>CBDDLO010000001.1:0-40171 GCA_965230685.1 Bythopirellula sp.
CGAACAACGACGCAGCGACATGGCACACGTTCGGTGGTAACGCGAAGCACGCGCGGATGTCGGCGGGTAATCACTTCAATGAGCCTTCGTGGGACGGTGCGACGGTGCTGCTGACAGTGACGTACCGCGTTTCGGAACTCGACCCGTTTACGGTGGGGTGACGGTATGCTGACGCTAGACATTGACCCCCGGCAGTTGCGAGAACTGGAACGCAGCCTGGACGGCATGAATCGCAAGCTCGAAAACGAGATGCGGATTGCGGTACGTGCCACAACCAGGAAGGCGAAGACTGTTATGTCACGCCAAGTTCGAACCGAGTTGGCTGCACCTGCCCGCTCTGTCAATCAACTCATCAGCACACAGGTCACGGGCGGATTTGCCCCATCAGGTGAAGTGCGACTGCGGAAGACAAAGCGGTTGCCCCTGAAAGCGTTTAAGCCACGGCAGACCCGCAAGGGTGTTTCGTATCGCATCAGCAAGCGAACGGGGCGCAACCGCGTTGCTGGTGCGTTCATCAGCCCAAAACTCGGCAATCACGTCTACAAGCGGCGGGGCAAGAGCCGCCTGCCGATCGACAAGCTGCACGGACCATCCCCGTGGGGCGTGTTCGTGCTGAAGCGAATGAAACCGCCAAGCGTGCGTGAAATTCAGGGCGAACTACGCAAGCAGGTGGACCGCCGCATCAAGTTTAACGTGCTGAAACGTTCGGGGAGGATCTAGCGTGATTGACGACGTGCAGCAACGTATCGAAGCCATCCATCCCGCCAAGGGCGCGGCGGTAACGGTGTTTCCGCGTCGGGTGGTTGTGCTTGCGGAAGCGGGCGACTTGCACGAGCAACCGCTGCGGACTGTCGGGCTGCTTCCTGACCAAGCGCGGGGCTGCGTCGGTGCATTGCTCCAAGTCCCCCCCGGCGACACCGAAACAGCCCTGCGCCAAAACATTGTTGAGGCACTGTCGAGCGATTATGCGGTGAACCCGCAAACCGCTGGGCAGCCGATTTTGATTAGCAAACCAACCGAGGAAATCGACGATGCCACTACTACGGAAGATTCGGACGATTGCGGCAGCGATTGAATCCACGATTGGAACCGCTGAAACGCTTTCTGCTTCCGATGCACAGTTCAACGCTTACGACATCGACATTCAAGGCGACATCGCTGTGCAGGCACGTGAAGGGCAGGGCGGGTTTAATCGCCTCCCAGGCGTTGCGGGCAAACGTGGTGGCTCGATGACGTTCAAGACCGATGTGGAGTGGGACGGCACGTCTACGCTTCCTGATTGGGCGACGGTGCTGCTTCCGCTGTGCGGTTACGTCAACAGTAGCGGCGTGTTCACGCAGCGCAGCGAAGGACCAGGCAGTAACGTCAAGACAGGCACGTTGGCGGTCTACGAAAACGGACTTAAAAAGACCTTGGCAGGCGCGGTTGGTAACGCTCGCTGGATGAACCCCAGCGGCGAACGGTCCAGCATCGAATGGTCGTTCCAAGGCGTGTGGCAGGCGGTCGCCGATACCGCAATCCTTGCGCCGACGTACCCCGCGGATACGATCATTCGGTACGCGTCCGCCACGACCACGCTTGGCGGAACGGCGTTGTGCGTGACGAACACAAACCTGGATTTCGGGAACAATATCCACTTGCGGGAATGTGCCAGCACCGCGGCGGGATTCGTCAGCGGCATCATCACAGACGCCTATCCCAGCGTTGAGATCAACCCTGAAAGCGACCTAGTGGCCAACGACGACCACTACGGCGACTGGCTAGCGGGCACAGAGGCGGCACTGTCGATCGTGCTGGATGGACCATCCAGCAGCGACATCACGATCAGCGTTCCGAAGGCGCAGATTTTCAACATTCAAGAGGGCGACCGCGGCGGGCTGCAAGAAGACCAGATCACGTTGCAGGCCAACAAGAACGGTGCGACACAGGATCAAGCGGTATCGATCACGTTCAATGACGCATAAGGAGTGAAAGCGATGGGAGCAGTAGAGCCGGGGGAACGGTTTACGATCACTTACGGAAGCAAAGAAACACGGCTGGAAGTCGTGTCACTGTCGTGGAGGCAGCAGCGTGACATCCTCGCGATTGACGAGTTTACAGGGACGGTTGAGCAGTGCATGCAGGAACTTGAAAAGCACCTGCGGCACTGCGTCAGCTACATGTCCGACGACGAGTTCTCTGCGTTCATGGATCGAATGAACCTGCCGCTAGTGCGGGAGATCATCCGCAAAACCAACGAACAAGCGAGGTTGTCAAACGAAGAGGAAAAAAAGCCAGAGTCGCAGCCCTCATCCGCTGCGGAAAGCTCTGTAACAAGTGCGGCGTGAAGTGCAAACCGGATGAGACAGAACTGAATGTGATTGAGTGCCCGCAGTGTGACGGCAGCGGGTGCAAAGACTGCCGCGGCGGCGGTTTTACAGTGGAATGCCCGAGGCAATTCGTAGGAGGAAGATTTGCAAGTGACGTGAACCTAGCCGGCATGTGCGGCGACGGTGACTGGCCGGTTGACGGTGGGTTGCTGAATCAGTCCGCGTGGTTGCTTCATTTGAAGCAGCGGCTAGATAGCGAAACGGCACGAATCCACAACGAAGATGTCTGACGACGCAACAATCCGCATCGGTGCTAAAAACAACGCTCGCAAAGTGATTGCAGGCGTTAAGCAGGATCTACTTGGCATTCAGAGCACAACCAAGAAAGTCACATCGGCAATCGGTGGGCTACTCGCGCCCGGCGCGTTACTGGGGATCGGTGGCGGTTTAACCCTGTCGAGTGCAATTCATGGCGTCGCGGATGCGATGCAGCGAATAGATGACACGGCAAAGACCGCTCGTAGAATCGGCATCATGACCGAGGAGCTGGTGGGCTTGCGGCTGGCTGCGTCGGAACTATCAGGCATGGCAGGCAGCCAGGTAGATATGGCGTTGCAGCGAATGACGCGACGCATTGCTGAAGCTGCCCAAGGCGCGGGCGAAGCAAAGGCAGTTATTGCGGAATTGAATCTGGATGCACAACGGTTGGTGCATATGGACCCTGGTGCAGCATTCCGTGAGATTGCGGACGCAATTAGGGAAGTAGACAACGAGTCGGATCAATTGCGGATCGCATTTAAGTTGTTCGACAGCGAAGGTGCGGGGCTTGTCAACACGCTGCGTGCGGGCTCTTCGGCACTGGAAGACTTCAAGCAGCAGGCCAAGGACTTGGGAATGGTGCTATCCACCGAGACAGAAGCAGCGGTGGAGCGTGCCAACGACAAAATCGGGCGGCTGATGATTCGCGTCAACGCGCTTAAGTTGACGCTGGCTGGCGCTCTTGCGACGCCACTGGGCGGGGCTGCCGACGACCTGACAACAGCAACCACGGGTACGCGTGCGGGTGGCGGATTCTTCCGCATTTTCGGCGGCGGTCCTAATGCATTCGGTCTGTCGCGTTTTTTTGAAACGCTGCGTGCAGGCGGCCTGGAGGGGCTACAGAAGAAGGCTTTTCAAAGCGTGGTGCGAATCGCAGCAGATGACCTTGCCAGCAGCCTGTCACCCACGCCTGATGCGACGTTGTCGCTGTCTGCGGGAATGACGCAAAAGGCCTACCTAAAAGAGATGGCAGAGGCTGCTATTAAAGCGTCGGAGGACGCTGGCGGTGCGGGCGGTGGTCTGGGTGACCTGCGGCGAACTGTGCGAGGGGCATTATTTGGACAAGAGACACGACTCCTAACTCGTGGCGGACCCCGACCAGAAGTGGAAGTGATCCAAGAGCAAAAACTAACCAACCGCAAAGTTGACAAAACGAACGAAAAACTAGACCTGAACAACGAACTGCTGCAAGAAATGGTAGGCAAGATTCAGGGACCGGGCGTGCAAGTTGGCAGGGGGCGGCGATGACAGTAGAAGCTGCCAAGCTAATGTGGTCGCGTGCTCGTGGAACGCTTGACACGGACGGTGGGCCAGACACAACTATCCGTTTTCGTGACGGATACACCATCGTTGCCACCGTGGACGAGCGACAGCCCGCGATCATGTCGGCACCAGACTTACCGCGTAAAGGCGAAGCCTATCCCGGCAATCCGTTCGTGACCGTTAAGCAGGTAACGGTCGAGAAGATGGGTCCAGTATTCTGGATGGCGCTGGTGACATGGGAAGGCCGCTGGGGCGAAGGCCCGACCGATGATCCCTGGAACCAGGAGCCAGAGCAAGAGTTTCGCAATCTTCGAACGAATCAACAGATCGACATTGACATAAATAACAAGCCGATCGCGACTGCTAACGACGAACCGATCCACGGACTGACTGAAGACATTGTGGATTGGGTTTTGGTGGTGAAGCGGTTTTATCAACTTGGTGCAATCAGCGTTGCAGACATCCACCCGTTCTTTCATAGCGTCAACGATGACATCGTCATTACGCGTTGGGGATCTTTTGCGCGTGGGCTCGGCAAACTGACGCGATTCGACGTGCGCGGTGTGTATCAAGACGGCGTACCTGCCTACGATGAAGTGCAAGCCGAAATTACATTCCGTTACCCCTATGGAACCGAAGACAAGCCGCATCGCGCATGGTGGAAGCGGACGAGGCACGAAGGCTACTTGGTGCGGGACTTGCTCACTGATCGCATTTTCCACGCTGTTGACAAGAACGATGACAAGGTGACACGGCCAGTCTTGCTAAGCGAAGCGGGCGACCGCTGGACCGAGTTTGATCCCGATCCCCCGTTTCTATTTTTTCAAACCGTTAACTATCGCGACTACTCCCTTTTAGGATTGATCTGATGGCAGACCTATCACAAACGGCTGCGAATGTTGGTCTGACCGACGAAAGCAGCAGCACTTCCGTATCTGTAAAGCAGGCGGGTGAAGCCCTGACGCAAGGGCAACCCGTTTACCTGAACAGCAACAAATACTATCAGTGCCAAGGCAATACGGTTGCGGCTGCGGCCTGCGTCGGCATTTGCTTGACGCCCGCAGCAACAGACGAGTATTTCGTATTGGCCCCCAATGGCAGCGTTGTGGATCTTGGTGGCACGTTGTCAATTGGCGAGACATATGCAATTTCAGCGACCAAAGGGGCTATTGCCCCGGTTGGTGACCTCACATCGTCCGAGTACGTGACGACGATTGGCACTGCGAAAGCGGCGGACACGCTGAAGCTAGTGATTGATCAAACCGAAACGCTCCACGCGTAAGGTATAGCGGTGCAAGAGGGATGGTACGACGTTGAAACAGCGGAAGCTGTACTTAACCGCCTAGACTCCATCGAAGGTCAGGCGGCTTTGTTTCGTGAGTTCATCCAACACCATCAGCACCAAGATCCGCCGCAGACGCCCATTCGCGTTTTCAACGCAGACGAGAGCACAGCACCGCCCTACGCAGTGATGCAGGTATCGGGCACGCTACGTGACGGCAGCGGCGACCGTACTGCAATCAGGGTCACCAGGATTCGCGATGCTGCTGGTGATGGCGGCGGCTATCTGTTCAACAGCCCGCATCCGATTGAGCCTGGTGGCTTCGGAACCGCTTTCGACGGTCCCGAAGTGAAAGCCTACAGCACGACAGGCGGAACTTCTGGCCAGTTGCGTTCACCCATCGTCGGCACATGGGACACGCAAGCAAGCGAAGGCGGGATTTTCTCCTACATTGGCCCCGATCCGCTGCAAGACAACCTGCACCGCATGTTTGTGTTCGGCGGTGGTGGAGGCGGGGGCGGCAGCAGTTCGCCACGGATTCACTTCCGCACACTGGCTGCGATCGTCAACAGGCACGTTAACGTGGAAGTGACAAAGATTGAAGGCAGTCCAATCGACCCCACCACGGGCGAAGCGATCAGCGTTGGCGATACGGTAGAAGTCCACGACCTTCGCAACGAGTTTCCGACCATTCAAGAAGACGGCAATGGCGTCGCGTACTTCTGCCCCGAACTGGACGGCACGCAATCGGGCGGCATCGAGCGGGAAGCGTTCTGGCAGATTGAAGACTGCACGCTGCCCATCAGTCGCGTGAAAGCGTACTTAACGGAGTGCGTGTTTAAGTTCGTTAAGGAACCCTATGTAGTCGCAGTTCACACGGACGACAAGCTATCCCACGTCAAGCCAGAGGACGCGGACGACTGGCGGTTGTCGTGTCATCCGTGCGTTGACATCCCCGACGAGTGGGACATCAAGGTTGATCAAGACCGACTGAAGTACGAAATCGGGGCGAAAAATCCCCACGGCAAAGACGGTCCCGCGTACAAGACCAGCGGTAGCGGAAGCGAGGCGGTTAACCAGCACAAAACCGCGATTGTCGAGCGTGTAACAAACGCCCAGCCGTCAGACCCATATAACCAAGAATTGCGGAAAGAGACGCCAGCGGTTGAAGCGGAATGGCACATCGTGGACGTGGAAGAGCAGTTTGCACGTCGCGTTTACGGCACTATTTCAGGCACGGATGCGTCCGCTATCATCCCGACAGATTGGGTGGACGGCGCGGAGCCAGATCAGAACGCATGCGGAAACCTGGGGTGGGAGTTCTTTTGCGATTTAAACTGCGAACTGGACGAGGCGTGCATCACGGGACGTTACGTGCCAGAGGAACACAAATACGTGCTCGATTCCGCGAACGCTTCACTGGCGCAATTGAAGGTTGTTGAGTACGATCCGAAACTACGGATTGAGGAAGACCAGCAAGGGAACAAAAAGCTTTGTGTTGACAAAGCATCGTTTGTGTCCTGCTTTATCGAGGACACCGGGGACAGTTGCATCGATCTTTACGAGTGCCCCGACATCGAGGAAGAAGAAGAGACGTAATGGATGCACGAGCTACCGGTCAAACGCGATAACGGGGAAGACAAGCTTATCCTGCTGGATGGCTACCTCTCCATAGACGAAGCGGCATGCACGTGCTGTAGCGACTGCTGCATCAACATCTTGGGCGGTTCGTTCAACTCTGCGGGTGATTTGTTCTTTGACCACACGGTGCAGGATGTGGTTATTGAGATGCCGGTTAAAAACAGCCGCACGATCTGCCACGGGCAGCGGGTGAAAGTTTCAAGCCAAGTCAAGCCAGCGTACCGCACGGGCAGCAGCGTGTACCGTTGGCACATGTGGCACGAACGCGACTGGTTGTACGTGGACCACGGTGACAAACTTGGGCCAGACCTACAATGTGGCGAGCATTGCCGCATCTTCGAAACGAACGGGCCACAGGCGTGGTATGTCGTGGAGTTCACGAGCTGTTATGTGGACTACGCCCAACAGTACGGCGACCTGATCATCGGGCCGATTCTCGGCAACGGATACAGCACGGACATGCTGCATGTGCTGGCGGAAGACTTGGAGATTGCCGTGGACAAGGACTGCTGCCCCTACTTGTTCGAGTGCAAACCATGCCACTGGTACTTCAAGTTTATTGGCGACCCCACAGGCCCTGAGTTAACCAAGGAAGGCATCACGTACTGGAACGAGGTAGACGGGTGGGCGCTAAAAATGGTGCTTGGTCGCATCGATAAAGACACCAAGCGCATTGGGCGCGGCGACCAGATGGAAGCTAACGGCGGTTTGCGATGGGCGTACAACGAGTACGAAGACTGGGAGGACTTTACGCAGGATACGTGCTGGGAGCATATCAACTGGAAGGACGGATACGGAGAGCAGAGACACCCGCGCGTTACGCTTCCAGACTTTGAACCAGCTCTGTCGTGTTGGCCAGCAGTGTACGAACGCGACGATGACCCTTGCCCCGATCGGCACCGAGTTACCTACGAATCGCCAGGACTGAAGTTTACAGTCGGTGCGACGATCACGGAGTGCGAAGACGATTGCGGGGATGAGCTAGACCCGATGGACCCAGTCATCAAAGCCACGGTTACTTATCGCAATCCAGAGATCACGCCGACGATCACTTTTGATATTGAAGAATGCCCGAACCCCGACGATCTGGATTGCTGCGACTTTTTCTGTGATGTGGGCATCATCACGGTCAATACAGTCATTGGCAACAATCCGCACGCATCAAATCCACCAGGACCGATTCCGCTGCAAGACCTAGGCGATGACATCGAGGGGTTAAAGCTAATCGGCATCAGCAGTAATCAGCGAATTGAAAATGGAGAACTATCCCCATTATTTTATGACCTGACGCACGTATTCGAGGTGTGCTGCAAGTACGTGAAGCAGCCAGACGGGCAACCGCCCGATGATCTGCCGCTAGCGTGTACTGACCCGTCAATTGGCTTGGTGGATGAAATACTCAACGAGATCCACGCTGCAGGCTACGTGTTCCCCGGCGCGGATGTGAAGTACGTAAAGCTGAATCCCACGGACGTGGCGATACAGCATGCACTGTGCGGTGTGCAGGCCGACGTGCTGCCCGAAGCCATCTTCAACGATCCCACGTTCACCTGTCCGTTCGGGCAAGTGTTCCCAGGCGACCCCGATGGGGACTTCCAACAGCTTGAAGAGGGCATTTTCCCGCCTGATTGCTGCCCCGATGGAGAAAGCACGTGAGCGGAGAAAAGAAGTGCTGCCAGAGCAAGCGAGTAGGCGCGAGGCTGCGACCGACATCACACAACGGCAAAGACCAGCGACGGCTGACACGCGAGCAGGCACGGGCAGTACCGCAACCACCCCAACTGCAAGACTTCCATTGCGGGGAATGTGGCGTAACTACGCACAAGCGCCCAGTCGGATGGGTGCATAATTGCTGCACGGGTGATTCATCCGCAGAAATCAAGTATCAGAAAAAACGTGCTGTCGAATGTCGCTTTTGCCCGCACAACAAAGACGGAGTCTGCGAAGAGTTCAAAAAGCTGCGACCGTCTGACGATTACCCAGGCCGAGTCGAAGTCGGAATCAAGACACCCTACGCAGAATGCCCGATCGGCAAGTGGGGGCAGGTGTCGATGCGATGCCCATCGTGTGAGTCGGTGATCTTCGACGTAGACGGTCCCACCAGGTGCCGCTATTGCGGCTGGGATAAGAAAGTGTGGAAGTGGAAGGGACAGCAGCAATCGTCGATGGACGAACACTGCATTGCGGTGACGGCGCTATCGGAGCTGCCACACCACCAAGAACGGCAGGCGGTCTGCCTGGACTCGTGGAAGGCGTTTGGGCTGTCGGTTGTTGCGGTGAACCAGCCGCATGAAGTGGCGTCGCTGCGCGGGCAGTATCCACAGGTTAGCGAGTGGGTGGGCAAGACGCAGGAAAGCGGATTCTACGAACGAGAAACCACGCGAATCGTTGACCTTATCCGCGTAGCTCGCAAGCTGAATCATCCCGTCTTGCTGATTAACTCCGACATCGAAATCTATGGCGACCAAAGCCAGATAATCGACCCGCTGCGGCAGGGCAAGCAAGTGGCCGGCATTCGCTGGAACTACCCCAAGACAAAAACGGGATGCCCGGACTATCAGGCTGCTACGCGTGAACTGTGGGGATTGGACGCGTTTAGCTTCACGCCAGACCAGGCTGAAACGTACCCGGAACTGCCGTTAGCGATCGGTCGACCGTTTTGGGACTATTGGATACCAACGCACGCCAAGGCCCACGGGCACGAAATGCAATTCATTGGCGAGCGGATGTTCTTCCACGCACGGCATAAACTGCACTGGTCAGAGCACGACTGGCACATCGGGCGAGATGTAGTGGCAAAGGAGTATGGCGTGGACTATGACAAGAACGCGGCAAGCTTTCGGCGGTCGCTACCGTTTCCGCCACCGCGGAAGAAGTCACTGGGGGAGCGGTCCTGAAAGCAGCCCTAGCAACGCCATTGCCATTCCGACCAGAGAAAGCCCCGCAAAAAGCAAGAAGACTACGCACGCGGTGTCCACCAAAAATAGCCCAGTGCCAAACGTTGCAAACTGATTGCCACAGTGCGGGCACGTTTTCGCTCGACTGCTAACCGTCCCCTTACAGTCTTGGCAGTGCCGAAGCGCCATCATCACCTCCTCATCAACCGCAACACGACACCCACGATCAAGACCGCCACGCACACGACAAGGGCACCATCGTAGCAGATGCGGGGCGCGGGCGTTTGACAAAACACTATCGCGGACAATACTAGCAGTATGAACAATACGCAACACTTGACCGTGACGCAGGCCGCACAGCGACTGGGTTTGACGCCCGTGCGTGTGCGGCAATTCTGCCAGCAAGGGCGAATCGGCACAAAGGTAGGTCCGCTGTGGCTGATTACGACGGAGGAACTGCGGCGTTTCCAGCGGAAGGAACGAAAACCTGGAAAACCTGCAAATTATTGTTGACAGTCGCTATCGGTGCCGATACCTTTACTGCCGAACACGCATCACGACGACACAAACCGGGCCAGCAACTTTGTTGCTTTCTTGCCCTCGCCTTGCTGCGTGTTCACCAACGCAGGGCGAGGGTTTTTTAATGGCAATACAAACTTACTTCATCCAAAGCGGGATCGACGGGCTTATTTCCGAGAACGCCTGCCCAATCTTTCAGGTGCAGTCAGTTCTGCAGGCTGCGGAAGACTTGGTTAACAACTTCAGCGCAATGCAAGATGAGTGCCACGAAATGTGGACCCAGCTAGCGGCGGCGTTCATGCGAAACGATGGCAAGCCATGCCCGTGGCCACACATACGTGCGTTTGATGCAAACGTGCGAGTGCTAGAGAGGCAGTTGACTTTGTATCGCCAAGAGCGGGAGGCCGCATCATGAATCGACAGACACGCATCGGGCACGGCCCGTGGATTTCCCGCGGAGCGGTGACGATCGAGCAGGCGGCGAAGGAAGCGGCAAGGTTCCTCTGCCTAGACATCACCACCGTGGAAGTCCGCGACGAGGACAACCCGTCGCACGTTTACCGCGTCCGCGTTGACCGCGAAGTGCGTTACGTGGCGTCGGGGCTACGGGGGGCGTCGTCATGAGCGACTACGTACGAACCACAACGGACGCGGACGCTGGCCCGCTATTTACAAACCCTAGCAGCAACCCAGCGGGCGAGGCTGACGCCTATGACCCTGCTGGGAGGGCTTCAGCCTTCAGCGCGACCGCCAGCACATCCGCAAAAGAGCATGGCATGCAAGCCGCGGCGGACGCGAAGGGTGACGCACTTGCACAAGCCCGCAGCATTGCCCGCGACTTGGCGTTAGCCAATGGCGGCGAAACGGACGCGGACGAAGTTGGCAAGGTGCTTTACGCACGCGGCATCGTGCTTGGGCCCGCGGCGGGCTCGCTGTTCAAAGGCGGTGAGTGGCAATTCACGGGCAAGCGGAAGGCATCCGCACGCAAGACGAATCACGGGCGAGAGATCAAGGTTTGGAGGCTAGTGCGATGACGCATATACGCTGGATGGTCCGACGCGATATGCCGCTGATGCTCGCTATCGACTACGAGGCATTTGGGCTAGAGCACTGCTGGGGTGAAGAGGATTTCATCAAGTGCCTTCGCCAACGCAATTGCATCGGCATGGTCGCGGAGAACGATAACGACGACCTGCAAGGGTTCATGATCTATGAGCTGCACAGGAAGCGACTAGACCTCCTACGACTAGCAGTGGATTGCGAGCATCGGCGGCAAGGCGTTGCTACCGCGATGCTGGACAAGCTTGACAGCAAGCTTTCGGCAGACCGTCGTACGCGATGCGTTGCTGATGTGCCCGACAACATATTGCCCGCACACTTGCTGTTTAAGGCAAGCGGATGGATCGGCAGCATGGGCGATGAGAGCCGCATCATCTTTGAAAGGCGGTACCACCCGGAAATGGAGGCAATGGCGTAATGCGTTACGAGATCACACACACGGTAGGCTTCCATCACGTCCACGACCGCGACGAAGGCGGGCGGGTTATCTGCCAGTGCTTAGACGCGGGCGACGCTTGGGAGATTGCGACGGCGTTGCAGCAGAAACGTGACCGCGAAGCGGAAGCGGCAGCGGATGAGCGACAGCAGTACGACGACGAGCAAGCCGCGTTACGTGCGGGGTTCGTATCGTGAAGGGATCAGGGTGTAACCAATGCGGCAGGCCAAGCAAGTTTACTGTTTGTATTGACTGCCGCTGCTGTGACTGTGGACGTATCGATGTTTTATGCGAATGCGGAGGGGATGAGGATGAAGGGGTCGATGGAACTGCGGGGGTGGGAATCAACACAGGGAAGCAAGTCGCGGACATCGAAGATAAGCGAGCCCGTGGCAAGGCTAATTAAGTTCGGCGAAGCGGACCCCAGGAAAGTCGCAAAGGCGGTTGGGGTGTCTGTTTCGCTGGTGCGGAACATTCGAGCGGGCAGAGCATGGAGACATTTGGAACGATGACATTACTACAAGACGACCAGACGCATCACGTCCATTTGGGCGATTGCATCGAGCACATGTCGGAGATGCCACGGCATAGCGTGGACTTCGCAATATTCTCGCCACCGTTTCCAGCGTTGTTCGCGTATACGGATCAGTCGTGCGACATTGGCAACAGTGAGTCATTCGGCGGCGACGCCAAGTTGCATCTGATGTGGTTCGTGCGTCAGTTGCTTCCGGTGATTAAGCCGGGGCGGGTGGTCATCGTTCACGTCCAGAACATCGCCGCGGTGAAGCGGACGGGCGAAGCATCGACGACGGATCTACGGGGGCTGATGATCCGACTAGCGAAGCGTGCAGGTTTTGTATACGAAACGGACTGGGCGGTGACGAAGAATCCACAATCGCAAGCAATCCGGACCCGTTCACGTAAACTGCAATTCGCGGCACTGGAAAAGGACAGGGCGGGTTCAGCACCCGCGTTCAGCGATCACCTGATTAAGTTTATCGCGCCTGGTGAGAACAAAGTCCCGATCACAGAAAACAGCTTGACGCGTCAAGAGTGGATCGACTGGGCAGAGGGGGTGTGGGACTGGCGTTCTATCCGTGAGACGGACACGCTCAACACGAAAGCGGCAAAGAGCGAAGACGACACGCGGCACATTTGCCCGCTGCAGTTGCCGGTTATTAAGCGGTGCGTCCGACTCTACACGAATCCCGGTGAGATTGTGTTTAGCCCGTTCGCTGGCATTGGTTCAGAGGGATACGAATCAATCAAAGCGGGGCGGCGTTTCTACGGTTGCGAAATCAAGCCGGAGTATCACGCCCAGGCACTGCGGAACCTAACCTCAGCAGAAGAGGATAACGAATCACAGTTGGCATTGTTT
Organism: Bythopirellula sp.; assembly: GCA_965230685.1. Taxonomy (GTDB): domain Bacteria; phylum Planctomycetota; class Planctomycetia; order Pirellulales; family Lacipirellulaceae; genus Bythopirellula. Next base: position 13,103 of record CBDDLO010000001.1, read on the forward strand.
GCGGGGTGCGAAGCATGACCGACGCGGAACGAACGATACGGGCATATCTAACGCGGTCGTGTGGCAACGCGGGGCATCCGTCGGTCCACACGCTGCAATGCTTTGTTGGCATGGTGCAGACCGGTGAAGCGGACATCGAGACGTTTCGCAAAGTCGGCGGCGAATGGATTGTTGAGCAGATGGCGACCGAAGCAAAAGAACGCGGATGGGGGGCGGTTCAGTGCGAATCACGTTAGACACGAAGTCGCTCGACGACTACCGCAAATTTCTGAAGATCAAGGAACTGCCGGCGTGGAGTATCCGCGGCTCGACAGCATGGGTGCCTGATCAATACGCGGAACACTTGGGCATCAAGTGCGAGACGACGGAATCGGACTACACCCCGGAGCCGTGGCTGTTTGACTATCAACGGGACATCGCATCCATAGCGATGAAGCGAAAGAAGTACGCTGTGTTTGCTGACTGCGGACGGGGCAAGACGCTGATTCTGCTTTCGTATGCCCGTCAAGTGCTTGAGCGGATCGGCCAGCGCAAGCGGGTGCTGATCATCACGCCAAAACTGGTGATCCCGCAGATGATCGCGGAAGCCATGCAGTTTTGGGGTGAGGATTTCCCGATCGAGTCGGTGCCGTCATCCGGTCTATCGAATTGGCTTTGCGGTGATGGTGAGTGCATCGGCGTGGCCAATTACGAAGCACTGAAAGAAACGACGCCACAAGGCAATCTAGGGGCGTTGATTTTGGATGAATCTAGCGTGCTGAAAAGTCATTACGGTAATTGGGCGGGCACGTGCTTGCGGCTTGGTGAAGGGTTGGAATACAAACTATGCCTGACCGGGACACCCGCGCCCAATGATCGCATCGAGTATGCGAATCACGCTGTGTTCTTGGATCGTTTCCCGACCGTTAACGCATTCTTGGCGACCTACTTCATCAATCGTGGGCAGACAGGCGAGCGATGGGAGATCAAACCGCACGCGATCAAGTCGTTCTATCGGGCGTTGTCGGACTGGTCGATATTTCTAAGTGATCCTTCGGTGTATGGGTGGAAAGACGGATGCGAACCGCTTCCACCGGTCAAGACGCACATTCACGATGTGCCGCTGTCGCAACAGCAACGAGACTGGGTTCATCAGCACTTAGGTAGTCTGGTCGCTACGCGTGCCGGTGGCATCACGATGCGGGCAAGCTATGGCCAAGTGTCGAAAGGTGAATACAAGGGGCAGAAGTTCCAGTCGCTCAAGTATTACTTCATGCGTGACTTAATGGCGTCATGGCGTGACAGCGAATCGACGTTGGTGTGGTGCCTATACGACCATGAACAGCGGAAGTGCTTAGAGTCGCTGGGCGGTGAATCGATGGACGGTGGCACCCCGCACGCAAAGCGGCAAGCGATGATCGAGCGGTTCAAGTCGGGCGAAACAGACTGCTTGATCAGCAAGCCGCGGATTCTGGGATTCGGACTTAACTTGCAAGTCGCAACGCGGCAAGTGTTCAGCGGGTTGCAGGACTCCTATGAGTCGTTTTACCAAGCGGTGAAGCGGTCTAACCGCATCGGGTCGAAGCATCCGCTAAACGTCCACATCCCAGTTACAGAACTGGAAGCACCAATGATCGAAACGGTGCTGGCGAAAGCGTCGCGGGTGGAGTCGGACACGCGGGAGCAAGAGCAACTGTTCCGCGACTCGATGCTAGAGGCACCCGCATGAGAGCACGGCTATACGCCCGCATGTGCCGCCTGAAGCGACACCAAGCGAATGAAGCGACAGACCAACAGCAGCGAGCGTTGCTGTACCGAGACGCAGAGCGGTGGTTTTGCATCGTTCGGCGGATGGATTGTGACGAGAGCGAACGGAAGCAGGCACTAGCGATAGCGGAGGGGAAGGCATGATTGGAGTACGACCAACATTTACGCACGCGGTTACGGTCGCGATTGACTACCACACGCAGGGGCGGGCGTTGTACCTGTTCGGTGAGTTCGTGGAAGCGGTGGACGATGGCGACCTAGACGAATGGACGCTACGTGCCGCGATGGATGCAGCAGAGCAAGCGGGCGTGTGCAGCGAACGCTACGACGTGCAAGTGGCCGCGTATGGGCACTGGCCCGCGTTGCTTGCGGAGTTGCCGCGATGATCCTCGCATTAGACGCTAACGGACTCGTCCGCACGCTGTACCACATGAACGACGTGGACGGACCAGCGGACGCGGTGGAACGCTTCCTGAACCGCTTGCACTACCTGCGAGCGTGGGGCGAAGGCGTTGCGGAAACCCGTGGCGAGTCGCTGACATGTTTGGCGGTCTTCGACCATCCCGGCAAGTGCTTTCGGTACGCGTTGCTACGCGACTACAAGGGGCAGCGACCGTATGACCCTGGTGCGTATGAAGCGGTTGATCACGCCCGCGAAGCGTTGCTGACGTCGGACACATGGCAGGCGCTACAGTCGCCCGTGAATTACGAAGCGGACGACGCTATCGCGAGCATCGCGGCGCAGGCTGCGGAAAGCGTGGTGATTCATTCAGCGGATAAGGACTTCAACCAATGCTTGGTGCCTGACCGCGTTGGCATCGTGAAGAAGTCGGGCGTGGAAGCACTCGACGAGCAATGGCAGGGGCTGACACGCATCTGCGGCGGTGTGCCCGTGCTGGTCGCTGACACGCTGACGCATAGCGAACTTGTCAGCAAGTACGGATTCCCCGCGTCCCGCTGGGTGGACTACCAGTGCCTGGTAGGCGATTCCGCGGACAACGTCAAAGGGGCGTTAGGCGTGGGCGACAAGACCGCACGCAAGGCAATGGCACTCGGCAAGCCACTGCAAGACATCACGCCCGACGAGTTCGGCGGCAACAAGCGGGTGGCAGGCGGCTGGGATGACTTCCTGTCGCGACTTGAAACACTTCGGCACGTATTTACTTTGAAAACCAGTTTGGAGGTAGGGGCGATATGCCACTAGTAGCAACAGATAGCGGCGGCGGTGACTTTGAGAAGGCACCGCAGGGGACGCACTTGGCACGCTGTGTCCAGGTAATCGACCTAGGGCACCAGCGAACGACGTGGGAAGGCAAGGAGCGGGAGTCGCACAAGATCCTACTGGGCTTTGAGCTACCGACCGAACACGACAGCGAAGGTGCGCCGTTCCTCGTGTGGCGACGCTACACGCTTTCGTTGGGGCAAGCGTCGCACTTGCGGCGTGACCTGGAAGCGTGGCGTTCGCGACCGTTCACGAGCGATGAACTGCAAGGCTTCGACATCACGACCGTGTTGGGCGTGCCGTGCTTGCTGGCCATCACGCACAACGTCAACGGTGATCGCACGTACGTGGACATCAACAGTGTGATGGCACCGCCGAAGGGTCAGGAGTGCCCACCGCAGATTTCGCAAAGCGTGCTGTTCGTTATTGACAACTGGGACCGCAGCGTATTCGACACGTTTAGCGACCGACTCAAAGAAACAATCATGTCGTCACGCGAGTGCCAGCAGCAGAACACGCAAGCGGAGCAACCGCGGACGGCAGCGGATCACGTGGAAGAGAACGCAAGCATCCCATTCTAATGATCCAGACGCTTCCCATCGAACTGACTAACGGCAACGACGGGCGCGGGCATGCGTTCTGGCGGACGAATAAGCGGCGGGCGGACATTGAGTTGGCGTTGCAGCCGTATCGCCGCCAGCCGTTTGCCTGCTGCGTGGACATCACGCTAACGCGGGTGCTCGGCAAGGGTCAGCGGTTATGGGATGCGGACAGCGTGTTACGTGGCAATGCGAAAGAGCTGATTGACTCGCTCGTGGCGGTCGGTTGGTTCGTGGACGACGGGCCGAAGTGGATTAGACACGTCGATGGCAGGCAGGATGCGACACGGCGCAAGGACGGGCCTTGCACGGTCATTGAGATTACGGAGGTGTAACGATGTTGGCTTGGCTTACATGGGACACGGTTGAAACGCTGGTGATACAAGCGGGCTTCGTGATCGGGGTTGGCTGCATTTTGGGAGGCATCGCGGCGATTTTGTTTGCGTGGATTGTCGAGACGTTCCCGGCTGATCCGCAAGAGTTGCACGAGCAAGCGTTGCTGGAAGAGTTGAACGCGATGGAAGAACGAAAACACGCGTCACGGTGACGCGTCAGGACGGTTGGACAGCGGGGACCGCTGGCCGAACGGAGACGGCACGGGCAGGGGCCACGGAGGGCGGCCCGGTTTTTACACAAAGGGGACGACTGATGCCGAGTGAAACAGCAACCGCCGACTTGGGCGGCAACGAGACTTCCACGGGTGAAACGCCACCCGCTCCACCGCCAGCCGGGGGCGGGGAAGAACGCCCGGCACTGACACACGCCGACGAAGCGGGGCAGGCGGAACGCAAGCCGCGTGAGTGGTGGTTCAACGAGTACGGCGATGCGATTTGCGACAAGGGCACTCTATGGAGTACAGCGAAAGCTGCCGAACAGGCGAACGATATAGGGAAATGTCGCGTGCGGCTGGTCCACGTCCGCGAAGTGCTACCACCCACCGCTTCCGACATCCGCGAACCTCGCGAGCGTGTAGACGAAGCGTCGGAGCTGGCGGGGATGGCTGCGAACATCGAGAGTCTGCGGAACCAGCTGGAAGCGGTGAAGTCGGAACGGGACGAAGCACGGCAGCGGGTCGCGGAGTTGGAAGCGAGCAACAAGTCGATGGCGGCAACACTTCAACTGGCAGCGGGAAAGCTGGGCGTTCAGGAGGCGATGATCGAACGCTTCGAAGTGCAGCCGGAATTGATAGACGAGATTCGCGATCGAATGCTAAACGATGCAATCGTGGACGATGACGACCTAATGGCTATCCATCGGACACCGGAGCCAGAAGGGCGGGTGGCACTGGATGCTTCCAACCAAGCGTTGGACGGCACGGAAGCGGAGCGGCGATGGTATCTGACACAAGGCAACAGTGATTCCGTGCGGTTGTATCCGCAGAGGATTGCGTTTCATGACGATGACGACGTGATGCCATCAACCGCTTGCTTGAATGAAGCGAGCATCAAAAGTTGCAGCCAGTCCCGTGGCATCACTGAAGCAAGTGCCCTTGCGTGGATCGCGGAGCACTGCCCCAGCGGGCTTGCGGAAGCTCAGCGGATTTGCGGGATTGAGAGTTTCTATGTCGGCGATTGCGTATTCGGCCCGAAGGCAAGCGACCAGCCTACGGCACCCGACCCCGGACCCGATCACGACTTGCTTGGCGATGAGTGGCAGCTGTCAGCGGGGAGGGCTCGGACGAATGATACCTGAAGCACAGCAATTTGCCGCGACGGGCTGGGAGTGGTTGCCAATAACTCGTGAATACGGCATTGGCAGCGGTCGCGTAAAGCTTCGCTATCAGCCAGACACCAATCGGTTGGTGTTTCTGATCGGTGGGGCTGCGGAGTATTTCATGGATGCTGATGACGACTGGCACGCAATACGCATTGGCATGGAGTTGCGGCTTTCCCACGTCAGCGGGGAGGGCGAATCGTGAGCGACTTTCAATGGGGGATGGTGATCGCGTTTGTGTATGCCTGCGGGGTGTTCACTGGCTGGATGCTGGTGCCACCGCAAAAGCCAGCTAAGAGGCAGGAGGGCGAATCGTGAGCGACATTGACCGCAACCCGCCCGCGTTTCCGCAGGGCGGCAGCACGCTAGCAGACGGACGGGAAGGTATGAGCCTGCGGGATTGGTTCGCGGGGCAGGCACTGGTTCGTATGCAGGGAACGCCCGCAAAGACTGCTGAGTGGGCGTACAAGGTCGCTGACGCGATGCTGGCCGAACGGGCGAAGGGGGGCGCGAACGCGTAGCGACTATGGCAGCGAAGTATCGGAAGATCGACCCTCGGATATGGGATGACGAAGTGTTTGATGGGCTGGATGCGAAGGAGGCTGTTACCGCGATTTGGTGCGCCACAAGCAAAGCCGTCAATCGTGCTGGGGTGGTCGTCGCAGGGCTTGGGGAGATCGCGGACAAGTGCCGCTGCAACGGTGTCGATGACGCCTGGGACACCGTGTCTAGGGTGTGTGTTTCGTTCAATTGGCCGATAGCAAAAGTGGGCCGCAACACGGTGGTCATCATCCTCCGTACGTGGTTCCGCTACAACGAGCCTGCCAACCCGGATCACCTCAAAGGAATGCTTTCCGACCTCTCGGACGTCCCTCGCTGTGATCTGCTTAATCAGTACGAAAACACTGTAAAAAGCTACCTTTCCGAGAAGTTGCAGGCGGTTCTCGAAGAGGAACTTTGCCCCCCGGATGACACCCCCGGCACACGGTGTACCACACCGTGCCCCACACCCCCCCCTACACCCCCTGGACATCAGGAACAGGAATCAGGAATCAGGAAGCAGGAGCTGGAATCAGGAAAACATACTGCAGCAAAATTCGATTTTGCTGGCGCGTTCGTTCAGTTCTGGGATGTGGTCCATCTTCGGAAGGGCAGGGACGCAGCGGCGAAGGCATTCCGCAAAGCGGTGGAGCGCAAGGGGCGGCAGATGCTATCGCAAGACGATGCGGCGAAGTACATCACGGACGCTATGCAGGAGTTTTCTGGCACATCCGAAGCGAAGCCAAGCGACCGCTCACCTATCCACCCATCCACGTGGCTTAATCAGGGTCGCTACGACGATGACCGGCAGACTTGGCGAGCCAACGGTCAGGCAGTCGGTGCTGGCCAAACATACGACAGCAACGCCACGGACTTCGGGGAAGGATTCTGATTATGGACGACATGCCGCCTACAATCGGCCAGATCGCGACCGGAGAGGTTGAGCCGAAGCAGCAGCCGCCAAAGCGGCGCATGCCGTTAGACGGCCTCTCAGGCGTCGAGGCGAGCCCGACCGCAAGCGTGGACGCTGCCATTGGTAAGCGATACGCGGATTGCACGTTCCAGGGTTTCCGGCAATTGACCCCGATGCACGAGTCTGCGGTTGCGGTCTGTCGCGATTACGTGACGCACTTCGGAACGTACCGAACAGAGGGCAAGTCGCTGGTGCTGTTTGGTCCGAAGGGCACGGGCAAGGATCATCTGATGGTCGCCACGATCAAGTCAATTCTGATTGGCTACGGTCGCAACCCTGGTGACATTGTCTACCGCGATGGGTTGCGGTTGTTCGCAGAGTTTCGCCATGCAATCAAGAGTGGTGCCACGGACGAAGATGCGATCGTTGAGAAGTACATCCACCCGCATTTGTTGGCATTGAGTGATCCGATTCCGCCCGCTGGCAGTCTTAGCGAGTACGAACAGCGAATGCTATTGCGGATCGTGGACGGACGATACCGCGATTGCCTACCGATGGCGGCAACGCTCAACGTCAAAGACCGCAACGAGCTAGAGCAACGCATGGGACCGCAGGCGGCTGATAGGCTTTGCGATGGTGCCGTGTTGGTCCCATGTAACTGGGCATCGTACCGGAGTGGACGCAATGACTGACCACACGCCCGCGCAGGTGGCGGACGCCTGGCGGGAGCGGATGGAGGCGATGCAGTGAAACCTTACTACGATCAGGATGGACGCGTGACACACGAAGTGAGCAACGAAAGCAAACGGGAAACGCCAGAGCTACAGGAGTGCGATAGTTGCGGCATAGATTCAGTTTGCGAAGTGGCGGACGACGGGTGCCGATTATGCCAAGACTGCATGGCAAGCTGGTACGACGACCGCTGCGAGTATTGCGGGCAATTTTGGTGCGCATGCGATACGTGGGATTACTGATATGCAACACAACAACCACGCGGGGAGCGTTTCCCCGCACGGGCGGGCGATTCCCTTTTCTAGGGATTCAAGCGACGAACGCCCAACGCTGCCGCCGGACAGTGCCCACAATCCGGCAAGTACACCCCCAGCCGCGACGGCGGCGCAACCAAGGAGACGAGATGGCCGACGCGGAACAAATAGCTGTGATGAAAGCCCAACTTGAGCGACTGGAACTGTTACTCACTCGGTCGCTGAATCACCAAAACATCGAGTTCCTTCGCATCGAGATTGAAACAGAACTGGCTGCAACGGGTCGCCTCTACAGCGACAGCGAGCCAATAGAGAATCGCTACTTGCAATTCATGGATCAAGCTAGCGACTAATGCCATGAAATCCCCAAAGCAACAAACCGCGACCTACGCGGCCCGCGCCCGCACCAGCAAACGCACCGTCCGAGGCCACGAACTGCGGCGCATCGCGTGCTGGCTGCAATCGGGCGAGATCACGGCGGAATACCTGGAACAGCTAGGTGGCGTTGCACTGCGGCGGCTGGTGCAGAGGGAAGTGGGGAGGACATTGGCGATTCGTAACACAACACTACGTTCATTATCGGACGAACAGAAAGGAGAATGACATGGGACAGTTCTTTTCACACGACAGTTGCGGCCACCTGGACACGCACGAAACGCTCGATGAAGCACGTGAGTCCGCCGAAAAGTGTCTCGACCAAGAACGCGACGCGGCTGACGACGGCTGGTCGGAGGAGTCGATGAATATCTGCTACGGCATCGTGATTGGATCGACGGAGATCACATCCGAGGAACCATACGACCCTGAGAAGCACGCCGGAACGGCGGAGTGTGATACCGTCCAAGAGCGAGGGCTTGTCAACTCATTCGAGGATCTTGAGGCGGCAATCGCTGCGGTGATGGACGACGCCCCAAAGACGATGGTTCCGGCGTTGTTGGCAAAGGCAATTCGCGTCGCGCAGGAACAAGGCTGCTTCAACGGCACGCAGGGGCAACTCGACTTCATGACGCGCATCATCAGCGAAAAGGGTCGCGGCTACTCGACAGTCGCAGAGATCGACGCTGAGCAGCTTGAAGGCTTGTTGAACGGCGAACCGATTCACGTCTGCGGTCGAGCGGCGTCACTGACGGTGGAAGCGCTGAACCGCGCCGGTGAGATCGGTGCCCAGGTCTATCGCGACGGCGTCGAGGATCACATTCGCGGGAAGTATGACGCCTAACCCCAGCATGTTCATTATCGGACGATAGGGAAGCATGACACGCAAACGCGACGAACCCCGCTACACGCCAACACCGGAAGAGATCGAAGCCGCGACAAGGCGGATTCGGCGAAACTGGTCAGAAACGGAGTATCGGCACCGTGCGGGAATTCCGCCTAAGAAGCCAATGACCGTGGAAGAAGTGAACGACCCGACGAGGGAGTGGTGGGCACATGGATGACAGACCAACATTTGACGACTGGTCGCAGCCGGGCGTTCTCAACTCGTGCAACGCCATCGCTGGTCGCTGGTACGAGTCCAGCAAGCACGGGCGTGTCCTCTGTTGCGGCACGACGGGCGGTGACTGGATTATGGCTTTTGCGGTGCGTGATGAAGACGGGCGCACGCAGATGAAGTATCTACACCAGATGCCCGTGGTGGAATCGAAGACGCAAGGATGGTGAGCATGGATGACAACGCACTTCTGACATTCGTGGACGCTGGCCGCGTCGCTGGCGTGTCTCACACGACCATCCGCAACTGGACGCACGACCCCGACAACCCGCTTCCGACCGTGCGGATGCCGCAAAGTGATCGGAGGCGGATACGGTATAAAGTGTTGATAGCGTGGCTGGATGGACTAGACGAGGGCGAAGTAGTAAAAGCAAGATGACAAAAGCAAGAATTCAATTTGGCAACAACGACCCCATCGAAATTGAAGACATCGAGATCACGGCAGAGCAATCTGAGCACGGCCAAGGATTCCGATTCAACGGTCGCGCGGACGATAGCTTTGAATTCGAAGTCAGCGGCGAAGATCGCGAACGTATCGAAAAGCTAATGCGACGCGCCCGTGTCGATGAAAAGGTGTCTTTCGACACCCCACCTGACGCACTCTAAACGCAAAGTTTCCGCAAGTTTAGGCAAAGTCTGAAACCTGCTAATCCTGACGGATTGACCCCGCTAGCGAATCCGTAGGATTGACTCCAGCACCGCCACCGGTAGCGGTGCCCTAGTCGTCCGCTCGCTGTTCCACCCCGGCAGCAAGCGGACGGCGATACACGAGGGGTCACATGCGTTATCTGCTGATTCTACTTCTAACCACGTTGTGCGTTCCTGCGAACGGGCAATTATTCAGGCGTTCCACGGGCAAACCGATCACGAGCTACACCGCTCGCGATGGCGTGATTGTCTCTGCCCAGTGCTCATGCAAGATGTGCGACGATGCAAGGGCCGCAGCCGCAACGGGTGCTACAAGCTTTATCAGCGGTGGCAGGCGGTATCCGATCAAGCAGACATTCACCGCCAAGACGACACAGCAAGCCGCAAGGCCCCTGCCATCGCTCTTGACCTACCAGCAGGCTTATGCAGAGCACGCAGCAGGCAAGCCGCTGCTGGTGCTCGTGGGGACGACTGGCTGCCTTCCCTGTCAGGACATGAAAGGGCTCCTCCAGCGGATGAAACGCGACGGGCAACTTGCGGGCACTGCGGTGTGCTACATGGACGCAAGCCATCCAGATGCGGCCACAGTCAGGCGCACACGATCATTTCCAGAACTGGTGTTCTATGCTGGCGGAATGCGGAGGCACTTAGTTGGCATTCAGCCAGTATCGGCGATTCGCAAGCTTATCAAGGTGATTCCGCAAAATTACAAAATTGAGGTAAAGCCTCAAGAATTGAATTCCTTGAACCCGGTGAACGTGGGGCACACCCTGCGGTCAACGCCTGCCAGCGCCATTGCACTTGCGGTGGCGCTGGCACGCGTCCAACCGGGCGACCATGTAGCGGAGCCTGGATGCGGCACGGCAGATTTTCTGCGGGCTGCAATGGATGCGGGTGCGTCTAGTGGTATCGGGATCGAGTTCAACAAATCAACGGCAGCGGACGCGATGCGAGCGTGTGCCGATTACGACGGCGTGCAGATAGTCGCGGGTGACATGTTCGCGGCGGACTATCGCGGGGCGGATGTGGTGTTTCTCTACCACCACGGACCCGTGCTTGCTGATTTGGGGCGGTTGCTGAAACGTCAGCTAAGGCGGGGCAGTCGTGTGGTGAGTTACGCCCACGACATACCCGGCCAATGCACCACGCGGCACGTTGTCGGTGATGCTGAATTGTTTTTGTGGGTGGTCGGTTCTGGTGACGAGCCAGAGCCACGGCAAGTTTCCATTTTTGAGGGGTGATGCAATGCGGTTTGTTTTGATCTTGGTGGTGTCGTGTGTGCTTGCGGGGCAGTTTCATGACTGGGCACACGCCCAACCGCCAGACGTAGCGGAAGTCTCTATCGATGATGTGCCCGTTTTGGCGGGCGAGCGTACTGACAGTTTTCGGCGGCAGGTTATTAAGGCTGCTCGCACGGCTGCGCGTGACGGCAAGATCAAACGCACGGACGTGCCCAAGATCCGCGTTGCGTTGTTGTCGCGTGGTTTCCGTGAAACGGCCAAGCGGCTGTTTGTCATCGAGACGGTATTCAGCACCAGCGACCACGACCTGCCACGCAAGGCCAGTGGGGCCGTGGACTATGACCGCATGAACTGGGTGGAGTATCTGCCGCAGCTCATTGAATTCATCAAGGTGTTGCTAGACCTGCTTGTTGAGTACGGCATCTTAGATGTTGCACAGGCGGAAGCGATTCAAGCTGACATGCTAGCGAGGGTCGCATGAGCAACGACGCCCCTACGCTATTGCACACAGGCGCGGCGATAGACGCAGCGTCTCACGCCACCACGCCCTACGGTCGATCCTCGCAGGGTATCTGCAAGGTCAGCAATGGCAACGTCTGCGGATCGGGTTCGCTGGTTGGTAAGTGGAACGGACGCAGCCTGATCATGACCAACGCCCACGTGGCGGGGACAAAAGTCGGCAAGCAGATGCGTTGCATCTTTCCGCACGCAGGCGACAAGGTCGTGCCATGCCGACTGATCATGGCGGCATACTCAGACCGCGTCATGGCGGACTGGGCGATTTTGGAAGCTGACCGTGTGCTGCAATTGCCGCACGTCAAGCTACGCAACGAAATGCCGCAAGGGGAGCACTACACCGGCGGTTACCCGCGATGTCAGGGACCGTACTATCAGAAACTCACCACGACCCGCATTACGCACGGCGGCACAGTGTGGCGATGGCAACCCAACGCAATCGGTGGCCAGTCGGGCAGCGGCGTTCACTCGCTCACGGACCATCTGCAATACGGAATCTTAACGTGGTCGTGGGCTGGTGATGGCGCGGGGCAAACCGCCCATAGCATCTGGGTTCAGTACGCCAATCGACACGCAGGGCACCCAGTCGGATTCGAGCGACCCGAAGGACTCGTGGAACTAAATGACAACCGCGCCGATGAGCTGGAAAACGGATTCCATCAAGAGGCGAACGTCACAACGCTGCCCATCTGGGACCACATGGACGACGGCGACGATGACGAACCCGACGACCCTACGCCCAACCCAGACTTCGCACGCAAGGTGATCACGGAAGCGGAAGCGATGGCGAAGCGTGCAAGCTCGCTGGCCGAAACGGCGCGGCGGTACATGGACCCAGAAGACGACGACACAGGGGCACCATCAGGAAACGGCGGGGGCGGGTTGTTTGATTTGTGAGCAAGTTTCGTCAAACGGTAGACGCCTGGCTGGCGTCCGACGCGATCACGTGGCTCGTCGCTATCGTGTTCGCGGTCGCGTTTGCGGTGGCTTGCTACTACGGACACCCGCGCGACGTGATTGTTGTCGCGTGGGTGTGCTGGGCATCACTGAAGATCAGGCACAACGATGAAGCGATAGCGGTTTACCGTGCCCAGCAGTTGGACGACAGAAAAGAAATTGAAACGATAAGTCGATACCAAAAAACACGGCGGGAGAAGTGAAGCGATTCGGCTTACCAAAGTGGTTGCTTTGTTTACTTGGCTAGGAGATGGACATGCTTAGCACCATTTTGGAATTGGCGGTATTCGGGTTCGGCGCGTTTGCGGTTTTGTTCGCGGCTTCGAACTGCTGGCGGTTCTCCCAAATACCCAAACGACTTTCACGAGCGTTTGCGCTTAACCTCTTCGGTGAAATGCTCGCTGGGGGGCTCACGCTCGGGTTTGGAATCGCACAAGCGTTTGAATTCATGATGGAACTTACCCCTGAAACACAAAATGTCATTCGAATCGTTTTGCTTGTTGGGTTGTTGATACCCAGTTGGCAGCTAAAACGCATCATTTGGCAGATCGAGCATGAAGAATAATGCCAGAAACAAACGCTGCCGACGCAAGCATTTGGGCAGAGCACGGGCTGCCAGGATTGGTGATCCTTGTTTTGTTCATCTTGCTGGGTGGCGTGCTTTGGTACGTTCGCGGTGAGTTTCGATTTATGCGAACAGAGCACCGTGAAGAGCGCGGCGAGTGGCGAGAAAGCAACGAGAAAGTAGCAGGGAAGCTCACGGAAGCGTTTGACAAGCTGACAGACGAACTACGGCACAGGGACCGAAACTAAATGCCAAGACCATCATCACTCCCCGCCGGGAACACGTCCCACGCTCACTGGGACGACCTGACGCACGCTTGGACGTTCCACGCCACGGGCAACACGGGCGGAGCGGATGCGGACGACATTAAAGGCAGCAACGACGCAACGCAAAGCGGCGGGTCGCTGTCTGACACGGTTGGATTCGATAGCGGGTCTGGCAGTGACCAGATGCAAATCACGTCTGTCACGTCCTCGGATGCGGTAACGTACATGTACCGCGCGAAACTTGACGCGGACGACAATAAAGGCATGATCGCGGGGCTTTCCAGCGATACTGGGGAGTACATTTGGCACGGCAAGGGCGACACGTCGATTGAGTCGAACCTTGGCAACGGTAGCAGCCGAACAATGCCAACGGGGCACCGCACGGTTCTCTACGACATTTGCATCTCGTACGCGGCAGAGTCGGGAAGCCTTCACGCTTGCAAGATCCACTACAAGTTGGCAACTGCAAGCACATGGACGAATGCGGCGACGGACGGAAACGATTCATCGTTGGCGGATCGTGCTATCGACCGACTAGGCTGGGGTTTTGGTGACAGTTTGGCGTTAGTCGGGGAACTGCATTACTTCTACATCTTCGACGGCACGGAATTAACGCTTGCGAATCTCGATGACGACTTCGCCGACCCGTACGACATCGTCGAGCCGCCAGAAAATATCGTGCTCACGGCACAAGCAGCGAACACACGCGTTAAGCGAAAGAAAGCGAGCGGAACGTATAGCTGGACTATCGCGGGCACTTACGGCGGAACGCCCACGGCAATCGAGTATCGCCGCACAACGGTAGGCGACGGCGCGGGCGGAAGTTCCGCAGGCACATGGGCAACACTCGATGCATCACCAAGCGGCGGCACGTTTAGCGAGGTGGTGAATCTGGACGCAACAGTGCCGTGGCAGGGGTTGGAGGTTCGCTTTAGCAACGACACGGACATCAGCGATAGCGATACGCTTCCTTGCACGGTGGATGCGGTCTATCTGCTTGAAGTCGATTCCATCGCTGACGGGCGGCTGACGAACGCCAAGAGCCACACGGGCAGGACATGGACGTGGATGGCGTGCAATGGATCGGGTGTCGACTGGCAGCAACTGACCGATTCGCACATCGGCGCGAACGACGGTTCGCACTGGCCGATTCTCGCTGACAGGCTTTGCGATGATATTCTCGCTGCGGTGATTCCCAGCGGTTCGTCAGGCCAAAAGATGACCGGTCTGCGAAACACGGCGGTAACGTCGCTTGTCAACAACGGCAACACGACCGGAACGGGCACGGGCGACATCGACGGTATTTTGATGCATGGCGGTGCGAACGACTCCACGGGCACATCGCCGTCCGACACAACCACCGCATCGGAGACGGCATGGGAAACAGAATGCGAAGCCTTGGCGGATAGCTTCCAGGGTGCGTACACGGACTGCAAAACGTACTTCTCAAATCTTGGCGAATGCACCGCAGCCGACACGGACGCCCGGGTGACGCGGATTCGGAAGGGTTTCAATCTCGCGATTGACTCTAACTCCAATTCGTACCAGGGCGCGAACATTTGGTGGATTGAGCACACCAGCGACGGACTTCACCCGGTCACAGACGCAGAGGGCGAAGCGTACGCAAACGAGTGGTGGCACGTACTGCGAACGGGCGCGACTGCCGCACCTGCCATCGTGCAAGCGACGCACAACACGGGCAAAACGGTTGTTACGGTCCAATTCGACAAGTCGCTGCGAACGGGCACGACAATCTCTCCGGATTGCTTCACGGTCTACGACGACGCCGTAGCCGCAACTATCAGTTCTGCAGCGGTGTCGGGCGTCAACGTCGCTCTAACGCTGTCCACGGCGGCAAGCGGTACGCTCACGGTCTCGATGGGTGAAGGTGAAAGCCCACACGCAGGAACGGGCGAGGAGCCGCCGCAGGGCGCGGGTGTGTCGCTTCCGAACTCTGCGGGCACGTTCTATCCCGCTGCGTTGCCGTTCTTTGACGAAGCAGTGGCAGCCGCAGACGACGTTCCTCCCGCGTTCGCTTCCGCACAGATCCCAACGGGCGGAACCACAGTAGTCGTCACGCTGACGGAGGCCGGAACGCCTCCCGTGTTGCCGCAAGCCGCGATCACGGGCTTTTCGCTATCCAGCGACGGTGACGCGTTGTCGATCCTCGCGACCGAACGCACGGGCAATACCGAGATCACACTGACGACCAACCGCCCGGTGTTGAGCACCGAAACGGTGACGGTGAGCTACAGCAGCGGCAACGTCACGGACTCGGCACCGTCGCCTAACAGCATGGCGGACTTCAGTAATCAGGCAATCACGAACAACAGCACGCAAAGCAGCGGAGGCGGATCAACGTTCGCTGTCACGCAAGGGCTGCAAGCGATCGGATTAGGAGTGAACTAAATGCGGATTCCAAGCGGAGTGACTGACCAGGGCGTGTATTTCGTTGCGGTGGATTCCACGGACTTCACCACGCGCGAAACCGGTCTGTCATCGTTCACGGTCTACCGGTCACGAAATAACGGCACGGCAACGGCGATGACCACGCCAACGATTACGGAAGTTGACGCGACCAACATGCCAGGCGTCTATTTTCTGCTGTGCGATGAAGACATGACGATCGACAGCGGCGATTTTGCGCAAGCGATGACGTTCCACATCACGCACGCGGGGATGGCCCCCGTCACGAGAGAAGTGGAATTATTTGATGCCGCGTTCATCACAAAGATTGGCGACCCCGTGGCTATCGGCATTCCAGGGGCGGCAACGCTCGCAGGTATGCTGGAAGAGATGGCCGGCAGCGGTTTTGACGTACAGACCGATTCGCTGGAGCAAATCCGCAATCGTGGCGATGCTGCGTGGGTCACGGCTACAGCGTTTCCGTCCGCAGCGTCTATCGCATCGTCGGTACAGACGCAGCTAGATGACGATTTCACGCTGGTCAATGCGAACATCGCGACGGTGGACGCCAATGTGGACGCCATCTTGGTAGACACGGGCACAACGCTGCCAGCGTCCATTGCCACGATAGACGGCAACGTCGACACGCTCATCAGCGAGTTGACAACGTCAGTGAACGAGCCCACGACCGCACCCGCAGCCACGGCCAAAGTGCCTGACATGCTCGCCTATCTGTACGGGGCGCTACGCAACAAGGTCGATGTGACCGCGTCCGCCAAGACGTTCCACAATGACGCTGGCACGGCTTTATACAGCAAGTCGCTAAGCGATGACGGCACGACTTACAGTGAAGCGGAGGCTAGCTGATGGCGATTGACTCCGCTGCAAAACGCAAAAGCGTGGTTGCGATCACCACACTGTTCGTCGGTCCGGTGCCTGTTCCTGACGCGTCTATCAGTCAGTTCGACAGGCAGGTGAGCGGGTACGGGTACGGGGGAATCGCGGCGGCAGAAGTGGTGGCTGCAGGTTTCATCTGCATTCGCAATGGGGTGCTAGCGACAGCAAGTGCCACGGCATCTATCGGACTGACCAAAGCCACGGCAACATTGGAGTGCTAGTATGGGCGTCACGGTATTAACCACGGGCGAAACAAGCGTAAATGATGGCGAGTCGGCCAAGATCACAGCGACGCTCTACGACACAGAGAATGCATCGCTCGCAAAGGCAGCGATTAATACGCTGACGCTGACCATCCAAGACGAAGATGGCAGCGTGATCAACAGCCGTAACGGCACAGACATATTGGACGCCAATGGCGGCACCCTCGCGACTGACGGCACACTGACGCTAAAGCTGACAGCAGCGGATAACGCGTTCCAGTCAAGCGACAAGACGCGGGAACGGCACTTTGTAGAGTTGGCGTGGACGTGGGACGACGCACAGTCAGTGGAGCAAACGGGCAAGCAGACGTACATCCTGTGGGTGGAGAAGCTGGGCCATGTCAATGGTTAGGAGAGATGCGTCAATAACTCGTGTATGCGAAACGTGCGGAAAGCATTTTCATCCCTGGATGAATCAGGCAACGCGATACTGCTGCCGTGCGTGCAAATCCAATGGCGAGCGTGTTGTCAATGCAGTTAATTGTGATTGGTGCGGATCAAGTATTTACAAGAAACCATCTGCAATTCGAGAGAAAAACTTCTGCGACAAGGAGTGCCGCAGAAGTCACACGGCATCGGCCTTCAGGTGTAACTGTGGAGCTATCATTCCGCGGCATGCAAAAAGATGCAAGGTATGTGCGGAGAGCAGAAGGGCGGAACTGGAGCGGCAAAGAACAAGAAGTTGCAAACGTTGCCACAGGCAGTTTGTTTGCAACGACAATCGCGGTGGAGTGTATTGCTCAAGGAAGTGCCATATCGAAGACATAAGGGTCGAAGAACTGGACCTGCAGTGTGTGGTGTGTGGGAGTCGTGTAAAGCGAACAAAGTCATGGCTGCGTAAGCATGAATCGCCGTGCTGCTCGCGTAAGTGCCAGCAGAAATGGCGAGCGACCAAATCATGGGAGACACGCCCGCGAGCGGTATCGCTTCCTGTTATCAAGTATTGTGAAGATGGCCATGCACACCTTGGCAATTCATGTGATGCCTGCAAGGAATCACTTAAGCCATACAGGGCAGCGATCACTTGCATAGCATCAAAAAGGTCAGCATACACAAGGCGTGTAAACGATCCTTGGGGGTATGCGATCACTTCACGCCTTGGTGCATCGCGAGGGCGGAAGTCTCGCAAGCAAGTGGGAGTGCGATGTGGGGGCATTTACGGGGAATTGAAAGCGCTGCAGGTCAGGCGGTCTTACTACCTTCAGTGCGAGTGGAAGAAGCGAATACAAAACAAATTGTCGAACATCCGAAAGCGACGGAGGCGAAAAGGTGAAGTCAGCAACACCAAAGCAAGTGAAACAGAAGTTGGAAGAGAACCAGTACAGATGTGCTTTGACTGGGTGGGAACTGGGTGTTGAAACGTTCTGTTTGGATCACATCATTCCCATCCAAGACGGCGGAGGCGATGAGATTAGCAATCTGCAATGCGTCCATCCGCTTGCCAATGCAGCCAAGGGAACGATGAGCAATGAGCAGTTCATACAATTATGCCATGCTGTTGCGACACATCATTCAGTCGTCGCGGACACATAGCCCCCCCTGCCCGGGTTTAAGTTATTTCTGGCGATTCTGCGCCTGAGCGGTGCGAAGCGTCCGATTATTGTTCAAAAAAATCCAGCGTTTAAGCTCGCCAAAACAGAGGCGGGGTAGGGGGTGGTAATGGCTAATAAGCTAACACACACAGACGCAGAGCTAGCAGGGCTTGCGTTCTTGATTCTGTTTCAGTTGATCGTACTTATTGGCATCCCGGTTTGTATGTTTCTCGATTGGATGGGGTGGCAATGACAGAGTTGCAAGAGGCACGGCTACTGGGGCGTGCTGTGAAAGAGCAGTGGGACATTCCGCAGCAAGAGCGGGCCGCAACGGTGGACCGTGTTTGCTATCTCCGCGACTACGCAGAAAAGGAGTCAACACAGATCGCAGCGGTTAACGCGATCGTTGCGATGGTGGGTCAAAACCAGAAGGATCAGCATAAGTTTGTAGATGCACAGTTACAGCACGAGTACGATCGACTATCTGCTATCGCTGACGACCTTGGGATTGACGCAGGTGCTGTCGAAGCTGCCGCCAGACAGGCAGGTAGTCGCATTAGCACAGATGCGGTCGAGGTTGACAACTGAAACCGCCCGCGACAAAGACATCGAACGCAAGCGACGCGAACGCAGCAAAGCGGCGGAAGTGCATTTTCACGAGTGCGTTAACCCGCAGCGGCGGGAGCGGTGCCTGGCTGACCCGGAGCGGTTCTTGCGGACGTACTTTGCGGATCGATACAAGCGGGCGTTCGATAAGGACCGTACACGGATCATTGAACTGATGTGGACGCTGGCGCAGAACAAGGGACGCAAAGCGATGGCGGCTCCGCGGGGACGCGGCAAAACCGAGATAGTGAAAGGTATGGTCGTCTCGATCGTGCTGGCGGGGTTGGTTCGCTTTCCGTTCGCCGGCGGTCAGACGTTGAAGCATGGATTCGGCATCTACACGGACGTTCGCAACAAGTTTCAATACAACGATCTACTTTTTGATGATTTCCCCGAAGTGTGCTGCCCTATCCGCGACATGGAGGGTGCTAGCGGCCAGCGAGCGACCAAACAGCACGTTGGCGGTGTGCCCACCCGCATCGTGTGGAAGGCTAATGACTACTTCTCATTGCCGCACGTGCCGGGGTCCATCTACGGTGGCGTGAAAATGGCGTTTTTCGGTTTGGATGTGGCGTTCCGCGGGAAGAACATCGAAGGCGACCGACCTGACATCATCATCGTGGACGACCCAGAAACGGAAGAATCGGCGCGTTCGCTGGAGCAGATTGCCAAACGTGAAAAGATTCTGAACCGCGACATCGCGGGGCTGGCGGAAGAGGGCAGCGAAATTGCCATATCGGTGTTCACGACGGTGCAGAACAACTACTGCCTATCGGCACGCATCACGGACGCAAAGCGGATGCCCGCATGGGGGGGCGAACGCTTTGGCATGATTGAGAAGTGGCCGGATACAGTCGAAGACGCAACCGACGAAAGCAAGTTGGGGCTATGGTCGGAGTACATCGCACTACGTCACAAGGACCAAGCGGACGGCGACGAACACGCGATGAACGCGGTGGCGTTTTACCTCGCCAATGCGGAAGCGATGGAAGCGGGCGCGGAACTGATCACCAGCACATTCGAGCCGAAGATTCTGGAGGATGGCACGCAGGTGACGTTTTCGGCGTTGCAGGTGCAGTTCAACAAGATCGCGGATACCGATCTGGCGTCTTATCGCACGGAGTACCAGAACGACCCAGAGAAGGGCGAGGAAGTGCAGAAGATCCGCCTGACCGCATCGCGGGTGCAGGTGCGTCTGTCGGGGCTGGAGCAATTCGACATCCCGTCTGATACAGCGGTTCGCACGATCGGGCTTGACTTGGGCAAGTACGCATCCCACTGGACCGATACCGCGTGGAGCGAATCGGGCTGCATCGGCACTATCCCCGACTATGGCATCATGGAAACGGCGGGGCTTAGTAAAGAGAGCGACGAGAAAGCGGTTGAAACGGCACTGATCGAAGCCATCGAAGTGTGGGCGGAAGAAGTGGCACTTCCGAAGCAGCCTAACCGCGTGCTGATCGACAGCGGAACGTTCACCGAAGCGGCTTATGAGGTGTGCCGGCGTCTGGGCGACCCGTTCTACCCTGCCAAGGGCTGGGACATGGGACGCTTCCGCATGCCGGCACAGAGCGATTACAAGATCCCGTACATCGAAGCCTGGGCACACTATCTGCTCAAAAGCGGCGTGTGGCTTTATAACTGCCAGACGGAATACTGGAAGCACTGGCTGCAAGAACGCTTTCTGCTGCGGTCGCTTGACGATAGCGGATTCCGCACGCCTGGTTCGCTGGCGTTGTTTTCCAACGAGGGCGACGTGAAGCGGCATCTGTCGTTTGCGCACCACATCGTCGCGGAAGAGGAACGATGGATACCGAAAGAGGGCAAGGAGTTGCAGCGGGTGTGGTTCGTCAAGAATCGCAACAACCACTGGCTGGACTCGACGGCTCTTGCGTGTGCCGCGGCTGGCACCTTCGGCATCAAGGTGGTGGAGCAACGCAGACCAGATGCCCCGCCCGTGAAGGCACAACCAGACACGCCTCCGCCTGGTCAGTTCGACAGGGACGGCAGACCTTTTTTCGTAGGAGCACGATAGATGGCAAAGAGAAAGAGACCCGAACCGCCACCAGGGTCAGCGGCGGTCAAAGACTTGTCGCCCGTTGCGGCAGTCGAGCAAGCAATCCAGCCAACGCTCGAGGTGTCACGGTCTACGCTGTCGGTCACGGTCCCGTATCTGCAAGGCGTGGAAGGCTACTGCAAGCGGCGTGTTGACGTGGGGCTGACCGCGACGCAGGCCAAGAAACTCAAGGGCATCATGCAGGGGCTAGAGCAGGTGGAAGCGACGCTGGAAAACGGGCGGACGGTGTCAACGCCATTGCACGCGATTCAGTGGATGATTGAGAATGCGGGGTAGACAATTCCCAAAGGGGGACGGGTATGTTTTTCAAGCGAAAGCGACGCAAGATACGGTATCAAAGCATTGCGGTTCGGTCTGAGTCGTTGGCCAGGAAAGCGGCACAGGCACAGCGCATGTGGATGGAAAGCGACCATCGGCTAGGCAGTTGCCGGGATCGACTGTGCGATACCATCGAGCGGCTTAGTGCTATGCGGATTCGCAATTCAGAATTGCAGAAGCTACACGCTGAGCGAGAGCAGGAACTGCTTGCCGCAATCAGCGATCTGGAATCGAGACTAGAGGCAGCAACCAAAGCAGCAAAGGCAGTTCCTCGGAAGCGGGCACGCAAAAGCAAGCCCCAAAAGCGACAAAAGCGAGAGCAAGCAGCACCGCATGCTGTTATGCACTCAATAGATTCTTTTATGCTCTAGTGCCGAATAACCGATTCCCCGATTCTGCACCCTAGATCGCCCTGCCTGCCTACTTTTCTGGTATGGCAGTCGCGACCCCTACTCTTGACGAAATCAAAGACGCTTTGTCACGGAACGCCGACTACGAAGAAGTCGGGTCAGTGGCGAAAGCAAGGGCTTACATTACAGCAGCGAGGCGGGCTCTAAGTGAGCAGCCATCTAGTGCTGCTGACCAGGGGTCATCGGTCACATTTGACATCCCACTAATCAGGGATGAAATGACCCGTGCTCGCGAATACGTGCAGGCGAATGAGAACTCGACCAGCGGCGTGCGGTTCCTGACCGCTAAGGACGGGTTCCGTCGATGAACGCACTGGCAGCACCCAGCGGCGTTTCGTCCGCGTTTGAAGACATCCGAGCAGACTACAACATGTCGCGGGAGTCGCGGTTCATCCGCAGGCGTGTTGGCTTGCCATCGCAGGGCGGATCCGCTGATTGGCACTACCGCAATGAGTGGGCGTTTTACAACGACATCGAGAAAGCCCGCGACATGGACCGCAACGATGCGATTGTCGGGCAGACAGTCGATCGGGCGGTATCGAACATCGTGCAGGACGGGTTTACGCTCGACCCCGACACGGGCGACAAGACTGTTGACGCCCAGTTGAAGGCACGCTGGCAAGAATGGGGCGACGACCCCGACCAAGTAGACATCGAGGGTGAGTCGTGCTGGCTCGACCTAGAGCGGCAAACGTGCCGTGCGTTGTTCGTCGATGGCGACTGCGGGAACGCTGGGCTGGATTCGGGGCACATTCAGCACTTCGAAGCCCACAACATCCAGACGCCCACCCGCATTCCTAACACGGTGCTGGGCGTTGAGAAGTCAAGCAGTGGCCGGCGGGAAGCCTACCACATCATGAGAACGCCGATTGATGCGTATAAGTCGCAAATAAGCATGGCGGACTCAGCACGGTTGACTGTCCGCAACGCGGCAGGATTGCGGCTGTTCTTCCACGTCTACAACCCAAAGCGGAAAAGCCAAACGCGGGGCGTGACTGCGTTTGCCCCGATCTTCGAAACGACGGGCATGTTCGAAGACATCAACTTTGCCAAGATGGTGCAGCAGCAGATCGTTTCTTGCTTTGCCATCTTCCGCGAACGTTCCATTGCCCCGCCGCCAGGGTCGCCCAGTGGCTACGGCAATCCCACGACAGAAACGCTAACCGGTGGCACCCGCGACATTCAGAACGTGGCACCCGGCATGGAGATTGACGGGGCACCAGGTGAGAAGTTGCACGGGTTCAGCCCTAACACGCCCAACGCGGAATACTTCAGCCACGTTCGGTTAATGCTGCAAATGATCGGCGTCAATCTTGGGCTGCCGCTGTGCCTCGTGTTGCTTGACGGTGCCGAAAGCACTTTCCACGGCTACCGCGGAGCGATTCACGAAGCACGCAAGGGCTTTCAAGACATCCAGCGGAATCTAGTCAACCGATTACACAAGCCCGCCTACAAGTTCAAGGTATCGCAGTTCATCGCGGAAGACCGAGCACTCAGAGCCGCATCGAATCGCCGCGACGTCAACATCTTCCGCCACAAGTGGAGCATGCCGACGTTTTCGTACATCGAGCCAAAGACGGACGCGGAAGCGGATGTGATTCGGTTGGGCAACTCGCTGACATCCCGGCGGCGGTTGCACGCTGAACGCAACGGCGACTGGGACGAGATCAAGACCGAGATCATCGAGGACAACGCAGCGGCAATTACGGAAGCGATGGCAAAGGCTGACGAGATCAACAGCCAGAACGATGGTGCTGATGTGGACTGGCGAAACCTGATCGCTATCCCGCTGCCGCAAGGCGTGCAGCAGTCGTTGCAGGATCCGGGGATTGTTGAAATGAACAAAGCGGAGGCCGCGGCAACCGATGAATGAGATTGAGTTATACGGCGTGATCGGTGAAGGCGAACTAACTGCTGCCGCAATCAAAGGCAAGTTGCAAGCGTTCGCAGACCAGCAACAACCGCTGACGGTTCACTTTGACACGCCAGGCGGTCACGTCTTTGCTGGCACCCCGATCCGCAATGCGTTTGCGGACTATCCCGGTCCCAAGAAAGCCATTGTGGACGCGTTTGCGGGGTCGATCGCAAGCTACATCCTGACTGCATTCGATGAAGTGGACATCGTTTCCAACGGGTTCGTGATGATTCACAACCCGTCAATGGAATCAGGCGGTGACGACATCGACCATGCACGCAGCGCCAAGCTACTAGCCGACATCAAGTCGGAAATGATCAGCGCCTACGCCCAGCGGATGGATATGGACGGTGACGAAGTGGCGGCACTGATGCGAGCGGAAACGTTCTACACCGCCGAAGAGTCGCTGGAAGTCGGGCTAGCCACCCGCGTACTGAACACCGCCGGCGAGTCAAAGATCCCGACCGCCTATCGAAATTCACTTCCGCATCGTGTGTTTGCATCGCTGAACGTAAGCGAGGCACCGAAGCGTGAGACACCCCCGGCAACAGAGGAAACGACGATGCCAAACGAGCCCGTAGCAGCAACCGTTCAGGAAATCAAAGCTGCTTACCCGAAGATGCCCGCCGAGTTCGTATTGGCTTGCGTCGAAAAGCAAATGCCGATCGCGCAGGTGGCGGTTGCAGCATCCGAAACGCTGACGGCACAGAACGAAGCGTTGGCGGAAGAAAACGCGAAGCTGACCGCCCAGATTGAAGCGCTCAACGCCAAGGCGATGGAAGAGGAAGAAGAAGCCAAGGCGGAAGAAGAAGCCGAAGCGGAAGCCAAGGCACAAGCCCAAGGACACACGCAAGTCGAAGGCGTGACCGGCGGTAACGCCCAGTCCGCTCGTGCCGCATGGAAAGCCGCTGTGGCATCCTACACTGGCATGCCCCGAGCTAAGGCTGTCCGGCTGGCAAACAAGAACAATCCCGGCCTGCGTCAGAAGATGCTGGACGAGTGCAACCCGCGACGCTAACCGCCCGCGATTAACCAACCCACAACCGAAACGCAGGAGATTTTCCAGTGAGTTCATTTAACGACAACGGCTACCGCACTTTTGAGTGTGACGAAGCGTTGACCCAGTACGCCCGCGTTAAGCTCGATAGTGATGGCAAGATCACGACCGCGGGTCTGACTGACAAAGGCATTGGTGTTGCTACCCGTGCGACGTTTGCTGCAGGCGACACTGTCAGCGTGGCGCTCGATAGCAAGCCAGGTACGTGCAAGATGATCGCAAGCGAAGCACTCGCAGCGGGTGCCACCGTTTACAGCGAAGCATCCGGCAAGGTGCAGGACACTGCACAAGCAACCGCATACCAGGTGGGCGTTGCTTTGGAAGCAGCGACCGCAGACGGCGACGTGATCGAAGTCATGCCACGAGTTGGCGACACCGCCGCTAGCTAACCCACTCGACCCCGGTGGGTGGATGTGGCCACTGAAGCCCGCCGGTTTTTGAAACAACATTTCATCGTGTCGAGTGGATTGGAGAGACACGATGCCAAGCCCATCAAGCAGTCTTGCGTCAAATCGCAGTGACTTGGCTGATTCCTTCATGGAATTTGACTTGGAAGCGGACGCAGCCGGTATGGTTGCGAACCGCGTTTTCCCTCATATCGACGTTGCCCAACAAGCGGGCAACTTCGGCAAAATCCCGATTGAGCAACTGTTGCAAAACCCGGACACGGCTCGTGCTCCTGGCAGCGGTTATCAACGCGGGCAATTCACGTTCACGCCCGCGACGTTTGCTTGCCAGGAAAACGGCTACGAAGAACCCGTGGACGATCGCGAAGCCGCGATGTATGCGGACTACTTCGATGCTGAAATGCTGGCCGCACAGCGAGCATTCTCCGCAGTGCTGCGAAACGCAGAACAGCGGGTTGCCGATGCGGTATTCAATGCCACAACGTTTTCATCGTTCACCACGGCAGTGTCGAACGAGTGGGACGACACTGCCAACGCAACTCCGCTGGTGGATGTGGAGGCCGCAGTGCAGAGCGTTTACGATCAGTCTGGTCTGTGGGCGAATGCACTGGTGGTCAACCGCAAGGTTTTCCGCAATCTTCGCAACTGCGACGAGATCAAGGACCGCATTGCGTCCAGTGGTGCAGGCGACCCTAACGGTGCTGGCAAGGTCACGGAGCAGCAATTGGCGGAACTGTTCGACCTGCAGCACGTGATTGTCGCTGGCTCGACCAAGAACAGCGCGAACGAAGGACAAAGCGCCAGCCCCGCACAGATTTGGTCTGGCGAGTACGCAATGGTCTGTAAGGTTGCGAATTCGAACGATGCTCGCGAACCATGCATTGGTCGTTGTTTCCACTGGGCAGGCGACGGCAGCGACGCAGACGGCACGATCGAAAGCTACCGCGACGAGTCGGTGCGGTCGGACATCATCCGCGTGCGTCACGACGTTGACGAAGTGTTGCTGTATGCCGAAGCCGGACATTTGCTATCCAACATCACGACCTAAGCAGGACTGATGTCAAGCTCTGCGTATGCCCGTCTGTTCAACCGCTCCGCTGTCCCGTCGCTTTCGCGATTGGTCGGCGTGCGGGTGACGTTGACGGGCGGAACGACCACGAGCAACACATTCAGAGCACGACGCGGCGACACGCTTGCTTCGTCTATCGGTGAACTGGGCATCGGCGGACGGGCGACGGTGCAAACGTGGATTCTTCCGCGAACCGACTGCGTGCTTGGTACGGCTACTGTCAAGCCGCAGGCCGGTTTCACGATTACGGAGATCGACGACACCGGAGCGACGGCGAACACGTGGGAAATTCACTCGCCTGACCCTGATACGCCCGCCGTAGAACCCGACCACAACGACAACGACTGGATTTGCCACACGCGGCGAGTCAATGGCTGACCCTGTCAATCAAGACATCATCGACGAACTAATCAGCCGCCTGGAAAACATCACCACGGCGAACGGTTACGAGTTCGACGTTGGCACGGTGGCGAAGGGCGACCGTGACACAGACGCGTTTCAGCCTGACGCCCGCGACATTTACATAGAACAGCAAGAAGAGATCGAGAACCCCGCCTATTCCTGCCCGGGCAACCCGCCGCGAATTGCATTCGACATGCCGATCGCGATTCACGGCTACGCCAAGCGGCTGGACCTTGACGAAGGCGTGGCGGCAGTCACGGAAACGAGCACGACCGAAAACCAAATGATGGCAGCAATCCGCAAAGC
>CBDDLO010000002.1:0-3790000 GCA_965230685.1 Bythopirellula sp.
TCGCGGCAGATGTAACCGCTGCCGTTGTCGCTACGAATGATCGGTTGCGTCTTCACTTGGCCCGCCGAGTTCATTCCCAATGTCTCCAAAGCGCGCTGTGCGGCCACGCTGATCGAATGGCCATCCATGCTGGTCAGTAGCTCCCAGTACACCAGGTAACGCGAGTACTCATCAATGAAATTCAGCAGGTAATACTGCGCGCCGCCCAGCGTGAGATACATCAGATCGGTCGCCCAGATCTCGTCGGGCCGACTCGCCTTTTCAATCTCCTCGCGATAACGCTTCTTTCTGCTAGGTCGCAAACACATCAGGCTTTCGCCCTTCAAAATCCGATAGACCGTGCTCTGGCTCAAGTAGGCCACGTCGTCGTCGATCATCCGCCAGCTCAGTTCTCGGTGACGAATCTCCGGATGATCCAGCGCAAACTTCACGACCGCTTGTCTTTCTTCGGGTAAGGCTTCAAAGGCTTGCACCGGCGAGGCGGGCGCGGCACGCTCTTGTTGCCATTGCTTCTCCTTCTGCCAACGGAAATACGTCGAACGGCTTACGCCTAAGTGCTTCAACGAAGTGGTCACCGGCATCCCGCTGCGCGTCTTCGCTTCCGCAACGGCAGTCACTACTTGCTGCTGCAATTCGGCCGGCAACTGGCCGTAGTCTTCTAGTCCGAGAGCGTTTTTTTTAACTCCAGGTTCTCGGCGGTGATCTCCGCGATCACCGAGTCCTTCTGACGCAGCTTCTCTTCGTGCTGCTGTTGCTTCCGCTGCTCGGCTTTGCCCTGCTGCTTATCGCCGAACACCGCGTCGGCGCTGGTGACCAGCTGGCTCTTCCAGTTGTGGTACTGGGCCGGTTGGATACCTTCGCGACGGCAAAGCTCCGAGACTTGCACGCCCGGTTCCATACCGGCAAGAACTATCCGAAGCTTCTCTGAGGGCTTCCATTGGCGACGCTTGCGCTTCTCATTCATTCGGTCTCTCCTAGGGTCGGAAGACCGCCAATCATAACTTCCTCAAAGTCTCATTGTCGATGATGCATTACAATGCGGCAAATGATTTTCAAAGCCAAGAAATGCCCGAACTGGTTGATCGGTCCGAAGCAAAGTAATGATGACACTTTAACCTCTCATACTTGATGAGCCACTTCTGTCTTGGTTCATCGTGAATTGGAATTTTCCGTTTGACGCGTTAGCGGGTTAGAAAGTAATTTTGACGGCTATCGCCGCATTTTTTGCGTTCACGCAGAGCAGGAGGCATTTATTGCCATCCTCCTGCACCACCCGGCTAGCCCCTTCTGCCGTTGTCAGGCGGCGGTCACTTCTTCGCGTTCCTGCTGACGTTTGCGAGCACGCCGCGCTCCGGCCTCGGACAACTTACGATCTCGCTCCGCGAAGATCGCTTGCTCACGACCAGCCAACTTGTCCGCTGGTGTGACGTAACCGATCGCACTGTGCAAACGGCTGTGATTGTAATCATCGACGAAACGTTCGACCAGTTGTCTCGCTTCTTCAAGCGACAGCGGCACGTGTCGGCGGATGCAATCTTGCTTGATCGTCTGATGCCAACGCTCGATCTTACCGTTGCTCTGCGGGTAGTAGGGTGATGTCTTCACGTGCGTCATGCCCGAGACACGAATAAACTCCTTGAAATCCTTCGCCACAAACTGCGGACCATTGTCCGTGATGATCCGTGGCATGGCTTCTGGATACGCTTCCTTCGCACGTTGCAAGGTGATCTCCACATCGGCCTCGGTCATGCGTTCTCTGAGTTCCCAATGCACTAGGTACCGACTGCAACCATCCAGTACACTGCAAAGATAGTAAAATGTGCCGCACACGTTGACGTAGCTGATGTCACAGTGCCAGTGCTCGTGGGTCGTGAGCGGCTGCTGGAAACCGGTGCCCTTCGTGCTGTTCTTGTTATTCCAACGCTCGAAACAGCCGTGCGCTTTGAGCACGCGATAGACCGTTGCGGGGCTCGCGGCCACTACGTCTTGATCCATCATGAGGTACGTCAACCGGCGGTAACCTTCGGTCAGATGTTCGCCGTGGAAGGCGACAATGGTCTGTTTCTCCCATTCCTCCAGCCAGTGATCACGGGGCACCAGGGCGTTGTGTTCGTTGATCTTACCGTACCGCTGTTTCCAATCGTGGAACTTGCTGGTGCTGATACCAATCCACTGCACCAGGCGCTGGGCAGGCAGCTCAGTGCGTGCTTTCCACTTGGCGACGTAATCGACGACTTCATCGCGCACGTCAGGGGGAACCCAAGCTCAGCAACTCGCTACCGCCCTCGGCAGTTTGCCTGCGCACTGCTCGGCAAACCTCGGTTGCTTCCCCAGTGGCTTTTTTTGCCTTGACGTTCTCCTCCATCAACTCGGCGATCACTTCGTTTTTATTGATCAGCTTGGCCTGAAGCTGCTCGATCTTGCGATCTTGAGGCGACTTTGCGCCTGGCTTGGCTTTCCGCTCGAAGGCGATGCCGCCATTTTCAAACAGCTGCTTCTGCCACTGGTAGAACTGCGTCGGTTGGATGCCATGCTCCTCGCACAGGTCCGACACCGACTGGCCGTCGACAAGGTGGGATTTGACGATCGCTGTCTTCTGTTGGCCGCTGAAATGACGACGCTCTCGCTTCTTGGATTTGCTCTCGCTCATCGAATTCTCCTCGGGTTCGCATTATACTAACGCACAACCAAGGAAATTCCAGTTCCGACTGAGGCAAGTCAGATTCAGCAGCAGGGTTTTGGCAGACAGATACACTCGCCCCACCAACTGCGGATGCGAGTCTGTCCCAAAACTTCTTCTCCGTATTATTGACAGGATTTACAGGATGGTTTTTCTGCTGTTGCCATCCTGTCAATCCTGTTGATCCTGTCAAAAAAACAACGAGCCGGGAACAACGGGGCTGCTCACGGGGTGAGCGTCTCGCCTCCTGCACGCGTGGACAGGCCTTGATAGGTTTTCCAATCGACGTCGTCGGTTAGAAAAATCACGTGTCCATCGGCGTAAGCGAAGTGGCCGCCGCCGGGGTGATCGCTGCCGAAGGGGGCATCGTTGTCTTCGGAGTCGCGGATTGGCAGCGAGCTACTATTGAGAGGGTGAACCGTACTCCGCAGGATGCGGCCTACGGAAAGGCTCCCCGGATCACCCACGATCGTAGCCCCGCCGAACCACCATGTTGAGGGTCCGCCTTCACGACTGTTGCCATAACCCGGGCCTGCGCCCCACTTGGAAGGGTGGTTGCTTTCGCCAATGGCAAGCGTGTATGCCGAGCCGTCGGTGATGTCGCCCAAGCCGGTGAAGCTGTTGAGGTAAAAGACGCCATCGTCAAAAACACAGCCGCGCCAACCGCGCTTGCAGGGTCCATCCTGGATACTTCCGCCCACGGAGCCGAAATAGTCGCGTCGGGGATAGTGCCAATCCCAGTCGGCCATGCTGGGGCAGATGTAAATCGAGAGCCGTAGTTCGTTAAACTTGTCTTGAATCGCCTTGGGCTGTCCGAGCCAGCCATTGGGGAGCTTGTAGTCGAACAGTTCCTCGACCGCTCCCTCCTCGAAGTAAGGCAGCGCTGTGATATACATGGGCGTGCCTCGACAATCGCCGCCACAATCGGCGGGGTTCTCGAAGTCGATCTCTGTTCCAGCCGGCAGAGTGCCCTTGGCCGATTCGTAGTTCAGGCATGCAAGCATGATTTGCCGGAGGTTGTTGATGCACTGCGATCGTCGCGCAGCTTCGCGTGCCGACTGCACGGCGGGCAACAACAGTGCGACCAACACGCCGATGATCGCAATCACGACTAACAATTCGACGAGAGTAAAACCGCGCAGCTCACGCTTGGAGGAATTCATTGTTTCTCTCGCATCAAAGGAAAATCGATCTGGTTTTCGCCTGGTTCAACTGTCGCTGTGAGTTGGGAACCTTTGGGAGTGGAATAGCGTTCGGGGACAAGCCACCGAATCCGCTGGGCTCGCACCCGTGGCGTGGAGGGATCCGAGAACACTTCCATTTCTTGCTCAAGACTATCCATCTTGGGTGCGGCGCCTTCCACGACATGCGCATCGATGGTCACCGTATGGCTACCCACCAATGCACCATCGCCAGACTCAAATGTGGTTAGCTCGAACCGGCCTTGTTCGTCGAGATCTCCGGTTGCGGGGCGACCCGACTGCGGCCAAAATCGGACCGTGCCGACGGGAACGGGCTCTCCCTCGAAGGTTACTCGGCCCGAGACGGTTCCCATGGCGGGGCCACTCTCGCCACAACCCAACAGGGCGACGAGCAGGACTGCCAGGGTCGGAGCATGTTTTCCCATAGCCTTGTTGCACTTGCTCGGAGAAAAGTTTGGGGAGCTGCCGCAGCCTTTGATCTGGTCCCATGGCTACGCTTGGTCTGGTTCGACTCATTGTAACCGAACAAGGCCTGGAACCGGAAGAATCGAGGAAAAATCTTACCTTTTTTCCGGCGCACAGTTTTCTTGCCTTTCCTTGGGCCAGACAATCAACCCAACACTGGGCAAGTATCAAACCACTCGCGGCGTTGGTCGAGCATCCAGTTGCGACATTCCTCGGGGCCCCAGAGGCCCGGGTCGTACATGAACAGGGTAGGGCGGTCGCTGGATTCCCAGGTCTGGAGAATGGGGTCGCAAATTTTCCAGGCGGCTTCGACTTCGTCGGCGCGGGCGAACAAACTCGCGTCGCCCTCGAGCGCATCGAGCAACAGTCTCTCGTACGCCTCGGGCATCGTACCGCGAAATTCCTTCTGATAGTTGAAGCTGAGATCGGTGAGCCGCATTTGCATTCCCGCGTCGGGCACTTTGGTTTGAAAGTGGAGTTGTATGCCTTCATTGGGTTGTACTTGAATAACCAACCGATTCGCT
The DNA here is from genome assembly GCA_965230685.1 of Bythopirellula sp. Lineage (GTDB taxonomy): Bacteria > Planctomycetota > Planctomycetia > Pirellulales > Lacipirellulaceae > Bythopirellula. Next base: position 4,872 of record CBDDLO010000002.1, read on the forward strand.
TCGCCCAAGTCGCTGGGACTGTCGGCAAACAGCTTGTGAGGCGGGGCATGAAACTGAATCACGATCTGCGTGGTGCGACAGGAAAGTCCTTTGCCACTGCGCAGGTAGAACGGCACTCCCTGCCAGCGCCAATTGTCGATCGACAGCTTCAGCGCAGCAAACGTCGCAGTGCGACTGGTCGACTCGACTCCTTCGGACGCCGTGTAACCCCGATACTGTCCGCGAAAGGTGTCGTGGTGGACGGATTCGGCATCTGGCAGGGGAATCGCATGCAGAACCTTTACTTTTTCGTTGCGGATGGCATCGGCCTCGTAGCGAACGGGGGCCTCCATAGCCGTGACCATGAGCAGTTGCAGGAGATGGTTTTGGATCATGTCGCGGATGACACCCGCGGAGTCGTAGTAACCCGCGCGGCTGCCGACCACGACCTCTTCGGCAACTGTGATCTGCACATGGTCGATGTAGTTGCGATTCCAAATGGGCTCGAAGATCGTATTGGCGAACCTCAACACGAGCAGGTTTTGCACGGTTTCTTTGCCGAGGTAGTGGTCGATTCGATAAACCTGGTGCTCTTGGAACACCTCGTGGGTGATGCGGTTCAACTCCTGCGCCGAGTCTAAGTCGGTGCCGAAGGGTTTTTCGATAACGACTCGACGAGAGCCGCGACGTTCGTCGGCGAGGCCAGTTAGGCCCAGGTGCTCAATCGCCGGTTGATAGAACCGCGGCGCGGTGGAGAGGTAGTAGAGCCGCTCCGATTTTTCCTTGCCCTCGAGCTGCTCCAAGAACTGAGCCAGCGCGGTAAAATCCTCAGTCTTGCCGATATCACCGGCGTGGTAGAAAATCTGCTGGGCAAACTCCTGCCATGTTGCCTGGTCGAACTTCTCGCCGACGAATTTCGCGGTGGTCTCGGCAAGTTCAGCGCGCCACTGGTCATGCGAGAATGGACTGCGCGAAAAACCGACGATGCGCAGCGGCTCGTGCAGTCGTCCTTTGCGGTGCAGTTGGTAGAGCGCGGGGATGAGCTTGCGACTGGTAAGATCGCCGGAAGCGCCGAAGATGACGATAGTTTGAGACATCTTTAGGAAGCGAATTTCTTAAATCGTCATGCTAGTGAATCCACCATCGACGTAGATTGCTTCACCCGTGATAAAGCTTCCGGCGGTTTTTGACAAGAGCAGCAGGGTCGCGCCAACGAGTTCCTCGGCATTGCCGAACCGATCCATCGGCGTGTGGCGCATGATGTCGGCGATGCGCTGTTCGCTCAAGATCTTGCGGTTTTGTTCCGCGGGGAAAAAGCCGGGGCAGAGACAGTTCACACGGACCTTGTGCGGGGCGAACTCTCGTGCGACGTTTTGTGTGAGGTTCAAAATGGCCGCCTTGCTCGCCGCGTACGTGTAGACCTTCGACAGAGGTAGGAAACTGGTGACGCTGCCGATGTTGAGAATCGCCCCGCCACCGGCGTCAATCATCGCCTTGCCAAACACTTGGCAGGCGTAGTGCGTGCCGTTGAGGTTGCTGCGGATGATTTTGTCGAACTCGTCTTCTTCAATGTCGAAATACGGGGTCGCAGAGTTGACCCCGGCGCCGTTGATCACGCAGTCGACCCGGCCGTGCTCGGCCAGCACCCTGTCGCACAGCGATTGAATCGACTCCTTGCTCATCGCATCGACGGCTGCGAACGAGGCATTGCCGCCTTTCTTTTCGATGGACTTCACACGGGCATTGCCACGTTCTTCGCTACGCCCAGCAACAACCACATGCGCCCCCGCTTGTGCAAGCCCCTCGGCCATCTCTCCACAAAGGACCCCCGTACCGCCAATCACAACGGCAACTTGGCCGTCGAAGCTGAAGAGTTTTTCTAGGTAAGACATTGATGCTTTCCAAACATAGCAAATTAAATAGACAGGCACACGAAACCCAGGCAGGCGAGAATCACGGTCAGTGAGCTGGCGCACCCGCGCCTCGAGTCTTGGTACCAACCGGCTTTTAGACGTTCAAGCCGGCGTTCAACCCATTCCAGGTCCTTTTCCAGTACGTAGTTCACAGAGTCGCAATAATCACGCAATGATTCAAAGCCTGATTCGATCCCTACTGGATCGTGAGCAAGCAGTTCGACAGGAGACTCCTCGTCATCGGGATCAACAATGTAGTAGTTCCCGCATTCGTCTCCTCCAATTACGAGATAATCTTCAAGGACAGTTTCACTCCACTCAGTTCCTTCAAGCCAGTCCTCGGCGCCTAATAGGACTTGATTCGCTTGAATTAGTTCCTTGGGTGATAGATAGACATGCCCACATGCCATACGTAGCAGCAGTTCTGTCTCTTGATCCAGCTTAGTGGGAAGAGCAATTAACCAATCTCGATAAGAACGCGGCAAAGCGCCCAGCAATTCCTCCAGTTCGGCGATATCTTTCTCAGTCATTCGCCTATGCTTTCGCTGTGAACAGGCCACCAACATCAGATCAATGGCGATTTCTTGAAAGAAGTCCGCTGGTCTTCACTCGCCCATCGGTGCCCCAGAATCTATCTCCACCACTGCGGAAATCGCGTCCAGTGTGGTGACCGTGACAAGCTCTTTACCCAAAATGTAGACGCGATTAGAAAACTTGCCTTTGTCGTCGCCATTTCCAACTGCTACTGTTTCTGGGTGCTCTACAACTAGCTTGTCACCGTTCTCAATGTCGATCTCAAACGGATCAAATGGACGCTTCTCAAGCAACCGCAGGATTTCGGATCGAATTGTTTCTGTACGCATAATCGTCTCTCCAAAAATCGCCCGCAAGAAAAGTCTTACACTATTATACACTCCTGTCCATTAGCATGGTTCCCGGCGCTCCTGAAGCCACTCCGTGTGGAACATCTCCCCGCGAGGTTTGTCGGTGCGTTCGTAGGTGTGAGCACCGAAGTAGTCGCGTTGGGCTTGGAGGAGGTTGGCGGGCAAGTCCGCGCGGCGGTAGCCGTCGTAGTACGCCAAAGCGGTCGCAAACGCGGGGACGGGGATGCCAAGCGTGGCGGCAGTGGCGACCACGTGCCGCCAGGCGTCTTGCGCGTCGGCGGTTGCTTTTTGGAAGTAGGGCGCGAGCAGCAGGTTCTCCAGGTCCGGGTCCTTATCGAACGCTTCTTTGATCGTGTCGAGAAACACCGCGCGGATGATGCAGCCACCACGCCAGAGCAGGGCGCAGTCGCCGTAATTCAGTGGCCAGTCGTGTTCCGCGGCGGCGGTTTGCAGTTGTACAAAACCTTGGGCATAGCTGACAATCTTCGAGGCGTAAAGCGCCTGACGAATTTGATCGACAAATTCCTTCTTGTTGCCGCTGTATTGGGGCGATGGTCCCGTGAGCACCTTACTGGCCCTCACGCGTTCGTCCTTCAAGGCCGACAAACCGCGCGCATAAACGGCCTCAGTCACCAGCGTACTAGGCACGCCCAAGTCGAGCGCTAGTTGGCTCATCCACTTGCCCGTACCTTTCGCTCCAGCGCGGTCGAGAATTTTATCGACAATGTAGCTGCCGTCGTCATCCTTCACTGAAAAAATGTCACGCGTGATTTCAATGAGATAGCTGTCGAGGACGCCCGTGTTCCACTCGCTGAAGACATCGTAGAGTTCCTCGTTCGACAAGCCGAGTGCTTCCTTCATGAGAAAATAAGCTTCGCAGATGAGCTGCATGTCGCCGTACTCGATGCCGTTGTGCACCATCTTTACGTAGTGCCCAGCGCCGCGCGGGCCGACCCATTCGCAGCAGGGGATGTCGTTGTTAGGGCCAACCTTGGCTGCGATGGCTTGAAAGATTGGCTTGACGTGTTCCCACGATTCGGGGCTCCCGCCAGGCATCATGCTGGGTCCCTTGAGTGCGCCTTCTTCTCCGCCGGAGACGCCCGTGCCGCAGTAGAGCAGACCTTGCTCTTCGACTTGTTTCGTGCGGCGCTCGGTGTCGGCGTAGAAGGTGTTGCCGCCGTCGATGATGATGTCGCCTTTGTCCAAGAGCGGAATCAGCGTTTCGATGACTGCGTCTACAGCGGGGCCGGCTTTGATGAGCATCATCACCTTGCGAGGGCGTTTGAGGCTCTTCACGAGTTCTTCGATGGTGTGGCAGCCGACGAACTTTTTACCTTTGGCACGCCCCGCCATGAACCCGTCGACGACGCTAGTGGTGCGGTTGTTCACCGCCACTTTGTAGCCACGGCTCTCGACATTGAGCGCCAAATTCTCGCCCATCACGGCTAGGCCAATCAATCCAAAATCACAATCCGCACTCACGAGATACCTCACTCACACAAACGGGGCACACTGGCAATCGACAAGTTAAAAATCATCGCCGGTGGAGTGCGATTGGTCAATGGTCCCCAGGCCGACGGCTTCTCGCATTCCGTGATACGGATAGTGACCTTTGCGATTTTCCCTACCTTCGTTGCAGATTATTGGAAGTACGAGGTGGCTTTGTTGGTAGAACGTGCCCGGAAATTGGATTATCATCATGAGTTCGGACGCCCGCCATATTCACGGAGAATGTGCAGGCAAGTACAACATGCGTCAATGACGCGCCCGCAACCAACATTCAGGAATTGAAGATGGATGGTCTCGATATCAAACAAGCTGACTGTGAACTCGATTTCTTGGCGCTCGGTTCACTGGTCCATCGCCTCGATCCCGGCACAATCCCCTTTCGCAGGGCGCGTTCGTTTGAAGTGCACGTTTCTGGTGGAGAATACAACTGTGCGGCCAACTTGGCCAGTTGCTTTGGCCAGCGCACCGGCATCGCGACGGCCATGGTCGACAATGGCATTGGCGAACTTGTCCAGGCGCGGGTCCGCGAGATGGGCGTGCGGCCATTCTACAAACATTTTGAACACGACGGCGTCCGCGGGCCAAACATTGCGACCGTCTACAGTGATCGCGGGCATGGAGTGAGAGCCCCGGTAGTATTTTATAACCGCGCGAACGAAGCCGGCGCAATGCTCAAGCCGGGCGATATCGACTGGCAAGCGATTCACAGGACGGGCGTACGCTGGTTCCACTCCGGTGGCATCTACGCGGCGCTTGGCGAACACACTTCCGATCTCATTGTCGAGGGGATGAAAGCCGCAAAGACCGCAGGAGCAATCGCCTCGTTCGACCTCAACTATCGCGCGAAGCTTTGGAAAACATTGCCCGGTGGCGAAACCAAAGGCATCGACATGAACCGTGAGATTGCGGCGAATCTCGACGTGCTCATCGGTAACGAAGAAGACTTACAAATGGGGTTGGGCATTGCTGGGCAAAATGTCCACAAAAAATCGAAACTCGACCCCGAAGCGTTTTTCGGCATGATCGAAAAGGTGAAGGGCGAGTTTCCTAATGTGAAAATGGTGGCTACAACACTCCGCGAGGTAAAGTCCACCAGTCGCCACAATTGGGGGGCCGTCTTATGGCTCGACGGCGAACAATTCGTAAGCCCCTCCATGGAGCTCGATGTGATCGATCGCATCGGCGGCGGCGACGGTTTCGCATCCGGCCTCATCTACGGCATGCTCTCGGGGCAAACACCTGAGCAAGCGCTGCGATTGGGTTGGGCCCATGGTGCGTTGATGACCACGTTCACTGGCGACGTGTCGATGGCGAGGCTGCCTGAGGTCGAAGCATTGGCAGAAGGCGGCACAGCGCGGGTGCAGCGTTAGGACTGGGGTTCAGGCAGAGGCAGGATGGCCTAGGAGCTTACTGGCCAGGGAGGTTCCGCTGGCAAATGCTCATTGAACTCAGAGAGCAGTTGCCCTTGGTACTCTCCGGCGAAGGTACCGGCAAGAAAACGCTCGATGCCCTCGGCCTCGAATCGCTGCCAGCTCGCTTCTTCGTTACCGGGATTGATGGGAAAGAACAGACAGTTGTTGGCCGCAGCTGCTTTGTAATCGCCCAAAGCGTCGCCGATCATCAGCGACTTCTTTTCCTCGTAGTGCTTAGCAACTGCGAGGATTTCTTTCTTGTTGCCCGCCTCTTGCCCGCAGATTTCGCGGACGTACTTTGCCATTCCGTGTTCGTTCCATTCGGTCTCAAGCGCAGCGTTCGGTGTTGCAGAAGCAACAATCATATCGACTTTGCCAGAAAGTCGCGCCAAGGTCGTTTTCACCGAAGGGAACGGAGGCACTCCATGCACCATATTCGCAATCGACTGGTTGACGTCCCTCGACCATTGCAAGGCTAGTGTGAGATCGGGGTCCCCCGTGGCCTCGACGACTTTCTCCAGCGCGGGGTTGCCGAGCTTTGTTTCTTGCTCGACCCAATTGCTCACGCCAGTTGCGGTCGGAATCTTCACCCCGCGGGCCTCGACTTCCGGGCGTCGGCGGAGCCAATCCAGTTGCTCGATGAGACCCAAAAAACGGTTGGTCCCCCGACTCTGAGAATACAAATTCACAAACTCAGCGGCCTCGCGGGCATACTTGCTAACGCCCTGCAAGTCATAGTGATTGATGAACGCGGGAATAAAGCACTCTTTGTGCTTCAACTCCATTGTGTCAAAAACACAACCGTCGGAGTCGATGCCGACAAAGAAATCCTGCTCGGGGTGGTAATCGTCGGCCATGTTTATTGCCTCAAAGATGGGATGCGAACTGCAGATTCTAGCTATCGGGATTCGGCTCGGCAACCATCTCGGAGACTCTAAAATCCTTACTCGCTGGGTCGATCGTAAACAGGTAGACGAAGCACGCGTGCTTCGATATTCTCGATAGCTTTGGAAATGGTAGGTTGGTCGTCACCTCCAAACTTTTCCTGCAATTCTGTCGAGGTCAGCCCTTCTTCGAGTCCGCGAAGTGTCGGCAGGAAGTCATCGACATGAAAAGTAGCACCAAGCTCAGAGAGCTTGAGTTGGTCTTCCAACAATCGCTCGGCGAACACAATACCCGCGTGATTGGCTGCCATGTCGATAAAGCTAAACCCGGTTCCGCCCTGAGAGTCTAGCATCTCCTTTGCCAAGCCGGCCTTCGCAGCAGCTTCCGCGCCGCCGACTACCACCAAGTGCGCAGAGACAAAGAAATGCTTGACTAGATCGCTCCTGTCTCGCATCGTCGGTTCGCCCATCTGATCCACGCGATCGGTGTGCTGCTCGGCCGACTCCACCTGGCCGACGAAAGTCGCGGTGCCGGGAAACGTACGCAAAGTATCGGTGCTGTCCATAAAGATTCCCAATGCGAGCAGCAAAGCTCGTTTCGCATTTGCCGAACGCAATCGCGTAGCGGATTGCGCTGCCTGTCGGACGTAGGCGTTGGTGAGTTCGTCGCCCGAAAGCTGCGCACCATCGGCTTGGGCACCGTGATTGAGCTCATTGGCCACAACCAAGAGCCCTTCGAGTATCTTACGAGTGTCTTGAGCGAGAGGGGGCGTTCGTTGGGCAGGTCGAGGGCGAACGACGGGTACGCGTTGGGCTCTCGATATCAAGTTCAAGGCCCGAATGAACTGGCGGGCTGCAGGGTCGTGCGGAATTGCCTGTTGCAATACTCCGTAGATCTGCTTGAGTCGCTCGCGGGTAGGTTTCGACAGCTTGCGGAAATCCCGCACTCCATGCTGTCGCATATCGTCGGCGATCAGCCCCATTACGAGTGCATTGACGGGATCAAATTGGATTCTCGCACCCACGCTCCGCTGTAACCCACGCGTGAGAACGGGGCGCATCACGCTTTGCGGCTCGGGGCTATGAGATGCTCCCAAATAATGGCCCAATTCGTGAACTAACAACTCCAAACGTTCGCCTTCGAGCAAATCACGCGAGCGCTCTTTGAGTAGAATGTGGGAATGCATCGGCTGGCGAGTGACACCCAAGTGGGCACGGCCGCGCGAAGCACGGTATTGACTGCTAAAGCCAATCGCCAGTTGGCCCGGCTCGGTTTCGACTTCCTTTTCAAACTCACGCAGCGATAGCAGAAAATTGTGTTGCTTCTCGTCCGAATCCCAAGTGCCCACTTCAACAATGTTGAGCCGAACGCCGCTGTGCCGTTCAAGTATCTGCGAAGCCTCGACCACTCTCTTGCGTAGTTTTGGCTCCCAAATCGAGCGATGCGTAGGTTCGTTTTCGTCAGCGAATAGCTTAACAGAAATGGTCACCGGGTCCCTTTTAGCAACCACAATCGTCGAACTCCCCGTAGCCGGTTTTGCGGACGACTCTCCAAGACCTATCTGTTCGAGCTGGAGCTGCTTGTCGCTTGCCCCACGTCGGAAGAAATACGCACATCCTGGCTGAAGCAATAACTGCTGAGGTTGCAGCACATCGCCAAATCGAATTTGCATTGCATGCTGGAAAAAAACGGGCTGGGAATCACCCGATTGGATGATCATGTTCCGCGAACTTGTGCCTATTTCGCGGAGTTCAACATTGATTGCTGAAACCGTTCGATTGGCCAGCACTGCCACGTTAGCCGAAGCGAGTTGGGGTAGGATCACTCCACAAGCAAGACAGACGATTCGGATCAAATACAGCACGCTGGTTTGCCTGAACAGGGTAAAGATGCAAGCGAGGGAGGGTTGGGCTTATTCTAACCAATGGCCTCCGAACCGGCGAGGTTCGACTGATGCAAGTTCATAGCAGCGCTTGCAGTTCCTGGATGGCGAGGGCATCACGTTCTTGCCCCAGGTAGGCGAAGACCGCCTGTAAATTGTTGAGCATGCGTCCTAGCCACTGGCGGTGGCTGGCACGTGCGAGCAGCTGCGGGGAAGGTACGACCTCTCGCCCAGTGGACGCGCTAATGCGCTGGACAATTTCGTTCTGGTTGAGCGAGCAACCCCGATAGTACGGATCGATGTATAAAGATCGACCGCCGTTCACATCCGGTTCGACCTCTGCCAAAAAATGGCCGGGAGCGTTGACCCCATGTACAGTCAGCCCCAATGGCTCCGCCACACGTTTGTAAAGTAGCACCAGCGTGATTGGCAAGCCACGTCGAGTCTTTAACACATCGGGCAAGTAGCTGTTGGCAGGATTGTAGTAGTCCTCGGCATTCCCCCGTAGTCCATACACATCGAACAGCACATCATGCAAATGAGCCAACAACGCCTCGGTCGATCGCGAACGCACACGACTGGCAACCGTATCGGTGAGATTCTCCACGGTGGTCTCGATCTCAGCCAAGCTGGCCTCCGGCCGCTGATGAAGCGCGATAGCAAACGCCGCGCGAAACAGACTTTCTCCGCTATCGAGGGTAGCCAACTGCGCCTGGAAGCTTTCATAGGCCAACGGGCGGCAATAAGCAGGGTGAGACATCGACGAACTGTGTTGCCTCAAACTTGCGTCCCGGCGCGTGGCTTGCGTAAGAGTTGTACGATCAGCACAACCGCCACGTAGGCAACCACAAACATCAGCCCCTTGTTGCCAGCCTTCTGATAGACTGCCGAGACACCTGCCGCGGAAGCCGCGATCGCCGCGAAGGCCATGCCAACGTTCCAGATCACCCGCCGCAACCCCCGGGGTCGCTCCTCGCCCAAGATCGCTTTCTGATTCATCATCATAAAGAACGTGATATAGGCCACGGGGAGAAGCACCGCACCGAACACCCCAGCGGGAATTGCGAGATAGGCTTTCGCTTCGCCCACCCAGATGATCGGCCAAAGCGCGCCTACTGTGGCAGCGAGACAACCCAATTTAAATGTAAGCCCCGTAGGCGGGACATTAAAAATTTCGCAGAAGATGAATCCCGAGATGAGCATCATCACCGAGATCGTCGATAGGGTCATCCCGACCACGCCCATTCCAAACACAATGTTGGAGAAGAATCGGCCCCCTTTGCCGTCCTCACCTGCGAATAATTGCTCGAGGGATTTCGCCAGATCGCCCGTGTCTCGAACGGTTAACACCGCAGCTAATTTCGCTTCCTCAAGCGAGGGCTCAGCCGGCATACTGTATTTTGCCACCTCGGCCTCATTTCGCCTTGCAACCATCGACTTCTCGTATTGTCCTTCGAGCTTCGCGGGAACTTGTACCGTGCTGCCCTCTACGAGGCTTCCTTCCGGCATTTGGGAGTGAAACTGCGTCGCCGCGGCAATCACCACGCAACCGGTTGCAAGCACGAACGGAAAGAACATTCCCGTGAACATGTCGAAGATCGAGAGCCCGCGGAAATCCTTATTCCACCCGCTAGAGAGCAAGTTGTAGGGCAGCAAAAAGGTCATGTTGATGCCCACTGCGGCCGCGCCGGCTGCGAGCATGATATCGCGCTGTTGACTGACAATTTTGTCGACCCAATACTGTCGCGCAGCGGGATCGGCGACCGCGTCGAGCAAAGGTAATAAAGTGTCGGAAGGCTCAAACAGATTACGCCACTTCGGTATGAGGCCAGCTGCCAAACCACTCCAGTCAACCCCTTCGCCTGTCATGGACAAACGAATCACGACTCCAAAAAAGCAAAGTACGATGGTAGCCACAACGACTTTAAGAGCTGTCTCGTAGACTTTCACTCCCAGGCTGCCCGAGCCATAGCTCCAAGTCACCGGCAGACAAATGGCGACAACCACCAGCGAGACAACCCACTTGCCAAAGTTGCTACCCTCGGCGCCCGGCGCGAGGAATCCGTCCCCCGTGAACAGACTGGGCAAGAGATTTTGCTCTAGCACGCCAAAGCAAAGTGCATATTGAGGCATGGCCCAGACCATGGTCGCCATCAACGAAGCCAGCAGCCAGGACCAACCGAGAACGGGGTTGATGTGCTGGTTGATAGCCCGAAAAGGGCGTTCGCCGGTGGTGAGGGTAACGTAGCTAATCGCACTAAGCATGATCACACCCAAGATCATGGCGAAAGGCTGCACCCAGATCATGCTCACCCCGGCGACGATCCCGAGATAGAGACTTCCGCTCAGCGAGCCACCGCCGAGCGTGATCGCACTCTGCATCCACCCCGGCCCGGAGAGCTTCATATAGGTGCCATACTTGGCCAATCCACCTTTTTCCTGGGCAGCGCGTAGTAGGTGCCGATTTGCTTCGATCCGTGCGTCGTTGGACATAGAAAAGTCCCAGGAAAAGTAGACTGTGAAATTAAAAGCAATGGGTGCGGAGTAAGAAGTCCACGAGAATAGCATGGCGCGGACGCATGGACAACTCTAGCTACCCCAGCGTCGGCCGACGAAACAGGGAAGCTACAGTTCTGAACCAAGCAGCAGGTCGCTTGACTCGGGCTACAATAACGCACCAAGCAGCAACTCTTCGTCTTCCAGAGCGAGATCTCGCTCCTCTTGCTCTGAGGAATTCTCAGAGTCGCTCGAATGTAGCTCCGTCTCACTTCCAGCGACATTGTCTGCGCCAGTCGTTGTTTCGATTGCTGCAACCACTGAGGTTTCGGCATTTTGTTCCGACAATTCCTCAAACGCCACTTCTTTCGCCTCCGGGCGAATGCTCTCGACATAAGCACTGCTCACGTCAATTATCTGAGCCGGTGTGGCACCTGTCTCAGCCGCCGGCGCGGTGATCGACTCAGGACTCAGCACAGCTGCTGTCCGTGGCGGGCTTGAAGCAAGGGCCGAAACGGCCAGGATTGTGGGCTGGTAGTTTCTTTGCCAAGCCAAGAAATCGGCACCGTCAATCAGCCCATTTCCGTCCGCATCGCCGAACGTTCCGGGAGTCGTATCAGCGCCAAACGTGGCTTTCCAAACCGACACATCGCTGCCATTTACGCCGCCATCCTGATTGAAGTCTGCTCCAACAAACACATCCGTCCGCAGGGCACTCTTCCAAAGTTGCATGTCGGCAGAATCGACTGCGCCGTCGGAGTTGCCATCTCCTTGAGCCATTTCCGCTCCGCTGGTCATGCCGAGGTTACGCTGCCAAGCCAGGAAGTCGGCGCCGTCAGTATCTCCGTCTTGATCAAAGTCACCCGTATCTTCCAGATTCTGAGTGCCTGGCACGTCCGCGGAAATAGGCGGGTCGAAGTTCCCCACGATGGGAAGCGCTAGTTCGTCTCCGAACTCTGCGTACAGATCATTGCCGAAGGGAACTGGCTCAAAGGGATGATCTACGAGGTTCGCTGTACCGACTGCTGCATTGCGCGTTGCCACCGAAGGATCGCCGGAAATCAAGAAATACCATTCCGACAACGGCCGATCCGATTGGGCGCTGTTGCGGGGCACCCACAGACCAATGTCGTCTATGCCATCTTGGTCGAAGTCAGCTGCGACGGGGCGGTCTAGCACACCGGGGAAACCCCACACGATCGTATCATCCGCAAAGCCGTCGAAGCCGCCTGGATTGGTATCGAAGTGGAAGGTGTTGTTATTGAACACGCCCAAGTCATCCTCGCCATTGCCGTCGAAGTCGCCCACGATCGGGTGGCCCAGCAGGTTGCCGTTGAGAATCGTATCGCCCAGGTCGATCACGTAGTTGCGATTCGTATCAAGGGCCCAACGGCCCGCGTTGTAGAGACCGATCTCGTCGCCGTTGGCGGCGTTGTTGTCAAAATTGCCCGCAATGGGAATGGCCCCTTCTACGTTGAAGAAGCCGCCCAACAGCGGCTGCGTGTTGAAAATATCACCATCGGCGGTGTTCACTATGCCATCGCTGTTAGTATCGACTAGCCAGCGTTTGCCGGTTGGTTGTCCTTCCAGCGTGGTCGCCCAGCCAAACAGTGCGAATTGATCGAACAAACGTCCAGAAGCCGGGATATTGCCGTTCGTGAATTTGCCTGCGAAAACCGAATCGTGGATCCCGAACCCACCAGCGATAATCGCGCCAGTGACGGGATCGGCTACGTTCATGCGGAAAGTGAGATCGACGTTGGTCGCATCGTTGCCGATTTGCCCATTGGCCGGGTCCCAAACAAAGTTTCCATTGATGTCGATGTCGATATTCTGTGCGACGAACGAACCAATCTCGGGTCGGCTGTCGACGGTGAACCGTGCGACAAAGTTGCCACCAGGAATGCCATTGCCGCTGCGAAACCCGTCGTTCAACACACCGATATTTGGATTCTCCAGCGGCTCCGCGGTATTCGACTCGCCGTCTAAACGATTACCGGCGAAATCAACAATCTCGTCCAGGATAGTCAGCGTGAATCGGTCGTCCGGTAGGGACTCGACGAACTCAATCGTGATAGTCGCATTCGCGGGGTCTCCATCGCCAGCGGGCGGAGTCAGCACCGTGATCTGATCGATTGCTACGATGCCGACGTGGTCTCCAACAACTTGGTAAATCCCGTTCTGCTCGGCAGAGCCGTCAATGATCGCATCGTACAGAAAATCAGCAGCCGCCCGGTTTGGCAGATCGTCTAAGTGGATGGTGATCGCGTCGATCAGCGGTGAAAAACCGTTCTCCGAAGGCTTGGGATCAAACAAATCGTAGTCGGGAAAAGCTGTGACCGTGACTGCATCAACTTGCGGGCCCTGAGTGTCCAAGAAAATTTGCAACGAATCCACACCGTCCGCGATCATGTTCATCATCGGCATCGGGTTGCCCGCCACGTCCTCGGCGGTCACAAGCAACTGCCGCAAGCCATCCTTCGGAATCCCAAATAATTCATTCAAATCGAGTACCGAAGTGACCTCCCAAAAACCGTTGGCGAATGCAGCGTTGCCGTCGATGGGGACAGCCACCGTCTGTCCAAGAAAATCATCGGTAAGCAAATCTACAATGCCATCATTGTCGCGGTCAAAATAGACGCTGACAATTGTATCCGCTTCTGCACGTCCCCAAACGCGAGGAGTTGTATCATTGGTAATTCGATCGGCGAAGGTGGCCGGTACGGTCGTGACTCCGCTATCGCTCTCCGCGTTCAAGCCGTCCACCGTGCTGGTTGGCAATCCGAACGAGACCGGTGGGGTGACTGTGTCGACGACGATTTCCAGGAGGAAGTCATGGCTAATGTTGCCCGCTCGGTCTTCCACTTCGAGTTTCAAGTTGTGGAACCCGTCCGCCAGCACTCCTACCGCATTGGGAAGAGGCCTCGTCAGTTGGTTCAGCGCGGTGAACATGTCCACGACCGCGCCGTCCGCCACGCCGTCAGTTGCCGAATCGTAAATTAGCACCTCAGCGTTGTTCTCGAAACGATCGTAGATGCGGAACTTGAGATTGTCGGCGAACAGTACCTCGGCCAATTGCACGTTGGGATCGGTGGTCGTCATCGACACCATCGGCTGATTGTCCTTGGTGATGTTATCAAAGTTGTGCCGACCCGTATCGTCGAGCAAGTCGAGAAACGGCGTATTGGGCGCTTCGGTGTCGACAACAATACGCAGGGACTCGCTTGTGTTGGAGATGTTCCCCGCCTGATCCTCAAAACGTGTGAAGATATCCCAAACACCGTCTACCAGTGGCTCCACGGTCACTTCCCAGGCACCCAGCCCGTTCGCCGCGTTACCATCGGTCCCATCGCTTCCAACAAGACCTGAACCAATCAACAGGACGGGCCCCATGGGCGCCCCAGTCGCTGGATCTACGCCTCTGGCAAATACGGTGACTTTCGAATTGACTTCAGAAACGCCATCAAAGGCAGGTTGCATGATGCTGGTGACATTGTCTTGATTGTCCATTCCCGAGTCACTCGAATCGAGCAAATTGAGTACGTCCGCAATAGGTGGCACGGTGTCGACGATCACTTCCAGGAGGAAGTCGTGGCTGATGTTGCCCGCGCGATCTTCCACCTCGAGCTTCAAGTTGTGTGTTCCATCGGCCAGGTTGAGGCTGCGGGTGAGTGCGTTAAGCGAGGTGAACATATCCCCGGCAGTACTCGTGTTGTCAGCCGCCGCGTCGGCTGCCGAGTCGTAGACTAGGACTTCAGCGTTGTTCTCAAAACGATCATAGATGCGGAATTTCAAGTTGTCCGTGAACAACATCTGCGAGAACGCGATATTCGGGTCCGTCGTCGTCATGAAGAAACTGGGCATCGCGACGTTGGTGATCTCGTCATGCAGGTTTTCACCCGTATCGTTTTGCAAGTCCAACAGAGGCGTGTTGGGCTCAACGGTGTCAATAACAATGTCGATCGCAGTGGCTGCGTCTGCGTCGAGATCAATATCGAAGTTTGTGACAATACCGCCTGCATCTTCAACTTCAAGCGTCAGGTTGTAGGCTCCGTCGGCGAGCGGTTCGGTGGTGATTTCCCAGAGGCCAAGACCATCGTTGCTCGCGCCGCCCACGCCATCCACACCACCAATTCCGACATCAGAACTGTCGGAGCCAGTGACTGTTTGTCCGACAAGCTGCCCACCTGCAAACAAGCGGACCGTCGAACCCGCGGGCGCGACGCCCTGAATCGCCGGCGACATCTTGTTCGTCACGTTATCGTTGGCAAACATCCCGGTGTCGCTGGACGCTAGCAAATTGGCCGAGATATTCCCTCCCGCTCCACCCACCAAAATTGAGATGAACAGCGGGTCGGAAAGCTGCGCGCGGCCGTTCTCACGATTGGGGTCTTGCTGACCATCGACCATCTGAACTGCGGAGGAAACAAAGTACTCACCGGCGGCAAGCGGAGCACTAGGTGTAAAGGTCCAGAGGAAACCGCTCGCCCCGAGTTGATTCGCAAAGCCTTCGATAGTCGCGCCATCGCCCAGGTTGGTCAGCGAGACAAACACTCCGGCACCGTCGGCACTGGCATCAGCGGCATCGCCATCGTTGTTGGGGTCAATCGTTCCTTGATCGAGCAGCGTGATGCCCATGTCGCGAAAATCAGTCAGGTCGGCCTGCACCAAGAACGTCGGTGTTGTGTCGCTGGTAATGTTGTCGCTGTTGCTGGTGCCGGTGTCGCTAGAGGACATCAAGTCCACAAAGGCCGGCGCGGGAGCGGCGAAGTTCTCGATCTCGAGGTCGTAGTCGTTCCCAGCATTCGGCTTGGCAAAGACGCGAATGAAGTAAGTCTCCTGAGTGACCACCGGCAGCACCACTTGCTCATCGTCCGTGGTCGAGGTCGAATCTTCGATCGTATTGCCCAGCGCATCTCGCACCTCCAGGTCAAGATCGCCTCCCGCATGATCGAAGAAGGTGCTCACAATCAATTTGCCCGTGTAGTGGGCTGTATACTGATAGAAGTCTTCATCGTCGTCGAAAACTTCAGGATCCGCATTCGTGATTTTCAAGTCGTTCAAGATGATGTAGGGGGCGGACCCGGTAACGACTAGCTGCGTATCGATGTCAAACACGTTGAGCAGCGACGCAGGCACTTGGGCATTCCCCACATCGTCGCGGGCTCCGGTAACCATCACATCGACATTGAAAATTTCGATGTTTTCATTCGACACATCATACGTGGCCGTGTAGGTTAATCCATCAGCTGACCAAGCATCGGAATCGAAAGTCAACGTACTAGGTACGGTGGGATCGAACGTGAGGGTAGGATCGGCCGTGCCGTTATCCGTCATCGGCTCACTGAACAAAACCGCCAAGCTAAACGCGGCGTTTCCTGTGTCTTCATTGGTGATTTTCGCAACGCTTGGCGTCACACTAACGACAGTGGGATTCGCAGTGTCGATATCAAACGCGTCGAGTTCGGTGAACGCTGCTTGCAAGTCTCCCGCGGCATCACGCGCTCCACTGATGTCGATGTCGATATTGTCAATCATCACGCTGGCGTCGGCGACGTCATAGCTCGCAGTGAAAGTGAGCATATCCGCAGACCAAACGCCGGACGAGAGCGTCAAGCTGGAAGCAACGGCTGGATTGAATGCCAGAACAGGGTCTGCCGATCCATCCACCGTCATCGCTTCGCTATACTCAATGGCCACGGTCAATTGATCCGCACCGACATCGGCGTCGGAGAGTACAAGATCGTTGAGCGAAACTGCCGCAACGGTCGGCGTAGTCAGCACACGCCTCTCCTCCAAGCGTTCGATACCAAGTTCTGTTGCGCGTTGACTGCGACGTTGTTTGCGACGTGTCCCCTTGGTGAGACGGCTACGATTGAGAAAGTGAGCGAGCGAGTTGCGACGCGAGAACATAGTTGTGACTCTTGGCAAAGTAATTCGTGAGGTCGATCCATGAGCGGGCAAGCGTTGCAGAGTGGGTGATACTCGCGGTAATCAGGATGGGCACATCAAAGCGCTTGCACCGAGCAACCGACTCCTCTGCAGACGGCGAATGCTTTCGCCGACTAGAAAACAGTCAGATTATAATTCAGTGAAGATAGGCAACTCAAGCAAGTTTTGTCGATACTGTAGAGTTTTTCGCGATTGACGAAACACTGAGGCCCACAAGCCTTTCAGAGCAGAAGGGGTGACAACCTTGCAATCCCTTGCACAGATTGCACTTGCGTCATTTTCTTCTTGATCGATGAGGCAAATTAGCACGTAGAAAAGTGCGCACAGAAAAGCGGCATGGCTCGTCCCCCCCGGAACGAACCACGCCGCCACATTACCCCCCCAATAATCTACCGACTCTGGCAGCAATCCCAGGCCAAGTCGGCTATCCCTACCAGCGGCGCTCGATTCGTGCCGTTAGTCCCTCGAACTTCAGCGTGTCGTCCACGTCGGTGTAGTTGTTCGCTTGCACCGCGTTGATGAATTGCGAAGTTGTCACCGTGTTGAACCAGAATGCAGCTGTGTACCCAGCCGAGGCACGCCAGCGGCGACAAGGACCGGTCCACGCCAAGCCGGCTTCGACGTCCAGCATAGTGATGATGCGATCGTCTTCCCAATCGGCGTTGGCAAGCAGGATGCCGGTCGAACGGTTATCCAAGCGGTAGTCCGCATGAAACCGTCCCGACATGGGCGAGACGCTACCTCGGCTGTATACCGAGAAGCCACCGCAGCCAATGCGACGCTCGCCATCGAGGCCAAAGATGAGACCCCCACCATCAAAATCGACGTTCGATTGCAGGTCAATCAACTCGCCAGCACCTTGGGCGTAAATACCCAACTGTCGGAAATCTTGCGTCAGGCTGCCGTAACGGCCACCCACGCTCCAGTTGATCGCATAGCAAGCGGTCGCCTTCCACAACGAACGAAACTGGAAGTCGGCCAGTTGGAAGTCCACATCGTAGGCCGCGTTGACAGGTCCCTGAGAAGCAGTAATCGCAGCACCAGGGTGAATCACCAACGAACGCACTGCACCACCACCACCAGGAATCACCGGCGGCTCGAGGCTGTCTATCGAGTCGCTTTCAAAAAATGTGTACGACATCGCCAAGCTTGTGCAATCGGTGAACGCTTTGGTGACCCCCGCGCGAAAGCCGGGCTCATGGTGCGGGCCGATTGAGCCGATTTGGCCAAACGGCACAGTGCCAGCGCCGCCGATACCGTCTTGCTGCTGAGCGTGAACCACATCGGCATCAGTTGTGTGCAAGTAAAGAAACTCGCCAAACACGCCCGACTGATGTGCCCACCAAGGGCTGCAGCAGCCAGTATTGCAACAGCCAATATCGCAGCAACCGCTATCACAGCAACCGCCAATACTACAACCACCGGAGTCACAGCAGCCAGTGTCGCAACTGCCGCAGACAGGACCACCCACACCCCAGCTGCCCGTGTCACAAGACGTGCGCTGGACGCGCTGCTGCGGGCGTCGTTGATGTTTGCGCGGTGCAGCTTTCCGGTTGAAATTGTCAGAGACCATCACCATGCCCTCTTGGGCCTGTGCGGTCGACGCTTCAAAACAGCACAAAGCCAACAAGCAAGCCGCAAGAGGCATGCACCATTTCTTCCATGAACACAACATAATTCCCCCCCAGGTCGATGCGGCGCAAGGCCGCGACGTCTTTTCTGAGTCTAATGTTTTCAGTATTCGGGCTTCGGACGAGTACAATTCGGGCGAACGGGCCAGGGCCAGGGCCTTGGGCCCTGCCGCGTCATCTGCGAACAGACACGGCTCATGCGCATTGCACCAGTCACCCAAAGCCGACGGGTCGCATAAGCTACTCCCAAAGATCGGGTAGTTCGTGCTGGGTAATTTAAAGCGCCAACGGCGAACGGCAGCAATCACTCATGTTGCCCAAACCCCCATGACAATTCGCGACGCTAGCAGCAACATCTCGGGCGAGCCGACCCTTAAAGACAAAAACACCGCCAGCCTCTGAACCATGAGACCAGCGGTGTTTGCAAGCTGGAAAACAGACCTGGAACACAACTCCAAATTTCAGGCAATATCGTTCATGAACTTCGACATCCAGGTCAGCTTGTTGCGGAGCGTCAAGGTCGAACCACCAATACCGTTTGCCAGAAATTCTTCGAAAGTCTCGGCAAAATCTTCCCAGGGGTTGGTCTTCGCGTAGTTGGTTATAAACGAGTTCTCTTCCGACTTCAGGTAAAACCATTTCTCACCGGCTGTGCGAATGTGGGTACTGCGCCAATTCTCGGGAGGGTCGATGGTCCAACCGCTGAGGTCAAGAAAATTGCTCACCTTGTTGCCGAGCAAAGCGTACTCGGTCCTCCACAGCTGCTGGTACGAATGGCCAATCTCGTGGTTGATCAAGTTCTTGAACCCTTGAGCTGACAAATTGTAGCCATGGTCGAAGAGGGTGATCCGGCCACCACCGTGATTGACACCAGCATAGTTTCCCTCTGGCGGGTAACCGTGTGGAACATTCTCGAGTTCCTCAGAGCGTCGGAAACTCAAGGCATCGCCATCGGCGGTCTTGAGCAAATTCGTGCTCTCAAATCGGTAGTGGAGGTCTTCGAGTGCTTCGTCGAGTTCTTTAATTTCCGGGGAAGTCCACTGCTTGTCTCCGTTGGTGATGCTGATCGCGGCATCATGGGCTGCTTCGTCTTTGACGTCTCGCAGTCGGCGAGTGAGGAAACGATCCGCACCGCTGCCGCCGTAGAGCTGGTTGTTTCCGTCGGTATCAAGAATGCCGTCGAGGCCGCTACCACCTTTCAGGAGGTCGTGACCACTGCCACCGTTGAGGTTGTCGTTACCGCGTCCACCGTAGAGCTCGTCGTTGCGCTTCCCGCCGTCGAGCTCGTCGTTGCCGTTATCGCCGTGCAATTTATCCTGGCCGTCGCCACCCTGGAGCACGTCGTCGCCGTTGCCGCCTTCTAAGTGATCGTTGCCGGCGTTGCCGTACAGGCTGTCGTTGCCCGTAAATCCATTGAGGTAATCGTTGCCTACGCCGCCGAGCAAGTTGTCATCGCCCTTGCCGCCGTACATTTCGTCATTGCCCCGTTCGCCGTGGAGCAAATCGTTGCCGGTCCAGCCGTCGAGGCGATCGTGGCCGTCACCGCCCCAGAGCACGTCGTTGCCGGGGCCACCGTAGAGCTTGTCGTTGCCCTTGCCGCCGCTCAAGGTGTCGCTCTGTTTGCCCCCCACCAGCTCGTCGTTACCCTGGTCGCCGAACAGTTTGTCAACGCCGGCGCCGCCGTCCAGTTTGTCTTTGCCGAAGCCGCCCTTGAGGTCGTCGTCGTCATCGCCACCATACAGACGGTCGTTACCTACCGATCCGCTAAGCAAGTCATTGCCGGCACCGCCGTAGATCTGATCGTTGCCCTCACCTCCCAGCAGATTGTCATCGCCGTCGTCGCCATAAAGTTTGTCGTCGCCAGTCCAAGCTTCAAGATAGTCGTCGCCGTCGCCGCCCTTGACCAGGTCGTTGCCAGCATTGCCGAAGATTTTGTCGTTGCCCCCCTGACCATTGAGTTCGTCGTCTCCCTCGCCGCCCTTGATCAGGTCATTGCCGAGGTTGCCATCGACGCGGTCGTTGCCATCGCCGCCGTCGATCACATCTTTGCTGTCGCCGCCCTCAATCTGATCGTTGCCAGCGCCACCGAACAGGCGATTTAAACCACTGAAACCGTACATGCGGTCGTCGCCTTCGCCGCCGAAGAGACGGTCGTGGCCCCAGCCGGCGTAGATGCGGTCGTTGCCTTCGCCGCCTTGGAGATGGTCGTTACCGACATCGCCATGGATACGGTCGTTCCCCTTATTGCCTTCAACTCGGTCGTCGCCGAAGCCACCGGAGAGCAGATCGTGGCCTTTGCCGCCTTTAATATGATCGTTGCCGTTCTGGCCACCAATTTCGTCGTTGCCTTGGTTGCCGTAGAGTTTATCGTTGCCATCGCCGCCGAAGATTTTGTCTCTGCCAGCGCCGCCATGGATTTGGTCGTCGCCAGCGCGACCTCGGAGATCGTCTTCGCGAGATCCACCGTGCAGAATGTCGTTGCCATCGCCCGCTTCGACGAGCGAGTCAATTCTGGTGTCGTTCTTGAAATAGTCGTCGCCATCGTGAGCAAAAAACTCCACGCGTCGGACCGTCGACGAGCGGTAGAATTCCTCTTGGTTGCCACCTCGCGGGTTCGAGAGCGTCGCGCGGACCCACTGCGTGGGCGTCTCCGTTTTTTCCCCGCCGGGGTGAGTCACATAGTCCAACAGCGCCGTATCATCTTGCTTCGTGCCGTGAATCGAGACCACACCATTTCTGAACAGGATCGAGCCATTGTTCGTACCCCCAATGATGATTTGATTGCCGTGCGTCGCCGTGCCAGCGTTGACATTCGGCGCCTCGACCTGGCTGACAATAGCAGTGGGCGTAGCGGCGGCTGAAGCGAGCGTTTCGAGATCGCCGGCCGCGAGCAAGTCGGCAGCCATGAGCTGGCGCGTTTCCAGGTTTTCGATTTTCAGGTTGGGGCGGTTTGTCTGGTGGATCTTACGGGACATCTCAGGACTCCTTGGTCATTGGGGCAAGCACTTTCGCCGGCCGATTGGTGGATATCACGTCACTCTGCAACAGGTGACAAGTCGTCTCTACCAAGCAATCAAGAAGAGTCCGCCAAGGCGGACAGAAACGGCGATTAAGCGAGGAGATTGTCGAAAAACGCATCCCGAGCGCAAAGAAGCCAATTTACGCACATCGCAGATGCACATCCCAAGGCGAGCCGACTTGTCCTCAAGTCGGGACCCAGCGACGAGACGCACGGCTCGCACAAGAGAATGCACACTCCAGGCGA
This sequence comes from Bythopirellula sp., assembly GCA_965230685.1. Taxonomy (GTDB): domain Bacteria; phylum Planctomycetota; class Planctomycetia; order Pirellulales; family Lacipirellulaceae; genus Bythopirellula. The sequence continues at coordinate 26,680 of CBDDLO010000002.1, forward strand.
GCATGCCTAGGAACGGGAATCCGCAGACTCAGACCACTCAATGCGAATCCGCACCAGTTTCCTGGCCACTGAACGCACGGCGATGCCAAGATGCTCGGCGATCTCCGCGTTGGTGTGGCCTTCTAGTTTCATCACCGCAATGACGCGCAGTTGGTCTTCTTCCAACTGGTCGAGGAGCCCCTGCGTTTGCTCCGCCATTTCGACGGCAAACTCGGGCGTCGGTGCTTTGCTGGTCAACAGCGCCAAATCGGGCACGTATTGCTCAGCTTTCTTGGTGCGCTTCTGCGCTTGCTGGTGTTTCACCTGGTTCACGGCCTTGCGAGAAGTGATCGTGAGCAATAGCGGCCACAGCCCGGTTCGGTCTTGAAGATCGGGAAATCGGCCGGCGCGAGCGCCGCTGAAAAAACTATTCAACGCGCTCAAGGCGACATCTTCCTCATCGGCGGCTTGGCTCGGCGCGCCCGACAGGCGACTACGTGCGATCCGCGACAGTTGCTCGAAATAGCGATTCCAGAGCTTTTCCTGCGCTGACGATTCATCATCGGAAGCCAATTGATGGAGCCAATCAGTCACCGAGTCATGGGCGTCGGGATCCATCAGAGCCTCTCTTTGATCAAGAGAATTGCAAAAAACGTCAACAACATTGTCGCTGTTGTTGGAGGAATGTTGATAAGTTTGTCAAACCATCTACCGTTTTAGTCTCACAGTCGAGCGACTGAAAGTCGAAAAACTGTCACTCTCGTCTATAATCCATGCTGCAATCCGGGCAACCGTGTGCCACAGATCGCGACTAAAGGACAGCCATGGGCTCAAATAACGATGCCAACTCCCTTTCTGTAGACTCCTTGAATGCGGCAGCAATCAAGGCTGTGGATGAGTTGTGCGACCGCTTCGAGCAAGCTTGGAAAGTCGAGACACCCAACCTGGTGGAGTATCTCGACCAGGCGCCTCCCAACTGTCGAGATTTGTTGTTGGAAGAATTGGTAGCGATCGAACTGCTCTATCGCCGCGATGCTCAGGGAAACCCTGTTGTAAAAGAATCACTCCTGCAAACACATGCTAAAATTGCCGAACAATTGCGTCATATTTATGCCCAGGCATCGGACGAGTCTGGCTCGAATTTCTCCGCAGCAAGTACGGCGCGTCCGCGCGAAGGCCCCTCTGACGCGAGCGATGTCGTTTTGGTCCATGATCGGAGTTCGCGTGGCCTTCACATTCGCTGTCCCCACTGTCGCGAACCGGTCGAACTCCTGGCCGACACGCCTAGCGACGAGGTCAGCTGCAAGACTTGCGGCAGTGAGTTTAGCCTGGTCGGCGGCGACGACGATGCCACCGACGCACCCACGCTGCAATCCCTCGGGCGGTTTGAGCTGGTGTCGCGATTAGGCGTGGGGGGATTCGGCACTGTTTGGAAAGCGCGCGACACGGAGCTAGATCGCGTGGTCGCGCTCAAAATTCCTCGCAAGGGCAACCTGGGCCCCGACGAAACCGAACACTTCTTCCGAGAAGCTCGCGCGGCCGCACAGCTCCGCCACGCAAACATTGTCGCGGTATACGAAATTGGTCGAGAAGGCGAAACCGTCTTTATTGTTAGCGATTATGTGCCCGGCGTGACGCTCTCGGATTGGATGAGCGGCTTTCGTCCCAGCGTGAACGAGATCGCGCGCCTTGCCGCGATCGTTGCCGACGCCTTGCACCATGCACATGCACTAGGAGTGATACACCGTGACTTGAAGCCCTCGAACATCATGATCGACGACCACGGCGAGCCGCACATCATGGACTTCGGCCTAGCCAAGCGTATCACGGGCGAGGTGACGATGACCCGCGACGGGCAAATTTTAGGCACCGCCGCGTACATGTCCCCCGAGCAGGCGGCCGGCGATTCCCACTGGACTGATTGCCGTACGGACATTTACTCGCTGGGCGTGGTGCTTTTCCAAATGGCTACGGGAGAATTCCCATATCGTGGCAACCACGAGATGCATCTTTACCGCAAGCAAATTGAAGACGCGCCCGACCCCCGCAAACTCAACCCTCACTTACCACAAGACTTCGCTACCATCTGCTTGAAATGCCTGGAGCGGGATCCCAACCGCCGTTACGGGCAGGCTTCTGAAGTTGCCGACGAGTTGCGTCGGTTGCTGCGCGGCGAGCCAATCCGAGCACGTGCGATCTCGCAATTGGCGCGCGCCTGGCGCTGGGCGAAGCGAAAGCCGGCGCTAGCGTCGGCGTTGTTGTTGACACTCTTTCTTAGCCTCGCGGGTCCCCTTGTGGCGGTAGTCATATCTCAAAAGAATCGGTCGCTACAGCAAAAGAACCGAGATCAGATCGCTACGAATGTTCAGCATCAAGAGGCCAACCAGAAACTGACGAGCGAGAAGCTCCAACTGGAGCAGCAACTCGAGCGGATCTACCTCCGCGCGCCGGGCTTAGAACGCAACACGGATTATTGGCAAAAGATGATCCTTCGAGAACTTGTCGACGGACGACTGGCAGAGACAGAAAATACCCTGGGCACGAAGACTCTCGAACCTCTGAGCCGCGCTCAACTCCACTCGGCTCTCGGTTTTCTTCACGCGGAATTGGGCGAGACGGAGCAGGCTACTAAGCACCTAACCCAGGCAAGCTCGACACTCGAACTCTTGCTCTCGAACCAGCCAGAAGACCGTTTGCTGCAAATGGCGCTGGCCGAGTGCCTTGCCGCTATTGCTGAGACCTCATCGGACGACGCCCTGGTCCGAGAAGCGAAAGTTGAACTACTCGAATTGCGGCGTACGCTGGCAAATCAGAACAAGAACCGGGTAACTGCGCTAGTCGATCTTATGGAGGCCCGGTGGCAAACCCGTCAACAGGCTGGCGAAGAAATCAAACCCAGCGAGCAACTGCGGATACTCACCGAGTTCAATCAGCAATTGCTCGCCAGCTGGCCCACCGAGCCGGGGAAGATTTACCAAGCGGTCTGCAGGCTGACGATGCGCCGCCCCGTCTTGGCGAAGTCAACCGACGGAGAGGCAGCAGAGTAGCCATCCCAGCGAATCAGGGCACCCAGCGATTCGGCTCCTCGCCATTGCGGCTTGCCATTTCGCGCAAGATCGAAAGGTCAAACTCTTCCGCAAGAAAATGCACACTACCGTCGGCTAAGGCAAAAGCCGCGCCACCCGGATGTCGACTCCCAAACGCCAAGTCGTTGTGCAACACTTCCCGTGGAGGCAACGCGGAATAATCGTTGACGTAAAAAGCGCGGCCATTTTCCATAGTATTGATAGGCCAGACGATATTCTTTGCCGCGCCAACACGAATTTTGGTCGGGTCTCCATCGCGGTTGGCATCGAACCAAGTGCCGCCGTAGGTCCAGCTATCGTGTTCCTGAAACAATGTTCGTTCGCCCAGCATCAACGTGTGGGAAGAGCCATCCGTAATGTCTCCCATCTTGACATCACTGTCCCAATGCAGCACACCATCGGTGTAAACGGGTCCCTCGAACCGCTCGTCTAAGGTCCATTTCACGCGACTGGTTCCTGAACCGGCGACGCCGACATAGTTAGCGCTTTCCAGGTCAGTAGACTTGGTCGAAGGAGGTTCTGCACTGGGACAAACAAAAACCTTAGGGAGTATATTCCGCCCGGTGAATGTGGCGGCCCCGTTGGGCAGCGGCCCAATGCGATCGTACAGCGGCTGCATCTCCAGCATTGGCAGCACAAGGACGGTCCAACCAATGCTCTCACGGTTGCTCAGCTCGTGTCGCAACGCACCGGTCGGAAAGCGAGCCTGCTGGGCGTGGTAATTGAGCAGGCTGGTAGCCTGTTGCTTCAAGTTATTCGCACAATGGGACCGCCGAGCTGCCTCGCGGGCGCTCTGCACGGCGGGAAGGAGCAAGCCGGCCAGCACGCCAATGATGGTGACGACCACCAAGAGTTCGACAAGCGTAAAAGCGGTAGGGCGAGTGGTCGACTTGGCGTGCATGGCGACTTACCTTCGCGATCGCAGCCGCATGCTGAGAGTCAGTCCGAATACGCCCAGCGCGAATGTGGTGGGCTCGGGAACCGGGCTGGGACTCAGTACGGTGGCGATTGTGTTCCACACTGCGAGAGGGTTGCCATCTCCCTGGTCAACTATGTCAAGAAACGCCGGAATATCTGCAAAGGTCAGCTCGAAGTCGCCGTCAATATCTGCCAGCGTCTCGGGAGCTGCCCCGCACATTCCACTCACAGAATCGCAAGGGGCATGGTATCCCGTGCGAAACATTTCGTTGTAGGTCTCGATGTCGCGGATCGCCCAAGCGAATAACTCTGCGTCCTTCTCGTCGATGATGCCGTCGTTGAACATGTCGCCCGGCTCTTGGGTGGTGTTCACATTAACGGAAACCAACGAACCCGGACCATCGGGAATGAACGTCACGACCACCGCCTGTCCGTCCGTTGTGAAGATATCGATGACGTCGAAAAACGAGTCGGGGTCGAGTTCGTCGGCTACGAGAATTTCGAGTTGGTTGTCAAGCGAAATTTCGCCTGCGCCCTCAAGATTGAGCGTCAATTTTCCGTCGAGCGTCGCGTGGCCTGCTACTTCAATTTGATCATGGAGAACTCGACTGGCCGGCTGCGTATCGATATCGATTACCAACTCTGCATCGAATCTCAGTTCTAAGTCGCCACCTACTTCCAGCTTGCCAACGCCCGTGCCCGGCGAAACCTTGGGCGATCCAAAGATGCCGCCGACGGTGAGATCACCCGTGAGTTCCCCATCTCCCTGAAGCTCGCCGTCGATCAAGCGAAAAAGGGGCGAATCGACTTGCCCACCTTGCAGCAAGGTGAGACTGTCGTTTCTGTTCTGTACTACTTGCTGGAAAGTGGTGATTTCGCCATTCGTGTTGACGGTGACTCTCCCATTTTGGATCAGCGAACCCGTGATGAGCTGCGCGTTGCCGGGGTTGCTGGGGTTGCCCGGGTTGAGATTCAAACCACTCTGCTGGTTGACCGTGACAGAAGTGAACGCTTCTAAGATCGCCGGGTTGGCATCTCCGATGAGCAAGAGATCGCCATCCTGACCGAGCGCTCCAAGTTGCACCTTGGAAACGGGTGGGGGGAAGGTACCGTTGACGGCCGCAGCGGGGCCGAAAATACGCGCCGTATCGTCGGAATTAGGCAGCACGTCGCCGAGCCAGTTCTGCGGATCGGTCCATTCGCTATTCAAGAATGCACCATTGTCCCAATCCACGATCGCGGCAAAACTGGGACACGCTTGCGGCAATAACAACGCAAGCAGGAACACTAAGCAGCGATTTTGGCGACGCGTACTCATGAGATTTCACCCGACTCGTTGGGTACTTGATGAAGTGCAAAGGCTGAGCGGCACATTCTTAAGAAGCACCACACTACGAACACTATCAAGAAATCTTCCGCTAGGATGACTCACCTTACCACCAAAACCACCAAAAATGTCAAGGAAAGGGCGGGGCCCCCTCTGGGGACCGGTTTCGACGCAGCCTCGCGAATCGGCGCTGGCACGACATCGACCAAAATATTGATCTATCCTAGGGGCAAACTGGGTATAGTGCAAACTAGTGGGAGTGAACGCGATGTCGCCTCTTGGGGAAAATGGAATGTGGAAATTCTGCACTTTCGAAGAAACCTTACGCCGCAATTTGCGGTCGGCATCGACGTTCTTCGCCCTGCTAGCCGGTAGCTGGCTCGCACTGGGCTTGCCGCTCAGTCGCGCGGCTAATGTCAATTTCTGGCTATCCAACTCAGGCAGTGGCCCCGTCGCGCCGACCATCGAAGTGTTGCCTGGGGTGACCACCGAAATCAGTCTCTGGGCGCGTCCCGCGCCGGGAATGAATCTCTCTGCATTCGATCTCAACCTCGTCTCCACTCAGCAGAACGCGATTAGTTTTGAGCATATCGAAGTGCATAACCCGTTGCTCGATGTTTTGATCGAGGGTCAGCCAGTGTTTAGACACCAGCTCGTTTTCGATTCCACCGTTTCCATTCCCGGTCCCTTCGGCCCGCTAAGCGTCAACCTGCAACCGGATCGCATTGAGAGCTTCTCGGGGCTAAGTTTTTTCAACGACAGCGAGGAGCTTAGCAATGGCGGTGGTATTGGCCCTCTCTGCCTGGACGAGTTTTGCACGCTCGACCCGACGGGCGTACCGTCCTGGCGCGTTGCGACGGTCATGTATGAGGCGGGCGTGGTGGGCTCATCTACCGAGCTGTTTCTCGAAATCGGTACGAAAGGAATCTGGCACAGCAACGAAGCGCCCACATCGACCAGCGCACGCTTTGGTTTGCCGAACGATACGCTTCACGAGTGGGCCGTGCCGGGAGACGCCGACACCGACGATCACCGTAATTCACACATGGGCCAGCCCGATGCCGTGATCAACGTCGTCGCATCCATCAGCGACGCGGATTTCGACGATGACAACGACATTGACGGTGCCGATTTCCTCACCCTCTTGCGCGGCATGGGAGAAGGAAACACCCACGCCGAAGGTGATACTGACGGCAATCTACAAGTCAACGCCCAGGACCAAGCCATCTGGGAAAGCCAATTTGGTACCGCGTCATTCTCGGCTCTCACCAGTGTTCCCGAGCCCACTTCGCTCGTCATGATGCTGTTGGGCGTGCCTTTTGTGACAAGAAGCCGCGGCCCAAACGCGGGTTCTCTTAGCAGATCGTAGCGACCCTGCGACAACGCCCGAGATAGCCTACGAAACCGATCACTATGAGTGAAACGGTAGATGGTTCGGGTACTGCCGAACTAGCGGCGAGGGCGGCAACACTGCCGAATTGGGTATTCCAGATAGCCAAGTCGAGATCGTTGATGTGGGTGTCACCATTGGCATCTCCAGTGGCCAATGTCCCAGTACCTTCGGCTCCGATGCCTCGCTGGAGAATGAGATAGTCGGCTCCATCGACGTCTCCATCGCCATCGAAGTCGGCATTCTCTGGAGCAACATACGTAATGTCCGTAAGAGCAATGCGGTCCACATAGACCGTTGCTTCGCCAGACCAATTGCCTGCAAAGCCAAGATGAAAGTTTGCCGATGAAAGTCCTGCCGTCAACTCGAACGTGTTTAGCGGGATTTCCACCGTGAACGCTTGGTCGGTTGGGCCACTGATCACGGCATGGGGAAAGTCTTGGCTCCAATCGTCCAAGTTGGATTCAAACGAAACGTGCATGTCCATCGAGGACAGGTCCCCGGGGAGATCCGCTGCAATGTAGCTCACATCAAGTTCGAGGACGTAGTCGTCAATGTTGTCGGCGAGTGCCTCTTGCAGAGCTTGCAATTCATCGCCGACCATTTGAACACGCGCGTCCCAGGTCCAGGCAGAAGTGGGTTTGGTGATCGCTAAGCTGTGCGTTCCCTCCGTTGCTCCTACGGTGCTTGCTTGTGACAAACCGCTTGGGGGCTCTGCTTCAAAATTGGGATAGAAGAAACCCTGGAGTCCACTCTCGAAGTGATAAAGTACCTGGGTGGCACCGACCGGTGGATCAACCGGCGTGTGGTTGCCTACGAAATCGGAAAGCCATTGGGCCGTTTGTTGGTTGTTGGGTTGATTGCCACCGTTGGGGTCCATGTTCCAAAGGCTGCCATTCGACCCCGGCATTCCCCATTGCCAAATGTGCGTCGCCAGGAATTCTCCGTTGGCACGGCGGCCATCTAAGGCACGCATCAAGCCCTCGAAGGCCATGTTTTGCTCGTCCTGGTCGAGCGAACCATTGCTGTTTTGCGGGGTGACCGTCGTACGGTTGTAGGGCAGATAGCCTACTTCAGTGAACTCCACGGGCAGCCCCGCACCCGACTTGCGCGCGCTGGCGAAGGGCAGGATTTCGCCATCGAGTTTGTTATTCCAAGCACTTTCCACTTGGCTAACAAAATTTGCATTGGGATAGGTTCCCGATGCGTCGGCTTGGCTGTTATTTAGCAATCCTTGGAAATAAGAATCGATGCCGATGTAGTCGATCGCCGCGTGCTCCCAGATCGTATTGGTTACGTTCGAGTTGTTGTAGTTGTCCCAATTAGCTGCGTAACCGATGCTGCCGCTGAACGCGGAGTCCGCCGCGCTGATCACTGAATTCCACCGCCCATTGTTGCCCGCGTTGCGAGTAATCGACCTCAGCTCCGTCCCCACTGTGATCGAGTCCGCCCCGTTGCTCTCGGCCATGCTAGCCACGTCAACGATATATTGTTGGTAATCTGCCCAAAAGGTGTTGGACTCTGAACTGCCGGGCGTGGGGTTGTAGAATCCCCTCCAGTTGGAAAACCCGACGGGCTCGATGAAGGGATTCACCGTCACGCGCATGCCGAGCGATTTGCCGCGGGCCACACCGGCGGCAACATGACTTAGCTCGGGCCCGCTACTCGAAGTGGTCGCAATCGAGCCGACTCCCGGTGTGTAAAACCGCACGGGGCTCAGCGAGACTTCGTCGAACCCTGCATCGTAAGCCGATTGCACCGCGTTTTCCCAAACTGAAGCACCGCCAGATCCAAAATTCGCCCACGACACAAGGTTGAAACCAACGCCGGGGTCGACTCCCTGTTCGTAGCGACTGGGGTCAACCGCCCCAGCAGTATCTACCCAAACGCCGTGCAAGGTGCACGCCGCCAAGAGCAACGCCAGGAACATCTTGCGAGGAACTCGCATACAAGCTCGTTTCCAGGAACCGAGTGCTAGGGTTTGGGAACTTTGATTTCGAGGGGGGAATCAGCGGTGTCAATAATCAGCGGTGTTTTGCGAGTGCTCGAATATGCTTTAGGCAGGAGCGGCTTACCCTCCTTGCTGCTGGCACCAATAAACGCAACCCGGTGCTTGCCGGGAATCAGCCCGTCGCCAAATTTGTAGCTGGTGGCTTGCTCGAAGCGGCCAACCTCGTTCACGTGCGCGATCGCAGGACGAGGTTTTGCGCCCGGTACTTCTGGCGCCTCCAGCGAAATAAATTTGAGCTGAAACCCGCCGGCGGGTAGCTGGCTTCCATCTTCGTAGGAAACCACGCCTTCGACCGGAACATACTGAAAAGGGGCGTTCGAGCCACACCCCACACAGAACACTATTGCCAGGCCAAGCGCGACGGAGCAGGTTCGCATGTGTTCGATCCAAAAGGAATTTGTAGGGGCACTGACGTAACCGAACGTACTCACTCACCGAGCTTCACTATCAATCCGTCGGAAGCCACATTTAGCCGAGGCCACACGCCGAACACCTCGGGAAGGATGTCGTCGGGGTTGTCGCCAATGAAGCCAGCAACGGCCAGCTCCCCCGTTTCTATAAAATCGCTCAGGTAGTGGACACTACCATCGGCCATCGCGACATTGGCTCCGCCCGGGTGCAGGCTGCGTGCCACCGACTGCCCGCTGGCATTGACTCCTTTGTCCGGCTGCATGCACTCAGCTGCCAAAGTTGCCGCGCCAACATCTTCGTAAATGTCGCCGACTCCAAAGACATCATCGTCGAAGCCCCCGCAGCTGTTGATTGGCAAACTGGCATGACGGCAATGAAAATTAGAGCCGCACAATCCCATGGCCCAAACGCCACGCCGATCGCGTTGGCTAAGCCCCACTCGCATCTCGGAGAGCATAATCGTGTTGGTCGTGCCATCTTGAATTTTGGCAATCGTCATTTTGGGACCATTAACGCCGCCCATACCGATGTTGTAGTCCACCCACTGCGCAGCTTGTTGAGTACTATCTTCGCCACGCATGGCCTTGGCGAGAAAAGAATTTGGCCAGAACTGAAAACCATTCATTCCGTAATTGCCGCGTGCCCAGCTGCTGTTGTCGAAGCTGCCCCCGGTGAAAGGCTGTCCCTGCCCCTGATCGCTGGGGCAGAGCATGACGTTGAGCTCGGTACTGCGCGCCACCTCGTTGTCTTCATGCGACAACCTCTTGAGAGACGCAGTACTCGTGCTAATGTCGAATAGGTCGTAGAGTTGCTGTTGTTCCAGATAGGGAAGCGAGTCGATAGCCCAGTTGTTAAATAGCCGCTTGTCCGTGAGAATGTCGTCGTTCGATTCTGGTCGGACCGAAGCTGGCGACGGGAAATTTCCCACCGTGTCGTGATGATTAAGCAATCCCAGCGCAAGATTCTTCAGGTTATTGGTGCACTGCATACGACGCGCGGCCTCGCGAGCGGCTTGCACCGCGGGCAGCAGCAAGGAGACCAGCACACCAATGATCGCGATCACCACCAACAGCTCGACGAGCGTAAAACCTCTCTGATTTGAGATCCGCCGATAGGTTTGGAATACGGGAAAATGATCCATCGTCCTGTCCTAGTTCACTGGGGAGATGTCAACAAAGTGCGCACCTGGTCGTGCCGCAGAATCCGTCTTACCGCAAACGCCGTTTCGTCAGAGCAAGACTCACGCTGAGGCCAAGCAGCAACAACGTCGAAGGCTCCGGCACGCTGGCCACGGCGCTTAGAGCTGGCGGATTCCAAGCACCAAGCAGGATGCCAAGGTCCAACCCGTCGACCGGATCGGTGCCGTTGAGTTCGCCACCAGCCGGACTCGCATTTTGCTCGAAGTTCCCCAGCAGAATCCCAAGGTCGAGCCCATCCACAAAGCCGTCGTTATTCAGGTCTGCTGGGTTGCTGGATTCTTCTGTCAGCAAACGGATATTGTCGATCGTAAAGGTGACGCCGGAGTCCGAATTCGTCGCCAAGGCAAGTCGAAAGAAGTTGCCCGGCTGCAGCCCGTCGTCAGCCAAGTTCATAGAACCCGCCGTCATTTCACTCAACGGAAACTCAATCGTTTGGGTGCTTCCACTATCACTCATGGGATTTCCTGCCTGCAAATTAGGCGACTGGTAAAACGTGCCGGCCTCGTCACTGATGTTCATGAACAAGGTCAGGAAGGTTGGATTGAACGGAAATTGGTCGTCGGGAAAAGTCACGTCGAAAGCAAGCCGGTCTGCCGAGTTCACATCGCTAATAAGCTGATCAATGCGAGCTTGGTTGGAGGGGGCACCGTCACTGCTTAGGGTAAACTGACTACCCCAGGCAAAGCCCGATTCAGGTTGCTCAAACTGCAGCGCAGAATTCCCATCGGTGACGCCGTCCCCAGAGACGAGCGTGCGAGTGTGGAAGTACGGTGCGTCACTGAACCCATCCCGCCAGCCTTCGAGCTGTTCATTAACCTCTGGTGTGCCAGGATCGTCCAACGTCTCCCAAGAAAAGATCGACACCTCATTGAACTGTGGGATTTCTGTGAAACGGATGTTGTCCACGTAGTATTTCACACCTTCATTGCCAGGGCCGGCGCCATGATTGCTATTGGTGCCAAATCCCAATTGAAAAAACGAGGAGTCTGGTATCAGGGACAGTTGGGACGCGGGCAAGCTTCCTGTCTTGACGCTGGCGCTGCCTGGAGTACCCGATGTGACTCCAAATTGTTCCTTGAACCCGGGAACCAGGTCGCTGTTGGAAAAAACATTGATATCGAAGAAGGTTCCCAAATTTGCAGGATCAGGCCAGCTTGCTTCGGTGAATGTCACATCAAAATCGAGTGAATAGATCGAGGGATTCGCTGCCACGGTATTGAACAGATCGTACCGCGGATCCCCCGGCACGGTTTCGTTCACTACCACATCGCGTCCAAACCCGCTTGCTGTCTCGATCTCTAACGCCATCGTGCCGTCTGTCGCCCCAGTCGTCGACTGCAAGTGGTCAATGTAATCGGAGTCTCCTCCAGGCCCCGGTTCGAAACCCTCGAGCCCTGTTTCAAACGAATAAAGCAGCTGCGCCTGTGCGACCGACGCCCCGCCGAAGACGAGACTGACCAGCAACAAGGCAGCGAGAATTACCAACGTATTTCTTTCACTTTGGAACATGGATCGAGATCTCCTCACCAAACTCACGCGGCTTCCGCAGCAGGGGCGGTCAATACCGGCACAAGGGCAGTGATGGTTGAATTATTGACGTGGAATCAGGATAAACTGCCGGTTGAGGAGAGACCCTCTCCCCAACCGGCAAAATGACTATCTAACCAAAACTCAAGCTCGGCGACGCATGCCCAGCAAAGTCGCACAACCGACGGTCAGCAAGAGAACCGAACTCGGCTCAGGCACTACACCAAAGACCTGCACCGTCCCAGGGCCAGACGAGGGGCCAAATATTTGGAACCCAAACTGTTGCACCAAGTCCACATCGGGTATGCCTGCCAAAGGTAGTGAGACGGTCTGCGCTGCGCCCGGTGTGATACTGATAAAAGGTGATTCGTGGAAAGCAAACCCGGCACCTGTTTGCACGAATGTTTTCACTCCAACTCCAGAATCATCGGTTTGGAAGTTGATGTCGAGGCTGCTGAAAGACGAGAGATCCAAATCGAAATTCTCACGTTGCAGTACGACACGCGTAAACCCTTCGCCCGTGTCGTCCCAGGTAATGTCGAGCGAAATACCAGTGCCCGAAGCGTCGATGGAATTGAGCGTTGTCGTTGATGCTCCGCCTGAAAAATCGGTCTCCACCAAGGCCTCGATATCAGCCTCAGACGGCAAGAAAGCTTGGGCCCCGGCGAAATTCGCAGTGAGCGTCACCAACGCGCCACAGGCTATGACGCTGAAAAGTGTTCGATACATTCTCATAAGTCCCCTCCAAAAAAAGAAAAACACAAACGGAAATCGTTAAAACGGAACTCTCTACGTAGCTAGTCTTGATCGATTGCGAGCGAGATCGAGTTGCTTGTCGAGACAATGGCTAAGGATCTGCGGCAAGACCGTGACCGGCGCTTGTCAGCTAAAACCACGTAAGATTATCCTAACCGGTAAGGTTGAAAAGATCTTAAATCACTTGCTCTAATCGCTGGTAAAGTACTTGAGCAAATCCGAGTCTAAGCCCCTTGTGAGGTCATGTCAATCACTTTTTTGCATTTTTGATACCGTCGCCGGCCTGGAGGCTTGGAGAGAAAACTAGCCCGACGGGCCGAGCAAGGCGATTCCAAAGCGGGTTAGTCAGGTGCGCTGTGGACGGTGACGCCGAATATTCTTTGACCACGGGTGACCGAAGCAACAGGCCCTCAGGCTCGCTCGGGTGGTGCCGTCGAACCGCGGACGATCAGTTCCGCGCCAACCCGCACGGTTGTCGGAGCACTGTTTGAAAAGTCGCCGTCCAGGCGGTCCAGGATCATTTGCGCGGCTCGCCGACCAATTTCCTTGGGCTGCTGCCGCATGGTTGTTAGCGCCGGGTGAAGCGCAGCGGAAAAATCGAGGTCAGCAAATCCGATCACCGAAATGTCTTCAGGAATACGTAAGCCAAGCTCAGTCGCTGCCTCGTAAATGAACAGGGCTTCGTGGTCAGTGACTGCAAACACAGCCGTGGGGCGGGGCTCTTGAGTGAGTATTTCGCGAGCCACCTCCAAGCCGTTCGTGCCCCACTGATTGAGCCGAAAGCTAGTGACTTCGATATCTTTCAGGTCACAGACAGCGCTTTCAAACGATACCCGCCGCCGGACAGCCCATGCCTGCCAGGCAGTCTCTCGTGATGAAAAACAGGCTATTTTCTCGTGTCCCAGTGAAATTAGGTGCTCTGCGACAGCGCGCGTGCTTCGCTGCTCATCGGTTTCAATCGAGTCGGCAATCTGCTCTTGAGAAAACTCGTGGTCAATCACCACCACTGGCACGCGCTGCTCAAGAAGCTCACGAAAATGGTCGTAGTAGGCCACAGCGAATGAAGGCCAAAGAATCAGACCGTCGACTCTGCGGTCCAGCAAGCGACTGATTTGCCCCAGTCCTTGCACATCATCTTTCTCGAAGTGAGGCATCTCCTGGCAATCCCCCACCCAAACGGTAATAGGTAAATAGTCGGCGGAAGCAAGCACAATATGAATTCCGGCCAGCACGTCGACCCAAAACGAATCGTACGGAGGAATCATTACTCCCACCGTTTTCGTACGGCCCGTTTGAATGCCATTGACCAGCAGATTTCTTCGCCAGCCGAGCCGCTGGGCTTCCTTGAGCACCCTTTCGCACGTCTCGGCACCAAATCGGTCTCGCTCACCGCGCAAGATACGAGAAGCCGCGCTCAACGAGACCTTGGCGGCTGCGGCGACATCTTTTAATCGTGGTGCAGTGGAACCTGACATCATTCAATCCTTCGAGTCCTAGCGAAATAGTTCTTGACTATCATCCGGAAGTTTGCCTTTATGTACAATTCGATCTCGCTGAGCACATCGGCCGACCGAGACTGCTCAACTACTTGAATGTGGGCATAGTGCATGATACTATGACAATTAACTTCGGGGACGAGATTTTTGTTTCGCAGCCAAATCGAAGCGATCTCTGTGGTTTGCTTGGTGTCACGTTGCGGGTCTTGGAGAAATATGCATGACGAAATCGGTAAACTTTAGGACCACCGGGAATGGGGCTGCAGCCACGGTGGGCGGAAGTCGGCAGACCCCAGAAACTCAGAGTGACTCCTCCGAAATCCCCTGGCAGCAGCGGCCCGCGGGCTCGCGCGCATTGGTTTGGCGGCACTCCGGCAATCCGGTCATTGGACGACACCACATGCCTGGTGCCCAGGGTATCTACAATAGCGCCGTGCTTCCGTTCGGCGATGGATTCGCTGGTGTATTTCGTGTGGAGCTGCAAACAAGATATCCCCAGCTGCATTCTGGCTGGAGCGAAGACGGGCTAGACTGGCACATCGAACCAGCGCCGATCAAATTTGAGGGGGCGCCGGCCCCAGGAGCCGAGGCAGAGTATGCTTACGATCCGCGCGTTTGCAAGGTCGAAGACACTTACTACATAACCTGGTGCGGCGGGCTCAACGGCCCAACGATCAGCGTGGCCAGCACCAAGGACTTTGAGAAGTTCACACGGCTTGAGAACGCATTCTTACCATTCAACCGCAATGGAGTACTCTTTCCACGTAAGATCGCCAACAAGTACTTCATGCTCAGCCGACCCAGCGATGACGGACATACGCCCTTCGGAGACATTTACCTCAGCCAGAGTCCCGACATGTGCCATTGGGGCAAGCATCGTCTGGTGATGCGGAAAGGGGGCGATGAGACCGGGCAATGGTGGCAACGCACCAAGGTCGGCGCTGGGCCAATTCCAATCGAAACGACCGAGGGTTGGTTCATTCTCTATCACGGAGTGATGGACACCTGCAACGGGTTCGTTTACAGCATGGGCGCGGCACTGTTGGATCTCGAAGATCCTGCGCAAGTTCTCTACCGAACGAACCAGCACATTTTCACGCCGGAAGCCGACTACGAGATTTCCGGGCACGTACCCAATGTCGTGTTTCCGTGTGCTGCGCTTCATGACGTACAACATGACCGTCTGGCGATATACTACGGCGCAGCTGACACGTCTTCCTGCATTGCGTATGCTCATCTGAGCGAGCTGATCGCTTTCACCAAAGAAAATTCCGCCGTTTTCTAAGCCGCCATTCTCTGAGCCATTGTAAGTCGCAGCAATCAGGGAAGTTGACACACTTCTTTCAACAAAGTTCCAGGAGCATTTCGCATGGGGCTGTTTGGGCGCAGTTTGGCTGTCTGGTTTGTGCTTGTTGCAACTTCTATTGGGGCCGAGCAGCCAGTCCTCTCCCAATTTGTTAAGGCCCGAGGAGATAAGCTGTTCGTCGGCGACGAGGAGTACCGTTTCCTTTCCTTCAACATTCCCAATTTGCATCTCGTCGAGGACAACTTCTCGTTTGCGAATCCCAGCCCTTGGCGATGGCCCAACGAGTTTGAAATTCGCGATGCGTTGGAAACCATCCGACTGATGGGTGGCAACGCAACTCGCATCTACGTACTCAGCGTCCGGCGCGAAGGCTCCGACATGGGCGAGCACGTTCATGTACGCGCCCCCGGCGATTTCAACGAAACTGCGTTTCGAGTGCTCGACAAGGTTCTGCAAATTGCCAATGAGAAGGGGATTCGCGTAATCATCCCGCTAGTGGACAACTGGCACTGGTGGGGTGGGCGCGCTGAGTACGCAAGCTTTCGAGGCAAATCGCCAGACAAGTTTTGGACCGACAAGCAACTCCTCTCCGATTTTGAGGAGACCATCCGATTCACGCTCAATCGTGTGAACACCTATACGGGTGTGGCGTACAAAGACGACCCCGCCATCTTCGGTTGGGAAACAGGCAACGAACTCGACAGCACACCCGAGTGGACACGTCACATCAGTGCGTTCATCAAAAGCCAAGACTCCAACCATTTGGTGATCGACGGCTTCGCGCTGCACGGTGTGAGACAAGCATCCCTGGACGATCCCAACATCGACGTGATCACCACCCACCACTATCCCAACACAGATGCCGACTATGTAGCTGCGATTACCAGAGCTCACGAACAAACCCGAGGCAAGAAGCCCTACTTCGTAGGGGAGTTTGGGTTTGCTTCAGTCGACGAATTGCGAGACGTGATGGACACCATCATCGCGCGCGACATCTCGGGCGGCATGTTGTGGAGCTTGCGCTTTCACAATCGCGATGGCGGCTTCTATTGGCACTCGGAATCTTCGGGAGAAAACGTATTCAAGGCCTACCACTGGCCTGGTTTCAATTCCGGCAAGGCGTACCACGAGCGCGAACTACTGCAGTTGACCCAGCGCAAAGCATTCGAAATCCAGGGGTTGCCCGTACCCGAAGTGGTTGCGCCAGAACCTCCCAAGCTTCTCCCCATGGAGCAGGTCAGCCGGATTTCCTGGCAAGGTTCAGCGGGGGCATCGAGTTACGATATTCAACGCGCGACTGCTCCCGATGGTGCCTGGCAAACTCTCAGCACGGACACTTCCGACGCCGCGGTCCAGTACCGGCCCCTGTTCGCGGACAACTCCGCTGAAATTGACAAGTCGTATTCCTACCGCGTCGTGGCGAAGAATTCGGCGGGAACCTCTGTACCCTCGAACACAGTTGGGCCCATTAGAGTTTCGAGCTTGGTCTTGGTCGACGAGTGCCGTAACCTTGAAATGCTGCACCAGGACTCTACCGGGATCAAACTGCTGAGTACTCAAGCACGCAAGACGCAGGAAGACCTTCATCGTTTTGAACTCACGCGAGAAAGTCGCCTCATCTACAGAGTCGAACAACCGATCAATGCATGGCAGCTGCATCTGTTCAGCCAAGAGCGGGGGGCTTTGCCAAAGGTCCATTGCTCGATCGACGGCAAGAATTTTTTGCCCTGTAAATCCGCCAAGCTCCGAGTGCCCACAGGTGCGAACGACTACGGTTACCAGTTCCCTTTCATAGTGCGAGGCACGCCAAGCCAGCCTGGATGCAAGTTCCTAAGTATCACGCTCGGGGCAGATTCGCCCAGCGTGGAAATTTCTCGCGTGGAGATCGAACACGGCAAAGCTGCCGGAGCAGCAAACATCAAGGCGCCGACAAGCAATGTCGGCGCGCAGCTTAACCCGTCGATTCTCATGTTTCACAAGCCGTATCACACACAGGGTATTGAATACGTGCGACGCGCCGCCGCCCTAGGAAGCGACCGAGTGAACGTGGTGGTTACTCTTCTATGTGATATCGACAACGAAAATCGGGTGCGAAGCTACGGGATGCTGAAGCGTGGGAAGTACACGCCTCTGAATGAGCAGCTGATCACCGAACTGCGTGACTCGCTAACACAAGTTTTTACTGAGGTGCGTGCCCATAACATGGAACTCTCGGTTCTGGCACATTTGAACGCCGGCGGCAAAATTTACGAATGGCGAAACCATTTCCAGTTCGATCCGTTACGGCAGTATAAGGGTTATAGCTATAAGGAAGCACTGATTGACACCATTGCCGAGGCCTTGCTGGAAGCGAAAATGACCAACGCAGGCGTCGATTTTTCGTTAACGGGTGAGATGGGGCATAGCGTTTTCAGCCACCCCGAGTCGTATCTTGATTTGGTAAATCAGCTACGCAACAACAAGCGATTGCCTCTCCTGCAACTTGGATTTAGCTTTAACTTCAACAAGGCGGCCGCAGAGCACGAGCCGACCGATTCGCAGCGAGCAGCGATGCAGCGGCTCCTCGAAGCGTGTGACTTTATCGGCATGTCGAACTATCGTTGGTTCGACTTGCCCATCGAGCCTGCAGATTTTACGAATGCGGTCCACGAGTTTTTGGCGGACATGCAACGCAGTGGCGTCACTGTGCCCGCGACGATGCCAGTGCATTTCTCCGAAGTTGGCATTGGAGGTGGCACCAGCAAGGGATTGGCCAGCACTCCTGCTGAGGCTTCGAAAACCCCTTGGGAAGGCAGCGATAATCCTCGAAAAAACCCTTGGAGCTCTGCCAAGATGCAGAGTTTTCGTCGAGAGTTTCATGCCGCCTTGCTGGAGTTTCTCGCGAATCCGTCGGCGGAGAATCCCGTCACGGAAGCTTTCTTGTGGAGCGAAGGTTCTTGGGATCCACAGGACATAGTCAACAAAGGGTTTGCCGACGAAAAGATCATCGATAAGATTCGAAAGCACAACCAAAGCATCAAGACACACTAAGTGCAGCAATTCACTGCGGAGTGACAGCAAGCTTTCTATGAAACACACCTCAATGCCATTCCTGACTGACTTGCGAAGGCTGCTTGGAACAAGAAACGCCAATGGCTTGTTGGCATTCTTGGTCCTTGCCTGCATTGGTCCGCATGCTACGGCAGTCACGACTGTTCGGGTGGTCTCGCCGGACCAGCGCAATGTGATTGAACTCAGTGCGACCGACCATGGAGTCCACTACCAGGTGCTGCGTGACGCTCAGATGCTCTTCAAGCCCTCACGAATTGCTCCCACGCTAGTGGATCATCCGCTGGGTAAAGAGATCACTAAGATCATCGATGTGCAACGAGGCGAAGTGGATGAAGAGATTCCCATGCCGTGGGGCAAATCGAAACTGGCTATCGATCGGTGCGCTCACGCAACGGTCACGCTTTCCAGCTCCAAGAACCTCCGCTGGCAGATCGAGCTGCGTGCTTACGACGATGGCGTGGCTTTCCGTTATCGGTTTCTGGAGCAATCGGAACTGAAACAGTTCACGCTGCAGGATGAAGCAACTCAATTCGATGCCGCAGGCGAACCGCAGGTGTTGTACAACACTCTGGATAGCTTCACGACTTCGCACGAATCCCTGTATAACAAAACACCACTGGCAGAGATTCCCACCGAAACACTACTCGACTGCCCGGTGCTTTTTGTCTGGCCCAATGGAACGGCAGCAGCGATCACCGAAGCCGCGATCTTTGATTTTGCGGGCATGTACTTGTTCCGAGAAACCGCTGAGACAACCAAGCTACGTTGCCGACTGTCTCCGCTGCCGTCTCAGGAAAATGCCTGTGTCCGAGGCGAGACTCCGCACCAGAGCCCCTGGCGTGTCTTCCTACTGGCTGACCACGCTGGAAAACTTGTGGAAAGCAATCTCCAGTATTGTCTCAACGCCCCACCAGCTCGCGATTACTCTTGGGCAAAGCCTGGCAAGAGTTCCTTTCACTGGTGGTATGGCGATTTCGAGGATGACTACAAACAGCCTGATGGGGAAGCAGTCTTCGTAGCGAGGCACCGTGAGTACATCGATTTTTGCGCGGAGAATAACATTGCTTATCACGCTGTCTCCGGCCATGGCCTGTCGTGGTACCAACAATCTTCCACAGACTACGCCGTCGCCAGTGACGATGCCGATGTTCGCAAACCGCGTGAGGCAATCGGTCTGCCGGCAATCCTCGAGTACGCCAAACAGCGCGGCGTGGGGATTCGTTTGTGGGTCCACTGGGAAGCTCTCGACAAACACCTTGAAGGGGCGATGAAGCTGTACGAGTCGTGGGGCGTGAAGGGTCTCATGGTCGATTTTCTTGACCGCGATGATCAGGAAATGATCGCCTTTAGCAAGCGGATGCTGGAGAGTGCTGCCCGCCACAAGATTCACATCCAGATTCATGGTTCCTCGAAGTACAGTGGCGAGCAACGCACCTTCCCTCATCTTTTTAACCGAGAAGGCGTTTTGAATCTTGAGTACGTCAAGTGGAGCAAACTCTGCACACCGCAGCATAGTGTCAATGTCGCCTACACCCGAGCCTTGGCCGGACCTGTCGACTTTCATCTCGGTGGATTTCGAAGCGTACCCAGAGAGGAGTTCGAGCCACAGGACCGCGCTCCGGTGGTGATGGGCACTCGCTGCCACAATCTCGCATTGTATGTAGCCTATGTGAATCCCATGCCGATGGTTGCTGATTCGCCGAGTGCCTACACAGGCGAGCCCGGTTTTGAATTCATCAAGACTGTCCCCACTACCTGGGATGAAACTCGCTTCTTGGCAGGTGAGCCGGGCGAGTATTTCGTCATCGCGCGCCGCAGTGGAGACATCTGGTACTTAGGCGGAATCACAAACTGGACTCCACGCGATCTTGAGCTGCCGCTCGATTTCCTATCCTCAAAGGAATATCACTGTACTTCATGGCAAGACGGATCCCTCGACCCGTCTCGTCCCAACGAAGTTGAGTCGCGACAAGCAACCGTCCACGCAAGAGCAACGCTCAAAATCGAACTGGCAACCGGTGGCGGCTTTGTTGCTAGATTGAAACCGTTGTAAGCGGGTCCAAGGCGTGATGCTACACGATCGAGAATGCCATTGATCCAGTGAAGCCGATGAGTGCGGTAATAGCAAAAACGCCATCGCGACAACTTTGCGGAATCAAACACAAAGTTAAGCGGCAGAACGTGGCCACGAGATCTTACTTTTTGCAGTCGCGCTAGCGGCGGCAGACTACCACTCGCGGCCACCCGCCGCGGCTGATTATTCAGCAGTTGATAACCCCCTGAGCGACATCGATAACGACTATCTGTACACTGGACGCAGACTCGACCCTGAGACTGGGTTGCAGTTGAATCGGAATCGGTATTATGCTTCACACTTAGGGCGTTGGGTGAATCGTGATCCGATTGGGTACGATGCTGGTACAGCTAATCTATACGAATACGTTAGGGGGGGACCGACAATTAACACCGATAGTCTCGGACTTTTCGGAGGTCCCATACCTAACCCACATGTTCCTGGAGGTGATTTCCCTTACTGGGACCTGCCGCCTACTCCGCCACCAGTGCCGTGTCCACCTAGGAATCCAGATATCGGCGGGCCAACAATTGGTGATGGATGGTGCGATGGAGGGCCGGCTCCATATTGGCATCCATCCGCTTCGACGTGTTTTCGTCAAGTGGTACCGAGTATAGGGGCTCCAGGAAACCAGTGCTGTTACGATGCCCAGGGTAACTTGACTACAGGACCTGACGCTGGCACTCCAGATGAGAGTGGACCTGCTGAAGGAGAAAATCCGGATGGTAGTTGCAATTATTGTGCATTAAGCACGTGCATGCATGTCATATGCGATGTTATTCCAGGTTTCTTTTGAGCAACTTCGTGCTATTGTCTTGGTTCATCGTGAATTGGAATTTCCCGTTTGACGCGTTAGCGGGTTAAAAGGTGTATTTGACGGCTATCGCCGCATGTTTTTTTGCGTTCACGCAGAGCAGGAGGCCTTCATTGCCATCCTCCTGCACCGCCCGGCTAGCCCCTTCTGCTGTTGTCAGGCGGCGGTCACTTCTTCGCATTCCTGCTGACGTTTGCGAGCACGCCTCGCTCTGGCCTCGGATAACTTACGATCTCGCTCCGCGAAGATCGCTTGCTCACGACCAGCCAACTTGTCCGCTGGTGTGACGTAACCGATCGCACTGTGCAAACGGCTGTGATTGTAATCATCGACGAAACGTTCGACCAGTTGTCTCGCTTCTTCAAGCGACAGCGGCACGTGTCGGCGGATGCAATCTTGCTTGATCGTCTGATGCCAACGCTCGATCTTACCGTTGCTCTGCGGGTAGTAGGGTGATGTCTTCACGTGCGTCATGCCCGAGACACGAATAAACTCCTTGAAATCCTTCGCCACAAACTGCGGACCATTGTCCGTGATGATCCGTGGCGTGGCTTCTGGATACGCTTCCTTCGCACGTTGCAAGGTGATCTCCACATCGGCCTCGGTCATGCGTTCTCTGAGTTCCCAATGCACTAGGTACCGACTGCAACCATCCAGTACACTGCAAAGATAGTAAAATGTGCCGCACACGTTGACGTAGCTGATGTCACAGTGCCAGTGCTCGTGGGTCGTGAGCGGCTGCTGGAAACCGGTGCCCTTCGTGCTGTTCTTGTTATTCCAACGCTCGAAACAGCCGTGCGCTTTGAGCACGCGATAGACCGTTGCGGGGCTCGCGGCCACTACGTCTTGATCCATCATGAGGTACGTCAACCGGCGGTAACCTTCGGTCGGATGGTCGCTGTGGAAGGCGACCATGGCTTGCTTCTCCCAGGCTTCCAGCCAGTGATCACGAGGCACCAGGGCATTGTGTTCGTTGATCTTACCGTACCGCTGTTTCCAATCGTGAAACTTGCTCGAACTGATGCCGATCCACTGCACCAATCGCTTGGCGGGTAGCTCAGTTCGCGTTTTCCACTTGGCAACGTAATCGACGATTTCGTCGCGCACATCATGGGGAACCCAAACTCCTTTCAGAGTTCCCCATTGGCTTTTTTTGCCTTGACGTTCTCCTCCATCAACTCGGCGATCACTTCGTTTTTATTGATCAGCTTGGCCTGAAGCTGCTCGATCTTGCGATCTTGAG
Source organism: Bythopirellula sp. (assembly GCA_965230685.1). Taxonomy (GTDB): domain Bacteria; phylum Planctomycetota; class Planctomycetia; order Pirellulales; family Lacipirellulaceae; genus Bythopirellula. The sequence goes on from CBDDLO010000002.1 coordinate 49,268, forward strand.
GCGACTTTGCGCCTGGCTTGGCTTTCCGCTCGAAGGCGATGCCGCCATTTTCAAACAGCTGCTTCTGCCACTGGTAGAACTGCGTCGGCTGGATGCCATACTGATCGCACAGGTCCGCTACCGACTGGCCGTCGACTAGGTGCGATTTGACGATCGCTGTCTTCTGTTGGCCGCTGAAATGACGACGCTCTCGCTTGTTGGAACTGCTCTCGCTCATCGAATTCTCCTCGGGTTCGCATTATACTAACGCACAACCAAGGAAATTCCAGTTCCGACTGAGGCAAGACACTATGGCAAATTGGCAAGAATATGAATCAGACTAAGGGATTCGATGACGAAAGAAATCGGTTTCGATTCAACCTAAAGACTGCGTTGATACTAATAACAACTGCATGCATTTGCTTGGCATTAGTTCCCAAGCTAATGCTAGCGATCCTGCCCGTTGTCGTGTCAGTTGCTGTCATTTTCTATCTCGTGACACTAGTGGACAAGTGGATTATTTCAGACGAACCCGAGCCTCCCTATATCTCAACAGGAAGTTGTATGCTTGTTTCTGTATCCATTTGGACAATAGTTTTTGTGCTAAGCGTAGCGTTAGTTCGCGTACCAGGTGGTTTTGGAACCGTGCAATATACGGTTGGCAGCAACTTGGCAAGGTTTGTGTTTGGACTCCGATTGGGCACGATACTTGTACTGGCGGTAGCACCTATTGCAACAATTATAATTGGGTCGCTTCGACGCAAAGCGGGTATACCTGTCAGAATGAGCTGGGTAGTAGCTGCGGTCATATTTTACGCGGCTGCTTGGGCGATAGTGGCACTCAATGTTGGCTTTGTTCCAATGGCATGAGTTGCGATTTTTTGTAATTCTTAGCGAGCTAATAATCAAGTCAACTGAGCTTCCCCAAACATGCTATACGACGACAAAGAATCACTGAATCGTAAGTCCATGAGGAGCTTTTTCACCGTTGAAACGATTCACCTGATCAAAGGCATCACCGAATCATCGACCCAAACCCACCCACGGCCCGTGGGCACGTAGGTAACGAGCCAACGGGTAACCAGCCCGCACCCGCCAACAGGTGTTGGCACGAATCCTGGAGGCGGGTGGGACATCCTATCGGGCCGGGTGCCATGCCCACGGAGGCTACGACGTGGGCATGCGAACAGAGTCCCAAAGTTCTTGCAATCAGACCATGCCTGGTCGACAATGCGGCCATGCTACCCCATCGCAAGACGCGTCGGAGTTACGATCAACCTGGGGACGCTCATTTTCTGACCTTTTCCTGCTATCGGCGGCGGGTGGCACTGGTAAATATTGGTGTTGTATGCCACTGGCTCTGCCAGTGCTTTTTTGTAATGGTGGGGTGATGCAACCAAAGCCTCACCGAAAGCGTGTCCGACAGCGCGAGGAGTTCGATCATTTGCATGAATCCGGTTCATCGGGGCTTGTGTCAACGGGCAACCGATTGGAAATGGTCGAGTGCCCGTTTTCACCTGATGGGCGAACAAGACTTCGACTTGCCGAAACTCCGATCCATCGACCCCTCGTGGCTACATGGTACGGCAAATCAGTATCACCTTGGGTAGCCAAGACGAAGACACTGGCACAGCCAGTGGCACACAAGAATTGAGCTGTGACAGTGCCACCCGCCGTATTGATTGTGGTCCCAAGAGATGTCCTGCCAAATGCGGTAAAGATATGGGTTACCCTGAACCAGCTCCACCGCCGCCCAACTTTAAGTCCCCTGGATCATCACAGCCTGGTGGATGGTAGTGTATGCGTTACAGAATTCCGTCCATGTTTATTGCTGTGGCAATCGCATCATTACTATTTGCTGGCTACAATCGTTGTGCTTGGTACGGTGGAGGTTTCGCCGAGTCATTGGCAACCAGTCTTCGCGCCCTGCAAAATGTAGAATCAGTGCACTTTCGTGGTTTTTCCGACGCGCCTTGTGACTATTCGATGTTGGAGCTAGTAGTCATAGTCGCAGGCGGACCTGAGGATCGAGTTGTCGTATTTGATTGTCAACCTGAAAGCCCCATAACCAAGTATCAGATTCTAGGAATTGGACCCTATGTTCTTTGGACTAGTACAGAGAATGGTCAAGAATTTGGACGCCCAGATTTTGGTGACTCGGGGTTATTTGCAAACACGGTGAAGGCGAACACAACTACTCCAATTGACGCGGTCAACAACTACGATCTGCTACTAAGTGAGATTGAGGATACGTGGCCTCGTGAAAACGGCCAATCAAGCATTGAATCCCCAAGCAAAGGCAAAGTGTACTACTGGGCAACTGCTCGGACTAAAGAATACTCCAAAACGTGGAATCTGATAAAGCAACCGTAGTTCTGTAAATCGCTGTTGGATTTAAGAGTTGGCTACCATGGTCAAGTCACGTTTCCGGTTTCCCGTGCTACCCATAATCAACGAATCGAAAGCCCCACCGAATCCCTTACCCAGACCCACCCACGGCCCGGGGGCACGTTAGTACCTTTTGTTTCGCTCCAAGCGTTTCTGATATTGAACCGGGTCTGTCCAGTCCGAAACGGATTGATTTGAGCCGATGCCGAAGCGAAACCGGCAGAGCACGACCACGTCACGGACCGTCACCCGTGGCTTCTCAGAAACTTGGCGTAGTCTTTGACAGAGATGAATCCTTCGCAGCCGTAGACAACTCGCATAGCCTCGGCCCAGCCAAGCGTTTCGGCCAGCAATCGGCACTCGTCAGCCCTAAATTGCCCGCCACCCCCAGTGGGTGACAACAGTAGAAGGGGCTAGCCGGGCGGTGCAGGAGGATGGCAATGAAGGCCTCCTGCTCTGCGTGAAAGCAAAACAACATGCGGCGATAGCCGTCCAAAACAAACCTTAACAAACCTTTGCCCCGCTGCCCGCGTTGGGCCGTTGAAGCAGTGAAATACCTCAACAGGATACGCCGCTCTTTACTGGTCCTTCAAGAACACGACTTCTGACAATAGCTCCTTATCTTGTGGTTGGGAAAGACCTCGGTCGCAGCCACGTAGATAGAGTCATGGCTATCACAACCAATCCACTCGAAGCTGGCTCTGGCACCCGAACGAATTTGAAATTCACAACAAGTCCAGGTTGATCCGAAGGAAGTGGGCTCTGTGGTATAGCTGCCGATCCGCTGGCATTAATTCGTCCCTCAAACCAGTTGACAGCTGGGTCAGTCTGAAATGCAACACTACGAGCACGAATTATTTCGATCTTCTCTCGGTAATCGTCCGCAAAAATGTACTCAACGTCTGGTTCAAGTCGTTGTGGATCGATCGGCTGATATCGATAGCTATCATCCAGCGCAGAAACGCTACCCGCTGGAATGGTAACATTCGCAAGGACACCTCCTAAGTTATCCCAAAGTGTCAACTGACGGTCCTCTAGCAATCCGTCGTCGTCATGGTCGTACACACCAAGTTCTGTAACTAGTATTGGTTCGTTTGTTGTGAACGCCCATCCAATGATGCCTGGACTGTCAGGTTCACCGACTTCTCCAGTCCAGTCAACAAGTGCTGGAAATGGCTGTGCTTTACATGGGCTCTGAAACAGTTCACAGAAACATGCTCCGAACAGAAAGCAACACGAAATTGCTATCTGTAGCGACCGCTGAATATTTGGGGAATTCATAATATCTCCTGCAGTGGTTGACCAAGAAGAATTCCAGGACGAGCTTTCTCAATATCAACGCTAGCTGGTTGCCATTGTTAGTAACTATTCAATCGTGCTCGCCGAAACAGAAAGGAGATTCACGATGCCAATCATCTAGCATAGTAAGTGGCCGGCCGCGCAACAATAATTTGGCCAACTACTTTCTACCGAATGGCTCAAGACAAGTGATTTTCGCCGTCTTTACCCTTAGCTCTGCGCTACAACGGCTACATCTCACCGTGACTCACACAGTCGATCGTTCAAATTTTCTGTCAGTCTACGTCAGCAGGAACGAGAAGAAGTGACCGCCGCCTGACAACGGCAGAAGGGGCTAGCCGGGTGGTGCAGGAGGATGGCAATAAATGCCTCCTGCTCTGCGTGAACGCAAAAAACATGCGGCGATAGCCGTCCAACACAAACCTTTGACCCGCTAACGGAGCAACCGAGAAATTCCAACTTACTTTGATCCAAGACACATCAATGCCGTTACGCCCACCGCTTCGAGACCGCATTTGAACTGCAAATTCTAGTCGCTTCATGAGTGACTTTTGTCTAGAGCGACGGACCTTTTTGATTAGAACTGCACTGAGCTAGCCATCAACGTGTGACGATCTGATCCCGTATGCTGTTCACCGCTTCGTCGACAGCTCGAATACTTGACCAATCGTCTCGATACGCCACGGGTACGAATTTCTTCGCCTTACCAGCGGCCATTTCCTGGGCAAGCTTGGTGTCGGCCCAATCGAGATCTAAGAGAGCTGTCCGAATCGCCTGCTGCGTTTCAGGGCTAAGATTGTACACACACCCCAGAGCCACTGGTGGGAAAAGAGCGGACTCGTAGATGACACGATACGAGTCTTTTGGAACTTCTCCCTTGGTGACCAATCGACTGAGAATATCACTGGCAACCGGTGCTGCATCGACTTTTCCCTGGAGCACGCTTTTCGCAGAGTTTGCGTGACTCAGGGAGAAATGCCAGTTGTAATCATGCTCAGGCCGAAGTCCCATCTGCCACAGATGGACCATTGCAGCTTTGCAACCGGAGTTAGAGTTTGGCCGGACGAATGCTACATTCTTGCCACGTAGATCCTCTAACTCCTCAATTATGCTGTCTGAGGAGACGATGAATTGCATCTTGTAACCAAATTTGCCATTCTTACTACCGCTCGCTACTTTTTCCTCCGATTCTTGTTCGCCTTGTTTCGGGTGATCTTGATCGTTGACGCCTCCAATTGTGCAAAGCGGATAGAATCCCGCATGTTTCACAGCTGCCGGTACTGAGCCGGAATCGAACGCAGTAACATGCAATAGGCCGCCGCGGAGGGCAGCCATCTGCTTTTTGATATCGGTGAACTTGAGATACGTTACTGGCAAGCCAGTTTTTTCGCCAATTGCTTCAGTGGCCGCTTTCCATACCTCGGGGTCATTGGATCTGTTGTCCGTGGCGACGAACGAGAAAACCAACTCCGTTGGCTTCGCGATTAACTCAGCTTCTTCTGGCGTGTCGGCTAACAGATCACTGTTCTCGTCGAAATAGACTTCGTCCATTTTTTTGACGCTCGGCATATTCAGGAACAGCGTACTCACGGATCGATCGGCAACTTCTTGCTTCGTCTTATTCTTTAAAGATGCCATGTCATTGACGATCCAGCCGGCGATGGCCGCAACAAGTACGAGCACCACCACCATCCGTTTTCTCACGTATCCAGATGCGCAATTCATCGGTTCAATCTCCCTGAATAATGATGAAGCTCAAACTCGTTGGCGTTTGAAGTACCTTCATTCTTGTTCAAACCATCCTTTGGATCGCTGTACTGCTCGGTCCCAATCCTTGACTTTCATTTTGCGTAAGGAGGGTTTCAACTTCGGAAGGAACTCCCGATCAAGCGACCAGTTCTTGGATATTTCGGCCGTGCTCTTCCAGAACCCTACTGCCAAACCCGCGAGATAGGCTGCACCCAAGGCCGTCGTTTCTTGGACGACTGGTCGTTGTACTGCACGCCCCAGAATGTCAGCTTGGAATTGCATGAGGTCATCGTTAACGACTGCCCCGCCATCGACGCGAAGTTTCTTCAGTCGCACGCCGGAATCTGCTTCCATCGCTGCTATGACGTCACGACTTTGATAAGCCATCGAATCAACCGTTGCTCGAGCGATGTGGCCGTCCGTTGTGCCGCGATCGATACCGATGATCATGCCGCGTGCATAGGGGTCCCAGTGCGGTGTGCCCAGCCCAACCAATGCGGGAACGAAATAGACTCCGCCGCTGTCCGAGACCGTTCGTGCGAGTTTCTCGACATCTGCTGAATCCTTGATGATTTTCAAGCCATCGCGTAGCCATTGAACCGCGGCTCCCCCGATGAATACGGAGCCTTCCAGGCAGTAAGTAATTTTGCCGTTGACCCCCCAACCAATGGTCGTCAGCAAGCCATGTTTTGAAGTCACAGGCTTGTCGCCCGTGTTGAGCAAGATAAAGCAGCCAGTGCCATAGGTATTCTTAGCCATGCCTTTGCGAAAGCATCCCTGACCGAACGTTGCGGCTTGCTGATCGCCAGCAATTCCGCAGATCGGCACTTCCTCCCCAAAAATCTTCTTGTCAGTTAACCCGAATTCGCCGCTGGAGTCTTGAACTTCGGGCAGCATCTCACGCGGCACCTTGAGATGTCCGAGCAGCTCCTCGTCCCACTCCAGCGTACGAATGTCGAACATCAACGTACGGCTCGCATTGCTATAGTCAGTGGCATGCACCTTCCCACCAGTAAGCCTCCAAAGAAGATACGTATCAATTGTTCCCGCCAGAATTTCACCGCGACGGGCTTTCGAGCGAAGCTTATGCTTGTCTAGTAGATAGCGAATCTTGGTTCCGGAAAAATAGGGGTCTAGGACAAGCCCTGTTTTTCGTCTGAACGTTTTCTCTAGGCCCTCCTTTTTTAGCCGCTCGCAAATTGGCGCTGTGATACGGCTTTGCCAGACTATGGCATTATCGATCGGTTGGCCCGACTTTCGATCCCAGAGGAGGACGGTCTCGCGTTGGTTCGTAATGCCGATGGCCGCAAGCTGCCGAGCATTGGTTTTTGCTTTTCGAATCGCACTTTTTGCTGTTTTCAGCTGAGAATCCCAAATCGCTTGTGGATCATGTTCAACATGTCCAGGCGAGGGAAATAGTTGGGAAAATTCTTGCTGCGCCTGAGAGACAATTCGTCCTCGACGATCAAAGACAATGCTCCGGCTGGAAGTTGTCCCTTGGTCAAGTGCGAGTATGTATTTGGACAATGCGTGTTCCTCCAGAGATCTCTAGAGCGGTAATAGTCAAAACGATGTGTTAATATCCCAATATCTTGAAGAGCGATGCGCCCGCTACACCTCCGGCCAGCGGACCCACAACAGGCACCCAGGCATATTGCCAATTGGAATCTCCCTTCCCGGCAATCGGCAGCAGCGCATGGGCAAGACGAGGCGCTAAATCTCGAGCGGGATTAATGGCATACCCTGTCGGTCCACCCAACGACAGACCGATGCTCCAAACCAAGACTCCGACCAACAGCGGGTTGAGGCCTGAGCTGAATGCCGAGGCCAAATCAATGGAGTCCTCCGACAGCCTTGCGTAGTTCGAGCCGATTGCCATCACGACAAAAACCAAAACCGCTGTGCCGAGAAATTCAGAAAACAGATTCCAGGGCGTATCGGAGATGGCGGGACCCGTGCTGAAGCAACTCAGTTTGCTGGCTTGGTCGTCGGTTGCTTTCCAGTGGGGCTTGTAAGCTAACCACACTAAGACTGCTCCGATAAACCCTCCTACGAGTTGCCCAATCAAGTATTGAGGAATGAGGGCAGCTTCGACTTCGCCAATCGATGCTAAGCCGACGGTCACTGCGGGATTGATGTGAGCTCCGCTTATTTGCCCTACAGCATAAACCGCCATGGCCACAGCAAGCCCCCAGCCCGTCGTAATCACAATCCAGCCGCTTGAGTTGCCTTTGGTACCATTGAGAACTACGTTGGCAACGACACCATTGCCCAGCAGAATCAGAATTGCAGTACCAACGAGTTCTGCGAGTAAGATTTCCATGTCGAAAAGTTCCCCTTAGTTCACTTTGAATCAATGCCTTCCAAGACACCGACGGGTTGAGTATCAGAAATTGTTTCAGCCTGAGATGCAAGTTCCGTTTGCGGCAATTTCAAAGCTTCGCGCAGGAATTGAGGACGATTGGTAGTGATCGAATCGTATTCTAGCGATTGTAGTTGAACGGCAACCTTTGGATCATCGACGGTGTAGGCATGCAAGCTGAATCCTGCCTGTTGGCAGAGTCGCATGAAACTCTCCGCCAGGGCAGGTTTATTCGCCTTAACATCCAACCCGTCCGCACCGATTTCCGAGGCCACGCCGATGGCATGCTGAGCTGAGGGATACCAGTGCTGATGCTCATTGTCCCATTTGAATTCGAACAGCCAAAAAGATTCTACTTCTGGTAACAACTGTTTAGCGCGTTTAATGACTTCTCGCTTGAACGAAATGATTCGCAAGTTGGACCAAGGGACGTTTGATTTTTCCAAAACCTGCTTTACCGCTGGCAGAATCTCTGGTCCGCTCTTGATTTCTATAAAGAAGTACTTGCCCTTTGGGACCGTTTCCAAGACTTCGGCCAAAGTCGGAATGACTTCATTGGCATACTGCGCATCCTTCCAACTGCCGACATCCAATGCTTTCAGTTCATCGAGCGTCGACGCGGAGACCAAGAGCTCGGTACCCGCCGTTCTTTTCGTAGTTTTGTCATGGATACATGCAACCTGCCCATCAGCAGTGAGGCGAAAGTCGCCTTCGATCGCATCTGAGTTTTGCTCCCAAGCGAGCCGGAAGGCGCTAAGTGTATTCTCTGGTGCGTCGGCCGAAGCTCCCCGATGGGCAACGATCAATTGTGCCGAAGCGAACGGAGCCAGTCCGTGCATCAGCAACGCAATAACAAGAATTTTAGATATCGGGCTCGTCATGCTACATTCTTCGCAATTGATTGTTCTCGTATGAGGAAGTTAGCGCAGACCGACCCGATCAGGAGAAGTCCAACCGAACCGAATTCTGGGACAGGATGGCTAGTGGCGCGCGCGGCTTGGCTTGTTTGTCCAAACTGCAATTTCCAAGAGGCGAGGCTGTCGGGACTGAGTGGATTCCCGGGAAGTCCCTTTTGCCAGTCGAGAAAATCCTTGCTATCAACGTCGCCGTCTTGATCGAAATCAGCCGAGCTAGTCGGCAATGAGGAGATCTGCAGAACGAATTGATTCGCTGGATCGGTTCGCTGAAGTCCGTAGTAAGGGGAGAACGTACTCACTCGAACGCTTTGCCCATCATCAAGAAACTCGAGGACACGCATCCAGCCATTGCCCCCCTTGGTCTCGAACTGGCTATTGAACAATAGCTGGTGGACAAGATTCCCCTGATCGCTCACGCTCTGAAGGCTACCGAGCCCATCACCTCCAACGTGCCCGCTGAAAACAAATTCGAAATTGCCATGTAGTTTCACCAACTCCTCCCAGAGATCTTCTCCATCATTCGTATCACTGCCGGTTGGGTAGGAGTAGGGATTGCCCCCTTGATTGTTGTCGGGGTCGCTGTCCTGATTCCGAGCCCAGTCGTACCTAGTCTCGTCGTGATACATGTATGCGTGAGTCAAGAGAACTGCCGTGTGGTCGTCGTACTTGCTCTGACCAACAACTTGATTGGCCCAATCGACGACTGCTTGGCGAGGCCCCCATTCAAGAGAAACGATCAGCATTTCACGACCGTCAGGCGCCGTGAATTCGTAGTACGCGTTGTCCAGCCGATTGGGTTCCATGACCCCTTTCAGTATTCCACCTTGTGCTGGGTCAACAAGTGGATTGTCCGTGGACTGAAAATAGTTGTTGAACTGGGTCTCGCGATTTTGAGCACTCGTAGTACCGTAGTCGTGGTTTCCTGTTGAAAGAATGTAAGGTACCTGACCATCGAGGGTTTGAAAGGCATTCCTCGCGTTCTGCCATTGCTGGGCACTGGTCTGATCGCCGCTTGTGGGCACGGCAGCATTATTGTTATTGACGATGTCACCTTCCTGTAAAACACCTGTGATATTCCACGTCGAACGGTTGTCTTTGACCCACTGAGTCATTTGATTCAGCAGGGAAATATTGCTAGAAGATTTTGTATAGTTCTGTGTATCGGGAAGCACAATGAGTGACCAGGATGCATCGGGAGCTGGAGAAAATGGTGCTTGAATTTGGGTAGCTACGCTGCCTGGAGAACCGTGGTTCTCTCCAAGCTCGCCACCCGCGGCAAACTTCGCCCCTAAACGCCTTGCAAAATGACACTGCTGGCAAGTGCCAGTTCTTGTGCGTTGTCACCGACTTCGCCCACGACCGGGATCACGGGCTTCACGAAATATCTTTCGAGCTGACTGGGGGTCGGCATAATGGGGATGCTTATCGTAACACTTTGATTATTGGACCAGAAAAAGTAATAGCAGGCTTAGCCACATGCTCCAAGCCAAATATCGGCAGACAGACTGCAGCTAAACAGTTCTCAAACCTTCCGGTGTTGAGTGCGAACAAGAATCGATAACTGTTGACAACACTCAAGCCGCGAGTAAACTCGGGATAGTGCGGCTGCGTTCAGCTTAAGCCTGAGTCTATGCTAATCGTTACTGAGTGTTACGAATAGTGATTGCAGTCGTCGGCCTAGAGAAAATTTTGAGAAGGCCCTGCGGAGGTTATCCGTGGGGCCTTTTTTCGTATCCAAGATGAATGGCAAGTATGTCCAAGGTCTCTGTACAGCCTCGCTTTGCTCAGTCCGCTAGCGATGGTGTGTTGGATGTACTTGTGATCGGTGGCGGAATAGTGGGTGCTGGTATCGCTCGGGATGCTGCGCTGCGACGATTGCGCACTGGTCTCATCGAACAACAGGACTTCGCCGCCGGCACTAGTAGTCGCTCCAGTCGGCTGCTGCATGGTGGTATCCGATATCTCTCGCAAGGACGGATTGGGCTTGTTCGGGAAGCAAATCGCGAAAAGACCGTCGTTCATCAGATCGCCCCACACTTGTCTCAACCCTTGGCGTTTATTTTTCCGACTAGGAAAAAGTCTGTTTGGTCCCGATGGAAACTTGGCATCGGCGTTAAGATCTACGACCTGCTGTGTGGCCGGCGAAATCTGGGCAAGAGCACCATCCTCAATCGCAGCAGGACACTCCAACTCTTGCCAATGCTGGAGACCACGGCCCTCACTGGCGCAGTCCGTTACTATGACGGCTTGACTAATGATGCGAGGTTGGTCCTCGACACACTTCACTCAGCGACAAATGCCGGCGCTCTCGTAAGCAACTACATACGATTTATTGACGCAGAACGAATTGAAGATCAATGGCGATGCCGATTGGAGAACGCGCTAACCAACAAACAGTTTAACGTGACTGCAAAGTCGCTGGTCAATGCGACAGGTCCCTGGTCGAACCGAACTCCTCACTCAAGAACCAATCTGCGGCTGACCAAGGGAGTTCATCTGGTCATCGACGCATCTCACTTGCCTATCCCTGACGCAGTGGTGATTGCTGAAGGTGATCGCATACTTTTCGCCATTCCATGGGGCGAGAGAGTCATTCTGGGGACTACCGACACGGATTACAACGGCCCACTTGAAACTCCTCAATGTGAAGGAAAGGACATCGACTATGTACTCGATGCGGTCAATGATGCGTTTCCAGAAGCAGCTCTGAAGCAGGCGGATGTCATCAGTACATGGGCAGGTATTCGTCCGCTGGTGGCGGATAGCCAGGGGAACCCCTCCGATATTTCTCGCCGACATGAGATCACGATGAGCCATCCTGGTTGGTGGGATGTCACGGGCGGCAAGCTGACTACCTATCGGCTGATGGCAGAAGAAACGCTCGATGACATCGTTTCGTATCTCGATCTTACTCACGAATCCTGCTCGACCGCTGAGAGTCCCTTGATCAGTCCTCAAGAACTAAATGGAGCGAGCCAAATCCTCCCTCCTGCGATCGACAGAAAACTGGTCGAACACTATTGTCGCAATGAATGGGCGGTCCATCTCGATGATGTTATGGATCGCCGCACAAGCTGGCGTTTCTATCACACAGAACATCTCCGCATCGTACAGGACGTTGCTAATTGGATGGCGGAGGCTTTAGAGTGGAGCCAAGAAAAAAAGTCTGAGGAACTTGATCGATATAAGCTTCTCGCTGAGAGTAGCTCAGACCTTGCAGGCCCACATTTCCCAATCGATGTTGAGCATGCGTTAAAATCGGGATCTGAGCTACAACCCACTACACGGCGTTGAGTATAAAAAAGTGAAATTGATAATACTGCTTCGTTGCTTGCGAGTACTCGCCCTCAGCGATGAGTAAGGTGAAACCCAATCCGCACACCTCACAACGGCGGACGTTGCAGAACACTGACAGCTTTCGGCTGAGAGTTCAATTGGTTCCCCCCAAGCACTGCTGATTATCCTGTCAACACCGAGAGAGAATGCGTAATGCAATCAGCGATTAGATTGGCGGCAATTCTTGTTTTTCTGCAATGCACCGACTCGTGTTTAGCCCAGGCTGTTCGAACCAAAGAACACCGTCAGTCGGAAATCCAGCAAGAGGTCTTATTCTTCGATGATTTTTCCGATGACGAAATCGACCGTTCAAAATGGAACGTTCGAATCATGGGCAAACCGCACAACAGAGAACAACAAGCTTATGTAGATTCTGCTGATACTCTCTTCATTGCTCACGACAACCGGGCGAAGGGAGCGACAGATGGTGCGCTTGTATTACAAGCTAGATTCACTCCCAATTTCGATACCAATGAGGAAAGGATAGCCGATTTCACTTCCACTCGAATCAACTCAAGAGGAAAATTCGACTTCACCTACGGAACTGCGGCGGCTCGCATCAAACTCTGCGATGGGCCAGGAGTCTGGCCAGCGTTCTGGTTGCTGGGCAACGGAAAGTGGCCCGAAACCGGAGAAATCGACATCATGGAGTACGTCGGTGAAACCGATTGGATTGGAGTGGCACTTCATGGGCCTGGCTATTCAGGTAATACGCCGTTCGTCAACAAGGCTTTTTTTAGAGAAGGCACAGACGCTACGCAGTGGCACATATACTCGGTCGACTGGGCACGAGACAAAATTGAGTTCAGAGTCGATGGGAACATTATCTATCGAGTGACACGCCCCATGGTCGAGCGCCATGGTGAGTGGTCCTACGATACGCCCAAATTTCTCATCCTCAATCTAGCCCTCGGTGGTGCCTATCCCTTGAAAAACAATTGCGTCGAGTCACCCTACTTAGGTATCCCCAAATCGACTGTTGAGTTAATCAAGAACGACCATGCAAAAATGTTGGTAGACTGGGTGAAGGTGACAAGAGACACTCCCAAGTAGATTGCTGTCCTTGTAGCTGAATTAGAAAATAATTCAAAGACTGCAATCACCCTCTCAGCAAACATGGCAGCGCGTTTTCGCGTCGATCTTGCAGCTTGCCAGGAGCCTAGAACCATCCAGAGGTGATTCCCTGTTTACTCGTGGCGGCTCGATGCGGTGCCGTGCGGACCTCCCTTACCTGATAGCCGCCAAAACGGCATGTACTATTTTGAGGCTTTGGGAAAAACCGCGGGGCTTTGGGAAAAACCGCACTGCCGACCATCGGCAGGTAGCATTAACTCTTGCTCGGTAACGATCTACAGCGAGTGGGCGACACTGGACGCGAACACCCCCCGCGAAACCCGATGAAAACTGCAATTCCCGAATCAGGCGGCGCAAAATCCGGCGCACCCGGCGCACTTTCGGGCGAAATCGACCCCGAATTGGCCGCCGTGATTGCGGCGTGGGAAACGCTCCCCGTGGCCGTCAGGCGGGGCATCCTGGCGATGGTCGAGGCGGCGACGAAATAGGTTCTTCTGGGGGGACCCACTCGGGGTGCTACGCAGTAGCGATTGAAGCACTTTTTTTCGCACGCCATTTTTTTAGCAACAAAAGAATAGTAGTGGCAAGAGTTGGCTACAGGGGCGGCTGTAGGTTCTTCGCTGGCTGTTCACAGACGGCCACTGCTGGGGAACCAGTAGCGGTAGACAACTTCCTTTATTCACTCGGACAACGCTGGGGTCCTTACGCTAGTCAGATTGCCGGCGCTTACCTGCTGAACAGCTCCCGGTTTGTACTCAATCTACTCGCCTGGACTCTCTGCGGGATGGTGCAACGGTTCACTTCTCACTGCAGTCGCATTACAATTCATGCGCGGGGATAGGGCGACGGCCCGAACGGCGGTTTTCCTGACCGTCTTCCCCTGCTTTATTCAGGATTCTAACCAACCGTATAGGAAACGGTTTCGATGGATGACAACAGGACGAAAGTCGATGGTATTCCTCAACTACTCCATCAGGACTGGCAAGAAAAACTCCCCTACCTGAATTGGGATGGCAGTGGCAACCTAGCCTTTGATTTGGACGATTCCGGGCGTTTGGCTTTTCCCTTAAAGCCCGGTGCCGAGATACCGACGAAGGTACAAGAGCATCTTTCCAGTGTAGAGGTTCTAAATCGTGGCATTCGTGAAAAGCGGCTCTTACTACCGCTGGATTCACCACCCCTAGCTGAATATCGAGAATCACAAAATCATCGGCTGAATGAGAAGTTCCGCGCAATCGGTTTAGGCAGCCGCGAAATCTTCGAGTCGATTGCTGACCCTGACAACCCTGAACCTATTCCCCGTTCGCTGCTGCAAGATCGCCCAGAAATGGCGGCTTGGTTGAATGGCGAATTATCGAACCATAGGCCGACTGTTTTTGAGTACAGACTTCTTTGGCCAGCATTCATCGAACGACGGAGAAAACTCAGAGAACGCGGGTTACTCGGCTCAACGTCGAAACAGGATGGCGATGGAGTTTCGATGGCTAAACCTAGCCTAGACGAAGTGGCAAAGCCAATAACCAAACCTGAAATGCCCCAATCAACTGTCTTATCACAACTTATCGAAATCGCCGAGGAAATTTACCTGCGAATCGAGGAGCACAGCGATAACGAGTGGTGGCTCAAGGTGGTTCAGTTATCAGAACAGTTGGAAGATTTGTACCGTAAGCTGCCCGGCAACAGCGAATTGAACGATGGCAGACTCCCACCATTTCGGCTGATTGCGTTTCACGCAAACAGCGAGCCCTCAAACATCGACTATCTGTCGAGAGCGCATGGCAAGCCGGTTCACATGAAGGGATTCAACGGGGTCAACTTTATGATTTTGCAAGCGTTTCAGTACCCTGAGGGAAATCCCGCAGAGCCAGGTTCGACACTCATCGACCAGCGAAAAAACCCTAGGGTCAACCATGCCGGTGATGGGCAAGAACAACGAAAGCTGCTCGGCGCTTGGATTCGACACTGGCAACGTGAGCTGTCAGCGATTGAATCCGCCGAGCGTGCCGACGATACCGTGCAAGTTGATGCATCGAAGAAACCCAAGGCGTCAACGACCAGCGGCGAAGCCAAGCGCGGCAGAACCGTATCGGCAGAAGAACACGACAACCGCAAACTAGTTGCCGAGCGCTGGGCTGAATTCTCGGACACCTACACGAAGGACGGCAAGCGAGCAACGTACAGGGCGGCTGCTGAGTGGATGCTCGACACGTTCGAGGACATGGAATTTCTCACAGACGATTTGAGCGACCCAACCGACCATGGAGCGATAGGAAAACGAATCCAGTCTATGGTCAGAGCGTTTCGAGATACTCCTCAGCCGCGCAACATCATCGGCTAATCAGTCGATTTCGGTTCGAGAATAGGCCGCCCTCGATTTTCGATTCTCGACTCGAAAAAAAATTGCTGCGTTTTCTCTGCGGCTGCACTCTCTTGCAGCCAGTTTTTTCGCGTCAAGAAATAGTTTTGCAATTCTCGACGCGAAACGGGCAGTACTGTGGGTGGCGTGCCAAGCAGCACTACCACACTCTCACCCCACCGGAGCAACCACCATGCCCACCACCGCGACCACTCACCTACTTTCACGCCGCGATGCCGCGGCCTACCTCGCCATCAGCCCGCGAAAGCTCGACCAGCTCGTCGCAGACGGCGACCTGCCGCGAGTCAAGATTGGCAGTTGTGTTCGCTTCGAGCAGGCGGACCTGGACGCCTTCATAGCGGAACAAAAATCCTAGCCCCAACAAAAAATGCCCCGCGCTGGCAGGCGAACGGGGCCGAAAGGATTGGACACCATGATTGTATACCCACTCCCCCAGCGACCCAATGGCCGCGACGTTGAATTTGTGATTCGACTTGAACACGCCATCACTCGATTGGGCGCTCCGTATGGTTATGACGGCGACCCGCTGGCTGAGCACTTCCCCGATGCCAAGACCGAAAGCGACTTATGGGCGGCGTGCGACTTGCTCGACGCGCTGCCTGCCAAGCTACGCAATCACGACCGGCGCGTTGCCTACCGAATGTGCCAGGCGGCCGTATTTGGACGGACCCGCACAGACGACAACCGTATTGCGCCGTCAGCCCCCGCTGCCGACGCCAAGCTAGCCCGCGAACGGCGGAGGGCGAGTGCATGACAGAGCAACTCTCCATCCGCTGCGGCCCGGCTGACAAACACGGGCGGCGGTTGGTGATGGCGGTACTCGGCAACCGCGAACACCGCGACCGCTTTGATACCGACGATTCGTTTCGTCGGAAGAAATACCGAGAGCACGTCGTGAGATTGTTCGCGTTGCCTGACGACGCGCACGACTGGCTTGAGCAACGCATCATCGCCGCTGCCGATGCCGAAGACGAAGCCGCAGAGTACGAAACGCTCACCGCGTCGAAGCCGTTGCTACTCACTATGGCCGACGTGCAAGCGCGGTCCGTCGATTGGTTGTGGCCGCAGCGCATTGCGTTAGGTCGGCTGACACTGCTGGTCGGACGACCGGGAGACGGAAAATCGTTTCTAACGACCGATATGACGGCGCGCGTTTCTACCGGCACGCCCTGGCCCGACGGCGCGCCGTGTCCACGGGGTTCGGTGATTCTGATATCAGCCGAGGACGACCCCGCCGATACCGTGCGCCCACGACTTGACGCGCATCGCGCCGACGTGAGCCGTGTTCACTTGCTGCGCACCGTCAAACGCACCGATGACGATGGCCGGGAATCGGAAGCGATGTTTTCTTTGGCCGATATCGACGCGCTCGAGGCGTCGCTTGAGCAGTGTGACGATTGCAAGCTTGTCGTCGTTGACCCCATCGGCTCTTTTCTCGGCGGTCGGACTGACGCCCACCGCGACAATGAAGTGCGCAGCGTGCTGGCTCCCGTGGCGGCGTTGGCCGAGAAGTACGGCGCGGCCGTGCTGGTTGTCTGCCACACACGCAAGGGCAGCAGCTCGAGCGCTGACGATACGGCGATGGGAAGCCGCGCCTTCACCGGCATCGCTCGCGCCGTTTGGCACCTCAGCCGTGATGCTGACGACAAGAATCGTCGGCTGTTGCTGCCCGGCAAGAGCAACATCGCGCCAGAGCAAGGTGGCCTGGCGTTCTCCATCGGCGGCGAACCGGCTGCGGTTCATTGGGAACGAGACCCCGTGGCGATGACTGCTGACGATGCGATTGCGAAAGCCAATGATGACCAAGGGCAGGGTTCCGCTCTCAACGAAGCCACGCGATGGCTGGAGGATTTCCTGGAGGATGGCCCCAAGGCCGCGAAGAGCGTGAAGGATGCCGCGCGTCAGGATGGTATTGCTCCACGAACACTCGACCGCGCCAAGAGCAAGCTGGGCGTCCACGCGGGTCCGGCAGGTTTCGGTGGGGCTTGGGTATGGCAGTTGCCCAACCCCATCGAGTCGGACGATTCCACCACAGTGCGCCAAGCATCCCCAGAGTGCGCCAATGTAGAAAGTATGGCGCACTCTGATGATGTTGGCGCACTCTGGGGCGAGAACGGGGCCACGGACTTCGCCTAGCAAGCCGATACGATTGCAGACTCCGCCTGGAGATTGGGCGCAACGCGACACTACGAACTTCCATTGACAATCACGCATAACCCACGCATAATGCTATCATGCCCATTGTGACCTTCACCGAACAAGCGGCTGCCGGGCTAGGAGACCTGCCCAAACCTATCAAGGCCCGCGTTGCCGAACTCATTGTGCGGCTGGCCAAGTGGCCCGAAGTGAGCGGCGCGAAACCACTCACGGGTAAGCTGGCCGGTAAATATCGTTTGCGGACCGGTGATTACCGTTTGCAGTTTCGTATCGAAAACGAGGCCGTCGTCATCGAACAAATAGGCCACCGCGATGGCTTTTACGAAGATTGAACTCGCAACCTCCACGGAACCTACTGATGCCTGTATCCGCCCAACACTTGGAAATCGACGGCAAACGCTATGTGCTGTTGCCAGAACGAGATTACGAATCGCTTTGCGGACGCGCTGCGGAGTCCGTTGCCCTGGATGATAGCGACTTACCCGCGCTGCCCAAGCCTGATAAGCAAGGCCGATTCCCCGCGCTCGAGTACACCCGTATATCACTGGCCCGCGACATTATCCGCGACCGTAAGGCAGCGGGACTTACACAACAGCAACTCGCCGACTTGGCCGGAACGCGGCAAGAAACGATTAGCCGCATGGAAAGCGGCAAGCATCCCGCTGCGGCGCGCACTGTGGACAAAATCGAGAAAGCACTTCAGAAAGCCCTGAAGAAACGTCAGCGTTCTTAACTCCCCCTAAGGAACTCCCTATCATGGCATCACTCGCCAACGACCCCGGCGGCCGTCGCCGCATCTTGTTCATCGACGCCGACGGCAACCGTAAAACGATACGACTTGGCAAGCTCGCCAAACGCGCAGCCGAAACCGTCAAGCACCACGTCGAGCAACTCGCCGCGGCGAAGTTGACGAAGACCACACCGCACGATGAAACACTCCGCTGGCTGGACGGGCTCGACAACGAACTGCGGGACAAGTTGGCCCATGCGGGGCTGGCTGAGCCGCGTGAAGCCCCTGAATCGCTCACGCTGGGGCAGCACCTTGCCAACTACATCGCGGCCAGAACCGACGTGAAGCCCGGTACGTTGCTGAATTGGGGACATTCAAAGCGATGCCTGATTCAGTTCTTCGGTGCCGAGCGGGCGATTGATTCCATCACGGTCGGCGATGCGAAAGACTTCGAGCGGTGGCTCGGTACAGCGGCGGCACGCAACAACGCGCACGGTGAAAACGATTCCGATTCTGGATTGGCACCTAACACTATCCGCAAGCGTATCAGCAACGCCAAGCAGTTCTTCCAGGATGCGGTCGAACGGGAACTCATTGACCGCAACCCGTTTGCCAAGCTCAAGGGCGCTGTCGGCAGCAACAAGCAGCGCGATTTCTTCGTTACTCGTGAGATGGCCTACAAAGTGCTCGAAGCGTGCCCCGACAATCAATGGCGGTTGCTGTTCGCTCTGAGCCGCTACGGTGGCCTGCGGTGCCCATCGGAAACCTTGGCCCTGCAATGGTCGGATATCGACTGGGGCGAAAGCAGGATGCTCGTGCGCAGCTCGAAGACAGAACACCACGAAGGCAAAGGAACACGTATCGTGCCAATCTTCCCAGAACTACGCCCGCACCTGGAACAAGCGTGGGACGAAGCCGATGACGGCGCGCAATTCGTTATCACACGCTACCGCGATGCGAATCAAAACCTGCGAACTCAATTGCAGCGCATCATCAAGCGAGCCGGTCTCGAAGTGTGGCCCAAATTGTTTGCCAATCTCCGAGCAAGCCGCGCGACCGAACTAGCTGCCGAGCATCCCGGCCACGTCGCCGCAGCATGGCTAGGCCACAGCACGACGGTTGCTAACAAGCACTACTGGCAAGTAACCGATGCCGATTTTGAGCGGGCAACGAGCCAGCCAGCAGGTTCAAACGACACTGGGTGCGAACACCCCAAGGCCGAGGCGGCGCAAAATGCGGCGCAGTCTGTGCATGAATCGGGTAGAATGGCGTTGCACGGCGAAAATGCCGAATCGAAGAAACCCCTAAAAATGCAGGGGTCCGCGACTTGGTGCGAACCCCTGCAAAACGTGGGCATGGGCGACACTGGATTCGAACCAGTGACCTCCGCGGTGTGAGCACGGCGCTCTAACCAACTGAGCTAGCCGCCCGAAGTGTTTTAGTAGTGTGAGCGAACTAGGATTCTAGTGTGTGTTTTCAAAAATGAAAAGGGAACCAGTCGTAGAAAATCGCCACTCCTTAGGCTGGCTTCTCTTCACTGACGTGGTCGTCTTCGTTGGGTTCGATCACTACGGTGTCAGCGCCGGCATTGTTCACTGTGCGTTCGCTCTCGTCGAATTCGTCAGCCTCGGCGTTGGTCGCTTCCGCGTTGGGCTCTACATCATCGGGCTCTTCAGCATTGGCGTAGCTGGTTTCTTCGTAACCGTTGACGAAACGCGAATCATCCCGAGAGCTATCGCTTGGATCAGTGTTGTCTTGATAAGGGAGTTGCTCTGGCTCGTTGTAGATGACGCTGTTGAACTCGTTTTGAAAACCAGAGAGCCCGCGACGGAACTCGGCGAAAGTCTTGCCCCAGGAACGCGCGACTTCGGGAAGGTTGCCACCGTAGAGCAACAGCGCCACCACGGCAAGCACCAGCATTTCGCCTGGGCCGGGGCTCCAGAAGGCTAAAGGCAAATACGCAATCACGGCCAGCATGCTCATCGCTTTCTAGTTCAACGGGCTAACTTGAAAACTGGTCGTCATCGTCTCGTTTGTCTTCGAGGTTCGACTTGCTATCCTCTTCGCCACCCTTGATTCCCTTTTTGAATTCTGTGATTCCTTCGCCCAGAGAGCGCATGACCGAGGGTAGCCGGTTGCCAAAGAGTAGTAGGACAACCATGCCAACGATGATCACCTGCCATGGTCCGGGCGTGCCGATAAAAGCCCACTCAAAAAACGCACTCGTTGTGGCGGCCAATGCGGGTGCCATGAAAACCTCGATCTGTTGAGCAGCGAACACGTGACCATCAAGTGCCCGCAGCTCGCATAAATACCGTCGCCACATAGGCTTCGGCGAGTCTAGCTCAATTCTACTCTACCAGCGACAGTGGGCAAGGCGGGAGCCTGCGAGCGGTCGGCTCAGTCCGGCTGAACTACCTCCGCACCCCTTCCCAGGCCTCGCGTTCGGCGACACTGCCTGGGGACGCACTGGTGGGCTCACTCGGGTTATAGCGATAGTAGACTTCTAGGCAGAGTGCCGAGAGTGCGGTCGTGTAGACTCGGCCGCCGCAACCGCCCCAGGTGCAGTTCGTGTCCCAGCTGCCATCGCTCAGTTGGGTGGTGATCAACGTGGTGGTGAGTGCGTGGTTCCAATTTTCCCAAGCTGAGGTAGCGGTGGCGGACTGGTACTGGCCGCGGTTCAGGGCAAGTGTGGCGTAGTACCAAAAATACAAATTGCGACGCGATGCCGAGGGCAACTCCGCAGTGACCGACGCGATCGCTTCGTCGAGGGCGGCGTCGTTCAGATGTCCAAGCTGTTGCTCCTGTTGCAGCTGTCGGCAGAAAAGTGCCTCGGCGGTCATGCTGCGACTTACACCGCTATTGGGACGATAACTGGCCAACCCGCCGGCTTGGCCACGACGGACGCGTCGCAGAAAATGGTCCACACGCGTCCATGTCACTCGCGGAATCTCGAGGCCCGCCAGTTGCGCGCTTTTGAGCGTCATCATCTGCCAGCCGAGCTGGCTGGTGTCGCCGGTGTCGCCACGCTGATAGCGCCAGCCGCCATCAGTGGGATGCTGCATAGAGAGTGTGTACTGAACTGCCGCGCGGGCCATTGGCTCGAGTCGTTTGTCTTTGGTAAGAGCCAGCGCCTCGCAAACAGCAAAAGTCGCCATTGAATGGCAGTACATGCGAGCGAAAAACTGTGCGTCGCCGTAGAGCGAACCATCAGAGCGTTGGCGTTGTCGCAGGTACTCGAGACCAGCGGCAACCTCATGCGTATAATCTCCTCCGGTGTGCGTGTGCCCCGCTCCGAGAAAGGCAAGCAGCGCCAAACCCGAGACGCCTGTGTCGGCTTGCGCGCCCGCACCGCGACGGTCCTGGTCGAGCACCATCCGAGCCGCACCTGCCCCAAAACGCGAAGCATCCCAACCGCCGCTTTCCGACTGAGACGCAGCGAGCCAACCGAGCGCGCCTCGAACGGCTCGTTCGGTTTGCGCGCTGCCACCGCGTTTTTCGACGAGTGCCTCGCGGTCTTTGGCGAAACGATCTGTGTAGGTTTCAGGCAGCGGCGGCTCAACGGGTTTACTCGGTTCGGGGGTTGATTTGTCTTCGGCGACTTCTTCGCGAGATGGCTCGGTGGGAGTGGTTTCGTTGGGCTCGGCTGCTTCGCGCACCACCTCAGCCGGTTCAGCCTCAGCCGACTCTACCTCGGTCGACTGTGCCGCGGAACTCTCCGCAGGGGCTTGCATCTGCTCTGGGGCCTCCAACAGCGAGGGAGCCTCGAATGGCGGCGCGGGATCGGGCAATTCCGACTCCGGCATTGGCTCCAATTCTTCGACGGGTTCCGCTGGCGGCGCTTCCAGTGGATCGAGTTCTGGTGCAATCAACGGCGGGTCAGCAGGTTGTTCCCACTCCGGCGTGACTTCCTCGATCGGCTCGGCGGGCTCGTTCTCCACCACTTGCATCACCGCAACGCGAATCGGCGTATCGCTCCCAAGTTCGGGTGCGCCGGTGACGATCCGCACCGTGGTCGCCACACACCCCAACAACACGTGGACCCAAAGTGAGAGAATGGCACACTTTCGCCAGGGCTTTGCCTGCGACCAGCGGGTGCGCAGCAACACAATCAACACCACAGTGAGTGTTGCCAACACTGACCAAAGCGCGATCCATGCGGTCGAACTGAGACCCCAATAGGCAAGCGGCGTTAGGTTTGGCAATTGCATGCTATCGCGAAAAATCTGAAGTTGTCGCCGTCAGCCACAACAAATGAATACGGCGAAGGGAGTGGCAAGGAATTTGGCAATGGTTCCGCGTCGCGTCGACATGATCGCTAATCCTGACCGCCGGAATTAACGTTGCAGGGCAGGGGTCCCCTCTGCCACACGGACGGTGATCCCAAGATCGGAGACGCGGGCTTCCTTACATGCCGCAAGGCTGGCAGCGACGTGCTGAAACGCGCACGCCGCGTCGCCGCGAATCACTACGCTTAGCTCGGGGTATTCGCCGCGCGCCGCCGCGAGCTTTTGAGTCAGTTCCGACAGCGACATTTGCTCGCCATCAAGGCGAATCTGCCCTTCGGCTTGCACGCTCACAACACGCTGTTTCGGCGCCGCCGTCAGCGCCGCTGCTGACGCAACCTCCGGCAATTCCAGCTCGATGTCTCGCTCCATCTCGGCAAACGAAGTCGCGACCATGAAGAAGATGATCAGCAAGAACACCACGTCGATCATCGGCGTCAAGTTCAGCGACGGCTGCTCGTCATGTTGCGTTTTGAGAGGCATGGGAGACGTTCAATTGAAGAATTGAAGAATGATGATGCGAAGTTGTGGAGGTGAGAAAAGCATGTCTTCAATCTCACCATCTTCGAACTCACATTGTTCAAGCTGCTTTCTTTAGTTTGGGTTTGCGCGTCCCACGGCGTTCGTCGAGGGCTTCGGCGGAAATAAGATTCACCAGGTCCTGTCCACGGCGGTCGATTTCCATGACGAGCATGTCGACGCGCCCCACGAACCAGAGATAGAGAATGAGCGCTGGAATGGCGACCGAGAGCCCCGCCGCGGTGGACAGCAGTGCCCCACCGATGCCCCCGGCCAACAATTCAGGACGCCCCATTGCCGAGCTACCTGCAATCGCTTCGAACGCTTCCATCATGCCCCAGACGGTGCCCAAGAGTCCCATCAAAGGGCAGACTGTTGCCACGCCATTGATCACGCGCAGGTAGCGCCGCAATTCGTTGGCGGCGCGCTCGCCTTCGTCCAGCACAGCTTGCTCGACTTCGACGGCCGGTTTACCCCACTTGCGCACCGCAGCGGCGAACACATTGGACATGTGGCTGCCGTCTTTTAGGCATCGCTGAAGTGCTTCGGAGCGATCCAGCGCCCCTTCGCTGATTTGCAGCAGAAACCGCTCCGTAAATAGCCGTGGCAACACGCGGCTGCGGCGCAGGCTCATTGTTCGTTCAAACACCACCAATAAAAGCACGAATGAGCAGATGACTATTGGCAGTAGCAGCGGCCCTCCCGCCCAAAGCATCTGCCAAAGACTCTTCGTTTGCACAGCGGTGGTTTCCTGTGCGAAACAGGCCGAAGCACTAAATGTCACAAAACAGAGCGTTGCAAGTTGTGCAACATGTGAGATTCGGGAGTGTGAAATGATGGTGCGCATCCGTGCGTACTTTCTGTGAAACTACTCTGCTATTTCGTTGCCGTCCGTTGCGACTCCGCCCAACGGTGCCGGCTAGCTAACTCGGGTTGCGATTCCGTTTGCGGCCAACGCTCAAGGGCTTTGCCGTACTCAATCGCCGCCTGTTCCCAATCCTGTTGCAGTTCCCAACACTTGCCAGCCTGCAAAGCAGCGCGAGCCTGCCATTCCGGCTGCGATGCTTCGTCTACCACGGTTTGATAGGACAGTCGCGCGCGAGCATAATCACGCTGGTGAAAATAAGTTTCTCCAATCATCCACCCGGCCATCGTGGCGGCTTCTGTCTTCGCCGCGGCGGGGTTATCGAGCACACGCTGGTAAAACTCACGCGCCGCGTTCATTTCGCCGCGGCCGGCAAGTGCCCTCCCGCGGAGGTAATCGACTTCGTGCTGCATCTCGAACTCGGGATGATCGCGATCCAGTCCATCCAGTAGCTCCAGCACCTCGCTCCACTGCTGTCGACGCGCGGCCAACTGCGCTCGACGAAGTGGCACCATCGCGGTCCAGGGATCCGACACCCCCAAAACTTGGGGCTGCAATGCAGTGAACCGACTCCTCGCCAAGCGATATTTCCGCAGCCGAAACGCCGCTTCCGCTGCCCAATAATCCAACTCGACGGGCAGCGATTCCGCTACGCTATCTTTTGAGACC
This sequence comes from Bythopirellula sp., assembly GCA_965230685.1. Lineage (GTDB taxonomy): Bacteria > Planctomycetota > Planctomycetia > Pirellulales > Lacipirellulaceae > Bythopirellula. Next base: position 73,975 of record CBDDLO010000002.1, read on the forward strand.
GTTTCTACTAGGTCGTTAATCTCCTGCCACTGCCCCTTTGCCATCGCTAGCTGGCACTTCAAGCTCAAAGCTTGGCACCAGAGCTTGGGTTGCTCAGATGCCAGCTGTTCGCGAGCGAGCAACCAATCAACGTAATGAGTGGATTGCTCACCATCCTCTTTATCGGCACCCGCTTTGTCGATACTGTGGCGGGCAAGCCAATAGGCAGCTTCTGCGGCCTGGGGACTCTTGGGGAAATTTTCGTATACCCCGCGAAAGTGCTCTGCCGCTTGGCTAGTTTGGTCCAGCTTCGAGTGTGTCCAAGCCAAAGCGATTCGAACTTCTGCCGCCCGCTCGGAATGGAGATGTTCTGCGAGAAACTGCTGATAGAGACGCTGAGCCTCGTCCACTTGATCCAGGCGGTCATGGAGCTGTGCCGCGCGCCGGAGCACCTCGGAGCGAAGCTGATCCTGCACCGGCTCACTATTTAACAGCTTGTGATAGGCGGCTAACGCGGCATCGTGCCGACCTGCACGCTGCAAACCGACCGCTTCGTCAAGTAATGCGAAATCAGCTTGCGAGGAATTGCTCTGGGCAATTTGTGCGAGATACTCTCTAGCGAAGTCGGTGGACTCATCGTGTGGGTGCTGATCGACAAAGGCTTGCAACAAACTAGAGGCGTTGGGTTCGCACAAAAACCAGGCAATCTCGGCTAAGCGGAACTGCGCCTGTGCCAACATCTTCGCTGAAGCACAACGCAAACGAACTTGCTCGAATCGCTGTCGGGCTGCCTGATACTCACCAAGTTGCACAAGGCATTCACCTGCGAAAAGCTGAGCAGTCGAAGATGCTTCGCCATCGCGGGGGCGAGCTTGTGCCAAACGGTCGAATGCGTGAGCCGCCATTTTCCACTGGCCAGACTGGTAGAGTCGCGTCGCTTCGGCAAGGGCATCGTCAGCCGTTGCCGGGCGACAGCAAAACGTCAGCCCGATCAATGCAAAAAACAAGAGCGTACGGTAAGGCAACATCGCCATGTCTCACGGGTCGCCCCCCGGAGAACAAGAAATGACGAACGACGAAGTACCCAACGGCGAACTGTGTGTTACGCCATCAGGTACATTTCGTCATTCGCCAAAAAAAGTGGTCATTGGCCCCAGCGCTCTATCATTGGCCGAGCGGATCAATCGCCCCGGTGTCGACATTTCCGACCATGTGCAAGTGGTTGTGGTCAACATAGATCACCTCACGAGCATCTTCGTCGCGAAGCGTGTGCGGCACTGGCCAGCCAATCCGGCGAACGTCCTCGTAGTAGATCGTGCACTTGTAGTGAGCGTGATGCTGCTGCGCCGGGCCGATCAACGGGTAGACCCGAGGCGGATCGAGGTAGTCAGCAATTTTTTCCTTAACAATGCGAACGTTGTTACGACTGTGTTCGTGCAAGAACGGTACACCCCCTTGAACGGGCCGCGCTTTCTCGAGCGCCCGAATCACTTCGTCGTCGCTAGGTGGATCGAGCGCGGCGATTTCACCACTGGAGACCGGGCCCAAAATTGGCACGCGTTCGTACCGTTCGTGGTTCCAGAACTCGTCTTCCTTCTTCTTTGATAGCAAGGGGCTGACCGGAATGGGAACCGCAAAGGGACCCAAGCTGGGGCCCAACGAAGTAAGTCCCCAGAAGCAGCCGGTCGTCGATAACGAAGTGATCGCAAACAAGGTTGCGAGGGTCGCCATCGTGAATTGTTTTGGTCGTGACATCGAATCACCCTTTGTCCGTCCAGTTGATTCGGTCGGAAGCCGGTCAGACTGGCTGACGGTGGCTTCGCCTGTGAAAAGTACGCATCCTGCTGGCACCCGAATTGTGAGGCCGTGTAAGTGTTATCGTGTGAACCTAGAGAAAACTTGCGGCCTTTTAGGATTATGAGGAAAAAAGCACATCGAAACGCTAGCAGAGTTCCCCCTCTTGGCCTTCTGAGGCTCGCTACCGCTCCCGAATACGGTTACCAAAGTGGATAGATTGTGGATTCGTACCGTTAGCGCAACGAGCACGGCGTGGCTGACACGGACCCCACGCAAAAACCCTCGCCAACCAACAGGTCGACGAGGGTCTTTGAGTTTGAGTTTTTCCCGACTTCAATCCGCTACTTGCAGTGCTTGCAATCAGCGAAGTCAAGGTTCCACCAGCCGTCGTCCCATTCCAGGGTCACCTTGCGCCAGCCGAGCGGCACTTGGGGATATGGGTAGAACGGGCCGATGTAAGGCCAAGCCGAGGCTGAATACTGCTTGGGATACGTCAATGCAGCGTAGTTCGGCGAAGCGGCATAGCTGGGCCATGCGTAGCCGGGCAGCTGAGGATTGTCGTGATTCACAGCGGCACCTCCAGCCATCGGAGGTTGCGGCCCCATTGCTGCTGGACCCATCGAACCACCAGGCATGCAGCTGCCATCAGGGCAGTACTGGGCCTGGCTGAAGTTTGCGGGCTGAATGCCCTGAGGCATGCCAGCGGTGCGAGCATAGGGAACGGGTGTGTTGCCCTGGGGTGCTCGCTGTTGCTGTGGCTGGCGGCGTGCGAACGTCTGCTTACTGGCAGTGCGGATCTGGTTGTCTCCGCTCGCTTGCCCTTCGATTTCTAATTTGCTTACCACGTGCTGCACACCTTGGCTCTGCCGCGCGAGCTGCTCGGCAATCTGCTTCTGGCCAGGGCTGGTGACTGTGCCCATCAGCCAGGCGACCCCATCTTCGTACTTCACGCCGACGCGGTAGTCTTTGAGCTTGCCACTTTGCTTTAGATTTTCAGCAATCGCTTGAGCCATGTTTTCCTCGCCGCCACCGGCAGCGTTGGCTGACAGCATGGTGCCCGACAAAGCGGTCAACAGCGCCAGGCTAAATATTGAACTCCGCATGATCCCCTCCTGAGTTTTTTTGAGTCGCGGGTCGCGAGTGACGAATTGCGGGTTCCAAGGAAAATTCTGAAACACGCAACTCGAAACTCGCGACTCCTCTAGTGGCTGATTTGGCGGCTTGATCCACCTGCAAGGAAGTTTCGGCAGCCAACCATAGCGAATCGGAGCTTTTTTCCGATTTTGACGGTGATTGATCACCGCTACTAGAAAATAGGCAAAGCACGAAAGCTTTGCGGAGAAACTAGCCGGGCCGCCACGCGGGCCGCTTGTCGACCACTCGTGGCCACGGCACCAGAGGGAAGAGCAGCTCTAGCAGCTAGTCCGCCGTGATAGCATTCGCATCGGCACTGCCCAGATCGACAATGGCCAGCACGATCATGATCGCTAGCGTCACCGCCGACCACGGCCACATCTCCAAGCAACAAAGTTGTCCCACAACGATTGTTACCGCCACTGCCAAGAGAGAAGTGAAAAAGCCGCCTTGGGCGAGTGCTTCATAACGCCGGCCTTCATGCATTCGCACCAACCAGGCCGCGACGAGGCCCAAGAGGTGGATTGCAATCCAAAGCAAGCCAATGCTAGTAAGTCCCAACTCAGAAATTGTATCCATGCTAGTTTGCTCGACCTGCATTCCCTGCCGGTCTTCCTACGGGTGCAAAACATCACGTCAAACAGTTCGCGATTGCCAAGTGCGGGGGGTGCGAATGCGCGCGACGAGAGAAGTAGCTCTAGATGACTTACGCGATTCGCATGCCAAGCGTTCACCAACAATCGCTAGCGTTGGCAGGTACTGAAACCGTAGGGGTTAGCACGACTAGCGAAAATCTTCCGCCTCGACAAACTTGAATCAAAGTCGCAACTTTCTTGAAGATTCTACAATCCTCAACCGGTTACGGCTTCTTCGCTTGGCGAGTGTCCATCTTTTTGAGCGCTTCTTCGATTTCGGCGGCTTGGATGTTGTCGCTGATCACTTTGCCGTCGGGGCCGATGAGCATCATCAGCGGTACGGTCACAACGCCCATCTCCTTGGCATAGCGGCTTTCGAACCCGCCCGATTCGTAGAGCTGCGGCCACGGGAGTCGCGTGTCCTTCAGGTAGCTCAGCAACTCATCACGAGAGTAGTTGAGGTTCACCCCCACGATCTCCAGTCCGCGCTGACCGCCGTACTTCTTGTAGAGATTGCCCAGTACTGCGTGGTCTGCCTTGCAGACATCGCTCGAACTGGTCCAATACTGCACGACGACAGCCTTGCCTCGCATCTGTGAAAGATCGACCTTCCCGCCGCCCACCGCATTACCCTGTAGACGCACGGGACGTCCGACACTGGTGAGCCGCGTCACAGCACCCTTAGCCATCGGTGCATGAATGCTGCTGGGAAAATCCTCGATAATTTGCTTGTACCACTTCACAGCTTGTTTGTCCTCGCCGGAAATCTCGCTGCCCATAGCGAGCTGCCGCAGTGCTTCGGCGCAGTTGTCGTTGTCGGGATGCGCTTCGACAAACGCTTCGAGGTCTTCCAGCCATGCGGCATGGGCCTTGGCGTGATCGACTTTGGGGTCCGCGAGGGTAACACCGTAATACTCAGCCAACATGCGTTGAAACTCGAAATAGGCTAGTAAATCTTTCGCTTGCCCTTCTTTCTCGAGTTGTGCTTCGAGTGTTTTTAAGTGCTTGATTCCCTCGGGGAAACTGCCATCCTGCGTGGCTGCACTCACCATGTCGGCAAGTTGCCGTAGCCATTGGGCCCGTTCTGTGGAATTGGCCGAGGCGTCGGCAAGCTGCTTGAGCATGTCGGCCCGTTGACGATTCAACGCGCGCTTTTGCTTCATGCTGGCTTGCATTAACTTCTTGTCCAGCTCCTCGAGCTCAGCCAAGATTTCTTGCATCTTCTCGCTTGGTCCAGCACCCATATCGCCGATCTCACTTGCACTGGCAGCACTACCAGGAGACGTTCCAAAAAAGAGGCCGCTAGCCACCTTGGTTGTGTCGGCCAGGGTAGGGGAGTCGACCAATTTCCAAGCACCTTTGACGTTGATCATCGTGCCGAGCTGCAGTTGTTCAAACTCTTCGCCCGTGCGGACCATCGCCCAAACGTTCTCGTAAACGAGCAAATCTTTGTCGGCGCTCGACGCATTGGCAGGAACCATACCGGGCCTCAAGCCGCCGAAGTCGCGAAACTCCAAATCGCTTCCCAGCCCTTTGCTAGCGGCCAACTTCTGGAAGCTCTTGGGCGCCGACTGAATACGCTCGCTTAGTCGTTTAGCCAGTGACTTTTCCAGGCCCAACTTCTTGAGTTCCGCACCACTCAACAGCAGCCGTTCAAAGCGGGCCGCGTCTCTAGTTTTCGCTGCTTCGACGACTTCCTCGGCTACCTCTTCAGCGGAAATCAGCTTCCAAGTGTCGATTTCGCCATCTTCATTGCGGTCCAGACCCCAGCGCATCCCCGCCCCGTGGAACCAGCGGTACTGATCCGCTTTGCCATTGAAATTGGCGTCGACATCGCGATAGGTCTCCAACCCGCCGCGGTAGTAGCCCCAGGTATCGACGACATTGTCTTTGTCGGAGTCAGAAAACTGCCGCAGAATGTTGCCATTCGCGTCGCGCACAACCCAAGCGGTCGCACCATTCAACTTTTCCGCCTTGATGGTGCAGTCCTGGATTTCTGAGGCGGAAGGGGTGTCGAAGGGAACGTCGGGCTGAACCGGGGTTAGCTTGAGGGCGTCTGCTACGGTGGGGGCGGCCCAGACACTCGTAGGCAGCACCAAACAAGACAACGCCAAACCACCCCATCCCAAACAACACCGGCCGGTAATAACCCCGCGAACTAGCTGACGGCGAAACATGCTTGCAACTCCTATGGTAGACTCACTTTGAAGTGATTGCTCACCTCGTAATGCTCGTAAGGGCAGGCCGAGAAATGCTGCATCGCTCGGCCGATGAAAACCGAATTTTACGACTTCTGGCGTTCTAAGGCACTACCAGCTTGGAATAGAAAGCTGCGTGGTCCTGGCGTATTGATACGAGGTTTCCGAATGTGGCTTGCCACCTGCGTTGACACCTAGCGATAGCAACTTAGAATAGGCGATTCGGCGAAATTTACCGCTGCAGCGGCGCCCCCGACACCTGTTGGGAGTCCCGCTCGATGCGGGCGTGTAGCTCAGTTGGTTAGAGCGCAGCCCTGATAAGGCTGAGGTCCCAAGTTCGAATCTTGGCACGCCCACTGGGGATGTTTGATGGCAGATTGAAAATTGTTGATGTGAACTTGCGGAAAATTGCCTCCACTTTTTCACATCAGCAATCTAAATCCTCCATCTCACATCCGTCCCCTTCGGGGGCCGTAGCTCAATTGGGAGAGCACCGCCTTTGCAAGGCGGGGGTTAGGGGTTCGAGTCCCCTCGGCTCCACTGGTACTCTGTTTTCCGTGCCACGATTTCACTTGCCCGGCTCTGGTGGCAATGCCAGGTCGGCTTCGCTCAAGGCGACTGGTGCGCCAGCTGCGGGGACTTCGCGCTCCGCGGTCCAGAGAATGCCGTTGATGATCATGCGCCGGAATGCCTCTTGTTGGAAGTTTCGGTAGTAGTGGCCCAACGTCGTGGCGTAAGACCTCCCACCGCCCGGCCGTTCATAAGCCCAGCCGACGACGACCGGTTTTTCTTCGGCGACCACTTGCAAGAGCGGAGTCGCATCGGGAATCTCAGGATTGAGATAGTACTCGTCGTGGATTTCGTATCCCTGCCAACCGCGACAGATCGGATGGTCTGGAACTAGTAGCTTCAGCGGCGACTTGCCCGTGTGTAGGCCCACGTTGCTGATCCAGGTGCCGCCGAGATAGCCAATCCACTCCGGCGCGAGTCGCTCGAAGTTGTCCTGCTTGACCGTCGATGCCCAGTGGATCGTCATCAGCCCGACACCGCGCTGCATGGTCTCGGCAAACTCCTTGCGATGGGGCGAGTCGAGCAAGAACTCAGCACCGGGACTGGAATAAACCACAATCGTGTTGACGCCGTCGAGCGTTTGCGTATCCTCCGGCCAGCCTAGCGAGACGACGCTTTCGACCCCGTCGCTCAGCTTGAGGCACTTCGCCAGCATGTTGCTGGTGTGCATGTACATGTGCGCGCCATGCGGATGATCGGGCTCTGCGCCGATGAACAAGACCTTGGTGTCAGCCGCCGCAGCCATGTGCGACAGTGCCAAGGCAACACCAAGTATCAACGTTCGATGAAGCATAGTGAGCCCCCTTTTTTCATAGCCGTAAATATGGTGAAGACACCTCCTCGCTTGTGCGTCGGACTATCCCGACGCGCAAGCGAGGACGCGAACAATGACAATTCAGAAGTTGAACTAACTCGCTAGTGACCAGTGCGCTTGTCGCAGTTTGGCTTTGTAGCTGTCTGCCATCTTTTCGTACCAGACCGTGAGGAGTGTTTCGTCTTCAAATTGCACGGTGCTGGGGTAACCAAGATCGCCACCCACTCCATCGGCGGAAATGGTGAGCGGTTCGCTCCAGCTCTTGCCGCCGTTATCGCTCACCCGAGCCAGGTTGCCGTAGGGTTCTCGGCGATAGCCGTAGGTCATGAGCAATCGTCCATCGCGCAGCTTGGTCAAGTGCGAGGGCAACCCCCAAACGCCAATCGCATGCGGGGTGGTCCAGGTCTCCCCGCCGTCAGTCGATTCACACTGCAGCGTCTCGCGACTGTTCGTCTTGTTGTGATTGCGGATGTGCATGACGAGCTTTCCCTCGTCGGGCTCGACGACATGAACTTCGTGGTAGGCATCAATGTCGTCGTCTTCGCGGGTGGGGATATCGGCAAGGTGGCTCCAGGTTTGCCCATCATCGTGGGATTGGTAAACTTCGCCCAAGCGAGGTTTTTGCCACAGTTTTTTCCCCGCGTACAGCAAACGCCCGTCGGCTAACTGAATTGGCCCATGCGGACTATTGACGGGGACTCGATAACGAGCCGACCAATTTACGCCGCCATCAGTCGAACGAATCATCCACTGGCCTAGCTCCTCCTGGCGTTGTTCAGGCCCAACACGATTGTGTGCTGCCTGCCAGCTCTCGATGTGCTCATCGCTCCAAGCCTCGTCGTGGTGGTTCGCTTTTCTTTCGATTTCTTGTTTCAGCCGATCCTCGTAAGCACGCGAAGTGAAAGTTGTCACCAGCAGGCTTCCTTGGGTCGTTTCCACGATGCCCGCGTCGCGGTCGTCAATGGGGCCATCGATCAATGTCCGCGGCCAAGTCCACGTTTCGCCGTTGTCGTGCGAGCGCATCAGCTCCACGCGACCAAACGGGCAGACATGCCGCTCGCGCCCACCGGAATAAACAAGTAGCAACTCGCCATTCCCTCGCCGAATCATCGTGGGCCAACCACAGTAGAGGTCGGGTTTTTTGCTGATGACGCGCGTGTCCAGGACTTTCGCCGCTGGCGCGGCACTGGCATGCTGGGTGTTAAGACCCCAGGCAGTTGCTGCAGCGACCCCTGCGGTACTGTGAATAAAATTTCGACGTGTCAGTGCAGATGGTTTTACAGTCATCGAACGTTGCCTCGATTATGAATTATTTGCTCAGCCCCATGGTTATTGCTTGGCAGCCAGTGCATCCAGCTCATCAAGCGTCACTCGCACCGCGACGATGTACGGTTCTTCGCCCTCGGTCCAGTGCCCGTAGGTTGTCGTGACAAACGTGCCATCGGGAAGCACTTCGACACCTGGGTAGGCGCAGTCGGCGCCCTTTTTGTTGTCCATCAACCGCACGCGGTACTGGCCTTCGCGCCCCTCGGCAATGTCCTCGTAGGTGCCAACCCAAGCGACCCAATCACCATGAGTGGGACTGTCGTGCGTGCGATCGCGGAAGGAAATAAACAGTCGACCATCAGGGCCGTACTTGCCCGTGTGACGATCGCCGGTGAGCGCGGCGGGCAATTCACGCGGCTTGGTCCAGGTGCGTCCTTCGTCCTCGGAGAAAATCACGTAGGAATTTCTCGTCCGCGTATTTTCTCGCAGCAGCACGGCCATTTGCTTGCCGTCGGGCGAACGGATGCAGCCCGGCTCGCAAAGGTAAATATCAGTGCCTGTCCAAATCGTTTCTGGTGCAGACCACGTCAGGCCGCCATCGTCGGAGAAGGTTTGAAATAGCCGGAACTGCGCCGGATCGGCCCGCTTGCCGTCCGCCGTGAAAAAGCGTCCGTCGTCGTGGCACATGGCGAGATAGCGGCCTGGTTTCTCGACCGGCTCGACAAACCCCATTACCACAATCCCCCCCCAATCGCCCACTGGTTTAAGTTCGCTCCAATTCGCACCGTCATCTTCGCTCACGGCCAGCCGCGCGGGGTACAGGCCCGACCACATGATTAGGCGTTTTACCCCCTCCGCATCGACGACGCGGTGGATCGTTGGAGTTTCTTTCGAAGTCTCCCAACTCTTGGGAGTCGGCAACCGATCGGACCACGTGAGGCCTCCATCCGCGCTGCGTTTCATCACGATCGCCCCGCGACCGTGTCCCTTGGGGTAGACCGTGATCATGGTCTTTCCGTCTTCCAACAGCACCGTAGTCGGGTGGCCCAAGTATTGCCCCGCCTGCCGATCGACAACCACTTGCCGATCGGTCTGGTCGGCCAAGTCAAGCGTCGGAATGGTATACCCCTTGGACTGTGGTGTTTCTTTCGCTTCGACCGAGCAGGTGAGAAAAACCAGAAGGAGCCAAACAGCAAGTTTGCAAACGGCAAGATGACGCGACATAGCAAGCAGACCTTCGTGAAGACATTGTAGTAGTTACACGCTGCCGATAGATTGTATGGGTTCGTTTTGCAAATGCAAACTCACCCGCTTGGGAACTTTTCTTATGCAACGTCGCAAATTTTTGGCAGCCACGGGCTCCGCGCTGGTTGCGTCAACCGCGCTAGGAAAATCGACGCAACCGGCGTTGATTGAGTCGATCTCGAAGGAAACTCTCTGGCAAAATCGCGATGGCAAGAGCCAAACTTGGATGCACCCGAGGGCCTGCGTCCTACCCAATCCCGATGGTAAGCCGCGGATACTGATGAACATGCAGGTGATCAACGGGTCGGACTATTTTGGACCTGTGCATTGGAGCCTCTCCAGCGACATGGGCAAAACCTGGAGCGACCCCGAGGAAATCTCCTCGCTGGGGCGCGACCCCGTTCCTGGGCACGACGGGCTCAAGGCGGCCGTTTGCGATGTCACGCCGCAGTACCATCCGCCGACCAACAGCGTACTCGCACTCGGGCATGTCGTGTTCTACAAGGGCGACTATTTCGCACGCGAAGAACAGCTGCGCCGCTACCCGGTCTACGTGACGCGCTCCAGCGATGGCACTTGGTCGGAACGGAAAATTCTTGAGTGGGACGACCCCCGCAGCGGCCACATCTACTCCAACAATTGCGGCCAGCGCACGCTGCTCTCCGACGGCGGAGTGCAAATGGCGTTTACCTTCGGTCCCAAACAGGAACACCGCATGGTCGCCGGGGTGCACGCCGACTACGATGGCGAGCTTCTGAAAATTCGCGAAGTGGGACCGCCGCTAGTGAACCCCGTTAAGCGTGGCCTCCTCGAACCGAGTGTCGCGCAGTTCAAAGACAAGCATTGGCTCACGATCCGCGCCGAGGACGACCGCGGCTATGTCAGTACCAGCGACGACGGACTCCACTGGGAAGAAAAACGCGCCTGGGCGTGGGAAGATGGCACACCGCTGGGGATGTCGACCACGCAGCAGCATTGGCTCACGCACAGCGAAGGGCTGTTTCTTGTCTACAACCGTCAAGACGCACTGAATGCCAACGTGATCCGCTGGCGATCGCCACTCTACGTGGCTCAAGTCGATACCGAGCGCCGCTGTTTGTTGCGCTCGACCGAGCAAGTTGCTTTGCCGCTAGTAGGCGATGGGGTCGCTGCCCCCGACAAAGTCGCCTTGATGGGCAACTTCGATGTGACGAATATCAGCCCCCAGGAATCGATCATCACCGTCGGTGAGTGGATGCCGAAAAACGGCTACGGTGGCGACGTGCTACTTGCACGCATTCGTTGGGCGAAGCCTAACCGGCTGCCGCTTTATTGGCAGTGAGGGATTGGCAGTGAGGGCGGTTGCGTTGGCGGCATACCTGGCGAAATGGTTCAGTGATCACGCGCACTTGTTCTAGCGTGCCCTCGCTTGCGCGTCGGGCTAGTTTTATTGTGCTCGATGTGAGCGCGATTACAGTTCGCCCTCGTCGATGACTTGGCCATCGCCAGAGGCAACCAAACGTTGCCAGGTGCGGTACGTTTGTGGGTCAAGATCCCACTCGTTACCCTTGTCGATGAAGTCGCTGATGAAGTGGACCGAACCATCGGCGAATCCGGCATTTACACCGCCGACGTGCAAACTGCGTGCGCCACCCTGGCCAAATACATCATCACAAGGCATGCAGTCAGCCAGCAACGACTCTTCTCCGGGTCCGGAAGGACCTTTGAGAATTGAGCAGCGCATGAATCCATCGCCTCCAGGCAGACAAGAGTTCGGCCCGATATCATTGTCTGTGCCATGGGCCCACAAGGTGCTCGAACCTGGATGACCTATTGCCCACGTTCCTCGCGGATCCAATTCAGAAACTCCGGCCCGAAGCTCAGCAATCAGCAGTGTTTTCGAGGTACCGTCAGTGATTTGGCTAATGGTCAAGCCGGTGTTGACCCCCACCACTCCCCGGACTCGTTCATCAAGCCAGCCTACGGAATTAGGAGCTCCTGCCGCCGTAAATGGAGCTCCAGGGGCATCGGTTTTCATCCACCCCAAACCGCCGTTGGCACCGTAGTTACCTCGCGCCCAATTGCCGCCCTCTCGCGAGCCTCGGCCTGCAAACAGGGTCGTGTTATTGCCCGAGTCCGATGGGCATAACATCGTGGGCAAACTTGTACCCCGAGCGATATAGTTTTGTGAAGTTTCATCACCGCCAGCAATAGGAATACTGAAATCGAATGCATCGTATAGCGTTTGCTGCTCAATGTAAGGCAGAAGATCGACAACCCAATTTCTCATGTGGTTAAGATTACGCTCTGGATTTACGACGGCTAAATTAGGCCCCTGCTGCGTCAGTTCGACAGTAGAGCCAGCCGGAAACTCCTTTTTCGAGTCGTGATAATTCTGCAAAGCAAGACCTAGTTGCTTAACACCGTTCTGACATTGCGTACGTCGTGCAGCTTCGCGTGCCGCCTGTACCGCTGGGAGCAGTAGTGCGACCAAGACGCCAATGATTGCAATCACCACCAACAACTCGACGAGCGTAAAAGCTCGACGGCGAGAACCTAGAGGATGAGAACCTGGAGATTGAATTGTGCGGGTACTGTGCGACATTTACTTATCTACCTTTAGTTCAAGGGATTGATTTTTTGAAGTGATCTCCACTTCCAGGGGTGTTTTACTAGAACTTCGATAGTCCTTGGCAAGCAAGCCAGGCTTGTTGGCAATAACGCTCACCTTGTGTCTACCCTTCAGTAAACCATCGCCAATCCGATGGCTATTCACTTGATCGAAAGTCCCATCCTCTACGTTGACGCTGGTTCGACCACCGGGTGCGACCATGTTTCCTTCGCGCGGTGGATCGATGGGGCTGAAAATGACTTCGATATTGTCGGCCGGGATTAGGCTGCCGTCGGCGTAGGTGATCTTTCCACTCACCGGCACAATGTCAAACGGTACATCCGAGCCGCAACCTGCAGCGAGAATAATCAGACAAAAAATGAGTGCGAAACGCGAGGGAATAATGAGCCAATGAATCATAGGTTTTGCAAGAATTCGATGCTGGCCGGGAGCCCAGCTATGGGAAGGAGAGATTGCCACATCCCTATTATATTATGATGTTCCGCTGAGGTGCTGAGCTGATTGACCACCAGCGCGAGCTACTCAAAGATGTTAGCAGATCAGCAGTGCGATGTAAAGCTTATGGGGGGGACGCAAAAAGTTTGACAGATTGCCAGGCCTCGATTTACTATTGATTAGCAGGGATCCATTTAATCTACGTACACTGCAGAGTCACGGATTCAAGGTATTCCCCATTCTACCGAACGAGTCGGAAATTGGTGGGAATTCACTGTATCTCTCGTTCTATGCACCCGTCCGCTTCTCCCAATAGCTAGGCCCGTATGCGTTCGTTTCTCTCTCTGATTGTCCTGCTTTCACTAGTGCTTTTCCCCCGCCTTAGTTCGGCGCAATCGACCTTCACCGAAGTCACCCTTGCTGCCGGCATCGACCATCAGCAGTGGACCACATTGCCACAAAACAATGAGGCGATGCGCATGACTGGGGGTGCCGCGGCCGGCGATGTGGATGGCGATGGCTACCCCGACCTGTTCGTCACCCGTGTGGACGGTCCCGACCTGCTCTACAAGAACGATCGCCAGGGTGGTTTCATCGACGTGAGTTCCGAAAGCGGTTTCACTTCGAACCTCACCACCAACGGCGCAACCATGGGCGACATCGACAACGATGGCGACCTCGACCTCTACGTCACCGCTGTCAGTACCAAACGACACTATCTCTACGTGAACGACGGCTTGGGGAATTTTACCGAACAGGCAATCCCACGCGGCGCTGCGATCGAAACCAACATGTTCCACTTCGGTACGAGTCCTGCGCTGGGCGATTACGACGGCGATGGCTATCTCGATCTGCACGTGAACGAATGGGGCAACGCCAACGAGCAGCCCGGCGAGCTGTGGAGCCATGTACGCGTGCTACGCAATCTGGGCGCGGACAACCCTGGACACTTCGAGGACACGACCCTCGAGACCGGTGTCTACATGGGCGACACAACCGCTTACACAGCCAACGACGACCGGCCCGGCGTTTATACGTTCTCCTCGTCGTTTGCTGACTTCGATCGCGATGGGCATGCCGATGTTTCGATCGCGGCCGACTTCCACACGTCGCAACTTTTTTGGAACAACGGCGATGGCACATTTGATCGCGCACCCGGCCCAGAGTCGGACAATCCCACAGGTCACTCGACCGACGAGAACGGCATGGGCTCAGCGATTGCCGACGTCAACGGCGATGGCCTGCTGGACTGGTTTGTCACGTCGATTTATCAAGATCCCTTGCCCTGTCCCGAAGCAAATTGCAACTGGAATGGCAGTGGAAATCGCCTGTATATCAACAACGGTGATCGCACCTTCACCGACGCGACTGACGAGTGGGGAGTGCGAGATGGTGGCTGGGGTTGGGGGGCGACGTTCCTGGACTACGACAACGACGGCGACCTCGACCTGACCATGACCAACGGCATGACGGGCCGCAACCCGGAACTTGCTCCCTTCATCAACGACCCGATGAAACTGTGGCGCAACGATGGCGGCAGCTTCACCGAAGTAGCCGTGGCCGAAGGGCTCACCGACACCGACTCCGGCAAGGGGCTCTTGACGCTCGATTACGACCTCGATGGCGATCTCGACCTGTTCGTCGTCAACAACGGCGCGCAACCGAAGCTCTATCGCAACGACACAAAATCACAACAGGCGTTTCTGATTGTGCAAACCGAGGGGGTTCAATCCAATCGCGATGGTATCGGTGCTTTTCTTACGCTCATCGCCGACGAGGGGGGGACACCACAGACTCGCCACATCTCCGCTGGATCAAACTATTTATCACAATCAGAAATGATCGCGCACTTTGGTTTAGGCGAAAGGACCGATCCACTGCACCAGCTGATTATCGAATGGCCCAGTGGCGCACGGCAGGTGCTGCGGGACATTGCCGTCAACACCCGGCTCAGTGTGGTAGAAGCGGTCCCAGAGCCATGCTCGTTTGCTCTCGCCGCCCTTGGCATTTCGCTCGCGATGATCGGTCGCCGACGCTACGTAGCAGCCGGCTAAGTTGGACGAGAAAAAATGCCGTTATCCTCGGATTTTTCGGAAAAAACTTGACACTCCCCCCAGTTTGCTTTAGCTTGGAACCGAGTAGGGAGTTCCACCATAGTCCGCCACGATTTGCTGTAAAAATAGTGTTTCAAGTTGCCCTTCTGAGGGAATCTGCGTAACCCATGTGATGGTTCACGGGTGCAATTTTTTGCTTCACACGCGGTCGATTGTCTAGTACGCGATTTTATAGGGTCAGGGCAGTTTGATAATTTCGGGCAGGCAAGTTGGTTCATTGTTTTGGACAAAGGCGTCCTAAATTCCATCCGTTTTTGAAAGGCTTGAGGATGACAACTATGAAGAAATTAACCCTGATGGCTGGGCTGTCGTTTGCCGTATTGGCAGCGACGATGGTCTCAGCAACCGCGCAGACGGTGCAAACCGGCGCTAACGTGTTCAACGGACGTAGCTATCTCTACGTCGAAGCCGAGAGCGCGACACTCAGCGAAGATTTGGACAGCAATGGCTGGTTGGTCGTCGACAAAGACAATCCGATCACTTCAGCCGGCGGCCTCGACATTCTTCCCGCCAGTTCGAATGTTTCGGGTTCCGCACTTTTGGACCAAATTGGTGGTGCCCATCACTCGGACACGGCTGTTTACGAAGTCGAGTTCAGCACCGCGGGTACTTATCAGCTCTACACCCGTCAGACGATGTTTGACTCTAATGGCAATGGTAGCTTCAGCAACGAAGACTCTGTGTTCATCTCGCCGGGATTCAACTTGAACTCCGAGAGCGACTGGGTTGGCTTCGAAGGGTTGAACTTTGACGACCAAGACCCCGAAGTCGACATTCCAAATCCTGGTTTCGCACTTGACCCCGATGGTTTCAAGCCTGACACCGGCGACACCGGCAACGAGGGCTGGTTGGCCATTCGTGATTGGCGCATTAAGAGTGCTGGAGTCCTCCAAGGTAGTGGCAGCCAAGACCCCAGCCTGCAAAATGGCGTGTTCAGCTGGTACAACCGTCCTGCCTACGTATCCTCGGGTGCTGGTGGCGGCTTCGACAGTGACTACGGCTTCAAGACTGAATTCATTGTCACGGAAGATCAGCTCAACCAAACGCTGACTTTCGAGATCGGTACTCGTGAGCCTTACGGCGTCTTCGACGGATTCTTGTTCATCCAAGACGACGATGTCGATCTGTTGGACATTTACACCCAAGAAGAAGTTGACGCCGTGCTGGGTGCTGCTCCCATTGCTGAAGACCTCAACGGCGACGGCTTTGTGGACGGTTTGGACCTGGGTATCCTGCTGGGTAATTTCGGCAACACCGCGACACCTGACGGTGGCGAGCTTGACGGGACCGACCCTGTCGACGGTTTGGACCTTGGTATCCTACTCGGTGCTTGGAATCCTCCGCCGACGGTTGCTGGTGCCAGCGTTCCTGAGCCTGCCTCGCTCTGCCTCTTGGGCTTAGCCTTGGTTTCGCTCGGTGCAACACGTCGCACTCGTAGCTAGTGATTAGCCTCCGCATCCATGAGGTGCGGAGAAGTTTACCAACGCCCCGGGAGTCGCTCAGTCGGCTTCCGGGGTTTTTGATGCGCGCTGGGATTGCTTCTATACCTCAGGCAACCGGAGCAAATCGACTTGCAGTCTGGGAAAGAATATTTGCTTGACTATCTCGTATAGCTGAAGTGTTGTTCTTGGCTTGAAAGTGTGGATTCCCTTAGCAGCTTTCGGCTTTGTTCTCTGGTGATAAGTCGGCATGTGTGGTCTAATAGAATGCTCAGTGCATCCCAAAATATTTCTCTCCCCACGGAGCTATACCCTATGCCTGTAAAGCGATCGCGACGCCTGCGGCTTCAACCTCGCAACATGGGTTTTACCTTGGTAGAGCTCTTGGTGGTGATCGCTATCATTGGCGTGTTAGTGGCGTTGTTGCTGCCCGCAGTCCAAGCGGCCCGGGCTGCCGCACGGCGGACGACCTGTCTCAACCAGGTGCGACAGATCGGGCTGGCGCTGCAGAACTACCACTCCAACCGACAAGCGTTCCCGCCAGGAGTAGTCAACGAGAGTGGCCAGCTCTTTACCCAGCCGCGGCTTACCTGGATGATGCAGACCTTTGGCTATTTGGAACAAAATGCCATCGCGAGCTCATTTAAGATTGAAGCCGTCGCCGGCTGCGCGGGAGGCGTTTGGTTGGATGAAGTCAACGCAGAAATTGTGAAGGTTTCGATCGACATGCTGCTTTGCCCCAGCGATACGGAAGGTGACCTAGTACACAACCATCCGAACTGTGGCGGTACCGTTTCTCGAGGCAACTACGCGGGTTTCTTCGGCAATATCAACATGGGGGCGGCAACGAACGAAGAGCATACTCCCTTAGAGGAACGCAGAGGCCAGCCCAATGGCCACCGAGACGCGGCCTTTACCATGAACGACTCCATCGGCATCCGCAACATTACCGATGGCACCAGCAATACTATGATCATCGGAGAGTTGCTCAAAGGCCTACCCGATAACATGGACATTCGTGGAGTCCATTGGTACGACCACGTGGGTACCAGTCAGGTCTTCACGACGAACCCACCCAACAGCCCCGAACCCGATCGGCTTTACTCCTCGTGGTGCAATGGAAACACCAATCGGCCCGATCTGGGTCTCCCTTGCCGGCCGGGCATAGCGAACGGCAGCAACAACTTCGCGGTCCCGCGTAGCCGCCACCCGGGCGGTGTGCATGTTGGCATGGCCGACGGCTCGGCACGCTTTGTTAACGACGATGTCGATCTCGAAGTCTGGCAGTCGATGGGTTCTATCAACCAGGGCGAAATACTCGAACTGCCGTAGACCTTGTTCCGGCAAGACCCCCTAATCAGTTCCGGCAGGAACCTCTAAGCAGACTGGAAATAGATCGCGACTAGGAAATCGTGAGTTCAAAATCCAGTGGCGTGAAACCCGTAAGATAGACGCTTTCTGTGTCGAGCTTCGGCAGAGCACCGCGGAGTTGGGTCCATTGATGCTGGGGCGCACTTCCTGAAAATTGGATCACATCTTTGCCCACGCGATAGGAAAATTTTCCCGTGTCAGCAAGGTAGGATTTCGGTGCCTCATCAACGGCGGTCACTCCCGTGAGCTCGCCGCCCGCTCGCAGGCCAAGTTCGATCGCCCAGGGGACTCGCTCCGTACCTTCGGAATGAAACCGCACACGGAACTTGCCGTCGGTCTCGTGGACGGTGATCTTCGTGGTAAGCTGTTGCACTTCGCTCTGCTGTCGTTCTTCGTGGGGCAGTTTGTGCCAATCGCCATCACCGGGGATCAGCTCTGGTGGCAGCGGTTGAATGTAGGGCCCAACGAGGCGCTGCGTCAGCTGGTAGCCGCCCTCAGTCTGTCTTAATTCGTCGCCAACAAATTGTCCTTTCCCAAAGAACGCAGACGCGAGCCGCATCGACTGCAAAATCGCTTTTCCCTTGTGTAACGAGAAACATGTGGAATTGCCCGACAGGAGCGTGGCATCCAACGAATTTCGACGGATACGAACAATCTCTAGACTCGGGAAATACCGCTCATAATTCTCGGGTACCGTGGTCGCTGCAGGTAAAGGTGCCAGAGCCTGGGGGTCTTCCAAGGTGTAGAGATAATCTCTGGCGAGTTGCTCAAGTCCCACTTTCTCTTCAATAAATCGGGCCATCGCGGCGAAATCGCCGTTGTTGTCTATTCTGGCCAGATAGCAATAGGGAAGGTAGTATCTTTGTGGCAGCCTGAGCAGGTAGCGGTCTTGCCGGCGGGAAATCTCGGTCACCAATTCCCCGTTGGGGCGCATCAGATATCGGGTCAAATCTAAATTGCGACGCACGGGTTCGAAAAGCTCCGGCCGATTGAGCAGCCTTGCCATGGTGAGAAAACATCGATTCACTAGGGGTGTATACCCCGAGGTGCTGCGTTCAGTGAACTGGCCGTCGGCGTCGATGTCGATTCCCTCAGCGAGCCATTGGTCAATCCGATTTAGAAGATGTTTGCCTGGAAGCAGATCGTTGATCCGCGCCAGTGCCCTGGACACGACCCAGCGATGATTGGGCGTGTGGACTCCTCCGCGTGCGAGCGCATGCCCCGCGCTTTCTAGCACTTTCTCCGCGCCACTCTGAAAAGTCTTCAGCCCCTCGGGCTGATGTTTTCGCACACAACTAAGAGCCAACGCGAGGGGCTCTACCAAAAACCCTGTATCAGGGGGCGAATGAAAATTGGTGGAAACCAAGTCGGTCGTGCCATCTTCATGCTGCATTCGCGAGATGAAGTCCACCGCAAGGTCGAGCCGCTCTTCGCCGAGTTCGGACTGGTAGTAGCTCGATTCGGGCGAGATCAACCCGGCTGCCAGATAGCAGCTTTGCCAGGCAGCGGCACCTGTGTAGAAGATGCCATGTTCATTGGGAAAGCCGCCCCGAAAAGGAGAGTCTGTGGCGAGCGCCTGGTTGCTTATGCCTTTTGCAATGATCTCGTCGTTTTGCTTGTAGAAAATCTCCGCCAACGACTGCGACTTTGGAGTGGTGCCAACTGTGCTGACCAGTGCGTTTGGCGATTCAGCCCAACTGTATGCCGCAGGGAGTGCCGCCGCCGCGCCCAAGCTTCGTATAAAAGTTCTCCGTCGCACGACTTCCTCCCCAGAATTCTAGGTTTGCCAATCGATACCCTTAGTCGACTCCCCCTATCTTATCATGGATAAACATCGCCCTAAACCCTAAGTTGGAAGCCATCGGAGGTGCGTATTCTCCTTGCTCTACAGACTCAACCGGTATGTGTCGGTTTCGAGTTCTCTCTGCTGATTAGCTCAATGGCCGTCCCTACGAATTGGGGAGTGAAGGGCTTCATTCCATGTCGCAAGAGCAGCGAGGATGTCAAAATGCCATTTCCGCCAAAGCTTTCAACCAACCCAGCCAATCGATCGACGTGGTACACTTCGAGCCAACATCTAACAACCGGTACCATGGTCCTCGTATGTTTGACAGGATTGTTCGTCGCCCCGGCATTGGCAATCAACATTGAAATTGAATACAGCACCGATTTCGGTGGCGACGAAGCTCCCAGCTGGGACCCGAATGGCGACATTCTGAAAGCCCATTTCGCCGCGGGGGTCGAGATTTGGGAGCGGTTGCTACCCGGCGATGGTGATTTCGAATTCGACTTTCAATGGGACGACGACATCTCGGGCCTTGGTTTGGCGACCGACATCGGATTCATCGACCAATTTATTGAAATCAATCCCAACGCCAATTGGTACGCAGACCCGACTCCGCTCGATAATTCAGAGTTCAACATGCCCACGCAGTTGTTTGCCGGTGGACTGTCGGGCCCCCAGCAAGCTACTTTCTTCCCCGGCACAGCGCCACCTGCCACGCTAGAAGTCGGATATCGGCTAGCAGCCTTGTCCGGGTTTCCTAGCGACACGGGTCAACCGGGCGTAACTGCCGCGAATGGCAATGATTTGCTGAGTACCATCCTGCACGAGATTGGCCACATGTTGGGAATTGGCGCGGACCCCATCGGCGAGCCGGGACAGTTCAACATCGACCCGCAACACGTCGGCGGCCTGAGCAATGTGCTGGTCCTAGAAGACAACGACAGCGGACATTTGGGCGGCGACGGAATGCCCCCGGTACTCGTCTGCGAAGGTTGCGAAGCAGCCAACGTGCGACGATTTCCCACCGCCACTGATGTGTTGGTAATTGCCGAGGATCAAGGGATCAGCGATGTGCGTCTCGACCGAGTGGCAAGCATCGACAGCGGAATCTGGAGCAGCACCAACCGCTGGATCGGCGGTGCAGTGCCCAACGCTAACCAGGATGTGATGATCAACCACGGTGGAACCATCACCCTCGACATTGGCGGCAACGTCCGCGACTTGCTTGTCGCCGCCGGGAATACGCTCACGGTGGGCAGCAACCGAATTGACGTTGATGGCACACTCAACATGGCAGGAGCCACGGTCAGTCTTGCCGGCGGCGGAACGCTCGCCGCGCACAACTTGGTCGTCGGAACCGTCGGCAACGGTACGCTTACCACCGCACCAGGCTCGACGGTGCGTTTCAACAACTACACACAAGCTTCGGCCGGTCCCGTCGCGTTTGCAGGCAACGTTGGCATCGGGTACGACCAGCCCGGTCTCAGCGCACTAACTTACAGCCCTGGATTCAGCGAAGACTGGATCATTGCCGGCACGCTGAGCATTGGTGACGAGAATACGGACACGAAGCTGGTCATTGATCAACAAGCGACTTTCAACAGTACAACGGGAATCATTGGCACCGACTTCAATGGCGGAGGCAAGGGCAGGGTGGAAATTCGCGGCGATGGCGCTTCCTGGGTAGTCGCGGCCACTTTGTTAGCCCGCAATGGCTTGCTTGAAGTGTTTGATCGCGGACACCTGGAAACTGGCCATGTCACAATTGGTAGCGACGAGGGCGAAATGCACGCCGGCGTCGATGGAATAGGTTCCACCTGGAATGTCATGGGCAATGTCGATATTGGACCGCCCACGACCGTCGGCAACGGTCTGGGCGGCCTTACCGTGCAAGACCAAGGCTTGGTCGATGTGAGCGGGCATCTTAACGTGCATGGCACGAGTTCGGGCATCAGCTATGTACTCGTCAAGACGGATGGCACTTTGGACGTCGCCGGAGACATCACTGTCGGTCCCTGGGCTAATGCCGCGCTCACCGGCAGCACGATTCGTACAAGCCAGTTGCTGCTCGACGGCGGCACGTTCACCTGGACTGGTGGGACCCTCGATCTGACCGAACAAGAAGTCGTACTCGATTCCAGTCTCGCGCCCAGGCCTTTGCCGGCCAACACCTCGCTGCAAAACTCCCAAGAGCTAATTCTCAGCGGGGCAGGGCGGGACCTTACCGTCGGCAACTCCGCCAGCGGGCAGTTGGACATGCAGAACCTTGCAGCCGTCCGCGTGGAAGAGGGCGACGTCTTCGTCGCAAAAAACGTCGGCAGCTCCGGGGGAGTTGACCTTCAGCATCAAGGCACCAGCATGTTTGTCGGCGGATCGATGGCCGTGGGGGGTGATCACACCAATGCTGGAGGCGCGGGGCAGCTCTCGGTGAATGGAGAACTCACGGTCGCGGGGACACTCACTTATTGGCCCATCGCAACAGTCAATGTCGGCACCACCGGCACGATCTCGGCGGATGTGCTGCAACAAAATGGCGGTGGCGGTGGGAACTTCAACTCCGATGGCACGACTCGCTTCAACCAACTCGCTGGATTTGGTGCCACCATGTCGCTGGGGAGAATCTCTGCGATTGGAATTGGTGAAGGCAACGCAGGGCAGGGCACCTTGGTCCGCAGCGCGGGGCAGGACTATGTGTTCCAACAAGGTTGGATCATTGGCGATAATGCGCCGGCGCGGGTCGATCTCGTTGACGGAGGCGAAGCCCTCGGCGATGGCTACGTCCATCTCGGCAATCGAGTTGGCTCAGGTGGCACGGTGCTTAATGTCAGCGGCGACGATGGTTTGGGAAGTCCCTCCGAGTTATTCATGACCGGCGAATTCGACGGCGAATTGATCGTCGGGCTCCAAGCGAAGGCCTTCATGAATGTCACCGACGGCGGACATGTCTTCTCCCCCGACGCGATCGTCGCTCATGACTTTACCGCCGAGGGTAGCGTGGCCAACGTCGCGGGCGGTGGCAGCTACTGGGAAGTCCATGGCAACCTCACCGTCGGCGGCGGGGCGGAAGGAGCGGTCAATATCACCGAAAAAGGCCTCGTGGAAATTGATCACTCGCTCTACATTGGCGGAGCGCCTATCGAAGAAATCAAACCGGGCGATGGCGGATCGGCCCCGAGTGTCGTGCGAATTAGTGGCCCACTCAGCACGGGCATCGCGCACCAGAACACCGTGGTCGGCTACAATCTCGCCGGACAGTTGGTGGTCGACGATCAAGCTCAGATGCTTACTGATCTCTCCGCGCTCATCGCTGCCGAGAGTTCCGCCGAGGGTAGCTTGGCCAAGATCGCGAGTTCGGCAACTTGGCAAATCGGCCAAGACTTGACCGTGGGAGACCAGGCCCAAGGGGGATTGGACATCGGTTCGTTGGGAATGGTCACTGTCGGAAGTAACGCCTACCTCGGTGCCGGCGGACCCACCGGGAAAGGCCTGATTACCCTAAGCGACAAAGCGAGTCTCGACATACTGGGAAACCTCTACATCGGCGGCAATGCCTTGGCCAGTGTTGGGCTTGGCACGGTCAGCATGCAAGACGACGCGCTGGTCAAAGCCAATCGCATAGTCAACTGGGAGTCGGGGGAGCTTCAACTTGGCGGCGTGGTCGATGTTGGTTTGAATCAGGTCGAGAACCATGGCGTTGTTTCCGGCGCGGGGGAGATCCGGGGCGATCTGCTGAACTTCGACACCGTCAGCCCCGGCGCAGGTGCCGACTTGGGCGTTGTCACGGTAACAGGTGATTTCACACAGACGACCGAGGCCAAAATCATCATGGAACTCGCCGCGACCGATCACGACAAGCTCGAACTCTTGGGCAACGCTGCCTTCCACGGTGGCACACTCCATGTCGATCTGCTGGGAGATTTTCAACCGTCGGTCGGCGATCAGTTCAAAATTTTCGGCTTTGGCTCGACCGTCAGCGGCATCGGCCTAGCAGCGTTCGAGTTCCCGCTACTCAACCCGGGCCACGAGTGGAACAAAGACGATTTCTATACCCTCGGCATCATCCAAGTCGATGCCTCGCTGCCCGGAGATTTCGACTTCGACGGCGACGTCGACGGCAACGATTTTCTCACCTGGCAAAAGGGAGAGTCGTACACTCCCATGAGCGACACCGATCTCGCCGACTGGAAAACTAACCTCGGCATGAGCTTGCCCTCGCCCCTTGTGGCAGCCAATACGGTGCCCGAGCCGTCGACATTGCTGGGGTTGATGTTGGGCCTAGTAACCTACTTCACGCGAGCGCGCTAGTGAGACGCACAATACCCGCTCGCCAAAGCACGGGGGGGGCCTCAACACGGGGAGGGTTGGGGGGATACCCCCCAAGGAATCCCAAGTTGTTTAATCAACATCAACAAGCACGCACCGTCATAGGTCACTCGCGGCGCACTGGAGGGCAAGCCCCCAGACCCCTCGGGTTGGATTTGCTGTTTAGGCAAACAACCCCGTCACCGCTTTGGCCTTCACCAACTCTCGGGGTTGGTTGAGGTGGTTCATCACCATCGTTTCGGGGTCGATGCCGAAGCTGTGGTAGATGGATGCGAGTAGCTGTGCCGGGTGAACGGCATCATCCAGCGGGGCAGAACCGGTGGCGTCGCTCTTGCCGTGGACATAGCCGCGTTTGGTGCCGGCACCAGCCATCAGCGCGGTGTAGCAATAGGGCCAATGGTCGCGCCCATCGGCGGAGTTGTCGTTGCCGCTGGTGCTGACACCCTTTTGCGGACTGCGGCCGAACTCGCCGACTGCGACGACCAGCGTTTCGTCGAGCAGTCCGCGCTCGTCCATGTCTTCAATCAAACCAGACAACCCGGCGTCGAGCATGGGTCCGGATTGATCCTTCATTCGCTTCGTGAGCCCCGAGTGATGGTCCCACGAGTGGTTATTCGAGTTGGCGACTTTGGGCCACACGACTTCAACCACTCGCGTACCCGCCTCGACCAATCGCCGCGCCATCAGGCAACTTTGGCCAAAAGTGTTGCGGCCATAGCTGTCCCGCATCGCTTCGGATTCCTGGTTCAGGTCGAATGCTTCGCGTGCTCGGCCCGAGAGGATCAAATTCAGTGCCTGGCTGTAGTACTGATCGAGGTTCTCGCCTGCCACGGCTTTTTCAATTTCCTTAGCCCGACTTGCCACCAAGTCGCGCAGTTGCGCCCGACGCTGCAAGCGAACGGAAAACATATCGGGCCGCATCTTGAGGTCGTCGATGCGCACGTGGCTCATTTTGTCCATTTTCATGTCGTCGCCCTCGGGATAGAGCGTATACGGGTCGTACGCCTTCCCCAAGAAGCCGGCCGTTCCGCCCTTGCCGACGACGTTGCTCTCTTGCAGCGGGCGCGGCAACATTACGAACGGCAGCATCGGTTCGTCGAGAGGACGAAGTTTCACAATGTTCGAGCCAAAGTTCGGGAAATCCTTCGGGCTGGGCGGCTCCAGTTGCCCCGAGGGACTGACCTTGTCGGTCGTATAGCCGGTCATCATTTGGTAGATCGCGGCGGTGTGGTTGAACAATCCATTGGGCGAGTAACTCATCGAACGAATCGTGGTGTAGCGATCGTTGAGCTGCGCAAGCCGCGGAAGAATTTCAGTGAACTTCACGCCCGGAATTTTCGTGGAGATATTCTTGAACGTGCTACGCACGTTGTCAGGCACGCTGTCGGGTTCTTTGGGGTCCCACAAGTCGAGATGGCTGGGGCCACCTTGCAGGTAGACAAGAATGACGCTCTTCGCCTTGCCCCAGCCCGCTCCGCCGACATGCGCGGTTGTGGACGCATACGCCTGCAGCTTGAACATAGACGCGAGCGAGAGCCCAAACATCCCCGCACCACCTACTCGCAAGACATCACGCCGTGTCGCTTGGAGACTGGAATCGCACAGGTCTTTGCCCAACGGGCCGGTAATACGGAACATGGCGGAACCTTCGTTGTGGGAGTGAGGGGTTCTAGGCTTCGTAAATGTCGCTGAGGTTAGTGATTGTACAAAAACTCGGGACTGTTAATCAGCGCCCATGCCAAATCTTGCGCGGTGGTCAATCGCTTCTGCTTGATTTGCTGCTTGCTGAGTTTGACCGCACGTTCGAGGCGGGCCAGCTTGGTGTCAGTGGGGAGTGGCTCCCTTAGTTTCGCCACGCGTTCTTTCAGCCGCTCTAATTCCGCATCGGGAGGCACGGGCTGCTTCGCTGCGGCGACCTTCTTCACTTGCTCGTGATAAGACTTTTCCTGCTCGAGATAGTAGCTCAACAGTCGCTCCTGTTGCTGCTCGGTGCGCTGATCGGCTTCGATTAGCAACAGCTCTGAAATCTCCATGGGTAGTCCTAAATTGAGTGGCTTGGGCGAACGTGTGATCGACACACGGAAGCGACCCAAGTTGTGTTTGCCTCCCTGATATTGGTGTACCAACTCTGTGCGGAGAAAACCCAAACCTGCATGGTCGTACTCGTCGCCAGTCTCGAAAATCGCGATGTGGTCGCGGCCTGTCTCGGGCGCAACCGCCCAACCGTTGCCCTCCTTGTCGGTATTGCCGTCGATGGCTTCCTCGACGGCGTAGTCGGTTTGGCTGAAGTCAGCCTGAGCGTTCTGTAACTCGAGAGAAGCGAATTCAGTGGCTTCTTGTTGGACGATCCGAATCGAATCGATGGGAACCGCTTTGGCTCCACCACTAAACTCGAGCTTCACTTTTTGCAGAGGCGACTTGGGCTCGAAGACCAACCGGAAGGTACGCCACTTCGAATTGCCGGGGCTAAATTGTCGCGCGACGCTACGCGAGGCATCGTAGTGCGGATTTTCTTTCGTTTGCCAAACGAGGCGAAAATTCGTTTCATGAGCCAGCTTCGCGGTAACTTCCAGCACCAAAGGCGCAGCCGGGGCAGTCACTCGCTGGGAAATCCACTGCTGTGCCTCTTTGTGCTTCGCGACCAAATGTCCTTCTCCCGGCACAAGTTCAGTGCCGTTGCTGGCCTCCCAGCCGTCGACACTCTCAGCGAAATCCCATTGCCGCACCAGCGTCACCGGTTTGCTGGGAGTCTGCAGTGCTGCCACTTTGAGTTCTGTCAGCACAAAGTTGCCATCGTCGCCGCGCCCCGGGCCCTGCTTGGGCAATCGTTCGTCTGCAAGCGCCTCGATCCGCACGCCCGTGATGCCAGTCAAGTCCACAGGCGCGATCACGGTGTGCGAACCCTGGTAGCCGTTGCGTCCCTTCGCCAGCACACTACGATCGGGTTGAACTTTGAGGTCGTTGCGCCGCATGGTGCTGACTTCAATCGGGTTGAGTGATTCCCACTGGGAATCCTTGCTGTGAGAGAACTCCCAATGCGGATACTTCGCCACTAACGATTTCCGCAACTCATTTTGCTTTGCGGTAGCGGCGGCGATCTTCTCTTCACGCTCTTGCTTCAGTTTTTCTCGTGCCTGGCTGATCGACTTCGCGTGCAATGCCACTTTTTCTTGAGCCGCTTTGAGATCGGCGGCTCGCTGTTGTTTGCGCTGAACCAGGACTGGCTCCAACTCGACTCGGTAGCTCTCCAGTTCAGCCAGAAGCTGGTTGTGCTGGTCGTTGATTCCGCTGATTACCTTGGTGGATTCGGCAATTTCTTCGCTCGCCGCGGGACGACCAAGGATTCGCAAGAACAGCTTCTCCAGCAGTTGGCGATCGTCGAGATCACTCGCGGCAAGTTTGGCAACGACGCCCTGAGGATCACTAATCGCCTGCCCCACGGTCGCACCGTTGATCAGTGCCATAATCGGGCCCATTTGCAACTCATTGCTGCGCTCGCATTCGCAGGAACTCTCCCGCGCTGGACGGCCCAAATTGTTCAAGAAGCCATCGGGCAACTTGATCCCAATGTCCGGCAGCGCCGCCGCGCGGGTGCCCTTCGGCACATTGGGGAAAGCCGACTCTGCGCCAGTCGTGGAATAGATAGCGTCGTACAGTACCTCAGCCGGCAATCGACGCGCCCTCGCGTGGGAATAATTCAGTTCATCATCTTCGTTGAATGAGTTTGTCGTTAGAGCAAGCTGATACGTCCGCGAGCGACAGATGGTGCGCATCAGCTGCTGCACGTCGAATCCACTAGAAACAAATTGCTCGGTTAGCCAATCTAGCAGTTCGGGGTTCGTTGGCGGGTTGCCAGCGCGGATGTCGTCTATCGGTTCAATCAAACCTCGCCCGGTGAGGTAGGCCCAGATCCGATTCGCGTAGCTCTTGGCGAAATAGGGATTGTCGGGTGAGGTAATCCAGGCGGCCAAGTGCTCCCGCCGCGAAGCCGAGTCGTCGCAATCGTGTTCGCACTCAAACGGGAACTCGGGCTCGACCTCTTTGCCTGTGCGAAGATGCTTCACCTCGCCTTCGGGCTTGGAGTACACTACCTCGTACAACGGAGTCGCGGGCCGAACCGAAGTGCCACCGACCATCTTTTCGTCACCGGCCGGGTCTTTTTTGAACCCAAGCCGCGCGAAGAACGCAGACATCTGGTAGTACTGATCCTGTGTCCAGCGCTCGAACGGATGGTCGTGACACTTGTTGCAGTTGAAACGCGTTGCCAAGAATAGATGCGTGGTGTTCTCCATCGTAATTTCTGGATCGCGGAGAATTTTGTAATACGAAGCCGCGGGGTTCTCTCGATTCGAGCCGCTCGCGGTCAGCACCGAACGAGCGAATTCGTCGTAGGGCCGATTCGCCGAGATTTCGTTGCGAATCCAGTTACGGAATGCCTCGGCCCCCTCGCTGCCCAGAAACTTGCTATTCACTTGCAGCAAATCGGCCCACTTATTGCTCCAGTGCGTCACAAACTCGGGGCCGCCAATGAGTAGATCAATCAGCTCATTGCGTTTCCACTGCGAGTCGCGCGCATCGTTCTCGAAGGTCGCGATTTGCTCGGGCGTCGGTGGCAAGCCGGTTAAGTCGAGGTAAACGCGTCTTACGAATGTGTAGTCATCGCACAGTGGTGCAGGAGCCGTCTTGGTACGTTGTAACTTCGAGTGGACCAACTCGTCGATGGGGTTGTTCGCCGGGGGCTCGCGCCAAACGAAACCGCTGCGGTCCCCCATCACCGTCACCGTCGTCGCGGCATAGGAACCCTCGAAACGAAACAGCAAAGGAGCCTCGCCGCGGCGGATCACCTCGACCAGCGCAGGATGGTCTTTCACGGGCTTTGCCACTTCGGTATTCGCGCTTTCGACAAATGCCTCGCGGGTCACATCACGCTGCCGTCCGTCTGAGTAATTCGCCACTACCCGCAGCTGCTGCCGCGAGCCGAGGGTTTGCACAATGGGGTTCACCGGGGTCACCGAGATTCTTGTTACGTGCGGCGAATCCAAATCGAGCTGCGCACCTTGCTCGATCCAAGCCAACAGCGTGCGGTAATAGTCGTCCTCAGGATGAATCAGCTGCCCGCCTTTGTGGGGAACGCTGCCGGTCGCCTTGAGCAACATCAGACTCTGCGCAGGCGAAGCCAAATCGGTGCGCCGCGATGCCAAGTCATCCGTCAACGCTCGCACATCGAACAGCGGATCGTAACCCCGGAGCGAAAGTTTGAAACCGTTCTTGCCGTCTTGGGCTCCATGGCATGTCCCCATATTGCAACCCACGCGGGCCACGACCGGAGCGACATCCAGCACATAATCTGGCTGCAAAGCCGCTTGAGTTCCCGCAACATCCACGGGAACCGTTGCCTGTTGCTCGCCCAAGGAGACGGTGAGCATGGTCGGTCCATCGGCTTGGGCTTGAATGAACCCTGTCGGGGAAATGGAAACCACGGGATCGCTGGCTTGCAACTTCGCTAAACGCGTCACGTCGACTAAGTCGCCGCTAGCCAACTGGGCAGAAACCACTAGCTGGGAATAGGCCGTGGGCGAATGAAGTTGGATTGATTCAGGCTGAACGGTTAGGCCAACCACTTCAGCTCCTGCGGGCAGAGACTCACTGGCTAGCCCGCTGCTCTCCGAAGCATCAACAGTCGCGACCGCGGATGATTCGGTATCGGGCAGCTGCTCGCTCAGCTCGACGGGAACAAAAGCCGCAACCTGGTCACCGGTAGTCCCGTCAAACACGCGTACCTTGCCCGCTGCACCAGCCGCCACGACCCGATTGCCATCGGCGCTTGCTGCCACGGCAAAAACCCCACCATCGTCAAGCGGAATTTTGGCGATCTCGCGAATGCCTGCTGCATAATGCTTCTCGAGCTGCTCGTTCTCTTCCGTGGTGCGTTTATGCGTTGGCTTAACAAGAATCGCTTTGATCTCGTCGGAAATCTTCGGCTCCGATTCGATGCCATACAGGTGCACGGCACCCGCACCATCGAGACTACTACCCGCGGCGATTAGCTTGCCGTTGTCGCTGTAATCAACATCGAAGATGCGTCCAGGTAGGGCAGGCAATTCCCACAGCAGATTGGCATCATCGCCGATCACTCGCTTGGTCGTGCGGTGCATGCGGTAGATTTTCGGCACTCCATCGGCGCCGCCGAATAGAATTTCGTCGCGCTGTGGCTGCCGCGCGACGGCGTTGATCCCGCCACGTAATGCGCCGGGCGTAATTGAAGTGATATTATCGACAAAGCGTTGCGTGCCGACTTCGATCAACTTGGCAGTTGCGTCGCGACCCACCGACGCGAGATGCGTACCATCGGCTGAAAACACCGTATCAAGTACCCAGTCGCTGTGCGCTCCCTGGTAAAGGACTTGCTTGCCGGTCGCGACCTCGATCGCGCGAACAGAATTGTCGGCACAACCAAACGCAAGCAATTTGCCATCGGGCGACCACGACGCCCCGTACACCGTGTCATAGGTAACGGGCAACGAAAGCTCCAGCGTGCGCGTGGCGACATCCCAAATTTGCACTTCGCCCACTCGCGCCGGCGATCCCCCGGTCGCTGCCAACTTGGTCCCATCGGGAGAGAAGTTCAAGGAAGCGATTCGTTCCGACATGCCGATCAGCCGTGACAAGGGTGCACGACTCGTTTCCCCGCTAACCTCGTGTAGCAAAATCTCGTGAAAACCAGCAACTGCGATCAGCTTGCCGTCGGGCGAAATATCGAGCGCCGTGATGACCGGGGGGCGCGTGTACTGCGGAGGATGCTCGGCATCGTAGTGCCGACGTGTGCTGGCGGGAGTATCGTCAACGGCCCCTTCGGCTATCCAGCGGGCGATCGTCGCAATCTGTTCCTCCGTGAGCGGGTCGCCTTCTACTGGCATCGCCGAGACACCATCGACGGGGGTAATTTGCTCAACGAGGTAACTCTCCCCCGGCTTCCCCGCAACGATACCTGGCGATTCGCTCTCGCCACTTCGCAGCATCGCCTCGACGCTGGTCAGCACATACTCTCCCCCCGCCTTCGCCGGTTGGTGGCACCCCTGGCACTTCGCCTGCAGGATCGGCCGCACTTGGTGATAGAAACTCACGTTTTCTGTCTGGTTAGCACCCGACAGCGACGCCGTGCAAACAAACAACAACAATCCGACGCAATAGACAACGGAGCGTTTCATAGGAGATAGTTCTTGGCTGGGGTTCGTCGTAGTAGACAGAAGGTGCTGGGTAGACAGAAGGCGCTGGGGTCAAATCACCCAAGGCAACGAAAATGGGGTGTGCTTAATGGACTGAGGAACTCAGCCCCTATAAAACATCAGCCCTTAAAAATCGAGGGTTTCCTGTCGTGTATCCCACCCCAGTATCGGTGGAATCAGACCTGATGACAACAGCGGGCACCGAAATATATGGTCTCAGCCGCGAATCGCTTCCATTTGTCGATCAGGCAAGTCATGCTTCCGAATTGAGAAGTCGTACGGTGATGATTTGCCACGGACTGTAGGGGATGAAAACGCTTCCATCAGCGTTCACTTGCAATGTTTTCAGCGTCGATTCATGGAAGTCGGTGCTCTCGACACTCCGGACCTCGCTGCGCAAATGTAGAGTGGCTTTGCCCGCTCGCCCTGCGGTTTCGTGGAGTCGCAAGAAGCAGGCTTTCGGATCCGTGGTGCTGGGTGCACACCACGATGCGTTTAAGGTGCCAAGCGATTCCCAGTGAAAGGGGGCTGCGAGTGATTCGCCGTTGTAAACCAGCGGCGGGCTAAACAATGCATCAGCCGCCAACGACGTACTCTGGCGCGTATTGTTTGTTTCCAATTGCAACCGCCCTAGCGCGAACGGCATGGTGTGCACACCCTGGTCTGCATTGGCGTCAGGCCACTTGGGGGCGCGGAGTAACGACAAACTCAAGACCCCGTCCCGGGCAGAGTAGCCCAGTTTGCTTTCTGCTAGAATTGCCAACCCGTCGCCGCCGTCGTGTTGTACCGCTGCCCAGCGCGAGCCGGGCACTTCCCACATCGCCTCGTCCGCTTCAGTGCCTGCCAGCTGTGGCCGCTCGATCGCTCCGAACGGGCAACCGAACCGAGCTTGGCGGCCTAAGTAACCGGTCGGCACCACATACCGCAGCAACTGGTGCTCTTCGCGCCAATCGACGGTAGGCTCAATTTTCAGATGCGTACTGCCCGCTTCGAGAAGGTACCGCACCCGCAACTCACTTGCCTCGCCAAGCGAAACTGCGTCACTCTCCAAAATCGCTCGTGCGGGGGAATTTTCAACCACACGCAGTTTCAACTCCACCGCGACTCGTTGACCAAAACGGGCAGCGTGATGGTCGATGTCCCAAGCGTCGAACGCCACCGGATCATCGGGGGACAGCGCGAAGCCTGGAGCTCCATTGAGTGCGAGTGATTGTCCGTCAACCACTAACTCGGCGAGTTGGCCGTGGGTGTCGAAGCGAGCGGTGAGACGTTCGTTTCGCAACACTGTCTCACTCGCTTCCAAAATCGGCGTTGTGGCCTCGCGATCGGCATCGACTTCGACCGACCCCAGTGCTGGCAAATGCACCTGGACCGGCTGGCCGTCTTGCTCTACCACTGCGAGTCGCTCGTAAGGCAAAGCGTTGAAGGCGCATGATAGTTTTTCAGCATCCGCAGCAGCTCCGCCAAGAACCTCTGCCGCATCCGAATACGCTTGATCACCAATCGCCTCGAGTTCGGGGTTCATCTCGGCGTAGACTTGACCAATCGAACTGCCGGGGATCGCATCATGAAAGTGTGCGAACAGGAGCCGCTGCCAGCGCACCTCAGGCAATGCTTCCAAGCCAATCGCAACGTGGGCGGCTTCCAGCATCTGCAAACCTTGCTCCGCGCGGCGATAGAGCCGTTTGAACTCGCTCTGTGTGGTATACGTGCCCCGATGGTATTCCAGATACAGTTCGCCCTGGTAAACGGGTAGCTGGTCCTGCAACTTCTCCAGCCGTGCAAAAAAGTCATCCGCCCGCGACCATTGGGTTTGCGGAGCGCCGGAGAGATTCTCGAACCGACGAGCGCGTTCCACATGCAGTTCCGTCGGCCCGCCACCTCCATCCCCATAGCCAGTGGGAAAAAGCTGTTCCCCGTGGATGCCCACCTGCCGGTGTTCGGCGGCTGCCTTCTCGTGCGCGTCGAGCAGCATTTCGCCGTTGTAGTCGGTGGTGCCGAGGTGTGAAAGAATCTCACTCCCATCCGCGCCACGCCAGACGAAACTAGTGTAGGGAAACTTCGTGATGCTCGACCACGTCATCTTGGTAGTGTAAAAATACTTGATCCCGCCCAAGGCCATAATCTGCGGCAAGCATTGGCTGTAGCCAAACACGTCGGGGATCCACGCCACTTCGCTGGGCTTGCCAGTGAGCTGTTCGATCTTGCGCTGGCCAAGAACAATAGAACGAGCCAGTGCCTCGCCCCCTGGTAAATTGACATCGGGTTCGACCTCAAAACCGCCAAGCACTTCCCAGCGCCCGCTCTGGATGTGCGCGGCAATCTGTTGCATCACCCCGGGCGAATCTTCTTCCAGCATGCGATACAGCGCGGGCATCGACTGCACAAAAACCATCTCTGGATAACGCTCCATCAATCGCATCACGGTCGCAAAACTGTGCACGATTTTCTTGCGCGTCGCCAGCTCGGGCCAGAGCCAAACCAGGTCGATATGTGCGTGCCCACAAACGGCGGCCGTTGGTTGCCAGCTTTCCGCCGGCCAGCGCGCGAGCAAATCCTGACATGCGATTCGTAAAGCCGAGGGGTCACCCGTTTCTGCCCAGAGATCACAGAGTGCATCGAGTTCATTCAGCAATTTGCGTGTACGCGGGGTCACGGTTTCCAACGCGCGGCTGTAGCCCATCGTGGAGGCGAGTTTCAGGTCGCCTTCGCCACGCAGCGCCTGCTCCATCATCTGCCCGATCGCGTCGAGATCGCAGTGACAATCCCAGGCCGTAGGGTCGCGAATGGCCAGTTCTGCTCCGTCGAATCGCAAACCATGCGGGCCAATGCCTTCGCTGGCGAGCATAGAAATCCAGATCCCCGTTTGCCAACTACAACATTCCAGCCACAGCGTGCAGGCGTCGTCAGGCAGCGGACAGTCTGGGTGGCCCAAATCCAAGCCGGCCCAAGGTTGGCCATCAATCCACACCGTGGTTTCGCCCTGGCATTGCCAGCGCAGGTAGCGCAGACCCTGTTCGCCTGGGGCGGCCTGGGGTATTTCCAATTGAAGCCAAAACGTGGTCCAGTTGTCGCCGCCACGCCCGAAGTGTTCGCCTGGCTGCAGCGGCTGCAAAGGCAAGTTGATGGCCTGGTCGTATTCAACAGGCTCTAACTGTTCCTTGCTGCGCAGTACCGGCAGAGTTTCTTCGCGTGACCAAATTTTCTCTGCGACACGCTTTTGCAGGTGACGCAGCCGCGCTGGCGTCAACTGAGGCAAAGGGTTACGTCGCGGAAGCGGATTGGGCATGCGGATGTGCGAAAATAAATCGAGAGTCAGGGGAAGCCAACACGCTCTACTGTAGTTACATTGACACACTGAGGGAATACTGAGGAAATACCGCGTGGAAAAGGCGCATGACTGCTCTGGCGTGCGATGAGTGCCACGCCGGAAAGCAGCGGAGAAAATCAGCTGGTCATGCAGAACGACAACTCTCAACTTCCCAACGCAAAACTTTCGCTTGGCCTCGCCAGCTTGCCGTTGATTACGATGATCCTGTTGTTCGCCCTGGGGGCCTACTTCACCGACATGGGCGGGGAGTTGCTGATCCTGGTGATGCTCGGTGCCGCGGCCGTGGCAACCGGTGTCGCGCAGACCGTCGGCAAATCGTGGGAGGATGTGCAGCGCTCCACGGGGGAAAAAATTGCGTCCGTTTTGCCCGCGATTCTCATCTTGCTAAGCATCGGCCTGTTGATTGGCACGTGGGTGGTCAGTGGCACGATACCGTACCTCGTGTTTTACGGTCTCAAGGTCGTTGATCCGGCGTATCTCGTAGTGACGGCTTTCCTCGCCACCGCGGCAATGTCGATCTGCACCGGCACCTCCTGGGGCTCCGCCGGCACGATCGGCGTGGCACTGATGGGGATGGCCGTTGCCTTGGCAGCGCCGCTCGGCGCAACAGCCGGTGCGGTCGTTTCTGGTGCCTATTTTGGCGACAAGCTTTCGCCGCTGTCCGACTCCACCAACATCAGCGCCATTGGCGCGGGCTCTGATCTTTATGCGCATATTCGGCACATGCTCTACACGGCTTTGCCTTCGTTTGTGGTTGCCACCATCGTCTACTCGATGGTGGGTGTACCCGCCGGCAGCGCGACCGAGGGTGCCGAGCAGTTGCTCACCGATTTGGAAACGATTTATTCACTCTCGCCAATTGTACTATTGCCGTTGGTAGTCGTCGTGCTGGGCATTGTGTTTCGCACATCGCCGGTCATTGCGATGGCGGCTTCGGCTGCGGTCGCGGCAATCATTGGCATGACCCTGCAGGGATTTTCCTTCGAGAACTCTTTGCTTGCCGGTGTCAACGGTTTTGATGTTTCCATGCTCGCAGACAAAGGGCTTTCGCCGGAGAGTTTCGGCGAGGATGTTGCCTCGCTACTGAATCGTGGTGGCTTGTACTCTATGGTGAATACCTTGCTGGTGATCATTGCCGCTTTCTTGCTGGCTGGGGCGATGGATGTGTCAGGGGCCCTTGATCGGCTCATTGGTTCGCTGCTGGCTGCCGTAAGTTCGACGTTCGGCTTGATCGCGGCGACCATGGCGGCCGGCACGACGATGATCTCGCTCACCAGCCACGGTGGCGTCACGGCGTTGGTCGTCGGCGAAATGTTTCAGAAAGCCTACGACCAGCGCAAACTGGCCCGCGTGAATTTGTCGCGATCGCTGGAAGACTCCGTCACCATTGTCGAACCGCTCCTGCCGTGGACGGTCTCCGCGGTCTACATGGCGACGACACTCGGGGTACCGACGATTGAATATGCCCCCTGGGCCCTGTTCTGCATTGGCGGGCCAATCTTTTCGCTCTTGTATGCCGGCACGTTCGACCGATTGGGCGTGGGGCTCAAAACGAATGACGCATAAAACCAACAACGCATAAGCCATGCCGACGACCCTCCAAACTCTGCTCACCTGTCTATTGCTGCTTTGCTTTGGCAATGTTGGTGAGAGTGGCCCACCGAACCTTCTGCTGATCACGGTCGACAACCTGGGGTACGGCGATCTCAGCGTCTACAACCCCGACTCGATCATACGCACTCCGTGCATTGGCAACTTGGCCACACAAGGGGCGCGGCTCACAAACTTCTACACCGCCTCGCCCACCTGTACGGTCTCGCGCGCCTGCCTGCTCACGGGGCGAATTCCCCAGCGGCACGGTTTGCTCGAGCAGCTGGCCGGGGTTGAAGGAAATTATGGCGCGGGCCTGAGCCAGCAAGAAATACTCTTGCCGCAGATTTTGCAGTCTGCACCGATTCCCTACGCCACAGCTTGTTTCGGCAAATGGAATATTGGCTTCGCTGCCGGGTCGCGTCCCACGGAACGTGGCTTCGAGGAGTTCTTGGGCCACGCCTCGGGCAACATCGACCACTACCACCACCACTATCGTGAGAAACTCGACCTGCACCAGGGGATAGTTCCCTTGGACCGTGAGGGCGAATACGCAACAGATATCTTTGCTGATGCTGCGATCGACTTTCTCCATCGACAAGGCACAACAACCCGTCCGTGGTTCTGTTATCTGCCCTTTAACGCGCCACACTTTCCGGTCGCAAGTAACAAGCTCCCAGGGCAAACGGTCGAGTGGCAGGCACCCGATTGGGCGTTTCAAGAATACGGCTGGTCACCCGACGAAGCCGATCCTCACCGTCGCTATGCTGCGGTGGTGTTCGCGCTCGATCGGGCGATAGGCCGGGTGCTCGCTATGCTCGACGAGACTGGCGCGGCAGAAAACACGCTCGTTTTTTTGATGTCCGACAATGGTGCTTTTCGCCTGGGGCGCGAGGGGCTCGACGTGGGAAGCAACAAGCCGCTGCGAAGTGGCGGGGTGACTTGTTGGGAAGGGGGCTTAAGGGTTCCTGCCTTCGCCCGCTGGCCGGGGCACATCGACGCAGGCATAGTCATCAACCAGCCTTGTTGGTCGCCCGATTTGCTCGTGACTGCCGCTGCTCTTGCAGGTGCCAAGCTGCCCGCGGATCGCACCTTCGATGGCCAGGACATTCGCGAGATCCTTACCGAACGCGGCCCAACTCCGCAGCGATCGTTTTACTTCAACTACAAAAACCACGCCGCTCTCCGCCAGGGGAATTTGAAAATTGTACGTGAGAACCCGCGCGATCCTTGGCAACTGTTCGATCTGGCAAAGGATATCTCCGAAACAAACAACTTGGCCAACAAGAACCCTAGGGCGGTCAACAGAATGGCTGCGTCCTTCAACCGATGGACAGACTCCTCGACCGAACCTGGCCCAATTGATCGTTCCCAACCGTAAGGTAAAAGACCATGTCCTATCGAATAGACATCTGCTCTACGCAGCGACCCTCGACAATCCAGCGGCTGGCTCGCGTGTTGGCTTTGTTTGCTTATGCCTTGTTCCTGGCGGGTGTTTCCTCCGCCCACGAGGAAGGTGACCATGCCGACCTGCCCGACTTTAGCTACGATACCGCGGATAGCAAAATCAGCTCCCAGGTCTGGGACAATCCCTTGCTCTATGATGCTGACCTACTCGCGCAAGACGACCAGCATTGGTACGCCTGGCTGGAACTCCTTCCTGGCGAGGGTGACGTGCTATGGCTGGGATGCAAGCAGGGCGCGGAGTGGATTAACCAGCAGAAGTTGAAACTGCCGCCGGCAGAATATGCTGCACCAACGCTGACTCGCGATGGGCAAGGCCGCACTTGGTTGACTTACGAAGCGCGCGTCGGCGACCAGTGGGATCTGTTCTCGGTCGTCGTTGAAGATTGCCAAGCCGTTGGTTCTCCACAAAAGGTGAGCGATGCGCCGGGGAGCGACATCCTGCACAAGACCTGTGCGACGAGCGACGGACTCTGGATCGTTTGGCAGAGTGACAACGGTGGACATTTCGACATCTTTGCTCGTCAACTTAAGCAGGACGAGTGGCAGCCAATCCAACAAGTTAGCGAAAACCCCCACGGCGATTGGCACCCAGCGGTCGCAGTCACGACCAACAATCGCGTCTGCGTGGCATGGGATGCCTACGACGGAAATTCTTATAACGTTGTGATGCGTTGTCTTGAAAAGGGCCAATGGAATGCTTCGCAACGGCTTGCATCCTCGTCACGCTTCGAGGGGCGTGTCGATCTCGCCGCCGACAAACGGGGGCGTGTGTTTGCGGTCTGGGAAGCGGGCGCGGAAAACTGGGGCAAGCCCTTTCGCGGCATCCAAACGGAACTCGTCAGCGATGCGAGTGGCCCTCTGCATCGGCATCGCACGCTGCAGTTTGCCGTCATCGATGCCGATGGAACGCGTCAGAAGCTTACGCACGAGTTACCTATGCCAGCTCTCGAAGCGGCCCGGCAGCGACCACACCGACCAGACGGCCTCAGTGAATCGGGAGCGTTCTACGAACGGGCTCGCATAGCATTTGACCAGGCGGGCCGACTCTGGCTGACCTATCGCCACTATTACACACCTTGGCTCGGCATCGCGCACCGCTCGCACGTTGAGCAGGGCTGGGGCCTGTACGCCCGCTGCTATGGGGAAGAAGGCTGGTCGCAGCTGCACCAATTTGACATTGGCCAGGGCGATGGGATGCAACGCTTGGAACTTGCGCCAGCCGAAGACGGTGTCCGCGCCGTTTGGACCACGGGACGCACGGATCGACTTCCGAGCCAGCGTCCGCGAGGCATCGCTTCCGCTCTGGTGAGAAACACCCAAACGATAGACGGTGGCTTGCCTCTGCAAGTCGATGAAACACAGCAGCCGCAACAGAACCAAGCGAAGTTTGCATCGCCATCGCGCCCGCGCACCCAAGTCGCTGGCGAGGAGTACCAACTGGTGTTCGGTGATCTG
The DNA here is from genome assembly GCA_965230685.1 of Bythopirellula sp. Classification (GTDB taxonomy): domain Bacteria; phylum Planctomycetota; class Planctomycetia; order Pirellulales; family Lacipirellulaceae; genus Bythopirellula. The sequence continues at coordinate 112,761 of CBDDLO010000002.1, forward strand.
CACAGGCACACCGACTTGTCGCTTTGCCGCGTACCGCTGGATGGTACTATGGACGATGCTTATCGCTATGCCACGGATGTTGCGCAGCTCGATTTCCTCGGCATCACCGACCACACCCGCGACATTGCCCAGGGCGATCCGCTCAGCCAACTTTGGTGGCGCAGTCGCAAAGAAGTTTATCGTCGTCAACTAGTCCAAGACGACGCGATGCGCTTCTTTCCATTCTATGCCTACGAGCGAAGCCACGGCAACACAGCCGACCACAATGTCATCTCGCTGCGAGGCGACATGCTTCGCCCCTTCACCTATCCCGTGCCCAAGTTTTGGGAGGAGCTGGACCAGCAAACCATCACCATTCCCCACAATCCTATCCGCCGCGACACGTGGAATTACCAAAGCGACGCCCTGCGGCCCGTCGTGGAAATTTTCCAAGGCTGCCGCGACGAGTCGATTGCCGAACACGTGCATGAGGGTTTGGACAAGGGTTATCACCTCGGCTTCATCGCCAGTAGCGACCACATGTCGACCAGCGCCAGTTACGCCGGCGTGTGGGTAGAAACCGTCCAACGCGAGCCCGTCTTTCGAGCTCTGCAAACCCGCCGCACCTTCGCCGCGACGGCGAAAATAGAATTACAACTCACCGCCAATGGCAAGCACTGGATGGGCGAAATTCTACCCACAAGCGATCAACCCGTGGAGCTAGCACTCCGGGTGAAAGGAACCGCCCCCATACGCACCGTCGAGCTGATCGTCGATGGCGTCGTAGAAAAGACCTTCACCCCACGCGACGACTCCGTGCAACTGACCGAATCCATCAACCCGTTAGGTAAACGCTACGCCTACTTCCACCTCGTGCAACGCGACGGGAACGAGGCGTGGTCCTCGCCGGTGTGGTTTGACGGGACCCGTGAATAAGATGACCGTGAAGAGTTTGCTGCACAAACAGAGATGTAACATCAGGTTTCAATTGTCAAACCTTACATATTGCCAGCGGTCTCTATTGCTTTACTCGTTCCGAGAAAATTCTGAAAGTTGATGTCCAATAAATCGGAGTTGATAACCATCCGCAAGATCGTCCGTAATCTTCCGCTGCATTAGGTGGGAGGTGGGTTACCGGCTCGAAGCCTGTTTTCTACCAATGATGGAAACGATCCGTTTCTGTTGCTCGACAATGCGGGACCGCAGGAATTCGCACCGTGCGACTGGGCGACATGACAATCAAGGAAGCCACGCCAGTCAAGCTGAGCGCAAACTCGCCTTCACGAGTGCTCGTGCTTTCTGGGGAGCCAATTGGTCGGCCCGTTCGTCATGAACACTTTGGAGCAGATCCGAGAAGCGTTTCAAGACTATCAAGCCGGCTGCAAGGTATAGTTCTCGAAGCCCTACAATCTCGAACGGCTGAACAACAGGAGGAAACGGAGCAAACAGAGTTGGACGCGTTTGTCTTAAAATCTTCTCAGTTCCCTCCGTTGCCCCCCTGTTTATTTTCACACAGACCCCCGTACGCTGACGATTCAGTCGGCGTCTAGCGACGTGGGGGGGTGGCCAAAATTCGTTGTGGAAATCGCCCCGCGCGTTTGCTAAATTCGTCCGCAGTTGAAGAGTTGCTGTCGCTCACAGTGTGAGACTCGGCGGACTTTGGGAAGCGGCTCCGGTGCGAAACGCCGGCCGGCTGTTTTGTGTTGGGTGCCCAGCGCAGAATTGCATCGGAGCCGAATATCAGAGTGATCGCGAAACGACCTCACACGGTTTGCACGGCGGCTGGAGCGCTCCAGTTTTTTTATAACCAGTGGTTCGTTTTCTGAATGAGGTTACGTTCGAGTTCAAACGTTGTTGAAAAAGAATTGGTATCACTTGGTTACTACATCGTCTTGACGTAGAAAAGTGAACAAATCGGCGAAGGCTTGGGGGGTGAGCCCCTTGTCTAAACCGGTTGGCATGAACGAAACGTCGTTGCTTTGCAACTCTTCAATGTCGATGCGCAAGAGCGTTTGTTCTGCGCCGTTCGGTTGGACCAGCGTGATGCTGTTGGAGGTCTCGGCTGAGATCATTCCTTGAAGTGCGCGACCATCGGCAGTGAGGCAGGTGTAGCTCTTGTATTTGCTTTCGATGGCGCGGTTGGGATCGAGAATCGCTTCCAGTAATTTGCCCGTTGACTTGTCCGAGAGCGCTGCGAGTTTTGGACCAAAGTCCTTGCCGATTTCGTTATGGCGATGGCAAGTTGCGCACTTGTCGGTGAACAGCTTGCTGCCACGCAGGGCATCGCCAGCGAGGCCGTCAATAAGCGATGACAAAACGCCGATGTCCACCGTTGGGGCGGGTTGCTTGTCGGCGAACACTTTTGCCGCTCGCTTGCCGAGTGCAGAATCATCGCTGTCGATCAGTCGCGACCGGATCACGGCATCGATATCGACGGGGCGGATCTCCCCCGCTTCCATCGCCTTGATGAGCGGCTCATGCCACGAGGCCCGTGAGATCAAAGCTTGCAGCACCGCGGCCTGAACCTGAGGTGAAAGGCTTCTACAATTCGCTAGTAGCAGGGGTGGAACCCTTGCATTGTCAATTAGTGCTAACCCCTGGACTGCGGCCAGTTGCAGCTCAAGCGGTTCCTGCGCTAACAACAACTCGCCTAGTAATTCCTGTCCTTGAGAGTCTCGGCCCAACAAGGGAATAGCCGCCAGGCGGTGATCAATCGGGGCACTCGAGTCCGTAGCCACGCGGCAAGCCGCCTCGACTATGGCAAAGATTTTCTTACCGTAGTCTGACGACTCGGCTGGGTCATCGCTTGAGAGAGAACTCATTTCAGTGTTCTGCCGATGAAGTGATTGAGTGAGTGTCGCAATCGCTTCGAACTGCCAACTTGCAGGCTCATGATCAAACGGTGTAATCACGCCAATCACTCGCTTGATCTGCTCTCGATCTCCCGAGCCCACAGCGGTCGCTATCAAACTGCTCACGAGATTTTTAAAACTAGCTTTCTCGTCCCACTGCTCGACCACACCTGCGAGGATCGTAGCGCAGTGTTGAGTTGCTGAACTCAAGACGGCCGATTGCATGATGGGATCGTTTTCGCCGTTTACGACGAGCTGCACCAACGCATCGGCCGCGCGTGAGTCGTTCCACTCGCCGAGCGACAATGCCAATTGCAACTGTACGCGTTGATCCGAGTGGCTTACCAACTCGAGCAGCTTGTCCTGTAATTGTGGCTCCTGCGAAAGCAGTGATTCGCACAGCTCAATGGCCAGACACTGCACTCGGCAATCAGTATCGTTGAGCGCAGCCAATAAGTGCGCTGACGTCAATTCACCCAACCCGTCGAGCGTACCGAGTGCGTGAACCTTCGCCAGCGCATTGCTCGTTTGAAGCATTGCTGCAAGCTCCCCGACTACGGAGCGATCTGCGCGCTGAACAAGGAGCCGCTGCGCGGTATCGCGTCGCCAACCATTCGGGTGCGCTAACTCTCCCACAAGCGCTTCCGAAGCGAGCGAGTTCAGATCTGGGATCGGATCGGGCGGCTTGTTCGTAGGAAAGACACGATACATGCGCCCTTTTTGGTCGCCAGCGCGCAAGTCGAGCTGCGTTTGCCATGCCTCGGGAATCCATTCGGGATGCTCGATGACATGCCGATACATGTCGGCGATCCACAGAGCTCCATCGGGCCCTGTCTTGGCCACCGTGGGGCGAAACCACTGGTCTTTAGAGGCAACGAACTCCGACGACTGCTCGTCCGGATGGCGCTCAGCGCGAAACGACGTGCCTTCATCAACAAGTACAGCGCGGTGCACCAAGTTGTGAACCGGTTCACATACAAGGATCCAACGGTCACTCCCTTGCCCGAGCCTGCTATCGCGAACACTGCTTGGACTGCACGCTGAGGTGAACCGATTCGCCGCTTGGAGATCGTTGAAACGATCCGCCGTGTTGCTCACGGGGAAAACTGGCGGCGCAAACTCAGGCTTCACCACCGTGACCACCGTTTTCGACGCGGAGACAAAAGGATTACGACGAAGGTACCGGTCTGCAATTAGGTAGTGGTAAATGGGGCGGCTGTTATCTCCGCCATACCAATTCCCCCAGTCATCGCGATTGCGACCAAACTGTGTCTGACCTCCGACGAGTTCGATTCTTCCTGAGTTGGGTTCAATGCGAAAATCCTGTCCCATCAAGTCAACTGCCTCGCCCGTTCGATGGCTGATAACTTCTCCGTTCTTTGTGCCTCCGGAAAGATACAACCAGTTGTCGAGCCCGTAGGAAAACCCCGCCGCACGATGCTGTGGGTTGGCTTTTGCGAATCCAGAGTAGAGAGTTTCCGTGGTATCCGCGCGCTGATCACCGTCGCTATCACGAGCAAACAAAATCTTCTCGCCGCAACTAATCAACACGCCATCGCGCCACGGAAATACGCCATTGGGGAAGGGCAGGGCGTCGAGAAATACCGCGGCGCTGTCGTACTTGCTGTCCTTGTTCGTGTCCTGCAATACTTTTACGCGCCCCCGGTGTTCGCTTTCGCCGTGGGGATAGTCCCCCATCTCGACAACCCACAGGCGTCCATCAGCGCCGACCTCAAAATTGACGGGATCCCTGATCAACGGCTCCGCAGCAAGGAGTTCTATCTCGAACCCCGGCGACAGGTGGAATGCCTCCAGCGACGCTTCAGCGGAGAGCGGCCCCACCGATCCACCTTGCTTGTCGAGTTCTTGGATTCGCCGGACGAGCAGATCTTCCGTTCCTTCCGCCCACGGGCCAGGTTGGTTGTAAAACACCATAGAACCCACGGCTTCGTAACCGCCCTCTCGACGAATGCGCTCCGAGGCGACGTAACCGAACACATCATCGCAATACGCAGAGACCCACACTTGCTGGCAGTCGATCTCTCGCTGAAGTCGTAGCGCGTAATCGACCACTACCTCTCCGCCCAGGAAGATCATCGAAAGTTGGTCACCAAATCGCCAAACGTGGATGGGCGCTGGATACGTTTCCGGCAACCGCCCCATTCGCTTGCGCAGTGCCAACATGTTGTTCGCATGGCGACGTGTTTGAGGTCGGCGATGTTCGGTGAGTTGCCTGAATTCCTCGACGGGAGGCAGATCGAATGGCAACCCGGCGTGGCCAAACGAGGCGGCGACCTTGGCGTTGATTTCGCGCATGTCACCGGCAACGAGCCGCGCCACTTCGCTGGCGATTTGTTGGCCGTAGGCTTTGGCCAGCGCGGCGTGCGACATCGACTTGTCAGGCTGGGGGTCTTGATCAGCGCCGCAACCGATGGTGCAGAGCGCCGTTGCGCCAGGATACTGAGCTTCGATTTCTTGAGAGGCATAGCCTGCCCAATCGCCGTTGATACGATTGTCGCTGCCGCGCAAGGTCGTGCAATGACACGCATAGTTGTAAACCACTCCGCGAAGTTTCCCGCCTTCATCGGCTATTTTCAGTACCGGCAGCGTAAGGTCGCGGGCACCATGTGTGTGGGTTCCATACTCGGAATGGCGACCATCGACAATGATTCTTCGATTCCTCGCAAAACCTACTTCTCCTTCGGCGATCGAGATTCTCGCCGGTTGCTGATCCATAATCGCAAGGCGGACTGCTTGCAAAACCTGGTCGGCAACATGCTTGGTGTATTGCGTTGTTTGCTCGGCCTCTTCTTTGGTCAGTGGCACGGCTAGCAAGTTCGTAAGACCGCCCTCCAAGTGGGGAGTTGTGTGCGAATGGCTCGAACACAGCACGAATCGACTTCGCGTCACGTCGTGGGTCTTGGCAATTCGCTCGGCGATTGATTTTGTCAGGCTGCCCGGGAAACCAATTGTGTCGACCGAAACCAACAGATGCAGCTTCGCGTCTGACCCATGCATTGCCATCGCACGCACAAAAATTTTCTCGTCCACGCCAGTCGACGGCTTGGTGCGTTCACCGTAACCTGACAGCCGTAGTGCAGTGCGCGGCGTAATGTCCACTTTCCCAAAGCCAACTTGGTAGACCTCTTCTGCGCGAGCGGCGCAACACAGACAGGGTGCCAGAAGCAGCAACAACCAACGGTAGCGATTCATGTTTACTTCTCGCTGCGGAACTGTAGTGCGAAAACATCAGCGTCGACAAGCTCGAATCGCAGGCGGATGGGCTTACCCACAAGGCTGGAGACATCGCTGCTGCCGTTCCAAGTTGCCACGCGATCGATTTCGTTGCCAATGAGCGCGTCGCAATCCGATTTCGCAAATCCCTCGATCACTTGCCCCGCTGCATCCAGTATTTCGATGGTGACACTGCCCGCAGCGGAAGTTGCGAAGTTGATCGCAAGCTCTTTGCCTGTGAAAGTCAACGGCTTGGTCGTCATCGTGCCGCCGGTGTGGGGAGCGTATAACGAGGCAAGTCCATCGATGCGGAACACATAGCGACGCAGTTGCGCAGTGGGTTGCGCGTAGTTTTGATTCACATAGAGCGACATCTCGGTGTCAGATGTTTGTACGATGTTCAGTGCCGGGTAGTTGGTCCGCGAGACCCAGTTCTCCGCTCCCAGGCCGGGGCGAATCAGTGCTGAAAGAAATGTGCGGTCGTAGCGCGCGTCGCCTCGCGTGGTCATCAGCACTGCGTCGGAAACGTCGCCGATGTACTTTTTCACCGCGCCGATCGCTTCTGCCTGTGCGTCGGTGATCACGCGGCGTCCTGGCATGAACCGCGCCGCGGTCGAGAGATAGATATGTGGCGCACGGTAGTAAGGATGCGTTTGATTCGTGTAGAGTTGCTGGCTGGGTTGACTCGTTTGGGTATCGCTGTAGGTCATTACCACCGGTTCAGACCAGTTCACAAAATCAGGGCTGGTCGCACGTGCGATGGCGCGTACCTTGTTGGGGACGACACGATAATACAAACAATATTGCTGCTCTGCTTCGGACCAAAAAACGACGTTCTGCGAGTCAAACACCCAACCCTCAGCGGTAAAAACGGGCTTGTCCTGGAGCTTCTTCCAATGCACGCCGTCCGCTGATACCCATCCTACGAGTCCCGAGTTCTTGGTACCGCCAATGGCTTTAAAGCGCTCCGCCGGTTTCGCGGCAGGATTCTTGTCGAGAAATGGCGAGAAGTTGTGCGCGACCATCGCCGTGTGTGCGATGAGTCGATTGGTCGGCGCACCATCTTCGGTCGGAAAAAAATCAAACGTTGGCTTTTCCCAATTCACCCCATCGCGACTTTCGGCATAGCAGGCCGAGGCGTTCGCTGAACCATCGCCCGCTACCATCGGCATCCCGCGGTAGTACATGCGATACAAGTCGCCGTCGTGAATGATCGTCGTATAGCCGGAAAAAGCGCCCTCCCAGGGATGGTCGAACTTCAGTACGGGTCCCGTGTCGACGGGTCGCTGCAACCTGAGCGACGTGCCTTCACGACGATCAATCAGAAAAGAGTCCACGAACAACTCTCGCCGAGATCCCAATTCGAGCGGAGCATCTGCGCTCTGTGCGCAATGCAACTCCGAGGAAAGAATCAATAAACAGAGGGCCAACAAAGTTCGGCATGGTCGCATGGACGAATTCTCCGCAGTAGAAAGTCGGGATGAATCGAGATCAAAACAAGACTAGCGAAACAACTACCGAATGTCGAGAATTAACTCGGAAATTCATCGCTTATTCAAAATGCAGAACAGCACCAACAGAGGTGCAAGGGGTTATTCGATTCATGTTTGATGCTATTCGCAATGCGGGACTGATTGTCGTGAGCATCTGGCTGGGAATGCAAGTCCACCTAGCCCAGGCGATAGAGCCAACCATGCGCCCCCATTTATTTCTTACTGAGCAGAAACTTGACGGTCTCAAAAGTGTCGATGAATTTCGTGCCGCGATTGCGCGACCGGGCCCTGTGGCGAAGATGTGGCAAACGCTTCTTTCTCAGACCAAGCAAGACCGCGAAGCGCCCGTGATCACACCATCGACTTATGTCGACGGCAAACGTGCGGAGTCGAGCATCGCGACGGCAAACCCTGACTACTATGTTTGTCATGCAGCAGGTCAGCGCATCTTGCGCAATGCGTTGGCCTGTCTTATTACCGGCAACGAGGATTTTCGCGATGTAGCATTGCGGCAAATGAAATCGCTCTTTGACCCGAAGCAATGGCCCGATTGGCGCGATCGGTCGCATCGGGCTTACCCGGCAGATTTGCGTAATGGCATGTTAGGTCGTGACATCGCCATTGCTTACGACTGGCTACACAGGCATCTTTCTCCCGACCAGCGACGCACCATTGTCGCGGGGCTTGATAAGAATGCGATTCAGCCTTTTTGGCAAAGTGTGGAAGAAGACATCTGGTGGGTCAATGCCCACAACAATTGGAACACGTGTGTCGTCGGCGGCTTAGGCATCGTGGGCATGGCGTTCGCAGAAGACCATCCCGACGGCGAGCGGCTCGTCGAATTCTCCCAACCGAGGATCCACAACTATCTCCAACACTATGGCAAAGCAGGCGAGTTCAACGAATCAGTCGGCTACTCAACTGCGACTCGTCTGCCGGTGCTTTATTACGATGCACTCCGCTACTCCACACAAGGCAAGGTGAACGTATTAAGCGCATGGCCGTTTGTTGACACCGCGATTTGGAATGCTTACACCACGCTTCCACCGGGACGGTTGATGGCTTTTGGTGATTCTCACGCCGACCGTCCCGCGGAGGTTAGCTATTTCGCGACAGTGGCAGCCGCATCGCGCAATGCCACTCTTCAATGGTTTTATGAACATGCCGCCGGGCCAGCTGCGAGCGGGTTTAAAGACCTCCCACTCTCGTTGTTGGGTTACGATGCGTCGCTCGCTTCGCACGCGCCGACTTCAGAACTGTCGCTGGGAAAATTTTTTCCTGAACATGGCGCGATCCTGGTGAGTCGGTCAAGCTGGGATCAAAACACCACGCCGTGCGTTGTCTATGGCAAGGCAGGCATCGAACAGAACCATGAACATCACGACGCGGGACAGCTTTGTATCGACGGTTACGGTGAGCGGCTGATTGTCGACCTCGGCTCGCCGCCGGGTTATCCAAGCGACTTTTTTACTAGCCAGCGTTGGAAGTACTACAACGCTTCTTGCGTAGGACACAACCTCGTCACGCTCGACGACGAAGAAATGCATGGACCGCGCGGGGCATGCGCAGACATCATCGCCACGGAGTTTGATGACTCTCGCGGCGGATACTGGCAGCTTGATCTCACAAGCTTCGTCCCAACTGCCGAACGCGTTGTTCGCACCGTCGTCCATCTAACGCCCGGAATCGTTGCTGTCGTAGACGACGTGAAGCTCGAAGACTCGCGTCCGCTAACGTTGCGGTGGCACACCGTGGATCGTGCTGAACCAAACGCCGACGGCACCTTTGAAGTCCACGCGGGGGACGTAAGCCTCGCCGGAAGTGTGACCGCTTTGGGAGAAACGGAAATCACCGTCTCGCGCGGCGAACATGTTTACCGCGCCCCCTACGACACGGACCGCAACGGAGGCAAACTCGAGCAGCGGCGCGAGAGTTTTGTCCAGGCCCAAACTAGCGCACGTTCCACTCGCATCTTGTCGCTTTTCGCGGTGATGCCCCTGGGAGCCACGCCGACGAAGTGGCAATCTTCGGCAACAGGCCATGAGATCACCACACCAGATGGTAGCTACAAGGTATCCTTCCAGGACGACCTCCTCAGAGTTGCGGAGAGTTCGACGGGACGACATTGGCAGGTTGCGATTGAGCCGAGCAGGCCTTGAGCGTTGCGGGGCGCATTACTCCCCGGCATCAATTACGCAAGTGCTTGTCGAAGAAGTCGTACGCTTGTTCGCGCATCGCTGCGGGAAATTCGTGCCCGCAGTCGGGGTACTCGGCACGCAAATTTTCGCGATTGCCAAAGAGATGATACACGGGCAGAGCTGCAGCGATGCAATCTCGCACGCCGCTGACTTCGAAATTATCATCGTGCAGTGGGGCGATAGCCAAGAACGGCCTCGGGGCTAGTGCCCCCACTATTTCAGTGAAATCGAACGGCATCAGGTCGGGGTTCAAGTCGAGTTGCGCGGCAATTCTTGGCATGTAACGCGGGCCAGCCCAACCGCGCAAGTCCCCGTCGTAGTACTTGTGAAAACGCGTGAAACCACAGCTAGACACACTCACTTGGATGCGCGGATCAAACACAGCGGTAAACATCGTGTTGTGACCACCCAACGAATGCCCTATCGCACCGATCCTCTGGCCATCAACGCTCGGTAGCGCACAGAGCAAATCGATGCCGCGCATGTTATCGACAATCGCTTGCATCGATCCACTGGGGTATTTGTCTTTCTCAAAATCGTGAGTCGACTCTCCCAACGAAGGATAGTCAGGCGACAGCGTCACATAGCCGCGTCGGGCAAGTTGCAGTCCATAGTTCATGTGGGGTCTTCCACCCACCCCGGCAGGTTCATCCTTGCCAGCTGCCACGGTCGGATGCAGGCAAAGCACGGCTGGCAAACGACCGTCGCGCTCTACAGGCTCTAACAGCCAGGCCGAAACGAATTCGCTGTCGGAGTCGGTGTGATAACGAAGCTTGCGCCGCCGCAGGCCGTTCTCCAACGTTTCTTCCACCGTTTGAAAAGTCGGTGGAGATTGTTCCTTCGCTTGCGGCAATTCCCCCATGATTGACTGCATGTGTTCGAGGACATGCTGCCTGCGTACCTGCCAGTCGGTGCTGCTTTCAATCGAGTGGGGACTTTCTCCCTCGTCCAAGTAGTAGTTCAACTTTTGATGCTCTGTGTAAGGCGGCGCAGCACTAGCGACCAGGGCGAAAACACAGCAAGCCCATGAGAGGCTCAGCGTGCGGGTCATCCCACTGGACAAAGAATTTTTCACGTGCGAATCCTTTTACTGCTCCATGATGGTACGTGCATTGTCACGAAACACTTTGGCCTGGACCTCCACCGGCAAATCTAGTGATTTCAGCACCTCGAACTGCGGCACGTCCTGCGCGTTTGCCAGATAATCCGTGCCAAACAGCAAGCGATCCGCACGGCGGATGACGAACTCACGTGCAAACTCAAGGTCGCGGCGAAGCGAGTTGGCACCGCTGCCCGCCGAAAGATCGCCGTAGATATTGGGGTACTTCTCCATCAATCGGTCGATGGCACCGCCAGGGACAACGGGCGTGCGGGGGTAGCGATCAAAGTCAGCAGCCTTTGCGTCGCCAGAAATCGAAGACCACCAGCCTTGAGCATGTGCAATGAAAGTGCCGTGAGGAACGGCCTGCAAGACTTTCTCCAGACCCGGGAGCCCCGGCTTGTCGGTATTCCTGTGGCCATCGAGGTGAAACAGAATCGGTAGTTTTACTTCGGCCGCTGCTCGGAACAAATCGATATTGCGTGGATCGTCGATCGCGCCGCCCCATTTGTGTTCGCCAAATCCGCGTGCGCCGGCATCGACATACCGCTTGAGAATATCCAGCATCCCTTCGTAGCCTTCCAAGTTGATGGAGCGCGGATCGACGCAACAAAATGGAATCAACCGATCACGATGCGGCGCGGTTTGTTCTAAAATCCATTGCGGCGTGATGGGATAGAACCACGACTCGGGTGACACTAGCGCCAGTACCCACGCCTGGGCGATCTCGTGCGCATCCATCCAGCGCAACAGCATTTCCGGCGTCAGCGGCCCGCGCTCGTTCCAAGGTTGCCCGAGATGCACATGCACATCGACAAATTTCCCCGGAGGAAGTTGAGGTTTCGCCACGCCCGTTTCGGCACGAACTTGGCCACGTGGCCAACTGCCAAGCATGGCCGCAGCAGTTGCCACACATTGACTATGAAACCGTCGGCGCGAAACTGTACTCTTGAGTTGAGACACGGGATAGCCTTTGCTGGAAGCCATGAGATAATGAAGGGATTACTGGAAATGGAGCCACGATGATCTTCGCAGCGCCCGAGCAATTGGGCGCCTGAGCAATCGGAATGCCTGAGCAATCGGGCTCGGCCTAGACAGGGCACATCGAACAAGTGAAGCTCGGTTTGCCACGACTGGGCACTTGGGGGTATCCTAATGCTCGTGAAGTCGTGCGGCTAGCCCCGCCTCATTGTCCGATTCAAACATGCCCGTTGAGTAGGCACCTCTTATGCAAGACGACACTATCTCTGATGATGCAAATTCCTCGATGGACTTGCCGCTCAACCGTAGGGGATTCTTGGGAGCCAGCGCCGCTGCTGGAACCGCGCTGGGGTTCTTTACCTCGACCTCGGCCACCGCGCAGCAAGTTAGTGCCAACGACAAACTCGCCGTTGCGGTGATGGGAGTGAAAAACCAGGGCCTCACCCATCTGCGGAACTTTGCTCAACAGCCGGGCGCCGAAATTGCTTTCATTTGCGACGTGGACGAGCGTGTCTTACCTCGAGCGTTAGAAGAAACAAGCAAGTACCAAGAACGTAAACCCGTTGTGGTGAGCGACTTTCGCAGGCTTCTGGACGACCCCTCGATCGATGTCCTCTCGATCGCTACACCCAACCACTGGCACGCGCCCGCGACGATTATGGCCTGCGCCGCGGGCAAGCATGTGTATGTAGAAAAACCATGCAGCTACTCAGCCGACGAGGGCGAACTGGCCGTCCGGGCCGCACGCAAATACGACCGCGTGGTGCAGATGGGCAATCAGCGGCGCAGCCGCGCGCCGATCATCGAAGCGGTCAAGAAGATTCACAATGGGGTCATTGGCCGGGTTCTGTTGGCGCGCACCTGGTACTTCAACCGACGCAAGCCGATCGGCGTGGGCCAACAGGTTGCGGTTCCTCGCGAGTTGGACTTTGATCTTTGGCAAGGCCCTGCAGAGTCCCGTCCCTACAAAGACAACTTGGTGCATTACAACTGGCACTGGCATTGGCACTGGGGCAATGGCGAACTGGGGAACAACGGCATTCACACTCTCGATGTGGCCCGCTGGGCACTTGGTGTGCATTACCCAACGCGGATTACCTCCACCGGTGATCGACTTCACCTACAGGGTGATCAAGAGACTCCAGACACGCATCAGGTTGCTTTTTACTACGGAGACCAAATGATCACTTGGGAAGGAGTGAGTTGGTCGCCGTACGGTCCGGGGGGTAGCTCGTTTGGCATGGTCTTTCATGGCGATCAAGGCACGATGGAACTCGACGATCAGGGCTATCGGATTTTGGACACCGATAAGAAAGAAGTCGAGAAGGTGGAAGCCTCGGGCGGCAATTCCGAGCACTACGCGAACTTCCTCGATGCTATTCGCAACGAACAGCGTTCGTCGGCGGATATCGAAGGCGCGCACAAGAGTTCGCTCATGTGTCATCTGGGAAACATCGCGCAGCGAACAGGACGCACACTCCATACAGATCCCAACAATGGCCATATCCTCGACGACACCGCAGCCCAGCAGCTCTGGGCCCGCGACGTGTATCGTGAAGGCTTCAACCCCAACTCGTACCTTTGAGTACCCACGCATTTCTCTTTCCGAGAGGACAAGTAGTTCCATGGCAAGATTCCGCTTGATTTCAATTGCCCTCGCCTGGCTCTGTTTCCTGGCACTTTCTGCGACGCAAATTTTTGCAGAAGAAAGCCAACAACAAATTTTTCGCATCGGAATCATCGGCCTGGATACGTCGCATGTAACTGCTTTTACGGATGCGATTAACGGCACCGAAGAGCAACCTGGAATCGATGGTTTTCGAGTGGTAGTGGCATATCCGCAAGGAAGCGCCGACATCGAATCGAGTGTGAGCCGAGTACCAAAGTTCACGCAAGAGATGCGCGACAAGGGCGTCGAAATTGTGGATTCCATTGCCGAACTGCTCACCAAAGTCGATGGCGTGTTGTTGGAAACTAACGATGGGCGACCCCACTTGGAACAACTTCGTCCCGTGATCGCGGCGAAGAAGCCCGTGTTCATCGACAAACCGCTCGCTGGATCACTCACCGAGGTGGTTGCGATTTTTCAGTTAGCGCGCAAGGCCGGCGTGCCGCTGTTCTCTTCGAGTAGTTTGAGATTCGGCAAAAACACGCAAGCGGTGCGCAACGGTTCGATCGGCCCAGTGGTCTCTTGCGAGGCTTCGAGCCCCTGTCACCTGGAGAAGACCCATCCCGATTTGTTCTGGTATGGCATCCATGGGGTGGAATCACTGTTCACGGTTTTGGGCACAGGTTGTGAGACCGTCTCGCGATTCGACGAAGAGGATCAAATCGTCGTCGAAGGTGCGTGGTCAGGTTACCGCACGGGTATTTTCCGCGAAGGGGAAGGGTACAGCGGCTTGGCCAAAGGCGCTCAGGGTGAAGCCGAGATCGGTTCCTACGATGGCTATGAACCGCTGGTTAAGGAGATCGTCAAGTTTTTCAAAACGGGTAAGCCGCCAGTGAGCGAGGCCGAGACACTCGAGATCTACGCGTTCATGCAAGCTGCCGACGTGAGCAAACACCAACAGGGCAGTGCGGTGAAAATTGCTGACGTACTTGCAAAAGCGCAAAGAGAAGCCGCCTACTTAGCCAAATAGCCTCTTCGCACGTGCAGACAACTTGCCGTTCGGTGAAAAGCTGCGATAATGGACGGGAGTCAATCTCAAAAGATAGTCCATATAGTGGCGTATGAGACCTCCTAGCAGGGTACTTGCCAGTACGAATCGTATTGGCTCTGTGATGAGCTAGATGTTCTATGCATTGCTCGAAACCTTTTGTTGTCGCTCTGGTTGCTTGTTATTTAGTGACGAGTGCCCGCGGCCAACAGAACAACAGCGAACAGGCTGTCGTCGACTACAATCGCGATGTGCGGCCGATTCTTTCGGATAAATGTTTCTTCTGCCACGGACCAGATTCAACGCATCGCGAAGCCGACTTGCGGCTCGACTTAGAGAACTCAGCCAAGGCCGACCTGGGTGGGTACGCTGCCGTGGTGCCCGGAGAGGCCGCGTCTAGTGAGTTGATCGCTCGCATCACCAGCGCAGATGAGCCCATGCCGCCGATTGATTCGGGTAAGCAACTGACGGCCGAGGAGATCGACACGCTGCGGAAGTGGATTGACCAAGGTGCTGAGTGGTCGGAAGCCTGGACCTATGTGGCCCCGCGCCGACACGCAGTTCCCACCGTCGAGGACGAGGAATGGCCACTGAACTGGGTCGATCGGTTTGTCCTGAGTCGATTGCAAGCGGAACAACTCCAACCTTCGCCTACGGCCGACCGAGTGACACTTCTGCGCCGGCTGTATTTCGACTTGGTTGGCCTGCCACCGAAGCCTGCGGAGGTTGCAGAATTTATCAGCGACACCTCCAGCGATGCTTACGAGAAAGTCGTCGACCGGCTGCTCGCCTCACCCCATTACGGCGAGCGAATGGCTATGTATTGGCTCGACCTAGTGCGCTTTGCCGATACGGTGGGTTACCACGGTGATCAACCCCACAACATTTGGCCCTATCGCGACTATGTGATTCATGCGTTTGATTCGAATATGCCATTCGATCAATTCACACGCGAGCAACTGGCTGGAGACCTAATCCCCGAACCCACGACGGACCAAATCATTGCCTCCGGCTACAACCGCGTGCTCCAGACTTCGCACGAGGGCGGTGTTCAACTGAAAGAATATAGGGCAATCTATCTCGCGGACCGCGTGCGCAATGTGTCGCAGGTTTGGATGGGTGCGACTCTTGGCTGCGCCCAATGTCATGACCACAAGTACGACCCGCTTTCAACGGAAGAGTTTTACTCGCTGGGCGCATTCTTCGCCGACATCGACGACGAGCAGCACCTACGCCGCGACGGAAATATCAATCTCAACCTGCAGCCGTCTCCCCGGCCTCCGGAGCTTGATGTGCTGAGTTACTATCAGCGCAGCCGCCTGGCAGCGCTGGACAAATTAATCGCGTCGCAAGATGGCAACCTTGACAAGGCACTCTTGGTCTCCCTTCAGGCAGAGCGCGACTCGATCGCGAAGGCAAAACAACGCACAATGGTTTCCAAAGCGTCGGTGCCGCGCGTAGTGCGCGTCTTGCCGCGAGGGAATTGGCTCGACGAATCAGGGCCAATCGTTGAGCCCAACGTACCAGAAATTTTTAACGCGCCGATTGAACCCTCAGCCGGCAGCCGCGCATCGCGTCTTGATTTGGCTAACTGGCTAGTCGATCCCGACGAGGCTGGCGGTTTCACAGCCCGCGTGATGGCCAATCGGTTTTGGTACCTGTTGTTTGGCAACGGCATTGCCGGCGTGCTCGACGATTTTGGCGGACAGGGCGAACCTCCCGTTCATCCCGAGCTACTCGACAATCTGGCTGTCGAATTTATGGAAAATGGTTGGGACGTGAAACACATGATGAAGTTGCTCGTGATGAGCCGCACGTACCGCCAATCGTCACTCGACTCGCCCGTCTTGAGAGAGCGCGATCCGCACAACCGTTTGCTCGCACGTCAATCGCGCTATCGACTCCCCGCGGAGATGGTGCGCGACGCGGCACTCGATATCAGCGGCCTGCTGGTGAAGAAACTGGGGGGGCCAAGTGTGAAGCCCTACCAACCCGCCGGTCTCTACCGCCACCTGAATTTTCCCACGCGCGAGTACGAACAAGACAACGACCAACGACAATGGCGGCGCGGTCTGTACGTCCACTGGCAACGGCAGTTTCTGCAACCCATGATGAAGGCATTCGACGCGCCTAGCCGCGAAGAATGCACGGCCCAGCGCTCGCGTTCCAACACACCTCTTGCTGCACTAGTGCTGCTCAACGATCCGACGTTCGTCGAAGCTGCGCGGGTCTTTGCCACTTCGGTACTTGCCGAAGCGAGTGAAGCAGATACGCCCGCGATGTTGATCAACCGCATGTTCGAACGCGCAGTGTCGCGTCCTGTCGAAGAGGCCGAACTGCAACTGCTCGAGGAGTTGCTCGACTCGCAGCTCGATTACTACGCCAAGAATTTGCGTTCTGCGCGGGCTCTCACTTCGATTGGGCTCACGTCGCCTGCATTGCAATCCGACGATCAGGCACTGGCTGCTTGGACCGTTGTCGCCCGCGCGGTTCTTAACATGAACGAAACCCTGAGTCGCAACTGATGAACCCTCTTGATCTCACGCGTCGTACTTTTTTGAAGCGATCCGGTGTTGGACTGGGCTCCTTGGCGCTTGGAGAACTGCTCAGCGGTGAGCTTCCGGCCCGGGCGGCATCGTACCAAGGCCTGCCGGGTTTGCCGCACTTCGCGGCGCGGGCCAAGCGAGTGATCTTTCTCTGCATGGCGGGCGGCCCATCGCATTTGGAGACGCTCGACTACAAGCCGACGCTTGCGAAAATGGACGGCCAGCCGATGCCGGAGTCGTTTACCAAGGGCCAACCTATCGCGCAACTGCAGGGGCAGGAATTGACTGCCCAGGGCCCGCTGGTTCGATTCCGCGCACACGGACAGAGCGGCCAAGTGATTAGCGATTTCTTCCCCCACATCGCTGGCATCGCCGACGACATTTGTATTGTTCGCTCGATGGTCACTGAGCAAATCAACCACGACCCGGCCCACACCTTCATGAACACCGGCACGGCCATCAGCGGCCGACCGTCGATGGGCGCATGGGCAACGTATGGCCTCGGCAGCGAAAGCGCCGACTTGCCAGGGTTCGTTGTGATGACCAGCCACGCGGGGCGAAACCCCCAACCGCTCGCATCGCGTCAATGGTCTTCGGGCTTCTTGCCGAGCCAGTTTCAAGGCGTGGAATTCAACTCAACAGGCGATCCCGTTCACTACGTCAGCAACCCCGCGGGTGTTCCTGCGGAGAGTCAGCGTGCGTTGGTCGACACCGTCAAACAACTCGACTTGCGACGCAATCGCCAAGTCGACAACCCAGAAATTGAGGCCCGCATCGCCGCGTACGAGATGGCTTTTCGGATGCAAACCTCCGTGCCGGAGTTGGTCGATGTTTCCAGCGAACCGCAGCATGTGCTGGACATGTATGGCGCAACGCCCGGCGACGGTTCGTTCGCCTCGAATTGCTTGTTGGCCCGGCGGCTGGCGGAGCGCGGCGTGCGGTTCATCCATCTCTACCACCGCGGCTGGGACCATCACAACGGCCTGAGAAGATACATGCGCATTTGCAGCGATGCGGCCGACCGCGCCTCGGCCGCGCTGGTCTCTGACTTGAAGCAGCGCGGTATGCTGGACGATACGCTGATCATCTGGGGCGGCGAGTTCGGCCGCACACCGATGGTGCAGGGCGACAAGGGCGACGTGGGCCGCGACCACCACATTAAAGGTTTTTCGATGTGGCTGGCGGGTGGGGGTATTCGCCCCGGGGTCACGCACGGCGCAACCGACGAGTTGGGCTATGCCTCGGTCGAAAACATCGTCAACGTCCGCGACCTCCATGCCACGATGCTCCACCAACTAGGCATCGACCACCACCGCTTCAGCGTGAAGTACCAAGGCCTCGACATGCGGCTTACCGGGGTGGAAGAAGCGCGTGTGGTGCGGGAGATTCTTGGGTAGTTTACTCTTGTCGTGAGTATCTCATTACACTACGCGATGCGACTGTTCGGTGGTCAGCATCCGCACAAGGCTCTGCATGCGTACTCCGTACAAATCGGCGACAAAGCCTGTTTTTCTCGCGATTTATGAAAATTGTTTGACACCGCAAAAAAAAAACGACTAACCTGGAGTAAGACTATGAGCGCCCCGAGGCACACCTGCGATGCACTTGCTTATTCTCACCTTGATCCTCTGCTTTTCACTTTTAGCGGTCCCGCTCCAGGCTGAACTAATTCTGGATGACTTCGTCGATCCCGTGGAGACCAGCAGCCCGGAGATGCAAGGTCTTTCCATAGTGACAGATTCAGTCGGGCCGCTAATGGCAACTAGAGAGTTGCGAATCGCCGCTTTCACTTCATTTTTAAGACCTACGATTACGACACTAAAGGTTGCAGACGGCAGCATGATGGCGGAGATCGAGAAAGTGGGAACCACTCAAGATGGAAGATCTACAACATTCGCGTTTAATTTTAGCTATGAGTTTGCCCCCACCGACGTATCTGAGCAGGGAAACAACGATGCGATCTTCGTAGACTTTGCCACGATTGCTGGAAATGAGCAACCAGGCAGTTTTGGATTGATTGTTGATGATAACACGACTGATAAACTTTATCTATCAGAAACGCAACTGTCTGCGACTGAGTCACCATTAACTGTGGCAATACCGTTTACCAGTTTCACGACGCGAGGGGGTGCTATTGGTTTGCCAGACCCCAATACTTTCAAGTCGATGGCGTTCGACTTCTTCTTCAACCAACCACGCTTAGATATTCAGTGGTCGGCAGAAATCGAAAGCATTCGCTTTGGGCGACTCGTTCCCGAGCCGGCGTCTTGGCTACTTTGTTCCGTTGCTCTTCTGTTTATTTCTGAAAGGAGTTTTCACTAACTGCGTGCCTCATGTTCTCACTCTCTACATGCTTAATGGAGGAAGATGTGATGTTCAAGCCGAATTGCGTCGAAGTGATTTGTTTCTTGGTTTGCTTGCCATTCTGCGCCGTTGCGCAAGCCGTCACAGTCGTCAGCAGTGCAGAGACAAACGGCCCAACTCCTCTCATGGTCGCCGAGAACATCGTTCACTTAGCGAGCGATTATACGCTGGATACCACCTCGGTCGTCAGTCACAACGATCAAGGCAGCGGGAAGCCCTAACAGCAACTCTCGTGCGATGGGGAGCTTCACGAACGGCATGACTATAAATGGCGTTCCGATAGCGGGCATGGCTTTGCCAAGCTCGAACCAGCCTCCCCAAGGAGGTGTTACTTACGAAGATGGCCTGGGTGTTCAGAGCGGAATTTGCCTTTGCACTTGACTGATCACGGACGCGGATAGTGCAGGCCAAGGTGTTCCAGCAGCGGGACTCGGAGTTGGCGTTGAGGGGCCCAACAACGGACATCCTCTGGTTAACGGTTTTGGCCAACAGGGCGAAATCAGTTTCAACCTGCAAACACCGATTGACAACGACTTCGCCGCAGTCATCGCTGGAGACGGTGATGAAGGAGACGCGACAGTGCTACAGTTTGAGATTGAATTGCATAAACCTGGTTACCTACGCATTAGCTTTGTTCATGGGAGTGATGAGTTTCCACGCTTTCAGACCAGCGATTTCAATGATTCGCCGTTAGTCTTTGTAGGTGACGAGTCTGGAAACAACATGGAGAATTTTATTCTTTTCAAGGTTGGCCCCAATTTTCCTATGGCAGGAACGCTCCAAACTCTAAGCTTGGGTGCATTGGATGAATGCGGCTTGTTGATAGGAAACTTGGTGGCACCTGAACCAGCAAACTACCTCCCAAACCCCGGAAGCGGACATGGTGCCATTCCAACGCCAAGATTGCATTACGATCATGAGTTTGGTGGCTTCACCGAGAAACTGACTCGCGAGACTACATGTGTGTATCCGCCCGGAAAATACACCATAAAAATAGTAATTCAGGATGTCTTGGACAGAGAATTAGACTCGGGTACTTTCTTTGAGGAAGATAGCCTCAAGCTCTACTCGTTCGACACTGCCGATCTAAATCTGGACGGCTATGTCTGAAATGTTTCACCGGCAAGTGAGACTTTTTGGGTCAGTTACAAGTGGCGCTCTCGGTTTCGGGGTAGGGTAAGGTTCTTTGTCGAATGCCGAGGTTGAATTGCTTGCGGCGGTGGCGGGCCTGGGCTAGTTTCAATCGTCTGGTGGACGCCACCTCGTCGGGGTTGCCGCGGTACCAGGTAACGGGCGTTTGGAAATTCAAGGCGCTGTGGAGCCGCTCGGTGTTGTAATGATCGACGATGTCGCCGATCGCCTCCTCGGTGTCGTATCGACCCGTCAGTTCGTAAACTTCAAGCGCTTCGCGATGCGTGCGATGGTAACGCTCCACGATGCCATTCTCTTCCGGGCAATGCGGCTTGATTCGCTGATGGGTCAAGTTATGGTGCGCCAGCAATCCACCAAACTCGCGGCAGATGTAACCGCTGCCGTTGTCGCTACGAATGATCGGTTGCGTCTTCACTTGGCCCGCCGAGTTCATTCCCAATGTCTCCAAAGCGCGCTGTGCGGCCACGCTGATCGAATGGCCATCCATGCTGGTCAGTAGCTCCCAGTACACCAGGTAACGCGAGTACTCATCAATGAAATTCAGCAGGTAATACTGCGCGCCGCCCAGCGTGAGATACATCAGATCGGTCGCCCAGATCTCGTCGGGCCGACTCGCCTTTTCAATCTCCTCGCGATAACGCTTCTTTCTGCTAGGTCGCAAACACATCAGGCTTTCGCCCTTCAAAATCCGATAGACCGTGCTCTGGCTCAAGTAGGCCACGTCGTCGTCGATCATCCGCCAGCTCAGTTCTCGGTGACGAATCTCCGGATGATCCAGCGCAAACTTCACGACCGCTTGTCTTTCTTCGGGTAAGGCTTCAAAGGCTTGCACCGGCGAGGCGGGCGCGGCACGCTCTTGTTGCCATTGCTTCTCCTTCTGCCAACGGAAATACGTCGAACGGCTTACGCCTAAGTGCTTCAACGAAGTGGTCACCGGCATCCCGCTGCGCGTCTTCGCTTCCGCAACGGCAGTCACTACTTGCTGCTGCAATTCGGCCGGCAACTGGCCGTAGTCTTCTAGTCCGAGAGCGTTTTTTTTAACTCCAGGTTCTCGGCGGTGATCTCCGCGATCACCGAGTCCTTCTGACGCAGCTTCTCTTCGTGCTGCTGTTGCTTCCGCTGCTCGGCTTTGCCCTGCTGCTTATCGCCGAACACCGCGTCGGCGCTGGTGACCAGCTGGCTCTTCCAGTTGTGGTACTGGGCCGGTTGGATACCTTCGCGACGGCAAAGCTCCGAGACTTGCACGCCCGGTTCCATACCGGCAAGAACTATCCGAAGCTTCTCTGAGGGCTTCCATTGGCGACGCTTGCGCTTCTCATTCATTCGGTCTCTCCTAGGGTCGGAAGACCGCCAATCATAACTTCCTCAAAGTCTCATTGTCGATGATGCATTACATGTCGATGGCCTTGACCTTGGCATCCTGCTGGGAAATTTTAATCAGAATGCTGAATACTTCGGCGGTGAACTTAACGACATCGCCCCCGTGGATGGATTGGACCTGGGAATCCTGTTAGGTGCTTGGAATCCTCCAGGCAATAATTCGCCGGGCCCCAGAAACCTCTGTGCCGACTTTGATCGTGATGGCCAAGTCAATGGGAACGACCTTTTGATTTTGCAACGCAATCTGAATGCACTGAGTACGTGTGCCTCACGCTTCGAAGGAGACGCCGACAATGATGGCGATGTGGATGATGATGATCATGGGATATACCTCGCCTCATTAAACAGTGCAAATCCCCCCGAGTGTGACACTTGCATGGCGAATCAACCCATGCAAGCCATGGGCGGCGGTGGCGGGGCCGGAATGTTTGCCGGCCCGGCGCCTGATATCGCCCCGCCGCCGTCGCCGGAAAATTTTGAGAATCAACAGGACTTCGAGCAAGCACTCGCCCAGTGGGAAGCGGAGCAGGAGTTCAACGGCGAGAATGCAAACCAAAACTTCGACCCGCTGGATATCGACTTCGATGGCGATGTCGACCTCGACGACGGCTGGCTCTGGCACGCGCGACTGACCGGGGAGTAGTGATTCGTTCGCGCTCTTGTCGGAGAGATCCTAAAGCCCGCGGATTGGCGCGGATCAAACGCGGATGTCATCCGTCCGCGCATTATCCGCGTCATCCGCGGGCAAATTTCTCCGTCCCCCTCCGGCCGGAATATCCCTGCTGACCGGCACCATCCCACCCTCTCTGCACCGGTTGGCAAACTTAGCCGTTCGCTGCGCGCCGGGACCAGTGGCGGGTTTTGCGTGGGTTCACCCGCGCCAACGCAACAACCTCGCCGCCGACAGCCCATTTACGGGCATTTTTCAGGCTCAACCGGCTTTGACTTCGGTTCTTAGCAACCTACGTTTTTTTGTACAGAAGAAGGTAGAGTCGGTCACGCCGAGGCGCATGTAGCGTCATTGCTCTGACTCGACAATTGCACAGAAGAAGGTCTCCGATGATATTGCCGCTGGGAGTTGCATTGAATTATATCCTGATCGACGCCTCGCTGGCGCTTGTGGCGATGTTGTTTGGATTCTTTGCTGCGATCTGGTATGTCAAGCAAACCGGGCCCAAATTGGCCGGAGGCGAAAGCAGCCAGCAAGACACGCTCGAAAAAGAGGCCCAAGAGAACGACACCGAACGTGCGAATATGGCCGCGATGCAGTTGCGTGACTTGGCCAAGAATGTCGCTACGGATGTCGGTGCCCATAACACACTGGTGAATGGCATCTCTGAAGAACTCTCTGATGGAGCAACCAGCGCTGAAGTCAACCAGGCGGTGACCAAGATACTGGTCGCCAATGAGAAGCTCCAAGCACGTCTCGCCGAGGCCGAACTAAAAATCCAAACCCAAGCCGAAGAGATTCGTACGCAACAGTCCGAAGCGCTTACCGACTCGCTGACGAAGCTGGCCAACCGCCGGGCGTTCGACGAGGCGATCACGAAAAACATCGGCATCTTCAACGAGACTCGCAAGCCGTTTAGCCTGTTGATTTTCGACGTCGACCACTTCAAGAATTTCAACGACACGCACGGGCATCAAGCGGGCGACGAGGTGCTGCGGAGCGTCGGCCGCACGCTCACCCAGACGGTTAAAACTACTGACATCCCTTGCCGCTACGGTGGCGAGGAATTTGCCTTAGTGATGCAAAACACGAAAATAGATTCCGCGCGCATCGCTGCCGAACGCGTTCGCAAGGCGATCGAAAAGATGGAAATCGAATTCGAAGGGAAGACGCTGAGAGTGACCGCCAGTATTGGCGTGGCTGAAATGGCAACGGGCGAAGACGACACCAAGTTAATCCGTCGTTCTGACGACTGTGTTTATGCTGCCAAAGAAGCCGGGCGTAACCAAACCTACTGGAACGATGGCAAAGAGTGCCTGCCGCTGAACGCCCCGTCGTCCGAAGCAATAACACCCGAGAAAGCGAACAGCAAACCAGTCCCCAATACGGCCGACGACAACAGCGACCTTCCCACCCGCGAAGTCTTTCTCAGCGAACTGCAACGGCGCATTGCCGAGAGCCATCGCTTTGGCGTGTCGCTCTCGGTCATGCAAATTCGCCTGAATGGCTACGCCGAGTTGGAACAGGAGTATGGCGACGCAGTCGGGCAGATGTTGCTCGACTCGGTGTCTCAGTTTATCCGTGCTTCGTTGCGAGACATGGACTTGCTCGGCCAACTCGAAATGGGTGACTTTATCGTGATGCTGCCAGGTAGTTCCGAAAAAGAAGCCACAATGGTCGGCGGCCGTGTTCAGACGGCCATCTCCAACTGCACCATACCCCTGGGTGGCCGCGACTTGAAACTGGACGTGATACACGGCGTCACCGATGTTTACCCCGACGACGACGCCCAAGGAATGATCGACCGCGCGGAAGAGATCATGCTTCAAGCAAAGACTGCGGTTCCTGTGGCGTAGGCTCCAACCCGCACACGATTGCTAATTATCGCCCGGCTTTGAGAGTTCGATCTCGATCTCTTGCGGACCAGGCTTGATCGTAATAGTTTGGCCATTGCCCGTTGCGTTCGTGGGAATCTGCGGCACTGCCGGTGTGCGAGGTGCAATGGCTTCGAGCTTGTTTTCGGAAGTCGCAGGCGCCTCGGTCTCTGATCCTTCACCGACTACGCCGATCACCGTGATCTGCTTTTCGCCCGGCTCAATAGATTCGACTGCAAACACCCCATCCAAAATTTTTGAGCCCTCGGCTTTTCCCTTCCCGCCGACCGGGGTGATCGAAATCACTCCACGCGCGACAGCTTTGCCCTCGTATCGCACTGTTCCTTTCAAACTCGCGACTGGCCCTCCACAACCGAGTGCGCAGCAGACCACAATCGCTGCAAACCAAGGGCATAACGCCAACGACTTGGAGAGAGCTGCCTTCATGGGCCAGCCAATTCTTCGCCGTCGCGAGTTGCCATAGCGCGCCAAGCAACGGTGTCCACGTCGTCCGCCGCGAAGTTCACCGAGCCATCGGCCATTGCTAAATTAACACCGCCGGGATGACGACTCCGCGCTGCGGCGAAGGCGCGCGATCCCCCCTCACGGCCCGCCCCCGGGTGACCCGAGATACGGAAGCACGTCTCGTTGGGGTACTCCGTATCGCCTTGATCCTCGGGACAGGGACCAATCACGCTGTCGGGCAGGCTCGAATTGGGCGTCAGCCAGCCGGTAAATAAGGCGCCTCCCATGTTGCCGTAGATGATTTCCCCCAGCGGTCCACCCCAAACATCGATCGTGGGAACCATCCCCTCGGAGAGCAGCATTGTGATAGAAGTGCCGTCCGTGATTTGCCCAATCCTAACAAACAAGGTTGGCGGAAAGCTATCAGGACGTCGCGGGTCGGGATGCAACCGTTGTTTCGGCACCACTTGGAAACAACCTGGTCCGGCGACACCGATTTCGTCAAGCTCAGCGCCGTACATGTCGGTGCTGCCGGTGCTGCCTCGATAGTTTCCACGCCAAAATCCCCAGGTGTCGGAAAACAGTTCGTTGCCATAAGGCCCGCCGTCGCTGGGACAATAGTATGCCGGAATCTGCGCCTCGCGAGCTTGGCGTTTCCTGGAGTCGTTGCTGCCCGCCGGTCGCCATTCTCTTTCGTCGTTGATATCCCAATAGAGATCGTACACCTGCTGCTGTTCGATGTGCGGCAGTATCAATTGGGTCCATGTGTAAGCGTCCCACTGATCTGTTTTCCTCGCGTAGGGGAGCTGCCCCTGGTTCGATTCGTAGAGGACATTACCCAAAGCGAGTTGGCGTAAGTTGTTCATACATTGTGTACGACGCGCCGATTCGCGGGCGGCTTGTACAGCAGGCAAGAGTAACGCCACAAGGACACCGATGATGGCGATCACCACCAGTAGCTCAACGAGAGTAAAGCCGTTGGAGTGCTGTTGCTTGTTTGCTCCCACCTGATTCATTCCCCGTGGGGTGAGGCCGATGAGTTTTTAGAAAAGCCGATCACAGAAGCACGAGCCTATCCTGCCTGACAAACGTTGTCAATTTTATTAACAAAGGGCTAGGATAGTAGATGGATCCCCTCAGCATTTCAGGTAATTATTGGTGCAGCTGATGCCAACCGACGAACCTACTCCGCCGCCACTTCCATGCGAGCGAAAGCCTTGGCAATTCAGTTTGCTCACGCTCTTGTTCGGAGTGACGGGGCTCTGCGTTTTTCTTGGCCTCACAATCGCCTTGCCCATGCTAACCCAGATACTCGCCGGGATAATCTGGATCGCCGGTACTGGCTGGCTTATCACGGGGCTGTTTTTCGCCAAGGGAGACCAACGCGCATTTTGCATTGGAGCAATGGTAGTTGTCTCTTCCATGTGGTCGAGTATCGGAGGACGGTTCATGCAGGGAGTTAGCCTGCTTTTTCGGATTGACTTTCACGACAGGCTGGGCCCTTGGTTCCAGCTCTTGGTCATCACTATCGCCGCCGTTGCCAACGGCTACTTCTGCGTTCGCGCTCGGCGGTACTTCGAATGTGACGCGCATGACTCCGCGTAACTGAGAGATTTCACAAATAGCCGGAGGCACCCCCTTGCCACGGTTGCTATCATCCCTACAATTCGGTGCCTAGGCCGAAAGGAGTCGCCAGTCTGTCCCGATCTTGGGACTAAGAAAACTGGATTTTCTCCTCGAAAGCCCCTTTGACAGCTTTGGGAATCTCGCTACAATTTGGGATTCCCACCCACTTCCGAGCCGCACGCGGCTTAGCGAAGTTGGGAAGGAAACGTTCTTTGACAATTTGGTGAAAATACTAGCAAGAGTGGCATCTGAATTCCATTCCGTTGCTTCCGCGGAAGGGCTGCGGACAATTCGGCGCGAGCCGGGTCATCCTCGACCCCGACAACGAAGCATCTAATTATGGTTTTCCTTTGTCCTTAGATTTACAAGGATCAAACAAGCGTTGCTCGGAGGCCTCTCGAATAGGCTGCCTGTTAGCGTCGTCTGCCAAGACGAATCTAGTAGGTGGTGTAAAGTCGAGACGCAAGGGCCTCCAAATAACTTAGCAATTGTTTAATTCTCAAGGCGAGCCGCGAGCGTAAGCGACCGGAGCGTTTCAAGAGCGTTAGATAAATGTGGCCAAGTTATTAAGGGCGCATGGGGGATGTCTTGGCATTAGAAGGCGATGAAAGGCGTGGAAGTCTGCGAAAAGCTCGGGGGAGCTGACAAACAAGTGATGATCCCGAGATTCCTGAATGACGCCGAGTGAATACATAGCTCGGCGTGGCAAACGTGGGGAACTGAAACATCTAAGTACCCACAGGAGTAGAAAGAAAAATCGATTTCCTCAGTAGCGGCGAGCGAACGGGAAACAGCCCAAACCGCGAGGGTTTCCCTCGCGGGGTTGTAGGGCCTTTCACATGAGAGTTACAAAATTGTCCGGTAACAGAATGTTCTGGAAAGTTCAGCCACAGACGGTGACAGCCCCGTACGTGAAATTGGACAATCTCTCGAAGGGTACCTGAGTAGGTCCGGCCACGTGGAATCCGGACTGAACCAGCGGGGACCATCCCGTAAGGCTAAATACTCTCTAATGACCGATAGCGAAATCAGTATGGCGACTGAAAGATGAGAAGAACCCCTGTTAGGGGAGGAATGTGAACCTGAAACCATGCGCTTACAAGCGGTCGGAGCACTATACCTTCGGGAATGTGTGACGGCGTGCCTTTTGCATAATGATCCGGCGAGTTACCGTGTGCGGCTCGGTTAAGACCTTACGGGTCGAAGCCTCAGGGAAACCGAGTCTTAATAGGGCGACCATTGGTCGTACGTGGTAGACGCGAAACCAGGTGATCTACCCATGAGCAGGTTGAAGCGCGGGTTGTACTGCGTGGAGGACCGAACCCACTTAGGTTGAAAACTGAGGGGATGACTTGTGGGGAGGAGTGAAAGTCTAATCAAACCTGGAGATAGCTCGTTCTCTCCGAAATAGCTTTAGGGCTAGCCTTGAGCCACTATGTTGCGGGGGTAGAGACACTGATTTGGTTTGGGGCCCTTCCCGGGGTACCCTGCTGAGCCAAACTCCGAATACCGTAACAACTATCTCAGGAGTCAGTCCGCGAGGGATAAGCTTCGCGGTCGAGAGGGAAACAACCCAGACTATCTGCTAAGGTCCCCAAGTAATACTCAGTCACTAAGGAAGTTGAATTGCTGTGACAACCAGGATGTTGGCTTAGAAGCAGCCACCATTTAAAAAGTGCGTAACAGCTTACTGGTCGAGCAATTCTGCGCCGATAATGAACGGGAGTAAGTATTACACCGAAGCAGTAGATGTACCGATTCTGCGGATGACGTACGTGGTAGGAGAGCGCTGGTGGTCAGATACAAGCCGTACCGAAAGGAGCGGTGTCGGGGCCATCAGGTGATTATGCCGGAATGAGTAACGATAAGGCAGGTGAGAATCCTGCCCGCCGAAAGCCTAAGGTTTCCTGGGGAAGGTAATTCCGCCCAGGGTTAGCCGGTACCTAAGACGAGGCCGAAAGGCGTAGTCGATGGATAGCAGGTCAACATTCCTGCGCCAGCTATGTGGACTGATGGAGGGACGGCATCCGAAAGGTGAGCGGTACGAATAGAAATGTCCGTGGAACCTTGCAAGCCGGTGGGTAGGCAAATCCGCCCACATAAAGCAAGCGGGGTGACCGAGCGCGCTTATGTTCGCGAAGTCATTGGTAGGATGTCCAAGAAAATCTTCTAAAGGTTGAAGCATAGCTGACCGTACTAAAACTGACACAGGTAGGCGAGACGAGTAGTCTAAGGCGCTCGGGAGAACACTGGTTAAGGAACTCTGCAAAATGACCCCGTACGTTCGCAATAAGGGGTGCCCTTGGCGGTTCACGCTGCTGGGGGCCACAGTAAATCGATTGCTCCGACTGTTTATCAAAAACACAGGTCTCTGCTAACACGCAAGTGGATGTATAGAGACTGACGCCTGCCCGGTGCCGGTAGGTTAAGGTAGAGGGTTAGCTTGAATTTATTCTCGCGAAGCTCACGACCGAAGCCCCGGTAAACGGCGGCCGTAACTATGACGGTCCTAAGGTAGCGAAGTTCCTTGTCGGGTAAGTTCCGACCTGCATGAAAGGCGTAACGAGAGCAATACTGTCTCAACCAGTGACCCGGTGAAATTGTAGTCGTGGTGAAGATGCCACGTTCCCGCAGCTAGACGGAAAGACCCCGTGAACCTTTACTGTAGGCTGATATTGGGCTGTGGTATGTACTGTGTAGGATAGGTGGGAGACTTTGAACCCGCGTCGCCAGACGTGGGGGAGTCATTGGTGAAATACCACCCTTTGCATGCTTTAGTTCTAACTTTGATTCCCGTGAAACCGGGCAAAGGACAGTGTCAGTTGGGCAGTTTGACTGGGGCGGTCTCCTCCCAAAGAGTAACGGAGGAGCCCAATAGGTACCCTCAGCCTGGTTGGCAATCAGGCATCGAGCGTAAAGGTAGAAGGGTGCTAAACTGCGAGACTTATCAGTCGAGCAGGTACGAAAGTAGGGCTTAGTGATCCGGTGGTTCCGTATGGAAGGGCCATCGCTCAACAGATAAAAGGTACTCCGGGGATAACAGGCTTATCGCTCCCGAGCGTCCATAGCGGCGGAGCGGTTTGGCACCTCGATGTCGGCTCATCACATCCTGGGGGTGAAGAAGCTCCCAAGGGTTTGGCTGTTCGCCAATGAAAGTGGTACGTGAGCTGGGTTCAGACCGTCGAGAGACAGGTCGGTCCCTATCTACTGTGGGCGCACAAAACTTGAGGAGGTTCTTCTTTAGTACGAGAGGATTTGGAAGGACGACCCTCTGGTGTTCCTGTTGTCGCGCTAGCGGCACGGCAGGGTAGCTAAGGTCGGAAAGGATAAACGCTGAAAGCATATAAGCGTGAAGCCCGCTCCGAGATTAGGTTTTGTATCCCAATGGGAGAAAGTCCCCTGGAAGACGACCAGGTTGATAGGCCGGATGTGTAAGAATAGTAATATTTTCAGCTAACCGGTACTAATGGACGAACGCTTGGCCACATTTATCCAACGCTTTTGATTTCTAATCGAAGGACAATGATACGATGTGGAACGTAAGACGCAACTTCTACGAAGTTGCAATATTACGCGAACACACTCTTTGCTAGTAAATTCACCGAATCAAGACCGCAGTGGTTAACACTGCTGCGGCCTTTTTTTGGCGACCATATGGTAGTGGAAACACCTGTTCCCTTTCCGAACACAGTAGTTAAGCACTCCCAGCCGATGATAGTGAGAGCACTCGCGAAAGTAGGTATCGCCAAATTTTTATGACCTCGTCAGGGAGAGATTCCTGGCGAGGTTTTTTTGTAGACTATACTTCTGGCAGTATGGCGACAATACTTGTGTCCGAGCAGCGAATGGCGGTAGGCAGCACCTCGCTACACTGAGAACGTAGTCTCTCACAAAGAAAACCCCTGGGAAATGGGGATCTCTCCGCCGCATGATTACAATCCACCAACTGACTCATCACTACGGTTTGCGGCCTGTCCTGATGGACGTTAGTTGTGACATTGAAAAAGGCGATCTTGTAGTGCTGCTGGGTCCGAACGGCTCGGGCAAGACCACGCTACTTGGCTGCATGGCAGGAACAATCTGGCCTGCGCGTGGCCACGTTGCGTTTGATGGAGTTAAACGCCGGAAATCCGAAGATGGAGAGCGCGAACTGCGTAAGAAAATTGTTTATCTGCCGGATGACACATGGTTGCCGAAAGCTCATACCGGTCGCGAGTTCATTCTGGCAGTAGGTCGACTTTACGACGTGGACGATTTTCGACTCTTCGATCACGCAGATCGACTTATCAAGCTATTTCATCTTGATGAGCAGGAGGACGCCGCGATCGCAAGCTATTCTACGGGGCAGCGCAAAAAAGTCGCTTTGGCTTCAGCTCTGATTACAGAAGCTCCTTTTCTATTGCTCGACGAGCCATTCTCGGGCGGCCTCGACCCGGCAGGGATATTGGCATTTGTCTTGCCTCAGTCGGAACTGGAATTTCCTTGGTTGTGCGTTAGTATAATGCGAACCCGAGGAGAATTCGATGAGCGAGAGCAGTTCCAACAAGCGAGAGCGTCGTCATTTCAGCGGCCAACAGAAGACAGCGATCGTCAAATCGCACCTAGTCGACGGCCAGTCGGTAGCGGACCTGTGCGATCAGTATGGCATCCAGCCGACGCAGTTCTACCAGTGGCAGAAGCAGCTGTTTGAAAATGGCGGCATCGCCTTCGAGCGGAAAGCCAAGCCAGGCGCAAAGTCGCCTCAAGATCGCAAGATCGAGCAGCTTCAGGCCAAGCTGATCAATAAAAACGAAGTGATCGCCGAGTTGATGGAGGAGAACGTCAAGGCAAAAAAAGCCAATGGGGAACTCTGAAAGGAGTTTGGGTTCCCCATGATGTGCGCGACGAAATCGTCGATTACGTTGCCAAGTGGAAAACGCGAACTGAGCTACCCGCCAAGCGATTGATGCAGTGGATCGGCATCAGTTCGAGCAAGTTTCACGATTGGAAACAGCGGTACGGTAAGATCAACGAACACAATGCCCTGGTGCCTCGTGATCACTGGCTGGAAGCCTGGGAGAAGCAAGCCATGGTCGCCTTCCACAGCGACCATCCGACCGAAGGTTACCGCCGGTTGACGTACCTCATGATGGATCAAGACGTAGTGGCCGCGAGCCCCGCAACGGTCTATCGCGTGCTCAAAGCGCACGGCTGTTTCGAGCGTTGGAATAACAAGAACAGCACGAAGGGCACCGGTTTCCAGCAGCCGCTCACGACCCACGAGCACTGGCACTGTGACATCAGCTACGTCAACGTGTGCGGCACATTTTACTATCTTTGCAGTGTACTGGATGGTTGCAGTCGGTACCTAGTGCATTGGGAACTCAGAGAACGCATGACCGAGGCCGATGTGGAGATCACCTTGCAACGTGCGAAGGAAGCGTATCCAGAAGCCACGCCACGGATCATCACGGACAATGGTCCGCAGTTTGTGGCGAAGGATTTCAAGGAGTTTATTCGTGTCTCGGGCATGACGCACGTGAAGACATCACCCTACTACCCGCAGAGCAACGGTAAGATCGAGCGTTGGCATCAGACGATCAAGCAAGATTGCATCCGCCGACACGTGCCGCTGTCGCTTGAAGAAGCGAGACAACTGGTCGAACGTTTCGTCGATGATTACAATCACAGCCGTTTGCACAGTGCGATCGGTTACGTCACACCAGCGGACAAGTTGGCTGGTCGTGAGCAAGCGATCTTCGCGGAGCGAGATCGTAAGTTATCCGAGGCCAGAGCGAGGCGTGCTCGCAAACGTCAGCAGGAATGCGAAGAAGTGACCGCCGCCTGACAACAGCAGAAGGGGCTAGCCGGGCGGTGCAGGAGGATGGCAATGAAGGCCTCCTGCTCTGCGTGAACGCAAAAAAACATGCGGCGATAGCCGTCAAATACACCTTTTAACCCGCTAACGCGTCAAACGGGAAATTCCAATTCACGATGAACCAAGACACATTGAAGAGTGTACTCAAGCGTCTGGCCAAGGACGAGCGAGTGACGGTGGTAATGACAACGCCTGTTCCGGAATTGGTTGAAGAGCTAGCCGACAAGGTAGCCATTATTCGTAAAGGGCAGCTAGTGGCTTACGCTGATCCGAGAGGTATCGTGTCGCAAGCTGGCACTCAGACGTTTGACGATGCATTGCAGACGCTGCTATACCCTAACAAGAAGGACGTTGTCGCCGGGTATTTCAAAGATCGGGAATCGTGATGTTCCGCCTGCTGACACGGTATCGTGCCTACTTGAATAGCTTCATCGGGTTGCTGATCGTATTGACCGTGCCTATCGTGGCACTAAGCCTGTTACCGATTGCATACACGGTATTCGAACACAAAGCGGCAATCGAGTTTCTCACAGAGCCATGCGCACTCGCGGTGATCGCTGTGTCCGCCTTGATGGGCTCTGTGCGGGGATGGATCCTTCATCCGGTGTTCGATGAGGATTATTGGCAGTGGCTGGCTCGGACGCCGTGGAGGCTAGGTGATCCTTTGCCCAAAGGGCCACTTGATCTGCAATGGCAAGACATGCTTGTGGTTGCGCTGCTGGCTCTCATCAACGGACTGCTTGCCTTGACGATTCACCCGCCAGTCTCGCACTTGATCCTTGGACCAATTGCCGGCTACTGTTTCGGTATCACTGTCGCCTGGAGTCTTGCGATTAGTCTAACAGGCCATGGGAAGTACATCCTACTATCGTTGGCGGTACCTCTCCTGTTTCGACTCATTGGTGCACCTGTGCAAGCGTTTATCTTGTGCCCGGTTGTGATGCTGTTGATCACGCGGCTCGGGCTGCGGCGTTCTCTCGCCGACTTTCCCTGGACTGATATTTTGGAACAAAGTAACGCTAAGAACGACTCGAAAATGATTGGCTGGCCAACGAATATCCTGGCACGACACGTTCCAAGCTTCCCACTCAGCATCCAATCAGCGACACTTCTCGCGGGACTAATCGGCGGCTGGTGCTGGTTCATTTCAAAATTGGCAGATAGTAGTGCTGACCGAACATCAGATTCCGCGATACATGTACTTGTTGTGCTAGCGACCTTGTATGCTGTCGCGACTCGGATTGCAATCTTCCGCTCGGCGATTTGCGATCATTTCTGCATCGGATTGCGATTCGGTCGCAAGAAATGGTTCATCCCTAAGCATGATCAAATTTTGATCGCGCCCCTCGCCATGCTAATACTTTCAATTTTTTTGCCACTGCTGCTCCCAGCACTCCTTTCTGTGTCGCAAGCAGTCTCAAACGGATTGACGGCTGGTCTGGTTAGCCTAGTAGGTCTCGCGATGGGGCCAAGAGTTAGTGAGCTGTATCACACGGGCGAGCACTCAAAGTTTGGAGGCGCGATATCTGCGTCGGACAAGTCGAAATCGTTCCTTTCCGTCGATGGAAAATGACCGACCGCCCCAAGTAAATTTCGACAAGCTAGTCAAATGAAAGCTACAGCGATTCACAAAATCGCCGAATGGCTCACCCAGGCCCAACACGCCATCATCTTCACCGGCGCCGGCGTCAGCACCGAGAGCGGCATTCCTGATTTTCGCTCGCCGGGTGGGGTTTGGTCGAAGTATCGCACTGTTTACTACGACGAGTTTATGGCCAGTGCCGAAGCGAGGCACGAGTATTGGCGGCAGAAGTCCGAAGCGCATCGCGACTATGCCGCCGCGCAGCCGAACGACGGGCATCGGGTAATCGCCAAGTGGGAAAAGTCCGGTCGGATTGTCGGCGTGATTACCCAAAACATCGATGGCCTCCATCAACTTGCCGGGAACGAACGAGTACTTGAATTACATGGCACGGCGCGGCAGGTGCTCTGCCAAGACTGCAAGGCCTGCTTCGACGCAGGCCCGTTGGTAGAAGATTTTTTGAAAACTGATAGCGTGCCCACTTGTCGCGAATGTGCGGCTGGTCGCTTGAAGCATGCAACCATCTCGTTTGGCCAGTCTTTGTCGCAAGACGTATTGCAGCAAGCCGTTCAGTGGAGCGAGCAAGCCGACCTGTTTCTTGCCATAGGCTCTTCGCTGGTGGTCTCGCCCGCTGCAGATTTACCACGAATCGCAAAGCAAAACGGCAGCCGTCTGGTGATCATTAACCGCGATGAAACACCCCTCGACACGATCGCTGACGAGGTCATTCGGGAACCAATCGGAGCAACTCTGACGACAATCGCTCGATCAATAGTCGATTGGTAGAACTGAATTACTGAAGTAAATATCTCCCCAACGTCTCTGGGCGATCATGGGCAATTGTAGGCGAGCACAGCGACTCCCACCTGAAAACGATTCAGTAACCCTCAACTCGATACCTGGGGGTCAACGAACGCCGTCGAATGGGGTTCCCAGGCCTCCGCATGGCTTGCGATTTCTGACCTTCCCTCCAACTCCAATTGGATGATTCTCCTTAAAATCTAGTGTAGAATTGATGACAGGCGACTCAGCCTACCAAGTCACTCCTTGATATGCAGCCCAGTCCTTTGGCCGATGACTGCATGCGGTTTTTATGACTCGAGAACTCTGCCAACACTTGATCTCGTTGCGCCGGAATCACCCGGCGTGGTTGCTCATGGCGTCGCGCAATGGGCCGTTGACCCTTGCGAGTTTGAAATCGCTATTGGATGCCCACCCTGATGGGATCGACTTTGCGGAGGCCATCGAAGACCTGGCTGCTTCGTTCGCTCTCTATGCAAACGATTCGGAGTTTCAGTTCGGCGAAGATCATTCCCTCGCCGCGCGGCGGGAATTGCGGCAGTGGTTGAAACGTGGGCTGATCGTGGAGCGCGAGGGCCAACTAATGGCGACAGACGCCTTGCAGCGGTCGCTCCTTTTCTTGGATTCGCTGGAAAACCAGGCCATGACTTCAACCGCTTCGAGGCTCGCCACGGTGCAGCGGGCAATCGAAAACCTGCAGTCGCAGTTGAGCCGCAGCCAGAGTAACCGAGAGCAGTCGCTGAAAACACGTATTGCGGCGCTCGAAGCGGAACTGGCCGCTGTCGAGCAAGGAGATTTTGAGGTTCTTGCGGGACCTCAAGCGGAAGAAGGCATTCGTGAGGTCTACCAACTGGCAATGAGCCTTCGCGCGGATTTCCGCCGGGTAGAAGATTCCTATCGAGAAGCCGACCGATCGCTTCGCCAACGCATCATCAGCGAGAAACATCACCGGGGCGAAGTGGTGGATGAGTTGTTGGAGGGCCACGAGACGCTGGTGGAAACCATGGAAGGGCAAGTTTTCGAGAGCTTTCACCACCAGCTCGTACAGTCTGCCGAACTGGAGCGAATGAAACTACGATTGCGCACGATCTTGGAGAACGAGCATGCGGACACCGCATTGCGGCGAAAGCAGAAGGCGGATTTGCGATTGTTGGTAACGCGCTTGGTCCATGAATCGGAACGCGTCATCCAAGCGCGTGCGCGGAGTGAACGCGATGTGCGCGGTTTTCTCAAGTCGGGACTAGCCGACGAACAAGTCCGCGTGGGTGCGATCCTGCAGGACCTGTTCCAAGTAGCGCTCGACGTGGATTGGCAGTCGCAGAAGGTGCGGCGCACCCAGGGGCCATTGCCACCGGTGGGTGTGTCTGCTCCGAACCTTCCCATGGCGGAACGATTTCTCGTGAAGGACGCTAGCGGAGAAGATGCTGGTGACCTCGACTTTTCGATGTCCGAAGCAGACCCCGCGCAGATGGACGAGGAATTTTGGAATGCGTACAGAGCGCTCAATCGCGCCCAGCTTTTTGAATCGACTATGGATGAGCTGCGAGCTTCCGACACTCCACTCACGATCGGCGCGCTGGTCCGTGCACTTCCCCCGAACCAAAATGCCAACCACGATCTCGAAACGTTAGCCTACTGGTTAGCGATGGCACGCGAAGCGGGTCTCGAAATCAGCAGTGACCAAGAGGAAATTGACTTGTTCGACGAAGCGGACGGCTGGACACGGTTTTTCGCACCGCAGACGGAGTTGACTTACGAGGCTGTTAAGGTCTTAGAGTCAGGGAATCTCGAATGAAAAACATCTTTGATCGTATGGCAACCGATGCCGAAGTGCTCTCTGAAGAGAATGCCGAGCACTCAGAGGATTCCTCTCAACCCCTGACCACTCAAACCACGGGCGCTGGAACCACGGGCGCTGAAACCACTGGCGCTGGAACTACGGACGCTGATACGACGAACGACCAACCAACGGAGACGACGGCATCCACCCCCTCGGATGTGAAAGAACTCACGCAAGAGTTGCTGAAACATGGATACCTCGAGGAAGCCCGCAAGCCTGCAATGTTCCAACGGGCTTTGGTCCGCCAACAGGAAATCATGGCAGCGCTCGAACCGCTAGACCTTGTCCTACGCCTTGATTCGCATCGGGGTGTCGCGTTTTTGAAAGTCGCGGAGACCGCCTACGCCCTTTCGGATGATAGCAGCGCGGATCAAGGGGTCACTCCGGAGAGCGGCGCCTGGACGCATCCGCTGGTGAGGCGTCAACGGCTGACACTCGAACAGTCATTGCTCATCGCTATTCTGCGGCAAGCCTTTGTACTCCATGAGCAGGAGTTGGGCATCGGCCATAGCGACGCAAAGATTCCTTTGGATGAACTGCTCCCTCAGTTCCTGACGTACTTCGACGACTCAGGTAGCGATACCAAGAACGAGAGCCGACTGGCCAATCTTCTTGATCAGCTCAAGACGTATGGAATTGTCTCAGAGATCGACAAGAATCAGGAAGTGGCCATTCGACCCCTGATTGCGCATCTCGCCAATCCCGAATCGCTTACGGCTCTGTTGCAAGCTTTCCGCGAGCAGGCTCAGGCTAGCGCTTCCGCCGAATTGGCCAATGGTTCCGCAGAAATCGAGAGTTGATGCACGATCAGATAAAACAATACCTGGTTGATGAGATACCAACCCGCGAAACAAATTACCGTTTGCGTGAGCTGGAGGTTTTCAACTGGGGACCCTTCCAGGGAATCCATCGCGCCGAGATTGACCCTCGAGGGACGGCGATCATCGGGCCGACGGGCAGTGGTAAGACGACTTTGATCGACGCGCTGATGACCCTTCTGGTCGCTCAGCCACGCTACAATCTCGCCTCGACTGGCGGGCACGAGAGTGACCGCACGTTGATTTCCTATGTGCGTGGAGTGCTTGGCGGCGATGGATCGGACGGGCGTGAGGAAGTTGCCCGCCCGGGAAAGACCTACACCGGGCTCTGCGCAACCTACGCGGCAGGCGAAGAGACGCTCAAACTCTGCGGACTCCTTTGGACCGAAGGTTCTAGCAACGCAACCGGCGATTTGAAGCGGCGCTGGTTGTTTTCTTTAGCAGCCAATCAATCGCTGGAGCAGTGGTTGCGGCTCCTTCACGAGGACGGCGTGCGTGAGTTGATGCGCCACGGACGAGAGACGGCGCAACTTCGTATCTTCGACAGCAAGAAAGCCTATCTGGCGCACACGCGGAAATTTTTCGATGTGGGAGAGAACGCCTTCACACTGCTGAACCGTGCAGCAGGTTTGAAACAGCTCAATAGCATCGACGAAATCTTCCGCGAGCTCGTACTCGATGACCGCACGGCCTTTGATCGCGCCCTGGAAGTGGCTGGTGAGTTTGACAACTTAGCAGGAATACATAAAGAACTCGAAATCGCGCGCCAGCAACAAGAGTCGTTGACCCCGGTGGCGGAAGAGCAGCGCAAATTGGAGAAAGCCCAAACCAAGGCGGAGCGCTTGCACGCGCTGAAAAGGATTGTCTCTGCCTGGTATGCGATGGCCGGCGAACGGAGGTGGTCGCAAGTGCTGGACCAAATCGCCAGTCAGCGCACGGAGCAAGAAGCAGTTCTTCGAGACAAAGAGCAGGAAGAAAAAGCTTCTCGAACGCGAGTTGATACTCTGAGAGAACGCTATCTCGAAGTCGGCGGCAATGTTATTGGTGAACTAGAGAATACTATCACCGCACAGAAAGAACGAGTGGCCGAACGCCGCAAGCACGCCGAGGACTAC
The DNA here is from genome assembly GCA_965230685.1 of Bythopirellula sp. Classification (GTDB taxonomy): domain Bacteria; phylum Planctomycetota; class Planctomycetia; order Pirellulales; family Lacipirellulaceae; genus Bythopirellula. The sequence continues at coordinate 151,344 of CBDDLO010000002.1, forward strand.
AGCCGTTTGACGAGCGTTCTTGGACTCGACCAACAACTGAGCGAGGCCACGCTGCTCCGCAATCAGGCAGCTCTTCTCCAAATGCGAGAAGAGCTGCAGCAGCAACGCGACGCTAAGAACGAAGCGACACTCGTAGTACTTTCGCAGCAACGTGACCTGCAAGCGAAAACTGCTGAAGTGGAATCCTTGTTGCAAAAAGTGAAAGAACGGCCAGAGTCGAACATTCCACCTCGCTTTCAAGACTTCCGCGCAGAATTGGCTGAACAACTAGAATTGAAGGAGAGCGAACTGCCTTTTGTCGCCGAACTCGTTGAAGTCACAGCAGAAGCAGCGCCATGGCGCGGCGCGATAGAGCGCGCCATAGGCTCGGAACGCCTACGCATTCTCGTCCCCGAGAATCAGCTCGATGCAGCCTTACGCTGGGTAAATCAACGAGACAATCGCTTGCACGTACGGCTGCTGCGTGCCCAACGCGACACGCAGTCGGGCGAATGTTTTTCAGATGGCTTCATCAACAAGCTCGGATTCAGGCAACACCCACTCATCGAGGCGGCGAAAGCGCTGCTCATCCGCTACGATCGCCACTGCGTCGAGTCGCCCGAAGCGCTACGTCGCACGGAATATGGTCTCACCATTGAGGGGACCATGTCGGGGCGACGAGGCAAGTTCGAGAAGCAAGATCAACGGCGGCTCAACGAAGGGTGGATGACTGGTTTCGACAATAAAGATCAACTGAAGTCCTTGTCCAGCCAACTGGATACGCTGACGAAATCGGTCAAAAAATGGAAGCAGGCGTCCTCGAAGCACCAGAAGCAGCTCAAGGAACTTGACGACCAACTCGGCATGATCGCGCGGCTCACTGAGCTAGAATTTGCTACGATCGATCTGCCAGGGGCGGAGGCCGATTTGAGTGGGTCGCAAGAGCGGCTTGCTGCGTTGCTCGATCCTGGATCCGATACAAGTCATGCCAAATCTGCTTTTGACGCTGAGGAAGCAACTCGCAACTCCATTCTCGAACGCATCAGCGAGTTGAAAGAATCTAGGGCCAGACTCGACGTGGAAAGCTCTCAAGCGGAGGCTGAACGCGACAAAGCCTCAAGACGCATTGGGAAGGGGCTTAACGACGAAGAAATTTCGCTTGCCACGAAGAAGCTTCCCATCGCTACAGACATTGATACTGCCGTGCTCGATTTCGAGGAGCGAAAGTCGACTCGGGAGATCGATGAAAAGTTGAATCGGCAGCTTGAACGCGTGGCAGAACACGAAAAGCGTTTGGTGCGTTTGATGGAGGCAGCCAAACGCATTGACACCGGAGCACTTGTGGAAACGGGTTCCGAACTAGAGGACATTGCCGACTACATCGAACGACTCCGCGTGCTCAGCGAAGAGGCCTTGCCGGAAAAACTCAGCCGATTTCTTGCCTACCTCAACCGATCGTCGGATCAAGGCGTCACTCAATTGCTTTCCGGAATCTCAGAAGAAGTCGACGGGATCGAACACCGCATTGCTGATCTCAACCAGACACTGGTCAAGGTGGACTTTCGGTCTGGTCGATATCTTCAGCTGCAGCCACAACGTATCAAGCACGAACGGCTGCGCTCCCTCGAAACTGCAATGCGAAAGCTGCGTAGCGCGGCTCTGAAGGATGACCAAGGCGAAAGTCATTACAAGGCGCTCCGCGAGTTGGTCGAGATCCTGCGAGACGCGGGCCAGAATCGGCGACAACAGGGGGCACGCGCGCTGCTCGACCCTCGCTACCGCTTGCAGTTCTTTGTGGTGGAAGTCGATCGACACACTGGAGACCGCTCACCACCGCGCACCGGTTCGCAAAGCGGTAGCGGTGGAGAGAAAGAGCTGATGGCGAGCCACATCCTTACCGCCTCGCTCAGCTACGCGCTCTGCCCACCCGAAGCAACCTGTCCGCTGTACGGCACCGTCGTACTAGATGAAGCCTTTTCCAAGAGTTCTCCTTCGGCCGCTACCCGCATCATCGAGGCTTTGCGAATATTCCATTTGCATCCGATCTTTGTCACTCCGAACAAGGAAATTGGTTTGCTGAAACAACACACGCGAAAAGTCATTTGTGTGCAGCGGCCAGGCAAAGAAGCGAGCCTGGCATCCATCTCCTGGGAAAAACTGGAAGGCCTCGCACGTCCACGATGAAGACGCCCGCTGAGCTGAAATTAAAATTAAGTCGGCAATGGGAAAACTCAGCAACCCGAGAAGCTCGCTTGCTCGGCGGGGAAGACGCTTGGCCGGTCATTGTCAGCATCGGAAAGCCCAAACCGAAACATATGGCTTCCGAGCTTGACGCCGTTAAGCACCACATCGAACAGTGGCGACGAGTGAAAATCGGCGCAGTCCTCTGGGAGGCGATTCCCTACCGTGCTACGTCCGGTGCCGTTGAGGTACCTGTACAGTGGAAAATTCGTCAGCCGACGGAATGGATCGAAGCCTGCGCAGATCGACGAGTACGGGGAGAGTTCGAAGCAATGACGGTCTTCGCTCAGTCCGCCGATCCGCTCTTTCATCCCCTGCTGATTCGCCAACGGTCACTCTGGCGCCACAAATCGCAAGAAGAAGTCCTTCAGGCCACTCGCCTGGCCCTAGCCTTGGAGCCGGGCTGTGCTGCGGAAAGGCCGTTGCGAGCGCTGTCGATTGAAGGTATTGATACCAAGTTTTTTGAGCGCAATGCACGCCTGGTGACCAAGTTGCTCGATGCGCGTTTCGACGGGGAAGTCAACCGCATCGGGCTAGAGACATTTCTCGGAGCCCTCTCGGAGAGCGATCACTGGCTGCTGGTGGTGGACCTCGACGGCGGGCTTCTTCCATTCCAAAAGCAACGCGTGCGGAGTTGCGAACTCAGAGAGACTCCTCTTCCTGGGCAGCGACTCTTGATCGTTGAAAACGAAAAATGCCAACACCAACTTCCCAATCTACCGAATACGATTGCCGTTCTCGGCGCCGGATTCGATCTCAGCTGGACGGAAGGAAGTTGGCTAGAAGCAAAGCAGATTGGTTATTGGGGCGATATCGACACTTGGGGTTTGAAGTTCCTCGCAAGTGCACGATCAGCATTACCGCATCTCAGTGCACTGATGATGGCACCCGAGACATACGATCTGTACGCCGCTGCCGCGGTTTCTGAACCCGTCGTAGCAGATACGGACTTGCCTCCCGGGCTCAAGCCACCTGAGCAAGAACTCTACCGCCGCCTCTTGCACGAACCTCGGGGCAGGCTGGAACAAGAATTCCTACCCGAGAGATACATCCAAGAAACCATTCGCACCTGGGCAAATTGTTAGCCAACGGGTAAGGTTTCCAGAGCACCTGCAAGCAACGTTACTCGCTGCGGTTTTCAATTTGGACGTGAATATCGTAGTGGATCCCAGTTGTGGCTGAATTACGAGCCACAACCCGCATCAGCCTGGTCGACGAACCGCACTACTACCTCGAATCACAAGCAGGAAGGCAACTCATGAAACATGCTTGCTCGATGTCTGTCACAAGAGCGTTGCTTGCGGTCCTGCTTCTTCCCGTTCTAGCAAACCTTCGGGGCGGGGAGGGCGAGTTGCTCTCGTGGGCTGAGTTGCCGTCGCTTCCGGAGGAGTTGGGGGTTGGCGGCCCTTTCGCTGGTGTGCACAACGGTGCACTGATCGTTGCCGGCGGCGCCAATTTCGCACAACCCGTTTGGGAAAATGAGAAAGTCTGGCACGACCGAATTTTTGTGCTGACCAAATCGAAAGATCAGTACGTCTGGAGAGATGGCGGAAGGCTGCCTCGGCCCCTCGCTTATGGAGCGGCAGTGACTACTCCGGACGGCGTCGTGTGCATAGGTGGCAACGATGCGGACCAGACTTTCGACGATGTGTTTCTACTGAAGTGGGACGCTTCGGCGGAAGCTGTCACAGCGACACCGTATCCGCCACTCCCCAAGCCGTGCGCGTTTGGTTCCGCAGCTTTGGTCGGCAATGTGGTCTATATGGCAGGTGGGCAACACGGCCACACTCTGGAGACGGCCCTGACGAATTTCTGGACTCTCGATCTCTCCAAGAAAAAGAATCATGAAGAGTTTGTCTGGCAGCAACTGCCGCCCTGGCCCGGGCCGTCGCGAGCCTTGAACCTCACCGTGCATCAACGCAACGGCCCGCACGATTGCGTCTACGTCATCAGCGGTCGTCGACAGGAAGGACCAGATGCAAAGAGCGTCCAGTTTTTGAGAGACGTCTGGGAATACACGCCGGCGACCAGCAAATGGCGCAAGCGTGCGGACGCACCTCGGTCCATCATGGCCGGAACAGGTGCCGGACTCGGCCAAAGTCACATTTACGTTCTGGGTGGAGCGGACGGGTCTTTCTTCTTCAATGGCAATGAACTTAAGGACAAGCATCCGGGATTTCCACAAGAAGCACTCGTGTTTCACACGATGGCCAACAACTGGACGAGCGCTGGCCCGATTCCAAGCAATCACGTCACCACGATCCCTGTGCAGTGGAACGGGGCGGTCATCATTCCCAGCGGTGAAGTGCGGCCCCGTGTACGTTCGCCGAAAGTCTGGAGTATCCGTCAAGTTAAAAAGTGAGCTCGGTTCAGCCATTCTCCGTGGAAAACTTCTAAGTTCACCTCGTGCAAAATCGAATAAGCGGGGGAGGGCGATTCGAGAGTCGACCAAGGCAATTAGACCGTTTCGCGCACGGGGAGGTAGACTATAATTCTTTATGTCAATTGTGTTCAGCGACTGTGGCGTTGCCACAGGCTACGATGAACAAGGCCTTCGGCCTAGAAACTATCAAGATACTCTTGATCCCTTCCTAGGCGTTCAATCTGCTCCATCAATCACATCAGAACCCTTGAATTTCCCACCAGAGATAACGAGCAAAGCCGTTCGAGATACTCGCACGACGATCAGCCTTTTCCTTCTTTGGGCATTGTCTACTGGAACGCTGGCCGCTGACCCTGTGAAATTTCGCACGGATCAGCCGCTCATCACTCTGGACCAACCCTGGGAGATCGAGGGGGCAGGCGTTTCGGTAGTGGGCGTTATTGCCGACTCCGAAGTGGATCGTTTGCGAATGTATTACATGATCCGTTTTAAAGGCGAAGGTACGCGAAACATTCTCTGCGTCGCGTTCTCCAAGGATGGTTTCACCTGGGAAAAGCCAGACCTTGGCGATGGCCACAACATCGTGATGCGTTCGGCGAACAACCCCATGAATTGGGGTTCGTTTCATTGCCAGTCGGTGGCTTATGACTCTACCGAGACGAATCCAGACTGGCGATGGAAACTACTGTTTTGGGGCAGGCGCGATCTCGAGCTACCTCCGGGTTTTCATTTTGCTGGAAGTGCAGATGGCCTAAATTGGTCGCCGTTGCTGGAACGCCCCGTCATCATGAACGCCAATGATGCGGGCTCATTTTGTCTGCCCAACCCGCTTGGCGCCAAGGGCGCCCGCGACAGTTCGATCCTGCTCTATCAACAAACTTGGCGGTATAACCCCGACTTACCTGTGGATCGGGACAATCTTGATTTCATGCAGCGGGTGATCTCGATCTGGACCTGCAACCCATTTCCCAGTCAATGGGTTGGACCGACTCAGGTGTTAGCGCCCGATGACAAAGATGCCCCCGATCTCCAATTCTATTGGTTGGTCCCGTTCCATTCCAAAACGGGATACTACGGCCTGATGAACATCCATCACACCGGCGACCAAACCATGGACGTGCAGCTAATGAGCAGCCCCGATGGTTGGTCATGGCAACGGGAACTCAATCGGGCACCGTTGGTCCCACTGGGTCAGCGTGGCCGATTTGATTGTGGCATGATTCATGTCGCCACTCCCCCAGTCGTTTGGCAGGACAAAGTTCTGCTCTACTACAATGGCCGCGCAACCGTCCATGACCATCAGCAACGTTACCCCGATGATCCACTACCCCAACCTGCGGCAGGGATCGGTTTGGTAGAACTCGATCCCGATCTCTTGGAGTTGCCCACGCCATCGGCTCACCTGCTTGTGGAATAATGGAAGCAACCTGGTCTTGCCTCAGTCGGAAGTGGAAATCCCTTGGCTGTGCGTTCCTATAACGCGAACCCGACGAGAATCCGATGAGCGAGAGCAGTTCCAACAAGCGACAGCGGCGTCATTTCAGTGGCCAACAGAAGACGGAGGTTGTTAAATCGCACCTGGTGGATGGCCAGTCCGTGGCGGACCTGCGCGATCAGTACGGGATCCAGCCGACGCAGTTCTACCAATGGCAGAGGCAGCTGTTTGAAAATGGCGGCATTGCCTTCAAGTGAAAATCCAAGCCAGCGGACAAGTTGGCGGGGCGCGAGCAAGCGATCTTCGCGGAGCGAGATCGTAAGTTTTCCGATGCCAAAGCTAGGCGTGCCCGCAAACGCCAGCAGCAGCGCAAAAAAGTGACCGCCGCCTGACAACAGCAGAAGGGGCTAGCCGGGCGGTGCAGGAGGATGGCAATAAATGCTTCCTGCTCTGCGTGAACGCAAAAACAAAATGCGGCGATAGCCGTCGAAATCAATCCTTTGTCCCGCTAACGGAGCCACCGGGAAGTTCCAGTTCACGATGAACCTAGACAAAGGGTCTGGTGTCGAGTTCAGATCTCAACTTCCGATGCATCCACCGGTAATTCGCGGCTCATCCATTGTGGTGTGAAAATAAACCAGGCAATGGTTCCGGCCAACGCCGACCATTTGACGGCTTCCAGACCGATCGAGCCGACGAAGTACAGCAAGCACGGGACTATCACAAGGAATAGTGCCAGCAGAGAAGCAATTTTGATGGCTTTCATTTTTTTCCACTGGTTCAGACTGATTTCGCACAGCCGTAGGTTGAGTTACGATGATGGCGCAGCAGAGTTCTCGTTAAATTTGCTGAGCACGAGATAAAGCACGCCGCATAAGATCCAGCAAGGAATGACCGCGTATGCAGCGAACAGCTTGTCCGGAAACAGGGCTGTGGGCACCATAATGAGATAGAGTCCCAAGATTACCGGCAGCAGCCACGCGATCATCACGGCAAAGTTTACTTTTTTGTTATTGTGCATCGCATATTCTTCACGCAACCCAAACTTTCTCATCAAATAGAAGTCGACGAAAATCACAGCCCCCATCGGTCCGAGGACAGTTCCGTAAGTCCCTACAAAACCAAGCAACTGAGCTGAGAGGTTTGGGAACGCACCTGCGATCGTAGCGATCGCACCGGCGAGTAAAGTCATTGTGGTGCGCGAACTGTTAGGCAAGATTCCTTGAAACGCTAATCCTGCACGGTAAATCGTCGGATTTGCGGTCGTCCAACCAGCGATAACCACGCAAATGATTCCAGCCCAACCGAGTGACTCGAACGCAAGTAAACCAGGATTTGCTGTCACTTTGCCGTCCTCACCGACGGCCAGTTCAGGTTGAATCTTGATCAAAGCCGCGAGGAGTAGCGCTGCTGCAATCCAGGCCATATAGTGGCCAAGGAACATGCCGATTGCAGGAGCCCATCCAGAACTTTTGTTGCGGGCAAAACGGAAGATCGACAGGTCGGCCATACCGAAATGCATTGCCCCGTTACAGAGCCAAGCGAAGATCACGATCTGCCAGAAGCCGAACGTCTGTGGGCCATTCTTTTCTTGCACGAAAGCAATCGCGTCCGTCCAAAACTTGCCTTCGGACAGGACGCTGATAGTGGTTGCTTCCATTTGCCCCAGGGAAACGATGCCGCAGGCAGCAAATACAGCGATCATCCACGGTGCGGCGATGTTGGCAACTCTGGCAACTCTTTCGTATCCTCCGGCAGCAACTATCGCGATCACGATTCCGACGATCACGACCAATGTAGTAAATTCCGGATTGCTCAGGCCGAACATGTTGTCTGGCACTACGAATTTGATATCAAATGGCACGCCTACCGCTGATGCAGAGACGGTGACCATCGCTCCGGCTAAGAAGCAGAACAGCAGCCCGTTCACTAAATTGTAGACTTTCACCAAGGAGCCGCCGGCGATGCGTTCCAACTGATAATACAGTGTCATCCGCTTTGCCATGGCTATCGGCACAACCAAGAATCGCCACGTCAGAACGGCCAACAGATTTCCCAGCAGCAGTCCAAAAATGAGATCGGACAGGCTGGCGCCAGCAGCGAGAAACAAGGGCCCGATCATAAACTCGGTCCCTGCCGCGTGTTCCCCAGCATACATCCCCCAAAACTTTCCTGCTCCTAAGAGAGCTGTATCGGGTACCGGTTCGCGTTCGTATTCTCCGGCAGCACTCTCGTTTTCTTCTTGCATAAGTACCGTCTTGTTTGAAAATATGCTTGAAAATTTATGTCGATGGATCCTGTCTGACTCTGCATCCTACCGCCTAGTGCCTCTTGCTTTGTACTTCGCGTTCGTAGTTCTGTACTTTCTCCAGCCAATCAACACCGACCGGTACGCCGGAGGTCTGGCAATAGTAGTCCCACACTGCACCAAGTGGCATCGTTTTCTGTTCTTCCAATAGAGCTAACCGGGCCGTGTAGTCCCCCTCTTGCTCAAGGCGTTGCAAATTGTCTGTTGGTTCAAGTAAAGCAGCAAGCAGCGCTTTGAGTGTGTTTCGAGTTCCGATAGCCCAAGCCGCAACTCGATTGATACTCGCATCAAAGAAGTCCAATCCGATGTGGACACGATCCAGGTAGTTGCCCCGCACGATCTCTTGCATGATCGCTTGGAGCTCATCGCTGTAAGTCACCACATGGTCACTGTCCCAACGAACTCCGCGGCTTACATGCAGCAGGAGCTCCGGAACAAACATCAAGACAGAACAGATCTTGTCCGAAATTACTTCGGTAGGATGAAAGTGCCCTGCATCAAGACACAGGACCTTGTTTCTCGAAATTGAGTAACCCATGTAGAACTCATGAGAACCTACCACATAGCTTTCGCTACCAATACCGAACAGCTTGCACTCCACTGCATCCAGCGTGTGACTTGGGGGTAGCTCTTCTGCGAAAATCGCATCCAACGAGGTGGCCAGTCGTTCACGCGGAGCTTTGCGATCTGCTGGGGTGTCTTTGTATCCGTCGGGTACCCAGAAATTGTTGATGCATGGTTTTCCCTGTGCTGCACCCATGGCCGCAGCAATCTTGCGACACGCGATGCCGTGGTCGATCCAGAATTGTCGGATTCCCGCATCGGCGTGCGCTAGCGTTAATCCGTCAGCCGCCTTGTCATGCGAGAAATAGCTGGGGTTAAAATCCAAACTCACACCTTGGCTACCCGCCCAGTCGATCCAACCTCGAAACTGCTCGATTCCAATTGCATCTCGATCGACCGGCTCGGTAAATTCTCCGTAGAGGGCATGCAGGTTTAAACGATGCGTTCCTGGGATCAGCGAGTAAGCCATCTCCAGATCACTTTGAAGTTCGCTAACAGTCCTGGCGCGGCCGGGATAGTTTCCTGTGACTGCAAGCCCGTCGCCAAGAGCGCCATCGCTGCCTTCAAATCCGGCAACATCGTCTCCCTGCCAGCAGTGAACCGAAATTGCGACCGTTTCCAATTGAGCTAGCGCGGCGTCGACGTCTACGCCTAGCGACTGATATTGCTCTTTCGCCAGTTGAAAAGCGGGCTCGATATTGGATCTGATTGTCATCGTACTGACTTCGACTCGAGTTGTGATGTCAAGCGCTTAACACGAATACCCTTCCAAAGGACGGTGCCTTTCTTGCCCTTATGGATCTGCAAGCCAAAAAAACCTTTCGGATAAGATCCGTCGTCGACCCAGTGCGCTGCCGGCACACCATTGACCCAAGTTTTGACAACATTGCCCTGGGCAGAGATGGTCAGTCGGTTCCATTTCTTTTCCTCCAGTGCTGAGCGAGCTGCCTGGTGTTCTTTCAACCACAACGGATAGAAGTAACCACCGCAACTCTGCCCGTAGATGCCACCTGACCAATCGCGATCTTTTGAGAACTCTTCCATCTCGGCTTGTGGCCCGTACACGATTTCCATGCCATCCTCTCCAGGCTTCGACCGCGCCCGGAACATCACTCCACTATTGCCTTCGATTTCCCACTTCATCTCGCAGGTGAATATGAAGTCAGAGAACTCATCATCCTTCGTGGATAGGTAAGTGCTGTTTGATCCTGGGACGCAGGTGCCAACGAGGAGCCCGTCTCGAACTTCGAACGTGCATGATCCCCCTTTGAGTGTCCACCCTGACAAATCTGTGCCATTGAACAGCTGGGTAAATCCGGTTGTCAATTCTGGCTCGGCGTCGATGTTGAGCAACATTTCTTCTGGATTTGGAGCATTTTGCTGCTTGCTGTAGTGCGCGTGCCAGGATATTTGCTCGGGGTCTAATTCTCCACTTAGAGCGACTTGATGCAAACAAGAGATCACGAAAACTGTCAGGATTGAGAGTCGGAATCGAGTCACGAATATTTCCTATGATGTATCTGAATCGAAGTTTCCGATGATCACCGCACTCCGAGGGTGACAGCACCAGAAAGATCAGGGACGCTAAAGCTTTTGCGATACTCACGGCGCAGCAACTGGTTGGCCTGAGCTGATTGTTCACCCACGAACTGCCGGCTAGGTACATCGTAGCTGAGGATCGGACTCAATCTAAATTGTGCGACCTCCTCGCCACTAGCAGCTCCTGAGACTATCGCTGACATATCCTCAAACACATTTCCTGCTGAATCCGCGCCAAAGCTGCCCTCGAGGGTGTCGGGATTTGATCCAGACACACGCGACGCGATGTTAATCAGATTGCACCACGTGGTCGAATCGTTGCCAATGTGAACCGGAGCAGTTAACAGTTCCTGCCTGTCTGCGCGTATCGCTTCGATAAAATTCTTTTGATGGAATTTATTGCCATCGACTCCCTTAAAAGATTTAATCTGTTTTCCGTCAGCATCAAAAGCCGCGGCACGGCCGCGTTGCCCTTCTAACCGACCTGCGGAACAGTACGCGATGTACCCTGTCTTGGGTCCTGGAACGGTCGTCGCACTCTTTTTTGGTGGCAAATTTGAGAGCGTTACCACTACAGGCACGCCGTCGGCATCAAGGATCGCAAAGTGTACGTTCGGGGTGTTTCCAGCATCGTTCCAACCGACGCGAGCACCGGCTGCGGCAATCGTGCTGGGAGCTGCTATCGAATCGAGGAAGACGTTGTTTCGCACATCGTCAACAACGTGGGGTCCCCAGTTACCCATCTCGCCTGAGCCAGTATTCCAATCCCAGTGCCAATCGTAATGGAATTTGTTACGGTAAATTGGTACCTCTTGCGCAGGGCCCAGCCACAGGTTGTAGTCAACACTTTTTGGAGGTTCTAGTGGATTGTCTCGGCGACCGATGGATTCACGAACGCCGAATCGATTCACGCGCACCGACTCGACTTCTCCGATCACTTTGTCTTCGTGCAAGAACTGCTTGATCTCCGCCTGCATGGGATCGCTGCGCTGCTGCGTGCCGACCTGACATATCCGTCCGTAGGCTCTTTGTGCGTTGACAACTTGCCGCCCTTCCCATTCGGTATGTCCGAGTGGCTTCTCGACATACACATGCTTGCCAGCCTGCATCGCCCAGATCGACGCCAGACAGTGCCAGTGGTTGCAGGTGGCGATCGCCACTGCGTCGATTGCGGATGAATCGAACATCTCCCGCATATCTGTCCACTTCTGGGCTCGCGTGTATTCTTCGCCAAGTTGCCCAACCAACTCTTCATCAACGTCACAGAGGCCGGCAATGCTAACTCCCGGTACTGCTTGAAAATGCTTGGCCAATTGGCCACCGCGCCAACCACAGCCAACAATCCCCAAATTTACTTGCTCGTTAGCGCTGGACGCCAGTAATGATCGATTTGGCAAGAGAGCGATCACCCCAGCTGAAGCGGCGCTCTGAATAAAGCCTCTCCGTGTAATTGGACTCATATCATCGGCCTTTCGTACTGTCAAAGAATAGCCCTACAATATTTCTGATTTGCTGGTAAGCCACAAGCAGTTTCAGTCTTGTACCTCTCCGCTCATCCGTCAGGCAGCGATTGCACAAGATGCTCTTTGATGAGGGCGTAGCGCCCATCATCAGCCAAATTGTTCCATTCGTGCGGATCGTGCTGATGGTCATATAATTCTTCCGAGCCGTCGACATAACGGATTAGCCTCCAACGCTCGTCCCGAGCGGAGTAAATGCCTTTGTCAACGGTGGTAATCACAATGCGATCTGTTTTGGCGGCCGGATCAGACAACTGCGAAACGAGCGAAACACCGTCTAGGTCCGGCTTTGAGGTCAGGTCACTCATCTCGATCAATGTCGGATACAGATCAATCAACCCGACAGGTTGATTACAACGGCTTCCGATCTTATATCTGGAGGAGTCGTTCTTCGTCGGCACGATCACCAATGGAACTCGTGTGGCACGCTCCCACCCAGTGGTCTTGCCCCAGTGCTCCTTTTCTCCCAAATGCCAACCATGGTCACTCCACAAGATAACTATAGTATTGTCTGCGTAAGGTCCTTGATCCAGGGCATCCAGCATCTGGCCGATCTGGGTATCGACAAACGAAATGCAAGCAAGGTAGGCCGCTACGGCGTCATTCCATTGACCATGCCGCAACATGTTCTCGTGTAAACCTGCGGTCTGAATGGAATGGGAGAGCGCGATGGCTGCGCTGCCAACGTCGTTCAAGTCATCGGAGGGAACTTCGGGCACGATCGTCGAGTCGACAGGATAGAACCGAAAGTACTGCCGCGGCGCGTACAGCGGAATGTGGGGCCGGTAGAAACCTGCTGCCAGAAAAAAAGGTTGGTTTGCGTTGCCTTTCCCCGCCAGAAGTTTCGCAGCCCACTTGGCGACCTTCCCGTCGCCCATCTCATCATCCGTGACTTCGACTGCCCCCCAGTCAAAGGAACTGAACGGGCCCGGCTGTAGCTGCTGCCGATCGTTGGGCATGCCGTTGAGAGGACGCATCGCCAGTCGTGTCAGCTTTTGGTGCTGAGACTGAGGCTCTTTGTCAGCGTAGGGACTCCATCGCTGCTCGGTAAAAAACGTTTCATCGTACAGATCGGTGAATTTGCGATGCATCAACTTGCCTGTGCCCAGCGTTCGGTACCCGTGAGCACGGAAATACTGAGGCAACAACAATAAGTCGGGATGCAGCTTACGAATTTGTTGCTGGTTGTTTACCACGCCTGTTCGAAAGGGTTGCTTGCCGCTGAAGACGGCTGCTCTTGAAGGGCCACAGAGAGGCGCGGCACAATGGGCATTGGCAAACACAACACCTCGCCTGGCGAGGCGATCCATTTGAGGTGTTTTTGCTTGTGGGTGGCCATCGAGAAAACCGACCCAGTCGTTCATGTCGTCGACGGCGATGAACAACACATTCGGATGAGCCATAGATTGCGACGTGCTCAAGGCAACAATAAAGAAGAGAATCATCGATACGGCGCGAAACGCAGCGAAGATTCTTCCGGCAAGAATGACTCTTCTTAAGGGCACGTCTGGCCTTTCTGATCTTCACGTCTACCGAACTAACACAAAGGAATAACTATCCGACCCATAAGTGTGGGGATTTCTCGATTAATCTACTTGTCGAAACAAAACTCACCATGTTGGTTTGGCGAAGTGGTTCGCTTCCTGCTATTCGCATTGGGTGACAAGTATGAATATTCAAATCCTCTCATCAAAATCACGCCCCAGCAACAGAGAAATGGACAAGTAAATCCGATAAGTGTCTTAAATTCAGACGCATATCAGGTTTCGTTGTTTTTCTGGAATTTTTGGCTACTGGGGAGATACTTCTCCACTGGCTGCGGGTCGAATCAACCGACGATCACTGACGCGCTACTGTCCAACAAGCGGGCTCGCGGGCGGTCCCATCTCGCTGGTTTTGCTCTTCATGGGCTTGGGCTTTGGGGTCAGTAGAAACTTGTCGAACTCGAAGCCGTCCTCCCGCATCGAAAACATGATGGTGTGCAACCCGGGCGTTTCGATGTCGAGCCAGATCTGGCCCAACACTCCGGTGTGAACCTGCTCCGTCCGTTGGCGTGAATCCCACTGCCACTTTCCATGCTGGCCGGTGAACTGGAGTCGAGCGCCTGACGCGGGCCAGTGGCCGTCGAGCCCTACGTGCAAACCGTTGTCTTCGGATCCGGTGCAACACATGCGCACCCACACATAGTAGCGCCCCGGCTTTTTGATTTTGACTGGGTAGTAAAGCACACTGCACTGGCCGGGTCTATTAGTGAAGCTAACACCGCGGACCAATGGGTCCGCATGTGTAACCCGAGTGTCGGGAAGGATCTCCAGATACGTGCCGCCGCTAGCGCCCTCCGCGTGATTCGGATCGGGATCGGGCGTCACACCGGGTGCACTGTCCACGGTAGTGCGGTACCACTTGCGGTGGTGCTGTCGATCGACCGCGTCGAAATCTTCCGCCTCAATGACGACGATACCGTCGGCTTGCTGGTGAACTTTCTTGGCCTGCTCGGGGTTATAGCGAAACTCGAACGGCTTTCCTTTTTCGCCTACACGTCTGGTTTTATTTGCATCAGTAGCATCGTTGCGGTCGGTATCGCTGGGACGGATTACGGCAAGCCAATCTTGGTCGGGTTCGCTCGGTGGCTCGCCAATCACAACGTTCCTGCCTCCCCTGATCGACTGAGTCGAGCCAAGCTTGAGCGGTCCCCCTTTGCGCGGATTGAACCACAGAACATCGAATACACCTTTGGCATCGAATAGATCAAGCTCGAGTTGATCTGATTGTTTACGATATACTAAGTAGAGTTTGCCGTGATCCTGCAGACAATACCCACTCTTGCTATTGAGCTTCTCGTTCGCATTGGTCATCTTCCAGAAGGGAATCTTCTGTTGAACGAAGAATGTCGAGGCGTGTCGGCATTGATTCCACATGTTTTCACGAACACGGAAGTCTTGGCACGTCAGATCGCTATGCGGGTGCTTGTAACCGAAATACCATTCGACCCCAGCGCCGCCGGCCATAAGGTTGCCCCACAGAGCGTTCTTTCGAGCATTGTCGTGTGATGGGTCTTCGGCATCGGTGATCAATGAATGAGTTGCATCTCCAGGCTCGTCGCAGGCCACTACCCAGGGCTTGCCCGCATCAACTGAACGCCGAATATAGTTCAGAGTGCGACTATGCACGAAACGAAAGTCGGGCTGGTTCGTTTGGAGAGAGAACCCCGTAAGGTGCGAAGCCTCGCCCAGTAGGTCGTAATGGTTGTCCCCATTGTGAATAACAATGTGGTGTCGATAGGGATCGTGAGTCCAAAAATAGTTGGCCCAGGCAACTTTTTGCTCTGTGCTGACCTTGTTGTAGAGGCCGACTTCTTCGCCCAAGTTCCAATTCAGTGCCAGATGGTGCCCGAATCGTGCCATCAACTCGCGATAGTACAACTTGCGTTGTGGACCAAGATTGCCCTCATCTAGCAAGTTAACATTCTCCGCTTCTTGCGTTTTAAAGTGCAGATACATGCCCAGGTTGTTGCCGTGGGCGAAGACTGCCTCCCATTGATCCATCCGCGAACAGTCGATTCGCTCGCGCTCGTTGTAGTTGGTGTAGGGAAAGACATTGCGATCATCGCCAATGATATTGAGCGTAATGAAGGAGAAGGAATTCAGTCCTTGTGACGCTAGGTAGTTGATCGCACCGATGATGCCCTTTCCCCTGCCATCCTGCCACGTCGGGTCGCCGGGCTGCCAATCTTGGACGTGGGGCCCCCAGTCTTTGACAAGCTTGTCCTTGTGACCGTCTGACTTAAAATCGCCATCAAAATCTTGATAGGCGAGAAAGTTCTCCGGAGCGTCGACGCCCGTCTTCAGAAAAAACTCACCTGTTCCAGCAAACTGCAAGTGGTGCTTGCCTACGTACTTAAGCCGACCCTTCGCGCGAAAGTCTCGCCCGCTCTTATCTGTCTCGGCGATCTCGAAGGAACCCTGCAATCCATCGACGGTTGATACAGGCGTGCCTGCTTCTTGGTTTTCGTCAATGGCAACTCCTGGGCCTGCTCGGAAGGAAACAGTGTAGTTCCATTTCCCCCTATGATCGGGTGAAAGGTGGGCTCGCCACTTGCTTCCAGAACTAGCTGACGTATTGCCTGCATCGCCATCCGCCGCAAAGTAACCTGGAACTACGTAGGTAAGCCCCGTCTTGGGATGACGAAATGTCACCTGCAGACGATAGTCCAAGAACGGATTGGGATCGCCATCTTCAGAAGCATGAGGTCCGTCCAGCGTCAGCGTCACCTTATGCCACTGACGAAGTTCCCCGGAGACCTTCGTGCCAACCGCAAATGTTGGAGCCCCCAATAGCAAGAGAAGAGCCACGGCACCAACACTGACCAGACGCTTTATCATAGCCACCTCAAGCTCAATTTCTCCAACGATGTTCGTTTCCTAAGCACGAACTATCAGCGAATGATTCATCGACGCGGCAACTCTTGTAGTCAAAATATGCTGTCGCTCCCAGCTTTTCGAACAACGTGGTTCGGTTGCCATGCGGTGCAACAAGGAGGGTCGCTGCACTACGATTACGTCGCCACTCTAGTTGGTCACCTGTTCTCTGTAAACTACTTGGAGCAGTTCATTGAAGAGATGCCGCCAGCGCAGATTTGATAAGACCCAGCAAGAGAAATATTTCCCGATTCTGTAATGCATCATCGACAATGAGACTTTGAGGAAGTTATGATTGGCGGTCTTCCGACCCTAGGAGAGACCGAATGAATGAGAAGCGCAAGCGTCGCCAATGGAAGCCCTCAGAGAAGCTTCGGATAGTTCTTGCCGGTATGGAACCGGGCGTGCAAGTCTCGGAGCTTTGCCGTCGCGAAGGTATCCAACCGGCCCAGTACCACAACTGGAAGAGCCAGCTGGTCACCAGCGCCGACGCGGTGTTCGGCGATAAGCAGCAGGGCAAAGCCGAGCAGCGGAAGCAACAGCAGCACGAAGAGAAGCTGCGTCAGAAGGACTCGGTGATCGCGGAGATCACCGCCGAGAACCTGGAGTTAAAAAAAACGCTCTCGGACTAGAAGACTACGGCCAGTTGCCGGCCGAATTGCAGCAGCAAGTAGTGACTGCCGTTGCGGAAGCGAAGACGCGCAGCGGGATGCCGGTGACCACTTCGTTGAAGCACTTAGGCGTAAGCCGTTCGACGTATTTCCGTTGGCAGAAGGAGAAGCAATGGCAACAAGAGCGTGCCGCGCCCGCCTCGCCGGTGCAAGCCTTTGAAGCCTTACCCGAAGAAAGACAAGCGGTCGTGAAGTTTGCGCTGGATCATCCGGAGATTCGTCACCGAGAACTGAGCTGGCGGATGATCGACGACGACGTGGCCTACTTGAGCCAGAGCACGGTCTATCGGATTTTGAAGGGCGAAAGCCTGATGTGTTTGCGACCTAGCAGAAAGAAGCGTTATCGCGAGGAGATTGAAAAGGCGAGTCGGCCCGACGAGATCTGGGCGACCGATCTGATGTATCTCACGCTGGGCGGCGCGCAGTATTACCTGCTGAATTTCATTGATGAGTACTCGCGTTACCTGGTGTACTGGGAGCTACTGACCAGCATGGATGGCCATTCGATCAGCGTGGCCGCACAGCGCGCTTTGGAGACATTGGGAATGAACTCGGCGGGCCAAGTGAAGACGCAACCGATCATTCGTAGCGACAACGGCAGCGGTTACATCTGCCGCGAGTTTGGTGGATTGCTGGCGCACCATAACTTGACCCATCAGCGAATCAAGCCGCATTGCCCGGAAGAGAATGGCATCGTGGAGCGTTACCATCGCACGCATCGCGAAGCGCTTGAAGTTTACGAACTGACGGGTCGATACGACACCGAGGAGGCGATCGGCGACATCGTCGATCATTACAACACCGAGCGGCTCCACAGCGCCTTGAATTTCCAAACGCCCGTTACCTGGTACCGCGGCAACCCCGACGAGGTGGCGTCCACCAGACGATTGAAACTAGCCCAGGCCCGCCACCGCCGCAAGCAATTCAACCTCGGCATTCGACAAAGAACCTTACCCTACCCCGAAACCGAGAGCGCCACTTGTAACTGACCCAAAAAGTCTCACTTGCCGGTGAAACATTTCAGATTCCTTTGAGTTTTTATTGTCCACATTTGCGTAATCGGGGCGTGCTCTATAGGGGCGTGTGCGTACTCCCGGAATGACGCTGGCTCGAGCTGAAAGGGACAGTGCAATTCGTGCCCCCTATAGAATACGCCGCTTAGAATAGCTGAGAGCTGGAGCGTGTGATAGTCCAGCATACATATTCGATTGGAGTCCCTCGGAATTGGTGAGAGGTGAAGCTGATGTCGGTGCCTGCTAGTAAGTTCTTTCTACATGGAGCAATAGATGATATCGAACTTGTTATCCAATAAGGTGCTGTTGACTTGTTGGGTTATTTGCGCGGTGGTCTGCAAATATGCAGCATGTTTTGGTCAAAGCACTCTTTACACCGAGGGACCGGGCGTCAACCCACCCTTCGAAGACATTCGGAACGACATTACTCCCAGTGGTTATGCAGGACCTTTTACAACGATCGATGTGAACAACACCTTGGTCGAGGGGGGACTTTATGGCGACTTCGGCATTCAGGACGATTTAAAAATCCACACGCTCGGGAACAGTGTAGTTGGTGAGAATGCTTTCGGAAATTGGAGCCGTTGGTATCAAGAGGATGGGGCGACGCAAATCTTTCGGCTCTTCCCTGGTGAGGAGAATGTGCGGAACAGTCGACCTTTGGCGGCTCGTATCGAAGCATTTGATGCCAACACAGGCTGGAATGTCGCCGATGGCGAGTGGAACGAGTGGGTAGCACGCTACACAATTGTGAAGCCAATTAACGCCGCGATCTTTCAGGCGAAAGACCGAGACGACGAGGCCTGGTCGGTGCACCTTAACATGAGAGATGACGGAGAAGTCCGCGTGCAGCACAGGCGGCCGTTGCCGGGGCAACCCAAGTTCGAGACACTCATAGAAAATGCCATTGGACAGCCGTTCGATATTCGCGTTAGAGACAATGGACTCGACTATGAGGTTTACCTTGGAAATCAAGCACAACCATTCACGTCGGGGCAATATGTTCGCAATGCTGATCCTGGCGACAATTCTGACACGCGTTTCCGCTGGGGAATTTATGTCGGAGCTAAAGAGGTCGAAAGCGAAGCGATGATTTTCGTCAGTCATGCAACGGTCAACCCTGACATCGACTTCCCCACCGATCCACCCGACCCTGAGTACGGCACGCTGCTCGCAGGCTGGGACACCTGGGATAGCGGCTCGTCACCCACGGCATCGAAAACCGCAGCAGGAATCACAGGGTCAGCGGTCACTACCACCGAAGGACTGAGCTGGCATACCAACGACGGCCGTGGCGCCAGTGCCGATGGCGATTGGGGAACCTTTGCGGGCCCTCCCACAGCAAGCACCACCGCCGGAGATGATGTGACCAATGAAAACTTGGAGCTGTCCAACGGTACCACGGGCGGAACGATTACCTTCACGATCACCAACAATGGTACCGAAGACCTCGAACTAGATGGCTTTCACTTCGATGCGTACGCCTTCCGCCCCAATGCAGCCAGAGCCTACGAATTGAGCGTGGCATCGGGAGATATTACCAACGGTGTGATTTATACTTCAGCAGATGATGAGATCACCCACGTTGGCGGTGCCTGGGACAACCTCGCTCATGACGATATCAGCCACTCCTTGTTAGGACTGGCCGACAACATCCTCGAAGTGGGTGGCAGCGTTGATTTTCTGCTGGCTTTCTCGAGTGGCACAGGTGCCGGTGGCGGCCACGATCTGTGGATCGACAATGTCGCGATCACTGCTGTAGAAGACCTTATTCCCGCCGACCTGAATGGCGACGGATTTGTCGACGGCTTGGACTTGGGAATCCTGCTGGGCAACTTCGATCAGAATGGCATCCCCGCCTCTGGCGGCGAACTCAATGGCACGGATCCCGTGGACGGTCTCGATCTCGGTATCCTGCTTGGCGCATGGAACCCTCCGGCACTAGGTGCAGTCGCTGTGCCTGAGCCGACGACCTTCATGCTTGTTCTCGGCACGTGTTTAATAACGTTGCTCACTCGTCCGTGAGATGTAAAGTAGAAATTCTAACCACATGCTTAGGATAACAAGAATTGTCTTGGCGTTGATCGTGCTCTTGTCCGCCGGCACAGTTGTAAATGCA
The DNA here is from genome assembly GCA_965230685.1 of Bythopirellula sp. Classification (GTDB taxonomy): domain Bacteria; phylum Planctomycetota; class Planctomycetia; order Pirellulales; family Lacipirellulaceae; genus Bythopirellula. Next base: position 171,534 of record CBDDLO010000002.1, read on the forward strand.
TCGCCGGTGGATTGGAAGGCGCAGTGGATCTGGCAGGCACAGGATGGCCCAGCCAACGCCTGGGTTGCTTTCCGCAAGACCGTGAACATCTCGTCGGTCCCCACCAAAGTAATTGCCAACATTGCCGCGGACAGCAAGTACTGGCTATGGATTAACGGTGAGCTGGTTGTGTTCGAGGGGGGCGTGGCGCGTGGCCCCAGTCCCGCCCGGCCCTGGAATCGTGTGAAAGAGATATGGAAGTTGCCCCCAGAGTCTAAACCCTCGAATACCTGGTATGAAGAGACGGATATAACCCGGCATCTCAGGAGCGGCGAAAATACCATTGCAGTATTGGTTTGGTATTGGGGCCGCGAAACTCATAAGGGCACACACATCGATAGCGGCCAAGGTGGGCTCATTTTTCAGGCCGATTTGGGTGAGCAACTCTTGATTTCCGATCGCAGCTGGAAGGTCCGGGCGGATTCCGCCTACGCGCACGACAGCGGTGACACAGGAGAAATGATTGTTCAGTACAACGTCAAGTACGATGCGCGGAACGAGATCGGCGCTTGGACATCACCCGAGTTTTCTGATGCGGATTGGAAAGCTGCAATCGAAAAAGGGGCTCCCCCATCGGCACCGTGGTATGCACTGAAGAGAAACTACGTGCCTCCGCTCGTCAATCATGGCCTGCAGTATTACGGCAACTACCCCGAGGCGAAGTTTCCCTTTACCAGCAGTGGCGAAACCATCACTTGCACGCTGCCGTTCAATCAGCAAATCAATCCGTATCTTGAGGTGGAGGGCGAAGACGGCAAGCTCATTAAGATCGACACCGATAACAAGCACAATCGAATCAAGGGGTTCTATACAACTAAGACTGGCAAACAGTCGTTCGAGTGCTACTCATGGATGAACGGGAATGAAGTCCGGTACGACATCCCCGCAGGCGTAAAGGTGTTGACACTCAAGTATCGCTGGATGAGCGTCGGAGAAATGGCCGGCGCCTTTGAGTGCAGCGACCCGTTCTATCAGCGACTCTGGTGGATGGGGCGAAACACACTGTTCGTCTGCGCTCGCGACAATTTCATGGACTGCCCCGATCGCGAGCGGGCTTGCTGGATCGGAGACGTCGCAGATCAGGCCAGCTATCTTTTCTATTGCATGGATGAGTCCGGTCGACAGCTGCTGAAAAAAACCCTCCGAACCACCATGGCTTACAGCCAGAATGGGGTCTATGCAGCACTGGGACCGTTGCGGCTGCGCGAACTCCCTAGCCAAAGCCTTCAGTTTGTCGACCAAGGCATCTGGCAGTTCTACATGAACACCGGCGATGTGAAAACGCTTCGTTATGCCTATCCGTATGTCCGGGAATATCTGAAGCTGTGGTCAATGGAAGAATCAGGGCTCCCTAAATACCGCCGCGGGGGTTCTATGGATGCGTGGGACTGGAGCGATTGGGGCCAGAAAGACACGCTCGACAAGGAGATCCTCCAGCGAGCGCTCTATTTCATGGCGCTAAACAGTGCAATGAAAATGGCCGATGTCGTGGACGCAACCAAGGACATTGCTTGGTATAAACAGCGTATCCAAAGCATGCGCCGGGCGTTCGACAAAAGGTATTGGACTGGAAAATACTATAGCAGCAATCCAGCAAAACTTGCAGACGATCGGGCAAACTGCTTAACGGTTCTTTGTGGGCTCGCAAGCAAGGACAAATTTGAGCCCATCGTCAATCATGTTTTGATTCCCAACCATTATTGCAGTCCGCACTTTGAATGGATGGTCGAAGAGGCGCTCTGTTATGCCGGTCGGCACGACGCAGCACTGAAGCGTATGAAGGTCCGATACAAGTCCCAGGTTGAGAGAAAGGAAATGAGCACGCTGTATGAAAAGTTTCCCCATGGCGGAACTTATAACCATGCATGGAATGCACCGAATACGATTCTCTCCAAGCATGTGGCTGGGGTCCTGCCAACCAAACCGGGCTGGAGCGAGTATCAGGTTCTGCCGAATCTGGTGCACCTAAGCAAGCTGAAAGTAGTTGTGCCTAGCGTCAAAGGCGATATCTCGATCGACATCCGTCAGCGGGAGAAAGCTTATGAAATCGAACTTGTTTCTCCTGCTGAAACATCTGCAATTGTGGGTGTGCCCAAGACAATCGGGCGTGTCGCTAAAATTCAGGCCAATGATGAAACGATCTGGACGGATAGGTCTGCCAATATTGAAGTACACGGCGTCGAACCAGCAGGTGAAGACGACAGGTTTATCAAGTATCGCGTCGTACCTGGCACTTGGAGAATCTCAGCCATAGCACGCTGAATCGGTGCAGCACATCGGACACATGCTAGTCGTAATTTTCGCGGCATACATAAAAGGAAACAAATCCGTGAGCGACCGGTTTTCAATGGAAATCTATTTCGTTGTCTTGTTGTGTGGGTACTTTCTTGAAGCGCAGCCTGGTTGCGCTCAAGAAAACAGTGCAGACAGCAATCGGCCAAATATCGTGTTTTTGTTTGCAGACGACCAACCGGCTAGCACCACAGGCTACTCCGGAAACCAAGCGATCAAGACTCCTCACTTGGATGCCCTTGCCAAGCGCGGGACCGTGTTCACCAATGCGTTCGTCACCACTGCAATCTGTTGTAGCAACCGTGCGTGCATTTTGACGGGGCAGTCTATGCGTCGTCACGGCATCACCGATTTTCGGACGCCACTTTCGAAGGAAGCGTTTGCCAAAACCTACCCCGCTATCCTGCGAAAAGCCGGTTATCGGACAGGCTACCTGGGCAAATATGCAGTGGGAAATCCGAATTTGCATCCGACTGGACTGGCGCTCCCAGAATCCGAGTTTGATTTCTGGTATGGTTTTCCGCAAAGCATCTCCTTCAGTCAAACCGTTGACGGCAAGACTCGGTTCTTGACGCGAGTAATGACAAAGAAAGCCGTTGAGTTTCTTGAGAGCGATGATAATAGGCCCTTTTGTTTGACGGTCGCTTTCAAAGAGCCCCACGGGCCGTTCAACTATTTTGACCCAGCCGAGAAAGATCCGTACGCCGATGAGGAGTTGCCTCCCTCGCCAACTTTCACTGTTGCGGATTTTGAAGACCAGCCCGAGTTCGTTCGCAAGTCGCTCAACGGCTCAAAGAGTCGCAACCTCCTTGAGAATCCCGAACGCCATCAGAACATGTTGCGCACTTTTTACCGCACTGTCACACGCGCTGACCAGGCCGTTGGTGAAATTCTAGCGGCTCTCAAGCGGCTGAATCTCGAAGAGAACACCGTTGTGATCTATTCGTCCGACCACGGTTCTTTGCTGGGCGACCACGGATTGACGGGAAAATGGCTGATGTACGAGAGTTCAATTCGCGTTCCACTGATCATTTACGATCCCCGAATTCATAACGTGCCCGAAAACTTGCTTCAAGAATCCGACAAGCCTAGTTCGCATCAGAGCGACGAATTGGTTTTGAGCATTGATCTGGCCCCAACGATACTGTCGATAGCCGGAGTACCAGTCCCCGATTCCATGGAAGGATGCGACCTCATGCCACTGTTGCGCCAGGAATCCCCGTCGTGGCGGTCCCACTTCTACTACGAACACATCTATACTCCTGAGGACGAAAGGCGTGCTCCAATTCCACGCACCGAGGGAATTCGTACGGCACGTTGGAAGTACGTTAGGTTTCCGGAACAACAGTCGGTTTACGAACAGTTGTTCGACCTAGCTAGCGATCCGTTGGAGAGTAAAAACGCAATTGAAGAATATGCCACTACTGACTTCATCGACGAATTGAGGGCGCTATGCGACAAGGCTGCAAACTAGACGTGAGCTGCTTTCCAAGACTGATGGTTATGCTCCATTTGCTATTCGCCAGTGCTATCACGGCTGCGGCCGAATCGCGCCATACTTCTGCTGATGCCAGACCCAACATCATCTTCATCCTCGCCGACGATCTCGGCTTTAACCAACTTGGGTGCTATGGCAGTACTCCCATCAAGACACCTAATCTTGATCGGCTCGCAAGTCGAGGTATTCGATTTACTCAAGCCTATGCTGGCAATACCGTCTGCTCGCCATCTCGCGTGTCGCTGTTTACGGGACGCGATGGGCGTTTGATGGAAAACAACTCGAACACTGTCCAGCTACGTGAAATTGATGTCACGGTGGCTCATGTCTTGAAGCACGCTGGCTATGACACGGCCCTATTTGGCAAGTACTCGATTGGCTCGCAGTTGGGTGTTACCGATCCGTTGGCAATGGGTTTCGACACCTGGATGGGCATGTATTCGATTCTTGAAGGCCATCGCCAGTATCCAACCATCTTGTGGCGTGACGGCAAAAAGCTACGTATCGAAGCGAACGAAGGCGGCAAAAAGGGCGCTTATGCCCAGGAGGTGTTTACCCAGGAAGCGATCAAATACATTTCGGAGCCGCATGATCACCCGTTGTTCGTCATGCTCGCATTTTCCTCGCCCCATGCCGAATTGGCAGCTCCACAGCGATACGTTGAACAGTACCAGAGCCAATTTCCCGAGCAGTCCTATACCGGAATGTCGGGAGCTGAGCCTCGTGACAAATATGCGTGGTACTATCCAGCACCGGTCGAGCAACCACACGCTACATTTGCCGGTATGGTGACGGCTCTGGATGACTACGTCGGGCAGATCGTGGCCGCGCTCGAAGCACAGGGAATCGCGGACAACACACTGATCTTTTTCACATCAGACAACGGCCCCCATGATGAAGGGGGCGGCGACCCCGATTTCTTCCGGGCGTCGGAGCCCTATCGAGGAATGAAACGCGACGTCTACGATGGCGGTATTCACGTTCCCATGATTGTCAGTTGGCCGCAGGCAATTACCCAAGCCAGAGTAGACGATACGCCCTGGGCGTTTGCGGACGTATTGCCGACTCTTGCAGAGCTTGCTGAGGTGTCACTCGACTCCGTACCTCGCGTGAGGACCAATGGCGCTTCGATTCGGGGGCTGCTGCAGGACAACCCAAAGGCGATTCCAGAGCGGACTCTGTACTGGGAATTTGGCAAGCAAGCAGGTGACCCGAATTCAGGAATCGTGGGCGAAGTTTTTCAAGCAGCTCGACGTGGGCAATGGAAGGCCGTGCGGTATGGCATGGATGCCGCCGTCGAGTTGTACGACATTGAAACCGATCCAGGTGAAAAGAACGAGCTTTCAAAGAAATACCCCAAGGTTCATCAAGATTTTGTGAATTTATTCGAGAAGTATAAGGGTTAATTCTCAGAGCAGGTAGCGCTCTCTCTGTAACAGCTTGAACTAGGACTTCAACTTTTTTATGCAAACGCATGCGTCGATGCAAATCCAACGAATCATGATTCGCCCTCCAGTGACTTTGGCCCTGGGCCTCTTGCTGTTTGGCTTATTCTATGTGCTTGATTCGGCACAGGTGCGGGCAAGCACGTTCGAGCTGATGGAGAAGTCGATCGTTGATGAAAGGGCTCTGACCTTTGCAAGTGGCCCAGCAACACGCTTCTCGAACACAGTCAATGGGCGAACGCATCAACAAGCCGCACTCACTACCTATCGCAGCTACCAATACGTCACCTACTACGATGCGGAACGACGTGTGTGCATCGGCCGCAGAAAATTGCCAAGCGGCTCGTGGGAAGTGATCGAATTCAACGATCATCGCCTAGAATCCAACGACTCACACAACGCGGCGGTCATCGGTATTTGCGAGCAGGATGGCACGATCCACATGGCTTTCGATCACCACGCCACGCGACTGAACTATCGTGTCTCCAAATTAGGCGCCGCGCACGATCCGGAATCCGTAACTTGGAGTGCTGATTTATTCGGAGGGGTAACGCATAAGCTGCGATCGGTCACGGTCGACAATAGAGTGACGTACCCAAGATTTTTCCGAGCCCCAAACGGCAATCTCATGCTCTACTACCGAGCCGTCACCTCAGGAAATGGAGACGGCATGATCGAACAGTACGATGGCGTCAAACACGCCTGGTCGCCTGGTTTAGGCAAGTTCATCGCGCGTGATATCGGAACCTACACCGTAGGCGACAAAACAAGCATCACGCGCTGTCCGTACATGAACTCATTGTCCTACGCAGGAAATCGTCTTCATGCTTCTTGGGTCTGGCGCGATCGTTTCGAGAAAACCAATCCCCGCAACCAACACGATCTTTGTTACGCTTACAGCGACGACCATGGACGAACTTGGCTGAACTCGGCCGGTACGATCATCGGGAACACGGGGAAAGACCCTATTCAGCTCGACTCTCCCGGTTTAGTCGTCGCTCCCATACCTACAGATTTCGGACTCACCAATTCAAACACTCACTATGCCTACGCTGACGGTAGCATTCACGTAGTACTGCGCCACCGTCAGAAAGGAAGCTGGCGAAGTCGATATCATCACCATTGGCGAAGCAGCGATGGTTCTTGGCATCAAGAGAGCTTGCCGTTTTCGGGCAATCGGCCGAAGCTAGTTGGGGGAGCGGATCGCAGCCTGATTCTCGTCTACAGTGACGAAGGTCAGTTGTTCATCGCCAAGGGCCAGCCCAATACTGAACAGACCCAATGGCGGTGGACTGATGTCGAACTGGCGACCCAACATTCGATTATTGGTGAGCCACTGTTGGATCTGCAACGGTGGAAACAAGAAAAAATACTATCCATCTTCGGTCAGGAAGAGCCAACGGAGCTTATCCGTAATAAAGGTTCTAAACCTGTGGATGGAGTACCCTCTTTGCTGTACGTGGTAGACTATCGCCTTACGCATCTGGAATGAAATAATACCGACATCATTCCACTGATAACCAGCATCAGTGCACTTGGCTCAGGCACAGCGACTGCACTGATTGCCGGAGGATTCCATGCGCCAAGCAGGATACCGAGATCGAGACCGTCCACGGGATCCGTGCCATTGAGTTCGCCGCCAGAGGCGGGGATGCCATTCTGATCGAAGTTGCCCAGCAGGATTCCCAAGTCCAAGCCGTCGACAAATCCGTCGCCATTCAGGTCGGCGGGAATAAGGTCTTCTACAGCAGTGATCGCGACATTGTCGATCCACAGATCGTGGCCGCCACCGGCACCTGTGCCACTCGAGAAAGCCAGCAGAAAATCAACGCTGCCACCCACTTCGAGGATGTTGTCGGCCAGTCCTAACAAGGAGTGGCTGATATCGTCATGAGCGAGGTTGTCCCAGGCACCGCCAACGTGGGTGATCTCATCATCTGCTGAAGTATAAATCACACCGTTGGTAATATCTCCCGATGCCACGCTCAATTCGTAGGCTCTGGCTGCATTGGGGCGAAAGGCGTACGCATCGAAGTGAAAGCCATCTAGTTCGAGGTCTTCGGTACCATTGTTGGTGATCGTGAAGGTAATCGTTCCGCCCGTGGTACCGTTGGACAGCTCCAGGTTTTCATTTTCCACACCATCACCAGCCACAATGCTTGCCGTTGGGGGGCCCGCGAAGGTTCCCCAATCGCCATCGGCACTGGCCCCGCGTCCGTCGTTGGTATGCCAGCTCAGTCCTTCGGTGGTAGTGACCGCTGACCCTGTGATTCCTGCCGCGGTTTTCGATGCAGAGGGAGAAGAACCACTGTCCCATGTGCCCCAGCCTGCGAGCAGCGTGCCCGAAAAGACGGGTGGCTCGGGAACGAAGGTATTGAATTCAAGAACACGCAGTGGGCTCCCGGTTGGGTTGGTTGGGTGAGTGCTACCTGTTTCTTGAATAAAAACTGATAAGATCCCTTCATCGAGCAAACGCTTGTTGTCGATTAGCGGTGTGCCAGAGTAATTGTAGGTATTGTCTACGTGCAGAATCTCCCAGTCATCGTAACCGCCCAGAACCTTCTCTGCGCCGGCGATCACCAGGTCACTGCCTTCGGTAAAGAGGCCGAAGAGATGTCCGTTGCTATCTGCACTGATCCGAGGGCGGCTCCCCACCTTTGTCCCGGCCGGAAACGCTTTGACATCCCAGTTTCCGTTTTGCGGGTCGCGGTAGTAGTGGAAGTACTCGGAGTTGTTCTTATCACTGAAGGGTGAATTTGTGAGAGAATGCCCTGGCGTGCGATGAAACATCAGCGCGTGAACACCGCCGTTGGCATCAACGATTTGACCCTGTTGATTGAGCAGCGCCTGGCGACGATCAAGATCGACCACCTCGATGCCAGAAGAATTCAGTGTGATAGGCGAAGAGTTCGTCCCTACTATTACATCGTCATTATTCCGCCAGGTAACACCCTTGTCATCACTATAGGCGTACATGATGTCATGATTTCCGTCCTGAGTACCTTCACGCCAGGTCCAAGTCGTGTGCAATCTGCCTGTACTGTCAGTGTGGAATCCATTGTGGTATGCGTTGCGCCTAGTTGATGGATTATTGTTTACGTCGTCATAAGTTCCAGATCCAGTACCTCCCTTATTGACGAAACGCGTGCTGCTCCAAAGACCTGTTTGCGAGTCGTAGTCTGCGATTCTCACATCGCCGTTACCGCTGCCACGTTCGCGGTAGGTAAAGACAATATCGTCGCCCACATTGGTGAAACGAGGATAGGTGACCCGAGAAACCGTAGAGCTACTGACGTTCAAAGAATCTCGTTCAGCGCCGAAGATCGAACTGTTCCAGGTGCCACCTGCGCTGGTGGCGACTCCGGCATTCGTAGTGGCGTAGCGCAGTGGATGATCGTGGTGATCGAAGGACAAGTGAATACGTCCATCACCAGAAATCCCCAACCCAATGACATTGTGTGAATCCCATTCTTTGTTAGATGTTGAGGCTGTTCCGTCGCCGTTTTCCAGGCCAAAGCCGGTGTCAAAAGTTTCCCACGTGGTTCCCGCCAAACTGCGGCGCGAAATATAGATGTCTTCGTCGCTAGGACTATTGTGGTACCAGGTTGCATACTGATAACCGTCGTGTGTAATGAGGGCTTCTTGCTGATACGGTTGACCATTGATCCTTGTGTTAAAGTTGCCAGCCGTAGGTAAAATCAAAGCATCGGAATCCAGCAACATATCGTTCAGGGGACTAAGGCCAAGTTGTGCCATCGCTGGAGGAATCGATTGGCAAAAAAGTAAAACCGCGAAAACCCTAAAGGAAATTGCTAATACGCTCGTACTTAGGCAACGAATACGTGACAGAATCGTATTGTTCTTGTCATGTGTAAATAAACTGCGCATGGGTCACCTCTTCCTCTCTAAGTTCCAGTATATTCTATGCCTACAAGACCATCGATTTAAATGCGCAGCAGCAGCAGCCGCTCATCCCATTGCTGTGTCACTCAGACAGTTTGGGCGCTGGCGCAAACGCTGCTTAGCGAACCTCAATCTCCACTTCGCCAGCCAGGTCCTTGCTGAGCAACCAGAAGCCGCTATCCAGTACGGCTTCGACTTGCTGACCGTTGACAAGTATTCGTTCGGCACCAGGCACCGTTGGCACTTGGACCGAAGCAGTCATGCCGTCAGGCAATTTCAGTTTCATACTGAAACTGTCTTGTTGCTTCCAATCGACAGAGATTGGCCCATGCGGAGTAGGTACGGTGCCACGTGCAAAATCCAATCCACTTGGGTTTGGACGAATCTTTGCGCGTTTCCAACCAGGTGCGAGTGGTTGGGCGCCCAAAACATATCGGGGCAACAGGTTTGCAGGCGCTGCTCCCCAGGCATGATTCCAGTCCAGGTTTGGTTTTACTTTCTCGTTCCACGACTCCCAGGTGATCGTCGCGTCGGAGTCGAGCATGTGACGCCAACTCCTCTCTCCAGGCGCGAGCAACAGTTCAACTGCCGCCTCGCCGGCTCCGTTTTCGAAGAGCGCTTCCAGTAGATATTGAGCAGCGTAGGTTGAGCACCGCATGCCACGTTCGACCAGCCATTCGACAATTTTTGGGCGGTCATTCTCTTTCACAAGATTGAAGGCTAGGGGGAAAAAGTTGGCGTGTTGAGAGTAATGATCTACACCGAGTCCGTCTCGAAAGAGACCTGCCTCGGCGTCGAACAAACGGTCCTGGAAGACTCGTCGAGCATGTTCAGCATGCTGAAGGTAGTACTGAGCGTCTTCATCAGCCCCAACCACAGCCGCGAGCTCAGCCATTTTATCGATCGCTGCCAGGTGAAACGCGTTGACGACGGTGTTTACCTCAGAACGAATGTATCCGTCGCGCTCGCTTGGAGGCCAATCGACGATATCGTTCCAGCCGATCTGTTTCTGATTGCTATGGACTAGCCCGGAGTCGCGGCAGCGCTCGATAAGCGTTTTCGACTTCAAACCTTCGTATCGCTGAGCAATCCACTCGACGTCGCCACTTCGCATCCATTCAGCATGGGCCATAAAAACCATGTGGGGCCCCCATTCGGTTGGCCACGTGGGATACTCCATCAGCCAATCGAAGGTCTGGAGTGCCATGCTAGGATCATGGTCAACGTAGTAATGACTCAACTGATTCAGGTAAGCATCGGCTTCGTAAGGAATTCGTTCCCGGTCGCCATCGACATAGACTCCAGCAAACATCGTCGCCTTGATGGAATAGCGGCAAAGCTCCCAGACACGGTTGAGCGTTTCGTCTGAACAAACAAACAATGCGGAACTCTCATCCCAGTGCTTTGGGAATGCTGCCCGGCGGACGATCTGTTCGGTGCTCAAGTCATTGTTGGGCAATCCTTCGATTTCGACCCAACGAAACGGCGTTACAACGCCCCACTCAGGCGGAGTTAAAACGGCTGGAGGTGTAGGCCCCGTGCGTCTGATTTTGCCAGACTGCTGAGTGTTCCGTTCATCGGCTGGTGGGGCGATTACGATTGTCGCACTGGGAGTGGTTTGCACCTCCACTTCGCTGTAGCGCACTGTGCCTGGTGGCTCGCGATCGATCGCGCCACCTTGTAGTTTCTCCCCAAACCGCACCATGATAGTGCCTTTGAAGTTTGGTGGTGAGGTCAACTTGACGTTACCGAAGGCGACTTTGCCGAAGTCGATCAGTGTTCCGCCAGAGTCCAATTTCTCTATCGTCTGCGGTGCTTGCTCAGCGAGTGCAACAACATCCCGAGCAGGAGGCTGCGTATGATCTAGCGGTCGCGCAGAGCCCCGTAGTGCGATTTTCGTCGCTTGGGGCGAGCTTATCAATTCTGCGTCGCTCGGTGACAAGAACAAAAGCTGCATTGCCAGGGCTATCGCAACAATGCACGCTTGGTGATGTACAACAACTTTCATTCGATACCTATTTGTTCTCGTGTGCAACACTAAGCGACCGCGCATCTTCAAATTCGGCAGCAAGCGACATTGATGGGCTTAACCGAGCCTCTCATCTCAGTTATCCAGAAATCTGGAAGAAAGCGCCAACCTTGGGGAAACCTGTTCATGAACCCGACGAAATAGTTTTGCACCGTCTTCACTCTTTGCGAGGACAGTTTGCCTGCCAAACGCATACCACTCAACACGCAACGCCATCGGATTGGGAATGGGACTAAGCTTTGCCGCATGTGCGTTTTCATCCCAGATGCGCTGCATGCCGTTGCGCACGTCTACCTCGATGACATTTCGACCTTCCACGAGACCTTCCGTGACATTGACAAAACGGAACTGCGGATTGCCAAATGGTTGTAGTTCTATGTTGTCAACCCAAGACTGAACTTGAGCTGGCTCTCCGTTAACTCGTACCGCCGCGATGCCATTGTCTGCCAAAAACCGACCAAACAGCTGCATCGTGGATAAGTCGTAACCTTCCAGATCAAATACTGCTTGAAAGGTATAGGTAGAATTGGCTTGTGCGGTACGCCAATCCGCGATAGATATCCATTGCGATTTTTGAGGATCGTTGGGCAGGTATGCCTCGTGAGGAACGCACACCGCGGCGAACTGTGGCCCGCTAAAGCTTTCCTCTGGCCCCCGCACTACACGCCAGTGCAGGTCCTCGTCGCCAACGGAAAGACCGAGGCCAGTGTTGTTCAAATCAACTGGGCGATAAGGCCCCTTAACTCCGAAATCCAGGCGATTAAGAAGCTGTTGCACGTTTTCTTCTGGGACGTTTTCGAAGGAGCCTTTGCCATCGATCGACATTCGCTGACCTTCAGAAATCAACAGACCACGCCGATGCTCTTTCTCAAGTTTCGATGGATGAACACGAACCACGCCCTTGAGCACTGTGGTTTCTGAGTTCATGCCAGGTGTAGCAGAGACCGTGAATGTGGTACCGAGGTCCACAACATCCATTTCTTCAGTGACGACGGTAAACCCCTTCGCCCACGGTGCAACATCGACGGCGACTTTCCCTTGATGTAGCTGGATTCGATCGCTAGCGAGAAAAGTAATTGACAAAGGTGCATCGGCGACGATCTCCGCCCCGAAGCCGACACTGATTCGCGCCTTGCCCTCGCGCAGCTTAATCGATTCCCCTTCATAAAGAGCCTGCCCAACTTGGATTTGCGACTCTTCCCAAAGGGCTCGTTCAGCCGATGCCAAAGTGGCAACTGGCGCCGGCGGCTTACGAAGTGACACGACGCCGGCAAGCTCTACGCTCTCCGATTTATCAACAGAAGCAACTTGCTGCGGAAGCGCTGCACGCTGCTTTCCAGAGTTGAAATAGCCAAACAGCGATACGACCAGCAGCATACCGACCGCAAGTGCGGTGTACCAAGATGCCAAACGCGGGAATGCGGTCGCGCCGCCGCCACCTGAACCATTCACGCTTGATCTTGTCCCGCCTGCTCTTGCTGTCGGCAGTGTCACTCGGGATTGCTCAGGTCCCACCTCCGCTGAATCGACGGAAACAGAAGCAGACTCGTGCGCGTGGCTCGGCGTCCGATTTAGCACATCAACTATGTGCTGTTCCGAGTCAAGCATGCCACTTGTGTCGGCGAACTCATGAAGCCTCGCATCAAGTGCAGAGTACTTAAGAAACTTCGCTCGCGCCGCGGCAGACTCCCGCAGTTCGGCTTGCAGCACTTGCGAGTCTTCGGCGGTAAGCCTGCCGTCGAGCCAAGCAGCAATCAGCTTGTCAAAGTCATTGCCTTTCATGTTCTCGCCAGTCATCACATTCCTTCCTTGGACATAGTCTTCGTCACGCATTTTAACAGCGTAGATCGCAATCGCTGCACAACCTTGTAGAACGCTTGCTCACCCTTACCCGACTGTTTCGCCACTTCGCGCATCACCACGCCGGGAGAGTAGATCTTCATCAGCAATGCGTGACTGGCCGCATCGAGTTTCTGCAGACATTTTTCCAGGTACTGTCGACGCATTTCACCGAACTCCTCGTCAGCGGCCTCGCTGGCCAAGAGCCCCCAGATGTCATCCGAAAAAACCAACGGCGTGCGGGCGAGCCGCCGGCGGTAGCTCATCGCTTCATAGCGAGCAATGGTCAGAAACCAGCCGCCAAAGGAAGTGCCTTCTTCAAAGTCCGAAAATTTACGCCAAGCCACCAGACTCGCCTCCTGCGTGACCTCTTCTACATCCTGCCAAGTAGGCAGCAAACCTCGCAGAAATGCACGCACGCTGGGCTCATGTTCCAGCAGATGCTTGACAAATAGCTCGTACCGCTGGGGGTCAGCCGGTGGAACGGGTTTTTCTGGGGAGTTTGCCATCACTAGATACACGCCCCAACAGCGGGGAAATGGACCAATAAAGCGGAAAAATACGGCAAAAATCGACCGCCGGACCCGCGAGTGGGTGCTGCGCTGGCCGAATTCCGCTGCGAACTTTCCAAAACCCCTGGAAATAATAGTCCGAATTTCATCGTAGGGCTATTCCAGTAGCCCAACGATGCTTGTTCCCAGATTTTTCTGTTCACTTCTCGCGGTGCTAGACGCGGTCGATTGATGCCCGTGGCGAGTAAGCCGAGGCTTTGGCTCTAAACAATGGGGCAGGCCGACGTGGAGCAACTGCCTGCAGTCCAATCCCGTGATCAACAGCAGGTATTTCCCAGGATTCTACACCGCCCACAACGTCCCCCATCCCCTACACAGCGTGACTGCAGATGATGCGCCTCGGAAAGAAATCTGATCAGGCTCTGACCATCTAGATCAACTGCACGTCGTCGGAGAGAAAACACCCGTCCAGCTGACGCCCACCCAAGCGGTCGAAGTCTTCTCAGTGCAACTCGTACGGGCGGGGGCAACCCACGCGCAGTGGCCCCGTTCCAGGAATGGCTGCGGTGCTCCCCGACCACAGGGGAGCGGTTGCAAGCATAGTACATACCCGCGGGACATTGTCGCTCGGGCAAACTTTGCGGATTCTCTCATGACCGATGCATGCGAATTAATATGAAGCCGATCTAAGTATTCAGCAAAGCATACCTCTAGGTTCGGTTAAGAAAGTCGGTTAGATGCTTAGGTCGCTATGTACGTGGTTGTTGATAGGAATGTGTATCCAAGGCGCGGGTGCAAATTCAACGGACGCCCAAGAACCAAATTGCAGTTCATGCGGTGAGTCCATCGACTGCGGTTCCGCATGTGTCAGCGGTAAAACAAACAAAGGCAACCCTTGTTCCAGCTCACACAAAGCTCTGTTCTATGACAACACTTTTGACTATTTGACCGACGATTGCTCGACCAAGGGCTGCTTGGGCGATTGCCTGAAGCTGCTGCCGGTGGCCGGCGGTGATTACGGCAGGCTCGACTTGGGTGGCCAACTCAGGACGCGCTATCACCATGAGCGGGGAATGGGGCAGTCGCAGGGATTCAGTCGGTTCAATCCCACAGAAACGGACTTTGTACTCACGCGGTTACGTCTCTACAGTAACTGGCAGGTCAACGATCAGTTGCGGATCTTCGCGGAAGGAATTCTGGCGGATACGTCTGACGACAGCGGAAACTACATTCCGCGTGGCATTGACCGGAACTATGGAGATTTCCTCAATCTCTTTGCCGACCTGGCCCTTCGCGACGGGCTCAAGCTTCGCATCGGAAGACAGGAGCTGCTCTATGGCAACCAGCGGCTGATTTCTCCCCTTGATTGGGCCAATGTAAGACGTACCTTCGAAGGCGTAAAGTTGATGGCCAACTCGGACAACTGGTCAATTGACGGTTTCTATACTCATTTGGTGCCGGTTGACCCGCACAACCTCGACGAAGCAGACTACGACCAGCCATTTTACGGCTGTCACGCAAGCTATTCTGGGTTCGAACACTTCGGGGTGGAGAGCTACTACATCGGTTACGACAATGAGAACACCGGACCGATCGTGGGCGATTTTTCGTTACACACGCTTGGGCTGCGGATAAATGGTGAGTTCAATAAGTGGCTATTCGAGCTGGAAGGTGGCCCGCAGTTCGGTCGCCAGAGTGGGTTAGGGCTCGATCATGAAGCGGCATTCTGTACTTGTGGTCTCGGCCGTAACTTGGGTGATGTGCTGCCTTGGTCCCCGACCCTTTGGTGTTATTACGACTATGCCTCGGGCAACAATGTGGGCGGTGACTTCAATCGCTTCAATCAATTGTTTCCGCTTGCGCACAAGTATTTTGGCTTTATCGACGCCGTGCAACGCGCAAACATCGAGTCGCCAAACCTCTTGCTAACAATGAAGCCTGCCAAGCGGTTGAATCTACTGATCTGGTATTGGCATTTCATGGCCAATCAAGACACGGATATTGTCCCTTCGATTGGCGGCACTCCGCTGCAAAGCACAACTAGTAAAGACCTTGGGGATGAGTTGGATCTGATTGCCAAATTTCAATATGGGCCTAGATCAAATCTGCTCCTGGGATGGTCGCATTTTTGGAGAGGCAACAAGATTCTAGCTCCTACTGATGCAGACTTCTTCTATGGGCAGTGGGAACTAAACTTCTAGAGAAGATTCCGTGCTGCCCATTTTCTGGTTTAAGTACGATTCGTAGACGCCCCCAAGTCGAGTGAGTAGAATAGGTAGCTCTCAACTAGCGGTTTCTGTGATCAGCCGCTCGGCTTCTTAGGGATCTTGTCGTTACCGAGATTGCTCTGCAATCCAGTGAGGTTTCATTGTTTAGTCAAACAACAGACTACGCGTTGCGTTCTGTCGCACACCTGGCGAGTAGTCCTGGCTACGAGTCCACGATACCTGAAATCTCTGCAGCAATTCAGGTGAATGCTCCGTATTTGCGAAAAGTGATAGGGAAGTTGCAAGATGCAGAAATTGTCGAAGCTCAACGAGGAAAAGGCGGCGGGATTCGACTGAGTGCCGATCCCGAGGAACTTACGATGCTGGATGTGCTCAACGCGACGGACCCGATTCAGCGCATCGAACATTGTCCGCTCGGATTGCCAGGACATCTAAAGCTCTGCCCTATTCACCTGGAACTTGATGAAGCGATAGCTCATGTTGAGAAAGTGCTGGGGAGCAAAACCATCGCCGAGTTGCTAGCAATCCGACGGAGTACGGGTCGCTGTAGCTTTCCCAAATCGGATGATGTGTATCAGCTCTGAATACGCGCGAGCTTGATTCTCGCTACGAAGATTTCTTTGCGCAGGCAATCTCCTAGCCATGAAGCAGCGCCTGGGCTTTCAGAACACGCGATAACCGCACCTTGACGTGCCCTTATGGATGCCTGTAGGCTGGGTGCGTAAAGCAGAGATTGGCAGTTCGCGGAGCTGCGGTCAAAGATTCTTACATTCTCGCGATCATACGGCTAAAGAGACAGTAGCGATATCAAAGGTCGCTATCGACCGAGCAGATCCAATTCTGAAACAGCTTTGCAAATGACCGTTGCTTTTTCAAACGTCCCTGTGGAGTTTCACTATGGACATTTCTGAGAGCTTAGAACTCGTGTACTCATCTTCCGAGTCGATCGGCCACCGTTTCTACGATCAGTTCTTCGCAGACTGCCCAGAAGCGATAACTTACTTTGAAGACGTTGACATGAAACGTCAGGCCGTCGTCGTTACCTCAGCATTGACTCTCGTGGAGCAATATCTTGTAACTCCATTTGTTTCTACCGAGGAGTATTTCCGATACCTCGGTGATCAGCACCAAAAAATTGGGATTCCCACAGAGATGTATCCACTGTGGATTCGTTCGATGCTCAAGGCCTTGGCTCAACTGCATGGCACAGACTGGGATGAGCGGCTTGAGTCGCAGTGGCGTAAGGGGTTTGAAGCAGCGACCGAAAAGATGCTAGAGAGTTATTCTTAAGATTCACAACAACTTCGTGAATTCGATCACCATATTTGTGGGAACCTCCCAAGAGAGTCACAATGGCTTGCACTCACCTAAAAGAACTCTACCAACTATGTCAAACGCACGGACTTGAGTTCAGTAGTTTGGATCTAGTTCGTATTGTTTGCAAAGAATGCGGTTCAGAAGAAACCTGCCCGTCGAATTTGACGGCCGTACCCGAAACCGAGGAAACGAACGATAGCATCGCGAGGGAGTCGGGATCAGCAGACGGAGCATTTCAGTCTGATTCTTCAACTGCGCGCGGCTCATGAGCATCCAGCGCCTAGAAGCAGATCCCAAAGGAGCCGTTTAAATCGGACCGCAGGCGTTAACCGCACCTTGACGTATTCTTTAGCGGGGTTATGCTATTTCACAGATGCAGCGTGGGCAGCAACTGATCTAGGCTTGGTGGGGAATGTCCGAGATTCGTTCAAGGCAAGGGACCTTCTGGCTAGCAATCGGATTGCTGGCGATCTGTTTCGGAACTGGATGGGCGTTTCGCTCGCCTGGCGAAAGTGTACTTGCTAATCAAGCAATCAGTACCAAGCCAGTCAACCTGGATCCTTCGGCCAATACCCAACAGAACGTGATACATTCACAGCGTTCTCCAAAGCTATTTCCAGTCACCGTCCGCAAACCGAGTGGGCCTCCTCGGCTCGATACTGGATTGCGAGCCCCCTCGGGAGCCCCAGTCACTGCAGCGTGCTCGACTTGCCACGCGACTCGTCCGCCGAACCAAGACAATCGCTCGCCGACAGATCTCGACGAATTTCATCAAGCACTAAGTTTTGCCCACGGGAAGGTCAGTTGTCTCTCTTGCCACAATCCGAATGACTACGACGCGCTCCACCTTGCCGATGGAAAACTCGTCGAGTACTCGGAGGTGATGACGCTGTGCGCTCAGTGCCATGGTCCACAAACGCGTGACTATGAGCATGGTGCTCACGGCGGTATGACCGGTTACTGGGATCTATCGCGAGGCCCACGAGTACGCAACAACTGTGTCGACTGCCACGATCCCCACTCGCCAGGCTTACCAGCGATGCAACCAACTTTTAAGCCACGCGACAGATTCCTCGAGGACAACCACGAATCAGGAGCTGGTGAACATGACTGAGCCTTCGCATAGCGGAACTCCTGCTCAATCGAAAGACGAGGAGCCACTGCTGCCGATCCTCAACAACGCAGGCTCAACACGGCGAAACGTGCTCAAAGGCGTGGGTGCTACTCTCGGCCTAGCTGCATTTGGAAAGGCGATCTCGCCATTGTCCACGATTCCTGAGAATGTCTCCGTCGATGAGTTCTTACAGCAACATTACAAAGAATTAACCGAAGAAGACAAACAAGCGGTCCTTTCTCGTCTAGAATCCGAAGCGAAAGAGGAATACGGGGCAGAGGTATCAATCGACGATCATCGCCCCATCCCGGGAGTGAAATTTGGCTATGCGATCAACCTCAGCAAATGCAATGGCAACGGCAAGTGTGTCGAAGCGTGCCATAGGGAGAATAACCACGATCGATCTACGAATCAGTCCTACATTCGAGTTCTCGAGATGGACAAAGGTTCGATGGATATGGAAACGGGCAATACGACCTACGATCACACCGTTCCGAGAGATGACAAATTTTATATGCCGGTGCAATGCCAGCAGTGCGACAACCCGCCATGCGTAACCGTTTGCCCCGTAGAGGCAACTTGGAAAGAGGATGATGGCATCGTGGTGGTTGACTACAACTGGTGCATCGGCTGCCGTTACTGTGAAGCTGCCTGTCCGTACCATGCTCGTAGGTTTAACTGGGAAGAACCAACGATCCCCGCCGACGAAGTGAATCCCGAGCAAAGCTACCTGTCCAATCGAGTGCGCCCCCAGGGCGTCATGGAAAAGTGCCATTTTTGCCTGCATCGCACTCGCGAAGGACGGTTGCCGGCCTGCTTAGAGGCTTGTCCGACTGGGGCGCGGGTGTTCGGCGATCTGAATGATCCGGAGTCCGAGATTGTTTGGATACTAAAGAACAAGCGTGTCTTTTTGTTGAAAGAGGAGTTGGGAACCCAACCCAGCTTTTTCTACTTTTTCGATAGCTGATGGGTATTTGGAAGCATGAGTTCGAGTAGTGCAACTTTGGTCTCGCCAAATGACGCTGTTCAGCAGCCTGCGCTTGAAGTGCGCAACTACCCTCATTTTCTGCTTTGGCTGCTGGGAGTTGCGACGGATGGGAGTATTTGGTTTTACGCCTGGATGTTCGTACTCACGGCGATATTCTTGGTCGGCGCCAATGCTTGGGCGGTACAAGTTGCAGATGGCATGATTGTCACTCACATGACGGACCATGTCAGCTGGGGGCTCTATATCGCCAACTTCACCTTCGCCGTAGGAGTTGCCGCAGGAGGTGTGATGATGGTCATCCCTGCCTACCTCTATCACAACAAGAAGATGCACGACGTAGTGATCGTCGGCGAGATTCTCGCCATCGCGGCAATCATCATGTGTCTCATGTTCGTCACCGCAGATTTGGGTCGCCCCGATCGGTTTTGGCACATGATCCCAGGACTAGGGCGTTTTAACTTCCCCTTCTCAATGCTTACTTGGGACGTGATCGTGCTCAATGGCTATTTGCTGCTCAACTTGCACATCTGCGGCTACCTGCTTTACATGCGTTATCTTGGGCGACGCCCCAACCCGCGTTGGTATGTGCCCTTTGTCATGCTTTCCATATTTTGGGCGATTTCGATACATACCGTGACAGCGTTCCTCTATTGCGGCCTGGGTGGTCGCGCTTTCTGGAATTCCGCTCTACTTGCACCCCGATTTCTGGCAAGTGCATTTGTCTCAGGGCCGGCCTTTATCATAGTCACCCTATTGTTTCTCAGACGCCTGCTAGGTGATCGCATTTCAGAGGAGCCGGTTAGAATTCTTGTCAACATCATGCGCGTGACGATGGTGGTAAATCTCATCATGGTCGTGTCGGAAGTGTTTACAGAATTCTATTCCGGCGGCAGCCACACGGCCTCGGCGCGCTATCTGTTCCTCGGACTTCATGGTCATACGGGCCTTGTGCCGTGGATATGGACTGCCGTCGTTGGAAACATCGTTGCCGTCTGTCTATTTATGTCGCCGTTAGTACTTCGACGCACCGGAGTGTTGGTATTCGCCTGTGGCATTGCGTTCGTTGCCGCTTGGATCGAAAAAGGGATGGGACTCATCGTTCCCGGCTTCATTCCTAGCTCACTGCATGAGATTGTCGAATACCAACCCAGCCTCATGGAGTGGAAAGTGACTGCGGGCGTGTGGGCATTTGGGCTTATGGTCTACACCATCGGGCTCAAAGCCGCGATTAGCGTCTTCGCACAAAGCAATGATCTTGACTCGAGAGGCTCAAGAACATGATCAGTGGTCTCGTGGTCTATCTGACAAACGAAGCAACGATCTCCAAGCGAGCGATTGCGGCAATCGCCTCTGAACCGAGCTTCGAAATGGGGACTCAGGAAGAACTGAGATTGCCGTTAGTATTGGAGGCCGCCAGTTCGCAGCAGTCACAATCCTTGACGGACTGGCTCATCAGCCTACCTGGTGTCCAGCATGTTGATGTCGCCTTTGTTCATCTTGAGGATACTACGGCAGACAGCACGCAGCATCAATTGAATGAATGTCTGAATTCATCGGAACAAAGGGTTTAATCATGCAGCAGGATCGACGCTCGTTTATTCGCTCAACTGCAATGAGCGCGGCAACCGCGATTGCTTCTGGTAGTTCGAGTTTCAATTTACCAATTCTTAACGCGGCTGAGAGTTCGTCGGTGGAGTGGAACAAAGCCCCGTGCCGGTTTTGTGGCACCGGCTGCCATGTGCAAGTTGGAATCGAAAACGGAAAAGTCGTCGCTGTGGCGGGCGACAAAGATGCAGAAGTCAATAAAGGACTGCTCTGTGTGAAAGGCTACCATGTTGGTTCTGCACTTTACGGCAAAGATCGGCTTACTAAACCACTATTGCGAAAAGGTGATACCTATGAGGCAATTTCATGGGACCAGGCGCTGGATGTGATCGCTGATCGCATCGAGCAAGCACCCTCGCGCTTCGCATTCTACGGTTCGGGACAGTGGACGATTCCAGAGGGCTATGCTGCACAGAAGTTTATGAAGGGTGGGTTAGCGAATAACCACATCGATCCCAATGCCCGACTGTGTATGGCCTCGGCGGTCACCGGCTTTCTCGCCACCTACGGCGTCGATGAGCCGGCAGGTTGCTACGACGATCTCGACCAGTGCGACGTACTCATCATGTGGGGCAACAACCCCGCCGAGATGCACCCAGTCTTGTTCTCGCGTGTTGTCGACAGGCGATCGCGGGGCGAAACGATCGAGTTGATTGATATTGGTACCAGACGAACACGCACGACGGAGCAATGCCAACACTACCTTGAAATGAAAGGGCATGGCGACGTTGCAATTGCGTTGGGTATCGCCCACCTACTCGTCAAGAACGGAACTTACGACCGACAGTTTGTGGAAGCATACTGCAACTTCAAAGCGCCAGACCCAGACAATCCAAACCTGCACGGCAAGTCAATCTCGTTTGACGAGTACCAAAAACAGTTAACGCCCTATACTCCGGAGCATGTCGAAGAACTATCAGGAGTTCCGGCTGAGAAGATTCGCATGCTCGCCTCGCTTTTCGGGAATCCGGATTTGCGAATTACTTCTCTGTGGTGCATGGGGATGAATCAACACACCATGGGCACGGCAGTGAACGCGCTTGTTCATGGCATTCATTTGCTCAGCGGTCATTTCGGTCGCCCCGGCGATGCCCCTACAAGCTTGACGGGGCAGCCTTCGGCCTGCGGAACAGTGCGAGAGGTCGGCACGTTGGCCCATGCCTTACCAGGCGGTCGCTTAGTCGCGAAGCCGGAGCATCGCGAGCAATGTGAGCAGTTCTGGAACTTGCCAGAGGGAAGACTTAATCCGCAGCCTGGGTACCACACCGTCAAAATGTGGGAGCAATTCTGTACGCCTCGCGACCAAGGAGGCGACATTGATACGATCTGGGTTCAGGTCACCAATCCAGGACAAACCCTCCCTAATCTGCATAAGCTTTTTAACGCCAAAGAAGGTTTGGAAGATAAATTCCTGATCGTGTCCGACGTCTATCCCACGGCAACGACTCGGTTGGCAGACCTGATTCTGCCATCGGCAATGTGGGTGGAGAAAAATGGCGTCGTGGGCAACTCTGAGCGGCGTACTCAGCAGTGGTTCAAAATGGTAGAGCCGCCTGGGGATGCGCGTGACGACGCCTGGCAAACATTGGCTGTCGCACGAAAACTGTTTGAACGTGGCTTTGAGGGAATGAGAGATAAGGACGGCAAGTTTATCTTCGAGATAACCGACGCCACAGGCCAAGTCCTGCCCGTATGGAACTGGCAACGCTACTACGATGTCAACGTAGACAAGCATCTGTTTGAGGAATACCGCCAGTTTACGCGACTAAAGCACAAGGACTTAGCACCCTACGACGAGTATGTGAAAGCTCGGGGACTACGTTGGCCAGTCGTCAAGCAGGAACAGGGCGCTTGGACAGAAACACGATTTCGGTTTGTGGAGGGAGATGACACCTACGTAGACCCCGGGTCGGGTGTTCAGTTTTACCATTCTTCAACGAGTGATAATCGCGCACAGATATGGTTTCACCCTTACGAACCTCCGGCCGAGTTGCCGGATGAAACCTATCCACTGATGATGACTACTGGTCGTGTGCTCGAACATTGGCACAGCGGATCGATGACTCGCCGAATTCCTGAGTTGAGCCGCGCGATGCCCTCGGCGTACGTCGAGATGCACGCCGCTGATGCTCAAGCACGTGGCATTGTCAGTGGCGAGTTCGTTTTGCTCCGTTCCAGGCGAGGCGAACTGAAACTGCAAGCTTGGACCAACGGTCGCGGACGGCCCCCACAGGGCACCGTATTTGTACCATTCTTTGACGAAACTTTGCTGGTAAACGAACTCACGCTCGACGCCATTGATCCGTTCTCCAAACAGCCCGACTACAAGAAGAGCGCCGTTCAAATCCTCAAAATGCCATAGGCTGGTTGCTCTACGAAGAACTACGATATGTCGTCAAACCCGAAAACTAGAAACACCGATGAAGCTGGCATCACGTCCACGTTAGCACCTGGAGGCTTGGCAAAACGCTACACATTCTTGATTGTGATCATGTTATTCGGTAGTGCGACAACCGGCTACTTCCTTGGATTAACATCTCCAATGACTGCCCAAGACGACAGGGCTAATCCTGCGTCGATTGCCATTCACTCGGTCAGACAGCACGACAACACATCAAGAGTCGTATCTGCCACGGCCTATGCAGATATGCCAGAGGTTGTCCGGAGGACTCGACGAGAATCGCAGACTCGGCTCGCAAGTCTAAAACAAGAACCCTATAACATGTTGGCAAATATACAAATCAATCCAAGTGAAAAACTCCTCTCACTCGCCCATCGCGAAACGCGGCGGGCCTACAACGGCGCACCTCCGACAGTCCCACACCCTATCGATCAGCTTAATTCTGCCGCTTGCATGGCCTGCCATGCAGAAGGCCTTCGGAGCAAGAGTCTAAGGGCTGGCAAAATGCCACACCCTTACTATTCCAATTGCACTCAATGCCATGTCGAAAAGCATGCGGAGTTTACTGTCGCTTCCGCCTCATTTGAAAATACTTTCCAGGGAACCAAAGCGCCCACGGCTGGCAGTCGTGCCTATGTGGGAGCACCTCCCGTAGTTCCTCATTCGACATGGATGCGGAACGACTGTCTCGCCTGTCACGGGCGCACTGCAGCGCCTGGCATGGAATCCACCCACCCGTGGCGAGCTAACTGTTTGCAGTGTCATAGTGAATCGTCGCAACTTAATCAAACGCCCCTCATCGCATCCCCACAATTTCTACCTGCACCCCAAATTCAACCAAAGCCATGAATTCACAGTTTACCGATATTTCACGACGCGATTGGTTTCGTCTCCGCAAACCGAGCTTCAACACAGATCGGCCATTCAATTTGGGCGAACATGATCAGACTGGCCTTCAGCCCATAGAGGAACCCGTTAACCACGGGCAAGTCAACTTGGCTTCGCTTCCTCCAATGCATGAGGCCACACTCAACAAGGAGGATGTATCATCGCTATTCGCAGACATTGGTAAGCATGCACTCCATATTACACTAATTGCCCGCAGGACTAGTGGCGACAAGAACGACCAGAGCGGACAGTTAGCTGCGGCCTGCGAGCAACTGCTTCATGGTTCCGTGTCTAGAGTTCAAATTCGCTATGAATGGGAAAACACAAAGTGGATTGATACTTTGGAGCGAAAACCTGACGGTTTCCGTCTGGTGCGTATTCAGCACAAGTAGAGAATGATCAGGGGTGCTGCTTGTGGGTTTGCCAAAATCATCAAGTAAGCATGAATGCTGAGCAAGCAGAGTACCCGAAAGCGCGAAGCAACATCTGGCCGTTGCATAGTTTATTTCGTCAAGACAGGAACATTGTTGCATTGGCTCATCTGTTCACATCGCAACTATTCATGTAATTTGCCAAAGGCCCAAAGCTCATCGACGATCACCTTCTCGTTTGAGTTCGTCGTGCATCAGTTTCCACCTCCAATGGGCAGTGTCAATTGGAGTCGAACGGATCTTCCGAAAATTGTCTTGAGTCGACTCGCTGAGGTAGATTGCGTTAGCAATCGAACTAGCACGGGTGATCACCAATGTTGGATCTGTCGAGGATCCAGTATTGCACTTGCCCGTGAGATCAAAGCGAGCACGTACAGCTTTTCCGGACAGCATGCGAACTGGGTAGGCATATGAACTGACGTCCTTTGGCCTCGCCCCGCATCTATCGATTACCCAAGACGCGGTGTTGTGTCGGCACCTGCTACGTACTGGGCCACCAATTGATGATACCGCTCAAGACTCTCGGGCGTGTTGTATTTCCCGAGGTAGTAGTCGCGGCCTCGTATGCGAACACGTGCTTGCCCAGATGCTTTATGGAGTAGATATCCGGGGGTGCGTGGGCCTTGTGTGCCCATAGAAACCTTCCTTTCGTGGTGGCGGGAAGGCAAATGTGGTAGTCACCACCACATTTGCCGCGATCCCCGGCCGCATCTTCGAAAGGAAGAGTGTTGCTAAACCTAGCAACCGGCAAGACTAACATCGAGTCGGGCTGACTGGATTTGAACCAGCGACCTCTGCGTCCCGAACGCAGCGCTCTACCAAGCTGAGCCACAGCCCGTGGTCTTTGCTCTTGGAGTAAGTTAGCACGTCGTGGTGATAGCGTGAAGGGGGACACTGGTCGGCTAGACTCTCCGGAAGGTCGTCTTTCTCGATTGCCTGTGAGGGCTCAGCGCCAGTCGTCGCTGTCGATGATCTCGTCGCCATTGCGAGAGAGCAGGGCGGTGACGACTTCGGGTTCCATCTCGGGCGAGAAAATCTGCACCGAACCGTCGCACATTGCGACACAAGCACCGTTGTGGAAACCGTAGATGCCCGTCAGGTTGTCGACGTTGATACCTGGAGCGTAGAAAGACGAAAACTCTGCTGTGGCCCAAGCGCCTTCGGGCGAAAGCACTTCTTCTGCTTTGTGTGCGCGCACATAGTTTTGAGGTTTCCCCGCCTGCTCGACTAGCAATGCTGTTTGCGAAAGCCCATCCTCGACCATTTTTAGGTTGCCCGATTTGGTGCGTAGCATCGGGTTGGTTCGGTCTTCAATTGTGGATGGTGGATGGCCAACCGAGTCTTCTATGCCCTCACTTTCGGCTCGGCTTCGCCAAGCGGCGGGCGAAGACGTCTCCGATTCCTGATTGGCAACATCATGCATGGCCGAATAGTCGCATGCGCCGATCATCAGTCCCTGCGGCCCCACATCCACCGGCCCGAATGACTCGACAAGCCTGGGTGAGTTTGGTGTTGATGGGCATTGAAAGAGCGTAACCTTAGTTGTTACAGCCGCAAGGTTGTTGCTCGCTAGGGGAGGCTGGCTCAATTGCAAACTGTCATGGAGGGCGGACATCTCGAGGTGAGGCAACACATCGACCCGCCAGGAAAAATTCTGCCACGGTTCGACATTATCCGTTTTCCACAGCGACGGGAGCCGGCCATCGTGGCGATCGGTGTAGTTGATTACCCCCAAGGCGATTTGTCGAAGATTGTTTTGGCAGGTGATCTTTCTTGCCGATTCTCGGGCGGCTTGCACTGCCGGTAGTAAGAGCGAGACCAGCGTGCCGATGATGGCGATCACGACCAACAATTCCACGAGGGTCAAACCTCTGGGTGGCTTGTTCAATGCGTAGCATGGAAATCGTCGCACGAGTGGTCTCACAGGTAAGCAAGGCGAGGTTGAAGAAATTCTGAGCTACCCGCGTCGTTCAGTAACCCGAGTCGTCCGAGGTAGGCCGTGGGCAGCTGGGCAGCCGAGAGCCGCTGGAGCTTGCGCGCTTCGAGGGCCAACTGCCACATCGTCTCATGCAGTGGTTGCCCATTCCAAAGCACTTCGGGCATTCCTTGCCGGCCGCAAGTGACTTGCAATGTTTGGCCTTGAGATCTTTGCTGCAACTCGACGGCGACCTCGGCGAGCGAAGTTCTCTGGGCTTCGAGCCTTCCGTCGATGCGTTGGGCTTGCCACTGGCTCCAGAGTAGAATGTGCGAGTGCCCCGTTTCCGGCTGCTTAGCTGTCAAAGTAATCTCGTCAGAAACTGACTCGCTGGTGGGAATGAGTTCCACGGATTGGAATTGCAAGGTGTGCGGTTCTTTCGAGTAGTCCGTGTGGCCGCGGAAGAAGAGGCCTCGACTTTGACTGTCGGTTCGCAACAAATTGACCGCGAGAGTGAACATCCCCGTGACCGGTCTGCCTAGGTGGAGTAAGGCAAGTTCCTCTGAAGCTACGCTGATTTCGCCAGTTTCGCTGTGGACGACTTTGACTTGCTCGGAGTCCTTCGGCATCAGTAGCAACTCTGGAGCGACTGGTGTGAGGGGGCGCCATTCGGTCTTGCGCAACTGGGGCGCATTGCCGAGCCCGAGCTTCGACCATAGCAAGGCCGAGGCACCAGTAGTGGCCAGAGCCGCGACAGCAGTTCGCCGAGAAATACTCGTTGCATCCCACCACCTCGGGGAAGAATTTGCACGGTTGGAGACTACCGCAGAGGGAATGGCTGACTGGACCAGAGTGATTAAGTTGGCGCCACGGGAGTGCGCCCCCAACGCATCTGCTACAACTTTTGCGGAAGGCGGTCGGTCCTCGGGTCGAGCCGCTAGAGCGCTTAGCAGTAGCCGCCGAAGAGAGCGCGGTGCATTCGGAAAGAAGTCGTCACCGAACGTCGCGGCTCTCTGTACGGGTGTGCCAGCGATTAGTTTGTAAAGCGTGCAACCCAAGCTGTAAATGTCGGCAGGCACGTCTGCGGAGGACGGCTCGGTCCACAACTCGGGAGCCATGTAGTCGAACGTCCCACGAGGTTTTTCCTCGGTGTCCGCCTTTCCCTCGCAAGAATGTTCATCGGTCCGAGTGGCGATGCCGAGATCCAAGAGTTTGACTTGGCCGTCAATGGTCACCAGCAGGTTCGACGGTTTGACATCGCGGTGTAGCAAGGAACGCTCATGAACGAATTGCAAACCTAGTGCTGCCTGGCGCACGATTTCGCAGGCGTCTGCCACTGGCAAAGGACCCCCGCGAAACAACAACCGAGCGGCATCAATGCCTTCGACGTATTCCATGACCAGATAGTGATAGCCATCTGCCTCGCCGGCGTCAGTTGCTCGAATGATGTGGTCATGAGCCAGCGAGCCAATGGTTTTCATTTCTCGCAAGAAGGCGTTCGCATCCAAAGTGCGGGAGGGGTCGAGAACTTTCACAGCCACGGTCTGGTCGAGCTTCAGATGCCGCGAGCGGTAGACAGCCCCCGATGCGCCACGGCCGATGCAGGCTAGTAGTTCGTAGTTACCCAGTCGATGGGGCAGGGGCCCCAGCGCCGGATCGGCTAGTCGGTCGAGGTTCCGCAAATGGGCGTGGGCTTTGGCGCGATCCTCAAATACAACGCTTTGAGCGAGTGCCGCCTCACGCACCTGTTGATATGCCAGTTCGTCTTCTGCGGTGGTGGGCAGCGTGGCGAGTGCTTGGATCACCGCGTCGCTAGGATCATCCAGCCGGTCGAGTAGCGTTTCGCACTCGGGACATTGCAGCAGATGCGATTCAAGGAACTCAGCCTGAGATTCATCAAATTCTCCGCTCACAAAACGCCGCAGCATGTCCCATTCAGGACAGTCCACAGCGGCGTTTTGAAATTCGTGAATCATTGTGTCGTGGGGTTGCCGAGATGGCTGCGCAGTTTTCTCAGTAATCGCATTTTCACCAGCCGCACCGTGTTGGCGGTCACGCCGAACTCACGCCCCACATCGGCTGCCGATTGGCCATCGACAACAACCCGCCAAAAAAACTTCCAGTCGCGGTCGCTGACTTCGGAGCGAATTTGTTGGATTCTTTCATGTAAGTCTTTGGTGTGTGCCGAGGGTTCGGCGACCATGGTGGTGTCCCAAGTGGGCATCTCTTCCTGTCGTGGATTGGGTGGCTTTTCGTTGGCCACATTGGCCAGGCGATGCTGTGCGTCGGTGCCGCCAGTCGCCCTATCGAGCGAGCGGCCTTGGCGGCGAAAGTGGTCGCGGATCTTGTTATCGGTAATTCTTCGGAGCCAACCACGGAACGTGTCCCCGGGACGATCTCGCCGGAAATCGCCCAGTTTGCGTGCCACGGCGTGTAGTGCTTCTTGCACGATGTTCCCGGCGTCGGCGGGCTGCAATCCGGCGCGGCGACACCAACGGTACATCCTTCGGCTGTAGAGCCCCACCAATTGCTCCCACGCTCCCTGGTCGTTGGCCTGCGCCTGGCGGAGCAGCTCGGTCGAGGTGGCACTCGGTTCGGACTCTGAGGGATTAACGCTAGAGCGCTTCATAATGTTGTTCCGCGGAAGAAGAGTCGCCTTGAAATGGGCTTTCCAGCCTGTGAGTATAATCGAAAAACGTGTCGTTGGCGCACAGCCTGGAACCCTATTCTACGGAGCACTCCCGTTCCCAATCAGCACCCGGCTGGTGTATGATTGTGGACTCACAAACCTCGTGTCCGTAGCGGCAGGTTTTCGTTCGTGTACGCATATCTGACCATCCTCTCAGGCAACCGATCGGGCACGAACTTTCCGCTCGATCCGAGCCGTGAAAATCTCTTGGGGCGCGGCACGGATTGCCATATCTCGGTGCCTGACCCGATGTGTTCGCGCGTCCACGCCATCATTACCTGTGAAGACAACGTCGGAAGCTGGACGATCCGAGATGACAATAGCCGCAACGGAATCCAAGTCAACCGGCAAAAAGTCGATCAAGCTACGCTCGGCGATGGGCACATTATTCGCATCGGTTCCAACGAGTTCGAGCTGCATCTCTCCGACGAACCCGCGACGGCTGACACCGACGACGTCACCCTCACGCAAACGATCGTCCAGGACATGCCGATCGCGGTGCGGCAGAGCAACCAAGAGGTATTGGCCGCGCTCCCCACTCCGGAACAGGTTCAGGAGTTGTTGCTCCTATACCAACTAAGCATCCATTTGCTGGGCTGCGAAAATCCGGAAGAAGTGACCAAGGTGGCGCTGGAATTGCTGCGAGAGCGGACCAAGGCGGCGGTCATTGGTTTTCTGTGGGTCGATGACCAGCAGCAATTAGTCCCCAAACTTGTCATTCCCGCTGATCAAGCAGAGCGAGTCAAGCTCAGCGAATCGCTCACCGAGCTGGTATTAGCACAAGGCCATGCGGTTTGGATTGCCAATCAATCCGCGGGTGCCAAGCCCAGCGATTCCTGCACTTTTGCCGATGCGGTCTGTGCACCATTGGTGCATAAAGAAGACGATGGCGAGCGCCGGACGTTGGGGGCGATCCATGTTTATCTTCACTCCGGCCGTTTTCGCCAGTCGGATTTTGACTTCATTATCGCGGTTGCCAACTTGGCAGTGATCGCCTTAGTGCGAGCCAGGGCGGAGAACCGCCTGCGGAGCGATTATCAACGGCTTGTTGAATCGTCGCCCGGCTACGACGAACTCATCGGCGAGAGCCGCCCCATGCTAGATCTCAAGAACAAGATCGACCGCGTGGCCTCCGCGCCCGGTGGTGTGTTGGTGCGTGGCGAGAGCGGCGCCGGCAAGGAGCTGGTTGCCAGGGCGATTCACCTGCATAGTCCCCGGGCAGATCGTCCGTTGATTTCGGTCAACTGTGCCGCGATCCCCGAAGACCTGATGGAAAGCCAACTCTTCGGCCATCAGGCAGGCGCATTCACCGGGGCGGAAAACGACCACACGGGATTTTTCCAACAGGCGGACCTAGGCACACTTTTTCTGGACGAAGTTGGCGAGCTACCCCTGGAGGGGCAAGCCAAGCTCTTGCGAATTTTAGAAGGCCACCCCTTCCTACCCGTCGGTGCGACCCAGGAAGTCCGCGTCGATGTGCGCGTCATCGCCGCAACGAACCAAGACTTACAAACTTATGTGCGAGAAAAAAGATTCCGCGAAGACCTGTACTACCGCCTCAGCGTGTTCGAATTGCATCTCCCTCCGCTGCGCGATCGCGGCGACGACGTGGGACTGTTGATCGATTTTTTCTTGCAGCACTTTCGCCGAGAACGCGGTCGGCCGGAGCTGGGAATGAGCGATGCGGCACGCAAGCAGCTGCTGGCCTACCACTGGCCGGGCAATGTCCGGCAACTGCGCAATGTTGTTGATAGCGCGGTAGTACTCGCCGAGCAGGAGGAAATTCGCCCCTGCGACTTGGGTTTGCGCGACAGCGGTGGCGAGGTGTTGGATTCGCTCAAGATCGAGGACTGGGAACGCAAGTTGATCATCGAGGCACTGAAACGCGCCGGCGACAGCGTCCCCGAAGCCGCGAAGCTCCTAGGCATCGGCCGTGCTACGCTCTACCGAAAAATTGAGATCTACCACATCGAGCGTTAATCACGACTAGGTACAAAACACTATGCACTCCCGCCCCACCGCTTGCAGTTTCGCAATGGCGATCCTCTTAGTGGCTATCACCACTGCTACCCATGCCGACAACTGGCCCCGCTTCCGCGGCCCCAACGGTTCGGGACTTGCTCCTGACGATACTTTTCCGGCGACATGGACCGACGCAGACTATCTCTGGAAAATCGACTTACCTGGCGTGGGGCACAGTTCACCGGTGGGTTGGGGGAACCGGCTGTTCATCACCACCGGCAATAGTGATACCGGCGCGACCTTGCTACATTGTTTGAACGCCAGTACGGGCAAACAAGAGTGGGAGCGCTCGCTAAGCGGCAAGCCCTATCCGATGCACTCCAGCAACAGTTACGCCTCGACCACTCCGGCCGTGGATCGCGACCGAGTCTATCTCACCTGGGCCGCGGGCGGAAAAATGCATTGCGCGGCATTCAATCACGCCGGCGACCCTGCGTGGCGCACCGAGTTGGGCACCTTTGACGAAGATCACGGTTTCGCCGCTTCGCCGATCGCGGTGGAGGGCGTTGTTTGCACGCAAGTCGATCAGGCTGACCGCGGCTTCCTCGCCGGCATCGATGCTTTGTCGGGGAAGCTGCGTTGGCGCGCGGAGCGTCCCCCGGGCAAGACTTCGTACGCTACTCCCTGTACCATCTCTTTGCCCGATGGCACGACAGCCGTCATCTCGCAAAGTATGACCGGCGGAATGCAGGCGATCGCCGTACAATCGGGCCAGGTGCAATGGCAGCTTGCCGATGCATTTCCAGATCGTTGCGTCAGCTCGCCATTTGTCGCGCATGGAATGGTGCTTGGGGTCTGTGGCAGCGGCGGCGGGGGCAAACTGCTGGCGGGTGTGGATTTCTCCTCGACCACGGTTCCTCCGCCCGAGAAATTGCACCTGACCAAGCAAATTCCTTACGTCTCCACGCCGCTGGTCGTTGGTGATCGGCTCTTGCTGTGGCACGACCAGGGCAAAGTGTCCCTGGTAGATTTATCTCAAGACGAATCGCACGAGGTCCTGTGGAGCAAACGCGTTGGCGGCAAATTCTTCGGCTCGCCAATTCTTGCAGGCGACAAAATCTATTGCATGTCGACCGATGGTCGCGCGGTAGCTTTGGCCTCGGGCAACGAGTTCAAGCTGCTCGGCGAAACCGACTTGGGCGATTCCACCTACGCCACTCCCACAGTTCACCAAGGGCGGATGTACCTTCGCACCGAATCCTCCTTGTCATGTCTCCCCGCCATCGAATAGCCTGATGCCACTCTGCTCCACTGATAGTCGCCGTCGTTTGGAATCGCTTGACCGCGATGCGCTGGCAGCGCACCAGCTGGCGCGACTCAACGAACTGCTGAGTACCATTCTGCCCACGAACCAATTCTACGCCAAGAAACTCGCTGGGGCACCGCGGCAGCTGGAACATCTCGATCAACTCGCAGAATTGCCGCTCACAACCAAAGCGGAGTTGATCCCCGACGATGCAACGAAGCATTTGCCCGCAAATCTCACCTGGCCGCTGGATCACTACGTACGGTATCACCAAACCTCCGGCACCCGGGGGCGACCGTTGTCGGTGTGCGATACCGCGTCCGATTGGGAGTGGTGGATCGAGAGTTGGCAGTACGTACTCGATGCGGCCGCGATCACCTCTGCTGATCGGGCGATGCTGGCGTTCTCATTCGGGCCGTTTATTGGTTTCTGGAGCGCACAAGACGCCTTGACTGCTCGCGGTGCGATGACCATTCCCGGCGGTGGGATGAATACCTTGGCGCGGCTCGACATGATCAAACGCACCGAAGCGACCGCACTGTTTTGCACCCCCACTTACGCGCTGCACTTGGTCGAAGTGGCCCAACAGAACAAAATCAATCTCGCGCACTTAAGCGTTCGCAAGCTCGTTGTCGCCGGCGAGCCCGGCGGATCCATCGCCGCTACGCGCGAGCGCATCGAGCGAGCATGGAACGCGCGAATTACCGACCACAGCGGCGCCAGCGAAATCGGGCCCTGGGGATACGGGGATAGAGAACAACGGGGACTGCACGTGAACGAGGCCGAATTTATTCCCGAGTTTGTGGAGAACCCAACGCGCGAGGGCGATTTCTCGCACTTGGTCTTAACTTGTCTCGGCCGCGCTGGGATGCCCATCCTACGCTACCGTACGGGCGATCTCGTCAAACCCGTCTGGTCGGCCGAAGGCGAGAACCGTTTCGTTCTCCTCGAAGGTGGCGTGCTGGGCCGAGCCGACGACATGATGGTGATCCGCGGCGTGAACATTTTCCCCAGCTCTGTCGAGCAAATTTTGCATAGCTTCCCTGAAGTCACCGAGTTTCGACTCACCGCACGCAAACGAGGAGAAATGGACGAGCTCGTTGTCGAGGTGGAAGACCACCTGCAGGAGCCCCGTCGAATTGCCGAAGAATTGCAATTGCGTCTGGGGCTCAAGGTCGATGTGCGTCTCGCCCCGGCAATGTCGCTCCCCCGTTCCGAAGGCAAGAGCCGCCGCTTCCTCGACGAGCGTCACACTCCAATTACCAATTAACAACAACTCTATCACAAAATTTAGCAACGCCGCTCGCGGCGAATAAGCCTCAAATATGCAACCTAAAAAACTACAGATGCTCGACCCCGACACGCTCGAAATCAAGTGGGACGACCAGACCCGTCATTACACGGTCCGTCACCTACGTGATCACTGCCCTTGCGCGACCTGCAACGAAAAAAGAAAAGCCCCACCCGCGCCGGCTACCGAACTCCCCGTGATTACGACCGCCGAGACACAACCGCTTCGCATCACGAAAATGGAACCGATGGGCCGCTACGCCTACTCGATCCACTTTAGTGACGGACACGACACGGGGCTGTTTACGCTGAAGGCACTTCAGGAGTTGGGTTCAGTTGTTTCCAAGAGGTAACTGCGGCAATCCCGGGATCGCACCCGCCGCGTTCTCGGTGCCCTCGGCCGTCTCCCCCTCTTTCTCCTTGGTTTCAATCACCTCGTCGCGGCTGAGGTGAATTTTTTTGTACACGTCGTTGGAGATGACGTAGTACCAATCGCCGAAGCGATCGTTGAGCTCTGCGACACGTTTCTTGCCCGCTTCGATTTTTTCCTGGTATTCGTTTTGTTTGCGCTCGTTTGCTTTCTCGATTGCTTCGCGCTCAGATTTCAGAGCTTCAGTTGGATCTTCCGCGGCGTCCCCGTCCGCTGAAGCGGACTCGCCCTCGGTTTCCTCAGTGTCAGCTTCCTCAGCGTTAGCATCACCAGTCTCGGGTTCTTCAGCGTCGGGTTCCTCGGTCTCTGCGTTTTCCGTTGTATTGTCCTCGCTGCTTGCCTCTTCGCTCTCCGGGGGCAACTCGGGCAAATCCTCCAGCTCGGGCGCTTCGATCATCGCATCGTTGAAGCGTGCCATCACGAACAGATAGCGATGGATTCCCTCGTCGTTTTCAGAATCTTCTGCACCCTCAGCTGCAGGGTCGGTCTCGCTCTCCGCTTCACCGCCTTCGCCATCAATCTGCAAGTTGCCGAACCGCAGGACATACTCCACGCCATCCTCCAACGTGCAAACCAACTCGCCCTCGGTGGAGAGAATCTCCGGCGGGCTGCCCGGGGTGAGCGAGAGCGGCGCGAACCCACGCCCAATCAAACTCGTCGCGGCATCTTGATTCTTGAGGAAATCGCTGCCCGCCTTCAAATCAGCACTCAAACCGGCCGGCTTGCGCTCGACGTCCACAAGCAGCAGGTCATCCAGTCCGCTACGTAGCTCCTGGAGCGTTTCATTGTTAATTTGTTCGTCTTCAGCAAGTTCGTAATCAACGAGTTCTTTCTTTTCGACATCGAACTCCTGCAGTTTCTCCGCTTGCCACTTGGAATCGCCTTGGTCATAGCGCAGCGACATCTCGCCTCGGCGATCCCATTGTACTTGCATCTGAATGCCGGAAGCCGTCAGTATGGGTTGCAACTCGGCAGAGTAATCTTTGATATCTACGTGACGGATATCCATCGAGTTGAGTTGCAGCAGATCGTCCTCGATCCAGTCCTCGAACTTCGTGGAAAGTTTCTCGGGTTCTAGGTTGACCACATAGACCACGTCCTGATCTGCATTACGGATGTGATATTGTCCGTCTGCGTCTTTAACCGCTTTGCCGATGATCATGTCAGCCAGCGTGGAATCATTCGAATCTGTGAGCGTAATTCGGGTGCCAACACCCTCGGCTTTGGAGTCGAGTTTCGACGCACTGGGGTCAATCACGCCCAGGGCCTCGTGTTCGTTGGCAGTGGTCGTGGCCACGCGCAGGACTTCGCGATCGATCAGCATCGTCGCCGCCTCGGCCATTTGCCGCGTTGCGTCGGCCGGGTAGCCCTGTTTCGACGGAATCGTCCACAAGCCATCGTTCTCAGCAACTTCAAACTCGCGGGTGGTCGCGGTTTCCTGATCAAATTTGACAATTTTCAGTCGTTTGGCAACATCTACCTCAAACTGATTGAGCCGCATGCCAACCAATTCATCGACGTTGAGCACCTCGTTGGAAGGCCCCATCGCGAACGCCAGAGCCAGCGCCCCCGCCGCCGCCACTACGAACAACACGGTTTTTACCATTTCAGTCATGGGTCATATTCACTTTCACTTCGTCATCAACGTTCTAAAACGATAACTGCCTGTCGCAGTCTCGCAGGGGCCGCAGTTACACCGCTCTACGAACTTCGCGACTTTGCGTGAGACTTTCTCTTGATTCAATTGGCTATTCCATGGCTTCGACGCATTGTCTTTTTACTTCAAACGTTCCTTCACTATGCCTTCGCGTTCCGCTTCCCTACGGCGGAAAAAGACATAGAGCGCCACCAGCAGTGGCGGAATTGGCGGGATCAGAATCGCGTACATCTTGTAACGGTCTTGAACACCGCTGACTTCTTGCTCTAAGTCGTATTGAATCTGCTTCAGCTTGCGGCTGCGACGGGTTTCAATCGACTTCATGTCGGCCTCGAGCTTCTTCTGCTCCTGCAATCGGACTGCTTCTTTGCGCTGCTGCCTAGCCATCTCGCTGATCCCTTGGATCTTGTCCACGGCGTCGACCTGTTCCTGAAAGCGTTTTTGTGCCTCGGCGAGTTCCTCTTCGATCTCTTTGATCGAATCCTCCTGCTGGGTAAGGGCGTCGTCGCGAG
Organism: Bythopirellula sp.; assembly: GCA_965230685.1. Taxonomy (GTDB): domain Bacteria; phylum Planctomycetota; class Planctomycetia; order Pirellulales; family Lacipirellulaceae; genus Bythopirellula. Next base: position 207,824 of record CBDDLO010000002.1, read on the forward strand.
AACGCTTGGTAGCGTCGTCGATTTTAGAGAGCGTGCGATGCTTGCGGGTGCGCTTGCGAATCTCGATGAAGCGGTCGTCCCCAGCAAGAGAGTCGATGATGTTTAGGATGAAAGTGACATTCTGCGTCGCCGGCAAAATATCGTTTCCCCCTCCTTCGCGGATGTAGAAAAAGTCGGGGATAATCCAGTCGATATCCGCGACCACAACAGCGTTCATTTCCGTGGCAGAGTCGTCCGCGACATCGGCTGTGTCCTCAGCTGTGTCCACGTCCTTAGAAGCGGAATCGCCACTGGTTTCGTTTTCTTCGACGTTTGCAGCTTCGTCTTTCGCTTCTTTCTCTTTCACGATGTCCGCCAGCGAAAGAGTTTCGTCCGCGAATGTCTCCTCGGCATTATACGCGCCGCTGATCCGTGCGCTGAGGATGTAAGACCGCGAAGAGCGAGTGCGGCTCACTCGATTATTAGCCGATTGGCGTTGCAGCGCCATCGCATCGACCGTGCCGGAGTTGCTAGCGCCGGTGACCGTAAGCTGCTCGAATTGCAACTTCGAATCCTCATCCTGAGCCAACGTGCCCGGGTAGAGCAACAGCAGCTGATTCAATCCTGAGGTGATTTTGTTGTCCGAATTGAGCGGGTCTTGCGCACCGTTGTCCGCGTCAAGAAAAATCCATTGAGGGTCGGCGAAACCGCGCACCGTTTGTTCGGGAATGTGGTCTTGCCAAACCACTTCCATGGGATCGAACTTCACGCCGAGCGTTTTCCACAGTTGTTCGATGTCTCCCTTAGGCATTGGCTGACCACCACCGAACATCCCCATGCCTGGCGATTGCTTGGGCTGGGCTGTGGCGGCTACCGATTGTGGATAAAAGTGTGGGTGGGGATCTTCCAAAATAGCCGTGGGAATGCCCGAACGCACCGCATCGACAAAGTGGTCCATCTCTTGCGGACCCAGCATCGACGGCTGCACCGCGAGCAGCACATCGTACTTGCCCGAAATCGGTTGCGCGGGATCGACTGGCCGATCGTCGATGTCGTATTGCTTTCGCAACTCGGTAATCAGCGGCCACTCACGCTCACGATCACTCGAGGGGTTCAGCATCGGCAAACCCGTGTCAATAATGCCGAGCTTTCGATTCTTCTTCTGGATTACCGTTGCGATGGAGCGCACCAGCTCGTACTCCACGGGAATTCCCTTATCCAGAAATGGAACTACGATCTTCCCCAAGCCGGAAGTGATGGCCGCCCCAAGGAAAAATTCTTCTTGAGTGCGTTCTCGGCCATTGGTGATCATCACTTCCCGGGGCGTGATGCCATAGGTGCGTTCTGCGAGGACGGCTTCCTCGCCGTAGTTCTCGATTTCGTGGACGGATGCCTGGAGCTTGCCACCACTGAGCGCTTCCAACTCGGCCAGTGTTGAAAGAAAGTTCATCTTGGTCGCGACATACTCGGTAGGGACCTGAGGGCTGACATAGGCGTCGATCTTGATATTTTTCGCGTCGTCGTTTTCACGCAGATCGCGGAGAATGTTGAGCGTGTCGCTCGACAGAGTGCTCAGGTGTTCGCTACTGATGTCGGCCCGCAGCGAGTTGCGGCTTTGCACGATTTGCGTGACTCCCACGGCCAAGGCGAGCAAAGCAAGCGTTCGCACAAAGTAATGCCAGCCGAGCGATGCCCCTTCCTCACGCGCCTGCCAATGTCGGCGGCCAATGAGCACCATACTCAAATAAACCATTACCGCCGCGATAGCGACGAAGTAGGTGATTCCCCCCAAACTGATCACGCCCCGTTCAAAGTCGCGAAACTGCTCTAACGCGCTCCAACGACGCACGGTCTGGGCGTAGGCTGGGTTCGTGACGAACCAGTCCGCCACACCAAACAGCGCCAGCGGCATGTTGAACAGCGTGCCAAGGATAAAGCCGACGGTGAGGTTCTCCGTCAAGAACGAAGCGACCATGCCAATCGCAATCATCGCCAAACCGATGAACCAGTAGCCAATGTAGGTACTGATGTAGAGTCCCAGGTCGGGATCGCCCAGGCCCCACTTGAACACCAGAAAAATCGAAAACGCTGAAAACAGCAGCGAGACAGTAAAAATGGCCACGCCGGCTAGATATTTGCCGAGCACTACGTCGAAGTCTGTAGCCGGCACGGTGAGTAGCAATTCGTCGGTGCCTTGGCGGCGTTCCTCGGCCCAGATGCTCATCGTGATCGCGGGGATGAAGACCAACATAATGAACGGCAGCCAGCGACTCAGTTGATCGAGATTGGCCAGGTTGCTGGCGAAAAAGTCGGGCGGCCAAAACGTGGCAAGCGCGCTGAGCACCACAAAGACGCAAATGAACACGTAGCCAGTTGGGCTAGAAAAATAGCTCACAAAATCGCGTTTGAAAATCGATTTGAGAACGTTGAAATTCATAGTTAACAGTCGTAATGCGAAAGTAGTAAGGAATTAATTGTAAGCGTCGTCTGCCAAGACGTAAGCACTGCTTCACGTGGTATTTCAATCCGCGACGGTGGTGAGTTCATGAAACCGCTCGTCGAGATCGGCATGCTGCTCGCCGAGCTGTGCCGGCGTGCCGTCGAAGACCAGTCGGCCTTCGTTGATGAATACGACTCGATTGCACATTGCTTCGACCTCTTGCAGAATGTGCGTTGAGAGCAGAATCGTTTTCGACTCGCCCAGTTCGCGAATCATCTTCCGAACTTCACGAATTTGGTTGGGGTCGAGACCCGCGGTTGGTTCGTCGAGAATCAGCACATCGGGGTCATGCAACAACGCCTGAGCCATGCCAACGCGTTGGCGGTAACCTTTCGATAATTTTCCGATAGGCTTACCGATTACGGTGTCGAGATTGCACGTGTGGATCACCGCGTCGAGTCGCTCGTCGAGCTTACGGCCAGTGAGCTGACGCAATTCGCCGAAGAAAGTCAGCAAACTGCGGGGCGTCATGTCGGCGTAAAGCGGACCATTTTCTGGTAGATATCCGAGCCGCTCGGCACCTTGCAGCCGGTCGGTGGCCATGTTGAAGCCAGCAATTCGGGCGACACCTTCGGACGGGGCGAGGTAGCCGGTCAAGAGTTTCATTGTCGTACTCTTGCCCGCACCATTGGGACCGAGAAACGCGGCGACTTCGCCCTTGTTGATCGCAAAGGTCACATCGCGCGAAGCGGCAAAACTGCCATAAAACTTGGAAAGGCCCACCGCCTCGATCATCGGCGTGGCCACGGACGAAGGGGAAGTCGCTGAGGGCATTGGGGGGGTGTCAGTCATTGAGATTTCACACCGTGATTCACTTGGTCGTGGTCGCCTGAATGTGGGGTAAAGCCTAGAGGTTAATCGCTAGTGTTCCCCTCTGTCCATACCTGATCACGCTACGCAGCAGCGGATGAAAGGGTTCGGCGGGACGAAAAAAAAGGGGACCGTCGCCTGGAGCCGTCCAAGATTTTCTACGTCCGGATTTGGATGGTCCAGCGGGGACCGTCCTACGGCGCGGTGCGTACTGTGCCCAAGCGGCGTTGCCACTGAGAATCGTCCTGCGCCGGGAAATCGCTTCGCAGGTGCACGCCACGAGACTCTTCGCGGTGCAGAGCCGCGGCGATCATGATCCGCGCCACCGTGAGCATATTTTGCAGTTCCCAGCCCGCCGTGTCGCTGAACTGCCGGGGGAGAACATAGTGGCACCAGGCGTCGATAGTGGTAGCCGCTTCGCGGAGCTTCTCGCCTTCGCGGCGCACCCCGGCAGCCCGCCACATCAGGCTCTTGAGCGAATTGCGAATGTCCTGCAGATCAAGTGGCTCGATTTCTGGTGGACGGGGGGCATTTTCCAGAGGGATGGCCTGATAGGTGTCCACTTCGGTCAACCCGGCCGCCGAAGCGGCTTCGCCTGCGTGAGCACCGTACACTAGACCCTCGAGCAGACTATTCGATGCGAGTCGGTTCGCGCCATGTAAGCCGCTGCTGGTGACTTCGCCGGAGGCCCACAAGCGGGGCAGGGTGGTTGCGCCGGTTTCGTCCACGCTAACTCCGCCGATCATGTAGTGCGCGCCGGGGCGCACTGGAATGCGATCCAGTGCGATGTCGATGCCAAACTCCGCGCAGCGTTTGGCAATGCCCGGAAACCGTTTCTTGGCATACACCGGGTCGAGGGGACTCAGGTCGAGATATACGCAGGGGTGCCGCGTTTTCTCCATACGGTCGTTAATCGCCTGGCTCACGACGTCGCGAGGGGCAAGTTCGGCGCGCTTGTCGTACTCCGGCATGAACCGCTCGCCATTTGCGTCGAGCAGGAGCGCCCCTTCGCCGCGGATCGCTTCGGTGATCAAACTGCGACTGCTGCCAGCAATGTATAGCACCGTTGGATGGAACTGCATGAATTCCATATCGAACAGTTCGGCACCTGCGCGATAGGCGATCGCATGACCATCGCCGGTCGCCACGGGGGGGTTGGTGGTTTCGCGGTAAACTTGCCCCGCACCCCCGGTGCACAGAATCGTTTGCTTGGCCCAAACGAACGTGCGGCCATGATGCTTGTGCCAAACCAGCGCGCCGCGACATTCGCCTTCGTGGGTAAGCAGGTCGATGGTGAACGTGTTCTGCCAAATCTGCGCGCCCAGTTCTTCTCGGGCCCGTTGGATCATTGCACGCATAATCTCTTGGCCGGTGGCGTCGCCCAGGGCGTGCGCAATGCGATTGTGGCTGTGTCCCCCTTCGCGGCCCAGTAGCAGTTCGCCCTCCTTGCCTTCTTCGCGATCGAACACGGTGCCCCACTCGATCAACTGCCGAATGTGGTCGGGTGCTTCCCGAACGACCATTTCCACGACCTCAGGGTCGCACAAGTCGCCTCCCGCGGCGAGTGTGTCGGCAACGTGGTTTTCAATACGGTCTTCGGGGTCCAGCACTCCCGCAATACCGCCCTGGGCGTACGCACTGTTGGACTCTTGCAAACGGTCTTTGGTAACGACCAGCGCTGAAAGTCGCGGGTCAATTGCCATGGTCGCCCGCATTCCGGCGATACCGCCTCCAATGACCAGCACATCCACAAAGTGATGCGGAATCTGCTTTGGATGAAAGGGGACTAGGTAGCGCGGTACGGTGTAGCGTGGTGCGGTGGGGGTCATTCGCGTTCCTGAGACTTCGACGTGCCTTTGAGGTATCGGTTGACCTGCTCTTGGAATTCCAGGGGCACGCGCCCGCGGTAGGCGTCCTGCAAGTCGCGGAGTTTGTCTTTCGTGATTTTGGATCGGAACCTAGTACCCTGCTTGCTCTTCAAACCCAAGCTACGCAACGCGTCCATCAGTTCATCGTTGGCCTCGGGCGAAGTGGATTCGTCGGCTTGGGCTTTGAGATTTTTCCAGCGGTCGACAAACCGTCGCAGCTCGTCGCGCGTCCATCCAAGTTTCTCGAGCAGGCCTTTGTCGACTTCCTGCTTGTCCAATTGGTCCTCGAGTCGATCGAGGATGAGGTCCGTTTGCTTGCGTGCGTAGTCGAGATTGGCTTCGTCACCGGGATCGAGTTCGCCGTTGGGTGGCGAAGCTGTCGGAGTTCCCCCGGTGCCGGCAGAAGGCGCCCCGCCTGCTGAAGCGGGATCACTCGGTGGCTGGTCGCCGTTGGGTCCTGTGTTTGCTTCTTCGCCATCGCCAGGTTGCTCACCTGATTGGTTACTTTGCTCGCTGCCTGCTCCCGGCTTCTCCCCGGACTCGCCGGTTTTCCCGTCCGCTGGGGCGGACTCGCCGGGCTTGTCGCTAGTTTCGCCTTCACCTTGTTCTTTAGATTGCCCAGCGCCCTCGTCAGCGGCTTGGTTTTGGCCGGCAGTGCCTTCGCCCGGTTTGTCGGCTTGTTGGCCGCCACCTTCTTTGTCGCCACCAGAGCGGTCGCCGCCCTGGCCCCCTTCAGAGTCCGACTCTTTCTGATCTCGGGCAGTGGAGGGTGCTTCGGGGTTTTCTTGCTCGGGGCCGTCACCGGCGTCGCCCTGTTTGTCTTTCGGAGCTTTCGCGCCCTCGGGGTTGGGGGAACCTTGAGCCTTTCCCGAGTCGTCGCCCGCGCCTGAGTCTCCTTGTTCGGTGCTGGTTTCCCCGTCCGCTGGAGCCGACTCGCTCGGATCTTGCTCAGGGGCTTCGCCTTGGTTTTCTTCCTCGCCCGGAGCAGTTTCACCTTTCGTGCCTCGGTCGTTTGCAGCGGGATCTTGCTCGGTGCCTTCCTGGCCGTTCTCAGGTTCGCCATCTTGAGAGGTGTCGCCGTCCGCTGCAGAGGAGTCGCTATCTTCGTTGCCTTTTTCGCCTCGTTGGCCCTCGGCTGTATTTTCGCTCGACTTTTCGGCTGTATTTTCACCCGACTTTTCGTCGAAGTGCTCGGCGATGCGTTCGAAGGCGGAGCCATCGTCGTCGCCCTCCGGAGAGATTTTGTTTTGTTGGCCCTCGTCGGATCCGCTGTCGGTAGGATCTCGCTGCATAGCATCATTCTCGCTGGGGTCACCACCCGCCGAACTGGACTCGCCGGCTTCGTTGCCCTGCTCAGACTCTTGCCCCTGGCCCGCGTTCCCGCCGCCCTGTTGTTCGCCATTCTCGCCAGCCTCGCCGTCCTGCCCTTCGCCAGCCTCGCCCTGCGTGCCTTCCTCGCCTTCGCCAGCGTTGCCTTTTTCACCGCCGCCGGCTTGCCCTTCCTCGCCTTGCTCGCCGTCAGCTGAATCGGAGTCGCCGTTTTCGCCCTGCTGCTGGCTTGCGTCCTCTTGATGGTTTTCCCCTGGTTGGTCTGGGCGGAAGGGATCGGTCACCCGCAGTCGGCGATGCGCGCTGTATGCCAGATTCGCTTGCGGCGCGCGATTGTCTGCAGCCACGCCCCAGTATTCCAACACGTCGCCGATTTCGAGCCCCAACTCAGCGGGTGTCTTACGCAGTTTGCCAACAAATCGGCCCGTGTGGCTGCGCTGCAACAGGGCTTCCTGCACTTTGGGTTCTCCTCCCAGTTTGCCAATGAGCATCACCTGGCTGAGCGTAAAATCGGGGTCGCGAGCTTCGATCTCGAAGTTCACTTCCTGGTTGAGTGGCACCTCGAGCACTGGTTCTTCTGGCAACAGCAGCTGAATCTCCGGTGCGTAATCGGGCTGCACGTCGATTTGGTACGTCGGTGGGGCTTGGTTTTGATTTCCGTCGACGGTCTGATAGCGGAGTGCGTAGCTCTGGTACATCGGCGTTCGGCGGTCGTCGCGAACAGACAGGAGAAACGAAACCGACGCCTGTTGTTCGTTGGCTTTCATCAACAAATCGCGACGCCCATCGGCGTCGAAATCGACGTGGGCCGACTTGATTGGTTTGTTCGCCTGGGCAAACAAGGTGACGGTGGTGCCTTCGATCGCGCGAATGTCGCCAGTATGCTCGACCTCACGCGTGGGAAACCCCGTGTAAGCAGGATATTGGTAGCGTAGTTTGTTCACCACCATCGTGGGGCGAGCGAAGACTTTGACCTCGTAGCGCGGTGAACGCGCGTCGCCCGCTTCGATCCAGTAGGAGAAATCTTGCTGGATCCCGCCCCGAGCTCCTCCCCCGAGACGGCTCGGAACTTCACACGAGTAGACCGCACCTCCCTTCGCAGACGACATGGGGATGTCTTGTCTGACGATTTGTTCGTCCCTTGTCGAGTAGCGCAATCGCACTGGTTCGTCGGCTTCGAGACCCAACACTTCGGCGGAGACTTTCAATCGTTCGCCTCGAGCCGCCTTGGTATCACCGGGAGTGACCGAAGAAATTTGCACCCGGCTGGGCGTGGCGATCTCAGACCAAGGCATCAGCACCCGACCCGCGGAAGAGAACAAGTCCTTAGGGGAAAGAAATCGGTACAGCACGCTGACAGCCAGCAGCGCGACAAGAATGTACCCCAAACGCAAGATAATCGACCGGTCCACAACCGATTCCATTCGCGTCTGTGATAACCGCTGGGCCGCTTGCTCCTCGATCGCTTGATAGACATGCCGGGACATTTCCTGGCGGTGGCCACGCAGCAACAGTAGATTCAGCAGGCTGTTTTTCAGCGAAGGGCTAGTTTGCTCGATCGCCTGAGCGGCATAGGCCGCATTGATCGGCCGCCGAACCAGTGGCCAAAAAGTGCGCCAGCTGTAGACAACCACACCCACGATCAGCATGGCGAACAAGACAAAACGAGTCGCCTCTCCCCAGCCGCCAGGGATGACCCAATGCTCCAGCACCGCCATCGTCAACAGGTAGGCCAATACGCCGATCGCCAGCGTGATCAAGCCCGCGGAGAGGTCGACCATTTTGAGCGCCCGCCGGGTGCGGCCAATTTGTTGGTCGACCAACTGGCTTTCTGCCGGCAGCGTCTGCCGGGGCGAACTTTCCGATTGTGGTTTTTCGGTAACGCTTGCCATGAAAAATTTTGGAGTGCTTGGGTGCCTCGATCCGCGCTAGCTTCCATTATAGGGGAGGTTCGCCAAATGTAAGACGCACGAACTCCGCATTTTGTGCCACTTGGGGTGGTCGGGAACAACGATATTCCCGAAAATCGCACCTTCGCTGGTCGCTGCCCGCCTCTAGCCTTGCCCCATCACGCGCCCCTTACGACGGACCTTCCGCGCTATGCTCAACCCTTCGACATTTCGCGATTTGGTCAGCGGGCGTCGCCGAGGACCGGGTGCCGCACTCCTGCGAGCTGGCTTGCGCGTTGCAGAAGTGCCCTACAGCACGGCGATGCGCGTTCGCAATTGGCGTTTCGACCAAGGCTACAGCTCAGTACATCAAGTGGGTGTGCCGGTGATCAGCATTGGCAATCTTACCCTCGGCGGCACAGGCAAGACGCCACTGGTCGAATGGATAGCGAGACATTTTCGAACTCGGGGCGTGCGCGTGTCGATCGTCAGCCGTGGCTATGGTGCAGAGCAAGGCGAGCGGAACGATGAAGCGCTCGAGCTGGAACTCGCACTGCCCGACGTGCCTCATCTGCAAAACCCCGATCGCGTCGAAGCCGCGCAGATTGCCATCGAAGAACTTGAAACTGAATTGATATTGCTCGACGATGGGTTCCAACACCGACGCTTAGCACGCGAGCTGGACATCGTGTTGCTCGATGCGACTGAGCCGTTTGGCAATGAACACGTTTTCCCCCGCGGCACCTTGCGAGAGTCACCCAGTAGTTTGGCCCGCGCGCAGGTCGTTCTACTCAGTCGGGCTGACATGCTCAGTGCTGAATCTCGTCAACGCGTTCAAGCCCGCGTCGCGAGGTTAGCTCCCCAAGCCGTTTGGTGCGAGGTCACCCACCAGCCCCATGCGCTGTTAGACGCAAGCGGACTAGAACACCCGCTTGCAAATGCGCAGGGCCAACGGGTCGCTGCCTTCTGCGGCGTCGGCAATCCCTCTGGTTTTCGGCACACACTCGAGACGCTAGGCTACGAACTCTGTGGCTGGCGCGAGTTTCCCGATCATCACAGCTACACCCGCGCCGATGTGGAGATGCTCACCGAGTGGGCGAAGAAGGGCGAGATTGTTCTTTGCACACGCAAAGACTTGGTTAAGCTCGGCGTGGAAAGCTTGGGGACTGTTCCTCTGCGTGCCGTTGGAGTGCAGCTAAACTTCTTGAAAGGGGAAGAAGCGTTAGTTGCCACTCTCCAAAATTTAGCGGCACAAGAAATTGGCAGTGGTAGTTGTAGCGCAAAGAACGCCTAAAGAGACGACGCAAGTAGGATGGAGCTGCGTCGTGACCCCGCAATCAGTTCACTACTTCGCCACACGCACTTCGATCTGGTTCACCAGTTGCTCGTAGTCGAGCGCTCCCATCGCGACATGTTGGGCGAGCTGCTTGGTGTAAAACGTACTGCAGCGTCCCGTGAGAAAGACAGCACGTTCCGTCGTCAGCACTGCCAAGTTCCGAACTCGGCAGGGAAGGCGCGCTTCGATACGCTGCAAAATTCGCGTGGCCAGTTCAGGGTCGTATTGTTCTGACGAAGGCGGCGGCAAATCTATGCCGACCAGCGACTCTGGATGATGAACTCCCAACAGGGCGAAATCGTCGCCTGCTGAGAGCGTCTCTGAGCCAATTGCATGTAACATGGTTTCAACCTCCGTGCGAGCGGCAAGGCTCGGCAACACCAGTGTGGCATCGGCAACCCTCCCGACCTTCAATCTATTCCGCTGCCAGAAGTTCCGTCAACATGAAGTGGCAAACTAGCAGATAGACAGAGTTCGAAGTGCCCAGAAGTGCTAGCTAAGCTTGCCCGCGGCGAGGAGCTGAGCAATTACCTGCTCGGCCAACACGTCGGGCGCGGTGCCGTTCGCATCGAGCACCAACTCGGCATTCTCGGGCGGCTCGTAAGGAGAACTAATACCTGTGAAGTCGGGAATTTCGCCGGCGCGCGCTTTCTTGTAGAGCCCTTTTGGATCACGCGATTCGCAAGTTTCCAACGATGCATCCACAAACACTTCCAGAAAATCGCCCTCCGGCAAACTGGTTCGCACACTCGCGCGGTCCGCGCGGAAAGGGCTGACGAATGCCGTAAGAGTGATCAACCCCGCGTCGCACAGCAATCCGGCCACCGCGCCCACACGGCGAATGTTCTCTTCGCGGTCTTGTTGCGAGAAACCCAGTCCAAACCGCTTGGCGAAGTCGTCGCCATAGCGCTCAGCGAGAAGTTGCGGCGTGGCGTTAAGCCCGTGACGCACGTTATCCCCATCAAGCACATAGGTGCGCATGCCGCGCTCGTGCAATTTCTGATCGACCAGATTCGCCACGGTACTCTTCCCGCAACCACTCAGCCCGGTAAACCAAACCACACAGCCACGATGGCCATTCAGTTTCTCGCGATCAGCGCGCGTGATTGCCTGGTCATGCCAAACGACGATGGGTTTGTTGGATTCGGTCACGAGGGGCAGAGGGGGCAAGGGGAAGGGGGCAGTACACCGACGACGCTAGCTCCCGACATCCTATCGCCAACAGCCTCCGACCTCAATCACTCCGAGATTCCCGCGAGTTCGCAAAGGTTGGCGGCGATCACGGGTTGGGGGCAACTCCAGACCAGGAAGAACAACGCTTCGCGACACCAGCGACCCGCCGGGTGCCCCAGCACATAGCCTGTGCCTTTGGCCGCGGCGAGCGCGGCTTGCGTCGCACGAAGTGCCAAGCTGTTGGCCTGTTGGCGGAGTTGTTCGCCAGAGCAGCCTGGCTCGCCCCGCACGACGCGGAACAGCTGTTCTTGCACTTCGCCGTGATCTTGCTGCAACGCTTCGAGCGGCGTGCCCAATTCGGTACGCTGCACCGATTGCGTAGCTAAGAAATCAATCGCCGCGCGTGCCAACCCCAATGCCAACGTTGAAGTTTGGTAGCCGCCCGTGCCAGCTCCCGAACCGACGGACAGGACATTCTCCACAGGGCCGGCCAACACCCAGCGCTCGTCGACAAGAGTATCCTGCATTCGCAGTTCGCCCGTGTGGCTCGCGGAGAGTCCCACCAACTGCGCGGGTTCGCGGGCTGTGACCCCCGGCAGATCTGTCGGCAAAGCAAAGAGCAATTGCTCGGGAGTGACTTCCTCGCCGACAGTAAGTGTCGCGCCAACAACCACATAGTCCGAGTGCGCCGCGCCGGTCACCCACGGCGAGAAACCGTTGAGCACATAGCCGCCGCTTTCCCCCGAGCTATCGGCTCTCTCGGCACACAACACGGGCCGCGCAAGATGCCGCCGGCTCGTGGTGAGATGCGAGATGCCCACAGTGGCCATCAACTTGCCACGCATCAAATCGGGCAGCAGCGCCTTTTGCACCTCGCGGTTTTCGCAACTCTCGATGCGCCGGCAAGCACCAGTGCGCTGTGTGAGAATGAAGGTCGTGGTGAGGCACGCAGCACTCAGTGCCAGATGGCCGCGGACAATTGCTTCGTCGTCCCACGCTTGCCCGCCAAAGTCCTCGCCGACGAACCACTCGAACACGGCGTAGTCCGCGCAAAGCTGCAACTGCTTTGCGGGCCAATCGCCGTTGGTGTCGAGTTCTTTTCCGAGCGCAGCCAGCTCGGCGCACAACTCCACCAGCGCAGGATCGTCCGGTGAACTGATTCGAGTGGCACTCATGCATCCCCCCGCACAGTGAGTTTCCTCACCAACAACGAACAACTCATCGCTTGCGACTTCTAACGCAAATCCATCGAGGAGCTAGTCCCCCCGGCCGCGACGAGATAGGACTTCTCGACATAGTCCATCACCATGCGATGCGCGCTGAAACGAGCGGCCAAGGTGGCGATCGAGTTGGTCATCCGTTCGATCCATTCTTTCGGGAGCCCATCCGCATCACGGTCGTAAAACAGTGGGATCACTTCATCATGCAACACCCGCATCAGATCGGCGGCATCGCGATCATCGCCCAAATCGACATCGGCGTGTTGCGTACCGCGCCCAATACCAAACCCGTTGTGGCCGTTGTAAGCCTCGGCCCACCATCCATCGAGTACCGAGCAGTTGAGCCCACCGTTGAGTACGACTTTCTGCCCACTGGTGCCCGAGGCTTCCAGCGGTCGGCGGGGATTGTTCAACCAAACATCGACACCCTGCACGAGATGACGACCGACATTGATGTCGTAGTCCTCGATAAACACGATGCGCCCGCTGAACTGTGGATCGTGTCGAAGATTGGCGATTTTTTGAATAAGTTTCTTGCCCGGTTCGTCGGCGGGGTGGGCTTTGCCGGCGAAAATGAATTGCACCGGGCGGTTGGCGTCGTTCATCAGCCCGGCGAACTCTTCCAAGTTCTTCAAGAACAGATCCGCTCGTTTGTAGGTGGCAAACCGACGAGCGAAACCAATGGTTAGCGCTGATGGGTCAAGCACGTTCCGCGCATTGTCGATCAATGTTTCGTCTTCGTTCCGACGGCGGCATTGGCGGCTCAAGCGGCGACGCACAAATTCGAGCAAGCGACTTTTGAGCGCGTTGTGCGTCTCCCACAGCTCGCCCGGATCGACATTGTAGATCTTCTGCCAGACATCGGAGTCGCCCATCGTCTGTTGCCAATTGGCACCGAGGCACTTGTCGTAGAGCAGCTGCATCGGATGACCAAGCCAACTGGGGACATGCACGCCGTTGGTGATGTGCCCAATGGGAATTTCCTCCTCCACGCGCCAAGGCCAGAGATGGGCCCACATGCGTCGGGAGACGTAACCGTGCAACGAGCTCACCGCATTGGCACGGCGAGAGAGCTTCAGGCCGATCACCGTCATGCAGAAGGTCTCGCCTTCGTTTTGGGGTTCGACCCGGCCCAGCCCCATCAGTTGCTCGGACGAGATGCCCAGTTGATTGCGAAGCGGCCCCAAATGCTCCTCGACGAGGTTGCCCTCGAACCGATCGTGCCCGGCGGGGACCGGGGTGTGGGTGGTGAAAACCGTCTGCTGGGCGACTTCGCGAAGCGCCTCGTCGAAAGCCATACCCTCGTCCGTCATCCGTTCGCGGATCACTTCCAGCGGCGCGAAGGCACTGTGCCCCTCGTTCAAGTGGTACACACCGGGGGTGATGTCGAGCGCGCGAAGCGCCTTGACCCCGCCTACGCCTAAAACCAACTCCTGGCGAATACGCGTTCGCACGTCGCCTCCGTAGAGCCGCGAAGTGAGCTCGCGGTCTTCGGGGCGATTGCCTTCTACATCGCAGTCAAGCAAATACAGCGGCACGCGGCCAACGCGCATAAGCCAAACTCGTGCTTGCAGCTGACCGTCGAGGGTGTCGATCGACACGGTGATCGGCATGCCCTTGGGGTCGCGAGCGGGCTCCATAGCCAGGTTTTCGACTTTGGTGTCGATGTACTCTTCTTGTTGCCAACCCTCGCTATCGAGATGCTGCTTGAAATAGCCCTGATCGTAGAACAACCCGATGGCAACCAAGGGCACTCCCAAGCCGCTGGCACTCTTGATGTGGTCGCCCGAGAGGACACCCAAACCACCGGAATAGATGGGCACCGATTCGTGGATGCCGAATTCCGCCGAAAAGTAAGCCACGGGCTTCGAGCCCAGCACCCCTGCCTGTCGGGCACCCCATGTGCTGCGTGTGTTGCCCAGATAGTCTTTCAGCCGGCGAAAGGCTTGGTTGATGCGTGTATAAAGCACCATCTCCGAAGCGCGCTCAGCCAGTTGTTCGGGAGTCATTTCCGCCAGCAGCGCGACCGGGTTGTGGTCCAACTGCCGCCAACGCACGGGGTCCAAGTCGCGGAACAGACTCACCACGTCGGGGTGCCAACTCCACCAGAGATTGCTGGCCAGCGAATTGCATTTGTCGTACAGCGCCTGGGGAGTGATCTCCGTCCAAGTGTCGAGGGCGGGTCGTTTTACGGGGCTGGGGAGTTCAGTTTGGCTCATAGCGTTGGTAGGGGGTTACCGGGTTCGGGATTATGCCTGCGAGGGCAAACCAGGATTATAGCGAATCTCGCCCGACTGGCGATGCGAATTCCCGCTTGTCGCTGCAGGGCAGAAACCGCCTATTCTAGCGCCTATCTTGTAGATTCCCCGTAGCCGCGCCTCTCGAGTCTTCATTGCGGATCCTTATCGAACTGCTTAGAGTGGAATTTTGTCACCAAGCTGCGGGGCCCTTCGCAGTATCGACCTAGAAATCCCCTTGGAGAGCAACTCGTTGACGACGCTGGCACAAACCTACGGGCCCGACAAGTTTGGCCTTTCGTTCGAACTCTTCCCGCCCAAAACCGACAAGGGAATGACCAGCTTGTTCCGCCATGCCGAGCGACTGGTAAAATTTCGGCCCTCGTACATGACCTGTACCTATGGCGCCGGCGGCTCGACCCAAAACCGTACGCTGGAAGTAATCGCCGAAGTACACAAGCGCTACGACTTGCCAGTCGCCACGCACCTGACCTGTGTTGGCAGCACAGCTGACCAACTTCGCGACTACCTCCAGCAGTCTTGCGACAGCGGGGTGGAATATGTCGTCGCGCTGCGAGGCGATCCGCCCCAGGGGGAAGACACTTTCGAAGCTACCGCTGGCGGCTTCTCCTATGCCAACGAGCTGGTGGAATTCATCCGCCGAGAGTTTCCCGCGATGGGCATCGCCGTGGGCGGCTACCCCGAGACGCATCAAGAGGCAACAAGCCCCACGGCCGACCTCGAAAATCTCAAACGCAAGGTCGATGCTGGCAGCGACGTGATCATCACCCAGCTGTTTTACGACAATGCCGATTTCTTTGAGTTCCAAGAGCGCTGCGACAAACTGGGCATCAATGTGCCGATTGTGCCGGGGCTGTTGCCCGTGACTAACGGCGCGCAGATTCAACGGATTGCCTCGCTCTGTGGTGCGAAGCTGCCCGCGCAGTTCGTCAGCGATCTGCAAAAACATGAAGACGATGACGCTGGGCAGTTTGAGGTCGGCGTAGAATTCGCCACGCGGCAGACCGAAGCATTGCTCGCCGCCAACGTCCCAGGCATCCACTTCTACGTACTCAACAAGTCCGAAGCGGCGGAGCGCGTGCTGAGTTCCGTTTCGTTGCCGAGGTGAGCCGTGTGACCAAGAACGTGTGACCCCGAGACCGTGGTCCGAAGCACTCTCCGCAACCCACGATTCGCAACCCTGTGACTGACCCAGCCAACACCGCCGCCGGACCCGACCTCACTGGCCGCACATTGGGCGACTATCATATTCTTCGCCGGCTTGGCACAGGCGGCATGGCAGAAGTCTATTTGGCTGAGCAAACCTCGCTAGGTCGACAAATCGCCCTCAAGGTACTCAACCACGATCTGGCCAGCGACAGCAAGTACGTAGCTCGTTTTCAAAACGAAGCGCGCGCCGCCGCTTCGCTCGTCCACCCCAACATCGTTCAAATCTTCGAAGTGGGTCACTTAGACGGCGTGCATTTTATTGCGCAGGAATACATCGCCGGCAAGAACCTGGGACAATTGCTTGAGCGCGAAGGAGCGTTTCAACCCGCGCTGGTGCTCGATATTTTGCGGCAGGTCGTTTCCGCACTCTGCAAAGCCAAGGAACTCGACATTGTCCACCGCGACATCAAGCCCGAAAACATCATGCTCGGCAACTCCGGCGAAGTGAAGGTCGCCGACTTCGGCTTGGCCAGGATCCAAAACACCGACACCAAGACACTCACGCAAGTCGGTGTCGCGATGGGCACGCCACTTTACATGAGCCCCGAGCAGGTCGAGGGAAAACCGGTCGACGCGCGGAGCGATCTCTATTCGCTCGGTGTGTCGTGCTACCACCTGCTAGCCGGTGTGCCGCCTCATACTGGTGAAACAGCTTTGGCCATTGCTGTGCAGCACTTGCACAACACGCCTCAGCCACTAGAAAACATTCGCACTGACATCCCTAACGCGCTGGCTCGCCTTGTTCACAAGCTGCTAGCCAAAAAGCCCGACGCTCGGCCGACCGGCCCCAGCGAGCTGTTAGCCGAGCTACGTGAGCTGGCCAGCGACGCCGCTCGAGAAGGTTGGGCGACGGGCCCCGAAGATTGGTCGCTCGCGGAGTGGATCGCCACTGAGCCCTCACGCAGTCGCAAAAGCGAAGAACTTGACCAGTACATGAAAGCCGAGACTCGGTTGCAAGCCAGCAGTCCCAACTGGCGGCGACTTGCACTGGGTTTGACGGCGGCGCTCCTGGCAGGGGCGGTGATTGGCGCGGTTTCACGACCCCAGTTCTATCTTGCCGGCGATTTCCGCACTCTCTCTGAAGTTCCCGAACAAGACTCGGCATGGCAGCAAATCTACCACGCCCAGATGGTGGGCAGCGAAGCCGCCTGGCAGAAGGCTGTCGAGTACCCTGACGCCGATCCCTTCGTGCGACAGCTTGCCAAACAAGGTCTGGTACGGTGCCGACTTGTCGTGACCGAAAACTACCACGCTGCACTGCCCATGCTACGTGAGCTCCAACAACAGAGTGCAGGCGATCCGAAGCTCGAAGTGCTCCAAGCCTTTAGCCTGGCCGGACTGTGCATCACGCACGAGAATCTCGGTAACGAGGCCGCCGCTCGGGCATCGCTCGACAATATCGATGTCGGAATGCGCACGCTGCTGCAGGACGAAGAACCGCAGATGTTTCGGCTCTTGCAAACGTCACAACAACAACTCGACGCGAGCTAGAGGGCGTCGTCTACCTTGCATTTCAAATCGGCTGATGGAATTCGAAAGCAATTCCCTTCTCAAGCCACCAAGACAACAAACTCTGATGACCACGGGCCGGGGATCTTTGCTCGCAGTCTTGGCTACGGCGCGAATCCTTGGCGGCTCAGCCACTGCGCACTCTTGCGGCAGTACACAGCCATGGCGGCCAGGACCAGGATTGCCACGTGCGCGTGAGCTCCTGGAATCATAAATGCCCAAGCTGGCGATCTCTAAAATGGATCGCCCTCCCGGTGCAACGCGTGCAGGGTTTAGAAGTGCAGCCTGCCTTCCAACACCCAACGCCTAAGAACTTCGACCTCAGGAATCGCGGAGATAGATTTGTCCCGCGAACAGCCAGAGCCCAACAAAGGCTATGGTCACCACCATCTGTATCGTATCGAGCGACAAAAGAGCGTCTCCAAAAACCACTTCTCTAAGAATTCACCACTTTCGTGGGAGGACCATGGCGTGGCAGGGCCACCCTTTTCTGTTTCGACCCGCGTTGGTAGCTGCCTGCATCGCGGCCATTAGTGCCACTATCGTCCACCTAACTGGTGTGACCGAAGGCCCTTAGGAACCCGCACAAAACCAGCAATAAAATAGTGTACAAAAGTATAGTTTTTGGACACATAAAGTGTTAGTTTCATGTCCTTGTCGACAAGCATTATCAACATTTCCAACTCGCCAGGGGGTGCCTAAACCATGACCATTAAAACACTTAACGTCGATCCAGTAGTTGCCGAGCAGTTTCCCATAGACTCACGTGCGCCGCAGCCTGGGCCGGACCCGTTCTGGGAAGCTTTCCCCCCGGACGATGAACTCGAGCCATTTCCCGAGCCAGCAGATTTCTGGCTCGAATCGAATTAGCACCATCCTCGTGACGCTTCTCCGGAGAATTTCCATGCTGCCACTCGCCGTTATTCAAGACATCCGTCGATTGCTGGACGAAGGCAAACTCTCACAAAGAAAAATCGCTCAGCAGTTGCACGTCAGCCGCGGTACAGTAAACGCCATCGCCGTCGGACGCCGCGGCATATTCGGACGTGAACCGACCGACGAGGAACCCATGCTCTGCCAGTGGTCATTGCCGCCAGAGCGTTGCCGAGGCTGCGGGGCGTTGGTTTACAAACCGTGTGTGCTATGTCGGGCTAGGCAATATCGCAGTCGGCTAACACTACTGCCGGTCCCGCCCCGGTGCCGCGTGGCATGACACTGTCGATTCAGCATTGCAATCACGCTACACTAACCGCATCGCAATTCGCTCGGCTCAATTAGAGGAATGAACAATGGACCACCCGCGCAGCCAATTTCTCATTTGCTGGGTTCTGGCTTGTCTCACCTTCTCACCGCAGCCCGGTCTTGCTCAGTCTGCTGAGGAACCATTCCTAACGCTCGTCGATCAGATTTGGCAATACGATTTGCGTGAAAATCCGTTGTTCGCCACTTCAACCGGCGAGCATCGGTACAACGATCGGCTGCCAACAGTCTCGCCCGAGCAGAGCAAACGTCGTAATGACGAACGTCGCAAATTTCTTGAAAGGTTGATTGCCATCGAGCGCGTTCAGCTCCCCGAGGACCAACGGAACAATTACGACATTCTCAAACGACAACTGGCTGACGACATCGCCGAGTTTGATTTTGGCACTCATCTAATTCCCATTAGCCAACGAACTGGCTTTCACATCGAGTTCCCTGAACTGCCCAAAGAAGTGCCACTCAAGACCGCGGCGGACTACGAAAACTATGCCGCGCGGTTGCGCGGGTTTGGTGACTACACGGACGGCAATATCGCACTGCTGCGCGAGGGTATCGCCGCCGGGCAGACGCTGCCCGCGGTGGTGCTTGAGAGTTGGGAAAAAACGGTGGATGCGCAGATTGTCGACGACCCCACCCGCAACTTGCTATACGCACCATGCAAAGAGTTTCCCAACAGTGTGAGTGCCAACGATCAAGAGCAGTTGCGGAAAGATATTGCCACTGCGATTGCCGAGTCTGTGGTGCCCGCGTACCGCCGCTTTCGCACATTTATGGCTGAGGAGTATGTCCCCGAAACGCGCGGCTCAATCGGCGCGTCGGCCCTGCCACGTGGACGCGACTTCTACCGGCATCGAGTACGCCTGTTCACGACCCTCGATGTATCGCCCGAAGAAGTTCATCAGATCGGTTTGGCAGAGGTAGCGCGGATTCGCAAGGAGATGGACGCGATCATTCAGCGTGTCGAGTTCGACGGCGATTTCGCTGCGTTTACCGAATTTCTGCGGACCGACCCGCAGTTCTACGCAGAAACCGAAGAGCAACTGCTGCAAGTGGTCGCTCATGCCTTGAAGAAAATGGACGGCCGGCTGCCCACGTTGTTTCGCAAATTGCCGCGTATGCCGTATGGGCTGCGCAAAGTGCCCGACTACGTAGCCCCGCAAACGACGGCCGCCTACTACCAACGCCCCAGTGGCGACGGCACCCGGGCCGGTTTTTTCTATATGAACACCTACAACTTGAAGAATCGCCCCCTCTACACTGTCGAGGCTTTGTCATTTCACGAAGCCGTGCCGGGGCATCATTTGCAACTCGCGCTGCAACAAGAAATCCAGTCGCTACCCAACTTCCGCAAGTACAGTGGCTTCACGGCATTCGTCGAGGGCTGGGCGCTCTATTCCGAGCGGCTCGGTTTGGAAGCCGGGTTTTACGAAGATCCCTACAGCGACTTTGGCCGATTGACGATGGAAATTTGGCGCGCGTGTCGGTTGGTCGTTGACACGGGAATCCATTACTTCGGTTGGACGCGGGCTCAAGCGATCGAGTACATGACCGCCAACTCCGCGATGTCGGAGCACAACATCCGCGCCGAGGTGGACCGCTACATCAGTTGGCCTGGGCAGGCGCTTGCCTACAAGATGGGCGAGTTGAAAATTCGTGAACTGCGGAAAGAGTGCGAAGAGCAGCTGGGCGAGAACTTCGACGTACGCACGTTTCACGACGCTATTCTCAGCCGCGGGGCAGTGCCACTCGACGTACTCGAAGCAAACATGCAAGCATGGCTCGATAAGCAATGACCGGCCGGTTTGTTCAGGACGGCTACCAAGTCGTTGCTCGCTGTCCGCAGGTTGGTATTTCACCACTGAGGGCGCAGAGGATCACAGAGAATTTCCCCCTTTTTCTCTGCGATCCGCTGTGCTTTCTCTGGTAATTAAAGAGACATCCCTGTTTTCACTTCGCAGTTCCGCTGCCGTCTTGTGACAACTTCGTGCGTAAAATTGTGTTTAATGGTATGGTCAACGGAGAGACGACACTCGCATTGCTTGGAGGTGACGAGAATGAGATCGCAGTTGATGGCCGCTTCTTGTCTACTGGTTGGCCTGAGTGCTACTTGTGAAGCACAACTTCAGAATGTCACCGTGCAATTGCCGACGTTTCATGTCACGAGCATCTCGACCACCGTCTCGGTCCCCGTCGGCGGGAGCACGTACCTCGGCGGCGTGAACGGCTCGAGATTCGGCCGTACTCAATTCAGCCCGGGCATTCCTGGCCTGAGAAATCGCGGCGTCCCTCGCCACTTCGCAACATCGGACATCTCAGTTCACGCGACAATCATCGACCACGACCAAATCGACCGCGCTTTGCTGGCTGAAGCCGCGCGACGTCGTGGCGCGAAATTCGATGTGCGCGGCCGGCCCGTCGCTCCCGCACCGAAACAACCCACCGACATTGTGGGCCAGCGCTGGCGCGCGGGGCGTCGCTAACGCATCATCGCCAGCGCCAAATAGGGAACAAGGTTCAACACAAAGATCGCCACTTTGTATGCTGCCATCCCCGCGTAGTGGATCGCGTCGAACGTTTCCACCGTCAGCTTGAACATCTTGCTGTGATAGCGATAGATCCAGTCGTGTGCGAGCAAATACCCAAGGAACCAAACGACTAAAAGTCCCACGTTGATGGCGGTGGACCAGCCGAGAAAACTCTGCAGTGTATCGGCGTTCATCATTTTTCGCTCCTACCCGGCCTCGGGACCACTCATCGTCGCCCACAGGCTCACCAAGATGTACAATACCAACAAGAACCACCAGCCCAGAACCATGAGCGGCGGTAGCTCAACACCGAACGTCTGCGCGAGCAAACCTGCGAGTGCGATGAAACCAAGCAGCAGCGCCGCGGTCTGAAAGCCCAATATTTGCGCGAGACCAAGAATCACTGCTGCTACGGTGAACGCGCCCAGTAGCTCTTTCATAGAAAATGAGAACTTGAATCCCGGTTCCGCGGTGTTTTCCCGTTCCCATTCTCGATTGATTCGCTCGAAATTTTCCGCGTCGATCTTTGCTTTGACGGCAGGCGTCATTTCACCGTCTTCCACGGCACGCTCGGCAGCTAGTCGTCGGGCAAAGCGTTCGCGACTTGCCTCAATTTCCGCAAGACGACGATTTTCTTCCCGCAGCACAAACCACCATCCAGCGCCCAGGGCAACGCAGCCTGTGACAAACAAGCCCATGCAGCCGTCGAGCCGCACAATCAGGGTCATCACCATCGCCACGACCGCCGTGGCGATGAGCAGGTGCTGCGTCGTGAAGCGAAACTGCCTCAACCGCTCCAAGTCGACCGGGTCGCCTAGATTACCGTCGTCGTAGGCAGCATTGATATCGGCTGCATCTTCCGCCGCACGCGATCGCCGTTTCGTCCGTTCTTGCTGATGTTTAACGATCTCCGGGTCGAGCGGCTCCAACTCCAGTTCGTCGTCGTCATCGAAAGACGGGTCGTGTTCAGCCATAACGAAAAACAACTTGTGTGAAATTCGAGAAACACCAAAGGTACTATTCAGTTATAACCACAGAGGACACGGAGGAACACCGAGGTGCAGGCAGGGTTTTCTGTGTGTACCTCTGCGTCCTCTGTGGTAAAACACCTTCTTGTTTAGTCCAGAGGCAAGGCGAGGTGTGAACCGACCATGCACTTTCTCATGACCGCCCTTGGCAGCTACGGCGATGTTCATCCGATCGCGGGGCTTGGCGGTGCGCTCGTCCGGCGAGGGCATGAAGTGGCGATCGTTGCCAACCCGAATTTTTCTCCTGTGATCGAAGCTGTCGGGGCGACGCACATACCGCTCGGCACACTTGAAGACTATCAGGTGTTTGCCGACAACCCCGACGTGTGGCACCCGGTGCGTGGACCGATTCTGGCGATGCGGCTAGCTATCGTGCAATTCCTGCGCGATACCTACGCGATCCTCGAATCGCATTATCGGCCCAACGAAACTGTGCTGGTCGCGCACGGACTCGACATGGCCAGCCGCATTTTTCAGCAGAAGCACGATGCCCCCATGGCCAATGCCGTGCTGCAACCGCTGATGCTGCGCAGCCTTTACCAATCACCCAAGCTGGGCCTGTTGCTGATGGCGGGCTGGGTGCCCCGGTGGCTAAGAAGTTTGCAGTTTCGGTTCGCGGATCATATCGTGGACCGAATCATCGGACCAGAAATCAACGCCCTGCGTGGCGAATTGGGACTGCATCCAGCGAAACGAATCTTTCATGACTGGTACCTCTCGCCCCAGTTGAATCTCTGCTTGTTTCCCGAGTGGTTCGCGCGACCCCAACCCGACTGGCCCTCGCAAGCGCGACTCACTGGTTTTCCCCTTTGGGATGAACCCAACGCGGCAGGTCTGTCCGAAGAAGTTGATCAATTCCTGCGTGGGGGTGAGTCGCCCATCGTCTTTACTCCCGGTTCAGCGATGGCACATGGCCAGGCGTTTTTCCGAGCAGCAGTCGAGGCCTGCAACCAACTCGGTCGCCGTGGAGTCTTGCTCACGAAGTATCCCGAGCAGTTGCCAACGAACTTGTCCGAGGAGGTACGGCACTTTGGTTTCGTGCCGCTCAGCCAGCTCTTGCCACGCTGCGCAGCGTTCGTCCATCACGGCGGTATTGGTTCTTGCGCGCAGGGCCTGGCCGCGGGTTTGCCCCAGCTACTGATGCCCATGGCATACGACCAACCGGACAACGCGGCGCGGTTGAAAAACCTCGGCGTCGCCGAGTCGCTACCTCCCAAAAAATTCTGTGGTCCCGCAGTGGCTCGTGCGCTCGAACGCTTGCTCACCCACGAACGAGTTCACGACCGCTGCCACCACTGGGCCCAACAATGCAACTCCGCCGCAGCGCTGTCGGCGAGTTGCGAGCTACTGGAGACGTTAAGAAGGTAGGTCGAACCGTGGAATTGCCGGGTAGAGATACCAGTTGCCAATAAAATGTTCATTCAGACCTGTAGGAATTGAACCACGAAGTCACTAAGACACCAAGATTTCCTGGAGTTTTTCCTCTTCGTGCCTTGGTGTCTTGGTGGTTCATTTCCAAGCGGTATCACTTCCAACTCGCCGTCCTGCGTGTCCAGGTCCACGGGCATTTGGTACACTCGACAACACCTTCGCGACGTGCGTTTCGTATCAGGAGACGATTCTATGCGTGTATTTCTCTGCTTCGCATTCATGCTCTTGTTTATTTCGCAGGCGACGGCGGAGGAAGTACTGCCGGGTTTGTCCGCGAGACAATCCACGGCGGTCACGCAGGCGGTCGATCGGGCGCTGTTTTGGCTCGCCAGCACGCAGCAACCCGATGGCAGTTTCCCTGGCCCAATGGGTGGGCAGCCGGCGATTACTTCGCTCGCGGTGTTGGCATTTGTATCCGCTGGGCATTTGCCGGGGGAGGGCGAGTATGGCGAGCATCTCGAGCAGGCGATTCGGTACACATTGAAGTGCGAGATCACTCCTGGTTTTTTCTGCGCGACCAAGCCCGCTCGCTTCTGGCAATACAACCTAGCGTCGCACACTGGTTACTACAGCCAGGCAATCGCGGGGCTCATGTTCACGGAGGTCGGTGGCCAACTGCAAGGGAAACTTGCGGAGGACGTCACCGCGGC
Source organism: Bythopirellula sp. (assembly GCA_965230685.1). Classification (GTDB taxonomy): domain Bacteria; phylum Planctomycetota; class Planctomycetia; order Pirellulales; family Lacipirellulaceae; genus Bythopirellula. The sequence continues at coordinate 231,798 of CBDDLO010000002.1, forward strand.
AGTCGAACGAGCACTAAAGAAAACCAAAGAAGTGCAGTTTCTTTCCATTCCCGGGAGGCCGCAGAACGAAGGCGGTTGGGGCTATCCCGCGCCCAATACCGATAGCAACGCGCTGACCGACCTGTCGATCACCGCTTGGCAAGTCACTTTTCTCCGCAGCGCGAAGAATGCCGGCTACGATGTGGACCAACCGATGATCGATGCGGCAAAGAAATACGTGAAAGGAATGTATCAAGCGCGGCGCGGCACGTTTACCTACGACCATGTGTTCTACACCCGCGGCATGGCGGGGGCGGGCATCATGTCGCTCGCGCTGTTGGGCGAGCACAACTCCGACGAGGCCAACGCCGCCACACGTTGGCTGCAGTCTCAGCCGTTTGACACCTACGGCGAAAGCGTGGGCAACCATCGAGACCGCTTCCACTACAGCGTCTACTACTGCACGCAAGCCATGTACCAACGGGGCGGCAAAGACTGGGAGGCGTTTTACCCGCAGATAGCGCAACTCTTGGTCGAGAACCAACTCGCCGAGGGCGCGTGGCGCCCAAGTACCCAAGAGAGACGCTACGGTAAAGCGTACGTCACCGCGATGTCGGTCCTCGCGCTGACACCTTCCTACGCGATGCTGCCGATTCACCAGCGGTAACTCACTACTGAAACGAGTCACACATGCGTTCCCTGTTGTGCATCAATTGCCTCATTTTGGTCGCGGGACAGTCAATCGCGGAAGAACCACTGCCCGGCACCACCGCGAAGCAAACCCAAGCCGTCACCGAGTCGGTGGACGAAGCACTCGCTTGGCTTGCCAAACAGCAACGAGCCGACGGCAGCTTTCCCGGGCCGAGCGCCGGGCAACCGGGGATCACGAGCTTGGTGGTACTGAGTTTCCTCTCGGCGGGGCACGTTCCCGGCGGACAGTACGACGCGCAACTCACCAAAGCCATCGAGTACGCGCTCCGCTGCAAACTGGCGGACGGTTGCTATTCCGCGGGCAAGCCGCGACCCACATGGGTGCTCGACGAACCTTCGCACACGGCGACCTACAACCATGCGGTGACCGCGCTGATGTTCGCGGAACTGTCGGGCCAACTCGAAGGCCCGCTCGGCGAAAAAGTCAGCGCCGCGGTCGAGCGCTGTTTGGATTACACAAAAAGAACGCAATTCCTGTCCGTGCCGGGCCGACCGCAGGACGAAGGCGGCTGGCGGTATGCTCGACCTCACCCCACAGATCGGTTCAAAACCGACTTGTCGATCACCGCCTGGCAAGTGACCTTCTTGCGAAGCGCGAAGAACGCGGGCTACGATGTGGACGACCGCATGATCGCAGCAGCATTGAAATATGTGAAGGGAATGTTTAAGCCGGAGAAGCGAACCTTCACCTACGACCACTATCGCGAATCCCGCGGCATGGCCGGGGCAGGGATCATGGCGATGGCCATGCTGGGTCAGCACGACACCGACGAAGTCCGGTCCGCCGCGACCTGGCTGCGCAGCAAGCCATTCATGCACTACGGCCAAAGCGTAGGACAACTCGACCGCTTTCAGTACAGCGTTTACTATTGCACGCAAGCCATGTACCAGGTCGGCGGCAAGCAGTGGGAACGCTTCTACGCCGAACTGATGCAGCTGCTTCTCCGCCACCAACTCACCAACGGCTCCTGGCCCGCCGTCGGCTACGAAAGACCCTTTGGCGACGTCTACGCAACGTCGATGACCGTGCTCTCACTAACCGCCCCGTACGCGATGCTGCCGATTCATCAACGGTAGGGGACACCAGCTGCCTCGAGTGCAGTTCAGATTCGCGGAACAAAGCGAGCGAAATACACATGGCTATTCGCCAGTTTCAAGTAATCGCCTTCGTTGGACAACCGCTTGTGTCTATGGCTAGAGCAACGCTCGAACAGTCGCCCAAAAAGACGTCCTTTTCGGCTGTATTAGTCAGGTAGACTAGCGGCGCATTCTCGCGATGGTGATCTTCGATGCGAGCAAAGCTACTATTGCAGACAATCGCAACCAACAATGTGATCACGGTAACTCAGTCCGTTTGACACTGTCCGCAACGGCCTCGGATCATAATTTCTGTGATCGTGCCTAGCTTCTCTCGTCTTGGTCCACGTGAAGGGCTAATCTGAACCTTGAAGTCGTTCATGCACGAGAGCTCACCGCAATCCACACACATGAAATGTGGGTGGGTAAACTCTGTCTTGTCGCTCGTTTCACGCAACTCGAATCGTCTTACCTGATCACCGAGGTCGAGCCGAGAGACGAGACCGGCATCGGCGATCTCATTGAGACAACGAAACAGAGTGGATTGATCAAATCCAAAATCAGCCAGCTCTTCGACAACTTCGGCATGGCTAAGCGGCCCATTGGTTGCAGCCAGAAACTTCAGCACTGCGACTCTCGCGGCGGTCGCGCGCAGAGAACGCTCGCGAAGCAGTTGCTTCGCCCAGGCAGCATCAGTGGTTTCTAATGTCACGCAGCAGTCCCCAAGATAGATTGCTAAAGGCCTCTCTATTCTATCCACACCGGCGCGACATTGCAACTGCATTGCAAGTGCGCGATTATCCAAAACAATCCGTTAATGCCCTATTTATGCACTTGCAATTCCATTGCACTACAGATACAAATGCAATTGATTTGCATATAACCCGTTCGACAGACGCATAAACGAGTAGTTCCCACCTAGGTTCGTGTATTCCCATGACTAGCACCCCAGCAACAAGTGCAAAGGATCTACCCAGGGCAGCGTTTGCCCATTTGCAAGCTGGGCGTAGTGCGAAAACTGGTTCCGATGCAACTGCTTTTACTCTGGTCGAGTTGCTGGTCGTTGTCGCGATCATTGGAGCACTCCTTGCCTTGCTGCTTCCAGCAGTTCAAGCCGCGAGAGCTTCCGCTAGACGAACTCACTGTGCAAACAATCTACGGCAGATCGGCTTGGCCATCATGCAGTTCGTTGACGTTCATCGCGGGCACTGGCCGCATTTGTCTGGTCACGTGCATGATTTGCCCGACGGGGTGAACCCAGAGGATGTCTCTTGGATTGCAACTCTCGCCCCGTATTTGGAGAACGTTGACGAGATTCGCGTATGCCCAGAGCACATGGATCTCATCGATGGATCGTACCGCCGGCTTCGACGGCCAACCGTTTCGACAGACGGGGCAATCGACGATGGGGACGATCGGCTCGTTGCAGCCACAAGCTATGCAATCAATGGCTACCTGAGCGAACCCGAGCCAAGTCCAACCGGTGCGCCGCCACCGGTGCTTGCCGCATGGGCAGCAAAAAATGAGGGGTTCGTGGATAAATTCAACAAGCTGGAATCCACCCACCAAACGCTTGTCGCAATCGAGGCCACGACTTATGCAGTCGTCAACAACTACGATCACGCGCACACCTATGAATGGTTCAGTTCGTTCAACTTAGCCAACAACGAATCCTCGCGTGCCGTTTGGAAACGGGTCGCTGGTGAGCCCGATGGTAGTTTTCCTGGAGAACTTGCGGTGGAGCGTCACCTGGGGGCGTCCGCCAACTATTTGTATGCCGACGGCAGCGTCCGCGTTATAGCCGCTGAGCAAATTGCTCAGTGGTGCGACGAGGGTTTTAATTTTGTAATTCCCCCGCAATGACAACAACTCGCAAAGTTAAGGTAGGACTGGATCATGTCTGCTCATAGAGTTCTTTTTGTTGGCATTTTGCTTGTGCAGCTTGCACCGACCGTGTTGGCGCAACATGTCGATGTGTTGGTCTTCGATGCGGGTGGAAGAATTGGTGTGGGCGAGTTTGATTACGAGAACCCAGGTATTAGTGATCGACGCGTTCACCTCGCGGGCTTCGACGATTTTTACTCAGTGAATAACCCCGGCTTTACGGCATTCTCGGGCCCTGATTCGCTTCCCGGCAACCATGACTTGCGGTGGGAGTTTCTTCCGATGACCGTCGATTCTGGACGCCACGCTGGCTACCGTTCGACATTGCTTTTTTGGGACGGAGGGGGTGAATCGCCAGCCTTCGGCCCGACGCCAACGGAAGATTACGAGTTTTCATTGTTCGGACGCGATGCTCCAGCAACTGCGGACGGAGGCAACGAAATCGTGCCCGGTGATGTGATTGCGAGGACGCCCCCCAACGGTGCACTCCACGAACATCGGTATTACTATCTTGATGACAACGGTGATGGGTTAAACGCAACGATCCCTGCAGCTGGTATTTATGTGATCGGTATGAGGCTACTTATTGAGGGACTGGAACCTTCGGATCCGCTGTTTATGGTTTGGTCGACTCCAGAAGCTGCGGTCTTGCCAGCTATCCAACCCGCTGCTGCTTGGGTCAACCAACGTGTAGAGTCCTTGTTCGTCGAAACTGCGCCAGGCGACTTCGACGGAGACACTGATGTGGATGGCGCAGATTTTCTGGCTTGGCAACGCAACCCGCCAGCGATTGGAGGTGCCAATGCACTTACGGAGTGGGAACTTCACTTCGGCACGGCGAGTGCAGCGTCCGCGAGTTACCAGTTGGTCCCCGAGCCCACGTCTTTGCATTACGTCGCATGGTGTCTGTTAGTCAGTCAATTCTCTATCCGAGGTCGACGCCCAGGTGTCGATTCAGTAAGCACGTGAATTTTTTCACCCGCAACCCACTGTTTCACTACCTTGCCATCGTCGTTGTTGCGACGTTTGGCGTGGTCGGTTACGGCTTGCACGGCCTCCCGGGACTAGGACATGGTCACCGCCATTGTTGCGACGTTGCCAGTCCCCGATGCGACGGCAAAGCTCGTCCTGACCAGCGCTATTTGCATGTGGCATCCCGTCCGAATCAGCGGGAAGTTATCGCTAGCTGCACACTCTGTACGCTGCTTAGTTCATTTCGCTCATCTCGAGGGGAACGATTCCAGGCCGACGGACATCGGCTGGAAAATTTCCGCGTAGGTCCAGGCAGCGGAACGTCTCTGGTGGTGCGGAGAAACTCTAGGCTCCCCCCATCGCGTGGCCCACCGAAATCCTCCTCTTCGCATCCGCCTGCTTTGTAAATCACAAAGCAGCTCCAAGAAATTGTTCTCTCACGGTGTTCTTCTTTGATCGCCTTGATAATCACCCTCGGTGCGCGTACGCGTACGTCTTTAGGAGTTAGAATAATGAATCGATTTTTCTGTGTTACGTTTTTCATTGGTACTATTTCTTGTGTTTCGGACTCAGCGATTGCGAGCCCGGAGCCAGGCATCACTATTTACCACGTGGGGTATGACAACGCCGAAAATGTTGGTTTCGGAACCTACCAAGGCTTGCCGAACCCAAACTACCAACGCCTGACTTTCTTGTTGTCGCATACGTTCGTCGACAACGCGACGAGTAACCACTTCCATCGTATCGGCGCTTACTCGTACACCGGCGAAGTCGGCGATCCTCAACCGGCATTTAGTGGCAACAATCGTGCGCCCGAGCCTTACCAACAAGATGATGGTTTGTCACTCTTGTCCGGGTCAGGACCGTTTGCGGGAAAGCTGATTTCAGGACTAGGACCCGCGGCGTTTCCCAGTGATGAGATTGAGCAAGAGTACGGTGATCTTCTGATTGCTCCGATCGACGAGCTGTTTCAATTCGACGGGGCCGCCGATCCGGATGGAGAGTACGCACTCCACCCTGGTCACTTGTTGCTCAATGCCAGCAGCGGTGCGTACAAGGGATCGGTCGCCGAGGTAACCGTCGGGATGAAGCTTGTCGGCATTACGCCCGGCCTTACGGTTCACGATCAAGCAGGAAACCTGCTGATGGATTCCGTAGATGACATCTGGACACTCGGCACCGGAGCCGACTGGACGTTTGATCCCGTCTTTGCGGTGGACGGGGTAGCCACCCCTGGCTCGACCTACGAGGCAACGTTTGTCTTGCAGGATCGACGTTCGTCGCCCGTCTATGGTGATTCCGCGGAATTCAGCTTTAGTTTCGTCGCTGTACCGGAGCCGACTTCGATGTTCTTAGCACTGGTCGGTGGCTGTGCATTGCTCGTTCGACGCGTCTAGGTGCGGCCGTCATGGTTGAGACAGCGTGCGGCCGGTTTGGCCGCACGCTGCTGTTCTATTTTCCGCGTTTGTTATGCGAACTTGCGTTCAATTACACGACAATCCCAAGTAAAGAAAGCGACACCACCGTGGCCATTACCAAGACGCTTCCACTGGCTGATTCGGCAGGCATGATCGCCTCGATAGCCTGCGCGATTCACTGCGCGGCGATGCCATTGGTGATCAGCTACTTGCCACTCTTGGGGCTGGAATGGCTCTCGGATGAGTCGTTTCACCAAGTAATGGCGGTCGTATGCTTCGGGTTCGCTTTGTCAGCCTTCATACCTGGCTGGAAAAAACACGGCAGTTTAGCCCCCACCTGCGTCGGCTTGGTTGGGATTGTATTGCTTTCGGGCGCGGCGTTCGGGTTGGAAGGATCGTGTTGTGCGACCTATGCAGCAACCGACGAGACGAATAGCCAGGAGCAGACGTGCGTCGACGAGGCATGCCAACACTGTGTCCGGTCGGGGGCATTGCCGGACTCGTTCCAAGAGCCGACCGGGGGCTTAGCCACGAGGATTTTCCCCCTGATAACGCCGCTCGGCGGCTGCTTGCTAGTCTGCGGACATCTCGTCAACCATCGCAAGAGTTGTGAGTGCAACGCTGGTCGATGTTGTTTAGACTTGGGATAGGGAACTGCGGCTTGAGAGCGTTCGTCGAAAAATCACCTGGGGCTGCGCGGCGTTTGCCTAAGCTACGGTGGAAGAGACCTTCGGCAAAATGCCGAAGTGATTGTTGGGCGTTTCCCTAAGCCCAGCCCACTCCATGTACTCGGACAGTACACCTTACCCCGGCAGTTTCCCCTCGACCAATTCCTTTTCCCACTCATCCATCAGCGGCCAGTCGATCGCGCAGGTGCCGAAGTCGGCCATGTGGAGATAACTGTCCAGGCGGTCGATCGTTTTTTGGATGTGCGCGTTGTCTTTCTTGAACACGGGGCCGTGGCTGGGCAGCAGCCACTCGACATCGCTCGACTGGATGCGCTGGAGCGACTTGATGAAGTCGGGGATGCTGCTGCCGTGGTGGGCGTCGATCGCGCCGACACAACCGTCGCGGAAGAGGTTGTCGCCGCTGAAGAGCAGATTTCCCATCCGCTAGAATTGCCGTAGATGAGTACTAAATCAGCAAAACTCGACTCAGGCAGTGTGTCCTTTAGATCCCCCATAGCGGCGATTATCTTGGTCCTGGTATTGCTCGTCGCCTCGCAATCCTACGTTGGCTACACTTTTCAAGAACGCGGTTTCGACCTGCCATTTCAGACAAAGTTTGCTCTTGGAACCGTTCCCCCATTATTGTTGGCTGCATTGCTGATGGTTTCTGCTGCGGTGAATCACTCAAATAACACGCGAGTCAGAAACGTGTGGAAGGCACAGTAGTCGCCGTAATTGGGATTGTGATTGGCCACCACGTTGTTGCAATGTTGATCGCGTATCCTACTGGGCCGGCAAGCCTGGCTGGCTAAGTTCGACGGTCATTCTTGGGCTAAACGCGTGCAGCGGCGGGACTTGCCACCGCGGGGATTTGCTCGCTAATTCCACCCGCGAAGGTTTGCTTCTGCGCTGGGATTTTAGAATTAGTATCTGTTGAAATGATGTGCACTACAGGCAGTTTCCAAGCTCGTCTGTCAGTTGCACAAGACGATGAACGCGGAGTCAAATACGACAGTTACGTGCCGTGGATTGCAGATAAGAAATCCGACTTCTGAGAGTCGGACTCGAACGCACGGATTGGCACTACACATAGCCCGCGTTTTCCAAATGAAATTTCTAGGTAGTCGTCGTCTTCAACGACATTCTCAAGGGAATCTAGCGAGAACGTAATGTCGACATCGCGGCTATTGCACGTGAGCGTTTGCTCGCTGACCGTGTAGCGTATCGAGTTAGGAAAGTCATCCCCCGCCTCATTTTCTACATATTTTAAGATGCTATGACTGACCATCATTTTGCGTGCCATGAATAAGACTGTTGCAAGAATGGCAGCGAAGAAAATAGCGATTGACCATTCCGTGGGTGTATCGACATTTCGGGAAAAGAAAAGTAGGGCAAGCAAAGTTATTGCGCTACCAAGAGCGTAGTAGACTCGCTGCTTCTTAAAGGTGCTGCTCCGCAGGAAGAGGCGGATGTGCACTTCGGCGAAGTCATGAAGGGTAGCTTCGTATTCGAGTAGCATAAGGACTAGTCTATCACTTGGAGTCAATTTAGAGGAGGATGCAGCAACCGATAAGAGGCAGCTTCCAAACGAGGTGGGCCCTAAAAAACCTGGAAACTAAACTATTCCTATCTGCCTCCGCGTATCGCCTTTTTGCAGCTTCGCGTGGCTCAGTTTCTGGTGGAGCTGATGGTCGCCCTCGCACTCTGGACACACGAGTTAGGCGTGGCGCCGAAAACTGCTCAGCGCCAAAGCAGCAAGGCTTAGAACCATCGAACTTGGCTCAGGGACTGTTGTTGAGGAGAGACTCGGGGGCATTCCGAAATTCGCGTCCCAATCGGCTAGGTCCGCCTGGCTCAGCGGCGTCGGCGAATCACCTTGTTGCCACAACAGAAAGTCATTCCCGTCGACGTCACCGTCGAAGTCGAAGTCACCCGGCTCGACGAGCGTTACGGTCAGCGTCGCGCCAAAGTCGACGAAGTCGTCTCCTGGGTTCGGCGGGAGCGTGTTTAGCTCGATCTCAAACGGCGTGCCATCCGCCAGCGTCGCCGTAAGCGGTAAGCTCCCGCGGGAGAAGATGGTCGAAGGCACGCCCGGCACGAGGCCCGGCACGGGAACGCCATTGACCGCAAAGTTGCTGCCGAACACGTTTACTTGGGCATTGGCGGTTGCCTCGAAGCTCCCCAGGAACTCTCCGCCGCTCAGGTTCACGACGCCGTCTGTCTCAAAGTTGTCGCCGATACTGCCGCCGGAAATGTTTATCACACTAGCGAAATCGGCGCTAAAGTTGTGAGCAACGCTTCCGCCGCTGATGTTGAACAAGCTGAAGCCGCGGGCCATCGTACCGAATCCCAAACTCCCACCAGAGAGGTTCACCGAGGAATCAGCTAATGCTTCGATGCCGTTGCCCGCCGATCCTGACGAGATGTTCAACACGCCGCCTGTGAATATTCTTGCACTCGAATCCAACGCGCCACCCGTCACGTCCACGGTCCCTCCCTCGATGTCCATAAACCGCCCTACAGTGCCGCCCGAGATCTCCACCTCGGCGTCGTTGAACACCTCAAAGAGGTCGAGGACGGCCCCCCCGGAGATATGCACGCGGCTACCCGCGAAGGCCAACATGCCGTTGCCGATCGTTCCTCCGGAGATGTTCACCTCGCTGCCTGTCTCGGCCCGGACGCCGACGTCCACCTGGCCGCCAGAGACGTTCACCACGCCGCCGCTTTCGGCGTGAAAGAACGAGACGTCCGCCGTACCGCTGATGTTCAGCACACCACCCGCTAGCGCTTCGACGCCAGGCCCGATGGTTCCTCCAGAGATGTTCGCTACGCTGCCGGAACCAACATCTAAGTTGTTCGACACGTCGGCCGTGCCGGAGATGTTGAGAGTCGTGTTGTTCAGCGCCTTCAAATTGCTGCCTACCGAGCCGCCGGTGATGTTGAGCATCACGCCGTCCGTGGCAGTGAAACGCTCGCCTATACTACCGCCAGAAATTGTCACCTCGGTTGCGCCTGAGGCGGTAAAGTCGCGTCCCACATTTCCGCCGCTGATGTTCACTTCGCTGCCGGCAAGCGCCCGGAAGTTCTCGCCGACGCTTCCTCCAGAGAGGTTCACTTTGGCAGCGATGTCGGCGGTGAAACCATCGTCGACGTTCCCGCCCGAGATGCTGACTCGGTTGGACTCGGTGCGAAAGTCGAGTCCGATGTTGCCGCTAAGCAGGTTCACCTCGCTACCGCCCAGTGCCCTGAGGTTGTTGCCCACAATGCCGCCGTCGATGTTCATCTCGGCGCCGGAAGCGGCGGTGAAGTTGTTGGTCGCTGCGCCGTTGGTGTTGATGTTGAGCTGTGCCGTCTGACCCGCGACGCCGCCAACGCCGCCGGAGATCGAGGTGCCGACCGGCGGGGGGCTCGGCACGTCGAGCACGGTATCGAACAAGATGGGTAACGAGGGGCCCGGGGCGAATACCTGGCCTGCGCTAGGCAGGGCGAACAACGCAGTAAAAACAAGTCCGGCAAGAAAAAGGCTGAGCGGGAATCTTCGGGGCTGAATGTTCGAAGGACAAGGCATAGTGCTAAGCGTTCTTTGAAGCAACTAAGGGTCAGGGCAGTTGAAACTAGAAAATAGCGGTCAAGAATGTTTTCGCTATTTTCTTTGTAGATTTGTAGAACAAGGCGTCGGTTCATTGTGAGCGACAAGCAGAACTCTCGCTCAGGCAACATAGGCGATACTACTTCTGGACTGCCGAAATTTCAAGAAAAAGGCTTTCCTCTACCACAAATTGCGAGGTCTGAGCCATGCCCAAAATCGGAGTTTGGCACCGCTTGTACGCATGTTGAACGGGTTTCGCTGGTCAGTTCGGACCATGCGAAACAGAGAGAAGCGAGATCGGCATCCCGCTGAATTCGCTTCCCCGTCGACTCGCCCAACACGGAAACTGAGCTATTCGTAACTACCGCAGCGTTACACGCCGAGGCGTCGCAGCTTAGATCCGTTTCGTCGGTCGGACTATGTGACCACAGGTGGTAATGGCGCCGCTAGTGATGATCTTATCTGTCGCGGAGCAATCGACACTCTTGCCACTCTTTCCATACACGCTCTGGATTAATGATTATGAGTGCCACCTCATGATTTTCAGTAAACTTTCGATAAAACTCGTCAGCCTCCGATTGAGGCACCATCCAACACTCCGCGTTATCCCGAATTCTTAAGACTTCGTCGCGAGTCAAAGAAGCGGCCTTCTCTCTTTCAGCTTCCGACAGGAGCACTACTAGGGGCGTTGTAAAAACAGGAACCTCAGGCTCTCTGCCAGCCCGATTAGACGACGCCAAAAGTCCTTGTAGCCATTTGAGCATGGAGTAGTCTCACTGCGTAGAAAGTTCAACTCGTACAATGGCTTGTATTGTAGCGAAGTTGACCACTTCCAGTATTGGATTCGGAAGGCACTTTTACGTCTGTCGGTCAGATGGACCCACAGAAACGACATTTCCGAAACTGCGGTCGACTTCATCAGCTTGTGTAGTCGTAGGATGAGCCAAAGCGAAGCGTCGGCCCATCGACGCGTTTGGTATCCATCTTCAAAAAAGGTGGGCCTACCGGCACCACCCTACGTCCATTTGGCTTGGTATTAACTACCTCAGCTTCCTTGACTTATGCCGTATTCTCGGAAGCCAGGTCCCACCAGAAAAGGGACTCGCCGAGTCGTCCTTTTAGGTCACGAGATAGCCGCTAACTGCCTGCGGTAGGAATGACCACAGGCTTGAACTACGAACGCGAACGCGTCGCTAGTTGGCAGTTCACTTTACCCTGGCAGTTTCCCCTCGACCAATTCATTTTCCCACTCATCCATCAGCGGCCAGTCGATCGCGCAGGTGCCGAAGTCGGCCATGTGGAGATAACTGTCCAGGCGGTCGATCGTTTTTTGGATGTGCGCGTTGTCTTTCTTGAACACGGGGCCGTGGCTAGGCAGCAGCCACTCGACATCGCTCGACTGGATGCGCTGGAGCGACTTGATGAAGTCGGGGATGCTGCTGCCGTGGTGGGCGTCGATCGCGCCGACACAACCGTCGCGGAAGAGGTTGTCGCCGCTGAAGAGCAAGTTGCCCATGCGCAGCGAAAGCTGCCCGTCGGTGTGGCCCGGGGTGTGCCAGACTTCGAGCTTGAGGCCGCCGACTTCGATTGTGTCGCCATCCTTGACCACGTTTTCGACCGTGACCGGCGGCATTTCCATGTCGATATCCTGCGCGGAAATCTGTGCGAAGGTCGCCAACTTGTCGCCCGCTTCCAAATACTTCGCCGCCAATGGATGGGCCGTCACCGTTGATTTAAAAATCTGTTTCGCTTTGGACAAACCCTGGATGTGATCCACATCGGCATGCGAAGCGATCAGCGTTTTGCATTTGCTAAATGGGAAATCCAGCTCACGGATCAACTCGATTACGTCGTCCACCGCGTCTTCGTATCCGATGTCAAACAGCGTCCACTCTTGGTCGTCGTAGATCAGGTACGCGCTGCACGTGATCCGCCGACGCGCTTGGTGGTTGAGTTCAATAACGTGTGGGAAAAGGGGATTCCGTTCGAGCATGGGAGTTGGCAGTAGTCAGTGGGCAATCGAAATGAGGCACTAGCCGCGATCAAAGTTGATCGCCGGAGCAAGATCCACGATTCTACGGGCGCAGGCTGCAAGTGTGCAACGGTTCTTGCGTGAATGTTCAAACGATAATCAATCTCAATAGCTACGGCAGAATCGCCAATAGCCCTTCGCGATAAGACACATGAGTGAACTCGTACTGCAATTCCGCCCGTAGCTTTGCATTGGAGATACGCTTGTTGGCCGCGGCACGCGCGGCGGCGGGGGAGGAGGAATCGGGGGCGACAAACTGGGGCGGATCGGCGTGAATCAAACGGGCAACTTCTTGGTAATAAGCGCCGCGCACCACGGGATGGCCGTCACTAACGCAGTACACGTTCTTACCCGCCGGTCTCGGTTCCGCATCCACCGCCAACACGATTGCCGCCGCATCATCGACATGAATCAAATTCAACCAGCCCTCGCTGGGAGCAGCAATCGGTTCGCCGGCGCGGAGCTTGTCGAGATAGGGAATACGCTCGGGCCCGTAGATGCCGGCGAGGCGCAGAACAGTGGAGTTTTCCCCCAGCAGTTGCTCAGCAGCGAGCGACGCCTTGCCACCATCGCGCTGCGGGTCGGCCGGTGTCGATTCATCCACCCAGTCACCAGCGGCATCGCCGTACACTCCCGTGGTGCTGATGTAAATAAAATGCTTCACCGACGAGGGCAGGGCGGCTAGCACGTTTTTCACACCGTCGGCGTAGACTTCGTGGATCGTGTGGTCAGCGCTGCGATCAAAACCGACCGCAAACAGCACGGTTTCCGATTGGGGTAAATCAACTAGCGTCTTCACATTCGCAACGTCGGCTACGACGGTATCAAACCCTTCACTTCGCAATCGCTCGGCCCGCTGCTTGGACCGCGACACCACATACACCTTCTCCCCCGCGTCGCGCCAGAGCGTGGCGACACGTTTCCCCAAGTAGCCACAACCAAAAATGAGTTTAGACATGATGTGTTTCGCGTCGCAAGTCGCATGGTTTCAAGCTATAACCGAATTCTCGCGACCCGGAACCTCAGACTCGCGACTCACTCAATTCCCCCCGGATTGTCTTGCCCTCGCCCTCCCGCTTCCAAGTAGGCCGTCAGCATGATCTGCGCCGCGAGTTGGTCGAGCCTCGCTTTGCGCTTCTTCTTGGTGAGCTGCGCGTCGCCGAGGATGCGTTCCGCTTCAGCGGAGGTAAAACGTTCGTCGAAATACTCGACGGGCACACCCGTCAGTTTTTCGAGCCACGCGCCAAACTGCCGCGCCTCGTGCGATTTCTGACTCTCTTCGCCACTCAAATGCACCGGCAGTCCGACGACGAATTTGGCGATGCGTTCCTGCTTCGCCAGTTCAGCAAAATAAACGGCGTCGAGTTTTTCGCTACGGCGATTGTAGTTTTCGTAGGGGCCAGCGATGCCGACTTCGAGATCGGCAGTAGCAATCCCAATGCGAACCGTGCCGTAGTCGATGCCTGCGATGCGCTCGGAAATCATGAAGAGTGAAGTGTGAAGAGTGAAACTTCACTCGGCCGGTTGGTTGGTGGCGTTGTCGGTGGTGGTGTCGAGCGGCGGGATGAGTGTATTGCTCACCGGCCGCGGGGGCAGTCGAACGTACTCGCGGCCCGAAGTTTCCTGCTTCCGCCGGAGGTCCTCAAAAATCTTGGATACGTCGTTATTGCATTCGGCAGCAAGCTTATGTCGGATCGCGCGGATTTCCTCGACGATGGGATCGGGGTAATCAGGATCTTTGATATCGAAATCAGGTTTTGGTGGGTCGTGCTGCATGGCCTATTCCTTCAAGTCAGTGGGTGTGCAGATGATCGGCGGCTGGTAGCCTGCCGAACGGCAAACCGACTCAATCTTAGTTCGCATGGCAGGATTCGCAATATGCTTAAAGTTCCACGTTAACAAATATTGTATTCCATTGACCGCCGCGAGGGAAATATGGGCTGCATCCTGTGGCTCAGATTTAGGCACTGCGAAGTCGTCCAGTAGCACGTCTGTCAGATTATCGGCCTCTTGAGAGCCATCCAGAAACGCAAAAGTCTTAAGGACAGCCAATCTTTCTGCCGCAGCTTTCGGATCGCCATCAGCACATTCATCAGCCACCAATTCCGACACGAAAAGTTGAAACCGGTTTGCCTGTTTCGCCCACCACTCGCGCGTCGCACTTTGCCGCTCTGCGATCAACGGATCCGGATGCAACCGCCCGACCAAATGCCCGATGACGGTCGTTTCGAGATAGACGGTGGGGTGGGGCATTTGCGAAGGAGGAAGGATGAAAATGGAGGGTGCGACGAAGAGAAGCGAAACTCACCATGACCATGTTACAGTTCCAGCATTCGCAGAATTATTTTTCCTTCCTCATTGGTCACGGGAAAGTTGGTTCCTTGGTTATAGCCATTCAGAATGGAAAGTTCTTCAAGAGCTTTATCAGCTTTCAAATCATCAATCGAAACGTCTCGTCGATGAGTCAATGTGCCGCGTACACGGCAGCGTGGTTCGCCGTCTGGTTCTACCCAATAGGAATTCTCCGGTTCGAGTTCAGTCATTTCTATTGGACTGCAATCTACACGCATTGCCGCGCGAATGCACCTGAATGGTCCCGTTTCCATCAAGAAGACGATGTCACCCTCGCCGATTTCCTTCTTGTAGCGTGTTACGAGCCATGTTACCTCGTTCCGAGGATCCGACAATCGTTCAGTTAGGCGATAGTAGTCAGGATTGCATTTGAAAATCCAATACTTCATTCGTCTACTCCCAATTCTGGTTGAAAATTTTACACCCCCAGCCCGAACTGCGCCTTAGGGCTTGGTCCGGACTGCGAATTCACAAATACTCCCCCCACCCGCGCCCTTCCAACTCCTTCACCACCTCGCGGATCGACTCTTCGTCATTCTTGTTCGCGACGAGCGTCGCGTTGCCCGTGTGGACAACGATGCAGTCTTTTAGGCCCAGGGTGACGACCAAGTGCTTTTCGTCGGTGCGGACGATGGTGCCGTTGGTGTTGAAACCTAAATGCTTGCCGATGATGGTGTTGTTGCTCTCGTCGGTGCCGTGCAGGCGCGCGAGTGACTGCCAGCCGCCAAGGTCGTCCCAGTCGTAGGGGGCTTCGATCACTGCGACGTCGGTGGCGTGTTCCATCACCGCATAGTCGATCGAAATGCCGTCGATGGCGGTGAATTCTTTGTCGAACACTTTGTCCTGCTCCGGCGTCCCCCAAGCGGCGACGATTTTTTCCAGATGCCCGAGCATCGCGGCTTGCCGCTTAGCAAGCGCATCAAGAATAGTTTTCGCCCGCCAAATAAAAATGCCGGAGTTCCAGTAGTAGTCGCCCGAGTCGAGGTACTCGGCGGCGGTGTTGGCGTTGGGTTTTTCGACAAACTTCTCGACTTTGTAATCAGGTGCGCCGCTGTTGCTAAGCCGCGAGCGGCTACGCTGGATGTAACCGAAAATTTCGGCGGGGTAGGTGGGCTTGATGCCGAAGGTAACGATGCGGTCTGGCGCTTCATTGACCATCGACGCGGCTTGCTGAATCGCGGCTTGAAACTTCGCCGTCGGCGAGATGACATGATCCGCCGGCATAACGGCCATCACCGCGTCGGGGTCGTCGCGGCTCACCAGTAGCGCAGCCAGCCCGATGCACGGCGCGGTGTCGCGTTTGCAAGGTTCGCCGACGAGCGACGTGGCGGGTAACTGCGGCAGTTGCTGGCCGATGGTTTTCACCAGCCGCTCGTTGGTAACGACCAGCGTCTGCGCGGGCGCGACTAACCCGTCGAGCCGATCCACCGTCTGGCGGATCATCGTCGAGTCGCCGACCAGTTGCAGGAGTTGTTTCGGAGTGGCTTTGGTGCTAGCGGGCCAAAAGCGTGTGCCGGAGCCGCCGGCCATGATGATTGCGTGGAGCATAGAGAATAGTCGTAAGGTGTAAGTAGTAAGGTGAAAGTTGTTAGAGAGATGGGCCATCATACCCACGATGGAGTTGCGAGTCAGGATGTGTGCTGGCGAAGAATCTCCAGCATCTCTCTTGCGGTTTCGCGCGGATTTGCGGAGTGGCCTATCGCTCCGCTCACGGCGACTCGAGTGATCCCCGCCTCCTGCACCTGGGATAAGTTCTCCGCATCGATCCCGCCGATCGCAAACGTCGGCAGGGAAATCTCTGCGGCAACTTCACGCAGATATTCCAAGCCCGGGAATTCGTCGAACTGTTTAGTTGCCGACGGAAACGTGGGTCCCGCCCCGAGGTAATTCGCCCCGTCCAGCACAGCTTGGCGAGCTTGCGCGATGTTGTGGGTAGAGACGCCAATCAACTTGCGAGGCCCGAGGATGCCGCGGGCGTCTTTCACACTGAGATCGTCTTGCCCCAGGTGGACACCGTCGGCATTCGTCGCCGCGGCGATATCAGGTCGATCGTTGATGATGGTAAGCGTGGTGTGGGGTTGGCGGTGCGTTGTGAGGAGGCGGGCACGTTCGATGAGTTCCCGATCCCCCAAATTCTTCTCTCGCAACTGGATCATTCCCACTCCCTCGTCCAGCAATTGCTCAACAAGCTTTGTAAATTTAGCGGCGGTGCTCGCACCGTCGAGCAGTACACAGAGGCGTACGTCGCTAAGCCGCAAGCGGCTGCTTCGTGTTACTCCGATTGCCTTCTCAATGGTGTACAGACGATAGCGAAGGGCCTCGAATTGCGCCGCGATTTCTGGCGCGTCTACCTTGGAGAATTCCTCTAAGCTGCGAAGCGATTGCTTGGTGCGTTCCAAGCTGGCCGCACAAACGTCCCAAACATCGACGCGTTCCGATTCGCTTTCGGTTGCTATTTCGGTGCCCACGTCCTGCTGCGTTTCCCGCGCTGGCAAGCGATCCGTCGCCAACAGCATCTTGCAACAATCGGCACAGGCATGACGAGTTTGCTTCAGTAATTCAGTGAGGTACGCATCATCCAGCACAAACCGCACGTAATCCTCCACAACGCGCAGCCCCTCCGCAGCGCGATTCGCGGCGGCGTCGAGTAAGCGGGTTGTGGGGTGGTCGGGCATCGGTGGTTGGTGCTAGCAGGGTGGAGGGATCGGTCTCCGCCCACCGAAGTGGGCATTGTCGGTGGGAATTTTCTTTCAATTCTGCAATTTCATATCGAAAATCTGCAATTCCCCCACGCCGTCATTATCGTTATCTTCCCCTCCTTCCCACAATGACAAATGTCCGTAATGCGGGCATGCGCGTTGAGGACTACTATATCCGTTGCTAAAGGCGCGTCAGCAAACGACTTCGGTAATCGTAAACCGTGGCCCTGACGTCGCTTGCCTTGATTCGGCGGCACTACGGGCTAGACTTTCGTGCCGTCTTTGTGCGGGCGATGTGAATCGCTCGTGCTGACGGAACATGGCTGGCAAGGATTGCTTCCATGGCGGTGTTCATTGATATGACAGGGCCTAGAATTCATCGATGGGCTTACTTTTGGCCGGGACTGCCCCAGTTGTGGATCGGGGGGTCTTGGGCAGGATTGCTGGTCGCGGTAGGATTTACGGCACTGGCCAACGTTCTGTTGCTGGCAACGTTCGTGTTTCACGAGTGGCTCCCGCAGCAAACACGGCTGATTGGTTATGGGGCACTGGCCCTAGTTTGGTTGCTGTCGCGTCTGCAAAGTCGCGCGGAGCGACGGGCGATGACGGAGGCCCCCGCCGAAGAGGCCGAGCAAGAGGAGACGACAGAACAAGAACCTGCGGAACGAGACCAGCTGTTCCGCAAAGCACAAGGACATTACCTACAGAACGATTGGGTCGCCGCCGAACAAGGGCTGCTCAAGTTACTCAAGCAAGACACCAGAGACATCGAGAGCCGATTGATGCTAGCGACCCTCTGGCGACATCAGGGCCGCACCGCCGAAGCAACGCGACAACTCGACCGCCTCGAAAGATTTGAAGCCGCCACCAATTGGCAACACGAAATCGCCGCAGAACGCCTGGCGATTGAAGACGAAGCAGCGACAACCGACGAAACCGACACTGTCAACTTAGTTTCTCCGGAAACCAGCGAACCACCACCAACAGACGAAGAAAAAAACATTGACCGCACCGACGACTACCGTCGCGCGGCCTAGTGATAAAAACCGAACGGGAGAGAGACATGTACGAACGATTCACCGACCGCGCCCGAAAAGTGATGCAGTTGGCCAACCAAGAAGCCCAACGCTTCAACCACGAGTACATCGGCACTGAGCATGTGCTGCTGGGCCTGATCAAAGAGGGCAGTGGCGTCGCCGCCAACGTGCTGAAGAATCTCGACGTCGATCTGCGCAAGATTCGTCTTGAAGTCGAAAAGCTCGTGCAAAGCGGACCCGACATGGTCACGATGGGCAAACTCCCGCAAACGCCTCGAGCCAAAAAAGTCATCGAGTATTCGATGGAAGAAGCTCGACACCTGAATCACAATTACGTCGGCACCGAACACATTCTGCTTGGCTTGTTGCGTGAACAGGAAGGCGTTGCCGCCCAGGTGCTGATGAACCTCGGACTCAAGCTCGAAGAAGTGCGGGAAGAAGTTCTCAACCTGCTGGGGCACGGCCTCGAAGGCGAGGAGACGGGCGGCCGTGGTGGACGCGGCGGCAGCGACTCTGGCGAAGAACGCGAAGGTCGCAAGAGCGGCAAGAGCAAGACCCCCGCGCTCGACAGTTTCGGCCGCGACCTCACAGAGCTCGCCAAGCAAAACAAGCTCGACCCCGTTATCGGCCGCGAAAAAGAGATCGAACGGGCCATCCAAGTCCTTTGCCGACGCACGAAGAACAACCCCGTGCTACTGGGCGAGGCGGGTGTTGGTAAAACGGCCATTGTCGAGGGTTTCGCGCAACGCGTTGTCGAAGGCAATGTGCCCGAGTTGTTGCTCGAGCGCCGCATTGTTGTGTTGGACCTCGCCATGATGGTCGCCGGCACGAAGTACCGTGGCCAGTTTGAGGAACGCATCAAAGCCGTCATGAACGAAGTGCGTCGCGCGAAGAACACAATCCTGTTCATCGACGAATTGCACACGCTCGTTGGTGCCGGTGGTGCGGAAGGCGCAATCGACGCGTCGAACGTCCTGAAGCCAGCCCTCGCTCGCGGCGAAATCCAGTGCATCGGCGCAACCACGCTCGACGAGTACCGCAAGTACATCGAAAAAGATTCGGCGCTCGCGCGTCGATTCCAAGAAGTGTTGGTCGATCCCACTACGCCCGAGGACACGGTCGAAATCCTGAAAGGCTTACGCGATCGGTACGAAGAACATCACCGTGTGCAGATCACCGACGATGCGGTGAAGGCTGCCGTCGAACTCTCCGACCGCTACATCACCGGCCGCTGCCTGCCCGATAAAGCGATCGACGTGATCGACGAAGCCGGCGCGCGTGTACGTCTCAAGACCATGAGCAAGCCGCCGAACCTGAAGGAAATCGACGACGAAGTCGAGCAGCTCAACAAAGAGAAAGAAGAAGCCGTCGCGAACCAGGATTTCGAGAAGGCCGCCTCGCTGCGTGACTCCGCCGACAAACTCAAGAAGAAGAAACAGAAAATCACCAAGGACTGGCGCGAAAAGTCGCGCGAAAATGGCGGCGTCGTCGACGAAGATGTGATCGCCGAGGTCGTATCGAAGATGACTGGCATTCCGCTCACACGCATGAGTACCGAAGACACGCTCCGGCTCATGAACATGGAAGACGAGTTACACGAAAAAGTCATCAGCCAGGACGAAGCGATCAAAGCCATCGCCAAAGCGGTGCGCCGCAGTCGCAGCGGGTTGCAAGACCCGAAGCGTCCGACCGGCTGCTTCGTCTTCGCCGGGCCGACCGGTGTTGGCAAAACGCTGCTAGCCAAGGCGCTCGCCGAGTTCATGTTCGGCGACGAAGAAGCGCTCATCCAGATCGACATGTCCGAGTACATGGAGAAGCACAACGTCAGCCGTTTGATCGGTGCGCCTCCTGGATACGTCGGCTACGAGGAGGGTGGCCAGCTCACCGAGCAAATTCGTCGTCGGCCGTACGCCGTGGTGCTACTCGACGAGATCGAGAAGGCCCACCCCGAGGTCTTCAACATGCTGCTGCAGTTGATGGAAGAGGGCCGCTTGACCGACAGCTTCGGTCGCAACGTCGACTTCCGTAATGTCATCTTGATCATGACCACCAACGCCGGTGCCGACGCGATTAAGAACGAAGCCGCTTTCGGTTTCCAAAAGCCGGACGACGACGCCTCGTACGACAGCATGAAGGGTCGCGTGACCGACGAGATCGAAAAGGTGTTCCGCCCGGAATTCATCAACCGTGTGAATGACATCATCGTGTTCCGTCACCTGACCGTCGACGACCTGAAGGAAGTGGTCGACTTGGAACTGAGCAAGGTCCGCGATCGACTGCGCGAGCGTGGACTCGAAATCGAACTGGCCGACGAAGCCAAAGAGTTCCTCATCAAGAAGGGCTCGAACACCGACTACGGTGCTCGACCGCTACGTCGCTCGATCGAGTCGTTCATCGAAGACCCACTGGCCGAGGAACTCCTCAAGGGCGAATTCAACGGCAAAGACACGATCCGCGTCACCGCCAAGAAAGTCGGCGGCAAAACGCAACTCGACTTCGAGGGCCTGGTCACCAAAGAACCCGAGCCAGAGCCCGTCGGTGCCGGTGCCGGTGGCGAAGGCGGCGAGTCAACCGAAGACGCATAGCGAATCGCAAGACTAACCGAGCCGCGCCCGTGAGGAAGCGTTCCCCCAGAGTGCAAACTCTCAGTGAACGACTGCCTCACGGTCGCGGCTCGAATTTTGCGCTGGCCGTGATCAACTTCACTTTTCCGGCGCGTAGCTCCCGCCTTCGACGACTTGGATCACTAACGCGAAGCGGCAAGTGGTCAGTTTCGTGGGCGACTTTGCTTCGTCTAGTTGACGAGTAAGTTTGGGGGCTACTTGGTCTTGAAAACTGATGCCATTCACATAGTTTGCCGAGCCAAGCACCATATAATGGCCCAACGGAGCAGTGAGCGATCCGGAGAGTTCCCATTCGTTAAATCTCTCGAGCTGGTGGTTAATCATGGCCCGACGCCACAGAGTAGCCTCTATCTCAATTTGAATTTGTTCTTTCTGCTTCCTTGAGAGCTTGCCACTAGTTTCGACTCGAATGGGCACTCCATTGATTGCGGCTTGAAGTGTTGATCTGAAGTTTGAGCTCGTCCCAGTTTTAGAGATCAGTGCCGATGTGCTTTGAGAAACAATAAGTGGATCATCGAGCCCCATTCGGTGAAGTGCGTCAATTACTTTGTTTGGCAAATACTCCACTGGATTGCGACCTTCTATTGCTTGGGTGCCGTCGTTGATCCAAAAGGAACGGATTGACAGTGGTTTCGAAGATGACTCGGCAACTTGCTCGGCTTCTT
Organism: Bythopirellula sp.; assembly: GCA_965230685.1. Lineage (GTDB taxonomy): Bacteria > Planctomycetota > Planctomycetia > Pirellulales > Lacipirellulaceae > Bythopirellula. The sequence continues at coordinate 253,505 of CBDDLO010000002.1, forward strand.
CCTTCTTTTGACTAGGAACGCGATCAATCGCTTGGATAACATCCTCTATTCGTCCAATCACCGATTCCGAAGAGGACACGATCAACGAGTTTCTCTTAGGATCAATAGCGATGCGATAACCCTGCTCGCCAATCAGCCTTCCGATAGCCGCCAATACATCGTCCGACTCCGCGTACTTGAGTTGAAACACCTTTAGTTGCGAGTTCTCAGTATCTGTCAGTGGTGATTTCTTGAGTTCAAGCATCCATTGACCTATCGTGTCCACCTTCTTCTCCAAGTTCTTGAGACGCTTTTTAATGTCTCCCAACGGGTCTTCGCTTGTTCCGAATTGTGCAAAAGCTGGTGAAATCGCGAAGCCTGCGACTGCAAACAATGCGAATTGGGTGAGACGAATCATGACGGATCTCCGTGCGTGTGTTGAGGCGGGGGAATGGATTGTGGTGGAGCTTCGTTTTGCCAACGGCGCACCGCGTCGACCGTCGGATACAATTCCACGATCGTCACGTTCGGGTACGGGCTTTCATGCTGCACGACGATCATGTCGTCGCTGCCAACGAACGTGGCGACGGGAGTGGGGTCACGCTGCGTGAGTTGCGCGTCGCGCGATTTCGGAGTGGAAGGCTCGATGCTTAACGCGATCAGTAGTGATGCGGCGGCGGTGAGCGCCGCTAAGCCGCAAGCGGCAGCGCACCGCCGCTTGCGGCTTAGCACGATTCCACGCTCAATCTCCTGGACCACTCCGACAGGGAACGTCTCAACAGTCGAGGAGCGACGCAGCAAATCGTCGATCCACTGCTGTTGGTCGATTGCCGCGCGACAGGGTTCGCACGCCGCGAGATGCGCGGTGAAGTGTGGCGTTTGGTGTTCCGACAGATCACCGTTCAGGTATTCATCGAGTCGTTCGCATTCGGACATGTTCGTGTTCCTAGGACTTCGTTGTACAACTCGCGCAGTTGAGTGCGTATTGTCTTTCGCCCAGCAGCGAGGTTGGCTTTCACGGCTTGGGGTGTGAGTGACAAAACGTCCGCAACTTCCGTGTGCGTCAGCCCTTCGACAGAAATCAAGTACAGTACTTGCCTTTGGCGTGGTGGCAATCTGTCGAGCGCGGCTAATGCTTCCGCTACGCTTTCGCGTTGTGTTAGTTTCTGGTGGGTACTCGGCTCGCGACTGGTTGCCGGTTCGACCAACAGTCCCGGTTGGTGTTTCTTTCGTCTCAGTTCGTCGGTCCACAGGTTGGTCGCGATCCTTAGCAGCCACGTTTTCACTGCCCCGGGTTCGTTGACCGCTCTCCGCTTTCGCCATGCCCGCAACATGGTTTCCTGCGTCAGGTCCTGGGCCTGCTCGGGGTTTTGAGTGAGCCGCAGAGCGTACCGGTAAACGGCATCAGGGTGAGCAGCAAGCGTGGCGTCGAGTTGCGAGTTCACTGCTTGCTCCAAACTTTGACCAGTCGCGACGGTGTCGTGCGGTGCTATCAAGGTAAGACGAACGAAGCGGGCGGTGGTCAAAGCGAATCTCGGAAAAATGCGAGGGAATGAGAAAAACCGCTAATAGGCGCTAATAGCATGCGCCCTAATATTAGCGTCCATTAGCGTGAATTAGCGGCCCGAATGAAACGCAGCCACATTCTACCCCAACCGCCTACTCGCACAAATCGTTGCTAGCGTGCGGCTTTGCTCAAGCGTCAGACTCTGCGCAGTCGAAAAGGATAACATGCGGTGCGTAGCACCTGAGTCGGCAGCGGTGTTGCGTCGCCGCGGGTGAGAGAGCGTGCTAATCAATACAAAAACCGCGGCTAGCGCCGACGGCTGATTCTTAATGTTGATTCATTGACGAAGTTCCTATGTCCACTGGTTACGAAACAACATCGCGTCGCCGCGGCCTGCTTAGCGGGGTCTACGACTCGATCGCCGATGTCGGCGCCGCGATCACCAATGCCATCGAAACGCTCGGTGATATGACCTTGTTTGCTTGGCGGACGTTGACGTGGCTCGCTACTCGACTGCCGCGACGCGAAACACTCTTCAACAACATGTACCAAATCGGCGTGTTGAGTCTGCCCGTGGTGGCGCTCACGGGAACTTTCATAGGTGTCATACTCGCCGTGCAATCCTACACGCAGTTTCGCGCGTTCGGTTTAGAAACCCAGCTGGGCGGCGTCATTAACAAGTCGATGTTCCGCGAGTTGGGTCCCGTGCTGGCAGCCACGATGTTGGCCGGTCGTGTCGGGAGTGCAATGGCGGCAGAACTCGGCACGATGCGCGTTACCGAGCAGATCGACGCGCTCTCGAGCATGGGTGCCAACCCCATTCAATACTTGGTTGTGCCACGGTTTCTCAGTTGCCTGCTCTTGATTCCCTCGCTCACGATCATGGCGGTGTTCATGGGCGTGGTGGGCGGCATGGTCTATTGCATCTTTATCCTCGGCATCGACACACAACACTACTGGTCGAACTCGCAGAAGTTCGTCGAAAACTGGGACTTGCTTTACGGCGTGATCAAGAGCGTGTTCTTCGGCGCGACCATTGGCCTGCTGAGCTGCTATCGCGGCTTCCACTGTGAGCCCGGGGCCGAGGGTGTGGGCAGCGCCGCGACGATTGCCTTTGTGCAATCGTTTGTCGTCATCATCGTGCTCGATTTGTTTTTGAGCATCGCCTTGGATCAAGTCTACCTTGTGCTGTGGCCGCAGAGTGCCGTGGCGTTGGCGCTTCGTTGAAAGATTCTTCATGGTAGCTGCAACCCCGATCCTCGAAGTCCACGACCTGCACATTCAATTTGGTCAGCAGCAGGTGCTGCGTGACATCAATCTCACGATACCTCGCGGACAAACGCTCGCCATCATCGGCGAGAGTGGCTGCGGGAAGACGGTGTTACTGAAAACCATGATCGGTTTGATCCGTCCGACTAGCGGCTTTGTCGAATTCGATGGCCAACGCATCGATCGGCTGAACGAACAGGAGTTGGCGAAACAACGGACGAGGTTCGGATTTGTCTTTCAAAATGCAGCATTGTTCGACAGCATGACCATCGCCGAGAACATCTTGTTTCCACTCCGTCAGCACCGTCCCGCCGAGCGTCAGCAACACCAACAGGAAATGCTCGATCGGTTGGGCGAGGTGGGGCTGCCTACGTCAGTCCTGACCAAGCGCCCGGCAGAACTATCCGGGGGTATGCGCAAGCGAGTCGGGCTGGCCCGCGCACTCGTGATGCAACCCGAAGTGCTGCTGTACGACGAACCCACAACAGGACTCGACCCCATTGTGAGCGACGTGATCAACGAACTGATGATGAGCACGCGTGAGAGCTACGGCGTGACCAGCATCATAGTCACGCACGACATGAAGACGGCTCACAAGGTGGCCGACCGTGTGGTGATGCTCTACCCGCAAACACGTCTGGAATCCGGTGAGTCGCAAATCCTGTTTGATGGCACGCCGCAGGAGATCGACCGCGCGAAGGACCCGCGCGTCGCCCAATTTGTCCGCGGCGAAGCGGGAGACCGACTCATGGAAATGCGGGAGAGTCGCGAGGCATAAGTCACGAGTCGCTCGAAATTTTAGCGGCGTTGCTTGCGACGCCGCTCTCGACCAACCACCAACTACAACAACCAACGCCTCTCATGGAAGATCGCTCGAAACAATTCAAAGTCGGTGTCGTCGTCGTGGCGACGATTCTCATCACGATGTTGCTGGTGGTATTTACGAGCGACTTTTCGTGGCTGCCGTTCAAGGATCAGTATCAATTGCAGGTACTCGTGCCGCAGGCACCAGGCGTTGTGCCGAACACACCGGTGCGCCGCCGAGGCATTCTGATTGGCCGGGTAGGCATGGTCGACGACACCGACGAAGGTGCATTGCTAACCCTCGACATCGACGACGGCAAGCACGTCAAAACCAATGAAACGCCGCGCATCCAGACTTCGCTGATTGGCGATGCCGTTGTGGAATTTACGCCCGTGCTTTCTCCGCAAGGGGCACAAGAAATCGCACCCGGCGGGCCGCCCATCCGAGGCACTTACAACCCAAGCCCCATTGATCTGATCGCCAATCTGCAGGGCGACCTGAAGGAAACGATCCAATCTCTGGGCCGCGCTGGCGACGAAGTTGGCGAACTTGCCGAGCGGCTCAATCAAGTCCTGGGGGGACAAGACATCGAGCGCATCGATCGGCTGGTGAACTCCACCGAAAGCGCCATGCTCAATTTCAGCAACGTCATGGACAACCTCAACGATGTCCTCGGCGATGAGCAGTTCAAGGCGGATCTGAAGAGAGGCTTGTCCCAGTTGCCGGCGGTCGTAAACGATGCCAAGGAAATCCTGCAAGTTCTGGAAGCTGCCGTTGGTTCAGCGGACCAGAACCTTAAGAACTTGCAAGGGCTGACTAAGCCACTGGGGGACCGCGGGCCCGAAATCGTCGACGCCGTCGAGGCCAGCGCCGACAACCTGAGCGAACTACTGGGCGAGTTTGCGCTCCTAGCGAAAAACCTCAACAGCAAAGAGGGCACTATCGGCAAGTTGATTCACGACGACCAACTTTATCAAGAGATTGCTAAGGTGGTCTCGCGGTTATCCGACTCCGTGGGAGAAGCGTCTGGCACCATTGGCGATGTGCGGAGGTTGGTCAACGATCGCTACTTGCGAGTGCGAATCCGACAGATCATCGACAACGTCACCGTTTTTGCCCAAAAATTAGCTGCAGATCCAGGGCGAATCGCCCGGGGTGTGATCCCTCGCAATCGAGAAACACCGTTTAAGTGACCCGTTGGAATACCAGCGAGTTAACGCTGCGGCGGCGGAAGTGCTTCCAACGGTTGCCCACCAATGGGCAATGTCTCTACGCCAGCCGAAGGCGGGGCAATGACCCCGGGAGGCAAAGTGCTACGTGGTGGTGCCAGCGTCGGTTGACCTAGTGTGGGTTGACCTAGCGGCGGTTGGCCGAGCGGCGAGACCTTGGGTTGCTCCATCGCGGGACCGGGTGGCAACACAAGTCCACCAGCTCCAGCGGTCGCACTCGCAGGCACCACTGCCCCTTGCAACGTGCTCTGGCGCAGTTGTTCACCGCGGGCGATCAACTGTTCTGTGGGCACAATCGCTTGCGGTACCAAATTGTACGACGCTGTGCGATAGTCTTGAATCTTGTGCGGCACAAGGTTCTCACTCACAAAATCGAGCGGAGGGATTTGGTACCACGGCGATGGGAGCGGTTGGTTCACCGTCAGCGTTTCGTATCCTGCCTTCACCAGCCGAATTTCACGGGTACCGTAGTAGATGAAATCCGTCGCGCAGGGCGTTGTACCAATAGCTTGGTTATCGACGTACACCATAGCCCCAGGAGGATTGCTTCGCACCATGAGGCGGCGACGAACGCAACCCGACAGCAGCAAGCAGCCGAGCAGTACGAAAATGCCGACTGCTCTAGCCTCGAACGAATGTTGGTGGTGACGAAGCATTCCAGGGAGTTGGTTGGGACGCACAGGTTCGGTGAAACAGCCGCGAGAGTGTAGTGAGGGCCGAACCTCCCCGCTAGCCAGAAATTGAGCCAAGGTCTCGATCGAGCCTTGATGAGCCTATCACCGGTTTGCGAGTTGAGATAAAATGAAAAATCTGGAGAGTCCACGCTAAGCCCCAACGGACGGTTCCCAGGGCCGCCTTACGAATTCCGCCGACGCCAAACCGATTACTCATACCGTATGGCAAAGCCGCATACTAAGTTGGAACAGCACGCTGGCGGAATCCATTGTGTGGCGGTGAGCGATGTCGGCATGCGGCGTGCTAGCAACCAAGATTCGCTAGCAATTGCTCTCGCTGACAGCAACCAACGTTGGCAAAGCCACGGGCACCTGATGCTCGTCGCCGACGGAATGGGTGCCCACGCCGCCGGCGAACTCGCCAGCCAAGTGGCCACCGACACCATCCCGCTCAGCTATCGCAAACTATCGGGCGAATCTCAGAGCGAGGCACTCTTGGCTGCGGTTCGCGCTGCGAACGATGCGATCCATACCAAGGGGCAGGACACGGTTGACTTTCAAGGCATGGGCACGACTTGTAGTTGCTTAGTGCTTTTACCCTGTGGTGCGCTCGCGGCGCATGTAGGAGATAGTCGCATCTATCGGCTGAGGTGCGAACATTTCGAGCAACTTACGTTCGACCACAGTTTGGTCTGGGAAATGGCAGCTGCCGGGCAAGCGTCCGAAGAAGAAGTACCGGCTTACGTGCCGAAGAACGTGATCACTCGCTCGTTGGGTCCTCACCCGACAGTTGCGGTCGATCTCGAGGGACCATTTCCGCTCGCCACCGGGGATCGTTTTCTGCTGTGCAGCGACGGGCTGACGGGGCCCCTCAAGCCGGAACTCATCGGCATGATTGTCGCTGCATTGCCACTGACCGACGTAGCCCAGACACTGGTTGACTTGGCCAATCTTCTAGGCGGACCGGATAACATCACCGTCGTAGTGGCTGAGATCACCGACTTCAACCAACTGGGCCAGGCAAGGCCAAGCAATCCAACCATTGGAAACTCACGAGGTCAAACTGCGGATTGCGAAGCGTCGGAGCATAAATCCTGGTGGGATCGGCTGCGTGAGATTGCGACGTTGGGTCTTTGGAAATCGCAAGCTTGCCCTTCCTTCGAAAAGCAAGAGATCGGTATCCAAGGGAAGGCCCCCTACCGAAAACATGCGGCCGCGGCGAGCGCGAACAGTATCGAAACGCTCAGCGATATCGTTCGCCAGCTCGAAGACTTGGAAGGGCAGCGAGAGTGGAGCTTCGACTGGAAAGAAATCCAAGCCGACCGCCACCTCGCGCATGAAGCCATCACCCGCGGCAACTACCAAAGTGCAGTGGTTTCCTACTGCAGCGCTGTCCGCAAGCTGATGCATTCCGTGCGCAACTCGCCGAAAGATCCGAACGATTCGACTCTCGATTTGGGGTGAATGGGTTACTTGTCTTGCTTCGCCTTTCTGTGTTTTGAAAGATGCCGTACTCTGTAAAAAAACTGGAGCGCTCCAGCCGCCGTCGCCACTGGTGTGAGGTCGTTTCGCGATCACTCTGATGGTCGGCTCCAGTGCAATCATGTAACGGGTACCCGCCACACAACAGCCGGCCGGCGTTTCGCACCGGAACCGATTCCCAAAGTCCGCCGAGCCCCACACAGGCAGCGACAGCAACTCATCAACTAACGCACGAAAATAGCAAACGACAGCCGCGAGTTCCACAACTATTTTTGGCCACCTGGCGAGTGTGATATCTTGGCAGTCTTTGTGGAGCAGCATGTTAGGGCGATTCGGCCGATATTTTTCTCCTAAGTTTCCCAGGAACCTAGTGCCAGCGCTATGAGTTTGCGCTGTCCTATCTCTCGAGAGACGCATAGTAGAGTTCAGCCTATTACTAGTGCTTCCCTTGACATTCTATGGCAACACCCATATACTCCCCTAGAACGACATGGGAATCTGTGGAGAGTGACAGTATGGCGAAGAAGAGCAAGGCAACCAAGAAGAAATCCGAGCTGCTGCAGGGTACACTCGACATGTTAATTTTGAAGACCTTGACTGCTGGGAAGATGCATGGGTACGCAATTGCCCAGCGGATTCAGCAAGTGAGCAATGAGGTTTTGGTGGTGGAAGAGGGGTCGCTCTATCCGGCTCTCCATCGCATGGAAAAACGCGGCCTGCTCCAGCACGAGTGGGGCCTTTCTGAATCCAATCGCAGAGCCAAGTTTTATCAGCTAACGACAGCTGGTCGCAAACAACTCAGGGCAGACAATAAACGGTGGAGTCGATTCGTCGATGCGATCGCTGCAGTCATGAATCCCACGATCGTGGAGGCATAACCAATGCGGATTCAACAAGTTGCGAGGGAATGCATGCCGCTGGTTTCTTCGCGAACTGCTGCAGAAATCGACGAGGAGATTCGCGAGGAATTCGCATTTCACCTAGAGATGCGCACACAGGACAACCTCCAAGCAGGCATGTCGCCAGAAGCAGCCCGCCGCGATGCCGAGCAACGTTTCGGCGACGTTGAATTGAGCCGTCATGCATGTCGAAAAATTACCCTGGGGCCCAGGCACATGTTCCAACGAATGCAAACCTTGCTTCTCGCAGCGTTACTCGTAGCGGTCGTCTATTTGGGATGGCGTTCTGTGAATCTAGAATCCGCCAACAGCACAAAAATCAAATTGCTCAGCGCAACTATTGAACGACTTCAGTCCGAGCAGCATGAGAATGCCCCTACGAAAATACCCTACTTGCACTGGAAGCCCGTTGCACCAAGCAAGTCGTTATCGGAAGGAGCAAGCAACTCCGCGGACCTGCCAGCGAACTGGGGGAAAGCAAACCGCTCTCTCGATCAGCCCTGGAGCGACTGGGGGCACATTCCACAAGTACGCCCTCATTCATCACCGGGCTGAAAGTATCATGGCTCTCATGCTCTCGCATGCGATTTCGTAACTCTCACTTGATTGGAAACCGCAATGATGAACAATCTCATTCTGATGTCGTGGCTCGTGTCGTCGCTCCTCTTATCCGCCGGTCAGGCTCGCGGCGAGAAGATCGTTTGTCTGAAATACGATGACAATTCACAAGAGAAGAAACGCAGCATCACGGGGGCTGGACACGCCGTGCGGTTCGACTGTCCCGACGACGAGAAGTGGTACCTCAAAGCTTTGTCGGTCCACGGCTCGCGCTACGGAACTCCGCGGGCACCGAATGAAGATTTTCAGGTCCTCGTTGCCAGCAAAGACTTCCAGCGTCGGCACGAAGCGAAAAAGCCGTACTCACTTTTCAAGCGAGGAGCGGAAAAATGGGTTCGCTTCGGCATCGAGCCGGTCGAAGTAAGGGGAGCCTTCCATGTCGCGCTCTTCTTCAATCCCACTCGCACCAAGGGGGTTTACGTTGGCATCGACACCGATGCTTCACCAACACACTCGGCCACCATCGTCAGCGAAGAGCCCACCAAGAAGCAGACCGATCTCGAAGGCGACTGGATGATCCGCGCGTACGTGACCAAAGAAATCGATGGCAAGGCCCAGAAATTAGTGGACAGCGGGGCCCTCGCCGAACAGCAAGAAAAGGAAAAAGCCGCGCGGGACGCAGAGATTCTGGGCAAGGCTCGTAGTCTGACGCTCAAGCATGACACCGGTCCGATGGATGATCAGAGGAATATCCGTGGAGCGCTCTACACAGTTGCGCTGGAAACGCCCAAGAACATCGAAGGCTACGTCTGGCAAGTGCAGATCTACGCTTCGCAGTTTGGCAGCAAGCACGACAGCGAAGCGGTCAACGGCGACGTCTATATTCTCGACAAGAACCGTCAGGTAATCTCGCGAACCACTTTCCCCTACAGCCTCGCCACGCAACAGAAGCAATGGATCAGCATACCGACGCTCGCCACCAAAGTGCAGGGCAAGTTCTTCGTTAGCATCGACACGCACGGCACAAAGTACAAAGGTCTCTACATGGGTTTCCAAGATGGCAACGAGCAGGGTGTAGCATCGACCGACGAGCTACAAGACGATCACGTGAAGCCCGGCGATTGGTCGAACAAATTCGAACAAATGCAATGGATGATCCGCGCGAAAGTGGCCGATCGACCAGTGGTCTACTGAGCGGCGGTTATTTTGGTTTGATTGAGAGAGCGTTGAGTGGTATTGAGCCGGAGCTGGCTCATTCAAACCTCATAAACAATCCGCCCCTGCTGTTGGCTGCGGCTGATGCGGCAAAGGCTAGACGCCGATATCGCATGTCGGGTCTTCTTGGGAAGTCTCACAGGTCCATGCTATCCTCCTCTGCATGAACCCCGAGAGGTTGATGGGAGATTGCTCGCCTACTAGAATAGCTGCATGTCTACACCAATCCCAGACGATCAATTCCAGAAGCTTACGAGCGCCGCCCAGATCGCCGGCTACCCTGACGTATCGGCATTCATCAATGCTTTGGCGGAGGACGCGGAAACGGTTGCAGGTAGTCACGTAAGCGAAGCAAACCTTGCCGAAAGCGAAAGCATCATCGCTCGCGGCGAAGCTGATCTGGCGGCGGGGCGTACTCAGGACATGCGTGAAGCATTTCTCGACCTGGGTGTCAAGCGAGGCTACGTTCGGGAAGAATGAACTACCGTGTCATCATTACCGATGGGGCGTTGGCAGACGTTGAGCGATATCTGAACTATCTGGAATTCGATCAAGAATTACCTGCGACAGCGGTGCAGTGGTGGGAACGTGCTCTAGAGAAACTGGAGACTCTCCGTTTAATGCCCCATCGTTGCCCGAGACCCCCTGAGGATAAACTTCGAGACTTCACGATTAGAGCGCTAATTGTCGGGCAACATCTCTTTCTGTACCGCATTGACGAAGAAAGCCGCGCCGTGGAAGTATTTGGCTTCCGCCACGGCTCGCAGTTGCCACAGGAACACAAACTACCAAAGTGAACCCACGGTAGGTTTGTTGATGTTCTCAAACCTCATAAACAATCCGCCCATGCTGTTGGCTGCGGCTGATATTGTCGGTGGCGTAGAGGCCGGCTAGGACGAACTCGACGCAGCTGGCGCGGACCGCTTCGTTTTCGCTGGCGTTCACTTCGAACGCTTTGTTCCAGACGGGTGGAACGCGCTGCAGTAGCTCGGCGTAGTGCGACGAGGGAAGCATGTCGCCGACTTCGATTTTGACGCCTTCTTCGAAAATCTGGCTGATCTCAGCCAGACCGTGCTTGTCGACGTACTCGTTGAAGATCGTCGCAATCGCCTCGGCCAGCACCGCGTCGAGCACTTGTCGCTCGTTCATTTGGTGTGTTCCCATCAAGTCGAGCTCGAGCTTACCCAGCGACGATGCATAGAGATGCCCCAAGTCGCTGATCCGTGGCACAGCTGGTGCTTCGCCAAGCACCGCGGCTCGTTGGCGCGCACTGGCAATCATCGTGCGGTAGTTGGCAATGGAAAGCCGCGCACTCACGCCCGACTCGTGGTCGATATATTTGGAATTGCGCGCGGCGCGGCTTATTTCTTCAACGAGTTCCTTCATGAAGTAGGGAACTACGACAGAAGAATCAATGCTGAGGGCTGAAGGCTGAGGGTCGGGATCAGTGTCTCTAGTTGAGTCATCCTTTCGCGTTCTGCCTTCCTCCTTGGCTTCCGCTTCCTGCTCCAAAATTTGGACGCCCAAGTCGCGCTCCAGGGGATAGTGCGTGTGAATCAACGAACCGATGCGGTCCTTGAGTTGCGGAATAACCTTGCCGCTGCGGTTGTACGTGGCGGGATTGGCGGAAAACAAAATCAGCACGTCGATGTCGAAGTTCACAGGGTAGCCGCGAATTTGGACGTCGCGTTCTTCCAAAATATTGAACAGACCGACTTGCACCAACTCGTCCAGCTCCGGTAATTCGTTCATTGCGAAGATACCGCGGTGCATGCGGGGGATGAGGCCGAAGTGCAGCGCGTCCTCGGTGCTCATGCTCACGCCGGAGGCGAGCTTAGCGGGGTCGATCTCGCCAATGATGTCGGCAAACTTCGTGCCCGGCGAGAGCCGTTCGGCGTAGCGGTCTTCGCGCGACCACCAGGCAATGGGCACATCTTCCGCCGCGCGGTCGGCGACGAGTTCTTTGCCACGGCGTGTGATCGGTTGCGTGGGGTCGTCGTGCACGGGAATCGCGGGGTCGGCAATGTACGGAATTGCTTCGTCGAGAAAGTTCACCAGCAGCCGCATCAACCGACTCTTCGCTTGGCCTTTTTCGCCCAAGAATAAAATGTCGTGCTGCGCGAGCAGCGCAATGTTTAGTTCGGGAACAACGGTGTCGTCGTAGCCGATGATGCCCGGGTAGAGTTCCTCACCCGCCTCGAGCCTGCGTAGAAAGTTGTCGTGAATTTCTTGTTTGACCGGTTTGCTAGTCCAGCCGGTTTCCAGGAGTTCAGCGAGCGTGGTGGGGCGGGCTTGGGCAGCGATAGACATAGTCATCGGCGTTCTGGAAGTGTTGAGATGTGCGAGTAAGCCACCATTATAGCGCATCGGGTGCATCTGCCAATGACACGAATTCCGCCCGCTTGAAGCTTTGCCGCCGCACAGATTTTCCCTCAAGCCAATTCCCCATCTGACCGAAGGCACACGTAGATGCCAATTCTTCTATTGTCAGGGTGCCGAGCGACCTATGGATCGAATTCGTTCTTACTTTGGCCTATTGCTCATCAGTTGGGTGCTGCTTTGCGCGAGCAGTGTCAATGGTCAATCGGTCGACGACCAAGGCCAATGGAACGCGCTGTTTGCTCAGGGCGACTTCAAAAATTGGGGGTGCGAAAGCGACCGACTCCGCTGGTGGTTCGATGGCCACATACGGCTCTTGGATGACACCGACGGATTCAATCAGAGCATTGTGCGACCCGGGATCGGTTGGCAGCTCAACGAACAGTCCTCTCTTTGGGCCGGTTATGGGTGGATTAGCAGCCGAGCATTGTCGGGACTGGAGTTCGACGAGCATCGCATTTGGCAGCAATGGATTTGGTCGAATGACTTTGAAAAGTGGAAGCTTGCGCTGCGCTCTCGCTTTGAACAGCGATTCGTCGAGACTGGAGACGACCTGGGTCTACGCTACCGACAATTTTTTCGTGCCACCCACAAGTTGCCCTCTTACGAGAAACTATCGCTCGTCTGGTGGGATGAACTCTTCTACCACCTCAACGATACCGATTGGGGAGCACGGAGCGGATTCAACCAGAACCGCGTCTTCGCTGGGGTCGGGTTTAAGGCTTCGCCTTGCTGTCCATGGCGTGTCGAGGTCGGCTACCTCAATCAGGTGATCGAAGTTCCCACCGGACCCGACCGCAACCACCACATTCTGTCGGTCAACCTCTTCCGCAGCCCGTGACCGAACCGGGGTGAGCTTAGGCGCAGAGCGTAGCGAGGTTGCAAGCGGAGTCGTTTACTCGTCGGTAACACACCCTTCGCTCGCGCTCTTTACGTTCTTGATGTACTTGTACAGCGTGCCGCGCGTGGCTTTGTAGGCGGGGGCTTTCCAGGCGCCCTTGCGGCGTTGCATTTCTTCCTCGGGGATGTCGACTTCGATCGTGTTCGCTTCGGCGTCGATGGTGATTAGGTCGCCGGTTTCGACGAGCGCAATGGGTCCGCCCGCTTGCGCTTCGGGTGTGACATGGCCGACGATGAAACCGTGCGAGCCGCCGCTGAAACGGCCGTCGGTGATGAGCGCCACGTCGCTGCCCAACCCTGCGCCCATGATCGCGCTGGTCGGCGTGAGCATCTCCGGCATGCCCGGTCCGCCTTGAGGGCCTTCGTAGCGGATGATGACAACGTCTCCCTTGTTGATTTTTTTCTGCTCGAGCGCGGCAAGCATGTCTTCCTCGGAATCAAACACATTCGCTGGGCCGGAGAATTGCAGGCCCTCTTTGCCAGTAATTTTGGCAACCGCGCCGTCGGGGCAGAAGTTGCCTCGCATAATGCGGATGTGGCCGGTGGCTTTGATGGGGTTGGACAGGGGACGCACTACGTCCTGGCCCTCTTTCAAGCCGGGCAAGTCCGCTAAGTTCTCAGTAACCGTCTTGCCAGTGACGGTGAGGCAATCGCCTGTGATCATCCCTTCGTCCAGTAACAGCTTCATCACCCCAGGTGTGCCGCCGACCTCGTGAAGTTCTTCCTGCACGTAGCGCCCACTCGGTTTCAAGTCGGCCAGCAAGGGTGTGCGATCACTGACCGATTGAAAATCATCGATGGTGAGCTGCACGTCCACACTGCGCGCCATGGCAATCAGGTGCAGCACCGCGTTGGTCGAACCGCCGACGGCCATCAACAGCACCAGCGCGTTCTCGAACGCTTCGCGGGTCATGATGTCGCGTGGTTTGATGTCGCGCTCCAGGCAGATGCGGATAGCTTCCCCCGCGCGTCGACACTCATCGAGCTTGTCGGGATCTTCGGCAGGAATCGACGAGCTGTAGGGCAGCGACATGCCAAGCGCTTCGATGGCCGTCGCCATCGTGTTGGCAGTGTACATGCCTCCGCACGCGCCGGCACCGGGACAGCTGTGGCGCACGATGTCCTGACGTTCTTCTTCCGTGATTTTTCCGGCGAGAAACTCTCCGTAGCATTGGAACGCGCTGACGATGTCGCGTTTCTGAGAATCATTGCTGAAGTTCGTAAAACCCGGCTTGATGGTGCCGCCGTAGACCATGATGCCAGGACGGTTGAGTCTGCCCAGAGCCATGATGCAGCCGGGCATGTTCTTGTCACAGCCGGGCAGGGTGATGCACGCGTCGTACCATTGGGCGCCCATCACGGTTTCGATCGAGTCGGCAATCAGGTCGCGCGACTGCAAGGAAAAACTCATGCCGTCGGTACCCATCGAGATGCCGTCGGAGACGCCAATCGTGTTGAACCGCATGCCAACCATCCCGGCTGCCTGCACGCCTTCCTTCGCCTTGGCAGCTAGGTCCAAGAGGTGCATGTTGCAGGTGTTGCCTTCGTACCAAACGCTAGCAATACCGATTTGCGGTTTTTGCAGGTCGTCGTCAGTGAGCCCCGTGCCGTAGAGCATCGCCTGCGAGGCGCCTTGCGATTTGGGTTGAGTGATATGACGGCTGTACTTGTTCAAAGCGGCAGAGCCGGTTGCAGGGTCGGACAACGGATTTACTCCTATCAAGACTGGCGATTTGTTTGGTAAGCAATCTCACACACGGGACATTGTATCTCATCTAACGGTTCAGGGCAGGGGACCAAAATCCTCAGTGAAAGCAGATTTTGTCAGCTGCGCGCGAGTCGTGCTAGCGCAGAGCAAAGAAAATCGAGGGAACGTGGGACAGCTCACAAACGTATCTCGGCGCGGCAGCTATAAATGGACTGAGCGTGAGCAGTGGATGTACTCCCCTGCATCTGTGCACGGAGTCGCTTCGCTCGCACTGGCAACGGAACACTTGGATTTTCACTTGGGTTTTTTTGGAGGAGTTTGCAGATGTTGAAATTGATATCAAGAACCGTTTTGAGCTGCGCAATCGTAGGCTGCGCTTGGGGAACGACACTTCCTCAGGCTGCCCAGGCTCAGGACCTTATTGTGAGCGTCACCAACGAGTCGGGCAACGATTTTTTCCAAACCCCGGTTTGGTTTGGGTTCCATAACGGAACTTTTGACATGTTCAACGCCGGCGAAGCCGCCGACAGCTTGGCGATTGGGGCTATCGCACCAGGCGAACAGAGCCCGATCGAAGCAATTGCTGAAGATGGCATTGTGGATGGCTTGATGGCCGATTTTTCGGCTGCCCCTGGAGTTCCTGGTGATATCCAAGGCGTTGTGGCAAATGCTGCCGGGTTCGGTGGCGCTCCGGTTCTCGATCCGGGCGAAACAGGAACCGCACCCGTCAGTCCGATCAATCCCGCGGGCTACCGCTATTTCAGCTTTGCCTCGATGGTGATCCCATCGAACGATGCGTTTATCGGGAACGACAACCCGACGGCGTACGAAGTGTTTGACGCGGCGGGAGACTTCAACGGACCAATCACGATCCAGGTGTTTGCCAACGAGATTTGGGACGCTGGTACCGAGGTCAACGATACGCTTGGTGCGGCGTTCTCTACCGATGGCGGAACCGCAACCGACGAGGACGGAGTGGTCAGCCTACTGAGTGCGGGCGGGTTGGACAATTTCGCAGGAGTCGGAATTCCTCCTGGCGGTACGATCTCCAACCTCATTGGTGCCGACGACCTGGTCGCGACGATCACCATCAGCCAAGTCCCCGAGCCGACTTCTGTCGTGCTGCTTGGTTTGGGTGCACTAGGTCTGTGCGGAATGGGTCGCCGACGCTAGTTTCTCTCCCAAGTCTCAAGAAGAGGTGCCCCACGGGCCTGGCAGCCATTGGTTGCCAGGCCCGTTTTTTTACAGCTACCAAGCAGCGGAATGGGCACAACCGGCCCAACCGTTTCATCAAGGGGCCACGAAGATGTCGTGCAGGGAAGTCTCGGGTCGGTTTGCGCCCTACATTTAAGATAGATCCATCTCGCACGATTCTGTTAATTGGGAACCGTATCCATGCTGACACTCGATCCCCAACCCGCCAATTCCGCGGAGACTCTACCCTCTGCGCCCACCTCCGAAGTGATGTTGGCCGATGGAAGTTGGCGTTCGCTCTCTGGGTTGAGTGCCGAGCAATTGCAACAGCTCCAGTGGGAACAAGAGCAAGGATTTGCCAACGCGATTCGCTCCTTGCCCAAGGGGTCTGCAGAACGCGCGATGGTCATCGGCCAAGCGTACGACACGGTGTGCGCGATTTTCGGCGCACAACAACCGGCGGACCAACCGCTGGTGATGGGGCTTGACCCGCGCTATGGGCGGCTCGTTGTCGAACTACTCAACGGACAGATTCATCGCGGCATTGGCCAGCCCCGTTTTTTTGAAATCGGGTACGGCTCGGGCATGATGATCCAAGAAGTCCGCGACCATGGATTTCCCTCGGGCGGCATCGAGGTCTCGACCACAATGCGGGACGAAGCGCTCCGCACCCTGGGCGACAAATTCTCTGACCAGTTGTTACTGGGCGACATGCGCATTTTGACCAAGGAGTCGCTCCCTGGTCGGCCAAGCTTAATCTACTGGAACGACGTGTTCGAGCACATCTGCCCCGACGAAATCGAAGATTACCTCGCCAAAATTTACGAGTTGCTCATGCCTGGGGGCCAGTTGGTAACCATTACGCCGAACTGGCTGCTGCGACCGTCGGATGTAACGGGCGATTTCCACCCACCGCGCACCGAAGCCTGTGGCTTGCACCTGAAAGAATATCGACTTGGCGAAGTCACCACTCTCTTGAAGCAAGCCGGTTTCCGCCGAGTTGCTACGCCGCTGTTCGTCACCCCCGGCCGCATCTTCCACTTCGGCGGCGGCCTGCGTCTGCCCAAACAGTGGGTCGAACCGCTGATCGACAAGCTGGCGCTTCGGCCAGCGCATCTGCTCTGTCGTGGCTTAGGTCTCTCCTGCACCATCGCCACGAAGTAGTCGGCATCGATTCGCTACTCTGCAAGCCCTACTCGCATTCCAACTCGTATTGGATGCGTGGCAAATCTGCGGTAAAATACGTCGCCTTCAGGCCAAACGGCCTGCGCTCGGATGCGTTCTACGACATTGACAACACTGACAAAGGAGGTCAAGCATGAAGCATTTTCTCTGGATTCTTGCGCTGTTTTCTCTACCAACCAGCGCTACACGATCGCAAGAAGTCGTGATTGATTTTGATGAATTGCCAGCCGTGCAATTCATGGTCACGCTGGAAGATGGCACGGTCATTGAGGCTACACCCGAAGGGTCCTTCCTCATTCGTAGCTTAGACGGCACGGAAACGGTTGTCCCCAAGGAATTGCTCCCCGAAGGTGTGTTGCCAGGGCCGGGAGAGATTCCGATTGCTGCAGCCTTGCCCGCAGCCATTTCGCCGCATGCGACGTTCTCCACCTCGGCTGATGCCGGGCTCTACTACTTTTCCGGCGCCGATGCTGTTGGCAGTTCACCGCTGAATAACATTACCGCGGCGGTCGACCCGAATGCGTTTCCCTTTTCGGCACCGCTCTTGGTCGACTTCACTGCGCCGGTGAACAACTTGTCGTTCACCGTCTCGTCGGACAATGACACGGGTAAGATCGCCGAGATTCGGATCGACTACGACGGCGATCAAGTTTCCCAAGTCGATGTGATGGGCAATGGCGATTTTTCGGATGCCATCCTCATGGATTTATCGACTTTCAAGAACATTTCGAGCGTGGAGGTCGTGAACATCACCGACACGTTTGGACTTTCGTACGATGATTTTCGTTTCTTTCCTGCTAGTGTGATTCCCGAACCTCTGAGCTGCTCCTTGGCATGCATAGCTGCAGGACTACTGGCCCTGCGGAGACAGCGAGTTTGCCAATGAACCCATACTGCAAACAAAACGACTCTTGAAAACCTCGGTCCACGCGGCCGAGGTTTTTTCATGCCCTGGCAACCAGGTCGAGCCGGAGCCATTGAACGCTTCGCTACGCCGCCAGCGCACGGCGCGGCGCTTTCACCACCTGGCCTTCGAAGTCGGTCATCCGCACCAACCCCATTTTCGCGACGGCAAGGCTCCGTCGGTCGACGGTAGTTGTCTCTATCTCGTGTGGTTCGTTCCACAGCGAGGCGACCACCTCGGGGGCAAGGCCGACGCGCAAGCCTTGCCGTTGGCCGCGGACAAAGAATTCCTCGCGTTCGTCGTTCTCAAGCTCTGGATCCCAACCACCGAGGTTACGCACTTTCGCCGTGCGTGCGACATAGAAATTGTGGACCAGGTCGCACCAAGCGTAGCCTTCGCCGATCGTGCGATGCCCCGGTTTGAGCGTGAGGCTGTCGCCAGCGAATTCCAGTAGGCCGTGCCCCGGTTGCGGCTGGCGTTTGACGAAGAACCAGAGCCGACGCCGACAGCCCACAAAATCGCCCGCAGCAAGGTCGAGTTTGTCGTCGACAACCAACTGCAAGAGCGCGTCGACTTCGGTCTCTACGGTCAACTCGGCCCGCTCATCGAGCATCAAGAAGTAGGGTGTCCTCACGCGTGAAAGTAGCGCATTGCAAGCAGAGGCTCGCCCCACGCCAGGTGGCACTTTCACCTGATCAACTTGCTTGGGAACCCGAGCCTGTGGGCTGTCATCGGCCACAAGGATTTTTGATTCCGGCAACTGTTTTTGCACACTTTGTACGAGTCGGCGTAAGCTTTTAGGCCGGTTGGCGGTACTGATGATAGTGGTCAGTTGTGAGAAATCGGCGGCAGACACGGCAAACCCCAGCTAGCGTAACGGCGGAAGTGCGACACTGGTTATTGCATCGCCCACGCGCGACTCGCCAATGCAGCAAAACCCGAATTGCCGGTGCGTTTGCGGCTACTCTTGCCAGAGTACCGACGAGGGAGTCTCGCCGTAAACGGTATAAACTACCACCTGCTGAGGCGCCGAATTCACCTAGCGCGCAGCCTTGGATTCAAAGAACTCTCGCAGCTCGACTCGTTGCAACAAGTGCGCCGAACTGGGCGGCGCGCCGAGCGCTAGATGCAGTACCAGTTCACGTGGTTCGAAAACCATCGAGTGCAGCGTCAGTTCTCCCTGGTTCGCCGCGTGCAGGTGCTGGTGCAGCGCTGCGACATCCAGCTTTGCTTGCTGCTTCGCGCCCAGCAAACTCTCGAAGCGCCAGCAGTCCGTATCAACCGCCAGCCCTGGAGAACGAAAATGATTCGTGCAAACAAGCACTGCGTCGCTGGGGTCACGGCGGACGACTTCGGTGGGTGTGATCTCGAAGATCGCTCCGCCGTTTCGGTCGCAAACGGCAAGGTTGGCCCACGTCGTTGCTTTGGTCCGCTGGAGCAGGGCGGCGGCTTCGTCGACTGTGGTGCACTCTTCCAAAATTTGTCGATAGACCAAGAGCTGCGGAACCCCTGTGGGCTCAAACTTCGGCGAGCCATTGGCTGATTCGTAGACATCGAGCGTCGCCACCGCCAAGCCGGCATCGTTCATGCCCGAAAGCACGCCGACCAACCCCGGGTAGCCCACCGCGGCGAACGCGTGCCGATCTGTCGGACGCACGATGATCAACAAACTGTATTTGTCGAGCAGCCCAAACGGCGGAAAATCGAAGTTGCGAGCAAAGAGCGGGCCGCCGGTGGCGCTACGCGTTGGCATGGCCATCAATGTCGCGCATCCTAGTTGTCGCAGTTCGAGCAACGTGTTCGCAACGCCCAGTTCGTCACCATCGAGGTTGGCGTGCTGGGCGACTACTTGCAACTCTTCGCGAAAGCGCTGGGGTGCTTGCACCAACAACTGTTGACTTGCCTGGACCACAAAGGGCCACTTCGCGGCGACTTCCACTTCGTCGGTTCCCATCGCGGCAAGCAGCTTTTTACCGAACTGCAGCAGCGGTGCGGCGGGCTTGCCCAACAGCGCGGCGTGCTGCTCGCCAATCTCCGCCGGCGTGCCAGCTAGAAACGCCACAGGCAGATTTCCCGAGTAGCGCAGCTCCCCTTGACCATGCGTACCCGTGGGGAACAAGCGTTCCTTGCCCTCGATCTTCCCCGAGAGAATTGTCACCAGCAGCAGGCTCCCCACCAAGCAGGCAGGACTCGATTGGAAGATCATCGGAAAACGGACTCCATCCTATTTTATGCCTGGGCGGTCGTTGCCTGATTCTTGTAGGCTGACTTCTACCTGTCAACGCTAGGCAGCAATCCCGCCAATCCGTTAAGCTTGGTGTGACCTCACGAAACGACTTCAACAAGCTTAGCGTGTACTTCCCATGATCTTTCGATTTTTGAGAACCAGTCTTTTTTCCCTTCACCTTGCTAGTGCCACGTTAGCGGCGCAACCGCCCTCGGTGATTGTCATTATCGCCGACGACCAGGGCTGGGGCGATCTGAGCTGCCATGGCAACTCGAACCTTGCCACCCCAACGCTTGATACGCTCCGCAGCGAGGGGGCGTCGTTCAATCGTTTCTATGTGCAGCCGGTTTGTTCGCCCACGCGTGCCGAGTTGCTTACCTCCTGTTACGCCCCGCGTGTGGGTGTGACGGGCGTGACTGCGGGCGGCGAACGTTTGGACCCCGATGTGCCCACCATTGCCGACGCGTTCCGCGCTGCGGGCTACGCCACGGCAGCGTTTGGTAAATGGCACAACGGTACGCAAGCCCCGTATCACCCGCTGTGCCGAGGATTCGACCACTACTACGGATTCACATCCGGCCACTGGGCGAACTATTTCGCGCCGATGCTTGATCGCAATGGACAGATTACCCAGGGCAAGGGCTATCTAACCAACGACCTGACGGACGAAGCTATTGCGTTCGTACGCGAGGAGCGCGACCAGTCTTTTTTCGCGCTCGTCGCCTACAACATACCCCACTCGCCGATGCAAGTGCCTGACCGCTGGTGGTCGCGGCATGCCGAACAAGAACTGGCGAAGCGTGGCACGCTTGCTGATCGAGAAAACCAATCGCACACCCGCGCCGCGCTGGCGATGTGCGAGAACATCGACTGGAACGTCGGGCGCATTCTTGCGGCGCTGGATGAAGGCGGGATGGCCGAGAACACGATCGTGGTCTACATGACCGACAACGGCCCGAACGGCCACCGTTACAACGCAGGGCTGCGCGGAATCAAAGGATCCACAGACGACGGCGGCGTTCGTTCGCCTCTGTTCATGCGTTGGCCGGCAAAGATCCCGGCAGAAACCGTCGTCGACCAGTTGGCCGGCGCGATCGACTTGGCGCCGACTCTCGCCGAGTTAACAGGCACCCAACTGTTACCGGGCAAGCCCATCGATGGTGTGAGCTTCGCCGCACATGTGCTGGGCGAAACCCAAGCCACCTCTGATCGCAAACTATTCTCGTACTGGCATGGCCGCACTGCGATTCGCCAGAATTCGCTTGTGCTCGACGAGCAGGGGCGATTGTATGACTTGTCGAGTGACCCAAATCAAACGAACGATCTCACCACCGCGCGTCCCAAGCAAGCGGAACGGCTCCGGCAAGAAGCCAAGACCTGGAATCGCACCGTCGTCGAAGCAAATGCGAAACCAAAGCCCCCGTTCACCGTCGGACACCCGGCACTGCCGTCCACGCAACTACCGGCACGAGATGCGACCACGCGAGGCGAGATTCAACGTTCCAATCGCCACTTCAATAGCACCTACTTCACCCATTGGACAACGATGGAAGACACCATTGTGTGGGACGTTGAAGTCGTCGATGCAAGCCGCTTCCGCGCGACCGTGTACTACACCTGCCCGAAGTCGAGCGTGGGGTCGCTCGTCGAGCTCCGCCTTGGCAAACAAACATGTCGCGGGCGAATCACCCTGGGCTACGATCCACCGCTCATCGCTGCCAAGCAAGATCGCGTGGCGCGCATGGAGGGCGACATGAAAGCGTTCCGCCCTCTAGAGTTGGGAGAAATCGCACTCGACGCCGGACGCGGAGAGTTAACACTGCAAGCGGTAGAAATCCCCGGCGAAGCGGTGATGGACCTGCGCTTGCTGGAGCTAACGCGGCTAGAGCAATGACCGCTTTTCCAAGGGCCAATCAGACTAGTGAATTTGGGAAGCCGCTAAGCAATGCTAATGGTCGCTAATTTTATATCCGAGAACGGAGCATGCCGAATCTGATTAGCGGATATAAGCGTCCATTGGCGGTAAGAAACAAGAGCGCTGTCTCGCAAGACGTTACAATACCCGTCATTCAGGGTTAGGATCGTCCCAAGAGATTTCAATGCAAATTCCCAATCAAAGGAGCAAGGCATCGTGCGAAAACGTTTACTTTGGAAACTGTGGATTGGCTTGATCGCATGCACGTTTATCTCACCGACCCAGGCGCGTGGTGTAGAACCGGCGTCACCCCCTAATGTTGTCGTCTTCCTCGCGGACGATTTGGGATGGGGCGATCTCGGCTGCTATGGCCATCCGCGCATCCAGACGCCGAACCTCGACGCCTTTGCAGCCGAAGGCGTTCGATTCACGCAGTGCTACTCCGCCTGTGGGGTTTGTTCGCCTTCGCGGAGTGCAATTCTGACGGGGCGAACTCCCTATCGCAACGGCGTGTTCCGTTGGATTCCACCGGGGCACGAAGTGCATTTACGGACCAGCGAAATCACCATCGCCGAACTGCTGCGCGAGCGCGGCTATGCCACCTGCCATGTCGGCAAGTGGCACCTCAACGGGCACTTCAACAGCAAGCAGCACCCGCAGCCCGACGACCACGGATTCGACCACTGGTTCGCCACGCAGAACAACGCAGCTCCCAGCCACAAGAACCCCAACAACTTTGTTCGCAACGGCGAACCTGTAGGAAAGCTCGAAGGCTACTCCGCGCCGCTCGTGGTCGAGGAAGCGGTGCGCTGGTTGGAGCAGCGGCCACGCGACAAGCCGTTCTTTATCAATGTCTGGACCCACGAGCCGCATTTGCCGATCGAGTCGGACCCGCAATTCATGGCACTCTATGACAAGGACGACGTTGGCCAGCGGCAGCACCACGGCAACGTCACGCAACTGGACCACGCGTTCGGCCAGTTGATGAACGCGCTCGAGCGGATGGAACTGACTGACGACACCATCGTGTTTTTCACTTCCGACAACGGACCCGAAGGAAGTGGCAAGCCGGCGCTAAAAAAACCGGGCTCGCAGCGCGACCGAACCCGCGGTTCGACGGGTGGACTGCGCGGCCGCAAGCGCGACGACTACGAGGGTGGCATCCGCGTGCCCGGCATGGTGCGCTGGCCGGGCCACATCGAGGCCGGTACGACTTCCGCCACGCCCGTAATCGGCAGCGACCTGTTCGCGACAATCTGCGAGATCACCGGTGCGCCGCTCCCTCAAGATCGGACGATCGACGGCGTTAGCATGCTGCCCGCCTTCGCTGGCAATGCATTGACACGACCGGTGCCACTGTACTGGCGAACCCACATCGCGTCGCCCAGTTGCCGCGTCGCCATGCGCATGGGCGACTGGAAGATCGTCGCCAACGAAGACCTCACCCGGTTCGAGCTGTACAATCTCAGCGAAGATTGGCGAGAACAAACAGACCTTGCCGCAGAACATCCCGAGCGGTTGGCGGAGATGAAAGCAATGTTGATCACCCTCGACGGGGAGATCAAAGCGGAGGGGCCGGAGTGGTAATAGAATGCTCGCATGCTGGAACCCGTACTCGCCCACATAGTGAGGGTTGGAATTCTCATCGGAGTACGAAGAACGGATGGAGCACTTCCAATTTCCACACTTGTGACTACTGCTCGCAACCAAAATTGAGTTGCATCACAAAACTGATACCATAATGCTTTCCGATAGCGAATCAGATGACAGTTCCAGTTGCCTCATTGGCAACGGATTCCATTCCGACATGCCGCGGCGTTAATTGAGGGAAGGGGATAAGAAAATGCTAACTAATCGATCATGCTCAACGTCTAAAATGATACTGGGTTTTGCTGTGTTCATTATCATCGCAGCACGCCAGGAGGTAGCAAGTGCGATTGTGTTTCGGGGCCCACCCGATGGTGTGTTTCCCGAGATCTCTCACTACGCCAACGGAAGAAGCTGGTTCGGCGAACAGAGTCCGGCCGACATATTCCCCGGTGGGTTTGCAACATTCAACTCAGAGGCCGAGCCTGTGCCGGGAGGAACTCACATTATTCACTTCGGTGACTTCGAGTATCAAACCGCTCCTGGTTCAGGCGGTGTTGTACCGATCTCCGCCGCTGACGTGATGCATGGAGATGCGCGAGTCGAAACCGGTTCGTTCCTCTTCGACTTCGATCCCTTCAATGTCCCTGGAGGGGATTCGGGTTCATTCACCCTGGTTGGAAGCACTGGCCTCACGGTGGGAGCGATGGATAGTTTTTCTTCGACAACAGGACACGCCAGTCTCGAAATTCGTGGCTCGGGGACACTTACAACTCTTAGACTGGCGGTAGGGGTCGAGGGATCGACGGGAGAGCTTGTCGTAAGCGGTTCCGAAACGTCAGTCGTGATGCCTCAGTTTCCAGGTTTCCAAGCTTCAACATTGGGTTTTTTTCAAGTCGGACGAGAAACACTCCCAACCACGGGCAATCAGTTGCGGGTAGAACAAGGAGCCTCGATCGATGCGTTCCACATGTTCCGAGCCTCAATGGGAAGCATCGTTTCGATCAACGGTGCAGGAAGTTCAATAAGCGCCTATGCAATACATCTCGAGGATGATTCGACTCTGACAGTCAGCGATGGTGGAACGCTTGTCAACGCCAACAATCAGAACCGCCCGCTACTAGTATTAGGTGGTTCGGCACTAGGTATCCAAGATGAGGGGACTTCTGTAACAAGCAATTCGCAGTTGGCCATACGTGACGGATCGATGATGCTCAGCAATGGAGCGACGCTGCAATCGGCCCGCTCAAGTTCGCCGAGTGGTTCGAGTGGAATTATTGGCGAATTCAGCGGAGAAGGATTGAGCAGTGGGGTTGCTACGGTAACAGGTCTCGGATCGAGGTGGACCCAGGATGGTGGTTTGACAGCTGGTCTCAACGCCAGTGGTGAACTCAACATCGAGAACGGCGGTTATGTTCAAAGCCTTGACGGGTTCGTTGGCCGACGATCGGGAGGTTTGGGAACTGTGACAATCGAAGGTGGTGGTAGTTGGGACATCGACAGGTCGCTCTATCTCGGCGGTGAGGCTGCTGCTGCTGGCGGAACTGGCGAGCTTACGGTTAGCTCCGGCAATATGAAAGTTGGCGAGCAAATTGCGCTGTGGCAACAAGGCGAGATAGCGGTCGAAGCGGGCGGCGGTGTAAAGGTTGGCGTAACATCTGCGGAACCTGCCAGCGGATCGCTATTGCTTGGCCAAGACGGAAGGCTGTCCGGATCAGGAATTGTCTCTGCCAATGTGGAGAATGAACAGGGTAATATTGCTCCCGGTAACTCTGCTGGCCAACTGACAATTCAGGGTGATCTCGCACTAGCGAATTCCAGTACGTTGGAAATCGAAATAGGCGGACTCACTGCTGGCGATCAATTCGACCAACTCGTTGTTTCGGGGGACGTTGCTCTAGGCGGATTGCTACAGGTCGAACTGATCAATAGCTTTGAACTCGCGTCGGAACAGTCGTTTGAAATAATTGACGTGACCGGCGATTTAACTTCCGAATTTGCAGGCTTGAGTGAAGGCACAGTGGTGGGAGATTTTGACGGCGGAAATCTTCACATTACCTATCAAGGTGGCGATGGCAATGACGTGGCGTTGTACGTTCCGGGCGAGGGCGATTTTGACTTCGACGGCGATGTTGACGGAGCCGATTTTCTGACATGGCAGCGCGATCCCACGATAGGCGACCTCGCCAACTGGCGGGCGAACTTTGGCAATCCCGCTTCACTCGCAGCCAGTACAGCGGTTCCCGAGCCACGTGCCATTGCACTTTCGGCAATTGCAGGTCTGTGTGTTTCGATGTTTCTCCGGCGCGTGTGAGCCAATTCTGTCCTTCATTTCATTGGGACTGTAGCTCTCAAGCCCCGCTATGGTTGTGTAACTCAAACCGCGCGAACTGCCTTCACTGAGCCGCAATAAATGCTCGCTTGACTACAGGTCGTGCAACAAACAAGCCCATCCACTATTCGATACAAGCCTATGTCGCGATGGCGTGCAGCGTCTGAAAGACCACGGTTCGCTCTTACGATTAGAATACCCACCGCCCTATATCGGCGGAGGCGAATTCTTATTTTTACCCGTGACACTCAACGTTCCTAGCTGAAGTGCCAAAGCTGCTGCATCGGCTCAACACTACTGCTGATCCCACAACCGATACGGATCCCCAAGCCGCTGTTGCTCGCTGAGCAACAACGCTTCAAGCTCCTGGCGTTTCTTGGTGTGCTCGGGACTCTCCGCCAGGTCGACTTGCTTGGCTCCGGACTGATGCCCCGTGAGGGCGACGACCTCGGGTGCCTGGTGTTCGCTGAGAAATTCGTGAGGGTTCTCGCGGAGATCAAATAGCTGCGTCTCGTGGACTTTTCCGTCGAGGGTGTCGTATTTGATGAGCTTCCAGCCGTTGGACTTAACGGCGCGCATGCCCGGCTTGGTGCCACCGCTGTAGGTGCCGTACAGAACATCGCGGACCTGTTCTTGCTTGCCTTCGAGTACGTGGCGGAAGCTTTTGCCTTCGATCTCGGCGGGGACCTTGATGCCGGCGAAGTCGCACAACGTGGGCAGGATGTCGAGCAAGTAAACGTACCCCGAAGCCTTACTACCGGCGGCGATGCCGGGGCCCTGCACCAGCATCGGCACCCGCCACGTGTGTTCGTACATGTTCTGCTTACCCATCAAGCCGTGGCGACCGACGGCAATGCCGTGGTCGGAGGTGAAAAAGACGTAGGTGTTGTCCAGCTCGCCCATCGCGGCAAGCTTATCGAGCACTCGGCCCACTTGGATGTCGACGTTTTCGATGCAGGCGTACTCGCGGCCAACTTCGTTGCGAATGGCCGCCTCGGAGCGGTCGGTCATCACGCCGGGCACGGCTACCTCATCACGCAGCCCCGGGTGACCGTGCGGAAAGGGGTGTTCCGGCAGATAGTTGATCGGCAACTTCGGCGCGGCGGGGTTGACGGTGGTCGGGGGTTCTTTGGTGTTGTGTGCGTGATATTTTGCGAGTAGTTCCGGCGTGCCATTGCGAGGATCGTGGGGGTGCGAAAACCCCAAGAACATGAGAAAGGGATCCTCGTCGCTTGCTTCTTCGCGATCTTCTAGGAATCGCATCGCGTGGTCGCCGTGCCAGGCGCTCCCCTGCTCGGCATTGCCATAGCGGCAATCTCGGTCGTGGTGCTCATCGAACAACCTGTTGGCGGGTTTGTAGGTGTTGCCTCCCTTGCAGGTGCGAAAGGTGTCGTACCCGGCGGCGTTGAACAGCGCCGGCATGCTGCTCTGTGCCGCGACACCTTGATCGACCTTTCGTTGCTTGTCCACTCCCTTAAAATTTGGCAACCGCCAAACAGTTCGCCCAGTCATGATCATCGTGCGTGAAGGCAGACAGACCGCCCCCGACCACGAACCCATGTGATGGGCATCGGTCAGATGCATGCCGCGCTCGGCGATGGCATCGATGTTTGGCGTGTCGCAGGCAGTATCTCCATAAGCATCGAGCGTGTGCGGCGATTGGTCGTCGGTGAGAATGAACAGAATGTTGGGCCGCTCGGCAGCGAATACCGTTGTGGAAAGCAGCAAAGCAGCGATGCATACGCAGAGTTTATTCATGGCAAATTCTTTTGATCTCGAGGGTAGGTCCAGAGGGCAGGGGCTCTAGCCGAGCGCTGGCAACCGCACTATAACACGGTCTCTGGCCCTATCAAACTGAGTCCCAACAAAAAGACCGTGAGGATTTTCTCATGTCCTATCAACTGCCGAAGGTACGAGGCGCTGCAAGGCTGCCGGAGAAACATGTCTACTTGGTCGCCAATGGCGATTTGCGTCTTTCAGCCAACCAGAACTGTTGGGCCGCGCAGCAGGCGATGGAGGCGGAGATCGAGCAGGCCGTCGAAGCCGCGGGTTGGACGCTTGTGCGCGCGCACCCTTACAAAGAAGACGAAAAACACGGATTCATTGGTTCGCAGAAAGAAGGAATCGCTGTTTTTCGCGAGATGGACCCCGCCGCACCGCTGATCGTTGCTGAAGCTGTGTGGCAATACTCCCACCACATTCTGCATGGGCTCATTAACCGGCCGGGGCCGCTGTTAACCCTGGCCAACTGGTCGGGCACCTGGCCGGGGCTCGTGGGAATGCTCAACCTTAATGGATCGCTCACGAAGTCGGGTGCGGACTATTCGACCCTGTGGTCGGAAGATTTTTCCAGCGAGGAATTTCGTCAACAACTGGGGCGGTGGCTTAGTGAGGGCAAGCTGCATCATGCGACCGAACACGTGCAACCGCTAGCGAGAAGCACCGTCGGCAAGAACGAGCGCGAGCTGGGCGTCGCGCTGGCGAAACAGCTGCAACGCGACAAAGCGATCATGGGCGTGTTCGACGAAGGCTGCATGGGTATGTTCAACGCGATCATTCCCGACCATTTGCTCAACCCCACGGGTGTTTATAAAGAACGACTCAGCCAATCGGCACTGTACTACGAAACCACACAAGTCTCCGACGACGAAGCACACGGCGTGCGCGAGTGGTACGAGAATGCGGGACTGAAGCTGGAGACGGGCCCCCACCACGACGAGCATCTTACCGACGAGCAGATTCAACTGCAGTGCAAGATGTACATCGCGGCGGTGCGGATCGCCAATGACTTTGGCTGCGATCTCATCGGCATTCAGTACCAGCAAGGCCTGAAAGACTTGCTACCGGCAAGCGACTTGGTGGAAGGGACACTCAACAACGCTGACCGACCGCCGGTGAGGAGCCGCGACGGTTCGCATATTTTGTACCAGGGAGAGCCATTGCCACATTTTAACGAAGTCGACGAATGCGCTGGCCTCGATGGGCTCATGACCTACCGAGTACATCAGGCGATGAACCAACCGGTCGAAAACACGCTGCACGACCTTCGTTGGGGAGATTGGGACCAGTCGGGAACCGTCGACGATTACGTCTGGGTGTTTCTCATCAGTGGCAGCGCACCACCGGCACATTTCATCGATGGTTGGCAAGGTGCGACGAGCGTTCGGCAACCGGCGATGTATTTCCCCAACGGTGGTGGCACGCTCCGCGGCATTTCGAAGCCAGGGGAGATCGTATGGTCGCGGGTTTACGTCGAGGAAGGGCGGCTAAAGATGGATCTCGGCCGTGGCAAAGTTGTCGAGCTGCCAGCCGAGGAAACCGAGCGCCGCTGGCAAGAGACCACGCCGCAGTGGCCCATCATGCACGCGGTGACCTACGGCGTGTCTCGGGATCAGATGATGGCCCGCCACAAAAGCAATCACATCCAGGTCGCTTACGCCCATTCCGCTGCCGAAGCCGACGCCGCCATGCAAACCAAGGCTGCTATGGCCGAAGCGCTGGGGATGGAAACGTTCGTTTGCGGGACGAACCAGTAGCCAGCACCGCAGGGGATTGAAAACCTAGCTTGGGTGAACGTGTACAAAGGGACCAAATCCGTCACAGCATTCACAGCCAAGATGCACTTCTCTAAGGACTAACGTCAAATGATAAACTCCCAAAACCGGTGCCGCTAGAACGGCTGATTATGGGGTGGCGAATCAGCTTCGGCCATACTCGCCGACGTTACTTAGCAACTCGCAGTTTCCACCTTCGATGGTTCACTTCGCCGCTGGAATCTCAGAACGAGACACGCAACTGATTGAACACCCCAGGCCGAGGTAGGATTCTGTAGAACTTGCCCGAAAACGATGCTTGGCGATGGCGTCACACAATAAGAAACGACGAGGATTCTGGCCCTCAGCGTTTGATTCTTTCCGGTATTGGGTCAGAAGCGGGCGAGTGTCAACAGCACAGACCTACATGGTAGGATGGTGTGCTTGCACCCATCTTTTCAAGCCCCCAGTCGCTCGGAATGACGAATTATCGCCGCAACTACGTTAAGGGCGGGACCTACTTCTTCACAGTCGTGACACACCAAAGACGTCCGCTGCTAACGACCCCGTTAGGCAGAACGGCTTTACGAGAGGCGATTGTAAGTGTCCGGCATCGCAGACCTTTCACCCTAGATGCGATTGTCCTGCTTCCTGATCATCTCCACGCCGTGTGGACCTTGCCGCCAGATGACACAGATTTTTCAACCCGATGGCGGCAAATCAAGACATTGTTTACCCGCCGTTGGCTAAACGAAGGTGGTAGCGAAACATCTCAATCGCTCAGCAGGAAAATCAAGGGTGAACACGTAATCTGGCAACGCCGCTTCTTTGAGCACACATGCGTTGATGAGAATGACATGAAGCGCTGTTTCGATTACCTACATGTCAATCCGTTGAAACATAAACTTGTGGAGCGGGTAGTCGATTGGCCTTGGTCATCTTTCCACCGCTACGTTCGGTTGGGCGAATACTCACCAGACTGGGGATCAGCAGACCAGTGGTACGGTGATGAGTGGCGGAAATTTGAATAGCAGAGCAACACGGCAGGCAACCGTCAAAGATGGGTGCGAGCACCCATCCTACTTACTTGGTCCAAAGCCAGTGCTATATATCTTGTGTGCGAGCTGCAAGCCTGTTTCTCTATCGACAACAGTAATATAATCGCCGAACTCTTCATGCCCCATGATTATCAAGACAGCTCCCTCAATCTCGTCAGGCACTTCATTGAACCGCGATAGTCGCATCAGAACTTGATTCGTATACCCTGAGGCCCCACCTTGCCTTAGCCCGCTGATATCTTGCGTCTTCCACAGCGTCTTTCCATTCGAGAGGTCGAAAGCAGAGACAGTACATCCCGGACTCATAGCGAAGTTTGCCATGTAGAGTTTATCGTCAAAGGTTCGGAACACTGATTCGGTATGACCAGGCGTGACCAGTACTTCCTCCCCGTTTCGTACCCACTTGAAGTAAGTGCTGTATTTTTGCATCTTTTCAGGTGTCGGATGAACGACGATGTGAAGCTGACAAGTAGCAGAGAAGTGTTCAAGGGACGAATTCAGTCCTGGCTTGTCTTTAGCAAAACCAAATTGTCGCACGTCCAAGTAATGCTGCCACACTTCCTTTCTTTTCTGAAAGACTTCAGGTAATTCACACGCGATGGACGGTACGCTCATCATCATGCATGCTTGCACCAGAGCAATAATTATCAATTCCCTACTCATGAAAGGCTCCATAATGATTCACTCGAAAGCGATGTTTGGTCCCTTTAGTATGTTTGCGTCCAACGTTCATTCCGAATAAAGGAATCAACACTCATACACATCTACCAAGTCAATAGGGGCTTCTTCGAACACGATATTGAACGGCATCGATTGAAACAAAATCGAAGATTCGCCAAATGATGAGGTGTGACGCTCTAGAGCGAAAAACGTAGCTCGCTAAGGCGCATCCGCTTCATCGACCTGTGTAGTTTTTTCTGAATCCAGTTTCCACAAGCGGTGGGGCTCACCTCATTTGGAATCTGCGAGTTGCCAAAGTCCGTGTTCGGCACCGCCTTGTATGAAGATGGCACACGTTCCGTGTCCCGGAAGTTCCATCGGCGGAAGTGCAATCTCTGCACCCGAATCTGCCGCTTTGGTGACTGACGCTTCAATGTCTTCTACAAGGAAGTATGGACGAACGATAGGTTCCTCTGTTTCTCGGAGCGGAGCACGTACACCAAGCAAGCCACCATTAGGCAGCTTGGCAGTACGAGCATTACCCAGATTCGCATCCGGCTCGCCAAATTTCACACCATGCAATCGCTCATAGGTTTTGCAGATTGCGTCGCCATCAGGACTCACTATTTCCAAGTATTAAATCTTCATTGCGGCTCCAATATCGGTCCCGCTTTTGTTCTCGCAGGACACATTGTCGGTTACACGTTCTATGCTACTCGTTGTTCCGACTTTGTTTGGCGTGCAACCAACATCAAGGACGGCGAGCAGTGGGAACGCAAGTGAAGCGGACCCGAAGCGGAGGATATCCCGCCGATTCGTTTTGGGCATTACTTGGTTCCTGAAACGGGCAAGCGGAAGGTTTCTGAATCACCACAATTCTAATGGTGGTCCACATCGACCGCCATCTGTGTCCACCCATTCGGGCAGATTCCACTACCAATGCGGAGTCACTCGCTTCCCCGCTCCGAAGAGTGCTTTCTGCCCTTTGGCTTGACCGTTCGAACCTGCCTAGGCATCGGCTGAGGCAGTTTTCCAGAAATCTCGATTCCACCAGAGGAGCGACTCTTCTCCGCTAGAATCAGCAGTCCGTTCGAAGCGTCGGCGTGGACGTCCGAAGCACCTAATGGGCTGCTGCATTATCGTGAAAACGAACGCTTCTAGGGTAAGACTTCTTCAACGGCAGACACTGACAATCGGTCAAGATTTCTTATCGAAATAAGCCCCGGATGGGATTTTCATCGAATCCGGCTGGTGAGAGGGGCAAAATCCTAGGTCGAATTTCGTACTCTTGTACACTTTCAGCCTAAGTTACCGCATTCCGTCGCTTCACGGCTCAGCTACGGCCCGGCCGTTTCTCCGCCAGCCGCCGAAGTAAGTGCCCGCCACAGAAATTCATCGGTATCATCCGAGGCGAAAGTGACCGAGCCATCGCACCGCGATGCATTGACCCCACCGGGATGATGGCTGCGGGCGACCATTGCTTGCTGTTTGGTTTCGCCGCGAAGTTCGTAGGCAGCGACGTTGTCTTCTGGCAGGTTGTACTGCAAGCCGCAGGGGACTCGACAAGGTTCGGTGATGTTGTTCTCGGCAAGTTGGCGCGGTTCGGGGAGCAGCCGGGCGACCAAGTCTTGACCGGTGTTGGGTGGATTCCACCCAGTGAAGGTTTGCCCACCCAACGCGGTCTGGAAGTCCGACATGGGTCCGTTCCAACTCAGGTCGTCGGTCTCCGCCAAGACTTTGATCTCGCTCATTAATAGTACATGACTCGTACCGTCGGTGATCTCACCGAGGCGAGTGTCGACTCGCGGCTTAAACGGGGCACCGAGAAATTCGATATCGCCGATGCCGTACTGGCCGTAGCAGGTGTTCCCCGCGTTGACCATGTAGTTGCCACGCACTCGCGCCCAGGTCGGGCTTGCCCATTGGTTGCGCTGCAATCCGATGTCCGAAGGACAGGCGTAGACGTTCATCAAGACTTTGCGAGCCGCTTCGTTGGCCGCATCGCTCAGCGAACGGTCGAGATCCAGTATAGCGTTGTAGTTTCCCTGTTCAATAAATGGTGCGACGAACGTGTACCAGCCGTGGTCGTCGTACCAGCTGCCGGGGCCGCGGGGAGTGTAACGGGCGTTGTACTCTCGCCCCGTCCAGACGAGTGCCATAGGAGGAAACCCCCCTTTGCCCGATTCATAGTTGAGCATCGCGATGGCCAGTTGTCGCAGATTGTTGATACACTGCGATCGTCGCGCCGCTTCGCGCGCCGATTGCACTGCCGGCAATAGTAGCGCGACGAGTACGCCAATGATCGCAATTACCACGAGCAATTCAACGAGGGTAAACGCGGAAGTTCTACGATGGCAGCAACGCATAGCGGAAGGCTCCTGGGGTTGCTTAAATGAAGAGTAGATAATTATTTGAGATCAAAGTGTTTTTCCAAATTGTCTTGGTCGACTTCCAAGTCGAAGCCGCCCGAGTAGCTGGGAGGGACGAGGCTGCGCACCTCGGCGTAGGGGGCACCACCTGCCTCGCTGATCATCTTGCCAGTCTCCTGCTGCAGCGAGATGTAAGCTTTCACTGGTCCCTTAGGAGTATTCGGGGAATCATAATTCCCTTCGATGATGCTGGCAAATGTCGTCTTCGCCTGGCCGCTACGTGTTGGTTTGAAGGTGATCGAGCCGCGGGCATCGCTGGGAATCGCCTCGCCGTTGAGCATGATCTTGCCCTTGAGGTGAGCCGTGGGTTTTGAACTTGGCTCGGGTCCGCAGCCGGCCGAAGCGAAAAGAATAGTGGGCACCATAATCAGAGCCCAAATGCCAAGTCGCTGGCTTCGGCCCCATTCAATCGAACTGGCTTCCTCGCGCATGGATGGGAACTCCTCGCGTGCATATTTATCAGGGAGTATTCAGCCAAGGAATCCTCTCTGGCTGAACTCGTGTCCCATTATAGCAAAAATGCCAGTCGATTGAGATTCAAAAAATCTTTGCCTTCGATCTCTAGATTTACCAAGCGGCGCAATTATTTCAGACTCTGTTGCTGGCTTGGCTCTCCGTCTATAATCCGCCTTGTCCAATT
The DNA here is from genome assembly GCA_965230685.1 of Bythopirellula sp. Lineage (GTDB taxonomy): Bacteria > Planctomycetota > Planctomycetia > Pirellulales > Lacipirellulaceae > Bythopirellula. The sequence goes on from CBDDLO010000002.1 coordinate 287,773, forward strand.
CATCCAAGAGTCTATTTTGAAAATCGATGGGGTCGACCTTCGCGTCGCCACATTCTCCAACGCTCGAGGTAACCGCATGAACCAGCAACGTTTACATCGCCGTCACTTCATGAAATCTACGATGGCAACCGGACTTGCGGCGACAGGTCTTGCCGTGGGTGCGAATCAAGCCGCGGTAGCTGCTTCGAGCGAGCCGCTCTATCGCATTTCGCTCGCCCAGTGGTCGCTCAATAAGCACTTCAAAGCGAAGGGAGGGGAACTCGACAACCTGGACTTCGCCCGAGTTGCGCGCGACCAATTCAAGATCGACCACATCGAGTATTCCAGCCAAATGTTTCAGGACAAGGCAGCAGACAAGGGCTACCTGGCACAGATGCTCCAGCGGCAACGCGACGCGGGATCCACGGCGCTATTGATCATGGTGGATAACGAAGGCGACCTCGGAGACCCCGATCCCAAGGCACGCACCCAAGCCATTGAAAACCACCACAAGTGGGCCGACGCGGCCAAGCACTTGGGTTGTCATTCGGTGCGCGTGAACGCTCGCAGCCAAGGGACGTGGGACGAACAGCTCGAGCTCGCGGCAGACGGTTTAAGGCAACTCACCGAGTACGGCGCGAAGCTGGGCATCAACACCATCGTCGAAAACCACGGCGGACTTTCGTCGAACGGCAAATGGTTGGCAGCGGTGATGAAGCAAGTCGATCACCCCAACGTCGGCACGTTGCCCGACTTTGGCAACTTTATCACAAACGACGAAACGGGCGAAGAGTACGACCGCTATCTCGGGGTCGAAGAGCTGATGCCTTACGCCAAAGCCGTCAGTGCCAAGGCGAAAAAGTTCGACTCGAACGGTGAAGAGGTATCCACCGACTATCACCGCATGATGAAAATCGTGGTCGACTCGGGCTATCGCGGTTTTGTGGGCATCGAGTTCGAGCGCGATCACCACACGAAGCACGAGGGCATTCGCTTGACCAAACAACTGTTGGAACGTGTCCGCGACGAACTCGCCGCGGCCGAGGCTTACACCGACGCCGCGCAACCACCCAAACGCGATTGAAAGCTGCCATGCTAGGTGCCACTCTAGATGCCAACGATTATCTTGCCCGTCTCAACGCCGAACTTGAGCGAGCCGATCGCGATGCGCTCGCGCGTTGGGCCGATCTCATTTTCAATGCGTGGCAGCAGGGAAATTGGGTCTACCTATTCGGCAATGGAGGCTCCGGAACCACCGCCAGCCACATGGCCGAAGACCTGGGCAAGGGTCTACTCCGCGAATCGGATCTCGTTGACGAAACGAAACGCCGCCTCAAGGTCCTCAGCTTGACCGACAATGCCGGTTGGTTGATGGCGGTGGGCAACGACCTGGCGTACGACCAAATTTTTCTACAACAACTAATGAACTACGGTAGCGAAGGCGATGTGGCAATCGGTATCAGCGGCTCCGGCAACAGCGCGAATGTGCTGCACGCCTTCGATTGGGCCAATCGGCATGGGTTGAAGACGTTTGGTCTCACCGGCTACAACGGCGGCAAGCTCAAAGAAATGCAGCAAGACGGACTGCATGTCGAGCTGGACGACATGGGCATGGTCGAAAGCATTCACCTCTGCCTGCACCACTGGGTGCTGAACGATGTGTTCGCTCGGATTAACGCGGAAGGACGCTACGCGTAACTGGTTTGCATGTCCGACATCCCCTTGCCAATAGACCGGCCCTTGCCAAAAGGCCGGCCCTTGCCAATAGACCGACTGATCGGCGTTGAGATAGGTGGCACGAAGCTGCAAGCCGTACTCGGCGATGCTTCGGGGAAGATTCTCAGCACCGAGGAAGTTGCGGCCGAGGGTGCGGGAGGGGCAGCGGCGATTCTCGGACAATTGGAAGCGATACTTGGTCAGTTGTTGTCCGCGAGTAACTCTCCCATTGCTGCTATCGGCATCGGCTTCGGTGGCCCAGTCGATGCGACAAACGGCACGGCAATCAAGAGCAACCATGTCAGTGGCTGGGAGAACCTCTCGCTCACCGATTGGGCGACAGAGAAATTCCAGTTGCCATGCGTGGTGGGCAACGACACCGACGTCGCGGCGCTTGCCGAGGCGCGGGTCGGCGCTGGCAAACACGACCACTGCGTTTTCTACACAAACATCGGCAGTGGCATCGGTGGAGGGTTGGTTGTCGATGGGCAACTGTACGCGCGGCCGCAAGGCGCGATGGAAGTCGGCCACACTCGCGTCTATTCCCAGCTCGATGGGCGTAGCGGAATCCTTGAAGACTTTTGCTCTGGCTGGTCGCTGGATCGCCGCGGGCAAGAAGCAGCCCAGCAGGACCAAGGCTCGAAGTTGTGGGATCTCACGAATGATGGGCTTGCCGGCATCAACGCGAAAACACTGTTCGCCGCCTGGCAACAGCAAGACGCGGCCGCCACGGAAGTAGTCGAAGATTTTCTCGAGTGCTATGCGATTGCACTCTCCAATGTGGTGGCGCTGCTTAGCCCCGACGTGATTATCATCGGCGGAGGTGTTGCCCAATGTGGAGCGCCGCTGCTTAGTGCCATACGACAACGCACTGGGGCATTGGTTTACCAACCCTTTGCCGACACTTACCGCATCGAACTCACTGCGTTGGGAAAGCAGGTTGTTCCGACCGGCGCACTGTTGATTGCCGGACAACTCGATGCGTCTACTACAGTTTGATCGCGAGAAAACTTGCCATGAAATTTCTATGGAGCGGCTTTGTCGGCTTATGGGTGGTTACCTTATCCAGCTCGATGCATGCGCAAGTGCCGCTGGAGCACACGCAATTTGAAGCTCCTCCGATCCGTTCCTCCTGGGATGATCTCACCGTGGGCATCACCACAAGAGCCGATTGGCAGCGACGGCGCGTGGAGCTGAAAGAGCGCTATCTCGACTTGCTCCGCGATCAGCACAAGCCCAACAAGCCGCCGCTCGACTTACAGGTGCATGAGGAAGTCGTTGTCGACGGGCAATACCGCCGGCAGCTGATTAGCTACGCGGTCGAAGCCGACGAACGGGCCCATGCGTATCTGGGGATTCCCTTGAAACTCGTCGGCCCGGCCCCTGCGATCGTCGCATTGCATGGCACTTTCGCGCAAGGCAAACAGCGCGTCGCGGGGTTGGTTCAGAATCCCGACAAGGCGTATCTCGACCACCTCTGTCGCCGCGGCTATGTCGTGATCGCGCCCGAACACTTTGTCTCCGGCCACCGTATTCCGGAGGCGGGACCTTACGACACGGCGAAGTTCTACGAGAAGCACCCCGACTGGACGGCAGTAGGCAAATTCACCCACGAACACTCCATCGCCATCGATGTGCTCGAAACTCTCGAGGCAGTCGATGCCGCGAACATCGGCGCCCTGGGCCACTCGCTTGGTGGGCACGGCACGTTTTTTCTGGCGGCCTACGACCAGCGCATCAGGGCAGCCGCCAGCAACTGCGCGGCTTCGTTCTTCCGTCACAACCCGCGCGTCGAAGCCTGGTCGCGGGATCGTTGGTATATTTACTTCAAGCCAATCCGCTCGGACTTGCTCAAGGGAAAACTACCACCGATCGACTTCCACGAAATCATTGCGCTCATCGCTCCGCGGGCGTTCTTGGATGTGTCTGCACTCAACGATGGCCACACCCCCACGCAACGGCAACGCGTGCTGATGCTGATGAAAATCATGGAGGTATACGAGTTGGAAGGTGCCGCCGAGAATTTTGGATTCTACGTCCATGGGCGTGGCCACAGCGTGGCTCACGAATCGCGGCAGCTGTTTTACGGATGGATGGACACGCATCTGAAGCCTGAGTCGGCGACACAAACTCGGCTAGTCTCGCCGGCGGCAGATTGACCAGACATCCTGATCAAAAAGTCTCGCTAGATTTTCGTTTCGCCTAGTGCAATTTCACTGATCTGCGTCGACGGAGAATAGGAGGAGTTGATTCTGAATCCCTGGTGCTGGAGTAGCGATACTCATGGTGTCGCAGCTTCGCGGCAGCATTTTCAAGATCGGCAAGTAGATTCGCAGAACATTGGGACAAAACTTGCGGGTCGCAGGGTGGCATGGGTGCATCGAGTAGCGAGTTCAAAGTGCATTCCAGCCGCTGGGAGTTCAGATCGCAATGTGAGAATCGCAGCCGCTCTGGTATTTCAAGCAAGTTTGCATATTCGCTCATTTTGGGTGCGTAACTTAGCATCACCGCGGGAGTCTGAGTCAAACACGAGAACACGAAGGAATGCATCCGATTGCAGATCATGACGTGGACGCCAGCAATTTCGGCCATCAGCTGTAGAGGATCATTTTCATACTGCACGATCTCAACCCGACAGCCGGCTGCGCGAAGGGCGGCGGTAATTTTCTCCGTCGCCTCTTGGTCGCCCCGCTGGGGGTTCTTGCAGAAGTTGAAGCCGCGAAACTTGACTGCCGAGTTCTGGCGGGCGATTTCGATCAGGGCTTCTACGAGCGCTTTTCGTTTCGCATCATCGACTTCTGGTTTGCCCAAAAAGGCATCTCGATCCACGACACTAAAACCGATGACCGTCTCTTCGGAACTGACAAGTTTCGAGTCATGTTGCGGAATTTGGAAAAAGTTCGGCATGGCCAAGGCGAGGTCGTAGGAAGATCTGAGATTCTTTAGGCCATAAGCTGTCCCAATATGCCAGGAAGCCTGATCGCGTACCGTGACGACGTCGAATTGTCTTAGTGCCTGACGGCACCAGAAGGAGTCACCCCGTCTCTTGAAGGGTCCAATCGAAATTCCGACGGCAGCAAGCCTCGTATTGATGAGTCTGCACCAGCGTAGAACTCGGACTACCCAGAGCTGCACAGCCAACCACCAAAATCTACGACAAGCAAATATAGAGCCTGCCCCAAAGATTACGACATCTTTGTTGATCAGGTGCGTTGGCTCACGCAAGAAACGTCGGATTCGGCCTCCTTGCTGTTCGGGCTCGACTCCGGTGATCTTCAGCGGTTCCGCAAGAGGAGTTCGCGGCATCTCTTTGTCAGCCCCGCTCACTAGCAGTTTGTCGATGTCCAAAGACCGACTCGCCCACTTTGCTAAGACTAGACAGAAGGCATCGTCCCCTGCGTTTTCATAGCCATGAAAGCCAATCAAACTGGCTAGTCGGGAGTTCGATGAAGTAGCGGTAGATTCTTGGTCTGACATGGCTCGCAACGTTGTTGAGTTTGGGGATTGGGGTGAGAGAAAATTACCAAGAGCAAGGCGTTCGAAGAGCTCTTCGAGGTTTAGCCATCGCAACAAAATCACGGAATTACATCGACATAGCCAGCTCTAGTGAGGACTCTTCCTGCGGCTCGGTAGCGGTCCAATCATGATCGGTCTCGTATCCTGCTCGGATCAGAACATCGCCTGCGTAGTACTTGAACACCTGACAAGCTTCGTCAGTGAATTTGTTTTTCCAATCACCGGCGACCCCTCGACGCAAGAAGCTCCCCGAGTCTTCCTCCCCAGGTTTTCGTCCCGATTGATTTTGGAAAGAGAAGCGTCGGGCGACTTCCTGCAAACGATGCCTGTCTGGCTCTTCTCCTGTCAAACTACGTAGCAGTGGGGTGACCGCGGCAGGAGTGTCACGCAGCATATCCTCATACCTCACGATGATGGCGTCTTTGTCGAACCAGGAATCAGTGAAAGTTCGCCACGAAACTTGCTTTCGTGTAAAGCTTCGTCCTCCGAGTGTAGGTCGAGTGAACATATACTCGATAAATGCCGGCATGTTGATGTGGACGTCCCGATAATCAGCCGAGGGCAAAACTTGCCAGAAAGGATCGTCCACGTACATCGATCGATGGTGATTGAGCAGGTGGTAATAGGCGGACGTAAGCAAATCTCGACCATCGCGAATGATGCAGACAACGTTCTTCACCCGCGGGTTGTACAAATGGTGACCGTGCAGGACGCAAGGTTGTAGCCGGAGAACGGACGGCCGTTCATTCCGAGGGAACGCAATTCCAAGGTAGCTCGAGATAATTTGCCCCAGCCACGTCCCACCTGATTTGGGATACTCCGCTACTCGAATATAGGGAGTCACCCCTGAGCAGCAGTGCCACATGACATGTCGCTGTACTGCGTCGACCCGGATTTGACTTTTCGATCTTGTCTCAATGGAACGCATGAATACTTCTTGCTAAACGAGTTTTCTGGAGTTGGTGCGGAAGAAAGCGACTGCGCTCATGGGCAAGTAGCTTTCACTTGCTCCAGAATTACATAGAGATGTTGCGGTTTCATAAACTTGAAGTGAATTGTTTGTGAAGCAAACCTCAAGCAAGATGCCTTCCTCTCACCGAACCATCGACCGCGAGCACTTTCTTACTTCGCGCGATCTTCACAAAGACTCTATTGCTCACTCTGTGCTTGAGAACACGGATCCCGTGAGTCTTTTCGCTGGCTACCATCGAGTTTTGCAACCGGCTCTCGAAGTAGGCATTTGCCGTTTGCTAGGGTGAAAAACACCAAGCACAGAGGGTGCATGTTGCTTCGCGCGGGCTGACCCTTCCTCGAACGCGCTCTGGTAGGGCGCGAAACGGCAGAGGTGCGACAGACCGACTCGCTGGCGGAATCTCATTCCGTGGGTCCGGAGAGAACTATCGACGCAGATGCAGCGGTCCCGACGGACTCATGAGAAGCATTGCCCTGGGGGTTGGAACCTCTCTCAGAAGCGTCGGCTTCATCGACGACGAGTAGTGGCCGACTACTTCGACGAGCTCGGCGGCTGCGCCTGAGCCCCTTGAAAGCGCTTCTCGGCGGGCTTCTCAATTTCCCCTAGCAGCCATTTGCCGTCGCGGTTGTTGGGTTCGAGTTCCAGAAGTGCTTGGCAGTCGGCGGTGGCAGCTTGGTCGTCGCCCCGATCGAGTTGGATTTTGGCGCGCTCGTAGTAGGCCCACACGTTGGCGTCTGTTTCAATCGATGCGGTCAGCGACTCGAGCGCCTTTGCTTGATCGCCCTCCGCCAACGCGCGACGCGCCTCGACGATGTGGTTCATCGCTGGCGGAACCTTGGATGTAGTTTCTCCACAGCCGACCGCTAAGATCAAGAGATGCGCAGCAGGCAGAAACAAGCGCACTCCCCAAGAATCCCTTTCCCACACCCCGAGCTCCCCACTGCTGTTGCTGCGATAGAGTTTCAAAAGCACGCTACTCATCCTCAGGTTGTTGACTAGCGCGCGTGGCCATGTCTTGCCAGACGATCGAGTCGATCGATTCAGAAATGAACGTCACCGAACCGTCGCAGAGCAGCGCTTCGATGCCATCGGGATGATTGCTGCTAAAAGAGAGTTGAAACAATTGGCAAGGCGGTCGTCGCGCGTTTTCGCAGGGGGGGCCGCCGCCGGGTTCCCCGCGGTAGTTGATCGGTACCGCCGTGGAACCCAAGGCTTCTGACAAGTCGTTGTTGATATCGATATCATCGCTACCGAAGTACCAGTGATCCTTGTGGTCGCCCGTTCGTTGCTCGCGGTTCGCGCCGATGCGTTCTTGCTCCGCAACATCGTGCAGCGCTTCTCCCACCAGCAGCGTGTGCGATGTACCATCTTCGATGTCTTTGAAAGCGACCTCGCTGTTTCCAAAGAGCACTCCGTCGAGGTCGGTCATACCGCTGTACTGATTGAGAGCGATGCCGCTGGCGCTGCCCAGATAGGAGCTGGGTTGACGCGCCATGACATGCCAATTGTCCGACGACACATCGTACTGTCCGCCGACCGGGATAGCATTCGAAGGGCACTGGAAAATTGAGATCGGCGTTTCCACGGCGATGAGATTCCTGAAGCTCGGATTCGAGGTGAGATCTTCTTTGGTGTAAGGGCCCGGATGTGCCCACTGGAAGTTCCCCGCAGCGCCCTCACCGATGGTCATCAGGTTTTGTACATTCTCTTGTTCAATGTAGGGCATGATGTGATACGTCCACATCGATCCTTCACCGGGAGCCGCTCCTATGGGGAAACGCTCGAAAGTGCCGTGGTACAGATGCAGAGAAATGCCGGTTTGCTTCGAATTGTTCGAACACTGCGACCGCCGCGCGGCTTCGCGGGCCGCTTGGACTGCGGGCAACAGCAGCGCCACCAACACGCCGATGATCGCAATCACCACAAGCAGTTCCACGAGGGTAAAGCCGAGGAAAGATCTTCTCCAGCGGAACGGAGACTTCGTGATTTCGCAGTGCATGGGCAACCTCGTGAGAAAAGCCAAGCTGAGTCCACTATCTTAGCAAAGCACTGAATCAGGCCGAAGAGATTTTAACGCGGCTGAACCGACCATTTGCGCATGCATTTGCAACGCCCGCCACGATTGCATCCAAGACTTCTTCCTGAGCAGCTTGATTTTAAGCCACAAAATACACGAGACGACCCAAATGGGCTCTGCTTCGTTGTTGTGCCCTTTTGTGCCCTCTTGTGTTTTTTGTGGCCATTGTCGGACTATGTCTGCGGCAACGACGGGCTGGGCGATTCGCTACGGCCTTACGACAACAGATCGTGGACGACGTGGCCGTGCACATCGGTCAGCCTGAAATCGCGACCGGCATGGTGATAAGTGAGCCGCTCGTGGTCGAAGCCAAGCGTGTGCAGGATCGTGGCTTGGATGTCGTGTACGTGCAGCGGGTTTTCGGTGATGTGAAAGCCGAAGTCGTCGGTCGCGCCGTAGGTAACGCCGGGCTTGATACCGCCGCCGGCCATCCACATGGTGAACGCTTGCGGGTGATGGTCGCGTCCAGCGGTGCGCCCCAGTGCAGGATTGGCCTCGACCATCGGTGTGCGGCCAAACTCTCCGCCCCAAATCACAAGCGTTTCGTCTAGCAGACCGCGCTGCTTGAGATCGGTGATGAGCGCGGCACTGGCCTGGTCGGTAATGCCGCAATTCTTTTCGCTGTTGCCTTTCACATTGCTGTGCGCGTCCCAACCTTCGTGATAGATGTTGATAAAGCGAACGCCCCGTTCAACCATCCGCCGGGCGAGCAAGCAGGCGCGGGCAAAAGAATCTTTCGCCGGGTCGCATCCATATAGCTCAATCGTCGCGGCTGACTCAGTGGAAAGATCCATCAGCTCCGGCGCAGAGACCTGCAACCGCGAAGCCATTTCGTAGGAAGCGATTCGCGTGGCGATCTCGGGGTCGCCGACCACGGCTTGCCGCTGGCGGTTGAGATCGCCGATGAGTTGGTACGTGTCGCGCTGCAGTTCGGGACTATAACCCTCTGGGGTAGAAACATTGAGAATAGGATCGGTACCCGAGCGAAAGCGGACCCCCGTATAAACCGTCGGCAGGAACCCGCTCGACCAGAGCGCCGACCCACCGCTGAGCCCCGAACCGGTGCTCATAACGACAAACGCGGGCAGGTCTTCCGATTCCGCGCCCAGTCCGTAGGTCGCCCACGAACCAATACAGGGCCGCCCCGGCTGCGAGAACCCGGTGTTGAACAGCACCTGCGCCGGCGCGTGGTTGAACTGGTCGGTATGCACGGAGCGGATGATGCAGAGGTCATCCACCACCCCCGCAAGATGGCGGAGCGGCTCGCCAAGCACGGCGCCACTTTGACCATGCTGAGCGAACTTGAACTGCGGCCCCAGCACCCCCGCGTCGGGTTGAATGAACGCATAACGTTGGTCGCCGACGATCGACTTAGGGAGCGGCTTGCCTTCGAGCTGGGCGAGTGTCGGTTTTGGGTCGAACAGTTCGAGCTGACTCGGCGCGCCGGCCATGAACAGGTGGATGACCGCTTTCGCTTTGCCAGGGAAGTGCGCTGGCTTCAGCGCAAAGTCGCTGGCAGACGTCGCGGAGGCGGTCGCGCGGTTTCCCCACGCGCCGGTCATCAAGCCTGCCGCAGCGATCTTGCCGAGGCCAATGCCACAGTCTTGCAGAAAATAGCGTCTTGAGATGGGGGTCATTGTAGCAATCCTAGTTTTTGGTGACTGCTTCGTCCAAACTCAGCAGCGCCCGCGCCAGCGCGGCCCAACTCGCGTGCTGCTCGTGAAATTCGCGCAGGCGTTGCAGCTCCGCCGCCGTCGGCGGGCGTGTTAACGCATGGCGGAATGCCTTGGTGATTTTCTCCTCCACCTCGCCACTGCTCTCGGCAATGGCTTTGCCGAACGCCTCGGCAATTTCGATGAACATGGGATCGTTCAGCAGCGTCAGCGCCTGCAGCGGTGTGTTCGAGCGATCGCGGCGCGCCAAACACGACTCGCCACTGCTTGCATCGAAAGTGGTAAACATGGCAAACGGTGCGGTACGTTTTTGGTAGGCGTAGATGCTGCGTCGGTAGCGATCGGGCGCTTCGCTTGGCTCCCACTTGCTGCCGCTGTAAGCAACCTCGGTGATGCCGCCGGGCTGCGGCGGACGCACAGGCGGGCCGAACATTTCCTCATGCAACAGGCCCGACGCTTGCAGGGCCGCGTCGCGAATGATCTCGGCTTCCAAACGCTGGCGAGGGAACCGTGCAAGCAAGCGGTTATCACTCTCGGTGGTAAATTGCGAAGAGCGTTGGTAGGTCTCGCTCGTGACAAGGTGCCGATGCAGCTGCTTGATCGACCAGTCGTTGTCGACAAGAAAGCGCGCCAGATGATCGAGCAATTGCGGATGCGTGGGCGGCTCTCCCTGCATGCCAAAGTCGTCGACCGTGCTGACAATGCCGGTACCAAACAGGGCCGCCCAATGTCGGTTGGCAACCACTCGAGCGGTAAGCGGGTTCTCGTCGTCTACAAGCCATTGGGCAAACTCCAATCGCGTTTGTGGCAAGGCTTCGCCAGAAGCAAGCAGCGCTTCAGGCAGCTGAGGCGAAACCTCCACGGTCGGTTGCGTGTATTCTCCCCGGTGGTGAAGAAACGTGGGCCGCGGATGCTCGGCCGGTCGTTCGCGCATGACGAGCGTTTCCGGATGCTCAGCCGGTGCGCGCAGCTCTGCAATTCTCTTGGTGTGCTCCTCAAGTTCCGTGGCACGAAGCGCAAATGTTTCTCGGAGTATGGCAAGTTCCGCTGCGGACAATTCCTCCGCGGGTCGAGCGATCAGTGCCAGCTCCGTCGGGGTAAAGTCATTCGCCACGGCACGCGCGTCCGTTGCGGCGGAGAAACGGAACTTGCCCAACGAACTAGCGAAATGGCGCCCAAAGTGCATTTCGATATCCAGCGGCTTATCACCAGGCAACGGCTGGTCGAACGCAAACACCGCCACATGCCGCTCGCCCGAGCGCCGCGACACGGACCAACCCGACTGGATGTCGCCGTCAACTGCGAGCATCGCGGCGGCGGGTTTGTTTTTGAACTCGTTGAGGGCGTAGCTGTCGCTAGCGGAAGCGACGTTGGCATTCTCTATTTTCAATTCCGTGAGAAAAAAGTCGCCCTTGCGGCCTTCGTAGAATGTCGTCCCCGGCCCACCCCCCGGCAGGCGCTCGTCGGGGAGCGCTTCCAAACGCAGCGCGGCGATCGGTGTTTGTGACGGGGCGAGCGTGATCTGGTAGATGTCGTGCTTCGACGTATCTCCGCCCGCGAAAATGACCCCGTCGCCCTCGTTCACGAGATACGGCACGTTGGCACTCAAGGCCGTCGGCACCAGCGGCCGCCAGTCGACCAGGCGATCGCGCTCAGTTTGCAACCATTTGGCGAACGCCTCGTCAAAGGCAACTTCGCCACCGGGCCAATGTTGCGGCAACTCTGCAACGAGTGCCTCGGCCTCGGCCAGGTTCTTGCGATGGGCTGCCTCGGCCGCGTCATCGGGCAGCACCAGATCGGGCTCGTCGGTGTTGTTGAGATACGCGAACATGCCGAAGTAGTCGGTATGCGTGATGGGGTCGTACTTGTGCGTATGGCATTGGGCACAGCCGACGGTTAAGCCTAGCCAGGTGGTCCCCGTTGTGGCCACACGGTCAGTCATCGCGTGGAAGCGAAACTCCTGGGGGTCGATGCCGCCTTCTTCGTTCAGCATCGTGTTGCGGTGAAAACCGGTCGCAACGACTTGCTCGGGCGTTGCCTCAGGCAACATGTCGCCGGCAAGTTGCTCGACCGTGAACTGGTCGAACGGCATGTCGGAATTGAGCGCACGGATCACCCAATCGCGATAGGGCCAAATCGAGCGGTCGCGGTCTTTTTCGTAACCGTTTGTGTCGGCGTAGCGGGCGAGATCCAACCAACGGCGAGCCCAACGTTCGCCGTAGCGCGGAGAGGCTAACAGCCGGTCGACCATCGCGCGGTAGGCGGTGTCGGACGGATCCGCGGCAAACGCGTCGGCCTCGGCGAGCGTGGGGGGTAATCCCACCAGATCAAGATACAACCGACGAACCAGTGTGTAGGCCTCGGCCCGACCCGCCGGCTCGATGCCTGCCTCGGCAAGTTTCGCGTTTACGAACGCATCGACCGGATGCTGATCGGTGGGTACCTCTGGCTTGCGCGGCTTCACAAACGCCCAGTGTCGTTCGTACGGCGCACCCTCGGCAATCCACTCCCGAAGTGTGGCGATGTTGGCCGCCGTGAGGGGTTTGTTTGCCTCCGGCGGTGGCATCTGTTCGTCGGGATCGGTCGATTCGATGCGCCGCAGCACTTCCGCGTAGTCGACCTCGCCCGTGGCTTCATCGCCCGGCACGTCCAGCCGCAAGTCCGCTTGCCGTTCGTCCTCGTCGGGGCCATGACACTTGAAGCAGTGCCCGGAGAGTAGCGGTCGCACCTCGCGGTTGAAACTCAGTTCGGCCTGTGCCGGGGCGGCAACAAAAAATGCCAGCAGCAAAGCCAATACCAACGCAGTCAATTCCAACGGACGCATGCGAATCGCTCGATAGATTGAGAAGCCCAAATTTTGCGAAGAATCGGCTTCTTGCATAGTAAATGTACGATCCTTTAGTATAGCAAGCTCTCAGGGAATGGCTACTTTCGGACTTCGTTCTGGCGGGCGTAGTTCCCGCGTTTTTGCTAATAATCCGTTGACCCGTTTTTTCGGTGCTGGTAGCATCGATAAACAGGTAATCGTGCCCCAAACGCGATGCCAACAGCTATTCAATATTGTTCAACTGCCGATCGAACAGAGAATTCCCTATGGACTTCAGTAGCAAGCATATTGCAGTTTCCCCACGTTGGCTCAAGCCGCGTCAACTTAGAGGCTTTACCCTAGTCGAGTTGCTAGTGGTGATCGCCATTATTGGCGTCTTGGTGGCGCTGCTGTTGCCGGCTGTGCAAGCGGCGCGCGAGGCTGCACGACGCACTCAATGCAAGAACAACGTGCGGCAACTGGGCCTGGGATTCCTACTCCACGAAGAGACGCACGGTTTCTACCCCTCGAGCGGTTGGGGCTTCCGCTGGATCGGCGACCCAGACCGCGGCGTGGGCATGTCGCAGCCGGGGGGCTGGGCGTTTTCGGTGCTTCCCTACATGGAGCAGACCGCCACGCACGCTCTGGGCAAGGGCTTGCCTCTGGCGGAAAAGAAAGCAGCGCTCGCCGTCCTCAAAGCTCAGCCAGTCCCCATGTTTCATTGCCCTAGTAGGAGACCGGCCATTGCCTACTCGGCACGCGAGATTTCGCACAACACCGACAATGTGAGGCTAATGGCCAAGGCGGACTACGCCGCCAGCGGAGGGTCGCGGTACAAAGCGGCGGAAGGGCCGGGGCTTTTTTGCCTCGACAAATACCCCGATTGCGGCTGGGATTTCGACCTCCGGTTTCTGCGGGATACCTTTGATGGAGTGACCGGACAACTCAGCGAGACCAAGGGATCGCAGATCACGGACGGCACGTCCAACACGCTCATGCTGGGCGAGAAGTATCTCAATCCGCTTCGTTACGAAGATGGTCTGTGCGGCGGCGACAACAATTCCATCTACCAAGGCCACGATCGCGACATTATCCGCTGGGTGCCTAATATCGAAGAAGATCCAGATCATCCGGAGTACCGTCGGCACCTGCCGGCTGCGGACAACGAGCTGACAGACACCGACTTTGCGCACCGTTTTGGCAGCGTCCACGTCACGGGCTTCCATGGAGGCTACGCCGACGGCTCGGTCCACACGGTCAACTACGACATCGACCCCGAAGTGTTCTACGCCCTGGGTGTCCGCAACGATGGGCGTGCGGTGAACAACTGACGCCTTTTGCAAAAGGCGCCTTTTGCAAAAAGGCGTGGGTCTCCAACGGAACAACAGCCGGCAGGTTCGAGCCTCGTGAGCTACGGACTGAAGTCCTTTCGCTCGCGAAGGTGTCGATTTTGTAGGGTGGGAGGTTCTGTCGGCGCGCTGAGCGTACCTTTCTTGCGGAGCCGTTCGCCGACAGGTTCACCCACCTTTCGATTCACGCAAAAGGTGGGGAAACCTGCTGGCGAAGGGGATCTCCTCAATGTCAAAGCCCACTGCGCCAGCAGAACTACCCACCCTACTACTGCCAGACGCCGGTAGTGATGCCGGTCTGGAATTGAACCACCAAGTCACAAAGGCACCAAGGCACGAAGACACGAAGACGGAAAACTCCGGGAATTCTTGGTGTCTTCGTGCCTTGGTGGTTCACTTTTGGCAAAACCGAGTGAGCATTTTATTGGCAAACAGTATCAGTGCCCGGGCGCTTTCTGAACAGCGGAGGTTGCCGACGGCTCAGGCGTTAAACGCCCCAACCTTCGCGGTGAGCGGGATTGAGCAGTGCGGCCGCTTCGGGGATGTTGGTGACACGCCCCGACTCGCCGTCGTAGTCGATCGCCTTGCCCAGGCGCACGGCGACGTTGCCCAGTAGCATCGCTTCGGTCATCGTGGCGGCGTAGTCGAAGTTGCTCATGGTCGAACCGACACCCAGCATGGCCTGGAACCATTCCCGCTTGTGGCCGTCGTCGTAGGACTCGGCTCCTAGTCGCGGGAGCCTAGTCTCGGGACGCTTGTAATCGGCGAACTTCGCATGGGGCAGCAGCGTTTGTTCTGCTCCGTAGTCGTCGGGCGTGAGGATCGAGCCCGTCTCACCGACGAAGATCATGCCGCTGGGGGCGAGCTTCTCGCCGTAGAAAGGCTCGGCAGGGGGCAGGTTCAGTTTGCCGTCCTCTTTCTTGCCTTCGTACCAAGTGAACTTCACGGGGCCGAAGCCTTCCCGCGCGGGGAATTCGTAGGTGATGGTCGCCCACGCAGGGTAGGTTTCTGGATTGACTTCGCCGCTGATGGCAGAGACACGCGTGGGCAAACCGAGTTTCAAACCCTTGAACGCCAGGTTCGACGTGTGACAGGCCATGTCGCCAAGCGAACCCGTGCCAAAGTCCCACCAACCGCGCCAATCGTGCGGGTGATACACACCGTGGTAGGGCCGCTCTTGTGCGGGGCCGAGAAACAGATCCCAATGCACGTGCGCTGGGATAGCGGGTTTTTCGCTCGGTCGGGCAACGATGTCGGGTGCTTGCTTCCAATATTTGAACGGTCGATTGGTCCACGCGTGAACTTCGGTGATCTCACCGACCGGCTTGGCTTGCAGCAGTTCGACACCCGCGCGGAACCCGTCGGCGGCGGTCCCCTGGTTACCCATCTGCGAGATCACGTTGTGCTCGCGGGCCGTGTCGCGCATCAACCGTGCTTCGGCTACCGAGTGCGTGAGTGGCTTCTGACAGTAAATGTGTTTGCCCATCCGCATTGCACGCACTCCGGCGGGGGCGTGGTGATGGTCGGGGGCGCTGATCACAACCGCGTCGATGCCGTTTTCCATTTCGTCGAGCAGCTTGCGATAGTCGTTGTACTTCTTCGCCTTGGGATAGGTTTCGCTCGCCTTGCCGAGTCGCTCGTCGTCGATGTCGCAGATCGCCACGATATTGCCGTAGGTGGCTGCGTCCATCGAGTCGCGCACACCCTTGCCGCCGGCACCGATACAGGCGACGTTGATCTTCTCGTTCGGCGATCGGCTAAAGACAGAGCTGGGGGCTCCACTCACCCACCAAGCGGTGGCACCAGCGGAGGTTTGCAAAAAGCGACGACGGGCGAGGTGGCGATTCATAGGTTTGCAGACCGTGGTTGTGTGTGAAAGAAATAGCCGGCGAGCTACGCCTCGCCGTGGAGAAACTTACGATAAGCCCCGCAGCGCCAAACTGCAAGTCGCAATCAGAGCAGCAACTTATTCGACTTCGGGTGAGGCTCGCACAAATTGCAGGCAATCGATGTCGCCAATCGAACCCGATTCGCCTTGACTATCCATCACCATCCGCATCGCAAAGCGCCCCGGTTCGAGTCGTTTCGTTTGAGCTGAAATGGTTTGCAGGATCTTCCAGCCGCCCGTATCAGGGATTTCAATCGGGCCGGTAATGTCCACTCCATCGATTTCGAGATGGAAGATGCCCCCTTGCTTGTTCGACGCGACGGGAATCTCGATGTCGTACACTCCTGCCTCTAGGATTTCGACCGTGTAGCGCAGCCACTCGCCCGTTCGGGTCCAACCCACGCCGTGGCCATTGGAGGCGTCGCTGCGGCGTTCGATATCGACCTGGGTGGTCTCACGGTAATCAGCGCCCAGGTTGATTTCCTCAACGTCGTGGTAAGCGACTTCTGGCGCACCGAAGTCGTAATGCTCCGCCTCGACTCGGCCGGGAATGGTTTGTGCCTTGCCTCCGAAGGGTTGGCTTGTCGCTGTTTTCACATTGCGGTTGGGGCGAGGCATTCGCGCACCGACTTCTTCGAGCCAGTTGTCTAGCAGCGTGCGCAATTCGTTCGCCGTAGCAGGATCTGTCGACGCCAGGTTGTCGCTTTCGTCGGGACTTGCATCCAAGTCGTAGAGTTCCACGCGGTCGTCCTCGTAGAAATGCAGCAGCTTGTGCCGACCGCGAATCACTGCGCTAACCGGCGTGGTGGAGGGGTAGTAGTGCGGAAAGTGCCAATACAGAGCAGGGCGATTCAATTCATGGGACGGCTGACGCAGCAAAGGCACGAGGCTCACGCCATCGTTGGTGATTGCGGGTGCTGAACTCGCTTCTAAAATTGTGGAAAAAAGATCCTGCGTGACCACACGCGCCGAACACGTTTCTCCCGGCCGAGTCACTTGAGGCCAACGCACGATGAGCGGCACACGGATGCCGCCTTCGTAGAGCGACCCTTTCCCCGAACGTAGTGGGGCGTTGGTGGTAACCGCGCCCTGGTGTGCTTGGCCCAAGTATCCGCCGTTGTCCGAGGTGACCACAAGCAGCGTGTCTTCCGCAACACCCAGTTCGCCGAGCGCCGCCAGCAATCGGCCGATGTTTTCATCCACACTGTGAACCATCGCTGCGTACTCGGCGTTGCGGTGGGTGGAGTCAGCCATTGCCGCGATTTTTTCTCGATAGTGCTCGACCAACTTCGGCTTACCTTCGATGGGCGTGTGGACCGAGTGGTAGCAGAGATTCAAAAAGAACGGCTGATCGCCAATGGAATGCAGACGCTTGATGGCTTCGTCGGTGAGCCGATCCGTGAGATACTCGTCCGGTTTTCCATCGACCAATCCGGGCACGTAACGAATTTCGCGGCCGCTCTTGGTGCCGAACTCTCCACGGTAGGGCCAAAAGAAAGTTGCCGGAGCCCCCCACAGCGTGCCGCCGAGGTTCTCCGCAAATCCGTGCACTTCGGGATAATGCTGTGCGTCGCCCAAGTGCCATTTGCCGACGTGCAAGGTGTGGTAGCCTGACTGCTGCAAGAGTTCGGCGAGCGTCACTTCACCGCGCGACAGGTTGGACTCGCAGCGCGGTGGCAACAAGAGTTCATCGGGGTTCGGACCGCGCGCAGCCGCCTCACGCCAGATGGTCATTCCGAGCCGTGCCGGGTGTTTGCCCGTCATGAATGCAGCACGCGCGGGGGTGCAAACGGGGGAAGCCGCGTAAGCCGCCGCGAATCGCACCCCCTCACTCGCCAGCCGATCCAAATGGGGCGTTTCGTGCAAAGTGCTTCCGTCGCAGCTGAGGTCATGCGCTCCGAGATCATCAACGGTTACAACAACAATGTTGGGCCGACTGTTGGCAGCAAAGACAGAAGGCGCGGCAATCCCACCCCAAATCCATGCCGCAAGAAGCAACAGAACCATGAAACGGTATCGTGTGTGTGCCATAGCAAAGTTTCCCAAAGGAAGCGGTCGACTGGCACCCTGGCTTCGGTGTTGGAGCCAGGGCTAGTGTGGGTGTTAAATTTAAGCGATGCGTGGCTCTCGGTCCAATCCAGTGGATGAATTTCTTACCATCCCGCAATCTCTAGACGGAAGGTGGTTTCACTTTCGTCAGCATCTTGCCAGCTCTGCCGAAAGGGAAACTATTGATTCGCATCTCGTGCTTTTCGCTGAGTCTTGCTGGTCTCACTGCGAGCAACCTGCTATGGTAGACTTTTTCGAGCGTACAACTTGAGTTGGTGTTTTCATACATGCCGCGTCTGTTGGCACTGAGAGCTCCCCATGTCGAGAATCTCGTTCGCGCTTCTGCTGCTGATCCTATTGCCCGCAGGTTGCTCTCAAGGTCCGGCACGCATCGCGGCGCCTTCGTGGGACCCCGCGGGTTCGGCCGAGCGCGCGATGGAGCTTTGGGACACAGACAAAGACGGCGGCCTGGCTGTCTCATGACGACCCAGACGTCATGAGTGGCATCTCTTTTATACGCAGTACGGTCGAGTTGGCGCAGATCACTGACGGTACCAGTAAGACCATGTTGGTCGGAGAGAAATTCCTCAATCCCGATCGCTACTTCGATGGTCAAGATCCCGCCGACGATCAAAATATCCTGCTCGGCATGGACCGGGACGTCAACGGTTTCACAGGCACTAAAGGCCGGCATCCCAAGGCGCCCAGGGAAGTCTTCCGCCCGCAGCAAGACCGAGCCGGACTGCTAGAGGCCGCCGGTTATGAGTTCGGTAGCTCGCACCCAGTGCTCTTTGACATCGCCTATTGCGATGGTTCAGCCGACAGCGTTTCGCTGGACATTAATAGCCTTGTCTATTACGTGCTGGGTGGACGCAACGACGGAGAGCCCATTGAGATGGAACTTGAGAACTACTAACTAAAAAAATCTACTAGAGTTAGTTGATACTTAATCTAAACGTGCGTCGAGGAGCAACGACAATAGGTGAACTATTCCGCTGATCCCAGCCCAGGAGAGTGATGCAGCTAAAACCTCAAGCAGCCTCTACTGGATACTAAAATATGGCCGAATGCCCCCCGTGCCTGATCCATTGAGAATTGCAGTCTTGCCGGGTGAGGTAGCAGGCCCTTGAAAAGAACAGTCCGCTTCAAAATACGACTCAACGGTCACTGCGGCACCTTCAGTAGTTGCATGAGTAAAGAAGTAATGGTGATCTAACCCACTGCCTGATTCATCGATGTCAACTTCCCTACCGCCCTCACCTACTGTACCCCATATGTGCCATGTACCATTGTTGTCCAATGAATAGTCGACACGACTGGGTCCAACAACAACATGTCCCCTTGCTCCTTTGGTTCCGGTTCCTCCAGTTTCGTTGAGTGTTCCAACTATGTGTATCTCACACCTAAGGAACCCAGCGCCGGGAGCACCAGATGGATTTTGCACTTCAAATTCTACATAAGCATCGGATTGAGTTTCTCCAGCCGAACGAGAATCATTCAGTGCAGATGAAAGCGAATTGGACAGGCTGCCAACTGCAGTAGCTGTACCAACATCTACAACTTCGTCAAAAGCCGCGTTGACCTCAGCTTCATTTGTTGTCTGCTGTGAAGCTAAGCCATCGTCATTATTTGCCGTAACAGTCCTGCCTTCTTCTATCGAGATCGGTCCGAATAAGGTCCAAGAATCAAAATGGTGTGTATTTCCAACTTTCGCAGACTGGTTATAGCACACAGCATGCTGTGACTGTAGGCTGGTCCTTTTAAGAGTTCCTGGCTGCGGCTGGGCAAAGCTCTCTCTTTCAAAACCCAAAGCGTAGAAACAAACAACGCTTGTAATGAGTATGAGTAATCTCGATTTACACATTGCATCGTCTCCTTGAACTATTGAGCTCATGAACGGGTAACTTATTCTTGATACTTGCAGGATTTTCCAATTTGTCAAGTGTTGAAGTATTGAAACTGCAATTTGGACAGCGTGAATTGAGTACCTGGAGAGAATAAGCAGTCTGCTGAAGGGCACTACTGACATTTGCCGGCCTACTCGAGTTTGACCCGTGAACTGCAACGAAAAAATGGCCAGCCCAAATGAAAAAAGCCCTCGAATTACTGAACAAATCAATAAGCGCAGCAGGCGCCCATGAGGCGATGCATTGGCTGCGGTTCACTTGTGACGAATCGACTTCACTAGCGGTCTGTGTTCACGCCGTTCCACTACAAACCTTCTGAGTAGCGTAGCCAGCGCCAGGTCTAGCTCTTCCAGTTCAGACTCGGCTGCGTGCCTGCCGTGCGATTCCACCATTCCCGACCACTGCAGTCGCAGCGGCCACTCTCGCAGCTGCGCGGTGTGGTTGATTCGCCCCAGGATGCGGAGTGCCCAAAAGGCACCAAACGAGTCGCGAAAGCTGAGCCACTGCGAGTTGAGCGGCGCGAGTTGCGAGTCACGAGTTGCTTTGTTTACCCCTCGAGCATTGACGACCAAAGCGGCAATCAAGAACCAACCGATTCCGCTGGGTTGGTTCCATTCGGGTGGGGGTGGCGACGTACTGCCCAACCCAAGATGCTCGCGCAGCAGCAGCACTTGCCCCACGGCGACGAACACCGCGGCAAACCAGTGACGCGTGGGCAGGTAGTTGAGCAGCCCCAAAGCGATCAGCCCCCAGAGAAACAGCTTCCACGCGATGAACAACTCGACATGGATTCCCGCGGGCAAGAGAACTGCCTGGGCAGCGGGCCAAACGAGTACGATCCAAAGCGTCAGCACCACCCACTGCCAACCGCGATTTTGCGGTCGCTTTGCCCCCAGCACGGCCATCAACGGGCAAAGCGTCGTTGCCGCGATCGCAAACCGCAGGGCGGACCCCTGAATACCCTCAAGTTGGTGCTGGACCAAGACCAGGACGGCCAAACAGGTGGCCGAAAGCGTCACCCAAAGGCAAGGCGCAAACAAGGTCGTCGCCCGCAACCGCGTTGCGCCGCGCAAGCCCAACATTGCCACTGCGATGGCAAACCCGACGACCAGCCAGTCAGGAGTGTTAACAATCCATAAAACCGAACCAATCGGCCCCTCCGCGGCGTTGATGCAGAGTGCTGGTCTGATTGTGAGGGCCTCGAAAAGGGTACGGAACACAAAAGAAATACGGGACATTTGCCCGGTGCCAGGGCGTGACCCATGTTTGTGGAGAGTCGTAACTCACGCTCCCCCGATTCAACCACATTCCCCACATTCGACAAGGCCTCCGATGCGAATTCTCCCTTGGTCCTCGTTTGCCATTGCCATTGCCATTTTGCTCGCCTGGGCAACGCTGGCCGAAGCCCGCTTGTTTTGGCAGCACTACGGCGCGACGATCCCCACGGCCAATGGCGGGTGCACTTGGAATTGGAACCAAGACTTTTTCGTTCCGCGCTACCCCACATCGGGCCGCTACGGACTGTACAGTCCCTGCAAATCAAGCCACTCGATATCGGCGGCATGCCGAACGGCTCACCCGTTCTACCCCGGCTATTGCGGCATCTACGGCCCGTGGCACTACCACCGTCGCGACCATGTGTACCGTAGGAATTGCGGATGCACGCCATTGCAGATTTCTGGCGTTTGCGGCCACGCCAGCCGAAGCTGCGGCGTGATGCGTGGAAGTAGCTACCTGGGTTGCCAGGTTCCGATGTCTCACTTCGATGCCGCGCTACCCAACGTGGAAAGTTCTAACTTCGACATTTTAGGAAGCATCCCCGTCGAGGGAAGCGAACTGTTGACGCGGACCGATTTTTCGCAATTGGGAGGCGCCGGCGGGCAACTGCTGCTCCAACCCAACACCGCACTGCCCCAACTGCCGGGGGTTCCTTCGTTGAACTTACCGCAGCCTAGCCAACCGCTACTGCCCTCACGGTAGCAACCAGCCACCTCCGTTCAACGCAACCACTACTACTTCAGCCGGGAAACGCCAACAAAACAACGGAACGTCCGAACCAGCATCGCAATCGGTGGAGCCTACTGGGGAGTGTGGCTTGCCGACGACCGAAGCTGGCCGATAGTGGGCAGGCTTCTTTTTAGAGGCCTGCCTGCTTTTTTTGGGCGTCCTTCTTTCGGCGTAGTTCGTTAGCCAATGGCACGAGGCGCTGCGACTCCGCCCCTTTGTGGGCAACGCAAACCCTCCAAGTCTGCCCGACCCGAACCTTCGCGCACTTGCTCACGATCGAGAATATTCTTCTATAGCACAGGCCATGTGCCTGCCGATACTATTAGTACAACGAGAACGGGAGGGTGAAACACTTCGGTGTTTCGCTTCAGGATAAAGGTCGTGGCAAGACGACGGATCGACTTGCTACGACCTTTTTTTATTTGCGGTCCAGGTACTGGCTCACTTGTTCGCAGGACTTGACCTCATGTGCCGGCCGTGGGTGCGCGTCGTTGAAAACCGCCAACTTCTCATCGGGCAACAGCGTGACGAACGACTCGTCGATCGCTCCGCTTTCGTTCTGAATTGCGGATAACTCCAGTCCCAAGTGCCGAGAGAAAAACTGATAAACCGCATTTCGCTTCGAGGGGCCGTAGTCGTGACCCTCATTGGGGAAATGGGAATACTCCACGTACTTCTCAGCCCCGAGCAGGCGGTAAATGCGCTGCACATAGGGGAACTCGACCTCAGGAGTGTTTTTCGTCCAATCGTCGCCGTTGGACACCAGCAGCAGGGGCTTCGGCGCGAAGCTGGCAGCGATCTCCACGTTGTTGGTCTCATGCGACTCGTGTACGTGAATTGGCATGCCGCTCTCGCACACGCAGCCACCATAGAAGTGGGCCGAGACCTGAACCACGGGTGCCGAAACCGTGATGCGCGAATCGATTGCCGATAGCAGGAACGTCTGCGTCCCGCCACCCGAGGCACCCGTCATACCGATTTTCGACTCGTCAACAGTGCCGAGCGATAACAAGAAATCGAGAGCGCGCATGCTGCTGTAGGTTTGAATCCGCAGCGCCTGAGGAACTCGGTGTTCACACGGTTTCGATTCGCCATAGCCGAGCATGTCCCAGGCAAAGACAGCCGCGCCCATGCGAGCCATCGCCGCCGAACGATGCTGCGTTGATTCGTGACGCCTCTTGTTTTCGCGGTGCCCATGCGGCGCGAGGATGCCGGGAATCGGGGCCTCGTATTTCAGCGGCAGGTAGAGATTCCCCGTCACAAAAAAACCGGGCAACACCTCCAACGCAACGTTTTCAACAGAGTACCCCGCCAGCTCGCGGCGAGAATGACGAATCGGGTTCAAAGGGCAGGGGGGTGGTAAATGTTCAAGCCGCGCGCCACGCAGAATGTTTTCCCGAATGCTCGCGGCATGCTGTCTCCACGCATCCGCGTCAGGAATCTTAGTCGCCATCTCGGCGAGCTTCTCCTTCGCCACTGCTTCGGTGTAAGCATGTCCCTGCCGGAGCACCACCGCCTCACTGGGTGCCTCCGCTTCCCCGCGAACGTCACTGGCACCAACGACGCACCAGCCTAGAATTATCAAGAACCAGTAGGAATGTGCCGCACGACAAACTCGAACCATTGGAATACTCCGTCAATAGGCCAGGGGAAGTAACTCTCATCATACTGTTCTCACAGAACGATTGAAGCCAGTGCATTCGCTTGCAGGACGATAGCAAAGTCGGCAAGCAGCTCCGACGATGAACAACGATTGGGCGATTGGATACTCAACCGGGGGGTTTGGGGGGGCTCGCCCCACAAGTCTCCAAACCCTTTGGGTGGTACCCCCCACGGGTATCGCTTGTTCTTGCATTGCCTGCCCGTGGATTACGTGACCAGATATTGTCTGTGACAAGTTGCGGACTTTGCAATCGTCCTGCGGTTCCTTTGGAAACAGCTGGCCGCGCCTCGCTGCCAACCGTGGGGAGTCTCTCCTCCGTCTCGCTCTCCCGTTGCGGTTATGCCGTTCAAAAGGGTTTTCAACGCCAAACTGCACCTAATTTATGGGTTTTTTTTGGGAAGAGCTGTAACGATGCTGAGGCTTTTTTTGCGGCATTCTGTCGCGGTCTGGCTAGATTTGTCCCCCAATTCTCCGTGTTTCCCCGCAATCAGACCTACCTTATCTAGTTGCTAACTCCACCTCTCTGCTTGGGTGGGGCTTTCGAGGACAGCTCGATTGGCAAGACTCCACCTCAACTTTGTCAGTAGGAACACCATGAGCATTTTTGGGAACAGCAAAAAATCGCCTGGAGTTCACGAATGGCAGCTCGGCCTACGCATTGCGACACTCCTTGCGCTGCTACTCGTGTCGACGACAACCTTCGCGGCTTGCGAGCTTGCGGATGGTGCAGTCCCCCAGGAGCAACAGTCACTGACCGGTCAGTACGACTTCTTTACGAACTATGGCCAGTACATGCCGCGGATGCATTGCCTGCAGACTGCGGAGGGGACGCCCGATTGGGGATGGATTTCCGCGTTGATCGGTCTGAACCTGATCGTCATCGCGGGTTACCTGCGCATATTCCATTTTTGGCGCCGCTGCTACCACGAAGAAGAAGTTCGCGATCGGGATAGCAAGCTCATGAACCTGGCTTGGATTTTCGCCCTTTGTGCGACCTGCGGTTACGGCTTTTCCATCATCATGTTCTTCTGGCCCATCTACCGCTTGTTGGCTTTGGCACTGGTTGGCTTGGCTTTCATCACTTGGCGGTTTGCATTCGACTTAGAGCCGTTTCGCAAATCGTTCACCGCCCATATGCAGCGACTCTATTCGGAATCGCTGCAGCGCGACAAAGCAGATCTCGAAGCGAAACACCAGGAGCTAGAGATCGCACATCGGGAGATCGCGACGGCCAAGTTTGAACTCGAAAAAACCAATGAAGATCTGGACGAATTCGTCTATGCCGCCTCGCACGACCTCAAAGCGCCGCTGCGGGCCATCAGTAGTTTGGCGCAGTTTGTTGTCGAGGATCTGGGGGAGAACGTCACCGAACAAGTGCAGGACGATCTCGAAAAGATGCAGAGTCGGGTCAAGCGCATGGAGCGCATGCTCAATGGGTTGCTGCATTATTCTCGTGTGGGACGTTTAAACTACGATCCAGAAACATTTCCCGTCTGTGATGCAATCCAACAAGCCGTGGCAATCCTCGATATTCCGCCCACCTTCCATATCGAAGTTGCTGACACAAACTTGATGACCACCAGTCCACGTCCGCTGCTCGAGCAAGTGCTACGCAATCTGGTGGATAATGCCGTGAAGCACCATCCTCGGGAGGATGGCACGATCAGTATTCACGCCGAAGAAGCGGGCGAGTTCATTCGTTTCTCTGTGAAGGACGATGGTCGGGGCATCGCTCCCGACTACCAAGAAAAAGTCTTTGTCATGTTCCAGACCCTACGCCGACGCGACGAATTCGATTGCAGCGGCATGGGACTCGCGTTGGTGAAGCGCATTGTGGAACGCCACGGAGGCGAAATATCGGTGGAATCGCAGCCCGGAGAAGGTGCGACTTTTCACTTCACCTGGCCTGCGAGCGAGAAGTCGCTCCACTCAACGATTCGCCCACCTCACACCATCCCAGCAAAGGAGGTCACCTGTGTCTGAACAACCTGTCAACATTTTGCTAGCCGAGGACGACGACGTCGATGTGCGCGTCGTCCAGCGGTCATTCAAGAAACGCAATCTCGGTCACCCAATTTTCGTGGCGCGCGATGGGGTCGAAGCCCTCGCTCGCCTGCGCGGAGAAGATGGCCACCCACCACTCGAACAACCACTCTTAATTCTGCTGGACCTCAACATGCCACGCATGGGGGGAATCGATTTCCTCGCCGAACTGCGTCGTGATCCCGAGCTGGCAAAGTCCATTGTGTTCGTCCTCACCACCTCGAACAACGAGGGCGATCGCGTCGCGGCTTACGACCAGCACATTGCGGGCTATTTGCTGAAGACAGACGCGGGAGTCGACATGGAAAATCATGTCCCCATGCTCGAAGAGTTCCTCGAACACGTCCAATTTCCAGTTAGCGATAGTTTGGAACAACACGCTCCCGTGTAAGCAAGAACTTCGTCTCTTCGCAAGTTGCCCCAGCTCAGCCAACTCTTAAACCATTGCCATGCAACCAAACCCTGAAATCGCCGTTTTGCTCGTCGAAGATGACGACATCGATGCGCGAATTGTGCAGCGAGCTCTGGGGAAAGCATCGGGAACCACCGTGAGCGGCACGGTCTACAATGTGGTTCATTGTACGACCATCGCCAAGGCGACGGAACTCTTCGAGGAGGTGGCGCCCAACGTAGTGCTTGTTGATCTCAACCTGCCTGACAGCCGCGGAAAGGAAACGATAACGCAAGTATTGACTCTCGCTGCGGTTATTCCTGTCATCGCGCTCACCGGCATGGAAGACGATAGCTTTGCCATTGAAGCGGTTCGTTGCGGCGCGGCGGACTACCTCACCAAATCGAATTGCAACGACTCCTCGTTGCATCGAGCGATCAACTACGCAATCGAACGGCATCACTTCACAGAACGTCTAGAACAAGCTCAGCACGACAGCCTCGCAGCACTGGCAGCCCAGCAAGAGGCGGAAGCCCGGGCAGCCGTTGCCGATGACCTGCGTCTTGCGAAAGACCAAGCCGAAGCGGCCAACCGTGCGAAGAGTGAATTCCTGGCGAACATGTCCCACGAACTACGAACCCCGCTGCATGGGATACTCAGCTTCTCCCGACTGGGTTCCCGCAGGCGTGAGAAAGCAGATCGCAAAAAGCTCGGCGGCTACTTTGAGAAAATTGAGACCAGTGGAGAAGTCCTGCTCGAATTGCTCAATGATTTGTTGGACCTTTCCAAGCTAGAGGCGGGGTGCATGGAGTTTGACTTTCAGCCTGTTGACCTGTCCTCTCGCATAAGATTCGAGATTTCGCAGTTCGACTCGGTGGCTAAGGAAAAACAATTGAATATGCGTTTGGCCCTGGCCGAAGATTTGCCGACGGTCGCAGGGGATCAGCGCAGGATCGATCAGGTCGTTCGGAATTTGCTGTCGAACGCAGTCAAGTTTAGCCCAGAAGGCTCCGCGATTGATGTCGAACTAGAACCGTTGGGCGAGTGGCTCGAAGTTCGAATACACGACGAAGGCCCAGGCATCCCCGCTATCGAGATCGAGAAGATCTTTGCCAAGTTCGCACAATCGTCGGCCACGAAAACAGCAGCAGGGGGAACGGGACTTGGATTGTCGATCTGTCGAGAAATCATCGAAGGACACGGCGGAACGATCCACGCGGAGAACCGTCAACCGCGCGGCTCCACCTTTGTCTTTCGCTTACCGCTAGCCCCGAAGAATACAGGTTTGCCACTGCCCGCTTCTGCAGAGCAAACTCATGAAAAACAATCAACCTGTTCCATCAGTTGAATCACACGAGAAAGGACCCACAGAATGTCTCACTTGACGAAACGTATTCTGATTGTCGATGACAACCCGGTTAACTGCGAAATCTGCAAAGAGATTCTTGAAGACGACTACGAAATCGAAATCGCCGAAAGTGGCGAAGCTGCTCTGGAGTCTGCTGGAGCGTTTCAGCCGGATTTGATTTTACTGGATGTGATGATGCCGGGGATCGATGGGTTAGAAGTCTGTCGGCAGCTGAGGAGCTCGACGCGCTCCTGGGTGAAAATAATTATGGTCTCTGCTAAAGTGCAGACCGAAGATCGGATCGCTGGCTATGAAGCAGGGGCCGACGACTATCTCGCCAAGCCCTTCGATGAGCATGAGCTGTTGGCGAAGATTGGTGTGCATCTGCGAATGAAGCACATCGAAGAGATCGACGACGTGAAGTGTCGTCTGTTGCAAGTCCTGCAGCATGGGAACCGCACACCAATGACCCATATCCTCTCGAACATCGACATTCTGCGGAACATGCACGATGAGCTCACCGAACAAGAGCGCCGCGAACGCACCGAAGTCGTCCATCGCGGAGCCGTGCGACTCCACGATTGGCTCGTCTGCGGAGAACAGCTAGTTGCTCTCATGACGGGGCAATTCAAATTCTCGCCGCAGCGGCTCGACATCGACAAGCAAGTCTCCGAAGTGGTTCAAAGAATTGAAGCTCGCGACCCCCAATTTCGTGGACGAATCCAAGTGGCCATCGCTAGCGGAGTGCGAGCAGAGTGCGACCCCGAGTTTCTCGATCTGCTAGTCGATCGACTGCTGAGCGATACTCTGGCTTGCACCGCCCCCGCGACGCCCATTATTTTCGGAGTCGACCAGAGCGACTCCGGACGATTGCGGATTAGTGTGAATCGGGGCAACGAACCCCTGGTCACGGAGATTCTACCGAGACTCTTCGATCCGTTCGGCGTGCCGAACGATGTGCTGCACAATTTGGGAGACGGCATGTCTCTGGCGATCGTGCGAGAAATTACCCGCATTCATGGAGGCCTGGTGCGCGCGAAGAATGTCGAGGCTGGCTATGTCGAGATTGTCGCCGAATTGCCGCTCGAGCAACCTCAGCAAGCAAGCCCCGTCGCGGATCAGCAGAACCAGGGAATCATCTAGCGATTGCTGTGCCGCGAGGATGCAAGCACGAATTTGACCTTCGCGTGATTTTGCGAGGCCGCTACTATCCGCGGCATGTCGCTCAATCCGCTCACGCCAGTCACCGACTACCAATCGATGCTGAACCGTATTTTTTGGTTCACGTCGCTGGCGGCGCTGGTCGCGGTGGGCATGCTGCGTAGCCGACTTCCGCTGCTAGAAGCAGGACTCGCGCAGATCGATTTCTCGCTCGCCTTTGGCGGCGACCAGATTTTGCCCGTGCCCGGGGGCTACTTGCTCCCTGCGCTCGCGGTGGGTCTGGGCTCGCGGATCTTCCGCATTCACAACTTGCTCGCCAACTGGCTGGAGATTCGTGAGCGGTTCGACACGGATGTGATCATTCGCGAACTGGCGCTGCGCACGGGGGTCGATTTGGAAGGCGTGCCCAAGGAAACGCTTGCCGACTATCGCCACGAAATCATGCGTCGCGGGTTCTATCAGTACGTCGGCGGCACGACACCGCAAATTGACTCTCAACTGATTCACCGAGCACTCGACTGCTGGTCTTGGTTCTGGATTGGTTTGGAAGCCACCTTCGTGTTTGTCGCCACGAGTTTCGCGCTCGTCTCGACCGGCAACTACCAACCCGGCTGCACTCTGCTAGGCTGCGCGCTCGCCGGGGCGGCGATCGGTCTGCCACTGATTCGCAACGAGTGCCGCCGCTACGCGATCGCTCAAGTGCGCACGATCATTGCCGAGCCAATGCGCGCGGAGCAAGTGCGGCGAGTTTTTGATGTTCTGGGTGGATCCTACATTGTGCCGCGACGCGCGGCGTGAAGTGGGTGTGCTCACGTATCGGTTACGTAGCACGGCAGCGTCGGACTGCCGCGCTGGAGCACGCGAAGTTGACAATCCGAAAACCCGGATTTAGAGTTGGAGTATGAAAACCACGGTCGAAATCCCCGACAATCTCTACCGCCAAATCAAGTCTCACGCTGCCTCGCGAGGTCAGACAATCAAGGCATTCCTGATCGACGCGCTGCGAGACAAACTTGGGAAGGTCCAGCCCAACTCGGAGAAGGAAGAAACTGGCTGGCGCGCAGCGTTCGGCAAAGGGGATAAAGAAGCGATTGAAGACGTACAACGCATCATTGATGAAGAGTTTTCCCAAATCGACTACGCCGAGTGGGGCTTTACTGAGCCGGATAGCCAGCCATGATTCTTGATACCAATGCGATCTCAGCATTACTCAATGGCGATCCAGAACTGGGCCACACGATTCACTCTGCAGGCGACAAGTATCTACCACTGATCGCAGTCGCGGAGTTCCTTTTTGGACTGCGTAAATCTAGATACGGAGCCCGCCTTCAATCAGTCTTTAGAAAACTTGAAGCAGATTGCCTTCTGCTGCTTCCTGATCGAGAGACGGCGGATTGGTACGCCAACATTCGGCACGAACTCAAACTTCGAGGTCGTCCCATACCCGAAGGCGACCTCTGGATCGCTGCGCTAGCCCGGCAGCACGATATGTCGATCGTCAGCCGCGACGCTCATTTCGATGTCGTAGAGAACGTGCGCCGAATTGGTTGGTAAACGAAGCAAGCCGGCCACTCAGAACTTGCGCCGCAGTTCCATTCGGGCACCGGAAATGTCTTCGCTGTTCTCCAGCCAGCCGGTCATCGCGTCGGCGCGGAACAACAGTGTGTGACTGAGAGGCCGTTGGTAACGGGCGCCGACGGCGTACTGATCGCCGGGCGCCACACGCGAGGCGTCGTTGTTCATGGTCTGAAGTATGGCGAGTTCGAGGATGAGTTGCTGCTCGAAACTGCCGCCTAAGAGATCCACACCCACCGCGGCTCCGTAGGTGTCGTTTGCCGAGTCGTCGAGAATCGGGTACCCGGTGAGTAGATCGGACTCGAAGTTAATGCCCGTGTTTTTCAGCGGTCCTTGCAGTCGCGCAGCCGACTGGGGCGTGCCGAAACCAGCGAAGAAGTTGGCGTAGGGAACGACATTGTAGGGATTTCGAGTGAGGAAGCTATTTTCCAGCAAAACCAACACCCCATCGGCCGTGCGATTGTCGTCGGGGCCGCCTTGGCCAGTGTTTACGATCACTCGGGCCGAGTTGGAAAGCAAATTCAAATAGCGGCGCGTGTAGCTGGCGGCAATGTTGTGGTAGCTACGGCCGAGGTTGGCAGTGTCATCGAGATAGGCATAACCCATTTCAAGATACCCGCCACGGCGTTCAATGAACGTCGTAAATCCGATGATGTTCGCGGCTTCGTTGTCGTTCTGAAAGGCGCGGTTGTTAGTCACCTCGTCGAATCCCACGAAGAACGTTGTGTCGAAGTTCGACCAATCGAGCACCGGGTTGTTCCGCGCGGGAATGGTAAACGCCGCCCCGGCGAAGGCGTCTTCAATCCAAATGCCATTCTGGAACACGAGCGGAATCAGGCCCACGGCAAAGGGCAAGTCGATTTTGGGATAGAACCCTCCCAGTCCGCCGAGGATCGCGCCCAGATCACCCTCGAAGTAAGCCGTGTCGGTCCGTTCATCCCAGCCATCCCAGGCATCGTTGCTATTGATCTCGCCGTTGTCGTAGAACAAGCCGCTGAATTGATTTCGCTCATCCAGCGGTCCCCAGAACATATGAAAGCGTTCGGTCGCGGTAATCGCCAAGTCGAAGTCCAAGTTCAATCGACTCGCCCAAACGGTTTGCTCATTGGCGACGTTTTCGTTGTAAGCCAGAGCCGTGCGGTAATCGCCGTAGACGTAGAACTTGGGCTGCGTCAAGTTGGTGAGACCGAGCCCTGTGCCCGAACGAGGTATCGGGCCGTTCACATAGAACGGCAATCCCCACTCGAGCGCGGGCCGTTGCACACAGTTGAGATGCTTGTTTCCATAAACGCCCAGGTCTTCGTACGGATTCCAACAATTCCCGTAGAGCGGGTCTAATGAGAAATCCGCTGAGGTGTAGGGCATCTCGCAACCCCGGTTGTCGCTGCAGTGAGGGGTTGCCTTCAGGATTTGGCCCTTCAGTTCGGCGGGCGTTGGCAATTGCTCCCAAGGTGGTGCATGTGCAGACACCACCGCGGGCGGCACCGGCGAAGTGAGCGAAAACCGCCCCAGGCTGCGCTGAAAACCTGGCGAGTTGTGAACCGAGGGCGCCACGGGTTGGCAACTTCGAGCTGGTGGCAACAAGGGAGTGCCGGTGAGCGGCCGGTTGATTACCGGCGGCCCAAACAACGACGATTCATACAGCGACGAAGACGAACCAGGGAACAACGAATTCTGCCGACGGTCGAGCAGGCACGCCGGCGCATTGCACACTGGGGGCAACGGGCGAGTTGCGATGTGGGGTGTGCTCGTTTGCGAGGGTGTTTTCTTGCCGGGTGGTTTGAACAACTCATCTGCCAGCGCCGGCGAAGTCAGCGTTGCGAACGTAAGCAACAGCGCAGTAGCGATCGCCCTCGACGCAAGTCGAGTTCGCAATCCTTGGCAAATTCGTTCGGTGAACATCGTCATTGGAGAATGTAGATCTATTTGCGGCTATCGAACAAAGAACTCGATCGAGGACTGGTGAAAATCGACCATGCCCTCGTTCATCGCCCGATTCATTTCGGTGGTCGATCCGCAAAATCGCATAAAGTAAATTGGTTCGGCGCGGCTGCGTAGCCGAAACGACAATCGGTAGTGCCCCGGCTCGCACATCAGCTCCGCTGGCACCTTGTACGGCACCTTGCGAGATCCGAGCGGGGCCAACGACCGGCCTTCCATGCGGATAAAAGGTGGATGGTTGAGTACTGAAACTGGCTGCGCGCCCGGACGCAGGTAAGCCAATTGATCGATGTCGATATTCACCGGCAGGAAGAATTCGCGATCCGTGCCCTTAGCTCCCGTGATCAAAAACATCGTTTGCAGATTGAAGAGTTGCCAATCATAGGGAATGCGCTTGTTTCGCACGTCTTCAGAGTGAATATCCGCGACGTCGCCCCACCGGTCGGTGTAGCCCGACTCCCACAATCTCTGTCCGCGAGGACCGATCAGCACGACATTGGCCCACAACTGAGGCTGCGCGCCGAGTGAGCCGCTGGGCAAGTTATGCCCGTCGTTAGTGTTGGTCATGATGTAGTGAAACTTCAAGTCCTGGCCCCGGACAAGCTGCGTATCGAAGAACGGGCCATCGACGTGCGAACCATTTTCCAAGACCTGCTGCCGACTGATTTTCTTCGCGTCGAGTTTCTTCAGATTGTCTTCGATGATTTCACGCGCATCGTAGCGATCATCTGCTTCCTTCCAGACGGGCGGGAAACTGGCTTGGATGCGGCCGTCCTCGAGCAGCTCCTCGAACTCTTCGGTCCCCCACTTAGCACGCCAATCAAACAACAGCCAATCCTGCATCGACCAACGATTCGCGTCGATATTGTGCGGAAAAATACCCGGGTGAGCGATGGAATACCCTGGACCGTAGAACAGATGGTTCGCATGCTTGCGTTGCTTGTTGACAACTTTGTCGCCCACTTTGGCAGCAGCGCCCACTTCGTATCCGCTGGGCACCCCGGGAATGCGGCCCATGTGGCAGTCCTGGCAGGAAACACCCTTCTTGCAGGCGGGCGAGGCGCGGTATTGCTCCCAGACGACCTCGAGTTTGATGCCTGGTTGCACTGCGACCTGATGGCAAGAGACACAAAATTCCGACTTGCCTAGTTGGTCGAAACACTCACCCGCGATGTGGATGTCTTGCCCTGGGCCCTTGTCGTGCGGCGAGGTCTTCACCTTGTACTTGCTTTTTTGGGCAACCACTTCTGCGATGCCCCCACCACCGATCGAGCCGTACACCGGTGCATGAATATCTCCGGGCTCGATGCGCCGTTCGCCGTTGACTTTGCCGTAGCGCTGGTTGACCCGATGACAGGCGATGCAAGTCACACCCTCGCGCGCCACGCGTGGCAACTCCCAAAGTGGCGCGGCGCGGGAGACACCCAAAGTAGTGCCCACCGGGGAATGGCAGCGATAACAAAAGTACCCAATCGTGCCTTGCGACAAATCGTTAATCTTTTGTTCAAATTTGTGGAACATCGGCGAGATCGAGGCATAGGCGTGGCTCGATACGCTCCACTCGTCAAAAATCTTCTCGTGACACTTCGCACATACTTGTGCCGACGGGTACTGAGATTCCGCAACAAACTCGCAGTAGGTTTTGGATTCTCCTGGCGACTTCTTTTCACTGGCTTTCTTGGTTGAATGCGGTGTCGCTTGCTTCGGCTTGGGTGGTGGCGAAAAGGGGCTACTTTGTGGAGCTGGATGGGGAGGTGCAACTGGGGCTGTTTCTCTTGGCAGTGCTTTGTTGGGTGACGCTTTTTTCGGGGGGGGTGGAACGTCGACGCGGGGGGTGCCACCAAGGGGCTTCGACGGCGGCGCGAACGCTGGCTCATTGGGCTTTGCAGGCCAATCCGAGGCCGGGGGCGTGGCGACCTCTTCCTGAGCAGGAGCAGAAAAAGCAGGCCCTGCAGCCGCAGACGCGTCCGATTCAGCGGACGGGGAATTACCTGGCGGGTCGCCCTCAGCGGGTGGTGCCTCGGCGGGTGCCAACTCGGCAGGTGCCGTTGCAGCAGGAGCCGACTCTACCGCCCCACCCGAGTCTGGCGCGGCCAATAGGTCAGGCACGCCGTCCAGTAGATCGTCTGGATCGTCTTTGTCACTGGTGGTGAGTTGCGCCCTGCCGCGCCCAGGGGGCGCGAACAGCGCACGATTGGCCACACGAACCGGACTCGGGTAACTGACGCGCGGCACCTTCGCCGATTCGCGATGAGCCGTTTGCTGAATCACTTTGGGCACAACCGGCGGCAACGGCACAGGCGATTCCAGCGCATCTTCACCTTCGCTGGCCAACACCATCCAACCAGGGCAGCCTGCCTGGGCGAGTGTTGATTCCATCAGCTCCAGTCGTGTTGGATCGACTGCTTCTGACGCAACGGCTCGCGAGAAATTCTCTGAGGGAATGTCGCCGCAATCGCCGGCTAACGGATCCTCTGCATTCCAAATGCCAACGACCGCACTGAGACCTACGACAGCTGCTATCCACAGGGTGGGTCGAAACGAGTTCCTACGCTCTGTTCGTCTCATGCAGCCTACATCCCTGTACAGCACACTGGCAGCCATCGTTAGCGCCCGCGCTAGCATCCTTGCCAACGCATAGCATCACGCTAAGGATTGATCGAACACTTACGTTCCGAAGAATGAGAAGTCTGTGCACAACCGTTACAGCTTCACAATATGACGGTTGCTAGCAAAAGGGTTGCTGCGGAAGAACAGCGCTACAGGTGCAGCGAACTCAGACCAGATTTCGGGCCCAGTTGGGAACGTACTCGCGATGTCGATTGAGGATGGATCCCCAGACCGTCACGCCATCTTCCTGCAGCCGCTGCAGCGCACGCTGGGCCTCGGTCTGTTTGACCGCCTCGAAACGCGCAGCTAGCAATGTACCGTCTAGCTGACGTGCCAAGGGCAAAGCGCTGCGCAACTCCTGCACAGCAGGCAGGTCGACCAAGATGAGGCAGTATTCCGTCTTGAAATCGGCAAGCATCTCTGCGGCTAGCTCCTGTCTCAACTGGGTGGGCTGGTCTTCCTCCCATTGACCTCGGCAAAGGACATCGAGATGTTCCGTAGCTGGCTGCGGCTCGCATTCCCGGGGGGCGATTTCTCCTGACAAGATGTCGTAGAGTCCCGGCACTGGCTCGAGGTTGAAGGTCTTGAGTAGGCCCGGCGGTTGCCAGTTGGCATCGATCAACAACACGCGACCCGCCTGTTGCTGGCTCGCGCGCATAGCCAGGTTTGCGGCAATCGTGGTCACTCCCGACTTTTTTACGCAGCCCGTCACACCAACGGCAAGTGTTTCGTTGTTTGTACACTTCGCTTCGATGCGCCAAAGAATCGAATCGTAGATTTCCTGCACGCGCTTCGAGTCGTCCTTCTTTGCCAGCTGGGGCAAACTCGCCGCTGGTCGCAACGCGGTATTCGCCGGGCTTGTCGTGCTGTTTTGCTGCTTGGGGGGGATCGCTGTACTCATACCGATGAAAAACCTAGCGAGTTGGAGTGAATCAAGTTGTGCGAATGCGTCGCGCGGGGCGAGTGCACCTAGACAAGTGAGCTCATATATTGTTTTTGTTCTGGCAGGACTCCAAACACGGGCAACTGCAAAGAGTCTTCCAGTTGCTCTGGCTTGTAGACTGGATTGCCAAGCTTTTCGCTGATTAACACAAGAGAAATCACCGAGGCGATGGAAAGCATCGTAGCGAGTGCGCCGATGAGCAACTTGCTGGGGCTGACAGGCTTCTCCTGCAAGGTTGCCTCTTGGGCCAAGATGGCGTTGGAAATATGCTCCTTGTCCAAGGCTTCGTCAATTCGTGCCTTTTCCAAGTTATTCGCATAGCGGTAGAAATTGGTCCGGGCCAAGTCCGCTGTGCGATTGCGCTGATCGATCTCCAGCTCGTAACCATTGAGTTGTTTGAGATCTGCAAGGATGGTTTTCCGCTGTTCTTCGAGTTTGCTGCTACGGGCCTCATACCCAGCGAGCAAGCTCTCCTCGTTGGCCAATCCCAACGCAAGTGAACTATGGTTAGGATTGATATCCTGAGTGATTTCCTGACGGTCTACCGACTCGGTTTTCAATGTATCCTGTGCTTCTTTGAGCTGAGAGCGGGTTACTTGCAGCGCGGGGTGGTCGTCGCTGTATTTCGACTGCTGATCGAGCATCAAGACCTGTAGCTCGAACACTTGCTCACGCAACAAGTCGGTGCCAGTGTTGGGAACGGTCGTCTCTTTGCCCACCAAACGATCGGGTGTGGCAGCCAGCTGCTTGCGAATATCAGCGATCTTAGCGCGGCTCGACGCCAGCTGTTGCACATTTTCGTAAAGGCTCAACTCGATACTCGCCAAGCGAGACTCGAGCGTTCCTCGTCGCGATTCCAGCGAAGCGATTTCCATCCGATCTTTCGCTTTCCGCAGATCATCTACGGCGATGTCGAGTTGACTCTTGAGAGCGTCGTGTTGTTCGGTGAAGAATTTCAACGAACCACTCGTACGGTGCAGTCGCAGATGCTCGTCGCGATAGACCTCGACCAGCGTTTTAGTCACCAGCTGTGCCAGCTCAGGCGTTTCTGCTTCGTAGAGCACCGTGATTAGAGTGGAGTCACTCTCCGCATCGACTTCGAGGTTGCGCTCGATAGTGACAATAGCCTGCTCACGTTCCGAAACCGGATCGATACTCTTGACGACTTGCAAAATTTTACTGGCTGCACCAC
The DNA here is from genome assembly GCA_965230685.1 of Bythopirellula sp. Classification (GTDB taxonomy): domain Bacteria; phylum Planctomycetota; class Planctomycetia; order Pirellulales; family Lacipirellulaceae; genus Bythopirellula. The sequence continues at coordinate 324,580 of CBDDLO010000002.1, forward strand.
GCAGTGCCTCGACCACAAAGTGCGTTTCACGCTCTTCGCCCACGCCTTCGCCAAGCACCACGTTTGCCCCCAGTTGTTCGACCACTTTCTCGAGGGTGCCACGGCTCTTGAGCGACTCCATCGCGGTGACGATTTCGTTCTCGCGGCTGTTGGTCATCATCGAAATTTTGTCCCCCACCGCGGCCGTGGCGGGGAGCTTCACGGACTCGCGTCCGACTTGCATAAAGAGCTTGGCCTCGGAACGATAAGCACGCGGCGCGAACAAGATCACCAGCGCCGCGAGGCTGAGAATTGCCAAAGGAACGAACACCACTTTCTTCTTGTTGCGAAACAGCGCTTGGGTAAAGTCGCTCAGCCCATAGGACGCCGCCGCACTGGTAGACTCAGTTTGATTCATCGAGAAACCTGGAAAGAATTGCAGAGAGGTAGCAAGTGGGGGGTAGCCAACCACGAAAGCCGCACCGAGCCGACAGCCCGACAAGTGTTTCGCGGGGGAACAAACCTCTATTCCATCTTAAACAGTCCCAAGCAGTTTCCCAGGCTTGTTTTCGAGAGATTTCCGGGCTGGCGAGACTGCATTTTTCGCCCAGTTCCTGCACCTTGCCAGCTGAGTCAGGGCTAAGCCGCAAGCGACCAGCAGATTGACGAAGAGTGCTGACCAGCCACGAATCTGCACGAACTCGTAACCAACGTCAGTGGCCACTTGGTTGATCAATTTCCCGTAGGCCAAAGGGAGGCTAGCCGACAAGTTACTACTCGTAGTAGAACCCTGCCATGGAAGTCAACCTACTGAATTTCTTCCGTAGGGCTGTCGTCACTGCCTAGCAATTATGCTCTTGGCGAGCAACGCCTTAGTGGAATTGATGGTTGCATCCCCGCAACTGAGGCGGATAATAGTAGTGATTGGCTACTCCGGTTCCGTTCTCTTCTCTGCTCAAAATCTTTTCTGCTTAGGCATATGTCATGAAAGCTCTCTTCAAGCGTCACTACTTTGCGGCCCGAGGTTTCACCCTCGTTGAACTCTTGGTGGTGATCGCAATCATTGGTGTTTTAGTTGCGCTGCTGTTGCCGGCCGTGCAGTCGGCCCGCGAAGCTGCTCGCAATACACAATGCAAGAGCAGTCTGAAGCAGCTTGGTTTGGCGTTGCAAATGTACCACGATGCGAAAGGCGAATTTCCGCCGGCAACCACTTGGGAAAACCCAGATCACATGGATCGTTCCCGCTCGAACCAATTTGGACCGAACTGGGTAATTCTCGCGTTGTCCTACATGGAAGGGCAAACGATCCAGGACAACTTCGATCTGACCAAACCGATCGCCGATCCTGTCAATCTTCCAGTCGTGTCCACTAACATACCGGTGATGTTGTGCGCTTCGGATGCCAATAGCTCGACTCCTTTCGATGCGACCGCTGGCCGTTCTCGGCATTTGGGAGAAGTCCAATGGGCCCGAGGAAACTATGGAGCGAACGCCGGACTTGGCTTCTTGTCCCTGGTCGCGCACTGCGATGCGCTCGATGGCCACGGTTGTTCCGCCAAGCCAGAGAATTGGACTTACTATCGAACCCGTGGCGTGATGGGTGGTAATATCAGCTCGAGCATGAAAGACATTACCGATGGCACGAGTCAAACCATCATGGCGGCTGAGATTCGTGCTGGAGTGAATGCGGCCGATTCGCGGGGTACCTGGGCGTTGGAAGGCGCGGGCCCCAGTGCGATTGCGGCACATGGCTTCGTTGGGGATGCACGAGGGCCGAACTGTTCTTTCATCAACTCCGACGACAGTGGGACTTGCAGCAGCGCGCGAAGAGTAGCCGGGGGAGCCGAGGCAATGGCCCGACTGGGGATGGGATGTTTTCCCACCAGCGGGGCAGACAATCGCCAAGCCTGTCCACGCAGTTTGCACCCGAGCGGAATCAATGTAGTGATGTGTGACGGAAGCGTGCAATGGATCGGCGACTTTATCGAGGTAAGTACGGTCGCCGGGCAAATCTCGGTTTGGGATCGACTTAATCTCGCATCCGATACCGATGTGATCAACTCCGATGAATACTAGGGGGCACTCTCTTCAGAGAACTGCCATCGTTTAACTCGCCCTACCTGAGTGGAAAATGAAAGCGATTCTTGTGAGAAAAATGAATTGGAGTGCGTGGCAGTGCGTACTGCTTGGACTGGTCGTCGGTTGTGGGAGCGATGCCCCCTTTAGCTACGTGCCCGTTTCGGGCTCAGTCAAGTACGAAGATGACACGCTGATCCCCGCGGCACATATTACCGTGACGTTCCAGCCCCTGGAAGGCTCCATCGACAAGCGGACCAAGCCTCGGTCAGGCGATGCAAACGTCAACGTGGAAGATGGCACTTTCACCGCCGCAACGAGCCACAAGTTTGGGGATGGGATTGTTCCGGGTCGGCACAAAGTGACCGTCCGCGCTTTCGATGCGGGGATGAATGAAGTGCCCTTGATTCCGAAGCAATACACGCTCGTCGCGGAGACACCGCTGGAGATAGATTCAAAAGATAGTCCGTTCGATATCCGGGTGCCAACTATTCAATCGCCTTGAGTTGCGTCAGCACGACCCAGCCTGAGGAGACGGTGGTGCGTGCACCGGTGAGGGGGTCGGTAATATCATACTTCACCGGCTCGAAAGCGCCCCAGAATTTGGCATTGGGGTCGGTGGCGAGTGGGTCGTGATAGCCGCTGACGAAGCCGCTCTTGTTTTGCACGTCGATCGCGGTGAGCACTTCGGGAGCGAGGCGGGGGTTGCGCTGGTCGTCTTTCCAACTTGCTTGGAGCGGGTGTTGCAGAACCATCCCACGGCGCTCAATTTTCTGACTAGAACTATTGGGGTCGTTATCTAAGAAGTCGCTGCGCATGTCGGCGATGATGATGTCTTTGCCCTCCTTTTTCTTGGCGCTGAGCACTTCAAACGCTTCTAACCCAACGGACATGGATAGCACCGCCGCCACCCGAGGGCTTTCGCCTGCAGGCGGTTTGCTCCACACGGGAACCGAGAGGGCGACTTTCAACTTGTTGGTCGTGCTACTCACGTAGACGGCGGACAAGTACGGCTTGGCTAGCGGCTCGATATCCTTGGCCTGCTTGCGAGGTAGGTCGTGCTCTCCTCCGTGGAAGTAGTTGCGGTAAGCGTAGGAATGTAGAAAGCTGTCGACTACGGTACCGGTCTCCTCGTCCATCAAAGGGTGCCGCGCGATTTGCACCCCACGACGATCATTCAGAAACCAGCTATCCGACTTCGCGCGGTCGATGTTGTCTTTACGGTGCTCACGAATCCATTGCTGCAAATCATGTTCGGTCAACTGCTGGCGCGCCTTCTCGGAATCGAATTGCTGGACCATCGCTAGCAGTTGGGGCTCTGCCGCCGCGTCCTGCAGGATGCGGAACCGCTTGGTCAATTCCCCCCCAATATCCTTGAGGGCCACCACTTCGGCAAACGCCTGCAGAGTGATGACGGCAAGCTTGCGGCTTTTTTCGATCGTCGCCAAGTGGCTACGGTTGGCGGACCACCAAAGGAACGCTACTCCCAGCGCCGCGACGAGCAATGGCAACCCGGTGCCCAACAACCAACGCCGATCGGGATACATACCGCTTGCGCCCGAGAGCCAGGTATCGACTCGAGCGCCCGACTCGCTGCGAGTATGTTGCACAGCGCTGCCCTGGTCCTCCGGCGCGACGTAACCACGCACCAAACTGACCAGGTTGTTGCCCTCGGTGAAGGGAGTCAACTCGGCCGCCACCTGGGCGGGGGTTGCATAGCGGTCACCAGGGCGCTTGGCGAGCATCTTCCGCACCACGTCCCAAAGCTTGCGCGGCACATGCTTTCCGGAGCGGATCGGCGGGACACGGGATTTCTCGTGGGCCTTTTCTGGCCGCAAATCGGAATCGTAAAAAGGGGGATCGCCCGCCAGCAGGTGATACAGCGTGCAACCGAGACTGTAGATGTCCGCGCGAATGTCGACGCTGGTTGTTTTCCATTGCTCGGGCGACATGTACATGCCGGTGCCCATGGCCTTGTTGTCGTAATGCGTGAGTCGATCATGCTTTTCTTCGGAGAGCAGTGCCAATCCCAGGTCGAGAATTTTCACCACACCCCGGAGTTCGCCCGGCTCGTGTTCCTTCGACGCGTCGGTCGACATATCATCTTGATCCACTACGGTGAGCATCAAGTTGGAAGGCTTCACATCGCGGTGAACCATCCCATGCCGATGAATAAACTGCAGCCCGCGCGCGGCCTGGCGAACAATCTCGCACGCATCAGCGACGGATAAAGAGCCATGTTGCTCTACCAGATCGTTCAGAGCGACGCCATCAATGTATTCCATCACCAGATAGTGCAACCGATCCGTTGGTGCGGAGGAATCAATCGCCACGACGATGTTTTTGTGCTCGAGCGCACCGATCGCCTTGATCTCGTGATAGAAGCGGCGAATCACATCCTGGTTGCCCGAAGCCACATACTGCGGCTTGATCACTTTGATGGCCCGCACACGATCGAACTGGCTGTGGCGACCTTTGTAAACATCGCCCATACCGCCACTGCCGAGGACTTCTTCTAGTTCGTAGTTGCCGATTCGCTTGAGCGCGTGGGGGGCGGTGAGTACCGTCTCGGCGTGAGCGTCGCCGCGCTGGTGCGTTTCGTCGAAACCGACGCTGGGAATAACTGTCCACTGGCGGTCGGAATGGCTAGCCGGTTGTTGACGCAGAGGGCGCAAGCCGTGGTCGTCGTAGAGTAGTTCATGCACTTCGACGCGGCCAATGCCTTTGAGGTGCCGCCGCCCATGGAGATGAAACGAAATTCCATCGAGGCCGATGTCGTCGAGAATCGCCATGACGCTCCGCGACACGAGAATCTGCTCACCGGTGGCATAGTCATTCAGCCGCGAGGCGTAGTCGACACTCTTGCCAACGAAATTGCTCGCATCTGCTGGGTCGGCCTGGGGCACGCCGACGTGGATGCTGATGCGGACTTCGACTTGACCTGCGTTGGGAGTGACGATGGGTGTCGCGCGATGATCGCGCTGCACATCAACAGCCCACTGCGCGGCGAGAATAGTGTTGTCGAAGACGAGAAAATGCCCATCGCCGGCAGTCGAAACGACGCGGCCGCCTTGGGCTTCGAGCTGGGCCTCGATGCGATCACGATGCGGCGTAAGAATGTTCTGGATGAACGCCATGTCGCGTTCAGTGACGCTTTTGCCCACCATCTCGTTCTTGAGATCGACACTCCGACAGATGTCGGTGAACAAGAACGTTTTCAACTCAGCCATGTTTCGAGTCGCGAGTGATTAGCGGCGAGTCGCAAGGTGCGAACCACTATTGTAGTCGTTTGCCCCTGCGACTCGCAACTCAAGACTCAGTAGGCATAAGCTGGCGCGTAGTAGCTTCGGTATCGGGTCACGGTGCCGCCCAGTATCGGACGATAGCGCGTGTAGCCACGAGTCACTGGCCGATAAACGGGAACCGGCATCGGGAGCACCACGGAAGGTGCCACGTAAGCCGGCGGGTAAAATGTGGCGTACTGAACCGGGGTAGACGCGTAGACCGGCGGTGCTTGGTAGTAAGTCACATAAGGCACTTGAGCCTCGGCTCGGGAATCACCCACAGCCCACAGGGTCAGTGCCAACAAGAGTGCTGCGAATTTCTTCATTGTTCAAATCTCCGATTGCGGATAAATGGGTGGTCACGTGTGACCAGTGGTGAGCCTCTCCACTATCCCACGCGGAGAAACTCTCTGCAACAAGATGGTTAAATCCCCAGATTGGCCAGCGCTGCAGAAACCTGGTTCAGTGCCGACGTGAGTTGGGGGTGCTCCGTCTCAAATTTTAGCATGTAATCCTGCACGCTGTCGGTGAGCGTCTCCAAGTTGTCCGGTTGTTCCGCCAATCGCTCGATATCTGCCGCCAAAGCGACGAGTTTTTCGCGTGTCTCGTCATCGACGGCTTCGGCATGGGTAAGCTCCGTGTGGAGCTTTTCTAGCGTCTGATTGAGTGCAGTGCGGTTCATGCGTTGGTTCCACTGAAGGACATAGCGAGTTTCTCCATCTCGATTATATTCAGCCAGCACCGCCACGGGCTAGTGATTCGTGAGCGACTGAATCGCCCGACTGCGGAAGTCGCGCAGCGCATCGACCAATTCCAGCATGGATTGATAGCGGTCGGCCGGTTTTTTTTCCAAGGCTTTCATGGCGATTGCCGCCAGGCGACGAGGAATAGCGCGGTCGGGCGTGCGCTGCTCTGGCGGGATGGGGACTTCTTTGACAATCATTTCGAACGTCTCGTTCACCTTTTCGCCGCGGAGAGGTTCTTTGAGGGTCAGAATTTCGTAAAGCACCACGCCGATGCTGTAGATGTCCGTGCGTGCGTCGATTTCCCCACCACTGCGCACTTGCTCGGGCGACATGTAGAGCGGAGTGCCGGGCCGCTGGCCAACATCGGTGAGATCTTGATGTTCCATCATCGCTTGGTCGGGCTCGTCGTCGTTGGCCCACACCTTCGCGACGCCCCAATCAAGCAGCATCACCTCGCCAAACGAACCAATGATCACGTTCTCCGGTTTCACATCACGGTGGACGACGCCGTGAGCGTGCGCGTAGCCCAGTGCATTGCAGACTTGGATCACCAAGCCCAACATACGATCGAGGTTGTAGGTTTCGATGGCCCGTTGGTCGCCTAGCACTTGTTGTTCAAGAATGTCTCGAAGCGTCTCACCAACGACATTCTTCATGGTGAAATAGAGCCGCCCTTCGACGTCTTGCCCAATTTCGTAGACAGGCACGGTGTTTGGGTGTTGCAACTGGGCCGTTACTCGCGCTTCGCGCAGAAAGCGCGCCCGGTAGTGCTCGTTTTGCGCCAACCGAGCATGTAAGAATTTGATCACGACCGTACGACCGAGATTTTTGTCGCGGCAAGTTTGCAACTCGGCCGACCCGCCTTTGCCAAGTGGCTCGAAATCGAGGTAGCGGTCGAAGTTGTTCGAGAAGTAACGCGAGAGTTGCCGATCCGTATCCTTCGCATCAATCTGCGGATACTCGGAGTCGGCGTGCGGAGTCGGCTCGGAAGTCATAGGTACCAATCCGGTGGTGAGCAAGAGTTACGGAGCATTGTAGCAGGACCCACATGGTAAGGGCATAGCCATCCCTTCTGGAACAGTCTCCCAGCTAACTAAAGAATTCGCGCGCAGTTCGGACACCTCTTCCGCGAGGGTTCACCGCTCGATCAGGGACAGCAGTTCGGCGCTGATTTCGTCGAGCCGCTGCTGGTCTTCCACCTTTCGCTGGTCGAGATCCGTGACATAAAACACATCGACGACTTGGTCGAGGTACGTGCCGATTTTGGCATGGGAAATCACGAGCTGCAGATCGTGCAGCTTGCGAGCCAGCCGGTAGAGCAACCCACGGCGGTCGAAGGTAAAAACCTCGATGATCGTGTAGTCTTCCGACAACTGCGTGTCGATGCGCACTTCGTCCGGAAGCGCCGAGAGCTGGATCGAAGCTTCGGCTTGGTCGGTGCCCCAGACCGCGGGAAACTTCGGCGCCTCCGCTGAATCAACCGAGTCGATCAGCTTGCGACAGAGTGTTTGCTGCCGATGTTCGGGCGTGCCTAGCGGATGCGCAGGATCTGTTGCCGTGTAGTGCAACATCAGCAAGTCGTCGGCGAGCACGTCTGTGCCAGCAGCGTGAATTTGTAGGCCCGCGCTGCTCAGCGCACCGGCCATGCTCGAAAATGCACCGCGTCCTGAGCCTTGGCTCACCCCAGCGGTGAACTCCAGGGTCTTGGTCTCCGGCAAATAGACAGACCAGGCATCGGCAGCGCCGTCGTCGAGCTTATGGAACCGCTGCAGGGTGGAAACAGCCTGGTCCGCTTTGCAAGTGACGAGGAAACTCGCGGGTAGCTTCTCGACCTGGCGTACAAACCAGGAATTGTTTCGTTGGCTTTCGGTCATCGCGTTCAAGACGGCCTGGCGATCGGTCGCGAGCCTGTTTTCTGGGCTCTCTTCATCGTTGGTCTGCAAGCAGGTTGCTGATCGAGAGAACACATCCGCTAGCAAATCGATTTTCCAATCGTTGAGCACGCCGGGCCCAACAGCAGCCAGATCGGCGCAGGTGAGAACGAACAGCATTCGCAATCGCTCGACACTTCCCACGTCGTTGGCAAAACCTTGAATCAGCCGCGGGTCACTCGTGTCACGCCGAAACGTGAGGTGCGACATCACCAGGTGCTTGTGGACCAAGAAAGCAACATCCTCGGCGGTCTGGCGCTCGAGTTGTAAAATTGCACAGGTCTCTTCGGCAATGCGGCGGCCCACTTCGCTGTGATCTTCCTCAAAGCCCTTGCCCAAGTCGTGCAGCAGCAGCGCCAAGTGCAGAACCCGTTTGTCATCGATTTCTCGGTAAGCATGGCCCAGGGCGTCGTCCCGGTCCACAAAACCCGCCGCCTTGCGAACCGCCCGAAGCGAATGTTCGTCGACCGTGTACTTGTGGTATTGATTGAACTGAAGCAAGCAACGAACGTGTTTCATGGCGGGAACGATTTTTTCGAGATAGCCAAGCTCGTGGAGGACACGCAAGACTTCGCCGACAGTGCTTGAAGCGCCAAGCATGTCGTAGAACTTCGCGTGAACCCCAGCAGGAACGGGTGCGGTGAACTCAGGCGCCGCCAGCAACAGCGTTGACCAGGTCGCATGGTCAAGATGCTTTCCCTCGCTTGCCGAGAGCTCGACGATCCGCAGCACTTCACCGAGATTCTCCTTGAGCTTCGTCATCCCGGTGGGGGTTGCACTGACAAACTTTGCTCCTACGCGATAACAGTCCTCAATTTTTCTTCCCAACACGGGTTCAAGAACCCGAGACATGGTGGGGACCACTTGCAAACTGGCTGCGCGCCGCCGCACGAGTTGCCAAAGATGGTTGGTATGCCGAAAATAATCGCGCATGAAATGCTCCACCGGGAGCAATCCGGCACGCTGGGTATGGCCATGCCAGTCGGCAACGCGCAGCTGTTCCGCTCGGTTCAGCAGGTCGTGCGAAGACCCCGCGTGGAAGTGCATTTCGTTGCGAAGTCGCAGTAGAAATTCCGTCGCAGATTGCAACCTGCGAAAATCGAGTTTGGACATCGCCCCGGCATGGTGAAGTCGCTCGGGGTCCGAGATGCCCTGCTTCGCGAAACTAAGCCAGCGAAGCAAGTTCAGGTCACGGATACCTCCACGCGAACGCTTCACGTGGGGTTCAAGCAGATAAACCGTTTCGCCATACTGATCGCGCTCTTGCATGCGCGCATCAAGAAACGAATGGCAAAGCGCCTTGCTATTCTTCCGCACCATAGTCTCGAAGCCACTGCGAAAAGACTCGAAGCGTTCTCGACTCCCCAGCAGTAACCTCGCATCGATCAACGATGTACAGATGACAGTATCGGTTCGAGCGAGTTGCACTGCCTCGGTAGGGCTACGAACACTGTGGCCCAATTGCAAACCGATATCAAAGATTCCCTGGGTCAACGGACGGAGTTGGGCAGCAACTGCCTCTTGCTTCAGATCCTGGTGAAGAATCATCAAATCGATATCGGAGTACGGCGAGCATTGGCGACGGGCGTGGCTGCCCAAACCAACGAGGGCGACATCGCTTCTCAGAGCAGCGGCTTGCTCAGCATCTAGTTGGGAAAGGGTCGCCTCAAACAGCCGCTGAATCGCCATGTCCGCCAGAGTGGCGAGCTTCGCCGAGACTCGTGGGCCGGCGAGCTTGCGGTCATGCGACTCTCGAATCGACTCGCGCCCAGTGCGCAGGTCGTCCCGCAATGATTTCACGACCTCGCTCATCACCGTGTCGCCGGGCATGAGTTCCCTTCCAAGCGAAAAAAGCCGGCGCAAGCAGCGCCGGCCTTTTCGCAGGTGTAGAAAAAATAATTCTAGAGCGCTTCGCCGCCGGTCTCGCCGGTGCGAATGCGGATCGACTCGCTCAGTTCGGAGACAAAGATCTTGCCGTCGCCGATCTGGCCGGTTTGGGCCGTCTTGATAATCGTGTCGATTACCGCTTGGGATTGTTCCTCGCCGACCGCAATTTCGACCTTTACCTTCGGCACGAAATCTACCGCGTACTCCGTGCCGCGATACGTTTCGGTATGCCCCTTCTGTCGACCAAATCCACGCACTTCGGTGATCGTCATCCCTGCGACACCTTGCTCGGTAAGTGCGTTTTTCACATCTTCGAGCTTGAAGTGACGAATCACTGCTTCGATCTTCTTCATCTCGCTAATCCCCTGGAGTTAATTGGGTGAGGCAGCGCTCGGCCAGCAATTAGCTTGACCGTGTCTGCCATGGATTATTCTAACAAACCGATGTCTGAGAGACTACTTCGAGCCAGCCGACTGCAATCAGGCAAAGATGTAACCTTCTTCGCCGTGCTCGCTCATGTCGAGTCCCTGGATTTCGTCTTTCTCGCTAACGCGAAGTCCGACAACGGCTTTGACGACCAACAAGATGACGAACGTTGCCACGAGACTGAAAACAATCGTGACGACCACCGCGGCAATCTGCCCGGCCATAATGCTACCTCCTTCAAGGAGCCCCAGCTTCTCGCCTTCGGCAATATCCCAACAGGCGCGTGTGGCGAAGACCCCTGTTAAAATCGCCCCCAGGGTGCCGCCGACTCCGTGAACTCCAAACGCGTCCAGCGAGTCGTCGTAACCGAAACGGCTCTTCACGGCTCCGCAGGCGAAGGCACAAACCACACCCGCGGCCGCTCCCATGAGCAGGGCAGGCATCGGATTCACAAACCCTGCCGCCGGGGTGATGCAAACCAAACCGGCCACCGCGCCAGAGGCCGCTCCCAATACACTCGGCTTCCCGAAAGTCATCCATTCATACAGCGACCAACCCAACACCCCCGCAGCCGCGGAGAAATGGGTCACTGCGAAAGCGCTGGCGGTCAGGTGATCTGAGAGCAATTCGCTACCCGCGTTGAAACCGAACCAACCAACCCACAGCATCGCCGCGCCCAGCGCGGTGTAAGTGAGGTTGTGTGGCCGAAGATCCGCAGAGCCGAATCCGCCACGCGGGCCGATCATGAGCGCACACAGCAGGGCGGAGATTCCCGAGCTGATATGTACGACGGTGCCTCCCGCAAAGTCGAGCGCTCCCCCCATAACCGAGTGGTCCTCACCGAAGGCAAGAATGCCCCCACCCCACACCCAATGGCAAAGCGGGCAGTAGACCAGCGTGCCCCAAAGAATGCTGAATAGCACCATCGCGCTAAATTTCATTCGTTCGGCGAACGCTCCACAAATCAGGGCAGGCGTGATGATAAAGAACATGCCTTGGAACAGCATGTGCGTGTAACGCGGAATCGCGCCACCAAACATGGGCTCCTCTGGGGCAGCCGCACCTTCGGGCCATTCACGCTGCACATTCTGCATGAACAGATAGTCTGTGTTGCCTATCCATTTGCTGTAGCTGCTGCCGAGCTCTTCCGCATTGTCGCCTCCGAAGCAGAGCGAGTAACCATAAAGGGCCCACAACACCGTCATTAGCCCCATCAGAAACAAGCACTGCATCATCACACCCAGCACATTTTTCTTGCGAACCAGCCCGCCATAGAACATGGCCAGACCGGGAGCGGTCATAAACAGCACGAGCGCACAACAAGTGAGCATCCACGCATTGTGCCCAGCCAGTGCCGCTTCGTCCGCCTTGGCCGCGACCTCCGCCAGCGTTTGCGCCTGCGCTGAATGCGCGCACAGCCCTCCGCAAAGAACGCCGAGCCCAAGGGCTAGCGTCCTGAACAAACCGCCCATGTCTTTTCTCCCAATTTTCAAACTCGAAAAAGAAAAGAGGGCGCTCCGCCTCGAGCTAACTAGCTCGAACACCCAACTTGAAAATTTGCTCGCTAATGAGTTTACCCACGATGGGACCAGAGCGTAACGCAGCTGCCCACACGTGCGTACCAGGATAAGACTCGATTGATGGGCCGTAAAGAGTCCGTGGGCAGGAAGTTTGCAACACCTACGATTCGGCCCGTTTTGACCAGGGCTTGTCGGCAACGCCCACCTCGGCATTGACCACGCGAGCCAAGACGAACAGCAAGTCACTCGTGCGATTGACGTATTTGATCAGAAGTTCTCGAATCGGCGTTTGCTCGGCAAGTGCGACGATTTCGCGTTCCGCCCGCCGGCAGACGCAACGTGCAAGATGCAGCGTGGCCGCCGCCCGTGTCCCTCCCGGCAAGATGAAGGCCGTTAACGGGGACAGATCCTTCTCCAATTCGTCGATGATCGCCTCCTGTTCCGTCACATCTGCTACTTGAATTAAGGCGGTACCACGGTGTTCCGGGTCGGGAGTCGCCAGCTCGGCTCCCAGATCAAACAATTGATTCTGCAGTTTGCTGAGAATTTTATCAGCCCGCTGCCCCAAACCCTCTGCACGAGCCAAGCCGAGCACGGCGTTGAGTTCGTCGATGGTGCCATATGCGGCGAGACGTGGATCGGATTTCGGGACTTGCTCGTTGCCAAACAGCGAGGTCATCCCCAGGTCACCGGTGCGTGTATAGATTTTCATTTAGGCGATAATAGCAGGTTGTGCTAATTTTGAGGATGATGCGTAGGACGACTCTAACGCGGAGTGGAGGGTTGTATCCTGCTCTGAGAATCGAATCCGGTCGCTGTGGTATCCGTCTGTGTCTGCAGAGCTTGCTCGGTTAGTCACAGATCTGCAGAATTTTTCAATCTTTGGCAAGACACTCGCTCCAAAATCCGCGATTTTGGGCCATTTTGGGGGCTAGAATTGGGTGTCCTCAAAAACCCCCTAGCCTACCGGGCTCAACATCCGTTCGGTAGAATTTTCATCTGAGGCCACCAAGGGAAATGCCCCGCCACCCGGGCTCGCGTGTCGAGCCTCCCAAGCGTACACCAGGAGTCTGCAATGCAGCGTCTCGCTACTGTTTTCGTTTTTTGTTTCGCGCTACTGTTCGCGCATTCGGCATTCGCCAAGGAATTTCGCGCTCAACAAACCAAGGCGAAGCTGGTGTTTGCGCAGGGATCCGAGAGCAAAACTCCCCAGCCCACCGACGAGAAGCTCAAGGACACTGGTGCGAAGCCCAAAGGCGAAGAGAAGCCCAAAGAAAAGGACGACTCTCAAGCCAAAGCGGATTCGTCGGACAGTGAATCATCGGACGACAAATCGGACGACACCGTCAAGGAAGCAAGCGACGACAAGTCAGCAGACGAGAAAGAGTCACCCAAAAAATCGTCTCCAGCGAAAAAGGACGAAAAGAAAAAACCCAAGCCCTACGAAGTCGAGCGCGACGAGCTAACAATCGAAGTCGAGCTGTCTGGTATTTTCGTAGCCGACGAGATGGAAGAAGTCGTCCTGAGGCCTGAAGTGTGGACACGATTCAAAGTGTTGGAAGCCGTCGAGCATGGCAGCACGGTCAAGAAGGGCGATGTCCTCGTTCGTTTCGACGCCGAGAAGCTTGAGGACAAACTAGCCGAGGAAGCCATCGACCAGCGCGTGAGCGAATTGTCTCTCATGCAGGACGAAGAAGAGTTCCCGCGAGTAAAACGTCTACTCGAGCTCAGCCACGAAGCGGCCCAGCGTAAGAACGAACAGACCAAAGCAGACTACGAATACTACCACTCGGTTGATCGGCCGATCACGGTGCAGATTGCCCACTATCGCTTCAAATCGGCCCAAGAAGAGTTCAACTCGGCTGAGGAGGAACTTGATCAACTGCAGAAAATGTACGAAGCGGATGAACTCACTGAAGAAACCGAAGAAATCGTACTCCGGAGGCAACGTTTTGAAGTCGAAACGGCTAAGCTAATACTCGAACTCCAGGAAGAGACGCGTGAGTACACCCTGAACGTCATACTGCCACGTCTGGACGAACGTTACGAGACAGAGCTGGAAGAGTCCGAGTTGGCTTACAAGCAGGCGAAGACTGCTCTAGAAATCGGCACTACTCGTAAGAGTTTTGACATGGAGAAGAAGCGAAAAAGCCGAGCTAAGAGCGTCGAACTCCATGCGAAGCTACTCAACGATAAACAACTGATGGAGCTTCGCGCTCCCGCGGATGGCGTGGTTTACTATGGTAGCTGTGTTAACGGTAAATGGTCGCAAGTCGCATCGCTCAAGACCAAGCTCAAGCCGTATGGGACTGCTTCGCCAAACTCGGTGCTGATGACGATTGTCAAACCGGGCTCGCTGCACATTGCCTCGACGGTTAGTGAAAAAGAGCTGCCCCAAATCGAAGCCGCCATGAGCGCGACTATTGTGCCAACCGCCGATAAGGAACAAGATTGGGAAGGCGAAGTGACCCGCGTCGGAACAATTCCCGAGGCAAGCAACAAGTTCCCCGTGAAGTTGGAGTTTGAGAACTCCGACGCCCCCGAGTGGCTAGTCGCTGGAATGACGTGCAAGGCCAAGGTGTTGACCTACGAAAACGGGGACGCCCTCATGGTGCCACTCGCTTTGGTTCAGACCGACGAAGACGACGACGAAACGAAATATGTCATGCTCGTGAAGCCCGACGAAGACGAACCCGTCCGGCAGAAAGTCAAACTGGGTCGCAAAAAAGGAAAAAGCGTCGAGGTCCTGGATGGCGTTGAAGAAGGAGATAAGATCGTCAAGGAAGAAAAGAAAGACGAAAACGGAGAAGACGAAGACTAGCGAACCTGACCCTAAGGCAAGCAGAATCATCGGAATCATATTCATTCCCGCTCAAGACTGAGATGCCCCGCAGCATGACTCACCACCCAGGTAAAGCTCTCTGTTACGTGCTGCTTGCGTCTGCCACGCTGGGCGTCTCGCCCTGCAAGGCGGAGGTTGCGGAACCTGAAACGAGCAAGCATGCAGCTTCTCCGTCGCTCGCTTACCCGCTATCTGTCGAGGGTCCCAAACCCGCAGCGATTGACCCGCCGGCAGCCGTGGACGTTCACGAGTCGATTCACCGGGGTGTCGATTTTCTGCTCGACACGCAGCGTAAAGACGGCTCGTGGGGCAGCATCGAATCCAAGCGGTTCTGGGAAATTTACGCCCCTCTCTCGGGTTCGCACCATGCTTTTCGCACCGCTGTTACGGCATTAGCAACGACAGCACTCGTCGAAGCGGCCGAGCAATTCGACGGCGAGCCACGCCAAGCCATGGAAACGGCAATCGAACGGGGCCAACAATGGCTGCTGCGCGATTCGACAAAACTGCGCCGAGTCGCGCCGGATGCCAGCAGCCAGCTGAGCAAAGATAAGACGATGACACTCTACAACGTTTGGGGACATGCCTACACACTGCACGCGGTCGCGGCACTGCACCGTCGCGCCGTGGGCAACGAAGCACTGCAAGGCGATCTTAAAACGCTCATGGAATATCACGTCGATCGTCTCCGTCGCGATGCGTTCATCGATGGCGGCTGGGGCTACTACGACATGCGCGCCCGCACGCACAAGCCGAGCGGTAGCTCGATCAGCTTCACTACGGCGACGGTGATGATCGCTTTGCAGGAAGCGGAAAAACTGGGCATAGATTTCCCCACCGAGTTGATTGAAAAAGCACGCGAATCGATCCTGCGGCAACGGTTCCCCGACTTTGCTTATGCCTACGGCGAATACCTGAGCGACTATCCACGGATGCCGATTAACCGACCTTCGGGCAGTCTGGGTCGTTCGCAGGCATGCAACCTTGCTCTGCGGCTCTACGGCGACCCCAACGTTTCCGAAGCGGTACTGAGGGCCTGGCTCAATCGTCTGTTCGCGCGGAACGGTTGGCTAAGCATGAGTCGCAAGCGGTTTATAGTCGGCGAATCGCCGCATGCTACCTTTGTGCGCGTCGCTGGGTACTTCTACTATTACGGTCACTACTACGCGGCGATGTGCATTGAGCAATTGCCCGAGAGTGAACGGCCCTTTTTCCAAGACCACTTGGCCAGTACTTTGTTGCCCCTCCAAGAAAAAGATGGCAGCTGGTGGGATTTTCCCCTGTACGACTATCACCAACAGTACGGCACAGCAATGGCGATTTCTTCACTAGTTCGCTGCCAGCATGGCGAAGCCGTCGCCGGCGAATAATTCGCGTTCTGACGGCAAAAAAGTGCGGGGCGACTTTCTGCTGCTGTCACTTGCACGAATCCAAGCTCACGTTGCGAAAAATCTCGTATTTTCGTGCCGTTTTCGGGTCATGCCGGTTGTATCGTTGCCGTTCTGGCTAATCCGCGTACTCGATGTGGCGAGTGCGGAGTACACGCACTCACGTAACCTAAGTTTCATTAAGCAAGCGGAAGTCAGCCACCTGATCGGCTGACGCACCTGAAGCAAAGGCGTTCCCTCGCCTGGGGATCTCGGTCTCCGAACAAAACACTCCCGGCATCTCCCTAATTTTTTACTTCGCTAACCACTATTGCTCCGACCCAGCAACGAGTTCGCCGATGGGATTTATTCACAATTTTTTTAACAATACACTCCAGGAAGATCTGCACGAAGACCTCCACGATGGCAATACCGTCGAAGTGGCAAGCAGCTTCGGAGAACTCCAAGAGCGCGAACTGGAAGCGCACCTGGGCATCAGCCGCTACGGCAGTTTCACTCTGACCGATGCGGTTCGCCCTTCGTACGACTTAGACGTGGTGCCTTCCGCCGGTTTTCGGCACGACACCTACCGAGACGATTCCGCGCAGCAAGATGTGCCGGTTGTGATGGCTGCTGTTTCGCGTGAGCGATTGTTCGACACGTTCATGGAGTTGCTGGAACCGCTGGGTTCGGTAGTCGATGTCGTCTTAGAGACCAGCCACGACTACACCTCGGTTGGTCACCAGGACTTGTACCGCGAACACATCGACATGCCGATCTTGCAGAGTATTCTGTGGGATTTCGAAGACCTGCTTGTCAACGACGGCTGCACCGGATTGGCAGTACTCAATCCACAGACGCCGCAAGAGTTGCAGTTCGACGAGCACAAACTGCTGATCGTCTATGGCCAGAAGCTCACACCGTACGAAGGCATCCTGATCGATGCAGGCCTCAATTGCAATGAAGGCATGAGATTCATCACCGAAGCAGAACACGTACACTCGACCAACGACGACTACATCGCACGGTTCGAGGAGTTAAAGACCCGACTGGGAATCGACCTGGAAGGCGACGGCGGGGAAGCTTGCTTCTGAGCAAGCAGAAGGACTCAAAAACCACTTGGCTGCGGCTTTGCAAACCGCCGGGCCGGTTGCTCCAGGGGGGACAACCGGCCCGTTTTTTGCTGCGCGACAATGCAAGCACGGCTTGCATGCATAGAGTGTAAGTCTGTCACGCCGCCACAATGAGCGCAAATGCTCAGACTTCTTGGGTTTGAGATGCTCTTGCCTTGTGCTTGCATTTTCGCGATTATCTGCCGCCTGATTGCTCCGAGGTGTGCATGATCTCCCGCTGTTGTAACCGAACGAAATGCGCCGTGGTCTGTGCTGCGCTGTCGGTTGGCTGCCAGCACTGGCACATGCCGGCGCAGATTTTTCCGATCGGCAATTCATTTCCTACACAGCAACCGGCCGCAGCTCCCATGCAGCGGGCAACGATCGTTCAACCACCTGGTGCGCAAGCGCCAGGACAGGTCGCAGCGAACCCACTACTCGTGCCCGTGGGCAACCAAGACCTCGCCTGGGAGCAAATCGTCGATGTCGTGGACGACTACTTCCGTGTGGCCCGGGAAGACCGTGTGCGAACTGTGGGAAATATCGTCACCGAAGGGCGCATCGAAACCTTCCCCCAAGTCGGCGCAACTTGGCTAGAGCCGCATCTTCCCGACTCGGTCGGGTGGGAAAACCGTTGGGAAAGCACCTTCCAAACGATTCGCCGACAAGCCGTGCTGCGAGTCGTGCCGCAGCAGGGGGGCTATCTGATCGACGCGGTCGTGGAGAAGCAACTCGAAGACCTGCCCCGGCCAGAGAACTCAACGGCTGGCGCAGCGACCTTCCGCAACGACAATTCGCTGCCTAGTCGCCTCAATGAATCGATTAGCCGCACGCGATTTTCAGAGAATTGGATTCCCCTCGGCCGCGACTTCATGGTCGAACAACAACTGCTCACGGAAATTCGAGCACGCGTTGCCGGCGTTCAGTAAATCCGGAACAGAGTACCCTGTTCCCCATCATTGCGCCCGCGCGTTCTCATTAGGAATCCCCAACGTGGGGATGGGCGCGACGGTTGAGTTCGACTGGGGCTGCTCGAAAACCGGCAAGCAAATCGTAAAGGCGGTTCCCTTGCCAACCGTGCTTTCGACCCGGATACGCCCCTGGTGCGCGTCGATAATATCCTTGCAAGTGGCTAAGCCAACACCGGTGCCGCCCTTGCCACTCGCATCGGGGCCGTCTTTGGTGCTGTAGTACCGGTCGAAAATCTTGGGGAGTTCGTCTCGCGGAATGCCTCCGCCGGAATCGCGGATGGTCAGGTCCACTGCGTTGGCTTGGTGGTCATGCGTAGTTCGCAACACCAGTTGCCCGCCCGAGGGCATTGCTTGCCGCGCATTGGTCATCAAGTTAAGCAAGACTTGCTGAACTTGATTGCCGATGGCTCGCACGGGCGGGGCGTCGGCAAACTCACAAACCACGGCAATGCGGTATTTTTGCATCTCGCGTTCCAAGAGTACGAGCGACTCTTGCAGGATTTCTGCGAGATCCGTCGGTGCAAACTCGTCCTTGCGATTCCGCGCGAGGCCTAGCACGCTGTTGGTAATTTTCTCGGCCCGACGTGCAGCGGACATGATCTTGTCGAGCGCTTTGTCACGCGTGGCGTCGTCCTTGTGGCGCAAACCCAGCTTGGCGTAGTTGATGATGGTCATCAACACATTGTTGAACTCGTGCGTGGTCGTACCGACGAGTTCACCAAGAGCCGCCAATCGCTGGGCTTCCATCAGCTGCTGTCGTAATGAGGCGATTTGTTGCTCCGGGGGAGTGTCGTCTGATTGCATCCGCTTTGCCTCTATTTTCCCGTTGGTCCCCCCGACAACGCCAGGGGTAGGGTTCGCGTAGTTTGCCAAGTCGAGCCACTTTGGCTCATTTATCTAACACGAACGATTTAACTTGTTACCTAGAAAGAACTTACTGCTAGGATTCCTATCGACGAACTCGCCTGGGCGACTCAAACTCATTCCGCTACAATCTCGCCGCCCCCCAGGGAGCGGCCATTGGTTAGTAGCCAGTGGCCAGCGAACAATGCAACGCTCCTACCATTCACTGGCCACTGACTGCTGGCAACTCACCGCTGCCGACTCCCATGCATACCGCTCAATTGCTATCACAGGCGCTCGAGCTATCGCGCCAGGTTGGTTTTCAAATTCGCGAAGAGGCGCTCGACGGCGCTGGGGGAGGGCACTGCCTGATTCGTGGCCAGAAGTGGCTGCTGCTCGATCTCACGCAATCGCATCAGGAGCAACTCAACGACGTCATCGACGCGCTTCGCTGCGAGCCCCAGCTCGACCCACAAAATGTGCCCGCATCGCTCGTCAAGTTATTGCCGATCTCCAAAGCGGCGTAGCCAGTCCCAACACGGCCAATCCCGAAGTAGCCACTCCCAAAGCAGCTGGCCCGAGCAACTTGAATACTCGTGCTTTCAGCTAGGGCCGGGCGTAGAGTTGATGCTCGGCAATGTATTCTGCCACCGCACTAGGCACCAGCTCTCGCCACGGTTTTCCCTGGGCAATCCGCGCGCGAATCTGCGAGCTGCTCACCGGCTCGGGCGGCATCTCCACCAACTGTTGGCGAAATTCGTCCAACTGCGCTGGTAACACCAAGGAACTCAGCACGTCAAAATCTGGCGCGGCAGTCCCCGCACGGTGCACGACCAGTGGCGTGGCGAGGCGGCAAATCTCCTTGGGCTGGTGCCACGTCGGTAGATCCTGCAGCGAGTCCGCTCCCATCAAGAAGTACAATTTTGCTTTCGGCTGCTCCGCGTGAATCGCCTCGAGCGTGTCGATGGTGTAGCTCACTCCGCCGCGATCGAGCTCGAGTGTACAGATTTTGAACCTCGGGTTCGCCTTGCAGGCAAGCTTTAGCATGGCCAGCCGGTGCTTGTTTCCTGCTTCGGGCCCCGCAGGTTTTAGTGGCTGCTTGGCGGTGGGAACAAACCAAACTTCGTCCAGTTTGGCCTGCTTGCAGCAACATTCGGCCAGCACTAAGTGTCCGCGATGAACCGGATCGAAACTACCGCCAAAGATGCCAAGACGCATAGGAAGTGAGGGACAGAGATCGAGGGAGTGGGCAGCTTCGCGCAACACCTGTACGATACCATCAATATGCCCTGCGTTCCTAGTTGCCCATTCCTAGATCTTTGCTCCAAGTACCTCGCGCATGCCTTCCCGCCAGCAACAACTGTTCGAAACCGCGCCACCGGAGTGGGAAGTGGACGCGCGGGAGCAGCGGTTGGTGGCGAGCATTGTCCTCGGGGGCGGGGCGCCGGGCAGATACGACTATTTGGTCCCCACGCAGTTCTGCGACACTGATCAGCCGGACCTACGCTTGGAGCCAGGGCGGCGGGTGCGCGTCCCCTTTGGTCGAGGCAACCGCACGGTAGAGGGTTATTGTGTTCATCTGGAAACCAAAAGCGTGGACGCTAGCCGGCTGAAAGCAATCGCTCAGGTGATCGATACGGCATCGCTGTTGTCGCCGGCGATGTTGCGGCTTACGCACTGGATGGCAGACTACTATCTCTGCCCGTGGGGCCAAGTGCTCGAGGGCGTTGTGCCTGCAGGGGTTCGCAAGCTGGCCGGCACGCGCGAGGTTTCGCTGCTTCAGGTACCACCCGACGTGGAGGACTGTGTCTCTACAATCAAATTCGGCTCAAAGCAACAGAAACACGCGTTCGAAACCCTACTCGCGGCAGAGCGGCCGCTAACAATCGCACAGTTGGCGAAGGCTGCCGGCTGCACGGCCGGTCCGATTCGTCAACTGCTGAAGAAGGGATTGCTGGAATCCAAGACCAAGCGGGTTGCCTCGCGCGAGTGGGAGGAAGAAACCTACGAGCGGGAATCTCCACTGCAGCTCAACGACGATCAACAAGCCGCGCTGCAATCCATCGACGACGCGTTGGAATCCGCCGCGGCGCATGGAATCGTGCTTCACGGCGTCACCGGTAGCGGCAAGACAGAAGTTTACTTGCAGGCCATTGAACGGGTTGTGAGTTATGGCCGCCAGGCAATTGTCTTGGTGCCAGAAATTAGCCTCACCCCACAAACCGTGCGGCGCTTCCGCGCGCGATTCGACCAAGTCGCCGTGTTGCATAGCCACCAACGCGACGTGGAACGACACGATCAGTGGCAACGAATCTCTCGTGGCGAAGTGCAAGTCGTCGTCGGCGCGCGGAGCGCGGTCTTCGCCCCCGCGCCCCACCTGGGGCTCATCGTCATCGACGAAGAACACGAGTCCTCTTTCAAACAGGACAGTGCGCCACGCTACCACGCCCGCGATGTCGCCTGGCAACGGGCCCGCGCGGAGAATATTCCGCTCGTGTTGGGGAGCGCTACCCCGTCGCTGGAAGCGTGGCACATGGCAGAGCAGGGAGTGTTCCAATTGCTGTCCTTGCCAAAACGGGTGATGAATCGGCCCATGCCAGACGTGCTGACCGTCGATCTGCGCGATCCGGCTAAAGCAGCCGGCAGTCGCGGCGGAATTAGTCGTCCCCTGCAACAAGCTATGGCAGCCGCGCTCCGCGATGAAGGGCAAGTCATTCTGCTCTTGAACCGTCGCGGGTTCTCGACGCACATCCAGTGCCCGGCTTGCGGCTATGTGCTCAACTGCAAGCACTGCGAACTGTCTCTCACGTTCCATCGTCAGAGGAACACAACCCTTTGCCATTACTGCGACCACCAAGAACCGCCGCCGGTGCAATGCCCCGACTGCCGGTCGCAGGCCATTCGATACGGCGGGCTCGGCACACAGAAACTCGAAGACGAAGTGCGTGCCCGATTCCGCAACCACGTCTGCGCGCGGATGGACACCGACAGTATGAAGACGCACGGCAGTCACGAACGTGTGCTCTCGAAGTTTCGCGCGGGCGAGATTCATATTTTGCTCGGCACGCAGATGATTGCCAAAGGGCTGGACTTTCCCAATGTGACTCTGGTCGGAGTGATCAATGCCGACACGGCCTTGCACCTGCCCGACTTTCGCGCGGGGGAGCGCACCTTTCAACTCGTGGCACAGGTTGCCGGACGCACGGGGCGAGGAAAGAAAGGGGGCCGCGTATTGGTGCAGACACTGAGCCCAGAACATGCCGCCGTTCGCGCCGCGGCTCGTCACGATTACCCCGCATTCGCAGCACACGAAATGCAGCTCCGCAAACAATTGCAATACCCACCGTTTGGCGCCATGGTGCGTCTCATCGTCCGCGGCCCGCGCGAGGAAACTACGCGCGGCGTGGCCGAAGACCTGGTCGAGCGACTGCAAGGCGGCACGACCCAAGGCGACGGCGTACGAATAGTCGGCCCCGCTCCCGCGGCAATCCCCAAGCTTCGTGGCAGCTACCGATTTCAAATCCAATTGCAAGGTCCCACCATCGAGAGACTCCACGAAGTTGTCCGCCCCGCCACTGAAAAGTACAAACCCGTTGGCGAGGTGGTCGTAACCATCGACGTGGATCCGTGGGATATGATGTAGAGTCGGGTCACGCCTCAAGGATTCCCCTTGGTCCCCCACACACCGCTGCCCTAGAATAGATTCAGTCGCACCGCCTTCATCCTTTCGCCTTCATCCTTCCGCTTTCCTCTTTCCGCCCTCGCAATGAGCTACCGCACCTTCAAACGCACGCTGGGCGAGACCAATCTCGAGCGGAAGTGCCGACTGCTCTTTGGTGTTTGCCTGCTGCCATTAATCGTCGGCACGTTTTGGTGGTATGGCACACAAACGGACAAAATCGTTGTCGAGCAAAATCAATACGTCGGCGAGGCTATTGTTGATATTTCGATGTTGCTTGCCCATGAAAAAGTCTTCAATGCTGACATTCAAGCAGTTCAAGAAAAAAAGGAAGTGGATCCACTCAATCAGCTTGCCAATCAATCGGTGATGGAGCTTGTTCGCGAGCAACGGTTTGACTGGGAAGTCCTCTTGCCGAAAAACGACCAAGGTTTGGGAACCCCCACTGAAATTGAAGAATGGAACCTGCTCGATCGCTGGGCTGAACTTGGAGAAAAGCTCGATACCGATGAAGCTATCGACGCAATTTTTGACGGAGAAAATAAACCGGCGGCTGGGGAATACGATCAAGAGAAGGTACTGTATCGCTATTATCAACCGGTCTTTGCCAAGCAGGAATGTATCATCTGCCACAACAACCCCTCGGTGCGAGTCGCGCGACCTGGCCTACGAACGGGCGATTTACTGGGAATCTTCAAAGTCGAGATTCCCGCCGAGAACACTTTGCACGCTCAGCGGGTGAGTCGTGCCTGGCTCTGGGTCGCCGCGATCGCGGCGGTGTTCTTGGCGATGGTCGCACTCTACGCAATCGTGCGGTACGTGATCGTGAAACCGCTCCGCCATCTGCGCGACGTAAGCAATGCCATTCGCCAGGGCGAAGTCGAACAGCGCGCCGTCATTCACACCGGCGACGAATTTGAAGAGTTGGGGGCAGCCTTCAACCGCATGCTCCGTCAACTGCTTCGGCAACAGGACGAGCTGCGAGTGGTCAACTCGGAACTGGACGGCAAGATCGACGAAATGGCGCACGCCAATATGCGGCTCTTCGAAATGAATCAACTCAAAAGCGACTTCCTCGCGACCGTGAGCCACGAACTACGCACACCGCTCAATAGCATCATTGGTTTTAGCGACTTGCTCGAAGCTGCTGAGGGGCTGGAAGACAAACAGCGCCGCTACGCGAACAACATCCAGCGCTCCGGCAAGCAGTTGCTCGACATGATTAACGACATTCTCGATCTCGCGAAGATTGAGAGTGGCAAGCTGGAAATTCACTCCAGCGAATTCGACATCGCCACGATTGTCGCGACCCAGTGCGACATGGCCCAACCGCTCAGTCAGCAAAAAAACATCGACCTGGAGTACGAAGTCGCGCCCGGACTGCCCCCCCTACGACTCGACGAAGGCAAGATCATCCAAATTCTGAACAACCTGCTCTCCAACGCGATCAAGTTCACTCCCGACGGCGGGCGGATTCATATCTCGGTGCAGCGCGATCCACAGGGCGACTTGCGACTCACCGTCGCCGACACGGGCGTTGGCATCAGCGAAGCGGAACAGCAACTGGTCTTCGAGAAATTTCGGCAAGGGACGACTGTCCTTCCTGGCGGCAATGCGATGACTCGTGAGTACTCAGGCACGGGCTTGGGCTTGTCAATCGTCCGCGAGTTGTGTCGACTCCTGGGTGGCGACATCACTCTGAAGAGCGAACTGGGCCGCGGCAGCGAGTTTACCGTGCATCTGCCTTGGACGCACAGCGAAATACCTCGAGTGGAATCCCCGCTTGCCGACGAACTCGCGCAAATGACCAAGCCGCGCCCTGATTTCTTGGCAGCCGTCCCCGCGACCGAACCCTTGCTTGATACACCTACAACGAACGAATAACTGATGCCCACCACACCCGAAGTCCACCTCTTCACCGACGGCGGTTGCAGCGGCAACCCCGGCCCCGGCGGTTGGGCTTTTTTGTTGCGCCATCCCAAAACGGGCAAAAAGCTGGAAAACTCCGGTGGCGAACCGGAGACAACCAACAACCGTATGGAGCTGACCGCGGTGATCGAAGGCCTGGCAACCCTCAAGAGAAACACCCAAGTCGAGCTCTTTACCGACAGCGTTTACGTTGGCAAAGGGATGAGCGAGTGGATGCCCAAGTGGAAAGCCAACGGTTGGAAACGTCGAGAAGGCAAACAGCTCAAGCCGGTCAAGAACGAAGACCTCTGGCGTCGCCTCGACGAACAACTACAAAAGCATCAAGTAAAATACACCCGCGTCGCCGGCCACAGCGGCCACCCCGAAAACGACCGCGTCGACGAACTGGCCGTCGCGGCTTATCAGAAATATTTGTAGTTGAAGTGTCGCCCGTTTCAAGCGCACGTTAACTTCGTGAAGAGCGACACCAACCTGAAGAGAAGAATGCCTCGAAACTGATCGGCTGCAATGATTGCCGCAGGTTTAGAACCAAGCTGGGCGTTTGGATTTTATTGGCCCGGGCGATAATTTCCTACGTCGTCGCGAGTCCCAATACGCGTTGGCTTCGAAACCGATCGCTGCATAAAAGCGCTGCAAAAAAATCAGCGATTGCGGGGTAAATTTGCACCGCGCCCGTCCTGCGGTTACAATCTCAACCCTCTTCGCCCGCTTGCTTTGAACTCAGAGATACAAGGCATGTCATGCAAACCTCATCTTTTCTCAACGTGCTTTACAATCACTGCAGGCAAATTATTACCGCTACCCTTTTGCGGTGCTTGTGATTGCTGCAGCCAGCCCCACTTTGGCGGTCACTCTCGAGTGGGCCGTCCCGGTCGATGAACGATTCGAGGGAGCCTTCAATTGGTCCCCCGTCGGCGTGCCCGATGCGGACGACATCGCCCAGTTCACGGTTTCTCCCAGCCCGTCGTACACAGTCCTGATCGGCAGCAATCCCACGATCGACAAGTTAATCGTCGACGGCGGCACGCCGGCACTTGCGGGCACCTCCGGTCTGCGAACGCTCACCATCACCGACGACGGCGGCCTGCAGGTTGGCGCAGAGGGTGAGATGGAAGTGGTTGGCGTCAATGGCGACCGCTCATTGGTGTTTGCCAATGGACCGGTGACCATTGACTGCGGCACATTGACCGTTGGCGACTTTGGCGAGTTCACGTTGTTGGGCGACGACCACACGCTGGTCGCCAGCAACAATGCCCAAGTCGATTTTGGCTTCAATCAGGCTATCCACTCTGGACGCACCTACACAATTGAGAGTGGCGCCGACGTCACCGTTAGCAATCTAATTGTCGGAGGAGCATCGACTGGCGATGGCACGCTGAATGTGGACGGGGACGGATCGACGCTCACGGTTACCAGCGCCACCAACATCGCACAATCCGGTGAGACAGGTCGCGTGGCGTTTACCAATGGTGCCGTGGGTAGCTTCCGCAGTGTCGGTATTGCCGAGTCGCTTTTCAACAATGTCGACGGGTTATGGACCCTTTTCGGCGGCAGCCAGGCCACAACTGACTCTATCGATATTGCCACCCAGGGCGTCGACGTCGTAGGACGCCTGATGATTTCCGGTGCGGGGACACGACTTGAGCAGCGCCCCGGCGCAAACTTGGAAATCGGTAGCGACACCACTGGCAGCGGAACGGTTACGGTTGAAATGGGCGCGACACTGGTGACCGGCACTCCGACCTTCCCGACCAATGGCATCACCACCATTAATGCTACCGGAACGCTTCGGCTCCAGGGCGGCACCCTTGTCGCTGCGACCATCGACCACACTCACGGCGGGGAATTTGATTTCGATTCGGGCAGTCTGAGCGTCGTAACCTTCGACGGCGACCTTGTGAACGAGGGTGGCACGCTCGCCCCGGGGGCCTCCGCCGGTTCGACCACCATCCTGGGTGACTACACCCAGCAAACTGGCGCAACCCTGCAAATCGAAATCGGCGGCACCGCGGCGGTTGCCGAGCACGACTTTGTCAGTATTAGCGGCGATGTGCTGCTCGGTGGCTTCCTGGAGCTGGCGGTGATCGACGGCTTCGAGCCCGGCTCAGCCGACACCTTCACGGTGCTTTCCGCCGGTAGTCTCACCGGTTTTTTCGACAATGCCACACCGGGTGCGCGCGTCGATACGGTGGACGGCCTCGGCTCGTTTCTGGTCGATATCGACTTTGCCGCCGATCAGATCGTGCTGAGCAGCTTTTCGTTCGCGGCCGATTTCGACCAAGATGGCGACGTCGACGGAGACGACCTCGCCCAGTGGGAAGGCGACTTCGGCGGCCCCGGCAGCGATGCTGACGGCGATGGCGACAGCGACGGCAAGGATTTTCTGACCTGGCAGCAACAGTTCGGTAGCGGTATCAGTTCACCGGCGGCCTCACAGGCCGTGCCTGAGCCTACGGCCATCGCGCTCTTGTTGACACTCTTACCTGCAGCAAAGCTTTGGCGTAGAGTCTCCGATAACATCCCTATCGCTTGAAGCAAGCATCGTTCAGCGTAGCGCGGCCTCGAAAACACACTGGCTCCCAGTTGGAAACAAGAGACGTTCGTGTGCATTGAAACGGAGGGCAATACAGCTTCCGAATCCCGCATGAATTCGTGCTAGGGGTTGCATCCTTTTGGTAACTTTCTCCAGCTTCGTCATCGAAACTCCAAACGGCACTGCAACACGAGGCCTACGAAAACTGCCCTGGAATGGATTGGCACAAAAAAAGTCCACGCAATTGGCCGCGCGATCGGGTAGAAAGGGAATCACAGCGGATCGAACATCGATCAACGGTGCGCAGCAGGCCGGCTGAGAACTCGCTGACAGGCGCGAGAGTTTGACAGGATTCATTTGGTCGAAAGGAAATGCTGCATGTTGATCCTGTCGATCCTTTACCATTCCACGAGAAGCACGATGCGAAAGGAACCTGTTTTTCTCAATACTATGACGAAAACTCTAGCCAATCAGTCTTTCCAGAGGAGTTTTGCAATAAAAAAACAGCTTTGCGTGCGACGCGCGTAATAGAATCGAGAGAGATTGCCTCTCTCTGAGGCGCAGAGTTCCTTTACCTTGTTCTGCGACTCATGCGACTTTGCGTGAAGTAGAATCCTGCTGCTACCCTTCGACGTATCATCATGCGGCTGAGGGCTTACTTTGGCGACGTCTCGGTTGTCGCCTCGCTCAGTTTGCAGTAGCACGAGCGCGTGATGCTGACGTCTGTCCGCGCGGCGGCGGTTGTGAACTGGGAGCGGCACTCCGCCGACTCGTCGGACTTACCTTGCCGCTCCAAACACTCGGTCAAACCGTGCAGTGCCCAAGGGTTGTTGGGATGCTTGCGCAGGTCTTCGCGGTACACCGACTCAGCTTCGGCGTAGTGCTCTTGTTCTAGAAGCAGTGCGCCGAGCGCGTGTCGGGCCGGCTGCATCCAGCCCCACGGCTCGTCGTAGTTGAGTGCGTCGTCGCGGCGTACCGCCTCGCGCAGGTGCTCGAAGGCATCGTCAAATTCACCGCGACGATAGGCAATCTCACCGGCGACCATCTCCTTGGCGACACCCAAAATGTGCAGTGACGGGTTTTGAAACAGGAAGCTCGTTTCCGGCACCAACTCCATCGCCTCGGCGAACGATTGCTCCTCGGCTTCGGCTTGTTCGACGCGGTTGGTCGATGCGTAGGCAATGCTGCGGGCGTAGTGCCAAATCGAGCGCGACATGGGCAGGTAGTCCGCTGGCTCGGGTTGCTGGAGAATTTCTTCCCAACGGCCAAAACGCACCAGCACATGGAGATCCGTGGGCATGAAGGCGTCAAGGAAATCGACCTGCTCGCGCAGCATCGCCTCGGGGACCTGCTGTTTTATTTTCCTAGCCGCGTCTAGGGCGAGTTTGCTTTGGCCGTCGAACATTGCACCGTAAACGAGGAAGTGGTAGTTGTGAATGCGGTAAAGCGAGTAAAAATTGAGCGGCCCCTCGCGGCTATAAAACTCTTTGTCCACGGCGATCGCTTGCTGATTGTCCTTGATCACTTGGGCATAGTTTCCTAACCAGATGTCGATGTGCGAGCGCATGTGGACCAAGTGCCCCAAACCAGGCATGGAGTCGCGCAACTCATTGGCAGCGGGTAGCGCCTTGCCCGGCGTGGGTGAAGCCTCCATCGCGTGAATGTAGAGATGACACAGCCCGGGGTAGTCAGGCCAGCGCCGAAGCCCTTTTTCCAGCACGTCGACGATCTCGCCAGTGTGCGGTCCCTGCTTGCCGTCCGGCGACCAATGCAACCAGGGCTGCAAGTTCATCAGCGACTCGGCAAAGAGTGTCGCCACGAGCGGATCTTCAGAATGTTGTAGATAAACCTTGCGCATAGCCTCAGCATAGGCGGCGTTCAGCGGGTCGCGGTTCTCCGGCACCGGAGTGACATACCGCGTGGCCAGCGCATCAATCAATGCCTTTTCCACCGCTGCCCCATTTCGCGATTCCATCTTCGCGCGTTGCGCGTACTGTTCCGCCTTTGCAATCTGCTCTGGTTCAATCAGCATGTTGTTAAAATTCGGCCCCAACGCATACGCAATTCCCCACAACGCCATCGGCATGTCGGAGTCGGCAGCGAGAGCTTGCTCGAAGCAGCGCACTGCCTCTTCGTGGTTGAATCCAAAGCACATGGCCAGCCCGCGATCGAACCACACCTGGGCCTCTTCCGAGTTCGTGCTCACCGCGCTGTGGAAATCACCGATGTCGTAGTAGGACTCGGAGGTCGCAGAACTCTCGCGTGGTTTCGCATTGAGAAAACTAGTGGCGAGCACTGCGATTGCCACGCCACCGAGGATGCAAAGTATCGAATTTCGTTTCATTTCCAAATTCCTCGATTTCTGCGAGGTGCGCCTTCTGTTGGGAGTCGATAGCGTGAACCATTTCGCGAACATTGAGTACCCGTCGAGTTGGGGGTTCAGGCAAATTTGCCAATCAAGAGGATCGATCTCTTGGGACAAGCGCGGAGTGGGGGAGAATGTTACGCCAATAATTGTACAATGCAGCAATGGACACGCCAGCCGAACACGCAGCCGATCACACAACTGAGGACGCGCCGCTAGATGCTAAGCAATTGCTGCTCACGTCGGTGGAGAACGTGCGCGATGTGGGCAAATACCGTGCAGAGATGTTGCACCGAATGGGTATTCGCACGGCAAGCGATTTGCTGTTCAACTTCCCCCGCGACTATCTCGATCTCTCCGACGAGCGATTGATCTCCGACCTGGAAGAAGGCGAACTGCAAACGGTTCGCGGCACGGTGGTCGAAGTAGCCACGAGCAGCAGCGGTTTCGGCAAGACTCGCGTGGCTGTGCTTATCAAGGACCCCAGCGGCCATTTGCGAGCCACTTGGTTCAACCAACCCTTCATGAGCAAACGGTTTCACGATGGACAGGCTGTCCTCCTAGCGGCAAAACCAAAACGGCGCGGGCTGATGTGGGAAATGTCGCACCCCACCGTCACGCATCTCGACGACGAAGAAGCAGCCTCGGATGGGAGGAAGATGTTGCCCGTCTACTCGCTGACCGAAGGACTCTCGCAGTACTACATGCGAAAGATGGTCGAGACCGTGGTGGTCGATTATGCGTCGGTGCCGGAGGAAGTCTTCCCGCCGCATCTCCTCTCCAAATATGTGCTGCTGCCGCTCCAAACCGCACTCAAAGCCATCCATCAGCCGCAGAATGCCGAAGTGCTGCAGCAAGCCCGGCGGCGTTTCATATTCCAGGAACTGTTTGTCATGCAACTAGCCGTGGCGATCCGCCGAGCGCAGCAGCAGTTGCAGTTCGCCCCCGAGTTGCCAACCACCACGAAAATCGACGCGCGCATTCGGCGCCTGTTGCCGTTTGAGCTTACCGAGAGTCAGAACCGAACCATCGACCAAGTGACCACCGACATGGCCCAGCCACGTCCGATGAACCGGCTTCTGCAAGGTGACGTCGGCAGTGGCAAGACAATTGTCGCGCTCTATGCCATGCTGGTCGCCATCGCCCACGGCAAACAAGCAGCGCTCATGGCACCCACCGAGATCCTCGCCCGGCAACACGCCGAGACTCTGTCGGAAATGCTCACTGCGAGCCGCGTCCATTTCGCAGTGCTGGCCGGGGGCACCTCGAAAGCCGATCGCGCGCGATTGCTTGAGGGCATTTTGAGCGGCGAGATCAACGTTGTACTGGGCACTCATGCGATCATACAAGACGACGTGCAATTCAAGGAACTTGGTTTGGTTGTCGTCGACGAGCAACACAAATTTGGCGTCCGCCAGCGCGCCAAGCTGCGGCAAGACGACCACTCACCACATAATCTGGTGATTACCGCTACGCCCATCCCGCGCACCGTAACAATGACACTCTTCGGCGACTTGGATGTTTCCACGCTCAAGGAACTACCCAAGGGACGCCAGCCGGTGAGCACCTATCTCGTGGAACCTGGGCAGGAGCAGCGCTGGTGGGGGTTTGTGCGCGATCGATTGCGTGAGGGACGACAGGCTTTCGTTGTTGCACCGCTGGTAGATGAATCGGAAACCGTCTCCGCGCCGAGCGTGGCCCAGGCCTACGAGCAACTCACCAACGGCGAGCTTGAGGCGTTTCGCATGGCATTGCTGCATGGACGGATGTCAGCGGCGGAAAAGCAAGAAGCGATGGATGCCTTCCGCGCGGGAGAGACACAAGTGCTGGTAAGCACCTCGGTGATCGAAGTCGGCGTCGATGTGGCCAACGCCTCGGTGATGACCATTGCCGGTGCCGAGCGTTTCGGGTTGGCACAACTTCACCAACTGCGCGGTCGCGTGGGGCGTGGCAGCCACCCGGGGTACTGTGGCGTGCTATTGGGCGATGTCAACGAGCAGGGCCGCGAACGCCTGGAAGCCTTTTCCAAATCGAACGACGGTTTCGAGTTAGCCGAGTTGGATTTCTCGCTCCGTGGCCCTGGCGACTTGTTTGGCACGCAACAACACGGCCTGCCGCCGCTGCGCATTGCCGAAATGCAGCGCGACCGCGAATTGCTAGAAGAAGCCCGCCACGAAGCGCAACAACTGGTCGCCGCCGACCCTGGCCTCAAACACCCCGACCACGCAAAGCTACGCCGGCAGATGCTGGTACGCTACGGCAAGGCGCTGGAGTTGGGCGACGTCGGATAGTGCTTGATTTTGACATGCCCTGAACGTGATTGTATTACGGGATAGGTTTGCAGTTTTCCGTTTCTCAACATATTGAGTCATCCCGTGAGCGACATTGCCAAGATTTCCATAGAGCAATACGACCGGATGATCAACGCCGGTGTGTTTGAGCCCAAAGAGAATCACCCTAGGGAATTGATCGAGGGAGAGATCCGCAATTGGGAAGGCCCGGCAACATTCTCGATCGCCGACTACGATCGCATGCTGGAGTCGGGAGTGTTTGACTTTCCCGAAAAACAACGCGTGGAACTTGTGCAAGGAAAACTGCGCATGATGAGCCCAATCAACCCAGCGCATGAATCTTCACTCGACCTTCTGACAAAATGGAGTTGCAAATCGGAAGGAATCGAAGATTACTGGGTCGCCAATATTGTCGATCAGGTGGTAGAAGTCTTCCGAGACCCCAAGAATGGCCGCTATCAACAGAGGCAAACTTACGGCGTTGGCGAGACGATTTCCGTCTTGGCTTTTCCGCAGAATTCACTCAACATCGCCGAAACTTTTCCGGCGAAGTAGCTGTGGCTATTCTCCCGCCAGTGCCTTTGCCTGGTGCACCAACTGCAAAAACTCCGCGCGGTAGCCGTGCTTGTCTTTACCGGTGCCATCTTGGGCGATTTCTTGAACCGCGCTGTAGGACGTCGTCCCACGGTGTTCGGAGCTACGGAGCAACATCCCAAAGCTGGCCACGGCTGACGCGAATTTGAAATCGTCGGTCGCTTCGGCAAACGCTTTTCCTTCGTCGGTGATCGGGAACTCGACCTTCGTGCTCTTATCGCCATCAGGCTGTTTGTACCGCAACTTCAGGGTGAGTAATTCCTCCAGTGCGCCCGCATCGTTCGTAAGTTTCGATTTGGCAGGTGTTTGATACTTCAGTGGATCAACTGCCGGGTCCTCTGTAGCTTGGCCCGCGGGGACGACCTCGTAGATCGCAGTGACGGTGTGCCCCGCGCCAATCTCGCCAGCGTCTTTCTTGTCGTCGTTGAAATCCTCGGTTTCGAGCATGCGGTTCTCGTAGCCGATCAATCGATAGGCGGCAACCTGAGCCGGGTTGAACTCGATCTGAATCTTCACGTCCTTGGCAATCGTCACCAGCGTGTCGGCCATCTCGGCGACAAGCACTTTCTCGGCTTCGGAGCGGTTGTCGACGTAGTGGTAGTTGCCATTGCCTTTGCCGGAGATCGCTTCCATCATCGCGTCGTTGAGGTTCCCCCGACCGAAGCCGAGCACGGTGAGAAAGACGCCGGTCTCTTTGGCATTCGTCTCGGCCAACTGTTCCAAGGCCCCTGGGCTGGTCACGCCAACATTGAAATCACCGTCGGTGGCAAGGATTACGCGATTGACACCGCCCTCAATGAAATTGTCCTTGGCAATTTGGTACGCAAGTTTGATTCCTGCCCCGCCCGCTGTGGAACCGCCAGCGCGCAGCTTGTTGAGCGCCCCAAAAATCGCCGCCTTCTGGTCGCCCCGGGTGCTAGGCAGCGCCAACCCTTCGCTCGATGCATAAACAACAATCGCCACCCGGTCGTTCTCGCCCAGGTCGCGGGCCAAGAGTTTCATGCCCTCGATCAGCAGAGGTAACTTGTCTTCGTGGTTCATCGAGCCCGACACATCGATCAAAAAGACAAGGTTCGACTGTGGCCGACGGTCGGTCGCCATCTCGCGGCCCTTGATCCCCACGCGCACCAAACGATGCCCGGCGTGCCACGGACAACCGGCCACCTCGACATGGGCAGCGAACGGCGTGTCACCCGTCGGCGGACTGTAGTCATAATCGAAATAGTTCACAAGCTCTTCGATCCGCACCGCATCCGGCGGCGGCAGCTGTCCTGCCTTCATCAAAAACTGCCGCACATTGGCGTAGGAAGCCGTGTCGACATCGATGGAAAACGTACTCACCGCCCGCTCGCCCACCGCTTCGACAAACGGGTTTTCGTAGATGCGCGTGTACTGGTCACCGGCAGTGCCGGGGCCTGTGCCTTCTTCAGGATTCATACCGCGCTCTAGTAGCCCCTGGGCCATTGCCTTCTCAGCTGCTCGAAGTTGTTCAATCTCTGCTTGCAGAATCGCTAGCTTACTGTTCGAGCTACTCTTTTGCTCGATCTTTGCAACGCTGACTTCATAGCGTTCTTGAAGCTCCGCGATGTTTTTCAACAGCACCGCGCGACGCTTTCTAAAATCAGCATCAGCGACTGCACGTGCAGCATTGGGAGCACTTCTTAGCGATTTTCTCAGTTCAATTTCAGTCTGCTGTCGGTATTGACTTGCCTCTTGTTGCACTTGCTTCAATTGGGCTTCCAGTCGTTTGATTGTTGCACCACTCGTCTTTCCATTAGTCGCTTTGCCCTGCCGTAGCTGTTGAAGGAGAGTGAACACTTCCGACTTGTAATTGGCAATCATAGGGTCCTTGTCGAGTTCTTTGGCAATGGCCGACTCCAGCGCCATTGGGCTACGAGCCTGTTGCTCTGAGATTTCTCGATTGACAGCAATCTCAACCATCTCTTCTTTGGCTTTGATGATTTCTGCCTGAATCTTGCGGACGTCGTTGACCATCGTGTTCAACACCGTATTTGACGTGGAGGCCTCGACACTACCCAAATTCTCAGCTTGGTGGTTGTACTTTGCGATTTTCTCTTCAAGCTCGCGTGAAACCTCGCGGTGCAAACCGCGCAAACCTGCGCCTTGCGAGTCAGATTGCTTGTTGAAAGGAGAACCACTTTTCACTGCCGAGCGAGCATAGGATTCGACCTGCCCCGGTCCCGCATACCCGCCGTAGCCACCCATTTCACCGCCGTAACCATCGATTTCGCCGCCATAGCCTCCGGCCCCTCTTCCGCCACGACTAGGGCGAACGTTACCGCTTCCCCGACGGGCTGCCTTCTTTTGGCCGGAGCCCATGGCGTAGAAGGGAATGACTTTCTTTTCGGAACTCTCTTTCGATAAAGTACTTCCGCCTGCTTCGTCGATCAGCCCCTCCAGCCCCAACTTTCTGCTAGGCTGTGACGGCCCTTCACTCGAGGTAGGCTTTGCAAACCTTTCGCGTCGCTTGATTAAATCTTCCCAAACTTGGAGTTCTGGATGAATAACAGGCGGTGATTCCAAAGCGGGGAGGGACTCTACTTGGACTGAGTCCTTTGCTCCTAAGCCTCCGGTGCCATTTTTTTTCTCTTCCTTATCCTGGCCAACAATGCTGGACGTGAGACTCCTCTTCAACGACTTGGATTCATCGCGGGCTTCCCAACTGACATCTGCCGGTTCTTTTTCAAGCAGCCTCGGTTGTGGTCGAACCGCGACATTGCGAAATGGTTGAAGCGAGGGCAGCATCGCACCAACCAACAAGCACGCCGCCACCACAACACTCGCAACGAGCGCGCGGCTACTAAGTGTGCCACGCGCCTGCTCGTTCGATGCCAAACTCACCACCTGCTTCGCATCTTTGCGTCGCGTCGCGAGGATGCGCTCCGACAAATCGGGCGGGGTCTCCCCACCCACGACTTCGTGCAGCGCGCGGTCGAGCAGACGGTCTTGCAGGTCGTTGTCGTTTGATTTTTCATGGCTCATATCTGTTCCTCACTTCATCTTTCGCTCGATACAGTCACGCAGCACATCACGTGTGCGCCGCAACAAGGTTTTCACGCCGTCGGGTTTCATTTGCATGGCGGTGGCGACCTCGCTGCGGCCACGGCTGTCTCTGTAGAACAAATCGACAGCTTGCCGCGCGCGGCCTTCCAGGGTTTCCAAACACTCAGCCAAGGTGGCTAGGAGGGCGTCCATACTCGAGGTGCCGACCGTCGTGGCCCATACCCGCTCAGCGGCATCCAACTCCACCGTGTCCAGCGCGCGGCCCTGCTTTCGCCTCAGCATCAGCAACTGATTGCGAGCGACCTTGCGGAGGTACCCCGCTGTCTCCCCAGGACTGCGCTGCTCGAAGGTCGAGCGGCTCAGGGCCAAAAAGGTTTCTTGGGTCAGGTCATCGGCATCCGCTCCGGCCGCGCCCAGATAGCGTAGATACCGCCAAATGTCGGCCTGATGCAGCCTGACGATTTCGGCCAGGTCGTCGTCAGCCAACTCGCCGCCTACCAGCGGCTGTGCCACAGGGTTATTTGCTGCCAAAACGACCTCGGTTTGTTCACTTAGAGCGGTCATACCAGCAGTAGTGCTGCCGGGCTAGAAAAAGGGTTCAGAAATTTTATCCACTAAGGGTGGGCTAGCTTTGTATTCGCTGCATTGGGTTCTCCAAGTGAGGGTTTGGCATGTCTATCCAAGGTTTGCCGGTAATCTTACCGCCAAAAAGCTACCGCTCAGCCCGTTGTGAAAGCGTTTCCAGCCAGCTAACATTGGGACAAGAAGAAGCCCCGTTTCGTTCCCAGCTTTTCCTCGTGCCTTTTCGCTTAGCTGCACTTTTCTACAGGAGTCTTTTCCCAT
Source organism: Bythopirellula sp. (assembly GCA_965230685.1). Lineage (GTDB taxonomy): Bacteria > Planctomycetota > Planctomycetia > Pirellulales > Lacipirellulaceae > Bythopirellula. The sequence goes on from CBDDLO010000002.1 coordinate 360,822, forward strand.
GACCACCGACGAATTCACGAAACAACAATACGTGACCCTGCGGGCTGAAATTAGCGAATCGAAGTCGCGCGTTTTTTGGCTTCTCATTTTCGGCATGTTGCTGGTCTTGGCCTCTGGCTATTTGGTGGCTGTGCATCCGTCGGCCTTTGCGAATGCGGCGATTCCGTTCTTGATATTGGCCCTCATGCTCTCATTCATCGCTGAAGAAAGTAACATCAGCCGCGCGGGTCGCTACTTGCGTGAAGAAGTCGAACCGAAGATTGAAGGTTTGATGTGTTGGGAGCATTGGCTCGAAAGCCAAACGCGCTACCGCGAGGTCGACCGATCGTTTGTCGTGGGGTTTAGCTTTATTTTCTTCACGTTCTTCGTCACTTCGGCCGCGCTGACCTTGCGTCAAATGGATATCAACGGCCAAGCACAACAATTCGTTTGGGCTGCCGGGTCCGCCTACGCTTTGGGAGCGATGTGCATCTTGTATGTGCTGATGCGGCACTGGAACTCCTCGACGGAGCCCTCCGTGGACGAAGAACCGGTGGGCGCTACCTCCACGAACCCGACGTAAACGAAATCTATTCCTTCAACAATTCCTGCAGACGATTGAGCGCGCGTGAAATCATCACGCGCGTCGCTCCGTCCGACTTGCCGAAGCGCTGCGCGATCTCTTTGCTGGGCAAGCCAACCAGGTAGCGCAGGCGGAGTACCTCGCATTGCTCGGCAGGCAGGGTCTCCAGAGCGGCCATCAAGCGCAGTTGTCGCTGGTCGCGCGAGAATGCCTGGCTAGGAGTAGTCATGCTCGCGGCAAGCATATTGGCCAGTCCCGCCGCGTCGCTCCCAGCGGGAAGAACCGCCTCGCGCCCAGCGTCTCTTTTCTGACTCACAAAATGACGGCGATGGGTGTCGATGATTTTCCGCTCGCAAATCTGAAATAACCAGTGCAGGGGCTCCCAGTTCGACAGGTCGGTCTGCTCCAGGACTCGCAATGCCTCGATGCTGACTTCCTGCAGAATTTCCTCGGGTTCGACTCTTTTTCGCAAATGAGGGCCCATTCGAGAACAAATAAATGCCAGCAGCGAATGCTCATGGGTTTGTAGAAAGGTGACCAGCGCACCTTCGTCCCCTGATTTTAAAGCGGCAAGGTTTTCGGCGTCTTCTGCCATGGTTGCTGGTCACTGGGCGCTAGTTCGGAGTTAGTGGATAATGAAGGCACGCCAATCATGGAGTGGAGTCATGGAGTGGAGTCATGGAGTAGCGTCATGGAGCTGTGTCATGGAGTAGTGTCGTAGTGCATCGAACTCTAGCGCCTCGCAACTCGAATTTCTAAATCTTACATGTCCTCGAAACCAACCCATTCTAGCGTACCCTCGGCCAACCCCAAGAGTGATGCGTGGGACGGCATCGCCGAGGCGATCGACAAGTTCTCGGACGCGTGGGAAATGCACCTAGCCGGGAAAGACAGGGAGCCCGAACTGTCGGAGTGGTTGCCAACCGAGGAAACAGAGGCGTATCCACTCGCGCTCCAAGAGCTGGTAAAAGTCGATCTGGAACAGCGTTGGCGCAATGGGCGCTCTCCCCGCAAGGTCGAAACTTATGCGCAGCACTTCCCCGACTTGGGTCCTTTGGAGCAGCTGCCCGTCGAATTGATCTACGAAGAGTTGCAGGTCCGCATGCAAGCGGGCGAAGAGGTCACCGAAAGAGAAATTCACCGCCGCTTTCCACATCAGGCGACCGTGCTTTGCGACCTGATCGGCGGCATGGCCGTGGCGGGCACGCCGACCTGCACCTATTACACGGAGACGCTTAACGCCGCCGAGGCAAACACCGATGTCAAGCTCGTCAAACCCGAGCAGCCCAGCTTTCAGTCGGGTGATCGCGTCGATGATTTCCAGCTGCTGACTCAACTGGGGAAGGGGGCATTCGCGCAAGTTTTCTTGGCACAGCAAATTTCGATGGAGCGGTTGGTCGCGCTTAAAATCTCAGACCACAAAGGAAGCGAGCCACAAACGCTTGCCCAGCTCGACCACTCGAACATCGTCCGTGTGTTCGATCAGCGCGTAACCAGCGATCCCGAAGCGCGTTTGCTCTATATGGAAGTCGTACCCGGCGGAACGTTGCAAGAAATTGTGCAACGGGTTCGCAGCGCCAACAACCCGCAGCGCAAGGGGCAACTCCTGTTGGATGTGGTCGATGAGCAACTGGGAGCGAGCGGTGCCACTCCGCCCGTGAATTCGGCCAATCGGAATTGGCTGATCGAGGCGTCTTGGCCGATGGTCGTGTGTCAGCTGGGCATGCAACTGGCCGAGGGGTTAGCCTACGCCCATGAAAAGGGCGTCATGCATCGCGACATCAAGCCGGCCAACGTGCTGCTCACCCCTGAAGGGTCACCGAAGCTAGCCGATTTTAATGTCAGCTACAACGGCGGCCGCGCGGACGAGAGCCCCGAAGACACTTTTGGCGGATCGTTGGTTTACATGTCTCCAGAACAGTTGCAAGCCTGCCACCCCGTCTTGGGCGGTTCACCCCAGCGGGTCCGTGACGCGAGCGATGTCTATTCGCTCGGAGTAATGCTGTGGGAACTGCTCTGCGGGACGCGGCCCTTCGCCGACGAGCCGAAGGATAGCAGCGGCGAACTCGCCCGTATCCAACGCATGGTAGACCAACGCCACTACGCAAACCTTGCCGAACTATGCCAGCAGCTACCTCGCGACTGCCCCGAATCGCTACGGCTAGTGCTTGTCCGCTGTTTGCAACCGCGCAAAGACGAGCGTTACTCGTCCGCCAACGAAGTCGCCCAAGCGTTGCGACTCTGCTTGAACCCCCAGTGCTGGAAACTCCTGCAAGAACCGCGCAGCTTGCTCACGAAACTGCTCGTGGCGTATCCCGTGGTTGCGGTTGTATTGGCGGGGTTGATTCCCAACGCTCTGGCAGGCCGTTTCAACTATCTGTACAACAACGCCGCGATCATCGAGCCCCTGTCGCGTGTCTCCGAAACGTTTGCTGATCGGTTTTTCAAGGTACAGCTGGCGATCAACGCCATTGCCTTCCCGCTGGGAATTGCGATTGGTGTCTGGGCTGCGCTAAAAACCTTGCGGCTGCTCAAGCAGGAGAACTCGGCAGAGGAGTCCGCCGAAGGGGGCCGCAATGTGCTGCTATTTGGGCGGTTTGTCTCACTGTTCGCGCTGGCGATGTGGACCGTCTCGGGATTGGTATTTCCGATAGCGGTGGGATGGGGTCAGTCATTTCCCGTGGCGCCCGGTTTTTATTTGCATTTTTTCATTTCGCTCGCGTTGTGCGGTTTCGCGGCCGTGGCCTATCCGTATTTTCTGTTGACCACGCTGGCGACACGTTTTTATGTGCCAGCACTGGTGCGCAACAAAGTCTTCGAAGGTCCACGCTGGCAAGACTTGCAAACCCTGCGCATACTCAACAAAGTGCACTTGGTGCTCACCGTGCTTGTGCCGATTCTGGGCGTGTTCCTCGCACTCGCAGTCGATAGCGAACAAAAATGGGCGCTGCTGCTGGTGATCGGCGTCGGCGGTTTAGGCTTCGCGGGGATGTTCGCGCTGGAGCGCTACATCGACCACACGTTGGATGGACTAGAAAACATTTCAGTCGACGCGCCGCGAAGGTTGCGATGACTCGATCTAATAGATCTGCTGTAAGACAAGGAAGAATCGCACATAGCGAGTACATTCAACAGCAACGTGCCAAAGTTACTAGTGCTCAGCCGCATGGGGGCATGAGGAAAGGCCGACAAATAGCGTAGACCTGGGAGGGCAATCTAAACTGCCTCGGCCGATGAATCTGAGGCGTCATACAGCCTTTGTGGATTTGCTACAATTATGGCTATGCCTAAATCACATCCTACCAACAAAGTGCACTTTGTGTGTTTCGAGTGTCGTTCGTGCTTCAAGCAACCCAACTCCTCCAACTGGGATGCCGACGTTGAGCCTCGACCTTTTGAGTGCCCTAACTGCAAGGTGCCGATGACTCGTGTGGGTAAATACTTCAAAGCCCCTCCCAAACGGGATTCCAAGCAGTGGTGCAAGGTTGAACTTCTGTACGCATTTGGTGAACGATTCGTCACGTCCCACACCAACATTAGCAGACTTTGCGATACTCTCCCTGCAACAATCGACTATCTAATTGAGTCTGGCAAGGATGAATCTGACGTGCGTCTACATCTCAAGCACATCAGAGAATTACGCCGCTCATAGTGCTCAGGGGCGGCCACCCAAAGGTTTGGCTGGCTGCTGTATCGTGCCTAAGCGTGAAACGCTGAGGCACCATAGCTTCTTGATGACTCACGTCATAGATCTGCTTAGCTCCCTACGTCCGGATTTTTTCGTACGCTGCCAGCGCCGTTTCTCGTGCTTCGCTGTGCTCAACAATCGGCTCTGGGTAATTCTTGCCCAGCACGACTCCCGCTTCGGCGAGCACTTCTGTAGGAGCCTCCCACGGTCGGCACAGCCACTTGTTAGGCAGCTCCGCCAACTCCGGCACCCAGCGGCGCACGTATTTGCCCTCGGGGTCAAACTTTTCGCCCTGGGTAATTGGATTGAATACGCGGAAGTACGGCGCGGCGTCGGCGCCGCAGCCAGCCGTCCACTGCCAACCGAGGGTGTTACTTGCCAGGTCGGCATCAACCAGCGTGTCCCAAAACCACTCGGCGCCACGCTGCCAGGGCTGAAGCAAGTGTTTGCAAAGAAACGACGCCACGATCATCCGCGCGCGGTTGTGCATCCACCCTGTGTGCCAGAGCTGCCGCATTGCCGCGTCGACGACCGGATAGCCGGTTTGGCCGCGCTGCCAGCGACGCAGTTGCACCTGATCCTCATCCCAGGGAAAGTCGCGGAATTTTTCCTGGAGGGCCTGCGTTGTTGTTTGCGGAAAATGGTAGAGCAGGTGGTACCCGAATTCCCGCCAACCGATTTCGCTCAAGAAGCAGGTCGCTCCTTTCTCTGCCACGGGTCGACTCGACTGCAGTGCGTGCACTTCAGCCCAAATTTGTCTCGGGCCGATCTCACCGAAATGCAGATAGGGTGACAAGCACGAGGTACCTTGCGCGCCCATCTGATCGCGTTCCGCCTTGTAATCGGTTGCCGCTTCGTCGAGAAATTCGTGGAGTCGCCGCTGAGCAGCGGTCTCGCCCACCGCCCACGTTTCGCGCATACCGGTGTCCCAGGCGATTTGTGGTTCAAGCTGCCAATCAGTGAGTTCGTCGCTCTCGGGCCATTGTTGCGGGCTGCTGATGGTTTCTGGTGCGGCGCGCGGGTCCAAATCAGCATCGAGTGCCCGGCACGCTTTCCAAAAGGGGGTGAACACTTGGTACGGATCCCCTTGCTTGTTCTCAATATCCCAAGGTTCAAATAGCAAACTGCCGTTGAAACTCTGCGCGTTGACGCCGCCCTCTCGAAGTGCTTCCTTGATTTGCTTGTCGCGTTGGATGATCGCCGGTTCGTAGCGTCGATTCCAAAAAACCGACTTGGCGCCGGTTTGTTCGCACAGCTCTCGCAAGCAGTCGAGAGACACACCGCTGCGTAAGACGAGGCGTGCGTGACGCTTCGCAAAATCGGTACTCAGGCTTTGGAGCGACTGGTGCAGCCACCAACGGCTTGCCCCGCCGCGTGGCCAGTCCCCTTCTTCCTCGGGGGCCCAAATGTAGACGGGAATCACCTGGCCCCGCTCCGCTGCCGCGTTGAGCGCGGGATTGTCCGCGAGACGCAGATCATTTCGAAACCAAACAATGGTAGGTGCGTTTGTCATAACCAGAAACTCACTTGTCGGTTCTCGTTTTGCGATTCAAAGCCTTGCGCAACTTGAGGACGGCCCGCTCCTTCGCCTTCGCTTCCACCTCGACCGTCAACGCTCGATCCAACCACTCGTGCGGAAAGTCTCGGGCATGGATGTAGTCGTGATGACGGTTTGGTTGCGGGCCGCGCCAACCTTCTTTCGGACTGGAGATGTGAAACATCGGCTCACGGTTCCACGTTTCGCAGGCCAAGTCGGTTGCCGTCGCCACATCGAGTTCATCCGGCAAGCAGCGGTGGTGGTGGACATCGTACACCAACGGAATCCCCGTACTTCGACACAGCGGCAACAGCTCGGCTGGCGTGTAAACGCGGTCGTCGTTCTCCACGGTGAGCCGATCGCGCACGCGGCTCGAGAGCCGATCGACTTGCTTGGCAAATCGCTCCAGGGCCGCGGGTTTGTCGCCGTAGGCACCACCGCCGTGGATATTGACGACATCCGCACCAACCCAACTGGCAACTTCGGCTTGGTACTCTAGCTCTTCGATGGATTTCTCGACAACCTCTGGCCGCGGCGAATTGAGGACCACAAACTGATCGGGATGGAACGAAGCACGCAGGTCTTTTTGCTTTGCGAAGCGACCGCAGCGTTGGAATTGCTCAGCGATTGCTTCGCCGTCGGGCAGCTCCTCGAGCTGGTAGCCAATCTCTGGGTGCGTTTTGCAGGGTAGGATCTGGCTGTTCACGCGAAAACAACCGATCTCATACTCCACACAGTACTCGTACGCAGCAAACAACGTGTGGGCATTCTCTAGCGCAAGTGAGGAAAGTTTCTGCAGTCGTTCGGTTCTCGCGAGTCGCTTGCACGACGTAACGGTGGTGTTGCGAAACTTGATCGGTGCGTCGATGAATTGGCAACAGAGACCTAAACGAAGCATCACTCGTGCTCAAAAAGTGTGTGAAGCGAAACAGAGCGTAAGCGTAGCGGCTTCTCACGGCAATTTCTAGCAGAGTCATTTGGACTGAGCCTGCATTTTAACTGGATTCGCATTTCCTTATTTTATCCGTTAACAAGGCCGTACGTTTGTCGGTTAAACTTATGACTATTTTTTTGTAACCGTTCCGTGGTAATCGTTGCGGGGAGTTTATCGTGAGCGAGACTGAACCTGGTGCCTACGTTGTATTGGGCGCAACCGGCAGTGTCGGTTCTGCCCTAGCACGCAGACTTGCCGACGCTGGCGTTCCGCTGCTGATGGCCGCGCGCAACGAATCTGCGCTAGTGGAATTGGCTGACTCGATGCCAGGGAGCGTAGTAACGCGAGTCGTCGAAGCCTGTCAGCAGGGTGAAATCGAAGCGTGCCTGGAGGCCGCGGTTGAGCGATTTGGGTCGATCGCGGGTGTCGCCAATTGTGTCGGTTCGATCCTGCTTAAGCCGGCTCACAGCACCAGCTACGCGGAATGGGACGACGTCCTCGCCACGAACCTGACCACCTGTTTTTCGGTTGTCCGCGCCGCAGGCAAGGTGATGCGGAAGTCCGGCGGCTCCGTTGTTTGCGTCAGCTCGGCCGCAGCGGGCGTCGGCACTCCCAACCACGAAGCGATTGCCGCCGCCAAGGCGGGAGTTGAGGGGTTAATACGCTCTGCCGCGGCAACTTACGCAAATCGCGGTCTCCGTTTTCATGCCGTCGCACCGGGGCTAGTGCAATCGAAGCTAACCGAGAAACTGTGGCGTAGCGAAACCGCCGCAGCCCAATCTAGCGAAATGCACCCGCTCGGTCGTTTAGGGGAACCCGACGAAATCGCCGCCGCGATCGAGTGGCTACTACTACCAGGCAACAGTTGGATCACTGGCCAGGTCCTGAATATCGACGGTGGGCTTGCCAATCTCCTGCCGCGGCGTACGCTACGTTCTTAAACTATATTCTTAGACTTTGTTGCAAAGTGGCGGCGCTAGCGGCGAATTCCCGTGAGCTTCCCCTCCCTAAAAGATTCGGAGCTTCCCTCGAATGCAATTCGCGCTGTTGTTGCAAGCGGCTTCAACCTGGGCGATGGTTGGCTTGATTTGGTTTGTACAGATCGTTCACTATCCGCTCATGAGCCATGTCGGCGCCGCTCAATTTGCTCAGTACGAACAGCTCCACCAGCGACTCACCACTTGGGTCGTTGCTCCGCTGATGCTGGCGGAACTCGCTGTCAGTGTTTGGCTTTGCTATGCGCGTCCGGCGTGGCTCCCGGCGGCTTGGGTTTGGGTTGGCTGCGGTTTGGTCGCGCTGATTTGGCTTTCGACCGCCTGCTTTCAAGTACCCGCGCACGACGCTTTGTCGAACAATTTTTCGGAGGTGCAACACAGGTGGCTCGTGACGAGTAACTGGACCCGCACCATCGCATGGTCACTTCGCGGCTTCCTGGTGCTGCTCATGCTCAGCCGGATGCCGAAGCACTAGCTGGCTTGTTTTGTGTCGAGTCGCAAACGCGGCTGTTGTACTCCTGCCAGAAACAAGACTTCGTAGACTTCACTGCCACCGTTGAGAAACTCCAAGCGGCCCATCGTTTTGCCTGTCGGGAGATGGACCAAGGCAATGCCCGCCGCAATGTTTTTGCACCGCCGGCGTACTGGCGGCGCATCGAGAATGTGCTTGCGGCGAATTTTGGAGAGGCCCACCAAGGCATGATCGTCGACCAAGCACAGCCCTCGAGTGAAACCAGGCAAGGCGCAAACGTCAGTATGCGTACCCGACTTCGCATCGAACGTGCTAAGCAGTCCGTGCCCTGAATTGCAGAACCACCAGCGGCCCTCATGCCACCGAGGCGAATGCGGCATGCAAAGCCCGTCAGCAACGACTTGGTTTTGTTCGACATCGATCAGGACACCTGCAGTAAAGCGATTTTCCTCCCGCCATCCCTTGGCATGTCCCGTCGCGCAAAAAGCCGTTGCCATGCGCGGTCGCCCGTCGCGCATCCCCAGCCCGTTGAGGTGACAACGATCGCCGCTCACGACGCCCTTAATAAAGGGGGGCTGCCAGCAATGCACGAAGCGTTTCGTGCTCGATACACGCGCAATCGCGTTGTAGCGTGTGTTGACGAAATAGACTCCACGCCGCCCAAACGCGACATCGTGCGCATCGACCTTGCCCGTCTCATAGGTTTTTCGCAACGCGAACGTGTTGTGATCTGTCGGGCTGCGCGCGAGTACTTTCACTTGCCGGCGCACGGCCAACGCGATCTCGTTTTCTGACAGAGCAATCCCCATCGGCCGGACAAACCGATGCGTGCGAAACCGTAGTCGGCCCTCGAAGTGACTGACTAGCACAAGCTTGCCCGAGGTGTAAGTCGTGATTGCCAAACTGCCGCCCGACTCCGCCAGCCACTGGGCGATTTCCCCACTCGCTCGGCAGCGAAGTTGCGACTTGGCTGGCTGTGGGTTTTTCAGCTTCGTTGGCATTTGGGCTCAATGTTGCAAAAGGAGACTCCAGCTATGATGACAGTTTGTGGCGATGGGACAAGGTGAGCGCCGACCAGGAGGGTCGGCCTAGGGAATGGGGGATTGCCTGTGGTATCATGAAAGAATGCTCGAGCTTGAAAATCTCTTACCCGCCGTGCGACGCTTGCATGATCGCATCCGTCAGCGCGTTGGGGACGCTACTCGCACCCAAAGCTCCGAGCAACTTTCTCGCATTGTCGGCGATAATGTCGTCGGCGATGGCGACCTGGTCTTTGCCATTGACCGGGTGAGCGAGGCAGAGTTGATCGATTTTGTCACCGCAGAGATTGCCAGCGTCGAACCCGTGGTCCTTGTTGCCGAAGGCTTGGCGGGCGGCGAAACCGTGTTGCCCGCCGGAGCAAGCGAAGCAGACTGCTGCTGGCGGCTGATTGTCGATCCTATCGACGGCACGCGGCCGTTAATGTACCAAAAACGTAGCGCGTGGATTCTCACAGGAGTCGCGCGGAACCGCGGACCAGAAACCAACCTCGGTGATATTCAACTCGCAGTGCAGACCGAGATCCCGCTGTTGAAACAACACCTGTGCGACCAGCTCTGGGCGATACGCGGTCTGGGTGCTTCGGCCGAGCGGGTAAACATTTTGACTGACGAACGCAAGCCGTTGACCCTGCAGCCATCGACGGCAGAATCCATTCAATACGGCTACGCCGCCATCAGCCGCTTCTTTCCTGGCATGCGTGACGTGCTCGCCAGTATCGAAGACGAGCTGATCGCACAGGTGCTCGGTCCCATGCCACCGGGCGGAACGCTCACCTTCGAGGACCAGTACCCTAGCACCGGCGGACAGCTCTACAGTTTGCTCAGCGGTGCCGATCGCTTTCTCGCCGATTTTCGACCGCTGATGAAACCACTCGCGGCCGCGCGGGGCGAAAATATGGGCCACTGTTGCCACCCCTACGATATATGTACGCTGTTGATTGCCGAGGAATTAGGCGTCGCAATCACCAACCCCCGTGGCGAGCCGCTTGACGCACCGCTCGATGTACACACGGACGTCGCTTGGGTGGGTTACGCCAATGCCGGGATTCAACAGCAAGTCGAACCCGGGTTACGAAAAGTTTTGTCTCAACGCAGATTGATCCTGGAGTAATGCATGAGAGTTTTGGTCGTCGGTGGTGCAGGCTATGTCGGTTCACATACTGCGTGGATGCTCGGTAGCACGGGACACGACGTGTGGGTCTACGATAATTTGTCCGAAGGGCACGAAGAGGCGGTTCCCGAGGGCAAGCTAATTGTCGGCGATCTCATGGAGCGAGAAAAGCTGGCCAGCGTTCTACGTGAAAACAGTATCGACGCGGTAATGCACTTCGCCGCGTCGTGCTATGTCGGAGTTTCGGTCACCGACCCCGCACCGTACTATCAAAACAACATCGTCGGCACACTCTCGCTGCTCGATGCGATGCGCGATGCCGATGTCAGCCGCATCGTGTTCTCCAGCACCTGCGCCACCTACGGCATACCCGAGGTTGTGCCGATCACCGAAGCGGAAAAACAAGCGCCAATCAACCCCTACGGGTTCACCAAGCTCGCCATCGAAAACGCACTGGCCGACTACTCGAATGCCTACGGATTGGGCTACGCCGCGCTGCGGTATTTCAACGCCTCGGGAGCCTCGGACAAGCACCCCATCGGCGAAGACCACGACCCCGAAACGCATCTTATCCCGCTGGTGCTACAAGTCGCCCTCGGCCAACGCGAAAACATCAAAATTTTCGGCGATGACTACCCCACGCCCGACGGTACCTGCGTGCGCGATTACATTCATGTCGACGACTTAGCCACGGCGCACGTCGCCGCACTCGAGCGGCTAGAAACCGGCACACAACTAAAACTCAACCTCGGCACAGGGCAGGGGGCCAGTGTAAAACAAGTGATCGACGCCGCCCGCCAAGTCACCGGCCACGCCATCCCCGCGGAAACCGTCCCCCGCCGCGCGGGCGACCCGCCGCAACTCGTCGCCGATGCAAGCCTCGCCAACCAAACACTCGACTGGCAACCGAAGTACACCGACATCGGCGCGGTGGTTGCCAGCGCGTGGAACTGGCACCAAGCGCATCCAAGCGGGTACAGCGGGTAATCCCCAACAAGGCCCGCGCGTCTTTCCTGGAAGCGCGCTTTGGAACCCCATCGCATGTGGAACTTAGTCCGATGGCTAATTCCAGATTGCCTACTTACCGCGGCTTGATCTCCTGCGAGCGCTGACTAGCGTGCCCGCAAAAAGCAGCAATGCCATTGACGAGGGTTCTGGGACCAGTCGATAGTTGTCGACACCGATCAGAGTGCTAACACCAGTTGCCGTATCGAACCGGACCTCAGCGCGGCCCACACCACTCATGACGGTAGCAAAGGGCGGGCTGGGATCCGCTCCAGCGTCGATGTCGTTGTCGGTAATCCAGCCATTACTTATTGCATCGAGATCGTTCCAAGTCGGATCGAAGACCGGCGTCGTATACGTTTCCCAAATGTTTGCATTGGGTGCAATCGCACCAAAGCTGTAGAGCCAACCATTCTCTCCAGAGTTGCGACGGAAGCGGACCCAGCTGTCGGTCACCGAACTGTTGAACATGTTGATGTCGACCGAGACCTGATTGATTCCGTCTGCCGCGAAGTCGCCCAGGAAGTCCGCGTTGGAATCCGTCACGATACCGATCTCATCAAAACCGCCGAGCACTTTTCGTATTTGGACATGACCATCAGGGTTTCCTCCCCCCGCAACATGGACGGGAGTCGAGCTGGTGGTGCTTTGTTCCCAGCCCGCCAAATCGGCGTCCCAGGTTTCCACAGCCCCCGGTGTGGCTGCGTACGTCGTCACGCTGGTCAACAATACGAAAGAAGCACAGGAACTGAAATAGCTTGCAGTTTTCATCATAGAGCCCTCCGAAGTACTGCCTGAAATCGACGGTTAACCACTATCTGCAGGTGGTTATACACTCCCTCTCAGTGATTTAGAAGCAATTTTTGCAGGAAAATGATCGAAATTTCGGCACGCATTCAGAGCCAATTGCAGGAAAAGTCAGGCTCGCGGTGGTCGATGCTCCGATTTATGAGCAACAAAAACACGCTGAAATCAAAGTGGTCCTATCTTGCGTCTGGAATTGGCAACAAGTGCACCCGCATTGCCAGAGAGAGAGAAACTTTTGCATCCAATTTCCTTTCCTTAATCACATAGCTTCCTCTTGAAGAGATTCCAACCTCTGCCCGTCGGGGGGGGGCTGCGAAGCGGCGCTCCAAATCACATAACGGTCGTCAACCACCAAGGCATTGCCTCTGCCACCGTCGTGCCCAAACCAAGTGTCCTGCTGCCCAGCCTATAGGCCGGTAGCACGTTCCTGGTTGCGGCCAGTGTAAACTCGTAGAAAGGCCGCTCTCCATCGCTGTGCCTGCTGGGACAGGAATCGCGTCTGATAATTTTTTCGCGAATCTGTTAGGTTGGTTCCAAGGCGGCTACGCCGTATCGCTTGGTGACCAAACGGTTATGCGCCGGCGCGAAGTAACACTCCCATCAATCAATTGCACCAAAATCCTCCGCGCCAGTTTTGCTGCAAAACCCTCTACTTGCCTTCAATGCCTGAAACCCATTTCCCCCAACTCAGCCGTGAAATTGATCAACTCGGCCGCCTCTGTGGCCAAATCATCAGCCAAATGGCTGGCGAGGAAAGCCTTGCCTTAGTCGAACAGCTTCGGCAGCTGGTGCGCAATTTCCACGAGGGCGACGAACAGGCCAGCCAGCAGATCCGCGATTTGCTTGCCGATTTGAACGAACAGCAGATCAAAGTCGTCTCGCGCGGATTCACCATCTTCCTCGAACTCTCAAACTTGGCCGAGGACCGACGCCGTGTGCGCGTGCTCCGAGAACGGCAGCGCGAGGCCTATCCCGAACCAGCCAGCGAAACCATTCGCTCGGCGATTGCCGAATACCATCGCCTGGGGATTGCTTCCCAGGACGTGCAGAAGTATGTCGACGCGCTCCACGTCGAACTCGTGCTTACTGCGCATCCCACCGAAGCGAAGCGACGAGCCGTGCGACGAATATTAGGCGAAATTCGTGCACTGCTGGATCAAGGCGACGACACAAACCTCTTGCCAGCCGAAAAAGAGCGACTCGACGAACGACTGAGCACGCAGTTAAGCAAACTGTGGCAGACCGATTTTATTCGCCCTTGGCGCCCGACTGTGATGCAAGAAGTCCAGCGCGGCTTGAATGTCAAAGAAGTCCTCTGGCAACAGATTCCGTTGATCAACGCCGACCTGCGGCATGCTCTGGCTGAACACTACCCCAAGGTAACGCTGCAACAGTTGCCGATCGTCGAATACGGTTCGTGGATCGGTGGCGACCGCGACGGCAACCCTTTTGTCACGCCAGAAATTACCAAGCAAACCTTGGCCTACCATCGCCAGCTCGCTTTGGATTCGCATGAGGATCGCTGTGAAAAATTGTCGCGATCGTTGAGTCTTTCTGATCGGCAAACACCCGCGGCACCTTGCTTGGTCGACGCCATTTCTGCAGCGGGACAGCGCTGGCCCGAGCTGCAAGAGTCGTTGGCCAAGTTGCCACCGCTAGAAGCCTATCGCCGTTGGTTGTTCGTGGTGCGTTGGCGGCTCAAGCAAACGGCACTAGCCAAGCCGGGAGAGATCGAAAGTCCCATCGAGGGCGTCTATCCCACAGGAGATGCGCTGCTTGCCGACGTGCAGCTTATTGCAGAGAGTCTCACCGAAACGGGCAACGCGAACTTCATTCCTCACGAAGTGCAGCCCTGGCTAGACCAGATCGAAACCTTCGGCCTGCACATGGCGCGGCTCGACGTTCGGCAGGACTCGGGGCTGTATCGCACGGTGATCAATGAACTGCTCAGTAAAGCGGGACTCGTTCCCGACATGGCAGAACTCGACGAGCTAGCGCGACGCAGAGCGTTGGTCGATACGATGGGCGCGGAGTTCAAGCTTGCTCCAGGCGACCTCTCACCCGAAGCGGAAGAAACCCTTGAGTTGTTCACCTTGCTGCGACGTGTCATGCGCACCTACGGTGAAAAAGCCTTGGGCGGACATATCCTGAGCATGACGCGCGTGCCCAGCGACCTACTCACCATCATGTGGTTCTGGCGCTGGTCCGAGCGGGTCGATGGCGGCGACCCACGCGATCCGGAAATGCTAATACCGATTGTGCCGCTCTTTGAAACCATCGACGATCTGCAAAACGCCCCGCAGACGATGGAAGAACTCCTCGGCGAGCCGACTTACCGCGAGTACCTGCGGCAGCAGGCTGACGACCAGGACGTGATGATCGGCTACTCCGACAGCTCCAAAGCGGGCGGCTACCTGGCAGCACAGTGGGCACTGCAAAATTCGCAGGCGCGCCTGATGGAACTCGCCACGCGATTGGGCATAAAGCTGACGTTCTTTCATGGGCGCGGAGGTTCGTTGGCGAGAGGTGGTGGTCCAGCGGCAAAGGGCGTGTTGTCGTTACCGCGGAGTGCGTTCCGCGGTGCGCTGCGGATTACAGAACAGGGGGAAGTTCTCGCAGATCGCTACGACAACCCTCACATTGCCCATCGCCATCTCGAGCAGCTGCTCTGGTCGGTGCTTACCGCCGTGGCGAAAGAAGACAAGCCACTGCCCGAAAGCTGGACCACTGCAATGGCTGACCTCGCAGAACGTTCGCTCTCGGTTTATCGACAGTTGGTCGACCATCCTTCGTTCGCCGATTTCTATCGCGCGATCACACCGATCAACGCGATCGAGCGACTACCGATCGGCTCACGTCCTTCGAAACGTAAGAGCGGCAATCGTGTGGAAGACCTGCGTGCGATTCCCTGGGTTTACTCGTGGACCCAGTGTCGCGCGATCTTGCCGGCTTGGTTCGGGCTGGGTAGCGCGCTCGAAGGTTTCTTGCAAGAGGACGAAACAAACCATTTGGCGCTGTTGCAGGAAATGTACAATGGTTGGCAATTCTTTCGCATCTCGCTGGACAACGCAGCTCTAGCCCTTGCGCAGGCCAATATGCCGGTGTTCAAGTGGTACGCAGAGTTAGGGGCCGACATCGAGGGCAGCGATCAGCTGGCCGAGTCAATAACCAGCGAACACGAGCGCTCGCGTAAGTCCCTGCTGCAGGTGCTGGGCAACGATGAGCTACTGGAAGGCGTACCTTGGCTGCAGCGATCGATTCGGGTTCGCAACGGCTATGTCGATTCGTTGAATCTCTTGCAATATGAGCTATTGCGCCGCGCGGCGACTGACGCAGGAACCACTTCGCTCGAGATCGAGCACCTCATCCACTTGACCATTAAAGGCGTCTCGACGGGCATGCGAACTACGGGATAGGCCGAGGCCAATTCCACGGAACTACTTCGGTGGCAGAGAGCCCACAAAGTCGAGCGCGAGTTTCAGCACTTGTTTCAACGTCGCGTCGTTGCCCATCGCTTCGGCGCTGATATCAACCATGCCACCCATCTTGCGACCCGTGAAGGAAAGGGGCGTAATCCCTTCGATTTCGAGGGCCGCCGCTTCGAGTTCCTTTCCAACACGCGCCATGCCGCCATTCTTGTCTACTCCACAAAGCATGTTACCGTGGAGCATGAAGCAGAGCCCGCCGAACATCTTCCGTTCCGTGACGCCATCCAGTCGTGCGAGTTCATCTCGGAAAATTCCCGCATATTCTTCGTTATAAGCCATAGTCATGCCCTCTTGTTACGCGGTCGTTTCGCCTTGGTCACACCCTTTTCGGCGGCTTCGCTCTCTTCAGCAACTTCCTTGACGCGCAGCAGGGTGTTGGTCCAGTACGCTTCGTACTTGCTGATCCAGCGTTCGGTAATCTGACGAATGGGGGCAACGTTCAAAGAATTGATTCGGCGGCGGCCCTCGCTACGAGTGTTGACCAAGCCGGCTTCGCGCAGCACCTCAAGGTGTTTCATCACGCCGAAACGCGAGAGGTCGGGAAACTGCTCCACGACCTCCGTCGTTTGCCGGGGTCCGTCGCGCAACAGGTCGAGAATCTCTCGACGCGTAGGGTCAGAGAGTGCTTTCCAGACATGATCAAAATCTTGAGTCATGCTCGGTTGCTACTCCGCGAATCTCTTCGTGCCTTCGAGGACCGACATCCAGCCGGGGACAACCCCTTCGCGATGAGCGTCCTCAAGAAATCCTAGCGCCTGGTGGCGAAGCGAGAGCTCCGTACCCCCTGAAACCTGCGTGAGCCGAAACTGCACATGCCCAGCCACAGGGTAAGACATGAACATCGGCCCCTGGATTTCAATCAGCGTGGGTGGCTTGATCACCTGGACAAAGCCCCAAAGATGACCCTGTCCATTGCCGAGGTCACGGAACCAGCGCCCGCCGGGCCACTCTTCGAGGACCATCGGCATGGGTTTGTTGTCCGGCGTCGAGCTTTCACTGGTGATGCGACGAATTAACGCCTTGTACGCGTCGCCAATGGCAGCATTGATTTCGATGCTTTGAGAAAGGTCGAGAGTAAGCTCTTGGGTTGCGGTCATCGTTACGTCTCCATTTCAGTTTTGAGGGATCAAGAAACTCATGTGCATCTCCGCGTGACGGAGGTGAAAGGCGATCCACTCTTCGGGTGTCAGCTTGCCAAATCCTGGGTGGAGCACGTAGGTGGGATTACCCTGATGCCGATGGATCGCTTGTTCGAGATTCGCCAGTCCGGTTTCCGTGGCAATGGAATCGCTCGCGACCATCTTCGCCGTACTCTTGAACCCCGCGGGTATGCTTTTGTAGAGCATTCGTTTTTTCATAAATAGCGACATGATCCAGCGCAGCGGTGCGGGGAAGGTCATGTCGAAACCATCGAGCGAGCAGTTCATGGTTCGAGCTAGGTGTTCGTATATCTGCCCCGGCGACCAGTTGCCCAGCTTCTGGAATTCGATTTCAGAAAATCTCCGAGCATCGGCCAGCAACTCGTCCAGCGAAGCGTATTTGACTGCTCGCCTGCCTGCTACTTTCTTCGTATTTACGGGCATCAGTTTTTTCTCCACTAGGCTCGAAAAGTGATTGACAGGAAAAGCCCATCGCAATATGTTACTAAATAGTAACGTAAATCGTCTGGCAGAAAAGCCCCGAATTCCACTTTTTTTAGGGAGACTCCCCATGGCTTCTCACGCGAACCCCGTCAATTGGTTTGAAATTCCTGTCACAGACCTCTCGCGAGCCAAGAAATTTTACGAGGCAATTTTGAGCGTCGAGATCGCGGAAACCGAAATGGGCCCCAACCAAATGGGTTGGTTCCCGATGGAGATGGGGGCTGCCGGTGCCGCGGGAACCCTAATCAAGGGCGACGGGTACAAGCCTTCTCACAATGGCTCACTCGTCTATTTGCATGTCGACCACATCGACCCCACGCTCGAGGCGATCAACAATGCCGGCGGCAAAACGCTAAACCCGAGGATGAGCATTGGCGAGCATGGTTTTGTCGCGCATTTCGAGGACACCGAAGGCAATCGCGTGGCGCTGCACGAATCGGCGTAGCGACGCTCGCTATTCCGAGCCAAGTGCAGCTTGCTTGGTGACTGCCGAGTCGGCGGGCGGGGGCGGCTGTCGCTCGCGCGACGGGGAATCGTGTTGTCGCTCAATAACACTCATGCTCCGCCACTGGCCCGTATGGAATCGCCAGTAGAACAATCCGCCCATGATCCACACCCAGGCCACAGCGATCATCCAACAGCTGTAGATTCCCAATTGCAAGACCTCCACAGCAAGCCAACTGGCAGTCGCTAACAGCACGGCCATTGGAATCGAGACGATGAGAATGTAGCGCGTGTCACCCGCGCCCTTCAAAGTGTTCACAAACACCATTAACACCGCGTCGAGTAAATTGTAAGCGGCTACAAAGCAAAGCAGCGTTGCAGCCATGCTACGCACCACGCGAATGGTCTCAACAGGCAGTTCTGTGTCGCGAAAGAAGGGATCGATAAACAAACCTGGCGTGAACACATAGAGGGCCGACATCGTGGCCATGTAGCCCAGCGAAATTGCCAAGGCTGTCCACGTCGCGCGACCGGCCAAGTCAGCACGGTTTTCGCCAAGCTTTTGGCCCACCAGGATGCTGGTCGCTATGCCAAAACCCCAGATTGGCATGAAGGCTACTGAGCTGATGCTGAATGCCAAGGTGGTCGCCGTGTTGGGAATGGTACCCAGTCGCCCCACGAGCAACACAAACACAGTCCATCCCATCACATCGAGCAACATCTGCACGCCACTTGGCAGGCCATAGTAAACCATGCGACGCATTAACTTCTGGTCCCAGCGGATTCCACGCCCGGTCTGAAACTGCTGGCGGTGTTCGCGCTGCAAGACTAGCAGCAGGTAGATGAGTACTTTCAACCAGAGCGATACCACGGTCGCCCAAGCAGCACCCGCGATTCCCATTTCCGAGAAACCGGCGTAACCGAAAATCCACAAATAGTCGAGCACGATATTCACCACAACGACTGCTGAATCAACAAACATCGAAACCCAGGTTTTTCCGCGACCCCCGTAGAAACCAGAAAGAGCCGTGGCAATTAAAAATGCCGGGCTGCCAAAGCAAAGAATCTGAAAATACTGGATCTCCTGCTCCGCGATGGCGTCGCCGTGCCCTGCGAGTGAAAACACCAGCGGAGCGCACGGTATCGCTAACAGTAACAGGGGTGTGAACAACAGGGCGATCCAGACTCCTTGCCAAACCGAAGGGCCAATTTGGTCAGGCTGTCTGTCGCCGTGGTATTGGGAAACAAACGTGTTCACATACTGGCAAAGCCCCATCGGCAAGCAGAGGACCGCCCACCAGACAATCGAGCCGGCAAAGGCAGCAGACATGGCGGTACTCGAAGACCAGTTGAGAAACATCCGGTCGACGAAGGTCATCACCGTCACCGAGAGCATCGAAACCACCAGCGGCAGGGCGACTTGAAGCACCTCGCGTCCTCCCGCCGGACGCCGCCACCAGGAGCCATTCTCGTTCGATAAAGGATCAATCGCAGAAGTCACGTGCGTCCGTTCCGGGAAAATAGGCGTTTCGAGCCGCGGAGAGTTGCCCCATTGTACAACAAAAGCTCAGCGGTGAGTGGGCGATTCGCCGTGAGTTCGCAATGCGGCTGCGTTGGTGGACACGCGTTTTGCGTAGTGGGTTCACCAGGTGCATTTCGGGAGTGCTACCATTTGCCAAAAGTGCTCACCTAGCCGTCTAGAAACTGAACCACGAAGACACGAAGTCACCAAGAATTCCCGGATATTGCCATCTTCCTGCCTTTGTGTCTTAGTGGTTCAATACCAAACGGTATCATTACCTGCATTTCTTGTTGGTTGAGCCGTAGGCCTCCGCTTTCTATCATGGGTGAGGTTCTCCATTTTTCCAACGAGGCAAATTGTGCCAGACTCCATAGCCGTCGAGGAATACCTAGCAGAGTTGCGTAACCGGACCTCGGGCGACATCCGCACCGACTCGTTCAGCCGTGTGCTGTACAGCACCGATGCCAGCATCTACCAGGTGTTGCCGCACGGAGTCGTGCTACCACGTAACGTCGAAGAATTACACGCCGCAGTGGAGCTTGCCGCCAAACACCTCGTGCCGATCTTGCCCCGCGCTGGCGGGAGCAGTCTGGCGGGACAGGCTGTCAACGAAGCCGTCGTGATCGACACGACGCGCTACCTGCACAACATTCTTGAGGTGAACCGCGAAGAGCAATGGGTCCGCGTGCAGCCGGGCGTGGTGCTTGATCCGCTGAATATCGAATTGCGGCGGCACGGATTGCAGTTCGGTCCCGATCCGGCCAGCAGCAACCGCGCGGCAATGGGCGGAATTGTGGCAAACAATTCGACCGGCAGCCACTCGATCGTGTACGGCATGACCGCAGATCATGTCTTGGAAACCGGCGTTTTCCTCAGCGACGGAAGCAGTGCACATTTCGCTCCGCTGGAGAATGGCGGACTGGACGCAAAGACGCGGAACTCGGGACTAGAGGGCCAAATCTATCGCGAAATTTCGCAACTGGTGGCAGCGTCCGAGAACCAAGACACCATTCGCCAGGGCACCCCAAGGCATTGGCGTCGTTGTGGTGGGTACAATCTCGACCGCTTTGTCTCTGGGACCTCGTTTCTGGGGGAACCCGACCGGCGTTTCAACTTGGCAAAGCTCGTGTGTGGTTCCGAGGGAACACTCGGCGTCATAAACGAAATCAAACTACAGTTGGTAACCAAGCCCTCGCGCACGGTATTGGCCGTCGTGCATTTCGACGACCTGCGCAGCGCATTGTCCGCCGTGCCGATAATTTTGGAGACCGATCCCTCGGCGGTTGAATTACTCGACCACTTGGGTCTGACCCGCTGTCGTGAAGCACCGCAATACGCTCGACTACTGAAGAACTTCATTGATGGTGATCCCAATTGCGTACTCATCACCGAGTTCTGCGGCGAAAGCGATGCCGAGTTGCGCCAGAAAGTGGATCGTCTGAAAGCGCACCTGCCAAGCCAAAATGTTCCCGCGGGGGCGATCACCGAAGCTTGGACTAATCAGCAGCAAACCGACGTGTGGACGGTGCGGAAGGTGGGCCTCGGCTTTCTGATGAGCATCAAAGGCGACCACAAACCGATCCCGTTCATCGAGGACGCCGCAGTGCCGGTCGAGCATCTGGCCGACTACGTCACCAAGATCGAACAGTTCTGCAACGACCTGGGAACCCAAGTGGCCTACTACGCCCATGCCAGCGCGGGTTGCGTGCACATTCGACCATTGGTCAACACAAAAGTAGCCACGGAGATCGCCAAGTTGCCACAGATTGGTGCGTTTTCGGTGGAACTGCTGCGCGGCTATGGCGGATCGCTGTCTAGCGAGCACGGCGATGGACGCACACGCGGTTGGCTCAACGAGCAGTTCTTCGGCGCCGAATTGTATGGTCTGTACCAGCAAGTCAAACAGACGTTCGACCCGCACAACTTGCTCAGCCCGGGGAACGTCGTCGACGCTCCGGTGATGACCAATCATCTTCGCTATGGTGCCGACTACAAGGTCGTGCAACTCGAAGAGCAGATCGATTTTTCCGAGGACCAGGGGTTCCACCGCGCGGTCGAAATGTGCAACGGGGCGGGCATCTGTCGCAAGACCACCACCGGCACGATGTGCCCCAGCTACATGGTCACCCGCGAAGAAGAGCACAGCACGCGTGGTCGCGCGAATCTGCTACGCGCCGCTTTGTCGGGGCAGCTACCTCCCGAGGAACTGACCGGCAAACGAATGTACGAAGCGATGGACTTGTGCATCGAGTGCAAGGCGTGCAAGAGTGAGTGCCCGTCGTCGGTCGACATGACGAAAATCAAGTTCGAGTTTCTCGCCCAGTACTACAAGAAAAATGGCGTGCCCCTGCGAGCTCGGTTGATGGCCGACATCGCGAGGTTCAGCCGTTGGAACTCCGGTGCGCTTGCGCCAGTGGTGAACACCATCATGGGCAACGGCGCGGTGCGGTGGCTGATGGAGAAAACGCTCGGCGTCGGTCGGCACCGCCGATTGCCGCAGTTTGCTCGCGAACCTTTTACGACCTGGTTCCAAAACCGCAAAGCTCCACCGAAAGGCAATCGTCAAGTCGTGCTGTTCAACGACACGTTCAACACCTACAACTATCCACATATCAGCATTGCGGCGACTGAAGTGCTGGAAGCCGCCGGGTTCGAGGTGTTACTGCCAGGCCACTGGTGCTGCGGGCGGCCGATGATCTCGAAGGGCTTGGTCGACAAGGCCCGCGCAGCGGCGCAAGATTGCATCGAGAAGCTCGCGCCGTTTGCGGAGAAGGGCATTCCGATTGTGGGGCTCGAGCCCAGTTGCCTGCTCACGCTGCGCGATGAACTGCTCACGCTGCTACCCGATGATCCGCGCGGCTCGATGATCGCGGGGAATTCTTTTCTGTTCGAGGAGTTCATCGCCAAGCTCGCCGACGACGGCGAGCTCGACTTGAACTTCCGTGAAGCGGCGGACAAGGTGTTGCTGCACGGCCACTGCCAACAAAAGGCACTCGTCGGCACGGGACCCAGCAAGCAAACGCTGGGGCTCTCGGGGTGCAACGTCGAAGAAGTCGACTCCGGCTGTTGCGGCATGGCGGGCTCATTCGGGTACGAAGCCGAGCACTACGAAATCTCGCAAGCGATGGGCGAGCGGCGGTTGTTGCCCGCCGTGCGCGAGGCGGACACAGGCACGAAACTAGTCGCCGCAGGAGTGAGTTGCCGCCAGCAGATCAAGCATTTCACGGGCAGGCAAGCGCTACACCCCGCGGAGTTGCTGCGCAGCCAACTGATCAAGCAAGACGGCTAGTTTTGGTCACATCTCACTCGGTGATACGTAAGTGACCTTGGCCCGTCTGGTGCAGATTCCACAATCGGCGAGTCCCTCCTCTTGTGGAATCGTCATGAAGCCGAACTAGGGAAAAAGGGAAATTGCTGCTGATTCGGGTACACTATAATTTCGGCAAGATAAGGCTAGTCCTGGCGAACTATTGGCGTGCGTCGCTGATGCCGTAAACTCCTTTAAAACATCAACGAAAAAGCTATTCCCATGATTCGATACGTGTTACTCGGCGGAGTTATGCTTCTGACAAATGCACTCACACATCCATCAGAAGCCCACGCTCGCACAGATATAGTAATTCCCAATCCAAAAATCCTTGGAAAGAAACTTGGAGCTGTATCACCGCTTCAGGCGAGCAAGGTGGGAGTGAAAGCCATTTACCCGAAGAACATACATTTGGACCTTGATGGGCCCAAAATCTACGGGATTATGGCCACCTATCCGGACTCGGTCACTTTTGAATCGATAGTCGAGTGTGTCAATCTTACACATAAGAAATGGTCAAGGGACCCCGATGGCGAAATGGCCAAATGGGGTGTTACAGTTTGGAGGAATGAACAGGACCGATACGCTGTTCAGGCATCCGACTCGAAGCTAATCTTCATTTGGCTTGACAGAAAAATAACTCAAGAAGAAGTGAACGAAACGACCAAACTGTTGTTCGAAGACGCAGTGCAGAATGTGTTCGCTCCCAAAGAAGTGCCCGCCGCTGATGGAGAGAAAGACACGGCAAAAGGGATGCAAAAGCACGCTGACAAGTAGCCCTCATGGGCGAGAACTGCGAAACCAGATTCCAGCGTCGGAGTGTACCTTCTACCTTGGAAACTGCTACCTGATTCCAGCGTCGGCGAGTCCCTCCGCTTGTGGAATCGAAGCCTTGGAATAGTAAGTAGGATGGGTGCTCGCACCCATCTTTGACGGTTGCCTGCCGTGTTGCTCTGCTATTCAAATTTCCGCCACTCATCACCGTACCACTGGTCTGCTGATCCCCAGTCTGGCAAGTATTCGCCCAGCCGAACGTAGCGGTGGAAAGATGACCAAGGCCAATCGACTACCCGCTCCACAAGTTTATGTTTCAACGGATTGACATGTAGGTAATCGAAACAGCGCTTCATGTCATTCTCATCAACGCATGTGTGCTCAAAGAAGCGGCGTTGCCAGATTACGTGTTCACCCTTGATTTTCCTGCTGAGCGATTGAGATGTTTCGCTACCACCTTCGTTTAGCCAACGGCGGGTAAACAATGTCTTGATTTGCCGCCATCGGGTTGAAAAATCTGTGTCATCTGGCGGCAAGGTCCACACGGCGTGGAGATGATCAGGAAGCAGGACAATCGCATCTAGGGTGAAAGGTCTGCGATGCCGGACACTTACAATCGCCTCTCGTAAAGCCGTTCTGCCTAACGGGGTCGTTAGCAGCGGACGTCTTTGGTGTGTCACGACTGTGAAGAAGTAGGTCCCGCCCTTAACGTAGTTGCGGCGATAATTCGTCATTCCGAGCGACTGGGGGCTTGAAAAGATGGGTGCAAGCACACCATCCTACCAATAGCGTTTGGGTTGCTGAAACTCTCCCACCTCCGACCCTTTTCCGGAAAGTTGCTCACGCTGAGGGCTAGAATCCTCGGCGTTTTTTATTGTGTGACGCCATCGCCAAGCATCGTTTTCGGGCAAGTTCTACAGAATCCTACCTCGGTCTGGGGTGTTCAATCAGTTGCGTGTCTCGTTCTGAGATTCCAGCATAGAAGTGAACCTCCGTTCGGCTTCTCGTGTATGCTGCTGAGTTACTGCTCCGGCTGCTCGTGTGGAGCCGCGGGCGCCCACTGCCTAGCAAGTGACTATCTTAGCCGAACTGCCAGTAGCAAACAGTGCTGACCACGGCGATGCCGATGAGGTTCAGCGCGAAGCCCTCGCGAGCCATTTCCTTGACGGTGATTTGTTCCGAGCCGAAGAAGATCGCGTTCGGCCCCGTGGCGACGGGCAACATGAAGGCGAAGCTCGCGCTCATCGCCGCGGGAACCATGATCAACCTGGGCTCGATGTCGGCGGCGATGGCCGTCGCGGCGAGCACAGGCATGAGCAAGTTTGCTGTGGCGGTGTTGCTGGTCACTTCGGTAAGGAAGGTCACCGCAGTGCAAACCAGCGCGATCATCAGCAGCGGCGGCAACTGCCCCAGCTCGGCGAGCCGATTGCCGATGGACTCGCTGAGGCCGGAAGTGATGAACGCTTTGGAAATGACAATGCCGCTGGAGAACAAGATGAGAATGCCCCAAGGGATTTTCACGGCGGTCGTCCAATCGAGCAACTTCTCGCCGCGGCCGTTGGGGATTAGAAACATGGCCACTACGGCCAGCAGCGCCACACTCGCATCGTTGGCCTGAGGCAGATTGGCCCACGCGCTCCAGCCGCCGAAGGGTTCGAGCCGAGTGATCCAAAGCGCCGCGGTGATGGCGAACACCAACAGCGTGCGACGCTCCTCGGTGCGCCACGCGCCCACTTGGGGGAGTTGCAAGTTCGTTTGTCGAGGCAAGCCACGCGTCAACCACAGTGCCATCAGCGGTAACATGACGATCACGACCGGCACGGCCCAACTCATCCACGCCGAAAATGCGGGTTCTTCGCCAACGATGCGCTGGTAGTTTTCCATGAAGATCAAGTTCGGCGGCGTGCCGACGGGTGTGCCGATGCCGCCGACACTACAGGCGTAGGCCGTGCCGAGGAGGAGGCTAAGCCGCAAGCGGCGGTTGTCGGTTTTTTCGATAACGGCCAATACGATCGGCAGCAGCATCAGCGACGTAGCCATGTTGGAAATCCACATGCTCAGGCCCGCGGCGGCTGCCATGAAGCCGAACACCAATCGCCGACAACTGGCTCCGCCAAACAAGGCAACCATCGAGAGCGCTATGCGGCGATGCGCGCCACTGCGTTCCATTGCCGAGGAAAGCATGAGTCCGCCTAAGAGCAACAAGATGAGTTTATCGCCGTAGGCCTGCCCCACCTCGGCGGCTTTCAAGACGCCGACCAAGGGAAACACCGCAAGCGGAATCAGCGAGGTTGCAGGAATCGGAATCGGCTCGAACACCCACCACACCGCGCACAGGGTGGTTACCCCTGCCGTCCAGGCGACCGCTGGGGTAGAGCCCGTCGCCCACAGGCCGAATCCCAACGCGCAGGCCACCAATGGCCCAAACCAAAGTGCGAACTGTTTCATGGCGGTAGTTTAGCGGAAAACAGCCCGCGCGCCAGTGGCCGTCGGGTAATGATTCCGTTTCAAAACGTACCACCAAGGCACCAAGGACGAGAGGTGTCGCACTTTGTGTTCTTCCTGCCTTTGTGGTTCAAATCCTACCAAATGACGAGGGGATATTACGGCGATAGATTTCACTACCGGCCGTCGGCAGCGGTTTCCCTCGGCACGGGATTGCTTCATAATCGCTGTTATGAATGCAGAAGCTTCCACTGCCGAGGCGCACTTGTCCGTTGTCAACGTTGCCGCCTACAAATTTGTTCCGCTTACGGAGCTTGGCACGCGACGCGAACAGCTGCGCTCGTTCTGCCTGGAACTTGGACTGCGGGGGACGATTTTACTGAGCCCCGAAGGGGTAAATCTGTTTGTGGCGGGCAGTCGTGAGGCAGTTGATGCGTTGCTCGCGAGACTGCAAGTCGACAACGAGATTGGGGCGCTGGAAACCAAAGAAAGCTTCAGCGACCATCAGCCGTTCAATCGCATGTTGGTGCGGCTGAAGCGGGAGATCATCGCGTTTGGCGTCGAGGAAATTGATCCCCGCCGTGCCACGGCGAAAAAAATCTCTCCGCGCCAGCTCAAGCAGTGGCTCGACGAAGGCCGGCCTTGCACGTTGCTGGATGTGCGCAACGACTACGAAGTGCGCTTGGGCACGTTTGAAAACGCGGTGCCAATCGGAGTGGATCACTTTCGCACATTTCCGGCGGCAGTCGATCAGTTAGGTGATGCGTTCCCTGACGCGCCGGTTGTCATGTTCTGCACCGGAGGTATTCGTTGCGAAAAGGCGGGGCCCTACATGGAGCAAGCCGGCTATCGCGACGTCTACCAGCTCGACGGTGGCATTCTGAAATACTTCGAGGACTGCGGCGGCGAGCACTACGACGGCGAGTGCTTCGTGTTCGACAAACGCACGGCGCTGGACCCCAATCTGCAAGAAACCGCGACCACGCTCTGCTACGCCTGCCAGGCTCCGCTCACACTCGACCAACAGCAATCGCCGCACTATGTGCCGGGAGAGTTGTGTCCGTATTGCTGGGAAAAGCGTGCCGCGGAAGCGTAGATTGCGGCTGTTTCAGTGGAAGCTTTCGGTTACACTGCGGCTGAACACATATTCATTGCGCGGAGTTATTCAATGGACCAGGCAGCCGAATCGTCGAATTTTGAAACCACTCCACCTCCCACCGACAAAATGCCGGGGGGAATTCCATACATTATCGGTAATGAAGCTGCTGAACGATTTAGCTTCTACGGCATGAAGGCCATTCTCACGGTTTTTATGACGGAGTACCTGGTCGACGGTGCAGGGAATTTGGCGACTTTATCAGAACCCGATGCCAAATTTTGGCTTCATACGTTCGTTGTCGCTGGGTACGCCTTTCCCTTATTAGGCGCAATCATTGCGGACTGGTGGTTTGGCAAGTACCCAGTCATCCTCTGGCTGAGCATTCTCTATTGTTTTGGTCACCTTGCGCTTGCTCTGGATGAGACACGTCTAGGCCTTGGGATTGGCTTGACTCTCATTGCGCTGGGAATGGGAGCTATCAAACCGTGCGTCTCTGCGCACGTTGGTGATCAGTTTGGCAGTAGAAATAAACATCTACTCGAAAAAGTATTTGGTTGGTTCTACTTGTCAATCAACCTAGGCGCGGTTGCCTCAACCTACTTGACCCCCATCTTGCTGAATGAAGAGCGATTCGATCAGCAGTTTGGAAGCTTCGGAACTTGGTTACGGTCGCTGGGGCTCGAGCCCGGGCCCTCTTTGGCGTTTGGCGTGCCTGGCGTACTCATGGCGTTGGCAACCCTCATGTTCTGGTTGGGGCGTTATCGGTTTGTCCACATTCCACCACGTGGCAAGACCTTCCTGCGTGAGTCATTCACCGGCGAAAACCTCAAGGTTATTAAGCGACTGATTCCCATCTACGTATGTGTAGCAGCGTTTTGGTGTTTGTTTGACCAGACTGCGAGTGCTTGGGTGCTGCAGGCGAAAAAAATGAATCTCAATTGGCTCGGACGCGAGTGGTTGCCTAGCCAGCTTCAGGCAGTGAACCCGGCGATGATTCTCATTCTCATACCACTATTTTCCTACGTGATCTACCCAGCTATGAATCGGCTCGTTCGCTTAACTCCACTCCGTAAAGTCGGCATGGGAATGTTCCTCACCGTTCCTGCGTTTATGGTCACGGGATTTATTCAACAGTCGATCGACTCGGGCGGAACTCCAAGCATTGGTTGGCAAGTACTCGCTTACGCCATTCTCACTTCTGCAGAAGTAATGGTAAGTATCACTTGCTTGGAGTTCAGTTACACGCAGGCACCCAACAGCATGAAGTCAGTGATTATGTCCATCTTCTTGCTAAGTGTTGCGTTGGGAAATGAATTCACGGCTGTCGTCAACGCAGTGATTCAGCGCGACGATGGCACCAATATGCTGGAAGGTGCTAGCTACTATTGGTTCTTTAGCGGAGTGATGTTTGTGGCGGCTTGTGCATTCATTGTTGTCGCGATGCGCTACCGTGGGAAAACCTACATCCAAGGTGAAGATAAAATAACCGGAACTAACCCAACCGCGACACAAAACTAAACCAACTCGGACGTTGCCCGCAAGCTCCGTCCCAATTGCACTGGCAAACTAGCACCACTCGCTGCGTTCGACTCGAACAAATGAATTGCCGACGAGTCGGTGTACGCATGCCACGCCTGCCCTTCGGCAAGTTCGGACGCCGGAACGCGGCAGACGATCTGTTGGCCCGACGCGGTCTCGAGATACACATCCATCGTGCTCCCCAGGGGTTCCACGACCTGAACTGTGGCAGAAATACTTCGCCCCGCGCTTGCCTCTTGGCGAAGCGAGAAACTCTCGGGTCGAATGCCCGCGACGACGGGGCGCTGGGGCTGACCCTCAAGCCACTCAAGCGGCGCGTCGTTGAGCTGCAGCCGCGCATCCTCACCCGCGAACCAGAGCTTGCCTTCCGCTTGCTCCAACTGCCCCTCGAAAAAATTCATCGGCGGCATGCCCAGAAAGCTCGCCACGAAGCGGTCAGCCGGGTGTTGGTAAATTTCTAGGGGCGGTGCGCATTGCCGCTTGATGCCGCCTTCCATTACAACAACGCGGTCGCCAAGCGTCATTGCTTCTTCTTGATCGTGGGTGACGTAGATGGTTGTGGTGTTGAGTTGGCGGTGCAGGCGTTTGATTTCGGCGCGGGTGTCTACGCGCAACTTCGCGTCGAGATTCGAGAGCGGTTCATCGAACAAGAAGACCGCCGGCTTGCGCACAATCGCCCGGCCGAGCGCTACGCGCTGCCGCTGTCCGCCGGATAGTGCTTTCGGCTTGCGTTTGAGGAGCCCCTCGAGCCCCAACAATC
This sequence comes from Bythopirellula sp., assembly GCA_965230685.1. GTDB lineage: Bacteria > Planctomycetota > Planctomycetia > Pirellulales > Lacipirellulaceae > Bythopirellula. The sequence goes on from CBDDLO010000002.1 coordinate 389,994, forward strand.
CGGCCGCCCAAGCGACCCGTTCACGAATCTCGGCCTTCGGGGCTTTGCGCATTTTGAGCGCGAACGACATGTTCTGCTCGACCGTCATGTGCGGATAGAGCGCGTAGTTCTGAAACACCATTGCGATGTCGCGATCGCGGGGATGCACGTCGTTCACCACGCGGTCGCCGATCTTGAGTGTGCCACCGGATATAGTTTCTAGCCCAGCAACCATGCGGAGCGTGGTGCTTTTGCCGCACCCCGAGGGTCCCACCAGAACGAGGAATTCCCCATCGTGGATCTCCAAGTCCAAGTCGCGAACTGCATAGACATCGCCCGGATAGACTTTAGAAAGGTTCTCCAGCGAAACGGAAGCCATGCGATAGTACCTTTGAAATTTCAAAAAAGCAGTTGGAACCTGAATCTCGATTATACCACCTGACGAGCAGTCATGGGCGGTCACCAAGCCAAGTGTTAGCTGGCTCGCTTAAGCTATCCTATTTTCTGGGTAAGCTCTACACTAGCTGCTCGTCTAACATACAACTCCTTTCGTTACCCCATAAACAGCGATCACGATGAATTCGCAAACTCTTAAGAAACTAGCTGTTGCGATTCTCTTTGCTTCCGCGATCGCGGTCGGATACTGGAAATTTGGCGATCTCTTATCCCTCGACTATTTGGCCACGAAAGAGCAAACGCTTCGCGACTACCAAGCAAAGTCTCCTCTGCTGACCTATTTGCTCGCGTTTCTCGTCTACGTAACCGTTACGGGTCTTTCCTTGCCGGGAGCGACGGTCTTGACCTTGATGTATGGCTGGTTCTTCGGTTGGATGTGCGGAGTCATCCTGGTGAGCTTCGCCTCAACTACGGGTGCGACAGTCGCTTTTTTGGTGAGTCGCTATTTGTTCCGTGAGGCAATGCAAAGCAAGTTTGGCTCGAGGCTTCAGCAGTTTAATGAGGCGTTGCGGCGGGAAGGCCCTTTCTATCTTTTCACGTTGCGTTTGATTCCTGCTGTCCCCTTTTTTGTTCTCAATGCAGTGATGGGACTCACCCCACTCGGCACGTGGACATTCTGGTGGATTAGCCAACTGGGCATGTTGCCGGGAACTTGCATTTTTGTCTACGCCGGTGCATCGGTCCCCACACTCGCAGAATTGGCTGAGCGCGGCACGAGCGGCATTCTCAGCTTTCGAGTACTCGCCGCCTTGGTGATGCTCGGCTTGTTCCCGCTGGTAGTTCGTTACTTGGTCAACAAATTCGCCCCTCAGAAAGAAGCCCTCATCCATGAGTGAACTGATTCAGCTCCAACCACACGACCAGTTCAACCAAGCGCTCGAGTCGCATGTTCATCCCACCGACTGGGTGAATCCTCAACCTGCTGGCCGTTACAACTTGGTCGTTGTTGGCGCGGGCACCGCGGGGCTGGTTGCAGCTGCCGGAGCCGCAGGCTTGGGTGCGAAGGTCGCCTTGGTAGAACGCGATCTGATGGGCGGCGATTGCCTCAATGTCGGTTGCGTACCCTCGAAGGGACTGCTGAGCGCGGCACGAATCGCTAGCACGGTACACCACGCCGATCAGTTTGGCATGCAGCTTCCCGGCGATCTGAAGGTCAACTTCCCTCAGGTGATGGAGCGGATGCGCCGCCTGCGATCGGAAATCGGTCCTCACGATTCGGCCGCCCGTTTTAGCGAGCTAGGCATTGATGTTTTTTTTGGCCAAGGAACCTTTACGGATTCTAACTCCCTGCAGGTGGGAGATCAAACTCTCAAGTTCAAACGAGCAGTCATCGCAACTGGGGCGCGTGCCGCGGCCCCCCCGATTACGGGCCTCGACCAGATCGAGTATCTCACCAACGAATCGGTCTTCTCGCTCACAGAACTGCCGCCGCGGTTAGGCATCGTGGGAGGCGGGCCAATTGGTTGCGAAATGGCCCAAGCATTCGCGGCATTCGGCTCGGAAGTTTACCTGGTGCAAGGAAAGGCAGGCATTCTACCACGCGACGATCCCGACGGCGCGCAGATCGTCAAGCAGGCCCTCGAACGCGACGGAGTCACCTTCTTAAACAACGGTAGAGACCTCGTAATCAAAGCGGGCGACCAGGGGCAAATTCGCCTGACGCTCGACACACCGAAAGAAAAATACAACCAGCCGGTCGATCGGCTGCTCATCGCCGTGGGACGCGCTCCCAATGTGGACAACCTGGGGTTGGAAAAAGTAGGCGTCGAGTTCGACCCGAGCAAAGGCGTACAGGTCGACGACCGACTCCGTACGACAAACCCCAACATTTACGCCGCTGGGGACATCTGTTCGAAATACAAGTTCACCCATGCCGCCGATTTCATGGCGCGGATCGTGATCCAAAATGCCCTGTTCTTCGGTCGCGCCAAGGCTAGCGCACTGACGATTCCCTGGGCAACTTACACCTCGCCGGAGATTGCCCAGGTGGGCCTTACCGCAAAAGAAGCGGCAGAGCAGGGCGTGGCGATCCAGACCTTCACCCAAGAGTTTACCAAAGTCGACCGCGCTATTCTTGCCAGTGAGACCAACGGATTTTCCCGCGTGCATGTCCAACAGGGATCAGACAAAATCGTCGGCGCGACGATTGTGGCTCCCCACGCCGGGGACATGATTGCGGAATTCTCGCTTGCAATGACCCACGGTCTGGGCCTAAAAAAAATCGCCAGCACGATTCACCCCTATCCGACCCAGGCCGAGGCGATTCGGCATTTGGGAGACCAGTACAACCGCACGCGGCTGACTCCCTGGGTAAAATTCTTGATGCAAAAATGGCTCGCTTGGACTCGGTAAACCGCCATAATTACGAATGCTGGTTAATTCATAGAATCTCAAGGAGTGTTCGATGCCGAACCAATCATCAACTGAAGTCGAACAGTTCATGCGGGGGCTGAAGAAACGCAATCCGGGCGAAACCGAGTTCCATCAGGCCGTGAACGAAGTCGTTGAGACGGTCATGCCCTTTGTTTTGGAAAACCCGAAGTACAAAAAGGCCCAAATTCTGGAGCGGATGACCGAGCCCGATCGGGTGATCATCTTTCGTGTCACCTGGGAAGACGACGAGGGCAATATCCGCGCGAATCGTGCGTGGCGGGTGCAAGTCAATAACTCGATCGGCCCCTACAAAGGCGGGCTGCGGTTTCATCCGTCCGTGACACTCAGTGTGCTCAAGTTTCTCGGCTTCGAGCAGGTATTGAAGAACAGTTTGACCGGGCTGCCCATGGGCGGCGCAAAAGGAGGATCGAACTTTAATCCTAAAGGAAAGAGCGACCGCGAAGTCATGCGGTTTTGCCAGTCGCTGATGACGGAATTGTATCGCCACATCGGTGAAGATACCGACGTGCCGGCGGGCGACATAGGCGTCGGTAGCCGCGAGATCAGCTACCTGTTCGGCCAATACAAGCGCCTCGCAAATCGCTTCACCGGCATCCTCACCGGCAAGGGGCTGGCGTTCGGCGGGAGCAAGGTTCGCACCGAAGCCACGGGGTTCGGCTGTGTTTATTTCTGCGAGAACATGTTCCAACACCGCAACGATAGTCTTCGCGGTAAGACGGTAGTGGTCAGCGGGTCGGGCAACGTGGCCATCTATGCCGTACAAAAGGCTAATGAGTTGGGTGGCAAAGTGGTAACGGTCTCTGATTCCGGCGGGTTTATTCACGACCCCGACGGCATTGACGAAGAAAAACTAGCGTTTGTGAAAGACCTCAAAGAAGTCCGGCGCGGGCGGATCTCTGAGTATGCCGAAAAGTTTAGCAGTGCCTCGTTCCACAAGGACGAGCGACCTTGGGGAGTGAAGTGCGACATTGCCTTGCCCTGCGCTACGCAAAACGAAATCAATGCCAACGAAGCGCAGACGTTGATCGGCAACGGTGTGCAAGCGGTTTGTGAAGGAGCCAACATGCCGACCGAATTAGCTGGCGTTCACGCGTTTCTTGAGGCAAGAGTTCTCTTTGGCCCTGCCAAGGCGGCCAACGCTGGAGGGGTGGCTGTGTCTGGACTAGAGCAGAGCCAAAACTCGTTGCGTTTATCGTGGAGCCGTGAAGAGGTCGATCAGCGGCTACAAGGCATTATGGATGACATTCACGAAAAGTGTCTCAACTACGGAAAACGAGACGACGGCAGTATCAACTATGTTCGAGGAGCCAACATCGCCGGTTTTGTCAAAGTCGCCGACGCAATGCTAGCCTACGGAGCGGTGTAGTGACCGTTGCCTCAGAACATGTATTGAGAATGTATGGAAACTACCGCTTGCGGTTTCGCTGCAAGAGCTTTACAAGGAAACGATATGAAAGCCTCCGACCTATTTGTGCAAGCTCTCGAGAACGATGGCGTCGAATATCTTTTCGGCATTCCGGGTGAGGAGAATCTCGATTTTTTGGATTCGCTGTCTCGTTCGAATATCAAACTCATACTCACTCGGCACGAGCAAGGTGCGGGGTTCATGGCCGCGACTTATGGCCGGCTAACGGGCAAGGCGGGAGTCTGTTTGGCGACGCTCGGCCCGGGGGCGACGAACTTGGTCACTCCCGCCGCCTACGCCCAATTGGGCGGTATGCCCATGCTGCTGATAACCGGACAGAAGCCGATCAAGACCAGCAAGCAGGGGCAGTTTCAGATCGTTGACATCGTCGACATGATGAAGCCACTCACAAAGTACACCCAACAGGTTGTCAGTGGAGCAAACATCCCGTCCCGCGTGCGGGAGGCCATTCGCCAGGCAGAAGAAGAACGTCCCGGCGCAACGCACCTGGAATTGCCCGAGGATATAGCCCGCGAAGCAACCGACGAGGCACCGATTGACGCGAGCCTCGCACGCCGCCCCACCGCGGAGGAAAAGTCGATTCGCGCGGCTTTGGAAATCATCGAACAGGCAAAGCACCCGCTACTTGTCGTGGGAGCTGCAGCCAACCGCAAACGCAATTGCAACATGCTCCGCCAATTCGTCGAGCAGACCAACATACCTTTCGTCACGACACAGATGGGCAAGGGGGTAATCAACGAGACCGACCCGCGCTTTCTCGGTAACGCGGCTGTTTCGTCGGGCGACTTCGTGCACCGCGCGATTGAGCATGCCGATCTAATCATCAACGTTGGGCACGACGTGATCGAGAAGCCACCGTTTGTTATGCACACCGACGGAGTGAAGGTAATTCACATCAACTTTTTTTCTGCCCAGGTCGATCCGGTCTACTTCCCGCAAGTCGAGGTCATCGGCGACATCGCCAACAGCATTTGGCAATTGAAAGAGAAACTCAAGAACCAAAAGCACTGGGATTTCACTTACTTCGACAAGGTCCGTGCTGCGGGCGAAAATCACTACCAGCAAGGTGCCGACGACCCGCGATTTCCCATGTATCCCCAGCGTGTCGTGGCCGACGTGCGGCGGGTGACCGAGGGTAAGGGCATCATCGCCCTGGACAACGGAGTCTACAAGATTTGGTTTGCCCGCAACTACAAGGCACATTCACCTAATACGGTGTTGCTCGATAATGCGTTGGCCACGATGGGGGCCGGTCTGCCGTCGGCGATGGCAGCGAAGTTGGTCTTTCCCGAACGGCAAGTCGTTGCGATCTGCGGCGATGGTGGGTTCATGATGAATTCCCAAGAGCTGGAAACCGCCGTGCGACTCGGTTTGAACTTGGTCGTGCTAATCCTTCGTGACAACGCCTACGGCATGATCAAATGGAAACAGGCGCACATGGGCTTCGAGAACTTTGGCCTCGACTGCGGCAACCCCGACTTCGTGAAGTACGCCGAAAGCTACGGAGCCCACGGCCATCGTGTTGAGGCGGCCGATCAACTAGCGCCACTGATCACGAAATGCCACGATGAACCAGGCGTGCATGTGATTGACGTGCCGGTCGACTACTCCGAGAATGACCGCATCCTCAACCACGAAATTCAGGAACTAAGTCAACAAGTGTGACGACCTGTGCGAATTGAACAACGGAGCCGTCGGCGCTAGCCGCGGGTATCAGGAGCAAAGCGACTCGGAATGCGCCTGACTCACGCTGCGCTTTGAGTTCCCGCGGCTAGCGCCGACATCTCAGGTTGCTGGTGCAACATTCCCGCGAATACTGAGGAATACTACATGCTACAGGAAAGCTACCCGTACTATCTGGCCAACAAAGCCGAGCAGCCGAACACTGACCTGGAGGTGACCGACAAGTACTCAGGCGAAGTGGCTACACGTGTAGCAATGGCTGACACGGCCGCGATAGACCGCGCTATCGCCGCGGCGGTTGATGCTACGGAGCCCATGCGGAGGATGCCACCCTACGAGCGGCAAGCGGTGCTCAACCATTGTGTGGATCGCTTCACCGAACGAGCCGAGGAATTGGCCGAGTCGCTTTGCATTGAAGCCGGCAAGCCGATCAAAGACAGCCGAGGCGAAGTCTCGCGGTTGATCGACACGTTCCGCATCGCCGCTGAAGAGTCGGTGCGTCTCACTGGCGAGGTGATGAACCTCGAAATCTCGCCGCGGGCTAAAGGCTATCGTGGCATGTATCAGCGCGTACCGATTGGTCCGTGTTCGTTTATTTCGCCGTTCAATTTTCCGCTCAACCTGGCTGCCCATAAAGTCGCGCCGGCGCTTGCGGTCGGTTGTCCATTTGTGCTAAAGCCAGCTAGTCGAACGCCGATCGGAGCACTTGTGATTGGCGAAGTACTCGCAGAAACCGACCTGCCACTAGGTGCCTTCTCTATCTTGCCCTGCCACCGCGATGGGGCTGATTTGTTTACCACCGATGAGCGATTGAAACTGCTGAGCTTCACCGGCTCTCCCGGCGTCGGTTGGGACTTGAAGGCTCGCGCGGGTAAGAAGCCGGTCGTGCTCGAGCTCGGTGGCAACGCAGCATGCGTGGTCGATGCGGACGCGGATTTGGACGACGCAGTCGATCGACTGATCGTAGGTGCGTTCTATCAATCGGGCCAAAGTTGCATTGGGGTGCAACGCATTCTCGTGCACACGTCCATCTACGACGAGTTGAAGAAACGTCTCGTCGCCGCAGCGACGAAGCTCATTGCCGGCGATCCCAAGGACGAAAAAACATTCATTGGTCCCATGATCAGCGAGAAAGAAGCACAGCGGCTCAAGTCGTGGATCGACAAGGCGGCGGAAGCTGGTGGAAAAATTCTCTGCGGTGGCGGCCTTGAAGGCGCAATGCTTGAAGCGACGCTTATGGAAGACGTGCCTCAAGACCAAACCGTCTGCACCGAAGAAGCATTTGGACCAGTCGCGGTTCTGAGCAAATTCAGTGACTTTGACGACGCGCTCGCTCAGGTGAACGACAGCGTCTTCGGGCTGCAAGCTGGCATCTTCACCCGCGACATTTACAAAATCCAACGCGCGTGGGACACGCTAGAAGTAGGCGGCGTGGTCATCGGCGATGTCCCCTCCTGGCGAGTCGACAACATGCCTTACGGCGGTGTGAAGGACAGCGGTTTGGGTCGAGAAGGCATACGCTATGCGATGGAAGACATGACCGAGCTGCGCCTGCTCGTGATCCGCACCCCGGCGAGCGAAGCCTGATCGGGGCTTCTGCGTGTGAATCTGTACGGGTTATACCGACTCTTCATGAAATCTTCTTACGCACAGGCCGAGAATTCGGAACAACCGGTTCATACCGCACAAGCGTCACGACGATAACTACCCTCAGAACCGCTGTGCTCCACACTTCGGTGGCATGCTAGCAGATCGCGTGTTCTCGTAGGTCGGTAGAAGAATTCTCTAGTGGTGTACTCCCAATGCAGCAACGATTCGCATCGCTATGCCTCCAGCTGAGAAACACCTTGCAGCTCGCATTGTTCTACCGATTTTGTTGCTGTGCTCTTTTGACGCTGCTGTTCTGCGCTCAGGGTTGGTCGCAAGAGTTCGAGATTAATAGACTTTCTCTAGACTCTCACACTCAACCTACAGCCTTCTTCAGCGAATTCCTCGCCGACGATAAGGGTGCCGACAGCGAGAACGTCGAGGACGAAGAACCAACCGTAGAAGATCGGCTTGCCAAGCTGGAAAAGAATTACACTCAATTGGGTGACGACTACGAAAAACTGCAAGAAGACTACGACGGCCTCCAAGGGAAACAAAAAACGCTCGCCTCAAGTGGACACGGGGCGGCCACGATGAAAGTCAACGGCCGCATTCACGCCGATCTGTGGACGTTTCCCGACTCGGATGCAGCGATCAACACCATTGAGACGGGTAATCCGTTGCTTTCTCCGCAGGATCAATTCGGCTTTCGCCGAGTGCGGTTCGGGGTGAAGGGCGATCTCTGGAAGACGATGCTCTACAAAATTGAGATGGAGTTCGCTGGAGGAAACGAGAGCGAGTTCCGCGACGTCTATCTGGGCTGGGAAGACTTGCCGATGCTGCAGACCGTGCTGGTCGGCAACCAAAAACGTCCTTACGGACTCGATCATCTCAACAGTAGTCGATACAACGTGTTCCTCGAGCGGCCCTTCGTGATCGAGTCGTTCAATCAGGATGCGCGCCGACTCGGTGTGCAGTCGTATGGAGTATCAGCAGATCAATCTTGGAACTGGCGTTATGGTGTTTTCAACCAACGCTTGATTCAGGACGAAGGCACTTATCGCAGCGATCATTGGCAACTCGAGTTTGCCAGTCGATTGGCGAACACTTTTTGGTACGACGAAGCCTCCGACGGGCGCGGCTACGGGCATTGGGCCGTTTCAAGCACTTTCGCCGACCCAGACGGCAGCGCTGGCGGCGCCCGCTCCAACAACGAAGCCCGCTTTCGCCATCGTCCTGAAGCTCGCTCGGCAAGCCGCTGGCTTAACACAGGCCGCATCGCTGGAGCCGATAACTACCAATTGCTAGGCTTGGAAAATGTTTGGAATTTTGGCTCGCTGCAACTTGTGGGCGAACACCTCAACTTATGGCTGCAGCGCGACTCCGGCTTTGGGCCCGACTTGAATTTCCATGGTAGCTACGTCTACGCATCGTACTTTCTGACCGGCGAACATATGCCCTGGGATCGTCGGACGGGTATCCTCGCTCGCATCGAACCCTTAGAAAATTTCTTCCTGGTCGACACTTGCAACGACGGCGTGCAAGGGGGTTGGGGTGCTTGGCAGATCGCCTATCGCTGGTCTTATGCCGACTTCAACGATGACAACATTGCGGGGGGACGCGGGTTGAGCCACACCCTTGGCCTGAATTGGTACTGGAACGCTTACTCCCGATTACAATTCAACGCGATTTACGGCGAAATCGACGGGGCCGCCATCTCGGATGGTGACAATGCCAACGACTTGCCAGCGGCGATCCCCGCACAGTCTGGCAACTACACCATTCTCGGCGTACGACTCAACGTGGATTTTTGAGCCTCGCCGCAGTTACGCAGTGAACTGAACAAGGATACTCCTATGAAATACGCAAGAGCTTCACTTTATGCGGCCCTACCAAGCTTTCTAAGCTTGATCCTCGCATGTCATGCATCGGCTGCCCCGTCGATCCAACAACCTCTGTCAGTTGCCCAAAAAGCTACAGCTATGCGAGACACAGAAGTGACGCGGGCTAGCTGCGATGACGACTGCTGCGGCGAGGAATCCTGTTGTAGTGATGGTTGCAAAGCAGGTCACTGCAGCACGAAGGTCGTCTGTTGCCCCAAAAAGATCACCGAAGAAGTGAAGAAACACTGCTGGAACGTAAAAAAAGAATGGATATGCATCCCCAGCTTTCGCTTTGCGCGAAATTGGGGGAAGGACAAGAACAGCCAAGGCGATTGCAAGTGTGGTGACAGCTGCTCTGGCGATTCCTGCTCCAACTGCGGCAAGCCAACCTGTGGCCGGGTTCGCTGCATCAAAGTGTTGGAGAAGCACGAATACACTTGCAAAACCTGCGGCTACGAGTGGGAACTCAAGTACCTACGCGAGGGCAGCGTCGGCAGCAGACCCAAAAGGTGTCAATGTCCTCAGTGCAATACCAACGGGTGCTGCGCAAAGACCGAAAAAACCAAGCAAACGGCTAAGCTCGCGGCGACGAATGGCCCAGCGAAATCCGCCACATCGACACGACAGCGATGAAGCTACACGACTTTTGTCTTGCCCGGCACTGGCACGGGATAGTTGCCATCGGAGTCGGGCTTCACCGGCGGGTCGGCTGAGAAGTCGTAGTTCGACGGCGAGAGGTCGATTTCTGAGTTGATCGCGGCTTCCCACTTCACCGGCTTGCCGGAGTAGGTCGCCATGCGGCCCAGGATCGAAGTCATCGTACTCTTGGCGCCGTGCTCGGCTTCGTTGTAAGGCGTGCCTGCGCGAATAGCAGCGAACAAGTCGTCGTGCTCTTGCTGGTAGGGATCGACGCTGGGGCCCGCGTACTGCCAGTTTTCGCCGCTGGCGCTGACGATCTGATGCTTGCCAATGTTAACCTTGCCCTTGCAGCCGGTCGCATATTCGTTGACCAGACTGGCACATCCCTTGATATGACGGCATTGGCTGAGCATGGTCGAGCCGTCGGCGTAGGTGTACTCCACGCTGTGGTGGTCAAAAATCTGACCGTGGTCTTTGCCGGTGCGCACTTCGCGGCCGCCCATACCACTGGCTTCGACGGGATAGGCGTTCTTGAGCCAGTTGCTCACGTCTATGTTGTGAATGTGCTGCTCGGTGATGTGGTCACCGCAAAGCCAGTTGAAGTAGTACCAGTTGTTCACTTGGTATTCCATCTCGGAAGGTTCGTGGCCATAGGCATCGTAGAAATCGGCTCTTGTGCGGACCCAGACTCCACCGCCGTTCCAGTAGACACGCGTGAGCGGAATGTCGCCAATGGCCCCGTCTTGCAAACGCTTGATCGTTTCGATGTAGCCCGCCTGATGACGACGTTGCAGTCCCACGCCAACAGCCAGTCCCTTTTCATCAGCCTGCTTACCCGCGGCAAGGACTTTGCGAACCCCCGGAGCATCGACCGCCACGGGCTTCTCCATAAACACGTGCTTCCCTGCTTTGATGGCCGCTTCGAAATGTATGGGACGAAAACCGGGAGGCGTGGCCATGACGACCAAATCGACTCCACTGTCGATCGCTTTCTGGTATGCATCCAAGCCGGCGAATTGACGCTCGGCCGGAATTTTGAAGCGATCTTCAAGCGGCCCCATTTGTTGGGCATCGTAGCCCTTGCCAACTTCGCCGCGGATGCGACGCAGCGATCCGTCGATTCGACCTTCAAAAGCGTCCGCCATTGCCCAAAGTGTCACCTTTCCTTGGGTCTTCAGCGCCTGTGCCGCCGCCTGAGTGCCACGTCCGCCGCAACCAATTAACGCAACCTTGATTTCGTCGTCGCCTGCAACATGAGCCGCTTTGGCGATGTTGATCCCCGTCGCCAATGCGCCTCCAGCCACGAGAGCTGAGGAAGTTTTGACAAATTCTCGTCGGGAAGATTGCTGAGCGGGCGAAACGGAGTGATCTGCGGACGATGACATCTTGGCGTACCTCAGGGGACGAGTAAGTGTTCTTATTGGCAACAATTATTACCAACTCTTGCGGCAGAAGCTAGCCATTCATTCAATGAGCCCCGCGGAATCCATCTCCTCGAGCGCGGCCGGCAGCAGCGTATCAGCCCCGCTGCACGTGCCTCGGCCTTCCTTCATGCGGTCCACAACGTCCTGGCGGATCGCCTCGATGTCGGCGTCCCACACTTGCTCTCGCAATTCTTGGTCCATTGTCTGCAGCGGTCGCAAGATGCGAAATCCGACCCCGGTGGCTGGTTCCTCGGTGTACCACCAAGGACTCACAGGAAGGTTTGGGTCCGATAGCGTCCACTCGGGATCGTCCGACTGGTGACGGGCCGCGCTGCGACATCGCTCGGGCTCGTCGAACCAGCACCCGCCTCGAATCGCGCGCGGAAACAACTGCGTCGGCCACTTGATCGCATCCAATACGCCGACGCCATCTTGCAGCGAGCTGTAATGCTGGGCATCGTACTCGTCGAGCACCCACTCTGCGACATTGCCATGCATATCGTGCAGCCCCCAGGAATTAGGGCGTTTGGTAGCTACGGACTGCAGCTGCTCATCGGCATTAGCAGCGTACCAGGCATAGTCCGCCAGCGATTCGTCTTCGCCGAAGGCATACGGCGTTTCGCTACCCGCGCGGGCGGCGTACTCCCACTCGGCTTCAGTCGGCAAACGATATTGGCGATTCGTAATGCCACTGAGCCATTTGGTGTATTGCTTCGCGGCAAACTGGGACATGGTCACCGCAGGTTGGTCGGGCTGCTCACCCGTGGCGTAAGTAAAGCTGGAATCGTAAAGCGGCGTCGGCGAAGTGACCCCATCGACATCCAACGATTCCTGCTCCAAGAATTTCTTGACCCTCGCAAGTTTCTGAAGTGACTCGCACTCGTCGCCAAAGCGACGTCGCTCGGAGCGAATTTGGTGCAGACTTTTGAATGCCGCATAGGTTTCCATATAGGCTTGGTACTCTGCCCAGGTGATCTCGCACTTACCCATCCAGAACGGGGCGACTTTCACGCGCACCTGGGGCCCCTCGTCTTCGGTACGTCCTACTTCGTCCTGAGGGCTGCCCAACAAGAACTCTCCGCCGGGAATGGGCAACATTTCAAAAGTAACATCCGTGCCAGGGATTCGCTCGATGTACCCAACCATAAATCCTTGCCCAGTAGCAACGCTGCGTGCCTGTTCAGGCGCGTCGGCGACGAGCCCGGGTGAGGCAACCGCTTTGGCTTGTTCTTTCGACTGGACCATTGCGACGAACGCGTTTCCCCAACTGACAGCGAGGAAAAAGAGAAACAACTTTTTTGGCGTTCGCGACACGGCTCTGCTCCTGGATTGCATGTTCAGGGCCTATTATAACTTGAAGGGAGTGATTGGCGAATTGCATTCAATACTTCGTCGTCACTCGGCAGCGGGCTACTTAGCACCGCGCGAAGGGGGATTGGCACTTCATCCATCCGATAGGCGGTGCCCGCGCGATGGATGCCGTAAATACCTGTGGTGAAGTGAACAGCAGCTGACAATTCGCACTGCACACCCGGCGAATCCAGCACGATGACGGGGATGTTTCTCAAGTGCCGCTGCGCCGCCGAGGAGAGCTTGCTGACACCCTCGCTGCCCACCAAGACTGCTGCGTCAACTTCACCCTGTTCGAGCAGTGTGGTAGCCGTATACTCGCCGGGATTGTAGCGTGGAAAGCCTCGCGCAAGGCTGACACTGAACGGAAACCCCGTCTGCCAGCAAAGTACGCTATCGGCACCGGCCACGTCGCCGGGAATGCGCATTCGTCGCGCGATACAGCGAGTGTGTGCATTCACATCGGTCACCAACCGCAGCAGCGCTTCGACATTGGCCTGCGGGACGCCACGCTTGGTCAGCCCCAAGCCGAAAAAGACCGCGCCGTACTGAGCCGACTTGAGACGGTCGGCTAGCGCAAGTATCTCGTCACAAGGTACACCAGCCACGGAGCGTTCGTGAAACTGCACCCCTTGGACTGCAGCTCTCAAGGCCCAAAGCAATTCGAAATCTTCCCCGGGCTGCACCTTCACGAAGTGATCCGCAATGTCCGAAGTCGCTGTTCGCTCGACATCGACAACGACCACGTGCCGATCGCCACGACCGTCGGGCACGAACATCCCCGGTGCTTCGACATAGCGTTCCACATGGCGGGGGTGGCTTTCGAGCGGGTTGCTGCCCCAATAGACGACCAGATCCGAACGATGGCGGACTTCTCCCAGGGTCGAGGTGCTCTCTCCAGCCGATTGGAAGGCCAAAATCGACGGTGCGTGGCAAGTCGAAGCTGTCGTATCGATGGTCGCCCCCAACTGGTCCGCCAAGCGACAAGCGGCCCGTTGCCCAGCGGTGCTGCTCGTGGACAAGCCGTAGACGAGAGGTGCGCGACAGCTTGGCAAAATAGTCGCCGCGCACTCGATCGCTTCGGCTAAAGAAACCGGTTTGCCATCGACTCTCGCGACTTCCCCATCGGCAGCCGTCTGGTCAAGTAACCAGGGCTCGCTGAGGGCACACGCCTGTTCGGCAAGATCAATTCGGCCATCGTTGACGTGCAGGCTGAGATCATCGCATACGCATCCACAGACTGTGCAGGCCACGTCATGGATCACTTCGGTCACGAAAGACTCGTCAGCAGGAGAGGTAGGGCGTAACGCTCCATTGTATCACTGGCAAGGCAGCCTGCACATGCGGCCCAGCTGCAGCCGCATGGCAAACGGCACTCGTATTGCTTACGATGATATTGCTTTCATCCCCTACCGAAATATAGTTTTATGGCAACATCCAGGCCACAACATCCCAATGCCGACGTGCGGATGCGCGGTTTCGCCGAGCGAGTTTCGGTCGAGCAAGCCTTGGGTTGGCTTAACGCGGAACTCGAGCAGCAAGGCTTGCGGGGCAGCGAGCTCGTTTCCCCCAATATCGCTGCGGGCCGGGTGCTGGCAGAAGATGTCGTCAGTTCGGTCAATGTGCCCAATTTCCAGCGTGCGATGATGGACGGCTACGCGCTTCGCTCCGCAGACATCGCTCAGGCATCGGCCGACTTCCCCACGAAGCTCAAGGTTCTCGGAGATTGCTTTCCAGGCAAGGCATTCGCTGGCGAAATCAAACAGGGCCACACGGTGCGCATCATGACCGGCGCGCCGCTACCGCCGGGCGTCGATGCCGTGCTTCCCGTCGAACAAACGCAATCTGTCGACGATGCGGTACTTGCGTTGGGAAACATTGCTGCGGGGAAAAACTTGGGTACCATCGGCGAAGACATTCGCAGTGGCGACGGGGTACTTCGCACTGGGCGCGTTTTACGGCCGCAAGATGTGGGTGTCTTGTCGTCGATTGGCCATGCCCAAGTCAGCGTTGTACCCAAGCCAAAGGTGCGAATTGTCGTGACCGGCGATGAGCTACTCCCCGCTGGTGCCCAGCCACAAGGCGACCAAATCGTGGATGCCAACGGCCCAATGTTGAAGGCGCTAGTCGAACGCGACGGGGGAACAGCGGAGCACCCCGGCATCGTGCCGGACAATCGCGACGCGATCTTGCAGGCGCTCCGCGAAGACCAAGTAGACATCACCATTACCTCGGGCGGCTCAAGTGTCGGGCAAGAAGATCACGTGCCGACACTGCTGGCCGAGCACGGTGTGTTGGCCGTACACGGAGTGGCGATGCGCCCAGCAGGCCCCATCGGTATGGGAACACTGGAGGGCCGAATTGTGATCTTGCTGCCAGGGAATCCGGTGGCTTGCCTGTGGGGTTACGATCTCTTTGTGGCTCGTGTGATCCGCCATTTAGGAGGCCGACCTCAGGGTTGGCCCTATCGCAAAACCACGGCAACGCTTCGCCAATCGCTAAAATCACCACTGGGGCGTTTGGACTACATTCGCGTGAAGCTCGTTGAAGAGCAAGTCGAGCCGGTGAAGAGCAGCGGAGCGTCGGTCTTGAGTTCCACGACACGCGCGGACGGGTTTGTAGTGGTGCCGGCGGAAGTAGACGGACGCCAGGCCGGCGAGGAAATCACCGTGTGGTTGTATGACTCATGAACCACGGGGTCGCCACTGCTGGAGATGCGTTTCTATGAACTCGATGATCGCTTGGTTCTCGTCGGCACCGCGTCCTTCGACCTTCATAGGTGGGCCAAAAGCAAAGTGAACCTTCTTGCCGGGGTCAATCGTGCCAAAGTCCGAAATCGTTTTCCCCAACGGCCAGGCGTCGGTTAGCAAGGCCAAAGGCACCACCGGCACGTCAGCGCGGCTTGCCAGTTTCACCCCGATCGAGTTGAACTGCTTGGGCTGAAAGTCGTCGGTGCGTTCGCCCTGGGGGAAAACGACTAGCGAAACGCCCTTGGCCAGTCGCTCCAGTCCGCCCGAGAGCATCAGTTTCAGATCAGCGCGAGGGTCGGTCTGGGTCACCGCAATCGGATCGCGCGAACGCATGACATGCTTGAATATTGGGTACGTCACCAGCGCTTGCTTCACAACAAACGTCACCTCGCGAATAGGCTGAATAATGCCGGGCAAGATCATCGTCTCCAACGTGCCCATGTGATTACCGACGATAAGGCAGGGCCCTTCGACTTCGGCGAGGTGTTCGATGCCGGCAATTTCAAATTCGACGCCAACGCTTTCTAGAGCACGCAGCACTTCCAAGCTGCTGTCTACCCATGACTGGCCATCGTAAGTAAAAAACTTTGCCCTCATCGCCGCGCGGAGGACGATGCCGGTATACTTGGCGTAGAACACCAAGTTGGGAAACATGCGCGCCAGCCACGAAATCTTTCGAGGAAGCGTGCGATAGACGCCATCAACCAGGGGCAGTGCGGTGTGTTGAGCGGGAAGCGTTGTGGAAAGACTGGTCATAATGCTGCGGTCTGGCAAAGCTTATTTTCGCCCAAGTGTATCAACTTCGCTGCCGCACCAAAATCTCACCTCGCCCCAGCGCAACCAAATCACCGTTGAAAACCTCGCACTCGGCCGTCAACAACTCTTCATCGACGGCAAAACCGTGGCTGAGCAGTTCTTGGAATATTAGGGGCAACACAGGTGGACGCGTCGTGCAAGCATGGCGGAAACTGGGAAGCATCGCCGGTGGATTGGGGCCGAGCAGGCCGAGCGTGCCGCGGCGCATCCCCGCACCGGGGCGAATGCCGCATTCGCCCAACACCAATACCGTGCCCGCGATCATGTTGAATCCCAGCACATCGCCCGCGCGGCCGCCGATGGCAATCATGCCGCGCCGCATCGTGAGGCCGACTTCGTTGCCGACATCGCCCTCGACAAGAATCGTGCCGCCTGTCATGCCCTTGGTCGATCCTCGGTAAGCGGCACCTACCAGGTGGCCCGCATTGCCATGGACGTGGATTAACCCACCATGCATTTCCGCTCCCACCCAACCTCGGGCATCCCCGTGAACATGGATGCTGCCGCCGGTCATCTCGCTGCCGATGTGCCGACCACCGGGCCCGTGAATCTGAACTTCACCTTCACACATCTGCGCACCAATCCAATGCACACCCGACAGGTCGCCGTGAAAATCGAAACGCAAGTCACTCGGGTCCCCTTCGACCTCAAACATCTCACCCAACGGCAGCTTTTGATTGCCGTGGTAGATTTCGAACCGCCGAACTTCTTCGAGCGACTTTTCGGCAGCCCAGGTGGGCGTGAACCCCTCAATCTCAACGGGCACGGAAGTCTTAGCGTGATAAGTCAGTTGGAGCGACATGGCGAATTATTTCGTATAATCGTGAGAGGATTCTAAACCTAAGTTCGAGCAAACAACATGCGACAAAACAGGAGACGTGGTGCGATCATTCTTTGCGGTGGTAAGTCAACCCGGATGGGAACGGCGAAAGCGTTGTTGCCCTTCGGGCCCGAGTTGATGCTCCAGCGTGTGGTACGATTGGTTAGCGAAGTGGTGCCGCTGGAAAATGTGGTGGTCGTCGCTGCCCAGGGTCAAGCACTGCCCGAGTTGCCCGAGAACGTGTTGATCGCCCGTGATGCGCGAGACGAGCGCGGCCCTCTCGAAGGTTTGGCAGCTGGGTTGGTAGCGCTGTCGGATAAAGAAGCGCTGTCGGGAAAAGTCGATGCCGTCTATGCCACGAGTTGCGACGTGCCGTTGTTGGTGCCGGCGTTCGTCGAACGAATGTTTGAACTGATGGGCGAGCATGATATTGCCGTTCCACACGACGGCAAGTTCCACCATCCGCTGGCAGCGGTCTATCGTGTTTCGGTGCTCGCTCATGTCAGGCAACTTCTAGCAGATGATAGGCTCAGGCCGTTTTTCTTGTTCGAGAGAGTGGAGACTCTAAAAATTCCCGCCGCACAACTGCTCGACGTCGATCCGGAACTCTCAACCTTGATGAATTGCAATGATGCCGAAGACTACCAGCGAGCGCTAAGCCTTGCGGATTTTGGCTTGTAGTTGCTTGACAAGTGCTGCGTGATCTTCGGTCTCCAGGCCATGCTGCAAGACAGCGAACATCCGCTTGCCGTCGCCGGCGAGATTGAAATGGGGATTTCCATGTTGTTCATAGCGAAGCGCAGCGGCTAAGTGGACGACCCCTTCAATGAGTCCGGCGCGATTGAGCTCAGGCATGGCCTCCCAACGACGTTCGAACTCGATGCGATTGAGCCGGTCGCCTGACGCCAACGGCGGAACTAACGGAACATGTTGAGAGATGTCGAAGGACTCGGCTGTTGACATGGCAAAATTCTCCTTGATCCCATTATCGCTCAAAATTTCCCGCTCGTAAACAGTTAGCTCCGCGGAGTTAACTCCGCATGTCCACCGCTTCCGGGTCATGCATGTAGCTCGCATCAACGGGATAGTTTCGCCAGCGAATCGAGTAGTACTTCTCAAACCACTCTTGAATGTCGCTCTCCCGCTCGATGTCGTATGCTGGCTCGACGTGGAGCGTTTTGCCAATCGGTGCGGCGCGCATCTCGCCTTCTTCGACAATCACTTCGCCTGACTTGATCACCACGCGCGGCATCTCGAACATAGTTTCCTTGTTCTCGTGCGGTGTGTAGATCGTGATGTCAGCATCGGCGCCGGGACCAAGGTGGCCTTTGTTGGCGAGGCCAAGGATGCGAGCTGGTCCGGCGCGGGTGATGATCGCGATTTCGCTGAGCGTGTATTCCCTCTCGATGTCGGGTAGCGTCGAGCGTTTACCGACCAGCGGGTGGCATGTTTTCAGTACGTCTTGCCGGTAGGTGCGATCCATTAAGAAGCGAATGATTTGTGGGTACGCCAGGAACGACCCGCCGTTGGGATGATCAGTGCTCATCACCACTCGCCAGGGGTCTTCCACGAGTAGATACCACTCGAGTCCGATCGCCCACTGCAGGGCGTGCACCAGCGACTTGTTTTTGTACTTAATTGGTGTGATGCCGCAGCCGGCTTCCATTTCGGTGTCGCCGCTGAACCACTTGCCCCCATAGACATTCGATAAGAAATACCCCAGTGGTCCATCCCCCGTCATGCTGGTCGTCTCGCCGAACAGCACCTGGCCAACATCAACGGTGATGTTTGGATGCGAATTGACATAGTCGGCCAGTGGCACGACTTTGCTGTTGAACGTGTTTTCGTCGCCATCGCCTCCGCCGTAGCTGTGGAACTGGATATGAGTGATGTGCCCTTTGCGGCCCTCCAGGGCCTTCATGGTTTCTAGCGTCGTTTCCCAATTTCCCGGCATGCCGAGGTTGTTGCAGTGAATATGCACTGGGTGTGGCAGCCGCAATTCGTTGGCGGCGTGCGCCACTTGGCTGATTATCTGCCTTGGCGTGACGTCGAAATGATCCACCACCGAGTCCAGCCCATGCACGTTGCCTGCCTGTTTGGTTTTCCAAACCTCAACGCCACCGGGGTTCACTAGCTTCGGCGCGAATCCCTTGGCTGCTTGCAAGAGCCACGCAATGAACGCTTTTAACTTTTGTGGCTCGCCTTCGTGGATCGACTGCATCACATAGTGGTTGTTGCCCATCAAGACGTAGAATCCCTTGTCGAGACAGGGCGTGTCTTCGAACTCTTCGTGAGCATGCCGAGCACCCAGCGGCGGAATCGCGGCGTCAAACGCCGTCGTGTATCCCAGGCCTGCGTATTTGTAACCGGTGGCAAAAGTGCTGGGCACGCTGCCCATCGTGCCGCTGTGGGTGATGGCGGTGCGTTCGATGCGCTCTGCCTTGCGTTTTTCCTCGGGACGCATCTTGCGGGCGACGTTCACTTTCGGCCCCGCAATGTGGCAGTGCATATCAATTCCGCCAGGCATGACGACCAACCCGCTCGCGTCGATCGTGCGGTTGACCGGTTTCGACGGATCACTCGGCTCGGCAACGATCTTGCCACCTTCAATCCATAGATCTCGCACCTCGCCGTTAATATTGTTGGCGGGGTCGTAAACCGTACCGCGGTAGATTTTGATTAAATCAGACATACTTGAATTCAATGACCAATGACCAAAACACAATGACCAAAACACAATGACCAAGCCAACCAGGCACCCATTGGTCATTGGTCATTTACCAATTCTTACCCACGCACACCCTGAATCGCCTTCACGCGGCGTTCGATATTCGTGAGCACTTCGAAATCGCTCGGGTGAGGGGACTCGAACGCGGGTCGAAGCGGAATCGGCACATCGTCCATGCGGTACACAGTCCCCGGGGCGTTGATGCCGTAGGTGGCGACGGTAAACGCCACCGCTGCGGCGCGTGTGGTTGGTGTTTCCTTGGCATCGAGCGCAATATACGGGATCGACTCCAGATGCTCACGCGCGGGCTGCGAAAAATTCGCCATCGGGTCGCAAGCGATCATCATCCCGCAATCCGCCTCGCCGTTGGCGAGCGTGTCACTCGTGGTATATTCGCCAGGGTTAAAGCGCGGGTAGCCTCGGTTGTGGTTCACACCGAAGGGGTAGCCAGTTCGCCACGAAACCACGTTGTCGGCTCCGGTCACGTTGCCATGTCCCCGGTTGGGCTTGGCCACAAAACGCGTGTGAGCATTCATGTCGCGAGTCAGCGCAAGCAATGCTTCGCTGTTGGCATGCTTACCCCGCGTCATCGTGAGCCCCATGCCGAAGAAGATGACGCCGAACTTGGCCGCTTTCATACGGTCCATAGTGTCTTGCCAGACGGCTAACTCGATGCCCGTTTCTTCGAGCACGACTTTCGGGTCGAGCTCGACGCCCTTAGCCAACGCTCGCAATGTCCACAGCCCCTCGAAATCCTTGCGTGGTTTGATCTGCAGAAAGATGTCGGCCGCCTTCGCGCTCTTCGTCTTTCGCACATCGACGATCACACAGGTGCGATCCTTACGCCCGTTGGGCAGAAACATTCCCTTAGGCATCAAGCTGTACTTCGTAAAATGCCGCGGATGGCTCTCGGCGGGATTGCTGCCCCAGAACATGATGAAGTCACCACGATTGGTCACTTCGCCCAGCGAACAAGTCACCTCGCCCACACCTTGAAACGCCATACCCGACGGACCATGACAGACGCTGGTCGTCGTATCAATCGTGCCATCGATCCAGTCAACAATGCTCACCGCAACGCGCTGCGCTTCGCAGGGGGAATCGCTGAGCCCGTAGACAATCGGATACTTTCCGCCGGTGAGAATCTGCGCTGCGCGGTCGTATCCCGCTTCCAGCGTTGCCGGCTTACCGTCAATCAGACACGACGGCTTGTCTTCGATCTCGTGATTCAGAAACCACGCCTTGCCAAGCACGCAGGCGCGCTTCGCTTGGGTGATGTGGTTGTTCTCGACCGTCAGATCGATATCATCGCAAACGCACCCGCAAAATGTGCAGGTCGCGTCTTTGACAATCTTCAGATCACTCGTAGCTTCGCTCTCAACAGTAGCCATGAAGGAACACCCCACATGGCACGACTCAGAAAATCTCGCCCAGCGCGCTTTCGTACCACAGCGGTGGGCGACGGGAGCCAGGGCTCCGATCCGCAGGCCCCAGACGAGCCGAAACTCTATTATCACTAGATCAGAGTGAAATTCAACATGGCTCGTCAGATCAGCAGGGGAATTGCTCGGCCAAATATTGTAAAGTCGGGAAAGGAATATCCACAGAGAGTACTGAGGATCACAGAGAAAACATGAGAAAATCCTCTGCGATTCTCTGTGTCCTACTACTTGCTGGCAATGAGCAACGACCTTGCCGTTTCCCAGGGTAAATCCGTGTGCGGTCAATCACTTCGCCGAAAGGGTTGGGAGACTGGGTATGGTTGGGTTAGCGCTGAGCCTCAGGGAATCGTAATGACCGTGGTAAGTTCAAAGTTCCATACTTCCTCAGCCCGTAGGTTGGGTTAGCTGTTAGTCGTAGCCCAGCCTACTGTTGCGTGACGGTTTCTACGACTGACATGGTGTGCCAACCAATCCGCATTCAGCGGCGAAGGACTCACCTCCGCCGAGAGAGTACCGACTCATCACCAGCTCAAAATCTCTATCTTCATATCCATCCCCTTGCTCGTGCTGCCATTCTAAGAAATTACCAGCACTACCCTCCGTGAAAATAGAGAGGAGGTCTGCAGCGTCCACGTCACCATCAGTATACTAGGCTCTAACGCCCCAGTTGGTGTAGACATTGTGCATTGTACTTGGGCATGATATGCGAAGTTTGATGCCACTTTTATCGCAGTACTCGACTACCGCAATACTCGACGGAACCAGGCAGCATTGGGTAGCAGGCTATTCCACGACCCCAGCCATTGCTTATTCGTGACACCATTCCAACAACTCTTTAGCGAATCTGTAATGCGTAGATTTCTGCTTGCCGAGCTTGTCATCTTCATTATTTTGCTGGGGTTAGTGCTGGCAATCTATCGACAGGATGTGGTCAATCAACGTTTTCTCCTCTCCCAAGAAGCCGAGCATGTTGTGGACCTGCAAAACGAATTACTCTTGTCAGAGCTGCACGGCGTTCAGTCAGATCTTCTCTATCTAGCAGATCAAGAGCTCTTGCAAGAGTTCTTGTCGGACAAAGAATCGACTCGTGTGAAGCTGGAAAAGGAGTACATCAATTTTGCACAACGGAAGGATCTCTACGATCAAATCCGGTTCCTTGATACTGCAGGCCAGGAACTGGTGCGGGTCAACTACCACGCTGGAGAGGCTGAATCGGTGCCGCACGACAAACTCCAATCGAAAGCATCTCGGTATTATTTTCGGCAGTCTTTGTCGCTAACGAAGGACGAAGTATTCGTTTCTCCTTTCGACTTGAACATCGAGCATGGCGAAATCGAGCAGCCAATTCAGCCGGTGATACGATTCGCAACTCCGGTATTTAAAAAAACAGGAACCAAGCAGGGCTTGCTGGTACTCAACTATCTCGGCACGCCGATGCTCAAGAAACTCCGAGAAGTTGCGTCGAGTTTCCACGGAGAAACGATGCTCCTTAACCCTGAGGGAGAATATCTGCAATCGCCAAATCCGGAACATGAATGGGGTTGGTTAATGGGACATTCCCATACCTTTCGCGAAGAGTTTCCCGAAGCGTGGCTCCGAGGGAAGAAACTGATATCAGCGCAATTTCGCGTCGAAGACAATTTGTTCACGTTTCGGCAGCTCACCCCGGGGGTTCGCTTGAATGAATACTCTCAGAAATTAAGTGTTCAGGGTGATGTGCAAGACCTCAGTGGGCTAGTGCTCGTCTCCCGCGTCTCATCTGCAGTGGCCAACGCGCACTCTAGATCTCTCCTGCATCGCCTGATGCTGATTCTTGCAGTGGTGATGGGAGTCGTTTCGCTTCTGACTTACTACTGGGCGCGATCACAAGGGATCCGGCATCGCCACGAAAAACTGATCGCAGAGTCCGAGGCTCGCCTTCGACAGCTTTCGAGTGCATTGCTGGAAACTCAAGAAACAGAGCGTCGTACTCTCTCTCGATTGCTTCACGACGAGCTCGGTCAGCTGGTCACCGCAATGCGTCTCGACTTGGGTATGCTAGAAAAGAAACAGCTAAACTCGGAATCTCATGAGTTGCTACGACGCATCATTCAAGAGGCAGATCTGTTGCTTAGAAGTTTGCACGAAATCGCTTCCAACGCGCGACCCAGCGTACTCGATGATCTAGGCTTGCATGATGCGGTAGCTAGCTTCATCTCTGAATACCAGAATCGAACGGGCGTTGCAGTTGATTCGCAGCTCATGTTCGACCAAGACAAAATTTCTGCGAAGACCAGAGAGAACGCCTACCGTATTGTAATTGAAGCGCTTTCCAACGTATCACGGCACGCCAAAGTAGATTCAGTGCAACTCGTGATTGAGCAAGTTGGACAACAGCTGCGTATTTCGGTGCGAGATAGTGGGGCTGGTTTCGATGCGGAGGAGCTGGGTATGTCCAAGCGGCTTGGTATTCTGGGCATGAGAGAAAGAGCGGAGTTGCTCAATGGAACTTTCCGCCTGATGACTAGTCCAGGACAGGGCACGCACCTCCTTGCTGAACTACCGCTGGACAGCGAAGATAATTCGGAGAGTTGATTGCAATTTTCATTCCTTAGACATCATTCAACCCCATGTCGCTATTAGATTCTCCTGTGAAAGTTGTGCTTGCTGATGACCATGAGATGGTCCGTGAAGCGCTTGCGCGCATCTTGGAAGCGAGTGGGCAGATCAGCATAGTCGCCCAGGCGAGCAATGGTGAAGAAGCGATTAGCCTGTCTCGCTCAACCCAGCCAGATGTGATTGTCCTCGACTACACAATGCCGAAACACGATACGACGCAGGTGATTGAAGAACTCTTGCGAGTGGTGCCCGATATCAAAGTGCTAATTCTGACTGTACATGAAAACATCCATTACGCAGTTCGCGTTTTGGAATGCGGTGCACATGGCTATTTGATCAAGTCAGCGGCTGTGGATGAATTACTGGAAGCGATCAATTGTGTCCGTCAAGGTCGCATTTACCTATCACAAAAGATTTCCGATCAAGTGCTGAAACATTTAAGTCGTCCCAAACGGGATCGAGTCGGTCTCGAAACGCTATCTCAGCGCGAGTTCGATTTCCTGCGTCTACTAGGCTCTGGAGAGAGCCTGCAGGCATGTGCCAAGCTGATGAATATTTCCACGAGTACAGCTTCGACTTACCGGAGCCGGATCATGGAAAAACTTGACCTCACCAGCACCGCGAGCGTCATACGCTATGCCATTGAGCACGAGTTGGTGAAATAGCCGGATTCGGTCCGCTGGCTCCGCCAAAAGTTTTCTGTAGTAAATCAGCTACAAGGATATTGCATTCCGGCTGACAGACAGGTGCTCTGCGCAAAGTATGCTTGATAGTAGGGTTTTTCTGCTTGTCTGCTAATCCACTCTCCTCGCTTTCGCACCCGCGAGCCAACCGATGCCCATCCAATTGCGCCCCAACCATCGTTCGCCATTATTCCTGAGATTGACCTTAGGATACATCTATCTTCATTTCGGCCTACTCAAGTTCTTTCCCGATTTGAGCCCGGCAGAGTTGATAGCCACTCAGACTGTCATGGCGTTCTCGATGAATCTTCTTGATGCTTCGACCGCCCAATTTTACTTGGCTGTTCTCGAGACAGCGATCGGCTTGGGGCTTCTTTTCAACGTCTTTCCCCGTTTCGTCTTTGGGCTGTTCGCCTTCCACATGTTTGGCACGTTTCTGCCGGTGCTTTTGCTACCAGAGTTTGCATTCAAGATTGCTCCGTTTGCGCCGAACCTGGAAGGCCAGTACATTTTCAAAAACGTTGTCTATGTCGCTGCCGGCTGGACTGTCTTGATGCCCGAAATCTTCGCGCGTAAGCCAACAGACGAATCAGCAAGTAAGCAGCCTATCCATTATGCGAACATCAATATTTCAACAACCGATGAACGAGTAGGACATGAACAAGTTCTTGCCTAATATCATTTTGGCCGTTGCTGTGCTGGCACTTCTCACTGGTATCGTATGGACTTACGAGAAGTATAAGGGGACCGACCTTAGTCGGCTCCCCCAACATCCTAACCGTCGGGTCCGGATCGCGAACCAAAATGTTGCTGGCTCTGCCAATACAAGAGCGGTGGTGTTGACATCATCCAGTGCAGCATCAAGCCCGATCAATCGCGAGGCCAATCGCGAGAATTCAATTATCCCGCCCTATGAGAAGGAAGGCTTGACACTCTATCCCACAATTGAAAAGGGGATGAGGACGCCGTTCGATTTGTGGCGTTACTATGGACGAGGCGCGACGTCATTTGGTTCGCCAGTGTTGCCGATGCGGTTTGATCAGTGGTTAGATTTTCATCGGAAACAGAAGCCGAAATTGATGGAAGATGTGCACAGGTATATGGAGAGCCGGTTTGAGTTCTCCGAAACGGTGATTCCCGACAAATTCATGTCCGGCGGGAAGCCAATCATGAAAGGTCCGGTTGCGCGACTCGAAGGAGATGTGAAAACCTACGAGGAACTTGCAGCTATGTCCGTCGCCGAAATTCGACGAAGAGACATATTCCCCTACAAACCGCTCGCACACCCGCTGCAGTCGACCGCTCACATGGTATTTCCTCGAGAATGGGTGAAAGTTCATCCTGAGCATGAACGGATCGACGTCGACATGGATTTCCCAGAAGCCTATCTCCCAGAGTTTCCACCACCGCTCTTCTTAACTACTCACAAAGAGCTCGGCGATGTGACCAATGGCCGCGAAGTGACGATCGATAACTTTTTCGAAATCTTCGACGGCCTGCTGACGCCGGAGCAAATGGAGGGCTTGAAAGAGTTGTTGCGACCCACAGCGACCACCTGGTTTAACCATACCACGCATCGAGTAACGGAACATCCATCGAAGGGTGTGGCTTGCTTCGATTGCCACGTAAATGGGCATACAAACGGCGCCTTTGAATTGGGGCCGGATGCACGACCCAACATGGCACGCTTACGTACAGATACGCCCACGATGAGAGGCAACTACAACCTTATGCAGCTCTCTTCCAAACGATCGATCAGAAGCATGGATCATTTTGCCGAGGTCGAAGAATATTTTGATGGCGATCCGGGCATGCAACAATCCCTAGGTCCGCGCGCGGCCAAGCGCGAGGTGACCAATCGAATGGCGGACTTCAATGCGATTATCGACTATCCACCGGCTCCAAAGTTGAATCCGTTGATGCAGCTAATTCCAGAATTAGCAACAGAACAGGAGTTGCGGGGAGAAGAGCTATTTCACGGCAAAGCGCAATGCGCGAAGTGTCACTATGGTCCCGCGTTCGTCGATGATTACATGCACGATTTACAACTGGAGCGTTTCTTCGTTTGCCGACCTGAAGGCCCTATTAAGACGTTTCCTCTACGTGGCATAAAAGATACGCCGCCCTACCTGCATGACGGACGTTGTCCAACGCTTCACGATGTTGTGGAGTTCTTCAATCTGGTCCTCGAATTGCAACTCACTATGCAAGAGAAAGACGACCTCGTAGCATACATGCTCTGCCTATAGATCTGCTCGACGTAGTTCGCTTCGAAGGGACTAACTTCCGCCGAAAAAGTACCGGCTCACCGCTAACTCAAAATCTCCATCTCCACATCCATCCCCTTGCTCGTGGGCATGCCCGAGCCGTGGGTGTCGCCGCCCATGAGCTTGCTGGAGATGTCGCCGTAGGCGATAAAGAGCAGGCCCTCGGGCAGTTCGTCGCCTTTGGCTGCGACTACGTTGACCTCGACTTGCCGACCATCGTCGCATGTGGTCAATCGCACGCGGTCGCCCTTGCTCAGCCCCAGCCGCTCCATGTCGCCGGGGGCGACTTGCAGCGAGTTGATCTGCTCTTGGTACTTGTCGAGGAATTTCCCCTCGCTAATGCCGCAACCCTGTTCGCTGGTCCGGCCGGGGATGAGAATGAATGTTTCAGGCATAGGCCTATTGTGACAGGTATAGCTTCGCGTGCAACTCGGTATCCAACTATGAACCACGACGGCACTACGAGCACAACAGAATTGCTTTCCGATGCTGCTAGCGCCACGAATCATAGTTCCCTGCGATGCTTCTTCAAGAAGCCACAAAAAACACAAGAGTACACAAAATGCCGTGTATTCCCTTATGTGTGATTTTTCGGGGCAGCGATTCTGGTTTTGTGTTGCCATTCACTGCGCTGAGATCGTCGTGACCGTTGAATTGTCGTGGTTCAAATCTCTAAATAGCCTTCCGCCGTCCAGCCGCGCGCTACGTTGTACGCTTCGACCAGTGCCTGCAATCGCTCCGGCGAAAGCTGAGCTCGCGTGTCGTCGGGCAGAGGGGCACGTAGCATGCGTGCCGGGAGTGTATCCTCGGCCGGGGTCCAACCGGCGCGAATGTTGAACTCTTTTTTTGCAGTGACGATACGCTGGGCCGTCGCTCGCAGTTCCTCGGCAGTGACGTCCCAGCCGGAGACCAAACACAGCATCTCGGCCGCTTCGGCAAAGTAGTCGACGAACACACCTCGCAAGAATTTGCACAAAATGAGTGAATCCATGATCGCGGCTTTGTCCTCGGTTTCGACGGCCAGCGCTGCCGCCTCGGGGCCTACATCGCGGCGATCGACGGCTTCGGAAAAATCGACTTCGTAAGCACCCGAGCGGTTGTGGTCCGCGCCGCGCGAGCCGACAGCAAAACCCAAAGCCATCGTTTGCAACCCGCGTGGATCGTAGCCGGGAATCTCTAAGCCTTTTACTTGCGGGGCAAAGGCGATCGAGTCGTGACCAATTTCGTGGGCCAATTGCCGACTGCCCCGCCCGAGCCGTTGGCCGAGTGCAGTGCCCTGAGTAATTTCATCGAGGGCGCGGAGCAGGGCAGGGCCATCGCCGAACCGAAGCCACGGTGCGTCTAAATACCCGCGTTCGGCACATTCCATCGCGAAGGCAATCGTGCCGCCGGCGCTGATCGTGTCGAGGCCTTGCTCATCGCAGTAGCGCGAAGCGGCAAGCACCACTTCGGGGTCATCGACGCCGCATAAGGGCCCCAACGCGAAGAGGTTTTCGTACTCGAGGCGGACCTTGCCAGCATCTCCGTTCTGCCTATCACCCACCGAATAGATGTGCTCGCAGCCAATTGTGCAAGCCGCGCACGAAGCGCGTGTCTTCTCCCGTCCTACGCTCATCGCTTCCGGCGAGAGCGCCTCCGCGCTGGAAAAGCTGCCCTGCTGAAAATTACGCGTCGGTAGCACCTTCAGCCGATTGAATACTAACAGGTTCGAGGCCGTGCCGAGTTCCCGGTACTTGGCCGTCGCGGGGCCAAAAGATTTTTTGGAAAGCTGCTTGGCAAGCTGCGTGAGCGCCGTGGGTTCGGCCCACTGGCAACATCGCTCGCCACGCACGGCAATGGCCTTGATGTTTTTTGAACCGAGGACCGCGCCGCTACCACCGCGCCCGGCGTGACGGCCATCGTGCGAGATCGTAGCGTAGTGGACTTGGCGCTCGCCAGCAGGGCCGATGACAGCAAATTGGTAGTCGGATCCAAGTTCTTCGCGAAGCGCGGCTTGGGTATCGGTCGTGGTGAGTCCGGCAAGGTGCCCCGCGGTCTGAAATCGGCATTGCCCATTGTCGATAACCAGGATTGATAGTTCGGAAGCGCAGCCTGTGATCACGAGCGCGTCGTGACCTGTTTTTTTTCCCGCGATGGCGAAGCCGCTGCTGGCGAGCGAATCATTGATGCGCCCGGTCAGCGGGCTCTTGCTCACCACGGCAAACTTCGCCGAAGTGGTCAGCGGACTGCCGACCAGCGGGCTAAACACAAAAGCCAGCGTTGCTTCCGGGGCAAGCG
Organism: Bythopirellula sp.; assembly: GCA_965230685.1. Lineage (GTDB taxonomy): Bacteria > Planctomycetota > Planctomycetia > Pirellulales > Lacipirellulaceae > Bythopirellula. The sequence goes on from CBDDLO010000002.1 coordinate 419,196, forward strand.
CGTCGTGCTGCGCAGCCCCTTCGTCAAGCAGAATCTTTGTCCCTAGTCCACTGCCGCCAATGAACGTGCGCAGCATCGTCTCGGCCAACGCAACACAATTCGCTTCGCCGGTCGTCGCATCAATGCGCAAGTAGTTGCCGTGGTAACCGTACACTTTCCCCTTTAACCTCCTGCATCGAGTGTGAGAATCATCAACGAGTCGCCGTCGTTCAGCCTTGTGCTTGCGTCTGTGACAAATCGCTCACCGCGGAGGTTTGCCGTATAGCCCGGGCGTAGCTGTCGGCCGTCGATGCATTCGTCTGCCAACTCGGGAAACTGGCCGGCCAAATCGGCTAGTACATCACCGAGACAAGTGCCCTGGGCCGTGGTTTTTTCGATGCCGGCTCGTAAGCGCGGGATGCCGTAGAATTCCACTTCAATAGGCATGGCAGTCACCAAAATTAAATTGGCACTTGTGGATCGCTGCCGGGTCATGCATTCTGAAACTGTCCCATTTCACGAGATTCTCAATGTTGTTACGTTCTCATTCTACTTGCTGGCCAAGCCGCGCGATACGGCTGTCACTCCTGGTGTTCACGCTGGTGGGATGGGGGTGCGACCGCTACGCTGGGGATTCCGTGCAGCGTCTGCGCCTTGCCACGACAACGAGCACGCGAGACTCGGGTTTGCTGGAGCAGTTGCTGCCTCCGTTCGAAGCAGAACAACAGACGAAAGTCGATGTGATCGCTGTTGGTACTGGCAAAGCTCTCAAGCTCGGCGAGGTGGGCGATGTTGATGTTCTCTTAGTCCACGCGCGCGAAGCCGAAGAGGAGTTCATGGCCGCCGGCCACGGGACGCGCCGCGAGGTGGTAATGGTCAACTCGTTCGAACTACTCGGACCGCCGGACGATCCCGCTGAGGTGCGGGGCCTGCAAGTATCTGCGGCTCTAAAAAAAATTGCCGCCAGTGGCTCGAAGTTTCTCTCGCGCGGCGACGACAGCGGTACACACAAACGCGAACTGCAACTCTGGGCAATGGGAGGCGAACGGCCCACTTGGCCTGAATACCTTGAAAGTGGTCAAGGGATGGGTGCGACTCTCACGATCGCCGACGAGAAATCTGCCTACGTGCTGACCGACCGCGGGACGTTTCTGCACTTCCGAGACAAGATCGATCTGAGGCCTTTGCTGTCAGAATCTGATGCGATGCGAAACCCTTATGGCGTGATCGCCGTGAATGCGGACAAGCACGCCGCGCTGCGAGGTCGACTCGCTAGCGCTTTTATCGACTATCTGATATCACCGACGGCACAGCAGATCATCGCCAACTACCGCGTAGCTGGCGAGCCGCTGTTCACGCCACTTCAGCTTCCGCCCACTCCGTGACGATTTTTGCCATGCAACTCCTTGGGGAAGGCTTACGAGAAGCGTGGCGATTGGTGTGGATTGGCGATCCGCTAATTTTCGATGCTGCCTTCAGAACCATTTGGATTTCCACGCTGGCCGTCGCCTTAGCATCCTGCTTGGGGGTGCCAACCGGCATGGGGCTCGCGCGAACTAATTTCCCAGGCAATCGTCTCTTGGTGCTCTTGTTTCGCGCGGGCATGGCACTACCAACGGTATTTGTGGGGACGGTTTGTTATGCTCTTTTTTCCCGCCGTGGGGTGTTGGGACCACTCGAGTTCCTTTATTCGCCCTGGGGCATCGTTGGCGGGGAACTCCTGCTGGCGATGCCGATTGTCGTTGGAATTACCCACGGTGCGATTACGGCGCTCGACTCTCGAGTGGGCGAAACGGCTTGGACACTGGGCGTAGGGCCACTGCGGCGAGGACTGACCTATTTGTCGGAAGCGCGCGTTGGTGTGATGCTGGCTGTCCTTACAGCGTTCGCGCGGTGTGTAACTGAATTGGGTATTGCCATGATTGTGGGCGGAAACATCAAGGACCAAACGCGCACGCTGGCCACCGCTACCGCACTAGAAACTGGCAAGGGGGAATTCGCCCGAGGGTTGGCAATGGGCACACTATTACTGCTCATCGCACTGGCTGCCACTTGCCTGATCGGCTTGCTAAGCCGTGAGAACCGGAGGTAGGCTAGACGCTCTGACCACGACTTCACCAAGAATTGACTTTGGAGATGCCGCCGATGTTTTCGTATCATTTTATCTTGCGAGTCTGTGCTGCTGTGTTCGCGGCCTGTTGTCTGCTGCCGGCGTCTGCCATTCAGGGGGAGTCGATCGACGCCGATTTAGTGCTCGTCGGTGGGACACTCCTCGACGGGTCAAATAGCCCAGAAAAAGTCGGCGATGTTGCCATTCGCGGAGATCGCATCGTTGCCGTTGGCAATTTTGAACTAGGTCGCGTTGGTCGGTCGATTGATTGCGAGGGGCTTATTGTCGCCCCCGGGTTCATCGACCTGCACAACCACAGCGACTTCGCCGAATCGGTCACCGATCCGCAATCGGGCGAGGCAACCTTACTTCCTAAAATCCTTCAGAAACTGACACGCCCGGCCGCCTGCTACCTAACACAAGGTTGCACGACGCTGGTCACAGGCAATTGCGGGGGCGGAGCCGTCAATGTTGAGCAGTATTACGCCGATCTCGCGGTCACTCCGCCGGGCGTGAACATCGCGCACTTGCTGCCAGCCGGAGCGCTGCGCGAAAAAGTCATTGGGCTCTCACGCCGAGCACCCACCGATCAAGAAATCAAAGAAATGCGAGCACTGGCGACGCAGGCAATGCAGGCCGGCGCCTGGGGCATGTCCACCGGCTTGCAATATGTGCCGGGGTCGTTTGCCGAGATCGACGAACTCGCGGCGATCGCCGAAGTCGTCGGCCAGCACGACGGAATTTACGCCAGCCACATGCGCGACGAAGGAGATAATCTACTCGACGCCGTCAACGAAGCTATCGCAATCGGCCGTCGAGGAGTCTTGCCCGTCCACATCTCGCACTTCAAGGCGAGTAAGCGCCGCAACTGGGGCAAAGTGCGCGCCGCGGCCAGCGTGATCGAACAAGCTCGGGCCGAGGGCCAACGTGTTACCGTTGATCAGTACCCCTACATCGCCAGCAGCACAACGATTACCGCCATGCTCTTGCCCGACGAAGATCGTGAAGGAGGCAGCAAGGCCATTCTCAAACGGCTCAATGATCCCGATGAATTGAAACGTCTGCGTCCCATCGTACAGGAGTCACTCGACGCGCGCGAAAAAATCATGATCGCGAGTTGTCCGAAGCACCCCACCTGGGTCGGCAAAACGATCCGCGAAGTTGCCGCCGACGAGGGACGTGAACCGCTGGACGTCGCGCTCGACGTGATCCGCAGCGGCGACGAACAAGGGGTCAACTTCAGCATGGACCCTCGTGACATCGAGTACATTATGACGCTCCCCTGGGCGGCAACCGCTTCGGATGGCAGCACCAAAATCGACGACGGCTCGCGTCCCCATCCGCGTAGCTACGGTACCTTTCCACGCCGGATTGGGCACTTTGCAATCGAGCGAGAAGTAGTCCCTGTGGAAATGGCGGTGCGCAGCGCGAGTGGTCTGCCTGCGGACATCCTGGGGCTTGCTGATCGCGGTTATCTCCGCCCCGGGTACTTCGCGGACATTGCGGTATTCGACTCAGCCACGTTCCGCGACCAAGCAACCTTCGAGTCGCCGTATGAATTTTCCACCGGCGTGAAGTGGGTGTTCGTCAATGGCCAGGCCGCCATTGCTGAGGGCGAATTGCAGGTCACCAACGCCGGAAAGCCGCTGCGGAAAGGTAATCGCTAGCGTAGCCAGATCGCCGGACTTCCGGTTCTCGCAGCAAACTTTCCAAACTTCGCCGGGACTGGCTCTTTGGTGAGCGGCCTCCTATTTCAGCAGGAAAGGGGCGAATTGAACGATTCTGGCATCTCTTGCGTAAGACATTGGGCAGGCTGGCCGTGCCGGCTACAATGCGGAAATGACTACGACCTCAAACGATCTTGGCTCAAAGTAGCTCGGCTCAAACAATCACGGATCGAATCGAAAGGTGCCAGCAATGCGACGGCAGAAAAAATTTCATTGGTTGGCGCTTCTCGTACTCGAAGGGCTGTTCCTCGTACTGCTGACGGTCTCTCTTGCACAAGCCGAGACGGGAGGACTGCTTGGGCTACGGGGCAGACCGCTTGGTGGCGGGCTCGTGTTTTCTGACGAGATCGTTTATCAAGACTGGCGCATTCAAAAACACGCCGTCATCGGGCACTACTTGTTGCTGGACCCTGAGGGAAAAATTCACTCGCGTGGTAGCTACGAGCACTGCTTCGACGAGCTCGAGAAGGTAAAGGAACAGAAAAAGCTCGCGCCTATGCCCAAGGACGTCGTCATCGTATTGCACGGTTTGGGAGCAACGCGCAAGTGGATGGACAGCTTGACCGACTACCTGGAGGACGAAGGGGGCCTGACGGTCGTGAATGTCGGCTACCCTTCGACAATGGGTGATATCGGCGCGCACGCCAATTCGCTCAGAAGTGTGATCTCACATTTGGACGGTGTCGAGACCGTTAGCTTCGTCGCGCATAGCATGGGCAACATCGTGATTCGACACTGCTTGCAGGACCTCGCCTCGCTTCCACCGAGCGAGCAGCCGGAGATCACGTACCAGCGGTTTGTGATGATCGCTCCACCGAATCACGGCGCGGGCATGGCGGGCACCGTGGGAGAAAGAGAAATTCTCTCGAAACTGGTCGATCTGGTGGGCGGCGAGGCAGTTGATCAGCTGAATCCCAGTAAAGGCTGGCCGACGCTAGAGCAACGACTCGCAACGCCAAGCTTTGAGTTCGGTATTATCGTCGGCGGAGATGGCGATGACGAGGGATACAGTCCACTCATCCCGGGAGACGACGATATGCTGCTCTCCGTGGAGACCTCGAAGCTCGCTGGAGCATCTGATTTTGTCCAGGTGAAAGGAATCCACCAGACGCTGCCGAAGAACGAGCAAGTGCAGTCTTACACACTTCGATTCCTGGAAACGGGCGCCTTTCTACCCTCAGGTCGTCGCTACCCGCTTACTGAAGCGGACATAGACCTGGCCGGTCAACGCGACCGCTAAACCCAAACCGGTTTGATACCACAATCGGTGAGGGCTGTGGTGACTGGCCGTCTTTCTTTCGACCTTGGCTTGTCTCGCTGGCTTGGGCTCAGGTTGAGTGGATTGAGGTGGGGTAGTTTCTGCCTGGGTCTCTCGAGGCTGCGCCGGTTGAAGCACCAGGGCATCGGTACTTCCGCGTACGCATTCTGGCTCGCGAGTGGGTACAAAATCGACCAGCGAATTGGTGCTCATAGCACTGCCGAGAAAGCGGCCGACGTTCTCTGGCAGAGTTGCGTTTGTGGGCACTAGCGATGGGTTGTCCAACCCGTATTCGTGACGGTTCAACAGTGGCTCGAAGTCTTCGCAGCTCAGTATCAAGCTCGCTTCCTCTGACAGTAGTTGGTCGTTGCTAAAGATTTCGATTTCTGTGAGTTCTGACTCCGTGATTTCAGCTTCGATAATATCAGCTTCCGTGACCTCGGCCTCCATCGGCGGATCTACTGCTGCGATCGGGTGGTGTCGTTGCTGACAAGCCGCATGGCATGCAGGGAACGAGAGACAACAAAGGGCCGCCATGAATCGCTTGCTCTTCAAGTGGGGCTTGAGGTAATGCGAGGAACCGACGTCCTCGGACATAGTGTGTTGGCAAAGCTTGGAGCAATGCTCACCAAGGCGGCGAGCATTGATACCCGTCACGCCAATCGCTCGACAGCCTCGCCAAGAGGTCTTGGGCCATTTCTTGAGCGTGCTGTCTTTGATATTGCGGGTCACATAGACCTTCTCAGCAGCGACAAAAGATTGCCCGTAACGGTACCCGGGCAGCATCATATCGTTGTCAAACGCACCGGAGATGACAGCGCCTCGCAAGTTGGGACGCATTACGGGCTCACCACCGTCGAGCGTGAGGCCTCGCAGACAACCTCCACCCAAGTAGTGCAAAGCCGCAGCGGAGGTGATACCTCCGTAGCTATGGCCCGACATCATGACGCGTTGTGACAAACTCATTTGTTGAACCAGCTTGGCCATATAGTAGCCTTGATACTCGGCGTAGACGTATTTGATCCGCAAGTTCTTTTTGATCATTTCCCGAACCCGCAGGCCTTCGGTCTTGAACACACGCTCCGAGGGCCAAGACCAGAACACCAAACGTTTTGAACCAGGGCAACAACGCAGCTTGCAGTATATTTTCCAACACGATTTCATCGCGTTCTTGTGCGTCAAAGTGTTTCCGTGTGAGTAGAACAACGTCGGCATCGTCGCTTCCTCCGCGAGAAACGACTCGGCACTCTCTTTGACCCAACGACAACATTCTCGGTCGTAGCGTTTGAAAGTAATGCAATCGAATCCGTGGTCGAGATTCGAGCAACGTGGTGCACAGCGGGTATTGATCAACCATAGGTCGGGCAACTCGTGACAACACGGCAAATTAGTCCGACAAAGGTTACACTCGTCGCACTGGTCGGGAGTGCAATACTGCGCCGAAGCAACCGAAGCGGTCAGCACCAACGACAACAAAGCAAACCGAGTCACACGGGGGAACCAACTGAATATCGTGGCAGTAGAGATCATCGCGCCGTTCATAGCTTTTCTTCCTGAAAACTGAGAGGCAGCAAGGCGGGGGCAGTATTGCAGCAAAGGGGAGGGAGACCGCAGGCGAAAGAGCCAGTCCTGGCTTTACGAGACAACGATCTGCCAAAACATACACCGCGTTGCGATCCCGCAACGGGTTTCCCAGCGAATCGAGGCAGATTGCGCACATGAACCGTAGTGCGAAACGCTACTATCGCTTTCCTTTGAACACAGAATCCCTCGTTCCCCGAGCGACAACGCAATCGTTAAACTTGAATTCCGTAGGGGAATGGAAGACAATCATCCAAAGCTGTGAAAACCCTAAGGCCAACCCTCGAGCCAGGCGAACTGATGAATCCGACGACCACGCCCCCATTCGTGCCACTGAATGTCGCGGAATGGATCGCCCACATCGGTGATGCCAGCGAATTGCGACCTATCGCATAATAAGGCATAATTAATTCCCGTTGGTTCGCACTGCGAGCCCACTTGTCTGTCATGTCGAAAAACAGGTGAATCTCATGGTTGTGCGAGTACAGCTCCTCTTCTCCGCCAGTTTTCTGCTGCTGAGCTTGGGTTGCTCAGGGGGTCCCAAGCCGGTTGATCCGGTCGATGTCGATTCTTCCTCGGCCGCAGCGCAAGCGCTAGAGCTGTATGATGCCAACGGCGATGGTTCCTTGGACGACTCCGAACTTGGGGCCGTCCCCGGCATTCGTGACGCCAAATCTTTCTACGACAAAGACGGTGATGGGCTGGTCTCAGGCGACGAAATCGTAGCCCGCCTTGATTCTTGGAATGAGCAGGGACTAGGATTCCGACAGCTGACAATATTCATTACGCTTGATGGTAAGCCACTCGATGGGGCGACTGTGAAACTGATTCCCGAACCCTATTTGGGAGACGCTGTAAAACCCGCCTCGGGCAAGACCTTTTCCGATGGTTCGGTGAGCGTAAGCGTTGAGCCCGAAGATTTGCCAGCCGCTCTTAAGTCTCGAGGGAAGAATTACTACGGCGTAACGGGCGGCACGTACAAGATAGAACTCTCCGCTCCGTCAAAGAAGATTCCCGAGAAATTCAGTACCGCAACGACTCTCGGCGTGGAGGTCGCTACCGACACAATTCGCGCGAACCATTACATGAATCTCAAGTCGAAGTAGGGATTTCGATCAACCGATTCAGTAGGGGGCGCGTAACTGATCGCGTTGGCTAAATCTGCAGGTCTCTCGGCTAACTTCCGGTGTTGTCGGCGTATTGGTCACCATCTGCTCGGGCCCCCATCACGTGAAAGACCTCGGGATCAACATCGAAGTTGATCACCTGAACAGATCCATCCAGCAAAGCCATAAGCATCCCACCTGGATGCGCGCTGCCAAACTGCTCTCCTGCATCTACCCCGGGAGTGTCCTGGGAAGGGGTCAGGTCAATCCGTTTTGCGGGCCAGTGAGTCGTCATACGAATCACATCGTCTTGGTGACCAGTGTACATACTCCAATCGTTGTCGTGAACTATACCGTCTTCGTAATGAGCTGGGTTGAGATAACGCTCTCCGACGGCGAATGTGTTAGAAGTCCCGTCGGTAACTTCTCGCAATTCAGTCTGAGATCCGCAGAAACATGCCCCTGAAAAGAGGTCAGGCTTCGGAGGCCATCGCCTCGCACTGCCATTATCATATTCTTCGTAACTTGAGGGGCGAACATTGCCGCAAGGTGCCTCGACTCCAATGCGGTCTGCTCGAATTTCTGAAAATGTTTTCGTTGCTATGTCAATCGCGCCGGCACTAGCAGCATAGTCGGTGCGTGCGTGTTGCTCAGACAAAACGGAATTGGTCGGGGTGAAGTTAAGGTCGTTAGGATAGGGAATCGCGGGCCGACGCGAGGGACAGTTTAGTGCAGCAATGGGCCTTGCATCACGCTGCGCCATAGCCATTTTCTTCGCTGCTTCTGGCTGACCAGCGCCCAAGTCCCGCAATTGTTGCTGCTCAATAAATGGCAAGATGCTATACACCCATCCCCCGGGCTGGCCTTCTCCAAAACCACGATCCGGATCTCCCGTGTAGTTCCCAAACCAACCGCCCGTCGGCAGAAAACCATGCGTGTTTTCGTGGTTCAGAAACGCCAACCCCAATTGCTTTACTTGATTGCTGCACTGAACCCTTCTTGCTGACTCGCGCGCCGCCTGCACCGCGGGCAACAAAAGAGAAACTAACACACCTATGATTGCAATCACCACAAGCAGTTCTACAAGAGTGAAACCGCGCAAGCTGTTTCGTTGGAGTCTGGTCTGAAACGAAGTCTTCATGGGAGTTCCTTGCCTTAAACGCCTGAGAGCCGATGGGGCATCAATCACCATAAGCGAGCCCAAGATTATTAAATGCCTTTAATAAATCCTACGGTAACATCCCGATTCCGCTTTGGCAACTGAAATGCGCGTGCACTGAACCCGCGTTCACGTCGGCAATCCAGCCCAATGCCCGTAAGAATGCGACCCGGTTCGAGCCACGGCTCTATACCCCGGACCTCTTGCTTTTTGACGTTCGCGATGACGTTGAAAATCGCCACGCTCGCACTACCGCCGGTACTCCACTCCAAACTGCAACCCGTGGAATACGATCGTATCGCTGCTCAGGCCGGGGGTAAATGATGCCTCGAGACCTTGCCCAACACCATCGAGAGCGAGGATTTGGTATCCCGCGCGGAGTACCGTGCAGTAGTTCAATCTCCACGAGCCGACCACACCGGCTTCGCCGACGAAGGCGATGTCAGCCAAGTCGTTCCGGGTCGAAGTTCGTAGCGTGCTGCTGCTCTCGGTCAGCTCCGTCACGTTTCCGGTGGCGGTGTCGTCACCAGAAATTGTGGTTGTAACGGTAAGATTCACATCGTCGCGGCGAAACTTGTTGCAGTAGACGCCACCGTTAGCATAAGTCTGTAGCGTCACACGATTGCCAAACTGCCAAGCGTCGCGCCGTCCACCTAGCTGCAAGCCGAACATGCGATTGGTGAGCAAACGGTTGATCCCCAGGTCAATCGCCTGCGTCGTGGCTGCCGGAGTCGCCGGTGCAGGCAACACGCGATCCGCGCGGGTCGTGTCAATGAAATCCTCGTCAAACTGCACATAGCGAAAACCTGAGAAGACTTTCCACACGGAGGGAACATTCGGCAGAAAGTTGATCTCTACAGAATTGAGTCGCGAGTTGTAATCGAACTCGCGCGTCGCTCCCGCCACGGGAGCGAACTCCAGCGACGCGTTCCAGTCGTTGATGCCTTCGTAGCCCACTTGGATGCCGTAGCCAGAACTGTTGTAACCCGTAACGAACACGCGCCCGCCGGGACCGTGATCGAACTGATTGATCGCCGTAGTTGCGCCGCCGACGTCGGTGATGACACGGTTCCAATCCGCATCGTCGCGGAACATCATCAAGCCGCTAGCTTCGACACCCCACTTGGGGCCAACACACCATTGGTCGCATGTGCCAGGGCCACTCGTCCAGGGAAACAGTTCCGTATTGCAACCACAGCGGTCGTAGCTACCCGCACCGTTGCATGAACAGCCCTCATCAGCAGTCACACCCATTTGCAGAGCTTGATATTGCTGCCACAGCATCGGGTTGGAGCTTGCGGCGCTCGGATCAAACTCAACGGCAGAACCGTAAGACGAGTCAGCCCCTCCCGCCGGCATCAGGACCGGAGGAGGAAAAGTGTCCTGCGCTTGCAAACTACTGGTAGCCAGCGCCGAGCCAACTCCCAACACGAGCGACGTTAAAAAGAAAGGAAGACGAAGTTGCATGGGACGGATGCTCGGCAAGTAATCGGCGAAATGGCAGCCAGTACGGCGCGCAGGCTGCACGTATCCGTAAAATCGGAGGATTCATTGCCATGCCAAGAGTGAAGCTTCCCCGACGCGCAGGGTCTACGCGGTTCGCCTAAGTTTCGGCGACCCTGCTGGCGCTGCTAGCGGTTGGGCTAGTCAGAATTTCACAGCGGTCGGTCGAGTATGGCAAGCATACGCAGCGCCTGCATGGGACTGTCATTCATTTATGCAGCGTGCCAGCAAGCACGGTTTTTTATTCCAAAACCCTGGCATTTTTGGAGTCCTGTTAGCAGCAGCGTGTGACCCGGCGAGCAGCAATCATTTCAGTGAGACGCAAAATAGGTTGCGTTTTGAGAATCCGTCGCTCTACAAAAATCCTGCGCGCCCGGTGTCGCTACCAAATTGTCAAAGAACTCGCCACACCTGCGGCCCACAAGTTGGCAGGAGAGCACAGTCGAAAGTAACAAGATAGTGCGCGAAGCCAAGTAGTCAATTTTGGGCCAGTCGGCCAACTGTCGCGTCTTGTTAGTCGGACGTTTCACGGAAGCTTAGACCCCATGCCGCTGCGACAAACAGAGCCATTGCCGCAAGCTGATAAAGCGGCAAGATAATAAAGATGATTCCATTCTGCGCATCTGTGTTCGCAACGAAAGACTCATAAAGCAATGAGGCGGTACCGATAGTCACCACCAATGCGCCCGCGAAGAGAGCAAACATAGACAGGCGCGAATGCGAGAGCCGAGCGGCGAATTCCGCGAAGACAAGAAAAGGGAGCAACCCCCACGTCGCGAAGGCGAGAAAGCCGGGCCACCATGATGGGTCGGAAGGATTACCAGCATGCAACATCAAGCCCAACACCGTGCAAACACCCAGAACCAACACCGACCAAACTGCTCGCTTGAACATTATAACGGCCACCCAACATCCAAGCTCAGTTGCCCGCCCACGCCGCGCGGGCCACAAAATAGAAACGAAAGTCGAGTCTACACCGTCCGAGCATTAAACGCCAAATGCGCAGTTCAGCTGTAGGGTGACTACCGGGCCTGGACGATCACCCAAATTATTTCAACAGACACCGACGTATTTACCGCAGAGGTCGCAGAGAACGCAGAGCAAAAAAGCTACTTCTTCTCCTCCGCGTTCTCGACGACCTCTGCGGTAGATCATTACGCTCAAGCAGGAGAGACATCGGGTATCGAACTCCACCCGCAGACCACCAACGCTGGAAACCAAGTCGAACGTTGCCCGCGAAACGAAAGCGTAACTACCTAAGGCGAGCTGCTGCTCGGGCTCGACAAAAGGGGGCTCAGCAAGACCGCTGAAATAAGTTGCACGGTTTCGAGAAACTACCGCTACGCGCGCTTGACTATCGAGGCCATATGGATGTTATCTGGCGATCATTCCGGTTGCTGCGGCCATCGATGATGGAGATAGCCGACCATCTCGCCACTTTCATCGCACAGTTCAAAGCGATGCCGGATATCGCAATTTGACAATGCGGCGGACACACGTCCTGCATCTTCGAGCAAGCGTTCGAGTGAGCTCGCATCAGCGTCAAATTGAGGATCGCCCAAGTCGCCGCCGTACTCCTGAATTGCAAAATGCTCACAATCTTTCAGCCGAATGGAATAGCTGCCAACATAAACGTCGAAACCGGCAGCGCCTAACAACCGCGCCATTTTTCGCTTGCTGGGCCACTCGTCGATCTGGCCGTAGAGTCGGACGAAATCTTCCATCTGGGATCTCGCATAGCCAGATAACATCCAAGCTCAGTTGCCTGCTCACGCCGAGCAGGATTGCAGTCGAGTATACACCGCCCGACGGGAAAACGCCAAACGCGCAATTGACTATCGAGGGCATATAGATGATTGGCGGCTTTCGTTGTCGTCAAGTCCCGAAGCTCGCTGCCAGACTACAAACGCTGATTGTACGAAAGGTGGAAGGACGATCGATTGAATTCTTTCCAGGGCATTTGAGCCGTAGCGACATCGAATCTCACTCATCAATTTGGGCCAACCTCGTTGCTCTTCATGACAGAGAAAATAGCCACGCTCCTCGGCCTCTTCGTCTTCTTCGATTGCAATGCAAAGCCCAAGATAAACTCTGTCAAAGGTGAGCAAGTCGCTTTTGAATGCAACAATTTTGCAGATTGCCGACCAATCCAGTGCCCAGTGCTCCTCTTGGTCATTATCACTGACGAGTCGGACGTGGCAATCAGTGGTTTCGATGCGCTGATTAGTTGGTGCACCTGAACGTAGAGCCTGCGGGATGGATCGCAAAACGGCCCGCACCGTGTCGCGGAGTCGCATGCGCAGATGTTGGGCTCGTGAAGTCACGCTAGCCGCCTAACATTCAAGCTCAGTTGCCCGGCACACGCCGGGCGGGATTAAAATGGAGTATACACCGCCCGAACGGGAAACGCCAAACGCGCAACCGGCTGGCGGGTCAACTGCATCGCCTTGTTAGGCGGTGGCAGGTTCAGCAAATAGCGAAGGGCTTCGGTACTCATTCCGACGTGTCACTACGATTCGTCATTGTGCGGGCACTGTCCTGTTTGTACTGTCCAGATAGAATGATGGCGGCAGCAGCAGTAAGAAAAGTGAGAACGAACATACCTGCACCAGCGAGCAAGACCTTTCCGCCCCATGGGTGGCTTAACATCGCGAGGAGATAGTAGGTAGCGACCAACAGGGCAATCGCAATTCGCCAACGCTTTTGCTGAAAGAACAGGTCTCGCTTCATTTGTCCGTCATTCCCTAACATCCAAGCTCAATAACCCGCCCACTCCGGGAGGGGTATTTTATGACTCGAAACGAAAGTTAAGTATACACCGCCCGACGAGAAAACGCGAAACGGACTGGCAAATCAGCTGCAGCGCTTGTTATGCGGCGACTACCAAAACTTCCACCATGTCTTAGCATTGGACTCATCGGCGATATCATTCGGTTTGGTGTACGATTCGCCTTCATCGCCAACAACATGTGCACTGAAATCGTGGGCGATGCTAAGCATTCTCGCTAACAATTCCTGGTCGGGATTATTCACGACCACGCGCCCATCGCGGTAATCGAACCAAGCCTGAGTACCGCCAGGTTCGTTGCGCGAATAGCCTGTCCAAACTGCGATCCCGTCGTTTTCGTATCTGAGCTTTCCGTCCGGAAGGTCGATGATGGCAGCATTGTCCAGGCGCATGTCAGGCTGCGATTCAACGTAGGCTACCCATTCCTTGAGCGAAATCGGAGCCGCTTCGGACCGGGCCCAATCGTCAGCCCGCGTAATGTGGAGATCGTAGCCCAACGAAGCCGCCTATCAACAAAAAACGGGGCACCCAACTATCCTGACATCATCCAACCAGCGCTCGTCCCGCCCTGCAAATGGGTTGATCCGAGAGGGTGAGTTCGCTGTGGATGGCTGTCCCAATGTTGGTAAAAACGCCGCGCACCATTGCTTGGAATTGAACCACCAAGGCGCGAAGCGCACAAAGGTTTGATACCTTTCGTTCTTGGTGTCTTGGGGCCTTTGTGGTTCATTTTGGAAGGGTATCACTACCTTCTGTCAGGTCCGGTGTCCGCGAATCAATCAACCCACCGAGAATTGCTAAGAACGCGTCGATCTGGTCGTCGGTTCCGACGGTGATGCGGAGGCCGGCTTGCCAGTCGGGATAGTCCATGTACCGTACCAGCACGCCGTTGGCTTTGAGATTTTCGTAGAGTGCCTTGGCCTCGTACTTGGAGTGGCGACACCAAACAAAATTGGCCTGCGACGGAATGCACTCGAAGTCTAGAGCTGCTAATGCTTCCGTCAGCCTCACGCGCGTGGCGAGGATAGCGGCACGGGTTTGCTCGAACCACTGCTGGTCGTCGAGAGCCGCCGTCGCGCCGGCGATGGCGAGCGCGTCGCAGTTGTACGAGTCTTTCACCTTGGCAAACTGCTCGATCAATTGCGGCTGTGCGATGAGAAAACCGAACCGCAATCCGGCCAGAGCGTACGACTTGCTCAGTGTGCGCGACACCATCACTTTCTCATTCTGCGCGACCAGCTCCAGACAATTGGTTTCCGCAAAGTCGCCGTAGGCTTCGTCGACCAGCAAAGGGCAGGGCAGGGCGTCGGCGATTTCGGCGACCCGTTCGGTCGGCACGACGGTACCCGACGGACTGTTGGGGTTTGCTAAGTACGCCAACCGTAGCCGGTCGTGCGGGGCGACAAAGTCGTCGCTCAGCGACCAGTCGTTCTCGAAATTTACCACGTCGCACTCGGCACCCTGAATTTCCGCCAAGGTTTTGTAGAGCACATAGCTGGGGTTCGGATAGCGAACGGTGTCGCCCGGGTTGACCAGCGCACGAGTAACGATCGTGAGAATGTCGTCACTGCCGTTGCCGCACAAAATCCAACCTGGGTCGACGTCGAGCAGCTCACTCGCGCGTTGACGGAACGCCGTCGCTGCGGGATCGGGGTATTTCTGCAAGCCGGCTTTGATCGCGTGTCCGATGGCCGCGAGCACTTTGGGCGAACAGGAATACGGGTTTTCGTTCGTGTTGAGTTTGATCAACTTCGCTGCGCCCTGCGGCTGTTCGCCGGGGACGTAGCCGATCATGTCGGTGATGTTGTCGCGGAAGTATTGCATGGAGGGTGGCTGGTTTCGGGTATCAGGTAGCGGGTAGCGGGTGACATTGGAATACTGCTACCGTCGGATAGAAACGCTGCGGGCGTGGCCGGTGAGGCCTTCTTTGTTGGCCATCAACAACACATCTTCAGCAATGGCTTCGAGGCCTGCTTGAGTAAATTGGATCACACTTCCCGAGCGCAAAAAATCGTTTGAGGACAACCCACTGGCAAACCGGGCAGTTGCGCCGGTTGGCAAAACATGGGATGGTCCCGCGGCGTAGTCGCCCAGCGCAACAGGGCTGTAGGGCCCCACGAAGATCGCGCCGGCATGACGAATGGACGGCAGCAAATCGCTCGCATCATCGCAAGCGATGTGCAGATGTTCGGTCGCCAGCTCGTTGGCCAGCATCACCGCCTCACTGCGGTCACGCACCAAGATCGTCGCTCCAAACTGGTCAAGTGATTGTCTCGCCAAGTGGCCGCGTTTCAAATTTTCTAATTGCTGCTGAACTTGCATGCTCACCTGGTCGATTAGTGTTTGGCTCCACGTAATGAGGACACTCGATCCCGGTGCGTGTTCGGCTTGGGCGATCAGGTCGGCGGCTGCAAAGTCAGGGCGGGTGTTCTCGTCGGCAATGACGATGACCTCGCTCGGCCCGGCGATCGAGTCGATGTCGACCTCGCCGAAGACGTGCTTCTTGGCCAGGGCGACGAACAGATTCCCCGGGCCGACGATTTTGTCGACCTTGGGCATTCCCTCGATGCCGTAGGCGAGAGCTGCAACCGCTTGTGCACCGCCGATGCGGTACACTTCGGTGATACCCAGCTCATGGCAAGTGGCGAGTAAGTCTTGGTTGTAAGAGCCGAACTTCGTTGGCGGCGCGACCACGGCCAGCTGCTCGACTCCCGCTGCCTGGGCCGGCACCGCAGTCATCAGCACGGTCGACGGATAGGCCGCCGCGCCGCCCGGCACACAAATGCCGACGCGCTCGAGGGGCAAGTAGCGCTGGGTGAGGGTGCCTCCTTCGGGAACATCAACCGTCACATCCTCGTGTAAGATTGCTTGCTGAAACCGTAGGACACTGGCACGGATTCGTCGCACTGTCGCCAGGAACTCGGCATCGGCCGCCGCGTGCGCTGCCGCTAGTTCCTCGGGGGAGACACGCAGTGACTCCGCGGTGATGTCGGCACCATCGAGTTTACTGGTGTATTCCAGCGCAGCGTCGAGACCCCGCGCGCGAACCTCGCCACAAATTCGCTCGACGGTTTGCTGCGGCGACAGCGGCTCGCCAAAAACCTCCACGGTTTTCTGCCGCCCCGCCTCGCTGACGACATCGCCTGCCGGCGAGAGCTTTTCGCGCAGCTCAGCGAGTTGCTCAGTTGCGTTCGGTTGTGATGTATCAATGCGAAGCATGTCGATATTTGTAAAATTGTTGACTGGAGTCGGGAGACATCGAGCGTTACGATGGTTCCTGCTGTTCCCTTAGCGTACCCCTTTTGGTCCCTTGCCTCTAGTCTTTCCACTTTGCCATGATCGATCTGGCTAGCGATACACTCACGAAACCGACAGCCGAGATGCGAGCCGCCATGGCGGCCGCGGAGGTGGGGGACGATGTCTTCGGCGAGGACCCCACCGTGCAAGCGCTCGAAGCAAAGCTTGCCACGATGCTGGGCAAGGAAGCCGCGATGTTTGTGCCCTCAGGATCGATGAGCAACTTAATCGGCATTCGACTACACTGTGGGCCGGGAGACGAGTTTCTTGCCGAAACGGACTGTCACATTCTGCGTTATGAACAAGCCTCCTACGCGCAGATTTTTGGCATTGCCGCCCAACCAATCCAGGGCGTGCGGGGCCAGCTCGCGGTCGAGCAACTCGAGGGACAGATTCGCGCGGTCGACCCGCACTGTGCGCAGACGCGTCTGGTCTGCCTGGAAAACACTCACAACTACGGCGGCGGGCGGATTCAACCGTACGAAACTGCCGAGGCGATCTGCAACTGGGCCCATGAAAACGGATTGACTTGCCACCTGGACGGAGCCCGGCTGTTCAATGCCGTCGTCGCGTCGGGAATCGCTGCCGAGAAGTGGGCCGAACATTTTGACACGGTGAGCGTTTGTTTCAGTAAGGGACTCGGCGCACCGATCGGCTCGGCGCTGTGCGGCACCAGCTCAGCAATTGACCGCGCGCGTTGGCACCGCAAGGCACTCGGCGGCGCGATGCGGCAGGTTGGCATCATCGCGGCGGGAGCCTTGTACGCGCTAGAAAATCACGTTGATCGTCTCGCGGAGGACCACCAGAAGGCACAACAACTGGCCGAAGCGATTCGCGACACCGACGGATTGACGCTCCACGGCGACCGGGTTGATACCAACATCGTCAATTTTGATGTGGACCAGCAGCTAGGCACAACCGAGGAATTCTGTGCTCGCTTGCTCGACCAGGGCGTCCGCATGTTGCCGACCAAACGGCATTTTGTCCGCGCAGTGACACATCTGGATGTTTCACGGGAGGATGTAGAACGGGTGGCGGCGCTGCTTCAACAGTGTTGAGCGCGGTCTGTCAGTGAAGTTCCGATCCTAACGGTTATTCGCCCTCAATTGCGTTTGCGATGCGGGTTTCTGCGCACTAGCTTTCCTATAGCAGGCGTTCGTCTGCTTTGCAGGAACTGTCTTTTCGCACCTCTGCAGCAACGAAGTGGCACACCGGTCGCGAGATCGGGTCGCAAAGCTATGGGACTCCACCATTGGGTCAAAACACCCAAGGCAAGGTGCGAGTTCGCCAGGCTACCGAACGTTGTGGTGAACTTGTAGGGGATCACACCATGTTTGGGCGTAGCAGGAAACAAGGTCGCAGCTCCAACTTCAAAGCCGACCGACGATTACAGTGCGAATCTCTCGAGAAACGAGAAATGCTCTCGGCAAGCACGGGCTGGATGCCGGCGCTGGATCTGCCGAGCCAACCAGATCACGAGTTCGCTCTAGTCCAATCGATCGAAGATACAAGCCTGGGGGCGCGCGATCAGTCGCTAGCGATCTCGGCGGTGCATCTGCTCGTCGATGGGCGCGAGGTGACGCTCAAATCGCTGGACCAGCCGTTGGTCATGGAAGTCGGGTCCTCGCTGGAGATCGTGGGGATTGACTATCGACTCAACGGCAAAGCGACAGTCAACGGTAAAATCGCTTTCGAGGGATACCTTAACAAGCTCCACAAGTCGGGAGTCTCGACAGACTACCGCGACGGTCGTTTCGGTAGCCACGAGCAACAGGGCGACTTGCCCTTTGGCCAAGCGTCTCACTCAGGCTTGAAGGGCGCTTGGAAAATGGAAGCAGGCACCGAGAGCATCTCGCTAGTGATGGTGCGCTACGGTGTGGACGAAATTGCGGTCGAGGATCGTCTTACCATCCTCACCCAAGTTGGTACGCCCGACTTTGTGATTCATCCCGAAATCGACGTCAAAGGCTCCGGCAAGGGCCTCGTCGTCGGCAAGCAAGTGAAGATTAGTGCCGCCTGGGGCAACGAAGGCGACGGACGCTACCGCAGCTATGCCGAAGTGGATATCTACCACGAGTCGGACCCCACCAAAATCGTCTGGGCAGGCACCATGGCCGATGTGGTCGATGCAGGCGACTACGACAAGGGCCGGTTCAAAAACAAGACGCCCCGCGATGGATTTTCCCAACACTGGATTCCCGAGTTGGGCGGCACCTATGTCCTCAAGATCTACGCCGACCCTGAGAACCGCTGGGCCGAGGCCGACGAAGCGAATAATGTCTTGACCACCAAAGTCGAAGTGCAAGACGAACGTCAGATCGGCCGTGGCCGCGACGCGCAGCACGGGTTCGGCTTCAACCACCACAGCATCATCGAGACCCCATCCCACGATGCCACACGTGCCCTGGCATCCAGCCCGCTGCACACAAGTCACAACACTACCGACCACGGTGTCGACGCCGCGAGCCAAGCTGACACACAGAAACATGTCGCCGAAGAGAAGTTTGCAGAGATCTCGTTGAATCTGTCAGCGAACAGGTCCATCGCACCTGTTCGATCTACCGCGGCGAGCACCCCCTCCGAGGCAAGCTCGAACCAAGCAGAAAATCAAGCATGGTTGGAAGCAATCGACGCGGCGATCATCAGCCAATTGGATTGACGCCGTTGCTCTAGTGAGTAGTCAACCAGAACACTACTGGCCTAGTCTCTGCGAAGATAACGGCTCCGTCTGCGCAACCGAATTCTATGAACTCCCTTTCGGGTACCCACTCCGAGTTGATTTTTAGACTGTATTTCAGACCCACCGTCTCAGGATTCTTTTCTCAGAAACGCTTTCACTCACGCTGAACTTGCGGTTCGTGAAAGTGCGCTCGGCGTTTACGGCTGAAGCGGTTTGGCAATTGACGGAAAGCTCTTAGGTTTGGACCACCGAACGCGGCCGACAGAGTGTGTTTCGCCGCTTGGAAGGGGGCAACCCAACGCACGAATGGAGAATGCTACGACGCTTGGGTGAGGACCACCCTTGTCAGAAACGACTCTGTCATGCCTGCCGAAGTTGATACGTAAGACGCGAGACCGGCCTGCCCAACCGGTCTCGCTAGCATCGTGATTGCCAGATTTACGCGCTGCTGCTGACCTTAGGCTGCTGTTCTGTTGTGACGAAGTCGCAGAAAAGGAAGCCCTGCCGCGAGCAGCAACAAGGTACTCGGCTCTGGTACGGCTGTCGAAGCGGCGGTCAGTTGCAAGCTTGCACCGTAGTTGCCCTGCCAATCCGAGAGATTGCCGACGTTGGGGTTGCGTTGCCAGGTGAGGAAATCCGCACCGTTGACGTCTCCATCGAGATTAAAGTCGCCGTCGAGCTCGGGGGCGACGCTTAGTGTCACAACTCCTGGACCGTATTCAAGATCAAATTCCATGAGTCCGCTGAGTGTCGGCAGGTCTTCCGTAGCGAACGTGCCGACTACCGAACCAGCGGTGAGGATGTCGAATGTGTCACCCAGAGTTGGCGTATAGTCCTCGATTAGCGCGACCTGAATTTTGCCACCGAGGTTGCCAGCTCCGCTGATTGTAAGGACGTCGAATTCGCCTGTAGCAGTTCCGCCCAGCTCGATTTCAAGCGTGCCGGGCGAGTTAAATCGCGCACTGCCTTGGATTTCAATCGACCCGGTGGAGTCGCGCGGAGAAGATTTTCGACGCTTCGGAGGGGGCAGCCCACGCGCCGAACGGAAAAGGCTAACTCGCTTGGGTGAGAACGACCTCAACATCTAAACTCACCGCTCAACTGAGCGAAGATGATGCAACCAACGTGAGTCCGCAGGTTTGCATAATGCTGTCGGTGGTCACCGCGTGCAGAATAAGATTGAATTCTCCCGGACAGAAACTGGCATCTGATCGGCTTACGTGCAGCCGGTTAGTCAGTGGAGTCGAAAAATGATACCAAGCAGCGTTAGGCCGATTAGAAGCAGAGCACTCGACGGTTCGGGAACGGCTTGCAACGTTCCTAAGGAATTGCCATTGAGCCCCAGTTGTCGTTGCCAAGCAAGGAAATCTTGCCCGTCAGATTGGCCGTCGCCGTTGGCGTCTGAGCCTGGGCCGCCGAAGTCGTCTTGCCATTGTGCCAGGTCGTCGGCATCGACGTCGCCGTCGTCATCAAAGTCGGCCGTCGGGCTGAAGAGTCGGTAGTCGCTCAGATTGACTCCTGTTGACGTGTACTCGACCAAGAACGAGCCGGTGCCGCCGTCCACTCCTACCAACCGCTCGCCGTCGGCAACGTTGCTAAACTCGTTGAATCGAGCGGACGCTGAGAGGATGCTGAAGGTGTCCCCCAGTCGTGGAGTATAGCCGAGCAGCGAAACGCCAAGCAGGCCACCGAGGTTGGCCGTACCTGAAATGTCGAGAGTGTCGAATTGCGGGTTCTCTGGATCAGAGTTGTCCACGCCGCCGATTTCGATGCGAAGCTCTCCTCCTTGAACTTGCTGAAAGTTGCCTGAGATTTCGAGAATCCCAACCGCTGCAGAACCGGCTTCTGTGATACCTGGTGCAACTCGGTCTCGATTGACGACAAGACCGTCAACCTGGCCGTGGCCCGTTAGGCTGCCCCCCTCGATTTGCATGGAGAAAAGACCGGAGTCAATTGTGCCATTGTCGAGCATTAGATAGGCATTTCCGCCGTTGGTCGAACCGAGGTTCACGCTCCCACTTTCAGAAGTCACATCCACAGTTGCGCCATCGCTGATTGTCAATCCACCAGTATCATTGAGATCGAGATCCCCCGTGAGATTTATCGAGGAACCAGCACCGGTCACAACGAGTTCGGCTGAGTCATTCACGGTCACACCGCCATCGTTGGTGATGCTCCCGCCACCGGAAACGGTCAATCGACTGGTGTCGTGAAGCAACACGTCGCCTGTCAAATTGCTAGTGCCGGAGAGCGTTTGTCTGCCCGTGCTAACGGCACTGAACGAACCGGTGCCGATGATTGTGCCGCTAAAGTTCGCACTGCCATTGGCCGTGCCCACTGAAAGTGTACTGCTTGCAAGTTCGACCGTGCCGCCGCCGGTGAGTTCTTTCACCGTGTCGTCGACGTCGTTCATGCGAAACGTCGCACCCGAGTTAACGAACACTCGGCTGCTGTCGCTGATCTGCCCGTCGCCGCTGAGCCGTAGTTCGCCAGCTTCGATGTCGGTCGAACCGGTGTAGAGGTTATTGCCTGTGAGCGTAAGCGTCCCGGTGCCTAATTTGTCGAAGCTGCTCTCGCCACTGACGACGCCCGCAAAGGTCGAAAGGCTGTTGTTTTGGCCAACGCCTAAATTTTTATTGAGGATCACAGAACCACTGCCTGCCAGGTTGCCGATCCCTTCAGTATCATTGTTTACAACGAAGGTGCCTTGTGGACCAACGTCGACTACGGTGTTCGGTCCGATTTCGTCACCGCTACCTGCCTTGTCGAAAGTGCCGTCAACAATGCGGATATCACCGCTAAACGTACTGCCAAAAGCCGAGGTGACGCGCAGCGTGCCGCCGCCGTCGACTACGATGTCGGAATTACCGCTGCCGATAATGTCGCCGGATTGCGTGAGTGTGGTTCCCGCTTCGACGGTGAGTAGTGCGTCGTCGTTGTTGTTCATCGTGATCGTCTGCGCGTTATTTAGCGATGCGGAGGTAACCAATTCACCGCCTGCGAACACCAGATCGCCATTACCCAAGTTGCCACTTGCGGTGATTTGAAGCTTGCCGCCGGAGATTGTTGTGTTGCCGTTGTAGCTATTGCTACCTGACAAAATGAGCGTGTGCCCACCGTCTTTTTTCAGGCTGCCGGATTCGCTGATTTTTCCGGTAAACTGCGAGATACCTGAGGCGCGGCCGAGAGACAGCTCCGCGCCGCCGAGCCGTATGTCGCCGCCACCGGAGATGCTGCTCACCAAGTCGTTCAATCCACTCAAATCCCATGTCGCACCGGTGGCGACTTCCACATCGGACGTGTTCGACAGATCACCGCCACCGGCAAGTTGCAACGTGCCGCGGAGGATTTCGGTGGGGCCCTCGTTGGCTTGCACGCTGTTGACCACCAGGGTGTGGTTGCCGTCCTGGCGGAAAGTCCCACCGCCTGTAAGGACCCCGCCCCACGTGAACGTCTCGCCGGCGTTACTGGTAGTGCGAAAAAACCGATTCTCGGGGATGATCACCGTACCACCGGCGCCCGAAAGCGAGCGCACCGACTCGCTGAACATGTCCATGTCGAACGTGGCCCCCGCTTGCACAACCAAGTCCGACGAGTTACTGATGCGGTGGCTCGCCCCCAGTCGCAGCGTGCCGTCCGCGACCACCGTGTCGCCGGTGTAGGTATTGACGCCGGCAAGGACGGCCTCTCCTGTGTTGTTCTTGATAATGCCTCCAGTACCGCGGATCACGCCATCGAAGGTCTGAGATGCCACGATGTCGACCCTTTCACCGAAGGTCAACGTCCCTGTGCCGAGGTCGAGATCGCCCGTGCCGGTCAGCTGGTCGATGTTTGCATCCAAGTTATTCAGATCGAATTCACCATCTCCACCGACATGAATATTCATCGCATTGCCGAGCGCTGTTCCGGTAGAAAGTACGACTTCGCCTGCGCTGATGTCGACATCCGTGATGTCTGATACATCGCTCCTGACCTGAAGTTGCCCAAGCCCATGTTTATTCAGCTGAACTGTACCGCTGCCAGTGCGTGAAAGTCCGCCAAAAAGCCGAACATCGGCGTCCGGTTGGCTGACCGTGACATCGAGTGTCGAGTTCGCGGATATTGTAAGAGGGGCAATGAAGTCGAGATCGCCATCGTCGGTCTGAATACTAAACTCAGATCCCCCGGCGACCGGTTGCGATTCAAAGTGGACTGCGGCATTGGCGAATCGGTTAAGTTCGTCGCTTTCGCTGATGATATCGCCTTCGGCACCGAGGATCGTCAGTGCCGCGAATTGGAGATCAATGCCTTCAAACCCATCGACAAACGTGAGTCGCGTGATCGCGTACTCCTGGTTGATATAAGAGCGATCGTCACCGAAGCTGTCCGGCGGGTGTTGCATCAGCACTCGAGAATTGTCGCCTACGAAAGCAGGAACCAAAGGCGGCCGCGAGAGCCCCTGCCAATTGAATGCGGCGTCCCAGCCCACGCTGCCAATATCGCCGTTGGTCCAAACGTGTGTGGCGGCGTGGGCGTGCGGAACCGCCGCGGCAACGGCGATGAGCAGCACACGAGAGAGCCACAGAGTGTGTGCGATTTCGAAGCGTCTCAGAAGCATAGCAGGGGTCTTCCAGCAAGAGGGCAAGGCAGGCGATCGTAGCTCGGACTCGTCAGGTCGTAGACCCGCAGCAGAGAACGTGAGAATACGAGGCGATAGTTCGGTCGCTGCTTTCCTAGATGCAGAGACTGACGGAATCGGACGCAGAAAATCGAAAATTTCTCCGCCCCGGACTATTTCTCGGATTCGAGCCTCGGTTCGGCCCCGTGAATCAGCCGTTGGGCACGCTCGAAATTGAGATTGAAGAACACATTTGTTTCATCGCGTGCGTGACGAATCTCCGTCGCCCTCGCCAAAGAGAGTTCTGCCCGCCTGCGGAGGCCCAGTTGGAATTCGGCCATTGCCCGGTAAGACCAGGTCAGCGAATGCCCCCCGACCGGATCACCCTCCAGAGCATCCACCAGTGCGTCGAGGGCCTCCTGATACCTGCCATTGGCGTATAATGCGAAACCGTGACAGTGCAGTAGCGAGTAATGGTTGGGGTTGCTCGAAATCTCGCGAGATTTTAAGGACAACTCCAGCGCACATTCGGGGTCGAGGATCTCCTCAGAACCACACACCAATAGCCAGGACAGGTACGAATAACCATGTGCGTTCTCCGGGGCCATCTCCATCGCTGTCAGGAAGTCGCCACGTGCCTTCTCGTATTGCCCGAAATTCATGGCGCGCTCGCCACGTTCCATGTACTGCGTGGCAGTGGCTTTCCCCGACTCGATGGCTTCGTCGAACAGCCGCATCATGTGGTCGGCTGAAGCCTCATTCAGTTTCTGGCTGAGCGCTCGGTTGACTCTTTCGGTTTCTGATTTGGCCACATTGGTGGCATCCAGTTGACTGCGAAGATCGTCGCGTTGTGTGCGAAATACGCGCGCCGCGACGAGGGACCCTGCGATCACCGTGACGAGCAGCAACGCAGACAAAGCTGCCAAGCAGGCAACAACTGGCTCACGCTTCATCCACGCTACCCATGCGTCGGTAAATCGGTAGGGACGAGCGCTGACCGGCCTGCCATCCAGGTGGTTTTGCAAGTCCGCCCGCAGAAGCTTGGCGCTCGCGTAACGGTCAGCGGGATCTAGGGCCAGGCACTTCAGGCAAATCGCTTCCAAGTCGCGGTGCAGCTCGCTGCGCAGAAGCTGGGGACGAACGAAGCGGCCGACAGTGATTTTTTTGAGCAGCGCGAACGAATCGTCGTCGACGAGTGGAGTACGCCCGGTTAGCATTCGATAGAGAATCACGCCGATGGCGTAGATGTCGGTGACGGGGCCCACCGCTGCCGCGTCGCCGCGCGCTTGCTCGGGTGCCATGTAAGCGGGTGTGCCAATAATGCCCTCGGTAGCAGTCGCGTCCGCCAATTCAGATTGAATCATTGCCAGCCCGAAGTCGGCTATCTGTATGCGGTCAGGCAGCGTAGCTGATGAGATTTCCGGCAACGCATGTTCAGGGTCTGCACCCACGAATAGATTCGAGGGCTTCAAATCGCGATGCACCACTCCGCGGTCATGAGCATGTCCGATCGCATCGGCGAGCGTTAATGCAATCTGTGCCGCAATCTTGGTCGATAGTGTGAGTTCTTTCGCAAGGTAGTCTTCCAGCGTGCCGCCAGCGCAATAGGCGGTCGCAATGAAGGCGAGCTCGCCGTCGAAACCGGTTTCGTAAACTGTGACGATATTGGGATGATCCAGCGCGGCTGCGGCTTTCGATTCACGCAGGAAACGTTTGCGACGCTTGCCGTCGATCATCGTCAACAGTCGCGGGACTTTGACAGCCGCCAGGCGTTGTAGATCGGCATCCAACCCAAGCCACACTATGCCGTAGGCACCGTGACCAAGACGACGGATGATACGGAATCGGCCTATCGACGCGGGAGTTGCCGCTCCGTAGACGCGCCCAAGTCCGACCGATGTTGCGTCAGAGGTCGACGCCGTTGCACGCTCGGAAAACTCACCAATGTCCGCGGCACCACTACTTGCCTGCTGTAACAGCGAGAGGCATCTCGGAACTGACGGATCGGCGGCTGCAGCCGAACCCGGATTCTCGTCCGCGGCAATCATTCGCTGAAGAACGGAGTCGGGAATCTCCCCACCAGTCGCGCTAGGGTCGCTATCCGGAGTATTCAACCGCCAACGTCTCCCGCAACATCTGGGTACAACGCACTTGAATCCGCATGATCGAGCTGCTTTTGCAGTGCTAGCACGGCTCGTCCCCAAAGTTTGGTGGCCGCGTCCTCGCTGCGTCCCATTTGTTCCCCGATGTCTATAAACGGCAGCCTCCGCCAATTTCGCAGGCGAAGCACCGTCTGATAGTCGATAGGCAATTGATCGATCGCCCGCATGAGTTGGTCATGTTCTTCGGCGCGCATCATCTGTTGCGACGGCGTGGATTTTTCCGCACTAGTGGGCAACCACGAAGGATGTTCGACGTGAACCTCACGCGCTACGTTGCGCTGCTGAGTCTTTAAGAATCGGCGGCGTGCCATCCGAATTTCGTTGCGCATGACTTCGGCCAGCCAGCCGAATAGGTCCTCGCGCGTCTTGCCCCGAAACGAACCAAAGTGAGCCGTTCCCTGCAACAACGCCGATTGGACCAGGTCGCTCGGATCAATTTTTTGCCGCAGCCGCTCGTCGAAGTCGGCATTGGCCATTTTTTGCAAGTACTGCCGGCAATCGCGTAATAACTCGTCTCGCTCCGACGCCGCTTCGCTTATGCAACGATCATCAATCTCTGCTCGTTCCTTGCCAGAATCGAATAGAGTTACATTTGCAACCCGTTTGAGCACGTCCTGAAATAAAACTTGGTCGAGGTCCGGATTCGAGGTTGAACGGCGCATGATAGAACTACCTTATGTCCATTTGGAACAGATATCCATTATGCTGGTGTGGAGCCTCGCAAGCAAGCAACAGCCAAAAGCTTCCCTTAAATTAGCAGTGGAGCGGGACGGTTCTGCGGTTCTATTGATCGCTGCGCGGCAAATGAACCCTTGCCACCGCCGGAAACGCCTTCCTCGTCAACAGAATCGTTTCCGGCGGGGGCTCATTGGACGCGCAGTGATCAATAATAGTTGGAACTGGCGATCGACATGAGATCCGTCGGGAATGGCTGCCTTGTCACATGTGTACACATGGAACGACCCTAAACCGCAATCTGACAGGCACAAATCGGCCTGCTGAGAAGCTGGGAATTGGCGTCGCGAGCCAGCGCAATTGTGCGAAGAACGTACGCAACAACATTTTTTTAGTCAGGACTTGAAATCCCAATAGCAGTCTCCGAAGCGATTCTGCGTCAACGCCATTCTGCTGAAGCTGGACACGAACTGCGTGAGGTGATTTTCACCTCAGCAGGTTTGGCAAATCGTAAATTCGCTTTGGGTGACGCCCTTCCAAGCGTCGAAACGTAACACGCTGAGCTGCCCAGGGCCGACAAGCCGAGGCACATTCCTTCAGCAGCCCATCTGCGTTCAGTGTGAAACGCCGAACGCACCTAACTTTTACCGAAATCCGTTACTCACGAGCGGCCAGGAATTGGGTGTGTTGCTACTAACGCTCGCTTTTCGAAATAGACCAATCAACAACGCTCTAGGTAATTCCCGCCAACTCCGTCGCTCGCCCCACGCGGCCGATGCCGAGCATGAACGCTGCAGTGCGGAGGCTGATGTTGCGTTCGCGGGATAGGTCCCACACTGCCTCAAACGCTTTGGACATTACGCGCTCGAGCTCCTGGCGAACGCGGTCGAGGTTCCAACTGTAGTACTGTCGGTTCTGGGCCCACTCGAAATAGCTGACCGTCACGCCGCCCGCGTTGGCCAAGATGTCGGGTACCACCACGGTCCCACGCTCGGCAAGCGCGTCGTCTGCATCGGGTCGGATCGGCGCGTTGGCGGCTTCGATAATTAGCGGTGCGCGAATCTGCGCAACGTTTTCTACTGTAATCACACCACCCAGGGCCGCGGGGATCAACAGCTCGACGTCCAGCTCGAGCAGTTCCTCGTTGGTTATTTTTTCCGCTTCGGCATAGCCCTTGAGGCTGCGATCGTGCTGATTCGAGTAGCGAATCGCGGCGCCCACATCGATTCCTTCTGCACGATAGTAAGCACCGCTGATGTCGCTGATGGCGACCACCTTGCACTCGGCGTCCCGGAGAAACTTCGCGGCGTGGGAGCCGACGTTACCAAAACCCTGGATGGCCACTCTTGTCTCCCGGGGCTTATGACCCAAGCGGCCGATGGTCTTGAGCGCAAGGATCCCCACGCCGCGGCCCGTCGCCTCTTCGCGGCCGGGAATGCCGTAGTGTTCGACCGGCTTCCCCGTGACCACTCCAGGATTGAAGCCATGATACTTATTGTATTGGTTCATGATCCACGCCATAACCTCGGCATTGGTTCCCATGTCGGGGGCGGGAATGTCGGTGTCGGGGCCAATCACGTCATGAATCGCATCAACGAATTTCCGAGTGACACGCTGTAGCTCTCGATGACTCAACGAGCGTACGTTTACGGCAATTCCCCCTTTGGCACCACCGTAGGGAATATCGACCACCGCGGTTTTCCAAGTCATCAGCGACGCGAGACTGCGCACTTCGTCGAGATCGACTTCGTGATGAAAACGGAGGCCGCCTTTCATCGGGCCGCGAGCGTTGTCATGCTGCACTCGGTAGCCAATTAGGGTTTCCAGGTCGCCGTTGTCGCGTTCGACGGGAATCTCTACCCGTACTTCGCGTTTCGCGGTAAGCAAGAGGGTTCGCATACTCTCTTGTATTTCTAGCTCATCCGCCGCGCGGTTGAAGTAGTGCTTTACAGCCTCGAAAGATTTCATGGACATTGCGGGAGTAGGTGGGATTGGCGGGCGGTAGGTTGGATTTGATCGATGATAGAGCTTCGCTTAGGCCGCGACAAGCAAGATGTCGCCCCCATTGCGGAACCAGCTATCTACCAACCCGATTGGCTCCACGACACTCGGCGGGTGAGCTATAATTCGTGTAGACAGACAAACTTGCTACAATGGACTGAGGGATAAAGTTACCGGGAACAGAGATTCGGGATTGGGCCGTGGAACCTTTTAGTATCAATTGCGTTACCTGCCAAGCCAAGCTGTCGGTGCGCAGCAGTTCGCTGATCGGGCAGATTGTCGCTTGTCCGCGCTGTGGCAGCATGGTGGAAGTGGCGCTCCCGACAGCCGCAGCGCTGCCAGAAGTGGCGGCAGCCCCAGTCGAGACACGCTCTGCAGAATCAGCACCTCCTGACACTACACCCACTGACCCTGCACCCATTGCCGCGGCTGAGCAAGACTTGCCCAGTCCTAGCTCACCACCAAGCGAGCCAACTCAGGGCGCCCAGGTTCCAGCGAATGCCGAACCAGCACAGGCGGTTGGGCCAGAGGTAAATGCGGAAGCGTTGCAAGTCACTGCAGCCGTTGGCCGGTACCAGATCATGGTGTGGTCCCTCGCCAGCTTTACCATTGGCGCTGCGTTAGTTGCGGGACTGCTTCTTACCCGAGAGACCGAAACCAGCGACCCCAAAACGATCGCCACTGAACAGCCAGACTTCGTCGAAAAAGATTCACCGGGCCTCGCCCCAACAACTCCTGCGGAGCCCTCGGTCGAAGAAGCACCGACCCCCCCACCGAGCACCGTTCAATCCAACTCCGATGTTCCCGCCGATGTTCCCAGTGAGCCAACCCCGACAACTGAGCAGCGCGTTACCATTGCACCTGACTCTCAAGTTCCTCCAGCCCCCATTGCCAAGGAGCCATCGCCACAGCAAAAAGAAGTCCCGCCCAAGCCATTGGCCAACCCACGACTAGCACGTCGGTTCGATCCACTCGATTTTGATCCCGAGAATTTATCACTCGACACTGTGGAACAGCCAAGTGCCGATAGGGCCGTCAATGAATCTGGCAATTCAGTCGCACCAGCGGTACCCGAACAAGCCGAGGTCGCAGCTGCAGAAACTCACTCGACACTGCCCCTAGTGCGACGCGGCCCCAAGAATCTTCAAGGAGTGAGTCGCCGTGACGCAGCTGAGCAGCTCGCATTGAATCTTGCCGCGGTGCAATTTGAGCGAATCGAGTTGGTCGATTGCTTGCGGCTCTTCTCGCAGCTGAGTGGCGTACCCGTGAGCATCGCCCCTGAGCAATTGCTCATGGCTGGGATCACTCCTCGAAGAAAGGTATCTCTCGACGCGCGAGAAACGAGCTTAGGGGAAATGCTGCGGGAGGTTCTCCAGCCGCTTCGCCTTGAGTATTCCACACGAGGGGCACAAGTTGTGCTGCACAGGCAAAACGCTGCAAAGGTCCGCGAGATTACCTACCCCGTCGAAGATTTGGTCGAAACGGGAACCTCTGCACACCAGCTTGCCCAGTGGGTTGAGCAACTGATCGCACCCGAAACCTGGCATGTCGCCGAGGGGAAAGGTACTCTGACGATTGACGCGGAGAGCTTGCAAATCTCGCACACCCAAGCGGTGCAATACCAGGTGCTAATCCTGCTGGAGCGTTTGCGCTTGTCTCGCGGGTTGCCGCCCAAGAGTCGCTACCCGGTCGAGCGCCTAACCGGAACGCCAGCCAATTTGGTGCACGAACACGATTTGGTTCGTGCGACGACGTTCACCTTCTCGCAGTTCACGCCGTTCGACGAAGTGGTGACCTACTGGCAAACAGAACTGGGGATCCCGCTTCTGGTTGATTGGCCGGCGCTAGCGGAGCACGAGGTTTGGCCCTCCACGACCATCGCCTGCGCGATCGTAGATCAACCGTGGAGCACTGCGTTGGACAAAGTGCTCGAACCCCTGGATTTGGGCTGGCGCACGGTCGCCGGCGGTGCGATGGAAATCACTTCCGTCGAAAAGGTACAAAGCGAAATGCAATTGGAGGTCTACGCGATACGCCCAGGCGTCGACTTGAGTGTTGTGCAATTGCCAGCAGACTTTGCATTCTTGGACAGTAGTGGCCATGCGCTGCTTGTGCTGCAGCCGGCAGCGGCGCAGCACTCTCTCGCCCGGCAACTGCAACAGTTGCACATCCTTGCCGACCAACAATAGATCTCGGTGGCATAGTCCTGTCGAACATTTCGAACACGGTGTTCGAACGTCCCTGGGGTTTCTTGCCTAAGCGCCTAGGCTCCCATAGTGCGCTCGACCGCGGCGGCAATTTTTCTACAGCCGGCCATGGTCTCCTCGAACTGGTCGAAATTCAACGACTGGTAACCATCGCTAAGTGCCTTTCCTGGATCGGGATGAACTTCGATGATCAATCCGTCGGCGCCCGCGGCGATCGCAGCGCGAGCCATTGATGGCACCAAGCTCGTATGCCCCGTGCCGTGGCTGGGGTCGATCACCACTGGTAGATGCGTGCGCTCCTGCACGTAGGCCACTGTGGCCAGCGGCAAGGTGAAGCGTGTGTGCGCTTCGAAAGTGCGAATACCTCTCTCACAAAGCATCACGTCGAGGTTTCCTCCGTCGAGAATGTACTCTGCCGCGAGAAGCCATTCGTCGATCGTCGCGCTCGGTCCTCGCTTGAGCAGGACCGCTCGAGGCGAACTGCCGACCGCTTCGAGCAGTCGATAGTTCTGCATATTCCGCGCGCCAATTTGCAAAACGTCGGCATACTCACTCACGAGTTCCACATCATCGGGTGAGACAACTTCGGTCACGATAGCCAGACCGGTCTGGTCGCGAGCCTCGGCCAGCAGCTTGAGCCCTTCTTCTTTCATGCCTTGGAAGCTGTAAGGACTGGTGCGCGGTTTGAACGCACCGCCGCGCAGGGCCGTAGCGCCTGCCTGCTTCACGGCATGGGCGGCGGAAACTATTTGCTCCTCGCTTTCGACAGAGCAGGGGCCCGCGATGACGCCAAGGTTGTTACCGCCGACCGTGAGACTCCCAGCACGAACAACGCTGGCTTCGGGCTTGACCTCGCGACTCGCCAGCTTGTAGGGAGCGAGAATCGACATCACTTCGTCGACGCCCGGACTGCTCTCCAGAGCAGTGATCCCCGCGATGCGTTCTTCGCCCACCGCGGCGACAACAGTCCGCTCTGTGCCACGAATTACGTTGGCTTTCAACCCGCGCGATTCGACTCCTTGGACTACATTCTCAATCTCTTCTTCCGACGCGGTACGTTTCATGACAATGATCATTGGTTGTTCTCCTAAGCGGGTGCATCCGCACCACTGAGCCGTCGGCGCTAGCCGCGGGTAAACACAAAAAAAGCCCCGAGAACCGCGTGGGTGCTCGGGGCTGTGAAACGCAAAGTAATCCTCAAAAAATACCTACGCACAACCTCCGGCCCCGCTACTAAAAAAGTAGCGAGTTTTGATAAATCGGAAGTTTTTGCGTGCGGTATTCATGTCTCACTCCATTGTTGGCTGGAGTTGCAAAAAAGGCAAGCACTTTGTCTGCCAAATACTCGCCATATTGCGACGGGTGTGTGCAACTTGGGATCACTACGATTCAGTTGCTTAGCGTTTCTGCTGCTTCTTCATCTACTGGCATCTGCAACTGTTCCTTCGGCAATTTCTCTGCCAAGCCTTGCAGGTTGTTCGCCCCGACCGGAACGTGCAAGCTAGCTTCTTCCAGATCGTCACCGAGGGGCTCAGAACGTCCTCCCAGATACTCAGCAAGGAATGCCTCGGTCACGGCGTTGAACGACATGCGGTTCGCTTCGCCGGAGAAGCCGTGCCCCTCATCGGGGTAAAGCACGTAAGTCACCGGGATGCCTTTCGCTTGCATCGCCTCGACGATTTGGTCCGCTTCGAGCTGGGTAACCCGAGGGTCGTTGGCACCTTGGCCAATGAGCAGCGGCTTCTCGATTTTGTCTACCAGCGACAGCGGCGATCGCTTCAGCAGTTCAGCCTTGCCCGCCTCAGAGTCGACATCGCCAACACGGATTTTCATCACCGGCATAAATGGCGCCCAATACTCGGGAACGTTTTGCATCAGCGTCACCAAGCTCGACGGGCCAACAATATCGACTCCGCAGGCAAACACCTCGGGCGTGAACGTAAGCCCCACCAACGTGGCATAGCCACCGTAGCTGCCACCCATAATGGCGACCTTATCTCGCTGGGCGATGTTTTCCTCGACGGCCCAATTCACCGCATCAATCAAGTCATCGTGCATCTTGCCGGCCCATTGGCCGTTCGCCGCGTTGATAAAGTTTTTTCCAAAGCCCGTCGAGCCGCGGTAGTTGACGCTCAGCACGGCGTAGCCACGATTCGCCAACCATTGGTGCGTCGAGTTATAACCCCAGTCATCGCGCGCCCAAGGCCCACCATGCACGTCGAGTACCATCGGCAGCGCCTCGTTCGGCTTGCCATCGCCGTCGGGGTCGCTGTCCGGCGGCAAGGTCAGATACGAAACCAAGTTCATCCCGTCGCGGCTCTTGATCACCGGCGTATGCATTTTTACCAAGTCGTACTGCTCGAGATCGTCGCGACTGCTGAACAGGAAGCGTGCCTGTTTGTTAGCGCGATCGTACAAATAGAACTTGAGCGGTCCGTCATCCAGGAGAAACGCGACGGTCCATTTCGTATCATCCAGCGTGCGGCTGGTAACGATCAATTCGCCGTCTTCAACTGTCGCCAGGTAGTCGAGGTCGGGTTTGATCGACTCGTCGAGAATCGTCCACTCTCGTCGGGAGTAAGTAAAACCTACTGCTTGGATGTTTTTCTCCGTGGGATGCACCAGCACTTCGCCCACGTCCGCTCGCGGGTCTTCGGCAACCAACGATGTCTCGCCCGACCGCAAGTCCAACGCGAAGAGCGCGCCGGTGTCGCGCTGGCGGCTGTCCTGCACATAAAGCACTTGCCCGGTTTTATCGAAGCCGGCGGGGCCAGTGGTCATAGCGTCTTCGGGGCCAGCCTTGAGAAAATCGTCCCACTCAGCCCCGGCACCGGTTTCGCCTGCCACTTTCGGTTTCATCAGCACCTGCCCGCCATCGGGCGTGAAGGTAAAAGCGAAACGAATGTCGAAGTCGTCATCAGTAATGTAAGCCGCGACCCCTTGGTTCTCTTGGATCAGCTCGCGTTCGCCCGTTTCGATGTTCACTCGGTAGACATCGTGCAGTTGTGGAATACGGTCGTTCAGGCCCACCAAGATCTCGTTGGGAAATTTCTGACTCGTGTCGAGCACTCGAGCGTGCACGTTCTCAACGGGAGTGAGGTCTTTCGTTTCGCCGGTGGCGACGTTGGTGGCGTAGACGTGCCAATTTTCGTCGCCTTCTTTGTCTTGCGAATAGAGGATGTGCTCGCCGGTGTACGCCCAACTGTGGCCACGAATGTCGCGAGTTTTGTCCTTCGTGATTGGCTTGGCCGCGTCGAGATCGTCGACCGGGGCAACCCAAACGTTGAGAATGCCATCCACCGGCGCGAGGAAACTGAGCCACTTACCATTGGGGCTCACGCGGGCGGATGCTTTCTGAGGATTGCCGAAGAGTACGCTGCGGGGAATCAAGGTAGGCTCCTTGCGAGTAGTAGTGGGTTCAAGGGCGACTGCACTCACGACGCGGCAGTGGGAAGAACAGAGACCACCGACCAAGAGAATCGTCATAGCAATCTTCAGGGGACGGGGACAACAAAAAGCAACTTGGGTTTCATCCATGGTGGACTCACTAGTTGAGGGCTTAGGCCTAATTCCAAAGGGGTGACTAACACTTGGCTGCAATCGGCACTTATCGGCATTCTCTCACCTTCCGCCTTTGCCTTCAAGCGAGCTATTTCAGCACTCTGGGAGCATGACGCGTAGGAATTCTATTGCTCCAGCAATTGACAAAGCGAGAGCCATCCTCTAGCCTCCACCCGAGTTGCGCGAAACGGAGTGAACGCACCGTAGCGAGGCGAACAAGACCCGCTATCACTCTGTCACTTTGCACTCTGTTTTGAGGAGCGACTAATGAAATTGATAATTTCGGCGACTCTACTGGGGCTCGTCCTGGCTATGCCAACGGCGAGGGCCCAGAGCTACGCAGCAGGCACTTGGGATGACGACTCGGTCCATTTGCTTGATGCTGGTCTGAACGACATTTCCAGCTTTTCCTCTGGGGCATCCGATCCCAACGGCGTCGCATTTGGCAACGGGTTGATCTTCGCTGCTCACTTTAACACCCAAGAACTCGTCGCTCTGAATCTAGCCGGTGTCGAGCAATACCGATGGTCCAACTCGGATCTCAGCCGGGCACAGGGCATGGCGTGGGTGAATGGCGAACTGGCGGTTTCTACAACTTCTGAGATTAACTATCACGACCCGGTCACGGGGGTGATCACGAACACGATCACACCTGCTGGGGTGAGGGGTACCGAGGGCATGGTCTATGACGGAACCAACCTCTGGCTCTTGGACGACGAAATCAACTCGGTGAATCCTGCAACGGGTGCAATCAATTTCTCTATCCCCAACGCAGCGTCGAACGAGCAATTCACCGGCACGGGCATTGCGTTAGGCGGACCGGGGGAATTGATCCTCGCAGCCACCGACGGAGACTGGTACCGAGTGTCTATGGCTGATGGGAGTGTTATCAGCAGCGGCAACAATGGACTCAACATGTACGGCCTCACGAACTTGATTCCTGAGCCCACCAGCGCAACGCTCCTCGCGTTCGGAGTCGTACTGACGAGTTACCGTCGTCGGCGTTGGGAGTAGCGAAGTCGTTCCCTCACAGGATCGGACTCCAAACAGTACGAAAGGCGCCGGCTCGCAGGGCTTGCGTCTTTTTTTTCGTACTGACTTGCCCTGGGAGGGACTTCCATTTTTCTCTAACACGTTGGCGTTCACCTCGGGACAGCCAAGTTGCGTCCTGTCCGTAAACGTTTACCGTCATGACCGCCGTTCACCGCAACCGTCGACAAGGGGTCCCCTTGCGGCGACCGTTGTTGCCGCTGGCACTCGCGGTCGGGGCGGGAATCGTTGCGAATCGCTGCGTGGGGCTTGAGTTGAACGTGTGGTGGTGCGGCGCGGGCGGAGCGTGTCTACTGGGTTTCTTGCTTCAGAGGCAGCGCAAATTTCAAGCTTCGATCCCACTATTGTTGGTGGCGATGGCCTGCCTGGGCGGAAGTTGGCATCAGCTACGCTGGCACTATTTCGATCAGGATCACCTCGCCCAGTATGCGGATGAAGTTCCCGCGCCCGTTTGTGTGCGGGCTGTCGCGCTCGACCGCATTCAACACCACGCCACGCCAGCACCCAACCCACTCCGCGCGATTCCCGCGGAGAAAAGTAGCGAACTACAAGTCCGCATCACCCAGGTGCGGGATGGTCGAGAGTGGCGGACAGCGACGGGGCAATGTCAGCTGTGGGTTCGTGGCGAACTTCGCTCGATCTCGGCTGGGGACCAGTTGCTGATTTTCGCTTCACTGGGAAAGAACGCGCCCGCCCTGAACCCAGGCGAGTATGATTGGTCGCGCGCCGACCGCGGGGCAGGGCGGCACTGTCAGCTCTTCTGCCGCGCGACGCAGTGCGTTTCGGTAACCCGCGCTGTCAGCGGCTGGTCACTCGGAAGCTGGTTGCCGCGAATCAGCCAGCGCTGCGCAGATCTGCTCTCCACTTACGTACGCCCGCAGCAACGTGACCTCGCCCAAGCCATTCTGCTCGGAGCACGTCAGCAGCTTACCGCCGACGACCGCGACACCTTTCTGAAAACTGGAACGATTCACCTGCTCGTCGTCTCGGGCATGCATGTGGGGCTCCTAGCAGCGGCGATTTGGATGGTCGTTGGGAGCGGCTTCATTTCTAGGCAAAACGGGTTGTTGCTCACGGCTTGCCTGGTGATTGGCTATGCCCTCATCGCGGGAGGCCAACCTCCGGTGATTAGGGCAACCGTCTTGGTAGTCACCACGTTAGCCTCTTTCGCACTGGGCCGGCGCGTCTCGCCGTCGAATCTCCTGGCAGCTGCCGCTTTGGTTGTGCTCGCGATCAATCCCAGTGAACTGTTCCGCGCGGGAACGCAGTTGAGTTTTCTGTGTGTGGCGACCTTGGCTGCCTACGCGCACCTTTTTCATCGCAATCGCCCTATCGATCCGCTCACACGACTGATTCGCGAGACGCGTCCCTGGCATCAGAAAGCTTGGCACACCGCTGCAAGAAATTTCGGGCACACGGCTTTCGCCTCGCTTGCGGTCTGGCTGATTGCGGCACCCCTAGTTGCCCATCAGTTTCACATCACCGCACCGATCAGCATCCTAATCACGCCGCTGCTCTGGCCGCTGGTGGCGATGGCGCTCGTCTCCGGCATGGCAATTTGCTATGTCGGCTGGTTGTTACCGCCCTTGGCGTGGTGCTTGGGCGAACTCTGTTCGTTTGGTCTGTGGGCAACCAAGTCGATTGTCGCATTCACCCATGAGCTAGAGGCTGGGAGCTTTTACCTCGCCGGCCCTCCTGAGTGGTGGCTTGTCGCCTTCTATCTGGGATTGCTAATTGTGGCGTTGCGGTCGTGGTCACATTTTTCCTGGAATAGGTACCTGTCGGTCGCTGCTTTGTGGGTAGCTGTCGGCTTCGTGGCGACCGGCGCGAAAGTGCCCGACGAGAAGCTACGCTGTACGTTTCTTGCCGTGGGCCACGGCACGTGCGTGGTCCTTGAACTACCCGGTGGCGAAACAATGCTTTACGACGCGGGCAGCCTTGGCTCCCCGGAGCGCGCGTCGCAGACCATCGCATCATTTCTTTGGTCCCGAGGTCTCACACACTTAGACGCAATCGTTCTCTCTCATGCCGATGTTGATCACTACAACGCGGTGCCCGGACTGTTGGAGCGTTTCGATGTGGCGAAAGTGTATGTTTCCCCTTTGATGTTCGACCCGTGGATCAACGATGGATTTCTCGACGCACCGGAATTCCTGCGGGAAACACTGACCGATGCGGGCGTGCCCTTGCAAACTCTCTGGATCAATGATCGCCTCACCACATCAAGAGACGACCTTGTCATCGAAGTGTTGCATCCTCCCCGCCGTGGAGTTGCCGGCAAGGACAACGCCAACAGTTTGCTGCTCGCGATCCAGTACGCGGGCCACTCCATTCTTCTACCCGGCGATTTGGAGTCACCCGGCATCGAAGCGGTGACCGCCGAACGTCCTCAGCATTTTGACATTGTCATGGCCCCGCACCACGGCAGCGCTCGCAGCGACCCGCCTGGTTTCGCGGCTTGGTGTACTCCAAACTACGTAGTCGTCAGCGGTCCTCGCGTGAGTCCGGCGCAACAGTTTACCGCGGAGTCGTACCAGGCCGTCGGCGCCGAAGTGATGCACACAGCCAACGTTGGTGCCGTGGAGTTTGTACTGGAGCAGAGCAGAGTGAAGTGTTCGAGTTTCGTTGAAGCGACGCCCAAGTAACACGATCAGCGCAGCTGCTTGCGCTCGATGGACAAATTCAAGTCCACATCATCATAGGTCGGTCGCGAGATACCGTAGGCTCGAGCAGCCCACCCCCCGATAACCGCTTATGGAATTTGCTGAATTGGAAGCAAGTCGATCAGGTCGCTGAGCAGCTTTTCAACGGGCGTCATCTGACGAAACTCTTCAAGCTGTTCGCGGCTGAGCATGGGTCGATTCACTGGGGGCGTGGAAGTTCACTTTGCCTTTCTAACCCAAGCTTGCGCTGGGAACACATTGATTCCCCCCGGCGAAGCGTACCGTTACGGACAGGCTACCCCCTTGGATTCAACATTTTTCTGATTTCTTGAAATTGCGGTCAACGCAATCGGCAGCAGTGGAGTTCAAACCGCACCGAGTTC
The DNA here is from genome assembly GCA_965230685.1 of Bythopirellula sp. GTDB lineage: Bacteria > Planctomycetota > Planctomycetia > Pirellulales > Lacipirellulaceae > Bythopirellula. The sequence goes on from CBDDLO010000002.1 coordinate 457,683, forward strand.
GCCTTGCTTGTTTGACGGTACTAGCGACGCGCACCTAGAATAGCATCATGCTCGAAATCGATAACCATTCAGAGGCAGAGACGATTAGTAACCAGGAACCGAGCACTCCCATTCGTCCTGCCTACATGCTTGGGCTGGTCCTCCTTTTTTTCCTGATCGGCTATGCTTTTTGCGGGCCTTTGCTACCCAATCAGGTGCCGGCAACTCGCGACACGCAGCCCGCGGCTGCCCTGCAACCGCCTGCAGAGCCCGACAACTTGCAGCTTCCCGATCCTTCATTTTCGCCATCGCAAGTTGTCGCCAAGCAAATGGATGCTCTTAGCGCATGCCGCCAGGATCGTCGTGCGATTCATCAAGTCTTCGCATTCGCTTCGCAAGCAAATAAATCGGTGACCGGCCCCATCGAGCGGTTCGAGAAGATGGTGATGACCCCACCCTACAACGCGATGGTACTCAACGATCACTGGATGCCTGGAAGTGAGATCAAGCGGGACGGACTGGCAACCGTGCTGGTCACGACGGTAGACGCACGGGGGGGGATCAGCCTGTTTCGATTTTTTCTGAGCACAAAGTCCGAAACGTATCCCGGATGTTGGATGACCGATCGGGTTATTTGCCTCTACCAACAAGGCCCAGACCAGGAACCAGTGACAGACGCAAAAACTCCCTCTGGCATCGGAATATGAGAGAGGTCTTAGTTCAAGGTATGACCCCATCTGGTACGAAAACACCACCTGCGGATAAGTCTCCTGAAGACGAGTCGGCCATCGACTGCAAGCTGATGGCTGCGATCAAGCAAGGTGACAAGGAAGCTCTCGCACAGCTCTACGACCGGCATGTCGGTCAGGTTTATGCCCTTTGCCTGCGCATTTTGCACCGGGATAGCGAGGCAGAAGTGGTCGTTTCGGACGTTTTTTGGGAAATTTGGCACAAACCAGACAATTTTGACTCCACCCGGGGGACCTGCCGCACGTATCTATTAACGTTGGCAAGAAGTCGGGCCATCGATCGCTGGCGAGCGTCAAAGACCCGGGTGCGAAAGACCCAAGACGCAAGGGAAGCAGCTGGAGACAAAGCGTCACGTGTTCAGGAAAGCATGGAGCCGTCGCAGTTAGCGTCGACCAAGGAGAGGCAAGAAGCGGTGCGAAGAGCCGTTGAACAGCTCAGTGCCAAGCAACGAGAAACATTACGACTGGCCTATTTCGAGGGGCTTACCCATCGGGAGATTGCCGAAAAAATATCCATGCCCCTGGGTTCTGTAAAAACTCACATTCGCAACGGTTTGCGAAAACTGCGAACGACTTTGTCGTCGGTGGGTGGCGAGAGTGGGAAATTATGATGGATTGTGAAAAAGCCATTGACCTGCTGCCGGAGTTCGTTCTCGACGTGCTGACGCAGGCGGAGCGCGCGGAGGTGCTGCAGCACCTTGAGGACGGTTGCCCGCGCTGTCAGCTCGAATTCGACCAGCTCACCAGCGCAGCCAATGCACTTGCCGAGACTCTTGAACCGGTTGCTCCCCCTGCGCATCTAAAACAGACTTTGCTCCAGCGCATTGCCAACGTTCCGCGCTCGCACAGCGATGGGGTACTTACCCTCCCTCCGCAAGAGCACCTCAAGGCCTCCCCGTCTAAACGCGCTTACCTGCCTTACCTTGCCGCTTCCATTGCGGCACTCGCCGCCGGCACTTTGGTGGCTAATTTGGTAAGTCCGGCTCCGCAGCAGGCTCGAGTTACTTCTACTCCTCGTGCTGGGAATTTGGACTGGCATCAGCACCTTGATGCAGCAGAGAAAGCTTTTGGCGCGCCGCGCGCCCAACTTGCGAGTTTCGCGCACAGCGTGGCCGATGAAAAGCTGCAGGTTGCCATCTATCACGACTTGGTCGCAGAGCAGCTACATGTGCTCATCGCGAAGGTGCCCACCCTCGCCACAGATCGCCAGCTGTGGCTCTGGCTACGAGATGAAAAAGGCGCAGTCCTGGCGAGCGGTCCGCTCGAACTACTGGGCCGAAGTCGGGCCGCCGGTGTCATCGAGGTTGTGGGCCAACCTCGCCAAGACCTGCATGAAGCGGTCATCACCAGCGAAATCGCTGGCCAGCACGACGAACCGACGGGGCCGTTACTAGGCCGAGCACGGCTTGCACCCGGGGTCTGATTTGGCGACGAGTCGCACTGCCCCCAGTGGGCCTTCCTTACCCGACGGAGCCAAATGCATCGGCCGCCCGCTCATCTGCTATGAGAAACGGCTCGCCTGAGCTTCAACCGCTCAAATCCCCCAGGCCCTACAGTTGCCTACATGATGCGGACCGATTATTGAGCAAGTCGATGCGACTGTCTGTTCCGGCCTAGCGTATTCCGCCGAATTCCCCTATTCTAGTTGTGTTCGCCAGAGCCTCAGCCATGGATCGCTAAGCACCCAGAGACGCTAGGCTTGGCTAAATTGGCAATTGATACTCGGTTGCATTTCGCTAGAATTTGGTGCCTGCGAGGCGTGGTTGTGCGCCTCCACAAAGCTTAGACCTCTGACACCAACTAGTACCGACAGTCGCTTCTAAGGAACACGAACGTGTCCAGTATCGAAAACAGCAGCAGCAAGCCACACCTGTCCGATTCCGACTCCGTCCACGATGAGCAGAATGTCTTCTTGTCGGCCTACGACTCAGGCATTTCTTCGATCAAGAATGCGTTGGCTGGCACGGTAGCAATTTCCGAGCTGGGCATGAACTGGCCGATCGTCATTTGGATTGGAGCTGTGCATGTGATGGCGATTGCGGCGCTGTTCTTCTTCAGCTGGCCGGCAGTGATTACTTGCGTGATCTTGGCATTTGCCACGGGGAGCTTCGGCGTCTGTATGGGTTATCACCGATTGCTGACGCACCAGAGCTTCCAGACGTACCGACCAATCCGTTGGTTGCTCGCCTTCTTGGGCGGTTTGTCGGGCGAAGGTTCGGCACTGACCTGGGTTGCTCAGCATCGCAAGCACCACGCGTTCAGCGACCACGAAGGCGATCCCCATTCGCCCAAAGATGGCGGCTGGTGGAGCCACCTGCTCTGGTTCATGCCCGACTTCGGCAAGAAGTGGCACAAGGAGTTGCTAGTCCGCTACGCCCCCGACATGGTCAAGGACAAGGTGATGGTGGTTTTGCACCATCTGTTTCTGCCCTCGCACTTCGCGCTCGGCGCGGCACTATTCTTGTTTGGTTACTTCGGCCCGGTCGGTTGGGGATTAGGTTCCTCTTGGGCCGGCTTCTCGATGTTGTTCTGGGGACTGGGCGTCCGGATGGTGTATGTGCTGCACATCACCTGGTTCGTCAACTCCGCGACGCACCTGTGGGGCTATCGCAACTACGAAACCAGCGACGACAGCCGCAATCTCTGGTGGGTCGGCATACTCGCCTGGGGCGAAGGTTGGCACAACAACCACCACGCCTACCAACGCGTCGCCAGCCAGGGCCACCGCTGGTGGGAAATCGACGTTACCTACTGGTTCATCCTGCTCATGGAAAAAACGGGTTTGGCGTGGAACGTCGTGCGGCTCAAGGACGTACGCAAGGCGCTGCCGCAGTAGGTGTGCCATGAATCGCGTTGAAGCCTACCAGCTTCTTTCTGCGGAGATGGATGCGTATCGTCGATTCAACCACTCTCAGCTTTTGGAATTGATAGAGGAAGACGCGATGCAAGTGCGTCGCAATGCTAGCGGAATAGATTACGACATCTCAATTTCTGTCCTTGCAGGCACGGCCACAGCTAGCGACATCGTGGTCCACGGAACCATTGCCCTGGCCGATTGGGGAGGTCCTCACGACCGTCTCGATGAATCTTTTAAGGTTGACTGGTGAGAACGCAGCTGGCACACAGTTTCGACTTTCATACCTGGTGTGATACAATGTTCCAATGGACACCGTGTACATCGAAACAACCATTCCCAGCTACCTCGCCGCAAGGCAAAGCCCGCAGATTGTCATGGCGGCGCGTCAGCAAATTACTCACGAGTGGTGGGCTGACCATCGAGAAAAGTACGAACTATTCGTTTCCCAAGTTGTGCTTGACGAAGCTTCAGACGGTGATGTCGATGCCGCAGCGAAGCGAATGCAGCTTCTAGAGAACATTCCCCTTCTCGAACCGCCCGAGAACGCCGACGAAATCGTTGCCGCGTTGCTGCAGCAAGTCCCATTGCCACCCAAGGCAGCAACGGATGCCCTGCATATTGCGATTTCTGTTGGTAACGGCATCAACTACCTGCTAACCTGGAATTGTCGGCATATTGCCAACGCGACGCTCGAAGCGAGGATGGAAACGGTATGCGAGTCCTTCGGGCTTCGTTTGCCAACGATTTGCACTCCCGAGCAACTCATTGAGATCTGACCATGTACACCGACCCGATCATCGACCAAATTCGCAAGTACCGTGAAGCGTATGCCGAGAGGTTCAAATATGATGTGAAGGCGATGGTCGAGGACCTGCGGAAACGGCAGAAGGATTCCGGCCGGCCAACGGTTTCGCGTGAGCCGATACGAACTTCTACCAACGCGTCGCCAGCCAAGGCCACCGCTAGTGGGAAATCGACATGACATATTGGTTTATTCTATTGATGGAAAAGACCGGGCTGGCGTGGAACGTCGTACGGCTCAAGGACGTACGCAAGGCGCTGCCGCAGTGAATGGCAACAGCACGTCCGCAATAAAATATAGCCGCGAGCAAACCTGCTCGCCGGGTGCGCCGAGACGGGCTGCCGTTGTGTCCTCGATTTCATCCCCGCTACGGTGAATTACCCCAGTCGATCCAACGGGCTCGCTACGCCCGTCGCGCCCAGCGTGCTGACGTGGGTGTAGATCATCGTGGTGGAAACATCCTGGTGGCCCAAGAGTTCTTGCACCGTGCGGATGTCTATGCCGTCTTCCAACAAGTGCGTCGCAAACGAATGACGCAGTGTGTGGCAAGTAGCTCGCTTGGTGATGTCGGCACGCCTTGCCGCTTGTTTCAACGCTTTTTGGATTGCGTTCTCGTGTAGATGGTGGCGTCCTAACCTGTTTGTCCGGGGACATCGCGAGATCCGCGCTGAGGCGAACACAAACTGCCACCCAAACTCGTAAGCGGCAGCAGGAGACTTCCGCTCGAAGGCATGCGGTAAATCTACCCGTCCCTCCCCACGTTCCAAATCACGGTCGTGCAGATTTGCGCGCCATTCGACCTGAGCTATCAATCGAGGACGAATCGCCCGCGGTAAGGGTACGGCTCGATCTTTATCGCCTTTTCCCTGCCGCACGAGGAGCTGGTTGCGGTCAAAGTCCAAGTCCTTCACCCGCAGTCGGCAGCACTCCATGAGTCACAAGCCGCTGCCATACATCAACGCGGCCATCAGTGCGTAGGCCCCACGGGCACCGTTGCCAGTAAACAACTCCTCCAGGTTACAACGGACCTCCGACTGAGTGAGTACTGTGGGCAAGCGCCGCGATCGTGCCGCACGGGCGGCGTTCACATCGCCCAGATCAACCTGGACAACATGGCGGCACAAGAAGAGCAGCGCACTGAGTGCTTGGTTCTGAGTGCTCGACGTCACGCGACGCTCGGTCGCCAAGTAGGAGAGATAAGCTTCGACTTCGGTGCGCCCCATCTCGGCCGGGTGCCGCCACTGACCGACCCGTTCGGCTTGCCACCGAATGTAGCGTTCGATCCAGTGGACGTACGCATGCTCCGTACGATAAGCGTAGTGCCCCGCACGCAACTTCTGCCGAACCTGATCGAGCAGCTTCATTCGCCCAGGATATGAACATTCGTACATTACAGCAAGCAAATTCTGCAGAAGCGGGCAAAATAAGCAGGCCTTCGCGCGGAAGTCGAGCAATAGCTGGCATTTATGGAATCTATGTTGGTAGAATACGGCGGAGTTAGATTGCTCCTTTTCTGTACATTTATTGTTAGGGCTTGAAAAATGATCGCGACCATTGAGCGCCTCCCGCGTGCGTGGTTTACCAGTGGTCATGACGAGCTCTGGGGTTGCGACAGCACTTATTGCTCTGTTTCGTATGACTTGCTCCCAGACGTATCAGATGTGAGCTCCGACTTTGAGTGGCTCAATGATTTCCCCGACGCATTCTGGGGCCATAGTACGCTCGCCAGTGATGAGAACAATATCGCCCACTTCGAGAAAATCGTCGACTTGATTCACGATCATGGTCTCACACTTCCAGCGGAGTTCGTCCGCTTCATGGAAAACCACGCATTGCACGCAAAAGTTCCTACATGCACCGCGTGCTATCTTGAATTGTCGGAGGCTCTCATCAGCCTGCCCTGGGATGGGCCCTGCTACGCCTTACGTTTCATGAACGATTCACAGTGTTGTATTTTGTGGTACCTAATTCTCAAGCGAGAAATGCCTACGAGAGTCGTGGCGTCGCCGTACTTTTTTGATCGGGATATTTTTGACGTGATGAATGACGAAGAGGAACCGATGGAATATCGCGAAGTATTCGAGAACTCCTTTCTCTGCGCTGAGTCTTTCCTCGAGTTCATTTACCGCTTCTGGATTGAGAATGCGATTTGGTTTTCACATCGTGACCAGCGCCAATTGTCCAGACGCGAATCCGAATATGTGCGCTGTACCGCAAAGAAGCCCTAACATCTATATGGCCTCGCTAGTCAAGAGCGCGTAGCGGTAGTTTCTCGAAAGCGTGCAACTTTTTTAGAGGTTCCGCTGAGCCCCCTTCCGCCTTCGCCGTCGCATTGGCCTGCGCCCTCACAGAGGCCGATGCGAGGGTGGAGTCGGAAGGGAGCGGACCCCTTTTGTCGAGCCCGAGCAGCAGGTCGCCAGGGCGATTGCGCTTTCGATTTGTTGACAACGTTCGACTTGATTTCCAGCTACGATGGTCTGCGGGTGTGGTTCCGTACCCGATGTCTCGTTCACCTTATGCTCCAAGGTGAACTGCATCAAACATCTATATGGCCTCGCTAGTCAAGAGCGCGTAGCGGTAGTTTCTCGAAAGCGTGCAACTTTTTTAGAGGTTCCGCTGAGCCCCCTTCCGCCTTCGCCGTCGCATTGGCCTGCGCCCTCACAGAGGCCGATGCGAGGGTGGAGTCGGAAGGGAGCGGATCCCTTTTGTCGAGCCCGAGCAGCAGGTCGCCAGGGCGATTGCGCTTTCGTTTCGTTGACAACGTTCGACTTGATTTCCAGCTACGATGGTCTGCGGGTGTGGTTCCGTACCCGATGTCTCGCTCACCTTATGCTCCAAGGTGAACTGCATCAAACATCTATCGAAGGTCAGCCCGCGTAGCGGGCGCCTTAGAATCCCATCTTGACCCGTGACAGTGGCGACTCAAAAAGTCGGGCTTACTCGCGCCTGGTAAAAATACTGGGCACGGCATCCAGTTAGTGCACGCTCACCGCACAGGGCAGTCCCCATGGTTGGTCTCTCCAAGTCGAACCGTTTGTCTTTTGAGAACCACGCGCCGGGCGGAGCCAATCAAAGCGCAGGTGGTCGGGACGCATCGGTGCAAGGAAGCACTGCGAGCTTACCCAGCGGGTAGCTCAAGGTTGACCGCTTCCGTCTGTCACACTCGTTCCCCAATTGCCACAGTTATGCGTCTGGCTCAGCACCGGCCACGTGGTCAGCTGTTTAGGAACCGCTCTGCATCGAAGGGCTCCTTCCGTTTGAGGATCAAATACACCGTGCGCCCCAATCGCGCCGAGAGAATCGAGATCGCCTTGCCCTTGCCGTGTTTCTTGGCCAGGTTTTCCACGTGCTGTTTGGCTGCGGGCAGTTGCCGCATGAGTAGCACCGTTGCTTCGCTGAAGGCCCACTTCAGGTGGGCGTTGCCGATCTTCCTGCCACCGCTGCCCAGCCGTTTACCGGCCGATTCGTGCGCGCATTTTACGAGTCGTGCATACGACAGGAAGTTGCCAGGCTTGGGAAAGCGGCGGATGTCGTGAATCTCATAGAGCAACACAAGAGCGAGGATTTTGCCGATGCCAGGGATGCCGCGCAGCAGATAATAATCCTGCGGATTGTCGCTTTTCGCGCTGCGGCTGAGCTGGAGTTCAAGCTTGCGAAGCTGCTCATCGAAATGACCGATTAGCTCAAGATCGGCTTCCACGTTCAGCTTAGCACTGGGATCCGTGAATAGATCAGCGACACCGTCTCGGTTGGCCGCGTACGTGAGCTTCTTGGTGATCGGCGGCAGGTTGTATTGGCTGGCCGTGTTGACGATGTGGGCCAGGGCTTCGGCACGGTGGTGCATTAGATACATGCGTCGTCGCAAGAGATCGCGGGTGGAGCGCATCTCTTGTGGATAAGCATACGCCTGCGGCAGCATGCCGCCACGCAGGAGCATGGCAATCTTCTCCGAGTCGATCTTGTCATTCTTGGCCTTCCCGCCGTGGATCGCCTTCATGTAGAGAGCGTGGCCCAGCACGAAGGGGATGTTGTGCTCACTGCACAGATCGGCCAACCAGTACCAGGTGAACATGCACTCGACACCCACGACCAGGTCTTCCTGGCGGTAGGGAGCAATGGTGGTCAGAAACAACTCGGGCTGGGTCTTCAAATTGCGGTGCACGAGAATCTCACCGGCCTGATTGACGACACAGACGTGCATCGTCTTGGCATGCAGGTCGATCCCGCAGTAGAATTGATGTTGTTGTTTGTAAAAACGCATCATGAGCCTCCTTGCCATTTTTCAGGCTATAAGGGGGAGGGTGTCGCGAGCCCGTCACACAATTGGGCAACGCAAGTTAGCCCGCCATTTTGGGACAGGCGCCTCCACCTGGGGAGGCCATGATGAGTATCAAGGCGCTGCACCGGAGCCGCGAAGCCGGGCGTATTCAAATGGACAATCACTCGTCGCGGCCCGGTGATTGCGGACGTTCTGTTGCAAGAAACCCATGACCGACGATTCGATCCTTGAATTATTGCGACAGCGTGCCGCTACAATCCGCCCACGATCGGACGGCAAACCCAACGTCCACCCAGTCGCAACGCCCAAAGATATCGAATCCGCAGAGTCAGCACTCGGTGTCAAATTGCCGCCGCTTCTCAAGCGAATCTACCTCGAAATCGGAAACGGCGGATGCATGTTGGGGCCGGGCTACGGTCTTCTTGGCCTCCCTGGCGGATATGACAACGATGATGATTGGAACGTCGTCAAGACTTCACTCGAAATGGCACGCGATTACGAATGGTGGGATGGGTCCATCGTAATCTGTGATTGGGGATGCACGATGATGTCGTGCATCGACTGCGCTGACGATGACTTTCCAGTTTATCGTTACGATGGTAACTTCACCGACGAGCCAGACGATGAAGACGAACCGCCAGACGACGCCTGGAATGTTGACGCTGACACCTTCGCCGAATGGCTGCTGACACCAAACTGCACCCCAAGTACAACAGAACAAACGGATGAACGCGAGCCGGAATAGGTCGGCTGGCTCGCTTCGCTCGGTCACGTCAACTCCCGGCCGCGTTATCCTGAACGTTAGGGCGGTCGTCTATCTTGCTGAGGTGTGACCAACCTCAGCAGATTCACATCCTGAGATTCCAGCAGCGGTGTGAACAACCGCTTGTGGAAACTGCGAGTTGCCAACTAAGGGGAACGCCAGGGACACCCTACGACTCAAGCAGCGGCAGCTCTGCCAAATTGCTAGCCGCAGTTCCGTGTCAGTCCAGCCTGAGCACGACTAGCCGTTGTTCGAAAAAGCTGAATGTCCCCACTCCCTCTGGCAAATCCTGTTCCTACTTGCAATGACTCGCTTGGCAAACTTGCTTGAGATTCTTTCATTCCTCTCGATAGCAGGAGTTGTTATTGGATTCTTTGGGCGCTGGCACTTCTTCCCGGACCTTTTTTGTCACTTCAGGATACAAGCAACTGGTACGCTGATTATTGCTGGTGCTCTGTTATGGCCTCTCAAACGTAAGCGTTGGTCAATCGCTAGCCTACTATTTGGCTTCACCTTGTTCGCCTCACTCGTCCCATTCATCTGGCCAACATCTCCTCAGGGGAAGCACACGCATCGATTAATGACAATGAACGTCCTGACTGGTAACCCACGCAAGGAGCTTGTAACCGAATACATTCGTGATCAAGACCCTGATTTCATATTGCTTCAAGAAATCGACCAGACGTGGGTCGACGTGTTAGACGAGAATCTACTCGATGATTGGCCTTACAGCAAAACCTTTCCACGCAATGACAATTTCGGCATCGGAATTTACAGCAAGGTGCCCTGGTTACAATGCGACGTGCTCCAATTTCCAGTCAAAATCGCGACACCATCGATAGCCGCGGAATTCCAATTGCCTAGCGGCAAAGCACTTCGAATCGTCGTGACTCATGCAATTCCCCCTATGAACAAAACTAAGTGGCAATCTCGAAACGAACTGTTTGATTACCTTGCCAGGGACGTGCGATCAGGCAATGCAGCACGTACCCTCGTCGCCGGTGACCTAAATTGCACGCCATGGTCATGGCATTTTCGTAGACTGCTGGAGCAAAGTGAGTTGAAAAACTCAGCAAAAGGTCACGGTGTTTCCACATCGTGGCTGCCGGTTCCTCTTGCAGCCTTTGGACTACCCATCGACCACGTGCTTGTTGGAGAACACGTTGCTGTAGTTTGCCGGACCGTTGGGCCCTATCTGGCTTCGGACCACCGTCCTGTAATCATGGATTTCCGTTAGCCATCGCTCGCTTACAGGCTATGAAGTTCATCTAGCCGGAGGAACTGGCCATACGACCGATGGCGTGTTAGGCATTCGTTCGTCAAAGATTCTAATACTCACTTTCAATCATTTCGTGCGATAAGGCCGCAGCTGAGAATGCTAGACGCACAGCCAAACGGGAGACATCATCGATGAACTACGGCAGCACGGTCCTCTTTGTGAATGACGTCCCGGCAGTCATGGAGTTTTATTGCCGGGCTTTTGGGTTCGAAATGCGGTTTTATGATGAGGACTACCAATTTGGCGAGTTGGACGCGGGCGGGGCAGTGCTGGGGTTTGCATCGCACCAGTGTGGAGAACGGATGATGCCTGGCGGATATACGCCGCCTGCGGGCGGTCGGCCGTCGGGCGTCGAGATTGCTTTCTTCACGTCCGATGTATCGGCAGCTTTCGATAAGGCGACGGGCGCCGGGGCCGAGCCCGTTGCGGAACCGAAGGAGATGCCTTGGGGCCAAACTGTCGCATACGTTCGCAGCGTCGAAGGTACGATTGTCGGACTCTGAACACCTCAAGAGGGGCCTCAGGAGAAATGATTCAGAACGGATGACGCGGAGGTGCAGTGGTGAGTACTCTGCTTGTCAGCGATTGTTATAGCCGGCCAAGAATCGAGACTTACCTTGTGTGGGCCCCATTGTACAATGGAGACATTCGCAGGCTCGTGTTTGTCGCAACCTGTTCGTTCACCGCGATCTGTTTGAGGAGCTGAATCGCAAAACTCATGGAGTTTTGCGACAAGCCAGTCCGCCCAAAGACTTGGCGGCACGCGTTTGCTGAAATGTGGCTGTGCCAAAGGGGCGAATTTTGGAATAAAAAAACAGGTTGGGAAGCGTGTTCGAAGCGTTGCAAAATTCGGGGCAGGAGGGGAAGCCAGTGATTGGCATTCGCGCGAATCACTTGGGAGCGCCTTGGCGCCGCGGGGCAGAATCAACCCATAGTCTGGGCACTTGTCGAGTTTTTCACGCCGCGTTTGCCACCGGAATGCGGCGTTCAACGGATAGCAGTGCTCGTGGTATGGTTTGATGCTCCTTCCGGAGTTCTGAGCAGGGTATTGGCGTCTAGGGGGGCAGACTGGCTTGGCCGAACCGCTTTTGGGGGCAAATCACCGCTTAAATTTGCGGTTGCGGCCTACCCCGAGGATGGTAAATTAAGGGCTTGTTAGTTTATAGGTATCACTAGGTTAGTAGTAGGAAGAGTCGTAGCAACGGGTCACGGATTGGTTTGGCCGCCGGGGATTTTGTATCCCGGCTGCCCCTTTCGAGTGTCTTGCCTGCAGACAATCGCACAGAAACAGGAAAAGATGTCGGTCACGAAAGAAAGAAAAGAAGAGTTAGTCAAAGAGTTCGGCCGCGAGGGTTCCGATACAGGATCGCCCGAGGTCCAGATTTCGATTTTGACCAGCCGCATCGCGGAAATGACCGGTCATCTTCAGGTTCACAAGAAAGACTTCTCCAGCCGTCGCGGATTGCTGCGGATGGTAAGTCGTCGCCGGCGTCTCTTGGACTACGTCAAGCGAACGAACCCGCAACTGTATCTCGATTTGCTGAAGCGTCTGGACATCAGGAAGTAATATGGCGAAAGAAACACGGCGTAAGTAATACGGCGAAAGCGAGCTGTCAAAGTGTGCAGCGAGCGATTCCGCAGTGAAACTTGCACGTGTGTTCGGCCACACCAGACCTTGGTTTCTGCAAGCAGCGTGAATCTACACGCAACAGATTTCCGCATAGCGCACACGTAGCGCACACAATGACAAAAGGCCTTCGTGCCTGCAAAGCATCGCCCCGCCCCACGAAGCGATCCGGCTATTGCAACACAGCGCGTTGACCCACCTCGCACATCTTCCCACCCAAATGCAGGAAATGGAAAAATGAAAAGCGTCAGAGTAGAAAAACAAATTGGCAAAGGCACCTTCTCGTATGAAACCGGCAAGTTTGCCAAACAAGCCGCTGGCTGCGTGCTGACACAGTACGGCGACACAGTCGTACTCAGCGCTGCTGCCCACGACAAGCCACGTCCAGGAATCGACTTCTTCCCGCTGATGTGCGACTACCGGGAGCGGACCGCCGCGGCCGGCAAATTCCCCGGCGGTTTCTTGAAGCGCGAAGGCCGTCCCACAACCAAGGAAACGCTCACCGCGCGTTTGATTGATCGCCCCATTCGGCCGATGTTTACCGAAGGGTTCATGGACGAAGTGCAGATTCAAAACTTTGTCATGTCCAGCGACAAACAAACCGACGGCGATGTGCTGGCGATGAATGGTGCGTGCGCGGCACTGTGCGTTTCGCCTCTGCCGTTCCAGGGCCCGCTCGCTTCGGTGCGTATGGGCTGCATCAACGGCGAGTTCATCCCGTTTCCCACGCAAGACGACCTTGAGACAAGCACGCTCGACTTGATCGTTTCCGGAACAAAAGACGCGGTGCTGATGATCGAGGGCTTTTCTCGTGAGATGCCTGAGGACACGATGGCCTCAGCAATTATGGCGGCCCACGAGGTCATCAAGCAGCTCTGCGATTTGCAGCAGGAGCTAATGGACAAAGTTGGCGTAGAAAAGATGGACTTCCAACCGCCCGAGCCGGATGGCTTGTTTGAAAAAGTCGTCGAGAAATACGAAGCCGGCTTCAGAGAAGCCAACCGAACCGACGGCAAGCACGCCCGTCACGATGCGGTCGTCGAGCTGCGAGAGCAAGCCAAGGAAGAATTCGTGCCCGATCCCGATGCGGAAGGCGCTTACACTCTCTCCTCGTTCTACACCGCCTGGCACGATCTGGAAGCGAAAGTCATCCGCGAGGAAACGCTCGCCGGTAATCGCTTGGATGGTCGCGGTTCCAAGGATTTGAGAGACATCTACTGCGAAGTCGACTTGCTTCCGCGCGTGCACGGTTCCGCTCTGTTCCAACGGGGCGAAACCCAGGGCATGATCACCGTTTGCCTGGGCACTGGTCGCGATGAGCAGCGGGTTGATGGCTTGTTCGAGGAGTACTCAAAGCGTTTTATGCTCGACTACAACTTCCCGTCGTTCTCGGTGGGCGAGTGCCGGCCAATTCGTGGCCCGGGTCGTCGCGAGATTGGTCACGGGGCGCTCGCCGAACGCAGCGTGAATCCCGTGCTACCCCCGCATGACGAGTTCCCTTACACCATCCGAGTGATCTCCGATATTTTGGAATCCAACGGATCGAGCTCTATGGCATCGGTCTGCGGAGCAACCCTGGGCTTGATGGCCGCGGGTGTGCCGATCAGCAATCCGGTCGCGGGGATCTCCGTCGGCTTGGTGAAGGAAGGTGACCAGCATGTTCTGCTCACCGACATCATCGGCAACGAGGACCACTTCGGCGATATGGACTTCAAAATTGCCGGCACGCAAAACGGCATCACGGGCATCCAGCTCGACTTGAAAATCAAGGGCATCAGCGAAGCAATTATTCGCGAGACGCTTGCTCAGTCGAAGGAAGCTCGGATGGAAATCCTACGCAGCATGTTGTCAGCCATCCCGCGACCTCGGGGCAACACGGCCGAGAGCGCGCCGCGATTGCTGCGGACGCACATCAACCCCGAGAAAATTGGCCTCTTGATCGGCCCGGGTGGCAAGACGATTCGTGGCATCCAGGAAGACGTCGGCTGCACAATCGATGTCGAGGAAGACGGCACCGTCACTGTGGCGGCCGCCAATCAAGAAATTGCCGAAGCCGGATTGGCTCGCGTCGATGCACTCACTGCCAGCGTGCAAGTGGGCAAAATCTACGACGGCAAGGTCACGAGCGTGAAAGACTTCGGCGCCTTTGTCGAGATCTTGCCCGGCCGCGACGGCTTGTGCCACATCAGCGAACTGTCGAACGAATACGTCGGCAGCGTCGGCGACATTTGCTCCGTAGGCGACGCGATGAAGGTGAAAGTCATCGCCGTCGATGAGCAAGATCGCGTCAAACTTAGTCGCAAAGTCGCGATGGCCGAGTTGGGCGAGAGTGACAAGAAGGAAGGCGAACCCGCCGACGCATCAACGTAAGTTTGTCGGCGAAGCCTAGCAGACATACTCGCCCGCAGTCAGGCAAGCAGCCGGGCTGCGGGCATTTTCATTGTGAAAAATCCAGTCGCTGAATTCGCTACTAACCTAGTCTTCGCCATGCCGGACGCCCCCAACACCTCAAGCACCGAGCAAACCTCTCGGGCGGTCCAGAAGTTGATGGACCAATACACGGAAATTGCGCGGTTGGCCGGGGCGCTGGCGCACGAGATCAAGAACCCGCTTTCAACGATTCGGCTGAATATGGAACTCTTAGCCGAGGACCTGGAAGAAGATCCCTCCCCCGCCCAGCGTCGCGCCGCTAAGCGCATCGATCTGGTGCATCGAGAATGCCAGCGGCTGCAGGACTTGCTTGATGACTTCTTGAACTACGCCAAAGTGCGACACTTGCACTTGCAGCCAGCAGATCTGAATTCTCAGATTGCGGAGGTGCTCGACTTTTTTGAACCCGAGGCGGCTGAGGCCGAGGTCGAGATTGTTCGCTATCTTGATCCCGAGCTACCCACGGTCATGCTGGATCACGAGGCATTTCGAGGGGCGTTGCTCAACTTGATCCTGAATGCGAAACAAGCAATGCCCAGCGGTGGGCAACTTGTGGTTCGGACCACGGCCAAAAGCGACAAGGTCGCTCTCTACCTGATCGACACAGGCATCGGCATGGACGAAAGCACCGCGGCGCAGATGTTCGATGCATTCTTTTCCACCAAGCCCGGCGGCAGTGGCCTGGGGCTACCAACAACAGCCAAAATCATCGAAGCCCACGACGGTCGCATCAGCGTGCAAAGCTCCGTGGGCAACGGCACGCAGTTTACGGTGGAATTGCCCGTACCGGCGCGGTTAGGTGCCTAGCCGAGCCGAGAGCCTCAGCGACCGGAGTTTGCGCCGTTTTCTCCGATCGCGTACGCTTCCGGCTCGCCTTTGATTGCTGTAAAATTGTTGGATGCCTGCCGCGAAAACTACTGCCAGCACCGGTCCGCCGATTCGGGCGCTGATTGTCGACAACGACGATGCACATGCCGAGACGATGGCGGACAGCTTGTCGCGAGTGGGTTATGCGTGCACCGTGGCGACGACGGGGGCCCGTGGTGCGGAACTGCTGGAGAAGGACGCGTTTGAGATTGTTGTGAGCGATTTGAAGATGCCCGACGTGGGCGGGCTCGAAATTCTCGCAAAGTGCAAGGAAGTGTTGCCCGACGCAGAGGTGATTCTGGTGACGGGGCATGGCACGATCCAGTCGGCCGTCGAGGCGATGCAGCAGGGAGCGTTCAACTATTTACTGAAGCCGCTCGACCTGAAACAGCTGCGGGCGGTGGTCGACAACGCGTCGCGGAACCAGCACCTGCGCCGAGCCAATGCAGAACTGTCCCGCAGGCTCGACGAAAAGTTTGGCTTCGAGGGGGTCATTGGCAATAGCCCACAAATGCACGAGGTGATAGACCGGCTGCGCCGCATTGCACCGACCGACGCGACGATTCTCATCCAAGGCGATACCGGCACAGGCAAGGAGTTGGTTGCCCAGGCCATCCATCAAAATAGCCCACGGAAAAAGCGGCCCTTTGTCGGGCTAAACTGCGCGGCACTGAGCGAGAATATCCTCGAAAGCGAACTGTTTGGGCACATCAAGGGCGCGTTCACCGACGCCAGCGCCGACCGCGTGGGAAAGTTTGAATACGCCAACGGTGGCACGTTGTTTCTCGACGAAGTGGGTGACATGCCACTGCCGACACAGATCAAGCTGCTGCGGGTTTTGGAAAGCCACGAAATCACGCGTGTCGGCTCAAACGAAGCGATCGACGTCGACGTGCGCATTCTCTCCGCGACGAATCGCGATCTTGAGGAAGCGATTGCCGCGGGGACGTTTCGCGAAGATCTTTACCACCGGCTCAAGGTCGTGTCAATTCAGTTACCACGACTTGCCGAGCGCAGCGCCGACATTCCGCTATTGATCGAACATTTTCTCAAGATGCACAGTCAGCGCCACAACAAAGAAATCAAAAGCATCACCACCGCGGCACGGCGGAAACTGATGAGTTTCGATTGGCCCGGCAACGTGCGTCAACTCAAGAACACCATCGAGAGCATGGTGGTCGTCGACTTCGACGGGGTGCTCGATTTGGACGACTTGCCCGACGATCTCGCCTCGGGAGAGGCGACAATTGCCGACGCGGGTGGGCGCGGACTGGGCGAACTGGTGGGCAAACCGCTCTCGGAAATCGAGGGCATGTTTATTGCCGAGACGCTTGAATTCACCAACGGCAACCGCGAAGAAGCGGCGGGCATGTTGGGCATCGGCGAACGGACGCTCTACCGGAAGATCAAGGAATATCAACTGTAACAAGGAGGTAAGAAGAAGGCTGAATGATGAGGCACGTGGCGACTTGTTGCAAACCGGCTATAGTTTCCGCCTTCATCCTTCCGCCTTCCGCCTTAGCTATGCCCACTATTTGCCAACTGCCGACGAGTGTTATTAACAAGATCGCTGCGGGCGAAGTGATCGAGCGGCCGGCTAGTGTGGTCAAGGAGCTATTGGAGAACTCGCTGGATGCCGGGGCGACACGAGTTGATGTCGTGGTGGAGAAGGGCGGAGCCGAGTCGATTCGGATTACGGACGATGGCTGTGGCATCCCCGCCGATCAGTTGGGACTGGCTGCCGCGAGCCATGCCACTAGCAAGATATCCGATGCCGACGATTTGTTTCACGTTGAAACACTTGGATTCCGCGGCGAGGCACTGGCTTCGATAGCCGAGATTAGTCGGTTCACGCTGCGGAGCCGCCCGGCCAACTGCGAGTCGGGTGCCGAACTGGAAATCGTCGGCGGGCAGGCAGAGCCGATTCGACCCGTGGGATGTCCTCAGGGAACTTCGATCGAAGTTCGGCAGCTATTTTTCAACACACCGGTACGGCACAAGTTTCTCAAAACGACGCAAACCGAGATGGGACATATCACCGAGGCGGTCACGCGCTTGGCGCTCGCCTCTCCACGCGTACATTTTACGCTTCAGCATAGTGGTCGGTTGGTGCATGATTTGCCACCAGTTGAAACCACACGCGATCGCGTCGCAGCACTGCACGGCTCGGATATTGCGGAGAGTTTGATTGAAATCGAAAGTCGCGATGAGAATGTCCGACTGCATGGTTACGTTGCGAATCCGACGCAGAGCCGCGGCAATAACCGATTGCAGTACCTCTTCCTCAACGGCCGGTTTATTCGTGATCGCTCTCTGCAACACGCCTTGGGTGAGGCCTATCGTGGCCTGTTGCTGACCGGGCGTTATCCGATTTGCTTTCTGCACTTGGAACTGTCTCCGGCACTGGTCGATGTGAACGTCCATCCCACAAAACTCGAAGTGCGCTTTCAAGACGGCGGACGTATCTACAGCCAACTGCTGGGATCTTTAAGGAATAAGTTTCTCACCACCGACTTGGTTGCGCGCGGCTCGCTGCCGAAAGCCTCGGACGAACTCTCCGCCGGCAACGAAGTCGCCGCGAGTACTCCCGACACGAGCGAGTTGTTCGATTGGGCGAAACGGCAGCTTGGCCGTCAGGGCAGTGGCGAGGCCGCCCCGTTCAAGCCGTTCGGCGGGCAGGATTCGCTGGAGCTGCATCCATTCGCCCCTCCCCCAGCGAAGGACTCCGAGCCCCATGTCGCACCTACGCAAGCGGTGCGCGTCGATGCCGCCGAAGCTCCCGTGCCAGCACCTCATGAGAATCGGGCGCTCCAGATTCACAATCGCTATCTCGTGCTGGAAAACGATGATGGGCTGGAGGTCATCGATCAACACGCGTTGCACGAACGGATACTCTACGAGCTATTGCGAGAGAAAGTACTCAACGGAGCCTTGGAACGGCAACGGTTGTTGGTCCCCGAGCCCGTCGACCTGGCGAGTAGCGAAGCGGCGGCCGTGATCGAAAATCGCGAGTTGCTCGCCAAGCTGGGTGTCGAGATCGAACCGTTTGGTGGAGAAACCGTATTGGTTTCTGCCTACCCGGCTATGCTGGCTAACTTTAGCCCCGCCGAAGTGGTCCGAGGTTTGGCCGAACAGTTGCAAACCGAGGGCAAGCAACCCGAGGTCCGCGACTTGCTCGACGAACTGATGCATATGGTTGCTTGTAAAGCAGCCGTCAAGTACGGGGACAGTCTCACTCCCGAAGAGGTGAGCGCGCTGCTCGAACAACGCCACCTCGCTCAAGATCACCATCACTGCCCTCACGGCCGACCCACCGCGCTGGTGTTCACGCGCGAGCAACTGGACCGACAGTTCAAGCGAATTTGATCGATAGTCCGGAGACTAGAGGCCGTAAGCGTGAGTGATTAGAATTAGCTATATCCCTACTTCGTAAGATATCGATTTCTGAAACCCCAAACCTACAGCCTAAAGTTGCCCCTATGATTTGTGTCGCAATCGGACGTAGCCGCCATAAGCACATGATGGCCGAGCATCAGCATTTGGCCGAGCAGGGGGCAGACATGGTGGAGCTGCGCTTGGACTACGTGGCTAGTCGGGTGAACATCCGCCGACTGTTGGCTGAGCGTGCGGATGAAAATTGCAAGGTCATCATCACGTGTCGCCGCCAAGAGGATGGCGGGAAATGGAGCGGCACCGAGGAGGCCCGACTGCTGCTTCTGCGCGAAGCGATTGCCGAGCAGGTTGATTACATCGATCTCGAAGAGGATATCGCTAACCAAATCCCCCGCTATGGCAAGACAAAACGGATCATCAGCTACCACAACTTTCGCAAGACGCCAGAAAACCTGCGCGAGATTCACCAACAGATGGCGCAGAAAGATCCTGATATAATCAAACTCGCCACGATGGCCAACGATCCGCACGACAACTTGCGGATGCTCGAAACGATGCAAGAGAGCGAAATCCCCACCATCGCGATGTGTATGGGCGATATCGGCACTCCCTCACGAATTCTCTCCGCAAAGTTTGGTGCACCATTCAGCTATGCCACCTTTCACCACGAACGCACGCTTGCTCCTGGTCAGCTCAGCTTCAAGCAGATGACCGAAATCTATCGCTACGGCAACATCGGTCCGGATACCGCCATTTACGGAGTGATCGCCGATCCCGTGGGACATAGCTTGAGTCCCCACGTGCACAACGCGGCTTTCGAGGCGGCGCAGGTCGATGCGGTCTACTGTCCGTTCCGCGTTCCCTCGGACAGCCTGGACCAATTCATGCAAGATGCTCCGCGACTGGGAATTCGTGGGCTGAGTGTCACAATCCCTCACAAAGAGGCGATTGCGCGCCACTTGGGCAAAGTTGATCCCGCGGTGAAAAGCATCGCGGCGGTGAACACGGTCGTCTTCGATGGCGCGGAAGTCATTGGCTACAATACGGACTTCAACTCGGCCATGTACTGCTTGGAAAATGCGCTAGGGACCGTGGCGGCCAATCCCAGTCCTGTGAAAAACAAGCGCGTGCTGGTCCTCGGTGCGGGGGGCGTAGCGCGGCCGATTGTTTACGGCTTGCGGAGCCGTGGGGCCTTGGTGACGGTCGCCTCGCGCACCAAGGAGCGTAGCGACAAGCTGGCCAGCTCGTTCGACTGCAAAGCCATTGAATGGGAATCGCGCAACCGCGCGCAGTGCGATGTGGTCGTCAATTGCACGCCCATTGGAATGCACCCCAACGTCGATGAGTCGCCCCTAAGTAAAACTTCGCTCAAACCATCGATGCTCGTGTTTGACACGGTCTACAACCCCGAGTCCACGCTGCTCATCAAAGATGCACGAGCACGAAATTGCCTGGTCACCACTGGCGTGGACATGTTCGAGAGACAGGCGGAATTGCAATTTAAACTGTTTACCAAACAAGACGCTCCTCCCGGCTTGATGCGCGAGGTGATCAAGAAAACGATTGGCCCCATCGGCGGCGGTCGGTAGTCAGTGGTCAGTGTTCAACTGCTGCCGAGTTGCGCAGCTCCTTTATGTCAAACTTACCACTCGCACTGATTGGCTATCGCGGTACGGGCAAGACCACGGTCGCGCGACTGCTGGCCGCGCGACTGGGCTACGACTGGGTCGATGCCGATGTCGAAGTGGAACTGCGCGCGGGCAAGTCGATTGCGTCGATCTTTGAGGAATCCGGCGAATCGGCGTTTCGCGAGTTAGAAGCGGATGTCGTCGCGGAACTTTGTCGCCGTGAGCGCACGGTTCTGGCGCTGGGTGGCGGTGCCATCCTGCGCGAGGACAACCGCAAATGTCTCGCCGTATGTCAGCAAATCGTCTGGCTTCAGGCCTCGGCGGAGACGATCCACGAGCGGCTGGCCGGCGATTCCACCAGTGCTGCGCGTCGTCCTAACCTGACTAATCGCGGCGGCCTGCACGAAATCGAGCAGTTGTTGGCCACTCGGGAACCGATTTACCGAGCGTGTGCTACCCTTGAGGTCGATACCGAAGGTAAGGATCCGGCAGAGATTGCCGGGGAGACCTTCGATCTAGTGAGCAGCGGGCGGTAAGCAGGGATTAGGTTGCTCTGCGATTTTGTGTGCCCACTGTCAACAGTCCATCCAACCCTTTACGCTCGCAATGCCTGTGCTTGCCGCGCTACCACTGCCACTCCAGCTGCTTCTTGTCTGTTTGTCAGGCATGGGCTTGGGTGCATGGGTCAATTGGGCGACGTATCGATTCGCTTGGTTCAATCCACGCGAGATTTCGCCCTGGGGTAAAGTACCCGCCGAAGCTTCACCGCGCGGGTGGAGAGATCGCATCCCGGTACTTGGATGGTGGGGTCTGCGACGCGAACAGAGTTTGCACGGCCGAGGCTTCTGGATTCGGCCTCTGCTCATTGAACTAGGAATGGGCTTGGGACTCGCATGGTTATTTTGGTGGGAAGTATCTGCCGAGCAGCTGATCATTCCGCAAGTGGAAGACTGGCTACGTTTGCCCCTGCTTCCACTCGCCAGCGTTGTGCCGACAAGTTGGACCCATGCGACGTTTCTGAACCACGCGCTGCTTATCTCACTGATGGCGGCGGCCAGCTTTATCGACATCGACGAAAAAACCATTCCCGACGCGATCACCGTGCCGGGGACGCTACTCGGCTTAACGCTGGCCACGCTGTTGCCGATGAGCCTGCTGCCTCACGTCGCGGTACGCCCCGCGCCGGAGATAGTGAGCGTGCCCGTCAACCTACCCCCGGTAGGTTTGGCAGAGATTGCACCCGGCAACACCATGTTCGTTGAACCGGTAACTCTGCTCACACCCAACGGTTGGCCAGCGGCTGCATCGGATTGGCGGCACTTGTTAGTAGGTCAGGCCTGCTGGTGGCTGTGGTGCTTTGCATTGACGCCACGTATTTTTCGCGGACGGCGAGGCATCTGTCGGGGTCTCAACATCTTGCTACGTCGTGTGGTGCGCGAAATGACGCGGCCCCCATTGGCAATCATTGCTGCAGGTGGCAGTTTGGCGGTGGCCGCAGTTTGGTGGTTTGGCGGCGCAGGTTGGGTTGGCTTACTCACGTCGTTAGTCGGCTTAGCTGTCAGCGGTGGCCTAGTTTGGGGGGTTCGCATCGCGGGGACCGCGGCGCTTCAGCGCGAGGCCATGGGCTTCGGTGACGTGACTCTGATGATGATGGTTGGCACGTTCCTCGGCTGGCAGGCGGGGATCATCATTTTCTTTCTCGCGCCGTTCGCTGGATTAATTGTTGGCATCGTGCAGTTAGTCTCGCGCAGTGACGACGTGATTCCCTACGGCCCGTTCCTGTGCTTAGGAGCATTGGTCGTGATGGTCCGCTGGGCCGATGTTTGGAACCGCAGCCAATTCGCTTTCCAAGCCGGCTGGCTCGTACCGGCGGTGCTCATTGCGTGCGTCGTGTTGCTGGGACTGATGCTGGCCGTCTGGCAGCAAATTAAACGGAGGTTGTTCTAGCTATGCGTGAGCGACTGTGGCAAACGATAACCGACTGGGAAGCCGAGCAAGACACCATCCGCCGCCGGCGCTATGGCGTGATCGAAACCGCCGCAGGACGGCTCGTCGCAATTCACTTCCGCCCCTGGCCGAAACTGCTCGCCTGGCCGGAGATCCTGCCTGTCGGGCCCGAATACCACGCCCGTGGCCAGGCGGACCGCTGTTTGCTCTACTACAATCAACCGCGCAGTTGCTCGAATTTTCTCGCGCTGAAGTACGTCGTCACCACCGCTGGCACACCGTACAAGACCTTCATTGCCGCGCTGACGGTACTCGACTCTGTCGCGGAACTTAAGCGTAGCGACGCGATCCTCTGCGATGCGTTCAATCGCCGCCTCTCGGATCGGCTCCTGAAACGCTATGGCTGGGAGCCGCACAAACCCCAACGCTGGCACCGAAACTACATTAAGCGGTTCTATGGGGAGTATTCGAATGTGGTGCGGACAAGAGTGACGGACTTGGAGCTCAGTCGGCTATGACATACAATATATAGTAGAGGAAGGTGATGCGCAATTGGTGCGAAGCTGTGATGCTCGCTGCCCGATCTAATAGGACAAATCTCTATGAACGTCCAACTCCCAAGTGAACTTAGCGATTTCATCAAGGGCTTAGTCACCGCTGGGCATTATCAATCGGAAGAAGCTGCTTTCATCGAAGGAATTCGGCTGCTGCAAACCCAGGAGCAACTTCGTCAAAAAATCAGCAAAGGAGTTCAGCAGTTGGATGCTGGTGACTGGTTTGACGAAGAGACCGTATTTGCGGAGGTGAAGGCTGAGATCGACGAAGCAAGCGCTTCTGGTCGAGAACGCTAGCGGAATGCCTCGCCTTCGATATTCTCGTGAATCGAAACAGGACCTCAAGCAGATTGCCAGGTTCATTGCTCTCGATAAACCCCTAGCCGCTGAGCAATGGATCGCTAAGCTCAAAGAGAAGTGCCGTCTACTCGCAAAGAATCCCGCTCTAGGGGATAACCGTCCAGAACTTGGAGAGCGTATCCGCTCCTCTTACGTCGGCAGCTATGCGATCTATTTTCGCCAGGCCGAAGGTTTCGTGGAGATCGTCCGGGTCATCCGCGGGGATCGCGATACTGAGAGGCTCTAGGCTCGCCACGGCGACCGGCTGCTAGCACTGCCGGATCACCTGATCTTGCTGTCCTAGCGGCTGATTGCTACGGTTCCCGCCAATTGTTGCCTGTCGTCTTGTTCGCGCCACGGAAATTCTTGTGCTTCGAGCTACTATTCTCATGGGAGTCATGCTAATCACCCTCGCCAGTGGGTGTGGACGGTTGGTGTATAAACCCAATGGGCAGGCCTCGGCCGGGGTGCAGCAACAACAAATGCAGCAAATGCAACAAGTCGCGCAGCAGAGCCAAGAATACCAAACTCGCGCACAATCGCTCGACAAAGACAACCAAGAACTCGAATCGCTGCTGGCCCAATCGCGACAGCAGATACAACTTCTGACCGACGAAGTCACCGCGACCCGCGACCAGCTTCGCACGACAACCGAACAGTTGCTGGCCATGCGTGAAGACAATCAGCAATTGCAAACCAAGACAACGGCGTTGGTTGCTTCGACACAGCAACGCGCCAGAGCAGAGATCCGCGCGAACAATAGCCTGATGAAGAATCTGACACTCGGTGACATGCCCGGTGTCTCGGTGCGGCAAGACGGCGATGTGGTGCGGGCCGAGATCTCGGGCGATCAGCTCTTTATGCCGGGGAGCAACTATCTTAAGAATGGTGCCGATGCCTTGCTGCAAAGTGTGGCCGCCGAGCTGCGGCGTAACTTCCCCGACCAGATTATCGGCATCGAAGGCCACACCGACAACTCACAGACACATTCGCAACAGTTCCCCAGTAACCACCATCTTTCAGCCGCCCAAGCGCTCAGCGTCTACAACGCGTTGATGCAGCGAGGCACGATCGCCGCTCAGCAGCTGTTCGTCATCGGCCACGGGGCGAACCACCCGGTGGTCTCGAATGCCACCGACGCGGGCATGGCCCGCAATCGCCGATTAGAGTTTGTGGTCTATCCCGAGCGGATGGCGAGTCGGTAAGGGGTAGAGGCAGCAGGCTGTAAGCGATAGGCTGTAGGTATTGAACTACCTCTGGCCTCCGCACCTACACCATGATTGCCATTGTCGACTACCAGATGGGCAACCTGCGCAGCGTGCAAAAAGCGTTTGAGCGCGTCGGGCACGAGGCGACAGTTACAAGCGATCCGGCCGTGATTGCTGCCGCGAACAAGGTGGTGCTGCCTGGTGTGGGCGCCTTTGCTGATGCCATCGCCGAACTCAAGCGACGCGAGTTGGTCGCACCTATTGTCGATTCCATCACCGCCGGCAAACCCTTCCTGGGAATCTGCCTGGGGCTGCAACTCTTGTTCGAGCGCGGCTACGAAGATGGCGAACACGAGGGGATGGGTGTCCTGTCAGGCGAAGTGCGGCGGTTCGAGGTGCCAGCCGAGTATAAGGTGCCCCACATGGGTTGGAACCAGTTGCACTATCGCAAACGCCCGCCGATTTTCACTGGCATCGAAGACCGGACACACTTTTACTTTGTGCACTCCTACTACGTCGTGCCAAGGGAAGAAACTATCGTCGCCGGCGTGGCGGAGTATCCGGAGCCGTTTTGCGCGATGATCTGGCGCGACAACCTGTTCGCGACCCAATTCCACCCCGAAAAAAGCCAGGACGCGGGGCTACTGATCTTGCGAAACTTCGCCGAGCTCTAAGCAGCCTGATCAGCAAGACCATGCCGCGAAACTCCTCCATTTTTACGCTGCTTGAAACCAAGGCCAACGTGTGCGATATTGAGGATTCACACTTGTCTTCAACACACAAGCGGCGCCTCTATGGAAATTTGGCCGGCGATTGATCTTCGGGGCGGCAAGTGCGTCCGTCTGCAGCAGGGCGACTATGCCCGCGAGACGGTCTTTTCCGACGACCCGGTTGCCATGGCCCAACAGTTCGCCAACGCGGGTGCAAAACACTTGCACTTGGTGGATCTTGACGGCGCTCGCGACGGCAAACCGACCAATCACGCGGTTGTGCGCGACATCGTCGCCGCGGTCGATATGCAATGCGAGCTGGGCGGTGGTATCCGCGATCAAGCTACCATCGACGCTCTACTCGACACGGGTCTGCACCGCTGCGTGCTGGGTACGGCTGCACTCAAAAACGCTGACTGGTTTCGACAGGTGTGCCAGGAGTATCCGCAGCAGCTCGTGCTGGGCATCGACGCCCGCAATGGCATGGTCGCCACGGATGGCTGGCTCGAAACCAGCAACACCCCAGCAACGGAACTTGCCGACCAGTTTCGCGACGTGCCGCTCGCCGCCATCGTGTATACCGACATCGCCACTGATGGCATGCTCCAAGGGCCCAACGTTTCGGCCATGGCCGCGATGCAGGCGCATGTTGACGTGCCGGTCGTCGCCTCTGGAGGCGTCACTACCATCGACGACGTGCGCCGTCTGGACGAAGCCGGACTTGCCGCAGCCATTATCGGCCGCGCAATTTACGAAGGGACGTTGAATCTGACAGATGCATTAGCGATGACCCAAAAGGCTTAGCTTTTCTAAAGGAGCGAACATGACCAGAAACGTTGCTGATATTCGGAACCTTGCCGTTTGTGGACATGGCGGGTCAGGCAAAACGTCATTGGTCGACCAACTGCTGGTTCACACCGGAGCGGTCAAGGCGAAACCCGATGTCGATGCCGGCACGAGCATCTGTGATTTCGACGAAGAGGAAAAGCACCATAAACATTCCGTCGAGGCTGCCATCACACACTTCGACCACGCCGGTAAACGCTTCAATGTGATCGACACTCCTGGTTATCCCGACCTGGTCGGGCAAATGATCGGCGCGCTGCGGGCTGTGGAGACCGCACTGATTGCCATCGACGCCCACGCGGGGATCAAAGTCAACACGCGACGCGCTTGGAACGAAGCGGGCAAAGCTGGCTGCGGGCGCATCCTTGTGCTTACCAAGTGCGACACCGATAACATCGACTTTCCAGGACTCGTTGCCTCGATCAAAGAAGTTTTCGGCAGCGGCTGTGTACCGCTCAATGTACCCCTGGGGATTAGCGAAACCCTGCGCGGCGTGGCGAGCACGTTGAACGTTCCAGACGATATCGACGGCGCGGCCATGGACCCCAACGAAATCAACGAGTCGCTTGTAGAATCCATCATCGAAGTCGATGAGGCCGTGATGGAGCGTTACTTCGAGGGCGAAATCCCCTCGCCTGAAGAACTTGGCAAGCTGATGGTGCAGGCAATGTCCTCGGGTTCGCTCACGCCCATTGTTTGCGTATCGACAAAAAAGGAGATCGGCCTGGCGGAGCTCACGGACTTCTTAGCCAAAGAAGCATTGCCACCCACTGCGATCACACGCACTGCGACCAAAGACGGCGACAGTGTGACGCTCAAGCCTGATGCGAGCGCACCCCTCGCCGCGCAGGTTTTCAAAACACGGATCGACCCCTTCGTACAAAAGCTGAGTTTCGTTCGCATCTACTCGGGAACACTGGAGAAAGATTCAACCGTGCATGTTTCTTCTGCGCGCAAGGGGATTAAACTCGGCCCTCTTTTGGAAGTGCAAGCTGCGGAAACGTCGCCGATCGACGCAGCCGGCCCGGGTGAAATCGTCGCGGTCGCCAAATGCGAAGATCTCCACACCGGCACCTCGCTCGGCGAAGTGGAGCTTCCCCCGATCAATTTCCCCATGCCGATGGTCGGGTTGGCTATCGAGCCCAAGGCACGCGGCGACGAAGTCAAGCTTTCCGGCGCGTTGCACAAAATCACCGAGGAAGACGCCACTCTCCACTTAGACCACGACCCAGAAACGAAGGAAATGGTCCTGACAGGCATGAGCGAGTTGCATCTCACCTTGATCCAAGAACGCCTCAAGCGGCGCGACCATGTTGAAGTCAAAACACACGAACCCAAAGTGCCCTACCGCGAAACGATTCAAACGAACGCTGAAGGCAGTTACCGTCATAAGAAGCAGTCGGGCGGTTCAGGGCAGTTTGCCGAAGTGCATATCCGCATGCACCCGCTGCCGGAAGGCACCGACATCGAAGCTTACTGCACTAAAGATCGCTTCCCCCACTTGAAACATCCGCACTATCACGAAAAGAGCAACTTCCTGTGGGTTGACTCGGTCGTGGGCGGTTCAATTCCCGGCAACTTCATGCCAGCGATCGAGAAGGGGTTCTTGGAACGCCTTCATCAGGGTGTTGTCGCGGGCTTCCCGGTACAGAATGTCTGCGTCGAAGTCCACTTCGGCAAAGACCACCCGGTGGACAGCAATGAAACGGCCTTCAAAATGGCCGCCAGCAAAGCGTTTGCCCAAGTGTTCAAAGAAGCCAAACCAGGGCTATTGGAACCGATGGTCAACCTGCACATCACCGTGCCCGCCGACAACGTGGGCGATGTGTCGAGCGATCTCTCTGGCCGTCGGGGTCAAATGGTCGGCATGGAACAGGCTGGCGGTGGCATGACGACCGTCGAAGCAAAGGCGCCGCTCGCCGAGGTCTCGACCTATGCCCGCACACTCTCGTCGATGACCGGCGGACAGGGCAGCTACTCGATGGAATTCGCGCACTACGAAGTCGTCCCCGGCAATGTGCAACAAGAAGTAATCGCCAATGCGAAAGTGAAGGAGGACGAGGATTGAGCCAGTACTAGTCTAAGCCACACTATCGCGCAGTTGCATCACTCCAAGGTTTACCTACCCACCTGCTCATGACGTTGCTCATTTCTCTCTCGCCTATTTTGGTTGTCGCAATTTTCTTGGTGGGGTTACGCTGGCCGGCGAGTCGCGCGATGCCGCTGTCGTATCTTGCGGCAGTCTTGGCAGCCTACTTCTACTGGCAAGTACAGGGCGTGCAAATCGCCGCCGCCTCGGTTAAGGGATTGGCGATCACGGTCCAACTTCTGTACATCATTTTTGGCGCCATTCTGCTGCTCAACACCCTCCGCGAAAGCGGTGCTCTAGCGACCATTCGGCGCGGCTTTACTGACATCACCCCCGACCGTCGTGTCCAGGTGATCATCATCGCCTGGTTGTTTGGGTCTTTTATCGAAGGCTCCGCCGGCTTTGGCACACCAGCGGCGGTCGCGGTCCCGCTGCTCGTCGGGTTGGGTTTTCCTGCAATGGCAGCCGTGGTGTCGGGGATGATTATCCAATCCACGCCCGTCTCGTTCGGTGCAGTCGGCACGCCCATTCTAGTTGGCGTGAAGAAGGGCCTTGAAGGTGCACCGCAAGTCGAAGCCTTTGCCGAAGCACAGGGACTCGCGGATTGGCAATTGCTGCTGCCCGAGATCGGCGCGAAAGTCGCACAGCTGCATGCCACGATCGGCACCCTCATTCCCTTGGCAGTCGTGTGCTTCATGACGCGTTTCTACGGCCCGAATCGCAGCCTCCGAGACGGGTTGCGGATTTGGAAATTTGCACTATTCGCCGCGCTTGCCATGACCGTACCCTACGCCATCATCGCCAACTTGCTAGGGCCAGAGTTCCCGACCTTGATCGGCTCGCTGCTGGGACTAGCACTAGTGGTACCGGCAGCGAAGCAGGGCTGGCTCTTGCCAACCGAGGAGCCAGCGTGGGACTTTGCCGCTCGCGATCAGTGGGACGTTACTTGGAGCAGCGAAGTTGCGCAACCGCTCGAAGCGGTGCCGACCAACGCTCCCCAACTGGGGAAAGCTTGGTTACCCTATTTGCTGATCGCTCTGTTTCTGGTCGCGTCGCGATTACCACAGCTGGGAATCGCGCCAATCCTGAAGAGCGTTTCGCTCGACAGAGCGTCTGTCTTCGGCACAACGGTCGGGGTCAGTATCCAGCCGCTTTACCTGCCCGGCACAATCTTCCTGCTGGTCTGCCTGATCACCTTTTTTTTACACGCGATGACCCCTGCTGCGATGGGTCGGGCGCTCGGTCGGTCGGTGAAGATGGTCGCTGCGGCTTCGACGGCGCTGGTGTTTGCCGTGCCGATGGTTCAGGTATTTATCAACTCGGCGGGCGGCGAGGCGGGCCTCAATTCTATGCCGGTCGAACTGGCCGAGGGCGTGGCAGCCTTAGCAGGATCGGCGTGGCCCCTGTTCGCGCCGTTGATCGGCGGCACGGGGGCATTTGTCGCCGGGAGCAATACCATCAGCAACATGATGTTCTCACTCTTCCAATTTGAAGTCGGCCAGCGTATCGTGGTCGATCCGACCTGGGTTGTGGCATTGCAAGCGGTTGGCGGGGCGGCGGGAAACACGATTTGCGTTCACAATGTCGTCGCTGCCTCCGCCGTGGTCGGCATGGTCGGCCGCGAGGGCGACGTCATCCGCAAGACGGCCTTGGTCTTTTTGTACTATGTTACCCTTGCCGGTATTTTGGGGATGATTTTTACGTAATACACTCATGGCTACCAACGCACCCCACCTCGTCATTCTCGACGCCTACACGCTCAACCCGGGCGATCTCAGTTGGGAACGGCTGTTGTCGCTCGGCAACTGCTCGATCTACGATCGCACACCGGCCGACCAGGTCGTCGCTGAAGCCGCCGAGGCTGAGCTCGTACTGACGAACAAAGCAGTGCTTTCGCGCGAAGTGATCGAAGCACTGCCACAGCTAAATTATATCGGCGTGATGGCAACCGGATACAATGTCGTCGATCTCGACACTGCGAGAGATCGCGACATCACCGTCACCAATGTTCCCATCTATGGTACAGATTCCGTGGCTCAAATGGTTTTTGCCCACGTTCTGAATTTCACACAACGGGTCGCTCACCACAGCGACGCGGTCAAAGCGGGACGCTGGTCGTCAGCCAGCGATTGGTGCTTTTGGGACTTCCCGCTGCGAGAACTTGCCGGTTTGACGATGGGCATCATCGGTTTCGGTCGTATTGGCCAGGCAACGGCCAAGCTCGCCGACGCTTTCGGCATGAAGGTGCTCGTGCACAACCGCTCGTCGATTGATCCACTCGAGTACGCTCAGCAAGTCGATCTCGACACGCTGTTCCGCGATAGCGACGTCGTCAGCCTGCACTGCCCGCTCAACGAAGAAACGCGCGGCATGGTTGGCGCCGAGCGGCTACGCATGATGAAGCCGACGGCACTGCTGATCAACACCAGCCGCGGCCCGCTCGTCGACGAACTGGCACTAGCCGACGCCCTGCAACATCGCCAAATCGCCGGCGCGGGCCTCGACGTGCTGTCGACGGAACCCCCGCCCGCCGACCACCCGTTGTTGGGCGTCGAAAAATGTGTCATCACCCCCCACATCGCCTGGGCCACCCACAGCGCCCGTAGCCGCTTGCTCGACACGGTGATCGACAACGTTGCAGCGTACCTGGCCGGCGAGCCACGGAACGTGGTGGAGTAGGGTGGCCACGGACGATGAAGCTTGGGCAGCATAGCAAAAGCCCCTACGAGCCCATGACGATGCCACCTTTGCTACTTAGCAATCCAACGATTCCAGCGGAGAAGTTCACACCGACGCTGAAATCTCAGAATGGGAATTTACTGAAGTGATTTACGCTTCTGGTACTTTCTAGGCTCGTCTGTAAGCTACCCATGGCGATGACACTGAACACTACAGTGAAGAACGGCTGTCGTTCAAATAACTACCGTGCAGATCCTGTAATCGTCTTCCTAGCAGCAGATTTTATCTTGTTGTACCTTGCGACCAAATCTTTCAAAAGCTCCTGCTTCTCTTCCGAAATTTTTCGCTTAGCTAACTCTTCGCAGCGAGGGAGTTTAATTGATTGGCCAGCAGAAATGTATTCTGCTGGTATCTCAACCAACTCCCAAGGAGTCCATTCTTCGATTTCCAAGAGATCTGCCTCTTCAAGGTGATTGCTTTCACTACTTAGAAAAGAATCAGGTTCGATATCCTGAGAAAGCGGTGTGCGAATTAGCAGTAGGTGCTTCTTGATATCCTTAGAAACTGGTAAGTCAAGCGTCCCGTTATAACGCCGATCAGCTCTCAATATCTGCAAGGTAAATTCTTTTTCCTTGGCTTTTCTGCCGTACCGAAAATACTTCAACTTGGGCATCAGCACCGAACCATCAGAGAGTTCTACAAATCGAGCGACTTGAACTATAGTGTCAGTTCCTTTCGTAAAGACTGGCTTTATTTCCCCACATCCTCTCAAATAGGTTCCAGGCTCACGCGGTGACTCACAGTCCATTGGTTCTTGCCCAACTGGCGTGGAGGCTTTTCTTCTGGCAGCCGCGGCAGCTTTTGCATATTCTTTCACCAAATCTTGACACAAGGATTCCTTTTCTTCGGATAGCTTACGCTCTTGCAGCTCTTTAAACGCAGGAAAGACGATTGGCTTATCTGGAGAAACCTCATTTGCGGACACTTCCCATAGTTGCCAATCATGCATTTGGGACATTTTTTCCATCACCCCCATTACCTCAATCTCTTTTTGATAGCCGGTACTTACGAGAAACAAATAGGAATCGATGTCCTTTGATACAGGTAAGTGCAGTGTCCGATATATGGCTTTAGAGTTACGTCCTATGCTCCGAAATGTCCGTCCGATTTTCTCGACTGTTCTAACTCCACCCAGAAATCCTGATTTTGCAATTTGGTAATAGTACACGTAGGTGAAATGTTTCACCGGCAAGTGAGACTTTTTGGGTCAGTTACAAGTGGCGCTCTCGGTTTCGGGGTAGGGTAAGGTTCTTTGTCGAATGCCGAGGTTGAATTGCTTGCGGCGGTGGCGGGCCTGGGCTAGTTTCAATCGTCTGGTGGACGCCACCTCGTCGGGGTTGCCGCGGTACCAGGTAACGGGCGTTTGGAAATTCAAGGCGCTGTGGAGCCGCTCGGTGTTGTAATGATCGACGATGTCGCCGATCGCCTCCTCGGTGTCGTATCGACCCGTCAGTTCGTAAACTTCAAGCGCTTCGCGATGCGTGCGATGGTAACGCTCCACGATGCCATTCTCTTCCGGGCAATGCGGCTTGATTCGCTGATGGGTCAAGTTATGGTGCGCCAGCAATCCACCAAACTCGCGGCAGATGTAACCGCTGCCGTTGTCGCTACGAATGATCGGTTGCGTCTTCACTTGGCCCGCCGAGTTCATTCCCAATGTCTCCAAAGCGCGCTGTGCGGCCACGCTGATCGAATGGCCATCCATGCTGGTCAGTAGCTCCCAGTACACCAGGTAACGCGAGTACTCATCAATGAAATTCAGCAGGTAATACTGCGCGCCGCCCAGCGTGAGATACATCAGATCGGTCGCCCAGATCTCGTCGGGCCGACTCGCCTTTTCAATCTCCTCGCGATAACGCTTCTTTCTGCTAGGTCGCAAACACATCAGGCTTTCGCCCTTCAAAATCCGATAGACCGTGCTCTGGCTCAAGTAGGCCACGTCGTCGTCGATCATCCGCCAGCTCAGTTCTCGGTGACGAATCTCCGGATGATCCAGCGCAAACTTCACGACCGCTTGTCTTTCTTCGGGTAAGGCTTCAAAGGCTTGCACCGGCGAGGCGGGCGCGGCACGCTCTTGTTGCCATTGCTTCTCCTTCTGCCAACGGAAATACGTCGAACGGCTTACGCCTAAGTGCTTCAACGAAGTGGTCACCGGCATCCCGCTGCGCGTCTTCGCTTCCGCAACGGCAGTCACTACTTGCTGCTGCAATTCGGCCGGCAACTGGCCGTAGTCTTCTAGTCCGAGAGCGTTTTTTTTAACTCCAGGTTCTCGGCGGTGATCTCCGCGATCACCGAGTCCTTCTGACGCAGCTTCTCTTCGTGCTGCTGTTGCTTCCGCTGCTCGGCTTTGCCCTGCTGCTTATCGCCGAACACCGCGTCGGCGCTGGTGACCAGCTGGCTCTTCCAGTTGTGGTACTGGGCCGGTTGGATACCTTCGCGACGGCAAAGCTCCGAGACTTGCACGCCCGGTTCCATACCGGCAAGAACTATCCGAAGCTTCTCTGAGGGCTTCCATTGGCGACGCTTGCGCTTCTCATTCATTCGGTCTCTCCTAGGGTCGGAAGACCGCCAATCATAACTTCCTCAAAGTCTCATTGTCGATGATGCATTACAGTAGGGACGAATGATGGAGTCATCCTGTAGTCTTACAAACGTGGTTACTCGGATGGCAAAATCGGTCGCTTCTGCCGTAAATTCAGCGACCTCACCGCGGCTTTCTCGGTATACTCCGGGCTTGTCAGCTCTCACGCACCCGAGGCATTGTAAAAGCGACGTGACTACAACTATCGTACGGAGCAATTGATTTCTCACTTGGCTCATTACATGGTTCATCAATCGAGTTGTAGCCATAGTCAACCTCATATACCACACCAAATTAATTGGTGGCTTTCTTAGTTTGGCTCCTGTTTCGCCCGTGCTGGGCGGAGGCGAATGCGTTAATTCACTCATCCAAATCTGCATGGTCTACGAGCTACTGCCATTCTACGATAGGTGTCGTGACATTGCATCAGACTAGTCTGGCTAAGCAGCTCTCAAAAGGCGTTCTGATTGAGGCAGACTCCACCAGAGAATGGACTGGAATCGGTCAGTCCGTTCGATGCGTCGGAGTGGACGTCCGAGGCAGGTTCGGCCAATTTTGAAAAGCGTTTGGATTCATCGGCTTGTGCAGTTTTTTCGGAATCCAGTTTCCAGCGTCGGTTGGGACTCGCCGACGCTGGAAACTGCTCATTTTGCCCTACCGCTTAGTGCGTAAGGAGTGACCCTCCTTACGCGCTTGGGCTTCCTGGATATCCTGCCCAAGCGTGAACCGCCTGGCGGAGAATGGACCATTCCATTCCATGACTAACGACGCGCCTCTCTTAGGGACTATAGAGGTCGCCCTTGCGCGAAGTGATAGCCTACAATGACCCTCCATGATTGAAATATCCGATCTGCAGGTCGTGCGCGACGACCAGTGCATTTGCGAAGTGAAACAGCTTTCCATCGCAGCCGGCGAGCGCCTCGCCATCTACGGCGCCAACGGCTCCGGCAAGACCACGTTGCTGCGCGTGTTGGCGGGGTTGGAACAGGACTACCAGGGAAATTGCCGTGTTGCTGTGGAGGAAAAACTGCGTACGTATTTACACCAGCAGCCCTATTTGTTCCGTGGCAGTGTGCTGGCGAATGTTCGCTACGGTGAGACAAACGGGGCGGGGCAGGGGAGTGATGCTGGCGAGTGGCTTGAGCGATTGCAGATTGACCACCTGGCGCAGCGCTCGACGGTTGAGCTTTCGGGCGGGGAGCGTCGGCGCGTGGCGTTGGCGCGTGCCTTGGCCATGCACCCGCGGTTGCTTCTCTTAGACGAACCGCTGGCCGACCTTGATGAAGCGGCCAGCGGCGCAGTCTGCGAAACGCTCTCAGCATTAACGGAGACGACGCTCTTGATCGCGTCGCCGATTGCTTTGCCGACAGGTTTGACGGCGCGCGAGTTGCGACTGTGCCAGGCCCGCGGTTAGCGCCCAAGCGGCAACATTAGATCATTGGAACGCGGCACCCGCACGCGTTTTGACAAGCACGGTCTCTTGACATCCCCTCTGCCCGGAGTGGGAGAAGAGAAGCGTGAGCGGCATTTAGCCTTGCGCGACCGCAGTGCTGCCCTCGATATCGGGGACGGCGAACTGTTCACGTTGTTGCTGACGCTGCCGGTGCTTGTTCGCGGCATTGTTGTCGGTGAACACTTCGGTAGCCGGGTCGAGTTCCAACCAGGGGCCCAGGGTGAGTGCCCCCTCGCCCGAGTCCAGATCGACATCGTTGGCTCGCAGGTGGCCTGCCATTCTTTCGAACGAATTGGCGAGCAGCTCATTGGCCGCCACCGACTTGGCAATCTCCGCCGCCGGTTGCTTCTCGCCCAGGCTATGCGAGATACCGCCGGTGTGGCAGAGTGAACTCGAAAGATGGCCTTCGAGAATTTGACCATTGAGCTTCGAGGCATCGCGGGCCGCAATGGCGTCGAGCCAGTTCTGATAGTGATTGCCGCCGCCGTGCCACTCGTTGACGACTTTTCCAGTCAGGTCGTACGCGATTGCGTCGTGATAACTCGGAACGAACACATGCCCGCCTTCGCACTGCACAATCACGCCGACACCCGAGCCGCGGTGCTTGTCCATCGATTCTCCCCACTTGCTCTGTGCCGCTTTGGACCGAGGCAAGCCGCGAGTCTCAAAGATGAGCGGTGCGTTGGCGTAGTCGTGATAAACGACTTGCGTGTTGGGCGTGTTGCCGGCGTCGTCGTAACCGAGCCGACCGCCGATGCTCATCACGCGCGGGGCCAACGTTTGTTCGCCCAGGAACCAACGGGCGATGTCCATCTGGTGGATGCCCTGATTGCCCATATCGCCGTTGCCCGTGTTGAAATCCCAGTGCCAGTCGTAGTGCAATTCGGGTCGATACAACGACTGTTTCTCCGCGGGACCGCACCAGAGTTCGTAGTTGATGCTCGAAGGAATATCGAGTGGCTTGGCCAGTTTGCCAATGCTGGGACGTGGCTTGTAGCAAGTGCCCGTCGCATGCTGAATTTTGCCGAGCTGACCCGAGCGGACAAAGGCAACCGCTTCCTTCAAGCTGGGACTCGAACGTGATTGGGTGCCACACTGGATCATGCGGCCATACTTCTTTGCCGCGGCCACGATTTGGCGACCTTCCCAGATGTTGTGCGAGATAGGCTTTTCCACATAAACATCCTTGCCCGCCTTCGCGGCAGCTACGGCGAGCATCGCATGCGTGTGGTTGGGTGTGGCAATCGAAACCGCATCAATGTCTTTGCGTTCCAGCAGCTTGCGGTAGTCGCTAATTTTTTCGAGGGTAACGTGGTACTTCTCTTTGATTTTCTGCGCACGTTCCTCGAGCACTTGCTGATCCACATCGCAAATGGCAGCCAGATTCTTGTGCAGGCCACGGACATGGTCCATACCTCGCGAGTGAACACCAATCACGGCAACACGCAGATCTGTGCTCTGGGCTGCGCGTGCGGTTTGAAGGCCCGACAGACTTGTTGCGGCAACAGTCGCGGCAGTGGTGGCAACAAACTCTCGTCTGGAAATCGACATGGCAAGGTTCCTCGAAATTAGTTCTTGAACACAGCACTAAAGGGAAAAGAATCGGCCTCACGGACAATGCAGGTATTTTACCAGAAATGGGCCCAGATAGAACCCAAGACCAAGGCGATTTTTGCCACTTGCGAGACAGCCTCAGCAAGCATGAGGTCGCGAGGAGTGCATTACTCAACGATCTCAAAAGACACACTTGCTTGACCGATCTTTTGGCTTTGCTGATCGGTCAGTATGAGACGTATTTCGTACTTCTCGGGGTAAATGCGCGTTGGCAAGGTGATCGTGTATTGCATGTGAAAATCACGCCGAGGAGTGCGGCAGAGGTCTTCTACTTCGGGGAACTGGGCGCTGTCGATTCGTTTGCCGCTCTTGTCGACCACTTCGTAGCTGGTCCCCAAGCGTGTGCGATACCCCTCCTCTGTGGAAACACTGCTGAAGTTTTCGACTTCGGCGTAGAGAGTCACTTCATCGCCAGGGCGAAACTGTGTCTCTTCGTGCAGTTGGTACGCACCGTAGCCATCTACCGCATCGACAAACGCCAGTTTGCGAACCTGCAGCGTTGCCAACTCAGCGAGCTTTGCACGCGCCTGATCCAAATGCATCAAGCTACTCGCAGCACGGCGCTTGTCGTCGGGTTGCCCATCGCTATCCAAAAACGTTGAGACGGCGAACAGTTGCTTGTTCCAATAGTCTTGCTGGGCTGCCGTGGCACCGGGTATGGGTTGGAGCGCCGCCTCTTCGCCGCCCGCGAGTAGCTGCAACAATCGCAACCGCATGTGTTCGTTTACCTCGTCGGTCGAAACTGGCGCGGCGGGGACTGTCGCCTGCAACTGCTCGATTGAGTCTTGCAAATGAGCTTGCCAATCGCGGGGCTGCGAAACCGCAGAGACGTAACTCGCTTGCTCCGCGTCCAACTGAGGAGGTTGGCTCAGGACTCGGAGCGGATTGCCCGTAGACGGCATCACATCTGAAGATTCGGACGTCGCTGCAAGTGGTTCTCCGCGGTAGCTGGGCGTCGGTTCGACTTGTTGTTGGATCTGCGCCGGCGGCTCAGCGGCGACAACTCGAGCGGGCATCGGTTCCGGTTCGGATGCGGCTGGCGATGGCTTCGCGGCTACCAGCTGCTTTGCTGCTGCTTCTACCGGAGGTGTGCTCGACGGTTGCCGTTCGCGAGCCGCGAGTTGCTCCCGGTAGGCAAGTGCCGCGCGGAACTGTCTCACGATCAGCGGCCAGTTCTCCCGCTTCGCCGCGCGTAGATCTTCCATCAGCACGCGTTTCTCTTCGGAACCAATCGCCCCTTCAGCAGTCAGCTCATCGAGTATCTTAGCCAGTGCGTCTTCGTCGCTTGGCTGCGCGGAGGGAGATTCTTGGCTTGCGGTTGCTGAAATCTCTGGCTTGTCGGACGCGACCGAAACAGCATTCACGGGATGCGTAGCCATCGCCTGCGGCTCCGCGTTCCCTGCCGACCAGGGCGCACGACACCCCCCGGCGATGGAAATCGCCAGTACAACGAATACAGTAGCATATCGATTCAGCAAGACACCTACCCGCAAGATCGAAGGGGCAAGAACAGCGAGCGAGGATGGTAGAAAACCGGAATGCTCAGGGCAAGTTCATTGCTGGCAGGCAAGCTATTTTTTGCTATCAACGGCTCGTGGCAGGGGGCTTCGCTTCCTTGGACAACCGTACCACAAGCGTTTCCAGCACTCGCCGCGATTGCTCCTTGCCGGAATTGTGGCTCTTAAGCTCCAAGTCAGCTGCTAGCAGCCATCCGTACAGCTGCTTCGCCCGATCGCGGCCAATCTGCTTGAGTTGCCCCTCGGCATCATTCACCTTGAACGGGGGCATGCCTGTTTGCTCCAGCGCTGCCCGTAGCGACATGCGTCTACCGGCTTGCTCGGCACGCTCGAAAACGCGCGCCGCTGCAGCAAACTTTCGTAGCGTCGACGCCATCTGCGGCGCGAGTGCATGCGGATCTTCTCCAGCAGCCAGCAAGCGGTCCATCTGCCGCAGCGCCTCTCCCGCGCGGCCTTCCGCGGCGGCGTCGATCATGTCCCATGTTTTACGAGTGCGCCATCCGCCCACGTTCTCGCGCACCAAGGCGGCGTCAATCGCTTGCTTGTTGTCCACCAGCAGCGCCAACTTGCCGACTTCTTGGCACAGGATGCCAACTTCGGTGGGCAGCAACTCGAGCAGTGTGTCCACTGCCGGGCGTTTGAGTTCGACCTGATGCTGCACCTTCGCCAGGTGAATCAACCAATCTTTAAGTTGTTTGGTGAACTCCGTTAGCTCGCGTCCTTTTTGAGGAACCTGGCAACTGATGGTCAACCCCGACTTCGCAACGGCCTTGGCAAGTCGAGTATTCCCGGGCCAAGTTTTCACTTCAAGAATCAACACCGCATCCGGCGCGGGCCTGGCGACATAGTCTTCCAGCTTGTCTCGATAAGCTTTCACAAACGGGTCGGCCTCTTCCACAACGACCGCTCGCTGCTCCGAGCCAAAGAGCGAGCGTTCGCAAAGCGAATCCAACACATCGCGCAGCTCCGCCGTTTTTCCCTGATAGGTCTTTAACCCTAGCCCGTCTTTGGAACCGTTTTCCAACAGATGGCCCAGGGCAAGGCGTACTTCGTGTCGCAAAAACGCATCATCCCCAGGCACCGCGCAAACCGCACTGGTGGCAAATTCGTCGGGCGCGGTCAGAAATTTGAGAGCGCTGATTTTTGAGTTGGCGGCTTTGGCCATGGGGAATGCAATCGAAAAAGGATGAAGCGAAACTTGCGCCGGAAGCTGAATTTACCGTATTTTGGTGTGCTTCGCGATGGGGCTGCCGAATATCGAACCTCGCC
Source organism: Bythopirellula sp. (assembly GCA_965230685.1). GTDB lineage: Bacteria > Planctomycetota > Planctomycetia > Pirellulales > Lacipirellulaceae > Bythopirellula. The sequence continues at coordinate 497,202 of CBDDLO010000002.1, forward strand.
CAACGGCGAAAGGCTGACAGCCCTCGCCGTTGCCCAATTGCTTGCTTCGGGTTTCGGAAGCGACTAACCTAAAAGATACGAAGCGTCTGGGGCCTCGCGCGTCGAAACCTCCTGTGGCTTATCCGTGCGACTCGTCTTCGCTAACCAAGGACAAGGCTAATGAACCGAATACACATTGCAGTCCCCGCGCTGGGACTGGCCTTCTTGCTACTAGCCTGTCTGAATTCAGAGTTGCGTGCCTACGGTTCGTCTGGATGCACGTGTGCTCACTGCCTGGCAGGGAATACGCATTCCCAGGACTTCGAAGGCTACTACATCGGCGGTGATCATGAACTGGCCGCCTTCCAGACTTTTGGCAATGGTTGGACCAGCACGGCCAGTGGACGTTCAACGATCGGCGCGCCTGCAACGGTAACTTGGAGCGTGGTTGCCGATGGTACTCAACTCCCCACCGGTCTTGGCGAACCGGCCTCGAACAATAGCCTTGTTGCATTTCTCGACGGCATCCATCACGGCGGCGCAAGCCCCGGCGGAAGCGATCTCACACAACGCGATTGGTGGCAGCTGATGAACTCTGCTTTCGAGCGCTGGGACGAACTCTCGGGAATCTCGTACATCTACGAACCCAACGACGACGGTGCGCGACTCGCCGCCAACAACGGCATCCTGGGCGTGCGCGGCGATCACCGCATCGGCGGGCATCCGATTGATGGGCAAACAAGCCCGACTTTTTTGGCGTATAACTTCTTCCCCAACAACTCAGACATGGTCATCGACACCGACGAAATCAACCGTTGGAGCAATGCCACGAACAACTACCGCCTGTTCCGCAACATGTTGATGCACGAGATCGGCCACGGCTTTGGTTTGAACCACGTGGAGTCGTTCGATGTGAATCCCAATCAGGAAGACCACCAATTCGGCACCTTCCTCATGGAGCCGATTCTTGCCAGCCGGTTCGATGGGCCACAGTTTGATGACATTCTCGGCGCACATCGTCTCTACGGCGACGTGAACGAAGAAGGCACCGGCAATAACTCGTCGCTTACAGCAACCGAGCTGGGGAACATTCTTCCAGGAGGAACGGTTTCGATCGGCACCGACGCGGCAGACATCTCCGTGGGTGAAGATGACACCGACTTCGTGAGCATCGACGACAACGGAGACATCGACTATTTCAAGTTCTCGGTCTCGACTCCCGAGCTGATCAACGTGCTACTCTCGCCCCTCGGCCCCACCTACGACGAGGGCCCTCAAGGCAGCGGCAATGCCGGGACACAGCGATCGTTCAACGCCGCAGCCCAAAGCGACCTGTCGATCACCTTGTACGACACCAACGGTACCACGCTACTGGTACACGCCAACAACACCGGCCTGGGCGAAAGCGAAGCAATCCACCAGTACGAACTTGCAGCAGCCGGCGACTATTTCCTTCGCATCGGCGGCACCGGCAACGCGGCGCAGTTCTTTCAGCTCGATGTGATGGTGGTGCCGGAGCCGGGGGCGATGGTACTGTTTGCGTTTGGGTGTGTCGGCATCGGGGTGAGTCGTACCCGCCGCGCGAGGACGAGTCGCCGGTGACGCCACTATTCAGCACGCAAGAAACCTCAAGGCCTGTCTTCCGGTGGTTGGCAGGAGCGTTGGCCTTGTTTTGTGTCTACGCAACGATTGCTTCAACGCGAATGGTTGTCCTGAAAAATTCCTATCAGCACGTTCTTATCTTATTGTTAGCCAGCTGGTACGGGATTAAATTTTCCCGAATCGCTATGACCGGTAGATGGAACAGCCCTCGCAACCACGACGATGGATAGCCGTACAGTTTGCCGACGGATCAGTTCCCAATAGGCCGCACCCCGCGCAGACTCCCCGTGGGTTGCGGTCGCGCCAGAGCGATAGGCGTGGGGCTTTGATAAGTGGAGATGTTGCCCGCGGTGTCGCGTGCCTCCAGGCGCAGGTAGAAACGCCCAGGCACATGGCGTTCGATGCGCCAGGTGTAGCTGCCCGTGTTTTCCAATCCTGACGCAATCATCGACCAAGGGCCGTTGGGGTACGAGCTGTAGAACAGTGCGATGGGGCGGGGTTCGAGATTCGTGTCTTCGGCCGTCCAGCGCACCATCAAGTGGTCGGCGAGGTTGCCTTGGCCCAAGTCCGCAGCGAGTAGTTCGGCGCTCGGCGGTTGCAAATCGACAGCTACGGAAAGCTCCGGCGCGTCGCCCGACTGGGGTGGGGCGGAGCCTGCGCTGTTGGCCCCGTCGACTAAGATGCGGAAGCCGAAGGTGCCGGCTGCGGGTACGGTCACGCGAATCGGACTGCGGTTGTCGGGATCGACCCCGAAACTGCGCCAGGTCTGTCCACCATCGTGCGTGCCCCATAGCTCGACCTTCGCGACGCCCCAGGGCCCGACGGATTGCAGGTCGTACTCCACGTCGAAAGTGCGCGAGTTGACAACGCGAGTTGCCTGATTGGAGGGGGTTACGGCTGGTTTCCATTGACTGGGCGCTGTACGCTGCGGACGCGCTGCTGCAGCTCCGGGTGTGCCGTTGCCTAAGCTTGGTGCGTTGTCTGGTCCCAGTGGCGTGACGTCCAACGATTGGGCTTCGTCGCCCACCAGCCTTGCTTGCGTGCGACTGGGTTGCGTTCGATCACCTAGCGTGTAGGGATTGGATTGCGGCGGGGTAGGGCGGGGTGATGCCGAATCAGCGGATGATTTTTGCGGCAGCCGATTATTGGCCGGCCAGTCTTGTGACGGTAACTGCGAGATCGATGCAAACGGGTTTTTGATCGCGCTGGGAAGTTTCGGAGTCTCACTTTTCTCGCGCGCTGCGTTGGTTGACGAGCGCAGAAAAGGATTACGTAACGCGGGACCTTGCAAGAAATCGTGAGACACGGCTGATGGGTCCTGAGTGCCTCGCAGCGCGACTTTGGCTTCCGCAACAGCACGGTGCCCCGCGCGGTCGGCGATCACACCCCGCACATCGATGCTCTCCGCGCGTGCGGGAGGACGCCAACGGACGCGTCCCACGAGCCGGTCCGGTTGCGAGATGTCGGGCGTGCCCGCCCCGAGCGGCGACCAATTGTCTGCCACGCCACGCACTTCAAGAACGAGCGACTCTGCCTGGAGATTGGCATCGCGCGCTTCGTAGCGCAGGACTAATTCGCCCGAGGCGTCGGTGGAACCTGAAATGGTGAGCGTTGGCTGTTGGGTATCAACAATAATGCGAATCTGCGGCTGCACCTCGGCGTTGGGCCACGGTCTTCCCTGGCGATCGAGGTGACGCAATGCGAACCAATATTCACCGTCCTCGGGAGCATGGTAGCTAAACCCGCGCACATTGGTTTCTGCTTCTTCGAGCTTTGCCCAATCGTTGGCTCCCGTGCGCGAAGCGAGCAACTGCACCTTGTCAATCGGTTCGAGCAGCTTGCCAGTACCCGTGACTTGGTAGGGAATAAAGAAGAGCCGCTGCTTCCAGAAAGAAGGTTCCAATCTGCGAGGCTGAGCATTCGCGCAGGGAAGCGCTAAAAGCCCCCAAAGGGCCAGCAGCCACAACACTTTCTTCATTCCGTCATTGGTCATTGGTCATTCTGCGGAGGGAGCGCACCTATCACCCGTATCGGTGCCGTTCGCTATTCGGCTTGCCCGATATTCTGCTTGAAGGGTCTGCCCTTGGTATTCGGGCTGCGAAGTTTTGGCAAAAACTGCGGTTTAGAGCCAGTTGGCGGACCAGTGAGAACTTTTCTTTACCTGTGCCAGCAAACGCGACATAATAGAGGATGGAATTAGGGCCTACGCCGCTTGAGCGGAGTGGGGTAATCGTCAAGAGGCACCGCGAACTCATGGAGCAACTACTAGGACCAATGACGCAGGCTGCGGTGTTGTTCGCAGCTATGTTTGTTCTGACGGCGATTGGCATCTCGGTCGCGCGAAGGTATCGGGATCGTGAGGCGCAGGACATCTCAGCCACCAGCGACATCATGTCAAAGTTCCGAGAACTGCATGCCGAGGGTGGGCTCAGCGACGAGGAATTCCGAACAATAAAAACGAAGCTAGCACACGAGCTTAAGACAGAGTTAACCACCTCCCCTGAGGTAACGGTAAGCGATGACACTGGCACCGGTTAGGCCCAGCCATACGGGTCACGCCTGGTGTCGCAGAGAGTGGGACTGGTGCGGTTTTTCGGCACTGCGAGCAGCGCCTCAGCCACACCCCTCCCAAGGGCCGATGAACGACTCTCGTGGAAGCTGCGTAATGCCAGTAACACCGCTTCGGCGTGTCCCCCTAAACGGTCACGTGCGAAGCACCTAAACCCGAGCTCGAACTGTGCGGACAAGGACGCCCCGCCAGCGCCGATTGATCCTAAAACTGTTAAGGTCCAATACCACTCGAGCGACACCCTTGATTTTCATCGTAATAGCCGTGGGGACGGTGATGCCCCCACGCTTGTTGCACACTTTGGAAGGATACTTGCATGCCCTCTGGCAAAGAACTCACCGGCAGGCGTGGCGGAACGACCAAGAAAAATGCTTTTTGTTCGTTTTGTCGGAAGAGTTATCGGGACGTTGGTCCGCTGGTCGAAGGACCGGGCGACGTCTACATCTGCGGCGAGTGCATCGAGCTCTGCCAATCGATCCTGGACCAGGAGCGCAAGCGACGCGGTTCCAGCAAGACTCTGTTCACCAAGGTCCCCAGCCCGCGAGAGATCGTGTCGCAGCTCGATGAATACGTCATCGGCCAAGACTCGGCGAAACGCGTGTTGGCTGTCGCGGTGCACAGCCACTACAAGCGACTGATGGCTGCCGAAGAGGAAACGGAAATCGAAATCGACAAGTCGAATATCCTCCTCGTCGGCCCCACCGGTTGCGGCAAAACGTTGCTCGCCAAGACGCTGGCCAAGAGCCTCAACGTGCCGTTCGCCATCGGCGACGCGACCACGCTTACCGAGGCCGGCTATGTGGGCGAAGATGTCGAGAACTTGCTACTAAAGCTGCTCCACGCGGCCGACTTCGACGTCGAAGCGGCACAACGGGGCGTGCTCTACATCGACGAGATCGACAAGATCGGCAAGACGAGCCAGAACGTCTCGATCACCCGCGATGTCTCGGGCGAAGGGGTGCAACAGGCGCTCTTGAAGATGCTCGAAGGCACCACCGCCAACGTCCCGCCACAAGGTGGCCGAAAGCATCCCGAGCAACAGTACATCCAGCTCGACACGACGAACATCTTGTTCGTAGTCGGTGGGACGTTCTCGGGTATCGAAGAAGTCATTAGCAAACGGCTCGGCAGCCGCCACATGGGCTTCGGCCAGGTCGGCGACATGGCGACCGAAATGAGCTTGGGCGAAACGTTGGCTCAGGTAACTTCTGACGATTTGGTCGAGTACGGCATGATCCCCGAGCTGGTCGGCCGCCTGCCGGTGGTGACCGCGCTCGAGCCCCTTGGTGCGGAATCGTTGGTTCGCGTGCTGAAAGAACCGAAAAATGCACTGACCAAACAATATCAGCACTTGTTTGGGATGGAAGATGCCGATCTTAAGTTTACGGACAAGGCACTGCACGCGATTGCCGAACGAGCGGCGGCGCGTGAAACGGGTGCCCGCGGACTACGGTCGATTATCGAGAATGTGATGATGGACATCATGTTCGAGCTGCCCGACCAACCCCGTGGCAACCGCTACGTGGTCACCGACGACATCGTCGAAGGCCGCGCCCAGATGTTCAACAACGATCCGCCGGAAGCAAAAAGTGCCTAGTAGGTACGACAAAGACTAAGAGCGCGTAACGTTCAAGCCCGGAGTCGTTTCTCGAAACACACCGGGGGTCAAGTTACGCTTGCTTATAGAACGAGCCCGGAGATCATCTCCGGGCTCGTTTTTTTGCTCTCGTTGAGCAATTCAATCGTAGTAGAGAAAATCGTCATCCCACTCGTCGAGTTCCCGCATTGTAATGCTCGTTGACCGATTCGTTCATGAAACTTTCTAGCTCGTCATCGGGACAGTCACATTCGTAATACATGCGATAGGCCTTTTGCGCCATGTCGTAGGTTAACGTCTCACGAAGCCTCGCCACAACTTCATCTGTGTCGCCGTGCTCCACGGAGTCATCATCCTCGCGGAAATCATAGTCGCGCTCGTCTTCATCATCATTTCACGACATGATGTACGACCCTTACAGGGGGGTATTGAGATGCGATCGAACTCTACTTGAGGATGTAGGCCGAACAAGCGAAGCGCAGTTCCTTCAAACCCCACGGAAAGTTTTACTGCGGTTTCGCCGGAACTGCGCACAGCTTGTTCCGGCCTACGATTTTTTTATCGGTGGCAACATCTCGCCCACCGCGAGCTTCGCTTCTGGTTTCTCTAGCGGCGAGACATGCCCGTCCTCGGCTATCGTGTCGACTTGTTCGTAGTGATGGCCGAACTGCGTTTCGCCATCGGTGATAGGCTGGCGATGCACGAGCAGTTGGCGGTTTTCCAGGTCGAGCACCCAGTAGTCGGGGACGCCCATACTGGCGTAGAGGGATTGTTTCGTCGATTTGTCGAAGTGCAAACTCGTCTTGCTAACCTCGACGGCAAGCACGGCTGACGTGGGATGGTCCGTGAAGCTACTACGGTTTCCCTTGCTCACGAGAACATCAGGCTCCGGTTCTGACCATTCATCGCGCGGGAATGGAGCCTGGGACCGTACCCAATAATCCCTACCAAAAACTTCTCGCAGCTTCTCCGCGACCACATCCAGCGACCAAGAATGCTCGAAGCTCTGTGGGCTCATCTCGAGAATCTCCCCATTGATCAATTCGACGCGTTTGCCCTCGAAGTACCCCGCTTCGTAGAGTTCGTAGTACTCCTGGCGCGTCCATCGCTTTTGACGAGGATTCGAGTCCGTAGCAATTGAAGTGAGGAACGGAACTGTGGCGCCGCTCGCAGTCAAATTTTCGGGGGCAGTACTCATACCTACCATTGTAACTCTCACTTTCAGCCAAGCCAAGAGACTAGATGGCTACTAGCCTCCCCAGCACGTCCAACCCCCGTTCAATCGTCTCCTCGGACGCGGCATACGATATACGAAAATGCGAGTCGCGCTCGCTGAAAATATTGCCGGGGATAATGAGAAGTTCGTTTTCGATCGCGCGGGTGACGAACTCTGTGGCCGATTCGTCGGTGGGGACTTTCGGGAAAATATAAAACGCGCCGCCGGGGGTGGTGACTTCGTAACCAGCGTCCTGCAAGCCCTGCGCGACCAAGTCGCGGCGCTGCTTGTACTCGGCGACGTGGTCGCTCATGTCGACCTCAAGCGCGGCGATCGCCCCGCTTTGCAGCGGGTGAGGTGCGCAGACGAAACTGTATTGTTGCAGCATCGTGATCTTGTCAATTAGCGCTGCAGGGCCATGCATCCAACCCAACCGCCAACCGGTCACACCGTACGCCTTGCTGAAACCGTCGACGACGATGGTTTGATCGTTCCAACGGGTAGGACTCACCAGCGGGGCGTCGTAGCAAAACTCGCGGTAGATCTCGTCGGACAGTAGTGCGATGTTGTGCTGGGCTGCCAACTCGGCGAGAGCGCGTATTTCCGGTTCTTGCGCAACCTTGCCTGTCGGATTGGCAGGACTGTTAAGCAGAATCAACTTCGTACGCGGCGTGATCGCGGTGGCGACTTTGTCTGGGTCGATGCGAAAATCGGGATACGTGTCGATCAATACGCACTTGCCACCGACCATTTTCACCAGTGCCGGGTACATCACAAAATAGGGATCAAAGCAAATCACCTCGTCACCTGGGTCGACCATCGCCAGCATCGAAAGCACCAACGCGCCACTGGTTCCCGACGTGACGAGTATCTGTCGATCTTCGTGCTTGTACTCGTCGTCGATGCGTGCTTGCAGGTTCGCGCGCAGCTCGACAATACCCTGGGTGAGACTGTAGCCATTCTTATCGCCGCGGATCGCCTCGATTGCCGCCTCTTTGATCGCATCAGGTACCGCGAAGTCGGGCTGCCCGATCGACAAGTTGATCGGATCGGTCATCTTCGCCGCGAGGTCAAAGACTTTGCGAATACCGGAGGCGTCGAATTCAGCAGTACGTTGTGCTAACCAGGGGTGAGACATGAGAAAATGTGTGATTGAAGATGTGAGAATAGGAGAATGAAAATTTGCATGATCGCTGTTATTAGGCCTTCTCCGTCACTGGATCCAGTTGAGCCGGAGAGGGCGACGCGGCACCCCATTGCACAAGAGCGACCATTGCAAGCACACCGGTGATAGCCAGAAGTTGTGTGGAGGTAAGCCGCTCGCTGTCGTATTGTCCCCAGAACAGTGCCAACACCGGTACCACATAGGTGACCATGCCAGCGAACAGTGGGCCTTGGTATTTAATCAATCGCACGAAAAGCAAAATCGCGATGCCCGTGCCGACGATGCTTAAAAACGCGATGGAAGCAATGGCCAACGGCCAATCGTGGGGCACTGCTGGTCCGGCAAGTTTCCACGCTTGGAGCGTTGTGGAGGACAGTTGCAGTGGCAACAGCAGAAAACCGCCCATCGCCAAAAAGAGCACCGTCATCGGCAGCGCTGGCAGGTGGTCGAGCTTCCACTTCACATAAGCGTTTCCCAGGGCGTAAGTAATGGGTACCGAGAGTGCGAGAACCAGCAACCCTGCTGAGATGCCGCGTGAGGAACCGTCATGCACGGCCAACGCCATACAAACGATGCCACCCAACACACCGATGAGTTGCCTTGGCGTAGGCCAGATGCCTAGCATGGGAATTGAAACCAGTATCGTAGCCAACGGCACGAGTGCAACCATCATACCGAAGTAGGCATGCTCACCAGCCTGGATCATTGTGTAGGGCTGGACTACAAACGGCAACGCGTTGGCAAGCATTGCGACTACAAGAATGTGCACCCAATCCGTGCGAGAGATGCGCACACGTTGCCGATTCCATAACCAAAAGATCGCCAGCACTAGCGCCCCACCCAACAACCGACACACGGCAATTGACACTGGCCCCAGCGCATGCGATGCCCGATCCATGAGGATGAAACTTGCGCCCCAGACCAAGCAGATGAATAGGAAAGAGAGATAGGGCATGGGGAACAAACGAATCGAGAGGGAATCCGCAAGGATCAATGGCAAGTACGTCCCTCGGCGAGATCAATCAGACAATCCGCGATTTCGTCAGTGCTGCCTACAAAATTCGCATCTACGGCTTCTAAAGCATTGCGCGGCATATCGCTAAAAGCAGCCTCTTCGGGACACTGAACGATAGCTAATCCACGGTGATCCTTGATGGCCTTCAGGCCCTCGCTACCATCGGAGAGCGTTCCCGAGAGAATGACGCCCACACAATTTTCGCCAGCACTTTCAGCTGCCGACTTGAAAAGATCGTCGATTCGAGCGCTACGTGCCAAGAGAGAGATGTCTTCTTCCGCGTGCAGGTAGCGACCATCGACTTCGACCGATTCCTCGGGCTTGCCTACATAGATAGTCGTACAGCAGAGCTTCTCACCTTCGATTGGCTGGCGAACTTCGAGATCCGTGTTCAGTGCCAATACTTTGTGGAGCCTGTTAGGCCCGTCGGGTGACCGATGGCAAGCGAATAAAATCGTTGCCTGAAAATATTCGGGCAACTTGCGCACGAGCTTAATTACTTCTTCGATTCCGCCGGCCGAGGCGCCGATGGCAATCAACAGATTCGGGTAGGTAGCTCGACTGCTAGAGACTTGTATTTCAGACATAGCACACCCTGAGTGTGAACAACGTGTCGGAGAGTACACCCCGGACGCGAAGTTATGGAAGAAGTGCGCCCTAATATAAGGCAATTTGCCTGAAAGAAACAGTCACCTCGCGGGGACGTTATCTCACCTTGCACTTGAACTGCAAGATTCCGCCCTTGCCGGCTTCGATGGGTTCCGTAATTTCCCATCGCAGGACGACTGAACCGCCATCGTTGGGCTCCGCGCTGAAATCGGCTTCGACACTCGACTTGGCGCTATCCTCGACGTATTCGAGCCGCGTGGTGAGATTGTCCATGATCGTGACGTTCCCCATGACCTGGCTCCCCACGTTGTCAAAGCGGAGCGTGAACTCGATTTCTTCGCCCGGCTTGGCTGCACCACACGAGGCGAGTTTGATCAGTCGCAAGTGGGGCTTCTTCGGATCGTGCAGGTGATAGACGATCCCCGGCTGTGAGTCGCGAATAGCGGCTTGGGCGTGACGCTCGTTGATCGAAACATGGGGCGATTGGTCACCCGACCAGGTAACTGCCGCTAAGCTGGCGCGGGCCAAGAGCGCCTTCTCTCCGTTGTCGACCGTGCCTGCACGGACAATTTGTAGATCGGCATAGGGCGCGAGCGAGCCGTCGATTTCCTCAACGACCATAGCCCGGTCAAGTTCACCTAACTGCTGTCGATTGCGCATCAGGCTAGTGGGATCTTCGTTGCGGTGGATGGTGGGTTCTAACTGCGCCAGCGACGTAGCCGCTTCTTCGTTCTCATCGATTTTCGATAGCGCCAGAGGCACATCAAAACCACCCACTGCATCGGAGCGCGCGTACTCATGCAAATCCACCATTCGCCGCACTACGCCGAAGCGCGGAGCATAGATACAAACCTGGTTACTGGGGGTGATGATTGTCTGTTGATCGACGGTGTCGTAGTGCGCGACAGTATCTTCTTGTTCAAGCCCGTCGACTTCCCAATTTTCGCGGACTCCCGCCTCGAAACCGGCATCGCCACCGTCGCACAAGTATTCGTCACGCGGCCCGACAAGCGGCACATTGTTTGAACAAGCTTGCGGCCCGCTGCCGCACATGCCGCAAGGGCAACCAGCAGCAATCCCCGCCGCATACTCGGCTTGGCGAATAGCAGGGGGCGGCGCGTGGTTATTTGCTTGGTAGACGACAGGCATCACTTGACTGTCGTGGCGTCGCTGGATGTGCCGCGCATTTGCGACTTCCAGGGCGGGCTGCGTTTCGACGTCTCCCGCAATTCTCGCCGTTGGCCCAGCGGACCGAGGCGTTCTGCAGGCACATAGCATCAGCACCGTCATTACGGCTATGCCATATCGAAACCAAGCGGGAGCGAGCATGGGAAATTTGAGAAAGGAAAGGAGTCAGTGGTGAGAAATACGCTGGTGGCTATTCCGATGGTGGCTACTGCTCTGTGGGCAGCGGCTTGGCATCGTCCGGGATTTCGTAAATCATCGCTGGCGGTGCGCCGTAAGTGAACGCCGCGTTCGGTTGATTTCCGTCGGGCACGCGTCCGCCCATGCGGAGTATCGCCATGGGTCGACCCAGGTGGTCGGCCATCACGAGCGGATCTTCGCCCGTGCGGGCTTCGATCCACGGCTGTTCTTCTCCGTCTCGCGCAATCGCTGGCGCGAGCAACGGGTCTTCTAAGTAAATCACCCGAGTGATAAACCGACCTTCGACAGCCAGTAGCAATTCTTCTTGGGTCAGTTCAATCGGCACCGGAAACTTCAGCGCCAATCCCGGAGGCGGATAGGTGCGATCCACCATCTCGATGGTGGGGAACACTTCCAAACCAGGATGCTCGGGAATCTCTGAAATCTTGAAGCGATAGACGGGCCCAATCGGCAAGCCGACGAGAAGCCGTTCAATACGCCCTTCACCAAAACTGGAACCTGCCGCCGGCGAGATTCGTGTTCCCTGGGGAGCACGAATCTCAACCGGCTGACAGAATCCTGACAACGGCCCGCCTCGCATCAGCCGCAGGCGTCCAATCGCTCCCGGAGGCATGGCACCAGCATGGTGCCAGTGTACTGGTCGATCTTGCGCTTGCACCGCGGTGGTGCATAGCAGACCGAGGAGTACCGCCCTCAGTGTTTTGCCTGCGACAAGCATCCTTGCTCTTTCAAAGAAAAGGAACTGGAAGCTGTTTAGGATACGGAACGTTGTCATTAGTCTCGAAAACTCCCTACACGCAAGTGAGCAATAACTAGGATCCGCTTACGCTCGCTCACGCTTCGGGGTAATTTCTCTCAAAATCTTTACTCGTAACAAGTACACTCGCCAGGTGGGCAATCACGACAGCCCTGAAAGCGAGCGGCAAGCTTCTTCATCGCTGTGGGCAGTGCCGGGGCGAGCGTGCCGCCTTTGGCTCGGAAACCCGCTCGGTTGTTCTCCGAGATGTCGACATGGTTGACCGGGCGTGGATAATTCATGCCTGGGCGTTGCTTGACCGTCATCGACATCTTGTGAACCGGAGGTGGCATCCGCACCCGCGTGCGATTTTTCATCGTGTGCTTGGTTAATCCCGCTTCGTGTCCCAGTGGGATGTGCGGTGGGCCAGGCAGACCGATCGGCGTGCCGACATGAGGCATACCCCATTGCGGCGTGGTCATCCCCGAAACCAAGTGTGGGGGCATCGCTTGCGGAGCAAATGCCGACGTAGGCATCCCTCGCGGAGCGGTACCGACCGCGCCGTAGCCGCCGCCGTACACTGGTCCCGATTGGCATCCGTCCTGACAGGAACTGTCGATCGGACCCATGCCGCCTTCGGCATATTGGGCGCGAGTAACACCCCCGTTGCTGGCGATGCCGCCTTGTCCAGGCAGTTGCAGATCAAGGTTACCAACGCGGAGGATCGCCATGATCGAACCGCGGCGGTCCGCCTCGGCAATCGGATCGACACCCGGATCAAGCCGTGTGCTGACCAGGGTTTCTACCCCAGCGAGTGCCAAATCCTGAAACTCGGGATCAGGCAGGTAGATCACTTTTGTGACAAAGTTGCCACTCAGAACCTGGTCGAGGTCTTCGTCGGTGAACTGAATCGGGATCGGTGCGTGCGCGAGAAACGCATCGGTCCGCGGAGTCACCGGGGCGACTTCCAACGTGGGGTACAATTCCACGCCCTCGCGGTCGGGCAGATTCGTCAGCTTGAGTCGGTAGATCGCACCTTGCGAGAAATTCTGCCGACCGGGCATCACAAGCGGCGTGCTGTCGAACATGCCTTGTCCGCTCACGTCCCAACCGACTTCGCCCCCTTGCACACCGAGGAAAGCAATTTGCGAGGTCACCGCGGCACCGCCCATCATCGGGCCGCAGCCGCCCATCGCCGCCCCGCCAGGACCCATCGCCATCGCGGGGTTCACGCCACCGCCACCGCCGCGCGTTGCCATCGGGCTCAGCACACCGGGACCTGGTCCGCCGACGCCGGGGCCGGGTTCCATCAGTCGCTGTGCGGGTGGCAAGTTGAAGGCCCGATTGGGGCCTGTTCCCAAGCAGTCGGTGGCTGCTAACAGCACCGCCAAGCTCATCAAAAATGTGGTCAAAGTCTTCTTCATAACGTTCCCCCCTTTGGAGCGTTGGGTAGTTAGTCGTCGATCGCTCGGTTATCTTTGCGACGAAACGACTAAGGCCGAACTGCTAGCACTTGGATTCGGATTATCTACGGGTTTGCCGTGGACCGGGCGGGTGGACTCGACTTAGAATCCCCGACTCACCACCACGACAGAGCGACTTCGCACGGACGAGTGAGAAGGTCTCCTGAGAATATTTGGTCGGCGTCGGGAAGCCGGAATCTTTGGCAAAACCGCCAAAACCGGCAAAGGAAAACCACTTTGCGCGTCTTAACACAACTGCTCTGCATCGCACTTGCCTTGGCGAAAGTCGCTTCAGCAGCCGGGCAACAGCAAGATTCTCCACCTCCTAGCCCCAATGGCAACTTCTTCGTCACCCAGGTCCTCACTCTCCTCGACCAACATGCCAGCATCGCCGCCAAGCTCCGCCACGAGTCGCGGCTACACGACCAACAGCTCACCGGTTCGGGCAACTATTGGCAGCGCCGCACCCGGGACAAGCGCCTCACTCGTTGGGAAATGCAAACCCAAGTCGCCGACCAAACGGCGAGCTTCGTCGAGGTCTACGATGGCGACCACCTCTGGACCGATCGCTTGTTACCCAGCCGACGACAAGTGAACCGACTCGATGTCGCGTGGCTGCAGGAGCGCCTGCGCACCGACCATCGGGGCAATAACCTCGACACGCGCGAGCAATTGATTGCCGCGTCGGTGGGGAAGGGGGGCCTCGCGCAGATGCTGGGCGATTTGCTCCGGAACTTCGATTTTCAGCCGCCCCAGCCGACGAGCCTCAATGGCCTGCCAGTCAACGCTCTGGTCGGCCACTGGCGACCCGAGCAACTCACGCGACTCTGGGCCGATGCCAAGGAACTCGGTGGCGACGATTCGCCAGCCTGGCCCGAACAACTGCCGCACCACGTATTGCTCTTGGTCGGCCGCAACATGTTCCCCTACGTTTGCGAACACCGTCGTGCCACCGACGCGGTACTCGCTACAAGTCTCGCCGGTTTGCGCCCCGCTCAGGAACCGCTGCTGCGCTACGAAATTTTCGAAGTCCAGTTCGCCGTCGCCATCCCCCAAGAAACCTTCCAATACACCCCCGGCGATACGGCTTGGACAGATGAGACGGCGCTGGTGTTGGAGCAAGTGACGCAAACGACGCCCTAGCTCGACCTTATGGAAGTCGCACTGCAATCAACGCGATCGTCGTTAGAAGCAGGGCAATCGTCGAGGGTTCGGGCATGCTCACCGAAATTCCCGAGAGCGCACCCATCGGCCTGCCGAAGTTCTCTTGCCAACCACCCAGATCGCTGACTGCTAGCGGCTGGGGCGACTCCCCCCGTTGCCAGACCAAGAAATCGGCGCCATCGACATCCCCTTCGAAGTCAAAATCTCCTGGCACGATCAGCGAGTCAAGCTGGTTTTCGACCCATGGTAACGCGACATTGTCTAGAGTATGGGCCGAGATTTCATCTGTCGCTGCCGCGATGAAGAAAGGGTCGGTATTCTCGTAACCCTCCATGCGAAGTTGCATGGCAAATAGGTAGATTCCCTCAGGAGGCTCAGTTGCCGAATCGAGAAAGAACCAACGATGGGCATGCAGCGCGAGATTATTGGCTGAGACGGTACCAATCTGCTTGCCTGGCGTGATGGTTGCTGAGCCATCGACGAAAGCACTATCGGCGAAGTTCTGAGTGTAGAGCGTCAGCGAAGTATCGCCACCCGGGACTGCGCCGAACTCCACCTGATTGATCGCCGTGCCGATGCCGTCCCAATAGAAAAGGTTGGACGTGATCCCGAGGTGAGTCATCGGCAGGAAGTCCCAATAGAGCGCTCCGCCCACGGGCAGTGGCTCACTCCCGGCAGGTGCGTCGGCGAGGGAGAGAAATGAGGGGATATCATTCGCCAGCGACGAGGGAAACAACAAGGAGAACGCGCGGTCGCCAATGGTTTGATTCCCGCTCGACTCGTTATCAAACCCTGTCACCAATTTACCGTCGTTCGCCTGGACGAGAATCCCACCGTTGTGGGCGTGACAACAGTGGCCGCACGCCACGATGGCAACTAGCACCAACGATGCCAGCACGATCTTACCGATTCTGATCTGCTTCATAGCTCCACTCCAAGTTTTTCTACTGCTCAACGAAAGCCGGAACCGAGTGAATTGACAGCGGTCCCTGCGACTCGTTACCTGGACAAATCTATTCAGAAATCTCTTCGTCCGAAGCTTCCTCATCGCAAGCGGCGATTTCCGCCTGCGACAGCGACCAACAAGACGGTCGCCAGGGCTATGCTAGTGGGCTCAGGAATTGCCTGAGTACGGACCTCGCCTAGGGCATTGGCGAAAAAGGTGAAATCGACTCCTCCATAAATTGGCGCTGGGTTCCTGGTCGGATCGTCCGCATAGAGTCGCGCCATTTCGCCAATCGCTTCGGCGGCTGCCACTTGCTCATCGACCGTGCCAAGATTGGTCACTGATTCCGTAACCAGAGCGACCATGTAGTACGGGTCGGAATCGGTAAGCCCTTCGACGCTCACGGTGAGCTTGCCGACGTAGACGCCATCGGCAGCGGTGCCGCTAGGATCGGTGACTCCGAAGAGCGGGTGGGAGTGGAAGCCGCCACTAGCGAATGACTTTTCAGGATTGGGAGCCACGCCGCCGTTGATTCCTGTGGCTGGCGAAAACTGAACACTGCCGTTTTGCTGGCCGTCCCAGAACGACAACTCCTGGAGGTTGTAGACAATGTCCGCTTCAGGGGGCAGCGAGCTATCATCGGCATCGAAACCTGGCTCTGACGAACCAAACTGCCAGGGAATGACAGGATTGGGAGTCAGAGGCAACAGCACTAGTGAAAACACATTCTCGTTGGGACTAAAAAACACTTGCTGGTCGTCGTCCTCGTCCAGAATCGCAAAGCCGACATCCACTTGGCCGTTGGTCGAGAACAGCGCGATGTCGCCCCCCGCCCCATGTCCCCAGGCAATAGTTCCAGTAACGAAACACGAAAACAATATTGTCAACAAGATCTTCAGGAAAGCCTTGCGGCCGATAGTTGAGTAATTGGTCATAGTCTTTTTCCTTTGAGGGCTAAGTTTTATTGAGAGTGGATTGAAATCGAGTGAGTTCAATACTGCGGCGGAATTGCGAAGTTAAAACCTTCCGCACACCACTCCAATATTTGATGTGCAGCGATAGAGTCAACATGCCCATCCGCGTACAGATAATTCGCCATCGCGCCGGTATGCCGGTCGATAGTAAGCTCACTGGTTACAGCCAACTCCACCAAGTCGTTCTTGAGATTCTCTTCGCTGAACCAGCGATACGAATGCACATGGTCGTAGTCGATGCGAAGCCGAGACGCATCGCCCTCGAACATCAGAATTGTGGCATGCGTCTCGCGCAAGTCGTACAAGTCCGCTACGAGACCTTCGCTCCTGCTGAGAACTTCCGCGGCCAGGGCGGGCGGTAAACCCGCGGTGTCCAAGTCCTCAGCTTCGCGCAAATAGCCGTTCATCGCGTAACTCGTGGCAACCAGTTCGCTGCCATCCATTCGCTTGATGTCCTCCGGGCAAAGACGAATAGCGTCGACATTCTCCGTGTAAGGCGCCAAGCCAGCGATCCACGACTTCTGCTCCTCCGGCTGTGCCGAAACCACGGTGTTGTGGTGCGCCATCAGCGGAAATTCTCCGTCGTTGACGTTCGCAAATTGATGAATCGCCAAGCCGATTTGGCGCATGCGGCTTGCGCATTGCGTCCTCCGAGCGGCCCCGCGGGCCGACTGAACAGCAGGCAACAATAGCGCAATCAGTACGCCGACAATGGCGATGACCACCAACAACTCAACTAGCGTCATGGCGAAACGAGGGTTACGCATGCGCACAGCCTCCTTCCCTAGCGGTCAAGAGACACGACGGAGCGCGGACAAACCGAGATTTGTCCAGCCGCGGAAAGAACGTGAGCTACAGGATTCGCGAAGAAGGCGGCCCACGGGCCAAGTTGAGTCGAGAGAACTCCTGCTCAGGGCGTTGGCGCGGGTCAGACTCGACGATTTCGTTGACCGAAACTTCAAGCGACCAAGTGAGCAATCCGCCCTGCCCAAGTTTCAGTGTGGACACAACACCAAGCAAGGGACATGCGTGAGGCTCGTGGGGCTGCCCCGGCTCTTGGAAGGTGGTCCCCGTCGCGACTGAGCGCTTTACTGAGCGATCGACGACGGCTGGGGGAACTCTGCTGGGCTCCGCGGCCTTAGGCTGCGGCTCACGAACGCGGTGGTAATGAACGTGGTAGTCGGGGCCATGGCAATGATGGATGCCCACCGAAGTCTCGTGGACCACGATCTCGGTCGACTCACCCCCCGCTTCGACCAGCCCAAGCTTCTCGGCCCAGCCGTTCCCCTCGACGAAGTTCGCCTCGAAGAAGTTCCCCTCGACAAGGTAGTGCAGCGACTGCCCTGCTAAACCCATGATTAGGTAAAGCAAGCAGAGCGTTCCTGCAGTCAAGGTGTGGAGCCAAGTTCGTTTCATAATCCGCGGCTGACGCGTATTTTTCGGTAAAGAGGCGGGCAATTTTCGAGAAAGAACTACGCAATGACTCGGGCATCCAGTATTTCAACCCGCATTGAGGAAGTTCCGTCGCGTCGAGATTGCTACTTAATCACTTCGTGTAACCAACATCTTCGCGCAATTAATACGTTTTTCATAGGGCTCTGGATGCAGGGAAATCGAAATGCCTTGCGCAATATGGGCGCCCATACTCGCGAAAACGTAGTCCCCAGTACCGATTCTGAGAATCCATCTCGCGTACGTGTTAGTAGCGGTTACCGCTACAAGCCTGAATAGTTTGCTCTCCGCTGGGGAACCGCTACTTCGCTACGAAATTTTCGAAGACAAGTTCGCCGTCGCCATCTCCTAAGCAACTTTCCAATACGTCCCCGGCGAAACCGTGTGGACGGATGGAACCTCTTTGGTGTTGGAGCAGGTAACCCGAGCAATACCATGGGGCGCCCCACTTGGTCCGGCGACGCAAATAAACTACTGGCGAGCGCGAGTCAACAACGACACCACCACCAACGTCACAAACCCTAACGGGATTGTCACAATCCCTGGTTGGCTGAACGGGACGAGCGCGTCTTCGGCGGGCCAGCCGTAGATGCCGGTGTAGCTGTCGGCGCTCATGAGAATCCATGCCAGTGAGCTAACCATGCCAACGATGATCGCGGCGATGACCCCCTGCTTGGTGGTTCCCTTCCAAAAAAGCAGCATCACGAGCGCGGGCAGATTCGCCGAAGCGGCAACGCTGAATGCCCAGCCGACGAGGTAGCTGACATTGAAGCCTTTGAACAAGATGCCGAGGCCGATGGCGATCACGCCGACGATGACCGACGCCATTTTGGCGATGCGCACCTGTTGCTGGTCGGTGAGTGATGCACCGGCGAAGCTGCCAACCAGGTCGTGCGCAACGGCTCCCGCCGATGCCAAGATGAGCCCACTGACGGTGCCCAACACGGTTGTGAAAGCAATCGCCGAGATGATTGCGAACAACATCTCGCTCATGCTGCGCGCGAGCAGCGGTGCGGCCATGTTGCTGTCGGTCACGTCCATGGCGCCGCTGGTCATCGCGCCCAAGCCCAGGTAGAGCGTCAGCACGTAGAAAAACCCGATACAACCAATGCCGACGATGGTGCTCTTGCGCGCCGCGGTGGCGTCCTTTACCGTGTAGTAGCGAATGAGAATGTGCGGCAGCGATGCGGTGCCACAAAAGAGCGCGAGCATCAGCGACAGAAAGTTCAGCTTGTCGAGTGGGTTGTCGCTGCGAATGCCTTTGAACTTGGGGTGTTGCCCCGGGCGGAGCACTTGGCTACCGGGGGTGGGTTCGGGGGTGTAGGTCGTGGTCACAGCACCATCTTCGCTCGTGGCTTTGCTGCTAGACCACAGCACAACTTCGCTCTCTTGCAGGGTGCTAAAAAACTCGAGCGGGCCGAGCGGGCCAGTTTCTGTCTTGCCGTCGGGAAGCTGTGAAATAGAACCGACCGGTCGCAGCACGGCTTGCCCATCTCCAGTGCCTTTGGGAAGTCCGTTGATCAATACACTGCCATCGGCAGCTTTGGTAACCGTTTGTGCTTGCGGTACGGTGGTGTCCACTTGAAAGCCGCGTTGCAAAATCATCACCGTCAGCACAGCACTGAAAGCCACCAGCAACGAGCCCTTCAAGAACTGCACCCACGTTGTCGAAACCATGCCGGCAGTGACCACGATGAATATGACGACCGCGCCGACGATCAGCACTCCGGCCCAATGCGGCAGCCCCAACAGCGGTTGCACGAGTACGCCTGCACCGACCATCTGCGGGATGAGGTAAAAAATACTCACAGCGAGCGTACTCACACCGGCCGCTATCTTGATGCCAGGAGAATCGAAAGTCGAGTTGAGCGCGTCAGCAAACGTGAACTTCCCCAATCGCTTCATCGGTTCGGCCACAACAAACAGCGCCACAATCCAACCTGCCAGGTAACCAATGCTATAGAGGAATCCGTCGTACCCGTGAAAGGCAATCATGCCACAAATTCCAAGAAACGACGCGGCAGACAGGTAGTCGCCGGCAAACGCTACGCCATTCACAAACCAAGGAATCTGCCCGTGCGCGGCGAAGTAGCCTTCCGACGACTTTGCTTTACCACCGAGGTAATAACTCAGCCCGAGAACGAATCCAACGAAAGCAACAAACACCGCCACAGCGATCAGCGAAGGATTGTATATCACTGTTCCTCCTCCGCATTGCACGCGAAGCCGTAAATCATGGCCAGTACGAAAGCCGTGATGATCAGCCCGAAGCCGTAGAGAATCGCGAAGTTGACTCCAAACATTGGCTTGCGCTCCATCGTCTCGGGTGACAAGGCATTCAACAATACGAACCCGCCGTAGAAGAGCAAATAGAGAAAGAACAATCGCAGACCGATACGAGAGTTTCGTGATTGCATGCGGAATTCAACCTTAGGGAAAAGAAATGGCAATTGACGAGTGGTGTACCATCATCGTCTGAGCAAGCCCTCGCCGCAAGGACCTCTTAGCAAAGCGAAACGGAGCCGTCGGCTCAACTGGCTGCGGTGAGTTTGGCTGCGGTGAGTAGCGCCGCGACCATGCCGCTCGATTCGGCCGTGCCTTGCCAAGCGCGATCAAATGCCGTGCCGTGGGCAACACTGGTGCGCACGATCGGCAGGCCTAGTGTAATGTTCACCGCGCGGTGCATACCCAGCAGTTTCAAAGCGATGTGGCCCTGGTCGTGGTACATGGCAACGACCGCGTCGAACTCGCCGTCGCGCGCGCGGCCCATGAGCGTGTCGGTGGGGAAGGGTCCCGATGCTTGGATTCCCCCGGCCCGCGCCTTTGCAACCGCGGGCGCAATGATGCGAATTTCTTCCTCACCAAACAGACCCTCTTCACCGCCGTGAGGATTGAGCGCGCACACTCCCACCCTCGGCGTTTCCAACCCAAATCCTTCACGCATGACTCGCTCCGCCAAGTGGCACTTGGCACTGATCGCTTCGGCGTTCAGCTTCGCGAACACGTCGCGAAGTGCCATGTGTAGTGTCACATGCACCACACCTAACCCCGCGGGGCAGTTGGGCACCTCCTCCGGCGGCAGGTACAGCATCATCGCGAAGTCCGCGACGCCGCAGCGCTCGGCGAGCAGTTCGGTATGCCCCGGGTATTGTGTGTGCCCCGCGGCGTGCAGAGCCGACTTGCTAATCGGCGCGGTGACGATGCCCTCTACCTCGCCAGACAGTGCTGCATCGGTCCCGCACACAACCGCATCGTAAGCGGCCTGACCGGTGCGTGCGTCAATGGTTCCAGCTGGCACGTCGAGGATGTCGTCTTTCCCAACGGGCAAGCAGTAGATCGTGTCGGGCAATGAATCGCTCTGCTTCATCTCGCTCAGGGATTGGATTGTTGCAATGGTCGTTTGGCTGCCCACTAGGCTCGCCGCCTTCTCCAACATCTGTGGATGACCCAACACCACCGGGCGACAAACGTTGTACACTCGCGACTCGGCAAGCGCTTTGGCGATTACCTCAGGCCCAACGCCGGCAGGGTCGCCCAGGGTAATGGCAAGCAGGGGGAGGGGCATTGGGCAACTCGAAACGCGGAACTGCAGGAACACAACTCACTGCATTGTAGATGTGGGGCAAGGCGAAACAACGCCCCTAACGCTTCGCCTGAGAACCAGATAGGATAGCGGTTCGCTATCTCCATCCCTTACCGACTTTCGCCTTCCCAGCTCTGTGTCTCGAATCTTCCCCTCCTTAGCTGCCGTTTCTCTGGGGCTTTTCCTGGTCTCGGTCATTATGGGACTCTCGATTGGCGATCTCTACGAAGTTCCGCCAGACGAGGCGACGATTCGGTGGCGAGGCATCCACATGCTCACCGGAGCCTCGGCAGCGCTGGCGGTCGTATTTGTGCATTCCATCGCGGTGACCTACTTCATCGGCACTAGCCGCTGGTGCAAAGAGGTGACCGAAACCTACCATCTCGATCCTCAAATGCTGCGGGAAAGCACACGGCTGAAGCGGCGAACGTTTCCCTGGTGCTTGTTGGGAATGTTGGGCGTGGTCGTGGTGGCGGCACTGGGAGCCGCGTCGGACCCGGGCACTGGGCGGGCCGATACGGCCTCGTGGGCGAATATTCACCTCGCAGCCGCACTTGTCGGGCTGTTGTTCATTGCCTGGACCTATTATCGAGCATGGCTGAACATCGTGGGCAATCAGGCCGTGATTCAGCAGATCGTCGATGCCGTGGCTGATATCCGCCGAGCCCGCGGCCTCGACACCGAAACCACACCCGCCGTGCCTGACCGATCAGCGAAAATGGCGAAATAACCGTCATTTTCCCACCTTTGCCCGCGGAACGTCCTGACAGCCGCATTTCCGCAACTATACTAGAGCTTCCGGCTCGTTCTGAGCCATCGGAATTGTTGGGTTAAGAAGTTCTTGCTGTTAGAAAAAGAGGCTCGAGAGCGCGTATGTCCAAAGCCATGACGATCGTTGGGATGGTCGTTGCGGCCTTGTTGGTGCTGATGTTTGGTGTCGATTTTGTGGCCGATGTGCCCTTCGGCGCGGAAAGCAAGACCATGAACTACGGCGCAATCATCGCAGGGGCAATTCTCGGCTATCTCAGCTTCAGCACTTTTCGCGAACAGAAGTAGCGTGACCGAATCAAGACGCCAGCAGTTAGGCGGCGCGACGTAGAATCGATCGCTGCGGTTTCACTTGATGTAACTTGGTGAGTTCAGCGGCCAAGGTACTCACCGTCGCCACTTGCAATTGTTGTTGCTCGACGGCTTGAGAAATCTCTCGCAGCAGCGACTCGCAACTCTGCAGGTCGCGCGAACCAACAGCCGCAAAATCGATGGCAACGACGCGTGGGTTCGACGCCCCGTCATCCTCTAGTAATTGTTTCACCGAAGGTCGACGTGTCGGAAAAACGGACCATCGACCTCGAGGTTGAGGAATGCTCACCACCGCGTCGAGTTGCCAGATGCCACAGGGCAGAGCGCGCGGTTTGGCCGGCTGCGAAGTCTGTGTCTCGGAAACCACCGCGTTAACTCCCAAGTCGGAGAGCAATGCTGCCCGCGATCGGAGCTGCACCGCGTCGCCTTGCACGGTAGACAGAGGACTGCCCGCCAACTGCTGCACGGATGCTTGCAGTGCCAATAATTCGCTGCGTAGTCGCTGCG
This sequence comes from Bythopirellula sp., assembly GCA_965230685.1. Classification (GTDB taxonomy): domain Bacteria; phylum Planctomycetota; class Planctomycetia; order Pirellulales; family Lacipirellulaceae; genus Bythopirellula. The sequence continues at coordinate 520,245 of CBDDLO010000002.1, forward strand.
GTGTGCGAGCTGAAACCGTCGCTGCAAATTCGTGCGCCGTCGATGCTAGCAGCCCAGAAGCGATACGTTCCACCTGCCGCGGTTCGGCAACAACCCACGTCGCGGTCAGCGTGCCTCGCTCGAACAGTGGACTCAAGGTGCGGATTCCCGAATCGGCTTGCTCGTTTGTTGCTGCGGAGAGGTTGAGAATCAGCGAGACGCTTGGCGCGGGGGAAGACATTTGCATGGAGCCTATTCCTGGGGTTCCGGGCGTGGAAGCAGCGGCGTCGCCAAAGCAGAGCGGCGCTCACCTCTCTTAGTTTCGGGTCGCTGCATGGCCCAACTCGACGCGGCAACCAACCTCGGCGATCAGCCAAGCTTGGTAAAATTTAGGGCTCCTATCGATCACGCAAACAAGCGAAATCAATCACCGCAGGATTCGGGTAACCTACTGGCAATTCTTCTGCTAAAATTTATAACTTGTGAATGGTTCGCAAGCTCTTTCCACTTACCAACGCCATGACGCAGCCCGCATACAAATGGAATTTCGCGCCGCATCCGTTGCTCGTCAACGGGCACCTGCAATCAATCGCTGGCATTCACTGGCCCACCCGGGTCGCGCCCTACCGGGCCAAGCAACACTCCGTTGTGCTGGATGACGGCGATCAGCTAGTCCTACACGAAGATGTCGCAGCGAGCGCAACCGACGACGCTCCGATTGTCCTATTGATTCACGGTCTAGCCGGTTGTCACCGGAGCACCTACATGTGCCGGATGGCGGAAAAACTTTCCGCGATTGGTTACCGTGTGTTTCGCTTGGACCTTCGTGGTTGCGGGGCAGGGGAGAGCGTCGCGAAAATGCCGACCCATTGTGGTCGGTGGGAAGATGTTGTCGCGGCTCTCTACTACATCGCCGAGCTGTTTCCCGAAGCGGAAACGGACATCGTTGCCTTCTCAATGGGCGGCACACTGACGCTGAACATGCTAGCCGAAGCAGGCGAGATGCGCGTGGGCAATCTGCAACGTTCGTTTGTCATTTGTCCGCCCATCGATCTCGCGCATGTCGAAAACCACTTCCGCACATTCTGGGGCCGGCGTTACGACAAGTTTTTCGTCAAATTGATCTGGGGCCAGATGCTTCGGCGTTGGAAGACTTTTCCCGAAGCCACACTCGACCCTATGCCGAGCAAGCAGCCCAAACGTTTACGCGACATCGACGAAATGGTCATTGCCCCCACCGGTGGCTACGCGTCGGCCGATGACTATTACCAACAGGCATCGCCGGGACCAAAGCTGGCGTCGATTCGACATCCCGTGACGATTGTCTTTAGCGAAGACGACCCCGTGGTGCCCATGGAGCCGCTGTTCCGCTCCCTCCATAGCGCGTCGATCGAAACGATTACGACCCGACATGGTGGTCATCTGGGTTTCCTCTCCGGCAATCACGACGACCCCGACTTCCGCTGGCTCGACTGGCGGATCATCGATTGGTTGGAAGAGAGCCACGAGAATTCGCAAGCAACTCTACAGCTCGAAGCAGAACAGCAATCGATCCCCCAACCCGCGCGCTAGCGGAGCGCGCCGCCGTGCCCTCTTCCCTGCACATGGGTTGCCTGCTGCCCCTTGGTCGCGACAAGAAACGCATAGGTGGATCTTGAATCGTGGGCGGCAGACCTAACAATGCACATTGAATCTTTCTAGCTCAATGTTGCTAAATCCCTTGGGCTGCATCGGCCGCTGGATCTTTGACGCGGCCTAGCGTGCATTCCCTCACCCTAGTGGCAGCGCCCTATTTTCACCGATTAGTTGGGTGGCATGGGCGTGCTAGCGGATGCTGGTTTGGGTTTCGCAGTTCGGAATGATTTCCTACACTCCCCACCCATCCTGCCTCTCCCCACGACCAACTCCATGCACCGCTTCGTCCTCCTGATGCTCCTGTTGTTGCCGCTGACGGCTTGTTCGTCGACGGTTCATAGGCCGACGTTGCTGCACCCGGGCCCGGCGCCGTTTCAGCGTAACAACGCGATGCAGTTCGACCCGTATCCGCTCAATGACATGGGTCCGGAAATCGTGGGTGGCCGGCCGATTGATTTCCAAAAGCCGGCCAACGAAGTGATTCGCGCACGTCAGCAACAAACGATCGCCCCGTGGCGAGCGGCGCCGTTGTACTGATTGGGTAGTTTGAATTGCTTGTCGCTGAAGGCGGCGGCGCTGACTTGGGGGTGTGAACGGTACCCTTGGCCAGTTTGTTCGAAACCATTCGCTGCATTTGAACCACTAGGGCGCGAAGTCTCGAAGAAACAGGACTCTTTTCGGGGGCCTTGGAGTCTTGGTGGTTCATTTCTTTCTAAGGTAACACTGTCGATTTGCGTGGCCCCTGTGTTTTCACGCTCGGCGCAGTTAGGATGGAGGTTGCGCGCTACCTCCCATCGACTGCTCACTCCCCACTGAATCATGCCCCGCCCGCCGAACAAGCCAACCGGTCGCCCCCCAAAGGGAAAAAAATCGACGGATAAAATTTCTACGGGTAAAACATCTGCCGGCAAGAAATCGTCGACTGGCAAGAACAAGCAACGGCCCGCAACCAAGCGTGGTCCCGGCTCACGCGGACCCAGTCGACGGCGTCCGGCTGCGCCACGAGTGAACTTTGAACAAGAGGGGGATCGTCTGCAAAAAGTGTTGGCCGCAGCGGGGGTGGCGAGTCGCCGCGAAGCAGAGCAGATCATTCTCGAGGGCCGCGTTGAAGTCGATGGGCAAACAATTACCGAACTCGGCACGCGCGTCAATCGTGCACAGCAAACAATCCAAGTGGATGGCGAACCGCTTGCCCAGCCCAAGTTGATCTACTTCGCCGTGAACAAACCCGAAGGGGTTGTCTGCACTGCCAACGATCCAGCCGGGCGCACGCGCGTAACCGACTTGCTGCCGCCGGACGTGGGGCGAGTGTTCAACGTTGGTCGACTCGACATTGCGAGCGAAGGACTCATTCTCGTTACCAACGACGGGGAACTCGCTAACCAGCTCACGCATCCAAAACATGGCGTGGAGAAAACTTACGAAGTGCAGGTCGCCGGTCGTTTGGATGTCGACGTGCTCAAGCAACTTCACAAAGGTGTGCATTTGGCCGAGGGTTTTGTGCAAGTGCTCCATGTGCGAATCAAGTCTCGTCGCAAGAATGGTACGATCCTGGAAATGGTTCTCGACGAGGGCCGCAATCGCGAGATTCGTCGACTGTTGGCAAAGGTCGGGCATCGGGTGCAACGGCTCAAGCGTGTGGCCGTCGGCCCCGTGCGTCTGGGTGAAATGCCCAAGGGCGCATCGCGACGCTTAACCCCTGACGAGGTCCGCAAGCTGCGCGACTACGTGCACGAAGCAGAAAAGAATCCCCGCCGTAAACCTAGTGCGCCAAAGCAACCGCAAACGCGGCAGGGTACCCTTGATTGGCGACAGCGCAAACGCAAGGCGGCTAGTGGCAAAGCGGCCAGAGGTGGGAAGGGCAGCAAGGCGCAGCGAGGACGACGATGACCCGACCAACGACCCAACCAAGGCCCCAGCCAACAACGCAGCCAGAGTCACAGCTAAGCAGTGGCGGAAAGCAAAACCCCCTGGCGGCTGCCTGCTATGCCGATGGCGCGCAGCAGTACCAAATCGCCGTTCAAGAGAACACTCTACTTGCCACCGACACCTACCGCGTGCGATTCCATTGCCCAGAGCTAGCCGCACAGATTTTGCCGGGACAGTTCTTGATGATTCGGCTGCCGCAATGCGACGACCCGCTGTTGGGGCGACCCTTTGCACTCTACGACACGGTACTCGACTCAGCGGGGGTTCCGGTTGGCATCGATGTTGTGTATCTCGTAGTTGGCAAGATGACGCGGTTGCTCGCGGACTGTCGGGCTGGTGATCGACTCGACGTGTGGGGACCGCTTGGCAATGGTTTCTCGCCGGTGCCGGTGAAACACTTGATCATGGTCGCCGGCGGCATCGGGCAAACGCCGTTCTTGGCGCTGGGTCGGCAGCATCTCGGCAGGCGGAATTATGGCGAATCCCAACAAGCGATTGCCGTTTCGGAAAGCGCGACACTCTGCTACGGAGTGCGGCGTAAAGATCTGCTCGCCGGTGAAAAAGACTTTCGTGAATGCGGCATCGACCTGCGCATCAGTAGTGACGATGGCAGCATAGGCCACCACGGCCTGGTGACCGATGTATTAGCACAATCGCTCGACGAACACTCGACGGCCGACTGCCGCATCGCATGTTGCGGGCCTGAACCGATGATGGAAGCAGTGGCAAAGTTGGCGCTTGATCGCGGGGTGCGCTGCGAAGTCTCGCTCGAAACGCCGATGGCCTGTGGGATCGGCATCTGCTTTAGCTGCGTGGTGAAGACCAAGCAAACGGATGGCGATTGGGACTACAAACGCACCTGCGTCGATGGCCCCGTGTTCGACGCGGAGAAGGTTGTTTGGTGATCGGAAAGCTCAGAAGAGTTTGTGGAAATCTCGTTCGCTACGGAATAACCTCAAAACTTGGATTCCATCAGGCTTGGGAAGATACAACACGACCCAACCGGGGGGATTGAATTTCGTTCCACAAGTAGACATCCGAACTGCTTCCCCACACTCTGCTTTCGCTGTGCCCATGAAGAGGTTTGCAGCATAAAGCTCGAACGCTTTATCAAGTGCGTTCGCCAATCTCTCTGCACCGCTTGGGCTACGATCTTCTCAACCGATGAACATGAGTGCCTCACAAAGGTCGCGTTCTGCCTGTGAAGATTTCTCACAACAGGCATCAGCCGGTGATGCCTTCCTTCGCCAATTGCTGTTCTACACTTTCGAGCAATTCAGGCACGTTCATCTCGGTCGTATGACCAGCGTTGCACTCATCGATAGCCGGACGAAGTTCTTCCTTCAACCGAGCCAACTGCTGCTGGCATTCACGAAACGCAAGGACCGCTTCGTCGACGGTCATGTCGGATCCTTCGCTGTTCAGCGTCTGAATGAATGCGCCGAAGGCGGGAACTTCGCTACCTGTGGTCTGGGACTCTATAACATTCCCACACTAGACTGGACCAGGGAACTCTCTCAAAAAACTTAGCCCTTCAACCCTTTGATCGCTTTGGACAATCGCGACTTTGTGCGAGCGGCGCTATTGGCGTGGATCACGTTTTTGGCGGCAGCTTGGTCGAGCTTCTTGGTGGCAACCTGATAGGCTTGGGTGCTGCCCTCAACGTTGCCCGCTTCAATTTCGGTGCGGACCTTCTTCACTAAACTGCGGACGACCGACTTGGTCGCACGGTTCCGAAGGCGGTGGGCTTGATTCTGGCGCAAGCGCTTCTTGGCACTATTGGAGGTTGGCATCGGGATTGCTTCTCAATCGGGTTTCTGAGTGGGCCGGCATCTGTCGCCGACGCGAATCACCCATTGTCGCGTAACCCGCCGAGTTTGTCCAGTCGGTCGGCCACGTCGCGATAGCCAAAATCCAGGGCGGCCAAGGTCGAAAGGTGCCGTTCTGCCCGGTCGAATTCTTGCATGCCTGTGGCCAGCACGCCGGCACGATAGAGGGCTTTACGGTAGATTTCCGACTCAGGCTCGTCACGAGCGGCAATGGCCTGCTCGTAATGGGAAAGGGCCAGCTTGTACTGCTCGATGTGTTGAAAACACTCACCAAGCTCGACAAGAATCGTCACCTCGCGACGCGAGTCGCTCTTCGCTGCTTGGAAAATCTGGATTGCTTCTTTGACCTTGCCAGCGCGCTTGAGCCGCAATCCCAGGTCGTACTTCAGGCGTAGATTGGTCGGATCTCGCTCCGCGCGGGCGGAGAAGGTTTCAAGTTCGAGTTGATTCGTCTGCACGCGAAAGCGGTGTGCTAACTGCTCGGCCTCTTCGCTGGGGTCTTGATTGTAGCGCTGCTGGGCTAAAGCAAGTTGGTGATTGGCACGGCGAAGCTGGACATCTTCCTGCCTGGAGAGGATTTGCAGATCGCCGCTACCACACGCGTTGGACGCTTGGGTGAGCAGCTGTTCCGCTTCATCAAAACGTTGCTGATGCAAATAGATGTCGGCCAACTGAACATAGTTTGCCGCCACGGTCGGTTCGTCGGCGATGGCCGACTGCAAACGTTCTTCCGGCGGACGGTCATCGACGGAATCGCCTGTCTTGGAAAGCTGGGCGACCGACATCGTGGGCATTGGCAAGCCCGCTTGGCTGTCGGTCAGCATCGTGGGATCGTAGCCACCGTCGCCGATGGTTTTTTCTACGGACAAGCGCGCGATGGCTTGGCGTGCTTCTTCGTCTTGCGGAAGCACCAGTTTGACGCGCTGCCAACAAGAAATCGCCTGGTCGAACTGCCCCATGCGCTGCAATGCCAAACCCGCTTGGCGGTTAGGTTCCACCGCTTTGGGATCGGCGGTGAGTGCGGTCCGCAAACAGTGCAACTCGCATTCGTCGCACTGCAGCGCCTCGTAGGCTTTGGCGAGTGCCAGTAGCGTGGCGATGTCCCACGGATTGCGCGCTAACGCTTCGCAGGCAGCTTGGAATGCAGCGGTCCACGCGCCTTTCCCGATTGCCTTGGTGAGTGCCGAGCGGTGGCTCTTGATTTTCATTCCCGCGAGTCGGCTGCCCTTGCGGTTGTCACCGTATTTTTTCTGCAGATTGCCCAGAAAGTTCTGCAGGTACACAAGATTGCCGGGGTCTTCTACGACACATTGCGTGAAGAGTTTGTTGGCATAGTCGTAGTCCTGCTTTTCCAAGCAACGCTGCGCGTGTTCAAACACTTTCTGCAAACGCTGCCGCACCGCAGTGGTCAACGGAGCCAGACCATTGGTCGAGTTAGGAGCGGGTGAGTGATTCATTCACGGGGGTTCCAATCAAAGGAGTCCTACGCAGCGGCGTCTCAGCAATGTATTCTAGCATATACGGCTCAAAGGCAACGGGCAGGTGCGATCAGCAGGCTCAAATGGCGATACGATGAGTAAACGACAAGGCAAAGTCTACTTGGTGGGGGCCGGACCGGGAGATCCCGGCTTGCTGACACTGCGCGGTCGCGAGTTGCTTTGCCAAGCCGACGCGGTCTTTTACGACTATCTTGCCAATCCGTTGCTGCTCGACTATGCGGACCACTCCGAGCTTGTTTGCCTGGGGCGCCACGGGCAGGGCAGGGTGCTCTCGCAGGACGAAATCAACCAGCAAGTGATCGCAGCCGCGCACTCGGGCAAGTGCGTCGTAAGGCTCAAAGGGGGCGACCCCTCGATTTTCGCACGCGCTGGAGAAGAGCTCTCGGCGCTCGAAGCGGCTGGCATAGAGTACGAAATCGTGCCGGGGGTCACCACCGCGCTAGCGGCTAGCGCCTATGCGGGGGTTCCACTGACTCATCGCGATCATGCGTCGTGCGTGGCTTTCGTCACTGGGCAGGAGTGCCGTAGCAAGCAGGGGGCCACGCTCGACCTGCAAAACTTGGCGAAGTTTCCAGGGACGCTCGTGTTTTACATGGGAGTGACGACCGCGCCTGATTGGGCGCAGCAGCTCTTACAATACGGCAAGCCCGCTGATACTCCTGTCGCAATCGTCAGGCGATGCACTTTACCTGAACAACAAACGGTGCACACCACCTTGGGCGAACTCGCGGAAGTTTTGGCACCCGGAAAGATGCGCCCACCGGCGATTGTCATCGTTGGCGATGCTGTTGGTGCGTCGGCGCAATCACACTGGTTTACTCGCCGGCCAATGTTTGGGCAGACCGTCTTAGTAACGCGGCCAGCGCGACAAGCTGCGACGCTGGAAAGTGAGTTCAACGCATTGGGAGCAACAACACTTTTGCAACCCGCGATTGAAATTGAGCCGGTTGAAGACTGGTCGCAAGTCGATGCGGCAATTGAGAAGCTCGCAGCGTACGACTGGTTGGTCTTCTCCAGCGCGAATGGAGTGCGGTTTTTTCTCGACCGCCTCTTGAACAAGGGTGGCGATCTTCGGCAACTTGGTCGTTGTCGTTTAGCGGCGATTGGTCCCGCGACGACCGAGGCCTTGCAGGAGTACCACTTGCGAGCGGACCTGCAACCCAAAGAATATCGCGCGGAAGCGTTGGCGCAGGAGCTTGCGGCCGAAGCTAATGGAGAGCGTTTTCTCTTGCTCCGTGCCAGTCGTGGTCGCGAGGTGCTTGCGGAGACGCTCAACGCCGCTGGCGCGGAAGTGGAGCAAGTCGTGGTATACGAAAGCCGCGATGTTGCGAAACCCCGTGCTGAGATTCTCGACTTACTCAAGGCGAAGGAAATAGATTGGATCACGGCTACCAGTTCCGCAATCGCGCGATCGCTGGTGAATCTGTTTGGTGACGCGCTTCACCAAACCAAGCTCGCCGCAATCAGTCCGCTCACAGCGAACGTACTGCAGGAAGCAGGGTTCACGCCCACTGCCATCGCCACGGAGTACTCTACCTCGGGCTTGGTTGAGGCGATTGTCGAGGCACACGGCCGAGAGAGTCGGGTTGCAGAGTGATAAACTTTGCGGCTTGCTCCAGTCGATTCTATCCTTCGCGTTGTTCCTCTTGGCGAAGCTCTACGCCTTAACGTCATACGTTTGAACTAAGGTCGGCAAAGGTCCGATGATAGTTGGGCAAGGAACTTTTTCTTGCATGGAACGTAAGCAGAAGTGTTCGTGGCCAGATGAAGTGACCCGAGGAGAATTCAAGGATGCAACCACCCAATGAGGCAAAAATCAGAGCAACCATCTACCTGCCCCGCGAAGTGCTCGAAGAAGCGCGTGATGCGGCAGTTCATCTGGCGGGCTATCCGGCACGGTTGACGCTCACGCAATTGGCAGAGAATGCGTTTCGTGCGGAGCTGAGGCGGTTGAAGGCACTTTACAACAACGGTCAAGATTTTCCGCCCCGTGATGAAGATTTGCGCGGCGGCCGCCCCATCGCTGCCTGAAGACTCGCGGCATGATTATTATTGGCCTCGTGAGAACCCACCATGAACGGCATTCCCCAACAACCGAACGATTCAGCCACCCTCGGAAACGAGCCCTCCCAGGGCAGAATTGATTTCGATAAGCATACCAAAGCGACGAACCCCCAAGACTTACGCTCGCGACTGCTAAGAATGATCACCGAGAACGAACGTAAACGCCACACCGAAGCTCCGACATCCGTAGTCCAACGCTGACACCTGGAATGGCAACTCGATTGAGCAACAACTGGTTGAACAGTGCTGACTTGGATCCTGTCTTCAAGCGACGGGGATTTAGGAATTGGTGGAGTATTTGCGCAGCTTTTGGGATCTTGATATTTTTCAGTGCAACTTGTCAGGCGTCTTCCCTTTCGCCTGAACAACTTTCAGAGGTTTGGCGGGAATCTTTCCCATTGGCGAACGTTGGAATGGCTCCTCCGACGTTGCCGCCGACACACGAGTCGGTATTCCCGTCAGACAACGCCGCGCCAGTGGCCGGTGTGCGAATGCGACAAGATCGCCCGCACCCGGCCGTGGCGCGGATTATTGTTCCCGAAAAAGGAGCCGTTGCCTTTGGCAGTGGAACCTTGATCGATGTGCGCGAAAACTTCGGCTTAGTCATCACCAACTGGCACGTGGTGCGCGACGCAACCGATACGATTGAAGTTGTCTTTCCCGGCGGCTTTACTTCCAAGGCCCGCGCGTTGAAAGTCGATTCTGATTGGGATTTGGCGGCACTGGTGATTTGGCGACCGCGCGTCGAACCGGTCTCCATTGCAGAAGTGGCACCACGGCCGGGCGATCGCCTCACCATCTGTGGCTACGGACAGGGCAACTACCGCTGTGCGACTGGCCGATGCACACAATACTACGCGCCCAGGTTGGACTTCCCGCGACATATGGTTGAGCTCGATGTCGAAGCGCGACAGGGCGATTCAGGCGGTCCGATTTTTAATGACCAGGGCGAACTCGCCGGTGTCTTGTTCGGGGCAGGGCAGGGGACTACGCTCGGTAGCTTCGGCGGTCGAGTGGGGGCATTCCTCGCGTCGCTTGCGCCAGATATTGGTCGGGCGGAGGAAGCGCTGGCGAAAAATACGAGTGTCGAATTCGGTGAAAAAGAAGGGGAGGACATTGGAGCTTGGCAGGTCGCAACCCTTGGTGAACCAGCACCCGAGGCCGAGGAACTGGCGAGTGCTCAGTGGCCCGACGAGCCCCTCACTCCAAGCAATAGCTTAGAATCTACCAACGAGTCGTCCACGGAATCGACCATGGTCGCGCGAGAAAATTCCAACGACTGGCAACCGGTTTCGAGGCGGCTCAACCTCTTTGAGCAAACCAAGACCGCGTTGGCTGCGCTGGGGCTGCTGACTATTGTTATGCAGGTGTTGCGCGTCGCTCGGTAATGACTTTTTACCAACGGCACATGGCCAATCCTTGGCACTTATCTATTGCCAGACGCTCCAAGGCAGCGTATCTTGTCGGCGATATGAGAACTTCGAAGCCAGCCATAGGACTTCGACCCATGCTCACGCACGCGGAATGACGATCTCGTGGAAGCACTTCGAAAAGCCATCGCCGAGGGAAATTGCCTGCTTAATCTCGAAGAGCGGAGCATGGAAGGAATCATTCGCGCGGCAGGTGAGTTCCTTCACCAAACAGGACGTATCAGCCAACAGCAACTCCCCGTGGCAGTCGAGGGACTGCTAGAGCGCGAACGCGAATCGCCCACGGCAATTGGAAGTGGCTGTGCGATTCCTCATTTTTATCATCCGGGGTTCGAGCAGCCTCAGATGGTCTTCATTCGACTCAAGCATCCGGTGAACCTGGGTGCTCCCGACGGCGTTGCCACGCGTTTTGTATTTTTGTTGGTGGGACCCGAGCAAAGTGCAACGCGCCATCTGGACACTTTAGCGACCGTCGCGCGACTGATGTCGGACGACGAATTCCACTACGAAGCAGTCAACGCACGCACCCAGCAAGCGGTCCTCGACGCCCTCGACCGACACAAACGTCGCAGTAAGCCGAGCTTGCCACCAAAACCGACGAAACCAGAAGCGGCACTTGCAGAAAGCTCTTGGCCTTTTGAAGGTCTGCTGCAGGACGTTCGGCGACGCATGCCCCACTATGCCGATGATTTCAAGCAAGGCTTCCAGGCCAAATGTGCGTCGTCGGTGCTGTTCTTGTTTTTCGCCTGTCTCGCACCCGCCGTCACTTTCGGCGGCATCATGGGACTGGCCACTGACGGTCAAATCGGGGCCGTCGAAATGCTGACCGCCTCGGCTGCATGCGGAGTGTTGTACGCGCTGTTCGCTGGCCAGCCGTTGATCATTCTCGGCGGGATTGGCCCCTTGCTGATTTTCACGATTATTCTCTACAGGCTTTGCGGCGATTACGACATGGGGGAGCAGTTTCTGGGAGTGTACGGTTGGGTTGGTCTGTGGACGGGGTTGTTCACTGTGTTGCTGGCAGTGACCAACGCGAGCAATTGGATGCGTTACTTTACACGCTTCACCGACGAGATTTTCTCCGCCCTCATGTCGTTGATTTTTATCTACGAAGCCGTCAAGGCAATTGTCATCACTTTTCGCGAGAGCTTCGGCGACGCCGAGGGTTCACACGACGGAGCGTTTCTGACACTGCTGCTGACATTAGGGACGTTTTACATTGCCACGGGCCTGTCTCGATTTCGTCGCAGTCACTATCTCCTTCCGCAGATGCGCGAGTTTCTCTCCGATTTCGGCCCATCGATCGCATTGGCAATCATGGCACTCGTTGCCTGGTTGTTGCGTAACGAAGTCCAGCTAGAGACGCTCTCGGTCAGCGCTGGTTTTCAAATGCCAGAGTTGGTTGACTTAGGGGCAGTACCGTCGTGGGTCCGGTGGGCAGCTGCAGGGCCAGCGCTGTTGGCAACGCTGTTAGTCTATCTTTCGCAGAACATCACTTCGCGATTGGTGAATAGCGCGGAAAACAAAATCAAGAAAGGGGCCGCCTATCATCTCGACCTGCTCGTGGTCGGTGCTCTGATCGCCGCGTGTTCGCTGTTCGGCTTTCCTTGGTTGGTCGCGGCAACGGTGCGATCTTTGGCCCACGTGCGCGCGTTGGCTGACACCGAAGAAGTAGCCACGTCTTCAGAGGCTTCTCGCGAGCGAATTATCCATGTGACAGAAAACCGAGTCACAGCTCTGGTCATTCATTTGTTAATTGGCGCGACACTGTTTTGGCTACCGCTGTTGGAGCTGGTGCCGATGGCGACTCTCTACGGCATTTTTCTCTACATGGGATTCGTCTCGCTCATCGGCAATCAATTTATCGAGCGGCTTAGTCTTTGGTTGATGGATTCCGCGCTGTATCCCGCAACTCACTATATTCGCCGAGTGCCGATTCGAGTGACCCATCTCTACACGCTGTTGCAATTCGTCTGCTTAGCGATTCTCTGTGCCATCAACGTGAGCCGGACCGAGACGATCCGTATCTTGTTCCCAGTTTTTATTGCACTGCTTGTGCCAGTCCGCGCGTTGGCAGGGCGATTCTTTGCCAAAGAACATTTGTCCGTCTTGGACGCGGCTGAAGACCCCGACGAAGAAGAATCGCACTGGTTTTAAAGCCGGCTTGGACATCCTTGCCAAGACGCTTCACTTTAGCTTCGCTCGTAAGTCGGCAACGATTGCTGCTGGCACGAAGCGGCTTAGTTCTTCGTCACCCGCGAGCGGCGTGATTTGTTTGATCAACGAACTGGAGACGTGCGAGAACTCGTCGTCTGCCATCAGAAAGACGGTTTCGATTCCCGGATCGAGTTTGCGATTGGCGAGCGTCATGGTGAACTCCGTTTCCATATCAGTGAGCGAACGCACACCGCGGATGATAACCATTGCATCGCTCTCGCGAACAAACTTCACCGCCAATCCAGTGAACAACTTGACTTGTATATTGTCCAAGTGGCTCGTGGTGCGCTGAATCAACTCGACGCGTTCTTCGGCGGTGAACATCGATTTCTTGTCGATGTTGCGACCCACTCCTACAATTAGCTCGTCCACAAGCCGACTGCTCCGCTCAATGACGTTGAGATGGCCCAGCGTGATGGGATCAAATGAACCGGTGTAGACAGCGCGTCGGGACATGGCTTGTGAAGTAGGGAATAGGTGGGTGAGCAAATTCGATTATAACAGATCGGCGAAACTGCGGACTTACTGTAATGCGACTCGAATGGCGTTGATTAGTTTGAACAAGTCTTCCTCGTTATTGTAAGCATGCGCACTCACCCGCAAGCGGCCGGCACGGCAGGCAACCGCGACTCCCTGCTCCAAGCAACGACGACGCACAGCGTTGTGATCAGAGCCAGGAAATTCTGCCGAGAGAATTCCCGAACTCGTACCCGTAGTGCGAGGCGAACAGACCTGGGCCCCCAGCGCGGTCAGCTGCTCGGCAGCACGCTCAGTGATGTCGAGAATCGCCGCAGCTAAGTTTTCTGTGCCCAGCTCAATCAGCAGTTGCAAGCTCGCACCCAGCGCCAGAAAACCCGCCATATTGTGCGAACCACCTTCGTAGCGCGCGGCAGTCGGTTTGAGGTCAAGTTCAATGTTGCCGAAGTCGCCAGAGTTGATCACGCTGTTCCAACCAACACCCGTCGGCGTAAGTCGCGGCAACCACTCACGTCGGATGTAGGCGATGCCCGCGCCTTCGGGGCTGAGCAACCACTTGTGCCCATCGGCGGCGAGGCAATCGACTTGTGATTGTTTCACGTCGAGTGGAAAGACCCCCAAGCCTTGAATGGCATCAAGAAAAAACAATGCTTCGTGATCGTGCGCGATTGCTGCTATCGCGTCCACATCCCGCCGACAGCCATTCGCATAACCGACCCAACTGACGCTCACCACGCGAGTTCGTTCATCGCAGTAGTTGGACAACTGGTCGAGATCGACGTGCCCCATGGTCGTGGGCACGACCCGCGTTTCCACGCCGAGCCGTTCTAAGTGCATCCACGGGTACAAGTTGGAGGGGAATTCGTCGTCGAGTGTTACTACATTGTCGCCCGACTTCCAGTCGAGTCCTTCGGCAACGAGGTTGATGCCGGCGGTGGTGTGCGGCACGAGCGCAATCTCTTCGGTGTCCGCACCGATGAGCTTCGCCGCGGCGGTTCGTGTTTCGCTGAGCTGCCGAGCCCAGTCGAGCCAGACCGTGTCGCCTTCGTTGGCGGCTTGTTCCAACCAACGACTTAGCGCATTCTGTGCAGGTGCGGAAAGCGGTGCGACGGCCGCGTGGTCGAAGTATGCCCACTTCTTCGTCACCGGCATCTGCTCACGCAGTTGAGAACGTATCGCTTCAAAGGGATTCGTTTCGTTGGTCACGATAATGCACCTTGGTGAGAGTTCTCGTCTCGCTGCATAATAGCGGAACAAGTGGACCGAAAGGAACGGAGATGCGACATTTTTTTCAATACGGCTTATGGCTGATGCTTGCGGCTTCGCCGGGGCAAGTGGTCGCTGCCCAGCCAGACTTCGTTGAACTGCGCAATCGGATGGTTGCCGAAGAGATCGAGGCGGCCGGTGTTAGTCATCCAGCAGTTTTGAAATCAATGCGCAAGACACCCCGTCACGAGTTCGTGCTGGGTGGATTTCGCGACCAAGCATACTACGATGCGGCCTTGCCGATCGGGGAGAAACAAACGATTTCGCCGCCATTTGTTGTGGCATACATGACACAAGAACTGGACCCGGAGCCAACGGACAAGGTCCTGGAAATCGGCACGGGTAGCGGCTACCAGGCCGCCGTGCTGAGTCCCTTGGTCAGCGAAGTTTACACCATCGAAATCGTTGAACGATTGGGCCGTCGCGCGGAGCGAACGCTGCGCCGGCTCGGTTACGAGAATGTTCATGTGCGCACAGGCGATGGTTATCTTGGTTGGCCTGAGGCAGCACCGTTCGACAAAATCATCGTCACGTGTTCGCCCGAAGCGGTTCCGCAACCGCTTGTTGATCAACTCAAACCAGGCGGACAAATGGTCATTCCCGTGGGCGAGCGCTATCAACAGAATCTGTTTCGCATGACCAAGCGCGGAGAGAAACTTGAGCAAGAAGCGCTACGGGCAACACTGTTCGTGCCAATGACCGGTACCGCGGAAGCGTCGCGCACGATGCTACCAGATCCAACCAAGCCGGCAGTCGTCAATGGAAACTTTGAAACAGTCGTTGGAAAGCAGCAACTACCGGCTGGTTGGCACTACTTGCGGCAAGCTCGTGTGGAAGGAGAGCAGCACTACCTGTCGTTCGCGAATCAGGAACCGGGACGGGCCAGTCGCGCGTTGCAGGGGTTAGCACTCGACGGTAAACAAATCAGTGCGATCGAAATTTCCGCTCGCGTTCGGGGCAGCAATCTACAACATGGCCCAACTCCCGCTCAAAGGGCGGCGGTAATCATTACTTTTTACGATTCGCGCCGCGCGGTGATCGGCAGCGAGCGGTTGGCCAACTGGAAAGGCACTTTCGACTGGCGCGTCGAATCCAAAACGGTGCGAGTGCCCCTGGGAGCGCGAGAGGCCATTCTGCGAGTGGGATTGCTTGGTGGAGTGGGACGATTAGATGTGGATGAACTCTCGCTTCGGGTTGTCCCGGTCATCGACAAGCGTTAGCGAACTGCTGGGAGAAAAATTGAGACAAGTAGATGGATAACCCTCCCAATCGTCAAAATACCGAAAAATTGCCCAGATTACTTGAATTAAAGGCTACCCTTGCTATCCTAGCAGACGGTCGGCGGGAAGCTGTTTCCGCCCAGGTACGCAATTTTTTGGGAGACATCATGATGAGAATTCTTGGCAAGAAGGACCGCCAATTGGGTAGGTTTTGCCAGCTGACCCTGGTAGCGGTAGCCGCGGTGGCGCTGCTCAGTGCTGACGCACAAGCTTACTCCTACGGAAGTTGGGGTTCGTCAGGTAGCTACGGTGGCAGTTATGGCGGCGGAAGCTATGGCGGCGGAAGCTACGGATCGGGTGGAAGCTGGGGCAGCTCCGGACGCGTTGGGCTCTTTCAGCGGATTGCAGCGCGTCGGCAAGCCCGCGTCGCGGCACGGCAAGCTCGTTGGGCTAGTCACGGCAGTACAGGCAGCTACGGCAGTGCCGGCGCCTACGCAGGTGGAAGCTACGGTGGCGGAAGCTACGGCGGCGGAAGCTATGGTGGCAGCAGCCACGCTAGTGTTTCCTATTCCGCGCACTCGGTCAGCTACGGCAGCGCTGGTAGCTGGGGAGGTGCGACGAGTCATGGTAGTTCCGGCAGCGTAAGCTACGGCGCGCCGGTCGAGTACAGTGCACCTGTTGAGTACAGTACGCCGATCGATACCGGTTGCTCGGATTGCGTAGGAAGCATCAGCAGCGACCCAGCCATGATTGCCTCGGGCAGCGCAACAATTGACGTGATCTTGCCCGCCGACGCCCAAGTGTTTGTGAACAATTCGCTCACGACCAGCACCGGCAGCTCACGCAGCTTTGTTTCCAACGGCCTCGAAGCGGGCCAATCGTACGCTTACAACCTTCGTGTTGAGTACGAACTCGATGGCGAAAAGGTTGTGAAGAAAGAAACGGTTCAGCTCACGGCTGGCAGCAAAGTGGCCCTCGAGTTTGCCGTCAACGAGAGCCCGTTGCAGTTGACCGCAGCTCAAGGCCTCAGTGCCCAGCAGGACCCAACTGCAACGCAGTTGCAGGTTCGTGTCCCTGAAAATGCTCGCGTGGTGCTCGCCGGTTCGCCGACGAACCAGACCGGCACCGAGCGCACGTTCACGACCCACCAACTGGCCGCCGGCCAGCAGTGGGACGGCTATACCGTGCGTGTTGAGCTCGAACGCGACGGCCAGCAGTTGGTGCAAGAGAAAACCCTCATGATCGAAGCCGGCCAAACCTATGAGCTGGCGTTTGATTTCGAGGATTCCAACGCGGTCGACGATGCTTTGCAAGTTGCTCAGATCGACTGATCGCTTGATTTCCTGTAATTTCTAGAATCTGCCCCCGTATCGGTGTTGACCGTTGCGGGGGTTTTTCTTTTGCTATGATGTTCCCAGTCCCACATGGGCTGCCGCACCCACTGCACTTTCACCTTTCCACCGACCATGGCCAAAAAGAGGCAAGAGAACCCGCCGCCTGAGCCGCCCGCAGAGAAGCCAAAAACAAAAAAGAAACCCGCCAAGAAGCGTGTCGCGGGGGAATTGCCTTGGCATCCGATGTGGCGGTGGATGGTCAGTCTTTTGGTCGTTCTGCATCTGACGGCCGTGTTCAGTGCTCCCTGGGATTTGTCTACAGGCGATGCATTGCCCCCCGGCTATGTGCCACCAACCGACCGAGCGGGTCGCCCCCAGCCGCCACCTCCCCCAGAAAACGCCATCTGGCAGCGGCCAGTGGTGACGCGCGGTTTGCATCGCTTTTTTCACGATTACCTCAATCTGTTGTATTTGAATCATGGCTACGAATTCTTCGCGCCCGACCCGGCAGGAACGCATGTAATTGACTACCAGGTAACGCAAGCCGACGGCAATCTCACCAAAGGCCGCTTTCCGAGCCATGACGAACACTGGCCGCGGTTGTACTACCACCGGCACATGATGCTCACTGAACAAACGCAAATGATGGGCCCCGAGTCGGGTCAACACTACGCCGACCATCTCGCAACATTGCATGGTGGCCGCAGTCAGATGCAGTTGAAAATTCACTTACTTCTGCCGCCGCAACGAGTGGCAGAAAATACGCCGCTCGACGAGCCATCGACTTTCCAGGTAGTCGGCACCGTCCAGGGCAGCCCTCGAAAAGTCAACATCGCAACGGATGCCTCTGCGCCGAGTTCGGAGAACCAACCGTAATGGGAGTTTTCGCCGACACGCGTGGTTATGTTGCCGAAGTTTGGCAAGCCTGGAATCGGTTTTGGTTTGCGCCCAAGGACCCTGCGACGCTTTCACTGATTCGCTTGCTTGCCGGCAGCCTGTTGTTCTACACGCACCTGGTTTGGTCGCTCGACTTGCAAGCGTTTCTTGGGCCTGAGGGTTGGATTCCCGTCGACTATCTACGCAACATCCACACGCTTCCAGGCGCAGAGCATCCGCAGTGGTCGGTGTGGAGCCTTTTCTTTTGGATCGAGCAGCCCTGGCTCTTGTGGTGTGTACATCTTTTCGCCCTGCTTGTGTTCTTTTGCCTGATGGTAGGTTTGTTTAGTCGCCCCGCGGCGGTGCTAGGGTTTCTGCTTGCGGTGAGTTATGCCCATCGCGTGAGTCCCGGAGCGTTTTTCGGGCTCGACAAAATCAACTGCATGTTGGCCATGTATCTCATGCTAGGGCCCTGCGGCGCGCGGTATTCGCTCGACAGCGTGCGCCGCGCGCGAAACGGCAATAGCGATCCCGTCCGTCCCCGCACCGGAGCCAACCTTGCCATACGCCTGATTCAAGTGCATCTCTGCATCATCTATCTCTTCTCGGGACTGGCGAAACTGATGGGTGAAAACTGGCAAGCCGGCACCGCTGTTTGGTGGGCACTCGCCAACCAGGAATACCAATCGATCAGCATGACCTGGCTGGCCAACTGGCCGACGTTTGGCCCGATCGTGATCGCGTTGGCCACGCACGCAACGGTGTTTTGGGAACTGTTCTACTGTTGCCTCGTTTGGAACCGCTACACGCGGCCGCTGATGCTCTGGATGGCCGTCGCGATCCACGCCGGTATCGCACTGTTTATGGGCATGATCACCTTCGGCCTGGCAATGCTGTACGCAAATCTCGCGTTCCTAACCCCCCCCACCGTGCGGCGCTGGGTAGACCCAGTGGCTAGTTGGTTTGCCAGGAAATTAGGTGCTGAGAAATTAGGCGCTGGTTGAGCCGCGAGTCTCAGAATTCTTAAAAACTCGTAACTCGCGACTCGCAACTCATAAAAAAACTGGAGCGCTCCAGCCGCTGTCCCCTCCGGTGTGAGGTCGTTTCGCGATCACCTTGTTATTCGGCTCCGATGCAATCTCACGCAGGGCACCCTACGCAAAACAGCCGGCCGGCGTTTCGCGCCGAAGCCGCTTCCCAAAGTCCGCCGAGGCTCTCACCTGTGGCAACAGCAACTCTTCAACAGAATACGAAAGTAGCAAATGACCGATACGATTTCCACAACGAAATTTGGCCACCCCCACGCTCCAAGCAATAGGGCTCCATTCTTGGCCTTCGTGGCTTAGTGGTTCCTATTTTTAATCGGTATCACTACCGAAATGTGATCTCACTTTCGCAGAGCGGGCATGTGGGTTAAGATGAAATAGTCGCTGGTTTCCTGTCTCACTTCCTTCCGCGTAGCTCCCTCATGTCGACTGGTCGAAAAGAATTTGTTGGGCCGTTTCGTCTGTTTCACATGATTCGGGTGGGGGCTACGTACGAGATCTGGGCAGTCCAACCGATCGGCAAGAAAGAATCCCTCGCGATGAAGTGGCTCCCGCCGGGTGACAAGCACACTCGTCAGGCCGCCAACGATCTCAAACACGAATACAATGTCGGCAAAGCGCTGATTCACGAATCGATTATCAAGACCTACGATTTCGGTACCAGCAAGGACGGCACGTATCTCACGATGGAACTGTTCAAGACGCCGAACCTCAAACAACAAATTGTCGATGGCGTCGAGAAGTTGCATTACCGCTTGGAAAAAATCTTACTCGGTGCCGCGCTCTCTTTGGAGCACATGCACAAGCAGGGGTGGACCCATCGCGACGTGAAGCCTGACAACTACCTTGTCAGCGATGACAACGAGGTCCGGTTAATCGACTTCACGATTGCTCGCAAAATCCCCAAAGGCCTCGGCAAAATGTTTAGCACGAAGGCGCCGGTGCAGGGGACCTACAGCTACATGTCGCCCGAGCAAATCCGTGGTAAGGAGGTCGATGCCCGCGCCGACATTTACAGCTTCGGTTGCATGGTTTACGAGCTGATGACCGGCAAGGTGCCGTTCACCGCGACAAGTTCGTCGGAGTTGTTGAATAAACACTTGAAAGCCAGACCTCCCGAGCTTTCGATGTTGCAAAAGAACATCCAACCGGATTTTGGTAAGCTGGTGCATCGCATGCTGGCCAAGGACCCCAACGATCGTCCCGACTCGCTGTTGGAATTTTATCGCGAGATGAAAGCGGGCAGGTGCTTCCACATCAAACCAAAGAAACCGTTGACCGAGGAAGAAGAAGCCGCAAAGAAGGCGAAAGAGGAGGGGTTAGAGTGAAGACGCAAGCCCCAAGTTTCTAAACACCCAAAGTTAAACTAACCGCCAAGAGTTGAGCTCGCGCTAAGAGGGATGCGAATGCGTCTGCCAGCGCCCATGAGCGGTTTCCCCACAGCGCGTAGGACCATGGCCAACACCGATTTCCGACTTCCGTTTGAGCAGCCGATCTTTGAGTTGCAGGACCAGATCGACTCGCTCGAAGCCAACGAGGCCAAGACCCCTGAGCTGCGCGAACGCATTCGCGGGTTGCGAAAGCAGCTGATTGAAACGACCAAGTCGATCTTCAACCACCTCGACCCCTGGGAAACAGTCAAAGTCGCCCGGCACCAGGATCGCCCCAAACTTACGGACTACCTCGATTTAGTCTTTGATGAGTTTGTCGAGCTACACGGAGACAAGTTTTTTGGCGATGATCGCGCGTTACGCACAGGGTTTGCCAAACTCGATCAGCACAAAGTGCTGGTCATAGGTCACGAGAAGGGCAAGACACTTAAAGAGCGCAACGAGTGCTATTTCGGCTGTGCTCATCCCGAAGGTTATCGCAAAGCGATGGAAAAGATGCGGCTTGCGGCGAAGTTTGGTCTGCCAATCATTTCACTCATCGACACGCCCGGGGCCTATCCGGGTATCGGTGCTGAAGAACGCGGGCAAGCGCAGGTGATCGCCCAGAGCATGTTGGCGATGTCGCAGTTCCGCACGCCGATCATTTGCGTCGTGATCGGGGAGGGCGGTTCCGGCGGAGCGCTCGGCATCGGCGTCGGCGATCGTGTCGCTATCTTGCAGCACGCGTACTATTCCGTAATCAGCCCGGAGGGGTGCGCGGGAATTCTCTGGAAAAGCCACGACCACGCCGAAAAGGCCGCCACGGCATTGCGAATTACATCCAAGCAACTCAAGGAGATGAAGGCGGTCGATGATGTCATTGAAGAACCGCTCGGCGGCGCGCACCGCGACCACCACCAAACAGCTGGTCGGCTGAAGATGTACCTGCTCAAGACTCTGCGCGAACTGCAAAAACTCCCAGCCGAGGAACTGCTCGCCCAGCGCTACGAAAAATTCCGCAGCATTGGTCCTTTCCTAGAGACACCGCTGGAAGCAGTCGAAGCGTCCTAGAGACAACCCAAGCACGGTTGCAACCGTACAAAGGTACCGGCATGGATTTTTGTACTTGGTGGCAGTGATCGACTGGTTCAGTCGCTATGTGCTCAGTTGGCGGCTTTCCAACACACTCACGCTTGATTTTTGTTTGGAAGCTTTGGACGAAGCACTCAGTCGGAAGCAACCGGAGATTTTTAACAGCGACCAAGGGAGTCAGTTCACTTCGCAAGAGTTTACCCAGCGACTTGCCACGCATGGTGTGGCGATCAGCATGGACGGTCGCGGCCGAGCGCTAGACAACGTGTTCATCGAGCGACTGTGGCGGACCGTAAAGCAGGAAGAGGTGTACTTGAAGGACTACCAAGATGGCTGGGAAGCGGAGCAGAGCTTGACCGCGTACTTTCGCCTCTACTGTCACCAGCGCATTCATCAATCGCTGGACTACCGCACACCGGCCGAAGTTTATGGCGAGCGAAACTGAAGTCGTGTCAGTCCCAATGACGACGAAACAAAAACGCGAACGAAAAATTTTGCGAGAAGGCGGTCATCTGACAGTACACAACCAGCCAATGGACGAAACCCGGCCGCGCCAGCCCTGGGAGGGGGCTGGCGGGCCTACCTGAACACTTCTTAAATTACCCCAGTGGCTGTCCAAACTATGGGGTCCACTTCATTTGGTACCTTGGTACAGTTTCACCCAAGCTCCTAGGCAGGGGCTCGGGAACGAGCCTTAGCTCCGTCGACCTTAGTGTCGACCTTAGTGTCGACCTTAGCGCTGCCGTGGGTAGAACACACCCAACGCGACCATCGCGAACGCCAACGACGCGCTCGAAGGTTCCGGCACTGCGATGGCACTGAGCGTAGGCGGTGGATTCCATGCTCCCAACAAGATGCCCAGGTCCAAGCCATCGACGGGGTTCGTACCGTTGAGTTCGCCGCCGGAAGGAGAAGTGTTTTGATTGAAGTTGCCCAACAGGATGCCGAGGTCTAAGCCATCGACAAAGCCGTCGTTGTTCAAATCTTCTGCAGAGCCGCCCGCACCGAGCGACGACCACGCTGGCGAGAAGGCAGGGGCGCCAACCAGCTGGCTGATGCCTGAGCCATTGACATTGATGGTGAGTACTTCCGCTGTGTTGGGGTCTGCCAAGTTGAAATAGCTACCGCCGCCGAAAACTTGCTGACCCACGCCGATCGCCAGTTGCGACCCATCGGGCGACCAACTAATTCCCGTGGGCTGAAAGCCTGGGTTGAAATTGAAGATCGACCGATCACCGGCGTTGCTCTTAATGCGAAGCGACAGTTGCGAGGGTTGTGCGCCACTGATAGTTAGAATATCGCGAGAGCGGAAGTAGGCCAGCGCTTGCCCATTGGGCGAGTAAGCTGGGAAGGAATCCTCCTCGACGAAATTGCCGTTTTGAAGAGTGCCAAACTGGGGAAACGTCTCTTGTCGGACGGGAATGTTTGCCAAACTGTTTCCAGAGAAGATCGCCGTCGCACCGTTTTGTGCGTTAGTAGGAATCGCCACGCGGTTGCTCGACGAAGACCACGAGATGCCCGTACCGAGCGTACTCAGCGTACTGGCTGTTCCGTTGATCGTCGGGCCGTCGATCATCGCGCCATCCGAGACGCGATGCACATAGGTGAACGCCGTGGTCATGCCGCCCGAGCTGGGTGTCTGCGTGTTCAAGAAACTGCTAATCGCGATCAACGATCCATCCGGCGAGAAAGCCGTGTAGCGTGGCGAGTGGTTGAACGTATTGCCGCCGGTGTCGGTTGAATCCTCGAAGTCGGTAATCTTCTGCAACGATCCATCGGCGGAATCCAAGACCCACACATTCGAGCTAAATTGGCTAGGTCGACCCGGGTCCTGCGACCGCACCGACAGGAATCGCCCATCATTCGACACAGCCGGGTTGGCTTCCTGAGGCAGGTTGCCAATTTGAATGGGCGAATTGCCCGAGCCATCTGGATTCACCTGCCGAAGCAGCTCGCCATTGGACCCCAAGGTGTTGTAAAGGATCTGTGCGTGAGCCGAAGTGGTTACGCCAGTAGTTACGCAAAATGTGGCCAGTGTAGCCACGACGAATACTAGACGCTCGAATGGCAATGAATAGCTGGCAAGACAACGTCGCATGGTGTACTCCAATGGGCTCTCGGGTGCTTGTCTGGTGAGGGTCGATTTCACTGTTCTGATGGGTGATAGTAAACCGGCTCCGAAACGCAGTCAACAATTTTCTGCTGCAGTCTTTTGCGAAAAGGCCGCTCTGCAAACCGAGAATTCGGAGCCATTTCAGGCGAACGGCAAGAACAACGACGCTGCTATAAACACCTACCACCAACGTCCGATAATCATTGTTATGTTCGTTTTTGGGCGGTTTTTACCGCGGCGACAGGCGTGTGGCGTCTCCCCCGCTGATGCTCAGCTTCCGCTGCTCTTGTTCCGTTGCCGTTGCAGGATCGTGTGATACACCAGCCCGACGAATACGAGATCGGTGGCGTCGAGTGCACCGTCGGAGTCGACTTGCCAGCCTCGATTGCACCAGTCGATACGTGAGGCCCGCGCTTCGCAATTGCCGCCTCGTTGTACTTCGTAACTGGTAGAAAGCAGTCCAACAGGCGCGAGCGTCGCGGGCCCGGATTGCAGATCCAAATCCCAGGTTCTGGTGAAGATTCCGGCCCGGCGGCCGCTGGCAAGGACTTCCTGGGTCCCGACGTCGATCAGCCGAAAATCGCTCCCCAACCACGACGATTTCTCGAAATGAAGCTGGAGCCTCTCGGTCAGTCGAATGTCGATGCCTTCGCTAAACCAGCGGCCCTTGAACTGCCCGACCGGCCGATCATCGAGCTTGAGCAAGTACTGCGTCGAGAAACAACTGGGCGATCGTGCTTCGAGATGCATGGATCACTGTCTCACAAACGTTGTTGTGCCGAGGACCCCGGCTTAGATTGGCGCGCCAGTGGGGCGGTCGGCGGTTTGGTCTTGTTTGGGCCAGGGGGGAATTGGCTGAGTTTGCGGCTGGGTTTGCACAGGTGGGGATTGAGGAGGTACGGCGGCGGGCTGTTGCTGCTGTGGCCAGGCCGCGCGCTGCTGCTCGTAGACCGAGGGTTGTGGGTTCGCGGGTTGCTCCTGTTGCTGAGGCCAAAGGTTTTGGCTCTGTGTGCTCGCGGGCCAACTGGGAGTTCGTTGTTCGCTGGGCCAACTGGTCTGGAAATCCGTCGGACCATGCGGCACGTAGTTGGGGTTGAGCCGCTGCTCGATGCGCTGGACGTAGGGTTCAATCACGCCGTGAATTTCTGGCGGCACGAACGAGTGAGACTGATCCAAGAATCGAACAATGTAACCGCCGGTCCGCGAGGCAATGATCATGTCTTTTTGCGTCTGTGGCAAAATCGTGACGGCGAAAAACGTAATCGCAATCGCAAGCAGCACGCCCTTGGCGAAACCGATCAGCCCGCCCATCTGGTGATCAAACCCGTCGAGCTTCACGCGGTCGATAACTCCCGACACCAGACGAAACAAAGTCCAAATCACAAACGACGTAGCTATGTAAATTGCCAACATTGCGACGAATTTGTTCCACGGCGCGTGGTTGCTGATCTTCGGTGCCAGCTCGTCAGCGAAACGCAGCGCGGCAAAGTAGCTCACGATCAGCGATGCTAGCGAGGCGATTTGCCACGCCATGCCCTTCCAAAAGCCAAACAGTGTGGCAGCCAGTAGCACCATGAGCATGAGGAGGTCGTAGGTTTGCATGGGAAATGTCAGATAGGTGAGTGAAGATTGAAGATCGAGACGGCGGAAGTATATCCAGCAACTGTTGAGTACGGAAGGCAGAACGAAGCAACCATCTGGATAGCAATGCTAGCACCAGTCCGTCTGGCCGCCACGGCAGCCATTTTCTAAAGTCTGCAACCAAACACCTTCAACCTTCAATCTCATATCTAACTATCCCGCATGGCCGGCTTCAAGACACACATCACCGTGAGCAGCATGTTGGGCGTAGGCTATACCGGTGTAGGCATGGCGATGGGTTTGCCCATCGAGTCGTCGTTGATTGCCGGCGGGTTGTGCGGCGTGGGCGGTATGCTGCCCGACATCGACAGCGATTCTGGGGTCCCCTTCCGCGAGTCCATGTGTTTCGCCGCCGCAATTATTCCTACGTTGATGCTCGACCGGTTCCGCGCGCTAGGGCTCAATTATGAACAGATGGTCTTAGTGTGCGGGTCGATGTATTTGTTCGTGCGCTTTGGCGTGGGGCGGTTGCTTGCGCGCTACACAGTGCATCGGGGGATGTTTCACAGCATTCCCGCTGCGCTGATCTTTGCCGGAGTCGCATTTTTGATCAGCGGTTGCAACGACCTCCAACTGCGCTACTTCAAAGCCGCCGGAATCTTTCTTGGCGTGATGTCGCACTTGATGCTCGATGAGATGTATTCTGTCGAGTGGTATCGCGGCCGTTGGCGATTCAAGCGTTCGTTCGGTACAGCGTTAAAGTTGTGGGGCAAAAACCACTGGGCAAATATCTCGACCTATGCCAAGTTAGCTATCGTCGTCTTGATGATTCTCGGCGAACCGATGGTGATGGACCGCTATGGACAATTGTCGCCGGTAGTGATTGAGCGCGACCGGTGGCTGCGCCGCAATGAGCAACTGGCGCAGGAAGACTCCAACTTCGTGCCCCCTGCTTCAGTGCAACCTTTCGAGGGCCAAGTGGTTGACGGACGACCCGCACCCGAAGTGTGGTATCCCCCCGAAGGACAACCGCCAGTGGACCCCTACCAAGTCCAACAAGATCGCACCATCTACGACACGGCGCGGCGGATTTGGCAGAGATTCCAAGTCGAGCCAGCGCAGCGATGAATTACCGCCAAGTGTTTTCTTTCAACGGCGTGCCATTGGTCGTAAGAATCTGGACGTGGTGGAAACCGTGCTCCATTCCAGAGTAAGTCCAGACGACTTGCTTGTCGCGCGTCAGCTCGAACAGCTTCACTTGATCGCCACTGGCACGGTAGCTGGAGACAATCGTGTTGCCATTGGGCAACCGCTGAGCGCCACAAGGATCGCTAAACAATGGTTCCGATAGGTCGTCGTTGGTGACGCTCCAAACTATCTTGCCCTGCGGATCGACTTCGATAATGCGGTTGCCATTGGTGCAGGAAATCAGCGTGTTGCCATCGGCAAGGCGGATGGCGGTAAAGGGCCAATCACGCTTCTCGCGGCCACGGTCGTCGGTTGGAATCGTGGCCACGACTTCCCCCGAACCTGGTTCGTACTCTTTCACCGCAAAGTCGAGCAGGTGCGGGGCAAGGTAATTGCCACTCGGCAACGTGCGGATCATCCGCGTTTGCATATGCACATTTTCCTTCTGGCATTGCAGTGCTGTGGTCCGCAGCACAGTGCCCTGCCGATCGATGACGACGGCGCGCGGCTCAGGCCCCAGTTCGGCGACAAGGAACTTGCCGTCCGTCAGCGGCTCGACGGTACTGATTTCCTTTTGCTTACCCAGATACCGAAAAACAATCTCGTTGGATTCGCGGTCGATCTCAAGCACCGCCCCACCGGGATAAGCATCCGTCGGATACGCCGCGAGTAACACATTGCCGCTAGGCAAAACCCAACCGTCGCTGGCCGGCACATCGAACGACCAACTGACCAACCCGTCCTCGTCGATGATGACCGCCTTGTTCGCGCTGCCGACAGCGAGGAAGGAGTGCTTAACGGTGGCAGAGTCGTTGGCCCGCAGCGGTGAGATAGGCCAAAACAGTATGACCGTCATACACACAACGAAGCCAAAGTAGCTGTGGAATTTGACAGTTTTTTCTTGCATGGAATGTTCCTGCGGTGAAGGTTGAATTAATTCGTAGGTAATGCTGCTGCAAGCTTCTCCAAAAGTGTAGCAGCGTGGAGGAGACATTACCTGTCCGCCGTATCGATCCAAATTGTCACTGGCCCATCGTTGGTGAGCGACACCTGCATGTCAGCGCGGAAGCGGCCGGTTGCAACTTCGACCCCCTGCTCTGCCACGTAATCGACGAACGCGTCGTACATTTGCTCGGCTTTTTCGGGCTGGGCGGCGGCGACGAAGCTGGGCCGTCGACCCTTGCGGCAGTCGCCGTAGAGCGTGAACTGGCTGACAACCAACATTGCGCCACCGGCGTCGACGAGCGAACGGTTCATCTTACCCTGCTCGTCGGGGAAAATGCGCAGGTTGATGATCTTTTCAGCGAGCCAGTTCAACTCAGCGTCAGTATCCGTTTCGGCAACGCCCATCAACACCAGTAGACCAGTGCCAATCTGGCCAGTGCATTGGTCGCCCACAACGACTTGAGCTTGGCTAACACGTTGGATACAGGCACGCATACCAATAGCGTAAGACAGAGTGGCGAATCATAATAGGTGGCACCGCGAGCGGCGACGAACCGCCAAAGCAATCATGCCTGCAGCGCACCCTAGCACTGCAGAATTTGGCTCGGGAATCACGAATGCGAGACCCGCCAGCCCATCGGGCAAGCCGGTCGGACCGACCAGTGTGAGGTCTCCGGAAAGCGGGTCGAGGGTGTACAAGCTATCGGTACCTTCTCCGACTCCCCCGTCCGCGACATACAGCGTGCCCGTAACCGGGTGGAATGCCATCCCTGAAGTGAAGCCCAGATCCATAGACAATGTTACTGAGCTGATGGTGGCAGCAGTCGATTTATCAACTGTCAGCAGGCGGGACATAGACATCTGGCCAGTATCAAGGATGTAGAGCGTCCCATCCGGGGCGAAAGCCATTGACGAAAAGTCGCCATCTAAGAGCCCACCAAGGTTGCCGATGACCGTCGCCGAACCGGTGGAAATATCTAAGGTGAATAATTCTCGGTTTGAGGGGATGTTCTGAATGCCGAATAGCGTGCCATTGGTTGGATCAAATGCAAGGCCGCCTTCGGCAATGGTTGTGAGACCCGTGCTGCCGATTGTTGTGGACATCCCCGTTACCGGATCGATTGTCACTAACGAGTTCGCGGGATTTCCAACGAAGGTTGTCAAGCCGTAGAGCGTTCCATTGGAGGAAATTGCGATGCCGGTGAGCGAACTGTCACCCGTACCGGTCGACCGGGGGTTCGATGCATTGCCGGTCGTGAAATCGACATTGTAGAGGACGCCGTCAAAGCCATTGCCCAGCAGGGTTTGACCATGAGCGGGTGTTGCCAGTAGCACCATGACCGCGGCGAATGAAAAGAACAGACTTCGAGTGAGGTTCATTAGTCTTGCTCCAGTTGGGGGACTTCAGCCGTCGTGTGAATAGAACGACCTTCGTCTACGCGGACTGAACGGCCGAGTTGGGAATGACACTTAGTTTATGGCGTGTCGAATAGTGTGGCAATGAAATGACCAAAGAATCTCCAAGTTTCGAACGGGCCCTTGCCAAACAATGCATATTCCTTTCTGGCTAGAGGCGTGCGATACTGGGAGATTCGTTCCTTAGCATGGGCAGCGCATGAATCCCTTAGTACTTCTGACTTACTACTGCCTGCTGATACTCGCCGCGTCGGTCGTGGGGGGAATGATCCCCGTGTGGTTTCGCCTGACGCATCGGGTGATGGAGTGCGCGGTTAGCTTTGTCGCGGGAGTGATGCTGGGGATTGGCTTGCTACATATGTTGCCGCATGCGCTGGAGCAATCGCTGAGTGCCAGCTCACTCACCCCGTCGGAAACTACCCTGCGTGTGATGTTGTGGGTGCTCGCGGGTTTGATGACGATGTTTTTCATCGAGCGTTTCTTTTGCTTTCACCATCACGGCGTGGAAGACGGCGAAGTCACTTGTCACCACGACGAGGGCGCAAACCACGATCATTCGCACGGACACGACATCACCTGGAGTGGCGCGGCCTTGGGGCTAACACTCCATAGCGTGATCGCGGGGGTGGCGCTGGCGGCGAGCGTCCAACACGGGCACGACAGTTTACGTCTGGCCGGCTTGGGGACTTTCTTGGTCATTCTGCTGCACAAACCGTTCGACTCGATGACGATCGCGACACTGATGGCTCGCGGAGGGTGGTCGCCCGGCTGGCGGCATGTGGTGAACGCCATTTTCTCGCTGGCGATCCCGCTCGGGGCCCTCATTTTTCACGTGGGCATCGTGGGGAATGGCGACGGAGGTACAACGCTGGGGTACGCGCTGGCATTCGCAGCGGGGACGTTTCTGTGCATCGCGCTGAGCGACTTGCTACCCGAGCTACAGTTTCACGATCACGACCGAGGCAAACTTTCGCTAGCCCTTCTGCTGGGGCTCGCCCTAGCGTATGGAGTTTGCCTATTAGAAGCAGGAACGCATTCGCACCCCCCTGCCCTGCCCCTCAGCACCGGCGAAGCAGAGCCCTAGGCCAGGCAATCTGGTGAGATGCACCAAGAACATCTTGATTAGCATGAAACATCTGTCGTGATTGGCCAATGCACGAAAATGCAAGCTTGAAACTACCTTGGCTCCATCCGCGTGCATGTTACTTGGAAGAGGGGTATGAGCAGTAATGGTATAGAAACTTACGCGAAGCCTCAAGCTGCCTCAGCGTTTCACGCCAGACGCAGGTTTAGAATCGCTGGCATGTGCCTCGAGTCTGTTTCACCGAAGGCACCTTCGAGACATCTGCCAGTCTAAGCCACTGAACTGATTTAGCGCGGTGAGTTTCGACCCTTGGAAAGGCGTCACCCGTGCATCGAAGCCTGCCCTTTAACGTGCTCCGAATGTCCACGCTGACGCTTCGAACGGGCATCTGCTAGACTGCCCGGTTCGAGAACGCCGAGGCACGCTGGGAGCTGCACCTATCGGAGACGTACCATGCGGTGGGGTGAGAATTATTGTCGTACCCAGCAGTTTGAATTGGATTGTGACAAGACAAATCAGAACTCCTAGGGAGCAGGAATAGCGAGGCGTCAAGACCATCGTGAGAACTTGCGGATAATCGGATAAGACTATGAGTCATGAAATGGAAAGAATCACTACAACTGACTTGGGGAGATCCGTGTCCAGGGATCACCGCCGGACGATCACTTGGCGGCCAGGGCTGTCCAGTACACATGGCGGCAAATTGAAGCGATGCCTGTATGTCCGTCGCCGAATTTGCTGTTTTGCCGTGCTCGCTTCAGTGACGATATGCGGTTGCGAAAGACAGGAGCAGGCGATCCCGGAGCGCAGGCCGCGACCGGTGATCGTCACCAAGTTGACGAGACGAACACCGCCTAGTGCGTCCATGATCTCAGCCTCCGCGGGATCGTGGAAAACAGAGCAGATCGGGTTTGAGGTCGGAGGGCGAGTCGAGTTCGTCGTCGAGCCTAATACCGAAATCGAAGGTCGCGTGCTGGATGGCGAGGGGGCGCTCATTTCCCCAGGCACTCCAGTTGCGCAGCTCGAATCCGAACGATATACCCTGCAGGTCGCAAGAGCGAAGGCAGACGTTACACGAGCTGAACAGAATCTGCTTGCTGCTTTGACGGGACTCAACGAGGACATCCCGGCTCAGATTGCCTCCGCCACCGCGACACGAGACCTTGCGAAGACGGAGTATGAGCGAAGCTCGCGGCTCTTTGCACAAAAGGCCGGGGCACAGGTCGACGTCGATCGAGACAAGGCCAACTACCAAAGCGCTGAAGCAAAACTTAAGCAGCTCGCGGCATCTCGAAAGTCCAAGGCGGCTGAGATCGAGTCGCTCAAGAACGCAAAACTCCAGGCAGTACAGAATCTGCGAGACGCCCAACGCAACGTGGAAGACTGCACATTGTATGCGTCATACAACGGTCAGATTGCTGACGTCTCGGTAGTTCCCGGGAGTGTCGTCAGTGCCGGGCAGCCCGTCGCAACACTGCAGATGGTTAATCCGATCAAGATTGAATTCGAAGTCTCGGCCAGAGTTTCTCGCCATCTTGAAGGACGAGAAGCGCTTCCTGTTGTCGTCACGATGCCAGACGGATCGCTGGCGAGACGCGAAGGTTATCTCTACCTAGTCGATCCCGTTGCCGATCCGCTAACTCGAACGTTTACCGTCACGCTGCTGATCATGAACGAGAACGTGAGTAAATTGCAAGCAGATCGATCGGTCGCCACAACGTCGGACCTATGGCGACTCGACTTCAAGTTTCTTCCGGGGGCGGAAGAGGGCATGCTCTTTGTCTCTGAGGACGCCTTGTTGAAAGACGATGCCGGATACTACCTGTGGATGGTTACGAACAGGACCGTTCAAGCCCGGCAAGCGCCAATGGATCGTGAGTTAAAGGTTCGCAAGATTCGAGTCACGCCGGGATCGCTGAAGGTTCCGTATCTTGGCAATTGGATTTTTCAGCAAGTTGTTGTCGACGACAAAGACTTCGATCCGAAAGTCAACATGGTCATCGGGAAGCTGAAAGTGAGCAATGGCACGGCCGCAGAATGGAACGGCGACGCCGTAGTTCGTAGCTCGGAAGGGCAATGGATGTTGCGACCAGGCGATCTTGTTCAGGTAGACCTGACCGGAGGCGAAGGTATCGAGGGCTACTACGTTCCGATGGACGCCATCACGCGCAAACAGGGGCAGGCGTATATCTTTGTTGTTGACGAATCAGATGGTAAGTCCGTGGCAAAACGAGTCCCTATCAATCTTGGAGGTGAGACCCAATTCGCTGCTACGTCCAGCCTGCGACGTATCGAGCCCATTGAAGCAGGTTCGCTAGCTGGAGTGAGCTATATCGTTGAGGGCGCTCACTACCTGATCGATGGCGAAACCGTCAACGCAAGTCAGCTCACGGAGGGCGACCAATGAGCAATAGAGGATGCCTAAATCAGACCTGCGTAGCCGAGAAAATCAGGGTTTCGAAAGATGAGCGTTTGCTCACGCGTTCAGGTCACGGAGAGTTCGAACTACCTGAAACGCGGCCGGGTCATCATCCGTCGGCACTGGAGGCCACGCGATGAATCTCGCCAATCTGTCAATGCGTTTTCGCCCCGTTGTGCTGACACTTGTCGGACTCATGACGGCTTGGGGTGTCGTCACCTTCTTCACGATGCCACGACGCGAAGACCCGAAGTTTACGATTCGGACTTGCGTCGTCTCGACACGCTGGCCCGGCGCTCCGTCGAGTAAGGTCGAAGAGCTTATCACCGACCAACTCGAAGAGACGCTCGACAGCCTTGAGGAGGTGGACTACCTCATCTCTGATACCATCAACGGGCAATCGGTGATTTTCGTAAATTTGACGGACGATGTTCCTGTCGCAGATATTCAAAACGTTTGGGACAAAGTTCGCGCCAAAGTCGATCTCGTTCCGATGCCAGCGCCTAATGTCCGACCAGTCGTCAATGATGAGTTCGGCGACACAACGATTCTTCTTCTGGGCGTCTATCAGACTCCGCTGGAAGAAAGTACGTCGGATGGGGCTGAGCCATTCTCGACCGATGGCTATGAACAGATCGAATCCGAACATCACTACACTCCGCGTGAACTTGAGGTCTTAGCAGATCAAGTTCGCGATGCGATACGGCTTCTTCCCGGCGTCGCGAAAGTTGAGAAGTACGGTGTGCAGGACGAAGCCATCTACATTGAAACCGACCTTGGAACTTGGTCACAAATTGCGATGACGACTGAAGAACTGCGCAACCTCGTTGCCAGTCGCAATATTATTTCGCCCGGTGGCAGCATTGATACGGGGGACGGAAAGTTCAACGTGAAGCCGGGTGGCGAGTTCGATGCGCTAAGCGAGATCGAATCACTTAGCGTCGCTGGCGTGCAAAGTGGCCAGTCCGTCAATCAAGTCAGTCTTGAAGATATCGGTCTGACAGTACATCGAGACTATGTCGACCCACCCAACGTGCTTTGTCGGTTTACGGAAGAGCGCGGCACGTTTCCGGCGGTGATGGTGGGAATCACGATGAAATCGGGCTCCAACATCATTGACATTTGCGAGTCGGCGATGGCCCGCATTGAACAATTGGTCGAAGTTGAACAGGCGTTGCCACGAGACTTGACGGTGCGACCGGTTTCGAACCTGTCGGACAATGTCAGTGCCAAAATCGACGATGTGATAAGCAACGTTGTCTCGGCCATCGTCATAGTAGTGATCGTGGTGTTCTTGTTTGTTGGCTTGAGGACGTCGCTGGTGATGGCTGCCAACATTCCCTTCGTCATACTGGGATCCATCGCAGCCATCAGTTTGTTTGGCGTCGAACTAGAACAGATTTCTCTCGCTTCGATCATCATTGCGTTGGGTTTGCTCGTCGATAACGCCGTTCAGGTTTGTGACCAGACGCGGACTAATATTCTCGCCGGGATGTCGCCTCGGGAAGCGGCTGTTAAGGGCGCATCGACACTCATGTTCCCGATGCTAACCGGAACCTTGACCACGGTGGCTGCGTTCTTCCCGATGATGTTCGCTCTGAAAGGAGGCTCCGCGGAATACGTATACAGTTTGCCCGTGACGCTTTCGACGACCCTGCTGTTGAGCTGGTCTTTTGCCATGTCTATCTGTGTCGTCCTTGCTGCTGCATTCATTCGAGCGCCGAAGCATCCAGAAAGACCGAACGCACCGTTACCTTGGTTAAGTTGGATGTTGGGGCGAATCGGAACCAAAGCCGCGGCACGTTTCAGACGAAAAGGTGGTGCGAACGAGGATTCAACTCTACCCGAGTCAAACGGATCAAAGGACAACGCGTTCTTGCGGCTCTACGGACTAACGGCACACGTCGCACTCAAGTTCAAGTGGATTACGGTTCTCGGTTCGATGGCTTTGCTCTATGCGGCTTTGCAGCTCCCTGTCAGTAGCGAATTCTTTCCACTCGACCGACGAGATCAGTTTTACGTCAACATCACACTTCCGGAAACGGCGACCATCGAACAGACCGATCGCATCGTCGGGCAAGTCGAAGACGCCATCAAGAAGCTCAGTCTATACACCGACGAAGCAACCGGTGAGTCCGTCCAACGGCTGAGAGCAATGCGTAGCATGATAGGGAGCGGAGGGGCTCGCTGGGCACTTTCACTTAATCCGCCGACGCCGGGTGCAAATATCGCCGAAATCCTCATTCGCACTTCGAGTGGAGCACTGACCGACAGCTTCATTCGTGATTTGCGTATTGCCGTTGACGATGGCAATGCGGAACGCGGCATCAAGCCGATTGCCGGAGCACGCGTCACGGCGAAGCGTCTGGGAATGGGACCGGCAGCTGCCCCTGTGGAACTAAGAGTGTCCGGCTATGGTTTCGCCAATATCGACGAACTACGTCGTGTCGCAGACGAAATCAAATTGATGCTGCGTGACGAGCCGGGAACCTGGGACATCTCTGACTCATGGGGCATTGACGCATTTCAACTGGACGTCGAAGTCGACGAAGACAAAGCGAATCTGTCGGGCGTTACCAACTCTGCAGTCGCCGACACACTCAGTGCTTACTTCTCTGGACTTCAACTCACGATGTTCCGCGAAGGGGATCACCAGGTTCCCGTCTACTTCCGACTGCGTCCGGAGGACCGTCGCAGTCTTGTCGGCATCGACGCGGCATTCGTGGAAGGCGTAAACGGAAAGCTACCATTGAATTCGGTCGCGAAAGTCAGTCCAACATGGCAACCAGGAAAGATTGCCCGACGGGACCAAAACCGCACGATTGAGGTGTCAGCCGAGGTCGAGGACGGCATCTCCGGGAATGACGTCGTTCTGCGAGTCTGGAATTCTGACAAAATGCACGCATTGAAAGACTCATTGCCGGTTGGCTACAGGATCGAAATTGGAGGGTCCCTGGAAGAGAGTCAGGATGCGTCGGTACAAATGATGACTTCGTTTGGGATTTCCTTCCTGTGCATCGTTCTGATTCTGGTGGTCCAGTACAACGGATGGTCCAAGACCGGCGTGATACTCACAACGCTCCCGCTTGCTGTCATTGGTGCATGGTTTGGACTGTGGTTGATGAAGAGTCCACTCGGGTTCATGCCACAACTGGGGTTACTGTCCTTGTTCGGAATCGTATTAAACACGGGAATTATCTTTATCGAGTTTGCAGACATTCTGATTGAACACAAACGAGACGAGGTCGCAGCATCTGGTGAGGGATCGGGCCCGATTGTCGGGATGGACCGACAGGCTTTCCGTGAGTGCCTGGTTGCCGCTGGCAAGCAGCGCATGTTGCCGATCTTCCTAACAACCGCCACAACGATTGGTGGCTTGCTACCACTTGCGCTGTCCGGTGGACCACTTTGGGAAGGCATGTCATGGCTGATGATCTTTGGCTTGATTGTTGCAACCCTACTCACGTTGTACGTCGTTCCGGCGCTTTACGCCATCATTGTCGAGACGTTTCACGTCAGACCAGTCGCTGATGTCGTTGCGCCCGATACTGGTGCGGCAGGAGTGAGGCAAACGTGATTAAGAAGAGAAAACCCTGGCAGCTCGAAAACTTTTGGCTGTTCGTCTGCCTCAGCGCATTGTTTCTGGTCTACCCGCATGCGGCGCAGGCGACGATTGCAAGGTACTTGCTGGACCTGATATTTTCCGGTTCGATTCTGCTAGCGGTCTACAGTCAAAGTCATCTACCGGGGCTCGCCCGCAAGGGCTACGTCAGTATCGGAATCGCCGCAGCAGTTTCAACATGGTTACCCACTTCGAGCGGTTCCGTCCACGTCGTTACGGCATTACTTTATACTGCGTTCTTTGGGATCAGCGTGATTGCTTATTGTCATCAGCTATTAACCGATGACGACGTGGATGCTGATACGATTCTTGGAGCGTGTTGTGGCTACCTGCTCCTCGGTTTGTTCTTTGCAACTTTGTACGCGGTGATCTACTATTTCGATCCGAAGGCGTTTTCCCTACCGGAGGATAGCTCCGACTCGATCTTCTATCATTTGTCCTACTTCAGCTTCGTAACGTTGACGACCCTCGGCTATGGCGACATTTTGCCAGCAACCCCCACGACTCAGATGCTTGCGGCATATGAGGCCGTCGTGGGCCAGATTTTTGTGACCGTCGTCGTGGCGGCGATCGTAGGTGCGCACGTTTCCAATCGCGATCGTTACAAAGGTGACGCGAACAGCGTGAAGTGAAACTGTGTTGCGTCTGGAGAATGAGCTACGTGCGGTCTGGCCGCTAATGCTGAGCGGAACAATCCGCCACTCCTGTCTTGAGGCGCTATTCCCGGCCATGGCAATCCTGAGGCCAGGGCTGAGTGCCACTTCTAACTCCGACTACGAGCCGTTTGTGCTCAGCAACCTACGTTTGACCGCAACCTGTAAGAACAGCTGCCAGTTCAGTGAGTGTGAGTGTAAACGCGTTTGATTGCAAATATCTGGACATAGACTTCATTCTTCACAACAAGCTCCTTGGAAAAATATACGGATTGCGAGCTTTGTCAACGTTAGGAAATATAGCCGCTTTTTTGTGGCTATGGCGTTCGGTTCATAGCGTTTGGATCGATGGCAGCAAGCATGTCGAATATAACCGTAGCTAGGCTCATTCCGCCTACGAGAACTTACGGCCCTGATCCCTATGCTCCGAACTCGAATCCTTCTTGGCGCTACCCTGCTACTGACAATTGGCGGCTGCAGTGGTCTGCGCCAGTGGCACAGCAATGGGTTCAAGCTAGGGCCAAACTACAAGCGGCCAATCGTCCCAGTCGCCGAGGACTGGATTGAAGCAGACCACGAGTCTGTTCTTCATGACCAATGCATTCAGACTGCCTGGTGGCGAGCTTTTAACGACCCATTGCTCGAACAGCTGATTCTAACGGGCTATCAACAAAACTTATCGTTGCGAACCGCTGGGCTGCGCGTCCTCGAAGCCCGCACATTAAGAAACATCACCGCGGGCAATCTCTTCCCGCAGTCACAAGGTTTCTTCGGACAATACAGTAGGAATCAGCTTAGTCAGACCACCGCAACAGCGTTCCCCGGTGCGCCTCGCGCATTTAGTGATTGGCAAACTGGATTCGACTTATCTTGGGAAATCGATCTCTGGGGTCGACTTCGACGATCGATTGAATCCGGCGATGCCACGATTGACGCCGAAGTTGAAAACTATGATAACATTCTCGTCACTCTAATAGGTGATGTGGCTGCAAGCTATATTGAGCTACGTTCGTTTGACGAGCGACTACAGCTAGCTCAAGAAAACGTCACGATCCAGTCAGGCAGTCTCCAGATTGCCCAAGCAAGATTCAGGGAAGGTCGAGTTGATGACCTTGATGTCCAGCAAGCGACATCAAACCTTGCGGATACAAGGGCATTGATCCCCTCGCTCAAGCAGGGGCGGCGTCTTGCACTCAATCGTCTCGCCGTTTTGCTCGGCATGACACCTTATGCGTTGGAACCGTTACTAGCCGAGCGAGGTTCTATTCCTAATGTCCCTGAACAGGTCATCGTAGGCATACCAGCGAACCTGCTTCGACAACGGCCTGATATACGCAACTCAGAACGGTTGATCGCCCAGCAATCAGCTCAAATCGGCATTGCTGAAGCCGAGTTATATCCACAATTCGGAATCAATGGCGAGATCAAGCTGAACTCCCAGGAATTTAGCGACTTGTTCTCCTCTGCAAGCAGCGCGGGAGCAATTGTCCCTGGCTTCCGATGGAATATTCTCAACTATGGGCGATTGGTAAACAACGTCCGAGTACAAGAGCTTCGTTACCAGCAGGCAATCGTCGGTTACGAGAATACCATCCTTGCCGCACATCGCGAAGTCGAAGACGCGATGGTTCAATTCCTCCGCTCCAAAGAGCGTACCAAAGAATTACGCAAGAGTGCAGAAGCTGCAGCTAAATCGGTCGAACTAGTCCGTATTCAGTACAAAGAAGGAGCAACTGATTTTGGACGAGTATTTGTCTTGGAGGCAAATCTAGTGCAGGCACAAGACAATCTTATCGCATCACAAGCAGACATAGCCATTGCGCTCACACGGGTCTATAAAGCTCTTGGTGGCGGCTGGCAACTACGCTGCGACGTTCCATACCAAGGTCGTCATGCCATTGCGACGGTCGCGACAGTCCCTGTTAATTCAACCTCATCTTCTCGAGCAAATGAAGCGAACGAAGAGCTGCCTCTTCCACTTTTGCCGAGTGGAGAGGAATAGCTCATGCTTAGAACAACCTTCTACTGCTCGCCATCGTTTTTGCACAATATTCTTCTGGGTGCGATTATAGTCCTAGCTCTAGGTTGCCATGCAACCACGCTTCAAGATCGCACCAACCACCTATGCCGTTGCGTACACTTCCATTGCGACGACTATTGCCAAAAGGGCTCCCCAGGCGTTTGTACGCCAGCACGCAAGCAGGGGTGCGATACCTATCAATCGAAGTGCATGCCATCAGTTTG
This sequence comes from Bythopirellula sp., assembly GCA_965230685.1. GTDB lineage: Bacteria > Planctomycetota > Planctomycetia > Pirellulales > Lacipirellulaceae > Bythopirellula. The sequence continues at coordinate 558,773 of CBDDLO010000002.1, forward strand.
CCAACCGTCCTGCAGATTAGGTTGCGACAGCTATTGCACCAAATGCCCACCGCAAGTGTGTAAGTGCAGACAAAAGGTCCAATGCTGTAGATGAACTGACATCGTCGATCCTGACAGGTGGGTTTATGCCGCGGGAGAGTCCCCAAAAGAAAATCAGTAGCTGTTTGCAAACCGATACCTAATTCGTCACCAAACACTAGAACCGAGGGCTTCCAGGGCTCAATTGAGGAGTTAAGAAAACGAGCGTTTTTTAGGGGATATGTGACCACGAAAAGGGCCGTCTTTCTTCGGCCCTAGCCGTTGAGAAAAAGTCAATTGGGACGTTTTCTAAGCCACGCATAGTCCTTCGCGTGGGTTTCTGCTCCGTTACTGCTCGAACGCCCTTAAGGGCGCAAGCAGCTCACGGTAAGAAAACATCCAACACGGTAGCCTTACCCCGTGGTTGCAACTCCACAGCACCCGACGCGGCGGGTAGTAGGCACGTTTCTCCTGCCGCAAAACGCTCGGAGCCAAGTTGCACGGAACCCTCGATCACGATCAGCAAATGGAAGCGTTCACCCCCGCCAACGATTTGCGGCTCCGTAAGTCTCACGCGATCTAACACAAACTTGTCGCAATCAACCAGTCGCTCGCGTCCCGGTTGTCCTGACGGTTGTGGAGTTTGAGGCGTAACGGGGCCGCGCTGGAAATTGGTCACCTCGAGCGACTGCTCGATGTGCAACTCGCGCGGCTTGCCGTCCGCACCAACACGGTTCCAATCGAACAGGCGAAACGTGGTGTCGCTCGCCTGCTGGATCTCGGCGATCACTAGCCCCGCACCCAGTGCGTGAACGGTTCCCGCTTCGATGAATACGCAGTCGCCGACGACAGGCTCCAGCGTGTGTAGACACTCGTCGCACGTGCCGGATTCCAGTGCTTGGCGTAGGTCTTGTTTGGTCACACCAGGCTTCAGTCCCGCATAGATTTTGCTGCCGGGATCGGCTGCCAACACCACCCACGCTTCGGTCTTGCCAAGATCAGGCGGGTCGAGCTGCGCGCCTTGCGCGTCGTTGGGATGCACTTGCACCGAGAGGGTGCGGTTGCAGTCGAGGAACTTGAACAGTAGTGGGAACTGCGGCTGCCCGGCGTGTTTGCCAAACAGTGCGTCACCCTGTTGTGCGACCAGCTCGGCGAGTTTCCGCCCAGCCGCTGGGCCATTTTGCACGACACTTTGGTCGTCGCCGTGGTCCACCAGCTCCCAACATTCCGCGTAGTCGTCGCCTTCACCAAGGGGTTTGCCCAGCATGGTTTCTAAGCGGCGCCCGCCCCATAAGTAGCGGCGAAAGAGGGGTTGAAAGCGCAGTGGATAGTCGCAGGTCATGGTCATGGGGAAATCGCCCTGGCTGTCGCGGCGGGCTAGTAGTGTTGGAAACCTTATTGGATAGGAAATTGGCATTTGATATGGCCAATGGGCGATTTGCAATGCACACTGAATAAGGTACGTTTTCCTTCGCCAAAGCATAAGCTCAATTCACTGCTCGCATGTCCGAATCTACGCCCGATGACACCTCCCCCGACGACGCTAAGCCGGGCAATACGAACGCAAGCGAACCAGCGACGGCCGATCCGTTGGATCATACGAAGATGTCGTTCGGCGAGCATCTCGAAGAACTGCGGCTCGCGCTGTTCAAGTCGATCGCGGCACTGACACTAGGCACGCTGTTGGGATTGCTGCTTGGATGGTCAGTGGTCGATTACATCCAGATGCCGATACGAGATTCGCTGGAGACTTTCTATCGCGGTCAGGCTGTCGAGGAGAACCGCGAACGGCTCGAATCGCAGCAAGAGGCTGATGAACCCGTACCCGACGACCTCGACGCGGCCGCCGAGCAGCTGGCCGACTCGGGGATGGTGCCCGAAGAGATTTACATCGATCGTCGCGAGTTGGCCCGCGTACAGGGAAACGAGCCACCCGAGGGTGAGCTGGCAACCACCCGTGACGACCTGATCAAACTGCGCATCTTCAAGCCACTAGAAAAAGATCCCCGGTTGAGTCTCATTAGCCTATCGGGACAGGCGCCTTTTTTCGTCTACGTAAAGGCATCGATTATTGTGGGCATTTTGATCGCCAGCCCGTTTATCTTTTTCTACATCTGGCAATTCGTTGCGGCGGGGCTCTATAAGCACGAACAGAAATACATTTACATCTTTCTGCCGATAAGTCTGGGGCTCTTCTTCGCGGGAGCTTCGTTGGCTTTCTTCGTGGCGATGGACTACGTGCTCGACTTCTTGTTTTGGTTCAATGGCCAAATGGGCATCAATCCCACTCCGGAGATTGGTGAGTGGATGAGTTTCGTGATGATGTTGCCGCTAGGCTTTGGGGTTAGCTTCCAGTTGCCGCTGGTGATGTTGTTCCTCGAGCGGATCAACATCTTCTCGGTCGACGTTTACTTGAGCAAGTGGCGAGTTGCGGTCCTGGTGATCTCGGTGCTCTCGATGTTTCTTACACCGGCTGACCCGGGGAGTATGATGCTGATGGCGATCCCGCTGGTGATTCTGTACTTTGGTGGAATCGCCCTCTGCCGCTATATGCCGCGAGGTGAAAGCTCTGCTGAGGCTTCCGGAGACGCTTCGGTGCGCCCCGCCAAGTGATCGAAGCGGGTCACCATGTGGTAGTACAGCAAAACGCTAACCACCGTGTACCCGATCAAGCCGATTCCGTAGGCATACAACATTCCTCCTTCGATGCTACTGCTTGTCAGCCCCATGCCCTGAGAGAGCTCGATATAGGCAATGATCGGAAAGGCCAACAAGAACGGGATACAGGCCGCGAGGAAAACAACAAATCCCTCTTCGCCGCCACTCGTGCCGGCAATCATGCAGCAGCAGAACATGTAGCCACCGCCTGTAAACACCAGGGTGCCGAGCGTCGCGCCCATAGCACGCAGAGTGGTTTGCGAACTAAGCGAAAAACAGAGACCAACACTGCTTACGTACCATGCCTGCATGAGAAACGTCGCGAGCAGCAACAGGGTTGCCCCGACGAATGCTGGCTCCTGCAAAATACCCAACACCCAGTTCAGGCTGAGTACAAGTAACGGCCAACGCACGCTGTAGAGGTTGCCCCACAGCTTGGCACGCATTATTTGGCTGCCTGTTAGTGGTGTGGACAACAGTGAGAGCCAGCAGTCTCGTTCCTTTTCGGACGTGACCAAGCCCGCTGCCCGCGCGGCCAACATTAGCAGAATGCCAGTGCCCAAGAAGCCGGTGAATCCACCAAGGTATTGCATGAAAAATGAATATTGATTGCCCATTGCTACTGATTGCAACAATGCTTGGACCGTGAACGCGCAGGATGTGATCAATATCAACACGACCGAGACTCTACCGATGAAGCCAAGCTTGGTGGTCGCGGTCGCGGCGAACAGCTCTTTCCAAACCATGGCGTCGCTTTTGAGCGGTCGCCGCCAGCGAGTCAATTTCCATTGGCGGCGGCGCTTCTGCTGGCGGCCGGCTGCGACAGTTGTTTCCTTCAAATGCACGCGCCGCACGGCAAAGACGGCCAGGCCAATCGCCCCTAGCGACACCAACAACTGCCTCCCCACCGTCTGCCAAATCACCGAGAGGTCGAGCCTCGCACCAATGGCGTTCTGATTGCCAATGGCCATGCCCAAATTCCAGAGCGGGTTGATGGAGATACAAAAATCAAGCACTGGCCGAATCAAGTCCGCCCACAGTGCCCCGCGAAAGAACCCCATTCCGCCCCACGCTTGCAGGAGGATCGGTAAGAGGATCAACACGCCGAGCAGTAGATAGACGCGCACCGTTGCGTCGCGCGATCGCTCTGACCAAACGGACACGCAGATACTCAGCGATGCGACGAGCAAGGCACTACTCGCAGCATAGAGAAAAGTCACCACCAACAGCTTGGCCGGAATACCGCCCAAGAGTCGGAACAAAAACAATATCGGAAGCCCGACCAGCAACAGTTGGCCCAGCAGGCAGAGCCGGGCAGCAAGTTTGCCGAGCACAATTTCAGCGTTCGACAAGTCCGTAGTGAACAGATACTCGATGGTGCATCGTTCTCGCTCCGTGGCAATGGTACCGACTGCCAAAGCGGGCCCGACGGTCAGCACGGCGATGATCTGCAACCAACAAAACGCGATGAAGAATTGCGTCGCCAGCCGCGCACCCTGTTGGATAGAAATCGTGGTCGCGTTGCCAAGAGACAAAGATTGCAGGCTCGTGTATGCCGTCCACAGCAGAAACAGCGCCAACAGTCCATACACCACACGCAGCAGAAAATACCGCCGACGCCGCGCGACGCTGACCATCTCAACGCGAAACAGTGGACCAAGCAGCATGGTGGAGCTTCACGTTTAGGAACGGTGTGAGGACTCCCTATCGTAACGCGTATCGCCTAAATCTGATACTGGGTTTCTGGTCTGAGATCGTCGGGCTCGTCGCTGCGCATTTTCAACTTCGGCTTTTCAAGCAATACGGTCGTGTGAGGTTCGACACTGGCTGTGAGCCAAACATTCGAGCCGATCACCGCATCGTGACCGATGACCGTGCGGCCGCCGAGAATTGTCGCATTGGCGTAGATCACCACATTGTCGTCGATCGTCGGGTGTCGTTTCTGACCGCGCACGAGCAGTCCATCGCCATCGGTGGGGAAGCTGAGCGCGCCGAGGGTTACCCCTTGATAGATTTTCACATGCTCGCCAATGTGGCACGTCTCGCCAATCACCACACCGGTGCCGTGGTCGATGAAAAAGTGCGAACCTATCGTTGCCCCCGGATGAATGTCGATACCCGTGCGGCGATGGGCCCATTCGCTCATCATCCGCGGGATAAACGGTATCTGCAGCTCGTAGAGCAAGTGCGCAAAACGGTAGACGGTGATCGCCTCGAGACCAGGATAGCAGAAAATCACTTCATCCAAGTTTTGGCAAGCCGGATCGCCATCGAACGCCGCCTGCACGTCGGTGGCAAGTGTGCCACGCAGCTCCGGTAGCAGGTCCAAGAACTGCAAGGTCTTCGCTTGGCCGAGCGCCTCAAAATCTTGTTCGTCGTCGCAGTCACTCGTAGCTCCCGCCTCATGGCGGAGCGCTCGGCCGATTTGAGTTGTCAAGCGATCGTGCAATCGATCCACAAGATCGCCAACGTAATAGCCTATGTTTCCGTGGTGCAGTCCTTCGCGCCGCCGGTAACCGGGATACAGAATTTCCGTGAGATCGTCGATGACCGCGATGATCTCGTCGTAGCTTGGCAGCGGGCAGTGGTCGAGGTGGTTGATCGAGCCAAGCTCGTCGTAGGTCTCGACGAGTCGCGCTGTGATGTCGGGTAGTTGATTCTTCAAGCGAAAATCGGAAGCCATGTGAGTCACTCCACACGCGACTTGTTTGCCGCGCGATAAACATAGGGGAGACGATTGATCAGAGAGGGTTTGCTACCTGCGAACTAGAGCCGCAGAGCAAAACGGGGGCGAGAGGGTCCGGCCGATTAGGCCGGGCAAATACAGGAGCAGCTGGCAAGGCGATTCATGGGGCGCTCAACTGTGCGGAAAGGCGGGACGTATAAGCAGACACGGTTGGTCCGCTGGAAGTTCTCTTCGGCTCTGGAACCGCCTCAAGTTTAGCGATTTTTACCCGTTGAAGTCCAGTACGCGACACTTGTTGCCAAAAAACAACGCGGAAAATCACCCCGCGTTTCATCCTTGCCTCTCGTCGCGAACTACATTTTAAATGGACAACCTAGATGGACACCGCCGCCATATCCCCCCTGTCGTTGTACACCTCTAGCGAGATTTGTTATGGAAAACTTGCTACGTAGTTCTGATCCTGTCGTAATTGGTACCATTCTATTGCCACTTGCCGTCGCGGCGGCGGCATGGTCTCTGCGTATGGCGAGTGCGATTTGCGCTGTACGCGTTCTCGACTTCTTGCCTGCCGCGGCAGTTGTGGTCGTGAGCATTCTCACGAACTTCGGCCTCCGAATACTGTTCCAATCCAACGCGATGCCACTGGGGCTCACCACTCAGTTGTTGGTCATGCTGCTCACTACCGCGGTAATCGTCGCGGTCTCAGTACGCACGACGATCTTCACAGCCGCAGCGGTCACGATCACGCAGATTTTCCTCTGCGGGCTCATGTATTTTGGAGTCAGCCAGGTTAGCCAAGCAATGCTGTAGTGATGGCAAACGTTCTTGCATTAACTCGCTTCTTGCAACTGGGCTTGCACAACGCGAGGGTGGCCAGCCAAGTCTGGTAGAGTCTCCCCCAATTTCAAACGCGTTTCACCTGCAATCAGCTGTTCGACCTGCTCAGCATTCGCAGGTCCAACTTCTATCAACAGCCATCCGCTCGGATTGAGGCGCTGTGCTGCTTCAGGAATCAACCGGCGGATGACCTCCACGCCCTGCTCTCCCCCGTCGAGCGCAAGCGCTGGTTCTTGGTCGCGTACGCCAGTGTCGAGTGCTGCCATTTCCTCCGAAGCGACATACGGCGGGTTGCTAACAATTACATCGTACCTTGCCGCGGTCGGACATTCCTCGAACAAATCGCCGCAGATAAATTCAACCCGCTCCGAAACAGAATGCTGAACTGCGTTCGCCTCTGCGACAGCAATTGCCGCCGGGCTGATATCAATCGCTGTGACGGTGGACTGGGGAAGATGCTTCGCGAGGCAAATGGCGAGGACTCCGCTGCCCGTCCCCACATCGGCTATGTGAAACGGTTCGCTCTCCGCTTGCGACTTCGCGATGTCCAGCGCTCGCACTACTAACAGCTCCGACTCTGGGCGCGGAATCAACACATCGGGATTCACCTGAAACGACAACGAAAAGAACTCGCGATGCTCCACCAAGTAAGCAACCGGCGTCCCCGCCGCGCGGCGACGGACCAGCTCGCGGAACGCCTCGCGCAGCGGCTCGGCAGCCTCTTCCTCGAAAGCGGTGTAGAGTTCGATACGTGGACAACCGCGCGCATGCGAGAGCAACACCTCCGCATCCAACCGCGGACTCTCAGCCCCCTTGTCGCGCAGAAACTCGGTCGTCCAATTCAGCAACCGACCAATGGTCCAAGATTCCTGTTCAGTCATGAAAACAGTTCATTGCAATGAACTACTCGTCTGTTCCAAACGAGTCGCGGAGTTGCTGCCGGTCGTGGTCGATCAGCGCGTCGGTCACTACTTGCATGTCACCAGCGACGATTTGGTCGAGTTTGTAGATCGTGAAGCCGATGCGGTGGTCGGTGAGGCGGTTCTCTGGGAAGTTATAAGTTCGAATACGCTGACTGCGGTCGCCGCTGCCGACTAGGGTTTTACGCTCGTCAGATCGCTTCTGCTCCTCTTCGCGGCGTTTGGCATCGTAGACTCGTGCTTTCAGCTCACGCAGCGCCTTGGCGAGATTCTTGTGTTGGCTTTTTTCGTCCTGGCACTGCACTACGGTACCGGTTTCGTGGTGCGTGAGCCGAATGGCGGACTCGGTCTTGTTGACATGCTGGCCGCCGGGACCGCTGGCGTTGAACTTGTCGATGCGGTAGTCGTCGGGTTGCAGGTTCACTTCGACGTCTTCCGGCTCGGCCATCACCGCGACCGTTGCCGCGGAAGTATGCACACGCCCTTGGGTCTCGGTTTGCGGCACGCGCTGCACTCGGTGGCCACCGCTTTCGTACTGCAGTTCGCGGTAAACTCCTTCGCCTGAGACGGCGAGCGAAATTTCCTTGAACCCGCCAAGTTCGGTCGGACTGTGGCTAAGGATTTCAAATTTCCACTTCTTCGATTCGCCGTGATGCTTGTACATCTCGTACAGGTCACGCGCGAAGAGGGCCGCCTCGTCGCCCCCCGTGCCCGCGCGGATCTCCATCACACAGCGCGTGCGATTGGCGTCTTCGCCGCCAATGGTCATTTCCAGCAGTTCGTTCCATATATCCTCGCGGTCAGCCACGAGCTTCGGCAACTCCGCTTCGGCTAGTTCGCGCATCTCGGGTTCGTCGCCCTCGGCCATCTCGCGGGTCTCGCCGATCTCGAGAATGAGTTCCTTGAACCGGCGGTACTTGGTCGCAAGCTTGGCAAGCGAACCGTGTTCGCGCGCGACCGAGGCCAGCTTATTCGAGTCGGTAAGTACCTCCGGGTCGACCAACTGCTTTTCGAGGTCTTCAAACCGCTTGAGTTTTTCTTCCAGAAGTTCTCGCATCGTGCCCTACTGTCGTCGGTCTCCGAATGGCTGAGATCAAACACCTAGTTGCGATTGGGATGGAACTACCAAGACTCTAACGACACCAAGAAGAAATGGGCGGGTCTTGCTTCGTGCTCTTGTCGCCAAAGGGGTTTGTTGGAAATGCATAAGAATGGCCATCACAAATTTCCGAAATTTGCGACGGCCAATGAGTCGTTTCTAGTTGCGCAGCTACTTCTTGTCGGCCTTCTTGCCCTTCTTGAGGCTCGCATAGCCGGCGCCCGCAAACTTGTTCTTGAATTTCTCGATGCGTCCGGCGGTGTCAACGAACTTCAACTTGCCCGTGTAAAACGGATGGCACATGTTGCAAATATCGACCTTCAGTTCTTTCCGCGTGCTGCGCGTGGTAAAGGTGTTGCCACAGCCACAGTGGACACTAGTTTCGTGATACTCGGGATGGATTTCAGCTTGCATGATTTCTTCCTCGCTGCCAGGGGATCGCCCTGAGGGACCCGGGCAGCCTGCTACTGGGGACCTGTGCTAAATCGCAATCCTGCATTGTAACGCCTAAGTCGGGGTAATCAATACCCGTCGGGCCCGTGCGAAATAGTCCGAATGCCAGTAAACTAGCCGCGGCACATCGCAAAGGTTCGGCTATCATGGCATGGGCCCCAAGAATTGTTCCTACCGCTTCGCCACTCTATGGATTCAAACCGAGCCTTCCTTGGTTGCCTAGCCCTGGCGCTGACGTTCACGGTGCCGGGCTGCACTCCTCGATTGTTCGACCAACGAGAGGTGAGCCTCCAGCTTGGCGAAGTCGTTTCCATCCCGATCGGTGCGGTTGGCCATGAGCAACCCATTCGCGTGACCGCAAGTTCGCCCGATGCGCCGATCAATCTCCAAGTCTTTCTGGCCAAGGACGAACCCCACGTCGAGCGGATGCTAACGCTAGAAAAACCCACAGACAAATTACTGGCCTACAAGGAGAACTCGGAGCAGATAACGCTGGAAGCCATCGTCCCGGCCAACGAAGAAGTGATTGTGCGGCTTCAACCCGCGGGTCGGCACTCGGCGCAAGTGCATTTGGAATTGTCGAACTAATAGTGCGACCTTGGACTTACAGCAATGGCCCCAACAACCGCGCACAGTTCTCTGCGACCTTGAGCGCTAACGAGCGGTTCTTCCAGCTTTCGAAGTTCATCAATTCCGATTGGTCGAGGTACGATTGCTGTAGCTCGCGCAGTCGTTGGGTAAACGCACTGTTGTAGATCGCGAGCGAAATCTCGAAGTTCAATCGAAAGCTGCGGGGGTCGAGATTCAGCGAGCCGAACAAACACATTTCGCCGTCGATGGTGACGCTCTTGGTGTGCAGCAGCCCGCCTTGGAATTTGGCGATCAGCACGCCCGCGTCGAGCAAGTCACCTTGGAATGCCTGACTAGCGTAGTGGACCAACCGCGAATCGACTTCTGCGGGAACGATAAGAATGACTTTCACGCCCCGCCTGGCGGCCGATTCGAGCGCCATCAGCAGCGCCTCGCTTGGTACAAAATAAGGGGTGGTCAGCACGAGCTCTTTCCGCGCTGCGTAGATTGCCATTACCAGAATTTGCTCGATCGATTCATTGCGATACGCCGGGCCGGAAGGCAAGGCTTGCACAGCACATTGACCGACTTGCTGCTGCGGTTGCGCCGCGCCGCTGTCGCGTAGTTGTTCCAGCTCATAGTCCGACTCGACATACCAATCGGCCAAGAAGGTGATGGCCAGCGCTTCGACCGCGGGTCCCTCCATCCGCACCATCGCGTCGATCCACTGCCCCACGCCGGAGTCCTGCTTAAAGTAACGCGGATCAACAAGATTCAAGCTGCCGGTGTAAGCCACACGGCCGTCGATGACGACGATCTTGCGATGCATCCGCAGGTCGAACCGAACGAATGGCATGCGGAAGATTCCGCCAGGCAGCGCGGGAATGACTTCCACGCCGCCAGTTCGCAACTTTTCCGCAACTTCGCTGCGCAGAAACTCTCGACTGCCCATGGCATCGACCAACACTCGACATTGAACGCCACGCTCTTCTGCACGGAGGAGTGCCTCCGCGACTTCCCCGGCAGTTCCCCCCGGATGCCAGATGTAGAACTCCAGATGGCAAGTTTTCTCTGCAGCGTCGATGTCTGCGACTAGCCGGCGAAACACTTCCTGCCACTCGCCAATCAGTTCTAGTTGGTTACCCGGCAGTGCTGGCAATCCCAACGAGAGCTGCGCCAAACGTGCCAAGGGTTCGCATTCGTCGCCGACGTTGTCCCATTCCATGCGGAACCGATGGTTCAATTGTTTCAACCATTTTTCAATGGGCGGGAACAGGTTGACAAACCGTTTCTCGCGCCGGCTACCGAGCCGAAGTTCGCCCATTAACAGATACGCTAATGGCCCCACGAGCGGAAAAACGAAAATGACCAGGAACCAGGAGAGCGATTCGCCCACCGAACGTCGGCGCATCATCACTCGAAATGCCAGTACGAATTGAAGCGACACATGCGCGGATACTAGTACGAAGGGAATCCACCCCCAACCCTTCAGCATGTTAAAAACCGAATCGAGCATTCTGTGATTGATTTGAGGCGAAGTGGATTTTCAGTCGATTGTAAAATCCGCAACAAGTGGCAGATGGTCCGAAGCTTGGCGGGCGACCTTTGTGTGTGCGGCAAACGCGTGGTCGAGTTCCAGGGAACCTCGGTAGAAAATTCGATCCAAGGGACGCACCGGCATCACCGCCGGGAAAGTGCGTATTTTACGCCCCGCCATTTCGTATCCTGCGGGGGTTAGCGTACTCCCTGCCAGTTTACCCCAGACATCGTTGTAGTCGCCAGCCAGGATGATTGACGCGCGGTGGTTCGCTTGTTTTAGCAAGGAATGCTTGAGCAGCCGTCGCAGCTGATGCTTCCGTTCGAAACCCGACAGCCCCAAGTGCAGGCACGCGACCAACAGGGTGCGTCGGTGGTGATCGAATTGCAGCCGGCACTTGGCCAGCAGCGCTCGACGGCGTTTCTTGAGTGGCACTGTCAGGTCGATGTTCGTTACTTCTTCTAATGGAAAGCGACTGAGGATCGCGTTGCCGTAGCTGCCGTGCTTGAGTTTCACATTGCGCTGAAAAGCAACATGCGGCATTCCCAAGGCTTCGGCAAGCACGGTTGCCTGGGCCTGTCCGCGCGAACGCGGTACGCCTTCGTCGACTTCTTGCAAGCAAAGAATGTCCGCGTCGCAATGACGCAGAGTATCTTCAGTGCGCTGCAAACGGTATCGCCGATCCACTCCGCCGATTCCCTTGTGGATGTTGTAGGTGACGATGCGAAAACGCATAGGCAGAAACCAGTGGCTACGCAGTGTGGACTTTAGCAGTGTAAGCTCTGCTTGAGCAGACTGCGGGGCGTACGGTCTTCATGGTGCCGGGTCAGTCGTCTGCTCGGGCAGTTCCAACACCTGCCCCTGAGCCAACAGGCGCACCCTGAGCTTCGGGTAGGACAGTTCTTGCATGGCGACGTCTTCAGCGGCAGCCAGTGCAGCGGCAATACCAGCGCTTTGCCCCAGCAACATCCACGTCGGCTCAACGCGGATCGAAGAAAGACCGACATGCGTGCACGACAACGCGACCGGCACCAGGAGATTGGTGCATTCTTCTGGCTTCGGTAAGATCGAGCGATAGGGCACTTGGTAGGCGTAACCTTGCCTCGAGTTTTTTCTTCTCACGGGGAAAATCGTTCCTTCGTTCACGACGCCGCCCTCTTTGAGCGCGATGCGCTGACAGTCGTGCGAGTCGATGGGAAAAGACGATATCACGATCGGGTCCGGCTTCTCGGGGTCCACAAGAATATCGTTTTGACTAAGAACGTACATACCTTGCATCCGCCTACCCTCGCGGATGTACAGCGCGGGCGAGAAGTGCTCGGTCGCGGGGAATTCGTCTTTGCACAATCCGAGTCGGGAAAACCGTTGACGAATTTCTTCAGGCACTGCCAAGTCGGTGGTGAGAAAGTGATAGAATTCGAGCGTGTACTGCTTGTGCGCCAGCCAGATGGCCGCCCTGCCCTGCTGGTCCGCCTCGCACCATTCGTTTCCACCGCCGACCAGCCCCAGCGAAAACTGCCCGCCGATGGAATTGTTGCCGTCGAACTTGTCGCCGGGCAATGCATACAAGTCGAAGTGAGGTTTTCCGCCAGCGGTAGCAAAGCGCCGCACCACTTCAAATCGTGCGGGGTCATAGTGAGCGGGTTTCGGAAAGGGCACACGGTTCTCGGGGTCTTCGGTCAAGCAAAGGCGAAAGCTGTAGACCATCACATTTCGGTCGCCCGCTTCCTGAGAACCGGCATCCTCGGCGCCAGCATCGTGGGTAGTCACCAGCGGCAAAAGTTCTCCCTCGTCATCGAAGCCGTCAATATTCATCTGCGCTTTGGGATACTGTTTACCAGCCAAGGATTCGCCGAACTCCGCTCGGTCTTCCCGCCCGATGGTCCAACTGACCCCCGCCGCCGCCATCAAGTCGCCTTCGTAGGTCGCGTCGATGAACACTTTGGCACGAAAGGTCTCTTCGCTAGTGATCAGGTCGGTGATTTGCGTGCCTTGCCTCTGCACCGATTTTAGATAGTGATTGATCAGTAGATGGACTTCGGCCTCGTCCAGCATCTGCTTGGTGACGCGAGCTGCCACATGGGGCTCGTAGGTCCACACATCCTGATTCTTTACGCTGACCTTGTACGGCAACTTGATCCCGCGCGCTGCGTAATCCTTCTCGATGCGAGTGTGCCATTCGTCGAATAGCCCCATCATGGTGCTGCGCGCGGTTTGGTTGGAGTCGCTAAAGCTGAGACCGCCGGTGCTCAATCCTCCGACGTGGTCAGTTGGCTCGAGCAGTATGACTGAAGCCCCTTCCCTCGCAGCAGCAACCGCAGCACAAACGCCGCCAGGTGTGGAGCCGTAGACAATGACGTCCGCCTCCTGCGCAGCCTGTACCTGCGACCCCACCAGGAGCAACAGCAGCACAAGAGCGCGTACCAAGGAACACCGCATGTGAGATCACTTTCTGTATCGAGGCAATGCACACCTCTCGTGACGGGCCTGCAGGCGAGAATTGGCAGAAGAGCCCTACAGGGAAAAACAATGGCAGCTATTGTAGCATTCTGCCGCGCGCTCCGCTGCAGCCATCACTACGCGGCGCGACGAAGGTCTCGCGCATCGGCCATTTTGTCCTGATCGAGGGATTTCGCACGTTTGCGGCTGAGATGGTTCGCCCAATCGAGCAGGCCAGGAACAAAACGTTTACCCCAGTGAGCAACTTTGGCATACGGCTGCATTAACACCTGCGCCTGGTTGCGGCGAATGGCTTTCACGGCGCGGATGGCGATTTTCTCGGGCGTAGTGAGCATCCAACTCGGCGGTTGCTTTTGCTTCTGCCGGTCGGTTCCCAAGGGGGCGGTGGCGAAGAGATTGGTGTCCACAAATCCGGGGCAGAGGGCAGTCACCCCAAGCCCTGTGCGGCCATATTCGGCTCGCAGCGATTCGCTAAAACCGACCAAGCCGAACTTGCTGGCCGTGTAAGCCGCTAGGCGACGAGTGCCGATGAGCCCAAAGAAACTGGCGACGTTCAGCACATGGGCCTCGGGTCTTGCGAGCAGCGTGGGCAACAACTCACGCGTAAAGTGAATCGGTGCATGCAGGTTGATGGCGAGCAGTCGCTCGCAATCGTCGACGTTCATGTCGGCGGTTTGGCCGTAGTAGGTGATGCCGGCATTGTTGACAAGCAGGTCGACCCCCCCCCATCGGTCGAGAATGTGAGCGACACTCGCGGCAATCTGCTTCGGGTCGCTCACATCACAGCGTCTGCCAATGGCGTTGGTCCCTGAGCTTGCTCCTGCGTGTCTTACCTCCTGAACAACATCAACCAGTCCGACTTGATCGACATCAAGCAGAAAGAGATCCATCCCCTCCTTCACGAGTTGCAGGGCTAACGCCCGCCCAATGCCCGAAGCAGCCCCGGTTATCAAAGCCGATTTGTTGCGGAGGGTTTGCATCTTTGTATTTCCGATGAGTGCTACGCCGCAGCTTGCCGGGGCGTTTCCATCAACTCTGCGTGCCGCCGTTGAATATCCACGGTGCGACTCAACTGGAAACGGTCCTCGCCGCGAAGTTGCGTCACTCCCCAGTTCTTGAGATAGTACTTCCCGCCGTTATAGACCGAGCGGTACTTCTCTTTATTTGTGTAGACAGGCACATTGGTCGGTACAACGCGCATGTTCATCGCCAGGCGGTGGCGGCTTGTGCTGTTGGGTGGTGATCCGTGGATACAGCGCTCGGTGAAGATCACGAACTGCCCTGCTTGCACGGGGAGTGTTACGATCTCGCTGCTGTCGCGATCAAACTCCAGCGAGAAGTTGGCGTTGTAAAATCCCTCTTCTCCGCCGAACTTGATCGTACGGATGCGATCGTGCGACCCGCGCACGAACTGCAAGCAGCCATTCTCGGGCGTCGTGTCGTCGACAGCCACCCACACCGTCAGCTGATGCATTTCGTCGCGATGGGGTGGGAAGATGGCCGGGTCGAGGTAGTCCTCCACCATGAAGGTGCTCGCCTGATGAAACTGAATCGCTGGCGAGTGTGGTCCTTTGTAAAAAATCTGCGACCGCCAGCATAACAAGTCGGGTCCTAGCAGTTGAGCTAACCGTTCCGTGATCGTCGGCGACGACAGATAGTTCCACAGCCGTGGTATTTCGAAGTGTCGATCACGGGGCGTGACAAAGCCGTAGGTTTGCGAGGGGGTTGATTCCACAGCGAGCAACTCCTGGCGGAAGTCAGCCATCTCCTCACGCGAGAAAGCATCGAACGGGCCAAGAAAGCCGTCTTCGCAGAACTGCTTGATCTGCGATTCTTGTAATTGATACTGCGGAGCGACCAGCACCTTCGGCTTGAATGAGTGGGGCATTTTGAACTCACACGGCTGGTCGATGGTCGCGCGCGTGACGCCGGACTTGATCAACACCCAAAACATCGCGTAGTCCCAATGCGTCGCGATCGAACGCACAGCGCTCGGAAGTAGACACTTCGGCAGTCGTGCTGCTTTGTAGGCCATCAACAGGACCAGCGCAGGAAGAATCAGTAACCGTTGCCACAACGGGCGCACCTTGGGGTGGAGATTCATAACAACTCACGGGGGGAAGCGGTAGGCTGGTTGCTTGCCACGGCTCGACCGCTGGAGCGGCCTAGCCCTAGCGAGATGAAGAAAGCCATGCATTTATATCGGCCTGATCCATCGCGTGAGACCAACGATTTCAATGCTAGTATCCCCGATGTGAACTACATTCGCCGGGCTGTTTCGCTTAGCAGCAGGCACCTCGTGGGCCTGTGGGTTGAACTTCAGGAAATGAGCCCTCGTTCGAGAAATGCGGAAATTTCGGTTCTGCTAGCATCCATGCTAAAATCGCGGGAGGCCGTCTCTTCATGACTGGGCGTGGGTTGCTAGCGATCGCCACTGTCTACAGCTTGCTTCAAGTTTCGATTCCAACGATGCCCTCCAACTCGAACAATCTGCCCGTTTCGTCTGATGCGAGTGAGACCGGTACGCCCACCGGCGAAGCGGTCAGGACGTTCGAGTTCGATGTTTCTGCCGGACGTCCGTTGACCAACGCAGACAAAACCCCGGCGCCGGTGCCGACGCCCAAGCAGCTTAGAGATCCGTCCGCACCTCACTTCAAAGTGCAACCAACTGCGCGGCACGCCAATGAGCACTCCACTTCGATTGCGATTAGCGAAGCGTCAACACCTCCAGTCGCAACGCGTCGCATTGTGCGTCGCACATCCTGGTGGGCAACCAGTCTGGTTCTCCATGCGCTGCTGCTGAGCTTTTTGGCTGCTTCGACACTGGTCGTGATGCACGAACAGCCCTTGGAATTGCATGCTAGTCCTACGGTTCGCGAGGTCCTTGATGAACTTGAAGACGTAGAAATTGAGCAGCCCGAAAATTTGGAAACGCTGGAAGACGCACTTGCCACGGAACTCAGCGAGCCCCCACCCGACGCGTTCGAAGAAGAACTCAGTGCAGAGCCGCTCATTCAGGAACCAACCTTGGACGAGCTCCCTCTCCGCGAGTCCGCTTCAGCGATTGGGGATAGCGCCCTCGGCGAGTTGGACGACTTGTTCGGCGCGGATGGCAAGGGATTGGAAAAGGTGGGGACGGGAGCAGCTACAGGCAAAGGGCCTACGATGGCAAAGTTTTTTGGCACCGAAGTAAAAGCCCGCCGCATACTCTACATGCTCGACAACTCCGGGGGCATGCGCAAAGGCGGCAAGTTCGAGGCACTGGTTCGTGAACTGCAAGCGAGCGTTGCTTCGCTCAATCCGAAGCAGAAATTCTACGTCGTGTTCTATAGCGACACGGTCTACCCGTTGTTTTTTCCGCGCTCAGTGCGCAAGTTCGTCACGCCCAACGACCGAAATCGCAAGACGCTCGCCGCCTGGCTCGACTCGGTAGAGCTTTGCGGCGGCAACGCGATTGACGAAGCCCTCGCCGCGGCAGAAGTGATTCGCCCCGAGGTCGTGTTCCTGCTCACTGACGGTGACTTGTTCACCACTGACAAGAAACGAGCGCTGCTGCTGAACTCCACCGACCGTCGCTACAAAATCCACACCTTCGGCCTAGGCGTCGGCGAAAACACCAAAACCGCCACGGGCCTCAAGCAAGTCGCCAAGGCAAACGGCGGTACGTTCCGCGCGGTGCCCGTGACGAAAGACCTCAAGGAATTGGCCAGGGTAAAAGAGCGACCATACCACAGCAAGAAGCCCGGGCCGGTGTGGGGTATCAATGTGGGAAAATGGTAGACAACACCTTCATTTGGTGTTACCTATTTCGTTCGCACGAGGGGAGCGAAGACTTTGTCATCTCTCTTATTGCAATGAAAGCAAGTATCTGCCCTCCAAGAGACTCCTGCTTTGCGAAATTCATGCTGGGTGGACAAAACGGCGGCATAGTAGAAAATACTTAATTCGTGAGCCTTGGGAGGAGTAGCATCAGTGGCGGAATGCTCTCCGTAGACTTTTTTGTGGTCTTTTAGGCTAAAATATTGCTGGATGTACCCTAGCGAACCTACGGAGAAGTTTTCATGATTGCCGCTGAGTTGCCAAATTTATCGCTTTCCCATTCCGCCGAAGCGATTTTACAGGAAGCCAAGTCCGTACGTTTTTTTAGCACGGCCGAGGAGTTGGCGGAAGCCGCAGTTCCAGAATCACTTGTCGATGAGAAAGGTTTTTTTACGGTCGGGTACGACGTGGACGGCAAGTTCCTGCCCGAGGCGAATGTCTGTCGAGTAAAAAATGGCATCAGCGCCAACTACATTGAGTCCTACATGCGCCGGCGTGATCCAGATTGTATGGCGATTGCTGACGACCAAGCGACCGACAAGAAAACATTCGAGCATCGATTTGGCGAAGACTTCGAGCCATTGCGGCAAGAAACTTTTGCGTGGTTGAAAACTCAAGATCTGGCCTGCTTCTTCTTCGATGCCGGTTTGCCTGGCAAGGGACTGCCCGCGGTTGCGATCTGCCCTGCCAATGCGGCCTTCTTCGCCTTCGGTTTAGCCACGCTGCAGGGGATCGTGCCGATCGAGGAAATCCAAGCTCACGGCAAGGACTACCACCATTCGGCCATCATCTACATCGCGCCCCCGTTCCGCCATACCTACTTCAAGGGCAAACAGGTCGTCGTCCACAACCGCCGCGAAGCGCTGCATGAACTATTTAGCTACAACCTCTACCCGGGTCCGTCGGCGAAGAAAGGCGTCTACGGCATGTTGCTAAACTACGGCGAACGAGAAGGCTGGACAACCGCCCACTGCTCGACGGTGCAGGTCGTCACCCCCTACGACAACACGGTCACCTTCATGCACGAAGGGGCATCGGGGGGTGGTAAGAGCGAGATGCTGGAACAGATGCACCGGGAATCAGACGGGCGGCTCAGGCTGGGCGAAAACACGGTGTCCGGTGAGAGACGCTATGTCTCGATTCCGCGCGGCTGCGAATTGCGGCCGGTCACCGATGACATGGCGCTCTGTCATCCGGAACTACAGCGCGGCGAAGCTCGCGAGCGAAAGCTAAGCCTCGTGGATGCGGAGCAGGCTTGGTTTTTGCGTGTTAATCACATTACGCGCTATGGCACCGACCCCAATCTAGAATCACTCACGATTCATCCTGAACAGCCACTTCTTTTCCTCAACATCGACGCTACGCCGAACTCGACGGCCTTGATCTGGGAACCGATTCAAGATTCGCCCGGCACTCCGTGCCCGAACCCACGTTTGATTTTCCCGCGCGACAAGTATCCGGGAATTGTCCACGAACCAGTCACAGTCGACATCCGCAGCTTCGGCGTGCGTTGCCCACCCTGCACTAGCCAGCATCCGACGTACGGCATCATCGGCCTCTTTCATATCCTTTCTCCCGCGTTGGCTTGGCTGTGGCGATTGGTCGCACCACGCGGACATGGCAATCCATCCATCGTGTCGACCGAAGGAATGAGTTCCGAGGGCGTGGGCTCTTACTGGCCCTTCGCGACTGGGCGACGCGTCGATCAGGCGAACATCCTGTTTCGCCAAGTGATGGATACCCCCGACACGATGTACGTATTAATACCGAATCAACACATTGGCTGTTGGGAGACCGGCTTCGCCCCTCAGTGGATCGCTCGTGAATACCTCACACGACGCGGCTCGGCCAAATTTGCTCCGGAGAAGCTGACCAACGCTCGATGCTCACTACTCGGCAGAGCGCCGCGCACGATCCAAGTCGAAGGCCAAGTCATTGGGCACTGGTTCCTCCAGGTCGAAACACAACCCGAGGTTGGCGAAACAGGCTACGATCAAGGGGCGAAGGTGTTAACGGAATTCTTCCACAAACAAATTTCAAAATTCCTGGACGACGATCTGGACACCAAAGCGAAAGAAATCATCCAGGCGTGCTTGGACGGCGCGACGGTGGACGACTATCAGAGACTGTCCGAGTGATGATGCTGCGGAACGATGATAATGCGGACGAGGATGAGAGAAACCTGGAGCCGTGACAGCGGGCGGCTCACAACGGGCCCAAAAAAAGCGGGCCTCGGGTGAGCCAAAAACTCTTTGACTTTACGCCAGGGTCAGGGGCAATTGAACCCTTGCGTCACAGTTCACCCGAGGCCACGCGGGCCAGCGAATTGAAGAGCTGGCGAGCCCCTCTGGGTCCGCCAACTCGACATATTGCTAACGCACTTCTCGTGCCAGCTGTGGGCGACGGCGAGGTGAGAAGGCCGAGGAGCGTCACCGTAACTCTTTTGAAGCATTACAGTTAGTGTGAGACAAACGACAGCTACGCGACGACTCTTGACTAGAAATCTATTGGCTAGTTCACGGCTGAAGGTTTGCTCCCACTGCAGCGTTCTCGATCAAACCGCGGTCATTTTCCCCACTAAAGCGGTAGATGAGGATTTCGTGAAATAGAGGGGGCAATTTCGTCTCACATCGGGACAACAGTGTGCTCAATAGTACCCGTAAGCCTTTTGTATAAATTACTTTATGGCGATACTAGATCGTCTCGATAGGCGGTTTATTTGCTGGGATTCCGCCAAGATGAGCCAGCAGTGTGGTAGAGGGACCGTCTCGGAACGAGAAATGTGGAAGGGGCTTGGCTCCTGACTCACACGGGCCCATGGCCTGCCGCGCGGGAGAACCAAGGCCTCGCGTAGTTCGTACTGGGTAATGCGGTTATATTGCTGCGTTTACTAAACCGCCGAACGCGCCCGCTTGGAATTGAGTTGTGACGAATTACCCCGTTGAAATTGGCCCCTACCAGTGTGGGCGCGACCAGCCTCTGCTGTGGATTGCAGGACCCTGTGTGCTGGAAAGTGAGTCGCTCGCGTTGGAGATTGCCGAAGAGCTGCAGCGCATCGCCGCCTTGTTCCCGGTGCAGTTGGTCTTCAAAGCGTCGTTCGACAAAGCCAACCGCACCAGTAGCGACGCTTACCGTGGGCCAGGTCTGGTTGAAGGACTACGCATACTGTCCGCGGTGAAAGACGCTAC
Source organism: Bythopirellula sp. (assembly GCA_965230685.1). Lineage (GTDB taxonomy): Bacteria > Planctomycetota > Planctomycetia > Pirellulales > Lacipirellulaceae > Bythopirellula. Next base: position 579,018 of record CBDDLO010000002.1, read on the forward strand.
GGGTTTGCCCGTCACCACCGACATTCACGAAGCAGCGCAAGCTGCACCTGCGGGCGAAGTTTGTGACCTGCTACAGATCCCCGCGTTCCTCGCGCGGCAGACCGACTTGCTCATCGCCGCGGCAAAGACCGGCAAAGCGGTTAACGTTAAGAAAGCGCAGTTCATGTCGCCGGCCGACATGCAATATGTCCTCGCAAAGTTGACCGACGCTAGTGCGACGAATGTCTTGTTTTGCGAGCGCGGCACTTTTTTCGGTTATGGCCGCCTGGTGAACGACATGCGCGCAATTCCACAAATGCAATCCCTTGGCGTACCGGTGGTGTTCGACGCCACGCACAGTGTGCAAGAACCCGGTGGATTGGGCGGCGCTACGGGTGGCAATCGCGCAATGGTCGAACCGCTGGCGCGCGCCGCCATGGCGTTGGGCGCGGAAGGCTTGTTCTGCGAAACACATCCCAACCCTGATCGCTCTCCCAGCGACGGCGCGAACATGATTCCACTCGCCGAAATGGAAGCGACCATGCGACGTGTCGTCGCCATCCGCCAAGCCGCGACGGAAGCTCCTTGCCCCTCTCTTTAAGACCTGTTGAGATTTTACTGTGACGAAACTTCGTATTTCCTGGGGCAAATTCCTGCTTGTTGCTTGTGTCTTGACGTTGGGCATCGGCGTGCTGTTGAGCAGCGGCTGTCGGAAGCGCGCTCCGCGGGATCGCTCGTCTGCCGGAGTTCGTTCGAGCCGCTCGAACGACTCCGCCTTCTTAGTGCAAACCTTGGCCAGAGGACTTAACAGTCTGCCTGATGAAACCGTGCTCGAATTGCAACCGCCGGTCCCGATCCTGGACGACGCCAAGAGTGCCGATGGACAGCCGGTGCTCGCCACTTGTGGCGTGACGCCGGCGGTACCCGATGGGCCGCACAACTATCTCTCGGTTCCAGGGGGCAACGGCAACTTCCGCAAGGTGGGCGTGCGCCGCGGAGACATCGTGCGGTATTTCATTGCCGTGGACGAGGACAGCGTTGAACACGGCATCGAGCAAGTCGGTTACTTGGAACTTATCGTCCGGCGTTTGGACAACAACAATCCGCAAAACGCCTTGATTGTCGAGGGCGGACTCAACGGCCCCGTCGAGTATCCGCAGCGCATCGAAATTTGGCGATACTCGGACAAGCGTATGAACGAGATTCGTCAGCGGATCACGCGCTATCTCAAAAAACCGAAGATCCTGGTCAACTGGGAACCGAGCCCTGATGAATCCGCGCTCGTACAGTTGCTCGAACGCGCGAATCAATGGTTACGAAATCTGAAAGAAAAGGAAGTGTCGTGGCAACCTGAGCCGTTGGTCAGCAAGCTCTCCTTGGAGCTACGCGAAGCGGAACCACTCCAGGCATTGCTCTCCGAGTCGGCGCTAGCGACGGGACCATTTGATTCGACAGAGGGAAGGCAACTGCAACAAGCGATTTGGCTACGCGACATCGCGCGTTGGGCCAAGGGCGAGGCGGTCTCGCCCTTAGAAGTGGCCACCGCTTTGTTTGACTGGACCGTCCGTAATGTTCAACTAGACGCACCAGCTCAGGAACCCGAGGCGGCAGGATACGTACATCAGCTCTGGCAAGCGCTAATGTACGGGCACGGCACGGCCAAGATGCGGGCGTGGGTGTTCGCCGAACTGTGCCGGCAGCAACAGCTCGACGTAGTGATGCTTGCGAATGGCGACCGATGGTGGTTGCCGGCGCTGCTGCACGACGGGCAGCTGTTTCTCTTCGACACTTCGCTCGGTTTACCCTTGCCCGGCAAACAACCTGGCAGCGTGGCGACATTTGCTGAACTCGTTGCCGACCCTGTGCTGCTGCGACAACTTGATTTGGATGACGAAACGAAGTATTCGACGAAAGCTGAAGATCTCAAGCAAATTACGGCTCAGCTCGTGGCCTCTCCCCTGCAGCTGTCTCAACGGTCACTGCTGTTGGAACGGGCACTCGAAGGTGACGATTACGTAGTCCTTTCAGCCAACACACGGCGCATTGCGAAGGAGTTGGAAGAAGGCTACTCCTTGAGCGGAGTCGAGCTTTGGCCCTTCCCGTTCACATCGATGCTGGCTGAGCGGGCGATGCCCACGGTGGCTCGGCTTGCTGCGGCGCAACGGTTTCTGGTGTTTGCACAACGACCGCGGTTGTGGAAAGCGAGAGTCTTACACTTCCAAGGCACGAAAGAGATTCCCCTCGAAGAGCGCAACGATCCACTGGCGCAACCCGACCTGGGACATCGTCAGGCGACCGCCCTGTATCAGCACAAGAACATTCGCCCCTCCAATGTTCGACTCAAGAACGTCGAACCTTCCAAGCGTGCGATCTACGAGACAGCCAAGGGCGACGCGAGCTATTGGCTCGGATTGCTGAGCTACGATCTCGGCAAGTTGAAAGTGGCCAAGGACTGGCTGGAGAAGCGGAGCTTAGAACCTGCGCCCGAAGGGCCCTGGGCTACCGGCGCACGTTACAACCTGGCTCGCACGCTTGAGGCACAGGGAGATTTGGAAGACGCGATCGAACTCCTCGAAGCAGACGAGTCTCCGCAAAGCTACGGGAATCGCCTGCGGGCAAAGCGATTGCGAACTAAACAGAGCGAAGAGTAAAACCGTGGCGAGACGCAGCTCGCCGGCGACTGCTTTCTGACGATTTCTACCTACCGCCAAACGCCTTCTCCCTATGCAAACGCTTCGCCGCCGTTGGTTTCTTTGGATGCTGATGGCGACGCTAATTCTCGGTATCGGCTGGGCCGAACAACTGGTCCCACTAGCCGAAGTTTTGCCACGCAATTGGATCATCGGCAGCGTGCTGCTGGCGATGGCCTTGCCTCTGCGCATCGATGCGATGTGGGCGGCACTGCGACGGCCAGCTCCTGCTCTGTTAGCAGTGGGAATCAACCTGCTTGTTGTCCCCATGCTAGCCTTTTTCGCGAGTAAGCTGCTGACCGCTGATCTCGCCTTGGGCATGATCATCGCCGCTGCGGTTCCTTGCACGTTGGCCTCGGCAGCCGTTTGGACAAGACTCGCCGGCGGCAACGACGCGGTCAGTTTGCTCGTGACCATGATCACAAACCTTGGTTGCTTTTTGGTGACACCGGCGCTCATTTACTTGTTTGCCGGAAAGACGGGCGGCACCGTACCGTTCACGGAGATGGCAACCAAGTTGTTCCTGCTGATCGTCTTGCCGATTACCATCGCGCAGCTTTTGCGCACCCTGCCCCGCATCGGCGATTGGGCAACCGCGAACAAACTAGGGCTCAGCACCTACGCACAGTTGGGCATCCTATCAATCGTGTTTGTCGGCGCGGTCAACTGCGGAATGAAACTCGCCAGCCTAGGCGATCAACTCACGCCGATCGCTGGCCAAATCGCACTGATGTTGGTGCTGGTGGCGCTGGTGCATACGCTTGCTTGGTGGATGGGACTGGGCATAGCGCAGCGGCTGGGCATGGACCGCGGCGACCAACTCGCCGTCGCCTTTGCCGGTAGCCAAAAAACCCTGATGGTGGGTCTGGCCATCGCGTTACAGTATCCCGGGCTGACAGTGCTTCCGATGTTGGCGTATCACGTGCTGCAGCTATTGATCGACACGCTGCTGGCAGAGCGTGTGAAGGAAGAATGACGAGGTTCGATCGACGACCGCGCAGCCACTGCATCTGTCGCAGGCATCGATGCGCTCGTCGTCGAATTGAAGGCGACAATGCGGTACAATTGGTAACGCTCCCCTCGCGTGAGGACCCTGCAGGGTGACCATTCCTTTGGACCTAACAACAAAATCTCATGCTCCTTAAGTCGAAGATGCGATTAGCCTGCGTACTTGCAATCGCAGCAGCCTGTGGATCAAGTTCTCTGGCGGCCGCCGAATTCGAGCTGCTCGAGAAGACGATCTTCTTAAAAACGCCGAAATCCGGCGTACGCACCAATGCGAGAACCTACTACGCTTCGACCGAAGGCCTCAACCTGGTCAGTGTTCACTCGCTACTCAGTCGGTCCGATACCACGGATGCGGCGTTCGTGAGGTTTTCACCAGACAATGGCCAATCATGGAGCGAGCCAACCAATCTCCCCACGCTTCATCATACGCCCAATGGAACGCGCCGGATTTATCCTCTTGTTGGCTACGTCGACCCGAACAAAGACGTTCTACTCCAGTTATTGATCGTAGGAACGCTTCCGTCTGACGATCCGCTGGAAGGCATGAAGCACTGGACCCTGCGGCAGCGTCTCAGTCGCGATGGGGGTCGCACCTACTATCACGACGCACCGGTGATTCAGCAAGGCAAAGAGTTCTCTTCGGCGCGTCCGTTTCCCGAAGTAGTCATCGGCAAGAACTCGATTATGATTGGCGATCATTCGTGCATGCCAATCACGCTCGAAAATGGCGAACTATTGCAACCGGTCCAAATCACGCCGCAGGGACCTGACGGCGAGTACTACAACCCGGGCGGCGGCTATACCTACCACGACGCCGCTGTGTTGATTGGCAAATGGAACGCGGAAGATCGAATCGACTGGACACTTTCGGAGCGAATCGAGGCCGATCCGAAACGATCGACTCGTGGGATGCTGGAGCCGACAATCTCTCAGTTTCCGAGCGGCCGAGTTTTGATGGTCATGCGCGGGTCGAATGACCGCAAACCCGAGTTGCCAGCCCACAAATGGTTCTCGACCTCCGACGACAACGGGCGAACATGGTCAACTCCGCAACCATGGAAATATTCCAACGGCGAGTCATTTTATTCTCCCAGCTCATGTAGCCAGCTCCTCACGCATTCGTCCGGTCGCATTTTTTGGATCGGCAACATCAACGACAAGAATCCTCGTGGGAATCTGCCGCGATATCCGCTTGTAATCGGCGAAGTCGATCGGTCCAACTTGCAGCTCGTTCGAGACTCGATCTGCACCGTCGATAGTCGCCGCCCCGGCGACCCTGAGAAGCTCCTGCTCAGCAACTTCTTCGCCAGAGAAGATCGTGAGACGGGCCACGTACTCGTTCATTGCTCACCAATCAATCGCGACGTCGGCGACGATTACGATCCAGCCAAGACCGACTTTACTGCTGATGCTTGGTTATATCGCATCGGGATTAGTGGGGACGACTGATAATCATTCCAATGGCAGGGCCGGCTGCGAACGCCCCAAGACGCCAACAGACTTACCACAAATCCACGAGCTCCAAAAACCCCCACGTTGCCTCAACCCAAGGCGATTAGCTCTCGGGAGTCAAGCCGAGCACGATGTCAAACTTCGCCGCGAGCTCGCCGGTTTGCGATTCTGCGAGTGGTTTGAAATCGACGACGAGTGCGTCGCGCAGCGTTTTGTCTTTGATGCGGTTGAATATCCCATCTCGCTCGTTTCGCTTTTCGCCCTGGACGTAGCACTGTGTTGTTAGCAGCCGGCGGTCGCCTCGATCGACGGCGAAGTGAATGTGCGGCGTGCGTCCGCCATACGCGACCGGCTTAATGGTGCGGAAATAGTACTCACCCTTACGGTTAGTGAGGAAACGTCCAAAGCCCTGGAAGTTGGTATCGTAGTCGCCGCGCCGCGCACTCTCGGTGTGGATATACGAACCGCCGTTATCGACTTGCCAAATTTCGACGACCACATTGCGCACCGGCTCCCCGTGGGTATCCATGACACGGCCACTCAGGTGCGTCACTTCTCCCACCGCAGGAGTGAGCTGGTCGTTGACAATCAGCAGATCGTTATCCGTATCGAGCGGCAAGCGATCGGGATAAAACGGCCCTTCGGTCTGCCGCGGTGTGCGGGTGAGCGCCTCGGCATACGCGCCGGGAGTCCACAGAGCGCTAGCCCCCAAGGCTGCGGATCCTAACGCAAGGCTCTGCTGTATAAACTGACGGCGTGGAAGAATGAGGGACATAATTCGCTCCAGGGTTCGAGTCGCTCCCAGCGTCTGTAGTGTCACTGAATTCACCGCGCACGTAAAGTGAAAAGCTCGTTCCGCGGTAATTTCACCCTGCGAGCCGCCCTCTCGCGTGGTCCACCAATTGTTGAACGGCCTCGCGGGCTTGTACCTTAAGCTCCACAACCTCGCCGTCGCCCAAGGTAAGCGGCTCGCCGACTTCGACGGCGACACGCATCTTTTTCAGGCAAGCGATGCGCGTCATGTGCTTTAAGAAGGGTTGGCCGGCGTAGTAAGCAGCGTCGTCGCCGTAGGCGATGCCGAGGGGAACTACCTCTGCACCAGCGCGACGGGCGGCGTTGAACGCTCCAGGTTTGAACTCGCGGACTTCGTCACCATCATGAGCGGTTCCTTCGGGGAACATGGCAACGCCTTCGCCGCGACTGAGTGCGTTGTCCACTTCACGCAAGACGCTCGCGCCGCTCTTTCTCGAAGTACGATCAACGAACAGTGTGCCAATGCGGCGCGCCGAACGACCCAAGACGGGCCAGGTGGCCAGGTCGTGGCGGCTGATGACGTGCGTCTCGGCAACGGTGAACAATACGGGAATGTCCATGCCGGAGCGATGGTTCGCGACAAAAATTCGCCCGACGCCGCCCGGTTCGCTTCCTGGGTAGGGTCGCCCCTGGTCCAAGTGTTTTCCGTGGGCTTCGATTTGCACCCCGAAGACTTTCAGGTTGAACTTCGCCCAGCGCGGTACCCACTTGTTGATCATCGAGAGCTTGTTACGTCGCAGGCAAACGACTTGAAACTCAAAACACGCCCACAGCAGCAACGTCGAGCAGACAAACACAACCATGCGAAAGCCAAGGCGAAGTATTTCTGCGATCCGCATAGAGAGTTTCAAATAGACTAGGAGGAGTGAGCCTGTCGACTGGCTGCGAGCATAGCGTACTGGGTGCCCACTGGCCAGATCGCCCGCTTGGGTTTGCCCGACGTTGGGTTCGCGCTACAATCAATATTCGGATCTCTCTGGGTATCACTAGAATCGGCGAGGAGTCGTGAAGATGTTTCAGCGTGGCATGGCGTGCGGGCTGTTGTTGCTGTTTGGCAATGCTGCCAGCGCGATCTCGTTTCAAAACGTGGCGTCGCTCGGCGATAGCTTGTTTGATGACTCGTCGGGGGAGCGCAGCCCCGTCGCCGCCGAACATGTCGCAGATCGATTGGGCGTCTCGCTCACGAAGTTTGCTGTGTCGGGTTCGACCTCTAGCGATCTGCTCCAGGGCGGGCAACACACGCAAGCGGCCGCGCAGTTTGGCGAGGGCGACTTGGCGATGTTGTGGATTGGCGGTAACGATTTCTTTCGCCGCATTCCGGCGGTTACGTTGGGCCTCTATGGTTTCATCGACGACTTGGCAGCGAACGTCGACACGACACTTTCCACATTGCGTGGGGCGGGGATGGAAGTCGTCGTGTTCAACTTGCCCGACTTGTCCAATGTGCCGTTGACCGACGGCATTTCCAATTTCCGCAAAGCCACCGAGCTATGGAACGACCGGCTCGACGTGCTTGCCGCTGCCCACGACGCGACCGTGGTTGATGTCTTCACCCTGTTCGACCAACTCGCCGCGAATCCGACTGACTTTTCGTTGCTCGGCCATACGCCCATCGTTGATGACCCACCGTTGTTTGGTGATTGCCAGCTCTGTGTGTTTGCCGATCCCATCCACCCTTCGTCGTTCGCACAGGGATTCATTGCCAACCAGGCGATCGCGTCGATCAATGCCAAATACGACCCGACCGGCGCGATGCCGCTGGAACCGCTGTCCCTTGTCGATATTGCGCTGCTCGCCGATGTGTATGGCGGTGACTTCAACGGCAACGGCGTTGTGGATGGTGCTGATCTCACTCATTGGCAGGCCGATTGGGGAGCCGCAGGTTCTGATGCCGACGGAGACGACGATACCGACGGCGCGGATTTTCTGGTCTGGCAACGTCAGCTTGGCATTGGCACGGCTGCCGGGTCGATAAGCACGAGAGTGCCGGAGCCGTCGTCTTGGCTCTTGGCGTTCGTTGGTTTCGGTTTGCTCAAACGACGCGGCTGGTTCGTCTGACTCGGTCCTGCCTTTCCACTTCGCCTCGAATAAACAAATTCCACTCCCCACGCGTTTTATGCTCACTCGCCGCGAAGCTCTCACGACCACCACGGCACTGTTTGCCGCCGCCCTGCCCTCCCCTAGCCTTGCTGCGAGCCGACCCAGTCGAGCAGCAACCTATCGGGATGGCCGTGTGCGTCTGGCGGACGGCCGGCGGCTCGGCTACCGTGAGTTTGGACAAAACAGCGACGGGCCGTTGATATTCTATTTTCACGGCACACCCGGCTCCCGACTGGAACTGGGTCTCTGCGACGAGGAGTGCAGCGAATCGGGTGCGCGGGTCATTGCTGTCGATCGCCCTGGCATGGGGTGTTCCACCTACTCGGGGAATCGCTGCATCACCGATTGGCCCAGCGACATCGTGCAACTGGCAGCCGCGCTGGGTTATGCCGACGCACCGTTTGGCATCCTGGGACTCTCTGGTGGTGCTCCGTATGCAGCGGTTTGCGCTCATCAGATTCCTCATCGACTCGCGCATGTCGCGCTCGTATCGGGGCACACACCGCTCACTGCCTGCGGTACTTGTCCCGGCAACCAAGATCGATTGATTGAACTCGTCACACGTCGGCCCCGATTGGGCAAACTTGGATTCAAAGTGGTCGGCCGTCGCCTGGATCGTAAGCCAGACCAAGTCATCCAAAAAATCAGCGAGAACTGGTCCTCCTCGGACCGGAAGTTGATGCTTTGCAACACGAAGCGTTACCGCCAACTGCTCGCCAACTTGCGTGAAGCAAAACGCTGTGGCCCCGAGGGCGTGGTGAAAGACATACGGTTGCTGGGAGGGCGTTGGGGGTTTCGGCTCTGTGAGATTTCGGGCGTTCCCCTGTCGATCTGGCAAGGCGGTTGCGACCCAGTGGTGACGCCCTCGATGGGGCGGTACTTTCACAAACAAATCGCAGGCAGCGAATTGACCATCGACCCGCGCGCGGGGCATGTGACGATGTTCAAGTGGCACGCCCGCGAGATCTTGTCGCGGTTCTTGTGATAATCTTTCGCCCAAGAGGGCCGGCCGCTGTGGTATCGTAGAACCTCTTTCCCATTCGCATTATTCCCTCGAACCTCTCACATTCTTCATGGCCAATCGCAACACGCTCGGGGGTGTAATTCACACCTACCAAAAATATGACCCGCAGCGATTCCCTAGCCCCACGGAGCCGCCTCCCGATATGGTTTCTGGCACGTTTGAGCATATGCTCATGTACGGCGAGCGGCGGGAATTGACCGAGGAAGAGCTGGCCCGCGCCATTCGCATCGACCCCAGCCAAATCTCGGGGCTGGGACCAAGTCTCGATGCCCTACTCGCATTGCTTCGGGAACGCAAGCGAAAGATTCTCGAACGTTTTGAAACTCGCAAGGTACGGCAACGTGCGCACAGCGCCTTTGCCGAACATGCGCAAGGCGTCAAACCACCAAAGCGGTATCGCGACGATTTTCGCCGCGCGGTCAAGCACGAGCAACTGCGCGACTTCGAGCGGTTGTGGTACGCCACGGGTGACGATCAGTCGGCCTTTGCTCGGGCACTGGTGGGGTTGATCGAAACGCTTGGCGACAAGTACCAGATCGAACAACTTGCCGCGGACTATGACTTCACCGGCCGTGAAACGATGACCGTGCCGCAGGCGCTGGAAGTGAAAGAAGAACTGGAGCGCATCGACGACTTGATCAAGCAGCTGGAAGAAGCCGCCGAGACCGCGCAAATTGGTCTCATCGACATGGAAGCACTGGCCGAATTTGCCGAGCCGGGCGATGTCGACCAACTCAGCGCTTTACAACAACAGGTGCAAGACTATCTACGCGAGATGGCCGAGCAACAAGGCTTGGAGCAGCACGAAGGGCAGTTTCGCATCACTCCCCAGGCGTACCGTATTTTCCAAGCAAAGCTAATCGAGAAACTTTTCAGCGAATTGCAGCCGTCGCGCACGGGCCGGCACCAGGGCCCCGTCGTCGGCGAAGGTGCCGTCGAAACACAAAAAACGAAACAGTACGAGTTTGGCGACTCGGTAACCAACTTGGACATCCCCGGCTCGTTCATCAACGCGCTGGTGCGCCAAGGCCCAGGTTTGCCAGTTCGCCTGCATCAGGACGATCTGCAAATTCACACGACGCGCAACAACCCCAAGGCCGCAACCTGTGTGCTGATGGACATGAGCGGTTCGATGCGCTACGACGGACAATACATCAATGTGAAACGCATGGGGCTGACGCTTGAAGGACTCATCCGCAGCGAGTACCCGGGCGATTACTTGCAGTTCGTCGAGCTGTTTAGCTTTGCCAAGATCGTGCCGCGAGGCAAAATCGTCGAGCTCATGCCCAAGCCGGTGACTGTACACGATCCCGTGGTGCGGTTGCGTGCTGACATGAGCCGCGATGATATCAGCGAATACCAAGTGCCGCCACACTTCACCAACATTCAACACGGCCTATCCACCGCGCGGCGCTTGCTAGCCACTCAAGATACGCCCAATCGACAGATCGTGCTGATCACCGATGGGCTGCCAACCGCACACTTCGAGGGCGAGATGCTCTACCTGCTCTACCCGCCCGATCCACAAACCGAGTCGGCCACGATGCGCGAGGGCCAACTCTGCCAACGCGAGGGGATCACCATCAATTTGTTCTTGCTGCCGAGTTGGTCACAAACGGAAGAAGACGTGCGTTTCGCCTACCGCCTAGCCGAGTCGACCAAGGGCCGAGTCTTCTTTACCGCGGGGCGCGACTTGGATCGGTATGTCGTGTGGGACTACCTGCAGCGGCGGAGAGAGATTATCTCCTGAGCGATCCTGTGGCGTTGCCTCAGGCTACGATGAATAAGGCCTGCGGCCAAGAAACTACCAAGTAACTATTGAGCCATTCCTCAGCGTTGCGATTCGACCAAATCCGCCAGATTCAATCGGGGGACATAGAACTGTATTACGTCGATTTCGTGAGCCTTCGTACCATTGAAACGCAACCCGCACGAAAGACATTCACCCAGTAGCGCTGGCTGAGCGTCGGTCCAGTTGCAGTCGCTGCAACAGCAGGGACCATCCAAATATTCAAAGTCCGCGCCGACTACCAGGTCGCGGTCTCGACATTTGGGACAGACAAGTCCATCAGTTTCGTATTCACTGACAGGTGCGACATGGGCGCACGGAAAATGATGGATCAGTTGCATCGTTTTCGTGTAGGCATTTCCACAGCGTGGGCAGCCATCGCGGAAGGTGGCCAGTCCCATGCACTGAGGGCAAGACTTGACGCGGTCGATGGGGCGCCACTCCAACACCCCGCGCAGCGCCCATTGTCGCAGGATATCTTCGGAGAGCTTCGGAGCAAACCGATGGCTTCGGGGGTTCAGCTTCGGCAGGAGCTTGCTCTCGTGAAAGGGGTCCGTCGCCCGGCTCAGCAGCCGTCCGACTAATCGCAAACCTGTCTCTTCGCTGGTCTGTTCAAGCCACTGAAACGCCGCGTACGAAAAACCATGACTGCCGGTTTCCACGCCGACCATGGCTAAGTCGGGCAGGGGCTCGCTGGCAAATTCGGCGAGCAGCGTCAGTTCATTGTTCGACACCTCGAGTGTGGTCGAGGCAAGTTCAAGTCCTGGGCCTCCATCGTCGTCGATGGGCACCACGACGGCTGGCAAGGTAACCGAAAATCTCTGCGTGACAAGCGCTGCTGCATCGGAGAGCGTTAAATCTTGCGACAGCTGTGCTGCAGACGCCGTGTTGGGATGAACTAGCTTGCGCAACCGGTCGTGCAGCGAGGCACCACTCAGCCGCGACTTCAATACAAAATCGCTCGCGCCATTTTGGATGGCGTGCTGAGCCGTTTGTGGGTCTTCGTTCCCCGAGAGCACCAGTACTGGCGGCGAATCGGCCTGGCTGAGAACATCGCGCAGCGTTTCTAGTCCATGGCTATCGGGGAGCGATAGGTCGAGTAGTACCGCGTCGTAGTCCGTCGTACGGAGGTGCTCAAGTGCCTCGTCCAAGCTGCCGACGTGGTCGATTTCGGACCCGGGCGGAAGGGTTGGCATGAGGCAACGATTCACGAGTCGCGCATCTTCGGGGTCGTCTTCTACCTGCAAGGCTTGCCACGGTCTCAATGATCCTTCCCCCCGAAGCAGTGGAGTTGGCATAGTTGGGATATTCGTTGGGCTAGGCGTGCGAGACATCGCTTTGTGTGAGTTGCGTTTGAGTGGGAAGAGTCAGCGAGAATTGGTCCGGGGAGTTAGCCCAATGAGTTAGACGAACAGCACTGCAGCGACTCTACCAAGGTCATCCAGCGTAGGTTTATTGACACTCAACTCTAGCTCGCTTCGATCATGGCAGAAGCTTGAAATGCATGTGGCAACTGCACTTTCTCCTCCCATGCCTCTGCTCGCGGTAACTCCGGGTGCCGATTACGCGTCTGCTGCGGGTTATTCATGCTAATGTCGGGCGCTTGGCTACGTTTCCTGTGCCGGCGTGAGCTACATTTCCTTAGTCGATTCCCCCCAGCTCTAACCGCGCGCGGCCCCATGAAAAGCAGACTCTTATCTCCACCGGTCACCGAGGAGCGAGAACTTGATGAAGAGAAATCGCCCCTCTCTCGGGTACCGGCCCATGATCGTCGCGAGGCGGACCAACCGGAACAAGCTGAGCCCCTTGCTGACACCGATCCGGCGATCCCCGAACCGACGCCGAGTGCAGTGCCCTCCCCCGCGTCAGCCCAGACGTCCGCACAAGTTTCTGCGCGGCCAACCGGCCGTTACTTGGTGGCAGCGATGTTATTAGTTTGTCTAGTGACGGTCGGTTACTCCGTGTGGAGTACCTTCCTCCGCGATGCAGCCTATGGAGTTGTCACTGGCCAGGTGACAGAAATCTCTCCACCCTGGGCGGGAATTCTCACGAGTATTCACGTTCGTCCAGGCGACAAAGTGCGTCAAGGCGATGTGCTGGCCGTCGTCGAAGATCCCGACTTGCAAGCTTCGATTGATCGCCTGTGCGATGACTTGCGTGGGGCGCAGGCACACCTCGATGCACAAGCCGCCGTGTTGGCAGTTGCCGCGCGACAACACGCCAGCCAAATCGACCTGCGGCGAGCTGACTACTACGAATTGCGTGGTGAATTGCTCGCTGAGCAATCGCGGCTGGAAGAAGTGAAGAGTAAATTAACACGTCGCCGAGCAAGTCGTGTGGCTCATGCCTTTAGTGACGAAGAAGTAGAATCGCTTGAGCTGCTGAAGCAAGGCCTCACCGCCAAGACGGAGAATCTCTCACAGGCGGTCGCTGCAATGGAGTCGCAACTGGAAACGACCACTAGCAGCGATAATGACATCGACCAACTCAAACCGTGGCTAGCGAAAATCGAAACCACGCAAGCCGAAATTCGTCGCTTACGTGAAAAACAATATCGGGGCATCCTCCGTGCAACGGACCAGGGGAAGCTACTCGCGGTGAACTGCCAGTTGGGCGAGCGCGCGGTGCCTGAGCAAGCGATATTCGAAATGTTACCTACGGACGCCTTGGAACTTGTGCTTTATATTCGGCAAGGTGACACCAACGACTACCACGTTGGCGAGCTAGCCACTGTCATGGTCGATCCGCTTGCCGAGCCCCTCGAGTGCCGAATCACGCGTGTTGGCCCGCGGATGGAAAAACCCCAGACGCATGTGGTGGGGCGCTATCGCCCTGAAGAAAAGCTTCTGCCCATCTACCTCGCACCCACGTCCGAGCTATCAGCGGCAGTAGAGCTCCGCCCGGGCAGCACGGTCCGCCTGCCCTTCAAGCTATTCGGAGCCTCGCACTAACTATTCCCATGTCCGCACAGCATCAACAACCCGAGCGACTCAATCCTCATGCCGCGGTCATGCCCGCGTGGCGTCTGTTGCATATCGAACCCGACGATGTCGATGCGCTCAAGCTGAGGCTCACACTGCGAGACGAGTTGCCAGCTGGTTCACAAGTCGAGCACGTTCCCGACCTGGAAGCGGCTTTGGAACTGCTCCACGAGAGTGATTACGACGCAATCCTGTTGGGGCTCAACGAATCGGGCAAGCGCGGTTGGGATGCGATCAAGCACTTCACGAACGAAATCGAGGACACGCCGGTGATCGTGATGTCGTCTGACGTGGATTTGCACGGAGCGATAGAAGCAGGACGCAACGGTGCCAGTGGCTACCTGCTCAAGTCTCAGATGAGCGCCAAGCAAGTCTGCGGCGCGCTTCGAGAGGCGTTGGATCATAGTTCCTATGAAGGCGACCTCCCGGAGCGACGCAAAGAACCGCGGTACCCTCTCACTGCAACAGCAGTAATTTTCCCGATAGGGGCTGACGGCAAGCCGGGCCGCGAAATCGCCGCGACAACGATCGACATTAGCCAAGGCGGAATTGTTCTGCTCGCCGAGCAAGACTCTGACCTCGTGCCGGACATTTGCCTGGTCGGTGTCGAATGCCCCGACGGGGCGTACCGCTTCGCCACGGTTGAGTGGTGTAGTCGCCGCCTGCAACTCCCAGCCCTGCGTTTCGGGGGGCGTTTCCTCCGCAGAGTGGACGATCCCCTGCACGCCTCGCGGCTCACACCTCGCTTTGACCCTCAGCGATTGCGATTCAAAACTGCGCTCGATGATTCCACTTTGCAAGAGTGGGTCAGCCGCGGAATTCTGCATCCTTGTGTCGTGGACCGAGTGAAAGTCTGCCCGCAGTGTGAATCGCTGCCGACGTTCCGCGACGGCTGTCCCGATTGCGGCTCGGCACTCACCGAAAGCAGTCAACTGATTCACCATTTTGCTTGCGCTCATGTCGCGCCGGCGAAGGAATTCGTCAGCGACTCGATAAGTTGCCCCAAGTGTCTCGCCCAGGGCCTTGTGGTCGGTGCGGACTTTGAATACTTAAGCGGGCCACGCGACTGCTTAGAGTGCGAGTGGAGCGATGCCAATCTCGCGATCATCGGCGAATGCCTCCGTTGTGGCCATCGCTTCGCGAACGATGAGGCCTTGGAGAAAGAGGTACTGGAGTACCATGTGGACCGGCTGGATCCATTGGCTCTCATCGATCGCGCCTAACGAATTGCTGCTGATCGTGTTGCCTCTGATTTGCTTTGATGGCGTGCGCTACTGCTTCGCCAGTGTGGCGATGTGTCTGTGGGATGCGGGGAAAGACTATTTGCAGAGTGGTGGGAGTCGTACCGCTCCGCCCTACCATCCCACGGTATGCGTCATTCTCGCTGGCCTTAACGAATCTGAGACCATCGCCTCAACACTCGAATCCGTCTGGGGGAGCTACCCGAAACTTGAAATCATTGTTGTCGACGACGGATCGTCCGACGGTATGGCAGAGATTGCACATGCCTTTGCCGAGACGCACGACAACGTGCTCGTGCTCCGCAAACCAAACCGCGGAGGCAAGTCGTCGGCTCTCAACTTTGCGATTCCCTTCACCTCAGCAGAAGTCGTCATTTGCGTCGACACCGATTCTCATTTGGAACCTCAGGCGATCTTCGAGATCGTGCAGCCCTTTGCGGACCCGAAAGTCGGTGCAGTCGCCGGGACAGTCTTGGCGAGAAACGCGGAGGTAAACCTAGTGAGCCAACTGCAAGCATCGGAGTACTTGCGCTCAATTTTTGTTGGTCGCATGCTCGCTTCACGGTTGGGGATTCTGAGTATTGTTTCGGGCGCATTTGGCGCTTTCCGACGTGAGGCGATGATGGCCACCGGTGGTTGGGATGTCGGACCCGGAGAAGATGGCGATCTCGTACTCCGACTGCGTAAGGCCGCCTGGAAAATTGTGCATGCCCCGTATGCACAGTGCCTGACCAATGTGCCGCTGTCGTGGAAACAACTGTTCCGCCAGCGCCGCCGCTGGGAATGGGCCATTGTCACGTTCGAGTGCCGCAAACATGTCGATATGGCCAACATCTTTAGCCCCAATTTTCGGCTGAGCAACTTGGCCATGCTGCTGGAGACTTGGTTCTTTCGGATCACGCTCACCTTTGCCGCTATCGTAGTGCTCGGTTCGTTGGCGATGACCAAACCAGCCATGTTGGGGTACATATTGCTGACAAATTACGTGCTCTATTGCGTCCTAGAGTTCTTGCAGTGGCTGGTGATGATGCACTACACACCCAAGCCGCTTCGCGACGGGTGGTCGCTGCTCTGTTTGCCATTGGTGCCGCCGTACTATCTCTTCCTGAAAGCCGCATCGGTGGTCGCCATTGTCGAAGAATTTCTCTGGCGGCGTTCTTACGACGATAGTTTTGTTCCACTGCACGTGCGCCGCGTAACGTGGCACTGGTGAGCGGATACTACCAGTGCGTATCAGTGCTCCGCGAACGGCACGTCGTACCCTTGCAGTTGTCTCAAGCCCCGTGCATGATAAAGGGCATGAATACTTCGCCCTGTGGTTGGCTCACTAAGCTATTCGCTTTGCTCTGCGCGTTGCTTTCGGTTGAATCGCATGCCAAGCCGCCCACTTCCGCACAACAGACAGCCGCTGAGCAGGCGCGGGTTTCTTCGGAGCAGTTAGAGCCGCTGCTCGAAAAGCCTCTGTACGAATTTTCCGAGGCTGAGGTGGATACCTATCTGCGGTATTTGCACGCCTTCGAGCCCGACCTGCGCCAACGCATTGTGCATCTGGCACGCAAGAACCTGGGCCAACCGTACGACCTGTACTTGCTCGGCGAAATGCCATTCGAGCCATACGATCCGCAGCCAATCTACTGCTTGAGCAAAAGCGATTGCCTCGTGTTCAGCGAACACACCTACGCAATGGCACTGGGCCCCGACTGGCCCAGCTTCATGAGCTTGCTACAGCGCATCCGCTACCGCGAAGGGCAGATCGGCGTGGCGACGCGCAACCACTACACCGAAGCCGATTGGAATCCGTCAAACCGCTGGCTCGTAAAGGACATCACCAAAGAGCTTGGCGGCGAACGCGTGGTTCCCTTCCGGCAACGGATAGACCGCTCGAAGTTTCTTAAGAACCGTTACCAACTTGACGTGAAACTTCCCGTCGAGCAACACGACGATGTCTATCTACCCCTGGGAGCAATTAAAATGGCAAAGCCCCATTTGGAAGAGGGCGACTTCGTGAATATTGTCCGCGGCAAGTTCGACCCAGGCGCTCCGAAGAATAGCACCTTCGGCGGCAGCGCGTGGGTAGGGCATGTGGGTTTGATCGTCTTCGGTAAAGACGCAGCAGGAAACCGGCAAGTAAATCTCATCCACTCGACCAAGCCGAAGGTGCGCGAGGAAGCGATCGACCAGTACATTGCTCGTTCGTTGAAGAACCTGGCCGAGTTGGAAGCCAAAGGCAGACCACGACTATTGGGTTTCAAGTTCCTGCGCTTGCGCGACGATCCCATGGCAAATCTGCGCGAGATCGACGGTGCGGATGCACCACGCGTGACGCTCCCGAAAGGTGGTCGGGCAGTCTTTGAGTGAGAATCAATGCACAACCTGTGACTGGCTAAGCCTCAAGCGGCTGGCCGCTTGAGGCTTAGCACAGACTGTCCCCAGCAATTACTTGCATCGCTTGGCATAAGCGAGTAGAACATTTGCTACAGTAAATCACGACATTTTTTTCTGAG
This sequence comes from Bythopirellula sp., assembly GCA_965230685.1. Taxonomy (GTDB): domain Bacteria; phylum Planctomycetota; class Planctomycetia; order Pirellulales; family Lacipirellulaceae; genus Bythopirellula. The sequence goes on from CBDDLO010000002.1 coordinate 596,599, forward strand.
TTTGATCTCACGAAGACCCCTCGGTCGATGATTCTCCGCCATCACTAGTTTGGGTAGTGCAGGAGCTAGCTACTGCAGGTCTTTTTTGCGGCTATTCCGATCCTTGTTTCGTCATTGGAGAAGAACCGTGAATTTCTTCATCCGAGCATTCGCCCTTAGCATATTGCTGGCGTCCTCAGCCCATGCACTCACCGAAACTTCGTTCGTGCCAATCGCGACGGGAGTGTTTGATGATCCAGAGCTGACTGGGTTCACGACCTGGGCGTATCGGGTGGATGCTCAGGACGATTGGAACCTATCTCGACTGGAGGTGATATTGGCTTCAGGCACGCTGAATCACGTAGCACCTGGGCTTGGTCAGGAAACTGCAGAACCCAATGGCCTGGGCGACTCGGCGGCCTTTGGCCCGACCAGCGTCTTGGGCGATTTGGCGAGTTCTCGCGGAGGCGTGGTCTTTGCCAACCATCGAGAAACTCCAACTTATCTGAATTCCACGTGGTATGACGGAGAACGCAATGACGTTGGAGTGTTCGACATTGCCATGATCACGCTCTCCGACAATGCCAACGGCACCTTAGCTTATCAAACGGTGAGCGACAGCTTCGGCTACGAAGAGGACGGTCCCAGCGCGGCCTACGACTCACCTGACCAACTTTATCCCGACTTGAAAATTGTTAACGGACAGATCGTTTCGTTTGACGGCCACATCCCGCCCCTGGACCGCCCGGTCTTCGAGCAACCCAAGAACCCTCACACGAAAGTCGATGCTTATGACACCAACTTCGTGCTGGTAGATTCGGGCAAGTTCGATGACCCGTCGCTACCCGGCTACACCACCTGGGCCTACCGAGTCGATGCCCCAACCGACTGGACCAATGCCGACCTGGAAATCAATCTAACCAGCGGCACGCTCAATCATGTGCAGCCTGAGGCATTCGGTTCTCCGAATGGTCCCAACGACTTTGGCGATACCGCTGCGTTCGCACCGCTCAATGAATTGGGCGACTTGGCTAGTGGGTTTAACGGTCCCGGCCAATACTATGGCAATCATGTTGAGACTTCCACCCAACTAAAAACATCTTGGGGTACTATCAACTCGGACGACCTCGGCACGTTCGACGTCGCGATGATCACGCTCTCGGGCGATGCAAATGGCTCGCTAAACTTTCGTTCGATCTACGGATACACTGTCTTGGAAGGTGGGTACACTCGCAGAAATGGAGTGCGATTTCCGGCCACGCACGAGATTCGCGATGGCCAGATCGTGCAGATTCGAGAGTTCGATTCACCCACCGACCCATTGCCACAGCCACCCACGACTCCGGTTGATCCGCCAACGACCCCCGTTGATCCGCCGACGGACCCGCCGATCATCACACCGACAGATCCGCCGAAGCGACCTGACCCGCCCAGTGGCACCCCAGGTACCACTACCGAGTTTGTTCCTGTCCAAAGCGGCAAGTTCGATGAAGCTGGCCTCGAGGGTTTCACTACCTTCGCGATGCGTGTCACAGCCACCACTGATTGGACAAATGCTGATCTCAAAGTTCAACTAACCAGTGGAACCCTACGACAGCTCGAAGGCCCGGCCCCGTTTGGTGGTACAGCGAAAATCGCTGGCCCTGCCGGATTTGGTGATACGGCAGTGTTTGGACCTAACAGCAGTGACGACGACTTAGTCAGCGGTCTGCTCTACCCTCAATTGGCCGTTGACCATGTGGAAACTGACACCGAATTCGCCGCCAGTTGGTTCAACACGAGTACCGACGACATCGGCACTTTTGACATCGCGATGATCACCCTTTCCGACGACGCCACCGGCACGATTGTGTTCCGCACAATCGCTGGCACGCACGTCGAAGAAGGCGGCTTCACCCGCGGGGCAAGTGTCACGTTCGAGGTTCGCGATGGGCAGATTGTTGGGTTGGTGTCCGCCATTCCTGAGCCGAGTGCGATCTTGCTGTTTTCTCTGGGCATACTTCCTCTTTTGGTAAGCAGGAAGTTGGGTTGCTGCGCCGGCTACGGGCGCTAATTCACCTCAGAAACTTTCTTTTTTTGCGTGACGGACTGATCATAAGTCTCCCTTTCAGTAAACAGGCGGTATTGTGTGTGCGTCGCCACATTCATTTTTTTCTGGAGAGCGAGATGAAACGATTGCAGATTGCAATGTGCATCGGCTTGGCCTTGGGTTCAGCAGCCCCGGCCGAATCAGTTGCGTCCAATGTGCCGATTGCGACCGGAAACATCGACAATCCCAGCTTGCCGGGGAACTCGCCCTGGGCCGACGTTTTAGGCACGACACTCACATCCTATGGCACAAGCTTCGTGCCTGTGCAGTCGGGCAATTTTGACGATCCCTCGCTGCCGGGATACACCACCTATGCCTATCGAGTCGACGCTCCTACCGACTGGACGAACACCGATCTCAAAATCACCCTCAGCAGTGGCCGACTGAATCATTTATCACCTACGATGTATGGGTCTACCAATGGACCTAACGGCCTCGGTGATTCGGCCGCGATGGCTCCGCTCAATGAATTGGGAGATCTCACGAGTGGATTTCATGGCACAGTGGGTTTTGTAGGCGAGCACGTGGAGACTCCGACGCAACTCTGGACGTCCTGGTTTACAACCAATACCGATGACCTCGGCACCTTTGATATAGCCATGATCTCACTCTCGGACGACGCCAATGGTACGCTGGATTTCCGCACGATCTTTGGGAGCGAAGTGTTAGAAGGTGGTTTCACAACCGGCGAACTACCTACACACGAAATTCGTGACGGACAAATTGTATCGCTTCGGGAACAGGAACCGCTCCTCGCGCCTTGGTTGCGTCCCGAGCCTCTTACACCTGCTGAACAGCAGCCTATCGTGATCGACCCGACACTGCCGACCGAGCCGACGGTGCCGAAAGTGGTGACGCCCATCGAGCTACCAGAGCAACCTGCACCTGAGATTCTGTTGGTTGAGCCGACGCTTGCCGAAGTTCCCGAACTGGAAACGCCTTCAACGGAGACACCCAAGACCGGGACTCCCAAGACGGAAGTCATCGATGTCGTGGAGTTCCCGGTCCCTGGCGCGGAAGTCATTGATGTCGTTCACCTCGATCCCCACACTCCCGATGAGGTGGTACTTGTCGGCTGGGACCCCACTCGCTTCACCAATATCGATATTGATTGCAGCGATTGCGTAATCATTGATCGTATTCCGACGTATTTTGATACCGACTTAGCCTTCGATGGCGCGCTGCGGCTGTTCGACTCGAGAACCGTCAACGACACTTCGGAGGCTACCCAGGTTCCGGAACCAACTGCAGCCTTCCTTTTCGCGCTGGGAGTGGCCAGCGTCCTCTCGCAACGACGTCGGAGTGAGATCGTTGGGGGGCTGCGCTCGCCGTCTCGTTTCGATCTCTCAGCACGAGTCTCAATTCACACAGGCGAGCGCTCGCGATGAACCCGCTCGCGACTTAACCGCACGCCACTCCGCGGTTTCCCGTAGTAGGGCGGTTTTTCTGACCCCGTCAGATCGCACAATCCTCGATTTCTACCGAACGTGGGCCGTTTTCGACTCTGCAGGTCAGCCTATTTTATCAGCGTTCGGGTGCTACCGCTGTAAGGTTTCGGTTGGATTGGGTAAGCTCTACAGAGCTAGCAACCTTGGCAAGATATACGTTGCCAGCTTGCCGATAAATTAGTACAGTCCCACCCGCGTCGATTTCCACGTCGCCCCCAGCTATCTCCATTCTTTTACATTGTGCAGGCCGCCGGGCCGCCGTCAGGCAGGTTTATTGTGATATTGGACAAGAGAAGTACCTCGCTCTGCGCTTTGCTCAGTCTTTCGCTTAGTTGGTTGAGTGTTTCGCTTGCGGTTGCCGCCGAGCGGAGCGACACGCTGATGTCGCCCAACACGCGCGGGTTCGCTTCGATTGCTGACATCCAACTGCTGCAGGAAAATTGGAAACAAACCCAGTTGGGCCAACTTGTCCAAGACGAATCGATGCGCCCCTTCGTCGAGGACATGAAAGTGCAACTCGAACGCAAGATTTCTGGTGTTCGTGACAAGCTGGGCTTGGAGTTCGCGGATCTCCAAGGCGTCGCCAGCGGTGAGATCGGTATCGGATTAATCGAAAAGGAAAAAGGGCGTGCCGTGACGGCTTTGACTGTCGATGCTACTGGGAACCTCGCTCAACTCGACATGCTTCTAGAGAAAGTCGATCAAGAGCTACTTCAGCGAGAAGCAAAAAAAGAAACTGTCGACGCCAAGGGTACGGAACTAACCATCTACACATTTCCAACGAAGGGCCCGCGCAAGCAATCTCGCACCGCGATCTATTTTGTCAACGACGACATGCTCTGCGCGTGCGACAACCGTTACGAAGCCGACCAAATGCTGAGCCGTTTTGGAGGCGGTGCCGCGGGACTCGATAGCGTAAAAGCGTATCAAGTCACCCAAGCACGCTGCGAGAAAGAGAGCGGCGGATTGGCCCCAGAGCTGCACTGGTACCTGGACCCGTTCGGATATAGCCGTGCGGTTCGTTCCTTTCGTGATCCGAAAGCAAAGACACACGGCAAAGACTATCTTAAAATTCTCAACTCGCAAGGTTTCGATGCAATCCGTGCCGTGGGTGGGTATGTAAATCTGGCCGTGGGAGGCACTTATGAAATGGTGCATCGCACGGCGGTCCACGCGCCGGCTGAGCCCGGGTTGGCTGAAAAGTATCAGCTCGCGATGCGGATGATGCAATTTCCCAATGGCGATGCGATGCAAGCTCCTAACTGGTTGCCTCGCAAACTAGCCAGTTATCGCACTTTCAACATGGAACTCGACAACGCGTTCGAGTACTTCGGCACGCTGTTCGATGCCATCGCCGGTTACGAGGACGCATTTGCCAATGTGCTAGAAGGCCTCGAGGAGGATCCCTTCGGTCCACGCGTGGACGTAAAGAAAGATTTTGTCGCCCACCTGGGAAAACGCATAACCATGGTCACCGACTACGACGTGCCCATCACGACCAAGTCCGAGAGGTTCCTCTTTGCGGTGGAGATTACCAACGCGCAGGCAATCACCAAGACCGTCGAAAAATTCATGCGAAGCGATCCCAACGCGACGCAGACGGAATTTGAGGGCCAGGTGGTGTGGGCGATTCAGGAAGCCCAGGACGACATGCACGAGCTAGACATCAGCATGTCGGAGTTGGACTTGCTAGACGAAGCACCAGCCACCAAAGCGGCTGCGGGGGGAGAGGCGAAACCGCCGCTACCTACCTCGGCGGTCTGCGTCACCGGCAGCCATCTGTTTATTGCTTCGCACATTGAATTCATGAAAGAGATTCTGTCGAAAAAAGTCGCACAAGACACTCTCGGCACTGCAGGCGACTACCGCGAAGTCGAAGCAGCGCTGGCGAAGCTGCTCCCCGGCGAAGCAGCCGCGCGTTGCTTTGTCCGTACCGACGAAGCGTATCGCCCGGTCTACGAATTGCTACGGCAAGGGAAAATGCCGCAGTCGGAAACGCTGCTGGGTCGCTTGTTGAATCGGCTCCTTTCACCACCCGAGGACGAAGGCGAAGGCATCCTCCGCGAACAGAAAATCGACGGCCGCAAGCTGCCCGATTTCGAGATGGTCCGCCGCTACCTGGGCCCTTCAGGCACGATCGTCCGCAGCGAAGACGACGGCTGGTTCATCACCGGAGCAACGCTGACGAAGATGTCGACCCAAGCAAGGGCAACCGGGAAAGTCGAAAACCAAAGTCGACTACGGTAATAGCTCTTTTCTGATTTTTCGTCGGGAAAGCAAAGGCGCCGTTTAGGCCAAGTGCCTTTTGGGGATATTGATAAACGCTGCCAACTATTGATCGCTGCGCGGCAAATGAACCCTTGCCACCGCCGGAAACGCCTTCCTCGTCAACAGAATCGTTTCCGGCGGGGGCTCATTGGACGCGCAGTGATCAATAACTTACGACAAGCATCAACCTTGTCGATATCCTGCCGGTGTTGGTAGCACTTTCAAATCGGGTTCGAGGCTGCAAAAGTAGTGAACTAGGTTTTGAAGGCAGCGAGCTCTGCATCTCGCTCAATCTAAACTGCCAAGAGCTAGCTGGGCGCCATTTGTACTCGTCACCCGCTCATGCGTCGACCACTATCTTGGTCCGCACGACCACCAACATGGCCAAGGCGGCTAGCCATCACACTTTTCTTGCCGCCACTTGATACTGTACGGATTTACAGTATAACGGCGGTCATGATTGGCCACGTCGATGCTGACTGTTTTTATGTCTCTGCCGAACGAGTACGGTACCCACATCTGAAGGGTATGCCCGTGGGGGTGTTGGGCAATCACGGTGCGTGCGTCATTGCCAAGAGCTATGAAATGAAAGCTGCTGGTGTGCCAACGGGCGGAGCGATTTGGGAAGCAGTGCCCGTCTGTCCGAATGCCGTGTTTGTAAAACGCGATTTCCGTTGGTACGAAATGCTGTCCCGCAAGATGCTAGCCGAAGTGCAGCAAGTCAGCCCGCGAGTCGAGTTTTACTCGATTGACGAATCGTTTTTTCAAGCGGTGGAAACGAGCCACACCGCCGCGGAGCGTCTGCAACAAGCGATGGTCGAGCGCGTCGGAGTGCCGGTGTCGATTGGAATAGCGCCAACCAAGACGTTAGCGAAGTTGATTTCCAACTCAGTAAAACCATTCGGTTGTGGAGTGCTCGACGACGAGACAGCGCGCCTCGCGATGTTGCGTGACCGCCCTGTAACTGACATCACTGGCATCGCCAAACGGAGCGCTAAGCGGTTGGCTGCACAGGGTATTACAACTTGCGAACAATATGCAGCCGCAGATCGTGCCTTTATCCGTTGGTTGCTCACCAAGCGGGGCGAAGATTTATGGTGGGAGCTTAACGGCCACTCGGTATTACCTTTGCAAACGAAACGTCCTGAACACAAATTCATCTCTCGCGGCGGTAGCATCGGGCGAGCGTCTAACGATTATGCGCGCGTGAAAGCGTTTATCGTCCGCAACGTGGAACGCCTCGTAGAAGCCTTGCAATTCTACAAAGTCGCTTGTGACCAACTCACGTTGTCGCTGCTGTTTCGTGATGCTCCGGAACGATCCGGCCGCCGCAGCCTGCTTGGCACAACGGCTGATTTCGAGCGACTGGCCAGCGCCGCGATTGAATTGTTACCCGAAGTTTGGCAACCGAAATTTGCTTCGGTACACTACATGCATGTAATCGCTGGCTCGTTGTGGTCTGTCAATAATCGGCAGCTTGGCCTCTTCGACGACGACAATCAACAATCCAAGGCAATTGCCGCGGTCAAGTGCCGTATCAATAACCAAGTGGGCCGCTTCGCGCTGCGTACCGGGGCAACGCTGCCGCTGAAAGACGTCTACGCCGATCCGGCTAATGAGTACGACATTTGCGACGTGTATGGCAAAACGTGTTTTTGAGGAAGGGCACGCTATGTGTAAAGGCATCTCGATTTTGAAAGCTAGGCTCAGCCAAGAATTGTTTGAGCACTACGAATTGTCCCACCGCGTCACGACTCGCGGGGAAGATGCGTCACCGGAGTTACATTTCATGTATCCGGGCGCTCCGCCAATTGAATTGCCTGTGATGCAAGACGGGCAGTTGGTAATTATGGAATGGGGAAACCGGAACAACAAAGATAGCAAGCTTCCTAAGACGGGGTGGTGCCGCATGGAAAGTCTGCAGGCGGGAAAATGGCGTTGGCTTTCACCCGAGAAGGTCATCATCCCGGCAGATTTCGGATTGGAAAAGTCCGTCTGGTTCCAAATCAAGGAAGGTATGGAGGGTGTTGTTGTACGCGACGAAGCGGATCGCCCCCACGTCTATATGCTAACTACCAAAGCGAGTGTTTATTACGAGAACATGACGCGACACGAGCGTATGCCGGTATTCGTCGGGCAGGAAATTTAGCCGAACGACCGTGCCATTCGTGCCACGGCCCCTTTTAGGTGATTGGTATTTTCGCTACGGGGCCATGATAGGATCAGTAGACTGTTACCCCTTACCGATGGAGTGGCCGCGTTGGGATCTCCCCCTACGGCAACTCTACCTTCGCCCAGAACGGTCGAAAACGGTCCCCTCGGGTGCGTACGTCTTCCAGTAGTACACTCAGTTCGGGCCGAACCGCGTCCCCCGTGTTCACCACCTTGCGGCCGTTGAGTTTGATTTCGATGGGTTGGGTGAAATCGACCACGTCGGGGCTAAGCCAAAAGGTCGTTGCTTTTGAGGCGGTGCGGGCGGAGAGCAGGTTTTGCTTAAGCACCCTGCCTTCGACGGCCGTGGGGCGTGCTTTTTGGGTGGACCACTGCTCGGGCAGCACTAGCTTGGGAAAATCGTGCCCCTCGATCCACCAAAAGAAATTGTCCCAGGGGCGCAAGACCGTGCACTCGAATTGGCTGGGCGATGCGGTGCGTCGGTGATTGGGGAGCGCCATCCAATCGAAAATGTGCTGAATTTCGTCGTGGAACGGCTCTTGCCCGCGCCCCAAATATTCGACCACTGTTGTGTCGAAATGCTTTCGCATGTAGCGGTCGAAGAGCTCCGCGTTCTGCGACATTTTGAGCCCATCTTTTTCACCAGCCACGAAATAGAGGGGCACATGCTCCGCAGTTTCCCAGCTGTGTTGGATGTACTTTTTCTTGGGGTGGCGTTTAGCGACAAAAGGAATCACACCCGCCCACATATCGGGATGCGACTGCGCAAAGTCCCACGCCGCGTCGCCACCGCTACCGTGACCTGAGAGAAAGACGCGGTCGGTGTCGATGCTGAAGCGCCGGATCGCGTCGCGGAGGCTAGCCAACACGGCTTCGTGCTCGCGGAAAGAATATTCGTAGCTGTGCTGCTGGGGCTTTTGCCAATCGACGGCGAGGGTAATGTAGCCGTGTCGCATGGCCTGTCCACCGCGATGCCCGACGGTCTTGCCCTCTGCATCGCGGGGCGGTGCGCCAGCCCAAAAATTCAGTTCTTGCTCGGGCGTGTTGTAAGCGCCGTTGAGCGCGATCAGCGTCGGATAGCGGTGGTAAGGATCGTACTCGGGCGGCAGCTGTACCAGATAGCGAAAATCACCGAACTCGGTCTTGCCAGGGGCCGTGAGCTCGAACAGGTCGTGCCCCTGCCCTGCCTCGGACGGAACCTCCCACGGTGGTTTCATGTGAGCGAGTAGTTTCGCCACATCGGGAACGTCGGCCCCTTCGGCACTTTCGATGGATTGCAGCAGGGTGACCCGTTTATGTGCCAACGGCTCACGCAAATAGTCGCGCACCGCTTCGCGAACTTGCACCAAGGAAACCGCCAGCGAGAACTTGCGATCCGCACCTTCGGCCCCTAACAACCAACCACTCACGGCAAGGGCGATCCGCTCTTCTGCCGGTAGCGTTTCGTCGTCGGCCAGCTGCAAGAACGGTACGAGGCGTTGAAGGTTGTTGCGGCTCTGTTCTTTGTTGATCTCGTCAACGATTGGTTGGATCAGTTGTCGCTGGTCGTCGGAGCGAAGTTCCTTGAGCAGCCCTTTGAGGAGTGCTTTCGAGCGATCCAGCTGTGCAGAGTCTCCAGCGTATTGTTCAATAGTTTCGCGGACTTGCTGCAAAGTTTCACCGGCAACCTCCTCGGCGGGGAAGTTGGCGAGCAACCGATCAACCAACTCGTGTTGCCCGGCATCGCGACGTAGTTCGATCTCTTGAAGAATCCGCCGCGCTCCGAGCTGGCGAAGTTGCCGCACTTGGGCTTGCAGCTCCAGCATTTTTGGATAGCGCCGGAGGATTTGCTCGAGTTCCCGCCGCGCGTCGCGGTAGCGCTCCGACTGCAGATAGAATCGCACGATCTGCAACCAATCCTGCGGATCGTCTTTGGAAATCGCATTCGCGAGAATCTTGGCGAGCACCTCTCGTGGAATGGAGCTTGTCGCCAGACGCATGTCCCAAACCACCGCGCGCGGCTGGCCGCGCAGTCCCTCGACTTTGGCATAGCGCGGTGTGAGTTCCGTGATTCCCTGTACGACCGCCAGGGGTCCTTCACGCGTTCGCATCCGGTAAATGCGTCGGCCGAATTTATCAAACTCGTCGATACCCAAGCTCGGACCCACGCTGCCGAGTGTCACGCCGGATTGGACAACGTTCTGCCAATCGAGGCGGATTTTCACCATCGGCTCCGCTGCTGGACTGACGACGCTCGCCAGGGCCAACTTTGGCACAAAAACACGACGCAGGTCGTCGTCCACCAACAAAATCGGCGTTTGCTTGGCTTCAACATCCAGTCCGGGAGCTTCGACCGGGCTGTCTGCAACTCCCGTGATGTACAGCATCTTGCCTTCCAGAATTCGGCCGTCTTTAAGTCGGACCTTCTGGGCTTGGCTGGGCGCAGCCAAGAAGCCTAAGGCGAGAAACCCTAGAAACAATGACCAACAACGGTTGTTCTGCGCACTGATCATTGGTGAATTGGTCGGCGTCATTAGTAGGAGTGGCACACGTCGAGCACTTCTCCCATTATTGTGTCGAACCCGCCCAGCAGCGACTGCGAAAATCGAAGGAGGGCGGTTGCGGCAGAGTCTTTGGCAAAATATAACGATTGGGACGACTGCGACACTTTCACTTCACCATGAGACTCTCTGCCATGAACTCCCGCTCCGCGGTCAAGCTGCTGCTCGTTCTTGTGCTGGGACTGCCTGTGATGATGGCCGTCCTGGGTTGGGTCGCAGGGTTGCTGACGGCGATGGAAGATGCAACCGCGTCGATAGTCCTCAAGCAATTCAGCCTAGGGGCCAGTGTCTTGTGGCTACTGTGTGTGGTGGGACTCGTCGTGGCGATGGCGGTGGAATCCCTCGATGAGCCTTGAGAGGGAGAGTGATTCGATCCATGAGGAGCCGGCTATGGTTTGGTTGTGGTGACCGGATACAATGGCGAGCATGACGGATCTTCATCAACGCGAGAGTCTGCTCCACTGCCCCATACATGGCTATATTCCCTTCGTTTCGGTTGTCGACGATGGGGAAACCTCTGAACGGTCGTTGCTCGACCACCCCTGGCTGCAGAGGCTGCGGCAAATTCACCAGCTGCAAACCGCCTGGTGGGTTTACCCTTCGGCCGAGCATACGCGGTTTCAGCATGTCGTTGGCGCGATGCACATGGCTAGCCGCGTGACGGAGGTCCTCTATCCGAGTTTGGTAGACGTGTGTCCCGACGCACCAAGCCGTGGATATGTCGAATGTCTTACGCGTTTGGCGGCGCTGCTGCACGACGTGGGGCATGGTCCGTTTGGGCATTTCTTCGACGCGCACTTCCTGCAGGAATATGGCCTGACGCACGAAGTGCTTGGCTCGCACATTATTCGCGAAGAACTAGGGCCGCTGCTCCAGAACGTGCGTACCTGCCCTGGCGGCAATCGATTGGCAGATGGCGAGCAAATCGATCCCGACCAAATCGCCTGGCTGATTACGCGACCCACCGACAACGACGCGACCGATCGCCCACGCTGGCTCGCAATGCTCCGCAGCTTGTTCTGCGGGCTCTACACGGTCGACAACATGGACTTCGTGCTTCGCGACGCCTACATGTCGGGCTACAGCACACGCTCCTACGACTTAGACCGACTGCTTCGTTACACATTTTTCAGCGAGCAAGGGCTTACCATCCAAGCGCGCGGCATGAACGCACTGGTGCGTTTTCGCCAAGCGCGAAGTGAACTATTTCGTGCCGTCTATTTCCATCGCACGGTGCGCGCAATCGACAAGACGTTGGAGGATCTGTTCCGCGACGGCAAGCAGTTCCTGTTCCCCGGCAATCCGCTTGAACATCTCGACGAATATCAGCAATTTACGGAGTGGTCGCTACTCATCGATGTGGCTCGATGGCACAAGAGCGATAACGGCGAGCAGCGGGAGCTGGGCTTGAGATGGCAACGGTTGTTGCAACGGCAAGTCGATTGGGTGTTGGCGGACGAGCGTACGCGACTCGATCCCCAGGCGACCGATGTTTTTCGCAAAGGCCGTGAGACGCTCGCCGAGCAGGCGATCCGTGGCGAGTTGCCTGCCGAGCTGCGTGACATCGCAATGAAGATTGATCTTCCGAACTACATCGACCGTCCCGACCCGACTACAGCCGCGGCGGGGCAAAACTATCTTTACCGTTCTGCGCAACAGCAAATCCGCCCGCTCACCGACGACGAACTGTACAAACATTTGCCCGTGAGCCAGCTGGCTTGCCGCGTGTACCTGCCCAAAGATGCCCCCACCGAGCATACCAAAGCGGTGTCGGTTGCGCTCGACGCCTTGCTCGGCAGTGCGAGTGATGATGACTTAACGAATATGTGATAAACTGACGAACATGCAAAACAGCTACGAAAACCCACTTATTACCCGCTACGCGTCCGACAAAATGAGTCGGCTCTTTAGCCCGCAGCACAAGCACAGCACCTGGCGGAGTTTGTGGGTCGCGCTGGCCGAAGCGGAGGCGGAGCTGGGATTGGGTGTTGCCGACTCGCAGATCGCAGAGCTAAAGGCACACGTGGATGACATCGATTTCGCAGCGGCTGCGAAATACGAAAAACAACTTCGGCACGACGTGATGGCTCACGTCCACGCCTACGGAGACCAATGTCCCTCGGCGAAGCCAATCATTCACCTCGGTGCGACCAGCTGTTTTGTTACGGACAACACGGACCTGATCATCTTGCGAGAAGCGTTGACACTCGTTTGCGACAAGGTCGCCGCGGTGATCGACGTGCTGGGCAACTTCGGCGCGGAGTATCGCGACTTGCCGACACTGGGATTCACACACTTGCAACCCGCGCAGCCGACGACCGTTGGTCGGCGAGCGTGTCTTTGGGCATATGACCTTGCGCTGGACTTGGTCGAACTGGAACACCGCCTCGCTGAGCTCCGGGCTCGAAGTACGAAAGGCACTACCGGTACGCAGGCCAGCTTCTTGGAACTCTTCGATGGCGATCACCAAAAAGTGCGAAAGCTCGAACAACTGGTCGCCGAAAAAATGGGTTTCGATTCCACCTACGCTGTCACAGGGCAAACTTATTCCCGCAAGATCGACGCCCAGGCACTGGATACGCTTGCCGGCGTGGCGATGTCCGCCCACAAAGCCGCCTCCGACATTCGCATTCTCGCCCATCGCAAGGAACTCGAAGAACCGTTCGAGAAAAGCCAAATCGGATCGTCCGCCATGGCTTATAAACGCAACCCCATGCGGAGCGAACGCATCTGCGGCCTGGCTCGGTTCGTGATGAGCCAACAGTCCAGCACCGCCGCCACCGCCGCGACGCAGTGGATGGAACGCACGCTCGACGACAGCTCGAACCGTCGGCTCGTAATCCCGCAGGCGTTTCTCGCTACCGACGCGGTGTTGATCTTGTACCAAAACGTTGCCGACGGATTGGTGGTTTACCCCGAAGTGATCGCCCGCAACCTGCGCGAAGAATTGCCCTTCATGGCAACCGAAAACATTCTAATGGCTGCCGTTTCTGCTGGTGGCGATCGTCAAGAACTCCACGAGCTAATTCGCCAGCACAGCCAGTCCGCCGCCGCCGAAGTCAAACAGAACGGCAAGCCAAACGACCTGCTGGAGCGGCTGGCTGGCGACGAAGCATTCGCCGGTGTGGATTTGGACGCCGCCGTCGATGCCTCGAAACTCACCGGCCGCAGCGCGCAGCAAGTCGACGAGTTTCTAGCTGACTTGGTCGAACCGATACGACAGCGATATGCGGGACGAAAAGCCAGCCAGTCCGAACTGCGCGTTTAACAGGACGATTCGCGGGCCAATGCATAGCAGCTTTTCGGACCGTTGCTGTCTGCGTAGGGCGATGAAGCTTAGGTAGTTTACTACCAAGCCAAATTGACGTAGGGTGTTGCCGGTAGGCCCACCTTCTCTTGACAATGGATAGCGAACGCGTCGATGGGCCGCCGCTCCGCTTTGGCCCATCCTACGACTTAGTATTGGGCAATACATGTATTGCACTAAAAACTGGCCTGAAAGTCTATTCGTAGCGTTGGTTATGTTTGGCCCACTAATAGCAGCCTTATTTCTACGAGGGAATTTTACCTTCTTCATTGTGCTTATTGCCGGGATGGGAATTGGATTGGCTGCCTGGTTAGTTGTCGTATTTCTGTCGTGCTGGTTGTTCGACCGCAATCCAATTGAAATCAACCGGAAGCCAGACGATGCATCAGACGAATCCAGTTCGTGAATTGCATACTTACCGGCTCAAGCGAGAAAAATCCGACACACTTGAGAGGACCGCTCCTTTCCTGCACACCTGATCATCACCCTCACTCGCCATGGCCCTTGCCGTGATGGTGGCGATGTTCCAGGTGCTCGGGCAACTCATAGCCTCCTGCTTGCAGGCTGCTGACCAGGTCGGTGATCTCTTGTTTGGTGAGCATGTCTACCAGGCCGGTGGGCATCGGTGAGAGCTTGGCGGGGACGAGTTCATCGACATCGCGCTTTGGTACGCGCGTTACTGCTTTAGGCGCTAGCAGATTTGTGGTGACGAAGTACGCTTCGTCTGTCTCGCGAGTGATCACGCCGACGACTGTATTGCCGGTGTCGAGCAGCAACTGGGTGTTTTTGAACTTTTCGTTGACCTCTGCCGAGGGTTCGAGGATTTGCTGGAGCAGCTTCTTGCCTTGGAAGCGTTTGCCGATGTCTTTGAGCTCGGGGCCGATGTTGATGCCGTGCCCGGCGACCTGATGACACTGATGACATTGGGCTTTAACGAACGCTTGCATGCCGCGCATGACAGTTTGCTCATCGGTACGAACCGAGAACTCTTCGAAGTCGCCTAGCTTCCATTGGTTCAGCACTTTCGGCACGCGGCTGGCGAGTAGTTCCTTCGCAGCAGACTCACTCTCGCCGACGGCGAGCACGCCATTCATGATCACCCAGTGCCCAGGAAAGGTGCAGACGAACGGGTACAGTCCCGGTTCGGTGGGCGCGTTAAACCGCATGACGTGAATCCGCTTTTTACGCGTCGGGCCGATCAGCGGCGAGGCGTGCAGAATGAGCTTCTTTTTCTCAGCGGGGATAAAATCGGAGTTGGCATTCTTGGGGTCGCGAGCCATCTCGTTCGCGGCCATGCCCACCTCGGCCAGCGCGTCGGGCTTGACGAACACGAGGTTGTGGTCGGTCGCGTCTTCGTTTTTGAACACGATCTTCAGGGGTTGTCCGGCCGTGGCGGTCATCGTGTCGACGCTGAACCGCATACGCTCGGCCAGGCAGTTGATCTCGATGGTTTGCAGGTTTTGCTGGCTATCAAATTGTGCTTGGCCGGCAGTGGGCGGCGGTTCCCGAAGCTGGCTCGACTTGGCAGCTCGACGCAGCAGGCTGGCGATGTCGTAGTCGGGGTTGTCTTCCCAATGCCGCCGCAGAGTGTGCGAACCCAACGCGGTGTTGGCCGCGTATGCCAGATGACCGCCAAGCGGATGTTGGTAGACTTGCAGTGCCGCATCAAGGGCCCCTTTCGTGCCGATGTACGTGGCGGCGATGGCCGCTTCCATGCGGACGATGCCATTCGGGTCGTTCGCCGCAGCGGTCAATAGCTCAATCGCGTCGGGAATATTCGCGTGCCAATCTCGAAGGAGCTGCGTCGCCGCGGCGCGGGCGCGCTGGTTGTCGCAGCGCATGACTTCGCGCAGCAGTGGGCCGTTGACGTGGCCGATGTTTTGGTAGAGCCAGAGCGCCTCGACTTGATGGTGCCGGTAGCGCGAGTCGTTCGAATCGAGCTGCGCCGCCCACGTGTCCAGCTCGCGTTTCACCTCCGCGGGATCGCGTTCGCGGAGTTCGCGCTTGGCCCAGTAGCGATAGCGATATTCGGGCCGCTTGTGAATTTCGAGCAGTGCGGCGATCGAAGCTCCAGCTATTTGTGGCGGTTCCTGCAGCGGCCGGCCCTTGGCCTTGATGCGCCAGATGCGCCCCGAGTGACGGTCACGACGATCATCGCGAAGCGAGTACTGTGCATGCCCCTTGATCGGATTGTACCAATCGCAAACATACATCGCCCCGCGGGGACCGTAGCGGATATCGACCGGGATGAAACTCAAGTTGGAGGAAAAAATCAAATCGCCGACGTATTTTTCTTCGTAGCCGAAGGGCTGCTCGTTCCACTCGTGAATTTCGATGCGGTTGGTTGGCTTGTAGCGCGCTTTGATGAAGTGCCCCTGCAGTTCGTCGGGGAACGTGGCGAAATCGACAAACTCCTGCCCGCAAGTTCCCGAGTAGGCCTGCAAGCCGGCGGGCTTCGGATGTTGTTGTGGATAGGGCGGGTCGAGCGAGTGAAACGCCGCGGCGTAGATCGGGTGACTCGCCTGATGTTGTCCCCAATCGTCGAAGGTCACGCCCCAAGGGTTCGTGCTGTGGTAGGTGCCGAAACTCTCCAGCCGCTCACTGCGCGGCCGGTAACGAAACCAGCCGCTGTTGCGTTGCCGCACGGGGCCGTAGGGGGTTTCAACCTGCGTGTGATGAAAAATGCCCTCGCGAAAAATGAGATCGCCCGTCGGCGTCCAGGCGAAGTCGTGCAGCGAGTGGTGGGAATCCTCGGTGCCAAAACTGGAGTAAACAATTCGCCGCGAGTCGGCTTTGCCGTCGCCATCGGTATCTTTGATGAACGTCAGATGCGGCATCTCCGAGACGTAGACGCCGCCGTCGCCAAACTCGAACGAGAGCGGAATATGCAAATCGTCTGCGAACACACTCGACCGGTCCGCCCGGCCATCACCGTCGGTGTCCTCAAGGATTATCAACTTGTCGTCGGGTTCATTGCCGGGATAAACGTGCGGATACGTGGTCGAGCAACTCACCCAGAGCCGCCCCTGTGCATCCCAGCGCATTTGGATGGGTGCGCCCAACTCCGAAAACTCTTCCTCGCCAGCGAACAGCGTGACCTCGAAGCGCGGGTCGATGGTGAACGACTTCAACTCGTCCGCAGCGCTCATCCAACGGTTCGCGTCCCGGTTTTGCTTGGTGCGAGGAAGCCGTGGGACGTTGGAGTCGTCGACCTGCTGCGGGACACTCTCGCCACGGGCCAGCGTCCAAATGCGCCGGTCGCGGTTGGCAACCATGACGTCGAAATTTCGCATTGCGGGCAGAAAATCGAGGTAGCCGTAGCTCTTGTTGCGATCGCCCGTGTAGTAGAACGTGTTCGCCGGGCGGTAGCGACGGAAGTACTGTCGGCTCTTGTCGAGCACGGCCGCCCGAAGCGGTTCGCTCACGTCGGGGGGCGACCGCTGGAACAGGCCTTGCATCAACAGATCCGCGAAAAGTCGGTAGCCATCGTCGTTCAAATCGCTACCGTTGATCGTCAGATCGGTATCGTCGCGCTGCATCGCCTGGGCCGTCGGGGTGAACAGGTCGACGAACCCGACGTATTGCTCCGCGGCGACTTCGCGCATGGCCTGGGTGTAGAGAGCGAGATTGCTGTTGTTGAGGTCGGCCGCAGGTACCCTCTCGACATTCTCGTTGGCAATGGGCGAAAGCAGCACTACCTGCGGAGCATGCTCACCGTTGAACGCCTTGCTCTTGAGAATACCGAGATAGTCGGCCAGCGACTCGCGAAATGCTTCCAACCCCGCTGCGCCCGCGAAAGATTCATTGAACCCATATGCGGCAATTACGACATCAGCCCGTTCGTGGGTGAGGTGCTGATCCCAATCGGCAAAGTTGGCCGGGCGCGGTTGCAGATCGGGCGTATCTGCCGACCAGGCCAAGTTGCGTACGGTGACTTCCAGCTCCGCATGTTGCTGTTGCAACAAAGTTTCTAGGTAGCCGAAATACCGCTCGCGGTCGAGCAAGTTGTTGCCCACCAGCGCGATGCGATCACCCGCGCGCAGAGTAAGCGGCAAACGAGTGGCGACGGGCTCGACAGTCGCCGCCCGAGGTGCCGATTGTTGGTAAATGCCGTAGAGAGTGTAGTCGGGTTCGGCTGCTAACGCGGCCTTGTCCGTAAGGGAGGACGCCAGCACTAATACCAACGACGGCAGCAGTAGCACCGTCGGCAGCAGTAGCAACGTCGGCCAAGGCCTAGAAGGAAAATATTGCATCAGGCGCGGGGACTCCAGTTATGAGTGCATCGTAGAACCCACAGTATACGGCACTAGCAAAACTCATGCAGCCCAACGGCACCGATTTTCTATCTCCACAGCCCGCGACGGTTTTGGTTTGACGCAACACGCATTCATGGCACGCGCGCGGGGAATGATTCACTTCAGCGCCGAGAGATCCGCGCCGTGATTGATGTGGAACACAGCGCCATCGAGCAGCAGTGCAGGAACAGAAGCGACCCCGGCGGCTTCGGCTTCGTCGATGCGGCTGGCCGATTCACCGAGGTGGACGACGTCGACGTCGTACTGTCCACGGTCGAGTGCTGCGACGATGTTTTGTTCTGCAGAGACACAAACAGGACAGCCGGCGTGGTAGAATGTGGCTTTCTTCATGATTGAGGTTTCCTTCGCAAGTGGTTGAGGGACACATAGCTTTCACTTGTGTTAGGATACGTGGCATGTGCCACTCCTCAACCACGTTCTTTATTGTGCGGTAGGTACCAAATGGAAAGAATTGATGAATCGCCGAGCGCCACAGTGCAAGAAATGTTCGAGAAATGTCTCGGTTGCAAATGGACTCTGCATGTTCTCACTCAGATTCGCGGGGGAATCGCGCGTCCCGGTGAGTTACAACGCACAGCGTCTGGCCTCACGACGAAGGTGCTCAACGAACGACTCACCAAACTCCTGCGATTGGGGATCATCAGCAAAGAATCCTACGCCGAGGTGCCGCCGAAAGTGGAATACCACCTCACGCCGTTTGGCAAGGAATTCGTCAAAGTCATCGACCAGATCGACAAGTTGCAGCAGCGTTACGCCGCACCTGAGTAGGCGGTACCGGGTCGGGGACGCCTCGGCTCGTTGGGGGATTCTTAGAGGTCGCCGACCCGACCTGTGCTGTCGCCGAAACGTTCCAGCGCGATCCCCATACGGTCGAGCATCGAAAGATAAAGATTCGTCATCGGCACGTCGCGTCCGAAATCGACATGCCGACCGGGTGTGAGGGTACCACCTCCGCCACCGGCGAGCACGATAGGCAAATCGTCGTGGTTATGCCGGTTCCCATCTCCAAGAGCGCTGCCGTAGACAATCATCGAATTATCCAAAACGCTCGAACCGTCGGGATCTTTGAGCGCATCAAGCCTGCTCATAAAATAAGTCAGCTGCCGCATGTAGAACTGATCGATCTTGGCAATCTTTTCGAGCGTTTCTTTTTTGTTCTTGTGGTGAGAAAGGTTGTGGTGACCTTCGTTGATATCGAGTTCGGGGAAATTGCGGTTGCTGCCTTCGTGCGCAAGTGGGAATGTCGCTAGGCGCGTCGAATCGGTTTGGAAACTCAAGGCCAGTAGATCGAGGATCAACCTCATGTGGTCTTGGTAGCTCTCGGGAATCCCCGCCGGTGGGCCCATAGGAGCCTCGGGCAGCGGAAACCTCTCGGCTTGTTCGATCTGTTGCTCAATCGTCCGCACACTGTCGAGGTATTCCGCAAGCTTGTGGCGATCGTTGCTGCCGAGTTGGCGGTGCATCGCCTGGGTATCTTCACGAACAAGATCGAGCAAACTCTGGCGGTGGGCTTGTCGCTTGAGAAAATTCTGCTGACGCTTCCCGGGGGAACCGGCGCCAAAAATCTGCTCGAACACGATTCGAGGGTTGGCCTCAGGGGCCAGCGGCATGGTCGGCGAAGCCCAAGAGACATTGAACTGATAGGCACAGCTATATCCTGAGTCACAGTTGCCAGTCTTACGACCCTTTTCACAACCCAGCTGCAAAGAAGCGATGCGCGTGCTCTCACCCATACTTTTTGCAGCGACCTGGTCAACTGAGATCCCATTGCGAATATCCGCGCCTGCGGTTTTGAAAGCTCGCATACCGGTCAGGAACGAAGCACTCGCGCGGGCGTGATCTCCGGGGCCATCGCCCCCGGCAGTGGCGTTCTTGTGCTCGAACCCAGTGAAAACTTGAAACTTTTCCTTGAGCTCTGCCAGCGGCGCGAACGTTTTGCCAAGTTGGTATTCGGTGCCCACTCCCTGAGGTCGCCAATGCTCCAGATTCACTCCATCTGGCGTCGATAGAAAAGCCATCCGCAGGGGCATTCCCGACGAAGTCGTTCCCCGAGCACTTTGCTTCGCAGCGAGGGTACGAGCCGACGGTGCCAAGATTTCCAACGCAGGTAGCGCCAGACATGCACCAGCCCCGCGAAGAAACTTCCGGCGATGAAACCTGCTGTGATTCGTCATGGTGCTGGAATGCTCTCGAGTTCGCTCTCACTAGGCACAGGCACACGATGCATTGGGACACGTTGCCTCTGAAACTGGGGCGATTCGACAATACCCATCAGCATTGTCGAGAATTTTCCGCCGCCGTCCAGCATCCTGTCGACAATGGCCTCGACCTCGGGAGTGTCAGTATACTCGATACCACGTCCCAGAGCGTAGGTCATCAGTTTTTTCGTAAGGCATCGGTAAAACAGACGCCTCTTCTGAGCCAAGATTCGCCGAAGCTGGCGCACTCCGGCGAAACTCTCGCCGCTGGCAAGTTGGCTGCTGGCGTCGATTGGCACGCCAGCGTCCTCGTCTCGCCAACGCCCAATAGCGTCAAAATTTTCGAGGCCGAGTCCCAGAGGATCCATGCGATCGTGGCACACCGCGCATTCGGGGTTCGCGCGGTGTCGAGCAAGTTGCGCTCGCATAGTTTCGACCTCACCTTTAACGTGAGAATCTTCCAGCGCTGGCACATCGGGAGGCGCGGGCGGCGCGGGAGTGCCCAAGATGCTGTCGAGAACAAAGAGCCCGCGTTTGACCGGCGAGGTTCGATCGGGATTCGACGTCACCATCAACACACTGGCGTGTGTGAGCAACCCTCCACGCGGGCTCTCTGGTGGAAAATTCACCTGCTGCGGTTCGCTGCCACGAACGCCTGGAACTCCGTAAAAGTCCGCCAAGTCTTTGGTGAGAAACGAATAGTCGGCAGTGATAAGCTCGATCACCTCGCGATCCTCGCGCATGATGTGAGTGAAAAATGCGTAGGTTTCGTCACGCATGTCTCTTCGCAACGGGCGAACCAATTGATCAAGATGCCTACCACGATGGATGCCTTCGACGTCGCGTGTTTGCAACCATTGGCCGACGAAATTCTGTACCATGCGAGACGACTTTTCGTCCTGCAACATCCGCGTTACTTGGTCGCTCTGCTGCGTTCGCAGTCTCCCCGCAGTCGCAAGCGAAAGCAGTTCATCATCGGGCATACTGGACCACAAAAAGAAAGACAGTCGCGAAGCAAGGGAGAATTCGTCGATGAGTTGGACGTCGGCTGAAGGTTCGCTGTCTGTTGGAATCTCTGCACGGAACAGGAACCGCGGTGATACGAGCATCGCCTCGACGGCGCGGCCTATCACTTCGTGAAACGAAACTTCGCCTGCTTGAAACTCCGGCTGAGTCAAACTCAACAATGTTTCGAGTGTCGATTCGTCAACAGGACGGCGGTAAACTCTTGTTGCTGTTTCACGAACCACGTCTCTCGCTCTTGCCCACTGGGCGGAGGACTCCTGTGAGGATGGCTCGCCACCATACTTTTTCTCTTGCAATTGTTCGCTAATCTTCGCTGCTGCAATGAAATACCTGTCCATCAACGTTGGCGGCACGGTCATCACATCACCAATCGTGTCGAAACCATAACCTGTATCGTCTGGCAGAAAATACTCTTCCGTGGGGAAATCGATGCCGAACAGGTCGAGAATGCTGAAGCGATACTCTGAGCGATTGAGCCGGCGAATGGTCACCTGACCTGGGTCGGGCGCGTCGGGGTCGTGATGAAACACGGTCTGTGCAATCCACCGCGAAAGTGTCAGGCGATCTGCCTCAGTCGGCTGCTGCATATCGCCCGGCGGCATCGTTTCGGCCAGCACATTGTCCCAAACCTTGCCCCAGAGTGCTTGGTTGGCGATTGACATGTTGGTTGGGTCAATGCCATCCAATTCCAAGCCACCTTCGTCTGCTCCGTTGCCGTGACAGTCGTAACAGTACGATTGCAGAATAGGCTCGACATGCGCAGCAAAGTCGAGATCCTGAGGCAACTGGGCCTGCGCAGTCGCCAGCCAACCGATCCACGCCAACCAAGTTGCCAAAAAGTGGCTTCGCATGTGCGAAATACTCTGATTGAGGCAAGAGGGTTTGAGGCGGGAAAGGTCTAGGCGGGAGCTGGCAGTCTCGAAAACTGCCGGCCAACTCAAATGAGATCAAGGGGACTTTGGCGACGGTGCCGCTTGCTGCTACATTCAGCGCAAACGCCAGTGATAATCAACCGGTGACCCGTGACGCGAAAATTGTGCTCGTCAGCCACAGCATTGCGAAGTTTCTGCAGGTCGTGGCTTTGAAACTCGATCAACTCATCGCACATCGTACAGTGCAAATGATCGTGCTGTGGGTAGCCATAGTCGTGTTCGTATACGGCGCGACCGCCAAGCGTCATTCGCCGCAGCAACCCCGCGTCTACCAGCTCATTGAGTGTTCGATAGACCGTCGGGCGGCTGACCTTTGTCCCTTCGGGCTGAGTGGCTAGGTTGATAATCAGCTCTTCGGCATCGAAGTGATCGTGCCGCTCGAAGACGTGGTCTACCAAGATGCGGCGCTGCTGGGTAATCCGCTTGCCTTTGCTCTGCAGAAATTCCGCGAACCGCTCCTGCGGCGAACTAGAAACCTGCACCGTGCCAAGTGAAAAACCGCTAGACATTGTCGTTGTCGCCTTGGAAAAACGGATCGCGTCGCGTGAGGCCAATTTCAACAAGCCAATTTCAACAAGCCAATTTCAACAAGCCAATTTCAACAAGCCAATTTCAACGAGCCAGTTTCAACGAGCCAGTTTCAACAAGCCAGTTTCAACAAGCCAATTAGCGAGGCCCAATTGAGACAGCTCAACGGACTATAGGACACCAAACACCTAACAATACAATGCGTGGTGTCACCTTCTGCTGCTTATTGATTCTATACGAATCTCGCGGCAGTCTCAATAGTGGCGTGATGCAGGCAAACTCGCAGTATCAGGTTAGCGGCTTCGGTCGAATTCCACAAAAGAAGCCCGTCGAAAACTGTGGGGTTACAAACCACAGTCTGCGACGGGCTCAAGAGTTGCTTGCTTGGTTTAGGGCGCGGCTTAGCCGATTTCGTTGAGGAAACCGTCTAGCGCCGCATCGAGTTTTTCGGGCGTCTCATACGTGCCGTTGGCGATTTCGCTGCGAACACGGGCGACCAAATCAGCACGGATCTCGCCACCTTCGGCGGCTTGAGCGGCGGCTTCAGCGGCGGGGGAAATGTCCAGCTGGTCCGAAGGGCCGGAAGTCGAGTGACTCGATTTTGCGCCATTAGTGCGATGGTTCGAGTGAGGGCCTTTCACGCCTTGGACACCGTGAATGTTGGAGGGGCCTTGAATGTTCATGGTTGTTTTCTCGAAGCGACTCGCAGGTCGGTCCGAGCCTCTCGTTTCAGTCTGGGGAAGTGTAGTTTCGGGATGCGGGAAGTGTGTTCAAATTTCTCTTGGGTTTAGCGCCGCATTCCATGTCCTGTTCTTCATGAAACGATTGACCTCGCGAGCGCAACTGCGAGAACAATAGTCTCATCGTCGAGTCGGGTGACGAACACTGATTGTTTCTGGACAAGGGCAGGTCGCCCCATCGGCAACCTCTGTAACATCTGTGCCAATCTTGCTTCGGCTACAAACGCTCGAATAGGTGCAGATCGAGCCGAAACGTAGTATTTTCGCATCATCGCGAATCTCGATGAAACCATTGCAACGGTTTCGCCGCCCAATTCGCTCAGACCGCTGGTACCACTACCTCGGATTACGCATGTTCTAGCCGGCTGGTTCGCCCCAAATTGATTAGGGTAGCTTAGCCGGTGGTCGATCGGGGAGGAGA
This sequence comes from Bythopirellula sp., assembly GCA_965230685.1. Lineage (GTDB taxonomy): Bacteria > Planctomycetota > Planctomycetia > Pirellulales > Lacipirellulaceae > Bythopirellula. The sequence continues at coordinate 620,563 of CBDDLO010000002.1, forward strand.
CCCGCGGCCTTGCAAATAGTAGGCAGGGCCGTGATCCGCGGTCAAGGGCGATTGTCGCCACGGCAACTAGCAGTGCAGGCAACTAGCCATGCTGCCTCGAGGGCGAAACCTTTGCCACGGCTGCGGGGTTAGATAATATAGGCTATCACAGCGGAGCGAACTCCGCCGCTCCATGGTCTCTCACAACAGGTAGAACGATGCGATTCCAAATGCTTTTCTGGGCCTGCTCGATGCTAGTGCTCCTTGCATCGGACGCGATCGCAACCGAGCAGCTCTTTCGGCGGCTTGATCGCGACAACAGCGGCACCCTCGCAGTAGACGAAATTCGCTACGAACACCGCCGACTCTTTGACCGTCTACTGCGAATATCTGATAGCGATAAGGACGGCGAGCTTTCTAGCACCGAGTTCCAAGCAGGCCTCGCACCCACGCAAGCGGAAAAACCACTACCCAAGAAGGTGGGGAACGAACTGCCGGGAGCCAACGCGTTGCTCCTATTGCTGGCCAAAATGGACACGAATGCCGATGGAAAAATCGAATTTAACGAGGTTCCCGCCCAATTTCGCGACCTGTTTGAGCGTATCGAAGATCGCCTGGGCGGTGAACCCGATGGTGTGCTCGACCGGCGTGAACTCACCCAAGCCGGCCCTCGGCTGAGCCGCATCGCACTCGCCATGGCCCAGCGAATGGGGCTGGATGTCGATGTCGAGCTGGCGCTGCTCCCTGCAAAGCAGTGGACAGCAGTCCAGAACATGATGGGCCCGCGGCGACGAGGGGAGCTGCTCGCCGACCCTCAGCGCGCTCGCGAGCTGTTCAAACAACTCGATGCCAACGACGATGGCCAAATCTCCCTCACCGAAGTGCCCGACGCATTGGTTGAGCGATTCGAGCAGCTGATGGAGCGGGCCGATCGCGATGGGAATGAGCAAATCAGTGAAACGGAGTTGATGGCAGTGTCCCGCCAGCTGCAAGCAAGGGAGGCCACCCGCCCTTCGCCCGTCGAATTGCAACAGGGGATTGCGCGCATGGTGAAGAGGTTCGATCGCAATGGCGATGGAGCACTCAGTCCACAGGAACTACCGCGGCGTATGGCGAATCGCTTCCAACGAATGGACGCCGACGGCGACGGGCAACTTGATCGCGACGAGTTGGTGCCTGTCGTCGAGCTGCTAAATCGCCTACGGCCACCCAATGCGAAAACACGCCGCGGTTCAGAAACCAACAGATCGGCCAAGTAGCAGCCCACTACGCTTATTCCTGATTTTCCACCGTCCCTCCGAAATTCCCGATTTTTGCCAGGAACCATGAACCGCCCGGGCGTGTCTTCCGTAATGGTTACAGACGTTGCGATCCACCAAGATTACTCCCCGAAGATTGCGACGCTGGAACATGAGGAGGCGACACCATGGCGACACCCCAATCTCCCGCACCGGCGAGCCCCCAACGGGTCCTTCCGCCAATCACGATTGACGGCCACGCGCTGTTCGAGTTCAGCTTAAGAATCAACCGTCAATTGAAGCGGCTCGAAAAACGCTTCGATGCTCGTGAGCGGAGCCCTATTCCCTTTTTCCGCAGTTCATGGAAGCAAGCGTCGCGCAAGCCTCGCTGAGACAATTCGTGCAGTAGCGGATTATTGCCCGCGAATGACGCGGATCAATCGCGGATAGGTTCATGCTTGAAACATCCGCGTTCGGTCCGCGCTATCCGTGGGCTTTCTCTCTTTTGGCTCGCTTTCGGCATGATGGGCTGGCAGTTATCATGGACGCTGGTTGACGGTTAGATCATCTCCCATTCATTTTCGGAAAAGCTGGAACATGCGAGTTCTCCTGGCCAGCCCGCGTGGGTTCTGCGCGGGTGTGAATATGGCAATCGAAGCGCTGGAATTGGCGCTCCGTACCTTGCCGACACCGATCTACGTGTACCACGAGATCGTACACAACAAGCACGTGGTGGAGAATTTTCGTGAACGAGGAGTCGTCTTTGTCGATGAGTTGGCCGAAGTGCCGCCGGGTTCCACCCTGCTCTTTTCAGCGCACGGCGTCTCACCCGAGATTCGGCAACTAGCGCGGGACCGCGATCTGCGCGCAATCGACGCGACTTGCCCGTTGGTGACCAAGGTCCATCTCGAAGCAATCAAGTACGCCAACCAGGGTTACACGATTTTCCTCATTGGCCACGAGGGCCACGACGAAGTGATCGGTACCATGGGCGAAGCACCCAAAGCGATTGTGCTGGTCGAATCTCCAGAAGATGTGGATACGCTCGAAGTCGCCGATGAATCCAAGTTAGCATACCTCACGCAGACCACGCTGAGTGTAGACGACGCCAACCGCATCATCGACCGGTTAAAAGCGAGATTCCCACTGATCGTGGCCCCGCCGAAAGCGGACATCTGTTATGCCACTCAAAATCGCCAAGAAGCCGTCTCGGTGCTCGCCGAAGAAGCCGACCTCACGCTCGTCTTGGGCAGCCAAAACAGCTCCAACAGCCAACGACTTGCGGAGCTTTCGCAGGAGCGCGGCATAGCGTCGCACTTGATTGACGGGCCACAAGACATTGACCCCACATGGTTCGAGAAGGTGGAGACGGTTCTCGTCACCGCAGGTGCTAGTGCGCCGGAAGTCGTCGTCGACGCTGTACTCGACTTACTCCGCGAGCAATTTGGGGCAACTGTCGAGGCCCGCACCCTGCGGTCGGAAGATGTGTCGTTCCCGCTGCCGCGGGAACTTCGAGCGGTGAGCAGCTAGCGAATGCTAAGAAGAACGTGTTGGCGTCCCCTGCGAAGACGAAGTGCAGTGGCGCTTGTTCGTATTAGCAAGTAACGCTGAGACTCACTTTCCCGCTTCCATTCCCAAAGTCTTCCACAGAAACGCCCAACGGTCGGCGGCGGCCTCGATGCGTTTGCTGGTGGGAGTCCCAGCGCCATGCCCCGCGCGGGTTTCGATCCGCAGCAGAATGAGCGCTTCGCCGGCTTGGGCGGCTTGCAGTGCGGCGCCGAATTTGAAACTGTGCATTGGCACCACGCGGTCGTCCGTGTCGGCAGTGGTGACCATCGTGGCGGGATACTTTGTGCCGGGCTTGATGTTGTGGTACGGGGAATAGGCGATCAGCGCTTTGAACTCATCGGCGTCGTCGACCGTGCCGTATTCGCCGCGCCAAAAGTGCCCGGCAGTGAAATGTTGGTAGCGAAGCATGTCCATCACGCCGACCGCCGGCAGGCACGCACCGAACAGCTCGGGCCGTTGGGTCATCACTGCACCGACCAGCAGCCCGCCGTTGCTGCCGCCTTGGATGGCCAGTTTGTCGCTCGTGCAATAGCCCTCGGCAATTAACCACTCGGCGGCGGCAATAAAATCATCGAACACGTTTTGTTTGTTGACCGTCTTGCCCGCCTTGTGCCAGGTTTCGCCGTATTCACCACCGCCGCGCATATTCGCCACGGCCAGCACCCCGCCCTGCTCCATCCAAACGGCCCGTTCGATCGAGAAGCCAGGGGTGATCGGAATATTGAACCCGCCGTATCCGTACAGCAACGTTGGGTTCGAGCCATCGAGTTCCACGCCCTTTCGATGTGTGACAATGATTGGCACGCGAGTACCATCTTTGCTCTCGCAAAAGGCTTGCCTTACGGTGTATTCCTTGGGATCGAAGTCCACTTGCGGCGCACGAATTTGCTCGACTTGGTCGTTTGCAAGATCGTAACGGTAGATCGAAGTCGGCGTCGCATAGTTAGTGAATGAAAAGAAGGTTTCCGTGTCAGTCTGCTTGCCCCCAAACCCGTCGGCTGATCCGATGCCAGGCAGTGCGACGTCTGTGAGAAACTTTCCCGCCAGGTCAAAGACTTTGACCTGCGAGACGACGTCTTCCATGTAATTCGCAACCAGCCTGTCCTTGAATAGTGTGACACCATCGAGGGTCGCTTCACTGGCGGGGACGATTTCTTTGATTTTTACACGACCTGGCTTCGCGACATCCATCGCCACAACGCGCTTGGTGGGTGCTTGGTAGTCGGTGAACAAATAGAGCTGGTCGCCAATGTTCCCTAGGCACCAAAACTGATTGTCAAAATCGTCGATCAGGGGCAGCCACTCGCCACCAAGGGGAGCATCAACCGGGCGATACCAGAGTTGATTCTGCGGATCGGTACTGCTCGAAATCGAGAGTACGAGGAAACGGTTGTCGTCGGTTCGCTCAAGCCAGAAACTCCATGTCGGGTGCTCGGGCTGTTGGTAAACGAGCGCATCTTCCTGTTGCGAGGTACCCAACTTGTGAAACATGATCATCGGATCCGTGACAGACGATTGGAACTGTTGGCCCTCCTCGGGTTTTGCGTAACGCGTGTAAAAGAAACCCGAGCCCTCAGCGTTCCACACGATGTTCGCCCAGCGCGTCCATTCCAGCTTGTCGTCGAGGTCCTTGCCGGTTTCGATGTCTTTCACATAAATCGTCGACCAGTCGGAACCCGACTCTTTTCGGCAGTAGGCGAGGTAACGGCCGTCATCGCTGGCTCTAGTGGCACCGAGGGCGACGGTGCCGTCTTCCGACCAGTTATTCGGATCGATCAGCACACGGCCATCGCTGCGGTAGTCGCCGGCCACATAGAGGACAGACTGGTTTTGCAGTCCATCGTTCTTGTGGAAAAAATATTTTCCTGCCTTCTGCGAAGGGACGGAGAATCGCTCGTAGTTCCAAAGCTCGGTGAGCCGGTTGCGAAACATGTCGAGCGAGGGCAGCTGGTCGAGATAGCTCCGCGCGTAGTCGCTCTGCTCTTGCGCCCAAGCGGCAACTTCTTCGGAGTTGCGAACGTCTTCTTCCAACCAGCGGTAGGGGTCGGGCACGTCGACGCCGTGGAAGGTATCGACTTGTTCCACTCGGCGCGTGGCAGGGTATTTCGTCATTGGCTCTTTGGCTTCTGCGGACGATTGGGGGACCATTGAGACGATTGTTACAAGAAGTGCGAACTGCCTGAACTGGTGGTAGGTCATGCGTCAATCTCCGTATTCATGTCAGTTAACTGCTCGCACTACGGTAGCTCCATAGTGCTTGTTTGAACACCCAACGACTTGCTAAGAGCGAAAGAATGGTTGCCAGAATAGCAAACGCGGGAAGGATCGCGTATTCGCCAGTCATCGAGTCCGTGAGGGGCTTCGCCAAAATTCGAGCGGGTACGTTGATCACCACGAGGATGGGGATGATAAATGTAAACAAGATCCGCAACGGGTCGCCCCAGGGGCCTTGGTAAATTTCCATGGGATAGCGCGAGAAATTCGTAATATAGAACCAAAAATCGTAGAGTGATTGGTTGCGTCCCAGCCAGATACTCGTCGCCGCCAGCCCGATCATGACGCTGTACAGGATCAATACGCCCAACAAGACATACAAGGGATACAGCACGAACTGCCAGGGGGAAAGCGTGAGGCTTTCAATCCTTGGTAGGGAATAGGCCAGCAGTACAGCCGCAACAAAGAAATTACCCAGCGAAGACCAATTCACTCGCCGCAACGAGACTAAGAATTGCGTGTCTATCGGTTTCAAGAGCGCGAAGTCGAGCCCACCGGTACGGACCAACTCGCTCAGTTCCTGCATATTTGGCATGAAGAACGCTTGCACGATGCTGTTAATAAACATAGTCGTCGAAATAAACACGAAAAACTCGTATTTGCTCCACTCAGCAATGTTCGGCGTGAACTGGAAGACCAAGGTGTAAAACCCCAGATTCATGATCATCCACGAGACCGACGAGATTGCTTCGATGATGAAGTTCGTGCGGAAGGTCATATCGCGAATAAGGCTGTTTCGCGCAAAGGTGAGAAAAACGCCGAGATAGGAGGGTTGGTTCAACGCATCATCCCCCAAACCCACTGTAACGATTGAAACCGGCACGCATCATCCACCGGCAAGTGACGATAAAAAACACGACCCAAGCGGCTTGAATGAGCAGCCCTTGCCACATCGCGGGGCCTTCGACCTTTCCTAGAAACACGGCAGCGGGGAAGTAGGCCATGTATTTAAACGGCATGAAGTCGACGATCGTCGACCATGGCTTTGGCAGAAAATCGAGCGGAAACATGTGTCCCGAGAAAAAGAAGGTAAACAGCATGTAAACGAACAGCAGCGAGGTGACTTCCAAGAACCAGAACGCGATCATCCCCATCGACGCTTCCAAGAAAAAGCCGAGCAAGAACGAAAGCAAGAGCGAACCAACGAAAACGACAAAGACATCCGTCTCCGGCCAACCCGGGAAGTAGCTGCGACACAGGTAGTACACCAGCGCAAACGGGCCAGCTGCGACCATGTAATAAACGATTTTGTGGGCAATGCGCGCCAGTAGCAGGTAACTCACCAAGTCAATTGGTTGAATCATGAATTTCTTGATCTCGCCCTCGCGGACTTGTCGTGCGATCCCTGACGCCAAGCCCGGCATGCTCGAAAACGCGCGGGTGAGCATGGTGAGCAAGTAGTAGGCGATGATGTCGGTCTGGCTGTAGCCCTGGATATCGCCAGTTCCTGCAGCGGTAAAAACGGCCGTCCAGAGAAATATCTGCGTCACGATCGGCAAGAATCGCATCAGCGTTCCCAGCGCGAAGTCCCCTCGATAGACCAGGCGTTCTTCAACGCAAATCTTCAGAATGGTCCACCAGGATGCGGCACGAGCGAGCATGGGGTGAGTTACTGGGTAGGTGAGTAAGTGGGTGGGTCATGTGCTCATTCCCTGGCTCTCGCCTAGAAATGAGAGGTTCTAACCGACATCGACAACTTCAGCATTCGGTTCTTGCTTCTCCGCCGAGAGGGCGAACATCTCCGCAATCACATCTTCCAATGGCGGATCCTCGACGCTCACATCTTCAATCGTGTGATTGGCGAGCACTGAAGACAACACACCAGCAATGGCGCTGCGGTCCACGCGGAGCCGCGCTTTGGGTTCGGTTATTTCCAAGACTTCGCCATAGCGAGCGAGGTCATTAGGCATTTGACCAGCGGCAAACTGCAGAGACAGAACCTTATGTCCGCTGAACCGGTCGACGATCCCCGCGAGCGAACCATCATACATAATGTCGCCGTGGGCGATAATCACGACCCGTTTGCACAGGGCCGCCACATCCTTCATGTAATGGCTCGTGAGCAGAATCGTGATCTTCCGCTCCTGCTGGTAGTGCTTCAAAAATTTCTGAATGTTGTGCTGGGCGATGACATCGAGCCCGATCGTGGGTTCGTCGAGGAACAGCACATCGGGCGAGTGCAACAGCGCCGCGGTGAGTTCCATTTTCATCCGTTCTCCCAGCGACAACTCACGCACTGGCTGACCGAGTAGCTTGCGGACTTCGAGAAGATCGACTAATTCGTCGCGCGTTTGGTTGAAATCATCGGGATCAATGCGGTAGATTTTTTGGTGCAGACGAAAAGATTCCTGTGCGGGCAGGTCCCACCAAAGTTGATTTTTCTGGCCCATCACCAGAGCAAATCTACGGCGGTAGGCATTCTCTCGCTCCCACGGCACATGCCCCAGCACGCGCGCCTCGCCGGCGGTGGGGCTGATCACGCCGGAGAGTAACTTGAGGGTGGTGGTTTTTCCCGCACCGTTGGGCCCTAAGAAGGCAACGAACTCGCCCTGCTCGACTTCGAGGTCAATTCCCCGCACCGCGTCCACATCGCGATACTCACGCTGCAGCAACCCCGTCAGGGACGCCCAAAGGCCCTCTTTTTTTTGGTAAACACGATAGGACTTTCGCAGTCCGCGAATTTCGATGGCGCTCATAGATGGCTGATTATAGGCTGGCATCCTTTACGCGGACAGAGCCACCAGCAAGTAAGCGTGGAATCGAAATTCTTCCCCTGGTGTTCCCAATTCTGTTTCTCTCTTGAATAATAGGCGGACTAAGAGTACTCATGGCTTTCTTTGAAACTGCGTTAGCACTCCCCCCCACTTGCAGACCTTATGTCACTTCTTTCCCGCCTGGAATCTCGCTTCGGCCGCTGGGCGATTCCCAACGTGACGGTGATCCTCATTGCCGGGCAGGTATTGCTGTACTTTCTCCAGGCAACGCGTGCCGGGCAAGGTGGCGAATTAGCTAAGATTCATCTGCTCCCCAGCGCAGTCATCCAAGGCGAGGTCTGGCGGCTGGTGACGTTTCTCTTCACCCCACCCGCAACGAGCCCAATATTTGTCATCTTCTACTGGATACTCATGTACATGTTCGGCACCGCGCTAGAGCAGCAGTGGGGAACGTTCAAGTTCAACATCTTCTTGCTGGTCGGCTATGTTGCGAGCGTGGGTGCCGTGTTCATTGCCTATGCACTGGGCCAAGACACGATTGCCAGCAATGCATTTCTCTACGGCACACTCTTCCTAGCGTTCGCGCGACTATTTCCTGATTTCACTATCAACCTCTATTTCATTCTACCGATCAAAATCAAGTGGCTCGCGCTGTTGATGTGGATTACCTATGGGTATCAACTGCTCACGAGTGGTTGGATGGGGCGAATGCTGGTTATTGCCTCGGTGTTGAACTATCTGCTCTTCTTCGGCCAAGAACATCTTCGAGAGTGGAAACAAGGGCATCGTCGGCGAACTTATCAAGCGCAGGTTCAATCGGCTACGAAGGAAATTCAGCACGAATGCCGCGTCTGCGGGCTAAACAGCGACACATCGCCGAAGACACTGTTTCGCTACTGCTCGAAGTGCGACGGGCAGTGCTGCTATTGCCCAGAGCATATTCAAAAGCACGAGCACGTGACGGTAGATTCGCCAACTTCCATTTAGCCGCGGGTCATGGCCGCCCGCGAATTCGACGGGGCAAGCCACGTCGCTAAATTTATGCCGCAGCGATATCAGCGTAGGCTGCACTACCAACATTCGCAATCAATGGCACAAGCAATGCGACCGTGCGCTCGGTCGCGCCCTGTTGTGACATGACCAATGCCCGGGCACGCTCGCCCATCTGCTTCGCCGTGTCCGGTTTCTCAATCGCTTGTCGCACAAATTTTTCCAGCGCTTCGCGGCCGTCAACTTCTTGTGCCCCGCCAACAGCAAGCAGCTGCCCCACTATGTCGCGGAAATTGCGCGTATTGGGACCAAAGCATGTCGCAACGCCATAGGCGGCAGGCTCAAGCATGTTCTGCCCACCACGCGTACCGAAACTACCACCGACGAAACCCACTGTCGCTGTTCCCCACCACGCGCTGAGTTCGCCAATCGTGTCGACAAGGATCGCCGCGTTGGTGGTGTCTGCGTGGGCGGTGTCTGCCAAGACGCCTTCCCCTGCTCGAATTTCCAACTCGGACCGCCGCATCCATGCAATACCCGAATGCTCAAGCAGTCTTGCCACTTCGGCAAAGCGTTCTGGATGACGCGGGACCAATATCAGGCGCAAATTTGGATTGTCGACGGCAAGTTTTTGGTAGATATCGATCCCGTACTGCTCTTCCGGCGCTTGCGTACTCCCTACGAGAAAAACGGTATCCTGTGCTCTGATGTTCGCCAATCGACGTAGGGTATTGCTGCGAGGATTATCACGGTCGGTGTTCGCCCCGTCGAATTTCAACGAGCCGGTCGTCACCACGCTTGCCGGGTTCGCACCCAGCCACCGAAAACGCTCTGCGGTCTGTTCGTCCTGAGCGGCAATCAAATCGATTTTTCTCAACAGCCGGGCGACGATTGGCCGTAGCCGCCGGTAGCCACGAAAACTGTTATCACTGAGGCGGCCATTGATTATGGCGACCTTCGTTCCGTGCGCTTTCGCGGTGCGAATGAGATTGGGCCACAGCTCGAGTTCGGCGAGAACCAGCAGATTGGGACGCACTCGCCACAACGCATTGTGCGCAGCCCAACTAAAATCCAACGGACAGTAGAAGACCGTGTGCTGGGAGTATTTTCGTTGGGCCAGGTCGTAGCCAGTCTTGGTCGTTGTTGAGATGACCAGTTCTACGCCTGGGTGTTTTCGCTCCAGTGTGGACAGTGTCGTTTCGAGTAGGTTCACCTCGCCGACACTGACTGCGTGGAGCCAGACGCAGGGTCGGATGCCTTTGCGATGCGGAACGCGCCCCAGGAGTTTTTCCGCAAATCCTTCGCGGTGTTTGCCATATTTGAGCGCAGCCCAAAGTATCCACGGCGAAGCTACGAACAAGACCGCGAGGTAAACACCGTTCAACAACCAACTGACAATACGCGACACACGGGATTCCTTTCCCAATAGACTTGGCAGTCAACTCACCCATTTCGTCCGCAGCAGTTTTTGTATTTTTTGCCGCTGCCACAGGTGCAGGGTTGGTTGCGGCCGACTTTTTCGCCGCGGTTGCGGATCGGTTCGATTTTGGTTTGAGTTTGCGAACCGTCGATGGCTTCCTGTTGCTGCTGGGCGATGTCCGAGGCGGCAGGAGCTTCGTCGTGGCGGGCTTCGGTCTCGACCCAGGTGCTGCCGACAAAGCCTTCGTCGAGCTGCTCCATTTTGAAAATGAGATCGGTAACCATGTTGGCCACGGAACTCCACATCGTGTCGAACATCCGCATGCCTTCGCGCTTGTATTCGACCTTGGGGTCGATTTGCGCGTAGCCACGCAGTCCCACGCTGGAGCGCAAATGGTCCATCGTGAGCAAATGTTCTTTCCACGCTTGATCGAGAATTTGCAGCAGCAAGGATCGCTCCATCCGACGCATCTCGGGGCGGTAGCGGTCCTCGACCAGCTGCGAGACGCGGCGTTGTGCTTCCTCGTAGTCGAGTTTGGCCAGTTCTTCGGCTTCAAATTCACACTCGCACGATTCGCGAAGCCAGGTACTCAGATCGTCGAGCTTGCCATTGTTCCCCGTTGCTTGGCCGAGCGTGACGGAGGTGCCCGATTCGGCGAAGAGCGCTTTCACGCGTTCCTCGGCTTCGGCAGCCACTTGGTTGGCTCGAATGTTGTTCTGCCGGCTGTATTCCAGCAGTAGCTCGCGAACGTCATCGCGTTGTTTGTTTCGCAGATCATCAAGGGAAAGTTCAACGCCAAAGCGCTTCTTGGCCCATTCGACCAGTTCCTCGCGCTGGAAACCCTGCTTGTTACCGCTGCGGTCTCGCGAGGTGAACCTGAGCAAACCGGCCAGAACGGCGAACTCCGACTCGCGAGAGTCGTAGGCCGCCTGGGCTCGCTCGTGTGCGAGGGCGATGATCTCGTGCGATTCGAGATCGGCTACTTCGTCGGGCGCGAACTCGATGCCGAACTTGTCGTGCAGCCAAGCACAAGCTGTCTTCACGCTAAACTCGGGTTCCAAGAGCCGGCGGCAACTTTCCAAGTCGATCTCGCCGATGGCTTCGTGTGCGTCGCGGATCAGAACCTCTGCCAACTCGTTGCGGCCGATTTTCTTCAACTCGCGCTCGCGGTAGTTTGTGGCCCAGCGGACGTTCGACCACTTGGCCAGTGCAGCCCAATTCCACTCGGATTCTTCTTCATCCTCGGGCAAGTTTTCCTCGATCGCGTCGAGAATTTGCGATTCAGCCAAACGATATGCCTCGTCCCGAGCAATCCGCTGAGCGTCGTCGAAGTGCGTGCCACGGAAATCGCGTCCTTCCAACTCCACTCCCAAGAGTCCGCCTGCAGCGGCGGCGAACGAATCGGACCCGTAGTCTGAGTCGAGTACCATCTGCAGATTTTCGTCAAGCTGCTCATCGATCATTTCCATGATCAGGTCACGACAATTGACTCCGTCGAGGATGCGCTGACGATAGCCATAGACTCGCTTGCGTTGTTCGTCCATCACTTCGTCGTATTCAAGCAAATTTTTGCGAATCTCGAAGTTCCGCTCTTCGACCTTCTTCTGCGCGCCTTCCACTCGCCGCGTGACGAGCTTGCTCTCAATCGCTTCGCCTTCCTGCATACCAAGACGGGTGAGGATATTCTTTACCCACTCTCCGGCAAAGATCCGCATCAGATCATCTTCCAACGAAAGGAAAAACCGACTGCTTCCCGGGTCGCCCTGCCGACCGCAACGACCGCGAAGTTGCAGGTCGATCCGCCGTGAGTCGTGGCGCTCGGTGCCAATGATGTGCAGGCCGCCGATCTGCTTGACCTCTTCGCCCTGCTCTTTCATTTTTTCACGGCGCTGGATCTGAGAGACTAACTGCTCCCATTCCTCCTTGGGCACTTCCAAACGCGTCGGGTACTTGTCTTGCAATTGGGCCCACGCCATAGTGTCTGGATTACCGCCCAGAACGATGTCGGTACCACGGCCCGCCATATTCGTCGCGATCGTGACCGCTTCTTGCCTTCCTGCCTGGGCAACGATCTCCGCCTCGCGTTTGTGCTGCTTGGCGTTCAAGACCTCGTGACGGATGCCCCGCTTTTCGAGCAAGTTTGCCAGGCGCTCGCTCTTTTCGATGGAAACCGTACCAACCAAAATCGGTCGTCCAGGAGGCTGAATGTGCTTGATCTTGTCTCGTGAGATCTTTTCCGTCTGGCGATTCTCAGCCAACTCGAGCGTAACGGCTTGCTCGTCTTCTTTCGTGATGGTTCCTACGTACTCGGTGCCGTTCTTCACGGTGACGGTAGTGTATTTGGTGAGTTGCTCGATTTCGTCGGCGATGGCGACATACTTTTCGCGCTCAGTACGAAAGATCACATCGGGATGCTCAAGCCGCTGCATCTCGCGATTGGTAGGCACACCGATCACGTCGAGCTTGTAGATTTTCCAGAACTCGCCCGCCTCGGTGAGCGCGGTACCGGTCATACCGGAGATTTTCTTGTAGAGTTTGAAGAAGTTTTGCAGTGTGATCGTGGCGAGAGTTTGGTTTTCTTCCTTGATCTGCACTCCCTCTTTCGCCTCGACGGCTTGGTGCAGGCCATCGCTCCACTGGCGGCCTTCCATCAGCCGGCCAGTAAACTCGTCGACAATGACGATCTTGCCGTCTTGCTTCACGTAATTCACATCGAGCTTGTAGAGGTTGTGCGCCTTGAGCGAATTGTCGATCAAGTGGGGCCATTGCATATTGCCCGCAGTGTAGAAGCTTTCTACGCCCGCCAATTTCTCGGCAGCACGCACGCCTTCGTCAGTCAAGTTGGCCGAATGCTCTTTCTCTTTGACCTCGAAATGCACGCCTGGCTTCAATTGCCGAGCGATCTTGTCTGCTTTCATGTACTTCGTGGTATCATCGCGCGCTGGACCAGAAATAATCAGCGGCGTGCGGGCTTCGTCGATCAGGATGTTGTCCACTTCGTCGACGATCGCATAGTGCAGATTGCCCTGGGCCTGCTGTTGATGCTTGGGATAGCGGTCGTCGTCGCGCGCGGCAATCTTCATATTGTCGCGCAGGTAGTCGAAACCAAACTCGTTGTTCGTACCGTAGGTGATGTTGCAGGCGTACGCCTCCTGCCGCTCGTCGGGTTCCATGCCGGACCAGATCGCATCGACGGTGAGCCCGAGTCCCTGGTAAAGCGGCGCCATCCATTCCATGTCGCGACGGGCGAGATAGTCATTCACCGTGACGATGTGCACGCCCTTGGATTCCAAGGCATTGAGATAGGCCGGTAGCGTAGCGACGAGTGTCTTGCCTTCGCCTGTGACCATCTCGGCGATGTTGCCTTCGTGGAGAATCATGCCTCCGATGAGCTGCACGTCGTAGTGGCGCATTTCGAGGAACCGCCGTCCCCCTTCGCGACAGACGGCAAAGGCTTCGACCAACAAGTCATCCACGGTTTCGCCCGCAGAGAGTCGCTCGCGGAATTCCTCGGTCTTTGCGCGAAGCTCCTCGTCGCTCAACTCTTGGAGCTTCGGCTCTAGCGCATTAATCGCGTCCACACGAGGTTGCAGTTTCTTGAGAAACCGCGCATTGGCGGAGCCAAACAACACTGTGATTCCGCGCTCGAACCGGCCGAGGATGCCGTTGCCCAGGCCGCCAAGGATTTCCCAAATTCTTTCCAATACTTCCATCGTCAACTCAAGGGGTGGGTGGACTCAGGCCGGATCTCACTCGCCGGCGAATCAGCAAGCACAGGGCTAATTGCCAGTTGGATGGCACATGTCCCGTCAAACACGTTAGAAAACAGGCGGAGCGGCTCAGGCTTCGCATAGTGCCCGCCGCGAGACCGCAATTTGCGCAACATCTTCGCAGGAAAAAGTTTATTGCGATTCGCCCGTTGGGTCAAGATGCGTTGAGAATGCCGACGCTCCCGCAAGTTGCTTCCTGCCAACCGGTTACGCCAAATTGGCTACTCCCACCGATAGGCTACCAAGGCGTCTAAAGCCCGGACGAATATCTGCCCTGAGGAAACTGCCAAATGGGCCCAAGTCGAGTCCCCCCCGACTTCACACTCGTCGAGCAACTCGAACTTCGCTGGATTCGCGCGAATCAGATACAATTTGCCGCGCTCGTCCAGCGCTAGAATCTTGTCTTCTTGAGCCACCATCGACCAATATTTCCCGAAAGGGGTGGTTCGCCAGGCTTCCTCACCAGTGCGCAAGTCAAGACAACTCAGCCGCTGGTTGCGCAAGTGCAAATAGAGATGGTCGCCGATCACCACGGGTGAGGACATATAGGCTTGCGTCTTGTGCGACCATTGCTCAGCCACAGCTTGCGCACCATCATTCGCAGGGATCAGGTTCCACAACTGGGATCTGCCACTGTGGGCGCTCGTAAACACGCTATCGCGGTACACTGTGGGCGTGAGAATGTTCATGCCTCGAAAGGCTTGGATTTCCTGCGACCACAACTCCTCGCCGGTCAAGGGCTCGATACCTTTGAGCGCGGTTCGCGTTTGGAGCAAGATGATATCTTGACCAGCAATTTCGCTAAACATGGGCGACGAGAAGGGCGAGTCCATTGTGCTTCCTGAATCAATGGCGGTACGCCAGACGCTTGCGCCTGTCTGCGCGTCGAGTTTTACCAACGACTGCCCCGCTTGCACATAAACGTGCTCATCGACGACGAGCGGCGAGGAAGCGAAGCCAAACGCAGGGAGTGGCGTGCCGTATCGCTCAACAAAATCGACGCGCCAGATTTCCGCGCCGTCCTCAATGTCCAAGCAAACCAACACATCGCGCATCCCCGCGACAAACAGACGCTCGCCGTCGCAGGCGGGGGTAGCACGAATCCAGCTTCCATTGCTGTTGGCAAAAAATGGCACCTGCATAGCGCCGGGCCAACTCGCCTGCCAGAGTTCCTCTCCTGTTTGGCGATTGAGTGCGTAAACGACTTCGTGTGTGGCCTCGCGGGTCTCGGTAGTGAAAACACGGTCACCCACCACGAGGGGGCCCGAGTAGCTTGAACTCAAGGGGACCCGCCACTGCTCGACCAAATGCTCTCCATGCAATTGATCAGGCCAGATTGGCGTGGGTGCTGCATGACCATTTCGCTCCGGACCGCGCCACTGGTTCCAATCGTGGGACGACTGTGCATGCAAGAACGGGCTTGCTGCAAGGCAAAACAATCCCAAGTACAACCCAGCGCGACAGCATCGCTTTCTTGATTTCAATTTACTCACCGTAGTGTTCGTCCTCGTGTTTGCAGTCGAGCCTATTTGTGGGCTTGCTTTATTTTTTTGGCACCGAGATGCTGTACTTGCTATTCAAGATGGTCAATAATCAAACGCAATCGGCCCCAACTCCAGGGGGGCAAGACAGCTGCCCTTGTGTTTGTTGTTTCCATCGCCACCCATTCGACCATTTAACTGAGAAGGTGTATACCCATGTCCTCTGTTGCCCGCGTCACCGAGATTATCGCCTCCAGCAAGAAAAGCTTTGAAGATGCCACCGAACAAGGCATTGAACGCGCTTGCAAGACACTCAAAGATGTAAAAGGCGCTTGGGTGAAAGACCAAAAGGTCAAAGTAGAAAATGGAAAGATCAAAGCCTATCGCGTAACTTTGATGGTGACCTTTGTGCTGAACGATTAGAACGATTCTGTAGGGCGTTGCTCTCCTCGCTGAAGAACACGCGAACAGCCACACGCCAACTTCAGATTCGTTTTGAACTACAGCATTCCCTCTCCCTTCCGCTATACTGACGATTCTCATCTCACCCGGGATGAGCCGGAAGTCGCGGGAGGAACTTACTGAATGCCGTCGAGTGAAGCTGTGCGTGTAAAGACAGAGCAACTGCCTGTGGGTAGCCGGCTGAGTCATCCCATCAACGATGGCGAAGACCGGCTCCTGCTGGCGGCTGGAGTCACGCTCACAGCGAAAATTAAAGATCGCCTGTTGGCTCGCGGCATCAACGAAGTTTTGCTGCATCCCGACGACGCGGCGGCTGTGTTAGGTTTAGAAAAACCATCGGCTCGGAGTTCTACAGCCACCCCCCCGAAAAAGAAATCGCCACCCCCCGCGCCTGCGAAGTCTCAACGCTCGCTGCAAGAAACCGTCGCGCAGATCAAGGTCCAAGCATCCGCTTTAGCCTCTTCGGTCTCGCGGCAGATCACAAGCACCGGCCCTCCCTTGAGCCAGCGCCAAGTTTCACGAGGTACGAGTCCCTATGACGTGAAGCAGCGAGAACGCGTCGAAAAGCAATTCCGAAACGCGACGGTCGCCTTGAAAAAAATCGTTCTGGAAGCGATCGAGAAGCGAGCACAAGACGATGGGACTCTAAAGTCGGTTACTCAAAATTTCGTGGACGAATTAGCCGAGGACACCGATAGCGTTCTCGCTTCGTCGAGCCAGATTGCCCCCAATCCCGCGATTACCGAAAGGGGCGTGCGGCTTGCGCTGCTGGGGATGTCGATGGCTATCGAACTCGACTGGGACGAATCCAACGTCAGCGAAGTAGGCCTCTGCGGACTGGTTCATGATTTCGGCATGTTCCGGCTCGACGAGCGGCTGCAAGATCCGCAGGCCAAACTCTCCGCCACGGAGCGGACCGAGGTGACCAGCCACCCGTTGCTCACGCTCGACATGCTTACTCCAATGAAAAGTGTCTCGCTAGCAGTGCGACTAGCTGCGACGCAGGTTCACGAAAACCCCGATGGCTCGGGGTATCCGCGCGGGTTGAAGCATGACGAAATTCATCCCTACGCTTCGTTACTACACGCTGCGGATGCTTATATCACACTCACTGCTGAGATGAGCGGCCGACCGGCCTTCTTGTCGTACGACGCGATGGTCTACCTACTCAACCAAGTCAAAATGAATCGCATGGACGAAAAGGCGATTCGAGCCTTGCTGCAAGTCATCTCGCTGTTCCCTATCGGCAGCCATGTGCGGCTGAGCGATGGTTCCGAAGCGCAAGTCCTCCGCCGCAATGGGAACCATTATTCTACCCCCGTGGTTCAGCGCGTCGGTGCCGACCGTCAGCCTCGATACGACTCAGCGCACGCGTCGATCATCGATCTCGCTGCGACAAAGATGCGCGTCATGTCTCCGCTCGTTCCTCCTAATCGTGAAGAGGAACGCCTGGACGAATCGCTCATGGGGGAAGTACTCTGGGAGGGCTAGCGGTAATCAGAACATTGCTGGAAGCTAGTCGCTAGCGCAGAAAAAACGCGGCCCCAAGGCGATACCAAGGAGCCGCGCAGGGTGTTCACAGTCTAACCTAACCTGCTTTCTTCATCATCGCTTCCATTTTCTCAGCTTCTGCTTGGGCCTGTTTGGCGACTGCGTGAATCTTGCTCACCGTTTGCGGGTTGTCGGAAGTCACCAACGTGATGTTGCCAAACGCGGTCTCGACTTTCTCCATTTTCGCGCCCGACTGCATCAATCCGCCCATAGCTTCGCAAAATCCGCAAAGGCCCTTGGGCTCTTCGCCGGAGGAGATTTTGGCCACGGTGGCATCCATCTTTTTGCAAACCTCACTAAATTTCTCCATCTGCCCCGCCGGTGCGGTTGCGACCATAAGCATGCCGCTCTTGGTGGTGTGCGTTTCCCACTTGGTTCCCATCATCAGTTGAGGATTCTCGGCCCAGGGCTTGCAGATGTCGCAAGCCGCGGCGTCGAAGAAGCCGTGGTTGTGATCGCCTTCATGATGGTCCGCCCAAGCAAAGGTTCCCAGGGTAACTCCGATTGCCAACAAACCCAACATCGAGACTGTTCTCATCGCACGCTCCTTTTTCATTGAGGGAAGCAGTAAACCAACGACCCACTATCTAGTGCTATTTATAAGCCCATTTTCTCGGTCTCGTAAAGTCCCCACAAATAACAGAGACAATTCAGCGGGGTTAGAGATATGTATTGATCAAGTTCTCAATCATTTCCTGTCGACCGCTGGTGTTGGGAGTCGCGTCGCCGCGGTCGAGCATGACTTTTTCGAGGGAAGCGAACGTGTGCTTGCCCGATTCGATTTCGGCGCCAAGGCCGCTGTCCCAACTAGCATAGCGCTCATTGACTATGTTCTCCAGACGGCCATCTGCACGAATCGCGGCAGCTATCTTCAGCCCGCGGGCGAAGGCGTCCATGCCGCCGATGTGGGCGTAAAAAAGATCAATGGGCTCAAAACTCTCGCGGCGCACCTTGGCGTCGAAGTTGACTCCGCCCGTGGTAAAGCCGCCGTACTTCATGAGCGAGTGCATGCATTGCGTAGTGAGGTAGATGTCGGTTGGGAATTGATCGGTATCCCAACCCAATAGCATGTCGCCCGTGTTGGCGTCGATCGATCCCAACGCTCCTGCCGCACCGGCGGTCTCCATCTCGTGTTGCATCGTATGCCCCGCAAGCGTGGCGTGGTTAGTTTCCAGGTTGAGTTTCAGGTGATCCATCAGATCGTACTGCCGTAGGAAATTGATGCATGCCGCGGCATCGCTGTCGTATTGATGCTTGGTCGGCTCCTTGGGCTTAGGTTCAATGTAGAACTGCCCCTGGAAGCCGATCTCCTTGGCATAGTCGACCGCCATGTGCAGAAAGGTTGCCAAGTGGTCGAGCTCGCGCTTCATGTCGGTATTCCACAAGTTCTGATACCCTTCGCGACCGCCCCAAAACGTATACCCTTGGCCGCCCAGTTCGAGTGTGACCTCAAGCGCCTTTTTCACTTGCGCCGCGGCGAAGGCAAACGCCTCGCAGTTGGGGCTTGTGGCAGCGCCGTGCATGTAGCGCGGGTTACTAAATAGGTTGGCAGTGCCCCACAGCAAAGTGACCCCACTCCGCGCTTGCTCCTCTTTGAGCACCGATACGACGGCGTCGAGGTTCTTGTTTGACTCGGCCAGCGAACTGCCTTCCGGCGCCACATCGCGATCATGGAATGCGTAATAGGGCACGCCCAGTTTCTCGAAGAACTCGAACGCAACCCGCACTCGGTTTTGCGCGTTCTCGACCGAGTCGGTTCCATCCTCCCAAGGCCGCAGAGCGGTGCCAGGGCCAAAGGGGTCGGCCCCCTGGCCACGAAAGGTGTGCCAGTAAACCACGCTGAATCGCAGGTGGTCCCGCATCGATTTGCCCTCGACCATCTCGTCCGCGTTGTAATAACGAAACGCCAGCGGGTTTTTGCTGTCGGGGCCCTCGAACGGGATGCGATTGACTTCGGGAAATGCGGTCATGAATTAATGTCTTTGTCTGGGGAAATCCGGTAAGCAGAACTGCGGCGAACTGCTGGGTGGTCCGATTTTAGTGAATTTACCGAAGGTCTGGCAGGGGCAATTTCCTGGACTGGCATCGAGCGAACGACTAAAATAGGAATAGCAGACGGCATCCTCGCCGATTCGCTCGGAACAGCAATCTCTCCCAGGCCGTGAGCCTCTCTCAGACCCAGAAACTGTGATGAACTTGTATTCCTCAGTGTCCACCCATGCGTCCACCTGTGCGTACGCGCTAGCCTTAGTGTGCTTGCTGGGTAACACGGGCAGCGCTGGCACGGTGGTCCGCTACGACACGGTGCTTGGCAGCTTCGACATCGAATTGTTTGACAGTCAAATGCCGGTGACCGTGGGGAACTTCTTGAGCTACGTCAACGACAAGCGTTACGACGGCTCGGTGGTCCACCGAAACAGCGACACTTCGGACCCGCTGCCAAGGGACTTTGTGATTCAAGGGGGCGGATTCTTTCTCAATGACCCTGAGCCACCGAATCAGGTGATCAGTTTCTCGAACGTCGTCACGCCGGCAGATGAAGCGATCGACGACGAACCAGGAAACAACGTAGCTGGTCCGTCAAACGTGCGAGGCACCATTGCGATGGCCAAGTCGGGGCCTGACACCGTCACCAGCCAGTGGTTCATCAACCAGGGAGACAATTCATTCTTGGATAACCCGGCGCGACCCGACGGTGGGTTCTCGGCATTTGGGCAGGTGCTAGGCAATGGCATGACCATCGTCGACGCGATCGGCGATTTGCCTTTGCCCAGCGATTTTGGCTTTGGGATAGGTTCACCATTCAACGATTTGCCGCTGCGAAATTTCAGCGGTGATTCGATAGACGATATCCGAGAGATACACACCGTTGTGGTCAACAGCATCTCGGTCTTTCCCGACTTCAACCACGACGGCTCCGTCAACGGTGGTGATTTGTCTATTCTCGAACAGAACTTCACCAGCCTGAATGCCAGTTTTGAACAAGGCGACGCCAATGGCGATAGCCGCGTTGATGGCAGCGACTTCTTAGTGTGGCAACGCAACGCTGGTATTGGCGCCGGCTTGTCCGCCCTCAGCGTTCCCGAGCCGTCGACGTTGTTACTCTCCCTCGCCGGTCTGCTGCTCATCGGTTGCCGTCGGTGAATCTGCCGACGGGGAATCTGTTTCCGGCAGCCGTTCTTCCGAGACCGCGACTTGGATTTCGTCGCCGACGACGCGCACCTCGAAGGCATCGATCTTCAGCCGCGGATTGTCGCACCAAGTGCCATCGCAAACGTCGAATCGCCAAGCGTGCCAAGGGCAGGTGACTTTGCCTTCCTCGTCGAGTTGACCAGCTCCCAAGGACGCACCCATGTGCGGGCAGAGATCGTCAATGGCGAAATACTCGCCACCACGGTTGAAGACGGCCACCAACCGGTCACCGCACGTGAAAGTACGCCCCTCACCGACCGGTATCGAACCAACCTTGGCGACTGTGGAAAATTCGGGCATTTTCTATTCCGTAAACTCGTTGAGTAATGGTTATGGCCGTAGGTGGTGCTTGGGTGAGGGCTGGAGCTTGGAGTTAGCGACGTCGGCATCAACGAAACCACACATTTAATCGTCCAGTCCATGAATACTGACGAGTCGTGTTCTTGGCCGACCGCGCTAACCACGACGCTCGGGGCCCGGCGCAAACAACGGGCCGTGCTTTTTGCTGTTTGCACCAAACCCGTTTTTTAGTGCATAAAGCAACAGGACATGCTAGCCGGCTAGTATTTCCGAAATGTTTACAGGAAGCAATATTCCGCAGCGTCGCACTACTAACGGTGCAAAAATCTCGCAGCCTGAGGAATTTTTTCGAACAGGAGGAAACGGATTTAGCAGAGCATGAAACGCAAATTCCCTCCGTTCCATCTGTTTCCTCCTGTCAAACTACCAATGATTGCGGCTTTCGTCCGCGCTGGGTGATCTGGGGCTAGGAATAATGTCGCGGAGCATGAAAAAAACTGGAGCGATCCAGGCGCTTGGTTGTTGCTGGCGTGAGTTCGTTATTGCGGTTGTTTTTGTTGGTCGACTCCAGCCTCGCCTGGCGGAGGATTGCCTCACACGCCAGACAGCCGGCCGGCTTGTTCTTGCGGGAGCCGCTTCCCAAAGTCGCCGAGTCTCACACTGGCAGTGACCGCGTGCCAAACTAGCAACTCAGTCGGCCAAATTCCACAACGATTATTGGCCACTTGTGATTGAGAGGGGATTCTTGGTTGGTAGTAAGGCCAGGAAATAGTGTCGAGAAATGTCCATCCCGCAAGCACATCCTCATGGACTCTGGTGGTTGCTAAGTTGCCTCAGCCGATTAAGCCGAGGCTGTTGGGAAACGCTACTTTAATCGTGTAAGATAGTGACTCCTGCGGCGGCACTATTAGAGCATGGCTCGATGACCAGCGAACTCCCTGATTCTAACAACGTTCACTCTGTCATTGCTTCTCCAGTCAACCTTAAACTGGCTAAGAAGCTTCTCACAGAAGAGTTCTGGATGCCAAAGTTTGGATATACGTCGGCTACAAAGGCATAAAGACGTTACATGTGCGTTCCGCGACTGCAGACTTTGAGGGCTATCCAGAACAAGACTTTGGTAAGTCAGACTATCTATTTAATGGAGCATTGGCCGGGAATGATGCCGAAGTAGTTGCCAGGGTATCCTCCGTCTTCCAACGATTCGACAAGGCTGGACTGCAACTAAGCATTGAGGCATATCGCTCCAACGGAGAACTCCTTTGTGATTTCCCCAGTGAAATGGAAGCACAAGCGTGAAACGCCGAGGCACTATAGGCGGCGTTGAATCGGCAGATTTCACATGGGGTAGTGACGGCCTCGACTAGAATCAGGACCTACTTAACTGTCCAGTTTCCTGGGTTGAGGTTTTCTTGGCAGGGAGAAATTTCTCCCTGCGGTTGTCGCATTTGACCAGAACAATGAAAGACCTGGAACGAGTATCCTATTTGATCACTGCGCGGAAAATGCACCCCGTGCCCCCAGCGATTCGATTGCAAAGTCGTTGACCTGAGAGAACTTTGTATGACAGGATCGACAGGAATGGTAGGGGGATTACTGCTTACTCATCCTGTCGATCCAGTGAATCCCGTCAAATATTCGAGTCTGGGGCGAGTGGATGGGGACTTTGCATTCGTGCCGCGCGGTGGCCCTAGTTCGACGGCTTGCTGGGGACTATCCTGGAGTACACGTTGAGTTCTGCAAGATTCACGGCTCCCGGAAAAATGGCATGGCGGGTAACTCCACCGACATTTCGCTGCAAGACTTTCAGCAACTGATACGAGAAATGTATCACGAAAAAGATGTCGCGCGCGGCATCGATGGCACCTTCATGTGGTTGATGGAAGAAGTGGGCGAACTTGCCTCGGCTCTGCGGGAAGGAACCCCCGAGGAGCTGGCGGCGGAGTTTGCCGACGTGTTGGCCTGGCTCTCGACGATCGCCAATGTTGCGAATGTTGATCTCGCACAGGCAGTACGTGACAAATACGGTACCGGTTGCCCAGGGTGCGGACTATTGGTCTGCACCTGTGACGATGCGGAGAAGCCGTGATTCATACTGTTTTTTTTGGTAGACGTATTTGTTGGCATGGCACAGTCTTGCTGTGTTTTTTCGTGACTTCGGCATCCGCCCAACAATCCACGGTGCCAGCCGTAGTCGATGCGCGAATTGGCTTCAGCGGCGTTTACAAACTGGGCTGTTGGGCACCGATCGACATCGAACTTCGTGGGGGTACCCAGGCGTGGACTGGGGCCGTAGTGGTAACCGTTCCTGACAGCGACGGCGTCCCCACGCATGTTGCTACTGACCCGAGTCGCCCTGTCGGCATCGATCCAGATCAGACGACGAGCGTGCGACTCTTTGTTCGCGTGGGCCAGGCGATGAGCCCGATCGAAGTGAAATTTCTCTCCGCAGACGGCAAGGTGCGGGCGAAACGAAAATTCTATGCGGGCCCCGAACCACAGGCCGGCATCGTCCCGGGCGGTTTGCCAGCAACCAACCGGGTATTGTTGGAGTTCGGCAGTTCTCTCGGCTTGGGCGAAGCGGTCCAGAGCAACGCGAACTCCAATGAATCCATGAAGACGCGTATCACGCGCATCGAAACTGCCGACGAACTACCAACGCGATGGTACGGATACGAGTCGATCGAAACCGTGTTGCTTGCCACTTCCGACGCCGAACTTTATCGGCCATTGCTGCAAAATCAAGCGCGGATCGAGGCGCTGCACAACTGGGTACAACGCGGTGGGCGGCTTGTGTTCTTCTGTGCCGAGAATGCGGAAGAATTGTTGGCAGGCAAAGGCGTGCTCGCAAGGTTTTCACCGGGCAAGTTCGAGAAAATGGAGCGGCTCGCGCAAGCACAACCACTGGCAGCATTCAGTGGCTCGGAGGAACCGATCACTCGCGATCGCCGCATCCAGTTGCAGGTGCCAAGTCTGCTGGATGTGCAAGGCGATATTCTCGCATCCGCGGGCCGCAGTGCAACCAATGTGCCGCTAGTCGTTCGCACCCGACATGGACTGGGAGAAGTCGTCTTCGTGGGTCTTGATTTTGACCGTCCACCGCTCCGAGACTGGGGCGGACGAACGAGCTTCATTCGCCGCTTGCTCGACATGCAAGACAGCAAAGAAAACAAACAATCTTCTGAATCACAGGACTTGGAAGACCTCAGCAGCCACCTACGCAACTCGCTGGACAAACAGTTCGTCGGTGTGGATGTGGTACCTTTCGCAGTTGTCGCTGCACTAGTCGGTGCGTACATCCTGCTGATCGGCCCTGGCGACTACTTCTTGGTGAAGCGAATATTTCGCCGCACAGAACTGACCTGGATTACGTTTCCGCTGATCGTCTTGGGAGTCTCCGCAGGGGCCTACCTGCTCGCTAACCGTATGAAGGGCGATCAGCTGCTGGTCAATCAAATCGAAATCATCGATGTTGATCTCAGCGATGATACCACGGTAGACAACAGCTTTGTGCGCGGGACCGTGTGGACCCACTTTTTCACGCCACAAGTGGACGAGTACAACCTACGCTTGCAACCTCATTTCCTAGGGCGTTCCGAGCTTGAAGAGAGCGAGCAACTCGTCTCCTGGTTAGGCTTGCCCGGCTACGCGTTGGGGGGGATGCAGGCCAGCGGTTCGCAAACTTCGGTATTCGACGCGGGCTACTCGTTCGGCCCTAGCCTCGCATCAATGCAGCGCTTGCCCGTGCAAGTTTGGTCGACCAAAACAATCACGGCGCGGTGGTCCGCCCAAGTCGCACCGCCACTGCAAATTACGCTGCAGCAAGATGGCGAGGAACTGCTCGTTGGGCAAGTAGAAAACACTTCGGGCGTTGAACTGGCTGACTGCATCTTGCTCTACGGTCGATGGGCGTACGATCTGGGGCGACTGAGCACTGGAACGACAGCCAAGATCGACGACACGCTCCAACCACGCACGGTGAGGACCCTGCTCACCAGCGTTACCGCGGGAGACACTACGGTGAACCGTTTGACCGAAGATGGCACGGTCCCCTTCTCCAGCGCGCAATGGGACGTCTCCCGACTCGTCAAAGCAATGATGTTTTACGGCGCGGTCAACGGTCCACGCTATACTGGGAAGACGCTCCGTTACCAATCGTTTGTGGATCTCAGCGCACTGCTTAAATCTGACAGCCAAGCAATCCTGCTTGCCAAGTGCGACGCCCCGGGCAGCGCGTGGCTCGCAGACGAGCAACGGCTTGCTAAAGATGACGAGGCGAGCAATGCAGAACGCCGTTGGACCTACTACCGATTTGTTTTACCCATCAAGCCCGCAAACAACTAACTATTAACCCCTCACATCTCCCGTGATCGAAGTCCACGACCTTACCAAGAAGTACGGCGAGCTGCACGCCATTCATAAGATCGAGCTGAAGCTTGAGCGCGGCGACGTGTTTGGCTTTATTGGCCCCAACGGCGCTGGCAAGACCACGACCATGCGCATTTTGGCAACGCTCTTGAACCCCACCTGGGGCGAAGCCTACGTAGGCGGCTACTCCATATACACGAAGCCGAAAGAAATCCGCCGCATCATCGGCTACATGCCCGACTTTTTCGGCGTGTACGACAACATGAAGGTGATCGAGTACCTCGAGTTCTTCGCCGCCGCTTACCGCATCAAGGGACCCGAGCGCCGCAAAATTTGCGACGAGGTGCTTGAGTTGGTTGACCTGGGATACAAACGCAATGAGCTGGTCACAAGCCTCTCGCGCGGCATGACCCAACGATTGGGCCTCGCGCGCGTGCTGCTGCACGACCCACAGGTCTTGCTGCTCGACGAACCGGCCAGCGGGCTCGACCCACGCGCACGCATAGAAATCCGTGGCCTGCTCAAGGAACTCCGCAACATGGGCAAGACCATTATGGTTTCCAGCCACATCCTGCCTGAGCTGGCCGACATCTGCAACAAGATTGGCATCATCGAGAAGGGTGAACTGCAAGTGAATGCCGACGTCGACGACGTCCTCCGCCAAGTCCGCGGGCAAACGGTGCTGCTGATCGACGTCGCCGGCGACCGAGACGCCGCCGGAAAATTGCTCGAACAGCACGACCTTGTCGAAAGTGTTGAAGAAGCCAAAGATGCCCTTCGTGTTACACTCGTCACGGGGGACCACGACTACAGCGTGCTGGCCAAGCTGCTCCTAGACAACGGCCACTCGCTCAAGCGTCTGAACGAAGAAGAAATCAACCTCGAAACAGCGTTCATGACGTTGACCAAGGGGATCACTAGTTAAGGCAGAAGCCCCGATTTACACGCCCAGCCAATAAGCGTAAACTAAGCGATCCGCTACACGCCCCCATCGTCTAGTGGCCCAGGACACCGCCCTCTCACGGCGGAGACAGGGGTTCGACTCCCCTTGGGGGTACTAAACACTTGCGCGCTAATTCTCACTGGCTTGCATCACGCTGCCATCACTCTGCAAAACAAGTGGCTTTATCGAACCAGCGTTCTCTTCATGCAACGCCAAACTACCCTGTTCGTGCACTGACTAAGTCGCATTTTGCGCCGCTTTGCCCTTGGGGTGTTCTTCCCGGTCACCGCAGGAGGCCGTTTCGATGCTTGCCGCTTGGTCGAAGTCGGTAAGCGCGGGTGAATTGTGGCTGGCAGGGATGATCAGGTATCTGATTCGATCCAGGGTCATAGCTGGTAAACGTCTTCGCACCTTGGGAATGAACAGCGTGTAGGACTGCGTTTGACGGAGAGGAGTTCGCCGATGGTACGACGCGCTAGCACTCTTTCTACTTCCGAAATTGCCTCATCGAGCTCGGCATGCAGCGAACAAAGCTCGAGGTGATCAGGCAAGCCTAAGGGGCAGCCTTGAATTCGTGGAATCGGGTCGACCGCGTTGACAATGTCCAAGATGGTTATTTCATTCGGATCTGCTGTGAGATGTATTCCGCCGCCGGTGCCGCGTTTGGACGAGACAATTTCTGCGTTGCGTAATTTGTCGACCACCTTGCGTAAATACGGCGCGTTCACCTGAATCGCTTCGGCCATTTCAGGAATAGTACTTATCTTGTCCCGACAATTTGCCAAGTGAGCGACAGCACGTAACGCGTAATCAGCAGTTTGAGAAAACAGGGCAAACCTCGATCATGCATGCAACTGGACCTTGACATCCAGTTAGTGCAGGCTAAATTGGCAGTCAAATCGGGATAAGGATGAGTTCGAAATTCTACCCGTCAGGCAGACGGTCGTCTATCGAATGGCTTTGTCCCTGACCGTTGATCCTAGCGGAAGTGGAAAAAGCATCGAGTATGGCCTTGGGAGTCCGTCCATTGTTTCGTTTACCGCCAATTTGGTTGCTAGTCTTCGTCTTGCCACTGCTGTCCGTGGGCTGCCGGCGAGCGACGCCACCTAGCTTTTCTGCTGGACAAGAAGTCTTGGCGCTTACTGACGAGTTGGAGGACGAAGAGGAAATCCAGCTCTACCAGGGATTACAGGCGGAGATCACTAAAACTTTGCAGCAACTCACGGGTACTCCGGAAAAGCCGATTCTACTTGGCACAGAAGCCACCACCGATCAACTGCAACATGGCTACGCTATTTATTCTCGGTATTGCGTGCAATGCCACGGTGTGAACGGCGATGGCAATGGTCCCGTGGCCGAGCACTTGGACCCCAAACCACGTAACTATCAGCAGGGCGTTTTCAAGTTCACCTCAACACCATATGGCAGTAAGCCGCGTGTTTCTGACTTGGCGTTGACCATTCGTCGCGGCGTGACGGGCACATCAATGCCTTCGTTTGATCGACTTTCCAGAGAAGATATCGACGCGGTCGTGCAGTATGTCTTGGCACTCACTCACCGCGGCGAGTTGCAAAGCCTGCTCGCCATGATCGCGTACGACGACGAAGAATTGCCTGATGAGGAAGGGCTACAAGAAGTTATTGAGGAGATTCTGACTCCTTGGGAAGACTCGGCAAATCAGTTGGTTATGCCTGTGAGTACGATGCCACCTATGACCGCCGCAAGTGTGCGTGCAGGTCACCAGATTTTCTTGAGCAAGGCATGCAACAAATGTCACGGCAAATTCGGACGCGGCGGCTCGATGGGCAACGTCGAAGTCGGCAAGGATACTTGGGGAAACCAAGCCGCCGCTGCCGATCTCTCGTCGGGCATGTTTCATGGTGGCGACCGGCCGATCGACATCTATCGGCGGATTTATTCAGGCATCAACGGCACGCCCATGCCAGCCTTCAACAAGACCTTCAGTGAAAACCCCGATGCGATTTGGCAACTTGTCCATTTTATCAAGGAGACCGGCAACCGACGCCGCCTTGGCAAGCCGCCTTTGAGCGAAGCGGATCTTCCGACGACACCCACGCCCGAAGCGACACCCGCAGCAGAAGAAAATAAACCCCGTGAAGACGGGCCAACTAAAGATGATGAAGCGGAACTCACAGCCCCAGCAGCAGCCTAGCGCCAGTGCCTAATGGATACCCAATCAAAAAAATCGGAGCTTGTCGAACTGCGGCAGCGTGTGGCAGATCTTGAATCTCAGATCGCCGCCGAAACGAAGCACGTTCCTTTCCGCCCGTCGGGCTATTACACCGCCTATTACGCGACAACGGGGTTCATGCTGGGTATTTTCGGGGCGATGGCCAGCCTCTTGTTCAACGTCATTGGTTCGGTGCTGACCGGAAAGCACCCGCTGGAGCTGATTCGCACTTACCTAACGTTTCCTCTTGGCGATCAGGCATTTGATCTGCCGCCTGAACAGAATGGGCTGATGCTGGCGATCGGCTGTT
The DNA here is from genome assembly GCA_965230685.1 of Bythopirellula sp. Classification (GTDB taxonomy): domain Bacteria; phylum Planctomycetota; class Planctomycetia; order Pirellulales; family Lacipirellulaceae; genus Bythopirellula. The sequence continues at coordinate 649,315 of CBDDLO010000002.1, forward strand.
GTTTGTATATCGGCACCGGCATGGTACTGGGAATCCCCCTCTATCTGGCGCTGACGCGCTGGGGAGACGGCAAATCGCTGCTGGTGAAGTTCGTCATTGCTACGATCGTGTCGCTTGTCATCTGGATCATCAATTTCTACGGCATCTTGTCATGGGTGCAGGCGGAGGTCATCGACATGTCACCAGAAAATCTCATCGTGAATCGCGTGCCGTGGTGGGTCGCTGCGGCAACCCACTTGATTTTCGGCTGGACGATGGCCTTGGTCTATCCGCTTGGCCAATATGTGCCCTACCAGCGTGTGATGGAGCAGCAATGACTGAAGTAGCAGAATCACAGGATTTGCCAGCAGGTGAAGCCTTGGAAGCACAGCACAGAGAGTTGGTCATCGAACGGCTTGTCTGCTGGTACTTTGTTGCGGCGCTGACTTATCTGTTTATCTCAATGACGGGCGGATTGTTGATGGCGCTGCAATTGGTGCAGTGGAACCCCTTGGAGGGTATTGAGTATCTTTCTCCCGGTCGTTGGCGAATGGTCCACACCAACGCCATCGCCTACGGGTTTATCGCCAACTGTTTTCTCGCTGCGTTGCATTGGGCTGTGCCTCGGCTCACCCTCAAGCCCGTGCTGCACACGGGGCTCTCCTACTTCATCTTTTTCGCCTGGCAGGTAGTCGTTGTGGCGACGGCTGTGGGAATCTTGATGGGGCAAGCGCAAGGCGTTGAGTGGGGAGAAACTCCCGTCTGGATCGACCCGCTGGCGCTCGTGGGCTTGGCACTCGTGGCTGTCAATTTCATGGCACCAATCGTGCGGACCGAAGGGCCCCTTTATGTGACGCTCTGGTATTTCATGGCCGCGTTCGTGTGGACGTTTCTCACCTATGCGATGGGCAACTTTGTCCCCGAGTACTTTGTGCCTGGTACCAGCGCGGGGGCCATCGCTGGCTTATTTATCCACGATCTGGTGGGATTGTTTGTGACTCCCTTGGCCTGGGGACTGATGTACTACTTCGTGCCCATCTTGTTGCAAAAGCCGATTTGGAGTCACGGCCTTTCGCTGGTCGGCTTCTGGGGGCTAGCATTTTTCTACCCACTCAATGGCATTCACCATTTTCTCTACACGCCGATCCCCGACTTTCTAGAATACGGCGCGATTGTCGCCACGATTGCTGTCGAGTTCGTCGTTACAACGGTGATCATCAACTTCTTCGGCACGCTGTGGGGTTCGGGCCGTGCGGTGGTAACCAACCTGCCCATTCGTTGGTTTTACACCGGCATGGTGCTGTACTTTGTCACTTGCGCACAGTGCGCAATGCAAGTGACGCACACCTTCCAAAAGCTGATCCACTTCACCGACTGGGTAGTGGGGCACGCCCACTTAGTGATGTTTGGCGTGTTCAGCATGTGGTTCTTTGGCATGATGACGTACTTGTTCCCCCGTTTGTTAAGGCAACCTTGGTACAGCCGATCCCTGTGCGAATGGCACTACTGGCTCTCGCTAGGCGGCATCTTCGTGATGTTTCTTGACCTGAGCTTGCTAGGAGTCTTTCAAGGATATTTTTGGGCGTCGTTGCAACCTTGGGATGTTTCGATCGTCGGATCCAATTCGTTTTGGGTCACCCGGCTATTCGCAGGACTGGCGATCATTGGTGGGCAGTGCGTCTTCGTGTTTAACCTCTTTATGACCTGGCGGCGCTCAAAGCGAGCTACTCGGGCCTAACCACGACGACTTTCAATTTCTACGACAGAGACTATTACGACTGAGACAAATCAATGTTTGAAAGCAAGTCTGGCATTCTATTGATAGGCGGCCTCGGGTTCTTCCTGTTTGCGTTCCTTTCCAATGCGCTAGTGCCAATTCTGCTTTACAAGAATCTGCCTGAGAAGACCGTGGCAGAATTGGCTGACAATCAAAACCTGATTTATCAATTCGAAGATCTGAGCGTGCGTTACCCGGAACAATTCAAGCAGCACTACGGTGAGCCCAACAAAGAGAACCTCGCCGAAGCTCTTCAATTGGGGCATGACATCTACGTTGCTGAAGGTTGCTGGCACTGCCACAGTCAGTTTGTGCGGCCAGTCTCCAACGAAAGTGCGCGGTGGGGGAAAGTCGCTTCGTCGGACGAATACCAAAACGAGTTGAACCGACCCGTGATGTGGGGTACCCGGCGCGTGGGCCCCGACCTGAGCCGCGAAGGAGGCCGTCGAGGTAACGACTGGCACGCCGCTCACTTCTTCGATCCCGCCTCGCTGTCTGCCAGCTCGCCGATGCCCAAGTACCCTTGGTTCTACGACGACAACAATGCGAGCAAGCCCAATAAACGCGGAATCGCGATCATCACTTACGTGCAATGGCTGGGTTCTTGGTTGGAGCAGTATCCCTTGTACGAGGACTACGTTCCGCTTGAACAGCAGATGCAAACCCCCTTGGAGTAGCAATCATGAAAGACCGAATTGTCTCAGTCCTGGCGGTCGTCATTCTCGGCTTCTGTTGCTTCGGGTTCGGCAGTAAGTTCATCGAGTTCGTACGACTCGTTTCATCGGATGAGCCGGCTGCCAAAGAAGGCATTTTTGCCGTCGCGCCGCTGATGAACTACCTGCTGGCGAGCGCTGGGTTCCTCTGCTTGCTCGGTTGGGCAGCAGCACAAGGAATGTTTCGCCACATCGAACGACCGAAGCAGACCATGCTCGAAGTGAATGCGAGACTCGACGCTGGCGCCGACGACCTGAAGTTTTGCCAGTCTGTCATGAAATAAGCTGCTATGAAATAAGGATTCTTCGTTGCCATGAGCGACTCTCTTGACACCTCGACGGAAGACGCCCTGCTGAAAGACACCAGCGCCGCCACAGAAAACCGTTGGCATAGCTATGTGAGCAATCGCATTCCCTGGTACGTGAGATTTATTTGGCTGCTGTTTTGGGGGTTCGCGATCTACTACACGATCACGTATCTGTTCCCAGCCTTGCAAGTTGAAATTGTATCCCCGCCGTGAATTCTACCTCGAAATCACGATTCTGCGCTTTCTGCGGACTGCCTCTTCCAGTCAGCCTTTCGTTCGCAAGGGGGCAATCCGCGACCGAAGCCGACTACTGTTGCTCAGGTTGTCGGACCGTTTCTAGTGTCGACGATGCGCATCGCGAAGAAGGCGATGCTGCCCGCGGCCTGCTCCGCTTGGGACTGGCCATTTTTTTTACGATGAACGTGATGGTCTTCACGATGGCCCTCTGGAGCCAGGACGTCTACCCTGCCCAATCCTTTGAGAATTCCTTAGCCATCTCGTTACGTGGCGTTTTTCGTTGGGCAAGTCTGATCTTTTCCTTGCCGGTGCTTTGGTTACTTGGCGGACCCATCGTGCAAGGTGTATGGCAAGCCGTGAGACGCGGCTCCCTGACCACTGATCTACTGATCGTGCTTGGCGTCGGTGCCGCTTACTGCTATTCGCTAATTTCTGTTCTACGCGGAGCAGGGCACGTGTATTTCGAGGTCGGCGCGATGGTGTTGGTCTTTGTCTCCATTGGTCGCTGGATGGAAGCCAAAGGCAAACGGCGCACGGGGTTAGCGCTCGACGCGCTCGCCAATTTGCTCCCTGCGACGGTTCGAAGATTGGATGACGATGGTACTTTCCAAGAAGTTTTGCGCGAGGAAATCAAAACAGGAGACACACTACGCGTTCTCCCCGGCGAGCGGCTTCCCGTCGACGGACTGATTACCGCAGGTGAAGCCAACATCGATGAGCAAATGCTCACCGGCGAGAGTCATTCAACGGAAAAAGCTGCCGGCGACCCTGTTTTCAGTGGCACGCTCAACCTCGACGGTGACCTGCGCATTGAAGTTACCGCCACCGACGGACAAGAAACCCTGTCAAGGCTTGTCGATCTGGTCCGTACCGCGCGCAGTACCAAGGGTCGACACGAACAGCTTGCTGATCGCATCGCCAAGTGGTTTATCCCTGCCGTGTGCTTGATTGCAGTTGTGGCCGGAGTTTACCGGGGGCAAATTGACGGACTCGATCAAGGGATTTTAACCGCCTTGGCCGTGGTTTTGATTGCCTGTCCCTGCGCGTTGGGGCTTGCAACACCAATGGCAGTCTGGACTGCGCTAGGTCGGGCCGCAAGCTTCGGGGTACTTTTTCGCAGCGGCTTGGTGATGGAACGATTAGCTTCGGTGCGTGCTGCTTGCTTCGACAAAACTGGCACACTAACCAGCGGCACGCCGAAAGTGGGTACTTTGCTCGTGTCCGATCCCGAAGATCGCGACTCGGTTCTGAGCGCGGCCGTCGCAATGGCAGCCGGTTCTATCCATCCACTATCGCAAGCGATTTATCGCTTCGCAGCTCAGCATCTCAATACAGAGCAACTGAGTGATTTTTCAACCGTCGAAGATATCCCTGGGAAAGGCTTGTGTAGTGACTTGCCCAACATGGGCACTGTTTGGTTTGGTAGTCGCCGTTTGATGCACGACGCACAACTGCATTGGTCGACAGAGCTAACAAGCCCGCTCGCTGATCAGAAACCAGCACAGCAGGTATTCATCGGATGGGGCGGACAAGTGCGAGGTACCTTTTGCCTCGTTGAAGAAGTACGCGCAGAGACCACAGAGGCATTGTCTGCTTGCCGTGAGCTAGGTCTAGAGTTGCAGTTATTGACCGGCGACGGAGCGAGCCGCGCCGCAGTCCTGGGACAGCAGTTCAATTTGCCCGCAGTCAGCGATCAACTGCCCCAAGACAAAGTGGCAGTAGTGCGATCGCTTGCTAAGTGTGGCGGGGTCGCGATGGTCGGCGACGGGTTGAACGACGCACCTGCCTTGGCCGCTGCCGATGTCGGTGTCGCTCTGGGTTGCGGCGCTGATGTTTCGCGCGACGCTGCTGGTGTTTGCCTGCTTGCTAACGACTTGAGGAGGTTTCCCTGGGCCGTGGGACTGGCTCGCACGACAGGACGCATAGTGAATCAAAACCTGTTCTGGTCCTTTAGTTATAACGGCATTGGAATCGCCCTGGCGGCCACCGGTAGTCTGAATCCGATTTGGGCGGCATTGGCAATGGCGGTCAGCAGTCTGCTGGTCGTCACCAATTCTTTGCGCCTGAGTCGCTATCCAGAGCCACCCTCGACGATCTCCGACAAACCCATTGATCTATCCGGAAGATTATTCCCGTCGCACGAGAAGATAAACTCTGCCATGCCTTCTGCAAATGAATTGGTGGCCAGCACCTCATGATTGAACTCCCTCTGATCTTCATCGGTGGCCTCTTAGGGTCAGCCCACTGCATCGGCATGTGCGGGCCGTTGGCGGTTGCCCTGAGCGCCAACTCAGCTGCTCAAGGCAAGCATCTTCGGCGCCAATTGGTATTCAGCTTGGGACGACTTTGCACCTACGGATTCTGTGGCGCCGTGGCTGGTTTTGCTGGCATGTGGCTCTCTACGGGCTCTCGCGGCTTCGTCTGGTCACAAGCCTGGCTAGCCATTGTTGCCGGCGTGGTCTTGGTGTTGATGGGGCTGGTCACGACAGGTTTACTTCCAAAGCCAACTCTACGGTTGCTCTCTGGGCTGCCGTGCGGAACGGCAACTTGGCTGAAAACCTTTCTCTCCTCCTCAGCATGGACCGGGCCACTCTTGGCGGGCGTGTTTACCGGCTTCATCCCCTGCGGACTGGTTTACGCGTTTCTCTTGAAAGCCGGCAGCTCGGGCAGCGTCGCTTTAGGCTGGCTCACGATGGTCGCGTTTGGTCTTGGAACGATTCCACTGATGATCGTCGTTGGGTTTAGCGGTCGATTTCTCTCTGTCATCAACCGATCGCGACTGTTTCACTTTGCCGCTTGGTGCATCGTGCTGACCGGCTTGATTTCGATTGCCCGCGGTGCCACGCAACTCAATTCTCGGAGTCTAACCGACGCTGCCCCATGCCCATTTTGCGAGTCGGAGTAGCACCGAGCGGCTATCAGCTAGGTCCCTGAATAGAAAGCGCAGCAAGCGCGATCCCAAGCCCCAATACATTGAGGATGACGATCAGCAAACCAACTCCCCAGAGCGTCCGATTACCGGTCTCGGCCTTTCCCGCGGCTGTCTCGACTCGCCGCCTGCGTTGCCAACTCTCAATCACGCCACACACCCAAGTCCAATGCAACATGACATGAAGAAGAATCGCCGACGCGAAAACACAGAGAGTGCCAAACCTGATATCCGTCCAGGCGAGGTAATCCAATCCCCACAACACCCAGCCCTCTGAAACGATTGCTGCGGGGAACACATACCGAATGACCACTGAGCTCCAGCACAGCAGCAGAAATGCCAACAACAAGAATGTATCTAACCAAAAGTTGACGTTGGTCTTGCTAAAGTGCTTGGGCATTTTCCGAGAGTGCTACGGCGGTATGTGTTCAGCTGGCGAAAACGTATGTCTCCGAGACATGAACTCAGTTTAGCAACAATTATAAGTGTTTCTTCGCACATGGTTAAGCCCATGCTGCTTGGCTACTTAGAGAACCCTTAAACTACATGGAGACTCAAATGGGACGTCACGAGATTCACTGCCAGTATTTTTCACAAGAGGATCTGCTGGGGGCGGGTTGCCTAGATTTGAACTTGGCTATCGCAGCTGCGGAAGAATCAATCAAAGATTTTCAGGCTGGAGATATTCTCTTCCCTGAAAAAATTGTCCAAATTTTTAACGACGATACCCAGGAACGCATCAACTGCCTGCCAGCGACCTTCAAGAATCAAGGAATATGTGGAGTCAAGTGGGTATCCGTCTTTCCACCTAATCCTGCCAAGCACGGGATTCAAAACCTCTCGGCCGTGATCATTCTCTCGGAAATCGAGCATGGTTTCCCAATCGCGTTCATGGAGGGCACTCTTTGCTCAAACATGCGAGTTGGAGCTATGGGTGCGCTCGCTGCAAAGCATCTCGCCAGGCAGGATGCGACAACGATCGGTTTTATTGGCGCGGGAGAGCAGGCCAAGATGCACCTGATTGCAATGAAAACTGTGTTGCCTTCGTTACAGAAGTGCTACGTTGCTGCCAAGGAGACGCATGAAGAGGAAGAATTTGTTCGCCAGATGTCTCCAATCCTACCAGACATGACTGTCTCGGGAACACAAATGGATTTAGAGATGGCCGTGAAGGATGCAGATGTTGTCGTGACCGCGACGAGCGCGCAGGCACCGCTACTTCAAGCTGACTGGATCCAAGCCGGAGCTTTCTATAGCCACATCGGCGGTTGGGAAGACGACTACGCCGTTGCGAAACTCTGCGACAAGATCGTTTGCGACGATTGGGATACGGTAAAACATCGTACGCAAACGCTGAGCCGAATGTTTCAAGAGGGCAAATTGTCAGATGGAGATATCCATGCCAATCTCGTCGATTTAATCACCGGCAACAAGCCAGGCCGAGAGCATGAGAAAGAGCGTATCTATTTCAATGCAGTCGGTCTCGCGTACACCGATATTGCGATTGCCTATGCGATGTATCAGCGTGCCAAGGGCGCTGGCATGGGGCAAGACCTGAGAATTCAGCATGAGATGATCTTTGAGCATCATCACCTAAAAGATTGGGTGAGAACCTAGACCCTGTGTTCTGTCAGTTTTCGCGAACAAGTGTCGCCTCTGGGAAGTTACCCAATAGCCAAGTGCTTTCCATCGCGAGTCAATAAGATCCACTCAGTATCGAAAATCTATTTTTCGCAACAGCTTGAGGTCCCTATCTCTCGATCAAGCGACGGATCGTCGAACGAACCTTTGCATGGCTTGCGCAATACCGACGTAACAGTAGAGATTACGAAAAAAACATCGAATCGGGTGAAGCATTCAACTACATCGCCAAGGTCGGCCCCATGCCTAATGGGCTCCCCTGGATGGAAAAATGAATTTCAAGATACATTCTAACACTGGGTCATCCACTGGATGGCCATGAGATATAACACTCTCACTGAATCGGCGCGAACGTCTTCGTCTCCGGATACATTGCATGCCATGCGAACCAAAACGAGTACATCCACTGAACACCCGCGTCGGCTTCGGCGACTCGCAAGCTTCCGGTTGATGGATCGAACTCGATGACGACGCGTTTGCCGTTGATCTCGTCCTTAACGCGTTGTCGATCTTCACTGAATTCTGAGCTTGGGTACGCGCGTGACTCTTCACCCACGATTACACCCAGCACTTTTTCCTTGTTCGGCAAGCGATCGTCCAATGGTTGGGCTGGAAACATCAAGCTCGGTGAATCGAAGTAACTCCGGTACGGTGTGTTGCTGTAATCGCGCTGGTGCCCGGTTTCATTCGACAACACCAAGGTGGACGGATGGTGCGTTTGCCAATCGCTCCAGATCGTCAGTTCGCAGGGCAGAAGTTGCAGTTGGTTGCCGACCTGAGGACCGGTAACTGCGGTGGACTTGAGTTGTGACCAGAGGCTTTCCGGTTGGTCACTGCGGTCGTACATCAACACGTTGCTATTGTAGAGCAAGCCCGAAACACCAAACTCGCGCACCCCGCGCGGCGTGGTGCGATCGAACACCGACACCGAATCGCAGAGCGGGCAATACGTCACTGCAATCGGCATGTCGCCTACTTGGTCGTTGACGATCTCATGGTAGTTGAGAATTCGCAGTGGGTAGGCTCGCGCTTCGTCAGCCATGAACACACCGATCACCCGATCGTCCGGTTTCAAATAACCAGCCGCCGGGGCTTTCACCATGCGCGGTTTGGACAACGCGGGAATGCCATCCTTGGGCGGGCCGCCAGAGAAAATCTCTGTGACGGGAATCGTTGCCAGTTCAAAGTTGAAGGAACTTTGCTCCCGTTGGCGCGACTCCGCTTGAGCAAGCCCCCTGCCCTGACCAAACGAGTTCGAGATTCTGTCAACCAACCAGACTGCCGGCAGTGCAAGAAGCAAAGCAATCAGCACAAGTCCCGCGATGCGAATCCAAGGGGAACGCGTGGTGGAGACGACTTTATCGCTATTAGGTTTGGTCGGTGACATGGTAATCATTACTCCTGGGTGAAGAGTGGAGTTTAACAAACAGGCCGAATTCCAACGGTTAGATGCGGTACAGTCGGCCCTCTCTGTTGCGTGACCGCTCAAGCTTGCTACGCTAAGGACATGCCCAAAAACACTTACGAATACGACGTGATCGTCATCGGCGCTGGCCATGCGGGGACGGAGGCGGCGCTGGCTGCTGCGCGGTTGGGGGCGAAGACTGCATTGCTCACGACCAATTGCGATACGGTGGGGCAAATGAGTTGCAACCCGGCGATTGGCGGTGTGGGCAAGGGGCAGATTGTGCGCGAGATCGACGCCTTGGGTGGCGCCATGGGCCAGGCCATCGACGCCACTGGCATCCAATTTCGTATGCTCAATCGCCGCAAGGGCCCCGCGATGCATTCGCCTCGTGCCCAGGCCGATAAAAAGCCCTATCAGGCGGAGATCAAACACGCTGTCGAAGCGCAGGAGAATCTCACAATACGGCAAGAGGTCGTCGAAGACTTCCTTGTCGAAGATGGGCGAATCCAAGGCGTTAGCGTTCGCGGCGAGGCGAAGTATCGAGCGAAATCCGTGGTGCTGACTACCGGCACATTCCTCCAGGCTCTGATGCACACTGGCGAAGCAAAAACTGCCGGTGGCCGCGCCGGCGAAGGCACCTCACAGGGCATCAGTGGCGCGCTCACCCGCCTTGGAATCACGCTAGAGCGATTCAAAACCGGCACTCCGCCACGACTCAACGGTCGTACCATCGACTACAGCAAAACCGAGTTACAGCCGGGCGACGACCAACCGCAACCATTCTCGTTTCTCACGGATTCCATCGAGTTTGACAACAACTGCGATCAACTGCCCTGCCACATTACCTATACCAACGAAGCCGTCCACGATCTCATTCGCGAAAATCTTGAGCGTGCGCCGATGTACACCGGCCAAATCGAGTCGAGTGGTCCGCGTTACTGTCCGTCGATCGAGGACAAGGTGGTTCGCTTTGCTGACAAGTCGCAGCATCAGCTGTTCCTAGAGCCAGAGGGGCGCAAGACGCTGGAGGTCTACGTCAACGGTGTCTCGACCAGTTTGCCTCGCGACGTTCAGGATCAGATGTTTCGCCTAATTCCCGGTCTAGAAAATGCCGAGATCATGCGTTACGGCTACGCAGTGGAATACGACTATGCACCGCCCGATCAGTTACACGCGAGCCTGGAATCAAAACGGTGCGAAGGATTGTACTTCGCCGGACAGATCAACGGTACGACAGGATACGAAGAAGCTGGGGCGCAAGGACTGATCGCCGGGGCGAATGCGGCGCTAGCAGTAGCTGGGCGCGAGCCGTTGGTCCTCTCGCGCGACCAGGCCTACATCGGCGTGTTGATCGACGACCTCGTCACCTGCGGCGTGGATGAACCATATCGCATGTTCACGAGCCGCGCCGAGTATCGGCTGCTGCTTCGACAAGACAACGCCGATCGGCGACTCACACCGCTTGCGTTTGAAACCGGGTTAGCCGACGCCGCGCGGCACGATCGGTTGCAAATGAAACAAGCGGAAATCGAGCGCGTGACGAAGCTACTTGAAAAAACGCGCCACAAGGGCGACCCCCTATCCAAGTACCTTCGCCGCCCTGACATCGGTTGGCCCGAAGTTGTAGAAATTCTACCGGAGCTGGCGACGCTACCACCGGAGGTCGCCGAACAGGTCACTATCGACCTAAAATACGCAGGCTACGTCGCCCGGCAGACTGTCGACATCCAGCGACAACACCGCCTAGCTTCCAAACGCATCCCCCGTGGTTTCGACTACGGGCGTCTCGCCCATCTTCGCGCCGAAGCTCGCGAAAAGTTTCAACGCATCCAGCCCAGCGATCTCTCGCAGGCCAGCCGCATCAGTGGCATTACCCCCGCGGACATCGCCATGCTGATGGTCCATTTCGAGAGGAAGTGACCATTTCACTCATGAGCCATCAGGACCCGTTGGGGGTATCGTGAGCGGAAGGAAATCGTAGGGAATGGACTGGCGCTGCGCTTCGGTTACCCATGACTGGTGACGACGGCTCTATACTCTTTGGTAGTTCTGGCAGCGAGGAAAAGTCAGGCAAAAAAATGTGACGCTGCGTTGCCATATATGACAAGTGCTTATTCAACAAGGACTTGCGTCGAATCAATCAATGTTGACGGGGCGTTTCCTCCCGCTATAATTCCGTCTATTGGCAATTCAGGGTAAATCGGCAGACATGGGCGACATTAGCGTCTGGACAGATTCGACCGACTGAGTTGTTAGCGGTGAATTACAGAGATAGAGAACAACAGAGAGTGAGGGCCCCAGCGGTTTTGGGGTGGCTTCTCACAGGGCGAAACGCACAGATCAAAGAGCACTTCGAGGAGCGAGCTCGTTGACCCCCTTCGGAATTTGCCCACGCACGTTGTTGCCTACAAACAATCAATTGGCTTGTTGTATCTGACAAACCATCGACTAGGGAGAGAGGTGGTTCCTATGAAGACCGTATTCACCACGGGCGAAGCGGCGAAGATTTGCAAGGTCAGTCAGCAGACGATCATCCGCTGTTTTGACTCTGGGCAGCTCAAAGGCTTTCGCGTTCCGGGCAGTCGGTTCCGTCGTATTCCGCGCGAGCAGCTCTACAGCTTCATGCGCGACAATGGCATTCCCACCGACGCCCTCGACAGCGGACGCCGCAAGGTGTTGGTCGTTGACGACGACGAAGATCTGGTGGAGTTGATTTGCGACGCACTCGAGCGCGACGGCCGGTTCGACATCCGCAGTGTGAACAATGGCTTCCAAGCCGGTATGTTGATCAAAGAATTTCGCCCCGACTTGATCGTGCTCGATGTCATGCTTCCCGACATCAATGGCAAAGAAGTCTGCGGGCTAGTGCGCAGCCAGAAGGCGATGGACGATGTGCGAATCATCTGCATCTCGGGCATGGTCGAAGCCGACAAGATCCAGGAGCTACGCGACGCCGGAGCCAACGACTTCATGAAAAAGCCGTTCGACGTGGACGACCTGATCGGACGCATTTGCCAGCAGTTGGAAGTCGAAGCGGCGCCAACGTAGTTGGCAGGTTATAAGTCGTAAGTCGTAAGTTAAAATGCGCCACGGCTTGTGGTGCGCTCCTTACGACCTAGGACTTATGACTAACGACTCTCAAAAACTCGACGCGATGAAGGAGTTAGCCTACGGCGCGAGCCACGAGGTTAACAATCCACTCGCCAACATTGCCGCCCGAGCCCAGGCACTGCTGCGTGATGAAACACAGCCCGATCGGCAGCGCGCACTCGAAGCAATCCATCAACAGGCGATGCGCGCTCATGAGATGATCTCTGATCTCATGTTGTTCGCCCGCCCGCCGGCGCTGGTTCTCGAAACAGTCAACCTGTCGACATTGCTCGGTACCGTCGCTCAGCAACTTGGCGCGGAATGCGAACGTCGCAATGTCAGGCTCCTCTTGCAACAGCCCGATACTTCCCTCTCAATTTCAGCAGACCCCCAACAGCTGCAAGTCGCGCTGGTTGCGCTCTGCACCAACTCACTGGAAGCGATCGGCACCGATGGCACGATCGAGTTGACTCTCCGGCCCGCGCAACCGACCGGCGAGATGGTGACCATCGAGGTACTGGACACCGGCCCTGGCATTCCTGCCGACGTGCGTCGTCACATGTTCGACCCGTTTTACTCTGGCCGCGAGGCGGGCCGCGGCTTGGGCTTTGGCTTGTCGAAAGCATGGCGCATCATTTCCGACCACGGCGGCACGATCTCAGTCACCAGCGCGTCTGGCGAGGGCACGACCTTTACGTTAGAGTTACCACAACAGGCACGAACGACCACCGACTAACGACCAACAACTCCCCATGGGAAAAATCAACGAAACCGTCCAGACCGCCAACAGCGCGATTCGCACTCTGCTGATGATGGTGCTCGTCGTTGGAGCTGCCATCGCCGGCTGGCAAGGCTATTCCCTCTACAACGAGCCGCAAAAAAAGCTGGCAGCGAAAGAGCAAGAACTCGACGCGGTTCTCCAGGATCTGGAATCACAAAAAACGCAGGTTAAGTCACTCACCGGCAAGTTGGAAAAGACGGAAACCTCGCTGCGACTATTAAAACTCAAGCACCGCATCGCGCGTCTGAAGGTGCTCGATCAACAGCCGATCCCCGATTCCGACCGAGTGATGACCACGGTCGAGTTTTATGAAGTGAACAGCGAAGGCGTACCCATCAGCGAGGGACGCAAGAAATTTGAGATCGAAGGCGATCGCATCTATGTCGAGTGCCTCGTTGCGAAGTTCGAGGATAAGTACGTCGAAGCGGCGGATCTGGACCGTGCCACGGCAATTTGCCTGTTCCAGCGCATCTTCGGCGAGTACCAACAACCGCAAGAGGGTTTCGAGTTAGACCAAATCGGCTCCAGCCCGACGTCGTATGCCCGAGGCGGCCAGATGTCGGAGTTCGAGCGAAAAATCTGGACCGACTTTTGGGAGTTCGCCGGCAACCGCGAGAAGGCAAGCGAGATCGGCATCCGCGCCGCCCATGCCGACGCCCCTTCGACGCGCGTGAAGAAAGGCGTCACCTACCAACTCGAAATGCGCTCGACGGGGGAATTTACGTTGGTACCGTTAGTCAAGAAGTAGGATGGCGTGCTTGCACCCATCTTTTCGACTACGAATCCATTCTAGATAAGCTGAACAGTTCTTAAATGTATCTACAGGCCAATTTTGCAAAGGCAGTATATCGCTACAGGCTGAAAACAAGAGTGTGGGCCAATTTCATGGCAATCCTCTGGGCGATTCTGCTTAGAGGAATTGGCGAATTGGCGTTCGATCTCGCTGAAATTCACATGCTTACCATCGTACGCTGGATACGAGCAGTCGGGCCAGCGGGCAAGACATTGTTTCTTATTCTTTTCGCCATATTTATATTACTGGCTTCAGCTTTAGTTCCACTACTAGCTCAAGTTATCGTTGTCTATTTGGCTCGCAAAAATTCGCTATTGCACTGTACCCATTGCGATCTTTTCATTGGAAATGGAGAGTCGATAAAAGTTATTCGAGCCGAAGGAAAATGTCCTGGCTGCAATTGTGAGCTAATCCCACCTGAAGAGATTGGAGCAAATCCATTCGAGCAGAGTCGTCTGCCATCGTGTTGATTTCGTACGATTGGCCTAAGTGAAGAAAGTAGGTCGGAACTGCGCCTTGAGGCTTGCTCCGGCCTACAACCCGCCCCCTTCCAACAAGTCCTCCCCATACCCCGGCGGGAACGGATTATCAAACTTCTCCGTTGGCTCGTCGGTAGCCGACTTCTTGGGCGGGGGCAGCTCTGGCAACTCTTCTTCATCAAACTGCTCAACCCAGTACGCGATTTCAGCAGGGCTGAGCTTGGCGATCGGTTTCTCGGGAGTGCGTTTTTGCTGCGAACGGCGGTGCTCGAGACGCCGCTGCCAGAGGTCGGCGTACCACTGTTCGCTGTCGATGCGTTTCGCGCCGCAACGCCGCGCGGCGCGCTGCACGCGGTGGTCGCTGGAGACGACGGTAAGTCCGCGTGGGCCCGGGTGGTCTTCGATCAATTCCTCGATCATGGCATCGGCGTCGGGATAGTCACGGGCGAACAGCACTGTCATGTCGTCGACGGTGTGTGTCGCTGGCAATCCTGGTGGGGCATCGGCAGCGTCGAAAACGATGATCGTGCCGGGTCGCTCGCCATCGGTGAGCGACGCCCCGAGAAACGCTAACAGAGCCTCGCGTGATTGCTGGAACGATCCGCTATCGCCGAAGAGGTCCGTCGCGTGCAACAGATTATAACCATCGATTAGCAGGTGCATGGAAATCGTTCACCCTGTCGGGATATCTACCCGGGTTCAGCTACTTGCACCTCATTGTACGAATGCCACTCGCTAAATTCTTCCTGGAAGAACCGGTCGATCTGATGATCGACACCAAAGATTGACGCCAACAGCGCCGCACGGATCCACATACCGTTGCGCGCTTGGCGGAAGTACATCGCGCGCGGATCGTTATCGAGCTCGGGAGGGATTTCGCCGAAGTGCTGGTCGCGGGGGAACGGATGCAGGATCGGCGCATAAGCTTTCATCCGCGCGACTAGCGTCGACGTGAGCTTGTATTGTTCCAAGTCGAATGCGGCAAACTTTTCCGCGTCGCCAGGGGCGTTGTGCTCTTTCTGAATGCGGGTCATGTACAGGGCGTCGAGCGATTCGATCACGGGGACGCCCTCGACTTGGTCTTCGAATGAATTCACTTCGAGAACCTTAACACCACGATCCAGCAGTCGAGCACGCAAGTCGTCGCGCAGTGCCAAGGTCGGCTCATTGGGTGCGATAAACACAAGGGTCACGCCCTCGTAGTTGGCGAGTAGACTCGCCAGCGATCGCACGGTGCGACCACGCCCGATGTCGCCGCAGAAGCCGTACACCTTGTTGGAGAGCCCCTTGTTGAGATTCGGGAAAGTCTGGCGCAGTTCCTCGAAGCGAGTGGCGAAGGTGGATGCCCCTGTGCCAGAGATTTGACCATCGGCAAACTGAAAAGTGCGCTGCAAAGTGTAGATGTCCAACAGCGCTTGCGTCGGGTGTTCGTCCGCCCCGGAACCCGCGTTGACGATCGGCACGCTGCGGTTTCCACTCGCTTCGAGATCGTTCATCAGGTACGCGCACGACTCGGCTAGTCGCGCTAGCGGACTCCTCATGATGATCAAATCAAAATAACTGCTGAACATGCGCAGCGAATCGAAGCGCGTTTCGCCTTTAGTTTCCGATGAAGTGGTCGGGTCGCGAACCTCGTTGCAGGTGATGCCGAGAATCTGACAAGCGGCCATGAACGAGAGAAACGTGCGCGTGGACGGTTGGGTAAAGTACAGCATCGCCCGTTTGTGGTGCAGCAGATTAATCAGAAAATCTTGCCCCGAGCGATTCTTCGACAACATACGAATCTTGTCCGCCGTGCCGGCAAGATCGTCCAGCAACTCGACCGAGAATTGGCCGCTGAAGATCACGTGACGCAGCCGCTCGTTGCGCGCCAATTCCGGAATCTTTAGCTTCACTGGCCGTTCGATCCGTGGCTGATAATGCAATAAATCAAGCTCATCCTGCGTAGGCGTGTGATCGGCACCGGGCTGGCTCATGCTAAGTCCCTGACAGTGAAGGCGTTGATACTCTCACTATCGCATATCGAGAAAATGGCCGTCAAGCGTGGGTGCGAGCTGGTCGTAGTCTCGCTTAAAGAAAATAACCACCAAGCCACGAAAGCACCAAGAAAAATTTCCTGATTCTTCGTGCCTTCCCGCTTCTGCGTGCGGCTCTACGTTGTTGGTGCCTGTTCGCGTGTGAACACTGGTTTGTGTTCGCTCGACAGTTTGCGGTTGAACTTGTAGCCTGCCATGCGGAAGCTTTCCAGGCCGCTCGCGTCGGTGAGCTGTTTGCGAACAATGTGTTGCACCATCATACCGCGTGCTTTTTTGGCAAAGAAGCTTAGAACTTTGTACTCGCCTTTATGGCGGTCCTTGAACACGGGGGTGATGACTTGGCAACCGAGGGTCTTCGCTCGCGCTGCCTTGAAGTACTCATTGGAAGCGAGATTGACCAGCACATTGCCACCCTGCGCTGCCATCGCTTTCTTGAGCGACCGGGCGATCTTCTCGCCCCAGAAGTCGTACAGATCCTTGCCGTGATCCCCGGAAAGTGGCGTGCCCATCTCTAAACGGTAAGGTTGAATCAAATCCAACGGGCTCAAGACTCCGTACAGCCCTGACAGTATTCGCAAATGGTCTTGGGCGAAATCGAATTCTTTGGCAGTAAAACCGTCAGCGTCGATACCCAAATAAACATCGCCGCGAAAGGCCAAGATCGCTTGCTTCGCACCGACGCAGTCGTATTTTGCTTTCCAATCGGAGAAGTAACCATGCACCTCCGTAGCCAACTTGTCACTGATTCCCATCCGCTTGCCAAGTTGCTTTGGCGAGAATTTTCGCAGCTGGGCGATAAGCCTCTTCGACTGCGCGAGATGCTCTGGCCTAGATGTCTCAGCGTGCAGCGATTGCGGCGTAAAGTCGAGCCGTTTAGCGGGGGAGATGACGGTGAGCATGGTTACCCTCTTCAATAAATTCAAGCGAAAGGCCTTACTCCGACACGCGCCAGCGCACCTGAAACAACCAGATCATGCCCAGCAGCAGCATCAGGTTGTAGACCACCACGAAGCCGAGAAAGCCAAAAAATAGCTCGACCGACACCTCCGTCGTGAGCGCATCATCGATGGATAGCGGCAGATTGAACACGGCTGCAAAGGGGCTGGTGAAGCTCATCCAATGCACAAATTCATTTGCCGAGCTATCGGTCAAGAAGTTCCGCACGAAAACCTGTGCCGCCACGGGAACAAAGAACAGCACGATGGTGACAAGATACGTCGCCATCAAGCTGGTCGCACTCGTGCGAAACAGTGTCGAGCAAAACAGAGCCGTCATCGCCGTCGTCAAACAAGTCAGCGCGACCACCAAGAAATAGCCTCCCATCGTCGGCAAGTTGTGCCAATAATCCAAAGGCATGATGCAAGCCAACACCACCGGCCACATCAGAAACGATGTCAACACACTCGACACACGCAGCCCGGAAACCAGTTTGCCCCACAGCATCTGCCACGGCGTGATGAGCGTAGTCAACAACAAGTCGAGCGTTTGGCGTTCTCGTTCGCTGGTGACGCTGCCAGCGGAAAAGACCGGGCCAACAAGCACGTTAAACAACAGCACATACGAAATGTACCACGGTGCAAGCTGTTGCCGGATATACAAACAGTAGGCCATCACAAAGAGCGCAACCAACATGCTGATCTGAATCACCAAGCGCAGCATGAGCGTCCCTTGGCTGAAAATCTCGCTGCGAATTTCCTTGTCGTAGATCGGGTTGGCGTTTTCTGGAAGGAACGTCGTGCGCTTGGGTGGCGCGAACAACCGGTCGGGAAATTCATCCCGTTTGATGTACAGCCCGACGGCCTCTTCCGCTTCTGTCTCCAGATCGATCACCTGCTTGCCTTCGCTGCCAATGTCGGGTGCCCGCAGCAATCTCCGCGTAACGTCGGCCCAGAGGAGTGCGCCAATCGAAAAACACGCGATCGGCACAATAGTGATCACGACTAGCAGCCGCGCTTGGCCTAGCTGCTCCATCGATTGCCAAATCAAGACTCCGACCAGCGCCAATGGCAGGATTAACAAGTATGAAACGACGAGCGATGCCGAGGTGCGCGTGAAGTAGCTGCTGCACCACAAGCTGAGCATAGCAAATAGTGCGACTGAAGAAATCATGGCTGCGTAGGCGGCGGCGACTTCCGAAGGGTGCACTCCCCCCAACGGCAAACAGAGCATCACGATCGGCAACGCCCCGATCATCAGCTGCAATAGCGGCACCAACGACGCGGCCAACTTGCCCAGCACGATGGCCCCAGGCCGTACGGGGCTCGCCATGAGCATCTCGAAACTCTTGCGTTCTTTCTCGCCCGTGATGGCTCCAGCGGCAAAGCTGGGCGTCATCAGCGACACGAGCATGTACTGCCCCAAAAACAACAAATTCACCAGCGGCTTGGCCTTGGTCGACTGCACCATGTCGAGCCGCTGCTGCTCCGGCCAGGCTGCATAGACGAGCAGGCCCAATAGCCCCACGTACGCAAAGAGTAGCACGAAACTGCGCGTCATGCGCAGGTTCGAAACCAGTTCTTTCTGAAGCACAGGGTTTTCAAAGAAGTACATGGCAGCGAGACGCTGGTTGTCTTAGGTACGCTTGTTACGAATCACGCAAAAATAGGTAAAGGCCGACGCCTGGTCGGACAAGAATGCACCATTGTGGTTCGCCCTTTCACCGCTGACAAGACTCGAGGGAGGACAATAGGCCACGGACATGTGCGTGGATCCGCGTCCTATTCATCGCTTGGCAGTTCCACCGCGCGCAGATTTCGAAACCGCAGATCCGTCGTCGGATCGTGCCCTTGAATCGCCAGAGTGCCGGGCTCGGTGCGCAACCCTTTGCGAGGGTTCTCGTGTGGCTTGCGGGTGTCGGTCCAGTCGCTGACTTGGTGGCCGTTGACCCACGCCGCCATGTGCGGGCCATCGGCCAGGAGCGTCATCGCAAACCACTCGCGGTCCTTGGCGACAATGCGTCGTGCGTTCTGGCGTCGGAAAAAACCGCCGGTGCCGCAATCAACCGGCTCGGTTGGGTCGCCCTCTTTCATGCCGTTTTGGATTTGGCATTCGTACCCCATCATGAAGTCGCCGGGGATGCAGCGGAAGAAGACACCAGAGTTGAGCGCCTCGCCATTGACGAAACATTCGAGTTGCAAGAGGAAATCACCGTAGCTGGCTTCGCTCTCGATTTGGCCCCGGCCGTTGAGGACTTGCAGCTCGCCGTCGGGGGTGACTTTGAACTCGCTCGCTTCGGCGCGGTCAGTGTTCCAGCCAGTCAGATCCTTGCCGTTGAAGATAAGTTTCGTTGAGAGCGGTTTGAGGCGAATATTGCGAAAAGCGATCTCGCCGGTGTTGAATTGCAGCCCGATGTGCCCTCGGCTGGGCACGGGGCCGCTGCCGCCGCTGAGATAGGGCTTGCCATCGTAGTGGACCTTTATCGACGTGCCCTGCACTTGCAACAAGAAGGTATGCCACTGCTCTGGTTTCGATGGCCCTAATAGCGAAACGTTCCTGGCGGAGCGATCGCGTTTCACGAGATTTCCCGTGGGGAAAGGATTGCTGGACGGCGCAATGTTCACTTCCACGCAATCCCGCGCCGGATCGCTAGGCTCGAGCGGCGTCCGTAGAAAGATGCCGCTGTTGGTTTGTGGTGGGGACTTGAACTCAATAGACAACTCGTAGTCAGCAAACTCGCTGGTAGTCATCAAATAGCCAACTTCGCCTGTGCTGGCGCGAATCTCGCCATCGACGACCTGCCAATCCGCATCGTTTACCTGCTGCCAACCAAACAGCGTCTTGCCATCAAACAGCGAAATCCAACCGTCTGCGATTTGCTCTGGGGTGAGTTGATTGTGCTGGGCGTGGACAACAGCGCAGGGAATGGAAAGCGTCAAAAGCAGAAACAGACAACGCATAGCGTAGCACCAGATGGGTAGAAGTGAATGACGTGATAAAATGCCTCAGGCTGTGCCGCTGAGGCATTCTTTGCACTGGCAATATACTCGATTCACCCCGCGCTTGGCAGTCACTCTGTGTTGGGCAGAATTTCTAACCGCACCTCGAACGGACACGCGCCACTCTCCACTCCCGTGGATTCCGCGCAGTTAATCGTCAGAGAATTGTGTACGGCGATGAGCCCCGTAATGTCGAGCGGTTTAGTGGACCCAGTTGGTAGGGACTTGCCGTTGAGAGTGATCGCCCTTGCTTGCGCGACGGGCTGGATGAGAAGACTTATCGATTCCCCCGGCTCCACTTCCGCGGGCCAGTTGAACTTACGCGACCAGAGCGCCCCGTCGCTTGTGGTTTCGCACTGCCAAGGATGACGAAGGCGGATGGTGTGGGATGTAGGCATAGGGCGAACCTAGCAAGTCGTCGGTACAACAGTGCCAAGGCCTGCAGTTGTTAACCACTAACGACCAACACGTTGCTACTTTCCTACTGCGGCACAAAATTCCGCGTCACCGTTGCTTCGCGGATCTGCCGGGAATCGCGATCGTAGACGCGGATTTTGGCTTGCATGCCACGCAGGGGGACGTCGTATGGAGGTGCGGTCTCGCGCTCAAGTGCGTCGTCAACGCCATGCACCGGCAGAGCGCCGTCAATGCTGTCATCCAAACCGTTCGTGCCTTGGTCGATACCCGCATTACCATCGATAGCGTTGTCCTGATCGATGCCGTCGTTCTCGTAAAGATAGGGCCAGGTGTCGTAAACGCAGGGATTTCCTCGAAACCTCTCATCATTGTCTCGAGGGTGCCAACCCAAGCGTCGCTCTTCCTGGAAATTGGGGGCTGGAGCATTTGCATGAAGACCGTGGTTGTAGTCGTAGTCATTATCCCATCCAAGATCGACGAAGGCCCCATATCCAACGGGGGTCTGAGTCGCAATTGTGTCAAAAACAGCGTCCGGCGATGGCTCGACAATAAATCCCTGATTCAAATAGTCGAACAGCGGAGCCCCCGGATCGAACACCCGCAGGTCGAAAGCCAGGACATCGTTAAGCATCACATCTTCGCCCTGACGAGCCTCATTTCCGCTGCCGTCAAATACTTCGCCCTGAGGACGAAGCGGACCGAAATTGACTAAGGGCGGTGCGCTGGGGTCATAAGACGTAGCACGAATGGCTGATTGATTCATCGCAAAGGGAAACCCTAGGTTGCCATTTACATCGAGAAAATGAGCAAATCGGTTTTCGCGTTTAGTCAGATCACTGAGGGTGTTGGGGACCCATAAAAAGCCCCCACTACCAGTGGGTTCACGGTGGACGGAAATGTCGTTGTTGCGATAGAAATTCAGCAAGTCAGCTGGCAGAGCGCTTCCGTTCGCAACCTGAAGATTCTCTTGCACCCAAGGAGCGATTAGCAGCACACGTCGGTAGACAGTACGCATGCCCGGTTCACCAAGCGAACCATCGGCAGGATTTTCGACTGCATACCAAATAATCTCCGCCAAGTCCGATTCAATCGTTTCGATCGTGTTGGTCGAAATATTGTTATAGCGTCCCACGAACGGCTCGCTCTCACTTCGCACCGTCAGCGCCAGAATGTCATCGTAGTCTCCCAGGCCACCGCCGTCTGTTTGGTCCAGCGCGGCGACGTTGCTGCTGGGTAGGATCGAGGTGTCGTAGTCAATTTCTCCGTTGTTCGTGTTGCCATCAACGAGGGCACCTGGGGTTTTGTCGGTGTACTCCCCTTCGACAATCTCTAAATATCCGTCGTCGTGATCATCGCTTGGCAACTTGGGCCTAGCGGCAGCCGTAGCGCCGGCGAGGTCTTTGAACAGCCGCGCGCGAGCTTGGCGGAGTTCGCTGCCGAGCTCCATGCTCGCGCGACGGGTGCGCACCCCGGCACCGATGTTGGCAAACAGGTTCACTACGGCCGCCATCATCAACAGCGTCACCGCCATGCTGATGAGCATTTCGACGAGAGTTAAGCCGCGAAGGGGGGTGAAGCCGCGAGGCGCGAGTTGCGAGTTGCGAGTCTTGAAAAGCATGTACGTGCCTGTTCCTAGAATAGACCGCCGGGGCCCTGATCCGGCGACGAGGTGCATGTCTCTATTGCACCGCGCAGCGAGCGTAAAGTCAAGTTTGGTGGTTGGTTACAGCCGAAGAAATAGGCCGCGAAGGACCACGAATTGAGCGGATTCACGCAGAAGACAAGTTGATCTGTGCAAATCCGCCACATCCGCGCAAATCCGCGTTCAATTCTGCGACAGCGCATAAAAAACCCTCGGCTCACGCCGAGGGCTGTTGCTTGCACTTACGACTTACTACCGACGACTTACGCCCAACACATTACGTTCCAAACTCGGGCCGTCGGCGGCCCAGTTGCCCTTGCAACCGTTGGACAATCGCGCTGTGCATTTGGCTGACGCGGCTTTCGCTCAGATCGAGGGTCGAGCCGATTTCTTTCATCGTCATTTCTTCATAGTAATACAGAATGATGATGAGTCGCTCGTTGCGATTGAGCCCTTTGGTCACGAGCCGCATGAGGTCGGACTTTTGAATCCGCTTAGTGGGATCTTCGCCCTTCTTGTCTTCGAGAATGTCGATCTCGCGAACATCTTTATAGCTGTCGGTCTCGTACCACTTCTTGTTGAGGCTGATCAACCCGACCGCGTTCGCGTCTTGGATCATCTTCTCAAGCTCGGCGACGGTCATCTCCATGTGCGCGGCCAACTCGATCTCCGTGGGAGAACGGCCCAGGTCGGCTTCCATCTTCTTCACCGCGGCATTGAGCTTGCTTGCTTTGGACCGAACCAGCCGAGGCACCCAGTCCATGCTACGTAACTCATCGAGCATCGCACCACGGATACGCGGTACGCAATAGGTCTCGAACTTCACACCGCGCGACATGTCGAACGCCTTGATCGCGTCCATCAGCCCAAACACTCCGGCAGAGATGAGATCGTCGAGCTCCACACCATCAGGCAGCCGCGCCCAGATGCGCTCGCCGTTGTATTTCACCAGCGGCAGATAGCGTTCCACCAGACGATTGCGCAGATCGCGATTGCTGGTGTCTTTTTTGAACTGGTGCCAAACTTCTATGATTTCGTCTTGATCGGCGACGGTCGTAGCCATGCAATCCTCCGTGATGCGCTCTTGAGAACACGCTAAAGTGCGTAGTCTCAAGTTTGTTCAACGAGATTCCGTTCTCGCTGTTTTTTAACTCTTCGTGCCTTATCAACCGATTTGGCGTTAGCCACGGTTGAAATACCTAACCGGTGGCTAGGGCCAGTCGGCTAATAGGTTGCTTCTCTAACTCGTACTCTCAGTCCCAGGTATCGAAGCCAATTCCGCTTCGATCTTTGCTCTTACCGATTCGTCCACCGTCTGTGCGGCGAGAGTTCCAACGACCAGCCCGATCGCTCCGAGCAAGACCATCCAACAGAGCCCCGCGGCAATCGTGCCATCGACGCCCGCGCCGTCCTTCATACCACGTAGCAGGACGACAATCATGCCGACCAATGCCATTACCGCGGAGTAAGTTCGAGCCATGGGGAGCGCCTTGTCGATTGACCAACAGCGTGGCGTCAAAGTTTCCGCAACCGCGCCATTTTGACACAGTAGCGCGGGCCGTTAGACTTTCATTGTTCATCGACAATTGGTCGCTCATACTTTGCCGCTTTTTGAGTTTTGTAAGGATTTTTCTAGTTCGTCCATTTGGGTGTCTGAGCGGAACGCCCGCCGTAGCTCTCCGCGCACCGGGTACACGTTGTCCGCGCCGGCAACTGGATTCCCACAGTGGGCATGCTCCGCAGCGTGCTTTGCCGAAACTACCAACGACGCGCTCATCAAGTCAGCCGCTAGCAAGCGGATCGATTTTCGAAAATCGCGATCGTCGGCCCCCGGAGTTCGTTGAGTGACTGCCGCAACAATGTCCGGCCGCATGGCTAGCGCCGCGGCTGGCTCCACCTTGATGCCCAAGAAGCGTCGGCAAGTGGCATCGAATCGGTCGCCAATGTTGTCGGCAAGCTGTGCGTCATCGCATTGGTTAACAACCAGTCGGAGCTTGGCATCCACATCGCCCCACGGCGCGAGCTTCACCGCGGCGTAGCTGTCCATCACCGCCACAGAGTCTGTGCTGGCAACGAGCAAGATCTGCTGAGCTGCTTTCCAGAGTTGCCCGATCCAAGGGTTCATCCCGCTACCCGCATCGAGAATCGCGACATCGGCTTGGGTGTAGAGGCTGCGCAGCTCGCCGAGCAAGCGTTTCACAGCTGATTCGCTGAGATCGGGCGGTGAGTCGGCAGCCCAGCGACCCGGCAACAATTGGATCGATTCGGCCAGCGGTTGCAGTGCCTCGACCGCCCTGCGGCTGCCATTCAAGACCTCGGCCAAAGAGCAGCGCACGTCGATACCCAGCTGAGTGGCAATGTCGGGCTGAAGCGGATTCGCATCCACTAGGACGGTACGTTTCCCCAAAGCTGCCAACTCGCTGGCCAGCTCCGTCGCGACCGTCGATGCGCCAACTCCTCCCTTGCCGCCGCTGACGACAATCAAGGGAACCCCCGGCGCAAGCGCAGGGTGCTGCTGCACGGTGGCGCGGACAAGTTGACGAAGTTGATCGGCTTGGTCCATGGAATAAAGTCGTAAGGCGTAAGTCGAAAGTCGTAAGTACAACAGATAAAGATAGCCGGGCCGCCACGCGGGCCGAGGTGCAAGTCTTAGCTCGTCTCTAAAAGCTTTCGCGCCAACCCCGACACCTCCGCAACGCGAATGTCGTCGGGGACATTCTGCCCGTCGGTGAGATAGCTGATTGGCAAACCGCAACTTCGGGTCACCGAGAGCAGGTTGCCGAGCGTTGTTGCTTCGTCGAGCTTGGTCACGAGTAGCGCTGTAGTGCCGACTGTGGCAAAGCGTTCTGCCGTCGTGGTCAGGCTTCTCGCTCCGCCGACGGCGCTCAACACTAGGTGCACTTCGTCCGGCTCCGCTTCGGTGAGCATGGACTTGAGTTCTTGGATTTTCACTTCATCGCGCGGGCTCCGCCCAGCGGTGTCCATCAAAATGAGATCAAGATCGCTCATGCGGTGGATGGCTTCGCGCATCTCGCGCGGCGTGCTGACGATTTCCATGGGCAGGTCGATGATGTCAGCGTAGGTGCGCAGTTGCTCGACAGCTGCGATGCGGTAGGTATCGACGGTGATCAGCCCGACACGCTTGTTCTCACGCAACCGATAGTTGGCGGCAAGTTTGGCGATAGTCGTGGTTTTGCCCACGCCGGTAGGGCCGACCAGCGCGACGACCCTGCCCTGCCCCGATGTCGCTTGGATGGGGCCGGTCACCGACAGCTCGTCGGCCAACATCTGCTCCAGTTCGCGCTGCAAGACCGAGGGATTGTCGGTGTCGAGAGATGCGTCGCCGCGCAACCGCTCGATCAGCTCTTGGGCGATGCGTTCTTCGATGTCCGACTCGATCATATCGGTGTAGAGCTGGAAAATTGCGTCCGGAAGCTGACGATTGGGAGACTGTCCCGAGCGCCCGCGAAGTTGCTCTGCCAAGGTGTGGAGCTCGTCGACACCCTGGTCAGCTTGCTGCTGGAAGTGGTCGCGGTATCGCGCGCGGTGGTCGAGATTCAACGTCGTAGAATTCGCGGGAGGTGCGGCGGTGGGTCGTTCCAAGACCGCAAGCTTTGGGGCCACGGGCGTAGGTGGTGCTTCCTCGCCCGACGCGGCGATTTCGTATTCCCGACCACGCAGGAAGCGGCCGACCAGTCCCGTGTTCAGCTCACGGGTGTGCAACACGGTCGCCTCGGTTCCAAGTTCGCTCCGCACAAGGTGGAGCGCTTGCTGCATGGTCTTAGCGCGAAAGGTTTTGATTTGCATAGTTGAAGTCGCGAATTACGAGATTCTAGTCGTGATTGTTTTAACTGTCCGCCGCCATTCCCAGAGTCATGATTTGCGTATCACGAGTGACTTCGTTGAAGCTCAGGACGACAAGGTGTGGGAGTTGACTTTCGGTAATTTGTTTCAGGGCCGCGCGAATTTGGGGACTCACCAGCACAATGGGCGTCTGGTTGGCAGTGGTCAACTTCGGCAGCTCCGCAGCAATGGCGTTGCAAGTCGCTTCGATCGCAGGCGGTGACATGCGGACGAACAAGCCGCGGTCGGTGTGCTCGAAACCTGCACGAATGCGGTCTTCCATTGCGGGGTCGAGGGCGATCACGTGCAGTTTGCCCTCGGCATCGCGGTAGCGAGTGCAAATCTGCCGCGCGAGACGGTGCCGCACATACTCGGCAAGCAGCACGGGGTCTTTGGTTCGCCCTGCATAGTCGCCTAGTGTCTCGAGAATCAACGCGAGCTGACGAATCGAGACTTGCTCTCGCAGTAGCAATTGCAACACGCCCTGCACTTCCGCCAGCGACATCGCGCCGGGGATGAGTTCTTCGATCACCGCGGGCTGCGATTGCTTGAGCTCATCAACAAGGTGCTTGGTCGAATCACGGGTAAGAATCTCGTCGGCGTGGCGACGACAAATTTCGGTGAGGTGCGTGGCCAGCACCGCGCCCGGTTCGACGACAGTGTAGCCAAGAATCTCTGCTTGGTCTTGCGCGCCCGTAGCAATCCAACGCGCTTCGGTGCCGAAAGCGGGGTCCTTGGTCGCAATGCCCTCGACTTGGCCGGTGGTCATGCCGGAATCAATTGCGAGCAAGTGGGTTGGCTCGAGTTGGTCTTGCGCCACCGGCATGTCGGCGATCTTGATGCGGTAAGCGTTCGGGTCGAGCCGCATGTTGTCGCGGATGCGCACCTTCGGCATGATGATGCCGATCTCGCTGGCGACGCTTTGCCGCACGCGCTGCACGCGCTCGAGCAAGTCGCCGCCCCGCTTGGGGTCGGCCAGCCGAATCAGCCCGACGCCGACTTCGACTTCCATGGGATCGACCGAAAGGAAGTCTTCAATGCGTTCTTCCACTTCGGGCGGCGGCGCGTTGGCGGTCTCCTCCTCGGCCGAAAGCTCGGCGGCTTCTTTCTTGCTCATCACCCGCGACATGGCGAAACAAGCGGCACATAGCACCGTTAACGGAGTGGTTGGCAAGTCGGTCATGATCAAGACGACCAAGAACCCACCCGCCACGGCCATCGCCTGCGGGCGGCTGAACAGTTGCGTGATGAACTGCTGCGGTAGGTTCGACTTCTTTGTGCTTCGTGTTACCAAGAGCGCCGCGGCGAGCGACACCAGGAACGCTGGCACCTGGCTCACGAGCCCATCGCCAATCGTGAGCTGTGTAAAAATCGTGCCGGCTTGCGACAGCGTCATGTCGTATTCGGTCATGCCGATGATTAAGCCGCCCACGATGTTGATCACGGTGATCACAATTCCGGCGATCGCATCGCCGCGGACAAACTTGCTGGCACCGTCCATGGCCCCATAAAAGTCGGCCTGCTGGGTGATTTCCTCGCGGCGGGTTTGAGCTTCGTGTTCGTCGATGATGCCCGCGTTCAGATCGGCGTCGATCGCCATCTGCTTGCCGGGCATGCCGTCGAGCGCAAACCGCGCGGTGACTTCGCTGATGCGCGTGGCACCTTTGGTGATCACGACGAACTGGATCACCACGATGATGATGAAAATGATCAACCCGACGACAATGCTGCTATCGCCGGCCACGAAGTCGGCAAACGCAGTAATCACCCCGCCGGCAGCCTTGTTGCCTTCGCTGCCAGCACCGGTGAGAATCAGCCGCGTGGTGGCGACATTGAGCACCAATCGCGCGAGTGTCGTCGCCAGCAGTAGTGTGGGGAAGATGGAAAAATCGAGCGGCGTGCGCACGTAGATGGTCGTTAGCAGCACGATCACTGCGACGGTAATGTTGCCCGCTAGCAGCACATCCATTAGCGCCGGCGGCAACGGCACTAGGATGACTAGCACGCTGGCAATAATCGCAATCGGCAATATAAGATCTTGAGCACGACGGACAAGGTCCGCACCGCTCGATGCCTCGTTGGCCATCGACCGTCTCCGCATAGCGACGAAAGAAAAGGGGGTAGAAGAGTGGGCGGGATGGTATGGAAATCGAAGGTGAATGTCCAGGTCGCTCTAGTGTGCTATCAGCACCCTGAGCCGTCGGCGCTAGCCGCGGGTATTGCATGGGCAAACGCGCTGTCACCCGCGGCTAGCGCCGACGGCTCAGTCGCTACGCGACTTTCTGCTTGCATCACCCCTGAATGGGGGTAAACTGGATGGCAGCTTATCCATTTTCACAAGCCACACACGACCGAGTCAGAACTCACGCCAAGCCGCCACGAATCAACGCACTCACCTGCCCGTTGGGGTTGGTCAACGATGCGTGATTCGTGGCGGCTTTTTTCTTTGGAGATTTGAATTGAGCAAGTCAAATATTGTGCTGATTGCTGTTATGTTGCTGACGTTCGTTTCGGTTGCGAGCGTGCAGGGGCAAGTCTCGTATGAAATTGTTGCTCTCAAAGGGGATCCAATTCCTGATGGAAATGGAAGCTACTCTTCTTTTGAGAGCCCTGTACTCAATGACCGCGGAGAAGCAGCATTTGTTGCCAACCTGACCGTAACAGGTAGCGGTGGCGAAGACTCCAGGGGCATCTTTCGAGGAGATGGCAAGAGGAGCCTGGCTAAAATTGCACGCCGTGGTGAAGCCGCTCCTGATGGCAATGGCGAATTCTTCAGCTTCCGTGATCCCGTCTTAAACAATGCCGGACAAGTTGCATTCGAGAGCGGACTAGACAACACCAACGGGGGTAGCAGTGGCATCTTTCTTGGAGACGGAACAAGCATTCCTGTCCAAATCGCCCGTCGAGACGAAGTCGCACCTGACGGTAATGGTATCTTCTCTGACCTTGCATACCACCAACTGAACGATGCCGGGCAAGTCCTGTTTAGAAGTTTCCTAGAAGAGACAACTGGTGGCCGCGGCAGAGACGATTCTGTTATTTACCGCAGTGAGGGTATAGGCGGTCCTACGAAAATCGTCCGCAAAGGTGATCCCACCGCTGACGGTGATACATTCTTCTCCGGCTCTCGCGACCTTGACTTGAACGCAAACGGTCAAGTGGCATTTTTAGGTTTCTCTAGCAGCTCTCCAGGTAGTGCCAGTTTCAGCTCTGGTATCTTCCGTGGCGACGGCACGAGCACCCCCGTGAAAATAGCTCGCTCCGGTGACGCCGCACCCGACGGCAATGGTGTGTTCAGAGCTTTCTTCATCTCTCGTTCTGGCTATGCCGTCGCCTTAAATGACTCAGGCGCGGTCGCCTTTCGTGGTAGTGTCTACGATACGGAAGGGGGCGACAGAGAAAGAATTGGTATTTTCCGCGGAGATGGCACTAGCAGCCCTGTGAAAATCGCCCTTGCAGGCGATACCGCACCTGACGGCAATGGTAGTTTTGCGTCATTTGGTAGCCCTACAGGTTATCTTGCTCTGAACAACTCGGGCCAAGTTGCTTTTTCCGCTATTCTGTCCGGCAGAATCGGTGAATTCAACAACTTTGCAAGTCTGTTTCTAGGAGACGGCGAGAATAGTCTCACCCAGATCGCTCAGGCTGGTCAGTTAGCGCCAGACGGAAACGGCATTTTCATCGATTTAGCGGACCCTGTGCTCAACGACGCCGGTCAGGCAGCTTTCCTTGGTCGTCTCGCTAATACCATTGGAGACAACAGCGACAATGCGGGATTGTACATCTACGATGGCAGTCGCGGCTTGATTCAGCTTGCTCGTAATGGAGACGAGCTCTTGGGCAGCACTATAAGGTCTGTAGATTTTACTGATGCCAGAAACGGAGGAGCAATCGGCGGCAGCGGCCTCAACGACCGCGGCCAAGTCGCGTTTCGATTCACCCTCGCCGATGGCCGCCAGGGCATCGCCATTGCCACCATCGTGCCGGAACCAAGTGCGATGTTGCTGGGGGGGATTGCCGGGGGTGCGCTTTTGCTGCTGCGCACCAATAGCCGGACCGCTACGCGGTCCGACGAACCCGGAGGCAGGTGTGCCTCAGGCTAGCGATGCAACCTGCACTACGCGACTTTCGGCATGCGCTCGATCAATTCGAACTTCAGCGCTTGCACCTGTTTCAGCTCCGACCAGGCTTTGTGCGAACCCTTTTTCGAGAGTTGCTCGAATTGCAGGATGAGCAGCTCGTAGTCGTCGGCGCGGAAGGCGATGCCGGCGCGTTGGTACACGCCGCCCAGGTCGGCGAGGATGCCGCGCTCGATGCGCGGTTCTTCATTGGCCGATTGGAGGGCTTCGAGGAGCACGGGGTGCGCTTCGATGTCTTTGCCCTCGGCTAGCAATTGCCGGGCCTCGGCGTGCAGCCCGCCGCCTTTACGTTTCTTCCATGCGGCAATGGCGAAGAACAATCCTGCAAGGAGAAACCATGGAACTGCGAAGGCGAACGCTTCCAAAAAATCTTCAGGCTGCATCGCGGTTCTCCTGCAAGATGCGTTCGCGCTCGGCGGCCATTGCGGCGACATCGCTCTCTTGGCCGGAGTCGCGCAATTCCTTGGAGATGTTGTAAAGCGCCCACGCGATGAGTCCGCCACCGAGGAGCCCGATCATTGGATCAAAGAACCCCAGCGCCAGCGATACGCCGATGATGCCGACGCCGAAGGCGAGTTCGAGAATTTCGGTGAAAATTTTGAAAGTACTCATGGCTTGGCCCCTTGCTCGAAGGATGGTTGGTCGGTGGAAGTCGCGATGCTCCGCACAATTGGGGTGAATACCCGCACGGGCAGTGGGCGTCAAGTTCAGAGTCTGGCTTGGTCGTGCTAGCAAAAGTCGATTGGAGTACACCGGCAAGCTGCGTCGATGAACCAAGCCTATGGGCGCAAAGAATTTGAAACTCGTATCCCTGGTGAGTGCGCTGCTCTTGCTAGCAAGCATGGGTTGCCAACAGACCACCATCGACCCAGCGCAGCAAATCGACTCGCAACTCTTGGTCCAGCGCGGACAAATCCGCTTTGTCGCGGATAGCGTCCAAGGTCGGCAGTTTGCCAAGCAGCAAGGTCTGCCCTGCCTGTTATTTTTCACGGCTGACTGGTGTACCTACTGTCACCAGATGGAAGCCACTGCGTTTGTGGACCCCACGATTACCAAGTTGGCGAAAAATTTTGTCTGCATCCTGGTCGATGCGGATCGAGAGTCCAACGTCTGCCAACAGTTCGGCATCCAAGGCTATCCCACCGTACAATTTCTCGCCGCGGACGGGCACAGCCTGCACCGTCTGGTGGGCAGGCAGACCACGCCCAAACTGGCGGCGGGAATGCAGGCAGCGCTGCAACGTATTGCCTGGCTCGGGACGGCTGATCGTAAGCAGCGTTAGCGTTCCGCCGCTTCATGGTATTGCTGAAGTGGACGAGGCAACGGGTCTTTTTGCATGAGACCGCGGCTCTGGAAGTCACCGAAGTGCACAAGCTGGGCGGGGATGCTACCGTGGGCGAGGACTCCGCGGCTCGCTTGGGAGATTTTCAGGCACTTGTGGGCTTGTCCACTACCTTGGTTTGCGCTGTGTTGCTCTGTACATTGGTTAAAGCATGTTTAGGGTAACCACGATCGCGTTTTGCATTTCCCTCGCCTCGACACCTGCTTGCTGCGCTGAGTTCTTTGTCTCTCCGCAGGGCGATGACTCCCAGCCGGGAACGAAAGCGGAGCCGGTTGCAAGTCTTGCACGTGCGCACCTCTTGGTGCGAAAACACCTTGCCAAGGGCCTGGAAGAAGACGTGCAGGTAGGGCTCCACGGAGGGACGTACGAGCTGGCCGACACCCTGCGTTTTACTGCGGAGGATTCTGGTACGAAGCAGGTCCGCGTTACCTATGCTGCTCTTCCTGGTGAGACAGTGGTCATCAGCGGCGGCCGACGGATCACGGAGTGGAGCCAAGATTCTAGCGGAGTCTGGAGCGCAAAAGTGCCACCTACCGCAGACGGCCCGCTTCAGTTCCGGCAACTGTGGGTGAACGGTCGCCGCGCCATTCGTGCGCGAACTCCGAACCACGATGCAGAGCCACCTTTCTTTCAACTCAAGGATGCCAACCTGGGCGATGGCCTCGAAGTTCACACTTACACATTCGCGCAGGGCCAACTCGAACCCTGGCAAAAACCAGAGGAGGTCGAGGCAGTTGTCTTTGGCAATTGGGAAATCACCCGCAAGCGTTTTCTCCACCTCGATCTCGCAGCGGGTGTAGCGCAGATGGCGGGACCGCACGCGGTGGCTCACCCCGCGATTGCGCCGAGTGCGGGACGCTATTTCTATCTCGAAAACGCCGCGGAGATGGTCGATCAGCCGGGCGAGTGGTACTTCGACCGTGCATCGAGGGTGTTGAAATACTTTCCCCGACCGGGCGAAGACCTGTCCGCTACCGGGGCGTTTGTGCCCAAGTTAATGCGGCTGGTGGAAATCGCGGGTACGCCAGAGCAACCTGTACGAAACCTGCACTTCGAGGGCCTGCAGTTCATGCACACGGGATGGGCGCCTCCCGAGGGCGGTTACCTTGGCATCCAAGCCTGTCATTTCACGACCGGCACCCACTGGGAAATCAGTTCCCTGGGAATTGTCGACGCCGCCATCCAAGGCGAACACGTCGAGTCGTGCACCTTCACTGGCTGCACCCTCGCACATTTGGGCGGCAGTGGAATCTCGCTATTCGATGGCAGCAGAAACAACGTCGTGGAGCGGAACCAGCTCTTCGATATCAGCGCCAACGGCATTATGCTCGGCAGCCAAGCAGGCGAAGC
Source organism: Bythopirellula sp. (assembly GCA_965230685.1). Taxonomy (GTDB): domain Bacteria; phylum Planctomycetota; class Planctomycetia; order Pirellulales; family Lacipirellulaceae; genus Bythopirellula. The sequence goes on from CBDDLO010000002.1 coordinate 682,154, forward strand.
AGACGTGCCACTGGACAACCGCATTGCTAACAACCGAGTGCACAAGTGTGGTGTTGACTACCACGGCGCGGTCGGCATTTGGATTGGCTTCGCAGCGCGTACGACCGTTGCCCACAATCGGGTTCACAACCTGCCCTACACGGGCATCTCGGTCGGTTGGGAGTGGGGCCCCGAACCCACCCCATGTAAACAAAACCTCATTGCGAACAACCACATTTTCGATGTGATGCAACAGCTCTCCGATGGGGGTGGAATCTACACGCTCGGCTATCAACCGGGTACGGTGATCCGCGGCAATCACATCCACGATGTGCATCGCAGCCCTTACGCGCATGCAGCGCCGAACAATGGTCTCTTTATCGACGAAGGCAGCAAGGGGTACGTGTTCGAGAAGAATGTCATTCACGACACCGCTGGCCAACCCGTGCGACACAATCGCAATCGCCCCGAGTGGCACACTTGGAGCGAAAACTTTCTGAACGCTGAGGACAGTCAACAAGCCATCGACCGAATCGTCGAGAACGCGGGAGTGACTTCTAGCGATCAAGGCAAACCGGACCAGCGTTAACAATACAGCCCGTGGATTCAAGTATCTACAAGCAACCGCTGCGTGGCGAGTGCGCTGGGCGATCCCGTCCGAGCCGCGACCGTAAGAGAGCGACCAAGAGACTTCACGCGCGGGGGCAGGCTCCCTGACAGTCGCGGCTCGGTATTGCTTGAATTGTTGCTTTTGTTGCTTGAATTCCGCGGCTCGCAAAAAAAGGCTGGCGAAAATTTTCGCTGAACCTCCCTATCGTCTACAATCTAGGCTCAACCTAATCCCAGAACTCACCTCCAGGCGGTAGGATATGTTTGGTAGCGGTCATCGAGGAACTCGTGTGCGTGATGCGGTTCGGAGGTGTCTTGGTTTCGAGGCACTAGAACCGCGCAACTTGTTGGCGGTCAGCTTCGACGTGGTCGGTTCTTTCAACGGATTGTCCGGTCAGGCGAAGGTACTGGACAACCCGACATCACTCGAATTTGGTCCCGACGAGAGGCTCTACGTTTCCGAGCAAAATGGTTCGATCAATGCTTTCACGGTGATCAACCAGCAGGGGCAATACAGTGCCACCGCGCACGAAGAGTTGCTGCTCGTCAGCGGCGAGCCCGTGGTCAAGTCGATTCAGAATCACGATGATTTCGGCGTTCCGGTCGACGAAGTGAAACGGCAAGTCACGGGGCTGGTCACCGCGGGGACTGCGGAACATCCGGTCCTTTATGTTTCCTCTAGCAACCCCTTGATTGCAGAGAATGGCGATCTTGCGCTCGACACCAATTCGGGAGTCGTCACGCGCGTCTCATGGACTGGCACCGCATGGGAAACCGTTGACATCGTGCGCGGGTTACCGCGATCCGAAGAAAATCACTCTGTGAACGGAATGGAGTTGAGCGCCGATGAGACAAAGCTCTACTTGCAGGTCGGTGGGAATACGAACAACGGCGCGCCGAGTCAGTTTTTTTCTTACACGGGTGAGTACGCCCTTTCGGGTGCGCTGCTGGAAATTGATTTGACCGCCATCGACCAGTTGCCCGTTCTCTCCGATCCCAATGGGGGACAAAATGGCGCGTCTCGGCAATATGTTTACGACCTGCCGACGCTCGACGATCCGACGGTTGCCAACGACGGTGTCCGCGAAGACGCCAACGGCATGGACGTGCTCGGCCCGTGGGGAGGCAACGATGGATTCAACATGGCGATTTTGCCCAGTGACGCACCGCTGCGAATTTTCGCCGACGGGCTTCGCAATCCCTATGATGTGGTACTGACCGAGGCGGGAAGGTTTTATACCGTCGACAACGGCTCGAATGGAAATTTGGGAGACGAGCCCATCGCCGACGCGTTTGGCGCAGCGACGCAACTACCGAACAACGGCGGTGCCGGCGCGCCTGAGCCACTCTTTCACATCGAAGATGGTGGTTACTACGGCCACCCCAATCCGACACGCTCTAACCAAGACTTGAGTTGGACGGTTTACGACGACGCGGGGAATCCCGATGCGGCCCTCTCGCCCAATGCTGTGACCGATCTCTCGACACGAGTTCCCAGTGGGCTTGCCGGCCAGATCCCGACGGGGTTTGTGATCGCACCCTCGAAGTTTACTTCCGATGCCTCACGGCTTGAGGAGAGCGGCGTGCGAGTGGCAGCCGACGATCCGCTGAGCAAGGCGCTACTCACACTGGGGACTTCCAGCAACGGACTCACAGAGTACACCGCGACTGCCTTCGATGGCGCACTTCAAGGGGCGTTGGTCACCACGCAGTTCAACGGCAATGTGACACTGCTAAACCTCAACGCCGCCGGCACTGCCGTGGAGCCACTCGTGGGCCCTGGCGGAGACGACATCTTGGGAACAGCCGATGATGAAATCGTCGATGCCGACGGAATTTATCCACTGACTACGGGCTTGTCGCAGCCGTTGGATGTCTCGATGGGCCCCGGGGGTACGCTCTGGGTCACTGAGTTTGGCCCCGATAACATCAAGGTGCTGTCGCCGACAGACCTGGTGCTGCCCGGCGATCCCGACTTTGACAACGATGGACTTCTGAATCCTGTCGATCCGTTTTTGCGCGACCCCACCAACGGTGGCCAACTCATTCTTCCCGGGCAAACCTACCGTTGGGATTTCGATGCGAACCAAGACGACAATCTCCCGGGGCCCAACGGTTATGGCGGCGGGTTGACCGGTGTGATGGTCAACGGTTCAACCGATTTCGAACTGTTCTTCCAAGAGGATTCGCCCCGGGAAGGTCAAATCATTAACCTCGACAATGTGAAATTCACTACCGCCGCCGGAGGTGGTACCACGGTGATCGAGCACGCATCCAACGGCGATGCAACAGCGACGCAAAACGATGGCGAGTTTCTGTTTCATACGGGTGTGACCATCGCGCCAACGGTGGAAACTTTCAACGTGCGTTGGACCCTGTTCAACCCGGGTGACGCCTTCACCGGCAGCTCCCAGCAAATTGGCGGCTATATCGGCACGGGACAGCAAAGCAATTTCCTGAAGGTCGTCGCCACTAAAGACCCGAGCGCGGAAATTCAAATCGTTCTGGAGAATGCTGATGTGCCGTCGACCACACAACTTCAGGCAGACGATCTGTTCAATGTCGCGGAGGTCGACAGCAAGAAGATCTTCATCGACCTCGAGATTGATCCCGCTGCCGAGACCGCCACTCCCACGATTACTTACGAAACCGCAGCGGGTCACTCGACCGTTTCGGGAACGCCGATTTCGCTCAGCGGCACGGCCGTGCTAGAGGCGATTCGCGGAGACTTTGCGGTGCAAGGCGAGACCACGGGGCTCGCAGTGGGGCTCTACAGCAGCAACGCGGGACAGCTCGCCGAGGACACTTTCCAAGCGATCTTCGACGAGATTGAAATCAGTTCAACCGGGGACGCTCCGACGACTCTCTACCGAGTAAACGCAGGCGGACCCGAGTTGTCGTCGCTCGACGACGGCCCCAACTGGAGCGAAGACACTTCAGTCAACCCGAGCCCTTTTATTTCGGTGTTGGATAACAACGGTGCTTTTGACCGCCCAGGGACCGAAGCGGGCGCGACCGTTCCGGCTAGCACGCCTGGTGCAGTTTTTCACACCGAGCGCGACGACAAACTCACTCCGCCGAATTTGGCGTGGTCGTTTGAAACTCCCGTCCCCGGATTTTATGAAGTGCGGTTGTACATGGCCAATGGATGCAGCTGCACGGACACCGTAAACAACCGTGTGTTCGACGTGGCGATCGAAGGCGAAGTGCCAGCGAACTTAGACGACATCGACCTGACAGCCCAACTGGGCCATGCGGTGGGTGGCATGTTCTCGAACATCGTCGACGTGCAGGATGGCGCGATCGACATCGAGTTTTTGCCCTTCAAGAAACGCCCTTTGATCAACGGCATCGAAATTATTTTGTTGCCGTCGCTAGCGATCGGTGCGGCTGAGCTTTCCATCAACGTCGACTCCGACCTCGTGCAGAAATCCAGCTTTGGCCCCGGTTCTTTCTCGCTCACCAATTCGGGCGAAAAAAACGTGTCACGTGTCGACATCGATCTAAGCTCCGCTCTCTATCCCGACATGGTGTTCGATCCGTTGGGTCTCGCGGGAGACACGGTCAGTAAGCAATTGCAGATCAACACCGCGGGAGCAACGGGAGTCGTCGATCCTGGTACCTACGAACCGTACACAGGCACCGGCGGCATCGACGGCTACGAAGGATTGACACTGCTGTTTAGTAACCAAGTCGACGACGGTTTTCAACCTGGCGAGACCGTGGGATTTTCCATCGACGTGGATCCCAACTCGATCGCGGGTGCGCTCAAAGCGACCCTGGATGCGGGCACCAATCCCTCCTGGGACGTTGGCGGTGTTTCCGGAGCCGAACTAATCGGATCGGTGTTCACCGTCACATTCGACGACGGCACCACAGCAACGGGACAACTGCAAGGAGCCAACAACCAGGCTGGCTCGCGGGGCTTCGCCACCCAAGCCTCTCCCGGCCTCACCACTTCGCTGACCGTCAACGGACTGTCGGCGGGTCAGTTAGGTACCTACACCACCGACGGGCCCAGTGTTCTCATCAACGGCCCCGCTGGAAAAACAGCGCGAGTCGTGTTGACCAAAGGCATCGTGCAACCAGTTGCAAATCTCTTCGACGAGCCGTATGCGTCGCAGTTAGACGCGCAGCTGGTGGCCTTGGCCGCTTCGAAATTTCCGGTGAACAATGCCGCTGAGTTCCAAACGGTGGACGTGCTACTCACGGGAGCGCCGCAAGACATCTCCGCTCACTTCAACTTCATGGATGTACCGATTTACGATCTCGCCGTTGATGAAGACAAGCTACCGCTGGGGTTCGTGGCCGGAATCATCGATCCCGCCGAGGGCGACCTGCCGTTGGGCCCCGTGTCGAACCCCGTCTATTTGCAATTTGACGATGGCCTTAATGCCCCCCCCGTTGCCAGTGATGATGCCTTCGCCGTCAGTTCGGCTTTGCCCATTAACGGCAATGTATTTGCAAACAATGGCCAGGGACCCGACTTCGATCCAGACGTTAGTGATACCATCGCCGTCTCAGCCGTAAATGGCATGGCTGTTGTCGATCAGCTTGTGGCGCTTCCTTCGGGGGCCACCGTAATCGTTGCCGCTGACGGTTCTTTCACCTACGACCCCAACAACGCCTTTAATTACCTGCTCAGCGGCGAACAGGCTATCGACCAGTTCCAATACACCATCACCGATGGCCTGTTCTCTGCTTCCGCGGTGGTTTCGATCTCTGTCGTGGGCGAGGGGCAGTCCAACGGAGTCCGTTTCTTGGTACCCGACGACGCGGCCGATGAGCGCTTCGTTTACGACGCCGAGGGATCTTTGATCGAGAACCGTTCCCTCGATCCCGACAACGGCATCAGCCGCGGAATCGCGGTCGCCGAAGATGGCAGTGCCTATTGGGTAGTCGATAGCAACAAGAATGTTTATCACTACAACAGCGAAGATGTGCTGCTTCATCAATGGCAATTCACGGACTTCGCCGTGCCGGAAGGCATAGCGGTGAGTGGCACAGATCTGTGGATCGTATCACGGCAAACCGACCAGGTGTACTTCTTTGCCGGTGGGACGGGCCTCACCGACGGAACCCATTCGCCCACTTCCAGCTTTTCGCTCGACAGTTCCAACGATGTGCCCTTTGGGCTGACTACCGATGGCGAGAGCCTTTGGGTCGTGAACGATGCGACCGAGGCATGGAAGGTATTTGAGTACTCCCTTGCAGGTAGCCTCTTGGGCAGTTGGGACTTGGACTCGAGCAACAGAAACGCTCGGGGAATTGCCCTCGACCCCGACAATCGGACCGATCTTCTGGTCGTCAACTCGGGCGCATTGGATCAGGTTTTTCGTTACGAGGACGCCATTGATCAAACTGCGGGGAGTTTGACAGCTGCAGAATCCTTCTCGCTGGATGTGTCGAATTCGTCGCCTCAAGGTTTGGCGGCATTCGTGGCTGTGGCAACCACTTCCGCGGACTTCGACAGCGACGGCGATGTCGATGGCGCTGATTTTCTCGCCTGGCAGCGCGGCCTGAACCAACCAGACGCCCACCCAAGCGACGGCGACGCCAACGACGATCAAGAGGTCAATGCGTTGGACCTGACCGTCTGGAAAAATCAATTCCGCTCAGCACCAATTTCAGCTTCCGCGGATTTCGATCAAGACAGCGACATCGACGGCGCAGATTTTCTTACTTGGCAGCGCGGCCTGAACACCTCCCTCGCTATGCTCAGCGATGGTGATGCCAATCGCGATGAAGTGGTCGATGCGGTGGACTTGGACGTGTGGCAGAATCAATTCGGTACTTCACCGCTCTTCGCCCCTGCTGCCTCGCAGGATGAGGTTAACGAAACGCAGCCGACCGCATTTTCTACAAGTCTGATCGATGCGGCTCTCGCAAGGCTCTGGCTAGGCACGCCACTCGTTCCCGGCAAGCCAGAGTCTGTGCTCGATGAAGTGATTGCGAGGGACTCTGCCTCAAAATTAATAGGCTCACTAGAAACAGACTCGCTAGATTTGTCGAACTCTACCCGGCTCCGTTCGTTCCGCTACGAAGAACGACACGCATTCTCCTCAATCTTCGAACCACGCGAGGAACCTGCAATTCACCCCGAGCAGCTCAGCGACGAATGGCTGGAACGCGTGTTCGGGTAGTTCTGTGGCTCACTGCCGGCCGATGAGCGGGTGAAATCCGCGGGACCCAACAAACTTGCAACCTGGGCACTTGTGCTTCTCGACTTGGGGCGTGATATTCTGGGTTGAATCCAACCCACCTCATTAAGCAGTAAGCAAAGGACCGCCATTATGCGTCGCGCGAAAATTAGTATCATCGGAGCCGGAAACGTGGGGGCTACGACGGCCCATTGGTGTGCGGCCGCCGAGTTGGGCGATATTGTGCTCGTCGATATCCCCCAAACCGAGGACATGCCCAAGGGCAAAGCGCTCGACTTGTTGCAGTCCTCACCGGTCATGGGTTTTGATTCCAACATCACGGGCACAACCAGCTACGATGACACGGCTGGCAGCGACGTGGTGGTGATTACCGCCGGCATTCCGCGAAAACCGGGCATGAGCCGCGACGATCTCCTGGCCACGAACGCCAAAATCATGACCAGCGTTTGCGAGGAAATCAAGAAATCCAGCGAGCACGCCGTCGTGATCGTCGTCAGCAATCCCCTCGACGCGATGGTGCAAAGAGCCAAACAGGTGACTGATTTCCCTGCTGAGCGAGTGTTGGGGCAGGCCGGTGTTTTGGATACGGCTCGATACCGCACCTTTCTGGCAATGGAGCTGGGCGTCAGCGTCGAGGACATTTCTGCGCTGCTCATGGGGGGGCACGGCGACACGATGGTGCCGATTCCAAGTTGCACCTCTATCGGGGGTATCCCCGTGCAACAACTCATCGACCCCAAGCGGCTCGAAGAAATTGTCGAACGCACCCGCAAGGGGGGAGCCGAGATTGTTGGACTGCTCAAGACGGGGAGCGCCTACTATGCCCCCGCCGCTGCTTCGGCACAGATGGTCGAGGCAATTGTCCGTGATAAGAAACGGCTTATTCCATGTGCTGCCTACTGCGACAAGGAATACGGCGTAGGTGGCTACTATGTAGGCGTGCCAGTCGTGTTGGGATCGGCCGGCGTCGAAAAAATTGTCGAACTCAAGCTGACCGACGAAGAGCAAGCCGCGTTCCAGAAGAGCATCGACGCGGTCAAAGAACTTGTCTCGACGATGGCCACTCTTGTGTAATATCCTCGTCCGGATGCTAGCACTCCGCTGAAAACTAGCAGCTTGCGGGCTCCAACGTTGACATCAGCTCTCAGCTCGACTAAAAACCGTTGGCTGTTGTTTAACTTCGTGGTATCACCACCACAATTTGCTAGCGAATTGTGGTCTCCCTTCATAAAATGTGGGCCAGAGTCGAAACGGCTTTTTCGATTAATCGAGTGCCGATTTTTGCCTCTCGATGCGCCACTTGGTATGAGTGAGGAGCAATAGACCCACGAAGATTTAAGCGTTCCCGCCTGTCCACCTCACACCAACCCGGGGCAACGAACCGCTATGAATCGCACGCTGACTCTTCCAGCTAATTCCCAGGATGTTTTGACTCCTACTATCACGAATTGGTTTGACAGGCAAGCGTTTGAGGTCTCGAACGAGTCCACCAAGTCAGCGGAAGCACATAGTTGTTTTTCTCCCGTTCACTACGAAGCCGGCTATGCCTATCCCTTGATCGTCTGGTTGCACGGCCCCTGCAGCAACGAAGACGAACTACGACAAGTCATGCCCTTGATCAGCATGCGCAATCACGTGGGAGTCGCCCCACGCGGTACCCATCGAATCGAAACGGTACGAGGGGCGTATGGCTGGTCCCACACCCCAGCAAGTATCGCCGAAGCGTATGACCGCGTTGAAGAGAGCATCGCAAGTGCACAAGACCGCTTCAATATTCATCCGGAGCGCATCTTCATCGCCGGCTATTCTGAGGGCGGGACGATGGCACATCGGCTTGGTCTGGAACACCCTGAGAGATTTGCCGGAGCGATCTCGCTCGGCGGCCGAGTCCCACGAGGATCGCGCGTGCTACGCAACATCAAACGCGCGCGACAGTTGCCACTCTTGCTTTCGGTTTCTCCCACCGCCGAGAACTGCTCGACCGAACAGGTGATGGACGATGTCCGCTTCATCCATTCCGCAGGTTTGCCCTTGTCGGTGCGGCTCTATCCCGAAGGCGACGACTTGACCGACACGATGTTTCGTGATCTGAACGAATGGGTCATGGAGCAGTTCTGTGCATCCAGCTCTGCGGTGGCGAGCTAGCTGCACGGCGACAGTCAGTTTCAGCAGGAATTTTGCCCTGCTAGCGGTACGCACCTACGTTCTCTCGGCACCCAACTGGTAGCTTCTTTTTGAACGTCGATTGACAGCGTGTCGCGAAATTCTGTACAAGCCTACGACTTTTCTCTCAAGTCTCTCTAGGGTTTGACCGGGGGGCACGCCTGTCGATCTCGCACGAGAGAGAGAACGCAACGCGCGAATACCAGCAAGGGCGCCCAGCAGGGCGCTACAACACGATATGGCCGAAGAAACCACTGAAAACACTGCTGAACAGGCTGCGACCGAGCCCCCAAAGGGCTTGGCCGGGCAACTTGCTCGTCTTGTGCATTGGGCTGGAGACAGCAAAGTGCGTATCGCGGTTCTCGGCTCGGTGTCCATCGCGATCTTTGGCGGAGTATTCGCCGTGTGGAGCTACCTTGCTCATCTCGCGGTAAACGAAGGTGAGGAATATACCCTTGAGAAGGCGCTGCTCGCTCTTGATGGCAAAGACTACGAATCGGCGAAGCACATCATTGGCGAAATACAACAACAGGGCGAAGCAACACGCGAGTTTGGTGGGGCATTGTTCGTCCTGGGGGCCGTCAAAGCGGCCCATGCCGATGCCGAATGGTCGCAAGCCAGGCAGCGCGCGATGCACCTCATTGCTGCTCGGTATCTACAGAAAGCGCGCGAACTAGGGGTTCCGGCAGGCCGCGAAAGCCAGGCTGAATTTTTGTTAGGTCAGAGCTTGATCCTAGGCAATCAACCTCGCCAAGGAATTGAGGTGCTGGAGCCTGCACTGCAGGACGAAACACTGCCAACCAGTGAACTCCACAGACTGCTGACACAGGCCCATCAATCCACGCCCGAGCCCAATTGGGAGGCGGCTCTTAAGCATAACCAGGCATTGCTTGACGATCCGCTTCTCGACCCCCAACGTCGCCAAGCGGCATCGATCGCCCAAGCCGACATTCTGGGACAGCTTGGGCGCGTGGACGAGGCACAGGAATATCTCCAGGTTGCGGTCAGTGATGATGCCCAGCAAGCTCGCATCAAGAGCATCGCGGGCCGCTTGGCAATCGCCCAAGCCCAGCGTCTGCCGAGCAGTGATCCGCAACGGACCATTCTCGCGAGGCAAGCGCGCGCTGATCTGCGTGAGGCGCAGCTTCTTGACCCACTCAGTAGTGAACTGACTCGCCAGGCGATGTTTTGGATTGGCAAGAGCTTTGAACTTGTAGGCGACGATGCCGCGGCAATCACCCAGTACGATCAGCTGAGCAAAGCTTACGGCGACACCCCCGAGAGTATGACCGCTATGCTTGCCAAGGCCGATTTGGCACGCGCTGCGGGCGACACGGAGCAATCCCTGGCGGGCTACCGCAATGTACTCAACAGCGTCGGCGACCCGGTGACTTACGTCAATTCCTTGCTACCATTCTCCGCCTTGCGCAAACGAATGCTGAACGCATTCAACGAGATAGTCGAGGCAAAACGGTTCAAGGCCGCAATGGCACTGGTCGATGCCATGCAACCGGTGTTCAGTTTGGTAGAGACGACAGAACTTCGCGCCCTAGCCCACGAGAAATGGGCACTGGCAAAACAGACTGAAGCGTCGGAAGATTCTCACTGGAATGTCGAGAAACATCGCCAGGAGGAGCGCTACCACTATCGTGCCGCAGGGGCCGCCTACCAGCTGCTCTCCGAACTCCGCTTCGCCACAAGCCAATTTACTGAGGACCTCTGGCAAGCTGCGGAAAACTACTACCGTGGCCAAAACTACTCTCATACTGAGCGCATGTTGAAAGAGTACATGCATCACGAAGCGCAAGCCAAGCAAGCCTTAGCACTGCTCCGCCTTGGACAGTCGCAGTTGTCACTGGGGAAAAATGTCGCGGCAGTGGAAACGCTAGAAGAATGCATTGAAATGCACCCAGGCGACGCGATGGTCTATCAAGCGCGCCTGGAATGTGCTCAAGCCCATCTGCAGCTTGGTAACGGATCGCGTGCCGAAGCACTGCTACTATCCAACCTGGTTGGCGGCAGCCTGGAACCGGCTGCCAAGGAATGGCGCGACTCGCTTTTCCTCCTGGGTGAGTATTTGCATGATTCGGATCAATATTTCGAGGCCATCAGAGAATTAAGTGATGCAGTGGATCGCTATCCCGATGCCCCTCAGGCTTTGATGGCCCGCTACATAATCGCGCGCTCTTACCACAGTGCAGCCGAGGAACCGGCGAAGCTCTCACAGACAGCAAAAACCGAAAGTGAGCGGCAAAAGAACCGCAAACTCCGCGACAAGAATCTACTGAGTGCTCTAAAAAACTACTCGCAGGTGCAGCGTATGCTCACGCTTAGTGGGCATGTGGAAAGCAATGAGCTCAAGCGAACCTTGCTTCGCAATTGCTACATGATGCAGGGATCGGTGCTGTTCCAACTCAAACGATTTGAAGAAGCACGCAAAGCCTACGCGAATATTTCGACGCTTTACCAGAACGAGCCCTTTGTCCTAGAAAGTTTCGTGCACATTGCGAATTGCTATCGAAGGCTCAACAAGCCCGTCAAAGCTAAAGGGACCATCGAACAAGCCAAGCTGGTGTTGAACCGGTTACCACCTGAGACCGACTTTTTGTTAGCCACCAATTTCTCGCGGCAATCGTGGGAACAATTGCTTAATGAAATGAGTGGATGGTAGAGGCACTGCCGGCTGTTGGCATAATGCGCTCTGTCAAAATCGAATATCATGAACTTACTCTCCACAGAAAATCTGGCGGAATTGATTGGCAAACGACATCGTTGTTTGGTGCAGCTCCGCGACTTGGGTCGCCGTCAGGCGGAGATGATCAAAGTCGGCGAAATGAGTCCGTTGTTGCGATTGATCGCGGCCAAAAATCAACTCATCGCCGCACTCCAATCAATCGAACAAGGCTTGGCACCCTACCACGACCAAGACCCCGAGACTCGCAATTGGCCCACTGCCGAGGCAAGGGCCCAGTGTGCCCAGCAAGCGCAAACTTGCCAACAATTGCTGGGCGAGGTCATGGAGCTGGAACGACAGAACGAGCAAGCGATGATCACTCGCCGCGACCAGGTCGCCACACAACTACAAGCGGCCCAAGCCGCCAACACGGCGCGTGGAGCCTATCAAGCGCAGCAAATCAAATCTCCACGAGGACCTCACCACGCGCCACTGGCTCCACATAGCAGCGGTACTAGTGCCCATCAACTCGACCTGCAATCCGACGCCTGAGAGAGCCCCACCTGCAAGCCATGCCTGAAACACTAAGAATCCATTGCGAACCTGAAACGGAGCTTACGGCCGATGCCGGTTTAGAAACCATCTTGGCCGCGTGGAACGAAGCGACTCTCCGTTTGCAAGAAACGCACGAAGTGCTCCAGGCGGAAGTCGGGCGACTCAACGACGAGTTGGCCGAGAAAAACCGCGAGTTGGCACGCAAAAACCGCCTAGCCGACCTGGGTCGCATGGCCGCCCACGTGGCCCACGAAGTACGCAATAGTTTGGTGCCCGTCACACTTTACATGAGTCTTCTCAAACGTCGACTGACGGACGACGCCGAGAGCAACGCCATTTTAACCAAGGTGGAGGCCGGGTTTGCCGCCCTGGATACAACCGTGAACGATTTGCTGAATTTCACTACTGACCGAGCCCCCGACTACCGCGCGTTCCTGGTGCGAGAACTCGTGGACGAAGTCTGCCAAGCCGTTGGCCCGCAGCTCGCTGCCCAAGAGATTCGAGTCGTAGCCGATGTCGCGCCCACGACGACGATCAGCGCCGATCGCGAAATGCTCCGCCGCGCGATGCTCAATCTTCTCCTCAATTCTTTGGACGTCATGCCCGAGGGAGGCGAGTTGGTCATTACCTCCTACCAAAGCCCACAAGGCTTCGAATTGGAAGTGGCCGATAGTGGACCGGGCTTTACGCAGGAGCAGCTCGAACACCTTTTCGACCCGTTCTATTCGACCAAGGCCACTGGAACCGGGTTGGGCTTGTCGATCGTGCAGCGCATTGCCGAGTCGCACGGCGGGCGTGTCACCGCGACCAACTGCCCCGAGGGCGGTGCGGCCTTCACGATTGAAATCCCTCGTCGCGCGCTGGGAGTGGCAGCATGAACCAAAGCCCGAACACCAATGCCAAGCCGCGTGTACTCGTGGTCGACGACCATGCCGCCGCGCGCGAGTCGGTTGCCGACGTGCTGCGCCACGCCGGTTATGACGTGGTGGGGTTGGGCAGCCCCATGGAGGCGCTTCCCTGCTTGGAGCAGCAAGTGTTCCAATTGGTGATTACCGATTTGCAAATGCCGGGCATGGACGGCCTGGAATTCATCAGCCAAATTCGTCATCGTCGGCTTCCCACCCAGGTGCTGATGATCACCGGCCACGCCACGATCTCTTCCGCTGTGGAAGCCATGCGACAAGGTGCCTTCGACTATCTGGAAAAACCCTTTGATGTGGCGCAGCTGGAAAGACTCGTCGAGAGCGCCATCGCACGTGGCCGCTTGATGTCACCGGAGCAAAACCCAGGCGATGCGACTGAAATGTCGCTGGACGACTCCCTCGGCATGGTCGGTGACAGTTCGGCAATGCGAGAGCTGCGCAGCCGCATTCGGCAAGTTGCACCGACTGACGAAACGGTCCTCGTCTGTGGCGAAAGCGGAACGGGCAAGGAATTGGTCGCCCGCGCGATCCACGGCTTGAGTCGTCGCCGCACAAGCGAGTTGGTGAGTCTCAACTGCCCTGCCCTGTCGCCCCAACTGACGGAGAGCGAACTGTTCGGTCACCGCCGCGGCGCATTCACCGGTGCGGACGACCATCGCGTGGGCCGGTTTGAACTGGCCCAAGGGGGGACCATCTTGCTGGACGAAATCACCGAAATTGACTTGGCCTTGCAGTCCAAGTTACTGCGGGTGCTGCAAGAAAAAACCTACGAACCGGTGGGCAGCAGCGAGTCGGTGGCGGCAGATGTGCGTGTCGTCGCTAGCACCAATCGCGAATTGCAGACCGAAGTAGCCGCCGGCAATTTTCGTCAGGACCTGTACTACCGCTTAGCCGTCGTGCCTATTCAGATGCCTCCGCTCCGTCAGCGAGGCGACGATGTGCAACTGCTCGCTGATTTCTTTCTCGCCCGAGCGGCAACGCGCCTCGATCGCCAGCAATGCAAATTGGAAGACAGTGCACGACAGTTGTTCGCACAGTACCATTGGCCGGGCAACGTGCGCGAGATGGAAAACATCATCACCCGCGCCTGCGTCTTGAACGACGGCAGCCCCATCAGCGCCGCCGAAATGCAACCGTGGCTCGAACAGCCCGAGCAAATCACTGAGCAGCATACTCAGACTGAGCCACTACCGGTTGGTACCAGTTTAGAAGAAGTGGAACGGCAAATGATCGTGGCCACCTTGCAACACTACGACGGCCACCGCGCGAAGACCGCCGAGGCGCTGGGCATCGGAGTCCGTACGCTGAGCGGAAAATTGCGTTCGTATGGGGTCGCACCCGGAGCCAAAGGCTTCGCTGAGAGTCGCAGGACAGTTCGGCAAACCTCGCCGGTTCGATCGGCAAATTCTGCCGGTCGCGGAGATAAGCGAGCTGCGTAAACTAGCGAACCAACACGAGCACGAAGATGGCACAGCAGTTGCTTGAACACGAACGAACTCTTCACGGAGCATAAAAACGAGATCGGCATGTTATCGTCCCTTTTTAATTCCTCCACAGTCCCCGTGTTGGAGCAGGTGGTAAATTTCACCCAAGCTCGCCACGGTGTGCTGGCGGGGAACATTGCAAACATCGACACCCCCGGATACAAAACCCGCGACATTTCTCCAGCGCAGTTTCAAGAAAGACTTCAGGAAGCCGTCGCGAGCCGCCGTGAAGCCGCCAAGTCACCCACGTACGCTATCAACACACAGTTCACGAGCCGCGCCCCTGTCATTGGAACGAACGTCACGGGATCGAGCATCGTCACAGAATCCAACGTCAGGAACGATGGCATGGATGAAGTTCGTGAATCGATGAAAAGCATTCTGTACCACGATGACAGCGATGTGAGCATCGAGCAGCAAGTCGCCGAGATCAGCAAGAACCAAGCACAGCACAACTTAGCCCTGAGCCTTATGACCTCCCAGTTCCGGTTGCTTCGCGCAGCGATCACGGAACGCGCTTAAGCCCTCCCAATTCGTCCTGAGAAAAGAGCGAAAACATGTTCAACGCCTTAGACATCAGCACGAGCGCACTCGTTGCGCAACGGACGCGGTTGGATGCGATCTCGTCGAACCTAGCGAATATGTCGACCACGCGTAACGAGCAAGGTGAAGCCGTACCCTATACGCCCCGTTATGTGACATTCCAAACCGATACCGACATGAGCACTCCAGGTGGAGGTCAGGGAGTGAAAGTCGCCAGCGTCGAGTACTCCGACGTCCAGCCGAGCCTGAAGCACCTCCCTGGCCACCCCGACGCAAACGCTGATGGCTACGTCGCCTATCCCAACATCGACATGACTACCGAGTTCGTCGACGCATTGTCGGCCACCCGTGCCTACGAGGCAAACATCGGCGTGATTGAAATCACGAAGGACCTCGGACAGCGCACACTACAAATTTTGGCCTAAACCCGACCCACCCCCCACAACCACCAGAGGAGACCAGTCGCAAGCATTGACGTACCAAGTACATTGCGTTGGGGGGCCAACGCGGACGACGGTCCAAGGACGTCGCCATGAATACCATTGGCAGTGCCAACATAAATTCCCCGGCAATGATGCCCCAGGCGCTAGGAGCGAAACCGCAAGCGGAAGGAGCGGGTTCGTTCAAAGACATGCTGCTGGGTTCAATCCAAGACGTGAACCAAATGCAGCAACAAGCCGACCAGGCGGTCGAGTCGTTGATGGCCGGTGGTGATGCCAACCCAGCCGAAGTGCTCACCGCCGTGCAGAAGGCCGACCTCGCCTTCCGGCTCATGATGCAGATGCGAAACAAGATGATGCAGGTTTACCAGGAAGTAAAAGAAATAAGAGTGTAAGGCAGCGAGCCAAGAGGTTCGCCCCTCCCCTCGCCACCTAACACTCTCTAACTTGGGGTCCATGGATGGATTTCTTGAATCAGGCTAGTGGCCAATTTCGTGAATTGATGCTGTCGATGACGCCGGCTGCGCGGGTGACCGCGCTGTTGCTATTGGGCGTAATTGGCGTGAGCCTGGGCTATCTGGTGCAGCATCAGAGTTCCAGCCCCGACGACTTTCTGTTCAATGGCGAGTTCCTACCCGCGTCGGTCGTGGATCGCGCGGAAGCAGAAATCGCGCGCGCTGGGCTCGCAGGCTACCAACGCATTGGTAATCGCATCAAGGTACCCAGCGCCCGAAAAGCGGAGTTTCTCGCAGCGGTAGCTGATGGCGGCGCTTTGCCACTCAACTACCACGAAATCATGGAGAAGGCCCTAGGCGGTAGCCCCTTCGAGAGCGGCGACACACGGCGCGGAAAAGTCAAGTCAGCCCTGCAACAGCAGCTCTCCATGATGGTCACCGACATGGCTGGCATCGAAAAGGCCAACGTGATCTTCGACATTCAAGAACCGCAAGGCTTGTCGCGAAAAGGTACCGCCACGGCCACAGTCAGCGTGCATCCCACTCCTGGCGAAATACTCGACGCTCGGCAAATCAAGATGATCCGCAAAGCCGTTGCAGGCGGCGTCGCGGAGCTGAGCCCAGAGCACGTCGTGGTCACCAACAGTGGCGACGGAAGTTTCTTTGGCGGTGAGGGGATTACCGGAGAGTCGTTTGAAAACGAATACTACCGCGACCGACTCGCATTCGAACAACACATGCGAAACAAGATCGAGCGATTACTCCCTCATGTGCCGGGCGTTCGCGTGGAAGTCACCGCGGAACTGGAATCTACGCTCGAACAGACAGAGCAAACCATGTCCCCTGAAGGCGAATCGAAGCCCCTTCGCGAAACAACACAACTCGAAACCGATACGCTTTCAGAAGTTGAAAATGGAGGCCGCCCGGGCCCGATTGCGCAGGGGCCACTGCGTAACAACAACGACGAAACGAAAGTCACGGTCAAGAACGAGAAATCTTTAGAGTCAACCACCGCCGATAATTTCGTGGGGCAAAAGCGAGAGTTTCGTCGTGGTGCGGCCCTCGTTCCCGAAGACATCCGCGTGGCGATCACAGTACCGACCAACTATCTGCTAAGCGTTTGGCGCGAGGAACAGAGACTGGCTGGAGAAGACCCGGATCAACCCCTGCCCGACAATATCGAAACTATTCTGCGAGGAAAACGCGACGTCGTCTCCGTGGATATCAAGAACACGGTCATGCAGCTCTTGCCAGGACAATTGGCGGAAGACAAGCTGCGCGACATTTCGGTCGTGTTTATGACCTCGCTGACTCCCGAGGAAGTGGAAGGCCCTTCGACGGCCACGCAAGCCTTGGGTTGGGCGAGCAAGAACTTCAATACGATGACCATGGCTGTCGTGGCGCTTGTGAGCTTGATGATGCTTCGGTCGATGGTCAAGTCGATCCCTGCTGCTGAACCCGCTGCCGCATTGGGCCCCAGTTTAGCCTTAGACACAACCGACACCGGCGCTAGCGGAGCGGAGGGAAGTGGCGACCCGAGTGAAGGCGAACCGGGCCAGCGTCCGCGTTTGCGGTTGAAAAAGGGCGAGAGCTTGAAAGACGACTTGGTAGAAATTGTTCGCGAAGACCCCGACGCAGCTGCCGCGATTCTCCGCAGCTGGATTAGCAACGCAGGTTAACGAATAGCATGACGACAAGTATAAAAACAAACAATTCACAGCTGCAGCTTCGCAAAGTGGCCATCCTTGTGGCGACTCTGGGCGAACCGTTGGGCGAGCAATTGCTCGCCGATTTGCCCGCGCGCGAAGAGGCCGCAGTGCGCTGCCTCCTTGACGAGCTGGAAGAAATCGACCCGGCTGAGCATCGGGCTGTGCTGGCCGATTTTCAAGCCGGACTAGCAGCGCCCGAGCTACCCGAAACCACTCCGCCCGAACACACCTCTCCAGTCCGAACTCGAACCGATGGCGTGGAACTCGATCCCTCATTGCTCGCTCGAATGGAAACCTACGATGCCCCATCGGTTGCTCCGCCCCCGATGCAAACGCCCAATCCGTGGCAAGCTCTGAGCGATGCCGATGCGGAAACCTTGGTGGAAATGCTCTCGGCCGAGCAGCCACAGACTGTCGCCGTTGTGCTTTCGCGTCTAGAAACTCCTCAAGCGGCAGAGCTGCTCACCCGGCTCGCGCCAAGTTTGCAAGCCGAGGTGCTCACCCGACTGACCGACCTCGACCCTGCCGACGAACAAACACTTCATGTCGTTGCCACGCAGCTTTCGGAATGGCTTACTGCGCATCACCAACGTCATCGGCGCATGGCAGCCGGCCGCGACCTCGTGCAACGTATTCTTCAAGATGCTCCCGAAAATCAGCAAGTCGCACTGCTCAAGCAACTTGGCAAGCAGAATCCCGCGCTGGCCAATCAACTCTCGGCGAAGCCGAGAAGCCGAGAAGCAGTACGCCCCCCGAGGGAAACCAAACAGCCCTACCAACCGCGTGAAATTCCTACCGCTCTCCAACCTGCACGAAAAATTGCCGGTGAATCGCTCGACCCGTCAGGTGAACTGGAAGCACTGGATGACCAGTCACTACTAGCAGCACTGCAACAAGCGGAACGGAAGACGGTGATGCTCGCGTTGGCGGGTGTCGGCGAGGAATTGATGAAGCGTATCGTTCGTGGCTTGCCGCGACGCCAAGCGAATCAGTTTCGCCAACAGGTGCGCGCGATCGGCCCCACTCGACTGAGCGAAATTTCAGCGGCACAGCGCACATTGGTGCAGCTGGGACTGGCCTCGCAAACGCAGTAGCGAAAGGCTCCACCCACGTCCGCTCACCCAAAAGAGCGAACAGTGATTTGAAGCGAAACCGACCATGGCAACCATCATCAAACGTGAATCGCAGCAGTATGCCTCGGGCACGGAGCTGCGCAGTGTGTCGTACGATTTGAGCGACATGGCAAGTCAAGCCGACGCGTATTTGCAGGAAGTACGCGCCGAGGCGGCCAAAATTGTGCAAGAGGCAGAAGCTGCCGCCGCCAAAATTCGGCAGGAGTCCGAGCAAGCCGGCAAGCAGGCCGCGGAGGCGGCGATCGAGCGCATTCTCGACGAAAAAGTAGCACAACAAATGCAGACACTCATCCCTGCTTTGGACACAGCAGTCCAGCAAATCGCAGACGCGCGGCAAGACTGGCTCCGGCACTGGGAGACCTCCGGCACCAAATTGGCCTGTGCGATTGCCGCGAGGATCGTTCGTCGAGAGCTGCAGAACACTCCAGAAATTGCGTTGGAATGGGTCCAAGAGGCACTGCAAATGTGCACCGGCGCGGCGGAGGTTACCGTACGGCTGCACCCCAGTGAGTGCGAAACTCTCGGCAAGCAAGTGAGCCAATTGGCCCAGGTTTTCCAGCCCTCGGCCAAGGCCAACATTGTAGCCGATGATTCTCTCTCCGTCGGCGGTTGTCGCATCGACACCGAGTTTGGCTCCATTGATCAACAGTTGGAAACGCAACTCGAACGCCTGCAACAGGAACTAAGCTAACCGCCGATCGGTTAGCAACACACTGAACTGTAACCCCTATGAACAGTGAACTTCCACAACATCTCGACGGTGCGATTCTCGCTGGTCTCACGGGCAGTGTCGTGCAGACGGTCGGCCTCACTGCAACGGTCGCCGACTTTCCCGCGCCCGTAGGCTCGTTGGTTTCCATCGAGCGGCAGACTGGCGGTGATAGTCGCGCGGGCGGCGACATCGAAGCTCAAGTCGTTGGTTTTCGCGACAAGCAAACGCTTGTGATGCCGCTCAGTAATCTCGATGGCATCCGTCGCGGCAGCCAGGTGAAGCTGGTACGCACGACTCGTTCACTGAAAGTTGGGGAGGCGTTGCTGGGCCGTATTGTTGATGCTCGCGGTCGCTGCATCGACGGGCGACCACAACCCATGCTGCGCGAGCGATTGCCGTTAGAGCGAGAACCCATCAATCCCACCGAGCGACCACGCATCGACACGCCTCTTGCCAGCGGTGTGCGCGCCATTGACGGCATGCTCGCCTGTGGTCGTGGACAACGGCTGGGCATTTTCGCCGGTTCGGGTGTCGGCAAGAGTGTGCTGCTAGGCATGATGGGCCGTTACACTGACGCCGACGTGACAGTCATCGCTCTGATTGGCGAGCGTGGCCGCGAGGTGAACGAATTCATTCAGCGTGAACTCGGCCCCGAGGGCCTCTCGCGCAGTGTGGTTGTCGTGGCTACTAGCAACGAGCCAGCGCTGCTACGAGTACAAGCGGCCTATGCCGCAACGACGATAGCCGAGTATTTCCAGAATTCGGGCAAAAATGTGCTGCTGGTCATGGATTCAGTAACCCGTTTTGCCATGGCACAGCGCGAGATCGGCCTCTCTGCCGGCGAACCGCCTACGACGCGTGGTTTTCCTCCTTCGGCTTTCGCGATGCTTCCCAAACTCGTCGAGCGTGCCGGCCGCACCCCGCAGGGCAGCATCACTGCCTTCTACTCCGTGCTGGTTGAGGGCGACGACGAAAACGAACCTGTTGCTGATACGATGCGCGGGCTGCTTGATGGCCACGTGTGGCTGTCGCGGCGACTAGCCGAGCGCGGACATTTCCCCGCCATCGACGTGCTGCGTAGCATCAGCCGACTGATGAACGACATCTCAAGCCCGGAACAGAAACAGGCGGCGCAAACGGTTCGTCAACTACTCGCCGTGCTGCATGAAAACGAGGACTTGCTGTCGATTGGTGCCTATCGGCAGGGCACAAACCGCGAACTCGATGTAGCCGTGGCAATGAAAGACGCAATTCACAGCCTGCTACGGCAAGCAGTCGATGAGCATAGCGAGCTGGCGGAAGTGTCCACGGCATTGATCGAACTTTCACAGAAATGCAACCAACTACTGCAAACTCCCTCACAACCAACGACTAACGCTCCCAACGCATGACCAAGTTCCAGTTCCGACTGACAGCGCTACAAACACTCCGCGAATCGCATCGCGACGAGATGCGCGCGAAGTTGGCTGAAGCTTACCAAGCGGAACAGTTGCTCCAAGAACAAGTGCGAACCATCCACGCCGAAGAGGCGCAACTGCAGGAAGCTCAGCGTAGCACCCTGGGAGTGCCCGAGACCGACATCAATCAACTACTTCACGCGCAACGATACTCCTCGGTATTGCGTGGGCAGCTGGGTGCGATGACCCAGCAATCGCAGTTGCTTGCCGTCGAAATCGAAAAGCGTCGCCAAGCGCTGGTCGAGGCCGACCAAGAGGTCCGTGTGCTGGAGAAACTTCGCGAGCGGAAGCTCGCAGCACATCAACGACAGCAACAACTTGCCGAGTGCAAACGACTGGACGAAGTAGCCTCTCGTCTGCAGGAGGATAATCACTGATGGGCGCACTGATTCGCATTATGTTCCCGCTGATTGGCTACTTCTGCGTGGCCACGGTTATCACCTTGGCTGCCGGCTACGGATATCTGCGGCAAAACGGCACACTCAACAACGAGAACATGTTCGAGATTGTGTCCCTCCTGCACGGAGTCGATCTCGACGAAATCGCAGCGGCCAATGAAACCGATACGCAAGACGTGCCGCCCGAGGAAGTGTCCTTTGATGACCGACAGCAGTACATGCGTATAGCGATGTTGAACTTGCAAGCGAAGAAAGATGACATCGAAAAGAACATCGCAGAGTTCAAAAATCTCCATAGCACGCTGGACAATCGCTTCGAGTATTTCGAGAAAATTCGCGTGGAGGTAGAGCAGTATCTCAAGGAACAGAAAGCTGTTTCCTCCGCCTCTGGCTTGGTTAGTGTCCGTGAACAGTGGAAGAATTTGAATCCCAAAAAACAAACAAAAGAAATACTCGTGAAGATGATCAAGGATGATCAGATCGGCACAGTGATCGAGATTCTCAACGGGCTGCCACAACGGGACCGTAAGAACATTCTGAAGACGATGGACACTCCCGAAGACATTGAGATGCTGCATCGCATCGAGCAGCAGATGCTCAACGGAGGCCCGGGAGCGTCTTTTATTGACCAAAAACTACAAGAATTAGATCAACAAAAGAAATAGGTCTTCGATTTTAGAAGGACTCGACATGAGCAGCACAGCCATTGACCAGCTTTTCCCGATCACCAGCGCTCCGCAGTCAGTGTCCAACTCCGCGCGCACCGATAGGGCTGACGGCGAGTCGTTCAGCTCGCTGTTGAGCCAAGCCGAAAAAGCAAATGCACCGGAACCCTCTGAAACGAAGAATCATGTCGAGTCCGAATCGCTAGACGAAAACGACACTGGGGAGACTCCCATTGAAGCGAATTCCGACGAGCAGGAAACTTCCACCGCCGAGCAAGAAGAAACAACCGGGGCGCAGGAATCCAAGCCAACCGAGGAAGAGGCAGATGAGAACCCATCCGACGAGGTCACACTCTCAGCAGCAGCAACGACACAAGAGACGGCCGATCCACAACAGGTAGTGCCGAACCTCGAGCAACTCGCCGCTACAGGAGACCAAGAACCTCAGTCCGAGGAACAGCCCGCTTCTCAAGCAGAGGCAGGTGTCGAGAAAGCCGTGGCTACCGAAGCAGGCTTGGAATTCCCCGCAACGGCAGCCGTTCAAGCAGAAACAGGCGAAACGGCAAGCGTAGAGGAGGCAGCCGGAGCGCGAGCTCAAAATGCAGTGGACGGTAAGCATACTTCATCGAATCCTGAGACGGCAGTCCTCGCTTCCAAAGCCGGTGAGGCAAGTCAGCCCAAGGAACCACTGCCAGGAACGAAGACTACGCAACTCGCAGAGCAACCCGCGATTGCGCCAGCGACCGCTGAGGAAACGGAGAAAACACCTAGGACGTCAAGTAGAATCTCCACCTCGCGATTCCAACAGGCGCCTGTGGCGGTGACTTCTGTAGTTGAGACTAGTGATATTCACACGCCCCTCGATGCGGAAATCGCCGCGAGCCTCAACACCACGTCGGACACCGCGGCCAACTCACCCGGCGCGCCTGGATCGACCTCTGCTGGCGAAGTCGGCGCCGTGGCGGGACGAACGCTTGGTGCGGCCTCCACTAGTGCGACACACGACGCGGCTCCCACCGAAACCCCAACCGTCGATCGGGCACGGTTCGTGCAGCGCGTCGGTGGTGCGATTCGGTCGGCTCAGCAACGCGACGGACAAATCCAATTGCGACTCAGCCCGCCGGAGCTGGGCACACTCCGAATCCAGATCGAGGTAAAAGAAGGTGTGGTCACAGCCCGGCTCGAAACGGAGACTAACGCAGCGCGGACCGTGCTGTTGGATAACTTGCCCGCGCTGCGCGAACGCCTCGCTGAGCAGCAAATTCGCATCGAGAAATTCGACGTTGATGTCGGCCGCGATGGCCAGCAATCGGCAGATAACCCCGAGCCCGGGGATCGCCAACAAGACGACACCAGCAGACGCGAAAACAAGTCCACGGCACCAGGCACCACAGCTCCGCTTACGACCGCAGAACCTCTCGACCTGACCCCATCTGCGACGGCAAGCGGCCTGGACGTACGCATTTAGCGACGCCGAATTCACACAACACCGACCCAAAGGTCTCTCCATGAGTCAAATTCCCAACATCAACACGGCTTCGCCGGGCGAACAAGCATTCGGTAACAATAATGCGCTGAATGAGTTGCAGCTCGATGACTTTTTGAATCTGATGATTGCCGAGTTACAAAACCAAGACCCGCTCAATCCACTCGAGAATGACGAGCTGATCGCGCAGATTAGCCAGATTCGCGAAGTGGGTGCGACCGAACAGTTGACCGAGACGCTCGGGGCAGTGCTGCTGGGACAAAACATCGCCAGTGCCACGAGCTTGATCGGTGCCGATGTGGTCGCCTTGAACGATGCGGGGCAGCGGGTGTCAGGGAATGTTCGTGTGGTGTCAATCACCAACGGGCAACCTAGTCTCGACCTTGCCGTCGACACGGCAGCCGCAGCTGCGACGAACCCGGGCGACGTCGAGCCGGGCACTTACACCTACGAAGTCGTCTGGGAAAGCGAAACCGGTGTTCTGTTTGGTACCGAGGTGAAAGCAAATACCAATGGACTCACCAATTTCCAAGGCGCGATCCAACTCAACAACCTGCCCGAGACCAGCGTTGAAAAAAAGATCTACCGCACAAACAGCACCGGCGATGGCGACCGCAAACTGGTGGGCACGATCCCCAATGGCAAGGCGACCAGCTTTGTCGATGGCGTAGCGAACGACGCACGCGGCGAGGCAATCACTTCGCAAGTGCAAAAAGTCGATTTCGCCAGCCGCGTGACCGTCAGCCTCAACAACGTCGGTGAGATTCGACCACCGCAGAATGAGTAGAAATTTTCAAGTAGTAAGTCGTGTGTAGTAAGTGGGTTTTTCCAAAGCGTAGACAACACCCTTTACTCACGACTTACGACCTACGACTTACACCTAACAATCTTCACTTCAGTGAACAGGATAAAACGCCATGGGCCTTCAATCAGCACTCACCACTGCCCTGACAGGATTACAAGCCGCGGAAACAACGATCGATGTGGTGGGCAATAACGTCGCCAACTCGCAGACCGTCGGATTCAAAGAGTCCGACGCAATCTTCGCGACTCAGTTCCTGCAGTCGATCAGCATCGGCTCGGCACCGAGTACCAACTCCGGCGGTACGAATCCGCGGCAAATCGGCTTGGGTGTGAAAGTGGCGGAAATTTCTCCCAACTTCTCTCAGGGAACGATCGAAATCAGCTCGAACCCACTCGATATCGCCGTTCAGGGTGATGGATTTCTCGTAGTGCAGTCCGGCAATGGTGAGCTTTACACACGCAATGGCCAACTCAAGCTTAATGCGGAAAGCGAGCTAGTCACCTCCACAGGCCAACGTGTTCTGGGCTTCGGCGTCAACGACGATTTCGAGCTGCAGCAGAACCCCGAGGCACTGGTGCCGCTATCCATTCCGCTTGGCAAAGAGCGTGTGAGCCAGCCAACGGGCAGCGCCTCGTTTAGCGGTGTCTTGAATCCTTCGGTCGACTTGGGGGCAACGCCCTCGATTTCGCAATCGATTGTGCTGGGGGATGGGACCATTCCACAACCGCAAGCAGTCAATGGCGCGGCCTTCGACATCAACGACTTCCCCGAAGTCGACCCGCCGTCGGTCTCCAGCATCGTCGATGCTGGGGGTGCACTTCCGACGGGCCCCGACGCAGGCACTACTGTCTACAAAGTGGTTTTCTTGGACAGCGACGGCAACGAAAGTACTCCCTCTGCGGACTACACCGTGACCGCGCCCGGCGGTAGTTCGATTGATTTCACGACTTTGCCAACCGGCACCGGTGCCTTCACTGCGGGCCGGCGCTTGTACCGACAGGAAGACGGTGGCAGCACGTATTACCAAGTTGCGGAAGTGCTCGACAACAACGCCGGTTCGACACTCACCGACTCGACCAACGAAGCCGATCTTGCAAGTGGCGGAGCCGCGACGGCGCTGGATACGGAACTCATGGACCCTGGCGGTTATAACTACTATGTGAGTTTCTACGACTCGAACGCCCAAGTCGAGACGCGGCCCACGGCCCGCATTAGTACACGTTCCATCGCCGCGCCGGGTGGACGTGTGCGCGTGAATCTGGCGGATATTGAAACCCCGACACATCCCATTTTCAATTTCGACCAAGTTCGTATCTACCGCAACCTTTCGGATAGCGATACCGACTATCGGCGCATTCACGATGTGGCGATTCCCTCGACCGCGACCAGTTTTCTCGATACCGCCAGTGATGCCACACTAGACGGCCGGCCGACGGTTGACCTGACGGGGCCCGAGGCCATTGAAGACACGAACCTGGTCGATCTGGTGGTTCGCATCGGGGAAACGTATGTCGACAACTTCTTCCAGGAGGGCACGCTAACCTTCCAGGCCGTGAAGGATGGCAACGACATTGATCCGAAAGAACTAGAAATCACCGCCGATACGTCGGTGTTGCAGCTGATGACGTTCATGCGCGAGGCGATGGGTATCGATACCGAGTCGAGCGACCCGGCCAACGCCTTCCCCCAATCTGGCAGCGTGAGCTTGGTGAACGGCCAAATCGTCATCACTAGCAATTTGGGCGAGGAGAACGCGATCGAGATTCCGCTAACCGCGTTCCGACTCGAACCGGCCGATGGCAGTACGCCCTCGACACTACCCATTTCGTTCGGTGAAACGCAACAAGCCGACGGTCCTGGTACATCGACTGAGTTGATCGTCTACGACTCGCTCGGTTTGCCACTCAATGTGCGAATTACTACGACCCTTGAGGAGAAACTGCCGAACGAAACCATCTACCGATGGTATGCCACCAGCGGTGAGAACGAACCGTTCAACGGTGTCTCGACCGTAATTGGCGACGGCTTACTGCGATTCGATAGCAACGGAGATCTGATCCCCGGTGACCAGCGTCGCATCAGCATCGACCGAAACATTTCGGCCTCGGAGTCGCCCCTGGAGGTTGAACTCGACTTCAGCCAGATCAAAGCACTCGGTGAGACCGACGCCCAAGGCAATCCAATTAGTTCCTTGAACTTGTCGAGCCAGGATGGCTTCCCGCCCGGCGTGTTGACCGACTTTATCATTACCAACGATGGCACCATCCAAGGCCAATTTAGCAACGGTACACAACGCACCGTCGGACAGATTGTCTTAGCCCGCTTCGCCAACAGTGGCGGTTTGCAGCAGGTGGGAGATAGCCTCTTCAACATCGGCGTCAACTCCGGTGTAGCCATCAAGGGCATCCCTGGCACCGATGGCATCGGCACACTCAGCGCCGGAGCCGTCGAGCTTTCCAACACCGACATCGGTCAGAACCTCATCGAGTTGATTCTGGCCTCCACTCAATACCGAGGCGGAGCAAGAGTGATCACAGCGACCCAAGAACTGCTCGACGAGTTGCTGGCACTCAGCCGTTAGGCCAAGCCTGGCAGTGAATTTTGAGCTAGCCTTCAGCAGCAACTAATCCCGAGGAAATCACCATGATCAAGCTCACGCGGCTCGATGGCGAGGCATTCATCCTGAATGCCGACCTGATCAAGTATGTCGAACAGCGGCCCGACACGTTTATCACGCTGGTTGCCAATGACCGCATTGTGGTGGGTGAAACGCCCGAGGAAGTTCTCGAGCGCGTGATCGATTACCAACGCAACAAACGCCTCTTGCCAGAGGGAGTTGCCCGCTGAGCAAGCGGTTCTGACGGTTATGACGACCATGGCCAGCTCGGGAACTTGCCAATGGTGGCAAAAAGTCAACGACCTAGCCCCAGCAAAGCTATGTTTGTCCAGAAAACTAGCTGTGCTCCTGGGTGCAAGGCGAAGAGCTGACCGCTATTGCTTGCAAATCGACGCTATTCCGTAGCGTTTCCATTTGCGTCAACCAGCGCCTAGTATCGATCAAAACACACACCTCCGAAATCAACCACGCGACACGACCTGACTGATGGATATCGCAACCGTAATTGGCGTCGTACTGGCGATTGCATTGATCCTAGGATCAATCATCATCGGCGGCGGTAGCTTTATTGCGTTTATCGATGCGCCGTCGTTGATGGTCGTCGTGGGCGGTGCCATAGCCGCGGGTATGATTTCTTTTCCGATGAAAAACTTTCTCAGTGTTTTTAGTGTCACGATGAAAGTCGTGTTCAACAAAGCGGAGTCCATTCCCAAGCTGATCGAAGAAATTGTCAGCCTCGCTGAGACAGCACGCCGCGACGGCTTACTCGCTCTGGAAGGCCGGCTCGGAGATATTGAAAACTCGTTTGTCGTTTTGGGCATCCAAATGGCCGTCGATGGTACTCGGCCGGAAGTCATGGAAGACATTCTGCGCACCGAACTCGACGCCGTGGCCACGCGTCATCGCGATGGCAAAGCGCTGCACGACTGCATGGGCCGATTTGCCCCTGCGTTTGGCATGATTGGTACGTTGATGGGTCTGGTGATCATGCTCGGCGACATGAGCGATCCCTCGAAGATCGGTGCCGGTATGGCGGTCGCGCTGCTGACAACCATGTACGGGGCGATCGCATCGAACGTGGTTTTTCTTCCTTTCGCGGAGAAGCTGGGATTCAACAACAAGCAGGAACTGCTGGTGATGGAAATCATCATCCGCGGCATCATGGCGATTCAGTCGGGGGAAAATCCTCGCGTGATCGAGCAAAAACTCAATACATTCATCCCACCAAAATTACGGCCAAGCGACAAGGAGGCAGCGTGAGAAGTCGTAAGATGTAAGTCATAAGTAAACATGGCCTCAGGCCAGATGCTTCCTGACCTGCGACTTACGACTTAAACCTTGCGACAAAAACTATGGCCATTGAAGAAGAACCAGAACCTGGCATACCGGAGTGGGTCGTAACGTTCGGCGACATGATGTCGTTGCTGTTGACCTTTTTCATCATGCTCGTGTCAATGAGCGAGATGAAGCAGGACGAGAAATTCCAGGCCGTCGCTGAAGCGTTGCGTGAACAAGTGGGGCACGACCTTTCCGCTGCGACGTTGATTCCCGGGAGCTTCCGACCACGCAACTCGACGTTGGAGTGGAATGCAACCACAGGTCGGGCAAAAAAGAAGGACACGAAGAGCGGTGGCCAGGAGAACAAGGCCGTCACCGGCGAAAACGAGAAGGTGCAAGTCGTTCGCCCCGGTGAAGATTCCTCGGTCGGTGGGCAAATTTACTTCGAAGAACAGAGCATTGAATTAACCGAGCAAAACAAAAGGGCGTTGATCCGAATCATTGAGCAAATCGACGGCAAACCACAGAAAATTGAGGTGCGTGGGCATACGACCCGTCGACCCGTCGACCCGAGCAGCGGTTTCCGCGATGTGTGGGATTTGGCTCAAGCGCGAGCGCGAAACGCAATGCGTTTCATGATCGAGCAAGGCATCGACCCCAGCCGCATCCGCCTGGGCAATGCCGGAGCCGAGGAACCGCTCTATAACGGCGTCGATCCAGATCAGCTCAAGCAAAACGCACGGGTACAGATATTGATGTGGGACGAAAAAGTCCAAGATCTGGATGGCAGCAACAGCTAGCGTAGCATCAAGGGGAATTGAGATGGCAGAACAAGAACAAGCCGAACAGCAAGCCAGCAAGGCGAAATCCAACGGCCCGGGGCTGATGACGTTGGTCAAAGCACTGGCGTTCATCTCGGTGATTGTGCTGTTGGAAATTGCGGCCGCCTCGATGATCGTGCCCTCCAAAGAGGAAACCGCAAAAATTGCTGGTGAGGTCGCGTCGACCAATCTTGACGACGATCAGGCGAATTCAGACTCTGACGAGGCGACAATCGAAGACGAAGATCCCCTGCTAGCACTTGGTGACATGAATGAAGTCGCACTGGGTTCGTTTCATGTTTTGAGCTATAACCCCGACACGGGTAGTAAGACCAACGTCGATTTCGAGCTGTTCGCCACGGTGCTAGCAGACGAAGAAGGCGAGTTTTTCGATCTCTTCGAGGCAAACGAGCAACGCATCCGCGAGCAGATATTGGTCACGCTACGTGGCACCGAGTTGACGGATCTAACCGACCCCACACTCGGACTAGTAAAGCGAAAAGTGTTGGAAAAAACCAATCGCGCATTGGGCAAACCTTTGTTGCATGAAGCGATTTTTAGCAAGTTCTCGTTTGAAGAACGGTAGCGAAAGACTCCGCTCGGTTCTTACCGGAAAGGATTCCGATGGCAGACGATTCTGAACAGAGTACCTCGCCAGAAGGCAAAACTCAGACCGACGCCCAGGCAAGCGGTACGCCCAGCAACAGCGCATCCGCGAGCGATCCACCGCCAGCAGCCGATTCCCCTGTCTCGCAAAACGACATCGAGCTACTGCTCAACAAGGCAGAAGAAGCGCTCGAGTCGATTGACCAAGCGGATGCTGCGACCGTGATGCCACCAGGCATTCGCACGTTCGAATTCCAGAAGTTCGGCGGAACTGCCGCCAATACTGGGTCGGCCACACTCGAGCTCATGCGCGATGTGCAACTCGATATGACCATCGAATTGGGCCGCACGCACATGCAGTTGGACGAACTGCTCAAGCTCAAGCAAGGTGCCGTGGTGCCGCTGGACAAACTCGCCGGCGACCCGGCGGACATCTACGTGAATGGCCGCCTCGTAGCACGGGGCGAAGTGCTAGTCCTCAATGACAACTTCTGTATCCGCGTCGCCGAATTGATTGAAGGTGAGAATGCACTGAACTAGCATGGTCCACCAGCTCATCTTCAAACTGAAGAGGAACCAATTGGCATCTGCTAGCAGTGCATCTTGAGCATTTGATCTGGCCTTCCCCCCTAGATATTTCCTATAAGCCGCTCTCCCCTGGGGACAGCCGCGGCAACTCCTCGCCTCTGCTGGCACCCTGCCCTCTCGTATTGATGGTTGAGCGATGCCCTGCCTGCGACGAATGACGAAGATGTTACGCATGGTCCTGGGTTGCGCGCTGATCGCGGCCTCGGCACAAGCGAAAGGGGCAGATCCGCTGCTTCGGTACCAAACCGAAACGCCCGCTGCGGTTCATACACCTCAAAAACTCTCGGCTCCGCATCGCCTGGATCGGGCGGTGAGAACGGCTGGGCTTGTTAGCCCCCCGCCTGTTGAAGTGGGTGATTCCGCACCGCGAAACGATCGCCGATTGCTGTCGCCGACGAAGTCGCAAATCGCAATGCCTGGGGGAGCGCGTCCGACCAGCGGCGCACGATCGCCGCGGCTTGCGCTTCCCAAAATTGATTCGTTTACCACCGCCGGTGCTGGGCTAGCGATTGTCGTGGGCTTGTTCTTAGCCTGCATGTGGATGTTGCGCCGCAGTGGTCCCAAAGCAACCTCGCCGCTACCCCAGGAAGCAGTCGCCGTGCTGGGGCGGGTGCCCTTGGCGGCACGCAATTTTGCGCATTTGCTCCAGGTGGGCAACAAGCTCGTGCTTGTCGCCATCACCCCCGAAGGAGTTTCACCCATCACCGAAATCACAGACCCGATTGAAGTCCAGCGAGTCTTGGGACTTTGCATGCGTAATCACAAGCAGAGTACGACTGCAGAATTTCACAATGTGCTGCAGCAACTCTCCAAGGAGCCAGCCAGCGGCTTCCTGGGCAACGACGTCGCCGCTTCCTATGCCAGCCACAACCGCTAAGCGATCATGCATTCCACTCGCCCACTCCTAGCTACGCTGATGTTCGCTACCGTGCTACTCGCGCCGGAATATGCGTCTGCACAGACCGCGACCGCTCCGTCGTCGGCTGCATCTTCGTTGCTGCCAGAAGGTATTGGCGGACCAGAACAGTGGACCAGCCCCGAAGGATTATCATCGACCATTCAGGTGATGATCCTGCTGACCGTGATCAGCCTCGCGCCGGCACTGCTGCTAATGACCACCAGCTTTATTCGCATATTGGTCGTGTTGGGATTGTTGCGTCAGGCGCTCGGCACGCAGCAACTGCCGCCCAGTCAAGTGATCACCTCGATTGCGCTGTTCATGACGATCATGTTGATGACTCCCGTCTGGACCGAGGTCTACGACGAAGCGGTGAAACCCTACACCGAAAAGCAGATCAGCCTCGAGCAAGCCTGGGAGCGCGGCACCCTACCAATCCGCAAGTTCATGGCCGCGCAGATTTACCGCACGAAAAACCAAGCCGACGTCCATCTCTTTCTCAACTATATGCCCAGTGAAATTGACCCCGCCACCGGAGAACTTCCTGATTACGACATGTACCCCGAGGAGGGCAGCGACGCAAAAATCGTACCGCTACAAGCCCTCTTGCCAGCTTTCATGCTGAGCGAGCTAAAGACGGCTTTCTTGATCGGCTTTCAAATTTATTTGCCGTTTGTGATCCTGGATATTGTGGTGGCAAGTGTGACGATCTCGATGGGCATGTTGATGCTTCCACCCGTACTCATTTCGTTGCCATTCAAGTTGCTGTTGTTCGTGTTAGTCGATGGATGGAAGCTCGTGGTCGAGATGCTACTGGAGAGTTTTACCGTTCTGACTTGAGCAGGGTTATCGCATGAGTCCACAAGATGCTGTCGACTTGGGTCGTGAGGCACTGTTAATCGCCACACTAGTAGCTGCGCCGATTCTGCTCTCGGGCATGATCGTGGGGCTACTGATCGGGCTGATCCAAGCGCTAACCCAAATCCAGGAGCAAACGGTCGCGTTCGTACCGAAGTTGATCGCGATGGTGCTCGCGCTTGCCTTTGCCCTGCCGTGGATCCTTTCGCAGTTACTGGAATACTCGCACGAGCTAATTACCAACATCCCCAAATCACTGTAATCGATGAGAAGCAATCAGCATCCTGATCTCAAAAAAATGAACCGCCAGTCGACGCCTCTCGAAGCCAACCTCCCAAACAAAATGGCCAATCGTAGCGTTGCATTAGCGTTCACTAGCGGTTGAAAAGAACCACCCATGCCGCTGTTGGAAACACTGCTGCTGAATCAATTCGCGGTCTTCACTCTCGTGTTGGCCCGTGTGGGGGCGCTGATCATGACAGCCCCCATTTTTGGCAGTGCAGTCATTCCTATTCGTGCCAGAGCACTGCTGACGGTGGCGCTCTCACTGCTGGTCACACCGCTCGTGTCGGCAAGCCCTCCCGCTGAAATGACAAATTTGCTCGTCTACGCACGCTACTTGGCAAGCGAAGCGCTCATTGGTGTGTTGCTGGGATTTGGCGTTACGCTACTGCTCAGTGGGATCCAACTCACGGGGCAAGTGATTAGCCAACTTGGCGGCACTGCGCTTGCCGACATCTTCGACCCCACACTCAACACCAACATGTCGATTTACTCTCAGCTGTTCTACTTCCTTACCTTGGCAATGTTTGTGCTGCTTGATGGGCATCGGTTGCTGATAGACGCACTGCTGGATACCTACGTGTGGATGCCTCCTGGCCGCGGGACGCTGGGCACGAGCTATGTCGAAGTGCTGACTGCGCTGCTCTCGCAAAGTTTTCTCCTGGGCATCCGCGCGGCGGCACCCACGATGACCGCCCTGCTACTCGCTACGCTGGTGCTAGGCTTGGTCGGTCGCACGATGCCGCAAATCAATATTCTGGCGGTCGGGTTTGGGGTGAATTCCATGCTCACGCTCGCCTGTCTGTTTACCACAATCGGGGCAATCGTTTGGGCGTTTCCGCTGGAAGCCTCTTCCGCGATTGACAGTATCCGCGCGGCTTTAGCCCAATCGGTGGCACTGCCCTAGCTGGCTAAAAACTCATGGCAGAACAGTCGGGTGAAAAGTCGCAAGAAGCAACCCAGCATCGCAAGCAACAAGCGCGCGATCAGGGGCAAGTTGCGTTTAGCCAGGACCTCAGTTCCGCAGCATTGTTGGTCGCAGGCGTCTTGCTGCTCAAGTTCTACGGGGCAGGCGTCATGCACACCGCTGCCAGCTTCATGCGCTACCAACTCAGCACCGTCGGCCCCTTAGCCGTAAATAGCGCGGACATGATTGCCCACTCACAAACACTCGTACGCATGCTCGGCAAGGCGCTGCTCCCAATTGTCGGATTGCTGGCGCTGGCGGGGGTATTTAGCAGTGTGTTCCAGGTCGGGTTCTTATTTGTCCCCGAGCGATTGGCACCCGACCTCAAGCGGCTCAGCCCGCTAAGTGGCCTGAAGCGAATTGTTTCGCTCTCGGGCGCAATGAAACTCGGCTTCGGCATGTTCAAAGTGGCGATCGTTGCGGCCGTTGCATCGATCGTGCTGTACTTGCATTACGAAGAAGTGATGTACGCCAGCGAACTGTCAGCCCGCGAACTCGCTCCATTCATGATCGACCTTGCGCTCACCACGGCACTCTGGGTAGGAATTGCGCTGTTTACGCTCGCGCTTTTTGATTTCGCCTATCAGAAGTGGAAGCACGACCAGGACCTGCGAATGACTCGGCAGGAGGTGGTCGATGAAATGAAGAACATGCAAGGCGATCCGCAAGTAATTGCACGACGCCGTGCCGTCCAGCGGCAGATGGCGCTCAATCGTATGGGTGAGAAAGTGCCGCAGGCTGATGTTATTGTGACCAACCCCACGGAACTGGCAATTGCTATCCAATACGATCCAGAGGAGATGGCCGCCCCCATCGTACTCGCCAAGGGTGCCGGCGTACTTGCCCAGCGCATTCGCCGACTTGCGTTGGAGCACAACATACCGGTCGTGGAGCGCAAACCCCTGGCGCGATTGCTCTACAAAGAAGTCGAGCCAGGCCAGCCCGTTCCCGACCAAAGCTACGCAGCAGTGGCTGAGGTGTTGGCGTACGTGTACCAGTTGAAGGGCAAGAAGCCCCCGATGCCACCGCAGGCGGCTTAGTCGAGGTTTACCCTACTGGGGGACTCATGTTTCGTACCCATAGCGCGCGAAATAGTCTCCCCACCGCTCTCGCACCTGCTCGCGCTTTTCATCGTCTAGCTCGAATCGATTGCGGCGATAGTTTTTCACCTCGGCAAGGTGCTGCTTAACAGGTGACTCGATGCGCGAAAACGCACCCAGGTCTAATTGTGCGTAAACATCGCGTAGCTTTTCCTCCGGGTTGGCGACCAAATCTTCGTAACGCAATTCGTAAAGTTGATCGTCGCCGAGCAGCTCCTGGTCGCGCTCGAAGGCGGCGTACATTGTCTCGTGCGAACGCAATACGTAGTCCTCCACCCAGGCCTGTTTGCCTAAGCCCTGCATGCGCTGCAACTCGTTGAGCGACTTCCATAGGTTGACGGTGGAAACGAACATCTCGTACGGATTGCGCACAATGTGGATGAACTTTGCCTCGGGGAACATCTCCAATAGAGTGCGGACCCTGGCGGTGTGGGGAGGAGATTTCACGACGATCCGCCGTGGATCGCGATAAGTGAGCCGTCGAAAAAACCGCAACAGGTCTCGCTTCCACCGTGCGAGTTGGGCAGGCGATACAGCGCTCAGATCAAGAAATTCTTCGTTCACGGGCCCCAGCTTGGGGAACATCATTGAATGATACGGAGTCGCGGCCCCCAGGTTACCGAGCGCGAACTCGTCCTCCTGTGGTCGCTGCCAACCCGCCGCCATGTTGTCCATCGGTCGACGGCTAGGGAGCAGCTTGCCAGTCCAGGGCGTGATCCAACGATCGGTCAGCACAAAATGATGCGGCGCGAAACACTGGTACGTGGTGGCATAGGTATGCGCCGGGTCGCGAATCAGTAGTTCGTGCAGAAAGGTCGTACCCGCACGCCAATGCCCCAAGATGAAAATAGGCGGTGAGGTCAGCTCGACCCGAGCCACGCGGCGCGCGTAGACCAGCTGATCGATGGCCGAAGCCATGCTATTGAACAGGCTAAACATCGAGATGCTTAATGCCGTCGGCAACTTGTCGGGCGAAACCAAAAAACGATTGCGAGCCAGTGACCGCAACCAGGTGCCCGAGCGCATCCCGTGCCAAAAGCGGGGCGAATACCAAGGAAACGGATTCTTCACAACACGGTCGCGGCGCGGCGCGGATAGTCGTTCCGATAATACACTCATCCGGCGAGCCTAGAGGTTTATGGTTTCCGTGGAGCGCGAATCTGTCCGCGCCTGACGATCGCGTCGGGCGAGACGAATCATGCCAAGCCATAAGAGAGCCAGCCCACTGAGAAAGACAACACCACCCAACAAGGCCCAGCGATTGCTGCCGGGCGAAGGCGCCTGAAGCCAACTCGGCGAATGGCCGATTACCAGGGGAGTATACAACCGTCGCTGCCCTTCTGTCTGCCCTGCTCCATCAACCAACTGGCGGGTGCGGTGTTGCCAACTCTTGAAGAACACACCTGCCACCCGTACGGGCTCGCGAATCTCGTCGCCGGTCGGAAACCCACTCGGTATTTGTGACATGCAGCAAACTACGGGTAGGTTCTGCGAGTCGTTGGTGAACACTTCCACTTCGTAGTAGCTATCTATTGCGGGTTGATTTTCTGCAGCTATTTTAACTGCACGCCGAGCCGTGCCCTCAAAAATCACCAGTTCGCCAGTTTCTAGTTCGGGCTGAAGGAACATGGGGGCTACAGACGAAAGTCCAGATTCAGCAGACTTGATCACGGCAGCCGCAAGCCCTCGTTGAGTCTTCGCCTGTTTGATTTCTCGCTGCAGCTTCTCACGGCGCGAATCCTCCACCCCGGCGGCCAATTCAGCTTCGAGCCGTTGGTGTTCGCGAGTCAAATTAGGCTGGCGCGCTTGCCACTGGAGTGCGGCGTTGTCCACATTATTGCGTGCAGCGTTCAGAATCTCCTCCGGCTCGGCTTTTCCAAGAGCTTGTAGCGCGGCATAAAACGCTTCGCCTTCTCGGCTGACTGCGGGTTTGACGAACGGCCGCCGATGACGCACCTCATCAAGCAGGGCAACATCCATCCCTTGACGAGCGAGGAGCAACTGCCCCGATGATGCATTGGTCGTCGGAAACCAGGCAAGGTGATTGGTTAGCACCAGGGGCAGCCCGTCGAAGCCATTCGCATTTGATCGCAGCATCACGCCACGCACACGAACGGGTTCGTTCAAACGCTTGACTGATTGCCAACCGTTGGGGATTGCTGTACTGAGAAGGACTACGGAGCTTGCCGAGTCTTCTCTCTGCTCGGAAAAATGGAACTCGCAGTTGTACATCGAGTTCATCTCGGAGTCTCGCACCAGCGAATCTGAAGGGGAGACTTTCACAGCCCGAGTAACCCGCCCCTCAAGCTCAAAAATCTCGCCTAAGCAATTCTCTGGCTGTAATCGCCAAACTTCGGGGAAGCTCGTTGCCGCCGGAGTTACTGGCGGTAGTCCACTAAACTGTTTGTAGCGGTGAATAATTTGAAATAGCAACTGCCAATCGGCCTGGCTCGGCTCACGACTCTGCCCCAACTTGTTCAACGCCTGGTTGCCAATTCCAGCAGATTCTAATATCTCGGCGAAGCTCGGCGAAATTCCTGCTTCTTCCGCAGCGGCGTGACTCGCAACTTGCGAGGCGATCAAGCAAGCTCCCCAGAAGAAGCTCCGGAGTCGGGGCTGCCTCATTCTTGTGCCTCACTCTCTGCCAAGCGCTGAAGCTGCTCGTGAATGGCTTCGCTAGTTTTGTGAATTTGGAGTGGTCGGCGAGTGCCTCGCTGGCGCACAAAGACAGCGACGAGGATGGCTACACCAATGAATCCGCAGGTGGCGAGAAAGAACCGTATTCGATTCATCGGAGTTCGACGACCGGTGGGCCTGGGGGTCGGTTGCCAATTGACTCCACGTGCGA
The DNA here is from genome assembly GCA_965230685.1 of Bythopirellula sp. Classification (GTDB taxonomy): domain Bacteria; phylum Planctomycetota; class Planctomycetia; order Pirellulales; family Lacipirellulaceae; genus Bythopirellula. Next base: position 719,368 of record CBDDLO010000002.1, read on the forward strand.
GGATCACGGGGGCAACTCCCAAACCATCTTGCCAGGCGTACGACCAGTTTTTGAAGAAGTAACCACTGACCGAAATCGATTCACGCAGACTGTCACCGCGCGGCAACTGGCTCGGCAAGTCGAGGCTGTAGACTATGAATGGCCAGTGCCCACCACCGCGCGGTTGCATTACCAGTCGGTGGTAGGATGCAATACCGAGTGAATTCTCAGGCGCTGTTTCCACTTCTTCGCGTTTAAGCGTGCCACGAACTGTGACAACCTGGCCCCGGTAGACTTCGGGCTGCTTGAGAAGTTGCGCATAGGTCAACTCTCCTTGGGACTGCTTCCGCAACTGCTGGGCATCCTGTTGCAACAATCGCTCGAACAAACCAAACCAAGCTTCGCGCTCAGCTGGGCGAAAGTAGGTGTTGTCCTGAACACGCTGCAAGGCATCGGAACGGTCTCGATCTGGTGATGACGGACTTGCAGCATCGTCGAGGGGTTTCATCTCTCGTTTCTCGATAGCAAGAGGGGTTGCTACCGAGACGATTGCTGAATCCGCCTCTTGCTCCACTTGGGATTCCGGTGCGGCGAAAAATTGCCCTAGTTGCTCCGCGGTGCTAGGGCTATTGAGTTGCCGCATGGCAACGATCACCAGTCCAAGTGCAATGAGAAGCATCCACAGCCGCCAACGAATTCGCGCGGTAGCAGGGCGCTTCCCACGCGTACTGGTCGCGGAACTGCCTGGATTAGCGTTAAAGCGGAGCACGTGGAATTCAGGATGACTCAATCTAAGGCTGGAACTGGCAAATACATCGGCGTGTCTCTCTTCAATTTTAGTCGGCTGATCCGTTCGCGGACACCGGACCTGACAAATTGCGGAATCGACAGAATGTACTTAAACGCTAAATTCGCACCGTTCATTCAGTGAGAAACCCTCTAGTGTCAGTTCAGCGGCTTTGGTGTAGAATGAAAGTTCTCTTTCGGACCGGAACATGAGACATTATCAGCGAAGCAGTTTAGGGCTCTTGGCAAGCGCTACAGTGACCCCATTGCTTTCAGGAAGGGCCTTCTTGTGACTCGCTTGCTGTCTTCACAAACAGCCGCACGTGCGTGGTCGCCGTGTTATTTCCAGTGGTCGTTGGCCTCGCTGGTCGTACTAATGGGATCCGTGCCGCTACGCGCAGATCTGGCCGAAGACTATCTCGCAGGACTCCGAAAGCGTGGTTGGCATGACACGGCGCTCGAGTACCTCGAACAAGCGAGCGAGGACCCACTTGCGGATGCCGATTTCCTCGGGCGGATTGGTTTCGAGCGAGCAAGCACCCTTGCCACGCTGTCTCGCGAATCCGTAGACGAGAACAAGCAAGCGCAGTTCATTGCCTCAGCCGTGGAGAGCTTTCAACAGTTTGCTGCGACGCAGACAAACTCTCCACTCCAACTGCAGGCACTCGCTACCGCAGGGAATCTCCTTGCCGAACGAGCAATCTCCGCATCGAACAAGGCGGACACCCTGCCCAAGGCCGCACAAAGGCAACGCGAACGACTCTACACGACCGCGCGCGAAGCGCTCGATCGCGCGAGTCAACTGCTGCAGACTCTGCTTGCTTCTTGCGAAGCGAAACTCAAATCCTTGCCCAAGGCTACCACGGGCGAAGCTAATTCTGCTGCACGCAAGACTCGGCAGCGGCTCGAAAGTAAACAAGCAGAAGCGAAGTTTCTCCTCGCGAAAATCGAATTTGAAAAATCTCGCACCTACGCAGTTGAATCCAAAGCACGACAACGATCGCTCGAATCTGCAGCCAAGGCGTTCGCGGGGATTCATGAGAAATACGAAGACAAGCTCGTTGGATTCTATGGACGGTTCTACCAAGGGCGAAGCTTCCAGGCGATCGACGACTTCGAGCAAGCGCTGGATTGTTACGCAGACATCGTCGACCAGCCTCCGATTCCAAACCAAGACTTCCGCCGACTTGTCGCCCGTACTTACCGTCGCCGCGCCGAGTGCCACATGGCCGACAACGAGCCAGACCAAGCAATCAAGGAGTGCCGACAGTGGCTCGACGAATCGCGTGGCCAAGAACTCACCCAACCCGAGTGGCTAGCGGTTAGCTATCAACTAGCCCAAGCCTACGAAAAAAAATCCGCGACCGTGGGAAGCGCAGAAGCCAGGAAACTTGAAAAAGCTGCGCAGACGCTCTACCGCGATCTCGCCAGAAACGCTGGCGAGTATCAACGCCTAGCAAAGGCTAAAATTTCTTCCGACACGGTGGCCAGCCAAAAGGTGCTTACTCCAAAGACGTTTGCCGAGGCGTTCGGTGCAGCCAAGGAAGCGCTCCAGCAGATGAACTCTTCGCAGCTCGCTCAGCGATTAGCAGTAGACAACAACCCGGGTTCAGTGGATGCACTCACCGCCGAGGTCGATGCGGCACGAGATGCTGCGTCTCGCTATTTCGAGCAAGCCTTGGAACTCGCGGATGACACAACCGACCGTGAGCAACTCGCCACGGCCCGGTACTATCTCTGCTGGTTTCGGTGGGAAGAAGAGCGATTCGACGAAGTCGCAAAACTGGGGATAGTACTAGCGAAAAACTTTTCTGAGAGCAAGTACGCACCGGCCGCTGCCAAGTTGGCTTTAGCAGCGCAAGAACGATTGTACAATGCTGCCCGACGCGCCGGGGAGTCTGCCGACGAAGAGTCGCGGAGGCTCACCGAAGTTGCAGAATTGCTGGCGACTCGCTGGCCCGATTCACCCGAAGCGGCGACGGGACTCGGTTTGTTGATCAGGATCGCGATCACCGAAGACCGTCTCTCCGATGCGGAGCAACTTCTTGAGCGTTTGCCCAAATCCGACCGCGCTGCAGCGGAATTGAAATTGGGTGGCTCGCTCTGGACACGTTACTTACGTAAGTCTCGAGAGGAAGGACCCGCGACAAGTTCAACAACGCTCGCTCTCAAGCAGCAAGCAGGTGAGCATTTGTCTCACGGCTACGAAGCAATCAAAGAAAGCCCACAAGTAACGACCGCCGAAGCAACTGGCTTGCTCTACTTTTCGCAGTGGCTGCTTGCCAGCGGCGAAGCGAAGCAAGCGATTGCCGTGCTGGAGAACTCGGCGGTAGGTCCTCTCGCCCTGGTCCAGCAGAATTCTCCAGCCACGAGGCAACGTGCTTTCGTGGAAGAGACCTACAAGGTAGCACTGCGAGCGTACGTCTCCGCGCAGCCACCTCAGCGCACGCAGGCACAAGCGATCATGGCCTCGCTCGAATCGTCTTACGGTTCCAGCAAGGAAGCGCAGCAGAAGTTACTCAATACCTATGTAAGTCTCGGCCTTCAACTACAACAGCAAATTAGCACACTCACAGCCGACGGACAGACGGAAAAAGCGACAGCCGTTGCCACGGCGTTCGAGGATTTGCTCTCTCGTGTGAATGAGCGCGCCGGCGCGGCTGACAGCTGGAAAGTTCAAAATTGGATCGCGCAAACCAACCTACAACTGGGCCAAGGACTTCAAGGAGACGACGCGGACCGGTATTTCGAGCAAGCGGCAAAAGCCTACGGGGCGCTAGTGAAAAAAGCCGAGCAAGACCCAAAGTTTGCTCCGAGCCCCCTTTCCCTGCTCGCGACCAAGAAGCGACTGGGCGACTCCTTGCAGGCGCAGGGTGAGTACTCCGAAGCATTTCAGCAATACACGCTTATTCTCAAACAAAAGCCCAACATGCTGGAACTGCAGCAAGCTGCAGCCGCCGCGTTGCAACAATGGGGCACCGACGACCAAGACTCCAAGCGACTCGAAGAATCCATTCGCGGGGCGCTTCCGCAAGCCAACAAGAAAAACCTAGTGTGGGGCTGGCTCCGGCTAGCAGCGATTGCCGACCAAGCCAGGCGAAATGCCGAAAAGCTTGCCGAGGGAAACCCCGCTCAAGCCGCCCGTGCCCAAAAGTATGAGAGCCTGTACTTCGAGGCGCGACTCCGCGCGGCTGAAGCACGCTTCGCTGCTGCCAAATTGGCGCAGGGTGCAAATCGCGACAAGCAACTGGCAACCGCCCGGCAAAGTCTGCAGGCGATGCAACGGCTCTACCCAGAACTGGGCGGTCCTCGCTGGCAAGGAGCGTATCAGGCGCTCCTCAAGAAAATGGAACAACTGCCATGACTCAACGCAATATCTTGCAGGGGATCTTCACTCCAGCGCTGGTTCTACTAGCACTCGTAATCGGACTCCACCGAGTCCAAGCGCAGGGCTTGGACCGCATCCGCGATCGTAACGGGATCACGACAGGAAAAATCACGAAGCTCTCGGCACTCAGTGTGACCCTTTCCAGAAACGGTGTGGAAAGCAAGAAACCAGTCGAGGAGATCGTCAGCATCACGTTTGCCGGCGAGCCACAAGCATTGGCTACGGCGCGGCGGCATGCCCTAGCAGGACGGTACGACGACGCGCTCGAAAAGCTCGACGCAATTGATCGCAAGAAAGTTCAACGCACTGAAATCGATCAGGAAATCGACTTCCTCTCGACCGTCTGCAAAGTGCGGCTCGCGCTCGCCGGCCAGGAAACGCTAGACGAAGCTCGCACCCAAGTCACCAGCTTTCTTTCCAAGCACAGCAGAAGCTACCACGTGCCCGAAGCGATTGAGTTGCTGGGGAACGTTTTGCTGGCTAGCAAAGACTACGACGGCGCGCTCCGACAATACGGCAAACTCGGTAAAGCCCCTGCGCCGTACTTCAAAGCACGTTCGTCACTTTTAAAAGGTCACACCCAGCAAGCCGCTGGGAATCATGAACAGGCCGTCACCGCGTTCGATGAAGCACTCGAAGCCGCGGCGGGCAACACCATTGCTCAGTCACAAGTGCGCGAAGCCCGGCTTCGTCGCGCGGTGAGCCAATCGAGTCTCGGCAAGTTGGAGTCGTCTCTCGATACAGTCCACCAAATCATTTCCGAGGCCGCGAGCAAGGAAGACACCACTTTGCTGGCTCAAGCATACAACGCACTGGGAGATTGCCACCTGCAAGCGGGCGAGAATAAGGCGGCCGTTCAAGCGTTCTTGCATGTCGATCTGCTATTTGAAACCGCAGCCGAAGAACATGCCAAAGCACTCTTCGAGTTGTCGCAGTTGTGGGACCAAATCGGAAAAACCAATCGCGCACGCGATGCACAACAGCGGCTGGAGGAAAATCACCCTAGCAGCCAATGGGCGCGGCGGGCAGAAGCCAAACGGTAAACATGGCAAGTTGGGGGAGACGTTCGGGTCGAGACCGGAGAAACTACACGGGGTTCGCTCTCCAGGCAGTTGGATGTTGGCCTGTGGGGCATTAGATTAGTAAGCTTGGGATCGAAAGCGATACTCACTGTATTTTTCAATAGCTGTTGTTTCAAAAGAAATGAAAGCAAAAGAATATGGCAGAAAAATGGAAATCGAAGCTGCGCAATCGGGGCCAGTTTCTGCTGGTGGCCATCAGCTTGGTGATGTCGCTCGCGCTCGTTGCCGAGTGGGATGTGGCTAGTGCGCGGGCTCAGGAAGGTGAAACCGCCCTTGCCGATGTGCCCGCCGCCGGCGCCACCGCCACGACGGAAGAAATAAGCTACCTCTCCTGGGCTGCCCGATCGCTCGGCTGGTTCTATGGGCTGGTGTTCCTGGGGCTGTCGTTCACCTTGGTCGCTTTGGGTGTGATGAATTTGTTGATGACATTTCGCAACAATGTGATTCCGACGACGCTGATCGAGAGCTTCGAACAAAATCTCGAAGCCAAGAACTATCAAGGCGCCTACGAAATCGCCAAAAACGACGAGTCGTTTCTCGGCCATGTTCTCTCCGCTGGCATCGCCAAGGTTTCGACGGGCTACGACGAAGCTATCGAAGCGATGCAGGAAGTCGGCGAAGAGGAAAACATGCGACTCGAACATCGGCTCAGCCACCTCGCCCTGATCGGCACTCTCAGCCCCATGATCGGCCTGCTGGGCACCGTCGACGGCATGATCAGTTCCTTCAAGCTGATCGCCAACACCGCGACTGGCGCGCCCGATCCCCAAGCACTGGCCCAAGGCATCTCGACCGCGTTGTTCACTACGTTCATTGGCTTGATCCTGGCAATCCCCGCCCTGGCTGCGTACAACCTGCTCCGCAACCGTGTCTCGCGACTGGTGCTGGAAGTCGGCATCGTTAGCGAAGGCCTCATGAGTCGGTTCCAAAAGAAATAAAAGCGCTGGCTAGCGGTTATCTCCCATGCGATTCAAACCGAAACAAGACTCGCGCATTGTCGAAGGCGACCTCACGCCGATGATCGACATGACATTTCAATTGATCGCGTTTTTCATGCTCGTGATCAATTTTTCCGATGTCGAACAAGACCAACGTGTGCAGCTCCCCGCGAGCGAACTGGCCAAGCCGCCGATGGCACCGTACGAACATCCGCTCACGATCCATCTGACCGACGACGACACCTACATCTTCGGCGGCAACGAACGCACAACACTCGCGCGACTCAAATCGGACTTGCTGCTTGAAACGCAAATCGTCAAGCGACACACCGACAAGACGCTCGCCGATGTCACGATCATCATCCGCGCCGACGGCAACGCCAAGACGGGGCAAGTGCAGGAAGTGATCCAAGCTTGCCAGGAGCTGGAGTTCGAGCGGTTTGCACTGCGTGGAAAGCAGAGCGAAACGCGAACCATCGGCAGCGATTAACGCTCCCCCTCACCCCAAGCCACTATCCACTCACTTCTAGCCGCTCCCCCACCTCATGCGTTTCCGTAACACCGAACATCGCGAGCATGTTGTCCTGCAGATGACGCCGATGATTGACATCGTGTTCCAGTTGCTGGTGTTCTTCGTGTTTACCTTCAAAATCGTGCTGCCCGAGGGAGACTTCAACATCCGGATGCCCTCCGACTCGGCCAGCCAACTGAGCCAGCCCAGCGAAACGCCCCTGCTCAAGGTGCGACTTCGCGCCGCGGCCGATGGCGAGCTTGCAGGCGTGCAATTGGGCGACCAATCCTACCAGGGCGACGAGCCTTTTCTCCAACTGCACAACGACATTCGCGGGATGATCAACGACTCGGGCGGCCCTGGCTCGACCGACCAGGAAGTCGAAATCGAAGCCGACTACGATCTGAAGTACCGCTACGCCATGAACGCAATCACCGCCATCACCGGCGAAATCGACGCCAACGGCGAGCAGCACAAGCTGGTCGAACGCGTGCGGTTTGCGCCGCTGCCCAGCGAATAGCTCGGCTAACTGGTTCCCAGGCTCCCGCCTACCGAGCGCGTGACAATCCCGCCTCGTGCCCACAGGTTTTGCAACACGTTCGAGAGCAGTGTAACCGCGCTTTTTTATTCCAAAACCCGCCGGTCTTGCAACGGGTTGTGTCGATCGAGAGGGGGAATTCATGCTGCCTCCTGATCTCGGGTGTCGCACAAAGGGGCGGGTTTTGCGAATTCAGGCACTTCCGGCGGCATGCCGAAGCTGTTGAGCATCGCGTCGAGGGATGCCATCGTTTCGTCTTCTGGCGCGTTCCCTTGGCCATCTTTCTTAGCGAAGTACTGCATCGCATCGCGCAGCTGGTTTCCCGTACGGCGAGTGTCCCAAGCGTGCCGCATTGCGTAGTCGAGGGTCGCGCTGATGCGTTCGACAACGCGCTGGCGAAGCCCCGTCTGCGGAATCTCGTCTTTGAGAATCGCTAGCAAGTCCCGCCGCAGAGCCCGCAACTCCTTCGCACCAAAATGTTTCGGATTCCTGCGGCCAAACTTGTCAGGATCCGCACGTTCGAGCATCCAAGCAGCCGCGCGCCAATGCGTGCGAACCGCTTCACGCATCGATTGCAGCGGCGCAAGCTGCGCCGTCGCCGAGGCGCGCCGCAACCGCTCGCGAAATACCTCGTCCCGTCCCGCTTCGCGATGCACCGTACTGGCCGAGCAGCCCACATATTTGGCAGCCTGACGGAGACTGGCCCCTGCGGTGACAATCGCACAAATCTCACGCTGTTTCGTTTCATCCAGCACCCGCGGGCGCCCCGGTTTTGCCATGTTCGTGTTCCTTGAAAAAGAGAATCGCCACCGTCTACCTAACACCAGGCAAACACGCTCCCGTTGTAGCGAATCGCGAACACGATTTCAGCAACTATTTTTGTGCCACTTAGAGCGGCGCCACAAAGTGCAAAAAGCAGGATGGAGTGCTCGCACCCATCATTTTCCCCATATTTCATAGGTGAACCCTCCGGTGGCGAAGAAAGGGTCGAAAGCGGAAAACAGGTTCGATACCTGGAGAAGAGTCTGCTAAAATGGCAGCAGGTATTATTCCAATTGCAAAACTCAGCTATCCGGAGCAGCCTAATGAAGAGCACCTACATCTGGTTATCGAATTGCTCCATCGTCATGATGCTGTGTATGGCTACCGAGTGTTATGGAGCAGATTTTGTGTTGCTGTTCGACTTTCCTGATCGACCAGAAACTCAGGCCAACCTGCAAACAGGAACCAATGGCTTTTATGATCCTGAGTTCAATGGCTTCGATGTGATGTTGCCCTTGGATGGTATACGTGTGGATGGGAGCACGGGAACGCTACTCACGGCACAACTCTCAGGGTTTGGCAGCGATGGCGCCGTCTCCGAGCCAGTCCGAACGCACGATCAGGGGGCGGGGGTCTCCAATGACAATGGAACAGCAGTCAATGGTGGAGACACCATAGAGATTTCGTTTGATCAATCCGTAATCATTCGATCGTTTTCAGTTGCTTTTACGACCGCTGAAACAAATATCTTCTATCGTGTCGGAGATTTGCCTCCGGTTGGCCTCGTTCTTCCGGAAGTGCTGCTGTCTCAACAAATCGATATCCCCGACATTGCCCTGGCTGCTGGTGACGCTTTCACTGTTGGGTCCAACGACAATCAATTCTTTCTGTGGGAAACTGTAATAGCGTACAGTGAACCAATCCCGGAGCCGAGTTCTCTCTGCTTGCTACTGGCAGGAGTCTGCTTGCTCACTCAACGACACGCACAAAGGTAGAAACAACACGTTGCTAACGTGTGAGATTTCAAATCTCCTGACCGACAAGCAACGACGCCTCGGCGTGATTTGCTGAGGCACTTTCTGGCAGTATCGTTTCTTCCGCATAAGTCCGGCAACGAATACCCAGGTCGCTCGCTCGAAGCGAGTGAAATTTGGATTGCACGTCCTTCGCCGCATTGTATTGCGTGCGCAATTCCGCCAGGCAGGTCGGCACCTGTTGCGTGTTGCCACGAATCATTCGAGAGATTCCAAATCTTTCATGGTGAACAGCTCCTGCTGTGATTCCTCGGGGAGCGTCCTTCGTTGCGCCTCGGCGAGAATTTCTTGCAATCGCTCCCGGGGAAAACTCAAGGGCTGCAACTCTTGGAACGTACTCGTTTTCTCATCAGCCAGTTTAATTCGCAATGTGCATTGCCCAAGGGGCTCGCTGTCGACTGGGAAAATCAGCGACCACCTCCAATGAGAGTCTTCTCTGCTATTCGTTGAAATTGTGTGCTCGCGGCACGCTCGTGTCTGGTCTCCCTGTTGAAGGATAAATTCCGGTTGACGCGAAAACTCGCTCTTCTCTCCGTCCGCTATGTCGTACTGGTACCAGCAGGCCAAAACAGATTGGTCATTGACCTTGAGGCAGTGCCATGCGCTGAGCCACGTCGAGTCAGAGCCACCCTCCCCGAAACGCTGCAATCGGGCGCCAGCTGTTGCGGGTTTTTTTGTCTCCGCCTGGGTCACTTCGTAACCCTCAGGAGGTTCAAAACTAAAGAGCGAAGCAGGAGGCTCAACGTCGATTTGCATAACTTCGGAGGTAAGCACTTGTTCCACGCCCTCTTCGTCAACAGTGCCACTCTCGTATTTAACAGGTATGCCTGTCAGTTGGTTAAGCCAAATCCGATGGTACCCTGCAGGCTGGATCTTGCATTGCGCGTACTCGTACAAATCGCAAGGTATCTCTTCCAATATTTCTGACCGGATCTTGCGGTAATGTTCGGGGGGGCCTAACAAAAACTTTTCGGCCATACTGGATTGCACGAATGCTTCTACCATCAATTCTGTTTGAAAGTCGTCGCCTGAGGTCTCCGCAATAATTGCATTCTTCTCGTTGTGCGACACATAGATGGTTCGGTCTCGGTTAATGGCCATGAACCCGCTTGAGACGGTAGAGGGTTTTCCGCCCCCGGGAGTGCTAAATCCATAAGTGCGATACCCAATCGTGCTGGGCCGCTTCGCGTACAGTTCGGTCGGAAACTTCTCGATCTTCTCCTCGCCATGCTGCGAAGTGATTTTCTGGTACATCCATCCTTTTAAGTGCAAGCTGTGAATGGTCGCCAGCCTCTCAGCGAGATTCTCCAGACCGTAAGCAGGCTGCGTTGATCCTCGGCTGGCGAAAATCAAGAGACCAACGGCCAGCAGCACAATTGCCGCAGATACCAACCGAAAACTTGGCAGCCAGATGCGAGTTACGCTTGGCCGACCGGGGCGGGCAACAACTTGCGTATCGCACAACTTATCAAGCAGCTCCCCGCGGAGTTTGTCATGCCGACCGTCGATGCCTTTGTAGTACGCGCATAATAAGTGATCACTGGAATGTTGTGTCATTATTTAACCCCTTGTTTTGAACTCATCTTACTTGCAAGGTTCTTGCGAGCCCGATCGAGCAACTTGTAAAAGCCAGAGGTGGAGAGTTTGAGGACTTCCTGAGCACATGCTGCTGGCTGCTCCGTTAAGTAGTGAATGTGAATTGCCAGCCGTTCACGTTCGCTGAGCTCGGATAGCGCTTGATGCAGATCTTCGAGTCTCGCGAGAAGTGGGTCGTCGGCGTTTGTACCCTCGGTGTTTATGGCATAATGGTCAAAAAAGGGTTCCATTGGCGGATTGTTTTTTGCAGCATGACGCCTTTGCCAATCGCTGGCCATGCGGCGGGTTATTTTGACGAGCCAATGGCCAAACTGTTCCGCGTTGTTGAGCTGATCGAGCTTTCGAAAGGCGCGCAAAAACACCTCTTGCGCTAGATCCTCAGCGTCTGCTCGGTTGTGCAAACGGTCGTAACAAATCGCGCGGACAAGGCGACCATACCTATCGTAAAGTGCGCCAAAGGCATCCAAGTCGCCCGCGCGCACGCTCGCCACTAGCTCGGAGCAGTCTTCCATTTTGCAAAGTTCCCTGGTGCCTGTGACCCAGTCTCGCACTACTAGACGAGCAAACGGCAGAGAATTCCACCAAAATCTCAAGAATACTCAAATTGCAGCGAGCATAGCAGGCAGAGTGCCGGATAGAGTTGCCCCACTGAAGCGCATGAGTGCCGTCGGCGAGTCCCACCTCGTGTGGAATCGTAGTGAGCCGAATCCTGGGCGAAATCTGCACTGCCTTGTTTTTGGGCAAAAAACAGCATGCTCGGAAAGCGATTATTTCGCTGCGGAATAGCCAGTTGGTTGGATTCCCCGACCACAGTTACTAAGTAGCAGTTTCTAGTAGAGAAGAGCCCCATCGCTAGTGGTACCCGTTCGAACCCGAGGCTCGGAAAAGGGCGATATCGAGGCCGTTTCGAAACTGCCCGAATGTGCGTCAAAAGTTTCCTGCCGACCGCACAACGCAAACGTCGGTTAGTGGTCCTCTGTCCTCAATAGCAGCGGCAAAAAATCCTCTCGCGGTATCCACTCCGAACGAATACACTTCGCAACTAGTTGGCACCGTCCGTCTCGTTAAAACGAGTAGCGAGCAGTGAATTAAAGCCATAGACTGTCACTCCGGCCCAAGGACACGTACCGTATGAGCAATCGTACATCGATACTGCTTCTCTTCCGGTTCCCATATTCCAACTGCGGTTACCATTTGGTTCATGGAATGAGTGCAGCTTTGCTACTGGCAATTGTATCGACACCCACATCGGCTCAAGTCTTCGGCTCAGGACCGTCCGCCCCGTCAATGTTCGAAACTGTAGTCAACTTGCCGCCGGAGCCGGACATTAGCCATAACCAACGGATTAGCGGTTCCACTCAGATAAACGTCGGTGACGGTGGAGCCATAGCCAGTGGGTTGGCCGTCTTTTCTGGCACAGAATTAAACGTAAGGGGTGGAAGTGTTGGGAGGTCCGTTCATGCTGGTGTCGGTAGTGAGGTAAACATCCTTGGTGGCACGGTCGGGGACTACTTTTATGCTTACGTTGACAGTGTGGTGAACATCAGCGGTGGGACTGTGGGAAGCAACTTCGAAGCCGCTCTTGATAGCGAGGTGAACATTAGTGGCGGCACGATTGGAATATCCTTCCAGGCAGACCGACGTAGCGATGTGAGCCTTATTGGCGACGAGTTCCGTCTTAACGGAGTAAATTATTCTGCGTCTACAATTACTTTGAACGAAGAAGACACGTTTACCGGTACTTTGGCTGATGGTTCTCCGTTCATATTCTTCAGCCCTGATTCCGGTTTCACCATAGACGAACTTAGAAATGCCACACTGACAAGAATTCCATTGCCCCCTCTAGATACAACGCCCATACTTGTCGACAGTTCAGTTACGGGTGGAATATCTGGATTGCGTCCTGGGCAGAAGCTGACTCTTAGTGATGGTGGCACGCTAGGCGATAATTTTGCGGTGATTGATGCCACAATGGAAATCCAAGGTGGAACCGTCGGCGATGGGACGGAAGTCGCAGGAAGCTTGGTGCATATTACTGGTGGAAGTGTCGGGGCCTTTGGTGTCGTTGTGGATAGTGAAGTAAATATCAGTGGTGGAGAGGTAGGTGGTTTCATTGCTGAATCCAACAGCGTCGTGAACATCACTGGAGGGAGCGTCCGGGGTTTTGGTGCCTATTCTGGCAGCACGGTGAACATTAGTGGTGGAACCATTCAAAGATTGAGTGCTTCCTCGGGCAGCGAAGTCAACATCAGGGGGGGCAGATTCGGCAGACGTTTTAGGCCGTTTTTTGCGGGAAATCATCGTGGTGCAGTTAACCTATTTGGAACGGAATTCTTGCTCGATGACACCCCGCTCCCTGAATTGGCATTGGGACAGACCCTAATCATCAACGACAGAGATATCACACTCTCAGGGACATTGGCAGACGGTTCGCCCTTTAGCATTGAATTAAACTCGACCGGTTCACCTGCACAGAATTATTTACTACCCAGTGCTACGCTTAGTGTAACTTTGGTTCCTGAGCCGAGTGCACTAATGCTGACCATGTTTGTGGTGTACAGCATCTCAATCCGTCGATGGTGTTAGTTAGACAGACAGGAGAGAGGGGCAAAGGGGTTAGAAAAAGCTAAGTGCCATTCGAGTTAACATCTCGGGTGGAATCGTCGCCAACAAGCCAAAATCTAACTGCCGTCGGTGAGAATGCCCGACCGCAGACCCGGATTGAATAGCTTGCTTAGCTGTGGTCAAATTCTTTGCTTTTCGTATCCAAGGCGTCACTCTGTGCACAACACTTAAGCAGATTGCGAGCCTAATCTATCCACACGAGGAGTGAACCTCGAATGGCACTAACTTAAGCAGCTCGATTTTCGGTGGACGACTCAGTGGTGTTGTTGATTGGATGACAGCACCTGCTCAGTTCACGAGCGAATTACTCGAACGTCGTGCTTTTTAGTCGGCAAGTGATCGACAACAGAATTCTTAGTTGGTTGAAGAGTGTACGCGCATACCTACTCCACGAAGGCGACAGAAAGCTGCGATTGGATACTGATGTTTTAGAACCATCGAGGCCGGTTTTTCGCTAACTTGGCGATGTCCCGAGGTTGCATCAGCATGGCAGATTTTCTGGCGTTGCGTTTCCGTGCGCGCGGTTCCCAGCGCCCAGGGCGGTTGCCTACGCGATGATAAGCGATGGTGGAAAACATTGCATCCAGGAGAGCCGCGCGATCCTCTGGCCTGGCCGCCTCTAGCTTAGGAGCGAAGGCCGTTACGGCTTGCTTCGCTCCCTTGAAACTCAGCTGACGCGGCTCGATGTTGTTTTCCTCTGCAGCAACGGCCATCACCGTGCGAAGTAAGTTATACGCCAGCAAGTGAGTCCAAATCTCTTTGCGAACCATGTCGGGTGTTTTGCAACGCAGGATGTCCATCTGCATTGAGATTTTGATCGATCGCAGATCAACTTCTCCTGCCCACCTCCGCTCATACAGATCGCCGATTTGTTTGCCATCAATGGATTTGGCGAGAATGGAGGTGACCACCTTAAATGGTTGAGAGCGACTGTTCTTTGACGGTTCGACTGTCACTTGCCGCAGGACGATTGTCTTCGGGTATTTTCGAAATTCTTCTTTCGTCATTCTGGGAAGCCTGTTGGGCCGACGCCAAACGATGAGATCACTATCCGGTGTGCTTTCTATAGTTCGCGCCCCCGCGCGCTCAAATTGGGCACGAACCACGATGTCGATACCACGCTGACATAAGTCCCACACGAGATAATAGTCGTCGAACAAGGCGTCCGCGAGTATCACATCCCCTGGTTGGAGTTTGTCGAGCATCTTGCGGAGTAGGCTTTTTTCGCCCGTTCCTTTACCGCGATAAGCGGCGACCCCCAGATCGTGACAGGCACCGGTTGCCAATGACAACAAGACCGTGATGCGAGCCAGTGGAAAACCGAGACCCGGCTTCTGAGTACCCGGCTGCGGATATTCCGCTTGGTTCTCGGCAGTGTCCGGCATCGAGACGTGGGAGCCGTCGACAATGAACACCGAGCGGCCATTCCATTTCCATGGATCGGGCGCCGACTGCTGGAGTTGCTCGGCAGTACGCTTTGCCAAAACAGAGAGCACCTCGCCAGGAAGGCGACTCCTCGCCTTGCAATAGCTGGCCGTGTTGGGTGAACAAACAGTCTGACCACAGGCGGCACGGTGTGCGATGATTTGCGACACGGCATCGCGGCAACTGTGGTCTTCGCTGAGCACTTGGCTTAAGAATCCCCAGATCGTCGTTACCGGGTTATACATGCGGTCTCGATACTCGACGCCTTGTTGCTGAAGCACTTCTCGGATGCTTGCCTCAGTCAAAGTATCTGTAAACGGAAGACCTTTGTTGCATGCAAAGCGAGCACGCACCTCATCTAAGCTTGGCATGAGAATTACCTGCGTTGGAAAAGCGGCTACAGCCGCCTCGATGCAGACGGTTCCCATGCGCTAGGCGAAGCACGGTAAAATTGTCGGCTACCTTCACCGACCCTTACGGTCACTGGGTACGTAGACGAACCGTGAAATGGTTCATTGAACTTCAAGCAGCGGAGGCAGTCATGCAAGCAGAAAAAGTGATGAGCAACATTCGCAGCGCGTTCGAACGTTCCGGATTGACGCTCACCGCACTGGGCAAAGGCTTGGGCTACGAAGGTCCAACTGCCAAGAAAAGAGCGTGGGCGCTGTTGTATCGCACCGCGAATCCCAGAATCACGACTGTGATCGCCCTCGCCGATACGCTGGGAGTGAAAATAAGCAAGCTAACCAAGCAGTAATAACTTCGAATGCTTAAGCTAGTGCCATTCGTGTGAACCTCCGAGGGTGGAAACTGCGAGTTGCCAACTAGCGTCGGCGAGTATTGTCTTGGTTCATGGTGGATTGGAATTTCCCGGTTGACGCGTTAGCGGGTTAAAAAGTGTTTTTGATGGCTATCGCCGCATGTTGTTTTTGCGTTCACGCAGAGCTGGAGGCCTTCATTGCCAGCCTCCTGCACCGCCCGGCTAGCCCCTTCTGCTATTGTCAGGCAGCGGTCACTTCTTCGCGCTCCTGCTGACGTTTGCGAGCACTCCTCGCTCTGGCCTCGGACAACTTACGATCTCGCTCCGCGAAGATCGCTTGCTCACGACCATTCAAACTCCCCGTGGACGTCTGCGCCAACGCGAGGTCGTCGCACCTGCCAAACGGCATGGGACGATCCTACTGGGGTAGGTTCATTATTGAAAGTTCAGGCCCGCACCACCCTCTTTGGCCGTTGGCCAAGTACGTGGCCAACCCGTGTAGAAAACTGACGTAGAAACCGACGTAGAAAATACGACGACGAATGCGTTTTCCGTCTTCACTCAGAAATACAGAACAAGTGTTTTTCGCCACGAATGAATAATTCGTTTCCTACCGGAGCTGGTGTCGCGTCGACGGTTTCCCCCACGGAATTCTTTGCGACGACGGTTAGTTGATCTGCATCTTCAATCACGACGGTCGTGCCGTCTCGATCGGTCAAATAGACATATCCACCAGCGGCAATGGGCGAGGCATAAATGACTCCCAAACCTGTGCGTTGTGCGGTGTAATGCGCACGGCCGGAACGCGCATCGACGCAAGAGAGAATTCCCGACTTTCCTTTGTAGTAGTAAAGTCGACCGTTCGAGAGCAGCGGAGAGGCGATATCTGGGGTGTTTCGCGTTTGTGTCCAAACGACGCTGGAGGTGTCTTCTATATCCCCTTTGCCATCGAGCCGAAAAGCACCCAGAAATGAACCGCGATGTCCGCTCCCAATGAACACTAAACCGTTCGCTGCGACAGCAGAAGCGACAGGTCGCTCGGTTTGACCGCCACAGCGCCACAACTCTTCTCCGGAAGCTAAGTCATACGCACGAGCACAAGTCTGCCCGTTCATGACTATTTGCTGCCGCCCCGCGTGCTCGACGATGAGTGGAGTCGCCCAGCAACTGGGTTCGTCTCGATCGGCGCGCCATATTGTGTCGCCAGTCCGTTTGTCGAGCGCGAATAAATGCGATTGCCCCTCATGGTCCCAAGGCACGATGACTTTGTCTCCCACTAAAGTTGGAGAACTGCCCTCACCGAAGCCGTTTCGCATCGTCAGACTTCCCAGGTGACGACTCCACACGTGGGTCCCATCAACCGTGTAGCAATGAATGCCTTGTGATCCGAAGGGAACAAAAACATGCTCGCCGTCGGTGCAAGGAGACCCAGAAGCATATCCATTCGTTCGATGCGTGCCTTCGTGTGGCACCGCCTCGGCGGCTGTCTCGCGCCACTGCAAATCCCCGCTATGGCGATCGAAGCAAAGCAAATCAAACTGCAACTTCTTTGGTGAGGAACTTTGTTGAGAAGACCCGTCCGTGGCGACTGCGGTTGCCACGAAAATTCTCTCCCCCCAAATCACCGGAGAACCTGAGCCTCGCCCGGGGAGGGCTATCTTCCACTTGATGTTTTCGGTGGGGGACCAAGCGGTTGGCGGATGAGCCGATGAAGAGGTCCCATTGCCGGACTCACCACGCCAATGGCCCCAATTAGCCATCGCTGGCAGGGAGTCAACCGACCACACGATCACGATCAACTGCAAAATTCTACTAACCATAATTCTCCAAGTATTCGCATTTTAAAGTGACTGCACAGCTTTCAACCTACTTCTGCATCGAGTACGAACCTCTTGCGTTTCTACCATATCTCCTTAGCTCCACAAAGCGGGTTGTTGCTTGATGCCGCGCGACCTACCATAGTTCCAAGACCTCTCAACCTGCCCAAGCTTGGAGAATCTCTGATGACTCGCACTGCCAAACCTCTTGGTGTTCTACTCGCTTTCCTTTCGGTGTTCAGCGCGCATGATTCTTTTGCACGTGAGCCGAACGCGACTGATTTTGTCTCCGAGGCGAGTCGAATCGTCGGCTCGTACGAACCGGGATCTCGCGATCATAGTGCGCAGGCGATGGCCAGTAGCGCTAACGCGTTTCTCGAATCTTTGGATAACCAGCTGCGTCAGCAAGCTGCGCTGGCCTTGGATCACCCCGAACGGCGCGAATGGACCAACTTACCCGCCCGAGCTGGCGCGGGGGGGGTTCGCCTGGGGGATTGCAGCGCTAGGCAAGTGGAGGCGTTTTGCGACTTGATGGGCACGTTGTTGAGCAAGCAAGGATACTCCAAGATGTGTAACATTATGCTTGCTGACGACCAGTTGCTCAAAGGCGGAGTGGCGCGACCAGGATTCGGAACCGAAAACTTTTCCGTGGTGATATTTGGCGAGCCCTCGCCAGATGGCCCTTGGGCGTTTCAATTGGATGGTCATCATGTCGGGGTCAATCTTGCAATCCATGGTAGTAAGATCACGATGTCCCCAAGTTTCATTGGCACGCAACCCGAAGCATTCCACATTGCCGAGAGAAAGATACGCCCACTCACGGGAGAAATCGATAGCGCGTTTCAACTCATCAATAGCTTGGATGCCCCGCTGCGTGAGCAAGCGATTGTGAAACCGACGCGAGGTAGAATAACGACTGGGCCAGGCAACGATGCCAAAATCCCCAAGCCCACAGGCGTGTCCTGTGCTACCTTCAACGCAGATCAGAAAAAGGTGCTCCTGTCACTCATCGCGCAATGGGTCGGCGACTTGCCGGCCGATCAAGCGGACGCACGTCTCCAACAGCTTCGCGAGGAAATCGACCAGATGCATTTCTCTTGGCAGGGCCCGACCGAGGCGGTGAGTGATGTTTCTTATCGGATCCAAGGCCCCTCCTTGATTATCGAATACGCATGCCAAGATCTCGGCGGGAATCCTCTCGATCATCTCCACACCATGTACCGAGATCCTACGAACGAGTATGGAAATCAGCTTCGATAATTCTTGAGGTGGCAGTTTTTGGCCAGGCGAAGGCTGGCCCCCGTGGTGACGATCACAGAAAGCCCAGGCTGTTTCGTTTCGTCCAGCACCTGGGGGCGCTGCGGTTTTCCTGAGGCTATGCAATCCCAGGCCACGGTGAATTCAGGTCGATGGCCAAGTACGCAATACGAGCTAGAGCGAAGCGGCAACCCTTCGATTCTTGGAACTTTGGAGCCCACGAAGCGATGAGCCTAACGGCACTATCTACGTTGAGCCTTTGTGCACTCAGCGTGAAACACTTGACGCGATTGTTAATTATTTCCCAATGGACAATACGAGTGGCACGGACAATCGTTCTCGCTTTCGACAGGAGAAGAAGCAGTTTGCCACTCGTGCTTCGGACACGGGCAATCGACCGAGAGTAGTCTACTCTATGGCCAAGTCACGGCCGGTCGACTACCCGCGCTACTTTTCTAGGAGCTCTTTTTCCAGCGCCGCTTTGAACGCGAGCCGCTTCGCGGCCTCTGCTCGTCGGCACTTGCTTGCCCTTCCTTGCGACCCGACAGATGAGTGCTGGCGAATAGATCCCAGTGATTCGAATCGCGATCGATCGCAACGGTGAACTCTCCCTGATCCAAGCGGCGGTGCGCAGTGTTCGCGTTGTTGCCACGGTCGAAGCTTACGAGCATCGGGTACTTGCTCGTGTAGGTATCACTTTCGCCCGCGGCTATGGACTTTCTCTCGCCGTCGATCACAAAGTGAAAAGGTGTTGATCGTTGCTTATTGTTGAGTGTCAACTCAAACGAACTCTTGCTCTTGTTGAAGAACTTCCACTCCGTATCTGTCAGGACGAAATCGAAGGTACCTGGGCGAATCGTGTAAGCCTTTGTTTTCTCATTGCCGTTGTCAAACTTAATTACTCGCTTACTTGCCGCTTCGATCACCTGCGTCTCGCCTGGTTCGCTGGTGTAGTTCTTTCCATTGATCTGGTAGCTGATTGCCGCCCCATTGCTCTCCGGGTTCCGGATCACGATCCCTGAGGAGTAAATCAGGTCTTCATTTTCGGCCGCAGGTGCGGGATCGTCTTGGCCAATCGGCAGGTTTAGTGCTTCAATGATAGGCATTGCCGCAGTGTGGAACTCACCGCGCGGGCTCGGCAAGACGATCAAGTCGGAACTTGCGAAGAAGACTTGTTGCTGGTCCAAATCCGGCTCATAAACCACAAGTACCTCCCGATAGCAATCGTCCTGCCAGTGCATCGGTTCATCAGACGGGCCTTCATTGAGAGCTTCCTCAATACGAAGATCGATTTCGATATCGTCGAGTGAGGCCATCAAGTCCACAACAGGCCCTTCTCCGTTGGGCTCCATGGGATCGAGGCGGCTTCGCAGGTCGTCGATCAATGGTTTGATGTCCTCAAACGATTCGCCACTGGCAAGCGCCTCTTCAAAGTCATCCATCATCTGGCCAACTTCACCGAAATCATCAAGCTTCTCCGCAGCTTCCAAGAGCGATTTCGGCGCGAGCCCCGCCTCGGCAATGATGTCCTTTGCTCCGGCAATATCCCCTTCGTGGAGGCGCTCTCTCAAGGCTTGTTTGGCATCCTCGGGAAGCCCCAGCCGATCGGTAAAATCGTCGAGTAATACTTCGATGGTAATATTCGTTGCTTCATTAAAAGCTTCCAAGGCCGATTCAAAGTCTTCTCTGGTTTGCCCGTGCAAGTGACCAGTGAGCGGGTTGAGAAGGTCGAGCGGTAAATTATCGATACCCGAAATCGGGTCACCATTTTCCAAAGGCGATTCAGTAAGTTGCAATACTTTTGCCGATGGCAGGTTGTTGGTGGGAATAGCTGCGGGGGTTGGCTTGGAGATAGAAGGAATCGAATTGACGATCGTGGGCACTGACGATTGCTGAGGAACCGAATTGTAATTCACTCGCGGCTGTGCTGGTTGATAAGTTTGCTGCCTGGGCTGATAGCTGCGCTGATAATTGGGCTGTCGTTGGTTCTGTGGATAGTGATTGTAGTTGTTCCTGCTATTATTGTTGTTTCGGTTATTGTCATTTCTGTTCCAGTTGTTATTCCAATTATTACCACCATACCTATTGTTTCTCGTCGCGTTCTGAATTTCGATTTGGGCGTTCTTTGCTGCCTCGGCGACACCGCCCCAACCAGATTGCGCCTGGCGGCTCTGAAAAATTTGGCCTGGCAACTGTTGCATGCGCTTTTGGTTATAACCCGGAGGGCGATAAGAATTTCTCGCCCGTGGATTGCCAGCGCCATCGCCGAAATAGTCGTATTGCGCCATAGCTACTTGCAAGTTTGACGCATGAAGAAAAGCCAGAACGCAAACAAATGAAAGAGTGGAAGATAGCAGAGAACCGTGATAGCGCATGATTGTGTCCATGTTTCGAGCAGAATAAAAAATAGCCTCAGACAAATTGACGGCCATAGTATAACAATGCTCAAAATGCTCTGCAAATTACCCTATGCAGCGATCAGGTGGGCCCCGATGCCGCGGGAAACGCGGTGGTCGCACGAGATGGCATGCCCGTTTTCGTTCGGACGCACGATTCCGGTTGGGGTGTGAAACCACTAAGTGCCTTAGCAAGTTCTCTAACCTGGCATCGGCGAGCATACACACAGCACTTTCGACTTTAGGCGAGAACTTCCCTCGGCCGTCAACGCAAGTGACACCGTTAGTCGCTGCTGCTTGCGACGCGAGGGTAAAGCGGTTTGCCTCTCCTGGTTCGTATCAGGGCAATCGGCCGAGAATAGTCTACTGAATGGCCAAGTCACCGCTGGCCGACTGTCCATGCTTCCCGCCACTTAAACCTTGCCTTTCAATGCCAATTGTATGGAAGAGTTTAGAACCGCGTTGTGGATGAACGTGCGTCGGCGTATGATGCGCAAAATCTATCACTGTTGCCAGGCCATCCCATGACCGAGAACTTTCCGCAATCGCCCGTCGAAACTCTCCCTTCCACGCGCCTCCTGAGCCTCGACGCACTGCGCGGGTTCGACATGTTTTGGATCATCGGGGCGCATGCGATTGTGGATGAAGGGGCCAAGCTCACGGGCTGGACGTGGCTCGAATGGCTTAGTGGCCAGTTGCATCACCCTGAGTGGCACGGGTTTGCGTTTTACGATCTAATCTTTCCGCTGTTTCTGTTTTTGGCGGGCGTGGCGATGCCCTTCTCGTTTGCGAAACGGCTGGCGCGGGGCGACAGCAAGCAGGAACTGTATCGCCACGTGATCGTTCGTGGGCTCGTGCTGGTATTGCTGGGCATGGTTTACAACGGGCTGCTGCGGTTTGATTGGGAGACCATGCGGTACCCAAGCGTGTTGGGGCGGATCGGCTTGGCTTATTTGTTTGCGGCGCTGATTGTGCTCAACACCGAGTGGCGGGGCCGGCTGCTGTGGTTCGGGGGATTGCTGGTGGGCTATTGGGCGGCGCTCAAATTCATCCCCGTCCCCGGACTTGGTGCGGGCGATCTCGCGCCGGGGCACACGCTGACCGACTACGTAGACCGGCTGCTCATCCCCGGTAGATTGCACGAAGGCGACCGCGATCCCGAGGGATTGCTTGCTACGATCCCCGCAGTTGGCACTGCGCTAGCCGGGGCGATGACGGGGCAATTCTTGAAAAGCAATCGCCAGAGCGGCGCCATAAAAGCAGCGCTGATGGCCGCGGCGGGAGTGGCTTGCCTCGCGCTGGCGTGGCTGTGGAACTTCGAGTTTCCGATCAACAAGAATCTCTGGACCAGCTCGTTTGTGCTGCACTGCGCGGGTTGGAGCCTGCTCTTGCTCGCTCTGTTCTATCTCGTGATCGACGTGTGGAAGATGCAAGCCTGGGCATTTTTCTTTGTGGTGATCGGCAGCAACTCGATCTTGATTTACATGGCCCGAAAGCTGGTCGATTTTGGTCACACGACCGATTTCCTGTTCGCCGGAGCATTGAGGCACACGGGAAGCCTCGAACCGCTGTTGGGGGCCGTGGCCTTTCTCGCTGTCGAGTGGTTGCTGCTGTATTTGCTTTATCGCAAGAGGATTTTCCTGCGCGTTTGATGCCTCGTGCGGGGAGCGATACCCTTAGCCAAGAACGCTCACTCGTCTACCATGAAGTGAACCACCAAGCCACGAAGTCACCAAGAATTCCTGGTATTTGCCCTCTTCGTGTCTTCGTGTCTTGGTGGTTCTTTTCCAAACGGTATAACTACCTTCGTGCGGGCGCGCTGGTTTTGGCTAGCGAATTGGGATAGACTGGGAGCTGCATTCCTGAACTCAGTAGCTCCAAATATAGGTGATTTTTCCTGAGCCGACGGCGCTCGCCGCGGGTGAACCCGCCAACACACTTTGCTTGCTGGAAACCCGCGGCTAGCGCCGACGGCTCAATTTGGAACTAATGAAACTTCCCCTAGCGAGGGTGATATGTCTGCCTTCACCAAACAAGTCAGCCGTCGACATTTCATTGGCTTTTCGAGCGCGACGGCTCTGTCGCTGCTTGCGAGAAATTCTCTTGCGGCCGACTCCGCAAGCGGTGCGTTTGCCTTTGTCGAAGCGGAGGGATTCAGTGACCACGGAGGTTGGGATTTGGATCAACAGTCGATGGATCAAATGGGGTCGCCGTATATGCTTGCTCATGGACTGG
The DNA here is from genome assembly GCA_965230685.1 of Bythopirellula sp. Lineage (GTDB taxonomy): Bacteria > Planctomycetota > Planctomycetia > Pirellulales > Lacipirellulaceae > Bythopirellula. The sequence continues at coordinate 742,497 of CBDDLO010000002.1, forward strand.
GCGTTCCCGTGCAGGATGCGGTGACCCAAGTAAAATTCCCCACTGCGGGAACGTACCGCGTTTGGGTGCGCACGCGAGACTGGGTTGCGCCTTGGAACGCGCCGGGGAGCCCGGGGAAATTTCAATTGCTCGTGGACGACATACCGCTCGATGAGACCTTTGGCACGAAGAGCGCGACTTGGCATTGGCACGACGGGGGGACTGTCTCGGTCGAAAACGAAGCGCAAATCGCGCTGCACGATCTCACCGGTTTCGAGGGCCGCTGCGAAGCGATCTTGTTCTGCAAGGACGAAAACTTTCAGCCCACCAACGACGTCGCCGCACTGACCAAGTTCCGTCGCAGCTTGTTGGGTTTGCCTGAGCAGCCCGAGGATGGCGGCGAGTTCGATCTCGTGGTCGTGGGCGGCGGTTTGGCGGGGACCTGTGCCGCGATTGCTGCCGCTCGGTGTGGATTGACCGTCGCGCTGGTGCAAGATCGCCCTGTGCTAGGCGGCAACGGCAGCAGTGAGGTGCGCGTTTGGCCCGAAGGCACCACGCAAGAGGAACCCTTCCCCCACGTTGGCGACATTGTCGCGGAAATCCTACCGACACTTCACCGAGACGGGAACATGAACGGCTCCGCCGCGGAGAATTTCGACGATTCGTTGAAGCTCAAAGTGGTTCGCGCGGAACCCCGAATCACCTTGCTCAACAACCACCGGGCTATCGACGTCGCGACCAACGGCAAAACGATCTCGACGATTACGATTCAAAGTACGCTAACCGCCAGGCAACTGCGTCTGCGCGGCAAACTCTTCGCCGATTGCACCGGCGACGCGGCCATCGGCTACCTCGCCGGCGCGGACTACGAGTACGAGCCGGAAGATTTGATGGGCAGTTCCAACTTGTTCAACGTGCTCGACGCGACCGAAGAGCAGCAAGTCTTGAAGTGCGAGTGCAAAGACAAGAGTGCCCTGGCGATGCAGTGTAAGAAAGGGGACTACGCACAACCGTTTCCGCGCTGCTCGTGGGCTTTGGATCTTTCGGACAAGCCCTTTCCCGGCCGTACGAGATTCAGCAAGGACGAGAAGGGTGGCCTCGGCGACTTCGCGCGGAAGTGGTACTGGGAAAGCGGCTTCGACAAGGACCAGGTGCGTGAGATTGAACTCATCCGCGATCACAACTTCCGAGCGGTCTACGGGGCGTGGGACGCGCTGAAGAACGTCGACGGCATGTATCCCAACCATCGGCTCGGGTGGTTGGCTTTCATTGCGGGGAAGCGCGAGTCGCGCCGGCTAATGGGCGACGTGGTGCTGGATGCCACCGACTTCACCGAGGGGCGCGAGTACCCCGACGCGAGCTTCCCCTGCTCGTGGCACATCGACTTGCATTTTCCCAAGAAGGATTTCCAGGAAGGGTTCGAGGGCAACGAGTTTATTTCCGACTACACGCGCGGCAAAGACTATCAGTACGGCGGTCTTTACTGGGCACCGTATCGGTGTCTCTACAGTCGCAACATCGACAATCTGTTCATGGCGGGCCGCGACATCAGCGTCACCAAAGCGGGTCTCGGTGCGGTGCGCGTGATGCGCACCTGTGGCATGATGGGCGAAATCGTCGGCAAAGCAGCCGCCGTCAGCGCGCAGCAGAACACTTCGCCACGCGGCGTGTATGAAAAACATCTGGCGGAGCTGCAAACACTAATGCACAGAAGCGGAACCTACCGTGTGCCCGACAGCCTCGGAGGCAGGAATTCCAAACGCTCTTAAATCTTCAGCCGTCGGCGCTAGCCGCGGTTGCTCGAAGCGCAGCGCGGGTCAAGCTATATGGATGCTAACGCTCCCTAAACCCGTGGCTAGCGCCGACGGCTCATAGAGCGGTGTCCTCTGTACCACTATTTACGTTGACTATCATCTGATTTCTCTAGCAGAACGAATCGAGTTGAAGTGATTATTTTGCGTACCACACTTTCCTGCATGCTCCTGGCGTCGCTGCTTGTTCCATCATCGGTCGTCGCGGAAAGCGAAACCTTCTCGCACGACGTTGTTGTCTACGGCCTCACAAGTTCCGGAGTGATGGCCGCGGTGCAAGCGGAGCGGATGGGCAAGTCCGTCGTTCTCGTGGGACCCGAAACCCATCTCGGCGGGCTCTCCAGTGGCGGACTCGGCGCGACCGACATCGGCAACAAGGTAGCCATCGGCGGACTCTCGCGCGAGTTTTACCAACGGCTCGGCAAACACTATGGTCAGGAAGAAGCGTGGACGTTCGAACCGCACGTCGCCGAGCAGCTCTTTGAAGAGTTCATTCGCGAACACGGTATCGAAGTGCATCGTGGGGAGTGGCTCGACCGCAGTCCGGGCAAAGGCGTGACCAAACGTAAGGGGCAAATTGCGTCGATCACCACGCTTTCGGGCAAGACCTACCGTGGAAAGATGTTCATCGACGCCACGTACGAGGGCGACCTCATGGCGGCGGCGGGCGTCTCATACACCTACGGCCGCGAGGCGAATGCCGAATACGGCGAAACGCTCAACGGCGTGCAAACCAAAAGCGCGAAGTACCACCAGTTCGCCAAGCCGGTTGATCCGTATGTGAACAAGGGTGACCCAAGCAGCGGGCTGTTGCCGGGCGTGATGCAAGGCAAGCCGGGCGAAGAAGGCGCAGCCGACAAGCGCATTCAAGCGTACTGCTTCCGCATGTGCTTGACCGACGTGCCCGAGAATCGCGTGCCGTTCCCGAAGCCCGAACACTACAACCCGCAGCGGTACGAACTGCTGTTGCGCACTGCCCAAACCGGAGCCAACCAGCACCCCGCCGGGTACTTCACCACGACGCGCATGCCCCACGGCAAGACCGACACGAACAACTCCGGCCCGGTCTCTACCGACAACATCGGCATGAACTACGACTATCCCGAGGCAAACTACGAGCGGCGCCGCGAGATAGTGCGCGAGCACGAAAACTACCAGCAAGGCCTCATGTGGTTCCTGGCCAACGACCCCCGCGTGCCGGAGGAGCTTCGCAAGCACGTCAGCGAGTGGGGCCTGGCCAAGGACGAGTTCACCGACAACGGCCACTGGCCGCACCAGTTGTACATCCGCGAGGCGCGGCGGATGGTTGGTGAATATGTGATGACCCAAAACGACTGCCAGGGAAAACGAGTACCCGAAAATTCAATCGGCATGGGCGCGTACACAATGGATTCGCATCACGTGCAGCGCTATGTTGACCAGAGTGGCCACGTGCGCAACGAAGGCGACGTGCAAGTCGGCGGCTTCGGCCCCTACCCCATCGCCTACGGCTCGATCGTGCCCAAGCACGACGAGTGCGAAAACCTGCTGGTCCCCGTCTGCCTCTCCGCCACCCACATCGCCTTCGGCTCAATCCGCATGGAACCGGTATTCATGGTGCTAGGCCAAAGCGCGGCGACCGCGGCTTCGCTGGCGATTGATGACGGGGTGGGGGTGCAGGAAGTGGAGTATGAGAAGTTGCGGGGGAAGTTGTTGGAGGAGGGGCAGGTGCTCGAAAGAGCCGAATAGTAATTCCATTCGTGGAAGTACCTTGAATAGGGATGCGTGTAGGAAGATGCATCGAATGAAAAAATAGACGCAAACAAGCTGTTTCGTTATTTGGAGTGAGTCGCCAAGTTCGCCAATCAGCGGAGAATGATTGGAGAATTCCTGGAAACACTACAAACATTACTGAATGGCATGACTACGCCAACAAATACTGTTCGGAACACCGTGGGGCTTTGTGGTCTCCTGATGGCAATCGTATCTCTTGCCTCAATGTTCCTACTAAAATATGGTGTGCTTTTCTGGATAAGCTCATATTTCGCAGTCCCTGCTCTAGTAACTTCCCTCATTGGATTGAGATACACTCCGAAACGAATAGCAAAATGGGGCTTCTGGCTGGCTGTTTATGCGTGCTTGCATTTGCCTACGATCACTCTCAGTCTACTGCGGTAGACCCCATCGGTCTGAACGACAGCAACTCTGAGAAAGTGAATTCTCGTCTCGTCAAAGCCGGCTTCTTCTCACGAAGCGCAGCGCTCATGGCCCCTCTCCCCGAATCACTAATGCAGTAAACAATCTCCATGCAACTCCAGTCCAACAACCAGCTGGGAGAGGGCTGGGGTGAGGGTGGAACCGCTAAAGTATGCGACCCTCACCCCAACCCTCTCCCTGGTAGTCTGTAGATTGAGATTGGCTGCATGAAAATCGGTCGATTGCGCTTCGGGGAGAGGGGGCCACTCTCGCTGCGCTTTTTCGGCTAGGTACCTACGATGTGAGACGTCACAGCGTGGATTTTTTCCTGACGCTCGGCGACCCTAGCACTACGCCCGCGGATGATACGCTGCGTGGACCTTCTTTAGCCGGGTGTGGTCCACGTGGGTGTAGATTTGTGTCGTGGCGATGCTGGCGTGGCCGAGGAGTTCTTGCACTTGGCGGAGGTCCGCGCCGCCTGCTAACAAGTGCGTGGCAAAACTGTGCCGCAGCGAGTGCGGGCTGATCTCGCTGGGGATGCCGGCGCGGGCGGCGTAGCGTTTGATTAGCTCCCAGATGCGCTCGCGGCGCAGGGGTCTTCCGCGTGGCGAGAGGATCAACCACTCGCTTGCGTCCTCGCGACGCGACGCCAACCGCGGACGCTGCTCTTCGAGATACGTGCGCACCGCGGCGATCGCCTGATCTCCCAGCGGCACAATGCGCTGTTTGTCGCCTTTGCCGTGGCACACGACGTAGCGCTCCTTCAAATGCACATCGCAGCACTTGAGCGTCGCCAACTCCGACACGCGTGCGCCAGTGGCGTAAAGCAACTCCAAAATGGCTCGATCGCGGAGCCACCACGGATCGTATTTCCGCGGCGCGGTGAGCAGCTTGTCGACTTGCTTCTCGGACAGCACCTCCGGCACGCGCTGCCAGAGTTTCTGAGTGCCGAGAAGTTCCGCCTGATTGTCGGTCAATGCGCCTTCGAGCTGCAAGAAACGAAAGAAAACCTTCAGCGAGGCAACGTGTCGGGTGACGCTTTTGGGCGCGAGCGATTGCTCGGCCAGCCAGGCCGGGTAACGTGCCAGGTCGCTCACGCGCAGTTCCGGCAGTCGCTGGCTGCCGAGCCATTGAAAAAACCGTGACAGGTCTCGCGCGTAGGCATCGACCGTGTTCTCTGCCAGGTGACACTCGCTGCGGAGATAGTCCGTGAAGTCGGTTTGCCACTGCGCGGCCAGTCGCTGGGCTGACTCGCGGCGCGGCTTGAGTTTCTTGCGGAGGTTTTTCATGAGGTGGTATTCCCGTAGCGGTGGCAAGACGCCCCGCTACCTGTGAGATCGTCGCCTTCGCCAACGACTATCCAACCAACTTTTCTCGCCGCAGGTTGCACTGGGCAATAATGGCCCCCTTGCGGTATCTTAGGCAACACCGTCGGCCGATTTTGACGGGTCGGTAACCTTTGACGGTTTTGCGATTCCCCGAGTGCAACAAATTCTCCCATGCAGCATGTCATCATCGAAGAACCGTACAAGTTTGTGCCGCCCAGTCGTAGCAACTGGTGGCCGCGCTTTGTGGGCTTGTTTCTCAATCGCTACTTGCGGCGTTCGTTCGCAATCCATTCCGTCGAGTGCCGCGAGGTGCAGCGTATTCGTGACTCGATAGCCCAGGGCAACGGCGTGCTGATGGCGCCCAACCACTGCCGCATGTCCGACCCGCTCGTGTTGGGTGTGCTCAGCAAACACATGGGGAGCCACCTGCACGCGATGGCCTCCTGGCACTTGTTCAAACAAGACTGGTTCTCGGCGCTGATCACTCGCAAGATCGGCGGCTTCAGTGTCTATCGCGAAGGCCTCGACCGCCAAGCGATCGACACGGCAGTGAACATCTTGGTCGAAGGTCAACGCCCCTTGGTCGTTTTTCCCGAAGGAGCTATCTCGCGGCACAACGACCAATTGATGCCGCTGATGGATGGCATCTCGTTCATCGGCCGCACCGCCGCCAAGCGACGCGAGAAAGCGGGTTCGACCGCTGGCGTCGTCGTTCACCCGATTGCAATTCGCTACTTCTTCCGCGGCGACTTGGAAGCTACGGTGTTGCCCGTTCTCGACGAGATCGAATCGCACTTCGCTTGGTACCCCCAGCGGGACAAGCCGATCATTCTCCGCCTGCGGCAGATTGGCCAGGCGTTGCTGTCGCTGAAGGAGGTTGAGTACCTGGGTGCCGCCCGCGCTGGCGAATTCGAAGAACGGGTGGAAAGCTTAATCGCCGACGTGCTGACAAGAATCGAGGGCAAGTGGGATCTCAAAGACACGGGGGAAGGCGTCGTGTCGCGCGTGAAGAATATTCGCAGCGCAATTTTACCAGGGATGATCGAGAACAACATCTCCGAAGAGGAGCGGCAAGAGCGCTGGCGGCAACTCGCGGCTGCGTACTACGTGCAGCAAATTTCGCACTATCCGCCGCACTACGTCAGCCGCCAGCAACCCAACATCGTCGAGCACATCCTCGAAACCGTCGAGCGATTTGAGGAAGACTTCACCGACCACGCGACCACCCACGGCCCGCTGCATGCGGTCATCCAAGTCGGCGAAGCGATCCCGGTGAGCAGCAAACGCGCCCGCGGCGAAGAGGGCGACCCCGTGATGAACGGCATCCGCGAGCAGTTGACGGGGATGCTGGGGAAGCTCGCGGCGGAAGCGGAGCGGGTTTAGCCCACAATTCGATCCCCGTGGGGAGCTTGGGTCCGAATCGCTTCTTAACTCACTCCGTCGCAGGAAGCGCAATGCGCATGTTTGCTCGGATCGACGGTGGATACAAGTCGCGCTGGAGCGGCTTGCGCTTCTGCCCGGAGACTTGTTCCAACAACTCAAGCACGCGGGCGACGATTTTCGGCTCCGCGTCGGTCTCCAGGCCCGCAGTCCGCGCTGGCCAAGTCGTGTAGCCCCCCAGCTTGTGCTGTTCCGGCGGCGGAATGTACCCGGCCGCGCCGTTGGCGAGTTCCATATTGAACGTAACTGCGAGCGGCGACTGGGCCTTGATCTTCAAACCCGTGATGCCGAACACCTCGTTGGGTATCGCCGTGATGCCAAGTTCGCCAACGCGAATCGCCTGCAGAAGAAGTTCCTCGGCCGGATTCTCGTGCAGCCACTCCGCTTGGTTGGCGTACACCTCGGGGCGATCTTGCGGCGGGCGGCTGCCGCGCGCTTCATTGACTTCTCGCGCCCATCGAAGTCGCTCGTCGTTGGGCAATCGGCGTCCCAGGGTCAGTTTGGATTGCGCCATGGCCAGGGTAACATCTGTGCGATACTCGATATCCTGAAGCGCAGCATAGGTGATGTCGGCCAACTCGCTGGCGTACCGTTGGGGCGTGGTGGGTTGCTTCGCCTCGGAGTAGTCCATCCAGTGCAGATCACCGCTGGTGCCTTGCGACATCATGGCAACAAAACCGGCGGGTGGTGCTTGCGGCGTCTCGCCCTCGTTGGAGTCCTTCTCGGGATCTTTCTCCAGAATTCTGCGCCGCATCTGACGGGCAAAGTGCCCCCAGTAGTCAGCGGACACTCCCCGCACACCGCCGACGTAATGCATCGAATAGTTGGTCAACAGACAGATCGGCTCGCCCGTGGTCGAGCGAATGCTGAGCAGGCTCAGCCCCGCATCGACGGGCCCGGCGGGGCCGAGGTAGTCGGGGTTTTGGTAACCCGGATGCATCATCGCCCGGACGGTGCGCTGCCCAAAGGGATCGACATCCACGCGATCGGGCCGCCGAATCCACCGCCGGCAATGCGTATGCTTTGGTGCCGAAGTGACGGCCCACCCCGCCTCGGCCGGTTGCAGCCGGCTACTTGCCTGCACAATGCACTCGGCAATCTTGGGGATCGCGAACTCCGTGTAGGTATCGTCTCGTCTGCCAGCGAGGCAGTAGTTCATCAAACTCGGCGCACTGTGGGTGTGCGTGGCCGCAACCAACATTCGGTGGGTTGGGATTCCAGACTCTTCCGCTGCCAGCGTCTTGATCCGATCACACAGATCGCGCGGAATCATGCAACTATCCACCACGGCAATGCAAAGCGGTTCGCTGTCGTCTTGCAGTACCAAACACCGCACACGCAACGGGTCGCTGACTTCGTCGACTTGCCGTTCCAGAAAACTACCGTTCATAATGACCGGTAATTGTTGCGGAGTAATATCAACCTCGGCGGCTCCCGCCTGGAACTCAGCCCGGGCGATCGCTGCCGAGTAGCCGAGAGTTGCCACAAGCAAGCCGAGCTTGCCAATCGTTGAAAAGTAATCTCGCATCCGCATGCTCCGCCTTGCGTTTGAATTGGTTAGTACCGAGTCTGAGAAGAACCTACCGAACTCCCTCACGCTACCCACAAGGGAGTCGCTGCATCGTACACCATCAGGGCAACGTTGGAAAAGCATCAGACAGGCAGAGCATCTCGCAACTGCTTGAAATTGCGTGGCGCTCGAGCTGGCCCAACTTAGGTACGGAGCGGCGTACCGATATGTCAGAATTCGGTTAGTCCTGGGTACGTACCTGAGGAGAAATATTGCAATCGATGTTCACAGCCCGCGCGCGTTGGCGGTCTGTTTTGCACTTTCTGCTTTACGCTTTGCTCAAAGTTCCCGAGCGTAGCAAATTTCGACGTGGGGGAACTGCCTCAAGGGGGGCGAACCAATCCACTAGAAGTTAGGTGTCTCGTGCGCAAGCATTGAAAGTGCGGGGAACCTAACTAAACACTGGCTCCAGCAACACTTCGGCGAGCAACTCGGTTTCGCCAGCTTCGGGTTCGTCTTCACTCGCTGCGAAAGCAAACTCGTCGCTCGGTTTAGCTGTGGAAATAAGCATGCTGGAAGCGAAGGCAAGATCGGCGACTACAGCATTTGGCGCGGCACCTTCCTGCTCAACGAGGGAATCGTCAACTTCTGCCACTTCGATGGCCAAGTGCCAGGCTATCGCTGCGTCGATCAACTTGTGATCGTTTGACACTTCACGGCTCGCTGCCGACTGCACACTTGCCACGATTTCTTGGCCGCTACCCAGGGCTGCTATCCCCAGCTGCGGCTCTCCGAACGAAACCTTCCATGCTGCCAAATCGCTGGCGTCGGTGTCGGTGTCGTCATCGCTGTTGCCGTCGGCGCGCTGGGCATCGACGGTGCCGAAGCCGCGTTGCCACGCGAGGAAGTCGGCGCCGTCGACATCGATGTCAAAGTCGAAATCGGCCGTCGGCGTGGTCTGCGCTTCATACGCTCCGATATCACTCACTGAACCCTCCACCCGCGGTTGGCCCCGTTGGTCGGTGGTAGGGACATAGCCCCGGGGGCCCGCACTGTGCAGCTGGGAAATCTCGTTAGCCGTGAGCGGTCGATCGTAGAAGCGAATGCGATCGACCGCGCCGTCGCCATGTTCGCCGAACGAATCGGCCGAGTGCAGCAGTTGCACCTGCCGCGTGAAACTCGAATTGCCATCTGCAGTGAACGCCCCTATCACGTGCCCGGCGGAGGTCGCGGGATAGCTGCGCTCCAGCTGGCCGTCGAGGTACGAGCGGAGTGGTTGGGCGGCGCTGTCGTCCCTAGTGAGCACCAGGTGGTACCAGGTGTCGGGCGCGAGCTGCGTGGATCCGGTAAAGAAACTCACACCGTTGTCCTCCGCCAAATAGCGTAGGCGGTTGCCGACCGACGCATCGCTGTAGACGTAGAAGCCCGCCTCGGAAGTGCCGCCGTTGAAGTCGACAATTTTTTGGTAGCCAGTCGTGGCGTCCATCTCGTCGAATTGGAAGAAAAGTTCAAGCGTGTAATCGTTGGCATTGGCAGTGGGGATTTGAGTGGCGAGTCCCTGGTTGGTACCGAACCCGTAGATGCCGCCGTCCAGCGTGCCGGTTCCGCCAAGTGGGTCGAGGTCTTGCCCGCCCTGGAAGTCGGCCAACGTGTCGAGCCGGTAATCCTGCAGCGGCTCGGGCAGAACCTGCGCGCCCGCACTGCGCGCGGGACTGCCGGGCAGCAGCGCATGGGTGTGGGTTGGTCCGCCATTGTCGGCCAACGGGCCGAGCAAGGGGTCGCCGGTGATCGTATCGGGCAGCCCACCGCTGCCGTCTTCGATGAGGTTGTTCGAGCCTGAACCGATGGTGCCGACGACGTCGCCGCCTGAAACACTGTAGGCAACGATGCTACTCTGCAGTGTCGTATCGCCAGTCGTGCGAATGCCCCCGCCGAGCGAGGATGCAGTGTTCCCCGTGATAGTGCTGCTGGATATCGACACAGTCGTGTCACTGCGAACATTAACTCCGCCGCCGTTGCTCGCCGAATTACCGGTGATGGTGCTGTTGGAAATATCTGCAGTGCCAGCAAAAATATGGATACCCCCACCAGTGCCCAACGAATTATTTCCGGAGACGGTGCTACTTACAATGGTCGCGCGACTTGTGGACACATTCTGATAGAAGCCGCCACCGCGGGAACTTAGCGAGTTGTTATTGTCAACGGCATGATTCCCAGAGATCGTGCTATCCACGATCTCGATCACACCGCGATTTTCGATTCCGCCACCTCGGGCTGCGGCGTTCCCGACAATGTGTGCATCGTAAATGGCGAGATTCTCGTAACTTAAAATGGCACCTCCGCCCCCAAGACTTGAATCAGCGCCCATGAGTGTAAGCCCTCGAATGCTAACGTCGAGCAATTCGCTCGAGTTGTCGGAAACGAAGAAGATTTTAGAACCGTCCCCGGTGCCGAGGACGCCGTCTGTGCCGTTGCCGGCGTCGATGGTGAGCAAGTCGGGGCCCGGCCCTTGGATGACAATGGGCGCGTCGATCGTGGGCAGCCTGCTATCGATGGAAATCGTCTGCGGCGTGGAGAATAGCACCGGGTCGAACTGCACCACGACGAAGCTCGGCTCATTGAGCGCCGCGGTGATCGCCTCGCGGAGCGAAACACCATCACCGCCGTCGTCGTTGTGCAGCGCATTGACCGACGAGACATCGCCGTTCACCACGTCGAGCAAATTGGTAACAGTATTCCCACTGAGCAGCCGGCGGTCCTCGAGTGACTCAAATTTCAAAACACGGCGAAATAGATTTATCACAGAAAATTCCCCAGATGCAAGTACACAGGCAGTGAGCCCAGTATAACACGCCAGAGGGGGAAGGAATAATCTAATACAATAGGGGGCAGAACCCCAACGAACCAAGATTATCAGCAAGTCTCTACGGTGCCAAAGCATGTCTTTGCAGCAGCGTCTGGGAAGTCGCAGCGCCTAAGAGGTCAAATACATCGCCTAGCGTGAAACGTTGAATGTACGCACCAACAACTTTTCTACTCCGGACTTGAAATCCCCATGGCAGTCACCGAGGCATCGAACAGAAATCTCCATTCCTACTTCTTGATTCCGCGAGTTCGTTAAGTGCGATAGCGAGTCCTATGGATTCACCAGCACGAGCTGTTCAATCCCTTTCAGCCAATACTCAGGTGGCGGCCCTCGCCGTTGCGAACTATCTGCCTAGGGGAATCAACGACCACTCTTCGGTATGCAGCTATCGTGCGGCAATACCTCTTCTTATAACAGCATAGAGCCTGCAACCCGGAGCCAAAGGTATCCCGACCAACTCCTGATGCAGCTGGCACCAGGGCACGCTTTGTTGCTATAATCGGCGACGTTCTTTGTCCACGGTGGCTGCAGACTTTGTCCACGGTGGCTTCAGGCAACTCCCTGCGGAAATCTTGACCTATTCTACGTTCGAGCGAGGGCGGCGATGCGAGCCAACCAGTTTCTCACGCGAAATTCGAGCGGAGCCCGCGGATTTACCCTGGTCGAGCTGCTTGTTGTGATCGCGATTATTGGCGTGCTCGTTGCTTTGCTCCTGCCGGCGGTCCAGGCGGCGCGCGAAGCGGCGCGGCGTTCGCAGTGCCAATCGAATCTCAAGCAGCTCGGGCTGGGAGTGCTCAACTTCGAGTCTGCCAATCAACTGCTTCCTGAGGGTGCGCACCACGGGCTGCCTGCTGGCGCGGGAGCCAGTTCGCGAAAGGCGGATCTGGGGAACTGGGCGATCCATATTTTGCCTTACGTTGAACAACAGGCTCTCTTCGACCAATACAACAGCGGCCTGCCGAACCTCGATGAGCAGAATCTCCCCGTTTTGCGGACTTCGCTGAGCCTTTACAAATGCCCGTCGGATTCTCAAGTCCCCGACTTGATGGTGCCGACGCAACTCGCCGCGGCGACGGAACCCGACGGAATCGCCACGAGTTCCTACAAAGGCATCAGCGGCACACGTTGGGGCGCGACCAATGGTTTTTTCGACTACGTGCCGTTCTCCCGAGATTACATCAAGAAGCGTGACTTTCGTGGCCCCTTCATTGTACAGGGCGTAGGCGATCTCGACCCGGTCAACATCCATGACATCACCGACGGGACGGCGCAGTCGCTCTTGATCGGCGAGTATGCTACGGTCGAGTCCGAAAATCTCAACGCCACGGGCACCGCCTTTTGGGCAAGCACGCATTCGTTCCACAATCTCGCCGCGGCGATGCCCGAGCAGTTCACGCGTATTGCCGACTACGACAAATGCATGCTGCTCATCGGCAACAAGCATTGGTATTGTGATCGAGCGCTCGCGAGTCTGCACAATGGGGGCGGTATCAACTTCGCGTTTTGCGATGGCTCGGTCCGTGCGATTCGTCCAGAAATCGAAGGAGAGTTGTTCAAGCATCTTGCGACCATCGCGGGGGGAGAACAGGCACAGTGGTCGTTTTGAAAACCAGCAAGAAATCAAGCAAGCCTGTACGAGCTGCTTTTACGTGCTTTTCGTTGATGTTGATTGTCGGCTGCACGCAGAGCGAATTCGATCTTGCGCCAGTGAGCGGCCTTGTAACGCTCGACGGCGAACCACTGCAGGGAGCGCGCGTGGCGTTCGAACCCAGGCAGACGCCGGGCGGCGACCCACTCGCCATCGGCCCAGGCTCCTACGGAGAAACGGATGCCACGGGACGGTACGAGTTGGTCTCTCTCAACGACGACCCTGGAGCTGTCGTGGGAACGCACCGCGTGCGTATCAGCACACACCTGGTCGAATTCGATCCTACGCGGTCAGAGCAGAAAGTGCTCAGCGAGGAGAAGGTCCCCGCTCGCTACAGCGGTAAACAAGCCTTGGAATTTGTCGTTCCCGCCGGCGGCAGTGACGCGGCGAACTTCGCGCTGGAGACGACCGCTGACGGTGACGAGCAGTAGTGTTCACACTAGCTCGCGCACATCGGTCCACGTCATTCCGGCCGCCTGTGCCGCGGTGATTCCGTAGTCGCCATCCTCGAAGACGTGGCATCGCTCTGGCCGGACGCCCAACTGTCGCGCGGCTTCGAGAAACACATCGGGCGAGGGTTTCGCCGCTACGGGGTCGTCGGCCGTCACGATCACGGGGAACAGCGACATCGCATCGACCGTCTCCAGCGCCGCGAGCACCACGCTACGCACGCTTCCCGACACGACGGCCATAGCCAGTTTCGCATGGTGCGATCTTGCCGTGTCCAACACGGGCTGAATCGGCAACACTTCGTCGAGCCGCGTCAAATAGCGGGCTTCTTTCTCGCCGGTGATGGTGGGCGGATCGAGTGTGACGCCAAACTCAACATTGATGTGTTCCACAATCGTGTTGGTGGGCATCCCCGCGCGATCATCAATAAACGCCTTCGGCAAATCCACGCCGTAGTCGGCCAGCGTCGCCTGCCAAGCCGAGATATGAATCGGCATTGAATCGACCAGTGTTCCATCGCAGTCAAACAACAGCGCTTCGGTGTCAGCAGGAAAAGTAAGCATCGGGGGGCTACTTGCAGGGAGGGAAGGTCGAGCGAGGCAACATCCTACCGTCGCCATGCGTGCCAAACAAGTGAGTACCGCCAATAGTCACTGATGAATGCTAAGGTATAGAGGGGGAAATTCTGCGTGGTTCATTGGCGCTCAGCAGCGCCCACTAGCGGTCAGAAAACTCGCGCGATGGGGGCTCAATTTCTGATTGCCAGTTCGCTACAATGTTTTCATGTCCGACTCACAAACATCCTTGTTCGGTGGCAATGGTGCGATGCAACCGGGAACCACAACACTGGCGGAGCTGACGCACGGGCAGGAGGGTGATTTCTTTGCGCTGATGACTGCGAAGGAAGAACACACGACTAAGGATGGCAAGCCGTATTTTCGCGTCGGTTTCCGCGACGCGGGGCGGGAAGTGAACTTTCCCATCTGGAACGATGCACCGCTGGCCAATGCTTGCCGCGAAGAGTGGCAGGTTGGCTTGTTTTTCAAAATGCGGGCGCAGTTTCGCGAGACAAACTACGGCCCGCAGCTGGAGATTCGCAAAATCCGCCTCGTCAACGACGACGACAAGAGCGAAGGATTCGATCCCGCGATGTGCCTGCCCGCCTCGCGGTTTCAACCGCAGGAGATGTACGACCAACTGGTCGAGTTGGCGAAAACCGCCATCGACGAAGAACCGGTAGCCGAGTTTGTCGTGTCTCTCTTGGAAGAGCACAGCGAGCAGTTACTCACCATGCCGGCGGCGAAGTACAACCACCACGCCCATGTCGGCGGCTACTTGGAACACGTCCTGAGCGTTTCGCAAACCTGCGCCTACTTGGCAGAGAAATACGCCGAGATGTATCCCGACATGCAACCGCCGCTGCGTAAAGGCCTGGTCGTTGCCGGCGGCATCTTGCACGACATCGGTAAGATTCGCGAGCTGGAACAAACGCCCACCGGTGCGGAGTACACCCCCGCCGGTTCGCTCATCGGCCATATCCTGCAGGGCCGCGATATTCTCCGCGAACATGCCAGCGAGCATCCGCTCGATGAAGAAACCTTGCTGCGACTGGAACATATAGTTGTTTCACACCAGCGCCTGCCTGAGTGGGGTTCGCCCAAGGCGCCGATGACACCCGAGGCGTTGCTGGTCCACTACGCCGACGACACCGACGCAAAGTTTCAGATCATGCTCAACGCACTGGCCGACGACGCCACCGAAGGCCCTCTCACGAGTGCCCGAAACCCGCTGCGCGAACGCATTTACCGCGGCGGGGAAAGCGCTTCCTGATAATCTCGGTTGGAGTTCACATGCCAATGCAAAGTCTGCAACAGAGGAGTTCGCTTTCCGTGCTATTCCTATTCTTCCTTGGCTTTCTCACCTGGAATAATTTACACGCCGCTGCCGCGAACTCGCCAAACATTCCGATCGGCGTTGCCAAGGTGGACGTTACACCAACGGTGCCTGTGCTGTTAGGGGGTTACGGGAACCGTACGCAAGAGTACGAAGGGATTGACGAAAAGCTCTGGGCTCGGGCGCTGGTGATTGGTGAGGAGAAGCCCGTTGCCGTGGTAGTTCTCGACAACTGCGGCGTGCCTCGCACCGCTGTCGACCGTCTGGCAGCGCGCTTGATCCAGCACCGAATCACTCGGGATCGCTTGGTGGTGGCAGCCACTCACACGCATACTGCGCCGACGCTGGTCGATTATGCCCCTATCGTTTGGCAGGGACGCACCACGCCCGAACAAGACCGACAGACCCAAGCCTACACCGACTTCGCAATTTCCCAAATGGAAAAGGCGATCGTCGATGCCCTAGCCAATCGAGAGCCGATGTCGCTGGAGTGGGCCCAGGGCCGCGTTGGATTTGGTGGGAACCGCCGCATGCTCAGCGACAACCGTTGGACCGGGTTCGGACACCAACTCGACGGACCCGTCGACCACAGTCTGCCCGTGCTGGCCGCACGTGACGCGCAAGGAACAGTCCGAGCGATCTGGGCCAACTACGCCTGCCACTGCACGACGATAGGTGCGCGCAATTTCGTCGGCGGCGATTGGGCCGGCTATGCGAACGCCGGGATCGAGAGCTTATTCCCCGAGGCCGTCTCGTTAATGACCATCGGCTGCGGCGCTGACATCGGCCCCCAGCCAAGCGGCGAGCTGCAAATGGCCCGTCAACATGGCCAATCGATTGCCGACGAAGTGCAACGGCTGCTCTCAGAAAAGATGATTCCCCTAAGGAGACCGCCAACGACAGACAGTCGACACATTCAACTCCCGTTGCAACCTATTCCATCGCGAAAGCATTGGGAATCAGAACTGCAGAAACCCGGGTTTCATGGTCAGTTGGCCAAGCTTCTGCTCAAGCGGCTGGACGAAACGGGCACTCTTGCCAGCGAAGTCGACTATCCCCTGTCAGTCTGGCGATTCGGCGACGACCTGGCGATGGTGTTCCTGGCAGGTGAAGTGGTCGTCGACTACTCCGTGCGCTTGAAACACGAACTCGATTTCAAGCGGCTCTGGATCACCGCTTGGGCCAACGGCATGCCCGGCTACATCCCCTCGCGGCGCATCCTCGCCGAAGGCGGCTACGAAGCCGAGTTCTCGCAAGTCTACTACGCTCAGCCGGGGGTGTATGCCCCGCAAGTGGAAGAGATTCTTGTTGAGGCGGTCAAGGAATTGGTGGGTGGGGCACACGTAGCCGAGTAGTCGCTTTCGCTTGACTAGGGTCACTGTGTATCCGAGTTCACTGTGTATCGGGGTTTACCGTGAATTGGGTTCGCCGCGAATCGGAATTGCTCAAGTGGGCGTTCTTAGTGGAGCGGCTCTCGCCATCTTTTTTCAACGCGATCACGCAGAGCAGGAGGACTTCATCGCCACCCTCCCGCAAAGTCCGGCTAGAAGAGTCCCTCCGCTGGATAGGTACGATGCTCTGCGTGTGCCAAACGTAGAGCAATACTATTTCGTTTTTCCATCCATACGTTCAATAATTATCCGAAGGAGTTCGGAGATGCTCGCACAGAAACATGCGGGGACAAAAACATAGATAATATCTAGAATCCATGTCCATGGGACAAACGGGCTACTCCTAGGGACGCCGCCTTGCGGCCAGTTTAGGATTAGGTAAGCCACTCCTCCGAAAAAAAAAGCCCCATAGAACGTGAGCGTCCATCTGTTTTTCTCGGGCCGTCGAAGAATGACGCCAAGCCCTGTACCGAGTAAAGCCCCAACTAGTGTTGCGGCATGATAAAAGTAAAAACTTTCTGCCCGGTATAGGCATCCAATGAACGCAAATACGGCAGATGCCCAGGCCACAAAGACAATCATTACACGTAAATTGAATTTCACATCGCCTGCTTTTCGATGGGCAATCGTTTCTAACTTAGCCAACTAAACCTAACGAATGCGTTTTCTTGGCCTGGCCCCTTTCGATAGCACTCCCTTCCTTCTACCCACCCGCCCCCTCAAACTCCAGCGCCACCACTTCTAGCGATTCGTCGAACATCGAGGGGCTGCGGTGGGAGGTGACACTGTCCGAATCAAGTCGCTTGCGTCACGTCGACCGTTCTTGCCACATAGTCGATAGTCAACCGATGCTTTTCAAGCAGAGCCGTGCCCAGCAGCGGGAACTGTCCGTCGTTTGCAATTACTTGAACTGGAACTAGATCGCCGAACCAGTCCAGGTACGCGACGAAGGTTTCCATCGCAATTTTCGTTCCGTCGGCAAGAATCGCCTCGGTCTCTACGAGGGTTTCTAGCTCCAAATCTTCGATCAACTTCGAGGCGAATACAAAATGCCCATCGAACGCTGTGTCAACCCAAGCTTCAATCATGCTTGGAGCTTCGCCGGACTTTGCACGAACCTCCACAGGCAGCAGTGCTCGGCAGTTGTCGTCGACGCTGCCATTCATTTCAACGCGGCACCAATATGGACGGCTGCCTCGTGGCCGATACGGATGACAAACGATTTCCTCCTCGGATGCGATTCTTTCGCGGCCATCGCCGCGCTCATAAATGTGGGAGCCACGAATGACTCGCGAGACTCGGGCTCGATCGCCACGAACTCACCGAAATGCTCGGCTTCGAGCCGTTGTCGCAGATCGGCTTCGTAAACGGCTTTTGCTTGCTTTGCTACGGACATTGGAATCTCCCGGGTGACATGCAGCTCCATTGTATCCGTTGGGCCTACCTCCGACGAGAGCCTTTAACTCGCAAGTTCATGCTCTCGATTTCCAGTAACCGGGTCGGCGTTTCGCATGGGCAAGCGCAACTATTACGATGCGGCTTTTCTCAGGTCGGTATATGATTTGAAACGGGAATCGCTCCAATTGACAGCTACGATGATTCTCGTCGATTGCGAGAAAACGTTCGGGTTGCTTTTCAATCTTCTAAATTGCTGAATCGACTGCCCAGGCGAAACCGCGAACTGCGCCGGCGCTTCGTTCAGCATACCAATCTGCGGAGGATTCCAGCTCGGCAGTGGCCTCAGGGTGGAAATCAACCCGCACTGTCAACTCCGTACTTGCCAAAGAGCCGAGCGCGAATGTCGGACCACGGCTCTAGCACGACGGACTCCGACTGGACTTCGCTTGAGCGTCGTTCGATTTCTTCCAGCCAGGCAGCAGACAACTGCGGCGGCTGATCGTCGGGGACGGAGGAAGCGAGATCGTCGATCAATCGCAAGCGGTCAACCGTTGGAAGTTGGGCTGCAGCGGACAGGACACTCTCATAATCGGTCATGATTCACCTCGTGAAGGACTGGCAGGAGCTTTGCTCTCTCCGATATTTTAACCACCCGCCCCTTCAAACTCCAGCGCCACCACTTCCAACGACGCATCAAACATCGACGGAGCACGGCGCGCCGTGACTTGCACTTCTTCGGTCAGGCCGATGGTGTCGCCTTCGTTGATTACTTTGGATTGGTTCAATTGGTAATGAGCGATGTTGTAGGCGAATTCGAGCAATGTCTGCGGCTCGCCGAGATAGTCTTTGACTTCGAGTTCCGTGTAGCCAAGCGCTTCGAGGCCCGTGGTGTAGAGCCGCGTGCCGCCGGAGTCGGTACGCTCGACGCGGAAATCGACCCAAAGGAACAGAGGGAAATCATCGGCAGCAAGCTGCGCTGCCTGATCCAGAAATGCCTGGGGAGGATGCACCAACCGCCCCGGGCCCCAAAACACACCGCTCGCGCGTGAGCTTGCCACCAGACCGGCGACCAGTTGCGTCAGCGCGGTGGACTTGCAAACCGTTTTGCCCGCCTCGTCGACCAGCGTGACAAGCAGGTGCGACTGATGGTCGCGGAGCGCTTCGGTCGCCGTGGGCCAATACCAAGCAGTAGCGCACGGCCCTTCCAACTGGGACCAAGGAATCGCCCGCGGCACTAGAGTGACGGCAGCTGTGTATTCTCCGAACGTGCAGGTAATCAGGTTCTCTGTAGTGCCAGCCAGCTTGATTTCAGGCGCATCGGCATAGGTGTCGCGCACATACTGGGAAATACTCGAAAACTCTGGCAACTCGCTTTCGTCAAGCATGACGAGCGAAAGCCAACGCAATGGGTTGTCCACAATGAATTCCGATCCTGAGATAGCAGTCGTCTACCGCAAAAATTGACTTCTCCTCCGCTCCCAGTTATAACAGTCTATCGCACAGAAGTCAGGAACCTGCGGGCCCTTACATTTCCCAATCGGCCAGCTCCGGTGCCCGTTTGGTTTCTCGACTCCGACCACCCCGCCCTCCCCCGCATCTCGACAACTCTCTCAAGCAACTGCTTAAGTACCCGCAGGCATTGGGTAGTAGGCCCAGGAGACTTGAATCATGTCGCGGAAGTTTCAGAAGCCAGCCAGTCGCCGCGACTTCTTGAGAGTCGGAGCTGTGGCAGGACTCGGAGTGAGTTTGGCGGATTTTCTGGTTCTGGAAGCGGCCCAGGCGGCAAGCAATGCGTACGTGACTCCGCAGGCCAAAGCCAAGAGCGTTATTCATATTTTTCTTCAAGGCGGGCTATCGGCGCAAGAATCGTGGGACCCTAAGCCGATGGCGCCCATCGAGTATCGGGGCGAACTGCAGGCGATTCCCACCAAGCTGACCGGAGTGCAGTTCAGCGAACTGCTGCCAAAAACGGCGCAGGTGGCGGACAAGCTCACGGTGATTCGCTCGCTCACGCATGGCGAAGCAGCCCATGAGCGGGGCCAGCACAATATGATGACTGGCTATCGCCCCGGTCCGGCGCTCGTGTATCCGAGTCTCGGTAGCGTGGTCAGCCACGAGTTTGGGCCCCGCAAAGACTTGCCGCCTTATATCAGCATTCCCAACGATCCGACACCGTTCGCGGGAGCCGGGTACTTGAGTTCAGCGTACGCACCATTCGCTGTTGGCGCGGATCCGGCACGTCCAAAGTTTCGAGTACGCGACTTGAATCTCCCCGGCAACGTAAACCAACAGCGCTACGAACGACGCCTTGCCGCATTGGAGATCGCCAACGAACAATTCAGCGAGCGGGCAGCCTCGGATGCTGTGGCCTCGATGAACGCCTTCTACGAGCGGGCCTTTCGTTTGATTAGCTCCCCTGCCGCGCGCGAAGCGTTCGACATGAACAAAGAGCCCAACGCCATGAAAGATCGCTACGGGCGCAACCAGGCTGGGCAGCGGATGTTGTTGGCGCGGCGCCTCGTCGAAGCGGGCGCGCGTTTTGTCACGCTTTCTTACGGAGGTTGGGACCATCACCAACGCATCACCCCGCAAATGAAGCGGCTCATGCCGGCGTTCGATCAGGGCTTTGCCGCCCTGATCTCGGATTTGGAAGAGCGTGGATCTCTGGACGAAACACTGGTGATGGTTACCAGTGAGTTTGGCCGCACTCCAAAAATCAACGCCGACGCTGGCCGCGACCACTGGGCCAAGGTCTTCAGTGTTGCCGTAGCGGGTGGAGGGTTCAAGCGGGGCACGGTGGTTGGTTCGTCGGGCGCAACTGCCAACGAGCCGGAGGAGTCGCCCGTCTCGCCCGAAGACTTGGCCGCGACGCTCTACCACCAACTGGGCATTGCTGCCGAAAAGGAGCTGATGGCTCCCGGCGATCGGCCCATTGAGATTGTCAAAGGCGGACAGGTTCGTCGAGATCTATTGGGCTAACTGGAGTGAATCACTTGGCCAGTTGCCGATGCAACCACGCGTTCCACGCTTTGGCAGTAACCCTGAGCCTTCTGGCTCCGAGTTGGGCAGCCGATCCATTGCTGGAGCAACTGGAGCCGCAAGGTGGGCAACGCGGCACCGTAGTGAAGATCGTGCTGCGCGGACAGCGATTGGAGGACGGACCACACCAGTTTTTATGGCACGATACCGGAATTGAGGCAACTGCCCTAGAGGTCATCGACGGCAAGCAAGCGAAGTGCGAGTTTCGCCTGGCTGACGACTGCCGGCTGGGACGACATGCATTGCGACTACGAACCGCTTCGGGCCTTAGCAACCTGGTCACGTTTCACGTTGGTAATCTTCCCGAAATTGACGAAGCCGAGCCCAATGACACGAAACACAAGCCGCAAGAAATTGCCACAGACGTCGTCGTCAACGGCGTGATCAAGGAACACGACGTAGACGTCTTTGCCATGGAAGTCGAGAAGGGCGAGCGGCTGAGTGTAGAGATCGAAGGCATTCGCTTAGGCCGCACATTGTTTGATCCCTTGCTGGAGCTTCGCGACGAATCGGGCACACTGCTCGCCGTGAGCGATGACCAGGCTGCCACCCAGCAAGACGCTTTCGTCTCGACGCGCGCGACCAAGACAGGCCGCATGTTTATCCATCTGCGCGAAGTTGCTTTTCGCGGCAGCAACCAGGCGACGTATCGCCTGCACGTGGGTCGATTCCCCCGTCCCAAGGCTGTGTTTCCACCTGTTGCGATACCGGGCAAGCCTGTGGAAGTGCGCTGGATCGGCGGCGGCGATGGTGAACAAACTGCGACGATTGAAGTACCGAAATCCGACTCGAACACGTGCGAAATCCACGCGATCGACGAACAAGGAATCTCTCCCTCGGGAATACCTTTGTACTTGTCGGCATTGCCACAGTCGAGGGAGGCCGAGCCAAACAATCGCCGACAAGATTCCAACGAGTTACCCGTCCCCGGCATCGCGTGCGGTGTGATCAGCGAACCGCAGGACAAAGACTTTTACCGTTTCACGCTGAAAAAAGGACAAACGATCGACTTGCGAGTGCGCGCTCGGCTGCTGCGTAGTTCGCTCGACTCGGTGCTGCATCTTTACAACGCTGATGGAAAATACCTCAAAGGCAACGACGACGATGCTGGCAAGCCGGATAGCTACCTCCGTTTCAAAGCGCCTGTTGACGGCGACTATTTCTTGCATGTTGTGGATCGACTCTTCCGCGGTCGTGATGACATGGTCTATGCGATCGAAATCTCTGAACCGACGCCGATCGTCGAATTGCAACTTGATGAGCGGCGGCGCTACAACGCCCAGGTGATCAACGTTCCGCAAGGAGGCCGCACAGCGGCGATGATGACCGTGCGGCGGCGCGATGTAGGAGGGCCCATGCAGGTCGAGTGGTCAGGGGTTCCCGAAGGGTGCGAAGTGTCGGTGATGCCGCTGGCGGCAAACTACAACCGCGTGCCGGTGTTGTTTACTGCTGAGCCGCAAGCGGAACTCTCGGCGAGTTTGGCGACAGTGACTGCTCGGCTTGCTGAGAAACCACGTCCGATTACCAGCCTGTTTCGACAACAAACGTGGCTCGTGCGGGGGCGGAATCAGGTTGCCGTTTGGAGTCACTTTACCGAGCGAACACCCGTCGCGGTAACCAACGCCCTGCCCTACTCGATTCAGATCGTCGAGCCAAAGGCACCGTTGGTGCAAGGCGGTTCGATGCAACTCAAGATTGTTGCCCAGCGCGAGGAAGGCTTCGAAAACTCCATCGCAGTCCGTACTATCTACAACACACCTGGTATGTCCACGAACCAATCGCTTTCGATCAAGAAAGGCGAAACAGAAGTTCTCGTACCAATCACCGCCAACGCGAAAGCGCGCACGGGCGAGTGGAAAATCGCCTTTCTTGGCAAGACGAACATTCGCGGCGCGGTGGAAACCTCGTCGCAATTGGCAACTCTAAAAATCGTCGAGCCTTTTTTCGAGGTGACCATCCCCACGCTTACCGTCGTACAGGGAGAGACGAAAGAGGTGACCGTGACCTTCAAGCAACGTCATCCGTTCCCTGGCGATGCGGAACTGCAGCTTGTGCGATTACCACCGGGTGTAACCGCGCAGAAGGTGCTTGTGAACTCCGAAAGTCAGTCGGTCGTGTTTCAACTTACCGTTGCTGCAGACGCTCGAGCGGGTCGCCATCGGGGCGTCGGTTGCGAAGTGCTCCTCACCGTCGAAGACGAGCCCGTGCAGTTTCGTCAGGGTTATGCCGAACTACGAGTCGATCCCGCTCCCGCAGCGAAAACGGCAAAGCGTAGACCCAGTGCCGGGGAGGAATCGTCGTGAAACTCTCTAGCCGCTGCATGTTGATTGTTGCACTCAGCTCGCTTCTCATCACAGCTTCGCCGGCGGTCGAGCAAACCACGGAAGCTGGGCCAACGAAATTCACTAGACTGGACCTCTACCCGTCGCAGGTCTCACTGAATCACCACGACGATTTCCAGCAGCTGATCGCCGTGGCTACGCGGGAGGATGGCGGCACGCTCGACGTCACCCAGCTCGCCGATTGGCGCTTGCTCGAGGAACAGCCCAGTTCCTTCGAATTGGATAAGGCTCAACTCACAGCAACCTCGGCGGGTTCGGCTGAGATCGTCGCCGAATTCGCGGGCCTCCGTGCACGTACGCAGGCGATTGCCTCGAATACCAACGAGCAACAGCCCGCCAGCTTTCGCCACGATGTGATGCCGATCTTCCTTCGCGCGGGTTGCAATTCTGGTGGATGCCACGGTTCGTCGCGAGGCAAGGACGGGTTTCGCCTCTCGTTGTTTGGTTTTGATCCCGCTGGAGACTTCCATCGACTGACGCGCGAGTTGGCGACGCGCCGCTTGAACTACCCGCTGCCCGACGAGAGCCTACTGCTGCTTAAATCAACCGGCGCGGTCCCGCACACCGGCGGCAAGCGTTTCGAGCGCGATAGCGTCTACTATCTCAAACTTCGCCAGTGGATTGCAGAGGGTGCCACAAGCGATTTGGCTGATGCGGCCGAAGTCGATTCCGTAGAACTGTATCCCCCTTCGGCAGTCCTCCGTGTCGGCGACCAGACGCAACAGTTTGTCGTTGTTGCGAACTACTCGAACGGGTCGACACGCGACGTCACGGACTTGGCGATTTTTCAATCGAGCAACGATGCCGTTGCCAATATCGACCCACGTGGCTTGCTCACATCCGACCACGTTGGCGAGACGTTTGTCATGGCCCGATTCGATACGCACACCGTGGGAAGCCAGGTTTTGGTCTTGCGAACAAACCAGACCTTCACTCCCACCGAAGAAACGCCGGCAAATTATATCGACGATCTTGTCAGCCAAAAACTACGCACCATGCGGATCAACCCGAGTCCCATCTGCACCGACGCAGAGTTTCTGCGTCGAGTGACGCTCGACATCGCTGGACGACTTCCTCAACCCGCAGAGCTCGAGCAGTTCCTGGCCAGCGACTACCCCAACAAGCGTGCTGAGAAAATTGATCAGCTCATTGCGAGCCCCGACTTCACGCAGCTCTGGACACACAAGTGGGCAGAGCTATTGCTCATCCGCACCCAGCCCAATTTGGTCGAAACCAAGCCAATGTACTTGTATTGGCAATGGCTTGGTGAACAAATCGCAGCAAGCCGACCGCTGGACGGAGTGATACGCGAACTGCTCACTGCCAGCGGCACGTCGTTCGATACGCCCCCCACAAATTTCTTCCAAATCGAACCCAACACGAACAAGGTCGCCGAGAATGTTGCTCAATCTTTTCTCGGCATCCGTATCCAGTGCGCTCAGTGCCACAACCACCCTTTCGACCGCTGGACTATGGACGACTACTACGGCTTCACTGCTTTTTTTGCACAGATCGCGCGCAAACGGGGCGAAGACTACCGCGAGCAGTTCATCTTCAGCAGAGATAGGGGTGAAACTAAACACCCTCTCGACGGACGGGTGATGAAGCCCAAGGTACTCGGTGGTGCGGAGCCCGAAACCAAGGGTCGTGATCGCAGAGCGGTACTCGCAGATTGGCTTGTCTCGCCGGAGAACCCCTACTTCGCTCCCAGCATCGCCAATCGCGTCTGGGCCCACTTCTTCGGTCACGGCATCGTCGAGCCAGTGGATGATATTCGCATTAGCAACCCGCCCAGCAATGGTGCGTTGTTTGACAAACTGGGGAGCCAACTTATCGAATACGACTACGACATTCGCCCTTTGGTGCGAGACATTTGCAATTCGCGCACCTATCAGCGCTCCAGCGACGTGAACGCAACCAATGCCGACGACGTGGCCAACTACGCGCGTGCCCAGCCGCGACGCCTCTCCGCGGAAGTTTTGCTCGACTGCATCATCCAAGCGACGGACAAACCACAGCGTTTGCCTGGATTGAAGCTCGGAGAACGGGCCCTCAAAATCGCTGACGGTCGGGCGAGCAACTATTTCCTCACCACTTTTGGCCGTGCCAAACGCGAGTCGGTCTGTGCCTGTGAAGCGACAGCGGAACCGACCTTGTCGCAGGCGCTATTGCTGCTGAACAATGGCACGGTTCACAAAAACATCGCGCAGGGGGGTTTGATTTCGCAATGGCTCGCCGCGGGGAAATCACCTACGGAAGTGGTCGAAGCGATCTATCTTCGGTGTTTGTCCCGGCCGCCAACCGACCAGGAACGCGAGCAGCTGGTGGGGACTTTGCCGACCCAAGAGACTCAGCTCGAAGCGGGGCTTCATGATATTTTTTGGGCGGTGCTCAATTCTCGGGAGTTCCTGTTTAACCACTGAGCGGAGATTCGCTTGATTTTCCTGCTGATGGAAATTCGTATCCCCATAGATTTTAGCACCATGCGACTGAGATACTTCCTGACCATTTTGACCGTTCTTTCCGCGAACGCATCCATCGTTTGTGCTGACAAACTTGTTACCTACGACAAGGACGTGCAACCTGTTTTACGCGAACATTGCTTTGCTTGTCACAACCAGGACGAAGCGAAATCGAGCTTGGCTCTCGATAGCTTCTCGGGCGTAGTCGCTGGGGGAGCCAGTGGCGAGGTAGTCGTGGCGGGCGAGCCCGAGAGTTCGAGACTTTGGAGACTCGTCGCTCACCAGGAAGAACCCGACATGCCGCCGGGTGACAAGTTACCTGAAGCGCAACTTGAAATTCTACGCACCTGGATCGAGGGAGGCTTGCTCGAAAAGGAGGGCTCGAAGCCAATGCAAAAAAGCAAGCCTGCGATCGCGGCGCTCGATGCTGCCCCCACCCGCCAACCTCTGGGCAAGCCGACCATGCCCGAGCAGTTGTTTCATGAACCCCTGCTGTGGACCTCGCAGGTCGGCCCCGTCGACGCGATTACCACCAGCCCTTGGTCACCACTGGCAGCAATCGCTTGGCAAAGGCAAATTGCATTTTACGACACGGACTCGCGAGAATTCCTGGGAGTGCTTCCCTACTTCGATGGCATGCCGCAAGTCGTCCGGTTCAGTCGCGATGGGGCGCTCTTGCTCGTGGCCGGAGGCCGCCATGCCGTTGAGGGAAGTGCCACGCTGCTTGATGTGAAGTCGGGCGTGCGACTCACTACACTCGGCGAGGAACTCGACATTGTCTTGGCAGCGGACATCAGCCCCGACATGTCGCTGGTTGCCTTGGGGGGACCGAAGAAGAAAGTGCGCGTCTACCGCGTCGCCGATGGTTCACTTGTTTACCAAATCGACAAACACACCGAGTGGATCACCGCTGTCGGCTTTAGTCCCGATGGCCAATTGCTCGCCACCGCAGATCGCAATGGCAGTGTGTTTTTTTGGAACGCCGAGACGGGCAGCGAACGGGCCGACTTGCGTGGCCATACAGAAGCCATTCGCTCGCTCGACTGGCGTGCCGACTCGGCGATGGTCGCCACAGCGAGTGAAGACGGCACGCTACGACTTTGGAACGCTGAGGGGAAGCCCATCAAGTCGATCCCGGCGCACTCCGGTGGAGTCCTTTCCGTACGTTGTGCCCAAGACGGCCGTTGGGTTTCCACGGGGCGCGATCTCCACCTAAAGATTTGGACCGCCGCCGGCTCACTGAACACCGACCTGGGCAAACTACCGGAGCTGCCACTGGCGGCGTGCTTCACGCACGATGGTACCCAAGTGGTCGCCAGTGACTACAGCGGTCAAGTCCGCCTGTTCCAGCTCGATACCAAGCAGCAAGTAGGAACTTTGCCGCCAAATCCTGAGCCCCTCGCGCAGCGACTAGCCGGCGCTGAAACACGTTTGCAAAAAATGCAACAGCTGGTGCAATCCAGCACCCATGCATTGTCCAAACGCCAGACGGCATTGGAAGAAGGCGAAGCGGCTCATGAATCGCACGGCAAAGCAATCACAGCCGCGGCAACATCCCTAGAAAACGAGCAGCAACGGGAAGCGTCTGCAGCAGAGATTCAAGCCGCTGAGACCAAGTTGGCGCAGATCACCGATCAAGCGGCAGGTCTACCCGACCTGGAACAACTCAGAATGCAGCGCGACGAAGCCGACGCAGCACTGGCGACTGCGACCCAGAAATTTGAGCAAGCCCAAGCGGCAAAAGCGGCAATCCTTGCCCAGCAAACTAGTTATGCCAAAGCAAGAGCCCAGCTTGCGCTCGAGGTGGACCAATTACAACGGCAGCAACAACAGTTGTCTACAAAGCTCGACGAAGTCCAACAGGCCCTTCACAAGACTCAGCAAGGGGCCGAGTTGCTGAAATCGAAACAGCGCGAGTTCGAGCAGGCGGAAACACTCCGAAAGAAATACGCGCCCAAAGAGTAGCGACTGGATACCTACGAAGGCAGCAATGCCGCCCTCGGCTACTGGCTCTCTTGCCAAGGGGATGCGATGGGAATCCCGTGAGAGAATTCCCACGATAGGATTTCTTGCTCGGTTGCTTAGCGTTTTCTACCAGGGGGCCTTATCGCAGACACGTTCGTTGTCCTGAGAAACGCATCAATCTGAGATATTGAAGGAGTGGTTTTCCAGCGTTCCTCAACGGGACCAATACTCGCACCAGTCGTCGCACCAGTCGAGATTCGAAGCCTCGTCAGTCTCGGTCATTGCAATAACGAGGGACGTGATCAGTCCTTGTGTGCAGCAAATCGGCGGTGCGTGAACTCACTCGCTTGTCAGATTCAGTACAAGCCTAGAGCCCGAGGCGTCATCGGCGATTTCGCAGCCGACCTGGCCGTCGACTCCCGCTGTTTCTTGAGTGATGTGCGCCGTGTAATAGCCTGTGGGAAGGCCGGGCAATGGAATCGATTCACCTTGCAGCGAGCAATTGCCTCGCAGATCCGAAACGCCTTGGTAGGTCTGCAGTCCTTCACCAAGAAAAGGAGCTGGAGTTAGCGAGACCTTGGCGTTGGCGAGCGATCGACCATTGTGCACCAGGAGGACCTCCACTCCCACGATATCCGACATCGAGTCAAGCTTTTGAAAACGAGCAAGAAGCTCCTCGCGATCGAGTTGCTTGTCGCCATTGTGATCAATTCTTGCGGCACCCGACTGCAGACCAAGACTGTTGGCTAGTTCACTATCATCCAGCGCGTTGTCGGCGTTCTTGTCGAGTGACTTCAATGCCGCATCGGTGGTGGCTGCGGTGTCTTTGAATGCGCCGACTTGGCTGGTTAGTGAGTTGCCACACCCAGAGAGACCGCCCGGCACACAAAAGCTCAATACACAAAAGCAGCGGAGGCAGCATGTTCGAACGGCGGAGAGGTAATCAAACTGGACCACGGTCCATCGCGAGCTCAACTTCATCGAGGTGTCCCTACTTGGCATGGTGTGAGAGCTATCTCCCCAAGAACGGGTCTTGAATCCGCGACACACCCCCATCGTTGCGACGGAACTGCAGTTCTAACGATTCCATGTCCACATCATACGCAATTGCTTGCACCGATCCGTCGCAAAACGCGACTTGAAATCCCGAGGGATGTGAACTGCCGAAACGAACCGCACAAGTTTCCGGGTCATTAAACGAGTCAGGTTGCGGTGTATAATCACGTTGCGGCGCTCGACGAAGCGGTTTTCCAGCAGCAGAATTCACCCAACGAATCACATCCCAGTCGTAACCTTGATACAGTGAATTATTGTCCACGCAGGTGTTGACTGTGTAGTTGTTCTGATCGACCAGATCGAAGCGAAGATATTTTTCGCCGATTAACGCGGTGTTTGAAAGACCGTCGGAGATTTCTCGAAATTCGACCGGAAACCTTGGTTGGAAAGTGCCATCAAGAAAATTGATCTTTTCTCGAATGTAACTTCCCCAGGTGCAATCCGGGTAGTCTTGCAGGCAGGTCAAGTCGGGCCCGCCCGACCAAGTGATTCCGACACCCTCGGGAGGAGCAATCGAACCACCGTTCGCGGCATAGTCTGTCTTGGCGACTAGTTGATCAGGTGGGTCTGTACTGTTGATTGAAGACTCTGGCCCGTAAGAGAGTTCTGGTTGCCGACGGGTAGGACAATAAAAGGTGGGTAGCGGCGTTGTCTTTTGCTTCAATAGTGCAGCTGCCTTCTGAGCTTCTGGCAGACCGGCTCCAATCTGGAATACGGCCCCAACTTCCAAATAAGGCAATAGGCTATAGGCCCACCCGCCGGGTTGCTCTTCGCCAGAACCTTGGTCGGGGTCGCCGGTCCAACGATAGGACCAACCAGCAGACGGCAACGCCCCGATGGTCGATTCGTAGTTCATCGCCGACAGACCAATTTGCTTTAGCTGATTCGTGCACTGCGTCCGACGAGCCGATTCTCTCGCAGCTTGAACTGCGGGCAGAAGCAATGCGACAAGAACACCAATGATGGCAATCACAACAAGGAGTTCGACCAGTGTAAAAGCAGGCGGTCGCTTGCAAAGAATAGTTTTTCTGTTTGGCAATAAATGCATGATTGCACCTGCAGACGAGTCTGAGGAGATGAGAGAAAGCGTTCAGCATTGCCATCGTTCTACAGAGGGGCCCTTCAAAATGGTACGGCCCGGTCGCCCGATGGAAGCCCGCAATCGTTTAACCTCAGTGGTTCGAGTAAATAATCCGACCTTCAGCCTAAAACCACTCCAGGCTGATATCGTAGCTCATTGTAACAGGTGCGTGCTCTCCCGTGTCTAACGCGCGGTAATTTATCTCCACTTTTGTCCTCCGTCTGGTCCTCGAAACATGGATTCAATGTCGGACGAGTCGCATTCAAGCGGCCAATACTGGTTTCGCGCAGACGTCTCCATGGCCGACGGCTCTGTGTCCGGATACTTTGCGCATCCTGCAGTGGCGGAATCGTCGATGGTCGAATGGAAAAGGCTCGATGCCAACCGTTGGAAAGGTCCTCGATGGAAGAATGAGCGCATCCCGACGGTCTGCTTTTTGTCAGAAGATTTAAGTGCCTTGTCAGTCACAATCGCACCCAGAAATTCTTCGACGCGTAATGCGACCCGAGATCAGCGCAAGCGCAGCGTGACTGGGAGAAATGCGAGATCGCGACTAACAGCCTCATGATGATGCCGAATCTGAACTCAATAGATCCGATGAATGGAAATGCGCAGATAGGCCACGTAATTTGGGCACAACCATTGGGACCTGTCGGCGGTACTGTTCATAATCTTGCCCCAGCGAGGCAACTAGATCGCGCTCTTCAAAATACAGGCCGATCGTGATGTACGCGGTCATCGTTGCTGCAAGGAACATGTGCGTCGCGCTCATGTGGGGGGTGGCCCAAATACCGATCAAGATGCCCATTTGCAGCGGGTGCCGAACGAAACGATAAAGATAGTTCACGGTGAAATCTGGCTTCGGCAATGGTTTTTCGATGAAGCGATAATAGACTTGCTGCAAACCGAACAGCTCGAAGTGATTGATCATGAAAGACGAGGCCACAGCAATCGTCCAGCCGAGCAGTTGCAGGGTCGTCAATGCGGTACTCAGTGCGTAGTTGTCAACATGCCAGACGGTTCCCCCTAGCGGCTGCCAACAATAACACAGAAGAGACACAACAGCTCCCGTTGCAAAACAATAGCAACTTCGTTCCAGCGACTTTGGAATAGTGCGAGTCCATGCACGCTTGAATCCCGGCCGAGCCATGACGGAGTGCTGGATACCAAATAGAGCAATCAGGCCGAGATTGATCAGCAAGGCACGACCTATTGTTTCGCTGGGCTGGTCGTCGATGTGCCAAGGCAGGACGTCCCAGCCCCCAACGTACAGCTTGAAAAGTACCAAGCTTCCCAGCCCAAAGGCGTAGGCTACCAAGCCAAAAAAAATTGAGATCAAGCGATTCATGATTGCTCCTTGAGGAAGGTGCGGAGATTGGTAATACAAAATATCGATCCGAGACTCAACAGTGCCCAGCCTGTAGGTTCCGGCAGGGACGACACTGCACCGAGCGTTTGTACATCCCAGTTACCAAGTAGAATGCCAAGGTCCAACCCGTCCACAGGATCGGTGCCATTGAGTTCACCGCCGGAAGGCGCGGCGATGGTCTCGAAATTTCCCAACAGAATGCCGAGGTCCAAGCCATCGACGAAGCCGTCCATGTTCAAATCAGCGGTGACGGTCTCCATTTGAAAATCGCTGAGCACGACACGCGATTCATCGAAGGCACTGCCGATACCGTAGTGAACGGCAAACGACCCACGGCCATCGACGGTGTCGAGCCGTTGTCCCGTGCCAACATTGTCGAAGAAGCCGAACAAGCTATCGGCGGCCAGCAGAGTAAATTCGTCTGCAAAGTTGGGAGTAAAACCTTCGACGAGTGACAACTCCAGCAATCCATCGATCTGAGCGTCACCAGTGATGTTGATCAGGTCATGAGTCGAGCCGGGCCCGGTGCCGGCGATGTCCAGGGCCAACGTACTGCCTGACTGCTGCGTGTAGTTGCCATCGACCAATGTAGACCCCGTTGCGGCGTCGACCCCCGGTGCGAACGTGCCCGCCGCGTTGAGCAAATTGCCATCGAAACGGTTGACGCTGAGTGTGCCGGTGTTGAACTCGAAGGTGCCGCCATGGGTGTCATCAACAACGTCGGCCTTGAAGTCGCCGCCATTAATCTCCACCGACCCGGGCCCCCAGACGGTGAGCGTGCCGCCGATGTCGACGCGGGCGTGTTCGTTGTTAAGCCGAAGAATCCCCTTCGCTTCGGGTCCGGTGAGCGAGCCGCCAACGGAAACATCGCCTGAGTTTTCCCAAGCCCCGCCTGCGTTCGGAATGCCCTCGACGCTTATCAGGCTTTCGCCAGTCCCGAAGCCGATCTGTGCAGTGTCGCTTGTTACAAGGCCACTGTCGACTAACACAGCGCCAATGCCATCGTCGTTGCCGAGAGTAAGATTGCCATCAATGTCCCACCGTGAAGGTCGGCCATTCGCGGCGACGCCGTCGACTTTCGCAATGGAAACTCGATTGAGAGTCGCAGAGCCGCTGGTGAAGTGACCACCACCCAGGATGTCTAAGAAGCCTGTGTAGACGTCAAATGTTCCGGCATCCCATCGCGAAGGATTCCGGTTAATGTCTTCACCCTCAATGATCAGCTTGCTGTCCAAAGAGACTTGAACGCCTCCGGTTGTGACTTGGGCTCCATCGGCGACTTGGGCTGTCGCGACGGAGAGCCCCGCGCCACTCAAGAATCCAAGCTGCATGAAACTGCTGGTCAGACTCGACGGGGCGCCGTCCGCGGACGTTCCGCGCACCTCGAGTGAAGACCCATCGGCCAACGCATGGGCGCCGACTGAAACTAAGCCGTCGGTCGACACTTGCCCGCCGCCGTTGATGTCCAATCTCGCCGCTCCACCATCGCGGCCGATGATGATATCGCCGCCGCTTGTCCAACGAGACGCCCGGCCAGTCGCGTCGGTTCCTGCCACCTCGACCCGGCTGGCGACGCCCCCATTGCCTTCGATCGTGTTCGAGGCTGCCAACGAAGGCAGCGTGTCGAGCTGCGCGCCGTTGAGCACCGAGAGATTGCCGCCGGCCATGTTCAGTCGGCCGTCGACGTCGAGGTGCAACGGAACGCCTTGGGGAATAGCACCCAGCGTGAGCGACGCCCGGTCGATCGTCGCGTCGCTGGCCACGTTAAACTTCCGCTCGACGCCGCTGGGTCCGCCGGAGCTGAACGTCAGGTCGAGGTTGTTGGAGATCGACAGGCTGCCCGCCGATTGGTCCGACAGAAAGCCGATGTTGTAGCCGGTGCCGACGTTGATCAGGATGTCGTTGTTCGCACCGGGGACGACACTGGGAACCCAGTTGCTCGGTTCTTCATAGAAGCCGCCTGCGGGTTGCACCCAAGCCGCGTTCTGCGCGTGGGCAGCCTCCATGGCCAGTACAGCGATTGACGAAATCGCGAGTGTGAAGAATGACATTTTTCCAACAAAGGAATTCTTCATGGATGGTCCTTTTCTCAAGCTTTGTGACGCGAAACGGTGCAAGTAACGAATCCCAGCATCAGCAGCACGGCCGAGGTGGGTTCCGGGATGCGATTGCCGAGAAACTCGTAGCGGTAATGAGCTCGCATGGCTGAGCCGGCCAGCATGTCGCTGTTAGAGATTTCCAGGTCGAGCAGTTGAAACCGCAAACCCGTCAGAACAGCACTCCCGGCCAAGTCGACACCGTTGGTGAGCGGCACATCGTAGCCTGCGTCCACGCGGACGGGTGGGCCCTCACGATCAACCCCCATCTGCAGGTCTGCCTTGTCGACACTCTGCCCTCCTCCGCCCGCATTGACCATGACCGCGAGAAACTCCATCGGCTCCGGCGCTGCCAGTGAACCGCTCGTCAGAAATTCAGTGAGAAAGTCATCGATCGGCACAGTAACGTCGTCGGTTTCGCCGGGCTCGTAGCCACGAAAATCAACGCGACCTGGGTACACTGCGATGCCAAAGTTCGCCTCCGTCGCCGTCCGCACGCTGTGCGAGCAGCCGTTATCGACAAGACATGCGTATTCAAAATGGGCCAGTAACTCGGCGCCCTTAGCTACACACGGCTGAACGACAGTTGCAACGACCATAGCAATCAAAGCTGGCCGAGCATGGAACTTGAGAATTTGAAAGAAGTTTAGGTTCATGATGTAACTCTCTGGAAAGGGTTGGTAAGTCCTACAACACTTCATTCGGAATGGGGCTATTCAAATGTCGCCATGGCGAGCTACCTCTAGCCGCGAGCAAAACGGATCACAGGTGCGCCGACGCCCACGTTGGGTCGCGGCTAGAGAAACGAGGGAGAGGGTGAGCAAGGTTGCGATCGTTGGTTCGGGGACGGCTGCCGCATGAAGATTTTCCGCTAGGGGTAACACCTCGACTTTGCCGTAGTTTTTTTGCCACACCAAGAAGTCATGACCGTCCGAATCGCCATCATCGTCTGCATCGCTCAAGCCATTGACGCCGAAGTCGCCCACCCATTGCGTCAGGTCCTCGCCGTCGACGACCCCGTTGTCGTCGAAGTCTCCGGGAACACCGGGAAGTACGGATATCGTGCCATTGGTCAGTAGCTGCGAGGTATCCCAATGCACTTCGTTTGGTAAACGAACGCGGTCAAAGGCTCCGTTGAAAACGTCAAAACTGAGCAACTGAAAACTAGTGCCGACGGGTGGGACAAACTCGCCTACCAGATCAACTTCCAACGAGCCGTTGGCGACGAATGTGTCGCCGATCAGTTGATCGAAACCCACGCCTGGAGCGAGGCCCGCTAATTCGAGCTCGATGGTTCCTGCACTGCTGTTGGTCAGAGCATCGAAGGAGACACTTGCCGTGGAGTTCACAGAGGAACTCCCCGGCGCGATTGTGCCTTCGTTGAACAGAGATGTTCCGATGTGTGCTCCCTGTTCGGCGAGCAACGTGTGGCCATCACGTAGGAACATATTGCCGGTGCCAGAGAACGACGCTCCGGCGAAAACATAGACATTTCCGTGAAACGAGACGGGACCGTTGATCGTGTTCATGCCCGCGAGTCGGATTTCATTTTCAGTTTCAATTTTGGTATCGATCACTCCGCTAATCTCGAGCGACGCACCCGAGAGTTGGCGAACCGAGTTTGCTCGCAGGCGACCGCCACTGCTCAGATGAACTGCAGCGCCGGGATTCAACAGCCAGGTGACATCCGGTACCGAGAAAGTCCCACCGAAGGCTTCGATGTTCCCGTCGAAACCGATGATACTGGGTGGGTAGCGAACTTCGATTTCTCCGCCACCGGTGGCGCGCAACACACCCGTACCGAGCGCACCGCCGAGGTCGGGCGCGTTCACTACGGTATCAATGGTAATTTTTCCATTCTGCGCCCAGATCAGCCCGTCGTTCACAAGGTCATTCACACTGATCAATCCCCGCCCCACGATTTCGCCGCTGTTGCCCAGCTTCCCAGCCCCTGAAAGTTCGCCGCCGATGAGACTCAAGCTCCCCTGGTGATTGGCATCGTGTTCGACCGAGAGTTTCGCCCCGCCAGCAACACTGACAATCGACGTTGGAGCGAAGTCGATCTCCTGCTGGTCGATCACGGCATGGCCCGTGCCGACGTTCATCACGCCACCCAGGGTTAATCTGCCGGTGCCCGGCCCGCCGCCGATCGTTGCGGTGCCTGACCCTTCGAAGAAGATGTTCGAGTTCGCTCCCAATTCCGCTGCTTGTCGAAAGGCGATCGTGTTGCCACTACCAAGGACCAGACGCCCGTCGTAGGCATCAGCGAGGAGCCCGTCGATCACGAGCGCAGCAGTTCCATCGATGGCCGTGAGCTGAGCGGAGGATTCGTTGCCCGTACCGTCCAAATCGATCCGACTCGCTCCAAGCGAGTTTTGCAAATTGAGGATGCCTCCCTCGGCGATGATTTCTCCGTTGGAATTGATCAGCGTCGTACCACTACCCAGCAGCGAAACTCGACCCCGTCCGCGAATCGTCCCACTGGTGTTTCTCAGTAGCCCTCGTACATCGACGATGCCGCTCGACATCTGGAGTGAACTGCCGCTCAGGTTGAGATTGTGTGCGCGAACCGTGCTGGTGTTGAAGACGGAATGCGCCGCAGCGATCAATTGCGTTGTACTTCCGTCGAGCTGGATTGTGCCCGTACCATCGGGTCGCTCGACACTGAGTATGTTTCCTCCCGTCGAGAGTACTGCGCCGCTGCGCATTTCCAGTTCATCGATCTCCGCAGTATTGGCACCTAAAACTACTAGATGGGCATTTCCGATCAATGCCTGGTCATTGGTCGTTGGCACTCCTGTGGGAGTCCAAGCGCTAGCATCGTGCCAGAGCGAGTCGCCCGGGCCAGGATCCCAAGTCTTCGTGACGGCCCAGGCACCGACTGAGCTCCACGTCGTCGCAATCAACAAGCACGTGGCACAGCAATGGGTGCTGAACACCCTCGAATCTTGAAGCCGATGACACATCGCCGAAATCTCCTTGAGTTGAATTCACTAGGGAACGCCACGTTCGTCACTATTCTCGCGCTCTAGCCACAATGCAGTGCACCGTCGGGGTCCGGCGACCACTTTGGGCGGCGGTTAGAATTGATATGGCTAGGGTGAACAGCGCAGCGTTTGTCGGTTCGGGGATGGTTGCCGCCCTAAGAGCAGGTGGACTCCACGCCCCCAGCAGGATGCCGAGGTCGAGGCCATCCACCGGGTCGGTGCCGTCGAGTTCACCCCCCGAGGGTGCGGAGTTGTTGCCGAAGTTTCCCAGCAGGATGCCGAGGTCCAAGCCGTCGACGATGCCGTCGAGATTCAAGTCGCCGGTGATGTCTGGCACTGCAAGAAAATCGCTGAGGATTACCTGATTCGGGCTGAACTGGCTGCTCGCGCCGTAGTGGACGACGAAAGAACCAAGCCCGTCAGTGGTTGTGAGTCGCTCGCCAGGGGCTACGTTGTCGAACTGGCCGAACAGGAGCTCCGCTGCGAGGACGTCGAACGTCTCGAACGGCTTGGGGGCATATCCGTTGAGCAAGTTGAGCTGTAAGTTGCCACCGAGCGTAGCGAAATCGTCTACGCTCAGGTGGTCGTAGCTGATACCACATAGACTTCCATTGATGTCGATCGCCAGTGTAGCGCCGGATTGTTGCGTGTAATCGCCGTCGATCACGGTGAAACCTGTGCCGCTGCCATCATCGTCGTCTTCGTACGGCGAGAGCACACCGCCCTGGTTGAGTAAGTCGCCGGTATAGCTTTGGGTATTGAGCGTTCCGCTGAGAAAGTTGAACGAACCGCCACTTGCATTGAAGATCTCATTGGCGATCAGATGACTACTCGCAGCGTTCAACGTCACGCTGCTTCCTGCGTAAATGGTAATTCGCTCGTCGACTGTTGCCTTGCTATTGTCAAAGAGTGAAAGCTCAGCGAGCCCGCCCGGTCCATTTGCGTCGCCCCCCAAATACAAATGGGAGCTGATCAATAACCGTGATTGCTCAAAGGGGGTATTGCTCGACAAACTGATGCGCCCCAACCCGCCGACCTGCTTCCCGGCGATGAGCGTTCTTCCGTTGAAGATTCCACCTTGGTTAATATTCAAATTCGTCTCAAAGTTGTGACCAATTGTCGTCGTACCCTGGGCTTCCCAAAACGCAGGGTTACCAACCGCACCTTGCCCTGAAACAGTGACGCTGCTGTTCGCCCCCGAGCCGACTTCTGCGTCGAAAGTTCTCATCGCCCCACCACGATTGAGGGTCACATCGCCCCGGGCAACGAAAAGGTGGCCGGCATTCCAAAAGGCTGATCCATGCGCTGCGTCTCCTTCGACAGTTACCGAGCCGCGTCCACCCGCAGCGTTGCCGAGAAACGACTGAATGGAATCAGCCCACGCTCCGCCTCTGATCAGCAGCCGCCCCGTGCCGGCATCGCCGATGGTCAGGTTGCCAGCAACACTCAACTCCGACCGCGATGAATCTTCGTTTCGGCCCGTCACCGTGATTTCGCCGTCGGTTCCGGCGGTAGCTCCTAGGACGAGCGAACCATTGATGTCCGCGAATCCGCCATCTTCGACTTGCACGTTTCCGTCGCCTTCGTCACCCACGACTGCGCCAGTCGCTTGCCACAACGATCGCACCTCCGATTGGTTAGTGCCAGCAACCCGAACTTGTGCTACGCTGCTGCCACCAAGGCTACTCACGACCGCGTCGGTGTTGATGAGCTCGGCTCCACCAGCGACATCGACCGTGCCGCGGTTCCGGAACAGGTCGTTGGTGAAGACGGTGAGATTCTTGCCACCTGCTCCACGCTCGATCCGCAGCACGGAAGTGGTGTCGACCGTCGCAGTGTCGGCTGAGTAAGTGCGATCTCCCGCTCCCGACCCCGAACTCTCGAAAGTCACTTCGCCGTCGAACAGGTGAAACTTCTCAACCTGTCGATTTGCAAAAAAGGAGACATTATAGTCGGAGTCGAGAAAGAACCGAGCGGTGTCGGGTGCGGCGGGCACTCCCAGTGGTGTCCAATTGTTGAACGAGCCGTAAACGCCACCATCGGGATCGTCCCAGTTGAAAACCTCGTTGGCGATGCCACGAGAAGTAGCGAGCGAACCGAGGAGCAAAGCTATGCATGCCCGCGTCACCAAGCCGAGGCTTTGTTGATTTATTGAGTTGTTCATTTTAGTGTCCTGTAATTGACAGGGTTTGAATGTAATTGTTGTTGCAGGACGTCCGGCATCTGTGAGAAACACTGGTATGCTTGGCACTCACTAACAGCCCCAACTAGCCGCGGTCAAACCTGATCGCAAGGGTACCGGCGACCACGCTTGGTCGCAGAGACTGTGATCAATGCGAGGGTGAACAACGCCGCGCTCGTCGGTTCGGGCACGCTTGCAGCGCTGATCGCTTGCGCGTCCCAATTGCCCAGCAGAATGCCGAGATCCAAACCATCGACTGGGTCGGTGCCATTGAGTTCGCCGCCGGATGGCGGGGCGATGGTCTCGAAGTTCCCCAGCAGGATGCCGAGGTCTAGGCCATCGACGATGCCGTCGAGGTTTAGATCGCCTGGGATGTCCGGTCCCGAGAGAAAGTCACTAAGAATGATCATGTCCGGCGAGAACGGACTGTTTGCACCATAGTTGACGACGAACGAGCCGAGACCGTCAGTGGTTGTGAGCCGCTCGCCGGGGGCGACGTTGTCGAACGCGCCAAACAGGTTGCCCGCGGCGAGCACGTCGAATGAGTCG
Organism: Bythopirellula sp.; assembly: GCA_965230685.1. GTDB lineage: Bacteria > Planctomycetota > Planctomycetia > Pirellulales > Lacipirellulaceae > Bythopirellula. The sequence goes on from CBDDLO010000002.1 coordinate 781,514, forward strand.
TCTGCCTCAGGAACATAGTCGAGTAGCGTCAACTGCAAGTCGCCACCCAGGAAGGCTTCGCCGTTAACGTTGACGTGGTCGTAGCCGATGCCGCAGACTTGGCCGTCGATGTCGATGGCTAGAGTCGCGCCAGGTTGCTGAGAGTAGTCGCCGTCGATGGTCGTCATTCCCGTGCCGCTGCCGTCCAGAAAGCCGAGCGAGTAGGGCGCGAGTATGCCTTCCTGATTGACCAAATCGCCGGTGTAGTTGCGTGTGTTAAGTGTGCCGCGGAGGAAGTCGAAGAATCCGCCATTGGAATTGTCGATCGTCGGGGCGATCAGGTGACTGCCGGGCCCCATCACGATGCTGCTATTGGCATAGATGGTTGCGGTTCCGTCGATGCGAGCGAAGGAGTTAGTGTTGAGGTTGAGGTGCCCCACGCCGCCGGGGCCGCTCGAGCTGCCGCCGAGGTAGAGGTCACCGGACTGCTGGAACCGGGACTGTTCTTGCGTGAAGGAACTTGAGATGTTGATTCGCCCCACCCCGCCGGAAAGGGTTCCGACGTTGACGTCTTGCGTGTTGACCGTTCCGCCGCTCTGGATGTTCAGTGTGCCGTCGGCCGACTCGCTGATCCGCGTCAGGCCTTGTGCCTCCCACAGCCCCAAGGTGCTGCCAGTCCCGGCGCCCGACACGGTCACGGTGCTAGTTTCATCGGTCCCCACCGTTGCCCCGAAGGATCGGATCGTTCCGCCGTGGTAGACGACCACGTCACCCCGCTTGACGTTCAGGTTGCCGGCAATCCAGAACGAGGGATTGCCGGGGCTATCGTTTTCAATCTTGACCGAGCCACGGCCACCCGATTCGCTGCCGAGGATGGCTCCGCCGGTCGCCGCGAACGCGCCGTCTTCTACCCGCAGTGTGCCGCTGCCCAACTCTCCAATCTTGATGGTTCCCGTGCTGCGAAAGTCTGATGTCGTACCGGCAGGTGCTCGGCCGGTCACTACGATCTCGCCGTTGCTAGCCGACTCTTTGCCAAGGGAGACGGGGCCGTTGATTTGCACAAGCCCACGGTCTTCGACGCGAATGACTCCGTTGTGAAGATTGCCAACAGTTAGCTCCGTTGCATTCCAAGTCGAACGATCACCCGAAGGACCCACCCCCGAGATCGTCAGCCGCCCCGTCGAGTTAGTTGCCCCGCTGTCGACCACCGCCGACTGGTTGTCGAGTGCCGCGCCGTTGGCGACAGTCATCCCGCCGCGGACGGTCATGTCGTCGCTGGTGGTGAGAATCATGCCCCGATCATTGCTGCCCCTTTTGATCAGCAGCTCGCCGAGGTTGCTGATAAACGCGTCTTCCAGGTCGAGCGAAACGTCCCCGGCGAAAATGCCGGAACTTTGCAGCGTTAGGTCGCCGCCGGTCACCTGCAATAGCTTCGCCTGGCGGCTCTGGATCAGCGACACGGTGTAATCGAGGTTCAGGTCGAAGCGAGCGGTATCCAGCGAGGAGGGGAGCCCCGCGGGGGTCCATTTGGTAAAGGTGCCCCAGGTGCCGCCGGTGCCGTCGTTCCAGGTGTGCGTGTCCTGGGCGTGGGCGAGAGGACGCTGGGTCAGCAACAGGAGGATCAACAGAGTGAGGTGTTGTACGTAGATTCTCATAGTTCGACTTGCCTGAAATCAGAGAAAAAGTGCAAAAACAAGGGCTTACCTAGGGAAACGGAAAGCGACCGAGAAACGGCTCAGAAAATGATGGGAGATTCTCGGCCTTCCTACCGCTAGCCGAGAGGCAATGCATCGCCGGCGAGATTTCGCCCCTGTCTTTGCGGGGAGTTTCCCCTCCTCTTACAATGGGACCGGAAAGCGTGCCTTTTTTCGCTGCCCAGCAATTCCCTTGCGAAACTCGAATACTTCATGGAGCCATCACCAATGTTCCGCACCGTTGTCACGACTACTTGGCTTGCAGCGCTACTTTCTCCGGCTGCACACGCCGTCGATTCGCTCAACGTGATGTCCTTCAATGTGTGGACGGCGGAAGATTCGCGTGCAGGGCGGGATGGCATCGTTGCCGCGGTACTTGCTGGCGAGGCGGACCTCGTTGGCTTTCAAGAAATGGGCGGCCGCGCCGGTTCGACAATCGCCACCACTTTGGGAATGAACTACGACTTTGAATCAATGATTGCTTCGAGGTATTCCATCGTCGACACGACTTTCACCTATGGCGTGAAGCTCGAACTGGAGCCGGGAGAAGAAGCCTATGCATTCAATGTGCATCTGCACCACGAGCCTTACGGTCCCTACCAGCTCAATGGCTTGGAATACTTCGGCGGAGCTTTGTACGACCCAAGTAACGCTGCGGACATCGAGGCAGTCGTGCGAGACCAGATAGCCGCGCGCGACGGTGTGCTGACTTCCGTCCTTAACGAAATGCAAACGGCGCTCAGCAGCGGATTGCCCGTGTTTCTAACCGGCGACTTTAACGAAGCTTCGCACCTCGACTGGACTCAAGCCGCAATGACTGCCGGCGTCCACAACGCCGTGGTGCCCTGGCCTGCCTCCATCAAAGTAGAGAACGCAGGCCTGATTGATTCCTATCGTGAAGTGTACCCCAACGAAGTCACTGCTCCAGGAAACACGTGGTCTCCCGTGTTTGGCCCCGACTACCTCTATCAAGGTGGTCCCAACGATGGCCTTCTGGAACCGCAGGATCGCATCGACTTTGTCCACTACGCAGGAATCGGGGTGTCGGCCACCGGCTCAAGCACGGTCGGTCCCGAAGACGGCATCTCGGATATTGGCCTCGCCGCAGGATTCCCGTCGGACCATCGCGCGGTGGTCACGTCTTTTGCATTGGTTCCTGAACCAAGTTCGCTTGTGCTTGCAAGTCTCGTGGCCGGCCTTTTCGTGTGGCCCTCTCGATTCGGTCGGCTAGGCTGAGTTGATTTACCGGGGTAATAGCAAACTCGCGTTTGAGGTCCGACGGGGTTTTACCTGCACTGCGGCATCGGGAGTGGGATTCGTGGAGGTCGGTGCTATACAATCATCCTGCGGCAATTTATTAGCAGGCTCCATCCAAGGCCGAACAGAAAGAGCGATGTCGGTTCCGGCACCGAAGTAGCGGCACTTATTGCTGCAGGATTCCAGGCACCGAGCAGGATTCCCAAATCGAGGCCATCCACGGGATCGGTCCCATTGAGTTCGCCCCCCGCGGGAGTCGCATTGTTTTCAAAATTGCCCAGCAAGATGCCGAGGTCCAAACCATCGACGAAGGTGTCCATGTTGAGGTCGGCTGGTACGGTTGCGGCTTGATAATCGGTCAAGAAGATCTTTCCCGTGTTGAAAAGGCTGCCCGCACCGTAGTGGACAACGAACGAGCCGGTGCCGTCGTTGGTTGCAAGCCGCCCGCCGTTGAGGACATTGTCGAAACTGCCGGTGATTAGTCGGGCGGAGAGGATGTCGAAAACCTGAGTCGTCTCGGGGCGGAATCCGCCTACGATCGAAAGTTCGAGCTGTCCGCCCAGGTTCGCCTCGCCACCAACCTCGACGTCATCGTGGCTAGTGCCAGCGACGGTGCCGCCGAGTTCGATCTCCAGCACACCGGTACTCTGCTGCATGTAGTCGTCCGTGAGCAACATACTCTTGGTGTCGGGGCCCGGTGCGAGCGTGCCGCCCGAGTTGGTTAGATCGCCAACGAAGCGGTCGAACTGCAATCGACCGCCGAGAAAATCGAACTCCCCGCCAGCAGTGTGGACGATTTCGCTTGCGCTCAGTGAACCTAGGTTGATTTCGACCCGGCCTCTGTCCCAGATTTTCAGAGTGCCGCCGATGTCAACTTGCGAATCGGTGCCGACCGATAGTTCGCCTAGTCCTCCCGCTGCGCTGTCGCTACCGCCGAGGTAGACGTTGCCAGAGTTGGACCAGGTCGAGAGCGCGCCAGGACCGTCGCCGGTGAGTGAAATGGTGCCTCCGGCAGTCTGTTTACCTATATAGGTGGTGCCACTGGTCACAGCTCCGTCTTCGCGGACATTGAGTGTGCCGTTTGTTTTTACATCGCCGACGGTTAGTTCGCCGGTAGTCCAGTGCGAAGCGATGCCCTCCGCGTTGGCGCCTTGGACAACCACTTGGCCTGCACCGATGAGCGAATTACCACTGGTGACGATTCCGCCGTCGATGACCTGAAGAGAACCGGTGCCCCCGAAGTCGCCGCCGACGCCTACCACCAAATCGCGTGTCGACCATGTGGATCGTGTGCCATTGGTCGTGCTACCGCGAATCGTTACATCTCCCACGCCACCGAATTGCTTGCCCATCTCGACATTTTGGCTGGTGACCAGTCCGCCGTCTTCAATCGTCAACAGTCCACGCCCTTGGTCACCAATCACCGAGGGCAAGGTGTTCGAGGTTTGCGTCCAAGTGGACCTAAGGGATCCACTTGAGTCGAGACCGCGCACCTGCACGTCGCCGAGACTCCCGGAATCACCGCCAATCGTGGCGAACTCGCTGTTGACGATGCCGCCATCACTGATCGACACCCGACCTCGGTCTGCGGGCCCGACTGCCAATTCGTCGACGTTCCAAATCGATCGATCAAAGTCCCCGTTAGTACCCTCCACTTTGACTAGCGCAGTGAAACTGGAAGATTCGCTATCGACCCTTCCCGAAGCGCTTGTCACTTCCGAACTGTCTTCGATCGACAGGGTGCCGATGACGTCGACTCTTCCCGTCACGTCGAGGTTGATGTCGCGGTTTTGATTGCTTCGTGCCAAGGCTAATTGGGCGCCATGACTGACGGCAGCCGTCTCGAGCGAGTAGAGGCGGTCATCGGTGCCGAAAATTCCGGAACCGTCGAAAGTGACCGCGCCGTCATCGATCTGCAACGCCGCAGCGGCTCGGCTCTCGATAAACGCGACCGTGTAGGTCGCATCGAGATCGAATCGAGCAGTGTCTTGCGCCGTAGGAAATGGAACGGGATCCCACTTGGTAAAGGTGCCGTAGACGCCGCCGGCGGGGTCTATCCAGTCGTGGGTGTCTTGAGCGTGAGTCTTGTCGCTACAAATGCTGAGCGATGCTAAGATCAGCAGAGCACAAAGTCGATTTCTCATGGGTTTGTTCGCCTCAAGAGACTGCAATTGGGTTTAGAACAGGGACTTACCAAGAGAAACGCAAACAGTTTGAGTAACGGCTCACGAAATCGGCAGAGCCCTAACCGTGAGAGAAGCATTAAATCCCAGGCTAGCCTTGCCGCTTGCGAATGCCAAAGCCAAGACCCAGCATCGTCACTACGAGGGCCAGCGACGTTGGCTCAGGGACATTCGTCGTCACAACCGCTCGTTCGATTTCGATTTGCAATCTGGGGTCAGACGAAGTGTCGATCTTCAGTTGCATGGCACTCACGTCGCTGAAATCAATGCCGGCAAAATCGGCAAATGGAAAGTCGTAGTTTGTCACCATGCTTGAACCAAACGTGGGAAGCGGCAAACTCTTTGTCGCGAGGTTCGCGCCACCGTCGGAAGCTACCTCGATCGTGAGTGTGGAGTCATCGGACGGCAGCGAGGAGTTCACAACGACTCGAATCAAATCGCCCGCAGTGAGGTCAACGCCCATGTTGTCTCCACCGAGGCCGCCCGCGTTGAAACCTTGCGGGTCGGAGTTGTCGTCCTGATTGCCATCCCAGATGATCTGCCCCTGGGCAACAGCGCCGTCGGGTCCTCGGGTGGGATCATAAAACAAGGCATCGGGTTTCGAGTCATTAATATTGATCCGCGCTCCGCCCACCAAACTGGAAGCGAATGCGGTAATGGAGAGTTCACGACTTCCTCCTAGAACACCTAGTCCATCGAGTTCATGAGACCCTGTTCCAGGAGTCGTTGTCTCGATTTCGTGATAGTCGGCGAATTCGTCGATGATAATCGTTGCGAACGCGGATGATTTCGCAGCGAGCAATAGCAGTGCCAAAATTGCGATTCTCATGATGTTGATTCCAGTTGATGTGTTGCCTCGAGTTAGTCGTGAGTGAAAGTTGGTCTAGAAAGATCCGCTAACCCGCAAGCGGCTCGCCGCTTAGCGAGAACCTACTATCTAACGCCTTCGCATGTTGAGACCGATTCCTAAAATCGCCGCTGCCAGCACCAACGTCGTCGGCTCCGGCACATTGACTCGCGTGAGCTCCAAGTTGTCGAAGAACAACTCACGAGCACCATCGGCCGAGCTGCCGGTGCCGAAGGTTCTTGCTCGTATGCCAGTGATATCTTCGCCGGCTGTTCCGCCAAGGGACGCGTTCAGAGTGAACAGTCCGAAGCCACCGACATGAGGGAAGATGCTTGCTGAATAGGTGTCTACCGCTGTCAGGGTAAACGACAAACTAAACGCATCTCCAGCGGGAATGTCGGTGTCGAGGCCGTTGACTGTCCAATGATCGTCGGCCGAACCGAGGCTGGTTCGCAGCGTGTAGCGTGGAACGCCATCGGCGCCCATCAGTTCAAACGCGTTGCCAATTCTTGGATCACCTTCGAGTGCGGAGCCGTCGATCTCTACTTTGAACGTTTGATTGATCTTCATCGGTTCGCTAAACGAGCGAGTGGCTTCCGCCACATTTGCCGTGGAGCTATCGGAGGTCAGCCCGAATGCAGGTGCGCCCAGCAGATTGGCTCCGAGCGGGCCTATGCCGACACCATCGATGAAATGCGGATCCGAGCTGTAACTCGCGTGGAGTGCGGACGCATCGCCGTCGAATGAGAGCGACCAAGGGCCGAAGCCCGTTCCACCGTTATCGCCGTCGTCCCAGCCATCGGCGTAGGGGGATTGTGATGCATCGTCATGAGCACTGGAAGCGTGCAACGTCGATCCGGCGGTGAGGGCGAGCACAACGGTAGTCAGCGAAATCAAGCAGGTCTTCATTAACTCTCTCCAGGTAAAAAGTCAGGAAATGGGGCAATTCTTGAGTTACTCAGAGAAACGAAAGCAGTTCGCGAACTGGCTCATGGAAAATAAAAAATTGAGAAAATCAACAATACTCGATAGAAATTGCGAATTCTTCCTGTTTTTAGCTCGCCATCTCTGCTGATATACTGAGTGCAGACCAGCCTTCTTGGTACGGTAGCTAATTGTCTGTTTCTCCTTGCCCCTCGTCCAAAGCGAAGAACCAACGGAGCCTCCATCAGTGCCCCAGGAGCAGGATCCACGATTGCTGGACCTCGTGGCCGAGGCGCTCGCTATCGACTCGGCCGACCGCGATAGTTGGTTGAGAAAAAAATGCAGCGACGACCACGCGCTTCGAGCCGAAGTGGAATCACTGTTAGGCTGCAACGACGATGCCGAAGATCTACTCCAGCTCAGCGACGCGGCAAACTTCGTGGATCCCACGTCGCCACTGCAGCCCGAGGCCCAAGGCGAAGCGATCGGCACTATGCATAGCGGCGATCTGCTCGGCGACTACCAAATCGTAAGACAGATCGGCGCCGGCGGGATGGGAATCGTTTACGAAGCGAAACAACTCTCGTTGAACCGTTCGGTCGCGCTTAAAGTGCTACCAGCCTACCTGCGCAATTCTGCCAATGCGCTGGCTCGCTTTCGGCGTGAAGTGGAAGCTGCTGCGCGTCTGCGGCACGACAATATCGTTGCGGTACACACCACGGGTGATGACGGTGTGACTTCCTATTATGCCATGGACTTGATCAAAGGATTGACGCTCAGCGATGTTCTGGAGAACCTGCGAGACGAACCCCTCCCAGAATTAGAGTTCAGCCAGACACTTACCAGACTCACTGATTCAGAAAGTCAACCACCTACCAAACGACCAACCTGGTTAAGTGCTCTGCTGTCCACTGAGTCTTCGGCAAGTGACACGGAGTCGCTTGCGGAGAATCCGACGTCTCTACGTGCTACTGGAAACTATTTCGAGGTGGTAGCAGATTTGCTGGCGAGCGTTGCGGAGGGTCTCGATTACGCCCACAGCAATAGAATCATCCATCGAGACATCAAGCCTTCCAACTTGCTGCTTTCTGAAGATGGACGCTTACACATAAGCGATTTTGGTTTGGCACGAATTATGGCGGAGCCAGGAGTGACGCAAAGTGGCGACTTTGTCGGCACACCGCATTACATGGCACCCGAGCAAATCAACAAGAAGTTCGGCGAGATTGATGGTCGTACTGACGTCTACGCATTGGGAGCGACGCTCTACGAAGTCTTAACTCTTCGTCCGCCATTCCCTGGATCAACGCGTGACGAGGTGCTCGCCTGCATCGCGCATGAGGAACCTGTGTCACCAAGGCGACTCAACAAACGGATTCCCAGCGATCTTGAAACCATCTGCCTCAAGGCAATGGATAAAGATCAAGATCAACGGTACCAAACCTCGTCCCATCTGGCGAACGACCTGCGCTGCTTTGTCGCGCAACTGCCGATTTCGGCAAGACGAAGCGGTGTTGTCGCCCGAAGTATCAAATGGTGTCGGCGCCATCGCTCAATGGCGGCGTCGTTGCTCTTTGCCGGCTGTCTAGGATTAATCGCAATAGGTCTCGCCTACAATGCTCACGAAACAACGAAAGAGAAGCACTTGGCGGAGCAGCAGCGCGACAGTGTGGCAGCACGCGCGAGCAAGATTGAACAAGACCTCAACTCCGCCAGTCAGGCTGTTGTCCGCGCACGGCAAACCGAGCAAGAACGCGTTTTCGAGCAGGCGCTACTAGCCGCCATGCAAGGCGACCAAATTGCAGTTGAATCAGCCATCACCAGGGCTGAACAGTTAGGGGCTGCTGCCGAGCGACTGCACGTCCTGCAAGGCCAGAACTTTATGTTCACAGCAGATTACGATATGAGTCGTCAAGAGCTACAATCCGCCATCGAGCTCAGCCCAGACAACTTCGCAGCCCACGCGTTGCTGGGAGAAACGCTTGCTCGTCTGGAACAGTGGGAGGAGAGTCACGCCGTACTGAAGATTGTTCGCCAGCTGGAGTCCCAATCCATCGAGGATTTGATACTGAAAGGTCGCCTGGAATCCTATCACAATGCTCACGCCGCAGAGCAGACCCTAAATCAAGCTGTCGATCTCGACAGAAAAAATGTTGCTGCTCGTCTCCTACGAGGTATCGTTCGTGCCAAAATTGCTTACGACACCAATAATCCAAACGACGCGGAACGTGCGCTAGAAGATTTTCATTTGGCGAATTCTTTCTTGCTTGAAACGCCCTATCTGTTGGGCGAACTGCTCAGCATTCACCTGACTGCCGCTGCCTCTTACGAGGCTGCTGGACAGGTGAGGAAGGAGCAGGAGCACCTAGAACAGGCAGGCGTTATCGCCGCCAAGCTAGAGAAGTACCAAGGAGAATACCAAGCACACCGCTGGCGAGCTTACTATTTCGACCAAATCGGGGAACTCGACAAGTCGATTACCGAGTGGCAAATGATCCGTGATAAAACGATCGGATTTCTCATTATGGCACTGTGCCGGGCCGGTAGATTTGAAGAGGCGCTCTTGGAATGCGATCAGTATGAACCTGGGAAGATGACTGGCACCTCCGATTTTTGTCATTCCTTTGCCTTGGCTACTTTTTGTTCCTCTGCGGAAGAATTGATTGAAGATTTCGATTTCGAAACCATCCTCACTTGGAATCGCAACTCAGCCAGACGGAGCACTTTCATCTTATGGGCTTTGGCGGGAGAGCTCGACCGCGCAGCTCAAGAAGTTCGAAAGCTAGGCATTGAAGAATCGACACCGAGACACAGTCACAACATGTTTAAGTTCGTTTGCGAGGAGATTACGGCTGCAGAGTATCTTGATAACTCTCAACAATCGCATGAGGAACTAGCACGGGCCCATCTGATAATTGGTGTCAATCGTTTGTCACGAGGAGACCGTGGCCAAGCTCGCGAACACTTCCAGCAAGTTGCTGGGTACCACTTGAACTACGAGTTTCATACCGCAATAGCCCGCGCTCTGCTGGCCCAATTGGACAGAGATCCCCAATGGCCGGCGTGGATTCCCGAGAGCTAGAACGGGGCGCACTAGTCAAGAGCTACTCGCTCAGGAGAATCTTGCATCTCTGAGGGAGCAGCCTCGTTGTTACAATGGAACTCATGAAAATTTCGCAGCTCCTTCAGCAAGCAAAACAGGGCGATCAGTCCGCGCGGGCCGATTTGGTTCGATTCGTTTATGAAGACTTGCGCAAATTGGCGCGTGGGCAGATGAGCAAGCAGCGACCCGACCATTCTCTGACCTCGACCGCTCTGGTTCACGAAGTTTCCGCACGTCTTCTGGAGAAAAGCCATGTTCCTTCGGCCAGTCGAGGCGAATTCATGGCTTATGCGGCGACAGCGATGCGCCGTGTGTTGATTGATCATGCTCGATCGAAAGCAAGCCTAAGACGGGGCGGCCGTCAGCAAAAGTTGCAATTGGAAGAGGCAATGACTGCTGCTGAACAGCAGCCAGCGGAGCTGCTGGAACTTAATCATGCCCTCAACAAACTGAAAGAAATCGATCACCGCCGTAGCCAGGTCATAGAAATGCGCTACTTTGCCGGGATGAGCATCCAGGAGGTTGCCGAGTCGCTTGCGGTATCGCCGGCAACCGTCAAACGCGATTGGACCGTCGCAAAGCTCTGGCTGGCTCGCGAACTCAATGGGAACATGTCGAGCACCGATTCATGACGACACAAGACATCAAGTGCGCTGATAGGTATTTGGGTCCTGCGTACACTCGCACGAGGTGGCCCAGACCAGCTAGGCCGAACTACGCACCGTGTCAATTTTGGGTCAAGTTGCCCGTAGAGCCGAACCCACGAAATACGTACAATGGGGCGGATCGATCAATTGGTTCCGCAGCCGCGTCTCGGCATGGCGGTCGAGGATTTAGCATGACATCGCAAAGCGAGCGCGAAAACTGGGTCGAGGATCTCCGCTCTGAGGGAGATCTCCAGGAGCAATCGCTGACCAAGCTTCGCAAAATTCTCGTGGGCGGGCTGCTGAGCAGTTTCCGTGGCAAAGGCGTCGATCAGGCGTTTTGCGAGGATATCGCTCAAGACGCGACGATCAAAATCCTCAAGAACCTCGACCAGTTCGAAGGGCGTAGCCGTTTCACCACCTGGGCAATGTCGATCGCCATACGAGCCGCGATCAGCGAGTTGCGAAAGAAGCGTTTCAAGAACGTCTCGTTGAGTGACTTGACCGATGGAGAACAACTGCAAATCGAGATCGCCGACACCGCAGCGGAGTCGCCCGAGAGCACGCAACAGCGAAAAACCGTCCTTAATAAGCTCAACGAACTTATTTCAGGTAAGCTTTCTGACAAGCAACGCGTCGCACTGCAGGGCGTACTCGGTGGAATGCCGGTCGAGGAAGTCGCCCGACAGACCGGCAGCAACCGCAACGCGGTGTACAAACTCATTCACGATGCTCGTCAGAAATTGAAAAGTGAACTCGAACAAAGTGGCTACGACGGGCCAACCATCCTCTCCCTCTTCGAATAACCGTCCCTGCTCCCTGGTGGAGTGACAAGCATGCCGATGACCGAATCGCAAATCAAGAAGCTGTTAGAAATGATCGTCGACGTCCAGCCCGACGAGTTGGACTGCGACGGATGCTCCCAACAACTGGCCGAATTTGCGGAGCGTCATTTACTAGGAAAGAGCATCGAACAATCCCAGCGTGAAGTTCAGGCACACCTGCAAAATTGCCACTGCTGCGAGATGGAGTTCAAGAGTCTGTTGGACGCGCTCAAGGCCATCCCGGAATGATCGAAGCATGATCAGCGCCGCGATACTGCAGCGAATCGTCGAGGAGACCTTCATAGAGCGGATCGACTACCAGGAAACGCTGGAGTCAACCAACAATCGCTCGCACGAGTTGGCTGATCTGCCTGCAAATCAATTTCCACTGCTTGTGTGGTCCGAATTTCAAACTGCCGGGCGAGGACGAGGCAGCAACCGATGGTGGTCCAGCCGCGGGGCGCTGACTTTCTCGCTAACGCTTGCCACGGAAATGGCGGAACTACCCAGCGAGCGATGGCCGCAAGTTTCGCTCACCGTCGGTCTAGCAGTCTGCGAGGCGCTCGAGCAACTACTCGCCCGCGGTGTGCCACCCACCAGCTTGGCAACGCTGCCAGCTGTCGAACTCAAGTGGCCCAACGATGTTTATATTGAGGGACGCAAAATCTGCGGCGTTCTGGTCGAAGTGCCGCGCGGTCCTGCGAAGCGATTGCTCTTAGGCATCGGTATCAATGTGAACAATTCCCTCTCCGAGGCGCCGGCTGAATTGCAAGACGCGGCGACGTCGCTTCTTGATCTGACCGGTCGGCAGTTTGAACTCGACGAGTTGTTGGTCTTGGTGCTCCAACGGCTTGCAGCGCAGTTGTCGCCAGCTGATTTTTGGAACACTCAGGTGCGTGAGGGATGGCGGCGGCGCTGTCTGCTCACGGGCAAGAAAATCCAAATTGATTTAGAAGTGCGCCAGAGGTCCGGAATTTGTCGCGGAATCGACGACGAGGGAGCACTTTTATTAGAGGTCGACGGGACGATCGAGCGGCATTTTGCGGGAGTGATCACCCTTCTCTCCAGGGAATAATCTTCGCTTTGGCCGTGATCGCCTGGGCAGTTCAAGTTATAATGCACTCGGAAGCGAAGAATACGGACTCCAACAGAAAGATTTTGCCGAGGTGGTTATGTCGCGTGCTGCACGTATTGGATTGCTTGCCCTGATGCTCACTAGTTGGCTTTGCTGCCAGCTGTCTTCCGCCACCGCGCAGCGACGACGGTCGGGGCGAAGCGATTCGGAACCCGAGGAGGTAACGCTGACGACCAAAGATGGGGTGAAGATCAAGGCGAGTTATTATGCCAGCGACTTGCGAAAAGATGCGGTGCCTGTAGTCATGCTTCACGACTACAAAGAGAGCCGCGCGGTCTTCAACAGGTTTGCAGAATCGCTGCAAAGTTCCCCCGATGGCAGCCGTCCCTCGCACGCTGTGCTGACGGTCGATCTTCGCGGACATGGCGAGAGTACCACCGTACAGAGACCTAACGGTCAGACTATTGAAATCGACGTGACTCGGCTTGGGAAGCAAGATTTTCGCAACATGGTCCGCTACGACATGGAGGCCGTGCGCAAGCTACTGGTGAAGAAAAATGACGCGGGGGAATTGAATCTCAACAAGCTCTGTCTGCTTGGCAGTGGCATGGGCGCCAATGTGGCTACGGCTTGGTCCGCCGTAGATTGGAGCGCCCCAAGACTGGCCAACCGAAAACAAGGACAGGATGTCAAAGGGTTGGTGCTGGTCTCGCCCGACTGGGGATACCACGGCTTGCCGATGCTCAAACCCCTGCGGCACCCAGGAGTCAGTCAAGCAATTTCGATGCTGATTATTTATGGCAAAGAAGACAGGAAGTCGGAGAAGAGTGCTGAAACCATCTTCAAAAACCTGGAGCGCTTCCATCCCGAGCCGCCGCCGGAACGGCGTCGCGAGGAAAAAGACCTGTTCATGGTCGGACTGAACACATCGCTCAAGGGCACGCGATTGCTCGCCGACCCCAACTTTCGCATGCTACCCGCCGTGGAACAGTTTCTTGACACGCGACTCTCGCAGCAAGACTACGAGTGGATCGAGCGCCGACTCAGTGATTGATCAGTGGTAAACCGTGAGCCCCCGAAGTCGCGATTCTCTACCCAGATCGCTAATTTACTAAGCCGCTAGTTCACCAGGCGGCTCTGATCCACAGGTATTCGCAGTTTCGCGCCAATTGGCAAGAGATGCGGGTTGTCGAGCAAGTCTCGGTTCAGATCAAAGATTTCTAGCGCTCGCCCTTCGTCGCCCAGGTAGCGCTTCGCGAGCTTTTCTAAAGTGTCGCTACTCTCGACGACATGTCGCGCTTTTCTCTCGGTGCGCTGTCGAGCGTGCACCGCCCTACTCCGCTCGCTGGTCGCGTAAGCTGGTCGCGAATCAGATGGGTACTGCTGCACTTGGGCCGGTTGGTAATGTTTCTCCGGAGCATCAACCCGAGGCGGGACCGGTGGTGTCACAGGAGAAGCGGATGGCGAGGAAGCCTCTTGACGCTCAACCGACGAGGCAGCGAGTGCGGGGTGGTTGGCCAAATCGAAGGTCGCCGCCGGGTTCTGTTGCCCCCCAGACCGGAGCGATTCGCTCATGCCCGCCATTTTGGCCACAACATGAGGTGTCGGCAAACCGAACGGCGGAGACTGTCTGCGGGGTCGAGCTTCTTCGGCAACTACGATCTCTCGCCGCGCGGAGTGTGGTGAAGTTGGAGTGTGCTGCGCAGCTCGATCAATCGCGGTCTTGCGAAAGGGCCACGCCAGACCGACGCCCACTACAAGTACGACACCCACGATCAGCAATTTTCGACTGCGACTCATCCAACTAGCGTTGCTCGAATTTGGTCGGAAAGAAGTGGTTCCTCTCTGACTAACTTCGGTAAACAGCGTCGCATAGATTGAGTGGCACCAAGCGGACCTATCGTCGGTGGCACAACCGGCATGAGGTGAGGGCGCGCGGAGGCAAGATTTTCCGGAAATAGCGACTGAACTGCTGCGGACGGGTGGTCATTCCACAATCCGACCATCGTGGCGGACAGCGAACAAGACAGGCGTGCACCGCGCCATACCGCAGGTGACGATCGATGCACCTCAGCGATTGGCGACCTACCAGCCCGGAAGGTCGGTCTGCGGGGTACCTAAGCCGCCCGTGCACCGGGTTTGTTCGCAGCTTGCTGGCTGCGGCTGCTCATCCACATCAGTGCCGGCGAGGCGATGAAGATAGAGCTATAGGTACCGACGATTACGCCCACAACCAGAGCATACGCAAAACCGTGGATGCCGTCGCCGCCTAGCACATAGAGGAACACGACCGAGATCAAGGTAGTGAGCGACGTGAGCAACGTTCGCGATAGCGTTTGGTTGATACTCGTGTTGATCATCTCTTGCGAAAGCGTTGGGCTCTTGCCCTTCACCTCGCGAATGCGGTCGAACACCACGATCGTATCGTTGAGCGAGTAACCAATGATGGTCAAGAACGCGGCCACAATCGGCAAGCTGATTTGGAATTTCTCGACCATCAATGCGTCGGCAAGATCGGGAACACTGCCGACCAGCCAAGCACTGAGTGCGATCATGCCCAGCGTAACGAGCACATCGTGGATCAGCGCAATCACCGCGGCCAGGCCGTACATGACATGCTGGAAGCGAATCCAAATGTAAGCAACGATACCGATCAGACTGATGATAATCGCGGCGATCGCTTTGGTCTTCATGTCCCCTGCCACGCGGCCACCAATTTTGTTAGCCAAAGGGAAAATCGGCTGGCTATTGGCTGCCGCTTGCAGGTTTTCGACGACCTTGCGAGCTTCCCCTGCGGGCAGGGCCACTTTGACATCCCACGATGTAAATCGGCGTGCACTTCCCGTTTGGTAATCGGGGTTGGTGACCGAGAGCGCGGCTCCGCTGTGATCGGTCGCCTGCATCGCGTCGCGGAGCAATTGCCTGACGGTGTCGTGGCTGATGCCGGCATCGGCACCGCCCGCCTCGAAATTCAAAGTGAAGCTCGAACCGTTGGCAAAGGGGTCCGTAGAGATAGCATCTGAGGCTTCACCGCTGGAGTTTGTCTCGTCACCGGTGTCCGCAGTGTTCTCTGTTCCTACGGAAGTATCTTCTGGGTCTTCTGATGCTACCGCGGTTTGGGCTGCTTCGGTGTCCGGTGCTTCGGTGTCCGGTGCTTCGGTGCCCGCTGCGGTGACAGTTTCTTCTGTGCCGGTTTCTTCGGCTTGAAAAAGGACCTGCGAGAGCGCGTTACGTTGCGGTGGGACGAGCAGCGCCGCTTCGGAGGAGAGCGACTGCACGTCAGTCGCCTTGACCTCGTAGGTCTTTAACCTCTCGCCGAATGCTTCGTGCAGTGTCTTTTGCACCGCAATAACATCTTGTTCAACGCTGCTGACGGTGTATTGCTTGCCAGTGCCGTGCTCTCCGACTTCCACAAGCGAGAGGTTTTTCTCCGCAAGGTCCGTCTTGTCATTTAGCACCTGCTTGACCTCGGTGAAATCCATTTCTTGGCCTTCGTTGAAGACCATCGTCACGGAACTTCCACCTGTGAAGTCGATGTTCAGCAGATCGGCGCCGCGATTGAACACAGCCGCCAGACCGACGCCAATCAACAACACCGAGGCGACCATCGCCACAGGCCGCTTACCCAGGAAATCGATGCTGGTCTTGCCAATGATTTGCCCCATGCCGAGTTTTTTGAGGCCGCCCAATTTCTCGGCAACGTCGAAGATCAGTCGTGAGAGGAAGATCGCCGCGTACATGCTCATGACAATACCAATGATCAAGGTAACGCCAAAACCCTTGACGTTGTCTGGAGCGATTTTGTAAATCACGATCGCGGTGATCAGCGTCGTGACATTTGCGTCGACAATCGTCTGCGTAGCACGCGCAAAACCGTTGCGAATGGCCATCCGCATCGCGGCGCCACGAGCACGTTCTTCGCGAATGCGCTCGAAGATTAGCACATTCGCATCGACCGACATGCCGATGGTAAGTACCAACCCGGCTAGTCCGGGCAAGGTAAAGGCGGCATGGAACAACACCATCAGGCCCAAGATCAACAACAAGTTCGCACCCAGTGCCAAACAGGCGACCAGGCCGGCGAAGCGGTAGTACAGCAGCATGAAAATCATTACCGCGATGAGCGAATAGCTGATCGCCGTGGTTGCTTTGACGACCGTTTCGGCTCCGAGCGTGGGACTAATGGTCTCGCGGCTAATGGGATCTTTGTTCAGTGTCGCCGGTAAGCTGCCCGCGTTGAGAATGCCGACGACAAAGTCGACTTCTTCCTTGCCCATGCTGCCGGTAATGCGGCCTTGCGACGTGATTTTGCTTTGGATGGTCGGCGCGGAGAGGAGCTTCTTGTCGAGAATAATTCCAAGATGGTATTCCTGTCCCGAGGCGTTGGGCGTGTGACTGCCCGAGAGGCGGCCAAAACGGAAGGCACCCTGGGCGTCAAACGTAAAATTCACCTGCGGCCGACCGCGCTCATCGATGCTGGCGGACGATTTCTCCAGGAATTCACCCGTCACATCTAATCCGTCGTTGGTTAAGATCAACGCTTGGGGAGTCTTGCCCGCCAGACGTTTCACGATCGCGGGATTCTTCTCGTCCACGGGACCAAATTCTTCGACCTTGTAGGCCATCCACTCGGCGACTTTGACGCCGTCCATGACGACTTCGTTTTCGCCCGGCGGTAAGGCCTTTGCAAGCTCGATGATTGGCCGATCGTCGTTGAAGACAGGCGAGGCCGTGATGCGAAATTCCAAGGCCCCCGCGGTGTAAATGCGGCGTTCGATGAACTCGAGCTCTTGCTGGCTGGCCTTGGGAATGATGATTTCGATCTGCCCCAAGCCGTACTCGCGGATCGTGACTTCTTTGGTGCCACTGGGGTCGACACGTTCGCTGAGCGCGCCGATCAGCTGCTGCACCAGTTGTCGCTTCGCTCGTGTGGACCGCTCAGCAAACGTTTCGCCGCTACCATCGTCGGCCGAATCGTCGAGATCGACCGAGGTGTCTTGCAATTCATAGATCAACGTGATGCCACCGCTGAGGTCGGGGCCGAATTTGACTTCGCCCATGTAGACAACAACTGCTGCTGCCGCCAGCGAACCAATCGCGAGGGCGAACTTCCAGCTATGATCGGGCATGCGCAGCGACTTCGACATCCAGCCGCCAATTAGCAGTGGCAACACAAACAGTGCAACGACAATTGCCAGCAGCATGAAACCCGGCAAGGCGGATTCTGCTTCTTGAACAATTTCAGCGGCGACGGGTCCCGTGGGAGGCTGGGTGGTTATCGTGTCCTGTGCCACGGCGAAACCGCTGGCGGTCGTGCTGATCGCCAACACGAGAAACAAAGACACGAGACGCCGTACTCTCGCAACAAACGCCGACGTCCGGTTGTTATGCACCATGCTTTTCATATTCTTAGGAACTCGCTTTTGGATACTCATGCCAAGGAGTGGCACGCTAGGATTTCTTTTCATTTTTGTCTTCATCGGTCACCAGTCGCGCGATGGCGGAGACGCCGACGCGGATCTTGGTGCCGGTGGATTCGTCCACGCGGATGGTCACCTCGTCGCGGTCGCGCTGCACATTGGTGACCACACCATGAATCCCGCCAATCGTCACCACGCGGTCCTTCTCTTTCAACCCGTCCAACATCGAGCGGAACTGCTTTTCCTTGCTCTGTTGCGGGCGCAGGATGATGAAATAGAACAGCCCAAACATGATCGCAATCAGCACCGGAATCGGCAGCTCGAACGGACTCGGCGCCGGATCCTGGGCTAGTAGCCACCAGTGGGAAATGTCTGACTCGCTCAATTTGATTCCAATCGAAGCTATCCCCACAGCAATCGGCTCGGGGGAAACGAAACATCATAAATCGAAGCGCCATAAGGGACAAGAGCGAGCCGCACCAGAGGCAGCATGTCCAATGCGGCCCAAGACCCTCCCTCATGGATCAATGGTGCTCGGTCATGGGT
This sequence comes from Bythopirellula sp., assembly GCA_965230685.1. Taxonomy (GTDB): domain Bacteria; phylum Planctomycetota; class Planctomycetia; order Pirellulales; family Lacipirellulaceae; genus Bythopirellula. The sequence goes on from CBDDLO010000002.1 coordinate 800,010, forward strand.
CCTTCTTGCACGCCCATCCACTGTGCTTGTCCTGCCGAAACTCCTCAAAACGGTTCTCGACAATCGCCTCCCTCGCCTCGGACATGAGCTTTTGGTAGTAGGTGAGATTGTGGATCGACGTCAGAATTGGCCCCAGCATCTCCTTAGCCTGAAACAAGTGCCGCAGATAACCTCGGCTGTGTTGGCAAGCGGGGCAAGGGCAATCGGGCTCCAACGGCTCCCGGTCCTGCTGGTGGATCGCGTTCCGCAGTCGGAGAGGGCCACGATCGGTGAAGGCCAAGGCGTTGCGGCCATTGCGGGTCGGCATCACACAATCGAACATGTCGATACCCCGCGCGATGCCCTCGACCAAATCCTCGGGGCGACCTACGCCCATCAGATACCGCGGCCGATCGACGGGCAATTCGGGCACCGTGGCATCCAGCGTTGCGTACATTTGCTCGGGCTCCTCGCCCACGCTAAGCCCGCCAACGGCGTAACCGGCAAAGTCTAGCTTCACCAATTCGCGGGCGCATTGCCGGCGAAGTTTTGCATCGAGCCCGCCCTGCACAATCGCCAGCAGCATTTGGTCATCTCGTGTGGTAGCCTGCTGACAACGCTCGGCCCAGCGCACGCTCCGCCAAGTTGCTTCTTCGATGAGTTTCTCTGTGTTCGGCAGCGCGACAACATGGTCGAAGGCCATGATGAAGTCGGCTCCCAGTTTTTCCTGAATCGACATCGACCGCTCAGGCGTGAGCTCGATGGGCGAGCCGTCCAAATGCGATTGAAACGTGACGCCTTGCTCCGTGACCTGCGCGCGATGTGCCAGGCTAAACACCTGGAAACCGCCGCTATCGGTGAGCATCGGCCCCGACCAACCCGTGAACGCATGCAGATCCCCGAGCGCGGCCACCGTTTCTTCGCCGGGGCGTAGCGCCAGGTGATAGGTGTTGGCTAAGACAATTTGCGCACCGGTCTCGCGAATTCGTCCGATGTCGACACCCTTCACCGTGCCAAGCGTACCGACCGGCATGAATGTGGGCGTCTCGACTTCTCCGCGAGGAGTGTGGATCACGCCGCGCCGAGCGGAGCTTGCCGTGTCGGTGTGCAGCAACTCGAAACTGAAGGACTGGCTCAAATCAATCGCCACGCAGTTTCATGCCGGCTTCGGTCAACTTCTCGCGTACTTCGTTGAGGCTGGTTACGCCGAAGTTCTTGCATTCGAGCAAATCGTCGCCCGTGCAGCGGAGCAGTTCTCCGATGGTAGAGAGCCCCAAGCGAACCATGCACTTCCGCGCTCGCACGGAGAGGTTCAGGTCGGCGATTGGTCGATCGAGTAGCGCCCGCTCGTCGTCGCTCATCGAGGTGGGGTCATAAGTGGGCTCCTCTTCTCGCCACTTCGCGGCAAATTGGCCCAGTTCCAACCCCTTGGATTGCAGCATGTCGCGGATTTCGACAAGCGAGGTCTCGCCGAAGTTCTTGCTGGAAAGGAGTTCCTGCTCGGAAGTTTCGGTCAAGTCGCCCAACGTCATGACGCCCATTTTTTGCAGGCAGTTGCGGCTGCGCACCGACAGTTCGAAGTCGGTGACCGGAACACTCAAAATCTGTGCCAACCGATCCTGACGGCGACGAGCCTCTTCGTCGTAGAACATGTCCTTCGAGGCGTCGGCATCTTTGTAAAAGAGCCGCACACGATCGTGATCGGGATAGACGTCGAGCACACGTTGATAACATTGCTTCGACCGCTCGTAATGGCCCATATCTTCATACAGCAGCCCGAGATTCACCAGCGTGCCTACGTGCGCGGGAAACTGCGCCGCGGCCCGCTCGTAGAGTTGTCGAGCGTATTCGTCGTTACCGTAGCGGTCGTTCTCCAGCGCCAGCCCAAAGAGTGCACCGGCATGCCCGCCGTTGGCCTCGACGGCCCGCTCAAGCAGCGCGACGACTTCCGACTGGTTCCCGCCCAGGGCAGACACGGTAGCTGAGCGTTGATAGAGGTACTCGGCCGTTTGTTCCACTGCACCCGACAATCCATCGAGCAGTGCCAAGGCTCCCGCGGGGTCGCCAGCATAGCGCTTCGCATCAGCCATCGCGAGAGCTACGTCGTCGCGGTTGTAGCCCGCTTTCTCGGCAGACTCGTACGCGGCAAGGGCTTCGTTGTATTGGTCAAGGGCCAGATACGCCTTGCCGAGATAGTAATGCGTGAGTGCCCCGCCATCGGCGGTCGTCAACGTCTTCACGGCATCGGTGTAACGGCCCAGGAGATACTGGCAAACACCCAGGCGTGCTGAGGCTGCGGGGGTGCGGCCTTCTTGCTGCTCCATTTCGGCAACTGCATCACGCAGTTCGCGGAAGTTGTTATAGTCGGCCGAAATCGAACTGACGATTTGGTGGATTTCATTGGGCCCGAAGGTACTGTTGGAAACGACGATCTGCCTGAGATCAACCTCTGCTACAACTTGCGACATAGAACGCAATCTCCTACGAATTTATTTGAGCTATTTTCAACTCGCGACTCGCAACCCACGACCCGCAACTCCCCAAGAGCCAGCGGCGGGACTCGAACCCGCAACATCCGCATTACGAATGCGGTGCTCTGCCAATTGAAGCTACGCTGGCCGAACGTCGGCTCTGCTGAATGCCGAAAACCAATCCCACAGCATACCAATCGACGTTGAGATTGCCTAGCCGAGGCGAAACCGGGTAATAATACCGTTCGGAATTGAACCACTAAGACACAAAGGCAGGAAGATGGCAATATCCGGGAATTCTTGGTGACTTCGTGTCTTAGTGGTTCAGTTTCTACACGGCTGGGTGAGCATTTTTGGCAAATGGTATCACTACCCGAAACCGGGGAGATGTGGCACTTTGTTGCCCGACCCCGTCGCGCCAGTGCCGGGCATTCTGGGCCCATTTTTGCCAACCTACGAATTTTCGTGCAGAACCTTGCCTCACGCTCGCCACTGCCAACCACGCAACTAATGGCCAAACAACTGGTTGCGCAGGTACGCAGGGAGGCCCTCGGCGTGAACTTAGCGTCAGCAACAACCTGCCGCTCACACTCGGCAGTCACGACCAATTCTTGAACTCGTCGCTTGGCACTGCTGTGAGCTTCAGTCACAGGGAATTCAGCCACGATTGTTAGGCACTGCTAGTTCAACTCTCTCGCAAACTTGATTCCCAAGAATATCGGATCAGTCCTTGGGATTAAGTCATAATAGTCCCAGTCATTGCATCCATCTTCACGCGTTTTTACCATTTTCTTGACACAGCGCAGACCGTTACCACAAAATGCAGTCAGAAGTGGCATCAGAATTTCTTTTTCGGAGCAGACTCATGAAAGCTATTGGATCAGCTAGGCGACTCGCGCAATTGATTGCGTTGCTATCTCCGTTTTTGTTCGCTTGTGCAGGGGATATTGCAAGAGCGCAACCCAGTTTTTCGGTTACCGCTTTTCTGGTTCAAGAGTTTACAAGTGGCGGAGTTCCACTATTCAAAATGCTGGTCCAAGTGCGACCATTTATTAGCCCTGATTCCGACATCCTCTCTCTCGTTGCACCAGACGGCACGGTCGGCGAAAAAAATAATTTCTTTGATCGCCATTCGGTGAACTTACACAACCTCTCCCTAACTGCAGCTCAGTCCACATTTTCTGGTACTTGGAAGTTCACAGAAAGCCGTGGCTCAGAAGAGTTTGATTACGAATTTACTCTTCCGCAGATCACTCCAGAGTTGTTCCCTGAGACTCCAAAAATTGTCAGTCACCGAGATGGCGACATCGTACAATCAGGCTTCTTGCTAGATTGGGCTTACGAGAGTGGAGTTGAAATTCTTGGACCTTCGTCACTCCTCGGTACCAACGGAGTCGCAAGCCTTGATCGCATGATGATTGACGACACCTCAACCAAGGTCTTTTTTGGACTCCAAGAAGGCATATCCGAAGGAAGAATCACGGCAAGCGTTGGGCGGACGGAGTCTCAACCCATCGATATCCTCCCTCTCTCGCAAGGTGCAAACGCCACGTTTGCCTTCAAGTCACTTTCGATCACCTCCAACTCAGTACCCATTCGGCTGAGAGCGGTCCCTGAACCAGCAACGATGACGTTGTTGGGATTGTGCACGTTAGTCAACATGGCTCGGAGGAAGAAGAGGTGAAAGCTAAGCAGAGCTGCTCCAGTTTATTCTGGAGTCTTCTGCCGCGCGAGAATATCGTCCATCATCTCCAGCTCCGTGTAGAACATCGCGCTGGGGTCAATGCCCTGCTTGTCGAGCCATTGCAGGTGTTTTTTCATCGCGGGGCGGTTCGCGTACGCTGGTAGCAGCACCAACCACACAATGCTTAAGCCCAGTGTAGCGGCGAGTAATGCAATCACTCTGCAGGTCATGGCGTTACCGTTCCCGCAAACAAGACCTTGAACATCAACCACGCCATCAGCAGCGTCAGACAAAGGTTCAGTGCTTGGCCGCAGACGTACAAGATCAACGCCTTGCCGCCCTTGAGTTGTGGCAAGAGTTCCCGAAAATTGGTTTCGAGGCCGATGCTTACGAATGCCAGGCAGAAGAACCAACCTCGCAAAGTCTTGGTCGAACCTTGGATCATCGCGTCGACCAGTTCTGGACCGGCAGTGAGCGTCGAATAAAAAACGGAAAAAAGTACCGACATCGCCACGAACCCCAGTACGAATTTTGGAAAGCGATACCAAATTTCCATGGCTCCAACGTGAGGTGCCGATTCGTCGCGTTCGACATAGGTCACCCAGTAGATTGCTACACAAAATGCGGTCACGCCAATGAGAATGTTTTGGATCATTTTTACAGTGGCGGCGACTTCGAGGGCTTCGTCACCGAGGACGGCCCCAGCCGCGGCGACGGCTCCGGTGGAGTCGATCGTGCCGCCCAGCCACGCGCCACCCAAAAGGGGATCCATGCCCACCGCTTTGATAATCGCTGGTAGAACGACCATCATGATGACCGTGAACGAGAGCGACATACCAATCGCCAGCGAAAGTTCTTCCTTCTTCGCCTTGCATGCCGCCGCCGTCGCGATTGCCGCAGAGACGCCGCAGACCGACATGTCGGCGGCGATGACCATGTTGAGCGACTTGGAGGGCATCATCAGCACCTTCTGACCGAAAAGGTAGGTCGAGACAAGCACGACTGGCGTGACGATCCACGCCACGAAGATGCCCGGTAATCCAAGGGCCAACAGCCGGCTCATCAGCACTTCGGCCCCGAGCAGCACCAGCCCCGTCTTAATGAAAAACTCCGTCAGCATGGCCGGCCGCAGGAAGTTTGGCGTGCCCACGGTGTTGCTAATGATCAAACCGACCAGCAGGGCCCACAGCGCATACTCCAGGTTGTAGGCTTTGACGACGCTTTGGCCAGCCATCGTGTAAGCCAACGTTGCCAGCAGAAAGACGATTGGGAATGCGCGCAAAAACTCTGCAACTGATTTTCCACGCACCCTCATCGCCAAGGCGAACACGCTGGCAATCGCAACGAAGGCTCCAATCAATCCTAATAGGCTTGTGGCTAGCACACCGAACGGGTTTGCCGTCCACTTGCCGGGCTTGGCGATCCATTCGGCGAGCGGACTGACGAGGTTGCCGTTTTCCTCGGGCTGGGCCAAGCAAACCGCCACAAATGAAACGGTGAGCAGGATGCTCGCACACCAGATTGCCCACCAATCTTCGCTGGTACGCATTTCGGATGCGAGGCTAGGGCGCTCGGTAGGTTCGCTGGACATGACTCAGAATTAGTTCGATGTGAGACGCATGACGCCGGATCCTGCTGCGAACTTTCCGGCAGGCACGCATTGTAGCAACCCCGTGGTGGTTGTGCTCAGGATTCCAACGCGTTGTTTCCACGTTCCCTGGAATCACAAAGCTGAAAATAGCATTGTCCTTGCTTCTCAAGTTTGGCTCATACAAGAAACCCTCCTCCGCAAAGCGGAGGAGGGGAATCAGAGAGAAGCCTTACACTCTTCCCTAATGACGTGCACGGCGGCAGGCGCTGATCAAGCCGATGCCCAACAAGGCGAGCGTGGTCGGTTCAGGAATAATAGTAATCTCTAGACGCGTTCGATCACTGAAACCACTGCCGCCATAGACAAATTGATTGGGCAATGCCGGGCCGAAACTAGCGCCTGCCGAGATCCGTTGGCTAGTACCGAACACGCCCAGTTGGCTTGCTTCAATGTCCGCAAGTGCGGCCGCATTGAGACTTATGGATTGAGTCGAGTTCTGGTCCGCGGCGGAATAGTCGCGCGTTGCGTAAAAAGTACCCGTGCCTAGATCCGCGAACCCGAATGCTACTGGGAGAGAAGTAACGTTGAGTGTCATCGAGGGACCTTGCTCGACCTTTACATCCTCCGTGTCGACAAGAAGCCGGGCTGATAGAACCGAGTCAGAGAGCGCTGGAATCTCATATTGGAACCAACTACGAAACTCACCATCATCACAGTCACCGAGGCCGCAATTGCCGGTGATGTAGTTATTGCCAGAACCTGTGCCGTTATCATCGCCTTGTTGCTCAAACCAACCGCGATTCGAAGCTTCGAGCGTGATAACCACAGCCGAGCAAGGCGTGCACACCGCCGAGTAGAGAAGTGTATAAACGAGAAGTCTGGTGTTCATTAGTCAACTCCACAAGAAAAAGGGAAAGGAATATGACACGACTCGACGGCATAGTGGTAAGTGTCGATCGCCGGCCTCTGGACAGCCTAACTGACGCGAATACCCATTGCAAGTTTTTGCGTGATCTCTCCAGGACAATGGCAAAGCCCGCAACTTGGCAGAGGCAATACCCGGACATGCGATACACGAGGAGGTTGGTGAGATACCACTAACCCCATTGAGTTGAGCTTCCAATCGGCCAAGAGTTGTTCATCAGAGTTGTTCATCATCGAAGTCCGATGTCGACTTTGCAATCGTCGTAGTGATCTCTCGACGAATAGTTGCCTGAACAAGCCTTTCCAGTTCATGCTTCGCTGAGAGCAATGGATATTCGAACGTAACTTTCCATGGCTTGCCCAATACCGACCTCACAGTAGAGATTACGGAAAAAACATCGAATCGAGCGAAGCATTTACCTAAATCGCCATGATCATCCACCTGTCAAAAAGACTCGCCAAGATAGAAAAAAGAAAATCAAAACACGTTATGAACCTAACGAGCTTGGTAGCATGCGCTGATCATGGCGGTGCTGAACAATTTTCCTGACGTGCAGCGCAATCAAGCGATTGTCTCTCGCCGTTCGAAATCAGTTGCTTTGCTCTAAACGCTTCGGGCGATTGGCTAGACTGATTTCTTCCGGCTGATGGAGTCTGCTGACTGCGATGTCGATATGGCGTTCAGTTCCAACCGCAAATTGGATATTCTGGCGCGTAGCATCAGCAAGGGCAGCGCCGCCAGACACCTTTCCCAGGCTTGGTCTTACGAGGAGGACCAAGTGATCGTATGTGGCGATCTTGGAAACGATTTGGCGATGATTGAGCAAGCCTTAGGCGGGATCGCGGTGTGCAATGCGCACCCAGAAATGCGCGCGAACCAATCGCAGAGTGTTCCTAGTAAACGCAGAATATGCGGCAGGTGTGTTGGAGAGAGTGGCGCGTTGGCAATTTTAACGACGATGCTGGCATCAAGCGGCTAAGTAATCGGAGGCTCGATGCCCGTCGCTAAATTTGTTGCTATTTATTCGCCACCGCATCCAAGGCAAAAGTAGCGTTCGGGTCGTGCTCATAGAAGAAGCGGGCGACCTGGTCGGAAACTACATCGACAAACTGTCGCTGGAACTCCTGGATGGGTTTGTCCGCGGCGGGAATGCCGCTGTTGCGTGGGAAGAGGATTTGGCCCACACGGCGCTCCCAAAGCAGCTTACCGCGGGCGTTCATATCGTAGACCGAAAGATTCACGTCGGCGTCGCCTTGGTAGAGCGTTGCGCCCTTGTAGAGTGAAAAGTCGTCCAGCTCGATGTAGACAACACGCGTCGCCTTGACCGAGCGGCCGAGGTCTTTGAAGTTATCCCAATCCTGCTCGTCGACCCAGTTGTCGACTTCCTGGGGGCTTACCACATCAATACCTTCGACATTGGCTTCGAGCATCCGGCTAATACGTTTGCCAATCGTGCGCGCGGCACCAGCATGGCGATATTCGTGGGAAGATGGTGGGCGACAGACAACGACCACGCGCTGATCGACCAGTGCATCGCATTCGGCGGCTACTACATTTCCACCTTGCCAGAGGTAAATCCCCGTCGCAAGAATTCCATGCAGACACCCCGTTGTCGGTAGCAACACTAGGGTAATCAACGCGACAAGTGACCAGAAGCGTGGGCGATGAGCTGAGTGTTTCATCATCAAATCCATCTGTGAAAAGCCATGGTCCGACCATCCTGGTCGGAGGAAATCGTTCTAAGCAGCCCGATCTACAATTCGAGGTACAACCGCCGCAACCAATCCAACACGACGACCACCAACCACACCGTGGCCATCAGCAGCAACGGGCGCAATCTGGGTCGCAGTAGCAACCACCGGCCCTGTATTGCGACCAACAAGAGCCAAGGCGAGCCGATGACGGCGACCACACAAAGCAGCGTCGCGCCCAGGTTGCTCATCGCCGCGTGGGTCCCTTGTCCTCGCAATGTGTAGGTCCAGGCGGTGGTCCCGCCGCACATTGGACAAACGTGTCCGGTTAACTCGTGGAAGTAACACGGTGTGAGCCCCAATTGTTCGTGCGTGCCGTAGCCTCGCGGATCGGGCTCCAGGCTGCGAGCCGTCACCAACAAGGATAGTCCCACAATTCCAAGCACCGCCAGGAGCAACCTGCCCTGCAGAGGAACGATTTCCCTAGTGGATGAGGAATTCAAATCAACTGCCCGGTACGTGGGGTGGCGGAGCGTAGGGAATCGTGCGCGTGGGGGCAAGAGAGAATTGCAATTGCACTTACGAACGGCCCAAGTTCTGCTGGGCCGGTGCCGAGTGCTCGGCCCCTTCGAAACCAGCGTGCTATCAATTGCTGGTCGCGAGGCTCTCTAACTCTTGCAGTTCGCTTTCTCGCACGCAAAGCCGCTCCAGGGAAGTGGCCTGCCCCGTGTCGGGATCGACTTCGACGATCGCCCCACCGAGTCGCACGTCTTTGCTAGCTACTTCGAACTGAGTGGGATTCGCGGTGAGGGTGGTTTCCATCACCCGATCGATGCGGCGCCCCAATATGCTTTCGTAGGGGCCAGTCATGCCGACGTCGGCTTGAAAAGCGGTTCCCCCAGGCAGCACACATTCGTCGGCCGTGGGTACGTGGGTGTGCGTACCAAGTACGGCGGTAACTTGGCCATCGAGGTAGCGTCCCATGAGTTGCGCTTCACTGGTGGCTTCAACGTGAAAATCGAGAAAGCGAACGCGCACGTCGCTCGGCACCTCGGCGAGAATGCGATCGGCGCAGCGCCAGGGGTTGTCTGCCGGCTTCATGAAGAGCTGACCCAAAATGCAAAACAGCGCGACCTGGGTGCCATCGCGAGCCGTAACGACCGTCCACTGGCGACCGATCGCTTCGCTAGGCAAGTTGGCGGGACGGACAATGTTGTCTTCATTTTCGAGGACCGAGTGAATTTCGCGGCGGCGGTAGACGTGGTCGCCGAGAGTGATTGCGTCCACTCCCGCCGCCACCAATGCCCTGTAAATGTTCGGCGTGAGGCCCGATCCCCCCGCTGCGTTCTCAGCGTTGGCAATTACTAAGTCAAGCCGCTCGCGCACGACCAACCCCGGCACGGCCCGAGTGACGATATCCCGTCCCGGGCGTCCAACAATGTCGCCGATGAAAAGAAAACGCATGGGGAATTGCGAGTTGCGAGTTACGAGCAGTGAGAGTCGCTCGCAACGCTAATGTGCTGTTTCTGTAACGCGAGTTTCGCGGATAAGCGTGACTTTGATCTCGCCGGGATAGGTGAGCTGTTGCTCGAATGCTTTGGCAATATCGCGACAAATTTTGGCGGAGGATTCGTCGGTCGTGTCTTTGGCACTGGCAATTACTCGCACTTCGCGACCCGCTTGGATGGCAAAGGCTTGCCGCACTCCTGGGAAGCTCGACGCGATCGTTTCCAGTTCCTGCATTCGTTTGATGTAGCGGTCCAAGGTTTCGCGGCGCGCTCCAGGGCGCGAAGCGCTGCAGGCATCGCCAGCGGCAACTAGCACCGTATACGGCATGTCGGGGCGGATGTCGTCGTGGTGGCCGAGCGCGGCGTGAACCACCTCAGGCCCTTCACCAAACCGCTTGAGCAAGTCAGCCCCGATTTTGGGATGTCCGCCTTCGAGGTCGTGATCGGCCGCTTTGCCAATGTCGTGCAAGAGCCCCGCGCGGCGCGCCAGCTCGGCATCCATTCCCATTTCCTCGGCCAGCATGCTGGCAATGAACGACACTTCGATCGAGTGCCGTAACACGTTTTGGCTGTAACTGGTACGGTAGCGAAGTCGGCCGAGCAATTCGACCACGCGCTGGTGCAAGCCAAAGACCTGGGCTTCTTGCATGGCCTCTTCGCCTGCTTTCATGATCTCGGCGTCGATCTCTTTGTCGGTCTCGGCGACGAGCTCTTCGATGCGCGACGGGTGAATTCGTCCGTCAGCGATCAACTTGTTCAGCGCGATCCGTGCTGTCTCGCGGCGGACCGGGTCGAACGCACTAACAATCACCACGCCGGGGGTGTCGTCGATGATCACGTCCACGCCGGTCGCTTTTTCCAGGGCTCGAATGTTGCGCCCCTCGCGGCCGATGATGCGGCCCTTCATTTCGTCGTTGGGAATATCGACCGTGCTCGTGGTCGATTCGGCCGTGTGCGCTGCGGCGAAACGCTGCAGCGAGGTAATGAGCATCTCCTTGGCTTTGCTGTCGCATTTCTCGGCAATTTGCTTCTCGAACTTCATGACCATCGCACCCTGCTCTTTCACAAGCTCCTGCTCGAGCCGTTCTAGCAACCGCGTTTCGGCTTCCTCGGGGCTGAGGCTGCTGAGCTTGTGCATGGTTTGGCGCTCAAGATCGAGCAAGTCATCGAGTTCTTTCTGCCTGCGCGTGGCGTCTTCGATTTTTTCCGCGAGCCGGCGCTGATTATTCTCAACCATCTTGCCCTGTTTTTCGAGCTGCTCGGCGCGCTGCGTGACGTTGTCCTCGATTTTGTCAAGCTGGCGCTCGCGATCGTGCAGCTTGTTGCGGATTTCGGTGTTCTCTCGTTCAAGTCGATCCTTCTCCTTGAGAGCCATCTCTTTGGCCTCGATGGCGGCTTCTTTGCGGAGTGTGTTGGAGTCTTGCTCCGCGCGGCTGATGATCTGCGCGGCCTCTTTGTCCGCGTCGCGCCGCCGCAAATAGTCGAGCAACTTGATGACGCCCATGCCCAGCAACGCGGCAACCGCCAAAGCAATAAGCTGGCCAAGATCGCCCAGCGCGCCCAGCAAGGGACTGACCAGTGACAGGCCCAATAGTGTGGAGTGTTCCATGAGTTTCCTTCGCTCTTTCCATGAAAGGCATTTGAGCGTTCAGCTGAGAGAATCACCAAGCCGTGGGGATTCGTACGGTCTGTACGATTCCGCCTCTGCCGGCGTGGGCCAGGAACAGGCTACCGAGCTAATCGAAGGAGACTCCACTGCGGAGCTACCCTTCGATGTGAGACCTGTGAATTAGACGCCAAATTTGCACCAACCACGAATCGCCTGTGAGCGATGACTTTGGCTGGCGTTGCATTTCTTAGAACCTCGTTGAACTCTGGCAGCTTGCGCGAAGCCAAATGGCGGCGCGCCCAGAATCCCTGCATGCTTCTGTTCTCATCCCCAGCGGCTGAGGTGTCAAACAGCACATGGCAAACCATTGCTCACGACTCGGCAACCAGCCCGACTGTCCGAGGAACCTGCACCAACAGAGGTGAACTTGGTTCCCTAGCGGGTCCCACCGATGAGACAGGGAACAATAAACCGAGCCCCCGATCGTGCGACGATGCAGCCCCAAGCAATAGCCCAGAGGGCCTAAGCTATGGCACAGACAATGGCACGCGATCAGCAAGTACATCATCAGTTTATGCCCGAATTCAAGCATGTCTCAGTGTCAACTGTTTTCAGGAATTAAAACGAGTGTCTAAGAAAGAACAACTTAGCGACAAACACAAATCACACGACGCTCATCGGCTCGCCCAACTCACTCCTTAGGAGTCTCAAAGTCCGAAACGCGTTTTTTTCTACCGTGTCGTTTTCTCACGTGGAGCAACACGCATCGCCATGTGGCGGCCCACTACTCCCCGGATGCCTGCATAGTAACAAAATTGGCCGCAACTGCAAGCGATTCCTAGGCTTACGTTGAGGTAGCTGCTGGTGTTAGAATTTGCACAAATTGAGGATGAGTTTGCGGCCCTACCCGCCGTTTTAGTGCCCAGCCAACCCACTCAAAACAATGACGCGTGAATCTCTCCCGCCAGAAAACCGCAATGTTGACAGCACAGATGCTCCGTCGCTCCCCGACCTTGTCCATCTGCCCGCGGACTGGAACGAGCTGAATGTAGCGGTCGCCTTGTCGGGGGGAGGCGATAGTGTAGCGCTACTGCGAGTGCTTGAAGGGTTGAAACGGCAGGCAGCCGGATCAGGCCAACTACTCGCTCTGCACGTGAATCACCAGCTCCGTGGCGCAGATTCCAATGCCGACTCCCATTGGTGTAGAGAGCTTTGCGATTCGCTCAAGGTACCACTGCAAGTGCTGAGCTGCGACACCGCGCAGCTCGCGTCGGACCAGGGCGACGGCATCGAAGCCGCGGCCCGCGCGCAACGCTACCAATTGCTCTCCACCGCAGCCGAGAAGGCGGGGGTGCGTTACTTGGTCACCGCGCATACCCGCGACGACCAAATTGAAACCATTCTGTTTCGCATTCTACGGGGTACCGGCTTGCGCGGGCTGGCAGCGATCCCTAGGAACCGAGCACTCACGCCATCGCTTACTTTACTCCGCCCCCTGCTTGCCTGTTCGCGCGAGCAAATCATGGACTACTTAGAGCAACTCAACCAAGAGTACCGCACCGACCTCACCAACACCGACCGCCGCTTCACGCGCAATCGCTTGCGACACGATCTTTTGCCCGAGTTGCGCAGCGTGTACAACGATCGCCTCGACGCTGCGCTGTTGCGTTTGTCGAAGCAGGCAGGCGAGGCGCAGCAGTTTGTAGAAGATCAAGCCAGACTGTTGCTCGACACGGCGCGGAAAGATGCGAAACCACAAGCGATAGAGTTGGACTGTTCGGCATTGGCGAAGTGCGAGCCGCTCTTGGTTCGCGAGTCGCTGCGGATCGCCTGGCGCGACGCGGGCCTTGCCGAGCAGGCAATGACGTTCGATTGGTGGGACCAACTTGCGGAGGTGACGCTAGCGGCGCGCGACGGAACAGTGCTGAATCTTCCGGGAAATGTGCGTGCTAGCATTGCCGGCGGTGCGTTGCGTCTGGAGTGGTAAGCAGCTTACTCAGAAGCCGCGAGGTTGAAATCCCATGGCATCCTTGGGGCGCTCTCCTGCTGGGAGGCTCGCCAAACGAACTTGACCGCCGGCTTCCCTCGCCTCTACTATTTCTGCTGCAAACTGCGCAATCGTGGAAAAATGCGTTAGCTGCTCGGTGCCCCAGCCGAGCTGAACGCCCGCGTTGCGCTGAGCCAATGCGCAAGGAATGCGCATACATTGAGACGCCGAAAAGGATTTCGTCATTACTCGTTTCGTCAACATCTGTTGGTATTTCTTTAAGCTCGCCGCGGTGCTCGCGGTGTTTGTGGTGGTGGGGCTCACCATTTTTCTGTTTACCCGGCTCGATGATGAGATCCGTAGGCAAGCGGAACAGTACCTGGCCCGCGCAATTCCTCAGTTCAACGTCAGCATTGGCGACGCGCGGCTGGTTGAAGGCGAAGGCATTGCAATCTACGACCTCGCCATCTCCGAAACCACCAGCACGCAGTTGCAAAATAACTTGCTGGTCGTCGACGAAATCATGCTCTCCTGCGACGCGCAGCTCACGAAGCTTGTAAATGGATTGCCAGAAGTGCGGCGTGTCTTGATTCGGCACCCGCAAATTTGGGCAGCGCGCCGCAGCAACGGCAAATGGAATCTCGCGTCGCTGTGGCCACTGCCAGAGTGCGGCAAGAAGAAGCCGCGAATCGTGATCGAGAATGCGCAATTTACCCTGGCCGATCAAAGCGCCAGTCGCTTACCGCCCCTGTCGCTACGAGATGTTAATCTCACCATCAAACCAACAGCGGGCAATTCGCAACACCGTGGTGAGGAAACTCTGCAAATCGACGGCAGTCTCGGTGGTCCGATGCTGGAACGCGCGGAGGTCCGTGCAAGCTGCGATCCCGCGCGTAAGTCGATACAGCTCGCCAGCGAATTCGAGCAACTGCAACTCTCCAAAGCACTACTCGCTTGGGCCTCGGCACTTAGCGGTCGAGCGTGGAATCAGACTTCGCTCGTCGGCAAAGTCGATGGAGAAGTCGTCCTGCAGCACCGGTTCGATAGCCCTACTCCACCGCAAATAGACGCAAAACTACATCTACAGCAAGCTCGGCTGGAAGACCCTCGCTTGCCGCGGCCCTTGGTTGATTTGTCCTGCATCGCCCATTGCCGAAACAATCTGCTCACGGTGAAACAGCTGCGCGGCACGTGCGGTACCGCCACCGTCGCGCTCGAGATGGAGCGCCGTGGATATGCCGCGCTCGCGCCAACGGCAGTCAGCCTGCGAGTGAACAACGTTACTCTCGACGAGCAGATCTACGAGTCCTTACCAGGTCTGTTGCGAAACGAATGGGACAAGTACCAGCCGACCGGCGTGGTCAACGCAGAGGTCCAAGCAACCTTCGACGGCCAGCGCTGGAAACCCATCGCGAAACTCACGGGCAGCAAGCTGGCATTCCAATCCGACAAATTCTCGTACCGTGTGAAAGACGGCTCAGGAACCATGCTGTACTCTCCGCGTAGCCAACAGAAACCGGCGACCCTGGATATCGATTTGGTCGGTTACGCCGGCGGGCAGCCGTTGCAGTTCGTAGGGCAAGTGTTCGACCCCAAGCCAGGAGCGCTAGGGTCGATGGAAATCACGGGGGAAAACATAAAAATCGACGACGATATGATCGCGGCGCTCCCCGGCAAGACCCGCGAAGTGATCGAATCCATGCACCCGCAAGGCAAGCTGAATCTCCGATGGCGGCTTTACCGAACTCAGTTGGGACAACTCAAGCCGCGCACTTCGTTGCGATTAGAACTTGTCGATTGCCAGGTAAACTATGACAAGTTCCCCTACCCGCTCACCGGGATTCATGGATTGGTGCAAGCCGAGGACCAGCATTGGACCTTCCGCGACTTGGTATCAACGGGCTCGCGCAGCGTGCAGTGCCAGGGTTACTTGCAGCCGTCCGTTGTCGAAGGCTCGTCGGGAACTAAACTGATGCTGCACTTTACCGGGCATGAACTTCCCCTAGACGACGACCTGCGGCGCGCCCTGCCACCGGCAGTGCAAGGGGCGTGGACTCAACTGCACCCGCGTGGCAATGTCGATCTGCAGGCAGAAGTTTCGCACATCACCGGCTCGGACCGACCGTCGATTGTTGTGGCCGTGAATCCTCGCCCCGAATCGACGACGCTCCAACCCGAATTTTTCCCCTACCTATTGGAGAAGCTCGAAGGATCGTTTAGCTACGACAATGGCCGATTGCAGTTGTCGCAAGTGCGCGCTCAACACGGTCAGACAAAGCTGCGAAGCAACGGCGAGGGGGAGTTTCGCGACGATGGCTCTTGGGATTTCCAGCTGGAAGGGCTCGCGGTCGATCGCCTGATGGCACGACGAGAACTAACCGACGCTCTACCCACGAAGCTCCAAAAGCTGGTTGAATACTTGCGGCCTTCGGGTTCCTTCAATTTATCAAACGGCATTTTGCGTTTCCAGAAAGCGCGCGGTATGAATGCCTCCGTTGACTCGGAGTGGGATGTGCAACTCAATTGCCTGCAGGCCAATTTGCAAGCGGGCATCGAGCTCAACAACGTGCATGGGGCGATCCGCCTGGTTGGTGCTTCGCGTGGCACCGAAAGTTACTCCGCGGGCGAGTTGGCTATCGAGACAGCAACTTTCGAAGATGTGCAGTTCACTGAAGTCAAAGGGCCGCTGTGGATCGATCAGGGCCGATGCCTGTTCGGCGAATGGGCGACGAAACAACAAGGGCTTCCCGTGCGTCGACTCTCGGCCCGAGCGTACGATGGCTACTTGAGTGCCGATGCGTGGGTATCGTTCGACGTAGTACCTGAATACTCTGCAGTTGCCGCAGTGACCGGGGTAAATGTCAACCGCATGATGAAAGAGCGAATCAATGGCCAGCTCGACTACCAAGGCAAGCTAGCCGCCACGCTCACCCTAAACGGCAAGGGACGCTCGCTCGCCACGCTGGCCGGATACGGCGAGGTACAAATCTCTGACGCGAACATCTACGAGCTACCCATTCTGGTGAGCATGCTGAAAGTGCTGCGCAACACATCACCCGACACCACCGCGTTTAACCAAGTGAACAGCAAATTCCGCATCCAGGGTCCGCACATCTACTTGGATCAACTCGACTTTAAGGGAGACGCTGTCAGCCTCCTTGGTCGCGGTGAGACCAATTTCGATCACCAGTTGAACCTCGGCTTTCATGCCGTCGTGGGGCGCAACGAAATTCAACTCCCACTGGTCAAGAGTTTTGTAAACCGCGTCGGCAAGCAGACTATGCAAATGTCGGTCACCGGCACCTTGTCTGATCCCCTCGTCCGCACACAGGCTCTACCGGGCATCAACAATCTCATTCAACAAATTCAAACCGATCTGAATACGACGCCCGCTGCGACCTCCACACCGCGCGCGGCTGAACGCACAGGCCCGACTTGGCCAAACTGGGGCAGGCAATAGAATCACATGACAAAATACACCAAGGCGAACTACCCATTTGCGATCTAACTAACTTGTTGATTCCAGTAACTAAGGAGTCCAACGATGTCCATTGGTCCAATGAGCGGTGTCCAGGGGAGCGCGGCGGGTGCTCCGTTGTCGCAAACAAAAGGGAGCGAAACGGAACGCGCGGCGAAAGACTCTAGCGCCACGCAACGTCAAGTAAAGAACGACACTAAAGCGGAGCAAGCCGCCGGCATCGGCCAGACCGAAGGAGACGAAGGACCCGCCGACCGCGACGCCGACGGCCGCAAACTCTGGGAGGACAGCACGGACTTTAGCTCCCAGGAAGAGACCCCAGAGGAATCGTCCGCCGGTGAGGAGGATCCTTCTCCGCAGCAAACCGAAGATCCCACCGGTGAAACCGGCAACGCACTCGACCTCACCGGATAGACGCCAGCGGCTAAGTACTGAATAATCACATTCCGACACCCGATACCCGTCACGCGAAATCCACCCTTCATGCTTCCCTTCACCAAAATGCACGGCGCGGGCAACGACTATGTTTACGTCGATTGCTTTGCCAACTCGGTACCTGAAGATTTGCCGGAGCTTGCTCGAACGATGGCGGATCGGCATTTTGGTGTTGGCGGTGATGGACTCATTCTGATTTGTCCCACCGACAACGACGAAGCTGACGCGGAGATGCGGATGTTCAACGCCGACGGCTCGTACTCGGAAATGTGCGGCAATGGCATTCGCTGCGTCGCCAAATACGTTTACGACCACGGGATCAAACGCAGCGCGAATCTACGCATCGCATCGGCAGAAGTCGTGTACGAGCTGCAGCTCTCGCTTGTGGATGGCTTGGTCGATCAGGTTCGCGTCGACATGGGCGAACCTATATTGAACTCCGAGGCGATTCCGACGACGATAGTCGGCGAACCGGTTGCCGATGTGTCTCTGGCCATTGCCGGTCGCGAGTTGAAACTCACATGCGTTTCGATGGGCAACCCGCACTGTGTGACGTTCGTCCAGCAGGCAACCGATGAGCTGGTGTTGGGATTGGGACCCCAGTTGGAGCGCGATGCCCACTTCCCGAATCGGGTGAATGTTGAATTTGTCGAAGTGCTGAGCCCGACCGAAGTTAGGCAGCGCACTTGGGAGCGCGGTTCTGGCGAGACGTTGGCCTGCGGCACCGGCGCGAGCGCGGTTTGTGTGGCTGGAGTGTTGACGGGGCGCACAGAGCGGAACGTCACCGTGCATTTGCTGGGCGGAGATTTGCAATTGGAATGGAACGAGCAAGACAACCATGTGTACATGACCGGCCCCGCGACGGAAGTTTTCTCCGGCACGTGGCCGCTACCCCGATGAGGCCCCACGAAACTACATTCGCTGGATCAAACTCGGTCCGACCGACTGCGGTTTTTTTCAGTATCCAAGGAACCAATTATGAAGAAATCCGTACCATGGAAGGTACGCCTGGCCGGCCTCGTCGCCGCCAAGGGCATTCAGGCTTGGATGCGCACCCTGCAGTACCGCGCACTCTTTTACGATCCGGCCGTGGACCCACGCTTCGCCTGCGATCAGCCTCGCATCTATGTCTTCTGGCACGAGTACATATTGATTCCGCTCCACTTGCGCGGGCATTGCAACTTGGCGATGCTGCTGAGTCGCCACAAAGATGGCGACGTACTCGCGCGCGTCGCCCATCACGCGGGGTTCGATTGCGTGCGCGGCTCGTCGAACAAGGGCGCAGCCTCGGCGCTGATGGAACTCAAACGTCGCGGCAAACACATGCATCTAACGATTACTCCCGACGGGCCGCGGGGGCCCCGGCGGCAACTGGCCATCGGACCCGTGTATTTGGCTTCGCGGCTAGGATTGCCAATCGTGCCACTAGGATTTGGAATCGACCGCCCGTGGCGAGCCAAAAGCTGGGACCAGTTTGCCGTACCGCGACCCTTTTCACAGGCGCGCGGCATCATTGGTCCCGAAGTGCATATCCCCGCGAACCTGGAGCGCGACGAACTGGAGATTTGCCGACAAGATGTCGAGCGTTTGCTCTCCGATCTGACCACGGAGGCCGAAGACTGGGCAACCAGCGGAGCGCACCGAGTGGGCGAAGTCTGCGAACGGCCGCGTGCCAGAATGCGACAACTTTCGCAGACGATGGCCCTTGCGAACAGCCCAGTCGTCGAGGCAATTTCGACCGAAGCCGTGGTACGCCCCGCCGCATGAAGCGTTGATAGCTAGTTTCGCGGGCGGTAGCTGAATGCACGAGAATTCAGTAGAACAGGGGCGTCTGAATTTTGGCGAATTCAGCGACCGCGAACTACCCTTCCGCTTTCAGCCGCAACGTCTTCCATGTCCATCACGACTGCTCGCGACTCGACAGACGACCGTGTCCTTTCGGTCACACAAGTCACTGCCCAGCTCAAGGGCGTAGTCGAGCAAAACTTTGCGGATATCTGGGTGGCAGGAGAAATTTCCAACTTCTCGCGCCCGCAATCGGGGCACTGTTATTTCACGCTCAAGGATGACCACGCCCAACTTCGTGCGGTTATTTGGCGGGGCACTGCCGCGCGATTAAAATTTGACGTTCATGATGGGCTAGAGGTCGTTTGCCGTGGGCGTCTAGATGTCTATCCACCGCGGGGAAGTTACCAACTGGTGATTGACCAGCTGCAACCGCAAGGTATCGGCGCTCTCGAACTAGCACTGCGGAAATTACGAGAGAAACTGGAAAAGGAAGGTTTGTTCGAACCGTCGCGCAAACGGCCATTGCCTACTTTTCCGCGGCGGATCGGCGTGGTGACAAGCCCCACTGGCGCGGCGATTCGTGATTTTCTCGAAGTGCTAAGGCGGCGTTGGGGCGGAATCGAGGTACTCGTATTTCCTGTCCGCGTGCAAGGCGACGGCGCTGCCCAGGAAATTGTCGACGCGATCAAACAAGCAAACCAGATACAGCCGACACTCGATGTGCTAGTCGTCGGCCGCGGGGGCGGTAGCCTCGAAGACCTGTGGGCATTCAACGAGGAGCCTGTGGTCCGCGCGCTAGCGGATTCACACCTTCCCACCGTCTCCGCGGTGGGACACGAAATCGACGTCACTCTCGCCGACCTGGCCGCCGACGTGCGTGCGCTCACGCCCAGCGAAGCTGCCGAGCGCGTGGTACCCTCGGCCCAAGACGTGCGCGAAGTGATGCAAGTTTTTCGCTCGCGATTGCTCAGCGCTCTGTCGCAACGCACTCGCAGCCTGCAGGACCGACTCGATGCCATCGCCAGCCGCACGATTTTCGCACGACCACTCGACAGCCTTCATCACCTCAGTCGAGAGGTTGATGACCACGCCACGCGTTTACACTCTGCGGCACGGCTCAATTTACGCGAACAACAAGGGCAACTCACCGCCCTCAGCGGCAAACTCGAAACGCTCAGCCCGTTGGGCGTGCTGGGGCGCGGTTACAGTCTCACCCAGGACGAAGCGACGGGGCAGCTCCTTACCTCAACCAAACACATCAAGCAGAACCAGCGTCTTGTTACGCGCCTGTCTGAGGGTTCCGTCGTGTGCACCGTTGACAGCGTCCTCGACAGCTCCGACGTTAGCACTGTCGATAAATGACCACGCCGGCGCATCACCAATAGAACGCCTGAGAGCACTTCATGGCCAAAAAGAAAAAAGTCGCGAAATCAAAACCACCCAGTTTCGAGCAGTCTCTCACAGAGCTGGAATCCATTGTCGCCAAACTCGAGAGTGGGCAACTAGGCCTGGCCGACTCCTTGGAAGAGTACGAGCGTGGGGTTAAACACCTCAAGTCGTGTTACCAGCAGCTTTCCGCCGCGGAGCGACGCATCGAGTTGGTCAGCCAAGTCGATGCGAAGGGGCAAGCGCAGACTGAGCCGTTTGACGACGAATCGAGCGCGGCGCTCGACGAAAAAGGCGCACCCCGCAACCGGCGCCGCAGCAGCCCCAAGGCAAAACGCACCAATGCGAGTGAAGTGGACGATAGTTCCTCGCTCTTCTAGAATGTAGCAGCACACTCCCGTTAGCTCGACACGAAAGCAAGGGCGAGCGAATGTTGTTCACGAACCCTCTTGCTATCGCCACGGGCTAGTTTTCATCTACCCAGCTTCCATGCCAATCGACACATCGACCGCACCTGCCCAATCGCTTCGCGCGCAGATCGACGCTGCACTGCGGCAATTCGTCGAGTTGGATGCCGATTGCCCTTCGCAATTGCGCGAAGCGATTCAATACAGCTTGCTCGCCCCGGGGAAGCGATTGCGGCCACAGTTGGTACTGTTTGCCGCGCAAGCCTGTGGCGGGACGATTGAAGACGCGCTCCCTGCGGCGGTCGCAGTTGAAATGATTCATGCGTACTCGCTGGTTCACGACGACTTGCCCGCGATGGACGACGACGACCTGCGCCGCGGACGGCCCACTTGCCACAAGAAGTTCGACGAAGCTACGGCCATCTTAGTTGGAGACGCCCTGCAAGCACGGGCCTTTGAAGTGCTGGCCACAGAGATCGCCCCAGCAGACCGCGCTGCACGCTGCTGTGCAGAGCTGGCTCAGGCGGCAGGGGCGAGCGCCTTGGTGGGGGGGCAAGCCGACGATCTGGCCAGCGAATTTCTCGAAGCTGCTGACAACAATCAAGCCATTGAGCAATTAGAATGGATTCATCGGCGCAAGACCGGTGCGCTGTTTCGCGTCTCGCTACGCTTAGGAGCGATCGTCGCTGGCGGATCCGACCAACAGCTGGCCGCACTGGACGCCTACGGCGAGCATCTCGGCTTGGCGTTTCAGGTGGTGGACGATTTACTGGACGTTTCGGGCAGCGAGAACGAAGTCGGCAAGCGGCTCGGCAAAGATACAGCGCGTGGAAAAACAACTTACCCTGCGGTTATGGGAATAGAGGCGAGTCAAGAGCGAGCGGCAGCACTGGTCAATGCAGCCTGCCAATCGCTGCAATTGTTCGGTGCTTCTGCCGAACCGTTGCGAGATCTCGCCCAGTTTGTCAGACGGAGAAACCGGTGAGCGACACAATACTCTCCACCATCGAAAGCCCGCGCGACCTCGACAAGCTCTCGCTACCCCAACTGGAGCAGTTGGCCGACGAAATGCGCGACGTGCTTTGCAACCTGGTCGCCTGCCGTAGCGCGCACTTCGCGTCGAACTTGGGCGTGGTGGAGCTATGCATCGCCCTGCACGACACGTTCGATTTTCTCCACGACCGATTGATCTGGGACACAGGCCATCAGATTTACCCTCACAAATTGCTGACCGGTCGCTACCCAGAATTCAACACGATGCGCACCAAGGGCGGCCTGATGGGGTATCCCAACCCGGTCGAGAGTGACTACGACCTGTTCATGACCGGCCACGCGGGGGCGAGCGTTTCGACGGCTCTCGGTTTGGCGAGCGGTGATGACTTGCTGCGCAGCGAAGAAGGCCGGCATTCGGTCGCAGTGATTGGCGACGGGGCATTTCCCTCGGGAGTGGTCTTCGAAGCACTCAACAATGCCCGTCGCCAAAGCGACAAGCTGCTGGTGATATTGAACGACAACCAAATGTCAATTTGCCCTCCCGTCGGTGGCGTGGCTGATTACCTCGACCGCCTGAGAATCAACCCGATGTACACGGGCCTCAAGGACGAAGTCGCAAAGATCCTCGGCAAGGTGCCACTCTTGGGAGATCCCACCGAGCGGTTCTTGGTGCAGCTCAAGGAAGCCGCCAAGGCCGGTCTGAGTGGCGGCATGGTGTTCGAGGATATGGGCTTTCGCTACGTAGGCCCCATCGACGGGCACAACATTGGCTTGTTGCGCAAGTATCTGAAAATGGTCCGCAAGATAGAAGGCCCCGTGCTACTGCATGTCGTGACCGAGAAAGGCCACGGCTTCCAGCCCGCGACCGAAGACCCCGTACTATTCCACGCGCCGCCGCAATTCGAGCGCAGCAAAGATCGCGTGGTGACGATGAAGAAAAGCTCCACGCGTGCCTACACGCACGTCGCCTCCGAGGCAATTGCCGCGCAGCTGCGCGACAATCCGCGCGTCACGGTCATGACCGCGGCGATGTGCCAAGGTAACAAGCTGGAAAAAATTCGCGAGGAGTTTCCCGAGCGATTTTTCGACACCGGCATTTGCGAAGCGCACACCGTTGCCTTCGCCGCAGGCCAAGCCAAGGTCGGCATGCGACCAATCGTCGATATCTACAGCACGTTCCTGCAGCGTGCCTACGACCATATCTTCCAGGAAGTCGCGCTGCAAAACTTGCCCGTGACCTTCATGCTCGATCGCGGAGGGCTAGCGGGGCCCGATGGTCCGACGCATCACGGGGTGTTCGACTTTGGATACCTGCGCGTATTTCCCAATATGGTCGTCATGGCCCCCGGCGACGCGAAAGAACTGCCCGCGATGCTCGACTTTGCTCTCGGGCACGACTCCCCTTGCGCGATTCGCTACCCCAAGGCGGCGGCCACTCAACTGGACCGCTCCCCTACCCCGCTCGAACTCGGGCGAAGCGAAGTGCTTAGCTGGGGCACGGATGGTTGTCTTGTGGCTTGTGGTGCGTTGCTTGAGCGTTGCGTCGAAGCTGCGGAACAACTCCGCGCCGACGGGATCGACATCGGGGTGATCAACGCCCGATTCCTAAAACCCCTCGACACGGAAACGATTCTCAAAGCCGTTGACGAATGTGGCTTTGTGCTCACTCTGGAAGAAGCGGCGCTCGCCGGTGGATTTGGCAGCGCGGTCGTCGAAGCCGCCACCGACGCGGGGCTCGACACCAGCCGGGTCCGCCGATTGGGAATCCCCGACCACTACGTCGAGCATGGCGAACGCGACGAGCTGCTGGCCGACTTGGGCATGGATGTCTCGGGAATCATGGCGAAGTGCCGCGAGCTGGCAAGCCGGGTGTCGCCCCTTTAAGGCCCTTCTCGGAACGGCTCCACGGCGGATTTTCGGCATAATCCGCCGCACAAGTTGCGTTATTGCGTGAAAGAGTTGCGCGTATTTTACTTGTCCGAATGCTTATTTCTCTCTTATAATTAATGTAGCGGCAAGTGCAAGGCGAGCCGTGGAAACCGCGGTGTTCTCTCCCTCTCGACACGAGCAGGTTGGCTATGGTTATTCGATCCAAGACGTCGTTCAAACAAACTTCGCGAGACCACTCTCGCATCGCTTTTACGCTGGTCGAATTGCTCGTCGTGATAGCGATCATTGGCGTACTGGTCGCGTTGCTATTGCCGGCAGTACAGGCCGCCCGCGAGTCGGCCAGGCGGATGTCGTGTATCAACAATCTCAAGAATATCTCGCTCGCGTGTTTGAACTATGAATCCTCGAAGGGAGAATTACCACCCGGTAGCACCATTGAACCTGGCGCGCAGGAGAGCGGCTTTGGTTGGATGGTGTGGATCCTCCCCTACGTCGAGCAAAGTGGCGTTAGCCAGCAGGCCCTCGACAGAATCGAGCTCACCGGCACCAAGGGAGCGTACGACACCGAGTTGGATGAATTGAACCAGATGCTGCTGCCGATGTACCTGTGCCCTAGCGATCCCGAGCTGAGAGAACAAGAAGAAAAGTTCGGCGGAAGCGCAGCCGCCAAGGCGCGCAAGGGCATGAGCTACGCCGGCGTCATGGGGTCTTACCACGGCCGTACGGGTATGAGTTCCCCAACCAAAGATGGCAGCCACTTCTGCATTTGGTCGAATCCCTCCGCAACCGATTTGTTCGGCCCTAACAACTACGACGGCTTGCTAGTTCAAGGCTGGCCCGTGGAGCTCAAAGAAGCGACCGATGGCCTCAGTAACTCCGCGCTGATTGGGGAACGCACCTATCAGATTCGTGCGTGGATGCTCGGTGCCTACTGGGTGGGCAACACCGATCCCCCGCGTAGCCGCAGAAATCCGGTCGGCTTGCCAAAAGGGCCACAACCTTCGACCGCTTTCTTCGGCTGCAAGAACTTCAGCGACAAGGTTGCGCTTAACCATGATCCCCTGAATGGTTGCTACATCGATCACAGAAACGACCTGGGCGACCGCCCCTTTATGCCCGACACCACTCCGAAGAACGTTTCGGTGAATGATTTGCCCTTCGCCAGCCGTCACCCGGGCGGCGTAAATTTTTGCTTCGGCGATGGCAGCACTCGATTCTTGAACGACAGCGTGGATACCGACGTGTATCTGGCCTTGGGCTCACGCAATGGCGGAGAAATCGTCACGGACACACAATGAGCGGGTTCCGAAATCAATTCGGGCTTCGCTACGAACTAGCCATTTCACTCATGGGTAACGCGCTTTCAGGCAACGCTCTCTTAGGCAATGCTCTCTTGGTCACAGCGCTCTTGGGGATGCTAGTCGGCTGTGGCGAGGCGTCCTCAAACGTTGCCATCCAGGGGAAAGTCTCCGTCGCGGGCGAACCGCTCCCCGGCGGCACGCTCACGTTTTTTCCCAACGAGGGCCGTCCCCTAGCGACGGTTCTCTCGAAAACGGGTACCTATTCCTGTGAGGTCCCACCCGGTGACTACCGCGTCACACTGGTCGTGGGAGTCCAGCTACCGCCGGGATGGGAGGAGGGCGACCGCATTCCCGAGCCTGCGTTCCAGATCCCCATGCAGTTCACAACTCGCAAGCGGACACCCCTTCGAGCCACCGTGACCCCAGGGCAAAGCGAACCGATTGACTTCTCACTGGGCGAGTGAACTTTCTATGACTGGGCGGCGTGTGTTGATGGCCAACATCGCAGCCATGGCCGCAAGCAGCAAAGCACTTGGCTCTGGCACACTCGCGATTCCCCCAACACCGCCAGCGTTACGCTGCCAGGTGAGAAAATCCTCGCCGTCGACCAGCGCGCTCGCATCGAAATTGCCGTCGCTCCAGTCGCCCGATTCGCCGAAGGCGGCAAGCCAGCGTGCTAAGTCGTCGCCATTGACGCTGTTGTCGCGGTCGGCGTCGCCCGGCGTGAGGCCCACGATGCCCGCGATGCGGCGGATGGTGCGGTCCTGTTTACTAAGCAAATAGATCTCGCCATCGGGGCCCACACCCCAACGCGTATCCGTGCGATTGATTCCCTGGTTGTTGTTCGCATCTCGTAAGAACTGGCGGAAGTCTTTGTCCGTAACGCCGTCGCGAATTTCGACTTCAACGTAGGGCGACAGTCGTCCGCCGCTTAGGCTGGTAACATCGGTGAAGTCATCGCGTTCCACCAGATCGTCCGCATCGACCGCAAAAATCGGGCCCGGGTTCGTAGCGAAGTCTGAAAACAAATACATGCCTGTCAGCTCGGGCACGTCGTCTCCCCGATAGACCGTGCCGCCGACGATGGCCGAGCTGCCCGAGATGCCGTTGGAGCCTTGGTGGTCGTACTGCGCAACAGGGTAAGTGTACTGGTCGGTCGCATGGTCGGCGGGCAGTGGCGAAACGTTGCCGGTGTAGACAAACGAGCCCTCGCGGTCGTTCCACCCGTAGTTCGCGCCGAGGTGCCCGACGCTAATTTCTTCAATCGTGCCTTGGCCAATGTCAGAAATGTACATCGCTCCCGTGAGCGGATCCCAGCCAATTTTATGTGGGTTCCGCAATCCATAGGCCCAGGTCTCTTCCACACGGTTGGCCTGCCCAGCGAACGGGTTGTCGGTGGGGATCGAATAAGGATCGCCGCCCGAAGCAACGGGATCAATGCGAAGAATTTTCCCGTGCGGATACGGAGCCGGCGTCGTATCGATATCTTGCGACAGGTCAAATGGCCCGCCGCCACTGCCGCCATCGCCCACGGTGATATAGAGATTGCCATAGTCGTCGCCCCCACTGGCTGCGGTTGGGTCGAAGCCGATATCGCCGCTGTTATGGTTTCCGTAGGGCTGTTCGATGCGCAGCAACTCGCGATACGACGAGGTGTCCACCGAGTAGTCGGCGTTGAGTGTCCACTCGCCAACGACGCTGTAGTGGCTGGGGTTCGACTCAGGAGAACCGAATATCTTCGGGTTGCCAACCGCCGTCGAGGAGAGCGAACGGCTCAGGGACGTGTACATTTTTCGGTAGCCGGCGGTGCCCTCGTTGTCGACATCCGGATGAAAAGCCAGCCCCCGCACGCCGGCCTCGCCACCGCCAAACAAGCTACCGACCTCGGCGGTAAGATTGACATACGTGCTCGCGGTGGGGTTTGCTGCGGTGGGGTCGAATTCGTAAATCGACCCCAATTGGTTCACGACGTAGGCCTGGCCATTGGCGGGATTGTGCGTGAGAAACTCTGCTCGGCCGCTGGGAATCGTGACCACGTCTTCCAGCACAAACGACCAATGTGCGATCGGCGCAGAGCCGTTGATGGGGTTGTTGGTCGCTTGGCCGTAACTGACCAAGGGAAGCACCAATGAGAAAACAGCAGCGAGCGCAGCAAAACGAGTGGCGAGCATGGGAAGTGTTCCTGTTCCGAGGATCGAAGGCCAAGCCAAATCTTCTCATTATTTTAGCGGAACCGCAGCTGTCGTGCGAGGAAATCCGCAGAGCTGGGAAAAACTCCGCCCATTTCACGAAATCCATAGAAAAAGCCAGCTTGCCCTCACGAGGAGAACAAGCTGGCTTGGAAAACTAACAACAGAAAACTAGCTGCGACGTCGCATGCCCAACATGGTCACACACGCAAACGCGGCCAAGCCGATCGAAGCCGGCTCAGGCACGACGCCCGCGATGTTGAAGTTCAAATCGTCAGCGAAAACCTGCTGAGGAGCAGCAGCGCCGAAGCTCTGAATATTGTACACGATACGAGCAAATGCTGCGCCAGCGGGAACTGTATCGCTGGAGACGAACTCCTCGTAGGTGGTGCCTGCGGGACTGACATTGATGTTGTGACGAGTAATTTCACCTAGTCCTGCATCGAGCCATTCAATACGGTTTTCGCTACCGTCGGCGACACTGTTGTCACCCAACTTATGCCATCCGCTGTACCAGTATTGGCTACCAATTGCAGCGGCAGGAATCGCCACGTCTTGAAACGCGCCAGCGAAACCACCGGATTCATCAAGGTTCATCTCCAACGATTGGAGGCCCAATCGCGGCATAGTGGCCGTGAAGTCGGATGTCGGGGCACCCGGACCGCCAGTGAAGCCTTCCCACAGGCCAACGAACGGTGCGCCATCGGTCGTGATGGTGCCTTCGAAGCCGCCATCAACGAGAAGATTCGGGTTGTCGAGATGTGCCGCCTGGACAGGCGCGGCCACAAAGGCCAAAAGAAGAGCTGCGGCCGCAAACATTCCGGCCAATTGAATTTCACGCTTCATGAGTCATTACTCCTTGTAGAGGGAAAAGAGACTACCAAGTCAGGGGCATAGTTACTGTACGGGCCACCTTCTATTACTGGATCTAATTCTAACCGGAAATAAGCTTACGATCATAAAAAACCCATAATGTAACAGTTTTTCACCTCTGACCCCCTCTATACCGGCGGTTTACTGCGTACCGAATGCATAATTCCGGCGACGGTTCTTGCATCAGCAGCGCTGGACTTGGTGCTGCAAACTACAAGCGGATAGGCCGATCCGAATTCGAACTGGCTTTGATTCTCAATGGGTTAGGGAATACCTAAACCCGCACTGACGGCTAGTTTCGCCGTTGGTATGCTGAAGCTATGGCAAAGCCCGCATCCTCAATCCGTCGCCCCCGCGTGCTGATGCTCGCGCATGCCACGAAGCCGCAAATCCAAGAGCGTGCAGCCGCGCTCTTGCCGTTGCTGGAGAAGCATGTCGATATCGTGGCCACGTTCGAAGATTTTTCCTGCGAACTCGATTCCAGCGTGAAGGGATACAACGACATCGACTTTGTGGTGGTCCTCGGTGGCGATGGCTCGATGCTACGCGCCGCACATGCGATGGGCTATTGTCAGAAACCCGTGCTGGGAGTGAACCTGGGGCACCTTGGGTTCTTGGCCGACTTGCAACCGGAGCAGCTGGACACACTGCTGCCGGAAATCGTCGCGGGCAACTATCGCGTGATTTCGCATTTGATGTTCGAGTGCGATGTCTTGAGAAACGGCAGCGAGCCGCTCAGCATGCTGGGCCTCAACGAGGTAGCAGTGCTAGCAGGGCCACCGTTTTCTATTATCGAAGTGCAGCTTTACGTTGACGACGAATTGGCAACGACTTATAGTTGCGACGGCTTGATTGTCAGCAGCCCGGTCGGTTCGACGGCGCACAACCTGTCGGCGGGCGGACCGATCCTGCGAAAAAATTTGCAGGCGTTTGTCATCTCGCCAATTAGCCCGCACACGCTCACCAACCGTCCCGTCGTTGACACGGCCGATCGTGTTTACGAACTGGTGGTTCCCGAGCCACACGAGGGCACCACGCTGGTGGTCGATGGCAAAGTCGTTTGTTCGTTGACCGCCGACGACCGAATCCGCATCACCCGTAGCAATGCCGAGTTTCAATTGATCCAAGTCCACGGCCACGGCTACTACCGCACGTTGCGTGAGAAGCTGGGTTGGGGCGGCAGCGTCAAGAACGCCAACTAGAAACCTAAGTCCATCACAGCAAATCCATCACAAGGGGTGCAAGGATGCACATCAAAAAATCACTCGCGGTTGTCTCTTTTTGCTTTTTCTGTGTTGCCAGCGCACAAGCGGCTGAAGACACCACAGAAAACTATCTGCTCCAGTACAAGTTCAATCTGGGCGAGGTGATTCGCTATCGCGTTCGGCATGCGACCGACATGCGCACCACGATCGAAGAAACCACACAGGAAGCCGAGAGCAGCAGCGAATCGGTTAAAGCGTGGAAGGTGACCGACGTGTTGCCCAGCGGCGAAATGCAGTTCGTGCATGTCGTGGAAAGCGTGCGAATGACCAATACGGTACCCAACCGCGGCACGACGAAGTACGACAGCGAAGCGGACAAGACGCCGCCCGTCGGCTTTGAACAAGCGGCCCGCGCAGTGGGCGTCCCCCTGTCGGTGATTCGCATTAAGCCGGATGGCGAGATTGTCGACCGCGAGGAAAAACATCCCCAACCCGCCAGCAGCGAGGACATGCCGATCACGCTGCGGCTTCCTCAAAAAGCAATCGCCATCGGCGAGCAGTGGGACTCGACATACGAAGTCGATGCTCAGCGCAAGAGCAAGGCGAAACTGAAGGTGCGCACGCGGCGGGTTTGCACCCTGGAAAAAGTGCAAGCAGGGATTGCCACGATCCAGGTCGAATACCAAATCCTCACACCCGTGAGCGCGTACATCGAGTCGCAGTTGATCCAAAAGCTCACCAAGGGTACCGTTCGCTTCGACATCGACGCCGGCCGCACGGTCTCGCAACGGTTAGATGCCGACCATCGCGTGATTGGGTTCTCCGGCAAGGCGAGCAGCATGCACTTCGTCTCGCGGTTGGAAGAACGGTTGCTTGATTCCAGCAAAAAGATCGCACGACGTTAGCTTCGGTTTACCCCCGCCTAGCCGGCGAGCTACGCCTCGCCGTGGTTGCGAAGATAAGCTACGACCACGGCGAGACGTAGCTCGCCGGCTATTGAGGAGGTGGGCATCGCTAGCAGGGGTGGCGTAGTGACATGATTTGCTCTCCGCAAACACCGATGTCTTGAAGAGCGAGTGTTCGTTTCACCGATCACGTGGCGCTTAGCAGGCATCAAGTCTCATGATTCGATATCTCTCGATGTTGTTCATCGCGTTTAACTCGCCCAGGGTTTGTTGCGTCGGCGTCGATCAGTACGACCCCGGTGGAGAGTGGAACGCTTGGTGGCGAACAAACGTGTCGGCTGGCGGTACATGGTTGGTGCGTTCAGTACGCTCGGCTATTCACCCTCGACTTCATGCACGATCACAATGTCGTGCACGCCGGACGCCATTTGCTGGTCGTCGGGGCCAGCGGCGAGGTGGGAACCGCCGACGATCACGATCCGGTCACCGACCGTAGCCAAGCCATGTCGACTCGCCCAGGCGTCGGTGTGTTTGATGAGTTGGTCAGCGTTGCAAGCCGGTGCCCCGCGCAGGGGCGTTACGCCCCAGTACAGACACATCTTCCGCAGCGTGGTCTCTTCGGTGCTCACGCCAATCGTCGGCACAAAACTGCGTTGTTGCGACAACGCTAATGCCGTGCGGCCCGAGTGGCTGGCAACGACGACTAGCTTAGCATTCAGCTTGTGTGCCATCTCGCCCGCTCCATGCACAACGGCACTTGTGACCGCATGCAACCCGTCAGCACGGCGATCGCCGGCGGCACGCAGTGGTTGGCCGACCATGCTGGCTTCGGTGGCACGAGCGATGCGGTTCATCATGGTCACCGCTTCGTTGGGGTAATGACCAATGGCTGTCTCGCCGGAGAGCATGCAGGCATCGGCTCCGTCGAGAATGGCGTTGGCCACATCGGTCACTTCCGCCCGAGTGGGTAGTTGCGAATCGTGCATGCTATCGAGCATCTGCGTAGCAATGATCACGGGTTTATGAAATTGTTGGCACGCTCGGATGATGCGTTTTTGCTCTAGCGGCATCTCGGCAACATCGATTTCGACACCCAGGTCGCCCCGCGCGACCATGATGCCATCGGCGGCAGCGATAATTTCTTCGAGACGCTCGAGCGCCTCGCGTTTTTCTATCTTCGCGACAATGTTGGCCGACGAACCGTTCGAGCGCACAATGTCTTTGAGCGTGCGGACCTCGTCAGGCGAACGCACAAAACTGAGGCTCACATAATCAACTCCCGCCTTGGCGGCCCAGATGGCGTGCTTGTGATCGTCGAAACTGATGGCCGGCGCGCTCAGGTGAACCCCCGGCAGGTTGATTCCTTGACGGCTGCGGATGGTGCCTTCTTGCACGACTCGCAGTTGGGCACGACCGAGAGAAACACCTTCCACGACCATACTCACTGTGCCGTCAGCAAGCATGACGTGATCGCCAACCGAGAGTTCACCAACCAGCGGTTCGTAACTGGTGGTAAGTTCGTGTCGTGAAGTCGGTTTCCCAGCAACAAAGCAAAACTCCTCGTCGCGATGGCAGAAGATACTCTCGCCTTCTAACTCGCCCAAGCGAAACTTCGGCCCTGCGAGATCGGCGAGAATGGCAATAGGTTCGTCGAGTTGCTCGCCAAGCTCACGAATCCGATCGACAAAGACCTGCTGTTGCTCGGGTTCGCCGTGCGCCATGTTCAGGCGAAATACATTTGCACCGGCGCGCAGCAACTGTGCCAACTGGTCCAACTCGCCACAGGAGGGCCCTACGGTGGCGACAATCTTGGTCCGTGCTTTTTGCGAAGGGTCCTGGGGCATGTAGAACTCGTTTATAAGGGTGGCTGCCTCAGTCAATTGGGCGTTCATCTTGTCGATAGTTTCCGTACCAGTTGTCTCTATTCCAGGAATCGTTCCCGCCGCCGTAGTGCCGCTTGACATTGCTGATCTCACCTATTGTTGTCCTTGGGTCGCTGAGAGGGAAGACGCAAGCCCGTGGGCCGAATCCCGCGTTTCACTCCTACCTTGTGGCCTCGACCACCTTCAACCATACTTTTTCTTTCCTGGCAGCCCGTCGGGTTGCAACGACCTGTGGCCGTTTGACCCAGTTCAGGGCTTTCGAACTATTCGTCACAATCGCAACGACTCCACCCCGCGACCGCCACCTCTCTTCATGCATTCCACTTACTGGCAGGACAAAGTGTGCATCGTGACCGGAGCATCAGCGGGGTTGGGGGCAAGCGTCGCCGGAGCCTTGGCCACCCGTGGAGCAAAACTGGTCCTTGTGGCACGCGATCGCGATCACCTTGAGCAAACCGCCCACACGATGCGTGCGCTAGGTGCCGATGTACTCACCCTTGCCGCAGATGTCACGTCACAAACGGACGTCGACAACTTGGCCAAGCAGGCAGTCGAACACTTTGGTCCTATCGATTTTCTCTGCAATTGCGCGGGTCGATCTTCACGAGGTAAGGTCATCGAAACCTCGCCCGAAGAATTTCAGCAACTCCTAGAAATCAATTTCCTCGCTGCAGTGCGCACTACGCGTGCCCTGGCAGCAACCCTGCTAAAGCAACGGGGCCACGTCGTACAGATCGGTTCGCTGGCGAGCAAAGTCGCACCGCGCTTCCTCGGAGCGTACCCCGCGAGCAAGTTTGCCTTGGCGGCGTACGCCCAGCAATTGCGAATGGAGCTGGGGCCCGAGGGGCTACATGTGTTGCTAGTTTGCCCGGGGCCGATTCGACGTGAGGACACGTCGGCTCGCTACGCGGAGCAGGCCGAGGGGTTGCCGCCCGCAGCCCAACAACCGGGCGGTGGGGCAAAGCTGAAAGGCATCGACCCCGACTGGCTCGCCCAACGCATTCTGAACGCGTGTGAAAAGCGGCAACCCGAGTTAGTCGTGCCATGGAAAGTGCGCTTGCTATTGGCAGTCGCGCAACTTTCGCCGCGGCTGGGCGATTGGTTGTTAACTCGCGCGACAACCGGGTAACAAGCTACCCCGTGAGCGTATAGCTCAGTACCATGAACGCCGCGTAGACCAATAAAAGGATTGCGCCAAAGGTGCGTCCCAATCGGTCGCCCGAAAGCGAAACTCCCACACGAAAGACGACCAGCACCAACAGCATCCCTGGCAACGGGATGCGAAAGAGAGCGGGCGAGGCGGTCAAGCCAGCAGGCGTCACCGCCGCCGACGCGCCGGCCACAAACAATACGTTTAAAATGTCAGCGCCTATGATGTTGCCGATCGCCAGGTCGCCGTGGTCTTGTCGCGCGGCTGTAATGGCTGTTACCAATTCTGGCAGCGATGTGCCGAAGGCCACGAGCGTTGCGGCAACAATTCCTTCGGGAACGCCAAGCCGAGCCGCCGCTTCCTGAATAGCGGGAATAAGCAAATGGCTCGCCGCGACGACCAGCGCAATCGCGACCAAGAGCTTGCCGACGACCAAACCCATCGGTGCCTGTTGGTCTTGCTCGAACTCTTCCAGATCCGCGACGCCCGCGCCCTGTTTTGCCCAACGAACCGAGAGCGCCAAATAGCCAACCAATAGAATGAGAAAAACAAATCCCATCTGCTGCGACAGGTTGCCACCCGCTTCGAGCGGACTTCCTTGGCCCCAAGGCCAACACGACGCAACCAACAACCACCCCGCAGCAAACTGCAGCCAGCCCTGGCGATTGACTATCGCTCGCGGCATTCTGAGCGGCATGATCAGTGCTGCCAATCCAAGAATCAGCCCTGTGTCGCAAATGACCGAACCCACTGCGTTCCCGAGCGCCAAACCCGGCTCTCCTTTCAGTGCAGCCAGCACGGAGACCGCTGTTTCCGGCGCGGTCGTGCCCAGGCTGACCACTGTCGCCCCGATCACGACCTTGGGCAGCCCCGACCGTTCGGAGAGGACGACTGCCTCACCCACTAGCCAGTCAGCCGCTTTGCCCAGCACAGCCAATAAGAAGATAATTTCGATCGCGAGCAACCAACTCGCCTGATGAGCAAAAAATTCTTCGAGCGCAACTTCCATGATTATATCTTCAGTTTCAAGGTGGATTCGTACGAGGGAGATAGACAATCTATACCAAGAATCGGTTCGTGAACCAAGGACGAACGCTTGCGCTTGAAAACAGCGACCCTGAAGTTATCCGCAGGATTCACTTGCTGGAATGAATCAAGTACCATGCAGTGGTAATCCCCCAGCCCGTGTTTCTTATCGCACAGGGAAAAATTGCATGACGACCCATGATCGCCCAATTCAAGGTAGTTCCCCGCGGCTCGGTCGCAGAAAATTTCTGGTCTCGGCTTCGGCGAGTGCGGCTGGCATGTTGGGCACTTCATACTTTGGCACGGCCGCGCAGGGGCTTGCTTCCGAAACGCAGAGTGGTGCCACGGAGATTGGTTCGCGGCGGGAATTGTTCGTCGATCGCTCGCTAGTGGAGTCGCTCGGTGGCGATGCCCAGTTGCAGCTTCACCATCCCGCACCGCAAGACATTGTTCTGAAACATGACCAACCGTGGGAAGGCACCGGCAGCGGTTATCACAGCGTGTTCCAGGACGGCGATCGCTACCGAATGTATTACAAAGCATGGCATTTAGACGTCGGCGAGAATGCCCCATTGAATACCGATCGGCACCCGCTCTTCTGCTGTTACGCGGAGAGTGCCGACGGCATCCATTGGGAGAAGCCGGAGCTGGGCCTACACGATTTTCAGGGTTCCCGCGATAACAATATTGTCATCGTTAGCGGAAAGCGGGGTCCGCTAAACGTCGATGCAGGCCACCCGGCCGTATTTAAGGACGACAACCCCAACGCCGCGCCGGACGCAAAGTACAAGGCGATCTTGCGTTCCAAAAAGCCAATCGGACTGTTGCCATTCAAGTCGCCCGACGGTTTCAACTGGTCCCCCATGACTACCGAACCCGTGCTGGGCGAACACGGTGCGTTTGATTCTCAAAATTTGGCCTTCTGGGATCCGACGATCAGCAAGTACCGCGGGTACTGGCGATCTTTTTCTGGCGGAGTCATCAACGACGAGGTTTGGAAACCCCAGGGAGTTCGCTCCATTCGCACAGCAACCTCCGACGACTTAATTCACTGGAGCAAGCCTGCCGACTTGACTTATGTCGACTCGCCCGAGGAGCAACTCTACACCAACGTCATCAAGCCCTACGCACGGGCACCACACCTGCTTCTCGGTTTTCCGACGCGCTATGTGGAGCGCGGTTGGTCGGAATCGATGAAGCAATTACCCAATCGAGAGGGCCGCGAACTGCGCTCGGCCGCCAGCGATCGCTACGGGATGGCGCTCACCGAGGGCCTTGTCATGGCAAGCCGCGACGGGGCACACTTCCACCGATGGAACGAAGCGTTTCTTCCCCCAGGCATCGAGCGCCCAGGCACATGGCACTACGGCCATCAGTACATCGGCTGGCATTTGGTCGAGACACGCTCGGCGTTTGCCGGCGCG
Organism: Bythopirellula sp.; assembly: GCA_965230685.1. Lineage (GTDB taxonomy): Bacteria > Planctomycetota > Planctomycetia > Pirellulales > Lacipirellulaceae > Bythopirellula. The sequence continues at coordinate 835,788 of CBDDLO010000002.1, forward strand.
CCGAACGAACTGTCGCTGTATGCAACGGAGAGCTATTGGCATGGCGAGGGCTCCGACTTGCGTCGCTACACGCTGAGGCTCGATGGATTCGTTTCCGTCCGTGCACCCCACAGTGGCGGTGAACTGCTCACCAAGCCAGTCGTCTTCGACGGCCAGTCGTTGGAGATCAATTTCTCCAGCTCCGCGGTGGGCAGCATCCGTGTGGAGTTGCAAACGCCTACGAGCGAGCCAATCGCCGGCTTCACTCTCAACGATTGCGACGAACTGTTCGGCGACTCCGTCGACCGCCATGTCACGTGGAAGGGCAAGTCCGCCGTCGGCCAACTCGCGGGCCAGCCAGTTCAACTGCGATTTGCACTGCGAGATGCGGATTTGTACTCGTATAGGTTTCGAGGCGAAGCGTAAGCTATGGTTGTGGTGGACCCTAGCCCTGTCACCTGCGTTCAACTTTCATGAGTTCTGCGGCGATGCCATCCGCTGAAAATCTATCGCGCCGCGCCTGGCCGATGCGTCTGTGGTTGGCTGCGCCGGATTGGGTTTTTCGTGTTGCGGGAGGGGTGTACTTTGCCGCGTATTTTTTGTCGCAGGCACAGAAGTACTGGCAAACACCGTTCTCGCAGTTAGGGCCTTACTGCATTTTCCCCAATGGCTACCGGCTGCAAATGCCTTGGGTGCCGGTGTTGGTGGATCTTACGTTTCTACTGATCGCCCTCGCGTTTTGCTTTCGCATCCCACCGCGCACGCGCGTCACTAACGGGTGGGTGATCAGCTACACGATGCTTACCGGCTTCGCGCCGCTGCTGCCGTTTTGGCTATCGACATTCCTAGGGTGGTGGCATCCGCCGTGGCAGCAAGAGTACAACGCGTTTCTCTGGCGAGATGTCTTCACGTGGCGCATGACGCTGGCGTATGGCGTGATCATGACGATTGGATTTGCCATCGAGGTATGGGGCTACGCCGCGCTGCAGCGCAGCTTGAGCATCGTGCCCGAGCCGCGCGAATTGAAAACCACAGGCCCTTACCGCTTTGTGCGGCACCCAATTTACTTCGGTCAATTTTTTGCGCAAGCCGGGGTCTGGCTGATCGCGGCGCGCACGCATTGGGTCAGTCTCGGCATCATGGCGACATTCGTCGCTATGCAACTCTACCGCTCAAAGCTCGAAGACCGTGTCCTCGCCGAGAGCTTCGGCGAATCGTGCAAAGAATGGCAGCGCCGGACTTTTTGGTTCGTGTGAGAGAAAGTTGTTAGGCGTTGGTAGATAGCCGTTAGTGAAAAAGGGCCAACGCCTTCTTGCTTCTGTTCACTTACGATTTAAAGCTAATGCATCAAAAAAAGGACCCGGGCAGCCCTGCGAGGGATGCTACCCGGACCCTTCTTGCCCATGCCCCAAATTAAGGGCGCGCCTTGCTCGTACTGCCCGTGGTGGGAACTGCGTGGCACCATACTCTGGTGCTCTCGACGAGGTTGTTGGCACGCGGCTGGGTCGAAAACCGTTGCCCCCATAGTGGAGAGGTCAGCGGTAGTCCGCGCGCTCGACGACTGGCACACTGGTAACGCACCTTGCGTGCCAAAAAGGAAATCGCCGGCATCCTTGTAAAATCGCACGCCCAGCGTCAGCCGCCCAAGCGAATCTTGTAGAACTTACACCCGCGTGTGTCACACGGGGTACGCTGGCAACGCTTATTCCAAGTTGCGCAACAAGCTTGCTAGCATCGCTTGGAACACTATTCCCACCTGGGCGAACTCGCGGTCTTCGGCCTGGCAAAGGAGCAAGTACGTGGAGTCGTCCGTCTGAAAGCCGCGCAGCCAGCTGGTAATGGTCAGATCGAGGCATATGAAGTTCACGTCGAAGCCCGATATTGCAAAACCTTCCATCATGGTCGATTCCGCCGGCTCGGTCTCCATCTCCTTGAATTCCGACCGCAGCGCGGCCAGAGCTTCGTCGAACAGCGGTTCCAGCTCGGTGTCGGCCGCGTGTTTGGTCAAATGCCAAAACGCCGTGTGCGGGCTGGAGACGACTACCTGCGAAACAGCGCTGTCGTCTGCTTCGTCCAAAATCCAATTTTCCGGATACTCGAAGCGGAGTCCCGTTTGTTCATATACCGATGGCATGAGTGAGAGCTGCTCGCATGAGGATGTGGGCTGATTTCTCCGAAACCGAGTACTCAGCATTGTCGATTGCTAGCACGACATTCTAACAAGCCAAACCAGTAGGGCACATGGGTTGTCAGCGAGGCCGTCTCGTTGCTACTATCTCGCGGCATTCCCTGCTCTAGTCAACCTCGTCTTAGTCGCTTTGCTCAAGTTGAACAATCACCAACGCTGTTTTCCCTGGTTCACGCTAATAGGCTGCGCGCTACTCGCCCCAAGCGTTTGTGGCTGCCGCGCGATTGCGAAGAAACAGCTGGCCGCCCAGTCGGTGGCGACCTGCCGCGAGCTCTCGCAAACTGGCGTTAGCGCCATGGAACTTGGCGATTGGGACCGAGCCCGAGCCGTGTTGGAAGAAGCTGTCGCCACGAGTCCTACCGATGTCGACGCGCGCCGGCACTTGGCCGAGGCACTGTGGCAAACCTACTCTCGGCGCGAGGCCGTGGTGCACATGGAAGCCGCCGCGCAGCTCGATCCGCGGCATGCACCCACCGTGGTCCGTACAGGAGAAATGCTGCTCGAAATGGGTGCCATCGATCGCGCCGAGCAGCGAGCAGACCAAGCAATCGGGCTTGATAGCACGCTTGCCGGCGGATGGTTCTTGCGCGGTCGTGTCGAACGACAGCGGGGCAACTCCAAACGCGCTCTGGCCGATCTGCAACAGGCTTTGCGTTTCGCCCCGCATCATACCGACATACTACTCCAAGTCGCCGAAGTGCAGTACGAACTCGGCCGACCGCAGCGCAGTCTGAGCACGCTGCACCGGCTGCTCGATGTGTACCCGGCCGGCGAACAACCGCAACAGGCGCTGTGGCTCGAAGGCTTGGCGTATAGCTCCATGGATCGCCATCAAGACGCAGCCGAAAGCCTTGCCGCCGCAACCCAACGGGCGCAGCCTCCCGCAGCGCTGCTCTACCAATTAGCCCAAGCCGAAAACGCCTGTGGCCAAACCGCCGCGGCGGCGAACACCGCGCGCCGTGTTCTCGAACTCGACAACACGCACGAACCCAGCAAGCTACTTCTCGCCCAACTGCAGGGCTTCGCCGACCCAGCACAAGGGGAAGTGATTCGGCGTTAGCCGCTCAGTTTCTAGGTCCATGTGCGCGTGGAGCCACTGCAGAATTGCAGAACAGGTCCCTGACATTTCCACAGTCGACCCACTCACTGGTCGAGAGTACAAAGCTGTTGCGACCTTATCTCCCCCACCAGCCACCGACGACCGTTACAACCGTTGCAGTAGGACCCTGTGGCTGGTTTCCGCACTCCTGTTGCCCATCTGTGAGCTATGTTTAAGCGTAAGTCGTTGGTCTGTCTGATTGGGCAGTCGTACGGCTCCCGCCAACCGATCGCGAATCGTTCCCGCCTTTCCCTGGAGACATGTCCATGCCTTCGACTGCCACTGTAGACACACCCTTCATCGACCGACGCGAATCTCCCGCACCAGTCGCCGGTCGCGAACGTCGCCAGTTTGCCAATAGCCACGCCCATCTCTCGCCCGAAGCGAGCGAACTGGCTACCTCCATCGATCAATACAAATTGCAGCACCGTCGTCGTTTCATCAACTTCGAGGAAATGCTCTCGATTATGAAGTCGCTCGGCTATAGCAAATAAGCCGTTGGCATTTATGACGGGAAGGACCATTAGCCCCGCGCGCAAGCGCGGGGTTTTTCCTGCGCTATTTCGAACTCGTTATGCGTTCAGCAAGGCCATCCGCAGGTCGCGCCCCGTGACAAAACCAAGAGTTTTGCCTTGGTTGTTGATCACGTGTCCCAGGGCATCTTCGGCTTCGCTGAGTTGCCGCAGAGCGGCGAGGCACGGTTGGTCGGCTTTCAATTCCACTAGCGGTCTTGGCTCGGGCAGGGACGTCGAGTTGTCGAGATACAGCTCCATCATCCGCAAGTAGCCAACCAACTGCCGACCCTGGCGCGTGTCCTCCACCGGTAGCAATGTGCGACCGTGTCGCTGGGCCATGCGCAGGACGTCGCTCTTGCTCATAGTGGTCGTTGCACGCACCGCGCGGCCTGTAGGAATGGCGAAACTCTTTACAGGGAGCGCCGCGGCGGCGAGCATGGACTGCGCTAGCTGTTGCTGGGCGGGGAGCAGTATGCCGACCTCGTGCCCTTCAGTGAGTAGCTCGCCCAATTCGCGCCGAGCCAATCGCAACCGTAGTTCTTGTGGCGAACTGCGAGTGAAAAACTGCAACAGCTTGCTGAATAGCCAGAGGAGCAATGTGATCGGGGCGAACAGCACCGCACAAAACAATAGCGGTGGCGTGCAACGTTTCAGCAGCCGGTTGGGCGCTTCGTAGAATAGGTTCTTCGGCATGAGTTCGCCGAACAGGAAGAGCACGGGCGCTATGACAATGGGCCCCAGCACATCGACCAGTGCCCCACCACTCGGGAAAAAACGTTGCGAAGCCATCACCACCGACAACGACGTTACGTAGTTTGCCAAGTTGTTTCCCACCAGCGCAGTCGCCACGAACACGGTCGGTTGATGCACCAGCCATAACAGCGCGCGGGGAATTCGATCACCAGCGAGTGCTTCAATCGCCAGACGCACGCGCGAGGCACGATAAAACCCGGTTTCCGTGCCACTGAAAAATGCGCTCAGCAATAGACCGACCAGCAAGAGCAACACGATCAGCATCATGCTGTCCCCCCCTGCCCTGACGTGAGCCGAAGGTGAACAAGCATATTCTCTTGAGGGTTACTCTCGACCACGCGGAGAGAAAACGACGCCCATTCGACTTCGTCGCCTGCCTCGGGGAGCCGCTGCAGCACCTCCTGCACCACGCCAGCAACCGTGGTGCTTTTGCTGGGTGGGAGCACCAAGTCGAACTCGCGACTGAGGCGGCGTAGCGTGGCCATGCCGGTCACTTGCCAAAGATTCTCACCAAGCGGTTCGATGGGCGAGGTTTCCAGCAGGCGCGCACTTCGGCTGGCCTGATCGGCGAAGACGTTTTGCAGCAGGTCTTCGAGCGTGACGATGCCAACCGTCTCGCCCAGCTCGTTGACGATCGCGGCGACTTCCTGCTGTTGCGATTGCAGTTCATCGAACACCGAAGCGGCCGTCGCGCACCAGGGAACGTAAATCACCGGCTGGACAAATTGTTCGAGGTGATAGCGCGGGACGGTTGGCAAGTGGTTCAACGCGATCGCGCCGGTGATTTCCTCGCTGTTTTCCTCGGTGACCAGTACGTAACCGCTGCGCGTGGGACGGCCGCCCAGGTCGTCGAGATTCACCGGTGGCGAGAATGATTGGTACTGTTTGCGAGGCCGCATCAGCTCATCAGCACGCAGGTCCGCCAGCAGCACAATGTTTTGCAGCGCGAGGCGCTCGAGCGCCGCCAACTCTTCGTCGGCAGTCGAGACAGTGATTGCCTGTTCGAGGTCGCGCAGCGACAGGTAGGGTTCGACCTGAAACTTTGGCAAGAAAACACGACGAAGCGCGTCGTTGATCGTCGAGAACAACGGCGTGATCGGGTCGAACAGTCGCACTGCAACCGTCAGCGGCAAACTCACCAACTGGGCGAATACCCGGGGCATCAGCACGCCCACGGTTTTGGGGACCATCTCGCTGAACAAAATGATGGCCAGTAGCGCAGCGAGAGCGACTGCCCCGGCTTCCACTCGAAAGCCCTGCCGTTCGAGCTTGATGCTAATGACCGAGGCGATCGCGAAGTACACGATATTGACGACCAAATTCCAAAACAGAATTGCCGTCAGCAACCGATCAGGAATTGCCAGGAGCCGCAGGGCCGCTTGCCCCGCTGCGGTTCCGCCCTTGAGTGCCCGGCGATCGTCCGACTGCAGAGAAAAAAGCGCGGCCTCGCTGCAAGAAAAAAAAGCCGAACAAGCCGCCAACAGCATCATGGCCACAAGTAGCGGACTGAATTGTTGAAAGACGATCACAGTCGTGTGATTCTCAATGTTGATCCGTGGTTCGACCTGTGGCGACATCGAATTCTGCGATTGCCGGCACTAGTAGCGCGGCCGTCGCAAATCCGTACGTGGCGACAGTTAGCAGGAAAGCCGCTCCAAACCCCGCTTGCAAGAAATTCGTAATCACCGCGAAGGTGACAAATGGGGTGAGTCCCGAGGCGATAGCGATCGCCGTCGAAGGATTACGCCTGCCTAGTGCCCAATACAAACCGGCCCCGCCTCCCACCATGAAAGCGAAGAACGCCTGCAGTTGGTTGTTGAACGACCCCTGAAAGGCAACCATCATCCTCATGCAGACCCCAATGCCCAACAGCAAGAACAAGACTGTACCCAGACTCACGCCCACCGCCGTGCGTGAATCAGCATAGGTCATCCCAATATGCACGCCAAGCATCGCGACAAAACTGTTCATCACCAGCGAAGCGAGCACCAGAAACACGAGGTTCTCGGTCGACATATAATCGCGGTACCAAAGCAGCACGCTGAGCAAGAGTGGCAGCAGAATCATTTCTTTCGAGTTGTAAAAGATGCCGCCCAACTTGCCGAAGATCACTTCTTTGGGGGAAAGGTCCGTCACCAACAGCAGATCGAGCGCCCGAAGATCACGCTCGTTGGTCAGCGAAGTGACTGCCAAAGCATTTACCAGAATCAAGCCCAGCACCATCAATGGCATGAGCGGCTTAGCGGTATCGGAAACCCCGGTACTCGCGCGGTAGGCGGTGCCCTCCCCTGCCCCAATCTCGGTGATCAAGGCGGCCGCGCAGATCGCGAATATCACTAAGTAGGCAAGCTTCACCACGATGATTTTCTTACCATAAGCCCAGGTGCAAATTTCTCGCCAGAGGATGGGATTGTCCCAGACTCGCCGCGACTCAGCCGCGGTCACATCGCTCGTGGTGGTGGCTTGAGGCCCGTCGGAGGTTTGCAGGCTGCGTTGTGTTTCTTGCATGGGATTCCAAACTCGCACCCGAGCGATCGCCCACAGGTTCAATACGGCTGTCGTCACCATCGCGATGATCAAGAACAGGTTCACTGAAGCTTGCCACCAAACGGGTGCCGCGCCGAGTTGGCTCTGATGATCCAGTGGCCGGATCGCCGCAAAAATCGCGCGCAGCGGCGAGAGCGACTCCGCCCAGTGATCGGCACTGAGCCCTGCCCAACCTGGTCCAAGCACGCCCGCCGCGATGACTTCGCCACCGATGAGCCACAGCACCAGAAGCAGCGCCGTCAGCGCCAACGACTGGAAGGTCCGCTCACGACACAACGCGACCGTCGAACCCAAGCTACCCGCCACCGCAGCAGCGGCCAGCGTGACTGCAACTACCCGAAACACTTGCAAGTACGAAACCCCACCCAACAGCGTGATCAACATCAGCAGCGCAATCGCCGCGAAGATTGGCACTAACACGGTCAGCATACTTGCGAGCAGCTTACCCAGCACCAGCTCGGTATTGCTCAGGTTGGTCATCAGCAGCAAATCGAGCGTGCGTCGGTCCTTTTCTTGGGCGACTGCCGCGGCCGTAAGCAATGCGGAAAACGCGACTGCTATGGCTAACTGCAACGGAGCCAAGACCGTGAAAATCGCCGAGCCAAAGCGAGCCAGGTCACCCAAGCCGCTCTGCTGTTTCGAGCCAAACAAGATCAGCCAAGCAGTGAACACCAGCCCAAACAGGGCCGCAACATAGCCTGCTCGCGCGAGATAGAGGCGCAGGCTGCGAGGGGTCGTAAGAATCTCGCGATTGAAAACCGGCCCAACGAGCAATGTGGCAACCTCAATAGCAGCGGGAGTGGCGGTCGGGGCATGAGTGGTAGACGACAGATTTCAACCTGACCGTTAGTCACTACTATAAGTTGCTCAGCGTAGAGAGTCGAGCGGCCCAAGCTCAGGCTGGCCAAACTGCGCGACCCGCATAACCTTGCCAACCTGGGGTTTTTGTCAGCATCGCCCTGCCAGTGGCAAGGGAGGCTGGGTGCAACTTGACCGCAATTCGTCTAGAATGAAGACGCACCCGTCGACGGGTGTTCAAGCTACCCCCATTCCACCAGCCGATCGCCACGGTAGTGAACGATCGAGTCCTTTCGCTGAGGAAACTATGAAATTCAACAATCTCGCTGCCGCCTTCTCTCTTCGCAAGAGGACGCTGCTCGTATGTCTGCTCTTGACAATGAGCTCAATGGGGGCACTGTGCAGAGCCCAGCAGCAAGAATCACCGCTCACGCCCAAGTACCTCATTGGCGATGCGGTCTCGCTCTCGAACAAGGAATACCCCGAGATAGAAAAAGCGATCCAACGTTTTCGCAACAGCGACGCGGCCGGAGCGATGGAGTATCTCAAGTCGGCCAAGGAGAAATACCCCAAGCTCGCCCCCGTCGATGTGATGATGGCGAAAATGCAGCTGTTGGTTCGTAACAATCGAGCTATCCAGTTCTTGCTAGAGCGCGCCGCCACAGTCAACCCCGACGATCCCGAGGCCTACTTGATGTTGGCGGACCAGGCGTTTGCTGGGCAGCGCACGACCGAGTCGCTGGCACTCTTCGATTACGCAGAACCTCTCGTGGAAAAATTCTCCGGCAACAACAAGCGCAAACGTAACTTCAACATCCGTGTACTTGCTGGCCGCGCTGCTGTCGCAGAGCGTCGGGGACAATGGGAACAAGCGAGCCAATTGCTCCAACAATGGCTCGAAATCGATCCCGAGAACGCGATGGCCCACACACGCATGGGAATCGTGCTGTTCCGGCTCGACCGATCGAAAGAATCGCTGGCTGAATTCACCAAGGCACACGACATCAACCCCGACGTGGCGCACCCCTTCGTCTCCCTTGGCCAGCTGTTCTACGCCGACGGCGACAACGAGAAAGCGCGCAAGTCGTTCGAGAAAGCTTACAGCGAAAACAAGACCGACGATCGTGTTGCCCAAGCCTACGCCGAGTGGCTTATTCAACAACGCGAACTAGAAAAAGCACAAGAGATTTCCGGTGCTCTGCGTTCGCAATCGCCTGATTCGCTCAACGCGCTGTTGTTGGACGGTATTGTCGCCTACATGCAGGGCCAAACCGACCGCGCGGAGCAGACCCTGCAAAAGGTGCTGAGTCTCGATCCCCGCAATGCCCGCGCTACCGATCTGATGGCCCTGCTGTTGATCCAGAGCGACAAGGTTTCTGACAAGGAACGTGCTCTGCAATACGCCCAGAACAACGCCGAGCGCTACACCAACAACGCACAGGCCAACGTCACCCGGGCGTATGTCCTGTACGAACTGGGCCGCAAACCCGAAGCACAGAAAGCACTCGCCAAAGCAGGCAAGATGACGATCCAACCCGATGCCACTTACCTGATCGCCAAGATTCTCGTCGCCGAAGGCCAGAACGATCAGGCAATCGAAGCCCTCAAAAAAATCGTCGCTCAAAAAACGGGGCTAATTATTTTTCGTCAGGAGGCGGAGGAATTGTTGGCGCAGTTACAGGCGAGCGGGCCATCGAATTAGCGGTTGTTCTGTCGAACTCCGGTTTTTACCCAGACCCATCACCGCTGAAAAATTGGCAGCAATTGGTTAGGTGCCGAAAGTGCCAGCACCGCGAGAGAAGTCGTGTACGTTCTGCCGAAGGCTCTTTCGTGCCGGTGCGAGTCGGCGGACCAGGCGCCGGCGCGGTCCTGGTTATCCATCAACTGTTTGACAATGTGCGGGTAGCCCTCGGCCCAGTATTTTCCTCCCAGTTGGTAGAATGCCTGGCAACTGTAGAACGCGCTGTAGTGGTAGCGGTCGTTGAAGATGTGTGTGCGGTTGTAGCTGGGCAGCGGGTTCCGCAGCAGCCAGTCGCCCGACGAGAACGACTGGGGAGAGTGATGTTCTCCCGCGTGGGCGAGTGCCAAGATGCCCGCGGCCGCCATGCCACGACTCTCGCGATTCCAATACTGCGAGCCACCGTAGCAAAAGGCACCGACGTCGGCGTTGTAGCAGCGTTTGACGTACTCGACCGCTTCCTTAATGGGCTCTTCAGGAACATCGAAACCGGCGTTCTTGGCCGAGCGCAACGACATCAAGTACCAGCCCGTCACCGAGAGATCCGACCCCGGCGGCGAGTTGTAGTCTAAATATCGCCACCCGCCTTGGTCCCGCTGTTGGGGCTTACGACGCTTTTGCAGCTTGAGGCTGAACTGAATCGAGGGAGGAATGCTCGCCGCAATGCGCTCTGCCAGAATTTTCTCGGTCATACCGTAAGCTTCGCTAAGCGCTAGCGATGCGATGGCATGGTTGTAAGCGGCGCGCGTGCCGATGACTCCGTTGACCGAGCGGGGAGTGAATTCTCCGGCGGGGCCAACACTGGAGAGCAATCCATTGGGCTTTTGGCAACTTGCAATGTAATTGATCGCCGCGGCCACGGTCGGCCCGTGCTGATCGTCACCCGGCAGGTGACCGCGTGCCGTGAATGCCAACAAACAAAGCGCCGTGACCCCGGGTTGCCCCAGTTGGTCGGTCGCGAACGAACCATCCTGTTGCTGTTGCGTGGCAAGCCAAGAAAGCCCCGCCTCGGCAACCAGATCGATTTGCCCCCACTCCTCGGGCGTGAGAATTTCCATCGAGGGCGCAGCAAACGAACCACTTTCCTGGAGCTCGGCAGCAACCTGACCCGGGCAATTAGCGGATGTGAGCGCTGTCACTAGCACGAGCGCACAAGCGAGTCGATTCATCCTGAATCCTTTGGATTCGATGGGTGGGAAGACTAATCGGACATTGACTGTGACCGTCTCAGTCCTCAGTGTGATCGATTGTGCAGCTGATTGTACCCCGTTACCGCTCCCCGTGCACGTTCTTGCCATCTCGTTCGCTCTTGCAACTGACAAACAGAGAGATTCCAATAAATGCGGTACGATCGCATGAGGGGGCGTTTTTTTGCAAAGACTCAAGTCATTGAAGGTAGAGCAGCCATGAAAAGTCGAACCGGCTTCACCTTGGTGGAATTGTTAGTGGTCATTGGCATCATTGGCGTGTTGATCGGCCTGCTGTTGCCTGCCGTGCAAGCTGCTCGCGAATCGGCCCGTACCGCCCAATGCAAGAATAACCTGCGGCAGTTGAGCTTGGGTGTTTTTAACTACGAGTCGGCGCAGCGACATCTGCCGCCGGGCGCGGAAGTCTCCTTGCAAGTGACCTCCACGGGGAACAACGGCTCTTGGGGCGTTCATGGGCGCATCTTGCCTTACCTGGAACAGAGTAACTTAGGTTCGCAAGTCGATTTATCGATAGCTTGGGACCACCAGACGGCCATTGACGGTTTGAAAGTTCCAACCTTCGCCTGCCCTAGCGACCCTCGCAGCAATGAACTGCGCGACCCGGGTGGTGGCAAGTCGAAGCTCTACCCCACAACTTACGGCTTCAACTACGGCACGTGGTTTGTGTTCAACCCGCGACTCAATCGAGGTGGCGACGGCGTCTTTTTCCCCAATAGCTATTTGAAAATGGCGCGGCTCAGCGATGGGGCAAGCAACACACTACTCGCCGCCGAAGTCAAAGCCTGGCAGCCCTACACTCGCAACGGCGGACCTCCCGATTCTGCCATTCCCACTACCATCGCGGAGGCCCAAGCCATCGTGGCCAGTGGTGCTCAATTTAAAAATACCGGCCATACCGAGTGGCCCGATGGCCGGGTGCATCACACCGGTTTTACTACCACCATGACGCCCAACACCCGCATTGAGTACGAGCACGAGGGCCAGATCTACGATACCGACTACAATTCTTGGCAAGAAGGCAAAGATGGGCGCAACGGACAGACTAGCTATGCCATCGTCACCTCACGAAGCTACCACACGGGCGCGGTGCATGTGACCATGATGGATGGTTCCACTCGGCTGGTGAATGAGTCCATCGACTTGGAAGTATGGCGCACGCTAGGTTCGCGTGAGAGCGGCAAAGTCCTGCCGAGTGATTGGGGCGGTAGGTGAAATCCGCAGCAATCAATTCCCCACCAACTGCGGTAACAGCGCTGTCGCGATGCTGAGCACGAGGAAAAATCCGAGCATGTCGGTCATCGTCGTAAGAATTGGCCCCGAGGCGAGAGCCGGATCGACGCCGCGACTTTTCAGCACCAAGGGCAACGTGCCGCCCAGCGTTACCGCAACAATCGTATTGAGTGCAAGCGCCACCCCAACCACTAAACCCAACCACGGGTTGCTCGCGAAAAACCACGCCACACCGCCGAGTACGCCACCCAGCGCCAAGCCGTTGAGAACCCCCACGGCCGACTCTTTCATCCACACGCGAAACACTTCACCAGGGCGGATCATGCCCAGTGATAGCTCGCGCATGCTCACCGCGACAGCTTGATTGCCACTGCAACCGCTCATGTCCGAGATGATCGGCAGGAACACGGCAAGGGCGATGACTTGGGCCAAGGTGTCCTGGTACCAAGCAATGACCCCGGCCGCGATGATGTTCAGCACAATGTTGATCGACAGCCACGACAGCCGCAACCGAGACCGCCGCAACGTTGGCATCGAGCGCAATTCTTCGCCGACCATGCCCATCGACCGCCGGTAATCGCTCGCCGCGTGATCCTGCAGAGCCGCGTCCACTGCTTCGCGCGTTACCACACCGACGAGTTGGTCGTTCTCGTTCACAACCGGCACGCCCAAAAACGCATGGCTAGCGAACAGCTCGGCAAGGTCCCGCAGCATGGCGTCATCGCGTACCGACAGAGGTTTGCCGATCATGATCTCCGAGACCAGCGTCCCTTCGTTGGCGAGCAACACATCACGCAGTCGCAGCACACCGACCAGTTTGCGATCGCGATCGGTAACGTAGGCATACTGAATATCAAGCGAACGCAGTCGCTCGGCATCGGAGCGCAACCTCTCGATGACTCGGCCGATTTTCGCCCGCATGCGGACCGCAAACAGCTCGGTTGCCATCAACCCGCCAGCCGAGTCTTCGGGGTACGCGGAGAGTTGCCGCAGCAATTCCGCCTCGGCGGGGTCCATCGCAGCGAGTACCGCTTCGGCTTCGTCCTCGTCGAGCGAGCCGACCATATCTGCCTGCTCGTCGCTCGGCATTTCGTGCAGAATCGCCGCCGCAGTATCCGGTGCCAGCAGCCCAAGCGCCTCAACCACTTCGACATCGGGCACATCTTCAAGCACTTCCGCCGCCGACGCGGGGCCAAGTGCCGTCAGCATCGCCGCCTGATCACCATCCGAAAGATCACACACCGCCCGGGCCGTCTCGTGCGGGTCGAGCTTCTCGAAAAACTCCTCCAGCCGCTCCGCATCGCCGCCGCGAATCACCTCTCGCAACTCATCGCCCGTGGGTGGTTCCATCGCTTTAGGGTCCCAAAAGATTCGCCGTCGCAGGTGGGTGCTTCGGAGAGTGTGTTGATCGAAAAGCGATTATTGTAGAAGCAGCGTGCTATGGATTCTAGCGCCTCGGAAAGCGAACCAACCACCAGAAATCCACGGATGGTTATTGTTCAGGTAGTTTCACTACTGCATCGTACCGTTGATCGAATAGCCAGCGTGTTCGAGTAAGGAGATCTCTTCATTCCCTTTCATCACGACAGCGATTCATAACGACAGCGATTCATAAACCAACGATGCTTCGCCAGAAGTGTTGCATCGCTAAGCCGACTGAGCTAGTTCGTCCGTCTCCCCACCGGGAAAGCTCAACTGAAACAACCCGAAAATCTCCTCGCGCGAGAGGCCCAGCGATTGCTTGGGGTCAGCCTCGGGGTCGAACACTGCGTTGAAGAGTTCGCGTTTTTCTTCGAGCACCGTGTCGATGCGTTCTTCGATCGTTCCGGTGGTAGTAAACCGAGTGACCGTCACGGGACCTGCGGCGCCAATACGGTGCGCGCGATTGATGGCTTGGTCCTCGACGGCTGGGTTCCACCAACGATCAAACAGGAACACGTAACTGGCGAACTGCAGATTGAGCCCCACGCTTCCTGCGCCGTAGCTCATCAGCAGCACATGCGCGTGGGGATCATCGCGGAAGCGCTCGATGATCGGGTCGCGCTGCTTCGAGGGGATTTTGCCGTGATATTCCAGTGGGTTGAACCGCGCCAGACGGCCGCGAAGCTGTTCGATCGTGTTCACCCACTGGCTGAATACAATCGCCTTGCGGCCACTGGCGGCGCACTCCTCCAAATCGGCTTCCAGTCGGTCGAGCTTGGCGCTCGTGCCTGTGACGGGGTCGAAATTGCAAATTTGTTTGAGCCGCAGCACCAACTCGAACACGTGCTGGATTGTGAGTTCCTTGTGCAATTCATGGAGCCGCACCACGCCCTCTTCTTCTGCCAACTGGTACGCCTGCTGTTGCTCGGGCGACAAGAGTACATTTGCGTCTCGGAACATTTTCGGTGGCAAATCAATGTCGACCTGGTCTTTGTTGCGGCGGATGACATAGTCGCTCACTGACTTACGGATGTCGGCGACGCGCATTTGCGGACGCAAGCAGCCGGGCGAGACAAACTGAAAGATGCCAACCAGATCGTCGGCGGAGTTTTCGATCGGCGTACCCGTAAGCGCCCAACTTCGCCGGCGCGGGATGGAGCAGACCACTTCGTTAGTCGTGCTCGATCGGTTCTTGATGCGTTGCGATTCATCGATGATCATCAAATCAAACGGCAACGCCACATCGGAGGCAGAGACCTGGTCGCGCACCAGCGATTCATAGTTGGAAAGCAGCACTCCCGATTGCGCGTTTTCCCACAGCCACTCGCGGCGCGCTTGCTTGCCTTCGATGACAGTCACGGGCAGCTCCGGTGCCCATTGCGCAATTTCTCGTTGCCAATTGGTCACCAAGGGCTTGGGGCAAATGATCAGCGCCCGACGCACTTCGCCTTGATGAGCGAGCAGTCGCATGGCGACAATCGCCTGCATCGTTTTCCCCAACCCCATTTCGTCGGCTAACACCGCTTCCTGCCTCGGATAAAGGAAAGCGATGCCATCCAATTGATAGGCAAACGGATGAAAGGGAAATTCCAACGCCCCGTTGCTGAACAGGTGCTCCAGCGGGGGTTGCAGCAGATAGAGCAAGCGGTCTTCCAGCTTCACCACATCGCTCGGTGGGCGGATGCGGGTGCATTTGCCCAGGTCGATTTTGTTCACACGGTTTGTCGGACCTGTGAGTGCTTGCAGTCGCGCGGCGGTGGCCGGCGCTGGAAGCGGTTTGCCCTTTGAAGGCGCGAGCGCAGCCAAACCTTCGGGGAATAGGCAACCCATCGTGCGCAGCTTGGGCGTCGCCAAGGGAACCTTGATCGCCAGGGGCGGTTCGAGTTGGCAAGCCGATTGCCAAACATCGGGCGCTGCCATTGCTAGGTCGAGCTGCCGAGCATCGACGCGTGGGCTAGGCACAGGCTGGCCCAAAAATTCAAGCAGCGACGGATTGCTCATTCGCTTCTCCGGCAGGGGGCTCTTCGGCTGCAGTGCTGGTGACGCGCTGCGCTTCCTGAATCGCTTCGCGGATGCGATCGAATGGTTCCGAGAGTTCGACATGAGAGACCAGCGGGGCGATCCGTTGGCGAAGTTCCTCCGCGGCCCAGTGACAAGTTTCCGACCCACGCAAGCTGTACCCCGCTAATTCCAAGTAGGGCGAGTTCGCTTCTGTGGACTGGGTGGGCGGCGCGATCCCCTGCGAAGGCGTTGGCACCGGTCCGATTTCCACTGCGGGCAGGGGATCTCGCTGAACGCAGGCCAAGACTCCGTCCCAAACCAAGCCCAGACTCAGCATTTCTTCGAGGTCGGTGAACACTGCGTGCACTGGTAGCTGTGCCTTGTTGACGAGCGTTTGCCCGATTATTTCGCCTAATACGTAGGGTCGCAGAGTGCTGCCGTAGAGAATTCTTTGGGCCTGTGTGGGAAAAACGGGCGTGCTGCAGTGGAATTCCAGCGGCCGGCCTAGCTCTGATAGCACCAAATAGCCGCCGAAGAAACCGTATTCGTCGTGTTCGACAACGGTCAAGAACCCGAAGGCTGGTAAGGGGTTAGCGACAGTTACGTCCATCCAGAAACACTCGCAGCGGGTGAAGAGAGAAGTTGCGCTGCCGAGGCCAAAGTACACCTCAGCATCCCCACCATCGAACCAGCAACACCGGCAACTTTAGTCTGCTGTTGGGGAGTGAAAACTGCCAACGATCCTAGATATTCTTTCAAGTTTCATTAGAATAGCAGAAAGTGGCAGCAGGTAATTTTTCGAGCGTTCTCCAAGGAGATAGGATGCTATCACCTGCCACTGGCACCCTGCCACTGGCACCATGCCACTGCCACCATGTTGTGAGTAGTCGTGTTGCGAGTACTCGTGTTGCGAGCACTGATTGGCGAAGATGCCATCACCCCAAGAGTTCACACCGCCTAAATTCACACCACCCAGTTTCGCATGAAACTGGCGTGGCGTCACGTCAACCAGCAGCAACTCAGCGCATAGTAGCACAGCCGCGAATGCGTTGAGCCAGCTTCATCGAGAAAGGAACCACTTTCGATGTCCCATCGTCAGGAGCCCGCTCCCCCCCTGTTTTCGCAGGTGGATGTGACCGCAGGAAGCACACCTCTTTCCACCGCCCGCGCAACCATGGAGCAATCTGCCGTGCTGCGCGAAGTTTTGGCCGCTCAGGATCGCACTAACGAACTGCTGGAAGAATTGCTCACCGTCACGGCCAACTCGCAAAAACAAAAAGCACAAGAGCTGTACCAATGGCGCAATGCCAATCCCGGGTTAGCCGAGTCTTGCCGCGAAGCCGCTGAATCACTCAGTCGCGTTCAACTCGACTACCTGGAGCGCATCACCGACGAGATTAATGATTCGGCTGAGGATATGGTCGAAGGCGAGTTTCTACTCAACGAATTCGTTGATCGGTTCGGACCTCGGCTCGCACATCTCAACGGTGTGATTCAGGTGCTTGCACAGCTCAGCAGCACACCGACGCCCACTTCGCAGCAAGCGTAAGGATAGCGTTTGTTCGACTCCCTCCTGCCCGCTGGAGCGGGCTTCGCCAGAAACTTGGTAAGTATCTGTGAGTGACGTAGCTCCCGAATCGCTCGATTCTGCCCAAGAGCAACTCGACGCACATGCCGTCGAAATGGTGAGGTGGCACTTCCACGAATCGACCGGGTGTCCGTTCTGGTTAGAAAAAAAAACAGAGCTGAATTTCGATCCGCTCAAGGACGTGAAGTCTTTCGACGATCTCAAAAAATTCCCGTCTTTTGAAGACGAATGGCTTCGCGGTGGGCCTGTGCGGCGTTGGGTGCCGAAGGGGCTGGCAGACCAACCGGTGTACGTTTTCGAGACCGGCGGCACGACGGGCATCCCCAAGAGTCGGATCGCGATTGACGACTTTCGCACCGACTATTCGCTGTTTAGCGACACGCTACCCGACGAGTATTTCCCACGCGGTGCCAACTGGTTGATGTTGGGTCCTTCCGGTCCGAGACGGCTCCGCCTCGCAGTCGAGCACCTTGCCCAACACCGGGGTGGGATTTGCTTCTGCATCGACCTCGACCCGCGGTGGGTCGTGAAACTCATCAAGAAAGGGTGGATGGACCACCTCGAAGAATACAAGAAGCACTGTATCGACCAAGCGATCACCGTACTCACTGCCGGTCACGATGTACAGTGCATGTTCGGCACACCGAAGTTGATCGAGAGTCTGTGCCTCGAACTCGAAGAACGCGGCACCAGCATCGCCGAGGCAGGAATCACCGGCATCTTTTCCGGTGGCACCGAGTTCACTCCGCAATGGACGAAGTTCTGTGTCGAAGAACTATTCGGCGGCCCACCCGAAGAGAGTGGCGTCTACATGACGCCCACTTACGGGAACACGCTGATGGGTTTGGCGGCGAGTGGTCCCTGCAACGCAGCAAACAATTACAAAATCACCTATTACGCCCCGCAACCTCGCGCGGTGCTTGAAGTCGTCGATTTCGATGACACCGACCGAGTCGTCGGCTATGGCGAAACGGGCCGCGCGAAACTGACCACACTGACCAAAGAATTTTTTGTCCCCGGGTTCCTGGAGCGCGACGAAGGAGAGCGCGAACCTCCCCTGGAAAAATACCCTTGGGACGGCATCAGCGGCGTGCGCCCCTTCAGCCGATTGGCCGAAGGGACGACAGTTGGTGTATACTAATGAAAATACAAGCTATGTTGCGGCTGCTGCGTGATGATGGTTGGCAGCAGGTTCGCCAACGCGGAAGTCATCGTCAATTCAACACGTAACGAAGTCTGTGACGGTTACTGTTGCTGGTAAACCCGGCGATGAGTTGCACCCAAAGACGGAAGCAACAATTCGACGTCAAGCACAACTTTTGGAGAGCGTACCATGCGATATGTGGTCATCATTCGCCGCACCGGTACAGGCTATAGCGTCGATGCACCCGACTTGCCAGGATGCGTCGCTACGGGAACCACAGTTGAACACGCGCGACAAAAGATTGCGGAGTCAATAGAGATGCACCTCGACATGATGGAGGAATCAGGGGATTCGATCCCGCGTCCTTCCACTAGGTATGAATTCGCGTTGGACCAAGATGCCGACGAAGAGCTTTGCACCTGGGTGGAGGTCGACGAAGCTCGCAACGACGGAACCATACTGGTTGAGAATCGTTAGCAATTACTGTTCATCTGCAAATGGTGACTCCCCCAGCCTCTGGCTACCTGCGCTCGAAATGGAATCATGATCGAACTCCCCGCCATCCGTTGGGGCCAGCCCTACGAGTCGCTCGACGTTGACCAGGTCAACCATTTCTACACGGGAGAACCCGTCGCGCGAGTGCACACTGTTGGCGCTGGAATCGTGCGCCGCGATGCGAAAAAGGCGCGGAACGCGCGGCGGGCGCTGCAAGACATTTCGCCTGCGGAGTTGATCGAAAAATGCAAAGCAGCGGGCGAGCTGTTCGAGACGGGCACTCTCGCCGTCGGCGATTCGTCACAGTCACCGGAGGACTTCATTCAACAGCAGTCGGCGACCACCGGCATGCCGATTGCGATGTGCCAGGCGAACGTCACCAAGAACGCGTTCGTGTTGAAGAACATCGATCAGATACTCGACTGTCTCACGCGCGGTCTCGACTTGAACATCCTGGCCCAGGGCTACGGCGAAGAAAGCCGAGGTGTCACGGTTAGCTATCAAGCCCAGTGCGACGCGCTCGGCGCAGTCTTGCCGTCGAACTCGCCCGGAGTACATACGCTGTGGCTACCGGTGATTGCCTTGCAAATGGGACTGGTGCTCAAGCCGGGGAGTAGCGAACCGTGGACACCCTATCGAGTGCTCGCGGCGATGACCGAAGCGGGAATTCCGAAAGAGGCGTTTTGCCTGTATCCCGGGGCAGGCGCCGATATCGGCGGGGCGATCTTGGCTAGTTGTCGGCGGAGCATGATCTTCGGCGGGCCGCAGACGATCGAACAGTATGCGGGCAACCCCAAGGTGCAAGTCCACGGGCCCGGCTTCAGTAAGATCCTCCTCGGCGACGACTGCATTGACGATTGGGAACAACACGTCGATCTGATGGTCGACAGCGTCTATCGCAACGGTGGCCGCAGTTGCATTAATTGCAGTAGCATCTACGCCTCACGGCACACCAAGGAGATTGCTGCCGCGCTCGCCGCCAAACTCGGTCCGATCGAGATTCTGCCCCCCGACGACCCGCAAGCGGGGTTGGCGGCGTTTACCATCGAGGGCGCCGCCGAGGCAATTTGGAACGGGGTCAAACGCGACTGTGAGAATTCCCTAGTGACCCACATGACCGCCGACTCTGGCGAGCGACTTGTGGAAAAACCACCGGTTGCCTATCTGCGTCCCGTTGTCTTGCATCACGCATCGCCCGATTCGGAATCACGAAATAAGGAGTACATGTTCCCGCTGGTCAACGTCGTCGAGTGCCCCCAAGCGAAGATGCAAGCCGCCATGGAATACACGCTAGTTTGCACGGCGATCACCGAGGACCGTGCTTTTCGCCGAGAGTTGATTGCCTCGACCGAGATCGACCGCCTGAACCTCGGGCCCATTCCCACCCCTCAACTTGATTGGCTTCAGCCCCACGAAGGAAATCTCATTGAGTTTCTGTACCGAAGTCGGGCGCTGCAAATCCAAGGATAGGCCGATGTTCTTGCACTGCACGGACGAGCCAAAGTTCCTCGGCACAATTCCCTCTCCATCCAGGGGAAGAGGAACCACATCGCTTCGCAATGACCTAGTGAATCGTTTCTCCCCATGACTGCCATCCAACTCGAATCTCCAACGCGATTCCTCATCGGCCATGGCCAAATTGCTGGGCTCGGCGAAGCGGCTGCTTCGCTTGACGCGAAACGAGCGCTGGTGGTCTCCGACCCGGGGATTGAAGAAGTTGGCCACACGCAGCGTGGAGTCGAGTCATTGATTCACGCAGGCCTTGCAACACAAATTTTCGATGGGTTACAAGAAAACCCAACGACCAAGCACGTCGATGCGGGGTTGGCCATTGCCAACGAATTTGAGCCAGACGTGCTCATCGCGATCGGCGGCGGCAGCTCGATGGATTGTGCGAAGGGAATCAACTTCCTGTACTCCTGCGGAGGGCGGATGCAGGATTATTGGGGAGTGGGAAAGGCGACGGCCGATTTGCTTCCGATGATTGCCGTACCAACCACGGCGGGCACGGGCAGCGAAGCACAGTCGTTCGCGCTTATCTCCGATGCAGAGACCCACGTCAAAATGGCCTGCGGCGACAAGCAAGCCGCGTTTCGCATCGCGATTCTCGATCCCCAGCTGACGATCACCCAACCGAAGCGCGTGGCCGCACTCTCGGGATTCGACGCGATCTCTCATGCCGTGGAAACGCAAGTCACCACCAAACGCACGGAGTCCTCCTGCCGCTACAGTCGTGATGCCTGGGAGCGATTGGCGCCTAATTTCTTGAGCGTACTCAGCGAACCTGACGACATCGCGGCGCGCGGACAGATGCAGTTGGGCGCGTGTCTGGCAGGGTTGGCGATTGAAAATTCGATGCTGGGCGCCGCTCACGCCCTGGCTAACCCTCTCACCGCGGCCTATGGAATTGCCCACGGCGAAGCAATCGCGCTAATGCTGCCGCACGTTGTACGCCACAACGGTGAACAATGCGACGCTTGGTACCACGAACTGCTTGAAACCACCGCCGAGGAGCCGAATTGTCCCGCGGGCGGCGCGACCGATTTGGCCGATTTTCTACGGAGACTCGCCAATGAGGCGGGCCTAGCTGATAAGCTGCAAGCGTGTGGCGTCGAGCGCTCACGACTACCAAGACTCGCCGAGGATGCTGCCAAGCAATGGACCGCGACATTCAACCCCGTTCCTGTCACCGCCAACGATCTGTTGGGTTTGTATGAACTTGCGTACTAAAATCTTAACGCTCGGGTTGTGCTTGGTCAGCGCTGTTCCTGCGTTCTCTGGGATAGCTGCTGAGATTGCTGCGATACCGCAAGCGTGGCCCTTGGTGCGTGGTGATGCGCTCGCCTCGGGCGTGGCAACCTCTGCGATTCCCAGTGAACTCGACGTGCTTTGGAAGTACCAACTCCCGGAAAGTGGATTCGAAGCAACTGCGATCATCGCCGAAGGCAAAGTCATCGTCGGCGATTTCGATGGCTCGCTGCATGTTGTCACTCTCAACGACGGCGAGCTTATTTGGAAAAAATTCTTCAAAGACAGTGGCTTTACCGAGGCGGCTGCCTATGAAGACGGTCGCATCGTGGTCAGCGATTTCGACGGCATCGTGCGATGCCTTGATGCCAAGGATGGTAAGGTGCTTTGGTCGTACGAAGCTCGATCCGAATCCTACGCAGCCCCAAACATCCATGACGGGAAAGTGTTGCTGACACTCGAAGCAGGCGAACTCTTGGCGCTCGATCTCGAAAATGGCGAGCCGCTCTGGCAATTCCAAATCGAAGCGCCCCTCCGCTGCTGGCCTACCGTTGTGAAAGACAAAGTGTTGCTCGCCGGATGCGATCAGCGGTTCCACGCCGTCGATATCACCAACGGCAAAGCAGCTGCGGGAATCGACATCGACGCCCAAACCGGCTCGACCCCGGCGGTGCTGGATGGCCAAGTCTTCTTTGGTACCGAGCAGGGGACCTTCTATTCGATTGCGGCCGACACGTTGCAAGTGCGTTGGCTCTACCGCGACTCGAAACAAGGCCAGCCCATTCGCTCCGCTGCGGCGGTAGAGAAGCGTTGCATCATTTACCCCAACCAGGGTAAACAGGTCACCGCGCTCGATCCGCTGAGTGGCGAAAAGCTGTGGAATTTTTCAGTACGTAGCCGCGTGGAGGGTTCCCCTGTGATTGCCGGCGATCTTGTCTTTCTGCCCACCAAGAGAGGCCGCCTCCACGCGGTGGACCTTGCCAGCGGCAAAGAAAAAAGCCAATACCAAGCCGGTGGCAGTTTCCTCGCTTCCCCAGCTGTCGCAGAGGGTAAACTGGTAATCGGCAACGAGGATGGCACGTTGTACTGTTTCGGTAAGAAAGAAGAAGAGCCCGCGATAGACGCCAAATAACATGACCACAGAATCCAGCAAAACCGAAGTGGGTAGTTACTTCATCAGCAACTATCCGCCCTTTTCGCAATGGTCGGGAGACGAACTCGGCGACGTGCGGACCGCGATGGCCGAGCCGCCCAGCGAAGTGCCATTGGGATTGTACCTGCACATTCCATTTTGTCGGAAGCGGTGCAAGTTTTGCTACTTCAAGGTGTTCACCGACAAGAACGCGCCGGAGGTGGAGCGTTATCTGGCAGCCCTTTCTCGCGAAATCGAGCTGGTGAGCCAGCTGCCAGTCATGGGCGAGCGGCCGTTTCGATTCGTCTATTTTGGCGGGGGCACGCCATCGTTCCTAAGCCCCAAACAACTCACGCGGCTCGTGGATCGCTTGCGAGCAAATATCAGCTGGGATCAGGCCGAAGAGGTCACCTTCGAATGCGAGCCCGGCACCCTCAGCGAGCCGAAAGTGCAAACGCTACGCGAGTTGGGCGTCACGCGGCTCAGCCTGGGCGTCGAGCATTTCGACGATGAAATTTTGCGCGAAAATGGCCGCGCGCACGAGTCCGCCGAAATCTATAAGGCATGGCCTTGGATTCAAGCGGCCGGGTTTCAGAATGTGAACATCGACTTGATCGCCGGCATGGTCGGCGACAACGACGAAAAGTGGCAAGACGCCGTGGGCAAAACGCTGGAACTCTCCCCCGACAGCGTCACCATCTATCAAATGGAGCTGCCCTTCAACACGGTTTACTCCAAAGACATCCTCGGCAACAAGATTGAAACCCCCGTGGCCGACTGGCCGCAGAAACGCGCCTGGGTGAACTACGCTTTCGATCAACTCGCCGCCGCAGGCTATGCGATCTCCAGCGCGTATACGATGGTGAAAAACCCCGAGGCGGTGAACTTCAGCTATCGCGACAATCTCTGGGGCGGCAGCGATCTCTTGGCCACGGGTATCGCCAGTTTCGGCCATGTCTCCGGTGTTCACTACCAGAACAAGCCGGAATGGGACGACTACTGCGGTTCTCTCGAGAACGGCGAATTACCACTCAACCGCGCATTCACTCCGACGGAGCATCAGCGCTTGGTGCGCGAAATGATCCTGCAACTCAAACGAGGTTACCTCGACACCCAGTATTTCCAGACGAAGTTTGCTGTCGACATTATCGAACATTGGAAAGACGAGTGGGCTGAGTATGTCGGCGAGGGATGGGTGACGCAGAGCAAACAACGCATAGAGCTAACCCGCGAAGGCCTGCTCCGCGCCGATGGTTTGCTCCCCGCGTTCTTCGAGCCCGAACACCAAGACGTGCGGTACACCTGATGGCCGAGTGCCTCACGTTTATGATGGGCGAGTACGAAGCCGAGTTCCCCACGGATCGTCAATACGCGCGTAATCACATGTGGGCGAAACAGGTGGGAGAAAGTGCCTATCGCTTCGGCTTTGCCGCGTACGCCGTGCGGTTGCTGCAAGATGTCTATTTTCTCGATTGGGAAATCCCCGCGGGTACAACGCTCACCGAGCGGCAAGAGATTGGGCAGATCGAGAGCCAAAAGGCCGAGGCGTCGCTCTACGCTCCGATGTCGGGCAGCCTCACCACGTTCAACGAAGTGCTCTTCAAAGATCCGTCGGCAATCAACGTCGACAAGTACGGCGCAGGATGGCTATTCGAAATCGCCGGGACAGGAGACGACTTATTCACGCCAGCGGAATACCTGGAGCACCTCACCGCCGTTTGGGAAGTCACCCAACGCACGATCAAAGGACAAATGAACCAGTGAGAAAACTGGTTGATCCTGGCGGCAGATCCAACCAGCTAGACGCTCAACCGACCATTGCATTCTCGCCAGCCAGAACCGACAATACACGCATGGCCCATCGTCTCACTGTTGTCGTCTCTCAAAGCCGCAGCCAGAACCCGAAGAAGCGGGCGCTGGAGGAGGAGATCGTTGCGGGTCTGCTCGGCGAGCGTGGGATCGACGTGACCGTCGTGCCGAACCTGTACGATCTCAAGACCGATGGCTCGGGAATGCTCTGCCTGTCGGGCATCAGCGGCGACGTGGTGGTTTGCAGCTGGCTGTTCCCCCGCGCGGCGCGATGGATTCTCGACCGCAACCAAATCCGCGGGCAAGAGGGCGTCTCCCTGCTCAAATCCCAGGGCGAGAGCGATGAGGACGAAGAGAGTCACGAAGAGAGCGATCAGGAAGCCGGCGAAGAAAAAGAACGAGTGATCGAGCGCCGTGACTCTCCACCCCGGAAAATCTACTGCCTTGATCTGCGGGCCTACGACACCTCGGCAACCTATCTCGACGAAGTTCATCGCATCGCCAACGAACTCAGCACGCCAACCGTCGAGTTGATGGGGTGGATCAACGGCAATCCCAAACCGGAACAGCTGGAGCGCTACCTGGGCAGTGAGTCGAACGGAGCTGACAGCCCACAGCCAACAGCCATCAGCCCAATCGTCATCGACGAAGACCCCACGCGCCGCTGGTACCCGGTGATCGACTTTAGCCGCTGCACGAATTGCCTGGAGTGCATCGACTTTTGCTTGTTCGGCGTCTACGGAATCGATGGGCAGGAGACCATCCTCGTCGAACAGCCCGACAACTGTCGGCAAGGCTGCCCGGCTTGCAGCCGCGTGTGTCCTGAGAATGCGATCATCTTTCCGCAGCACAAGACCCCCACCATCGCGGGCAGCCCCGAGGTGGGGGGCAATATGAAGATCGATCTCTCGCAGCTGTTCGGCGCGCCCGATCCCGGAGCGCCGGGGGCTGCCACCGCCGTCGAAGTCGCCGCAAGAGAGCGTGACGAGCAACTGCTGCTCGCTGGTCGCGACGCGGTGGGCATGGAAGTCGGGGTACCCAAGCGGCACGCAGATCAGCCCGCCGACGCCCAGCCGACCGACGACCTAGATCGGCTGATGGACTCGCTCGACGAGTTGGATTTGTAGCCATTCCTCGGCGATTTCTGGTCGCTTGACGCACGCCTCCCCCCTCCCTTGGCGAGGCCCTAGCCGCCCTTTATGATGCTAGCGATACAGCGTTGTACCGATCAATATTCATAGGGAGCAGCAGGCTAGATGAACAAGAGGCACAAGCGGAAACTCGCAACCAGCTCACAGTCTCCTTCTCGCTACACGAGTGGGTTGATTCTTGCGATGGGGGTGCTCGGCGTTCTTTGCCCAGCGGGTCAGCTCTTCGCCCAAGAAGCTACCAACGCGGTGGAACCCGAGCGTTCGATCGCCAAGCTCATCCCCGATTGTAAGGCACTCGCAGGGTCGCCCCTCACGTCGATCAACTTGGCGAAAGTTTTCGCTGACACGGCCGTCGATACGGGCGAACCGCTCAAGCTCTCCGTCAAGCATAACAAAAAGAGTAAAGTCGCAGACGCCACGATCGAAGACGGCAACTTGCTCCTTAATTGGGGCAAGGTCGGCAAGACGGCGATCACGGTTCGGGCAGATAACCCCGCTACTGGTAAATTCGTTGATGTCAGATTCAACGCCGAAGTTTGGCAGCCCGACTACTTCAAGTTGATCATGACGGTCCTCGGTGGACTGGGCATTTTTCTGCTGGGCATGAAAAACATGTCCGAAGGTTTGCAAGCCATCGCCGGGGGTGGGCTGAGGCGGATGATCGGTCTGGTCACCAACAATCGATTGCTGGCAGTATCCGTGGGAGTACTGGTCACCACGCTCGTGCAATCCAGCTCGATTACGACCGTGATGGTCGTCGGCTTCGTTAACAGTGGATTCATGAGTTTGGCGCAAGCAATTGGAGTGATCATGGGAGCCAACATTGGCACGACGATCACTGGCTGGATCCTCGCGCTGAAGATTGGCAAGTACGGTCCGCTCTTGCTAGGGGTCGGCGCGTTCGGGTATCTGTTCGTGCGGAAAGATCGCATTCGCTACGCCGCGCTCGCGCTAATGGGCTTGGGAATGGTGTTCTTTGGCTTGGAGATGATGAAGAACGGATTCGCCATGGTCAAAGAACTGCCCGACTTTGAGGCGTGGTTTGCGAAATTCGATGCTCACACGTATGCGGGGGTCCTCAAGTGTGCGGCAGTGGGCTGTGCACTGACCTTCATCGTGCAATCATCCTCGGCGACGTTGGGGATCACGATTGGTTTGGCTGCCATTGATGTTATTCCGTTCGAAACGGCTGCCGCTCTTGTATTGGGCGAAAACGTCGGCACCACGATCACGGCTTGGCTAGCGTCTATTGGCGCGACAACCAATGCCCGCCGCGCCGCGTACTTTCATGTACTTTTCAACATGCTCGGTGTGGCCTGGATCACGGCTATCTTTCCGCAATACATTGGACTCATCGAGAGCATGTTCGACTTGGAATTTTTTCGACAGCTCGCTGGGGTGGAATCGGAAGTAGGGGAAGCAGTCAGCACGACCGTAAAAATCGCCACCGTACACACCTGCTTCAACGTAGCGAACACGCTGCTGTTTTTACCCTTCGCCGGAATCCTGGGCGCGATGTTGGTACGCCTTGTGCCGCAGAAAGATCCTAAGGAAAAACCGCACCTCACGAGCCTAGACATCCGCATGCTGGAAACACCGGTCATCGCCATCGACCAGTCCCGCGTCGAGGTGCTGCGTATGGCCGACGGTTGCAACAAGATGATGGACTGGTTGGCAGAAATCACGGCGCAGGAATTGCCCAATCAGCAACTCGTGAAAAAACTCTTCCATCGAGAAGAAGTACTCGACACGATTCAAGACGAAGTCGTGGCCTTTCTTACCGATCTGCTCTCAGCAAATTTACCTCACGACGTCATCGACGAAGGCCGCCGACAGCTGCGCATGGCCGACGAGTACGAGTCGATTAGCGACTACATCACGTCGATCCTGAAGTTCCATCTCAAGCTCGACAACCAGGGTCATGAGTTCACCACAGGCATGAAGCAACAGCTGGCGGAACTCCATGTGATGGTGCGCGACTATCTGCGGATGGTCACCACGGGCTACGAAACCCTTGAAACCGAGGTCATTACAAAAGCCAAATCGGGCAGTTCTGAAATCGACCACCGTGTACGGCAATTGCGCGACGAGCACTTGCAGCGGCTTACCGACAAAAAAGTGCAACCCAATGTGAACGTAGCATTCACCTCGACTCTCAATTCCTACCGCCGCGTGAGCGATCATACGCTCAATGTCGCGGAATCACTTGCTGGCAGGAAGTAAGCGAGTTGCCACTTCTCGCCGGGTTCCTAATTCGCTCCTTCCAGCGGCTTGGCTTGCCTCCCGTCGGCTCACTGCAAAATGCGAAGCTCCGCGGATCACGCGGCTGGCGATGATCTGCCCCTTGCATTCCACTTTGCATACCGCGAGTATGGCTGCATGTGGTCCTCACGCCTTTTTTGGAAAGTCTTTCTCGCCTATGCGGTGCTCCTCATTCTTACGGTAGGTGCCTGCTCGGCCATCATCGCGGGGTGGCAGGAGGAACAACTTGTCAAACAGGTTCGCCGCCGATTGCACGACTCAGCTACGCTCTTTCGTGAGAGCGTCAGCAACGGCATGCCTCTAGAACGCGGGGAACAGTTACAGCGACAGGTGCGACGACTTGGCCAGCAGGCCAATACGCGATTCACCGTGGTCGATGCTTCGGGGCAAGTCCTTGCAGATTCCGAGCGAGAGACGCTCGCTTCCGTAGCGACAATGGACAACCATCTCAATCGTCAGGAATTTCTCCAAGCGAAGCATCACGGCTCGGGGTACTCACAAAGACAGAGCCCCACTCTCCAGCTACCGTTCTTGTATTTCGCATTGGTTCTTGATCAAGCCGAGAAGCCCAAAGGCTATATTCGTGCCGCCCAGCCGCTAGCTACGATCCAGTCGGAGGTTGCCTCGGTCAGGAAATTGATCGCCATCGCAGGGCTGAGCGTGGGACTGATTGGGTTGCTCGTCACCTACTGGCTCACCCGCCGCATCGTCCTCCCCATACAAAAGCTGACCCAGGCCGCCGAAGCGAAGGCCCGCAATGCGTTCCCGCATCCGATCGACACGACCACGAAGGACGAGATTGGCGCGCTCGCTCGAGCGTTTCAACACATGGTCGAGCGACTGGGCCGTCGCGAAAAGGCCCTTCGCGAGAGCGTGGATCGACAGGCAACCGTACTTAGCGGCATGAACGAGGGCGTATTGGCAATCGACAACGAACAACACGTTCTGTTTGCCAACCGTGCCGCTGGAGATATTTTGGGCTTTGCCCCCGAAAAAGCCGAAGATTGCTCACTGCTGGAACTCGCGCGCTGCAACGATCTGCGCGAACTCGCGCAGCGGGCCGTGACCACTGGACAGCTCGCGCAGCGCGAGATTCAATGGCAATCCGACTCGCTCCGAAAGTTGGAGGTGACCGCCACTCCCCTGCCCAGTGATCCGTGTCCCGGCGTCGTGTTAGTGCTGCATGATGTGACTGAACTCAAACGCTTGGAGGGCCTCAGGCAAGAGTTCGTCGCGAATGTTTCGCATGAGTTAAAAACCCCGCTCAGTTCGATTAAGGCGTATACGGAAACATTGCTCAACGGGGCTCTTGAGGATCGGGAACATGCTCGACGCTTTCTGCAGCGCATTGACGACCAATCTGATCGGCTGCATGAGCTGATTATCGACCTACTCGTACTCGCGCGGCTCGAGTCGGGCGCGGCCGAGCTCGACCTAACCGTCGTACCCGTTGCGCGCGTTGTGGACGCTTGCCTATCAGGGTACGAAGCGCGCGCCCAAGCCAAACAGGTGGGATTACATACCGAGATGCCTGAGATTCCCCTGCTTGTGACTGCCGAGGAAGAGAGCCTTCTCCAAATACTCAACAACCTGGTGGACAACGCACTGAAGTATACGCCGGCAGGCGGCACCATTCACGTTCGCTGGCGCGAGGAAACGCCTCAAGCTATTATCGAAGTCTCCGACACGGGACCCGGCATCGACCCGGTCCACCACGCGCGACTTTTCGAGCGATTCTACCGAGTCGACAAAGCCCGCTCCCGCGAGCTGGGGGGCACAGGCCTGGGACTGGCGATCGTGAAACACCTTTGTCACAGCCTGGACGGCGCGATTTCCATCGAGAGCACCCCCGGTCGCGGAAGCACTTTCCGTGTGGAAATCCCGCTCGCGCCCACACCACGGGGAGTTTAGCGACCTCTTCATAATTTCTTAACAGGACCCTGCTACGCTAAATGCATGATTGGTGTAACGACCTTGACTCATGTGAGGGATCTCCCGGTGTGTATTCCCGAAGTGGTGCCGCGTGTGTTGTGTGTGGTGTTCGCAAGTGTGGGAATCTGGGGGTGTGGAAAGCCGTCCACTGCCATTCGACTTGACGGTTCGAGTACCGTCTTTCCGATTTCCTCCGTCGCGGCCGAAATCTTCGGCGATGACCACTCCGGTGTGAAAATTTCGGTGGGTCGATCAGGAACGAGCGCTGGCATGAGCAAGTTTCTGCTCGGAGAGATCGACATTTGCAATGCCTCGCGTCCGATCAAGGACAAGGAACGCACCGACACCAAAGCAAAGGGAATTGATTTTGTCGAGTTCATCGTCGGCCAGGATGGGCTGGCTGTGGTCGCGAATCCAGAGAACGATTGGTGCGATTCGCTAACGGTCGAGCAGCTCAAGACCATCTGGCGACCCGAGGCGACCGAAACTGTCATGAAATGGAGCGATGTGAATCCGGAGTGGCCTGAGCAGAGCTTCAAACTCTATGGCCCGGGCACCGCATCGGGAACCTTTGAGTACTTCACGGACGCGATCGTCGGCGAGAAAAACTCGAGCCGATCGGATTACGAGAAAAGCGAAGACGACAACATCCTGGTTCGCGGGGTAGCGGGCGACTCAGGCGGGCTCGGATATTTTGGCTTTGCCTACTACGCGGAAAACCAAGACAAGCTCAAGCTCATCGCTGTTGACAACGGGAACGGGGCGGTAAAGCCGAGCGAAGCGACTATCGTCAACGGCAGCTACAAGCCGCTTTCACGCCCTTTGTATATCTATGTCAACCGTGCAGCACTCGAGCGCGCGGAAGTTTCTGCGTTTGTAAAGTTCTATGTTGAAAACGCTGCCACATTGGCTGAAGAAGCCCAATATGTTGCAGTCTCAAGCGAGACTCAAGCCAACAACCTGGAGTTATTGAAGGCCACGATCGAGTAAGCCGTCAGCGCAAGCGAACGACTATCACGAGCGCACTCAGAATTCATGTCCTTGTCTTCCGCACCAACATTGAAATCGAACAGCGTCGCCTGGGGCAAGCAGTTCGAGCGTGCTGTGCATGCTGTCCTTATGACCTGCGCGGCAATCTCCGTGTTTACCACGGTCAGTATCGTTGTGGTGCTGATGACCCAGTCGCTTTCGTTTTTCCGCGATGTGTCATTGCTCGAATTCTTCACCAGCACGCGTTGGTCACCGATTATTCAACCCAATCAACACTTTGGCATCTTGCCGTTGGTTTGTGGTACCGTGTTGGTCGCCGCAGGATCGGCGCTCATTGCAATCCCCCTCGGTTTGGGCACGGCCATCTATCTGAGCGAATACGCTACGGCCAAGGTGCGCAACATCGTCAAGCCGCTGCTCGAGATTCTCGCCGGAATCCCCTCGGTTGTGTTTGGCTATGTGGCGGTCGTGTTTGTTTCGCCATTGATCAAATCGTGGTTTCCCTCGGCCGAGTTGTTCAACGCGGCCAACGCATGCGTAGTGGTCAGTCTGATGATATTGCCGATGATTATTTCACTCAGCGAAGAGGTATTGCGCTCCGTACCGCGATCGCTCCGCGAGGGGGCCTACGCCCTAGGTGCGACCAAGTTGGATGTTACCGTCGGCGTTGTCGTGCCGGCGGCCATGTCAGGAATCTTTGCCTCGTTTCTGCTCGCGATCGCGCGAGCCGTGGGCGAGACCATGGCGGTCACTCTGGCTGCGGGTGCCACAGCACAGCTGACACTCAACCCCTTGGAAAGCGTGCAAACCATGACCGCGTACATCGTCGAGGTCAGTTCCGGTGACTTGGTGCAAGGGAGCATCGAACACGGCACAATCTTCGCGGTGGGAATGACGCTGTTTGTAATGACGCTCGCGCTCAATACTTTCGCTCAATGGGTCTTGAGTCGGATGCGGGAGCAGTACGAATGAGCTCTAGTCACCCAGCCTCTGGTCGCCCTTACGCGAAGCTGGCATCGCAAGTGTTTGCCTGGCTTTGTGCGGCGTGTACCTGCTTGTGTGTCCTGCTATTGGTGCTGCTACTCTGGAAAATTGTCGCATACGGCTGGCCGCGGCTCGACAAAAACTTGCTTGTCAATTTCCCCACGTCGCGACTTGCACGCGTTCACGAGACGGGGGTACTTTCTCCTTTGGTAGGGAGCTTGTATCTCATTCTCTTGACGGCCCTGTTTTCAGTGCCCATTGGCATCGGAACAGCCATCTATTTGGAAGAATATTGCCGACCAAGCCGTTGGCGTACCTTGGTGCAAACGAACATCGCCAATCTCGCGGGCGTGCCCTCGATTGTCTACGGCATTTTGGGATTAGGATTGTTTGTCCGAGCCATGCAACTCAACCGAAGTTTGCTCGCGGGGTCATTGACCCTAACACTGGTAGTATTGCCTATTGTCATCCTCGCGTCGCAGGAGGCGTTGCGAGCTGTCCCGAGAACAATTCGCCAAGCTTCGTACGCCTTGGGGGCTACGCGCTGGCAGACGGTTTGGAGGCAGCTGCTACCCGCGGCACTCCCGGGCATGATGACGGGTGTGATTTTGGCGCTCTCACGGGCCCTGGGTGAGGCGGCTCCGCTGGTAGCCATTGGTGCTGCCACAACAGCCCGGTTTATCCCCAAAGATCTCACGCAAAGTGATTTTACCGCCATGCCTCTGCAGATTTACCACTGGACCGGCGAAGCCAACGAGGAGTTTCATACGGCAGCCGCCGCAGCAATCGTTGTGCTGTTAGCAGTGTTGATTTGCATGAATGCTCTAGCAGTAGCCCTACGCTATCGGTTTAGCCAACGGATACAATGGTAGTAGAGTCGCGGTGCGCTCGTGCCCGAGAACCAGATTATAACATTCGATCACTAGAATTTAGGGGAAGGAACCATCTCTCCAGAAACTCTCCTCGCAAGGGAACTGCTCAAGTCATGAGCGAAGCAACTTACCGACCGACACTCGAACGCGTCGCCCTCGAAACGGACCGAGGTGCGACGGCGCCGCTATCCGTGGACGATTTGGCGCAGCGGGCTAAAAAAGTTGTGGCTAGCGATGTCGATTTTTACTATGGCGATCACCAAGCGCTGCACAACATCTCGCTCGACATGCCTGAGCATTGCGTAACCGCTTTGATTGGTCCCTCAGGGTGTGGGAAATCGACCTTCCTGCGCTGCCTGAACCGCATGAACGACATGATCGAAGGCACGACCTTGCGCGGCGCAGTCCACCTCGACGGCGAGGACATCTACCGCCGCGGGACCGACGTGGTCGAACTCCGCAAGCGCGTCGGCATGGTATTTCAAAAGTCCAATCCGTTTCCTAAGAGTATTTTCGAGAACGTCGCCTACGGGCCGCGCGTTGCGGGAGTGCGGAGTCGCGCGGTACTTGCCGAAACGGTAAATAGGTCGCTAAAACAGGCGGCACTGTGGGACGAAGTGAAAAACCGACTGCACGACTCGGCGTTGCAACTCTCCGGCGGTCAACAGCAGCGGCTTTGTATTGCCCGCGCACTCGCCACAAACCCCGACGTGCTGCTGATGGACGAACCAGCCTCGGCGCTCGACCCGAAGTCCACGGCGGCGATCGAAGACCTGCTCTTTGAGTTGAAAGCCAACTACACCATCGTGATCGTTACCCATAACATGCAACAGGCGGCGCGCGTGTCCGACCAAACCGCGTTCTTTTTCGAGGGCCATCTCATCGAAGTTGGACCCACGAACGAGCTATTCACCAAACCCCACGAAAAACAAACCGAAGACTACATCACCGGCCGCTTTGGTTAGGAGAAGTTGCGAGCCACGAATGACAACCACTGAGCGGACCGTTGAGTATCGGAAAATCTTTATTAACCCTTAGCCTCAAGCATCGAACACGCGCGGCCCGAAGCTCGCGACTCGAATCACCAACATGTCGAAACACTTGCACCGCGATTTGGAAGCCCTCGAACAAGACCTACTCGCACAAGCCGGTGTAGTGGAGCAGATGATCTATCGCGCGAGTCAGGCGTTGCGTGAGTTGCGTACCGACTCGATTGAAGTGCTGTTGGACGAGGAGGACTCGGTCAACACACGAGAAGTCGCGATTGAGGAAGAGTGCCTGAAAATCCTGGCGCTGCACCAACCCGTGGCCATTGATTTGCGACGAGTAGCCACCGTACTGAAAATCAACGGCGACCTCGAGCGCATCGCCGACTTGGCGGTCAACATCGGCGAACGGGCAGAGTCGCTCGTGTTCTATCCCGATTTTACGTTCCCCGACAATCTCGATACGATGGTCGAAGAATCAATCTCGATGGTGCGCGAAGCACTTGATGCTTTCGTACGCCTAGACGTCGAGGCGGCTCACCATGTTTGCCAACACGACGATGTCGTGGATGATCTCAACCGGCAAGTCATTGATGACTTGCAGATCTACCTCCAACAGCACGCGGGCGATTTTCAACCCGCGATGCAGTTTTTCTCTGCTTCGCGGCATATCGAACGCATTGCCGACCACGCCACAAACATTGCCGAAGATGTGATCTACCTCGTCGATGGCGAGATTACCCGTCACCAACGAGATGAGGTCCCATTGTAGATCGAACGGCAAACCTTCGGCCACAAGCGAACAACCAGCTCCCTACGATGAACGATATCACAAAATGACCCGAGCTAACATTCTCATCATCGAAGACGACGCTTCACTCGCAGAAGTGCTGGAATACAATTTACGCCAGGAGGGATACGAAACGCGCGTCGCCAAGGAAGGGCAGCAAGGCCTTCGTGAAATTCGGCTGCAACTTCCCGATCTGGTTGTGCTGGATCTCATGCTGCCTTTGATCGGAGGGCTCGAAGTTTGTCGGCAAGTGCGAGCCGATCCGGTGACGCAAGAGTTGCTCGTGCTGATGCTCACTGCTCGCTCCGAAGAAGGCGACCAACTGGTGGGCTTCTCCGTTGGAGCCGACGATTACGTGACCAAACCCTTCAGCGTGAAGGTCTTGTTGCAACGCATCAACGCGCTGCTACGACGCAAGGAACTTGGCAGTGGCGATCGTGATGTCTTGGTTAGCCAAGGAATTATGATCGACCGGCTGCGGCATCGGGCCACCGTCGGCGACCATCCACTGGATCTTACGCCGAGCGAGTTTGGGCTGCTCACTGCATTTGTCCGCCAGCCAGGCAGGGCGTTCACCCGAGCGGAGTTGATCGATGTGGCGCTAGGCGACGATGCGATTGTCTTGGAACGCACCATTGATGTGCACATCAGAGCACTCCGCAAGAAGCTGCATGGGCACGCCGATTTAGTGCAAACCGTCCGCGGTATTGGCTACCGCTTTCGAGACCCGGCGGATGTTTCCGAAGCCGAGCCCTCTGCCTGAGTAGTTTGCAGCGCCACTTCCGTACTCGACGAGGGGCCGACTATCGAGGATTCACGAGAGCATCGTTTGCACAGACAACCCTTGCGGCCACAGCAACGCACAAAAACGCTGTTCTGAAAGCCGCACCGCATTGCTGGGTTGCACATCGTTTCGTAATACCAAAGCATTGTGTGGAGGTGATTGGAAACACTCAAGTCCACGATGCCACGCACCGGGGCGTGGCCCCGACCGATGTTGTAATTCTGCACGCCGCGGTAAGGGACCTCGTCGCCGTAGCCGCTGATCCCTGGCGACCAGTAATTCTCCACCACACAAGCGTGGTCCTGCGCCCGCAGTCGACAGAACAATTCCGCGTGGAGCGAAGTGGGCGGGTCGAGCAGCGTGAGCTGCGCCATCGGCCCCCGGTCGCGCAGACATACGGCTGCCTGCGTCGCCACGACCGTGCCCAGACTGTGCCCAATGATCTGCGTCCTGCAGGGATTCACTCCACGAGAACGCAGCGCCGCCGCAAGCATCTTCCCCTGACAACGACCCACTCGAAAGGGATCCCCTTGGAAAGGAGAGACACGCACTGCGTTCCAATCCCAACTGAGCAAATTGTAGCTGTCGCCACATCGGCAGCGAAGCGCCTTGCTGCCTTCTTCGGCGAAGGTGGCATGCACCAAGTTCGGCAGCGGGTTCCAGCCATGAGTCATCACGATCGTCGGCTTCGCCGGGTCGATCGCATCACAGGGGTACGCTCCACAGGAATAGTTCAGCAACACGCCCATTCGGCCGTTGCCCCCGCGCTGCATCACGGACGTATTCAGCCCGCAGCCCATCGTGAAACTAGCAAGCAATAACAAGGCAAGCAGTCCACGTTGGCGGCAGTTCTCCATCCTTGGATCCTGGTAAGGTATAACGACAAGTGTAACTGTGGCGCGCGACTTTTAGGTCTGGCAAAAGCTGCACGCCGACCTAAGGGGTGTTATCGCTTCATACAAACAGTTTATCGGCCTAGTACGAAGAACCACTGCAACGTCTCTCGGCAACAGTCGTGGATCACTCGGCAGAGTTTTGCTATAGGTTAGAATCTGCGCAACCCTGCTGCTGGCTATTCCCACTGAGCCGTCGGCACTGCCCTCGGGGTCAGGAGCGCAGCGACGCCCAGCCCCCCACGAACCGCTCAATCCCAAGCCACCCAAACATCATGCCCCAAAAAAAATTCCCCGGTTTCCCACTAGAGTTGCTGCATTTCTTAAGCGACCTGTCCAAGCACAACAAGCGAGATTGGTTCGAGAAGAACAAAATGCGATACGAGTCGGAGCTGCTCGAACCGTCACTGGCCTTCATCGAAGCCATGGCCGAACCATTGGCGAAAATCTCGCCTCACTTTCGCGCTGTGTCGAAGAAATCTGGGGGATCGCTCATGCGTATCTACCGCGATGTACGTTTTTCCAAGGACAAACGCCCCTACAAGACGAACGTTGGCATTCACTTCCGACACGCAAAGGGCAAAGACGTCCACGCTCCTGGTTTTTATTTCCACATCGATCCAGAGGAAGTCTTCGTCGGCGCTGGCATTTGGCACCCGGACAGCAAAGCCCTCGGCAAAATCCGCAAAGCAATTCACAGAGACCCCGCCAGCTGGAAGAAGGCCAAAGGTGGCAAAGCCTTTCGCGACCGCTACGAGCAATCCGGCGACAGCCTCATCCGCCCACCCAAAGGCTACGACGCCGACCACCCGCTAATCGAGGATCTCAAGCGTAAGGACCACATCGGTCTACACCAGATCGACCACGACGCCCTGCTCTCCTCCACTATTGTGAAAGAGACGACCGCGGCATTTCGCGCGGCAAAGCCCTACATGGCGTTTCTATGCGCAGCTCTGGGGGTGCAGTTCTAACCAGGTGCACAGCACACATCAAAAGCACTGCTTGGAATTTTCTGCTTGACACTTCCGCACTGTACTAGTACAACTAGCACAGTGAGACGTGTATGAAATTCCAATGCGACACCACATCTCGAACGCCCATCTACCGGCAACTCATCGATCAGGTGCGCCGAGGGATCGCGCGTGGCAGCCTCCGATCTGGGGACCGTTTGCCCTCGGTGCGGAAGTTATCGCGGGATTTGGTCGTCAACCCCAACACAATTTCCAAAGCGTACACCGAGTTGGAACGCGAGGGCACGCTCATCACCCAGCAAGGCCGCGGCGTGTTCGTCGCTGAATTTGGCACTGATCTGACTAAACGAGCCCGTCGCAAACAGCTCGTTGAGCAGCTCGATTTACTCTTCGTCGAAGCAGTCCACCTCGGTTTTACGGCCGAAGAACTTCTCAAAATGGTCGAGGACCGCATCGAACAATTTGCCTTTGTGACCGAAGGAGGCGGCAAGTGACCAACGTCATCAAGACCCATCGCCTAACCAAACACTACGGCGATAAGCGAGTCGTCGATTGTTTGAACTTGAACGTGAAACAAGGACAGGTCTACGGCTTTCTAGGACGCAATGGTGCCGGCAAGTCGACCACGATCAAGATGCTGATGGGCATGGTGCAGCCCGACTACGGCGAAGTCGAACTGCTCGGCGAAAAGATTTCGGAGTTGAATCCCAAGACCCGCGAGCGAATCGCCTACATCGCCGAAGGTCATCCACTTTACAATTGGATGTCGATCGGTGAAGCGGTGAAATTTACCCGCAAATTCTACACGCAATGGAACGGTACGCTCGTCGAGCAAATACTCGACCACTTTGAACTCTCGCTCAAGCAAAAGCTACGCAGGCTCTCCAATGGACAACGGGCGCAAGTTTCGTTGGCGCTCGCCGTGGCGCCGGAGCCGGAGTTGCTCATCTTGGATGACCCGACACTGGGGCTCGACACGGTGGTCCGTCGCGATTTTTTGGAATCATTGATCCAGATCATTCAGCGCAAAGGTCGAACGATCTTATTTAGCTCGCACGTGTTGGGCGATGTCGAGCGGGTAGCCGACCGCATTGGAATCATGGTGGGCGGCGTGTTGCGGGTTGATTGCCCGACGGATTATTTTCGCGAATCGGTGAAAAAGCTCGTGCTCGATTTCAACGGGCCAGCACCAGAGCAGTTCGAATGCCCCGGCTTGGTCAACTATTGGAACTTGGGGTCGCAGCTTGAAATCGTCTTGGTCGGCTACGAAGATCCCCAACGCGCAGCGGTCGAATCGCTCGAACCACGGAGCGTGCAGGTGATCGATCTGAACCTTGAAGAAGCATTCGTGGAATACACTCGCGGCCGCAAACGGTCGCTGCCCCTTTTCGCTCAGGAGGACAGTCATGCCAACAGCCACCATGCTCAAAGCACTGGCGATCAAGGAGCTGCGTGAATCGGCCGCCATTCTCGGTGCAGCAGCGCTGGCGATGCTGTGGACGCTCGGCAATGTCATGGGCTGGCGGCTCACGCCGTTTGCCATCGAAGACGACGCGACTACTTCGATCCCGTTTTACGGCGGAGAATTTGGGCCGCTGCTGATATTCGTCGGTGGCAGCTTGGCGATTCTGCTGGGCATGAAGCAAAGTGCTTGGGAAAACAACAGCCAGCAGTATTATTTCTTGCTGCATCGACCGGTATCGCGGCAAACGATTTTTCTCTTGAAGATCGCTTGTGGGATGGGATGCTTGTTGAGTCTCACGATGGGTCCGGTGCTGCTTTACGCCCTGTGGGCAGCGACCCCCGGCAATCATGCCACGCCATTTTTCTGGGGGATGACGTCCAATGCATGGTTTACCTGTTTGGCTCTGCCTACGCTTTATCTGGGCGCGATGCTCAGCGGTTTGCGACCAGCGCGTTGGCTTGGGACACGGCTCTTACCGCTGGTGGGGACGTTCATCTTCCTCATGCTCACGGTAGGTTGCTATTCAGAACTCAGCAGACCGTTGGGCCTGCTGGGTCTACTTATACTCGACATCGTACTGCTGCGATTGATTTTGGCCACAGCCAAGCAGCGAGATTATTGAAGCCAAGTAGCGAAGTGTCTCGCAACCGCCACAAAAAATGGGACTTGAACCATGTTCAAAAAACTCTGGCAGAACCTCGCTCTAACCACGCTCATCGCCGCCGGCGTTGCGCTTTTTGTGGGGCTTCGTCGCGGCGTGGGGAGTGAACGAGTACGAATCGCGAAAGCTGCGGAGACAGAGCTACGAATCACTGGCCGTTGATGCCAGTGGCAATGCGTGGATTCAAGTTAGCCACTATGGCAGAAGCTACCTGGCCACTCCAGAGAATTTTCCCTTTCGCACTCTCGAGGGCGAGCCGCTGGTATCGCCGCAACATGACTTTTGGATCAATGAAAGCGTGCTGCCTAGCTTCAATAAAGATGACTGGCGAACCGGCTCACTAGCGACAAACTGGGGCAGACGTGTCAATCAAATTACGAACACAGGGAAGGAAATCTGGTACTTGGTCCACAACGGCCAGGCGGCCAAAGGCAAGGCCTACCTGGTGGGCTACGACCTCGTCTCCAAACTACCTGTCGGATATTGTGGTCGACAGGGATTCCGCCTCGAGCTACCCGAGGAAAATGACTGGTTCCGCATCCACAGTAGCGCGGTCGGCTACGGCCAAGGTTCGTTGGCGACGCTCTCCAATCGCCGCAATCCCCAGATTTCCCTCGCAACAGCCGATGGATGGTATGTGTTCGACGTGCAGCAGAGAGCGTTCCGCGCCTTCGATGATTCGCAGCCCTATATGTCCGTAGGCATTTGCAATATCACCGAGTCAGCGCTGGACAACACAGGCGACAAGGCACTCGACGAAGCAGAGTTGGAAGAGCTCCAGGAACAACTCAAAAACTTTACGCCAAGTTGGCCAGAGGCCTTCGTCGCTCGCAATACTGACCACATCCTTGTGCAAAACCCAGATGCCAACGAGCCCTGGAAATTTGTCATTCCCGAATCTTACCGGGATCTTCGCATCAGCTTCTATTTTCTCTCTCAGGATCGGGCCTTGTTAAATACTTTTGAGGGTAGCGGCCTCGATCAAGAGAGCGAGTTGACTTGGATCAACGCTGCGGGAGAAGTCGATCAGACGAAGACCCTGCAGTGGAACCGGTACCGCGGGTCGAGTGGCCGCGAAACGTCTACCGTTGTCTCTACGGTGATGCCGCTTCCAGCTGCTATGGGGACGATGATCATGGGCATCTTGCCCTTTACCGCGAACATGCCCAACTATCCCACATGGAAGCAATCGGGGTATCGAGAACGATTGCAATTGCTCTTAGCCGATGGTTGGCCCCCGTTCTTGACGCTAGGGATAATTTCAGCGGTGCTGACGTGGCTGACTACGTGTTGGCATCGGAAATATTCGCGGCCCCATACTGGTGCTTGGGCGACCTTTGTGTTCTTGCTCGGCGCTCCAGGCTTCGCTGCCTATTGGGCATACCACATGCGACCACCGCTAGAACCCTGCCCCGACTGTGGCGACAAAATCCCCCGCAACCGCGATGCCTGCGCCCATTGCCAACAACCACTGCCAGAACCGAGATTGCTGGGTACCGAGGTGTTTGCGTGAGTTTTCTGTAGCGGGGGCGTCCCGCCACCGTGAAGTGTGGGCCACAATCTCGCAATGGCGAGACGCCCCCACTACAATGCGGTTTCAAACCGACGCTGCCCAATCGGTCTCGGCGGTTGGTTCTTCTTCGAGCAACTCCCCTCGCGCGAATTTATCAAGCGTTTCTTGGTAACGCTTCTTGCCCTCTTCCACCACGCGGCGAATTTCTTGCGCGTTGTCTTCGCTCTCCTTGCGGAGCTCGGCAATCATTTGGAGCGACTCGACCTGGTAGTCGCTGATCGCGGAGACGAGTTTTTCTAAAGACTTCGCCGAAATGGTTGAGCCGTAGCCGGCTTTCAATGCGGCCCGCTCCAATTCGCGGCCTAACTCGGCTACGTCTTCCAGACTCTTGTTGACGCCTTCCTTGAGCGCCTCAGTCGACGCGACCGCTTCGTGCAAACCTTGTTGCGAGGTGTAGACCGTGCCGAGAATCGTGAACACGTGTTCGTTCGTTGTGAAGAACGTCACCGCGCGGCGATAGACTTGATCTTTGACGTCGTGTGTTTGCTTGAGCTTCGTGACAAGGGTCTCGCCAACGTCGTAGCCAATCGACAAGTTCTCTGAGATGTCTTTCACCAACTGGTAGATGCGATCTTGCTTTTGAAATTCGTTGCGAGCTTCGTCTCGTGCCAGCTCCAACCGGCCGAGGGTGCTTTCGTCGCCGTCGTGTTCGTCGATCGCTTGCTGCGACGTGGCGAGCGATTCCTTTGCTTTCTCGAGGTGAGGCATTTGAGCTTCAAGCAGTTCTCGAGCAAGGATCTCGGCCTCCTTGAGCGCAAAGCGGAAGTCGACGTAGCCGTCCATGATGGTTTGTTCACGCTCGAGCTGATTCTTGGTTTCGGCACACACATCGCGGTAGACTTCAACGATGTCCTCAAACCGTGCCGACGGAGTGCCGCGCCGCAGTCGCATCCAGAGATTGGCCATCTTCTCAGTCACGCCAATCTTACCGTCTTCCAGCTGGTTGATCAGCGTTTTCGAGTCCTCACGGATGGAGTCGAACATCTGACTGATCGTGAGATAGCGATTGCCCACGTTGATGTTTTCGACGTTGTCTCGCACCAACTTATTGAAGGTACTCATGTGCTTGATCGTCTTGGCGATTGCCAGGGCCTTCGCTTCGTCGATGTGGCGCACTTCTTCCAAAAGCCGAATCAACTCGGCCGGAACTGCTTCGCTATCGGTGAGGCCAAACTTATCAAGCACATCGACCGCCTTGTCCAGGTACTTTTGCATGCTGCCTTTGACGGCTGCGGGCTTCTTCTTTTGTTGGGCGGCTTGAGCGGCCATGGCGATCACCTCGCGTGTTCGTGTGATGAAAATTTGGTCGTGGGAACGCACGTTTGTGCAGTTCGACTTGCCGAGTCGGTTGTGCTAAAATTTCCGCCATCGGCAAGTCGGCCAGTTTACCACGCCAGACATACAAGAAAAAGCACAACGCAGGAATTCGAGACGATGTCCGCTGTTCAAATCGCCAAAGCCCCGCCGCCGGAAGAGTCGTCCACCGGGGAGTCTGCGGAAGTGGGCACTACCGCGCCTCAGGATCTGAGCATCGAAGAAACGCTGCGGATCATGGATGTGGCGACCGTTCTCCGTCGCGAGCAAAACGTCGCCCAGCAGCAGCTCAATCTCGAACAGACCAAAGCCATGCTGCGGCAACGGCTGCTGGATGCGGCGAAGGTCACCGGCGAAAATCTGACAGCAGAGCAAGCGGACATCGCGATCGAGCATTACTACGACAAACTCCACGTCTTTGAAGCTCCGGAATGGAGTCTGGAACTCGCGATGGCGCATCTCTACGTGATGCGAAATACCATTATCAAATGGACTGTCGCCATTGGCGCCACCGCGGGCATCATTTCTTGGCTTTGGTAAGTGATGGCATAGGCGATTCATGTACGGACAAGCAATCTCGGGACGCAGCGTTGGGCATGCACTGCAGCAAGCGGCGGAACAACTGCGCCGGCAACAGACCGAGTGCCAGACGAGCTTGCGTCGGCTCGATGAATCGACGCAAGAACTCGTCGATCGACGTGGCAAGACACTACTAGAGCTAGCCGAGCATTATTTGCCCGAAGTGGATCGCGACTCGGTTTTAGCCAGCTTCCGCGGCATTCGTGATGAACTGCTCAAAATCCTCGCCCGTAAACAGCGGCGGGAGAGCCAACTGCACGAATCTTTGAAAGAAGACGAAACCGAGGCAATCCGCATCCAAGCCGATCTTGAAACTACGGCCAACCAGCTGGACAAGAATGGCTCAGAGCGGGAACGACTCGAAGACATCGTGGCCGAGCGCATCAAGGCGCATGACGATTTCCAAAAGCTGTCTCAGCAAGCCCTCGAAGCTGAGCAGGAATTAGAACGCAACGAACAGCGCATCGCCGAGATCAAGCAGGAGGCCACGGAGAAGCTGCCCGCCTATGACAAGAATCGCATGTTTCGCTACCTTTACGATCGTGGCTTTGGAACTTCCGGCTACAAGAAAAAAGGCCTCACGAGACAGATGGACAAATGGATCGCCAAGCTCGTCAAATTCGGTCGATCGAAACGAAGCTATGACTTTCTGCGCGTCACACCGGAACTGATGGCGGCGGAGGTGCAACGTCGCCGCGAGCAGTTCAACGTCCTCATGGAAAAACTAGAAGCGATCGAGGACGCTATCTCCGACGAAGTCGGGCTCACGAAGGTTCGCCAGCAAGGTCACGAACTAGTCACTCGTCGAGACAAGCTAGTGACGGAACTCGCCGCGTTGGAAAAAAGGTTTAACGACCACCACCAAGAACTGCTCGCACTCGAAGGCAAACAGAATGAGTTTTACGAGCAGGGTGTCGGTCAGATGAAAGCGTACCTCGACGAAATGGAACACTCCTGGCTAGAACACCAATCGCGCAGCACCCCCGAGCGGCATGACGACGAATTGGTCGCCGAGATTGGCTGGCTCAACGACCAGCTCAGCAATGCCCGACGCGAATCGAACCAACTCATGCAAGAACAACGCGACTGGGACGAGCGTTCCTCGGGCTTGAACGACGTGATGCATCGTTTT
This sequence comes from Bythopirellula sp., assembly GCA_965230685.1. GTDB lineage: Bacteria > Planctomycetota > Planctomycetia > Pirellulales > Lacipirellulaceae > Bythopirellula. Next base: position 879,521 of record CBDDLO010000002.1, read on the forward strand.
CGCCGGGCCAATTTCGACGCGCGCAATTCCCTTTTCTCTGACGACTTCGACGTCCAGCGCCACGTCGGCGGCTATCTGCACGGCGACTTCGGTAGCGAGCAACTTTGGTCCACTCTCAGACGCTACCAACAGTTTCATCGGCCACGCTACGAGCGACGGAATCGGAGTCGCGGTTGGGACAGCGACTCCTGGGAATTCGAATCCATGGGCGGAGTACTAGGCAGGGTGCTTATTGAAGTCGCGGGCGAAGCCATGAAGCACGCCGTCCGTCGAGGCATGCAGAGGCGTGGCCCGTATCGGCACAACTACCACGACGACTAGAGTATTTAGCTTCGTACGAGCCGTGCTGGAACTTCAGGCGATGTCCTATTCAGTGACCATTATTTTTTTGTGGAAATTGGCCACCTAACTCGCTAAGTTGGTGCCTGGATGTTGCTGATGCCAGTGTGTGGCTCGGCGGACTTTGTGAAGCGGCTTCGGCGCGAAACGCCGGCCGGCTGTTTCGACCAGGGTACCCTGATCGAGATTGCACTGGAGCCGACAAGCAGGGTGATCGCGAAACGACCACACATGAGCAAAGGCAAGCCTGGAGCGCTCCAGTTTTTTGAGCCGCCTTTTCTCCAACGAACCGTTTTCATTGATGAAATATCGATCCAACAGAAAGCACCACCGCAAAGCCAATCTCGCCCCTAGCCATTCGCCAACACGCTGCCCGCTGGACCGTGGTTCAGAGAAGTTCTCCCCCCAAGCGAGGATTGCTGTTTGGGTGTAGAGAAGCTGTAAAATAGGCGTTTTTCTTGAGTAATGCGTGTGACAACACGAGGCCTTCACCGCTGTCACCCACGGATCTCGTTTGCCTCGACACGAGGCCAATGGGTACAATACGTGACCAATTTCGTTCAATACTCACGGGGCCCCTAACAACGCCCCCTCCCGCCTGTCCTGAAAGGATTCATCCCATGTCTCCCACTCACCCATTGCTCGTCGCTTGTCTCGCGGTCGTGTGTGCTGCCGATACGGCGGATGCACAGATCGTGCGCCGGTTTGCGGGTGGAGGAGTGCAAGTCAATGCGCCATTGGTACGCGTGAACGTCAGCCCCTATGGCGCGACCTCCGTCCGCGCACCTTTTACCGCGGTGGATAGTCCAGGACGCACGTACGTGGGACGTCGTCGTCGTTTTCTCGCCCAGCCACGTTACGCTCCGCCGACGCGCTCCGCCGCGCCGAGAAAAACCAAACCCATCGCCCAAGAGGCCGCGAAAGTCCCTGAGCGCGCCAATGTCGATGCCCTACCCTACCCCACCACTGAGCAACTCGCAGAGATGGAGAATGCCGAGCTAGTGGAAACTCTGCGGCAAATGATGGCTCGGCTGCAGTATCGCCTCTCGCTGTTAGAAACCGGCAAAGGCTGGCAGGAGTATCTCGTCTTGAGTCGCGAAATATTGGGCTCGCCCGGGTCTCCCCCCACAACGGCCAACATCGGTGCGATTCATGAAATACTGCCCCGTTATCGAAGTGTTCGCAGTGATCCGCAATTTCAGAAGATTGCAGGACTGCCCAGTTTTGGGGCGACCTTGGCCGCGATGGAAGAAACCACCCGCCGTTTTGCTGACGCTGAACACCAAGACTCGCAGCATCGTTTACAAGATGGGCCCCAGATTACGAACCCGAATTCGGACCGCAGTACCGACGGGGGAACCCATGAGGCTGCTCCCAACAAGACACCTAGGCAAAACGTTCCTGCAGAGGTACTGCCCTCGCCCGGGCCAACTTTGGTACCCAACGCAAAGCGTGGCGAACGTTCGATACTCAAGCGTCGATAGCTGAGGCACACTGCGTGGAGGAGTCCTGTATCGGTGTTTTTCGTATTTTACGGCTCCTTTCGTACTATGTATCAGTACCCGAAGTAAGGTATTCAAGCGAGATACCGTCTCAATGGGAGCCTAACCGAGTTTCTGCTCTCGACTGAACCCTCCCGAGGTAGCTGCAATGAGTCCTCAAGAAATGAAACATTCCGTGGCATTGTTGGCGATCTTCGCCTGTATCGCAGGAGCCTTGATCATGACCAATTCACCGTTTCCGTCGCACGCTCAAGAAGGTAGCAGCTCGAAGCCTCTCGCTGCGGATCTCGCGGCACCCGCGGATACTCCACTAGAAACAGCCACCTTCGGCGGCGGTTGTTTTTGGTGCACCGAAGCTGTGTACCAAGAGCTACAGGGTGTCTACAAAGTGGTTTCCGGCTACAGCGGCGGGCGAACGGAGAATCCCACTTACGAAGAAATCTGCACCGGCCGTACTGGGCATGCCGAGGTAATTCAAATTGAATTCGACCCGAAGCAAATTGGGTTCGCTGAACTGCTCGAAGTCTTTTGGAAGACCCATGATCCGACGACGCTCAACCGTCAGGGTGCCGACGTTGGCACACAGTACCGCTCCGTGGTTTTCTACCACAACGACACGCAGAAGAATTTGGCTCAGGAATACAAACAAAAGCTCGACGCGGCGGGAGCGTTTGTCGACCCCATCGTGACCGAAATCACTGCCGCCAAAAAGTTCTACCCCGCCGAAGACAAGCACCAAAACTACTATTCACTCAATAGCGGTCAAGGTTACTGCCGCGCGGTCATTGCGCCCAAGGTTGAGAAAGTACGCCAAGTCTTCGCTGACAAACTTAAGAAAACAGAGACACCACAGGCAGGCAAGGGAGCACTCGGGAGTACCACCATGAATGAAATCGATGGCAAGCAAACAGACTGGACTAATGTCGACTGGAAGAGCCGCCTCACTCCCGAACAGTACTACGTCACCCGCGAAGAAGGCACCGAGCGTCCGTTCGAGAACGAGTACTGGGACAACAAACGCGCTGGAACCTACCAATGTGTTGGCTGCGGACTGCCCTTGTTTAGTTCTGAGACGAAATACAAATCTGGCACCGGCTGGCCCAGCTTCTATCAACCTATTGACAAGCAAAACATCGGTGAGAAGGTGGACCGCAAGCTTTTCAGCACGCGGACCGAGACGCACTGCGCCCGCTGCGAGGCGCATCTAGGGCACGTCTTCACCGACGGGCCCGAGCCGACGGGCTTGCGCTACTGCATGAACTCGGCGGCGCTGAAGTTTGTCGAAAGCAAGACAAAGGCCGAGCCGACGGGTAACGAAAAGTAGCACTTCGCTCAGATGGACCAAGTCTCTTCGCTGGTGGTATGCGATAGTTCAATCATGGGCCGAGACTCGCCTGGTTGCAGTCGCATATTCAGCGGGACGGTTTCGCAGTGAATCCACTCGTTGTTGGCCAGTGTGGAAGTTCCCGCGAGCACGAGCTTGCCATCCACCAACCGATGAAGTTCCAACTGCCACGGATCGCGGTCGACAATCAAGAGCTCTCGGGTGCCAACTTTCTCATAAAACGCAAATTTTTCTCGGCTTCGATCGCGGTGGCTGACTATCTCAACTGCTAGGTCTGGACCACCGAGCCAATGAGTGTCACGGCTCATTGCTTTCGTGCTGTTCACAAAAACAGCAACGTCCGGGACCCTAAAATTCTTGGTCCAATCGTCGGGCCTGTCAGTAATATTGATACCGGGAAATATTCCGCCTAATCCTCCATCTTCCTTCACCACGTTCAGAATGTGAATGAATCCCCCAATTAGTTCCTGATGCTCATTATTCGGAGCCGGTGCCATGAAATAAACTCCCTCCCAGACTTCGTCGTGATGGTCGATTCCCCGCTCCTGGCGATCTTGGATCATCCGCTCAATGTCGGCAGGCTCGGTGACTATGGCGGCCACGACGGGGGCCGTAGTATCAGTGACTAGTGAGGCCATGGCTTCGTTCCTTGGAGTTGAGGACTTCACTCTATTGTAAGCGGCTTGGCTGCTCGAAACAAATCTCGCACTAAGCCGTGCTAACCCGGCTCGTACCCCAAGTTAGGCCCCAGCCAGCGCTCGACTTCCGCAATGCTCATGCCTTTCCGCGTTGCATAATCCTCGACTTGCTCGCGAGTGATGCGGTCGACGGCAAAGTAGCGAGACTCGGGATGCGCGAAATACAATCCCGACACACTCGCTGCAGGATTCATGGCGTAGCTCTCGGTCAGCGTGATTCCTGTGTGTTTCTCCGCGTCAAGCAAGTCGAACAAAGTTTGCTTTTCGGTGTGATCCGGCTGGGCGGGGTAACCCGGTGCGGGGCGTATGCCGCGATACTTTTCGGCGATCAATTCCTCGTTAGAAAGCGATTCGGTGTTGCCATACCCCCACTCGTTACGGACGCGAACATGCAAGCATTCGGCGAACGCCTCGGCCAGTCGGTCGGAGAGCGCCTGCACCGAGATTGCGTTGTAGTCATCGTGGTCAGCGTTGTATTTGGCGACCAGCTCATCACAGCCGATGCCGGTGGTCACTGCAAAGGCACCCAAGTAATCGGCGCGCCCACTCTCCACTGGGGCAATGTAATCTGCTAGTGAATAATAACTTTCCTGACCTTTGCGTTCCCACTGCTGCCTTAAGCCGTGGAAGCGACATTGCTCCGCGGTGCGCGAGTCGTCCGTGAATACGACAATGTCTTCACCGATGGAGTTCGCCGGCCAGAAGCCATATACACCGTGCGCTCTCAGCATACTTTCGTTGATAATGCTGTCGAGTAATTTCTGTGCATCGGCAAACAGTCGCTTAGCCTCTGCACCCACGAGTTCATCCTCAAAAATGCGAGGATACTTGCCTTTCAGCTCCCATGTTTGGAAGAAAGGCGACCAGTCAATGTAGTCACGCAGTTCGGCCAAGGGAAATTCTTGAAGCACACGTGGACCTGTGAACGATGGCTCGGGAACATCTACGTTCGCCCAATCGCTCGTGAACCGCTTCTCCTGCGCTTTTGCGTAGGGAAGCAATGTGACCGACTGCCGCTTGTTGTAGGATGTGACGAGTTGTTCATGCAGCTTTTGATTTTCCGCCTCGAAAGTGACGCGATTCTCGGTGCTGATGAGTTTCTCAACAACTCCCACTGACCGAGACGCGTCCAACACGTGCGCAACGCAGTGGTCGTAGCCCGGCGCGATTTTCACGGCGGTGTGTTTAGCGCTAGTTGTCGCGCCGCCAATGAGCAACGGCTTATCAAATTCAAGCCGTTTCATTTCGCGCGCCACGTGGACCATTTCATCGAGACTTGGGGTAATCAAACCAGACAATCCAATCACATCGACGTTCTCTGCGAGTGCCGTCTCAAGAATTTTCTCGCAAGACACCATCACGCCCAGGTCGACGACTTCGAAACCGTTGCAGCCTAGCACGACACCGACAATATTTTTGCCAATGTCGTGGACATCGCCCTTGACCGTTGCCATCAACACCTTCGCACGCGCCTGCCCCACGGTGCCGGCTTCTTCTTTCTCGGCTTCCATATAGGGGAACAAGTACGCGACGGATTTTTTCATGACACGCGCGGATTTCACGACCTGGGGTAAAAACATTTTCCCCGCACCAAACAAGTCGCCCACCACGCTCATGCCTGCCATCAGTGGCCCTTCGATGATTTGCAGGCAAGTGTCGAACTTCTGCCGCGCTTCCTCGGTGTCTTCGTCGATGTGTTTGACGATGCCTTTGAGCAGCGCGTGTTGCAAACGTTCTTCTACAGTGCCGCTGCGCCACTCGGCGTCTGCTGCGGCTTCACCGGGAGCTTTGGCTTTTACGGTCTCAGCAAAATCAACGAGTCGTTCTGTCGCGTCGTCTCGACGATTCAGCAGCACGTCTTCGACAAGTTCCTTCAGTTTCGGTTCGATATCTTCGTAAACTTCTAGTTGCCCGGCATTCACAATTCCCATGTCGAGGCCGGCTTGCACGGCGTGATACAGGAACGCCGAATGCATCGCTTCGCGCACCGTGTTGTTTCCTCGGAAGGAAAAAGAAATGTTCGATACACCGCCCGAGATATGAACCCCCGGGCAAGTTGCTTTGATTTGCCTTGCGGCTTCGATGAAATCGACCGCGTAGTTGTTGTGCTCTTCGATGCCGGTAGCGACGGTGAGAATGTTGGGATCGAAAATAATGTCTTCTGGTGGGAAGTGGAGCTTCTCGGTAAGCAACTGGTATGCCCGTTGGCAGATACGGACTTTCTCACTCTCGGTGGCGGCCTGACCCTCTTCGTCGAACGCCATCACCACAGCAGCTGCACCGTATTGACGACACAACTGCGCGCGGCGCAGGAATTCTTCCTCGCCATCTTTCATGCTGATCGAGTTAACAATCGGCTTGCCCTGTATTGCCTGCAGACCAGCTTCGAGCACTTCCCACTTACTGCTGTCGATCATCACCGGAACCGCCGCGATGTCGGTCTCGCCGGCGATGAGACGCAGGAATTTGGTCATCATCTCGGGACCATCAAGCAGTCCTTCGTCCATGTTGATATCGATGATGTTCGCGCCGCCCTCGACCTGGCCGCGAGCGATTTCGATGGCTTCCTCCCACTCTTCGGTCTTGATGAGCCGCATAAACTTCTTCGATCCGGTGACGTTCGTGCGCTCACCGATCATGAGAAAGTTGCTTTCTGGGCGCAGCTCCATGGGTTGGGTGCCGCTAAGTCGCAAGCGGCGAGGGACTGCGGTGGGTATGTGGGGTTTTACGCCCTGCACTCGCGCTGCGATGGCCGCGATGTGTTCGGGGCCTGTACCGCAACAACCGCCAACAATGTTGAGCCATCCGTTGTCGGCAAACTCGCCGATGAGCTTGGCCATTGCGTCGGGAGTAAGATCGTACTCGCCCATCTCATTGGGCAAACCGGCGTTGGGATGACAACTGATTCGCGTCGTGGAGACTTTCTGGAGTTGCTCAACGTGCGGCCGCATCACGTCGGGACCCAGCGCGCAGTTCATCCCTACCGACAACATCGGAAAGTGCGAGATCGCCGTCCAAAACGCTTCGACCGTTTGACCAGAAACAAACGTCCCGCCACCGGGGTCGAACGTCGCCGAGACCATCACAGGCACACGCAAACCCGATTCGTCAAAATACTGCTGAATCGCGAAGAGGCAAGCTTTCAGGTTAAGCGTGTCGATCGCCGTCTCGGGCAGAAGAATGTCCACGCCCGCTTCAACAAGCGATTTCACCTGGGCGTAGTACGAATCGCGCATCTGGTTGAAAGTGACAGCTCGGTAACTGGGGTCTTCAACCGAAGTGCTGATCGCCGTTTGTTTAGTTGTCGGTCCAATCGAACCGGCAATGAACCGCGGCTTTTCGGGAGTCTTCTCTGCGAACTCTTCACAAGCCTTGCGTGCACAGGCAACTGCAGCAGCGTTGATCTCGTCGACCAACTCCAACGGCAGCGCGAATTCTTCCATACCGATCGGACTGGCGCCGAAAGTGTTGGTCTCGATAATGTCAGCACCCGCCTCAAGATAACGGCTATGGATGGCCGTCATGTCATCGGGCCGCGTCAGGCAAAGGATATCAGCGAAGTTCTTGAGGTCCTTGTCGTGCTCAGCAAACCGCTCGCCACGGATGCCGGCTTCGTCCAGCTGCAATGCCTGAATCTGCGTACCAGTCGCGCCGTCGAGCACCAGGATGCGCTCGTCGAGCAGGGCTTCTATTTGGTCAGTCACATCTCGGTGCGGCATGTTTCGGCTTCACTGTGCAATAAGGTCAAGAAACGAGAGTCCCGTATTATCTCAGATGCAGACACGAGCGGCAATGCGACTGTTCGGCGCAAGGCAAGAGCCTCGCGCTATTTCGCTAAGGCACCCCTGATATGGCACTGCGAAAGTTGCCGTCCACAACGACACTCGCTGCTCAACGTTTAGCACCGCTGTGAATGGAGAACCTGAATTTCAGAGAAAAACTTGACAACTACTGGGCTACCCGTAGAATCAACTTCGGATCTACTGACTCACCCGTAGAAAGACACTGTCATGTCCAGTTTAGAGCCAACCGAACGCGAACTCGAAGCCTTAAAAGTCCTCTGGGACCTGGGCGAAGCGACGGTGCGCGAAGTCTGTGATGCGCTGAACACCGAGGACGAGGAATTGGCATACACGACAGTGCTCTCGCTGCTGCAAGTGATGGAGCAGAAAGGACTGGTCGATCACCGACGCGAGGGCAAAGCGTACGTCTACTTGCCAACGGTCGAGCGCGAGAAAACACTCCGTGGGTTGGCCGCCGGATTCTTGGAGCGAGTCTTCGACGGCTCGCTCGACGAGTATCTCGTCCACGCACTCGGCACTCGCAAAGTTAGCAAGCGCGAGCTCGACCAACTCGAAGCGATGCTCACCACAGCGCGCAAAAAGAAGCCAACTCGCAAGAAAAAGGAAGACCAACCATGAACGAGTTGATTCCGAATGCGGCGCGCTGGCTGTCGGATTACTACCTGTTGGCGACGATTGTGTTGGCAGTGGTACTGCTTGTTGGCAAATTGGTTGCGCAGCCTGCGCAGCGGCTAGCCGTGCATTGGTCCGCGGCAGTGGGGCTGTTGTTGCTGGCCGGGTTGTGTGTAATGCCCCACTGGTCGGTGGTGCACCTCTATTCTGCGCCGCTCGAGTCTCCCACTGGCGAGATCGACCAACAAGCGCCACCCCTGGCGGCGGACACAACGGTTCCTCCGTCGGACCTGCCGATGCAACAGCCTGTGTTTACTGAGCAGTACGAGGGCACCGCAATCTCGCAAGTTACCACTTCGGCGATTGCAATCGACTACGGAGTGCTACTGTTTTCGTTCGTTGCCCTGGGTTCACTGGTAGTGCTGCTGTGGCTGGTGCTGGGCATCTGGCAAGTGCGGCGGTTGCGATCGCGGGCATGCCCCGCACCGGCCGAGTTGGTGGCGTTGCTAAGCCGGCTAGCTGCGGGTGGCAAGGTGCCACGGCTCGGTGTGGTCTCGGGATTACCTGTTGCGGTCGCTGTCGGTTTGCGACGGCCGATGGTCCTCTTGCCGCTGACGTTGGTAGAAAAATCGGGCCCCGGCCCCGCACATTTATTGACAATGCAAACGGTCCTCGTGCATGAATTAGCCCACATCCGGCAGCGCGATTTGTGGTTGTTGGCTTTGCTGCGCGGGCTGTTATTGGTGCTTTGGCCCCATCCGCTCTACTGGTTGTGGCGACGCAGCGTGCGGCTCGATCAAGAAACCCTCGCCGACGCCGCGGCGGCAGAAGTAACGGGCCGCAGCGACTACGCCGAGCAGCTGGTCGCCTGGGCCCGCGAGGCCACCGAGGTGCGAACACCACGGCTTGCTTCATCCGTCGGATTGTGGGAAAGCCCTTCGCAACTCCGGCGCCGAGTGGCGATCTTGTTGGATGAGAAATTGACGGTGTGGCGGGAGTGTTCGCGGCGGTGGCGTGTGGGGTCGGTGGTGGGGCTCAGCTTGCTCGCTCTCGGTTTGTCGTTGGTAACACTTGAGCCGGCTGAGCAACTCTTGGCGGAGGAGAAAATCGAAAGCAAGCAAGCGTCGCCTGACGAATCTGAAGCATTTGTGGTCGCACCCGTCGGTCCTGCCACGCCTCCTGCTGAAGCGGAGGAGGAGATGAATTCAGTCACTGTACTCGAGGTATACTCTCCACCTGCAGACGAAGCCTTAGCTACAGATGCGAACGGGCCCAAGAAGATCAATCCTGCCGATGATCAATCCGTGAACAGCGCCAACATTCAAAAGAGCTACAAGGAATTGAGGGACCAACGAAAACCCAACACAATCGTCGGACTCTGCATCGACGAGAACGGCATGCCGCAGGCAAACGTGTCGGTCAAAATCTATCGCCGCAGTACGATGATACCAGCAGGCAAGACTTCAGCAACGAATCAGACGCAGACGAACGTCGACGGAAAATTCCGTTTCGAAAATGTCATCAACATCCCACAAGTATTTCCCCAGGGAATACCCGACGACAACGAGCCGACCGAAACCCAGGTGATTACCACTATCGGTCGTGCCGAGGGTTTTGCCTCCACCATGGATTCAGATATTGTCAGGGCCATTGCCAAGCGGGGCAAAGTGATTGTTTGGGTCATGAAAAAGGCGGAGATGCTTCGCGGTCGAATCACGGACGAGCAAGGTCGGCCCGTAGCGGTAGCACGCGTGTCAGCAGGAACTGCGGGGACCTTCGCAAGCGACATTGAGAACTACTTTTCAGCTATGACCAATGCCCAAGGAGAATATGTCATCGATGATTTACCAGCTTACGACGCCGCAGCAGTAAAACGCCAAATGGCCGAAGCTATGCGAGCAGACCCAAAAACGATGTCGACTTGGGCGGCGAGGCCAATGCCGATTATTGCCACGCACCCCAGTTATGCAGCAAAGCGTGCCAACATTCAGGCGATCCCTGGTGAAATCAACTTGCAACTAACGCTTGGCTGTACGATTACAGGTCAAGTTTCCTTTCCAAGCGGAGAAGACCAACCTGCGCCTCTCGACAATGGTATCGTCTATCTGCAGCGAAACATGAATCAACCAAACGTCGGTGAGTCGTCTGGCTACTTTCAACATCAGAGCCTAAGTACGATGCTCGACGCAAAGGGTCGCTATCGTTTCGAATCGCTACCCGCGGGTAATTATCATTTGAAAGCCCGTGTCGACGGTTGGGTTACCACGGGCATTGAGAATGTCGCCGCGAAAGGAGGTGAGACCACATTGGCGCCAGACATCGCCATGACGCGAGGCGGCAAGGTGAGGCTGCTTCTTGTGGATGACCTGACAGGAGAACCACTCACTTTCGACCAACCAACAAAGGCCTACGTGAATCCCAAGAAATTCCCTGAGGAGAGAATTTGGTCAGGCTCGACGAAAATCATTGAGTTTTCGAAGAACGGGCAAGGCGAAGTCAGGCTTGCTCCAGGCAAGTATAGTTTGTTCGTCTCCTTACCAGGCAAGGGCGAAGAACCTGACCGAATTACCGCGTCGTACGCCGAAATAGATTCCCCAGATGACCTCGAAAAGCTTCCAAAGCACTTGGTCGAAGCAGGAAAAAACATCGACCTCACCATTCGCATGCGGGCTAGTAAGCCTGCAATGGCCAGTGTGGTCTTTCAGGGAGTTCAACACCAAGCGACGAAGCAGCGCTTAAACTTGTTCCGGTAACACCACCCGAAGGTAGCCAAGATACTCAGGAAAAACGCAGCATCTTAGACTTCGAGTAAAGCTACTTTTCCACCACCGGTGCTGGCTGAAAACCAAGCGCAACGAGCAACTGCAGCTGCATCACTTCGGCCATTTGCTGGCGACGTTGTTTTTCCTCGAGCGACCAGTGCTTGCGGATGCGGCGGGTAGTTTTTTTTACGGTCTGTTTGACCCGTTCAATAGGCATTTCTCTGCTCCTTTTCGTTCCTTGGAAGCTATCCCTGTGGGGAGGGATTTACCAGCTATACGGAAGGTGCTGACGAAAGGTTCGAGCGTTTATGGAGAAGAATTCTTACGAGGAAAAGCCGCTTTTTCTAGCGTGCCAGCGGATTCTGTGGGGCGTCGTACGCGCCGAAGTCGCTGAAAAAGTGCCGTTTGGCGAAGCGGTAAGCCCAGCTCTTTTCGGGGATTTCATTCACCGCGTTGAACTGCGAAGGGCGCGGTTTCATGGCAAGCAATTCCGCAGCAGCCGTCTGGCGAGCCGTGCTGTCCTCAGCACCGTGGAGCACGGTCAGCTCATGCAACAGATCGGGCCGCTCGAGTACGATGCAACCGCGCGTTTGGGAGGCGGCCAGCTCGCGGAAGTCTCTTAGGTATTGCGAGTTGTTGAACGTCTCAGCTAGCGGGCGATCGTCGTAAATCGATTCTTTGGCAAACTGCACGATGGGGCACGGCTCAATCGCGCCCCAGGGCGAAATGTGGTGCGTGAACCCGGTTGCCGCGGGACAAAGTGCTTGGCCATCGGCGTCGTAGTAGGCGTCGACGATGCCGATGGCTTTTTTGACACGCATGTCCACAACGAACTGGCGAATGCGAAGCTGTTCATCCGGCGAGAGTGCTAGTTCCTCTGAAGCATCGGGCCCCATCGGGCGATAGATGTGATACCACATGTAGAGCACGCCCAGTTCGATAAGCCGATCCACCCACGCCTCCTTGACGAGATCGTCGAGATTCGTTTTGCAAACACTCGTGCAAACGCCGGTGATGATGTTGTGCTTTACGCAGTTGTGAATGCCTTGCATCGTTTTGTTGAGGACTTCGGCGCCACCGCGGCGCTGGTCGCTGACGATCTCAGTGCCTTCGACGCTGATGAGCGGGGTGACGTTTCCGCTAAGCCGCAGTCGGCGCGCGACCTCCTCGGTAATAAAGTGCCCGTTGGTGAAGACTTGAAAGTAGCAGTCGGGATGGCGGTCAAAGACTTCAAGGATGTCGGCATGCATGAATGGCTCGCCGCCAACGATGCCAAAGAAGTAATTGCCCTGCTCGTTGGCTTCGCGAATCACCTTGGAGAGCGCCTCGACCTCGATCTTCTCCTGCTTTGCGGCAACATCGACCCAGCAACCCTGGCAGCGCAAGTTGCAGCTGTTGATGATCGAGATGTACAAAAACGGCGGGAAGAAGTCGCCCTGTTTCAAACGTCGTTTGTGTTTCTGAATCGCCCGAGCGCCCTTGAAAGCAAAATTGTACGCAATCTTCCAGAGCAACCGTGGATCGGTCTCAGTGAGCAGTCTTTTCGTGTAGCGGAGGTACATGTAGTTAATTTAGCCGCGAGCCTCGGGCCGCGATAGTGTGAGTTTGTCGGGGAAAAGAAGACGATATGGTAAGATTTGCGGCCCGCCCGTAGTGCCATAGCTTGCGACGCGGGGCACCGTGTGCGTAGAATCAACGCTGCGCCGGCGTATGTGCCGGACGACCCTCCAACCCCGGAGCCTTCTGGCTCAGATGACTTTCCAAGTGGACCGTCAGCGTTTGGCTGACGCGCATCAAACTGTTCGCAGGCAGCTGCTTGCCGAACGCGCTCCCGCTGGGCCTTGGGTGGGTGAACTTTCTAGTTCACCGCTCTCGACGGCTACGGCGATCAGTGCGCTCGTGATAGCCGAACAAAGTGGCACAAGCCACGGTCTGCCCGCGTTCACGCCGGGCGAAGAGCCGTCGCACTTCGACGAAATCTACCGCAACGATCTCAGCGAGTTGATCGTGCAATCAATGCAATGGCTCGCGCGACAGCAAAACGACGACGGCGGTTGGGGCGATACGGATCGAAGCCAATCGAACATCGCCACGACCATGCTAGTGCAAGCCGCGTTTCACTTGACGGGAGTGCCGGCAAAATACCGCGACCTGCTGGAGCGCTCGGACGCCTACGTGAAAAAAGAGGGCGGCATCGCGGGTCTCAAACGGCGGTACGATGGCGACAAGACATTTGCGGTGCCGATTCTCACCAATTGCGCGCTGGCCGACATGGTACCCTGGCGCAAGGTACCGGCGTTACCGTTCGAGTTAGCCTGTTTACCTCAACGCTGGTACCATCGCCTGAACCTGCCGGTGGTGAGCTACGCTATTCCAGCGCTCGTGGCGATTGGCCAGGCGAGGTATCATCACGCGCCTCCGCGCAATCCGCTAACTCGCTGGATTCGCCGCGCGGCGAAAAAGCGCAGCCTCGCTGTGCTGGCCGAAAAGCAACCCGAGAGTGGTGGCTTCCTGGAAGCAACACCACTGACAAGTTTTGTCATCATGAGCTTGGCGAGCATCGGCGAAAACGAACACCCCGTGGTCCGACGCGGCATCGAGTTTCTGCTTGCGTCGGTGCGTGCCGATGGCAGTTGGCCCATTGATACCAACCTTGCGACGTGGAATAGCTCGCAGGCGCTTCAGGCACTTGATTGGCAAGGCGACGAGGAGTCCACCCTCGCACCCTCCGCAGATGCGCAGCAATCGCTTGATTGGTTGCTGAGCTGTCAGCATCACGAGCTGCATCCGTTCACTGGTGCCAAGCCAGGAGGATGGGCGTGGACGGATCTTTCGGGCGGAGTGCCTGATGCAGACGATACGGCAGCGGCACTCCTCGCACTCGCCGCTTGGCATCGCCGTTGGCCGAAAGAGCGCTCGCGGCAAATTAAGCAAGCCGCGCTGGCTGGGTGTCGCTGGTTGCTGGACCTTCAGAACAACGACGGCGGTTGGCCGACTTTCTGTCGCGGTTGGGGGAAGCTGCCGTTTGATCGCAGCGCTACCGACATCACCGCGCATGCGCTGCGGGCGATTCACGCCTGGAGCAACGAGTGGCACCTGCCCGAGTCGAGCGCCGTCTCTGCCCAGCATTGCGCGGAAGCAACAGAGCGGGGGTTGCAATTTCTAACGCAACAGCAGTCCGCCGACGGTAGTTGGTTTCCGCTTTGGTTCGGCAATGAGCAACATCCCAAGGAGGCCAACCCCTTCTACGGCACAGCGAAAGTGCTCACGATGCTGCATGAGTTGGGACACGGCGAGTCGCGACTGGCTCGGCGGGCAACGCAGTGGTTAGTCAAGTCGCAACATATTGCTGGGGGGTGGGGCGTAGTTGGAGATGCTTTGGTCGTCGATGCGGATCAGCACTGTAGCGTGGAAGAAACTGCCCTGGCGTTGACAGCCCTTATGCCGCTCGCGGAATCGGATGCTCCGGTGGCCACTGCAGTGCAACTCGGGCTCACCTGGCTTGTCGAAGCGGTCGAGCGCGAGCAACCGCTGCAGCCTTCGGCCATCGGTTTCTACTTCGCAAAATTATGGTATTATGAGAAGCTGTATCCCCAGATCTTCGCCACGCAGGCGCTTGCGTCCGCGTGTCGAAAATTTTCGGCTGAGCCGATGAGTGCTGGTGCGACGACGTAGTGAGCTGCCGCGACTTAGTGAGCAGCCACGTAGATATCGAAGGAGCAACGTGTGTCAGAGCTTCAAACGGAGACCAGCGAAACCCCCAGCGCGCCTTCGCGCGACGGCAAAGCGCCACGCCGTCGTCGGACAGCGCATCTGAAAGATGTCCCCGACACACGCGAGTTGCGGGAACAGCTCCGTCTGCATTGTCGTGAAATTGCCGCGCGACTCGATCATACGCAGCGCTTTTCCAAAGACGAACTCGAAGCCGTCTCGCGGCAGCTACTCACCGAGCATCAGCTTCCCGAGGGCTATCTCGGCTGGACGATGGTGATGCTTTCGACGGAATTTTGGCGCGACCAGGTAGCGGCTGTACCACCGGAGCGACGTCTACTGCTGCTGCCCCATTGTTTGAAACACGCCGAGGGTTGCCCGGCAGACTACGACCAATTCGGCCTCGACTGCAAACAATGCGGCGCCTGCAGCATTGCCGACTTTCGCACCGAAGCCGAAGAGATGGGATACAAAGTGCTGGTGGCCGAGGGCTCGCCGATTGTGATGAAAATTATCATCAGCGGCTATGTCGACGCGATCGTGGGGGTGGCGTGTTTGAATGTGTTGGAAAAAGCGATCGACAAGGTGCTACTGGCTGGCGTGCCGTGCATGGCCGTGCCGCTGCTGTCGAGCGATTGCCGCAACACTTCGGTCGACGAAGATTGGGTGCAAGAAATGATCCGCATCCGACAAGATGCCCCTCCCGCGCAGGCTCCGACCTATTTGCACTTACTACGCGCGTCGCGGAAATTGTTCGAACCGGCTGAGTTAGAACGACTCGTACCGCGCCGACGGGGCGGTCCGAGCCTGGCCCAGCTCAATGGCACGGGCTCCGCGGGGCTTGATCCCATTGCGGCAACCGAAGCCATTGCCCATGACTTTCTCGGCCAAGGCGGCAAGTACGCACGGCCGTTTATCACACTTGCCGCGCACGACGCGATGACGGGTGCTGAGGGGGTTTTGCCCAACGGTAAGGAACATCTGCAGAAGATTCCCGATGCCGTGCGGCGCGTCGCACTGTCGATCGAAACCTTCCACAAAGCCTCGCTTGTGCACGACGACATCGAAGACGACGACGACTTCCGCTACGGTGAGCCGACCCTGCATCGGGCGCACGGCTTGCCCACGGCTGTCAACCTGGGCGACTACATGATTGGCTTGGGTTACCGGTTGGTCAGCCAAGACCGCTCGGCTCTTGGAGCAGAGGCGACGGTCGAGATTCTTGATCTGCTGGCCAATGCCCATTTGCGCTTGAGCGAGGGCCAGGGGGCAGAGTTGCTGTGGCGCGACACGCGGGACAAACAGCTCACGCCGCTGGAAGCCTTGAAGGTGTACGCCCTCAAGACCGCGCCGGCATTTGAAGCGGCATTGCTGTGCGGAGTGCGAAGTGCATGTCCACTGGGCGAACTAGAAACGCCCCTCAAACAGTTCGCTAAACACTTGGGGGTTGCCTTTCAGATTCTTAACGATCTCAAAGATTGGCAAGGCGATGAAGACAACAAACTCTCTGCGGGCCTCGACACACTCGGAGGCCGGCCAACCGTCTTATGGGCGTTGGCCCTGGAAGGATTGCCAACGGACCAGCGCGAGGAGTTGCTCGCATTGATCCAATCCGCAGGCGACCCCACCCCCCGCGTTCAACGTGTGCAGGAGCTGTACCGCACGGCAGGAGTTTTCAACAAAGCGCATCAACTCGTGGACAAATATCAAGAACGTGCCGAGCGAACCGCCGACGGAATCGAAAACGAAAGCCTGCGCCGGCTGCTATACAACCTGGTCGATACAGTACTAGAACGACCCGCAGAAGCAGAACGCGTATTGGTAGCGCTCGACGAAAAGTAAACCCAGCTACCAGCAATCTGAGTTGCCAGCTCTCCATGTCCATTCTTCCTCAACTGACTAAACTGTTCTTTGCTTCGCCCGAAGAGTTGGGGGAATTTTCCCTCGTCGAAGCAGGCGACTTGCCCGACGGCTACCGATCTTTGCTGTCTCATGATGATCACATGACCGTCACGGTCGAGGCATGGCACAACAGCTTGGTCGACGTGCGGGTGCTGGACGAACAACGCGAAGCGGACAGCTATGCCCGCAAAATACTGCTTGTCTTGCAGCGGGACGGCAGCCCTGTGCAGTTCGGCATCATGCGAATTAACTTGGAGGGCCTGCCTGAGATCGTGCGGTTAGAAATCGAGTCACAGGCCTTGCCACTGGGCCGCATCATGATTCGCCACCACTTGCTGCGTGAAGTCGAACTCTGCCAACTTTACGAAGTGAAACCTGGTCCCGAGTTGCGGTTACGACTGCAACTCGAGGACGAAGAACCAATTTTTGGCCGCACCGCGCGGATTTTGGTCGAAGGCAAACCCGCGGTGGAATTGCTGGAAATCGTGCGCGCGTAAGCAGTCATGACCAAGTTCGACTCACAATACGACTGCGTCGTTCTCGGCGGAGGCCCCGCCGGTTCGACCGCCGCCGCACTCGTGGCGGAAGCGGGCCACAGCACTTTGCTCGTGGAGCGCGAAAGAATGCCTCGGCCCCATGTGGGCGAGTCGCTCATGCCCGAGACGTACTGGATTTTTGAGCGACTTGGGGTTCTCGACCAGCTACGCGCTAGCAGCTATGCCAAGAAGGTCGGCGTGCAGTTTGTTAATAACACGGGCAAGGAGTCCGCGCCATTCTTTTTTCGTTCCCACGACGATCGTGAGTGCAGTCAGACATGGCACGTAGATCGCGCTGAGTTCGACAAGATGCTGTTCGACAATGCGGCGGCGAAGGGGGCCGTGGGCTGTGACAAAACACGCGCACTCGAGGTGCGGTTGGATGAAGTGCAACAAGATGATTCAGGCATGCACGCAACGAGCGTGCGGCTTCAGCAGAACGGAAGCGATCCGGTTGATGTGCGTTGCCGAGTGGTCGTGGATGCAACGGGGCAACAGGCTCTGCTCGCCAATCGATTAGGGTTGCGACGTGACAATCCCGAACTGCGCAAGGCGGCCATCTGGCAACATTTCCGTGGCGCTTACCGCGATGAAACGGGCGGCGGTGTGAAAACCGTGATCATGCACACTGCAGATCAAGAGTCCTGGTTCTGGTACATCCCGCAAGCCGACGATCTTGTCAGCGTCGGCGTGGTCGGCGATCGCGACTATCTTCTCAAGGGGCGCGGCTCTCCCCAAGCGGTTTTCGATGAGGAGCGTCAGAAGTGTGCGACGCTCGAGTGTTGGTTGCACGGATCTCACCCCGCGAGCGATCTGCAAGTGGCCAAAGAGTTTTCCTATACCAGCGAGCGCGCGGCTGGAGATGGCTGGGTCCTGGTTGGCGATGCGTGGGGATTTATCGACCCGATTTACTCCTCGGGCGTGTACTTCGCGCTAAAGTCCGCAGAGTTAGCAGCAGACTGCATTGTTGCGGGGCTGCGACAGGACGATGTTTCGGCAGCCACCCTAGGAAGTTGGGTGCCCAATTTTTCCCGTCAAACCCATCTCATCCGCAAGCTGGTTTATGCCTTTTACTCTGGCGAATTTCGCGTCGGCAAATTCATCCAGGAATACCCACAACACCAAAGCGAGCTGGTCGATTTGCTAATCGGTCGCATCTTCGACGGCCGCGAGGGAAGGATATTCGCTGACCTCGAGCCGTGGCTTGAGGCAAAGGCGGAAAGCGGAGGGCGGAAGGGGGAATAGGGAGAAGTTTCTCCGTTTGCGAAGCCATGAGCACTTCGGCAATCGGTTCCCGGCATGTAGAATGGCCGTCAATTGCTTTCCGCCTTCCACCTTCATCCTTCCGCCTTGGAATCCATGCCTCGCTCACTCCTCGCCGCCATTGTGGTCTTGCTCGTACTGCACCAGGACAACTGGTTCTGGACCGACGATAGACTGATGTTTGGCTTCATGCCGATTGGCTTGTTTTACCATGCATGTATTTCGCTCGCGGCGGGGGCAACTTGGTTCTGGGCGACGAAGTTCTGTTGGCCTGAAGGCTTGGAGGAGGAGTCGACGGGGGAATCTCGCGCATGACTCAGCTTTGGATCATTACCGGCTACCTGGCGCTGCTGCTTCTGCTGGGCTTCTTCGCTAGTCGTTTGTTCACAGGCACCAAGAGCGATTACCAACTCGCCAGCCACTCGATCGGGCCGTTTCTGTTGTTGATGTCGATCTTCGGTACGACGATGACGGCGTTTGCATTGGTGGGTTCCTCGGGGGAAGCCTTCAAAGAGGGCATCGGTGTGTATGGGATGCTTGCCTCGTCCAGCGGGATCATTCACTCGCTTTGTTTCTTTGTCATCGGTGTGAAGCTGTGGTCCCTCGGGCGACGACACGGCTACACGACGCAAATCGAATACTTTCGCGACCGTCTGGAGAGCGACAAGCTTGGCTTGTTGCTTTTTCCGATTTTGGTGGGGCTAGTGATTCCCTACCTTTTGATCGGCGTCATTGCCGCGGGAGGCGTGGTTGAAACGATGACTTCCGCCGGCCCGCCGCAGGTGCCTGGTGGGCCCCCTCTGGCCGGCGCGTTTCCCGAAATGTTTGCGGATACTAACGGTGGCGTGCCACGTCACTTCGGCTCGCTGGCCATCTGCTGCGTGGTGCTGTGCTACGTTTTCTTCGGCGGTATGCGCGGCACAGCCTGGGCCAACGCATTTCAAACGATGGTGTTCATGGTGCTGGGCATGGTGACCTTTTGTGTGATAGCCAGCCGACTTGGTGGTGAAGACTCGCTGATGGCAAACTTGCAAAAGCTGGGCGAAGCAATTCCGCACGACAAGGCCACACGTGCCGACATGTCCAAGACCAAGTTTTTCACCTACCTGTTGATCCCGCTCTCGGTGGGCATGTTTCCTCATCTGTTCCAACACTGGCTGACCGCTAAAAGTGCCAGCAGTTTCAAACTCCCGGTGGTGTTGCACCCCATCTTCATCATGATCGTTTGGGTACCTTGTGTTTTGATTGGTGTGTGGGCTACTAGCGAATATGTTAATGCTCCCGAGGCTGTACAGGCGAACGCCAATCGTATTTTGCCCTTCTTGGTCAAGGTAAAAGCAGGGCCCGTCTTGGGCGGTTTCCTTACCGCGGGGATCCTCGCCGCAGTGATGTCGTCGCTCGACAGTCAATTCCTCTGCTTGGGGACGATGTTTTCGAACGACATCGTCTCGCACTACGCCGGGCGCGATCGCTTTAGTGATCGGCAACAAGTCTTGCTCACCCGTGGATTCATCATCGCGATTGTGGCGATCACCTATGCGTGTAGCTTAGCGCCTCCTCGGAGCGTGTTCACAATCGGCATTTGGTGCTTCAGTGGTTTTGCGAGTTTATTTCCGCTCGTATTCGCGGCGGTTTATTGGCGCGGGTTGACCAAGTGGGGCGCATACGCCGGTGTGCTGGCCACCATTTCCGCATGGATCTACTTTTTCAAGCAAGCCGGCTGGGGTGCCAATCGGTCGTACACAATCGACCTCGCCGGCTACGAAGTGATGCCTGTCGCGGCGATTTTTCTGACGTCGCTCGTGGCGATGGTCGGTGTGTCTCTCGTAACAAAGCCGCCGAGTGAGCAGACCCTCCGCAAGTTTTTTGCCGATTGATCTTGGCGGCGTCGCAAGCGACGCCGCTAAATTTTTGTTCCGCATTCCGCCTTCTGCCTTGATGAAAATCGCCTACCTTGCCGCTGGTGCCGCGGGCATGTACTGCGGCAGTTGTTTGCACGACAACACCTTAGCTGCCGCGCTGCTCGACATGGGCGAGGACGTGGTGCTTGTGCCGATCTACACGCCGATTCGCACCGACGAGACCGACGTGAGCCAGCCGCGCGTCTTCTTCGGCGGGATCAATGCGTACTTGCAGCAGAAGGTTCCGCTGTTTCGCCACACGCCGCGATGGTTGGACAACTTGCTTGACCACCCTGCCCTGCTCCGATTACTTGCCGGTCGCGGCGCGAGTGTCGACCCAGCGAAACTCGGCGCAATGACTGTCTCGATGCTGCGCGGCGAAGAAGGCAACCAACGCAAGGAACTCGACAAGCTGGTCGATTGGCTGCTTGATGAAGTGCGGCCCGATGTGGTGCACCTTTCGAACTCCATGATGTTGGGTCTCGCACGACGGATCGCCGAGCGTTGTGGTCCGCCGGTAGTTTGCTCGCTCTCAGGAGAAGACATTTTCTTGGAGAAGTTACAGCCACCGCACTACGAACAAGCACGGGAACTGCTCCGTGAGCGGGCCGCTGAAGTGCAGGCGTTTACCGCGCTCAATCAGTACTACGCCGGTTTCATGGCGGAGTATTTGAGCGTGCACCGCGACAGAATTCATGTCATCCCCCACGGTCTCCAGCTCGCCGAGCATGGGAAGGGTACAGAATCTGCTCCGAGGTTGCCCCTACGCGTGGGGTATCTCGCACGCATCTGCGAAGACAAGGGCTTGCATCTGCTCGTCGAAGCTTGCGAACATCTCGTTCAGCGGCACGGGTTGACGAGCTTCGAACTCCACACAGCCGGATATTTGGGCGGTGGCGACCGAGCGTACTTGCGGGATCTGCAATTGCGTGCAGCGCAGGGCGCCCTCGCAGGGAAGTTTCACTACCACGGCGAGCTCGATCGAACCGAGAAGATCGAGTTTCTGCAATCGCTGCACCTCTTTAGCACGCCAACAGTTTATCGCGAGAGCAAGGGGCTCCCCCTGCTAGAAGCCTGGGCAAACGGCATACCAGCAGTGGTGCCTGCACACGGTACATTTCCTGAGTTGGTCAAGGATACCGGCGGGGGATTGCTTCACCAGCCGCACGATCCCGCAGACCTGGCGGCAAAACTGGCCGAATTGCTGCAAGACCATGCCCATGCACGGCAACTGGGCCAAGCGGGACAGAAAGCGATACACGAGCGGTATCACGCCGCCGAAATGGCAGACCGGACGCTGGCACTGTATCGGCAATTGAAGAAGGCAGATTAGAGACGGACCTCCCCACAGCTTGAGAACCTGCGTTATAATACTTGGCAAGGCGGTCCACGACCATCCTCTCCGCATTTCTTGCTTTCATGTCGATCGACCAACGCCATCCCACCGACGAAGCAGCCCGCCGCGATCTTGAAGTTCGTGTCGCCCAGCGGACTGCAGAATTGATTCGCGCGAACGAACGACTACGCGAGAGCGAGGCACGCTACCGCTCGGTCGTCGAAAGTCAAAGCGAGTTTGTTGTGCGCTGGTTGCCGGGAGCCATTTTTACGTTTGTCAACGAAGCCTTCTGCCGTTTGCTTGGGAAAACGGAAACGGAACTGCTGGACTGGTGTTTCCTGCCGATCGTTCACCCTGATGATGCACCTGCGTTTGGCGAAGCAATTGCCAAACTGAACCGCGAAAATTCATTCGCCGACTTTGAAAATCGCATTTTGCTTCCCGATGGGTCGTACTGCTGGACCCAATGGACTAATCAAATGCTGTTTGACGAGAACGGTCAATTTTTGGAATATCAGTCCGTGGGGCGCGATGTCACGGAACTCAAAAACGCAGCGGACACGATTCGTGAAAAGGAAGCACATCTTGCCTACATGTCGCGATTGGCAACGATGGGGGAGCTCGTCGCAGGGATGGCGCACGAAGTGCATCAACCGCTACACGCTGCGAAGACGTTTGCCGAAGCGGCACGTCGAAATTTGGAGATGGACCTGCCTAACAAAATTGAAACGGCGCTCGACTGCACCAAAGAAATCTCGAATGCGATCTCACGCACCGCGAAGATCATTCGCCAGCTTCGAGAATTCACTCATACGCGTGCCGTCGAGTACCAGGACTTGGATTTGAGTAGCGTGATCCGAGAGGCTACTGAATTAATCGCCTTTGAAACGCGCAAGGCGCAAGTGAAACTGACTTTTGATCTGGCTCCGGAGCTCCCGGAGGTCCAAGGGGACCGTATCCAGTTGCAACAGGCGTTTGTTATTCTACTGATGAACGCCTACGAAGCGATGGCCGATATTCCTGTTCAGCATCGCGAAGTCCACATCCGAACCCAGCACGAGTCCCACCTGCTATGTGCAACGTTTCGTGATACCGGCTGTGGAGTGGCAATCGAAGACATGGAGAAGCTGTTCAGTGCTTTTTATTCCACCAAACGGCAAGGCATGGGCATGGGATTGTCGCTCGGTAAGAGTATTGTTGAGGCCCACGGAGGTCGGGTTTGGGGAGAGCGGAACGACGAGGCGGGAATGACTTTTGTGGTGGAATTACCCACGCTTCAGCGGCGCTCTGAACGTGGCTCGTGATGTTTGCCGATGCTTGTTTGTCCATGAGGTAACAGCACCATGAACGACAGTGCAAAAAACGACAACTCCGCGAAGATGCAGCCGAAGGTGTATGTGGTCGACGACGATCAACAAGCTTGCAAGGCCGTGCTGACCTTGGTGCAAACGATGGGACTGCCAGCCGAGAGCTTCTCCTCTGCTGAAGATTTCTTGGCAGCGTACGATGGCTACCGTCCCGCTTGCTTGGTGACCGACGTGCGGATGCTAGGCATGAGCGGTCTGGAACTTCAAGAACGGCTCAATGAGTTAAGAATCTCTATTTCTGTCGTAGTGCTCACGGCGTTCGCCACCACGCCCACCACCGTGCGTGCGATGCGCAATGGCGCGCTCACCTTGATGGAAAAACCATGCGGAGAGGATCAGCTTTGGGAGGCCATTCGCTCGGGCATCCTGGCTGACCAGGAAAACTGGCAGCAGGAACAAGAGCGGCTCACGATCCAGCAGCGTCTCGACACGCTCACTCCCAAAGAGAACGAAGTGCTGGAATTCGTCGTTGGCGGGCATGCCAACAAAGTGATCGCCAATCGCATGGATGTCAGTGTCCGCACGGTGGAGAACCACCGGCAGCATATTTTCCAGAAGATGCAGGCCAATTCGGTGGCGGAGTTGGTCAAAATGGCAATGCTAGCGGGAATTGCCTCGAATTCCCGCAATCCGTGAACCGCCCAGGTACGTAGTACTCACTGTCATACTAGTCTCAAGCCGCCCTTTTCTGCGGGTCTCCGCAGTCACCTATCGGGATTTGCGGATACAGCAGCGGTGGTGGCTCCCTACGATAACTAGAGGTGGAGCTGCCCACTTTTCCTGCGGTAAATTGGTGCAAACCGGCTTGCTGAAATGAAAGCGGTACCAACCGCGATCCAATCCGAGGCAGTTCCCCGTATACATCATTATTTTTTTTGTTCGATTTCATGTCCCGTTAGATCATTAGAGTTGGAGCAGTCATGACCGAGGCAAGACCAAAGATTGAACCAGTGGTTTACGTGGTGGATGATGACCCCCAAGCTTGCAAAGCAGTAGCGGAGTTGGTCCACACATTCGGACATCAGGTGAGGATGTTCGAGTCTCCTCAAGATTTCCTAGAATGTGTCGATGAAACGCGCCCAGGCTGCGTGGTTCTCGACATTCGCCTTCCCGGCTTAGATGGAATGGAGGTACATCAACGGCTTATCCAACGGGGGATTTCACTCCCGGTCGTCGTTCTGACAGGTTATGCAGACACTTCTATGACAGTGCGCTCACTTCGCAGTGGCGCGGTCACGGTGCTGGACAAGCCCTTTCGGGACGACGAACTCTGGAGTTTCGTCCAAGAGGCGTTGATCCGAAGCGAAAAAGAGTTTCGTCTGATGAAGCATCGACGCTCGCTAGAACGCCGACTGAAACGGCTTGCGCCCCAGGATCGGGCGGTCCTGCAATTGATGCTCAGCGGAATGAAGAACCGCTCGATTGCCAAGCGGCTGGACGTGAGCCTGAGAACGGTCGAAAACCGCCGGCGACGTGTTTTTGAGGTCATGCGTGCCGACTCGGTCGCCCAACTGACCCGCATGGTCGTGGAATACGAGCACAATTTGCTCCCGGTTTCCGATGCGGAAGAGAGCTGGCTCTCGCTACCCTTCGAGAAAATGGCGTGTTAACCAGCCTGAGACCCCGCAAGCGGCCAACGGAGTCGCTTGCGGGGTTGCGTTTCGGCGGCCGGGTTGTTTCCGGCTGCATTCTCGCTACAATGTGGGGCTACCCCGCGGCTGTTGGTCCCCCGGATCGTGTCGCCTGTTTCACCCCGCTCACCCCCGATTCAAGCTGACCGATGGCCAAAAGAACGAACATCAAAATCGCCAAGAAAGACCCCGTCTGCATCGATGGCGTGCGTCCCCGACCCATGTTCGTCGACTACAAGGATCTCGATCTGTTGAGCAAACTTACGAACCGCCACGGGCGCATCGTCAGCCGCCGCAAAACAGGCTGCCAGGCCGCGAGCCAACACGCCGTCTCCAAGGCAATCAAGCGTGCTCGTTTCATGGCGTTGATGCCCTATGAAGGCACCTAAAGGGGGCACCTAATCGATGCCCGAGCCTTTCCGCACTACGCGTCTCGTCGAATTCCACGACACCGACATGGCGGGCATCATGCACTTTGCGTCGTTCTTCCACTACATGGAATCGGCAGAGCACGAGTTAATCCGCGCGGCCGGCTTCAGTGTGCATAGCCAGATCGGCGGCCAATCGCTCAGCTTCCCCCGCGTTTCCGCGTCGTGTAAATACCGTTCACCGGCGCGCTCGGAAGACATCCTCGACATCAGCGTGTCCATCACGCGCATCGGCAACAAGAGCCTGCACTTCCTGCAGGAGTTCACCCTCGACGATCATCCCGTCGCCACGGGAAAAATCACCAGCGTTTGTTGCCGAGTCGAGCCAGGCCAGCCATTGGTTTCGGTGCCGCTGCCCGACGAAGTTCGAGAAAAATTGGCATGCTACCTGGTTGCATGAGCCATCGCACCATGAGGTCATGCAATCGAAAACTCTCCTCCTTACCTGATGCAACTCACACTCCGTCTGGCCGAGGGGATGGAAAAGATGCCGGTGCCACAGCGGCAGCGATCCATCGACTTTCTGGTTTCCAAGCAACAGCCTGACGGCGGCTTCTGCGGGCGCGCTGGCGGGAGTGATCTGTACTACACCGCGTTTGCCTTGCGAGCGCTTGCGATTCTGGGGTACGAAGCGACAACGGTTACCAAACAGGCAGCGGACTATCTGCGCGAGCAGTTGCAAGCAAGCGTCAGCGTGATTGACTTGATCTCGCTAGTCTTCGCCGCGCGATTGCTGGAGAGTTGGACTGATGATCACATCTTCGCCAGCGCAGACACCAACTGGCCAACAGCGGTCGCCAACCAGTTCGAGCAACTCCGACGACCCGACGGCGGTTACGCCAAAACTCACGAGGGGCACGCCAGCAGCACTTACCAAACGTTTCTCACCGCGCTGGCCTACGAACTGCTGGAGCTGCCTTTGCCGGAACCACAACGGGCTGCAGAGTTTCTCTTAGGACAACAACGCGACGATGGCGGGTTTGTCGAAATCAGCGTGATGCGTCGCAGCGGCATCAATCCGACCGCCGCAGCCATCGGCGGGCTGCTCGTGTTGCAACCGCAACTGGAACAAACCCTGCTCACGGCGGAACTATCGCAAGACGTCGCAGAATTTCTACTCGACAACGTGACCCAAGAAGGTGGCCTACGGGCTAACACACAAATCCCTATCGCCGATCTGCTCAGCACCTACACCGGGCTGCAAACGGTCCGCGACCTGGGTACATGGGACCAGGTCGATACCGAAGCCATCACAAATTTTGCCAGATCGCTCCGCCAAGAGAGTGGTGGCTACCTCGCCGCCGCGTGGGACGAAGTCGCAGATGTCGAGTATACGTTCTACGGCCTGGCACTAGAAGGATTACTGGCAGCAGACAACTAGCCGGACACACGAGCGACGGAGCGTAAGAACAACTCGCCATCGCTAGCGCGTCCGGCTAGTTCGTATTGGCATCTTGGCGATAGCGGTTGGTAACTGCACAATGGTGATATGACTTCGCTCCACGCTCAGCACGTCTCGAAGCAGTACCAAACCACTGCTGGTTCGCCGTTGGAAATTTTGACTGAGGTTTCGCTCGCGCTCGACGCCGGCGAAAACCTAGCCATCGTAGGCCCGAGTGGTTGTGGTAAGAGCACACTGCTTGCGATTCTAGGCACACTCGAACAACCGACGGCTGGCACGGTGACGCTTGACGGAGTTAATCCAGCGCAGCTCAATGATAACCAGCTCGCCAAGTTTCGCAGCCAACAAATCGGCTTCGTCTTTCAAGACCACCATCTGCTGCCGCAATGTACAGTCATCGAAAACGTGTTGGTGCCGTTCTTGGCTGATGGTCGCGCCGGCCCCGAGCAAGTTGCGAAAGCGGAACAGCTGCTGGAGCGCGTGGGCCTCAGCGAGCGCACCCTACACCGCCCCGCCCAACTCTCCGGCGGCGAGAAACAACGCGTCGCCATCGCGCGCGCCTTGGTGCGAGAACCCACCCTACTCCTCGCCGACGAACCCACCGGTAATCTCGACCAAAGCACCGCGGGCGACGTGATGCAACTGCTAGTCGAACTGCAACAGGAACGTCAGTCGATCATGGTCGTGGTGACACACAGCGAAACGCTGGCAGGGAACTTGCAGCGGCGGAGCGTGCTGGATGCGGGGCGGTTGCAATAGTCGCCGGCGTAGCGAATCAGCCCCGAAACCGATGGGTGGCAGCTTGTAAATAAGGGAAAAGCCCTCACGTAGATCTGACTACGTCGTCTTGGCGGTTCGATACGGAAGCGTGCTCCCACAAGAGGCTCGTTCGAAATCAGCCGCTCGCCTTTTTGGAGTGGAGCTTTGCAGAGATTAAGACGTTATGGGCGCTCAACCCAAGCTGCATCGTAGAGGTCGATATTGGTAGGTGCGATACGCGGCGCGGCGGGAGATGCCAGACGCAGCACGTAGCCCAACGGGCCGGTTGATGGGTCCCGCTCACGGCCATTGAAACGTGTGTGCCCCCAACGGCGGCCCAGAGCGACAATATTCATCTCTGTGAACTCGCCTTGGTCTGAGCCGTCGTCCTTGAAAACAAAGGTGGCATGGCCGTGCAATCGTGCCACGACGCCGTTGGCAGATTGCCACCATCCCTCGCCGGCGACCCCCTGCGTTTGTCCGGTTATCAACAGCTTCACTGTTAAGCCGCTGCGCTCTACGACTTCGGTTGTGATTTGGGATTCGGCAACATCGTCGGACGAAAACTCCGGTGTCTCGCCCTTCACGCTGTCGACCAGATGGAATCGGGCCAGACGCGCAGTAAGCGTAGCGGGCAAGGAATGCACATCGCCGACTTGTGGACTTTGCCCCAACCACTCGCGGGCTTCGCTGCGGGAAAACCAAGCATAGTCTTGATTCCACTTCGACTCACAGGGAGCGTCGGGTGTGCACTGCTCTGGTAAATCGCGTGTCAGCACGTGAATCACCAGTCCGTCGCTCGGGTAGCTGTCCTCCCAACGGTGTCGCGGGTTAATCTCGCTTGCATCAGCGAGTTTGCGCTCTTCGCTCGAAACCTCCCGCCAGGCGGCCAATCCCTCTTCCATCATCTGCAGCACGCGTTCGGGCGAGTTGTTATTGATCGAGGCGAGAAACTTTCCGCTGGGGCAGCAAACGTAGATCCCCTGCCGAGTCGAGCCAGGACGCCCACCGAAATGACCATGATTGGCCATCTCTTGAAAAAAAGCGCATTCCGGATCATCGCCGCGTTGCAGACGGCTGACATCGTCCGTGGTGGCGACGAACTTAGCGGCTAGTTCGACCACGCGAGGATCAGACCAAACGGACGCACGGCCCGTGACCCCGTTGTTTCAGGTGCAGCCGAGCGGATGCCCGTTCATCGTCCACAGCAGCAGCGGCTTGTCGGCCGCATCGGCGGCCAGAATTCCATCTTTAAACGTTGTCAGCCAGGGAATCTGCTCCCAGGCGAGTTCACTGGGCTCGGGCAAGATGTGAGCGCGCCACGCTTCGTAGTTGTCTGCGGTGAGCTCAATGTCGGCGGCAACCGGTGGCGGCTCGGCAGCCTTGGTCGTTGGTTTGGAAGTTGTGCGTGTCGCCACCCAATACAAAGTGCGCTGCCGGCCGCGAAATTCGAATTGTGCGGTCCCTTGGATGGTGCCTTTAGCAAACGTCCCAGCATACTGTGAAGTGAACTTGCGATCGCCCCACTTGCGAGTCAGCTGAAAGGAGAGTTCCCCATCCTCGAAGCGAACCTTCTCGAGCTCAGTCTCGGAACCCTGGTTACTCAGCATGACACCCGTAAGCGTCGACTCTTGGCGCTGGAGTTTGAGAATCGATGTCCGAGCCCCGCGATTGCCAAACGAAAGTCGCAGTTTCCAAACACCGCTCAGATCGTTGGCGGTGATCGCGCTCGCAGCGCTATTCCCTGCCAGCAGTATCGCCAGCAGCAAAAGCCGACATGAAAAAGTTACAAACATGATCGAGTCGCTGAGGGTTGGTCGGATTCAGCAAACGGTAACGTCCGCACCGCTGATTCTAACGGGCCGTCGCCTGAGATGCCACAGCGCCGAAATCGCGCCACACCAATGGCTCGCCATGCCCACTTCTTTTGAATACACCAAGCGCTCGAGGACAAGTCGTCAGCGACAATCGATATTAACGGCGAAATCTACCCCGTATCCCTGTGGCCAGCAATGCTGTGCCCAGCAGGAGGGCCGTCGATGGCTCCGGTACAGCGGAAATTGCCGCATTGGCCGCTGGCGGGTTCCATGCCCCCAACAGAATCCCCAAGTCGAGGCCATCGACCGGGGCGTTGCCGTCGAGTTCGCCGCCGTCGGGAGTAGTGGCCTGGTCGAAGTTGCCCAGCAGTATGCCGAGGTCCAAGCCGTCGACAAAACCGTCGTTGTTGAGATCTTCGGGCGTGCCCCCACTTGCCAATACCGGGTCGCGGAGTGCGGAGAAATCTTGCACACCGTCGAGCGTGCTCTCCGAGTTGGCGTTGTACAAGTTCGGCGAACCGAAGGAGGAAAAGTCCGTGTCCTCGTAGTTGGCGTTACTGATGCCGGAAACGGGGTCCGCCAGCAGCGTGGTGGCTTCTTCATTGTTCACGCCGCCAGAGTCCCAACCTTCGGCGGCTTCGCCGATGAAACCATGGACCAAACCTGTGGTTAGGTCTAATGCAGGGCGAAGCACGTTGGACTCCACAAACTCGGGAGTAAGCGTTGTGTTCGTGGCATCAAAGATGGCCATGCGCCAATCGTCGTTGTCGACTTTGATATCCGACTCGGACTCGAAGTATTGCGTGGCGCTGCCCTCGTTGGTGATGGATTCGTCCAGGTGAAAGTGCATGTGCCAGTCACCGGCGAACGGGTCGTAGCTGGTATCGGTGCTGAGGTCGTAGTTGTGACCTGTGTCGTGAATGTTCGAGTACGCCGGGCCGGTGGTGAAACCGTCGCTGATCTCGTCGACACTGTCGAGTTCGCTGATGGTGATGATACTGCCGGCACGCAGGTCGGACCAAACTGCATCTTGCGTGAACTTGATCGCCCCACGGTCGTCGGCCGTGTGGCCAATTCCCTCGGGCGAAGGGAGCGTGAGGGTGTCGTTGTTCTCCCAGTAAAGCGTGTAGCCGCGCAGATCGGCGTGATCTTCAGTCACAACCAACTCGATCCAGTCGCCGCCGTTGCCCTCGATGCGGCCCCAACCGACGCCACCGGCCAAGGTCCAACCGTTGGGCAGTTCGGTTTGCGTGCCGGCTGCCGAGTCGATATCTGCCGGGTACGGGTTTCCAGGCGGATCGCCGTTGAGCGGATCGTTGTTGTTGCCCGAGTGCGGAATGACGGTGCCGTAGTCGAAGCCTTCGTACGGCTTGTCGGGAAAGTCGGTCTGCAGCAAGTTGTTGCCCGCAGATTGGCCAACGTTGTTCGTTTCGTTCACGATCAGTTGGGCGTGGGTTGTAGTCGCGCAACATATGGCAATGACTGTAACCGAAACCGCAAGCCAGCTTCCATTTTTTCGCATTCGAAGCTTCTCCATGTTTTATAGTCTGCGCAATCCGCATGGACTGCAGTGAAGTTGGAGCGGATTTTAGGAGCGATCTATGAAGGTCCCATGAAGAAACCAAGAGGTTTCGATGAATCCTTTCCGACAGGCGACAAGAGCGATTGTTGCGCGGCTTGCCGTCGATATAATTCTCGACGAATGGACAGACTCGTGACTTTTAACCTCACCGTTGAACATGCAATCAATCCGACGAAAACTAAACTCTCGAACCAACGCCCCAGGTGGTTTCACCTTGGTGGAACTGCTCGTGGTAATTGCCATCATTGGCGTGCTCGTCTCGCTTTTGCTTCCTGCCGTACAAGCGGCCCGAGAAGCGGCGCGGCGGTCGATGTGTCAGAACAATCTCAAGCAGCTGGGCTTGGCGCTGGCGACTTACACTAGCCAAACCGACGGCGAGTTGCCGCGAGGCGTTTACAGTGCCTCGCCGGGGACAAAAGGCAATCCCAACCCCGACTACGGACTGTACAAGGAAAATGGTCTGGGGTGGGCGACCAAGCTGCTTCCGGGTTTGGAGCAGCACGCGATTTACGACCAAATTCGCAGCGTCGAGCTACCGGCTGGCGACTCGGCATGGGACCCGGGCGTGTTTCGCAAAGTTCACGCCAACGGCAACCAAAAAGTACCCGGCGGCGATGCCCAACTCTCGGTGTTTCGCTGCCCCAGTTCACCCCTTGAACCGTTGGTGCCAGAGTCGAGCTACAACGGCAGCACGTTCAACCAAGAACAGTCGGGCTATGCTACTGCCGACTACAAGGGCTCTCGCGGCTTCTGCGATCGCGGGTTGTTCCTTCGCACCGAGGAAGCGCTCGCCGAGCAGGTTTGCTTCCGCAGCCGAGGCGAAAACTCGCTCCGCGTGGTGAAGGAAGGGTTCGACATGATCTCGCTCCGAAATATCACCGATGGCATGAGTCACACCATCGCATTCGGCGAAGCGGCGATTGTCGAAGCCAGCGACGACAAAGATCCCAACAGCCCGGCGAAAACCACTACGTGGCCCACCTGGATCGGTGCCGCGGCGCGGGACGAATCGACACTGTTCAAGACCGGCACGCTGGCTACAGAAGCCATCAACGCCCTGCATCCGGCATCGCTGAAGATTCTCAATCTCCGCGCACTCGACGACGACATAGCCTTCTCGTGGCACGCCGGTGGCGCGAACTTTTGCTTCGCCGACGGCTCGGTGCATTTCCTGACCGAAGACCTCGACCTGGAAACCTACCGCAACCTGGGCGACCGCGAAGACAGCAACTTGTTGGGCGAGTACAACTGAACACTCTCGCTCGCTATGGTGCAATTCAAAGACTCGAAGTCAAACTTGGAACTACTGAAAATAGAAATATCTCACGCAGAGCTGCAAAGTTCGCAGAGGCTTGATTCAAGCTTGCCTTGCGCCCTCTGCAGCTCTGCGTGAGACAACAAGACGCCGACTATGAGGTTATGACGTGAGAAAATCTCTTTCTTCGATGGGTTGCCTGTTCGTTTTTGCGATGGCATTCGTCGGCTGCAGCAAGGCGCCCTACGAACTGGCGGAAGTGAGGGGTACAGTCACGCTGGACGGGCAACCATTCACTAAGGGGACGGTGCTCTTTTCCCCCATCGCTCAGGACGATGTCAAGAAGACCGGCAAACCAGCTTACGCGGAACTCGCAGCGGATGGTAAGTTCACACTTAGCACGTATGCCATGAACGACGGCGCGGTTGTCGGCCCGCATCGCGCATCGATCATGAACGACAAGGATTCGAACACCAAGAAGCGCAACGCTCGCTCGGGACCGAGGTTTGATTTCCTCGAAATTCTCGACAGAACCTTCGAAGTGCGGCCCGGTGAAGCGAACGAGTTCGCTATCGAACTCACTTCCGACTACGTCAAGCGTTACGGGCAACGCGACGACTAAACAGAAAACCCCGGGCAAAGCGGTTTGCCTTGCCCGGGGTTGTGAATACGCACAACTTTCGCCATCGCTATCGGCGGCGACCACCCAGCAGGCCCAAACAACCGATCGCGGCTAGCGCGACACTGGTCGGTTCGGGGACCACGCTAAACGAATCGGTGCCGAAGGGGGCATCGGGACCCACTTGGTCGATGCTCTGGTCACCGCTACCGCCTTGCTGGATCAACCAGTTGGCGGGGTCATTGACCAACGAGAGGTAGTCAGCGAATGCGACTTCGCCATTCTTGGGACCGACGTATTCGGCAATGTCTGGGCCATCCGCAACGGCGGAGCCTTCGACGGTGAGCGTCACGCCGTCGACCAGTTCGATCGCGTTGACGCCAACCGTCAGCCCAGTGCCTGTGATGGAGTCTTGAATGCCTGAGCCATCACTACCAATGGCGGCGAGGAAGGTCGCGGGGGTGTTGCTCGCACCTTGGAAGGCGAAGATAGTCTCACCGCCGGAAGAGATACCCATCGAACCATCGCCGAACGCAGCATCAACGGTAATCGTGCCGGCCGTCGCCGTGGGAGTGCCATTGTCCGTTACGAACTCGATCACAGAACCCGCTGAGAGAGTGGACGTCGTCCAAATGAATTCACCTTCTCCGGTTCCAAAAGCCGAACCATCCCATTCATCATCACGGAAATAGACCACTTCTCCAGCTGCCACGTCACTGAGGGCGACAACGGTGAAACCGTCAAGCCCGTCCGCATTGAACCCAGTAAATGCAATGTCGCCAGGCAGGAGCGCGGCGTTAGCCCCTGGGGCACACACGCAGGCCGCGGCGGCGGCCAACAAGAATCTTCGCATCAGATCACTCTCCATTCAAAATCAAAGGGTGTAAAACTTCAACGCAAGACGGAGCAGCAACGGTGCCCACCATCTGTGAACAGAGGTTAGAAGCCGGGCGTGAATTTTCGGTGAAGGTACGGTAAACTGCTTGTGAAGAATTTCCATTCGCAGCGGACTTGTGCTCCCAAAAACGAGAAAGGTGGCTCGCCATGGCGACAGCAGGAATTGGCATTTTCTCTCTTCCACTCATGCTGCTGGCGAGTTCACTGCTCGCAGTGCCACTCGCGGGGCCACCACTGCCTCTGGATCCGGTGCTCGCTGCGATTGCTCCGGAGAAATGTATTTGGTACGGGTCGTCCTCTGGGATAGGCGAGCCCGATGCCGAGAGCGCGAACGAGACCGAACAACTGTTTGCCGAGCCAGAAGTGCGTTACTTCGGCACAGAACTTCGTAAGCAGCTGCTCAGCGCGTTGCAACGTAGCGCAGGTGCACGCCCCGAAGCGCGCCAGCTCGCCACGGAGCTCCCCAAGCTCTTGCAGGCACTGATGAGCCGGCCGCTGGCGGCGTTTGTTGAAGACATTCAGTTCAATGACGAGGGCTTCGTGATGCATGCGGGCCTTGTACTCAACGCGGGAACGCAGCGAGCCGAACTAGAACAGTCCATCGCAAATCTCGTAGAGCTTTCGATAGAAAACGGCGCGATGATCGGCTCAGTCGATCACGATGGCGAAACTTGGAATGTTATGCGAGTCTCGATGCAGACGCCTGAAGTGCGCTGGGGCTGGCATGAGAACTATTTTCTATTAGCTATCGGCGATGGAACCGAGGAGGAAATCATCCAGCGAATGAGCGGCAGCGCGCCCGCCTGGCTCGATGAACTGCGCCGCAACGACAGTATCCAGCGCGAGTCCTCACTCGCCTATCTCAACGCTAGCCACTTGCTAGACTCTTCGCGACCCTTTCTCGAAAAACAACGCGGTTGGCACATCGTCGAAAAACTGGCACTCACCAGCATCGAATCCTGCCACAGCATCAATGGGTTCGATGAACTGGGTTGCGCGAACGTGACCAAGCTGGTAACCGACGGTCGCCGCCGGGGCGTTCTCTCGCTGTTGCCCTACAAGTCGCTTTCTGAGAGCGACTTGGAGGGCATTCCCCGCGAGGTGCTGTTCGCCTCGGCCGTGCGAATCGATGCCAAGGAAACCTGGGAAAACCTCGTGCGATTGGTCGATGCGTTTGACCACCGCGCGGCGGAGAGGATGGAAGATGCTATTCGCGAGACTGAATCCAAGCTGGGCGTCAACTTGCAGCACGATGTACTCGGTTCACTCGGCGATGTTTGGACACTGCACATCCCCTCGGGCGACTTGATGACGTCGTGGCTGGGCTCAGCAATCACTTGTACTGTCAAGGATAGCCGGCAGTTGCAGCAAGCGATGCAAACGATGGTTGCCGACGTGCAGCAGAAGCTGGCCGCGGGGCGAGGCCGTGATGTGAAATTACGTGAGTCAGAGTTCGAGGGGCAAATAATTTACACTGTCGATTTCGTCGGCACCCCGCTGCCCTGTTCGCCCAGTTGGTGTGTGACCGATGAACGGTTGGTAATCGGGCTTACACCCCAAACCGTCCGCGGAATGATCTCGCGTATTGAACGCGACTCGTTGGCCGACGTACCGGTGGTGCGTGATTCGTTTCGTGGAAGTGATCGCCCCACCTCAGTCAGCTACTGCGACACGCCTCAACTAGTGCGTTCGCTCTATCCGCTTGCGCAGATGGGTCTGAAAATGCTCAGTGCGAAACTCCAGCGCGAGGGAATCGAAATCGACACTTCGATCCTGCCCTCGCAGGAAACGATCGTCCGGCACTTGCGGCCAAGTGTCAGTGCGATGGCGTACACCAACAACGGGCCCGTGTTTACTGCGCAAAATTCGCTGCCCACCGGCGGCAGCGGGATGATGCTCGGTGCAGTTGGCATAGGGGGAGTGGCCCCAGCTGCAGCTTATTGGCGGAGCGCTGCGCCCAAAAACCAAGCTCTCAATAAGATGAAGCAAATTGCCTTGGCCATTCTCAACTACGAAGCTGCCTATGGCGAACTGCCAACGAACATCTACAGTGACGACGGGGAGCCGCTGCTAAGTTGGCGCGTTCGGGTACTACCGTTCATGGAGCAGCAAGCTCTCTACGACCAGTTTCGTCTGAATGAACCATGGGACAGCGCGCACAATTTGCCACTGTCGCAGACAATCGTAACCACATTCGCCTCACCAGACAAACCACACGAAACAAAAACGAGGTATCTAGGACTGTCAGGGGAAGAAACCATTTTCCCTGGAGAAGCCGCAGTTACGCTCCGCGATGTCACCGATGGCCTAAGTAACACGATATTATTTATCGAAGTTGCATCGGTGGAAGCGGTCGTCTGGTCGAGACCGAAAGACCTCGAGTTCGACACCCAGCGTCCGTTGCGAGGTTTGGAGAATCCCGACGGTCGCGCGGCCATCGCGATGGCCGATGGCAGTTGCCGTTGGCTAGGCCCACCACTAAGCGAAGAATTGGTTCGTGCGCTGGCGACTCGCGCGGGGGGCGAGGCCGTGCCTGGGCGTTGAGCCGCGTTGCGCCGGTTAGGCAAGGTCTACGAGACGGCGACCTTGCGGGTCGTAGGTTTTTTTCACTCGACAGCTCAATTCCTGGTGCGCTGATCGGCCTGAGCGACAAGCTGACACTGTTGCACGGCCCCCCTGGTACTCGATGGTAAAGATACCAATTGAAATTATCGTTACCCTCTGACTGGGACTCGAGCAATGCACGGATGTCGGCTTAGCTTGCCTTTTCTCTTGGCGAATATGGCTCTTTTGGCGTGCTGCTGCGCCGACACGGTACAGGGGCAATCTTTTGGGCCGTGGCATCTGCCTAGCACGACGGGGCAGTACTGGGGCCACGGGGTTGGTGCGGGGCACCACGCGCCCATGGTTCGCACTCCTGGGTGTCGAGCGCTGCACGTGCCCCGCGTGGCGATGATGCCCGCGCGAAAGCGTTGCGATTGTATGATGCAGCCGTTGGAAACCATGCATGTTGGCTGCGGCGCTGGTAGCAGCCACCTACACGGCGCGTACCGACAGGCTCATCCCCACCCTGCTATGATCCAGCAACCAGTCATCCACCAGCCAGTGATTGCACAACCCGCGCCATGCCCGTCGTGTGAGCACCATGATTCATACCCGCATTTATTGCCACCGGCCTTCTCGGGGCCACCCATGCCTCGCTCGAATCCGCTGGAGACAGTCAGCAAGTCGCATGGAACGAAGCCTAAGCAGAAATCACTGCCCGCGCCGGCTTTGCCAACGACCGATCCCTGAGCCATGCTCCATGGCGTCCGAGAAGCCTCATCTCCGCACCATAGGCGGCTGACTTCAATTCGACTATTCTGAGTGGTTTGACCGCTCCGCAACTTTGTACACTTGTGGAAACAGCACATTTGGAAACAAGGAACAGTTGTGGAAACAAATCTCCGTCGAGGAACGAGTAGTCGCAGATGGTTCGTGTCGCAATAGCGCTGGTGGTTGGAATCGCTCTGGTGTTTCTTGCCCAGATTTTCTGGCGGCGCTGGCGCGAAGCACAGCTCGGCGCGAAGCGCCGGCTGGCGATGCTCGACTTCGTTGAACTTCGCGACAAGCTGCAGGACGAGTTTCTCGTCGCGGCACGAGAGACAGGCAAACCGCGGGGCCTGCAATGGACCCGTTGTGATTTGAGCGCAGGAGAACTTTTTGCCACCGATCGCGCTAATGGCGACCTCTACGCGCTGGTCGGCACCACCATTGGTTTCGAGGCAATTCCTGGCGGCGGAATGGAAGACGTCGAAGCCGTAAGCAACTTACGCAATGCAACCGCGATCTTCGTGCATCGCGACGAAGGTTGGACCACCGACGGGCGCACCGTGTTCAACCTCGAACCACCGCAGGCACTGGAGCACTATCACGAGAGTCTTGAGCCGCTTGAGTGAACGAATTCCTCGGACGGAAAAACAGGTGCAATTTGCGGCAACTGCTCAATCGTGTCTGGTTTCGTTCGTTGCGGCGATAATTTTTCGCTTCACCGTACGGCGGTCCAGCTTCAGCTGCTGCGCCGTTTGTTCGTAGCTGCCACACTGTGCGTAAACATGGCGACAGTAGTGCTGCAACAATTCCTCGGCACTCAATTGGCCTGCTTGCATCGCGTCGAGCATTTCGTTTCTGCTTGAACTTCTGTGAGTCTCGGCGCGCATCGCTGGGCGATACTCGCCGTGGATCATGAAATTGCGAAAGCACTGTTCCAGTTCGCGCACGTTGCCGGGCCACGGGTAGACTGGTCCCAGGTGTTTCGCTACCCAGGTGCTGACTTCCCCGGCCAGCGACTCCGCCTCCTCGGGCACGACGCGCCGAGCAATAAATAAGAGCAAACGCTCCAAGTCTTCCGGACACTGGTCGAGTTGCTCTCGTAGCGTCGGTGTTTCGATCCGATCTGCACAAAGACGGTAATAGAAATCTTCGCGAAAACGTCCGCTCTCGATCTCGGTCATGAGATCGCGATTGGTCGCGGCAAGGATTTTTCCCTGGAAGGCCAATTCCTCGGTATCTCCCAGGCGTTGAAAGCGTCGGGTCTGTAAGACACGCAGCAATTTCACCTGAATCTCCGCATCCAGCTCGCCAATTTCATCGAGAAAAACGGATCCGTGTCGCCCACTGGCCGCCAACCAGCCCACACGATCTGCCACAGCCCCGGTGAAACTACCGCGCCGATGACCAAACAGTTCTGATTCGATTAGCGTGGGAGACAATGCGGAGAGGTTGACCGCTTGAAACGATTCCAAGAAAGACTTCACAAACTGCCCCTTCGTTTCGTCGAAGGGGATATATCGCGACAAGCCAATCGCTCGCGCGACGAGTTCTTTTCCTGTTCCCGAGGGACCCGTTATCAAAGTGGTCACATCGTCCATATGACGAAACAAGGTGCGTTGGTAGCGTCGCAAGTCGCAAGAAAAAATCGACTGCCAGATGGCTGCCCGCAGTCTCGAGGCCGACTTCGAAGTCCCCACCAAGAAATAGAAAACATGAAAGAAGGCGCGACGGACTTGAAAAAAACTAGCCAGCAGATGGCCAGCCGTGTATTGGCCCACGTCGTTTTCGATTGGCAACGCAAGGCTACCCGGAGTGAATAGTTCGGCATGTCGTTTCGCGAACTTCTTCCAGAACACAACCGTCGTTGCTTTTTGCCCGGCATGTGCCGCGGCAATCATCTCATGCAAGTCTGCACGAAAGTGATCGAACAAATGGTACAACGCCAAGTCCGTGTAGAGCTTCAAGTCACGCCGGCTCGCGGTCACGCCCTCGGCAAGTTGGGATTGAACCTGGGAAACAATGTCCGTGGTGAGCTTGGAGATCCGGTCGAGATTCTCTGTCTCTGAGCCCTGAAGGTGCTCCATGCTCCAGACAGTTTCGCCAGCGACGAACTGGTCTCCGAGAATCGCTCGCTCAAGCTCGATTCGCTCCGGTAAGAACGGGTTCACGAATCCCAATTGGCCAATCGCTGAGAACCGTTTCTGATCGGTTGATGAAAACAGCGCCATCGGAAAATTCCTCCAGTGATTCTCGAGCAGAAGTACACTGCGTGCACTTCACCAGACACCCATTGTACACAGTCGGCGAGAACTCTCTGCGTGCCATCACTCGGAATATCGATGTAAACGACTGCCAACAAATGCTTTACGACCAATTCCCCTGATTTGGCATTCGACTTGCCTAGGCTAATCGGCATCAAGTGCCAGCTCGGTGTGGTGCTGGTCCGAAACACGAAATTTTGAAACCGGAGTCGAAGCCATGAACATGAACACAAAAAAATCTTGCCCCGCCCTTGTCGCGATGGTGGCAGCGCTCGCGTGCCTGGCGTCATTCAGTTCTGGGGCAAACGCGGCAGGGCTGCTCGTTGCCGATGGTGGACTCGGCGGCGTTCTGGAAATCAAAGAGCAGGATGTCCATGTGATGATCAACAACGGCATTGCCGTCACCGAAGTCGACCAAGTATTTGTCAATAAGGAAGACCGCATCGTCGAAGCGCTCTACACATTTCCCGTCCCGCGCGGCGCGAGTGTTGCGAACTTCAGCATGTGGATTGGTGGCAAAGAGATCATCGGTGAAGTCCTTGAGAAGGAGCGCGCACGCGAGATTTACAACAGCTACAAGCGAGTGAAACGCGATCCGGGTTTGCTGGAACAGGTGGACTACAAACGATTTGAGATGCGCATCTTTCCGATCCCAGCGCGTGCGGAGCAGCGTGTAAAGGTGACCTACTACCAAGAGTTGAACGTTGACCACGATTGGGCAACCTACACCTACCCTCTCGCCACTGTCGTGGATGGTCAAAAAGTGGACACGCGAACCACGGGGCGGTTTTCGCTTTCATTGGAAGTGAAGAGCGAAGTCCCCATCACGGCTATGGAAAGCCCGTCGCACGGTGACGACTTTGTGATTGCTAAGCACACGGAGGACTACTATCAAGCCAGTCTCGAAGTCGATGGCGGGGATCTGAGTCGTGATTTGGTGTTGGCCTATCACTTGCGGCGTCCCCAGTCGGGCATCGATATGATTACCTCGAAGCAAGCGCAGGAAGATGGCTACTTCCAGCTCGCAATCACTGCCGGGCCGGAACTTGAGCAGTACGGCGATGGCATGGACTATGTATTCGTGCTCGACATCTCTGGCAGCATGGCCCAGGATGGCAAGCTGCGCACCTCACGGGAATCGATCGGAGCGTTCGTGAATTCGCTCGCTCCGAAAGATCGCTTTGAACTGTTGGTGTTCAATGTGAAGCCGCAAACAATGTTCACGGAACTACGCAACGCTGACGAAGCTGGCCAAGCGGCGGCCGTCGAGTTTCTCGAGTCGCAACAAGCTCGTGGAGGAACTATGCTCCGTCCTGCCCTGCAAACAGCCTATCGCTATCGGGATTCCGACCGGCAACTCAACGTAGTGATCCTCTCCGACGGCATGACCGAAGCGAAAGAGCAGCGCGAACTACTCGAGCAGATCTCGGCTCGTCCGGCGGGCACACGGGTGTTCTGCATCGGTGTGGGCAACGAAGTAAACCGACCGCTACTAAAACAAATTGCCGATCAGGCGGGCGGACTCGCGGCGTTCTTGTCACAGGGCGACGACTTCAAGCGTCAAGCCAAGGCGTTTCGCCGCAAGCTGCTGCGGCCCGCGATGGCTGACCTCCGACTCGATTTCGGCGGCGCGGAAGTCTACGACATCGAACCCCAAACGCTTCCCGACCTCTACCACGGAGCCCCGTTGCACGTCTACGGACGTTACCGCAAGACGGGAATGTTGAACGTGAGCGTGAGCGCGGAAGTGCTTGGCAAACCGATTACGCAAGAGTTTTCGACCGACCTGCCGAATACCAACAATACGAATCCCGAGATCGAAAGAACCTGGGCCTGGCATCGCGTGCATCGGCTGCTTGGCGAGGAGCGCGCGAGTGGCAAAGACTCCATGCATCGCGAGGCGATTGTGAATCTTTGCGAAGACTATTCAATCGTGAGCGAGTACGCGTCGTTTCTGGTGCTGGAAAATGACCGTGAATACCGCCGCTGGTCAATTGATCGCAAGAACAACCGCCGCATCCAGCGCGATCGCAGTGCGCGGGAGGAGCGCCGAGAGCAACTGCGTGCCCTGCGTGACCAAGCGCTATCCGATTTGGGCCCTGCAAATGGGAACAGCGAGTCGCGTCAAGAGTCCGTGGCTCGAAGTGCCACGCCGGGCGTTCCTGCTCCATCTCCAAGTAGCGATTCCACCGCACGTCAGCAAGCCAACCAGGCAGCCAACCGCCCGATGAACTTCGATTTTGGCGTAGGCGGTAGTGGCGGCGGAGCCATTGATCCTCTCAGTGGCACGGTGCTGCTAACGATGGCGGGCATGGGTGCGTGGGCCAAGCGTCGGCGGACGTTGCAGGATGAAGCGTAACATCGTTGCTAGTCGTCGGGGCTCCCAGCGAGGAGCCCCGACATTTCTCTGCACTCGAAACAAGAAAAGAGATCACCATGCTGCGCCTGAAATCGAAACGCACTTGGAGCTGGCCTCACGAGCGTGCATGGGCAGTTGGAATGTTGAGCGCTGTCGCATTGTTGGCGCTCGTCGCCAACTGCGTCCCGTCGCTCACGCAGTTTATGGAGTTTGATCGCGGGGCCATGGCGCAAGGCGAACTGTGGCGGCTGGTGTCGGGGCATCTCACCCATTGGAATTCTGACCAACTGCTCTGGGATCTGGCGACCTTTGTCGGCTTGAGCGTTGTCTGCTTGTGGAGGTCTCCCCGAGCATTTCTGTGGTGTGTGGCAGGTTCGGCGCTGGCGATTTCGGTGGGAATTTGGATCATGCAACCGGAGATTGCAACCTATCGCGGACTAAGCGGAATCGACTCGGCGCTGTTCACACTGCTCGCCGTCGGCTTAGGAAGAGAGGCACTGCTGCAACGCGATGGCGTCTTGCTTAGTGCGGCGGCGCTGGGGCTCGTGGCGTTCCTAGGCAAAACAGGATACGAACTTGCCACGGGACTCACGTTTTTCTTGGATGGCGGAGCCGTGGAGTTCACGCCGTTGACATCGGCACATGCGGTGGGAGCATCGGTCGGTATCTTGATAGCGCT
The DNA here is from genome assembly GCA_965230685.1 of Bythopirellula sp. Lineage (GTDB taxonomy): Bacteria > Planctomycetota > Planctomycetia > Pirellulales > Lacipirellulaceae > Bythopirellula. Next base: position 921,599 of record CBDDLO010000002.1, read on the forward strand.
ACTCGCAGCACCTATCTCGCAACATCAATCGACTTCGGCAACCACTCGCGTGGGTCTTGCCCAAACAAGCGTTTGAGTACGGCGAATAGTTCGCCGTGCTCGCTTGCCAGTGCGTGAGGCTGCGTGAAAAAGCACTCCGTTGCGACGGCGAAAAACTCCGCTTGGTTGGTCGCACCGTAGTGATCGAGTAGCGTGCGTTCGCCACGCCGCGCGAGGCCAAGGAGCAGCTGGTACTCCGCGGCGGTGACGCGATACCACTTCTTTTCAAACTGGTAGTCGGTCATCGGCGGCGCACCGTCGGTCGAGCCGTCGAGGCTGTCCATGTGGTGGGCGAACTCATGCAGGACCACGTTGCGACCCAGCCGCGCGTTACGTCCCTGCCGCAATACCGCATCCCACGACAAAATGATTGGTCCACCTTGCCAAGCTTCACCGGTGCGCGCATCGAAGTCCACCTCAGGTCGGCCGAGTTCACCCAAGAGAGAATGGTCTCCCGCCTTGGGTTGGCTGCTAAAGGTACCAGCGTAGACGATAATCGTGCGCAGTCGATCGAAGTAGTAGGGCTTCTCGAAACCCAATGTTGCCAGCGCTGCTTGCCCGGCGATGGTCACGCGCATCTCGTCGGTGACCTCCAACCCACCGCCGCTGGCCCATTCCTTCTCGTGAACCAACACCTGCACGACACGTTGCACCTTTGCCTGCTGCGCGGCGGACAAGTGCGTGTACTGCCAAACGTTCGCCCGCAACTGGCGCTCCCACTCCGCGGAAATGGGTTGCGAAAGCCAGCGTCGGCGTCGTCGGTTACGGAAAAAGTTGAAGAACATGAATGAAAAACTTAATGCGTACGATGCCCAGGAGCGGCGGCGAGGCGTTCCCAACTAGCTTTACTGCTCCTTCGGCTTGACCAAGGTGAGGTAACACGCGGCAGAGATGCCGGCCGATCCATAGAGCATCGCCATCACCATGATTTGGTAACGGGCGGCAATCAACGGGTCGACGTTGGCGAGGATCTGCCCGGTCATCATTCCCGGCAGCGACACCAACCCAACGGCAAGCAGCGAGTTGGTCATGGGAATCAGTGAGGCGCGTAGCGCTGTGCTACGTGCTTCCTGATAGGAAACGGCTCTGGAGAGTTCCGAATAAAATCGTTCCGCGGCCAAACTCACGGCGTTCATCGAGTTGGCGAAGATCATCCCCGCCAGCGGAATTACCTTGCTGGGGTTAAACCACGGCTGCGTGGCAAGCACCACCTGGGTCACCAACAAGAGGGTCAACACCCCACCCAGCGAGATCGAGGCCAACGCCTTGGCATACTGGTTACTGCTCTTCGCTTCCAACGGTCGCAGGGCAATCCAGCTGGCGATCGTCAGCATCACAGTCAGCGCACCGCCGACAATCCACGGCTGGTCGGTCGTGAATATGAACGTCAGAACGTAGCCAATGAGTAGCAACTGCACCAGCATCCGCCCCATCGCGTAGAGCGTGGTCCCCGCGCCCAGCGACCAGCGATAGAGAATCCCCACCACCAAGGCCACCGGCAAAAAAGTGAGTGCCAGCCGCGCCAACGGGATTAACTCGACAGGCTTGCTCATGCGGGAAGTCTCTTTAATTTTTGAACGGTGACAACTAGCCCTTCAGTATCACGCAAAAGTGCGCAATCGCAAAGCTCCTATTGATCGCAGGAATAGCCCGGTGTGTCTCGCAGTGATACGATTAGGTAGGGATCCTGGGAAATTTCCTGACAAGATTTACAGGATCGACTGGATACATTCTCCGAATATCTCAGAGCGATTGGACTTTGAGACTCATTACCCGTCGAAATTCACTTCCATCAGCATCAGACCTTGTGGTGGCGCGGTTTGCCCAGCAGCTTGGCGGTCGCGAGCGGCGAGGACTTCGCTGATCCACTCCAGCGAGCGGCGGCCCGCCCCCACATCGACCAGCGTGCCGACGATGTTGCGAACCATGTTATAGAGGAAGCCATCGCCGGTGACTTCGATTCTGATGCGGGGCGACTTCTCGTCAACCCCTCCCTGCCCTGACGCGCCGCGTGTCACTTGCAAAGAAGAGATCGAGCGGACAGTGCAATCGCGTGGCGAACCCGTGGATTGAAAACTGGCAAAGTCGTGCTTCCCCACCAACAACTGCCCTCCCCGATGCATCGCCCCGACATCAAGCGGCTGCGGGATGTGCCACACCAGATGCCGATCCAAGAGCGGCCGCAAACGACTGTTATGAATTTGGTAGCGGTAGCGTTTGCCGACTGCATCGTGTGTGGCATGAAAGCCACTGGGCATCGCAATTACCGATTGCACGATCACATCGTCGGGCAATTTCGCATTGAGCCCCCCCAGCAATCGCTCTGCAGGTAGCTCGCTCTGGGTTTCGACTCCAACCACCTGGCCTAGCGCATGCACTCCAGCATCAGTTCGACTGGTTGCGGTGACGCGTACCTTCTCGAGGGTAATTTCTTCCCAAGCCGATTCAAGCACCCCCTGCACAGTGCGCTGCCCGGGCTGCGCCTGCCAACCAGAGAAGTCGGTGCCGTCGTAAGCGAGGGTGAGCTTGTAGATGGGCATGCCTTACACAGCCGCTTGCGTCTTCGACAGCAACTCCGCGATTTGCACCGCGTTGGTGGCCGCGCCCTTGCGCAAGTTGTCGCTCACGCACCAGAATGCCAAACCGTTGTCGCAAGACAAGTCCTCGCGAATGCGGCCGATGAAGGTGCGGTCGTCGCCCGAAGCCGTCGCTGGCATGGGGTACTTGCCGTCTTCCAAATCATCGACGACGGCGATACCTGGTGTTGCGGCAAAAAGCTCGCGGGCTTCGTCGACAGTAATCTTCTTCTCGGTTTCGACGAGCATACTCTCGCTGTGGCAATTCTCGACTGGCACACGTACGCAGGTCGGGCAGACCTTGATCGAAGCGTCGTCAAATATCTTTTGCGTTTCGTAGACCATCTTCATCTCTTCGCTCGTGTAGCCCTGCTCTTTGTGAGAACCGATCTGAGGGATCAGATTGAACGCGATCGGATGGGCGAACGCTTGGTACTTGTAATCGGAGTCGTCCAAGAATGCGCGGCTGCCGTCGATGAGGTCGGCCTGGCCTTGCACCCCTGCCCCGCTGGTCGCTTGGTAGGTGCTGACAATTACGCGACGGATCGTACCCGCGTCGTGCAACGGTTTCATAGCCAAAACCATCTGCGTCGTCGAACAGTTCGGGCTGGAGATGATGCCTTGGTGTTTTAGCGCAGCGTCGGGATTGATCTCAGGCACCACTAGCGGCACTTTGGGGTCCATTCGCCAGTAGCCACTTTCGTCCACGACAACGCAATTACGCTCCGCCGCCCAGGGACAAAACTCCGCGGCAACATCATCTGGCGTACTGCCAATGGCCAAGTCGATGTCGTCAAACGCTTCGGGACAAAGCAGCTTGACTTCGTGCTCTTCGCCCTTGAACGTGATCTTCGTGCCGGCTGAACGCTTCGAAGCGAGGAACGTAATTTTCCCATACGGAAAGTCACGCTCTTCGAGCAGTTGGCGAATAATGCGGCCCACGGCGCCCGTAGCGCCCACGATAGCGATCGACTCAATCACAGCAGTTCTCGAATTGGTTGGAATTAGTAAGGTGGATAGAGGTGAGGACAGTGAAGGATCGATTATAGTTCGCGCACAAGAGGGGGGCAATGCACGTCAACAAGCCGCGATCTTACAGATCGCCGGAGCCCGCCGTGACTCCCCGGCGATCTGTAAGATCGCGGCTTAACACACAGAGTGAATTGTTGCTCTCCGTTACGCGAAAAGCTTGGTGAGCGGCTCGCCTCCGTCGCCCAGCGTGAAGGGCCGGCCATCGGGGGAGTAGATTTCTTCGTCGTGCGGGATGCCCATCGCATAGGCGATCGTGCCGTTGAACTCGCCGACCGTGACGGGATCTTTTTCTACCTCTCGGCCCACTTTGTCGGTCGCGCCATAGATGGTTCCACCGTTGATGCCGCCCCCGGCGAGGACACAGCTGAAGGCGCCAGGAAAATGATCTCGCCCCGAGTTTTGATTGATGGCGGGCGTTCGGCCAAACTCCGTAGCGACCACCACCAGCGTTTCCTCAAGCAGCCCGCGGCTCTTCAGATCACGCAAGAGCGCCGACATGCCTTGGTCAAATTGCCGAGCTCGTCCAGGCAGTCGGTCGAAGATGTTCTGGTGATCATCCCAACCACCAAAATCGACTTCCACAAATCGCACACCGCTTTGCGTTAGACGACGCGCTAGCAAACACCCCTGGCCAAAACCGTTCTTGCCGTAAGCCTCGCGCACAGGCTCCGGTTCGTTTTTGATGTCGAAAACTTTCAACTCTTCGCTGCGCATTAGCCGGATGGCTTCGTCGTAGAGCTTGGTGTAACCCTCGACTTCGGCGGTGGGGAAGCGTTTCTCGAACGTGCGATCAAACCGCCGCGCCAGTTCCATGCGATGGTCGAATTGAGCCTCAGACAAATACTTGGGCGGCTTGGTGTTCTTCAAACCTTCGTAGGCATTGCTTACCGGCACCGGCATGTACTGTGCACCAAGGTAGCCTGAGCCCGGGTGTCCCGACCCGCCCCCGATCACAACACTCCCTGGCAGGACCGTGTTCCCCTTACCGGCGAGCTTCTGAATCCACGGCCCCAGCGATGGATGCCGCGTCGATGCGATTTCGCGATAGCCGGTGCGCATGGCATAGGCGCCGGGGCCATGCGCGCCGGTCTCGTTTCCCATCGAACGCACGACCACCAACTCGTTGGCCAGCTTCGCAAGCTTCGGCAAGTGTTCGCCGAATTTCACACCGGCCACCGCCGTGTCGATTGCCTTGCCCGTTCCCGCTGAGTCGGTGCCCGGCTTGGGGTCGAATGTCTCGAGTTGGCTCATGGCGCCACTCATGAACAAGTAGATCACGCGCTGGACTTTCTTATCGCTACGCGAAGCGGCCAGCGCGGGGTTCCAGGCCATTGGTAGGAAACTCACACCAAGCAAACTTCGCGCGACACCGGCCATGAAGCCGCGGCGATCTGCAGATTCGATTTCAGGGTTTCCTAATTTCATGGTCGTTTCCTATTGGTCGGCTCGCGCAGTGCCGCTTACCTACTGCACAAACAAAAACTCACGCGTGTTGAGCAGCGCCCAAATCACGTTACCAAACCCTGCTGGGCCATACGACTGAATTTCCGCAGCGGCCAACTTGCGGTCGGTGCGCGACGGTTTGCGGCTCAGAATGCTGAGGAAAATCACGTCGATCTTGTCCCGCAAATCTCCTGCGGCCAACACTTCGTCGTAGATGACCGTTCCTTCGTTGAGCAGCTTGTGTGAAATCTGGCCGTTGAACATCGTGAGAATCTGCGGCACGTGGCCCTCGGTCGTACCGCCAGCGAGCAACTCGCGATCGCTCTGACCAAACTGCCGGAGAAAATGACTGGGCGAAACGGGCTGACGCATCTCCGAGGCGCGCACAAGCAGTTCACCCTTGTGGGTGAATTGCTTGCGGAGTTGCACCGCTTCTCCCTGGCGTTCTTCTTGACGGCGACGTTGAGCGCGATCGAGAACTTGCTGCAGATCAAGCTGCTCACCTGTTTCGATGGCGGCAATCGAAACTATTCGCTCGCTACGCGGTCGCTGGTAGCGATTGGGATCTTCCACGGTGAGTGTCAGCAACGAGTCCCAAACCTGTTCAGCCGTCATCCGCCGCAGCACTGGCCCGGGGAAATGGAAAGGCTCGCCGGCGATCAAATCTTTACGATACGCCTCGCGTTGGTAGGTCTCGGTGTTGTAGAGGATGCGCAAAAACTCGCGTTGGCTGTAGTTCACGCGTTTCATTTCCCCGACGAGAAAATCCATCAATTCGGTGTTCGTGGCTTCACTCTCGTCGGTGAGGTCATCCACGGGGTCGATCACGCCCACTCCAAACACACGTTTCCACAGGCGATTGGCAATCGTCAAGGTAAACCGCGGGTTCTCCGGTGAGGTGAGCCACTGAGCGAACGCCTCGCGCCGCGAAGTCTTTTTCGATAGTTTGGGTTGCTGACCAAATATTACCGCGGGCTGAATCACGTCGCCCGGCTTTGCGTCGTCGTACTGATAGTCGTGGGGCAAATGCAGCTTGCGCTGGCGGTTTTCGCCCACCGCGTACTGGTTAAATCGCACTAATCTGTTCATGCGATTGCCCATCCGGTTTCGTTCGTCGGACTGGGGCAAGGCTTGAAGTTCTTTCCGTGCCGAGGCGGTAGCTCGATTGATGGCGCGTCGGTTTGTCGAGGTCTCCGTGCCATGGACAAATGCAGCGAGCTGGTAGAACTCCTTCTGCGTCCACTTGTCGAAGGGATGGTCGTGGCATTGCGCGCAGCCAATTCGCGTGCCGAGGAAGATTCGTACCGTGTTGTCTAAGTTCGATAGCTGCATCCCCGTGTCTCGCAGTGCGTACCCCGTCGCCGGATTCTCCCACACCCGACCCTTGGCGGTGAGCAGTTGGTTGACGAATTCATTGAATGGGATATCACTAGCCAGCGCGTCTTTGACCCACTCGACATAGGGCAAGCCGTAGTTATTACCACCCAGATCGTCTTTGAGTCGCAGAATGTCAGCCCAGTAATTGAACGAATGGCTCACGTGTCCCGGCGAGTTGAGCAACTCGTCGATCAGTTCCGCTCGCTTGTTCGAGTTGCGACTCCGCTTGAGAAAAGATGCCGACTGCCGCGCGGTGGGAATCGTGCCCGTGATGTCGAGATACACTCGGCGGACAAACTGCATGTCGTCGGTCATCGGGTTGGGACGCTGCTTCTCACTCCGCAGCTTTTCCAGCAACAGCCGGTCAATCTCCGCAGCCGCAGTCGCAACCTGTTCGACGAGTGCCGGGTCGACTTGAGTCGCTTGAGGTCGACGGTAGGAACCCGATGGACGATCAGAAACCACCCCAGCCGACAACTCACGCGTGCCGCTGCCGCCGTCCATACGCGTTCCCGAACCTTGCTCGCGTGTGCCGGAGCCTTTCTCGCGCGTGCCGGAGCCTTGCTCCTTGGCCAACGCCAGCGACGCAACCATAGCGCAAGTTCCAACCGCAACGGTCATGTACTTCACCATGTTCCGCATGGTAAGCTGGCTCCCACGAAGGCAGAGAATTTGGGCAGTGAACTGCGCCGCTACTACTAGTATAGGTAACGCTCAAGCTTTTCGTCTAGCAAACTGTGCTTACTCGGCAAATTACCAGGCTCGGCAACTCATCAGGGTTAGACACATGCCATCCTTACTCGACCAACTTGCCCAACACCGCTTGGTGCCGGTGATCGCTCTGGAAGATGCGAACCAAGCTGATCCCCTGGCTGCAGCGCTGGTCGCGGGGGGATTGCCAGTCGCCGAGGTCACTTTCCGTACTGCCGCGGCGGCCGATTCGATTCGTACTATGGCCGCGCGGGGAGACCTGCTCGTCGGCGCTGGCACGGTACTTACGACCGAGCAAGCCGACCAAGCCCGCGATGCCGGGGCGACGTTCGTTGTCTCCCCCGGCTTCAATCCAAAAGTTGTGCGGCATTGTCTCGAACAGGGGCTGCCAATTATTCCCGGCATTAGCACGCCGACCGACCTCGAACTGGCGCTGGACCACGGGCTCAGCGTGGTGAAGTTTTTCCCCGCCGAAGCGTTTGGGGGTTTGAAAACGCTCAAGGCTATTAGCGCACCCTACGGCGGTGTGCGATTCATGCCAACCGGCGGGATCTCGCCCAGCAACGTCGCCGAGTATCTCGCGTTCCCCAAAGTCCTCGCCTGCGGCGGAAGCTGGATGGTCAAGCCGGAACTGTACGCCGATGGCGATTTCTCGCGGGTCGAGAAAGCCGTACAAACCGCGGTGGAACTAGTGCAGTCTTAGTCCACTAGCGCAGTGCTCTCGACACAGCAGCGCTGCTATCATTCGCGACTTCGCCTTGATCGAGTTTCGCGTTTTCGCAATACTTCCGGCTGCTGTCAGCGAGATTTTTTGACCTCCGCTGGCTGGACAAACGCGTTCTCGCAGCCATCGCCGAGATCATGAAACAGCACGAAGTCCGTGAGCATCTCCAGCACCTCTCCCGCAAAGAGCTGGAGGAACTCTCCGAGCGCGTGCTCGGCGAAAGCAACTCGTCGCTCAAGAACAAGAGCGCGCTCATCAGTGTTCTCTCGCAGCGACCCAAACGCATTGCCAAGGCCCTCGGCGTGCAGGCCAGTTGGTGGGAAAGGCATAGCTCACACCTCTACGGCTGGGTCGGGCTGATCAGCTTCGGGATCACCCTGTTCGCCTTCTTTTCTCCTGAATCGAGCAGCACCATCTCCGCACCGGTTGATCCACTGCGCCAGCAGGAGGTGCTCGACCAAGTCGCGCGAATCCGCTCCACCACACCAGCGATTGTTGCAGAGCCAGAAGCAGAGCGCGTCAACGTGGAAATTGTCCCCGAGGCCACGGGTACCGGTTTTGAATTAATTCAGCACTCGATAGTCTGCGACTTGCGCAGTTTTCGTCCTGTTTCGTCGGTAGATCAAGAAAAGCAGATCAGCCCTGTCATCCAGCACGTACGCCAGCGAATCAAGAAAACCGGCCAAGAAGAGTCGAAGTATCGGCTTTGGGCGCACACCAGCGGGCTCGACGTCTACAGTCGGTCGCTCACACACCAAGATCGGCTCACCGTCTTCGCCAGCGAAGAGCGGCGCACCGTCGCTAAGTATCTCGTAAGGCCACGCGTCTTGGAGTTCGATGTTTCCGACGATCCTGACAATCGCGAGTTCACGCTGCAGGTGACCAAGACCTTCTGGAATGCGTTTCAAAACCCCGACCAATCATGGGTCGGCGTGGTTGTGGGACTACCAACGCGTAGCATTAGTTACCTGATCATATTCCCCGACGACAAACCGTACACCACGTTCGATCTGTTCGCCAACGATGCGAACAAGAATCGCATCGACCTGCCCGCCGAGACCTATGTGTTGGAAGACCCGGGGCGTCGCTGGCTGTGGTGGAACATCGTCAACCCCAAACCGGGCAATGGGTACAACATCGACTGGGAGTGGTGACGCAAGCTGTCGCCGCATGTGCGCGACTATTCCTTCGTGAGCCCTTCCAGCAGGGCTTCCATCTGCTCGATTTGCTCGCGCGTCGAGAACGCCAGCGCTTTGAGCGATGCCTCGGAGAGGATTTGCCCTTGCACAAGGTTCGTTGCTTCCTCGACGAAGTCGGCATCCTCCACCTGGCTTAGCGCTTCGGTAGTGATCACGATCTGATCTTCGCGCAGCCGATCAAACGTATCAAGCTGCGTCCGCTCGTAAGCACCAATCGCAGTGCGCGAGCGACTCAGGTTGCTGAGCTTGCTGTCCACCAACTCGGTTGCCGCGGCAACGTCGCCATCCACCACGTTCGCGTTCCCGCCCTGCCGCAGTTCGCTTAAGGCGTCGGAATCACTGACGCCTTGGACCCTGCCAGCGATCTGATCGATTGCATCGAGCGAAGCGTCGATCTCTTGCTGAATCGCTCGATTCTGTGCGGGCGAGTTGAACCCGTCGGCAGCAGCCACTAAATTACCGCGGACGTCGTTCAGAGTTCGCTGAACTTGCGTTAGCGCCGATTGCTGCTGGCGAATGTCCAGCCGCTCGGCATCCGACGCACGGGACTCCGCATGCAACTCGACCAAATCGCCATGCAAGCTCTGCGCGACAATGAAACGCGAGGGATCGTCGCTGGGGCGATTGATGCGCTTACCAGTACTCAGACGCTCGAGCGATTTCGAAACCTGCTGACCGCTGCGCTGATGTTGCTGCAGCAATCGGCCACCGTTGGTTACCGAGTTGGGGCCTATTCTCGTCACAAAATTACACCAGGGGTGGAAGGGCTGCCAAACCGCAGAGCGAGTCCAAGGCACCTAAAACCTAGCTTATTTTTCGTCCTTCCAACCCGGTCGATGCTGCCAAAGTGGTTCTACGATGCGGTCCCAGCCGTAGTGCTGATTGTTTAGGTGCCCTTTGTGCGTGTTAGTCCGACTCTGCGGCCGCGTGAATGGCCAATCGATTTACCCAGGCTTACTTCTTCAACGGCACATCCAAGTTCAGCACCACAGGATCATCGCCCGGTTCGATGGTCACCTCTTCTGCTTTGTAGCCCTCGGCGACGTAGGAAAGATCCGCGAGCATGTCGTCGCTCGTCATATCGGTGATCGGTCCGCTGTAACAGCGCACCCGGACGGAGTAGCGGCCGGGAACAAGGCCATCCCCTTCTTCAAACGAAGTGACCTGAAACTTGCCATCCACGTCGAAAGGACCAGCACCCGGTCGGCGAGGCAGACCCGGCGCGGATTCCAGCGGCGTAAAACCGACTCGCCCCGCGGCGGGGCAAGGCTGGCCATCGAACGTAATCGTGCCACTCACGGGAACGATTTGCAGAGGATTCCCCGGTCCACAACCGACGGTTGAAAAAGCGACGGCGAGAAACACGAGCACAAATCGTTGCATGGTATTGTCCCTGTCGGACTCGAACGTTTCTTTCAGAGCCGCGCCCGTCAGGCGGCGTTCACACCAACCCAAAAGCTCCCTAGAACGCTCCCTCACGATCGCGGCTCGGTTTTTGATTTTTTCTACGAGCCCGCTCAACTTCCCTGCCCCGTGACTTCTGCGCCCGCGCGGCTGCCGAGCGCGTTGTAGAGTTCGATGTCGATGCTCTCTTGGATGAAACTCGCGTTGCCGTCGCCGAACACCAACTGCGCCCCGCCCGGATGCTGACTCTTGAACCCGGAATCGATTTCGTAGGTCCGAGCGCGGGTCTCGCGGTCGCCTATAAAAAAAGTGTTCAGCGGCGTGAGCGTGCTAGAGACGACAAAATTCTCTGTGTACACCGAATTGAAAAAGTTGTGATACGGCAGTGTCTCGCCGGCCAGGATTGTACTCGACAGCCCATCGGTAGCCTTCTTGAGTTCTACTCCAATACTGCTGCGGCAAATCAAGCCGACGCACTCGCTCATGTCCCGGCACTGGCTTCTGCGATAGCATCTCGCACAAAAGTCCGTGCGAGTATCGTCGAAATAGCGTTGGCCAAAGAGGCAACCCAGCGCCAGCTCCGGCGGCGTATCGAGCAACCCCATGCGAGCAGGAATCGTCGGCCCCATCGAACCGGTGTACCACAACAACTGTGCTACTCTCGGGTTGCGTCCCGAGACTTCTACATCGTCCACGATGGGATCGTTGGACTGCTCATCGCTGGGACAGATGAGTTGGTCGATCACCAACGAGGCGATCAATTCACGATTGGGAGTAATGGCGTAGAACGTCGACGTGTCGAACTGATTAAGCACCGTGCCCAACTCCATGTAAGGCATGATCTCGGTGACATAGTTCCCACCAGGCGGCTCGGCGTTCTGAAACAGAGGGTAATACGAACCAAGTGGCAGACTGCCCTTGCTCGACTCGTAATTCAAACAGGCCAGACCGACTTGCCGCAGATTGTTTAAACACTGTGTCCGTCGCGCCGCTTCGCGAGCGGCCTGCACTGCCGGCAGCAGCAACGCCACCAATACGCCAATAATCGCAATCACGACCAACAACTCAACGAGCGTGAAACCTCGGTTGCGCTTCATCATGGCGATTGCCCCTCAGTGGTTGAATATTCGCATCGCTCAACACCGACTTCCTCCCGTTGTAGTCACTCGCCTCGCTGATTACAAGATTGGCGCGAATAGCAGGCTCACTGCTGATAAATCGGTAGCAGCTGATACGGCGGCGTCAGGGACAAAACCGCCAGCGCCGTCGAGTACGCGCTGCCGTAGCCCGCGGCGATGCCGTTTTCTGCAGGCCACGAGCCGTCACCGCGCTGGTATTGCAGAAGCACCTTCACGACGCGCGGGTACAAATTGTTCCAACACTCGCCGCCGAGTTGGTAGCTGGCCTGGCTGCTGTAGTGCAAACCATAGTGGTAGTTTCCCCCCTGGCTGATGTACGAATTGTACCGCTCGAACGGTTGCTGCATGAGCCACTGCCCTGCCCTCTCGGCCATTTCGGAGTGATGCTTACCGCCCATGGCGAGAGAAATAATTCCCCCGCCGACCGCCCCCACCGTCACATACCGCTCCGCGCCGAACAACCCGTAGTTAAAACTGCCATCGCGAGGGTTAAAGCTGCGCTCGACATACCCCATCGACTCAGCAATCATGCTCTCGGGCACATCGAACCCGGCATTCTTCGCCGACCTCAGAAACATCAACTGCCACGTTGTGACCGACATGTCGGAATCGACTTCGCGAAAGCGCGCATAGTACTGCCAACCGCCCCTGTCCTCACGCCGGCGCTTATCTGTCTGCGATTTCCGCAGCACGTCGATCGCCTTGGGTATCGCCACTCGGATGCGCTCCGAACGCGCTGCGCTCGCCATGCCATACGCTTCGCCCAGCATCAACCCCGAGATGCCATGATTGTAATAGGCCGTGTGCGACCCGTTGTGCGTGTTGGTGAAAGGCGCCGTGCGGAGCTTGGAGATGAGCCCATTTGTCTGCTGACAACTCAGCGCGAAGTCGATCGCCCGGTTGAGCACCCCCTCGTACTCGCCCCCGTCGAGTGTATGCCCCGCCGACAAGAACGCGGTCACGCCCAAACTGGTAATCGCCGGCTGCCCCTGCGGCCTGGTGGGAAACGACCCATCGGGTTGCTGGCTCGCCGCCAGCCAGCGGAGCGCACGCTGCACTGCCTCATCCACCGCAGCCCACTGTTGTTCGTTGAGAATGTCGGCTTTGGCGGCATCGCTGGCGAAGCGCTGTGCGTGGAGATTGGATGCAGGCAAAGCGAACGGCACCACCAAGAGCAGAACCAGGAATCTCCCTACGTAGCCAATCATAGATACTCCCTGTGCTCACAAGCTGCCAAGCGGCTCGTGCCTCACCGGCCATTGGATCTTCAGAACGTTCCGCCAGCATAGCAGAGAGTGCCTACTCATTGCCAGCAAAGTCGCGCATCGGCAGGGGAACTGCCAACTCGCAATCAGGACTGGAACAAAAGGGTTTACCACAGAAGAACACAGAGTTGCACAGAGAATTTACAATGGAGAACCTCTGTAATACTTCGTGCCGTCCGAACTAAACAACAGCCGGCTGAAGGCCGGCAGGTTTTAGGGTCGTGAGCTACGAACTAAAGTCCTTTCGCTCACGAGACCAAAAAGCAAGCAAAAGTTAGCAAAAGGTAGAGTGCGTGCAGCGAAGCGAAACGCACCATGCACATCAAGGTGCGTTCCGCTTCGCTCCACACACCCTACGTACTGGGCCTGCGCCGTAGCAATCGCGTCTCGCCAGCGTCACAAAAAAAGCCAGCCGCGGACTTGAGGAATCCACGACTGGCCGGGGGCAAATTTTCAACATTCTGGTTCGGCAATTTCAGCGACGCTTAGTGGCGCCTACCGTGATGGTTACCACGGTGCCGATCCCAGTGGCCGTCCTCATGCCAAACACGACGGGGGGGAACGTAGTCACAATGGTCGCCGTGGGGTACCCACTGGCCTGGGAGGTAATCCCAATGGCTAGTGTCGTGCCATTTGTAGTGGGTCCGGCTGTACTGGCCCCGATAGGCCGCTCGTGCCGAGGGATGGTAGGCGGTTGTATAGCCGCGGTATCCATAGCCAACGCGGTAGGGACTGCCGATGCCGATCTGCGCGCCGCGCCCGCCGATATAGATTCCCAACTGTGCTTGAGCTGGACTCGAATCGAGGGCGACAAACGCCAACGCCGCAATCGCCGCCAAGGGTAGTGTGATTTTCTTCATGGCTTACTCCTTCGCTTCTGGGTCCGGGGCGAGTGGGTCTGGGTCTCGCCCCGCTGACAAACGAAGACGCAAGCAGCATGCCAAAGTTGTAAAATCTACAAAAAACCCCGGGAAATCAGGTAATTTGCGGCGAAATCACGAGTTCTGAACGACGGCGAAATGCGACCACTTTGATCACGAAAAGTCGAATCGATGTCATCATCGCGACAACACTATTCCAAAACGACACTCTGATTCATCACCTGCTGGATCCGTGCGGCGGCACGCAGGACCTCCAATTGATAGAGCTGGCTCTGTTGGCGGCTGTAGCGCATGAGATTGAGCCGTTGGTCGCGGAGTTGCTGGAGCTGGGCTTCGGTGGCTTGCAGGGCAAGACGGTCGTTTTCGGCAGCGGTTCGAACGGGTGAATACCGTCCAACTTGTAAGAACGGACGATAGTCTCGCACGCGCCGCTGAAGCACTTGAATTTCCGACTCGCTCAGGCGCACCTGACTATCGAGCAGCTTGCGATAGCGGGGCAATTCTACATGGCGATACTGCTGCAAACGCAGTTGGGCCAGCTGGAACTGGTAGTGCGCTTCGACCAACTCCGGCGTAATCACAACCGCAGGTGGCAGCGGCGCGGTGGCGACTTCTTCCTCCGAGCCAACCGCACTGGACTGCGGAAGCGAAACGATCATCAGCCCCAAGCCAAACAATAAGCTACGCATGAGAGAACTCCCCAAAAAGACGAGCGAGTGGGCGCCGGCTGAAAAGCCGCACCTAACTTCCAGCCTAATCACGCGGCGGGAGATTGCTACAGGTTGCTCGCCAGGGACGGCGAGGCTCGCGGGCTGCGTAATCGTTATGACCTGAACTACGCCTGAGGGCTCAGCAGCACGAGATTATTGCGATGCACGGCGACTTCGTAGGGGCGATGGCCGAGCAACTCTGCGATTTGCTCTTTGGCTTGCCCGGCGATGGTGCGCATCTCGGCGGCGGAGTAGTTGATCAACCCACGGGCGAACTCGCGGCCCGTGTCGTCACACAGCGAGATGACATCGCCCTTGGTGAAGTCGCCCTCCACGCAAGTCACTCCCACGGCGAGCAAACTACGACCGTCGGTCTCGATAGCCCGACATGCACCGGCGTCGAGCGTCAATTTGCCTGTGGGGTTGGCGCTCCAACCGATCCACCTTTTGCGCGGCTTGACGGCTGGGCCCTCGGCAACGAACAGCGTGCCTACGTCCGCGCCGGCCAAGATATTGTCCAGCACATCGTCGTGGTGACCATTGGCAATGACAACGTTTTCCCCCGCCGAGGTGGCGATGCGCACCGCCTGCAACTTCGTCGCCATGCCGCCCTTGCTCAGCGCGATACCGCTGTGTGATGCATCGTGCACATGCTGCTTCTCGGCTGCGGCCAAGTCGGTGACAACCGACAGCACGCGCGTATTGGCGTCGGCCGGGTCGCCGTCGTACAGACCGTCGATGTCCGAGAGCAAAACCAGCAACGGCGCTCGCACGAGATTGGTAACCAGCGCTGCCAGCCGGTCGTTGTCGCCGAAACTGAGTTGCAGTTCATCCACGCTAACCGTGTCGTTTTCGTTGATGATCGGTACGGCCCCACAATCGAACAGCGCGAACAGGGTGTTCCGCACATTGAGATAGCGACTGCGGTCTTGCAAATCCTCGGCTGTCAGCAGCACCTGGGCGGCGTGCAGCTGGTGCGGTTCGAGTGCGCGGTTGTACGATTCGATGAGCAAGCTCTGGCCAATTGCTGCGGCGGCTTGAAGTTGCGAGACAGCTGTGGGGCGTTGGCCAAGCCGCAAGCGGCCGAGTCCCGCGCCGACCGCCCCACTGCTGACGAGCACCACACGTCGTCCGGCTTGCCACTGCCGCGCGAGCTGCCCGGCAATGCTCGCCACACGCTGGTCATCGAGCGTGCCATCAGCGCGGGTCAGCACGCGCGTGCCGACTTTCACGACCACCAGGTCGGCCGCGGAGACGATTTCTTGTCGGACGAGTTGGGACATGAGCCAGGAAGTTACTACCCGCAATAGGCATGGAAACCGGAGAGTCGCGATTCGCTTTCAAACTTGCTACCAATTAATATAATCCGAGTGGTTCCAGCCGACCATGACGGTTCATAAATCTAACCATTTCACTCCTGGATTGAAGTCTGTGGGTATCAAGGTTCTCTGCAAACGGTGTCAATCGAGTTTTCGAGCTGGCGAACAGCATGCGGGGAAAGTAGCCAAGTGCCCCAGTTGCAAGCAACCTCTCCAGATCCCCCAAGGCAATCCATCCATTGCCAAGCGAGCGAGTGTGGGCTCGAAGAGAAGTCGAGCAGGAGCAAGAACTGGTTCGACAAAGCAATCTAAGACCTCTAAGAAGCGACCTTCGACAAAATCTGCGAAACCATTCGACCGTGAACAGATCGCTGCGGAACTCCTTCGCGGGTTGCAGGGTTCCATCAAACGAGTTCGACCCACCCTGACTTATCGACTTGCGGCGATCGTGGTTGCACTTGTAATGGTATTGCTGCCGATCATCTACATCGGCCTCATTTTCCTGGCAGGCTATGGGGTCTACTATCACACCCTCAACAATCCCGGAATGCTTGACAGCGGCGTGCGTGGCAGAGCGCAGATATTCGTCCTCATTACCTATCTTGCTCCAATCGTCTGCGGCATTGTGCTGGTCCTCTTCATGATCAAACCTCTATTCGCCCGTTCGTCCACTTTTAGGCGAACAAGATCGCTCAAGCGTGAATACGAGCCCTTGCTCTTCGCCTTTGTGGATCGCATCTGAGAAATCGTATCGGCCCCCAAACCGAAACGGATCGACCTGGATTGCCAAGTCAACGCTTCAGCCAGTTTTCGCAATGGAATGTTGAGCATGTTTGGAAATGACATGGTGCTGACCATTGGACTACCGCTCATGGCCGGATTGAACACACGACAGTTTGCCGGCGTGCTCGCCCATGAATTTGGTCACTTCGCTCAAGGCGCAGGAATGCGACTGACTTATGTCATTCGGTCCATTAACTTCTGGTTGCTGCGGGTAGTCTACCAGCGAGATCAAGCCGACGAATGGCTAGCCAATGCGGCTGCGTCGACCGACTTTCGGTTTAGTTGGGTTCTTTATCTGGCGATGTTCTTCGTGTGGATCTCGCGAAAGATCTTGTGGGTATTGATGGTGATCGGCAATTTAGTCGGCAGCTATCTGCTCCGTCAAATGGAGTTTGATGCCGATCGGTACGAAACTCGACTAGCTGGTAGCAAAGCTTTTAGAGATACCGCACGGCAGTTAAATGTGCAGGGGGCTGCAACGCAACTCGCCTTTCGAGATCTCGGGGAATTCTACCGCGAAGGTCGATTGGGCGACGATCTTCCTCGATTGATCTTGGCCAAGGTTTCGCAGCTGCCGAAGGAGGCACAACAATCGATCGACACAGCGATTCAGGAGACTGCCACCGGCTGGCTTGACACACATCCGGCAGACCACGATCGCATTGCTAACGCCGAGCGGGAACAGACCGAGGGCATTTTCCACGTTGAACGACCAGCTACGGTGCTACTCAGCAATTTCTCAGCCCAAGCGAAGGCAACCACCTGGGAATTCTATCTCGAACAATTCGGAAAAAATCTCGAACGTGAGCGGCTTCGACCCGTATCGGAAATGCTCGAAAAACAGAAGAAGCAGGACGCATCGCAAGCATCGCTGGATCGCTACTTCAAGGGCCAATGGAATGCCTCGCTGCCACTTCGACTCAGTACAGATTCTCTAAGCCCACCGGAGGAACCTCGCGAAACCCTGCGGCAACTCAAAGTCGTCAGGAAGGAAATGCTCCAATTGGTAGCCTCTACCCAATCTTCGTTTCAAACTCTTCAATCTGAGAGTGATGAACTTGCCATCGCCGAGCAACTGCGTCACTGCGTTCGCGCAGGCTTGAAAATCAAGCCTGATGAAAACCAACGTGGCGAAGTTACCGAAGAGAAGTTCAAAAATCGTGTCGAAAATGCACAGCGAAAAATTGACAAGGCCAGAGATTCACTGGCCGAATATCAGGACTTGGCTTCGCGAAGAGTCCACTTGGGATTGCAATTGCTCAACGTACCCCAGGTCGCTGAGCGGATTCCCAAAGCCGGCATGTGGAAACGCAATTGCAAAGTGATTCTCCCATGCCTGCGCGCGATTGGCGATTCAATGGATTTTGTGGTTACATGCGCGCGATTGCACGGGGCGTCGAGAGTCTTTTTTGATCAACTCTCAAGCAAGAACGACGATTCGCTCATTTTCGCGATTGAGGGGATTGGTGACAAACTAACGCCGATAGCCAAACGATTGCACACAACGTGGTCGAGGATGCCTTACCCGTATGACCATGCCAAGAAGAATTTGTCGCTTAGTGGTTACCTAATTCCGACGGTTCCGATTCAGGGCGACTTAGGAAGTGTTTTTAGCGCTAGTGAGCAAATCGTCGACGGAACATTTCCGCTCTATCTCCGACTCCTTGGTGACCTGATCACTTGTGCTGAGGCGGTAGAAGCCGCGGTTGGTCTCCCAGAAAAGCCAAAATGAGTGCTTTGCTCGGATTATTGATCACTGCACGTCTACTGATTCCGTTCCGCGACCGGAAATGCCTTGTGCGTCAAAAGAATCGTATCAGACGGCGGCTCCTCGGACGCGCGAGGAACAGTAGGCTGAACCAAAAGGCTCGAGTTGGGTAATCGCGTTGTGCGGCGAGCGGCTCGGGCATCTACTGCACCGCCAACCGCTTCAAATGCTCAATCCGCTCCAGCACCACGTCGGTCGGAATCGCGTACGTCTCTGTTCTTCCCGCCCGGGCGATGTTGAAACCGACAACCTGGCCGTCGAGGTCCACGACGGGGCCGCCGCAGTCGGTCGGTTTGACGACGGCGTCGTGTTGGAACACCTGCGGGAAGCCAAAGCGGCGGCGGCTGAGCTGACTGCCGAGTTCGTTTTGAAATTCCTCACGAGATTGCAGCCGCCAGGGGCGACGCCCTCGCAACAGCACGCGGATGTCGAGTGTTTCGTCGCCCCGCTGCACTTTCAATCTCAAACGATCGCCGGGGCTAAAGTCGCGCACGCGTCGGACGAACGACTCGCGCGACGGAGTCGCCTGCCCGTTGATGCTAAGCACTATATCGTCAGTCAGTAGTCCTGCTTCCTCGGCACCGGTATGAGGGAAGACTTCTACGAGCTTCGCCGGGGCAGTTTGGTCATGCAAGCGCACTCCCAGCGTGCCAGCACGATGCACGATCTCGCGCGGCTCGACGCTGAGCACTCCGATGGCCTGCGGGCCACGTTTCATTCCGATGGTCGCCAGCCAGGCACCAATCTCGAGGTTCGGGAGTGGCTTCAACTTGAGACGTGGCAGCTGTTCGGCGTCGATGCGAAGCAGCGCGAGGTCGAAGTCGCGATCCTTGGCGATAACTTCCGCCACGTACTCGCGCTGATCGGCAAGTTGGCAGGTGAGTTCGCCCTCGAGTTGCGAAGCCTTGGTGAGAACCCAACCCTGCGCACCGACAATGCCGCCCAGCGCCACGTCGCGGCCATCGCTGCGCACGCGCACTGTTGCCAGCCGAGCCTCGGCGACGACTTCTCGAAACGCCGAGCGGACATGCGGCCCATTGGTCAGTCGCCACTTCGGGATCGTGATGCGCGAACTCGGAAACGGCCGAGAGTCGGCGTACTCTTCCCAGTCCACTCGTGGCGGCGTGGCGACTTCTTGGGCATGAAGTGGAGCGACGAATAGCCCAACCAACAAAACGCCGAGACCAAACTTCGTCCACGCAGTGCGATGCTTCTCCATCATTTCTCCTCCCCGGGTCCAAAGTCATCCCACTCGCCGCGCGGGGCAGAGGACTTGATGCCGGCGAGGACGACTTCGAATTTGAGCGTTTCGCCGTCGCGTTCGATTTCTAATTGCATTTTATTCCCGGGCTTTTTCTTGAGCACCCTTGCTGAGACTTCGTCGAAGGTCGTCACGTCCTCGCCATCGACACGGAGCACAATGTCGCCCGGGCGGACGCCGGCTTCGTAAGCGGGCAAGCCGCGAAAGACCTCGGTAACCTGGCATTGGTTTGCTTTCGTGTGACCGGCGATCCCCATCAACGGACGCAATTCCGAGCTAGTCACCTCTTCCAACGGGCTGCCCCAAACTTCGCGTGCGAGCAGCCGCTGCCAACTCTTTTTGATTTCCACCACGGGGATGTGGAAGTTATGCACAATCGCGGGTCCAATGCTCGAATGCACGCCAAGGACTTGGCCGCGGAGGTTCACCAAGGGCCCACCCGAATCGCCACCAACCAAGGTGCAGTCGGTACAAATCCAATCGTCGCCACCTGCCAGCACACGACCAAGCCGCACAGGCGGCGCGCGATCATCGAGAGTTCCGCCCGGTTGGCCTGTGGTGATGACCCACTCGCCCAGCTGTGGCATCTCGGTAGCGATTGGCAGGAACGGCAAGTCGTCTGGGGGGTCGGTGATTTGGATCATGCCGGCGTCGATATGATGATTCGCACCGAGGGTTTCACCAATCAAGCGTCGCCCGTCGGGAAGAAAAATTTTCGCGCGGCGGTTTGCCTTGCCAACCACGTGCCCGGCAGTTAGCACCAGCCCCTCCGAACTCACGATCACCCCGCTGCCCGCGCCCTGGCCGACCAATATTCCTACCGTCGCGGGCATGGCGTGCTGCGAGACACGTTGCACTTGCTGTTGGATCAATCGGAGCTGCGCGGCGTCGCGTGGGTAACGCGAATCCAAGATTTTTTGGACTTCGTCGGGAATGGCAAGCGGCTCGGCGGCAGGAACGGGAACGCCAAGCACGCAAAGCAGCAACGCACAACGAATCGGTACCATCGCGAATGTCTCCAGGTGCAGTGATCCGAGCTAACAACCGGTGTTATTCTTATCGTCTGGCCCGCCCTAGGCAAATCGCCTATTTCCACAGGGTTGCAACTACTGTACAGATGCACTTGTCATCTGTACGCACGTATATTAACATGCTAGTACACCCGCACGAACGGGATCGATGCCGCTAGCACAGCAACCTTCTAGGTGAAACCGATGAGTTTGGACCAACTGACCAAGCGACAACGTGAAGTGTTCGACTTTGTCCGCGACAAAATCAACAATCGCGGCTACGGACCGACAGTCCGTGAAATTGGTGAAAATTTCGGCATCAACTCACCGAATGGCGTGATGTGTCATCTCAAGGCACTCGAAAAGAAGGGCTTGATCACCCGCGAGCCGAACATGTCGCGAGCCATCCAATTGACCGAGGAAGGCCAAGAAGATCGGGGATTGCCATTGGTCGGGCAGATTGCCGCGGGCAGTTTAGCCGAAGCCATCGAGCAAGCAGAACGATTTGAGTTCGACGATTGGTTCGGTCAAAAAAATCTGTTCGCGTTGAAAGTGAAAGGCGAATCGATGATTGAAGCGGCCATCGCCGACGGCGATGTCGTCATCTGCCGCAAAGCGCGCACAGCAGACAAAGGCGATATTGTTGTCGCACTGACCGACGACGGCGAAGCGACACTAAAATACTGGTACCCCGAAGCCAACCGGGTTCGTCTGCAACCCGCGAACTCCGAGATGAAACCCATCTATTGCCGGAATGTGAAAGTGCTGGGCGTGGTTACAGGCGTTGTGCGGCGGATGTAGCAAGCAGAGGCTCCCGGGCGGAGAGATATTTGAGAGGACTTCGCAACTTCCTTGTTGTCGCGAGACTTCCTTCAAACGAACGCTATCGCTGGTAGTCGAGGCCGTGACCGGATTGCTCCTAGCAGCCTGTGCTGTGGGAGCAGGGAAATTCGGCCATTGGAGTACGGCCACTGGAGCAATAGTGGAACGTCCCGAGCAAACTACTACCTCGAATCATTCTTCAGCAGTTTCTAGCACGATCGTGTCTTCTATCGAGCCCAGATACTGCCAAACGAACAAGTCAATATCGTCCGTGGTGAATTGCACACTCGTATCGCCCCTCACCACGGTTACACCCCCAGGGTGATTGCTTCTGGCGGTCGCGAACATTCCTCGGCCATCAGAGGAATTGAAATCTCGACAAGGGCCGGGCAAGGTGCTGCTATTGGGACTGCCGCAGATCATTTGATCCACTCCTGACGAATTGGGGGTGTGAATCGTCATATAGTTCGAGTGCCCGGCGTGGTTGTTAAGAAAATCACCGCGACCGTCCCAATCTTCGTCGTCAGTTGTCATCAACACTTCTGACATAATCATCGTGCGACTGACGCCATCGACGAACTTGCGCATGCTGATGCCTTGCGCTTTCGCGTCTTGATAGTCGGAAAACGGTGCCGGCATATAATTGGGATAGCGAGATCTCGCTTCGCCGACTTCGGCGAAACGGTTGTTGGTGTAAAAGTCTCCGTTGCTGTAGCAGACAACGTAGTTGCCACGCGAACGCGTGTATTGGTCTCCCCTCCAAAATGCGCCGACTCGATCCGAGGGGCAAAAGTACATAGCGGGCTGCGCCATCATCGCCGGTTTGTTATCAACATGCCAAAACGGTACGCTAAAATCGTAACTTGCAAACAGATTCGCTTGTTCCAGATAAGGCCACACCAACAGCACAAACGTCCGGCGGTCTGCACCATTAGTGCTGGTTCGTCCCGTAGAGATGGTTCCTGCTGGGAAGTATCCGAGCGTATCGTGATGATTTTGCATCGCAATCCCCCACTGCCTGAGCTTGCTGGTGCACTCAGTCCTTCGGGCGGCTTCTCGAGCTGCCTGCACCGCTGGTAAGAGCAGCGCGACAAGAACTCCGATGATGGCGATCACGACCAAGAGTTCGACGAGCGTAAACCCCTGATGAAGCCGGAAGAAGGCACCACATTTCCCATTGGTTGAAGGTCGCACAGGAAGTCGCCTAGGAGTCGGATGAGGAGATGGGTCAGGAATGGCCCTTATTCTAACCGCATGCGCTGCCCGACGTGAGCCTCGAAGCGATTTTCTTCGGACCTTTCCTCAAGCACGTACAAAAAACGAGCTGCTACTGGCCCACTCCTACCCTGAGCATGCAGAGATAGTTCAAGGATTCGTGTGTGCCTGGAAGAATTCATAAGCTGAATTCACCTCAAGCCGACTTCTCCAGCTCGCTCGCCGAGTTGAGTTTGTTGTACAGTGTTTTTAAGCTCACGCCCAATTGCTCGGCGGCTTTGGGTTTGCTGCCGTCGTTGCGTTCGAGGGCTTCGATGATCGCTTCCATCTCCATTTCGCGGAGCGTCATGACACCACGGCGTTGACGCGCGGCGCCTTGGAGTTGACGGCTGTCGAAGTGCTGCGGCAAGTGCTCGCGGTGGATGGGGCCCGCATCGCAAAGAATCGTCGCATGCTCGATCACATTGGCCAACTCACGCACGTTTCCGGGCCACACGTGGCCGCGCAGTGCCTCGACCGCGTCGTCAGCGATTTGCGCCTCGGCACCACGGCGGAATCGAGACAGGAGATGCCTGGCCAGTTCGGGCACATCGTCAACCCGTTCGCGCAGCGGTGGCAAGTTGATCTCAAACGGGTTGATGCGGTACATCAGGTCTTCGCGAAATTCTTCCTCGGCAACCATTGCTGGTAGGTCGCGATGCGTGGCGCAGACTACGCGCACATCGACCGTCACCGGCTTGTTCTCGCCGACACGGCGAATCTCGCCACTTTCGAGGACGCGCAACAATTTGGCTTGCATCGACTTGGGTAGCTCGCCAATTTCGTCGAGGAAAATCGTGCCGCCATGCGCAACCTCGAAAAGACCCACCCGATGGTCGTCAGCACCGGTAAACGCACCTTTTCGATGACCGAACAACTCGCTCTCGATCAGCGTCTCGGGGAGCGCGCCGCAGTTGATTGCGACGAACGGGTTTTCGGCGCGCGTGCTGTTGTCGTGTAATGCTCGGGCGACCAGTTCCTTGCCCGTACCCGTTTCGCCGAGAATCAGTACGGTCGAGTTGGTGGGTGCCACCTTCTCGATGAGCACCTTTATTTTTTGCATCGCCGGCGTCTTGCCGATCAATTGCGGAGCACCTTCCAGGCGCAACACTTGATGCTGTAGCGCGCGGTACTTTTGTGTCAGCTGCCGTTTTTCGACAACGCGGTTGAGCAACGCCTGAATCTCGATCAACTTGCACGGCTTCGTGAGATAGTCGAATGCTCCATGTCGAAGCGCGGCGATAGCGGTTTCCATCGTCGACTTGCCGGTCAGCACGACCGCCTCGGTCTCTGGCGACATGTCTTTGCAGTGGGCAATGACATCGATGCCATTTTTCCCCGGCATGTCGAGGTCGACGATGATGCAGTCGTAGGTATTCTTTTCCAGCGCCGCAATGGCGGTGAGGCCGTCGGGGCAAACGGTGACCGTGTGTCCGAGCCGCGGCAGTTCGAGCTTCATCAGCTCCTGCAACGAGCGCTCGTCGTCGGCAAACAGTAGAGTCAATCCTTGACTATTAGGCTGCTTGGTAGCGATGGTGCTTCTCCTTGCTCAAGGAGTCAGCCGGCAGCGACACGACAAATCGTGACCCTCGACCGACCCCGGCGCTAGAGACCTCAATGTCTCCGTGATGTTCTTCCACAATCCGATAGGTAATAGAAAGCCCCAGGCCAGTTCCCTGCCCGCTATGTCGGCGAGTAAAAAAGGGCTCGAACAGATGCTTACGAACTTCATCCGTCATGCCACACCCGTTGTCTTCCACGGCGATGCGTGCCTGATTTCCCTGGCGGTTCACCGAGACTTGGACCGTGCCGCCGGCGTCGAGGCTCTCCAAACCGTTGGTGATCAGGTTGAGTACGACCTGTTTGATTTCTTGGGCGTTGACCTGCACGATGACGGGCTCGCCGGGGCTCAATTCCAGGTTCTTGTCTTGGTACTTGCCCAAGTGCTGAACCATCTCGATCACACCTTGGACCATGTCGCGCAGGTCGGTGCTTTGCTTCTGTGAATCGCCCATCCGAGCAAAGTCCAGGAGTTTTTCCGTGATTTGCTTACAGCGAAATGCCTCACGCTGAATCATCTGCAGATAGTCGTGGACGACTTGCACGTCGTCGGACTGCTCAGCGCCCGTTTCAGTAAACAGCTCAGTGAGGCGGCTTTCGAGTGATTCACTGCAGAGGGCGATCGAGGCAAGCGGATTGTTGATCTCGTGAGAGACGCCCGCAGCCAGAAAACCAACACTAGCCAGTTGCTCGCTGCGGACGACTTGTTGGGTGCGCTCTCGAACTTGTCGGTCGAGGTCGTCGCGGGTCAGTTGAAACTGGGTCGTCATGTCGTTCATCGCCTCGGCCAACTCGCCCATTTCGTCGTGCGTGTCGAGAGTAATCCGATGGCTGTACTTACCCTTAGCCACTTCGCGTGAGCCTTGCACAAGAGTCTGAAACGGCTCGGCAAACCACTTATAGAACAGTCGAATCGACGTGACGAGCAAGATCAACGCGAGTGCTGCGTTGACCCAAGCGGTAACGATCGCCGTGCGGTACTTCGCACGCACTTCGCTGGCTAATACTTGGAGTTGCTTGTGCAAGTGGCTGGGCAACTCGGTGACCAACAGCCTCAGGCGTTCCACTTCGCGGCTGAGGTCGCGAATGCGTGAGGGATCGAATAGCCAATCTTCTTCGAGATCGGCGTGCAACAGTGACTGCAGCACGTCGTCGATCTCGGCCAGTGTTTTACGTTCTTGCGAATTGTCTCCCAATCGTGAAGCATCGGACTCGCCGCTCACGTCGAGTCGTCGACGGTAGCGATTGAGTGCGTCGCTAAACTCGCCCAGATGCATTTGGTACTCGTCATGGAGCATCGCCGCATCGTAGTGAGAATAGTAGAGCTCGGTGCTCGCTTCTTCGTCGCTCAACCGCTGCATCGATTGCACTTCGCCGGCCAGCTCGGCGCGTTCGTTTGCTTGGCTGAGAATATCGCGCAGGTCGACCAGCTCTTGGCTAACCTGACCCGCGAGCGGCAACTCGACTGAACGCGCGCTGAGCCCCTTGGCCAACGCGCGATAGGCATAAAGCCCGTAGTACGCACTACCGAACAGTGCGAGCACAGTCACCAGAAGCAGGCCAAGGCCGAGCTTGAGTTTCGTGCGGATGGGCCAATGAGAATGCACCAACGACCTCCTTGTCGTGGCCGTGACATGCGGTGGCTGTCACGTTCTGAACTATAACGAACTTCGTCCTGAAGTCCGACGGGGAAGCAAAGTGTAGCCGAAGAATTGTAAATTTGACAAGAGGAGAATGAAGGAAACGAGTGGGTCGTAAGGCGTAAGCAAGACTGCCGCAGGCATTGCCTGCTTTCTTCTTACGGCTTACGACTTACGACTTATGACTTACGACTAAAACCTAACGACTCGCTTCAACAGCCAGACACCCCAAAGTGCTAGCACGATGTTGCCTAGCCAGACGGCTTGTGGCGGCAGCACTCCGTCTTTGGCCAGGTCGAGGCAGCCGGCTAGCATAGGGTAGTACACCAAGAGAATTGGCAAGAAACAGGCGAAGAAGCTGCCCCAGATTTCCCCGTGGCGTAGCCGTATCGCCATCGGCGCGCCGATCATCACGAAGCAGAGGCAGCTAAATCCATTCGCCCAGCGGCGCTGAGGTTCGGTTTGCAGGCGATGCAATTTGCTGACGGCGATTCGGAGCGCAATCTCGCTCGATTGCCAATTGGTTTGCGAAAGTTCGAAGCTGCGACCCATCATCAACGAGTGCCCCACCTCCGCGGTCATTTCTCGTTGCAATCGATCGATGAGTGCCACCTGCTCGATTTTCGACGGTCGGATTTCTCTTAGCGAATACTGCGATGGGCTGCGTTTGCCCGGCTTGCGGCCGCCAAAATCGGCGAGTGGAATTGGCAGCTCGAATTCGCCCGGGTGGTAGATCGAGCCTTTGCCGTTGAGATCAACGTCGGCATTGGTGAACACAACTTGGATCACCTCGTTCTGAGGATCACTGCGAATCTCCGCCTTATCGGCGATGATGGTAGTGGGCTTGGCGTGGCCCTCGTCGAAATAGAGTAGCGTAGGTTGGATGAGGCTACGGTCTTCGACGCGGCGAACAGAGACTTTCAACTGGCTGTTGCTATAAGAACGCGCCGTGCGTAGTCGGCCATACACAATTTCTTCCAGTGACTCGAGCAACACGCGCTGCACCCCGCCGCGTCCCCACGAGACGGCCACGTCGTTGAGCACCACGGCACCGAAGCTGACCAACGTTGCCAAAATGAGCGTGGGCCAAATCAAGGTCATCGGCGAGATGCCCATCGACTTGATAGCAACAATTTCGTTGGATGCCGCCACGCGACCGTAAACCGTCACCGTTGCCAGCAGCATCGTCCCCGGCACGGCAAACTGCATCGCCTGCGGCAGAATGTAGGGCAACATGCGCATGATCGGCACAAGCCCCAGCCCATTTTCGACTGCCTCCTTGCCGACCAAAACAACGAATAGAAACGCCGTCATGACAGTCAGCGTCAGCAGGAAGACCTTCAGCAGGTCGAACACGATGTAGCGGGTGAGGATGCGCAAGGCGGAAGTCGGATGAGTGAACAGGAAATCTCCTTGCGAGGTACTTTAGCAGGGTTGGGGGTGGCGGAGAATGACACTTCGGCTGACCATTAGCTCCCTGCACTAGCTAGCACAACGCGTTGGTAATTCCACTTTGACTTGCAGGAGAGATGATCCAAAGCAACACAGATTAAGCGAAATTGTCGCCTGCACATAAAGATCACATGCGGATTGTTTCGACGAGGGAATACCCTTATTCCGCTCGCTGCGATGGTGGCTTGGGGCGTTGTGGTCGCTTTTCGACTGTCAACGTGACCTCTTCATCGGTGATAGTTACAAGCGGCAATGCAGTCTTAAGCTCAGTGCTTCCCGCCTCGGAGACATACGAGCCGCCGACGGACAGAATTCGCAGCTTGGTCATGCCGCGCAAGTGTCGTAGTCCCGCGTCGGTGACCTGGGTTCCCCGCAGCCGGAGCACTTGCATCTCGGTGAGCAACGCGATCTCCGACAAACCCGTATCAGAAATGCTCGTTCCCGAGAGTTCAAGCAAGCGGAGCTGCTTCAACTTCGCGATTTCCTTTATGCCGCGGTCCGTGACATTCGTACGCCCCAGTAACAGTTCGCTGAGCTGTGCCAACTCACCGAGGTGCTTAAGCCCAACATCTGAGATTGGCGTCTTGAAAAAACCCAGAACGCGCAGTTCCTGGAAATACACAATTTCGCTCAGGAATTGGTCGGTTATGTTCGTATTCAGGCATCGCAAGCTGCGCAGCTCAGGGAACGCGCGCAAGAGTTCGATGACGCCATCGTCAATTTTTTGACCCCGGAGCATCACTGCGACGACGCGAGTTTCAGTGCGGTCCACTTCAAGAGTCACTTTTCCGCCCAAGCTCGCAATCGCGGCAACAGCTTGTGATTGCTGCGAAGTGAACAGACTCTCTTGTGCAACCGCTGCGAGCGGCAGACCGCAAGCAAACAGCGCGGAAAGCAGACAGGTCAAGCGACTAGTTTTTTGTCGAGTCATGGAAACCTCGGTCTAACTATTCAGAAGGAGAAGTGCACGTTATGGCTTCAACAGACGGCGACAATAATGCGTAAACTAGAAAATTCACAAGTTTTTAATAGCAGCCATTGACATGGCTACAAGTGTCGCCATAATGGCTATAGCAATGGAAGGATAACGATATGCCAAGGCATGAAAAAATGGAACCTTTGTCCGAAAAACAACGCGAAATTATGGAGATCGTGTGGGAATTGGGGAAAGCCTCGGTCTTTGAGGTCCGTGACCAACTCTCGGAGCACCGTGAAGTGGCGCGCAATACGGTGCGAACCATGATGGAACGGCTGGAGGAAAAGGGCTGGCTCACGCATCAGGTCATCGGGCGAACTTATTTCTACACCGCCCTGATTCCACGTGATGTAAGTATCGGTGAGCGGATTGTCGACGTCGTCGACAAAGTCTGTGACGGGCGGCCCGAAAGCCTGATGTCGGCCTTGTTGGATTATCGCGGCCTGAGTGCAGAGGAAATCGAGCGCATCCAACGACTCTTGAATAGTGCCAAAAAACAGAAATCAAAAGGAAAAAAGCCATGAATTTTCTTTTGACAAAGCTGTCGGGCGACCCGTTACTACTGGTCGTGATACAGGCGACAATTCTCATGGGAATTGCCTTTTTGCTGGGACTTGTGCTCGCAAAATCTGCTGCAGCGAGGAGTTGCGTCTTCCTGTCCGCCCTAGCTTGCACATTTGTGGGTCCCGTGATTCTGCTGGCATGTTCCCTCACGGGCTACACGTTTGCACTACCACTTCCAGAAGCCCTCCCTGAGATACCAACAGAGACACGGCACTTCGCTTCAGAGACCGAGCATCTAGCTTTGTTTAGAGAACATCGATTCGAAATCGAACGCTTGACAAGTGATGTTCCTAAGAATGAAACAACGAACTCACATGAGAATGACCAAAAACCTGTAGACATTCGACAATCACCATTCTCCACACGATCGTGGCTGTTGATACTTTGGGCTTCTGGTTCTTTGTTCAGCGGACTAGGAATCGCATTGTCGACGACAAGGCTGAGCAAATTGCTGGGCACAGTCGAGCCAGTGTCCGAGGAGAGGATTCACTCTGCAGCCCAACGGGCGGCAGCTAACTTGGGGATTGACGAGTTTCCTCGTGTTGGAATCTCGAGTCGCGTTCACTCACCTGTGGCCGTAGGACTGGCCGGACCGGCGTGGGTTCTGCTGACGGAGCACTGCCTCCATGCCATGTCGCAGGACCAGCTCGTTCAGGTCCTGACCCACGAAGGGGCCCATGTGGTTCATCGTGACCCGCTGATCCGACTGGCACAGAGAATCCACCTTGCACTTTGGTGGTGGAATCCCTTGGCGCACTTTTTGAATTGTCAACTCAGTCGGTCCCGCGAGGAACTTTGTGATAACGTCGTTTTGGGTCGCACCGAGGCCGACGAGTATGGAACGACGTTGTTCGAGCTGGGAAAGCTGCTCTCCTCAGAAAAATGTGTAGTGGGAAGTGTCGGTTTGTTTGGTTCGAGATGGAGTCTCGAACATCGTATTCAAGGACTTTTGAACCCACGGAGAAAGACAATGATCCAAGTTAACCGAGCTGTTGGCGCGATCGTTTTGGCAGCGTTCATCGGCGTCACGACTGTTACCAGCGTCACCCGTATCGAGGCCAAAGAATCTCCAGCATCCGATCAAGACCGCCCTATCCGTGACAGGAAGTTTGAAGATTTGCGGATCGCGGACCGGGATTCCGAAGCACGACAAGATCGGGAACACATGGCGCTGCATCGCCAGCTTGACCATCTGACGGCTGCATACCGTCACCTGAAAGCGGCCGGTCTCGAAGAATTGGCCCAAAAGATCGGGCAGCGGGCAGAGGCAGTGGGCAAAAAGGTTGAGCAAGGTCACCCGCACCCAGGTCAATCCGACCGAGCGAGACGTCGCTATCGCAACCCCCTTAGCGACTCACCAAAACGAACCGAAAATTTGTATGACGATGACCGGAAAATGGAAAAAGAGGTCCTCACTAGTCTCCGCCACATTCACCTAGAGCTGCGTGATCTTCGACGCGACGTCGACAAGCTACAGAACGATCAAGCTTTACGAGAATAGTTACGACGCCGGGCCGGCGATCGCAATAAGGCTTGGGAGAAGTGCGTTTGTCGCCACGCCCAAGTCTGCGATCCGCCGGCTTTATTATCGTCCAGGCCTCGTTCCGCTCTCAACTTAAAAGGGGCTAGTACAATGCAATTTTCGCTCAAGACGCTTATGGCATCCTTGTCTTTTGCCGCTATCGCTTATGTTGCCTTGACTCAACCGACTCGGTATTCGCTAGCCCTCGTCACGACTGTAGTATTGGTATGTCTAGCTTCCAGCGTCATGGTTGCCGTCTGCACGTCAAGCGATCGGAGACCCTTCTGGGTCGGATTCGCCGCGTTTGGTTGGTCGTTTCTCATGGCACAGACTTCGCTGGCTCACCCGAACCGTCTGTTCTGGTTGGGTGCCGATGATGCGATTCTCAGCTTAGGCCGACTCTTACATGGCAACAAAATGTGTAGCGGGGAACTCTGGCGACTAAAATTTAATTACACCGAGGAAAGCGTGGTTCTAGCTCTCTCATTCGAGACGGCTGCCTATTATCTCTCGTCACTGCTGGTTGCCGTCATCGGCGGACTGTTTGCCAAGTACTTCTATGCGAAATCTGTCGCAGGGCGAACTTCGGATTAGAGATTCGGGAGAGTCAACACCAAGTTCTGCACGAAATGGCGAGCTTTTTTTGTGATTCAGCTTGTGGTTGCTTGCATCCCAAGGGCCTGTCTGTTTCACTGGACGTGCACCCCCGCTTGTGCTGTCGTTTCGGTACCGGGCGAGTTGCGCCCGCCATCTCCTTGGTAAGTTCGCACCTATGATTTCAAACTGTCGATGCTGTCGATTCCTAGTTGTGTGGAGCATCATGCCACGAGCCTTGCCAGTCTTGTACTTGCTGCTCTGCTGCAGAGGCGTTGCACTAGCCGAATTGGCGCAGGGCGTGGTATTCCACGATCAGAATGGCAACGCCACGCGCGACTCTGGCGAGCCAGGGATCCCCGGCGTGCGGGTCTCCAATGGGCTGGAAATCGTACACACCGATGCGGCTGGGAAATACCAGCTCTCGGTCGGGGACGATACGATTGTGTTTGTTGTGAAACCGCGGAACTGGCAAGTGCCACTCGACGAGCAAAATCTGCCGCAGTTTTACTACATTCACAAGCCAACGGGCTCGCCCGACGACAACTTTGATTTTGCCGGCGTCGAGCCAACCGGTCCCCTGCCCACGTCAATCGACTTTCCGCTGCGTCCTAGCGAGGAAAGCGATGAATTTTCTGTGGTGTTGATTGGCGACCCGCAACCCTACAGTCGCCAGGAAATTCGCTACTACGCCAACGACTTGATCGCCGAGCTCGTCGATGCGGACGTTGCCTTCGGCATCTCTCTTGGCGATATCGTGGGCGATCGGCTTTCGCTACTTGAACACATTAACCGTGTGCAAGCCAAAGTGGGCGTTCCTTGGCGTAACGTGCATGGCAACCACGACATGAACTACCAAGCGCCCAACGACCAGTATGCAGACGAAACTTTTGAACGCTATTTTGGGCCCACCAACTACGCGTTCCAATGGGCGGGAGTGCACTTTCTTGTGCTGGACAACGTCGTCTGGCATGGCCCCACCGCGCCTGATCCTCACGACAAACAAGGGGATGGAAAGCCCAAGCCGGGCCACTATGTGGGCGGATTCAATGACCGGCAACTGCAGTTCGTCGCAAACTATGTGGCAGACGTACCCGTCGAGCAGCGGATCGTGATTTGCACTCATATTCCGCTGTTCACCACCAATAGCAATCACTACGGAACTCCCCAGCTGCCACAGCTGCTTGAGATACTTAAGAACCACCCGTACCAAATGTCGTTCTCTGCCCATACGCACTACACGCGCGACGACTTCATGGGCGACGCCGCGCCTTCGCACGTTGAACACACCACGGAAACGGATCACGCTCATCACCACTTCCAATTTCATCATCACCACAATACCGCCACCGGTTCGGGCAGCTGGTATCGTGGCCCCAAGGATGAGCAGGGCTTTCCCATGACGCCGATGCGTGACGGCGTACCGAATGGGTATGTCATCGCCACGTTCAACGGCAACGATTACCAACTACGTTACAAAGCCGCTCGGATGCCGAAGGACTTTCAAATGTCGATCCACGCGCCGGAGGTAATTTCTATCTCTCAAGTCGCGGAGACGGAAATTGTGGCGAATGTATTCAACGGCAACCAAAAATCGAAGGTGCGGATGCGCGTTCGTGAATACGGCGACTGGGTGACAATGACCCGCACGGAACGCGAGGACCCCACGTATCGCGCGCTGTTCGAGCGCGATGTTGCTGATATGGACCGCGTGCACAGGGCCCTGCCCGAGCCAATCGCATCGCCCCATATCTGGGTCGCAAAGCTGCCCGCCGAGGTCGCGCTGGGTGTGCATGTGCTGGAAGTGGAATCGACAGACATGTTCGGCCACATCGATCGCGGGATTCGACTGATCGAAGTCGACCTGGACCCGCCCCCGCAGCGGGAGCCAGCTCCCGCTGCCGAGAAACCGTCCGTCGAGCCCAAGGATTTACCCAACAAAAGCTAGGGAATCTTGCACTGGCTGCGAAGAAATCAGCAAACTCCTGAGGACAAACTATTCATCTCAGGCAATCGGAATTACAATTGCAGTGACCACACGAACCCCAGTTTGGCTCCGTACTTTGTTTTCCTAAGGGCTTTTTTCAACAACCCAATTTACTCACACCGTAGTTTTCTGAGGGTAACTCATGCTTCGATCAACTATTCTTGCGGCAGCCACACTGGCCCTCCTTTCCTCGCAGCATTTGTCGGCTGCTGAAATTGACTATGCCAAGCAAGTGCAACCCATTTTCATGGAACATTGTGCTGGTTGTCACGGCGAAGAGAAGGGTTTAGGGAAACTGCGTTTACATACGCCCGAGGCGATCAAGGAAAAGTGGGAACAAGATGACCATCTGATCGTCAAAGGGAAACCCGACGAGAGCGAGTTGTACGAACGGCTGGTGCTGCCCCTGGACCACAAGAAACGGATGCCGAAAAAAGCGGATCCCTTGCCGGAAGAGAAACTGTCGGTGATCCGCAAATGGATCGAAGAAGGCGCGGCCTTCCCCGTCGTTGCAACTCAAAAGCCTGCTGAGGAAGATGCTTCGTCAGAGAAACCAGAACGCGAGGCGCCCAAGGAGTTGCCGCTGCCTGAGGTCGAAGCTGCGGATCCCGCCGCTATCGAGAAGCTAACCGCCACCGGCGCGCAAGTGAGCCCCTTGTTTGCCGACAGCCCGTTGTTGCAAGTCTCGTTCGCGCTACGCGGCGATCCAGCGACCGACGCGGACCTCGCGCTGCTAGCCGACGTTGCCCCGCAAATCCATTCACTCAATTTAGCGAAGGCTCAAATCTCGGATCGAGGCCTGGCCGTACTCGCAACGCTGAAAAACTTGTCGCAGTTGCACCTAGAAAATTCCACAGTACGGGACAAGGGACTTTCGCACCTCAGCGGTTTGGAGCGGTTGCAATACGTCAATCTCTACGCCACCGACATTACCGACGCCGGAATTAAGTTTCTCGAGAAGCTACCCCACCTACACAAGCTCTACGTTTGGCAAACGAAAGTGTCGTACGAGGCTGCACAAGACTTAGAGAAGCAAAACCCTGCGTTAGCGGTGAGCCTTGGGTTTGATCACCCCGTTATCGTTCGGCAACGAGTCACCAAAGAATTAGAGCTAGCTAAGGAGCAAGACAAAGACTCCCAGGCGGAATTTGAAAAAATCAAAGGCGAGTTCGAGCGCGCTAAAAAAGACCGCGAAGCGTCCAAGAAGCGTCTCGAAGAGCTGCAAAAGAAGATGGATGAAATCGAAGGCAAGGCACCTGCGAAAGAAAAATCCGAGGAAGCCAAGGACGGAGCGAAAGAAGACAAGGCCTAGCAGGCTGCCTACGCGCCAAATTTTGCCAGCCGTCCCGCGTTAGCGAGTGCCAACGGCATGAGGTACTTCGCCTCGAACTGGCCCAACCCACCTCGCAGGCACTCGGCTTCGCCGAAGTTCTCGCAGGGGTCGGTGCGGCAGTGCTTGGCCCAGAGCAAGGTGGGCACGGGGTGCCAACTGTGGCTGGATAGCATCGCGGGCGTGCTGTGGTCGCCGGTACAGATGAAAACA
Source organism: Bythopirellula sp. (assembly GCA_965230685.1). Lineage (GTDB taxonomy): Bacteria > Planctomycetota > Planctomycetia > Pirellulales > Lacipirellulaceae > Bythopirellula. Next base: position 956,154 of record CBDDLO010000002.1, read on the forward strand.
TCGGGCCCCAGCGCCATAATTCGCGGCACACAGGTGTCTACCTCTTCGGTTTTCTTGACCTTCGCTTCGAAGTTGCCATCCTCGCCGGTGCTGTCGGTGTACTTATAGTGGATAAAGAAAAAGTCGTACCTTTGCCAGTTTTCTTCTAAGACCGTCATCTGCTCGTCGAGTGTTTGAGCCTCGCCGATCACGTCCATGCCTACCAGTTGGGCGAGTCCCTTATACATCGGATAAACGGCAATTGCTGCCGCGTCGAGGCCGTAGACTTCCTCATAGCTGGGTGGATTCGGTTTGGGCGAAACGCCCCGAAGGGTGCAGCAGTTGGCTTGGGGCTGGTCGGCAAGCAGCTCTCGCGCTTGCTTGATAAATTCCTCGGCAACTTTGACGGTCTCATGGCTGTCATCGGCCAATGCGCGGGGTTCGAGCGGGGGGACGCCTGTGGCTTGGGGGTCGGTATCCGCAACGTTGCCACCAAGTTTTCCCTTGTTGGGACCTTCGCCGCGGAACACGACAACGAAACGATGCTCTTTCACTGGCTCCACAAAAACCTGCACGTCGGGAATCGATACTGCGCGAAGCTTGACCGCGAGCGGAGCGCTCTGTTCGGTGGGTATACGGCCGGCGCGTCGGTCTGTGATGTTGCCGTCAGCGTCGATCGTGCAGAAGTTGCAGCGGATGGCAACATCGCCTTCCTCGAGTTGAAAACCAATGCCTGTGGCTTCCAACGCGCCACGACCGATCAGAAATTCGAGAGGGTCATAACCAAACAGCCCCAAGTGCCCTGGGCCGCTGCCGGGGCTGATGCCCGGCTTCACCGGGATGCTTCCCCCGCACACCCCCTCTTTGGCGAGCGCGTCGAGATTTGGCGTCTGGGCCGTTTCCAACTCGGTCTTTCCGCCGGGCTGCTGGGGCAAGCCACCCAGACCGTCGGCGACGAGCAGGACAATTTTCGAGTCGTTCTTGATTTGCAGTTGGCGAGTCAGTTCGTGCATGGTTTTTCGTGGGCAAGGGGCAATCGTCGGCGAGCTACGTCTCACCGATGTCACAAGAATAACTATCGTCCTAGACTGCGACCTCAGTGGCAAGGGCTGACGTGCGAAAGCCACAGGGATAGAATACGAGCTGGTTTCGATACCCCACCTCAGCAAGGAGTTGCTGCTCTTATGACTGCCGATATGATTTCTTACGATCCCTCGGGCGTCTTCCTTTCGGCACACGGTCTAGCAGCGGGTGATTTACCCAACCTCGCGCCGCAGCTGAATGCCGCCCGCGAGGAAGTCTTGTCCGATGCCCAGCTCTGGGCCGAAGGTGGCTCTGTACCACCGGAAAAGCAACCACTCGACGCAGGATTCACAGAACTGCCCCAGCGATTGTTAGCCGAGTACAGCGAGCTTGGCGCCGCCAGCGAGGTGGGGCGAATTCAAGCCGCTGCCGACCGACTGGCCGAGTCTGTCGACCGCGTGGTGGTGCTAGGCATTGGCGGTTCGTACATGGGTGCCCGGGCTCTGCTGGAAGCATGTTGCCATCCTTACTACAACCAATTGCCACGAACCGCGCGGGGGAACCGCCCCCGCATAACCTTCGAGGGAAACAACGTCGACAACGATGCCATGCGCGGACTGTTTGATTTGCTGGATGGCGAGACAAACAGTGAACCGGCCAGTGGCTGGGGCATCAACGTCATTAGCAAGAGTGGAGGAACGCTCGAAACGGCGGCGGCGTTTCGTATTTTGCTCCGCAAACTAAGTGCCGATTGTCGAGGCGATCAGCAGCGACTCGCGAAACTGGTCGTGCCGGTGACAGGGGAGAGCGGCAAGTTGTTCGATCTGGCCACCGCGCTGGGCTGCGAGGAAATTTTCCATGTGCCCGACGGCGTGGGAGGGCGGTTCTCGATCCTTTCGGCAGTGGGACTATTGCCTGCAGCAATTATGGGGCTTGACTTAGTTCGGCTTCTCGAAGGTGCGGTGGCGATGAACGAACATTTCCGCGCTGCACCCGTCGGTGAGAACGTCGTGCTTGACTACGTAGGCATTTGTCATTTGATGGAAGAAAAACGCGGTTGCGACGTACGATTGCTTTCCACTTGGGGGAAACAACTCGAGGCGGTTGGGCTCTGGTATGATCAATTGCTCTCCGAGAGCTTGGGCAAACAAGAACGTGGCGCGATGCCATTAACGGTGGTCAACACGCGTGACCTTCACTCTCGTGGCCAGCAACACCAAGAGGGCCAACGCGACAAACTCATCACGAACGTGATCGTTGACCACCAACAGCGCGAACCCGTCTCCGTTGGCGAGAGTGATTACAACCAAGACCAACTCAACGAGTTGGCGGACAAGACGCTGCCCGACATATTGACCGCCGCAACCCAAGGCACCAATCAGGCCTACCGCGACGACCAACGCCCGACGACGGATTTGCATTTGCCGAGAGTAGATGAACACGTGCTGGGGCAGATTTTTCAGATGCTTATGCTCGCCACCGTGGTGGAAGGCCGCCTGATCGGTATCAACCCCTACGGGCAGCCTGGGGTTGAAGCTTACAAGAAAAACATGAACGCCATACTACGCGGCGAATAACGCAACTCCACGAGAAATGGGGGAAGGAACTGTGGCTGTGGAAATCACTTGGTTGGGTCATTCGTGCTTTTCCATTCGCACGGGCAAGTTCGAGATACTCGTCGACCCGTTCCTGGACGACTCACCTACCGCTCCCATCAAAGCGGCTGAGGTGACAGCGCAGTTCATCTTGCTCACCCACGCGCATTTTGATCACTTGGGAGATGCTGTCGCGATCAGCAAGCGGACCGACGCAACCGTCGTAGCCAACTACGAAATCACCGAGTGGCTCAAGTCAGAAGGCATCGCCGAAACCAAACTACTTGGCATGAATATCGGTGGCGCGGCCCAGCTCCCGTTCGGGACGGTGAAAATGACACCCGCCGTGCACAGTTCGAGCTTACCCGATGGTGGCTATGGGGGTACTGCAGGTGGTTTTGTACTGGAGTTTAAAAAGCACCGTGTCTACGTGGCTGGCGACACCGCGTTGATGCTCGAGATGAAACTCATTGGCATCGGTGGACTCGACTTGGCGATACTGCCCATCGGCGACCTCTTTACAATGGGTCCCAGTGACTCACTAGAAGCAATCAAGTTGCTCAATCCGCAACGTGTGGTACCTTGCCACTACAACACCTGGCCACCGATCGAACAAGATGCCTCTAGTTGGGCGGAACGCGTCCGTTCGCATACCGCTGCCGAACCAGTCGTCCTCCAACCGGGCGAGAAGTATTCACTCTGACCAGACTCGAGATCTCACATGCTCCTGATACGCGCTTCGTGTTTTTTCTTCACGGCTTTTTTCTTGACGGCAGTCGCTACTGGCCCGCTGCTCGCTGATGCCTCGCCGTTGATTTGGAAGTTCCAAGTCGACGAAGAGTACCAGTACCGTATGACCCAAGAGATGAACATGGAACTGGCCTTGGGTGCGACTGATCGTATGGTTGAGACCAGCACCCGCCAAGCCATCGACCTCACTTGGAAGGTTCAACAAGTTGGCGAGCAGGGACAAGCGCAGCTGATGCAGTCGGTCGACCGCATACAGATGGACTTGCAAGCACCTGGCCAGCAGAAGATGCACTACGATACGGCGAGCGAAGAAACACCCACGGGCTTTGCCGCCATGTTGGTTCCCTTGTTCCAAGCGATGACCAAGCAGCCGTTCGCGATGACGATGGGACCCCGCGGGGAGATCTTCGAGCTGGAGGTGCCGGAAAACGTCGCCGAAGCCCTCAAGACGATCCCCGGTGCGAAAAAGATGGGCTCTCTATTCGCCAGTGATGGGTTCAAGCAAATGCTGCAACAGACTTCGCTAGTCCTGCCAGACTCTGAGAACTTAATCCTTGGCCAAGAGTGGTCCACGGTTTCGGTCGTGGAGAACGAGGAGCTTGGGGAAATCAAGACAGTAACGACCTACGAATATCTGGGCCCCCGCGAAGTGCGTGGCGAAGCTTACGAAGCATTTGCTATCAGCATGGCGATAACGTTTGGCCAGGCGCCGTACGGTATGCTAGTGGAATCAAAAGTAAAAAAATCAGCAGGCGAAATTCTCTTCAGCCGAGAAAAGGGTCGCTTGGAATCGAGCCATTTGCACCAAGATATGGAACTACAGTTCGCCACCGGTGGCCAAACGATGACGCAGCACATGTCGCACACAGTGACACTCGAATATGTCGAACCGCAGGATACTCCAGCAACCGAACCTACCGAAGAATAATTTCCCTTGGAGGACTCGCGATGAAACTCTTGCGCTATGGCCCTTCCGGTGAGGAAAAACCGGGGCTGCTCGATCTCTCTGGAAATGTTCGTTCTCTGGCCGGATTACTTGAAAACGTAGGGGGAGAGGCACTCTCACGTGCATCGCTCGACAAACTCCGCCACTTAGACCCCAACGAGTTACCGCTCGTCGAGGCAGGAGTACGTCTGGGCCCTTGCGTCGCCGGCACGGGGAAGGTCATGTGCATCGGCCAGAACTATGCCGACCACGTGGCCGAGACGGGAGGCAAAATCCCCAGCGAGCCGGTGCTGTTCATGAAAGCCACCAGCGCGATCACTGGCCCGCAGGATCAAGTCATCATTCCACGTGGTTCGACAAAGACCGATTGGGAAGTAGAACTCGCGATCGTGGTAGGCGAAACCGCCAAGCGAGTTTCAGAAGCTGAAGCACTCGACTATGTGGCAGGCTATTGCGTAATGAACGATATTTCGGAGCGTTCCTACCAAAAAGAACGAGGCGGTCAGTGGACCAAGGGCAAAAGCTGCGACACCTTCGCACCGCTTGGCCCTTGGCTCGTCACTTGCGACGAAGTGCCGGATCCGCAGAACCTGCGCCTGTGGCAAGAAGTCGACGGGCATCGTTATCAAGACGGCTCGACCAAGGAAATGATTTTCGAGGTGAAACGACTGATTAGCTATCTCAGCGAATTCATGTCGCTTCACCCTGGCGACATCATTTCCACCGGCACCCCGCCGGGGGTCGGTCTAGGCCTGAAGCCGCCCAAGTTCTTGCAGCCGGGACAGACCCTGCGACTCGGTGTCGAGGGTCTGGGCGAACAATGTCATGAGACAATTGCTGAACCGGTTGAGTAATAATCGCTGATTCGGAGACTCCTCCTGCTCAAACTTTCCTAGACCAGCGCGGGAGGTTAAGATGAACCGCTAGTGGACTGATGCGAATTCTTCATGCCAACTGGCTGGCCGCGAACTGGAGATTTTTGATGTCGACCGATCCAGAGGGCTCTGTCACGCAATGGATCGCGGATCTGCAGTTGGGGCAAACCGATCAAGCGGAGCACGAACTGTGGGGGCGCTATTTTCGTCGCTTAGTCGGGCTTGCCAAGATGAAGCTGGGCGACGCGCCGCGTGTGGCCGAAGACGAGGAAGACGTGGCTGTCAGCGCCCTGCGGAGCTTTTATTCCGGAGTAGCGGCAGGGCGCTTTCCCGATCTCGGCGATCGTCACAATCTGTGGGCGTTATTGGCAAAAATCACTGCCTGCAAAGCAATCAACCAACGCAACCGCCAGCTCGCGCAGAAACGGGGAGGTGGCCGCGTGCTTTCCGAAGGCCAACTCGCCAGTCCCAGTTCCATGAACCAGCGGCAACTCGCGGAGTTTGTCGAGGAGGGACTGACGCCTTCCTTCATCGCGGCCGTCAACGAGCAATGCCAGGAACTCATGAGCTGCCTGCCCGACGACAAGCTGCGACTCGTGGCGCATCGAAAACTGGAAGGGTACACCAATGAAGAAATCGCCCAAGAGCTGGGAGTGGTCGAGCGCACTATCGAACGCAAGCTCGGACTGATTCGCAACACTTGGTTGCCAGAGATGGCCGAGGGCTCGACTGCGTAAATCTTGTCATTTTTCTCAGATTCTGTGTCTGGCTCTCAGATTCTCTGTCGGGCTACGGCGTTCAACGTTGATTACCCGTGCGGCGGGTGAATCCTGCGGCCACTGCCAACGCAACCGCGAGGATATATTCTGTGGCTGGCTCTGGAACCGCCGTTCCTAAAGCACTCAAGGGAGGAACTATAGTTATCGTCGCATCGGCCGTATCCCCGAACAAGGTGACCTCGCGGTCGGTTACCCCGTTATAGTCCACGGCACCGGGACCGAAACGGACCGTTGTCAGCGAGGCAGATTCAAACTCCGAGAAAGCACCAAAATGGTCCTGAGAAATCGTGAAGTCGGCCGCGTCGACTCGGCCGTTGCCGTTGCCATCGGGCCACTCGGCGACCGTGGAAGAGAAATTGTCTTGCACCTCGGCGAAGTCGCTGTCGTTGACGACTCCGTTGAGATCGTAGTCCCCAGGGACCAACGACTCGTGGTTTATGCCATGTTCACCGATTTGCAAATACACCTCCGTCACGGGACCGCCCACGATGGCGTTGTAGTCCACCGATGCGACCAACCAGGCGGGCAGCCCATCTCCAGCGATCACGCACCCGACTTCGCCTCCGACGCATTGGCTGCCAACCCCTCGGATGTTGGCATTCGACTCCGAAAGCGAATAGCCCTGCAACTGCTCGATGGCATCGGGCTGACCACTGACCGCCACGTCAAACAAGCTTTCCTCGGAAAGCAGCGCGGGCGAAGAAGAAGCATCGCTCGTATATTCGAACCTGCTGCGTCCCCCGCCGGCATTGTTGTGCATCGTGATCGAGGCATCGATAAAGTCGATACCCGCTTGCAACGCGACCAGGTTCAGCGAGATATTCCGCAGCTTGCGCTCCGTCGCCGAGCGGCCCCAAATGTGGAGCGAACCAACTGTGCCTTGAGTCGTCTCGATGTTCGTAGCAACGCCGGGCCCTGCGGGTGCGACGCTGCTGGACGACAGCCAGAAGTGTGCGGGCGCAGCATCACAACGAGTGGCAAGTAACGCTAAAATGGCGCTCGCCACGACAAGGAAAAATACCGAAAGCTTGGACCGATGCATCGTACCCTACCCCACTTCTGCCCAGCCACTGCAACAGCTTGTAATCTAACCTAAGAGCAGCGAAAGTCCAATGTTTTGCTTCGCACCACGCCCCGCGGCAATCGAGAATCAGAAAAAATACTTGACCTCCTCGACCTTAGCGAGTCAGCTAGAGTCTGAGCCACCAAGAGCATGGCCACTGTCCCGTGCCTGCCGGGACCCCAACTCGGGGGGAGATTTAATGCGTACCTTCCATCGACTTCTGTGCGTCTGCTTAGCGCTGGCATGGGGCATTGGACCCGCGGGCGCGCAGCAGGTGGTATTTCAAGAGAATTTCGATCAGCTGCCACTCGGCCCCCCGGTCCAGGAAGATAGCCAGATTGTCAACGCGTTCACACACGCGCCTCCTTCAGGGTGGGTGCGCGACGCTACCGGAGTTCCTGGTGTGGAAAATCCAAGCATCGGCATCTTCGAGTGGGAGGGTTGGTCCTTTGCCAACAAAGAATTTTGGATCGATATCGCTAACGACGACCCGGGCGATGGTCGTCGGCAGGAGTTTCTCCGCGGCGATGGCACGATCTTGGTGGCCGACACCAATGAATGGAACGACTTAGGCAACCCGGCGAACAACGTGGGGTATTACGATACTTTTTTAGATACGCCTGAGTTCGTCATTGGCGACCTGCTCAACAAGGGCGACCGGCTGCAGCTACAGTTTGACAGCAGCTGGATACCTCAGTGCTGCGACGATGGAGCAAACCTGGATCCTCCCTTCGGGACAGACATTCCCTTCGAGAACAATAAGACGGCTAGAATTCGCGCTAAATTTGAAGATGGATCAACCCAGGAACTGCTCCGATGGGAGTCAGCACCCTTCATTCGCACTGACACTGCCGGCAATGAACACCCAAGCACCAATCCCGAAGATCCAATTAATCCAAACTTCAAAGCCATCGACACCAACGAACTCGTCTTCGTGGACCTCAGTAGCTTGTTGTCGACGACTCACTTTGCGTTCAAACTTGAATTCGCGCTTGGCGATTCTGGTGACGACTGGTGGTGGGCGATGGACAACATGTTTATGATTTCAATGACGACTGTCCCGGGCGACATGGATATCAACGGCATCTTGGACGAACAAGACATCGACGACTTTGCGCAAGCGATGCATAGCACCAAAGACTACATCGCGTCGCACTTCGGTGAATTCCCCGCCACTCGTGGCAGCGAGGACAGCGTGTTCGACTTCGACGACATCGATTGGTTCGTGCAACTGCTCAACGACAACGCAATCGCCGCTTCACGCGATACCGTTTTGACCGCCATCGCAGCTCAAGCGATACCAGAGCCCACCACAGGGGTGTTGGCAATGCTGACACTTGGTGCATTGCTGGCCCGACGCAGAAATCCTTGCTAGCGACGGGTCGTCGACAATGTTCCAGATCTTTTTACAGCGCCCAAAACATGCTGGTAAATATCTCCAGAAGTACACCGGTTTTACTCTAATAGAGCTGCTCGTGGTCATCACGATTATCTCGGTGCTAATCGGTTTGCTACTGCCTGCCGTGCAGGCGGCGCGCGAGGCAAGTCGGCAAGCCCAGTGTCGCAACCATCTGCGAGAGCAAATGACCGCTGTGCTGAACTACGAAGCACAGCAAGGCACTTTGCCCTCGGGCGCTCGCATCCATGACAAGGAATACCAAACGAGTTTCAGCTACCGCGTGGCCATTTTGCCATATATCGAAGAGCAGTCGCTGTGGGAACAGCTCGACCCCACAACAGAAGGTGGAATCAATTACCGCACTGCCGGAAAACGAAGCCCCACCGCATTCTTATGCCCGAGTGCCGCATTTGAGGCCGACTCGACCGGCTATCCGCCCGCACACTACGGAGCGGTATCCGGCTCTGGCCAACGAGCGGAGCAGCGTTGGGATTTGGACGACACTTTCTGCGGCGACGTCTATGTCGATGGGGTCTTTTACCCAAACAGCGCCGTCCGCCTCGGGCAGATTACCGATGGCACTTCGCACACGTTGGCTCTTGGCGAGCGGGCTTATCTGTTAAGCGACTGGATGTTGGGAGCCACTTGGCTCGACGCGCCTGACGAATATCTTTGCGTCAGTTCCTCGAAAAACATTCGCTATCCGATCAATGCAAGCCACACAGAATTTGGCTACAGCAAGAGCGATCGAGCCGCGCCCGAGGGAGCGAACCTGAACATTGTTAGCAATGACCTCTTCTTCGGAAGTCTCCACCCGGGAGGCGCCCACTTCGCGATGGTTGACGGCAGCGTTCACTACTACCAAGAATCAATTGACTTTATCCTGTTCGAGGACCTCGCCAGTCGAGATGGGGGCGAAATTACTCGGTAATGCTGGCTCGCGCCCAGTGAGATAGCACGCAATCGTATAAAAGTCGGATTCGCTCTGCGATAGTTTGGCTTCCACTTGGTTCTTCAGTTGACGCCACTCGTTGAGAGCACTTCGACTCACAGACTGTGAGACTTGCCACTCGCGCAGCTCGAGCTCGTCGAGTTGGAACGCCATCACGTCGGAATGCTCTTGAGCAAGCGATGCACGAATCTCCAGTGCTTCCCCAGCCGACCGCTGTGCAGCTTCGCGCTGACCCAGCCGACTCTGCAACTCGCTGATGTGCAACATGCAATCGCCGGACCGAGTTCGATAATTCTCGTTCGCGGGATTATTGGCTAGCAGCTCTGAATAAATTCGCCCCGCTTCGAGACCATGTCGCAGGGCTAGCTCTGGTTCACCAGCCCTATCGAGCAGATAAAGCCAGCCCAGATTTTGCCGTGCTTGTTGCTCCGACACCTTGGCTTGCTCCCCCGCAGCTAGGAGACTCTCCCGTTCTATTTGGTGCTTTTCGACGAAACTTATGATCAACCGCTCGCGCCAGTCAGCAAGCTCTACGCGGTCGGGTCGCATTCGCTTGTAACTTTTTAGTTCGTCCTCTGCTGAATTCAACTTTCTGGCCAGCTCATCCCACTGCAGCTCGTCACGGGAAATGACGGCGTTTCGTTCTTTTAGTTGACTCGCGATCGTGTGATTTGCACGCCAGATGAAGGCAGCCGCCAGCGGGCCTGCGATGGCTAGCACGGTAGTGAGCGTCGCGGCTAATGCTAGTGCCGGCTTGCGTTTCGCCCAACGTGCCGCGCGGGAAAGAGTAGAGATCGGACGCGACCTGATCGGCTCGCCGGCAAGATACCGACGCAACTCCGCGGCGAGATCTGCAGCGGTGTCGAACCGCTTGTTGGCGTCGCGTTCAACACACTTCAGGCAGATCGTCGACAGGTCCAGGGGAATGTGGGCGTTTAATTTTCGCGGGTCTGGTGCGTCGTCGGAGACGCGCTGTTGGATTTGCTGTTGGGCCGTACCGCGATATGGCAGCTCGCCAGTGAGCATCTGAAACAACATTATGCCCAGAGAGTAGACATCGGTGCGGCGGTCGATCCAGTGCGACTTGCCCAACGCCTGCTCCGGCGACATGTAGGCGGGGGTGCCTAGTACGGTGCCATCAACAGTCATAGTGATCTCGCCCAGTTCTCGTTTCGCCAGTCCGAAGTCCATGACATAGGGCTGCATCTTGCGATCGAGCATAACGTTCGAGGGTTTCAAGTCGCGATGGACAACGCCCTTGAGATGGGCGTACGCCAATGCCTCGGCAAGCGTTGCGCACAGCTCGGCCGTCTCACGCGCAGTAGGCCTCACCTCCTTGAGCCAATCTGACATAGGGATACCACGGATCAGATCGGTGACGATGAAAATGATCTCGCCGTCTTTGCCCACCTCATGAACGGGCACAATATTGGGGTGTTTGAGCTGCGCGGCCGTGCGCGCTTCGCGAAAGAACTGCTCGGCTTCGCGCGCGGAGAGTTGACTCTTGCGTGGAATTTTCAGCGCGACTAGCCGGTCTAGCTCGGTGTCGCGTGCTTCCCAAACCGATCCAAATCCTCCGACCCCCAATCGAGTTACCAGCTCGAAATGAGCGACTTTCTTGGGTGCCCGTGTGCCGCTATCGTCAATGCTTTCATCCACCAGGCTGAACGTGTCACCGCAGGAATTGCAGGTGATTTCTTCCAGTTTGGCATCGGCCAGCAATTCCACCTGGTTCTGGCAATGGGGACAACGCAGATGTAAGCCTTCGCTCTCCCCGCGCGAATTGGTCTGCAGATAGGCCATTTCTATGGCCAAGAACTCGCGACGCAATTGCGAATGCCCCGCGGGCGGAAGATCCCGCAGATAGTCTGCCAGCTCAGGCGACTTGCCCCGCTTCAACTCGATCTCGAACTTATCGCAACAAGCATCGATTTGCTGCTGCACTTCGATCGGCAGTTGCTGGGGTCGAACGGTAGTACTTCGCATGGCCAATTCCCAGGCGCGGCAGGTGATGAGACTCATCGATTATAACCACCCGGACCTCCAGCCCCACAGTGGGGGGTTTCGTTGCGGGAGTGAAAAATCTCCAAACTTGAAAAAAGGTTGTCGGGCGCAAGCGAGAGTTGCTGATTTGCTCAGTGGCCGCTCATGGGAGTGGCTGCTCAAACCTTTCGCGACCGCGCCTTGGTCGGACTCATGTTTGCTCGATGTCACGTAACTCGACAGCCTCTGCAACAGGAGAGCAAACTGCAGTTTGACCAAGGCCGGTTGCCCGTTTTTCTCCATCGGGCCCGCCCCCCACCCAAGAAGTGGGAGTGCCTTCGCTTGACGATCAATCCGTAGCGTCACCATGGCACTCACCTCTCCTTGTCACTCGGGAAGCGTGACCAGGCCGATCCCCCAAACATGGATCGTCTCATCTGGATCGATTAGACGTCTTTGACGAAGCTTTTTCTGTCCCACCGAATCCTTGACAATTAACAGGAGAAACTATCATGTCTGTCTTCAAGCCCCCAATGTTTGCCTTGCTCGTGAGTGCGATGCTGTTGGTCAGTCATGCCGAGCAATCTATGGCCGTGGTGACGATCACCGCTAGCGATGGCACGATTCAAAATGTGCCCGACATGAATACTTTTCAAACCTGGGGTGGCCCTCCTGAGAGTTTCAACATGGAAGGCATGGAAGTCACTGCCCATTTCGCTTCGGGCATGTCGGAAACTGCAACCTGGGCCGGCGTGGCCCCGCAGCCGGGAGGTGCCGCCCAAGGAACCATCGGCAATTGGAAGCTAGAAAACCTCACTCAAGTCACGCATACCTTCGGCAGTCCGTGGAATCTTACCTACGATGGCAGTATCGAAGGCAATCTCGTCGGTTTTAGCATCGATGGCTTCGCTCGCTTTGCGAACACGGGTGTTGCGGGCGATGCGGTTGCTTTCGACCGTTCGATGCCTCCGGTTGGCACGATGGGGTCCGCCGAGGGTCGTGACTTTGAGACCACTGCTACCTCAAATCTCAAGGTTCACTACACCGATGCCGTCGATTCGCTATCGGATGCCTTGCCCGTGCAGCGTGACCTCTATCGACGTTTGGATGCGAGGTTCGAGGAAAAAATCGTGCCCAAGTGGCAGCAGCTTCCCCGAGATCAAGTCGGCGAGAACATTCACTCTGACATCGATTGGCGGCGCTCGATGCGAGAAGAAGATCGTCAGGCAGTGGCGGACGACTTCATTTCCGATGGTCGGCCCATCGTGGGGGTGCGCTGGTGGGGTTCGTATTTCAATCCCGAAGACCACCCGCAGCAAGATCCCGACAGCCAGAGCTACGTTCCCGAAGTAGAAGAGGGGTTTCTCATTAGCTTCTTCGACAGCGACCCCGCAGGATCGACGGTCCCTGCGGATTTGGCCGGGTCGTACATCGCCCCAGCCGAGAACGTGAAGATCTCGCCGACGGGGATGATCGGTTGGGACGGCCATCCGGTGTGGGAGTACGAGGTGGAACTTCCTGAAACAGTGCTAGATCATCCCGGCCCACTCGCCACGGAGAAATCGTTTGATGAAGTAGCCGACACTGAGTATTGGATTTCGATCGCTGCTGAAGATGGGCATCGCATTGATCCCGACACGGGGGAAGCAATCGACACCGGTGATCCCGAGAGAACGGCCCCGTGGTGGGGATGGCACACGAGTCCCGAGCGCGTGGATCACGCTCTGTTTGTGGACGACGCGCCGGTTGCTTCGAATCTCTTTATGCCCAATGGCGAATGGCAATATGTGGGTTTCGACCAAGTGCCGCAGTTTCACACGGGGCCCGATGACCCGCCCAACAACATGGCATTCGAGTTGCTGACGCTTGACCCCGACAGCGTGGGGTTAGATGGCGTAGTGACCAAGGAGTTCACTTTCTTCACCGACACCGACATCGCCCAAGCGGTTCCTGAACCAACAACCATGGCATGCCTGCTCGTCGGGCTGCTTGGTGCGGTGGCGGTCCGCCAACGCGATGAGTTGTCATGTGAGTGAAGAACTTCAGAACGAGCCGGATGGGAAGCAGTGGCTGCCCATCCGGCTATCTGACGGCTCTTCGGAACTCGCAATGGAAGTCGAATTTGTGTGAAATTCAACACCTGAGCGTTTTTCGTTGACACTTATCGGCCACGCAGTCTAAGCTGCAAAGGTGGCCGGTGTATTCCTCCGGGGGGTGGAAACTAAGAATTCTATGCACGCTCCAAGCGCCATGATCAATTATTCGGGCAGGCTCGCGGCTACGTTGCTCGGTCTGCTGCTCGTCCCTTGCACCTGGGCCGCGCCATCGCTCACCGTGACGGGCTTAGGCCCTAATCTGAGTGGCAATCTTGAATGGCTGGTCGAGGCAGCGCCAGATCCCACGCTCTTCACGAACACCAACCAGGGCCTGGGAGGTTCGTTAGCCGTGGAGTTGGCGATTGAAGTCGCTGACAATCAGTTGCTCGGCGTTACCGTCAACAATGCCGATTGGCCAATCAACATCGCGGGGAACAATCCTTTCACGGACACGGTCACTACGGGAAGCGTCGTCGATCTAGCGAACGACCGTGTCTTCGCCTCGCTACTCAGTGATTTCTTTGTTACAGAAAACGCCGTCGAAGTACTCACGCTCGAAACCGCAGGAACCAACTGCACGACGCTCACCTGGGGAGGCCACACCGTACTCGATGGCATGGCAGATCAGTACGATAGCTCACTGATTGCCCAAGCGGGACAGAATTTCACAGGCTTCCAGGGCAGTCTCGCCCAGGCAGACTTGGACGGCGATTTCGACCCCGATTGCGATGTTGATGGTGCGGACTTTCTTGAGTGGCAGCGCCATTTCGGTTCGCCTTATACCGACAGCGATCTAAGTGACTGGGACACCAACTTTGGCACTTCGGCCCCGCTGCTAGGCATCTTCGCAGTGCCCGAACCCTCGGCTGTTGCTTTGCTCGTGCTGGGTTTACTAGGCTTCGTACGAAGCCGCCCGACTCGCGGCTCGGTTCGTAGTTAGTCGAACCTTGCTCGATTCGACATCGGAAGAAGCTTCCTTGGCGAGAGTGTCCCCGGTAGGATCAAAATAAGATTGCTTTTTAGCGGCCAGCCATCCACCGCATGAGTCCATCAACTTGCAAAGTCACCTTAGCTTCTCTCACTTGCCTGTTAGGGTTTGACTAACCGAATCCGCAGTCAAAGTGTGGACTTGCTTTCTCGGTTCTCTCTCCAAAATGATCTTGCCGCCGCGCGGTTTGAGTACAAGAATTAGAGTAGAGGAGGGATCGCGTAAGGATCGCGCGTCCTCGCCAGGGCTGAGGTGCATGATTCTGGACTAATAACTAGGGAGTAAATTTTGGAGGTTGTGCGATGGATAACGCGACCAACAACTACGATCTAAACACCTACGATCAAAGCAATTACGACATCGAAAAGTGGCTAGAAATTACGAACTCCCCTGATTCAGCCAAACAGAATCGGCGCGAGAAGAAGCGCCGCAAGCCGCTGCGAAAGAACCGCAAACCCTCTCGGCCGTCGAATTACATCGGCCAGCGGACCAACAATCATCTGCAGCGAATTATGGCTGCGAAGGCACTACCTGACAAGCTGGGCGATGGTTGATCGAAACCAGCGTCCTGTGAAATCACTTTAGAATCAGTTCTTTTTCGTTTTCGGCAGCGCTCTTGCGAGATCTGAGGAAGAAGCTGTGCTTGTTCGCCGCACGGGTTTTTGGGAAGTCGGTTGGCTCGGTTCCGCTTGCAAATCAACATCCACAACGAAGTCGCCCTGGAGGAAATTACGCCCCAGTAGGACAGGATACGCCATGTGCGATCGGTCGTTGAGCGAGACGAGCACCCGTTTCTTCACATTTTGACAGTTGAGCGTGAGCGGTACTTTGTAGCGCTGCTCCTGCCGTTCGGAAGTCTTGATCACGCTGATCTCTGCAATCTTGCGTTCCAACCATTCGGACTCACCCTGGACGTTAGTCACCTTAAACCGAATCGTCTTCCCCACGTTGCCCAGCATATCGCTGGCTGCACCCTCCACGATGCATTCCTCAGCATGAAGCGAGGAGGTCGTCGCCCCCGTATCAACGCGAGCCGGAAACGAGAAATCCGTTTCCGCCTCTTCGACAAGCGTAATGGGCCCGAGTATTTTCTTAGGGCTGATAGAGGTGTCGATAGGAGATACCGCTCGAGCGAATCCGGCGGTCAGTACTCCGCCCATCGCCATCGAAACCAGGAGACTTCTGCTGATGCGACGACGGTTGATGGAGGGATTTGCGATCTGATCGAAGGTTCTGGAGTGCATTTTCTTTCTCTGCCAAGACTTTCCTGGTAAGTTGGTGCCAACGTTTCTGCCCCTGCGTTACGAATTCAAGCCAATTTCAAGGGGAGTGACAATGTCAATCCTGTTGGAAGCTAGCACTTTGCACCTCGCGAAAATCAGTTCCCCACGAACAAGAGTCGGAGTCCCCCGATGTCACGAACACTTTGGATCACGCTACAAACCACTATGCTGCTAAGCACCATGATGAGCCTTTCTGCAAACCCCGCTGTCGCCGCCGATCAACCCTTGCTGGTGGGCACCCATCAAGCGGCTCACGGAATTTACGCTAGCACGCTCGACATGAACACGGGCGAATTGGGCCCAGCGCGATCAGTCGGCGATGCCCCGCGTCCGGGGTTTCTAGCACTGCATCCGAGTTTGCCGCTGCTCTACACCGTCGCTCAGGAAAAAAGCAAACCTTCTGGCGGCGTCCGCTCTTTTCACATCGATTCAAGAACGCTCGCACTCACTCCTGCGCAAAAAGTCTCCACGGGCGACGATGGCGCCACGCATTTGGCACTGGATCCCGACAGCAAGATACTCGTCGTGGCGCATTACTCTGGCGGAAGCACAGCTTTGCTACCGCTAGACAACCAAGGCCGGCTGCAACAGCTAAGCGACCTTGTCGAACACACGGGCTCGAGCGTTGATCCCAAACGTCAGAACGAATCCCATGCTCACGGCGTTGCTTTCGACGCGCAGGGAACGTTCGCTTGCATTGCTGACTTGGGTACCGATGAAGTGATCGTTTATGGGCTCGACGAAGGGAAGCTCTCGCGGCAATCCGCCTGGAAAGCTGCGCCGGGCGCGGGGCCGCGGCATTTGGCTTTTCATCCGAATGGGCGGTGGCTCTACTGCGTGAACGAGTTGAATTCGACGCTTGATGCGCTGACGTTCGATGCCAAGACGGGGCAGCTCTCCGACCTGCAAACTATTGGTACCTTGCCGGAAGAGTTCGACGGGGCGAGCTACACGGCCGAAGTCGTGGTGCATCCCAATGGCCGATTTGTCTACATCTCGAACCGCGGGCACGATAGCACGGCCGTCTTCGCCATCGACAACACGACGGGGAAACTTACTCTGGTCGAGTTCGAACCGACCGGGGGCGGGCATCCCCGCTTCATTGGCATTGACCCCAGCGGACGCTTCTTGATCGCTGCCAATCGCGACGCGAACAACCTCGTATCGTTCCACCTCGATCCAGAAACGGGCAAGCTAACAGCCACCGGGCACGAAGTCGAGGTTCCCCAGCCGGTGTGCGTTGTGTTCCCCAAGGTACAGCCGTAAACCCGGCTACGCCAACTGTTTTTCCGGCTAGGCCAACTGGGGCTGCCGGCTCGGTGGTTTGTTGGAGGCCTTCTCGGTGAAGCCCGCGTCGGTGATGATGGCGCTGGTGAGCGGGTCGGTGAACTTGACCAGATTGATCACGTCGAACCCGAGTAGCACGAACCGAGCCCCCATAGCGTCAGGCGTGGCCCGCTCGATCAACAACATGCCATCTTTGATCCAGTAGTTCTTGAAGGGCATGGCCTCGTTGAGTACCGTCTGCAACACGCCTCGCCGTGGAATCGCCGAGGGCCAATTGCCAAAAAACGATTCCCAACACTGGTCTGATAGCATCGCATCTCCAATGGGTGAGTGAGCCGAAGGAACCCGCCAAGGCTCGAAGGTCTCAACGGGTTCGATCTGTTACCTTGCACGGGCGAATCGTCCGTCTACCGTTGGACACGACGTTCGTTGGTACGAGCACTCTTTGGCGTCTCTTCCGTATCGCTAGCCAGCGATTCGAAAGTTTGCGTGCCGTCCTGAGTGGTTTGCTTGGTCAGCCTGCCATTCTCGGCCCACCAACGCCAGTCATCGACCAACAATCCTTTGTCAAAGCTGCCGGTCACCGACTTTTGGCCATTCTGGTGCCACCAAACCCAAGTGCCGTGATGCTTGTTCGCAAGGTACTCGCCCTCGGCAGCCTTCTGGCCATTGGAGTGCCAATAGCTGAACTGTCCCACCATCTTATCGTGGTCGTAGCGACCGCTCATCTTTAGCTGCCCCGTGGGATACCACTCCTGCCAAGTGCCGTGGCGCAGCTCATCGCCCTGCGGTTCGTACTTGGCAAATTGCAGATTCCAGAAATCGTCCGGGCTGGATTGCACCGAAGTTGGGGCAAGGAAATTGCCTTCCAACTTGAGCTGTTTCATCCGACGGTACGAGACTTTCTTGGTAATCATCTCGCGGCCCTTCAAGTAATGTTTGGACTGCGTCAGCTTGCCCGTGTTTCCATCGAGATCCAAGACATCGCCCGTCGGTACGCCCTTCTCGAACATCGATTGCTGCAGCACCGTGCCATCCGGCAACCAGAAAATGCTCATGCCATGGCGTTTCCCTTCGTGAATGGATAGCTGGCAGCAGCGGCGCTGTTGGGCGTCGAAGATCGACCACTCACCATCCATCGTGTCATTTTCAAAATGCGTTTGCGAAAGGAACGGCGCGTCGAAACGGCGAAACGGTTGCTGGCTCAGCAGGGGCGAGTCGTTGCGATCGTACCAGCGAGTCCAGATGCTCGTGCGCTTGCCGTACTCGAAGCTTCCTTCGGCAACCAGTTTGCCGTCTTGATTCCACATCCGCCAGGGACCGTGGTTCACATAGTTACCTGCGTCGTCGAGGGCCACTTCTCGCTCAATCTTCACTTTGCCATCTTCGTAGCGCTCGACGAACACTTCCGAGCCAATCACTGGCTGGCTGGGCTCCATCTTTGCGGGCCGCGTGGGCCGAACGAGCTTTTCTTGTTTCGGAGGAGCAAGCTCTGGCGTTTGGCGCTGCAGTTGCTGTGATCGCTGCTGTTGTGCGCGCTGCTGCTGAAGACGTTGCGATTGTGGCTGGCGTGGGGCGGCGAGCCCACTTTGCGAAGCTAGCAAGACCGCTAGTAGCCCGGCGGTTGATGCGCAAAGAGTTGTCAGTTGAGTTTTTTTGTTCTTCATCGTTCACTGCTCCGCAGTTTGGACCTCACCAGAGGCCATAACGGGCCCCAAGCCTAAGACTTTTCATTACCATCGGGAGAATCGGCTCAAAGCACCAAGGCACGCGACGCTAGCTGGATGTTTCTTCCGGAGTGGTTTAGAGTGCGAAATTTACCGCAACACCCTAACCGGCAAATTTTAACAGGGCTGTTTTTTAACCCCGTTGATTCACGGCCATAAGCAGTGGTCCGTCCCAGCTACTCCAGCCTCGCATCTATCCAATTGGCGTAGTCGCGTTCGTCACCGCGGTCGCCGTAGTCGACGGACAAGGCCAGTTGGGTTGCGCCTTGGAGTTCTAATTGGATTGGTACTGGCGCGTCGCCGCCGCGGAGAATTGGACTGGCGTAGGCTTCTTGCCACTTGCCGCTGCGATGGAGATAGACGCGGAAGACTGCGCTGCCCTGTTTCTCTGCCGCCTCGTCGATGCCAACTTCAGCTGCGAAGCGATGGAAGCGGTTCGCGACTGCATCGGTGTCCAATGAAAAAGTCAATCTCGCAGCCGAGGTCATTCCCAGACCTTTCGCGAACCGTCGACCCGATACGAGTAGCGGGCTACCCAACACATTGCGATCGTTTTGATAGGGCCAGTGGATGTCGAGATAGGGAACGTGGCGATACTCCGTCGGCGTGATATCAGAGAGATAGACGCCCCGCATCTTGAGCGAACGCAAGTAAACAATTTCGCTGCTGCTCGGCTCGGAAAGCTTCAAGCCACAGTCAAGTTCAACACGAAATTGCTTGCCTCCGCTCTCCCAAGAACGCGCCGTCAGCAAGCTACCATCGCTGAGACCCAACATGAGGGATGCCTTGCTCGGTGGAGCGTTCGGCTCGTCCTGGCCAAAAACGAGGGCCGCGACGCGCTGGGCACTGATGGCGAAGGGTTCTGAGGCAACGTCGACGGACCAAACTATCTGCGGGCTACCCTCCGCATCGTTCTCAATTCCTACTAGCTCGCCAGATAGGATGTCGCCATTGATCAAGTGCAGGCGATCGGAGGTCTGCTTGTCGCTGAGCAGGTGATCGGTGAATTTAGTGCGCCGTGGCAACTCGGTGGGTGCTTGGAGCAACAACGCTCGCACGCAGTCCGCAGAGACTTTGATTTTTCCCAGAGAGTGGAGTGCTACTTCAAAGACGTTGGCTCGATATTCCCAGGACGGTTTTCCTGTCCAACTGTCCGCCAAGACGAGACGACTCCCATCAACAAGCAGCAACTCAGATCGCTTGCGATTGCTACGCGGGTTCGACCAGCGGACAAGTTCATTCAACTCGACGTGCTGCGACTCTGCTCCGACTTGAAACCGCAGGGCTTGATTCGAAGCGAACCCGGAGAAGGAAGCTTTGGTCGGTGGCTTGCCGACAATCAGCAAGGTGTCAGCCGCAATGGAAGCAGACATCCAACAGAGAACAACGAGGCCCATTAAAGCCCAGGTAGTTAGGTTTTTCTGGGCGGTGCTCATCGTTGCAAAATCGGCAGGTAGTTGTTGGGCACTTGCAAAACGATGCAAGCCATTGCCGTGCCGTATTCAGCACAGATCGCGTCGGACCACCCGCCATCGTCTCGCTGACGAGTCAGTAGTTCGTCTCGAATCGCCGGGTACCATTGTTGCCAACGCTCGCCACCCGCGTGCCACATTGCCTGGGCAGCGTAGTAGTGGGCGTAGAAATAGAACCCATCGCGCGCCGCCTGATCGCTGCCTGGGCGAAACTGGGCGAGATAGTCTAGCCCCTGTTCTAGCTCGGCGCCTTCGTAAATTCCCGCATTGTACAGGGCGACCACTGCAGCCGCGGAACGCGGGAATTGGCTTCGCTGCTCCTCGCCAGCAAGCGTGTAGCGAAATCCACCATCCGCGTTTTGACACGCTTTCACATAACCAATCGCGTTGTCAATCGTCTCTCGGGGAACCGCGATCCCCACGTTTCGCGCGGCACGTAGAGCCATGACCTGGCAAACGGTAACCGACACGTCGGCGTCACTGGGTTGGGGTTGGTAACGCCACCCGCCTTCGCCGTTCTGCGAAGCCACGAGGAGTTCGACCGCCTGTCCCAACCGATCACGCAACTCCGACTGCTCAGCCATGCCGTAGACTTCGCACAAAAAGAGTGTGGCAAAGCCGTGGCCATACATGGGGCCTCGGCTCGTTGCGTCGGGCGCAGTAATGAAGCCGGAATCACTCGTATTGTCCAGCAAATAGTCGATGCAGCGATTGATCGCCGTGGCATGCGGGCCACGCGTCGGGGTGCTGCCGCTGGCCAATAGCGCCATCCCACTCAGTCCACAAACGGCCACATTGCGAGCATAGCCACTTGTGCCGAACGAGCCGTCCTCGAGCTGCTGGTCCGTCAGGAAAGCAAGTCCCTGGTCGATGGCCTGAGTGGTGGCGGAGGTAACGAGGTTCGTAGGTTCGTCGGCATGGGTTGTCGAAAAACTGCAGACAAGTATCAAGAAGAACACCCCAATCCCCGCGCACGTACTTGCCTGTCGATGCGGACTCGATCGAGTGTTGGAATAATAGGTCATCGCGGATTGGGAGATTGTTTAGGCGAAGCGAGATCGCGGTAGTACGCCTCGATTTCGTTGGCGTACTTCGGCAAGAACTCTTCGCGGAGAGGTTGCAGGATTTGTTCTCGCTGTCGCGCGGGAAGTTTCCCCCAGAGATCTTTGACGAGTTGCCCCGTTGCGGCCAGATTGGTGGGCAGATCGCTTCCCGTTTGGGAATTCGCAGACGGTGCAGGATTAGCCCCGGGTTTGCCGGAATGACCTGGTTTCTTTCCCGGCTGGAGGGCTGCCGGTTTCTCGCATTTTCCACCACTGCATTGACTCTTGCGCTGAGAGAGTTCCGCGATCATGGCGTCGATCCCGACCAGGGCCTCGGACTGTGCAAGACTCGCCTCGCGAATGGATTCAGGTTGCCGCAAGCGTAGCTGTGCTGTTTGCATGTGCTCGACCACTTTGCTGAGCCAGCCTTTACGGATGGTTTTTTTTATCCCCAGGTCCTCGCCCTGTGTTTGGTCAAGTGGCATTCCACTTTCGCTTGTGGCAGGCTGAAGCAGCTCGGCTCCCAGTTCCTCCAGCGCGAGTGGAGGGGCAACTGGCTTACTTACAGCAACGGCGGCGATGTTCGCTACAAAGCAGCTGATAAGCAGTGCTACCTTGGTAGAAAAGTTCATAGTTATTACTCCTCAAGGGCTGGCTGCTCTTGGATATCAAACTCCAGCAATTCATCATCTCCAGTTGGGTCCGGCGGTTCGAGAGCTATTTCGCGAGCGAGTTGCATCAGCGATTGTTGCTCCTCAGCAAGCTCCTCGATCGAAAATCTTAAGGGCTCACCGGCTGTCTGCATGTCTTGGGACAAGAGTGTTCTCTCGCGAAGTTCCACCTGAAGTGACTTGAGCAACCGCAACTGCCCCAAAGCTAATTGTAGCGTTTGCTCCTGGGGCGGGTCACCCTCGTCGCCCTGCCCTGCCCCGGATCGCCTCGTTTCGGCGAGTTGCTCCTGCTCTTCTCTAAGCACTTCGGCCAACTGAGACAGTTGCTGCACCACTTCTTCGATTAACGATATAGTTGACGGGCCAAGTTGTGATTGCTGCAAACGCATTTCGACAGTTCGCATGGTGTGTCCACTACGGCGGAGCAAGTGCGCAAACACGGGGAGCGTCGTAATTTGCTCCGCTTGTGCCTTTGTCTGTTCGCGCAGTTCTCCTTGCTGCCCTGTCAGTCGCTTGAGGTCTTGCTGCGTCGTGCCCCTACGACCGTCCGTCGCTGGGGAGAAATTGGAAACTTCTTGTTGAATCAATTTCTGGCGCTCGAGTAGTAACCCCAGCTTGGCCCGGAGTTGGGCCATCTCTAGTCGCGCTAACGCTATCTGTTGCCGGCGGCGCGCCGCCGATAGTTCCCGCTGTGCTCGTTCGAGTTGCTTACGAGCTTGCTTGGTTGTGTTGCTGTTGAACCGTTCTTCTCGAAGTTTCTCAGCTGCCTGGTCCGCCGCTTCCGCCGCGCGAGACAATCGCAACGCTGTAAGTTGCGAAGCAGTTGCGCTAGTTTTCTGAGCAAGTTGTTGACCTTCTCGCCGGAACCGCTGCAGTTCGTTTTGCAGCTGTTCGTTGTCCAATACTCGTAGCCTACGCTCGATTGCACTCACTTGCGACTGCAGTTCTCGCAAGCCGCGCTCAGCGGCACGAAGCTGTTCGAGGCGATCCATTCGAGCCACGACATCTTTGCCGGCGAGTCGTTGGCGGAGCTTCGCCAAATCTTCGAGCGTTTTTTGCTGCAAACTGGCTGAGCGGCCCACTCGACGGTGCGACAGCTGATTGGCCGCGGCTTCCATGGTGGCCTGTATGCCCAAGTTTTGTGCAAGGGCAACTGTTTCGCCTAGCCGCGATGTTAGAGTCGGTTCGTCGATCAATTGCTCAGCTGCCTGCGCTATGTTAAGCAATGCCTCGGCCAATCGACGAGCCAATTCGCGTTGTTGTTGCACTGAGCGTTGCAGATCCAATTGCAGTTCGTTGCTGAGCTGCACTTCCTGTAGCAACTGAGGGGCGACAGTCGTTCGACAATGCACCGTTAGCGCTTGTTGCTCTGCTTCAATCGCTGCGAGCTCCTGCCGCAATCGTCCGACTTGATTGCCAGGCTGCAGTATGTCTATGGTACGAGCCAATTCCTCCGTTACTTGCGTTTGCGACTTCGCAATACGATCCAGTGATGGCTGTGCTGTTTCGCTTTTCATCAAGGTCGAGGGTGCCCGCGCTAGTCCGGTAAGATATTCCTCGATTGCCGGGAAAGGTTCGGCAAGTAGCCCTTGCAACACTGTCTGAGCGATTTGCAGTCGCTCGGCCGTTTCTGCTTGCCAGAGTTCGTTGCGCTGGATTGTTCGCTGCAGCGCAGCCAACTCGTCTGTGACGCTTTGCTTTCCATAGCCCAAGGAATCCGCTAGCCGACGCTGACGGAAGAGGGCCGCATGGACCACATTGCTCCAACGTTCTTGCGACCATTCTGGTCTAGCTTTCCACTGGGCAGTGATGCTCAACAGCTCACGCTGCTCTAGCAGCAGTTGGGCCAATTGCTCCACGACTTGCGTTTGTCGCCGCAATATTTGTTGCCAGAGTTGCTCGTCAGAAACAACGTTGAGCCGTAACGCTCGGGTCGTTCGCCCCGACGACGGTTTAGCGTCACTTGCTTCTGCATGGAGTTGGATCACGGTGCCGGGACGGAGCGTCAGTGCCGCCATAGACCAAACGTGACCCACCTGCTGCTTTCGCACCACGCCAGCCGATGAGTCAGCCGATGCCTTCCATAATTGCACCCGCTTCTCGTTATCCTGCGGCTGATCCGACCTGTGATAAAGCAAGTTGATTTCACGCAAAGCTAGTTCATCGCTAGCCTCGACCACTAGTGGCACGGCTGCACCTGGCAAGACAACAAGGTCTTCGATGGGCTCAATCCAGCGCACTTGGGGCGGGTGATCCGTTTGCACTTCGAGGTCAATCGTCTTGGCTGCACTGACTGCCAGCCCTGAAGCCGTTGTAATTCGCAATTGATAAGTGTCGCTCTGCTCAACTCGCCAGGCAGTTGGCATAATGGAGAAATCCGGATTGTCCTTACTGACTCGCGCGGTGAGCTGCTTACCCTTTGCACTGATAAGCACAACTTGTTCCACTGGTTGGTCAATACGGCCGTGCAACTCCAATTTGCTTCCGGCATAGATCGGTTCGCCTGCTGCCCATGTCCGAGCGGGTAACTGAGTGTAGGCTGGCGGATAGACGGTGAGTTGCAATTTCTCGACGCGCGGCGGTGGTACGACTTCCAAGGAATGCCACGCCATCGTTTGATGGTCTCCCCCCGTGGCGCGAAATTGCAGAGCACCTTGCACATTCGCAGCGCGCACTTCCAGCTGCTTCCGATTCCCAGCATAGGTTTGCTGTTCAACCTGCCAACGGCCTCGATGTTTACTGCGAAAATCGACTTCGACCGCCTCTGGCAAGGTTCCGCGCGAGTCACGCAGCTGCAGCACGAGATCTTCACCTGCAGCCAGCAGCGCAGGCGGATCGACAAACTGTAAATCATGCTCGCGTGGCCATTCGGCTGAGTTGTAGGGATTCGTGAGTCGCACGAAACCTGTTTCCACTGATTGAGGAAGAAACCACCTAAGCGTGCTGATCACGATCAGCACGCTCAACAAGGTGAGTACCGCTCGACGTAAAGGTTGGCGCGGCACCAACTGTTGCCAGTCCACTTTCTCCACAGCAGTGGTGGCCCGCAAGACTACCGCTCGACGCAGCGACTCGGAACCTGCGGTAGGATCACTTTCCGCTTGACGGGCAAAATGCCACGCATTGCCAACAACGTCACGCAATTCAGGATGCTGTTGCTCAACCTCCTGGGCGATTTGCAGTGGCGATGCGCCACATTTAGAGATGGCCTGCCACCAACGCCTTGCGACAGACACTCCCACCCCAAGCAAGCAGATCGTCAGCATCACTCGTCCAGCGCGATCGGCAACTCGCAGTCCACGATCAAGCCCCGCCAAAAAAAGCATGGCGACCAGCAGCGCTGCCAAGGCCCAGCAACTCGCCGCGAGCCATTGTCGCCAGAGACGGCGGCGACAAACCTGTTCGAGTTGTGTGGTAAATGTTGGGCTCATTGTATCTGGCCAAGCTGGCTAAGAGTGTTCCCCTCTCAGGATGCCGTTATAACATCCCGTGGCGGCGACGGAGCAGCCATTCGCTCACCAGCACCGAGACCAACAATGCCAAGACAATATGGCTGTTCCAAAGTTGGAGCGTTGGCCGGCTGTCGAGGGTCTGTTGCTGTGGTGCAGGCAGCTCAGCGAGGAGCTGGGCAGCGTCTTCGATCGCATACGACTTGCCACCGGAAAGCTCCGCAGCGTCATGCAGACCTTGTCGGTTGACCGCCACTTCGGCAAGTTCGCGCAGAGGCCGCTGCACAGTAAATCGCGCGGCCTCGGGCATCGCCCCGGCCTCAGGGCGAACTAAGATGGCTTCATAACTATCAGCTGGTAAGCCTTCAACCTGGGCAGCGAAGACACCACGGCGACCAAGGCGTCGACTCAACGTTACCTGTTGCGGGGGCCCAGTACTCCCCTGCAGCTGGACAGCCACTGCTGTGTTCTCGGCAGGTGCTTGCGCTGGATTGCGGAATCTCGCCTGCAGCTGTATTGGTTCGCCCGGCTTGTATTGCGAACGATTGGCGGTGAGACGAATGCCTTGTCGTCCCGCGGCGAGACGACCACGCCCCAAGCGCCGCACAACTTGGCCCCAGTAGCGCGCAAAATAACGGTCGTCAGTTCGCCAGCGCCAGCGCCAAGTCTCGTCGGTTGCATGAAACCACACTTCACCCGCCCCGACGAGATGCCGCAGAATCACCGGGAAGGTAGTGCCCCCGCGATCGGCTTGGCTCGCACTTTCAGCCAACACCACAGCTCCAGCTTTCGCGTTCTCCACGCGCTGTAACCACGTCACAGGGGGCAGTGCCCGCCAGACGCGTTCTGTCTCGGCTCTCGTCTCACCGAGTTGTAAACTGGGCGTTCGCCATCCTTGCGCTGTGGGTAGCACTGAAATTCGTTCGTTGCCTCCGATTTGCGAACGCAACGGATTGGTCGTTTGCAATTGCAGGGGAAGCAAGGTTTCGAACGAGCGCAAACCTCGATAGGCTGCGGGCATGAACCGGGGCCCGGCGATGGCAACCAACCCGCCACCGCGCTGAGACACGAAACGCTCGACCAGGGGCCAGACCGACCGTGGCATCAGCCCTGGGTCGACATCGCCCAGCAGCAAGACATCGTAAGAAAACAGCTCTTTCTCGCTGGAGGGAAACGTGCGGAGGGCCGTAGCATCGACTGCCGGATAGTCCGCGTCGGCCTCTTGCAAGACTACGCGCAACTCAACAGCCGGGTCGCGTTCGAGCAAACTCTTCAGTGCCCGATATTCGTAGCTGGGCTGGGCTTGCGCAAGTAACACGCGGATCTTTTCGTCTCGCACTTCTACCACTTGTCGCGCGGAGTTGTTGTCTTGGTTTTGCTCTCCGTCCTGCGTCGGAACCGCCAGTTCCAACTCCAAATCACCTGGCTTGTCGGGGCGGATACCGAGACGAACAATCGTGGTTTCCCCATCCGCAGGAAGTTGAAACGACGTGTGAGCCAGCTCGCGTTCGCCAGCGCGGAGTACGGCCTCCACAGACTTTCCTGCGTAGCCGGTGGCATGAACCGTAGCTTCCACTTGCAGCCGGTCGCCGGGAAAAACGATTTCCTCGACTAGCAAATTTTCTACTGCAATGTCGGGCCGAAGACGATCGCTACCTACACAAACCAAGTGCAAGGGGATTCGCAATTGCCGCGCCCGCTCGGCAGCTTGCTGCAGGGTCTGCCCACCGGTGACGATGCCATCTGTCAGCGCAACAATAGCCACCGGCGGCTCGCCGGGTAACTCACGCAATCCGTGGTCAATCGCATCGCCCAGTTGCGTGCCACTCTCTGCGGCATCCCTAGCCTGGAGCGCGCGAACTTGATCGACCATCGATATTTCCTGGGGATTGAATTGCTCAAATTCCTTATCGAATGCAATTACACTTAGCTGGTAGTCTCTCTGCAGCTTTTCGACGAGCGGTTGTCGACCTTCTGTCAGAAATTCTTGCATTGCCGCAAGGCGAGAGATATCGGAGCTTGCTGCAGGAAAGCGATCCAAGGTTTTCATGCTAGCCGACCGGTCCAACAGCAGTACCAACCTCGCTTGCCCCGGTCGGAACCACTCGACCGCGGGCTGAGCAAACATCACAGCAACCAATGTGAGCGCGGCGAGGCGCAGCAGGCTCAGCACGACGCGCGTGCCGATGCCTGCAGACGAGTTTTCGTGAAGATAGATGGACAAAACCCACACCATCGCCAAGACGATCGCTAACAAGGTGAGCCATACGGGCCACTCCCAATCCCAGCGCAACCGCCACTCGGGGCGAGTCGTGAGCGTTTGACCAAGCGTTGCCAGTTGCCAGTCGAGTGAGCCAATCATCCCCACCCCCTGCCCAGCATCCAAGCCAACCCGATCTCAAAAAGGAGCAAACCCACGGCACTCGCAAGCAAGATCCTCACCAGCGAAGTCTCGCCCAATCCATCGGACAATTTCCTCGAAAGCCTGTTGGACTCTACCGACAAGCCCGTGGGCAACTCCGCTGAGTCTATCCCCATCAGGTCGCTGTCGAAGCCATCAAGATTCACCGCAAATCGGGCGCACTCTTTTTCATCGGCGTAAAACCGATAGATGCCGCGCTGGTTCGTGTCTTGGTAAGTGAACTGGCCATCATCTTCCACTGCCGGCAGGGCAAGCAGTTGACTCGTCCCCTCAGGCAATCGCACGGAGGCGGTGGTAGCCGCTGCGGGTGGGAAAAAGATAGCAGTTTCGCCAACGGCGAGATTCCGATGTTGCAACCAACGATCTGAAACCAAATAGTCAACCAGCTCGCGCACTACCGGCAAAAAGCTGGGGCTCAGTGCTAAGCTAGACCAGGGTATGCCTGTACTCGTCCGCGCGACGAGCGCGCCCGGCAAAGCCGATACAGCGACGCGTCCTAAACCATATTGATCGACAACCAATGCGGGGTTCCCTGTAGAAAAATTCAGCACCACCTCCGCATTTAGTCGATTGGTGTTGAGCAGCAGCGCGAAGTATTGCGAAATAGAAACCCCCAACAAACCCGATTGCGACTGGCCCCGAAACGGGGCGACCACGGGATGGCCATACTGCAAGGGATCAAAGCGATAATCTCCCACTGGCGACACAGCCCCAATGCTTACCGGCGACAATGCTTCGATGTCGTGATTGAGTGCGGAGTCCGACTCCCTCCCAAGAAACAGAGCTAAGCTGCCGCCCTGACGGACATACTCTGTGAGCGTCGCCGTCTCGCGCGGCGACAACTCACCAGGGCTAGCCAAGACCACCGCGGAGTAGGCTGACAGTTCCACTTCAGCCAGCCGAATTGCTGGGAACACTTCCGGCTTGATGTTCCCCTGCTGCTCTGCTGAATTTGCACCAGGAGCGAGCGCTCGTGCCAAATCGTCCGCCGCACCTGCATGGCCGGCAAAACATGCTACCCGCAGACGAGGTTGCACTTTGGCGATCAACCAGCGCTGGTCGTCGCTGGGTAGCACGTCCTGGTGATTGGTTAGAGCCAACTGAACCGTCTGCGGCCCTTCATTGAGAAAGCGATGTTTGAATCGCACCGTTGCTACGCCGTTTTCTTGCAGATCAATTTTTTGCTGAGCGATGCGACGCCCTTCGATCCACAGTTCCGTTTGCACATCCTCAAACTTCGCCTGTCCAAAACAGGAAATTGTCGCGGATATGCTTGTTTGCCGTTGTCGAAGTGTCAGCGCCGGTTCTACCGTTAGATCGGTGACTGCCACGTTGTCAGCCGACCCTTCCGCAACATTCACAAGCTTTATGCTCGCAAGTTGGTTCATGGCGTTCCAGAGATCGCGCTGCTTCGCCTCCATCGACCACGTCCGACGCCCCAAGTCGGTAAAAAACACGACCTGATGCGCGTCAACCTGTGGAAATTCTTTCTCGGCACGTGTGATGGCCGCTTGGATTGCTGGAAAAGCTGCAGACAGATCCGCACTCGAGTCTGCGAGCCGCAATTGCTCCACAGCAGACAGAGCGACGGATGAATCCAGTGTTGGCCGCCCCGCAAAATTTTCCGCTTGGCGGGCCCAACCGATGACGGTAAGCGGATCGCCCTCGCTGTTTTCGATCCAGGTCCGCGCTGCGTCCTGGGCAAGTTGCCAGCGCGAACCTGTGAATTGTTCGCATCCCATCGAGTAAGACCGATCAAGCACGAAGATTCGGTGCATGGTCGAACTCTCGTCCGCACCCAGGGCCCATTGACGCAGTATCGGCTCCGCAGCGGCCAGCGCTACCAACAGCAAGATGGCTGTGCGGATGGCGAGCAACAACCATTGTTGAAGTTGAACTTTCCTCGCCTGCTTTTGCATGGCACTCAACAACAATTCCACCGCAGCCCAGGAGGTCGTGCGATGTTGCTGACGAGACCAGCGATGAATCAGCCAGGGCAATGCCGCCGCCGCCAACCAACCCAGCATCGGCAAGCTCGTGAACTCCAAAGCAGCCGTGGGGGTGAGCGTACACATAGTTATCGCACTTGGCCCTGGGTCCACTGACGCTGGGTCAATATTTGTCGCAGGGCTTCGTCAAACGGCCGATCCGTTCTCAAGAGTTCGTACTCCACCTGTAGCGAACGGCACCCCAGTTCGATTCGCTGCAAAAACTCCTGCAATTCGGCTTGGTAGGCCTGCCGAATGCCGCGGGGTTCCGTCAGCACTTCTGGCAACGCCTCTAAACCGCGAAACAAGGTCGCACGCTCGAAGGGAAATTCTATTTCGGCCGGATCCAAAACTTGCAACACGATCACCTCATGCCGTTGGTGCCGCAGATGCTTGAGGCCAGTGAGCAGTGATTGCAAGTCGTCGAATAAGTCGCTCAGCAGTA
This sequence comes from Bythopirellula sp., assembly GCA_965230685.1. Lineage (GTDB taxonomy): Bacteria > Planctomycetota > Planctomycetia > Pirellulales > Lacipirellulaceae > Bythopirellula. The sequence continues at coordinate 986,369 of CBDDLO010000002.1, forward strand.
CAACCACACCACGGCGTTTGACACGTTGAGATATTTCGTGCAGCACCGCACCAAGCGCGGATTGCCGCTTGGCTACGACGCTCGCCATAGTCGCGGTAAGCTGCCGGAGGTGTGCAGGATTGCCACTCTCACGGACAAGTTCGCGCACTTGATTGTCGCAAGTCGCAAGGCTCACGCTATCGCGCTGCCGCAAAACAATCGTCGCCAGAGCTGCCGCTAGGCTCTGCGCATACTCGAGCTTGGATAGTGCACTGCTCGCGCTCTGGTAGCGCATGCTTTCGCTGATGTCGAGCAAGAGATAGCAAACCAGGTTGGTCTCGGCCTCGAACTGTTTGAGGTAAACCTTGTCGGTCTTGCCAAATACTTTCCAATCCACATACCGCAAATCGTCGCCGGGTGCGTATTCCCGATGCTCGGTGAACTCAACCGACTGGCCCCGATGCTGACTGCGGTGCATACCCGAGAGGTAGCCATCCACAATCGTGCGAGCGCGCAGCTCTAGCCCCTCAAGCTTGGCGAGTGTGGCAGGATCGAGATTCGCGGTAGTTGAGTTCAAGTCAAGAATTCCATACTTCGAGAAGCTCACGCCCAAGAACGTTCAACCTTCGATCTGTGTGATTTCCAGCAAGTGTTCCACAATCGCATCGGTGGTCACGCCGTCGGCTTCGGCGTTGAAGTTAGCGATGATGCGGTGACGCAAGACAGGCGGGGCGACCGCACGGAGATCTTCGCCACCTACACAGTAGCGGCCGTGCAACGCGGCGCGTGCCTTAGCGGCCAAGGCGAGATATTGACTGGCGCGCGGGCCCGCGCCCCAGCTGACATACTTGTTGACTAATTCGGGAACTTCGCCTTTGCCCACGCGCGTTTGCCGCACAAGACGAAGAGCGTATCGCGCAAGATGATCGGCAATCGGCACGCGGCGAACAAGACGAGCGAAATTTTGTATTTGTTCCGATCCTAGCATAGCCGTCACTTGGGGCTTGAAGTCGGAGGTCGTTTGCTTCACGATCTCTAGCTCTTCGTCCTCGTCGGGATAGTCAACCTGCACTTCCAACATAAAACGATCGAGCTGTGCCTCGGGCAGCGGATACGTGCCCTCTTGCTCGATCGGATTCTGCGTGGCCAATACAAAAAAGGGTTGCGGCAAAGCGCGCCGCTGGCCACCGATGGTGACTTGCTGCTCTTGCATTGCTTCAAGTAGCGCTGCCTGTGTCTTGGGCGGAGTGCGGTTTATTTCGTCGGCGAGAAGGACGTTGGCGAACACGGGACCTTGCAAGAAACGGAAGCTGCGCTCGCCCGATCCGCGATTTTCCTGAATCACTTCGGTGCCTGTGATGTCGGCTGGCATGAGATCGGGGGTGAACTGCACGCGATTAAAATCCAGCGAGAGCGATTCAGCCAGCGTGCGTACCAACAAGGTTTTCGCCAACCCTGGCACTCCCACCAGCAAACAGTGGCCCCCGGCAAACAACGCGATCATCAGCTGCTCGATCACCTCGTGCTGGCCTATCACGACCTTCCCTAGTTCGCGCTGCAGGCTACCAAACAGTTCGTGCAGTCGCTCGACCGCTTGGACGTCTTGTTCGTCGGACATAAACGTTACTTTTCAGAAGAGGAACTGGAGTCTGCTTGAGCAGGAAAACGAAAAAGCGATAGCCGGCTGGCTCCGGCGACGAGCAGGCCTCCGCTGGCCATCGAAAGGTTTGCGCCGCCGGTTTCTGGAAGCGGAATCTGCGGCAACTCCATACCGCCATCTACAATAGTCGTGAATTGCACCTGTGTGCCATCGGACCACGCAACCCATTCGCCCAGGATCGCTGGGTGACCTACTGGCTTGGCGTCGGGAACGGACATCATCAGTTCGCCCGTCCTGCGGCCCAAGACTCGCAGGCCACCGTCTTGAAGAACCACGCTTGCCTGTGTGACGCCAACAAGCACCGGGTTTGGGTCGGTGAGAAGATAATCCCAAAGCATCGTTCCCGTCGTCGCATCAAGGGCTAGCAGCGTGTTGCCATCTGTTGGCAATGCAAAAACTACTCCGTGATGGTAAATGCATCGGCTGGGTGCGCGATCTTGAGCACTATCATCGCCGCCACTCAGCTCTGCAGCTTCACACTCGTAAGTACGCAGCCACAGAGGACGGCCATCGACCGCCCGAATCGCAGCAACAACACCGAGATTGGTACACGTGTAGATGATGCCAGAGTCTTCTGAAAGTCGACTAACAGCAAATGCCCCTGCGGCTCCTGCTGGGTGTGTGTTCGACTTGCAAAGCCATCGCTGCCAGTGACGGTCGCCAGTAGTTGCATCGTAACAAGCAACTCCCGCGCGGAGGGCTTGTCCCGCGGAGTAAATCGGCACGAACAGTAAGTTCTCTTCGACGATAGGCGCTCCCGCAAACGCCACGCCTGGCTCGTCACTGAATTGATGCACTGCCAGGGCACCTTCGCGTTGGAGATCAAGTCCCCAGAATGAACTCCGCTGACCTGCAAGCTCTGAGCTGCTCAGTCGAACGGGTGCCGTGGTGACACCAAACACGCGGCGCTCGGCTACGGACAACAAGGAGCTCGGAAGCCCAAACCATTCTGTGGAGGGTTCTCCTGAACGAAACATCACCTCTTGCGTTTGGAAAAGTGGGTCGCCATTCCTCAAGTGCAGCGCTCCAACGGAAGTCGCATCTTGGTACATGACTAGGTTGCCGCTGACGACGGGAAAGACTCCGAGCTGCGAGTTCGCCAACGGCCGCGACCAGACCAGCTCGGCTTCAGATGTTGACGTCAAAACCGAAGTAGAATTTCTGCCACGTTGCACCGCCTCGACCCGCCCGTGCTCCAACAGTCGGGCGAGCTGATCGGCCAACATCACCTCACGACCGGCCAGTCTACCGCGCGCGTCGGGGTAGTTCTCTCGCAAATGCCGGAGTTCGCTCTCAGCACGCGCGAAGTTGCCTTCCCGGATTGACGTCAGCGCCAAACGGGCCTGGACGCGGGCGAGTGAAAATTGGGTATCTGGAAAAACCAGTCCGTCGCAGGCTCCACCTTCCATGCAAGCGATCCGCGACCAAGCATTGCGGGCTGCCTGATACTCACCGCGTTGCAAGGCTAATTCGCCGAGAGCGTCCAACGCCTCGTCCCCCCAATCGCTGCAAAAATGTTCATCAACGATGCGCTGCAAACGCGTTGCATCTCGGTTTGCAATTCCCTCGCGGTACCAATTTTCGGCAACTCCGTGAACTAGCTGGCGGTAACGTTTCAACGGCTCCGCCGGCAGCTGAGCAAGGAGCTTGTGGCAATACTCTGGCAAACCGACGAAAACCCGATCGTGGGAGGCGACCACATTGGGATTTCCTGAACCCAATACCCGCTGCAGTACGGCAATGGCGTCGTCCCATTGTTCATCGGCGAGAAATAATTCTGCCCGATCGAGCAACCGTCGCTCCGACCCTCGCACCAAGTACGGTCGCGCCGCCGCGGGCCTCCCATCTCGGACCACCTCGGCAGCATCTCCCGCCGCACACGGCAAGACATCCAAGAGGGACGCGAGAATAGCCATGCCTCGCCACATGAACTGCTTGGGGTCACAGGCGATTGGTCTACGGAGCATAGTGGAGCGCGACAGGCAAAGCGTGGGGCGTGAGTAACTCTTGCCCCATTATAGACTTGCGTCGTCAGCACAGAAAGCGGCGTTTCCGTCGCCCAAGCGGTTTCCCTACCTACTCCGAGCTACCGCCAAATCGTTGGAGTAGATAACCCAGCAGAAAGACTCCCACCGCCATCAGGAGAAACTTCAGCATCTCTCCGGTCCCAAATTCATCCGGATTGGAAAGCTGGGCCAGTATCGCCAACGGTGGTATCGTCAGCCCAATCATTTGCAGCAGGCGCGAGAGAGAGTACATGCCCTGTAAGCTACCCAGCCGCTGCTGCGGTGGCAAGAGATGGCTCTCATTACGAGGTTGGTAAGATTACAATGATTCCGATGGAAAGCAACCAAGACAATCGCCCGAATTTCGGCACGCTCATTCGTCGCGCATTGCAATTGCGCTGTCCCGCGTGCGGCAAAGGAAAATTGTTCCGCGGCTGGTTGTCGATGCTGGGATCTTGCTCGGATTGTGGCCGTAAGTTTGATCGCGAAGCCGGCTACTTGCTGGGCTCGATTTACTTCAACTACGGTGTGACAGCTTTTCTCGTAGTGATTTTCTACTTCAGTTTCTACTTCGCAGAGGCGATGACTAACCGCGGACGACTTTTGGTACTCGGTGTATTTAGCCTGTTGTTCCCGCTTTGGTTCTTTCGCTATGCTCGCGCGTTGTGGATCGCCTTTGATGAACAGTTTGATCCCTGGCCTAACGAGAAAGAACGTCGCGATCACGAAGCTACACACTGATCGGGAAAACGCTCGTCCGACGCGATGTTAGACTTCTGATGGCTTGTTTTCCGCGCGATGCATGAAGCACCAATCCGCCACTCCAGCGACTACGTGTTGCAGCAGTGTGGCGAGCACAATCATCAAGATCACACGCGGCTCCGTATCGAACACAACCCCGGCGAGCACCAAGGCCAAACCCGTGTGTTTCATACTGAAACCAAACATCAGCGCCGTCGCCGCAGCTTTGTCGAGTGACAATATTCGCGATAAGACCCAGCCGTTGACTATGCCAAATGCTGAAAGCAGTACCGCGAGGACACACGAAACCGCGATCGTAGAAAAAGCAATCGACTGGGGAGATTCGTATTCAAACGCATGGGGCATCGCAAGGGTGGCATTGGCGTAGTTCAACGAAAGCAGCGTGGCGGCGCTGATGAGCCGAAGTGCGCTGCGTGCCCGCTCAATCAATTCCGTCCCAGCAAGCCAATTGGCCAACATCCCTGCAAGCGAGGGCAAAATCACCCACACGATAAAGAATGTGCCGGAGAAACGGGTCACAAGTTGCTGGCACAGATCGGTTTCACGTTGCGACAACGACAATCCCATCAAATTCAGCATTTGCGGTGCGGCGAGTGGGCTCAGCACAATGGTGAGAACGATGAGCCCCAAGCTGAGCGCGACATTGCCCTGGGCGTTTTGACACCAGGCGACCGAAGAGTTTGCCACCGGCATCGCCGCCACGAGCGCGAGACCGACGAGCATTCCGGTTGTGACGGACTTGCCCAACAAGGGCGGCAGTATCCAGCCCAGTACACTCACAAAGATCCCTGGCACCACCCATACAGCCACCAAGCCAAGCAACAAAACTCCCGGCCGCTGCATCAGCTCGCGGATTTGAGACCACCGCACAACAGCCGCGCCGCAAAATAACAGTAGCGCTAGCAGCAACATCGGGGCAGTGACTTCGTCGCCCGCGGCACGAGTCACTGAAAGCCCGCGAATAACTTGTCCAGGCCCTGGCCAAACGGCCGCCAGCACGTAGCTAGCGACCAGCAGCCAAAGCAAATTGCGATGCACCCAAGACGACAAAGCGGCAAGTCGCACGGCATTGTTGCTACGGTCGTTGGGCACCATCAGTGAGTAGCAACAAAAGGACAAGCAGTAAGAACGAGAATGACTCACTCCAGAATAGCAGAACAACAGAAAATGACGAATCCCCAAGCTGGTGCTGCGGCGCGAAATTGAATAGAGGAACGCCGCCAGACAATTCTGTCATTGGACAGGTTCGTTCTACGCACACTCCCCGTATCATTTCGAACACACTTGGTCTATAATATTGCGTCCCACCTGAACCTCCTACCTTGACCCCCTCTATTTCCTTCATGTCTTCCGTGCTTGGTGAAGCTGATGCGCTCGATGAATCTCAAACTCAGGCCGCAGTCGCGCTCGCCGACGGGGTGGCAATCGATGTGTCACCTGAGTTCGTCGATGCTTTGGGTGCCGACATCTCTGCCGACATCTCTACTGAGAGAATTCCCTCGAGGTGGTTTTATGGCTGGTTGATGCTGCCGCTGGCGATGTCGATGATGATCGCCACGAGCCCTGGACAGACGTTTGGCTTTTCTTTTTTCAATGCCGAGTTTCGCAACGCCTTCTCGCTGAGCCAGACCCGCCTCTCAGCCGTCTATCTGGTGGCCACGGTGATCGCCTCTCTCGCCCTGCCCACCATTGGCGCGCTCATCGATCGGTTTGGTTTGAGACGCTCCGCGCTCGTTGCTGTCGCGGGCCTTGCGGCCGTTTGTGTGTTCATGTCTCAGGTGCAGGGCGTGGCGATGTTGTTCACAGCATTCGTCTTGTTTCGTATCTTAGGTCCCGGCACGATGACTTTGCTGGCGAACAACACCCTCGCGGCCTGGTTCGACCGCCGGCTGGGAATCGCGAGTGGCATGATGCAACTGTCGATGGCGTGCGCAACCGCGTTTGTTCCCGTGTCGATCGTGTTTTTAATCGACAGCTTTGGTTGGCGCGGGGCCTATTTGGGAATCGCCGCGGTACTGGCGGGCGGGTTGCTGCCGCTGTTGGCCTTGGTTTACCGCGAATCTCCAGCACTCTTGGGGCAATACCCCGACGGCCACCGTCCCTTACCCGGCGATAAACCGCGTAGGGTCAACGCAACGGGGCTCACCGTCCAGCAAGCGATGCAACAGCGTTCGTACTGGATCCTTCTGGCCTCGACGGCAACTTGGGCGTTGATAGGCACGGGGTTTGTTTTTCACCTCGAAGCACTGTTTCAAGCACACGGATTGGACAAGGGCGCATCGGCCCGCGCGATGACTTGTTTGGCGATAGGCATGGGCGCCTCGCAAATTTTCGGTGGGCTGTTGGCCGATCGCATAGCTTTGCGGTGGCTGGTGGTGACTGCCGTGGGGTTGATCGCCACAAGCTGCGTAATGTTGGCCTTGGGGAGAACCTCCTATCTGGTTCCGAGCTTCGCCGTTTATGGCGTGGGACAGGGCCTAAAGTCCATCGTTGCTGGAACTGGCTGGGCACGGTACTTTGGCCGCGCACACCTGGGGAAGATTCGCGGCATGTCGCTCACAGCGGCAATTGCGGGGAGCAGTGTTGGCCCGTTGATGATGGGCGTCGCCGACGACTACCTGGGTAGCTTTTCGCCGGCGCTGTGGCTCTTCGCGGGGATGGCGACCTTGGTGGCTATCGCCGGCTTCTGGGCGACGCCGCCGGAGCGAATAGACGAACCAGCCATCTAAAATACGTCCCTCAACGTAAGCGAAGTTTATCCAACTCGGCTCGAATTTTTGCCACTTCGTCGCTCATCTCCGCACGAAGTGCTGCAACTTCGTCGCGAAGTCCCGCAAGTTCGTCGTTACCCTCGCTAGATATTGCGGCTGAGGGCGAAGACTTCGCTGCGAGGGTGGGAGCCTCGACGGTCACATTGCCATACTCCTCGCGGACTTTGGCCAACTCTTGCTCCTGGTAAAGCGCATGGGTGACCGCACAACCTCGCCCGGGAGGTGTGAGGTACAAGATCAGCCCTTTGCCATGCAGACTATCGATGATGGGCCGCAACTCGGAGATGCCCGCGATCTTCTCCATCCGCGCCGCTCGGCCACGCAGCTCTCCGAGCGTTTGCGCACCACGCAGTAGCAATTCGGCCATCACAGCCAGTTCATGTTTATCGACGCCCAGCCAGTCGTAGAGCAGATGTCGAAACTTCGGCGCGCGACCATCGCCCTGCACTTCGGCAACTGCCTTGAGTTTCTTGAGTCGTTCGAGCGCATCAAACACATGCTCTTCGTCCAAGTGCATCTGCGGAAAGCGATTACTCTTTTGGTTCGCACCATTGAGTAGCGAGTTGAGGGTGAGGGGATAATTGTCGGGCGTGGTCTTCGCCTTCTCGACCAGGACGCCCACCACTCGTCGATCGTTGCGCTGCAGAGGTTGCCATTGGGGTGGTTCTTGAGATATATCCTGTTCAGTCTCTGTCATGTTATCACCATTGTGCCTTCCTAGTTGATTTGCTCGGCTGTAGTTGAACATACTACTGCAAATCTTCGTCGTACAGAATCCGATGTTTCCTAGCAGAAACTTCCCTGTCTTCAGTCGGCATGCCTGTTCCGACATTTCTAGGTGTAGTCCATAATTGATCGGGGCGATATCATAAATGGTTTGGCAGGGATACGGTATCCCTCCATCCGTATCTCAGCGCACCGGGCCCAATGCCCACTCTGAAAATGAAAACCGACGAACTCCGCGAAAAGTATCTCGCCTTTTTTGAATCGAAGGGCCATAGTCGCCAACCGAGCGATGTGCTCGTGCCGACCTGGGACCCCAGCGTGCTGTTCACTCCCGCAGGAATGAATCAGTTCAAGGATCATTTCCTTGGCAAAGTGAAACTCGATTTCACGCGTGCCACGACCTGCCAAAAATGCCTGCGCACCGGAGACATCGACAACGTCGGCCGCACGGCCTACCACCATACCTTCTTCGAGATGCTGGGCAATTTTTCTTTCGGCGACTACTTCAAACGAGAAGCAATCCATTGGGCGTGGGAGTTTCTCACCGACAAGAAATGGCTCGCGCTCAACCCTGACCAGTTGAGCGTCACCGTTTACAAGGACGACAAGGAAGCCGCCAACATCTGGGCTGATGAACTGGGCCTACCCCCGGCACGGATCGCTTGGATGGAGGAGGACGAAAACTTTTGGCCCGCCAGCGCTCCGAGCCAAGGTCCCGACGGAGTTTGCGGTCCTTGTAGCGAAATCTATTTTCACCCCGAGAAAGGCTCGGAGGTAGAGATTTGGAATCTGGTGTTCACTCAGTTCAACCGCGTGGGCGATCCGCCAGACAACTTGCGCCCCTTACCCTCAAAAAACATCGATACGGGTATGGGCCTGGAACGCACCGTCGCGACCTTGCAGGGCGTGCCGACGAATTACCACATCGACAACCTGATGCCAATCGTCGAAGCAGCGGCGGAGGTATGCGAGGTCAAGTACGAACTCGATAGCGAGGCGGGTCGTCGCTGCCGGCGCATCACGGATCACGTTCGTGCATGTACGTTCGCTGTTCACGAAAACGTTTACCCTGGAGCGAACAAAGAAAAATACGTGGTAAAACGATTGTTGCGACGCGCCGTACTCGATGGCCATCAACTGGGGCTGCGCGAGCCTTTCTTGCATCAATTAGTGCCCAATGTCGTGGAGATGATGCGCGGCCCGTATCCCGAGCTCACCGAAACCGCCGAGCGTGTGGCAAGCGTGATCCAAAAGGAGGAAGCGAACTTCTTCAGCACCATTGACGACGGACTTGGACGCATCGAACGCGCGTTTGACGAAATGCGTACTCAGGATCGCGTGAAAGTTGAGGGTGCCGTTGCGGCAGAGCTGTATCAGACCTATGGAGTGCCGCCAGAACTGTTCGAAGCACTGGCTGCCGAACACAACTTGGCCTTCGATTGGGACGGCTATGCCCAAGCAATGACCGAACACGGCGAAGCCTCCGGCAAAGTGCAACACACGGTCATGGGTGCGAAGGGCCCCATCGATTCGCTCAAACACGCGCTGCACAGCACGGAGTTCCTGGGCTACGAAACGACCGAGGCGGAGGCCGTGGTGAAAGGCATCGTCTCCGGCGTGGCGCCGGATGATCGTTTGTGCGATTGTATGGAAGAGGTGGGGCACGAAAACGCAATTCGTGTCGTGCTGGACCGCTCGCCTTTCTACGGCGAAAGTGGCGGCCAGGTCGGCGACAGCGGCAAACTGGTCGGCGAAGGATTTGAGTTTGAAGTGACCGACACGCAGAAGGATGGGCAGCTGCTGATCCACCACGGACATTTGCTCACTGGGGTCATGCGCGAAGGCTCTACCGTCAAAGCCATAGTGCACGCAGAGCGCAGAGAGAGCATCCGCCGCGCCCACTCGGCGACGCATGTCATGCACCACGCTTTACAAAAACACCTCGGCTCTCACGCCCAACAACAGGGCTCGAAAGTCGATGCGGATTGGCTACGGTTCGACTTCACAAATCTCAGTCCCGTGACCGAGGCGCAGCTGGCCGCCATTGGTGCTGATGTGGCGAAACACGTGGCGGCTGCTGAGCCGATTCGTTGGGAGGTTTTGCCGCTCGCCGAAGCGCGCAAACAAGGTGCGATGATGCTGTTCGGCGAGAAGTACCCCGACCCCGTGCGAATGGTATCCATGGGCAACGAAAAAGATGCGTTCAGCAAGGAACTCTGCGGAGGTACGCATCTCACGAACACCAGCGAAGTCCAAGCGTTTGAAATTCTCAGCGAGGAAGGTGTCTCTGCCGGAACACGACGAATCACCGCCTTGACCGGTCGTCGTGCCGCCGAGCATGCGGAACAGACCTCCCAAGCACTTCGGGCCGCCGCGGAATCGCTGGGCTGTGCACCGGTAGCACTGGTCAGCAAGCTCGAAGACATGCTGGCTCAGCAGCGCGAACTCAAGAAGCTGTTGGCTTCTGGCGGAACTCTCGGCAATCAGGCCACCGAACCCGTGACACAAGTCGGCGAAGTAAATATCTCCGCAACCCAGGCGAAATCTATACTCACGGAATCAGCGCAGTTGCTCTCAGTGGCTCCGTTTTCTGTGCCAGAGCGTGCACAAGGATTGAACCAGGAGATCGCCGCCCTCCGAGAGCGGCTGGAGCAACGTGCCGCGGCAGGACCTATCACAGCCGATGCTTTGCTAGGACAGGCCGAACAAATCGGCGCTGCCACGATCGTCGTCGCGGAGGCGCCTACTGCAGAAGCGAATTTGATGCGGCAACTGATCGACCAGATCCGTCAAAAGTCGGGGAGCAGCGCCGTGCTGCTTGCTAGCAGTGAGGGGGACTCGAAAGTGACTTTAGTCGCAGGTGTCTCGCAAGACCTGCAAAAAAAAGGAGCTCATGCTGGCAACTGGGTTCGGCCCGTGGCACAGGTTCTTGGCGGTGGGGGTGGTGGGCGTCCCGATATGGCCCAAGCGGGTGGTAAGCAACCAGCCAAGCTACCCGAAGCGCTGCAGTGCGCCCGAGAGACGATCGCCACGATGATCGACGGCTAAGCGATTGCAACCTCCAGCGCGCTCACGCAATTTCTGCTTTGGGTAGTCGGCGCAAGCCGGGCGGTTTCTCAACTGCGCTCGGCATCAGTACGTACAGGAAAAAACAAGACAAATTTCGCTTGTCTACTTTTCCGAAATAGGCGTAAGATGCAACTGCAAGAGTGAGCGCGGGCGTTTGGAGTTTTTTCGAGACCATCGCATTCTGCCCCCCAGGGATGGCGAGCTTGCCCAAGAAAAGGAGACCCAAACGATGTCGATGTTACGAGAGCAGGTCGCGTTTGAAGTCGTGGATCGCGGCCCCGATTGGCTGTTCGTGCGTCTTCGACCAGACGAGTCGCAACTAGACCGTGTTGCAGATCGGCTTTGGTCACTGATGAATCAACAATTTGTTCATCGCATGGTGCTAGAAATGGACGAGGTAGAGTTTCTGCCAAGCCGGCTGATAGGGCAACTGATCATGTTGCAAAAGCGTGTTTTGCAGCACGAGGGTGCCTTGCGCTTGTGCGGACTGTCCCAGCAGTGTGCCGATGCTTTGCACCTGTGCCGACTTGATCAAGCACTGCCCCATTTCGATTGTCGTGAAGACGCTGTGCGCGGCGTAGCGATGAGGCAACCCCGCTAGCGCAACCCACGATAGCGCAACCCACCATAGCTCAGTTGGCGATCATCTCGAGCAGTCACGTCAGACAATCTTTGTGGAGACTGCGCATCAGTTCCAGCGTCGATTTCGGTTGTTGAGTCGCGTCGAACAGACCGGCGTGGGGAAACTCGTGAGGCAGGCTGTCATCAAGCTGATTCCAGAGAATCACCTGCACTGTATTCCGTGCCAACAGCAGGGGCAAAACTGACGCGGCCCATTCTCGCTGGGAGTCGCGTGTCACCTCGCTCGCTAATTCGATGCCAACCTGAGTCCGGGCCTGGGAATCTTGCGACTCGGCACTCGGTGTCGATAAATTTACCATGAGTGGCAATCCCCAGATGCTCCACTGGTCGAGCAATCGCCCCAGTTCCAGCGTGGTCCGATGTCCACTTCCGTTGGGGAGGTAGCCCGCGTTGATTTCGAGGCCGAAACCCGAAATCCCCAGGTCCGCGCGTACTAGCGCGTCCGCATAGTTCAGTGGGGCCAACTCTTCGTCCTTGTGAACCAAGTACTCCGCCCAAGGTTGGTCGAAAGAAACGACTGTCGGCGTGCGCGTATCGATTTGGCGAACCACATCGAGCGCCTGAGCCACCAAGTGCAACCGCTGCTCTTCTTCCAGCGACATCAACTTCCCCGTGTTGATTCGAGAAGCAACGTGCCATAGATGCACTCGGCCGGTGTAACGCGCGACGACCGCGCGGACGTGGTCAAGCATAAGCCGAGCTAAGTTCTCGAAATCTCCTTCCCACAGCACCATCCAGTCAGGCATCCCCCAGTCGTCCAACCTCAGCAGGGGACCTGCGGCCACTTTGAGCCCTGACTTTTGTGCCCAGGCCAACTGTGCATCGGTCGCCGCCCAATCGCGTTTCCCTTCGCGCTGCTCGATGGTTTTCCAGGAGATAGGCAGTTGCACGATATTGCAACAATCAACAAGTTGGCGTCGCACTTCCACCGTCGGCGTTTCGGCATCTAAACAGACGCCCATCAGCGTCGACAAGGGGGACTGCCGCTGGCGGGCGGCGATGGCTTGTTCAGCGTAGCTCGCCGCCAATTCTTCCGCAGTTGTCATCGCCAAAACAATCGCGCGAATCGCAGCGACCGCTGCCTCGGCGGGCTCATGTTGTGAGGTTGCCGCCAGAGCGAATTCCCGAGTCGCCTCCTGCAACTGATCTTTCAGGGATTGCGTAGTGTCCAGCCCAAGCAGTTCCCACAGAAACAGCCGGTTACGAATTCTCTGCAAGAGTCCTCGAGCGAGTTCGACTTCAAGCTGATAAGGACGCTCGCGCTCCATCAACGTGGCTGTACTCAAGACCTTGACACCGTGGCCCTTAATCGACCAGGGAACGTATACGCACCCCGAGTCGCTGACGGTGCGGTCCAGAACCAGCAGGCCGTCTGACCAACTCGCGCGGGTCTGCCAGGGGGTTTCTTCGATGCCGGCTACGTAGATACGCCTCTGGACGTCGGGAGTCATACGATCGCGATCATGAAGGCGAAATCGCATTTGTCCCATGGGTTTGTTTCCAGTTGATTGTCGGTAGCAGCTTGGCGTTGGCTTGGGCTTGATTCTTCCAGTTTAGCAACAATCTGCCTACTCAGGGATGCCTAGTGAGAGATGCCCGTTGGGGGCTGCCAGCGAGGCTGCGGTCTGGCTATATTGCAGTTGAAATCACCACGCAAGTTCAATCAACCTTCGAGTTCGCCACAAAATGCTCAGTTCTCCGCTGAAAGAAACCAACTTGCCGGGCCTCTCGCTGCGCCGCGGGAAAGTCCGCGATGTCTACGACTTAGGCAATGAGTTGCTGCTGGTCAGCAGCGACCGAATCAGTGCTTTCGATTGGGTGCTGCCAACGGGGATTCCCGACAAGGGGCGCGTTTTGACCCAGGTAAGCAATTTTTGGTTTGAATTCCTGGGGGTACCCAACCACTTACTAGCTACGGATGTCGAGGGTCTTGATTTGCCATCCAACATCGACCGCGAGCCACTCGTAGGCCGTTCGGTGCTGGTTCGCAAAACAGACGTTGTGCCAATCGAGTGTGTGGTGCGCGGTTATCTGGCAGGCTCCGGCTGGAAGGAGTATCAAGAGGGTGGCGAGGTCTGTGGAGTAAAATTGCCCCCAGGTCTCACCGAGAGCGACCGCCTCCCAGAGCCGATTTTCACCCCAGCGACCAAAGCCGAACTGGGCGATCACGACGAAAATATCACCTTCGTCCAGATGCAGAATCAAGTTGGCATCGAGTTGGCCAAAGAACTCCAGAGTCGCAGCTTAGAAATTTACCAGCGTGGAGCTACACACGCACTCGAGCAAGGCATCATCGTGGCCGACACCAAATTTGAGTTCGGACAGGTAGATGGCGAGTTGATTCTCATCGACGAAGTGATGACTCCCGACAGCTCGCGATTCTGGCCTGCCGATCAATACCAGCCGGGCCGCGCACAGCCCTCCTTCGACAAACAGTTTGTCCGCGACTGGCTCAGCACCAGCGGTTGGGACAAGAACAGCGAACCACCAGAGCTGCCCAGCGATGTGGTCGCCGGAACTCGCGCGAAGTACGTCGAAGCATGCGAGCGGCTGACGGGCACGAAGTTCCCCTGGAAGTAACTATTGAGCGGCAGTGCTTGCACCGCCAATCTCTCACGCTGCGACCAAACCTGAATGCGGCTCGCCACCTACCCTTCCCTCTTTCGCTAATATACAATGGGCTATTTGCTCGCCTTGCGGCGGGAGCCACTGGTACCTACCCTTCCAGCGAAAACCCTCTCAGCGGGAGAGCCCTCTTGGCGAAAGAAGTCGCTGACTAGGTTTTCTCTGCTATCACCCAACAAAAGCTTTTTTAAATCATGCTGCGTTACTGGACTGCTGGAGAATCGCACGGCAAGACCCTGTTGGCCCTGGTCGATGGTTTCCCAGCTGGTGTGACCATTGACACCGACGCAATCGACGTCGAACTTCGGCGTCGACAAGGGGGCTACGGTCGCGGCGGTCGGCAGAGGATCGAGACCGACAAGGTCGACGTACGCACAGGCATTTGGCACGGCCAAACACTCGGCAGCCCCATCGCGCTAGAAGTCGTCAATCGCGACTACAAACTCGAACGCCTCGACGACCTAGCACGGCCCCGCCCCGGGCACGGCGATCTCACAGGAGCGGTGAAGTATCTCGGCAGCATCCGTGGCGTTCTGGAACGGGCTTCTGCTCGTGAGACAGCGGTTCGGGTGGCGGCCGGTGCCTTGGCGAAACAACTGTTGGCACCGTTTGGCATCGACGTTTTCGGATACGTACTGGAAGTTGGCCCTGAGCGGATCGAACCCGTCGAGGGCACGCTAGAGGAGCAGCGCGCAATTCGCGACAAGAGCGAACTCTACAGCCTCAACCTGGAGCGCGACCCCGCGATCAAGACGCTTATCGACCAGACGGGCAAAGACGGCGACACGCTGGGTGGCATCATCGAAGTACGTGTCGAGGGTTGCCCCTTCGGTCTTGGCACGCACGCCCAGTGGGATACGAAACTGGATGGACGCCTAGCTCAGGCAGTGATGGCGGTACAGGCGATCAAAGGTGTGGAAATTGGTCTCGGTTTTGAGGCGGCTCGTCGCCCAGGTTCGCAGGTACACGACCCGATTCATTACGATGAAGGTAAGCAGGACACACCCTCACTTGGCTACCAGCGTCCGACAAACAATGCCGGTGGGTTGGAAGCAGGTATGACCAACGGGCAGCCCCTCGTCATCCGTGCTGCCAAAAAACCTATCAGCACGCTCGCCAAGCCACTCGCGTCGATCAATCTCGATACCAAAGAAGCCGAAGAGGCCAGCTACGAACGGAGCGATGTCTGCGCGATTTCGGCAGCCAGCGTCATCGTCGAAAACGTCGTTGCCTTCGAGATCGCCCGCGCTGTGGTGGATAAGTTCGGTGGCGATAGCCTGGTAGAAATGCAAGCGCGTCACAAGCTATTCATGGAAATGGCGGCGGAGCGTTAAACTCGGAACTGAACGAACACGGATGTTCGCCCTACACGAAACCACTCAGCGACGCGTCTGCCGTGTCACGTTCTTGTTGGCTTGTGTGTTGCCAATTCTGGCGACTTTGGCGGTAGTGGTGTACAGTAATCGTCCCTGGCAGGAAGCCGACTGGCAACGCACCCTCGACCAGAGCTTTCATATTCGCGCGCAGCTGGATCACTACGCCACTCCTCGCCCCGGCGTCGCCGAATTCACGAACTTGCGATTGGCCGACTTGCGAACCAATCACCCGCTGGCATCGGTTGCCAAGCTTCGTTCGTGTCATCAGGACAATCGCCTGTCGTTGCAGGCTGAACTAATTGAACTCGAGGCGGAACAGTTGCCGGCGCTAGCAACGACCCTTGCCACGTGGCTGGCAACGGACCAAATTCAACCGTTCGAGCTACGAGTCGAGCGGTTGACAATCGTCAGCAAATCATTCCAAGCTCTGCCGCTGCAGGGACTAACGATTCGCAGCGATGGGGTTAGCCCAAAGCGTCAACAGTTTCTCGCAAAAGCGTTCGACAGCGAAGGGAATGCGGTGCAGTTGAAGTTAGTGGCTGATCGCGTAGCGTTACAATGCAGGTTAGTTGCGCAACAATCTGCACTCCCCTGCTGGTTGGTTGGCAAGCTAGTCCCAGGGCTTAGGAACTTTGGCGAAGCCATGTTTACTGGTCAAATCTCTGCGCAGAGCGAGGATCATGGCCTGCACGGGAAACTAAGCGGCAACCTAGCGCATGTGGACCTGCAGACATGGTTCGGCGAGCGCGGCCCGCATCGACTGGAAGGCCAAGCACAAATCCAACTGCGGCAGTTTGCCTGGTCGGACAACGGCATTAAGAGAATCGAAGGCACGATGCACGCTCAACAAGGAGCGGTAAACGACTCGTTGCTCAACGGCATGAGCAAGTTGTTTGGTTGCAATGCCGGCCCCGCCTTCCAACTATTTCAAGAGGTCACTCCGGAATCGCTCCTCCCGTTTGACCAATTAGCGATTCAATTCAGGGTGGACTCGAACGGGATAGTTCTCACTGGAGCTGGCGCGAACGATGCACTGCTGAGCAACAAGGGAAAAACAATGCTTTATGGTCCTCAGAGGGAACAAGCATTTGCGGTAGCTAATTTGGTGCAGCTCTTTCATCGCGCTCAGCATGGCTTTTTCCCCGACACGCGAGGGTCGTTGGACATGGCCACGGAGTTACCGCTGCCAGGTGACATGCGAAACAGCGATGGAAAGCTCCGTAAATGAGACGCCGACTACTTGGAGTGAATCTCAATCACGGCATTTTCCTGAGGAGAGTATTGGTCGACCGCCCGCCGGCCGAGGTTGCCGTTTTTCTGCGCAGCTGTGTAGTGCGCCAGAAAGTGCGCTGGCGTGATTGAACCCAAGGTAGTCAGCTTGGCGAGCAGCTCCGCGGCACCAGCCAAGTCACCCGATTCAAACATCGCCAGTGCCAACGAGTATTCATCGAGCCGCGTTTGGACACTTTCCGCTTTCGCGGCAGGGTAAACGGTATAGAGCTCGGCGGGCTGCTCCAAGCCAGGCAACTTTGCCGTGCATACGCGCAGTGTGAAAAACTCTTCCGTCAGCTTCGCTTGCGTTGCTGCGGTTATAACCAACGGCAGCTGCAATTGTTTCGTGGCAGCCTGCACCCGACTAGCAATGTTGACCGTGTTTCCACGAGGTCCGTACTTGAGACGGCTGCGCGTGCCAGCATTGCCCACGTAGGCGAGTCCCGAGTGGATGCCGATGCCCAGTTCGAGCGGACCGCTGAGCCGATGTCGCCATTTCTCTGCGACTGTTGGCATTGCTTGAAGCATTCCGACCGCTGCCGAGCAAGCCAGGTCGGCGTGGTCGTACTGCTCGAGCGGGGCGTTCCACAGTGCAAGCAGCCCATCGCCGTAGTAATCGACCACGACGCCCCGTTGGGCCACGACCACCTGCGTGAGCGTTTCCATTACTTCGCCTAGTAATTCGTAACAGTCCGTTAGGTTCATCGTTTCGGCTATAGCGCTGTACCCACGCAGGTCGGCGAACAAGAGTGTGACCTCGCGCTGCTGGCCGGAAAGCGCTTCTGGGTGTTGTTGGATGTACTCCGCTACCGTCGGAGAAAACGCCTGCTCGAGCAGCACTCGAGTCCGCGTGGCTTCGGTCTCCTTCTGCAAACGTGCGATTCCGACCGCGACCGACTCAGCAAGCAACTCAACAAGTCGGGCTTCGAGTGGGCGCACTCCGCGTCGGCGATTGCTACCTCGAGTGCCACGTACACCGTAGATGGCTGCTGCCAGTTCGCCTCGGGAATCCAATACGGGTGACATCACCAGTGCAGGCAGGCGCATAGTTTCATCGGGCTGGTACCAGGTCTGTGGATCTTGCCTGAGCTGCTCCAAACAGCGCGTCTCGCAGCGGAGATCCGTTTTCGCTGGACTACTGCCAACTATCCGCCACTCGCCCGACTGATCGCCACATTTTAATACCCACGCCGCGTCAAGCCCCACCGTCTCGACCGCAAATCGTGCCGCGTCGTTGTAAAAATCACTGGAGTCGGCCGCCGCGCGATGTAATTTCCCTACCGCCGAAAGCCAGCTTGCCACCGTGGCAGCGGACGGCCCTGAGTATTTTTCCGTTGCGGAATGCGGCTGCAGAAGCTGCTCCAGACTCGTTGCCCCTAGGGGCTCGAGAATGCGTAACTCGTGTTCTGAACCAGGCTGGGACATACGTTGGCCGAGGGGATTGATGGGCGAGTTCTGAAACATAGGTCACCTCGGCCCATATCAAGGTCGCCACGCTCCGCCTCTGCGTCAAGAATCCGACTGACCGTGAAAACCGTTAGAACCCGCTGCTAGCACCACCTCCGATTGTTCTCGACACCGTGCAGGCATTACGAAATAATGCTGCCCGTAATGTGGGGAGTTCCGAGAATTGCGATTCGTCGGACCCTCGCTCTCCGCCGGGTTGGGCTATGAAAAGTGCAAGGAAGCATTGGTGGACTGGCAATTGTTGGGACAGGTCTTGGGCGCATCCCTTTTGGGAGCCGCTGGGCTGCAAGCTTTGAGTGCGGCGCTGGTTGCCCGTCGCAGGCTGCGCACGGTTCAGACAGGCTGTGCGCACCGGCGAACAGCTTTCGATGCCCAGCTTCGAACGACACTGCAATGGGCACAGGCCGCGAAGCCGAAGTTCAAGGCGTGGTCGGGCACGCGAACATTCCACGTCGCGGCGGTGGTCGACGAGGCAGTGGATTGCAAATCGTTCTACTTGATGCCAGCTGACGGTCACCCCCTACCCCGCTTCGAGCCGGGACAATTCTTGACATTCAACTTGCCGACGAACCCTCGCCAAAAACCGTTGGTCCGTTGCTACTCGCTTTCGGATCGGCCAAGAGAAGACTACTACCGAGTAACCATCAAGCATGCTCTCCCGCCCCCGGGAAATGAGACCTCGCCCCCCGGTGTGGCAAGCAGCTACTTTCACCAACGCGTCGCTGTCGGATCAACGCTTGAGGTACAAGCACCCCAGGGTGCGTTTTTTCTCGATCCGACTGACAGCAGCCCCGTTGTACTCATTGGGGCGGGGATCGGTGTCACCCCCATTTTGAGCATGATCAATTCGATTGCCCACGCAGGTAGCATGCAGTCGGCGCAGGTCTGCTTGGGCTTTGGGAACAGCCGCGAGCACCCCTTTCGGGAACACCTACGAGAACTCCGAGCCAAGCACGACCATATTCACTTCGACCTGAGCTATTCCCGTCCTATGCCCTCCGATCAGGTTGGGCGTGACTATGACCATCGTGGCTACGTTGACATCGCCCGTTTGAAACAGGTTCTGCCGTCGAACAATTTTCAGTTCTACATCTGCGGTCCACCGAGCATGATGGCAACGCTAGTGCCCTCGCTGCGTGCCTGGGGAGTGCCACAATCGCACATTCACTTTGAGGCATTCGGTCCCGCGACGGTCAAAGGCATCAAGCACACCCGTAGCGACGCGGAAATGGAATCAGGCCCCTGTCGAGTGGAATTCATGTTGGCTGGTGCTTGTCTGGCCTGGGATGGAGGCCATGAGTCGCTCCTCGAGTTCGCCGAGAGCCAAGGTGTGCCGCTGGACTATGGCTGCCGCGCCGGCAATTGTGGGCAGTGTCTGGTATCGGTCCGTCAAGGCAGTGTCGAGCACGTGAAAGTGCCGGGCCTAACGCTCGACGAAAACCAATGCCTCACCTGCATCGGTGTTCCCCAAGGCGATGTCATACTCGAAGCGTGAATGAAGAGATTGCTCTATGAACAAGCTGCTTAGCCACCTAAACGAACGCATTTCTGCATTCGTCATTATTTGTTCGTCGGTCGCTACCGCGCTGCTAACGACGTCTTGCGCTGCCGTGGAATCCAGTCTCGAACCTCTCACTTGCGATCCGGCTCAGGTGCTCGGTGCGGACTCTTGCACGAAATGTCATGAGAACGAACTACGGCAATGGAAGCTCACTCCCCACTTCGCCACGTTTGAATCGTTACACCGGAATCCCGAAGCGAAGGCGATCACCAAACGACTCGGGCTTTCAACCGTCAAGCGAAATGAAACCTGCGTAAAGTGCCACTACACTCGGCAACAGAAGGGAAGCCGCGTGCGAGTGGTTGCGGGGGTCTCGTGCGAATCGTGCCATGGCGCGGCTCGCGATTGGGTGGCGATTCACAACGATTACGGGGGTCCCAATGTCACCAAAGCAGCCGAGTCGAACGAACATCGACAACTGCGGAGGGACGCCAGTATCGCCGCAGGAATGAACAACCCGACCAACCTGTACCTAATCGCACGTCAGTGCCTGGCCTGTCATACGACCCCTAACGAGAACTTGGTAAACGTCGGTGGGCACACGCCGGGAAGCCGTGAATTTGAGTTGGTTTCGTGGTCCCAAGGCATGGTCCGACACAATTTTCTCCGCACGGGTGGTTCGGCCAATGGTGCCGCCAGCCCTGAGCATCTGCGCGTCATGTACGTGGTGGGCGTAATGGCCGACCTCGAAGCCAGCCTTCGCGCGACAGCGCAGGCAACCTCGAAAGCGCCGTTTGGAATTGCTTCGGCTCAACGTGCGGCGCGTTTGAAGCGAAAGCTCCACGAGATTCAACAGAAGACCAGCGATCCGCTCGTGCAACAGGCCCTTGATGCAGCGCTCGCTGCCCCATTGAAATTGAACCAAAGCGAGGTGCTGCTCGCAGCTGCGAAGGAAATCGGTGAAGCGGCGTATGCTTTCGCTCAGGAGGCCAGAGGCAGCGACTTGGCCTCAATCGATTCGTTGTTACCGGATCCCTCGCAGTATAAACAGTAAGCCACGTTGAGAGTCGGCACAGCTTCTGCAGGGCACCGTACCAGAAAGGCTCACCATGTTGTTAAAGGAAGTCGCTGTCCCGCGTCCTCAGCGCTGGGATGTGCCGTTTGGCGACGCGATGCGTGAGTCGGATGTCGATCGGTTGCTGGAGACGGAACCGTTCGCGAGCATAGATGCCACACGGTTCCCCCCCGCGCTGCCACTGCGAGACATTCTGAAAAATGATACGCGAGTGAACACCTACCAAGATGGTGACATCATCGTCCGTGAGGGCGATTACGGCAACAGTGCGTTTCTGATTATCCAAGGCAAGGTGAATGTGGTACTCGACGGTCTGGACCCCGAGGCCCTGGGGAGACTATCACCAGAGAAGCCCGGCGTGTGGAAGTCGCTTGCCCAGCTGTGGAACAATCCCACACTGCCAGAAGTGCGCACTCAATTTGGTGCAAGTAACGCCTCGCTGAGTAAAGCCCGCGAGCCTACCAATGATTCGTCACAGACGCGGGTCTACCTCCAAGACGTGCCCCGCGCTCTGGCAGGGGCTCGAACAGTCTCGCTGAGCCAAGGAGAAATTTTCGGAGAACTTGCGGCACTGACGCGCACGCCACGTTCAACCACGGTTTTGGCCGAGGGAGACGTTGTGCTGCTCGAAGTACGTTGGCAGGGCTTGCGGGATTTGATGCGCCGCACAGATGCCTTGCGTCAACATATTGAACGACTCTACCGCGAAAATAGCCTCCGCGTGCATCTCCGCGAAACACCACTGCTCTCTGAATTGACAGCCCAGCAGTTAGACGCAGTTGCCGAGGCGACAGTGTTTGAGACCCACGGCAACTTCGAGTGGCAGTCCTCTTTTGACAATCGAGACGCAGGTCCAGTACAAGACTCGATTGTGAGTGAACCACTGATCGTTGAGGAAGGGACTTCCAGCGATGGCATGGTCTTGATTCGCAACGGGTTCGCGCGGCTCAGCCATCGCTATGGACACGGCCATCGCACGGTCGCCTATCTCGGCAAGGGCCAAGTCTTCGGGCTTGCCGAAGCAATTGAAACCTACCAAACGCAACAGCCCGCGATGCAATCGAATTCGCTTCGCGCGTTGGGGTACGTGGATGTGCTTCGGATTCCTCAGACAACACTTGAGCAGTACGTGTTCCCCTCGGTGCCGGAGCAATCCTTGGCGGATCTCGCCAAGAAGCATGAAGTGCTTTGCTCAGAGCAGGAGTACAGCTTGCCTGGTGACAGGGTTGGCAGCGAACAGGCAGACGTAGATCCCGGGTTGCTCGAATTTCTTGTCGAACAGCGTTTTATCAACGGCCCTGAGGCGATGGTCATTGACCTGGATCGCTGCACTCGGTGCGACGACTGTGTCCGTGCCTGCGCGGCAACGCACGACAACAACCCACGCTTCATCCGACACGGCCATCAACATGACACCACCATGGTTGCTCACGCTTGTATGCATTGCATCGACCCCGTTTGCATGATCGGCTGCCCGACGGGGGCCATCGGACGGGACCAGCCAACCGGTGTCGTGCAAATCAATGACCTTACCTGCATAGGTTGTGGAACCTGCGCGAATAGTTGCCCCTACCACAACATCCGCATGACAGAAGTCCGAGATCCGAGTGGAGCGATTGTCCTCGACGAGGCCACGCACCAACCCATCCACAAAGCGACCAAATGCGATCTCTGTGTTGATCAGCTCGGTGGCCCCGCCTGTCAGCGCGCCTGCCCTCACGATGCCCTCGTGCGATTGAATTTGGGTAACCTGGGTGAACTTTCACAGTGGACGAATCGGTGATGAGCTCACTCACTGATGGGTTACCCTTCGCACGGTAACGCCAAGACGTTACCTTGGTTGCATCGCGAGTAACCGAACCCCAACTACAGCCCAAAGTCCCCTGCCTGCCATGAAATCATTCGTCAGTCGGAGACTGCGAAACAGCCTGCTGACGGCTGCAGCACTGGGCTGCGTAGTGGCTTGGACACAGTGGCGCGAGGCGGGACTGAGCCGCACGAGTTTCGACACGGGCTACCTTCTCTTTGCCGCAATCTTGTTTCTTGGGCTCTACAATGTCCGCAAGAAGCTCCCTGTGTTGCCCTGGACTACTTCGGCAGGTTGGATGCAGGCGCATCTCTATGTCGGACTCAGCACCGCATTTCTGTTTGGGCTTCACGTCCATTGGCGAATTCCCAATGGTGTTTTCGAGACGACTCTAGCTGTATTCTTCCTGGCTACCTTTCTCAGCGGCCTGATTGGCCTCTACTGGACTCGCACTCTGCCCAAGAAGTTGGCGAGAGTCAGCGAAGAAGTCATCTACGAGAGAATCCCCATGCTACGCAACCAGCTGCGCGATCGCGCGCAGCTGGCGGTCCTCGAAACAGTCCGCACAGCTGGCGAGACCACGTTGGGTCAATTCTATTCCGAACGGCTTCACGACTATTTTGAAAATTCCCCCGGGGTGCTGTACTTCCTACGCCCGAACAACCGTCTGAGGAAGCAACTTCTCGCAGAGCTAACCGAAGTCAGTCGCTATCTTTCTGACCCCGAGCGGAAGACCAGCGAGCAGCTTTTCGCATTCGTCCGTCGCCGAGACGACTTGGACTATCACGCCGCATTGCAGTGGCGACTCAAGGCCTGGTTGTTCTTGCATATTGGCTTGACCTATCCACTGATAGCAGTCGCGAGCCTTCATGGAATTCTGGCGCACCTGTTCGACGGGAGCGCGCTATGAGAAATCCATTACAAGAATTTCAGGGCGATACCTATGAACGACCTAACCAGCCTTGGGTTTGCGGGCTAGCCGACGAAGGGGCCACCTGCTCCGCAGGACCAGGCAAAGGTGGGCAGTGCCCCGGCGCATCGGCCTGCCATCCGGTTCGTGAGGGCGATCGTTGGATTTGCAACCAGTCGCCTGAACGGGGCGGTCCTTGCGAGAATGGGCCAACACCCGAGGGCGAGTGCTGTCGTGTTTTTCAGTGCACACCGCTGCGAAGTCTGCGAGCAAGTCGCGGTCGGTTCGTGTTTGGGTGTTTTCTGGTGACTCTGGGGGGACTTTGCTTAATGCTCAGTGCGAATTGGCGTAACGAGGCGCTCGCGCCCGGTCCTTTGTCTTCGCACCATGCTCAACTGCTCGAACGAGGTGTAATGACCGATCGGTGCGCTGTTTGCCACGCGGCGGGTCAACAGTCGGTAGGCCAATGGATGCTCCATGCTGTGAACAACGATCTCGCCCAACCGAGTCAAACCTCGCTCTGCATGGAATGCCATAAGTCGACTCTCAACGCGGAGAAAGCAACCTGGGCCCACAACATGGAACCGCAAGTTCTGCTAACCAATTCTGACACAGCGGCACGACGGCGGTTGGATCCGACACAGGAATTGGCCTGCTCGACATGCCATCAAGAGCACCATGGCGCGGATCACGATCTCACGCGGATGACGGACAATGCCTGCCAAGCATGCCATCAACAACAGTACCACAGCTTCGCAACAGACCATCCCGAGTTCGCGAGTTGGCCAACAAGTCGGCGCACTCGCATTGCCTTTGATCACGGCGCGCATCAGCTCAAATACTTTCCGAAGGAAAACCAACAGTTCGACTGTGCCATGTGCCACTCGACAGGTCGCGACGGTAGATTCCAACAAACCCTGAGCTACGAAGCAACGTGCGCGAAATGCCACGACAGCAAAATCGAGACAAGCTCGAGCGAGGGAATCGCGATGTTCTCGCTACCCATGCTTGATGGCGATTCTCTGCGAGACGCACAACACGACATCGGCCAATGGCCTAAGCAAGCGCTCGGCGATTTTGACGGTGCCCTGCCACCGATTACGAAATTACTCCTCGCGGCCGATCCGCAAACTGCTTCGGCGCTGGCGACTTTGGGCGTCGATTTCGACTTTTTCGACGTGGAACCCGATGATCCTCAGCAACTACAAGCGGCTGCCGAGTTGATTTGGGCAATGAAACGTCTGCTGCACGAAGTGACTACCCAAGGACAGTCCGCCTTGCGTTTGCGTGTCGAAACACTTCTTGGTCGAAAGCTTACCAAGCAGGAGTTTGCCGCGCTCAGTGCCCGACTCTCGCCAGACAATCTTGCGGCGATGAACGAGCGGTGGCTGACGGCGCTGCCCTCGGAGTTGGCGAGTGGCCAAAAAGCATCGGCACCCGTCGGCAACCTCTCGGCACCGAACCGTGAGCGTTCCGCTGAGCAAACCCGTATTGCTGCCGGCGGTTGGTTGAGCGATGACACCACCTTGTCTGTTCGATATCTCCCTGTCGGCCATGCGGACCCCTGGCTGACCGCTTGGATTGATACCTTGGCCGAAGCAACTACGGGGCTCCACGCGGAAGTGGCAAAGCCGCTGCTCAAAGAAATGATGAATCCTACCGCCGCGGGCCAGTGCGGCAGTTGCCACAGTTTGGATCGGCTGGACAGCGATCAGCACGTCGTCCATTGGTTCGCCAAGCGAGTCGAGGACCAACCGCCATCGTTTACCGTATTCTCACATGGCCCTCATCTCACACAGGCCCAACTGTCCGACTGCAGCGGGTGCCACAAGATCAACCCGCTTGCCAAGGTGATGGCGAGCTACGCAGAGCAATCGCCTCACGAGTACGAGAACGGATTCCAGTCCATCACCAAAACAAGTTGTGCCGAGTGCCACACCCGCGCCGCTGCTGGAGACAGCTGTACACAATGCCACAACTACCACGTACATGTACCCTAAACCAACTTTTCTGCTCGGCGTCATTGCAGCGCCCCGCGCCGCTTTTGGCAATTCGAGCAAAAAAACGTTGATCGCTGCGATTGCACGATGCGTTTGATTTTGCTGTTCTTGCACCGCGGACATGGCTGGTCCGCTCGGTTGTAAACACGGTGTTGATTCTGATAGCCGCCTTCCTTGTTCAGTGCGTTACGATAGGTCCCGTCGCCGAGGGTCGATCCCTCATAGCGAATGGCTTCTTCGAGCACTGCGTGGGTAGCCGCTACCAATGCCTGCCATTGGCCCGTTGCCATCATGACGCAAGTCCGCTGAGGATGAATTCCCGCCACGTGCAAGATTTCGGAAGCGTACAAATTCCCAATCCCCGCGACGGCACGTTGGTCGAGCAGTGCCGGTTTGATCTCTCGGCGTGATTCCCCCAGTCGCTGAGATAAGTCTTCGGCTGAAACTTGCAGCGCGTCGGGCCCCAATTTATCCAGGCCAAAACGTGCCTCAAATTCTTTTCGCGAGAACAGGCGAACATTCCCTAGGCCTCGGCGGTCCCAGTAGAGGAGTTCCTGCAAGGGTCCACCGGAGAGTTGCAACCGCCAGCGCAAATGTGCCTGCGTCGGCGGATCGACCACGAGCACCAACCCAGTCATACGTGGCTCGATGACAATGGCGTCGTCGGTATCCAGCCAAAGAACCACTCGCTTGCCAGCCCGAGAAGTTTCGGTGATTGTTGCTCCTTGCACGCGACGGCGAAATTGAGCTGGCCCGGGAGAGATATTAATCGGCTTGCGTGAGCATCGCAATTTCGAGGCATTGTCGACTCGGCTGCCAAGCACACCAAGAATACCACGTCGCATGGTTTCGACTTCGGGAAGCTCAGGCATCAGAGAATGTGCACATGAAGAGGTCAGTGTGAAGCATTGGGGGTTCGCCGATCTTAATTCATCAATCTCCCTTCCACCATCCCTTGACCCGCTGCGTGTGGCAATCGAGAATTGATGCTTTCCCCTGGAGAATTCGATGTCGACAGTCCCCCAAAAATCTTCTGCCATGGTTCCTGACGACGCGGGTCGATTTGGCGATTTTGGTGGGCGCTATGTTCCCGAAACGTTGGTCCATGCACTTGACCAGCTGCAAACTGAGTACGAAGCGTCGCGCAAG
Organism: Bythopirellula sp.; assembly: GCA_965230685.1. Lineage (GTDB taxonomy): Bacteria > Planctomycetota > Planctomycetia > Pirellulales > Lacipirellulaceae > Bythopirellula. The sequence continues at coordinate 1,013,166 of CBDDLO010000002.1, forward strand.
GACATGCAGTTTCAAGCAGAGTTAGACGAACTGCTCAAGAACTACGTGGGCCGCCCCTCCCCTCTCTATTTCGCCAAGCGGCTCACGGAACACTGCGGCGGTGCAGAGATTTGGCTCAAACGCGAAGACCTCAACCACACCGGCGCTCACAAGATCAACAATACCATCGGCCAAGCGCTGCTGACCATGCGCATGGGGAAGACCCGCGTCATTGCCGAGACCGGCGCAGGCCAACATGGCGTTGCCACCGCCACAGCATGCGCTCACTTCGGACTGCCCTGTGTCGTTTATATGGGTGAAGAAGATATCCGCCGTCAAGCGCCCAACGTGTTCAGCATGAAATTGCTCGGCGCGGAAGTTCGACCAGTCACCACCGGTTCACGTACCTTGCGGGACGCGATCAACGAAGCCATGCGTGACTGGATGTCGAGTGTCGAGACCACCCACTACATTCTCGGCTCGGTGGTTGGACCCCACCCGTTTCCCCGCATTGTCCGCGATTACCAATCCGTCATCGGTCGAGAAACCATTGAGCAATCCCGAGAGCGATTCGAGGGTGGCCTGCCTGACATGGTTGTTGCCTGTGTCGGCGGCGGCAGCAACGCTGCAGGTATGTTTTATCCTTTCGTAGAACACCAAGAAGTAGAATTGCTCGGCGTAGAAGCCGGAGGTCGCAGCGAACAACCGGGAGACCACGCCTCACCACTCACTTATGGGAGTCCCGGTGTGTTGCATGGCAGTTTTTCTTACGTGATGCAAGACGACGACGGCCAAACCTCGCCCGTACACTCGATGTCAGCCGGTTTGGATTACCCCGGCGTCGGGCCGGAGCACAGCTATTGGAAATCGACCGGGCGCGTTAGCTACACATGCTGCACCGATGACATTGCAATGAATGCCTTTGACGAGTTGGCCCAGCTTGAAGGCATTTTGCCTGCCTTGGAAAGCTCCCACGCGATTGCCAAGGCTATGGAAATGGCTAGCAAGCGGGCCAGTGATCAGAAAATCGTCGTTTGCCTGTCTGGTCGCGGCGACAAAGATGCGTCGGAAATAGCGCGACTTAAGGGGCAATCGTTCGGATAATTTTATGCACCGTTCGTCGAGGTGTCTTGCAGTACTACTACAGCGATATTTCCGTACGAGACGAAGTGCGTTTCCCCTCTTCCTGGTAAACAATGCAAGTTGGACTGTTTCGAATAGTCGCAATCATGAAGGGATGCTCGACGTGGATTGAAGCGCCTTTGTGGAGTCGCATGTCCAGCGGTGAGAATGGCTGTCGATTCATCAACCCGATCATTTCGGTAGCATTCCTAGTTGCGACTCGTTTTAGGGTCTTGCTTGCCTTGCCCTCGGAAGCCGCGAAGCAACTTATCGACGGGCAGGTTCTCTGATGTTATTCTAGCTGATTCTCACATCAAATCCACATTTGCATCCGCCCATTGCCCATGCCTGCCATTGACGACCTTTTTACCAAGCTTCGCTCCGAGAATCGCAAGGCACTGATGCCCTTTGTCACCGCTGGTGACCCTGACTTGGATTTCACGAAGGCCGTGATCGAAGAATTGGTCAAGCGTGGCGCGTCGATGTGCGAAGTAGGAATACCCTACAGCGATCCGATCGCCGATGGACCTGTCATCCAAGCGTCGTACACTCGCGCGCTCGGCAAAGGTGTCAAGCTGAGTAAGATTCTCGACACGCTCAAGACTGTAACGCCGCAACTTGCCGCGCCGATCGTGACCATGGTCAGCTACGCCATTATTTATCGGCACGGCGTCGAAGCCTATGCCGACGAGTTGCAAAAACGGGGAATCGCAGGAATGATTGTGCCTGATTTGCCTGTGGATGAGTCCCCGGAACTGGCGAAAATTTGCGCATCGCGTGACCTGAGTTTGATTCAACTCGTGACACCCACCACACCGCGCGATCGGGCACTGAAAATCACCGAAACTTCTAGTGGGTTTCTTTACTATGTCTCGGTTGCAGGTATCACCGGAGAACGCACGGAGCTGCCGCCCGAATTGCTCGAACGTGTCAGTTGGCTCCGCGAACAAACTCCTCTGCCCGTTTGTATCGGTTTCGGCATCAGCCAACCCGAACATGTGAAGCTGCTAGCGCCCGTCGCTGACGGGCTCATTGTCGGTTCCGCGATTGTCCGGCGCATGGCAGAGGTGGAAACACACGGGCAGGAGAACGCGCTTCAGCAAATAGGTGACTACGTTTCTACCCTGCTCGCAGCACTGGAATGACCATTTTGGCCTTCCCCTGAATGCCGATTGTCTGTAAAGCCGATACCAGAAAAATGGCATCCCTGGCAAACTCAATTTGACCTATCCGAATTTCGCAAGGTAAAATTGAATTGGTTGCGTCGTGACCTGATTCACCGAAACTGCGCGATTTGCTATCGGCGCAGTCTCCTCACGGCACAACCGACCCCCTCACCCCTGGAGGTAGTCGATGCACGCAGATTCTCCACAGCAAGGTCCTTCTCCACAGCAAGGTCCATCGCGGAGCGAAGTTCTCGCCCGCTTCTTTGCCGGTCTGACCGAGTATACGTTTACTTCGCGATTGGGCGTAGCCGATCCGCCGCTGATCGATTATCTCTCGGCCATGCTCGCCGCGTTTGTGCGGACGGACGCGATCTACGGAGTTCGCACCCCGACCGGTGAGCGGCTTTCACAAGTTGCCGACATGCTGGCCGAAGCGCAGGCGCGCCAAGGCGCCGCTCGCCGCCGACTTCACCGTCACATCGGCGATTTCACGTTGTTCTGGACCGGCCTGTATCCCGAGATTGCGGAGCGCCAGCGCAAGGGCCGCAAAGATAGCTTGCTCGATTATCAAGACCAAGGCAAGCGCAACTACCTGCTCGCGAGCCGTCTCCCCACTGATAGGGAATCCGTTCCTGCGCCAATCCTCGAAAGGCTTAGTAACAATTTTGAGCTATGTGTCTACGGCCTCGGCGAGCTACGGAAACAATGGGAAGAGCGCGAAGGAGAATTCGAAGGGCCGCTGTTGTTGGGATAGCAACCTTGTCAAATGACAACAACTATCCATACCTAGACGTACCAACCAAAAAAGTCCGTGTGCAATTCACGTCACCAACCCCTTCGTCACCATCATAAATACATCCTCGAGCGTCGGTTCCTTTTCGGCGAAGGAAATTAAGCCGCAGTCGGCGGTGACTAGAGCGCGCATCAGGCGTTGGACGTCGGCGTCGGTGCCGTTCATTTCGAATCGGCAGCCTCGTTCGGTATCATCGGTGCGAGTGACCTTGGGGTCACTGCGGATGAGGCTGATGCCCTGCTCAGGGTTGCCGCTAAATCGGGCGACGATGCTCTGGTTGCTGGTGATTTTACGGTAGACCTTGTCAATCGGCCCGTGCAGCAATAGTTGGCCGCGCTCGATGATTCCAATCGAGGTGCAACAGTCGGCCAGTTCCGTGAGAATGTGGCTGGAAATAAGAATCGTCTTGCCCATGTTGCGGAGTTCTTTCAGCAGGGCTTTCACTTCTAACCGCGCACGGGGGTCCAAACCACTGGCCGGTTCGTCGAGAATCAGCACCGGTGGGTCGTGAACCAACGTTTTCGCCAAGCAAAGCCGCTGCTTCATCCCACGGGACAATCCATTGACGAAATCGTCCCGCTTGTGGGTGAGGTCCAAGAGCTCCAGCACATCGGAGAGCACTTCTTTGCGGCGCGCCTTGGGAACCTGATAGGCGACGGCAAAGAAATCCAGAAACTCCCAGACTTTCATACCATCGTACACGCCAAAATTGTCAGGCATGTAGCCGACACTCCGGCGCACGCCGATGGGGTCCTTCGTTACACTACACCCGTTGACGGTCCCCTCGCCGTGAGAGGCTTTCAGCAACGTAGCCAGAAAGCGAATCGTCGTACTCTTTCCAGCACCGTTGGGGCCAATGAAGCCGAACATCTCGCCCGCTTCGATCTTCAGATTCAAATTCGACACAGCCACGAAGTCGCCGTATTGTTTGCCAAAATTTTGGAGTTCGATCATAAAGTCGTCGTAAGCTGTAGGTCGTTGGTCCTTAGTGTGCGCTGGTGTTCCTGCCCTTGGCTTAAGGGGAACGGGCTTCCTTGACGACATCGTCGCTGTTGTTGAAATCTGGCTCGGGCTGCGGAAGGCTGCCATGCTGCAAATGGGCAACTACAACCGTTGTGCCAACAATTTGCGAAGCAACGGGTGAGACTTCCGTGCCCGGAAGAACTTGGTCGATCAAACCCACAACGCGGCATTCATCGCGTCGTTGCTCCAAGGGATCTTCGCTCTCGGGAAATTGAAAGGCCAGATCAGCTAAGGCGTCAATATCGACGGAAGTTTTCTGATCTCCATTTGCAGCTTGTGTGCGCTGCTCCTGATGCGGCATCTGTCCCTGGTTAGGGACCAGTGGCTGAAAACCGACTGTACTAATTTCACCATCTCGCAATTGGCCTATCCACGAACTTGCGTATCTCGCGTTCCCGCCAGGCTCGAAGTAGCGTTTCACCACCACCACATCGCGCATGTTGTAACCCAAGCGGTTCATGAGTTGATCGTGCCCGAGCGACGATTTGCCCAGTTGCAGTCCACCGGCCAGCGTGATTATCTCCTCGCTGTGTGCCATTTTGGTCGATGCAGACGACACAGCCAAGCCGCTGAGGTGTGTTTCATTTTGCTTCTCGAGCACAACGTTCCAAATATTCTCCCGGATAGCTGGCAACGATTGGCTCGCCGGAAAGGGAGTGGCAACAGCAGTGGGAGCGTTGAACTTAAGGTCATAGGTCGTCGAGAGCGAGGAGTAGAGCGCCGTGAATCGTGTCAGCAGCCCGCGTGGATAGTTCCCTTGAAGTTCGAGCAAGGCGACTTCGGTTTGCGATCGCACGAAACCGATATCCAGCTGTGCTTGCCGCACGATCACGAGGGTTCCTAGCAGGGCGATGACTGGCGCGGCGATCCACGCCCATTCCACGCGGTCGAAGGCGCGGAAAATCATCCAATTAAGTGGCACCAAAACCACGAGATAGATACCGAGGCAACTGAGCACAAACACACCTGCGGGAACGCGAACCGCCGCCGCGTCGGTTAACACAGTGCGGGCAGCGTTGGCGACGGGGTTGAAAGGGTTCCATGTTCCGATTCCACCTGGGCGATCGATCTTGCTGGTGGTTACCGTATTCACTTGACCAAACTGGTTGCTCTGCTGTCGCTCTTGGAGAGTTTGATTGGCACTGGTTCTGAAGTCCCGAGCAAAGAATCGGAGTCCCGTGGTCAGGTGAGCGTCGAGTCGATGGCTTGGGAATTCTGTCCAGGTGGCTCGTTCATCGTCATAAAGCCCCTCCGAAAAAGTACGACGAGGTCGTCTCAACAACCCTGCGTTGAGGAAGCTGTCGTAGCCTGGCCAGTTAATCAGGTCTCGCTGTGTGAGCTGAATGGCAGAAAGTACGATCGCTCCCCGGCCAATGGCGCGCTCGTAAAACAATTGCCCACCACCTGCCAATTCCCCCGCCTCAGCATGAGGCTTGAGTGTGATGCCTGACCAAGGCTTGGTCGGCTTGAGTTGTGGTGGGCGCGCTCCCCCATCTCGCCGAGACCAGTAGGCGGACCAGCCACTTAGCTCCTCAGCTGTGAGCGTACGTGCGCCCGTGCTTTCCGCTGGGAGATATTCGGCCAGAAAGCTGCTGCGTAAGCTGTCCAGGGAATCAGGACCGCTGATAATCAACCGCCCACCCCAATGGAGCCAATCGACCAGTGCCGACTGTTGCTCCGGTGCGAGCCGCGTGGGGTCGACATCATCCCAGAACACATAGGCTACGCTTGTCCAAGTGAGAACATTGCTCGGCAAGGGCAAGCTCTTCGTGGCATCGGCCAACACAACTCGATAGTGTGGCTGAGAAGCGGCGTCGAACTCTTCCTCCCACGGCATCCGAATCGCATCGCTGACTTTGAGGAAACCGTACTTGGAGCTTTCCCGCGAGAGTACCAAGATGAAATACTGATACGAGGGCATCCTCAGCAATGCACGGTTACCCGTCGATTCCATTGCACCCGAGTTGCGATTGCGAAGTTGTGCCCTCACGCGCGCGTCAGCGCTCTGTTCGGGAATAAACAACTGCCCTTCGATCCGCTTGAGCCGACCCTTGGCCAACGCAACAGGGCGAGTGGCTTGGAAGGTGAAATTGGTGTGCTCCAAAGGCACGGCACGCTGCGAAGAATCCACCAAGGTTGTCGAACTGCTGCCGACAAAGTCGCCATAGTTGGCCTGCATTTCCTGGATCGTTGTTGTCCAGTGCCCCGGTTTCACCAGGAGTGGGATGCCCGGATCATCTGCCGGAGGCTCGGCGGTAGCGAAAGGGGCAAGTTCTTGGCCAATCAGCGGTCGTAGTGGTTTGATCTCGAGATCGTCTTCCTTCTTCTTGGTGACCTGCTTCTCTTGCTCAGCGTTGTCTTCCTCAGTTTGGTTCGGGTCTTTAGTCTTGGAGTTGCAACCTCCGCAACCCGCGCTGGCAAGCATCGCAAGCGCAAGCGGGATCACCAGCACAAGCCACTTTCCACGCGATTTTTCTGGCACCGTGCTGAATTTGGGCATTGCGTTTTGGGCTGCTGAGGAAAAGCGGAAATGGTTTTTTCTCGACCACGCCATTCTAACCGATTGCCTTACGAGCCGCAGGGCTTATTGCCAACGGTTCATCCAACGCGGCAAGAGAAAAGCCAGGCTCACCACTGTCGTGAGACCAATCACCAGCATCAAGCATAGCGCCGCGACCCGGTCTTCGGCGCCATAGTGCAGCAGTCCGAAGATTCGCACGGACAAGGTCGAGACTCCCGGCGGCACGACTAACAGCGTCGCCGCCAAGTCGCTCAACGCCACCACCATCGCCAGACAGAGGGCAGCGACCAGCGCTGGCCAGCTCCAAGGCAGCGCAACTTTCAGCAGAACTTGCCACCAATTAGCCCCTTCGCTTCGCGCGCTATCAAGGACGTCTTGCGGCAGACTAGCGAACTGCGCGCCAAGGATCAGCGTTGCCAGAGGTAGGACGCGCAGAAACTGCGCTAAAACCGGGGCCAAGATCGTGTGGTCGTAACACCACGTAAGAGGCCAGAGCCACGAATCCATCGGACGGTTCAAGGTGCGAATGATCCACACCCCCAACAACGGACCTGGAATCGCAAAACCCACAGCGAGTGCGATTGCCGAGGGCAGCAACAAGTTCTTACGAGTCCGCAATACCCAAGCAAACACCACGCCGAGTGCCGTCGCGGCTACTGCTGCGACCGCGCCGATGGTCAACGACCATCCCAACTCGCGCCGATGTTCCCAGGGGCTGTTCGCTACGAGGCTAGCAGCCTTGCTCAAGGCCCAGCCATGAACCACTTGCCCATTCTCGCGTGTGACCTGTGAACCGGCCTTGCCGACGAGCCCAAGCAAGGGCACACCTACGACCACCGCCACGACTAACCACGTGGCCAGAGAAACAAACCATTTCCCGCGCTCCAAGCGCCACATCCAGCCAGATTCAAAGGACACCATGTCAGCAAGAGGCACCCACATCCAGACCGCCCCCAGCGCAGCAGAGACCAGGAGCACGACAGCGAGAGTCCCCAGCCACAATTCGTGAGCTGCAAACTGGGGAACCTCTGGACTTCCCACCTGCCCTCCCTCCAGCGTACCGAGGCTGGCCGCGGTGTAAACTTCCTCGGCAAAAGTGCGCACTTGAAACAGGTCGGTAACAGTCATCTCGCTAAAGCAAATAACCGTGATCCACAGCGCTGCGGCGACAATGCCGGCAATCGCGTATTGGATGGTCACTCGCATTAGCACCCACCAGGCAGCAGTATCCAGGAGTGCATCTTCCTCGAGTTCGCGTGGCACATTGCGCAGAACCGCTGCAAGAAAAAGAACAACCCAAGGAACGGCCGCCATGCCATGAATCCAAATCGCCCCGCGCCAGCCAACTAGCCAACCGGCATCCAATAGCCAGCCGCCCTGCCCCACCGCCGCATGCCAGGCGGTTGCTTGCACATAGAGCGGCACAAAAAGCAAAACGATCAAACATCGCTCTAAAGGTCGTCGCGCCCAAAGCGAAGTTTTTGCAATGGCCACCGCAAGAAATACCCCGAGAGGCAGGCTGATCAGCAGTGTCCCGCCTGCCAGCATTAGTGAATTGACCAGCAGGCCCCGTAGCCGGTCGGTCGCCACTAGCAGACATATCGTCCATCCTGCAATGCTCGCAAAGAGCAGCGGATATCCGAAACGAGTCTTTGTCCCTGGTTGAAGCATGAAATCGTGTCGACCGGCAGTGCGTCAGCTTCTTGGAGTCGTGCTAGCACAACGATTTGCTGGCAGATTTGTGAACTTTGATTCACCAGTCTACCAATTTTACGAACCGCCGGTAAAAGTTGGCATGGCTGGACGCCGACGTCTTTGCTACTGTTTTGCCTCGCTATGGGCACTTTTTCTGATAATTGCTTCTTATCAAACCATTGATGGAAATGATGGTCAACGATTCACTCTGCAGACTTCCCGTGTCGCGGCTTGCGGCTGGGCTAATCGTGCTGGTGGCCTGGATGGGTTGCGCTTCGATGCCGTGGCAAGACAACGAACGGACTTCGATTCTAACTCCGCGGATGCGGATGTCGGCGATTGAGGAAATGGGCGTGCGTGGCAGCGATGCCGATGCGGACGAGCAGCAAAAAATCACGGAACAACTGGCAACGCAAATTCAAACCGAGCCCGATCCCCTGGTGCGTCGCACGATCCAAGAGGCGATTGGGAAGATCCCAACACCCCTGGCCCGCGACGTGATGATTGCCGGTTTGCAGGACGATGCTCTCGACGTGCGCGTGACTTGCTGCCGGTTGCTTGGCGAACGGGACGATCCCAGCGTGATCAGTGCATTGAGCGTCGCCTTGGAAACGGACCCGCAGCTCGACGTGAAGCTGGCCGCCATCGACGCGCTCGGCCAAATCAAATCACCACAAAGCGTAGGGGCGTTAGGCAAGGCCGTGAACGATCGCGACCCCGCTCTCCAATTCGCCGGTGTCCAGGCGCTCAAGTCGGTCAGCGGTCAAGATCTCGGCAACGATGTGACCACCTGGCGCGAATACGCCGCCAGCGCCCAGCCAGAAATCTCTGTGGCCGATCAACGCCCTGGAGGCTGGCCTCCGTTTCAGCGGCGATAATCGGGTATTTTAGCTAGCACCCTTGCCCTACCTCTGCTTTCTGTCGCAGGGCTAGCTCGCCCTGCTCACAAATCACGGCTGATTGGTGCGGCTCTTGTCACCAGCCTAGCAATCTCCATCAACAGGTTGGATTTCTCTTCCCACCCTGCCCGATAGATAAACGGTCGGCCTGCTGAGCAGATGCGCTCTGCTAGCGGACGTTGATTGGTCGTCGGCAAGAAAAGAACGACTCGGCGGACCTACTTCGCACGACAGTTCGATCAACTAAACGAGCACCTTGAATCCATATTCTTAAGTAGCTGCGTCCGGGGGGATGATAACGATGCAAAGCTGGTTACCAGCTCAACGGAGCGGTAGGTCCGTGCTATGCGCACTGACACTCTTAGCCGCCACGATTCCAGCACAGTTTGTGCTTGGATTTCAAGGCTCTTTAAACGTCGTGCCGTTCGATCGGGTATCGACACTCGATGCACATGTGCAACGGCAAGATCTCGAATTACGAGAGACGGTGCTGAATTTCGTCGACAGCGGCATTCTCACAACGGAGAAGTCGCCCCAATTCTCTGCGCCAAAAACTGCGGTTCCTCAGGGGCCAGCTTCAAAAGCGTCTCCACCAAAAACCCCTGCCCTGAAATTGGCTGCGCCCGACCAATCGGGAACTTCAGACAACCAAAATCAACATGCCGGCGAGACCCCGCCACGCGTGTCGCCGTTTCGCAAGTGGATCAAGCCACAGACGCGTGCAGCGGACGCGATCCCAGAAGCTAAGGAAACTCCCCAGTTAGCTAGGCGGTCGATCAATCGCAAGCCAATCAAATTGGCTCAACCACTGCCACTTCGTCAAAACTCAGCAGCAGGTGATGAACCGGCATTCTCCGATACGGAGCAACGTGATGAAAAGGAGTTCGACTTAGAAGTACCAGCCGAGCCTGCTGATTTAGAGCCGTCAGCTCAGCCTCCGATGCAAACCGAAGTGGCACCCGTGACACCTACGCCGCCGGCAAGCAAGTTGCCGCCGTTGACGCGTTCGCAAATCAATCTACGCAAGAGGGTCCGCAGTGTTCTGACACACTATTACAATCGGCCCCTGAACACACGTGACCGAAGTCCCTGGGAGCTGATGCACGCGATGTTGGCGTTCGAGGCACATAGTAAAGTGCTACAAGGCGGACCCAACGGTAAGCCGATTACTGCAGTCGGTTGGCTTTGCTACAACCAGGCCTGTAAGCGCCGCACTTTGATGTATGTCGATGACGATGGCAAGTTGCAAGTGCGTGTAGGCCCCGCACTGCAAGGACACCGCGGCCAGCTGCTGGCGATGTTGGCCCAATCGCGCATCAACGAGAACTACCCCATGCTCGTCGAAGGCAATGAGCTGAAAATCGCCGATCTGATTGAAATGGAGAAACGCACTTGCTATCCGCGTACGGAATTAACCTTCAAGCTGATTGCGCTGATGCATTATCTCGATTCCAACGAAACTTGGCTCAACGACCAAGGTAGGGAATGGAGTATCCCTCAGTTGATTTCTGAGGAGTTGCGACAGCCCGTTCGTGGTGCGGCCTGTGGTGGTACCCACCGCCTGTCTGGACTGACGCTGGCCTACAAGACGCGCGAAAAACGGGGCGAGCCAGTCGACGGCCAATACCTCAAGGCAAAGAAGTTCGTCTCGCGGTATCAGCAATACGCTTACCGCTTGCAGAATCGCGATGGCAGCTTTAGCACTGAGTGGTTTCGAGGCCCCGGCAACGAAGACAGCCTCGATCGCAAGCTCAAGACCACCGGGCACATTCTCGAATGGCTGCTTTACGCCGCCGGAGAAAACGAGCTGAAGCATTGGCGCACGACCAAAGCTGTCAACTATTTGTCCAACATCATGCAGCGCAACCGCTACAAGGACTGGGAAGCCGGTCCCTTGGGTCATGCAGTCCACGCCCTGTTGGTCTACGATCGGCTCGTTTTCTCGCCTTACGACGAGCCTGGCGAATCGCCTGTGGCCACTCGGCCGTTCTCCGTGAGGCAAGAGACAAGACGCCGTTAGTACGAATCGTGAACTCTGGATTGTACTACGGAGCGTGCTAGTATAAATTGCAGGCCACACGTGGCGGTGGGACGCAGTTTTCCTTGAATTCTCGCCTTTCGCTTCAATCTCGCACAGCCCCAGCAGGCTGGCGAGATCCCCAGTGACAGTCTCTCTGTGGTGGCGGCAACTCGATGGCACCTTCGATCAAATTTACGGATCAGCTCGAAGCATTTTGCGAAGTTGCGCGGCGCTTAGCCAAACGCGAAGAAGCCGACGCCTTGCTCTTCCTGGTCGAAAGCTCTATCGATTGGCAAAAGCTTCGCGCCGCCACGGGCAAGATTCACCTTATCGTCGCCAGCGATAGGCCCCAGCATCTTGCCAAAGCCGAAGACTTCGGGCTCGACACAGTAGAGTTGAACATTCCCGACAGCCCAGTCTACGAGAGCCTGACCCAAGCCCTGCTCGAAAGCGTCGCCGACGATCAACTAGCACCGGGTGCCTGTGTGGTCGCGCTTTACAGCGGTTTTGAAAGTGGCACGATCGACTCGCTCAGTGTGATTCGACTCGACGAGCATTTAGGCCGACTCACAGTCCACGATTTGCGGCAGCTCAAAACCAAGATCCCCATCGAGACGCTGCAGAAGACTGTCGACTTGGCCGTGGAGATTGGTCGTGAAGGACGCGAGGGCAAGCCGGTTGGCACCTTGTTCGTCGTCGGCGATCATCGACGCGTGCTGAAGAACTGCTATCCACTTGGTTTCGATCCGGTGCGAGGCTACAACGTCAGCGAACGTCGACTCTCCGACAACAAAGTGCGAGAGTCGATCAAAGAAATCGCGCAGCTTGATGGTGCGCTAGTAGTCGCCGCCGACGGGGCGGTGGTCGCCGCTTGCCAATATGTATCGGCACCTGCCGAAGAAATTACCCTCAGCAAAGGGCTGGGCGCTCGTCACTGGGCCGCCGCGGCGATTAGTCGGGCTACAAACGCCATCGCAATCACTGTCAGCGAATCTAACGGCACAGTGAGGCTTTTTCAAAAAGGCGAGGTCATGCTCCGCATCGAACCCTTCCGCCGCGCGATGAAATGGAAAGATTTCGAGTACGAAGGCTCCAGCAGCCACGATTAACCTACCGAGTAGTCTCCGCTGCGGAAGAACGCAAGCCATGACACTTCGGGCTCTTGTCGTGCTGTTGCTGCTTGTCGCCCCAACAAAAAGCGACTATGTGGCTATCGCCATGCGCGAGCTGGGCCACGGATTAAGCCTCACCAGATCCGCGACCGAGCACCGGGGCCTACCTACAGTGAATTCTTTAGTTCGGCGATTAGACTCTTTGAATCCATGACCTACTGCGGCACGGATGTGGTTTTATCGAATGTATAGTTCGATGATTTTCTCGGTTGGCAATGGAGTTTGCTATCCCTGCGTGCTACCGCTGAGCTACTTTTGAATGAATACGGCCATGCCCTACATGGACACATTTTTGGACACGTTGGTGCCGAAAATGAAGCGATTAGATTCCAAAATGAATTCCAAGAGTGTCTGTAGGAGAAGGTGAATGTCGCCCCAAACGGAATTTGCCGAGGGGCCCACTTGTAAGGGTTCTGCCGGAAATTATCTCAGAATCAGGGCAGTAACACCTTGATCCCTCGGTGCCGACACAGATATTTCGCCATTCTCCCAATCGTGCTTCGCCCTTGTGACCTACGTTTTCGTGGGGAATTCCCGCTTCTGGCGCATCTCGCGCTAGATCTATGTTCGTCCTATGCACTGAAGGTAACAGAATCATGTCGACCGGTTCGGCAACATTGAGTGGCACGGGAGTGTTGGAATCGCTCTTGAGCGAGGAAGTTTTTCATCCATCAGAGCCACGGTCTCTTGAAGAAACGGGCGTGAGTCCCGTCGTGATTGAGACCTTAGTCATGAAATTCCTGCTGCAGGTCGGTTCGAGTAGCGGACGCGACGTAGCAAAACGACTTTGTTTGCCTTTCGCCATCCTTGAAGACATGCTGCTTGCATTGCGTTCTCGCCAAATGCTGGAGCACAAAGGCCAAGGGCAACTGGGCGACTACTACTATGGCTTGACAGAACAGGGAGCCGATCGCGCCCGTGCGGCGACGCGATCATGTGCTTACGTTGGGCCGGTGCCGGTGCCTTTGGACGATTACGTCCTGTCGGTCGACGCGCAAACTATTCGGGCCGAAGCCGCAAAGCGAAACCAACTTGAAGAGGCGTTCAGCGACATATCCGTCGAGCAGGAAATGCTCGATCTGTTGGGTCCCGCGATCAACTCGGGGGCGGGGTTGTTCCTCTACGGTGCTCCAGGCAATGGGAAAACAACCATTGCCAAGCGGATCACCAAATGCTTCGGGCAGAGCATCTGGATCCCGCGCACTATCACCGAAGACGGACAGTTCATTAAATACTACGACGCCTCGTTCCACGAAGCAGTGGAAGCTGGTGAATCGAGTATCATTAAAACGGCGGACCACGACGCTCGCTGGATCAAAATCACTCGACCAACCGTCGTCGTTGGGGGCGAACTGACGATGGACAGTCTCGAAATTCGCCACGATGCGACGACCAATGTCAGCGAAGCCTCGCTGCAGATGAAGTCCAATTGTGGTTGTCTGTTGATTGATGACTTCGGTCGGCAGCGCGTCGAACCGACGGAACTTTTGAACCGTTGGATCGTCCCCCTGGAAAATCGACACGACTTCCTTACCCTCGCCACCGGCAAGAAAATTCAAGTCCCGTTCGAGCAATTGATCATTTTCTCGACCAACCTCGAGCCCTGCGATCTGGCGGACGATGCGTTCCTGCGACGAATTCCCTACAAAATCGAAGTCGGCGACCCTAGCATCGCTGAGTTTCGCAAGCTGTTCGAGGTCTTCTGCCGCACTGCCGGCTGCCAGTACCAGCCCGAGGCGGTCGATTACTTGGTGCAAACACATTACAAACCCAATGGCCGGCCTTTGCGCCGCTGCCAACCGCGCGATCTGCTCAATCAGATTCGCAATTACTGCCAGTACAACGACGCACCTATCCAGCTTCGACCTGAAATTATCGACCGCGTGGTGAAGAGCTACTTCACCGCCGTCTCAGGCGATTAACAATAATTCCCCACCACAGATGGCATCCAAGGCTACTACCGTGACTGAATCGGCCGAGAACAATTGCGAGATCCAACTCCCTGGCTACCAGCTTGAGAAGCGCATTGGGGCGGGCGGGTACGGTGAAGTTTGGCTAGCCCATGCGCCGGGCGGGCTGACCAAAGCCGTCAAGTTCATCTTTGGCTATCACAACGAAAAACGTGCTTCCAGCGAATTGCGCTCACTGGAAAAAATCAAAGCGGTACGGCATCCTTTTTTGCTCTCACTCGAACGCATTGAAGTGATCGAGGGCAAGCTCGTCATTGTCACGGAGCTCGCCGATGGAAGCCTCAAGGATCGTTTCGATCATTTCCTCGAGGAAGGCCAAGCCGGAATACCCCGCGAGGAGTTGCTCGGCTACATGCGTGATTCCGCGGATGCGTTGGACTATCTCAGCGATCAGCATTCGCTGCAGCATCTCGACGTGAAGCCAGAGAACTTCTTACTCCTTGCGGGACATGTCAAGGTCGCTGACTTTGGACTGGTCAAGGAAATCCAAGACACGCAGGCTTCGCTCGTTGGTGGAATGACCCCACTCTACTCCGCACCGGAAGTGTTTCAGGGCAAACCTACTCGTCACAGTGATCAGTACAGCTTGGCGGTACTCTACCAAGAAATGCTCACCGGCAAGTTGCCGTTTACCGGAACGACCTCTGCCGAGCTGACGCTGCAGCACATGCACGATGAGCCGAACCTCGACCCGCTCCCGATGGCGGATCGCTACGTACTCGCCCGCGCATTGGCCAAGGATCCACTGCAGCGGTACGGTTCCTGCCGAGAATTAGTTCAAGCCCTATTTAACGCGGATAAACAGATACCCGACGGAAATAGCGATTGGAGCACACGCACACCAGTCGCCATCTCACCGAGTGAGACGGCAACTCCGGCCGAGAGAAAAAGTCGCCCAGGCACGATGACGCAAGTCTTTGAGGATGACCTCATCGACGATCCTTCCGAAGTTTCGAAGTCGATGATGATTGACTTGCCAGAGTCCTTCGAGCCGGCTGCGGAGCCTTTACCGCCAATGGACCTGGAGACTGAAGGATTTCGTCCGACTCCGACGTTGGTGATCGGAATTGGCGGCACAGCCGGGCATGTCTTGAGCCAATTCCGCAAACAATTGAACTCACGCTTTGGATCCGCGACTGAGATTCCAGCTGTCCAACTATTGCAGCTAGACACCGACAAGAAAGCGCTGCTGGAAATGACTCATGCCAGCGATGGCGCGGGCCTCACAAGCGATGAAACGATGGCCCTACAGCTACGCCGCCCTCAGGAATATCGCGATAGCTCGAAACGGCTATTAAGTTGGTTGAGTCGGCGTTGGTTGTACAACATACCAAAATCACTCCGCACGGAAGGGCTGAGACCGCTGGGGCGGTTGGCGTTTGCCGATCATGCGAGGAGAACCATTCAGCGAATTCGACTCGCACTCTCGCAAGCTATGGAAGAACAGACGCTAGAGCAATCGAGCGAAACAACGGGACTAGAATTCGCTAGTCAAGGGGTGCGTGTCTATGTAGTGACGTCGATCTCAGGCGGCACCGGAAGTGGAATGTCGATTGACATCGGCTATGCCATCCAAGGTTTGCTAGAGAAGCTCGGAATTAAAGATGCGACCACGACGGGAATCTTCCTGCACTCGACCGGTCGCGATTCCCGCTTTTGCGATTTAGCTAAGGT
The DNA here is from genome assembly GCA_965230685.1 of Bythopirellula sp. GTDB lineage: Bacteria > Planctomycetota > Planctomycetia > Pirellulales > Lacipirellulaceae > Bythopirellula. The sequence continues at coordinate 1,029,200 of CBDDLO010000002.1, forward strand.
GAATGCTTTCTCTTGGCTAAAAGAATACCACCACTTCACTCGTCCCGAAGGATTTTATCCCGGCGACGAAGCGAGCGGCCTCCCCCCCATGCCCGAGTGCACATCGGCATTCGACAATACCTATTTTGTGAAGCTTGGTGATGGTCTTTCTCTTGAGCAACTCAAACAAAATGCCGACTCAGTGGCTCAATACTTACTCTTGGACACAATGTCCCCGGCACAGACCTTCTTCCAGGCCAGCCGAGAATCCATGCCCGAGACTGTTTCGGGCAACCCCATGTTGAGAACTCTCGGACTGCAAGAAGAATCCGCCGCCTCAGAGCAAGCGGTCGATACGATCGCTCAACAGGTCTGCCAGCGAGTGGTGCTGAGTTGGAGTGGCACTGAGCAGGAAACCGAATCCTTCAACACGACACCCTCTGCACTGAGTCTCAACGATCAAGAAACTGCGTCGATCAGCGACACAAGTCAAATTGTTTGTGGGGCGCCCCAGGCAGTTGCCCAACTACAACTGAATCTCGAAGGAATTTCCGCGAATGCTCGGTCAATACTGGAGGGCCAGTTCGGCAGTAGTGCGGAAGCGATGCTCTCTAAGCTGCTGCAGAACTCGTTGCAGAGCGGTGAGCATAGCGAGACTTCAAGGGTGATAGAACTTGTTGACTCTCTGTTCGCCGCTGCCCCCGGTTCAGAGGAATCGTCGCGTGAGTATGTTTTGGGGCGGCGGCTTGAGGCAATCGTCAGCCCCTTGGGGATGAAGCTGGCCGCAGACTTGCAGCGCTGGTTACTGCTGCGATTGGATGAAGGCCAAGAACGCCTCGCCGGCACTCGGCAGGCTGCCGAATGGTTTGCCAACCATTTGCAGCGAGTGGAAGCCGACGCGTTACGCCTGGCCAAGGGCATCGGCAACAAACTCGTTGCTATGCTCCAGAAACATGAGAGCCTGGGAGAGTTGCAGAGCTCTCCCACGGCCGGTGGAGCTTCACCCGTGGCGTTGGAATTTGCAGTGAAATATTTCCGCCTGAGGCTAGATCTCCGAGCGATCCAAGCTACAAGTCACTTGGTCCGTACTCTGCAGTCCGAGTTAAAGAACACGCGAGAGGGGATCGTAGAGTTTGGCCGCTGCTTGCGCCATTTGGCTGACAGGCTGTCGCAAGAAAACGAAACGGATGCCGAAAATCAAAATGCCTTGGCCGCTAAAGATACCTTGGGACAACTGCTGCTAACGAACCTGGATGGGTTGGCTACGCTCGTCGATCAAAAGCTGCAGCAACAGTTCATTAACTCGCAGGGGGGATTGTTTCAAACTGTCATGGGCAATCGCAAGGTCATGACCAATCTCCTCGAGACGCTCCACACGATTGCGAAACAAGAAATTGCCTCCGCTGTTCGCGAGATGTGCCTTCAGGGAAACCAAGCCCTAGACCCAGAATCGCTCTCCAAGCTTTCCGAGGGAGCAAAGTCGCCACTGTTGACTCTCGGCGGCACCGCCAACCAACTAGTCGCTGTGCCCCAAAATGAAAATCGCGAGGAAATTTCCTCCACTGTGCGTCACACTCTGGGAAGCGAAACCTCGTTGCTTACAGGAGTTGATGGCAACTTGCTGGTTTGCAGCGACGCGGGTCAACTTCCTTTGGCACGCGTTGCTGTCGACTTGATCGAGTGCCGACGCGACTATGCTGAGTTCGCTGACCGAGTACACACCCGCAACGATATCTCTTGGGCGCCCCTTGTCGAATTACAAACGGCAATGACGATACAACCAGCCTCGACGGCAAACACTCCAGAACAAGTCACCCAGGTACTTTCGCAAGTATTTTGAAATAGCCCATAAAATTGACGCGTCGCCTTTCCCTGACGGAATTAGAAAGAAATGTCCATCGACCTCACACAGCCCGAACAAGTCACTTGGCTCTTGAGCGGCCAGTTGCAAGAAGACGAACCGGTCCGCGCGATTCGGATAGCGACTTCCCCTTTCACGGTGGGACGGAAGAATGGTACCGCCTTGACCATTGATAATCCCTCGGTATCGAGCAAGCATGCAGAGCTGGTCATCAAGGAGGGCTGCCTGTATGTGCGCGATTTGGGAAGCACCAATGGCACTTTCGTCAACGGCATGCGAATTACCAGCCCTTGCAAGGTAAAACACGGCGATCTCGTGCAGTTTGCACAAATCGTTTTCCGTGCCGGGATCCAAACCGAACTGCGCGATTCACAGACGATTCAGGACGACGCGGCAGACCGAGCATTAGCGCTAATTCAATTTGACAAACTCATGACCGAACGAGCGGTTACCCCGCACTTTCAACCGATCGTTGAGATGCGCTCCCAAGCGACGATTGGTTACGAGTTGCTTGGACGCAGTCGCCTGTTTGGGCTTACCAGTCCGCAGGCCATGTTTAGCGCAGCCGCGGTTTTGGATCTGGAAGCCGAGCTGAGTCGCATTCTGCGGTACGAAGGAGTTCGCCATGCGGGGCCTTTGGGAGTCGATCCCCTGCTATTCGTCAACACGCATCCTGCGGAAATGACCGAACCGGCACTTCTTGAATTTTCGCTACGCGAACTCCGCGAGCTTGCGCCGGACAGCCGGATAGTACTCGAGATCCACGAAGCGGCTGTCACTCAGGTATCTCAGATGCGCGAGCTATGCGCAGCCCTGAAGGACATGGACATTGGTCTGGCCTACGACGATTTTGGAGCAGGACAAGCGCGGCTGATTGAGCTGGTGGAAGTACCACCCGATTTCTTGAAATTCGATCTCAAGCTGATACGGGACATCCAAAATGCGACCGATGATCGTAAAAGAATGCTCCACAGCTTGGTGCAAATGGTACAAGAGCTGGGCATTGCCGCGCTCGCCGAAGGTATTGAAATGCCTGCCGAGCACGAAGTTTGTGTCGAGCTGGGTTTCGACTACGCCCAAGGTTTCCTGTATGGCAAGCCCGCACTGCCCAAGTCTTTCCAGACAAAAGCGGCGACGGACCCGGCAGGCGACGTGGACTCGACAATCGTGCGGTCTGGCTCCTAAACCCAGTGCTGTCTCCGTGCTAAATCCGGCTCGAACCTCTGGCATGACGGGTTCGTTTGACTTAAGCTACGAGAATGTTAGTCAAATCTCTTCGCTTGTCGCGTCTCGCTCGATGCGATCCTCGACCAGCTTTTACCCTCGACTTTTTATTTCGAGCTTGGCCGCATCTCTGCCTCTTGCTGCTCACTGCTGGGTGTGCTGATTCGGGACCCGAGCTTGCGCCAACGATTGGCCGCGTGCTCCTCGACGGTGAAGCAGTAGCCGAAGCAGGCGTGTTATTCATGCCCACGATTTCCGGCCCTTCGGCCTCTGGGAGCACTGATGCGGAGGGCAATTTCCGTCTAAGTACCAACTCCAGAGACGGCGCGTTGGTAGGCACTCATCAAGTCGCGATTAGCAAAGCAGAAACGCGTGGCATTTCCGCCGATGCGCAAGGGCTTTCTGGACATGTTGTTGACGGAGGCTGGCAGTTCATCGAATATCTACCCACACGGTATAGCCAACCTAAGAATTCGGGGCTAACCGCGGAAGTCGTCGCGGGAGTTGAGAATACGTTTACTTTTCAATTGACGGAGAGCGAAGATGAAACGAAATAGCTACCGTCTCAAACGGTCGACTTCTCGCCAGGCCGCTGCATCCGACGGGTTCACCCTCGTAGAGCTGCTTGTGGTCATCGCCATTATCGGTGTCCTGGTTGCATTGTTGCTTCCCGCTGTTCAATCCGCTCGCGAGGCGGCGCGTCGGTCGGCATGTCAAAATAATTTCAAGCAACTCGGTCTGGCACTCGCTATGTACGAGAACAACAAGGGCGAGTATCCCCCCGGTGCGGTGTGGACTGGCGGTCCCAGGAACTGGCGTGGCAGTATGCTGATCCGACTTCTCCCCTATGTGGAACAGCAAGCCGTTTACGACATGTTCGATTTCACGACCCCGACCGACGAACAATTAGTCCCTGGAAGTACTCAACAGATCGGTGAGCTTCCTCTCAGTGTTTATCAATGCCCCTCCGATGTGTATCCCGATGACCTGGGCCATACGAGGGCGATTCACAACTATGCTGGCTTGAAGGGCGCTTCCCGGCACATCAACAACGGAAACTGTAGTTGCCGCGAGTTCAGCGTCTGGAACAACTTTGCTCTCAGTTCTTACGAGAGCTTCAAGCAACCCGATGATTACGCGGGCGTGTTTACCCGCTTGGGCATTATCACAGAAATACCGCACATCACCGACGGTCTCTCACAAACGGCATTTATGGGAGAAGTTCGTCCTATGTGTTCAGCCCACAATTCCAACGGTTGGGCAATGACAAACAATGGCCAGGGGCTTACCTCCACCATTGTGCCAATCAACTTTGATTCTTGTTTGCGAGATGGCGGACCGGTCAGGCGAATGGGTTGCCAGCGACCTTGCAACTGGAACATGGAGCTGGGGGTAAAATCGTCGCACCCCGGCGGAGCCTTCTTGCTCATGGGCGACGGTTCGGTTCAATTCACTGACGAAGCCATCGACATGTGGACCTACCAATACTTGGGCTCTAAAGCGGATGGGCAAATCGTGACGCAGGAGTAGCGTGAGAAGCAACTTCGGGCTTGGGGGCTCCTACGCAACTCTATTGGACTTCTGTCTAACGCAATCGCCTATTAGGAGTCCGCGAAAGAAACCAAGGGCTCTACTGCCTGTTGCTCTCGGGCCTTGCGAATCGACCAGTAGGCCGCCCCGCCGAACGTGCCGATAATCACAAACGGCATCGCCATCATGAACAGGATGCTGTAGAAGTAGCCGCGCGCCTGCGCTTGCGAAGCGGGGTCGCTCTCAGCAATGCCATCCTTGCAAGTGGGGCATGCGAAAGCTTCAGTGGCGACGCAGGTGACCAATACTAATAGCAGAAGTCCGATCAACACTCGCGTGCTCGGCAAGTAGCGATGTAAATTCAGCATGGCGTAATCTCCTCACGAAATTCTAGTTCACACCGCCGCAGGTGGCCAGAGGTGGTACAGCATCGCGTAAACCACAACCCCAGTCACCGACACATAGAGCCAAATTGGGAAGGTCCAACGGGCGAGCCGCCGGTGGCGGGCCAGGAAACGTGTCCGCGTCTCCTGCGGCAAGTCTGCCGCACCACGGACTCCCATCCCCATCAACCCAAACAAGATCGTCGCCACGGCCAAAAATGGTACCAATGCCGCGAGGATGACATGACTGATTAGGATCGCGAGATACACATAGCGAACCGCCCCCGGATGAGTAAACTTCACGCTCCCCGCGATCCAGTGGTAAGTCAGATAGCTGATCAGGAACAAGCAGGATACGACGAACGCGGCGATCATCACTCGGGCGTGTGCGAGGCGGTCCCCACGTTTGATCAAGATATAGCCGGCAACGAGCAACACGGTCGCCACGGCGTTGAGTGCAGCATTCAAATGCACCAAAGGGTGCGCAGACGAAGCGACCATCATTGTGACACCAGTTCTGACTCTGGAGTCTGCTCGGTTTCCGCGGCTTCTGTGTGTGGCTTTTCGCCCGGCGGTTGCTCCGCTAGGCAAACTTTCAGCAACGCTTCCAGCTTTTTTGATTGCATGTTGCTGGTCACGTCGTACATCCCACGGACTTTGCCTGCTCGGTCGATCACGACTGCCGACTCGTTATGTCCCTGCCAAGTCACCGGCAACTTGAAAATGTCTCGGCCTACGCGTTTGATGTATCCCAAGTCACCTCGGCAGAAAATCCATCGCTCGGGGTCGGCATTGAATCGTTCGGCGTATTCTTGCAGTACTTCGGTAGTGTCGGCTTTCGGGTCTACGGTGATACTAACCCACGTCACCTCCCGAAAGTCTTCCAGGTTGTGCATATACTTGATTCGTTCGTTGAGTCTCGTACAGGGACCGGGACAAGTGGTAAAGAAGAAGGTCACCACCCACACTTGCCCCTGCATGTCCGCGGAATGAAACGTGTCGCCCGTGCTTTCGGGCAACTCAAATTCTTCCAGCGGCGGTCCCGTGTATTCAATGCCGCCGACGCTGCGATTCGCCTCGAATTGTTCTACTTGGTACCACTTCCATCCCAAGTAACAAGCAGCCAGCAGTACCATCAGCGAAAGCCAATAGGGCAAGGTGGAATGATTCACAGTCGACTGATTCACAGCAAATCCCCCGTCGTGCGCGAGCCCGCGATTCGCCAAGCCAAGACGAACATGACCGCGGCAAACCCTAGTGTTACTACCCAACAAACCGATAAGCTGGGCAGGGATTCAACGGCCATGCTCGAGTTTTCAAACCGCAGATAGTGCCGCAAACCGGCAACGCCATAGGTAAGCGGGTTGAACTGAGCAATGGTAGTCATCAAACTGCCTGGCTCGTGGGGAAACATAGAACCGGACAAGAACCACATCGGAAAAAGAAAAACCGTCATGATCGCATGAAACCCCTGCGTCGACTCCATTCTCCAAGCTATCAAGAACCCCAAAGCGGTGAGTGCCAAGGCAATCACTCCCATCAACACGATCGCACAGAACAAATCTGGCCATGGACTGTTCAACCGCAGTGTCAGCCAGCCTAAGGCAAAAAACAAGAGCGCCTGCAGCAGCGCTATCACCGTCCCGCCTAAGATCTTGCCAAGCACCATCGCCCACCGGGGTGCCGGCGCGACCAGCACCGACTGTAAAAAACCCTCCCGACGGTCCTCGATGATAGAAATCGTGGCAAAAATAGCGGTGAACAGCAGGATCATCGCAATCGTGCCAGGAAAGAAAAACGCTGGCCCCAGTCCAATGCTCCGAAATCCAAGGCTGAAAGCTGCCCAAAACAGGATGGGTTGCACCAGCGCGCCAATCACCCGGGTGCGCTGGCGAAAAAACCGAACCAATTCGCGTTGCGCAAGCGTCAGCACAACGGGCAACGGAGCGACGGCTGAGGTGGTACTAAGCATGGGCTAGGGGAGTGAATTGCTAGGCGGCTGACACGTGGTACGGCGACGCGATCGCCACCATTAAAGTTTAATTATCGCTACTAAGAAACTGATGCCCGGTACGCGCGATGAACACGTCCTCAAGTGTGGGTTTGCCTAGCGTTATCGATTGGATTTCGTTGGGAAAGGCTTCCACGAGTCGACTGATCCACTGATGCCCGTCCGACTGCTCGAGTCGGACGTTACCATCAAGCACGGTCGCCTCGCAATCAAATCGCTTTTGTATATCCGACGCGAGTTGTTCAGGATGCTCGGTGCGAATGCTAATCGAATCGCCACCGACCGAGGCTTGCAGTGCTTCGGGCGTATCGAGCGCCGCCAGTTTGCCTCGGTGCATAATAGCGATGCGATCTGCCCGCTCAGCTTCTTCCAGCAAGTGAGTCGTCAGCACAACGGTCACGCCTTCGCCTCGAACTTGTTGCAGGTATTTCCACAAATCCGCGCGCGCGCCGGGATCCAGTCCAGTGCTCGGTTCATCTAGCAACAGTAACTGCGGCTGATGCAGCATGCCCTTCGCTAATTCTACGCGCCGACGCATACCTCCGGACAGGGTCTCGACCAGTTCGCTCCGCAGATCGCTTAGCCCTAGCGCGGAGAGCATCTGTTGACTTCGACTGCGCAACACGGCTGCACTCAAGCCATAAAGCCTGCCTTGGTGCACGATATTTTCATCGACCGTAAGTTTCTTGTCGAGACTCGGCGCTTGAAACACGACGCCCAACTGGCTGCGCACGGCGTAGGTACTGGCGCGCAGATCGTGGCCAAGAATGGTGACTTCGCCTTGCTGCACTGGGATCAATGTGGAGAGCAGCCGAAAGAGAGTGGTCTTGCCGCTGCCATTGGGACCCAGGAAGACAAAGATTTCTCCTTGGTCGATGGTCAGCGACAGCCGATCAACCGCCACACGATCACCGTAGCGGTGCGTGACGCCAGAAACAACTATCGCGGGATCGGAAGCCATGACTCACTCGACGGTTAGGCCGCCGAACGTCGTTCCTCGGCTTCCTGCCCATGCTGCTCGTGGTTGTTTCCATCATGCTCATGCGCATCATCATGCCCGGCGGCTTCGTGCGCAGCGGCTTCATGCTCTGACTCTGCGGGGAGTTCCGACGCGTAGATCATGCGATCATGAGAAGCGTAACGCATCCGTAACCCAACATCTGGCACAAGAGCGAGCACCAACAGCGCCGACATCACAAGCATGGGCGCAGTCAGCACCCATTTCCAGTTGGCCTCCCACTTCAAGTGCATGAAGAACATGATGACCAACATTGCCTTGGTGCAGGAGACGGCCATCATAAAAGCACGGCTCACGTTGACGGGGACATTCTCCCGCCAAAAATCGAAATACGTTAGGAAGGAAAACGTCGTTAACACACACAACGCGACAAAGATGCTCATGTACAGGCCGTAGCTGCCGTGAGACTCGTGGTGATCGTCGTGCGATTCGTGACTCATGATTATCTCGCTTTGTACTTGCAACTAAAGACTTACGGCTACTATTAAAACAGATAGAGCAACGGGAACAGAAAAATCCAAACCAAATCGACAAAGTGCCAATACAGCCCGACATTCTCGATTACCCCAGCGTTGGCGCGGTTGAGCGTCATCGTCAACAAGATGGCAAAAGCGATCAGCCCAACGATCACGTGAATGGCGTGGAAACCTGTTAGCAAGAAGTAGGTACTCGCCCACATATTGCCACCGGGGATCATGATCGGCAGTTTCAACCAAGGGTGCTCGTCGTTGAGTCCTACCACATGGCCCGAATGCCCTTCGTCAGCGGATTCACCAGTCGTAGCCGCCAGCATGAAATTGCTCTTGCGAGCAGTTACCGAAGCATGCGCCGCACCGGTATGATGGTCGTGGACACTCGCGCGGGGGTAGATCGCGTCGGCCATCTTAAAAATCAAGACCCGACCTTCTGGCGAATCGGGGTTGTCTCGAACAGCCTTTTCCGCCGGCACGACCAAGTCCTGCGCAATATCATCGACGAGAGTCAATTGCGCGTCTTGTGCCTCCGTGCGTTCGGTATTGTTTTCTAACTCCGCCTTGAGCTTGTTAAGCCGCATTCGCACCGCTTGGGCGTAATAAACATCGGGCTTTTCATAAATTTGGCTGTGCGGATGCTGAGGATAAACGCCGTGCGAAAACTTCGCACTGTATTCGTAGATTTTAATTCCTAAGAACACGCAGCCCAGCAGCAGCGTCAACAGCATCCAACCGCGGGCAGATTGGGCGCTGTTTTTCTTCGCGGCTTCTAGTGCGAGAACGATCGTCACGCTAGAGCAGATTAGCACGAACGTATTTGTCGCCCCCCAAATCTCGGCCAAGTGGACATCGTGGGTGCTAGGCCAGGCAGTCGCCCCAAACCGGAGCACGATGTAGGTGCCAATCAATGCGGCGAAGAACATGATCTCCGTCGAAAGAAAAAGCCACATAAACGTCTTGCCGTTGGAAATCGGCAGCGCGGGCTGGTAGTCAAAATTCGGGCCGTGGCTGTGGTCGTAACTCATGGTTCTGTATTTTTCATCTAGCAGTATCGATTTTCAATTTGCAGCTTAAAGCGTCACGATCAACAACATCGCCATCCATGCGGGTAAATAGAGCAAAGTCGCTCGCAGCAAGGAACGGGCTGATGCTTCATCTCTTTGCAAGGCGAACCGCACGGCCAAGGCCAATTGTACGACGCCAATACTTAACGCCCATACCAGGTAGACAAGCGGACTGCCGCTTGTGGGAATTACCGAGGGGATCAAACTCACGGGCACCAACAGCGTCGCTGCCGAGACCGCCAACGCACCACTACGCAATCCCGACGGGTCCACCACCGGCAGCATGCGATGGCCGGCGAGCGCGTAGTCGCGACGATAAAGCCAAGCAATCGCCATAAAGTGGGGGAATTGCCATAAGAACAAGACGCCCGCAAGCGCAAACGCGGTAAGGTCAAGCGGGGCGCCCGTCGCGGTCCAACCCATCAAGATGGGAATCGCGCCGGCCACAGCACCAACGGTCGTATTCAAAGGCGTGCGTGTCTTAAGAGGAGTATAAATCAGGACATAAGTCACCCAGCTCGCCAGGCCCAGCGCGGCGGTCAGCAGGTTCACTTGGTAAACCAGCCAAACCATGCCAAGCACTAGTGTGAACGCCGCCAGCAAAAGGGCTTCGCCACTTGTGACGCGTCCCGCGGGCAGGGGGCGGTTTGCGGTGCGCGGCATACGAGCGTCGCTAGCGCGCTCCCACCATTGGTTGGCAATACTTGCGCTGGCCGCCACAAAAGCCGTTCCCAACAAAGCGTGCATCACCGTCATCGCATTGAGCCCGCGAGGCATGGCTAGGCATGCGGCAGCGCCGGCAACGATTAACTCCAACACAATGATCCGTGGCTTCGTCAGCTCCAAGTAGTCGGCCAACCGTGCTAAGGTGGCGGAGCGATCTCGGGTAAGTGCGGAAGTGCTCATTGCGCCACCTCCACGGCTTGCGGCTTCGCAATCGCCAACCAAGGCAAGGTGACACGCAACTGCCGTCCCAGTCGCATTGCTATCGCGATCGACACGACCAAAATCAACGACCCCACCGCGACATGACTGGTAATGATGGCCGCTTGCAGTGCGTCCGCTTCGCGGTTGACGAAAGCCAGCTCGCCAAGCCACGCGGTTGCCCAGCGGGGCATCCCGTACTTCACCAACCAAGTGCCACCACCCAACAGCAACTGCAACCCAACAAGCGCCAACAGGCAAACCGCTCCCGCGGACTGCAGCCCAGTACGCAAGCAGCGCCACGAGAGGAGCAACACGTGCCCAATTATCATGAGTGCTAAAAACAGGTGGAAATAGACCGCCACTTGAAACAACGTGCCCGTCCACGCAGCCGTCAGGTGCGGGCTGTGCCGAACCACCGCACCAACGATCAATTGGGCATACGCCAGACAGGCGCAAATCACTGCTAAGCGAAATACCTTTTGACCATGTAATTCGCGACCACAGGCTTTCTGATCATTCTGCCCTGTCGCTACCGGCTTTGGCTCGCGCCACCCTCGCGAGGTGACCACGACCATAGCCACACACAACGCAAAAAACAATGGCCCCGTGCAACCATGAACGAGCGCCAAGGTGCGCTCATCCAACAGCACGCGTGCCCCGCCAAGGGCACCTTGCAGGATTACCGCAGCAAGAATGGCCAAGCTGAAGTACTTCACCCATTTGCGAGCTTCAGTCTTCCATGTCACCACGACGAGGGCAATCGAGAGAAATCCTGCTGCAGCGCCCAGGAGCCGGTGACCATGTTCGATGAACTTGTCTCCTGCAGAGCTGAGCCAATCGTAGAACAAGAAGAACGTTCCATCGGATGTCATCCAATCACGAAACGCCATCCCCGAGTCGGTCGTTGTCACCAACCCACCCACCCAAATCAACGGAAAGGTCGCGCACGCCAAGAGCCAAGCCCAATAGTGGGCGTAGTTCTGCGACGAGTTGGAGGGGCGCCCATTGCTCATTCGGAATCCGTCAGTTCCGCTGGCGGCGGTTGCGTCTGAGGGTAGTAATCTTCTTCCACCTCTGGCGAGCCATACTCGTATGGACCGCGGTAGATCATGGGTTGAAAATCAAAGTTGCCATGGCCGGGAGGGCTGGGGGCTTGCCATTCCAATCCATTGGCCTTCCAAGGATTGCGACCAGCGCGCGGGCCGAAGAACATGCTGCCGAAAAAGTTGATCACAAAAATGACTTGTGACGCAACCAAAGCAAAAGCACAGTAGCTGATGAACTGGTTCAGCGGCAACAGGTTGCGGAAGGTCTCGTAGTGGTAAGGATCAGCCAACCGTCGGGGAAAGCCGACCATCCCCAAAATGTGCATCGGAAAGAATACGCAGTTCAACAGAATGAAGGTAAGCGCGAAATGCACTTTACCCCAAGAGTCGTTCATCATTCGCCCAAACATTTTGGGATACCAGTAGTAGATCCCGCCAAACACGGCCATCGCCGTGCCGGAGAAGAGCACATAGTGGAAATGGGCGACGATGAAATAGGTGTCGTGGATGAAAATATCAATAGGAGTCGCGGCCATGAAGATGCCACTCAAGCCGCCAATGATAAACATCGAGACAAACGAAATCGCAAACAACATCGGCGTGGTGAACTGGAGCTTGCCGCCCCACATCGTGCCGAGCCAGTTGAATGTTTTGATCGCGCTAGGCAGTGCGATCATCATGGTCGAAACCATGAACGTCATGCCCAACATGGGATTCATGCCGGAGACAAACATGTGATGCCCCCACACAATAAAGCCCAGGCCCGCAATTCCCGAAATGGAATACACCATCGGCTTGTAACCAAAGAGCGGTTTGCGGCTAAACGTGCTGAGAATATCCGAGACCATACCCATTGCCGGCAATATCATGATATAGACGGCCGGGTGACTGTAAAACCAAAACAGATGTTGCCAGAGCAGCGGTTGCCCACCGCCGGAGGCCATCGGGTTGTTGTTGAACGTCCAACCTTCGGGGATAAAGAATCCCGTGCCCAGCTTGAGATCCATCAGCTGCATGAACCCCGCGGCGGTGAGTACGGGGAGTGCAAAGGCCTGCAGAATCGCGGTGATGAACATGCCCCAAATCGTCATAGGGAGGCGGAACATGGTCATGCCGGGCGCGCGCATCTGAATAATGGTGGTCATGTAATTGACTGACCCCATCATCGAGGAGATGCCAACTAGCGTGAGCCCGATCAGCCAGAGGAACTGACCATCCCCTTGCGTTAGTGCAAAGGGGGGATAGGCAGTCCAGCCACCGGCGGAAGCTCCCCCTTCGACAAAGAAACTGGTGCCCATCGCAATGAATGCTGGCCACATGAACCAGTAGCTAAGCATATTCAGCGTCGGCACCGCCATGTCGTCGGCACCGATCATCAAGGGAATCAAAAAATTGCCGAACGCACCAGCAAGGATGGGGATGATCACAAAAAAGATCATCACCGTCGCATGCATGGTGACGAGCATGGTGTATGTTTCAGGGGGGATCTGACCACCCTCGGCAGTCGCGAGTAAGTTGCCCAAAATAGGCATCGGGCGCCAGGGGAATGCCAATTGCCAGCGGATGCCCAGCGCGAGCATACCACCCACGAAAAACCAAATCAGCGTGCTGAACAGAAACTGCAAGCCGATGATTTTGTGGTCGAGTGAAAAGACGTAGGTCTTCAGGAACCCAGCGGTATGCGCATGCTCGGCGTGTGCGTCGGAATGGGTGTCGGCAGTGACAGAACTCATTGTGGGTCTCGCTTTTTCGTTAGTCCCCTGCCCTGCTGAGGGTTGGGGTTGAGGAAGGAGCTGAACCAGCAGCGACTCTAAATCCTTCCGCTTGCCTCTCCCTTGCAAGGAAGAGGATGCTTCACTTACTCGTCTTCCTCGGGTTCTTCCGCTCGCATGGTGTTTTGCTCTTGCCGCATTTCTTCGAGCTTCAGTTCAAATTGGTCACGCGGCATGAAATAGACACGGCCTTTCATCTTGTAGTGGCCCCAGCCGCAGAGTTCCGCACAGACGATGTCGTAGCCGCCGGTGCGCGTCGCCTTGAACCACATAGATTGCTCCATGCCGGGGATCACGTCTTGCTTCATGCGCAAGTTGGGCAAGAAAAAACTGTGCAGCACGTCAATGCTAGTAATGCGGAGCACGACTTCTTCATCCACCGGCAAGTACAATTTGCCATCGGTGCGAACAATGTCGTCTTCGGTGTACAGCTCGTTGTCAGGGCCTGGATAGCGGAAATCCCAATTGAACTGCCGGCCAGTGACTTCGACGATGGGCTTGAGATCGGGCCGCTCCATCTTCGCCGCAGCCCACGCTTCCATTTGGTAGATGGCGATAAACAACAGCGTCGCCGCCGGTAAAATGGTCCACACCAGTTCCAAAGCGTGGCTACCATGCGAATACTTCACGGGCTCCTTGGTAGACTTGTCATTGTATTTCCACATGAAGTAAAAGAGCACAACTTCCGTGACAACGAATACAATGCCGGTCAGCCACAAAATGAACATGAACAAATTGTCGATCGTGCGGCCATGTTCGGAAACATCGGGGGGGAAGTAGATGTTGTAGTAGGGCGCAGCAACAAAGGTCGCCACTCCAAGCAGGGGCACGAGCAGGAACAACAGACTCCAAAATCGGTTCACGGTGCTTCTCCGAGCGATGTTAGCTAGTAGCGTGTAGCTGCGTGCGCTCTACTATCTTGATATTGCTTCAGTGTATTTCGGTGTTACTTTTTGCGGTTGGCTCGACGGTTCGTAGGGCAGCGACAACACGTAGTCGACGATATTCCACATCTCCGCTTCGGTGAGCGTACCCTTGGCACCAGGACTGGCAGGACCACTCGCAGGCATCGGCGTACCGGCGATGCCCGCGTAAATGCGGCGGAAAACATCGAGCCGGCGGCGACCCCCTCGATAGACGCCTTGTCGCAAGTTTCGTGGAATCGCGTTGCGGACTGGGTACAGCAGCTCCGAAACTTCCTGGCGTTGGTACAGCAGGTTTTCTTCAACGGGATCGAGATCCGACTGCTCGGCCATTTTGGCGGTGTCTTCCAGGAACTTCTTGTGTGCCTTTTGCCAATTGTTTTGATCATCTTGCTGACCATCCCCTAGGCCAGTTGGGCCATGACACTTAATGCAGTTAGCACGTGTGCCGTAGAACAATTCACGACCTTTCTCGACCGATGCCAAGACTTCTTCAGGCGAGCGCTCGTCCGCGGGAATGGACTCTTCCTCGGGACGAATGACCATGTCGTTCGCTTCCTCCCAGCCTTCGACCACTTCGGCCAACAATTCCATGATCGCCTCGCGCTGCTCGGCATCCTGCGACGGATCAAGCGGGATACGTCGCATCACCGGCTCGCCATCGTCGCCGAGGATTTCGTTGCCCTGATCATCGACTGCTTCCTCTTGCCCGAGCTCGTTGAAAACAAACTCGAACAGTTTCTTTTCCATCTCGCCTCGGTAGCTGAGATACTTTACGTATTCGACCAGCGATTCGACTTCGGAACCAGGCAACAACGAAAACGAAGGCATAGCCGTACCGGGAACACCGTTGATCAACACCGTGTGCAGATCGTCGTCCGTCGGCTTGGCGGGATTGTAGGTGGACTTGAACTTGTAAACACCCTGACGGTAGTCCCTTGGGTAGGGATTCAAGAACATCGCCGTCGGGCCGCGACCGTCGCCAGTGATTCCATGACAGTGCACGCAATGCTTGCGATATAAGCCGAAATTGTACCCTTCCTCATCACTCCACGCGGGACCAGCAGAACGACGGAGCTTGCTTTGATCTAATCCGGTCTCTGGCAGCACAAAAGGCTCGTCTGGAGTGCCGAACATGGCGCTCAGTACATTGGCCACCTCTTGCTGATACTCGGACGAAGTTTCAAAGGAAACCGCCTCGACCATATTCAACCGAAACGCGGGCGGAGTGCCCACATCGCAGCCCATGAACAGCGCAGCCGCCGCCAGGACACCTAAACAAGTTTTCTGACCAACTTTGCGGCTCATCGCGCGACCATCAAAACGATTCAAAAAATTATCCCTTCGAAACGGTGGCAATTGGCTTAACCACCCAACGCTGCGGCGGGGACGGTGATCTCCATCTCTTTTTGCTCATCTTCAGCCAGCTTGAGTTTAAACCGACCTTTCTTCGACCACTTTAACTTCTTTGCCTCGGGCGTACTGAGTGCCATCGCACCACCCGGGCCGGTAGCACTCTCGTGCCAAACTTGAAACTCGAGTTCCTCACCTGCGGGAACATTGGCAATCTCGAATGAGCCATCCTCGCCACTGATGGCGAAGTAACCATTCTCACGCGGCAGGAAATATGCGAGCATCCAAGGGTGAATACTGCACCGCACGCTGACTGGCATCGCTTCTTCCTTTTGAGGCTTGAAGTCGATTGCCTGCCCTGCGGGGATGGTTTGGTTGAAGCCGTTCTTCCCTTCGATATTCGTATTGTGACCGACGGGATCGCTGTTTTTGATAATCATCGTCTTGCCGATGGTCATGGGAAACACATGCGACAAAAACACGCAAACCTTTTGATCAAACTCAATCTCGCCGGAGCTGGCCTCTGCTGACTCGTGAACACGCGAAACTTTGCGAACGTAGATCGCGACATTCTTCAACCCCTTCGTGGCCGAATCGACGATAACCGTCTCCTGCAGCGGCGCCTTCCCGCCAATGGTACAGGTGCCAGTGTCTTTGTTCGCGTTGTAGGGCTGCATAGCGGGCGGCGTGCCATCGAAGAGAAAGCGCCCCTTGATCGTCGCCCAGCCTGTGCCGGTTACCGCAGCCGCACCGCTGGAGCCCGAATCCGCTGCGTCGCCAGCGAGGACTTCGCGAATGGACTGCGAAGCACTAGCCGAAGCAACCGGACCGAGTTCGTCGGCGCGCTGGCAACCCGCCCCAAGTGGCGTCGCTACGCAGAGCAACACGGTGAAATGTATTTTTCGCAACTGCAACATGTTTACTTACCCGGTGACGATTACTTGCCTAATGCCTTCGCGGGGATTTTCACTTCTCCCAGGTCGAGCGTATCGCCCGCGGGGATTTCCAGCTTGGCTCGGCCTTTGCGGCTGGTCTTGGTGCCACCGACTTTCACACTGCGAAGCACGCCTTTGGATTCATGCCAAAAAATAAATTCGTGCTTGCCCTCTGGGAGGTTCTCGATCTCGAACTTGCCCTCTTCGCCGGTGACAGCCATGTAAGGATTGTCACGAATCAAAACGTGTGCCTTCATCCAGGGATGCACGTTGCAAGCAACGGGTGAGGGGAACGACTCAGACTTGTCGAACACCTTCACTAGTGGGGAATCGTTAGGGACGAGTTGATTGAAATCGGAATTCTTGATGAACGTTGCATTCGTGTTGTGTCCAATCCCCGAGTCCGAATTTCGCACCTCCAGGGTTTGGCCCGTTCGCAACGTCATCGCTCGCGGCTCAAATCGACACCCCTTGTTGTCAAGAATGAGCATGTCGGCGGATGGTTCTTTTAAATCGGGGTGAGCCTCGACCGATTTCCCGCGAGCAAGGTAGAGGTAAACAAAGACATTCTGCAAGCCACCCTCATCTCCAACGACAATCGTTTCATCGACGAGATCGTGCTTACTGCAAAACTCGGTGTCTTTGTTGACGTTGACGGGATCAGCGGTGAGGGCACTACCGTCGTAGACCAGGCGACCTTTGAGATTCCCCCATTCCGCGGCGACGCCTTCGTTCGCCAAAGCGAGGGTCAGTAGGGTAAGTGCGAGCGTCGCTGTTTGCATTTTCATGTTAATTACTCCGGCATTTAGCTGCGGGGCGGTTTCTCGGGTGTGACGTCAGACGTTTTTGGTTCTTCCGACTGCTGCTGGCTCTTCGCTGCGGCGGCTTCGACCATCGGGGCAACCGAGGTTTGGCTCTTGGCATAGGCGTCGAAGTTCAGCAGCAAATCGACCAACCCGTCGATTTGCTCCAGGCTCGTGCCTGCGAACAACGCTTGAGCCACGCCGCCCAAGTGGTCCGCATCGGCTTTGAAGGGAATGTTCACCGGCATGCCAGTATAAGGCAAAATGCGTTTCGGGTTGGCGATCCAGTTCCGCATGTACTCGGGACGCAAGCGGCGGTGGACGTCCGCAAGGTTTGGCCCAAACGTGGTGGGATCACCCTTCGGATGAAAATCTTCCACCGCGTGACACTTCACGCAATAGTTGCCATCGACGACGATGTTCATCGCCTCAGCCAGCGGATCGTCTCGCTTGGATTCTTGCTCGGCCAGATAGCTGGCGCTCTGCTGCTGCTTGTATTCGTAGGGGAACTCCGCCCCCGAAGCGGCAGCGAAATAGTTCACCAGCTTGGCAGCCTCGTCCGAAGACATGTGGAAATTGGGCATCCGCATGACGACCGCGGGACGAATCACCGTGGGATCCATCAAGAATCCGTGCAACCAATCGGGCTGCACCTTGTCGCCTTCGACCATCAACGGCGGGGGCAACCAACCCCACGCTTCGGAGCCCTTCACCTGGGGGTTCGCTTGCTTAGCCTGCTCGATCACCCGTGGGAACAAGTATCGAGCGAGATCGCCGCCCCAGGCCGGAAACGCTTGGCCATTGGCCGGCCCGTAGCCGTCACGGCTCGCCGGAACCATCGGATCTTGTAAACCCACAAGCCAGGGCTCGCCGTTAATGAGCGTGTCTTTCCACAGCTTGAACAGGTAGTACGGATCGGACTCGTCGTCGTCCGCCTCGAGCGGCAAACCATCTTCGTCAACCCGTTCGGGAAGACCGGTCTCTTCGCTCATGACCGGATGGCCGTGCAAGGCCGTGTGGTACATTCCCCGGTCGTCCTTCACCTTGGACTCAGCTATTTCGGACCGTGAGAAGTGAGGCGCGAGGAATGGATAATCCGACACCTCACTTGGTGAATCGAACATTCCTTCCTCGAAAGCGACTTGCCACTGCTCCATGCTGAGCGTGTGGCAACCGGCACAGTTGAACCGCTCGAGCACTTGCCGTCCCTCAACAATCGCCTGCTGTCGCACGTCGGGCTGGTAGACATACTTTTCAGCGGGCGGTTCATTCACTAAGCCGAGCACGAAAGTGATCACCGCTTCGCGCTGCTCTTTGGTGAAGGGGAACTTCGGCATCCGCAATCGCTCGTTGTAACCCTTGTTACGAGTTGTTTTATAGTCATAGCTGCGCGGCTGGCGCAACTTCTGCCAGATGAATCCATCGCGCGAATGACCATTGAGAGCTTGCACGTAATAGCTCGTATCGCTGTCGAAGTCGGCCGGGTTGAGGTGGCCGTGACTGGCGTGCGCTGCGTCGTCACCATGCGCTGCGTCACCATGCGCTGTATCGCCATGCGCTGTGTCACCTTCGTCGCTCGCATCGGTCAGCTCACGATGAGGATGTCCGCTGCCTTCAAGAAATGCATGAATGTTCTCAAATGCCAACTTTGAGGAATCTTTGCGACCCCACTCCGCCAGTGCGGCACCAATTGGCTTGGCCTCCTCAAATCCAGGAATGTCGTGGCAGCCATAGCAGCCGTACTTGCTGATCGTGCGTCGGGCAACAAATGTCTTGAGCTTCTCGGTACGGTTACTATCGTTAATCCCGAGCAGCAGCTTTTCGTCTGCCTTGAGCTTGGGCTCCAGGTGGTCGGGGATGCCGTCACGAACAAAATTCTTGGCACGTGCAGACGGAATCGCATCACTGGTAAGCCATTCCTGAGCCAAATCAGTGAGCGCGGCAAGCTCCTCTTCCGACCAATCGCCACTGGGAACGTCAGTCGGCTTCCAATCAGTAGCATTGCTCATCAAGAACACCGCGATGTCTGCCGCGGGGTCTGTGACCTTGCCAGTTGGCTTGCCCGCTGCGTCATTCTCTTCGATCGGATCGAGGTACAACTCCGGCATCTTGGTCCGCACATGGTAGCGGTGAGGCTGCTTCACCCAAGAGTAAAGCCACAGCGCCCCCTTCTCCGTGTTGAACTTCGCACCGATCCGCGACAGGTCGGGACCTTGGTTGGCAGCTATACCGGGAAAGCTCTCGTGCGAATGGCAAGCCAGGCAGCCACGCGACTCGAAGAGCCATTTACCACGTTCGGCCGAAGGTTGCTCCGTGACGGATTCTGGCGGATCCAGATACTCGAAGTCATTGCTATTGCTAAGCAGATGCTCCGTCAGTGCGCGAATCTCGACAGGCTCAAATCGCTTGCTCTCCGCCAATTGGTCTGCATCATCAGGATCCTGCAGGTGCTCCCAAAGCCCGAAGAACTGAGGCATCTTGGTCGAAGGTCGGAAATTAGAAGGCTGCTTGATCCAACTGTAGAGCCAATCTGGCTCGACTTTGGATTTCAGGAATCGCAAACTTGGTCCCGCTTTACGGTAGGAACCGGGCGATTCGACATCCTTCAACACTTCGGAAAGCTTGTGTGTCTTTGGAGTCAAGCTGGCCTCAACTTCGGTATCGCTTCTCGAAGCCAACCGCTTGTCGGTTGAGATCGAGGCCAGCAGCTGGGAGCGTGTGCGAGCATCATCTGGCACGCGAACCAGTTGCTCGGCCCAGGTGCGTTGGTCGTCGCTCAGACCATCGTCGTTAAGAATCTGCTGGGCAACTTCGGCATAGTTGGGTTCAAGTCGCACATCGGGTCCGATCCGCGTGTCGGGTCCGTTGTAGCCGTTGACCTCGTGACAGCCAAAGCAGCCGTACTCCTCGACGAGCGTCCAACCCTCAACCAACTTCGGCGCGGGGGGTTCGGGGAAACGATCGCTCGGCTCGAGGCCACCCTTCTCGTGATGGCACTTCAGGCAGTTGCTCTCAGCGAACCGAGCTGGCTTCATCGGGAAAATCCAATGATGGTTGTCGAACCAACCATGCTCGCGAGTCCAGTTGATTTGCTGGTCGGCATTGTTCGGCGTGTGCGAGGTCCACGGAAATGCGGTACCACTACCCTGCCCATCGTGACAGATCGTGCAACCAAAGTCCTTCTCAGCGTGAGGGCTTGAATCGCTAAGATACAAGTCTAAACGCGGGTGCGTTGTGAACGGGTGAGGCAGACCGCGGCGAATGGTGAGCGTTGCTTCGGCTTCCTCGCCCCAATCAGAGCGCTCATCCAGCAAATAGTCAACGACCGTTGCATTGTCGTACACGGGCTCATCACCCGCCAGGCGAATCACGTCGCCCGACTCTAGCCCAGCCTTCGCAGCGCGGCTCTCGGGCAGCACGTAGTGCACCGTCACGTCGGCGTAGTTAATCACGCCCTCGTCGGAAAGCACCAAGCCATAGACCTCTCGCAATCCAGCTCCGTCTTCCGGTTCTGGGGCGGAGTCTGGAGTTTGCATGGTGAGAACTCGCTCACGTTCTTCCTCGGGCAGAGCGGGGTAAGCGGGCTCGGTCGGCGTGCCGGCGGCCGACTGCGATATGGCCTGATGACAGGTCTTGCAGCGGTCGAAGCGAGCAGGATTCGAGAAGTTGTAGTTGATCGTCAAATCAGGCAGCCAAATCTGATCGATTCGCACGTTACCATCGTAGAGCGCGTCCAGCACAGGCCAGCGCGTGACCCACTCCAAGGGATTGGAGGTATTCTTGTAAACCTGATCTTCAAGGCGAGAGAGTTCCGTCGTAAGCGCGGTCTTTTCCTTGGCCAAATCGGCTCGCGCCGCGTCGATGCTGTTTCGCGTATCCTCCAAGCTCATGCGGTAATTCTTCGCCGCGGCAATTTGCTCGGTCAGTTCACCGATCTGCTCAGTGAAACCCTCGATGCGCTCTTGAGTAGATTCCTTTTCCGCCTCCGAAGCTCCGCCACCTACCATGAGCCCCAGTTCGCTGACCGTTGCCGTGCGATCAGCCGCTACAAACTTGCGACGGCCCACTAAGACTTTCTCACGCTGCTTCGCCTCGGCGATATGATCGCCCATCGCTTCAAGCACCTCGCTTCGTGCCTCGACGGCTGCTTGTTCAGCAGCGACTCTCGCCCGTTCAGCACTGGCTTTCGTGGCGTCGTCCGCCTCGGCAACTTGGTCCTTCGCCACAGCGACTGCCTCGAGACTGGCATGGAAATCTTCGATCGCTGCATCAAGATCGCCAAAGTCGGCCGCAGCGGAGTCATCAGGCTCGATTCGCTGCAGCTCGGCGACTACCAACTCCTTGAAATTTTCGATCTTCCCCGCTTCGATCGGTTCAATCTGCACGCTCCGCATCTCGGCGTCGTAGTTCTCCATTTTTTCGGAGAACTGATCGGCCAACGAGTCGTGACGCGCCTGGATCATCCAGGCTTCTTTCTTACGATTGTCGAGCTGCCAGTCTTTCCACTCTCGATTGTGATCTTTTGCAAGCAACCATAGCGTTGCCACCGTCATCACCAGTGCCGAAGCACCGAAGACCACGTGCATCACCTTTTGATTACGCCAAGTTTGTTCGGAAGCGGGCATAGAATAGCAGTAAGTCCTTGGTCGTTAGTCTTAAGTAGAAGAAAGCAATTGCGAGGTAATTCTGTGTACTTACGACTTACACCTTATGTCTTACACCTTCCAATCAAAAATTGAAAAAATACTCGGGAATGGAAATCAAATACTTCAGGTCAAAAATCCAGCGGAGCAACATCTTGATCGGCAGCGAACCCATGAACAGCAACAAGTTGGCCATTACCATAAATCGCACGAAACCCATGCGTTTGTAAAACCCACGGAACACGGTCAACGCCATTAGCGGCGGCAGAGCAATAAAGTAGCCAAGCACCAACAACGTCCCTGGCAATTCGCGTCCAAACAAGAGCGAGAAAAACTGCAGAAAGGGGTCTATGATCCCGCCCAGCCAAGCAATGGAGCTAGGCCAATTCGACGGTGCAAAAGACGATGAAATATCCGCCAGAGAAAGGGTCCCCGGCAATCCCATCCCCAGCATCTTCTCCCAGAAGAACTCGGACAGGTTCACGTTATTGAGTGCTTCGACCTTGTGCGCATCCCAATGCTCGTAGGGGCCGAAAAAGTTCCAGTTCGGTCCGCGAAGCAAAGTGCCGAGCACAATCAACGTGACCCACATTTCCAGGAAGCCAAACTGGAAGATTGTGTAGCTAAAGGTGCGCTCTTTGATCGTGTAATAGCCATTGCCCGCCTTGTTGAAATCGATGTACGGAATCGCCATCAGCCCGGCGACGATCATGCTCGGTAGCACAACGCCGGCCATCCAGGGATCGTAGTAGACCAACATCTCTTGCAGCCCAAGGAAATACCACGGGGCCTTGGACGGATTGGGGGTTTTCACGCTGCTGGCCGCTTCTTCTAGCGGTGCCGGCAAGGCAATAGCCCAGAATATCAGAAACGCCGTCAAGGCGATCATGCAAATCAACTCGGTGTAGACCAGATCGGGCCACACGAGGATTTTTTCGTTGTTGACCTTTTCCATCGGCGGTTCGCCGTTAGCCATGCGACGATCGTTGATGACCGCTTGATAGGTTCCCAGCCAAGTGAAAAACGCCAACAGGAACACCAACATCACAATCGGCACATTGTCGGGCTTGGCAACGATCTCGAAAAAGTCGCGGTCGGTCATCGACAGGCCGAGGAACAACCACATGAGATTCCAGATCGTCCATGCCACGGCCGGTATGACGAAAAAACCACGCGTGAGATACACAATCACCAGCGCGACGGTCGTCCCGATGCTGTAATAAACCGGCCCAGTGTACATGTTGATCGCGTCACGCCAGGACTCGGGCAACGACAGTACGCTAACCCAACCACCGCTTCCGCCAATGGCTCCCAACAGGAGAAAGATCATCCCCCAAAACAGCCAGACAATCGCGTTAGTGATAGGAATGCTCTTGCCTGCGAACGGCATCGGCAGGCTGAACCAGGTGTTCATTTGACTCGAACGCCAAAGATACAGTGCAGCCAGGCCATTCATCAGCGCCAGCGCAATGTAATAGGGCCCCAAAAAGGAGGCCACCTTTTCATAAAACTGTGCGTCGGTCAGTCCGTGAGTCATTTTGTGTGGCGCGAGGTGCGAGGATTTAGGATCGATGGAGCGAAAAAAACCCGCCCCTGTATCCTACAAGGGTCCGCTGATGCCGCCGTCCTTTCGTACTCGCCAAAAATGGATCGCTAGCAAAAGCGCTACGGCCAGCGGGATTGCAATACAGTGCAAAATATAGAATCGATTGAGCGTTTCTTCGCCTACCTCGCGCGCACCAAGCAGCGCAAAGCGGGCGTCAGAGGCGTTGGTGATCATGTCCACGCCACCCAGGGTGAGCAATTGTTGACCCGGACCTTCATGACCCAAGATGGGTGTCGCACGAGCCATGTTTGAGCCGACCGTGATCGCCCAAACCGCTAACTGATCCCACGGCAACAAGTAGCCGGTGAACGATAGCAACAGCGTAAGCAGCAACAGAAACACACCCACCACCCAATTGAACTCGCGCGGCGGCTTGTAGCTTCCCGTCAAAAACACACGGTACATGTGCAGCCAAACGGTGATTACCATCGCGTGCGCACCCCAGCGATGGATTTCGCGCAAGATGCCGAGCGAATGCACGTCGCGGAGCATTTGTATGTCGGTGTACGCCCACTCGACCGTGGGCCGGTAGTAGAACATCAGCAGCACGCCGGTCACCGTTTCGACCAAGAACAGAAAGAACGTCACGCCCCCCATGCACCAAGTGTACGAGAGCGCGATACCTTGCTTCTTAATCGAGACGGGATGCAAATGCAGAAAGAAGTTGGTCAGCATTACCACAATGCGATTGCGACGATCTACCGGCATGGGGTGCCGAAAGATGCTCTTCCAGATCTGCGATTCGCGAATGATTTCGCCGAGGTCTGCCATGCGTCTACTTCGTTAATCCTACTGGTACTGGCCTGTTAAACTGGGACATCGCTAAAAAGGAACAAGCTACACAGGGACATAGCAAGCGGGATCTTGCCACTGCCCCATCTCTTCCTGAAAAGTACGGCTCTTGTCGATTTCGATTTGCCCGTCGTCGGCGATGCGGATTGCACAGCGCTCGAGTGGCCGCGGTGCGGGCCCCTCGAAATTGATGCCGTCTTTGTAAAAACCGCTACCGTGGCAAGGGCATTTGAATTTCTGTTCCGCATCCAACCAACTCGGCGTGCAACCCAGATGGGTGCAAACCGACTTGAGAGCGTAGATCTGCTGCTCGCCGTTGTACTCCGCGTTGGAAACCCAAACACCGAACTGCGCTTTGAACTTGGTTTGCACCTGCCCGGCAGGGTAGGCATCGGGAAATCCCACTTTGAACTTGCTCGGCGGCTCGCGGCGGACATTGGGGAACATAAATTTCAGGGTCGCCAACGACCATAAGCCCGTGACCGCCGCGATCGCACCAAAGCCTACCCAGAGAAAGTCACGACGGTCTTCCTCGCCCGCCTTCGCTTTCTTAGGGGCAGGGGCTGGCTTGGCGTACGCCGGCTTCTCGGGCATCGGTGGAACAACCACTTTGGGCTTCGCCGCCGCTTTGGGATCGGCTTTTGCCTTGGCAGCCGCTTCGGCCTTGCTCATCGGGCCGGCTTTGCTTGACTTGCGTGCGGCAGCCAAAATGCTGGCCGTGTCGCGCGGCTCGGTAGGAGCGGCTTTCGCGGCGGCGGCTTTTTTTGCTGGCGGCTTGGCTTTGCCAGCGGCCTGCTTCTTCGCAGCGGGCTTCGGTGCAGCCCTTTTCTCGGCACCACCCTTTTCTCCTCGCGCCATCGCCATCATCTCGGCGACGCTGGGACGTCCGCCAGAGGCAGACTTGGCGGGAGTCGGCTTGGATGGGGACTCCGCGGCTTGAGTTTCCTCGGGCGTAGAATCAGCCGGCGCGGGGTCGGCTGGCGCAGTGTCAGTGGACGATGCGTCGGCAGCTGCTGGCTGCTCGCTATCTGCGCCATCCCCATCGGCCTTCCTGGCAGCAGCCAGGATATCGGCGACAGACATCTTCTTCTTTTCAGCCATTTGATCCATGCCGTTCGTCGAACGGCCACCTCTTAAAACCAACCCAGCTCGAGGCAACGTCTATCCACGCGATGACGGTCGAAATACTACGCCCGTCTCCCCGAGGAAGACGCTGCTGTAGCCTTGTCCCTGCCTCGCTGTAAACCTTGCCAGAGAAGCAACTTACGCCACAAGAAAGCTGCCCGGACAAAGATTGTGACTTTTTTCACAATCTCTTATCTAAAGGTTTACGATAGCCCCCTCCAAATGTCAACCGCTTTTCTATCAGAACCGTCACCGGCGCAGCAATGACAAAATCTCAACGAAGCGCCAAACCAACGAACCTGCTGGGGTGACTTACTCTGCTTCGCGGCGCACCTTAGAATCACCGGATTGCACTTGGGTCTCGCCCGTTGGCGTGCGCGATTAGGGAGAACTTGCGATGAAGGTATTGGTAGTGGGGGGCGGGGGACGCGAGCATGCGTTGGCCTGGAAGATTGGTCAAAGCCCACGCGTAGAACAGGTGTTCGTTGCGCCTGGTAATGCGGGTACAGCAGCCGAGCAGGAAGGGCCACTCGAAAATGTCGACATCGCAGACTCCGATATACCGGCACTGCTGCAGTTCGCCAAACAAAACAAAATCGACCTCTCGGTGATTGGTCCCGAGATCCCACTTGCCGCCGGTGTAGTGGATGCGTTTGCCGAGGCCGGCCTGCGAGCATTCGGCCCCAGCCAACAAGCGGCAGAGCTGGAGGCAAGCAAGGTCTTTTGCAAAAACTTGCTAAGGCATGCCGATGTTTCCCAAGCAGAGTTCCGCACCTTCACCGATCGCGAGAGCGCGCTGTTGCATCTGAATGCGCGCGAAGACACACCCGTTGTCGTAAAAGCTGACGGGCTTGCCGCGGGCAAAGGCGTGATCGTTTGCGATAATCGAGAGCAAGCCATCGCCGCCGTGGAGCGCATCGCCGGCAACAAGGAATTTGGCGCGGCAGGCAGTCAACTACTGATCGAAGAGCGGCTTGTTGGGCAAGAGGCAAGCGTACTCGCCATTTCCGATGGTCGAACGATTCTCACCATGCCTGCCGCGCAGGATCACAAACCGGCCCATGACGGAGACCGCGGTCCCAATACGGGTGGTATGGGTGCCTACAGCCCGACCCCCCTTGTGACTGACGAACTCATGGCGAGTGTGGAAGAAAAAATTCTCGTGCCCACAGTCCACCAAATGAAGCGCTCGCGACGGCCTTTTCGCGGCGTGCTCTACGCCGGATTGATGATCACCAAACAGGGCATCAAAGTACTTGAGTACAACGTCCGTTTTGGTGACCCCGAGTGCCAACCGTTGATGATGCGACTGCAAAGCGACTTGGTCGACGTGATGGAAGCCACCGTCGATGGCCGACTCGACGAAGTAGAGCCAATGCAATGGGACCCACGCCCAGCGGTATGCGTTGTCATGGCCAGCGAGGGATACCCAGGCAAGTACACCAAGGGCCACCCCATTCGCGGCTTAGACGAAGCGGCACAACTATCCGACGTGAAAGTTTTTCATGCCGGCACGAGCGTTTGGGATGGTCAAACCGTTTCGCACGGTGGCCGCGTGCTTGGCGTCACTGCGCTGGGTGACACCATTTCGCAAGCAAAACTGCAAGCCTACACCGCTGTGAAGTGCATCCGTTGGGACGGCGCCTGGTGTCGCAAGGACATTTCAGACAAGGCAATTTCCAGAGAGTCCACCTAGCGATAGCACGCCGCCGCTACGAAATCCCGTTTGAAATTGCCCCGGACACCACGGTTACCTATTATTGAAAGGTAGAGACATTCCTCTTCAGCCTCGAATCCTATGATGCTCACTCAATCAGTCCTTTTGGTGACACGCTCTTTCCTGGCCCTTGGTGCTGCGCTTGGGATGATCATCCCCACTGTGGCTGCCCCCTGTTGTGGGTGTTGCACTAGCGGCGCTGTCACGGACACCAAGACCCCGGCTTGTTGCCAAGCGAGATCGCAGCCCGACCGCAAGGTCTGTTGCCGGGACAACACGGAATGTACTGGCCCCGAGTGCAGCTGTCATGTGCTGCCGGCGATTGCGATCCCGCCAGAAATGCGGCATCGCGTTGAGAGCCCTAGGCCAATCGACGAACTCCCGGCTGCCAATTTAGCCGGGGTGACGTCCAACGACTTCGCAGCGGTCCGTCTGCTGAGCGGCGATTCGAGCCCGCATTCCCTCGACAGACTTCGATTGCACGCTTTGCTTTGCGTGTGGCTGAACTAACCAATCGCCAGCGCTGTGATTTGGTTTCTTTAGTTCTATTCTCAATCGCGAGGCTTTGACCTTGCAGGAGATTATTCATGTCTGTTTTGATGAAGTTCGCTGCTGCCGCCGGCATCTTGGCGGCATCCGCTTTTGGTTTCAACTCGCTTTCCGCCGACAGTGCGGCGGCGGGTGGTTGCTGCTGCACCGCGGGTTGCACGTGTGAGTCGTGCGATTGCGACGGCGAAAGCTGCACTAACTGCGAGTGCGAAGCTTGCGGCTGTGACGACTGCCAGTGCGACGGCAGCTGTCCCGTTGATGCCAGTTAATTTTGGCAGAGCGATTTGATTGAAGAAAATGACGCCCCTCGGCAACATTGGTTGCCGAGGGGTTTTTCTGTCACAATAAGCTCATGACACCGCTTCGTTACATCCTCGCCAGTTTGTGGCACCATCGCCGCGTGCATCTTGCCGTCGCGGCAGGAGTCGCGGTGGCGACCGCGGTGATCGCTGGCGCGCTGCTGGTGGGAGACTCGGTGCGCGGCAGTTTGCGGGATCTCGTACTCGAGCGTCTCGGCAACATCGATCAAGTGCTCGTTGCCGAGCAACCCTTTCGAGCAGACCTTGCCACAGAACTTGGTGCCGAGCGAACCGCGCCACTCTTGTTAGTGCCGGGTTCGTTGGCAGCAACAAATAACGAAAGCTCGCGGCGGGCGACGCAGCTGTCAATCATCGGACACACCGATGCGTTCTGGCAGCTCGGCGCAGGTGCCCCCCCTTCCCCGTTGTCACGGAATCAAATGGCACTGTCGGGTTCGGTCGCGGCTGAACTCGACGTGGGAGTCGGCGACGAGGTGCTCCTTCGTGTGCCACTTACTGGCTCAATGCCGGCGGAGAGTGTCCTCGGTGAGAAAGCCGACACCACCACGGCCCGCCGCTTGGTTGTCTCTGCCATCCTGGCCGACAAAGGACTGGCTCGTTTTAGCCTACGGCCCAGTCAACAACCGCCTCGGAATGTGTTTCTCTCCCTCCAGACACTTCAAGACTTGCTTGGTCTTGTTGATCGTGCGAATGCAGTAGCCATCGTTGGCAATAACGTAGCACTGCAGCCACGGCTAGACGATTTTGGCGTGAGTGTGAGCGACGTCAACCTCGGCACTTCGTCCTACGTGCGAGTGACGGCGGATCGGTTGGTGTTGCCGACGGCACTCGTCGCGGCGTGCAAAGCGGCCTTTCCCGAGACAACCCTCCAACCAGCAATCACTTATTTGGCGAACACCATCAAAGTGGGCGAGCGGCAGGTTCCCTACTCCACGATCTCGGGCGTTGATTCCTTACCCGCGACCGGCCCATTGCTGGACACCGAAGGCCAAGCGATTGTCCTAGCCGACGATGAGATTGCCCTCAACGATTGGGCCGCGAAAGCGTTGAGTGCAGAGGTGGGAGACCAAGTCGCCGTCACGTATTACCAGCCCGAAACAACGCATGGACAGCTGCGTGAAGGCGAACCGCTCACCTTGCGGCTCCGTGCGATCGTGGCACTCGTTGATCAACAAGGAATAATCACACCCGCCAACGACCCTCAGCTCACACCCGAGCTGCCAGGAGTCACGGACCAGCAATCAATCAACGACTGGGATTTGCCTTTCGAATTGGTCGAGCCGATCCGATCAGCCGACGAAGACTACTGGGATGCATACACGACAACCCCGAAGGCATTCGTATCTCACCAACTCGCCAAGAAACTATGGTCCACGCGCTGGGGTACCGAGAGTGTGGTCCGATTTCCAGCCGGCTCGGGGGTAAGTGTCGATGCTGTGCGAAAACTGGTTCAGCCCGACCCCGCAGCTATGGGTATGTCGTTACTTGCGGTCAAGACACAGGGCCTAGCCGCTGCGCGGGGCACGACAGCCTTCGAGGGATTGTTCCTCGGTTTTAGCTTTTTCTTGATGGCATCGGCCGTGATGCTCATCGCGCTGCTCTTTCGGCTGGGGGCGGAAGGCCGCGCGGCTGAGCTGGGGGTGCTGACCGCAATTGGTTTTAGCGCTCGACAATCGCGTTACTATTGGCTCAGCGAAGCGGCGTTGGTCGCACTAGTTGGTGCCGCCATCGGTGTCGCCGCAGGAATTTGCTATGCACGCCTCATGATCCACGGCCTTTCGACTTGGTGGGTCGCGGCGACGGTGACACCGTTTCTTGAGCTGCACGTCAATCCGCGGAGTCTCGCAATCGGTTTTTTCATCGGCTTGCTGGTCGCGCTGCTCACCATTGCCTGGACACTTCGCAAGCTATTAAAGCTCCCCGCAAGGCAATTGCTCACTGGTGATAGCTCCGACCCCGCCGATCTCACGAACTCCGTAGGGTTCCGCTGGCTCCCTTTCTCGCTGATCGCCGCTGCTATGCTGCTCGGCATCTTCGCGACCCGACTCGAGGGCGAAGCGCAAGCCGGCGCGTTCTTCGGCAGCGGATCGCTCGTTCTTACCGCACTCCTGCTCTGGCTACGGCAGCGCTTGCGACTAGCTGCATGGACAAAACCGCAATCGATGTCGCTGGCCGGCTTGTCGGCGCGCAATGCACGTCGGTACCCAAGTCGCACGCTACTTTCCGTTGGACTGGCAGCGGTGGCGAGCTTTCTCATTGTCGCGCTAAGCGCCTTTCGCCTCGCACCGACGGAACAGGGAACTGGGGGGTTTCAACTCATAGCCACTAGCGATCTGCCGTTGCATTTTGATTTGAACACGAGCGCTGGGCGGGAAGAGTTGGGATTCGGGTCACGAGAAAACCATCAGCTCGACGATTCCCAGGTGGTCAGCTTCCGAGTCCGAGCCGGCGAAGATGCGAGCTGTCTGAATCTTTATCAAAGCGCGCAGCCGCAAATCGTGGGCGTGCCACTGGAATTCTCTGCCGAGCGTCAATTCGGCTGGTCAGCAAAAACTAAGTCCGCAAACGCCAACGCTTCGCCGTGGGAACTTCTCAACGACAACCCGACGAAGGGCCTGGGTAACGACCTGGGCGTGGATGACTCGGGTCGACCTGTCGTACCGATGATTCTAGACAAGAATACAGCAGTCTACAGCTTGCATCTCGCGGGAGTGGGTGCGCGGATGACAGTCAACGACGCGTTCGACCAGCCCGTCACCCTTGAAGTTGTTGCCCTGCTTTCCAATAGCGTTCTCCAAGGCAAAGTCATGATTGGCGACGCGGATTTCTTGCAGCTCTTTCCGGACGCCTCGGGGTCGCAAATGTTCTTAATTCGAGCTGCGGAACGGCCTGCTGACCTCGCAGCCCTGCTGGAAACCCAACTCGAAGACTACGGCTTCGATGCCGTCTCGACCGAAGAGCGACTCGCCGGCTTTCTCGCGGTACAAAACACATACCTCTCGACATTTCAATCGCTCGGTGCGCTGGGATTGCTCCTCGGTACGATCGGCCTGGCCGTGGCTCAATTGCGAAGTGTACTCGAGCGCCGCAGCGAAATCGCCTTGCTACGCAGTGCCGGCTTTCGTCGCTCACGATTGGCGAAGATGGTGTTGGGCGAGAATACGCTTCTGCTCGTGGGCGGATTGGCCATCGGTACGTTTGCCGCGACGGTCGCAGTGCTGCCGCACTATCTCTTGCAGGAGGCGAACACTCCCTGGAGTACATTAGCTGTGCTGCTGGCAACTGTGTTCGTAGCGGGATTGCTGGCGGGTTGGTTGGCAGTGCGGACGGCGGTGAAGGTACCGTTGCTGCCCGCTTTGCGGGGGGAGTGAACGGTCGGCGTCGCGATCGACTCCGCTAAATCTGACTGGCCAGTGGCTGGCACGTTGTTTAGAGTGACAGTTCTACACGACTTGGTGGCCGTTGAGCGCCGCTCTACGATCTTTCTTTTTCTGAAATCTAATTTCATGCGTAGCCTCCTGTTTGTTGTCGCCTCGTTCGCTGTCACGATCCTCGCCTGGGGCCTCTACGGGCCAGTGCTGCACTGGGGGCAACACGACATGTCGACCGTCGGGGGGTATGCTCGCCTGCGTCCCTTTGTTTGCGTGGGGCTCGCTTACTTTGCGATCGGCGTGATCGTACCTGCAGTTTTGCTCAAAACCCAAGGCGAAAAAGGCGAGTGGACCACCACGGGGATCATCTACAGCCTGGCTGGGGGCGCGCTCGGGGCGATCGGCGCGATGGGAATCATCATGGCCTTCAACTTCGGGGGCAAGCCGATCTTCGTCATGCCGCTCGTCTTTGGCGGCGCGCCCGTGGTCAATTCGTTCTTAACCATCTACTGGGCGAAGAAAATGAAGGAGATTGGCCCACTCTTTCTGGCTGGGCTGGTGATGGTCCTGTTGGGGGCTGTGACGGTCCTGACCAACAAACCCAAGCCCCCCAAACCCGTCGAGCAGGTCGCAGCCGAAGCCGCCGTAGAAGCGGTCGAGGAAGCAGGCATCGACGCCGAGCCTGAATCGAGCCCGCTGCGAGACTTTATCCTGCGGATCGCCTCGATCGCGACGGTGATCGTTTGCTGGGGAGCTTACGGCCCTGTCTTGCACAAGGGCCAAGCCGCGATGCATCACAGTCGGTTGCGTCCGCTCCTGTGCGTGGGACTGGCCTATTTTGCAATCGCCGTGCTAGTGCCGAATCTATTACTCGCGACCGCTGTACCCGAGGCAAGCGAATACAACTTCAGCGGCACGTTCTGGAGCCTCGCTGCAGGAGCTGCAGGTGCGATTGGAGCACTGGGCATCATCATGGCGTTCAATTTCGGCGGCAAGCCGGTCTTTGTCATGCCGCTCGTCTTTGGCGGGGCGCCCGTCGTGAACACGCTCTTCACAACCATCACCGGCGGCCTGTGGAACGAAGTCAGCGCGATGTTCCTCGCCGGACTGATTCTCGTGATCGCGGGCGCTGCGATGGTTCTTGTCTTCGCTCCCAAGAATCCACCGCCTGCGAAAGTCGAAGCCGCACCGGCAACCTGACGGAAAATCTTCGATGGGTAAAATGCAGCAACTCGACGCCCTGCTCAGCCACGTCTGGATGGTGCGCACCTTTATCAAACACTCCGAAGAACTAGAAGACGATCCAGAGCTCAACGACATACAGCGGGCGCTCTACGACTATCTGCTCGCCTTGGGCACCGCCTGGAAAGATCAGGACGAAGTGGCATACCTCAAGCAGGCAAGGAAGAAACTCAGCAAACTCCGCCAGGCAACAAATGACTTCGCAGAACTGCAGCCCGAAGTTTCAACGCATACAAATTTCAAGATGGCTGTAAGGTCGTTGCAGCAAGCGGTCGGGGATGTTGAAACGTTGCTGGCTGAGTGACAAGGAACTAAGTTCCCCGAACAGCCCCGTACCACTCGAACTGCCGGCGCTGGCAATAGGTCCAACCGCGGTCTTGGCAATGTGGTTCAAGCCATCGGGCCCGCTCTTGCAACTCCTCCAGCGTCCTGCCCTGTGGCATCAGCAATGCACGCTCGGGTTTCACCTGGGGAAACTCAGCCAAAAATTGTTCGACGTTTTGCAAATCTGGCTCCTGGTCGATCACAAATTTGAGCTGGTACTGGTACTCAGTCATCAACGCGCGCAGCACTTCGGGCTGGTGACGCTGTCGTTCGTGTCGGCGGCTCCAGTGAGGATGTTCCGTTGCCTTGGGACCGCTGCTCGCGAACTTCGGGCTGATTGACATCAGGTCACACGCCACCGGCAAATACAACGTACCGGCCGTCTCGATTGTGATGTGCCAACCGCCAGCGCGGAGTTGCTCCGAGAGCGGTATCAACTCGGCGAACAGCATCGGCTCGCCGCCGGTCAGCACCACATGCCGGCAATCCCATTCTTCGATCTCGGCAACGATTTCGTCGACCGCGTAGTCGTTGCCCTCCGGTTGCCACGACGCGTACGGAGTATCGCAAAACCAGCAGCGTAGGTTGCAGCCGCTGGCGCGCACAAACACGCTGGGTGTGCCGGTGAGCAAGCCCTCGCCTTGGACCGATTTATAGATTTCAGATATTTTCATTGATACTGAATCGGATCCGCGAATCCCGCCTCGGCAAAGCCCTTGCGCCGTAGTTGGCACGCATCGCACTTGCCGCAGGAAACGCCTTGGGAGTTCGGCGCGTAGCATGTATGAGTGAGCGCGTAGTCGACCCCCAACTCGGTACCACGTCGAATGATTTCCGCCTTGGTGAGATCAATCAAGGGCGTGTGGATGCGGAATTTCAGGTGCCCTTCGACTCCGGCTTTCGTTGCCAGATTGGCGACTTGCTCAAACGCCGAGATAAACTCCAGCCGGCAGTCGGGATAGCCGCTATAGTCAACGGCATTCACGCCGATGAAAATGTCTGCTGCCCCCAATATTTCAGCGTACCCCAAAGCGAGCGAGAGCATCACTGTATTGCGAGCAGGCACATAGGTGACCGGGATGCCTCCGGCCATTTCGCCGTCGCTCCGGCCCTGGGGCACGTCCATGTCGGCAGTCAACGCACTACCTCCAAGGGCCGCTAGGTCGATGGACACAACCTTGCTCTCTCCGATGCCCAACGACTCAATAACGCGTGCCGCCGATTTCAGTTCGAACTGGTGTCTTTGGCCGTAATCAATGCTGAGCGCGTGCACTCGATAACCGTCGGCTTTGGCAATCGCCGCACAGGTCGCCGAATCGAGGCCACCCGAGAGAAGGACGACAGCGGGTTGAAATGGTTCGGTCATACTGGCTTGAGGTCGAATGTGTGCGTTGCGTAACGCGTTCCATCATGCCACAATGGGCGATTCGCCGAAAGGAGACGAGCCCCATCATGCCAGCCGATGAAAATGTCAATCGCCGGAGCCTGTTAGAAACGTTCGAGAACCAGTTCCCCAACAGAGATTACCGCATCGAGATTGGTTGTCCTGAGTTCACCTCGGTCTGCCCAAAGACGGGTCAGCCCGACTTTGCGACGCTCACGATTTCCTACACTCCCGACGAAAAATGCGTCGAGCTGAAAAGTCTGAAGTTCTATCTCCAAAGTTACCGGAACGAGGGCATTTTTTACGAGCACGTCACCAACACGATCCTGGATGACTTGGTAGGCGCTCTTGCCCCGCGCTGGATGCAAATCGAAGCCAACTTCAACGCCCGAGGCGGGATCACCGAAATCGTCACCGCCCAGCACACTGCGAGTACCTAATTCTGTCCCCGAGCAGCAAGAGACAACGAGTCCTCCGGAGGGAACCATCCCGCTGCTTGGTGTTCATCGTGAACTTTGTGGTAACAGCATTCTAACTAGAAAAGATCATGTCCAAACCTCCTCAAGTCATTCTTTCTGGCTTCGCCGACGAAGCTGCCAACCACAAGACAGCTATCGAGCAGTTTGCCGCGTTTGCCGCATTGGGTTTGGAATACTACAGCCTAAGATTTGTTGACGTAGGGAACGGCATCAAGAACGTGATGAAGCTCACCAAGAGCGAAATCACGAAGCTCCGCCACCTCGAAGACGAATACGGCATGAACGTCGCTTCGATTGGTTCGCCGATCGGTAAAGTGAAACTGCTCAACAAGAACGATGGAACGAAGAATCGCTTCGTGCCGTTTAAGAAGTACTTGCAAAGCGAAGTGAAGAAGGCTTGCGAACTGGCGCATGCGTTCGAGACGAAGCTGATTCGTGGGTTTTCGTTTTATCACCCGAAGGGCACCGACCCCTGGGAACATCTGCCACAAACGGTGGATCAACTGGGCGAGATTGCCGAGGTCTGTCACCGCAGCGACCTCACCTTCGGCCTCGAAATCGAAGCCAACCTCGTAGGCCAAACTGGCCAACTGCTCGCCGAGCTGCATCGGCGTGTGAATCATCCCGCGATGGTCACTATTTTCGATGGCGCGAACATTGTTTGCCAAGGCTTCAACACGGCGGATACATTCGAGCAGTACCAAGCCATGAAACCAAGCATCGGCTGGATGCACATCAAAGACTATCTCGAGCCCAAAGCCACTGGCCGTTCCGCGCACGTGGACGAAGACATGCTCAAGA
Source organism: Bythopirellula sp. (assembly GCA_965230685.1). Classification (GTDB taxonomy): domain Bacteria; phylum Planctomycetota; class Planctomycetia; order Pirellulales; family Lacipirellulaceae; genus Bythopirellula. The sequence continues at coordinate 1,064,855 of CBDDLO010000002.1, forward strand.
ACTTCGTCCCCGCGGACGTGGGCGACAGTGGGCATACGCAAATTTTGCAAGACTTTGCCCGAGAGATTCCCCGACTCGAGCGAAGGCTCAAACGCCGCGGTATCCCTGGGGTAATATTAGATCTCGAACCGCATCTCAAAGGCGGCGGGCAGTTCGGAGGCTTTAGCGGCCCCGACGGAATGTCGGTTGCCCTGAGGGGCCTGAGGCGAGTGTTAGACTACGTCGGAATCGACTACCACTTGCGCGACTTCGACGACGTGAAAGCTGATCGAGGCTTCTGAGGCTAGCCTGGCATCTGGCTGGGTGGGCTTACGCGTCGTTCTTGGCAAACTTCGTACTAAGCAGACTTCGCAGCGCTGGAACCTTCGCGGATGGCTTGAAACAGCAGGCCGAGCAACTTGGTTCCACCATAGAAGCCGGCCAGTACGGCAATCGCACCACCGAAAAACTTCAAGCCCAGAAATTCTTGGGCAGCGACAGCAATCATCAACGAGTAGCCGCCCACACCGATGAAGACAAGGCAAAACGCTAGCCAAACGAGTGTCTTTTCCAGGTACTGCCGCTTGTGCGACTTGGCAATGGCCCGACGGGCCGAGCTATTCGCCAATTCACGCATCGCCTGAATATCAGTCGGCAGCGCTGGCTTGCGCGACGATTGCTTGAGTTTCTCCAAGTCTAGTGGACCCAAATCCTCTACCACTTCGGCAACGGCAGGGTCGCTGGCAGCGTCGGCCGGCATCGTGCACTCTGTAGCAACACTAGGAGTCGTCTGCGGGCTGCGCTGAGCATCTTGAGCGGCTTGTTGTGCCGGGGCTGGACTCTCATCCGATTCGCCCCTCATACGACGCAGCATGTTCGACATGTAGGCTTCCAAATCCTCTTCTTCGGAATCGACTGTCTGGCCTGCTGTTAAGGCATCGATTTCTGCTCCAAGCCGGTTTTCTGACTGAGACGCTGGTTCGGGCTCTGGCAGGGCCGGCTCGAGAGGAGCATCGTCGTTGTCCTCCAGTAAATGCTGGTATTGGTCAATGAACGAAGGCGGCTGGAATTGCTCTTTTGGCTCTTCAGGCTCCTCCTCTGGCGAGTCCAGAACAGCTGCTACTGACTCGGGAGTCTCGAGCGTATGCGTTTGTTCAGGCTCATCAGAGAGATCGCTCTTCTCCGCCTGCGTGTCGAGAGCCGCGTCGCACTCAATGCTTGGCGAGGGTTCTTCGCATGGCGAAGGCTCGTCAACTTCCCCAGCAACTGCCGATTCCTCAGCAACTGACAATTCGCCATTAGCCACGCTTTCGGTTTCGTCACTAACCGGTGGATCTTCTGTAAGAGTGTTTGCTGTGTCAGCCGCCGAAGCTTCGTACTCAAGCTCGGGTGAGTCGTAGGTGGAGGACTCGCTCGTCGACTCAACAGTCGGCTGGTTCGTCTCCGTAGGAATATCCCACGAGATCGGTTCAGATTCCAAGAGCGGTTGTTCGCTCCCGGATTCCGCATAAGGCTCGTCAGAAACTGTTGCCTCGACTGCTTCAGTATCTTCCCCACCTGCATCTGTCGCAGCTGGAAAGGCCCGATCGAGCTCGGCAGTTTCTGTGGCCGATGGATCAGTCAAGAGCGCCTCAGTGAGCGGATCGTTCAATCGCTGTTGCAACGCTTCTTCGGCTGCCTGCAACCCGAAATGAGCTTGTTGCAACTCGGCCGAAATCTGCTCAGCTTCTTTCTCTTGCTGCGTAAGTCGATCCGCTAGCTGGGTCTTCTCTTGCTCAAGTTGCTCGTTCCGTGTTCGAGACTCGTTTGCCGCCGCGGTCGCGGTGCTGGCTTCCTGTTGTGATTCCGCGAGTTCTGTCCTGGCAAGCTCTAACGCATTGGCAAGTTCGTCGTGTTGTTGCTGAAATTGGAGTCTCTGTGAGTCGTCCCCTGCCTCGCGAGTGGCCAGCTCTCCGCGTAGACCCTCGAGCTGCTGCATGAGCGTATCGCGTTCTGTCTGCAAGGTTGCCAACTGCTCGACATGACGATCCAGCTCCGCCTGCAGACTCTTCAAATCGACCTGGAACAAATCCACATTCTGCTGCCGTTCGGCCAGCTGTTGGTCGAGTTCTTGGCGACGATCCAATTCGGCTTGGTGATCCGTAGCCAATTGCTCATTGCGAGATTGCATTTCGGCAAGATCCGCTTCGGCCGTCGCTTGCAGATGCGCCCGCTCAGTCAGAGTTTGTTCTAGTTCTTGCTGCGTTTGTTGTGCGGCGGCGAGCTCCTGTTGGAGTGAGTCAATTTGCTGACTGTACTGCGCGGCAATTTGCTCTGCTTCCGCTTTTCCTTGATCGCTCGAGCTTTGCATTTCGAGGAGCTGCTCGTAACGTGTGGTCAATTCGCCGTATTCCTGCTCCAGCGATTGATGCGTGCTTTTCTTCTGAGCTACCTCCGCTTCCAGTTGTCCTTGACGCTCCGAGTTTCTCGCCAGTTCATCGCTCAACAGCGATATTTGACCATCTCGTTCACTGAGCGAATGCTCGAGCTCTTTGATGAACTCTTGTAGTTCAGGCAACCCGCTGGCCAATTGATCACGCTCTTGGCGCAGCTTGGCCAGCTGCTGTTCGAGTTGGTTGCAAGAGTCTACCTGCTCGAAAGCGCCCTTTTCGACCGATTGCAATACCTGGCAGATTCCATCGTGCTCGTGCTCCAATTCCTTAATGCGCTGATCTCGGGCGGCGACGGCTTCTTCCCATTCCAGATTCTTTTGGACCTGCTCGACCTGTGCTTCCAAAAGCTGGTCGCGTTCTAGGGTCACCGCATCCAACTGCTGCTGAAAACCTTGTAATTCGGCAGTCTGCTGCGCGTTGTTTTGGTTGCCTTCCTCCAAGGTAGCGCGGAGTTGTTCGATTTCAGCCGTCAGCTTCTGGATTTCCGTGTCTCGGCTCGACAGTTCGTGCTCCCAACCTTGAGAGCTAAGCTGATACTCGGTGCGCTTGGCGATGAGATCGTCGCGTTCCTGGGCCAGCTGTTGATAGCTGGCTTCGAGGTCCTCGAAACTGGCATTCCGTTGTTCGAGATCATTCTCGATCTGTCCACTGGTCAGGCGAAGTTTCTCCACCTCGAGATTCAAGACTTCCATGCCCTGCTCCGTCGCCGCTAGTGCTGCTTCTGCTTCTCGTTGACTCTGTTGGGCGTTGTCCTCAGCTGCGATGCAATCATCACGCTCTGCGATGGCTTGCTGCAGTTTCGTCCTCAAGGACTCCAACTCAGCTACCTGCAGCTCCTGGTTGGCTTTGCCTTGGGTTGCCGCTTCGCGAAGTCGATCTACCTCGGCTTGAAGACTCTCGACACTTTGCTCGCGATCCGCGAGCGCCTGAGCCAGCTTGGTACGTTGCAATTCAGCAGCTGAGCGATTTTTTTCCCACTGTGTGTGTTGACCACGCAGTGACGCAATTTCCGTTTGCAACTCCTCCGAGCGGGTTCTATGCTCCGCGAGTTCTGTCTCTGCTGAAGTCGCTTTCTCATACGCAGCTGTTAGTTCCGCAATCAGCCGGTCGAGCTCTTCGGTTGCGAGCAAGTTGCGTTGCTCGGCCTCGTGTTCAGCTTCGGACAATTGGCCAGCGAGGGCCTCGCGCTCGTTCAGAGCTTCGGCCAACTGGTCGCGCAGCTCTTGGGAATCTTGTTCTAGCGCGAGCGCCTCGTCCCGCGTTGCTCGTAGAGTGCTGACCAATTTCCGGCAGCGCTGACGCGCGTTGTGGTTCCTTGTTTTCAGCGACTCGGCAAGTGCCTCAGTCTGGACCTCAGAGTTCGGCTGGCGAGGTGCTTGCTCAGGCGCGGCAAAGGCCGCAGGTGCCTCAACGGGCACGGGCTGGTCAGGGGCTTCTCGCGAACTGTTGTCGTAATTCTCCGCCGCTACCAACGACAACTGCGCGTCACCGATCTGGAGTGAGTCACCAATGTGGAAGGGGGCCGTGGAGAAATCCTGGCCGTTTAGCAAGGCACCCGGTGCCCAGCGTGTGATCGAAGTCTTCGATTCCTCGTGAACGATCAAACAGTGCAAGGGACGCACCGACGCATCCAGGAGATGGACTTGGCATCGGTCGCTGGAACCAATCGTGCATTTTCCGGTGGGCACAAGCACGTGGCGTTCTTCGACGCCTGGCTGAACGATACGAATCGAGAGGCCGCCATCGGCTTGAGCTGTGGCGTTTTCTGTGCTTGTCAATGTAGTCATAGTCTTTTCTGAACTTCCGCTGCCAATGGGCAATGAGTCTACGAAACCTGCGCCTGAGGCGGGTTTCTACCGTACAAAAACTTAGGTCACAGAAGTGCGGCTGCCACAGCTTGCCTGGCCGCTCTTCGGGAAATACAGAAAGTTCCAAGAATGCCGATGTTCAGCGCCGCCGCCCTTCAAGCGGCTCAGCACTCTCCGAACATGCGGAATATGTGGATCATAGGAAGAATTCTTTGACCCGTGGCACGCCGGGGGTCGAAGATCTGAGATGGCCCAGAGATCGGCATTTCCTGGCTGGTCATATTCCGGGCTTGCCCTGAAGGGGAAATGGGCGATTTTGTCCACCCTCCAGCGGCAAAATCTGGGCAATTCCAGAGCCCCCAACAAGGAATCGCAATCAGCCGTAAGTTATTTCATGCATTGCACTTGCGAATTCCCCACAGCGTTAACGGCAGGAGAAAACCTGGAGAAATAGACTTCGCAACCTTTTTCCCGAATGCTGCGTACTATAGTTACGGTGCCTGCCCTCTATTAGAGACTTTGGTCTCCAAGGGGTCGGCCAAGCATTCGGGCACTTGGTGCATTGGGTCGTCGGAACACCCGCCGCCAAGCTGCAAACAGAGACAACAGGCAACCGCGACCGTCCCCTACCAACCTCCCAGAGCAACTCCACGGAAGACCCAGGCCGTCGCGGGCCAATCGTTAAGGTGGCACTATCATGGCACGCAAAGACTCGATCGTTAAGTTACACGCGCTACTCGTCAATCGACGCGACGCGCTACGCCAAGCGCTGGCCGGCGATCTCAGCCTGCTAAAGGCGCTCCCGGAATCGACCGGAGGCGACGTGGTCGATGCCGCCCTGGATGCCGCTCAAGATGAAATCAGCTCGAAGCTGGCTGAAGTCGAGAGCCGCGAATTGGTGTTGATCGACAACGCCCTAGAACGAATGCGCGAGGGAACCTACGGCCAATGCGAAGTATGCAAAGGTAAGATTCCCCTGGCTCGACTGAACGCTCTGCCCTACGCCATGACTTGCATCGAGTGCCAACGTGCTGCTGAAACGGGCGGCGCAACCGCTGCCGATTGGGGACTGATGATGGACACTGATGCTTCGTTTACTGACAGCGAAGTGTAATCCTGTAGAGTTCGCTTGGCGAGGCTACTAGCGACAACGCCGAATCGGATTCGAAGCGCGAGAACGACGCATGCTTGAGGACATTTCGAAGCCTACTCGAGCACTGGTCTTGCTTGGAATCGTCGCATCGCTGTGGTGGCACTCTGAAGCAACGGCGCAGCAGCCAAGTTACACGGTCGACTTGGCAGCCGATCGCGAACAGCAATTTGCTGAGCTGTCCCGCGATGTCGATGCCCTTAGCCGCGAACTCGGGATTTACAAACGCGTTGCTAAGCTGGTCTCGCCGTCGGTCGTCCATGTCGAGGCAACGCCATTGCCTCAGTACCGTTTTCGTCGAGACATCGAAGAAGCGGGGTCGGGGGTCTTGGTTCGCTTTCGCGGACTGGACTATGTGCTCACGAACCGGCATGTCATCAAGCACTCACAAGAAGATCTGATACGACTCGAATTGTTTGATGGCCGGCAGTTGCAGCCGACGCAAATCTGGAGCGACACCGAGACCGACGTGGCAGTGATGCGTGTGAAAGAGACGAAACTCGTCCCCGCGCGGATTGGCAACAGCGACACCGCCGAGATTGGCGAAATCGTGCTCGCATTTGGCAGTCCGTTCAATCTGCGACGGAGTGTAACCCGGGGGATTATCAGCGCCAAAGGCCGCTCGAACCTCGACTTAGGCGAGGGCGAAGTCGTTTACCAAAAATTCCTACAGACCGACGCCGCGATCAACCCAGGCAACAGTGGCGGCCCGCTGGTGAACCTGCGCGGCGAAGTGATTGGCCTGAATACGGCCATTGCCAGCAACTCGGGCGGCAACGAAGGCATTGGCTTTTCGATCCCCATCAACATCGCGGTACGGATCATGCGACAACTGATCGAGACCGGCATCGTCGAGGGTGGATTCTTGGGGGTGAGACTCGACAATGAGTTTGACTTAGCAGCAGCGCGCTACGCAGGCCTCAGCGAACTACGCGGCACACGCATCACCGGCGTTACCGCTGCCTCTCCTGCGATCGCCGCCGATTTGCACGTCAACGACGTAATTCTCACCTTCGATGGTTTGCAGATTCAAGACGACCAACATTTAATCAACCTCGTCATGCGAACGGAAATCGGACGACGCGTCGAGCTTTCGGTCATCCGTGATCGCCAGATCATCTCGAAGTTCGTCGAGGTCGGTCGAAAAGAGGATTTCGTCGCGGCGGAACCTACTCCATAGAAACTATTGTGCAGACTTTAGCGTTCGCAAGAGCGAGTCAATCACGGCCTGCGTATCTATCTCGGTCACCACATCGACGTTGGGATGGCCTGCGGCGAGTTGCCTACGGCGGTCGAAGACTGTCGCACCGCGGGTGATGCTCCCTGTCGTCTCGACCTCGCAGTGCAACGATTGGGTAGCGAGCAATTCTGGGTGCAAGGCGGCTACCACCGCCACCGCTTCGGGTGCGCTCATCGCCTCGACCCCGAGACACTGTCGATAGGCAAGAAACGCGTTTGGTAGTATCGAGTGCAAGACGCGGCCGACACCACTGGACTTCTCGGGCAATTGCTCGAGTAGACCAATCTCCAATTCCGCGGTAGTGCTGACATCCAAGGGCAACAAAGTCTTCGTAATCGGCGAACGAAACACGAGTTGCGCTGCTTCTGAATCGCAATAGATATTGAACTCGGCAGCGGCCGTGACATCGCCAGGGCCGGCGAATGTGCCACCGACGATGATCAAATGCCCCACCTTCGTGGCAAGATCGGGTTCGCGCTTCAGCAAGCTGGCCACGTTGCTCAGCGGGCCCCCAGCGATAATCGTGAGCTCGCCGGGAGCTGCGCGGATTTCCTCGGCGATGATTTTCACCGACTCATGTTGATTGTGCAGCTCGGCCACTCGAAAATCGGCGCCACACAGTCCGTCAGCACCGCAAAGCTCACGATTATCTGTGCGTAGCTGCTGCAGCGAGTCGGCCGCTCCGATGCGCGGCCACCGCGCTGGATCAAGCTGTTCAATAATTGCCTGGACGTTACGCGAGGATTGCTCGGGCGAAACATTGCCTCCGGTGGCCGTGACCGCCACCACCTCAAGCCGCGGGTCAGTGAGGGCAATACACATCGCCAGCGCATCGCCAATGCCTGGATCGACGTCGAGGAGCAGTTTTCTTGTCATAGTTTTGGCTTCTTGATGTTGGATTCTTGCGAAGTCCTGAAAGTTGCCTGCGAATGTCGAGGCATTCTAGGGAACTCCGAGACCCACAACAAGCAGAATCTGACGAGTGGTTTTGCCTGAGGGCAGTCTGTAGTGAAAGCTCTCTTGAGGATACAATAGCGTTATCTGCATCTTATTCCCCTAGCCCCCCGCAATTCATGAACGACTCGATCAACCAGCTGCTTGGCCGCCTCGCGTCGGGTGAGGACTTGCCGCGCGAAGAAATGGCAACGGCCCTGGGCCAGGTGATGACCGGCAAATGGAGCGAGGAGCAAATTGGTTTGCTCCTCACCACGCTAGCCGCCAAAGGCGAAACGGTGGCGGAAGTTGCCGGCGCGGCCGAAGCCATGCGTGCCAACATGACGCCCATCCGCAGCCGCCACAAAAAATTGCTAGACACGTGTGGCACTGGTGGAGGGGGTAGTACCACATTCAACATCAGCACCTCTGCCGCGTTGGTCATCGCCGCGGTCGGTGTGCCGTTGGCCAAACATGGCAATCGCAGCGTGACCAGCAAGAGCGGCTCGGCCGATGTCCTGGCCGAGCTGGGCGTGAACATCCAAGCCGACGTGGCTCAGGTGGAACGCTGCCTGGACGAGCTGGGCATTTGCTTTTGTTTCGCCCCGCTGATGCATCCCGCAATGAAACACGTCGCAGCAGTGCGGAAGAAGCTGGGCATCCGCACGATCTTCAATCTGCTCGGCCCCTTAGCAAACCCGGCGGGAGCAAAGTACCAACTCCTGGGCGTTGGCCTCCCAGAGCTCAGGCCGCTGATCGCTTCGGCATTGGGAATGCTCGGCACCGAGCGGGCGTTGGTCGTCAGCGGCGGCGACGGGCTGGGAGAGGTTTCGCTCGCGGGGACTACCGAGGTAACGCAGGTCGATACCGATGGCGAGCGCGAGTTCCGGTGGCAACCCGCTGACTTCGGCTTACAGCCGTCGCCGCTCGACGCGATTCAAGTCACCAACCCCTCCGAGAGCGCAGCCATTGTGCGAAGCGTGCTCGCTGGCGAACCGGGACCAGCGCGGGATATTGTCGTGCTCAATGCCGCCGCGGGGTTGTTGGCTGCCGAGCGGTGCGCAACCCCAGAGGAAGGCGCAACACTATCGATGGAAGCAATCGACAGCGGAGCAGCATCGGATCTGCTGCACCAATTGGGGCGTCTGTCCCATGAAGCTCTGCAGTAGGAACTACGCATCCGAGAGATGCGGTCAGCGGGAGGGGACATTTTTGTGGCGCGAACGGTGAATACTCGTGACATCTCTGGCCAGTTGGTCTTTCTCGGCACGGGGACTTCGGTCGGTGTGCCAGCGATTGGTTGTGGGTGCGCAGTTTGCACGAGTGACAACCCGCGCAATAGCCGCACACGCTGCGGGTTGGCACTGGGGTTGCCCCAGGGGAATCTGCTTATTGACACTCCGCCCGACTTGCGGGAACAGTTGCTGCGGGAGCAGATCGGCATCGCTCACTCCGTGCTGTACACCCACGAACACGCAGACCATATTTTTGGTTTAGACGACCTGAGGCTCATGCAGTTCTACCTGGGTGGGCCGATCCCCCTGTATTGCGAACCGCAAGTTGAAGCTCGAATTCGCAAGTCGTTTGACTACGCCTTCCAGTCACGCGAGGGACTTCACGCCGGAGCAGTACCCCAACTAGAAATGCGGAGCATCGGTTTGGAACCCTTCGAAGTTTTGGGGGCCCCGGTCATTCCCCTGCGACTACAGCACGGGCCGCGGTTCGAAGTGTTGGGCTTTCGTTTCGGCGATATCGCCTACTGCACCGACACCAACTCGATTCCGCAGGAAAGCCGCGAGAAACTCCGCGGGCTCAAAGTTCTGATTCTTGGTTGCTTGCGCCGCGAGCCGCACACCACGCACTTCGGCCTCGAAGAAGCACTGGAAGTGGTTGCAGACTTGGCACCTCAACAAACCTTGTTGACGCACATCTCCCACGACTTGGACCACGAGCAACTCAACGCGGAGTTGCCCGCGCATGTGAAACTCGCCTATGACGGGCTGCGTCTACCGCTGGGCTAACGCGCCACGGCGACGCGATTTTCTCCCAGCAAATTGAGATAGTCGAGCGCGATGGCGATCACTTCTTCATTGTAAGGTGCAACAGCATCCTTCTCCGAGAGCGGAAAGACCGGTCGGTCTTCTTCTTGCAGATCGTCGAAGACTTCTTCCTTGTCCTTCTCCGAATTGACCTCCTCGCGCTCTGCCAGGAACTCTGCCTTGTTGAGCGTAACGGTCGCTTCTGACTGGCGTCTGATGAGGCGATCGATTTTTCGTTTTTCTTCGATGAAGAACTCTGACTGCTCGCGGCGCTTCGCTGAGTTCTTGGACAGCGTGCTGATGATTTGCGCACTCGCTTCGCGATAGTTGGTGTGGGCCAACGGCGCAACACGATCGAAATCCAAAGCATAGTCCAAGTCTGCCTCGCCGATGCCTTCAATATACGTCGTGCGATACGGCAACTCGATGTCGGAAAGGACACCCCGGTTTTGCGTGCTATCGCCTCCTGGGCGGTAAAACTGATTGATGGTCATCTTCAGCGCACCGTAATTCAGCGGATGGACGGGCATGAGATCAGCGCCAATCTCTTTCAGTTGTTGCACCGTACCCTTGCCATGTGTGGTGTGATCACCGACAACGATGCCGCGGCCATAGTCTTGAATGGCTCCGGCAAAAATTTCGCTGGCACTGGCGCTAAATTTGTTGATCAACACCATCAGCGGCCCCGACCAAACCATTCCAGGCTCGTCGTCGGGGTAAGGTTGAATCCTGCCATCGGGAGCTTTCACCTGAACAACAGGGCCCTGGTCAATGAACAAGCCCGTGGTCTGCACCGACTCGGGCAGCGACCCGCCGCCATTGAACCTGAGGTCCATGATCACTAAATCAACTCCCTGTTGATTAAACTCCTCGAGCAGCCTGCGTACGTCGCGCGAGGTACTCTTGTAGTTGGGATTGCCAGAGCGACGACCTTCCATATCCATGTAGAAGCTGGGAAGGCTGATGACCCCGATTTTCCTGGTCGTGCCGTCGTTAGCAGGTTGCTCGACGATTTTACCGCTAGTCTGCTCGGGACCGCCCTCCGCGTTGGCCGCCGGTCCGCGCTCGATGATCTCGCTCCGGGCTTCGCTATCTTTCAGCTCGATACGAGCTCGAGTAATGTCGTAAATCTTTCTTCCTGACTTGTCTGCGGGCATAACTTCCAGACGAACAATGGTGCCCGGCTTGCCACGAATCAGCTGCACCACGTCGTTGATTTTCATCTCCACGATGTCGGTAATCTCGCCTTCGGTGCCCTGGCCCACGCCCGTGATCACATCTTCGATCTTCAGTCGACCATCTTTGTCAGCAGCCCCGCCGGGAACAAGTCGCTTGACGATAGTCTCTCCGTACTGGGACTGAAGCGACGCGCCGATGCCGTTGAGTTCCAATCGCATCTGAATTGTGAAATTCTCTAGCGTGCTGGGCGACATATAGCTGCTATGGGGATCGAAACTCATGGTCAACGCGCTGAGAAAAAACTCGAGCAGCTCGTCGCTGTCGGTCTGTTCCCAGTTGCGACGAATCGAGCGGTAGCGTTTGTGCAGTTTTTCGATGGCCTCGTCGTGGGGAATCTCGTCGGCAATCTGCTGGAGCATGTCGAACTTGACCTGTTTCCGCCAGCGCTCGTCGGCTTCCGCGGCGGATTTGGCATAAGACATTTTCTCTGGATCGCGAACGATGGTTTCGTCGAGCGTAAAGTCGTGCTCGCTATCAACGTATTGCTGGGCTACGGCGATGCGCTCCTTCACGCGTTGCAGGAAGCGATCAAAAATTCGCTTCGCCATGCGGAGGTCGCCTCGCTTGACATAGTCGTCAATCGAGAACTGCTCACGAGCAAACTCGTCGATGTCGCTTTGCATGAAAAACAGCTTCCTCGCATCGAGCGATTCGATAAATTTCTCGAAAGCGCGCCGCGAGGTCTCGTTGTTGACTTGAAGATCGGAGAGGTGTTCTTGGTCCATGTAATGCGCGACCAAGAGTGCAATACGACGCTCGTCGCGATTGCGGTCTTGCGGGCGTGCCCAAACCAGTGGCGCTAGCAAACCCACCATCGCCGTGGTTCCAGCCAACAGTGTTAGCACCCAAACGCGACGGCGCGACAGCAATTCTCCCAGACCGGCAGAGCCCATAGCATTCCCTCTCATGATAGTCCGATGAATAGGCCTGATGGCCCAGTATTCGTGATAGCAACGTACAGAACTCGCTCGGCGACATCACTCCACGGCCAGCCGCGAACGCCAGCCGCGAACGCAAGAACGTCAGTGGACGAGCGTGCGGAAGGGGTGGGCCCAACGCCGTGAATCCAGCGAGCGGGATCGCCCAAATGCTCTCCCCACTACTATGCAGCATACTAGCGGCCCACCTGTCCCTGGGCAAGGTCGAAGCCAGTGCCCAACGGGCTCAAACCACTGTCGTCAAAACACTTGGAACAAATGGGCTGGCACTGACAGCGGGCCGTATGCACGCAACTATCTCAGGGATCAGCAATCGGAGGGCTGTCGTCGGGAGGCGTGGTTCCGGAGGCCACCAGCGATGTGACACTCCAGCGGACGCGCTGCCCTTGTGCATCGTAGTCCGTAGACCAAGCAGCCAACTCACCGCCAGGAACCGTCGGGGAGATGAACCTGAGTGAGTGCGTATCCCCTTTCGCGCGATGTCGGTAGCTCCGCTCACAAGCGCAGGCAATCATTTGCTCGCCCCATTGAAAAGGGAGTTCTTGGGCGGTTACTTGCACGAGACGATCTGTGAGAAACTCACCAGATGCTGGACTCGTATCGGTGAGTGTTTCCCGTTTCATGACAAACGGAAAACGCATCGGATCGTAGTGGATCAGTTCCACCAGGTTAAGTGCTTCGTCTCGATAGCGGAGTTCCCAAACCTGGCAGGAAACCGCCGGTCCCGCGACTTGGTACGGTTGGTCTTCAAGACGCCGTGACTCTACGTTGGAATTCGCACTGTCGGTGGCCAGATCCAAGATGCGTGTCTTCCAATCGCCTACAACGCGCTTGCCCGGCAATTCTACGGTGGCTTGCACGTGCAAGGCGTAAGTCTCCGCGGAAACCGCTTGGAGAACTTCTTTCAGTGTTGTGGTATTGCGACTGACGATCTGCCCGACTTCGTCGAAGGTCTCGCTGACGGTGCGTAGCTCTCGCCACGCGCCTGGCTGGAAGCGAGCCCAGACATGATGCTCAGCTGGCAGACGAAACGGTTCACTCTGCTCGGGCTCCTGCTCAACGACGGACGGCGCCCCTGGCAATGTCGTGGCTTGTTCGATATCCGTGAGAGACGGAGCCACCGCAACGGCCTCCGTTGTTTCCCGTAGAGTTGTCTGCGCGTAGGAATTCCACACCGGACTCAACGTGAGCAGAATCAGACAAGAGACACGCAGCATGAGCAACATACGGTAGTTCAACGCGCAAGGCAAAAAGAAAAGTCGTAACGATGTTGGACCTGAATAGCCAGATCGGACTTACCCAGTGGAGACTGATCTCAGGTCGAACCTATCATAGTCGAGTTGTTTGGTGACAACAGCCCCCTACTCGACTCCCGAGCCCGTCAGCCCTCAGTTCCGCTGCTCCAAAGTCGCAACCAGCTGCTGGTCCCAACGTGGGAATATCGCTCGAAAGTCCAATTGGTAAGCGTTGTTTTCAACTCGGCCAACGACCTGAGGGGTCGAACTATCGAACAGCTGGGCCAAGCGCTCCACCGCTATTTCCGCAGTCCGCAATGAGATGGCCCAAGTAGAGCACGCGTGCTGGGTGTCCCCCGTGTCTAGCCAAAGTGAATCGCACGGGACCGCCTCGGCACTCGACACGAGATCGCACTCGGCAAGCAAAGGGGCGATGCGCTCGCACCGCTGTTGAAGGTTTTCTAAGGGAGCGGAAAGTAACTGGAACAAAGGAATTTGATGCATTACTTTGTCGGGGGACCGGTAGATTTCAAGAGTCGCTTCCAACGAGGCCAGCACCATTGCCTCGGCGGCGAGCACCGGTGCGAGTTCATTTGCTCGGAGCTGTTCGATTTGTTCTTTCGCCCCCACCACAATTCCGCATCGTGGTCCGCCCAGCAGCCCGGCGCCGTCGAGCACTACCAAATCAGCGCCCGCTCCCAAATGGTCCGCGATCGTGTCGACGTGCTGCTTCCCAAACTCTGCCGGATTGAGCAAACCAGTGAAACGGTGAGCAACGACCTGCGCATCTTCGTTGGCCGCGGTCATGCTTACTGCCGCCTCGAAACTACTAGCCACCCAAGCAGCTTCGGCTCCGGTTTGTTTGACAAGAGACTCAGCAACTTGATCCATCCGCGCGGGAGATGGTCCCTGATAGTCGGACACAACTCGTAGCAGTTCGTGGAATGCTGCCTCGGCCAAAGGAGGTTGCCAGTTCCGACTACAGAGGATGCCCGTAGCATTGATGGTTGGAGTGGAGTGGCGCGCCGATCCCAACAAACGTTGAGCAAGTCGCTGCGCCAACTCGCCCATAGAGGGCATGGGCCCCTGCCCTTGCCAATTGGCCTGCAGTTCTTCCCAAAAGCCGGTAGCCCGCTGCGCGATCGTGGTTTGATTCACTCGCTGCACGACACCCTGAACTGTAGGGTGCTGCAACAACTCGCCCATCGTGGGAAGCTTCGAGAAAGGGGATTCCGGTTTCATGCGAGATTTCGAGGGTCAGTGGAGTGGGCAAGAGAGACTTCCCTTTTTACCACTAACCGCTCACCGGCTTCTACCCGCTGCTCATTCTGCGACCATCATTTCGAGACCATCATTCAACATCCGCCATGCCTACGTCCGCTGGTGAAGGGAACGGATCGTTCTTGGCTTGGCGTAACACCTTTCGCTCACCCGTCGTGGTGGTTAAGCCGGGGATAGCCGCGGAGGAGTGCCAAGCCTGACACCCACTGACCACGAGGGCACTGCACACGAGCAGTGTTGCCGCGAGGAACCCGCCCGTTTTTTTGTCGTCTTGAGACATGGGGTTTCCCTACGGATCGAGTCTAGGTTGGGACATGAACTCGCCAACCGTCTGCGGCACTTGCGGCTTCGATTCCCGCACCAGCAGTCGCCGCCAGAACGAGGGTTGCGTTTGGCCGCTAGTTCGAGCACTCGTTGCGCTGCTCCCTTTGCCAAACGAGAGCATCTCTTTGGTGCCTTCCCAGGCTTTCTTAGTCCCCGAAGTCACCTTACCGAAACCTGATTTCACGGGGCCGGTGACTGACTCCATGTTTGGCATGGTGACCTTCGGCATGGTGAGTTTGGGCATTGTAATTTTGGGCAGCGGAATCCCTGACCAAGCGGTCTGCTCAACGGCGCCCGACGAGGGAGCTGTCGTGCCGCCTGCTTGCTGCACCGCTGCGGTCGGCTGTGGCGTAATGGGAGAAAAAACTTGGCCGTAAGTCACAAGCGACTGGGCCGCTAGGAAAGCGACTATGGCGATAGGGTTCATGCATTTCGACATGTCGGTAGCTCCTGTCCAATTGACAAGTGACTTCACTCGCCTGGCCGGGTGAAACATGGCTCCGCGCGGCGGAGTGGCTGAATAGGGGTCGCGAAGTGTTCCAGATCAGCCCAGCCGCGTCCAGAGAGATTCCAGCGCCGCAGACGCTCGCAGTGTGAGGCCGTCAGGCAATTCCCCCATTCCTGCGAGCTTGGCGCGTCGATTGTCTGACCCCGTGAGATTTCGTAGGATGGCCATGCAAGCACAAGCCCCATGGCGATTCTTGGAAACTTCATGACGAGCGACTTACAAAATCTCGGATTCATCGGCGCTGGCCGAATGGCCACGGCACTGGGGCAAGGTTGCGTAGAATCGAAATTACTCAAAGGCGAGCAAGTGCTAGCTGCCGATCCCAACGAGGCAGCACGCCAGCACTTCGGCAAGCAACTCCTTGGTGCCAGGCTGCTAGACAGCAACCGAGAGCTTCTCTCCGCAGCCGAGATCGTGGTGCTTGCCGTCAAGCCGCAAGTCATGCCCTCGGTTCTCGCAGAACTGGCTTCCCATGCCGAGCCACGTCACTTGTTCGTTTCCATCGCTGCCGGCGTGCCGCTCTGCAAAATCGCGGAGCAGCTGCCGAAGGGGAAACTCGTCCGCGTGATGCCCAACACTCCTTGCCTCGTCGGTTTTGGAGCGAGTTGTTACAGTCTCGGACGCGATGCAGGTGAGGCCGAAGGACAACTGGTCGAGCGAATCCTCAGCAGTGTTGGCTCGGCGACTGAAGTGGACGAAACTTTGCTCGACGCGGTGACGGGGCTTTCTGGTTCGGGACCCGCTTTCGTTTACACAATGATCGAAGCCATGGCCGCTGGCGGTGTGGAATCAGGGCTGCCACCTGATCTTGCCCTGCGCTTGGCAATCCAAACTACCCGCGGTGCAACAGAAATGTTGTCGACCACCGGCAGTAGTCCCGACGAGTTGCGAGCCCAAGTCACCAGCCCCGGCGGTACCACGGTTGCCGGCTTGGAAGCACTTGCCGCGAGAAATGGCGGCGACGCGCTGCGAGCTGCCGTTGTCGCGGCCAGTCGGCGCTCAGCCGAATTGGGCCAGTCGTAAGTCCACTCAATCAAGAAGGAACCTCACGATGTCCATTCTCTGCCGTGTTGACGACAAGATGGTGCCCCTCTACCGAGTGATGTGGGTCGCGGCGACACCTCACTTTTGTGGCGAAGAAGACTGCATGCGTGAAGGTTGTTACGAAGTTCGACTCGAACAGGGGGAATCGGTTTGGGCAAACCCACCCGAACGCGATAAAATGCAGAAGCAGCTTGAGCTGTGGCAAGGCGGCCTGGGGCCGACGGATGAAGACCACGAAGACGAAAATGATGGTGCTTGGTAGTTGCGGCAGTCCATCGCCGCCTTCCCAGAGAAAGTTGGAACCCATGGCAAAAGCAAACGACGAACTTCATTGGCGTGAAACCTATTTCATTCTTTTCCCACAGGCTCGACGTCCTGAGTTGGAAAAAGTTGCCCAAGCCCTCTCCAATGCCAACGCGCGCTACGAACTGGAAAACCTCTCTGCCGACGATGGCGGAATGCTTCAATCGTTGTTGGTGGAATCGCACGATGACCATGCTGCCGTCGAAATCAGCTACGAAGTTGGCGATGGGGTGATCGAACAGAACCTCGAATGGGCCAAAGAATTGCAAAACGAGTTGCCCGCCAACCAGCTGCAAGAGTTGATCAAGTCCGACGCTCGACTCGACGTGGCCCACTATGAACGCAAGCCCGCCGACAGCAGTGGCGGCGCGCCAGCCTCCCCGCTTGGCGACCTATTCGATGCGGACCCCGACATGGACAACTTCGAAATGCTCGACCCCACGTGTTTGCTCACCGTCGTGGAGGCCTTGGCTCACATTACCGAAGGCTTGACGTTCGACCCCGCGTCAGGTGCAATTCTCACTTAAGACGGAGGGACGAAGGCAAAAAGCAGATGCCGGATTTCCATCTGTCATTTCCATTCTCCGCCTTCATCCCTCCGCCTCCATCCTTCCGCCTTCATCCTTCCGCCTTCATCCCTCTGCCTTCATCCTTCCGCCTTCATCCTTCCGCCTTCATCCTTCCGCCTTCATCCCTCCTTAGGATCCCATGCTAGCCAAAGACTTGAAACCAGGGGGCATCATCCTCCACAACGACGCACCGCACGCCATAGAATCAGTGAGCGTGCAATCCCCCTCCGCCCGGGGTGGGGCCACGCTGTACAAATTCCGCGCTCGCAACTTGGTCACCAAGCAAAAAGCCGACTTTGCTTGCAAGGGAACCGACAACCTCGACGAAGCCGATTTTCAAAAACGCGAGGTAACACTGATGTACTCCGACGCCGATCAGGTGCATTTTCTGGACGCACAGGACTACAACCAGTATGCGATTCCCGCTGCCGACATCGAAACAGAGATGCAGTACGTGACGGAAAGCCTCACGGGGATACTCGCTCTGATTTACAACGAAGAATGTGTTGGCATCCAGCTGCCTGCGACCGTCGAACTGCAGATCGTCGAATGCGACCCCGGCGTGAAAGGCAACTCCGCCACATCGCGCAACAAACCCGCCAAACTCGAAACGGGCCTCAGCATCCAAGTGCCCGAGTATCTCAAGCAAGACGAGACGGTGAAGGTCGACACGCGGACGGGGGATTTTTTGGGGCGGGCGTAAGCAATC
Organism: Bythopirellula sp.; assembly: GCA_965230685.1. Classification (GTDB taxonomy): domain Bacteria; phylum Planctomycetota; class Planctomycetia; order Pirellulales; family Lacipirellulaceae; genus Bythopirellula. Next base: position 1,082,586 of record CBDDLO010000002.1, read on the forward strand.
AAGATCGTCGCGTGCTAAAAGCTCACCGGCCGTTCAGGTTAAAACAACTGCTTCTGCCGCACGCTCGGCTTTGAGGGGAGGCCCAAAGACAAGTCAAACCCTCAATCATTTTCGGGCTCTTGAGCTGTCGTTCGTCTAAAGCGGAGTTACTTGTTGCGGTTGAGCTTTTCGCCGCTTGTTCCGTTTGATTTCAGGACCTGGACCCTCATCCCAATGGATTTCCGTGCCTTTGGGAAACTTCAGCTGGAAATCAGCGCGCGTCAGGGGTGGATTGATTTCAGATTCCTCGACCGTGTACTTGTACCAGCTAGTCGGAGCTCCCTCAAAATCGTAGTACACGCTGTTCCACTCTACCGGCATCCAAACATCATCAGTTTGCTTGTGTTTCGTAATTTCTACTTTGCGGAACGGTTTTCCTCGCAAAACTGCGATATATTTTCGAAGCTTAAAATCCTTGTCCGCATCGATCCACAACTCATGATTTCCGGAGCTCAAACAAAGAAGATCGCTGTCGAGACCACTCTGAGTTCTGCTCTCCGAACGATCAGACAATGAAAAGGCGTTGAGTGTAGGGTCCCCAACGAAGCTGGCACTGAAAGGACGAAATGCCAAAAAAATCGGCTTATAGCATGTCGTTAGCACGTCTTGGTTTTGACTAGGATTGGAGTGCACCATTGCCGTCGGAGCCGCGACCCCTTCGCGAGTCGTGAGGACTCGTGAGTGGTCATGACCATCGAACGTCGTATCCCAGTGTGACTCCAGCAAGGTTTTCTTAAAAGCATTGTACATCGGTCGATCAGAAATAATTCGCGCCGCTCCAGCCTCGCCAGAAAATAGAATTGTGACTTCGAAATTGCTTTCTAAGAAATTGGGGACTTCTTCACTTAGAGGGACGGGTTCAACGGCTGGCGCTGGCTGGAAAAAGTGAGCATAACCTTTCGTGGAGACTTTCTGGTGGCCCTTGAGTTTGAAACGTGCGCTGCGCACAGCATCCTGTTGGCTACGCCAAGCCTTGGCAACAGCCTCCGCACTTGGCTCAAGCTCACCAACTTCAGCAGCATTGACCAGCGAACCTTGAAACACCACAGCGATGAGAATCGCACACGTGATGCCGTAGCGAAGTAAGAAACTCATTGCTACCTCTTCTCTGAAGAAGGTGGTCGAAGATCGAGTATGAGAGTATTTCAAAGACGGCCTTAGCTACACTACCTTGAGACGCCGTGGTTGTTTCTCCCGTAAATTGGCGGGCACACGATCTAAAATAACTGCTTCTGCCGTACGCTGGGCTTCTTTCTTCGCGCGGACGTTTTCTTTTTGGTAGCCTTCTTCGGCGTTCTTTTCTTGGAAGATTTCTTCTTCGTGGTTCTTTTGCTCGTCGTTCTTTTGTTTGGTGTCTTCTTCTTTGGCGATTTTTTTTTGGTTCTATTCGCGGCTTTCGTTTTCGCTCCTTTTTTCTTGGTGACCGACTTTTTCTTGGTGCTCTTCGAGCCCTTTGTGGTTGATTTCTTTGCTTTAGCCGAGGCTTGCTTTTTCTTGGGTGCTTTCTTTTTGGTGGCTTGCTTCGTTTTCCGCCTCTTACCACCAGAAAAGATATTGTCCCAGTTTTCGGAAAACTGCTGCGTGCTACCGACGCGGACTACGCTCATGGTGAATTTCTCCGGAGAAAATCGGCGTTGCGAGCAACGCCGCTAAATGAATGGGTTGGGTTTGCAATTTAACTCTGCTGAAGCTTTTTATACCGGAAACGGTGCGGTTGGTCAGCCTCCTCGCCGAAGCGTTCTTTGCGTTCTCGTTCGTAGGTTTCGAAATTGCCGTCGCACCAGTGGACGTAACCGTCGCCCTCGAACGCCAGAATGTGCGTCGCCAACCGGTCGAGGAACCAGCGATCATGGCTCACCACGACCGCGCAACCCGCAAAATTGGCGACCGCTTCTTCCAGGGCACGCAGCGTATCGACGTCGATGTCGTTGGTCGGTTCGTCCAGCAGCAGCACATTCGAGCCACGCCGTAACAGCTTGGCCAAGTGCACTCGATTCCTTTCGCCGCCAGACAGCACCCCGACCTTCTTCTGTTGGTCCGAACCAGTAAAATTGAATCGGGCGACGTAAGCGCGGGAGTTCATGGTCTTCTTGCCCGCGCCCATTTCGAGGTTGTCGTGCCCACCCGAGATTTCGTCGTAGACCGTGTTCTCAGCGACCAAGTCGTCCCGCGACTGATCGACGTAGCCAAGTTCGACGGTTGGCCCGATTCGCAGTTCTCCGTCGTCGGGTGCTTCTTGGCCCATGAGCATCCGCAGTAGCGTCGTCTTGCCGGCACCGTTGGGGCCGATAATTCCCACGATCCCGCCGGGCGGCAAGCGAAAGTTGACATTCTCCATGATCAGCCGATCGCCGTACGACTTCGACAAGCTCTCCGCTTCGATAACCATGTCACCCAATCGCGGACCGGGGGGGATTTGAATTTCTAATTCGTCGGGCCGATCTTCAAACTCCTCGGCCACCATTTTTTCGTAAGCTTGCAACCGCGCTTTACTTTTCGACTGCCGCGCTTTGGGGGCCATGCGGACCCACTCCAACTCCTGCTTGAGCGAACGTTGGCGGGCCGACTTTTTCTTTTCTTCTTGTTCGAGCCGCTTGCTCTTCTGTTCCAGCCACGAGGTGTAGTTGCCCTCGTACGGGATCCCTTGCCCGCGGTCGAGTTCCAAAATCCACCCGGCCACGTTATCGAGAAAATACCGATCATGGGTCACCGCGACAATCGTGCCGGTGTACTCGGCCAAGTGGCGCTCGAGCCAGGCTACGCTCTCGGCATCAAGGTGGTTGGTCGGTTCATCGAGAAGCAGGAGGTCGGGTTTTTCCAAGAGAATTTTGCAAAGCGCAATGCGACGCTTTTCGCCACCGGAAAGTTTGGTCACCTCCGAGTCGCCCGGTGGTAAGTTCATCGCATCCATGGCGATCTCGACTTGCCGGTCGATCTCCCAAGCATTGCTGGCGTCGATTTTGTCCTGCAGCGCCGCCTGGCGGTTCATCAGCTTTTCCATCGCGTCGGGATCGTCGGCGACCTCGGCATACTTGTCGCCGATCTCCTCGAACTCTTGCAGCAGCGCACGCGTACCGGCGACGGCTTCTTCGACATTCCCTTGGACGGTCTTATCGGGATTGAGTTGCGGCTCCTGTTGTAGCAGGCCCACCGTGTACCCGTCCGCTAAAGCCGCCTCGCCGTCGAACTCTTTGTCGAGCCCCGCCATGATCCGCAGCAGCGTACTTTTGCCCGAGCCATTTCGCCCGAGCACACCGATCTTCGCACCCGGGTAAAACGCCAGCCAAATGTCTTTCAGCACCTCCCGCTGGCCAATTTTCTTGGAGAGGTTTTTGATTTCGTAAATGTATTTTAGTGACATGGGAAGAATGCAAGATGTAGGATGATTGATTGATTGAAGATGTGAAAAAATGCGTTAACTCTTTGCTGTTCTTACGCTTGCTGAGAGGATTGCTACGAGTTCACTGCATTCTTGCCGGAGGGGTGCGAGCAGCGAGGCCTTGATCGTGCCAGACTCTTCTAGCAACTCTAGCCAATACAGAGTCTCGTCTGCTTCCCGTAATGAAATAGTCAGAATCGATGTGAAGTGCTTTTTTGTACCCGCTCGAGCAGCTTCGCGGTAGTTGGCACCGATTGAAGTACCCGATCTGAGCAACTGGTTGCCGATAGTGCGACCAACCTTGGTCTCGGGCATCGTATCCACCAGGCGAATCACGCGCAAAGCAAACTTTTTCGTCCGCTCGACCATCTCTGTGCGATCCATCCGACACCTCACATCTTCAATCTTACATCATACATCTCACATCTCTACTCCCATTCGATCGTAGCCGGTGGTTTGCTGCTGATATCATACACAACCCGATTTACGCCGGCGACTTCGTTGATTACGCGCGTTGAGATTTTCGCCAACAACTCGTAAGGCAGATGGCTCCAGTCGGCGGTCATGAAGTCGTCGGTGTTCACGCAGCGCACGGCGAGCGCGTCGTCGTAGGTGCGGCTGTCGCCCATGACGCCAACGCTTTGCACGGGAAGCAACACGGCGAATGCCTGCGAAGTGTCGCGGTACAAGCCGGCCGCTTTGATTTCGCCCACGACGATTGCATCGGCTTTGCGTAGCGTTTCCAACCGCGGTTTGGTCACCTCGCCGAGACAACGCACTGCCAAGCCCGGCCCAGGAAACGGATGCCGCCACACAATCTCTTCCGGCAACCCAAGCTGCAAACCGAGCTTGCGCACCTCGTCCTTAAACAAATCTCGCAGCGGTTCAATCAAGTCGAACCCCAACTCCTCCGGCAAACCGCCGACGTTATGGTGGAGCTTGATCGTGTCGGCGGGGCCGTCGATGGCGGCGCCGCTTTCGATCACGTCGGGGTACAGGGTGCCTTGCGCCAAATATTTTGCACCGTCGATCTTCGCCGCCTCCTCGGCAAAGCACTCGATAAACGTGTGCCCAATGCGGCGGCGTTTTTCCTGCGGGTCGGTGATGCCGGCCAGCTGATCGAGAAAACGGTCCTCGGCTTTCACCACATGCAGGTCGGTCTTGAAATGGTCTCGGAATTCCTGGATCACCGCTTGCTCTTCGTCCTGCCGCAACAGCCCATTGTCGACCAAGATGCACGAGAGCTGCGGCCCAATCGCCTCGGCCAACAGCGCCGCTACGACCGACGAATCAACGCCACCCGACAGACCGCAAATGACGCGGTCGTCGCCCACTTGTTCACGGATGCGTGTGATCGACTCCTCCGCGAAGTCGCCAAGCTTCCAGGTGCCAGTAGTGCCACAGATTTTGTGTAGGAAGTTCGCCAGCACCGCGCCACCTTCGGGCGTGTGAGTCACTTCCGGATGGAACTGCAACCCGTAGATCGGCAACTGCTTGTGCTTCACCGCCGCAAACGGACAGGTGCCGGTGCTGGCTAGCGGCTCGAACGAATCTGCGATGTTGGCGACCTGGTCGCCGTGGCTCATCCAAACTTCCGTCTGCGCGCTCACGCCTGCGAACAGTTCGTCACCCGCATCCACTTTACATTCCGCGCGGCCGTACTCGCGCGATGGCGTGTTGTCGACTTTGCCGCCAAGTGCCTGGCAGGCGAGTTGCATGCCGTAGCAAATACCCAGAATTGGCAAACCCAGCTCAAACAACCCGGGGTCACACTGCGGCGCGCCGTCGGCGTACACGCTGTTGGGACCGCCCGAGAGAATGAGCCCAAGCGGAGCAAGTTCACGCACGCGCTCGGCCGAAATATCGTGCCGCACAATTTCGCAGTAGACATTCTGCTCGCGCACCCGCCGCGCGATCAACTGCGCATACTGCGAGCCAAAGTCGAGCACCAACACGCGCTCGGCGGCGGCAGTGGTTGGCGCAGTGTTCGGCTCGGCAGCAGTCATGGTCATCGCACCCTCCTGGTGAGGAAAACAGGTCATTATAGAGGGGCGAGGAGCGAGGGGGGAGGGGCGAGTTTATTGGGTTGTAAAGTCGAATTGGCTAGTGAGGGGGGCTTGGGATAGAATGCTATTTATCCATGTACCAGGAAACTTGCCATGACGAAACTCGAAACCCAAGAACTTGTGCGAGCGGCAGAGGAAATTTATTACGCACGCCTGCAAGCGATTCTGGAGCCAGAGCACCTGCATGCATTTGTCGCAATCGAGCCGCAATCGGGCGACTACTTCTTGGGCAATAAACTCAGCGAAGCGTCTCAAGCTGCTCGGCAAGTCTACCCCGATCGGTTAACTCACATCATGCGCGTCGGCCACCGGGCGGCCGTTCACCTTGGGATGTACGAACTCCCACTCTCTCCTATAGTGCATAACTGTTGACCATTGATTCCACGACGTGCTAACGCATTGCTTCAATGAAGGCTTCCTCAGAATTCGCAAGTACCTCACAATCGCAATACCCGCCGTTCTCCTCCAGCCAGCTACACACAGTATTTCTGTCGTGGTTATTCTGAGCGAGCCAAAGTAGAGTAAGCCGACGCGTATGGTCACAGCCTTGTAGAGGAAGCTGATCGTCCAACATATCAAAAAGCTTCTTCATTTCTCCTGGCTCTAGCGGCAAGGACCCGCGAGCAGACCCACGTTCATACTTCTGCCACTCTTTAAGCAGTCGCTTCTTTTCGCTCTTGTCCATCAAATTTCGCGAATGCAGGTGTTTACGCCGTACGTCTCGCATGCAGCAGTTCCCCCGCCTCAATCGGTCTCACATCGCCGGCACTCACCGTCACCAAAGCAACAGTCTGTCCGCCTCCATCGACGAACTCGACTTCGTAGCCCTTGCCTGCTTGGTAAACGTGCACCACAGTACCCACGTCGCCCCGACTCAGGCGTTCGTGCGGCGGTTCGCAATCTAGAACGACGAGAGAATGCTCAGCGATCATGGTTCCTCCGCGGGAAAGGCGGTGACGAGTCGCGGTGGATCGTCGCCTTCGACAATCCATACCGTCATCAAATGGCCGGGTCGGTAGCCGTTGTGGCCGACCCAGCCTTGTGCTTTGTATTTTATACCAAATCGATTGGTCTCGGTATCGAATTCCCCGCAGCCCATGGCGATAGCCAGCAAGTCATCGGCAAGCTGTCGCCAATCGTCCTGCTCGTAGCCAAGTGAGCGAAACCAGACCGCTTTCGAGCCACCATCGGGATGTTCGGAGTTGAGCAGGTAATCGCGGACTTTTTCAACACTAGCCACGGCTCGGTTCGCATCTGGGATTGGCATGCGTGCTCATCGACCTGATTTGATTAAATTTCTCTCCAGGCGCTAACGCTACCGGCTCACCCACGTCGCATTTCTACCACAAGCGTTGCCGCCACGCCACGCGAACGATTATGATGGTTGTAGAATCGTAACGACGCAAACCCCTACACCAAGGACTCTTACGCCTGTGCAAATCCTCTTAACCAACGACGATGGCATCCACGCTCCCGGTTTGGCAGCTCTGGAACGGCAGTTGCGTAAACTCGGTGACGTGACCGTGGTCGCGCCGCTAACGGAACAGAGTGGTGTCGGCCACGCGATCACTTACCTCACCCCGTTGATGGCCCGCAAAGTGCACAACAGCGAGGGCGAGCAACGCGGTTGGGCCGTCGAAGGCAGCCCGGCCGACTGTGTGAAGCTGGCGATCGCAGAGCTTTGTCCTACGCGGCCCGAGCTTGTGGTTAGCGGCATCAACGGTGGGCTCAACGCCGGCATCAATGTGCTGTACTCCGGCACAGTGGCGGCGGCCATTGAAGGCGCGTTTTTTGGCATCACCAGCGTGGCGGTGTCTTTGGAATACGACGAAGCGGCCCGGTTCGACAACGCGGCTGAGCAGGCAGTAGCGATCATCCAGCAGATCCTTGCACAACCCAACTCGCAAAATCAACTGTACAACCTAAACATTCCCAGTGCGGCACTAGACCAAGACACACAAGGCGCGGAGGTGCATGTCGTCCCCGCCGCGACGGCACCCTGGGGCGAAGATTTTGAACAACGCCGCGACCCCCGCGGCCGGAAATACTACTGGGCCACCGGCCTAGCACCCGACCCACCAAGCGACGCCGAAACCGACTTGTCAGCCCTGAAAGCCGGCAACATCACGCTGACGCCGTTGAAATTCGACTTGAACCAACGCGAACGACTAACAGAAATGCAAGCCTGGCAATTGGGCCCCGCGAAAACGCAAGCATAACACTTGTACATGACACCGACGCCGCCACTCCCTACTCCCCAAACACATCAGCACTCTCCCCAAGATATCGAAAGCCAGTTATGAAGACGACCCCGTTGCTCACCCTCGCCGCGCTGCTTGCCGTCGTCGTCGGTTGCGAAGTTCCCGAAATCGACACACCAGCTGCGACCTCGACCGGAGAGCAGAGTTCTAACTCGCAGGATACGAGCGAACCGACGCTCTTTGGAAAAGAGGATTGGTACTTGCCCGACGGGCGCGTCGACATGTCCGGCGTCCCCGACGAACCGCCGATGACGACAAGTGTGCCCCGCGAAGTAGTAGCAAAGGATCCTAAGAAAGGTAAGCTAACGCGCAAGAAGGGAGGCAAACTACTCGGTACCACATTGCAAGCCGGGCCTTCGGCCGAGAACCAAATAGTTTTTACTATCTTTCTTCCCCGACAATTATCGGAATACGACGCTCGGAAAGGTCATCCTGTCCAATCTCACAAGGAGTTCATGGACGATTTCCTGAATGGATTTGTCCAAGAAAACAAGCCGGGCTTCAAGCTTCCCAAGCTCGAGCCGGGCGATGCCTACCTTTACGACCCCGATGACAAGAAGCTGAAGATTTTCCGGCCTAGTGAGCCCGGCGCGCCGCAAGTTGAGGGCGTGGTGGCTTACGAGGCGGAGCCTGAAGACACGGAGGAATAACCCACGACGTCACGAGCGACACCGCTTAATTTGCCTCTTCTCTGAAATCTCATCATGAACGAATTCTCCAAAATCCCGACCTTCGTTTGGCGGCTGCTGTTCGCCGCGGCGCTGCTGGCTGTGTTCTTGTTGACCGACGCGCGAGCTTGCACCACTTGCGATCACGCCGTGCAACCGCAACCGGAGAGCTGGGTCTTCGCACGCAGCCGCTACTCGCACGATCCCGACACCGGCGGGCGCGTCGCGCAGTATGCCATGAAACCACCCGTGGAACCGCTGCCCGACCAGCGTGCCGTCACCAGCGGCTACCGCCGTACGCGCACCGTGCTGCGGGGCGTCGATGGCTCGACCGACACGACTTACCAGGTGCAAAGCTATGGCAACGGCCGCGGCGGGCTCGACGCGGAGTGGGAACGTTTCCACGATGCGTGGCGCGGCTCGACCATCGGCGGCGGTAACTTCCAGGCGTTCCCGCCATTCGGTTTCGGCGGAGCGTTCGGTGCATTTCCCGGCTATGGGGGTTTCTACCCACCTCCGGTGCAACAACCGGGCTTCCCCGACAACGGCTTCCGCCAGCGGAGATTTCATCCCCAGTACGGCCCCGGCACCGGTCGCCCCGACGCGGGCCGCCTCGACCCCGACGCCGCCGACGGCTATCACGACGGCCGCCGCCGCACCCCCGACCGACGGTTCTTCAATCAGGCGGTGCCGACGCCGTAGTTTTTTCACCACAGAGAGCGCAGAGGTACACAGAGAGAGTGGCCTGACTTTCTGCTCTGCGGTTCTCCGCGTTCTCTGTGGTAAAGCTTGGTGATGGCCATTCACGTCTTGCCTGGCAGCAAGATCTGCCCAACAGGATTCACTCGCGCTTCCAGGTTCCAGGGGACGAAACAATCCCGTCAATCCTGGAAATCCTGTCAAAAATCTCCCCAGCAGAACCCAACGCCCTCCACCAACAACCGCAAATTCGCTATCACGCAGCAGCAATCTCGGCTACAATGAGACAAGCGTGGCCAAGGCCAACGCCAAACTCCTCTCGCATCCGCCCGAAAGCCCAACCGTGTTCTGCTGCCCCACGTTTCGATTTGCTTGTAGCGTGGTTCTCCTGCTCACGTTCGCCGCACTCCCCACCCGGGCGGACATCTTCGAATGGGAATGGATCGACCCGCTGCAACCGGAGTTGGGGAAGCGGGAGAGTACGACGCTGGTGCCGGACGGGGCGGGGGTGGATGCGGTGCCGGGGGCGAATCTTTGGAATAGAGATCTTACTAAAGCGTACTTCATTGGAGCTGATCTCGCTGATGCTAGTTTTTCTGCGTCGACGCTGACTGATGCTGACTTAGCTGGCTCAGACATCCGCGGCGCGAACTTTGATTCTACCATTCACCTAGGCTTCGCGGCCTCCCAGCTGTATTCCACAGCTAGCTACCAGTTAGGAGATATCAGCAGGATTAGACTCGCAAATAACGACCTTACTGGTTGGGATTTCACGAACCAAGATCTAACGAGTTCCTCTTTCAGTACTTCCACGCTTACCCATGCTGATTTCAGCGGTGCCAATCTTACTGGTGCCAATTTATATTCTTCCACGCTGACTGACGTCAATTTGTCAGGCGCGGTTATCTACGGCGCGGACCTTCGCCAAACAACTGCTCAGGGGTTCACAGCCGCCCAGCTTTATTCCACGTCCAGCTACCAATCAGGAGACCTGACAGGAATTGGTCTTGGAGCAAATGACCTCACCGGCTGGAACTTCGCGGCGAAGAATCTCACGAATGCGAATTTTTATAATGCCACTCTAGATGCAGCTGAATTCACCAGCTCCATTCTCACCAATGCCAACTTCCACTCAGCCACGCTCATAGGTGCATATCTATCTGAAACCGATCTTACCAATTCCAACTTTGAAGCTGCTACATTGGATGATGCTAATCTCAGCGGGGCCAATCTCACCAGTGTCACTTTTAGGTCGGCCACACTAACAAACGCTGACTTTGCTGGGGCAATTGTCAATGGCACAGCTTTCTCAAGCAACTTCACGGCCGCCCAGCTCTATTCTACCGCTAGCTATCAGTTGGGAGACCTGACGAGAATTGAGCTCGTAAACAATGACGTCACCGGCTGGAATTTCGCCGGGCAGAGTCTTGGCCGAGCCCTATTCTGGGGGTCAACAGTTCAAGATGTCGACTTTACCGGGGCCAATCTTGATAGTGCCTCGTTCTTCTCAAACAGCATCTACACTACTACGCTCTCAAGTGTGAATTTTAGCGAGGCCCAACTCACCAATGCTGAATTCTCCTCTACCACACTGACGAATGTTGACTTCACGGGAGCAGATCTCACCAATGTCGACTTTGAAGGTTCCACTCTGCGGGATCCAAACTTCACCGGGGCAGATCTCACGAATGCCAATTTCGGTTCTGCCACGCTGACCCGCGCAAACTTCACAAGCTCCAATTTAACCAATGCCAATCTAGAGGCCGAATCGCTTTCGCTTGCAAATTTCTCCGAGGCAAACCTCACACTTGCCAATCTATCTCATACCACGCTGTTTGGTGCCGAGTTTACCGGAGCAGTAGTCACAGGAGCTGATTTTTCCTATACAACCTTCCGCGGATACACGGCTACTATGCTCTATTCCACAGCCAGCTATCAGTCAGGGAGCTTGACAGGCATTAATCTCCGTGGCAACGACCTCACCGGCTGGAACTTCACCGGACAGAATCTCACCAATGCCGATTTAGGCTTTGGCACGTTGAGCAATGCAGATTTTACAGGGGCAATCGTCGATGGGGCGAGGTTCACCTACACAACCCACGAGGGCTTCACAGCCGAGCAATTTTATTCCACCGCCACGTACCAGTCAGGAGACCTGACGGCGATTCGACTGAACCAAAACAATCTCACCGGCTGGAACTTTGCAGGGAAAAATCTAACCGGTGCTCTCCTGACACAGTCCGATCTGACAAATACTGATTTTACCGGGGCCAATGTCGCAGATGTTAGCTTCTATGGAACTACACTGAATAAGACCAACTTCACGAAGGCCAACCTAACCAATACTTCATGGAGGTCCCTCTCGATTATTGACGTCATCTATACAAACTCCAATCTCACTGATGCAATTTTCTCTCGAGCTCGACTGAGCGGTGTCAACTTCAACAACGCAAATCTTAGTAATGTCAACTTTTCTCATACGAGATTGAGTGGATCAGATTTTACGGACGCAGTCATTCTTGGAGCAAAATTCGATGAGAGCAATCTTATGGCCGCCCAGCTTTACTCCACCTCTAGCTATCAGGCTGGAGATTTGACAGGCATTGGTCTCAGCTCTCTTGATCTCTCCGATTGGAGCTTCGCAGATCAGAACCTTACTAACGCAAGCTTCTGGGGTGCCAATATTCACGGGACCGACTTTAGCGGGACCAAAATTAACGGGGCAAACTTTTACGGGGTCACAGGTTTTACAGTCGCGCAGTTCCATTCTACGGCTAGCTACCAGACCGGGGACCTGACGGGGATTATACTGACGGGACATGACCTTGCCGGCTACAACTTTTCTGGAAAAAATCTTACCGACGCCTCGCTCGCTCAAGGCGTACTGACGGATGCCGTTTTCGTCAACGCGATAGTGAAGGGAACTAGTTTCAGTGCTACTACTTCTAAAGGATTCACTGCCGCACAGCTCTATTCAACCGCTAGTTACCAGACTGAGGACTTGACGGGGATCGACCTGGGGCAGAATGACCTTACTGGTTGGAACTTCATGGGGATGGATCTCACCGCCGCCTCCTTTCGAGCTGCCACATTGACCGACTCTGATTTCTCTGGTGCCATCGTGCGCAAAGCGAACTTCCTAAGTGCTGTTTTATCCGGCTTCACCGAGTCGCAGCTTCATTCCACGGCGAGCTACCAAAGCGGAGATTTGTTTGGGATTGAACTAAGTGACAACGATCTCACCGGCTGGAATTTTGCTGGAAAAAATCTCACCGACGCACACTTCTACCGCGCCACGCTGACCGACGCTGACTTCTCCGATGCGGTTATTTTAGGAGCAGATTTCGGCAATACTGTAACTTACCGTGGCTTCACGGCAGCGCAACTCTATTCTACAGCTAGTTACAAAACAGGGGACTTAATTGGGATTCGGCTTTACTCTAACAATTTATCCGGCTGGAACTTCGCCGGGAGAAATCTTACTGGTAGCGATTTTTTTAGGGCCAGCCTAGTCGAAGCTGACTTCACTGGTGCCAATCTCGCCGATGCCGACTTTTACTTAGCCACGGAGGCGAGAGCCGACTTTTCCGGTGCCGATACGCGTGGGGCTCGAGAGTTGAATTTTTATTTCCTTGGTTCCACCCGCAACACCATCCACCCTGATGGCCGCATCCAAGACGGCCTCTACCTCGCCACCGCCGAAACCCTACGCCTCTGGGACTACGACGGCACCACACCCATTCCCATCGTTGTCGAAGACGGCATGGGGATGGACCCCGCGGCGACACTTCGCGCCGTGTTCGATGCCGACGAGTGGGGGTCGACAATTACTTTTGAGGCGGGGATTCCTGTGCAGCTGGGTGGCACACTGCTTTTGGAGTTTGCCGACGACGTGAACCTTGCCGACCAACTCGGTCGGACGATTAACTTGTTCGACTGGGAAGGCGTATCGCCCAGCGGCATGTTCGCGGTGGACAGTCTCTACGGATGGGATCTATCGCAGCTTTACACCAATGGCGAAGTGACGCTCGTCGACATCCCCCAACTGCCGGGGGATTTTGATGGGGACCGCGATGTGGATGGGGAGGACTTGCTTGCCTGGCAGCGCGACAACTCGCTCGGCAAGCTCGTGCATTGGCAAGCGAACGTGGGCACCGACCTGAATGCCGCTTACCTTCATGGTGATTTCGACGGCGACGGCGATACAGACGGCGACGACTTGATCGCCTGGCAGCGCGACCCCAGCGTTGGCAATCTCGTGCATTGGCAAGCCAACTTCGGCACTGAGCTCGGCGAGAGTATTGGAACGGCTATCGTGCCAGAACCCCATTCACGGCTGTTGGCTTGCCTCGCCGCGATCCTTGCTACTGGCCTAAGCCGGGCAACAGACCGACGTTTCTTCAACCAAGGGGTGCCGACCCTGTAGTTTTTTTACCGCAGAGGTCGCAGAGGAACACAGAGAGGGAAAACAAAGCGGAACACTGCGGAGTGCGGCAAGCTTCCTCTGTGAAACTCTGAGTCCTCTGTGGTAATCCCTTCGTTGTCGCCGCGGCGGGATTCTACAAGCTCGCTCCCTTTTCTTGTGGAAATTGTGCCACGCGGTCAGGTATGTTGGGGCCCGTTCAATGAAAGAGTTGCTGTCGCGGCGGGGGTGAGGCTCGGCGGACTTCGAGAAGCGACTGTGGAGCGAAATGCTGGCCAGCTGTTCCGTGTAAGGTGCCTTGCGCGGGATTGTTCCACAGACGAAGACCGGGGTGATCGCATACACGACCTTGCACCAGCAACGACGGCGGCTGGAGCGTTCCAGTTTTTTTGAAGTAAAGACACCGAACTAAGAAAGCAGCAGGAAACACAAAGAGAAACGACACAAGCAGAAGCGGTTTTCGATTTCGCTTCAGCGCTATGGGATGGCCGCGGGGCGATTGCCTCGCAGGCTTTTCACCGCGTCGAGTGGTTTGCCATCGAGAGTTGCTGCAAAATCTTCCAGCAACCAACGGTCGCCCCGACGGACCCAATAAAAATCAACTTGGTCAAAATAGAAAACCGTCGCGCCAGTTTTGTGGTGGATACCGCGGAGTCGTGCCTTGCAGCGCGTGGTCGCGGTCCAGGGTGCGCTTGCTTGGTCAACGTCGGTCGTGATGGCCGTTGCACCGGTGTCTTGCACATCGACCAACGGCATGAGCGTTTCGGCATCGGTGCGAACCGTCGTCGCTGCAGGGTCGATGAGCGCGAGCACGATGGATACGTCGTTCGACGAAACCGCATCCATCAGCGTGGCGAGTGTCGTTTCGACCTGTTCACGCGGAGTGACGATCAACCGCTCGGACACCAGCAGCAACAGGGTCAACAAAACCACAATGCCCAACACAATCAACGATGCCAGACTTCGACGGGAAAGAAAGACCAATCCACACAGCGTGGCAAGCACGGAGCCAATTGCAAGAATAGGCAGCGGGTTTTCGAGTAGGGTGTTCAAGAGAGTCGCTGCCGAGGTTCGCAGGTTTTTGATCAGGGTTAGTGCAAGTCTTTCCGCAGGATCCATCGGAGTTCACCGCGCAGGGATTTTCAACCGCTCGCGGACTAGCATTCCTAGTGAAAGGAAGAGTATCGCGCCGAGCGTGATCGCCAACGGCTTCAAGCGTATCTTGGTCATGCCGGGCCGCGAGTATTCCGGCACCTTCTGTGCGGTCTTGCGTCCCGTGCCATCCTGCTGAATAGTGAGCCCGTCGACCACGGCAGCGCGCGCTTGTCCTTTGCGTTCGATCTGCGCCTGTCGATTGCCAAATTTCCCGCCAGTCGCAACCAGCGCCGACAAACCCACCGCAGTGAACAAGGCAAACCACAGCCAAGGAGAGTCGGTAATGGGCGATCGCGATTTGGACATGAAAGCTTTATTGCTCTTGGTAAGTAGGCCAATCTGCGTAGCCTTCTTCGCCATAGGAATACCACACTGACATATCCGCCTCCGGTGCCAGAGGCCAGCCATTGGCAAATCTCTCCACCAAATCAGGATTGCTGATGTAGGGTCGCCCGAACGAGACTAAATCGGCATGGCCTTGGGCGACGGCCTCTTCAGCAGCCTCTTGCGTGTAGCCGGTGCTCCCGATGATCGGGCCGTGAAAAACTTCTCGAAACTCGGCCAAGGTCATCGGCGCTCCGAGATCGTGAAAACCAAATCCTAGCCCGTCCATGACATGCAAATAGGCCAGTCCAAAATTGTTAAGTTGCGTGGCGGTGTAAAGAAACTGTTCCCGGTACTCGGGCGAACCCATACTGTTATATGCCCCGTTTGGAGAGAGCCGCACGCCGACGCGAGTAGCTGGCCAAACATCGCAGACTGCAGTGACCACCTCGCCCAGCAGGCGATATCGATTCTCGACAGAACCACCATACTGATCCGTACGGTGGTTCGATTTAGATTGCAGGAATTCGTCCAGCAGATAGCCATTCGCACCATGAACCTCGACACCATCGAAGCCCGCAGATTTCGCAAGCTCGGCTGCGTTGGCGAAATCAGCGACTATGCCCGGCAGTTCGTCCGTACCGAGTGCGCGAGGAACTTCGTAGTCCTGTTTGCCGACGGGGGTATGAACTTGGTCGTTTTCGATCTTGATCGCCGACGGGGCAACCGGAAGCTCGCCTCCGTGAAATGCACTGTGCGACGCCCGGCCACAATGCCACAGTTGCAGATAGATCTTGCCGCCTGCGGCGTGAACCGAGTCGACAACCTGAGACCAACCCTCCGCTTGCTGGTCGTTGTAAATTCCCGCCGTATTCTGCCAACCAATCGCTTGCTTGGAGATCACGGTCGCCTCGGTCAAAATCAACCCGGCTGAGGCCCGCTGCGAGTAATACTTGGCCATAAGTCGGTTCGGAACTCTCGACTCACCCGCCCGCGCGCGAGTCATTGGCGCCATCACTACTCGGTTTTTTAGCTGCAAACCGTGCATGTCAAAAATTTGCAGCAATGCCTGCTCACTCATCTCGTGCTCCTTCCCCTGAGAACAGTAACTGGGTCGCAAACTCACACCATCGTCGTGAAGACCGGAAAAGTATGGCTCCATTAACGCCGCGCGAACAACGGCCCGCCGTACTGCGCACTATCGCCCAATTGCTCTTCGATGCGGAGCAGTTGGTTGTACTTGGCCATGCGGTCGCTGCGCGAAGCCGAACCCGTCTTGATTTGGCCGGTCGAGAGCGCCACGGCCAGGTCAGCGATCGTTGCGTCTTCGGTTTCGCCGCTGCGGTGGCTGGTGACGCTGGTGTAGCTGTTGCGGTGAGCGAGGTTGATCGAATCGATTGTTTCAGTCAGTGTGCCGATTTGGTTCACTTTGATCAGAATGCTGTTGGCGATACCCTCGTCGATGCCACGTTGGAGTCGTTCGACGTTGGTGACGAACAAGTCGTCGCCGACGAGTTGGCATTTGTCGCCGATCTTTTCGGTGAGCTGCTTCCAACCTTCCCAATCGTCTTCGTCGCAGCCGTCTTCGATCGAGCAAATCGGGTACTTGTCCACCCAACTGGCGAGCAAATCGACCATGCCCCCGGAGTCGAGTTCCTTCCCATCGATTTTGTAAACTTTCTTTTCGCCGTCGTAAAACTCGCTAGCGGCGCAGTCCATCGCGAACCACACTTGTTCGCCCGGCTTGTAGCCGGCTTTTTCGATGGCGGTAAGAATGACATCGAACGCTTCGGCGTTCGCGCCAAGGTCCGGTGCAAAACCGCCTTCGTCGCCGACAGCCGTGTTGAGGTTTTTTTCGCTCAAGACTTTTTTCAGGTTGTGGAAAATTTCGCAACCACAGCGTAGTGCATCGCTGAAAGTGTCGAAGCCCAACGGCATCACCATGAACTCTTGGATGTCGACGGAGTTGTCGGCATGTTCGCCGCCGTTGAGGATGTTCATCATCGGCGCGGGAAGCAGCCGTGCGTTCGAGCCACCGAGATACCGGTAAAGTGGCAATTCACAAAACTTCGCGGCAGCATGCGCCGTGGCCAGGGAGATTCCCAACAAGGCGTTTGCCCCTAGCTTCTCTTTGTTTGGTGTCCCATCGAGGTCCAGCATGCGTTGATCGACAGCAAGTTGATCGAGGCCGTCCATGCCGATCAACTCATCGGCGATCACGCCATTGATGTTGCCCACGGCCGTCTTCACCCCCTTGCCCATGTAAGGGGCACCACCGTCGCGGAGTTCCCACGCTTCGTGGGCACCTGTACTCGCACCGCTGGGAACGGCAGCGGTCCCCACAGATCCATCGGCCAAAGTGACATCGACCTCGACCGTGGGGTTGCCGCGGCTGTCTAAAATCTGTCGGCCGTGAATGTCTACAATCGTGCTCATGTGATTTTCCTTATTATTTCGAGCCTAAGGGGCAGGAGAGTTTGTACGTCAAGCCCCACATTATTGAGTGAGTGGGCCCCGTTGTCGAGCCTTGCTACACCTTGCCCTTCACGTTGCCAAGCGCGTGTGGCTGCGTCACAATGGGGGTTTCAACGAATGTCCCAGCCCCTGCGGAGCCACCCCCCTTATGTCCCTATCCCCACGTTCTGCCGCTTGGCTTGCTACCGCGTTCCTCTTGGCCACTAGTTTAGACTTGAGCGCTGCGAAAGAACCCGCAAGCGCAGAGGCCGGCTTTGTCTCGCTCTTCAATGGCGAGAATCTCGACAACTGGGTGAAGCGCGGTGGCGAGGCGAAATACCACGTCGACGGCGACCAGATCGTCGGCACTTCGACGCTGCACACAGGCAATACGTTTCTCTGCACGCCGCGCGACTATGACGACTTTGTGTTGGAGTTGGACTTCAAGGTGGACGACGGTCTGAACTCCGGCGTTCAGATCCGCAGCAATTCATTCGACAAGAAAACAACCGTGGAGTTCAAGAACGCGGAGGGCAAAACGGCCACCGCAAATATTCCGGCCAAGCGTGTGCACGGTTACCAAGTCGAGATCGATCCCCGCTACGATCGCAGCTGGTCAGGTGGCATCTACGACGAAGCCCGACGCGGCTGGCTCAACGAACTAGGTGGCGACAAGCACAAGGCCGCCCGCGATACGTTCAAGCACAATGACTGGAACCACTTCCGCATCGAAGCCGTGGGCGACTCGATCAAGACCTGGATCAACGGCGTCCCCGCGGCTGATCTTACCGACGACATGACTGCCAGCGGCTTCATCGGCCTGCAAGTCCATGGCATTGGTAACGACAAAGAACTGGAAGGCAAGCAAGTTCGTTGGCGAAATATTATGCTGAAAGAAGTCGAGGAGTAGGAAAGCGACTACGGGCCACCCGCATTGGAGCTCGCATAATGCAGCGTCACTCTGCGGACCAAAATGGCCTTGCAGGGGCCACCTTCGGGATGCGTGTAATCGAAGTCACTGTAGGCAAGCAAGAAAGAAGAATCATCGAGCGGCAATTGGCTCGTATACCCACAGCTGTGACTTCCTAGTTCGTTCTCGTCACCGACAATAAGCGGAAATGGCTTGGTCCACGATTTGCCGATGCCGTCGAGCGCGAAACTGAGCCAAACTCCCGGTCGGCCGTAACTGAGCGCCAGTGTTTTCTTACCGATCAAACTGACACAAGGCCAAACGCCGAACTCGTAGAGGTCTTCGGGTTCGTCCCAAGTGCGACCGCCGTCGTTGCTCCAGGTCAGTTGCATGGGCTTCTGTTCGTGATCCGTTTGTCGAATCGCACAAATCAAGTTGCCGTCGGCAGTCTCCGCGAGCCAGGGTTCGCCTTTCAGATTTTTTCCCGTGGGATCAACGGCAATCGTCGCGCGCCGTTGGAACGACTTGCCATTGTCACGCGATACCATGCAGGAAGAAATACCCTTGCGCACAGTCGTCCTTCCGTCCGCAAGATACTGGGCCCTATACTCGGCGTACAACAGCTCTCCGCGGTGCTTCAGTAGAGGTCGTTCAAAACAAGTTTGCGGGAGTAAATCACTTCCGCCGTGACGAAACAAGATCCGGTTCTTGTTGTCGTAGCCGGCGGTCACCTGCCTCCACTGTTTCGTTTTCGGGGTGTAGCGCTGCACGTTGACCGTGGCAAAATCCTCCTGTACCTGAGAGGGAAAATCTTCCAACGCATAGTTGAGTCGCTTGCCATACACTTTGGTAACGGAAATCGGCTCCGGAAGGGTGATTCCTGCTTCTCGAAAATTGAAGTAGGGTTGCGTGTGCGAGGCGAAGTATTCGCCATCGAAGACTTCCGACACCGAGAAGTGCGGTCTAGTAACGTGGAGGTCGCCCGTGTGAGGTTGCCAGGAGTCGCCTTCGTCGCGCGAGACGAAAGCCGGCGCGTCGCCGCCGTGGGTTTCAAACATATCACGCGCATCCGCGTACATGATCAAAATCGACCCATCCGGCAGTCGATTGAGCGCCGGAAACTGATGCACGCCCCAGCGCACCCCGCCAGGCGCTGACCGCGCGATCAGCACGGGCGGAGAAAGTTCGATCGACAGCTTCGAACTGATGCGGTGTTCTCCCGTGAGCTGTTGCTGGTCAGCTTCCGTCGCTGAGACCTCTCTTGTTTCTGCGAGCAGCACAAGTAAACTCATTGCCAGTTGAATTCGCATGGTTGTCTTTCTCCTAAATGCCTGAGGATCCAAGTCAATGAAAAAGCCACTAACCATTGTTGCCCGGATTGAAGCGAAAAAGGAAGGCATTGACCTCGTCAAGTCCGAACTCCTCAAGGTCATCGAACCGACCCGCGCCGAAGCCGGGTGCCTGCAGTACGACTTGCATCAGGACAACGACCACCCTGAGGTTTTTCTCTTCTACGAGAACTGGGAGTCGCGCGCGCTGTGGCAAGATCACATGAACAGCGAGCACCTAGCAGCGTACAAAGCGGCAGCGGGTGACGCGATTGAGAGCGTTGTGATCAGCGAGATGACACGTATCGGCTAGACGGTTCAGGCTACAAACTACGACAGCCTCCGCATTTTCGAAACGCGGCCGCGCTCGACCCACTCGGCGACGAAGATGTTGCCGTCTGCATCGAAACACGCGTCGTGGGGGTGGGTGAACTTGCCGGCTTGCCAAGTCGATTCGTCGGTTCGGATGTGAAAACCGTCGTGCTCTTTTTGGTCTGCTTGGATGCGTTCGGTATCGTTGCCCAGGTGGTCGATTACTTGGTTGCTCTTGTCGAGCAGTGTCACGCGACCCACCAAGTCGGGCACCAGGAGCAGTTCGCCGTAGGTGTCGAAGTTGGCCGGCAGTAGGAAACCATCGAGCGTTTGGCGGTGCTCACCGGCGAGGGTAAACCATTGCAACCGCGCAAGGGCCCGATCGGCAATGACGACCAACGGCTCCGCGCCACGGTCGTCGATCCAGATGCCGTGCGGTGTGGTAAACGTGCCATCTGCCTTCTCATCGCCAGCCGGCTGGCCAAACATACTCACCCAATTGGCATCTTTGTCGTAACGGTGGATACGAAACGAACCATAGCCATCGGCGAGGAAAAATCCACCGTCGGGGAGAAACGCGAAGTTCGTTGGGTGAAACCGATCACGCCCCCAAGGATTGTCCTCACGCGGGTATTGGTCTTCGCCCTCGGGATACAAACCCGACTCCATCGGCGCACCCTTCCGCCAAACAAGTTCGCCGCGCGTGTCGAGCTTGGCGAACGAACGTTGCTGCTGATACGCGCAGACATACAGAAAATCTTGCCCGCCCTCGTTGCGGACCTCGATGCCGTGTCCACCGCCTTGGAACTCGCTGCCGAAGGAGCGAAGATACTTGCCCTCGGCGTCGAAGACAAAAATCGCGGGATGGTCCGACAGCTCCAGCTTGCCTTGATGAATGACATACAGGTTGCCTGCGCTGTCAATCGCTACGTTGTGTGTCGTTTGCCAACTGTAGCGGTCGGGTAACTGCGGCCACATGTGTGTGACTTCGTATTGATGGTCGCCGGTGCCCACGATGGCCGGACTGTTGGTTTTCTTGGCGGTGAGAACAGCGGGAGCCGCAATCGCCGCCGCGGAACCCGCCGCCGCCGTGTTCAGGAATTGTCGTCGAGTGTAGGGTAGGGACATGATGCGACTCCTGCCGTGGGGATTCATGGGAAATGAAAGCAGCTTGCGAGTAGTTCCGCCAGTGTAACGGAACGGCTTAAACGATGGCAGTCCCCGGGAAAAACACTTCCGCATCGCCCACACTGCTGGTATCGTAACAAGCAGTCGAGGCACCCGCTTTTCTTGAGAGTCACCATGGCAACACCAAAGAATGTTCTAGGCACTGAGCTCCAAACCTGCTCGATGGACCCGCTCACTGGTTTCTACCGAGATGGTTGTTGCCGCACGGGGCGGGACGACCTTGGGATTCACACGGTTTGCATCCAAGCCACGGCAGAGTTTTTGGAATTTTCGCAACAGGTCGGCAACGACTTGAGCACGCCGATCGAAGCCTACCAGTTCCCGGGGGTAAAGCCCGGAGAACGATGGTGCTTGTGCGCACAGCGGTGGTCGCAGGCGCTCCAAGCTGGCGTGGCGCCGCCGGTGGTGCTGGAAGCAACTCATATTTCGACGCTTGAGTTTGCCAATTTGGAAGACTTGCAAGCGCACGCGGTGGAGATTAGTAGCGACTCTTAACACTCAACAAGCAATTCTTCTCGGGGGAGATAAATCTCATGACTGAAGTCGCTCTCACCAGCCTGTGGCTGCCCATTGTTCTCTCGACGGTGGCGTGCTTCTTCATTGGGTTTATTTTTTGGATGGTCTTGCCGGTGCATAAGGCAGACTGGAAACAACTCCCCGACGAAGATGCGTTTGCCG
The DNA here is from genome assembly GCA_965230685.1 of Bythopirellula sp. Classification (GTDB taxonomy): domain Bacteria; phylum Planctomycetota; class Planctomycetia; order Pirellulales; family Lacipirellulaceae; genus Bythopirellula. The sequence continues at coordinate 1,104,470 of CBDDLO010000002.1, forward strand.
ACGCCGTGCGCGGCATGAATATCCCCGCCGGCAATTACATGTTCCCCTACTGTGCCGACGCTGAGCAGATGAAGAGCGAAGCGTTCCTTGAAAAGCAAAAGCTTGGACCGGTTGGCGTGATTCAAATGTGGGAAGAAACCGGCGGCATGGGCAAGCAGTTGGGCTGCCAGTTTGCTTACCTGCTGGCAACCAGTTTTTGCATCGCTTATCTGGCCACGCTGGGATTGTCTGCTGGGGCGGACTTCATGAGGGTGTTTCGCTTCGTGGGGACTGCTGGCATTCTCGTTTACACTGTTGCCAATGTGCCCACCGCCATTTGGTTTCGCTCGCGAATCATGGGCCACATCATCGACGGTATCGCTCTCGGTTTGGCGACGGGGTTTATTTTTGCAATGCTCTGGCCCGGCGGGCCAACGGCGGGGTAGCATCGGCGGTTGAGTGAATGGCGCGCGGGGCGTAGAATTGATTCGCTCCTGCGATCGGGAAGATCGCGGCTACCGCCCCCTGCCCTTTACCGACTGCCCACTACTCACATGAGCGAACTGAACCACGAGTGTGGCGTTGCAGCCGTCTATCATTTGCCCGGCGGCGAAGTGAGCCCACTCTGCACTTCGCAAGGGCCCGAACAAATCTCGCGGCTCATGCCACGGATGCTCCTGGATATTCAAAACCGAGGGCAGCTCTCCGCGGGAATGACCAGCTACAATCCCGATCGTCAGCAGTTGATCGACACCCACCGCAAGTTGGGCACCGTCAACCAGGCCTTTCGCCTCAATCATCGCGGCAAAGCTGAAAGTCTCATGCGCGAGTACTCGGGCCGCGCGGCGATTGGCCACGTTCGCTACGCCACTTGCGGTGGCGACGATTGCAGTTACGCACAACCGTTCGAGCGGCATCACCTGCAAAAACACAAGTGGTTCAGTTTCGCCTTCAATGGGCAGCTGGCCAATTACACGCAGCTGCGTGACAAGCTGCTCGCCGAGAATGACCACCATCTCGCGCGGATGAACGACACAGAAATCATCATGCACGAGATCAGTCGCGAGCTCTCTGGCGATCGAAGGTTGCCATTGATCGACATGATGCGGCACCTGGCAACGCGGTTCGATGGGGCTTACACGTTGGCGCTGCTGAACGCGCAGGGAGAAATGCTCGTTGCCCGTGACCCGATGGGCATCAAGCCCATGTGCTACGCGATTGAAGGCCCGCTTTTTGCGGCGGCCAGTGAGAGTGTCGCACTCGTCAACCTCGGTTTCGCAGCCGAGTCGATCAAGTCGCTCGAAGCGGGGCAGGCGATCACGATTATCGATGGCAAAATCAACATCGAACGCTTCAGCGACAACCCTCGCCGAGCGCACTGTTTTTTCGAGTGGATCTACTTCGCCAACGTCGCCAGTACTTTAGACGAGCGCAGCGTTTACCTCTCCCGCAAGTCGCTGGGCGAAGAACTCGCCAGGCTCGAAAACGTCGAGCGCGACGAGAACACAATCGTGGTTCCCGTCCCTGACACCAGCAAGGCAGCAGCCGACGCGATGGCGTTTCAACTGGGGGTGCCTAGCGTGGAAGGGTTGATCCGCAATCGCTACTCGGGACGCACTTTTATCGAAGGGGGCAACGACCGCCAAGCCAAAGCTGCGGTCAAATACACGCCACTCCCCGAAGTGCTCGAAGGCAAACGCGTGCTGCTGGTTGAAGACTCGATCGTGCGATCCACAACCATGCGGGTGCTGATCGACAAGATTCGCGACGTGGGCAAGGCGAAGGAAATTCATGTGCGTGTTGCTTGCCCACCGATTGTCGCGCCTTGTTTTTATGGTATCGACATGTCAACCATCAGTGAGTTGTTCGCGCCAGAGTTCCAACAAGACCGGCAAGCCAACGAAGCGGTCTTTGCCGCGATGGCCAAGGAGCTTGGGGCCGAGTCGTTGCGATACTTGCCCATCGAATCCATCGCTCGCGCGGTCGAGAAACCGGCGTCTCAGCTCTGCCAAGCCTGTATCACAGGCGAATACCCCACGCCGCACGGACAGCAACTCTACGACATCGCGCTAACGAACTACCAGTCGCAATCAGGCGGCGACGCAGGACGCACGTATGAAGCAGCAGCATCATAACTCGAGTCCATCGCCATGAGCCAGCCGATCAATCGCCGACATGCTCTTGCCACTGCAGGCGCACTGGCAGTAACGCAAGTATTGCCGCTACCTGTTGCCGGCCACGAGAATGCGGAGGCCGGCACCGCGTTGGCAAACCGCGAGCCCTTTCGCTACTGTTTCAACACCAGCACCATCCGCGGGCAAAAATTGACGTTGCCTGAACAGGTCGAGATAGCCGCGGCAGCCGGTTATCAAGGGATCGAGCCGTGGCTGGGAGATATCCACGAGGTTGCCGAGCAAGGCATGGACCTTACAGACCTCGGCAAACAAATTGCCGACGCCGGGCTGACTGTGGAAAGCGCGATTGGCTTCGCACGTTGGATTGCCGACGGCGATGCTGAGCGCGCGCAGGGTCTGCTGGACGCCAAGCGCGACATGCAAGCGGTTAAGGCTCTCGGTGGCGCTCGCATTGCGGCACCGCCTGTGGGAGCAGACGGCCCCATGGATCTCGATCTCGTTGCCGAGCGCTATCGAGCACTGCTTGAAGTGGGCGAACGCGTCGGGGTTGTGCCACAGCTTGAACTCTGGGGTCATTCGCCCGCGATCCACCGACTTGGCCAGTTGGTTTACATTGCGACCGAAGCGGCACATCGCGACGCGTGTCTGTTGCCGGACGTTTATCACATCTACAAAGGCGGCTCCGATTTCACGGGACTGCGCATGATCGAGGGCCATCGCATGCACGTTTTTCACATGAACGATTATCCGGCCGATCCGCCGCGCGCGGAGATCGGTGACGAACACCGGGTCTATCCAGGAGACGGAGTCGCGCCGCTGGGGAAAATCCTGCGCGACCTGTACGACACGGGATTCCGCGGCGCGTTTTCGCTGGAGTTATTCAATCGCGAGCTATGGAAGCAGGCCCCACTCGAAGTCGCAAAGACCGGGCTAGAGAAAATGCGAAGTGTCGTCCGTGCGGCATTCTCGTAGCGGGGGCGTCCCGCCAACGCTACTTCTCGAACTGCGCCCGATACACGGGCTCTTCGTTCATGCGGGTGCGGCGCTCGAAGTGCGTGCGGTAGTCCAGGTGATGCTCGGCTGGTTTCTCAGGAACTGCAAGCGGGCCAACGAGCGGCGTCTGCGCGGCGATGAGTTCCAGCGTCGAGTTGAAGTACTCCTCGACGTCGGTCCAGAAATGTAATCGCCCTTGGGGCTTGAGCGTGCGGACCACATCCGCGAGGAACGGTTCGTTGAGCACACGCCGACGGCGGTGGCGCTTTTTCCACCACGGGTCCGGGAAATAAACATGCACTGCGGCCAACGAGGCATCGGGCACTAGTTCACGAAACAGCCGCAATCCATCGCCGTGCACAGAGATGGCATTAGCAATTTCCCGCTTCGCCAGCCGCGCTGCTGCAAAGCGTGCATACTTGCGAGAAACTTCGACTCCGAGGAAATTTCGCTCCGGGTGCTCTGCTGCTGCCGTTTGCAGGAACAGGCCCTTGCCAGTGCCCACTTCAATTTCTAGCGGTGCATCCCTAGCGAACATCTCCACCGGATTCCAGGGCGTTGGCAAAGTCTCGACTGTGCGCAGGTGAAACGATAGGTCGAGCGCGGGATCAATTTTCGGAAGTGCGCGACGGCCCATGTTTTGAATCGGGATTGCGGAATTCGGAGTGCGAAGCTGGTGAGTGGACGACGCTAACTGAGTTCTTCCACTGGCAAGGGTACGCCGCGAATTTCGCCTTCGCAGGCGATTCGTTCGCTTGCGAATCCTTGGAAGCGTGCCGCGATCATTCGACCGCGGCGGACATTGGTGATTTGGCAGACCACGGTAAGCCGATCGCCAGGGCGAACAATACCGCGAAAGCGCACGTTGTCTAACCCACCAAAACCCATGACCTCGCAACCGAGCAGGTCGTGCTTATGCGAATGGAACGAACACACCTGGGCGGCCACTTCGCACATAATGACACCGGGCATCAGCGGCAACTCGGGCATGTGCCCACGGTGCCAAAATTCGCCGGCGGCAGAAAGATCGCGATAGCCGATGCAGACGTTGGCTTCGGCATCGTCGTAGACGATGGCTGTGAGTTGCTCCATCGCGTCGCGCTGCCGATTGTGGCGGCGGATCTCTTCGATGTCGGCAACGAGGTTCTCGTAGTCGATGCTCGAAGGATCGACAATGAAATCTTTGCCACTCACGAGGCAAAACCCTCACTCAACAGTACGGTTACGTCTTCACCTTTTGGCGGCGATTCTTGCGCGGTCGACTGTTGGCGGGGCGTTTGCCGTGATTGGCTTTCTTAACTTTGCGACCAGGTTTGGCCATGGGTGGGGCTCCGTTGTTTTGGGGTGCTAATTGGATAGGGATTATAGCGGGTGGAACCGCCCGGGTGAAGGCAATTTAGTAACGCTGCTCGCGGCGTGCGCTGAAAATCTGCGGGCCAAGGCCCGCCGCTAAATGGGTTAGGGGCGTAGGTCCCATGCTTCTAGCCACACAGTCCCGACCGGTTGCAGGCCAAAATCTTCGACAAGTCGCTCGTGCATATCGGCCAAGTGGCCAGCACCGTAGAACACGCCCAGCTTCCGCTTGCCAGCGGTTTGTTGCTGTCGCAATACGTCGAGCGCCCGCTGGTTCCGCACGGTAATTAGCGTCGAACCCTCTGGGCCCGAGATGCCCGTGAGCATCGACTCCATGGACTGGAACTGCTTGGCCATCGCGATCTTGAGCTTGCGAGCACGGTCGTTCGACAGAAACGCCGCGAAAATGTCGATGTCGGCCGACTCGCCCTGGGCAGCCTGTTGGCTCTGCAGCGCAATGCCCTGCCCCATCATACGGCAAAGCAGCTGAAAAAAGCCCTCATTCTTTTCCGCCATCGACTGCTTGAACTCCGCCGGTGTGAGGTCGGCATGGACAAAATTGGGCCGGGTGTAGTCGACCTTCTCGAGCTGGTGTTCTAGTTCGAGCATCGACTTCATACCGTTTTGCATTGCGCCCAAGGGGTGCGCGTTCGAGGTACCACGGCCGCGTTCGACAACCGTTCCCTCGGGGGCGACCAGCTCATAGAGCAACGCGTCGTAGCCGCGAAAGCGGCGGTTAAGTGCCTCGTAATACTTGAGATCACCAACGTGAATCGCTCCTACCAGATCCACATACTCTGGAATCTGCCTGGGCGGCAAGGCGGCGAAACGGGGAGACGCGTAGCGGACAATTGCCACCTCGAGCGCCACCGGTTTGCCCTTCTTGTCGAGCCGCAGTCGGACCCAGTCGCCACCGGCTTCAGCCGCGGGCTTCGCTGCGGGCGCTGGCTTTTCCAAGACCGCAGGTTGGGCCAGTGCTGGCACCGTGGATGCGAAAGCCCCTGCCAGCAGAGCGAGCAGCCACTTGTTCGACAGACGGGCGATTACGAGACGGGAGATCGGCATTGGGAGAACCTCTTTGTAGCTGGGTGTTCTGGGCAAGTATATCCCGCGGTGCGCGAGAGGTGTACCCGTCCCTCGATTGCACTTCGGGCTAGCACAAAACGCAAGCGAGAGTCTATCCGACCAGCCCGAAGCGCAAGCGAGGGCACCACCAAGTTAACCGCTAGCAGAAAAATCGTTATTTTCGTCAGACTTTACCACTCTTGCTCAACCCGTGCGACCAGGCCGTCCGATACTACCCGCACAGAGAGTCTTCTTCGCTCGCCTCCGAGGCTGGCGATCAAACCACCAGGTGCCTTCACCAAGGCACTGCCAACAAGGGTAGTTGGAAGCTATGACCGTACACAACACAACGCTGCACCGTTTTACTCTGGGGCTCGCCGCCTGTCTGTTGCTCGCCACGTCGGCGACCAACGCCCGGGCACAGCTCGGCCATGTTGCCATGCTGCAAGACGACCCGTTCTGCGGCGATTGCTGCGATCACGATCTGCAGTTCTTCGCACCGACAGAGTTCGACTTCGATTGCAACCCGATCCGCAAGGACTGTGGCTACTTCTTCAACTACGACAAGTTGAACTGGTCTGCCGATGGCGACAAAGTGATTCTAGGTGCTGCGGGCCGTACGAGTAACGGTTCATTCAATCCTTTTCGCGTGTTCGATGATGGGGGTCAGCTGGAACCAGTGGACCCGACCGACCCGGATGGAGAATTCACTTTAGCTCCTGGGGTAGAAGTCATTCTCCCGGCGCCCTTTCTCCTAAGCACGATCAACAATGCGACGCCAGTGGGTATCTCTGGCTGGGGTGAACGGTACGAGTTCGGTAGATTCGACGGAGACGCGGGCTGGATGATGGCCATCTTGGATGGCCCCGATATGGACTCGAGCCGGCTGTACGGTTATGGCTTCACGGGACAAGAGGGAACCATTGGCGGTGCCATTCCGGGTGGAATTGGACTGCCATCGGATGTTCCCAACAATCCATTCAATCAACTTCTCAGTCCCTTCGGCTCGGTGCTGATTGTGTTTGACGATCCACTCAACTTGATGCGGGGCTTTATTGATGTCGTCGATGGTTTGCGGGTAGATGGCCCACCCAGTGATCCGCTGGAGTCAGACTCCAATGGCGATGGTATTCTCGACGGAGACGGCCTCGACGACGACATCGACCGCGACGGACACTTTGGTTCGAGTGGTATCGAGGGAGACGATCCCGGCGAAGTACCCGATCTCTTGGGTGGTGGTCTGCCTCATGACTTTGGGGACTTGGTAGACTTGCCAACCTCCTGGCGAAGCGTAAGAGTCCAGAGCCGGACGCATCTGGATGGGTTTGAACTCATGCGGACCCATCGCCTCAGCAATCGACACAAAATGGCCAAGCACCAGAACCGAGACGTGGAGTTCTACTATGGGGTACGCTATCTCCTGCTGGACGACACCTTCCGAGTCGATGGTGCAGGCGGCGTGCTCGGCGACAGTTTCTGGGATACCAACATCGCAAACAACATGGTCGGCCCCCAGATTGCTCTGAAGTGGGCGCAGCAAAATGGACGCATGCGTTACGACTTCAGCGGGCGTTTCCTGGCTGCTTACAACATTCAGCACTTTGAGCAAGAGTATGCCCTTGGCGAAGATTTGATTCCGGGTCAAGCAAACCACCCTCTGTACTTCGGTCCTACCTACGGTAATCACCGCAAGCGTCAGTTGGAGTTTTCGCCCGTAGTCGAAATTCGTGCTCAAGCGAGCTATAGCCTGACAAGCTCGATCGCGGTTCGCCTCGGCTACAATGCTCAGTTCATCGACAGCGTTCGACGAGCTGCCCAACATGTGAAGTACGAGCTACCCAACATGGGATTCATTGATGGGGGCAGGCAAGACATCTTCATCAACGGCGTGAATCTCGGCTTCGATGTGGTGTACTAACCCTAAGCAACTTGATTCTGCATAGCAAAAGCCCCCGGCAAATGCCGGGGGCTTTTTTTGTTGCTAGCGGAACACAAAAGCAGCGAGCGTGGAGCCCTAGTGGATTCCATGCTCGCTGGCGTTGGTTTTGTGGAAATGTCAGAAAAGCTTAGGCCTCGATCTTCTCCCCGTGGATCTTTTGCAGTTCGACCAATTCGCTGGAGAGCCGGTGACGCAGCGGGCTCTCGGGACGTAGTTCGTCGAGCAGATTCTCGGCACTTTCGAAGGAATCGGTGGTGAACTTGCCATCTTTGAATAAACGGTTCCAGCTTCGTGAAACTTCGCTTTCGGTTAGCAAGGCAGGGCTCCTTATGATGATGTGGGGAATGAGGCGGGGAACATCACGCATGTCTTATTCAACCCATTATCTACTCTCTGACCAGCAACAGCAAGCGGATGGTGAATTTCGTAGTGCTGGCTGTGCCGAACGGGTCATCGTGGTGGATTGGCGAAACCCGACCGGCTGTGCCCCGCGTGCTGGCATCGCAAAGTTTTCTCCTGCGAATAGCAGGGGTTTCGCGGGGACGGAAAATTGCTCCGCCTGCGATCGGGTGGTAGTCTCAAGGGTTGGCATCTTGTGACGCCCGCCCTGGCCTAAGCCACCTTTGACCCGCCCTGCAACGCTGCGCTGCCCGTGGACCGCCCCGCTCACCCCAAGAAAGCCCTCCTGTAGGGGGTGTGACTATGATTTCTGCTGCCTACAATAGTGGATTACGAGATTTTAGCCGCTTGCGCTACTGCCTACGTCGCTTGGTGCAACGGATGAACCTGCTACTGGGCGACGTAGTATTCCCCGATGTTGTGCTCCTCGAAAGAGTTGGCAGAAACTCGTGCTACCAACTAGCTAACGTGCAATTGGCGACTGTGCAGACCGTGCAGCTGACGGCTGCGAGTAGACGAGTCGCAAAGTTGTAGAACTTCTGTCCGACGTCAAATTTCCCCTGGCCCCAAATTACTAGGATTGGCCCTTCCGTGCATCTCGATCATCTCCCCGGTTCTTTTTTTGGTCCGTCGAACCTTGTCGAACTCCTGCAGCATCGTGCGCTGCACCAAGGCGACGACACAGGGTTTCGGTTTCTCCTCGATGGCGAGCGCGAAACGATCGAGTGGACCTACGCCGATTTGGACCGCAAAGCGCGCGCCATTGCCGCTTCGCTGCAGTCGATGGACTTGGAAGGTGAGCGGGCGCTGCTCTTGTACCCTTCGGGGCTGGATTTCGTCGCGGCGTTTTTCGGCTGTTTGTATGCCGGTGTGACTGCGGTGCCGGCCTACCCACCGCGGCGTAACCGCAACATGGCTCGCATCGACGCGATCGCCAACGATGCCGAGGCGAAGATCGCGCTCACCACGTTCGACGTCCTCGAACGTGTGCAAACCATGATCAGCGACACGCCCTCGCTGCAACAAATCCGCTGGCGGGCGACCGACCAATGGGACGAAGACCTCTCGGCCAACTGGCAGCGTCCCAACGTGCATGGCGAAACGCTCGCTTTTTTGCAGTACACCTCTGGCTCGACGGGCACGCCCAAAGGCGTGATGTTGTCGCACGCCAACTTGATGCACAACTCGGCGATGATCTCGTACGCGTTTGAGCATACGCGTTCCGGCAGCGGTTGCTTTTGGTTGCCGTTGTACCACGACATGGGCTTGATTGGCGGCATCTTGCAGCCGCTCTACATGGGCAAGTCGAACACGCTCTTCTCGCCGACGCACTTTCTGCAGAAACCGGTTCGTTGGCTGCAGATGCTTTCGCAAACGGGATGCACGATCTCGGGCGGGCCCAACTTTGCCTATGACCTGTGCGTCGAAAAGGTAACCGCCGAGCAGAAAACCACACTCGACCTGAGCCGCTGGGCGCTAGCGTTTAACGGAGCCGAGCCCGTGCGGGCCGACACGATCGACCGCTTCAGCAAGGCGTTTGCCGAGTGCGGATTCCGCCGCGAGGCGTTTTATCCCTGCTACGGGTTGGCCGAGGCGACCTTGATCGTCACGGGCGGCTACAAGCAGTCTCCACCCACGATCAAGTCTTTTCAGATCGAAGCGATGGAGAAAAATGAGATCATCGAGACCGAACCGGGGGCCGAGGATTCGCGCGAGTTGGTCGGCAGCGGTGGCAACTTGCTCGATCAGCAGATCGTGATTGCTGAGCCCGAGTCGCACGAATCACTGGGGGACAACCGCGTGGGCGAAATTTGGGTCTCCGGCCCCAGCGTTGCGGGCGGTTACTGGAAGCGAGATGATCTGACCAAAGAAATCTTCCAAGCACGACTCAGCGATGGTCGCGGGCCGTTCCTACGCACTGGTGATCTTGGTTTCTTGCGCGATGGCGAGCTGTTCGTCACGGGTCGGCTCAAAGACCTGCTGATCTTCCGCGGCGTGAACCACTACCCGCAAGACATCGAGCATACCTCGCAGTCGGCGCACGAACACGTGGCCCACTGCGCGGGAGCCGCGATCATCGTCGGCGATGAAGGACATGAACAGCTCGTGTTGGTGCAAGAAACAGTGCGTCGCCGCGATCTCGATTTCCCCGCGATCATCGACGCGATTCGCAAGAAAGTTGCCGGCACCCACGAACTCCCCGTCTCGGCTATCGTGTTGATCAAAGCGCGTAGCATTCCGAAGACCTCCAGTGGCAAGATCCAACGCCACGCTTGCCGCGATGGCTACTTGGCAGGCACGCTCGCCGCGCAGGCGACTTGGACCGCGGCCACTGGCAAGGTAGAAATCACCCCGTCGCTGCGCCGCCGCCGCAACGAGGCTGGTGTCGCTAGTTGGGTCGAAGAGGGCGATCTTGTCGACACAACGCTCGAGGCCGAGGTCCCGGAATCGACCGCACCTCCGCAAGAAAAAACGCCTCTCACCGCTAAAGAAACCCTCAACGGCGCGGCAGCAACCCCAGCCAAGCCCGCGGAGCTCTCCGCAGAAGCCGCTGAAATCGCGGAGATCGTCTACGAACAAGTCCGCCAAATCGGACGCGAGCGCGTGGGCCAGTTGGATTGGGACACCAACATTGTCGAATTGGGTCTCGACTCGCTCGAGCGGATCGAGATTATTGCCGCGCTGGAGGATGCTTTCGGTGGCCGATTTCCCGAGCAAGTGCTGCCCGAGATGGAAACCTGCGGCCAAGTCGTCCAGGCGATCCAACAGCACATGGGCGGACAGGTCAAAGAAAAGTCGGCACGGCCACAACATGTCATCATCCCCGAAGAGGACTACGTCTTCACCAAGTCGGCCGACTATCTGCGGTTGCAGAAAAATTTGGAACTGACCCGCAAGCCCGGGCAGTCCAATCCGTTCTTCACCGTCCACGAAGGCGTGACCAACGACCGCACTACCATCGGCGGCAAGCAGTACCTCAACTTCTGCAGCTACAACTATCTCGGTATGTCGGGCGACCCGGTCGTGATCGAGGCAGCACGCCGCGCGGTTGCCAAGTTTGGCACGAGCGTTTCGGCGAGCCGCGTGGTCTCTGGACAAAAGCCTGTGCATGTCGAATTGGAACAAGGCATCGCCGACTTCATCGGCACCGAGAGTTCCCTTGTCTTTGTCGGCGGGCACTCAACCAACGAAACAGTGATTGGCCATCTGTTCGGCGCGGGTGATCTCATCTTGCATGATGGGTTGTCGCACAACAGCATCCTGCAAGGTGCGATGCTTTCGGGCGCGCGACGGCGGCCGTTCCGCCACAACGACTGGCAGGAGTGCAACCGCATTTTGGAAGAAGTGCGACACGAATACCGCCGAGTGCTGATCGTGGCCGAAGGCGTCTACAGCATGGACGGCGATTATTGCGACCTGCCGCGCTTGATCGACATCAAGAACAAGCACAAAGCCTTCTTGATGATCGACGAAGCGCACTCGATTGGAACGATGGGCCTGCATGGCCGCGGCATGGCAGAGCACTACGACGTGAACCCCCGCGATGTTGATATTTGGATGGGCACGCTCAGTAAGTCGTTTGGCAGCTGCGGTGGGTACATCGCCGGGTCGTCGGCGATGATCGAGTACCTGAAGTACACCGCCCCCGGCTTCGTGTACAGCGTGGGACTAAGCCCTCCCAACGCGGCGGCCGCGCTGGCGTCGATCAACTTGTTGCAGGAAGAACCCGATCGTGTCGCGCGGCTCGCGGAGAACTCGCGACTGTTCCTGCGGCTCGCTAAGCGCGAGGCGCTCAACACCGGCACGAGCAACAATACTCCCGTTGTGCCTGTCATCACGGGCAACTCCGAGTATGCATTGCGGCTGTCGCAAGCACTGTTCGAGCGCGGCATCAATGTTCAGCCCATTCTCTATCCCGCTGTAGAAGAAAGCGCCGCGCGGCTGAGGTTCTTCATCACCAGCACCCACACCGAGGAACAAATCCGCGAGACGGTCGGTGCCGTCGCCGAGGAACTCGCGCGAATCGATCCCGCCTTTCAACGTGTGGGCCAACAGGCAGACCCCGAGTTCGATCCCTTGTCGGTTGAACCGGTTAGTACGATTATGCCACGCCCTTTGTAGACCAAGGCAGCGCGGTTCCTTTACCCACGTATCCCCCACGATTAGAATGGAAGCGTGGGAAAGTAAACCAGCGCCGCACCTATTTGCGGCAGTTCGGTAAAGATCGCTTCGCTGGTGAGAAACCGTCGGGAACGACCGTTTTGCAGCGAAGCTGACACTCGTCCTTGCCTGCCGCAACGGAACAGCGCCGGCGCAAGCTAACAGAGCAAGGGGTCGCGCATGTCTCAGGCGATCGTCGATCCGGCGGAACTGCGGCGTTTCGCTCACCAATTGGGCCAATTCAATGTCGAGCTAGAAGAGCGGCTCTCCACGCTTGGCAACCAGCTGCACAATCTCAACGCCACATGGCGCGACCAAGAGCATCTCAAGTTTGCCGAGGAGTTCGAGCACCAGCTCAGACTGATTGCCCGGTCGATCGAAACGTCCAGCGAATATGTTCCGTTTCTACTCCGCAAAGCGGAACGTATCGAGGAGTACCTGGACCAGAAATGACCTCCTCTGCCCAAGTACGTTCTGTCGAAGCAATTGAGCAATTTCGCGCGCAACTAGCAAAATACGAACAGCAAGTGCAAAGTGCCCTCGAAACACTCTCGTCGGAAGTACGCCGGGCCGCTGACTGGGTCGCGCACGATCGGCCCAGCTATTGGAAACGAGAGACCAAACTGGCGGAGGACATGGTGCAGCAGGCCAAACTCGACTTGGAGCGGTGCCTGATTTTCCCCATCGCTGGCGAACAACCCAGCTGTCGGGAGGAACGTGCCGCGTTGAAAAAGGCTCAGCAGCGGGTGGATGACTGCCGAGAGAAGTCCGAGCGTGCTCGCCATTGGAAAAGGCAATTGCACCACGAAATATTTGAGTTCGAGGGCCGCATTGGCCATTTGAAGCGAATCTTGGAAACCGAACTCCCTGCCGCACGGGCCCGACTGCAGCAGATCGTCGCTCACCTAGACAGTTACCAAATCGAGCGACCGCGAGCAGCGACCCCAAGTCCAAGCCAAGCATCGTCTCAAACCCCGTCTCAGGAACCGTCTCAAGCACCAACGGGGGAGGCATAAACCTGTGCGCCCTTGGGATTTCGACACCAGCGCGTCTCGGCTGCGGAAGGCGACCGAAGACTTGCAGCTTGCCTGGGAGCTTACCGCCGAGCAATGGCAGGACGAAGTAAGCCAGAATTTTTGCGAAAAACATTTGGAACCTCTCGGCCCCGCGATGAAAATGTCGCTAGACGCCGTCGCCCGGATGCGGCAGTTGATGACCCAGGTACAAGCAGAGCTTGACGCGAGTACGGAATGACGAAGCACGAATGACCAGCAACATCCAACTCTCAACGCGGCGCCAATTGGAACTCATGCAACAACTGCAGGAGTTAGCCAACGCGCGCGCCCAAGCGGAGCAAGAGGTCGCCGCGACGTTGGCCGCGGAGCTGCTGGAGTCGGAAACTGAGTTGGAAACGGCGACAACCAAGTTAGCCGAGGAGTCGGCTCAGCAGCGCCGCCAGTTGGAAAACGACTTCGCTCAAGCAAAAAAAGACGCGGGCGACGCACTGCAGCGATCAAAAACGCGTCTGCAGACGGGCTTCGAGAAAAAACGGGCCGAGAGCGAAGCAATCTATAAAAAGTCGGCGCTGGCCATCGAGCGCAAAAAAAAGGAGAGCGAATGGCAAGCCTTGGCCGTCTTCGATGCGGCGAAAGGGACTCCGCAAGCCATGCTGGATCAGGCCAGCAAGCGGTTCCTCACACGCCGGCAGCAAGTCGATGGCCTGCAACGCGATGCCGACACGCTACTCTCGATGCGGCGATTGCTCGATGCGGGGAACTCGGCGGAAACAGGTTTCGAGGAAGTGGACGAGTCTCCGCTTGAGGGCTCGGCCGAGGAACGCCAGCAAGCCAATTTGAAGGAGCTGCACCAGGCGGTCGTGGCGCTACAAGATCAGTTCTTGCCTTCGTTGTTGCTCGAGGGGAGAAGGCCATGGGGCTGGTGGGCTGCAGTTTGCCTTGTGACGACGGTTGTCGGCGGCTTCCTCGTAGGGTGGTCGTTGTGGCTCACGCCGGTAGTAGGGTTGATCGGTGGCAGCGCGATGGCCGCGACCGTTTATGCCTTGGTAGGACGCAAAGCGCAACGGCAATCGATCTCGCAGTACTCCCACATCCAGGGATTACTCCAACGAGCCAAGGGTCTGGAACAAGCCGCCCAAGAAGAGGCCCGACAAAGCAGCCGGGAAAAAGCCGAACAGATCAATGGGCAGAAGAACCGTGATTTGGCCGCCGCCCAGGCCACTCGCGATGAGGCTATTGGCAAAAGTCAAGCTCTACGCCAGGCGGAAGCGGAACACACGCAGCGGCTCTTAGACGACGGACTTGCCAAGGCCGAACATGCCCACGACGAAGCACTCACCGCGGCCGAAACCGTCTTCCCACCTCAGATGGACGAAATTGCTAAGCAGCGCAAGGCCGATCAACGGCAGAACTTGGAGCGCTACGAGCAACGCCAGTCCGCGGCACACGAGGCGCATGAGGCCGACTGGCAGGTGCTTGCCGAGCGCTGGCGCGAAGGTTATGTCGCGGTGACCGCCGAACTCGCGGCCATGCGTGCTGCCTGCGAACGACTGTTCCCCGACTGGGGTACAACCGAGTGGGACGATTGGCAGCGTCCCACCGACCCACCCCCCGCTATGCAGTTCGGCAGTTGCAAGTTGTCACTGTCAGCTGTGAAGCATGCCCTTTCCGAAGACCCGCGGTTGCGACCGGAGGAGACGCAAATCGAGCTCCCGGCTCTCATGCCGTTTGACGAACTTCCACGCTTGGTAGTTTCCGCCCAAGGCGCAGGTCGCAAGGTAGCGGCCGAAGTGCTGCAAGCAATGATGTTGCGGTTTCTGACCGCAATGCCAGCGGGGAAATTGCGATTCACGATCCTCGATCCGTCGGCGCTGGGAGAAAACTTCGCCACGTTTATGCACTTGGCTGACTTCGACGAACAGCTGGTAGGCACACGCATTTGGACCGATTCTCGGCAAATCGACGAGCGGCTTGGTTTGCTCTCGGACCACATGGAAAAAGTGCTGCAAAAATATCTCCGCAACGAGTTCGCCACGCTGCGGGAATACAACGAACAAGCCGGCGAAGTGGCGGAGCCTTACCACGTGTTGGTCGTCGCCAATTTTCCGTCAGGACTCAGCGACGCCTCGATTCGCAAGCTACAAAAAATTGCCACCACAGGGCCCCGATGTGGTGTCTACACCTTGCTGGGGATCGACACGGCGATCAAGTTGCCCAACGATTTCGACCCCACGTCGCTTTTCGAGAAAGCTGTCCACTTGCATTGGGCCGAGGATAAAAAAACCGGCGGGCAGATGCGCTGGGACTATCCGCTCTTTGCCAAGTTGCCGCTGACCTGCGATCCCTTACCTCCCCGCGATAAATTCAACGAATTACTGCGCAAGACCGGCGAGGCATCGCGTGCGGCCAGCCGAGTAGAAGTGCCGTTCGCCGTGGTTGCCCCGCCATCCGATCAACTGTGGACCGAGAGCACGGCCCGCGAATTGGTTGTGCCCATCGGGCGCGCCGGAGCGAAGGACCTGCAATCGTTGCGACTCGGTCGAGGTACGGCACAGCATGTTCTGATTTCGGGCAAAACCGGTTCAGGCAAGTCAACGCTGCTGCACGCGCTCGTCACCAACCTCGCCCTGCGCTACAGCCCCGACGAAGTCGAGTTCTATCTGGTCGACTTCAAGAAAGGTGTGGAGTTCAAAACCTACGCCACCGGCGGGCTACCGCACGCCAGGGTGATCGCCATTGAAAGTGAACGCGAATTCGGCGTGAGTGTGCTGCAGCGGCTGGACGAAGAACTGCGCCGCCGCGGTGAAAGTTTTCGCGAACAGGGCGTGCAAGATCTTGCCGCTTGGCGCGAAGCTAGTGGCGAGCCGATGCCGCGAATCTTACTCGTCATCGACGAATTTCAGGAACTGTTCGTCACCGATGACAAGCTCTCGCAAGACGCGGCCTTGCTGTTGGACCGCCTGGTGCGACAAGGCCGCGCGTTTGGGATTCATGTGCTACTGGGCTCGCAAACGCTAGCCGGGGCCTATTCCCTCGCCCGCAGCACTATCGGACAGATGGCCGTGCGGATCGCGCTCGAGTGCAGCGACGCCGATGCCCATCTCATCCTCAGCGACGAGAACTCCGCCGCCCGACTGTTAAGCCGCCCCGGCGAAGCGATCTACAACGACCAGAACGGAATGGTCGAGGGCAACAGCCCGTTCCAGGTCGTTTGGCTACCCGACGCCCAGCGGAAAGACTATCTGGCGAAGATTGAACACATGGCTAGCCGCGCTGCCGCGCAACAGGTGGAACCCACGATCGTGTTCGAGGGGAACCGACCTGCGGACCAGCGCGAGAATGGGGCACTTGTCGACCACATCCAGCAGAGCGAGACCCACGCCACCAACGAACCAACTCTGTGGCTCGGCTCAGCCGTGCGTATCGAACCTGCGACGCAACTGACACTGCGACGTCAGAACGGCAACAACCTCGCCGTAGTCGGACAGGAGGAACCGCTCGCGCTCGGCATTCTCGCCTCGGCAGTGGTTGCTTTGGCAGCCCAGCAACGGGGCGCTGAACCTTGCGTGACCATTCTCGACGGCACGCGTGCAGATTCCATCGAGCAAGGGGCGTGGCCAGAGCTGGCAGCAGCGTTACCTGGCAAGGTGGAAGTCCACGGACCCAGCACCGCAGCGGAGACTATCACGCGTCTTGCTGAAGAAGTGGAACGTCGCTCCGCCGATGCCAATGGAGCGCATCCGGCCCACTTTTTGGTGATCCACGATCTTTCACAGCTACGAAATTTGCGCCTCACCGAAGACGACTTCAGTTTTTCTGCGACTAAGAACGGCAAGCCCACGCCCCCCGACAAGCAATTCCGCACCCTGCTCCGCGAAGGTCCTGCGGTGGGGGTGCATGTTCTGATGTGGTGCGATTCCTACAATGGTCTGACGCGTTTCGTCGACCGACTCACACTCCGGGAAATCGACTACCGTGTGGCCCTACAAATGAGTTCCGCCGACTCGACAAGTCTGATCGACTCTCCCGCCGCCGGCCGCATCGGCGAACAGCGTGCCGTCTTCTACCGCGACGACTTAGGCACGCACGTAAAGTTCCGCCCCTACGGCCGACCCACCGCGGAATGGCTCGCATGGGTATCGGAGCATCTAGCCGTGGAGCAAGCAGGACGAACCTAAACAACATGGCTGTCGCAAATTCCCTCCAGCGAGCCGTGGCGTCTGAGCCCACGGTTGACTGACCAGAAAACAGTTCGTCACGCTTACAAACAAGCTGCTGCGACTCTCCCAAGGCATCTCAATGCCCGCTTGCACCGAGCCTGAACCTCCCCCATACTCTGACCAAGACCCAAACAAGCTCCATCAAGCTGCCCATTGCCATGCGTCCGCTAAAATTCGCTTTCGAGTCGTTCCTCTACGGCCCGCCCTATGCAGGTCTGAACAATCTCATCCACAGCCGCAAACCGCTCGATGCGGAGTGGACGTGGGATCTCATCACCTGCGACAAGCCCAAGCTTTACGAACTTGTCTGCGGCAACTGGCCCCTGCGGCCACTGCGCGGATTGCTGCTGCGCGCGAAGATGAAGCAAGACCACGTACTCGGCATCGCCGATCACTACGACGTGTCGAACGATTTTTACGAGTTGTTTCTCGACAAGAAATACATGTTCTACACGTGTGCGGACTTCCATCATCCCGACGAAACGATCGAACAGGCGCAGCAGCACAAAGCCGACTTCATTCTGAACTTGATCGACCCGCAGCCGGGGCAGAAAATTCTCGAACTCGGCTGCGGTTGGGGTCCCATGCTCAAACGTATTCAGGAGCAAACGGGCGACAAGGAGAACCTCTACGGTCTCACGCTCTCCAAAGAACAGGTGGCTTACAACGACCAGCACAATGGTTTTCATGTCGAGTTCGATAATTTCATTACCCGCGACTACCAGCCCGAAACCTACGACACGATTTACTCGATCGGTGCATGGGAGCATGTGCGTCCTGCAGAGATCGCACCGCTTTGCAAGAAACTCTACGCCGCGCTCAAACCGGGTGGCAAACTGGTGAAACACTTTTTCTGTCGCGTTAACGATCCGCTGTTTGCTACGGCGATTTGCTCGCAGTTGTACTTTCCTGGCTCGATTGGATCGTCGTACCGAGCGCATGTGAAAGCCTTCGAGGACGCCGGCTTTCGCATCACGCACCGCAGCATTCACGATTATCGTCCCACTCTGCGCGCTTGGTTCGATCGGCTGGTCGAAAACAAGGAGCGAGCGCTGGAACTGGTCGACGTGAAAACGTACAATCGGCAGCTCACGTTTTTCCCCGGCTCGTGGCGGTACTTCAACGACGGGTTGGGCATGTTGGTCCGCTGGGTAATGCAAAAATAACCTCACATGGCTTCTCCGAGTTCCAAAACCGCCGTCGCCGCTGCCATCGGTGGCAATGCGATGGTAATGATCGCCAAGTTTGTCGCCTTCCTGTTTACCGGCTCGGGGGCGATGCTTTCCGAGGCGATTCACACGCTGGCTGACTTGATCAATCAGATCCTGCTGATGATTGGCATCGTTCGCTCAGGGAAAATAGCAGACGACACCTTTGCCTATGGCTATCAAGCGGAACGCTACGTTTGGGCGCTGATCTCCGCGGTCGGAATCTTCTTTTTGGGCTGTGGCGTAACCATCTACCACGGCATCAACGGACTACTGCACCCCCACGAACTGTCGGACCTCGGCTGGGCACTGGGCGTGCTCACGTTTTCTTTCGTGCTGGAATCCATCGTGCTGTGGATCGCCGTCCGCGCGGCGAAAGAACAAGCCGCTGGTCGGCCCTTCTTGAAATTCCTACGCTACGAAGCCGACCCCGCAGTCGTGACGGTCGTTCTGGAAGATGCTGCCGCTTGCTTGGGCGTACTGATCGCTTTCGTGGCGATTGTGCTTACTCGCATCACTGGCGCTCCCTACTGGGACGCGATTGGCTCGCTGGTGATTGGTGCACTGCTTGGCGCGATCGCCATCTGGCTGATTGCCCGCAACTCGCAGCTACTGGTCGGTGCCAGCATCCCCGAGCCCATTCGGCAAAAAGTTCTCGGCATCATCGAAGCCGACGTGGCGGTCGATCACGTGGTTGATCTCAAAACGCGCATGCTCGACACCGACACCTACCGCATCAAAGCCGACGTGAAGTTCGACGGCGGCGCGCTAGCCGAAAAACTTCGCCCTGAACTCCGCGAGACCTATCACGAAATCAAGACTCCCGAGGCGTTTGAAAAATTCACTCATGAGTTCGCCGACGACATCGTGGAACTGCTAGCCAAAGAAGTCGACCTCATCGAACGCCGCATCAGAGACCAAGTGCCGCAAGCGAAGCATCTGGACTTGGAAGCGGAGTAAAGCGGGCGACTCACAAAAACCAGCCCGCTGCGCCAGCAAGGGACTCGCGAAGGGAGCCCCGCCCTAGCTAGCGCAACGGGCTAGTCTTGCATCGAGAATTTTCTACAGAATCGTCTCGCGCACCGGTATAATCGGGCGAGCAAATTCGCGCTCATTATTTCTTATTCCTATTCTGCATTTCCATGAGACCGCCACGAAGAATCAGGAGGCTCTGGTTCAAAACGCTAGCGATGGTATGCCTATTTTCGTGCACCCACCCCGCACCGGCCGACATCTACACCTGGGAATGGATCGACCCGAGCGATACATCGCTGGGGAAGCGGGAGTCGATGACACTGGCGCCGGACGTGGCGGGGTTAACGGCGGAGCCGGGGCTCAATGCTCGCGACAAGGATCTGACCCAAGCCTATCTCATCGGCGCCGATCTAATAGATGCATCCTTCTACAAGGCAACGCTGGCGGGGGCCGATTTCACGGATTCGAAAATTCGTGGAGCCAGTTTTGGTCTGTCAGATTTTGCGGCAACACAACTATATTCCACTGCAAGCTATATAGCGGGTGACCTAGCGGGTACTGGACTGAGCTTTCTCAATGCAGCGGACTGGAATTTTTCAGGTCTAAATCTCTCTGATGCATATCTTTATCAAGCCACGCTCACGAACGCCGATTTTAGTGGAGCTAACCTCACCAATGCTAGTTTAGATTCGACGGAGCTAGCCAATGCCTCGTTCGAGGGCGCAGAAATCCGGGATGCCAATTTGAATTATGCTGATGGACTCACTGCAGCGCAACTATATTCAACAGCTAGCTATCAGTTAGCTGATCTCACTCGCATAAGCCTGTCTAGAGCTGATCTGACAGGCATGAACTTCGCAGGGATCACACTCCACCGCGCCAGATTCGTTGAAGCGACATTGACTGATGCCGACTTTAGTGGAGCTGATCTCACCGATGCATTTCTCGACCGTGCAAACCTCACCAATGCCGACTTTACGAACGCGGAAATTTCTGGAGTCAGCTTCAATGGAGCCAGAGATTTCAGCTTCACACTTACACAACTCGCTTCGACCGCAACTTATCACTCAGGCGATCTCTCAGGCATTGGACTAGGTGGTAGCGATCTCACCGGGGGAGATTTTACAGAGATGAATCTCACGAATGCCTCCTTCTATAATGCAATTCTTGCCAACGCCGACTTCTCTAACGCAGAAGTTAGCGGGGCATCGTTCTCAGCAACAACTCATTCAGGTTTCACTGCGCCGCAACTCTACGCAACGAAAAGTTATCAGATGAGTGACCTCACTGGCTTAGGATTAGACCGGAACGACTTGACGGGTTGGAACTTCACCGGACAGAAGCTTACTGACGCCAGCTTTGCTTACAGTACGTTAACGAGCGCTGACTTCACTGACGCCGAGATTCGCGGAGCCATCTTCTTTCGACCTATCCCTTTAGAGTCTGGTCTCACTTCTGAACAGCTCTATTCGACTGCAAGCTATCAAGTAGGCGATCTCAGCGGCATCGACTTTAGGTACAACGATTTAACAGGTTGGAATTTCACTGGACAGCGATTGACAGATGTAAATTTTAGCGGCACGCAACTCACAAACGCTAATTTTAGTAGAGCGAATCTTGCCGGCACTAACTTTCATGGGATTCTTCCGACGGAACTCGTTCTAGTCGGCTCCGATACTCGAGCGGCATACCATCTTCACAACCACATCGCTGTCTCCGCCAATGTTCAGAATCTCATCCACCCCGACGGTCACGTCGAAGGCCTCGACATCCTCGCCAACGAAACTATGCGGCTCTGGGACTACAATCGTGACGACCCAATTCCCATCGTCGTCCAAGACATGATGGCGATCGACGCCGACGGGACTCTGCGTGTCGTCTTCGAAGACGACGATTGGGGGTCGACCATCTTCTTCGACGCTGGTATCCCGGTCTCGCTGGATGGCACGCTCGAACTACTCTTCGACGATGTCGACCCGTTGAGCCTGGTCGGCACGACGTTTGAGCTGTTCGACTGGACGGGTGTGAGCCCCGTCGGCACGTTCGCCGCGATCGCGACCGCGCCCGGCGTCAGTTGGGACACGAGCGACCTCTACTCCACGGGCAGCGTGACTCTGCTGAGTGTTGCGCCCGGGCTAGACGGCGATTTCGACGGGGATGGCGACACCGATGGCGCCGACTTCTTCGCTTGGCAACGTGACCCGAGCATCGGCGATTTGGCTGATTGGCAGGCGAATTTTGGCGCCTCCGCCGGTGCATTGGCAGACCTGCAGGCCGTTCCCGAGCCGGGGACGCTGTTGCTGATCGGCCTGACAGCGATCGCGGTGTGTGGCACGGGGCGTGTCCGGGAAATCCCTCTCGTCTAACCTCTCCCGTTTAGGAACAGGGGCGTTTAGGAACAGGGGTGACGGACCTGCGGACGCCGCTGTCTTCTCCTTGCATTTCGTAGCGGAGACGTCCCCGCTGCGTGTCCAAAAATAGTGCTCGCATTTCCCCGCGCGATGTTGATAATCGCCATTCGAGTGAGAGATCTTTGACAACTTGGTGAAGAGGGACGTGTGGGCTTCGGCGCGGGGTGCGACTTTTGCACTTTTTTGGTCGCGGAGTCCATGCCTCACAGCATTGAGAGAACATCACGAAGAAAGTAGGACACGGATGAACACGGATCTGGCGGATCACCACGGATCGGAAAAATTTCGATACAACATTCAATCTGCGAAAATCCGCGTCATCTGTGTGCATCCGCGATCTATTCTTCAAAAGCAAACGTGCAAAAGTTGAACTCGGATCGCACCAGAAATTGCACCATGAATTGAATTACCGAAGCGGATTCTCAAAATGGGTGCCGTTTTGCAACGGGGCGGTGCGGTCTTGGACGGCAATGCAACGAGTTTCTGCGAACGCGCGGCGCGAAATCATGAGGTTTTGGAATAAAAAATCGCCGCCCCGCAGCGCTGCAAAATCCCGAGACGGTGCTAGCAAGGCCGCTTATGCTGATTCTGCGGAACATTCTCTCAACCTAGAGTTTGCCGGTTGCCGAAGACTAACAGCAGGTGTTGGTAGTTAGTCGTCGGTCGTTAGTGTCCGCCTGCGTCGCAGGTCCCGTTGCTAACTGCTTTCGGCTAACAACTAACGACTCAGGACTAACACCTTCCACAGGGGGAATTTCGATGATCCGCAGGATCTTTTTGTCGGTCTGCTGCGCTGGGGCTTTTGCTGCCTGCGCGACCCAAGCAGACACCGCCGCCGCCCAGCAGGCCTATGGCCGCGCTTGGGGGCAGAGCTACAACACCCAGGACTGGGACCGCTTCTACCACTATCCGTACGTGTACTACCCGCAGAACTTCTGGGGCAACGAGTACTACCGCAGTGCCGATAGTTTGTACCACCGCTATCCGCCGGAGATGCGTATCCCGGTCTACAACCGCAAGTGGCACAACTACTATCCCAACCGCCGCAAGTTCCACAGCGGACACCACTTTGTGCTGGATGTGTTTTGAGAGGGTGTAAGGTTGAAGGCGTAAGTAGTAAGTCTTAAGTGAAGGCGGCTGCGCCGATTATCACTTACGACCTAAGGCTTACGACTTACGACTCAATACTTACGACTCACCAACCGCCAGGTTGTAGAATATCTCCGTTGCGTGCTCGAGTTGCTCAATGGCGATCCATTCGTCGGCGGTGTGGGCTTGGTCGATCGAGCCGGGGCCGAAGACGACGGTAGGGATTCCGATCGCGTCGAGTGCCCAGGCGTCGGTGCCATAGGGAACGCCGACGAGGCGGCTGCCTTGCCCAGCCGTGGCGGCGATCTGCTCGGCCCACGGTCGGTTGCTGGTGTCGTTGAGGCCGACGCTTGGGTACGCAGGGCTTTCGTGCTCGATGGTCGCGGGACTGCCGTCGTTTGCGGCGGCGATGAAGTCTGTGAGTTCCTTGTAAGCTGCTGCGGAGTTTTCGTCTGGCGTGAGCCGTCGATCGATGTCGATCACGGCGTGGTCTGGCACGGTGTTGACTCCTGAGCCACCTTGAATTGTGCTAACGCACACCG
Source organism: Bythopirellula sp. (assembly GCA_965230685.1). Lineage (GTDB taxonomy): Bacteria > Planctomycetota > Planctomycetia > Pirellulales > Lacipirellulaceae > Bythopirellula. Next base: position 1,127,955 of record CBDDLO010000002.1, read on the forward strand.
TTGGTTTTCCGCAGAGTGGGTGCTCGGCGTAGGGGTTGAGTACTTCGTCCTGATATTTCTCGATGGCTGCGATGACGCGGACCATCGCGGAGATCGCGTTCACGCCCTTTTCGGGGCGTGAGGTGTGCGCGGCCTTGCCGTGAACGTGACAACGCCAACGGACGCTTCCTTTGTGCGCCACGACGACGTCGTGCAGCGTGGGCTCGGCAACGATCGCCCGATTGGGCCGCAACGTGCGGAGTTCGGCCAAAGAGAGCGGGCCGCTCACCTGCTCCGCTTGGGCAACTGCCAGGTTTTTGTCCCAAATCCTTGCCAGTGCTTTGACTCCGGTAAAGCCGCACTCTTCGTTGATGGTAAGTGCGAGTACAATGGGCTGCTGCAGGGTAGTGTCACTGGCGTGAACTCTTGCCAATGCTGTCAGCATCGCTGCCATGCCGCCTTTCACGTCGCAGGCGCCGCGTCCCCAAATTCGCCCTTCCGAGTCCTTGGCGGAGAAGGGTTCGATCGTCATACCCGCCACGCCGACGGTGTCCTGGTGAACTTCCCACAACACGGGCGCTTTCGCACCGGAAGATCCTCCGGCAGGAAAGACAGCCACCAAGTTTTCTCGTCCGGGGTGGACTTGCTGCCTCAGCCATCGGCAGGGAAGCTGCTCAAGGAACTCTTGCAGGAAGTCCGTGAGCCTTGCTTCCCCACTGGATTGTTGAGGACTGGTGGCGAACGCCGGGTTGATGCTGGGGATCTGCACCAACCTTCGCAATAAGTCCTTTGCAGAGAGCACCATAGGAAAATTTCGCTTCTGAGACGGACTTGGCAGAGGGGCGGGTTCGATGCGGGGTAACGGCAAGGAATTGTACTGCTTTTTTGCAGTCTTCAGCAGGTCCCGTGGAAGCAGGGATTTGCTAAATCGAACCGTCGTCGTTAAAATCGGTATTGCGTGGCGAGTCCATGCATTTTCCCCTCTGTGGGTTGCTGCCCCACCCACAGAGGGCCTTTTTTATGCAGTTATCTCGGCCTTGGGGTCCGTTTCCCAGAGTCCTTCGTGGCCGTAGGGGAGCAATCCATTCTTCCCCAGCACCGAACGCGCAGACCCCCCGCGGCCCTAGTATTCTTAGTCTGCTCCTGTCGACCCACTCCCTTGGCAACCAATTGGTGCCTTGGAAATCTTCTGTCGCCCGATAAGGTAAAGGGTTCCGAGTGACCCGCCCAATTCGACCCTCTCCCGCTCACACTGCCGACTAGGTCGCAGTGGAGCAAGACCTGCAAACGCCCATTACCCAAGGCCAGTTAACAAAGGACTCCTACCGATGTCAGATGTGGATACTGTGAAGAGCGTACTTCAAGATTTTCCCGACCCAGAAACCGGTCGCGGCCTAGGCCAAATGGATCAGGTTGTCGAGGCTTCCGCACGAGACGGGCAAGTCCAGGTCACGATTGGCCTCACCAGCTACAGTGCACCCCTTTGGGAGGATACACGCGAGCAAGTCACCGAAGCACTGCAAGCCAAGCTGCCGGGCGGCACCAAAGTCGATGTGAAAGTCGTTGAGCACGCGCGCCCTGCGGAACCTGTTGGCGGTGTGGGATTGACCGTGAAGAGCGTCATCGCCGTGGGCTCTGGCAAAGGTGGTGTAGGTAAAAGCACGATCGCCGCGTCGTTAGCTCTAGGACTCAAGCGGGCCGGTGCGAAAGTGGGCCTCATGGATGCTGACGTCTACGGGCCGAGCATTCCCCACTTGTTGGGCGTGAACGAAAAGCCCACCGCCAGCGCCGAGAAACGTCTTCAGCCCATCGACGCCGAGGGGCTCAAAGTGATGAGCATGGGGTTCTTGGTTCCGCCTGACGAAGCGGTCATTTGGCGTGGGCCCATGTTGCATGGCGCGATCACCCAGTTTCTGCGCGACACCGACTGGGGCGACTTGGATTACTTGATCATTGACATGCCACCGGGCACGGGCGATATCGCGCTGACACTTTCCCAGTTGTTGCCGCTGACCGGCGCGGTCGTGGTATGTACGCCGCAGGACGTGGCATTGCTGGACGCCGTGAAGGCCGTCGCCATGTTCCGCAAGGTGAATATCCCCATGTTGGGCATCGTCGAAAACATGAGCTACTTCTTATGTCCTGATAACGGCAAGCGCTACGATATCTTTGGTTCAGGCGGCGCGCGGCGCAAAGCCGAAGAACTTGCGGTGCCATTTCTTGGCGAAGTCCCCATCCACATCGCGATCCGCGAACGAGGCGATGCAGGCGAAACCGATGGCAACTTCTCCGACCAGGAGTCGGCACCCTACTTCGAGCGCATCTGCTTCAGTCTGGCGAAGAACATCGCCGGCTCCAAAGCAGCCGACCCGCCCATGCCCAGCCTGTCGGTCCTGTGATTCTCTCGCGCAATGGCGCGTGTACTACTAGAGCGTGGTGGAAAACCTGTCGGTTTCTTCCCGACGCAGCACCCGGTTGATGAGGGGAGAGCCGTGGGCAGGGTTGCCGACTGATCGGGCTGCCAGCAGCCCCCAGGAATGCAATAAGGCCGACCCGCGCGTAGCGCGGGTGGCCCGTTGGAATTCGACCTAGCGAAGCGCAATTACTTGCGCTTCTTGCGTCGAGTCTTCTTCTTTTTGGTGGCCTTTTTCTTGGTGGCCTTTTTCTTCTTGCGCTTGGTCGTCTTCTTCTTTGCAGCCTTACGCTTCTTCTTTTTCTTGGCTGTCTTCTTCTTGGCGGCCTTACGCTTCTTCTTTTTCTTGGCCGTCTTCTTCTTGGCGGCCTTACGCTTCTTCTTGCGCTTGGTCGTCTTCTTCTTGGCGGCCTTCTTCTTTCTTGTCTTCTTCTTCACTTTGCGCTTCGCGCTCTTTTTCTTTTTGGCAGTCTTCTTTTTGGCTGCCTTCCGTTTCTTCTTAGCCACTATCAATCCTCCATAAAAAGTCGAGGTGCTTCGCCTGACCAAACAGTTCAGCCATCCTGAATGAAGACACCCAAAAGAAAACATGGCACCCTGCGAGGGCGACACGACATTTCAAAAGCACGTTTCAAAAGTGACGATTCTCTAAAGTTATTCTGAAGTAATATTTTGAAGTAATAATGATGAAGCAGGTCACGTTCTTACAACCGGTGTTCGGCACTGCCTCTGCTCGATGAGCACTGTCTCTGCTCGATGATGAGTTGTCAGGTACTTAGCAATCACTTCCGTTGAAAGTATTTGTACGAATTCATTGAAATAGTGCAACACATTTTTCGCAAAAAAAGCGGCTGCGCGGTTGAACTTTGTACCGATTCGATCGTGCGACATCAGAATTTCATTGAAACACCCGACCGATTTTGAATTATTTTCAAACTTCAGTACATAGAAATCGTCGAACCATCGCGCAGTAGTCCAGCGGGTTGCGTTACGCTGCGTTCCCTTGAAAAAACGGACCACTTTTCGGGACGCAAACGCCTCAGATACCAAGCCCCTCGAAAAGAGCAACGGTTCGGTGACGAACAACTTCCCGCGTCGGTGACCAAGCGGAATAGTTGTTCCCACATCACCGGGTAATAAGAGCGACGAACATGAATGGGGTCGAAGCCATACCATTCGTTTCGCCCTGTAAATAAAGGGATTTCCCGCGACTGAGCCAGGAATCGCAGCTTGATGCTGAGCGACTCTGCGCGATTCAACATTTCACTCAACCCGAGCCGGCAGCCGGGGAAAAAGAGCGCGCGAAAACAACGATACTGGGTCGCGGACAGCCGTCGTAAACGCTCCAAAGGCAAGTCGCAGAGCACCACGCGCGCAGAGCGCGCCAACAATCGTTCGAGACAGCTCTCCACCCACTCAACAACCGTCTCCACGGGGACTTCGTAAGCCAAATCGTTGCCAATGTCGGTCAGGAACGCAACGATTGGCATACTTTTTTCTTGCTGCAGTGCGCGCCAAATTCCACAAGAAAAAATTCCTGGAATTTTTTTTCCAAAACAGCGGCTTTCTTTTCCATAAGAACGCCCATGTCCTTTAGCAACATAGAACGCTGAGCGCCCGTCGAATGCATGTTGAGCCGTAGCAACCGCAACCGGAAAGCCGCGCGACAAGTTACTCGCGCCCAGCAACACCACGCTTTGAGAAGGCCTTTGCGTCTCATTGTGAGACCATACATCTAGTTGCGTTTCATCGTTCACGGCTTGAGATCGCTAGATGTTGTGCTTTTTTTGCAGAATCGTTTTGCGGCAGTGATTCCTTTACCACAAACTCGATCGGTACGCTTCGAGCGTTTTGTAGCTGGTATATGCGAAATAGCCAAACATGAGCACAACGAGCAACGATTGCCAAGAAAGTCCTACCATGGCCATGCCAATCGCCGCGATCATCGAAATTTGCAACGAGAGGATCAAACCTTGGCGTGAATCGCGAATTTGACAGAGTTCGCGGCTAATCTGACCACCATCGAGCGGGTAAATCGGCAACAGGTTGATCACTCCCCAAAGGATGTTGATGTAAAAGAGATTCTGCAACATCTCATTCACGTGTGGCGAGGCAAAAGATTCCCACAACAGCCAAACGCCTAGGATTTTTAGCCCTTCGGGCGTGTAGTTGAGTTGGTCGAGTTCGGGGACTTCACCAATGTAGAGCCCCATACGATGCCCCGAAAGCAAGATCACAGCAGCGATGGTCGCGGCCAGCAAGAACCCTGCGCCCGGTCCGGCGAGTGAAATAAGAATTTGCGAGCGTGTCGAACGCTCACAGTCACCGCAGATTGCCAAACCTCCCATCCCATGCAAGACGATGCGCGGGTTTCCTCCATAGAATCGTTGTAGGAGTGCGTGTCCCATTTCATGAACCAGGATGGAACCCAACAATGCGGCGATCCAAGAAAAGACTTCGGCCGGCGGCGACGACTCGCCACGCATCGCAATCAGCAGAGAAATAACCCAAAAAAACGGGTGGACTCGCACCGGCACCCCCAGCACGCGAAAATGCAAATCGGCTTGGCTGGGCGGTGGTTCGGCGAGAAGCATAACGGAGCAAGAAAACGATGAACTACAAACGAGGAATGGCTAGCGCCCACTAGGCAGCTTCAGTGTCTACATTAGGTGCTACTTCGGTTGAGACTGCGGTCGACTCCTGACACAGCACGTGCCTTACAATGTACTCTGCGGCGCGTTCGGAGGCGCCGCCTTGGGCGACCTCTGCTTTGAGTTGGCTCAGTTTGGTTTGAATCTCGGTGTACTGAGATTCGTCCTGCAACCAATCAACGACATGCTGGGCAAGCGCCATCGTGCGATCCTGGTAGGTTAAGTACTCCGGCAGCAAGACATGTTGGTCGCGAGGATCGTTGGGATCGTAAATGCCGGCAGATCGGCCCGCGAACGGGTCGGTGGCGGTAAGTAGGTTCACCAGCGTGATGTAACGCACCTTGCGAAACAACCACTGTACGCCGTAGCCCAGCCGCGAAATTTGGTACAAAATTGCCGACGGCTTGCAGTGGTACAGCAGCTCGAGCGAAACCGAGCCCGAGCAGGCAAGGCAGCAGCGAGCCGCGTGGATGAGCTCCGCCGTACGGTCTACATGAACTTCGACCTGCAGATGCTGCACATTTCCCTGCTGGATCAGCTCATTGACCAAGTCCAGCTGCGCGGTCTTGTACACGGCAATGGCGAATCGGATTGTGGGCACCTCACGCTGAATAAGCTCAGCCGCCTTGAGGAACTGCGGGAGATTGCTTTTCACTTCCTGAGTACGCGACCCTGGCAAGATCGTGACCAAGGGTTCTGCCCTCGACCCTTGTGCCTCGACGAACGCATCGTCCAATTGCCGCGAGTTGAGTTCGTCAAAATAAGGATGCCCGACGAACGTCGCATGGCACCCGCGCTCGCGGAACCATTTTTCTTCGAACGGGAGCTTGCAGAGCACGTGATCAACGAAACGGCGCATCTTGCTCACCCGCCAACTGGCCCATGCCCAAAGTTGCGGTGTGCCGTAGTAGACGACCGGAATGCCTTGCGCTTTGGCTTTGCGAGCGATCCACCAATTGAATCCCGGGTAGTCGATCAGCACGACCAGATCGGGGCGTTGCTGCTGGAAATACTCGTCGGCTCGTGCGAGTAGCTTGAGAAACTTGCGGATGTTCCACAGCACTTGGGCTACCCACATCACCGCCAGCTGCGTCAAGTCGGCATGCAGCTGACAACCAGCGGCCGCCATACGCGGTCCGCCGTAGCCCACATATTCCCAATCTGGATGCCGTCGCCGCAGCGCCGCAATGAGATTCGCGCCGTGGAGATCGCCACTGGGTTCGCCGACAGAGAAAAAAACTTGCATCACCTTCCCTCAATCCAGAATCCTTTGAAACGGGGCGAAGTATGGCAAAATGGCGAAACGGGGGGAAGTTCAATTCGTCTCGTGAATCGTAGCCTGTTTCCCCAGCAACAATTCTAAATAGCCCCGCCGCTCTGCATCTGCGAGCTGAAGCTGCGCCGCCAAGGCTTGGAGGTGCTGTTGGGCAACCTCGATCTGTGATCGCTGGTCTACGACAATTTCAATCTCCGCGAAATCTCCCAAGCCCTGCACGCTATCGAGAGCCACTTCCATCGGCTGCCCTTCGTGCGTCAGGCGGAAGAGGTGCCGCACTTTGGTCACCTCTGCAACCCGCTTGAACGAAAGCGCGGAAAGCAGTTGGTCCCATTGCTCGGCTGTTAGCTTGCCCTCGTTGAGGGGGAGCTCAATCTCTCGGCGCGTCTTGGTCTTTGTGTCGAGCTTGGGGCCCTTGTAGGTGAGGAAGTTTGCTTCTCCCACGCGGCGAATGCGCAGAGCCTCGTCGGTCGTCGCAAAATCTCTGGCCGGGTGTGCGTAGTAGGTGTCGATCTGGGTCACCGCCGCTTGGGACACAGCGCCGAGTTCGTTGAGCCTTGACAACACGGTGTTGCGATTCCCCAGAGGGAATTTTTGTTCGACTTCGATCGGCATGGCATTAACACATCGGGAGGTGGAACTTCACGAGAGATCGATGTCGAGGTACTGGGACTTGGCGAAATGTCGGTCGGGATCAATTTGCTGCTTCACCGCAGCGGCGTCGAGCGCAAAGAGTGGGCTGATTTCGATCTCGACATTGTCGGCGATGCTCGCACCGGCTGCGGTCAACCAACCGTGATGTTGCGCGAGCATCATTCTTTGCACATACTCCGGTGTATCTTTCTGCGCTCCTGGCGCGTTCTTGAGTGGTGCGAAGCACTCTTCCTCTGCGAATTCGACTACAGTTGGCCGCTCGGCTGCGGGCAGAAGATCGAAGATGAATTTCTCGAACTTGAGCGCGTTGGGAGTCCGCGGAGTGACCCGTTTTCCCGCAGTGTCGATGTGCGGTACTTTTTTCCGAGCGATGTGAAATGGGAGCGTCTCTTTCAGCTCCACAGCGCGCTCCAGGAGCGAACGTTCGAACACGTGGACAGCAATGCTGCCGGCCCAAAACTTGAGGTGGCCATTCTGCTCGCGTAGTTCGGCAACATCGCCGGGCAAGTCGCTATATTCGATGACGTGCAGCCGACCGTCGATCATCGCGAAGTTCCCCAGTTTGTCGTGGGGATCCTGCTTCGCGACGGTGAGCGAGGTCAACTCTGAGTTGGCAAGCAAGTGATAACCAATCAACGCGGGATCGCCAATCGGCACGAGCGGGTTGTCTACCTGCAAGTAGAAGAGTTGCTCGATGCCGCGAGCCTGCATGTGCTCAAGCGCTCCACTGCGGTTCAATGCCCCGATGGTGCCACCGTGGCCGTCGGGGCCAAGAAACAGCCTCCCCTTTTCTGCAAGCAGCAGCTTACCCGTTTCGATATCGACGGCCGGCATGGTACCCTGACAAAAAACGAACAGGTGCGCGTCGGGCAGACCAAAGTTGTCGTTCTCTTTCAAGAACCGCACAGTGTCTTCGTGTGTGGCAGGGCTAGTCATAAGATAGAGCGGCACCGCTACCCCATGGCGGGCCGAGAGCGCGCGGATTTTTTCGATATGAATCCGCAGCAGTGTAGCCGAAGAGAGTGGTCCGATGGGGTACATGCTCTTGGGCAGATCGAACCCGAGCCGACTCCCCTGCCCTCCTGCGGTGATCAGCACACCCAGTTGCCCTGCACCCAGGGCCTCAACCCCGCGACTGAGCGCGTCTGTTTCGGTGACACCCAATTCACCGCCAGTGCCCTCGGCACGCTGCGACATTCGAACTGCCGGTGGTGGTGTCGCGCGACGTGCCAGCTCTGCCCAGTCGGGCTGATCGACATCGCCCCGGTAGAGCGAGGCAATCAGCTCGAGATCGATCGCTTCGATCTCAGCCGCCAATTCGCTTTGGCCGGTTGCACTCAACTCGTCCCAAAATGCAAGCAGGTGCTCTTGGCCGGCGGGTTTCAGCTTCGCTTCTAGTGTTTGTCGATTGGTCATGGTGGTGGCTGCTTTGCCAGCCCTCTTAAATCCACTGCCTAAAAAATCCACTGCTGAACCCACGCGTACGCAAGCAAACAGAGCAACGGGAACCCGAGAAAAATGAGACCGTAGGTGAAAATGGTGGTCCAAACCTGTCGAGGCCAGCGGGCCATGGGGAACTATCCTGCGAGGGTGCGGCTACGCCGGAGGGGGGAAGCATTCCATTATCATTAACCCAGCCGGGTGTGGCTAGTGGTGCGTGCGGGCCCAACCTGCCGTACGCTCCACAAGCAGCGTCGCTCAATGCCAAATCCGATCTCGTGAGAGCAATCCTTCTATCTGATCCTGATATTGAATCGGGTACGCTTGAAACCGAGGCCTCTCACTGCCTATACTCTCATGCTTACCAACTTCCTCACGCAATGCGGAGACACACTCGTGGCATCTGGAAAGTATCTGTTCACCAGCGAAGCCGTCAGCATGGGCCATCCCGACAAGCTGGCTGACCAAATTTCGGACGGCGTGTTGGACGCTCTATTCGCTCAGGACCCCAACAGCCGTGTTGCTTGCGAAACGATGGTCACCACGGGCGTGGTGGTGATTGCCGGCGAAATCTCGACCGAAGCGACTGTCGATATGCAGAAAATCGTCCGCGAGGTGATCCAAGACGTTGGTTACACCGACTCCTCGATGGGTATCAGCTCAGAGCATTGCGCGGTGATGGTGGCCATCGACGAGCAAAGCGCCGACATTGCGATGGGCGTCGACAGCGATGCCTCCGCCGGCAAAGACGTCGGCGCCGGCGACCAGGGGCTCATGTTCGGCTACGCCTGCAACGACACGCCCGAACTGATGCCGCTGCCAATCGCGCTATCACATCGCATTCTCAATCGACTCACCGAAGCACGGCAAAAGGGCGAAGTGAACTGGCTTCGCCCCGATAGCAAGAGCCAGGTGACCATAGAATACGATGGCAAGACACCCGTGCGGATCGATACCGTGGTCGTCTCCACGCAACACGCGCCCGACGTCACGAACGAAGACATCCAGAAGTTCATCATCGAAAAAATCATCAAGCCGGAACTGCCGGCGGGACTTGCTGGGGGCGACATCACCTACCACATCAACCCCACGGGTCGTTTCGTCGTTGGCGGACCCCACGGAGACTGCGGACTGACGGGCCGCAAAATCATCGTCGATACCTATGGCGGTTGGGGACGCCACGGCGGTGGCGCCTTCAGCGGCAAGGACCCCACCAAAGTCGACCGCAGCGCAGCTTACATGGCCCGCTACGTCGCAAAGAACATCGTCGCCGCAGAACTAGCCGACCGCTGCGAAGTGCAACTTGCCTATGCCATCGGGGTTTCCGAGCCTGTGAGCATCTATGTCGATACCGAAGGCACCGGCAAGGTCGACGACGCCGAGATTTGCCAGGCGGTGAAAGAACTGTTCCCACTCAGCCCAGCGGGAATTATCGATCACCTGCAATTGCGCCGCCCCATCTACCGCCAAACCGCCGCGGGTGGGCATTTCGGCCGCAGCGAACCAGAGTTCACCTGGGAAAAGACCGACATGGCCATCAAGCTAGCCGAAGCCCTAGGCCAAACAGCCGGGGCTTAAAGCGACGGACCATTCACCGGGCCGCGACCGCCAGGGGGCGATTAATCAAGGATCGCACCGTTGTGGAACGCTCCCTGACAGTCGCGGCCCGCTCGCTGCCGCAGCAGTGCTGTAGGCTGATTTTGGTTCTATGCGGTATGCTGTGGCTATGTCATTCGGCCCATCGTTTAGCTCGCATTCCCTCGACGCAGTCGGCCTTCGGTTGCCTTGGCAGTTTCGCGTTCGCCCGGCACTATCGGCGACGTTTGGCTCGCTGATCGTGGTCACTCTATTGGCCGGCGGCTTGGTGTTGTTGCGTCGGCTCACTGGCGGGCTTAACGCAGAATTGTTGCCTGAAGCGATGCTCCCGCTGGCGCTGGGGACCTTGGCAAGCTTGTCGCTGGCGCGAATCGCTTGGCGGCGCAGCTTCCCACTCGAATCACCAGCCGAACTTTCGGCCACTGACAAGGCGCTGGGGTACGCAAGTTCGGCGGCACTTGCACTCTTGGCAGTCGGCTGCTGTTATCCGGCCAATCGGACTGCGGATTGGTTGATCTGGCTACCTATTCTTGTGGCCGATCAGATTTGGCGGCAAAATTTTTTCGACGCCGGTGAGCCGTGGGTGCCTTCGGTTGATGACGTCGGCGAGGGTCTCCCCGCGGTTAGCCGTCACCGCGCGAGTTCTTCCAATACCAGCAATCTTGTGCGGCAAGAGATTCTCCAGCAACTGTACCGCGTCCAAAGCGATTGCGGCGCGGATGTGATTTACGGGACATTGCGCGCCGATTTTGAGGCCGGTCAACGCACCGCCGTCGTACATGCCGGGTTTTGCCCACCGCTGGCCTCGCTTCCCGAAATCGAAGCCGAAGCACTGCCGGGTTCCTCGGCAAAGATCAAGGTGGTGCAGGCACTCGCCCATGGGACTCGGATCGAGGTTAAGCTACCGGTGGCCGCGACAAGGGATACGCAAATCTGGATCGACATGGCCGCACGACCGCAGAGGGATAAGGACTCGCGTTGTGAGGCTGAGGCGATCGCAGTATAATTCGCGCGATGTTATGCAGGCTAGGTAGTTTGAGACAAGCAGGCCAGCAAGCGAGTACGACACTATGCGAATTGGCCTCGGTGAAGACACACATCGGCTTACCGCCGGTGGCCCATTGCGGTTGGGTGGGATCGACATCCCGCACAACCAGCAGGCAGTTGGCCACAGCGATGCTGATGTACTGCTCCACGCAGTGACGGATGCCTTGCTGGGAGCAGCTGGCTTGCCCGACATTGGTCAACTATTTCCCAATACGGATGAAGCCAATCGCGGCCGCGACTCGGCCGAGATGTTGCGGTTGGCTTACGAACAAGTCGCGGCTCAAAGTTTGCAGGTCGTGAATCTTGACTGCGTCGTCACTGCTCAACAACCAAAACTGGGGCCTTACAAACTACAAATTCAACAACGCATCGCCGAAATCCTGTCTCTCGCCACCAACCAGGTGAACGTCAAAGCCAAGACGGGCGAAGGCGTCGGGCCCATCGGCGAGCAACTAGCGATTGAAGCGCGTTGCGTCGTCTTGCTGGAGGAACTGACGCCTCGATAGCGACGCCTGCCATAACAATCGAAATACCAGCCGATCCGCGCCAAAAAATCCTATCCCTATAAAGCACGACTCGGAAAGCCGCCGCTCACAAGTCCGAGTTTGATCGAGAATTCCATGACGACTTCTACTGCACCAAGAACCACCATGCCTACCCTTTCCGAAGCGCATCCGTCGCTGCAAATTTACAACACGCTCAGCAAGAAGAAAGAACCCTTCCGTACCGTCGCCGAGGGCAAGGTCGGCATCTACCTCTGCGGACCAACGGTTTACGATAAGGCACACATCGGGCACATGGTTGGGCCCGTGATTTTCGATTGCATGACACGGTACCTCAAATACTGTGGCTACGGTGTCAATTGGGTCGTGAACATCACCGATGTCGATGACAAGCTCATCAACAAGGCCAACGCCCGCGGGATGACAATGCTGGAAGTCGCCGAGGAGAACATCGCCGACTACAACGAAAACCTTGCCGCGCTCGGCGTAGATCAAATCGACCACTTCCCCCGCGCGACCGACTGCATGGACGAGATCATCGGCTTTGTCGCATCGCTCGTCGAGCAGGGATTTGCCTACGAGTCCGAAGGCGACGTCTATTTCGACGTGGGCAAGGACAACGACTATGGCAAGCTAAGCAACCGCAGTGTCGATGCGATGCAAGGCGAAGGGGGCGGAACGGCACAACTTAAACGCGGGTTGGCCGACTTCGCCCTGTGGAAATCGGCGAAGGCGGACGAACCCTCGTGGGACAGCCCCTGGGGCAAGGGCCGACCGGGATGGCACATCGAATGCTCGGCGATGAGCAAGAAATTGCTGGGCGAGACCTTCGACATTCACGGTGGCGGGCTCGACCTGGTTTTCCCGCATCACGAAAACGAAATCGCCCAGAGCGAATGCTGCCACGCGCAACCGATGGTCACCTACTGGGCTCACAACGGCCTGCTCCGCGCCAGTTCCGCCACCGGCAAAGTCGGTGGCAAGTCCGAGCGCGAAGGCGATTCCGCTGCTGCGGACGCAGGCGGAAAAATGTCTCGCAGCAAAGGCGCCGGCGGCCTCGCCGACCTCATCGCCCGACAAGGGGGCGAGCGCATCCGCTTCTTCCTGCTCCGCACCCACTACCGCAGCACGGTGCTGTTCAACGAGCCGGCCATCGAAGAAGCCGGCACGGGGCTCGACAGTTTTTATCGGCTTTTCAAGCGGTACACCCGCATCACGGGCAAAGACTACTATGCCCTGGAGGCCCCCGTCACACGCGATTCCGGCGAGGCCGCTGCATCTGCTGGGGACCTCCCGTCAAGTGTCCGCGTCTGCCGCGACAAGTTCCTCGCCGCAATGGACGACGACTTCAACACGGGCGCCGCCATCGGCGAACTATTCGAGTTGGTCAAAATCGCGAACAAGTTTTGTGACGACGCGGGTCTGGAAACGGAAAGCAAATCCGCAAGCGACATCGCGAAGCTCGAGCAAATGCTCGTCACGCTCAAAGAACTCACCAGTATTCTCGGCATCTTCAGCGAGCCCCCAGCACAGACAAGTGGTTCTGGCGATGAGCTCCTCACCAGTGCGATGCAACTGGTACTCGATCTGCGTACCGAGGCTCGAGCAAGCAAGAACTTCGCCACCGCCGACGCCATCCGCGACGGCATCGGCCCACTAGGCATCGAGCTCGAAGACCGCACAAGCGGCACCGAGTGGTCCGGCGGAGGCGCGGACGCGCTCGACGGCGTCATGCAACTGCTAATCACCCTCCGTCAAACGGCTCGAGAGAACAAGGACTTTGCCACTAGCGACACTATCCGCGACCGCTTGGCCGCAATTGATGTCACACTGGAGGACCGCGCCGGCGGCACCGAATGGAGCCAAGGCTAGTCAAGGCTGCTCTTCTTGATACTCCAGGCTATAATTGAAGTATAGCTGGGCCAGAATCCAACGGCACTTTCCGAGGCAGACAGATATGGCTGACTTACTACAAGAAGCCTTTGAAGAGGCTCAGCAGCTCTCCACTGAAGAGCAGAATGCGATTGCCACACTGCTATTGGCAGAAATCAGTTCGGAGCAACGATGGGACGAACTCTTCGCTAGCTCAAGTGAAGCCCTGGCGAGTTTAGCCAAGGAAGCGCGGCCGAACATCGGGCTGGTCGGACCGAGGCACTCGATCCGAACCAACTATGACATCGAAAACCACGCAAAGGTTCCGCGCGTGTTTATCGAGAATGCCCAAGCAGGTACGAGAACAAGCAGCAAAGCGTTACAGACTTATTTTGCGATGACCCCCAGCACCCCAGCCTCAACTTCAAGAAAGTCAGCGCTCAGCAGCCCGTCTACTCGGTTCGCATCAACTTGAACTATCGAGCAGTAGGACTATTGGATCAGGACTCGATCGTCTGGTTCTGGATTGGCGGGCAAGCTGAATACGAAGATTTGCTCAATCAGCTATAAACAGCGACTAGATTTCAGGAAATTGCAAATAATCACGGATGAGAATTCTCGGCATTGATCCTGGACTGAACACCACCGGCTATGGTGTGCTGGAGATTGTGGAAGGCAAACCGCAGTTGGTGGAGGCGGGGATCGTGCGTGGTAAATCGCGAGGTTCGCTGACCGCCCGAGTGAAGGAAATCTACGACGGTGTGTCGGACGTGATCTCGTCGTTGAAACCCGACGTGCTGGCCCTAGAGAAACTCTACGCTCATTATGACCGCCCCACGACGGCAATTTTGATGGGCCACGCCCGTGGAGTCATCTGTCTGGCGGCGGCAGAGGCGGACATCGCCGTCGAAGACTACGCCGCGACCCAGGTCAAGAAAACCCTCACCGGCAATGGCCGCGCGCCGAAAGCCCAGATGCAACGGGCGATTCATTTAGAGCTGGGCCTCGCAACGGCTCCTGAACCGGCCGACGTTGCCGACGCGCTGGCGATTGCATTTTGTCATTATTGCACAAGCCGCGCATCGAGCGTGGCAAGCCTCGACTGAGTTTCCCGTCCGGCGATGCGTGGCATCGCGGCAAGAACTGAGAGTTCACAACCGACTGACTTCATTCAATGATCACAAAAATTACCGGCACTCCCGTCGATGCGGTTGGCGATGCACTGACTCTGGCCGTGGGGGCGTTTGAGTATGAAGTGCTGATCCCCGAGTTTGCGCGCCGCTTCGTGCAGGAAAAGATTGGCGAAGAAATCAGCCTGCATACGATTGAATACCTCGAAGGCAACCCGATGCAGGGCCGCATGACGCCGCGGCTGATTGGGTTCTTGAGTTCCTTCGAGCGAGAGTTCTTTGAATTATTCTGTCAGGTCGACGGCGTGGGTGTGAAGAAGGCGCTGCGGGCGATGGTTCGCCCTGTGGAGGAAGTGGCCCAATTAATTGAGGACCAAGACGCCAAGGGGCTCAGCGGTTTGCCCGGCGTGGGGCCCGCCACCGCTGAGCGGATTGTTGCGAAGCTCCGGCGCAAGGTGCCGAAATTTGCATTGCTGGTTGGCCGCGATGCGCCCGCCGGCACCGAGGTGCCCCGCGATGTGATGAGCGAAGCGTTTGAAGTCCTCCGTGCCTTGGGTCATAGTGAATCTGAAGCCCGTCGATTGCTGGATGAGGCAATGTCGAAAAAGAAAAAATACAAAGACGTCGAAGCCCTGCTGCATGCCGTCTACGAACAACGACAAAACTAACGTGCGCCGATTCTTTGAACGTAAGCTGGTCTTCCCTGCTCCGCCGCTAGATGTTGCCGACTGGAATCCTCCCGATTTACCGTATGAGGATGTCTACTTCACCGGCGAAGATGGTACGCAGCTGCACGGTTGGTACGTTGAGCATCCCGAGCCGCGCGCCGTTGCACTCTACTGCCACGGCAATGGCGAGCACGTAGCCAGGATCGGTCCACGACTGCAAGCCCTGCGCGATCGCATCGGTGTTTCGGTGCTCGCCTGGGACTATCGTGGTTACGGCAAGAGCGCAGGCGTACCGCACGAAGAGAATCTCATTCCTGATGCGCACGCCGCGCATGATTGGCTGTACCGACGAGCGGGAGTTGGTTCCGACGACATACTGTTGATGGGTCGATCGCTCGGCGGGGCGGTCGCGGTCGCGCTGGCGCATCATCGCCATTGTCGCGGCTTGGTGCTGGACCGCACGTTTGCCAATCTCGTCGATGCGGCGGCGCACAATGTGCCGTGGCTCCCCGTGCGATGGATCATGACGAATCGCTTCCCCGCCGCCGAACAAATCCGCAAGTACCACGGCCCACTGCTCCAAACCCACGGCGCGGCCGACGAGGTAGTTCCTCTTGAGCAGGGCCGACAACTGTTCGACGCGTGCCCAAGCCAGCAGAAACGGTTTGTTGAAATCCCCAACTTGGATCACAACTCGCCACTGCCGGATCGTTGTTACGAGGATTTGATTGATTTTTTGGAAGGGCTCACGCAAGTCGTGAGCGGATAAGTAGCCCGACGCGCTAGCGAGGGCGAGTCCACGAGACGCCCTCGCTAGCGCGTCGGGCTATTTACAATGTGCACTACCACTTCTGACCATCTCGCGCTTCAAGCCTCACACGCTTACCATCGTCTCCGGCATTTCGCGTAGGAATAGGTACACCATCACTGCTAGGCTGGTCACGCCGCCCGCCAATGCGTCGAACGCGACGGACATTCCCAGCGTGGCACTGAGATAGACAAACGTCGCGGCGGTTACCAGGGAAACACCACAGAGAAAATTTGCCGAGAGGCTGACCGCATCGCCGCCAGTCGGTCGTAGATCACGCAGCTCGTGGAAGAATTGGTAGACTACGAGCGCGAACAAGATCATCGAGAAGAGTGAGTACTCGGCCAACGCGGGGACGGCGATGAATGCGTCGTACAGCCCGTGGGCGAAAACCACCAAGCCAAGCACACCGAGCGAATGCGACCCCCAGCCGCGTGGGTTGCGCAGCGTGCGATAGACCGCCAGTCCGGCAAGAGCTGTCAGCGTGATGTGCAACGGATTGGCGGTCAGGAACCGTGTCATCGCCGCTTGGCCACCGCTGGCAACGAAATAGTTCACATTCTCGGCGATGGCAAATCCCAGTCCGACACACCCAGAAACCAGCAAGGCCGTCAGCTCATCGCGCTCACGCATCAGGAGTGGCATCATGGGCAACAAGCAAAGCAGCTTGGCTAGTTCCTCACGTAGCCCAACACCCAGCACGTAGTACCGAATGCCCGGAATGAGTTCGGGACTGTCGCGCAGGTTCCACACCTGCTCCTGCCACAGCCCGAGGAAATGAGTCGGCCAAATGCTCAAGATCCCCAGGGCGACCGCACTCAGGGCATACCACAATCGCAAGTTTCGCAGGCCGGGCGCGCGAAGTGCTTGCCAGAGGAACACGAACCAGCACACACCGGCAATGCCAGACAGCACGACCGGCCGCAATGCATCGAAGCGCTGAAAAACCGTCTTGGGCAATGCCCACCAGAGCTGGCCCCAGGCCCCCGTTTCGGCTAGCGTCTCCAGCTCATTCCAGGCTTCGATGCTCTGCAGTTTCACTTCGGAGCTGGTGGTGTTGGGTTGCCAGCGACGCTGCATCACGAACCCCAGGGCGATCCCCGCAGCGAGAATCCAAATCACCAAGCGCCACAGAAACGCGGGCTGCCGAGTCTTCGAGCTTAAATAGTTCCGCCAGGTCATCGATTCAATTTCGTCCAGGATTTTCTGTCAGTGTAGCGTAGCTGGCACCTTGCCCCACGGTTGATTTCAGGTTTCCCCGATTTTAGTCGATCTGGTATAGTGGCGTACATCCGTTCAGCGTGTCGTCCGGCGATCAGAAAGATCGCGACTAATCCGTTTCTTTTTCAATTCTGGCGTTGCACATGTCCCGCGAACCGATTCTTTCCGCTGACGATATTGCCGCGCCGGAGGTGGTGCCGTCTGCTCAGACGCTTTCGTCAGAAGAAGACCTCGCGCTGCGGCCCAAGCGCATGGAGGACATGGTCGGTCAGCGGAAGGTTTACGAACGGCTGATGATCGCGGTCGAAGCGGCGCAGATTCGCCAGGAACCGCTGGGACACATTCTCCTCGATGGCCCGCCGGGACTGGGGAAGACGACGTTCGCCACTTGCATCCCGCGGGCGCTCGACGTGCCACTGCAAATCGCCAGCGGCGCGGCATTGGCGGCGCCTAAAGACTTGCTGCCGTATCTCACGCAAGCCAGTGCCGGCTCAGTGCTGTTCATCGACGAAATCCATCGGCTGCCCAAAACGGTCGAGGAGTTCATGTACCCGGCGATGGAAGATTTTCGCATCGACATTACACTCGGCGAAGGCGTCAGCGCTCGCACGGTGAACATGACGCTCAAGCCGTTCACCATCATCGGCGCGACCACTCGCACGGGCTTGCTCTCCGCACCGCTGCGAGATCGTTTTCAGGTACGCGAGCACCTGGAGTTCTACGAACTGCCAGAGCTGACCGAAATTATCACCCGCAACGCGAAGAAACTGCGTGTGGAGATTGACGCGGACGCCGCTGAAAAAATTGCATACTGCAGTCGCGGCACGCCGCGGATTGCGAACAATCGCCTGCGCTGGGTGCGCGACTACGCTACGACCAAAGCCGACGGTGAAATCACGTTGTCGGTGGCCGACGCGGCGCTGGCGATGCTGAACATCGATCGCGTGGGGCTGGACGGTCAGGACTTGAAGTACCTGGAAACCATCCTCCGCGTGTTCCAAGGCGGCCCCGTCGGCGTCGAAGCCATCGCCCACACGCTCAACACGGCTGTCGATACACTCACCGACGAAGTCGAGCCGTTTCTGTTGCGGGCGGAGTTGGTAGTGCGCTCGCCACGCGGCCGCAAGCTCACCGCGGCAGGCTATTCGCACTTGGGCGCTGTGCCCCCCGCGGATCTGATGCAATCGCTGCTGGACGATGTTGCTGAAGACGGCGAACAAGCACTCTTTTGAATCGCCCACAAACCGGGGGGTTTGGGGGGACACCCCCCAGTGAATTGTCTAGCCCGCCATAGTTTTCATGCTCCGTTGGGGGGCGAGCCCCCCAAATCCCCCGGGTTCTTGTCCCGCCGCCATAGCCACACAAACACCGGCATCAGCGCCAGTGCGGCCCATTGATAACCGGTGAGCCCCTGCCATAACCGCGTTTCGGGGCGAATAAATTCGGTCGCAAAACGATAGGCAAGATAGGCCAGGATGTAGAGCTTGATCAGTTGGCCGCGAAATTTGCCGCGTTGCTGCAAGCCGTAGAGCACCAGTGCGGCGAGCAGGTGGAACGCGGCTTCGTAGAGCTGCGTCGGGTGTCGGGGCAGGTTGTCGATCGCGGGGAAGACAATGCCCCACGGCACTTCGGTCGGCGTGCCGTAGCAACAACCGCCGACGAAGCAAGCCAACCGGCCCACGCCCACCGAAGCGGCAACGGGCACGGCGAACGAGTCGCCCGTTTTGATGCGGATGTCGCAGATCCACTTGGCGATCTCGACCCCGAAGTAACCGCCGACCAAGCCGCAAAGAATCGTCTTGCCGTCGGAGAACCACGCCGCGCCGCTCAGCAGGCCCTGCCAATCGGCGAGTACAAAAGGGAGCTTCGCGCCGATCATCGCGCCGCAAAACGCGCCCAGGGCGACGGCGATTTTCTCTTCTCGGCTAAGCGGCAAGCCTTGTTGTGTGCGGCGGCTGAGCGCGATCCCCGTCCCCACGGCGAGCATCATCGTCACTGTATAGGCGGGGTTGAACATGAAAGTACGTTGCCACAAGAGACACCAGAAATCACAAAACTGACACGGGTAAGGGCATCGTTTTTTTGTGCTCTTTGTGTTTTCTGTGGGTACCAAACGGCGGCAACGGCACATGCCCCTCGCGGTACA
This sequence comes from Bythopirellula sp., assembly GCA_965230685.1. GTDB lineage: Bacteria > Planctomycetota > Planctomycetia > Pirellulales > Lacipirellulaceae > Bythopirellula. The sequence continues at coordinate 1,147,359 of CBDDLO010000002.1, forward strand.
GCACGTTGTACGCGGAAAATGGAACAATGTGTCCACTCGGCAAGAGATGATGCACGCAGGACTTCATCAACTGACGAACATCGAAGTTGTAGGCGTCCATGAACGAAGTGGTCGTAATGCGGAACACGTCCTCGGGGGCCAGTTGCTCGCTGAGGGCACGCTCGAAAAAATCCTCCGCCGCGCTGCAACCCCCGTGAGCGCAGGGTTGGCGCGAGAGGTACTCGCCGATCAATTGCTTCGCACGTTGGCGGTTGAAAGTGATTCGCCCTGAGAGCAAGTCGAGGTGGTTTTCCAAATCAACAAAACGCGCAAGCGGCAGCAGCTCACCGCCACTGCGATAGGCGTACGCCAAGGTGTGCGCATTGGGATGCGCACACGGCAGTGGCGAGAAATCGCTTTCCAGCCATTGGCCCGCCGACTGCTTGACCAGGCCGTGGATGACGTCGGGGAACGTGATGCGACGCTCCAACTCCTCTGGCAATACATAGCGGCCCGAGTAGGTGGCGGGTTGAAAGCTCACGCCAGTGAGCCAGGGGCGCTCGGCTGCAAACGCGACCATGCGGCCGATCTCGTGGTCGTTCACGTCGGGCTGCAATGTGCAAACTAGTGTCGTGCGCAGCCCCAATTCTCCCAGCACTTCGATCGCTCGCAACTTGGTTTCGACGAGCGACTCGCCGCGGAGCACTTCCGTGCCCTGTTCGTCGAAACTGTCGAACTGCAGGTAAATCTCCGCCCGGTGCTTGAACTCTGCCACCCGCTCGGCAAACGCCCGATCTTTGGCCAGGCGAATGCCGTTGGTGTTGATCATCACGATGTCGATCGGCTGGGCACAGGCGTACGTAAGAATTTCATCGAAGTCGGGGTGAATCGTCGGTTCGCCACCGGAGAGCTGCAGAATCTCGGGCTGGCCTTCGACCTCGACAAGCCGATCAATGGCCGCGCGGCACTGGTCGAACGACAAATGCTTGCCCCCGGGCCCGCTAACCGCGAAACACATGGGACACTCAAGATTGCACGAAGAGGTAATCTCCAGCAGCCCGATGCACGTGTGCTGTTCATGCTCGGTGCACAGTCCACAGTCGTAGGGGCAGCCGCGGTCCGGCTCGACGCCGAACTCCACCGGCACCTTCCCGGGCAAGCTGTACCCCGTACGATCAAACCACGATGCATCGCTACAAACAAAATCCACCCGCGGCCCGTGCGCGGGGCAACGCTTGCGGAAATAAACACGGCCATCCCGCTCGATAATTTTCGCCGGTACCAGTGCAAGGCACTCAGGGCAAAGGCTTTGAGTTGTGCCTAGAAAAGTGTAGTCGCGGTAGGTGATCATTTCTTGCTTGCTCTCAGTTCTTGTTGTAGGTGTGCCAATCTCTGACCAGTTTTGTACCAACCAAATACCCCACCCATGGGCCAGCAATAGTTCCGGTGATGAATGCTGCGATCATCAAGTAATATCCTACTTGCGCTCTCGTTTCGTTTGATTCCGGGTAGAATGAAAAACCCACGAAGAACGCCACTGTACCAACAGGAGCACATGTCCCAAAAAATGCGATTGCCGATGCGAACAGAACCATACCGCTCAGCAACAACTTCTCAAGGAGCGGCAGTTTCTGTTGCGTCTCTGCGACTTCACATGATTCTTCCGCCACGGTTCACTCCTCGCCGATCTCTCGCCGAAAGCGTTGACGATTCCATCTCTTGATTTTCACGGCGACAACGAAGGCGAGAATGCCAAGGATGATCATGCCAATGGCCAGGACTTTTGCCTCGACATCGGGACTGCCAAACGCAAACATCGACGCGCAAACGCCGCAGAAACTGCAGAACGCAGCGATGCAGACCACAATCACCAACACGCTCGACACCACGAACGAGCCTAGGAACATCGACACCTTTTCGGCGGCACTGACCTCGTGGCCGAATCTCTCCCGATGGCGCACCACGCGCATCGTGCGAAACAACACGGGCACCATCACGATGCACGCCAAGATGCCCAAACCGGGCAGCGCCACGACCAGCCCCATCGCCACCGAGGCGAGCGTGAGGATCAGAAACAGCGTAGCCAGCGAGAAGTTGAATCGCTCGGCAGGCAAATCCGGTTGTTCTGCAAATGGAGGCGAGCCAATGGGAGCGCGATCCAAAGGCTTCTCACAAAGCCAGCAACTCGTCGCCGGTCCCAATTGCTGAGCACCGCAGTGAAGACAGCGAGGTAGTTGGTGGTCACTCATGGCGTGCTTCCCTGCATGAGCGTTTTCACTCGCCGGACTACCTGGCCCAGGATGATGCCTGTCAAAGTCAACGCAGCGATAGTCACCAATTGATGAAACCTCGGGACTGTGTAATCGGCATCAGGCGAAAGCCCAAACGACGGTGGCCATTTTGCACAACCTAGGACGGCGAGATAACCGGCAACCGCGGCGACGGTCGCCACTCGCACCAGTGGCAAACTAAACCGCAGTGCGGCGACGGCCAGAATGAGAAAGTAGCCGGCGACCAACGGGCTGCGCGGTCCGCTGGAGATGCACAGCACGCTGGTGAGAAACAATACGTCGCAGAGGGTCGTTACTGTCGGCAACCAGCGCGGAAAGACACGATCGCGGAGCGAGAGATGTACCCCCGCGGCCAACATGATCCAGGCCAGTGCCAAGAGCGTGACCATCACATGAAATCGCCGGTCGATCGTGCCGGCCTCGGCCAGCTGCAGCAAGCCCCAATCAGGAAGCTTGCCTTGGCTGCTAAAATAGTTCCACAGGTGAATCAGGTAGAAGGTGCCCACCGCCACAATACGCAGCAGATTGGCCCGGGCTTCGCCTGCATACTGCTGCCAACGCTGAGTGATCTGCCAGGACTGGGCGTGGGTTTCGGCATCTGCAGACATGGGCTCCGCCTCGCGAGAAATTCCTGGTCGGCCAACAGTATAGCGTGGATAGCCCGAGTACCAAGAACCCGCCGCCTGGTCTGTGTGGAGGTTGCCGAGAAGGCAGCAGGCTGTTGACGCTCTTGCACTCTCGCGGTATGCTGTGCGATTCGATATAAATCAACCCTCCGCAGCATTCGGGAACCCCCGTCATGGCCGTCCCCAAGCGTAAACATTCCAATTCTCGCTCCGGCAAACGGCGATCGCACGATCGGCTCACGGCTAAGCAACTCACTGCCTGCCCCAAGTGTGGCCGGGCCACGCCCACGCACGTCGCCTGTGGCAATTGCGGCCACTACATGGGTCGCACGGTGGTAGAGACCGAAGTCTAAATTCGGCATGAGCAAGACTGCTTTTCTATTTCCGGGCCAAGGCGCGCAGAGCGTCGGCATGGGCGCCGAATTGGCCGCAACCCTCCCGGCTGCCCGATCGCTGTTCGATCACGCAGCCGAGATTCTGGGCTATAACCTCCTGCAACTCTGTAGCGATGGCCCGCCGGAAAAACTCAACTCGACGGTTCACAGTCAACCGGCGCTTTTCGTTTGCAGTCTCGCGGCACTCGAACAACTCAAGCAAGATTCACCAGACGTGGTCGCTGGCTGCGAGATCGCGGCGGGGTTGAGTTTGGGGGAATACACGGCCTTGGTGTTTGCCGGGGCGATGGAGTTCGACGCGGGGTTGCGATTGGTACAAGCGCGCGGACAAGCGATGCAAGACGCCTCCGACGCCGTGCCGAGCGGCATGGTCAGCCTCCTCGGCATGGACCGCGAAGCTATCGAATCTTTGTGCGACCAAGCGCGCGGTGACGATATCCTGCAAATCGCCAACCACCTGTGCCCGGGAAACATCGTGGTCTCTGGTAGCAAAGGAGCCTGCGAACGTATCGCTCCACTTGCTGAAGAGGCCGGAGCGATGAAGGTGATTCCGCTCACCGTGGCGGGGGCATTCCACACGCCGATTATGCAGCCCGCGGTCGAGCGACTCACCGTAGCACTGGCGGAAGTAGATATTCAGAAGCCGCGCATCCCAGTGGTCTCGAACGTCGATGCCCGGCCTCACGACGATCCCGACGAAATCCGCTCGTTACTAGTTCAACAAGTCGTGAGTCCCGTGCAGTGGGAGACCTCGCTGCGGTGTCTGATCGACGACTTCGGCGTCACTCAATGCTATGAAATTGGCCCCGGCAAGGTGCTGCGTGGGTTGTTGAAACGCATCGCGCGGAAGTTACCCTGCGAAAACATTTCCGCTTAGCAGCTTGAACTCAACTTCCATTCAACGGTAAATCAACACATGTCCGAAACCGAAACGCGTCGCATCGCAGTCAATCTTTCTGGCCAGACGGCTATTGTCACTGGCGCCTCGCGCGGCATTGGCAAAGCGATCGCAATCGCGCTGGGCAAAGCCGGCGCAAAGGTTGCCTGCATCGCGCGCAATGAGGAAAAGTTAAAAGAAACCGTGGGCGAGATCGCTTCCGCAGGTGGCGAAGCCGAGGCGTTTCCTTTGGATGTCGCAGACTCCGACGCTGTGGCAACGTTCGTTGAAAAGTTGGCCGAAGACTGGGGCCAGGTCAGCATTCTCGTCAACAACGCCGGCATCACTCGCGATACGCTGCTGCCTCGGATGAGTGACGACGACTGGGACTCGGTCATCGCTACCAATCTCAAAAGCGTTTTTCTGTTCAGCCGCGCTGCTTCGGGCGTGATGATGCGAGCGAAGAAAGGGCGAATCATCAACATCAGCAGCACCTCGGGCCTCGCGGGAAATCCGGCGCAGTCGAACTACTCGGCATCGAAGGCGGGCGTGATCGGCTTTACGCGCACCGTCGCACGAGAGTTGGCGAGCAAGCGACGGCAGATCACGGTCAACGCCATCTGCCCCGGCTTCATCGCCACGGACATGACGGCTGCCCTGAAAGAAGCGGCTGGCGAAGAGGCTGTGATGTCGCGGATCAAGGCGGCAGTGCCTTTGCAACGGCAAGGCGAGGCCGAGGAAGTGGCCGATGCAGTGCTGTTCCTCGCCAGCGATTCGGCCGCGTATATCACTGGGCAAGTGCTTACCGTCGATGGTGGAATGACCGCCTAGTGGCTGGTTAAATGCTTTGTCTGTCAAGAGTTGCCAATCCCCGCAACCGCCCGAGACGACCTAGACACTTCCCCAGAAACGGTATATCTTAACCTCGGCTGTGGAGCGGTTCCTCTGGAAGGGCTTCATGAGTCGGTGCCTGTACTATTAAGGAATTGCCAACTGACCGCGTGAACTGCTTGGGAACCCGGTCATTTCAACTTACATCATCCTTGAGTTTGAAGGAGGACCATCAACGTGGCCTCAGTATTAGAACGTGTAACGGATATTGTGTCCGAGCAGCTTGGTGTGGACAAAGACAAGATCACGCCCGACACCTCGTTTGTAAACGACCTCGGTGCCGACTCGCTCGACACGGTCGAGTTGGTCATGGAACTGGAAGAAGAGTTCGACGTGAACATTCCCGACGATGCTGCCGAGAAGATTCAAACAGTCGGTCAGGCGGTCGAGTTCATTGACAACAACGCCGGCAAGTAGCACGCCGGCAAGCCGCAGGTTGCAGATCGTATTGCCGCCTGGTAGCCCCCCGCTTCGCAGGCCGGATTTTTTTCCGGGGGATGACGCGCCTCTTGCCCCACCCTTCTTGAGATGAAACGACGCGTAGTCGTAACAGGCCTTGGAGCCGTCACGTCGCTTAGCTGCCAGGTCGAAGACCTGTGGCAGAAGGTGCTTGCTGGGGAAAGCGGCATTCACGAGCTGCGTGCCTTCGACACCTGCCAGCACAAGGTCAAGTTCGGCGGAGACATTCACGATTGGACGTGCGAGGGCTACGTCCATCCGCGCGAAGTGAAACGCCTCGATCGCTTCACTCAGTTTGCCATGGTAGCGGGCATCGATGCGGTGAAAGACTCCGGCATCGACTTCTCGAAGCACGATGGCTATCGCCAGGGTGCGGTTATTGGCTCCGGCATAGGCGGCATCAACGAGATCGAAACGCAGGAACAGCGGCTCCTACACAAAGGGCCCGACAAAGTCTCCGCGTTCACGATCCCCAAGCTGATGCTCAACGCGGCAAGCGGACATTTGTCGATTCAGTACGGCTTGAAGGGCGTGAATTACGCCGTCGCCACCGCTTGTGCCAGCGCGACCAACGCGATGGGCGATGCCTTCCGCACCATTCAACGGGGCGAGACGGACGTGATGCTCACCGGCGGCACCGAGGCGGCCGTCACGCCGATGGGGATGAGCGGCTTTGCCAACATGAAAGCCCTCTCCACGCGCAACGACAACCCGGCCGCCGCCAGCCGGCCGTTCGACGCGGACCGCAATGGGTTTGTTCTCTCCGAGGGCGCGGGCATTTTAGTGTTCGAAGAACTAGAATTCGCCAAAGCGCGCGGTGCCCGCATCTACGGCGAAGTGCTCGGCTATGGCGCCAGCGCCGACGCCGGCCACATCACCCAACCCGATGCCCAGGGCTCCGGTGCAGCCCGGGCGATGAGCAACGCCTTGGGCGACTCCGGGTTGAGCACCACCGACATCCAGTACGTGAACGCCCACGGCACGAGTACGCCGCTGGGCGACAAAGCCGAGACAATCGCGGTGAAACGCGTGTTTGAAGACAGTGCCGAGAAGCTAAATATCTCCAGCACCAAGAGCCAACTGGGGCATTTGCTTGGTGCCAGTGGTGGGGTAGAGTTGGTGCTGAGTTTGCTGGCACTGCGCGACCAAGTCGTACCACCAACGATCAACTACGAAACGCCCGACCCCGACTGCGATCTCAACTACACGCCCAACCAGCCGCAAGAACGCCAGCTGGCCAATGCCATGAGCAACAGCTTTGGTTTCGGTGGGCACAACGCGTCGATCATCGTCGGACAACTGAAGTGAGCTGACTGGCGCTAGCCACCGGCCACTGCATCTGAAACGGCACGCGTCGCTCTGCTACCAACCCGTTTGCCGGTGGCTAGCGCCTACCCGCTCTGTGCTAGCACATCGCCGCTCTTGCCGCCCTGCTTGACGCACTCTACACTCCGCGGCCTCGCGGAAACATCTTTCATTTAGGAGAACTCCGATGCAACTGCGCATCGCGGCACTCGCTTTAGTTACGGGCGTTTTACCCACGTGGACTCACGCTCAAGTGAGCGGCTGGAAGCCCACGGCCAATTCGGCAAACGCAGCCCGTTATCAAAACAACCAGATTGCCGACGCCCGGAATTCTGCGTCGTCGGCCGAAAGCCCTGTCACTCCCCAAACGGCACCAACGGGCGGCTCGCAAACCACTGCCACCGGCCAACGCATCACTCGCGCGCCCGTCACCAAGGGCTCCGGCCAACTGCCCAATGACCACGGCCAGGTGTGGCGGGAGTACGATATCAGTTCCTACACCCTGCGGCTTAAAGAAACATCGCAGCCGGAGCAGTTGATCGTGGACTGGATTCTGCGCGAGACGGGCTACGAAGCCTGGCACTCCACACCGGTCGGACTGCTCAGCGCCGACAGCCGCACACTGCGCGTCTATCACACGCCGCAAATGCAAGCCGTCGTCGCCGACATCGTCGACCGTTTCGTCAACCGCGCCGCTGAGAACCACGGCTTCGGGATGCGGATCATCACTATCAAGAACCCCAACTGGCGGGCGCGGGCGTTGCCGCTAATGACGTCGCTTCCGGTGCAGTCACCAGGCGTGCAGGGGTGGATGCTGGCCAAGGAAGACGCCGCGCTGCTGATGTCGGAATTAGAGCGCCGCACCGATTTCCGCGAACACAACCCACCGCACCAGATGGTACAAAACGGCCAGTCGCTAGTGATCTCTACCATGCGGCCGCGTCCTTACACCAAGGGCATTATCCGCACGCAACAGACGTGGCCCGGTTATCAGCCGGAAATGGGCCAGCTCGACGAGGGTTTTAGCCTGGAGTTCAGCCCCCTGCTGGCGATGGACACGCGCACGACCGATGCGGTGGTCAAGCTGCGACTTGCCCAAGTCGAAAAGATGCTCTCCGTCAAACTCGAAGTTCCCAACAACATCGCCCCCAACCAACGTGCCGAGTGCCAGGTGCCGCAGATGACGATGGTGCAACTGCACGAGCGTTTCCGCTGGCCAACCGACCAGGTGCTGCTCTTGAGCATGGGTGTGGTGGCCACGCCGGGACCAAAAAAACCGAACCTCCTCGCCGACACGCTGATGCTCAGCGGCGGCGCCCCACGCGCCGACGCGCTCCTGTTCGTCGAAAGCAAAGGCCCCGTCGCTGCCACCGCGCCCGGCGCGATCGCCCCGACCGCCACCGCCACCCGGCAGAATCAGACCTACCACGGCCGCTATTGAGCCGTTATCGTGGAGCAGAGCATTTTCACCGCGAGCCGGGGCGTCCCTCGCCCGCGGCCCCCGGTTACCTACAGGTTGGGTACTAGATTCCGACTTGGGGACAAATCGGCTCGCTTACACGTTATTCTCCCCTTTGCTTGTTCATGTCAAATCGTCGTGTCGCAATCACCGGTCTAGGCGTCGTTTCACCGCTTGGCAATAGTGTGGAGCAACTCTGGGCAAACCTCAGCGCGGGCACCAGCGGCGTCGCACCGCTGGCCATGTTCCCTAAGCTCGAAGGCCAAGTCCACTACGGCGGCGAAGCACGCGACTTCACCGGCCACATCAACGACTTCGGTGAGCTGCCCAAAGACAAAAAAAAGGCGATTCGCAAGGCGCTGAAGATGATGTGCCGCGAGACGATGATGGCCGTCTCCGCCGCGCAGCAAGCCGTCGCCGACGCGGGCTATGCCGAAGTGCCGATGGACCCCGAGCGTAGTGGCGTCGTTTTTGGCAGCGACTACATGCTCAGCCCGCCCGACGACTTTGTGGACGGCATGAAAAAATGCGGAGCCGCAGAGACGGATTTTCGCTACAACGAGTGGGGCAACGAGGGACTTCGCGAAATGAACCCCCTCTGGATGCTCAAGTTCCTCCCCAACATGCCCGGCAGCCATATCGCGATTTTCAACGACCTGCGCGGCCCGAACAACTCGCTCACCCTGCGCGAAGTCGCCGGCACGATGGCCCTCCGCGAAGCAATGCAAACCATCCAGCGCGGCCACGCCGACCGCATGCTTGCCGGTGCCTGCGGAACACGCATCCACTCGTTCAAAACAGTCCACGCCATCCAGACTGAGCAGCTCGCCGATCCCGATAGCGAACCGACAGCCGCGTCGAGGCCGTTTGACGCAGAGCGCACCGGCATGGTGGTTGGCGAAGGTGCCGGGGCCGTTCTGCTAGAAGAACTCGAAGCAGCCCGAGAGCGTGGGGCGACGATTTACGGCGAAGTGGTCGGCTCGGGGAGCAGTACCGTTGCCGACACAAATTTGAATGGCGATCCGGCGCTCGCACTTACCCGTGCCGCCGAAGCGGCTCTCGCCGAAAGTGGCGTGACCGCCAGCGAACTCGGGCATGTTAGCGCCCACGGCCTCGGCACGACCAAGAGCGACACCGCCGAAGCCCAGGCCCTGGCCGCCGTCCTTGGCACCAATAGCACGACCGTTCCAGTCGCCGCGGCCAAGAGCTACTTCGGCAACCTCGGCGCCGGCAGCGGCGTGGTCGAGCTGATCGCCAGCACCAAGGCTCTGCAAGAACAGAAGTTGTTCCGCACACTGAACTACGAAACTGCAGACGCGGCTTGCCCGCTAGAGGTCGCCACGTCGAGCGACACTTCGCCTGGCAAGAGTTTTCTCAAACTCAGCGTGACGCCACAGGGGCAGGCGGCGGCGCTAGTAGTGACGCGCATTTAGCGGCGCCGCACCTCGCTTCTTCGTGCCTTGGTGCCTTAGTGGTTCATTTATCCCAGGCATACGTAATGACAGCCCCGATGAGGCGGTAGGGTGAAAGAAATGAACCACCAAGACACGAAGACAGCAAGTAGACAAGTTCACGTGTTTCTTCGTGCCTTAGTGGTTCACTTATGCCGCACGTACGCGATGGCAGCCGCGCGAGATCGTGAGCAAACAACCGAGCGACAAGAGAATCGCCCCGCTCGGCTCGGGCACGGTCGCCGTCGCGGCGAGTGCGGACGACTGGCTGATCGCGAAGGCCGCCTGCCAGAGATTCAAGTCCTCGGTCGACAGCGCCATGGGCGACTCGCCGCGCTGCCACGCCAAGAAGTCCGCCCCGTCGGTGTCGCGATCGCCATCAAAATCGCCGGGGATGGGAATGGGGGCGAGGTCGGTGACAAAGATGCCGGAGGAGCCGTCGGTGAAGGTGGTGCGAAGTAAGAGTTGGCCGACGGTCTCGTCGCCGTTTCCGGTGAGGACGTCTTGATTGTCGAGAAGTTCCAATGATCTTACGACGCGTAAATCAGTTGCGGCTGAATCACTGCTCACATCGAATACGTCGCCTGTCCGAAGGATGAGCTGCAAGTCACCTTGAGCATCTTCAGCCCAAAGCCCAAGAAACCCGCTGAATGGCTGCCCTGGTTCGACTGTTGGCCCAGCAACTGCCGTAATCGCCCCCTGGTTGTTATTGTTCAACGCTGCCCAGTCGCCTGTATCAAAATGCAGAAAAACAGTGTCGAGTGACGTGCCTGGTGCATGGTCGCCCAGGAGAGCAACTAGTTCTAAGCCATTCCCTACGCTATGCTTCCAAACTCCTGCACTGTTTTGTTCTCCTGCAATCCCCGCGTGGAATATCTGAGTTCCTGCATCATTAATCCCATCAAGAAAGAAACCAATAAAATGTGCGTCCTCCAAACCTGGAATAGCTCGACTAGTGCGAACCGCCAATGATATCTCACCTTGTTCGTCAACAAGGAAAAGGCCCGATTCCCCTGAGGCAACTAACCCGTCGCCGCTGATATCAGCCTTGAATGCCATCTGACCACTCGAGTTCAAATCCACGTTGTGTTTGGTGAAGTTACCTTCCAATTGCAGATCGCCTTCTACATGTGGAACGATGTCGCCTTTTCTAGCGACGAGTTCTAACACGTCGTTCCCGTTCTCAAGCCAGATACCCGAGTCGTTGGTCTCATTGACTCCATTGCCTTCTAAGTCAGCTAGAAATGCAATTCGTTCCGAGCGATTTCTTAAACTATGGAGCGATTCTACGGTTCCTGAATAAATCGCATCGCTAGTTCCCGCAGCGACGTCTCCCTCCCTCGCAATCTTCAAAAGTGGCTCACCTGACTGCTGTCGCCAAACCCCCGAATCATTGGATGAGTTGACACTTGCACCCTCCAATCGGCCAAAGATCGTAATAGCGCCGTCGCCTGAAAGGCCCGATAGATAGACTTCAGCGAATGTTATATCACTTCCAATTCCAGGAGCGTCGTCGCCCTTTCTTGTTACCAATTGCAAAGTGCTATCCGACGCTCTTCGCCATATCCCTTTGTCGTTGTTGCTGTTTGCTCCTGAACCAGTCAGTCCTGCGGAGAAACCTGCTGTTCCCTCGGTATCATTTATTAGAACTAATCGTGGCAACGGAAAATTGAACAATGCACCATTCGTTCCTGGAGCGACACTGCCTTCCTGCACAATCAGTTCAGTAGAATTTCGAGAGTAAAGCCAATTGCTCCGGTCGTTGCTTGCCCCAATTCCTGACCCACTCAACTCGGTATCAAACACAACATGACCCAACTTATTGAGATTTCGGACGTAGGTGCTCACATATCCGAAGTGAGTTTCCGGTCCAAGGCCCGGTGCCGGCTGCCCCGTCAGGGCCACCGTCCGCACGCCCCCCGTCGCGGCGGCTGGCGCCGCCATTGCCAAGTGGAGGCAAACGGCGAGTGCGAGTTGGCGGTGGAGCATGGCTGACGACTTCCCAGTTGCGGCGATGAGAGGACGAGCGATTCGACCTCCGAACGTAGCAGGGTTTTTCGTGGCAAACAAGGAAAATCGTTGCGCGGCGCTGGGCCGGGTTCCCGTGCTGAATCAGAACTTGCCCCAAATAGCCGGCGAGCTACGTCTCGCCGAGGTGGGATGTTCGGCCGGTTAGGTGAAACTCGGCGAGGCGAAGCTCGCCGGCTGGGTTCGGTGGTTGGGCGGGCTAATTGTGCCATGTTCGCCGGTTGACACTCCCGTGGTTCGCCCCTAGACTGGCCTGATTGTGGACCGGCGTAAGTTGGGTCCATAGAATGACTTTGAGCTAGTTGCGGGGGTAGCGGTCCGAGGGCCGCGTCTCGTGCATGAGGGAAGCTATGGTCTGACCTACAATTTGAACAACTCGATTGCCCCGCGGCGGGCGAAATACGTCGCAGAAGGAACCGAACATGAACGCCGGTGAAGTGCTGAGAATCGTTGATGCTATCCATCGTGACAAGAACATCGACAAGGAAATCGTCTTCGAAGGCATCGAAGACGCACTGGTCTCTGCTGCACAAAAGCACTACGGCGAAGAAGCAGAAATAACGGTCAGCATCGACCGCGAGAGTGGCGAAATCTCGGCCACCCATGATGGCGAGGTCCTCGACTCTGAGGAAACCGTCGGCCGCATTGGCGCCCAAACCGCCAAGCAGGTAATGATCCAAAAGATTCGCGAGGCAGAGCGCGACGCACTCTACGACGAATACACCGAGCTGCAAGGCGAAATGGTCAGCGGCATCGTCCAGCGCTATGAAGGCGGCGCGGCAACAGTCACACTCACCAACGTCGAATCCATCCTGCCCCGCAGCGAGCAGATCCCCGGCGAATCGCACCATGTGAACGAACGTGTGCGGGCGACGGTTTTCGAGGTGCGCAAATCGGGTAGCCGGGTGAAGGTGATTCTTAGCCGCGCGCGACCCCAACTTGTGCAGCGGCTCTTCGAGCAGGAAATTCCCGAAATCATCGACGGCGTGATCGAAGTGCGCGCGATGGCCCGCGAGCCGGGCTATCGGAGCAAGGTTGCCGTGAGCAGCAGCGACGCGCGTGTCGATTGCGTTGGGGCTTGCGTCGGCGTACGGGGCAACCGCATTAAGAACATTGTCGATGAGCTGAGTGGCGAGCGGATCGACATCGTCCGCTGGGACGACAACCTCGAAGTCCTGATCCCCAACGCCCTGCAGCCGGCCGAAGTCGAGCAGGTGATCCTTTGCAAAATGCTGGGGCGAGCGATTGTCCTGGTGCGCGAAGACCAACTCTCACTGGCCATCGGTCGCCGCGGGCAAAATGTCCGATTGGCGAGCAAGCTTTCCGGCTGGGACATCGAGATCATGACTCAAGAGGAACTGGCCGAGTCGATCGACCGCGCGGTGGGCGGGTTCAGCGAACTCGAAGGCCTGGAAGTCGAACTGGCCGAACGCCTGGTCGAGGAAGGTTTCCTCAGCTACGACGACCTGTCGATCATCGAGCCCGACGCTTTGATGGAAATGGGCGGTCTGAGCGAAGAACAAGTCGACGCAATCGTCGCCCAAGCAGAAGAACGGGCCGAGGAGGCCGAAGCCCAAGCCGTCGAAGCACGCAAACTCAAACGCGAACAAGACCGCCTCGCGGCGATTGAAGAACAAGCCAAAGAAGCCGAGGCCAGAGAGGCCGAAGCAGCGGCTGAAGCATCGGACGCCACAGCAACCGACGAATCGGCAGAGAGTTCAGATTCGGCTGACCCGGAATCTGCAGATCCGGATTCCGCCGATTCGGAAGCTTCTGAGGCTCCCTCCGACGAACCGGCACCCGCGGCAGACGATGCTCCTGCCGCAGAGGTCGCAGAGACGGAACCCGAAGTGCCGGCAGAAGAAGCCGCAACGAAGCCGGCAGATGCCACCCCCGAGTAGAAAAGTTTAGTGAGAGTTTATTCCATCCTAATGGCGCAATTTTTGGAGGACCGTTAGTTATGGTTTCCTAGTTTGCATTGATAGCGCGAGACCCGTCGTCCAGAAGATCGGCGAAACCTCGCACGGAGAATTTGATTTGGGCGTTCGCATTTACGCACTGGCGAAAGAACTGAAGGTCGACAGCATCGAGCTGGTTGATATCTGCGCGAAGGCGGGTATCAAAGGCAAGGGGTCTGCGCTAGCCAGTCTGTCTGACGAGGAAGTCGCGAAGCTCCGCGGTTTCATGGAGAACCCCGACGCAGCCGGGAGCGCACCCAAAGCCAAGGGCACAGCCGCCCCGGCCACGCCCGAGCGGCCCCGCGAGCCTTCGGCCAAGACGGGAAAAATGCCCGTCATCAACGCGCCCCGCCCGCAATCGCCCTTGGCAGGCATTCGCCGCAAGAAGACCGAAGTTGAACCCGAGCCCGAACCGGAAAAACCAGAAACACAAGAGCCAGCTGCACCGGACCCCCCCGCCGAGATTGCAGCGGAGAGCGATGCCGGCGAGGAAGATGGCCCTCGCTCGCCGGGCCCCCTGGCAGGCGTCATGCGGCGTGAAGAATACGTCGGCCCCGGGAATGTCTCGGGCAAGATGCCCACGATTGGCGAACAACGTTCCGGTGGTCGCCAGGGCAACAAAGGTCCCGCGGGCGCTCCGCAGCGCGGCCGACCCGCGGTTAAGCTCGCTCCGATCCCGGCAGTCGATCAACCCGCCGCAGATCCAGCAGCCAAGAAATCAAGTGATCAGCCCGTTCAAAAGCCGGACATGAAATTGCCGGCTGACGCGCTCAAGGCCGGCAAGAGTGGCGCGAAGCCGCTGGCGGCTCACCTGCGTCGTCACGAGGAATCGCTCGAAACCGCTAAGCGGAAGGCTGGCAAAGGTGGCGATGCGGGAGATGGCGCAGACGAAGGCGAAGACGGCAAACGGGGTCGCCGCGGCAAGCTCAAGCAGACGGGCTCGGAGGACAAATCCATGCTCGGCGGGCGCGAGCAACGACAGCTCAGCCGCCAGCGTACGGGCAATCGTCGGGGCGGTAATATGCGTCCGCGTCGCAATTTCCGCCGCTCGCGAAAATCGGGCGTCAGCACCGCTGCCCCGCGCAAGGGCAAGGTTGAGCTGCAGCTCCCCTGCACGGTCCGCGAGTTTTCCGAAGCGGCCGGTGTCCCGGCAAGCCAGATCCTTCGTATTCTCATGGAAGAAGGCTTGATGACCACCATCACCGCCGTGATGGACCCGGACTTGACCGAGCTGGTTGCCGCGGAGCTGGACGTTGATATCGTTCTCAAGGAAGCGGTCAGTGTCGAAGATGAGCTCCTCGCCGGCATCCGCGAACGCGAGGATACCGAGGAAGACCTGCAACCACGTCCGCCGGTGATTACCTTCCTGGGTCACGTGGATCATGGCAAGACTTCTCTGCTGGATAAGATTATCGACATGGATGTCGTCAGCGGCGAGAGCGGCGGCATCACGCAACACATTCGCGCTTACAGCATCGAGAAAGACGGCCGGCAGATTTCCTTTGTCGATACACCCGGACACGAGGCGTTCACCGAGATGCGCGCCCGTGGCGCGAACGTCACCGACATTGCGGTGTTGGTTGTCGCGGCAGACGACGGCGTGATGCCACAAACCGAGGAGGCCATCAGCCACGGTCGCGCCGCCGAGGTGCCCATTGTGGTTGCGCTCAACAAGTCCGACCTTCCCGGCGTCGATATCAATCGCGCGATGCAAGGTCTGTCGGCCAACGAGCTGCTGCCGAGTGAGTGGGGGGGCGATGTGGAAGTCATCCAAACCAGTGCAATCACCGGCGACGGCATCGACGAACTGCTCGATACCCTGCTCACTGTCGCGGAGTTGCACGAATATCAGGCCAACCCCAATCGGCCGGCGCTAGGTACGTGCCTCGAAGCTCAGCAAGAGTCCGACCGCGGTGTCGTGGCGAAACTCATTGTGCAAAACGGTACGCTGCGTGTGGGCGATATCGTCGTCTGCGGCGAATCGTTCGGCCGCGTGAAGGCGATGTTCGACACACTGCGACCCGACCAGCGCGTGGAAGAGGCAGGCCCTAGCATTCCGGTTAGCATCACTGGTTTTGATTCAGCGCCCGGTGCTGGCGAGCACTTTTACGTCCTCGACGACATCGCCGACGCGCGCACAATTGCCGAATCGCGAGCCGATTCGGAACGCGCGTCGAACCTGGGCGTGGGCATCCAGCATGTCACGCTCGAAAACTTGTTTGACCGCCTGGAGGGTACGGGCGACGTTCAAACCTTGAACCTGATCCTCCGTGCCGACGTGCGGGGCTCGATCGAGGCGATCCACAAAGAGCTGGAAAAACTGGACCACCCGGAAGTCAAAGTCAAAATCCTGCAGTCGTCAGTAGGCGGTGTGACCGAAGCGGACGTGACCCTCGCGGATGCCTCGGACGCGATCATCATGGGATTCAATGTCGTGCCCGACGAAAAGGCGCGTATCCTGGCCGACAAGCGGGGTGTACAAATCAAGCGCTACGAAGTGATTTACAAGATCACCGAAGAGTTGAAAGCCGCGCTCGAGGGGATGCTAGTCCCCGAGGAACGTGAGGTCGAACTCGGCCGAGCACTCGTGCAGCAGACATTTAAAATCAGCCGCATTGGCACAATCGCCGGCTGCCGGGTGTTGTCTGGCACGGTGAATCGCAACGCACGGGCGCGAGTGATTCGTGACAGCACGATCATCGGCGACTACCCCATCGACACGCTCCGCCGCGAGAAAGACGACACGAAAGATGTTCGCGAAGGAATGGAGTGTGGCATCAAGCTTTCGGGGTTCAATGATGTGAAAGAGGGCGACCTCCTGGATGTCTACAAGGTCGAAGAAATCGGCCGCAGTTTTGATGAATCGAATAATTAAAGGGACTCGAGTACCCGAAAACCCGATCCTGCAGCGACTATGAAACGCGGACTCGCAAATGGAGTCTGAGGATGCTGGGGTATTTCGTTTTTAGCCCAACTCGTTTTCCGTTACCGAAAACCTTAATTCCCTCCATGACCTCACGACGCGTTCAAAAAGCTGCCGAGGCGGTACGCGAGGTAGTCAGCATGGCGATTCTTGCTGATTTGAAAGACCCGCGTATCGAGGGCGTGACTGTCACCTACGTGGAGGTCTCCCCCGATATGCGCAACGCCAAGGTGCATGTGTCGATCATGGGAGACGAAACGGCCCAGCGGCTCTGTCTGCAAGGGTTGCAAAGCTCGGCAGGTTACTTGCAGCAGAAAATTTCTAAGCGCATCGACACACGCTACACTCCCCGCATCAAGTTCGAGATCGACATGGGTGTGAAAAACTCCATCGCCATCGCCAAAATGCTGAGCGACGTGCTGCCCGAGAACCCTGCGCCTGCGGATGAACCTGCACCTGCGGATGACCCTTCCCCTGCCGATGAAATCGGAGCGGATTCCGAAGACAGCACTTCCTAACAAGTGCGACCTCACCTCATCGTTCATCATTAATAGAATTCCGATATTCCCCACCGAGATTTTCACCTATGGCAAGTAACAGTCGTGCAACGCAGATCAACAAGGTCTTAAAGACGACCAAAAAGCACTTTCAGCCTGTCGAGATCCCTGCTGATCGCTCGCTTCTGGAGCACTTGATCTTTGCCTGCTGCGCGGAGAACTCGCTCTACGATGTGGCCAACGAGGTATTCGCATCGCTTTCCTCGGACTACTTCGACTGGAACGAAGTGCGCGTCACCTCGATCCGAGAATTGGCTGAGGTGATGAAGAAACTCAACGACCCCGAGGCGGCGGCCACGCGACTGAAGCGGGTCTTGCAGAGTGTGTTTGAAACTCACTATTCGTTTGATTTGGAACTGATGAAGAAGCAAAACATTGGTCAAACAGTGAAGCAAATGGAGAGTTACAATGGCACGACCAACTATATCGTTGCGTTCGTAACGCAAAATGCACTGGGTGGGCATTCGATTCCGATTAACCGCGGGTTGTTGGAGTCGATGCGAGTGGTTGGTGTTATCTCCGACAGCGAGGCCAGCAAAGGGAGCGTACCTGGTTTGGAACGCGTGGTTCCCAAGAGCAAAGGAATCGAGGTGGGCACAATCCTGCACCAACTGGGCGTGGAGCTACATCGTAGCCCCTTCGGCCCGACAATTCGCAAATTGCTGCTAGAGATTGATCCGAGTTGCAAAAGCAACTTGCCCAAGCGGCCGACGAAAAAAGCGGAACCACCGGCAGAGAAGAAGCCGGACGAACCAAAGTCGGCCAAGC
Organism: Bythopirellula sp.; assembly: GCA_965230685.1. GTDB lineage: Bacteria > Planctomycetota > Planctomycetia > Pirellulales > Lacipirellulaceae > Bythopirellula. The sequence goes on from CBDDLO010000002.1 coordinate 1,165,326, forward strand.
CAGCGAGCAAGGCAACCGCCACGAAATCGCCCAAGAAGCCAACAACCAAGGCCTCTGCATCGACCAAGAAGAAGGCTGTAAAGAAAACTTCCGCCAAGGCAACCAAGAAGAAAAAAACCACCAAGAAGAAAGTGGTAAAGAAGAAGAAAAAGAAGACCCCCACCAAGAAGAAAACAACGACCAAAAAGAAGTCGTCCACAGCACGCAAAAAGAAAAAATCAGTCACCAAGAAACTACGCAAACGAAAACCGAAGTAGAAATAAGTGGAAGTCGTTAGTCGAAAAGATCTGCCGACTAGCTTCTTACCCGCGACCAACGGCATACGACTTTAGACCAATACTCACGACGGCATTGCAATGGCTGGACATTCTCACTGGGCGGGCATTAAGCACAAGAAAGCCCTGATCGACAACAAGCGCGGCAAGGTTTGGAGCAAACTCGCCCGCGCCATCATCGTGGCGGCTAAGGCGGGCGGTGGCGACCCCGATACGAATCTGCGCCTTCGCTATGCAATCAACGACGCCAAAGCCGTAAGTATGCCCAAAGATAACATCGAGCGGGCGCTCAAAAAGGGCACTGGCGAGCTCGACGGTGGCAATCTCGAAGAGGTGCTGTACGAAGGATACGGCCCGGGGGGTGTAGCGGTGCTGTGCGAGATCCTCACTGACAACCGCAATCGCACCGCCCCCGAAGTGAAGAAAATATTCGAACTCGCCGGCGGCAACCTCGGCGCCACAGGTTGCGTGGCGTGGATGTTCGAGCGTAAAGGCGTTGCAATCATCGACGAAAGTCAATCGAGCGAAGAAGCCCTACTCGAACTGGCCATGGAATCGGGTGCAGAGGATGTTAAGCACGAAGATAACCAATTCCAAGTCATCTGCGCCCCAGAGAATTTTACTGCCGTGCAAGAGGCGTTGGAGAAGGCGAGTATCACGACAGCCTCAGCCGAGCTGAATCGCATCCCCAACGACACGGTCGACCTAGACGTCGATACGGCTAAGAAGGTTCTGAAGATGATGGACGAACTGGACGACCACGACGATGTACAAAGCGTCGCTGCGAATTTCAACATCCCCGACGAGGCGATGGCGAAGTTGGAGGCGGAAAGCGCTTAATCTTGCCAGATCGATCAGTGCGATTTAATCAGCGTCGGCGTTGCTAACCGCCGGCGTTTCAATCTTTTCCGTAGTGTTCGACGTGCGGCCAGTACTCTTGGAAGTCGAAGTCGGGGCTGTTGTCGAGATCGTGGCATTCCATGCACATATTCACCACGACCGCACCATCTGAGACCTTGATGACTTGGTCGGTTTTGTTGCCTTCGTTCTCTACAATCTTGAGCCGCATCGCCGCGCGGAGTCGTTCCAGCTCTGCTTCATCCGCCTCGACGTCGCCATTCTCGGCAGCGACGTGAGACGCGCCGGGGCCGTGGCAGTTTTCGCAACCGTTGGCTGTGAGGTGCGGAGTTTGCTCCAAGCCCAGGAAACCGGAACTGTAGGGAAAATACTCCTGCGGGTTCCACCCCGTCACGTGACAGCTCAGGCATTCGGGATCGAAATGCCTAGGTGGTTCTAAATCAACCAGCGTTTGAGTGGCGTGGGCATGCGGCGATTCCTCGAATGCTTCGGTCGCAGAGGAATGGCAGTCGGCACACGCCGCGGAACCGACGAAGCTATCGGTGGGATGCTTATTCCCGCTCAGACCCAACTCTTGGAGTCCGAGTATTTTCAGCTCGTTCTGGTAATCTACGAGCAGCTGTTGCATTTCTGCAGAGTCTTCAAACCGATGGTCAAGCGGCACGCGTTGCAGACGAAGCGGTCTTTTGGGATCGTCGAAGATACCTACGACGGTGAGATACATTCCCTTGTGCCCAGCTTCGAGCAGTTGGGTGTTGGTGCCCTCGATAGGTGTCAAGCGATTGGGTGGTTCTTCCGCGCCGCCGGTGGTAGCCACGAATTGAAACTGAGGAAACCGTTTGGCTAGGGCAGCCGCTTCGTCTGGGTCCGCATGGACAAGCAAAATCAGGAAGTCGCAGTTCTCCGACTGCAGCTCGGAGAGAACTCGACCCAGAGCAGCCACGGGATCGCTCCAAACGATATCGGGCGAGTTTTGAAGCGCCGCACGATGTTTGTTGCCTAAGACCGCGGTCACGCCGATCTTCTTGCCACCCGCTTGGATAATTCGATAAGGTCGGCTTAATCCCAAGGAAGGATCGATGATGCTCAGGTTTGCCGAGATGACGGGGTTCGACATGCCTTCAAAGTTGGAAAGCACATACGCCAAATAAGAGGAATCGAGTTGCAATTCCTTCACGCCCAATCCGATTGCCTGATACCCCAGTTCGGTCAGGGCACGCATCGCGAAGCTGTATTTTCTGTCGGCTTGCGGTCCGAATCGGCGGATTTGCCCGCCCATGTCGAGCGAGACCACCGGCCAGCCATCAGCCTCGAGCTTTTTGAGAAAAGAATGCCTGCGTTTGAGGCCTCCCTTTTGGTTTTCCAAACCCGCACAACCGCAAGGCTCCAAGTACCCGTCCATTTCGCCAGAAAAAACAAGGGCCACCTGCGGTTTAGGCCAGTCGATGAAAATCGGCCCGCCGTTCTTCTCCAAGGCGTCGGCAATTTCAGCTTCGCGGCTCTCGAATTTCTGTTCAGCAGCGCCAGCCACCCCCGTCGCCGCACGATCGGTCCCCTCGTGCAACATGCACATAGTGCCGCCAAGCAATATCACTGCGCTGATCGTCCAGCGTTTCCACCCTCGGTTCGTCACAGATAATTCTCCGGCTGTCCGACATCGTTGGTTCTTGGCTGCCCGTCTGCTCCCAATAATCGTAACGTTTACGAGGCTCAGCGGCCAGCACACTTCGAGAGCGCGAAAGGCTCGCTACTCCGCCGCAAACTGCACCCGCAGTCGAAAATCGGGAACTTCGCCATTCTTGGATCGCAACAGAATATGCGCATCGCTGCTCACAGGTTCGCCCAATCGAACGATGGGTGGCGAGCCCGCTGGCACTTCGATCACCAACGGCACATGGAGCAGCTTGTCTCCCATTTGACGCGGCTCGCCAAAGGTGGCCTTCAGCTGTGGGGGGTCGATTTCCGCGACTTCCAATTGCAGATCTTCGCCATGATCGCCGCGGACGGCCACCTTCATAGTAACCCGTTTTCCCTCGCGGCTGAGAAACGACCCTAAACGCAGCAAACCTTTATGGGCAGTCCACCCGGGCCCGAAGATCGAGATATCGCCCACCACGTTGCCAACAATAGGCACCGAAATTTTCTCCACCTTCTCCAAGTTGGTGGTCATCGTCAGCCACGTACGGAAAGGGCCAAGTGTCTTACCCGATTCGAAAGTAGCGGCAACCTTGACTCCACTGACCGCATCAGGGCTGGGGAGTTCCGACTGCTGGGCTGGAGTGAATTCGATCTTGAGGTGCTTAGCCACTGCTTCATCACTCAGTTCGTAGTCCAGCACCTCAACGTCTTGTTCTAGAAACGACATCAAATGCAAGCTCGCCGTGGGTGTCTCGCCAGCTCGCACGGTGCCAAAAACCAAGTCCGAGGGACTCATCGCCGTTGATTCGACCACTTGGCCCTCAACGGTCAGTTCAATGCTGCTCTGCGTGGGATCGTTAGTGCTCAAGACCGCTCCATGACGAAATGGCCCCGGCCCCGTCTTGGCGACCCATTCTAATAGCACGTCGGTTTCTTCGCCGGGTGCGATTTCGTTTTCTGCCATATCACCCACCGTACATTTGCAAGTCGTGCTGGCCACATCGACCCTCAATGGGCGCTCGCCCACATTGCGGATTTTGAACTCATGCGACATCGACGCGCCTTGCTCGATCTTGCCGAACTCGAAGACCGTCTCGGGCATCTCAGCCTTGGGAAAGGCTTTGGGCGCGGTGGCCGTGGTAGTCGGGGGCGACGGTTCGCTGGAGCGCTGATTCGCTGCCGGCGGCACCTCGACGTATGCAAGTGTCGCTCCCAGGCCGACGCCTAACAGCGCGGCAACGAGAATTGTAGAAATTAGCGTTTTCATCAGGTTCTCAGTGGAAGTCGCAGCAGTCAGGACAGGGAATCAATGATTTCATCATACAATCAGCCCACAGGCTGAGTCAATTTAGCGACGCCGCTCGCGGCGTCCCGCCGAACTCGTCGCTAGCGCCCAAGACATGGAGCTGCCGCTTAGCGCAGCGACTCGCGACAACGGATGAAGAACTGCTGAAAATCCTCGCGGCGATAGTCGGGGTAGGTCCAATCACTCGCCTGCCAGCCACGGCGACGGTAGCTGAGTGTAATTTCGGCGTAGATGCCATCGGCGAGATACAGCCGATGCGAGTGGTCTTTCGTTGATGCCAGCACTAGCTTCGCCAACGTGAGGTAGCCGGGGTCGAGGTTCAGTGGTCGAGGTTCGGGGTGATTAGCCTGTTGAGCATATTGCTGCTCGATCGCGTTGGTAGCGTGTTTGATATCCGCGATCGCACCGGGATCAATGGGGCGGTCGAACACCAGGAACTGCTTTTTCAGATCCGTCCCCATCGTTTGTTCGTAGTAGTCGGTCTCCGTGAAATCAAAAGCTTCGCTCACAAAACGCAGCGGGCCATAGTCGTCGGTTGCACGCTGCTGAGCCCAGTCGAGCGCCGCATCATAGCGACTACTGACGGCGATGAGGAGCAACGCGGGAGTGGGGGGTTGGATTTCGCCCATGGCAACTTACCGCGTCTCAGTACGCTCTTGCGAAAACTCCGCGTTGCGAACTCTCTGCCCCTGTGAAAATGCACTTCCCTGTTTCCTTCGGTGCGTCGATGGGCACACACCGCGCCGTGACCTTGAGTTGCTTGAGCTTTGCTTCCATCTCGGGGCCGTCCACAAAATGGCAGTAAGCCATGCCTCCAGGTTGTTTCTCGGCGAAGTACTTTTCGAACTCGGCGAGCGTGTCGATGTGCACTGTCGCCTCCTCGCGCAGTTGAGCGGCGCGATTGAACAATGCTTGTTGAATCTCTGTGAGGGTGGCTGAAATATTGCCGACCAACTCGTCACGGGGAGTGCCCTGCCCTTTGCCACCCGTGTCTCGGCGGGAGAGAAACACCCCACCGGCGGCCACATCGCGCGGGCCCACTTCCAAGCGTAACGGCACACCTTTTTTCACCCATTGCCATTTCTTTTCGCCACCGCGGAGGTCCCGATCGTCGATTCGCACGCGAACCGGTTCGTCGTTATAGCACTCCGCGATCAGTTCCGCCTTGAGCGACTCGCAATAGGGCAACACCTCGGCGCGTTCTTCGTCGTTCTTATAGATTGGTAAAATTACCACATGTGCTGGCGCCAACTTGGGTGGTAGCACCAGACCATCGTCGTCGCTGTGGGTCATGATGAGCCCGCCGACAAGGCGTGTCGAAACACCCCAGGAGGTTGTCCAGGCATACACTTCCTGGCCTTCTTGGTTTTGGAATTTTATCTCCTGCGCTTTGGCAAAGTTCTGTCCTAGAAAGTGCGACGTCCCCGCTTGCAGCGCCTTGCGATCTTGCATCATGGCTTCGATGCTGTAAGTCGCTTCGGCACCGGGAAAACGCTCGCCCTCGGTTTTCTCACCTTTGATGACCGGCATCGCCATCGTGCTCTCGGCAAACTCGGCGTAGACGTCGAGCATCTGCCGAGTCTCCTCGCGGGCTTCTGGTTCGGTGGCGTGGACAGTGTGCCCCTCCTGCCAGAGAAACTCCGCTGTTCGCAGAAACATCCGTGTCCGCAGTTCCCAACGCACGACATTGGCCCACTGGTTGATCAAAATCGGCAGGTCGCGATACGACTCCAACCAGCGCGCAAAGGTCGCCCCGATGATAGTTTCGCTCGTGGGCCGCACAATCAGCGGCTCCTCAAGCTTGGCCGAGGGGGCCGGTTGGAGTCCGCCCTGGCCGTCTGGCTCCAGACGGTGATGCGTAACGACTGCACACTCTTTGGCGAAACCTTCAACGTGTTCGGCCTCTTTTTCCAAAAAGCTCATCGGGATGAACAGCGGGAAGTAAGCATTTTCGACGCCGGTGGCCTTGAACATTGCATCGAGCTGCCGCTGGATGTTTTCCCAGATGGCATAGCCCCACGGTTTGATGACCATGCAGCCGCGAACATCGGAATTCTCGGCCAGGTCGGCCGCCTTGACCACTTGCTGATACCACTCGGGGTAGTTTTCAGCACGAGTCGGGCTGATTGCGTTCTTGGGTGGCTTGGCCATAGATTTAGGAAGTGGGCAAAAGGCAGTAATCAGTTCAGTCAACAGCCGCGACCTTAGCGGTCGCCGCAGAGCCAGCATTCTAAAGCAAACCACCCATCGTGAAAATCGCAACGCTTGCCCCCCGGCGGTTTGAGACGGAATCTGTTAAGATCCTTGGTCTGTGATACGCCAGCGGTCTGTAAGACTGCGGCTCCTGCCCACTGCCCACTGCCCACTGCCCACTGCCGACACATGCCCACCGACTCCCGCCGATTCGTCAGCCAACTCACCCACAACGAAACCGTCAGTCAGGTCTTTCTTGCATCGGATAAGCAGTTGCGACCCAATCGCAATGGCAACCTGTACTTGCAGGTAGATCTCACTGACCGCAGCGGGTCGGTGAACACCCGCATGTGGAACGCTAGCGAGACCGAATACAAAGCGTTCGACAACGGAGACTATGTCCATGTCGAGGGGGCCACGCAATTGTTCCAAGGCAACATGCAGCTGATCGCGACTCGCATCCGCAAAGCGCGGCCCGACGAAGTCGAGGAAGCCGACTTTGTGACGCTGCAGTCGGAAGAAGTCGACAAAATGCGCGGGCGGCTGACGGAGATTCTCAATGGGCTCAAGACGGCACCACTGGCGCGGCTGGCCAAGGGGTTTCTCAACGACGAGCAGTTCATGGATAAATTCTGCCGCGCGCCGGCTGGGATGAAAAACCACCATGCCTACCAGGGCGGGTTGCTCGAACATGTGCTGAGCCTGATGGAGCTCGCGTTGCTGGTGGGCCCGCGGTATCCACAACTCGATACCGAGAAGCTGCTCATGGGCGTGCTCCTGCACGACATGGCCAAAATCGACGAGTTGTCCTACGACCGCGACATCGCCTACACCGACGCTGGCCAACTGTTGGGACATATGTCCCTCGGCGTCTCGATGCTCGAGGAAACGGTGCGTAAGGTCGTCGCGCAGGATGGCCAGCCGTTTCCCGAACGATTGCTGCTGGAATTGAAGCACATGATCATCAGCCACCACGGCCGCTACGAATACGGCAGTGCCAAACTCCCCATGACGCTCGAAGCCGTCGCCCTGCACCACCTCGACAACCTCGACGCGAAACTGGCCAGCTTCACCGGGCTGATGACCGACTGCCCCAATACCGACAGCAACTGGACCCAGTACTTCAACCAGATTGATCGGAAGCTGTTCAAGCCGGAGAGTGGGAGTTAGGCAATGGAGTCGAAATAGGTTAAAATGAAGCTATCACCCTGACTGCACTAGCCACGTTTCTGCGAGATAGGCAATGAAAGCCGAAGAGCTTATCGAAATCTTGTCCGAACAACCCTTCGTTCCCTTGCGTTTGCACATGAGCAATGGACGTACGCACGAAGTCCGCCACCCCGAAATGGCGATCGTTGGCGAGGAAGTAGTGGCGTTGGGAATCGCACAACCCGATAGCGAGCGCCCACGTATTCGCATGGTTTCGATTACACACATCAACGAAGTGGAACACCTCGTCCAGACATCGGCGCAAGAAAACGCCTAATTGGAATGAACTGCCTGATGATGCGGATGAAACCATCATTGGGTTTCTCAAAGAGCACGGTTCGGACTGTAATTTCTGGATGACGAGAACTGCAATTGAGCGATTTACCGCGGCGGAGTACTTGAGGTGGATGCACTATGGTCGGGAGGCCATGTCCCAGCCGATGAGAAAAGATATCTTGCGCTGGACCACTCGTGCTGAACTAGATGAGTAAGGATTCGATGGTCTGATGCGATTTCGTTTGCGGTTGATGTTCGCCTGGGTTGGAATCCTCTCCATTGCCCTCTTTTGCGTCCGAGTATGGTACGTTTCCATACTCCCCGTACTTCCCAGCAAAGTCGCACAGCTTCAAGTTGGCATGAGCGCCGAACAGGTTCGAGAGCTGCTTGGGAAACCAGATAGAAGCGACGAGAATACGTGGACCTATTCGAAAGACTTTCGCGTCAACTGGTTCAAAGTCTATTTCGATGACAACTTGCGATTGTTCGATACGGACGCTAAGCCAGCGGAGATATATTATCCTTACCCCTATCGCATGCCACGCTAACCACCGCGGCGAGCGTGGCTCGCCGGCTATTTCATCCTTCATCCTTCCGCCTTCATCCTTCCGCCTTTCGCCAATGCCTAATCTCCCCGAGACTATTCTCGACCACGTCAATGCCGACAACTATCGGCCTGTAAAGCCGAAGGTGATGGCGAAGCAGTTGAACTTCGTAGCACCGCAGGACCTGACGCGGCTGAAACGCGAAATCAAGAAGCTCGTCAAAGCCGGCAAGCTCGCCTACGGCCCCAGCCACCTCGTCTACCCTGCTGAAAAGGCCTCTGCTTCCAGCAGCAAGCAGGCAAAGCCCACCTCAGCGAGTGGGGACTCTTCAAAAAAAACCAAGTCTAAGAAAAACTCCAAGCACATTGTCGGCACGTTTCGCCGCGCTCAAGCCGGCTTTGGCTTCGTTCGCCCCGAGGGAACCGAAGCCACGGTGGGTCGCGACGCGGACGTTTTCATTCCCGTCAGCTCAACTGGCGATGCCGCCAATGGCGATGTGGTTCGCATCCGCATCACAGATCGCAAAGATCGCCAAGGGAAAATCTCTGGCAAGATCATCGACATCGTTGAACGCGCCACCAACCGCTTTGTTGGCACGTACCTCGAACAGGGCGGCATGGGCCTCGTGCAAATCGACGGCAAAATCTTCACCTCGCCGGTCTACGTCGGCGACCCCGGCGCGAAAGGCGCGCAACCCGACGACAAAGTCGTACTCGAAATGGTCCGCTTCCCTTCGCATGTCCGCGATGGCGAAGGCGTGATCGTCGACATCCTCGGCCAGCGCGGCACGCCGGGCGTTGATACGCTCTCGATTATCCACGAGTTCGACCTCCCCGGCGAGTTTGACGAGGGTTCGCTGGAAAACGCTCGTAAACAAGCGGAGAAATTCGACGAGTCGATCGGGCCGCGGCGAAAAGATCTTACCGCCGAAACCATCATCACCATTGACCCCGCCACGGCACGAGACTTCGACGATGCGATTTCACTCACCCGGTTGGACAATGGGCACTGGCTCTTGGGGGTGCATATTGCCGATGTGTCGCACTTTGTGCGCCCTCGATCTGGGCTCGACCGCGAAGCGAAAGACCGCGCAACAAGTGTCTACCTGCCTGATCGGGTAATCCCCATGCTGCCCGAGGTGATTTCCAATAACCTCGCCAGTCTGCAACCTAACAAAGTGCGGTACGCGATGACCGCCCACATCGAGTTCACACCCGAGGGGCAGCGCGTAGCGACCGATGTTTTCAAGAGCGCGATCAAGAGCTGCCGAAGGTTCACCTACGAAGAAGTCGACCAATACCTAGCCGATCGAGCCAGCTGGAAGAAAAAGCTGAAGGCTCCCGTCCACAAGCTGCTCGGCGACATGCACGAGTTGGCCATGATGTTGCGTGGCAGGCGGATGAAGCGTGGCTCGCTGGAACTCTCTATGCCGGAGATGTCCATCGACCTCGACAAAGACGGCCAAGTTACCGGCGCCCACCTGGAAGAAAACACCGAGAGCCATCAGATCATCGAAGAGTTTATGTTGATCGCCAACGAAGCGGTCGCCGAGATGCTGTTCGACAAGGGCCTGCTCTTCCTGCGCCGTGTGCATGGGGCACCTGACCCACGGAAGCTGAAAGCACTCAACGAGTTTGTGAAAGAGCTCGGGCTAAAAGTCGGCGATCTGCAAAGCCGATTCGAGCTGCAGGATCTGCTGGAGAAAGTAAAGGGCCAGTCCTGCCAGCACGCGGTGAACTACTCGGTGTTGCGTTCGATGAAGCGAGCTATTTACAGTCCCGAGGAAGAAGGCCACTACGCGCTCGCCAGCGAATGTTACTGCCACTTCACTTCGCCCATTCGCCGTTATCCCGACCTGACAATCCACCGGCTTATCGATGCGGTCAACCGAGGCCAACCGCCAGAGCAACACCTGGGCGAGTTGCTCACCCAGGGCGATCATTGCAGCGAGCGCGAACAGCGGGCCACAGCCGCAGAGCGGGAGCTAAAAAAGGTAAAACTGCTGCTGTACCTGCAAGACAAAGTGGGCACAAAGCTCGAGGGTGTCGTCACCGGTGTCGAAAACTTCGGCCTGTTTGTCACCGGCACCGAGCTACCCGCCGAGGGGTTTGTGCATATTTCGTCGCTCTCAGACGACTACTACAAGTTTGACAAAGCGGGTCACGTGATCAAAGGATTCCGCTCGGGCAACACCTACCGCCTGGGCGATCAGGTCACCGTGGCGGTCGCTTCGGTTGATGTGGAACGCCGGGAGTTGGACTTTCGTCTGCTGGGAAGCAAGGCCAAGCGAAAGGCGAAGGGCGGAAAACCGAAAAAGAAGAGCAAGCAGAAGCGGAGGAGGAAGAAATAGCCGTTGAGCTACGCCTCGCCGTTGTGAGTCGCTTCGCTCCCTGCGGCGAGGCGTAGCTCGACGGCTAGGGAAGGCCCACTAGAAGCCCAGCGTCAAACCGTTAGAATGGCCGTTTCTCTGCTGCCACATCACCTACCGCCCATGTCTTCCACCGCTCAACTCTCCAAAACGGCTCTACACGATTGGCACGCTGCCAACGGCGCGCGAATGGTCGATTTTGCCGGTTGGTCGATGCCGGTCCAGTACACTTCGATCGTTGAAGAGCATCGAGCCACTCGCGAAGCGGTCGGGCTGTTCGATATTTCGCACATGGGTCGGATACTTTTTGACGGGCCCGAGGTCGCCCCATTTCTCGACGGACTGATGACCCGCTGCGTCGTGGACATGAAGCCGCAGCAGATTCGCTATTCGCTGATGTGTAACGACGCCGGTGGCGTACTGGACGACGTTTTGGTGTACCGCCCGGTACTGCAGGACGATCAACCTGCGGGCTTCGGCTTGGTCGTCAACGCGGGGAACCGCGAAAAAATAGTCGCCTGGTTGCGCAGCCACGTCAACGGCCGAGCGGTCGAAATCAACGACAAAACGCACGAATACTCGATGATCGCCTTACAAGGTCCAAAAGCGATTGAGCTGCTCGACCCCTTCACAACCGGTGAGCTCACTTCCATGCGCTACTACACCGGGCAGCTGATGGATGTCTCCGGTGTGGAATGCTTTGTTAGCCGCACCGGCTACACGGGCGAAGATGGCTGCGAGCTGATTTGCGATGCGGACAAGATTGTCGGCATTTGGGAACAATTGGTGAGCGCCGCCGACCGCGTGGACGGCCTGCCCGTGGGACTCGCGGCGCGAGATACGCTGCGACTCGAAGCCGGTATGCCGCTCTATGGGCACGAACTATCGGAATCGACAAACCCTGTCGAAGCGCAACTTGACTTCGCCATGAACCTGCGCGACCGCGAATTCGTTGGCAAGGAAGCGCTCGTGAAATTCCAGTGCGACAGCAATCAGCGTGTACGCGTCGGTTTGCAACTGGAGGGGCGACGCGTGCCGCGAGAAGAATGCCGACTGTTGCGGGATGACGGACAAGAGGGAGTTGAAGAGGTTGGCGTCGTCACCAGCGGCACTTTTTCGCCGACGTTTGGCCACCCCATTGCCATGGCTTATGTGAAGCCGACCGTTGCCGCGGTGGGCACCACGCTCGATGTCGACATTCGCGGTAAGCAACATCCGTCCACCGTGGTGCCCCTACCTTTTTACCAACGTGGGAAGTGATCGTGTCTAAGCCGCAAGCGGCTTAGCCATAATCCCTGCCGATGGAGTCAACACCAATGAACCCAGCCGACCTGCTCTACGCGAAGACCCACGAATGGGTCGCCGTCGCCGAAGAAGGTGGCGAAAAAATCGCCACGCTCGGAATCTCCGCCTTCGCAGTCGAAGCGCTGACCGATCTGGTCTACATCGACCTGCCGCCAGTCGGAAAAACGGTCGAAGCCGAGCAGCCGTTCTGTGAAGTCGAGTCCGTTAAAGCGGTTAGTGATATCTACTCGCCCGTGGCAGGAGAGGTAGTCGCCGTGAACGAGTCGCTCCCCGATGCTTTAGAAATTCTCGGCGAGGATCCCTACGACAAGGGCTGGATAGCGAAGATCAAAATCGCTGACGAAGCGGGGCTGGCCAACCTGTTGGACCACGCTGCGTACGACAAACTAACCAAGGAGGAAGGTCACTAAGGCTGAAGGATGAAGGCTGAAGGATGAGAGGACAACATGTTCAAGAATCCGGACTTGAGAGATCGAACGAAGCAGTTTGCATTGCGAATAGTTCGCATGTTCAAGTTCTTGCCAAATTCAGTAGAGGCTCAAGTAATTGGAAAACAGGTCTTGAGATCGGGAACCTCCGTAGCAGCAAACTATCGCGAGGCATGTCGAGCACGATCTGATGCGGAACTTCTCGCGAAGCTTGGGATAGTACTGCAAGAATTAGACGAAACTCTACTTTGGCTAGAACTTCTCGTGGAAGCAGAGATCGTCTCAAAAGCCCGCCTGAGCGAGCTAGAGAAAGAGTGTGATGAGCTGATCAGAATGACAGTAGCAGCCATCAAGAGGATCAAAAAGAACCCCTAGCCCCAAACTAAAGAGAACCCACCCCCTCATCCTTCTGCCTTCAGCCCTCACCCTTCCTTTCCATGCCCTATCTCTACAACACACCAGAAGATCAACAAGCGATGCTGACCGCGATCGGCGCGGCTTCTATTGACGAGCTCTTTGATCCGATTCCCCGTGAACTGCAACTCACTCGCCCGTTAGATTTGCCGCCAGCCCTGTCGGAGATGGAACTCGACCAGCATCTGCGCTCGCTAGCGGGAAAGAATTTGCACGGGGGCAACAGCGTCTGCTTTCTGGGCGGCGGGTGCTACGACCATTTCGTCCCCGCGGTGGTCGACACGATTGGCTCACGCAGCGAGTTTTACACTTCCTACACGCCCTACCAAGCTGAGGCGAGCCAAGGCAACCTGCAGGTCGTGTTCGAGTACCAGTCGATCATCTCGCGGCTGACCGGCATGGATGTCTCTAACGCAAGTCTCTACGACGGCGCAAGTGCTGCTGCCGAAGCCGTGTTGATGGCAATTAGCTCGACACGCCGGCACGGAAAAGTGGTTGTTCCCGCGAGTTTGCATCCTGAGTACCGAGCGACGATCGCCACGTATCTGGAAAATCTCGACGTCGAATTGGTTGAACTCGACACGCCCACCGGCGTGATCGACACGGGGGTTCTGTCCTCCGCGATTGATGAGAACACCGCCGCGGTCGTGCTTCAACAACCGAATTTCTTTGGCTGCATCGAAGACGCCCAAGCCATCGCCGACATCACGAGGGAAGCCGGCGCCTTGCTGATCACCGCCTTCGATCCGATTAGCCTCGGTATTCTGAAGCGTCCTGGCGACTACGGCACGAACATTGCCGTGGCCGAGGGTCACACTCTCGGCACGCCGATGTCCTATGGCGGCCCTTTCCTGGGCATCATGGCGTGCGACAAGAATTTGGTGCGGCGGATGCCCGGTCGCATTGCCGGTGAGACAGTCGATCGCCACGGAAATCGTTGCTTTGTTCTCACCATGCAAACCCGTGAACAACACATACGCCGCGAAAAGGCGACCAGCAACGTCTGCACGAATCAGGGATTGTTTGCGCTGCGGGCGACGGTTTACTTGTCGCAGCTGGGTCCGCAGGGGCTGCGCGAGACAGCAAACCTGTGCTTGCAAAAAACTCGCTACACGGCGGAGCAGCTGTGTTCGCACGAGCGATTTTCCATGGCGTTTGACGGACCGACGTTCAAGGAGTTCGTCGTCCGTGATGCCGAAAACCAAGTCGCCGAGCTGTTGCGCAGTGCCGAACAAGAAGGAATTTTAGCCGGGGTGCCACTGGGCCAGTGGTATCCCGATCTGACCGACTGTTTTCTGATTGCAGTCACCGAGAAACGCACCAAAGCAGAAATCGACACGCTGGTGCATTGCCTAGCAGGCGCAAGTTCTGCCGTTCCCGCTCACGCTTAAGACACGACCATGCGTAACAATCGCGACACCGATCTGATTTTTGACCTCTCCAAGCCGGGTCGACGCGCGGCGCGATTGCCGGAGTGCGACGTGCCGGAAAACGACTTGGCGGCGCTGCTGCCTGCTGAGGCGGTCGCGAACGCCCCCCCTGCCCTGCCGGAGGTTTCCGAACCTCAGGTGATTCGGCACTTTGTGAACCTCTCGACGCAGAACATGTCGGTCGATACGCATTTTTACCCGTTGGGTTCGTGTACGATGAAGTACAACCCTAAGCGGAACGAACGCGCGGCCGCAATGCCCGGCTTTGCAGATGTGCATCCCTACCAATCGGACGATTCGCTGCAAGGCATGCTTGAGATGCTCTATGAGATGCAGGAAACGCTGCAGGAGATATCGGGATTGCCGGCGTGCTCACTGCAACCGGCTGCGGGAGCGCATGGGGAACTTACTGCTCTGTTAGTCGCCGCGGCGTACTTTCGTGACGTTTCCTTAACGACAGGGGACGAAAAACGCACCAAGGTACTCTGCCCCGACAACGCCCACGGCACCAATCCCGCTAGTGCCGCGATGGCGGGGTTCGAAGCGGTCACGATCAAAACCACCGCCGATGGTTTTGTCGATCTCGACGATCTCGATGAAAAACTCGACGAGCAAGTGGCTGTGTTGATGATCACCAACCCCAGCACGCTCGGCTTGTTTGAGCCGAACATGCAAAAGATCGCCGACGCGGTCCACGCCAAGGGCGGTCTCATCTACCTGGACGGCGCGAACATGAACGCCATCCTAGGTGTTACCAGACCAGGAGATTTTGGTGCGGACATGCAACATTACAATCCGCACAAGACTTTCAGCGGGCCCCACGGTGGCGGCGGGCCGGGGGCGGGCCCCATTTGTGTGACCGACACGTTAGCGCCGTACTTGCCGGCGCCAATAGTTCGCAAGACAGCAGATCACTACACGCTGGACTTTGATATGCCCAAGTCTATCGGCCGCGTGCGCGCGTTCTTTGGCAATGTCGGTGTGCTATTGCGCGCTTACGCATACATTCGCACGCATGGACCCGATGGTTTGAAGCGTGTTTCTGAGAACGCCGTGCTCAATGCCAATTACCTACTCAGCCGCGTAAAACACATTCTGCCCGTGCCGCAGGGAAACCGCTGCATGCACGAGTTCGTAGCGTCGGGGAGCGCGCTGAAGCGTGACAAGAATATCTCTGCAATGGATTTGGCCAAGCGATTGCTCGACTTTGGTTTCCATGCGCCAACGGTGTACTTTCCGCTCACCCTGCCCGAAGCGATTATGATCGAGCCAACCGAAACGGAAAGCAAAGAAACACTCGACGCGTTTGCCGAGATATTGTTCCGCATCACGGAAGAGGATGCGAGTGTGCTCCACGAAGCACCCCACACGACCGCGGTTAGTCGCCCCGACGAAGTCCGTGCCGCGCGGCAGCCGGTGCTTGCGCATCCCGAGTAGCGTGGCCATGTCCAGCGATTGCTCACGATGCCAACTTCTCATCGATCCGCCCGCCGAGGGCGCGTGGAACATGGCGGTCGACGAGACGCTCTTCCGTACCGTTGCAGCAACCGGGCGCCCTACCTTGCGGTTCTACGAGTGGGAACGCCCCACAATGTCGCTTGGCTATTTTCAGCGCGCTGCGGATCGTCAGCAGCATCTGGCAAGCCGCGAGGCCGAACTGGTGCGGCGTCTCAGTGGAGGGGGGGCCATCTTGCACGACCAAGAGCTTACCTACAGCCTCGTCCTCCCCGCCACGCATCGGTTGGCACAAGACACACAGGCACTTTACGACGCTGTGCATCGGTCTATTCTGGACTCGCTCGGAGCATTCCTACACCAAGGGCAATCACCGTGGCAAATGTTTCTAAACGATCAACCGACGGAACTTGCCGCGGCGGACGAACCTTTGCTCTGTTTTCAACGTCGAGCGCTCGGCGACATCTTGCTACGATCAACAGCATCTGGCACGGAGGCGCCGACGCATAAGATTGTCGGCAGCGCACAGCGCCGTCGTCGCGGAGCCGTGCTGCAACACGGCAGCATTTTGCTTGCCGCTTCGCCGCTCGCACCCGAGCTGCTTGGGATTGCGGGAATTACCGGTGTGGAGGTCACAGCCGCAGATCTGATCGTTCGTCTCCCGAATTCTCTTGAGAGCAAGCTTGAGCTATCGTTGGAAATGGAAATTTTGTCGCAGCCCATGGTGGCTCAGGCACGAGTATTACAGCACTCGAAGTATCAAAACCTCGATTGGACGCAGAGCCGCTAACGCTTAGAGGAGACGAGGCCGATGAAAATAGTTGGTCCGCCGTACGGGCTGACTAGGCAACCTTCCCGCCAGCCTCAAAACAAAACCCCTCAGCGGAGGGGTTCTAAGCATCTAGTCAAAGTCTAGAATTCACACGAGAGAAGGCTTTTTTAATTGGGATTTGCTTCGACAGCATGATATTCTCGAGGTTGCGACGCCAACCGGGAGGATTGACAATTTAGTCCCTAATCCGGAACAAATAACTGAGCTTCAGCATCGAGACTCCGTGGGGGGGCCTCCAGTGCTGGTTTAGTGCCGGGTTGCTTCCACCTAGTGGTGACCATGGACGTAGTTCTTAAAGTGCTTGAAGGTGCCAAGACGGGCACGAAGATAGCCGTCAAGAAAGATGAATTTCTCGTTGGGCGAAGCCAAAAATGCCAGCTCTGCGTAGGTAGCAGTTCTGTCAGTCGTCGGCACTGTGCGCTCGTTCGCAAAGACTCCAAGCTCTGGGTCAAAGACCTCGGCAGCCGCAACGGCACCTTGGTCAACGGCGAGAAGATTGACGAAAAAGTCGAACTTCGCTCTGGTGACGAACTCGGCATCGGCACCTTGCAGTTGCTGGTGACTATCTCCGCCGGCATCAAAAATCAAAAAAAGCCCAAGGTAAAAACCGTCGCCGACGCTGTCGAGCGAACCGTCGCAACGGGCGACTCGTCCGTGGGTGAAGAAGACATCACGCAATGGCTACTCGACTCACCGAGTCCGAGCAAACCGAGCCAAGCCGCGAATGAGACGCAAACCATTCAGTTGGACGACACCAATGCGATCCAGTTGAAAAAAGAAGCGGAAGCAAAGACGGCCTCCGACAGCGATGTCCTCAGTGGCGACTCGAATGCTTCGACGAAGGAGGGCTCTGGAGCTTCGACCAAAGAAGGGTCTGATGTGAGCGCAGGCTCTGAGGAGGGATCCGATTCTGACGTGGAATCTGGCAAAGGGAAAAAGAAAAAGCCCGGCAAGTTACCGCCGCGGCCTACCGAGCCTGGGTCCAAAGATAGTCGCGAGGCCGCGATGCAGGCGCTACGCAACTGGAACCGTCGGCGTTGAGAAAACGCAGAAGCCGTGAGGTTTGAACCCCACGGCTTCCACTCGGCTTTTTGATTCGGAAGCCGACCCTGCTGTTCTCTTTGGCAGCGGAAGCGTTATCCAATCGCCTCAGTAATTGCTTCTTCGGCATTCTCAAGCGTTGCTTCTACCGCCGCTTCGGTATCGCTGATTTCTTCAACATCTTCAGGCCGCACAACTGCGACCTCCGCCGGGGAGAGCTGAATGTAGCCCAAGTCGCGAATCACTTCCAGCACTTCGCTGCATGTCGGAAACATCCGGCCGCTGGTCCGCTTGTACTCGTCCATTGCGTTCATGAATTCGACTTCGGCATCGCTGTAATCTCGCTCGCAGGTGGTGGGGTCGATCTGGCGACGGCGCTGGACCTTCTCGCGACGCTCCAACTGTGGCTGGTTCGCGACGGCTTCGGTGTCCGCTGAAATATCGTCCCGGCGATCGCTCGCGGAGCGCCGATCGAGCGTGACCTCTTGGTCTCCGGCTTTGCTCTTCGTATTTTTCTTGGTCGTGCGAGTCTTGGTCGATCCGCTCCGCTTGGCGGGGCTTTTCTTAGCAGTTGTGCTCTTGCGTTTGCTGGCAGTGGATTTCTTAGCAGCAGGCTTCTTGGCGGCAGATTTCTTGGCTGGCATGGGGGGAGTACTCCGGCTGGGCCCGTGGTGGGCAGTCGCTAAGGCGGGAAATTACCTCTGACAGAACCAGTCATCGGAGTACTGCTAGCGGAAAATAGACCGATTAGGAAAGAATTCCGCTCTACGGGGCTGTACCGGTTAGTGCGGATAGTTGGGGTTGGAGAAAGTTGGCGGCTATACAGGCAGGCCCAAACTAGCCCGACGCGCTAGCGAGGGCGCCTGGCACTCCAGCTATCATTCGCCCTCGCTTGCGCGTCGGGCTAGTTCTTACCTTGCCTTCAAACTTGCTGAGTGCTATTTTTCCCGCCCGCAATCGCACTGGAACCCAGGGAACGCGTCGCGCGTTGTCCACCATGAATCTTGCCGCCAAAACCCAACTGCTCGTCTCCGGCGCGCTGCTCCTTGCCGCCACCGGTTGTCAGAACATGACCACCCAAGCACTCAACGCCGAAGGAGTGCGACAATACCAAAACGGCAACTACCAACAGGCGTCTGAAAAGTTCCAGCGCGCGATTGCCGCCAATCCCAAATCGGCCAACGGCTACTACAACCTCGCCTCGTCGCTGCACAAGAATGGCAAACTGTTCAATCGGCCCGAAGATTTGAAGCAAGCCGAGCAGCTCTACAATCAGTGTCTCAATTACGACCCCAACCACACCGAGTGTTACCGCGGGTTGGCCGTACTGCTCACCGAAACCGAGCGCCAAGATGCAGCGTTTCGACTGCTGGAAGGTTGGGCCTCGCGGAGCCCCCAATTGCCCGATCCACGGATTGAACTCGCCCGCGTTCTTGAAGAAACCAACAACGTGCCGCAAGCGTCGACGCGCCTAGTCGAAGCGATTGAAATCGACCCGAACAACAGTCGGGCGCTCACCGCGCTGGGTCGACTGCGCGAGGTGCAAGGACAGAACGCCCAGGCACTGGCCAATTACCAACGTTCTCTGGCAATTAACCGATTCCAACCTGCGATTGCGGCGCGCGTGGCATCGTTGTCAGCAACCAATCCTTCGCCGATGCCACTGATGACGCCACCGGGCGGGACGCGGACGGTGCAGCAGTGGACACCTTCGGTGCGGTATTGAAGTTAGGCACTAAATCCGGCCATCTGTAAGATCGCGGCTTGGGGGGTAGAGGGCCGCTACGCTTCGCCGGAATGCGCTGCGACCTATTCATTCAACAACTTCCGCAACACCGTTTGCAGAATTCCGCCGTTGCGGTAGTAGTCTAACTCGACGGGCGTGTCGATGCGCACTGTGGCGACGAACTCGATCGCATCGCCGCTGTCTAGCTTGGCGACCACGGTAAGCTGCTGTCGCGGCTTGAGGTCATCGTTTAAGTCAGCGATCTCAAAGGTTTCTTCACCCGTCAGCCCCAGCGACTGCCATGTCGCACCCGCGGCTAGTTCCAAGGGCAGCACGCCCATCATGACCAGATTGCTACGATGGATTCGTTCGTAGCTCGCTGCGATCACCGCGCGCACCCCGAGCAGGAAGGTGCCTTTCGCCGCCCAGTCGCGGCTGCTGCCCGTGCCGTATTCCGCACCGGCCAGGACCACCAACGGCGTCGCATCGGCCTGGTACTTGATCGCCGCATCGTAGATTGACATGACTTCATTCGTGGGCAGGTAGCGCGTCACCCCCCCTTCGGTGCCCGGTGCGAGTTGGTTGCGGATGCGGATATTGGCGAAGGTGCCGCGGGTCATCACGCGGTCGTTGCCGCGACGGCTGCCATAGCTGTTGAAGTCGCGCGGCTCGACACCGGCGGCTTGCAAAAATTCACCCGCGGGGCTGTCTTTGGCAATCGCACCGGCTGGCGAGATATGGTCGGTCGTCGTCGAATCGCCGAGCAACGCCAAGCATCGTGCTCCGTGGATGGGTGTAATCGGATCAACTTCCGGCTTCAAACCGACCAGGAACGGTGGTTCTTGGATGTAAGTGCTTTCACTGTTCCAGTCGTACAACTCGCCGCCGGTGATTTCGATGGCATTCCACTTCGGATTTTTCTCCCAAACGTTGTCGTACTGTTTCTGGAACATTTCGGGCAGCACACAGCTATCCACAACACTTGCAATCTCCTCGTGTGTAGGCCAAATGTCCGCAAGCATCACCGGCGATCCGTCGGCGTCCTCGCCCACGGGCTCCGAAATCAAATCAATATCCGTCGTCCCAGCCAGAGCATATGCCACCACCAACGGCGGGCTCGCCAGATAGTTGGCCTTCACATGCGGATTGATGCGGCCCTCGAAGTTGCGATTGCCAGAAAGCACGCCCGAAACAATCAAGTCGCCCGAGACGACTGCATTCGCCACCGGCTCCGGCAATGGACCACTATTGCCAATACACGTCGTGCAGCCATAGCCAACGGTTTGGAACCCAATTTTGTCGAGGTCCTCGTCGAGCCCAGCTTTTTCCAAGTAATCGGTTACCACGCGGGAACCGGGTGCCAAACTTGTCTTCACATGCGGCGGGACCGTAAGGCCTTTCTCCACAGCCTTCTTGGCAACCAACCCTGCGGCAACCATCACCGACGGGTTGCTGGTGTTTGTGCAGCTAGTGATCGCTGCGATGGCGACGGCTCCATGCGTAATCTCGGTCGAATGCCCATTGTTCTCGACTGTGGCCTTACGCGAGAGCGCTGCTTTGTCGAGTTGAAATCCTTGCGGACCGACCGGTGCTCGCAGGGCATCGTGAAACGACTGCTTCATCCTCGACAGCGGCACGCGATCTTGAGGTCTCTTGGGTCCAGCAAGACTTGGTTCTACCGTCGAGATATCAAGTTCGACGACTTTCGTAAATGTCGGAGCCGGCGTCGCGTCGGTTCGGAACAAGCCTTGCTCTTTCGTGTAGCGCTCGACCAATTGCACTTCGTCGTCGGTGCGCCCCGTGCGACGGAGATAGGCCAAGGTCTCGACGTCGATAGGAAAGAAGCCCATCGTCGCCCCATACTCGGGCGACATGTTGGCGATGGTCGCTCGATCAGCCAGCGACATATTCGAGACGCCCTCGCCGAAGAACTCTACAAACTTGCCGACCACTTTTTCCTTGCGGAGAATTTCGGTGACAGTAAGCACCAAGTCGGTCGCCGTCGCTCCCGGCGGAAGCTTACCAGTGAGTTTCATGCCCACCACCTCGGGAGTAAGCATGTAAATTGGCTGGCCGAGCATCACGCCCTCGGCTTCGATGCCGCCGACGCCCCAACCGACGACGCCCAGGCCGTCGATCATCGTCGTGTGGCTGTCGGTTCCCACCAACGAATCTGGAATAGCGACTTTGCCGGCGTGGTCATCGCGCAAAAAGACGCACTTCGCCAGGTACTCCAAGTTCACCTGATGCACGATTCCCGTCCCCGGCGGCACCACGCGGAAGTTGTCGAACGCGTCCTGCCCCCAACGGAGAAACTCGTAACGCTCCTTGTTGCGACTGAACTCCAGTTCGATGTTGAGGTCCAACGCCGCGTCGCTGGCGAAATGATCCACTTGCACCGAGTGGTCAATCACCAGATCGGCCGGCACGAGCGGGTTGATCTTGTTCGGGTCGCCGCCCAGACGCTGCATCGCCGAGCGCATCGCGGCGAGGTCCACAACGGCCGGCACCCCAGTGAAATCTTGCAGAACCACTCTGGCAGGTTTGAACGGTACCTCGACCGCGTTCTTCCCCTGCGAATCCGCCCAGGCGGCGAGCGACTTCACATCGTCTTCGGAGACGACATACCCATCGCAATTCCGCAGCAGCGATTCCAACAACACGCGAATCGAAAACGGCAGCTTGTCGACGGCCGTTAGCCCCGCCTTTTCGAGCGTGGACAGGCGATAGATTCCCGCCTCGCCACTACCGGTGTCGAATGTGTCACGAGCGGAGAAGGGGTCGGTTTTGAGTTCAGTGGCCATGACGGGTATCCTTGCAAGCAGTGCGACTGGCTTCAGTGCGAGAAAACCGATATTTTAGCCCGCCCAAGACGTTTTGTCTGCGGGGTGCTTACTGGATAGGCCTGGCTGCGACATCGTTAAAAAACGGGGCCACACCATTGCCAGTCGAGAAAGAATAGAACGCAGATGTGCGCAGATTTTGCGGAGGTTCGCTGATTTCCAGGTGAGCATCAACTATCCCTGCCTCAGCGAAAATCCGCTCGATCAGCGCTGATCCGCTTTCTATTCTGCTTGAAAACTGCAAAAGTCGAACTTAGGAACGGGGAAAATAACTTCGGCGCTTAGCCGTAGGCCTGAATCACCGTAGCCTGGGACAAACGAAGTGCAGCCCCAGGTTGAGGAAACAAGAACAAATGGGGCCACCCATCCTTTGAGCGCAAATGGCGAGGCGCAAATGCGCGCAAATGAATGGGGCCACCCATCTTTCATCTTCCATGGCTATAGAAAAGCACTGATTGGTCGAGGCGTTTGAAACACGAGCACAAGGGCGAGCAGCGCGGTCGGGGTGGATCTCGCGCTAGTTCACCGTAAGCACATGCGTAGCCCGCTGTCGAACGCAGCCAACACGTTCTATTGCTGCAAGAAAGCGAGCGTCGGTTGCTCTAACTCAGCAGTTCGCTTCGCCCGAGGCGGAAGCGACGACGCGCTTGTCGACTGAACCGCTGCCAACCCGGCGAATGCAAATGAATGGGGCCACCCATCTTTCATCTTCCATGGCTATAGAAAAGCACTGATTGGTCGAGGCGTTTGAAACACGAGCACAAGGGCGAGCAGCGCGGTCGGGGTGGATCTCGCGCTAGTTCACCGTAAGCACATGCGTAGCCCATTGTCGAACGCAGCCAACACGTTCTATGGCTGCAAGAAAGCGAGCGTCGGTTGCTCTAACTCAGCAGTTCGCTTCGCCCGAGGCGGAAGCGACGACGCGCTTGTCGACTGAACCGCTGCCAACCCGGCGAATGGGGTTGACCCGCTACGCGGTGAAAATGCTGCCCAAACTGGCTCACCAGCGGGAGCCAGTTCGTTGCCGAGAGGCCGAGTCGCTCGAGGATCGACGGCAGTTGGTTGGGAATCACGCCGCGCTTGCCCGGCAACAGTTGCCGACCCGTCCAGTCGAGCAGCTCAAGGTACTCGGCCGTTGACATGGGCAAACTCCCTTTGTCGCTGCAGCGCCGGCCCTGCTCGTGCGGTTGCGGACCGATTTCAGTATTGCCCAGCAGTAGGGGTGCAAGCCACTCGTCGGTCTTTTCGGTGCGACTGCCCGATTGCGATTCAATGCGACGCTGGGCCGAGGTGAAATCGCTTTGCTCGGGTGTCGCCGCCAATCCCGCGCGAATCGGGTTGAGATCGACATACGCTAGAGCCGCCACCAGCGCCGCTTCGTCACAGAGCCGCACGCACTTGTAGCGTCCTTCCCAAAACCGGCCGGTGACCTGGTCTTCTAGATTGGCGCGTCGGGCTACGGGCTCGGCCACCATTCGCATCAGCCAACTAATGTCGCTGAGCCGGAGGCGAATGGTTTCCAGTCGCTCCGGGTCGCCCGCAATGCTGTCGAGTTCGGCTCGCGTTGGCTCGAGGGGTTCGCCTTCTGCTGATTTGCGCTTGGGGCAAAGCATCATCCACCGCCGGGCGACCTCGTCGTCGCTCCACGCGGCAACCACGTCTGGCCGGCTGCGAAGCACCAGATGAAAATGGTTGCTCATGATGGCGAAGCCAATCACGTCGATGCCGAACTGGCTAGCCAGAAACTTGAGTCGCTTCTCGAGCCACGTTTTGCGGTGATCGTAGTTGCGGCCCGTGTGAGCGTCGTCGCCACACAAATAGCACCGCCGCACGCACCGATTGACGCAGTGGTAGACGGCCACTTCGCGGGGATCAACGATTTCGCAACGCGCCAACCGAGCCATGGAAACCTCGCACATCAATCAGGTTGAGGGGCACTGGCCGTGAATATACATGTGTACAGTATCATGTCAAGGAGATTCTGAAAAAAAATTGAAAAATGCTTCTTGGTTAGGTGGCTGTCCCCGTTTTGCCATGAGCGTCGTCGCCACACAAATAGCACCGCCGCACGCACCGATTGACGCAGTGGTAGACGGCCACTTCGCGGGGATCAACGATTTCGCAACGCGCCAACCGAGCCATGGAAACCTCGCACATCAATCAGGTTGAGGGGCACTGGCCGTGAATATACATGTGTACAGTATCATGTCAAGGAGATTCTGAAAAAAATTGAAAAATGCTTCTTGGTTAGGTGGCTGTCCCCGTTTTGCCAGTTACGACTCACCGCACTCACTAGTAGCGCGGAGAAGATGAGACCAGTAGAATGTGGCTCGGGTACAAAGACGAATGTGCCAAGTGTTGCCGAAATTGTTAGTACGCCAGAATCGTTATCTCGTAGAATAACACGCAGTTGTCGAGTGAGGTCGAATGCATTCCACGCACTTGCTGAATCCGGAAGCTTTGCAGAATCGAGCAGTGAGGTATTGCCCCAAAGCAGAATATCAAAAGACGAGTCTCCAAATCCGATTTCTGGAGTCAATACAGGAACCACTGGCCTCAAAGACGCCCCGACTGAGATTTGGTCGAATTCCAGAGTTGGACACGACAATTTTCCGCAATCGGATTCTATAAAGCTATTGTTTATTGAGCCTAAAGTTAGGCCAATAGGATCGCCCGAGGAACTAAGAGCCTTGTTGTCGATGAGCAACGAAGCGCTGTAAGGCTGCGTTACGATCACAGATGTCTGGCCATTGGCGGCAGTCGGTTCGAATGCAAAAGTGCCTACAATGGCATCACCCCGACCAATATGAAGCCCAGAGTCGAAGGCTGGGCTTGATGTAACCGAATTTATCTCCGCGTCGAAGGCAAGCGTAACCGGTACCGCATATGACTGAGAAAGTAGCGAGGTGCTGAGCAGTACCGACGCCAATGCGCGGTGTGCTTGTAAGAATACGTTCATCTCTGCTTTCCTCCGGAAGTGGTTGCTAACAGTTGTAATGTTGGGGCCAAAACGGGGCCACCCATCCAACCCCTGCTCAAGCCTAACGACACAACTGCCGTCCTGGCAACGCCTTAGCTTCAGAATGGAGCGACTAGCTTGAATGGCTGTCCCTAAAGCGTCCGTCCCTAAAGCGTCCCAATGGCTGTCCCTAAAGCGTCACTCCGCGGCAAACACCATCCGCAGCGCCTGCAACCGTTCTCCCAGCGCTTGCACGTCTTGTGTCGGCGCGGGCTTGGGTAAGATTCCGGCAGCATGCAGTTTTCGTGTGTGATCAATTCTCATCGTGCCACCTCCGCCAACTGGGCATACATGTCAATCGAGCGGAGCTGCACCGGTTGTGCCGCAATCTCCTCGAGCTTGCGAGCCATCTTTCCCAAGGGCCGAGGAGCGTGCACTTCGGAGGTAGCTTGCCCTTCGTAGCAGGCCCGATCAACAAACAAGAGCTGCTCGGTTTGACGCGGGTATTGCTGCACGATCTGGCCGTCTTTGCGGTCCACGATCTGAAGGAAGCCGCTGCAACCACGCACTTCTACAGTGCCGTGGACGTAGCGAAACGGGACCGTGTAGGTGCGACCTTCAAAGCGAATCGTCGCGTCTTTGTGCACGCTGCAAGTGCGAATCAAATCGAACGGCTCCGGGAGCGTGACAGGCAACTCGCGCAGCAGGGCCTTTTCTGCTTGCCATGTCTCAAGCACACTCTTGCCGGTGACCGGACACTTGCGCGTGCGCGCGTCCTGCTCGAGCCTCTCGTCGGTGTGCGTTTGCAACTCAGCGAGCGAAGCGAACGAACGCTTCAAATCAAGCCGTCCTCGGACGGCTGACACGCGCCGCTCGGCTTTACCTTTCTGTTGGGGCTGACGCACTTCATGAGGATCGATGTGAAATCCCATCGTGCGAGCATAAGCGAGATAGCTCTCGTTGATCTTGCCCCACGGACCGGCGCCATGCGCAACGCCTGTCTTGAGGTTGTCGATACGATTCACAGCGGCGACACCACCCAGACGCTTGTAGGCTTCGTTGTGCACGCGATGCCAGGCTAATTGGTTCATCGAGTGGCTCCAGACGACCGCCGTCATCCGGCTGTGGCTGAGCGTCATGATGAAGCCGTAGAACTTCGTCATCACGCCATCAAGCTGGACTTTCTCCTCCAGCCAGTCGCTTTGCGTTTGAGCGCCGGGCGGTGTTTCGATCCGGCGGAACGGACGCAGCTTGGGCGCGGGAAACTTCGCTCGCACGTACTTTCGCACTGACTTGTACGAGCCCGGGTAATCGTGTTCGTGCACCAGGTGTTGCCACAGTCGGTGCACGTTCGGTGAGCGACCTTCGGGGAGCAGTTCGCTCTGGGATTGCCACCAGTGATTCACGACTTCACAGAGTTCAAGCTGCTCGATGAGCGCTTGTTTCTGTCGTCGGTCGTTGGCATTGGTTGCTTGTCGCCGCAGATGGTAACGAACCGTCCCTTCGCTCACGCTCAGCCGTCTGGCGATCGCTCGGTTCGATTCCCCTTTCGTATGAAGAACTTGAAGTGTCACGAGTTCATCCTTTGTCAGTTTCGCCAACACCTGCTCCTTCAAGGCAAAAAACCTTGAAGATCCAGCATGTCAGCGACTTAGGAAAACGGCCGACAAAGTCGGCCTCATCCCTAAAAGTTCACAAGGGTAAAACGCGCAATACTTCGGGTTCATTAAGCGGAGGAAGGAGGGGTTCAGTGACAGCTGATACGCGCCGTTCGGCTTTGCCTTTCTGTTGGGGCTTCCGTACTTCATGCGGGTCGACATGAAATCCCATCGTCCGCGCGTAAGCTCGGTAGCTTTCGTTGATCTTCCCCCAGGGACCAGCGCCATGAGCGACACCCGTCTTGAGGTTGTCGATGCGATTCACGGCTGCTACGCCGCCTAGTCGTCGGAAGGCCTCGTTATGAACGCGATGCCAGGCAAGCTGATTCATACTCAAACTCCAGATGACTGCCGTCATGCGGCTGTGACTGAGCGTCATGATGAAGCCGTAGATCTTGGTCAGCACGCCGTCAAGCTGGACCTTCTCTTCCAACCAATCGCTTTGCACTTGCGCTCCTGGGGGCGTTTCAATCCGTCGAAACGGACGCAACTTCGGTGCGGGAAATTTCGCGCGCACATACTTCCGCACCGACTTGTACGAGCCAGAATACTCGTGCTCATGGACCAGATGCTGCCACAGGCCATGCACGTTCGGCGAGCGCCCGTCTGGCAGAACCTCCGTTTGTGATTGCCACCAATGCTGTACGACCTCACTCAGCCCGAGGCTCTCAATGAGCGCCTGTTTCTGACGCCCGTCGCTGGCGGAATTGGCTTGCCGACGCAGATGGTATCGAACGGTGCCTTCGCTTACGCTCAGTCGCCGGGCAATGGCTCGTTTCGATTCCCCTTTCGTGTGAAGAACTTGAAGTGTCACGATTTCTTCCTTTGTCAATTTCGCCAACACTCGGCTCCCACAAAGCGAAAAACTTTGAGGATCGTGAATGTCGACGACTTAGGGAAATGGTCGCCACAGGCGACCTAATCCCTAAAAAGTTCACAACAGGGTAAACGCGTAACACTTCGGGTTCTTTAACTCGCAAATGGTGGGGTTCAGTGACACCCGGCGACTACGTAGTCAATCTTGGCCGTGCTGTTTCTGAAACGACTCTTGATATTGAGATATCTCAACCCATACTGCTAACCGGCATGACTGCCGCTAGAAGCTCTACTACAGAGACGTTCACAATCTCAGCCACTCAAGCCGCAACTGGCGAAATTGTTTTGGCTCAGAGTCCCTCAGAAGTCTCAGTTTTCCAAAACGGCTTGCTAATCACCGATTACGAAATCTCTGGCAACGTGTTGGCTTTCAGTTGCCTAGCAGCAGGGGATTTCTTGGTGGTGAAATACTAAACGGACTTTGGATTCGGGGATACTTGGTTTTCAATGAGTCTTCGGGTCGCTTGAGTTTTTTGACCAGACGAGAAGTCGTAGTAATGGAGTGCAACTTGGGCAGATTCTAATTTTCTTATTCGATCATTCTTGAAATAACAACAGCGTTCATCATTAAATTTATTATCATAATGAGGGCAATAAGAAACAAGGCTAGTGCAGTTTTTCTAGTGAGTTTCTGGCCGTTGCGCCAAAAATGCTTTGCCAATGGACTTAGGATTAGGAACAAGCAAAGGCACTTAATTGCAATATATAAAGCAACATTCTTGCTAACTACTGCAATATGCAACAATCCGGCCTCAAGCGGAACGACCTCAAGTATTATCGCCGCAATCAAGCTGATTCTAATCAGTCGGAATTTATTGTTTTCAATAGGCACGGAGGGTTGCATCTCCTGTGAAGCCTCCTCAACGACATCCATGCAATATTACCCTCATTAAACGCTTGATTGGTTTTCCATACTATTGTTAGGTTCGGCAGCAGTGGCAGTTGCAAGCGGTCTTTACGAATGCTACTTATTGTGGACTAGGATGCCTTTCTCCCCAACGAAATAGTTGTGCTGCTGATCAACTGTAATATTGTAGACTGTATGTTCTTCGTCTTTTTTGTGTAGTGTGGAAATTGCAACGGTTTTCCCATCCAAAGTACGCAACGAATCACCTATCGATAAATTACCAGCCTTAATCCAGCCCTTTCCTTCAACATAGAAAGGATGCTCAAGCGTTACTACAATCTCTTCTGGGCCATCATTGGTTAATATGCAAATCACATGCGATGCAAGTCTGCTATGAATGCGAGTAACTGTTGACTCTACTGATTTCTCTTCCGTGAAAGAGTAGGACGTAACCGCATCGCCCACACAGAGTTTTTCGATTGACGTCTTACCATCTGAAGTGCTAACAAGCGTGCCTTCTACAAAGCAGTAGATCGGTCCAGTGCCAAGCTCGGGCGGACGACCGGGATAATCCCAAGGCTCACGAGGCTTCGGTTCTATTCCGCAAGTCATTCCACCAAGAGTTTGCAAACAACAATTATTAACCGGATTCCAATGCCAAAGGTCTCTGTCACAAGAGCAAGAGAGTTCTCTTCTGCCTTTATCTTCCCAGCTTTCAAGGAGTATCTTATCTTCCTCACAACTTGATTCTATGGTTACGCAAATCCATGATGGATAGATACAATCCAAATCAACCGTATATCCGTATGGGGAGAAATGAAGCTGCTTAGTACCAATTTTTTCACAGCAATCATCATAAATATCTACTTCAATCCATGCATGACCGAAGAAGCAAACAGTACGATCCAAGCCCTGTGGATCAACGTAAAAAGTCGGTCCACTACCAACATACTCGTAAAGGTTCTTACCTCTAGCTTTGTACTCAATCGGATCGCGATTCACCCACCTCCCCAGATGCGAAGCATAGAACCGGTTCCGATTCAGTTGCAACCCGGTCTCGGGGTCGAGCCTTCTTCCAGTATACAGATACTCGTTATCGATATCGCTGCCACCACTATCCTTATCCCACTCGGTGACAGCCCCGTCGGCATCGGCAGACCCATGCAATACAGTGACCACACCGTATGGAGAGTACTCGTACCGCTCCACAACACTTCCGGTATCGTCAATCACCGCTGTCACATTGAAGTTGGCATCGTGCAGGAAGTAATGCTCGTCACCGTTCGAATCGTAACGCAAAGCAACAGCATCAACGTAGTGTGGGTGGTAAACATACTGTTTATCGGCAGTTGTGGCAGTGCCTACGCGTTCTTCCAAAACCTGCCACTGCTGGTTGTAGTAGAAATGGGTCAGCACGCCGCTGCCACCCGTTTCGTCGCGAATGATGCGGCGATTAAGGCCGTCATATTCATTGGCCTGCTTCACCGTCGAACCGTCTTTAAGCTCGACTAACCGATTCCAGGCATCGTACTTGGCCGTGTAGCCGTTTGTTATATCGTTCGGCTTGGGCATCGTGGTCATGTTGCCTGCCGCATCGTACTTGGGATAGGCCCAATAAGTTCCTACGGAGGATGTGAGCGAAGCTCCGGGACCGTTGCTATGACTATTGTCTGTGTCAATTTCGTTGACATCATTATGCAAGCGAGTTTGGTTGAGTATGGTCGTCCCGCCGATTTTTTCTACAAACGACTCCCAGTTGCCCAGTTGGTCGAGCGTGTAATCTTGCTCTGAGGCGGGCGTTCCACTAATAGAAGTTCCCGACAACGTACCGCTATCAAAAGTCTTCAAGCGATGCAGCCCGTCGTAGGCGTAGACTTGATCTTTGTCATTGGTGCTATAAAGCGAGCTGGGGATATCTCTTGCGAGTCGGTTTCCAACAAAATCGTAAGTGTAGTCAACCTGGTCAAGCGTTACTGTACCGATCGTGTAGTCTTCCCACTTGTGAGTCAATGTTCTTCCAAAACGGTCCCAGCGGTCGTAAACATTGGCCGTACTACCGAACATTTCAAGATGAACCTTTGGTTCAGTTTGTGCATACTTAGCTTTATAATCGATCTTAGCCAATCGACTGGTGCCATTGTATTCGTATTCTGTGAACCAGAAGTTCGCGACAGCGCCAACGGGATCGAATCTCAGACCGTCGATTCGTGAGAGGCGATCATCTATGTTGTCGTCGTTATCGTAGGCATGATTGCCACCTCGTAGGAATTGAACAACTGACCCGTCAGGATAAGTCGCTTGATAAATTCGCAATCCGTCGTTGTAAACGCCGCTGGTTGTCGAAATGTCGTCAGTATACTGGACATATGGCGACTCACCGGGACTTTGAATATCTGCAACATCATCATGCGACTGCCATATCTTGTCGATTACTCCGGTAGCTTGGTAACTGTAGACTACTTGGTTTCTGATGGCACCAGTGCCGTCATCATTCTCATAGCTCGTCAGCTTTTCCAAGCGTCCCAGATCATCATACTCTCGGCCTATACGGGAAAACGGGGCCACCCATCCAGCACCTGCTCAAGCCTAACGACACAACTGCCTTCCTGGCAACGCCTTAGCTTCAGAATGGAGCGACTAGCTTGAATGGCTGTCCCTAAAGCGTCCCAATGGCTGTCCCTAAAGCGTCGGTTGGCTGTCCCCAAACGACGGTCCCCAAACGACGACGCCAAACGCCGCGATCGTGGACCGTCCTCTTCGCAGCCAATCGACTTGTTCTCCTATGTGGCCACCGGTAAACTCGCCAACTTCTTCTCCTCCGTCTCCTCCTCGGTAGCCACTGAGTTTTCGCATGGATTCTACGCAACTCGCGGACGACCCCTACCGACTCGACGCCACACAAATCGCCGCGCCGCCGACCACGCTGCTCGGCCGACTGCGGCATGTTGGCCCGGGGTTGATTCTTTCGGCGTCGGTGGTTGGTGCGGGAGAACTGGTGGCAACCACCACACTTGGCGCAACCGCCGGGTTTGCGACGCTGTGGATCATCCTGGTCAGTTGCACGGTGAAGGTCGCGATCCAACTCGAGTTCGGCCGCTACACGATTCAGAGTGGCGAGACCTGTATGACCGCAATCAACCGTCTGCCGGGCGGGCATCTTGGCAAAGCGCACTGGGCGATCTGGCTTGTGATGGCGCTGCAGCCGATCAAAATCCTGCAAATGGGCGGCATCATGGGCGGGCTGGCGATGGTGATGCACATCTGGTTCCCTGCCGTCTCGATCGGTGCGTGGTGCTGGGCTGCGGCCACCGTCGTGGCGCTGCTGGTCGCGGTGCGGAAATACTGGTTTGTCGAACGCGTCTGTTTGGTGATGCTGGGGCTGTTCACGCTCACCACGTTGGCCTCGGTATTGCTGCTCCAGTGGTCGCCGTTCGCCGTCGGGTGGGAACAAATCGCTTCCGGCCTGCGCGGCACTGTGCCCGACGGCGCGGTCATGTTCATCGTCGGCACGTTCGGCCTGACCGGCGTCGGCGGCGATGAGATTCTGTTTTACAACTACTGGCTGATCGAGAAAGGTTACGCCGCCTGGACCGGCCCCTACGAGCCCAACGACCCCGAGTGGCAGGCACGGGCCCGCGGCTGGACGCGCGTCATGTACTGGGACGCGCTGCTGTCGATGTGCGCATACACGCTGGTCACTGCGTCGTTCTACTTGCTCGGCGCGGCGGTGCTTCACTCACGGGGCGAAGTGCCCGAGGGATACGCGCTGATCGAAACACTTTCGATCATCTACACCGAGTCGTTCGGCGCCTGGGGGCGCAGCATCTTCCTTTGCGGCGCGTTTGTCGTGCTTTTCTCGTCGTTGTTCGCGGCGCTCGCCTCGTGGGTGCGGATGTATGTCGACGCGTTTGGGCAGATAGGCTGGATTGATTTCCACAATGTCACGCAGCGTCGCCGCGTGATGACGGTTTTTTCGTGCCTCGTGCCGGCATGTTGGGCGCTGGCGTTTCTCTATGTGGAACAACCCGTGCTGATGGTCATCGCCGGCGGTGTCGCAACCGCGGCGATTCTGCTGCTGGTCGTCTTCGCGGCCGTCTATTTCCACTGCTGGGACACCCTGACGGAACTGAGCCCGGGCTGGCTTTACCGCGTGATGTTTTGGTTCAGTGCCGTGGTAATCTTTGTGCTGGCCATTTATGGCATAGGAAAATCGCTGAGCGAATTCTGACGCGCAACGCCCAAGCACGCAGGACGATTCTCTGGGCCGTGCAACGCAGTGCTGATCAATAGTGGTACCGCGACTGCAGAAAGTCGATGCGATTGTCGCGCACCAGATACACGATCCGGTGTTCTTGCGTCAGCCGACGCGACCACGCACCCGAGTCGAGATATTTCAGCGGCTCTGGCTTGCCGATGCCTCGGAACGGATCTCGCATGATTGCCTCGACAAGATCGAGAGCTCGCAAGGCGACTTTGCGATCTTGTTTGACCCAGTACTTCAGATCGTCCCTAAACTCATCATGAAACACGGCGATCCGCTGTTTACTCTTCGCCAAGTCCCACCTCGCTGCGCAAATGCTCGAGGGTTGCTCTGGTCCCCTTGTTGGCTCGCGCGCGCTGCAAGGCGGTGAGAAGCCGTTGCGCGTTCTTAGGT
This sequence comes from Bythopirellula sp., assembly GCA_965230685.1. Lineage (GTDB taxonomy): Bacteria > Planctomycetota > Planctomycetia > Pirellulales > Lacipirellulaceae > Bythopirellula. Next base: position 1,198,462 of record CBDDLO010000002.1, read on the forward strand.
GAGCGCAGCAGATGGGCTGTTTCCACTAAACTGCTAAGTTCTGTGGCCGAGATCATCGCCACTGCTTCCTTGTCGCGACGATTGACGATCACGATTTCCTGGTTCTGCCCCGCTTCGTCCAGCAAATGGGCAAATTGTGCGCGGGCTTGAGAATAGCTCGTTTCGATGGCCATGGCACACCCTTGGGATGAAATGACTCGTACAGTACTATTGTACCTTGCTTGGTCGTCCAGTCAAAACCTATTGCTTCGTCGAATAGGAAACTTAGGCCGCTCACTCTACATTGGAATGCAGAGAAAGCACCCAGTTTTCCCGCCCTCCCCATAGAAAAATGGTATCAGCCCAGGTAGTGATACCGTTTCAGTAAAGCGCGGAGGCGCGGAGAGCGCGGAGGACGAGAAGATAACGACCTTCTCCGTGCCCTCCGCGACTCCGCGTTTCATATCTCGGCTTGGAAGCCGCAATCCCAGCAAAAAGTATCACAATCTCAGCCCCCATCCATTTGGCGGGAAACTCCCGGGGCGTGTAGGCTGGTGAATAAAGATGATTGGACTTAGGGGCATTTTTTGGAGCAAACACGATGAAGGCAACGACAGTACCACTGCATTCGGCAACACGAAAACTGGCAGGCTATGCGGCTTCGCTCGCTGTGGCGACGCTGTGTCTCGCTTCACCGGCAACAGCCGCCATGATTTTTGAGAGCGGGACGCTGGGGCCGACAGGCTTGGAACAGGGGACCGTCGATGCGACGAACATTAACGGTAGCGTATTCACCGGCGTAAGGTTCCAACTCACTCAACCAGCAATCACCACTCAAATCGGCGGTCACTTTGTCGATCGGAACAACGGTACATTCTTCGGTGCGATAGTGGCATTGGACGACGAGAGTGATTTTCCTGACTCCGGAGATCTAAGTACAGACGATGTATTAGGTTCAACCGAACTAACATTCCCTGTACCGTCGGCAGAGGTCTTTGGTGACTTGAACTTGGCGCTTGAGCCAGGGTGGTACGCGCTCGTGTTTGGAAGTGGACTGCTCGGCACTAATGGCAATGGGGCAGCGACGAGAAACAATTCAGATGTTGGTGACCCGGTTTACATAGGCTGGCAAAATGGAGAAGGCTGGCTAAACATCACCACGCTATCGACGATATTCGTAGACCACCATTTCATCGTTAAAGGGATAGCGGTCCCGGAATCCTCAACGACTGCTTTGTTCCTGACATTTTCACTGGTCTATGCTTCCAAGAGAAATCGAGCTTGTGGAATTTTTTGAATTTTATAAACCCTGCTGAGACACTCACTCTAGCAACTGTAAGGACACCCTATGAGCAGTTACCGACATCAGTGGATGACGATACTTTCGAAACTTCGTCTCTCTCCCAAACTTCCTCGTGGTGTCTCTTCCAAGAAGCCCCACCGAACACTCCGATTCGAGCAGTGCGAAGATCGACGTATGCTGGCTACTTTCACAGTGAATAATCCAGGAGACTTTATCGATTCAGATCCAAACGTAACAACTTTGCGTGAGGCAATCGCTATAGCTAACTCAGACGATGACCAAAATATCATCCACTTCGCCCTCCCAGCGGGCGAAGACACCATTAATCTCCAGAATGGCGACCTCCCCATGAGCGAATTCGTCACCATTGATACCCAAGGCAAAGACATCACCATCGACGCCTCCGGAAACGACACAACACCATCGACTGCCGACGGAAACGGCTCGAGTATTTTCGACATCGGGCTGACGATCACGGGCAGCGCGGATCAGAATATCATCCTGCGAGGGATTACGCTCACGGGAGCAACGGGCGGTTCATGCCACTGGGCCATACACCCCAGCTTCGATGCGGCGTTGTGCACGTGATTACAATAAACTAATTCCGTGCCGTAGACTTAGCAACGAAAAAAAGCGGCTATACTCAAACTTCGAGACTTCTTGAGGAGGCAAGGTGATGTGTCGATGCAAACATTCTATCGTGGTTTGGCTTCTGCTCGCCTGGGGTGTACTTCCTACTGGCAGTCGAGCTGATACATTTGGCTCGGGCGACAACCTGTTTGAAATTGAATTTGTTTCGATTGGAACACCGGGAAACATCGCGGATACGGTCACTCCCACCGCCACGAGTGCTCCGCTACCCAGTGGCAGTGTCGATTACATTTACAGCATGGCGAAGTATGAGATCTCCGAAGAGATCATCGCCAAAGCGAACGCGTTGTCCGAAGATACCGGCAACTCGCTTGGATTGACCGTGGATGTTGAGCGTGGTCCGCAAAAACCGGCTACGGGATTGAGTTGGTTTGACGCAGCACGGTTTGTAAACTTTCTCAATGAAGAACAGGGGTCGCCCGTGGCGTACAAGTTCGACGAACAGGGTGATTTTCAACTATGGCAATCGGGTGATATAGGGTATGACCCAGGAAACCCGTTCCGCAACACACGAGCGCGCTACTTTCTACCCAGTGCCGACGAATGGCACAAAGCTGCGTACTTCGATCCAGTGAATGATCGGTACTGGCTCTATCCCTACGGCAGCGATGAACCACCGACCCCAGTTGCGAGTGGAACTGACTTTGGGACCGCGGTCTACGACCAAGACGGACCAGCGGATGTTCAGTTGGCGGGTGGGGAGAATCTGTTTGGACTGGTGGGCATGGCGGGGAATGTCGCTGAGTTTGAAGAGACAAATGCATCATTGGTAAATGATTCAGTTTCTGATCGACGCGGTGCAAACGGTGGATGGTGGAGTCCACTATTGGTTACTAATTTCACTTCTTCATTTCGAAACTCCGGTCTTCCTCAAGCAAATCAATCTGTTGCTGGTATTCGCATTGCTACCGTACCAGAGTCACACTCGTTAATATTGGTTGCAATGTGCATGTTAATATTCGCGCTTACTCGGCGAATCCTGTGATAATTCTGTGTTATGTTTCATTAACTATTTTCTCATGGAGGAGTGGCATGCGTTTTCCTCTTAAGTCTCTATTTTTAAGCACTTCAGTGGACGTCAACAGCCTTCCAAGACACGCCCCAATGTACTGCGAATTGAACAGCTTGAAGATCGCCGTATGCTTGCGACGATTCCAGTTACTCTGGCCAGTGACGCAGGTTCCCCAGTAGATACCGATAATGGCATCACACTTCGTGAAGCAATTTCGTATGTCAATGGTGTGCTCGTTCCAGACGGCGATAAGACACAATTTGATTTCGCAAACTTAGGCACAAACGACAAGATCGTCTTCGATCTCCCGGCCGGGCAGAACAAGATCACGCTAGGTCGCGACGCAGCAGGTGATCCTATCCCCAGCTTGCAGGGCTTTTTCGGTCACATTGAAATTAGCGAAGCGGTGACTATCGACGCGCAAGGGCAAAGCATCACGATCGACGCGTCGGGGACGGATAGCACACCATCCACTGCCGACGGAAACGGCTCGAGTATTTTCGACATCGGGCTGACGATCACGGGCAGCGCGGATCAGAATGTCATCCTGCGAGGTCTCACGCTCACGGGAGCGGATGCTGGTTCTTTAGGTGCTATCGTATTCAGTGAGACCAACATTGGCGCTCACCAAGGATCGGCGATTCTGTCAATCGATCAGAGTCTGGTAGCTGCCAATCATGCATCAGGGGGAGTAGGGGGCGGTCTCACAATGCTCAGCGGCGAACTTGTCGTTTCCCAGAGTGCGTTTGTTGCCAACACGACAAACATCCTAGATGGGGGCGCGATATTCGTAGGTTCTGGAGTTGCCTCGGTCGCTATCGACAGTTCCGATTTCATGGCCAACCAATCCGGAGGAAATGGAGGCGCTATCGCGTTGCTTGCAGATGACGACTTAGCTTCTGTTACCATCACCGACAGCAATTTCCTCGGCAATAAGGCCGACAGCGGGGGTGCCCTCTATGCGGACTTGGTTGGAGCTCCTTCCCTGCCGATTGCATCCAGACCGGTTCTCAGCATCTCAGATTCGGTGTTTGACAGTAATGAAGCTAGTCTCGATGGCGGTGGCATCTGGGTTTGCACGAAACATGGCGCAACCTTCGAGCTGAACAACAGCACAATCTCGAACAACCAGGTCACATCGGCCGTTGGGGTTCACGGCCGCGGAGGAGGATTGTGGATGGGATTCTTGGAAGCGGAGACTGCCGACGATTTGATCGCAACACTGGAAAACGTGACGATCTCTGGCAACAGCGCACCCGTGGCGGGGGGAGGCATTTGGATCGGCTTCGTTCCGGTTTCAGGTAGAGTCGCGGGCGGGATCGCGGGAGCATTCAATCATGTCACGATCACCGAGAACCAGGCACCGGTGGGCGGCGGACTCTTCAGCACCAGCGACTCGCGAATCTCCACAACGCTCACCAACACGATTGTCTCAGGAAATGAGGTTTCCGACACCAATAGCGCAGCGAGCAACGTGGGGGGAGCGGTCGAAGCGCTGGACTCGGTTTTCAACCTACTTGGGTCCAACAATGGTTCCTTCGCCGGGCTTCCGGCGACCTCCCTAGGGAATATTCACAATGATACCCCTCTGCTCGACTCGCTGCGTGATAATGGGGGCGGAACGGAAACACATCTACCTGCCACAGGTAGCCCCGCCATCGACGCGGGGGACCCCACGGGCACGGATCCCCCGTTCGACCAACGGGGCACAGGATTTCTTCGGGTCCTGGGAACCCAACGCGACATTGGAGCGGTTTAATCGCAGCCCACGGGTCAAAATCCGCCGCAAGTCATGGATGTCACCTTTGCCGGGGTGAACTTCATCGACTTCCCCTACCATTTCAATACCGTCGATGGTTCGGGTGCCCAATTGGCCAGTATCCCCATCGCCAAGCCTGATACCATCAAGATCCGATTTAGCGAAGCCGTGGACGCGACTACGGTTGGCGACAGTCTCTCTATCGTGGGAATGCTGCATGGAGTCGTACCCGAGGTGACCTTCCAAAGCTTTGCAAGCAACATTGCCACTTGGTCAGTTGATCCCGATGGGTGGCAGGCGGATCAGTACATCCTTTCTCTCGATGACTCGAAGGTGACCGACCTTCAGGGCAACGCGTTGGATGGCGAATGGGTCAATCCTCTCAGGCGAGGTTCCACAGCGTCAGCCATCAGCGAGTTCCCGTCTGGGGATGATTTCGCAGGGGTGATTTTCATTTCATAGTCACGATTTTGCCTGGAGACCTGAATGGCGACAACTATGTCGATGGGTTGGACGAAGGAATCCTGTTAGGAAACTTTGAGAGTTATGGGAACTACCTTTATGGCGAGCTGGACGGCATCGGTCTCGTCGACGGTTTAGACTTTGGAATTTTGCTCGGCAATTGGAACGAACCCGTCCAAGGCATGCACACTGGATTTGCCGCGAACCTCCAGCTAGTGGCGAACATCAACGGCGACTCCGAAGTCGATGGCTTGGATCTCGCCACGTTACTGACCCACTTGGGAATTGGCACAACTCTGGCAGAAGGCGACCTCGATGACGACCAAGACGTAGATTTTGATGACCTCAGGATCATGCTTACCCAGTTTGGGTTTGATATCGACGAACTGACCTAGTGCTTTGTACCGACTTGTTCTTTCCAAATGAACGGTTCGGCGCTAGCCGACGGTAGTGCCGGGGGCACCAATTTACCGGTGGCTAGCGCCGCGCCGCTCACCATCAAGTGGGACGCTGGCAAGACACCGGGGGCTACTCCCCGGCGAAAGTCACCACCGGAAACACTTCTGGAATGTGCGAGTCCCACACGCCGTGTTTGCCGAGGGCCCAACCGCCGGAGTCGTTGGCGTGGGACTTGGTCTTATTGAAGCGAAATAAGTTGAGCTTCCATTGATCGCCGCGTTTGGGCGGCAGCGCGCGCTCGTCGCCTTGGGCAAGCCACTGCATGGATTTCCAAGGAATGGCCAGCTCGACGGTCCAACCCTCGTCCGTGTCGGAACTGTCGTTGAGCGTTCCATCAACGTGGACCGCCGACTCAACCCCCGGCATGTCGTACCCCAGGAAGACAGTGCGTCCGCCGCGAGGGTGACCGCGAAAACCGACGCCGTCGAAGGGTTGCGACTTGGGGACGCCGGGCCGTAGTTGACGGTCGGCCGCATATCCCCCGGTGTCGTAAGCGTCGTTCCAAATGAAAAACGCTTCGTAGATTGTTCCGTGGGCGTTCAGTTCCAGTTCGTAGTAGGCATCTTTCCCGGCAATGAAAAGCTCAACATCGTTTTCCTGATAGATGGGCGCATCGCGTCGTTTGAATTTCGCTTCCACCTTTGGCTCCGCGACCCAGAAACCGACGTACAGATACTCGTCGTCCCAGAGAATGGCGCCGCGCGTCTCGTGGTGTGTCTCATGGCCTGAAATCAGATCGACAAACGACGGAGTTTTTACCGCCTGGTTCCAAGCGAGCTCCTCCAGCTTGCCATCAATTTGCAGTGGCTGCGCCGCGCGGACCGCGGTGTACTGAGGGATCGATTCCCGCGGGACCAAGAAATCGGGGGAAGACTTCCGAGTGGTCGAATTGGGCGATTGGGCATTCGCAAGGTGCGTGAAAAGCAAGGCAAATACGAAAACGTGGAAGAATTCTTTAGGCATCAACGGACTCGCTAGAGATTGCTCAAATTTTTAGTGACTCATTCGTGCAACGCAATGGACGAGATTGCGTGGGGAAAAATTGCACCGAGGCTAGATCTTTCCGTCCAGCCCCATTTGATAGTACTTGTGCGTGATGCTGTCTTGGTTTTCGAGCAACCAGTCGATCGAAGGCTCGTTGTTCATCGCTTTGTGGATGGCTTGGGTCATGGCCTTGCGGTGAATATCGAACAGGGCTTTGTGATCGAGGTTGTCGTCGTCGATCACCCCCGGGTTCAGCCACACACTGCAGATAATGCCCAGGTCGTTGGCTTTTTCTTTGGGGATGTCGCCTGCCCGCACCGCGTCGAGCACGCCATTGGCGATGGCCGCTTGGACAGTTCCCATCAAGATGTTCGTATAGCGTTTGTTCTTGACAGTCACTTTGCTAACACACAGCGTGACAGGACGGACTTGGATATCGGTGTTGAGAATCGCGAACACCTTCGAATGCCCCATCGACTGGTCACCGGTCAGGGTTGCCAGCGCGGTACCCACGGGGCCATCGAGTTCGCCGATGACAACTTCGGGTTCAGCGGCCGTGAACTGAGGTCCACCCGCGACCAGCGACTCACCAGAACGGAAAACAATGCGGTCAGCCATGAGAAACACCACCCTTCGAGGAATAGATTTGTAGGAACTATGGAGCCCACAAATCTACCCTCCAAGGGTTGCATTGTAAAACGACGATTGTCCTGACCCGATGCTCACCGTGCCTGAGCTGCTTCGCGAATCGCCTGGCGGTTTTCCTCCGTCATGGGGACGCCCTTGCGGACCTCGGTCTCCGAAGACATGAGCGACTGCAAGCCCAGTGTGACCGTGTCCTGTGGTGGATGCCCCATCCGCGAGAGCAGTTCGACGAGGTCCTCTTCAAATCGCTTGCGCCACTTGTTTTCGTAGGTCCGCCAACTAAACGCCACAATCTCGGTGACCGGGATATCGTTGATTGACTCGAGCTTGAACCAGTCGTCGCCCAGTTGGACTTCCGGCTGCGACTCCTGCCAACGCACCGCGGCAAACGGCGATTGCTTTGCATACTCAGCTGCGGCTTCGTTTGGCGCCGCGCCAGTCGGATTCGCTATAGCCTGCACGATCTCCCACGCGGCCGCTTCGGCTTTTTCAAAATCGCCGTCGTTCGAGGTAACGGCGACCACCATCTTCGACTCGGGAACAAATGCCACCAGCGCGTACCACATCGTGTTCGACCCGTTGTGCCAGTAAAGCGTATGCGGAAACGATGCGCCAGGCTTCTGCTTGATCCAGCCGCAGGCATAGTAACTGACCTCAGGCGTGTGCAGCCGTTGGAAGGTCTCGGCGGTAAGCAGCTTGCCCTCGCCGAGTTCACCACGCAAGTGCTCGGTTGCGTACCTGCAGAGGTCGCTCAGGGTCATGTGAACGAATCCAGAGGGACCCATAATCGCGGTATTATCCGTCTGGTCGTCCATCGCGACCTTCCAACCTCGCGCCGAGCGATGGCCGCGTGGCTGCTCCAGTCTTTCGTCGGAACTCTTCGGGGGGCCGAACCCCGATCCAGTGAGACCCAACGGCTCGAACACTTCTCGGCGCACAAGCGTTTCCCAAGTTTGGCCGGTCACCTCTTCAGCCATCGCGGCCGCAATCGTGATGCCGACATTCGAGTAGACGAACTTCTCCCCTGCCGGATGTTCTGGCTGGTTGGCCAAAACCGCGAGGACTGCTTTCCGGCGCTCCTTGGTGCACTCGGGACCCAGGGGAGGATGTTTGCGGCGCACTTCACGGGGAAAACTGCGCAGCACGCCCGCAGTGTCGGTCAACAGCTGGTGGAGCGTCACCGGCTTCCAGGCGTCGTGCATGGCCGCTTGCGGGAAACGGTCGCCCAGAGTGTCAGACCATTTCATGTGCCCCGCTTCGATCAGGCGGGCGATCATCGTGGCGGTCACCGACTTGGCGACGCCACCCACGTGCCAACGATCACCGATCTCTACTGATATACCGCTACCCTTTTTTCGCTCTCCCTGGGCCGCGGCTGCCTTGAGTTGCTCGGCCTTGCCGTCGACCCTCTCGCCCGACTCGGTGAAGTGCTTGATCATCGCGGTCAGAATGGACTCGGTAACGCCTCTTACCTCCGAGCGATCGCGGACTTCCGCGGGCACACCGCTGCCCTTTTTCCGCTCCCCCTCGGCTGCGGCAGCCTTGACCTCACCGTCGATCATTACCATCGCGGCAAGGCCGACAAGTTTTTTCTCTTCGCGCTGCTCGGTGACCAACTTCGCCAGCTCGTCCCCTGCGGGGCCGCTGAATTGTGGAGCGCCTTCGTACTTGGAAGCGAAGATATCACCTGACAGGAGGATCGGCACAAGTGCCACTAGAAACGAGACCGCGGCAACGAAGCACCAGAGCGCGATCCTTCTACTGCTCTTGTCGCTTCTCGCCCGATTGGCCGCAGTGAGCTCGCGAGGCGTTTGGTCGATGGCTCCCTGAGTGGTTCCATCGGTCGTCTCATGTTCGAGACTGGCGAGCAGCGTGAGCAGCTCCTCGCGCCGCGGCTCAAGATCCGCAACGACAGCACGTTGATTCAAAAAATAGACGAAAAAGTAGAGAACCAAAAGACCAAGGACTAAGTATCCGTAAGAAAGAGCGTCCGACCAGTCTTCAAAATTTAGCCAAGCCGAATGACTCCCGAAAGCCAACATGGAAATGGCAGGCGGCAGGAGATACCACCAGACGATATTGCGCAATAACCAGATTTGATCTTCCACCTGGACGAGGGAACGCTTCGCACAATCGAGCAGTGGCTCGTCCGGCTCGCTCGCTTTCTGAGAGTGACGCATCCGATACACCAGCATGAACCCGATGAGCCAAACAAGGACTGGCACGGTGAGCCACCATGTCCAAGGCAGCGAAGTCGTCAGGCCCTTATAAAACCAATAGCCCAACAACAACAATCCGACTCCGACTTCGACGGCATCCCGACGGACAATGGTTTCTTGGAATTCTCGTTGATTTCGTTGCACTTCGCTTCGCAGGAGGTCGGCATCGATTGTCACTCGCGACTGCGACGTGTCCGCCTGCCAAGCTTTTTGAAATTTGTCGAGATCTTGGGGACTATCAGGACTCATGCGATTGGTCTCCCATCAATTTGCCAAGAGCTTTTTTCGCTCGGTTGAGCTTCACGCCCACGTTGCTCTCGGAAATGCCCAACACCTCGGCCATCTCCCGGTAACTGAGTTCGTCCAAGTACAGCAGCACCAATGCCGCATCGGTTTTCGGCAACTGGTGAATGGCGCGGTAGAGCTGTTCGACAGTTTCGCGCTGTTGCACTTGCTCGGCACTGTCAGATTTCCCAGGGACAAGAGCCTGCACCTCCACGAGCGGTTGTTGTCGCGCTCGCCGCGGTGTGTCTTTGCGGTGCCAATTCATCGCCGTGTGTAGTGCCACACGATAGAACCACGTCGAAGCGCTCGCTTTCCCCTCAAACTTCGGCAACGAGCGCCAAGCTTGCAACAGAATTTCCTGCGCCAGATCCTGTGTTTCCTCGCTGGTAAGCGTGTAGGCACGCGCCACCTTCATGACCGACGCGCCATGCTCGTCCAGCCATTCAAGAAACAGCGACTCATGATCCCCATCTCGCAATGCAAACCTCGTTAAGCAATACCCGCTTCCAGAGATATTGGTACCTTGAACTGGGATAGAGTTACAAGAAAATCGCAAAAAAGGCATTAAAGAGGCGCTGCTCTCAATGCGGCGAACCTACGGAAGGTCGACTAGAGTTCGCAGCGCAGAACGAGGCTTAGGGAGCAGCTGCCGCGTCTTCCAGGTCGCCAGCCGCCATACTCGAGCGAGCTTGCCACGCGACGAGATCGATGTCTTCGCTGATGAAATGGACTGAAACATCGCACATCACGACGGTCACTCCGCCCGGGTGGCGACTTCGTGAAGCCATGCGTTGGTTGTTCCACCCTACGTTCCTGTCACATGGCAAGTTGTCGTCAGGTCGGTTGACGCACTGCTGAATCAGATCAGGCTCCGTGGAGTTGGGACCTGTCTGCGTCGAAATTTGATTGGAACCCGCGTAGGCTTTCCAAAGCCTGCCGCGACGATCAATTTCTCTCGACGAAGACCCCGTGGGCGCTTGGATCATTTCCAGCATGAGCATCGTGTTGCTCAAACCATCAGTGATCTGACGAAACTGCGTGCCTGGGTTATCAAACTTTCGCTCGAACGGCCCCAGCGCAGGGGGAAAGCCCGCGGCGTTGCGAACACGAGGAGCAGGATTCTGTCCCCAATCGCCCTGCCCCCAATTCAAACCGTAGTTCCCCTTGTAGTCGCCTCCGCGGTCGCCCCCACCGTCGGCACCGGAAAGCGGAAATTGGATGGACTCGTCGCTTGGGCATTGAAACGCTTGGAGATGCGTTTGCCTCACGAGTTGATTTTCGTTGAACGACAGCGTGGGATCAAACAACCCTGAGAGATTCACTTCCTCGATGTACGGCAAAATTTGAAAAGTGACTGGCAACGAACCCAAGTCGGGCGTGTTCCACGGCGGGATGGGAAGGTGCCCCACCGCATCGTGGTGATTTTGTAAAGAGATGCCCAGCTGCCGCAGCCGGTTTGAGCAGTCCATTCTTCGAGCCGACTCGCGCGCCGACTGAACCGCTGGCAAAAGTAGCGACACAAGCACACCAATAATGGCAATCACCACCAACAATTCGACAAGGGTAAAAGCCACCCGCCGGCCACTTACAGGGCTATATCTTACAGGGCTATATCTTGGAGGGCTATATGCAGACGTGGGGCCGTCGCTTGCTTCGCTGGAGAAACCAGCTGCCGTGTTACCCAGACGAGTGTCGTTGCTGCTGACCGTCATGACAGCCATTGTAGCAAGCCGCTAAGACGCTGCCACTAGCGACTCGGCTTGAATTTCGATTGCTCCTGCAACATCTCGGCCACCCTCGGCAGCAGTTCACGGTAGAGATCGTGCTGCTGATCGCTGCGCCCCGTGCTGTCGACGCGAAGCACCATCTCCTGGTCGATCAATTGCAAGCCAGGAATCATGCGGTAGGATTCTTCCCCTATCATGGAAGGCAATCCGGCCAAGACAATTTCATTGTTGGCACGCTCCCAACCAAAGTGCTCCGCCCAGGCGCGCGCATCCGCGACCGTTGGGGCGCGCATGTCGAGATTGTACAGAAGCAGGTGAATTTTCACGATCCGATCATCGTGAAGATCAAAGCCGCCGTACTTGCGAGCCGCCTGCGCGATCGATGGCAGCCCCGGTTGCGGCGGAATGCCACGAAACCCACCTCGCTCGTGCCCGCCGCTAAACGCCTGACACGCTTTGCAGGGCATGCCGATGGGCTCGAGCAGAATGATCTTCCCCGCGAAGTCGGACAGCCGTGTTGGCGTGCCCTCTTGATCCATCAACTGCAAGTCGGGGTAGGTTTCGCCCAGCACGGGTGGCCAATCGAAATCCCGCGCCGTCGTCCGACCGCCTGCCAAAAAGGTGTTCCCAGCAATTCGCAGTTGCTCTTCAAACCGGAAAGTCAGAAACAGCGTCCCGCAAACAATCGTCGTCAACAAAATGGTTCGCATTGTTACTACTCGCTATCCGAAATGAATGGCTCGCCAGAAAAAGGGTAGCTCATGGATTGGGCTTAGGGAGCAATTCCAGAGCCTTGGGGGATTGCCCATGAGAATCGTCAAGCCATTCATCAAAACCTAGGTGAGCCGACCTGTCCTCAGTTCGGTTACGGTGGGCGAGGACACCACGGCTCGCTTGGGCAATGCGCGACTTTGAACTGTTCACGTTGCGCCGGTTTCTCTTAGACCGCTGCTGCTGTCGTCTCATTTCTTGCCGCGGTTTTTGTGCTACAATTCTGATGGACTTGCTCAAGAATTTGATGCACTCATTCGATCTCGCTCACTGTGTCATGGGAGAAAAGCTCTGCGATGCAATGCTTTGCTCTGTTCACTGCCGTGCTGCTGGCGATCCTTGCGCCGCAGGATCCGTCCAAGCGGGTCGATGATCGCGCGAATATCCTCTCAGCAGAAGACGAGGCTACACTCGAAAGCATTGCGCGCGATGTGGAGCAAAAGACCACGGCACAGATAGCCGTGGTCACCGTCCCTTCGTTGGAAGGGCTCACCGTAGACAAATACGCCCACAAGCTCTTCAATGCCTGGGGCATCGGCCAAAAAGAGGTCAACAACGGCGTCCTTTTTTTGATTGCCCCCAAAGAACGTCGCCTGCGAATTGAAGTGGGGTATGGGCTCGAGCCGCTCCTGACCGATTCCCTATGCGGTGAAATCCGCGATTCTCAAATCATCCCTCGTTTCAAAGCCAACGACTACCCCGCGGGCATCCTCGCCGGAACGCGTCGCATCGCAAAGGTCCTGCTGTCTGACCCTGCGGCCGCGCGCGGCGATCCCAACTCGGGACCGATGCTTGCGCGCGCGGCGCGCCGGAACGCGTCGATTGCCACGATCGCGGTGGCTGCGTCGGCCCTCCTGCTATTGGTACTGGCAATCGTCGTGGCCTCGTGGCGACTATACGCCACGGTGTCGTTTCTGTTGGTTTCGATCGTCGGACTGGCGGTTCTTGCCGTGGCCGTCTACTTCAATTTGCGCGCTCCGCCCGAGGGACTGCCGATGTCGCTGTTCGGGGGCGCCGGCGTGGCGTCGCTCGCTGCATTGGGATTCAACTGGAAACGTTACCGCCGCTTTGGGCCTCACGGTTGCTCGAAGTGTGGCACACAACTCGAACTGCTCAGTGAACAAGAAGAAGACCCCAAGCTTTCGTCCGTCCAACGGTTAGAAGAAAAAATCGGCTCGGTCGACTACGACGTTTGGATTTGCACGGCCTGTTTGAATACTGACACCGAGCGGTACATCAAGATGTTCTCCGGGTTCCAAGACTGTACCGCTTGCCAGGCGCGCACCTTCAAGGAAGATTCGCCGGTCACCGTTCGAGAGGCGACAACAACCAGCACGGGGATGTCCCACATCGAAGGCCGCTGCGTCGCCTGCAACCACAAGACGCTGCGTAAAGTCGCAATACCCATGATCTCGACGACCGACACCAGCAGTTCGTCGTTTGGTAGCGGTGGAGGGTTTGGTGGCGGAGGTGGCGGTGGTTTTGGCGGCGGCAGTAGCGGTGGCGGCGGCGCCTCGGGAGGATGGTAAGATGTACTTCACGTTCGCGGCGGTCATGCTCTCGGCACTTGCCGTGCTTTGGTATTTGCTCACTTTCAACTCGCTGGTTGCCGCCCGCAATGCGGTCGATCAGGCATGGTCTCACATCGAAGTCGAGCTCGCGCGGCGGTTCGACCTGATCCAAAATCTGGTCGAAGTCGCCAAGGGCTACGCCACTCACGAACGCGAAACGTTCGAGCAAGTGACCGCCCTGCGCACCGAGCAAAACCTGTTCAGCAACGCGAAGTCCGCCAACCACGTACAGCCCGAGATGACCCACGCGATTGGGCAGATCATGGTCCTGGCAGAGAACTATCCGCAGCTGCGCGCCGACGAGAGCTTTCTCAATTTGCAACACCAGCTGAGCGACTCCGAAAACCGCATTGCGGAGCGGCGTCATGCTTACAACCAAACCGTGAACAGCTACCTCAACCGTGTTCGGAGCTTTCCCATAAACATCGTCGCCGACGCACATCGCTTCGAAGAGCGTGAATTCTTCGACGCCCCGGATGAAACCGCCCACGCGCCGAAAGTGGTGTTGCCTTGAACAGCCGCACCCTCATTGCCACAGTCGCCCTCGGCATGCTCGCGCTCATCGCCGCAGCGTTTGCGCTCGACTGCGTTCGGCTTGCAAATCAAGCCCGCGAGCGCGTCGACCTCGCCGACCAGGAACTGATCAAACACGAACAGCGGCTCGTAAAACTTCTCTCCGACCGCAACGACGTTTCGCCCGAGGTGCAAGCCGCCATCGCAACCCACCAAGGGGCAACCAATATGTCGGCACGCCACGAAGCGTACGACCAACTACTGACCGCGTTCCGCCAAACCATGCAGAGCGAAGTCGATCCCACGAACCCCTTGGACCGCAAATTCATGGACGACATCGCCGGCACCATCAACCGCCGAGAAATCGCCGCGGAGCCGTACGACGCGGAACGCTCGGCGCTGGACCACTACCTCAGTGGAACACGCGGTGCGGTTGCACAGTGGTTTTCCAGTGGCTTAGAAGTGGGCCAAGAGTAGCACAGTGGTGAGTCCTTCGAGTGTGGAATCGATTTCGAGAATCCAGCCTCGGCCGATGAAGCCGCACGCATTTTGGCAAGTATTCGAGTTTTCACTAGCAGGCTATGATAAACGCTACGCCCAAGGGTAGACCGTGCTTTGGGGCAGCCATGTTTGGTATGACAAATTTTCCTTCACTTTGCATGGACGGTAAAATCCATCGCCAAGATAAGCATGCCCTCCTCAAATCCCAATTCGTCGACGTATCTCGCACTCGGCGACAGTATGAGCATCGACCAATACACTGGCGTTAGGGGTGGCGGTGCGGTCAGCCAGTTTTACAAGTGGCTGGGTGAGTCGTGGCTGTTAGATGATAGATCAGCAGACATGTGCCGCATGCGATACGTGCCAACCGATGGACACGGACAAGTGATTACTTTGACGATTGGAGGCAATGACCTAATTGCTGATGTGCAGCACTACCTGGAAAACGGACTCGATAGTTTTGCTGACGAACACCTCGCTCTGCTGCAGTCTATCCGCAATGTCAATCCTGATGCCCTGTTCATCGTAGGAAACGTTTACGCGCCACAGACTCCGCTTACGGAGCAGATGAGTGGGGCTCTCGAAGCGGCTAATACTATAATCGCGGCAAATGTGCAGTCAGTCGGAGCCCGATTAGCCGATATTCGGAAGACATGCGCTGGTCACGAGCAGGATTACCTCTGTCACGATATTGAGCCCAGTTTGGAAGGAGCGACCATGATAGCTGAGCTTTTCAAAAAGCACGCACGAAACTCAAAGCTGGCCTGAGTGCGGCTCACGGCGATGGCTTTCACGAACCGCCGTAGCTTGCCCTCAGCGTGAAACTCCTGGGCAAAGAGCTAGATGAGCAGAAAGCTGCGTTCGGCCGATGAAGCTGAAGTCGTTTACTGCCGAGCCAAATGGACGTAGGGTGGTGCCGGCAGGCCCACCTTTTTTTTGAAAATGGATACCAAACGCGTCGATGGGCCGACGCTTCGCTTTGGCCCATCCTACGACTAGCGCCGGCGGCTCAGGAAGAAACACCTCAATTGGGTACTGCTGACCGTTACATGAGCGGAAATCGCCGCAGCCATGGCGGCCCTGCGCGAGGCCACTTTGTTGATCGCTGCGCGGCCAAAAATAATGCTCGCATTGGTCATGGGAATCCCTACACTGGAGCTGCGACGCTACTGGCAGAGCCCGTCTTGCGTTGGATGGTAGCCGGTTTGATGAAAGAGAAGAGAGTATGAGAAATTCTCAAAACTCTCACAATTTTGCGACAACCGACTGCAGGAGACGTCGCGAGAGCATGGCTGTGCCTCGTTTCGCAGACGCAAAACCACAGCGTTTTGGAATAAAAAATCGCGTTGGGATGACGATTGCAAAATGGCGGTTGCCAGGCGGGGGGCGAGTGTTTCGACTGAAACCTGGAACACTCGCGTCAGTGCTTCGCCAGGATTTCCTGGCGGTAGCGGCGCATGATGTCGTTACGCTGCAACAGGCCGATCAGGCGGCGGTTGGGGCCGATGCCGACTTCGACGGGGAGCGTCTCGACGTCCTGCGTGCCGAAGTCGCGGAGCGCTTCGATCAGGTTCTCGGCTGGCGACACCGACAACGGCGAGCGCATGGCAATGTCCTCGGCGTTGACCAGGTGCGGTGAGATGTCGCTATCCAAGACGCGATGCAAATCGCTGGGACGGATGATGCCGATCAGCCGGCCGTCGTTCATCACGGGCAAACTTTCGATGTGCGGATTGGCGCGGGCCACGCGGACAATCTCGTGCACGTTGTCGGTGTGTTTGAGTGTCGGGAACGCGCGGATCATCACATCGCGGACCATAATGTGGTCGAGCCGATGCAGGTCGTGTCCCCGGGCGATGCTGCCACCGCGGCGGCTGAGTTTTTTGTAGTAGATGCTCTCGGGTTCGATGGAGCGCGACACGAGGCTGGCCACCCCCGCAGCGGCCATGATGGGGAGAATGACTTGGTAGTTGTTGGTCATTTCGTAAACAATGAGAATCGCACTGAGCACGCCGTGCGTGGTGCCAGCAACGACGGCGCCCATGCCGACGATCGCGTAGACGCCGGGGGCGTTGCTGAACTCGGGAAGCAGCATGTTCGAGAGCAAGCCAACACACGCGCCAAGCGTGGCGCCCAAGTAGAGCGACGGCGCAAAGACCCCACCCGATCCACCGCCGGCCAGGGTAATGCTAGTGAGCAGCGGTTTCAAAAACACAAGCGGCAAGAGCCACCACAGTTCGGACCAAAGTTGCGAACCGGTGACGAGCACCGTTTTGTCCGCCCCTTGCATGGTGAATTTGCCGAGGAACTTGCGCGTCGCGTCGGCCAACGAATCGGGAGGGGTTTGAGGCGTATCAAGATGCAGCGCGTGATCGACTACACCGTAGCCCACTCCCATCAGCGGCGGAATCGCCGCGTGCTGCTCCGCACGGTCTTCGCGAGTGGCATCGGAGAGCACCGGCGGCGACACGGGGTAAAACACCCCAGACAGACCGACTACTGCGCCCAACAACAGCGCTCGTGTCCACCACGTCGGCAGCCAGTGGGTGGCGAGGTCTTCGGTTCGATAGAGCAACTTGATGAACCCCGCTGCCGCCAGCCCGGCAAGCAGACCAAGCACCAAGTACGACGGCAGCTGATGCCAGGCGCCGGCGAAGTCATAGTTCAGTTGCAAAAACGCGGGCTCGAAGCGGTGCTCGCCGATGTGTTGCTGCACCACGTCGGCCAACACGCTGGCGATGACGATGGGCGTAAGACTTTCCACGGCGAAGCTGCCGAGGATAATCTCGCTGGCAAACATCACCCCGGCGAGTGGCGCGTTGAAGGTCGCGCTGATTCCCGCGGCTGCGCCAGCGGCGACTAGTACCTTGATGTTCCTGGGCGAGAGTTTCAGCCATTGCCCGGCGGTGCTGCCCAGCGCCGAACCGATTTGCACGATGGGCCCTTCGCGGCCGATCGAGCCCCCCGTGCCGATGCAGAACCCGCTGGCCAGGATTTTTACCAGCGCCACCTTCGGGCGGACGATGCCGTCGTTCCGTGCGACGGCGGTGATCACTTCCGGCACGCCGTGGCCTTGGGCTTCGGGGGCGAACCGGCGTGTGAACCAGGTTACGATCAGCAGCCCGAACGCGGGGATGGCAATGAGTGTCACTATCCACAGCCAGTGGCTAGCGGCGGCATGCAAGGCAGCTTCGACGGTGTAGGCCGAGACCAAGTGGATCAACCAAGTGAAGATTGCCGCTCCACACCCGGCGAGTATTCCCACGACTCCTGCCAGAAGGACTGTGAGCGTCGAGCCGGAGATTTTCGTCCACCGCAGCAACTGCTGCCAACCCTCGGCGAATCGCACTGGTGGGCCACTTGCAGTTGGAAAATCCGAGCCAGACTCGGGCTTGTGAGGGGGTTCGTTGGACAACGTGTTGCACTGGACAGCAAAGAAACGAACTCATTGAGCGATCCCCCAGCCTACACTCCCACCAGGGCAAATGCCAGTACAAGTGCCCCATCGCCAACCACCACGATAGCCATTAAAATGGCAGGCTTTCCCCATTCCGATCCTTCGCACCGAGAATCAACGACATGACCCAACGGGCCTACAACTTTGCTGCCGGTCCTGCCGCTTTGCCGGAGCCCGTTCTGGAGCGGGCCCAAAAGGAATTGCTCTGCATGCCGGGACCGCGCGCGTCGGTCATGGAAATTAGCCACCGCAGCGCAACGTTCAAAGAAATCATCGCCGCCGCCGAGGCGAACATCCGCAAATTGCTCAGCGTGCCCGACGACTACTCGGTATTGTTTCTGCAGGGCGGCGGGCGATTGCAGTTTTCGATGATTCCGATGAACCTACTGACCGAGCACCGCAATACGGCCGACTATGTGCTCACGGGTTCATGGGGCAAGCACGCATTGAAGGAAGCGAAGAAGCTCGGCAACATCCAAACCGCCTGGGACGGCAGCGACGGAAGTTACACACAAACGCCGGCCAGTGATCAACTCGACTTGAATCCCCATGCAGACTACGTCTACTACGTCAGCAACGAGACCATCGAAGGGGTTCAGTTTCCCACGGAACCCGGCACCGATGGCGTGCCCTTGGTTTGCGACGCGTCGAGCGACTTCATGCACAAGCCGCTGGACATCGGCAAATACGGCCTCGTCTACGCGTGTGCTCAAAAGAATATTGGCCCGGCGGGGGTGACGGTGGTCATCATGCGCAATGAACTACTGGAGCGGTCCAGCGACGAACTGCCGATTTACATGAACTACAAGCAACAAGCCGAACAGGGTTCGTTGTTGAACACCGCGCCGACGTTTGCGATCTACATGGTGCGGCTGGTGACCGATTGGTTGCTCGATGACATTGGCGGCTTGGAGAAGATGCACGAGACCAACCAAGCCAAGGCGCAGATGCTTTACGAGGTGATCGACCAGCACAGCGACTTTTACGAAGGTCACGCCGCGGCGGGTTCACGTTCGCTGATGAACGTGGTATTCCGTTTGCCTAGCGATGAACTTACTCAGAAGTTTCTTGCCGAGTCCGACGAGAAAAACATGACCTCGCTGGGCGGACACCGTTCCGTGGGTGGCATTCGCGCATCGATTTACAACGCCATGCCGGTGGCTGGTGTGGAAGCACTGCGAGATTTCATGCTGGATTTCTGCAAAAAGCATTGATGAATCCACGTTCGGCATTGCCAGCAACGCTGCCAATTTACTAACGACTTACTACTAACGACACACGACTAAAAAATGCCGAAAGTGATAGTTCTCGATGACTTGGCCCAAGAGGGAATCGATCTGCTCGCCGCAGCCGAGGGGTTTGAGTACGAAGTACGCACCGGCCTCAAGGGCGACGACCTGAGCAAAGCGCTCAACGAGTTCGACGGGGCAATTTGCCGCAGCGGCGTGAAGCTTACGCCAGATGTGCTCGAAGGAAATCGCCGTTTGAAGGCCGTAGTACGCGCCGGTGTCGGCACCGACAACATCGACAAACCAGCCGCGACCAAGGCTGGTGTTGTCGTAATGAACACCCCGGCTGGAAACACTCTGAGTACGGCCGAGCATGCGATTACTCTGATGTTGGCTCTCTCGCGCAATGTCGCGCCGGCCAACCAGAGCCTGGTCGAAGGCCGCTGGGATCGCAAGAAGTACATGGGCACACAAGTCGCGGGCAAGACTCTCGGCGTAGTCGGGTTGGGCCGCATTGGGTTGGAAGTCGCGAAGCGTGCGCAGGCGTTGGAGATGAAGGTGCTCGGCTTCGATCCGTTCCTGTCGAAAGAACGGGCCCAGGAACTTGGCATCGAACCGATCGACACGGTCGATGGCATGTTACCCCGAGTCGATTATCTCACTGTACATACGCCGCTGACCGATGAAACGCGGAACATGATCGACATCGCGCAGCTTGAAATCATCAAACCCGGAGCGCGGTTAGTGAACTGCGCGCGAGGTGGAATCTACAACGAAGCCGCACTCGTCGAGGGACTCAAGTCTGGCAAACTCGCCGGCGTCGCGCTCGATGTCTACGAAGAAGAACCCTGCACCGATAGCCCGCTGTTTAGTCTGCCCGGTGTGCTTTGCACCCCGCACTTGGGCGCGAGCACCGAGGAAGCGCAGACCCAAGTCGCCGTCGAAGCCGTGAACCTGCTCACCGACTTCCTGGCCAATGGGACTATTCGCCACTCAGTCAACGTTGCTCCGCTCGATCCGAAGACAATCGATTCGCTGCGCGGCTATCTCGACGTGGCCCACCGTCTGGGTGTGCTCATGGCTGGCATTCAAGTCGGCGGAGCCAAGGCGTGCCGGCTGCTCTACCGGGGCGAGATTGCTGCCAAAGACACCAAAGTTCTGACGGCTGCATTTGCCGCCGGGCTATTAGAGAACGCCTTGGAAGACGAAGTGAATCTGGTCAACGCGGAGTGGATGCTCAAGGAACGGGGCATCGAGCTGGCAATTGAATCGAACGCCGACAAGGGGGCGTTCCGCTCGTCGATGGCTGCCACGCTCACGACCGATCAAGGCGAACACCGGGCAACTGGCACCGTGTTCGGCGAAGTCATGCCCAGGCTGGTCGCGTTGGATGGCTATCGCATGGAAGCGTATCTCGACGGCTGTTTGCTGATTTTCCGGCATCAAGACGTGCCGGGGATCATCGGCGGTGTCGGCACGATTTGCGGTAAACACGGCGTGAACATTGGCCAAATGGCTGTTGGGCGGGCAGGCGAGGAACCGGGCGGCGAAGCGATCGGCATCCTGAATCTCGACGCGGATCCGAGTGACGCGGCCCTGGAAGACATCCGCAAACTAAGCGGCATTAGCTTCGCCTGCGTGATTCATTTACCCCCGGCGGGGGAGCTTCCCCCTTGGCTGCAAGGCTAATTGGCTCATTCTCGGTGGCGTCCAACCCGCACGCCCCGCACGACCCGGTGAGTTTCCGGGATTTTCCCGACCGGCATTCGCTCTGGGGTCCGACGCGCGCCAGTTCGTAACCGATACTATTCCAGGCCGCTGGCTATCTGCAGCCGAGTGCCCTTCCTGAAGCAAACCCTCCCTCCCTTGACTCCCAACGGCAAAGAATCCCCACCATGGAAGCCACACTCACTGCCTCGCCTTTGCTTGATCTTGTCCACGGTGCCCTCAACCAGAGCCCGTACTTCTCACCCCGGCAAGTCCAGATCGAAGCCACCGAAGGCAATGTGCGGCTCGAAGGCACGGTCGGTTCGTTCTACCAAAAGCAAATGGCTCAAGAGTTGGTCCGGCGGGTCGATGGCGTGGACACGGTGGAAAACCAGTTGCAAGTCAACTGGCGATAGTCAACTCTCTATAACTGTGTGCGAGATCAGCGCGAAACTCATTCTCGCCCAAAGCAAACGAGGCACATGTCATCGCTTTGGGGAAAGTCGCCTGCGAAGCGGCGGACGTCGTCGAGGACGTGTTGGCCCAAGTCATGCGGGCCGATGTCTTTGTTGGCAATCACTTCGGCGAGCTTCTCGATGCCGTAAAGATCGCGAGCAGAGTTCATCGCTTCGCTAAAACCGTCGGTAAAGATCGTCACAAAGTCGCCCGGCTCGAGTTGACGCTGGTACGACTCGAACTCGAAATCATCGACCACGCCCACGGGCAGACCCGCCCCGTCGCCGCCGATCTCGGTGACTTCGTAGTTGGCGCTCCGTAGCATCGGCGGCATGTGCCCCGCGTTCACCAGCGTTAACTGATGTGTCTTCGGATCGACCACGGCGACGACCATCGTCACAAAACGGTCGTCCCAACCGTGACGCGAGAAGCTAGCGTTGATTTCGCCCATTGCTTTGGCGGTGTCGGGTTCGCGCGCAAGCCAGAAACGCACGTCACTCGAGAGCTTGGCCATCAAGATCGCCGCGGAAACGCCCTTGCCGGCTACATCGCCCACGATCACGGCAAAACGATCCTCTGGCAGCATCACGTAGTCGTAGTAGTCGCCGCCCACCATCAATGCCGATTCGTAAAACGAGAAGAAATGGTAGCCCGCCACTTCGGGCGACTTGGACGGCAAGAGCGCGTGCTGCATCTGATTGGCAACTTCGAGATCGCGTTGCAGCGCGCGTTGCTCCACCGCTTGTTCGTGCATTCGGGCATTGTCCATCGCGATCGACGCTTGGTTGGCCACGCCAGCGAGTACCTGCAGATCTTGATCCGAGAATCGGCTCATCTGGTTGCGCGTGTCGATCTGGATGACTCCGAGCGGCTCACCATCGTTGGCAATCAGCGGCGCGCATATTAGCGAGCGAATCTGGAAGTCGGCAATACTCTGGGCCATGTTGAATCGCTCGTCCGAGGCCGCGTCGGCGGACAAGATGGCTTGTTTGCTGGTGAGCGCCTGCTCGACTATCGTGCGACTAATCCGCATGTTGTCTTCATCGCCCGGACGGCGCGCCTTCGACGCGACCGGCACGAGCGGAGCCTCTGGGCGCGGTCGCATCACGACAAACCCCCGATCCGCCTGCACGAAAATCTTGAACAGACTATCTAGCAGTTTGGGCAAAATCTCTTTCACCGACAGGGTACTACCCAGGTTGTTCGAGATCTCGATCAACGCTTCCAACTGCGATTCTGGCTTGGCCGACAGATTCCATCCCGATTTGGGCCCTTGGCTCACATCGACTGTCGCCATGATGGTCGAACTTGGATCCTCCCCCGAACCCTCCGCAAAACCATCGGCCATCTGCGCCACCAACGACGACCCTTCGGGGGTCATTCCTCCCAGCATGTCGGTTGTCTGGTTTTGGAACTCGAATAGCACATCGCAGATCAACATCTGATCGCCATGCTTTATTGGGGCTTGTTCAACCACGCGCTGGCTGTTGATGTACGTGCCGTTGCGGCTGCCCAGGTCTTGCACGAGGAACTGGCCTGCCGATTCACTGAGGCTCGTTTCTTTGGTGAGAATGGCATGGCGACGACTAATCGCGGCGACATCCAGCACGACATCACACTCGGGGCTGCGTCCAATGACCCACCGCTCCCCCTCAAGTTCGTACCGGTGCCCGACCTGGCCACCTTGGAGTACTTCTAAACTAGCCATGCGAATTTCTCTCGTAGCTTGCGGGAAAGCCGCAATTCTACGACCCAGCGCAGCCACGAGTCAACAATGGCGGCAACTCGGACAGGTCCCGCGTTCTTGACGCACGCCTGGGCAAAACGTAGGTTGGAAGCGACTCGCATAACTCAGATTGGGGTATAGTGTAACGGCAGCACTACGGATTCTGATTCCGTCAGTCTAGGTTCAAATCCTAGTACCCCAGCTTTCTAACGAAACTCAGAAGCTGTTACTTGCCAAGGACTTGAAGCAAATCGCTTTGAGTCCTTTATTTGTAGGCTAAGCACACGGTTGCCTCTACCCGCCGAGAACTCACTCAAACAGCCAGAATGCTCGACTACCCACTAATGTTCGACTCCAATCCAATCGTCGAAAGGGAAACCAAGAAAAGAGGCGTGATCGAGCTGTGGTGCTCTAGAGCAATCCAATAAGCTCAACACGTTCGCAAAATGTACTTACGTCATCACTTTGCTTGGAACATGATATTCAGCAAGGAGTTTCAATGAATACCGTCACCCAAGTCATGAAAGCTCTCAAGAACAAGAGTTCCGAACAGACTCGAAAGACGTTTGCACGACACGGTGCGCCTAGCGACTTTTTTGGGGTCAAAGTCGGCGACCTGAAAGTTATTGCAAAGCAGATCAAAGGCAACCAAGAGCTCGCCTACAAGCTTTACGATAGCGGCAACGCCGATGCAATGTATTTAGCGGGCATGATTGCAGACGGTGCCCAAATGAACAAGAAACAATTGAATGAATGGGCCAAAGCTGCACCTTGGCACATGATCGCCGAATACACGATTCCTGGTCTTGCTGTCGAGAGCCCCTTCGGTCGTGAATTGGCCATGAAGTGGATTAAATCGAAGAATGAGAGCATTGCTTCGACGGGTTGGAACACGTACGCGGGTGTCGTTTCCACAACCCTCGACGAAGAATTAGACCTCAAAGAAATCAAAGGACTACTGAAGCAAATCGAACAGAGCATCAACAAGGTTCCTGGACGAGTACGTTACACGATGAACGGCTTCGTTATTGCGGTCGGCGGGTATGTCAAACCGCTTTCGAAGCAAGCAAAAGCTACCGCCAAGAGACTTGGTACCGTCAAAGTAGACATGGGGGATACCGCTTGCAAAGTGCCTCTTGCAACCGAATATATTGACAAGATGGAGAAGTCTGGACGGGCATACAAGAAACGCAAGACAATAAAATGTTAAAGACATGCCGCGTGAAGACTGTTGGACCGGGGCCAATTTAGAGATGACGAGTACTGCTGGTCACCGAATAGCCTCGGGTGCGAAACTTAGCTCACTCTGCTGAAGCGTTTGCGAATGCACCGTCTTACCTTCGATATCTACCACTTCGTAGGTTGCCGTTGGCTCTGCCTTGGCCGTCTCAATCGTGAGCACTCCGAACGAACAGCCGGCGTTGTAGCAAAATAGCGCCCCGGGGATGCATTCGTGTGTATGTTTGTTGGTAAGCTTCGAGCTCATCATGTCGTAGAGTGCGTAGCCGTTGGGACGGTCGATTTTTCTTAAGTCACTGCGGTGCCGATCCGCGGAAAGGAGCAGCACTCCGTTGATTCTTTGGGTTTCGAAGAAAGAGAAAATCTCTTCTCGCTCTTCGGCAAAGCCGTCCCAAGTGTCGTGGCTTCCTGGTTTGGAACCGGGCGCCCAGGGCACCGAGGAAACGATCACTTTGAAGGTTGCGCTGGATTTTTTCAGCTCGTCAAGTAGCCACTTCTTTTGCACGGGCCCAAGCATCGTGGGATGCTCGCCGAAAGGATTGGTGCGGTAGTAGCGATTGTCGAGGAAGAAGAAATCGATGTCGCCAACCGACTTCGCGAACCAACAGCCGGGCGCTTGCTCGTTGCCGTAGCCGGGATTGACCCAATTTTCTTGAAAGACTCGGAGCATCGCCGGTTTCCAACTCGGTCGGTCGCGGAAGGGACCCATCCACACGTCGTCGATCCCGCAGTCGTGATCATCCCAGATTGCGTAGACTGGCGTGGCGCTGACCAGCCGTTGAAACTCTGGCCGCGACTGCCGGCGGTAATAGGTGTAGCGATGTAGCCCGCGCGGCTCCTCGGCAAGATCGATGTAAACATTGTCGCCTAGCAAAAACAGCGCGTCGGGCTGTTGCGCGGCGATCGTGTCCCACATACGCTCCAATTCGGGGTTGTACCCAGCCCCACCGCCGTAGGCGATTTTGAAGCGTGTTGGCTCACCATCTGCTGGCAAAGTCTTGAAACGAAAAGACGGCTTAGCAATTACCGGACCTTCTCGAAGCTGCACGCTGTAGGCGTACTGCGTATCTGGTTTCAAGCCAGCCAGATCAATGTTCGCCGTAAAATCGAGATGCGGCTCAGTAGATTTAGACGAAGTGTTGAGCATTGCTTGTGTCGGTTGACCTTGCTGATCGCAAGCGAATACGCGGACTGCCACTTGCTCGGCTTGCCAGGTTCGTAGCCAAACGCGCGCTCCACGATCCGTCACGCAACCCAACATGGGACCGTGAATGAGCCCATTGCAACGGCCCATTGCGTACTCCAGGAAGTCGGCGCGCTGCGTGAGTGGCTCGAGCAAATGGCGTGGCCCAGAAAGGAACCGCTCGACCGGCAGCCCCGCTTGAACAGCCTCGCGCATCGACCGCATGGCTTGGTCAACCTGGTCGGTTTGGCAGTAGGCCACAGTTCGCGTGAACATTGCTTCCAAATCGTGGGGATCGTCTTTGAGCCGCTTCGCGCTCCAACGAATGGTCTCCTCGGGCTTGCCGTCGAGGATCGCCAGCAACTGCCGCTGTCCGCGCCGTTTGGGTGACTTGTCGGACTTCTCCTCGGAGAACTGCCGCCGACTCCATTGGTTTTCGCTGCCGTAGTACGCAAAGTTCGAGCCATCGACAAAGGCGTCGGGGGGCGCGAACTGGCCGTAATTCTTCCCCTGTGCCCAAACATTCGAGGTTGAGCAAAGAGAATGCACGATCGCAAAACCGAAAATGAAGTACCGATTTGTCTTCAAGGAAGTAGCCCTACTGGGTTTCGTTGGCGGCGAGCAGTTGCCGCAAGCGCTCGCGCGTCGAAGCAAGTTCTGGCTTCTCTGCCAAGTTCACTAGCTCGCGTGGATCGCTCTCATGGTCGTACAGCTCCGCGCCGCGACTGCCACGATCCCATTCCGTGTAGCGGTAGCGGTCGGTGCGGACCGAGCGGCCCAAATACGACATGTGCCGCGCGTGATCTGCTGCGGAACGATTACTTCGGGCGACCATCGAGTAAGCCGCCGGTTTGGTTTCGCTGTCAGATTGGTTGAGTACCGGCGCGAGGTTGATCCCGTCGAGCTGCTCACGTTTCGGCAATCCCGCCAACTCGACCAAGCTCGGATATAAATCAATCAGCTCGACGAGCTGCGCGGAGGACTGGCCCGCCGCTTGCATGCCCGGCGCATAGATGATGAGCGGAACTCGGGCAGACTCCTCAAACAACGAGAGCTTATGCCAAAAGCCGCCGTGGTCGCCCAGGTGATAACCATGATCGCTCACAAACACAATGATCGTGTTGTGCCATAAATGATGTTTATCAACCGCCTCGAGCAAGACGCCGACCTGAGAATCCACGAAAGTATTGCACGCATAGTACGAAGCAATTAGCTCGCGCTGCTGCTGGTCGGTTAAGGGCTGATCCGGGGCGGTGTAGTTGATTGCGGCAGGCGGTAAACTGTCGTAGTAACCACGCGGAACTTCCGCGGGCAACTTGATACTTTCGGGGGGATAAAGGTCAAAATACTTTTTCGGCGCTGCAAACGGAGCGTGAGGGCGACGAAAACCGGCGCCGATGAAGAAGGGCTTTCCCTGCTCGGCCGCTTCCGCCATGATCTTCGCTGCACGTCGTGCGACGATGCCGTCGGGCGTTTGCTCGTCAGGAGTTTTTAGCCAGGACCAATCGTTGGTATGTTTCCCCGGACCGTCGGGTTCGTCGGTCTTGATGATCTGGTCGGCTGGAGGCCGTTTCCCAAACTCGCGAATTTCGACATCCCAGGAACGCGGATCTTCGTAGCCATCTTTCGTGTGGTAGATTTTACCAACCTGCGCTGTAAAGTACCCCTGCTTACGGAAGTACTCGGGTAGCATCACCCAATCGCCCAAGTGCGAACGTGTCTCTTCACTTAGTGTGAACACCTGAGTCTTGTCAGGTCGGAGCCCACTAAGCATCGACACGCGAGACGGGTTGCAAACGGTGACTTGGCAGTAGGCTCGATCGAACCGCATCCCTCGCGCGGCCAGGCGATCAATATGCGGACTCTGGACACGCGGATGTCCGTAGCAAGCCAGGTCGTTGTTCATGTCGTCGGTGACGATTAGCAGTACGTTGAGTGGCGATTGCTCGGCACTCTGCACGACACCCGCGTCGAAACTCACAACGCAGCACACCATAGCTGCTAGTAGGGGAAACGCCACAAGTTGAGATCTGTGATAAGACATGGGCAACTCTGGGTGCTGCCTCGACAAGCCAATGTTGACTCGCAAAGAGGGTTTGAGAGACTACAAGGAGTTAGCGGGGACCAGTTCCCCATCACCAATGGACGCTAGTGACTGCAGAGTGGATACAGCAATATCGTTGGACAACGCCTGCACGTGGCCGTCCAAAAAAGCAAATTGACTCACGGAACTATGTGCGCCGCCAAACTTCTCGCGAGACGGATCTTGCAAACCTGTCGCTAGTCCCTCTCGGGTAGAACGCATTATGGTAAAAGCAATATCCCCCGAGAAAAAGGCGGTGTCACCTTGCGCCAGCTGTTGCAAGCCAGCCGCGGGTGCTTCTTGCTCGGGCGGGATATGTCGCTCTCCCACGGCTAGCGTTTGACTTAAACCGTCTTGTATCTGGCGACCCTTTACTTTCGAGAAAGTGAAAATGGGCCCCGCGATGGTCTCATCAATGTTCTGCAGCGGGCGCTGCTGGGGATCGACTCCATACTCCACTCGATCGCGCCCCGCGTTCGCCGCATAGTCGCCACCGGCACCGACACCTTCTGCCAATAGTGTGGGGACTGAACCATCCACGAAGTCGCGATCTGCTGCGGGAGCCCGACGGCTGGGGCAGTAATACGTCTCCACCGGCGTCCGCATTGCCTCGGCATTCGTCGCTTGGAAAGGAGCAGCATCTCGCCTCCACGTGCGAAATATATTCTCGCCCTCAAGATACTGCAACAACTTGAAAGCCCAAGACGTGGTTAGCTCATTTGTCCCAACTCGACCAGCTGGGTAGTGTTTTCTCGAATCGTGGTACATTTGCGCAGCCAACGCAACTTGTTTCAGGTTGTTCGTGCATTGGCTCCGCCGTGCCGATTCGCGCGCAGCCTGTATCGCTGGAAGCAACAATGCCACGAGCACTCCGATGATCGCTATCACGACAAGCAGTTCTACTAGTGTGAAACCCGTTTGTGATCGTAAGTTGCGAAACATCGTTGGAGTCTTAAGTGTGAGGCAGAAGGGTTGAGGTTTTGCAAGCGTTGTCACTCTGTAATGACTTGAGGGGGCCGAATGGCTGACAGTAAGATACGCGTTCCTTGCAAGGAAGTATTTCTTGTATGAAACCTTGCGCTGGTTACAGAACTCCCCGGACGAAGGCACTAGGAAGACCCCAACTTACCGTATTCACCCCCTAAGTTGGTATCGACCAGTGTCCATCCTCGCGGTACTCGCGCGATAGCATTTTGGTCGCTTCGGGGTCGCCGAGGATCGTTTCGCTCTGGGGATTGAATCGTAAGGTGCGGCCAAGCAGCGTCGAGATATTGCCAAGGTGGATTGCGGCGGCGGTGCGAAAAGCGGCGTCGATAGGGGCGTTGGGTGTCTTGCCCGATTTGATGCAATCGACCCAATTGCGCTGATTGTCTTCAATATAGGCTTTCACGCTGCCATCGACTTTTACGTCGACACGCTGCTTGCTGTCGTTGAAGACTTCCAGTTTGCCGCGCTTGCTGAGAAACATCTTGCCCTTGCTGCCAAAGTACTCCGCGCCGGCATCGACGTTGTACGGGTAGGAAGTCGACCAGAGGCGTTGTTCGTAAATCAGCAGCTTGCGCCCCTGTCCCTCAGCATTGGGATACTCCAGCGAGACTTGCATCGTGTCGGGCCACTCACGGTCGTCGTCGAAATGGTAAATGCCACCCACCCCAGAGATGGCCGAGGGATGCTCGTCGACGCCCAATCCCCACATGGCGTAGTCCAACTCATGAACGCCATCGTTGCCCATACCTCCCGAGCCGAAGTTGTACCACCAGTGCCAATCGTAGTGGAATCGATTTTTCTGGAACGGCTGCCACCTGGCAGGTCCGACCCACGTGTCATAGTCCACGTTGGCTGGGGGATCGGAAGGCTGTTGATGACCGATGCTGTCGCGTCGCTGCCAGTTCCAACATTTTGCAATCAGTACATCGCCGATCAACCCTTCGCGCAACATCTGCACGGCTTGTTGCATGGCCACGTTGGACCGTGATTGGGTGCCATGCTGAAAGACGAGATTTGGCTTTGCGGCAAGAGCTTTAACGAGCATTTGCCCTTCTTCAAAATTGTAGGAGCAAGGCTTTTCAACATAGACGTGCTTGCCAGCATCAATCGCAAGCAAAGCGGCAGGTACGTGCCAGTGATCGGGCGTGACGATCGTGACACCGTCGACAGTGGGGTCATCTAGAATCTCACGCAGATCTTTGGTTGGCTTGGCGCCGGTGCGAGCGACGGCTTCGCCGAGTCGTTGTTCGTCGACGTCGCACACGTAGGCAATTTTTACGTCGGGCAGCGTCGACAGCGAAAGTTGATGCCGCTTCCCTTGATTTCCAGAACCAATAATACCAATGCGCACCTGCTCGTTCGCACCGACCGCAGCTGAGCTTGCTGTGCTATAGAGCGCTGTGGCAGCGGTACTCGCGGCGGCATTGGCCAGAAACTTGCGTCGATTCGTGGTCGGCATGCGATTGATCTCCGATTAGTTGGCTGGGACTTGCATCGCGAAAGTCAGTAAAATTT
This sequence comes from Bythopirellula sp., assembly GCA_965230685.1. Taxonomy (GTDB): domain Bacteria; phylum Planctomycetota; class Planctomycetia; order Pirellulales; family Lacipirellulaceae; genus Bythopirellula. Next base: position 1,228,885 of record CBDDLO010000002.1, read on the forward strand.
CCGTCCCATGCACGTCACGCTAACTACTGAAAACTGGGGAGTCAAGTATTGCGACTCTTGCAAACGCCCCAGCGATTCGCTGAACGCGTCATTGGCTCTTGGCCAATCAAGCAGCGAACGACGCTCGCCAGTCGAGCTACTCAACAATCACGCAGCATCAACAAGTTGCATACTCCTGTGAGGGACAACATAATCGGCGATAAGTGCATTAGCCGCGCTCTGGCGGCTCCAGCTGCTTCTCCACAAAAACAAAAAATGGAAAACGATGTTGCTAAACTTTCACCGAGTACTGCTTACCACGGCGGCCTTGTGGCTTGGGTGGTGTAACGCAGAGTGCCGCGCAAAGACTGTTGCACTTTGGTTGTTTGACGAGCAAGTCGGCATCTACCCAAGTTGCGTGCTAGGCGACGCGGCTAGTGGCGATTTCCCGCTCGTGATTGGTTGCGGAGGACAAATTGTCGCCGGGAAATTCGGTAATGCACTCGAGCCCCTCGGTCGGCCTGAGGTGGAATACCCTAAGCATTTGGTCTTCGACGAACCTGAAAAACGCGGGCAGTTCGGCCTCACAAACCGTACGAGCAACAAAGCAAAGCTGATGTGGACCAATGCGAATTTCTGCGCACTGATGACCCGTGGGCAGCGTCACTTGCGTCAGGAAGTCAACTTCGGCAGCCCCACAACCAGCGCCCTCAACCTCGGTGTCAGCGATTGGACTCTCGAATTTTGGTATCGCCCGATGCGAGGTTCCCAGAGACCGGCGACCGTGCTAGAAATAGGCACCGGTCCCCGCGCGGTAGAGAGCGCAGTGACCCGGCTGAGCATGAATGCCGATGCGGCGGGATTTACCCTGGTCAATGTGCCCGGCAACGTGCGATTGAACATCGATTCCAGCCCTCTAGCGCTCGATGCAAGCCGATCACAATGGCATCACTTTGCGTTTGTCTACGACAAGTCGACGCAACAATTGCGACACTATGTCGACGGCGTAATACAGTCGTTGCCCAACTCGTGCTCCATGGAACCGCTAGCGCCTGGCGAGCAAGATTACTTGACCATCGGCCGTAGCGGGCGTTGGGAGTATCGGCTTCCAGGTCGTCTCGATGAAATGCGAATTTCATCGACTCGGGTTTATCAAGACGGGTTTGAGCCACCGCCCAGTTTCTCCAATCACCCAGCAGCGCAAGAACCACCTCCTCTCAAGAAGGGCCCGCCCTTGCTGTTCGCCACCGACAAAGCGGGGCAGCCGGAAACGCCCATTCCGTTAGGAAGCAGAAAGCACTTGTTTCTCGACGACGCCCTACTGGCCGAGCAAGAGAATATCACCTTCCGCCCCAATCCACCTCGCAAGGCAGAGCTAGTCGTTGAGCAACGTGGACTCTCAAACCACTTGGTGGTGTTTGAGGATGTAGAAAGCGGCGATGGTTTGATAAGACTCTATCGCAGAGGGCCGAATAACAGCTTGTCTGTTTGGACCTCCGCCGATGGAGTCGTGTTTGATGCCCCCGACTTGGGTCGCGAATTCCAGGGGGCACACAATATTGTCATTGAAGACCCCGTTGGCCTGGGGACCCTTTTTCTCGACCCCAATGCCCCGACCCAGCAGCGGATTAAGTACTTCAGCGGCTATCGAGGCCGCGGTTGCTATGTATATTCTTCGGCGGACGGCTATCAATTCACGCGGAATGAGACGAGCGCACTGCCCTTTCGTGCGGCGTCGCAATCCATTGTCTTTTACGACGATCAACGGCAACGTTACGTGGGTTACCATCGCAGTGATATGCAGCGCACAGTCGGCGGGAAATCGTCAAGAACCTCGGTGATGACCGAAGCCACTGACGTGATGCGACCTTGGCCATGGCAAGCAGTTTCCGTCGACGAGCAACGACGGTTAGCCAAGACGCGACCCTTAGGACGTAAGATCCCCTACTATGTCGACAATGGTCCGCTCACTCCCCCCGGGTTTGGTGTTGAGTATCCCACGACGTTTGCCAATACGAAGGAACTCGATCCGGTAGGCGTGGATGTCTACGTCCCTAAGAGCATCAAATACCCCTGGGCGGCAGATGCTTACCTCGCCTTTCCTGTCATGTACTTTCACTATCACGGTGATGGTCCTGAGACCCGACAGGCTTTAGGGCGCCCAGCAGCAGCACGAGGTTCGGGGCCATTGGAATCGCAACTGGCCGTGAGCCGCGACGGTATTCGCTGGCAACGCTATCCGCGTCCGACCTACGTAGGCATAGGTCGACATGCGGGTCTGGATCTCAAGAAAGCTTACATGGGCCACGGCATGGTGCGCCGCGGCAACGAAATTTGGCAATACTACGTAGGCAGTGAAAAGTACCATTCCCCTTGGACCAAGAGTCGCTCGGCCCGCGAAGCTATCTTTCGAGTTGTGCAACGGTTCGATGGATTCGTCTCGGCAGATACACCCTACACGGGTGGCTCGTTCACCACTCGACCGCTGATATTCGAGGGAAATCGCCTGGTACTGAACCTCGATACCGATGCCGCGGGGTACGCCCAGGTCGGATTTCTTGACGAACGCGGCAAACCCATCGAAGGGTTTAGCATCGACGATTGCATCTACCTAAATGGCGACTTCATCGCAACGGAAGTCGAGTGGCTCAACAGCGGAAAAGACCTCTCACTGTTGGCTGGGCGTACCGTGCAGGTTGTTTTCCGCTCACGAGGCACGAAGCTCTATAGCATGCAGTTCACTAAGAAAGCTTCGTAAAGTAGGTCGCCGATCGCTCCACCCCTACCTGATATTCGCGTCATGCGCTTGCGTTCTGATTGGGGAGGTATCTCGCACTGCGCGTTGTGCCCGGGAGATTCGTCTAGAGCGGCATCTCGCATGCGCGTAGCAAAGTTTCTTGGACTGCCAAGTCGTGAGGGCTTTTGAAGTCGCTCGGTTTCTCCCCGCGAATGATGGCGGCGAGGTCCGCCAGGTCGTCGGTGTAACGCCGATACTCGCCAAACTGGATCGTTTGATAGTCCTTTTGGTACTCGCCCTGCGGCTCAGCGAGTGCGAGCCTTGCAACCGGCTGATCCAGCGGCTGGAGGTGAAACGTACCCTTGGTGCCACACACCGCGAGATGCCGACGCTCAAATCCTTCGACCTCGACAGCCGTCGAGCGAATCGTAGCAGTCGCGCGCGGATACTCACACACGGCGAGCATGTTGTCCATGAGCTGGTCCTCAAAATTTCCCGAGTGCCGATTGTAGGGCGTCACCGAGTCGGGTTGCCCAAGAATACCCACGAGTAAGTCGATAAGATGGCATCCCAATTCGAACATTGACCCGCCGGGATTCTCTAGCCACTTCTTCCGTTTCGATCTGCCAATTTCCTTGCTCATAACCGCGTTCACTTCAAATACATCGCCGAGCCAACCCTTGTCCAACAAATCGTGCAGCAGGACGATGCCAGGGTTGTAGCGATACATGTAGCCCATCTGCACCGTAAGATTTTGCCGATCGGCTTTATCGAGTACACGGCGGTACTGATTGAAGTCAGCCCCTGGCGGTTTGTCGAGGTGAATGTGCATGCCCGCGTCGACGCAGCGCTCGGCCACATCAAGCGACTGCAACACTTTGGTCTCGACGGCCACGGCTTGCAATCCAGGAGTATTGAGCAACTCCTGTTCGGTCATCCACTGCAGCCCCTGATAGTCGTTCGATTGCTGAGCCGCGCGGCGCAGTTCCGGGTTGGGCTCTACGACTCCCACAAGTTCCCAGTCGGGCGAATTGCGAAAGACTTGGAGCTTTCCGACCGCATGGCTATGCCCCACCCCGATCTGCCCAACCCGCACCCGCGGCTTGGCCGTTTCAGCGGCTGAGCACCGCGCGGAGGCCACCAGCGCCGCAGCGGCTGAAGAAGAGAGTATAAATTCACGGCGAGAAGAAGCGGAACGCATGGTTATCTCCCATTGGTGGTGGTCAGCCTACTGATTCAGTTACGCACAGCAGCGATCGCCTGCTGAAGTGTGTGGTACTCGGCGAGGACTTCTGGACTGAGCGATTGAAGATTCAACGCTTGTTCCTCACCAGGATCGTTTTTCACATCGTAAAATCGGCCATCTTCAAACAACTTCCAGCGATGGTTCTTGACGTAGCCAGCAAGTTTGTGCTCGGCATAGACCCACTGTCGCTGCGTCCCTTTCCTCCCAAGCAGCTGAGGAGCAAACGAGAGGCCAGAAATCTCGATGCCTTTGGGGATCGCTGCATCGGCTAGGTCCGCTAGTGTCGGTAGGAAGTCACTCACGTCGATCAATTGATCGATCGTTGCGCCGCTGCGGACGGTTCCGGGCCAACGCACGATCAGCGGTACGCGCGTTCCGGCATCGGTAAGCTGTGCCTTGCCACCTGGCACCGCCACACCATCGCGTTGGGAAACGACGGGTCGGTAGACGAGTTCGTCACCAACCGCACCGACGATATTTCGCCTGGGCGAGCCGTTATCGGAAAAAAAGACGATCAACGTATTGTCACTCAGCCCTAGAGCATCAACCGCATCGACAATTCTTCCGACGCGTTCGTCCATCGCGACGACCATTTCGCCAAAAGACTGGTAATCGCCGTGGGGGCCCACCGGTACGGGATGGTCCAGGTCGTTTGTCACGGCATGGCACAATGCCATCGAGTACAAGGCGAAAAACGGTTGCGTGCGCTTTGTCGAAATAAAGTCGATCAGAGTGTCGCAGTAGACGTCCGGCCCGTAGCGCTCGGACACATCCTCGCGCAGCTGACCGTTCTCCCTGATGTGGGGCTGATAATAGCGTGGCCCTTCGTGCCAACCGAACAGTGCGTATTGATCAAAACCAAGCCGATGAGGCTGCAGGGGATCTTCGCCCAGCAGCGCAAGCTGCCACTTACCTGCAATCGCGGTTGCGTAACCTGCACGCTTGAGTACTTGGGCCAGCGTTCGATTTTCGGCCTCGGGCGGATAGGTTCCCCACTCAGGCCGGCCCATCTGAATCCAATATTGACCGCTGAGTAACGTGGTCCGTGTGGCGTAGCATGCGGGCATCGCGTAGGCGTGCGTGAAACGCAATCCCTCCTCTGCCAACTGATTCAGTCGCGGAGTTCGATAGGACTGCCCGCCGTAACACTCGAGGACTTCAGAGCCCACGTCATCAGCCAAGAAAAATAAGATATTCGGTTGATCTGCAGCCGCAGCATGGCTGATGACAAGCTGCAATACGGCGATGACAGCTTGGGCCACGAGAGTCGATATCTTTCGATTGGATGAAGATCGCGCAAGCATGTCTGGGTTTCCGTAATTGTTTCATTGCGTGATGGAGCACAACAGTATACCCGATTGGTGTTGTCTCGTGGTAACTGTTCAGACTGGACAACCAGAAGACATTGACTGATTCGGCGATGCTGTTTGCCTATTCGGAAATCGGCCCGCAAAACTTAGTGAGTCGCGCAAGAAAAGGTTGCAAGTCGTTTATAATTGAAGCCGGGCTTAGCCCTTGCTTCTACAACCGACAAACGCGATTGTCATTTCTCACCACTCGAACTTGAGAATGATTCACATGACTTGGAATCACAAACCTTGGACCGGCGTCTTCGCCGCTACGCTTTGTCCGTTTCGAGAGGACCAGTCGCTGGACGAGTCGGGGCTTGAAGAATACATTTCCGAGCTTGCATCCGTCGATGACATTCAAGGCCTCGTCTGCAACGGGCATACGGGCGAAGCGATGTCACTTCTGCCGGAGGAACGAGCCAGGGTCACCGCGATAGTCGCAAAGACGGCGGCGAACTCAGGGCGTGGCATCAAGGTTGCCTCGGGGGTGATGTCCGAGGGAATCCTGGAGGCGACCGAACACGCGCAGGCCGCCAAAGCAGCAGGAGCGGACGCCATCCTGCTGATGCCACCCCACCACTGGCTTCGCTTTGGTCGCACCGCAAACACCGCGATCGCTTATTGTACGGACATCGCCGATGCGGCGGGCATTGATGTTATTCTGCACCAGTATCCGGCTTGGACCAAAGCTTCGTACTCGCTGAAAGAAATGATGGAAATCTCGCAACATGCGCGCATCGTGATGATTAAGATGGGCACGCGAGATATGTCGCGCTGGTTGCACGATTACGAGTGCCTGAAGGAGTCTTCGCCCGAGACAACGGTTGTGACCTGCCACGATGAGTTCCTGTTGCCTACCTTATTTGAAGCGGCGGACGGAGCCCTGATTGGCTTTGCCGGATTTGCGCCGCGGTTGATGGTGGAACTGGTCCATGCGGCGCTTGATGGGGACTTCACCCGAGCCAAGAAAGCACAAAAAACAGTGGCTCCCCTGGCACGCTTGATATACAACTTCGGCGAACCGGGTTGCGGGGCGCACCAGCGCATGAAGGTTGCACGTTGGTTGTTGGGGAAATTTCCCAGCGCCCATTTCCGGCGACCCGTCACACCGCTACCCGAATCCGAGGTAGCCACAATTCGTGAAGCTTTGGCTGTAATCAATCCAGTTCTCTAGCAACCAACTTCACCGCAACGACTTCAATGGCTATCCACGAAGACTGCATCGACACATTCTGTCACTTCTTGCCGCTCGAGTACTGTGCGGCAGTCGAAGCAGCAGCAGTGAAGCCGCTCGTAATGTTCAAGCGGGCACAGCAAATCTCTGTAATGGTCGATCTGGAGGCGCGGCTGCAAATGCTCGAAGAGTTTCCGCACTACCAACAGATTATCAGCCTCGCTTCGCCACCGACGGAAGTACTCGCACCGCAGAGTTCGGTTGCCCTGTCGCAAATCGCCAATGACCAACTCGCGCGCGCCACCGCAACGGCCCAAGAAAGAATCGTGGGGTTTGTTGCGACGTTGCCTCTCAACGATGTTCAGGCGAGCCTCTTGGAAACGCGACGTGCAGTCGAAAAGCTCGGCGCAGTAGGCGTTCAGATTTTCACCAGCGTACTGGGGCAACCGCTGGATAGCCCGCAATTTCAACCCTTGTTTGCTTTGTTGGCGGACTTCGAGCTGCCGATTTTGCTGCATCCAACACGTGCGATGACGGTACCAGACTACCCGGACGAGGCCTACTCGAAGTGCGACATGTGGTGGGCCATTGGTTGGCCGTATCAAACCACGCTGGCGCTAATACGCTTGGCACTGTCCGGTATTTTTGATCGCCATCCCAACCTGAACATTATTGCCCATCATGTGGGCGGTTACTTGCCGATGTTATCGGGGCGACTGGGGCCGGGCATGGAGTTACTGGGGACGCGCAACCCGCCCGAAGCCGCTGACTATGTGCAAACCCCGCTCCAGGAACCGTTGCTGCAGGCCTGCGAGCGGTTCCATGCAGACACGGCCTCGTTTGGTTCTCAAGCTGCGATCGAATGTGGCAAAACATTCTTTGGGGCGGAGCAGTTGTTGTTCGCGACCGACATGCCGTTTGATCCGCAGCGGGGTCCAGGTTACATTCGCTCTACGCTGGCGGCAATTCAGGCAATGAATCTTACGGATAACGAGCGGCAGCTCATGCTCTCCGGCAATGCTCGGCGACTCTTCCACCTCTAGTGATTAGCTATGCCTGTTGGTTCCACTTACCCTAGCGAAAGTCAGTCTCAGAGCGATCCTCGCACCGGGGCGCTCGTCAGGCAGGTAACGCAGCATGCTTCGATCCACCACCACCCCTTTTACTATATTCCTGCGTACGACAATTCTGGCTTTCGACTGTTTTTTGTCTCGCACCGCACTGGGCAGCCTCAGCTATTTATGGAAGAAGGACGATCCGGCCAGCTCGTTCAACTCTCTGACCGGGACAACCTGAACGAGTGGTCCTGCCATCCTGCGCACGATGGTTGTTACGCCTACTACACAGCAGGCAACGCCGCTTGGCGAGTCGATTTGGGGACCATGCAGGAAGAACAACTCGCCGTCTTGAGCGACGGGCCGATTCGACAGCCGGGCATGGTTGGTGCTTCGATGGGAACGACCAGCCTCAGCCGCGACGATCACTGGTGGTGCGTGCCCGTGAAAGAAAGAAATGGCTTTCGCATGCATATCATCGACGTGGAATCGGGCGCAGACTCCGTGATACTCGAGCGCGACAGCATCGCCCATCCGCAGTTCCATCCGGACGACTCGTCTTGGCTACGCTATGCCGGGCCCCATGATGAGCGCATTTGGATCGTTCGCCGCGACGGCAGCGAGAACCGATTGGTTTACCATCGCGATGCGGCCAAGAAAGAATGGATCGTTCACGAGACCTGGTTGCCAGGCACGCGCGAAATTGTCTCGACCAATTGGCCGCATGGAGTGATGGCAATCGATATCGACACGGGCGCAGTGCGATGGATTTGTCGCAACAACGCTTGGCATCCGATGGTGAATGGTGCTGGCACGCAACTGGTCGCTGACACAAACCACCCCGACGTGGGTTTGATCCTCTGCGATCCTCGCCGCAACGAAGCACCGGTGTACCCGCTCTGCGACTCGAACGCCAGCAACCTGGGCGACCACTGGAAGCACGACCATTGCCCCTACGACGACGGACCTGTCGAGGTCTACGCCCCACAACATACCCACCCGCATCCCAATTATTCACCGCAGGGAGACCGCGTGGTATTCACGTCGGATCAGTCGGGTCACGCGCAGGTTTACGAGGTGCAGTTGCCTTCGCATTCCTAGGATTTGCGACGCCTGGAGGCAATTCCTAACGAGCCAATCGCCAGCAATAAGAGGCTTGTCGGCTCTGGCACACTCGCCACGGCACTCACGGCCGGCGGGTTCCAAGCCCCGAGAAGAATACCCAAGTCGAGACCATCGACCGGAGCAGTTCCATTGAGTTCCCCGCCCTCTGGAGTTGCAGTCATCTCGAAGTTGCCCAACAGAATCCCCAGGTCCAATCCATCGACAAAGCCGTCGTTGTTGAGATCTGCCGGATCGCCGACAATGGCTTCGGGAATGTGAACTCCGATCTGGTAGGAGATAAAATCCAAGTCAAACGAGCCGAACCCACTGTTGTCGCTGATACCAAAATCAATAAATGGGTTGTTCTCTTTCGCGTAGACGGCATTATCTTTCGCTGCAAGTGTAACTTGATGCGTACTGGGAGTCGTCGAGCCATTCATGTAAACATTCACTTCAATGTTGCCGGGGAGACCGGCGTTGTTTTCCATCGTGATCCAGAATTCGTTCCACTCGTTGAGATCATCATCGGGAATTTCCACGATATTGAGCGTGCCAGTCGATTCTGAATCAATGCTATTGGAAGGGACGTTGCCATTCAGGTTGTTCATGATCAGCCCACCACTTCCGGTCCCCGTGCAAAGTGCCCCATCCGTTGAATCACAAAAAGTCGTGATATCGGTGCTGGTAACCAGGGAAAACCCCACCTGTGTATCGACATTCGTTGGATCATTCTGCGCAACATTGATCGTGCCGCGACCATTGGTCATCGGCGTTCCGCGACCGTTTGGCGCATCCTGAAACCAAGGAACCACGTCGGGATCACTATCGGGATCGTCGCCATCGACTTCTAAATAGAGATCGTCCAGAGGCCCACTGTTGGGAATCCGTGTGCGGAATGAGATGGTGATCCCCGTGTTGGTCATTACTAATTCATCCGAGACTCCATCTTGGGTCATGGAGTGACCGAAATAGACGCGGCGATTCGAATTGATTGGCTCTGAGGGATCTTCAGAGGGGTACGGAATCAACGCGGGATCACTGAGGCCCTGGATCCATCCGTGCAATTCTGGATTGCCCGCATCCTGAACGCGAATGTAGTCCGTGCTACCTTCGGTGAAAGCACCGGCACCGCCCGGTGAAGTACCTTGCTTGCCCGTCAGAGAAATTGCGGGGCTGGCTGAGACCGTGGGGTCCGAAAGCGGGTCTCCGGGGGCAGAACCATCCCATTTATCGCCTTGCGTGTGGAGCCATGTTCCGTCGAGGGCGTCGATTGCCTCGGTCGCACCCTCTGGCGTACCGCCGAAGCCGGCGGGACCGGTACCACCGATGAATTTGTCCGGGTTGTTGATACCAGGGTCGAAGGTACCTTCATAGGTATAGCGCCAGCCACCAGCTGGATCAGAGTAATTAACGCCAGCTTGGCTGGATGTCATCCCCAAAACAAAAGCGATGGCCAAAGCTCCAACAAGAGTTGCTTCGCGACGGATGTATTTTCTCATGCTTTCGTCCCCTCGATGATATCTTTAGCAGCCTGCTCTGGAATCAGCGCAATTGGAATTAGCGCTATCAGGATTAACGTCTTCTCTTTCGGGTCTTCGTTACTTCGATGCGAAAATCGTGCGGAGCCGTCTCGGCGGAAACGGTAAATTTCAGCCCCGACGCGTCCGGGTGTTTGAATTTCTTGTCAATCGGATGTAGCGCTGCGGTGTAGTCGGCCATCGACATCCCCTCTTCTCGATCTCCGGGTACGCTGGGGATGACCATGGCCCGGTGCTCGCCTGCGATTGCGCCATCGCCTTCACGGAATGTCGTCAAGGTAAATCTGCCATCAGTTCCAAATCGCCCTTTCGCCACCAGAGGCGGGTCCACAGCATCGCATGAAAATTTGATCTGCCCTCCCTCAGGAAGCGTCTTGCCGTCTGGAAAAACAACTTGGCCCGAAACTGGGTACGTAGGCAATGTGGACTCGCCGCAACCGCTAACCAGCAACAAAGCGACACTGACCAAGGCGTGCAATCCCGCTCGACTAATAACGCGCACTGTCAGATTCCCCTGGGACTTACAATGGTTGTTTTTGCTGGCTGGTAAACGTGGTTAATCACCTGTCCCTAATCAGTAACTTGTCACAGGATAAGGTACACCGGCGCCATCCAGATCAATAGGATTTCCATCGGCGATGTTGCAAAGGTGTCCGAGCATGTAGACATCAATGTCTGTGCTGATTGAGTGCACACTGCCATCTCCGAAAGCGAATTGACAGATACCAGCGTGCCAACTCCCGAACTTTCTTCTGGCGGCACTGGCTTCATCAGCGTCCTGACTCCCTTCGCTCGGGTCGGCAATGGGCGATTCATGCCCGCCTTTTCTTCCCATGGTATACCAGAAGTCGCCGTTATAAATCGAGTTGTCACCGGCAGCTTTTCTGCCAAACCAGCTTCCGTGGGGGCCGCCATCAATGGGCACATGCTTTTCCCCGATGAAAGCCGTGTTAGAAAGCCCATCCTCGATTTGGTTGAAAGACACCTTCCATTTGATGGGTATGCCACTCAAATCGGTCTTGCCCTCGATGATGCCTTCGTCACCGCTCGTTTCAAATCCGGCGTGCCGGAACGCGCCGGTCGGCGTGTAAATTTCACCATCATTGTTTTCGTAAGTGTTGTCCGTCTCAGACGCATTGGGGTCGTTGTCCCCTGTGACCGCGGCATAGTCTGCTAAAGCGCCAGTAAAGTTTTCTCCCGAAGCGGACCCCGCGTCGTTGTCTCCTGAAACACTTAGTTGTGGTGCCGCTCGACGGGAGGGGCATAAATAGATTGGCACTTGCACGGTCCGTGCCGCCTCGGTCTGACCGTAATATCGCTGCTTGCTATCCCACGCCACGGAAAGGGTTCCCGATTCAATGTAGGGCCAAAGCAATGCGGCCCAGGTAATGTAGTCCCAACTTCGTCGCGTGTTGGGTACCAGCCCATTGCTGTCGTGGTAGTTTTGAATCGCGAGACCGACGTTCTTGAGATTATTGGTACACTGCGTGCGGCGGGCCGCCTCGCGTGCTGCTTGGACCGCTGGCAAGAGCAAGGCCACTAATACCCCGATGATCGCGATCACAACCAATAGCTCGACGAGCGTAAAGCCTCGATGCTTGCGACGATTCGCGTCGCTACAATGCACAGTACGACCATTCACGGCACGGTCTCCAAATTTTGTGGAAAAGACTGCAATGCAAAAGAATGCATAAGCCCAACAGCCGCTCGCATTACCAACGTTGGAACACCAACACTGTTAGGCAAGCGGGCCGACTGGCTCTCTGCATCAATTCAAGCTAACTATTCGTGTGTTGCGAGTCAAGTTTTCCTTGCTACTGACCAGTGGGTTTGCTCAACAAACTAGCTAGGATTGCCGAATACCCAAACCATGCCCCACTTGAATTAGGCGTTTGCGCAAACGGCGTTGCTCAAACGCGACTTACAAACCAACTTGGCACCAATCGACTGGCCCAACTTGGACGGATGTCAATCGAAAAAAGCACTCCAGCCACTGGCGGTGACTGGAATGCCGTGAGAAATTCAACGCATCTACTAGGCAGTTCTCCAGCTGCGACGCCTCCTTAACGGCGTCGTCGGCGAATGCAACTTAGGCCTAGTGCACCCAAACCAAACAAAGCAACACTAGTCGGCTCAGGAATGACGACATCGATCATGAATCCAGCGATCGAGGGGTCGACACCTGCAACCCCAGAGTTGAGCTGCAACTTGATACTGTCACCGGCAACCACGCCATCGTAGCGGAACGTATACACGTCCGGCTCGTTATTGAACGTAAGGGTCTCGGCTCGTGCATCTTCGCCACTGACATCTTCACGAGCGCGGAGACGATTCGAGTTGTGGTCTCCGGCTGTGTTGTCAGTGACAAGGTGCAGCAAGAACGACGATGGGGCCCCTGCCCCAATTGGAATATCTTTAATTGTGTTGTTGGAATTGTTATCAGCTGCAGGATCGATCAGCGCACCCGTAAGGCCCGGAGCGACACCGTCGGGAAGCGTAATGCTGGCCCAGCTGCTGACGCCACCACGGGTATAGGAAACCACTCCAGGATCTTCTCCAAACGAGTACGACCCACTGCCTTCAACAGGGTCTACGGATAGCCACGATGGTAGCGTGTTGACCCACGACGCCTCGTCGACCTCTGTGTCCACTCCCGAATCGGCACTTAGATTCCAATCAAAAAACAGATAACCGTCTTGGCCAATGTTTAAGCCAGCCGCACTGTAGTCGTCCTGGTCCGTATGGGTCGGAGCTGCGGGATTGAGCGTTGCAGGATTCCCGGCAGAATCCAGCAACGTTATCGAAGTCGTTGCACTAGCTTGCGGTACTGCCAACAAGCCAACGAGGGCTAACACTCCCAAGCCACTCCCAAACATCTTGGTCATCTTCATGAGTCAGATCTCCCATTACCGTGAAAAGAAAAGTGAAGTTGTAAATCGCACTGTTGCGCGGCAACACCCACGGCTGTCGCCTGCCTTCATGTTGTAGCGAAATCTCTGAGATTGCAAGAAAAAATAGTCGAAATCGCTTTACACGATTCGCAAATGCAGCCAGAAATGGATTGGCATTTCAGGAAATGGCTGTTTGCCATTGGCATTCTCGGACGTTCCCAAGAAAAATAATAGATCGAGGGTGATGGTACTCCGCCATTACTTTAGTATGAGCAATGCTGTCTCTTCTGAACTTGCTATCAATCTAGCAAATGACATGACTCAAAACTTTGATTCAAATCACCTTGACGTTTCCGGCGAGAGCCCGTCGGGCAATCAGGCTCCCATCGGTGTCATCGGGCTCGGGTTGTTGGGGACCGCACTCTGTGAACGCCTGATCGGCGCTGGCTACCCGGTGCTTGTCTACAACCGAACCCGAGATAAAGCAGACCCTCTCATCGCACGTGGCGCGCAGTGGTCAGACAACCCGCTCAGTGAATGCGAGCGGGTGGTTATTTGCTTATATACCACCGATGTCGTCGAAGAAGTCCTCGAACAGATGGATTCGGGACTGAGCGCTGGGCAAATTCTAATCGACACCACAACCGGCGACCCCTCGCAAACGATTCCACTGGCGGAGCGCTTGGCGGAGCGCGGGGTGCACTATCTCGAAACTCCAATCGCTGCCTCCAGCGAACAAACGCGGCAAGGTGAGGCGATGGCGATTGTCGGTGGACCGGCAGAGCCGTTTGCTGCGTGTCGCGATTTGTTTGACGCGATTGCCGGCAAGACCCACCATGTGGGGCCTTGGGGTGCTGCGGCGAAAATGAAGCTGGTCAACAACCTGATTTTGGGATTAAATCGTGTTGCATTGGCCGAGGGACTGTTGTTCTCCGAGGCGATTGGCATCCCAATGGCCAAGGCGCTCGACGTACTCAAAGAAGGCAACGCGTATTCGGTCGTGATGGATGTTAAGGGTCAGAAGATGATCGACCGCGACTTTTCCCTCCAGGCCAAGTTATCGCAGCACAGCAAGGATGTGCGGATCATGCTCGACGAAGCGAGTCGCAATGCTATCCAGCTGCCGATGTCCACGTTGCACTTGCAACTATTGGATCAGGCCGAAGCAGCCGGCTTGGGTGAACTCGACAACAGCGTGATTCTCCAAGCGATTGAGCAGTGCGTAAGAAATAGTGTGGAAGTTGCCCATTAGCCACTTTTCATCGAGCTGTTCACAAGTCACCCAATCGCCATGGCAGAATCATCACGAAGGACGTTTCTCAAGCACGCCAGTGCCGGCGTGGCAGCAGCGAGTTGGAGCCAAACGCTGCGCGCTAACGAGACAATAGCACGTGGCCCCCATGACCAGTTGCGCCTCGGAGTGATTGGCTGCGGCCAGCGTGGTCGGTGGTTCTATGAACGGGCCGATTATGTCTGCGATCCCGATCAAGCACGGCTCGCGATAGCGGCCAAGAAGGCCAGCGTCGATTCCGCGCATGCGGTGAGCGACATGCGTCGAATTCTCGATGACAAAGAGATCGACGCGGTGGTGATTACCGCTCCCGACCATTGGCACGCACCCGCGGCGATCCTCGCCTGCGAGGCAGGCAAACATGTCTATGTCGAGAAACCCTGCAGCCACAACTTCCGCGAGGGGCAACTGCTGCTGGCAGCCGCGCGTCGAAACAACGTCGTCGTTCAACATGGCACGCAACAACGCAGCACTCCGTTTACCGTAGAAGCAATAGAAATGCTTCAAGGCGGCATGATCGGTGACGTACTCCTCGCAAAGGCGTGGAACATTCAGCGTCGCAAGAACATCGGCCACATGCAGCCTACTGAGGCTCCGAGCAACGTCGACTACGACACATGGGTCGGCCCCGCAGAGATGGTGCCGTTCCAGGCAAATCGCTTTCACAGCGACTGGCACTGGTGGTACAACTTCGGCACGGGAGACATCGGCAACGACGGCGCCCACGAATTGGACTATGCCCGTTGGGGCTTGGGGGTCGATACGATGCCCTCGAAAGTTGTCGCTTTGGGGGGAAAGTACTTCCATGACGACGACCAACAATTTCCCGATACGGCAACCTGTGCGTTCGAGTACCCGGGTGATGGCAAAATGGGGAGCAGGCGCCAACTTGTCTTTGAGTTGAAGCTCTGGTCACGAAACTACCCGCACAACTGCGACAGTGGCGTGGAGTTCTTCGGAACCAAGGGCAAGATGTTTCTCAGCAAACGAGGCAAACTGCGAGTCGTTGATGGCGACAATCGTGTAATTCTAGAGAAGCAAAAAACAGCGTCAAAAAAACTCGAACATCTCGACGACTTTCTTGACGCCATTCGTAACAGTCGAAAACCCAACGCCGACATTCTGGAAGGCGTTCGCAGCGTGGCGTTGATCCATCTTGCCAATATCGCGCTGCGCACGGGGCGCTCCCTTGATTTCGATCCAGCAACTTATCAGATTGAAGGCGACAAAGAAGCCAACCAACTATTGACCCGCACTTATCGCGCAGGTGGCCATTGGGCCACGCCACAAGGAGCATCCTAATTATGAATGCAATCAAGTTCACCCCGCTCATGGCACTGACGCTCGCAACATCTTTCCTCGCGGTCGCAAGCGAATGCGTGTTCGCGGAACCGGCAGCCGTCTCCTTCGACACGAGTGTTGAGGGCCAAATTCCGATTAGAGTTGGTGACCAGCAAATCGCCCTGTATGTCTATCAGGACGACGAAATTTCGCGGCCCTACTTTGCTCACTTGCGCGCCCCCGGCGCTCCGCAAGTCTCTCGCAACCATCCCCCCATCGCGGGGAAAGACCGAGCTGACCATGGAACGTTTCACCCAGGGCTCTGGATGTCGTTTGGCGACATCAGCGGCAACGACTATTGGCGACTGGCGGCACCCGTCGCGCAGACGATGTACGCGATCCCGGACAACACCCGTTCATTAAAAGTGCAAAACCGCTACGGAACGGCAGAAAATCCCGACGCAATCGTATGCAACGAAGATTGCACCTACACCGTGGTCGTGCGACAGGATGGTTATCTCTTGCTCTGGGACAGCATCTTTTCTTCGAACGATGAATTCTATTTCGGCGACCAAGAGGAGATGGGCATCGGCTTTCGCGTAGCCACTCCCATCCGCGTTGAGAGCGAGGAGGCCGGCCGCATTCCCGCGGGTAACGGCACGATGGTCGATTCCGAAGGGCGGAAAAATGGCGACGAAATTTGGGGGAACACGGCCGACTGGTGTGACTACAGCGGAACGCTCGATGGCAAGCACGTCGGCATGACACTGTTTTGTCATCCCGACAACTTCCGCCCCAGTTGGTTTCACGCCAGGGACTATGGACTGCTGGAAGCGAACCCCTTCGGTCGCGAAGCGTTTGGCAAAGGGGAGAAAAGCAAAGTCGTCGTCAAACCGGGCGAACAATTACGGCTCCGCTACGGAGTGTTCGTCCATGCCAGTCCAGCGGGTAAGTCCCCCGACTTGGCCGCAACCTACGCCGACTACCTGCGTCACGCTGCTGAGTAATTTCTTTTTTGCGACCGACTCCACTTGAAAAATTAGGCAACAGCATGGCAGGACTTCATCCGGTCGACGTGGTGGTCGTGATTCTCTATTTGCTCGGCATCACGGGGCTTGGCCTGTGGATGGCTCGGCGGGTAAAAACGGCCAGCGACTTTTTCATGCCGCGCACCTTTGGCAAGGCGATGATGATCACCAATGCCTTTGGCACGGGGACCGCATCGGACCAGGCGGTCGTCGTCGCCTCAGCGACTTTCAAGAGCGGCCTCTCTGGCATCTGGTGGCAATGGCTGTGGCTGCCCGCCACGCCCTTTTATTGGTTGATCGCGCCGATCATGCGTCGGCTTCGCGCGGTTACGACCGCCGATGTTTACACGCTTCGCTACAACCGCAGCGTCGCGGTGCTCTTTGCCCTCGTGGGTATCGTTGGCCTGTCCGTAAAAATCGGATTGATGTTGAAAGGGACAGGCGCGCTCGTCGAATCGTCGACAGCCGGCGCGGTGGGGGCTAACACCGCGATCGCCGTCATCACGGTTCTCTTTGTGATCTACGGCACGGCCGGTGGCCTAGCAGCCGCCATTGTCACCGACTTTATTCAAGGCATTCTCACGATCATCTTTTCCTTTCTGCTGCTACCGTTCGTTCTCAACGCGGTTGGAGGGATGACGGGCATTCGCGAAACGATTCAGGACCCGAACATGCTGGCACTGGTCGTCGAGTCCGGCACTGGCAAAAAAATCGGCGTGTTCTTCATCATCATGTTCGCGATCCAGGCGCTCGTGGGCATCGTCGCCCAGCCTTTTATCATGGGCGTTTGCGCCTCAGGGCGCACCGAAATGGACGGCCGCGTTGGTTTCATGGTCGGTAATATCGTCAAACGCATTTGTACGATGGCGTGGAGTATTACCGCTCTGGCAGCGGTCGCTTGGTACATCAATCGCGGGATTGATCTAACAACGATCAAGCCGGACCATGTGTACGGCGATGTCGCCCGTGCGTTTCTCCCAAATGTATTGCCTGGGCTGCTGGGCGTTTTTCTCGCGTCGCTGTTAGCCTCGGTAATGAGTTCTTGCGATGCGTTTATGATTTCGTCGTCGGGACTCTTCACCGAAAACATTTACAAGCCGCTACTGCCAGGTAAATCGGAGCATCACTACCTGACCGTGGGCAGGCTCGCAGCCTTGCTCGTAGTGATCGGAGGCATCTTTTTTGCCTATCGTGTGCCTGATGTGGTGACGGCCTTAAAAATATGGTTCAAGATCGCACCGATGATGGGCATTGCCTTTTGGCTCGGTTTGTTGTGGCGTCCGGCGACAGCCGCCGGTGCCTGGGCGGCAACGCTGACGGGCTTTACTGCCTGGTGGTTGACCACTCTGCCGAGTGTGATCAACTGGATGGGCAGTCTACCATTTGCCGATTCCTGGCGCTTGATTTGGAGCGAATCCGGAAAACCCGATGCGGTCTATGATCCCTGGGTCATAGTCTTTTACAGCATTGCGGCGCTCGCTGCGGGCATCATCGTGAGCCTCGTGACCAAGCCCGTCGAGGAAGAAAAGCTCAACCGGTTTTATGCTCTGACCCGCACACCGATCAGCGCGAACGAAGTCCTCGTCGAACCCTGCCGATTGCCCGCAGGAACGCCCCCCGCCGAACGGGCCATGCTCTGCACAGCGTTCGGGTTGGAAATCCCCGTCCCCTCGGCGACTTCCGTCGCGGGTTTCATTGGCGGCTGGATAGCGGTGTTCGCTTTGATCGGCGGGTTTGTTTGGTTGGTTCATTGATGCACGTTGCACCAACTTAGGCACGCCGCGCTAACTCCTCCGTAAACGCCTTCATCCAGCCCGAACACTCCCGTTTGTACCGACAGCAGAACAAGTTGCCGTCGATAACCAGCGGCTCGGCCACGTATGTCGCACCGGAAAATTCCGCGTCGAGTCGGCAACGGGGGATCGTGGTCACTTGGCGGCCGCGGATGACGTCGGCTGCTGCGAGAATTTCGATACCATGGCAAATCGAGGCGACCGGTTTCTTTTGGTCGAAAAAGTGTCGGGTAATTTCGAGCAAGTTTTCGTCGTAGCGTAGAAACTCAGGTGCCCGACCACCGGGGAGTATGAGCGCGAGATACTCGTCGGAGTTCACGTCGCGGAAGGCAATGTCGGAATCGAGTTTGTAGCCGGGCGTTTCGATCGTGACATCCCAACTCGCATCGTGGTGATGTTGCACGAGATTGTAGGTGCGAACCTCGGGAGCCGCTTTGACGACTTGGTAGTCTTCCCCCAGCCGATAGAGCGGCACCATCGTGTCGATCACTTCGGCTCCGTCGCCGATGACCAGCAGCACTTTATTCATTGCGATCCTCCCATGCCCAAACAGGTATCAAAAAACGTCACCACGGCATTTTTCGGCCAGTATGTCTTCGCCCAGCTTTTGCGGCGTCTTGGCGGCGGCCGGCACCGATCATGACTCCTGCGTCGAGCCTCGTGGCGACGTTGTCGGGCAATACATTGTCGAGAAAAAATAGCTTGTTTGATTTGCATAAAGCCAACACCTTTCGACCGGCCGCATCGACTTCGGCAGGGACTGGCGGATCGGCACGTCCCTCCAAATAGCCAAACGACAATCCCAAATCGCGCGGACCGTGCTCCGCAAACGCTAAGCCAGGCACAGCTAAGGTTTTTTCCATGTTGGCGAGCGATTGCTGATCTTCGAGTTTTACGCCCAACATGATCTCACCCTCGGGATTGAGCGGCCAAACGTCGGCTCGTTGCAGATACTGCTGCTCCTCGATGCCCCAAATACTGGCGGCGAATTTGTGGCTCCCCCAGCCACGCAGCCCTTCGCCCACCACATCGACTGCCTGCTTGTGGATCGGATAACGGGCCGCTTGGACAAATCGCTTCACCGCCTCAGGATCGCGGGCGCGAGCAAGATGCACTCCGTGAATGCCTTGGGCCAGCGCCTGTTGCACCATCCAACCACCAGCCTGGGCCGTTGCCTCGTCAAGCCCCAACAACGGCAGGCTCACAATCACCGTCGGAGTCCGATGTCCGCTGGGCGTGGGTCCGCCTTCGACCAACCCCTGCATAAACTCGCGCAGCAAACCGAAGTCGAGTGGCTGATGCTCCATGTTGTAAATAATATAGTCAGCCCAGGTTTGTGCTGCCGCGACACCCTTGTCGTGCCCACCGTAGATCGCGTCGTAGTAGATGGGCTGGTTGCGTTCAAGCAATTCAATGCACTTATTCACGCGAGTCGCAACAGCTTTTTTTTCTTCGGCCACGCCGTTTTGGGCAATGACAAGAGTAAACACACTAAAGATGCAGCACAGCAGATTCCGGTTCATGGTATTCCTCACTTCAATGAGAGCCGTTCGGGAACAACTTCGTCGGCACCGATATCGACACCGTGGCCCCAGGGGCGTGGATCTCCATGAAAATCGTCCGCGGGAGAAACGGTCCCATCGCCTTGATCGACCCCGGGCGACTCGGGATGAAGTTGAAACGTTGGCAAGATAGACAACTCTTGTGCATCAGCAATATCGCCCCAGATGGACAGTGCCTTGGCTCCGCCAGATTTTACGACTCCCCATCGATTGGCTACTTTGATCACACGGTTTGCCAACTTTTCTGCATCGAGGGCGGATGCAGACGAGACTTCGATTCGAGTAGCACGTTGACTTGGAATGTACACCGAGCTGAGGATTTCCAGTGTCTTCGCATCTTCGAGAAAACGAGGTGCTTCGCCCAAATTTCCGCGGCCTGGATACCCACCTCGCGCAATAGAGTGGGAGATTCGTGTCTCGCGCGGCAACCTCAGCTTGCCCCAAAAAACATTGTTGGCGATCGTGCTGACCGTGTACTGGGACATCTCTCTAAGATATACGTCCTCCAGCACAGTGTTGTTGACAATTTCTATGTCGCTTTCTTGAACATAGAGACGTGCATCTCGTGCCAGAATATTGTTCTGCAAGGTAGCTCGCGCCTGCATCGCCACGCGCATCCCACCAGAGTTTCGTGCGGCGTTTTCATTTCCCAGGAAGATGTTGGCCAAAACTTTGACGTGGAATTTGTCTGCGTCGGGGCGGCTATCTTTAGGTCGATCGTAGCGATGTTCCTGACCACCGACAAATAGCGCCCCTCCGTCGTCGGTCGAGCGGTTGCCAACGAAAAGGTTTCTTGCAATCACCGGCGAAGACCAGAGCGCTACAAATATTCCGCCGCCATCGTTCCTATTGAGCGCCTTATTCTCGAGCAACACATTGCCCTCGATGCGCGGAGCGGACCAATCAAATATCGAAATTGCTCCGCCATCGCTACTGCGTTTGCTGTCGTTCGTGCCTGCTTGATTGTCAAGAAACACGTTGCTAGAAATCTCGCCGGCACAGCGACCGTGCAAGGAAATGGCCGCACCACGTCCGATTTCCGTTTTATTCTCGGTAAAGAGATTCTGTCTTATAGTTGGCTTGGCACCGTTCCTACAGCAGATTGCTCCACCGTCGTGGGCCAGCTCATGTCGGTGCTTGGGCTTCCAACCCGCGGGCTTCAAAGTCTTGTTACCAGCAAAGCGATTGTTGGTCAGCGTGGGAGAGACCCCATCGCAAAGCATCGCGCCCCCCAGGCCTCGAACCGCACCATTTTGAAGTAGAAAACCATCAAGTCGTGCGTGGTTGGCTGCAACGGCGATGCGGCGCTCCTGGGCACCATCGAGCGTAGTCGCGTAGTGATCAATATCCCTCGACCAATCTTCGGCGCTGAAACCGCCAAATAGGTCGACGTACTCTTTCATCACAATCGTTGCCCCCTCATACGTTCCGGCAGCGATCTGCACCGCAACGCGATGTTTGGCTGTAGCGTCTTGAATCTCACCGAGGGCAAATTGAATCGTTTGCCACGGCTCGGCCCGGCTGCCGTCCCCCTTGTTGTTGGAGCCTGTGGTTTGCGATACATAGTAGAGCTCTTCGTATTCGAGCTGATTGACGACTACGGTTCGCGGCCCAACGGCAGCGGGGAGTTCCATGCAACAGCATCGGGGTCCCGCTACGCAACTCCCGACCACAGCAATTAGGACAATCATCGAAGGTGCGGGAGCGCGGACGTTCATCAAATTCCTAGTGGGAAGAATTAGCGATTTAGGAATTGCATGGCATACAGTTTACTGCCGCGCATGCGAAAAACCAGTTGGATTGTTTTCTCTGCCAGTTGGCCAATATCTTTTCCTTTTTTCATCCATTCCACTTCGGCTTCAGTGAAGTCGCCGTTGATATAGACACAATCGTCGAGGGCAAAGCCGGGAATGGGAGTCCCCTTCCCATCCAAAATACCCACTTGAGCATAGCCGGTTGCGTCGGTATCGAGATTCAACGTCAAGCGATTTCCGCTAAATGAGAGTGGCTTGGTTTTGACGAGTATTTCTGACTCGTACGGGCTATCAAGCGAGACAAAACCATCCAAACGCTGCACCAGCCGATAGACACCGCGTCCCGAATGATCGGGCCGGTGCGCGGAGTGGTACTGTGTTTCACCAAAGTAATACTGCCAAATTTCGTCTCCGCGCCGGACCATACCGTGGGCAATGTATGCCGTAAAATTCTTGCGGCCGTCGTGCCGTCCAATGCCGACATAAGCCGGTCGCGGATATCGCCGCCATTGCTTGCCATCGCGACTGACTGCCAGTTGCGTTTCTACCGGGCCAGAACCCCGGCCCCGCGTAGGGTGGGCCAGCGCATGGCGGGTTAAGGGGCCATCAGGCCAGTAATGGAAATACACAATCGGAAACGCGACGTAGGTATCGGGCGCCCAGGGATATTTCTGCGCTTTGGTCACGTAAATATCGGTTCCCACGGGGTCTTGTTCAGTGGGCCGAAATGCATGAGGGAATTCCAACCCGAAGCCACCCGGCGTAAGAGGGCCGTTGTCCAGATACCAAGGTAACGGTTCCCGAAGTCGTTGTTTCGATTTTCGCTGTCGGTAGTCTTGCTGAGAGAGTGGCGTAAACTCGACGGGCACTGACAAATCTTTGTGCTCAGTCACGACCGAACTCCGCTCGGTATCTCCGACCGGTGTATGATGAATCCCGGAGCGGTGGTAAGCGACATACCGCTGCCGTTGATCGTCGTAAAAAGTACACGACTGCGTACCCGATCGAAAAGGGAGCGTGGCGGTCTTATTCCGTTGCCAAGAGTAGCCATCGGGCGAGGTGTAGAGATAGATGCCGCGTCGGTGGTAGTCGCTAAAGTACTTCCAACGTGAGTGCGCCGGTCCATTGGGATCGATGAACGGATTGCCGAGCCCCCCCACCATCTCGGGAATGACCACTGAATGGGCTTTGTCTGTCTTGGAGAAGCCTGCTCCTGCAGGCGCAGCAAAATGAACGCCGTCGTTGGAGACGCGGACGGCGAGCTGGTCGTCTTCGACACTGTTATAGATCCGAATGATCTCGTCGGAGTCTTCAACCACCGTCAGGTGTTTGCGAAAAGAGCCAGCAATGCCATCGATCACTCGCTCGGCTCGCTTGGGCGGGTTGACGACAAAGCCCGCGCCCGTGTTCTCAGCGATCAACGCATCGTCAATAAACAAATGCTTCCTGCCGCCCAGAGGAATTGGCCCGTTCGGGAAGGAAGAATCCTCGAACAGCAGTGGAGGGCCTGCTTTCAGTTCCAAGTCAGGCTTGGGCGCTGCGAAACTCCCTGGAACACGAAACGAACCCTCGTAAACCAAACCCGACGAGAATCGCAGCTCGTCCATATCGCCAGGTAGCGGGCGTGCTCCATCGGCATCTCGGCCGATCGAAAGATACGCTGCCTCATTCTCCGGCAACCGCTCAAGCTGGCACTTCGCGGGCAGCGTTTGCAGTTGGCCATCGACGTAGTGTCGCAATTGCTGTTCGGCCTCGGAGTAAGTGAAAGCAAAATGATGCCAGGTATCGCCCTGCTCTCTCAATACGGCTGCATCCGTAGCCAAGTTGAGCTTTGTTTGGGAGGGGCCGTTGCTGAGTACAAATTGATTGCTACCTGCTGACAAATACAAACGCGTGACTAGGCCTGACGTCGACTTACTCGGTAGGCCAAGCTCAAATACCGTCCCTTCGTCTTGCGTTTTCCGAGACCCTCGAAACCAAAACTCCACGGTCCAATCGAAATTGCCAAGGTTGAGGCGTGTCTTGACTGGATTCACGAAACCAACTTCTTTGCGAAGATGTTTCTCACCGTCGGTCATTAGCGCTGCAAACCTACTGTTGCGCCATGACATCCCGTCAGAATGCTCGGCAAAAACGTTCCAAGCTCGCTGCAAGCCAAAATTATTTTTCCCCGCGGGATAATCGATCGGCTTCCGATCACTAGCGCGAAGCGCGTTACCAAATTTCCCGGCAACAATACGTCCTCCTTGGCCAAGCACCAATGGATAGTCATTCTCCGAGGAACTGTCTAAGACGCTGCTGGGATAGGTGCCGCGCGGCTCGTCAAAAAGCCATAGCGCCGTGGTCTCGGCGAACCCTTGTGAAGTTATCGAGAGAAAACAAGCCGAGAAAAACGCGCTCCAAAAGCAGCTGCCTGCAAGAATCCTGCTCCAAGATTCTAGACTCGTGACTTTTTGAAAATTTTTCTGGCTCATTTGCCCGCCGCTTCGCTAGACCCGACGCTTCGCAGTAGGTGAACCAACGATAAGGTTGCCTTGCGAGTAGTTGTCCATCGTACTGGGAGCGAAAGCGCTCACTTGCACAGTGTAATGGAAACCAGCAGCAACGCGTTGGCATTTTCGGCAATCGCCATTTGGCGAAATGCGCTGCCCCTGGCCTAAACAGGAAAATCGCCTTGAAATATGCCTCTGCAGCCCTCCCACTGAGGCCAATCGCTCGCCTATAATGATTGTCAAAATCGGAATGCGTCTTTGAGTTCCCCCTCAGGGTTGGGGCGCATGAGGGTTCGCTTTTTTATTGGAAGTTCGTGGCCGCTCCTCGAGGGTAGTATGAGTTCTGATCAAACTGGGCAACCTAACCTCCGGCGGAGTCGCCCTGCCTATCGCCCGCTGCCCGACAGTGGCATGCTCGTTTTTGAGAGCCACCACTCCGCGTCATTCTCAATGGATTTCAAGCGATTCGATTTCCATAAGATCTGTTGGATTCCCGTGGGGCGGGGGTCGTTAGAGTTTGGCTCTTCGCGATTGCCACTGGGTAAAGACGAATTGTTGTTCACTCCCGCAGGGGACGAGCATCGGTTTGTGGACAACTCGACGTCTCCCTTAACGTTGGTGATCGCTTGTTTCACGGAGCAAGTCGTCGCGGAGAATCGAGCATTGCAGTTGCTCTTGCCCGAGTTGAAAAATCGCTTCCAAACGCCCTACCCCGTCATGCAGATGCATAGCTATCGTCGAGGCGCGGTGCGCGATCTCTTCAAACGCATGCTGCTGGAACAATCACGCGGAGGAAACGAGGCCACTGCCATCCTGCACTCGGGACTTATCGACCTGATGGTGAATCTCCTGCGGGGTGAACCTAGCAAGAAATCGGCGAGCATCACACGTGAACAAGCACTCGACGGTACGCTTGACTATATCGAAGACTTTTTCCACACCGCCATACGCATCCGAGACCTCGCCGAGATGTGCGGCATTTCTAGTCGCCGCTATTCCGACTTGTTCAAACAACGGACCGGAAAAACTGTGGTGCAGTACCTGAGCGAACGGCGTGTCGCTTTCGCACAGGAGAGACTTCGGCAAACGGGCCAGATTGCCTATGCGGCCGTGGCGGCTGGGTTCAGCGACGTGACGCATTTCTACCGAGTCTTCAAGCGGATGACGCACATGACCCCTGGCGAGTATTTGGAACAAATCAATGCCCAAGGGGATCAAGGTGACGACCAGTCGTAGTGCTCGTAGTTCCTCGCTCTGGAC
Source organism: Bythopirellula sp. (assembly GCA_965230685.1). Taxonomy (GTDB): domain Bacteria; phylum Planctomycetota; class Planctomycetia; order Pirellulales; family Lacipirellulaceae; genus Bythopirellula. The sequence continues at coordinate 1,254,419 of CBDDLO010000002.1, forward strand.
TCTAGCTGAAGCGTTTCTTGTCTTTTTAACGGCGTTTCACCACTCCGCGGCAACAGAGAAACTGCATTTGGAAATTGTCGATGAACTGAACCGTCCGCTGCCAGCACGTGTACTCGTGCGCGACCAAGCGGGAAACGACCATGCCCCTAGCGGCAGCATTCCGGTCCCGCTGGGAAAGGACCATTGGTTTGTGAGCTCTGGAACTTCGGAGCTTGACGTACCAAGTGGTGAGCTGAATCTTCGAGTTGAACGTGGACTCGAGTTCCATCCGGAAAAACAAACCATCGTTTGCAAGGCTGGTCGTCCGAATCGGCAGATTGTGAAACTCTCGCGATGGATCGACATGCGGCAACTTGGGTACGCGTGCGGAGAGAACCATCTCCATGTGCCGATCGACAAGCTTGGCCCGCAACTCGTTGCCGAAGGACTCGACTTTGGCACGTCGCTGCAATGGTGGAATGCACGCAAGTTGGACGTTTCGACAAGTGGTGGGCCGTTCCGCTTGCTGGAATTCGCTGGCAAGAGAGTTCCTACTTCCGTCTTTGATTACGAAGTTGAACACGACTGGGGTGCGGTCTACGTGCTGGGTCAACCAACGCCCTTAGCCAAAGAGAACGAGCCCGACTCACTCAATCTGCCACTGATTAGCAAATCTCACCAGGCAGGAGCACTGGTCTGCTATCAAGGGGGGTGGTCTCGTGAGGTGTTGCTCGACGCACTGCTGGGGCACGTCGATGTCGTGAATGTTTGCAACAATAATTTCTTGCGGAATGCCTACCAGCCTCGATCGCGGTACTCCAACTTGCTTCGAGTCCCTGGCTTTCCCACTTATGCCAACACCGCGCAAGAAATGTTGCGAATGAACACAGAAACCTATTACCGACTGCTAAATTGCGGTTTGCAACTCTCAGCGGGAGCCGGCTCAGCAACCGGAGCGAAACGAACTCCTGTTGGCTACAACCGAGCCTATGTTCGACTGGCTGGGGACGCCGGGTTGAAAGACTTTCTCCAGCAGTGGCGTGAGGGGAATAACTTCGTCACAAATGGCCCTATGCTCTTCTTGAACGTAAATGACCATTATCGCCCGGGAGATACGATCGAGTTGCCAACCCAGGGAGAAACATTAGAGATCGAGGTAACTGCGCATTTCCCAGACCAGATATCCAATCTCGAAATTGTCCTCAATGGTCAAGTCGTCCATCATGTTTCTCAGCCGAAGTCGGGAGTCGCGCTCCGATTCCCAATCACTGTTGCCAAGAGTTCTTGGTTGGCAGCACGGTGTACCGCTAGGGATCAACTCCTTACCGATGCAGAGCTAGCGGACTATTCCTGGGGGTCGCCATCCATGCCCCGCCGTCCCACTCGCTTGCGATTTGCTCATACAAGCCCGGTCTATCTCAGCCGAAACGGAGGACGCGTTCGGATCGAAAAATCCATTCGCGAAGCGGATCAAATGCTGGACGCATTGGGTACATTTACCCAGGAGAATTCGTCGCTAGCAAATCGAGCATCAATTCTCTCGCTGATCGAAGAGGCACGTCAGTCTTTGCAAGACTAGCCAGTTCCAACATCTCGCCGGACTCTACGCCAAGGTACATAGTCTCTGTTTGGGCGGGATATCAGCGCGCAAACGAATCTCTAGATGCAGAGCGGTTTGCTTACCGCTCGCAAATGGGTCCGTAAGGTCTACCTAATCGGCACGATTCGTTCTCTGAGGTCTCTCGATATTTTCACACCAATCAGCAGACGATGTTTATTTCATCCCCACCCTGAGTGGGGATTGCGGCGATATTTGTGCTTGGTTGAGCGAAACTATTTTTCCGGGGAAGCGTGGTGCGTCAGCAACTTGCAAGTTTAATTTCTGTCGTCGGATTGGCAGTCGGTGGTGTATTCGCAGTTGGTTTGGTCTGCAGCGAACAGACCCGCGCGGAGGAAATACTCGCTGCCGGCAGCCTAGATGCCGCTCCGGCGCTCGACGAAGTCATCGAACTCTGTGGTTTTGGTAGGGACTCTGCTGGTAGTGGACACTGGCTAGAAAACCTTTCGCTGTTTGGCGGCATCGAAGGATCGAAGCAGCCCCAAGACTTCGGCGTGAATGCCAATCTCGGTGGGCGATTTCACGCCAACTGGGGGGCTCCCCTCCTGCCAGACTACGGCATTGGCATGCAACTGGGCACGGCTCTGGTCGCCTCGGACAACGCCGTGCGTGTTTACGAATTGCTCGGAGAGGTCGGCGGTCGCCGGCAGAGCTTTACCACCGCGGGTTTGTTTCAACGTTTTGAGAACGGATGGAGTTGGGGCCTGGGATACGATTTCCTTTACGAAGAATCGTTCGACGACTTTTTCCTCGGCCAATGGCGCATTCGAACTGCCTACGATCTCTCGCGAGACTGGCAGTTGGGCATGACCGTCAACATCGCGGCGGAGGATGACGAAGGACAGTTCAATGCCACAACCGTGACACTCGACCCGATCACACAGGCCCACTGGTATCTGCGCCGCAATTGGCAGAGCGGCACGCAAACAACACTTTGGGTTGGACTTGCAGAAGGCCACGGTGAGAACAACGCGGTGACGGGTCCGTCGGGCTCGAAAGACGAAGTCTTTCTGCTGGGGGCCGACTTCTTGGCGCCACTGAACAACCACTTGGCCCTCTACGGCGAATCCAATCTCATCATGCCAGCCGACACCGGTACTGTAGACGCGTTTCTTGGCGTGCAATGGTTCCCCTGGGGGAATGCAAAAAGGGCTCGTCGCAATGGGTTTTCTCCGCTCTTGCCAGTGGCTGGCAGCCCCACGTTCTCGGTGGATCTGCATCAGTAAGTCGCTGCGACCCTTATAGTTGGTTCCATCGATACGAAACGCCCGAGTTGAACGGCTCTGCGGTGTGGGTTCCCTCATTTAGCCCTCTTGGCGAGCAATCATAAGCAACGGTTGTGGGGAGCAATTTGCTCCAAGCACGGCGAAAACTACGCCTCCGCAATGATCCCAATTCCCCCGGACGCCGCGATTCCGCGCGGGGGAATACTCTTGCCTATGTGACAAGATTGTAATGCATCATCGACAATGAGACTTTGAGGAAGTTATGATTGGCGGTCTTCCGACCCTAGGAGAGACCGAATGAATGAGAAGCGCAAGCGTCGCCAATGGAAGCCCTCAGAGAAGCTTCGGATAGTTCTTGCCGGTATGGAACCGGGCGTGCAAGTCTCGGAGCTTTGCCGTCGCGAAGGTATCCAACCGGCCCAGTACCACAACTGGAAGAGCCAGCTGGTCACCAGCGCCGACGCGGTGTTCGGCGATAAGCAGCAGGGCAAAGCCGAGCAGCGGAAGCAACAGCAGCACGAAGAGAAGCTGCGTCAGAAGGACTCGGTGATCGCGGAGATCACCGCCGAGAACCTGGAGTTAAAAAAAACGCTCTCGGACTAGAAGACTACGGCCAGTTGCCGGCCGAATTGCAGCAGCAAGTAGTGACTGCCGTTGCGGAAGCGAAGACGCGCAGCGGGATGCCGGTGACCACTTCGTTGAAGCACTTAGGCGTAAGCCGTTCGACGTATTTCCGTTGGCAGAAGGAGAAGCAATGGCAACAAGAGCGTGCCGCGCCCGCCTCGCCGGTGCAAGCCTTTGAAGCCTTACCCGAAGAAAGACAAGCGGTCGTGAAGTTTGCGCTGGATCATCCGGAGATTCGTCACCGAGAACTGAGCTGGCGGATGATCGACGACGACGTGGCCTACTTGAGCCAGAGCACGGTCTATCGGATTTTGAAGGGCGAAAGCCTGATGTGTTTGCGACCTAGCAGAAAGAAGCGTTATCGCGAGGAGATTGAAAAGGCGAGTCGGCCCGACGAGATCTGGGCGACCGATCTGATGTATCTCACGCTGGGCGGCGCGCAGTATTACCTGCTGAATTTCATTGATGAGTACTCGCGTTACCTGGTGTACTGGGAGCTACTGACCAGCATGGATGGCCATTCGATCAGCGTGGCCGCACAGCGCGCTTTGGAGACATTGGGAATGAACTCGGCGGGCCAAGTGAAGACGCAACCGATCATTCGTAGCGACAACGGCAGCGGTTACATCTGCCGCGAGTTTGGTGGATTGCTGGCGCACCATAACTTGACCCATCAGCGAATCAAGCCGCATTGCCCGGAAGAGAATGGCATCGTGGAGCGTTACCATCGCACGCATCGCGAAGCGCTTGAAGTTTACGAACTGACGGGTCGATACGACACCGAGGAGGCGATCGGCGACATCGTCGATCATTACAACACCGAGCGGCTCCACAGCGCCTTGAATTTCCAAACGCCCGTTACCTGGTACCGCGGCAACCCCGACGAGGTGGCGTCCACCAGACGATTGAAACTAGCCCAGGCCCGCCACCGCCGCAAGCAATTCAACCTCGGCATTCGACAAAGAACCTTACCCTACCCCGAAACCGAGAGCGCCACTTGTAACTGACCCAAAAAGTCTCACTTGCCGGTGAAACATTTCAAGATGACTGTCGAATTACTATCCAACTCGGTGACGGAGCCGGCAGAAACTTCTCTGCGTAAGGAGCACGTCGCCGCACGTCCTTTGCCAGGCCAATCGCCCGCTACCGAATCGACGCCGCTGAGTAGCTCTTACCAAATTCTTCATCAAACGAGTGCCGGTGCGGATGGTGTCGCTTTTGCTGCGGTCGATACCGCAACCGATGTGCAGATCGAACTGTGGAAGCTGGCCGCAACCACGCCATCTCCAGAGCGGAGCACTGAAATCACGCAGCGTTTGAAGCTGGTCCAACTGCTGGAGCACCCAACCTCGCGACGCGTGCATGCCGTCTCGCAAGACGGGGAACAAACCGTCGTCGCAGTCGATCTCGCTGCCAAACACGATCTGCGTGATTGGCAGCTGCTGGGTGGTCCCGATTTTAACCCACTGTCAATATTACAGTCGGTAGTCGATGCACTCGCCGCGGCGCACCAGTTGGGTCTCACGCACGAAGCTCTCTGCCCACAGGCAGTGCGACTCACTAAACAGCTGGACCTCCAGCTCGATTTCACCAGGATTGCGGTGGGCCCCCGACCCGAGCCCCCCCCCCGAACAAGTACTCGCTGAGAGTGCTGATCGCTTCGACAGCCGAGACAGGGCAAGCGATATCCTGGGCTTGGGCCATTTGGTGGAATGGTTGTTGACAGAATCACCCGAGTTTCAGGACGCACTGCATAGCCAGTCGGGTCGACACACTGCGGAACTCAAGCAATTGTCGCGCAGTGCGATCCTCGACCCGCCCGCCGATCGCCCCGCATTGAGTAAGTTCCGGGATTGCTTCGACGCGTTTCTGAATCCTGAGCCAGCCGATCTGGGCAGTGCCGACGGCTCGGCGGTGGCTAGCGAATTTCCGGCCAGCAACACGACGAACGAACTGTCCGCGGTACCGGTCGCCACTGACTCCACCGCCGAATTGAACGCGTTTGTTCCTTCGGCGGGGTCGACAACCGAGCTGGAAGCTACTCCAGACTCGTCGGATTCGACATGCGAATTAGCCCCGGCAAACGAATCTCCTGAAGGCACGGCTGACCTGGGACTGCTGGGCCCGGTGCCGACGCGTAATCAGAAACAGAGTGCCCATCGCATGCCTGCCGCGGGCGATCGCCTGGGCCGATACCTAATCCAATTAAAAATCGGCGAAGGCGGCATGGGTGCCGTTTTCAAAGCGGAAGACATCAGCGACGGCAAAATGGTCGCGATCAAAGTCCTCAGCAAGTCAGCCAGTTTGCGTTCCAACGCTCTGCAAAGGTTTCATAAAGAGGCCCGATTGCTGGCCGCGGTCAACAACCCCAACGTTGCCAATCTGATCGAAGTCAACGAGCAAGATGGCCTGCACTACATCGTGTTGGAATTCGTCGAGGGTGTGGACCTCAAACATGTGTTGGCAAAGCGATCGCCACTGGCTGAAGAACAAGCGCTCGCCGTTGCCGCAGACATTGCCCGAGCGTTGGTCGATGCCCACCAAAGCGAAATCGTTCATCGCGACATCAAGCCTGAAAATGTGCTGTTGGATCTTTCGGCGGGGATCGTCGTCGACGATCTGACAGCGAGCGATCGCATGCCGACGGCCAAACTGACCGACTTTGGTATCGCCCGACATGTCGATCAATCCGCGTCGCTGGCCATGACCCAAGCGGGAGGCATCTTGGGCACGCCGATGTACATGTCGCCGGAACAGTGCAAGGGCAAGGGCGAAGTGACTCCGCAGTCGGACGTTTATTCGCTGGGGATCACGCTCTACGAAATGCTGAGTGGGCGTGTGCCATTCCAAGCCGACGACCCGATGAAGCTCGCGGGCATGCACTGCTTTGAAGCACCTCCCGCCATACGCAAGCTCAATCCCTTGGTGAGCGAAGTTGCCGTCGGCATCGTCGACAAAGCGATGGCCAAGAAGCCTAGCGACCGCTACGCCGATGCGGGCCACATGCTTCGGGAACTCGATCAAGCGCTCCGCGGCGAGCCTTCGGACCTCGCGGTTCATCCTTTGCTGCCAGATCACGACCCTCAGCAAACTGTCTCGAACGACATGACCTGGGAGCTAAGCTCCTCGCCAGAGCGACTCTGGCCCCTGGTGGCCAACACCGAACGACTCAATCGGGCGATGGGATTGCCCGCTGTGAAATACACAACGCGCCTAGGCGACGACAACCAAGTGCGGCGCTTCGGCGAAATCTCGCTCGCGGGGTATCACATCACTTGGGAAGAGCATCCGTTTGAATGGATTGAAGGTCGGCGAATGAGCGTTCTCCGCGAATTCGAAAGTGGCCCGTTCCAGTGGTTCATGAGCACCGTCGAACTCGAGCGGCTGCCTGAGGGGGGAACGCGATTGCACCATGTCGTAAAAATTCTTCCTCGCAATATGATCGGAAAACTCTTGGCGAAAGTCGAAGCCGGCAGCAAGTGCCGACGCTCGCTCGACCGAGTCTACGGACGCATCGACGAAACGCTTTCTGGTCGCAATGGCGATTCGCCGCTGGTGGATCCATTCGAAGCCACGCAGCCGCTCGCCAAACATCAACGTCAACGTCTCGACACCCGCATCGACCAATTGATCCAACGCGGCGTGGATGCGGAATTGGCTCAGTTGCTGGGCGACTATCTTGCAGCCGCACCCGCGCAAGAGCTGGCAAAGATTCGCCCCTTGGAGCTAGCCGAGCGGCTTCAGGTCGACAGCCAGCAATTGGTGGACGCCTGCCTGCTGGCAAGCGCTGAAGGGTTGCTGAGTCTGCAATGGGATATTCTTTGCCCCACATGTCGAGTGGCGGCGGATACGCAAAAAACTTTAAAGGAGCTGAAGGGGCACACACACTGCGAGGCATGTAACACCGACTTTGATTCGGACCTTGCCAACTCAGTCGAGATGGTATTTCGTGTGAACTCCGACTTGCGCGAGACCGAACTGGGCAAGTTTTGCATTGGCGGACCCGGGCATTCGCCGCACGTGGTCGCCCAGGTCCGTATCGAGCCCAGCGAACGCCTCGAACTGGAGTTGAATCTCCCGGTCGGCGAATACTTGCTGCGAGGCCCGCAACTGCCAAAGTCGCTCACGCTGAAAGTCCGTTCCCAGGGCGCACCGAGTCAATACGACATCGTGCTGAGCAAGCAACTTGACAACCGAACTACTCCGCTGCTTCGGGCGGGCAAACAATTGTTGTCATTGACCAACGAGTTTGAATCGTTGCAGGTCGCGCGACTGGAGCGCACCATCTCGAGAAACGACGTGGTCACCGCGGCGCAGGCGTCGGCGCTACCCCGCTTTCGCGAATTGTTCCCCGGCGAAGTGCTGGACTCTGGTCAGCTCATTTCGACCGAGCAGGTCACGATGCTGGTGACCACCGTTCCCGAAATCGACTCGGTATACGCCGAACTGGGCGACGCCGCGGCTTACGAACTACTCCAAAAAAACCTAAACCACCAGCAAACAACAATCCAAGAGTGCCAGGGCGCGGTCATCAAAATTGTCGGCGAAGGCATCGTCGCAGCGTTTGACAATGTGGAACAAGCCGTCCAGGCCGCGTTCCAATTGGCAGAAACCAAAGCGTCAGAAGACAAGCTCTCGAAACTCCAATTAGCTGTCGGTGTGCATCGAGGACCCGCGCTGGTCACGACCGTGAACGATCGTCTGGACTACTTCGGCGCTACCGCACGGATTGCCTCAGCCCTGCCGCAAGTCGCGCCGGGGATCTCCCTCACCGAGCCCGTATTTTCTGACCCGGTGGTACACGAATATCTGCAGACCAATCATCAAGCAGGAAACCTACTGACGCTCGACCTACCAGGTAAACCCAACCAAATTGTGCAATGTTTTGCTCACGACCAGAGGCAATCAACATGAATTCTACCACCAACGCGATAGACACCACCAAGCCCTGGACCCTAACCGAATGTCCCGCAGACGGCACGACCGGACAAACGGCTAGCATCCTGGCAACGACCTTCACCGTCGGACGCGTCTCGAGCACCGCGCTCACGGTGCCATCTAACTCGGTCTCGAAAAACCATGCGGTGATCGAAATCGTGGGTGACGGGCTCAAGGTACGAGACCTCGGCAGCACCAACGGCACGTTCGTCAATGGCGAGCGCATCTCCGAAGCACCGCTGACCAGTGGCGACCTCGTTCAGTTTGCGGACGCTGTGTACCGAGTGGGACGCCCGCAAACCGAGGAATTTGGCGCAACCGTCGAAGGCGACTCCCTACCCTGGGCGATGGCGCTGGTGAAATTTGAAGAGTTAATGAACGGCGAGGGCGTGGTGCCAAACTTTCAGCCGATTGTAGAACTCCCCAGCGGCAAGACCACGGCCTACGAACTACTGGCACGCAGTAGTCTGGAAGGTCTGGAAAATCCCTACCAAATGTTCACCACCGCCGCACGCTTGGCTCAAGAAAGCGCTCTCAGCGAACTAATGCGTGTTGCTGGCGTGCGGGATGCCCTGCAGATGCCCGATTGTGGCAACTTGTTTCTCAACACACACCCCAAAGAGATCATCCAACCTCGTTTTCTGGAATCACTCCGCGAGCTACGCGAAATCGCCTCCGAGCTGCCGATCACCATTGAATTGCACGAAGGGGCAGTCACAGAGCCCACTGAGATGAGGGAGTTCAAGACCTTGCTCGACGAACTCGACATGCAGCTTGCCTACGACGACTTTGGCGCGGGACAGGCACGGCTCGATGAGCTGAGCGAAGTTCCACCGCACTTTTTGAAATTCGACATCAAGTTTATCCGCGGGATCGACCAAGCCTCGGCAGGCCGTCAGGGGATGGTCGCAACCTTAGTGCGACTGGTACGTGAACTAGGAGTTCACGCCTTGGCCGAGGGTGTAGAGACGGCAAGCGAAGCGGAAACTTGTATTCAGCTAGGCTTTGATTTCGCCCAGGGCTACCACTACGGTCGGCCCGCGCCGCGCGAAGCTTGGGAGCAATGAACGCTCGCCCGGGATCGTCGCGACCACACACCTTCAGCCGCTGGCTTACTCAGCTGGTGCTGCGCCGTCGTGCGGCCATATTGCTGTTGTATGTGACAATAACGGCCTGGGCCTGTCTGTCTGCAACACGGCTGAAGTTCGAGGAATCGCTCGATGGTTGGTTCTTGCAGAACACCGAAGAGCTGGAGATCTACCAGCGCTTTCGCCGGCAGTTCGGCAGCGATGAGTTTGTCGTCGTGGGACTTTACCCCGACGAGGTGTTTGCAGAGGAATTTCTCGCCCAGTTGCGGGAATTTACACACCGAGCAGAATCGCTTCCGCTGACGAAACGAGTACTCTCGCTGACCAACGCGAAGGTGCTGCAGCGGCAGAGAAAGCAGCTGCAATTGGTGCCATTCGTCGAGGGGAGCGACAGCCATTGGCCCAGCACTCCCGCCGAGCTAGAGAAGTTGCGACTACGTGCAACTCAGGCACCGACCACAGTCGGGCGATTGCTCGACCGGGCAGGCACCGCTACGGCAGTGATGGTAGAGCTCTCGCCCGAGGCAACGCGTGTTGCCGAGGAATCGCAAGTGGTCGCGCAACTTCGCCAATTGTGCCAAACGACATTTGCCCCATCGGTCACCTGTCGGCTGGCTGGCACTCCGGTGTTGGACGACGCGATACTTCGCTTCTCTCGCCGCGATCTGGTCGTGTTGGCTCCGATGGCTGTGGTAGCGTGTGCTTTGACTTGTTTCTTGCTGTTCCGCTCCCTCTGGGCGACACTCGCGGCGACGCTGGTTCCCTTGATCGCGGCGATCTGGGTTTTGGGATTCATGGGCTATTTCCAAATGCCCATTTCTTTTCTCACTTCTGCCCTGCTGATGGTGATCATGGTTTCCGGAATCACCGACGCGATCCACTTGCTAACGTGCTATCTCGCCAACTTGCATGTCGGCCGAAGTCGCGCTACCGCGCTGCGACAGACCCTCAGTCAACTCTGGAGCCCCTGCGCGCTGACCACTGCAACGACCGCGGCGGGCTTCCTCTCCCTGGTGACTTGCGACATCGTACCGGTGCGGCAATTCGGGCTACTGGCCGCGATTGGCGCTGTTTCTGCGCTCGCTACGAGCCTGCTACTCATGCCCAGCGTGATGTTGTTCTCGGCCAGGGCAGCCCGTCGCAGCGAGACCTTGCCCGTCCAGCGGCTTACTGCTTGGATCAGCCGCCTGAGCACACCGAATCGCAAACAGCGGGGGATCGCGCTGGCCGTGGCTCTGATGGTGGCCGGACCCTGTCTGGTGGCGGTACCCAGCTTGCAAGTCGCGGCGAGCCCCTTGAGTTTGTTTCGGCCCGACCAAGCCGTCCGTCAAGATGCAGAGCAAATCGACCGCAGCTTTGGTGGCTTCGCTACCCTCGAGTTTCAATTCACCTCGTCCGAAAGCGTCTTGCACTGGGAGCAGTTGCAAAAAATCGGGAAATTTACTCGCTGGCTCACCGAGCAGAAAATCGCCAGCGATACGCTCTCGTTTCTCGACTTGCTGACCGAAAGCAACCGAGTCTTGCCGTATCAGCGCAACAGGCAAGGCCGCCCACGTGGTATGTGGAACACGCTGCGCGAGGCGCAGCGGTTGGAGCCGGCGCTTTATTCCCGCTTGTTGCAAGAGGATGACACCGTGGCTCGAATCTCGGCACGAGTGCCGCTCACCGCCTCTCACGTTAATGCGTCATACATCGAGTGGATTGATCAACACCTGGCAGAAAACTTTGCGGACTCCTCGCTGACGGCGATCTCAACCGGGTACGTAAAACTCTTTAGCAACCTGCGCAGCAACTTGGTGGACAGTCAGATTCACAGTTTGTGCCTGGCTGCTGTTTCGATCACTTTGGTGCTTGGGCTTGCCTTGCGCTCGTGGAGTATGGCGCTGCTGTCGCTGGTGCTGAATTTTGTGCCCGTCGTGTGCGGTTTTGGCATCATGGCCGCATGCGATATTCCACTCGATCCGGGAACGATCATGATCGCAACCGTAGCGATGGGAATCGTGGTGGACGACACTTGCCATCTGCTCTGCGCAATGCGCGACCACCGACAACTTGGTCGTGGCCTTAAGGAATCGTTGCGACTAACCGTCCGCACCACAGGACCCGCGATCTGCGTGACGAGCTTTGTCCTGGTTCTTGGTTTTTCGACGCTGATGCTTGGCAGCTTTGCACCCTCCAACTATTTCGGCTTTGTCATGGTTTTCATTGTGACAACAGCCCTGCTGGTGGATCTTGTCTTGGTTCCCACGGTGATTCTCTCGCTGAGACCCGCCCTACGGAGACTTACAGCACGAGAATCGTTTGCTCGTCCCCAACTCGATCGTCTGGCTTCGTAGTCGCTTTGCCTAGTGAGCGGCCCGGTGCTTTCTCAGTGGCTTGCGATGCCCTCAACCCGGGGGGGTTGGGGGGCGTGCCCTCCAAGGAGTTTGGAAGCTTGGGGGGTTCCCCCCCCGTGTTTCGCATGACTGGGTACCGCATGCCCGGGTATTGTCAGTGCTAAGTTGCTGACTTTGCAGCCGTCCTGCACGGCAAATAGCCCGAATTGCAACGTATCGGGCGACCGGATATACTGAGAATCGACCGTGGCGGCTCTGACTGAGAGTGGCTGTACGTCGCTTTTCGACAGCGCAATTGATCATTTGTTTACCAATCGCTGAGTCTCCACTGGCCTTTGCTCAGTTGCCCACTGGGCAATTCGACTTGCCCACTTTTTTTGGAGTGTCATTGTGAATGCTCAATCACAAGTTCGCCGGATTCCTCGCCCTGGACGTAGTCTTTGTGGCCGTTCGTTAAACCGCTTAAAGGCGTTCACGCTGGTAGAGTTGCTAGTCGTGATTGCGATCATCGGCGTGTTGGTCGCGCTACTCTTGCCGGCGGTCCAAGCGGCGCGGGAATCGGCGCGGCGAACGACTTGCATCAATAGCATGCGTCAACTCGGTCTGGCGATCCACAACTTTGAGAGTTCCAAAGGTGTCGTCCCCGGTGGTTCGCTAGGCACGATTGGCGGTACCGGACCCGACCCCTACTGGTCGCCACAAGCAATGCTCATGCCTTATTACGAGCAAGGGGCACTCTATGCGCAGGTCGATCTGAAGCTATCGACTTGGCACAAGGGCACCGGAAACATTTCCCAAAGCAATTATGGACTCGCGCGAAATCAGCCCGAGATACTTCTGTGTCCTAGCGAATTCAAGCAACGTGGATTGAACACCGATATGGGGTGGACCAACTACCACGCCAACTCGGGTAGCTGGGTCTATCACACGCGCACCTGGGACGGTGTCTTTGGGCCCGATGAAGACACCGGCCCCCGCCGCGACCCCTATCCAAAGTTGCCCCCGCTGAGCTTTTCGCAAATCACCGACGGCCTGAGTAACACGGCCGCGTTCGCCGAAATGCGTAATGGCTTGAGTGACGCTGAGAACGCTGGCCGCAGCAATCACGATCTTGAGACCGATTGTTACGTAGCTTCTGGCAGTTTTGGGAATGCGACAATTCAAGAGGAGTGGGCCGCGTTCGATGGCCTTACGCCTCAGAGAGTTCCTTGGGGGGGCGATTGGCGTTGGCGCGGTTATCCCTGGACTGAAGGGACCGTTTGGCGCACTTGGTACAACCACGTTCAGACTCCCAACGCAATTTGCTGGAAAACGGGAGACTGGTGGGAATTGGTTTCGCCTCCTTCGAGCTACCACACGGGTACAGTGAATGTCACGATGTGCGACGGCAGTGTGCAGAGCATATCAGATTCGGTCGATGCGACCGTGTGGGTCAACATGGGGACCCGCGACGGCGAGCCGCTTTCGGGTCACCTGTAGGAAGCCACTTTCGGAGCAGTCGACGACTGCCCTTGTTTCAATACGATTTCGAGATTCTTAGGAGAAAGCTGTGCGCAACCGCTTCATTTTGCGAGTACTTCAAGGGGTAGCTACCTCGCTCTTCTTGTCCGTCATGCTGCTAGGATGCGCAGAAGAGCGCAAGGTGACTGAAGATCCCGCCGAAATCGAAAAAGAAAGGCAAAAGCATATCGACATGACGCGCCGCGAGTTAGAAGAACGCTAGGCATGATGGTCGAGTCGGGCTCCGGCTTGCAACTCAGAAATGACATCGCCCAGAGATTTCCTGCCCAGCTGAACAGATTTCGGAGTTGGTGTCCGTAGAATCAGAACCCAAGTATTTCTCCGATGATTATAATGCGTGAAAAGCTCGCGCGGTGAGTGCTTTCATGTAGCTTAGTTCGACTTGCTTGAGGCAAATTCTCTGTGACCACGGTTCATCGACTGCCCTTACAGCGCAGGCTGCTCCTCTCGATGGCAATGGTGGGGTTACTGCTTATCTCGCCGGCGCGTGCTGTCGTCATCTACCAAAACGACTTTGAAGACGACCCGGTCGGAACCTATTCTGTGTTCAACCTGGCAGCAGACTGGAACGGCACGACTTCCAATGATGGTGTCGACGAAGGCCGCGTCTCGATCACCGACGACGCCCACGCCATCGGTAACAAGTCGCTGGTGGTCACGTACCCCGAGGGCGAATCCAACCAAGGGAAATCGCAATGGAAATTGCCCTTGAATGGCGCGTACGAAGAGCTGTTCGCCAGCTATCGAATTCGCTTCGATGATGGGTTTGACTTCGTGCGCGGCGGAAAGCTGCCCGGACTCAGTGGGGGTGCCGATAACACGGGCGGCAACAAGCCCAATGGCACCGATGGCTGGAGCGCTCGCATGATGTGGCGAACCGACGGCTCCGGGGGATCGCAGACCAACCGAGACACCGCCAACATCGTCCAGTACACGTACCACCCCGACCAACCAACCCAGTTCGGCGACGACATGCGTTGGGATGATACTACCCCCGCCGAGTGGCAGGAATTCGAATCCGACCGTTGGTACCACCTGCAACATCGCGTGGTCATGAACACGCCGGGGCTGCACGACGGCATCATCCAAGCCTGGTTGGATGGCGAGATGGTGCTCGATGTCCAGGACATCCGGTTCCGAGACATTGCTTCGCTCAAGATCGACAACTTTTACTTTAGCACGTTCTTCGGCGGTAGCAGCGCGGCCTGGGAAACCACCAAAGACGAATATGTTTACTTCGATGATTTCGTAATCGCCACCGAGTTCATCAGGACCCCGGGAGACTTCGACGGCGATGGAGACATTGACGGCGACGATCTGACTCTGTGGACCGACGCCTATGGAACCAGCGCGGCTGGCGATGCCGATGGGGACCTCGACACCGATGGGGCCGATTTCTTGATCTGGCAAAAAAACTACACTGGCAACTATTCGGCAGCGCTGTCAGCCTCGGTGGTCCCGGAACCCACAAGCGCCGCGCTCCTGGTTGGCTTCGCCAGTCTTGCTGCGTTGCGGCGTTCAGGGAATTTATGAGGGTTTGCCACTACTTGGCAATCGCCTTCGTTTTCGTGCGCTTCTGGTTCAAAAACTCATACATGTTGAACCGTTCGGGATAGGCGACTTGGTGTTGCGTTGCCCATCGTTCCCACAGCGCGACCATTTGTTGCAGTTGATCAGGTTCCGTCTGCGACAAATCGTTCATCTCCATGCGATCCACCTCAAGATCGTAGAGTTCCCACGGCTTTTTGTACTCGCGCACCAATTTCCAACTGCCCCAGCGCATGGCCGCATTGCCCTCGTGCTCCCAATAGATGGGATCGACGTGTATCGGGTCTCGGCTTCCTCGAAGCAACGGGAGTATTGATTTCCCCTGGCAGCTCGGAAGCGTGTCTGGGTATTTTGCTTCAGCAAGCTCCAGGCAAGTCGCCATGAAATCTGGCAAATAGGCGAACTGCCGAACGAACAAACCGCCCTGCTCTTTTGCAATGCCGCCCGGCCACGAGACAATCATGGGGGTGCACGCGCCGCCTTCGTGAACAAAGTGCTTGTACAAACGAAAGGGAGTGTTCGAGGCGTTCGCCCAGGCGAGCCCCTGGCGGACACCCGCGACACTTTCGAGTGGCGGGTCTTGAATCATCGCTTCATTGCCCTGACCCAACGTTCCCCCTTCTTGGCAGGCACCGTTGTCGGACAGAAAGAAAATCGCCGTGTTCTCTCGCTGGCCGAGGGATTCCAAGTGCGCGACTAACTTGCCGACGTTCTGGTCAATCGAGTCGATGCACCCAGCATAGGCTGCCATAATCGCAGCTAAGTCGGTGCGTTGCGCCGCGCTGAGCGAATCCCACCGAGGACCAACGTGAGGTGCGGGGACCATCTCTTCAGGCCACATGCCCAGGGCTTTCTGTTTCGCAAGTCTGCTTTCCCTAACTGCTTCCCAGCCATCGGCATACTTTCCCTGGTATTTGAGGTAGTCTTCCCACTTTGCGTTCAGTGGCCAATGCGGTGCGTTGTAAGCGAGGTACAAGAAGAACGGCCGCTCATCGGCCTGGGTAACTTCGTCGAGGTATTGGCAGGCCACGTCAGTGAAATCATCCGTTGCGTAGAATTCTGCTGGTGGATCAACGGGCCGGTTGTCCCGCGTGAGTCCACGGTTCCCTCCCGGCTTGAAATAATTGAACGCCCCGCTGAGTCCGCCGTAAAACTTGTCGAATCCGCGTTGCAAGGGCCAAGTCGACTGCGAGTGCATGCCCAGATGCCACTTGCCTGTCATCAATGTGTGATAGCCAGCCGACTGCAACACCTCGGCAATCGTGACACAACGGTCGTTGAGGTAGCCTTGATAGGGCCCTTCGATTTCCAGCGGCTGACCCGGTGGCGCGGTCATGTGACCAATGCCCACTTGATGCGGATGCAAGCCCGTCATCAAGCTCGCACGGGTGGGACAGCAACGTCCCGAGTTGTAGAACTGCGTGAACCGCAGACCCTCGCTCGCCAGCTTGTCGAGATGGGGCGTTTCGATCTCGCCGCCATAGCAGCCGATGTCGGAATAGCCCATGTCATCGACCAGCACGATGATGATATTGGGCCGCTGCGCTGCATGAACACCCAGCGCGCCACTCAAAATGCAAAAGAAAAGTGACAGGCAAACAAGCAGGAGTGATTTCATGCAAACTACCGAATGAGATACCAACTCAGCCCAAACCCGGGCACGGTTACGTCTAGTGAAACCTCATACGCTCTGTTGAGTGTCTTGGTTACGAACTCCTTGCCCTCGCGTCCAATCTGCGCCTCCTCGGTCAGGCCCGTGTAGTACAAGTTTAGTGGAATGGTCTTCGTGACTTCTTGCCTGAGCGGGTTGAACACGCAGAGCATGCCACGGTTCTCCAGCTGCGGCCCTTGGTTCTTTAGCAACGGACTGACGTGCAGCATCCAGTCGAGATTACGGCCATCCGCGCGGCGGCCGTGGATCACATCGGATTCCAGGATGTCGCGATACTTTTTGAACCAGGCGACGTTGCGGTGCACCATGTCGCGGGTGCGCTGAGTGTCAAATAACCGTGGCCCGCGGTAGTGGGCCTGCACGCCTAGGGCAAAGTTCGATTGCATCATTCGTTCGTAGTGGTCCAGATGCTGGTCCAGGGGTTCGATCGTCGCGGCCGCGCCACCGCCGTGATATTGCGAGAGCGGCACGAACATCCAGCCCATGCTGGGCGTCTTGGTCCAGGTGCCATCGTAGATGTTCTGCCGCGTGTGAATCACTTGCTCGGCGCGCGGCAACGACCAGTTCACCTCGCGATAGCCCATGCCACACTTGTTCGAACCGTTGAGGTAATAGAAATCTGGCGCGTTGATGTAAACACCTCGCGCACGGAGATCGCGGTAAAGGTCGGCCGTCTGTCGCCACTGGATCCAACGGGAGTCGTGGATACCCTGCTGCCACGGCGGGCGGGCAGTAACATCCACATCGCCCGGATAGGGACCATCGTTTTCGAACTGGTCGAAACCCGTATCGGCGTAAAACTCTCGAATCGTTGCGAGCCACTGCTGCCCCCAGGCGGAAGTAACAGCGGGGCACTTGCCATGCTTGGGCTTTTGTCCCTCGGGAGAGACGATCATGTGCTCCGCTCCAACGCCGCGGGAGGAGAACAGCGAATAGCTGCCAAGCTCGATGTCTTTTTCTTCCGCGTAATCGGCCACGGCCCGCCACTCGGCTAGAAATTCCTTGTCGCGGTTCTCCATGTTGAATCCGCTGCCGAAGGAAAGAATGATAGCCTCGAAGCCCACTTCGGCGGCTTGGTCGATTGCCTCGCGCACTCGCTCGGCGTCGTTGCTCAACAAGTGATGCGTGATCGGGTTCTCGGTCGCCCATGGCGCCACAGTGCGGTACATCCGCCGCAACGCCAGACCCCGGCGCTCGCGCTCGGTGGTATCGAAAGCAAGTTCGAAACTACGAAATCCCTCGAACATCTCACCCGGGGCTATCTGCTGCGCAGGGCCGTATGTGGGTTCCACAACCAACAAACAGGGCGTTTGTAATCGGTAATTGACTTGCGAAGTATAGGACGGGTCTTCTCGCCAGTGGACGACGTGCTGACTGGTGTTGTCGGCGTTGAACCCACCGAAGGCGAAATCGGTTTCGACGTGCAAGTAGTCGGGCCGTGGAAGCGGTACACCTTCGCGATGTTCTACCCAGTTCGCCGTTTCAACCAGCGCCAACTCCTCGCCCGTAAAGCGATCGACCGAGACGGATCGCTCTCCTTCGTTGTGAACAGTGATCCATTTACACATTACTGGCACGCCGTCGTACATTTCGTAATGCACTGAAACACGCACCGACAGCGCTGGATGCGCGTAGTCCATGCGCAGGTAAGTCCCAGCTGGCGGCCAAATCGCGTTCGGCCCGGCATGCCGTCGCCGCTTCCAAGCGAAGCGCTCCGCGGGCTCGCCGACTTCAAGGCCGACCAGCTTGAATGCTTGCGGATCGGCGTCCATCGCGTCGAGCCACTCCGCTGTCAGAAAGGCGTGGTTCGGCTGACCCGTCAGTCCTCCTACATCATATTGCTTGCCATTGAGGGTGACACGCGCTTCGGGGCGCACCGAGCGCAACATGGTTTGCCCCGTCGTCAAATTCACAAAATCAACACACGCCCCGTTGGGCGCGATACGCCAAGTGCGACGGATCAGCCCGTTGTCGAGCATCAGCTCGCGCGAATCGGCACTGCGAAAAACCTCGGCGGTACGCCGGGGTGTGGCGATTAGATAGTCTTTAGTTACGGGCGCTGCCCGGTGACTGTGGAACTCAGGCAAATGCGAAATGTCGATCGCCGCGCACAGCGCAGCAGTGCTAAGCATTTGGCAAATCCCCACTAACAGGTGTGCAGCAGCGAGAGAGCAGCGTGAACATCGTGAATAAGTTTCGATATTAAGTCCCGTCCTCTATTGATGGATCACTAATCGAGTGATGGAAAACGCATCTAATGTCGCTGTAGTATGAAGCATGGGGCAGTTCTAGAGAATCCTCGAATTGTGAATCGTCTCCTTTGACCGTGAGTTCCCTTTCTTGGTACATTGCAAGAATCTGTTTCTCACTCGCTCGAGGAGTTCCCATGCCACTTACGACCGTCAATCCCCCCGTAAATATCGAAGCCCTTAAGAGCGAAATACGCTTAGCGCTGATCAATCAAAAATCGTTTGCCTGTCCTATCGCAATGCGAGTCGCCTGGCATTCGGGGGGGACTTACGACCAGTCGGACAACTCTGGTGGCACCGATGGGGCTACCATGCGTTTCGAGCCGGAGCTGTCGGACGCCGCCAATGCCGGTTTGCACATTGTCCGCGACATGCTCCACCTGGTCCAGAAAAAATACCCGCAAATCTCGAATGCCGACATGTGGGCCTTTGCCGGTTGCGTGGCGATCGAATTCATGGGCGGGCCCATGCCGCCGTTCAAGTTCGGCCGCACCGACGATGCTGACGGCAAGCGGTGCCCCCCCAACGGCCGACTGCCCGATGCTTCCCAGGGGGCAGACCACTTGCGAGAAATTTTCAACCGCATGGGGTTCAACGATCAGGAAATTGTGGCCCTCTCCGGCGGGCATACGGTGGGCCGTTGTCACGAAGTGCGCAGTGGCTACGACGGTGCGTGGACCGAGAACCCCCTTCAGTTTGACAATTCCTATTTCAAAAACCTGGTCGATATCGAGTGGAAGCCCAAGCAGTGGGATGGCAAGTTTCAGTACACCGACCCCACCGACACGCTGGTGATGCTGCCGACCGACATCGCGTTGATCGAGGACCCCGAGTTTCGAGTGCATGTCGAGCGCTATGCCGCGGACCAGGAGCTGTTTTTCAAAGACTTCGCGGCAGCCTACGGAAAACTCATGTGTCAGGGTTGTCCCGAGGAGTGCGACCCGAACTTAGAAGTGCTCAGCGACTCGGAAGAAGCCATCGCTGGCGAAGACTTTCGCGAGTCGGCCATGCACGGCAGCCTGGGACTGATGCGACGATTCGCGGAGAAGGCCGACGTGCACGAAGTCGAGCGCCACTCCGGTCGCAACGCGTTGCACAAAGCCGCCTTCTGGGGACATGTCGAGGCGGTGCGTTACCTGGCTAACGAGTTGAAACTCGATCCCAATGTCCAAGACCAGATGGGCGACACGGCGTTACACGACGCGGCGCGATTTGGGAACGAGGAAGTGGCCGAGATTCTGCTCGCAGCAGGCACGGATCTCAAGCTGCAAAATTCCGCGGGGATGACGCCCCGCGAACTTGCCATCGAGTATGGCAAAGATCGGATAGCCGAGCGAATCCAGGCCGCCGAATAAAACGCTGGTCCCTAGCCGCACTGCTCCCTAACAGCACTGGAAACCTCGGGCTTCCCGAGGGTATGCTGGTAGAAGCGACATGGCTTTGGTCTACGCATTCGTTCCTGGAATTTGTTGGTCTATGGTTTCCCGACTAGCTCTATGGATCCGCCTTGCTCTTAACCCCATCATGGCATGTTGGCTTTGCGTCGCTGGAACCGCCGCCGAGCCAATCGATTTTGGGACCCAGATCCAACCGCTCTTTGCCGAGCATTGCTACGATTGTCACGGGCCGAGTTTACAAGAAAGCAACTTCCGCTTGGATCTCCGCGAACGCGCGCTTGCCGGTGGTGATCTCGATTCTGCCCCAATCGTAGCCGGTCAGAGTGACGCAAGTCCGCTCGTTGACTATGTGTCTGGCAAGCATGACGCTCTGGTGATGCCGCCCGAAGGAGAAGGCGAGCCACTCTCGGCGGAGCAAGTGGAGGTGCTGCGTCAATGGATCGACAGCGGCGCCCATTGGCCCGATGCATTGGCAGGAGATGCCGAGGCGACGATTACTACCGACCACTGGTCTTTTCAACCTATTGCGAACATGGCGCCGCCGACGCCGCAAGGTCATACCGTGGGCAATGCCATTGATGCCTTCGTACTCGACAAACTGCGCAGGCGCGGACTCGATGCTTCTCCCAGGGCTGATCGAGTGACTTTGATCCGCCGCGTCTATCTCGACATGCACGGCCTGCCACCGACGCCCGAACAGGTGCAATCCTTTGTTGAAAACACATCGCCGCAAGCCTATGCCCGACTTGTCGACGACGTGCTAGCCAGTTCGCACTATGGGGAGCGCTGGGCGCGGCATTGGCTCGACGTGGTGCGCTTTGCCGAGTCGACCGGGTACGAAGTAAACCGCGATCGAGAGAACGCCTACCACTTTCGCGACTATGTGATCGACGCCCTCAACTCCGACAAATCTTACCGAGATTTCGTCATCGAGCAGTTGGCCGGCGATGCCGTTGGGGCGGACGTGGGTACGGGGTTCCTGGTGGGCGGGCCCTACGACATGGTCAAGAGCCCCGATGTGAATCTCACCTTAATGCAGCGGCAAGACGAGCTAGCCGATTATGTGAACACCACCGGCACTGCATTCCTCGGGCTCACGATCGGTTGCGCTCGCTGCCATAATCACAAGTTCGATCCGATACTGCAGAAAGATTTTTACTCCATGCAAGCCGTCTTCGCCGGCGTCCAGCATGGCGAGCGCGAACTTCCGGGGGCCGCGACGAACAAGGCAAAACAACAGATTCAGACTGCCGAGGCGGAGCTTGAGCAACTGCAAACCCGACTTTCCGAGTTCCGCGCCACAGCTCCGCCCTCCAAACAACTCCAGGGCGACTTGCTACCGCCAGTGAATGCGAAATTGAACGTGGAGCCATTTGAACCGGTCGAGGCACGTTTTATTCGTTTTACCATTCACGCAACCGACGCAGGAGCCGAGCCGTGTCTCGATGAATTGGAAGTGTTCGCTGCCGACACCGAAACAAATGTAGCTCTGGCATCAGCGGGTGGAACTCCGACCGCTTCTGGCACGCTACCAGGGTACGCATTTCACAAGCGCGAACACATCAATGATGGCCAATTTGGTAACGAACACAGTTGGATTTCCAACACGCCTGGTGGGGGTTGGGTGCAAATCGAGCTGAATTCGCCGACTTGGATCGATCGCGTGCAGTGGGGTCGCGCCAGGCACGGGGGAAATACCGATCGCCTCAGCACAAGCTACACCATCCAGGTGAGTCTGGACGCCGAGCAATGGACGAGCGTCTCCTCGTCAGACGCGCGAGAGCCTTACCCGGATGCGCCGGTCCCCGAAAATGATTTTCTCACACGATTGTCGGAAGATCAGGCGAAACTCGCGAGGGCGAACTTGGCTGAGCAAAAGGAAATCCGCGACCGGGTTGGCAAAATTCGCGAGAGCATACCCAAAGCCTATATCGGCACTTTTAAGAACCCAGAGATCATCCATCGGCTATTTCGTGGTGATCCCATGTCTCCCCGTGAAGAGGCTTTGCCCAATGCATTGACTGTGCTTGGTAGTCTTGGACTGACTAACGAAACCACTGAACAAGCGCGGCGACTCGCGTTGGCGCAGTGGATTGCCAGTCGCGATAATCCGCTTTCGGCGCGGGTGATTGTCAACCGCGTTTGGCATTACCACTTCGGCACGGGCCTTGTTTCCACGCCCAGCGACTTTGGCAGGAATGGCACCGCGCCCTCGCATCCGGAATTGCTCGATTGGTTGGCGTGGAATTTTATGGAGAACGGCTGGTCGCTCAAATGGCTCCATCGGCAAATTCTTCTCTCCGACACCTACCAACAGTCGAGCCAACCGCGCGCCAATGCCCTTGCGAAAGACGCTGATACGCGCCTGCTCTGGCGTTTTCCACCCAGGCGGCTTGAAGCCGAAGCGATCCGCGATTGTGTGCTCCAGGTTTCCGGTGCGCTCAATCCACAGGCGGGCGGACCCGGCTACTTGCTGTTCGAAATCAACCACGAGAACGTGCATCATTACGATCCCGTCAAGGAGTTCGGCCCCAACGAGTTCCGCCGAATGATCTACATGACAAAGATTCGCAAGGAGCAGGACGCCGTGTTCGGAGTTTTCGATTGCCCCGATGGAGGGCAAGTGATCCCCGACCGAAGCCGCAGTACGACACCGCTGCAGGCGCTCAACCTGCTCAATAGCGATTTCATGTTGCAGCAGTCGGAGATCCTGGCCCAGCGCATTCGCGACGAAGTCGGCACGGACGTAGATGCGCAGGTCCAACGCATTTTCACGTTGGCCTTCTCGCGTCTACCTGACACCAAGGAACACCAAGCAGCGAGCCAGCTCGTCCACAAACACGGATTGGAAGCACTCTGCCGCGCCATATTCAATACGAATGAGTTTTTGTTCTTGAGCTGAGACCACGCCAGTACCATGCCCATTCACGCCCGCTATCTACTGGATCGTCGAAATTTTCTGGGGCAAACTGCCACAGGGCTTGGCGGCATTGCACTCACTCAGTTGCTTGCTTCGCAATCGCTGCTGGGCCTCGAAAAACAAGAACCGTTGCGGCCGACCATCGATCCACAGCAGCCCCACCGCGCCCGCGCGTCCCACTTCGCACCCAAAGCGAAAAACGTGCTGATGATTTTCTGCGCCGGCGCATGCAGTCACTTGGATACCTGGGACTACAAACCCGAACTGATTCGTCGCCACAACCAGCCAATGCCTAGTGATGAAAAGATCATCACCTTTCAAGGAGAGCAGGGCACATTGCAGCGCAGCCCGTGGAAGTTTCGCCCGCGCGGTGAGAGTGGCAAGATGATATCGACATTGGTCGACCAGATTGGCAATCACGCCGACGACCTCTGCTTCCTTCATTCCATGACGGGAAAAACGAACACGCACGGGCCGGGCGAGAACTTCATGTCGACTGGCTTCACCCTCGACGGTTTTCCCAGCATGGGCGCGTGGGTTACCTATGCTTTGGGTAGTGAAAACGAAAATCTGCCGGCCTATGTGGCGATTCCCGACCCTCGCGGCGCGCCACAATCGAGCGTCAACAACTGGGGCCCCGGCTTCTTACCCGCCACATTCCAGGGCACGGCGTTCAATGCTGCTAAGCCGATAACAAACCTGGCACGCCCGGCGAAGATTCCAGCCAATCGCGACCGAGCAACACGCGACTTCCTTCAGCAACTCAACGAACACCATCTTGAGCGTTTCCCCGGCGACACGGAACTGGCAGCGCGCATTGCCAGTTACGAACTCGCCTCGAAAATGCAACTGAGTGTTCCTGCGCTGGGCGACCTGACCACCGAGTCGGCTCATGTGCTCCGAACCTATGGCGCAGACGACGCGGAAAATCCCCTAAAGGCGGCCTTCGCCAAGAACTGCATCCTCGCACGGCGGTTGATCGAGCAAGGCGTGCGGTTCGTACAGCTGTTTAACGGCGCTTATCAAACGGGCGGCGAAGGGGTCAGTAATTGGGATGGGCACAAGGCACTCGAAGCACAGTACCGCTTGCATGGGCCCGTGCTGGACCAGCCGGTGGCAGCGCTGCTTACCGATCTCAAGCAGCGCGGGCTGCTCGAAGACACGCTAGTCGTTTGGTGCACCGAGTTTGGCCGGATGCCGACGTTTCAAAAAGGAGCCAGTGGTCGCGACCATAACCCGGAGGGTTTCACGACGTGGCTCGCTGGAGCTGGGGTGAAGCATGGGTACTCGCACGGCGCTACTGACGAGTTCGGCTATCGCGCGGTTGAAAATGTCGCCACGGTGTATGACTTCCACGCAACAATCTTGCATCTGCTTGGCCTCGACCACGAGCGATTGAGTTACTATCACAACGGCATCGAACGACGGCTTACGGATGTGCATGGGCAGGTGATCCGGGAAATTCTCGTGTGAAAGCGCCTCGGAGTGGCGGGAAACCAAGCGATTTCTCCGGGCGGGACTAGCGATTTGAGGCTGTGGCAGGATATGCTGGAGCTATGCCGTGGACCCGTGACAAGCTGCCCAACGCGATACTCTGGTTGCTGCTGAGCACCATGTTGACCGGCGACTCGGCTCATGCACAGCGAGTTGACTTCTCGCGCGAAGTTCGGCCGATTCTCGCGCGGCGCTGCTTTGCCTGTCATGGGCCCGACGCTCAAGAAAGCGGCCTCGCTTTGCACGACCCCACCCTCGTGTTCACTCCCGCCGATTCGGAAGAGGCGGCCATCCTCCCCGGCAATCCCCAGGCAAGCGAACTCATCCGTCGCGTTACCTCGTCTGACGAGAGCGAACGGATGCCGCCAGAGGAAGAACCACTCACGCAGCAAGAAATCGAGATCCTACGCGAGTGGATCGCCGACGGGGCAACCTTCGAGAAACATTGGGCCTTCGTCCCCCCACAGGCGCAACCACCCCAGGCCGTTCGCTATTCCGCCTGGGTGAGAAACCCCATCGATGCGTTCGTGCTGTCTAAGCTTGAAACGGCTAAGCTCTCCCCTGCTCCGCCCGCCGACAAACGTGTTTTAGCGCGGCGTGTCTACTTCGACATGACCGGCTTGCCACCGACTCCGTCGGAACTGCGTACCTTTCTCGAAGATGACCGCCCCGATGCCTACGAACGGCTGGTCGACAAGCTACTCGCTTCGCCCCGCTACGGAGAAACGTGGGCGCGGCACTGGCTGGATGTGGTTCGCTACGCCGAAACGAACAGTTTTGAACGTGATGCCGCAAAGCCCTATGCCTGGAAGTACCGCGACTATGTAATTCGTTCGCTTAACGAAGATAAACCTTACGACCAATTCCTCCGCGAGCAACTCGCTGGCGACGAACTGGATGAAGTAACCCCTGACAGCATCACCGCCACCGGTTTTTACCGCCTCGGCACGTGGGACGACGAACCGGCCGATCCGCTGCAGTCGAAGTACGATGACCTGGACAACATCGTCTCGACCGTGAGCCAGGCGATTCTTGGGCTGACCGTCGGCTGCGCGCGTTGCCACGACCACAAGATCGACCCTATCCCGCAAAAGGACTACTACGGCCTGCTAGCCTTCTTCTCAGACGTAACACCCTACGCTTTGCCCCATCGCCGTGAGGCGAAGTATCACAGCCTGTGGGATCTATCAGACCCCGAAGTTCAAGAAGCACGTGCAGAGTTGCAGAAGCAGCAGGGAGAGTTGGAAGAGCAAAAACGAGCGTTGGAACAAGTGGGCATCAAGAAAATGGACGCCACTGATCAGCGTCGTACGGAAACACGAGAGCGGCAAGAAGTCCTCGACGAAAAGCTACACCAGCATCTGTCTGACGAGGAGAACGATCGCTATCGCAGTTTGGTCGCGGCATTGGAGAAAGTGCAAACAGAGGCAAAGCAGCTTCCGAAGGAAGACTTTGTACTCTCGCTAGCCAAGTGCGAACCACATCCTCAGACGATGCATGTGATGCTACGCGGGAATCCACATGTACCAGGCGACGCGGTCGAACCCCACTACCCCGAATTGTTTGGCGACGACGTGCCCCTCATTCCTGCAGCGGCAGAGGACGCACGGTCGTCGGGGAGACGGCGGGTGTTGGCTGATTGGCTGACCCGGGACAACAATATGCTCACAAGCCGAGTGATCGCCAATCGCGTTTGGCAACATCACTTCGGGCGCGGCATTGTCCGTAGCGCGAACAACTTCGGCCAACTCGGCACCCCACCGACACACCCAGAGTTGCTGGATTGGTTGGCGGTTTGGTTGGTCGAGCACAACTGGCAGTTGAAACCACTGCACCGGCTAATCCTCACCTCCAACACCTACCGTCAGCAAAGTACGGCTTCGCCCAAGGGCCTTGCCGCCGACCCTGCGAATAACTTGTTCTGGCGTTTCGACATGCGGCGGCTCACTGCCGAACAACTCCGTGACACGGTGCTGGCCGTCTCCGGACAACTCAATGACGACATGTACGGGCCAAGCATTTATCCCAAATTGTCCGAAGAAGTCCTCGCCACGCAAAGCCGTCCCGGCGACGGTTGGCAAACGTACCACCCTCGCGAAGCCGCTCGTCGGAGCATTTACATACACATCAAACGAAGTCTGATTCCGCCGGAGCTGGCAAACTTCGATTTTCCCGAGACCGAGCTCAGCTGCGAAGCGCGCTTTAACACTACGCAAGCGGCCCAGGCGCTCAACCTGCTGCACGGGGAGTTCCTGCAAACGCACGCGGCACACCTGGCTGAACGGGCTCGCGACGAGGCGAGCCACTCACTGGAAGAGCGAGTTGCCTTCGTGCTTCGAGTCGCTCTGCAGCGAGAGCCGGACGAAGCCACGCGCGCTGATTGTTTGAAACTCATCGAGAAGTACCAACACCGTCACCATCTGTCGACGAAAGCAGCCTTTCAGCAGTTCTGCCTGATGGTGCTGAACCTCAATGAATTTGTTTACCTGGATTAAGTTGCCATGGCTACAAAAAACTTTTGCAACCGAACACGACGAGAATTTCTCTGGCAAACTGGGGGCGGGTTTGGCGCGGCCGCGCTGACGGGGATGCTCGCCGATGATGGTTTTTTCAATAGCGCGCAAGCATCTTCCAGCGTCGCGAATCCGCTCGCCCCGAAGCTGCCGCTTGCCGCGGCCAAAGCCAAAAGCGTCATCTTTTTGTTCATGTACGGCGGACCCAGCCACATCGACACGTTCGACTACAAACCCGATATGGTCGGCATGGACAACAAGACCGTCGACGTGGCAACCTTCGGCCGAGGTGGAAAGAAAAACCAGGGCCGCATCGTCGAACCACGTTGGAATTTTCGTCAGTACGGCGAGTGTGGCAAGTGGATCAGTGATTTGTTTCCGCACGTCGGTGGCTGCGTCGATGACATCGCGTTTCTGAACTCGATGACCGCGGAGTCGCCGATCCACGGCTCGGCAATGTTTATGATGAATTCCGGCAAGCTGATCTCCGGCAGCCCTGCGATGGGCTCTTGGGTGACGTATGGTTTGGGCAGTGAGAATCAAGACCTGCCGGGGTTTGTGGTAATGCTCGACCCGACGGGGGGACCCATCTCCGGCGCAAAAAACTGGTCGAGCGGCTACATGCCCGCCACGTACCAGGGGGCCACTTTTCGACACGAGGGTTCACCAGTACTCGACCTTGCCCGACCCGAAGGAACTACCCGCGCGCTGCAGCGCGATACGCTCGACACCCTGGAGAAAATCAATAGCCGGCACCTTGCCGCACGTTCCGACAACAGCGATCTCGCTGCGCGGATGGCGAGCTACGAGTTGGCGTACAAGATGCAAATGTCGGCGCCTGAAGCGGTTGACCTCACGCAAGAGACCCAGAGCACTCTCGACATGTACGGAGTGAACCAGCAACCGACGCACCACTTTGGCTCGCAATGTCTGATCGCCCGCCGACTCGTGCAGCGAGGTGTGCGATTCATTCAGATTTACTCCGGCGGCAACCATAATGATCACAACTGGGATGCCCACGGCGATCTCAAGCACAACCACACCCTGCACGCTGGTGAAACCGACCAACCCATAGCGGCGCTCATCAACGACCTCAAGCAACGCGGCATGCTCGACGAAACCATGATCGTCTGGGGGGGCGAATTTGGCCGACAGCCAACCGCGGAATACGATAAGGGCACCGGCCGCGACCATAACAGCTATGGTTTTACCATGTGGATGGCAGGCGGCGGCATCAAAGGGGGCACGACCGTCGGCACCACTGACGAACTGGGCAGCCGCGCCGTCGAACGGCCCCTTACCGTCAAGGAAATGCATGCGACGGTGCTAAAACAGTTAGGCCTCGATCCGAATCATCTGACGTACTTCTACAACGGCCTGGACCAAAAACTCGTCGGAGTGGAACCCGTCGAACCTATTCACGAAGTGATCGCGTGACGCACACCGAACCTTAGAACCCTCTCCTCGAGCCGTCCTACGCACCCTGATCACCTACAAGAGCAAGCCCCCTGCGCATGGACACGCTCCCTATCACCAGCACCGTCGGCATCTTAGCAACGCTAAGCGGTATCTGTGCTTTTTTCTTTGCTTTGGAAAAGCAGACCGGCTGGCGTCTGTTTCAATCCCTGCCGCCGCTGATTTTCATTTACCTGCTGCCAGTCGTGCTTTCCAACACCGGCGTGCTGCCGACTCAGTCGCCAGTCTACGACTCGATGAGCAGTTTGGTGCTTCCCATGATGCTGGTCCTACTCTTGCTGAAAGTGAACGTCGGAGGCGCGGTGCGAGTCCTGGGGCGCGGCGTAGGGGTGATGTTGATTGGCACGTTGGGCGTAGTAGTTGGAGCGCCGATTGGTTTGCTGCTCGTAAAACATTGGCTTGGGCCTGAAGCTTGGAAAGCCTTCGGCACATTGGCGGGAAGTTGGATCGGCGGCACCGGCAATATGGCAGCGGTCAGTGAGATGATCGACGCCGGCGGTACGGAGTTCGGACTCGCGGTGTTAGCCGACTCCACGATTTACTTGCTGTGGCTACCGATACTGTTGGGCTCCAAGAAATTCGCTCAGCGGTTCGCGGCCTTTACTGGCGTGGAAGACGATCGCTTAGAGCAGATGAACGCTGCCGCGGCGGCGGAACAAACTGAGACTGCGGCTCCAAGTACTCCTGACTTGCTCGCGTTGATATGCGTCGCTCTCTCCGCAACGTGGGTTGCCGAGTTGCTCTCAGTCCGTTTGCCAACGGTTGATCCCGTGCTCAGCGCCGGCACTTGGCGCATGCTGCTCATCACGACGATCGGCATTGGTTTGTCCTTTACGCGGCTGAGCCGCATCCCAGGCAGCCACCAGCTTGGCATGGCACTCGTCTATTTATTTGTCGCGCGCATGGGTGCCATTGCCGAGTTAGACCGCGCCGCGACACAAGCGTTGCCCTTTCTCGTCGGGGCAACCGTATGGATTTTCATCCACGGAGCGTTCTGTGTGCTTGGTGCGAAGCTGCTGAAGGTCGACATCCACACCGCTGCCATCGCCAGCGCTGCGAACATTGGCGGCGCGGCCTCGGCCACAGTCGTGGCTTCCCACCATCAGGAAAGTCTCGTTCCTGCGAGTGTGCTAATGGCCCTGCTGGGATACGCCGTTGGCAACTTCGCGGCGTACGCAACAGCGCTGTTGTGTCGAATGGTGTCCTAACGCCGAGCGCCCTTCCGAACCGCGAATCGGTGACGGCGACACCTAGTGTTTGAATGGCAACCGCTATTCCGCTAACGCCTCGGAGATTGCCACCACAGTTTGTTTGGCCAATGCTTGTGAACCCTGCGGTGTGAAATGTACGTTGGCCGGCCGCTGTATTTCCTCAAGCCGCTGGAGAGCAAATGCGTATTGGTCGTCGATTGCGATGTCGTATTCGTCCATGAGCTTCTTGGCGACGGCGTTGTATTTTGCGGCGTCTCCGGGAACACGACCTTGGGAACCTGGGGGAACCGGCGTAGTGGTTCGCCAAATCAAGATGGCTTCAGTCTGCTTCAAACGTTCGACGAGCCTGCGTAAATTGGTTTCATATTGGTCGAGGGGAACTTGCTGGCGGCTATCGGAAGCGTTGGGGTCTGTCAGATTCTGCCCGTCGGGCCCCATGTACTTGAGATCGTGCAGACCCCAATTGAAGTGGATCACGTCCCACTTGTCCTTGCCCAGCCACTGGTCAATCTCAGCGAGCCCCAGAATCGTCGGGCCGCAGTTCGTGGGGGGCCGATGTACGTTGGCTTTCCCCTGCAAGAGCTCGCGAACCGGCAGTGTATAGCCGATCGAAATCGAATCGCCAATCAGCAGCACACGCGGCAGGCCAGGGACATCCTCAATTTCCGCAAAGGCTGGGTTCGGCTGCGGTTGCCGCTTGGGTTGACGCTCTTGCTTCGTTGCTTCCGCTGCGTGGGTAAGAGTTGACATGATTACAAACACAAAAAGACTAGCATGCGAAGTTGTCTGTAAAAAAAGATTCATGGTGTGAGTCCACTGCTCTTGGTTATGCGTAGGCGGCTAACAAGGACTATTCAAAATATTGTCGACGCGAGATAGCTCGGCAAACTCGATGCAAGGCAAGCTGTGAGGGAGGGCTTATTCCCACAACCGTTTTCCGAAGGCGAAGTTTTTCGCGCGGCGCTCTTGGTAATCGTCGTGTTTGGGGTTGAGACTGCGGATGTTGACCACTGGGGCTTCGGCTTGCAAGTAGCGATCGTCGCCCAGATAAAGGGCGGTGTGTCGAACCCGGCCGTAGGGACCAAGGAAATACAGAGTATCACCGCGACGCAGGTCGTCGCGATGCCAACGGGTGGCGGTGAGCTGGCCGAGAAGGTACTGCTGGTTCGAGTCGCGGGGAATTCGTACGCCGGTCGTGGCAAAGGCGACTTGCACCAATCCGGAACAGTCGATGCCTTCGTTGGTCTTGCCACCCCAGTGGTAAGGCGTGCCCATAAGTTGCTTGCCGGTGGTGATTGAGCGTTCGATGTCGATTTCGCGCGACTTGGTTGTTTCGCAGACAGTCTTTGGCACCTCAACCACTTCACCTGTTGGCAACGCACAGCTGAAAACTTGCCCCTCCGAAGGAAGCAGTTTGAGCAGGGCTCCCGCGGGCAGAACCAAGCCCGAGCCAAGAGTGTGTCGCCTCAGCATCCGCACTGCGCTGTCCGTTGGATAACGCGAGAAGGCAGCCGCATCAACCCGGTGTATATCTTTAGCCGCAACATAGCCCAAGTAACCCTCACCGCTATGCACGAGCAGCTGACCATCCACCTCGCGGAGCAAATACAAGCGTTCGCCCAGCAGACAGTCGGTCTCAACGCCGCGCGGTTCCTTGGGCCCGTTGTAGACAAGCGTATGAGTGGTTTTTACCAGACCGTATTTCTCTTCGCCCAATTTAGTATCGGGCAGAAGTTCGAGGTCGTCTTCCACTTCAAAACCTAATGCCCGGAAGAAACCCACTAATCCGTTTCGTGTTTGGGGGAATTCGACGTACCCGATGAGTCGCACGGTTCCGTCTGCCACTTTCTGCGCTCGCACTTCAAACGCAAACAGTCGGGTGTCGTTGGCCAGCTTCGCACGAAAGAATTCCACGTACTGAGTTAACCGATCAATATCGCCCTGGCCATCGGGTTCAACCTGCCTAGCGAGATCGACAAGAGCCCGGTCGAGACTGGGAGCGTCAACAACCGCCTGCTGGGCATGACCAGCGCTTGAGAAGAGCGTAAGAAAGAGAGTCAGGATAATCACCCGAAGCATGGCAGTCGTCTCCCCAATCGAATAGGAACCAGGCCATCGCGGCCCTCTGCTACTCTAATCGAAAAGACCCTGTCTTGCGAAGGTGGTAATAGCCAGTCAGTGCCATCAGCAGCAAGCACCAGGACGCGGGTTCGGGCACCGAAGTCAGACTACCGCTTACCGACATACCCAGTTGCTGTTGCCAGAGGAAGAAGTCGCCACCGTCGGTTACGCCATCGCCGTTGGCGTCGCCGAACGGCTGGGTAGTTGCCTGACCGAAGTTGGTCTTCCAAATCGTGAGGTCATCGCCATCAACATTGCCATCGCCATCAAAATCAGCGGAGAGCGTCGGCAATGCGACATCGAGCGACAAGCCGCCGTCGGTGAGCGTAGCAAGGACGCTTTGCTCTTCACCATTGAGCGTGACGGTGATTTCGTACTCGCCTTTGAACCCATCGAGCGAGGCCACTCCCCCGGCTAGCGTTGCCAGGTCTTCGTCGGTCCACCACTCGCCGAAGACCAGGTCGAGGTACGCCTGCCCGTTGGGTTTGATCGACCAATCGCTATTGAACATTGCAGCATTGGGGCGCCAATGGGCGTTCTCCCAAAAGCCCCACATCAGTACGTCGTCGACACCCTCGTGAGCAAACATGGCCGTGAGAAAGTCGCGGGTAAAATCGGCCTGCAGTTGCTCATCGGTTGTTTCAAAATCAAACTCAGTAATTTGCATGTCGAGGCCGTGCTGCTCGAAGCGGTCGAGAATATCCCAAAGCCCGACTGGTCCGGTGAGTGATTCCGGGCGGAAGTGCCCTTGAAAACCAATGCCCTCGATCGGTGCGCCTTGGTCCTTCAAATATTGAATCACGTCAAAATAGGTCTGCTGATTGGCGGTGTTTGTGCCACCTGAAGAATCGAGGATGCCAAACTCGTTGAGGTAGAGCGTCGCCACAGAGTCCGCCGCCTTGGCCTGCGTAAACCAATCGACCATCGCCAGTTCCCCCTCGGAGAGCACATCCATCACGTCGTGATTGGCACGCTCCTCGTTGATCACGTCCCAGGCGGTTAATTGCCCCTCGAAGTCGCCTGCAATATCAGCGATGTGCGCAGCGACCCTGTTTCTGAGTTGCTGCTGCTGGCTGGCGTTGAGAGGAGCATTGCCGACTAGGTTGGCGACGTCGTCGGGCAAGAAGGATGTTCCCGGCCAAATGAGATTGTGCCCACGCACGTCAATCTGCTTGCCGTCGAGCCAGGTGATCGCATCCTGGGCGATCTGCTGAGAGAAGTTGGATCCGTACTCGCCTTCCAGTGCTTGCCACTTGAGCGTGTTCTCCAGTGTTGCGATGTTGAACAGTTCCTCGACCTTTTGTTTGTACATCGCATTCGAGGTAGGTGGACCGTCCAAGCGATTGCCCACCACGGCCGAACCGAAGCCGAACTCATGCTGCTTCATTGCTACCGAGACATTGGCACCCGTGAGTGCGTTGCCCAGGCTGTCGGTGACATTCACCTGGAGGTTCGCCATGCGATTGGCGGCAATTCTCGAAGCAGCCTGGCTACGCCACGGGGCATCAGGTTCCTGTCCCGGATACGCAGGCGGTGGAGCGACAGTGTCGGAAATCGCCACACGGTCGAAACTCATGTCGAACGGACTACTGTTGGTGTACGAGCCCAAAATTTGCCAAGTTTCGATATTGTTCAAATCGAGATTGGCAAAGTCGCCAAGCCCGTGCGTCGGGTTGGCGAGCGTCGTCGTCGACACAAGCGTGCTGGGGACACCCACGGGCAAGTGCCCAACGTTGAAGGTCCATTTGCCACTTCTGTCTCCGGAGGAAGTGTCAATCAGCTCCAGATCAAAACGATTGATGCCGTTCCCGGGATTGGTGAACATGTCGATGACGAATCGACTGTCGGCGTGCGAAGACAGATTCAGCGGCTGATTGGTGGGCGGCTCAAAGTCCAACAGCGAAGTCCCCACGCCACCCGAGTCGTCGACGGGATCGAAAATTCTGACCGATGTGGGCCCGACAGTTTGCGTGAACCCCGATCCACCAAACACGTAATCGAACCCCGTGCCATTGAAGTCCGAAAGCGTTAGCTCGGCGGCGAACAACGAATGGACACAATGCGCATAAACAAACGCGATCACCATCCCACTTGAGAACGCCAAGCGGCACATGGCCTCAAACTTGTGCGTGGACGAACCTAATCGCGAAAATCGCTGCATGGCAAATTGATTTCTTAGTAGTGGCCTTATCTGGAAGTTCGATGACACGGCGATATCGCTACATCTACGGCTCTAGGCCTGGTAGGCAGGAAAGAAAATGGGAGAGGAGTCTGTCTGTGAGCCCGTCTTCGTACGCACCTCTAACGCAGCGAATACGACCCGAATTGGGGGGGGTTCTCGCAGGCCACCCCATAGTCAATTTTGGCCGCAATCACAATTTTGGCACGTATTGACAGCGGCGTCAAATAAATAGCGCCTTTTCGTTGACTCACTCGAATTTCCATGTAAAATCCGAGGGTGAAGGCCAATTGACAGCGCTGCCAATCCAGCCCGGACATTGACCCGCTCAACTCGTCTAGTCACCGATCCTACAGCTCGTTCGAACGACTTCCTAAATAACTAGTGCCTGCGGTCGCGCTGACGCTCAAGAGTCGGCGCTCAAGAGTCATTTCCTCAGCTTTTTGGCGGCCTACTGTTTTTACTATTCTCGGAGATTCCAGTTGCCGGCTTCCATTAACGATATTGCCAAGCGCGCGGGTGTGTCGAACTCCACTGTTGCCCGTGCGCTACGCGGTGATGTGAAAGGCTTACAAAAGCGCAGCGCCGAGAAAGCTGCTGAAATTTTGCGCCTTTCCGAGGAGCTAGGCTATCAACCCGACTGGCGTGCTCGAGCACTCTCCCGCCGCAAGACACAAACCATTGGGCTTCTGTACTCTGACCCCGAGTGGATTTTCGACGATCCATCCAATCAGGTGGCGGTCTCTTTCACGCAGGCGTTGCAGAAGCAGAATTATGACCTGCGCTTGATCCCAGCGCAATCCGAGGAGCACTGGAAAGAGCTGGTCTACGGCGGGGCCGTCGACGGGTTGGCGATGCTGGTACACACGCCCGAGGGGACTGAGGAAGCCATATGGAAGAGTGGCCTGCCTACCATTTTGCTCAACAACAAGATCGACGGCGTTCCGCATGTCGTGCCCAACGATGTCGCTGGAGCCTACGCAGCTGCGCGACATCTCATCAGCCTGGGCCACCAACGTATTGTCTTTTTAGTCAGTGAGTCGATTCGTCCCCATGTGAGCATCAGCGAGCGTGAACAGGGCTTTTTGCAGGCAATCGACGAAGCCGCAGAGGGTGTGCAAGGAAACGTTTGGCGCTGCAGCATGGAGGAGGCCATAGATCGGCTACTAGCTCCCGAGCGTCCCTCAGCGGTTCTTGCTTACTGCCATGTCGAAGGTCAAAGGATCAGTCACGATGCTTGGAAGCACGGAATTTCCATCCCTCGTGACCTCAGCCTGATTGCATTCAACGACACCATGGCAACGAGTTGCATGACGCCTCCGATGTCGGTCGTCGGATTCGACCTGGAAACCATGGGGCGACAAGGTGCGGAGATGCTCGTGCGACAAATCGAGCAGCCCGATCGGCAGACGTTGGAGAATGTCGTGTTGCGACAGAAGTTGATCATCCGCGGAACGACCGCGCCACCTTTGACAGGTTCTCAGCATCGGGCTGCAGACCGAGGAGCTGGCGACTGAGGGATTGGCGACTGAGGGGTTGGCGACCAACCGTGACACACATGGGCCTCCGGGCAAGGATTATTTTTTGCTTTTCAGCAGTGACTAGGCGAACTCTGATTTTCTTTTTTTGCTAGTGTTTTTTGAAAGAGAGGGTGATGTAATGAAATCGATCCAGAGGCTAACCCAGGCGGCCCTCGCTGCCGTAGTTCTTGGTGGGATGGTGGCAAGTAGTCACGCGGTGACAGTTATTTCTGATGACTTTGATCCGTTCCAAGCCGAGGCCTTACAGTACTCGTACGACTTCGGGGACACGAATACGGCAACTTCATCGACGGGCATCGGTACAGGTGCTGGACTAACGGGCGATTCCTGGCAGACGTTTATCGATGCCCCAACTGGCTCGGATGGCTTTGCGGGAGTGGGAGCCATCTATCAGGACTTCGTTGTTTCAGGCAACACCAGCTCCAATCCCAGCGACTACCTGCTCGAATTCGATGCCAGAGGCACCGGTGGAGAACTTCAACTCGCCATAGAAACCTGGGCAGATGAGAATTATGGGGGAGGGCAAACCGGAAAAATTGAGACAACGGGTAACAACCTGGGACTCAGCAGCGACTATGCCCACTACACCCTGAACTTGGGCGACACGATTGCGTTTCCGTCAGGATCTGGTGCATTCGACCCTTCAGGTGGCACCTATCAATTGATTTTTCAATACAACGCGGGCGGAACTACCCCTTACACAGCTACGCTGGACGTGGACAACCTAACACTCACGATGATACCTGAGCCGACGAGTGTCTGCCTGGCATTGTTGGCTGGGGTTGCAACTTGCCTGCTGTCTGCTCGAAGACCAGATCGCGGCTAGACGCAGCATTTTTTACTGCATAGGGCAAGCGTTCTCAGTCTACCAACAGCTGGTAGACTGAGAATCGAATTGCATGACAAAACATTTCCTCAACGAAAACTCTC
This sequence comes from Bythopirellula sp., assembly GCA_965230685.1. GTDB lineage: Bacteria > Planctomycetota > Planctomycetia > Pirellulales > Lacipirellulaceae > Bythopirellula. Next base: position 1,291,000 of record CBDDLO010000002.1, read on the forward strand.
AATTGACCGGAGACCCTCTCATGGCTATTTCTTATGTGCGTGGCATCGGGGCCTTGGTCGCCCTAGTGTTTGCTCTCACAGCTGCCCGGGCTGACGCGGCCGTATTTGCCAATTTCGACGCAAACCAGTTTGATGCGAATGGCTTTGTGTTCGCCGACTTCGGCCTCGGTGCTAATACACCCGTCGATACTTCTGGTGGCGTACTGAACATCGATGTGATGGACGACCTCGATGGCGTGAACGGACTATTCGGTGGCGCAGGTTCAGACATTGCAGCGGATTTCGACGCCGCAACAACGAACCTCGTCGTCGATCTGACCGTCGGCCCGAACAACGCTGCCTCCGCTTTTCGCGTCACGCTGGCTGACGACGACGAGCCGGGCACCGGCGATGAGCACGTGTTTGAGCTCGATATCTCAGGTTTGACAGTGGGTGTACCTTCAACACTTACCATTCCACTGAGCAACGGCCCACTCTTTACCCAAGGAGCCTTCGGCCGCGATCCAGGTGACACTCTCCAAAACTACGGGCTCCGTCAGTTGCAAATTCAGAGTGTGTTTGGCAGTCCAGACCGGCTCAATATCCTCGTCGACAGTGTTCAGCTGATCGACCCCGACGATCCGCTGCTGATCGAGTTCAACACCTCGACTTACGCAGCGCAAGCGGGGACCTTTGCCTTTGGCACTTTCCAAGATGCAGGCGCTTTGGATACAACCGGGCCAACTTTCCTCATCGACTCCGGCCCCACTGGCGAAGGTGGCGGTGGTTTTGGCTTTAGTGGACTGAATCTTGATTTCGACCCGAACGATTACCAAATCGAGATCGAAGCGAAACTACTTGGCGGAAACACTGCCGAGTCTTTCAACCTGCTACTAGGCGACAACGACGGCGACGACAGCGGTCCAGGGTTGGGTAGCGACGACTACATCTTCTCGGTGGACACCGCCGAATTGAACAGCTCGGACTTCACGACCGTGACGATTCCCTTGGGGACCGGCTCCGAAAGCGACATTGTCACCACTTTTGGTTTCGATAACGAAGGCGATGGGTTGCAAAACTTCGGCCTCAGCCAGATGCAAATCCAGGCCATGGCCGATGATGCAAACAGTCTGAACATCGAGGTCTTGCGCTTTGCGATTGTCGAGCGCAGTGCAGATCCTGCCGACTTGAACAACGACGGTTTCGTCGATGGGCTGGACCTGGGCATCCTGCTGGGTAACTTTGAGCAGAACGCAGACCCCGCAGGCGGCGAACTCAACGGTACGGATCCCGTTGACGGCTTGGACCTGGGCATCTTGCTTGGTGCCTGGAATCCGCCGGAGGGCGTGCAAGCTGCTTCGGTGCCTGAACCCTCGACCGTGTTGTTGATGGGCATTGCCTGCTGCCTAGCAACGGGTACCCGGCGCCGCTGCGCATAGTTTTTTGAGCTTTGGAACTGGCAGCGGCAAAAGACAAATGCCTTTTGCCGCTGCTGAATTTTCTTTGAAGGATGATCGCGATGAGAAACTCCAGAATCCCTCGCTACCAGGGTTTTACACTCGTCGAACTGTTAGTCGTGATCGCCATTATCGGCGTGTTGGTATCGCTGCTGTTGCCTGCGGTGCAATCGGCGCGCGAAGCGGCGCGCCGCGCGAGTTGCCTGAACAACATGAAAAACGTCGCGCTCGCTGCGATCAACTACCACGATCAACAAGGGGCCTTCCCGGTCGACGAGGATTACTACCATGGCACGGACATCCAAATAGTGGACACAGACTCACTCACCTTCACCTGGAGAAAGAAAAAGGACTTTAATCTTCCGGAAGAAGGTCTCGACGGAGGAGGTTGGATAGCACGGGTGCTACCCTATTTGGAACAACAATCGCTCTTCGATCGGTTCAATCTTCCCGAGAACGGGCTCAACGGCAATTGGAATGGCAGCCCGCGGGGAATGAACCATACTTCCGACCCGTCGTTCCGCGAAGCGTTGGAGACTCAGCCTGCTGTGTTGGTTTGTCCCTCGGATTCTGAGTTCGGCGGGCGACAATCGGGGCAGTGGCCTTATTCCGACCCCAAGAGGGTGCCCTTCGCTGCACAACTCACGGTCGCGACCACCTGTTACAAAGGCAACGCCGGCGATGGTCACTTTGAATATCAGCCGAACTTTGCTCCGCAACCCCCCGGGCTCTACACCTACGACCCCTTGTTTCAATGTTACACGGGCGACGACTGCGTAGGGATGTTCTGGAGGACCACCTACATCCGTGGCGGTGTGAAGTTGCGGGAGGTAACCGACGGCACGAGCAACACGTTTCTTATCGGTGAGACTTCCCCAGAAGACGGCAACAGCGCCGCTTGGTCGAGCGATGGCGACTGGGCGATCACCGCCATAGAACTCAACTGGGATTGGCAAGCTTCCGGTGCTTGCAACACGGCAGGCGCACGAGAGTGCTGGACGCGGCAACGAGGTTTTCGTAGCAAGCATCCGGGCGGGGCCCAGTTCGCGATGGTGGATGCCTCGGCGACATTTATCCAAGACGGTATCGAACCACTCGTCTATCGCGCGCTTTCAACACGTAGCCGCGGCGAAGTATTCTCCAACCAATAAGAAAATCGCTTGCGGCTGCCGCCGTGATCGTATCGAGGAGCGAAACGGATGCGTATCTTCCCCGCTAGTCGTCCTGCAGGGGCTGGTTCTGGTTGGCGACTGCCCGCATCGCTCGTGCTGCTCGCTTGTCTTGCTGGGTGCGGAAGTGAATTCGGTGCCACGGCCAGCGGAGTTGTGACTCTTGATGGCGAGCCTGTGACGCCGGGGCTCGTCACCTTTGCACCAGAGACCTCGGAAGGCATCCCCTCGACGAGTGATCTCGACTCTAGTGGTGGCTTTGAACTGCAAACAAACAAAAAACTCGGTCTCGCGCCGGGAACCTACCGCGTCTCGGTCCAAGCCTTCCGCCCGCCGGACCTAGCTGAGGGCCAACGCACTATGAGACCTTCAGAACCTCTCGTTCCCGAGAAATACTTTCAAGTGACTACTTCGGGTCTGGCGTATACGGTTGAGGCCGGCAGCAACACTATTGATATCGAGTTGACCTCGGAGTAGCCTCTGGCTTAGTTCACTTGATGTTGCCTTCTCCATGCGACAGGTGCGAACTCGGGCCATGCCTGGACACCGCGGTCAATGAACCTGCTGGAATGAACCTGCTGGGTTGAGGTTCCTCTGCCTCGGAGCTACGATTCAGGCTGTGGCGGTCCCTAACTTGGCCGCCGTTGGCTGGCTCTTCCCCTGCTCAGGCTCCCGCCATGCAAATTTCTTTCCGACATGCGCGTACCCGTTTCGCATCACACATGATTTGGCTGCTCTTGTTGTTCACGACGAGTGCTCTGTGCGCGCTTCCTCTCCCAGCGGGGCAAGCCCAGACTAAATCTCCCGCCTGGGAAGACGAAACCGTCTACAGCATCAACGAACAGCCGTACCGCACGGCGTCAGTTCCCTTCGCCGTTCGTGAGATGGCTTTGCAGGGGGATCGGACGAAGTCGCGATTCTATCAGAGCTTGAATGGACATTGGAAATTCCGCTGGTCACCCAACCCCGACAGCCGCCCACAAGATTTTTTCCAGCCGCAAACGGACGTGACCGAATGGCAAACCATTCCAGTGCCAAGTAACTGGCAGCTCCACGGCTATGGCACACCACTCTATTCCAATGTCAATTACCCGTTCAAAAAAGACCCACCGCGGGTTACGAGCGAGCCACCTTCGGAATTCACCAACCACTCGGCCCGCAACCCGGTCGGTTCCTACCGCCGCACATTTCGGGTGCCCGGCGCGTGGCAGGGGCGAAACATTTTCCTGCAATTCGATGGTGTTGACTCGGCATGTTACGTCTGGGTCAACGGCAAGCAGGTCGGCTACAGCGAAGACAGCCGCACGCCGGCGCTGTTCGACGTCACCAAGCAAGTGCGAGAAGGTGACAACACGCTGGCGGTCGAAGTCTATCGCTATAGCGACGGCAGCTATCTGGAGGACCAAGATTTCTGGCGATTGAGCGGCATCTTTCGCGACGTGTTTCTGTGGTCGACGGCCGAGACGACCATTCAAGACTATACCGTGCGTACCGATCTCGACGAGCAGTACAGGGATGCCACACTAAGCGTGGAAATTCAGGTGCAGAACAACTCGGACGAGAACCGCACATGTTCTGTCGAAGTAGAGCTAATCGATGAGAACGGCGAACAGGCTCTCGAGCCAACTCCGCTGATCGGCAACGAGGTACCGGCGGGTGACTTGAAAAAGTTGGCGCTCACGGTTCCCGTGCCGAACCCCGCCAAGTGGTCCGCCGAACTACCGCATCTCTACCGTCTGGTACTTACCCTTCATGAAGGCGACGAACTCGTAGAAGTGCAAACCTGCCGCGTGGGTTTCCGCGAGGTCGAAATTCGCGAGGAACTGCTGCGTGTCAACGGCGAAGCCATCTACCTCAAGGGCGTGAATCGGCATGAACACGATCCCCGCACAGGACACACGATTTCCGAGGAATCGATGGTCCGCGACATTCGCCTCATGAAGCAGTTCAACATCAACGCGGTGCGCACGTCGCACTACCCCGCAGCATCGCGCTTTTATGAGCTTTGCGACGAGTATGGTTTGTATGTCATCGACGAAGCGAACATCGAATCGCACGGCATGGGCTACGGACCCGAGTCGCTGGCCCATTTCGAGAGTTGGGGGCCCGCTCATCTTGCCCGAGTACAAGCCATGATCGAGCGAGATAAAAACCACCCGTCGGTAATTATTTGGTCGATGGGCAACGAAGCGGGCAATGGCGTAAACTTCATGAAGTGTTACGACTGGATGAAAGCGCGCGATCCCTCTCGGCCGGTACAGTACGAGCGAGCCGAGTTCAATGCACGCAACACGGACATTCGCTGTCCCATGTATGCGCGCATCAGCCAAATAGTCGACTACGCCGCGGGCAACCCTGATCGACCGCTGATTCTTTGCGAGTATGCCCACGCCATGGGCAACAGCGTTGGCAATTTGCAAGACTATTGGGATGCGATTGAGAAATACCCTCACTTGCAAGGCGGGTTTATCTGGGATTGGGTCGACCAGGGGCTGTACAAAAAGAACAACGACGGCACAGAGTTCTTCGCCTACGGCGGTGACTTCGGCGACAAGCCAAACGATGGGGATTTTTGCATCAATGGCTTGGTTAGCCCCGACCGAAAGCCAAACCCCCACCTGTGGGAAGTGAAGAAGGTGTACCAACACATCGAGACCGAAGCCACTGACTTGCAACGGGGCAAACTACGCGTTCGCAATGGCTATTACTTCACCAATTTAAACGAATTCGAGGCAACCTGGGTGCTACGTCGCGATGGCGAGAAAGTTGCCGCGGGGAGCCTAGGGCAACTCGACGTGCCACCACAGTCGGAGCAGTCCGTCACCGTCGACTTGCCTAAACGGGACGACGTTGCTGAGTACTTGCTCACGCTGCAGTTCCACTTGCCGAGTGAAGCGCGCTGGGCCGAGGCGGGGCATATCGTGGCTTGGGATCAATTCACTCTCTCCGAATCGCCATCGGCCGAAAAACCGTCCGCTGCGCAGGCTACCATCGAGCAAAACGAAAACCAGTATCTTATCCGTTGGGGAAAAGCCACGGCCGCGATCGACAGAGAACGGGGAGCACTGCAATCTTACCAACCGCGGGGCAAGGAGCTGCTCGTCGAACCGCTGGTCCCCAACTTTTGGAAGCGGCCGAACAACAATCAATGGGGCAGCCAATTCCCCGAGAGACATGCTGTCTGGCGCGGCGCCGGAGAGACGCTCCAGCTCTCGGAAATTCTTTCTAAGACCAACAATGACTTCCAGTCGCTCGAGGGGGAATACAAGTTCGCTGAGCTCGATGCGAAGTATCAATTGCGATACACGTTCGAAAGCGAAGGGCGAATCCGTGTCTCCGCACGCTACACACCGGGGAACAACCTCGAAGCCGCTACCCTACCCCGCTTCGGCATGAAGCTCGCCATCCCTAAACAGTACAACGGGGTGACCTGGTACGGTCGCGGCCCGCACGAAACCTATTGGGATCGCAAGACGGGCGGAGAAATCGGCATCTACCGCGACACAGTCGATGACTGGAATCACCCCTACCTCCGTTCCCAGGACGTCGGCAATCGCACCGACGTGCGGTGGGCGGTATTTGTGGATGAAGCGGGCAAGGGCTTTAAAGTCGTTGGTGCAAAACCACTGAGCGTGAGCGCCTGGCCCTTTTCGCTCGTCGATCTCGAAGCAGCCCGACATCCGCACGAACTCCCTCGCCGCGATTTCAACGTGGTGCACATCGACGACAAGCTCCACGGCGTAGGCGGCGACGACAGCTGGGGCGCCAGAACGCACCCGGAGTACACGCTGCCGAGTGACGAAACGCATGAAGTTGAGTTTGTGCTGATGCCGGTGAGCAAAGATCTCTAGTCAAATCGCGAACATGAGTGACCAGCGTTGATCACCCGACACGCCGAGCGCCGACGCTACTGGCTCGCGCCCTACTCCTTCACCGCCCCCAAAGTCATTCCCGACACCAAGTAGCGGCTCAGCAGCATAAACACGAAGACCACGGGAATGCTTACCAGGATCGATGCGGCAGCGTAGAGTCCCCATTGGGTGCTCATGCTCGATTGGAAACTCTTGATGCCCAACGGCAACGTAAACATCTGCCGATCTTGCAGTACCTGAGCCGCGACGATGTACTCGCTCCAGGCGGTCATGAAACTGAACAACGCTGTGATCACGAGGCCCGGCCGCGCCACTGGCAGGATAACCTTAGTGAACGCCTCGAATTGGCTGCAGCCATCGATTTTTGCCGCTTCTTCGAGCGAGACGGGGATCGTATCGTAAAAGCCCTTCATCTGCCAAATACAAAACGGCAATGCCGTCGAAACGTAGAACACTGAGAGCCCGAGAAATGTGTTGATCAAACCCAACTTGGCAATGAGGATATACAACGGCAGTAGCAACATCGTCGCGGGGAACATTTGCGTGGTAAGGATTGACAGCATCATCGTTTGTCGACCAACGAAACGAAAGCGGCTAAACGCGTAGCCCCCCATCGAAGCCAACCCTACGCCCAACGTCGTCACCGCCACCGAAACCAACAGCGAGTTGCCCAACCACCGCAAGAAGGGTTGCTCGGTGAACAATTCCTGATACCACCGCAGCGTCCACTGCGTGGGGATCAACTGCCGATCGGTGCTCGTGGCACTGTCGCTACCGTTGAGCGAAATAGAAATTACATCAAGCACCGGCCAGAGCGCAATCGCCACGAACAACAACAGCACCGCATGACGCAGCAGTGTGATGAGTATTGGTTCTTTCACGCCACACCCTCTGTCGCTCGAGTTTTGTTCAGGAAGAGCATCGAGAACACCAACAACATGGCGAAGATCACCATCGACAGCGCCGCCCCGTAGCCGTACTGGTACAAATTGAATACCGCTTTGTAAACGTACGAAACGAGGATGTGCGTTTGGTCGGCCGGCTCGCCGCCGTTGGAAACCAGCCAGACAACGTTCAGGTTGTTGAACGTCCAAATCGCCCCCAGCGTGATCGCGGGCAGTAGCACGGGCATGAGCATGGGCAGCGTAATTGTCCAGAACTGTTGCCAGCGGTTGGCACGATCAATGCGGGCGGCTTCGTACAGCTCCTGCGGAATGCCCTGCAGCCCGCCGAGGGCGATAATCATCATGAAGGGAAACCCGAGCCAAACGTTGGCTACGATGCAAGCAGCAAACGCGGGCCCCGGCAAGCTGAGCCAATCGACCACAGGCAGGTGCAACCAACCGGGAAGCCAGCCATTAACCGTTTCGACGAGTTGGTTGACTGCCCCGTACTCGTAAGCAAACATCCCCCGCCAGGTAAGCGCAGTAATATACGCGGGCACGGCCCAGGGGATGATCAGCAGCAGTCGGTAGATCGCCTTGCCGCGCACGGGCCCGTTAATCGCCACGGCCAACAACACCCCAAGCGAAACATGAAAACCCACATTCACTGCGGTCCAGAAAATCGTTTTGAAAAAAACGCCCCAGAATTTCACGGCCTCATCGCCGACGAAGATTTCCCGATAGTTGTGCAGTCCAACGATTTCCCAATCGCGGAAGTTCTGCAGCGACATATTCGAAAACGAAAGCACAATGTTGAACACCAACGGAAAGACGACAACGAGAAAGATCACCAACAGCGACGGTAGCGCCAACGCGTAAGCGAATCCATTGCATGGCAAATCGCGGCAGAACGCCAGTAGACTGGGCCCCTGCCGAACCAACAAACCCAACAACATCAGCACGCCCACCCAAGGAAGGATCGCAGCGGTGCGGTCGGGCGGACTTATGTCGGTCAGAGCCAGGAGATTCCGTTCGGCAAGTTGTTGCATTTGTCGTGTGGCTTCGGCGGCGGTAGTGTTGCCCGCCATGAGCGACTGGTACGGCGGCCGCATCGCGTCCCAGACGGCGCGCATTTCCACAACATTGGGCATCAACGGCCCGCTTTCAGCGATTGCCAAGGAGGTCGCCAGCGTCGGATCTTCGGTTAGCAACGGATGATCGCGGAGAGCGAGCCGCGAGGGAATGATCTTTTGCTCTTCGAGAAACACGCGCTGCGTCTCCTCGCTGGTAAGAAACTGTACGAGTTGCATCGCCTGGTCCCCGCGGTCACCCGTCGCCGCGATAGTGAGGCTGTAACCCTTGGGAGAAACCATTGACTGCATTGTTTCGCCCGTCGAAGAAACCGTGGGCAGCGGGGCGATGGCCGCGTTGATCTTCTCTGCTGCGAGCAACTTCCCCCAACTCCAATCCCCGTTGATCAACATCGCCGCTTTACCGGAAAGGAACAGGTCTTGGGCCACGTTGTAATCTGCACTGGTGGGTAACACTTGGTGTTTGGTTTTCAGATGGGCAACAAACTGATACGCGGCCGCGGCTTCAGCAGTATCCAAATCCGGCACGGGCCGCTGCGGATCGAGGCCAATGCCCTTCGCCCCGTCGCGAAACACCCAACCACCGTGGCCCGTCAGAAACGGCACGACGAAAAACGGCTCGGTGTAGTTCCACACGATGCCATAGCGGTCCAGACGGCCATCGTTGTCGTTGTCGACTGTGTTGGCCTTCGCAAGTTCGATAAGCTCGTCGGTAGTCTCGGGCGGCTGTGGCACGAAGTCGCGGTTATAGACCAACGCCAAATGATTGCCGAACCGGTCCCCGACGAACACAAGCTTGCGGTGCTCGCCGGAAGGCTCAAACCCGAAGGGGGTCGAGTTAGCTACGGGAGGTTTGGGGGGCAGCCCCTCCAATGCTTCAGCATCAGTCTTGGAGGGTTTCTTCCCAACCCCCCCGGTTTTATCTCGCCGTGCCCCGCTGTTGGCTTCCGCTTCTCCCTGACGGTCTGGCAACAACGCCAGCGTGCGGGGGTCGAATTCCGCTTGCAACTCCTCGGGGAACCAAGGCGACATGTCCTGCACCGCGCCGATTTCGTTGTAGACGCCGAGGGTATCCCACGGGCCATAGACAATATCTGGTCCTTCGCCCACCAGCACTGCAGACTCGAGCCCGCTGCGGAGTTCTTCGGTTTCTTTGTAGAGTGCGCGGACTTCGACCTCGGGATGCTGCGCTTCGTAGTCACTGATGCGCTGGTCAAGAATGGCCCGATCCGCAGGCCGCATTTGGTGCCAAAGCGTGACAACATGGCGTGAAGTGTTGGGCTGACAACTGACCAACAGAGGCAAGCAAAAGAGTAACATCCCAACGCGTAGCATCAGCGGGGTTACTCCTCGGCAAGAGTTTCGGCGAGAACCCAAGCGTCGAGTGCGGGTACCATAAGCGTACTGAGCTCCCCCTGCTGCAAGATCTTTTGGCTCGCTCCGGGATCGGAAGCTAGCAAGAGTGACTTCAACCAAGTCCACTTGTCTCCTTCGCCCTTCCAACCATACGCTTCGCTCCCGCGATTGATCAGCACGATGACTGACTCTCCCTCATGCACTCGACGAAAGGCGATAAACTGGGCGTCGTCGTCGTGGGCAATCACTTCCATCGTCCCATGCCGGAGGACTTTCGAGTCTTGCCGCAAGTGGATCACGCGGCTGTAGAACTCGTACAAGTCCTGATCGAAGGCTACGGGATCAGGCGTGCGCGATCGCCCCAAGGGGTCGGAGGATTCGTCCTTGTAGTTTTGGTCCTGCCAGACCATGGGCTTTCGGTCACACGGGTCGTCCGCGCCCCACATGCCGGCCTCGGTGCCGTAGTAAACCATCGGTGCACCTAGCGCTGTCATTTGCATAACTGCAACCAATCGCTGGATGCGACGTTGCTGCTGTGTTGGGGCACTCACGTTGTATTCGGAATTCGAACGCGGCGAGACCACCTCGGAAACATCGAAATCGAACCGATCGGCCTGATGGTACTGCTTGTCACTAGTGTTAACGATCATCGATGCGACTCGATCGGTATCGTGCGAGTCGATGAGATTCTGTAAAGCGAACTGCATGGGTTCGGGATAGACCGTACGTCGCTCTTGCAATTGTTTGCCAAAATCGTGAGCCGTTAGTCTGCCATCAATCAGGAATCCTTTCACAAGGTAGGCGAAGCCGTGATAGTTCATCGTGCCAGAAAAATGGCCGTCCAGAAGATGCTGCTTTGCATCGCCCCAGAATTCTCCTACTGTGTAGGCTTCTGGGTTGAGCTCCCGCACCAATGTGTTCCACTCTTTCCAGAATTTAGGCGGCACTTCGTTGGCGACATCCAGCCGCCAACCGTCGATACCATCCCCAGGGTCGCCATCGTTGTTCGGGTCCATCCAGCGCTTCGTGATGTTCATCACGTACTGCTTTGGACCCGGGTGCAAGTCTTGCTGCGAATCGCTGTCGGCAAACTCGGGAAGCGATTCAAAACCCCACCAGCTCTTGTAACGGAACTCGTTATGCGGTGTTTCAGGGTCATCGAAATGCTGCACGATGTACCAGTCCTGATAGGGCGACTCCTGCTGCCGCTCGCGCAAATCGGCAAAGGCGAAGAAGTCGCGACCCGTATGGTTGAATACACCATCGATGATCACCCGCATCTCGCGGCGATGGAGCTCTTTGACAAGTTGCAAAAAGAGTTTGTCCGCCGCGGTCCACTGCCAGGTTGAGGGGTCGCTGGTTTCAGTGGCAATGACCGCCAAATCGCCCTGGGGGTCAGGCCCAAAGTAGGGATCGATGTGGTGCATCGAAGCCCCGTCGTATTTGTGCAGCGAACGACCATAAAAGACCGGATTAAAATAGATCGCGTTGATACCCAACTGTTGTAAATAGTCGAGTTTGTCCAGTACCCCTTGCAGGTCACCGCCGTAGCGACGATGAAAGACGCCATCGTAGAAGCTCAAACCCAGTTGCTTTTCCCACGGTAGGCGGCTGTACCAATCGCTAGTCCAGGGCGTGACCTCCCAAGTTTCAGGAACATCTGGTGATTCGAGCGACTCGCGGGTCGGATCGTTCGTCGGATCGCCGTTGCAGAACCGCTCGGGAAAAATCTGATAAAAAATTGCATCGGCGATCCACTCGGGCACAAACGAAGCGACTTGCTCATCGGTTGCCTCGGGACTAACTACTTTCGGCTGGGACGGTGCCTTGGGTTCAACGGTTGCCGAGGCAACCACGGTCACCTCACGGAAAGGGCCATCGTCGGCCTCCTCCGCCTGCTGACAACCCAAGAACGCCACGACGACTAAGCCGAAGTGCCTTCCAATGCGAGAGTAATACGAGGGTATCGTAGGCGAGATCATTCGCGTGTCACAAGAAAATTCTTAGTGGAAAGAAACAGGCTGGCCGCGATTACCGAAGCGACCACGGCCAGCCCAAAAGTTCAAAGCTACTTACCGCGGCGGTGGGATAGAATGCCGAGAGAAGCAATCATCACAAACGCCAGTGTCGATGGTTCGGGTACTTGCGAACCCGCAATCGGCTGGGGCGGATTCCAAGCACCGAGGAGAATGCCCAGATCCAGGCCATCCACTGGCGGTGTTCCGTTGAGCTCACCGCCACTGGGCGCTGCCGACTGATCGAAATTCCCCAACAGGATACCGAGGTCCAAACCATCGACAAAGCCGTCGTTGTTCAGGTCCGCGGGATCACCAGCGCTCGCCAAAATCTTGACAATCTGGTCACCGGCAATGTTAGCCAGGTTCACCCCAGACAGATCGCCCGTACCATTGCCGTTGCCATCACCACCTTCATTGCCTTCCAGTGACCCATCGCCGCTGAATTGATTGGCAAGATAGTCGAAACTCGATCCGTTGATGAATGCAGTCAAACTAATGTCGCCAGTCGGATTTCCCAATGCTGCGAGCGGAATGGAAAACTCGATGCCGGTCACCACGTTTTCTGGGTCGTCCTCTCCGTCAACCAACTCGAACGGTCCACCCGAACCCAGCACTCCAGCGGTGTTGCTATTGTCGATAGCCGCTTGAAGGCCGATCGTATTGTTGAAGTTGCGGTGGTTGCTGGAGTTGGGAGTTGCTCCGCCAACTTCAGCGGGATCCACGTCCAACACGAACTCCAGCTCCGGAGCAACGCAGCCAGCGCCGGTATCGTCGGTGCAACCACCTGAACCCATCGCGTAAGTGCGATCAATCAACTGACCGGGAGCCAATCCTGGCAGCGCAGGGCCAATCATCGTTGTGTCCGAAGCGCCTGCTTGCGAACCATCGTCGGCATTGCGAATGGTGGCGGGTGTATCTCCCAAACCGTCACCGGGTGCACGCAACACATTGGGCATTCCTTGGGGTGCAAGGACGATACCCGCGGGTACGACGGCGCCGTCCTTTTTCAACTCGGCGTAATGGGCGTTCATGGCCCAAAAGTCGGTGCCTGCGACGTTCTCTTGTCCATGCGAGAAAATCAAAGCGTAGTCGGCGTCGAATCCCTCGTCGAACGTGAGTCCGTCCATACGTTGAAAAGCACCGATGTTGTCGATATTACCTCCGTTGGGCGGGGTAAATCCACCACAACAGAACGCATCGACACCAAAGGGCACATTGATATCATCGGGATCGGCAAATTCGCTACCGATGATTTGGTTCACTCCACCATCGATCGAATCGATGAAGAAATGCAACTTATTAAAGTTATTCTCAAGGTTCCCTGTAACGGTTACGTAGAGCGAATCGCCGAAAATTGTGCCAAACACTTGGTTGATTTCCGAACCACCGCCGCCGGCATCGTCCGCTCGAGTTTGCACTGGGTCCGACGAACTTGCATCGCCGAAATGAGTGCGAGTGTTTTGTACCGACAAGGCCGCGCCGTAGGACGCATCGGCCGTGCCATCGATTGTGGGCTGAGCTGTTGCTGTGCTAGTCGTCGACACCACAAGTGCCAACGCGGCCAAGCAGGCCGCTGATTTGATTTTCTTCATGGTACTTTCTCCCTCTGGTAAAAAGTGGTTAGTGGTAAATTAAGCTTCGATCATGGCAAGTGGGGCATGGCAAGTGGGGCATGGCAAGTGGGGCATGGCAAGTGGGGCATGGCAAGTGGGGCATGGCAGGTGGGGCGTGGCAACGACTGCGACTCAATGACAAGCCGATGAGCATTGCCATGAGGAGGCATGCCGTTGTCGGTTCGGGGACGGCTACTGCAGCGGAACCCGCTGCCAACGTTCCCGAGTTGCCGAACAGCGATTTCCACGACATCAGGTCGTTCGACCCGACGAAGCCGTTGAGGTTGGCATCACCTTGGTCAAATCGTGCCGACGGGCTCGTACCCAAGTTCCGTTGCCAAGCGAAGAAGTCGTTGCCGTCGACGTCGCCATCCAAATCGAAGTCGGCAAAGCTGGTGTCGACCAGGTCGGTGATCAGAGTTTCCACATCGGCGATGTCGATGGTGCCATCGACGTTCAAATCCTCTAGCCAGGTCGAGCCGCCGAAGTTCGCGTGGAGGTGAAACACGTCGTTTCCATCGGTTTTGCCATCTCCGTTCACGTCGCCTCGGCGCCGCCGAAGAGCGTCATAGGCATCGATGACAGCCGTACTTGCTCCGCTGAGTTCGTCGCCCAACGCAATCAAATCGAGGTTGTCGACATCGCCATCACCATCGACGTCGGCCGCGGCGTTAAACTGAGCATTCTGGCTAAAAAGCACTTCCTCGAACGAGCCATTGGTGAGCCCCGCCAGGTCGGTAATCTCCAGAGTGTCGTCCGAGTCGAGATCGCCGAAGCCGGCGCCCACACCCGTGTCGGTGAACAGGCCAGAGAACCGCTGCACGTTAAAGCCGACACCAGCCGATTGGTTGAACGTTTGTTCAAAGGTCACGACGGTGGCAACATGGTTGCCGGTGGTGACATCGAAGAAACCAGAAATCCACTGATCTCGATCGTACTCCCCCGCGTCGCCCTGCCCCCCCAACGCCATCGCCAACACCTGCGCGTCGCTCAGATTCGCGGGCAGATCGAGGAATATGTGCATGTTGTCCGCTGTTTGGTCAGTCGACTGAAACACCAGATCGCGGTCCTGCAACTCCTCCGGATCCGAGGCGAACGGCTCGAAACTCACCAAGGCAGCTTCGGGTGGCAAGCGGTCGATGTAGATCGTCTTCTTCACATCCTCGAACACAGCAGGACCACTGTCGCGATGGCGAAACGTGCGCGCAGTAAGGTAGTGCCGACCTTCGGCGAGTTGCGTGGCGTCGATGGTTTGCACGTAAGTGCCCGTGCCGCTGCCGATGTTCGTGCCGCTACCGTTGTCGATGTAGCCTGGGATGCGGGTGGTGGTGAACTCCTCGAAACCATAGTCAATCGCGCCGGGTGTGGTGTAGTCGATGCCCGATGTGCTGTTCACGTCCCGCCCGCCATCGATCTTGAGTAGCGATTGATCCCCGTCGGCAGCGAAGTCGCGAACCGTCGAACCCGGGTTGTCGGGGTCTGGGACACTCACTGGCGACGTCGTGAGTTGCACATTGAACGAGTCGGCATGGATCACGTCGATGTCCGACTGACGCGTAGTGCCATTGTTCGTCGCCGTGGGAGTCGGCCCTCCCAGCGTGTTGGCGACGTTGGTCAAGCTCATGGTTCCCTGTGGGGTAGCCAGCCCGTAAACGACATAGCCCCGGCCATGCCCTCCGCTTCCGGGAATGCTCACGTCCACTTGCCCCGATCCATTCACCTTGACCGCGCCGGGGATGGTATCGCTCGGGTCGACCACGGCATCGGTCGCATTGCCAGTCAACTCCACGAGGATGGTTCCTGGCGCAAAACCGGTTTGCACTCCAGTGCGAGTCTCCACAACCGAGTCGACGCGGCTGTTGAGCCCGACCAGGGCGGAGTTGTTTCTCTCGTAGATGTACACGTTCGAAAAACCTTCGGGGTTGAACGCATCGTCGAGCCACCGTTCGTGGAAATCGCCACGGCCGTGAGAGTTACGGAGTTTCACCAGTGTCGAAACTGCATCCCCCGAGACCGGACCACCCAGTGCGTCGTCGGTTCCCGCTGTCGGAAAACCTCTGAACTCGGATGTGCCGAATTCTTCGCCGTTGAAATAGACAACCGCATTGCCTGGGCGCATCAGTGTGTAGGCGTAGGCAACCTTATCCAAAAACGGCGTGCCATCGCCATCGCAAAAGTCGGCGCAGTCACCGTTTTGGTCGTCGTGATTGTTCACAAACAACACGCCTGTGCTGCCGTTGATAAACCCATCGTCGTGGTTGTCCATGCTCGCGCCGCGGATGCCGTGCCAGTTGTTAGCGAACCCATTGTCGGTCAGATTGCTACGCAGCGCGAAAGACAAGGGAAAATCGAGCACATCGCGATTACCACGCACTGTATTGTCGCTGGGGGAAATGGCGGACGGATTGGGCAGCCCTTTGTTGGCAAAAGACTGCACAAACCCCGCGTTCCCGTCGAGAACTTCGCTGAACGAAAACACCGGCTTGATACTGCCATCGTGGTTCAGTCGTGGATTGGCTGCGTAGACCGTCTGGTCGAACTTCGTGAGCGTGTTCTGTGGAAAGTGCTTTGCCGCGTCGATGCGAAAACCATCGACGCCGATCTCTTGGACCATCCATTGCGCGTGCCGGAGCGTAAGTGCTTCCGCATTTTCCAATACGGGGTCGCCGGCCAGCGGCGTGACGATGTTGAAATCGTAGCGCGTGATAAGAAACTCGCCCGGCCCAGGATCGACATCAAACTGCCGCCCGCCCAAGCCCTGGTCGGGATAGAATCGCGCGTTGTTGGGATTGGGGACATTGGCAGGCGGTCGACCGAAGATGCCACTCGTGCCAGCGGGAATGTTGTTGGGGTTGGCCGAATCGATCGGATGACGAATGAATTGGTGATTCTTGCTCTGATCAATATCAATCAGTCCCGAGAGCCGCCCATTGAGATCGCCGCCCTCGAACGAACTGTGGAAGTCACCATCGATGTCATCGGGCAAAGTGATCACAAACCCGGGATAGCCCCCCGACTCAGCAAACGTGACATCGTCGCTCGTGTCACCCGGAGTGCCTTGGTTGTCGAAGGTGCCCAGATCGCTGAACCCGTTATGGTTGAGAATAAGATCGGCATAGACATCGACCGTCGCGTTGCGCGCCGCATGGATCATCGCCTTCAAGCTAGTTTCGGTGCCGTACAGTGTTTCGTTGCGAGGGCTCCCTAAGTCGAAGCGATCGAAACTGTCGTAACCCGCCGAGAAGTTGCTGCTGTCGGCACGGCCCGTCGGCGGAATCCACATCTGCCCATACCCCGTTTGGAAGATGTCGGCCATGCGGTCTTCGACCGTGTCCCACCGCGCTTCGAACATCTGCAAGATGGCGGGGGCCGAACTGCTCTCAGCGCGAACGAGCACGGGTCCGAGCAGCACACCACGGCCCAGCATCAGCAGCGTGCTGACTGCAAGAAGTAGTGGTAGACGAGTGATTAGCTGCATGGACATAGTAATTCTGCTTCTGCGCGTCGGTAGCCAATTGCCGCGGTCGCCTTGCTTGCGTTGGCTGATTCGTTGAGGGCTTCATTGCCGCTTTCAAGTGATGATGAACTAACGTCGCTGCTTGCCTCGGGGAGGTGTCCAATCGGGCGGTGGATCGGATTTGAGTTCGAGGTTGATTTCCTGAGAGCCGGGCTCCACGGTGATCTTCAGTGGTGTGCTTTTTTTGCTGGTGTACCAAGGAGGCGTGATCATTTTGCCCGCTTGGGGAGGCAATCCCCGCCCCGACTTGTCCTCGACGGCTGCCTCGCGCGCCACGACAGTCACTGCGTAGCTTCCCGTTGGCAAACCCTCTTCACGGCCCGTGTTCACGACATAGCTGCCATCATTGAGCACAGTTCCATAGGACGCGGGGCCTGTATTTTCGGGGATATAAGCCACGGTGCCGCTGGGCAGGGAGGTTCCATCCAATGTCACCACTCCCGAGACATAGGAATCGTAGACTCCACCGCAACCCGTCAAGCTCAAGAGACCCAAGCAAACGAGGCTAAGCACAAGACGTTGGCAAGTGGCGTTGATCATAAGGCACTCAACATACGTTGGTTTGTGAATCGAAATATTGGCAGGTGCTAGCGCGCTGCCCGAATCATTCTTGCGTGGCAATTTCGCCGACGTTGCGTGTGGCCAATGCCCGGTAGTTCTGATGGTCGATGCCGTCGGTGATGAAATGCACCGAGCCATCGGCGTACACGAACTGCGCCCCGCCCGGATGCAGACTGCGGAAGGAGCGACCCAGGTACCATTGGTCTACGACCCGGTCGGGTTCCAACCCCTCGGGTTGAAAATAATTTATCGGAACACTGCAAACAGCCCAATCGCCATCGGCAAACAGTGCGGCACTGTGATGGTCCTGGGAGATGACCGTCTCGCCGATCATAAAAGTGTTGCTCTGCCCGTCAGTGATTTCGTTGAGTTCGATGGGATCGAGAAATGCCATCCGCCAAAACAGCCCGTTGCAGGGCTCACCGTTACTATGACAGTCTTCCAGACTACCAAACCCATCGGCATGAGTGAACGTCGTGTTGTCCGAACCACCGGCGGGATTGGTACCTTCGCCGGTCCACAATACATTGTCTCCTAAGACGCCCTTGTAGCTAGTGGTAGCAACCTCCAGTTCAGCTACGTGCCGCCAGTGCCATTGGTTATTGCTAGGAATGGCCGAGGGATCAGAGGGGCACGTAAGAATGGGCAACTGCTGCGAGACCAAACTCCGAATATCGTTATGCCCCATGCCCCAACCGCCTTTGGACACCAGTTTAAAGTCGCGTCCTGCGGAGGTCTTGATCGCTGCCTCGATCTGATCGTGCGCGGCTTGCATTTCAATGTAGGGCATGACTTCCACGATCCAACCGCGGCCCGAATAGCCGGGTCCGCCCGCAGGTCCGCCCAGGTCCACGCTACTTCCTTCTGGAACTTGAAATCCCCACATGGTGTGGCTAACTGGCAACCGCTTGGTGGAACTCTCGAAGTTCAGCACTCCCAGGCCCAGGTTCTTCAAACTGTTCGAACAACTCATCCTCCGCGCGGCTTCGCGCGCCGCTTGCACGGCAGGGAGTAGTAGCGAGACCAACACGCCAATGATAGCGATCACTACCAATAATTCGACGAGAGTAAATCCCTTCCGACCAATGCGATCTCGCGTGTGTGTCTGCATCTGATTCAGCCCTAGTTGCTGTAGTTAAATTTGGCTAAGCCGCAAGCGACATGCCGCTTGCGGCTTAGCACGCTCAAAAAACTTCAAACGACATCTTATCTGCGACGCCGCGTGCAAAGCAGGCCCATCGAAGCCAAACTCAGCAGCGCTAATGACGCGGGTTCTGGCACGATCGTGAAGAACTGGTCTCCATCGATACTGCTAAAATCAACGGAACTCAAACCCGCCAAATGTCCCGAGGGAATCGGCAAGCCTCCAAGCACCTGGTTCGAGGCAAAACTGTGGTCACCACTGTTAACAACTGCCGATACATTGATCGAACCACCGGTGTAGCCCAGATCAGCGAGGCTAATCAACAATTCAAGACCGGTTTCGACATCTGCTGCTGCACCCTGATCGGCTGGGATTCCATCATTGCCACCGCCACCGACGCCCATCGTATTGCTGTTGTCGTAACCAACCTGAATGGGACTGGCGGTTGCTGGTCCGGCCTCAACAGTACCCGACCCCGTGAGCGAAGCTCCAAAAATGCTAAACTTGCTTGTGACATCTCCCGTCAAGAGGTTGGCAAAGTCCAAGTCGAACTTGGGGTCACCATCTGTGCCATTGCGAGCGATGATGTGCGTTTCGGGGGTGAAACCGTTGTCGAAAATCAGACCGTCCATATTCCCAGCATTGTCGTTACCAGCACTCGAGAAGACCGATTGCCCGGTTGCCGGATCGGCGTCGATCCAAATTTCGAGTTTGTTGAAATTGTCCTCTACCTGACCGGTAATCACGAGGGCAAGGTTCGAGCCGTCGATAAATCCGTAACCGGCATTCAACTCGCTCTTGTTGTCGCCAAAACTTGTTTCATTGGTCTGCACTCTGATCGCGGGTCCATATCCATCGCCAGCGATACTGCCGTCGACATTGATTCCTGCTGAAACAGGTGCCGCCATCAAACTGATAATGGCCAGCGTTAAAATTTTCTTCATTACAACTCCACCTCCGGGGATTTCCCCCCATTAAAGGAACAACGAACAATGAGGCTTCGCTTTGAGGTCGACCCGATCGGGTGCCGACCACAGTACGTCCCCCCTCAAAAAAACCGCTTCGCAAATCGACGCGACTGCGAAGTTTAGCGCACAAAACGCTCATCTCTCTATTGTCGCAAGAATTTCCATTTTTTTCAGTAAACAACCCGTCCCCGAGGCGTAATTTTGCGGTAAGTACCTGCCAAAAGCCGAGAAAAAAACGTATTTCTTCCCGCGACAAGCTCCAGATCGCCTAAAGAGTCTGCTTGCGTGATACGTCGTAACAGTCGACCTCGCTCGCCTCCCCAACGGCCAGTGACTGCCAAAAAGTGAGTTCCTATCAGCAGCTCGTCGACTTCGTGAATCTTCGCTCCATCGTAGTTCGCCAAGCTGATGCGATCGAATGCGAAGTTCCCCTTCAAGACCACATCGGCTCGGCACACATTCTCGTCGTCCAACGACTCGGGATTGCGAAATACCTCGACCGTGTCGCGATTGTCTGCGCCGTAGGCAATTTTGACGACGAACAAATTCACATCCGCATTCTCTTCTCCGAGCGAGGGAAAGTTCCGCGCTCCGTAGACATTTACCGCAGAGGTGACTCCGTACTTTGTGTCGTCGGCTCCGTTGCCGATGCAAAGCACGCGATTCGCGTTGCCATCGCCCCGGTGCAACTCCAGGCCATAAAAGCCGTCGTCGATCTTGTCGACCCGTTGCAGGAAGCTGAGATAGACTGTCGTGCCATTCTGACCGATGAGTCGCACGCCGTTTTGATCTTCGACTAACCCTGCCGCGTCAAAGACTCCGCCTATCGACGAAGCCAATGATCGACGAATGCGATTCTGCTGAGCAAGAATCGCGGCGTGATTCCCGCGCGGGACAATGCCTTCCATCGCCAGCCCGCGTGACCGCACACTATTCGAATCTGGCCCCGCGCTGGCATCAGTCGCGATCGTAAACCAGGGGCCTGCCCAACCGAAGCCACCGTTCTGCGCCGATAACGGACCCTCCGGATACACGAATCCTTCGTAGGCCAACAACCCATCATGGGGACCGGGGACCGGGGACATGCTGCGGACGAAATAGGTCTGATCGGCTGGAAACTCCTGGATGGTCGTCTCTGCGGGGTTCGCCAAGACCGCCTCGGAAGCACGCACTTCGATCCACCTGCGATTCGCGCCCGCCGAATTGCGGACCTCCGCTTGCACCTTGCCATTGAAAACGTGCAGTTCGGAGACTCCCGTCTCGCGGGCCAGCAGGCCGAACTCCGCCTCAGTGTTGGATAGTTCGAGCGTCTGGGTGTGAACACAAAAATGCCCCGCCCCAGCCGGCACTTTGGCAGCCATCCGCCCGGCGCGCATTTCGATATCGTCGGCAGCATGAAAAACCACAGTCGCGGGGCTCTCCAGCAGCATCGTGGCCCCATCCTCCAGGGTGAATTCCGCGATTCCTTCCTTTAGGCGAACTATCTGGCCAGGGAGAAGCACCGAACCATAACCAACCTCGGACCCTGTGCCTTCCCAACGGCAGTTCTGAGTGCCGGTAACTCTGGCAATCGCCGCCTGATGGGGAACCTCATGTCTACCAGCAACATCCTGCTGAGGCCCGTGTTCGCGATCGAGCCATCGCATCCCGGCCCAACTCGTAAAGAGAGCCACCGCAGACAACGACGCCGCCAGCACGAGCCAGCTTTGGCTGAACCGTCGCGGCGAACGCAGCTCGCCGGGCGAATTATTTGTCGCAGCCAACCTTGGCAACGAGTTTGTGGCCAATTTCAGAGCGGTTGCCTCTGAGGCGAGACACGCGTGCATGGACATGAAATCGACGTAGAGTTCGCACACCGCCGGGTCTTTTTGCATTTGGTCAGCTAGCCACTCGCCTTCGCGAGTGCTGAGTGTACCATTGCACAGCTGACCAATAGCACGCAATCCACGCCGCTCAACGGTGCGATTCATCTTGACCCCTCCGTGGCAAGTGTTTGATCGATACAATCGTGCAACATTCTACGTATGCGGTTGAGTGCTTTGTAAACGGTATTGATGGGCCGGCCCAATTGCTGAGCCGCCGATTTGAAACTCGTCGTCTCGTGATCATAGCAATGCTGCACCACTTGGCGGTCCCCGCTTGAGAGCTTAGCCAGACAGCGGTGAAGTGCTTCGCGGCGGTCTTCGAAGACATCAGCGCGTCGCATTGCCACTTTTCCAACTTGACCCAGCAATTGTTCGTCTAGGGGTAGCGCTCGTCGCTTGGTCTTCGCGCGGTAGCGAAACACTTGGTGATTGGCAATCACGCTGACCCAACTCACAAAATTCGTACCAAGCTGAAACTTCTCGTGTTCGCGCCACAAGACGACGCACACTTCTTGGAACACTTCCTCCGCATCCGCCACGCTCCCAAGCAAGACCACTAGGTACGAGAACAACCAGCGGTCGTGTTGGGCGAATAGCCTTGCGAACGCTTCGCGATGCTGGATATCCGTCGCCCCGCCGGTCGGCGTCTGGTCGTCGTCTAGTTCGTGTTCGCGTGTAGGTTCCGCTGCACACATGACTTGTTGACCTGTAGAAAAGGTGGGAGGCACTTCTTAATACCCTAGTTAGTTGAGTGGGCGACTAATTTGGTATCAAAAAATCGCACCATACTCGAATTCGCGCCGTAAGCCATTCTATAACAACAGGTTGCGCTAATCGCAGCGAAGTTCCCCTGTGCCCTCTTTCAGTTGGACCCACGCCTGAGAGCTGCGGAATCCGTAACGAAACCCACTGCTGGACTGTAGAAGCTATTGAGCCGCGTTGGAAACTCCTCGATCCGCCCCAACAAGACTACGGGAGGCGAAACGCGGCTCTGCAAACTTTCTACCTCAGCGGAGACACGACCGTGTACCGAATTGCTCTTCCCCTGTTCTTTATCCTGCTCACCTTGTCGGAGGGCGATTCCTCTCAAGCGGCCTCGGGCCAGGCCCAATTTGCGGCCGCGCACTTGCTTCCTGAGTCCGTCATTCTGTATGCCGAAACCGCAAGTTCAGACGAATTGCTCCGCAAGACTTGGGATCACCCGCTGCGAAGAAAAATCGAAGCGGCTACTCAGTATAGCAAATGGCTCGATAGCAATGAGTACAAGCGGTTGCTGTTCGGCATTACATTCCTCGAGCTACAACTCGACATTCCCTGGCGACGAGCGGTCGAGAAGATGGCGGCGGGGGGAGTGACCTTCGCCGTCGATGGTTCCTCCCAGAGCGTGGCGATGTTGATGCGTGCAGACGACGCGGCGTTCTTGAAGCGAACCAGCAACAAACTGCTGAGCATCGCTCGCTCGGGCGCTACAAGCAAACGGCAACCTGATCCATTTCAAGCAATCGACTATCGAGGAGTGGCAACCTATCGAGTTGATCAAGCACACATCGCAATCGCCGGGCCGTGGTTGATTCTGGCTAGTTCGGACTCGTTGAGCAAAAATATTCTTGACCGGCTGCTGGATGGAACTGCAGGCTCGCTTGCGGAGAACGAGAAATTCCAACTCGCCGCGAAGACGCGAAATCGCTCCGTATTGGCTTGGGCGTACGCGGACCTCGAAACCCTTCGCGCGGTGGGTGTGGCCCAACCTCTGTTAGGTGGTGAGGCGATCGACCCCGGCGCTGAGCTGATTTTTGGCGGAGTGCTCGGCACTTTGCACGAGACTCCCTTTGCCACGGCACAGCTCTCCGCAACTGCCGACAACGTAGAACTGGCACTTACTGTACCGCACGATCCTAAGTGGATTGCCAAGGAGCGTGAATTTTTCTTTGGGGACAAAGCCAATCGCAACGCACCGCCGGAGATTGGCTTGCCAGGGACGGTTGCCGAGCTTCGCGCCCGCCGCGATATCAGCAGTATGTGGCTACACGGCCCTGAGTTGTTCAATGAAGAAATCAACGCTGGGCTGGCTAAAGCGAACAGCGATCTGTCGACCCTCTTTGGCGGTCGCCCTTTTGCGGAAGAGATACTCGGTGCTCTGGACGGCGGGTTGCGTTTCGTAGTCGTACGTGAGCCCAACCAAGCAAGACGCGCTGCTTCAGGCGTTTTGCACCTGCCAGGATTCGCCGCTGCTGGCAGGCTCAAGGATCCAAAAGACTCCCAGCGCACCCTTCGCATTGCATTTCAAACTGCCATTGGTTTCCTTAACCTCAATGCGGCGCAAGAAGGACAACCTCCGTTGGAACTCGAAACCGAGCGCCGAAAGGGCCGAGTCCTACTTACAGCTTCCTACGCACCCGAAGATCTGGCTAACGACAACGCTGCACGAAGGGGTGCGAACACTTCGACGCTGCTGGAACTTACGCCGACGATCGCATTTGCCAATGACTTGATCGTCCTTGCGAGTACACGAACCCTCGCCAATCAGGCGCTCGATCGCTTAGCGAAATTAAGAGTCAGGCCGCCTCGCAACAAGGCTCCGATTGTGAATTCCGCAGTGCGTGTGCGAGCCCAGCCCTTGCGGAGCGTCCTCGCCGAGAATCGCGAACGCTTGATCTCGAAGAACATGCTCGAGAAAGGTCACAGCCGCTCTGCGGCTGAGCGTGAGATCGACGGACTACTCACCTTGCTAGGGTTTTTCGACCAGGCCAACGCGGCACTGTTGATGAGTGATGACCAACTGCGATTCGCCTTACGCATTTCCCCAGCCAAGGAGTAATCCGCATGGCAAATCTTGCCACCGCGCCCGATGCTCAATCTGCCTGGAAACCCTGGCAGCCTACGCGGCGACACCCGTGGGACCTTCGACTTGCGGCCCACCTGTTTCGCCGTGCCGGATTCGGAGCGTCGCACGCGCAGCTAAACTCAGCCGTCAGCAGCAATCCACAAACTTGTATCGACCAACTGCTATCAGCCTGTGGAAACGATGCTGCGGCGATGCAAACCTTCAGCAAACAGATGGATGCGATGGCCAGCGGTCTCGCGACGAGCGAACCCCAAGAACTCGAGTCGTGGTGGCTCTACCGGATGTTGTTTACTCCTGCACCGCTGCTGGAAAAGCTGACACTCTTCTGGCACGGCCACTTCGCCACCAGCGCGGCCATAGTGCCTAACAGCGCGATGATGCTCGTGCAGAACGAAACGCTGCGCACCCACGCGCTGGGCCCGTTCGAGCCGCTGGTGCAAGCCATTTCGCGCGACCAGGCGATGCTCACCTATCTCAGTTCCACCACCAACGCTCGACTGCACCCCAATGAAAACTACGCCCGTGAATTGATGGAGTTGTTCTGCTTGGGCGTGGGGAACTACACAGAACGCGATATTCAAGAGACAGCCCGTTGCTTCACCGGTTGGGAAATTCGCCGCGGCAAGTTTCGCTTCAACCGACACCAACACGACTTCGACAACAAAACGTTGTTCGGTCAAACCGGGAAGTTCGATGGTGACGAAGCGATACACATCATTCTCGCACAGAAAGACGCGCCCCGCTTCATCGCCCGCAAGTTGGTGAACTATTTTGTCTGTGACCATCCGATATCGGACGAACTGATCGAACCTCTGGCCCGTGACCTGCGTGAGAGTGACTTTCGCATCGCCCCCACCGTTCGGCGGATTCTCAATAGCCGTTATTTTTACTCGGAAGCGAGCGTGGGACAGAAAATTCGTGGGCCAGTTGACCTGGCCATCGGACTGCTTCGCAGTTTGGAGGCAACTACGGGGACCATCGCGTTGGCAGAAGCACTCCGACCGCTGGGTCAGAGATTGTTTCATCCTCCGAACGTGAAAGGCTGGCCGGGCGGACGGCGCTGGATCAATGCCTCTACGTTCATTGGACGAGTGAATCTAGTTACCAGACTAATCGTTGATAGCAAGGTGCACTTTGGCGGCGTTACACTCGCGGAATATCTTGGCAATCAGCACGGCTTCGACTCGCCCGAAGTCCTTGTCGATACTCTCGCCCAATCGCAATTAGCAGTTCCACTTACTGACACGATACGCCGCGACTTGCTCCACATCGCAGAGCAAAGCAAAGACCCAACCACCGAGGTTCTACTCGCCCTGACCGCCTTGCCCGAATTTCAACTGGGGTAACTCTACTCACAAGGAACACGATCATGTTGCTCTCACGTCGGAAATTCTTGGCGACCACCACCACGTCGGCAGCCGTGATCTCCGGTGCGACTCCTGTGCCTGAGCTGCTGTTGCAGGCAGCCGCCGCACCGCAAAGAGGCAAGCAGTTGGAAAACGTGCTGGTGATGCTGCAACTCACCGGTGGCAACGACGGGCTTAATACCGTGGTGCCGTATGCCGACGAGGAGTATGCACGCAATCGATTTGAAACGCGCATTAAAGCCTCGGCAGCGCTCAAGCTCGATGACTACGTAGGCTTGCACCCGGCGATGGGCGGGCTGCATCGACATTTTCAAAATGGCCGAGTGACGATTGTGCAGGGTGTAGGATACGCGAGCCCTAATCGTTCGCACTTCGAATCCATGGACATTTGGCACACGGCCTTGACCAACGCGGCTGGCACCTCGCGGCAAGTTGGTTGGCTCGGAAACACTCTCGACACGGCCCTGCACGGCATTGCCGACAACGATGTCTCGGCTATGCATCTCGGTGGCGAGGTGCAACCACTGGCGCTCGCTGGGCTCAAGGTGCAAGTCCCCTCAATTGGTTCGTTCGAAGATTTTCAATTCGCCGATCATGGCCGCCCGGATTTCGCGAGGGTTAGAAAGCGACTCCTTGCAGCTTCTAGCGCCGGCGACAACAGACTGCTCGAACACGTCCGTGCCGCGGCCCAAACCGCGTTATCATCGAGCCAGCGCCTCCGCACGGTACTCGCCCAGCGAAGGAATTTTGCCGACTATCCCCAAACGGATCTCGGCAAGAAACTGCACGGCATAGCGCAGTTGATTCGCGCTGGACTGTCCACGCGCATTTACTATGTAACGCTTGATGGTTTTGACACCCACAGTCTGCAAGCCGAGGCGCACGCCGCCTTGCTCCGCGAGATGAGTGGCGCAGTGACCGCATTTCTCGATGACCTCGAACAATCGGGGCAGTCGCAGCGCGTTCTCCTCGCTTGCTTCAGCGAATTCGGCCGACGTGTGCGTGAAAACGCCAGCCGCGGCACGGACCACGGCGCCGCTGCCCCCATGCTCCTTGCCGGTGGCAATCTGCAGGGTGGACTAGTCGGCAGGCACCCTAGCCTCACCGATCTCGAAGACGGCGACCTCAAATTTCATACCGACTTCCGCCGGGTGTATGCGAGCATTCTTGAAGATTGGCTGGGAGTGAAAAGCGCGTCGCTGCTGGGGCAACGCTTCCAACCGTTGAAGCTGTTCGCGGGGGCGTAGCGGAAAACCAGGGAACAGCGAAATTGCAGGCTTAAGTTTCTCGCCAGTTTCACGACGACCCCCGTTGCCAATCGAGATCCAGGGATTTCGGTGCCTCTCGATAAAATTGTGTTCCACCTTGCCGCCGGCTATACTGGCCGCACCGCTCGGGAGGGGAGCGTCTCTTCTATTCTGTGCGTGATGCGCAGAGATCGGCTCGCAGCCCTTCCTCACTTCGCGAAAAACCTTTTCTGCCTCGTTCACAGGACACCATTGCCATGGCCTCTCGTCATCGCTCATCCAGTCAACCAACTTCTCGCCGACGTGAGGCTAAGGCACACACATCCTTTTTCGGCTCGACCTACGCGCGACGTTTACATGTCGAAGCACTCGAAGACCGGCGGATGCTGGCGGTCTTTACCGTGACGAACAACGACGACGCGGGCGCAGGTAGCTTGCGGGATGCCATCACTCAGGCCAACAACATGGCGGGTGCGGACACAATAGATTTTAACGCGGGCGTCTTTAGCGGTGGCAACAACAGTCTGATCCGACTCACCAGTGGCGAGTTGGAGATCACCGAAACACTCACCATCGATGGCACGACCGGCACCGACGTGACGATCACCGGCGATGCCAGCGATGACGACATCACTGATGCGAACAATATCACCGATGTGGCTGCCAGTTTCGGCGGCACAGCGGGCGCGCCGGACGACTTGCTCGATGATAACTCCCGTGTTCTAAACTTTTCGAGCGCCACGGGCGATCTGACTTTGCAAGGTCTGACACTGAGCGGCGGAAGAACGACGGAGAATGTCGGGTCTGGCGCAGGCATCCGATTCAGCTCCAGTGGCAAGCTCTCGCTTACCAACAGCACGGTCAGCGGCAACAGCACTACGGGCGACGTTGCCTATGGCGGAGGTATTCACACTTCTTCGGGTAGTGTGACTCTGACGAGCAGCACGGTCAGCCGCAACAGCACTACGGGCGGCTTTGCCCAGGGCGGCGGCATTCACACTTATTCGGGTAGTTTGACTCTGACGAGTAGCACGGTCAGCGGCAATAGCACTGCAGGTTTCGGTGCCAGTGGCGGCGGCATTTCCACTTCTTCAGGTAGTGTGAGTCTGACGAGCAGCACGGTCAGCGGCAACAGCACCACGGACGTTTCCTCTGGCGGCGGCATTGCCACTGCTACGGGTAGTGTGAGTCTGGCGAGCAGCACGGTCACAGGCAACGAGGCGGAGGTGGGGGGCGGCGTCTATATTGGTACCACCTACCCTAATCCACCCCTTACGATTCGGAGCTCGATTGTCGCAGGCAACACGGACGATGGCACCGCGCCCGACATACGGCCCGACCCCGGAAGCACAGTGACGATCAACCACAGCGTGATCGGTGCGACCGATTTAACGATCACGGGAACAGGCAACCAAGTCGGCACACTTGCCAGTCCCGTCGATCCGCAACTCGGCCCCCTGGCCGACAACGGCGGGCCCACTCAAACGCACGCGCTGTTTCCGAACAGTCCGGCATTGGAAAATGGAAACGCCTTTACGACGATCCCCGGTCTGTTCAACACGGGCGTAAGTAGCGACGGGCAATTGCTCGCCGACGATGCAGAGGATCCTCACTACGAAATCGTCGCGCAGCCAAACGCGGGCAGCCTCACCGATACTGCGTTGCCGGCGGATGGCTTCCCGATTCCGCCATGGGTCGCCAACAGTAGCACTTCACGATGGATCGGTGTCAACACGCCCGATTCCATAGGCCCCCCTGGTGAGTACATCTTCCGCACGACGTTTGACCTGTCGGATTTCGATACTGGCACGGTCGTCCTGTCCGGCATGTGGGCCACGGACAATTCCGCCGAGATTCGAATCAACGGCGTGACCGACGACGACACGACCGCCAGCGAAGAATTTGTAGCGCTGCAACCTTTCCAAATCACTCAGCATTTTGTCAGTGGCATCAATACGCTTGACTTTGTGATCACCAACGGTGGCGAAGGCGATAGCCCGATCGGCTTGCGCGTCGAGGGGCTGACTGCAACGGGGCAGTTGGCCGTCGACCAGCGCGGCTTGCCGCGTGTCGCCAACGGCGCTGCCGACATTGGCGCGTACGAAGCCCAATTCGTGGCGGCTGATCTCAACCAAGACGGTTTCGTCGACGGTTTGGATTTGGGCATCTTGCTAGGCAACTGGGGCCAGAACGTCGGTCCTGCCATGGGAGAACTCAGCGGCACACCACCGGTCGATGGTCTCGACTTGGGTATACTACTCGGGGCGTGGGATCCACTGCCATTGAGTGCAGTCGCCAGTAGCCAGTCGACAGAACGCAGTGACAGTGCGGTCGAGGAAGGGGCGATCGATGCGGCGCTGGCGCTGGAGTGGTTATCCACTGAAGACGACAACGTAGCGCCGCCACTCGTGGCGGCGAAACCGCAAGCGGTGGAGGTGGCCGAAACGCCAGACTCACAGTTGCCGGCGGCCAGCTCTGCAGATGATCGCGTGGCGCCGGTGGAACGATCGACAACTACCGAAGATACCGACGCACCCTGGCTCACGGACGAACTGCTCGAAGCAGTGTTTGCTTAGCCAGGAACTGAACTGCGTCAACCAAAGTACAAATGGATTGTGACACCAGCAATCTCGACACCAACTAGGACAATTACAACGATGGCCAATCAAGGCAAATACGCTCGACGAGGTTTCAAAAAAACGTGTTCCACGCCGAGCAGCTCGCGCTCGCCCTGGATCGGTTCCTCTTATGCCCGGCGATTGCATGTCGAAGCGCTCGAAGATCGGCGGATGTTGGCAGTCTTTACCGTGACCAATAATGGCGACTCCGGCGCGGGGAGCTTGCGCGATGCGATCACTCAGGCCAACACCATGGCCGGCGCCGATACGATCAATTTCGACGCCGGCGTCTTCAGCGGTGGCGACAACAGTCTGATCCGACTCACCAGTGGTGAGCTGATGATCAGCGACACGCTCACCATCGACGGCACGACCGGCGCCGACGTGACAATCACTGGCGACGCGGACGATGACGATATCACTGATGCGCGGAATATCACCAACGTCGCTGCCAGCGGCGACGCATTGCTCGACGACAACTCGCGTGTGCTGAATTTCTCAAGTGCCACTGGCGATTTGACTTTGCAAAGTCTCACACTTACCGGTGGTAGAACAACCGACAACTACGGGCCTGGCGGAGGCATTCTCTTCGGCTCCACTAGTACGCTCTTGCTGACCAACAGCAACGTCAGCGGAAACAGTACAGTAGGCAATTCTGCTAACGGTGGCGGCATTTCCAACAGCAACGGTACAGTGACGCTGACAAGGAGCACTGTCAGTGGCAACAGCACTGCAGGCGAACTTGCCTATGGCGGCGGCATCTACACGGGTAGCGGTCCCGTAACACTGACAAACAGCACGCTTAGTGGCAACTCCACGTCAGGTTTGAATGCGAAGGGCGGCGGTATTTATGCATTCGAAGCCAGCATCGAACTGACCGGTAGCACCGTTGCCGGCAATCGTGGAGCGCCTGGGCCAGGAGGCGGAATTTATGTGCTTAATGGCTCAATGAACGACAGCTTTACGCTCAATAACACCATCGTGGCAGGCAACACCGACAGCAATGGTTCGCCGTCTGATCTGCGGCCTGGTCCCGGGAGCACGCTGAGCGTCGACTATAGTTTGATCGGCAACACCTCCGGTTCGGGCATTAGTGGAACCACTGGCACTGGCAATGTCCTCAATCAAAATCCGCTACTCGGCCCGCTAGCCGACAACGGCGGGACGACGATGACGCACGCGCTGCTGCCGGGTAGCCCGGCGATCGACACGGGGAACATCCGAGTTGCAGTCCCCGGTGTGTTTGGCACAGGCCTTGATGCCAATCGCAATCTGCTGGCGGACGACCAAGACGATCCCCACTACGACATCGTCGCTCAGCCAAATTCGGGGACGCTCACCGACGCCACGCTCGTGCAAGACGGGTTCCCCATCGGCCCCTGGGTCAGCAACAACACCACGTCGCGCTGGATCGGCCCGAACACCGACAACGCGGTCGGGCCCGCTGGAGAATACACTTACCAAACCGAGTTCGACTTGACCGGATTCATCGAAAGCACCGCGTTCCTCTCTGGCAATTGGGCCTCCGACAACTCCGCCTCGATCTGGATCAACGGTGTCGACGCCGAGGCAACGACCGCAGCGAAAGAGTTCGGTGCTCTGCAACCCTTCACCGACCCTAGCCCGTTCGTTTACGTGCCGGGGATCAACGTGCTGGAGTTCCGGGTGACCAACGGTGGTGTTGCTGACAGTCCAACGGGTTTGCGCGTGGATGATTTGAGTGTCACGGCGGAACCCATCACGGTGGACCAGCGCGGCTTTTCACGCAACGGCATACTCCCCGACATCGGGGCCTACGAGCGTCAGGCCGAAGAAACCACCACGCTGGTCGTTTCGACCAACACCGACATCGACGATGGCAACCACGGGCCGGGCCAACTGAGTCTCCGCGAGGCGATCGGGATTACCAACCTCAGCCCAGGCGACGATACGATCAATTTCGACGCTGGCGTCTTTAGCGGTGAAAACAACAGCCTGATCCAATTGACCGGCGGTGAGCTGGAGATCACCGACACGCTCACGATCGATGCGGCGGCGCTTACAGACAACGTGACGATCGACGCTCAGCTGAACTCGCGGGTATTAAACTTTTCGAGCACCAGTGGCAATCTGACTCTGGCAGGTCTCACGGTAACTCGCGGTCGCACGACGGCGGGCGCCGACGGCGGCGGTATCCTGTTCAATTCCAGCGACACAATCACACTGCTTGACTCCCTTGTAACCGACAATGCTACCGGTATCGGCGGCAACGGCAACTTTGGCGAGGCCGGCGGCGACGGCGGCGGAATTTTCACCGCTGATGGCAATGTGACACTCACCAACAGCACGGTCAGCGGCAACTCGACGGGGGCTGGCGGCACTGGCTTCGAAGGCGGCAGCGGCGGGGATGGCGGTGGCATTCGCCACTTCAGCGGCACGGTGACTCTCACCAACAGTACGATCAGCGGCAACTTCACGGGGTCGGGCGGCGCTGGCGGTTTCGGCGGCTATGGTGGCGACGGCGGCGGCATTGACACGTATGCGGGGAGTGTGTCTCTGCACAACAGCACTGTCAGCGGCAACGCGGCGGCGCGTAGGGGGGGCGGTGTCTTTGTGTACAACTACGTCAACAATCTTCCGATCGTGATCGAAAACTCGATCATCGCCGGCAACACCGACGATGGCACCGCGCCCGACCTGCAACCCGACCCCGACTCGACACTGGACATCGACTTCAGCCTGATCGGCTCGACCGATCTAACGATCTCGGGAACAGGCAACCAGGTCGGCACACTTGCCAGTCCCATCGAACCGCTGCTCGGCCCCCTGGCCGACAACGGTGGACCCACGATGACCCACGCGCTGATGCCCAGCAGCCCGGCGATCGACGCGGGCAACTCCACATTTACAACCGACCAACGCGGATTGGCCGTGCCGGTTGATCTGGCGGGTGTTCCCAATGCTGCCGGCGGGAACGGTAGCGACATCGGTGCTTACGAAGTCCAATTCGTGCCGGCTGATCTCAACCAAGATGGTTTCGTCGACGGCTTGGATTTGGGGATCCTGCTCGGTAATTGGGGTCAAGCCGTCAGCGCCAGTGAGGGAGAACTGAGCGGCATGCCACCCGTCGATGGACTCGACCTGGGGATTTTGCTCGGGGCGTGGAATCCACCGCCGGCGCCGCTAGTGGGCAGTGCGCAGTCGGCAGGGGGCAGTGCGAATGTGATCGATGAAGGGGCCATTGACGCGGCGCTGGCGCTTGAGTGGTTGAACTCCGAAGACGACCACTTAGCGCCGCCACGAGTGGCGGCGAAACCACCAGCTATGGTCGTGGATGTGGCCGTGGAGCAAAAATTTGATTTGCCCGCAGCAATCTCTGCAACGGATAGCCGTGCATCGATCGAACGATCGACAGGTACCAAACTCGCCGACGCACCCTGGCTCGCGGAAGAACTGTTGGAACGGGTGTTTGGCTAGAACCGGTTTCAAAACACGTTTGTAGCCAGCGGAGGGACAAACGCGCTTCTCGAAGGCCCGCACGTTCTCCTGGGTGGCCAAAAATTGTAACTGCAATCAATCGTCGATTCGTGTACATTCCATGCACACTCGCGCAGTGACACACGCGGGCACGCACTGTTTTTGGTCATAAGTAGTTTCAATAATGAGCCGCAAAGCGCTAGCGTCCGGTTTTCCTCGCAAACCGTGTGCTCTCGCCCGTCGGCTGATGTTTTTTTGAAATGGGCTTCCAGTCACTTCCATATAATGCTTCGAAGTAACAGATCAAGAATTCTCAAAACTCTCACGATTCTGCAACACACTTGCACGAGAGACGCTTGCCCCAGCAGAGTGTGGCGCGACGAAGCAGCGCAGAACTATGGAGTTTTGGAATAGAAAATCACCTCAGCGCGCGCGTTGCAAAATTACAATAACCACGCCAAGAAACACTCGACATGACATTACACCATCACTTATTGGCAGTCGCGGCAATTATTAGCACCGGAGGGCAATGCAATGCCGCCCACGGGCAGACGGCAACGCCCGTAGCCAACGAGCTACCCACGCGCGGCATCTGCGCCCACCGAGGCGCGAGCACGACGCATCCCGAAAACACACTGGTGGCCTTACGAGAAGCCGTGCGACTGGGAGCGCACATGGTCGAGTTCGATGTCGCGCTCACGCGCGACGGCGAGCTTGTTTTGATGCACGATGCGACGTTGGAACGCACGACTGACGGCAATGGGGCTGTTGGCGATTTCACCCTCGCCGAGCTGCGCAAACTTGATGCGGGGAGTTGGAAGGCAGGCCAATTTCGTGGTGAGCGAATACCCACTCTTGCCGAGACGCTTGCCGCGATGCCCACCAATGTGTGGCTTAATATTCACCTTAAAGGCGGCGCAGAATTGGCAGAAAAAACTGCGCAGCAGGTGGTCGCGGATCAACGCTTGCCACAATCGTTTCTTGCGTGCGGTAGCGAAGCAGCCCAGGCGGCGCGCAAAATCGAGCCAAGCATCCAAATCTGCAACATGGAGCGGCAGTATGCCACGGCTGACTATGTCAATGCAACCATTCAGGGTGGCGATGCATTTATCCAACTCTGGCGACGACCGGGCGAAGCGGTAGCCCCCAAGCTGGAATACGTCGCCCGACTCAAGCGGCATGGTATCCGCGTGAATTTCTGCTGTACCAACAACGCCGCTGAACTCCGCATGATGTTCAACGCCGGCGTGGAATTCCCCCTGGTCGACGATGTAGAAGCCATGCTCCAAGTGGCGGAGCAACATGGCATCAGCCGCAACCCGTCTCGCGTGCTAGAGCAAAAGCGGCTACATTCCAAGTAGCCTTTATGCAATCTTGGCAATTCACCACTTCCCAACCACCGCAACACAGCGGTAGTTCCCTTCCATGGCCTCTCCGACCGCGCAGCCGATCAGCGATCTTGCCACAACGTTGGTACAAATCGCCTACGAACGTGGCATCAGCGTGGAGCGTTCGCGAGCTGAGCAGTTGCTAGCAGAGGCTCGCCATGCTTGGCCCGGCGAGCCGGCACGGATGTGGCCGCAGTGGCTTGCCGAATGCGCCACCAGCGTCGGCTTGCGTACGCGAGTAGCAGAGCTACCCGCTACCGAAGCGTTCGACTTGGTCGAGGACGGAGCGTTGCTGGTAGGCAGTCCCTCTCCGGACGAAACCACATTGATGCTACTCGACTGCAAGGGATCGCGGGTCACGATCGTGAATCCGGAATCCGATCGTCGGCAACGCATCACTCGATCCGAACTTGCGAACTCGATCCAGGCGAGCTACGACTTGGACGAAAACGCCGCTGTTGGACAACCCTATTGGCTGATCGTCGAGGACTTGGAACTGAGCCACGAGCCGAGCCAAACTTTTCACCACCGCCCGATTGCCCGGCTGCTCGCGATCTTGCGTCCCGAGTGGTCGGACATTTGGGTTGTCGCAGTATTTGCATTTTTTACCGGCGTGCTGAGCCTGGCCACACCGATTGCCGTGGAATCGCTGGTGAACATTGTCGCCTTTGGGCGTCTGCTACAACCGTTAGTGATTCTGTCATTGATGCTATTTGGATTCTTGGCGTTTGCTTCACTAATGCGGGCGTTGCAAACGTTTGTCGTGGAAATTATCCAACGCCGATTGTTTGTGCGCGTCGCGGCTGATCTGGCATACCGCTTTCCGAGAGTCAGTCAAGCGTCGCTGACAGGTCATTACGGCCCCGAGTTGGCGAATCGTTTTTTCGACATTGTCACTCTGCAGAAAGTTGTGGCGAAGCTACTACTTGATGGCTTGGCGATCATATTGGCAACCTTCGTGGGAATGGCAGTATTGGCCTTTTACCACCCCTGGCTGCTCGGGTTCGACGTTTTGCTCCTGTTGCTAGTCGTCGTCGGGGTGCTGGTGCTTGGGCGGGGAGCCATCTCCTCGGGCATCGACGAATCGAAACAAAAGTATCGTCTTGCGGCCTGGTTGCAGGACGTGATTCGCTGTCCGATTGGATTCAAGGAAGCCGGGGCCACGGAGTTCGCCCTCGATCGCGCGAATCAAATCACAGCCGACTATTTAAACGCACGTCGACGCCATTTTCGTGTCTTGTTCGGGCAACTCCTGTTCATCATGGGCTTGCAAGCAGTAGCAGGGACGGTGCTCTTGGGATTCGGCGGATGGCTCGTCATTCGCGGGCAGTTGACGCTAGGGCAACTAGTAGCAGCCGAATTGATTGTGGCCACAATCTTGAGCTCGCTCGCCAAATTGGGAAAGCACATTGAGAGTTTCTACGACGTGGTTGCTGCGGTAGACAAGCTGGGACATCTCTTCGATCTGGAAATCGAACCGCAAGATGGTCTTCTCGCTCTCCAATCCGAAGGCGGCGTCCGCCTGCGCATAACCGAGGTAAAACATTCCGTCGCAGCGCCCAGTTTTTCTCTCGAGGTCGAAGCCGGTGAGCGAGTTGCATTGCTTTGTCCCGAGAGTGCGGGATCGACCGTGCTGTTCGGCATGTTGTATGGACTCAGAACTCCCGAAGCGGGGCATCTAGAAATCGAGCATACCGACCCGCGCGACCTGCGACTTGACGTGTTGCGCGACACGGTGGCGCTCGTTCGAGGGGTCGAGATCTTCGAGGGAACCGTCGCCGAAAATGTTCAACTCGCGCGTCCTGAGGTGAGCATGACTGACCTGCGTGCCGCACTCTACGGGGTGGGGTTGCTTGACGAGGTGCTACGGCTCTCCAACGGACTGGATACCCAGCTCCACGCAGGCACAGGTCCACTAAACGCGACGCAACTTCAACTGCTGATGCTCGCCAGAGCAGTTGCTGGCCAGCCGCAGTTGCTCATGATCGACGGAACACTCGACTATTTGGGAGACGCGCAATTGGATCAGGTTTGCGAAATGCTTGACGAGGAGGCGCGGGAGTGGACGTTGTTGGTCGCCACAAATCGTCGTGATATCGCAGAGCGATTTGCCCGTGTTGTAGACCTCGAGCCAGCGCCCGACTCCGCTCCCCCGCATCACGTGGCCGCCTCTCCCGACCCGGAGCCCACAGCATGAGTACGAGCCTTGTATCCCGCCCCAAGCAGTCGGTACTCGCCGAGCCCGCTTACCACGAAACCGATTTCCCCGCATTGAGGCTGGCACGTTCTTCGAGATATGCACGTCGGATCGCGAAGTGGCTATTGCTGACGCTGATGATTTTGTCTCTCGCCATGTTCTTGTTGCCCTGGCAACAATCGATCAAAGGCGATGGGGCTGTTGTCGCATTCGATCCCGTGAACCGCCCGCAAGGCGTGCAGGCTCCTGTCAAAGGCATGATCGCGGAGATTGGCGCAGGCATTTTTGAAAACGCCCGCGTTGAGAAAGGTCAACTCGTCTATCGCATCGCAGACCAAGACCCGCAATATCTCGATCGCCTCGGACAACAAGTTAAGAATATCCGCGAACAACTTCGTGTCGCGCAGGAGCGTTTAGAGCGATCTAGCGATCAATTAGCAGCCAGTCGCCGCGTGGTGAAAGCCAAGCAAGATGAAGTCGCCTCGACCAAGGCGGCCCAAGCCGAAGCGATCTCCGCAGCCAACGCGTACATTCTCATGGCCGAAAACAAACTGGCCGCGGAACGCTCGGGGTTGACCGCGGCTACCGATACTGTCTGGCAGGCCGAGTTGGACTACCAACGCAAAAAGGGCCTAAACGCCAAAGGTTTGGAGACCGGGTTGAAATTTCAAGAAGCAGACTTGAAACTCCGACAAGCCAAAGCCAAGCAAGCAATGGCCGAGCAGTACGTCAACGCGGCCGAGAACGAAGTCCAGGGCAAGACCAAAGACCGCGAAGCGAAAACGCAAGAGTGGCAAGGAAAAATTAACAAAGTCGAATCGGAACTGCAAAAATCTACTAGCGAAGTCGCCAAAGCCGAGATCGATGTGGCCAAGACACGTGAAGAGATTGCCAAGATAAAAAACGAATTGGCCAAGCTCGAAACGCAGTTCGCTCGACAGGAAACGCAAGAAGTGGTCGCCCCGCGTGACGGCTATATCATGCGGCTTGTCGCCTACGACAAATCGGCCATTGTCAAACAGGGCGACACGCTCTTTACGATTGTTCCAGAAACGGACAAGCCCGCTGTTCAAGTGTGGGTTAGCGGGAACGACGCTCCGCTCATTGCCCCAGGAAGACACGTACGCTTGCAATTCGAAGGCTGGCCTGCTGCACAGTTCTCGGGGTGGCCCAGTGTAGCGATCGGCACCTTTGGTGGAACGGTCGCGCTCGTAGATCCGACTGACGACGGTGCTGGCAAGTTTCGCGTGGTGATCTTGCCCGATGAAAGCGACGCACCCTGGCCCGATTATCCCTATCTCAGGCAAGGAGTTCGGGTGCATGGTTGGGTCTTGCTCGACCAGGTGCCTTTGGGCTACGAAGTTTGGCGCCGCATGAATGGGTTCCCGCCATCTCTCAAATCCAAGCAGGAAGAGAAAAAAGTGAAGCCGCCCAAAGTCAAAGTCTAACCAGCCTGCCTATTTTCGCTCTTTCTCGGAATCTTCTGGATTCTCCGCGCAGTAGGCTTCGCTTCTGCACCAAGGCTTGCCGATAAGACCAAGAGTGCTGGCTGCGCAAAGAGTGCAGCTTGAGAGGACCGTGCTAGCAGTGGGACAGCGAACGTGCGAATTGGTGCCATTTCACTTGTAGTGTTGAGCTTGCTTCTTTGGGGGTTGGTGGGATGTCGTTCCGCGCCAACTGAACAAAGGCCTGCGCCGACAATCCTGCCTGCGGTCTTCGAGCAAGAAACTCAGCAGCCTGAGACAGACGCCGAGCCACTCAACACTCTCGAAATCTTGCCAACTCCCGAAGACGATTCGGATCCGCCGGCCTCGACCGGGAATCTACAGCCAGAGTCACAGACTCCGCTAACACTCAACGAAGTGGTTGCCTCGGTGCGCAGCCATTTTCCAAAGATTCAACAAGCCGCCGCAGCGCGTGGAGTCGCCGCCGGGCAAGCACTCTCCGCCTCGGGAGCGTTCGATCACAAGCTAGACGGGTTTTCTGAATCGCAGCCGCTCGACTTCTACGAGAATTACCGTCACTCGATAGGCGTCAAACGCGAAACGATGTGGGGAGGCCAGACATTTGCTGGATACCGTGTGGGGCGCGGTTTTTTCGAGCCGTGGTATCTCGAGCGAGAAACTAACAAGGGTGGGGAGTTCAAAGCCGGGTTCATCGCTCCGCTGGTGCGCGACCGCGTGATCGATGCCAACCGATCTGAACTCTGGCAAGCGCAAATCGAACGCCAGCGAGTAGAGCCCGAAATCATGGCAGAGGTGATACGTTACGTGCGCGAGGGCAGCATCACCTACTGGAATTGGGTGGCAGCCGGTGAGTACTACCGCATCTCCGAGGGCCTGCTTGAACTGGCGAAAGAGCGCAACGAGGGGCTGCAGGAGCAAGTCAACGCTCAAGAGAAGGCGGAAATCGACTTGGTCGACAATCGGCGCATTATCGTCTCGCGTGAAGCAAAACTGATCGATGCCCGCCGCAAGCTCGAACAATCAGCGGTGAAACTCTCGCTCTACTACCGCAGCGACATCGGCGAGCCGAGACTCGTGGACCCTGGAAAACTACCCGAGCAATTTCAGCAACTTGCGTTCGGAGCTTTCCCGACCATCGAGCCTGGACCGGAAGCCGACGATACCAGTCAGGCATTGGCGCAGCGTCCTGAACTGGCGGAACTGCAACTTGTGCGTGAGCAACTCTGCGTGGCGCTCCGGCAAGCGAAAAACGAAACCTGGCCCGATGTCGATGGGGGTTTGCTAGTCGCTCAGGATGTGGGCGAACCCACCAGCTCGAAGCGCGATAAATCGGAATTTGAAGTCGAGGCGCTGCTCACTGTCTCTGTTCCGCTCGAGCGTCGCAAGGCAGTCGGCAAGGTGCGTAGCTTGCGTTCGAAGTTGGCACAACTCAATGCCAAAAACCGATTTGCAACTGACAAGATCGTTGCCGAGGTGCGCTTAGCGCGGTCGGCGCTAGCTGCGGCCCGTGAGCGGGTCGAGAGAGCAACGGAAAACTACGGCTTAGCGCAGCAAATGCAAGAAGCGGAACAAGAGCGATTCAATCAAGGGCAGAGTACGCTGTTCAACCTCAACATTCGTGAAAAACAAACGGCCGAAGCTGCGGCTGATCGTATTCAAGCGTTGTTCGAGTATTCCGTCGCCCAAGCCGACTACCGCGCGGCGCTTGGCTATGATGGCTTAATCCCGTGAACTCAAGCAACAAGGCACGAAGCAAACAACCGTGTTTGCTTCGTGCCCTGGGTAAAGCAATCAAAATTTCATGTTGTTGTTATCGCACGAGCAAACAACAATACCAACCGTCGCGACCACGCACCATCGCCGCACCCCCGTAGCTTCCGGGCTTGTTGAGACAGCAGCTGATAAACTGGCCGTTCGTTGTATGACCCACTCCTTCGCAACTGGCACCGCCCAGCGAACCTCCGACATGGCCTTTCAGACCACGTTGGGCCGCCATCGTGGCTTTGCGAAGCGCCAACGCTTGAAGCTGAGGATCGGGCGAGAGTGGTCTCATGCCGTAGCGACGCCGCTCTCCGTTTGCTTTTGACAAAGCCGAAGTGCTCAACGCTTGGCTAGCCTTCGCCGGTTGGCTTTGGGGCAGAATCGCAGTGGCTTGGACTACGCCTCCGCTGGACACTCTCGGTTGCGATAACGTTTGAGCGACCGGCACATTGTTGATGGCGACCAATCGTTCGCCGGGATTCAAGGGGATGCCCGCTTGGTTCTGTGCAAAGACGGGGCTGGCAATACTGGCGATTACAATCGCCCAACAATACTCTCTGCGTCTGCTCTCCATAACTCGCTTCCCTCTCTGTTCAAGAAATTGTTGAATAAAAACTCGAGTTTCGCCACCACGTGTGCAAGGGGCATTGTTGCTACCAACACCCAAGCTCTACGTCGACGGCACGACCTGCGCATCCTAGCGCACCGTCCGAGAGAGTCAACCAAGCGAAGGAAACCCCTGGTTTTGATCAACCTGAAGCTTTCTCTGGCTCGTCCAATTTGGCCTTGCCAGCAACTGTCGAGTCGATGAAGAACGGTGATCGACACCCAGGGGATTGGGCCTTGGCCCGAATATCGGATCTTCTTCATAGTCGAGAGAAGGATCAATACAATCCATCACTTTGCAGCAGGTGTACTTGCGGGCCAATGCTCATTATGTTCCTTGAGTATCATGCGGCTTGAGCCTGCTTGGCATTTGCGGTCACTTCTTCATCGTCAGGGCTATGCAGAGATACAACGGCTAACACGGCTCCAGCGTTGGCCCAGTAGTACCATGCGTCCACGCCTGAAAATCCAAATACAGCAGGAGCTACCAGAAAGGTGACTCCGACAAGAAAGTCAACAGCAAGGTGCAACTTGTACGGTAGCACGCGAATGGCGCCTAAGTGGTGCTCGGTAAACAGAGTAAGCACTAGAGCAGCAATACCTGTACCGAAGGCAAGCCACCTCGCTAAAGGATGAGAGCTTCCCAAACCAAGCAGGAATGGGGCGGCTATCAGGCTCAAGGCAACAGGATAATCCAAGTAGGCGTGGATGCGTTTGGTTATAAATCGCAAGTCCATGTCAGTAGCTCCGCTTGTTCGAATCGTGTTGAGGGTCTGGCTGTAGGAACCACGTTACGTTCCCACTCACAACAGATTGGGTGCGGCTCAGGCGGCGGTTCTTACCTGCGATGGCATTTCTTTCTAGCTCTAAGATTGAGAACCAGACAATGGACAGCCGCGCGTCTAAATCAACTTTTCTATTCGCCGTTTCAGATACGGCAACACTTCACTCAGAAACCAAGGGTTATTTTTTAGCCAGCGATTGTTCCTGGGGCTCGGATGCGGAAGGGGAAGTGCTGTCGGGGTAAATTCTTTCCAAGCTTTAACGGTTTTCGTCAGAGTTGGTTTGTTTCGTAGTCCGAGACGATATGACTGTGCGTATCGGCCAATGACCAATGTCAACTTCACGGCATCAAGCTGTGCAAGTAAGCGCTCGTGCCACAGTACGGAGCATTCCTTTCGAGGTGGTAGGTCTCCAGACGGACCAGTTCCAGGATAACAGAACCCCATTGGTACTAAGGCTACCCTTGTCGAATCGTAGAAATCGACGCGCGATAGACCCATCCACTCGCGTAGTCGGTCGCCGCTAGGATCGTCCCAAGGAACTCCCGACTCGTGCACACGCGATCCAGGCGCTTGGCCGATTATCAAGATGCGCGATTTCTTGTCTGCCACGACGATTGGCCGTGGCCCCAGCGGAAGTTCTACCTCGCACTCTCGGCACCCTCGAATTTCCCCTAAAAGCGATTCCAGCGAATTCATGATTCGGAAGCCCTTCCTGTGAGTGCCACTTTCAATAATTCAAATTCTTCACGACACTCGCCACAGCTCTCCAGGTGTTCCTCGATGCATTCCAATCCCGCGGGAATCGATTTACCTGCCAGGTAAGCCTCTGCAAACTCTGCCATATGTTGCATGCACTGGCCACAATCCGCCTCCTCATCTTTCGTCAAGGCCAACATACTCAGTAGCGATTGCACAAGTTCACCCGTGATTTTCATGTCGCTGTCCCTTGGAAGTGAGATAGATCTTCGGCTGAATATCCCGCCTCGATCATGCCCTTCTTCAATCGTTTCCTCGCATCATGCATCAACTTGTAGATCGCATTTCGATTGCTCCCGATGCGACGTCCAATTTCTTCTTGAGGCATGCCCTGAAGTTCTGCCTGCAACACCGTTCTTTGCTTCTCGGTCAACTGCTCACGAATGACTTGGTGCATAGCAGCAATTAACTGAGAGCGTTGCATGGCTCCCTCCACTGTGTGCGCGGAGCCACTCGACCGAGGTTCCCGCGATTGCCCTTCTCTTAGCTCGTCTAACGACACGTCCTTCCACCGACGTCGACGCATCTCGGTCATGGCTATGCGAATCGTTATGGTTGTAGCCCACGTGGTGAACTGACTACGGCCTTGAAAATCATTGATCGCATTGAGGATCGCAACGAGCCCCTCCTGAACAATGTCCTCGATAAAAGCATCATCGACCTTGGTATTGCCCTGGAACGCTCGATGCATTCGTCTTGATAATATCTCACGGAGCTGGACCAGTGCATCCTCTTGCCCCGTTCCGGAAGTCGAGAGCTTGGCTACCCAATTTTGTCTTGGGGAATGCTTCATGGTTCGCTTCGCCGTGTTCTCACCAATTGAGGGCAGTTTCCAACTATTGGATGATCTTCTGCAAGAAAATCTTACTTTTCCAAAAAAAATCCGGAATCAGAAGACCTTGGTAAGAATCTTGGCTCACCGAGCACCTTATTGAGTGTTGAAACCCTTCTTACCCCTCTTTGACTGGAGCGCACAAAAATGAAAACACTTCAACGAACATCGATACTAGCAATTGCGCTAGCGTTGGGCTCGGTTATGGCAACTTCAATTCAAGCCGAATCGCGTGCCTATCTAAACAACAACAACATTCCAAGCACTGGTTTGGCCCTCGAAGGGTACTGCCCGGTAGCCTATTTTGCCGTTCACAAGCCTGTCATGGGAAAACGAGAGTTCGCGGCGGACTATCAGGGAGTTACTTACTACTTAGTCAATGCGGATGCCAAAGCTGAGTTCTTAAGAACCCCCGAGAAGTACGTCCCCGCCTACGGCGGCTGGTGTGCCTTTGGCATGGCCATCGGCGATAAATTCCCAGTCGATCCAACTAACTTCAAAATTGTTGACGGAAAACTCCATTTGTTCTTGAAGAATAAGAATGTCGACGCGCAACAACTATGGAACAAAGGCAAAGAAAGCGAGCATGTGAAGAAAGCCACAGCTCACTGGGAAAAGGTCAACAAATAGTCTGCTATTTTTTCTCGAAACATCAAGGAACTGAACAATGTCTAGAATAAATCCAGTAAGCAGTGAAAAAGCCGATGCTGAAACGAGTGCAATCCTCGCAAGTGTTAAGCAGAAAATGGGGATGGTGCCAAACCTCATTTCGACGATGGCCCAATCTCCCGCGGTAGCAAACGCATATCTTGGATTTAGCCAAGCTCTGGGGGATGGGATTCTTCCAGCCAGGTTACGCGAGCAAATTTCCCTCACGGTAGGTGAAGAGAACGGATGTGGCTATTGCTTAGCAGCGCATACAGCACTCGGCAAAAAGGCGGGGCTGGATGACGAAGCCGTAACTGCGGCACGGCAAGGCTCCGCTTCTGATAGCCGGGAGCATGCGGCACTTGACTTTGCTCAGAAGGTCGTTCGTGAGCGAGGAAATGTGACGGATGCCCACCTAGGTCAACTGCGTGATGAGGGGTTTAGTGACGGTGAAATAAGTGAGATTGTGGCGAATGTTGCCCTGAATATTTTCACCAACTATTTCAACCACATAGCCCAGACTGAAGTCGACTTTCCTGTCGTGGAACAATTGGCGACAAGTTGAGCCATCCATTCGATGAGGCATCGCGAGGTCGAACTCGCGATGCCTTTTTCTGAATGAATCGTATGCTGAGCATTGCAGGTCGTGTTGCATCTCCCCAATCGGATTCAAAAACAGGCGTTCAGCACGGATCCACCCCGCAAACTAGGAACTGGTTTAAACCCGCTGAAGTTGGAGGTTTAGTACTAGCTGGCGGTGAAGTTGCGTGCGCAAATCTATGCAAATCACCTAGATCCCTATTTTCGTACCGCTCGAATATGGGGATTGTTATCGAAGTAGCCAACAGCTCTCCCGCACTCGGTCATTTACGCAATGCGGCCGAATA
Organism: Bythopirellula sp.; assembly: GCA_965230685.1. Lineage (GTDB taxonomy): Bacteria > Planctomycetota > Planctomycetia > Pirellulales > Lacipirellulaceae > Bythopirellula. The sequence goes on from CBDDLO010000002.1 coordinate 1,335,353, forward strand.
GGCTAGTATCATCAGACCAGATGCAGCACGTCCCTACAGTTACCTTTGCCAACATGCGACGATTCTCCAATGTCTCTAGTCGTAGTGCGCGACGTCCCCAAGAGCTCTCACAACTAGAGATATTTCTAGTCTGTTTTCTTTAGTGATTCACAAGAACGATTCTCATTTGGCAAGCACCTAAGTTAGGCCAAAAATGCTGCAACGCTAACTGGGGCTAAGAGTTCCAGCACTGACAAGACAAGCCTCAACCCTTTGGGCGTCCTTCCTGACCCAACCGGACTGAAAAACGGGAATGCTCTAGCTCGTTGGTTGAAAAGCTTGCAATTAAGCCGAATTGCTCCACAATAGGCCACTAGTTGGGGGGATAAGTTGCGACCGCTCAAAATACCTCAAAATCCAATATTTTCTCCGTCCGATTTCGCAGCCAACCACGCCTAGCTCTATGTTGGAAGATGCCAATCCGCTGGTTCCGCGTTCCGCTCCTGCAGCAAAGGAGACAATGCAAATACACGAGGAAACGGCTTGGCTGGAACAGCTGAGTTCTGCACAGTTGGGAGATTCTCAGGCTGCCGGTGAGCTAATCAATCAGGTTCGCGACTACTTGTTGCTGGTAGCCAACCGAGAATTGGATGGTTCTCTACGTGCCAAAGTTGGCGCTTCGGATTTAGTGCAACAGACAATGCTTGAAGCGGGGCGCGACCTTCAGAGGTTTCGCGGCCATACAGCTGCTGAATTGACTGGCTGGATGGTGCGAATCTTGCGACACAACTTGACCGATGTCGCGCGTCAATATCGGAGCACTCGGTGCCGAGAAATAGGTCGTGAAGTTAGTAGTTCTGCCGTACTGGAATTGCCACTAGCGAACAAGCAACGTACGGCAAGTAGCATTTGCCGCCGTGTCGAAGCTGATGAGCAACTTGATCGAGCCGTTTCACGGCTTCCAGAACATTATCGAAAGGTGATTCAACTGCGGCATATCCAAGATCTTTCTTGGAGTGAAGTAGCAATGAAACTGGGAATCTCTGCTGAGGCGGGGCGAAAATTGTGGGCGCGTACACTGGCAAAATTGCGAGAAGAGCTTGGGAAGGAACATGAATCAAGCAGCTGACGAGCCGGAAGATGATCCAGTCGATGACCTGGCCGACAAACTAGCTGATTTTGATGATTCATTGCAGGGTGAGGGAGCGACAATCCAGGAGAACGACCTCGACGAACTCGCACGACTGAAGTCGACCGTCCTTCGCCTGGAACGGCACTGGCCGCGTAGCTCACGTGGGGCCAAAAACGACCCTTCTGAAGCACGTCAGGCAGTTCCGCCTGATCTCAAAATAGGCCGCTTCGAAATTCAACGTGAGATCGGCCGCGGAGGTTTTGGGGTGGTCTTCTTAGCACGCGATCCGCAACTTGATCGGATGGTCGCTCTGAAAGTACCTCGACCAGATGCCCTGATCGATGAGGAGAAACAGAGGAGGTTCGCCTCAGAAGCCGCTTTGGCTGCATCGTTGGATCACCCTGCAATCGTACCGATCTATGAGGCCAATCCGACTGGAATTACTCCCTATATCGCCTCCGCCTACTGCCCTGGCCCGGATTTAGGGCGATGGCTTAGCGATAGGCAAGAACCAGTCGCTCCACAGGAAGCAGCTCAATTCGTTGCGAAGTTGGCTGACGCAGTCCACTATGCCCACGAACATGGAGTACTACATCGTGATTTAAAGCCTGGGAATATCCTGTTGGAGCCCATGAATGCAGATAGATCTGATTTAGAACTCGTTGACTATCACCCAAGGCTAACCGATTTCGGGCTTGGGAAGTTCGTAGAGAATAGTTTGCAGGAAACGCAGTCCAGCCTACTCATAGGTACCCCGCTCTACATGGCACCAGAGCAGGTTGCGAGAATCAATCAGAGTTCTACGCCAGTTACGGATGTATATGCATTGGGGGTCTTGCTCTACGAACTACTCACTCTGAAGACCCCATTTGATGGCGGGAGCTACGTTGAAGTGCTTGACAAGTTACGCAATGTCGAAGCATCGCGTCCGAGTTTGGTAAACAGTCAAGTGACAATCGATTTGGATACTGTCTGTGAAAAGGCGTTGCAGAAAGAACCGTCAGATCGCTACTCCTCTGCTGCAGAATTTGCTGAAGATCTGAATCGGTTCGTAGTGGGTGAACCGATTCTTGCAAGAGCACTCGGCCGGACGACACGCATCTGGAGATGGTGTAAACGCAAGCCTCGTCAAGCGATGCTGACTGTGCTGGTGCTGCTGTCGATTACCACCGGGTCGATAGTAGCAAATCGTTATGCAACTGAAAGTCAAATAGCCAAGAGAATTATACAGCACAAAAACCATGAAGCTGCCTGGGCAGGATATGTAGCCAAACTATCTGCTATGAGCAACGCCTGGCAAGACAGGAACTTTGGCCAGTTGGAATTGCTGCTTGAGGAGCTTGAGAAAACAATCGGTGAGCAAGATTTCCGTGGATGGGAATGGTCGTATCTTAAAGACCAAGTACAGCAAGCTTCACTGACCATTGATGGATTTCGCGTCGCTTGGCATCCTCGGCTACCGATTCTTGCAGTTGCTGCGGGCCAAAAAGACAAATGGCGGGTCGAAGTCTGGTCCGCGAATGAACGCCAATGCCAGGAAACTTTTGCAATCCCGGCGGACCTGCGCACTAACGCTAACGACTATCCTGTTGCAGTGCGGTGGAGCATTGATGCAACTCGAATAGCTTATGCTACTAGGTCAGGCAGAGTCGTAATTTTCGACAGTCTCAGTGGTGCGATAGTTGCGGACATCAGTACTGAATCAGAGGATACCTGGTGCTTTGACCTAAATCGTGATGGAACGACTCTTGCTGTTGGAAGCCTCTCTGGAAGGATTGAACTTTGGGACATTGAAGCGTGCCAGAGAACCCGTGTGATTCGCGAATCACCAAGAGAGGACTACCTAAAATCGCTCGCTTTTAGTTCTGACGGAAATTTCTTGGCGGCGGCTATGTGGCCTGGCGAGCGAGCAACTTGGAACCTTGAAACTGGAGAGAAGTCTACATATTCCCGTCTTTCGAATCGGAATGGAAGAATCGCTTGGAATCCTTCTGGCCTTCATTTCGCGACAGCTGAACTAGATGAAATCGCGATTTATGAGCTCAATAGTCCAAAGCCAATAAGGACAATGAAGCATCTCTCAGTCGAATCAGTCTGTTGGGTTGACGAAAACCGAATCGCCTCTGGTGGTAAAGATCACACCATAAAGTTATGGGATACAAGAACAGCTTCACTCGTTAGTGAGCAGCAACTTCACTCGGGAATCATATTTGAAATGGCAGTTAGTGGAGATGGTAGGTACCTCGCTTCGGCGTCTTCAGGAGGTTCCAGAAAGGTTCGCATTTCACAAATAAACCACACGCCAACTAGTGCAGAGGAGTTCAAGCCAGCATCTGGCAAGGCAGGAGAGCGACACCGGTTGGCGTGGGATAGAGATGGAAAGCACATAGTATCTGGAAACCAAGAGTTTCATGGTGGGCATGAGTATGAAACGCCTCTAAGGATCTGGGATACAGAAAAAGGTACTATCGTGCAGGAGAAAAACGCGGGGATAATTAATTCTTTAGTATGGAGGAAAGATCAGCTTGCAATATGGGCAACTACCTACTATCGCAAGTGGATAGAGCTTGGTCTTGTCTCGGGAGAGCTCAAGACAATTCAAAAGTATCCAACTCTTGGAGAAGGAGCGAGTAAATTCAGCCCAGACTACAAATGGCTACTGCGGGGAGAAGACGGCTCAGTACTATCCATCAACGTCGAGTCCTTTGAGAAGCTAAGGACGATTAAATTCGATGGTCGATGTACCTCCCTTTGTTGGGATGCAAACAGTCGAAACGTTGCGATTTGCGGAGGTAATAACATTCTAGTATGGGATTCCCAACAAGGGGTCGTGTTGAATTCTGTAGCAATGAAGGGGGGGTGGGGAAACTCTGACATCGATTGGAATTCGAGTCTCTCACTCCTCGCCGTTAGTGATGTCAACGGAAGAATCGAGTTGCGAAGTGCCGTTACGTTGGAAGTAGTTCATCTACTTAAAGGTCATTCAGGTGCTGTTCGGGACCTGGATTGGAATGACACGGAAACTCGACTGGCTTCCGCAGGCGATGACGGCACAGTTAGGATTTGGGACGCCTCCACAGGCGACCAACTTCTTGTCCTTCAACATCCAGAGGGACTCAGCTTCAGAGGCGTTGCCTGGAGCTCGGATGGATCGCGTTTAGCTGGAGGAGCAATTGATGGAACTGTCTTTATCTGGGGTTCAGAAAACATCAAACCGCTCCGAAATACGGTCGGTCTTTCCACTGGCGTCATCCAACAAGCACGCGAGTCACACAACAGATAGAGCTAAACTACCTAAGTCACTAAGAGGCTCTCTGTGTTTCTAGAGCAATCCCTAATTCTTGCCAAGCAGACAGCCACATGGCCTAGAGACGGCTTTGACCGCTCGTTGACACTCATCTACTTGACTGTGGTTTTTGGTCTTCCCCTGGCTGGCTATGTGTTCATGTTCTTGGATTTTCGCCGATATCTTCGCTCTCTACGTCGAGCGATGGTGGTTGTTACTGATGTCGTGGTTTCAACCCCCTATTGGGCGCTTCGCCTACGACCGGCGTGCTTAAAAGCTCTCGGGCTGGAGCTGCCTTGCTCTGAGGCAGATGTGCTATGTGCCTACCGCAGGTTAGCCAAGGATTTGCATCCTGATCGAGGCGGTGATTTGGACGAATTCCTAAGATTACAAAGGCATTTCGAACGAGCTATTATCCTTGTGCGAGCAGAGCAAGACTCAAGCGACCCCCAACCTTCCTGAGGCTGCTGAATATGTCTATGACATCCAAAAGATCACTGTTCACCATTCTACCGAGCCTAATACTTGCGATTGGAGTCACTACCATCCTGCTCTGGCAGTACCCAATCGCCCATTCAACGGTCGCAATAGTCAAAGTCACGAACCGCCCCTCACACACCCTATTCCCCCACCTCCACCCCAAGCTAACTGCACATGAAATCAAACGTTTTGAAAACGCTCAGCTCGAAACCTTGAGGAGCAAATATGTCATTCAATCTGCTCTAAACAGAAGAGACATTGCGCAACTGAATGCTGTCAAGGAAAGGGAGCCAGATCCGGTGGAATGGTTAAGAACCGAGCTTCATCTGAGCTTCCCATCTGGGAGCGGTGTACTTGAACTGCGTTACGAGGGCCCGCAAGACACAGAGGAGATGAAGAGAATCCTTAGCGCGATAATCGCAGCTTTTGAACACGACGTCGTGGGGTACAGGAGAATTAAGCGTGAAGACCAGCGTGCTAAATTAGCAAAGTTGAGCTCAGATTTATCAGATGAATTGAAGGAGGAATTGGACAACTATTATGCCCTCTCCGAGGAGTTGAACTTCGAGTTGACGGGCAAGAGTAGTAGTTTTTACATAGCGACAACAGAGGAACTCGGCAATCTCACTGATTCATTGAACGAGTTCATGTCAGCAATCGAAGATGGCAAGGTGGATGCAGCCCAAGAGTTGATTGATAGCATTCCGAACACATGGTACGAAGCAACCGAGCCACCTGCGCCGAAATTCATACCAGATGCCGAACTTACGATGCTGCGCGGAAAAATCGAACGGCTCCAAGAGCTAAATGACAAAGTCTACCTGCGGCTACGCCAATGGGAGATTGAAGATCGCCTGAATAGTAAACCCTTTCGTATCCTCCAACCTCCCCTAGCAACAGAGAATACGAGAAACGTAGCAGAGAGCGTCGGAATAGCTGTCTTGGGAGGCCTAAGCACATTCGTTCTCACCGTCATCGTCTTGACCCTGATGGGGAAGCTTCTTTGCTAGCGAGTTGGACGCGGAATGCCACACAAGATTTACCTTCGCAAGCTCCGGGCCACAATGCTTGATAATCTTCTAGCCAACAGATTTCATGAAGAGGCCAGTTTATGAGTTCTAAGGTCACGAGTGAGGCACGATGAACGCAACTCCTGTGTTCATTTCAGATCTATTGCGGGAGAATAGCCTAAAATGCTGATGTACTTATTTTTTGTTGGTCTCGTCGCCGCAATTATCAGTTATCTACTCACAGTTTTTCTGAGAATGCTAGCGCGACGATGGAGTACAGCTAGTCTTTCAGATGTCCCTGCCGAGAGAAACCATCAGCCTGCCGTATTGGGCGGAGGCCTGGCAATCTTTCTGGCTGCTGCAGGCACTTTTTCCGTTGACTTTTTTTCGTCCCGAACGCTCCAAGAACTTTTTCATGAAGACAAGCCGTTCTTGAGTGGATTGCTGATTGCCGGCGCATGGATCGTTATTGTAGGGCTGCTCTGCGATCAACATGGGATGAGAATTCGCAATAAGCTGATGGGCCAGTTAATTGCCGCGCTCATCCTGATCGCTTTCGGACTGCAGATTCGCACCTTCCATCTTTTTGGTCTCTCATTGCCACTGGGAGCCTTCTCGATTCCCATCACAATTCTTTGGCTGCTGATAGCAATCAACGCATTCCTTTTACTCAATAGAATGGATGGCTTAGCAACCATGGTCGGAATCATTCTCTGCGTGACGCTCACTTCAATAGCATCGCTATCTGACCAAACCTCGATTGCGATTGTCGGAGCGGTTATTGTCGGCAGCTTGGTCGGATTCTTACGTTTCAATCTACCACCAGCTTCCGTTCAAATGGGCGATGCGGGGAGCATGTTGATTGGGTTAGTCATAGGGGCACTTGTAATAGCGGATTCACGCGAGGTGACCGCTACAGTAGGCTTGGCAGCGATTCTCGCGATTTGTGCCGTGCCACTACTCAACGCCTCTACTGCTATCTTTCATTTCTTCCAGCAGCAGATTGATACTCATGAGGATAGCGGGCACCTACAGCATCACTTAATAAAAAGATTAGTGAGCCACTCTAGCGTTCTTGCAGTTCTGGTTATTTGCTGCGTACTGACCTGCGCAGGCGCATTGCTGGGGAACCATTTTGCCAGTGATTTTCTTCCATTAGGATCGGTGCTAGTAGTGTTTTTCATTTTGCGGTCCCTCGCGGGAGTAAGCAAGAAAAAGACCGAGAGTTGAAGCAAAAACAGTGCGCTGCAGCGTGATGGTCTAGTGTGAGGCAGAGTAATCGCTGCCTAACGTAAGTTCTTGAACATTTTTTCGATTATTTTCGTCCGATTGGCTGCGCATTCACGCCTCGTTTATAGAGGGTGTATTTCTTTTGCATGCCATTGCGTACGTCGACTTTGTTCTCAGATGTCCCGAGAGAATCAGTCTGGCCAATCCAAACAGTTCAGCGGAGCACCATAGGATTTGACATTCAATTCAGCTCGGATTCCAATGTCTAATAGGACTATTACTGGCTGAGGCAAAGTGACGTACTCCAAGTCATATCGCTTGTTGAGCACCTAGTCTCTCGCACTAAAATTCCTTAAAACAGTCCTATGATTGCTAAAGATCTCACGCAAAGGCATTTTCGCACGCTTGGGTTGCTCAGCGACGCCAATGACAGTGAGATTAAGGACGCCTATTTACGCCTGGCCCGTGAGCACCACCCTGATCGCAACTATGGTGATCCCGAAGCGGCGGATCGCTTTAAGGAAATCCAACTAGCATACGAATCGATATCCAAGCGAATCTCCAAACCAAAGCCGAAAAAATCCGAACAATTTCCGTTCATTACTCCTGAATCCTCGAAGTCCAATACCTCAAGGCTCTGTGGGATAGCTTGTGCTACTCTGATCGGCTTGACTGCGTTGCTCTGTGGCTTATTTCAGAGCGAGTGGTGGCTTGCTAAACAACACCTTTCGGAGCCTGTAGCATCTGTCCCACCGAGGGCACCGTTGCCAGAGCGAACCGCGGCGACGCCGTCCGATTTGGACACTCCGCCCCGACTCGACACTCCCAGCGAAAGTCGCGGATTTATTCCCGCGTCAGACCTTGGTGGAACTTTCGAAGACCTTCGTGGCCTGGAGGATGGGCTAATTGAAGATTTGATTCAGGCTTCTTACTCAACTGTAAAACCCGACACCACGCCCAGCAGCTTCTTCGAAGAGAGAGCCACTCCCAAGTTACCTGAACCAACCACTGACGCAGCCGCAGAAGAGGTATCTAGCACTGTGGAGTATTTTCACTTGAACCCCGATAACTTGGAGAGCTGGCCCAATAGTGTCAACTATGATCATCCCATCGATGCCAACCGTGATTCGGACTTTCCAAATTCTTCATCAACAGGTGTCTCCTGGGAATCTAAACTCAAGCCACTCGATCACTTCCCTAGCGAGTTAACCTATGGCATCGGTGACGAACTGGCTCGAATCTATAATCGCCCGGCACAACAGCTTCCCATGAATGCCGCACTCTCTGACTACTCTAAGAGTGGATTTTCTTCATGGCCCCAATCTACAAGCACTGCTTGGCCTCCAGTGCATGCATCTTCGAAGTCGATGCCTGGTTTCTCAAATACCGCCTCGACCAGCCTCGCAAGAACAATTGACCCGTATGGACCGAGGACCTCGCCAGCCCTCATGCACTCAGTCACCACAGTCCACCCTAGAGATTGGAATTATTCAAGCAGCTTAAATCGACTTGAGCTCCAGCGAACGCCATCTCGTCACTGGGAGGTCGAGAATTCATGGAGTGCCTCATTAGCCACGTCACGCCCTCAAGAAAGCAGTTTTCCTAAGATGAAATCGAGGCACGATTGGTCATCGCCGGTCGACCGCCATAACTTTGGTTCAATCTCAAGGGCTGAGCAGCGAATAGATGCTGTTCATTCCGAAGCATCAAGAGAGATTGACGCGTCACCGTACTGGAAATCTGTAGGTGAGCCTGGCCAAGTAGTTTCCACAAGAGCAAGCTATGCGTCTCCAGATAAGTTGAAAATTGCCAACTGGCATCTGCGGGATGGCCTAGCGAATGAGGGCTCAAAAAAAACTGGCTGGAGGGGCTACGGAAAATCTGAGCCGCTACGTTCCGGCCCCCAAAAATGGACGGCACACTCTAATCGTGTTGAGGTGCACAAAACCGTCTTGCAACCCTACGCATCCAAAGCAGAACGGACTCGAGGTAAACAGGGAGTTTATCACTCAGTTCATGCAAATGGCTCCTTCAATTCGACTCGATCTTCTTCCCCCGCCGCTTCCAAGTGGCAATCACCAAGCAGCAACTGGTAGTTGTCATAAGCGTTGAAGATGTCCTTCTCCCTGTTTAGGTACCACTTTATTTCAGAGGATCTAGGTTGATTATTTCGATGGGTTGCATGTAGTACATGTTATGGCATCTTCCGAAAAGAATACCCTGGTCAACGAGAGCTTCGAGAAAGCTATTAGCCGCGATCCGGATGACTTCCTCCCATATTTCAATATGGGTTGTTGGTGCAAGCATGAGACGCTCGAGTACGCAGAGGCAATGCAATATTTCAATACAGCACTCGAGCTCGAACCGAACGCGCCCGGGGTACTAGAGGCACGTGCTTCCCTGTTTGCCATGTGTCCGGACGCCGCAATTCGCGATGGTGATGCCGCCCTTCGTGATGCGAAGCGCGCCATTGAAATTGCTAGATCAAACGGGTTAGACAGAGGTTGGCGTGAGCGGCAGTATTTGGAGACTCTCGCTGCTGCGTATGCGGAAGTCAATGACTTTGAGAAAGCAATCGAGATTCAATTGGAAGCCCTAGCGCTTGCGATCACAAAGCGCAATCGCGAACCATTGCAAAGCCGACTTGAGTTGTATGAGTCCGGCATAGCAGTTCGACTAACTCGAAGGATTTTGAAATTAGGGCCGTGGTCCTCACACTAATTCCCTACATCCAACAGCATACAGGTCCCCTTAAGCAGTACTCCCTGACCAAAAGATGCAACGAAGAATAGGACTCGCGTTCGTCGCCCCTTGTTGACATTCAAGCAGTAATCATCACGGGACACCTCTCACTTTCAAGTCCGCCAATTGGTCCTCAATCCACTTCAACTGGGGTACATTATTTAAAATGGGATCCGAGCGTTTACCACAATCGGTATAGTTCTCCTCCGCTAGAATTCGAGCTGAAGTACGTCACTCTTGAAGACGTCCGATGGACGATCCGCTTCCAACCTAGGGGTATGTGCGTTGTCAAATCGATGGGAGTCTCCCGCTTGAAAGATCGAGTTCGAGAGAAAGCTGCGAATTCGAGCGATCCTCCTTAGTCGTCAAACAAACCACATCTCTGAGAGCCTCTTCGACCTAGTGACACCGGGACGTGTAGTGCATATTTAGAGAGATATGTAGTGCTATAATTCGTCAATACGTACGTGAAATAAACGTTTTCCCTTGTTTGACGATTGAATTGTCGGCCCCACCCGCCGTAGCTCTGTACATTTCAACGGTTACCGAAAAAGGAATATATTGCTACTCTGGCAGCGTGAATCTCCTTTGTCCCCGTAGCTCAACTGGATAGAGTGTCGGCCTCCGAAGCCGAAGGTTGTTGGTTCAAATCCAACCGGGGATACTTTTTGCGCGGTTGACGCAGATCTTTGCGATGATTCGCGGCTTTGGCTGTCAAATTGGCTCAAACGTTGCGCCTCGACACGTTACAATGTGACGCATGCCGACTGCATTCTTCTTCATTGCCAGCTTGCTGCGTTTCCGTCGGGTACCGATGCGCTTGATTTACGGCCTGGGCCTATGCACGACAGGAATCATGCCGGCGCTCGCTTGCAAGTACACTGTGCGGGACGTCGCTTTCGTTAGCTTCAACGACCAACCCTACCAGCTAGTGGTCTACTTAGACGAAACAACAACGGAAGACGAGATCGCGCTACTTCGAGTCGCGGCAGAGCAAGTGCTTGACGATAGCAATGTGCGACTGCACGTAAACAAGAAGGCTAGCGAAGCAAACGCACAGCGCGAGCCCAATGTTGACACACCGGGCAGCGAAACGCTGATTGCCGCCAAGCTGATAGCCCCTGACGGGCGCGAACGGCTCATCGCCGTGCCCACACTCTCAGAAACAAACGTTGTCAGCATTCGAGAATCGCTCTTGGCTCTCGTGAATTCGCCCCTGCGAAATTCCATCATGCGGCAGTTGCTTGAAGCGCATAGTGTCGTATTGATTGTTGAGAGCGACGATGCAGTACAAAATCAGCGTGCCGCCTCACTGGTGGCAGACGCGGTCACGCGCATTGAGACATCGCTGCCGGACTTGCCCAAGCCGATCGACGTACCTCCACGAGTGGTCACGCTTTCCACCGAGCAGGTGCGAACCGAGGGGGTTTTGCTCTGGAGTTTGGGGGTTGATCTCACGCCAAACCGTGGCACGCAGATCGCGATACTCTTTGGCCGAGGTCGGACACTGGGATCTGTGATGGAAGTCGCCCAAATGCAGGACCGCGACTTGCTACGCACGCTGGCCATTGTGGGACTGGATTGCGAGTGCGAGTTGGACCGCAGCTGGATGCAAGCACCGATGATTCCCCATCAATGGACCGAACAGAACGAAGCCGCCGCGGTCCAATCGCTCGATTTTGATCCCGGCCACCCCTTGGTGAAAGTCGAGATCAGCCGCATCTTGAGCCGTGGCCCCAACTCGCGCGCAAGCGACGGCAAAAAAAGCAGCGAGCGTTTGGCAGAGGTAGACGCCCTGCTGCCGGGGTTGCAGATCATTGAACTCAACTTTGAGGAGGAAGAATTACCCCAAGAAATAGAAGTGAACGAGTCACCGCGAATTACAACGAACCACCCCGACGAAGCCGCATTTCCTGCGCAGGAACTTACTAAAACTCCTGTTAGTTCAAAGAATGAAACATACAACTCGGCCACCGGTATGATTTCAACAGTGTTGCTTGGGTTGGCGTGCTTGGGAGTCGTCGGAGGGGCGTTGGTTCTTCTGTTCGGCCGACGCGGTGGGCCATGATTCGCCTTGCAGAGCTTGGTGTTCGCTCAGGTACGTTTCGCCTGAACAGAGTTTCGCTCGAACTTGCGGCTGGTGAGTACGGTGTGCTGATGGGGCAAACGGGTAGTGGGAAGACCACGCTACTCGAATGCATCTGCGGATTGCGTCCACTCGAGACAGGCCGCATCGAACTTGCCGGAGTTGATGTCACGGACAAACGCCCCGCGGAACGGGGCATTGGCTATGTGCCACAGGATGGCGCGTTGTTTCCCAAGATGACCGTGCGGAGGCACTTGGAATTTCCTCTGGTTATACGCAAGTGGTCTTCCGCCAAAATTTCCACGAGAACTTCTGAGCTTGCCGAATTACTAGGCCTCACTGCCCTCTTGGATCGCTTTCCGGTACGATTGAGTGGCGGTGAAGTACAGCGTGTCGCGTTAGCACGTGCTTTGGCATTTCGCCCACCTCTGCTGCTGCTGGATGAACCCCTGTCGGCATTAGACGACCAAACCCGACAAAAAATGCATGAGGTGCTGCGATCGGTTCAAGCCGAAACAGAGGTGACTGTGCTTCATGTTACGCATAACCGCGACGAAGCAATCGAGCTAGGTGACAAGCGGTTCCGACTCCAGGACGGTCGGATCAACGCAGAAACAGCAATCGATGGCTCGCCCCACATACAACCAGCCCAGGAGACAAATTTGCCGTGAGAGTGGTTCTTATTTACACGACGCAACTCAAGGAAGCGCTCGGCCGTGGTCGTGAGGAAGTGGAACTTTCCGAGCCACAGACTGTGGGTCAACTGCTTACGCACATGAGCGGTGTACATGGTCAAGCCTTCGACGAGTTTATTTGGAAGGCCCCCGGCGAGATCCGCTCTTCAATCCTGCTCTGCCTGGGCGACGAATGCATAGGTCGCGACTTGTCGACGCCGCTCAGCGATGGCGACGAAGTGACACTCCTCTCGCCCGTGAGTGGAGGCTGAGTTTCGCATGGAAAAACTCACGCAAGAAGAGCGCGACACCTACGCGTGGCAAATCAAGACCGCCGATTTCGGCGAGCAGGGACAAGAGCGATTGAAGAACGCCTCGGTCCTGGTAACACGATGCGGCGGGCTGGGTAGTGTCGTGGCGTATGAGTTGGCGGCGGCCGGGATCGGCAAGCTCGTACTTGCCCACGGCGGGAACATTAAGCCGTCTGACTTGAATCGGCAACTGCTGATGACCCACGCGGCGCTGGGTACCTCGCGCGTTGAGTCGGCACGGCGGCGCTTGCTAGAGTTCAATCCGCGGCTCTCCATCGAAGCGGTGCCGGAAAACGCCACCGAGCAAAACGTCGCTACTCTGGTTGGCCAAGCCGATGTGATCGTTGACTGCGCCCCGTTGTTCGAAGAACGCTTTCTGCTGAATCGCGAGGCTGTCGCGCAGAAAAAGCCACTGGTCGAATGCGCCATGTATGATACCGAAGCCCACATCACGACGATTGTGCCCGGCAAAACGCCCTGCCTACGATGTCTGTACCCAGAGAAGCCGCCCATGTGGCGACGAGAGTTCCCCGTCTTTGGCGCAGTCTCGGGAATGGTTGGGTGTATGGGAGCGATGGAGGCGATTAAACTAATAGCTGGGTTCGGCGAGTCGCTTACCGGCAAGTTGATGATTTGTGACCTGCGCACGATGCAATTTCGCGGCATGAATATTCGTCGCAACGAAAACTGCGTGGAGTGTGCATTCTAAGTTCAACACAGCGGATTCCACCTACTTGGCAGCGAGACGTTCTTGAGGGATGCTTGAAGATGAACCAGCGGCTCCGCACGATCAATCCGCTTTACTCCACCACAGGAGTGTCGTTGATCGCCTTGGCGGGGCTTGTTTATTTGCTTCTTGGTCGAGCTACGCCCCCCACCGACAACGACGACTCGAAGGCCGAGCTCTTCGTCTATTGCGCGGCAGGGATGCGGGTGCCGTTTGAGGAAATTGTGGGGCAGTATAATCAGGAGTTCGGCACAAACGTCTTGCCCCAGTACGGCGGATCGAACACCCTGCTAAGTCAATTGGAAGTATCGAAGACGGGGGACCTGTATTTGGCCGCCGACGAGAGCTACCTGCAAATTGCCCGTGAAAAACAACTCGTTGCGGAATCGTTTCCCGTGGCACGGATGCGTGCGGTAATCGTGGCACCACAAGGCAACTCCAAACAAGTCGCAGGCGTCGATGACCTTCTGCGAGAGGATGTGCGCGTGGCACTGGCCAATCCCGATCAAGCTGCGATGGGCAAACTCACTCGCACTTTCATGCAGAGCCGGGGGAAGTGGAATGAGCTGGAAGGACGAGTGCGGAACAATGGCGTTTTCAAACCTACTGTCAATGACGTGGCCGCGGACGTCGAGCTCGGCAGCGTCGACGCCGGGATTGTGTGGGATGCGGTGGCGAAGCAGTTCACGGGCGTTGAAATTGTTCGTGATCCCAAACTGGCCCAAGAAAGTACGCTTGTCAGCATCGGCGTGATGCGATCCGCTCAATCGCCGAACCGTGCCCTGCACTTTGCCCGATACCTCACTGCCAGCGACCGGGGCCAGACGGTTTTCAGGAAACAGGGTTACGAACCGGTGCCTAGCGATGCTTGGTCCGACACGCCGCAACTCACGTTCTACGCCGGTGCCGTGAATCGCCGTGCGCTCGAACCCGTTATCAAAGCATTTGAAGCGCGGCACGCTGTTGAGGTTCAAACCGTCTACAACGGCTGCGGGATTCTCACCGCGCAAATGGAAGCGATGCACGACGGCGACGCAGGCACGTTTCCCGACGTCTTTATGGCTTGCGATGAATACTACATGGAAAAGGTCAGCAATCTGTTCCCGGACGCAGTCCATGTCTCCGACACGCAGATTGTTATCGCAGTCGAGAAGAACAACCCCAAAAGAATCGCAACAGTGGCAGATCTTGTTCAACCTGGGATGCGAGTCGCGTTGGGACAACCGGATCAATGCACCATCGGCATCCTGAGCCGCCGCTTGCTGGATGCTCGGGGGCTATACGACACTTTGATCGAAGAGAACGTCGTTACCCAAACTCCGACGTCTTCGCTGCTAATTTCCAGCATTGCGACCGGCGCGGCCGACGCGGCGCTGGTGTATCTCACTGACGCATTGGCGGAAAGCGATAAGGTGGACTATGTCGAGATCGATTCACGCCTCGCCCAAGCCATTCAGCCCCTGGGCATTTCGGCATCGAGTAAGCACAAGCAACTCGCCCGACTGCTCTTCGACGCTGTTACTCAAGCCCAGGAAACGTTCGAGCGCGTGGGTTTCCGCTGGCGGATAGAGCCGAGTGAATGAATCGCGTTGCATCGGACAAACCGTTTTACCTCGTGCTGATTTTAATCAGCAGCACCTATGTACTCTTACTCTGCGCGATGTTGGTTGCCAACGCGGCTTTCCTGCTTGCTGGAGTCGGAGAGCCCGCGATCAATGCCGAGTGGTCGGCTGCCCATCCGCTCGCCTCGAAGTTCATCGACAACCCCGTTGGCGCGGCCCTGGCAGACCCCAACATCCAATACTCGATCTACCTAAGTCTGGTCTCTTGTACGATCACCACGATTCTCTCGGTTTGGGTCGCCGTACCCGTGGGTTATTTGCTGTCGCGACATCGGTTTTGGGGGCGTAATTTCTTAGATGCGCTGCTCGATATTCCCATCGTGTTGCCACCGCTGGTGATTGGTTTGAGTCTGCTTATTCTGTTCCAGTATATGCCGGAATTCATTCGGTCGAATGTTGTCTACCAAATCCCCGCCGTGGTGCTGGGGCAATTCGTCGTGGCATGCGCGTTTGCAGTACGTATTATGCGAGCCACATTCGATCACATCGATCCGCGGCGTGAACAAGTTGCCCTTACGCTGGGATGCAACCGCGCGCAAGCGTTCGGGTGGGTCGTGCTTCCCGAAACGCGCCCCGGCCTGCTCACCGCGGCTACCTTGGCTTGGGCTCGCTCACTCGGCGAGTTCGGCCCACTGCTGGTGTTTGCGGGCGCCACGCGCGGCAAGACCGAAGTGCTCTCAACCAGCGTGTTCCTCGAACTGAGCATCGGCAACCTCACCGGCGCGGTAGCGGTCTCGTTCATCATGGTCAGCGCGGCCGTCGCTGTGTTGATCATTACACGCGTGTGGGGGTCGCAGGACTTGGCGCTTTAGCTCAGGAGCCTCGAAGGGTTGTCGCCAAAGCCAGCCGCGGAGTCTCCGGCACGGAGGATTTTAGATCGGACAACTCGAGGACGAGTCGACTTGCTGCGGAACGCGAAAATGCACCCTGTCCTATTCGAGTTCCTTAACTCTCCCCGTATCGATGTGCAGCCGCCGATTGGCGAACTGCATCGGTTGGTCGCTGTGCGTGGCGAAGAGGAGAACCCCGCCGCCCTGGCAGAACTCTTGCAGCGCACTCACTACGATCTCTGCATTCTCCGCGTCAAGATTGCCGGTCGGTTCGTCGGCAAGGAGGATGTCGGGGTGGGACACTAACGCGCGGGCGATTGCCACGCGCTGGCATTCCCCGACGCTGAGTTGCGACGGACTGTGGCCACAACGGTGCGTGAGCCCGAGTTTTTCAATCCATTGATCAGCTCCTTGCTCAGCATCCGACTTGGAATTGCCCGTTGCATTCACCCCTAAGCGGATGTTTTCAACGACGTTTAAATAAGGGACAAGGTGAAATAGTTGAAACACGAATCCGATATGCCGCGCGCGCAGGCGCGTACGCTCAGCGGAACTCAAGGCGTAGATGTCCTGGCTGTCGGCGATTCCAACCGTACCGCTGCTAGGGCGCTGCATACCGCCGATGGTGAGCAGCAGCGTTGTCTTGCCAGAGCCGCTCGCCCCACGCAAGCAGACAAAGTCGCCTCGCTCCAAGTCCAGCGTAGCGTCGTCAAGACCCACGACCGCTTCGCCCGCCACTTCGTACTTCTTGTTCACATCCCGCAAGTGGATCATGGAAAACGTTCCGAGAGTTACTGCTTTCGCAGGACGGTGGCGGGGTCTTGGACTACGGCGAGAGCGGCAGGGACGATCCCTGCCACTGTGGCGAACGCAAGCGTTCCCAGCAACGCGTACCCATACAACTGGGGCTGGGGCTTAATCGCGCGGGCGGTAACTTGAAACAACTGCGGACCATAGGTCAGTGCGATCCAGGTTCCCAACGCCGTACCAAGTAGGGCCGCTAGAACGCCCGTCAGCAAGGATCGGCCGAGAATCAACGCCACTATCGAGTTCGAACCGTAGCCAAGCGCCCTCAGCAAGCCCATTTCACTCGAACGTTGCCGGACATTGGCGATCGCAATCGCGGCAACGCCGGTTGCTGCGGCGAGCAGCACCGCAGCAATCAAAAACTGTGAGTAGCGCTGGCTCGTCTGGCGTTGCCTCGCACGGGCCTCGGCGATGTTGCTAACCATCACGACGCGCGTCTCGGGCAACGTGCGGCCGATCTCTTTCTGCAAGATGTCTTTGGGATTTTCTGCAGGGGTGAGACAAAGACAGTCAAGTGCTTTGATTTCGTTGATCTGCTCGGGCAGGTTCAGCACGTTTTGCACATCTGCAAGCGAACCGACCACGCGAAGATCATCAATCGTACCCATCTCGGGCATGCAGCGTTCGACGCGAAATTCTTGGTCAGAAAGTAAGATCGTATCGCCCTTGGTCAAGTTGAGTCGGCTGGCGATCTCAGCCCCTACGTGAACACTCCCCGGTTTTAGCACCTTCACCATAGGCGGCTTCTTTCCGCCGGGCGGTGCGCGCTCTTCGGAGATGCCCATCAGCAACGCATCCTCTCCCTCCATACTGATGCTCCCCTGTAGCACTCCCACCAGGTGGTTGTACGACAGGTTTTTCACCTTTGCTAACGTGTCGAGTGATTGCTCTGGCATGGTTTGGTCGGAGTAGCCCGACAAATAGAAGCGATTCATATTGGTGCTTTGAGGAATCACGCGCAGGTTGAAACCCAAGTCGCGCATCACACGTTTCGTTTCCCGTCGACTCGCATCTTCAGTGAGAGCGATTGTTGTGCAGAGCGCGACCGCCACGGTCATCGCCAGCGCGGACAGCAGGAAGCTCACCTTGCGGCCGCACGCCTCCTTCCAGATCATTTTCGCGATTTTCGTCATAGAACATTTCTTTTCAAAAGGTGAGTCGCATGCCAGTGTAACGCGATTCCAAGCAGCGGGGAATTCCCGCGAGTGTGCCGAATGAAATCACACAACCCCGACAGTTTGCGCATTGCGAACGATGTTTCGCGAAACACTGAATTTAAACTACGCAGAGGTGCATGGAGGCTGAGGCGAAGTGTACTACTCGCTGAGTGCTGGTCGTCTCCGCGTTGGCATACACAAGGGCTGGCTGAGCAGAAAAGCGGTTTGCGAAGAATTGTCGCTGTCCACCCTGTCGACTATGTTGAAGAGCATATTACTGGGCATCCACCCTGGCTTCCTCCCCAGGCGTCGCTCGAAAGGACTATTGCGCATGAAGAGCCGAATTCAAGCATGCCTACAGCGCTCTGCGCTTTGTGCCGTAGCACTGCTATTCAATGCCGAGACAACCTACGCCAACGATTGGCCCACGGCTCGTCTCAACGGGCAGCGAAACGCGTTCTGCGCGGCTGAGGTGGATCCCGCGCGATTGGTGTTGGCGTGGACCTACCGCTCTCCCAACCCGCCAAGCCCTGCTTGGCACGGCCCCGCCAAGTGGGATGCCTACAGTGACGTGCGCATGCACTCGATGCGCAACTACGACGAAGTGTTTCAACCCATCGCCGCGGGCGAGTGTGTCTACTTTGGCTCTTCAGTCGACGACACGGTGACCTGCCTGGATACAGTGACGGGTGAAGAACACTGGACGTTTTTCGCCGATGGCCCCGTGCGCGTGGCACCAACCTTCAGCGACGGAAAAATCTACTTTGGCTCGGACGATGGCCACGCCTACTGCCTTCGCGCCGACGATGGCCAGCTTGTTTGGAAATATCAACCCAAGCCTAGCGGCCGACAGATTGTCAACAACGGCCGGTTCATTCCGCTGCTACCGATTCGTAGTGGGGTGATTGTCTCGGACGGAATCGCTTACTTTGCTGCGTCGCTGTTGCCCTGGAACGCGTCGTATCTTTGCGCCGTCGATGCCGAAACGGGAAGCACCGAGGGTGAAAACCTGTACGTTCGCGAAGTAAAGGACACCACGTTCGAAGGACCACTGGCCGTTTCGCCCCGTTTGGTGATTGCGCCGCAGGGTCGAGTTCCGCCTTTGCTTTTCTCACGGCGGACAGGGAAGCAATTGGGCGCCCTGGACGGCGGCGGCGGAAGTTTTGTCGTGGTCATGCCCAATGAACAAGTTGTGCACGGACCCGGCAACAAGACCGGCTGGGTCACTGTCAGCAACGCCGACTCGCGAGAGAAACTGGCGACCCACAACAACGCCAGCGCACTCGTGCTAGACAACGAGCATACCTACCTGCTGACCAAGACGTCGATCGGCTCGGTAAACACCAAGACGGGAAAGGAAAACTGGCGTGCCCCCTGCGACGACGGCATCGAATTGATCGGCGTTGGCGATGCATTGCTCGTGGGCAAAACAAACCGCGTAGACGCGTATGCGAAGGATGACGGCACACTGCTTTGGTCGGCACCGGTCGAAGGCAAGGCATTTGGCCTGTGCTTCGCGCAGGATCGATTGCTGGTCAGCACCGACTTGGGTTTCCTCCACGCGTTTGAACCTACGGCCACGGAGCCAACGAAGCCAATCACAATGGCGTCGCAAGCCGCGCGAGAGCAAATCGATAGGTCGAAGCTCGCCTCGATTGAACAGGACGTTGGCCCTGGTCTGTTGGGTCGCTGGGTTTTTCAACCGCCGGCGATGCAGCGTTTCCACGTCGACAACCTTGCCGGGGGTTTGCCTGCTTCTATTGATGGCAACGCGGACCTGGTGAACGTTGGGGACTTTGCGGCACTACCAATTGTCGACGGAAACACAACGGTCACGATCACTGAAAAAATTGACGAGGCAAAACTGCCTGAAAGAAGCATGACCGTCGCCGCTTGGGTCCGCATTGACAAGCCGCGCATCTGGGGCGGGATCATCGGCGCGCTGCAGGACAATGGCGCCGACGAACACGGCTGGGTACTTGGCTACCGTGAATCGAAGTTCTGTATCGGCGTGGCAGGCGAAAACGGCAACGGACGCATCACTTACCTCAACGCCGCCGATGATTTCACGATGCGCGCTTGGCATCATGTCGCTGGCGTCTACGATGGCCAAACGCTGAGCTTGTATGTCGATGGCGTGCTCTCCGCCACGAGCAAGGCGCAGTCTGGCCCCATCCGCTACCCCGACGATGCGCCCTACGTGATTGGAGCGTACCGCGATAAAAACGAGAATCACTCGCTGCAAGGGATGATCCACGAGGTCCGCGTTTATGACCGAGCACTCAGTGCTGATGCATTGCGAACGCAGTTCAACGAGAAGTCGCAGCGCCTCCCCTCGCCGGAACCCGCGCCCGAAGAGCCCGAAACCTACAACGTCGCTGTCGGACCTTGGCTGCAATTTGACAAGCTCGGCGAAGCGGTTATCCGTTGGCAAACTGCCCAGCCAACAACCACCCGATTGGAATATCGCCTCAATGACGAAGTCAAGCAAATCAAGAAACCAGAGAAGTCCACGGCGCACGAAGTTCGTCTACCTTCACTATTGCGTAAACGACTTTACCATTACGTTATTCAGTTCGATCGCGACGGTCAGACACTACGCACTCCCGAATACGAATGCGACACCTTCTTCGACTACAACGTCAACCAAGACCATCTAGAATTGACGGACGACGGAAAGTACCGCGATGCGGCGGCGGCAATTCTCAGACGGGCGGATGTCGATAAAGGACTCTGTCTGGATTGGGACGCCACTTCGGGCCGATTGGCCGAAGCCTTAGTTCGCCAAAGCGAGCTGCGCGTCCTGTGTGTCTGCCGTGAGGAGGAAACGGCCCAAACGATGCGGCTGCGTTTGCGAAAGCTGGGATTGTACGGTTCGCGGATCACTGTTCGCTTCGCCGCCGAATACGACGAACTTGGGCTCACGAAGCACTGGGCGAATCTCGTGGTCTCTGAAGCTATGCTTGATAGTGGACGACGCCCAGACACTCAGCAAGTCCGTCAAGCGTTGGCTCCTACTGGCGTGGCGATTCTTGGCGAGTCGCCCGAGCAGCCGGAGCTGATGCGGGGCACGCCATTCGCGGGCGCAGGCGATTGGTCGTATATCTACGGCCGCGCCGACAATTCGGCCTATGGCGGCGAAGCGCTTGGCGGAGCGAAGTCTTCAGAAGACATCGAAGTGCAATGGCTGGGCCGACCCGGGCCACGCTACCAAGCCGACCGCAGTGGCAGGAAAACCCCACCGTTGTCGTTCGGTGGGCGGCTCTTCTTGGAAGGCCTTCACCGCATCGTTGCCTTAGACATTTACAACGGAGCCGTTCTTTGGGCGCTGGAAACTCCCAACTTCGAGCGGTTCAACATTCCACGAGACTGTGCGAACTGGTGTGGGGCGGGTGAATCGCTGCTTGCCGCGGTTCGTGATCGCTGTTGGCGCATCGAGGCGGCCACCGGTGCAGTGAGCCAAATGTACCAACTACCCGCGGAGCAAGTCAAAAGTGGTGAGTTCGACTGGGGCTTCATTGCCGCCTCGCAAGATGTGGTCCTGGGCTCGGCCGTGAAAAGGGGCACCTCGTACACCGATTTCTGGGGCGGCGCGGGTTGGTATGACGCCGAGGAGGGACCCGAGACTTACAAGGTCTGTAGCGAGAGCCTGTTTGCCCGAGACAAGCAGTCGGGTGACTTGCGCTGGAACTACTCCGAGGGGTTGATCATCAACTCGACCATCACCATCAGCGACAACCGGCTGTTCTTTGTCGAAGGCAGGCACCCCGAACTGCGCACTGCGGAAGCCCGGCGATTGAATTCGCCCGAGTTATGGGAGAAGCAATATCTCGTCGCACTCGACATCGCCACAGGCAAGAAGCAGTGGGAACAACCACTCGACACGGTTGATGGGACTGTCGTGTTCTTTATGGCCCACAGTGCGGACAAGCTTGTCATCGTTTCCTCGACCGCCGGAGAGTTTCATGTCTACGCGCTGTACGACGGTAGCGGTGAACAACTCTGGGATGCGACCTTCCCCTGGGGGCGCGAGGGCAAAGCAGATCACGGTTCGCACATGTCACGGCCGGCGATTGTCGGTGATCGGCTTTTTGTGCGCCCAGCTGTGCTCGACATTGCCACCGGTAAAATCCGCGATGAACGAGTCCCCGAAGGCAAGTGCGGCACGTACAGCTGCACGACCCACGCGCTCTTTTTCCGCGGCGATCCTGGGCACCGCTTCGCCATGTGGTCGGCAGAAGGTAACCAATACTCGCTGTGGGACCGATTGCGCCCCGACTGTTGGCTCAGTTCGATTCCCGCCGGCGGCATGATGCTCTCGCCCGAAGGAGGCGGCGGATGCAGTTGCGGCTCGTGGATGGAAACGTCGATTGGATTCATTCCCAGGGCACACCTGCAACCCTCTCGCTAACAAGGGCTTATCACGAAACTCAAGGAACCCCAAATGGCAGTACCCGTACCAGGCTCCCGCGACAAGCCGCTTTTCACCCCAGGGCCACTCACAACAAGCCGTACTGTGAAGCAGGCAATGCTGCGCGATCTCGGTTCGCGCGACACGGAGTTCATCGACACGATCCGTCGCGTTTGTGATCGATTACTCGCAGTAGCCGGCGTCTCTCGGGAACTGGGCTACGAGTGCGTACTCATGCAAGGGAGCGGCACGTTCACTGTGGAGTCCGTGCTTTCTTCGACCATCTCGCCCGATGGCAAATTGCTAGCCATCGTCAACGGTGCCTACGGCGACCGCATTGTGAAAATTGCTCAACGGCATGGAATTGAAACGCGGTTCCTCAGCTTTGCGGAAAATGAGCTACCCGATCTAAATGAAATTGAGCAATCCTTGGCTTCCGATCCTGATATCGAAATGGTCGCCGTTGTCCACTGCGAAACCACATCTGGAATCGTCAATCCCATTCGCGAAATTGGCCAACTTGTCCGCGACAGCGGGCGGCGCTACTTCGTCGATTCGATGAGCGCCTTCGGTGCGGTGCCCTTCGACTTCGCCGCCTGCAATATTGATTACCTGGTTTCCTCGGCAAACAAGTGCATCGAGGGCGTTCCTGGGTTCGCGTTCAGCATCTGCCATCTCGATGCGCTCGAGTCAAGCGAAGGGTGGGCGCGAACCGTGAGCCTGGACCTGCTTGCACAGTGGCGCGGTCTCCAGAACAACGGTCAATTCCGCTTCACTCCGCCTACGCACACCATTCTTGCCTTTGACCAAGCGCTCACTGAGCTCGAGGCTGAAGGAGGCGTTGTCGGTCGCGCTGGAAGATATCGCAACAATTACGAAACTCTCGTGAAAGGCATGCGCGACATGGGGTTCGCGGAATACGTTCCCGCGGAGTTACAGGGGCATATTATCACTTCGTTCCACTATCCTGATGACGAAAACTTCCACTTTGAAGAATTCTACCAGCGATTGAGTGACAATGGTTTCGTAATCTACCCCGGCAAGGTCACCGGGGCTGACTGCTTCCGCATTGGTAACATCGGCCGCATTTTCCCCAGCGATGTGAACGCACTGCTGCATACCGTACGCGACACGCTCAGCGAGATGGAAGTCCAACTGCCCTTGTCGCCAGCATTTCCCGCGAGCCCCTGCGAAGTCGCTTCGTAAGAGCTGAATCTCTTTTGGAGCTTCACAACCGCATGAATCAAAAAGCCGCCGATCAACAGAGGGAGGCGGCAGCGTCGGACTCTGAAGAAGAACCGCGCACAGCATTCTCGGCGTGGATTGAGCGGCAACCGCGAGTTTTTTTTACTGTCTACGCCATGACAGCCGCCTTTGCAGCGTACACAAGCATGTACGCTTTTCGCAAACCGCTAGCGGCTAGCCCCTATGCGGAGCAGGCTGCCGTTTCTCTGTTTGGGGCGGACTTCGAATTCAAGGCCGTAGCGCTGATCGCGCAACTGCTCGGGTACATGTGCTCAAAATTCCTAGGAATCAAGTTCGCATCGGAAGCGTCCTTAGCCCAACGCGTACCGATTGTGCTCGGATTGATTGCTTTCGCAGAACTCATGTTGGTCTTTTTCGCACTGCTACCGCGCCCATGGAACTTGGTCGCGCTCTTTTTCAACGGACTGCCACTTGGCATGGTGTGGTCGATGTTGTTTGGCATCTTGGAAGGACGACGTGTTACGGAATTCCTTGGCCTGGGGTTGAGCGTGAGCGTGGTGTTTGCCTCGGGCTGGACCAAGGGTGCCGGTTTGTGGACGATTGAACAATGGAACATCCCTCACTTCTGGATGCCCGCGGTCACGGGGCTGTTGTTCGTGCCGTTGCTGCTGTTGTCTCTCGGTATGCTGTACCATGTCCCACCGCCCGACGCATTGGATCGCGCGCAACGGACACGCCGTAAACCGATGGGCCGCGCCGAGCGGCAAGAGTTCTTCCGCACTTTCTTCCCCGGAGTCGTGTTCTTGCTCGTCGGTTACCTGACGCTGCAGAGCTACCGCGCGCTGCGCGATGATTTTATGGACGTGATACTGCTTGACCTGGGCTATACCGTAAAGTCCAGCGATTTCGCAGGTATCGAAAGCCTCGTCGGTGTGTTGGTCATCTGCGTATTAGGATTGCTGTGGTTCTTCCGGAATAACCGTCATGCCGTTTGGGCGAATATGATTTTGGTAGCCCTAGGTTCAATGCTCACGGGCGTCTCCACGCTTTTGCTTACCGGCGAATACATCGGCCCCCGCGCATTCTTCGTGGTCAATGGCATTGGCTTGTACATTGCGTATGTACCTTTCCAAAGCATCCTGGTCGATCGCCTGTTGGCGTCGTTGCACACGGTCGCCACGGCTGCTTTCCTGTTGGCTGTCGCAGATTCCAGCGGCTATATCTCCGTGGTCGCCCTCTACCTGGCAAAGAATGTCTATGCCGTTGTGACCACTCAAACCATCAATTGGTCCAGTTTGCTGATGTTCGCCAGCTTCGTCGTTTCCATCGTGGTGCCGCTGTCGATGATTGCCAGCGCTTGGTACTTCGCTCCGCGGATGAAAGAATAGCTGCGCATTCGGTCAGCGGAACTGCGCGATTGCGGCTATTGCCCAGAGTTCGCGCTAGATAGGATCGACTCATGGCAAAATCGCGCACCCAAGTACCCAAAACGAGATGAGTACCGCAACGAACACCTCAGACGTCATCGTCATCGGTGGCGGGGTTGCTGGACTGAGCACCTCCATGCAATTGGCTTTGCGTGGAGCGAAGGTAACAGTCTTAGAACGTGAACGCCTCGGCAATGGTTCTTCGGGGCGCGCGGCGGGAATGTTGGGGCAGTTGCGCGGCAACAGCGAGCACACGCGGATGCTCATGGATGGCGTAACCATCGTCCGCGATTTGGAACAGCGCGCCGACGTCAAAATATTTGTGCAAACCGGCTCTGTCCGCATCGCCGAGTCTCCCGAGCGCGAGAAAGAAATCAAGGACCTGGTACGGATGGGCCAGTCGATTGATTTCGAGATCCAGCACCTACCCCTCGTGGAAGTGGCTAAGCTGCTCCCTTATATGCGCACCGATGATTTGCTCGATGCCTGCTACTGTCCCACCGACGGGCACTTGCAACCTGCGGAGCTCGTCAGCGCCTATGTGAAAGTGGGGAGGAACCAGGGGGTCGAGTATGCTGCCAATACTCCAGTCACGGGAATCCTTACCAGTGGTGGCGCGGTACGAGGGGTGCGAACACACCAAGGCGAATTTCACGCTCCGGTGGTGGTCAATGCCGGCGGACCTTGGTCTTACCTTAACGCCGACTTAGCAGGCACAGTGCTGCCTACTGCGGCGCTGGGTCACCACTATCTCACAACACGCCCCGATCCCGCCCACCCGGTCGATCCGCTCAGTCCGGGCGTACGCAATCGGGAGCTACGCATCTATTCGCGCCCTGAAAATGGCGGGCTAATCGTGGGCATGTACGGAGCTAATCCCGATACCTTCGACATGAGCCAGCTACCCGTAGATTTCGACATGTCCGCGATGAAAGCTTCGCGTGCGTCGATGCACGTGGCACTCTTGCTGCACGCCGCAGGGCAGCGGTTCCCCTGGATTGACGAGCGAACCCCGCTGCGGATCACAACCGGTATTATGACGTTTACTCCCGACGGACGCCCCTTTTGCGGGAGAATGCCCGAGCTGGATGGACTCTTCCATTGCGCCGGGTTCTCCGGCCACGGCATCGTGCAGAGCCCCGCGATTGGCGTGATCATGTCGGAGCTGATCCTCGACGGAAAAACACGCTACGACATTTCCTCGATTGAGGCTGATCGATACACCGACTTCCCTGAGTTGCAGCAGCGGGCGAACATCGAGCAGAAATGTGTGGAAATGGCCGCCAACTATTACGGCAAGATCGAACGCCCCGGCCAAGCCGCAACCTCGTGAGCTCCCCTGATCAAGCAACATGAAAATCCTTGTCCCCATCAAGCGCGTCCCCGACACGGAGCAGAAGTTTCGCGTCCGAGCCGATGGTTTGGGTATAGAAGTCGACCATTTGCCGTTTATGATCAACCCGTTCGATGCCATCGCCCTGGAAGAGTCACTCCGTTTGCGAGAAACCTCCACAGGCGAGGTAATGAACATCGAAATTGTCGCGGTCAGCATAGGCGAGCCAAGTTGCCAAGAGCAACTTCAGACGACGCTCGCCTTGGGAGCCGATCGCGCGATCCATGTCGATTGCGACCGTGACCTGGATTCGTGGAATGTAAGCCGCATCCTCGAATCTATCGTTCGACGCGAGTCGCCCGAGTTAGTCCTCATGGGAAAGCAAGCGGTCGACAGCGACTGCAACCAGACAGGGCAGTTCCTTGCCGCCGCACTCGATTGGCCTCAAGCCACGTTCGCAACCCACATCGAACTCCTGCAACATTCCTTGCGCGTCGAGCGCGAAACCGATGCTGGCACGGAAACCCTCGATGTGCCGCTCCCTGCGGTAGTGACGACCGACCTACGGTTAAACGAGCCGCGTTACGCCACGCTGGCGGGTATTTTGGCGGCCAACGAGAAAACGATCGAAGTCATTTCACCAAAGACATTACGCATAGAACCAACCCCAGTGGTTCGCACTTTAGCCATCCGGACCGCTCAATCTCAACGCAAGCAAATACGAATTGATGACTGCGCCGCACTGGCCACCTGTCTCCGCTACGCCAGTCGCGGTGAGTTAGCAAACTAGTTTCGCTTTGGGCCAAACTGCTTTCATGAATATCCTTGTTTGCATCGAACACGATGGCCTCGCGCCGAGTCACCCAAGCCTCTCCGCGTTGTCGTTCGCACAATCCGTCGCCGCCGCGACCGGTGGGCGAGTGCAATGGTTGCTACTTGGTGACCGTTTGGAACAGGTCACGAACAAGGCGGCAGAATTTGCACCCGTGCTAGTTCTGCAAAGGCCTGAGCTAGCGCATCCGATCGCCGAGCGTCATGCTCCCGTGATTGCCGATGTTGTCCGCTCGCAGGGTGCCGATCTCTTGGTCGCAGCTTCGACATCGCAAGCGCGCGACCTCGTCAGTCGCGCTGCGGGATTGCTCGGTGGCGCGATGGTGAGTGATGTATTATCGCACACGATGCACGAAGGAGAATTGCAACTTGATCGACCAATCTTCGCCGGATCGGCCATCGCTACAGTCGTGCTAGAAAGTGCGCCCGGGATTGTCACAGTTCAAGCACCTGCCTACGCCCCTGCGTCGATTTCCACTGCGCCGTGCGAAGTCGTTCACTTGCGCTCGGAGTTAGAGGTTCCGAAGCGTGTAGAGTTCCTGGGTAGGGAATCCAAGACAGGTCTCCGTCCCGATGTAAGCAGTGCTAAGGTCGTCGTGTCCGGTGGCCGCGCAGTGCGAACGGACGAGGAGTTCGAAAACTTGGTCGGCGGTCTTGCCGATGTGCTAGGGGGGGCAGCCGGTTGCTCTCGCCCCCCGGTTGAAGCAGGCATCGCATCTAGCGAACTGCAAGTGGGACAAACGGGTAAGACAGTGGCACCCGACCTGTACGTTGCCCTCGGCATTTCCGGCGCGGTGCAGCATCTCTCGGGAATGAAACACGCGCAGACCATCGTGGCGATTAACAACGACCCCGACGCGCCAATCTTCGACGAAGCCGACTACGGCATGGTCGGCGACATTTACGAAATCGTCCCCCGAATCATTCAGGAACTCAAGCGAAACGTCGATAGCCACTCGAAATCTGCAGTTAACCCAACTGTTTAAGAGATCACCCCATGCACACGAAAGGATTCATGATGAATCGATACCGCTACACGAGATCCTACCGAGGCCCGCTACAGGCCGCCATTTTCGACTGGGCAGGCACCACCGTAGACTACGGCTGCCTTGCACCAGCTGCTGTGTTTATCGAAGTATTTAAGAGGCAGGGAGTTGAAATCCGGATAGAAGAAGCGCGTGAGCCGATGGGAGCGCACAAGATGGACCACATCCGCGCAGTGGCCCAAATGCCAGCTGTCAGTAAGCGGTGGCAAGCCGCCAATGGCAAACCGCCCACCGAAGCCGATGTCGAAGCGATGTTTGAGGACTTCGTTCCCCGGCAAGTCAAGTGCATCGCCGAGTACGCGGACATGATTCCCGGCGCACTCGAGACCGTCGCCGCACTCCGAAAACGGGGCTTAAAAATTGGCTCGACGACCGGCTATGTGCGTGAGATGATGGAGGTGTTGGTTCCCGAAGCAAAAAAACGTGGATACGAACCCGACAGCATCGTCTGCGGTAGCGATGTGCCCTACGGTCGTCCTCATCCTTGGATGTGCTTCGCTAACGCACAAAACCTGGGCGTATTTCCGATGCAGGCGATCGTCAAGGTAGGAGACACCTTGAGCGACATCGCCGAAGGGTTGAACGCGGGAATGTGGACAGTGGGGCTCACGAAGTGTGGCAACGAGTTGGGACTCAGCGAAGACGAGGCGAACGAGTTGGAAGCGGATGAGCGTGCGCGGCGGCTGAACCGCTCGGCGGAGCGGATGTATCAGGCGGGTGCCCACTACGTCGTGGAAACCATCGCGGAGGTTGGTCCGCTCATTGACGATATCAACGACCGACTAACGCGGGGAGAATCACCTTAGTTTCCCTCACGTGACTCTGTGCGGCTTACAGTTTGCTTGCCGTTCTGACATGCACTATGATCAGAAGCAATCACCATGCCGGAGTACCATTTGCTTCTCTTGCTAACCACACACGTCATATCAAACGGCATATCTTAGTCGCGGAGAACTTCCAGCAGTGAACGAGAAGCACGTCGCTTTGCTGATTGAAACCTCGACTTCCTGGGGAACCAATATCGTCAAGGGAATCGCTGACTACGCGGCCACCCACGGAAATTGGTACTTCTATCTCGAACCTCGCGGTAAATACGAGCAACTCACGCTGCCGAAAAATTGGGATGGCGACGGCGTAATTGCACGCGTCACTTACGAAGAATTAGCGCACGAGATTGCCAAATCGCGCAAGCCCGCGGTAAATGTGTCTTGGTACTCCTTCGACTCGGTCAGTGTGCCAACCTGTACGACCGACCAGCAACTCGCTGGCCAAATGATCGCCGACCACTTTCTCGCCCGCGGGTTTCGAGAATTCGCCTATTGCGGGCCAATCAATAGACCCCACTACACCGACATGTTTGGCCGCGCGTTCGTTGAGGCGGTCAGTAACTCAGACCACGAGTGTCATTGCTTCGAGGAAGAAACCAACGAAGCAAACCAATATGATTGGGAAACCCGACTGAATGAGTTGGGAGAGTGGTTGGTCACCCTGCCCACGCCTCTCGCAATGTTGGCATTCAGCGATGTGGGGGGTCGGCAAATCGCGGAGGCGTGTCGCATGAAGGGCCTACGAATTCCCGAGCAAATCGCACTGATGGGTGGCGAGCACGACGAGCTCACTTGCCAGATTACGCACCCGCCGCTCTCGAGCATCGATTTGTCGCCCCAGCGCATTGGATGGGAAGCAGCGGCTTTGTTAGCGCGCATGCTCGAAGGCGAACCGCCACCCGACGAACCTCTTCGCATTCCGCCCGCGCGTATTATTGCCAGACAATCCACCGACACTTTAGCTATCGCCGATCCAGCACTGGTGAAAGCCTTGGAGTTCATCGCCGACAACGCGTCGCGGACCATAACCGTTTCGAATGTGCTCGAAGCGGTCACCATCTCCCGACGCGTGCTGGAACAACGATTTCAAAAGCACTTAGGCAGATCGCCTGCTGCGGAAATTCGTCGCGTAAAGATTGAGAAGGCCAAGCAGCTCTTGGCCGACACCGACCGCTCACTCAACGGTATTGCCGCCGCATGTGGGTTTGAGCACCCCGAAGTGCTAACGCGGGTCTTTCGCCGGCAGGAAGGGGTCACCCCTTCTTCTTTTCGCAAAAGAATTCGCGGAGCGGACTAAAACCAATGGTATAACGGTGACGCTCTCTGGTGACACACTATGTCTTGAGCTTGGAGACGAACATGCGAACCCAGCCGAATAATTCGTCCAGCAATACGGCCAATCAATCTCTTTCCTCCCGTTTGCCGATCGAACGACGGACCTTTGTCGCGGGATTGGCTGGAGGAGCTACGAGTTTTCTGCTTAGTCCTGCTGCACAGGATGCATTTGGTAAAGAATCCGACACAGCTGGAGCCCATGTCCAACGGAGAACTCAATCGGAAGATTTATTCGGCTATCTGCGGCGAGTTGACGGCAAATTCGATCTTGACCATTACCGCAGCCTGCTGGGCGCAGCTAATGCCTACAAGGAGGGCGACGAGTCACTGGGCCTCGCAGCCACGGACAAGCAATCTCGCGAAAATGCCAGAAAGCTGCTCGAGCAATCTCGGCTCAGCGACTTGCAATCGCATCCCGTTTTTGAGGACGCCCTGTTTGAGTACATCCAGCTCGCGGTCGATTCTCGCGTTGAGAAAAAGATTAGCAATTGGACTTTGAAAGAGCTTCGCGACTTCTTGCTAGATTCCACTGAAGCCCAAATCAAACAGATCATGCCGGGGCTATCTAGCGATACGATTGCCTGCGTTGTGAAAATCATGACCAATGAGCAACTCATCGCCGTCGGGGCAAAGGTATTCAACGCGCTCCCAGGTTCGCAAATTGGTGCACGCGGCTACTTGGGCGCCCGTGTCCAACCCAACTCACCGACCGACCATCCCGACGACATTCAGTGGCAAGCATTTGACAGTTTCGCCTTTGCCGTGGGCGATGTGCTCTTGGGTACCAATCCAGTGTCGAGCGAAGTAGAGTCGGTCGCTGCTGTCGAAGCGGCGCTGGCGGACATCCTGCAGACGTTCGCAATTGAAGAGGTTCTACCCCACTGCGTGTTAGCGCACATCGACGTTCAGGCAGCGGTTGAGCAGTCGCAGCCTGGCTCGACAGCACTGTGGTTTCAGAGTCTCGCCGGCGTCGAGGACGCGAACAAAACATTCGACATTAGCGTGAAAAAAATGGCCCAACATGCCGCCTCACGCACCGGCAAGTACGGACTGTACTTTGAGACAGGCCAAGGTGCTGATGCCACGAACGGACATGGCAAGGGTTTTGACATGGTCATGCACGAAAGCCGCAAATACGGTTTCGCTCGCGCGCTCACGCAAGAAGTCGCTAAAGCACAAGCGCAGGCCGGCCGCCCCGCCATGCCCTGGGTTCACGTGAACGATGTAGCGGGTTTCATTGGCCCAGAAATTTTTGCATCACGTCGGCAGTTAGTTCGCTGCTGCTTGGAAGACATCGTGATGGGCAAGTTGCACGGCTTAACGATCGGTTTGGATGTTTGCTCCACGCTGCACATGGACGTCAACCTCGACGACCTGGACTGGTGCCTTGAACAAATAGTACCCGCTTGCCCTGCTTACTTGATGGCGTTGCCGACGAAAAACGATCCCATGTTGAGCTACCTCACGACGGCTTTTCAAGACCACGTCCGCCTGCGCGAAATGACGGGCCTCAAGGTCAGCGACAAGATGTGGCAATTCTTTCAGTCGCTGGGCGTCATCGACGTCCAAGGGAAACCCACGCGACATTTTGGTCAGCCCACTTGGGTCTACCTGCAGTACTGTCGAGCGAAACAAGACCCCAGATCCGACGCAGAAATTCTTGCCGAAGGTCGTGCGAAGATTGCCGAAGTCCGCGCCCGTGGCGTTTTTCTCGCCGAAGGACATGGCCAACATCCCTGGGACATGGAGCCGGAGCTTGAACGACGCGTGCGGCATCTCTACGCCGATTCCAAGCAGTGTGTTTGGGCCGAATTGCCGGAGAATTTCGCGGGGAGTCTCCCACTGGCCGTGTCAGTGAGTTCGCAATCCAAAGATCGCCGCAGCTATATCCTGCATCCTCCCGAGGGCGAAGTGCTGGATGCTCACTCGATGATGAAGATCGAACAACTTCGCGACGCCCACAAGGGAGCGTTCGACGTGCAGATCGTCATCTCCGACGGATTAGACGCGTTGGCACTAACCGACGAAGGGCATCTCTCCCCGTACTTGGAAAGCGTCCGCGCGGAATTCACCGACGCAGGATTCAAGACGGCTCCAGAGCATATCTTGGTGCGTGGCGGCAGAGTGCGCATTGGCTACCGCATTGGTGAAATTTTGTTTGGCGCACTCCCTAACGACAATTCGCATCGCGTTATGTTGCATGTGATCGGCGAGCGTCCTGGTTCCGGGCATCATGCATTCTCTGTTTACATAGCTGCGCCGCGAGTGGCGACTTGGGCCAAAGCAGGTGCCACGGATCACAACGTCGCACGCGTCGTTTCGGGAATTGCCGACACGGGGCGACACCCCGCCGATGCTGCAAGTGATACTTTCCGAATAGTACAACGACTAGTGCAAACACCCTCATAGGCATCCGAGAATCTTCCCGCAGCGAAAACTTGACACGGCAACCTCACAAGTCTATATTCTGCCTTTGTCGGAGGAATTTTGAGTTCCTCCGCATAGAAGCCCCGCCTGATACGACCCGCCTAGCACGAAGCCCTGACTTTCCCGCGCTGGTTTTCCTGCCCTGATTTTCCTGCCTTGGCCCACGCGAGACTCTTCGCTATTTCCTGCGAAGTGACTTTGCCTTTCTGACAACTTTGCTTACCCCATAAAGGTGTAGCCATGAATGCTCCACGACGAAGTGCGTTTACCCTAGTCGAATTGTTGGTTGTCATCGCCATTATTGGCGCGTTAGTCGCGCTGCTGCTCCCCGCAGTTCAAGCAGCACGTGAATCAGCACGCCGCACACAGTGCGTCAATCAACTAAAGCAAATTGGCCTCGCTGAGCAAATGCATCATGACACTAAGGGCAAGTACACGATGGGCCGTGAAACCCACTGGCAGCAAGGCGTCTCTTGGGCATTTCGTTTGCTGCCCTTCATCGAAATGCAGAATGTGCATGATTCGTTCCAAAAGCTATTGCCGGTATTCCACGAAGCGAATGCGCTAGCCATGCGCACGCCAGTGGATGTGTTCTATTGCCCCACGCGTCGTGAACCGGCCGCTGATCGGGACTTCGACAACGACGACAAACCGTCGCTCGTGCAAGATGTCGCTGCGGGGGGCGACTATGCCGCCAATGCGGGGCTCGACTATCTCTACGGCACGACTCCCGCGAATACTCCCAAAGATGTTGACCCGGGCACGATGGTCGGTCCGATTTTCACTTTTTCGAAGATCAAGGCGGGGCAAGTCACCGATGGCCTCTCACAAACCATCGCTATTGGCGAACGCCATATTCCTGCCGAAGTCGAGTCCGAGCCAGGGCTCGAAGACCATGACCGGGGCGACAATGCGTTCTTTGCTGCCGACAACCCGGGAACCATCCTCGCGGGGACCGAAGATGGACTCGCGGAGGATCGCTACGATACGCGCCACTGGCTTTTCGGTAGTGAGCATGGGCAGCTTGTCCACTTCGCGTTTCTTGACGGCCATGTCTCGGCTCTGGACAATGCGATTGATTTGGTAACCCTGCAGAGGCTATCGACCATCGCCGACGGACAGGTTGTAGCAACCGAGAATTTATGAGCGCCAACACGCCGAGCGAACCACGTACTACAAGTTCGATTTCCAATCGGCTGGGTTCCATCGATGCGTACCGTGGCTTGGCGATGCTGTTGATGGTTGCCGAAGCCATGCATCTGTGCCGAGTTGCAGAGCATTACCCAGACAACGCAATTTGGCAGTGGCTCTGCTTCCACCAAAGCCACGTGCCATGGGTCGGGTGCTCGATCCACGACTTGATTCAACCTTCGTTTACATTTCTAGTGGGTGTCGCCCTCCCCTTTTCGATTGCCAGTCGGCTCCGGCGCGGTCAGTCGAGTGGTTGGCTAACCATCCACGCGTTTTACCGCGCGGCGGTGCTCGTTCTATTGGGAATCGCATTGCGATCGCTCGGGTACGATCAAACTCGTTTTACTTTTGAAGATACACTCACGCAGATTGGCTTGGGTTACGGCTTCTTGTTCCTGCTCGGACTGCGACCAAAACGGGATCAATGGATCGCACTCGCCGTCATTCTCGTCGGCTATTGGGCAGCATTCGCAATGTATCCTTTGCCAGACGAAAACTTCGATCACACGCAAGTTGGTGTTGCCAACGAGTGGCCACACTTGGCAACTGGATTCGAGGCGCACTGGAACAAGAACACCAATCTAGCCTCTGACTTTGATGCGTGGTTTCTCAATCTCTTCCCCCGCGAGGAGCCGTTCCTGTACAACGGAGGCGGCTATTTGACGCTCAGCTTCATTCCAACCTTGGCAACAATGATATTAGGCTTGTTCGCTGGCGATTGGCTTCGCAGCGATCGCGCAGGGCAAGAAAAACTTAAGCTCTTGCTTGTGGCTGGAGCCACATGCCTGGCTCTCGGTTATGGTCTGGACGCCCTGGGCATTTGCCCCTTGGTGAAACGTATTTGGACACCCTCGTTCGTGCTGGTCAGTGGTGGGTGGTGCTTCTTGATTCTCGCCTTTTTCTACTTCGTCATGGACATTTTGCGATACACTAGGTGGGCATTTCCACTGGTCGTCATCGGCATGAATTCGATTACGATCTACTGCATGAGTTGGACCATCGAGCATTTTGTCACGGATGCGATCCATCGCCATTTCGGGGAGAGGTTTACGCAACTATTCGGAACCCAGCTTGAACCTCTCGTAGAAGGATTGTTGGTAGTGCTTGTGTTCTGGCTCATTCTGTACTGGATGTATCGCAGGAAGATCTTCTTGAAAATTTGACCGCCGTATGAAACCTATTCCCAAAAGGCTGGTTCGATGAAACTTACTCCGTCACGACGCGTTTTTCTGTCTCAGGCAAGCAAAACTACTGCGGCTGCAATCACGCTTGCATCGGTTCCTAACGTGCATGGTGCAGGCGCTAAGAACCAAGAACCGGTTCGCCTCGGAATTATCGGCTGCGGCGGCATGATGGGCGGGCACGTGCAAGGCATGATCGAGCGGCAATCGGCTGTTTCATTCGCCTGGCTCTGCGATGTCGATCGTTCCCAGATCGAGAAGATTTCTCAACGCCTCGACGGGTTCCAACAGCACAAGCCAAAGCACTCGGTACGCTACGAAGACGTCGTAGCCGACAAGAGCGTCGACGCCGTGATCATCGCCACACCCCATCACTGGCACGCACCGATCGCACTGGTCGCGCTCGCCGAGGGGAAAGATGTTTACGTCGAGAAGCCGATTTCGCATGTGTTTTCCGAAGGGCAGCAAGTGGTCGATGCCGCGAAGAAGTATGGCCGCATCGTGCAGCACGGCAGCCAAATGCGCTCCAGCCCCGTGACCACGCAAGCTGCCAAGTTGCTCGCCGAGGGGATCATTGGCGAAGTGAAAGTTGCCCGCGCGTGGACCGCTGAACTGCGTGAACCGGCGCCGCCTGTGCCTGATAGTCCCGTGCCCGACGGAGTCGATTACGATCGTTGGTTGGGGCCCGCGCCCAAACGCACGTTCAATCGCCAACGCTTCCACGGCAGCTGGCGGATGTTTCGCGACTACGGCAATGGCGAAATTGGCGACGACGGCATTCACGATCTCGACATGGCCCGCTGGGGGCTCGGCGACCCTTCCATGCCGGTGCAGATCACTGCGCGCGGCAGCCGCACCAACATTAAAAATCACTACAGCGAGTATCCTGACAACATGCACGTTGTGTACGAGTATCCTGATGGCCGATTACTGGTTTACGAAAACTACCCCTTCACCGAGTACGGCTTGCACGGATTCGACAACGGCAACGTGTTCTATGGAACCGAGGGCTACATGGTCTTCTCGCGGCGTGGCGCGTTCTCGGTTTTCCTCGGCAAGAAGGGGGAGAAAGGACCGACGGAATTGAAAACAACGCGCGGCGATAAAGGTTACGCACAGCACATGGAAGAATTCCTTACCGCTGTGCGCGAGCGGTCCACGACCAAAGCCTCAGCGGAGGTCGCTCATAGTTCGTGTGCACTAGTACATTTGGGAGAAATTGCCTATCGCACCAAGGGTCGACTCGACTTTGATCTTGCAAGCCAACACTTTGTCGGTTGCGAGGAAGCCGATCGGCTGCTTACCAAGCACTATCGCGATCCTTACAATTTCCCCCAGGTGTGAGTCGCTCAACAACTTTCCTGCGGAGAACTGCGAAATGCAACGTTATCATTTTCCTTGGTTCGTTTTCGTCGCCACTTGGGCCGCACTTCAAGCCGGAGTCCTCCCCGCTGCCGAAGCGCAGCTAACCAACGGCAAGTTCGTTCTTAACCTCCGCGAGCGAGTCGAGATCACCGCCAGCGAAGGTGCCACAAAACCCGCCTTTCACACAGAAAAATGGGACCCTGCGATTACCGCCCTCATCGTCTGTGACATGTGGGACTTGCACCATTGTTACAACGCGGTGCAGCGTGAGAAGGACATGGTGGGCCGGATGAATCAGCTATTGCATCGTGCGCGAGATGCTGGTGCGCTAATCATTCACGCGCCCAGCAGCTGCATGGACGCCTACGCCGACCACCCCGCTCGGCTGCGCGCTCAGCAAGCACCGCTCGCTGCAAATTTACCGGCGGAAATCAACGAGTGGTGCGAGAGAATTCCCAGCGAAGAGAGCGCTGTCTACCCGATCGACCAAAGCGACGGTGGCGAAGACGATGACCCTGAAATGCATCAGAAGTGGGAAGAACAACTCGTGGCGTCCGGCAAGGACCCCAAGCGGCCCTGGACCCGTCAAATCGACGCTCTCGACATCGCGGACACCGACGCAATTAGCGACAACGGCACAGAAGTTTGGAACCTGCTCGAAGCACGCGGCATTGAGAATGTGCTGCTGGTCGGAGTGCATACCAATATGTGCGTCTTGGGCCGACCGTTCGGCCTGCGACAACTCGCCAAAAATGGACGCAATGTCGTCTTGGTGCGCGATCTCACCGACACGATGTACAATCCCGCGATGTGGCCGCATGTGAATCACCACACGGGAACCGATCTCATTGTCGAACACATTGAAAAACATGTCTGTCCGACAGTGCTCAGCAGCGACATACTCGGCGGCGCGCCGCATCGCTTTTTTGACGACCATCGGCCTACCGTTGCTGTAGTGATCTCGGAGTTCGAGTACGAAACCTACCGAACGTTGCCCGTGTTTGCACACAAACACCTGGGCAAGGACTTTCGTGTGGTCTACGCAATCAACGATGAGGAAGAAAACCACGACCTGCCGGGCATCGATGTCTTGAAAGACGCGGATTTGGCGATCCTCAGCCTCTGGCGTCGCGCGTTGCCGCCGGAGCAGTTGCAAGTAGTTCGCGACTTCGTAGCGGCGGGAAAACCCCTCGTCGCGATTCGTACCAGCAGCCACGCCTTTGCCACGCGCGATGGCAAGACACCCGAGGGTCGCGCGAATTGGCAGCGTTTCGACCGCGACGCACTCCGCTCCAATTATACCGGCCACCACGGCAATCACGCCGACCAGGGCGATCCGCCTACCAAAGTATGGATTCACCCCGACGCCGTGAACCACCCGCTGGTCTCAGGGGTTCCCGAGGGCGAGTTCACCGTGCATTCCTGGCTCTACAAGATGGCCCCACTGCTCGAACCCGCACAGCCCCTACTCCTAGGCCGCGTCGGTAAACACCCCGAACAACCCGTCGCCTGGACGATCAGTACACCTAGTGGTCAACGGATTTTCTACACGTCGTTGGGATCGCAACCAGACTTCGAGCAATCCGCGTTTCAAAAGTTATTGACCAATGCCATATACTGGGCAGCGGCTAAGGAATTGCCACGATAACGCAGC
The DNA here is from genome assembly GCA_965230685.1 of Bythopirellula sp. Classification (GTDB taxonomy): domain Bacteria; phylum Planctomycetota; class Planctomycetia; order Pirellulales; family Lacipirellulaceae; genus Bythopirellula. The sequence goes on from CBDDLO010000002.1 coordinate 1,373,660, forward strand.
ATTCGCGCAAGGAGCTTTGCTTGGAACTAGCCAAGTGCGTTAGGTCGATGAATTTGAAATAGCCTGGGTGTACCCCTCAAGAAGCGAAGCGCTACGTGCCCCCTCTCCCCAGACCATCAAATCACTACACTATCGAAGAACACCTCAAGCCCCACGAACAACCGGGGAGAGGGAGCCACGAGCGCTGCGCTTTCCGAGATGCGTCTGGCGTGAAACACGGAGGCACTTTCGCGAGTAAAAATCGTGACTCTTGGTATCGTCGCCTATCCTTTGCCAGCGATGAATCGAGCGGCACGCTGAGACGCCAGCATTCAAACAACAACTGCCTGCAATACGGTCTGTAGAATCCGCAAAGCTTCGTCCATCTCGTCGTCGGTAATGGTTAGCGGGGGCGTTAGCGTGAGCACGTTGCCGCCGGAGATTTTGAAGCTTAAACCCTTGGAAAGGCATCGGTAGAGCACCTGTTGGGCCAAGTCCTCGGGGTTGCCTGCAGTGCTTTGCAGTTCAACTCCCAGGGCTAAGCCCAAGCCGCGCACCTCGGTCTTCAAGCCGCTAGGAAGTCGCAAATCACCAAGGCTTTGCAGCGTTCGTTCCCCCAGTTCGGTGGCGCGCTGCAGCAATCCTTCCGACTCGATCACTTCGATCATTGCCAGGCCCGCGGAGGCTCCGAGCGGGTTTTTCTCGTGGGTGTAATGCCCCAGCGCGTAGTCGGCAGCCAGGTCGAGATCGTCGCGTGCCAGGATTGCAGCCATGGGAATCACGCCTCCACCCAAGCCTTTGCCCACAACCAAAATGTCGGGCGTGACGTCCAGGTGCTCACAACAAAACATGCGGCCGGTTCTGCCAAAGGCCAGCGGGATTTCGTCGAAGATAAGCAGTGCTCCGTACTCGTCGCAAAGCTCACGCACGCGCTGCCAGTAGGCGATGGGCGGACGGACAATAGTTGTGCAGCGCATGGGTTCGGCAATGATTGCACCAATATCGCCCTGCTCTTGCAGAATTTTTTCGATCGCGTCGGCATCATCCGCTTCGTAGGGCCAAGGCACATGAAAACAACCGGGAAGTAGCGGGCCCATGCGGTCACGGAAGATTGCCTCACCACCGATGGAAATCGCATCGAGCGACGCACCGTGGAAGGAATCCCACATCGAAATTGTTTTGTGCCGCCCTGTGGCGTACCGAGCCAATTTCATCGCCATGCCAATGGCAAGCGATCCTCCCGGCGCGAACAGCACCTTACCCAACCGCCCCGGCGCGAGCGCAGCCAACTTCTCCGCCAGCGCCACGGCGGGTTCGTTGGTAAATCGTCGAGGTGAAAAAGGTAACAAAGTGAGTTGTTGCTCGATTGCTTCTAATACCTTGGGATGCCGATACCCGATCTGGTGCGCACTGTTGCCATGGAAATCCAAGTAGCGACGACCTTGTGTGTCACTCAAGTACGAACCCTTGCTCTCGCTGAGTGTGGTCAGGCAAGGCGTCGAGAGCGCCTGGTGCAAAAAAACTGCCGCGTCGCGGTCCAGCAGTTCGCGCTCGGTGGCGTTCAGATGGTTGCTCTGCCAGGCCACGCGGTGGGGTGAAAGATTGACGTCGCCTTCACTGACCTGCCAGGTTTCGCTCTTCGCGGCATTGTCGGCAGTGCGTGCATTCGCTCCAGGTCCAGAGTACTGCGCGTGCTTGCAGTTACCGTATTCCCGCAGTGCCTCGCCGTTCTTCACAAATAACGGCGGCCCCGGCAATCGCCCGGCAAGGAGTTCCCGCGTAGCGATAAAGCACTGCTGTTCCAAGCGCTCGTATGCCTCCTGGGTGTAAAACGCCAGATGAGGTGTGAGGATCACGTTACTGAGTTGGTGCAGCGGATGGCTCTTGTCGAGCGGTTCTTTCACGAACACGTCGAGCCCCGCGCCCGCAATCTGTTCCTGCTCCAACGCCTGAATAAGTGCCTGTTGGTCGATCAAAGCCCCGCGCGAAACATTCACCAGCAGCGCGGAGTCTTTCATCCGGCGCAAGGCTGAGGCGTCGATGATGCCCCGTGTCTCTGGCGTGAGCACACAATGCAACGAGACGAAATCAGCCTCTTCCAGCACGCGATCCAGTGGCGCGAACGTCACGTGCTCCGCATCGCAACCGCCTTGTGCCACGTACGGGTCGTAAACGAGACACCGCATGCCAAAGCCCTGCGTGCGGCGCGCCATCGCCTTGCCGATGCGACCGAAACCGAGCAAACCGATCGTTTTCCCTGCAAGATCAACACCGCAGTACTCTGGCTCTGGCCACAACCAACCTTGCGCTTGCATGCCCCGATCGATGTGAGTAATCTTGCGCGCTACGCTCATGAGCAACGCAAAAGCATGATCGGCAACGGTGTCGGTCCCGTACTCTGGACAATGCACGACGGGGATGCCGCGCTTCGCTGCGGCCTTGAGATCGATGCTGTCGACACCCACCCCGTACTTTACGATGCCTCGCAGCTGCTCTCCTGCCGCGATCACTTCAGAAGAGATGGGCGCGTAGCACGTGAACAGCAGAGTCGCTTCGGGCGCGAGCCGCACCAGCGTTTTTACTTCATCATCGGGAGCCGTGACAAAGCGGCATAAACTCGCCGCCTCTTTTGGCCAACTCGCGCCCATCTGCAGTTCGGCATCGCTGCGCAACATCACAGGCAATGACGATGGGGGCATGGCTAGTTGTATAGCAGGGACTATGGGATTTGTTCGAAGGTATTCTACTCGTGTGCCAATGCATCGAAAGCTGATTGGTATCGAGCTAACTCTAGTACCGGGGTCATCACTTGCTCTTGGAGGGCGGAGCTTGGAGGTTGCGTTTCTGCTCGGGCTTTTTGAGTTCCGCTTGCAGCCAGTGCAAATCGGTGTTCTCCGGTTTCAACTCGAGACCCGAGGCGATGTTCGTTATCGCTTGATCGTCTTCTCCCCGCTTGGCGAAGATCCACGCGCGATGGAAGTAAGCACTGTCGGTAGGTAGCAGTTCCAAGGACTTGTCGAGTAGCTCCAGGCACTTGGCTTCATCCTTGGTACGCACCTTCATGGCTTCGATGTAGAACTTCGCGCCATCGCTGTGTTGGAATTTGCCATCTCCGTCGCCACAGCCCGATGCGCAAATTGTCACCATTAGTACGCAAACAATCAGGCCACAGTAGTAATCTGAACTTGAACAGACGCCCTTCATCGTTTCCTCACATGAGTGTGGACAATAGCTTCAGTAATTTTGGGGGGTGAAGATGCTGTCATTTCCGCAAAAGAGGCAGCAACCATCGCTGCCTTTTGCCGGCAGCGCGAGCATACCTCGAAGGTGTTACTGTTGTCGAGCCGCTGAGGGTTTGGGCTCATATATTTCCAGCCATTTAATGATTGCTTTGCCAGAGTCGGACTCGTTAGAATCGACGACTGCACAATCGCCGTGTGAAGCTCGGCAACGCATGAAACGAGTCGGCCCCCTTCTTCAGGAGGTTGGTCAGGCGCTCAGTGCAACCTGTCTCGCCATGATCATAAGGAGTTAATGATGATGCGACTGTCGGCGTCTTGCTACTTGGCCCGCCCATTGGGACGAAGCTCGCGCTGTCGTCGGTCTCGCAGGGCTTTTACGCTCGTGGAGCTTCTCGTTGTGATTGCCATCATCGGCGTTCTCGTCGCCCTACTGCTGCCGGCCGTGCAAGCGGCGCGTGAGGCGGCACGCCGATCGCAGTGCACGAACAACCTCAAGCAAATCGGTTTGGCAACGATGAATCACCACGACTCGGTCGGCACCTACCCATACGGAGCCGCATTGCAAGAAGGCTCGATGTGGTCGGTTTTCATTTTGCCCTACATGGAACAACAAGCCATACGCGACTTGGTCACGGTCAATTTCGAGAACCACTGGAACTACGCATTTCCAGGACCGTTTTACGACTATCCAGTACCCCGTAACAATGTCCAGGCCTGCGAGACATTGATCCCCATCTTCCGTTGTCCTTCGGTCGGCCTGCCAGAGCATATTCCCGATCAAGGGACCGACGCTAATTTCTACGTTCAAAACCGAGTCCCGGGTTCTTATATCGGCAATGGTTCGGGTACGACCACCAGCACCTACATACACCGTGGGTACGAGAATGAACCCCGTGGCCGCGAGTGGATGGAACAACTTGATGGTGTATTAACGGGAGTCTACGTGGACCCAGCCACTTACACCGAACACAGCAGAAAACCCATTGGTATGCATCAAATCACTGACGGAACTTCTAACACACTATTGGTGGGAGAAGCAGTCACGGACATCGCGGCTATCGAGGAAGCTATGCAGAACGGTAGTAATGGCTACCCTATACCTGAGCATGAAAACGGGGCTCGCAAGGACCACTGGTACATCGGCAGCGACAGTATTGATGGTCCGCAGGAGTCGGACGTGAGCGAAGCTTTGGGGTCGACAGGTGTTCCCCCGAACTTGCACAAGCAGCCCGACATTTACTTTTGCGACCGTGCCGGACGTTCTCAAGAATGCCAAGCCCTGCAACTTTCCTTTTCCAGCGAGCATCCCGGCGTCGTACAGGGCGGGATGTGCGACGGTTCGGTGCAAACTTTTTCCGACGATATCGACCCGCTCGTATGGTCACAAACCGGCACACGTGATTCAGGCTTTGACCACAACTGGACACCTCTCGACTAAATAAACATTCACAGCTTCTACTTCTCACGAATGAATACTACCTTTCGACCACTAAGACCTGGAATGCGATCTCCATGAGCAAGCCGAATTAGCGTGCTTACTGACATTCATCATGCCTGCAGCAATTTGCGAATCACCCTGTTTTTTTCACCTGAGGATCTGTCTTTTCTCTTGAAAGGAGAATCACTGATGTCACGAACTTCTTATCCCGCCCGGTTAGGGCTGTTAGTGGCTGTGGCCCTGACTGCTTGTAGCGCAGTCTCGGTACAAGCCCAAGATAGAATATGGAACGGTAGTGCCGACACCAACTTTTTCAACGACGCGAACTGGGACGGTGGCGCGCCTGACACGCTGCTTGAGTACGGCGTCATCGACGACACCGACGCGGGGCACGTGGCAATCATCGACGCTGCGACGGGTACGGTGGAGCTTGACGGTGTAAATATCGGCGAACTCAATGGCGGTGGTAATGTGATCCAAAACGGTGGCACATTGAATTTCGATGCTTTCTCCACGACCAAAATTGGCGGCGATGGCCCCAATCCTTCGACTTGGATCATGAATAACGATGCGGTTCTAAACTACGACTCGCCTCTCAATGGTGGTGGTTCAGGCTACGGTTCCGACGGTCAAGATGGCAGTGACTTCGATGTAGGCAATGGCGCCAGCGAAGCGACCTTTGAGCTACACGACAACGCCATTCTACGCATTGCGGACGACATGAAAATTAGCGACAACGGTACCGCTGTCGGGGGCCATGTCTTGCTCGACGGAAATGCTCAGGTCTTGGTAGGCAGTGGCACCTCGGTCGGCCCCAATGGTCCGGCTACGGTGACAGTTGCTGAGAACGCTCTCTATGTCTCCGGCAACAGCGCCGGCCCCGGCAACACAGCCGAGGGTTACACCAACGAAGGCTACTTGGCATTCAGCGAAGGCTCGGTGCTCGTAAAAGATAGCGGACGCTTCTGGATTCGCACGCTTCAAGCACGCGATGAAGAAACCAGCATCACTGTCGAAGACAACGGTCGATTTGACATTTTTGAAGTCTTTTTCAACGCGAGTCCTGTACTGGGTACCACGACGGTTGGTTCCACCACTGGAGCAAGCGTGAATGGTAACGAGCGCACCAGCGAAACCGCCGAGGGCGTGGGTTCGAAGACAACAATCACCGTCAGAGATAGCGGATTCTTTACTGTGGACAGTGATCTCTCGGGGGCAGGCGGTAGCGCTTGGTCGGGCCTCGCACTCTCTGGTGGTAACAACCGAGGCGGCAACAATGGTGGTGGTGAAACCATGGTCGATATCTCTGGCCAGGGTACGTTCATCATCCAGCACGACCTGAACATGACGCTCGGGTTTGACATTGACGCGAAGTCCACTCTCAAGGTTCGCGGACCCGATGCCACGGTGCAGGTCAATGGTGACTTGCGGATGGCGTTGGATGAGTTCGATGCCGAGAACCCCGGCAGCGCGGCGATCCACGCCGTCCTTACCGGCTCGAGCCACACCACCATCGAAGTGGGTGGCGATATCAACATCGACAATGGCGACTTGATTGTCGAGCTGGACGACTTCGCCCCGAGCGGAGGGGAGTCGTATGAACTGATCTCCGCAGGCAGTGTCACCGGCAGTGCGTTTGAGAACGAGGACTTCTCGTTGGCAACGCTGGGCGCGGGACTGTCCTGGGATGTCAGCGTGAGCGGGAACTCCGTGTTCCTCAACGTGCTGGGTGGTGGTCCCAATGCCGATCTGAACAACGATGGCTTTGTCGATGGTTTGGATCTTGGCATCTTGCTGGGCAACTTTGAGCAGAACGCAACCCCCGGGGGTGGCGAGCTCAACGGCACCGATCCGGTCGATGGTTTGGACCTTGGCATCCTACTCGGTGCTTGGGATCCGCCAGAGGGCCTCGCTGCCGCCAGTGTGCCCGAGCCAGCTTCGCTGCTGCTCTTCGGCTTGGCAGCGTTGCTGTGTCCGCGTAGTCGGCGACAGTGTTAAGTTGTTGACGATTCCTTCAAAAACCGGGTGCCGCGGAAAGGATGCGCGTCACTCGGTTTTTTTCATATCTATCCTTTCCTTGGAGCATCGCAACTCACCATGCCCAGTGACCCATCATCCACACCACCAGCCAAAAATATTGGCGACGCGTGGGAAGATTTCATCGAGCAACAAGTTTATCCCAAGCCAGGCACCAAGGCCAAAGACGACTATCGCAACTACGACAACACCGACCGCGATTCGGTTCGCGAGTTTTATCAAGACAATCATCGCCATCAAACTTACGATTTCGTCAACCGAAAACGTGAGCAGTACCTGAGCCTCGACCAGAAACAAATGACGGTGTTCGAGGCGCTCGATTTCCTCAATACGCTGGTCGACGATTCCGATCCAGACATCGAACTCGATCAATTGCAGCACTTGCTGCAAACCTCAGAGGCAATCCGCGCAGACGGGCATGAAGATTGGTTCGTGCTGACTGGGCTGCTGCATGACCTGGGCAAGGTGCTCTGTGTGTTTGGCGAACCGCAGTGGGCTGTGGTAGGTGATACGTTTCCCGTCGGCTGTAGGTTTAGCGACGCGATCGTTTACAGCGAATTCTTCGATACCAATCCCGACCAGCACGACCCTCGTTACAACACGCAGTGGGGAATTTACGACCGCCATTGCGGCTTGCGCAACGTTTTGATGTCTTGGGGACACGACGAATATTTGTACCATGTTTTAAAAGACTACCTACCCGATCCGGCACTCGCGATGGTCCGTTACCATTCCTTTTATGCTTGGCATCGTGAGAGCGAGTACGATTGGCTCTGTGACGACTTTGATCGCGAGATGCTGCCGTGGGTAAAAAAATTCAACCCCTACGACCTCTACTCAAAGTCACCCACTCCGCCAAACTGGCAAGAGCTCCGACCCTATTACGCGGACCTCATCGAGAAGTTTTTGCCCAGTAAGCTCTCGTTTTAGTGAATCACATGTCGAGTTCCCTTCGGTACGGCACGATCGTTCTCGCTCTGATCACAACTGCGTTGGCGGCTGCAGCCCCGTCGTGCGCGGCGCCGACGGTCCCGTTGAAAATCGTCAACTGGAATGTGCTCTATGGCTTTAATCACGCGCAGTCGATTGAGCAAGGTGCTGAGTGGATCGCTCGGCAAACGCCCGACGTGGTGGCGCTACAGGAACTCAACGGTAACACGGCGGAGAGCCTGCAAACTCTGGCGCAACAATGGGGTCACGCACACTCGGCGATTCTCAAGCAAGATGGCTTTCCCGTGGGACTTACATCCGCTGCGCCCATCGAAGTGATCGAGCGCCGCGTCGAAGGATTCCACCACGGCTACCTCCATTGCCGGACGCACGGCATCCATTTTTTTGTCGTCCATTTCTGGCCGACGAAACCTCATGAGGCGGCTGTCGTGCTGGACAAAATCCGGCCACTACTGGCGCAGCGCCAGCGCGTGGTCCTCCTAGGAGATTTCAATTCACACTCGCGCAGGGACGCGGAATTCCTGGCAAAAAGGACTAGCATCAAGCCATTGTTCGACGTCATCGATTCTGTGGAGGCCGAAGGCTTAGTCGACCTAGTTCACAAGCATGCCCCCCAAGCGATGTACTCTTGCCCCTCCCCAATCACAATTCCCAAATGGTCGGCTGACCTGGAAGTTGTGAAATCAAAGCGCCAGCGTATCGATTTTGTGTTTGCCGATCCGGGTCTGGCCCAACACTCCACTTTGGCAAGTATTGTCTCGACAGAAGAAGTCGAGAAGGTCTCTGACCACTATCCATTGACCCTAGAGTTCGCAATTCCCCTGGCGAAGGAGCCAAGCAAAATCAACGCGGCCGACTTTGCCTTTGGAGTCATCGCCGACTGCCAGTACTGTGATGCCCCGACGGCAGGCAACCGACACTACGCCCTCTCGCCGCGGAAATTGGAGCATTGCGTCTCGCACCTCAATACGATGGACCTGGCCTACGCCATCCACCTGGGGGACTTCATCGATCGCGACTTTGAGAGCTTCGCCGTAGTGAAGCCGATCTACAACCAGTTGCAGTGTGCAAAATATCACGTGCTGGGCAACCATGATTTCTCCGTTGCCGACGAGAAGAAGGCCGGTGTTCGCGCGGAACTTGGTATGCCGGCCAACTACTATGACTTCGTAGTCAAGGGTTGGCGATTTATCGTTCTGGATGGGAACGACATCAGCTTTCACGCATACACTAAAGAGAGCGACAAATACCGGGACGCAGAGGCCTACTACAAAAATCGTGGCATCACGGCTCCCAAGTGGAACGGTGCCATCGGCACCAAACAGCTCCAGTGGCTCGACGAAGTGCTAACTCGCGCCACCGAAGCAGGTGAGAATGCCGTGTTGTATTGCCACTTCCCAGTCTTTCCAGAAGACGTGCACAACCTCTGGAACGCCAAAGAAGTCATCGAAACTATCAAAGCGCACGCATGCGTCAAAGCATACGTTAACGGACACAACCACGCGGGAAACTATGGCCTCTGTGATGGCGTGCACTACCTCACTATGAAAGGAATGGTCGATTCCAAGCAAACCGCCTACGCGGCGATCCATGTTTTCGACGATCGTTTGGAAGTCGTCGGCTATGGCCGCGAAAAAGACCGCACTCTCATCTTTCGCTGAGCTTTCGATTCTGTTGCGTTTGCTGGTACTTGAGTACAGCGAGGAACGGGCGATGGTCCGAGGCGACCGGCTCGTCGACGACGCGTGTTGAGTCGACTTGCCAAGCCGATTTCGGCGCCGCGAAAATGTAGTCAATTTCTTTAACTGGATTGGTTGACGAGAAAGTGAAGCGGTACGCGGGCGGCTTTTTCGCTTCAAGTGCACGGGTTGGAAACAACTGCATCGTTCGCGAGTCGGGCAAAGCGTTGAAGTCGCCCAGCAGAATATAAGGCATATCCAATCCGTCGAGATATCTCACCAGCTTCGTTGCCTGGCTAAACCGGTTCGTATCATCGCGGACGAAGTCGAAATGCAAATCCACCAGCAGGACCTTTTCTCCACTCGGCAAACGCACCTCCACCGCCAGAGCACTGCGAGGCTCCTCCCCCACCGGTAACGAAACTTTGTGAGTCCGTGCGATCGGATGACGCGACAACACAGCCAAGCCGTAATGCCCGCCATCGTATTCCATAAACGAGCCGAAGGCCGCGTGCATGCCGAGCTGTTTCCCTAGCTCGGCGGCTTGGTTCACGTGGTCAGTGCGCCCGCAGCGCTGATCGACCTCTTGGAGGCCAACAAAATCTGGTTGCAATTTTTCTAGCACTTCGCCAATCCGCGAGACATCGACCTTGTCGTCCATCCCGCCAGCGTGGTGGATGTTGTAACTCACGACCCGAAAACTCGCACTGTCGGCAGAACTCGTGTTGTCTCGGTGGCGGAAGGTCGAAAGCACCGCCGCGTGGTCCGAAGGAAACTTTTCGGCATGCTGATCAACGACTCGCGATTCCACCGCCTGTAGGTTGTTGCCTTGATAGTAGATGTAATCGATTCGATCTTGCTCTCGATCCGTGAATCGTGGCGACCAGGTCCGGTCCCGCTGCCGTTCAATGACGGGGTTCGCCTCACGGTAGGAATCGCGGAAACCCGCTTCAGTGAGTACTTGGCTCGTAGGCCAGTCGATGACGCGCCCGAACTGGTCGCGGGAAACTTCGGCATAGTCGAGATGCGACATCGAATTGAAATCGCCCGCGATGATGACGGGGATGTCGGCGTACTTCAGATCGCTGAGCCGCTCTGAGATCAGCTCGTAAATCCTTTGGAGGTCTGCGTTCGAAGAGCGAGCCGCGCGGCGCAGAGTGTCGTCGTCCAACGCACTGCGACTGCCCGGCTTCCATATTGGTTCGTCGTACGGCAGCCATATCGAGTAGACTGCTACGCGACGTTTGTCTGGTAGTTCGATCAGCGCGCCGACACACTTAAATTCCTCGAACACAGAGATGTCTTCGATGACTGGATAACGGCTGTGGATCGAAAGATTCGTGCCACGCGGATGGAAGTGAAAGCCCAAAGCCTTGGCAATGAGCTCGCCCGAACCGTAGGTTTCCTGCATCGCAACCAAGTCGGCACCGCTGTCTCGAATCACGTCCACTACGCGTCGTGGCCCGACCTCCTTCCCATCTTCGCGGCCCCCGTGCCAAATATTCCACGTCATCACACGAAGTTCCGTATGCGGTTGGTTATCCGCCGCAAGACCAACATCCCTAGATCCAGCAGATACGCATAACAAAAGCAAGAAGCACGCAATTCTTGTCATGTTCATTCTCCTGGCAGGGACACTCAGCCCGGTGGCCAACTGAGTTGCCGCCCGCCGAGCAGATGGAAATGCAGATGATCGACGGTCTGCCCACCCTCGGCGCCGCAGTTGACCACCACGCGGTAACCGTCCGCGAGCTGTAGTTCGCTCGCCAAGTTGCGTATTACCAGCCAGAGATGCCCCAAGAGCGCGGCGTCCTCATCGGCAAGTTGGTCGATTGAAACAACCGGCTTCTTGGGAATGACGAGCACATGGGTTGGTGCTTGCGGGCTGACATCACGAAACGCGAGACAGCGATCATCTTCGAATACAATGTCTGCCGGGATCTCGCGGTCAATGATTTTTTGAAAGATGGTTTCAGCCACGAGTCTGCTCCAAATACTTTAGAACTCAAATGCCCCAATAAGCGCCTAAATTACTCACTCAGCTGCGAGAGCTCGATTGCCTCGTCCGGCAGCATCACCGGTATCTGGTCGACCACGGGGTAGAGCAGATCGCCGCCGGCACGAACCAGCCCGCCGTCGATCGTTTTTTTAACCGATTGCCCCGACCTATTCACCACACGCCCCGCAGCAATAGCTTGGTTGACGCGATTCACTACATCTTGCGTAGCTGCGCTCACTGGCGAGTGATCTTGTGGACAGCGGAGTATTGCGAGGAGTTGGTCGTTGATCAAAACAGGCGTCTCATATTTTGATGATAGCGTAGCGAGCAATCATTGTACGGCCTTGCGGTTTTCCCTGCTAGCAGGACACGGAAGTCGCTTCGTGGGGGCAAGTTCCGCAACCGGCTGATGGCCCTGGGGCGTCTGTGCCGATAATGAGGTTGGTGTTGTCGTTCCTTCGCATGGACGTTGGCACAGGAGTGTGGGCTCGCAGGAAGCGGGCATGGGAGCAGACAAGCAGTATCGCCGAGGTGGAAAAGATGAAGCGCGTAACTCGACGAGGGGCCATTGCCGCGTTGGCTTTGGTCTGCGGAATGGGTACCGAGACCGTTTGCAGCGTGGGCACAGCTCAAGGCCCACAAGTCACTTACGAAGAACGCGACGGAGTTCGCTACCAAGTGACTCGCCGTGTGGTGCAACGGCAAGTGCCCACCACCGTCATGCAGGATCGACAGCAGACTGTTTATACTCAACAAGTCAGTAGCAACACGCTCAACCACCAACAGCTCTACTGCGTGCCCAACACTACCTACCAATGGAACTCACAACTGCGTGGTCGCTGGAACCCGTTTGTTACGCCCTATTGGACTTACAATTTGCAGCCAGTGACTACCTGGAGCACGCAGGTCGCGAACGTGCAGATCCCCGTCAGCCAGGTTGCTTGGGTACCGCAAACCAAGACGGTCCAAGTGCCCGTGACCGCCTATCGTATGGCTGAGGAAGAAACGGTGACGCGTGTGGCGATGTCTCCCACATCGACCGCTGCCTCAACCGGATTGGCCAACGCGCGGCCACTGAGCCGTCCCGCGACCATCGCAGCAAGACCTAGCGTCAATGGCAGTACCAACTCGGGCGGCGTGAAACTAGGCGGTGTTGCCTTGGAGAACGACCCACCCCGCCAAGCCACTGGCGGTTGGCAATCCCCAACCTCGATGGGAAGTCGGTATTGATTCAAAAAAAGGGGCCGCGTCCCCTGTGGATCGCAGCCCCTTTTGAAGTTCATTTTCTCAGTGTTGCCAATCAATCGCTCAAACCCTATCGACTCGCTCGCCGACGTTTTCGTCCCGGTGGCGTGGCGCCCCACTCTTTCGTCAACGTTTCAAAAACCTCCGGCGCTTCGTATCGGACCACGCCCTTCGTTTCGGGCATAGGACCGATGAGACCGCGGAACACGGGCATGCCGCGCAAGCTCAAGTCGGTGCTACAATCATCGATGCCAATCTGGGTGTGCATTTTCAGCACGGCTTCTTCCTGTTGATAGTCATGGGTGCGGAGTTCGCCGTTTTTACCGCGGGTAACAATGCGGATCGTCTTTGCACTAGCCATCTCAAAAACCTCACTGCGAATCGGGGAGGGAATGCTGCAGGATACTGGGAGGTATCGACGGAGTTGCTAGCAATGGCCAAAAGAATTGTCGGCGCCTGGCACACCAGCTACAGCACGAGGAACCGATAAATCTGTCCTCGCTCGGCACTTCCCGCACAGAGTGCGGTCCGCTACGGAAACTGCACCGGTTCTATGGAATATGAGCCACCAGAGGCAGCAGTTTCCCCCTACTCTCGCTGGCGAGGGCCAGCGAACCGCGTATTTGAGCATATTGCCCCGATGCGTCGCGGCCGGTAAATTAAGAGTATCTTCCCTGGAAAGGGACCCGGAGGATACGCGAATTGGCTAGCAGCCTGACTCGAAATCAGGTGCCCCGCAAGGGGTTGAGGGTTCGAGTCCCTTGTCCTCCGCTAAAATTAAACCCAGGCCGCAATTCGCGATTTTCTGCGTTTTCACTCCGAGGCAACCGTTTCTCCTTCGGCCATTGTTGCCATCGCTTGCCAGAGTTCGAGATCTACGTCGTTGCTGGTGTAGTGCGTGCTGCCGTCGCACAGCAATACATTCACTCCGCCGGGGTGGCGACTGCGGGCTGAGAGGAACTCCTGCCGCGGCACATTACCGGTACGGTTGCAAGGAAGATTGTCTTGCGGGGTGTCTACGCAGCGCGTGCGGTCGGGGTCCGCTGCGTTGGGACCGTAGCGGGTCATCAGTTGGTAGCAGCCGGCTTCATCGTTCCAAATGCGTCCGCGGCGATCGCAGGGGGTGCCGAAATCAGAAGGGGCTTGGATCATTTCCATGAGGGCCAGTGTGTGGCTGGTACCGTCTGTGATCTGCCGAATTGCCGCGCCAAATTCCAAATGAAATGGTGCCACCAGACAGTCGGCTGCTGGTAAGCGTTCGTCGTCGCAGCGCTCGAGCTGATGCACGAATGTCCACGTGCCCCAATTCACTCCGTAGTTGCCTTTGTTGTCCTGCGCATTGTTTCCTTCACACGACCCACCAATATGTGGGTCATCGCTCGGACATGTCCACATCACCAAGCGATTGTTAATTGGCGAAAGCGGGTCTTGCGTCTGTAAATTTCCCGCCTTCTCGAAGTCATAGGCTCGGTAAACGGCCGACTCTTCGAGGAAGGGAAATAAGAAGACAAGAAAGGGCGTGCGAATTTTCGAGCCATAGCTTGCTGACAAACGTTTCGGATTCCGCCCCGTCGAGCCTAGCGGAAAACGCTTGTGCGCATTGTGGTACTGATGGAGCGACAGACCAATTTGACGCAAGTTGTTGATACAAGTATTCCGCCGGGCCGTCTCGCGTGCCGCCTGCACTGCCGGCAACAACAGCGAGACCAAGACGCCGATGATCGCGATCACGACCAGCAGCTCCACCAGAGTAAAACCGTGTCGATAAGGTAACGCAAGGCGAGCGGCTGGCTGACTCTTAAGTTTGCTGGGCTGCATGAAATGAAATACTCCTCACACGTAGTATAGCAGCTATTTTCCACCAAGCAGTGCTAGGTCCTACCTCTCCTCAGTTAGGACCATTCTCTCGCCTGACATCATTAATGCACCCACTGCTCGTAGGTGCTTGCGATGTCTGCTTCTTTTGCATCGCCCGCATACAATACCACTCGATACCGCAATCGTAGCCTTTCGCCCCTGGGGACCGTGACTGCTCCCTGCTTGAGGTCTGCGGGATCAAAGTCCGACTCGCCAAACGGATTAGCAGCAAACAGTCCGTAGGTTCGCACATGCCATCGGCACGGGTGTCGAAAGTTGTTGGGATGGCTAAAGATCGCGATGCCGACAGTTTTCCCCTCGACCGGTCCGTGGTAAGCGACCCACGGTGCTGGTTCTCCCCAAGCTGCTTTGTCTTTCGAACCCAGGCTGTTTACGATGTGCCCCTTGCCCGGATCATTCACTTTCATCGAGCCCGCCACGCGCACTGCAAAGGTGCCTTCTTTGGTATCTCCGAAGCGCAAATCGCCATCGGAAGCAAAGAGGTCGATGGTAAAATCCACCCAGCGCCGCTTTTCCTCCGCGCCAAACTCTAGCGTGCGTTGATCGCGGCAAACACGTGCGTCGCCTGCCATCCAGTCGTTGCGGGTGACGACTGTGCCAGCAGGCTGATCGCTCAAGAATTCCCGATGCTCAATAGTGCACCGCGGGCCCGACTCTTTCCCGTGCCAAAAATCAAGCCCATTCACATCTCCGTGAGCAAACCACAACGATCGATGATGTGGATGATCCTCACTTTCAAACTTCAATCGCTCTCCAATAGGATACGATCGTGTGTGAGCCAAACCCGTAGGCCCAATGAGCGGAAAGACTGCGGGCTGCCGATCTGACTTCGTAAGATATTGAGCAAACGGCTTTCCGTCCGCCGTGATTTGGACTCCTTGCTCATTCTGTTCGAGCTGAATCTCAGCCTGGGCATCTCCACCCTGTAAGAAAGTCAACGACATCGCCAATGTGAAAAACTTGCGACTTGGTGAGAGCATCATGGTCAGCGGACCCGCAGTGGGAGAAAGTGAATTGCAGCAGCACAAAGCTAGTTAT
The DNA here is from genome assembly GCA_965230685.1 of Bythopirellula sp. Lineage (GTDB taxonomy): Bacteria > Planctomycetota > Planctomycetia > Pirellulales > Lacipirellulaceae > Bythopirellula. The sequence goes on from CBDDLO010000002.1 coordinate 1,389,146, forward strand.
CTTCTAGCCTGCCTTTCCGGGCGAGTCAACTCGCTACGACGGCACGAATCCTGAGAGGAGGATTGCAAGCAGATATCACAACGGACCTAGCTCAGGTTCACAGCAACCAATTGATCCAGAAGTTGCGAATACGCCCCGGCTTCGGTGAACATCTCGACAAGCAATGGCAACATCGTCAGAAAAGGCGTGAAGTGCCTGCGGATCGTCGATACGCTCGAACTTTTAGACAAGCAACCTCTCGCCCGTTCATTCGAGGCCCAAATTGCATTTTCTATGCTCAAAGACTCCATTGATTTTTGCGACGACCTGAGTCGATATCGCGAACGCCTGGGCTAATAACCCCAGCCACTGAACGCTACTGTACCAAGATCGAGGGGATCGGAAATCAACTTAAGAATTGCACGCAATGCCTCAATTCGTTCGGCATAAACGCTAGGACGAAAGTGACCAGCTAGACCGCCTTTGGCAGGCGCGGAGCCTTGGCTCTCAACTTGACGTGCCGCATCAACGAACTTATGCTGTACGACAAACGTGCCTTGCTATCGATTCCTCTCGCGCGGCCGAATCATGCACAAGCAAACCTCCAATCATCAGGTCGCCGGCGCGAGGCACTCAGCGTTCACACTCGTAGAGCTCTTGGTGGTGATTGCCATCATCGGCATCTTGGTTGGCCTATTGCTACCTGCAGTGCAGTCGGCACGAGAGGCAGCGCGTCGCACCCAGTGTGTGAACCAAGTCAAGCAATTAGCCCTCGCCGCGCAGGGACACCACGCAGCGCATAGTTCGCTACCCACGGGCGGATGGGGGCACGGATGGGTGGGGGATGCGGACCTGGGCTTTGGCATCAGCCAACCCGGAGGTTGGCCATTCAGTTTGTTGCCGTATCTCGAACAGCAGGCGCTGCACGCGCTGGGGGCGGGAGGCGACGACGTCGCAAAGTCTAACGCTGTGGAAACACTGGTTTCGACGCCGCTGAGCATGTTCAACTGCCCCAGTCGGCGTGAAGCGCGGCTCTATCCACCGCGACCTGCATGCATTCGACGCCCTTATCGATTGAACCCTGGCTTCGGCCGACCGAGGGCCTTGGGACCCGAGATGGTGGCCAAGTCGTGCTATGCCATGAATAGTGGCGACGATTGGCCAGGATACCACGCGGGACCAAGCACCCTCGAAGCGGCGAAAACTCACAAGGGTTGGCCGAATCCCGATCGCGGCGTTGGCATTAGTTGGTGGCGGAGCGCGGTTCGTTTCGCAGACATCACCGACGGCTCGAGCCAAACTTTGCTGTTCGGCGAGAAGTCGATGGACCCGCTGCTCTACGAATCCTGGTACGGGGGTGGCGATGCTTGCGACATGTACGAAGGGCAAGACCTCGAATCCAACCGCTACGCCGGCGAAGACTACCCGCTGCGCCAAGACACTCCTGGACTTACGGACACCTACTCCTTCGGCGGCCCCCACCCAGGCGGATGCGTATTCTCTCTGTGTGATGGCTCCACGCGCACGCTCAGCTTTAACATCGACACAGAAATTTATCGACGCTTGGCACTCCGCGCCGACGCAGAAGTTCTTGATGGAGCTGCATTGTGACGGCAACAGCACGCGATTGCCAACGCTCCCACATTCCAGTGCATCGGGTTCCTGTACACCAGGTTCTTCCCTGGTTCGTTAGCATCGCAGTTTGTACGCTTGGTTGCAGCCGTGGACCGGCGCGCATTTACCCTCCCAAGGTGAACGCTGCACAGGCTGCCGCAGACGCCGTGGAAGAACTCGACCAGGATGACGATGGGCTCCTGGCTCCTGAGGAGCTGAAGCAATGCCCGGGCATCTATGCCGCTCGGGCAGCATACGACGAGGACGATGACGGTCACGTCTCTGCACAAGAAATTGAAACCAGGATCGCCCAGCTCTCTCGCGATGGAATGACCGGAATGTACTCGCTGGCATGCCGATTTATGCTAGACGGCGCGCCACTCGCTGGGGCAACCATCGAATTAATTCCCGAGAAATTTCTCGGCGATGCAGTGAAAAATGCGCGCGGAACGACCAGCTCGCGAGGCTTGGTGCGTCCCATCACGCAAGGTGTCGGTGACGCACCATTACACGGAACCCAACCCGGCATATTCCGTATCGCCGTCACCGGTCCAACGGAAGCGGTCACCGCACGCTACGGCGACGGTGAACTGCTGGGGCTCGAGGTCTCCGAGTCGTGCTTGGGTACGAACATCGTGTTCCAACTGACATCGCAGTAATTCAGCCTGCCGAGAGTCACAGCACCTCATCCGGCAGGGGAACGACTTCTTGCGTAGTCCGATCCGTAAGCATCAACGCTCCCGTTTCTCGTAAATGTTTGGCAAGAATTCGGGCCAGGCGTTTGACTTGGTCCGGTTGCTGCACGGCGAGATTGGTGGTTTCCCCGAGGTCGGTACGCAGATTGAACAGCTCGAACGTTTGCTCGCTATGCCAGTAAATGAGCTTGAGATCTCCCAGGCGAACCGAACTATGCGGCGGTTGGTCGTAGAGATTCGGGTAGTGCCAAAACAACGGGCGAGGCGAATCTTCCGCGGTCGGGTCGTCTAACACCGGGACGAAGCTCTGCCCATCGTTAGAGGGAATAGTTTCGACATTGGCCATCTCAAGAAACGTGGGGAAGATATCTTCGATGATCACAGGCGTAGCGGTTCGCTCGCTGGCTGGTGCGTGATTGGGCCAGCGCACGATCAATGGCACACGGGTACCGCCTTCGTAGGCAAGAATCTTGTGCCCGCGCAATGGCAAATTGCGCGGCAGCTGCCGGGGACAACCGTTATCCGACATGAAAACAAGAATCGTGTTGTCGCGCACACCAAGGCGATCGATGGCTTTCATCACTCGGCCGAGCGAATGGTCCATGCCTTCGAGCATCGAAGCAAAACGCTTTCTCGTCTCTTCCCAGGGTTGGTCCTGATAGTTTTGGTAGAAGCGGTCGTCCTCTTCCCAGGGTGCGTGGACGGCGTAGTGCGAGAGGTAGAGGTAGAATGGAACGTCATCAGCAACCGCGCTCTCCACTGCGAGAATTGATTCGTTAGTCAGCACCTCCGTGAGATGGATTTTCTGCCCGTGATATTTTTCGAGTCCGGGAACGTCCCAAATTTCGCCTCCGCCTCGCCAAGTTGCGGAGAAGTTTTTCTCGCCGTGATACGATCCGGGCCCTCCCATATAGGACCCGGCAATGTTCACCTCGAAGCCAAGGTTGCGAGGGTCAGCCCCCGGCGTCTCTTTCGCTCCAAAGTGAGCCTTACCAGCGTGGATCGTGCGATAACCGCTAGCGCGAAGCAGCTGCGGCAAAGTTTCGGCTTCAAAACTGCGTGGGATGTTGGAGCCCACAGGTTGCAGTCCATTGAGTGGCCAAGCGGCGGGATCAAAGCGCTCGCTGTCGGGCTCCGGAGAGACATCGCGTCGCAGTGTCCAGCAGGTAACTCCGTGCCGCGCAGCGTTCTGGCCTGTCATGAGGCTCACCCGTGACGGCGAACAAATCGCGCAGGCATAGGCGTTGGTAAACAACAAGCCTTGCTTTGCGAGTTCAGCCATATTTGGTGTGCGGTACTCGCGATTCAGCTGCGTGGTTTCCGTATGAAAAGGTACGGATGTATCCTGCCAGCCCATGTCATCGACAAAAAAGAAAACAATGTTCGGCCGCTCCACCGCGGAAAGCGGCCTATCCAAACCGAAGAGCGCCCCAACCGCAATGCACAGTGCGAAGTAGATTGATTCACGCATTCTGTCACCATCTCACATGCTTAGGGGAAAACTAGTAGTCCGAACCGCGATCGCTCTCACTACAAGATCGCTGCCATTGTTCTAGCGTCAGCTGCATCTTAGCCACCTGATCGGGAAGCTGGGAGGAGAGATTAACCGCTTCCGAAGGATCTGCAAGCAAATCGTAAAGCTCCCATGTCGCACCCTGGTCTTTGCTGTAGAGTTTGTACTGCTGCGCAACCAAGGCACGTTGATGCTTCGATTGGAAACCAATGGGTTGCTGCCGCTCGGTCACCGTCCCACGCAACATCGGCAGGAGCGAAATCCCATCGAGAGGGCGGCTGTCTGTTTGCTCGATGTCCAGTGCTTCTACGATTGTGGGGAAATAATCGCTGGTGACGCAGGGGAAATTGCTGGTCGATTCGGGCTGCACTTGGGCAGGCCATTCCAAAATCCCCGGCACGCGGATGCCCCCCTCGTACAGCGACCGCTTTCGCCCACGAAAATGAGCGGCACTCCCGGGGCTATCTTTCGCATTCCCCTCAGGGCCATTGTCCGAACAAAACCAGAGCATCGTATTCTCAGAGACCCCTGCCTTCTTCAGCGCCGCACGCAGTCGGCCAACCTGTTCGTCCATAGCGGTGATACAGCCAAAGTAACTTTTCTGAAAGCCATCGTACTCAGGATACATGGCGGCATACTTCGGCCCCGTCACCACAGGCAAGTGCGGTGTGTGAAACCAAATGACCGCGAAGAACGGTGTCTGGCTGTTGGACATTTGCTCGATGAACGGGAGGGCCCGATCCATGATTACTCGTGAATCGTCTCCTTGCAGTCCCTGCTTCACAACCTCGCCCTCTTCGTTCCAGTAACGTGTGCCGTAGCTGGTTGCTGTGCTCTTGTCGTTGATCGAGTTCCACCACGCCCGCGTGGACTTCTCTTTTGGCATCCACATCGGATCCCACGTGGGGACCTTCGCTTCTGTGGAAAAACACACATCAAAGCCATTGTCTTGTGGTGGCGAATAGTCTTCACTGTTTCTGCCACCGCGATTCGAGTCGCGCACCGTTTTGGACATCGTGCCAAGGTGCCACTTGCCGAAATGTCCCGTGCCGTAGCCGTGCGCCTTGAGCAGCTCCGCGAGTGTTTGCTCTCGCTGGCGCATGTGCCCTGAGTTCGCAAAATAGACCCCGTAGCGAAACGGGTGCCTGCCCGTCAGACAGGAGCCCCGCGTCGGACTGCACACCGGGGCCGCGGCGTAAAATCGGTTGAGCTTCATTCCCCCCGCTGCCATCGCGTCTAAGTGTGGCGTGTGGATCGGCGAGTCGCGATTGAAGCATCGAAGGTCGCCCCACCCCAAGTCATCCGCCATTACAAGAACGATGTTCGGCCGATTCTCCTTGCCCGCTCCGCACCCGGCGACGCCAGCATGAAAGGCGGTCAATAGGCCGACAAAAAGAAGTAAGGCCGGTCGCTGGATCATCGAATTACTCTCCCCGTGATGTGGCGAATTACCCGTTAACGTGGGGGAACCTGTTCAGCTGCCATCCGGCTTGGCAGGATCTGCATCTTTCTTCTCTACAAAAGGCTTCTGATCGCGATAAAGCCTGAGCCGCTTCTCAATCCGCTTTGCGAGTTCATTCATGCCAGCCGAGCTGGCAACTTGTAGTGCCTTGTTGCCAAACTCCATCGCTTGATCAAACTTTTCAAGGGCTGCGTAGGCAGCGGCGATCGTATCAAGGAGGACGGGGTGCGGCTTCTCGGCGTTTGCCATCGCCTCTGTTAGTTGAATGGCTTTCTGGGGATCGCGTAACTGCTCATCTGGGTGTGTGGCAAGAATCCATGCTAAGCCCACTACCGCAGGAGTCCAATCTGGCTTGATTTCGTTGGCAGAGCGGTAGAAACGCAGGGCTTCTTCTGTTTGCCCTGCTGTCTTCAGTGCTTGGGCAGTCTTCAGGTGTGCCAACGCAAACTCATGCTGACCCTCGGCGACCGCCTGAAACTGTTTGGCAGCCTTGGCCGGCTCTCCAACCAAGGACCACAAATCTCCGAACTTCATCCGGACGAGCCATGCCTGCGGGTTGATTCGCACGGCTTGCTGATAATGCTCGATAGCAGGGTTAGCTTCTCGCTTGAGTAAATAGCAACCGGCAAGGTTCGCATGGGTTTGCCACGCATTGGGCTCAACCTCAAGGGCTTTCTTGTAATAGGAGAGCGCCTCATCCAATCGATCTTGGTTCTGAATAGCAACGGCTAGATTCACGAGGCGGTGAGGGCTGTCTGGCTCAGTCTCCAGGGCGGTGCGAAACCAATGCTCGGCTTCTTTCCATTCCTTGAGCTTCATATACACGCTACCGAGTTGCTCCTGGCAGAGCGGTTGGTCGGGATAGATACTCAGCGATTTCTTGAACGATGTAATCGCCTGTTGGAGTTGGTCCGACTTACTGAGTGCAATCCCCAATGCGTAATGGGCTTGATGCAGTGCAGGAAGGGCTTCGACGACTCGCTGAAGTGCGGTCGTCGCTTTTTCCATTTGACCAATTTTGAGCAGAGTCTGCGCGAGCTGATAACTGGCCATGTCATAGGAAGGCGCAATCTGCAAGGCTTGCTCTAACTGTGCAATCGATTGTTGATCATTCCCAAGCAAACTGTGCAAGGTCCCCAGGCAATAGTGCAATGTCGCGTCATCCGGGGCTTCTGTCTGCGCTTGCTCGAGTCGCTTGAGAATCTCCGGCTTCTCTTTCGCTAACTTGTAGTAGTGGGATAACGAGCTGTGAGCCTGTAGGTTGCTTGGTTCTTGCCGGATGATCATTTCGTATCCAGCAATTCTCTTGTGCAGTGATTTCCGCTGGAGGTCGAGGGCCAGTTTGCGGTACTCCGCCGTGTTGAAGGGAATCAATTGGAGCAGAGCGATTCCCATCTCATCGGAAGACTTGGCACCCCAACGCACCGACTGCGGGGGCGAATTCGGATTACGAACGTTTGCCGTGGAATTGTCATAGACCCAGCGCATGCTGAGACGAGTTCCCTTGGGCAGCAGTTGAGCTTGCTGATACCGGTAGTCATCTTGCCAGTTAAAATCCCAATCCGTGATTTTCAGCAGGGTCGTCTCTGCACTGTCGGGGAAGGTTGCCGTGACTTCGACCTCTTTAGCCAAGTAGTGCGCGTGGGGCCGGAGGCCAACAAGTTCAACATCGACTGGCAGCGTGTATTCATCCGAAACTTCATATTCGGCTTCGCCTGCGGGGATGTTGATGGTTGTTGATGCCAATCGCAAAAGATAGGAAGGCCGTTGCGGGCGTTTGTCCGTGAAGTAAAAGCCAAGCTCGAAATCAACCGGCTCCGACTTGCCGGTTGGCAGCATGTGCAGCGTCAGCACAAGATCGCTGGACGGGTCTAGCTCCCAGGCCAGTTCCTCGGGGTACAAAATGGGAGTAGCGCCCGGCGCCCAGCCCGTCAAGCTGCCTACGCTGGCTGACTCGATAGGCCTCATGCCCTCGAAACCTGCTACCGGATCAAGTGCATCAAGCTCGCGCGATTGCGTGGTCGGATCAAACAGAATATCCGCGTGATGAATCACTCTCGCATTGGAAGGACGACACTCCAAGCCGCGCACATAGCGAACACGATCAAGGGGAATCGGGATGACAAAACTGCGAAACTTGTCGGATCCCCCGGCCGACAGCTCGTAGGATTGACTCATTTTCAGCACAAGGTCAGGTTCTCCTAATAGCCAGCCTGTGGGATAAGTAGGGGCTGGGGGGAGATCCGCCGCGTTTCCCTCTGGAGTGCCTGCCTCGAGCCAGCGCCGAAGCAATTCAATGTCGCTCGATTCCAAGAGCCGTGCATCAGCAAATGTCTCATGGCCAGCGGCGGGTTTCCACGGTGGCATGTAGCGGCTCTCAGTCACATCGGCAATTTGCTCGGCACGGGTCGAGAAGTCGTCGTACCCGATCAGGCTAAACGGTGCCACCTGACCCGGCCGATGGCAGGGCGTACAGTGCTCGAATGCGAGTGGTGCGATATCTTTGTTGAACGTGACCGTTGTGTCCTTGCGTCCGGCTGGCTGCTTAGATTGCTCGGAGAGCGTTGAGGGCTGGCTGGCAGCGGGTTGCGCAACACCTGCCGTACCTTCCGTTTTGTTCTGCCCACTGGGTAGTTGTGCGTCGCGCTGACCACAGCCGAGTACCGCTGGCAATAACAGTAGAAGTGCTCGATAAAAAAAGAAACGAAGCATTGGGCTATCAATCGCTTGGATCAAGCATTTTGCGTAGGGATGATTGCGGCGTGCACGGTCGCGTCGCGTGTGGTTACTTTGCTTGTTTGCCAAGCTTTTGCCTGTAGCTTTCGCCGAGCTGCTGTAACGCCTGAATCCTACTTCCTTTAGGGTTTGACTGCTCGGCTCGGTCCAGTGCCCTGTCGATGGCAGTTATTGCTGCATCATAGCGACCGGAAGCTGCGTAACACTTTGCAAGCACCGATAGTATATCGGCATCGGGGTTAGAATTCACGTCGGCCGCAAATTCGGCCAGATAGATGGCCCGAGCGAGATCGCCGCTCGACGGGTTGGGCCCGCCAATCAACAGCGTGGCGAAACCAACGCTCCCTGCGATCGATTCGGGGTGCATTCGCAACACTGTCACATAGGCCTCCCTCGCCTTTTCTGTCTCCCCATGCTCATGGAGCATGTTCGCTCGCGCGAGGAGCAGACTTTCGTCACTAGGAGTCTCGCGAAGGCCTTCAGCCAATACGCCAAGCGCAGCCGATCGGCTGACCGTACGTGCCATCACCTGCGCTAGTCCCAAACGAGCTCTCACCGCGCCTGGATCCAATTGCAGCGCAGTACGGTAATGTTCAATTTGATTGTTGCTCTCGCCCAACATACCGTAAAGGACGGCGATATTGGTATGCGCAGCAACCAACCCACCGTCTTGTTCTATCGCCTGGCGGAGATGTTCTAAGGCCTGCTCGTGTTTCCCCTGCAAGAAGAGCACATTGGCGAACTCGAAATGGGATCGAGCGTGCTGCGGGTCTAGCTCAATTGCGGTTTGATAATGTTGGGTTGCCAGAGAGTATTTCTGTTGAGCTACATAGGCCTCTGCCAAACGATAGTGGCTGTGAAAGTGATCGGGCTGCGATCGTGTGACCTTAGCCCATTGCTCGATGGCTTGATCAAGTTCTCCACCCTGTGCAAGGAGGATTCCTAACGTAAGTCTGAGAGTAGGGTCGTTGGTCGCTGCTTCGAGCCCAGCGAGACAACGCGATTTTTGCAAATTCCAAAGGTCTTTCTGCAGCTGTTGCTCGATCGAGAACCGTTCGACTTCATCCGCCGCATGAAGAAAGAGAGCCGTTGGACAACCGGGGCTGGCCTCCTGCTGCAATCCCTCGGTCGCCTGGTCCAAGTGGTAGGTTTGTTCTCGAAGCAAAGTGATGTTTTGAGCCGGCTGCAAGAATCGCTGATCATCTGAACTCTCCAAGTGCCAGCTTGTTTGGGTTGCTTGGTTCTTCAGGACAAATTTGGAAAATTCGGTCGGTTGACCAGTATTCAAGGCAAGCAACTCCGCATTCCGTGCAGGAGTCATTTCAGGCAAGTAGGCAGTCTCCGTTGTCGCGCAGCTTTCTAACCAGACCACTAGAGAAGGGTTGTACGGTCGTTCGACAAAGAACAGGCCAATCTTTGGCTTGAGAATTTGGCGCTGCCGGGGCGATTTGAGCCGAAGTACCACGGCAAGCGTTTGTTGGGGTGGCATAGGCCATGCCCATTGGACAAACGAAACTTGCTTTTGATCTGTCTTGAGAAACAGCGGTATGCGCCGTCCCATAGGAGTCACTCGCTCGGCAATTGCCCCCTCAAAATATGTCTGCGATCCTACCTCAAGAAAGTGGTCGAGCGCTCCCCTGTCAAAAGCCCAGACTTCTTCTAGAGCAACACAATCGTCACCCGTGATGACCTCGATGGCACTGAGGTAGCGCTGCTTGGAATGGTTCGTAGGAACCAAGTAGGTCCGCACCTGCTCGTCGTCACCTGCACGCAATGAGATAGTCTCAGCAGTGGTGAGAACCACATCGGGTGTAGCACGAACCCAATCGTCTGCACCGCGAGCCGTTACTGCCCAGAAAAGCAGAGTCGATAGCAGCGCGCTCACCACAGTGCCGGGGAGTTTGTCTCTGCGAAGCCAGCTGGAGATCATTGCAGATTCTCCTCTAGCCAGGGCAGCAACCGATGCGCCACGACCCGCGCAAGAATCCTGTTAGCGATCGCACTGGGGTGGACGCTGTCGAGAAACAGATCGTTGACCGAGTTCTGGTGAAGCTCTTGGGCAAGTACCGCTACGCCGTTGATATAGGCTGCCTCGTCATAGGGGCCAAACGACATCTCGCGACCGAGGCGTATGCCTTCCGCTTGATAGAGGTTCAATTGCGCTGGGTCCGCTTGCTTGGCAAAATTCTCCACCGAGGATTTCGAGCCCGGTACCAGGAGCAATAGCTCGATGCCACGCGAATGGGTCTCTTTCTTAATTTCTTCGAGGAGTGTCGCATATTCCTTGGGGGCTACCCGGGTCTGGCTTGGCCATGGCTTGGAGCTCTCTTGATTTTTTGCCAGTGCCTTGGCTGCTAGTTGGCCTAGCCTGGACCCGCTTAGCCATGCCGGAGGCTCGGAAGCTTGCAATTCCGCGTATTGCTGCGCGTCGCTACGACCATCCCACGCGTCGCCATCGTTCCAGCCGAAGCTAAGAATGACAATGTCCGGCTCGAGGAGGTAGCCCCTCGCTCGCAGTTGCTGAAAGCCTTGAAACAGAGTGTACCCAGGCACTCCCGCATTGATGCAACTGATGTTCGCGTCTGGAAAGCGTGCGCGTAGTCGCAGCTCCGTCTGGTGAGTGAGTGTCTCTTTGATACCCAAGCCGTATCCGTAAATGCAAGAATCACCCAGAAAAAGAACCCGCACCTCCCCCGCAACTTTGGGCCCGAAGGTTTGCTCCGAGCGATAACCTTGCGAATTGGAAACCGTGCCAAAGAAAGGCTTGGTATCAGTGGGAAGAACTAGCCCTGGCCTGAGCCGCCAGAAAGTTTCGCTGTCATTTTCGATCAAGCCGACGAACTGATGCCGCTCGCCACCGGCAAGCCGCTCGTCGAGTTGCTGAAATCGGACCAGGGGTTGCGCCGGCAGCATTCTGGCTGCCAGCTCACCCAGCCCCACGACGCATCCAAGTGTGACAAGCACCAACAACAATCGAGCAATTAGCTTGGTCTTCTTGGAGGCTTGCTGTGGCTTGGAGGAAGCTAGTTCGGGCATGTGTCTACTCGGAGATCGCTCCACCCGCGCCTAATTCACGATTGCAATCGTCGTCCGCTGCAAAGTTGCTAAAACAAGGTGTAAATAAACGGCGCCGCGGCTGTCGAACCCAAAATCAAAATCACGCCGATCAACAACAGCGCCACGAGTAGTGGGATCAGGTACCACTTCTTATTGTAGCTAATCAGGGAGACAATTTCTTGAATCACGCCAGGGGGACGTTGGGTTGAGAGGGACTCGAAGTCGTCTGGGGACTCGTTGTCAGTAGAATTGAGGTCAGTGGGTTGGTGCTTGGCATCGCTCACAGAATCGCTCACTCGGCCCTAGTTTTCAATACTGGTGGAAGTATCGCTCGTTATCGGCGGACTCGGCCCGATCGACCCAGTAGCTCTTCGCGGCTACGTCCCCTTGTCGGGTCAGCGGATCGCCTAACATCCAGCGGCGTAGCAGGCCGATCGGCGTCAACACCCCATAATAGATGGCTGCCAGCAATCCAAAAGAAACCACCACGCCAATCGGATAGGCGGCCGTCATCCAGCCGACGTAAACCAAGCGACGGCTCGCTGGAAACGTAGCGTAAACTAATAGCAACAGCGTACCAGCCGCGCTCACTGCCATCGCCAGACCGCGAAGCTCCCAGCGCCAAAACAGCAAGGATGCCAGCACGACCACGAACAAACACAGCAGGATGCCAAAGACCCGTAGCTCACGTTGCGTCGGATTGGTGTTGATTTCGATCATGGGAGAAAAGCATGCTCCTCGAGTCGCTCAATCCAGCTTGAATTGAGCCAAGTGGGTCTGGCTCCTTGCCTGGTCTTGCTGAGGCTGTTCATCCTTGAGCAAGAGAAAATCTTCGAGCACCAAGACGTCCATCTCTGTCGCCAAGAAACAGCGGACGGCATCTTCAGCCGTGCAGACAATCGGCTCGCCGCGGACGTTGAAGCTCGTGTTGATCAGCACTGGGCAAGCCGTGAGTTTCTCGAAACTCTTCAGCATTTTATAGTAACGACCATGACGCTCAGCGTCAACTGTTTGCAACCTCGACGTGTAATCCACGTGCGTCGTTGCCGGCAAATCAGAAAGGTTATCGCCCAACTTCTGCAAGCCCGTCAAACCTTGGGTTGCCGTTCGCCGGCGCGTTGGGCAAACCAACGCGACAAGATTCATGTACGGACTGTCTTCGTGAGTTCGCGTCTCGAAATAATCGTGAACACGTTCGCGTAAAATACTCGGCGCAAACGGTCGAAACGATTCACGGAATTTAATTTTCTGATTCATCAACGATTGCATTTTTTCGCTACGCGGGTCGCCTAGGATGCTGCGGCTACCAAGCGCGCGGGGCCCAAATTCCATGCGATCGTTCACCCAGCCCACCACTTTTCCTGCTGCGATGTAGGACGCAACACGATCACAGAGGTTGGACTCTGACTCGACATGATGGTAGACCAAGTTGGCCGACTCGATTGCGGTGCGTGCTTCATTCTCGCTGACTCGAGGTCCAAGTCGCGTGGCTCGTTGGGCATCGGGAGAGACTGGAGTGCGCGGCTCGCCCATCAACTGATGCCAGGTAAACAGTGCGACGCCCAGCGCCCCTCCCGCGTCGCCTGCTGCTGGCTGAATCCACAGATTCTCGATGGGGCTCTCCCTCAGAATGCGACCATTGCCGACACAGTTGAGCGCGACGCCGCCGGCCATGCAGAGATTCTCGAGACCAGTCTGTCGATGAACATGCCGCGCGGTGCGGAGCATCACTTCTTCAGTGACCTGCTGAATCGATGCCGCCAGATCCATATCGTCCTGGGTCAGAGGCCCCTCCGATTGGCGTGGTTTTCGCCCCAGCAGCCGATCGAGCTTGGTGGACGTCATCGTCAATCCCTGGCAGTAATTGAAATAAGAGAGATCCAGTCGAAACGAGCCGTCTTCTTTCAGGTCCATCAGTTTCGAAAGGATCATCTCTGCATAGACGGGCTCGCCATAGGGGGCGAGCCCCATCAACTTGTACTCGCCAGAATTCACCCGAAAGCCCGCGTAGTAGGTAAATGCCGAGTAGAGCAAACCTAGAGAATGGGGGAAACGAATTTCCTGCTTGAGATCGAGCCGATTGCCGTGGCCGACCCCCCAGGTGGCCGTCGCCCACTCGCCCACGCCGTCGAGCGTGATGATCGCTGCTTCGTCGAACGGCGAGGGGAAAAAGGCGCTCGCGGCGTGGGACTCATGATGTTCACAAAAAACCATACGCTTGTGCGGCCGGTCCAGAGCGCGGCGCATAGTCCGGCCCATCAATAGTTTTTGCTTCAACCAAATGGGCATGGATCGAGTAAACGAGCGGAAACCGCGTGGCGCCACCGCCAGGTAGGTTTCCAGCAGCCGGTCGAATTTAAGCAGCGGCTTTTCATAGAAGCCGACATAGTCCACCTCCGCAGAAGTTAAACCGACTTCTTTCAGGCAGTAGTTGATTGCATTCCTGGGAAACGACGCGTCGTGCTTAATTCGAGTGAAGCGTTCCTCTTGAGCCGCAGCCACGATCTGGCCATCGACGACCAACGCCGCAGCCGAATCGTGATAAAACGCAGAAATCCCTAGAACACTTTTCAAGCTGCCTCTCCAACGACTTCGGGTACTCAGAATGTTCAGAGAGCCGCGGAGCATCACCACCAGCGAAGCCTGCCGCCACTACCGAGCTATTCTAGTTGCTTTGCCCGGTTTGAGCGCTAGCGATTATTTCAAATCTGAGATGTAGCATCCTACAGCTGGGCCCGTGGCCGCGGGAACTGGCTCGCCCTCTAAGGCGGCAACGAGGGCGTTGCGGAAGTCGCGCGACGTGGCTGCGGGCCTTGCTTTGCCAAATGAGGCGTACAAATCATCAATCCGCCCACAGTAGAGCAGTTTTCCATGAGGATCGAATAATGCAGCTTCTGGGGTAACTGTAGCGCCTGTGAGTTCAACGAGTTGATGTTCCGCATCGAGCACCGCAGAGCAGTTGTAAGCATATTCCTGCAGATGCGCGCGCATCGCTTCGGGTGTGAGACGGGGCTCGACATAGACCAACGAAAAGTGGACTCGCTCGCGAAACTCCTCGACAAGCTGGATCACCTGCGGCGCATAGCGATTGGAAATGGGACAATCGGTTCGTGAAAACAAAAATGCGTTCAGCCGGCCCTCAGCTGCGGCGAGGACGTTTCGCCGCGAGCCCTCAGCGTCTAGGAGCAACAGTGGCTTTACTGCAGTTGAAGAGGGCATTGTTTCGGCAGGCGAATTGCAGCTCGCAAGAGCAAGGCAACCGAGCAGCGCGGTCAGTCGATAATTCATAGTCATCGGTTTCTTATCCTCCGGCTCGCCGCAGGAGCGACAGGAGTATGTTGTGAGGGGTACCCACATTGTGGTCACCCCCCGTTGGCTCTGCTAGTCGCCTCTAGTGCACTACTTGCTGGGAGCCGTTTTTCCAGCGTCCATAGAGTGGTCCACTAGTTCGGCAAACCGCTAAGATTGTATGCCTTCTCACACTCAGTTCGATTGACCCGCACCAGGACGAGTGATACTATAATATCAGTGTTGTGCCGATGTTTCGGCCACTTGCTTTTCATTCGAATTGCGAAATTCTTCGCACTGTCTAAGTGAATCAGCCGAGGTAAGTTTGCATAAAATAGTCAATCCACATGCGAACACGGTTCGTAAGTTTTTTCAACCACGGTCCTACTTGCTGGTTGGCATCACGCTGGCGATCTCAGCCATGACCGCGGCAATGACCGGTTGTGGCGAAGGCAGCGACAGCCCGCCCTCGGTAGAAGCGTTGATGTCGATTGAAAACGTCGGCAAGTGGTACCAACTCTTCCGTTCCGATCATCGAGGGAAGCCGCCCGCCGATGAAGAGTCGTTTCTGGCATTTATCAACGCCGAGTTGGCGGAGCGTGGAGGGCAGCCAGTTACCGCAGAAGCATTGCTCACATCACCCCGCGATGGCGAGCTGTATGTGGTTGAGTACGGCAAGATCAATTCCAACAATCAGGAGCTAAACGTTGTCGCGCATGAGCGCACTGGAGTGAACGACACAAAATTGCTCGTGACCGAATTAGCACGGAGCAGCTTGGTTGACGAGGCAGAACTACAGGCGAGATTGTCTGGCAAGTGACAAGTTGACTTATCAACTTTTCACTGCAATTTCGCTCGGAAGAAATCAAAGTTGTTGCCTGTCTGTGCTGCCAGTCCCCTAGATCATATTACTTTTCTAAATTCTCTTATCGCTTACTTCTTTTTGTTGGAGTCCTACTATGAACCCCGGATACCGTCGCCAAACGGCGTTTACTCTCGTGGAATTGCTGGTCGTGATCGCCATCATCGGTGTATTGGTAGCCCTGCTGCTGCCGGCTGTGCAAGCGGCGCGCGAAGCGGCGCGGCGAACGCAATGTGTGAATCAACTGCGCCAAATGGGATTGGCTTTGCTCAATCACGAGAGCGCTACAGGAGAGTTTCCTACTGGTGGCACCGAGCCGTGGCACAACGAGGGTCCCGACGAAGTTAGCTATAGCAAGGGCTACGGCTGGATGGTGCAAATCCTTCCCTACGTGGAAAATGCAAACCTGCAAAACATCTCGAAAGGCTACGGCGCCGGCGACCTCCAGAGAGATCTCGAAGTACGTTCAACGCCGGTCTCCTTATATTTCTGTCCTTCCAAGCGAGGACAGGTAGTTCGATTTACTCAGTCCGGATCGGCTGAAGACTGCACACAGGGTTGTGCGCTGAACGACTACGCAGGTGCGACTCCCGCCAATGTTCTTAACCTTGAGAGGCTTACGAATGTTTGGTTTTGGCAAGGGGTCACTCATGGCGACGTGGTAAAAGGTGCCGAGAGGCGCTTTCGTGCTCCTGGCAATTCCGAGGTCTACAACGTGGATTATCGCGGAGTGATTGCCCGAACTGTAATGAGCCGCCCTTGTAAGGTAAAGGACATCACCGATGGCACCACCAACACACTAGTGATCGGTGAGAAAAGACTCCATATCAACCGTTACGAACTGGGGGCATGGCACGACGACATCGGGTGGACCGATGGCTGGGACCCCGACATCATGCGCTACACCGGCTATCCACCGGGGCCTGACATCGAGCAAGGTCGAAGAGATCCTGAAGGCTTTGGTTATCACTTCGGTTCGTCACACCCTGCGATATTTAATGCCGTGTTCGCCGATGGTCATGTGCAGTCCATTGACTACGACATCGACCCGATCGTGTTCAACAATATGGGTGATCGCCAAGATGGCCAAGTAGTTGAGTCCCTGTGAGCAGCAGGAACGGTGCATCATTCACTGTAAGCAACTTGATCAACACTCGTTAGCTCAACCAGTCGCGTAGCACTTTCAAGTCGCGGCGCAGGGCGTCGATGTTGGCTTGCGTACCCTCCTTGCCGAGGTATTCCACGTGTAACGAGATCGGGCCTTCGAATCCGTCGCGCTGGACCATTTTGAAAAATTTCGGATCGACGCGGCCTGTGCCCAGCGGCACATGCTTTGCCTTGCGACCGTCTCATTGGAAGTCTTTCACAAAAAGTGCCCCGATGTGGGGTTTGACGACATCGTAGATCACTGGCCAAGAGAGCCCCGCTTCGATCGTAGCGTGGCGAATGTCGAAGGCCAAACCGATCTGCTCTTTGGGAATGTCCTGCAGCAAGCCGTGCATATCCCACAGCGTCGCGCCCACGTACTTGGCGTCGGAGTGATTCTGGTAGAACGCGGTCATCCCCATTTGGCGGTTGTAGTCGGCTAGTTCCTCGACCTGGGGACGAATCTCGTCGAGCTGTGGCAAGATCGGCTTGTCGAGATCGTATTTGTAGAATCCCATGCGATAGCTGCCAATACCCAGGCCCTTGGCCGTGCGGAGAACTTTCTCCGTTAGCGGCTGCTGGGGATTGAGTACGTCGGACGCCATCGTGGTCACTTCGAGATCGCGCTGCTTGAGCGCCTCGACCAGCTTGGGCAGATCCTCCTCCACGCGCTCGGGCAGCACATGCCCCTTGTTCCTTACCGTGGCTTCGATGCCCACAAAACCCAGCTCGGCAATCGTGTCGGCCAGTTCGTCGTAGGACAGGTCTTGCAGAAACTTTTCGAACGCGCAAATACGGTACTTCGACTCATGGTGGGTGGCGCGAGTAATGCCACCGGCAACCGCCACAGCAGATGCGGCCGTCAGCGATTGCCGGATGAATTTGCGTCGGTTGATACTCTGCACGGATGAGGTCACAAGAGGACTCCTAACAGGGAAAATATGGGCTCAATGCATATCGCTCAGCACTTGGAACAGCGTTGGGTGAGCTTGCACCCTACCATGATCGCGAGCGGTCTCAGAGTCAAAAAACCGGCAGCCGGTTCCGGTATCTGAGCAATCGCAAAGAGGGGTGACCATTGGCCCCGCCGAAACGAGGCAATCTGAAGCCTTGAAAGCCTGCTACTTTGAAAACTGGTTTCGGAACCAGGCGATGACGTCTTCGGAAGGCATCGTGTCGCCTCCTGCATGGATTAGATAGGTGTAATGAGTTGCAGCACCAAGCTGCTGATATTGGGCCTCGCAGAGCGTACGAAAGTTGGCGGCGTGTGCCCGATGAGAGCCCCCGTCCTTACGACCATGCCCAGCCAACATTGGTAAGGGAGCCAGCGCGACTGGCATCAGATTGCGATCGCTCAAGCTCAGCATGCCTGGAATAATGTGGCACAGATCTCGCTGCCCGTCGTACTGCTGGGGCTCGACATCCGTCGCGATACTGCGCGTCTTACGCCCAAAATCGGCAACAGCAACAACTCGGTCGTTTAGCATCGCTGTTTGTACCGCGAGCCAGCCCCCAAGCGAAACGCCCGTCGCACCAATGCGAGTTTCATCCGTGCGCGTGTGACCGGCCAGGATTTCCGTCGCGGCCAAGCAGGCGCGCAGCTGATGCGAACGCAAAACACTGCCCCAACTGAGCATCAGAGTGGCGGCGACGTTTTCGTCATTGCCCACCGTTCCTGCACGGGAAAGGTAGCCCGTATCGATCTTCTCCACCGCAATCGATGCAAACCCTGCCCGGGCTAGCCGAATGGCCACGCCCTGTTGATAGCTGTCGGTGTTCACAACCAAATCGTGTAGTCCGCGACTCGTGTGTCCCGAGAAGACGCAAACTCCGGCAGCGGTACCATCGCCAGCTGGCAAGCAAATCGCCATCGGAACGACCAAGCCAGTTGGTTGGAGCGTGACCGCGTGCAGCTCGACCGTCACTCCGTGCAGTGAAATGGTTCTAATCAAGCGGTCCTCGAAGTGGTTGGCAAGCGGACTTGCCTTACCAACAGGTGAGCGCACGACCCAATCTGTGATTCCCAGGGTTCTCGCAAGCTCGGTTCGCATCTCAGTTTTGAATTCTTCGAAATTTGGCTGGGGCATCGGAAAGTCGGAGTTCACGAACTTGCGTTTGGTTCGATAGTGATCCAACAAAACGGCAACCGTCGGCTTCAAGTGCGGCTGGAGGGTTGCCGAGAGTGGATCCGACGAAGACTGAACGCTGGCAGAGTCGTCTGCACGCAGCGCTGCAAACGTCGACAGTGTCACTAGCGTTGACAGGATAAGCCTAAGCATGATTGACCTCTTACAAAATTCTGGAGCAACGCGAGACGCCCGGACATTCGGAGACTGCTACTCCTCTGCCGGCCGCACTTTTTCCGTCTCGTACAACACATTTCCCAGGTCGTCCACGAACGTAAACCGTGCGGTTCCCGTTCTTGGCTCTTTGCCACGACCGACGGTGATCCGCAGAAAACCGCCGGACGCCTCGGATTGTGTATAGATTTGCTTCACCTCAGCCTGCGGGTCGGTTGATTTTGGATCGCCGGGCTTGCGCCCAAGTCGCGAATTCTCGTCCACCAAGGCACCACAGGAAAATTCCTCCACGCCAAGCGGATCTCGCGAGTGGTACTGCCAGTGTCGGTCGCCACACACGACATAGAAGCCCCGCTCGTGGAGTTTTTGCTCGACGATCCATTTGAAGAACTCGCGGCCTTCGTGGCGGAAGCCATCGTGGTTCGTGTGGTTGTCGATCTTGTAGGCGTCGTCAGGACCTACCAGTGGCGTGGGCGAGATCAACAGCTTGAAGGTGGCACTACTTTCAGTGAGGGTTCGCTTCAGCCAGGCAAGTTGGTTGGCTCCCCAGAGCGTCTTTTCTGGGCCGTCCGGCATACGATTGGGGCTGCGGTAGTCACGACCTTCGACCAGCCAGATCTGCAAGTCTCGATTCAGGCGGTACGTACGATAAGTTTTGGCTTGGGGCTTCGTCGGATCCACAACTGGCACTTGTTCGCGGAAGGTGGCGATGCCCAGATCACTCGAAGGCAGTCGATCGCCCTCGCGGTCGCAGTCGTTATACCGGTGGTCATGGTCGTCCTTTTCCCAATAGGTGGGGACCTTGCGAAAGAGCTCGACAAAGCGCGACTGCACAAATTGTTCGTGCCACTTCTGTCGCAATTGTGGGAGCGTCTGCGCAAACGCCTCGCGCGGACGCGTGTCGTAGTAGACGTTGTCTCCGGTGCCGATGAAGAAATCGAGATCCATGTCGAGCATGACTGCCAGAGCCGGATACCCCGCTGCACGATCCTCACGTGGCCCTTTCTCTTCACGCTCGAGTCCATGGAAATGGCCGTACATCATTCCGGTGACGACCGCCACCGAAACCGCATCCATACCTCCCACACCCTGAAGTGTTCGGAACGTGCATTCGGGCCCGGTTTGCGTCTGTTCTCGACTGGGCCCGTAATGCACTCGATAATAGTAGCGCATGCCCGGCTGCAATTCCTGGAGCGCCGCTTTGATGATGTAATCTCTCTCGGGTCGTGACGACTGCCAGGGTGTGAATTGCGACAATTGAAATTCGCGATCCGTGGCGTACTCGAACCTCGCGACACCCAGCGCCCCCGGCACATCACCATCGACGTTGCGATCGACAGCGGTCAGCCGCGTTTGCACAATGGCCGAGTTCGAGGTGACCTCACCGGTCATCTCCCCCTGTGCCCGATAGATTTCTATCCCATAAGACAGGGACGACGAGACACCGCTTAACAACATGGAAATGAAAAGAGATGCAATGATGAGCGGTGCACTAATTCTCGGTGTATTCATTGCTAGGACTTTTGAGATTACGGTTCGCGAATGCCTTTGACCGACATATCGAGGGTTTGAGACGAACCACCGATTTGTGATAAACACTGCCTTTGTCGAGCTCTTTTTTGAGTCTTCATCCCGTTTCGCTCATGCAATTCTTACCAAGTTCCAGCAAGCCTTGTCATCTGGTCAGTCTTTTTTGCTGAGCAAACAGATGATGTCTGAAGCGAATTGAAAGCCCCTGCGAAAGCCGTGAGAGGGCCACCCCACGGCTGCGGTTCAGCTGGTATTTATAATTCCGCCGCCCGCCGAAATGCAATAAAATCGGAATTCAATGCCGTTTTTTGGGATTTCGAGTACTGCGCATTGGTCATAATGTTGGGGTTTGGCGCTTTTCTACCTCCGACAAGGGTGGCCACGCTCGGAGCTTCTCCCGCACTATGAGCAGAATTCCCCACGTTGCTTTGCTTATCGAAACCTCGCGAGAATACGCACGGGGGCTGCTGCGCGGCGTTGCGCGCTACCATCAGGAACATGGACCTTGGTCGATCTTCTTCGAGCCGCACGGGTTGAATCACCCGCCTCCCACTTGGCTGAAGAAATGGAAAGGCGACGGCATTCTAGTGCGCATTGACGACCGCCGCATGGCCGACGCGATCATCGAGACAGGCATCCCCGCAGTGGACATGCGAGGGGCATTTCCCGATCTTGGCTTGCCGTTCATTGGCGTCGACAATCGTCCCATCTCCAAGCTGGCTTACGACCACTTGCAGGACTGCGGGCTGCGCCATTTCGCCTTTTGTGGTACACCAAGGGGTCAAAACCCCAACCAGGATCGCCGCTGCGATTACTTCGTTGAGCAAGTCGAGCAAGCGGGCTACGAGTGTCAGGTATTTCTCGGTCAACAGAGGCCGGGTCGCTCCACCGACTGGGAAAAACAACAGGAGCAAATCGCGAAGTGGCTTCAGAAGCTGCCCAAGCCCGTGGGCATCATGACCTGCCACGATGATCGCGGCCATCAAGTGCTGGATGCCTGCCGACGTGCGGAACTGGAAATTCCCGACGAGGTAGCCATTATCGGCGTCGACAACGACCCGTTTCTGTGCAATCTCTGCTCTCCGCCACTTACCTCGATTGATGTTCATCCCAGCCGCATCGGCTACGAGGCGGCCTCGCTTTTGTCGCAGATCATGAACGGTGGCCCGCCGGTGACTGAACCCGTACTGCTTGGCCCGCCTCGAGGTGTTGCCGCGCGGCAGTCGACCGACATGCTTTCAGTAGAAGACCCCGAAGTCGCGGCCGCAATCCGATTCATCCGCGAACACGCCGTCGAGGGCATCCGCGTGCAAGACGTGCTGACCCGGGTGAAAAAATCTCCCAGTACGCTGGAGCGCCGCATCAAGAAAATCCTCGGCCGCACGATTAAAGCCGAAATCACCCGTATTCGACTGAACCGAGCCAAGCTACTGCTGTCGGAAACAGAGCTACCGATCTCGAAAATCGCCCTCCGCACGGGCTTCAACGAACCCAAGTACTTCTGCGACGTGTTCCGCAAGAACGAAAGTATGACCGCCACGGCTTACCGCAACAAGTTTCGTGATCAGGACTGAAAGGTCGATTTCCAACTTGAATGGAACTATCAAATCCCCTTCTTCAAACCGACAGGGAGCTGTTAGTTGAAGCTGTTAGCTCAAGCAAAGAAATGCAAAATTAGTGGAACGCATGCTTACCGATACTGTAGAAAATACGGAGTCGGAATCTGTGTAATTGGATTGCTGAACCTGTAAGTATCGATCAGGTTGGAAGGGTAAGGATCGACCCTCGTCGCAACAATAGTGACCACTTGTGCGACTGAGCAGTAGATTCTCTTTTCCTTTGATCTAACGAAGCGGCCTCCGTGACCAAGGCAACCTAGCCCACTCTTGTTGAACTTTCTGGTATTGAAATTTGAGGGACCCAGCATGAACTATTCCATATTGGGGACTCAAGTCCCCGAGCCCGGCAGTGCTTCACTCTTGATACTTTGCGGTCTCTTTTCAATACGCACCAGAGGCTTTGGATTACGCTTTCAGCAATGCAATGAGGAAACCTTGCGATGAAACCGAACGACAATACAGCATCATCCACCACCCGGCGTGACTTTTTACGAACGACTGCCGCCGCCTCAGCGATTGCGGTTCCTTACTTCGCACCAGCTTCGGTCTTCGGCGCCATCGCACCAAGCAATCGTATCAACATGGCGTGCATCGGCGTGGGGAACCAAGGTTTTCCCGTGATGAAGCGGTTCCTGCAGCACGACGACTGCCAGGTGCTCGCCGTCTGCGATGTGAATCGCGGTAGCTACGGCTACAAAGAAGAGAAACATTTCTACGGTCGCGAGCCCGCCAAAAAGGAAGTGGAACGCCACTACGCAAAACATCGCGACTCGGGCGAGTACGAGGGCTGCGAAGCCTACAACGACTACCGCGATGTTCTCGCGCGTGAAGATATTGACGCGGTCGTGATAGCCTCACCCGATCACTGGCACAGCTTGATGACGATCCATGCCGCGGAGGCGGGTAAGGATATTTACTGCGAGAAGCCGCTGGGACTAACCATTGGTGATCAGCAAGCCATGGTCCAAGCGGTGCGCAAACATCAGCGCGTGCTGCAGACAGGCAGCCACGAGCGCTCGAACCCCAATGTTCGCGCCGCCGTCGAGATGGTTCGCAATGGCGCAATCGGCAAGTTGAAGCGCATCGTCACGCACGTCGGTCGCCACAACAAGGTTGGTCCCGGCCCCGGTTGGGAGCCAACACCAATTCCTGAGGGGTTTGACTACGACATGTGGCTTGGCCCTGCACCGGAAGCGCCGTTCCACAAAGATCGGTGTCTGTATCGATTCCGCTTCAACTATGACTACGCTGGCGGACAGATCACGAACTTCGGTGCGCACTCGAATGACATGGCTCAATGGGCTCTGGGGATGGACGATAGCGGCCCGGTGAAGGTTGAGTTCATCTCAGCCGACTATTTACCGAAGGGTAGTCTCTACGACGCGGCCACGCACATCGATGTGCGTTACACTTATGCCAATGGCGTGGAACTGGAGTGCTTCACATCGAACCCGTCAGTGCGCTGTATTTTTGAAGGAAGCGACGGCGTGATTCGCGTAGACAATAAGGGTCAGAATTTCGCGACATTCCCTGAAAGCATCAAGAGTTCCACAGGCATCGACTATCCAGAAGTC
Source organism: Bythopirellula sp. (assembly GCA_965230685.1). Classification (GTDB taxonomy): domain Bacteria; phylum Planctomycetota; class Planctomycetia; order Pirellulales; family Lacipirellulaceae; genus Bythopirellula. Next base: position 1,412,521 of record CBDDLO010000002.1, read on the forward strand.
TACGCCAGCAATGACGACCACCAGCGGAACTTCCTCGACTGCGTCAAGTCGCGCGATGAGCCCAATGCCCCGGTCGAGGTGGGGCACCGCAGTGGGTCGGTTTGTCATTTGGGCAATATCGCGATCGCATTGCAGACCAAACTCGAGTGGGACCCAAAAGCCGAGCAGTTTGTCGGTAGCGACGAAGCGAACGCGCTACTCAATCGTCCGATTCGCAGTTCTTGGCAGGCCTAAAACCAACCATGGTCGCATCCCACTCGTTGGGTGTACGAAAGATTCTTACCGAGCAAACCACCTTGAAACCACATACTCTACCCATCAATACTGAAGCCGCCGCGGCAGGCACGCGATCCACCGATGTCCGCATTCGCGGCGTGGAGCTGTACTTTTTGCCGGTGGAGACGCGCGTACCGCTAAAGTTCGGAACCGAGACGCTGACTTCGGTCACCTGCGCGCGTGTGCGCGTCGTCGTGGAAGATCGACAAGGCCAACTTGCCAGTGGCTGGGGGGAAACTCCCTTGAATGTGCAATGGGTTTGGCCGAGCGTCATGAGCTACGCCGCACGGCACGCTGCGTTACTCGACTTCACCGAGCAACTAGCTTCGGCCTGGGCGGGGTTTGCGGAAGTGGGGCACGCACTGGAGTTGGGCCATGCATTTCAGCAGCAAGTGCTACCCACCTTACTGGCTGGCTTCAACCGTGAGTGCCAGCAGGATGAACACATGCCGCTGTTGGCAGGTTTGGTTTGTTGTTCGCCATTTGATATCGCGCTGCACGATGCCTACGGCAACGTCAACTCGAAGCCGGTTTATGAGACTTACAACTCGACTTTTATGAACCGCGATCTCTCGCACTATATAGAACCAGCGGAAGCTAGCGGTGTCGATTTCCAAGGCAAATACCCGTCAGACTACCTGAGCGGCCAACGCACAAACAAACTTCCCGTGTGGCATCTGGTCGGTGGCCTCGATCCCCTCGACGAGTCACAAGTCAATGGCAGTCGCCCCGACGACAACGAGCCCGTGCTACTCAGCGATTGGATCGATCGCGACGGCATCCAGTGCTTGAAGATCAAACTGCGCGGCAACGACGCCGCTTGGGACTATCAGCGGCTAGTCGATGTCGCGCGAATCGCCGACTCTAAGGGCCCCCATTGGCTCACTGCCGACTTCAACTGCATGGTCTCCAACCCCGACTACGTCAACAGAATACTCGACCAACTGCACCGCGATGAACCGAAAATTTTCGAGGCGATTCTCTACGTTGAGCAGCCATTTCCGTACGATTTGGAAGCAGACCGCATCGATGTCCACAGCGTATCGGAGCGCAAGCCGCTCCTGATGGACGAAAGCGCCCACAACTGGGAACTCGTGCGACTTGGGCGATCGTTAGGGTGGACCGGCGTTGCGCTAAAAACTTGCAAGACACAAACGGGCGCGATCTTGTCACTCTGCTGGGCGAAGGCGCACGGCATGCATGTGATGGTCCAAGACCTCACGAATCCTATGCTCGCGCAGATTCCCCACGTGCTGCTGGCAGCACACGCCGACACCATGATGGGCGTGGAATCCAACGCGATGCAGTTCTACCCTCGTGCTTCCGATCCTGAGGCTGCCGTACACCCGGGGCTCTACCAACGCCGCCAGGGCCAGCTGGATCTCCAGTCGGTTTCTGGTTCGGGATTCGGTTACCGATTGCAAGAGATCGACCGCAAACTGGCCTCACCGGCCAAGCAAATCGGCGTCACGTCGCTCTAGCTGTTTCGACTCAACCCCCGAGCGAACTTATGCGTAGCTTGCGTCTGCTTCCTATTACCTTATGGGCGCCCATTCTCTCACTGGTTCTTTTCGTCTCTCTCAGCGCAGAGACCTTCGGTAATTCCTCGCCCATGTATTGGGAGGCCGCTCAACTCGATTTGTCAAAACGAGCGGTAGGCAAGCCTAGCTCACCGCTGCAAGAGACCTTCGCCCATCTGCGCAAGAACGCCAATCAAGCGCTGCAGGCGGGGCCTTATTCCGTAATGCAAAAGCGTGAAGTGCCGCCGAGCGGCGACAAGCACGACTACATGAGCTTCAGCCGCTACTGGTGGCCCAATCCTGACACGCCGGATGGATTGCCTTACATTCGCCACGATGGCAAGACCAACCCCGACATGCGCTCCCGCGGCGATCGCGATCCCATCGGCGAACTCACCATGGCCGTGGAGTCCTTGGCACTCGCCTACTACTTCTTCGAAGAGGAAAAGTACGCCCAGCACGCGAGCCTACTGACTCGCACCTGGTTCTTGGATCCTGAAACGAAAATGCATCCCCATCTACGCTTCGGCCAAGCCGTGCCTGGACGCAGCGAAGGACGCGGCGTGGGGATCATCGACACCCGGGGATTCATCTACCTGCTCGATGCGGTCGCACTGCTGGAAGACTCGCCTAGTTGGACCTCAGCCGATCAACAACAGCTAAAAGCATGGTTTACCAAGTACCTGGATTGGCTCCGTACAAGCAAGCTAGGCCAAGAGGAAGGTTCCGCCAAGAACAACCACGGTAGTTGGCACGCCGCACAGGTCGCGCACTACGCGCTGTTTGTTGGCGCGAAAGACATCGCCCGCGAAATCGTTGAGAAAGTTCAAGGAGAACGTATACCTCGGCAGTTCGACTCCCGTGGAGGTCAACCCTTTGAAGCCGAGCGCACCCGATCGCTACATTACAGTTGTTTCAACCTCTCAGCGTTGTCGGTTGTCGCGCGAGTGGGCGAACACGTGGGCGTCGATATATGGCGCGCTCAGAGCGACAATTCCGGCGGTTTGGAACGCGGGCTCCGCTATCTCAAACCCTTCCTCTCTGACCAAGACGCGTGGCCTCACCCGAGAATGGGAACCTACAAGCTGTCACCGCGCACCAACGGTTTGCTACGGCTTGCATCGGTCCGCTACGACGACCCCAGCTATACCAAGCTGATCCGACAGCTTGACCATCGTCATGAAGAACTCAATTACGCTCCGCTGCTGTTCGCCGCTATGCCACATGCGACCAAGGCTGATCGGAAGCCGACTATTACCGTCGTCGAGGGCCCTGCGCCAACGCCCCAAACATTCGACCTACCCGATATCTCTCGTTACACAACCAAGGCAATCCATCAGCGGATTCCCTCCACTCGCAAGGGCCGCGCCACCATCGGCCCGATGAAAAATGAAAAGCTGTTCGAAGAAACGCTCCGCAAACAGCGGGGCGAAGACCTACGGAAACGTCAATCAACCGCTCATCCGCAAGCAATCAAGATATCCAACGGCGCGCTGACCATGCGACAACTCGTCGAGCAAATCGACGATGTATCTTTCGCGGAGAGGCAAGATGCTGTCGTCACATTGCGTCTACCGATTCTCGTCCAACCCGGCGCGACACTGATCGTGGACGGCGAGACGACGACAGAGCTAAGGCTATCGACCGATCGCGGGGCACTCATTGCCAATGCGGGTACGTTGTTCATTCTCAAGACCAAGGTTACCTCATGGAGCGAGTCGGCTGTCACTTCTACGCCCTTCGCTCAAGAAAAAGAATTTCGCCCATTCATCTCGTCATACATCCGCTCGCAAACCTACTTGGCAGGCAGCACCTTTGTCGATCTCGGTTTCAACGCGCCAACTGCCTACGGCTTGAGTATGAGTAGCCATCCTGAACGCGAGCGAGGCCCAGCGCACCAGCAAGATTGGCCTAGGGGCGAGATTGTCGACAACGAATTTCTCGGATTGTTCTACGGTTTCTATTCCTACGAAGCACGTGACGTCGCCATTGTCGGCAATAGATACGACGACAACATTCGCTACGGCATCGACCCGCATGACCGCTCAACTCGGCTTATCATCGCCAAGAATACCGCCAAAGCGACTCGCGAGCGCCATGGCATCATCGGTTCGCGTGGGATCACCGAGAGTGCCATTTTCAAGAACAAGAGCTTTGAAAACGCAGGATCAGGAATCATGCTCGATCGACAATGTGTCGGCAACCTGATCGCCGAGAATCAAGTCTACCGCAACGGGCAAGGCATTGCGGTCTACGAGAGTTCTGACAATCTGCTGACCAACAACACGGTCGTTTTCAACAAAAGCTCAGGCATCCGCGTGCGCAATAGCACCGACATCACTGCGCAACACAACACCCTAGTTGGCAACGGCGACTATGGCTTTGAAATTTATTCCAAGCGGCTTGACGACCACGACAAACGCTTACGACGGGGCGACAACTACACACAACGCGTCGAAGTCGCAATACATACCAATACCGTCACAGGGAACCAAGGTGGTTGCATCAAAGGAAACGATGTGCATTCACTGAGCCTCAGCGAGTTCACCTTGAACGTTGATCAGAACACCCTTAAACCATTCGCCGAGGAAGGGAAGATGCAACTTGACAGTCGCAAGGACCAAACATTCGGCAGCCAACTTAAGCCCCACCGCAAGAAACTACGCAGAGTGTTTGACTCAGATCATCCCCATGTCAAATTCGATCGCAGGTGAAAACCTAGCTTCAATCGCATCTGGGATGACTCGCGACCTTCCCTCGCTTATAGTACGGACGTTTGGCAATTTCTAGTAGCCTCGAAGAATACGTCCCAACCAAGCGGTAACCATGGCGAACGATGATGGCGGCTCTGGAGGGGTTCTCCGACGTGTCGGAATGGCGACTCGTGACGTGACTCCTACGGAATCTCAGTTCTTGTTTGGGTACCCTCATGTTGCTCGAATGAGTACCGGCGCGCACGATCCGCTGCTCGCCTCAGCAATCTTTCTGGATGACGGAGTGCGGCAAGCGTTTTTTATTGCGGTGGATATTATCTGGCTGTCGAAGCAACAGGTGCAAAAAGCTCGGCAAGGAATAACGTTGGCCATAGGCGTGCCGATGGACCAAATCATGATTACGGCGACACACACGCACTCTGGCCCCGTAACCTTGGAGCTGCTCAGCACCGCGAGAGACCCCGTTGTGCCCGAACCTGATTCGGACTATTTAGATCTGCTCGTCCAAAATATCATCGAATCGGCTACTGAAGCGTTCAGCAACGCTCAACCTGCAATGCTTGGTTTTGCCGTGGCAGATGCCACTGGTATCGGCACGAATCGCCACGACCCGTCGGGCCCTTCCTACCTGGGAGTGCCGCTGCTCGTCGCGCGCGGTCTCCAAGACCAGAGCATCGTTGGACTCATGTGTGTCTGCAGCATGCACCCCACCGTGCTGCACGAAGACTCGACAATGATCAGTGGTGATTTTCCTGCGTATGCCCGTAAGTATCTGCAGGCCAAGGTATTCGAAAAGGATTGTCCCATCGTCTATCACATGGGGGCTGCCGGAAACCAGAGTCCGCGTCATGTCACTCGATCCAATACAATTGAAGAAGTGAAGCGTTTGGGGACCCTCTTGGGCTTAGCGTTGGAGGCTGCGATGGAGAGCGCAGAATACGTGAAAGACTGGACGCTACGGCTTGATAGAAGTTACGTCGAATTGCCGCGTCGCTCGCTTCCTTCGCTGCAACAAGCAGAAATCGACGCTCGCAAGGCAAAGGAACAGCTCGAACAGCTGCGACAGTCCGGTGCAAACCGGACAGACCAACGCACGGCGGAATGCAATTGCTTCGGAGCTGAAGAAACTGTGGAATTGGCGCGTTGTCAAATCGAGGGCCAACTGGACGAGGTTGTCGAAACTTGCATGCCGGCGGAAATTCAACTTATTGGCATCGGGTCTTGGACTTTTGTGGGTTGGCCTGGCGAAGTCTTCACTGAATTTGCACTTCAGGTCCGCGATGCCCATCCCACTGCGTTTCCGATCACTCTCGCCAATGGTGAGTTGCAAGGCTACCTGGTCACGGCAGATGCTGTAAGGAACAAGGTGTATGAAGCCTCGAACGCAATCTTCGCCAGCCCAGACAGTGGCGATCGACTCGTAGCCGAGACCTTGAAGCTACTCCAGCAAGTAGAATAGTCGTTCTCTCATTCAGACTTGGACAAGCCCGATTGACGATACCCCATGAGTAAAATCCTTGTCTTCGATTTGGGCACTTCTTATATCAAGGTATGCCTATTCGATGAATCGGGCTCGCTTGTCGGCTTGCAACGAGTGGCGACTCCGGCAGCAACCTCTACAGAAGGTCTGGCAGAGGTGGGCATTTCCGCTTTCCGGCAGACGCTGCTGAAAGCAACTCATGGGCTCGCAAAAGCGGTCGATGGATTGTCGGACGTTGCAGCTGTTTGCTTTGCGACTCAAACGAATAGCTTCCTAGTTTTGGATCGCGACAACCTCCCCCTGTCGCCGATTCTCCTGTGGTCTGATCAACGTGCCAAAACCATGGAAAACCCCCTGGCTGAACTTCTTTCCACAGCGCGGTTTCGCAGCACCACGGGAGTGCCAACCATGACGCACGAGTTCATGCCCTTGAAAATCCACTGGATGAAAAGCCATCAGCAGGCGGTCTTCGAAAAAATTGCCCGCGTGGCTTTGGTCAGTGATTATCTCACTTGGTGGATGACGGGGAACCACGTTACTGAAGCGGGCGTAGCAGGATTGACCGGGTTGACCGACATTCATGAACTCGAGTGGTGGCCCGACGCGTATCAGCAAGTCGAAATTCAGAAGGACTGGCTTCCAGAAATCGTCCGCGCGGGAACCGACATTGGCACTTTGCAACCTGAGGTAGCCAAGGAGTTCGGCCTGCCGCCCACTTGTCGATTCATCGTTGGTTGCCTAGACCAATATGCGGGCGCGATCGGAGCAGGCAACGTGAAACCTGAAGGCGTCAGTGAAACCACTGGCACCGTGTTGGCAACGGTGCGCTGCTCAGCTGAATTCGTGAATTCCGTTCCCGAGGGCGTCTTCCAAGGGCCAACGTTCGCCGCAGGGCAATACTTTCAGATGATCTTTGGTGACATTTCCGCGGGCATCTTGGAAAAGTTTCGAGACTCGCTGAACGATCGCCCCAGTTTTGAGGAGTTAGACGCATTAGCCGAGTGCACACCTTCGGGCTGCGATGGCCTGAAACTTCATCCCGATTCACCGAGCAGGAAGGGGGAAGATTTTTTTCTCAACCTCAGCGACCATCATACTCGCGGCCACCAAGTACGAGCCATCTACGAAGCCGTGGCCAGTGCGCTCTGTGTGCAGGTGAACACCTTGTGCGGGGTAAACAGGCCCAAGGTAGTGCATGCAGTCGGTGGTGCTGCGCGCAGCAAGTTGCTTCTACAGATCAAGAGCGAACTACTCGGTTGCGAAGTGCGATCGGTAGCCTGCCCAGAACCGACGAGCCTCGGGGCGGCTCGACTGGCAATGAGTACGCTCTCTGGAAGACCAATGAAGACCCTCTGCCAACACTGGGGTGGAAATCCAAGGGAAAGTTCGTGATAACTCAATCTCAACCGGCTAGAGTGAACTATTTCAAGGAAAGCCGGAAACTCTTGCCAAAACGATCATGATCGACCAACCCAAACAGAAAATCCTCGTTGTTGGCGTAGGCTCCATCGGCGAACGTCATGTTCGTTGTTTTCAGAATACGGGTCGTGTTGATATCTCGATCTGTGAAGTGAACGACTCGCTACGGGCCAAGGTTGCTGAGCGTTATGGCGTGCAGAACCATTTCCGCGACCTGGAGGCCGCACTGGCCTTGCCCCACGACGCAGCGGTGGTCGCTGCGCCGGCATCGTATCACATCCCCATCGCTTTGCAGGCAGCGGAAGCGGGATTAAGCCTGCTCATCGAAAAACCCTTGGCCGTGACTACCGAGGGAATAGCAAAGCTCCAACGAACCGTTGCGGAAAAAAAATTGGTAGCCGTGGTTGCCTATGTCTACCGTGCTCATCCAGCGTTGGCTGAAATGAAGCGCGCCATCGACTCGAACCAATTCGGTAGGCCTGTCGAACTCGTTGCCACTGCCGGACAACACTTCCCAACGTATCGGCCAGCTTACCGAGAGACCTACTATTGCAGCCATGCCTCGGGAGGCGGTGCCATTCAAGATGCACTGACCCATATCTTCAACGCGGGGGAGTGGCTCCTAGGCCCCATCGATCGATTGGTTGCCGATGCAGCGCATCAGATTTTAGAAGGTGTGGAAGTGGAAGACACCGTCCACGTGCTGGCACGACATGACAGCGTGCTGGCTAGCTACGCGCTCAATCAACATCAGGCTCCCAACGAAAGTATGATCACGGTGAATTGTGAACGCGGCACAGCGAGATTTGAGTTCCATCTCAATCGCTGGCGCTGGATGACGGATGGAGATTGGCAAGAACCGACGAGTCCTGCCCTTGAGCGTGACACCTTGTTTACACAACAGGCCGAGGCCTTTCTCGACGCGATCGAGACTAACGCGTCTCCGCTGTGCACATTGGCGGAGGGGCTGCAAACGCTTAATGCGAACCTTGCCACGTTAGCCTCTGTTGATCAGCAAAAGTGGCAAACTGTCGCCGCGCCCTCTGATTCCTCTCCCCAGTAACGAGCTACTACCGATGAGTCTCACTCAACAGCGTACTGTTCAAGAACTGTTTGATTTGACGGGAAAAGTCTCCCTGGTCACTGGCGGCGGAGGCCACCTGGGTAGTGCTTTTGCTAGTGCGTTGGCGGAAGCAGGCTCGCAAGTGGTGGTAACGAGTCGCGACCAGCAACGAGCCGATGTCGCCGCAGCCAGGCTTCCCCCAGTCGATGCAGGCAACCATCTGGGGGTCGTACTCGACCATACGCAAAACGAATCGATCCGGCTGTGTGTCGAGACTGTGGCCAATCGCATTGGACCCATCGACATCCTGGTGAACAACGGGCACGAAGCGTGTTCCAGCGATTGGGGCGAAGTCACTCCCGAACAATTCACAAAGCAGCTCGCCACGGCTACCAGCTATTTTGAGCTAGCTCGCCAGGTACACGATCAGGCAGTCGAGCGCGACGCGTCAGCCAGTGTGATTTTGATAGGCTCGATGTACGGAGTCGTCGGCTCGTACCCCGACGCCTACGAAGGTATCTGCCCCGCCAGCCCGGTTGCGTATCACACTCTAAAGGGTGGGCTCATTCATATGACGCGTCACTTGGCTGTTTATTGGGCCAAGGATCGGGTCCGAGTCAACTGCCTCAGCCCCGGTCCCTTTCCTTCATCAGTCGCTCCAGCTGAAATGGTAGACCGTTTGAAGTCCAAGTCGCCAATGGAACGCATGGGAACTCCCCACGAAGTGAAAGGCGCTCTGTTGCTCTTGGCTAGCGAGGCCGGAAGCTACATCACGGGGCAAAACCTATTGGTCGATGGCGGGTGGACGGCTTGGTAGCCATTGCCGGCTCAAGTGGGAGAGAGCCAGCTTGGGTTCTATTCAACTACCATCGCGCGACAATGCACGGGGTGCTCTCAGATCGCTCGCGGAGAGTTTTTGGGCAAGTTGAGTCCGAATTCGTTATACTTTCCTTCGCGTCCAGCTGAACAATAATCGTCAGCAATTAGTAGCTTAATGCGATCACCAATGCCCGTGTTTTTCGTTCTCTGGCGCTAACCAGTTTTTCACCGAACAAGTGTGCGAAAGAGCCCATGAGTGGGAAAGAATTTGACAAGGCCCGAAGCATTGCGTTGGAAGGTCTCGCTGCCGAAACCGCAATTGCTGACTTTCGATCCCAGCTTGCTGAGTGGAATCTGGCGATGCCGCAGGTAGAGCCCCTGGTCCTTGATTTTGGGCTCGGCGATTTCCAACGTTTTGGGCACATCGAGTATTGGCTGGCGAACGAACTCGAGGCAGGTTACTGCGGCAAGTACCTGTTTGTTACTGACCAGCAAAGCTGTCCAGCCCATCATCACGAGCAAAAGCACGAGACCTTTTTCATTCTTAAAGGGAAGGTCAAAATTACATGCGATGGGCACACTCGTGAAATGGTCTCAGGGGAAATCCTCGCAGTCCCGCCTGGAAAAGTGCATAGTTTCACGGGAATCGGACCCGCACTGTTGCTCGAGCTAAGCATGCCCTGCGTGGTGTCGGACAACTACTTTGAAAACACTTCGATCCCGATAGGCAGTAATTATGTTGAGGACGCTTGAGATCAACAAACCACTGCTAGTTCCGTCGCTCACAGAATCCCCCAAGCACCAAGGTCTTCGATGATGCCGCAGTTAGAAACCGCTCGAAATACACCTCACTTGTCTGATTGGGCGGCCTTAGATTTGAGCCAAACGCCATCCATCGAAACCGAATTACCGGGCCCTAAATCGCGCGCACTCCACGAGCGTTGTACCAGGTATTTCAAGGGCCTGAGTGGGCAAGTCAAACTGTTCCCCGTGGCATTTCAATCAGGAAAAGGGTGCGAGCTTACGGATGCGGATGGCAATCGTTTTATCGATTTTTCTTCGGGCATCTATGTCACAACTCTCGGACACTGCCATCCCAAAGTTACGGAAGCAATTCAGAAGTCTTCGGCAAAATTGATGAACTGCCATGACTTTACTACGGAAATCAAGACGCAGCTCGTGGAAAAGCTCGCGGAAGTCTTGCCCGGCGATTTGAGCGGTTTTCAATTCTACGACTCAGGGACCACGGCGGTCGAGGCGGGGCAACGAGTGCTTCGCGCTGCGACCGGCAAACACGAAATGGTTTCTTGTTTTTACGACTACCATGGAAAAACCTATGGTGGCGTATCGTTGGGACACATCCGCTCAGCCGTTTATGGTCCGGTTCGAGCTCCGGGCATGCATATGGTCCCCCGGCCGGATTGCTACCGACCGATGTGGGTCGCCAGCGATGGCACCATTGATACGGACAAGTACATCGAGTTTTTTCATCAGTATATTGAAAAGGGAACGGTCGGTTCCGTTGCCGGTTTTGTGCTAGAGCCGATTCAGGGGTGGGGCGGATCGATCATGCCGCCGGATGATTTTTTTCCCAAACTACGCCAGTACTGCGACGAGCAAGGGATTCTCCTGATGGCTGATGAAGTGCTGACCAGCTGGGGAAGAACCGGGAAATGGCTCTGCCTGGAACATTGGGATGTCGTGCCCGATGTGGTCTCTATCGGCAAAGGGTTTGGCAATGGCTTCCCCGTGACCTGCGTCGCGGTGCGCGAACCTTACAAGGAATCGTTCGAGGCCATTTCGGCTTCGAGTAGCTACGGCGGCAACCCTATGGCTTGCGCAGCGGCGCTGACAAGCACTCTTGTCATCGAAGAAGAGAATCTACTTGAACGCGCGACCCATCTTGGAGAGCTGGCGCTGGCGAGGATGCTGCGCATGAAACAAGAGCACTCTATCGTGGGAGATGTCAGGGCAAAAGGATGCCTAATGGGAATCGAATTGGTGAAGGACAAGACCACCAAGGAACCCTTCGACGAAGCGGGCACCATGGTCTATCAGAAAGCATTCCGGAAGGGACTAGCATGGATACCGGCAGGCCACATCCTACGAATGAGTCCACCAATCGTGATGGAAGATGCCGTACTGCAAAAAGGCCTCGACATCATTGACGAGGCCATTGGAGAGACCGTGCAAGAATTGGGCATGTCCTAAACGCAAGTTGCCGAACAGCCAGTCGGAGCAAGCCATGACGATTGAGCGGACGCTCATCAAGAACGCGAAGATTGTCGAGCCGGGCAGAGTCGTTCGCTCAGGGAGTTTGCTGATGGAAGCTGGTCGGATTTCGGCCATCGATCCTGCAGACGAAACTCTGCAAAACGACTATCAGTTGTGCGAGGCCGCAGGACGCTTGCTGACTCCTGGGCTTGTCGATTTACACACGCATGGAATTCATCAGTACGTCTACGAGTTGGGCCCCGAAAATCTTCTTGGTGGTTCCGCCGTTTTGCCAGCATATGGCACAACTTGTGTGCTGCCAACGCTCTACACAAAGATGCGGCGTGCAACCCTCGCCGAATTAGAACAGCTTGCCGAGGCGCTCGAAACCGTAACAGGTGCCAGGATGCCCGGCTTTCATCTGGAAGGCCCGTTCTTGGCGATTTCTGGCGCTGGAGCCAGTACGCAAGCTGGCGACCTGGTGCTGCTGGACGAATTACTTGCTGCGTCAGGTGGTCGTGTCTTGGCGATGTCAGTGAGTCCCGAAACGGCGAACATCTTACCCATCATCGAAAAACTTCGCGAGCAGAACGTCGCTGTTTTCCTCACACACACGGGCGCGACCTGTGAAGAAACCACGGCAGCAATCGACGCAGGGGCCCGCCACGCTACGCACTTTTACGATGTATTCCCCCTCCCACCAGAAACAGACGCCGGAGTGCGACCGGTAGGTGCTGTGGAAAGCCTATTAGCCGATTCGCGCTGCACGGTCGACTTCATCTGCGATGGGGTACATGTTCATCCGATGGCTGTTCGTGCGGCACTAGCAGCAAAGAGCTGGCAGGGCGTTATCGCGATTACCGACTCCAATATCGGAGCAGGCTTGGCGGCGGGCACCTATCCGACCCCCATGGGCTATTCGGTAGAGGTCGACGCGGAAGACGCTGCACGCATTGCCGACTCGGGGCACCCTCTGCGTGGCTCCTTGGCGGGAAGTTCGCTCACGATGGATCGAGCCGTTGCAAATCTTTTTCATTGGCTCGACCTGCCCGCCGAGCAAGTTTGGGCCCTCGCCACCGTGAACCCAGCCCAATGCGTGGGTCTTTCCAACAAGGGTCGAATCGAAGTTGGCGCCGATGCTGACCTAGTGCTATGGGAACCGATCGACGCCAAGCTCCGCGCGGCTCAGACTTGGGTAAGCGGTCACTGTGTATACAATGCTGAAACAGACGATATTAGAAACAATGCAGATCAGCGAGTGCAACATGAATAGCGGTACCTTTCACTATTCGCCGTCACCCCATGTTCCTTTTCGAGACAAGGAAGCACTCCGCCGCTGTCGCAGCATCACGCGCGTTGAAATCGAGCATCATCCCAATCCCGAATTTAAAATCCGCGTGTTGCCGGCGGACGAGATCGTCTTTCTGTGGATCGCCGATATGTTCCACCGCATCCAGCGCTCCGATGCCGAAGATATGCCGGTCGCCTTGATCGTGCCGAACCCTTGCCCTGGCATCTACCGCAAGGTCGCGCATCTGGTGAACTTGTTTCAGGTAGATTGCCGCAACGTCCACCTGTTTGCCATGGACGAGTATGCCAACGAGGCGGGAGAGATCGCGCCTGTCGAATGGCCGCTTGGCTTCATGCACTCATTGTTTTCGAGTTTCTACGAGAACATCGATTCCCAACTTCGACCGCCACGAGATCAAATCATGGGACCGAGCAACGCGAATCTTCAAGACTACGGGAAGCTGATTGCCGATTTCGGTGGGGCGGACATGTGCTACAGCGGCCCTGGCTGGACCGGGCACGTGGCTTTTGTCGAGCCGGACGCGCCAGAGTTTGAGGCACCACTGGAAGAATGGAAGACGTTTGGACCGCGCATCTGCACGCTCAGTCCTTTCACGCTGGCACAAAACTCGCTGCACGGCAGCTTTGGAATGAGTGGCGACATTGGGGCCGTTCCCCCCAAAGCCGCGACCATCGGACCGGCGGAGGTGATTGGTGCAAAAAATCGCATCGAAGCAGCCGCCATCACGGTTCACGGAACACCCACCGCCTGGCAACGGCTTATCGCTCGGCTATGCTATCACGGTCCGGTGACACCGAAGTTGCCAAGCTCGCTGCATCAACAGCTGCGCACAGACTGTTACCTGAGCGAAGCAATTGCTCAAGACATTACACCCGACTGGGAAAAAGGATACTAGCACAATGACCACCAAACTAAGACTCAACCGCCTGCTGGCCGCGGATGGGCGCTGCTTCGACGTGGCGATCGATCATGGTTTTTTTAACGAGAACACCTTTCTGAATGGCATCGAATCCATTGACAAAGCTGTCGCTACCGTCGTCGAGGCCGCCCCCGATGCCGTGCAACTCACCGTGGGTCAGGCCCGTCATCTGCAATCCATTGCCGGCAGGCAAAAACCCTCGTTAGTACTGCGCACCGACGTCGCCAATGTCTACGGACCTGAGTTGCCCGAGCACCTGTTCAGTCACTTGATCGACAATGCGGTGGAACAGGCCCTGCAGCTTGACGCAGCTTGCGTTGTTGTAAATCTTTTCCGTCTGCCCGGCCGGCACGAAGTACATCACCAGTGTGTGCAGAATATCACGCGATTGAAGACCGAGTGCGATCGGTTTCATATGCCCCTCATGATCGAACCGTTGGTCATGCAGCCGAACAGCAAAGCGGGTGGCTATATGGTGGATGGCAATATCGACAAGATTGTCCCGCTAGTTCGTCAAGCAACCGAATTGGGCGCGGATATCATCAAAGCAGATCCTTGCGACGACCTTAACGAGTATCACCGCGTCGTCCAAGCCGCTTCGGGAAAACCTGTGCTGCCGCGCGGGGGTGGACGCGTCTCCGATCAAGAGGTGCTCCAGCGGACTCAAGCGCTGATGGAACAAGGGGCTGCCGGCATTGTCTACGGACGCAATGTTGTTCAGCACGCAAACCCGGCTGCCATGACTCGTGCGCTGATGGCCATCGTTCATGAGAATGCCTCCGTCGAACAAGCCCAACAGTTCTTGACGGATGCAGGAAGCTAAAATGTCGGCACCCGACTTTTATTTTGCGATCAATGCCACGGCTCGCCATCTTCACGACGAGTACGGCATGCCGGTGCTGATCGACTACTGGCAATCTCTGGGCAAGGAATACTACGCCGCCCGATCCGTCCGCTGGCAAAAAGGAGGGGCCGCAGCGCTGGCCGAGGACTGGCGCGAGTATTTTCTCCACGAACCAGGTGCCGAAGTAACCGTCAGCGTCACCCCCGACGAAGTCCTGCTAGACATTTCAGTTTGTCCCGCCATCAAGCACCTCCGCGACAGTGATCGGGAAATCGTGCCCTACTTCTGCGAGCACTGCGACCACACTTGCGGAGCCATGGCCGCTGCGGCCGGCTATCGCTTCGAGCGATCGGGAGGGATGGGAAGTTGCCAACAGCGATTCATTCCAACCAAGGCGAATGCCACTTCTCCGCCGGACGCAACGGAGTCGCCATGCTAGGCTGCCAAGACTTTTGTGGATTCTACGATTGGACCTTTCACTACCTACGACGTGAATTCGGCGAAGCGGCAGTGAAGAAATACTGGCGCGAAGCAATCGCCGAAGATTCTCAGCATCACTACATCGAGGCAGGACAAGCGTGCGGCTTGGCTGGGCTGTACGACTGTTGGAATACAACAGGCATTGATGAGCAATGCGACTGGACGGTCGAACTGAGTGCAGCCGAGAACCTGCTACAGATCAACATGACGCAGTGCCCCAGCAAGGGCTTTCTACTAGACAACGACCTCAACGCGGATGAAGACTACTGCAACCATTGCATGGGCTGGATCGGGCCCGCGCTGGAAAAAGTGGCCGCGCGAGTCGCCGCTCATGAGCACAATCATTGCGGCCAATGTTTTTGGCAAATTGTTCCTGCTAGCAGCCCTCCGGAAGTCAGTCTGCCCCAGGCCTCGATTCGAAAGCATCCGCTTTGGGAGAGCGGGTATCTGCATCGCTTTGAAAACCACGCGCCTGTTGCCGAGGCTGCTGAGAACAGCTTCCCCGACTCGGTTGCGATGATCCGTAGCCAGTTTGTGGAGGGCGAGGACATTTTGCTCATCGGCGATTCCTTCGATGCAACCTCTTTAGAAGAACTTGAATCGCGCACCACAGCCAGCATCGTCAGTGGGCGAGCCGCCGTGAAATTCACTGCGACCAATTGTATCCCACGGATCGTGCTCCTTGGTTACGACGACTTGGATTGGGTGCTGCTGGCAACTGCGCTAGCTACTGCGTCCTCCGGTGCAGAACCCCTTTTGGTCCATCCTTATCTGCCGAGCGTGCCGCCCCTTCCTTTCGACAGGCTAGGTCTGCCGCGACCGTTGCCGCTATTGCCGACTTTGATTCGCGCTGGAATTTACACCCATCAACCTCACGGCCCGACTCCGTCCACCAACGATTGGATTATCATGCTCGGTCAAGCGTTGGGTTCCAGCAGTCAGCGCCTGGGTCTCGACTAGTGGCGACATCCATCAATTCCGCCAAGGTGAATAAGACCATGAGTAACCAAGACTATTTTGTCTACACGACTCTTCAAGAAGACCAGTCTGACCTCTATAGGGAGCAAGGTTACCTCAAGATCGGAACGACCTTGACCACGCATGGAACGGAGCTGCTCTTGCAGGAATGCATGACCGAATGGGAAAAAGAGAAAGGTCCGTTCGACCCTGAGAGTACGTGGCTGAAAAATTCATTGCTCGCTGATATCCACAAGAAATCTGAGATCGCCAGGCAATTCTATTTTGAGGGTCCGCTGGTTTCGATCATGCAACAACTTATCGGCCCGAACATCAAGGGAGTGGCCTCACAATTGACCTTCAAAATGCGAGGCAATACCAAACCCTTCGGCTGGCATCAGGACAATGGCTACGGCGAATTGGATCCGTACAACGCAATCAGCACACTGACTGCCTTGGAAGATACCGATGAAGAAAACGGATGCTTGCGAGTCCTCCCCGGTAGCCACAAGCGCGGGCAGATCGACGTGAGCGAGATGTTCAACCATCACTCCAGAAACGAAAATATGTCGATTGAACTCGACGTCGACGAAAGTCAGGCAGTACCTGTCCCCATGAAGGCCGGAGAAAGTTTGATCTTTGACTGTCAGACTTTCCATCAGTCTCAGGGGAATTATTCTAAAACACGAGACAGAAGAATCCTCTTTTTGCGTTATGCCGATGCCGATGCGGTGGAAGTGTACAACGAGCGCAAACCTCGGCTGGGAAAATTGTTGCGGGGGAAAACAAAATTCCCCGAAGTGGCAGCGTTTGAGCAAGAGCTGTGAAGAAAACCTTGGTCCATTGATAGGCTTACAAGTTTTTTTTAAACCCTTTCGCAGGTGGTATGCTTGCTCGCCGCGCTCGAGTCGTCTGGCTACGCTTGTTGCTGGCGTTGTCTCTGAACGGCTGCTCGGTACTCGCTTCGCGCTGCTTCGTCCACGCGACAGCTTGCGCCGCGAAATACCATGGCGAAAGCGCGCCGATGACGGTCCGTGGAGCGGTTTGGATCTGCGCGATGAATCGTCTCACCATGATGAACGACCAAATCCCCAGGTTCTAGGTGAACAGCATGTTCCGAGGTAGAGTCACCAGGACCGTAGTCGCTGATCTGCTGTGAAAAGCCCGCCACCGAGGTGAGCTCATGGGGCCGGCGCCCAAGCCGATGCGAACCTTTCACATAGCGGAGGCAACCATTCTCTTCGTCAATCGCATCCAACGCCAGCCACATTGTGAGCACCTGGGGCGGCGTCAATTGGAAGTAGTGGTTGTCTTGATGCGGCGGCGTGGCATGCTCGGTGGCAGGCGGCTTATTGAACCATTCAGGGTCGGTCGCCTCAGCGCTTTCCCCGAGCAATGCTTCGGCAAGACCACGCCACAGGGGATGCTGACAGTACCTCTCGAAAAAAGCATCTTGGTTCATTCGATGCAATTGCCGGAGTGTCTCGGGGCGATTTCTGTCTTGGTAGAACGCGTCTGTTGTTCCATCAGTGGCTTCGAGGGTAGGAACGATCTCGCGAATGTAGCGATCCAATTCGGATTGCAACTCGGCGAACTCCGCGGGAGGTAAGAAGCCGCGCACAACCACAAAACCGGACTCCGCGAAGTTGTCTTTATATAAACTAAAATCCATAAAAAATCCTAAAACAGCGACAACTAAATGCTTGCCAAAGTTCGCTCGATCAACTCAGCCAATCCAGCTGGGTCGATGGCTGTCGTTTCGCTCGGCGGTTGGCGACTTTCCCCTAGGCGAAACCCCCGCGTCTCCACAGCCGTGCGGACTCCCTCAGGAAAGTCGCCCGTAAGCACGGCCCGGTCGAACAGCTCAGTCAAACGGAATTGTAGCAAACGGGCCTCATTCCATTGTCCGGAGGTTGCTAACTGAAAAATTTTGCGCGTCACTTCGGGAACAATACCGCTCATTGCAAAAGTGCCTCCCTGGCAGCCCATGGCAAGCATCGGAACCATCGCGGGCTCCCAACCCGTGAGGAAGACAAACTCGGGCCGATGCGTTTCAATAGCGGCCATCATCCGCAGCATCTGGCTGATGTCCCCCGAAGAATCCTTGATGCCGATGATCTTTGGTAGTTCTGCCAACCGCGCGACGGTCGGCACATCAATCGGAGTGGCGAACATGGGAATGTTGTACAGCGTAACATCAATGGGGGAATTCAGTGCGATCTCGCGAAAGTACGCGTACACTGCTCCGGGACTGAGCCGGTAATAGAGCGGCGAGACGATGGCGACGGCCCGAGCTCCGTACTCAAGATAGGCCTCGCAGGCAGCAAGGGTCTCCCGGACATTGGCTTCGGCCGCTCCGGCGAGGACCGGCACACGGCCGCGAGTCTGATCGCAGACGATCTGCACAATCCGTCGTCGCTCGCCTGGTGTAAAACGCGTGAACTCACCGGTGGAACCGTTGGGATAGAGACCGTGAACGCCCCGTTCAATCAACCAATCGATGTATCGACGGAGTTCAACTTCGTCGATCTGACCGCTTGAATCAAGCGGCGTCATATTCGGAGTAAATATTCCCGAGAGACTCATGAATTCACCAGGTTGACAGTGCCCTGAAGCTGCGTTGACTGTTCTCTCAGTACAGTGGAGATCGTTGGGCTATTGGCTGGTGCCGACCATCGCGGAAAATTCGTCACGCATCGCAATGATTTCTCGGCGGAGCAGCACCAGGTCGTTTCCGCAAAACACTAGCCCCGCCCCCATCTCTGCCAGCTGGCGTGCATCACTGATCGACCCTGAGGTCGACGCCCATTGCTTTCCTGCTGCACGAGCAACTTCGGCGATACGACTACGGGCGTGTTCGACCGAAGAATGACTAAACTCGCCGGGTCGACCCGACAGGATCGAAAAGTCGGCCGGACCAAGCATCAGCATATCGACACCCTCGACACGAATGATTTCGTCGCACCTCTCAACAGCGCGCTCGTCCTCAACCTGGATGATCACAAACGTGTTGGCGTTCGCACGTTGCAGATAGTCGATCATCGAGTGCGACATATAGTCGGAGTCGGCCCCTGCCCCGTCGAATCCGCGCTGACCAAGCGGGGCAAATTTTGCCCAACGAACGACTTCCGCCGCCTCTTCGGGCGACTCACATCGTGGATACATCACCCCGTGGGCTCCCGCTTCGAGCAACCGTGCCATTCGCGCGAACTCCCCTTTCGCAGGGCGGACAACAATGTCGGTCTGCCCGCCAGCACGAGCCGCACGAATCAATTCGCTTGCCTGCTGGTCACTCGGCGCGTGATGTTCCAAATCGAGCCAAATCGCATCCAGACCCAACGACGAAGCCATCTCAAAGAGCGCCGGATCGGTGAGATGCAATGACGTGCCAAAGGCAGTCTTGTGCTGCGCCAGTTTATCGAGAACTATGCTGGTATTCATGGTTTGAAATAGCCTTGTTTATTTGACACTAAACGTAACATGATGGTATACCAATCTCCGTGCTATCTCAATCTTCAAACCTCTCGATCCCGACAACTCTGCAAGCTGTTGGTTTGGCAACGCCGTTGGTATTGATTGAAGAACAGGTCGTACGTCAGAATCTCGACCGCCTGGCCAAGTACGCTGCTGGCCACGGGCTCAATATCAGGCCCCATGCAAAGACTCACAAGTCACTCCGCATAGCTCAATGGCAACTTGAGCGTGGCGCGATTGGCCTCACGATCGCGAAACCGAGTGAGGCGGAAGTGTTCGCCGAACTCTGCGACGACTTGCTTTTGGCTTATCCTGTAGTCGACGCCCCGCGGGCAGAGCGTATTGCGAAACTATCGATGGGCGTCGACATGAAAGTAGCAGTCGACTCGGCGCATTCCGTCGCAACACTTGCTGCCGCCGCAACAGCCGCGGGGACAACCATCGGCATCCTTGTCGATATGGACGTGGGCCTCCACCGCACGGGAGTCCCCAACGCGGCAGCGGCGCTTGCTCTGGCCCAAGTTGTGGATCGCGCCAGCAACGTCGAACTACGAGGACTGTTTTGCTACCCGGGTCACATCTGGGAGAAAGTGGATTCACAAGGACCTCCTCTTAGCGCCCTGGCGACCACGTTGAAGGAAACGCTCGACGGCTGGCAGCGGCAGGGTCTGTGTGCCGAGATTGTCTCCGGCGGCTCGACGCCGACTGCCTATCAATCGCATCTCGCCCCGCAGCTAACGGAAATTCGTCCCGGCACCTATCCCTTCAATGACATGAACACGGTCCACGGTGGATATGCTAAACACAATGACTGTGCCGCGCGTGTCGTCGCGACAGTCGTCAGCGATGCGGTTCCGGACCAAGTCGTCGTCGATGCGGGCAGTAAGACCCTCGCAGCGGACCAGTGCGTTTCGGCCCCAAAATCGGGACATGGCCATGTAGTCGAGTATCCCCAGGCACGGATCGCGAAGCTTAGCGAGGAACATGGCCAAATCGATATGAGTGGCTGCGAGTCGCGGCCGGCGATTGGGGAACGGCTAACGATTATTCCCAACCATATTTGTCCCTGCATCAATCTCCGGGATCGCGTTTGGCTTCAAACGGTAGAGGGAGAACTCGAGCCACTCGTAGTCGAAGCGCGAGGTCGAACGTCATGACTCCCCCTCCTGCCCCACGAAACGCTTCGGCACGCAAACTCTCGGGAGTGCTTCCCGTCGCGCAGCTGCCACTGCATGAGAGCGAAGCGGTCGATTTTGAAACCTTGCAAAGGCAAATCGACTGGCTACTGGATCGTGGCGCCAACGGTATCACGATGGCCATGGTTACCGAAACCCTGCGGCTTACGGACCAAGAACGAAAAGCGGTAGCGACGGCGATATGCGACGGCGTGGGCAATCGCGGAGATGCCATTATCAGTGTCGGAGCCGAGAGTACCTACGCGGCAGTTGAGTTAGCGAAGCACGCCGAATCGGTGGGTGCCACGGCGGTGATGGCGATCCCCCCTATTTCTGTGCCGCCACTGCCTGAAGAATTGGTCGGTTACTTTCAACGAATCGTCGAGGCTGTCTCGATCCCTGCAGTGGTTCAGGATGCCAGTGGATACGTCGGTCGGTCGATCGGCATCCCCAGCATGGCCAAGCTGCTGCAAGAATTCGGCCCCGAGCGCATCTTGTTCAAGCCAGAAGCCGCGCCGCTGGGGCCACAACTTAGCGCACTTCGCGATGCGACCAACGGCCAAGCTCGAATTTTAGAAGGCTCTGGCGGGATCGCACTATTAGACAACTTCCGACGCGGCATCGTGGGCACGATGCCGGGGGCGGATCTCATTGTCGGTATCGTTGCCATGTGGAAGGCTCTCGTTCGCGGAGACGAAGAGACTGCGTACCGCGTTTCGTTGCCGCTGTCGTCACTGGTATCGCTGCAGGTCGGCCTTGATGGATTTCTTGCGGTCGAGAAACACTTGCTCGTCAAACAGGGGGTGTTCCGCAACACCGTAGTCCGAGGGCCAGTGGGTTTTCAACTCGACAACGAAACACGCAAGGAAGTCGACCGACTCTTTGATTTGGTCATGGCAGCAGTCGAGGTGGGCGTATGATCGTCGATGTCCACAGCCATGCCTGGAGCTATCCGGCGCATTTCACCGAGGATTTTCGTTCGCAGGCTCGAACTGCGCGCGGCGGCACGGAAGTCGATCTCCAGGTTGCTTACGAAGACTACCTCGCCACCACTCCCAGCGGGGAGCAAACGCTGACAATCGTCTTTGGCGGCAAGGCGCGGCTGAGTGGACTCTGGGTCGATGATGATCATGTGGCAGAATACGTGGCCGCGCACCCCGACCGCCTGTTGGGATTTCTTTCCGTCGATCCAATGCAACCGAACTGGCAGGACGAACTCCGCCGCGGGCATCAGGAACTTGGCTTGGTGGGTATCAAATTATTGCCGATGTATGCCGGGTACATGCCGCAAGACCCGCGGCTCGACCCCTTGTGGCAATATGCTAGCGACCACGGAATGCCCGTGTTGTTACATACCGGGACGACATTCATCCGCCAAGCACCACTGGAATGCACGCTGCCACGACACCTTGATGCAGTGGCCATTCGATTTCCCGAGGTGAAAATCATCCTGGCCCATCTTGGTCATCCGTTTGAAGGAGAATGTATCGCGGTGATTCGCAAGCACCCCAATGTTTTCGCTGATATCAGTGCGCTGCACTATCGGCCGTTTCAATTCTTTCACAGTTTAATGCTTGTGCAGGAATATAACGTGTGGCACAAAGTGCTTTTCGGCACGGACTATCCTTTCACGACGGTCAACGCCACTCTCGACACCCTACGGCAATTGAACGAAAGATTCGCAAGTGGTGAATGGGCACGGCTTGATGAAAATGCGATCGAAGCGATGATTCACCGCGACTCTCTCGCACTGCTCGGGTTGCCCCGCCCGCCTGCCACAGCGACGGAGATCAGCGAATGAGTGATCAACCAATTGCCGTTGTCGGTCTCGGCTTTCTCGGACGAGGCATCGTCGCAAGTTTGCTCAGCCACGGTTTGCGTGTGATCGGACACTCACGCTCCACTGAAGATCTCCGCACCGCGCAAGAGAGCATCGCCCAGGCGATTGACGAAATCGTGAGGGAAGGTGCTGCCGCCGAATCGTTTCGCGACACTTGGCAATCGCGCTACACTGCGACGACTTCCTTCAACGACTTAGAGCCGAGTTCATTTGTCATCGAAAGCGTCGTCGAAGATCTTGCTGTAAAAAACGAGGTTTTCGATGCTCTGGAGCAGGTGGTCGCCCCGAGTGTGCCCATCGCATCGAACACTTCGGCGATACCCATCTCAGTGCTGCAACAAGCGTGCAAACACCCTGAACGCCTACTCGGCATGCACTGGGCCGAACCGGCGTACGCCACGCGATTTTTGGAATTGATCCGTGGTGAGCAGACCTCCGACCTTGCCTTTGAACAAGCGGTTGAGTTGGCCCATCGTTGTGGCAAGGAGCCCTGCTTCGTCAAACGCGACACTCCTGGTTTCATTGCCAATCGTTTGGGCTATGCCATGTACCGCGAGGCACTTCATCTCCTCGAGGCTGGCATTGCCGACGCGGAGACCATCGACCGCTCTTTTCGTAACTCGATAGGATTGTGGTCGACATTCTGCGGCCCATTCCGATGGATCGACCTGACCGGCGGGCCTAAACTCTATGCCAAGGCGATGACGCCGGTCTTGCCCACGCTCGACGTTGACGTCGAACTGCCCACGACGATGGCCGAGCTCGCAGGGCAAGAGGCTCAAGGAACAACCAACGGCCGCGGCTTCTTCGAGTACACCGCCGAGGAAGCGACAAGTTGGAACGAGCAGTTCCACCACCATGCCTGGGCGATCAAGCGGTTAGTCGACCAAGCGCGTCCACTGGACCAGGGATCATCGGAGCATGGTCCGTGATACCCCTCATCGATAGCCATCTTGATTTGGCCTGGAACGCTGTCAGCTTTGAACGCGATTTGAACTTGTCGATCGACGAGATCAACGCAAGCGAGCGGGGCTGTCGAGACCACGCAGCCCGCGGCGAAGGCGTTGTCAGCCTGGCAGAAATGCGTCGCGGACGCGTTGTCCTCTGCTTTGCCACACTGCTCTCGCGCGCGAAACCGGGGCGCCCGCTACCAACGGCAGGAGTGCTTCGCACCGACTTGGATCACCGCTCACAGACGGTCGCACACTGTGCTGCCCGTATGCAACTGGCGTGGTACGAGTTGATGGCGCGGCGCGGCGAGATGCGCATGGTGCGCACGACAGAGCAACTCGACTCGCATTGGAACGAAGCAACAGACAAGTCCAAAAGTCAAGCGGTCGGCATGGTGCTGGTGATGGAGGGCGCCGACCCGGTAACGGACCCTTCGGAGCTGGAGTATTGGTTTGACCAAGGCCTCCGGCAAATCAATCTCGTGCACTACGGCACCAACCGCTATGCCACAGGCACTGGCGCTGAAGGCGGACTGACTCACGATGGCAGGAGTTTGCTCGAGGAATGCGCGCGACTCGGTGTCGCCGTAGATCTCACGCACCTTGCAGATCAGGCATTCTTCGAAGTCCTCGATGCCTACGCGGGGCCTGTCCTTGCAAGCCATCAGAACTGCCGATCAATAGTGCCGGGCCAGCGGCAGTTCTCCGACGAGCAGATCCTTCGCCTCATCGAACGCAACGCCGTCATTGGCGTTGCGCTCGACAGTTGGATGCTCCTTAAGGGGTGGAAAAAGGGCACAACACCCCGCGATGCCGTCACACTCACCCACGTTGCGGATCAGATCGACCATCTTTGCCAGCTCGCCGGACACCACCGCGTGGCAGCGATCGGCACAGATCTCGATGGTGGTTTTGGCCGCAGTCAGGTTCCCGCCGGTGTCGACAGCATTGCCGATGTGCAAAAGTTGGCCTCAATTCTCACCACGCGCGGCTATGGCGACGAGGCCATCGCGGCAATCTTCCACGGTAATTGGCTCCGCTGGTTGCGCGTCAACTTGCCAAGCCTCGAAAAAGCATCCCGTTATGCCACATCGGGGCAAGGTTGAATACCAGGGAGAACCTTTGGAATGAAGGAATTTTGCACACTCCGAGCAGCGCGCTGCGGTTGGGTCGCACTTCTATTTTTCCATTGCTGCTCTCCCCTGCTTGCTCAAGAACAGAGCCACTCAATCGAGGAAGCCGCGGCAGAGTTGACCGCTCCACAGCGGGAGGGTGCTGTAGAGACGCTTCGCACAGTGTTACGGAATGAATCGAAGTGGGTGAAGGTTCACGCAGCAGAGTTCTTACTAGGCCTTGGCTATCCGCAAGGCGTCGCCGAGCAGTTCAATAATGAACTCCTCAATTTTGGTGAGGAGCCCGAATACCGCATTGGCATTTGGCGAGTGCTCGCTAAGGCGGCGCCGATGGCCGAGGCGCGAGACTCCTTCGTTTCCAAAATCCTCATCGCGGCTAGTGATCCAGGGGGCCCTGATCGGCTTCACGCGATCGAATCTCTTGCCAAACTCGGCGTGAAGCTTTCACCGGAAGCAGAGACCGGCATCGGGCAATGGACTAACGCCACCAGCGCAGCCAACGCGACGTTCGGCCATTGGCTGCTCTCCGCATCGACAAGCGATTCATCCCTGCAAGCACAGCACCAGGCCGCGCTTGCCGGCATGCTAGTCGCTGAGGAGCCGATGGTAAGACTCCGCGCCGCCTACGCACTGAACCGATTGCAGCAATTGCCTCGCGCTGTGCGCGAGCAAATCTACGAAGCTGGTGAACGTGCAGCACAAGCACCACTGGCTAGCGAGAAAGTTGCGAACCTGGCCACTGCTCACACGCTGATCGCCGCCTGGCAACTCGCGCATCAATTCGATGAGCACACCGCAGCACTTCGCTTTCGTGATTCCCTGGATCAGTTGACCAGCGTTGAAACCTCCCTGAATCGCGAGTTCGCCAACTCGCTCGCCGATCTCGGCACTGCGCGGGACTTCCCCTTACTATTCTCGCTGCTATCTGCCAACGATGCAGACCTTAGAGCTAGCGCCGCCAATGCCGTGCTTCGCACTGATCGTCGACGCGACCATACGTTGACGTTGCTCGACTGGATAGTGATTGCATTGTACGGGCTGGGCATGATTGGCGTCGGATGGTTCTACGCGCGTCGCACGACCAGCGCCGATGATTTTCTGCTGGGTGGCCGTCGCATGAGTCCCTGGATGGTGGGTATCTCGCTGTTCGCCTCGTTGCTGAGCACGATCACTTATCTTGCCGTTCCAGGCGAAATGATTAAGTACGGACCGATGATCTTGGCCGGGTTGGCTTCCTATCCACTTATTGCCTGGGTCGTCGGCTGGGCAATCATTCCCTTCTTCATGCGAATCCAGGCCACCACTGCCTACGAAATTCTCGAAAGCCGGTTTGGCTACGGGGGACGAGTACTCGGCTCGTTGATGTTCCTGCAGCTGCGACTTTTTTGGATGGCAGTGATCCTTTACAAGACAACAGAAATCGTACTCATCCCGCTGCTTGGATTTCACCCGTCCGCGACTCCTTGGGTTTGCGCAGCGTTGGGCGTGATCACGGTCATCTACTCCTCGCTGGGCGGATTGCGGGCGGTGGTCATGACCGATGTTGTTCAAAGCGGGATCCTGTTTGGCGGTGCGTTGCTCACATTGATCGTCATCACCGTTCGGCTGGGAGGCTTCGGCGAGTGGTGGCCTCAGAGATGGGACCCCGATTGGGCGCCGCTGCGTTGGGGCTTTGACCCCAGTTCGAACCGCACCGTGGCAGCCGCAGTTTTGGCCTACTTCGTCTGGGCTGTCTGCACTGCGGGTTCCGACCAAATGGCCGTGCAGCGATATCTCGCTACCGAAGACGTCCGCTCCGCACGCCGCATGTTCAGCCTTTCGCTCGTGGTGAACGCATTTTGCACGATCTTCCTGGGGATCGTGGGTTTTGCCTTGCTTGCCTACTATCGTGAGTGCCCCGAGCTATTGGCCGACCGCACAACCATTTCCACTCATGCCGACATGCTTTTTACGCGGTTCATCGTCGCCGGGTTGCCACCCGGCATCAGCGGCATCGTTCTTGCCGGGCTGTTGGCTGCGGGGATGTCCTCGCTTTCGTCGGGGATCAACTCAAGTTGCTCGACGATCAGCGTCGACTATGTCGGCCGTTGGAGAAAAAACACCGAGCGTGGACCACAATCCGCTCGGACCAAACTTCGGCAGACGATCGTCGTGTCGTGGATCGTTGGCTTCGCCGTCGTCTTACTGAGCATGTTCGTAGGCCTCGTCGAAGGAAACCTTTTCGACGTGACTTACAAGGTTGTCAATCTGTTGGTAGCGCCGCTATTCATTTTGTTTTTTATGGCGATGTTTATGCGCCGCGCTTCGGCCCTCGCAGCGTATCTCGCCGTCTTTACCAGCACCGCCGCAGCCATCGCCGTCGCCTTCTATCGACTCGGCGGGCTAGGTGTGCTCTGGATCATGCCCGTCTCACTCGTCACAGGAATGGTCGTCGGCGGAGTCGCGTCGCTCCTATTTCCAAATAAACAAGTTCCGAGTGCGCCTTGAATGAATAGTAGACTTGCTCTGCGATTTCGCACAGTAGTGTCCGTCAATATGGACCTTGTATTAGCACCCTGCTTATAAGAGCCGTGAATTCCACATTGAAGCGGCTTTGTCAGCGTCAGCATAGCTCTCTCTCGGTAGGCCGTATCTTGGGCCACACAATGTGATACTTGATTTCACAACGGCTGTGCGGGCTGCGACGGTAGCTTGCCTTCCCTGCAATGTACGGACTCAAATAATCCCGCTTGAAGGCGAGGACATTCAATTTTTTTGTCTCGTATTCAGTTGTTAGCGATGACTCTCAACCACACTTTTTGACCGAACATACGGCCAGATTTTATAGTGCTTTGGATTATCAATCTTCCTCATCGGTTGCGTGAGAGAGCGATTCATCACAAGACGCCAACGCCATGACCGCGTAGGCGGTCCCAGCATTGCTGATGTAGTGCTTCCCGTCACGTCGTGGTGAGCGCGTGTACCAGCGACCACTGGCTCGTTGGTTAGCTTTGAGCCAACCGAGGGCTTTTTGAATACGTGGATCCTGCGCGGTAACACCAGATTTACGCAGCACATAGGTCACAAACCCCGTGGCATAGCCGTCGCTCGACGTTGTGTCTTGCTCCTTACCATCGGACCGCGGCCAACCTCCAAGCTCGACGAGGTTCCAGCCCCCGTCCGGCTTTTGGAGTGAAAACAACTTCGTAACGGCCTCCTGCCGCTGCTTGGGTTCGAGGATATCTTTGCAAGTGGTAGACGCTAACAGCAACATGGCCATCTGATGCATGTTCCTTGGCGGATTCTTATGGAGGTATTCCCGCAGCTTCCGCAGGCCCTTCTGTACGGATGGAGTCTCTGCATATTCCTTCGGGGTCATACCAGCCGCATAAGCCACCAGCGTCACACCAAAATGATCGTCAACTTCAAAAGGTGGCCAATTGCATTTTAGCCACTCTTCCCAGCAGCCTTGCTCGCTTTGCTGATCCCAGACGTAGTCGAATGCTCTTACTGTTACTGGATCTAGTTGACCTGTAGTCTTGATATCGCTAATAGCCAGCAGGGCCGTGGCGGCAACAATACCTTGAATCGCGCCCCGATCACCTCTTGGAGGCTCATTGTCGATCGCATAGCGCTTCAAATAGTGCCTGGTGAACTCACGGACTTGGGTATTCGACCTACTCATGGGTGCAACCTCGCCCCGAGCCGCCAGGAACAGACCGTTGGTATGACAAGTCACGCAGCGCATCCTCTGTTGCCAGTCGAGGGCCGCCTTGTCGAGGTAGTCAACAGACTGTCGCAATGAAAACGATTCGGTGAGCGGCTCGTCGGCGGAGATTGCAGTCGGGGGCGTTACTTCCCTAACTGAAATGTTCTCTATAGCCTGGGAGTTTTCAGCAATCCCTGGCTTGACGATAGAACTCCACACGACCCCGACTATCAACATGGGCAGAGAAAGCCGCCTGGCGTAATGAAAGCTAGCTTGCAACTCCGTCATCTGCAGTTCCCAATGATTCGAGCAAGTGATCTGCTTTACCGATAAGTGTCAGTGACGTGTGCACTCCATTCGTGGACCCGATAACTCCAGGTTTTCTGCGCACTCCTGCGACAATATCCTTCTCCACAGGAATTATTTGGCAGCGACTTCAAAACATACTACGAATTCGCGGACCTCGCTAGCGTCTCGTATAGCAGTGAGGTGATGAGTTACTATAATTTCTTGAAACTCTAGCCTTTGAGGTCAACAAGCCATGATGACATTTGACGCAATCTACGGTCGCCGAGCTGTCAAGCACTTCGATGCCGCTCATAAGATAAGCGACGACGAAACTCAGAAATTGCTTGAAGCAGCGATTCAGTCTCCCACTTCTTTCAACATCCAGCATTGGCGATTCGTGTTGGTCACAGACCCCGAGCTTCGCAAGCAGATTCGCGAACTTGGCAACGACCAAGCTCAAATGACAGATGCTTCGTTGCTCATCGCTATGACGGCTGACATGTTGGCATGGAAGAAAGAACCAAGTCGCTATTGGAGAAACGCTCCCAAGGAAGTTGCCGATATGCTCGTCGGTTGGATGGGCCCATTTCACGAAGGCAGAGATCAACTCCAGCGAGACGAAGCTCAGCGCTCCATTGGCATGGCAATGCAAACCCTCATGCTTGCCGCCAAAGCGATGGGCTACGACTCCTGTCCAATGATCGGATTCGACCATGAAGCCGTTGCGAAGCTTCTCCATTTGCCTGACGATCACTGCATAGGCCCCATGGTTGCAATTGGCAAAGGGACCAAAGACCCTTGGCCCAAGCCAGGACAACTGGCACTGTCTGAAGTGGTAGTGAAAGACCGTTTCGGAGCTTAGCTCCATCCGAGTTCCGTAGTCACGAGTTGGTGCCAAGAGTTTTAACCTAAAGGACATGCCAGAATGTATACACGCAGAGCCGTTCGGCTTGGGTTAATCGCACAGTTTGGTTGGTGGATCGTCTTGGTCTCTGGAGCTTGGGCGACTTTCGTAGTGGCGGCGCACCTTTTCTGTCAGACCCGAGGCATCGATTGCAGCCTGCCGATTGCTCCCTTGGGTACGATCGGCGTTGCGGTTGCGTTTTACGTCGGCTTTAAGAACAGTCAATCTTACGACCGTTTTTGGGAAGCGCGAAAAATCTGGGGTGGCATTGTGAATGTTAGCCGAGCTTGGGCCAACCAAGTCATTAGCTTCATCTCCAGCCACCACTCCACTGAACCGGTCGATGAGAATGTCGTGAAACAGATTCATCGGTCGATGATTTACCGACACATTGCGTGGATCAACGTGTTGCGTTTCCAGCTTCGCCGCAAGACTCCTTGGGCCTTCGTGCCCAAGCGAAATGCGAAAAAGTTCATGCAAGAGACCGACATCGAGGCCATGAAGGCGCAGATCGAGGAGCTTCTTGCCGACGAAGAACGGCAAATTATCTGTTCGCAGTCAAATTCAGCGACGCAACTGCTTCGCTGGCAGAGTGAGGAACTCAAGCGAGTGGTTGAAAAAAATAGTTTGACAGAAGAGTTTCGCTTGATGGCAATGATGGAACTCATTACTGAAATGTACGCCTTGCAGGGCAAGTGCGAACGCATCAAGAACACACCCTTCCCGCGACAGTACGCTCACTTCAGCGGTCTCTTCGTGCTCATCTTCGTTGCCTTGCTGCCGTTCGGGATCGTTGGCGAGATGGCTGATCGAGGCACTCCGATGATTTGGCTGACTGTGCCTATTTCTGTCGTGATCTCATGGATTTTCTGGACCATGGAAGGGGTTGGCGATTCGAGTGAAGACCCGTTTGAAAATTTCATCAACGACGTCCCCATGACCGCACTTTGCCGAACCATTGAAATCGATTTACGGCAGATGCTTGGCGAGACAGAATTGCCCGAGCCCATCCAGCCTGAGAACGATGTCCTTATGTAACTTGACAGACCAGTGCGAAAGGTTTGCTGGTCAATCTAGAAAAAAAGGCGCCGGGTGGAACACCCGGCGCCTCTGGAAGATCAATTAGCGACGGCGTCGCACGACCATGAATCCTAAGGCTCCCAATGCTAGACAAGCGGTGGTTGGCTCGGGAACGCCAATTGGCTCGCCGAAGATGAAATCGTCCATCACGACGATGTCATAGCCCATCTCTCCATCATTGGGTCCAACGGCAAAGTCACCACTGGTGATCACCACTGAGGCTAGCACATTGTCGTCAAATTTCACCCCGACAAACGACAAACCCTTATCTGCAACTGGCAACGTCTCGGTCAGCAAAGTATCGCCATTGATGTCCAAGTATTCGATGGTCGTACTGCCCTGTGTGTCGACATCAGTGAACACGGCACCAAATCCATCGGTCAATGCAGGCGTAGTTTGATCCACGGGGGAGAAGAATTTCGCTTCGACAACCGTGCTATTCAGCGGCGTGAACAGTCTCTCCGCACTGAAAGTTTGAAACTCGTCAACATAAGTTGGATTAATATTTTCAAAACGAATTGGCGTACCATCGTCGACATCTCCGCTCAACTGAAAGCCAGTGCCTGGCGTGGTGAACTCAATACCACGGGCTCTCGGATTCGCGTTGAAGTTGAAAAAGTCGCCGGGGAAGGGATTGGGCGCCGAGATTGCTGCCGGGGCGGCATCCCAGTTGATTTGCCGCCGACCATCGGCATTCTGTACTGGGGTAAACGGGTTGAGCGTTCCCAACGCATTTCGGAAATCGTCGACGGCAGTTTGAATAGCAGCGGGATCACTCCCTGCACTACTATAAGTGGTTGTTGCAGCTTGGGCTTCACTCATTGCTTGGCAAGCCAGCATGGCAACGACAGAGGCAATGATCTTGTAGTTTCGCAGTGACATTACTCTTCTCCAATAAAAAGTTTGGGTTAATCTCTTCTCTCTTGGTAAACGAGCTGGATATGCTTCCTCATATCGTTGCTCACAAAGCTTTCGTTAGCGCTAACAAGTACAGATGTTGTCGCTCTCAAGATCTCTTGCAGAATTCTTGAACGAATTTTGAAGTTCGTGGCGTGCGACGTGATGCTATTCAGACAAGGCTCGTAGCGGTACTCTTCGAGCAATAAATCCGCTGGCTTTTTCTCTCACACAAGCAGCGTGCGTAGAGCATGAGCATACGATTCGGCGCAAAAGAAAGTGCAGCCCAATACGATCATTGAGCTGCACAGTAATGGTTGATCGAGAACTTGGCTCGGTACTAGAGAACTCTCCGCCGCCCCGTTACCAACGTCGTGATTATTGCCCCGATGCTGAGCGCGATCGAGCAAGGCTCCGGCACGGCGGTGTAGCCGAAGTTATCAATGGAGTTCATGAGCCGGTCACCTGCCGTTGTAGCGTTATTCTCCACCACAATCCGATCGATGTTGCCTGCAAAACTGACCAGTTGAAACGCGCCTGGAGTGCTAATAGTCAAAGTATCGACGACTTGGTCAGCGTCATCATACGCGGTGTAAACCGAGGAACCATCAGCCCCGGTGCGGATACGCGTCCAAAATTCGACCGTGGCGGCATTGGTCTCGAAGTCGATTACGCCCGTACCAGCTGGGTTGACCATCCAGGCATGGTTCCCACTGAAATAGAGTTCACCAATACCAGCAACTCCCGAGAAACCATCGCCACTAAATGTGGCAGAATCTGGGGAGGTGCCGATCGAGAACGAATCTCCTATGCCTGTATTGATCGTCTCAAAATCTGTGAAAACATCTTGATCCTCAGGAGCAGCATGGAGCTGGGCAAAGCTGCAAGAAAAAAGGATAAAGGAAATTGCCAAGGTACGCTTTGTCATTTTTGATTCTCCATGAAATAAAGCTGGTGAAAGCTGGGATAGCCTCTCGCTATCGGGCAACGGAAACTTGCCGTGCCACCACAGAAATGTCGCGAAGAGGGGGCTTCCTTGCAAAATCACGGAGAATTCTTGGGGATTTCTTGTGCTTCATCGACTGGATTTTCAGAAGCATCCCACGGGAGATTATTTGGATCAGGAATGTAGAAGTGCTCTAAAACATGAGGCTCCGAGAGTGGAGTGAGTTCATAGAGCACAAGCTCGCCAAGCTCTTGCCGGAAAAGTTTCAGACCGCTGATCCACGAAGGTTGGTCGGGGCGAGTATCGCGTTCAAGGCGGTCGACAAAGACCAGAACAGGTTCCCCGTCAACGCGAGCAAGCATAGTTGTGGTCCGCAAGGTGATGCCCTTCAAGTATGACAGGCCAACCATGACGTCCTGGGCGTTGGGCTGGAAGAGCAGTGGCAACCCTTGGCGTTTCTGGAAGGTCTCGGCAAATTCGCGATCGTCTTCGCATACCCACTTGGGCTGAAATCCGTTTGCCACCGACTTTTCGTAAATGTCTGCCAAAGCTACCTGGCGATAGCCATCGTCGGTGCTGTCGCGGTAAACCTTCACTCCCACGACAACCCAAGCAATGCATGCAGCAAGAACGGCCACGACAGTTCGCCATCGTTTCTTCGACCCCTTTTGGTCGCGATCTGGTAGTCGAGGGAGTGCTGCGTCGGGAGCTTCGGGAGCATCAATCGCCAAAAATTCGGCCGACAACGCAGGAGCGACAAACAGTCTTCCTAGCGAAGCATCGATCTTGCTTTGGAGTTCGCATTCGCGACGCAGCTGCTGGTTGGCAGCCAGCTCAACTTCAAACTCCTGCCGTTCTGCTGGCGACATAACACCATCCAGATACGCGTCGAGACGCTCGTGAGGCAGATCAGGTTGTGAGTTGTGTAGGTCGGTCATGGTATAGCCAATTAGCAAGTGCGCTGGCTATCAGGCTTGTTGGAATTGGTTGAAAGTTTCTGACGCAACAAAGCTTTCGAGCGATGCACATGGCTCATGGCGGTACCTTCCGCGATATCGAGCATGGCAGCGATTTCCGCGTAGCTAAGCTGATGCACCGATCTCAGCAACAGGCAAGCACGAGCAACATCGCGCAAGTCGTGCAAAGCCCTCATGACTTCGTCATCGAAAAAGGTTTGTTCCGGTGGTAGGATACAGTTCGCATCAGGCAGTTGGCTTGGCGATGCGGCATCGCTAGCTTCTGAGTCCAGCGTGACGGGGTCAACACTCCGGGTCCCCCGCCGTGTACGTTTTCGGGATTGGTTGTATGCTTGAAAGCGCACGATCTGTGACATCCAAGCCACAAAATTCGTTCCGATCCGAAATTCATTCAGCTGCTTCAAAGCAATGATTCCCGCGTCCTGCACGATGTCCTCCGCCAAGTGACGATCCCCCAACATGGCTGCCGCCATCAGCCATAGCTGGCTCGAACACTGCTGAAATTCCTTCGCGAACTGCGCAGGGCTCAAGACCTCTGTCGAAGAGCAGGGCGAGACATTAGCTGGCGAATGTGAAGATTTCATCAACGGCTCTGAAAGTGAACGTCGTACTCAGTCTATTTCATTGCACTCCTGCGGAAAACCACCAATAATGGGCGGATTCTTAGTGCTAGATGGGCATTTCGACTCGAGCAAGACAGAAGAACCAACCGGATCCACCGCCGTTGCTGTCTAATGAGCGATGCTGTCTCATGTGATCGTCGCGGCCATTGGAGGTAACCGTTTCACGAACGGCCTCTAGGCGCGTGTGGTAGCCTCGTGATTTGTCATCCTCACCCCTGGAGATGAGTCATGGGCAAGGCTCCCCAGCGGTATCAAGAATTGGAATCTTCCCAGCCGGGTGCCATGCTCACGGAGAATACGACGAGGGCATGCTGAGTCACGAGTTACTATCAATCCCAACGTCGCACTAAAGTTCTATCGGTCGGTTCATCGAGATGTGTCAGCGGCGGCAGACTGGCCTGATCGATCGCTTATGGCTCATCGATTCCGTTCTCCCAAGCAGTGGCACTCGACCAACGTCAAGGATGTGCAAAATTTTTGTCTCTCCCAACGGCAGCAGCAAATGATGCACGTGCTCCTGCATAACTACCTAGGCCCACAGGTCGAACATGTCGCGATCACGGCCCAGCTGCAAAGCGGCAAGGAACCAACTTCGTGAGCGGTCGCGACTCAGAAGCGGCAAACGTCGATAGCAGGAAAGCGTGAGAAAATGAGCGTCCCCCGGTTGGTCGAAGCGACGGCATTTCTTGCGAAGGGGCATCCCATCATTCTCGTCCGGTCAAGGTGCGATTGCAATCATCCCCGTCTCGAATTCGCATGCCCACGTCGTAAACTCCGTGGGCATGGCACCCGGCTGCTGGTCATTGATCGCCAGCTGCGAACGGCACGGCGTCGATCCGCAGCGCTATCTCACCTGCGTGCTGGCAAAGATTGGCATAACGTCACGTGGCGAGCTTGAGCAGTTCTTGCCCGACGTGTGGAAGGCCGAGGATGCGGCGGAGCCAGAGGGTAAGCCGGACATCATACCTCTTTCCAACTAACGCCCTCGCTTCGCTGCCCGGTCTCGAAGAACACTAGCGCTGTTTCCTTGATCGAGTCGATCGACAAGCAATATCTCCGCAACACCGGTGTGTCTGTGTTTGCAGTCAGAAAATCCAAGTACTCTTCACGACCATCGGCACATTTATCCACTGTCATTAAATACGGTGGGCTGCTGTCAGACGCACTATACTGGGCACAGCCTTCTTCATTGCCTACACCAATTAGGAGATTGAATCCGTTATCGGCCTCTAGTTCACAGAATGACGCTGGGCGTTGCTGTAGCTCCGCCAGTCGGGCAAGCAGCCATTCGGGGCTCTCGACAAGTGCGCCGTGACACGGGTTTGATGAGTCCTGGCGATCGAAAAAACGAACATTCATTACGGGTTCCTCGGAAACGGCACACGTGTTCCATTAGGCAACACAACGTCGAGTCTACCACCGCTGGGTATCATTCGGTCAAGGTTCTTGAAGCAACTGGAGCAGATCTCCGGATTGTTGATAAACAAAACACCTTCTTGATCCCCTAGCCGTCTCATGATCGCGCTAGCGTGCCCCTCGGCATGCATCCGGCTTACAATGTCGAACCCATTGCCCTTCATCAAAGCCGCCGGGCCTGCACGACCGCTGATTACGTCGAAGTCGCCATGGCGAGTCCGGAGCACGCCGATTGTGCCAGTGCCGCCCTGACTCTTGGGGCCAGTGAATGTCGGCACCCGTGACCACTGCACGTTCTCTGCTCCGTATCTGGCCGAAAGAGCTTCATACCACTGAGAGCTCGTGACCGGTGATGCCGCAGACCCTGTGGTTCGCGGCATGGACACCACCCGACTGCGCGGCCGGTCTGCGCACTACGTAAAAAATGGGCCGAAAACGGCCATGTCGAACCGCTGACGCGGCCCGATTTGGTCGATCTAGGACCTCAGCGCTGGTGTGTTTAACCCAATTGCCAAAGAGCTAAAGCAGTCGGCTGAGTTTTTGAACCCTACGCGGTGAGATACAGCCTCCTATTGCGGCTAATCGAATGAATCTAGTTTTCCCCCAAATAATAGTAAGAAAGATTCTCATCATACGCAATTACTAGTGTGTCGCTACGTCTTTCCGTGAAGTTGCAACTCAGCTCATTTCGCCCAAGCCCGTGATTGAGCATTTCTTCAATGCAACAAAGAGTTTCCTCAGGATTTCGGCTAACGTAGAGGACTTTATTCTTTGAGCCATGTTCGGCGTAATTGAAAGCTTCGTCGTATCCCTTGGTCTCAAGTAGGCTGAGAAAACGTTCAAACACTTGCCGGGCAGCTTCCTCACGTTTGTCCAGTCGGCTGAACAATGTGCTCTCTTCTATCTGGCGCCAATCAGAGCCGAGAAAGTCATACCCTAACTCAGGATGAACTCTGTCCCCAGCTCGATAAACAATGGCGACCGGCACTTCTTCTTTAGGACATGTAAACCCGTAACCTTCGAAAAGTTCATCGTTCGATAGTACGTAGTTAACATACCTCCAAGTATCCTTTACTTCATCTTTGGCATATTCGCGCAGGAATTCTTTAGATTCATAGTATTCGAGGGATCTGCTCATAGTCGACTATTCTTCAAATCCAGAGAACGGAATATGGTAGTGAAAAACTGGTGCATGATTTGGACACATAAACGGGACAGGGACACATAAACGGGACAGGTCTAATTTCGCTAGACTAGGCATGCTTCTTTGGCCGGCCGCGACGTCGTAGGGACACATAAACGGGACAGGTCTAATTTTGCTAGACTAGGCATGCTTCTTCGGCCGGCCGCGACGTCGTAGTGTCGATTCTAACCCTAGTTGCGTGGCTGTTTGGCGTGTCCAATGCTCACTGCCAAGCGGTTGATTGCGCTTCATCGCGCGGCGGATTGCTTTCAGCTCAGCATCCGATTGCGGTTGAATGACGAACTCACGCCATTGACGCGAACGGGGTAACGGCCAGCTGCTCAACAGGCGGCGGTCGTCGGTCGTACCATGCTCGCGCCGCCAGAGACTCGACCAACGCCACTGATCCGCAGTCTCGACCAAGTTGGCGCGCAGGGCGTTGCGTTCAACGTAACGCACCAGTTGATAGAAGTATTCATCCGTCTCGACAGGGAACGACTTGTAGCGACCTTGGTAGACATGCCCCATGCCCACCCGGCGGCGATGTTCCTGCCAGTTGCGCACGTGCGTGATGGTCAGCTTCTGCATGAATGCGGCTAAGTCGCCATCGTTCTCTGGCCACAGAACGAGGTGCCAGTGATTTGGCATCAGACAGTAGGAGCAAATGCGCATCGGGCACGTGCCGAGCGTGGTGTCTAGCGTTCTAGCTAGAATCTGTTCGAACGCTTCGTAATCCCGGTCGGTGTTGAACAGCCGCATGCGGCCCACGCCACGATTGAGAACATGGAAAACCATTCCGCCGGGAGTAACGCGGGCAGTGCGGGGCATATTCGCAACTTAGTGCAAACTACCCAGACTGTCAAATTTAGACCTGTCCCGTTTTGCAATATTTCTCGACGTAAAAAAGAAGCGCATCCGGAAGGACTCGAACCTTCAACCCCTGGTTTCGAAGACCAGTGCTCTATCCAATTGAGCTACGGATGCGGAAGCAACTAAGCGGATTCTATCCGCAAAAGAGCGGCACGTAAACTGGCGATGCAGCGTCAAAACTCGACCTGCGTCGGCAAATCACCGAGGGGAGTTGCGGTCGATGCGAGTGAACAGCAACACGCCCATCGCTAGTAACAGGCTGCTAGGTTCAGGCACAGCGGTGGCCAGTTGCTGCGATCCCGCCGAGACGGTGCCGAACTGCATTCGCCAGGCGTCGAGGTCGATCTGGTCGACCTGGCCGTCCGCGTTGGCGTCGCCTTCGGCCAACGTGCTGCCCATGCCGAAATTGCGCTGCCAGGTGAGGAAATCGTCGCCATCAACATCGCCATCCTGGTCGAAGTCTGCATCGGTGTTGGTGAAGCCTTCGATCACGATATTGTCGAACGCGTAGGCTTCGTCGTTGAATACCCCGGCCGCGTTGCCCTCGGTGATGGCGGTCAACATCAATGTCAACGTATCGCCAAAGCCGCTGAGTAGACTGGTGAGCGTTTGGAATTCGTTGGAGAGTTGCACGGTCTGGTCTTGCGCGTCGGTCATCAACAGTGGATCGTCGAGCGTGAACATGTCGCCGTCGGCGAGCGTGTAAGTAGCGGAACCCGCTTCGTCGATGCTCGAGCTGAAGAGCGCCTGCGCGGCGTCGCCATCGATCGAGTACGTCCACATGTAGGTATCGGCAGCGTCAAAATCACCCATCGCGGCCATGTCGATCGAGACCTCTAAGCCCACGGCTCCGGCAATGTTAAATTCCCAAGTAGCGGCTGCTTCGCCGCTGGGATTGTCGGGGTTGTTCACATCGACCACGCCAAACCAAGTGTCGTCCTTGTACCCGGGCGAATCGCTCGAGGCGTCGACAATGCCAGATTGGTCGCCGGTGAACACGCTAAAGGAATCGTCGACGAGTGCAAAGGGAATCGTGGAGCTCACGCCGACTTGGAAGGGTTGAAAACCATCGGCAGGGCTAGAAAACGTACCGGCGGTTGGAGTTTGGCTAAATGCAGTGCGGTTCATGGTCGAATCGAAATCGTCGCTGGCGATCACGCCAAACATGGGATCGATGGTTCCGCCGCCGACCGTGAAGTTGACAGGGAACGTAAGCAACGGATTTGCCGCGGATTGGCTCGTCGTGCTGACGGTGACTACGCCGCTTCGCATTCCGGCGACCGAAGTGTCGAGCATGAGTGAGTGCGAGTTGAACCCTCCTAGCGCAAATTCAGTGCCCGAAGCGCTGCCCAACAAGTCGCCGCTGACAGTGATGCTGTAGTCAAGTTCATCTGCCCCAATGGGTGTAACCACATTGGCCGCGTTTTCCACCATCACATCGAAGTTCACTGTGGCACCGAGAGGGACATTGTTAGGCACGGTGGCGAGCTGAGCACTCAGTATCGCGGGTAGTTGATAGTCAGCCACCACGGGAAGGTGGTCGCTCACGTGCGCCAGTGCGTCGAGTTCCGCCTGGGATAGCGGATAGGTGTTACTTGCAACGTTGATTGCTTGGTTGTACGTCGTGCCATTGTTGCCGAAGGCGCGGTAGGAGCCGTCGATAATACTCAGCCCTTCGTTGTCAAGCAGCTCCTCGGTCACGAGTTGAAAATCAAATCGGTCGTCCATGCCGAAGGCGGTGAGGCCGTCGCTGCCGTCGTGCGGACTTTGGGTGTGTAGGTAAGCAAAGCTGCTATTGTTATTCCACGAACCGGGCGCATCGAGCGGGTCGAACGCCTGCCCGTTGCCGGCGCTGAGCAGCGTTTGATACATATCCTGGTTGCTGCTTTGAATGTTGTAGTCGCCGGCGTAGATGACATGGGCCCCCTGCCCCAAGGCGTCGGAACCAAAAACAGGATCGAACCGCACGGTCTCGGCTTCGAAATTACGGCGTTGGTTTTCGAGGGTTCCCGTATCTGACTTGTAGTGGTTGTTGTAAAGGTAAAGATCGGCCGAGCTGTCGTAACCAACCGGGCGCATGTGAAACCGTGTTGTTTGGCGAGCCGCTTTGGTCGAACCAGTTTCCCCATAGGCAACTTCACCGATGAGGCTAAGTGTTTGCGTGTTGTAGACCAACGTTTGACGCAAGTCGCTAAACGGCGGACCACTCACGACATTGCTGCGTGCGTAGGTTCCTGCGCCGTAAATGCCGTTGAGCACGTCGACAAAGCCTTGCGTCGAGGTTGAAGGCGAGGCTTGTTCCTGCAGCAAGAGCGCGTCGATAGGTGTGGCAAAGCCGTTGGTGACTTCATTGCCAATGGCGGCGAGTACTAGGTCCATCCCCGTGCGTGGCATCTGGTTGTTGCCCGTGCGGCTGCCATTGGCGGTGTTGTAGGACACGATGCGCAGTTGCGCAAGCGCGAAGTTGCCGCTTGCGCTGAGTACCAAGATCGCCAAAATTGCCGCGCGCAACGATCGACCAGCTAGCGAGTTCATGCATCTGCTCCGAAAATAGAAGGACCTCTCATTCCCACCTAGCTCCATTAGACGCTACGAAGCAACAAGAGGCAACGAAATGGCGGGTACTACGCAGCGAACACTCGGCAAATCACACAAAAAGCGGCTGGTCGCGCAAGGCAACCAGCCGCCGTAAGACTGCTAACATTCGAATGACCTAACGACGACGTGTCGCGCCGAGGCCAAGCAGCGCTACCGAAAGCAATACCAAGGAAGCGGGCTCAGGGATAGGCTGGAACGTGCCGATGGGGAATGCGTTGGGATCGACGTTGGTCGTTTTTCCATCGTTGGCATTGATGCCGCTGAAAGACCAGTCGGCCAGGGTGAAAACACCCCCCGGGGCTGTGGGGGCAGTCGCATTGTTGCGGTAGGCCCAACCGTCTAGGTGATCCCAAGGTTCACCGGAGCCGTCGGTATTGATGTCACCAAAGACATCGCCGGCGACAGGGGTTCCGGTCAAGATGTCATTGTCTGCGTCGGCGTTGTCATCGAAGAAGAGTTCGATCGCGTCGTCGCCGTTGATCGCAGCGGCACCGCCATTGGCGAAGTTGCCGTCAAACAGAAGTGCCGGACTGACACCGAAGTAATCAGAAAATACGGTAGCGTCGAACGTGCCACCCGTGTCAGCTATGTAAACGAAGTCGCCCTTGGAAGCGGATCCCGAAAGTACTAACTCGATACCATCTGAGCCACCGCCATTGTTTGCCGCGCCTACACCCCAGCGGCTCAGGTCAGGAATATCTTCCAAAGCGTAAAGCTCAACAACTTTCGGAAGACCGCCCGAAAGTGGGCCATCGAATGCGCCGGTAATGGCTAAGTTGAGATGGTCGGCGCTCGCCTGTGTGGCGATCATCATTGCCATGCTACACAGCATGGCAGAAAACAAATTTCTAACGGACATTAGCTGACTCCCTATTAAAAAAAGTGAAAATGTGGTTTCAACAAATTGGCGATTGAATTTTGGGATCTCCTGTTTTTTGAACTTTTCAGTCCTTAAACAATGAGCCCCCACTACGGCGGACGAGGAATTTTCCTACCTATCGGAATATCCTCGCCTACCAGCCTCCTTATCCAGCGTACTGGAAAAGCTTCTCAGGTCAATATTTCAGCGTCCTTTTGCGGAAATTGGTCGTGAAATCGTGCCAGCAGCCGAGAAATTTCATGCCCTGTTCACCTCCTAGGCCCTGAAACCGCGGTGCCAGAGGATCCGCAGCAATCCAGCAAAACAGAGCCAAATTGAAGCGGGTTCCGGAACGGCTGCACTCGCGCCTGCCGCCGTGGAAAAACTGTCTCCGAACTGTTGCCGCCATATTGCTAGGTCGAGTTCGTCAACATTCGTGTCGTCGTTAGCGTCGCCTTCGGACAACGAGCTGCCCACGAGCAAGCCGCGCTGCCAAGTGAGGAAGTCGTCGCCGTCGATGTCGTTGTCCTCGTTGAAGTCGGCGGATGCGAGAGACGCTGCTTCGACGGTGCCGGTAAGGTTCAGTGTAAGGGCTCCGACAAAGTCGGCTCCTGGCAAAAACTCATCGACGAAACTAAGCACGTAGCTTGCCGCAAAGCTCCCTGTCGAGCTGGTGTCGAACGACGCGACAAAAGTTTCACTCGTGCCTGCCGCGATCGTTGCCTCACCGTCGAAAGGTTGGAGGTCAGTTGTCAGTGTCGTGGCATCGCCAAAAGGAGTGATTGTTTCGAGGTCCATGCCCGCGGTGAACGCGAACGTGCTTTCGAGATTAAATAGGTCGAACTCCATCGTAGGCATCGTGCTGCCTTGGGTGATCGCCCCAAAATCGAGTGTTAACTCATCGACAGCGGTGTCGGAATCAAACGACGGTGTGGCGTGGTCCAGCACGTCGAGCGAGAGGGTGATTGTGTCGTCCGCATCGTTCGCGCCCCGGCCCGCGCCACCACTGGTGGTAACGTCGAGGTTGTCGATCACGATGCTTCCCGTGTAGGGGCCAGCAGTTTCGGTGCCTGCGTTTAGCTCTACATTGATTGTCGCGCTGTCCGGCCCTCCGGTGCCGAACGCGTTGTATCGTCCTGTTACATCGCTTACCCCTAGCCCAGTGGTGGTAATGTTGTAGTAGGTGCCGTCGTTGCCACTCTTGTTGAGTGTGATTTCTTGACCACCAATAGGGAGTGCCGCGCCGACAAGCACGCGACCCTGATCCAAGTGCCTCGCAGATCCACCATTGCCATCTGGCGAGGCGCCCGCGATGGTGATTTGGCTGTCGTTTTGCTGATCGACGAAGACGCTCCAAACATACTCGGGGCGATCGATGTAGGCGTTGCGGTTGTTGGTGTAGTAGCTCGGATTGAGTGACGGACTGTAGATCGCATGGTTGCGGCGCAACTCAAAATCATCAGGCGTGTCCGAGTAGTGCCACGTGAGTAGCGACGAAAAATCGCCCATTTGGTTGTTGCCTGGCACCCCTTCGACAAGCGTCAAACCAGAATAGCGAGTTGCTGAATAAAACAATTGCCGCGCGACGTCGCCGCGGTCGGCATCGCCAGGATAGAAATAGTCGTTGTTGAGCACCCCATAGCTGCCGGAGGTGTTATCAAAACCAAACGCCTTGTGCCCACGGTCGGAGTTGATCTGCGTGTCTGACGGACGCAGCGCATGCGGATCGCCCAGGTTTCCTGTGGTGCCGTTACTCGCGCTGCCTGGTTGCAGACTTTGTGGCCAAAGATGTTCGCGATTCCATGGCAATTGGTTGTTAAGATTCCAAACCCCCGAGACGGACGCCCGGTCGTATACCAGCAAAATGTTATTGGGATTGCTGGGATCGGTATCCGTGAACTTCGCGGAATAACGAAAGTCGCCATAGCTGCGCTGAATCTGTCCGCTGGTCATGATCGATTTCAACTGCGATTTGAGCGTCGACCCTGTGCCCGTTGCCGAGTTGTAGTAGGTCGGCGGCGGATCGTATGGCCCCGCCAACACAACGGCAGACATCCAGCACGCCACCAGGCATAAGGCCAGCGCTGTCCAAATTGTTCTTCGCGGGAATCGCATGAGGCGGTGGGGTTTGGTTTTTTGCAACAAGAAAAATTGGCCATGCCTCGCTGTGAGGTCATGGCCAATTTCGGAAAAAAGCTCGGCTTGCTTCCGTCGACAGCTAGCGAACTTGTCGCCGGGCTGTTGGCATCAGCACGAGTGCACACCCCAACAGCGCCAACGAGACGGGTTCGGGCACCGACACTCCGGCAATTCCCTCCGGCGGATTCCAGGCACCAAGCAGGATACCCAAATCCAAACCGTCGACAGGGTCCGTACCGTTGAGTTCGCCGCCAGCCGGGTTCGCGTTCATCTCGAAGTTCCCCAGCAGGATGCCGAGATCTAAGCCGTCCACAAAGCCATCGTTGTTCAGGTCGGCAGGGTCGTTGTTGCCACCACCGACCGCGGCCAAAGCTTCAGCGAAGCTGTCAGCTGCTGCCACGGTGTCAACCAAGACTTGATGGCTGGGATTGTCGTTATTGGAATCCTGCCGCAATCCCAAGGCTGTGATGGCCGTCATGGGGCTGTTTGTGTCGCGGTCTGGGTTGTCCACGATCAGATCCGAAATCGAAGGACTGTTGATGTCGACCGGGTCGATCCATAGTCTTGCATCCCCCGTATCGTAGTCGTATTCGCCCACGATCGTGTGAGCCGTGCCGAACTCGAAGTCAGAACCCCACTTGCTGAACTGGCCTCCCGAAGTTGCAGCCAAGCCAAACGTGTAGTTCGTTTCGCTCGCCGTGTTGGGATTGTCGATGTAGATGCGCGTGCGAAGATCGAAACTCGAAGCCATGAAATGCATGAAATACGTGTCGTCGAGGTCGTTGGATGGGTCTTCACGCTGGTCGTTGACCGTGACCTCGGCGGCAAAGTACCACGTGTCGCCCGCACCCATACCAACGCCTAACGTGCGATTCA
This sequence comes from Bythopirellula sp., assembly GCA_965230685.1. Classification (GTDB taxonomy): domain Bacteria; phylum Planctomycetota; class Planctomycetia; order Pirellulales; family Lacipirellulaceae; genus Bythopirellula. The sequence goes on from CBDDLO010000002.1 coordinate 1,456,454, forward strand.
CGTCCTCGCTACCATCGATGAGCAACTCGGCTTGACCGCTGACCACATCGACCCATTCTCCGATGCCCGAGGTGCCAGTGCCGCTGTGGGCGGTCCAGAGTCCACCGCTGACATTGTCGCCGGGGATCGTGTTATCCGGTGGATTCCGAAAGGAATCGGTCAACTGGCCATCGGCGTAGTCAAAGTCATCGCTCATAAACACTTCGGCTTGGGCCAACGTGGCAGTCGATATCCAGACCGCTCCGGCGAGCGCAATCAATTTTCTCATCCTATCAGCTCCCACATGTTGCTAGTTCATAATGCGAATACAGAGGCGATCAGAGTTAGCCGATGCGACGCGCCGGACGCTGCCCGGTAAGCATCAGCATTGCCAGGCCAACGAGGCCGAGGGAAGCGGGTTCTGGGACCGTCGCAGCTGAAAGAGCCGGTGGATTCCAGGCACCCAGCAAGATACCGAGGTCCAAACCATCGACGGGATCCGTGCCGTTCAATTCTCCACCGCTGGGCGAAGCGTTCATTTCAAAGTTGCCCAGCAAGATGCCCAAGTCCAAACCATCGACGAAACCGTCCTGGTTGAGATCTGCGGGTGCGAAGTTCGCGAGTGTAAAGAAGTCGGTCTTGTCGCCCACGCCGGAAGAGCCAAACAGCGAGGTGCTGTCGTCCAGGTCGAGAAAAGCCGTCGTGATGCCGGTGTCGATATCCAACACCCAAACGTCGACACCGAAAGCGGGATTCTCATCGCCGCCATTGCCGGAATTCCACAGATAGACGAGATCGTTGACGCTGTCGTAGGCAGCCCACTGACCCCGCTCCAAGAAGCTGGGATCTTCGCCAGGCGTTTCGGTGGAGGGGTCGGAAATGACTTTCTCGCTCCAAGCTCCGAATTGAATTTGTCCCGAACCGTTATCGTAGGTCAGCACTTCGCGGCGAATGACCGAAGGTTCGTGATCGCCCCCCGCGACACCGTCGGCCGTATCGCCGAAGCCGCCTTCGATGATGATCAAGTCACCCGTGTCTTGGTCGACCCAGATGTTGTCTGCTTTGCCATCGTTGGTCGAGGCGTCGACAAACGGGTCGTTATCCAGAGCAAACGAGTTAGGGAACTCAGGCCCAGCTCCCACGGCATGAGGACGATAACCGAGTCCATTGCCGTCGCTGTCAATTTCGAAGAATGCCACATCGTCGCCTCCGCCGTCACTTTCGGTGACCCACATGCCACGCACGCCAGTGGCACTGTCGGCATAGAACGCCGAGGATTCCACTTCGCTGTGACCGGCGGGCTGTCCTTCCGCAAAATCTAAATTCACCAAACCAATCGTACGCGAGTTCCACGATTCAGTCGTGCCATTGTTGTACCCTCCGTCGAGATGATCTCCGGAAGCGTCGTTCGCACTACCTGGTGTTGTGGCCACGCGCTCGAGGATACGGTACGAGTGGTCGTTGGCCGCATTCTCCGTTTCGCCCGAATCTTCATTCGCGTCGTCAATCAACAGCAAGGTGTTCTGATCGACAAACTCGAGCGATGCCTGAAAGAAGCCGGTGCTGTCGCCCACGTTTCGCTTCACTTCGCCGATTTTCTCAACCGCGTCGGGCAGCACGAAGGTGTTGCTGTGACTGAGATCAAAATCGAAGGCGCTGTGGTCAGGACTCTGCGCCCCGTAGGTAACGTAGTCGGTGTTGGTACTGTTGACATATCCACCACCTGCTGTCGCCGGTCCGCCTACGGCAAGGTCCCCTGCAAGAGTGCGCACATCCTTGCCCTGGAAGTTCGTTTTCCAGTGATCGAAAACCGTGGAGAAGTTCACTCGCAGCAGATCGTAGTCGCCTTCGGTGTCATCACCATCGGGGCCCGGGTTGCCGCCCAAGGCGCTGCCGCCATCTATATCCCCGGCCATGCCGCTATCGAAGTTCAGCACGTAGACGTCGCCGGTCGCAGGGTCGACATCTATCGCGTTGGGTTCGTCGAAATTGTTGGAAGCTTCGTAACCAGTGAACACACTGAAGAGCGGGCCACCGTTGAGGTCATCCGCATCGTAGAACGTAACTGACTTGCGTGAATCGCTAAAGTTTGTCTGTTCATTGAGAACAACAGAAAACCGAGTTTGGGCAAACGAAAAAGGCGCGGTCGCCGCCAAAATGAGAATCACAGCCAGTAGGGCCGTCAGATTTCTTGAGTAGGTCATTTTTCTTCTAAGCTCCTCGATAACGAACTGGAGTAAAACGTATGCTAATTTGTGACTCGTTGAATGTGACTTAGATGGATTGACTTCGATGATTGTAGACCTATCCTACGCGCGCAAGCGTGCCACCAAGATCTCGTCTTATGCCCACACTTTCAGTGGGCAACTTCACGAAGCCGCCGCCATCGGGCTGACGCCAGGGCGACGCAGGCTACACGTAGCCTTCACATTACATGGTATACACGGTTTGTGAGTTTTCCGCGAAGATTACTCGTAATTATGCGAACTTTGCGGGGAATAACAGAGGGAAATGCCGCGATTTCGGGAACTACTCATGCCGAGCGTCCCACTCAGCGGACCTCCTGAATCGCATACTGCGTTGCAAGTTCCTCGATTCGCGCAGAACTTACTGCGGTCACAGCCCTTACGAAACAACACTGAGCAAGTCACAATCATGTTCGCCCCGGAGAGTTGTGCCCTCTGTTGTGCCCGCGCATGTTTCCCTTAGGTGTCCTGTGAATTTGCTCCCTCTGCTGGCAGCCTTGATCCTTTCAGCCATCGCTTGCGTGAGCGGCCCAGTGGTACGGGCTCAATCCACAGCTACGACCCAGTCGATTCGCTTTGCCACGTTCAATGTCTCTCTGTACGATGCCGGCTCGGGCAAGCTCCTACAGCGGCTTTCTCAACCCGGCGACCAACAAGCCGCCACCATCGCCGAGATCATCCAGCGTGTGCAGCCCGATGTGCTGCTGCTCAACGAGTTTGACTACGACGAAGGTAGCAAGGCGGTCGCGCACTTTCAGAGCAAATATTTGGCTATCGGGCAGAATGTCTCGGGCTCGCCGGAACCTGCCGAGCCGATTAAATTTCCCTATTCCTTCGCTGCGACGTCGAACACGGGACAGCACTCGGGTTTCGACTTGGATCAAAATGGCCGCGTCGAAACCACACCGGGCCGTCGCGATTATGGCGGCGATTGCTGGGGCTACGGCGAGTATCCGGGCAAGTATGCGATGGTTCTGTTGTCACGCTATCCGATTGCGACCGACCAGGTGCGCACCTTCCGTAAGTTTCTTTGGAAAGACATGCCCGCCTCGAAGTTGCCGCAGGATTGGTACACACCGGAAATACTTACGCAGTTCCCACTCTCTTCCAAGAGTCATTGGGATGTGCCCATTGAAATCAACGGGCAAACGATTCATGTGCTCGCGTCGCATCCCACACCGCCAACTTTCGACGGCCCCGAAGATCGCAACGGCCGCCGCAACCACGACGAAATCCGCTTTTGGGCGGACTATCTCGAACCAGAAAAGAGCGATTACTTCTACGACGACAACGGGGCGAAAGGCGGTTTACTGCCCGGGGAACTGTTCGTCGTTATGGGCGACCTCAACGGCGACCCGCTCGATGGCCAAGGCAAAGAGGGAATCGCCCGCTTGCTTGCCTCTTCGCGAGTGTCCACCGAGCTTACCCCATCTAGCGCAGGTGGCGCAGAGCAAGCAAAGCTACAAGGTGGTGCGAATAGCTCGCACCGTGGCGATCCGAGCCTGGATACGCTTGATGCTGCGGACGAGCGAGGCCCGGGAAACCTACGCGTGGACTATGTAATACCCGCAAAGGGATTAAAAACTCTTGCATCAGGCGTATTTTGGCCCAAGAATGAAGAGGCTTTGTTTAAATTAGTTGGTACTTATCCATTTCCCAGCTCAGATCATCGATTGGTATGGATTGAAGTGAAAACCCCGTAGCGAGGGCGTCACGCCACCGCCAGATACTCGGCAGCGAGACGACACCGCTACATCCCTTGGAGTTAGAATATGCATCGTTCACAGTCTCGCAGCTTTCCCCTTGCTCGCGGCTTTACCCTTGTTGAACTGTTGGTGGTGATTGCCATCATCGGAGTTTTGGTCGCACTCTTGTTACCGGCGGTACAAGCGGCGCGGGAAGCAGCGCGGCGGACCCAATGCATCAACAATGTGAAACAAATGGGCCTCGCCGCGGCGAACTATGAAAGTGCTAGGGGATCTTTTCCACCAGGCGTACGTCGCCCCGCAATGGAACGCCGCAGCGGCTCCGGCTGGGTTGAACTCCCTCTGTCTTCGACATGGAACTCTTGTGATGGCAATCCTGATATCCGTTGTGGAAACTTCTCCGTGCATGTGTGGATTCTCCCGTATATGGAAGCGGGTAACATTTACAACCTGATCGATTTCAGTATCGGGCAGGTGAAACGTATGGCCAACGGCGGCACCCCGTCGAACCCTCACTACGAAGCGTATTCCAACGCGGCTTCGCTGTTTATTTGCCCGAGTGACGCGAACTTCGAGCTCATCATCTCCGAAAACAGTTACCGCTCGAACTTTGGCGGGTCGACTCCGTTTGGAGGAGCCTCCGAAGGAGCAGGAGGCGTCCGTGCAGAATCGCCCGATGGCTTTTCCGCTGGCGGCAACGGGGCCTTTTCCCTTGGCCGCAAGGGGCTCAAAGCCGGGGAGTTTACGGATGGGTTATCGAACACGGCGTTCTTCTCCGAACGTTTCGTCGGCAGTGGTCTCGACATGGGGACAGAACCGCCCACAAAATACGACATCATCGGACTCGGTGCCGGCAACAATGTCAGCAACATGTCTGTAAGAAATCAAGTCTACACTGACTTTATGGATCGCTGCTCCTCACCTTCGGAGATGGACGGCGTCGATGCAAGAAACTTTTCTGGCGCGGGAAGGTGGCTACCGGGAAGCGACTACTCCAACGGCTGGCCCTTCTCTGGGTATGATGCTTCGCAGTACAATCACGTCGCACCACCGAATTGGGAGGGCCGAGATTGTGGCACCAATAGCGGCATCCCCGACACGGTCGTGGAACACGCGATCATCGCTGCTCGCAGTGAACATCCTGGAATTGTCAACGTCGCCTACGGCGATGGCCACGCGGCCACCGTGAACGACGACATTGATATCGTGGTTTGGCGCGCGCAGGGCAGCCGAAACGGTGGGGAGACAATCAGCGAGTAACGTCGGCACCACCTTAGTCGTTCAAACGCCTCACGGCGACTCATCGAATCAGACAAGGTTTTTGGGAGAATCTGAGTGATGCATTCCTCTTCGAGTTGCGGGCAACGTGGTGTCATTGGAAAAGGCGCGGTGGTAGCGCTATCCATCGCGGCAGCCGTGGCGGGTTGGGTTTTCTACTCAGCGTCCAAATGGCAACAACAAGCTCAGCAAGCACTGGTAGACCGCACTGTTAGCAATGTGTTTTCCAACATGGCTGACACGCCGTCTCTCGACGTAGTCTATCAGGATGCGGACGGCGATCTCGTTGCGGATATTCCCGAGCAAGAAGCCCTGCAGGCCAAGCCAACCGAACTGGTGCTTTCCTTCATCGCTTCGGAGGACCCTGCCAATTCAGCCGAAGTTTGGGAAGCCGTCATGACCGCCATCGGTGAGAAAACGGGCTTGCCAGTAACCTACCTCCATTTGGAAGAGTCCAACACACAGTTAGCGGCGCTCCGCAGCGGACGCCTCCATATCACCGCCTTCAGTTCTGGCGCAGTTCCTGCCGCAGTCAATCACGCCGGTTTCGTGCCGCTCTGCACGATTGGCAACAGCAAATCTGCAGACTCCACAGCCGGTGACGACTTCGGCTACACGATGCAGTTCATCGTCAAGGCCGACAGTCCGATCAAAGACCTGGGCAACTTGCGTGATAAGAGAATTGTCTTCGTGCGACCACGCTCCAACTCGGGTTGCAAGGCGGCGATGATCCTGTTGTGGGAAAAGTACGGTATGCAGCCGGAGCGGGACTACCAGTGGTCGTACTCTTACAGTCATAGCGAATCCATCGCGGCGGTTCTTGCCGGCAAAGAGGACGCGGCTCCCGTGGCGAGTGATCTCTTGTCGCGCATAGTAGCCAAAGGAGACGTTCCCACCGACGGCTTCCGGGTGATCTACGAATCAGAACGATTCCCCCCTGTCGCGATAGGCTGTGCTCATGACTTGCCTCAGCAGCTGCGCGAGACGATTCAGTTGGCACTCTTGGAGTTCGATTGGAAGGACACACGACTGGCTGAGGAAATGGCTGCGGCCGAAACGAAAAAGTTCTTGCCCGTCGTTTACAAAGACGACTGGGCCAACATCCGCCGCGTCGACCAAGCCGCCAGCAAAGTGCACAGCACGCTGCGTTAAGTCGCTCGCCATGAAGAAACGCGCGCTGAGGTGTCGAGAACGTTTCTTCCGACCACGCGACATTAAGTAGCACGAATCCACCTATTGGCCCCTCATAGGCTGCCGATGTTGCGAAATTGTGTTACCGCCGGTGTCGGGATATTGCTGTGGCTGTGCTTGGTCTCGGTCACCATCGCACAACCCAAGATAAAGCCCGCAGCCCCTCGCCCTAAGTTCGAGTTGAGCCCGCCACAAGTGGAGCTTCTCGAGCTTACCGTGGAGCGCGCCACCACGTATCTCTCTACTACACAATCGCCCAACGGCTCGTTCGCGGCGCCGCCATTCGGGCAGCCGGGGATCACGGGCCTGTGCAGCTTGGCTCTACTCTCGGCGGGGGCGGTTCCTGACGACTCGCCCGAAGGCACGCAACTTCGCCTTGCGATTGACTTCGTCTTGTCCACACAAAACGACGAAGGCTTGTTCTCACGCGTTCGTCCCGAACCTGTGTATCGATCGAACAATGCTGCCCATGCGGCCATTTATAACCATGCGATTGCCGGACTGATGCTTGCTGAAGTTTATGGCATGACCTCATCGGAGCAAAACGCAAGGATCGAAAAGTCGGTGACCCGCGCGTTGGCTGTCTCTCGCAAATTTCAAACGCAAGAGAAGCGACGCGATGTGGACGTCGGAGGTTGGAAATATTACCGACGTTCGCCTCACACACCCGCGGACTCCGATGTCTCAGTCACAGCGTGGCAATTGAAGTTTCTGCGTTCCGCTAAAAACGCCGGTTTCGAGGTACCAAAAAACTACGCGGACGATGCCGTAAAATATGTGCAACGTTGTTTCGACGAGAAGCAGCAACAGTTTCTCTATGGAATCGCAGAACCACAGCCGTACACGAGCCGTGGCGTGGTTGGCGCGGGGATCTTTGCTTTGGCGTTGGGCGGCAAGCATCAAACTAAGTCGGCACGTTTGGCTGCTGACAAGTTGTTGCAACAACCGTTCCGCTACAACAAGATACTCACTCCGTACGAACAGTATCACTATACCCTCTACCACTGCAGCCAAGCGATGTTTCAGTTGGGAGACCATTATTGGTCGGCCTTTTTCCCACCCATGCTTCAAAGTCTCGCCGAGAACCAGCGTCCGGACGGATCATGGCAACCCTCGCCCGGTTGGGAACGCTACGGTACGCCCTACACGGTGGCACTCACGGTGCTAGCGCTCACGCCCCACTATCAGGTGCTGCCAATTTACCAGCGGTGAGACCCGCGCCGCGCCGCTGTTGTGACACGTGAGTGGGCAACCGGTAGGACTGCGACTCACCTTGGGTCACTCCATTTCAAACCACGCGACCACGGGGTTGTGATCGGAGCCCGAGCTCTTTTGTTCGCCGGGGATTGTGCGGTAGCTACCCTCGACATATTGTTTGCTCATTGCGGGCGTCGCCAGGATAAAGTCGATCATCGACCGATGGGGCTCGCGGTTGTAGCTGATCAGCGATTTGATTTCTGGTTCCGACAGCGGCAACTTCAGCGCCGTGGAACCGGCACCGACGATAGTTTTTAACGTCATGCTGTGCCAGGTGTCGTTGAAGTCGCCCATCAGCAAGATTCTTGCATCGGGATCGGCTTCCAAACGCTCGTCCAATTGCGAACGAACGAATCGGCACTCCGCCAAGCGAATGGGCTCAGCGATTTCGCGGCCGCCGTGGTTGCTCTTGAGGTGAACCAACCAGACCTCAAACGGTTTCTTACCCGGCGGCAGGAGAGTTACCTGCAACAGGTCGCGCGACATACCGCGTTGGGTGCCGTCGGCTCCAGTGAACTTCATGTGCCGCAGCGATCGCACCGGGCCGACGGGAATGCGCGACACCAAACAGGCGTCGATCCCGCGCTTGTCATTGCCATCGTAATGCACAATTTCGCTGTAACCCATGTCGCCGAGAAAAGAATTGACAAACAGCTGCAAGTAGCCGCGCGATTCGACTTCTTGAAAGGCGATCACATCGGCGTTGAGTTTTCGAATACCGGCGGCGACTTGCTCGAGTTGCTCGCGTGGCTTGGCGGCGGTGCCTTCGTCCTCGTGGTAGGGATCATCGATTTCATCAAACAGATTAAGAACGTTGTAGGTTGCGATCACCAGCTGATCCGCTGCTGCCTCGCGGACAGGCCGCTTGGGCATGACTGTGCCGGCGCGAACCTCTGCCGCCTGACGGGGACGCGGCTTTGGCATGACCGTGTCGGGCATTTTGTCGACGACTTCGATCTGCTCGGGACCGGTGAGCACGATCTGCGGTTTGTCGCGGTGCGTAGTGATTTGCCCGCGGACCTTGACGATCTTGTCGACGTAGAGTTTCTTGAGATCGTCAGGGAATTTACCGTAGTTGTCACGGAAGACCACGGCAACAAACTTGGCAGGACGGGCATCATCGAAGTTGATAAACGTCAACGCGCCGATGTTGCGTACGTCGATCACCTTGCCTGCGACAAATACGACTTCGCCAATCGCTTTGTCGGCGTTGCTCCAATGAATCGTCGGCACCGTTGTGTCGGCGCGGGCGACAGGTTCGGCAGTCGTTTGCGCTGCAGAAAAATTCGCGCAGCACAGCGCGCAGAACAACCCCCAAGCATACATGCGTGGCATCATCAGCTCCCGTCGTCGGAAATTGTCGTTGAGTTATCAGGCCCTTATTTTCCCTGATGCGACGCGAAAGCACAAGCACTTCGGCGCTGCAGAGCATCGCAACTCGATTCTCACTGCTCTCAAGCACTCCTCATAGAAACCAAAAAATGATGGGGCCCCATCGGACGCAAAAATAAGTTCTGAGAGTGGTACCGAGATCCGACCGCTGGTGAATCGTGCCTACCGCGAGCTACCTCAAATGAGAGCCGGTTGTCCTCGAAGGACTGCCCGGGCTGGCCAGCTCGCTCGCAGTATGGTGGCCGGAAGTGAATCGGTCGATTCCCCCTTGGCCAACAACCAAGGCTCCCAGAACACGAGCGACTATAGCAAGCGGCGAGGGGAAGTTCAGCAACTATTTTTGTGCCACCTGCCGAAGCCATCGTGAAGAGAAGAGTTCAGCAGAGACTACAATCGCAAGCAGAAACGCACCACCACTGAGCGGACTGGCGCTTACGACTGCTCACTTCACTAGTGTGAGGTAATACTCAATCGAGCGCCGCAGGCCCTCGCCAAAATCGACTTGGGGTTCGTAGTCGAGCACGTCGCGTGCCAGGGTGATGTCGGCGAGGCTTTCGCGGACGTCGCCGACGCGCGCGTCTTCGAAAATCGGTTCAATGTCGGTGTCCAAAACTTCGTTGATCGCGGCGACCAGTTGCAGCAGCGTGAACTGGGTGCCACAGGCGACGTTGACCGAACGACCCACAGCGCCATCCGCATCGGCGGCAGAAAGATTGCCCTGCACGACATTCTCGATGTAGGTAAAGTCACGCGACTGCTTGCCGTCGCCGTAGATCGTAGGGCGTTCCCCCTTCGCCATTTTGGTGATGAAAATGGGAATCACCGCGGAGTATTCACTATCGGGATCTTGTCGGGGTCCGAAAACGTTGAAATAGCGGATCACGACAGTTTCCAGGCCGTAGGTTGCGTGGAAGGCTTTGCAGTAATGTTCGCCTGCCAACTTGGCTGCGGCGTAGGGCGACAACGGGCCCGGCAAGTCGGTTTCGCGTTTGGACATGTTCGGTTGATCGCCGTAGGCACTGCTCGAGCCGGCGTAAACCACGCGGCGAACTCCCACTTGCCGCGCCGCATCGAGCACGTTGAGCGTCCCGGTCACGCAGGCAGCATTGGTGGCGAGTGGTTCTGCCACGCTGCGCGGTACCGACGCGAGAGCTGCCTGATGGTAAACGACTTCGACCCCACGGAGCGCCTGTTCCAGCTTCTCGCGATCGTTAATACAGCCCTCGACCAGTGTCACCTGATCACCGAGATGCGAGAGGTTTTCTGGTAGTCCCGTGCTGAGATTGTCGTAAACTGTCACGACATCGCCCCGCTCAACGAGCGCTGTTGCGATGTGTGAACCAATAAAGCCGGCGCCGCCGGTGACTAAGAATTTTCGGGACATATGCAATCAGTCTCGTTGCCTAGTTAGTGGGATGATACTCAAGCTGTGGTTGTTTAGGGAAACGGCTATTGTAGTGAGGGACAATGTGGGGTGTAAACCGAGGGACTGACGATGCTGAGCCTTCGCGACAGCTCTTGAATGCTGGGTTGCAACCTAAGTTACTTCTTCAAAACAAAGATCGTGCCGCACTCGTAGCTCTTGGCCTGAACACGGCGACAGCGAGTGACCTCCAGCGAAAAGGTTCGCTCGGAGTTCATCAAAACTCGAATCTGCTCGCGAGGAAAAAGCTGCACTGGCGAGATCAATCCCATTCCCGCGCGGGAACAGTCTCTCATGTAGATCGCGTGCTCGGTGCCTTCTCGGCTCATGATGGCTTTGCAGCGGAGGTAGTGGCGCTCGAACTCGCGTTGTTCCTCGAACGACTTGGGTCCCGACTTCGCGAAAAACTCGGCAGCCTCGATCGACAGCTCGGCTTTCGATTCCAGGTATTCCCACTGCTGCTCGATCTGTGAGCTCATTGCCGATGGGGTCGGGCTCATCGTTGACTCATCGCGGAGTTCCAACATGCGACCATCTCCTCATCGAATTGGGTGCCCACTTTGCTGTTCAGAAATTCAAGCGTCTCTTCGCAACTCGCCGGCTTGCGGTAAGGTCGATTGCCGGTCAAGGCGTCGAACACATCGACCACTGCCAACATCTTCGCCCACGGGTGCATTTCCTCTTCTGTAATGCCCACAGGATAGCCATTGCCGTCGATGTGTTCGTGGTGCTGGTAGGTCATCATCAGCTGAGCGTGGAGAACACTCTCGCGCTGACAGAGTTCTTCGTAGCCGGTTTGCGGATGTTGTCGAATCAACTCCCACTCGCGATCGGTAAGCTTGGAGGTCTTATTGAGAATCTCTGTGGGGATATACCGTTTGCCTAAGTCGTGCAGCAACCCTCCAACGGCGATCTGTTCCAGCTCTTGCCGATCGCTGATGCCAAGTTCCTTGGCGAGTAGAGTCACGTAGCCCGCGACGTTCGTTACATGGACAAACGTGTGATGATCGTGCCGGACAATGTCGAACAAGTCGGCCGGCAGCACTTGATTCTCGTTGACAAGCCCAACAATTTGCTTACCGATGGTGGCAGTTTTCTCGATGTACGTGTCGCTACTGACCATACGAAGCGATTGCTCGACTTCCATCGAGACTGCACACTGCATCAGCTCGAAGCGCTCGGTGACCGGCAGCTTGTCGCTCGCAAGTGTCGAATCCAGCGAATCGACCAAATCCTTGCTAAACGCGGCGTAGTCGCCGGCACGAACAAACAGTGCGTCTGCCTGTTGAACTCCGTTGGCCAAAGGAGTGCCCGCATCGTGGTAGAGCTTCGGTGACGTGGTCACTTCTTGCTGCAAAAAGAGGTCGACGCTGACGCAATCGAGCGCCCGCAGTACCCCGCTGGGTACCCGTACAAATTCAGCGATTGGCTGAGTGTTCTTTGCAGCGCTAGCTGGAAGATCGATTTCTGCAGTCAGAGGCATGAAGGACTCGCAAGGGTCAGCGGCGGGCTGTAGATTTCCCGCATAGCCAACTCTAGCTCCCACCCCGTCAATAGGATTCTAATGCCGAAGCAGCGGGGCGCAATTCACCGCGAGAATTGAGAGTACAAGTAACGATTGCGCCAGTCGTGCGAGTGAATCCGAAAAGTCGAGTCCACGGAGTCAGGCATCAGAGCTTGCCGCGGCTTCGTGAATCAACCGCGGTGGGATACCGATGCTAACGACGTGCAATTGACCGAGATATTCGCGAGCCATCGGCTTGTTGTAACCGATTTTCGAGGTGACAAACGTGCAAGTGTGGTCGGCGCGAAAAGTGGGCGTCGATGGTTGGCCCGAATTGCAGTCGAGCCCGCTAGGAACGTCGATGGCCATGCGGCGCGACGCCTGGGCGTTGGCCCAGGTGATTGCCGAACTATAGGGTTCGCGCGGTTCACCCTGGGCGCCCGTGCCGAGCATCGCGTCGAGGATCCATCCACTCGCTGAAGCGAATTCGCCTAGTGGTTTGGAACTTTGCGATACGTCGTGGAGAGGGAAGTTGGCCTGACGCAAAATATTGTAATTTGTGAGTGCGTCGCCTTGCAATTCTCTGGGTGAGGCGAGCAATATCACCTGCGCACTAGCCCCGCGGATTTCCAGATGCCGCGCGATCACAAACCCATCACCGGCATTGTTGCCTTTGCCGCAGAGTATGGTGACAGGCGCGGGGTCACTGCCAAACAGTTGTGAATCCAATTCAAAGAGAACATCGACCACGCCGCGACCTGCGTTTTCCATCAACACGATGCCGGGGATGCCATACTGTTCGATGGCAAGTCTGTCGATGTCGCGAGATTGTTGGCGAGTGAGGACGTGTTGAATCATGCACGTCAATGTAACCCGAGGATTCGGCGTTGCAAGCAATGCCGTTAAATCCGCGTGCCCCGTTACGGGATGATGAACGAGATGCCCGTCGTGACGCCGCCTTGGTAGAGCGCGGCACGCCAGGTGAACGGCACAGGGTCGATCATGTAAGGGGCGCAACTGCCGGGGCGATAGTAGCCGAGTGTGTACACACATTCGGTCGGCGTGCGGATACCCATCTTGTACGGTAGAATTGGAATCGTACCAAAGAAGTGAACCCCCGACATGATGGGCTGCACGTAGGGCCCCCACGAATGGCCGTAACGCTCGAGCTGCACTTGCTCGAAGTAGAGCGGCTTGTGGCACAATGCCGAGGCTTTCCAGTTGTAAGTAATTTCCGGCCATTGCCGGGGCTGGTGAATCTTTGAACTGATCGAGCATTCGTGGGGAAAATCTTCGCCCGCATTGCCCTCGACACGGATGTTCAGGTCGATCGAACTAATGCGATCCGCTTCGACTTGAGCGATCTCTTCGCGACAGTTTTCCTCGCTTTCCAAGCGTTCCTGTTCACGCTCTTCGAGCTGCTGGGCACGTTCTTCCTCGGTGAGTTCATCGGCCTCGTTCTTCAGGTCAAATTCGAGGTCAGGCGTGTCGCCCTCCCGGCTCTTGGGTTGCAGCAGTTCATCGAGGTCGGTGTCGTCGTTGTAAAAGAGATCGTCGTCGCTCTCATCAAAGGCGTCGCTCTCTGCTCCGTTGTCAAACAGGTCGTCTTCGAGCGGATCCTCTTCGAGGGTATCCTTTAGGGGATCATCCTCCAGAACGTCCGTCATGTCTTGATCGAACAGGTCTTCCTCGGAACCACGTCTCTCGATTTCGTCCTCAATGGCGGCTTCGACATCGTCGAGAGATTCATCAAGATTCTCATCGAGCATGTCATCCGGCTGCGGAGCTGGAAGCTCTTCGCCAGCGGGCTCGTCAAACGGATCATCGCTAAGTTGCGCGAGGCGCTCCACTTCGCGGTCGTCTTCTTCAAAGGGATCATAGGCGGGGAGATCGAAATCGGGTGCGGCTCGCTCAACAACCACACTGCGATCTTCTCTGCCCGTGTCCATGAACGCGGACTGCTGAGTCTCTTCTTCCCATGCGGCAGTCACGACGTGTGTGTCGTGAATGGTGTGCGCGGGCTGTGCTTGACCTGCGCTGCGCTGCGCTGAGCCCGATTCGTGGGTTCGTCTTGCAACTTGGGGACGACCCCATTGTAAGTTCGATTGGGTTGCCGCGAATGTCGCGGGAGTAGTCGCGAAAAGCACGGCTGCACACAGTGCGCACTGCAGTCCTCGCCGCAACTTCGATCTAAGACTTGTCGCTGGCGGAATATTCCGCGGTGTAGTTGGGCGCTTCTTGCGTAATTGCGATGTCATGCGGATGATTCTCCCGCACACTAGCCGGCGACACTTGAATGAATCGCGCGTCCGTGCGCAGCTCCTCAATGGTTTTCGTTCCACAGTACCCCATGCCGGCTCGCAAGCCGCCGACCAACTGATAGAGAAACTCGCTCAGTTCGCCTTTGTAGGGCACTCGCCCCTCGACCCCTTCGGGGACGAGTTTGCCGTTGCCACTGTCTTCGTTTTCGCCACGCTGTGATGGCGATTGTCGATAACGTTCGCTGGAGCCGTGGACCATCGCCCCGAGCGAACCCATTCCGCGATAAGCTTTGTAGGTCCGGCCCTGGTAGAGGACTCGGTCTCCAGGACTTTCATCCAACCCCGCCAACAATCCGCCGAGCATGACTACATGTGCCCCAGCGGCTATGGCTTTGGTAATGTCTCCCGAATAGCGGATGCCACCGTCGGCGATAATGGTCGTCGGCGAACCCTTCACCGCTTGCGCTGCGTTGTAAACTGCTGTTATCTGCGGAACGCCGATGCCCGAGATGATCCGCGTCGTGCAGATCGACCCCGGACCGATACCCACTTTGACGGCATCGGCACCCGCGGCGACCAGGTCGCGGCATCCTTCGTTCGTTGCCACATTGCCGGCAACGATATCGATGTCCCACTTCTGTTTGATTTGCTTGACCGTGTCGATCACGTTAGACGAATGTCCATGAGCGCTGTCGACGACGAGGAAGTCTACATCCTTCTCGATTAAACTTGCGGTGCGATCGAGGTCGAACACCCCAACTGCCGCACCCACACGTAACCGTCCTTGTGCATCTTTCGAGGCCTGAGGGAACCGACGCATCATGTCGATGTCTTTGATCGTAATCAGGCCCGTCAGTTGATAATCTTCGTCAACCAGCAAGAGCTTCTCGACCTTTTTTGCCATTAAAATCTTCTCAGCTTCCCCAAGCGTTACGGTCGAGGTGGCTGATACTGTTGCTGTCACGAGCGGGTCGCGGGTCATCACCTTGGCAATGGGCAGGCTGTTATCCTCGAGAAAACGCAGGTCGCGGCGCGTGAGGATCCCCACGAGCTTGCCGCCTTCGGTGATCGGAATGCCCGAGACTTTCGACTCGTCCATCGTCTGCCGAGCGGTAGCGACGCTAGCGTCAGGCGGCAAAGTCACCGGGTCGACAATGATGCCGTTGGCCGATCGCTTTACTTTGTCGACTTCTTCGGTCTGTGCCTCGACCGACATGTTCTTGTGAATCACTCCGAGCCCGCCTTGCTGGGCTAGCGCGATCGCCATGCGGCTTTCCGTGACGGTATCCATGGGCGAACTGAGCACGGGAAGGTTCAGCGCGATCGACTGCGTAAGCCGCGTCGAGACATCCACCTCCGACGGTACCACGGTGCTATGCCGGGGTTGAATGAGCACATCGTCGAACGTGAGACCGGTGGTGGTGAGTTTGTCTTGCATCGCAATAGGCTCCAACGCGAGGTTGCGAGAATCTCGCATTATCGCGCGGAGGGGACGGGCTGACAAGCGTCTATGATCCGCGGAGATGCCGCCGGCCCGCTGCGTTGAGCGTAAGAGAGGCAATAACTACTAATGCAATCGTCGTTGGTTCAGGGACGATGGTGAAGAGGTAGGCGCTACCGATGCCGTCGTCACTCATCGCACCAATCAGGGCGCGATTGCCATCCAGGGCCACCGAGAACCCAAATCGGTCTCCCATCGAAGCATCGTCTGCGGTGAGTTTGGCAAGCTGCTGGCCAGTCGTAGCATCGAACAGATAGGCGCTACCGGTGCGTGGGCCAGCTTCGGCATCGCCCGGAGCGCCAACCAAAGCTAGGTTGCCATCGGTGGCAACCGAAAGTCCAAAAATATCTCCCTCTGACGCATCATCAGCCTTGAGTTTGACGAGTTGGGCTCCGGTTCTTGTATCGAACACATAGGCACTTCCGGATGCACTGCCCCCATCGTCGTCCTGATAGGCTCCCACGAGTGCCAAGTTGCCGTCGAGGGCAACCGAATGGCCGAATCGGTCGAACCGCGCTGGATCCTCCGCAGTGAGCTTAGCAAACCGGCTGCCCGTATTAACGTCGATCAAGTAGGCACTACCTGCCGTGTCGCCTTCCCGGCTATTGTCAGCATCGGCTTCCGATGCCCCAATCAAGACCACACCACTATCAATCGCAACATTGCCGAAATCACTAAAGAATGGAAGTAGTGGATCGTTTACAGTGACTCGTTTGAGGAAAAGACCCGTAGTGGCGTCAAATACGGAAGGGCTGATACTAGTAGAAGTCACTACGACGGCGATATCACCATCAACGGCAACCGAGCTACCAAAATCACTGCCTAAGGAAATATCGGGCCTGAGAATCGCGAATTCATCGTGGTTAATCGTATCGAACAAGTAAGCTGCACCAACGTCTCGATTACTGTCTGCTGCGTCTGCGTTGGGTGCCCCAACGATCATCCGGTCGCCATCCAGGGCAACCGAAGCACCAAATTCATCGCCTCCGCCACTATCTGACGAATTCAGTTCGGCAAGTTGATTCCCAGAAAGGATATCGAATAGGAACGCGCTACCAGAATCTTCGCGCACCTCATCACTTAAGGGTGCCCCAACTAAGGCCAAGTTGCCGTCAATGTCCACGGAAAATCCAAATCGATCGCCAAGCGCACCATCATCGGGAGTTAGCTTAGCGACTTGCTCCACTCTCACCGCCCCAAGGCAGGGAAGCGATAAATACAAGACAATTTTACAGCAAACCATCAACGAACTGGTCCATTTCATTAGTCGAACCTTCTGCAAGAGAATAAGAATTTGAGAACTTGGCCTATCCGCATTGGCGGCGATTGCACCATCCACCGAACCCTGAACATACCCAACTCCCGCGACGCTTGCAAAAACACGTCTGCAATTTAGAGTTCTCGCCAGGATTTTCTCGATTCGGCGTCGAGTACAATCCCTCATGGCTTACCCCGGGGGCTATGGGAGAACGCACTTCGGCACGCCGAACGCTGAACTTTAGCGAAACTTCACGAATGTAAAACTTCGTCGCAAGTTGTAAGAGTTGGAACGAGCCTCACCCGCTGGCAACGCGTGGATGTGCTTTTTCTGGGAAGAATGGCCTTCGCACAGCGCTCGGCATGGAAGTTGCAATAGTGTTTCTCATCGCGACAACGTCACATTCGGCTGCCAATGAGGGCACCCCAGTGACGCACTCCCTTGCCGTCACGGCCGTCGCTCGCTCTGCTATTTTTCTCATCCCAAGGAAAGGGAGATTGTTTATGTTGACTCCACCCATCGTCATCGGTGTCGGTAGCCTGTTGTTGTACTACGTGTTCGACGTGTGCGGTTGTCAGCAAGCGTAGGCTCGACAACGCAACGCGAAACATGCTTCGATAATCTCACCGAGCCACGACCGTCAGGAAGTGTCCTCACTGGCTTCAAGCCGGTTTGGCGCTTCCTGACGGGCGCGGCTCGGTTTTTTTGTGTCTGGAACGTGCTTTATTCGCGACACCAATAAAAAAACCGGGGATCAACCTTCTTGCGAAAGCTGACCCCCGGTGAGGGGAATCTTCGAGATGTCGATCCGACTGGCTGACTAGTAAGTCAGGATCATGTCCATCGCAGCGATCTCTTCGTCGAAGTCGAGACTAGGCACCCAGTCCTGACGGAACTCGGGACGGACAATCAAGTTGTCGAGCAGCTTGATATTCACACCGCTGGTGTATCCGTAGTACGAACGACCGTCGGACTTCCACCACTCGATGCGGCTACCAAACGACAGGATGTCGTTGTATTGGTAGATCAAGTATTGGTTGATGCCGACCTGGTCATTGTTGACCACGGTACCATTGTTGTCGTCGATGCTCACAAGATCTGTCTGGAAGACATAGTTCAGATCGTTGGTCAGTGCCACGTCGAACACCATGCTGTGTGAGTAGCTATCGTCTTGTCCACCATCACGAGCGCCAAAGTTGCCGTAAGTGTTGATGTAGGTCATCGTGATCGCGTCGCTGACGCCAACGCTGAAACCACCCAAGAAGCTGTTACCCGAGTTGAGATTATCGAAGCCGGTATCCCAACCTAGTGTCCAACCACCGTAGAGCGTCATGTTCTCGAAACCTGTGTAGGTTCCCAACACGCCCGTATGAGTAAACGGTTCGCTGTTGAACTGGGTCAACGCGTGACTGTAGAAGAAGTTCTGCGGAGCAGGAACGACTTCGTAACCAACCAAGGTGTAGAAGTGACCGATTTTCACGGACAAATCGCCCATGGCGACTTCACCGTACAATTGAGGAATCGCCCAACCGTGGCTGCCATCGCCGTAGGTGAACTCTCCACCATTGTCAAAGGAATTGGCAGGGTTGCCAAAAGATTGCGTATCGGGGCCATCGATACCGTAGACAAAGTCCGCTCGAAAACCGAAGTCAAGACCGTTCGAGCCATCGGCTTCTTTACCGATGTAGAAGTACTGCTGGTGCAGGTTCAGTCGATCTTCGATGTTGTTGAACGATCCACCATCTTCAGCATTGGTCGCGGCATTGCCGTCGAAGTCCAATAGCGAGGAAAGCAATGTCGGTTCGCTAGTCACACCAAACTGTGTCCAACCGCCTACATCTAGTCGATCCAAACCTAGGGCTGCGCCGAGCGAAAAGCCTTCGACAAACCCGGGACCCATACCGCTCAAGAGTCCACCACCACCGCAACATCCGCTGCCGCAGCCGATTCCGCATCCATCTCCACACCCCAGGTCACAGCCGCTGTCGCAGCATCCCACTGGGGTTACCATTTGGTCATTCGACCACTGAGCCAAGCTGTCTTCGGCAAATGCGGGTGCCGCAGCCAGCGTGAGCACAGCAAGTCCTGCTGTCCATGATAAAAGTTTCACCTCGAAGCTCCTTCTTATAATGCTTTGTCGTGTCATCCAGTTCCAACCAGAAAACGCCAAAGCACGGATCGTTGAGCAAGCGGGCGGTTTGTGTACTGAGTCAATGCAAACCGTGCTTGCGGAAATTCCCTCCGCCTCGGAAGCATTCATCGTCGCGGGAACTTCGACGGGTCAAGTGAGCAGGAAGCAAAAGATGCGAAATCCGAACGAGAAAACCGTATTTCTGGCAAGGTATTCCAGATGCAATGGTTGCAACGCTGCAGCCCACCATTTGAGAAAACGCACAGCCCGGTTAACCGGAAAACTCGCCGGCAGGAGGTTTCATTTAGGGCGCGAAGAACTCTCCGGACACGGCAAACCTTGCGGGTTGAGCAAAGTCTCGGGGCAACTGCCCCGTATCGAAGTTTCAACTTCGTGGTTTTGATCCCATGCTGCCTATTCCACCGCCCAAGAATCGATCAGCCAGGTGTACTCCGCCTTCGATGCACGGTAGCGCTTTAACACCAACAAACAAGTTTGAGGGGCTTCCGCGCCGGTGTCAGCCAAATAGCGAAACACGGCTTGCGGAGGATTGCTTTCGGTGACCACTTCGGCATCCTGCAGACGGAATCGCGGCACGCCGCCATCTTGCTGCTTCAGACCAACGACCAGTGGATCTTGCCGAAGAAGCGCCGAGGCGAGCATACCTCCAAAGAACGATGTCGGCTGGCCGGGCGCGGCCGCGGGGGAGATTTTCTCGCTAGCTTCCTTGGTCATAAGCTCAAGCATTTGCTCCGCGCTTCCTTTCGCCGCAAAGGACAACCATTGTTGCGCTACGCTGTCTGCCTGACCACGCATGATCCGATCGCGAAACTGCACACGTGCCAGCGAGGCCGAAGCGAACAGCACCGCCAAGGCCAAGCCCGCGCACGCCAAGCGCGATCCCGACAGATTGCCGTCCGACGAGACGATCCGCTTCCAGGCCAGTAGCGCTGCCGCCACCGCCGCGAGCGGCACCACGAACATGAGTGGTGAAACAAAAGCCAGCGCGGAGCAGAGGCCGAGCAACAAGGCAATGACCGACAGGGTACTCAGAGAGCGGTACTGGCCCCACTCGTCGGCATCGTGTGGCGAGGTGAGCGACGAATCGTTTTCGGTGAAAGACATCGTGTCGTGCGCAACTGATAAATAGAGGGAAGCTTTATAAAACCATTTACTAGTACAGCGATCCGTCAACACTCTCTGCTTCGAGAAAACGCTGCAGAACAAAATTAAATGGCCCGACTGCTTGGGCGAACGTGGCCTTGCGGTCGTCCTTGTTCCAATCTGATTGTCCCGCTTTGATCGGAGCGTGCCAAAGTGTGAATGCTGCGAAGCTAGTGAGCATGACCGCCACCATTAACCCCATCAGGATACCGCCGATCTTGTCGACCAGTGGAATGAACCGTACCCGAGTGCGTGATGCCTGGTCCGCAAGAATTTTAAGCACCAACAGCGAAAGCGAAAACGCCGCCCACATGCCAGCAAACACAAAGTACCAGGCATTCTCATCTGCCTGGCCTGCCTTCTCGAGAATCAAGACCCCGAGCGGTGCGCCTGCCACCGCCCCCACAATGCCACTGATCAACAGATAGAGCAGCGAGATCGTGTTATTCCAAAAGCCTTCGTTGATGGTCATCGCCACCGCTGCAAAAAAAAGAAAACCAAGCAGCACTAACAAATAAATCATGGTAAGCCTTCTCAGCGTAAGGATCCGCAAACAGAACTGCGGGGTTGTTAATTCTTTAGCACGCGCATCAATTCGGGTAGCGACGTGAGCCCCTTGGCCACGAGCAGGATACCTTCTTCTTGCAAGGAGCGTTGCCGCGACGCACGTGCGGCTTTTTTGAGCAATTCTAATTTGGGTTGTTTCACGAGAATCTCGCGCATTTGATCATTCACGACCAGCAACTCAAAGATTCCCGTGCGGCCGTTGTACCCCAGACCCTGGCAAGCCTTGCAAGGTTTCTCGATCTCCTCGCCTTTGGGGGGACGATAGAGTTGTTCGATCTTGCCTGCAGGGATACCGAGCTTTTTCAGTACGTCGGGAGGCGGCGAGTAGCCCACCTTGCACTCAGGGCAAAGCAGTCGGACCAATCGCTGGTAGAGCACCGCCTTGACCACCTTCGCGAAATCCTTAGCGGACACCTTAAGTTGCATGATTCGCAGCAGTGCCTCCGCTGCCTCGCGGGCGCGCACCGTGGTGATGACCAGATCTTCGTCTTTGACTTCGTCGAACAAGATCTTCGCCGCCTCGGCGTTCACCATGTCTCGACAAACGTAGACATCGGGATAGTTGCGAACCAGTTTAGGAAGAATCGTCGCCGGCGTCTCACCGGCTTCGGCGTCGTAGGTCGTGACACTGATGTTTTGAATCTCCGCCTCGCGGTGGTTGACCTCTTCGATCGACGCAAAGTCTCGCATCAAGCGGTCCGTCTCTTCCAGCGAGACATTGGTCATCGTCGTCAGCCCGCCACCGGGCAACGAAGACAAGATTAACAAACCTTGGTCGATGGCCATCGTCTGCGACCACGTTTCTGCCAAACCTTCTCGCATTCCCAAGTCCGTGTAGGTCTCGAAGGTTTGCTTTTTGCCGGTACGCGTGAGTACCACTCGTTCGCCGGTCGAGACTCCTTGACTGACCAAGGAGCAGAGATAGTTGTTCCCCTCGTATTTCGCGCCGAAATGGCCCGATTGCTTGTTGCGGCGATCCTTGACATCGAGATTGGCTAGGGTTTTCATCACCGCCAGCATGACATCGCTGGCTTCGCGTTCCCGCGCTTCGCCATTGTGCCACATGCCGTCGATCTCGTGTCGCACGTTGACCGCCTGCTTGGTAAAGTCGAGCATCATCCGCTCACTGCGCCGATTGACCATATCGGCGACAACCTCTTTCACCAGCAAGTAGCCGGGCGAATTCCGTGCCGAAAGCAGATTGGCGTTGTCGCCAGTCGAGTCCTCAGCGCCCATGGCCGAAAGATCAACCGCGGCCCCTTTTTCGTAGTCGGCCACGCGATCGGAGCTGACGTTAATACCAACCTTGCTCAATGCGGTGGCAAAAACATGTCGCCACCAGGGGCCGGTAAGTACCGTTTGATGCGGCTGCACATGCTTGTTGTGTGTAAGAACGTAGGGCACCCACGTTCCCAGAAAAACAACAAACAACACGGGCAGCTTGATCACCGAAGCCACGGGTAGAAAAAACATCGCCAGAGCGATGATTGCAAACGGCGCAAAGATGATGTGATTCCACTTGTACCAACCAAGCCGGTAAAACTGCGAGTCCTGATTCACCCAGTCGGTACCCCGCACCCACATCAACACAATCAGTGCCAGTCCTAGCAGCTTCAACAAAGGGGCAATCTGAAAATCGACTTTCCGCGCTCGGTCGGCGAACGAGAGTTCCTTCGCAGGCTGAGCGGCTACGTCGTTTGGTGCTTGATCGGCTCCATCATTGCCATTGTTCTCCGGCCGAAGGCCTTCGGTATCATCGGCGATGCGTTGCGCGCGATTGCCCTCCAACTCGGAATTGATCGCCTGTGCGGCACCAACATCTCCCAGGCCAACCTGAGCCATAGATCGCGGAGCATTCAAAGCCAACGCCCAAGCAGTAACCGCAATAAGAACCACTGCCGTACTTCGTCCAAACAATACTTGCATCAGATAATACCGCCTTGCGAAACGTCGATTCCTTTGAGTGCCATCTTCAATGCTTCGCGATTCGGTGCGACTTCCAAAGCCACTTCGCGGTCGATCAGCTCGTCGTCAACTAACTTCTTCAAGCTTTGCGTAAAGTCCTGCATTCCGTCCTCGGCACCAACACGAATGGCACCGCCCAGCCGGTGATCATCTTCTTCGAGGATCAGCTTACTCACCGTTGGCGTGAACGTCATGATCTCGCACGTCGGCACTCTCCCCACGCCGGGCTTGATCGACTTGAGCAGTTTTTGGGCAATGATGCCCTTCATATTCATCGCGATCGCGCTTCGCAGTGCGCCGTGCATCTCTTGTGGGAACAGGTCGAGAATTCGACCAATCGTCGAAGAGGCCGTACTGGCGTGGATCGTTCCAAAGACCAAGTGACCCGTTTCCGCAGCGTGGATCGCAGTCATAAAGGTCTCTTTATCACGCATTTCGCCCACGAGCATCACGTCGGGGTCTTCACGCACCGCGTGCTTCATGCCAACCTCGAAGTCAATGACATCGAGACCGATTTCGCGTTGGTTGATCAAACACTTTTGTTCAGTGAACACGAATTCGATGGGGTCTTCGAGCGTGAGAATATGTTTGCGGTAGTTCGCGTTGATCCAGTTCAGCATCGAGGCAATCGTGGTACTTTTGCCCGAGCCGGTCACTCCAGCCAGCAGCACCATCCCTTGATCGTAGGTGCAAAGCCGCTGGATCGAGGGCGGTAGGTTCAATCCCTCGAAGTCGGGAATCCAACTGCTAACGCGTCGAGCCACCATGCCAATGTGGCCCAATTGCTGCAGCAGATTCACACGAAAACGCCACTGCGTCCCGTCGACGTCGATCATGTGAGCAAAATCGGCGCCACCATCGCGATCGAAGATCTTGCGGTTGCGTTCATTCATCAATGGAAAGCAGAGCCGCACCATCTCTTCGTCGTCGATGGGCCCGCGACTCATCGGACGAATCGTACCGTCGACCCGAACCATTGGGGGTCGGCCCACTTTGAGGTGGAGATCGCTCGCCTCGTACTTCACACAAGCCTTGAACAGCTTGTTGATCTCCATATCTTCCGCATGCTTGGCGACGAAACTATCGTAGTCGGATTCGTTGATCGAAGATTTTGAAGGGGATGAGGCCATGAGTTTCTCCACGAAATCGAAAGTTAAGCCGCGAACCGCACCGGCACGCCATGCTCGGCCATGATGCGTTTGGTTTCTTGAATCGTGTACTGACCGAAGTGAAAAATACTAGCCGCCAAAGCCGCGTCGGCTTTGCCGACGGTTACCGCGTCGGCCAAATGCTGCGGGCACCCTGCCCCTCCGCTGGCAACAACGGGGATCGACACCGCGTTGCTGACCGCAGCGGTGATCTCTAGATCGTAACCCTCTTTGGTCCCATCGGCATCCATGCAAGTAAGCACAATCTCGCCCGCACCCAACTCCTGAACCCGCTTGGCCCAGGCGACCGCTTCGAGCCCTGTGCCAATACGACCGCCATTGATGAACACTTCCCAGGTTTCTTCTCCGCCGCTCTGCACGCGTTTCGGGTCGATGTTGACCACCGTGGCGCAGGAACCAAACGCGCGGCTCACTTCGGTGATCAGCTCGGGCGTGCGCACGGCGGCGGAGTTGATGCTCACCTTTTCCGCGCCAGCTTGAATCAATTGCCTCACGTCTTCTAGCGTGCGAATACCGCCGCCAATCGTGAATGGCATAAACACCTGTTCGGCCACTCGGCGAACAATGTCGAGCATTGTGTCGCGGCCCTCGTGGCTGGCACAAATATCAAGGAACACCAACTCATCGGCTCCCTCACGCTCGTAGCGCGCCGCCACCTCGACCGGATCGCCCGCATCGCGAAGATTGACGAAATTCGTCCCCTTCACGACCCGACCACGATCAACATCGAGACAGGGAATAACACGTTTGGCGAGCATAATGGGTAGAGAAACTCGGAAAGCGGAATAGCCACGCGGAAGCCGCGATCCTACGGATCGCCGGAGGCACGTCCAACATTCGCCGGAAACCCCCTAAACTATTCAGTTTAAGTACGATCCGGAGGGGGGTCAACTAGCGGCTCCAGTTGCACCGACCGGGCCCATCAAGGTGGCGACTCTAAGCGTGAAGCAAAATGCTGGAAGCCCCAGACAATGTCCGAGGGAGCGTCTTCTCCCGGGACATACGAACTCGTTGCATCGCATAGTTTGCAGCCTGTTGGGTTCACGGCTCCCTCCAGAGAAACTGACGACAAGCGAGCTCAAAAGTGCGTCGCAACTACGGCTTTGTCTCTACTCGATTTTCGGCCTGGCCGTAGTGGCCGAGGCTACGAGTCCACTACCCGAAAATTGAGCGTCAAACTACTAGAGTACCGTGTTGCCATTTTCAGGCTTCATGCAACGGTTGACCCTTTGCAATATCGCCTGCTCAATCTTGGGTGCGGGACTTCGTCAAGAGTGTCCCACGCCTGGCTTGTTAAAACTTTTGTGCGACGCTTCACATACCTTGCGGAAGAAATGCGCGAGGCTCGGAGATAAGCGCCCACTTAGTTTCTCGGGGCTAATGCTTGATTTTGTCTCTTGGAGACGACTAGCTATAATCCGGCACCCAGTCGTGCACAACCCAAACTTGTCTAGGCAGTACGCATGAACGCACCAACTCTTCGAATTTCTCTGGCTCACCGAATTTCCCTGGCTCTTCGAGTTTTCTTGGCCCCATCGCTCCTGGGGTTGTTTGCAATCATGCAATGGGGGTGTGGTAGCTCGGAAATCGAATCCGCCTATAAGAGCGAACGTGAAGTATCCGTGCGTACTGCCCCAGCTGAAACGACCGCATCCGAGGCTTTGAGGACTGAGAAACTTGTTCAGTCAGACCTTGAACCAGGCGTACCTCCTGCAGCTGTTCCGCCTGGCGAAGACTCGACACCGGCAATCGACGCCGACGCGGAAACAGTGGCCTCGCAATTCGGCATGACCGCTGCTCAGCTACAGATGAAGAAACAGATGTTGATGGACTCGGGCTTAACGTCCGAGGAGATCGCAAAGACGCTGATGATGGGCGGTGATCCGTCCTCGTTGTTCAAGGACGACGCGCAGTCAAATATCCAGCCGCCGGAAGCACTCAAGGACCTGAGCTTCTTTCGAACTGATAAAGACCAGCAACTCAAGCTCGCAGACCACATTGGCAACTTCAACATGGTACTCGTTTTTACTCGAGGCTACTTTGGCGGTACGATTTGCCCATTCTGTACAACGCAAACGGCGCAGCTCGCAGCCAGTCATTCCGAGTTCATAAAGCGCAGCGCGCGGGTGTTGATCATCTACCCTGGAGCAGAGGAACACCTGATGGACTTTGCCGCGGCCGTGACGAGAGTTGACCGTGAGAAAGCCGACATCCAAGCAGTCAAGTGGCCCGTGCTGCTTGATCGCAATTTATCAGCGGTAAATCTGTTGGATATTGCGGCAGAGCTTGCCCAGCCTTCGACGTTCATTATTGACAAACAGGGGAATGTCGTGTTCGCTTACGTCGGCGCTAACCGCACCGACCGTCCGTCTGTGCAGGCGTTGCTTGACCAACTTGACGCCCTTCAATAGACGACCCGTCGCGCTGCATGAGTTCAACATCCCCCACGACTAACCTCGCAGAATTCCTGGAGGTGGCGGTGCGTGAGCGCATGGTCACACCCGGCTGCGCCGAAGATATCTCTCAACGGGCCGGGCGTCGCAAATTGACGCCCAGTCACTTCTGCGTCGAAAACGGTTGGCTCTCCTCCATCCAAGCTGAGGCCCTCGAGGGCTTGCTCGCTCCGCAGTCGATCGCCCCGGGCTACCAAATCGAGGGACTGTTGGGTTACGGCGGTATTGGTATTGTCTATCAGGCGCGACAGCCGAGTCTTGATCGACTTGTTGCCCTGAAAACGATCAGCACGACCCACCTAAGCGAAAACTCGAGTGGGCAGGGTTCCATCGCCGTCGCTCGTTTCCAACAGGAAGCCCAGGCAGTCGCCAAGCTCAAGCATCCCAATATCGTCACCGCCTACGACTACGGGGCCGCGGACGATCGCGTGTTCCTGGCCATGGAAATGGTTGAGGGCATCGATCTGGATTCCTTCATCAAACACGCCGAGCTTCTCGACGAACTTACGGCATGGCGGATTGCCGCGCAGGTCGCCGCGGCCTTGACGCACGCGCTGGAATTTGGCGTCGTCCATCGTGATATCAAACCGGCCAATATACTGGCTACCGATCCCTCGGTCGGGCATCCCCTCCCAGCCGGCACCCCCCTAGTGAAAGTCACCGATTTCGGCCTAGCACGATTGAACGCAGGAACGGTGAACGATCAACAAACCCGCCTCACCACCGTGGGGTCGATGATGGGTACACCACACTACATGGCGCCGGAACAAATCGAAAATCCCGACGTAGGTTTTCAAGCAGACATCTATGCTTTGGGGGCGACTGTCTATCACATGCTCACCGGGGAGCCACCGTTGAAGGGGCTGTCCGTGATGAAGGTGTTCGTAGCTAAGATGTCAGGCGAGGGTGCCTCCCTGGACAACCTACCTAAGGCAGTCGGCCAGCCTGGGCGGGACCTGTTAGCCGCAATGATGGCGCACGACCCCAGCCAGCGGCCGCAAACCTACGGCGAACTGCTCAGCCGGATTGGCCAGATCCTCGAGGACGAAGCGATGGTGGCGAACCACCCGCCATCCGTCTACCCTTCGCCGCGCGAAATTGCCAGCGTGGGTGAGGGTGAACCTACGCTCGAGTTCCGAGCTGAGCCTCGGCCATCGAGCAACAAAACATTTTGGGTGGCAGCTTGCGCAGCGGTGCTCCTGGGTACGGCCGCGCTTTCATTGGTGCCGCTAGGGCGATCGGACTTGACACCCACGCCGCAATATGCCGCGCAAGAAGGCTTCAAGGCAACGCGTTCGCTGTACGATGGCCGCTCGATTGCTGGTTGGCAAGGTGTCGCCCGTGCCCCAGACGACGGCGAGTACGCCGGCATGCTTCGCGTGTTGGGAACCGCGCGTCTTTCGATTGCGGAGCAGCTGCGCGGGTTCCCTGATCCCGATCATTTCTGCGTCGGGCTACAAATAGGCGTGGGCGAAAACGATGCGATGGAATTGTGGCTCGAGACGTCAACCGACGGCAGCATCACCGCGTTGCGAGTCGGAAAAGGGCAACTCACTCTCGGCCATCGAGCAAGCAAGCGAGATGAATTTATCAGTGATGCTGAACCAGTCGCACTGGTGAGTTCCTCCATCTCTCCCACTCCAGTGTTGCGCATCGATCGCGACGAACAGTACTGGCTCATCCGCCAATCGGTCCCCGGCGAACCGCCCCCGCCGAGGATTTTGCTCTGGACACCTATCGCGGGGGACTCACCCACCATGCTCCATCTGAAAGCCGAGGGCGAAGCGGTGTACTTCGGACAGATCGAGTTGGTACCGCTGAAGCGAAGTGAGTAGCGCCGTCTGATGAATCACGTGGGCGAAATGCCATTCGCAGAACATCGGCTTCTGCTTCCAGCTGCCTTTTGCCATCTGCTCAAGCAAGAGCAAGTCCTCATTGCGGGAGAATCTCCTATCACCTTCAGGCTCCGCGCCTACGCCTGATCGAGAGACACAGTCATCGCCCGGTAGAGATCCCCGTGTTGTCACGCTTCGTCGAGCCTACCTGCATTTCCCCAACCTAAACCTGCGCCGCATAATCCAGCTCCACCTGCCGGCACTGCGGTAGCGACTCCAAAAACAATCGCCCGTACGATTTCGTTTTGATTCGCGGGTCGAGGATGACGACTTTCCCTCGGTCGGTGCCGCTGCGGATGAGGCGGCCGAAGCCTTGCTTGAGCTTGATAATCGCCTCGGGGAGTTGGTACTCGCGAAAGGGTTGCCCGCCGGCGGCGCGGATCGCTTCAAGCCGTGCTTCCAACAATGGGCGATCGGGGACGCTGAACGGCAGCTTGGTGATCATCACCAATTGCAGCGCATCTCCCGGCACATCCACACCCTGCCAAAAGCTATCCGTCCCCAACAGCACCGAGCGAGGGTCTTTCTTGAAGAGCTCAATCATCTGCGTGCGCGGCGTGCCGTCGGCCTGATTGAGCAGGTTGAGATTGTTCGCACGCAACCAGGACGCCAATCGCGCGCCGACGCGGCGCATCATTTCGTAGCTGGTAAAAAGCACGAAGGCGTGGCCATCGGTTTCTTTCACGTATCGCTGGATCATCTCGACGCAAGCGCGTTCGTAGGCGTCACGCTCGCTGCTGGGGTCGGGCATCCCTCGCAGGGTCACCAACTCCGCCTGCTCTTGATAGTTGAACGGACTGTCGAGCCGTAGCGATTCGGTTTTCACTAAACCCACGCGATCGCAAAAGAAATCGAACGAATCGTTCTTGCCGATGGCGAGCGTGGCGCTGGTGAGAATCGCCGTAGGGACCTCGTTGAAGAGTTGCTCGCGCAGCGCCGGACCCACGTCGATCGGCGCGGCCGACAGTGTGCAACGTGGCAAGCCGCGGCGCGTCATATAGCTATCCAGCCAATAGACGGCAGAGTCGATTTGTTGCGTGTGCCAGGTATTCAGTTCTCCGGCGAGCGCCGTGAGCCGATCATGCGCGGCAATGAAGTCTTGCCGCTCAGTCTCTTCGTTCTGGGCATCGCCGGCCCGTTTCACTTCGCGGGCCAGAGCCAACAGCTCGCCGCCAAGCCGGTTAGAAATACCGAGCGGCTGGCTCAGACGGCCATTGGCAGGGGCTTTCTTCTCTTTCCACTCCATGACATCGCCAAAAAAATCGTCCGCCACAACCCGGCACCCGTCCACCATTTGCGACAACTCTCGCAAGTCGTGGTGGACGAGCAGACCTTTCTGCGTGCGGTCGTTGTAGAGTCGGCTCAGCGTGTATTCTATCTGACCATTGGTAAGTCGAATGCCGAGGTGATCTGCGGCGACGGCCTCGACAGTGTGAGCTTCGTCGAGAACGACCACATCGTAGTCGGGCAGAATGCTCACGCCGTGGCGGCGCAGCGCGAGGTCGCTAAAAAAAAGTGCGTGGTTGACGATCATCACTTGTGCGTGCTGCACTCGGCGACGGTCTTGATAGTAGAAGCACTTCTTGTAGGTCGGGCAGCGGCGACCCAGACAATTGCCATGATCGCTGGCAACTTCGTCCCACACCTGCGGAAACGGCTGGTAGGGCAAATTGCTCAACGTGCCGTCGTGGGTGCGCTCGCTCCAGTGCTTGATGTCGCTCAGTTGGTCGGCCGTCTCGTGCGTGTCGAACAAGTTGCCGACGCGGGCGAGCGCACTGTTCATGCGCCGCAGGCTGAGATAGTTCCGACGGCCTTTCACCAGCACGGCGGAAAATTCACGGGGAATGACACTATTCAGCAACGGAATGTCTTTGCCGATGAGCTGTTCCTGCAGGCTGATCGTGTGCGTGGAGATAACGACCCGCAGTGGCCGCTTGGAATTATTATCGCCTGGCTTTTTCCCTTCGGCCCGTTTCTCTTGGCTTTGGGGTTCGGTCGCTGCAAGGATAGCGGGGACGAGATAGGCAAAACTCTTCCCCACGCCGGTGCCCGCCTCGACGACTAAGTGTGACTTTTCTGCAATTGCCTTCGCCACGGCGTCGGCCATTGCGAGTTGCTGCGGCCGCTGTTCGTAGTTTTGCAAACGGCGAGCAATGGAGCCGTCGGGGCCGAGAATGTCGGCGGCGGTGAGAGTGGAAGTTGGCATGCTGCCAGTTTACGCATCCTGACACGATTGCCATAGCCGTTCGAGCTGATCAAGCGTCTCCGGCGATTCCTTGAGCTCACACAGCGGCGTGAGTTCCTGGCGGACGAGTTGCATGTTGAGGGTTGAGGACTGACGAATCAAAATATTACTTACATCTACCCAGTCTTGCATGCGACTGGCGAATGCTTTGAGAACAACCAAGTCTTCCGCACTCACTGTCCGTAGAAAAACGTTTTCCATGAACTCGAACCTCGACGACCTTGCCATCATCCGCTCTTCAAACGGCATGCAACCTAGAGAAATGTCCATAGGCACCTCGTTCGATGCCTGCAGTAATAGCACACGTCCCTTATCAGCGATCTCCGGGGAATGTTCTGGACGTGGTTTGAATGCTTCGGTCAGTGCCTTGGTGAACTCGGTCTCGGAACCAAACCCTGCTAAGACGACCAAGACGACATCTTTGGTTTGCCGAGCGTTGCCCCACCTGACAAGTGTAAGACCGCCGATGAACGCGAACGGCCAGCTCTGCGTTTCGCAATAATTCTGAATCTCTAGTGCAGCTTCATAGAGACCGTTCATTTTTTGCCTTATCCAGGAGGCGACGCATTTCTAGAAAGCCGCAAACAGGCTCCAGCTTAAGATTTTGCCCTTGACTGGCTGCAAGCCCAGCGGCCAACAGGGCGTCGATTACTTCAGCCTGTTGGTCGTGCTGCTGGGCGCGAAGTTCTTTACGGCGTACGCCTTCTAAGATTGGCCCTACATGAGCCCAATGCGCGACAAACGCCGCGGCATCGGAACTTGGCGTCTGCTCAGACATTTTGCTCTCCACTAAGAAAATGGTCACCGCGGCTTTGCCGTAATCACACCCTCGTCTGGGCTGCTTGCCGTGGCGTACAACTTGCGCGGAATGCGGCCAGAGAGATACGCCAACCGCCCCGCCTCTAAACCCAACCGCATCGCGTCGGCCATCCTGAGCGGGTCAGTCGCATGCGCGATGGCGGTGTTGAGCAGGATACCATCGACACCTAGTTCCATCGCCGCGGTCACATCGCTGGCTGTGCCAACGCCGGCGTCGACGATCACTGGGTAGTCGGGATCGCCCTCTTTGAGATACTCCATACAAATACGGATGTTGTTGGGATTCAAGACCCCCTGCCCCGAACCGATGGGACTCCCCGCGGGCATGACGCTTGTCGCGCCGGCTTCCTTGAGCCGACGAGCAATGATCGGATCATCTGTAGAATAGCAAAGCACTTGAAAGCCGTCGGCGACTAAGCGTTCGGTCGCTTCGATGGTTGCCACCGGGTCGGGTAGCAGCGTTTTCGTATCAGCCAGCACTTCGAGCTTCACCCAATCGGCGCCGGGGTTTTCCAGCCCCAGCAATATCTCGCGGCCTAAACGGGCCACACGCACTGCGTCGTCGGCATTAAAACAGCCGGCTGTGTTGGGGAGCAGCGTGTAGCGCTCGGTGTCGATGAAATCGAGCAAGTTGTTGCCCGCCGCATCGATCAAGCGCTCGCGGCGTACGGCGACGGTAATGCAATCGGTGCCGGAGCGCTGCAGCGACTGCTGCATGAGTTCGTGGCTGGCGTATTTGCCAGTTCCGACAATGAGACGGCTGCGGAGCGTGTGGGTGCCAATGCTGAGCACATCGTTGGTGGCAAGTTCGGTAGTCATTTTTCGTTGGGTCATCCACCGCCGACGAGCGTGACGACTTCCAGTCGATCGTCCGGCGACAGTTGCGTATCGGCATGCTGCGTGCGCGGCACGATTTCCAGGTTTCGCTCGACAGCCAGGTAACGCGGATCGAGCTGCAGTTGTTCGAGCAATTCGCGAACTGTCATGGCTTCGGCCACTTCGCGTGGTTTGCCGTTCACATGAATTTTCATCTTACTCGTCTCGGACAAACGTCGTACGGAACGAACCACTCGAAAGCAGCTTGAACTCGCCCCGTTGCTTCTGCCCTTTCTTGTTGAGTGTCTCGTTCCAAAAGAGCGCGTAAGCGGCCACATTGCCGCTGGCGGCTTCGGCGATGTAGACGATACTTTGCCCCACTTGCAGGCGAGAACTCCCGCGCGGCAAGTCGGCCTGGCCAGTGACCATCAAGTACTTCGGGTTTTTGCCAACGGTGCCGAAGTCCTGTGCGATATTGTGCTCAAAGAATGCGACGAAATCGCCATTCTGTCGGCTCACCGCCGCGGCCCGCAGGTCACCCGTGAGAAAGTCGAGAAAGAAAAACGCTTCGAGGCGTTCGTCGATAAACCCCGTAGCAATCGCGAAGTTGCCTTCGCCGTGGGTCGCGGTTGCTTGGACTGGGGTCTCTTGCCGCACGCCCTGCCAGGCCGCCACGACGACGGCCCCCACGAACAGGCCCAAGACCAACATCGCCGCGTGATTGCATATTTTCTGCAACATCGTCGCTCTCCCACTACGAATCCAAGGAAACGGCCGACCTGCACAGGCGACCGCGAACATTCCTATCGTAGCGGGTTCGTGGGAGAGAATCCAGCAGCGTAAAATCAGGTGGAATCCGAACTATTTGTTGCGACGGTTAGGGCATGTTGAACTGAACAACCGTGGCTAGCGCCATTCGGCTAATCGGGTGTCGAGCGCATCAACCGGCGGGCGATAGCCTCGGTTTGACATGTCACCAAAATCAGTCACGGCTGCCGGCGTATCTCCAGATGTAATACAGCATGATCATCAAAGTCTGAAGTGTGGCAGCCACATAGGTCCAAGCTGCCGCGTTAAGCACACGGTTGACGTAGACCATATCGTTATCCGGAACAATGCCATACTCCGTGAGTAGCCGCTTGGCCCGATTGCTCGCGTCGAATTCGACTGGCAAGTTGACCAGCTGGAAAAAGGCCACGCAGCCGAAGGCGGCAACTCCCAGTAGCAGGAGCGGTTGACCAATCGCCAAGTTCGCATACATGCAGCCGATGCCCGCAAAGATCAACATGGTACTCATGCTGCCGCCAAAATTTGCGGCCGGCACTGCCGCATTACGGATCACAAGCGGTCCGTAGTTCTTCGCATCCTGCAGAGCGTGCCCTGCTTCGTGGGCGGCGATGCCCACCGCGGCGGTGGAATTCGAGCTGTATACTTCTTGGCTAAGCCGCAGCACCTTCGCGCTCGGGTCGTAGTGGTCGCTCAGCTTGCCAGCAACCTGTTCAATGCCAACGCTTTGCAAGCCGCCCGCGTCGAGAATATGTCGAGCCGCCGCGGCACCGCTCAAACGCGCGGGAACCTTCTGCGCTTGCGCAAATGTGGCCTTCACGCGCCACTGGGCCCAAAGCATAAGCAGCAACGGGGGACCGATAAAAACGAAGTACATCGGGTCAAAAAACATGGTTTTTCCTCTGGCTCGTCGAGCCACAACGACTGAAAAATAACGGTTCGTTACATCCTTCTACGCGGAATGCTACCGCTGGGTTCGCGCTAGGGCAAGTCGAACGTGCCTGCTAAATCTTGCCATATTTTATGGCCTCAGGCGAAAAAATGCCGAAATCGCCTTAATTTGCCACAGCGATCGCCTCGCCCGCGCGCCAACCGCCCGCGTCGCGCTCGACCCGGCGGTACAGCGTATCGCGCTCGACCGGCTCGCGGCCGGCCTCTTCGATCACGCGGCGGATTTCTTCGACGCTCAGTATTTCCGGCGTCTCAGCACCCGCGTCGTGGTAGATCAACTCGTGACGCACGGTGCCGTCAATATCATCGGCACCATAGGACAACGCCACCTGGGCCGTGCCCACGCCGAGCATGATCCAGTACGCCTTCATGTGCGGCACGTTG
The DNA here is from genome assembly GCA_965230685.1 of Bythopirellula sp. Lineage (GTDB taxonomy): Bacteria > Planctomycetota > Planctomycetia > Pirellulales > Lacipirellulaceae > Bythopirellula. The sequence goes on from CBDDLO010000002.1 coordinate 1,490,795, forward strand.
TCGAGCATCAGCCGGCTGATCGCCATGGTGCGCAAATCCATTGGCCCCGAGGGTTTGGTGATATGACTGAGCCCCGTATTTTCCGGATGAAACGCCAGAGGAATAAACGTTTGGAAGCCGCTGGTCTCATCCTGCAATTCGCGCAAACGCAGCAGGTGGTCGATGCGGTGGTACGGCTGCTCGATGTGCCCGTAGAGCATCGTGCAGTTGGTCTTGAGGCCCAATTCGTGGGCCGTGCGGTGCGTCTCGAACCAGCGGCTGCTGTCGGCCTTGTGTTCGCAAATCTGGTTGCGCACCTCGGGATGAAAAATCTCCGCCCCACCGCCGGGCAAGCTCCCCAGCCCCGCGTCGATCATGTCTTCCAGCACCCAGCGGATCGACTTGCCGGTTTGCCGAGTGAACCAGTCAATCTCCACGGGCGTCCACGCTTTGAGATGCAACGTGGGAAAATTCTCGTGCAACAAACTCACCACGTTGCGGTACCAGTCGTATTTGGCCTGATGGTGCAGCCCGCCGACGATATGCATCTCGGTCGAGCCGGCGTTCACAGCTTCTTGTCCGCGCGCGAGGATTTGCTCGTCGGACATTGCGTACCCTTTTTCGTCGCGCAAGTCGGCACGAAACGCGCAAAACGTACAGCGGTAGACGCACACATTGGTGGGGTTGAGATGTGTGTTGATGTTGTAATAGCCAAAGTTGCCGTTCTTGCGCTCACGGACCAGATTGGCCAATTCTCCCAGCTCCGGCAGAGGCACGTCGTTGCTGTAGAGCAAAACACCATCGTCGAGCGTGAGCCGCTCGCCGGCTTCGACCTTTTCGCGAATGGGTTGGAGAATCGGTGAGGAAGTTCGGAGCATTTCATTCAATCGCAAAAGAATTTTTACTTACCGAGCCGCGAACATTCGGGAGCGCATCAACGGCTCTTCAATCTCAAACGGTCGCTCCCTGACGGCCGCGGCTCGGTGCCTGGACAGGAGAGCATTATCACCCGCCACCCAACCACAAGTCCAGGGTTCCAACCGCAAGCAAACCCATGCTAATCACCGCATTCACGTTGAAAAAGGCCGTGTTGACCCGATCAAGGTCGTCGGGGCGAACCAGGACGTGTTCGTAAACGAGCAGCCCGGCAACGGCGAATACGGCGAGCCCGTAGAGTGTGCCGAACGGTGAATAGACAACTGGCAACAGCGCGAGCAGCAACACGGTCGCCGCATGGCAAACCGTGGCGAGTCGCAATGCCCCGGCGATGCCAAGCTTTGTCGGCACACTGCGGAGGTTCGATTCACGGTCGAACTCGTAGTCCTGGCAGGCGTAAATGATGTCGAACCCCGCAACCCAGGCGGCAACTGCACCGCCGAGCACTAGCGCAGGGAGCAGATCCATGGGGCGCTCAAGCACGATCTCACCACGAATCGCAATCCAAGCGGCGATCGGCGAGAGGGCTAGCGCAGCGCCAAGCCAAAAATGGGCAAGCGAAGTGAAGCGTTTTGTGTAGCTGTAAGCGCAGAGAAATGCCAGCACGGGGACTGACAGATACAGCGGCAAGCGGTTGGGCAGGAACAATAGCGTGCTGGCGAGGAAGGCTAAGCCGCAAGCGGCGGCGAAAATGGTGACTTGGCTCGTGCTTAAGATGCCAGCGGGCAGGTGCCGTCCGGCCGTGCGCGGGTTTGCTGCATCGATCGTGCGATCGGCCAACCGATTGAATGCCATCGCGGCGCTGCGTGCGGTGACCATACAGAGCAGAATGCCGAGGAGTTCCCAAGGATCAAACCCGTCCAAGTGCCATGCCATCACTGCCGCCAAAAGTGCAAACGGCAGTGCAAAGATCGTGTGGCTGAAGCGAATGAGAGACAGCAAAGTGCCAATGGTTTTGAACATGCGAAAAAACCTCACGCGAAGTCGCAAAGGCGTAGAAGATTTGCCACCAAGTACTTTTCGAGCCTTGACCTTGCGTGATACTTTCCGCAGGAGATGTTCATTCCCCGCCCCAGCGCTTCATAAGACAATTGTCGACATCCAGCTGGTCGCAAATACGCGCCGCCATGAAATCAACCAAGTCGCGCAGCACTGTTACGCCGTGGTACCAGCCGGGCGAGGCAGGCATGATCACGGCACCGGCTTGTGTGGCCAGGCGCATGTTCTCGATGTGCGGCAACGAGAGCGGAGTCTCGCGAGGGACGAGAATCAATTTGCGGCGTTCCTTGAGATGCACCTCGGCGGCGCGTTGGATCAGGCTGCTCGCCGCCCCGCGGGCGATGGCACTGAGTGTCGTGCCGGAACAGGGGCAAACGACCATGCCCGCGGTCAGAAACGAACCGCTGGCGATTGGGGCGTTGAGGTCTTGGTAGTGGTGATAGTGCAATTCACCCAAGGGCCGCGCCTCGGCGGAGAGCACGTTACTGTCAGCAGTACCGACTCCGGCGCTGGCTTGCAGGAGTTTAATCTTGCTGTCCTCGGCCGCGGCCACATCATCCAGCATTAGCTGCGATGGCTTGAAGTTCTTCAAGCTGACTTTCAGATCCATCTCTTCGTCGATCACTTGCGCGCCACTGGGGCTAATCGAGAGATGCACATCGTGCCCCGTAGCGAGTAGCACTTCGATAAGACGCACGGCATAGACCGCGCCGCTGGCTCCGGTGATTCCGACACAAACGTTTTTTTCTGTACTCATGAGGAAATTCGGCGCTCGAAGCAACGCCCTTAAATGGAGTTTGATTTTTGTCCGACGTAGAGCGTTGCTACACCGAACGTGAGTGGGCGATACATCACATTCTCTAGTCCCGCGGCGCGCATCATGCTGACGAGTTGCTCGCCCTGCGGAAATTCGCCAACGCTTTCTGGCAGGTAGTTATACGCGCTCTGGGCGTTGCTTGCGAGGAGCTGGCCGATGCGTGGTAGCACGTTGCGGAAGTACCAACCGTAAACCGCCTTGAACGGCTGCCACTGCGGCGTGGAAAACTCCAACACCGCAACTTGCCCGCCTGGCTTGCACACACGCACCATCTCGGCGAGCCCTGTGTCGGTTTCCGAAACGTTGCGCAGGCCAAAAGCGACCGAGACGATATCAAACTGATTATCGTCCAGCGGAATCCGCATCGCATCAGCTTCGATGAACTGAACAGCACCATTCGTGCCTGCTTTGGTTCCTTTTTCACGTCCGAGGGCGAGCATTTCGTGGCAAAAATCGGCACCCACGATTTCTGCTTTCCCACCTGCCGCTTTGCTGTAGGCCAGCGCCAGATCGCCGGTACCCGTGCACATGTCGAGAATCTTCATTCCCGCACGCGGCGGCACACTCCGCACGGTTCTCCACCGCCAATAGCGGTCGACGTTGAGCGACAGCAAGTGATTCAGGAAATCGTAGCGCCCTGCAATCTCGCCGAACATTTGGCGAACACGAGGGGCTGACTTATCAACGGTTGTTTCCACCTTGCATTCCATTTCTCCAATATCGCATTACAATGATGGCTCTGCTAGGCGCTTTCGGAGATGGGAGCGGACTGGCGCTAGCCACCGGCGGCCGAGTAGATTTCTGTTCCCTTGCCAGTGGCTATTGTGCCAGTGGCTATTGCCAGTCCGCTCAGTTTATCGCTGAAGACTTGCGTAGTCCTAACCGCGTACCTTCGATTGCCTTAACTCAATGCAACTCTCCGTCCACTATCTCCCCCAATTCGTCGACGAGACCGAACTGGCAGGCAGCACGGTAATCGTGGTCGATTTGCTCCGCGCGTCGACGACGATTTGCCAGGCGCTGGCCGTCGGGGCGATATGCGTCGTGCCGAGCGTCGAAGTCGATGCGACTTTCGCGCTGGCGGAAAAATTTGACCGCAGTGCAATTCTGCTTGGAGGCGAACGTGGCGGCCAGCGAATCGAAGGGTTTGACCTAGGGAATTCCCCCGCCGACTACACGCCAGACCAGTTGTTCGGCCGCACGCTGCTGTTCACCACAACCAACGGCACGCGGGCGCTGGCCCATGCACACTTGGCTACGCGCACACTGATCGGCGCGGCAGTCAACCGGCGCGCCATCGTCAGGGCTGCTCGTCATGCAAATCGCGTCGACATTCTGTGCGCTGGCACGGGCGGAAAGGTGACGCGCGAAGACATTCTTGCCGCGGGAGCCATCGTCAGCGAGCTTGACGCGACCACAACCAATGAATTTAGCGACGCCGCTCGCGGCGAGTGGAGCGAACTTCTCAACACCGCCCGCGCCACAAATCGTACTCCCAGCGCCCAATTCGCCATCGAGCTTCGCGACACCCTCGGCGGGAAGAACCTGCTCGCCCTCGGCTACGACGACGATTTGGAATTCTGCGCCCAACTCGATTTGCTCGAGGGAGTTCCCGAACTGGATCGCAGCAGCGGCAAAATTCAGCTCCCGTAGACGCCCGACCATTTACGCCTGTAGAATATTTGGCCCGCGGATCACGCGGATAAAGCGCGGACGTGTGGCAGCCCCAACTAGATCCGCGGGTTATCCGCGCAGTCTGCGGGCAATTTTTTCTAGGTAATCAACGCAGTACGGTAACTCCCCATGGAAATGGAAAAACTCGTCTCCCTTTGCAAACGCCGAGGGTTTTTATTTCAGTCCAGTGAAATCTACGGCGGCATCCAGGGATTCTGGGACTACGGCCCGCTGGGCGTGGAACTCAAGAAAAACATCAAGGACGCCTGGTGGCAAGACATGGTCACCGCGCACGATGAACTCGAAGCGACTGACGGGGCCCCAACGACACATGAAATGACGGGACTAGACTGCGCGATCATCATGCACCCCCAGGTGTGGCGCGTCTCCGGACACTTCGATCTATTTAGCGACATGATGGTCGACTGCAAGGAAATGAACGGGCGCTATCGCTACGACCAGCTGCGTGGCCGTTGGGTGCAGGCCAAAGGGCAACGCGTTTTTGTCACGACCAGCGCGGAAGCCGATGACGAAGCAGAAGATTTGCAGCGCAGGGCGCTTAAGGCGTTTCGCCTGCGCGGCAAAGACGCCGATCAACTTGAATGGGAAGGCGAGACAGTTTCGCTGGAAACGCTGGACGAGTTCTCGCAGGTATTCGCCCCCGAGGCGAAAGCCGTGGGCACGCTCACCGAGCCGCGCGAGTTCAACTTGATGCTGGATTCCTACCCCGGGCCAATCAAAGACGAAAAGAACCGCGCCTTCCTCCGCCCCGAAACGGCCCAGGGGATCTTTGTCAATTTCAAAAATGTGGTCGACAGCACACGCGTGAAAATTCCTTTCGGTATCGCACAGATCGGTAAGAGCTTTCGCAATGAAATCACTCCGAGGAATTTTACGTTTCGCTCACGGGAATTTGAGCAGATGGAGATCGAATTTTTCTGTCACCCCGACTCGTCGCCCGACTGGTACAAATACTGGCGGGACCGCCGATTCAAATGGTACCAAGACCTAGGTCTCGCCGGCGAGCGGCTGCAGCTCCGCGATCACGACCCCGACGAACTGAGCCACTACAGCACCGGAACGGCCGACATCGAATACGCCTTTCCTTTTTTGCCCGAGGGAGAGTACGGCGAATTGGAGGGAATCGCCCACCGCGGCGACTTCGATCTGCGCAGCCACATGGAAGGCAAGCTCGACCCCAATAGTTGTCCGCTCGAAGTCGAGCTCAACGAAAAAGGTAAGCCGAAATACAAGGGAAGCGGCCGAGATCTCACGTACCGTGACCCCGTGAGCAACGAAAAATTCACGCCACACGTAATCGAACCCTCCGCCGGTGCCGACCGCGCGACGCTCGCCTTCTTGTGCGAAGCGTATACCGAAGACGAGCAACCCGACGAGAAAGGCAAAATGCAAACGCGCGTCGTGATGAAGTTCCACCCGCGGATTGCACCGATCAAGGCGGCTGTGTTCCCGCTAGTTAAAAAGGACGGTATGCCCGAGATCGCCAAAGACATTTATCGGGCGATGAAGAAAAGTTTCCCCGCGTTCTACGACGAAGGTGGTGCCGTTGGCCGTCGCTACCGCCGCCAAGACGAAGTGGGCACGCCATACTGCATCACCGTCGATGGCGAAACCCTCACCGACCAAACTGTCACCGTGCGCGATCGCGACACGCTGGAGCAATGGCGTGTGAAAGTGGACGACGTGGTAGCTGAAATTGCTGGTCGGGTGTCGTAGGGCGAGTTATAATAGGGGAGCAGCCATTCTCCCTCACGCAAGGGCATTGCCGTGACGCAAATCACCATCGATGGATCACTCGCAAGCCAACTCTCGAATCTCTCAGGACCGGTTCAGTTTTGCGACAAAGGTGGAGCAGTCCTTGGCTGGTATCAGCCAGGCGTGTTGAGTGCACCCCCTCAGTCGTTGAAATCGCTGTCCCCTTTTTCCGATGAAGAGTTGCTGCGGCGCAGCGAAGAAGCTGAGGGTCGTCCCTGAAGGAAATTTTAAAGAAGCTCGCCGCAGAATGAAATTTACTGTCTTGTGGAAACCAGCTGCTGAACAAGATCTGGCACATTTCTGGATGGCTGCAAGAATCCTCAAGAAATCGCAGTAGCCGCAAATCGCCTGGACAGAGATTTGGCAACTATCGCGACCCAACTGGGCGAATCACGCGACGGCAACATCCGCATCGCCTTCGAGTTTCCACTCGGCATCGAGTATGTCGTCTCAATGGAAGACCATTTGGTCTATGTTTTGGGCGTGTGGAGAACTTCGGCAATGTAATTACTGTTGCTCATCCACTCATGCGCGCCGCCAGTTGGTTCACTTGCCCTTGCAAATTTGCCACCAACAGATGTGGGCTCGCGCTCTGACTGAAGTGGTGGTAGTAGTGTTGGCTCGAGGCCGCTTGGTTGCCGGCGAGCGTACCGGTGAGTTGTTCAACCCTTGTGAGTTGCTGATCAACGCCCTCGAGTTGGCGATTCACGCTGCGGCCATTGCGCCAGAGTCGTGCGGCCATCCAGGTCAGGCTGAGGATGAGCAACCCTTCAGCACCGATGGTGAGTGTCATTCCGGCTTGCCAGAGTTTCGGTAACTGAAACGCAACCGACCAGACGAGTACGCCCAAACCAGCGCAAAAAGCAGTGACTCCGAAACTCAACATCATGCTCAAAAACCACGAACTGCTCGCACGCTCCTGCCGACCACTGGCCCGACGCGCAAGCGAGGGAGCCACAGGCATCGCCTGCGGCGTAAAAGCTGGCGCGGAAAATTCTTTACTCGTGTTTCGCAGCGGTTGTGCGACAACGTGTGCCTGGAGATCGCGGGGAGAACTCAGCTTGCGGTCGATTTCCCGCAGTCGTGCGCGGGTCTGCTCTTGCGCTAACCAATCCAGCGGTGGAGCGAGGTCCTCTTTCTCGGGGCTGTCAAATGAATCGAGCGCGATGCCGCCATCACTGGGAACGAACGCTTCGGCCTTCGATAATTCACTCTGGCAGCGCGGACAGAGCAGCGGCTCACGCGCCGAACGGGCGACAGCCGGCACGTCCTGTTGGCAATCGGTACACCACATGTTGGGAGTTCTCGAGAAGAAGAGTAGGAAACGTCCCCCTCGGATCTCATCGGCTAGCGGGGCGCGTGACTTTAACGGTTACGCAGAGTCCAGCAGCTAGCACTCCGTGTTCTCGCGTGGCGGCCAGCACTAATGCCCTGCCGCTTGCGGCTTCGCACGCACCCAATCCCCCCGCAACCAATCGACGATCAGCCCCAGGGTTTTCTCGTCAAGTTGATTCAGCTGCGGGTCATCGTGCGGGGCAAATGCTGGCATGCGGTCGTTCATTTCTCCGTAGAACTGCTCAGCAGCCGGGTTGCGGAGAAAATCGAGCATCCACTCGCGCGACATGTATCCGTCGAGCACCGGTGAGCCCACGTCCTGCTGCTCGCCAAACGTGTGGCAATCGGTGCAACTCGTGCCACTTTCTAATACGTCGGCCAGCCCACCTTCGATTAGCGCACGACCCGCTGCGATAGTCTCAGCATCGGCATCATCTTGCTCGCGCTGTTGGGGCAAGTTGGCTTCAGCCGAAAGTGCCACGGCAATTTTTTTCAGCGCGGCACGGATTGTGTCGCGCTGAGCATCGTCCACGTCGCCGAAACAATCCTCCGTAACAAACGTGACCATCTCGGTGTAATCGCCGTCACCCACAAACGGGGAACCTTCGTAGCCGAAATAGTCGAGGCTTGCGATTTGCTCAGGGTCAAGAATCCCTTCGATCCATCGACGCGATCCGACGCCGAACAGGTTCGGTGCTGTCGGCTTGGAGTTGATCAAGAAAGCCAATCGCGGGTCGGAGTTTTCACGGTCTTGGTAGTTGTGGCAACTCGCGCAGTTTTGGGCGAACAACTTCGGCCCTTGCAAGTACGGATCGTCATAGGCCAAGGTGAGCGCACCCGTTGGCGGGATGCCACTTGCCTTGGCCAATTCGATCACCCGCTCCGCGTTACGGTGCCCTTCGACTTTCGCTTGAAGGAAATCGTGAGAGGCAACGAAGGCCTTTTGGTTCTCGGGCGTATCGGCAAGCCCCGTGTCGGCGAAGGTAGCGTCGGCGGTGCCCGCGAGGTTGTCGTCCTGCCACGCTTGCACCGTGAGCAGCGCGGCCCCACCCAGCAACACCGCCAACAATACCACGTTGAACAAGTGCCCTACTTTCGTGCGCCCAATCCACGGCATCAGAAACAACACACCCACCACTAAACCGGGAATGACAAACGCTCCCCACACTTCCAACTCGCCGGGAAACCATTTCAGGAATTGAAACAGAAACAGAAAATACCACTCGGGCCGCGCGGCGGCGTAGTTGTTCGCGGGGTCGGCGGGGGCGGTGAGCTCAGCGCCATGCGTGTATATGGTAACAGCCAACACGGCAGCGACGACGCCCAGCGCGGCGACGCAGTCTTTGAGCATCTGGTCGGGCCAGAACATTGCGTCGGGCTTGGTGAGCGGCTCTTTCGGTGTGAGTCCATGCCGGCGAAACAATGCCAGATGCAGCACTAAGAACGCCACCAGGGCTCCCGGCAACACACCTGCATGCAATGCGAAGAAGCGTGTGAGCGTGTGATGTCCATAGGTGGACCCTCCCACGGCGAGTTTTTTAATCGCCCCACCGAAAACGGGGGCTTGGCTTGCCAACTCGGTACCGACGTTGGTTGCCCAGTAGCCTTTCTGGTCCCACGGCAACAGGTAGCCCGTGAGTGACAAACCCAACACGATTAACATCAGCACCAGCCCTAACACGAAGTTCAATTCGCGTGGCGCGCGGTACGCCCCATCCCAGACCACTTGCGCGAAGTGAATAGCCAGCAAAACGACCATCATCGAAGCCATGTAATGATGAATGCCGCGCAGCAACCAACCGCCGCTCATTTCGTGTTGGATGAAATAGACGCTCTCCCAGGCAGTCTGCGTGCTGGGACTGTAGGCCATCCACAGGAAGATACCGGTGATCGCCTGCGTGATGAACGCCACGACCAAGGTGCTACCCCAGACATACCGCCATCGCGCCCCGCCGGGCACGCGTTCGAACAGTGCCTCGTGCAAAATATCCTGCACGCCCGTGCGACTGTCGAGCCAGCCATAGGTCCGCTTTGCAATCTTTCTCATGCGCTGGGCTTTTTTTCGCTGTGGCCTGTTTGATAGTCGACGTAAGTCACAAACACTTCCGTAACCGATTCACCCGAGTCCGTTTTTCTCTCTCGCAGCTCAACGTCGAGAGTATCCATGTCGCGGGGGGCGACCTCCTCGTCGCCGTTCTCGCGGCTGCCGTCCAGAAGAAAGGCACTCGTGTGACAGGGGCACTTGAACTTCTGCTCCTCCGCGGAGTATCCAATCGAGCAACCCGCGTGCGGACACTTCGCCGTGAACGCGGTGGGGGTTTTCTTCCCAGGCTGGCGAGTGAGATAAACGGCGCCAACCTTCTGCTGGTCGTACTGCGTCCAGGCATCTTGACGATCTGCGACGACGGAAAAGAAATAAGGTTTGCCGTCGGCGGGCACCTGCTCGAGCAACGCAACACGCACCTGCGGGCTCTCTGCTTTACGAAACAAGGGCGAAAGAAACGCCCAAATACCGGCCCCCACCGGTGCGAGCATGGCCACCCCACCGGCAAGCATCGCGAGAAACGAGCGCCGCCGTTCTCCCGAAGGGTCTGCCTGTTCGTGTGTGGCGGTTTTCGACTCAGCCATCAAGATTCCCCTAGTTGCGACGCCTGCGGTATTGCAATTTCGACAACAATTATCCCAACGCCGCGCGTAGCGCGTCAAGCACGGCCGTTTGTGCTTCTTGGAGCGTGCCGGCAAAGGTCACCCCCGACGCCGCTTTGTGCCCTCCACCACCAAATTGTGCCGCAATCGCTTGCACGTTGAAATCGGTGCGGCTGCGCAAGCTGACTTTCGTCTTGTTTGCTTCCAGTTCGACGAACAGTACCGCCACTTCGCTTCCCGCGATGGTGAGCAGACCGTTGATCGCGTCTTCGGTGTCGGTCGTGTTAGCACCCGTCTCTTGGAAGTCCGCGCGTCCGACGTGTGTTGAGAACAATCGTCCGTCTGCATCCGAGACGATGTGGTTGAAGATTCGACCGCGCAGGTGCAAACGTGCCAGGCTGTGCCGTTCGTACAACTCGGAGAAAATCTGTGGCGGGCTCGCACCAGCAGCGACTAATCGTGCGAGCGCCTGGAAGGTTTTTTCCTTCACCGAGGAAAAACGAAACCAACCCGTGTCGGTGGCGATTGCCGTAAACAAGGGCATCGCGATCTCCGGCGTGATCTCCACGTCGAGGGCTTCGCCCAATTCCAAGATGAGACGCCCCGTCGCTTCGGCCGTTTCTTCTTTGAACTCGACGGCTCCCAGGTCGTCCTGGCTCACATGGTGGTCGATGATGACCCGTTCGCCGGGAAACGCCTTCACGACTTCCGCCATTGGACCGAGCTGCACCCACGCACTGGTATCGACAATGATCAGCACCTCGATTCTCCAAAGTTCTTTCGGCTCGACCGAAAGACCAAGCACGCGTACCTCGTCGTCGGGATCAATAAACCCAATATGCTCCGGCACGGGATCGGCATTGCTGATAAGGACTCGCTTTCCCAGTGCGCGCAATATCCGCGCCAGCGCCAACTCGCTCCCGACCGCATCGCAATCCGCGCGGCAATGGGTCGTGAGCACGAACGAATCGTGTTGTTTGATGAGCTCGCACAGGGGTTGCCAGTTGATCGTCATAAATTTCTCATCCCCAATAGTTAAATACCCAACTAGCCCGTCGCGCCAGCAAGGGCGCGGTGTTGCTCATTGCTTCGCAAGCGCCCTTGCTGGCGGCGTCGGGCTAGTTTGTTGGTTCCGTTCAAGTGGTGTTACCGAGGGTTCGTGCTTGCTGGATGTCTTGCTGCAATTGCTCGACGAGCGCTGCTTGGTCAGAAAATTTTTCGATGCCACGCAGGCGCTGCAAGAACTCGACTTCCAGCGGCAATCCGTACAGCGGTTCGTTGTGATCGATCAAATGCACTTCGACTTTGAGTTGGCCTTCGTCGAATGTGGGGTTGGGCCCTAAGTGGACCGCCGCGGCGTGAGGACTCCCGCTAAGCCAAGCACGCCCCGCGTACACGCCCTCTGCCGGGAGCAGCGTGTCGACCGCTTCGAGGTTGGCCGTGGGAAAACCGAGCTTGGCCCCCCGCCCTGCTCCGTGGGTCACCATGCCGCGAATGCGATAGGGAGCCGAGAGCATTTCCGCTGCTTGTGCGACCTGGCCTGCAGCAATAAGCTGCCGGATGAGCGAGCTAGAGACCAGCTGTTCGCCCAACGAAAACGGCTCGACTACGTCCAAGGTGATGTCCGCCTCGGCCGTAATTCTTTCTAGCATGGCAATGTTGCCCTCGCGGTTTCGGCCGAAGAAAAAGTTGGGCCCTTCGACCATGGCTCGCGCGTCGAGCGTCTGGCAGACGATCTGTTCAAAAAACTCCTGAGCGGAAAGTTGCAGCAGCGCCTCATCGGTCGGGTAAGCAACGACTTTGTCCACACCATGCGCAGCCAAGAGCGCCGCCTTGCGTCGAGTCCAGGTCAGTGGCGGCGGACACTCGTCGGGGCGTAAAATGCGCACCGGGTGCGGATCAAATGTGAATACAATGGCCGGCCCGCTCACCTCGCGCGCCCGCTCAAGCAGCCGCCGTACGATGCGCAAATGCCCCTGATGCACGCCATCGAAGTTGCCAATCGCTACGGCTCCACCGCGTTGGGCGGAAGTCAACTCAGCAAGATCGCGGATGACTGGCACTGAGTGATTCTCGTGGTTGAATTGCATCTTCGCTTGTGCAGCAATGAAACCACGATTATTCTGCAGTATTGTGCCGAGGTCAACTTCCCCACTGTTGCAACTTCATGCCCGACCAACAAACTTACCTCGCCCCCGACCTCGTTCCTCGTCTCGCGGCCATCGACATTGGTAGCAATAGCATTCGCTTAGTCGTCGCCGAGGCCAAGGCGGGCGGGCAATATCGCATCTTGGACGAAGAACGCGAGTCGACCCGGTTGGGACGCTCACTTAGCTCCCAGGGGAAGCTGAACGACGAATCGATGGAAGCGTCGCTCGCGGCACTACGACGATTTCAGTCTATTGCCGCAGGCTTGGGCGTCGAAAGCGTTCACGCGATTGCCACCTGCGCTATTCGCGAAGCAGCCAACGGTGCCGAGTTTTGCCAACGCGTCGCGGAGCAGCTCGGTATCGCGGTCGAAGTGATCAGTGCCGAGAAAGAGGCGCATCTGGCGTTTCACAGCGTACGGCGTCGTTTTGATCTGGGCGGAAAAAATTCGCTCTTGGCTGACATCGGCGGCGGTAGCACAGAGATTATTCTCGCCACCGGTGAACTCGTCGAAGCGATTTATACTACCAACTTGGGCGCGGTGCGCATCGCCGAAAAGTTTGGCGGCGGCCAATCAATGGCCGGCGATGATTTTGGACGCATGCAAAAATGGATCGATCGACAACTCAAGAAACACACCGAAAAGCTCGCTCTGCCTCCGCATTTGCTCATTGGCTCGGGCGGCACTTTCACGGCCTTAGCCAACATGGTGATGGCAACCAAGGGAAAATCACAGCTCCCTGTTGCCGGGGCTCAAATCACCCGCGCAGAGCTGCGGCACTTGGTCGATCGCCTGCGTAAACTCTCCGTGAAACAGCGTCGCGAAGTCACCGGCCTCAACCCCGATCGCGCCGACATCATTGTCCCGGGCTTGGCGGTCATTGATCGTATCATGCGACGTTTTAAAGTGAATCTCATCCAGGTGCATTCTTACGGAGTACGCGACGGGTTGCTGCTCTCGCTGATCGAACGTATGCAAGTTGGCGAAGAAGCTACTCCGCCGGATGACATTGCGCAAATCGAACGCTTTGCCAAAGCGTGCGGCGTGGAACTCGACCATGCGCGGCATTCGGCTCTACTGGCCGCGCAGATTTACCAGGGTCTGTGCGAACATTTTGAACTCGACCCCGCCGACGCGCGGCTCCTCGATGCGGCGGCGCGGATGCAGGATGTCGGCTACTTGATCAACTACGAAGGTCACCACAAACATTCGTACCACTTGATCGTGCATAGTCGTATCGAAGGATTTCGTCCCGAAGAGCTGGAACTCATTGCCAACGTAGCCCGATACCATCGCGGAGCGGAGCCAAAGCATAAGCACGACCATTTTCGTCGCTTGAGCAAACAGGACCAACACCGAGTGGCTTGCATGGCCGCGGTGTTGCGACTCGCCGGCGGATTAGATCGCACACACAACCAGGAAGTCAAAGCAGTCAAGATAACCGGCGGCAAAAAACAAATCGAACTGACGGTCACTGCGCAAGAATACCCCGAGGTTAATCTCTGGGCCGCTCGCCGCCGGACGGGCCTCTTCGAAAAAACGTTCGGCAGCCAAATGGCGATCCAATGGGATCGACAAAGCGTTGCGGCATCCACTTAGAGCGTCGCCAGTGAGTCAATTCTAAAGTGGTCGACGAAAAGCAGAGAATCCGTCCCCTCAAGGGCAATTGGGGTAAATCGCAAGTGCTCTTCGCAGTACTAGCCGAATACTGTTGTTACGCTCCACCCTCCGAGATTGCATGGTGCGACAGGCGTTTCACGTTGAGGTCACGAAGGCAAACCCGTTAAATGCCTCGGCCTGGTACGCCGACGCAAGTTAGCAACTAACAGTTTCCACCCGCGGTGGTTCACACCGCTTGTGGTTCGAGCGCCGTAGGATGGTGCCGCTAGGCCCATCTTTTCTGGGGAGTTCGAATCGAACGAATCGATGGGCCGTCGCTTCGCTGTGGCTCATCCTACGGACTGATTGGCAACTCGCAGTTTCCACCCTCGAAGGTTCACACCTCCGCTGGAACCTCAGAACGAGACACGCAACTGATTGAACACCCCAGACCGAGGTAGGATTCTGTAGAACTTGCCCGAAAACGATGCTTGGCGATGGCGTCACACAATAAAAAACGACGAGGATTCTAGCCCTCAGCGTTTGATTCTTTCCGGTATTGGGTCAGAAGCGGGCGAGTGTCAACAGCACAAACCTACATGGTAGGATGGTGTGCTTGCACCCATCTTTTCAAGCCCCCAGTCGCTCGGAATGACGAATTATCGCCGCAACTACGTTAAGGGGGGGACCTACTTCTTCACAGTCGTGACTCACCAAAGACGTCCGCTGCTAACGACCCCGTTAGGCAGAACGGCTTTACGAGAGGCGATTGTAAGTGTCCGGCATCGCAGACCTTTCACCCTAGATGCGATTGTCCTGCTTCCTGATCATCTCCACGCCGTGTGGACCTTGCCGCCAGATGACACAGATTTTTCAATCCGATGGCGGCAAATCAAGACATTGTTTACTCGACGTTGGCTAAACGAAGGTGGTAGCGAAACATCTCAATCGCTCAGCAGGGAAATCAAGGGTGAACACGGAATCTGGCAGCGCCGCTTCTTCGAGCACACATGCGTTGATGAGAACGACATGAAGCGGTGTATAGACTACCTACATGTCAATCCGTTGAAACATAAACTTGTGGAGCGGGTAGTCGATTGGCCTTGGTCATCTTTCCACCGCTACGTTCGGCTGGGCGAATACTTGCCAGACTGGGGATCAGCAGACCAGTGGTACGGTGATGAGTGGCGGAAATTTGAATAGCAGAGCAACACGGCAGGCAACCGTCAAAGATGGGTGCGAGCACCCATCCTACTTACTCGCGGGCAGTAGATATGAACTGGACGTAGTATCTCTTCTTAGCTGATATTCAACGAGACCATCGATATATTATTCGGTTGGTTCCACTGAACCAACGCGAAAGGAGAGTATTGCTAGACAAGAGAAATAGAGTGAGAACGGTATCCAGAAAAGCACCGAGCCGTTTTCCCCAGCGATAAATGCCTGGTAAACCGCGAGTATGCCCAGGGTCATGCAAATGCCTGCACAAGCTACGGTAGTCATTCTGGCCAAGGGCCGTTCCTGGCGTAAGCCGGTCGCAGCAAACCAGAAGACAGTCCCTACGCCGATGTGGATTCCGGCAGCTAAGAGTATGTGTGGGCCGACAAATAGGCCCGTAGGAATCATCAATAGTCCGAAACAAATTCCGTAGATGGCAGCGACAATGCACATGGTCGCCGCGGCGGAGCGCGTTCTCGCCATCTTCTGCGTAGTCCTGATTGTGGGAACGCCAATTTCACGAATGACTGGGAAGAAAAAAAGTGCAGATACTGCGAAACAAACCAGAGCAATCAAGAGCGGATTCTCTTCATGCTCCATTAAGAATACTTCGCGGCTAGGCTCTCCAGAATAGCGGAAGCTTACCTCATCAGGCACTTTATGTAGCAAGTAACGTTGAGCGTAAGCATGTACAACAGCGGGTGGGTCTAAAATCTCAATGGTGAAGTCGACGCTGGGAATCCCACTTTGCTTAATGGGAGTTCTTTCTGTGATTGTTCCTGTGACGACTGGGAAGTTAAGGTCTGCGGCTATGGGAATCCATGTGTAGAACATGTACCCGCCGAATAGAACCCCGTGGGTCGCAACCAGCAGCATTAGTGATGGAGTGAAATAGTTCATTGAGCACAAGAGAACTCTGGATTGTGTTATCGGTCGGCAAAACCGCAGGCAGTTGTCAAAGCATGCCACTACTTTCTATGTGGGAGAGGTTTTGCCACCTCTGAGACCATCTTCTATGTATCGTCTAACACGGTGGGCGACCGGTTGTTGCAAAGTATATTTAATCCATTGGAAAATTGTACGTAGACAGCCAAAATCAGCAAAAGAGAGCGATTTCTGTCTGCATTTATCTTAGGGCGGTGGGATGTGAATAGCGGTCGAAAAGTACAACGCTAACTTAGTGCGGGAGTATTACCGGCCCCCTCCCGCTGAGGCTGAACGGTTTACTCTTTCTTCTTTCGGAGCATCAGCTTTCATCAACCGAACACATTTTCGGTGGGTTCAGCCGCCGCTGCAATAATTCCAGGGGGCAAGCTGTTTGACCGGTGTTAGGCCATCGGCCGCATCTGCGAAAACCATGGTTTGTCCCCGCAAGGGGACTGACTGAGGTTCGCTATCTGCTCGACCTTGCAAAGTAGAGAACCCCAAGAGACTTAGTTTCAATTCGAGAACGCCTTCGGCAAAAACGCGATCAAGTCGCTCGCGATCATCGACACCTGCCCCAACTCCTTCGCGGCCAGGTCACCTGCCAACCCATGCACGTGCGCGCCCAACCGTGCCGCCTCCCACGGGGTGAGTCCCTGCGCCACTAGCGCCGTAATGATTCCCGTTAAGCAATCGCCCGTGCCACCGGTGGCCATGCCGGGGTTGCCGGTTGTGTTGACCGCGTACTGCTGGCCATCGGTGACAATTGTTTGATGCCCCTTGAGTACGACGATCGTTTGCTCTGTCGAATCCACGCCGCACAACTGAGCTGCCTGTTCCAACCGCCTGTCGGCTCCGCCGGCACACTCCACACCCATCAGCCGCGCGAATTCTCCCGGATGTGGTGTTAATATTCTCGGCCCACCCGGTTGCGCTAGTTGCGACTTGGACTTCGCCAACGCATTGAGTGCATCGGCGTCAACGATCATTGGGCGAGCAACAACAGCATAAAGTTCCTGTACTAACTCGGTCGTGTGCAATTCGTCAGATACACCCAACCCTGGCCCCAAAGCCACTGCAGTCATCTCATGCGTTAGGTCGGCTAACTCAAAGTGAGACTCGATCGAAAAACTGGAAACATCTTTCTCACCAAATCCAATCGTCATGTAGGAGGGTTCAAAACCAGCTACCGTTGACTGAATCGAACTTGGCACCGCCAGCGTCACCAGCCCCGCACCACTGCGCAGCGCCGCCTTCCCCGCCAGCGCCGGCGCGCCGGCCATGCCGCGCGAGCCACCGATGACCAGGACGCGGCCGTAGTCGCCCTTGTGGCTTTCGGCCTCTCTGGGGTTGAGTTGCGGCAGTGGGGACGAAGAAACATCTCGCATCGCAATCTCACTTTTCGCGACGTGTGGCGACGAGACCCGCAAGGTAGCCCGCCTTGAAACCCGCATCGATGTTCACCACAGCCACGTTGCTCGCGCAGCTGTTGAGCATCGAGAGCAGCGCCGACAAACCGCCGAGACTCGCACCGTAACCAACGCTCGTGGGCACACCGAACACGGGACATGGTACATAGCCGCCTACTACGCTCGGTAGAGCACCCTCCATGCCGGCTACGACGACCACCGCATCGGCGTCGGCGAACTCGGCCAGCCGCTCGGGCAGCCGATGTGGCCCGGCCACGCCCACATCGTGAACCATTGTGGTACGCACCCCCATCCACTCGAGCGTTTCGCGTGCCTCTTCGGCAATGGGCAAGTCGCTGGTGCCGGCGGTAATGACGGCGACTTGGCCGATCGCCGCGGGCGGCTTCGCTGAATCGAGTCGCAGCGTGCGGCCGAGTTGGTTGTAGCGCGCTGAGGGGAATTGTTCTAACAACTCCACTGCCTTTTGTGTGTCGACGCGTGTTGCCAACACGGGTTGCTCGGCTTCGAGTAATTTTCTCGCAATGTCGGCGATCGCATCGGCAGTCTTGCCTGTGCCGTAAATCACTTCGGGGAAACCGCAGCGGTCGGCGCGGGCGACATCGACCGTGGCAATCTCTGGTGCGGCGCTGTCATTCACGTGCAATTCGGCTGCGGCGAGGCGCAAAAAATCGTCCGCCGAGATTTCCGACGCCGCCAATCGTCCTGCCAACATGACTAAGTGGTTGCTGTCCATGCTGTTCAGTCTAACCCGCCGCTTGGTTACTCGGAAGCATGGCGCAAAGGTAAACAGACCAACCCGGAGAGCACCAAAGTGAAGGCCGTCGCTAAGAATGTCGCCTGCAAGCCGTAGTGAGCCACACCATATTCTGCGCCCGTCGGACCAAGCAGTGCCAGCGCCCAGGCGCCCCCCATCATCAAGCTCGACGCAAGGTTGGTCCGCCGAGGCATAAGCTGCTGGGCTAGCGCAATAGTCACCGGCACCATGGCCGCGAAGCCAGCACCCGCCGCGACAGCTAACACGTAACCCGCCTCCAGAGGCAGAAACGGAAACAACCCGATCACCGGCGCGAAACAGACCGGCACCAACACCAACGGCCATTTTTCCTTGCCGGGACGAATCAACACGCCAGTCGATACTCCGCCAATCGCCATGCCGACCAGCAACGACGCATTTAAGTTGCCCACTCGCGGCGCGGCGGCGCGGGCGATCGCTTGCTCTGTCCAGTCCGTATGCAGTGCGGCGAGGTGCCTCTGGGCCCAGCGAACAAAGAGATACAGCAGCGCCATGTTCACGCAGAAGCGTAGCACCGCCGAGACATACAGGACAGCCACCATTGCCCATTGGAACTGTGGGACCGTGCCGGACTTCGTTGCGGCATGCTGCGCATGCACAGGTTCCAGGTCCGAAAAACTTCGCTGCAGCAAAATTACCAGCAACAGTAGGGGCGCAACGAGCAGCGGTAACCAGGTGAATCCTGAAGTGGTGGTTAACATGCGGGGCCAGAGAAACGCGCCCAGCATACCGCCTAACATACCAGCGACAAAAAAGTGGCTCACCGCCGAGTTGCGCCGCTCTTGCCACAAGTGCCCCACGGTCGAGGCCCCGACAGGGTGAAACATTCCGATGCCGATCACACCCATCGCATAGACGACGACCAAACTCCAAAAGCTATCGACCAAGCCCAACGAGCCAATGCCCAACACCCCCAGCGCCACACCCCAGACTCCCAACTGCCGGGTGCTGAAGCGATCGCTGGCCAGCGCACAGAGTGGTTGCGCAAGCCCCGAGCATAGTGGACCGACACCCAGCAACCACGCCGATTGCTTTGCCGACAGGCCCAATCGCGCCTCGATCAACCCCAGTGTCGAGGGCACCAAAGCCGAGAGCGCATCGACTGCGGCGTGTACGACGAGAATAGTTGCGAACGCAACGCCGACCACTCGTGTGGACTGCAAGGCTGAATTCTGTTGGAGTGCGATTTCTTGGGGCATGGGGATTGCTGGGTTGGCGTTCGTAGCGGGGGCCTCTCGCCACCGTGTCTGGTTGGCTTGTTTCGCGGCAGCGAGACGCCCCCGCCACGGCTTGGTAGACGCCTTGCGCGTCGCGCAGGTTCACTTGCACATTGGCCCCCCAGCAGAGCGTCTCGTTGCCAGACGAGCAAGGCGCAAGTAAACTAGCTGCTATGCTCACCGGAAAAATACGCTCGCTCAATGCCGACAAAGGTTTCGGCTTCATCAAACCCTCCGCCGGCGGTGCGGACTTGTTCTTCCACTGTTCGGCCGTCGATGCTGAGTTTAGCGAGTTGCAGCTCGAGCAATCCGTCGAGTACGAAACGGACTCCTCGGCACAAAAGCCTCGTGCCAGCAAAGTACTGACTGGCACTAAGAACCCACGTTCTGCAAAACCTCGTTCTGCAAAACCTCGTGCTGAGAAACCTTATGCTGCAAAATCGCAAGCATCCACCAGGGAGTTCAATCGCAGCACGACCAAACCGCGCTACGCACGACCGGAAGTGGAATACTCCTTTGGCTATGTGACGAAGCTGCCGAGGAAAAACCCCATCGGTTTCATCTCTGCGGTCGATGGTGGTTACGAGTATTATTTCGAGCCCGGCGATGTGAGTGGCGGGACAAAGTTTGCTCGGCTAGTGGTCGGCGACTATGTCCGCTTTGTGCCGGTCTCCAACGCTGAGGACCCGAAACAACCCTTGGCCAAGTCGGTGATGGTCGTCCCCAAACCGATCAACAAGCAGGAAAACAACCTAGCCCGGCATCCCAAAGCTCGGCGAAAAAAGCCGACGTGGAAATAGCTTGCTAGCACCGCCTGGCATTCTCGTCTTTACTCAAATTGCCGAATCGTTCTAAACTCGGCTCCTCACGACCTCAATAGCCGGCGAGCCACACCTCGCTGAAGTGCCCGCGGCGAGACGTAGCTCGCCTGTTGGGAATGAACTCTCGCAATACTGTTGATTTTTAGCGTCTAGAAGGAGCTATTTCTATGCAACATGGATTTCGCACACACTGCACAAGACTCTGCACGCTTGCCCTGCTTGCTTGCAGTTGCCTCACGAACGCCCACGCCGACAGCGCACTGCGTCGAGCGCCGGTCTCACTCGACCCCAACCTGCCCTACTATCGTCCCGTTGAGAAACTCAGCGGTGAACTGAAACTGGGCGGCTCGAACACGCTTTCACATATTGCTTCGTTTTGGATTGAAAGTTTCAAACAGTTCTATCCCGACGTGCAATTCTCCATTGAAGTCAATGGCTCACGACAAGCCGTCAAAGACGTCGAAGCGGGGAACACACAAATCGGCTTGCTCAGTCGCACTGTCCATCGCAATGAGATCGAAGCCTTCCGCAAAGCGTTCGGTTACCCGCCCACGGTACTCACGCCTTGCATGGAGCGCACCGGTATCTTTGTGCACAAAGACAACCCCATTGAAGGATTAACTCTTGCTGAGCTGGATTCGATTTTCTCAGAAGCGTGCCGTCGCAATGCTGAGAAACCTGCGCGGACTTGGGGCCAACTCGGGCTACGTGGGGAGTGGGCCCAACGCCCCGTCATTGCCCATGGCCGCACGTACGACACCGGTTCTCAGGTATTCATGCAGCAAGCCGTCATGCTTGGTGCCGAAATGCGCGACGATCTGCAAACGCACAAAGGGAATGTCGAAATGCTTAGAGCGGTCGGGGCCGACCCCCACTCGATCGGCTTCAGTGGGCTTTCGTACGCCACTCCCGATGTGCGTGCCGTGCCGCTAGCGTTTACCGAACAGGAAGGCTACGTAGCAATCGACTCGGTCGAGGCAGACCGGGGGCTGTACCCGCTTGTGCGCCGTCTGCAACTGGTCGTCAAACACAAACCGGATGCCGAGCTGCCCGCGCTTGAGCGCGAGTTCATCAAGTATGTGTTTAGCCGACTAGGGCAAGAAGACGTCGTAAAAGCCGGCTTCCAACCGATTCCCGCGCGCCCGGCGCGAGTGGCACTCGACTCGGTGGGTTTAGGCCTGGCGCGCTAGTGCTGATAGCGAAACAAAGTTCAACAAGATCACTCCTCCAAACAGGTCATTCTACCCATGGTCAAACTATCGCCCGCCATCCTGGCGGCACTGTTAATCGGTTTCGCCGGCCCCTCGACAAGTAGGGCCGTTGACAACAATCGCGCAAACACCATCACTCGGAATGCGCCCAGTTGGGCGCGGTCGAACTCTAACAACGCCTACGATTATGGCCAACAATCCAATCCGGCGATACGCGAGCGGACAGGTACGCGGGTCGCGCCGACTTGGAACGACCCCTCGCTGCCCGCGAACGATCCGCTGCGTAACAACTCCTGGCAGAGCGGTAGCAGCTACGATCCTAACTTCGACAATTCGCCCCCCACCTGGCAGAAGTGGCGACTGGGGATTTATCCGGAGAACACCGACACCGGAGTGCGAATTACACAAATCGTACGAGGATCAGCAGCCGAGCGCGCAGGGCTCGAGGCAAACGATCGCATTATCGCGGTGCATGGCTACCAAGTCGGCTACGTCAATGGCACGCTCTATGACACCGGGGCAGAGTTCGAGCGCAACGCCGACTCGCAAGGTTGGGTCCGTGTGTTGGTACAAAACAATCGCGATGGGCAGCTGATGAACCTGCCAGTGAAACTCGACCCGCGCCACCAAGGCATCACCGGCACCGTTGCTACGCGCGACAACCGAGGCCTGCCGCGCGATGCGGTGCTGAACGTCGAGCTACGCGAAATCCTGCCTTTCAACTCCCGACCGATCACACTCACTCGGCAAAGCTATACCGCCTCACGGCAGCCCATTGCGTTTGAGTTAGACTACGATCCGACGCAGATCGACGCGCGCCGCAACTACGTGCTGGATGCCACAATTACGGCAGGCGGTCGGCAGATTTACGCCATGCGTCAGGAGACCCCGATCTTGGGGAACAACTCCAGTCAAAACGTACAGTTATTGGTCGAGTCCACCGCCACTACCACTCCTGGCAACGGTCCTTACTCGAACACTCGCGATCAACTTGCGCAGATCAGCACTTGGTTTCGCGAGTACCTGCGTCGCGAACCGCGGGCACAGGAACTTTACGTCTGGGAGGCGCACCTCGCCCGCGGGGGTTCGCTCACCGAAGCTCAGCTGCAAATCCTCAGCACGCCCGAGTTTTACTACCAGTCGAACGCCGACGACGCCGAGTACGTGCGCCGCATGTTCCAGCTCGTCACCAGCCGCCAACCTTCGCAACAAGAAATCAGCCAATGGCTCAATCGGCTGAACTATCACAATCGGTTGCGACCCGAAATGGCTCGCGAGTTCTTAGCGATGGCTAATGGACAGGTACGGCGGTAGAGTTCCAACCGTGAGCGGACTGGCGCTAGCCACTGGCACAGCGTGCTGTTGGCCGGCGGCTAGTGCCGGACCGCCCATGTGGGAATCGCAGATCAAGCGGCGTAGGCAGAGACCGTCACTAGCTCATCGTTCACCGAGCGCAGCTGCTCGGCATCGATCGTGTGTTGACGCCCAGCGAAGCCAACAACCAGCGCCAAATCGCAAAGGCGGTTGATTTGCCGAGGAATACCGCCTGAGAGGTGGTAGGCTGTTTCCAACGCCTCGGGGGCAAAAATTTCGCGCGTCGCGCCGGCGGCTTGCAGCCGATTCTGAATGTAGGCGGCCGTTTCCTCCTCAGCGAGTGGCTGCAACAACATCTTCATGTCCAGCCGCTCGTCGAGCGCGGAGTTGCGCTGCATCGCCGAGACCAAGGACGTTTGCCCGAGCAGGAGCAGTGTAAACGCACTTTGGCCGTCGGTCTGCAAATTCAGCAACAGCCGCAGAGTCTCCAGCAGACCACCATCTTCGAGCAAGTGCGCTTCGTCGACGACGATCACCGCATGCTGACTACGGCGAGCATTTTCTTGGAAGGCAAACTCCAGGCGGCGGAGGCTTTCCTCAATCGTGTGTTGGGGCGGGTCGGCGGGCGGCGTGCCGAGTTGTTCGGCAAGGTAGACCAGAAAATCGCGGCTCGACATGAGCGGAAACACCACGCGAACAAACTGGCCTATGTTATCGCCCAGTTGCTCTTGCAGTATGTCAATTAGCAGCGTCTTGCCAACACCCGAGGGGCCAGCGAGTAGCGCAGCCCCCCGTCGGCTCTCGACGGCATAACGCAGTTTGTGCAAAGCGGCTTGGCCCGTAGCCGAGGGAAATCGAAACGCCTCGGCAGCGGTTGGCTCGAATGGCTTGGTGGCAAGTTGCCAGTAGTCTTCATACATGATACGAGGTTTCCATTTTCGGACGAGACGAACCGTGGCGAATGATCTGTTAGGCTGCGGTGTTGCCAATGACGCCGAGGCAAGTAGCACCGAACAGGGCGAGAAGCGGATCGATCTGATGCGTGTCAGCATTCGCATTAGCTTCGGTATCGGCCACGATGATACTCGCGTCGAGTCGACAATGTTCGACAATACTGTGGGTCGCACCGTACTGAGGCGACACGCCCGCGGCACCGAGGTTGAACAGCACCACGTCGTAGTGGTAACGCAACACCCCAGCGGTTACCGAAGTGTGGATGCTGGCGAGCAACTCGTTGGCTGCGTCTGTTGGTCGAGCCAGGGGCAGCAGAGCCATATTTTCTTCGAGCGAGTTGACAACGCACTCGGCTAGCGGCAGGTTGCCGATGAGCGCGGCTTCCCAGCCCGTATCGAACTCGAGTCCCAAGTCACGCGCTAGCGCGGCCTTAGTGAAATTGGCATCGACCAGCGCAACCGACTTGCCCGCGCTAGCCAGCAAACGGGCGAGGCACATCAACACGGTCGAGCAACCAACATGGGGACGCGTACCAGCAATGCCGACTAATGAACGACCTTGTTCGCTCGCATCAAGTAATTGCTCCGCGACGGGAATTAATAGTTGATGATGGGCATTGAGCAATTGATTCGTCGTCTCTGGCCACCGAAACGCATCGACCTCGAATACAGGGTGGAATGCTGTCGTGGGTGGTGGCTCGGGAGTCGAGAACGTCGAGAGCGGACGGCGCTCGGTGGCCGGAGCTGCAACCGCCGCTGCAGATGCCGCCACCTTCACCTGTTGAGGCTCAGGAGTCATACGAAAATGCGGTGCAGGCACAGGCTCTGGCGCCCAGGTGGAGGGCTGGGCAAGCGCTGAGTCTTGCGCCGGGGGCTGTGTGGGTAGGTGTGGCCCACGGTGCAAGCCGGTCGCCACTTGTGAAGGGAGTTGCCCCGATATCGGGTTCGCGGTTGGCGCGGTGCTCACTGCAGACGGAGGGGCGTAAGCCTGGATAAATGCTTCGTCAATTTGGCTCATAGCGACTCGTTTCCTGCGCTGCGATTGGCTGGTAATTGCGACTGGGGTTAGCGATGTGTCGTGTCTGTCGGAGCGCGCGCGATCTCCGGCAAGGGAAGCAGCTCGGGGGCAGGCGATTCAGCGGGCCGGTTTGAGGGGATCCTTGAGAAATCCAATTTGTTCGGCCGAGTAGTTGTGGGAAATTCCAAAATCCCCGTGGCTGGCAATGGATTGAGATTTACCGGAACCGGCTTATGCTGCTCCGCTTGGGGTGCCGGCTTGACAGGACTGGGAGCCTGCGAGGGAAGTGGCACCTGGGTCCAGGGACCGTCGGAGTTGTTCGTGGGTGCCGGTGGTTTCGTGGCTATTGCCGAGAACTCCGGCAGATAGTCATCAGGGATTTGATCTTGGGCCATGGGTTTGCCTTCCACGCCAGTGGCACCGATATGCTCGTCGCGAAGTTCTGGACCGTAGTTTTCGTAGTACGGCGAGGGCACTTGAGCAGGCCCGACGATCATCCAGTACAACAATCCCGCCGAAGTGATCAACGCCAGCGTCACAATCAATCCCGCATGCGGCGAAAGTTGCGAGTGGAGTTGAAAGACTTTTTCACTGAAAGTCGTGGAGCGCGCAGGGGACGGTCGTTGCTGCGGCTCGTCGGGCTCTTCCATCCACGGTACCGTGGCTTGCTGGCGAACCATCGGCTCCTGCTCGATGGCGTGCCGACGATCGACGAAGTGACTTGCGTGTTTGTCGTTGGGCGTCTCAGCCACTTGGAGTTGCACGCGTTGTTCGATCTCCGTGTGCAGGTCAAGGGGCGGCATCGGCTCCGGCGGAGGCGGTTGCGCGGGTGCTGACACTCCATGCCCCACGCGTGGCAAACGTGCCAACACAATGGGTGGCTGGCCTGCGGAAGGGCCTGCGAGATTGGGACTACTACTGTGAACGGAGTTCGCCACGTCGATCCATCCTTGTTCGACAAAGGGAAGTCAACTCGTCGGTGCTAGCAAAACGCCGGGTGTAATACCCGAGCGCGGAGCGCGAGCTTGTTTTAGGTATCGGTACCGATTGGGTAACTCTTGAGGGTGGATTGGTTTGTGCTGGGTGGTTCAGTTTCAATCCACGCTATCGGTCGGACGCACCGCTTGCAGCTGATGGGCTTCGCGCCAGTCGAGCGCCGGCCATAAGATCGCCGCGCCGTCGCGGGCGCTGGTCAGCACGCTTCGCCCGTCGGGGGAGAAGCTCACACTGGTGAGTTCCTGGGTGTGGCCGAGCAGGGTGAGGATTTCCTTGCCGGTGTTGGCGTCCCAGAGTTTGGCGGTGTTGTCCTGGCTAGCGGTCATCACGCGGCGACCATCGGGCGAGAATGCCACGCTAGTGACGCTATCAGTGTGCCCGGCGAGTTTCAGCAGGAGCTCGCTCGTGCTGGCATCCCAAACGATTGCGGTATTGTCTTCGCTGCCGGTGACCACGCGCTCACCGTCTGCTGAGAACGCCCCGCAGAGGACCGCCCACTCATGTCCAACAAGCGTGTGTAGCACTTCGGCCGAAGCGCGATCCCAAATTCGCGCCGTTTTGTCGTTGGCGACGGTTAGTATGCGCCGACCATCGCCACTGAATCGGGCCTGGCGAATGCGTGTTTTGTGCCCGCGAAAAATTGGCTCAACAGGTTCCGCAGTCGCGACGTCCCACAACCGGGCGGTACCATCGTCGCTGCCTGTGAGAATGAGTGTACCATCGGACGAAAACTCGACACTGTTGACGTAGCCCTTGTGCAGACCATCGAGCTTTCGCACCGTTCGCCCTGTTGCGACATCCCAAATTTTCGCCGAGCGGTCCCAACTACCCGTAACGAGCAGCCGCCCCTCGGGAGAAATATCTGCGGAAGCCACCGCTCCGTGCGGACTAAACCGTACGATCTGTTTGCGCGTTTCTAAGTCCCACAGCTGTGCATCGTTGCCACCGATTGTCAGCAATTGATCGCCCGCGGGTGCAAACCGCGCTGCCCAGAGAATCTTGCTCTGGTCATCGAATTGCAGCCAGGCAGTATTGCCTGCGCCGTGAATCTCTTGGCCTGTGCCGAGGTCCCAGACTTGCACCGTACCACTGGCGGCACACGCCGCCGCGGCGAGGCTCCCCTCCGGCGACAGGTCAGCGGAGGTGAAGAGCGTTTCGCTTTGCGCAGGAATCTCGCTCAGCACGCGAGCGTCAGCCAACGACCAAAGCCGCAGCATGCCGTCGTCGCAACAAGTGAGCACCTGCTCACCATCCCCAGAAACATCCATGTCGGTCACCCAGTCGGGATGCCGCAGGACCAACTTAGTGAGCTCCTTGCCTGTGGCGACATCCCACTGCCCGCAAGTGTTGTCGCCGCTAGCGCTGATCAACCGCTTCCCGCCCATTGCGAAGGCGAGCGCCGTGATAGAACGGCTGTGGCCACGCAACTCATGCGATTCCTCCCATTGGTCGGTGCCAGCTGTTGCGTTCCAAAGTCGGCAGCGTCCGCGGTCGTCGCCTGTGGCAAGTGTCGTGTTGTCTGGCGTGAAGGCGAGCGCTGTGACCGGCTCTTCGTGACCTTCGAGTACCGCCACGCGTTCGCCGGTGCGTGCGTTCCACACCACCGCCTCGTTGCCTGCGCTACCCGTGGCTAGCCACTCGCCATCGGCAGAGACCGCCAACACGGCGGTCCGACCGGTGCCGTCGATTTGCAGAATCTCTGATCCCGTGGCAACATCCCAAATCCGTGCGGTGCCGTCGCCTGCGCTCGTAGCAAGGCGAGTACCGTCGTCGAAAAAGACCGATGACGAAGCGAGAAAGTCATGCCCCTCGGCAAAATACTGCACCGGCTCGTGGGTTGCTGTGTCCCACAATTTCGCGGTGCGATCGCGGCTAGCGGTGACAATTCGCTGCCCATCGCGCGAGAACCGAGCCGACAGAATCGCATCGGACTTTTCGCCCAATTCGGTACCCAGCACGACCACTTCGCCAGAGGCTTCGGGATCCCACAGCTTAATTGCCTGATCGCGGCCTGCCGAAAGCAGCGATGCACCGTCGGGCGCGTAAACACAATCGCGAACATGGCTGGCATGGCCTCGTAAGACAGCACGTTCCACGTCGAGGTAGGTATCCCAAATTCGCACGAGATTGTCTTGCCCACCAGAAGCAAGCTGCCGACCATCTGGCGAGAAGGCAAGCGCTCGGACGGGCCCCTCGTGATGTGCCAACTCCTCGAACGGAGCCGCGGGGTCGGGCTGATTGTCGAGTCGCCGGGCAATGTCGATGGGCTTAACTTCGTCGGGATTCCATAGCAGCACTCGCCGGTCATGGCCCGCCGTGGCGACGGTTATGCCATCGGGCGAAAACTGGGCACTGTAAATCGGGCCTCTGTGTTTCGCGAATTCGGTCAAGCGTTGATACTGACCGTCGGCGTCGCGCTGCCAAACGATAGCTTTGCCGTCCTGGCTGGCAGTGACGATGCGCCGCGCGTCGGGCGAAAACTCTGCCGCCCAGACCCACCAACTATGCCCGCTCAGAGTTTGCGTGACTTCGCCGAGAGCCAAATCCCATAGTCGAGCCGTGTTGTCGAAGCCGCCCGATAGCAGTTGCTCGCCATCAACGGAGAAACGCACGCTAAGTACCGCGTCGTTATGCCCGGTAAGGGTTTGCAGCAACTCGCCCGTGGCGACATCGTGAATACGTATCCTGCGGTCGCTGCTGCCAGTGGCGAGTCGCCCGCCAGAGGCGTCAAACGCCACGGCATGAACAAACTGCCCGTGCGAGAAGGTATGCACAATCTCGCCGGTTTCCAGGTCCCAAAGTTTGGCCTTGCCGTCCCAATCGCCACTGGCGAAATAGCGCCCGTCTGGCGAAACCGCCACGGCCTCGACCGGGCCATCGACCTGCCATGTTTGTTGACTCAGCTGGCAGAGGTGCGACAACCGCCCCCACTCCCAATCCCGCAGCTCGGCATTGCACTGCGCGAGCAACTCCGTGGCGCGGTCGTAGGCGTTCTCATCGATCTTGGCATTAGCCAAGCCAATCCGCGCAACATAGGCTTCGTACTCTTCGGCTTGCTTCGCTTGAGTGGCAAGTTTTTCTTGCTGCTTGGCTCGTGCTTCTTCGCGCTCGGCGCGTTCCTTTTCGGTCTCGGCACGCTCCTTCTCCGTTTCGGCACGTTCCTTCTCGGATTCGGCACGTGAACGTTGTTCGTCAGCAACGATACGCGCCGCCTCGGCCTTTTCACGTTGGGCGATGGCTTCGTTGCGCTGCGAACGCACGGCGACGAAAGCCACCGAAACAATGGCAGCCACGGCAAGCAGCAGAGCCGCGACTGCTCGCTTGAGCAGGGTGAGCCGCCGGTTGCGCGATTCGCGCTCGTCTCGACCTGACTCGAGTTGAGCCAGTAATTCGCTATGGGCAGCATCGTCGGTCTCGATCAGCGAGATCCCCAGATCGAAGTCGCTGCGCTCCAACGCCGATTGCGCATAAGCTCCTCGAGAGGCGGAGAGCAGTTCCTGCGCACGTTGATTGCCGGGCCACAAGCTGAGCGCTTCCTGGAAACCGTACATCGCGCGGGAGTAGAGTTCGTAATCGTCTTTGTCGATGGCTGATTGCAGATTCGCCGACGCGCTGTCAGTCAGCAGTACGCTCTCGGAGTGCGATTGGTAGAGCCGCACCGCGGCTTGAAACTCCTGCACCGTGGGGTAGCGATCCGCTGGCTTGGTGGCCATCGCGTGCATGGCGATGTCAAACAACTCACCAGAATGCGGAGTCTGAACAAACTGGTTCTTCGCCGCGGCGAAGAGACACGCCATCACAGTCTTGCCCGAGTGGGGCGGGCGGCCAGTGATGATCTCAAACAGAATGGCTCCCAGCAAATAAATATCGCTGGCGGTGCTGATTTCGTCGACCGGCCCGGTGGCCATCTCCGGCGCCATGTAGGCGGGCGTGCCGCCCATCACGTCAGACTGGCTCACCGCTTCGGCATTGGGAAAGTCGTCGCTGATGCGAGCCAATCCCCAGTCCATCACCAACACTTCACCAAAGTCGCCGAGCATGACGTTCTCAGGTTTCAGATCGCGGTGCAGCACCCCGTTGGCGTGCGCGAAAGCAATCGCATCGGCCACGCGTAAGAGGATGTTTAGATTCTCGTCGAGTGAGCGGTCTTTGAAGACATCGTCCCACGGCGTGCCGCGCACGCGCTTCATCGAGTAGAACAATGCACCCGATTCGTTCGAGCCCAAATCGTATATCGGCACGATGTTCGGATGATCAAGTTCGCCGGTAACAACCGCTTCGGAGATAAACTTCTCTCGCTGCTCGGCGGTGTGGTCCTCGTCGCCCTTGAGCATTTTGACAGCCACGGTGCGTGCGATGGCCGACTGCCGCGCGGCGTAGACCACGCCCATCCCTCCCTCGCCGATCAGCTCGAGGAGTTCGTAATCCGGCGCGTCTGAGACCGACGTGACGGGAACAGCCGCTTCCTCTGGCGGGCGAACTTGCCGCGACTTGACGACCAGTGACGAATTGGTATGCACCACCGAACTGACCGTTTCCTTCTGCTTGATCGTCATCTCGGGATCGGTCTCGGCACCCGCGACATTATCAAGCCACTGGGCGGTGACCATCGTGTCGGTCGCGTCGTCGGGAATCAACCCACCCACGTCCCCGGCTGAGCTCTCTATGACCGAAGTCCCCGAGAAGTCGATCGTCTGCTCGCCGGCAAACGCGATGGTCGCTGGTTTGTCAGCATCCTGATCGTCCAAGGCAGACTGGGTTGACTCGCTCAACTCGAGCGTCTGAATCGTCTCGGGAGGTAGCTCCGCGCCTTTGGTGTCTTGCACCGCGTTGGGATCGAGCGTGTCGAGTTCGTCTTGAGTTCCAGCAGGGCGTATGGATTGCTCAGGCTGCAACGAGGTTCCTTTGTCCTGCACATTGCGTTGCGGCACAACGCGCAAGGTAGCTCCGCACTTTCCACAGCGACCCGTGGCAATCGACGCGGGATCGACTGCAGCTTGGCATGCAGAACATTTCGGCATTCGATATTACCAGCGAGGGAATGCGATTGGAGAAGAGAAGCAGCGTGGAATTTCACCAACCTTGATTGTAATTTAGCCGCCGAGGAAAAGGCACTCGATTACCCATTTTTCCGCTTGTATCGGTATCGACGGCGCAAACGCTGCCATTTCCACGCATCTGCCGCAGCAACAGCGCGGTCAATCCGCTCTGCCCACGACGAGCCACTGTTTGATGCCACTAAGCCGACCAACGTGGTACCAAGCAACAGACGCGAGCGATGCAAGCTCGCGGAAGGTGCCGCATCCCCCTGTTCGCCTGGTTCCTCCTCGGGACGAACCCCCCCGGGCAGCGGTGGAGTTTTGCGCTCCAGTTCCCCCTGGGGCTCCTTCAGCTGCAGTTCGTCTGAAGGCTCTGTGGTTGTGCCGTTGTTTGCATCATCGGTGGGCGGGCGATCGCGGGTGCCTTCGGAATCGTCGCCTGGGTCGATCAACTTGCCGTTGCGGACGTACACTTCAATCACCAGACGTCGCGTGTTCGTTTCGGTACGGACCAAATAAATTGCATAGCGATTGTCGGGCAAGGTTTTGAATAGAGCCGGTAAATCGTTCAGCACTTCTGGCTTTAGGCGATAGCCTTCGCTCAACTCACCCGTGGATGGATCAATAACTCGCAGTTCCAAGAAGCGGTCGGTCGCCGACTTGGTGTCTCCAACTGCGGTACGCAAGTCGGCAGTCTGTGCGTTGCCCACTCCACCATCTGAAGCACTCGCTATCAAGGTGACTTCCTCTGGCGGTGGGAAGACCAAGCGTGGCACTTGCGGCGTGGTGTCGATCACAATGGGAGTCGTGCCCGAGCCCGGGTTGCTGATCGCCACGGCTTGCGTGACACTTTGCCCAGGGTCGAACACTGCCGGCTGGCCAAAATCGTCGTCACGAATAAATGCCGAAATAAGAATATCCGATGCAGGGCTCAGGGGATCTGGCGGCCCATCATAGGTGTGCGTGAGCACCAGGTTGTTGGTACCCGGACCGAGAACGAATGTCTCTGGTACGAAGCGATCCTGCGGCGGCAGTTCGAGCTTGTCGCCCCAGTCAATCCAAACGGTAAGCGTCTCTGTGCCCGGGTCCGCGAACTCGATTGTTAGCGTCGTTTCCCCCTTGGTATTCACATCGGTGGCCGTGATGGGGGGCAAGGTCGGATCAACATTCGACACCAACACCACAATGCTCTCGGTGACGCTTCCGCCGTCGTCGTCGGTGAGTGTGACCGTGATCGTGTACAGGTTGTCCGCATCGTTGTCGAGGTATAAGTGGCTATCGACCAGAGTGCCAAGCGTTTCCAAATCCACGCTCCCGCTCACCACCTCGGCAGGGAGTTGACCCGTTTCGACAGTGCCATCGCCCCAGTTGATTGTGTAGCGAAACGACTCGACGACTTCCGCACCATTGTCAGGGTCCCCCGTGTTGAGCGGGTTGTTGAATCCAGGATCGGAAAATTCACCCAGGTCGAACAGGTCGAGCGTGTCGCCCTCGTCGATGGCCAAATCGCGCTCAGTCAGCACAAGCGTGGGGGCAACGTTGTTTACTTGAATGCGAAACTGCCGTTCGACCGCGCCGCCGTCGTCGTCGCTTACTGTGATGGTCACTGTATAGAGCCCGTTGTCGGCATAGGTGTGGGGCGCGTGCCGAAACTCCGCGGTCGTGGGGACACCGGGACCCCCGTTCGTGCGATTCACCACACGCAGCGGATCCGAGCCCGTGCCATCGCCCCAATCGACGGTCAAACCTGTGAGTACTTCTTCGCTGCCACCGGGCTCGTTGGGGTTGAAGGGATTGTCGAACCCCAAGTCGGCCAGCGCTATGCCAAGTCGACTGAGTGTAAACGACTCGCCTTCATCAACCTCAGGAGTGGGGAAGACATTGATGACATCAGGATCGACATTGTTGACCTGCACAAGAAAGCGACGGACCGTCACCCCGCCGTCGTCGTCGCGCAGGGCAACTCGCACACTGTACGTTCCGTTGTCGGCGTACCGATGGCTCCCGCTGAGAGTGCCCGTGGCTTGCTCGACAGTGACCGCTTCGGTCGGCGTGCCATCTCCCCAACTCACCGTGGCAGTGTGCGTGTCGCGCGTGCCCACGTCGGTAAACGAGCCCAACCCGCCACCGGTCAGATCGAGAAGCTCCCCTTCGTCAACTTCTTGGTTCTCGGCGACGACTAAAACAGGCGCGACATTCTTCACCAGCAACTCCCGTTGCTCCATCACAGTGCCGCCGTCGTCGTCCAAGACAGTGACGCGCACTGTGGTGCTGTCGCTGGTCGTGCCGGTTGGGTCGTCGTCGAGGTATTGGTGCTGCCGAGTGAGCGAAAATTCACCTCGCTGCAACTCGACTGTCTCGATTGGCGTGCCATCGCCCCAGTCAATTTGAACTGTGTGAGTATCGAGAGTGCCTTGGTCGGCGATGGTCAGTTGCAGCGTCGCGGTGCTGTCTTCGTTGATCTCCGGCGGAAGTTCAAACGCTTCAATCGTCGGCGGTACATTATTGACAATAAGGGTGCGTTTACCGCGAATGAAACCGCCGTCGTCGTCGATCACCTTCACGCGCACTTGGCGCGATTCGCTCGGCGTATCGGGATCATCTAAGTACCGATGTGTCGCAAGCAGAGAACGCTCTCGCGGTTCGAGCTCGACTATCTCCAGGGGCGAATCGTCGCCCCAGTCGATTTCGACAATGTGCGAGTCACGCGTGCCCTGGTCGCCAATCGTCAGCTCCAGTTGCGCCACTTCGTTTTCCTCGAGTGGCCGCGAAACACGCATGAACTCGATCGTGGGGCGTACATTGTTGACTTGCACTTGTGCCGTGGCCGTTGCTTGATTTCCCAACTCGTCGAACACGACGACCGAAATCGTCGGACTATCCACTGGCGTTCCCGTAGGATCGTCGTCGAGATATTGGTGCGAGGTGGAGAATGACCGGACACCGGAATTCACTTGAATCGATTCCATCGGCGAGTTGTCGCCCCAATCGATCGTTGCCCGGTGGGTGCCTTCGAGGTTGGGATCGCTTGGGTCAAAATTGTCAAACATCACCGCCAGTTGCAAAGTTTCGTGCTCTTCGATTTCGACCGCGCCAAGAAAAATTTCAACGTTCGAAGGACCACCGGCCGCTTCATTGGCCATCGCGGTTTCTTGCTCCGACAGAGACGCACCGACTTGCACGAAGTCGCTCACATCAGCGATCGGACCGAGCAGCGCGCCCGCAGCGCCAGCGTCTAAGAGCCGCCGCCGCTCCAACCGATGGGGCGCAAAGGGGGAGCCTTGCGCAGACGATGGCTTTGTCGAGAAAAAGCGGCGCACAAGTCGGTTGCCAAACAATGCAAAGAACCCCATCGCTGCGTGACCCCAGTTGTGCTGCCCGCGCGAAGTGCCCGACCATGTTCCCTTGCAGAATGCGAGGGAAGTGCTGCTGGACAGACACTTCACTAAACGTCCATTATCCCGACAAAGCTACAAACTTGTCAAATAAGTGAAACTTTGCCGGTTTTCCCGCTCATAGCGATCCTACGGGCCGCGACGAATCTTCTGCAGACACCGATTGTGCCGTGTCGAAACCACTCATCAGCACTTCGGCAGCTCCAGAGAATTGGCTTGCCAAAGTGCTCGTGGCGGCCCCCAGCCGACGCTCGCTGCACGTCGCAACCCTCTGCACGATGCAACCCTTTTGAGCCACAACGTGACCGCGATTCGGAGGCAACCTATGCCCACCGCAACCTACCCACCGCGCTGCCCGCATCGTGTGGCCAATTCACGGACTGCGCTGCGGCTGACCCTGCTGTCAGCCCTGCTGCTCGCTTCCACCTCGGCTACCGTGTCGCTGCATGGCTCAGAAATCGATTACCGCCTCGTCGCCCCCGCCAGCCACATGCAGCCGTGGCCCGACGACGAAGCGGAAATTTTTATTGTACCTCCCGTGGACACTCCGCTCGTATCACCGCGCATGGCACAACGCCCGCAGCGCAGGCCCACTTCACCGAGCAAACTACCCGGCCCAGTCTTGGAGAATCCCAGCAGCGACGACGCGAGCAGAGTTGACGAAGTGCTGGTCGTTCCCCAGCCCAATGCAACGGGGCAGCAAGTGAGCCCGAAAACCAACAGCCGCGACTGCTACGAAGCGCCGCCGCTTGCGGCGCTCACCACCAGCATCGCATTACCCGAAGGCAAACTCCCGACGAGCACCGCCGCACACTGTGCTCAAGAGATCCCGCCCACCGTTGATCCCCGACTCGTCGGTGCATGGGCCGGTACGGAGTTGCATTGGTCCGCGACCTGCTCGCACCATCGACCGCTCTACTTTGAGGAAATCAACGCCGAGCGCTACGGCTACACGATGAGCTATTGCCTCCAGCCGGTGATCTCCGCCGCGCGGTTCTTCGCCACCATCCCCGCGCTTCCGTACAAGATGGCCGTAGATCACCCACGCGATTGCGTGTACACGCTCGGCCACTATCGCCCCGGCAGCTGCGTCCCACGTCGCTGCAACCGACTACCGTGGAAACTTGGCGCAGTAGCCGTCGAGACGGGATTCATTGCCGGCTTGATCCTGCTAGTGCCGTGAGTGCCAGAAGTCGCTGTGCCAAACAAAATAACAGCGAGCCGACTTGTGCTCAAGTCGGGTACTTACCACGGCAATCGCAACAGCTCGCTTAGTTGGTGCGCGACAATAGCGCTGAGCGTGCTACTGCTGGCCATAATTTTGGCGGTGCCACGACTACCAACCAGCAAGAGCGCGTCTGACGGTTCCAAGCGAACCTGCACCAGATGATGCTTGCCTGCTTGAACCGTGGGATCGGTTGTGGCTCGCTCTTCCGAGCGACGGGCGACTTGCACCACTTCGCCAAGTACGACGCGCACCGGCGAACTCTCCAGCAGCAGACGCACCGGCTGCCCCGGCTGCACCTCGGCGACATCGTCCTGATCAATCATAACTAGCGCCTCCAACTGTTCGTCTCTGGCGACCAATCCCAACACGGTGCCCGGCTCGATCCAGCAGCCGCGATTGCGAGACTCCAGCGGTGACCCCGACCAACCCGGTAGTCGGCGTTCGTCATGCTCATGCGGCTCGATACTCGGCGGAGCGACAAGCACGCCCGCCGTTGGCGTTTTGATAGTCAGCTCCTCGACTTTGGCCTGCCATTGTTTCAGCTGCGCGGCGGCATCGCTCACTGCCGCTTGAGCAGTGGGGAGTTGCTCGGAACTGCGTTCGCTCCAAGCGCGCAGCGCGCTGAGTTGCTCGAAATGCACTTGCCGAACCGAGTATTCACCCTGCTGTCGGGCGACCGCCAGTTCCGTCTCGGGATCGACCAGTCGGACGACCACCTCGCCAGCGCGCACTTGGGTACCGGGCGGCAACGCAAACTGCAGTTCCCCCGCCGCCGTTGCATACAGGGGGTGCGCCTGAGCGGGAACGAACACCGCCGGGCCACTCACCGAACGCGAGATCGGCCAAAGGAAAAACGCTAGCAGCAAAGCAATCGCCGATGAACCCAAGAGCGCCAACCGTGGTCGCTGCAAACGGTATCGCTGTGCAGGATTCCGTAGCAACCGCCAAACTCCCCACAGCGGTGAGTAGAGCATGCCTGCTAGAGTTATCACCCCTAGCGTGTAAACCGAGTTTTCCAACCGATAGGGTCTGGCCCAGGTGAGCAACATTCCAAAAATCCCCAGCAGCACCAACGTGAGATAAACCCGCGCAGCAATTGCGTAAAACCATAGCCCCTGTTGACGACGTGAGCTGAGCATCGTTTCCGGCGGACGCGGCTCCGCCAACAGCCAACGTCGCAAGGCAGTCGGCAATAACCCTTGCGCACGGCCCGCGAGATTCGGCACCTCGACCCAGTCGGACAGGATGTAGTAGCCATCGTAACGCAGGAGTGGGTTCAAGTTCACAAGCAGTGTGCCGACGGAGCAGACAATGACCACGCTGAGGCAAACGATTTGCAACAACCCCGGCTGCGCATGCCACCACACAACTAGCGCCAACGAGGCGATCACCAACTCGGCCAGCATCCCCGCGGCAGAGACAGCGATCCGTTGCCACTTACTCGGCAAACGCCAGACGTCGGTGACATCGCAATAGAGGCAAGGAATCATCGCCAATAGCAGCACTCCCATTTCATGGCATCGTCCGCCGAAGTGCTGACAAGTGAGAGCATGCGCCAGTTCGTGAACCACTTTCACGACGACAATGGTTGCCAGCCACAGGGTCCAGTAACGCGGCGCAGCAAGCTGACCGAGACTGGGAAGGCGGTCGAGAATTTCGCCTGCGTTTCCCAGCACAATCAACACAGCGTACGCGAACAGAGCCATCATGGCCCCCAGTGCTAGCGGGGAAAACAACCAGCGCAATCGCTGATGCAAACCCTCAACCAACCGCGTAGCATCGATGCTTCCCAGTCGAAACGAAAGCAACTTCAGCCAACTCTGCCAGCGCTCGCTCCGACGCCGGCGCTGGGTTCTCTGCAGCAGTTCGCCGCCCTGCCCTGTCGCGTGGCTGACGAGTAGGCCTTGGCTGTGCAGTTGGTTGATGCCTGATTGCAATTGTTGCGGCGAAAATCTCCGTGGCACGAAGTGTTTCTCCATCGCTTGTTGCAACTGCTTGAGCGAGTGAGCTTCCTGTAGCTTCTCGAACAGAAAAAATTCCTCGGCCGTGAGCTGAAACAGTTCCAGCGTGAGCGGATCTTTCAGCACATAAGCAAAACGTCCCGCGAAGCGAACCGGTACCGCCTCCATATCAGGCCGCGCGCGAAGCGCAAGTGGCCGCTCGACGGCCGAGAGTTCGTGAGCACTTCCAGGTCTCATGGTGCCCCCGGCGGATAGTGGAGGCTGCCTTGCTGCCCAGGTCGCAACGCGCCACCAGAGTTCGGTATTTCCACCCAAAAACGCACCTGTCGAGTAACGGGTTCCATCTCGACGCTGACAAATCTCACGCTGCCGCTGTGTATTTGCTGAGGGTGCTCGTCCAATGTCACTTCGAGTCGCATGGTCTTGCCTACCAAGTCAGTCGTTGCCTGTTCGGCGGGCAAAAAACCCTCGGCCCGCAGCTTGTCGGTCGACACCAGCCGCAGCACCCCCGTGCCAACTTCAACCCATTCGCCCTGTCGTCCACGAACTAGCACTACGGTTCCCGCGAATGGCGCGGTGATTTGATGCTGTGCGAGCTTCGTGCGCGCCGCTTCAAGCTGGGTCTGTTTGAGCTGCACACCATAACGCTCCAGTATCAATTCATGCTCGGCTTGTTGACGTTCGAGCGTCAGCTTCTCGACCGTGAGTCGCTCGACATCCAACTGTGACTGCGAAATACTCTTGGCAAATTTCTCGATCGATTCGCTCGAGCGTTGCAATTCTGCTTGGGCGACTTCTAGGGCCTTCTCGGCGTACAACACTGAGATCTCGTTCTTGGCTTTCGCCTCGGCTTGGGCCAGCTCCTGTTCGGCTTGGGTGACGGCAAGCTTGGCCAGCCGATCATCGAGCGTGGCTAGCAATTGCCCCGCTTCGACGCGCTCGCCCTCTTTGACAACGACGTTGCGGAGCAGCCCCGTTTGCAGCGCCGGCACTTCCGCCGCGTGGAGTGGCCGCAACACGACCGACTCAACGCGTAATGGCATCGGCTGCTCCGCCGCCACCGCAGCGCCTCCGCTCGGCAGCGCTGCCGCCAACAACAGAGCCCATTTTTTGATATGCCAATTCATCAAAACACCCACCACGAGTAAACAAGTTCCCAAATGTCGTGCAGCCAAATGTAGCCGAGCGACCGACGGCCACTGTGTATCCGCACCTCGGCGCTCATGCCTGGACGCGCCCGTGGCAGGTCGCGCCGGTCGACCTGAATCTGCACCTCAAAAGCCGGACTCTCTGGATCGAGTGCCGCCGCGTTGAGAACGGTATTCGAGCTGATCGACTCGACACGCCCCTGGTAAATTTGGTCCGTGCCCCCCGCGAGACGAAAACGAACCGCGACCGGGGCTTTGACCTGCTGGTGTGCGGCGACGACATGGCCGATGCGATCTTGTGGGACTTGAGCCACCAGCCGCCAACCCTGCGAAGCATCTGCGACGGTGAACAATACTTGACCCCGCTCGACGGGACGCGTCAGCAACAGATTTTGGACGTCGAGGGTCAGCACTGTCCCCGCGATGGGGCTGCGGAGCGTGAGCGCTTCGCGCCGCGCTGATAGTATCGTTTGCTGAGTTTGCAAGCTGGCGAGTTTCTTTTGCAGTTGTTCCACTTCGGCGGCGAGTGGAAGCTGCTCGTGAGTGGCTTCTTCTCGCACCTTTCGATCTGTCCGGGCGACGGCAATTGCGGCAAGTCGTTGGCGAGTCGTAGCAATTTCTCCTTCAACACGTTGGACGTCGAGTGACAACTGCGGATCGTCGAGTATCGCCAGTACGTCTCCGGCATCGACCAATTCGCCATGTGCAATTCTTACGTCGACGATCTTGCCACTGGCCGTGGCGAAGATGTCGCGTTCGATGGCCGGTCGCAGTGTGGCGGGTGCTTCGATCTCGAAATCTCGCTGCACCAGCACCAGCGCTAACAGCAGTGCCAAAGCCATCGCCGACGCCAAGGCCAATCTCGACAATCCCCACGACTCGCGCAGCTTCGCCCAACGATCGGCCCAGCGGAGAGTACTCCGCACCGGAAATCGATCGAGTACAACAGCCTGACGCAATGCTGGTGCGCACAAGTTCGCCAACTCCAGCACCCGTTGCTTGGAGAACTCGTCATTCGAACTCGCGAATTGTTCAGCAATGAGTATGGCAGTGGCGCTATTGTGCTGCGCGGTCACTGCAATGCCTTCATTTTTCGCTTCGACAAGTTCCAGCGGTACAGCCACAACTCGCCGCGCGTGCGACTCATCGACGTGTTGACGCAGCACTTCGGTCAAGGCCGGAGGTAACTCGGTGGTCTCCGATGAGTTGGCGTCGGTGTAATCAAAGGGTTCACCCCAGTCGGCGCTGATCTCGGCTAACTGTACGAGTCGTTTGGCAGCGTCAGCTCGGGCTTCGATGCGGTCCACGCCGCTGGTCGCCAACAGCTGCCACTTGCTCCCACGACGCGTGAGTACACTCAACCGATCGCTGCTCACAAAATCACGGCCTTCGTTGGCAATGTCGTAAGCCGTTTGCTGGAGATCCGTCGATTGTTGCAATCGTCTCACCAGTGCGATCGACTGGTCGTACTCGGCGCGCTCTGTGCGGAGCTTGCGCAAGTGGTCGCGTAAGTGGAATCCTGCCGCGACCTCGGCAACTGTGGCCAGCAGATCTCGCCAACCTTGCTGTGTTTCGGGGCTGCAGCCGGGTCGCAGCCTCAGTTCGATGACTGAGTGACAGTTCGAACTGCTTTCCTCTCGAACCGCCACCAGGGCCAACACTGCATCGGTCGGATTCTCACCTCGACTTCGCGGCTGCAGAACCTGTGGCACCGCACTTTCAGCAACTGTAGAAAGCAAACGCGCATGTTCCGGCCCTTCGCTTGCGGAGTCGCGCGGCTGTTCCATCGCAACCAACGGACGCCACACACCTCGACCTGTCGGCAGCCACACCGCACCACCGTCTGCTGCTAGCAAGGTGACGGAACCCTCTAGCAAGTGCTGGTAGAACTCGCGCACCTCGATCGATGCACGCGCACTCTCGTGGAGCGTGTCGATGAAGGCTTCCAATTGCCGCCAATCGGCGTTGACTTGCCTGTCCATGGGTCTCTCGACACCGTGCGAAGAGTGGCTATCAGCCTGGGACATCATTCTCTCAGTATATCCAAGCCGCACGTCAAACCGGCTGCTGCAAACCTTGATGCCAGCAGAAAGCAACGCCAGCAGCTCCATCTGCCACGCATTGGCAAACTGCGCAAGATTTGCCGTCTGTGACGGAAATCGTGGTTCTGCCAGTTGTCTGGCGACGAAAACGACTGCGGAACCCCTGCACATTTAACTAGCGGGCTTGCCACGGTGGTGTTCGCCGCTAGCGGCTTCGCTCAATGAATGCTCCAAAAGAAGTAATCACTCGCATGCGTATTGGTCTCAAATCACGATCCTCTTTGCTGCTCGCGCTATGCCTGCAGCTGCTGGTTGGTGGATGTCGCACGCGCTCGGGAAGGGATTTCAAACCCTGCGCGACGGACGATTGCTACCGGGCGATCGCGTCGGAAATCGAATACCCACAAGTGCAGCAATGC
The DNA here is from genome assembly GCA_965230685.1 of Bythopirellula sp. GTDB lineage: Bacteria > Planctomycetota > Planctomycetia > Pirellulales > Lacipirellulaceae > Bythopirellula. The sequence continues at coordinate 1,531,832 of CBDDLO010000002.1, forward strand.
TCGAGCACCAGCGACGATTGGGCCAGTATAGAACCGCTCTCCCTTGCGACAACTTCGGAACCCGAATACTGGGATGTCCAACTCGAAGAAGTCGTCCAGCTGGCGCTTGCCCAATCGAAGGTGCTGCGTGACCTGGGCGGCGCGATCGTGCAATCGCCCTCGTCTGTGCAAACCTACTGGGACCCAGCCATCGTGGAGACCGATCCACAGTTTGGTATCGACGCGGCACTCAGTGCTTTTGATGCACAGTTCTCCACGAGTGTGTTCGGCGAGAAAAACGACCGCGCGATCAACAACGAATTCTTTGGCGGGGGCACACGCATCCTCAACCAAGATGCAATGGTCCTGCAATCGCAGCTCACCAAGCGGGCCGTTACCGGTTCGGAATTCTCCTTCCGGCATAACGTAGAATACGATGCGAATAACGCTCCGAGCAACTTGTTCCCCAGCGCGTGGAACGTGAACTTCGAGTCGGAGTTCCGCCACCCACTGCTGCAAGGGTCGGGCATGCAGTTCAATCGCATCGCCGGGCCAAGCCGCACCCCGGGACTCTATGGTGGTGTGCTGATCGCGCGGGTGAACACGGACATCGAACTGGCCGAGTTCGAGATGGCGGTGCGCAACTTGGTGAGCAACATCGAAAACGCCTACTGGGATTTGTACTTTTCCTACCGCGATCTCGATGCCAAGATCGCCGCCCGCGACGCGGCGCTCGACACCTGGCGACGAATTCACGCCCTGTACGAAGCAGGACGTCGCGGTGGCGAAGCCGAGAAGGAAGCCCAAGCACGCGAGCAGTTCTTTCGTTTCGAAGAAGAAGTGCAAAACGCACTCAGCGGTCGCTTGATCGACGGTACGCGCACTGGCAATGGCAGCGGAGGGGGCACCTTTCGCGGCAATGGCGGAGTGCACGTCGCTGAGCGTCGGCTCCGCCGAATCATGGGACTGCCACCCAGCGACGGCCGACTCCTGCGACCGGGGGCTGAGCCAATCACCGCGCCCGTTCACTTCGACTGGCCACAGGTCACAAGCGAAACGCTAGTCCGACGTGCCGAGTTACGCCGTCAACGGTTCCAAACTCGTCGGCGCGAGTTGGAATGGATCGCCAGTAAAAACCACCTGTTGCCCCGTCTTGATGCGATTGGCCGCTATCGTTGGCGCGGGTTTGGTGATGATCTACTCGACACGAGCAGCAACAATCCGCCCTTCGACAACGCGTACGAAAATCTCACGGGCGGCGATTTCCAAGAATGGCAACTAGGGGTAGAACTGACTGTACCCATCGGTTTCCGTCGTGCTTTCTCGGCCACACGCAATGCAGAGATGCAGCTTTGCCGTGCTCGGGCAATCCTGCGCGAACAAGAGCATCAGGTGTTGCACGATGTTTCTGACGCAGTGTCCGAAATGCAGCGGGCCTATGTGGTTTCTCAAACGGCGTACAATCGATTTGATGCCGCCCGACAACAATTGGCAGCGGTCAAGGCAGCGTTCGACGCGGAAAAGGCGCCACTCGACTTGTTGCTCGACGCACAGCGGCGATTGGCCGATGCACAGAGCCGATACTTCCGCACTTTGGCCGAACATGCGATCGCTGTGAAAAATGTCCACTTCGCCAAGGGAACCTTGCTCGACTACGACGGCGTATACCTAAGCGAAGGGGGTTGGCCCCGGGCGGCACACGCCGATGCCGCGCGCCGCGAACAGCTCCGAGGGCGCTCCGTGCCACTGAACTATGCCTCGGCCAACGCGCCGCGCGTGAGTCACGGCCCGTATGAACAACGGCTCGACAAGGTCACCCCCCTAGATTTCGTACCCGAAGCGATTGCTCCAGAGGCTATTGATTCGCCCACCGCGGAGTCAACTCCTGAGAAACCCGCTGCGAACTTACAAGAGCAAGCCACGAGCAAGTGGTCCCCAGCAATTCCCTCGGTGCCGCTTACCGGAACGTCAACGCTCGACAGCGAAATTCAGTCAGCAAGTCACGAGACGACCACGTTGATCGCACTGCCGATGGCAGCAGAGAAACAATAATTGTTTCTAGAGACGTGCCCCCGTGGGCCATCTTAAGCGTTGTTCGACTCGCCTCGCCGGTCAGTCAGTAGCTCTTCGACGAGGAATTCCGACAGTGCTGCGCAATGAGGGCAGCTCCAAATCACCATCGGCGGCAATTGCAGTTGCAAATGCTGATCGAGTTCCTGGCTGATTTCAACGGCCGTCAGCGAGTCGATGCCCAACTCCGTGAAGGGTGTCGTTGGTTGCATCGCACCAGGTTGCAGTTCCGCGCGAGCGGTCAGCCACTCGATCAGCCAAGCTTCGAGTTCAGTGCGCAATTCAGACGGCTCGGTTTCTAACACACGTGTGAGAAACTGCGGCGCGGCTATGGCTACAGAACCGCCAGTAACCGGTGCAGAGGACCATTCGGCGAGGACCGCGAGTTCGCCACCAAGGTACTGTTCCCGGCAGCGACTCCGTTGCACTTTTCCGCTGGAAGTGATGGGCAAGCTCACCGGTTTAATTATTTGCAGCGCGTGCGGATCGAGTTCGTGTTCTTCGACAATCGCAGCGCGAATAACGCGAAGCACCTCGTCAAAATCAGCCTTGCGATGCTCGCGATGCACCTGCAGCACGACGACAAGTTGTTCGCGCCGATTCTCTTCAATGGAAAAAGCCGCCCCCATTCCCACTGCTTCGTGCGCTTCGGTCGCGGTACGCTCGATGTCTTGAGGATAGTGGTTGCGACCTCGGATAATGATGACGTCTTTCAACCGGCCTGTGATGTAAAGCTCGCCGTCGAGTTGAAACCCCAAGTCGCCGGTCCGAAGAAACGTCTTACCGTTCGAGCTGGGGAGTTGCACTTGAAAGGTTTCGCGGTTCACTGCTTCTTGATTCCAATAGCCGCGTGCCACGGACGGACCATTCACCCAGATTTCGCCGACTTGGCCCTCGTCGCAAACTTCCTGCGACCGCGGGTCGACGATTTCGACGCCATGGCCATCGAGTGGCTGGCCACATCCGACCAACTCCTGCGCGTGAGGGTCGGAGGCTGCCACACGCTTCACTCGATTTTTTCGGAGCCCCGTGCGATCCAACGACAAGAGGCGTGGCGCGTTTGGGCCGCGTCCGCCAGTTACTAGCAGCGTCACCTCTGCCATACCGTAGCAAGGGTAAAACGCATTCTGCCGAAATCCCGAATCTGCAAACGTGGTAGCAAAGTCGCGGAGCGTATCCGGGTGAATCGGCTCCGCGCCGCAAAAGGCCAGTTGCCAACAGCTGAGGTCAAACGCACGTCGCTCTTCGGCCGTGGTTTTCTGCACCAGCAGTTCGTAACCGAAATTCGGGGCGCCACTGATCTGCGCGCGCGTTTCGGTCATCAACTCCAACCAGCGCTGCGGTCGGCGCAGGAAGGTTGTGGGCGACATCAAATAGCTGGTGCTACCCACGTAGATCGGTGTCAGAATGCCGCCTATCAGCCCCATGTCGTGGTAGGCTGGCAACCAAAACACGCCGGTCGATGCGGGTTGGCCCGAGTCCGCCGCTGCGATTTCAAAACCCTGGCGAATTGTCGCCAAGTTACTGAGCAAATTTTTGTGGCTAATCATCACGCCACGTGGTTCCGAAGACGAACCCGAAGTGTATTGCAGGAAAGCCAAGTCGGTCCCCGCTCGGTCGGCCAGTTCGAAACTGCTGGACGAGCCTGCCTGGATGATGTCGGTTGCTTGCCAATCCAAACCAGAGACGACAGGCGATTGCTGTTCTAAGTTGAGTCCCTGCAAAACCGAGCTATGTGTCAATACAAGGCGTGGCGAACAATCCTCGGCAATCGTTGTGAGTCGGGCCGACGGGCGACGCGGCTTGGGATAAGTCGCCGGCACGGGTAATACTCCGGCATACAAACAGCCGAAGAATGCCGCGATGAAGTCGAGCCCTGCCGGATAGACTAACAGCGCCCGCTCGCCTGAATCAACACGCCCTGCCAACCAAGCGGCAATGTCCGTTGCGCGTTGGTCTAGCTCGGCATAGGTCCATGTGACTTTTCTGCCCGTATCATCTTCGTAAACAAATACCGTACGGCTAGAAAACTGCTGAGCTCGCCGCCGTAGTAAATCTGCCGCGGTTTCAATCGCCAAGCCGCTTTCAGTAGAGTTGCCATGCATAGTAGAAAAAGAGACGTAAGGCTTCAGGTGTTAGGGATCAGGAAGAGCGACGGCCGAAGGCCAGAATTCCTTGAAGCCCGATGCTCAAGTCCTGAAGCCTGAGTGTTGCAGGCAAAGCGTTGCCCCTAGCGTAGCGTTTTCACACGGTTGCTGGCAACTCGTTGGCAAGGCGAAACACAAAGTTTTTCGCCTTTTGCGCACCCTTTTCAGGGACATCGAAATGATGTGGCCAAAATCGCCAGCGTCACAACGACGTGTCAGGCGGCAACTGGGGTGGTGGCCCGCGATTGGCTGGGGGAGCGATCTTGATGCCCAGCTTTTGGTTGTTCAAATAGATGACACCTTGCGAGGTCACTGTCTGCTCGCCATTGGGCAATATCATCCCCGGGGCTTGTTCCACCCCAGCGACCACAAGCGGGCGATGATTGTCGTCGATGACCAGCATCTGCCGACCTACGAGTCGCTGGAAAATCGCGTCGCTCGCCACGCGGCACACCTCTTGCCCGTCGCTCGACACCAGGCGTAAGAGCCCCACGCGATCGGCCAGTTGAGTCGGGTCATTCGAGCGAGCACGCTGTATACCCAGCTCGGCAAGTGGCACTCCATTGGGATCCTGCTGGTCGACTATTTTAAGACTCTCGCAGTAGATTTCTTTGGCATCGACGCGATGCAAAATTTTGTCTCGCACTGCCGCCCCGAGGGCGAAGAACAACAACGGGTAAACAATCCAGCGTTCGCGTTCGGACATGAAAGTTCCAACGGGTGAAGGGTATGTGGTTGAGGGTTAGCGTAGGCGGCCACGCCAATGGCATACGGTGCATGTTCGCGGTGGCCGAATTCGGGTGCCGGAACTACGCGTGCCGGAACTCCTAGTCGCCGATTAATTCGCTCGCTGAAAATAAAGCGATCCCACGCGTGGATCGGCACCCGCTTCGGTGAGTTCAAAACCAACGCATGCGCCATCGCGTTCGTCCAGCAGCAATTCGAACCGTCGTCGCTCGGTGGCATCCTTTGTCGCAACCTCAATCGTGCATGCAGCCGGCGAGGTGGATACGACCTTCCACGATCCACTAAGCGATTGCTCGCCATCGAGCGACATCTCCAAACGGTGATGACTGACGAAATCCATGACGATGCTCGCCTCGTACTTCTCCCAATCGGTAGAGAGGCTAAGTTTGCCCGCAGGGCTGTCGCTCTCTTGCCCGCTGTCTTCGGTAGGCGAGTCGCCGTATTTGTTCGCCTCACGCGCGGTTCGGGTCGCAGTCGAGTCCGGCTTACCAATCCAGCGCCCTTGCAGCTTGCTCGCCACGCGTTGCTGACATCCAGCGGTCCACGCGACTAGCGCTAAGGCAACAAGCAACTTGGAATTCTGTTTCATGGCGTGCTTCGCAGACGTTGGTACAAAAGCCCATTGTACTGCGCCGACCCACGACGAATAGTGGCCTCAGCCGGGCTAATAGGCGGGCCGCGACGCGCCATTGGCATCGATCTGCCACGGCAGCCAGACCAGCTGGATGGGATCGACCGAGGTGTCGCTCTTGCGGAGGGGGACTTCAATTTTTTCCAGTTCTAAATTGTTCGGCTCGAAGTCGATTTCGATGTCAGTGAGCGCTTCTTGCAGCTCGTCTTCGAGTTCTTCCAAATCGATACGCTTGTCTTCGAGGCGTTGCTCGGCCCGCGTTTGTTGGCCCCGTTCCCGCATGGCCTGGCTTGCCGAACTGGCCGAGACGCCTCGCCGTCGACCACCGGCAAACATCCCCACGAGATTGCTGAATATCACCAAGATTTTCATCCAGAACTGCGACTTTTGCTCACTCACATACGCTTCCGCCTTGCGTACGGCGGCTTGGGCGTTGTCGATTTTCTTCTTGAACCGTGCGCGTACTTCGTCCTTCTTGGCATCGCGGCGTTCCCGCGCCCGCTGGGTCATGCGGATGCGAAAGTCGGCCTCGCTCTCGCCAGAGTCGGACGAATGGTCGAGCGCCTCGCACTTCCACACGTCATACTTTTCATGTCGGTAGAGATGGTCTTTCAGGTCATCGTCCCAACCGCGGTAGTTGCGTTCTTGGGCTAACTCGGTCGGCAGGTCGGTAAACTCTCCGCCGGGTTCCGGTTCGCGATTCATCAGCGGCGGATTTTCGTACGGAATCATCGAATCCCACATCGGCTTGGGCAATTCGCCGTGGATCGACTGCAATGCCGTCAGGTCGCGCCACGCATCTACGTCGACGCTGGATTTTACGAAATGCATTTTTGTTTTGCCGAGCAGGCCGGGGCGGTATTGGAGCGTTGCTCCGTCGGGCAAGGGTTCGCTCAGCGGCCAGAATGCTTGAAGGATATCGCCGGAAATCACAGGGCGTGAAGAACTTTTCTTGGGCGAAGCGGCTTCTCCGGCCGAGAGCGCATCGGTGGTCTCTGTGTCCGATGTGGCGAGCTTCGCCAACTCCGCCTTCTTCTTCGCCATCAACCTTTTGATTTGGTCTCGCGTTAGCGGACCGCGCAGATACGACATCGCCCACCGCGTGTGAAACACCGTTGGATGATTGTCATGCACGTTGTTCATCAAGAACACACGACTGCCCAAGGCGGCGAGCGTCGCTTCCATCTCGCCTTTATTGAATGTCGAGCCCGCTTGGGCCGACGCGCCTTCCAAACCATCGAGCACGCGTGCCTTGTCGCGTTCGGTTTGCAGTCGCCCCAAAAACCACGTGCCGGCGTTCGACAATCCCTTGTAGTCCAAGTCGACTGGGTTCTGTGTCGCCAGCATCACCCCCACTCCAAACGCCCGAGCTTGTTTGAGCAGCGTCAACATCGGCTTCTTACTCGGTGGATTGGCCGTGGGCGGGAAATAGCCGTAGACTTCGTCCATGTAGAGCAACGCCCGTAGGCTGCCCGTGCCGGGTTGCGATCGCGTCCAACTGAGGATTTCGTTGAGCAAGATCGTGACAAAAAACATGCGCTCCGAATCGCTCAGATGGGCAATCGAGAGAATCGACAACCGCGGTCGGCCTTCGTCTGTGTAAAGCAACTTCTGCACGTCGAGCGCTTCGCCCTCGAGCCAGCTGGCAAACGATGGCGATGCCAACAGGTTGTTCAACTGCATGCCCAGCTCCAGCCGTTCTTTGGCCGGATAGAATGTCTCGAGGTCCACGACGCCGACCTTCGAGAAAGGCGGATTTTGAATTTCGTGAATGAGCCCCGGCAAATCGAGACTGCGCCCCGCGCGCCAAGCCGCGTCTAGAATGTTTGACAAAAAGATGTGCGGCCGGCTCTTCACAGGATCGGCATCGACGCCCAACAGGGCTAACACCCCCGACGTGGTCGACTGCACCCGATCGCGAAATGCATCGCCATCGTCGATCACCGCTTGCGGAGGAGCGCTGAACGATTTCAGCACTGTGAGCGGGATGCCCGCCGAACTGCCTGGAGTGTAGATCGCCTTGTCGACAGCGTTGTTGTAGCGTCTGATCCGTTCACCATCTTGATCCCAGTCTGCAAGGCCCTGTTTCCAGAGTTCGGCCGTTTGCGCAGCCAGTTCCGGTTTCGTAATCCCCTTCCGCGTCGCGACACTCGGATCGACCCATTCCTCAAAGTTCTCGGGTTGCAACTCGGGAAACGTGAGCAGCAAGTTGCCCAGGTCGCCTTTCGGGTCGATCGCGATCACGGGAATGCCATCGAGCCCCGCTTCTTCGATCAGCGACAAACACAATCCCGTCTTACCGCTGCCGGTCATACCCACGCACACTGCGTGGGTGGTGAGGTCCTTGCTGTCGTAGAGCGTCTTCGCATCTTGCGTCTTGCCAAGTGCGAGGTCGTGCCTTTTGCCGAGGTAGAAGGAACCGATTTTTTCGTAGTCTGGCATCGACATATTCTTCATAATCGCAAGCGTATAAGGGTAGGTAGAACAGTTCTACCCAGGGGATTGTAGCGTGCAATCGGGGAGTGGGACAACGCGACTAGCGTCGCTGGTACCTATGTTGAACGACCTCTCCGTTTATCGTAAATCTTCGGCTACGAGGCGTTATCGGTTAGGGAATAGGTCGATTTTCTTCGATAGAACATGTGTCAGCCCCTACGAGGCGATGCTAAAGTGGTGGTTGTTTGCTGACTCGACGAGACCGTTCCTCGCTTTGCTCCCAAGTCCCGTCATGCCACTCGATCGCACTTTCTACTTGGTCCTTTGCATTCTGCTGGTGAATCCTCCGGCGGTAGCAAGCGAAGACGATACAGCCGCCCTGCAGCTGTTCGAGAAAAAGATTCGACCCGTGCTGGTCGAACATTGCTATGAATGCCACTCGTCGGCAGCGGAAGAAGCCGAAGGGGGATTATTGCTCGACTCGCGCGATGGCGTGCGACTTGGAGGAGACTCCGGGCCAGCCGTGGTGGTGGGCGATATCGATGCGAGTCTGCTGATCAGCGCGATCAAGCACGAGTCCTACGAGATGCCGCCGGACCGCAAGTTGCCAGACCACGTGATTACCGACTTCGAACGTTGGATCGCCGCAGGCGCTCACGACCCGCGCGACGGCGAGAGAACTCCGCGGCAGGCTCCCAAACCAATCGATCTCAACAAGGCGCGTGATTTCTGGGCGTTTCGGCCCCTCCAGGATTTTCCGTCGCCGCAAGTGGCGCGCACCGATTGGCCACGGTCGGACATCGACCACTTTGTCCTCTCCCGATTGGAGTCCAGCGGAATGCATCCCGTAGCGGATGCCGATCCGTATACGCTGCTGCGACGTTTAACCATCGACCTGACCGGCTTGCCACCGAGTGCTGACGACATCGAAGCGTTTGTTGCGGAGGCCGCAGTGGATCTCCAAACGGCCGTGGAGACGACTGCGGACCGGTTGCTCTCCTCGCCCGAGTTTGGCAAGCGTTGGGGGCGGCACTGGTTGGATGTGGCGCGCTATGCAGACTCCAACGGCGGCGGCGTCAACATGACCTTCGACAACGCCTGGCGCTATCGTGACTATGTGATTGCGGCCTTCAACGACGACAAACCTTACGACGTATTCGTCCACGAACAAATCGCCGGCGATTTGCTGCCCTTCGAGACCGACCACCAGCGCACCCAGCAACTCGTCGCGACCGGTTTCCTGATGCTAGGTCCCAAGCCGCTCGCAAAATACGACAAGGCGGAACTCAAAATGGACGTCGTGGACGATCAACTCGACACCCTCGGCCGCACTCTGCTTGGGCTCACGGTTGGCTGCGCGAGATGCCACGATCACAAATTCGACCCGATTTCGACCAAAGAGTACTACTCGCTGGCTGGGATTTTTTCCAGCACCGTCTCGGTGTTGCCGCCCAATGGAGGCGGGCCAATCAGCAAGGTGAATCAAGTTGCGCTGCCCATAGATGAAAGCCACCAGCCCTGGTTCGAGCCTCGCAAGGAACAGCTTGCCGAGCCGGAAGCCATGGCGGTTGCCGAAGAAGCGGAGCCACACGATCTGCATGTGCGGATTCGGGGAATCAATGCAGTGCGGGGTGAACTCGCACCGCGTGGCATGTTGATGGCGTGCTCCCTGGGCGAATCCCCCGAGATTCCCGCTGGTGCGTCGGGCCGATTGCAACTCGCGAAATGGCTCACCGATCAGGAGCAGGGTGCCGCCGCGCTCACCGCCCGCGTAATGGTCAACCGTGTGTGGAAACACTTGTTTGGCAAGGGGATCGTGCCAAGCGTCGACAACTTCGGGCTACGCGGCCAAGCCCCCTCGCATCCCGAGTTGCTCGACACACTGTCAGCCGATTTTATTGCCGACGGTTGGTCGGTCAAACAGTTGATCCGCCGTATTGTCACGTGCCGCACGTATCGGCTCAGTTCCAACACCCGGCTACTGCAAGAGCCGCATCAGGAATCGGCAAGCCTCGCTCCTTCGATCGACCCCGAGAATCGGTTGCTATCTCACGCTAACGGGCGACGGCTCGATGTGGAAGTCATTCGCGACTCGATCTTGGCCGTCTCGGGACAACTCGATCCACGCGCCGGTGGGCCGACCTTGCCGCTGACGGGGCGATTGGGAATTCCCGAGCAAGTCAAACCATTCGAGGTACCTCGCCTCCTGTTCCGTCGGGCTGTTTATCTGCCGATCATGCGCGGAGCCATGGCGGATTTAGATTCGATGGATATGCTCGAAACGTTCGACTTTGCTAATCCATCGATGGTCACGGGCAACCGTGATGCAACAACGGTGCCCACACAGGCACTGTTCTTGCTCAACAGCGATTTCGTCTGGCAACAAGCCCGCCACTCAGCGACGCAATTGCTTGAACAGAAAATGGACGACGCAGCGCGAGTCCGCCAGTTCATCCTCCGGGCGCTAGGCCGACCTGCGAGCGAGAGCGAAGTCCAACGCGGGCTTGAACTGGTCACCTCGCTTGCACCGATGGGCGAAGGCACGAGCAGCGAGCAACGCACGTCCGCCTGGACTGTGTTCTGCCAGTCGGTCTTGTGCTTCAACGAGTTTCTATTTCTCAACTGAAAAGTGAAGCTATGACTTTATCTCGCCGTGCCGCGTTGAAAAAAGCTTCTTGCGGATTTGGCTCGTTAGCGCTCGCCAGTTTGCTGGCTGATCAACAGGCGAGCGCACTTCCGCTCGGTGCTGGCGACCATCCACTGGCGATCAAGCCGCCACACTTCGCTCCCCGCGCCAAACGCATCATCTTTCTGTTCATGGCAGGCGGCCCGTCGCAGATGGATACTTTCGACTATAAACCGCTACTGCAACGCGATCATGGCAAACCTCTGCCTGGTGGAGTTCCCGATTTACAAAAGCAAGTGGGCCGAAAGCTGGGAACCCTACTAGGCTCGCCATTCAAGTGGAATCGGCACGGCGAGTCGGGACTCTGGGTCAGCGAGCTCTTCCCACGCGTGGCCCAACACGTAGACGATCTGTGCATCATCCGCTCGATGCATACCGAGGGATTCGACCACGCTAATGCCAGTTTGAAAATGAATACGGGCTCGAGCACCCTGCCGCGACCTTCGATGGGGTCATGGATCACCTACGGCCTGGGTAGCGAAAACGCGGCCCTGCCAGGGTTCCTTACGCTTTGCCCTACCCGAGGGCGTGGGGCGAGAAACCACTCCAACGCATTTCTTCCCGCGGTCTACCAGGGCACCGCCATTGGTCACGACGGCGTAGCCACTCGCGACGCAGTGATTGAGAACCTCACTAATAAACATCTTTCGGAGCCCGAGCAGCAACGGCAGCTCGAGTTTATTCAATCGATGAACCGCGACCATCAGCAACGGGCGTCGGCCGGCGGAGCGTTGGAGGGTCTCATTCAATCCTTCGAGTTGGCGTTCCGCATGCAGGATGAACTCCCCCAGGTCATGGATCTCGCAAGTGAACCGCAACATCTGCTGGACGCCTATGGCATTGGCAACGAGGAGACCGACGATTTTGCCCGGCAGTGCCTGTCAGCAAGGCGGTTTGCCGAGGCGGGAGTACGCTTCATCCAATTGAACCACACCATCAAGCGACGCTACAACAAAATTCCCGATTGGGACCAGCACAAGGACCTCGAAGAGGGGTTACGGCTGAATTGCAACGCGGTCGATCAACCGATCGCCGCGCTGCTGGACGATCTCAAGCAACGGGGCATGTTGGACGAGACCTTGGTGCTCTGGGGCGGCGAGTTCGGGCGAACCAGCGTTTTCGAGCGCCGCGGTGACAACCCTAAGCTCTGGGGCCGCGACCACAACCCGCTTGGGTTCACGATGTGGCTTGCGGGCGGTGGCATAAAAGGAGGCATGGCGTACGGTGCGACCGATGACTACGGTTATCGCGCCGTCGAAAACCGTGTCCACATTCACGACCTCCACGCGACCATGCTGCACCTGCTGGGCATTGACCACGAGAGACTCACCTACCGCTACGCGGGGCGCGATTTTCGTTTGACGGATGTGTATGGCAAGGTCGTTGAAGACATTCTCGCCTAACTGCCTACTTCCAAGCGCTCTGTAGTAGCTTCTGCAGATCTGCTCCACTCCGCTGTCGAAAGTAGTCGCCAATTTGCGTAGTGAATTGGTCGATCGTCGCGAGGTCGAGGTTGAGTTTCTCGAACGCGGATCGCGAAGGCGCAAGCTTTCCCCAACCACCTAGCAGTCGGGACCAAGTCGCGCGCCACCAACCGGCATGCGCTTGCCGCGGGGCTTTGGCGATGATGTCTGAAATTGCCGGAATCGCATCCGCGACGCGTTTGAAATCTTCCTCACTCAATCTCGCCTGTGCCTGTTGCAGCAACAGCCCAGCACCCCCTTCAGCCTGTTGGCGAGAGATGTTGAGCTGATCGATAAGGTGGTCGGTGAGAGAGATTTGCATTGCCTATCGCTTCGCAATCTGCCAAACGGTTGGCTCTCCAAATCGTTTGGCTCATCGCGTGGTTCCTGATTCGTATCAGTCTAACACACCGAGCCGCGCCCGTAAGGAAGGCGACCAAACAGGATTCATTTCCTGCTTGTCGCTCCCTCACAGTCGCGGCTCGGTAGGGACTCGCAGCTACCCTCAGAAATTAGCCTGCTGCGATTCGGGGGCGTGCGCCTGGTCGTGATGGTGATGGCGCTGCAGATGCTCTAGCTTGCCCTCGATCATTTGCTGCAAACCGTTATCCAAACCGATCTGTGCGGCCTTCGAGGTGAGCGCCTTGATCTTCTCGGGCGAGATATCGCAGACCACATTGACCAGCACCAAGTCGTTGCCGTCTTTCACATTGACGAACGCGCCACGCACGACACCCTCTTGGTGAACGAGCGATAGTTCGATGCTCTCGTCGCCGTCATTCACGCGCACGACGGTGTTCCACTGGCCTGTTCGCATTTGGTTAGTCAGCTGTGGGCCCACAGCCGTCGGGCTATCTTCGTAGACGCGCACGCGAACCTCTTTCACGACCTCACTGGCAATCTGCACAATTTCTTGCACGGCGATTAGTTGCTCTGCAGCGAGCTTTGTTGTTTCCGTGCCTTGCGGCGACTGGATGAGCGTTTCCGCGACACCGGCGATAGCCGCTTTGCCGAGGCCCAGCAGATCGCCGATCATTCCGGGGCCAAGTTCGACTTCCACTGTGGCGGGCGGCAATTTGGCTTGTTCGAAATCAATACGACCTACTGCCGTGGTACCAGGAGCAACAGTCTGGGCACTGGCTGCTAACGAGCCATACAGCACCAAGGCTATCGCTGTCGCGGGGCAACCAAAGCGACAAAGGACAAATCTCGCGTAGGGGGACATCGTCAATTCTCCTTTTCAAATAACAGGGATACGGCTGACTAAGGCAACCTGGGGACTTCAGCTATGGGAGAAGTTCGCCCACCACGAGGAGATATTGAGCTGGCGTGCGAAAAACCTCGAAGTTTTTCTGAAGCCACCTACCCGTGAAAAATCTAGTATGCTAGTAGTTTCCCCACCCCTATCCCTTCGCCGCCTGCTATGCCCGACGAACTGCCTCTCATCCGCCTGCGTGATATCACACGTACCTACGACCTCGGCGAGGTCACGGTCAACGCGCTACGCGAGACCTCGCTTGACATCGAAAAGGGCGAATCGGTTGCGCTGATTGGTCCCTCAGGATCGGGCAAATCGACGCTGATGAATACGCTGGGCTGCCTCGATCGCCCCACCAGCGGCAGCTATCTCTTGGATGGCGAGGAAATCGTCGAGATGTCGCTCGACGAACGAGCGCGGATTCGCAATCGGCAGATCGGGTTTGTATTTCAGAACTTCAACTTGCTCAACCGCACCTCGGCGATTGAGAATGTCGAAGTGCCGCTGCTCTATTCCCACTCGCTTTCGGTGAGAGAGCGCCATCAGCGCGCGAAAGAAGAACTCACCCGCGTCGGCCTTGGCCAGCGCATGGACCACACCACGAGCCAACTCTCCGGCGGGCAGCAGCAGCGGGTTGCCATCGCCCGGGCATTGATCAATCGACCGTCGATCTTGTTGGCTGACGAGCCGACGGGGAATCTCGACTCGCGCACCAGCCGCGAGGTGATCGAGCTGTTTCAGAAGCTCAACGAGGAAGAAGGGCTCACGGTGATCCTCGTAACGCACGATCCCGAGGTCGCGGAAAACGCGCGGCGAAACATCGTCCTCCGCGACGGCCACGTAATCGCCGACACCGCAGACTTTGCCGAGGCGATGCAGTCGCTACATTCTTACACGGCGGCCGAGTCAGAAAGTTAAGCTGGGCAGGCACAATGGTGTTTGCTGGCATAACCCGTGCAATCGAGTCGATGGCAACCTGCATGGCAGGGGTGCGCGCGATAACTTGGTTTTGTATCTTGGCGGCGCTGTCGCTAGGCACACTCGCGCGCCGGTGCGAAGCCGAGTCGTTCTTCCCTTGGATCAAGCCAGAACAGCAGCGGGTTTGCGTGCGGCAGCCGCACCAGCTGCCACACGTGGCACTGCCAGATACGCCGCGACCGGCGACGGTGGCTGATTTGCAGTGGGACGGGCCGACGCGCGATCTCTCTCTCGATGATGCGATTCGTACAGCGCTGAGTAACTCGGAGGTCATTCGAGTGCTTGCCGGGGTAACGGCGGTGCGTAGCGGTAGCACCATCTACGATGTGGCAATTGCCAACAACGCCATCGACATTGCCCAAGGGCGGTTCGATCCGTTTCTGTCGGTGAATAATTCATGGAATAGGCTTGAAACTCCCTTTGCCGATCCCGACCCCGCAAACCCGCCACTCAATGCCTCGCAGAGTGGTAGGTATGACCTCAATTTTGACTTGTCGAAAACCAACTTGGCCGGCGGCATCTGGTCGTTTGGAGTCAACGACGGCACAACGCGCGTGCGAGGACCGGCACTGCTCGATCCTGAGAACCGCACGGGACTTGACTTCAGTTACACGCAACCGCTGCTCTCCGGCGGAGGCCGTGCGGCGAATCAAGTACCGATCGTGCTAGCGCGAATCGACACCGAGCGTTCGTATTTTCAGTACAAGAGCAGCGTCCAAGGGTTAGTGCGTGATGTGATCGGTGCCTACTGGAACTTGGTGTCGTCGCGCACGGTGCTTTGGGCACGACAGCAACAAGTGGATCAGGCGCAGTTCGCGTTGGACCGAGCCATCGCACAAGAAGCTGCGGAACTCTTGAGTGAAGGCGAAGTCTCGCAAGCCCGAGTATCGCTTGCCAATTTCAAGTCGACACTCATCGCCGCCAAGGCTAGTGTGTTGCAAAACGAAGCGGCTCTGCGCAGCATCATGGGCCTCCCACCCTTCGATCCGCTGCGACTCACGCCGACCACGCCGCCATCAGAGTTGCGACTGCAGGTCGATTGGCAAACAATTGTCAGCATGGCCGAGGAATATCGACCGGACATTATCGAGTTGAAGCTTGTACTCGAAGCCGACCAGCAGCGGCTGCTACAAGCTCGCAACTTGGCACTGCCCCAAGTGAACGCATTCGGCGTCTATCGCTGGAATGGTTTGGAGGGCATTCTGCCCATTGGGGATCCAGTTTCGCTCTCGCCCAATGATGCGACGGATTGGACATTAGGTATCAACTTCTCCGTGCCCGTGGGTTTGCGCGCCTCGCGGGCTCAACTGCGGCAAAACGAATTGATCATCGCCCGCGATCGCGCTAATCTCACGCAGACACTGCTCACCGCCAGCCACCTGTTGGCATCCAACCTACGGAACCTTGACCAGTTTTACGAGCAGTACCAAGCCACTCAAGAGACGCGCGCCGCGGCCGAAGAAAATCTGAGAGCCCAATTCGCCCGTTACAACCAGGGATTGATCCAGTACATCGTCGTGTTACAGGCAATCGTCTCGTGGGGCGACGCGGTGAGCGCAGAAGCGCAGCTGCTGTCCCTCTACAACGTGGAGCAAGCGAACCTCGAGCTACAAACTGGCACGATCCTGGAAACGCACGATGTGTTTTTCTACGAAGAGCGCTACGCCTCGATTGGCCCGCTTAGCTGCATGGGCCAGCAGAAGTGCTATCCTCGTGCGGAGCGGCCCTCCGAAAATGCAAATCTCTATCCGACGGGTGACGAACCGTCGGAAGAATTTTTCGATCTAACTGCTCCGTTAGAGAGCACCCGCCAACTCCAAGACCGCGAAGTGTTACCGCCGCTCAACCCGCCACCGCCAAGCGAGCCAGTGGACACACCCGGCGTCACCCAGTTGCGTCAGCCGGACGGGGTCTTGGCAAATTGACGCGCGCCGTTGCAAACGCGTCCGGCAAATCCGTAGCGCGCGATCATGAACTAGCCGGACGCGCTAACAACGCCGCGGTGAATCACTCATACCGGAGCGCTTCGATCGGGTCCAGCTGGCTCGCTCGCCGCGCTGGATAGTACCCAAAAAAAATCCCCACCGCGCCAGCGAAGAGCATCGCGATACCTGCCGCGGGGAGTGAGATCGTCACAGGCCATTCAGAGCCCGCTGTCAACGAATTGATTACCTTGGTCAACCCAATCGACGCGCCGATGCCGAGCCCCACACCTACCGCTCCGCCCAGGAGCGATAACATCACCGACTCGACCAAGAACTGCCGCAAGATGTCTTTCCCGCGCGCCCCAACGGCCATGCGGATGCCGATCTCGCGGGTGCGTTCAGTGACCGACACGAGCATGATATTCATGATGCCGATGCCGCCCACGAGCAATGAAATTGCCGCGATCGCCGCCAAGAGCAGCGTCATCGTGCCGGTGATGGTGCCTAGCAGCTCGGCGAATTCCATCGAGTTGCGTATCACATAGTCGGGGTCGTCGCCCGGCGGGATGCGATGACGTTCGTAGAGCAGTTGGTCCACCTCGAACGACGCCTGGTTCATCAAATCGCCACTTCGTGCCGAAATCATGATCGCATGCACGGTGTTGAATCGCGAACCCTGCAACCTTTTTTGAACCGTCGTGTAGGGCATCAGCAGCACATTGTCCTGATCCTGCCCGACCATGTTCGCACCCTTCGCCTCGAGCACACCCACCACGCGAAAAGGAATGTTCTTCACACGAATCGATTTGCCGAGGGGGTTGGTGGTTTGAAACAACCTGGCGACGAGGGTTTGCCCGATGACGCAGACCTTGGCGGCGGAGGTGATCTCCGGCTCCGAGAAAAACTCGCCAATGCGAAGTTGCCAGTTGCGAACCGTGAGATAGTCGCTCCCCACACCAAGCATCTCGTTGGGGTTCCAATTCACGTTACCCGCGATGACCTGCCCACCGGTCCAAACAACGGGGGCCGCGGCAAGCACCGCGGGGCATTCTTCAACAATGGCGTAGGCATCGTCGGCGATGAGCGTTGGCGCTCCCGACTTTCGCACTCCGCCCACCCTACGGCTACCCTGGCGTACCATAAGCAGGTTCGTGCCAAACGATTCGACTGCGCCCTGGAATAGCTTCCCCGCGCTTTGACCAATGGAAACCATGGTCGTTACCGCCGCGATGCCAATGACGATGCCAAGCACGGTCAGTCCAGCCCGCATCTTGTTTTTGGCCAATGCTCGGAGGGCAACGCGGATGGTGATCAGCAGATTCATGGCGACTACTTCCCCCCCACGCGCTCGCCAATGACCAGTTCATCGCCCACTTTTAGCTCGCCTTCGACCAACTCCACATGTTTCCAGCCGACCAGACCAATTTGGATCGGCACAGCGCGCAAGAATTCCCCATCCTTCACCCAGACATGGCGCTTTGCACGCTTGCGTTTATGTGCTTCTTTCTCCTCAGCCGTGAGATGGGTGTCTTCCCTCTCCTCGTCCTCCGGCTCGTCTTCACCATCGAGGATCTCGCGATCTTGCTCGCGGACCTGCGACTTGTTGAGCGGATAAAACCGCAACGCGGAGTTGGGTACTCGCAGAACATCCGTCCGCTGATCGACTTGAAACGAGAGAGTTGCCGTCATACCAGGCAGCAACTTGAGGTCGGGGTTGGGCGCCGCTACGATCACGGGATAAGTCACGATGTTCTCGGTCGTGGTCGAGTTTTTGCGAATTTGTTCGATCTCGCCGTAGAAAGTGTCGTCGGGGTAGGCGCTCACCGTAAACTCGACAGGCAAGCCTTTCTCCTGAGCTTTGATGATGCGGCCCACATCGGCTTCGTCGATGGTCGCTTCGACATGCATCTTATTCATGTCGGGCACGACGATGAACAGCTCGGGGGCTTGAAACTGGGCGGCAAGGGTTTGCCCCTGTGCAATTTTGCTCTCCAGCACAATTCCGTCGACAGGCGAGCGGATTTCGGTGTAGTTCAAGTTTGCCTGTGATGTCTCGAGCGCTGCCAGGGCTTGCTTAATCGACGCCTTGGCGAGCTTCAGCTGTGCTTCAAGCGACATGCGTTCAAAATGGAACTGGTCCATCTCGCGCGGTGAAATAAAATCGGTATTCTCCTCTCGCAACGCCATGGCGCGTTTTTCATTGCGGACCGCCTGTTGGTAGAGCGCGCTGACACGCTGCACTTCGGCTCGCCGCGACTCGAGTGAGGCCTGATCGCGTGCCACCGCCGCCTCGTAGAGACGTGGGTCGATCCGTGCCAGCAGATCCCCTTCTTTCACTTCTTGGTTGAAATCTCCGACAAGCTCGATGATCGGCCCAGAGACAAAGGAGCCGACCGTCACCGACAGCACCGCCTTGACCACGCCGGTGGTCCGCACATCGTACAGAATCCGCCCCGCGGAAACCTTCGCCGTCCGCCATTCGGATTTGTTGCCCGACTGGAATTTTCGCAAGAGAGGCCGGCACGCGGCAAACGCCAAACCGCAAATAATCGCCCCGATGAGCAGAGTTTTCAGCAGTCGCTTCATCGCAGCAATATGGTGGCAATAGAGAAAGGTGTTTCTGAGATGCTTCCATTCTAACCAAAGACAGCAGCGTGAGTTTCGTATTTTGGGACGATACAAGTCGAATTGGCAATCTCCGAGTTACGGCATAAATTTGTCGCTATCTCGCTCTGGACGAGATTTCAACCTCTCCAATCATTAGTTCACTTCTGTAGCGTCGCTTCATGCTGTATTCCTTGCGGCTGTCGGATCTTTTTTTGACTCCGATTTTCTCTGCCGCCTGATTCCACCGTGCGATGGCTTGTCCGTCGTCGTTTTCTAGTTTGCCTTTGCGCACCTCCTACCCGGCCTGGTGACCGCCCATCTTGTCGGTCCCGTGTTGGTCGGTCGTGCGGCTCGTGATTCCAAAGGGAGATTCCGATGAAGCGGGCGTTATTCCGAAGCAGAACACCGCTACCTATCCTAGTTCCAGTTCTGAGTTTGGCACTTTCATTAAGTACCGCTCAGGGCGAGCAGACCAGTTCCACTTTTCAAATGCCTGTCAAGAAGAAGACGAATCAGTAGAGACCGTCGGGGTCGGGCAAGGGGAGGTTTTCACTCGACATGATTCGCTTCAAGCAGTCGGAGGGCCAGGCAAGTGTCGGCGTGACCAAGAGTCGCAGCGTCGACGATATGCAAGACCTAAGCATTGACCGAGCGATCATTCCGTCGATGGCGCGAACTCATGCGTAAGGAGCTCCACTCGGCCTACGTGGAGAACTGCTCGGAGACTCTTTGAGATCGAAATCGAAAACAGGGATTTAGGCATAGCACTTATATGAAAACAGTACATCAACAAAGGCTCGCCGTCCCCATTTCATCAGGTCACGAAGGGACTAATTCGAACTGGGCGGCAGCTTCACGACGGTGAACCAGTACTCGTTGATCGTGGAAACCACCTTCTGAAACATGGCCATGTCTACCGGCTTGGTGACGTAGCTGTTCGCCCGGTAGTCATAGCTAGAGGCGACATCGGCTTCGTTGTCCGAAGTCGTCAATACCACGACGGGAATCCGCTTGAGGTCGTCGTCCTCTTTGATTTCCTGCAGCACCTGTCGGCCATCTTTGCGCGGCATGTTGAGATCGAGCAGGATCAGATCGGGTCGGACAGCATCGGCAAAGCTGCCTTCACGGCGAAGATACTCGAGTGCTTCCACACCATCCTGCACCCGATTGACATTGTTGAGAATTCGATCGTTGGCAAGTGCCTTGGTAGTTAGCAAGACATCGTCGTCATCGTCTTCGACCAGCAAAATTTCAATCGGACGCGCACACTCGGTCCAATTCTCTAGTTCGGGCATCGGTGCTATCCTGCTGCTTCGCACGGGGGATGGTAAAGTAAAAGGCGCTGCCAGCGCCTGGTGTCGATTCTAGCCAAATGTTGCCACCAAATCGCTCGACGATGCGTTTGCAGAGCGCCAAACCAATTCCTGTGCCACTGTATTCACGACGATTGTGGAGTCGCTGGAAAATCTCGAATACGCGCTCATAAAACTTCGGATCGATGCCGATGCCATTGTCTTGTACGCAGAACTCGTAGTACTCGCCTGACTCGCGTCCGCTGATGTGAATCTCTGGGGCGACTTCACTTCGATACTTTATAGCATTGCCAACGAGATTCTGGAAGAGTTGTGTCAACTGCCCACGATCTGCCACGACGGTCGCCAGCGGCTCTACGGTGATCTCTGCTCCGCTTTCTTGAACTGCCATTTCATAAGCCATCCAGCGCCACGCTCAAGCACTCCTCTGCATCGACCGGCTTGAGGGCTTCCCCTCGACTGGTGATGCGAGAAAACGAAAGCAAATCGCTGACTAACGCTTTCATCCGATTGGCACCATCGATCACAACGTCCAGGTAGTGATGGCCGTCCTCGGAAAGGTCCTCCCCGCAATCATCGCGGAGCAGCCCCCCGTAGGAGGCGACTTTGCGGAGCGGCTCTTGCAAATCGTGCGACGCGACGTAAGCGAATTGCTCGAGTTCGTGGTTAGAATTCTCCAGCTGAGTTGCTCGCTCGGCCAGTTTGTCTTGGCTCGCTTGCAACTCTTCCGCCTTAGTGAGGAGTTGCACGGTCATTGAATCGGCGTAACCGAGCGCCCGCTTCGACGCTCTGGATATGGAAAGAAACATCCCGATCAGTAAAGTGTCGATCACGATGCCACCCAGCAAGATCGTCAGCGGCTGCGAATCTGTCGAAGCCTGACGGAACGACTTAGCGCTCCAAATATCAAAAGTCCATGAGCGTCCGTTAATAGCCACGTCGATCGTTTTTTTGAATAGTGGATCGGGATCGAAGTCCTGCTCCGTCGCGACGTGTTCGTCGTAGATCACTTCGTCGCCGTCGACAAGTCGCAGTCCCACGTGGCGTTTCTCTTTTTCGAGAGTTCCTTTCATGAGTTTCTTGACCACAAAGGGGGCATAGACCATTCCCAGAAAATTCTGTTGCCGCTCCTCCACCGTCTCGTAAGTTCCGCCCGCGAAGTACGGTGCAAAAAAGAGAAAGCCAGCTGTTTTCTCTTCTGCTTGCACTAGATTGATGGGCCCGGTGATTTGTGCCATGCCAGAATCACGCGCCTTTTTGGCCGCGGTGAATCGGTTCGACTCGTGCGCCATATCGAGCCCTACCGCCTTGGCATTCTCCTTCTCGGGAATGATATAGGTGATCGGGTAGAATTCCTCGCCCTCATGCTGAGGATGAATCTTGAAATCGGGGAGCCGCTTGCGATGCTCCGCCAAATAGTCAGACACGGCAGCTTCGGGAATTGCGTGAATGACTCCAATGCCGTTGATCCCCGGGTATTTCTTTTCAACATTGAGGTTGTTGACGTAGGTGCGCAACTCTTCGTACTCCACCTCATCGCCCGACGCACGCACTAACGCCACACCACTCCACAACACATCCTCATATTTTTGCATCCGCTCTCGTACCAATTCCACGACCTGCTCTGCTTCGCGATCGAACTGTAGTTCTACACGTTCGTCGAGGGCAGACTTGGAATAGTTCCAAGCAAAGAATGTAAGCAACAACGACAGAGCGACTATCGCCCAGTGAAACCAATGCAAGGTTCCTTTCCGGACGAGTTCGGTACGCGCCGACTCCGCGAGAATCCGTGCGTCCGCTCGACTAGTTTTCTCTTCAGAAGAATTCAACAAGTTCAACGCCTTTCACAGCCAGTAGGAGCAACGCATGGTTCTGGCATGGGAACAACGGTAGCTTACCGCATTCCGCGGTAAGCAATGCCAGCACAAAAGCTCGTTCATCCTGAGGTGTCTCCACCTGCTGCTCAAGTATTGCCCAGTTGTGGGAACAAACTTCCAATGCTTTGAATATACGCGCATTCGGCATGCAAACCATGTTCAAATTGTGTCATTTGTGAGGATTGTAACTGGTTTAGCGAATTCCTGAGTCCCTGCAGATTTGACGTCGATAGGTGAGGATAGGCTCAGGAGCCGAGCAGCTCCTGGTGAGCCCGCCCAAGGAAGTGCACATGCCGACTAGACATTACGCAATCGTCTCTGCACTGCTGCTAGGTTTTGCCTTGCCGAGTAGCGCTCAAGAGTCTGCGCGCTTCATGCCCTTGCCAACAACAGATGAGGCGATTGTTCCCGCGGGGGCATTACTGAGGCTCAGAGATTCGCTGCCAAAACTGCAACAATCTGCCGGCGAGAAACAGGAACACAAGAACACGGGGTTTCTCGATTTCAATATCTACCCTTACACCGAAGAGCCTGCCGACAACTCCATCACGATCAATGCACTCGCGAATCTAGCGCATGGGTTTCAGTATTTCAGCTTGACCAACTATGGACGCGATCCGCAGCGGAACGAACTCGAAGAAATCGATGAGATTCTGACGGAGCAAAACTTGCGTTGGCAAATTCCAGGGGGAGTCCCCATTGCCATCGCCACCCAGGCCTTGATCCGCAGCGGAGTGGACAACGATGCACTACGGATCGGACCGCGGTGGGCCATACACGACACCTGGGGTCTCGATCCCCTGCTGAAGTCCTGGAACCTCAAGTATTGGATTGCCGTCTACGGTGCGCAGTTCGACCACGCCCCCGGCTACCAATGGCAAATCGAGCATTGCTTTCGTTGGAATGTCTTTCCGGAGCTGTTGGATGACCGTGTTTATGTGGCAGGCTTTGCCGACCACAACATCAACCATGCTAACGGCACCGACAGTATCTGGCTCGAAGAAGCCCAGCTCGGCGTGCGATTGTTCAGCGAGTGGTACGCCGTTGCCGAGCAGCGTTACAACGGCTTCCGCAACGGCAGCGAATCGAGCCTGGGCGTCGGTGTGGAGTACGTAGTTCGCTTCAAGTAACGCGAAGTGCCGCCCCAGAAGAAACCGCGCATATCACGCGGCGAACCAAGGGTGGCTAATGGGATTCGAACCCACGACCTCCGGAATCACAATCCGGACGACTCGAATTCTAACTCTCTTACCAACCAGCAAGTTACGTCGAGCGACTCCGCGGCTTGCACCACTGCTTGCACCAACTCGCCGGAAAACTCACACTTCGAGCTCTCAAACCGGCTGAATTCCACTGATGCCAGCAGGCTTGCCTTGCTCGCCGAAGATTCCGAACTGCGAGCGGTTGTAGATGGATGGGCCGAGTTGCCAGTCGCGGGGCGGATCGCTCTTGTAGCAATGATACGAGCCCATTCCTCTGGCCAGGGCTGACTAGGGCACTTGAACTCGCAAAGCTTCTAGTTCGATCATGAGCGAGTCTCGGAGGGCCACTCCATCATAATACAGTTTTTTCATGGATGCATATCGCTGATTCAGGGCCCTGGCTTCCTGATCTAAGCCCAGCCATTTGGCTTCTAGTCTTCTAGCTTCCGCCTCTTGACCAACAAGAGTGTCACGCAGACGTTGCAAGTCTTGAGCCAGAGCAGCACTTGTTCTGGGATCACCTTGGTACTCTATTCCCTTCAGCAAAGCCTGTTGTCGATTTATCAATTCATTCTCCACCCCTCTGATGTAGCTCTTCGTGGTAAGTACCTGTTGCTTGAGCTGCATTCCGCTCTCCCAGACGGCGCTGCCTTCGGCTTCGATTCTTCTATAACGCTCGGATAATACCGACTTTTCAGACTCTAGTCGACGCAAATAGGCGTTACCCGCGCTGATGCGTGCTTGCAATTGCGTGAGCCGCAATTTGCGATCGTCTGCTCGAACTACACGATCTGCAATAGCTTCATTAGCTTGGCGACTCTTAACAACCTCCTCACGCTGCTTTTTCATCTCACTGAGAATATCCTTTGCGATATCCCTGAATTCATCATGCTTGAGCCCCTCAGGTTTATTCGGTCTTTCGGGAAGTGCGGTCAGCAAGTTCTCTCTACCATGCTTCGCTTGTTCAATTAACTCGGCCAAGTGAGTTACATCAATTGCGAAGTTCACATCATTTGCTGTTGCCCATTGCGAGGCTGCGACTCCTACTACAAACCCCCTTTCGTCAACTACTGGCCCACCACTGCTCCCAGGCGAGACAGCCGCCGTGAATTGAATCAACTTTGTGCCCTCTAGAAATTGATTTTCATTGCCAATTCCAATGACATCGTTGTCTCGAATTGCACTCACCAGACCAGACGATAGTGTCCCACTGAACCCTTTTGGTGCCCCATACGTGTATACAGATTCTCCTTGTTCTGGGGTCGTCCGTGCCATAGTCAAGGGAGTTGCATCAAGCGATTCACGAGTCCGAAGAATCACCAAATCCCAAGGTTCGGAGAGTGCCTGAAAGACTAGGCATTCTGCTTTCTTTCCGCCAGGAAACTCTACAAGTATTTCTTGTGCGCCCCTGACCACATGCAAACAGGTGACTAATGTTCGACTATCTTCTAAAAAGAATCCGCTCCCAAGGCCCACACCATCGGCAAGCTTTGCTCGAACAGTAACGGTAGAACTTCTAAGCAGCTTGGCGATTTCTTTTGCCGATAGATTGACTTCGGCGTTTTCTGAGACTATTTGACCGGCAGGTTCGCTCTCAGACGCTAGCCTCTCTTGTGCTGTACGTTGTAGACGATCTGGAGTTTCATCTTCCAAGTTTGCCCCATTGTCACTCAACAACGTTACTGCTTGATCAATATTGATGTCCTTGATCGCTTCTTTCTGAATCGAACTCGATGCGCCTTCAATAGGAAGGACATTTGGCAATTCCTCGGAGCGAGGCGAGTTATTTAAATTGAATGCGTAAAACCCGAACAATAAGGATGCGCTTGCAATTACTAAGCCCAGTACACGCCACTGCTTTATGGCCATGGCATCGCGCCCTTCTAAGAGCAGTATTGATTAAAGGCTTCTAGTTTATGACGCGGACAGGTGACTGCTCAAGCAGATTATCTATCAACCTGTTCAGATAGTTGACTTCCAAGCCCCAGACCCACTCCGATGGAAGACAGCACACGCAGCAAACTGCATGATCATCAGCTAGGCCTCGCTGCTTCCACGTGTATCTGTTGACTTGATCCGTACACTTAGACCGGGTTTTGGGTTGTTCAATTGAGAGGCAGCTGAGTTCGTTAAATCGCCAGCGCCTCTAGAGGGGACCCAAACTACATTCCAGTTTTTTTACCAGACCCCCCAGCCCTGATGTATTCGTACTACTAGCTATCTTCGCATCCCCCAAGCGACAAAATGGCGTGTTAAAATATGTGGGCTGGATGCGAGAGCGTCTCAGAGGCCCCCAGAATTGATCAATTTCGAAGCAATGTTTCCCCCGTCCAGGGTTAATAGGACGCATTTTGGACGCATCTAGAGGGCCAATTACATTAGCTAAGGGGCTTCAACCATAGATGTGGGCCCTCACTACACTTGTTTACTAGAGTTTCTTGTGCGAAACGAGCTGATCCATTCGCAAAAGACCCACTCACCCAGCTTAAGCGTAGAAAATTCAAACTTCCCCAAGACAAATGCCTTCGTCCTCTACGCTCTTTTTGATATCCGCATATAGCGACGAACTCGGCCGGAGTGTTCGCCAAGACACAGGCAAATCTGTAGAATTCGTCTGTAAAACAGGTCCTAGCAAGCGACTAGCATTGAACTAATGAGGAAGACCTATGATTGATCGCGTAGATATAGATACGCCCCGCGTCTCCCCGCCGCCCGCTTCGGAGGCTCCTCCACCATACTAGGTGCAATCACCTCGCAGCTGTTCGTAGAGCCCCGCAGGCCCCAGCAGAATCTCCTTCAAGCCATCCCGCACGTCCTCAGAATCTAACGCCTGCGAGCTCATTGTCTCGTGTGCTTCCAATGCGTCCATAATTGCGGAAACCAGCTCACTGTTGAGATCGGGCGAGTTGGCGAACTGCTCCTTGGAATTACTGCTGGCCTGCTGTTGGAGTGTTTTCGATTCGAGTAACTTGCCCTTGATGACGTTGTTCACGTAGACCAATTTGTCGTTGTCAGATAGCTCGCCTTTGAACAGATCGTTCACCTTCTCGATGATCTCCCGCAGCAAGGCCTTCTTTACCTCCCGGACTTCCCCAGAGCCCGCTTCGGTGAGCGGCTGGAGCTCAGGGTACTTGTCGTCGGCTAGCTGCATGACCTGCTTTCCCTTATTCCGAAGCGTGTGGTGGGTCAAAACCACTTCGGAAAGATCCACGCCCTCCCGCTCGCGACCAAACTTTAACAGTCGCAACAGATACTTGAAGAAGATCGACCGCTTCTCAAAGTCGGTGTTGCCATAGTCGAAAATCTGGGACAAGAACGTGTAAACCCGTTGGTATGTCGCCATGTCCGTACGAAACAGTAGCAGGGCATTCATCTTATCTTTGGCCTCGGAGGCCTCGGCTTCATTCTTCAGTTCCTCTGCGGCTTTGAAATCAGCCTTTGCGGCTGCATAACGTTTCAGCAGACGGTCGGCAACTGGAGCGATGGCTGCCTCTAGCTGCTTCTGTTTCGCGTTTGGATCTAGCTCAACGTTGACGACGCGTTCGATTTCCGGTTCATCGTAGAAGCCGTAGCCATCGAGCTTCGAGCGTAGATCGAGTACGAGATTCGGGTCAGTGACGTTTTCGAGCTGTGCCGTTTGATAGTACGTCTTGAAGGAGTCCAATACCTCATTCGACGGATTCACGAAATCCAGCACGTAGGTCGTATCTTTGCCCGGGTGACAGCGGTTCAATCGTGACAGCGTCTGCACTGCTTGGATGCCCGCCAGCTTCTTGTCGACATACATCGCACAGAGCAACGGCTGATCGAATCCAGTCTGAAACTTATTTGCCACGAGCAGGACTTGATATTCATCGCCCTTGAACGCCTCGCGGATATCACGACCCTTCAAGTTGGGATTCAGTTCGACGCTGGATTCTTTGAATGGATCCGGCCCAGAGTCCTTGTCGTTGACTTCACCCGAGAATGCCACCAGCGTTCGGATATCGTAGTTCTTACTGGCAATGTATTTGTTGATGGCGATTTGCCAGCGTACCGCTTCAATTCGGCTGCTCGTCACTACCATTGCCTTGGCTTTGCCATCGAGGAGCGGTGCGACCAGTTCGCGGAAGTGCTCTACCACAATTTGAACCTTCTGCGAAATGTTGTAGGGATGCAGACGCACCCAACGCATCAGCCCTTTCATCGCTTCGCCGTGCTCAACCTCTTTCTGATCCCACTCTTTGCCTTTGTTGGCAAGTCGGAAAGCCAGCTTATACGACGTGTAGTTTCGCAGCACATCGAGAATAAACCCTTCCTCAATCGCTTGCTGCATCGAGTACACATGGAACGGTTGCGGCAAATTCTCCTTGCTCTTCGGCTTCGACGGATCGGTCAGACGCCCAAACGTTTCCAGTGTCTTTGCTTTTGGCGTTGCGGTGAATGCCACATAGGTGATGCCAGACTCGTCGGCTCTCGCAGCCATCTGAGCAGCTAAGATATCCTCGCTGCTAACTTCTCCGCCGTCTTCCAGTTCGGCAATCTCCTCTTGCGATAGAACAGCTTTGAGCTTGGAAGCGGCTTCACCAGTCTGCGAGCTATGGGCTTCATCGGCGATTACGGCAAAGGCCTTTCCTTCCGTCGCAGCCAACTCCTGGACAGCCTCCAAGGCGAAGGGAAAGGTTTGGATCGTGCAGACCAATACCTTCTTGTCGCTCGACAATGCCTCGGCAAGTTCGGAGCTTTTGCTAACTCCCTTACCTTTGATCGTCGCGACCACTCCTTTGGTCCGCTCCATAGCCTCGATGGCTTCACTCAGTTGCCCATCGATCACGTTGCGGTCCGAGACAACGATCACTGAGTCGAATACCTTCGAGCTGTCTTCGTTGTGCAGATCACTCAGGAAGTGGGCAGTCCAGGCAATCGACTTGGTCTTACCGGACCCCGCGGAATGCTGGATCAAGTATTTTTTGCCGGGGCCCTCTTGGAGAACCGTAGCCAAAAGCTTGCGAGTCACGTCGAGTTGTTGATAGCGAGGAAAGACAATCGCTTTGATGTTTTTCTTCTCGTCCCGCTCGGCAACCAGGTAACGGCCCAAAATGTCGAGCCAGCTGTCACGTTGCCAAACTTGCTCCCAGAGATAGGCGGTCCTATGACCCTCAGGATTGACGGGATTGCCCGCGGAACCAGTTCGGCCGGGGCCATTGCTACCTTGGTTGAACGGCAAGAAATGTGTCCGCGGCCCCATCAACTTTGTCGTCATCTGCACTTCGCTGCTACTGACTGCGAAATGGACCAACGCACCGCTGGGAAACGATAGCAGAGGCTCAGTGTTCTGCCCTTTCGGCTTGGGGTTACGGTCAAATCGATACTGATCGACCGCATCGTTAACGCTTTGAGTGAAGTCAGTCTTCAGCTCTGCCGTAGCGACTGGGATACCATTCAAGAACAACACCAAGTCGATGTTGAGTTCATTGTGCAGGGAGTAGTGCACCTGCCGCACGACGCGCAGGCGGTTGGCCGCGTACCGCTTCATGATGTCGGGGTTGATGCCAGAGGCCGGCTTGAACTGGGCCATTCGCACGGGCTTGCGAAGTCCGAGAACATCGAATCCTTGCCGTAAGACATGGAGCGTGCCGCTCTTGTCGAGCGATTCACGCAGACGACTAAGTAGCGTCTGGCTTGCACTCTCGCCATGATTTTTTGTCAGAGCATTCCAAGCCTTCGGATCGGTCTCTTGGACCCACTCCAGCACATCAGCAGGAAACAGAGCGAGCTGGCGGTCATAGACTGCTGCTTCACCTTCGGCGTATCGCCAGCCGTTCGCCGCGAGATGCTCGCAGATTTCGGCTTCGAGGTTGATTTCGTTGTGTAGGGCCATAGACCTTTCCCGTCTTCGCTGTTCTACCAATCTATTCGGCCGTTTGAGTACGTCCTTAAAACGTCCCCTAGCAGTAAAGCATTGCCACGAAACGACTTCTGGCGATCATTGGCATATCACTAGAGCACGTTTAAGTACAATCAAGTCGCGCCCGGCGGCATGGGGCCAGGATACCACCTAGCACCGCGTGAGCGGCCAATGCAGTGGGCTTTTCCGCGTTTACGCAACGTTCTAAGCAAGGAACGAATTGTTGTATCGGGCAATGAGGGAAGCACCTGATTCAGCTCTTCCAGCCGTGAGCCGTGTGCCGCAAACTCGTCGAGGTGCTTTTCCAGCAACGCAAGATTCTGTTCACGGTCCAAACCCTTCTTCCGAGTATAAGCTCCTTTCTTGCCAACAAACTCGTAGTAGCGACGCGAAAGAATATGGCTGTGGCCTTTGCCATGATCGAGAATTCCCAAATCAATCAAACGAACAATTGCTCGATCAGACCCCGAAGGCAGTTTTTCGCCGCGGGCAGCAGCCGACATTAGGAGCCAATCTTCAGTCGTAAAAAACGTGTCTGTCTCTTTGGAGACTTTTTCGACAAAACGAATAAAAGCGGGATCCTGCACTGTTCCATGGAGGGTAATCGAGAACTGATATTGGTCGGTCCTGGAGAAGTCGGGCTGCGGTTTGCTATGCTTGATCAGTTCCTCGTAAATTAAGTTCATCCCCTGGCCTGATCGTTCGACTAAGCCGCAGCGTGTCAAGAGTTCGGCAACCCTACGGTTGCGCGGGTTCTGACGATCGAGAATATTGTCGAGGGTAATCCCTACGGGCAAGCCGCCTGGACTGTCGATCTCCAGCCGACGTGGAAACTGCCGGATGAATATACTGCCGCCTAACTGATAGTTGCGGTGACTGACCGCGTTGAGAATCGCCTCACGAACCGGACGCTCACTGAAAGTCGAAATTGGAGTGACAAACAACCCTTCCTGAAAATCTTGTTGGTCGTTTCGTAAGTTGATCACCGACCATAGTTGATCGTAGAAACTAAAGAAGCCCTCTCGAAACTCCTTGCGATCCTGGGCCGGTCCAGAGGAATCGTTGGACCGGTATTCAAACACGATTTCAGACACAGCCAAATGCCGTGTTAACGCGGCACGGGTTCCAAACAGGACGAGGGCCGCGTAATTCAGGGTGCCTTCAGTAAACGCCTCAGCGTCTAATAGAAGTTGCTCCAGTGAAATCGATGCCAATCGCTCTGCAAGCGAGTGATCTTCGGCTTTAGTAGCTTTTGCGATCCACCGTTGTCGAAAGTCCTCGATGGCAGCCTCATCAAGATCCGTGACTGTTAGTCCGCTCACGGCGGTTGCAGAAAAGTCGTGACCGCCTTCAGCATGAATTTCACGCAACCGATCATCTGACATTTCAACCAGACTATCTTCGTCACGCACCCAGCGACGCCCCTTATATTGGATCGCAATGCCGATGGGACGAGATGGGATCGTGAAGACGAGGACTCGGCTACCGTCTGCACAATCAGGATGACGAATCTCTTCGAAGTCCACGTCGAGTGGAAATCGCTCGCATAACCCTTTGCGGGTGCGCTCCGGTTGGTCAAAGGCTTTGGTGCCGACAATGCGACGCGGACGCTTGTCAGTCACGCCTAGTATGATCCGACCACCGCCCTCGTTGGCCAGTGCTACACAATATTTGGTCAGCTCCTCGAAATCGAAACGATTCTCAGCCTTCTTGAATTCCAGGTTCTCACCTTCCTTGTCCAGAATCCATTCTTCAAGTGCTGCAGTCGCTGCAGTGTCGGCACTCATCCCACCCCCTCCAACGCAAATTCCCGCACGTCGATCTTGCCGGTGACGGCGGCGGAGATCAGGGCGGTGCGGCGTTCTTCCAGAAGTTCGATGGCTCGCTCGGCTTCCGATTGAAGCTGGTCGATGGTGGCGAGTTTGTCATCGACTCCGCAGGCAATTTCTGCCTGCTCCGTTAGCGGCGGTAAGTAAACCTTCACCGTCAACATCTTCTGGGGCGAGGTGTGTTTCACCTTCGCTCCGGTAGATGTAACGCTTACCTCCGATCGGTAGCGAGTTGAATTAAAGAGGTGGAATAGAAATCGCTGATGCACGAGATCGGGTTTGAGTTTTTGCACAAGACCGACGCGTTGGTTATGCAAATATTCGCCCCGATCTGGCACAAACAACGCACTTCCAAGTAAGCCGGGAGCCTGTTCTGTCATCGCAACAAGAAGTTGCCCGGCATCAAGTATAAACTCTTCAGGGAAGTCGTCACCAACGTAGTATTTTTCCGGACTCTTTGGACGAAACCCTCCACGTTCGCAGAAGTTGCCCGGAGTCATAAGGATCTTTTCGCCGTCGGACGAAAAGCCAGAACCGTCGAAAGCATAACCGTGCTTCAGTGAGAAAAGAGCTTTGAGCGGATACTCAACCCAATGCCGCGGGACATCGCCGAGCCACTCGATACCCGACGGTTTCATCGGCACGTCGGGATTGAGGCCTTTGGTGACCGCGTGGCTGATGACCGCCTGACGCTTTTCCTTCAGCAACTCGATCATACGACGCTGCTCCGACACCAAACCGTCGATCTTCGACGTTTCCACATCGAGGAACGACGAGATCGCCATTTGCTCGTCTGGTGGGGGAACGGGAACTGGTATCGTCTTCAGGATGTCCCAGTTGATCGACCGTCGATGTTCCAGAATCCCGTTGCCAAACGACTGGGCGTACTCTTGGAAACCACCCATCTCGAAAATGCGAAACGCAAACCGAGAATCAACCACGTCGTCTCTTGGGGTCAGCACGATGTAGACCGGACTGCAAACTCCGTTGTACGGAGATACGCCGTAGGAGCCGATGTAGTAGTTCATGCTGTTGATTACGAAGTCGCCTTCATGAACCATTTTGCACTTGGTGAGGTCTTCTGGTTTCTTGTTTCCAATGTCGCCTTTATCTGCATACGGAATGACTCCCACGTTCGCCATCAACGAAAGATAGTCTTCGCATTCACCGTCATCGTTGCGGTCCGTTCGTTCGTTCACGATAGCCCGGCATGGCGGGACTCCCCAATGCGACGGAACTTCTCCAAGCCAATCGACTCCACTGTCTTGATAAAACTCGTAAGCCGGAAAACTCATTGCGAAAGCTCTCCGATCATTTCGACGATCCGATCGGTGACCCCTTTCAATTCCGTGTCGATCTCATCCAACTCGCGGGGCGGTTTGAACACGTAGAAATGACGGTTGAACGGAATCTCGTAGCCGATCTTCGTCTTGTCCTCGTCGATCCATGCGTCGGGCACGTGCGGCACGACTTCTCGCTCAAAATACTCGTCGATATCCTCGCCGAGTGGCACCTCTTCGGTATCGCGGAGCTTGCTATCGGGCTTGGATTTTCCTTTCCGCTTGCCGCGGCTTTCGGTGACGACGTTGCCATCGTCATCGAGCAGCGGGCGTTCGACCGTGAGCGTTTGATAGCCAAACTCTGCGTTCTTGAAGATGCGGCTGATGGGAATGTCGAACCCCTCGTCGTCTTTCTTCGATTTCTTTTTCGCGTTGCCGAACAAGCGGGTAATCTCTTCGATGTGTTCGTCTGAGAGCTCCTTGCGTTTACTGCCAAGGCTCTTTCGCATCTTCTGCCACATGTCGCTGGCGTCGATCAGTTGCACCTTGCCCTTGCGGTGTTTCGGCTTGCGGTTGGTGACGATCCAGATGTAGGTGCTGATGCCCGTGTTGTAGAACATGTCGGTCGGCAGGCCGATAATCGCCTCCAGCAGATCGTTCTCCAGCACATAACGGCGAATCTCGCTCTCGCCACTGCCCGCCCCGCCGGTGAACAGGGGCGAACCGTTGAGCACAATGCCAAACCGGCTGCCGCCGTCGGCAGTGGGCCGCATCTTCGAAATGAGATGCATCAGAAACAATAGCGAGCCGTCGCTCACCCGTGGCACGCCCGGGCCGAAGCGACCGTTGTAGCCGTCCTGCTTGTGCTCCTTCTTGATGGTCGACTGAATCTTCTTCCACTCGACGCCGAAGGGCGGATTGCTGAGCATGTAGTCGAACTTCTTGGCAGGCAGGCCGTCGTCGGAGAGCGTGTTGCCGTGGATGATGTTGCTGATGTCGTGACCCTTGATCAGCATGTCGGCCTTGCAGATGGCGTACGACTCGGGATTGAGCTCCTGGCCGTACATCACGAGCCGAGCGTCAGGGTTCTGGCCGGAAAGATGATCCTCGGCGACCGAGAGCATGCCGCCGGTGCCCGCGGTCGGGTCGTAGATGCTGCGGACAATGCCCGGTTTGGTGAGGGCGTCGTCGTCTTCGATGAACAGCAGATTGACCATCAGGCGGATGACTTCGCGGGGCGTAAAGTGTTCTCCGGCGGTTTCGTTGGAGAGCTCAGCAAACTTGCGAATCAGCTCCTCGAAGACGTGGCCCATCTGCTCGTTGCTGACAACCTCGGGATGCAGGTCGATGTTGGCGAACTTCTCGGTGACGAGATAGAGCAGATTGGCTTTGGCGAGCCGTTCGACTTGCAGGTGAAAGCGAAACTGCTCGAAGATGTCGCGGACGTCTTCGGAGAAGCCCTGGATGTACGAGAACACGTTTTCGGCGATGTTGTCCTGATCGCCCATCAGTTTCTTCATGTCGAGCGGCGACGTGTTGTAGAACAGCAGCTTTGATTTCTTGAGCAGGAAGGGCTCGGGATTGACCTTGGTCTTCTTCCGCTTGTCGAGCTCCTTGAGTACTGCGGACTTGGTCGGCTCCAGCACACAGTCGAGCCGACGCAGCACCGTAAACGGCAGGATGACCCGCCCATACTCAGATTGCTTGTAGTCGCCACGCAGCAGGTCAGCGACGGACCAGATAAAGGAGGAGAGGTTCTGCTGGGACATACGGGCGGCTTGCGAGGGGCGGATTGTAGTGCGTAAAGATAGCTTGGTGCGAATTCTACCAAAAAAGAATGGGGGCGATAGCGATTGCCTCGGTAAGGAGGCGCACGCCCGAGAGATTTGCCTGTAAGCAAGAAATTGCCCCCATTCGCACCTATGTAGGTCAGCCGAATCGACACAAATTTCCAGTTGATGGGGTGCCAAATTGTTGGGTTCGCGTGATCTTGGAATTCTTAGTAGAACGAAGGTCGCGGCTAGGGAATGCAACCCGAATCGCCGGAGAGTCCTGCCGGCTTGCCGCTTTTCTATTTTCAGGACGCTGCTCAAGGATAGTAGCTATGGCTGGGCGAAATAGTGATGGCAGCGAATATGCCTGCGAGTTTCCGACTTCGACTTCCTTGCATGAATTCCATGAGTGTCTACTGGACCTCACCAGCACTATGCTTTTTACAACATGTGACAGAGCACTTCGGCGCGCTGCTGTGCCACATGAAGAGTTTGTAGAGCTTGTTAGGAATCTTAGAAAAGGGGGTTATATTCATAACTTCAGGGAAGAAGCTGTGCATGAAGAATCCTTGGAATTACGTGCGCTGAAATACTCCCTTCGCAGTGGAGAAAGCTCTTATGAAAGGTTGACAATCAACGAAAATTTCTTTCCCTGGTTTCGCAGGGCGCAGGACCAATTGAATCAAGAACTCTTGGGCAACTTGCCAATAAGCTTTCACGATCTCGCATTTGATTGCTCTATGAGCTGTTACCGAGCGGTGTCTATGTACTTCAGTCACTACGATCGAGATTATGACAAGATACTCAAGAAACACCTCGCTATAGGTTCAAAGCTGAAAGACAATTTTCAAATCTTTCGCTCAATACTTCAGAGTGAGGCTACGCGGGCTCTCAATATCCTGGCGACCGATACTCTCGCAAATAAAACAACTCTAGACGATGAAGTCCAGTTAGATTTCGAGAAGAGCATTAAAGCAGTGGAAGGGAATGGTTCCACTGAAAGACCACCTTACAGTAACGCCGCAAGTTACGATCGAGATAAGTGGATTTATGAGAACATTGAGTGCAACTCGTATGCTGGCCTGCAACTTAAACTTAAGAAGGTTGCAAAAAAATATAAATTTGACGTGATCAGTTCGCGTCTAGGTCTAAAAAAAGCGGCTGACAAATACGCAGAATATCACAATCTTAAAAAGCGCCGTTTCTCCAAAAGTGCCTCTGCAAAATCTTGAGAGTGCAACTCGCATCCAGTTGCACCCAGTTGCAGTCTTATGCTGAGGCCGATTGGGCCGAGAATCTAGGTATCTGGCGAGCATTCAGTTTGCCTCCTGACACCTGGAGACTTTGTGATGCGAAAAACTCTCTCCCGGCTGGAAAACCTTCCTGCCCAATTCTTGGACGCCGACGGGTGTGCATCCCGCTATGGCTTCTCGCCTGAACACTGGCGACGATTAGTCGATGCCGGCAAAGCACCTCAACCAACGCGATTTGGGCGATTGGTTCGTTGGTCCATTTCGAACTTGAACGATTGGGATGCCGCTGGTTGTCCTCCGATCCGCGTAGTGAAAGGAGGCCGACGATGACACCAGCGACCCCAATCACCGGCGAGCAGCGGCGCGATGCGACGCTGCCCCGTGTTCGTGATCGGCGACCGTTGCACGTTTGGTCTGCTCAACTCTCAATGCTCGAAGCGATGCAACGCCGTGCTGACCGCACTGGTACCAGCGACGATATGACGCCGCAGGGCCAGCAGTACAAGGGCAATGCCCCGTGGCTTGGCGCGGCGGTGCGGCAACTGGCCGAGCAAGATGTGATCGTTCGCGTTGGCACGGTTCGCTCGCAGCGCCCGAGCCGCAAGGCAAACGAGGTAAAGCTGTGGAAAATCGAACGGGATGTTGCCGCAGCGCTCAAGATTCGAGACTTACGGCGTTTGATTGATTCAATGAAAAAAAGTGAAGCCGCGCCGGGTGCGACCGGCACGGGCTCGACTCAACAAACCTTCCCCGAGTTCACTGAGAAAGGATTTTCCAATGGGCAAACTCTCTGACATTCTAGCCGTCGGCGGGTTTGGTGGCGACGATTTTCGCCAAGCCTGGAAAACAACCGACGCCGCCGACGAATTCGCGCCGCTTCCCCCCGGCGAGTACGTTTGCCATGCCGACAGTGGTGAACTCGAAACCAGCCGCAACGCGACACCTGGCTACAAGCTCACGTTTCGCATTGTCGACGGCGAGTTTGAGGGGCGCAAAGTCTGGCACGACTTGTGGCTGACACCCGCAGCATTGCCGATGGCGAAGCGCGACTTGGCAAAGCTCGGCATCGACGACCCGACGAAGCTAGAACAGCCGCTGCCTCCGGGCATCCGCTGCAAGGTAAAAATCGCCCTGCGTCGCGATGACGACGGCAACGAGCGGAATCGGGTGGTGCGGTTCGACGTGGTGGGAATCGACAAGCCAACGGTTGACCCGTTTGCACCTACCACGGAAGGGGGCGACGATGCCGAGCAATGATTGCAGTTTCGGCTTTCGCATTGTCGGCGGGGCGTTTGGCGAGCGTCGGTTGGTCGACTGGCCAACCGCGTTTGCCGCGCATTGTCGCTGCGACGAACGGGCCGAAGTCGAGCGAGAAGCGTACCTATCCGCGTTCATGTTCACTGACGATTTCGCGGAGCATCTGGAAGCAACGGGCAGCACGAAAGGCTACGCGGGCCGCTGCGGTGCTTCTTGGCTATGGTTCGATATTGACGCCGACGACTTGGGCAAAGCGACTGACGACGCCCGACGGCTCTGTGTGGGCAGTGCCGACCGCTACGGCATGGACGCCGACACGCTACTGATTTTTTTCAGCGGGGCGAAAGGCTTCCACGTTGGCCTGCCGATGACACTGCTCGGCTCGCCTGAACCGTCGGACGTGTTCCACAAAGTCGCTCGCCGATTTGCTTGCGACTTGGCGGAGCGGCACGGCATCACCATCGACACGGGCGTGTTCGACAAGGTGCGAATCTTTCGGGCGCCCAATTCGTTGCACCCGAAAACGGAATTGTCTAAACGCAAATTGTCGTTCGACGAATTGATGGGGCTGAAAGTCGCGGCGTTGGTGCGACTGGCGAGTGCGCCCGAGCCGTTTGACGTGCCCGCCGTGGCTGGGGACAGCGCGGCTCGCTGCGCTGTTGCCGTTGCAGACTGGCGAGCCGCTGCCGAGGCTGTTGCCGCCGACGCGAAAGCACTCGCCGAGCGAACGCAAACGCTGGTCGGCGCCACGCTGAACCGCCAAACGCGGGAGTTCGTCATCGACGGCGCGGTGCAGGGCGACCGGCACCGGCTGCTGTTCTCCGCCGCGGCGAACTTAGCGGAGTTTGGTTGCCCGGTATCGCTGGCGCATGCGTTGTTGACCGAATCGGCGCTAAATAGTGGTTTAGCACCGAGCGACGTCAAACGTCAGATTGATTGTGGACTGGCGAAAGGGGGCGAGCGATGACCGCTAACTATCTCCCCGCTACCGATGCCGTCGCCGATTGGCGCGACCAAGTGTTGAGCGGCGAACGCCCTCCCCGATGGGCAGTTGGCGACGGATTCGACGCGATAGAACTCGGACCCGGGCAAGTGATGCTGCTGGGCGGCGCGCCAGGGGCGGGGAAAACGACGTTGGCCATGCAATGGACCATCGACGCCCTGCGGATCGACGACCGACTGCGGGCGCTGGTGGCCAACGTCGAAAGCTCACCCGGTGTGCTGCTCGACCGGCAACTATCGCGGCTGTCGGGCATTCCGCTCGATGTTATTCGCAAACGTGAATTGACCGACGCACACGGCGACCGGCTGGCCGATGCGTTCGGTATTCTCGACGAACTCGCCGAGCGGCTGACGTTTCTCGCCGCGCCGTTTTCGCTGCTGAACGTCGCCGAGACTGCCGATGCGACCGACTCACGGCTAATCGTCATCGACTACGCCCAACGGTTCGCCGCCGGTGCTGACGAAAAACGCCACGAAGTAAATCGGCTGATGGATTATCTGCGCCGGTTTGCCGACGCCGGTTGCGGGCTGTTGGTGCTCGCCGCTGTGGGACGAACGAAAGACAAGCGAGGCCGCAGCAGCTACGATGCCGACGGCTTAAACCTGGCCAGCTTCCGCGAATCGAGCGAACTCGAATTCGGCGCGGACAGCGCGTACATGCTCGCACCCGCTGGGCTTGGCAAGGCAAACCTGGCTTGTCTCAAGAATCGCCACGGCGAACCGGTCGGCGTGGAACTCGAATTTGACGGCGCGGTGCAACGCTTTACGCCGCCACAAGTCGCCGAGTTGCCCGACGTCGAACAACTGTGGGGCATTCCGGCCGGGGGTGACGAAATTGAGTAGCCGACTCCCGAAGCTACGCCGCCGATGGAACCAGCGCCGACGGCGAACCCCAAAGCGACGAAAGCGCCAGCGAAAGCGAACCGCAAAGCAACAGCAAATCGGTTCGGCGTGCTGAACGAATTCGTTGATTGCTCGCTCGCCGGACTGACCAAGGCCGAGTTGATTGTTTGGTTCACGCTCTACCGCGATACTCGCAACGGCACGGCGCGAACCAGCCAAGCAGATATCGCTCGCCGAGGCGGTATCTCCAAACGAGCAGTGCAATATGCAACCGGTCGGCTGGTGCGTCGCGGCCTGTTGCGATGCGTGTTCAAAGGCGGAATCAACCAAGGCCCGAGCCGCTGGCGAGTGCTGCCCAGTACCAAGCAACCCAGGGGCAAAGAACCGGGGCAACCCCCCTAAGCGACTGGCGAACATGGCTTCGTCAGCACTGGCGAAAAAACGTGTCTCTCACTGGCGAAGCTGGCTTCGTCCATCCCATAAGGATTCCATAAGCGGGAATCCCTTTATCGCTGAGGCGAACGGGACTCCCTTTCACAAAGTGCGCACCCGATGACCATGACCCCAACACTCACCGACCAACTCGCCGCCCTCTGGACCGTCAATAAGCCGCCGACACCGGCGCCGACGCCAAGCTTACCGCCATTGCCGGAGCCGCTACGCTGCGAACTGGACCACCACAGCCCGAGCAATTGGCGATTGACCGCTGACCAATACAACCGCGAAGGATTCCAGCGGGTAGCATGCAAGGGTTGCGGGCGATTCTACGGTTTCGTGCCACCTTCGGAGAAGCGAAATCGACGGCGTTGACGTACTTGTGAACAGGGTGTAGAAATACTTACATGTCCAGAAAACGTCGAAAGCTAGTAACCATGACCGACCGACTCCGCGACGCAATCAACGATTCGCCGCTATCGTTCAAGGCACTAGAACGCGAAACGGGCGTGCTACGGCAAACCTTGATGACGTTCGCCCGCAGTGAATCGAGTTTGCGACTCGACAACGCCGACAAACTCGCCGACTTTTTTGGCCTAGAACTGACCGCACGAAAGGACCGCAACAATGGCTAGCGTCTACCGCAAGAGTTACACCAAGCCACTACCTGCCGACGCCGAATTATTTGTTCGCAAGGGTCAGCAGCACGCCCGCTGGCGAACCAATGGTAAGCCGCGGACCGCCAAGGTGACCACCGGTAAGAATGGCGAGCCACGTATCCGCATCGAAGCCGAGACCTACACGGCAAAATACCGCGATGGTTCGGGCATTGTGCAAGAAACGGCAACCGGCTGTCGAGACAAGACCGCGGCTCAAGCCGTGTTGCGGGAATTAACGGGGCGTGCCGAGCTAGTCAAAAGCGGTTTGCTCTCAGCCAGCGACGATGCGGCAATCGACTACCAACATACGCCGCTGTTAGAACTGCTGACTTTCTATGTTGAGCACTTGCGGGCGAAAGGCCGCTCGGCCAGCCACGTTGCCGATTGCGAGCGACTCGCCAAGCGGGCGTTCGATGAATGTGGCTTCAGCGCGTTACGCGACATTTCGACCGAGCCGCTAGAGCGATGGTTAACGAAGCTGACCGATGGCGGTGCTTCACCGCGGACCCGGAATAGCTACTTGCAAGCAGTGCGTGGTTTCTGCGGGTGGTGTGTTGCGTCGAGCCGTTTGCAATCGAATCCCACCGACCGCATTGGCAATGCTGATACAAGCGTCGATGTTCGCCGTCAGCGCCGCTCCCTTACGATCGCTGAGCTAGAACGGCTACTTTACGCCGCCCGCTGGCGACCGCTCGCCGAGCAAGGCCGCGAAACCATGCCAAGCGAAACACCGAAGGGCCGAGCGACGTGGAAATATGCACCGCTCACGTTCGACACATTGGGCGAAGCCGTCGAGCGTGCCCGTGAAAAGCTGGCCGACAGCCCTGAAAGAATCGCGGAACTCGAAACGCTCGGACGCGAACGCGCCTTGGTTTACAAAATGTTTGCACTCACCGGGCTACGACGTGGCGAGCTGGCTTCGCTAACAATTGGTTCGCTTGTACTCGATGGACCGACTCCCTATGCCGTTCTCGATGCGGGCAGTGCGAAGAACCGGCATCGGGCCGAGATTCCACTACGTGCCGACATCGCTGCCGAACTGGCGGCATGGATAGCCGACAAGCGAAAAGCTGGTAGCGAGCCAATGGGAGCGCCGGAGGGTGTTCTAAGCATGACCGCTGCTAAGGACGAACCGTTATCGCACGATATGCCGTTGTTCACGACCGTTACCCGGGAATTCCTGAAAGTGCTGAATCGTGACATCGCCGCCGCAGACATCGACAAATGCGACGACCGCGGACGCACGATTGACGTTCACGCCCTGCGACACACCTACGGTTCGCTGCTGTCAGCTGGGGGCGTCGCGCCGCGAACTGCCCAAGCGGCAATGCGGCATAGCTCAATCGACCTGACGATGAACGTTTACACCGACCCGCGGGTGCTGGACGTGGCAGGTGCGCTCGACGCACTGCCTAGTCTTTCTCTCGACCAACACCCAACAGAGAACCAACGCCAGCGAGCGACTGGCACCGACCATCACCGACCGGACCAAGAAACCGGCTTGCACCAGCTTGCACCAACGCTTGCACCAAATTCTGGCAAAGGGAGCAAACCAGGGGCAACTGCTGACAACTGGGCAGAAAACAGCGATTGCACAAAAGAGCGTTCTCCCCCTACGAAACAGAGTGTTTCAGCAGAAAAACCAAGGGTGGCTAATGGGATTCGAACCCACGACCTCCGGAATCACAATCCGGCGCTCTAACCAACTGAGCTATAGCCACCATAGGCCACGCAAAAAAGGCCCCCGAAGAACTGATACTGCGATGGGCGAATCTCTGATCGTACATTTGGTGGCCGTAGGGTTGCAACCCCACGGCTTCTCAAACCGTCTAACTTGCTCGCAAACGGCGGAATGCCGAGGTAGCTAACGCGCCAACCGCGATGCCGGCGAGAAACAGCAACAAGCCGGCAGGACTCTCGGCTTGGGTAATGTGTGCAAGGGTGTATACCATGATGACAATTCCTTGGGGAAATCGGTTCGGAGGTTTTGGGGCACAACGGTTTAGGGCGTAACCGAGGCGGGCGTAACCGTTTCGGCGGATGGGGACAGCGTTTCGAGATACTGCCGATATTCCACGTCCAACTCCGCAAACGTGTGCCCAGTCAAGTCCTCTAGGGTACTTACTTTGTCCCTACCTGCATAGAGAAGTTGCATCGTCTTGACCAGCGCGGAACGGTATTTCCCACGTTCATAATGCATCAAAAAAGTCGCCAGCCCCGCCGATTGGCTGTAGAGCCGCGGTAAGTCGCTTCGGTTCTGAAAGTCTTGGATCCCCAGCGCGGAGAGTTCCGTTAGCGGCACATAATAATCATCGACCAACCGTCGATGCCGCGCCGCAGGCAAGCGGCCATCACCGGCTCTACCAATTGCGAATGTGCGAGATCCTTTCTTGTCGGCTTGCGGAGTCAACGACTCGAAATAGCACGCCACGCCCTCGATCATCCAAGCATTGCACTTGGCACCGACACTTCGCGCCGCGGGGCGAGACTCTTGAAAAAACTGATGCACGGCTTCGTGGTAAATGGTCCCAGCGTCTTGCTCGTCGCCAGCGAAAAAGTGTGTTGTGTGGGTCTTGTCGAAGTAGATGCCAAGTGTCATTGCAATCCGCGGTTGTTGCCGTAGCAGTGCCGCATTGTATTCGTCGCGGTTTCGATGATACACGACCTCGAACGGTTTGCTGCGATAGCCGCTGGATTCTTTGCCATCAAAACGCTTGAGCAAGTCGGTGGGTTTTAGGGCGAACTCGCCGAATAGTTGGAGCCAAACTTGGTGGAGGGCTTCGAGTTGTGCGGCAAGACGCGTTGCCTCTTGGGGGCTGTGGTTCGTAGTTACTCGAAAGTGATCGGTGCGTACACGCCAACCATCGTCGATTGTTGCGTGGCGCTTGGCGTCGTCCTCAGCGCTGATCCAGCGTTTGCCGAATGGGCGTTCGCCGGCTT
The DNA here is from genome assembly GCA_965230685.1 of Bythopirellula sp. Classification (GTDB taxonomy): domain Bacteria; phylum Planctomycetota; class Planctomycetia; order Pirellulales; family Lacipirellulaceae; genus Bythopirellula. The sequence goes on from CBDDLO010000002.1 coordinate 1,574,308, forward strand.
CGTAGCGCGCTAGGTCCTCAGCTTGGATCCAACCAAATTCCGAGTGCCACGTCTCGCCGCGCTCAATCCGCCGCGCTGCATAGCTGCCCGCCCAATGCGCGCCAACGCGACGGTATCCAAGCACCCGCCGGGCATCGGCATGGTCGGGGTCGGCTGCGACGGCTGCGGTTGCCAAACGCAATGCGGCGCCGAGCTCGCCGGCTTCGCATTTCTGTCGAGCGCGTTGATACAGCTCGTTGGCGGTATGCTCCGGCGGCTGCGATTGACGGCTCGCCGGTGCGTAGATGTCGGGGGCAACGAAGAGTTGCTCGGCATGTAGCGGCAACGACAACTGTAGCCAGAACAACAAGTACGTCGCGTTAACAAGGGCGAGCGACAGATTTTTTGACATGATTTACTCTGGCGTTCGCAGCAGTGACAATAGTTCGACGTCGCGCTGCACTCGAATCCCAAGCTTGCTGCAGAACTGGACCACGGCGGTGTTTTGAAGATGCTTGTCCAACGTGCAGAGCACCTCCGCTTTGCCGGCTACAGCCGTGGCAACAATCGGATTGTCATCGGGATCGTTCACGACCACTCCCTCGGCTAGTGCAGGCTCTGGCTCGACCAGCAGGCTAGCTGCCGCTACATCAACAACAAAGCGGTCGATCTCACCACTTGTAAAGCCGTGCAGTTGTTGCAATCTCGGATATTGCAAAACACGCCTTAGCTCATCAAGCAAGAATGACGAAGTGATCAGAGTATGGCCCGGCAGACTCAACTGATCTAAGAGCTCCGCAGCCGGTCCCTCGGAGCAGTAGGCCGAGCGCACCAAGATATTCGTGTCGAGCACGACCCTCATGATACATCGTTGGTCGGCCGAACGCTTTCCATCGCCTCTTCCAAAATTTGGTTCGCGTCTTCCACTGAGACTGGTAGCGTTTCGCGATGTTTTTCTCCTTGTACGCCAAGCTTGCGCATATCGGCAAGCGCAGCGGCCCGTTGCTCATCGCCCGGCTCGACACCCGGCGAGACGACTACGACCAGTAGACACTGGTCGTCACGTAGCGTTTCCCCCAAGGCAGCTTCAAAACCGCGACGCTTTTCCGGCGGCAAATCTTTCACATTGTGGATAAGCGATTCCATCAAGTCATTATACCATCTACCGTCTAGCGGTGCCAAAACCTCGCACTCTGGCAGACGCTTGAACCCTCACGCTTCCGAAAATGCCGCGTCGAATTGCACATTCGCGGGCGTGAAATCGAGCCGACGTGTAAATTCACACGCCTCTCGTGCGCCGTGCTCGCGGTTCATACGGGCGTCTTCCCATTCGATGCTGAGTGGGCCTTGGTAGTCGATGTCGTTGAGGGCGCGGATAATTTCCTCGAAGTTCACGCCGCCCCGACCCGGCGAGCGGAAATCCCAGCCGCGACGGGCGTCACCAAAATTGATGTGGCTGCAAAGGATGCCGCTCTTGCCATTGAGCGTCACAATCGCGTCCTTCACATGCATGTGATAGATGCGGTCGGGAAACTCACGAATAAACTCGACCGGATCGACACCCTGCCAGATGAGATGGCTGGGATCGAAATTGAAACCAAATTCTTCGCGGTTGCCCAACGCGTCGAGTGCCCGCCGTGCGGAGTAAATGTCAAAAGCGATTTCGGTGGGATGCACCTCCAGCGCGAACCGCACGCCGCATTCGCCGAACACATCAAGGATCGGATTCCAAGCATCCGCGAAGTCGGCAAAGCCCTTGTCGATCATCGCGTCCGACACGGGTGGAAATGAGTAGAGCATATGCCAGATGCCCGAGCCCGTGAATCCATTGACCACATCGACGCCAAATTTCTGCGCGGCGCGAGCCGTGTTCTTCAGTTCCTCTGCGGCGCGCTGGTTGACCCCTTGCGGATCGCCATCGCCCCAAATGTACGGCGGGAGAATCGCCTTGTGCCGCTCGTCGATGGGGTCACAGACTGCTTGGCCGACCAGATGCGCGCTAATGGCGTGGCACTGCAGGTCGTGCTGTTCGAGCTGCTTTCGTTTGGCGGCGGCGTAACCGTCGTCGGCCGTTGCTTTGTCGACTTCGAAGTGGTCACCCCAGCAGGCGAGTTCCAGCCCGTCGTAACCAAAATCTTTAGCCATTCGGCCGAGATCATCCAACGACAAATCGGCCCACTGGCCAGTGAAGAGTGTGACGGGACGCGACATAGGAAAGGCTCCATTGCAGGGTATTGGGAAGTGAGGTCACATTTTCGCAAAATAAGCACTCGTGGCAAGCACCCTCAAAATCCGACCAGCCGGAAGCGCTAGCAGCGTCGAGTAGAATGCTATACTTGCGGAGCATGACTTTTCGACGTTCCATTGCCGGTCTGTTCCTACTCGTTCTCTTTGCGAGCGCGGAATCGGCCACCGCCGCGCTCCCCATCGACCTGGAGATCGCTACCGAGCCGAGTGTGCCGCTAGCCGCGCCACAGGAATGGGCACGAATGTTGGGCCGTATGGACTTGGGCAGCGTGCGAATCCGCGGCGCCCGGGCCGGCGATCAGCCCACCGTGGAACAGCAGCAACTGGGCGGCCGCCCGCGCTATCGCGTCCGCGCCATGCTCACCGGTCGCAACGAACTGGTGCTTCCCAAGCGCCGCTTTCGAGCGACGCAACGCGCTGCTCTGCAAAAATATTTTGAAGAGCTGCCCGCGAAGACCGCCTATCAGGCCGAAGAGCGCGGCCGGTTTGGCCTGACGGAAAAACAATTTCGCTCGGTCTATGCCGAGTTGTCCGTGCCCTTGGGATTCTCCACGAAAGAACTGACACCTGCGGAAGTTCTGAAACGCGCGGAAAAAAACTTGGCGACCCCGCTACAACGGTCAGGTAAGCTGCGCAGCCACAAACGACTAGAGATCGAGTTGCAAGATTTCAGCACGGGCACCGCCCTTGCCTTTGCGCTTCGCGCCGACGGTTTGGCACTACGACCGGAACAGCTGCCGAGCGAGCTGCTGCAGCTAGTGATCGCTCCACTAGAGACAACCCGCGAAACATGGCCCGTCGGTTGGAGACCCACAGTTAGTGCGCGGCAATCGGCTCCGCATTTGTTTGAATCACGCAACATCGAAATTAGTGGTTTCACCCTCACCCAGGCACTCACCGCCTTGCAACCCGCACTGCGCGTGCCCGTGGTGATCGACCCTTGGGCTCTGGAACACTACCAGATTGACCCCAGCAAGGTGGAAGTTACCCTAGCCAAGCAGCGCACCTTTTTGAAATCCGCGGTAGGCAAACTGTTGAGCCAAGCCAAACTCGTCGAGGAAGTGCGCGTTGACGAGCAGGAACAACCGTTCTTGTGGATCACCCGTTTCGGTAAGAATAGTCCCACTGCGACCAAGTAGCCCATGAATTCTTGTCCCCTGATCCCCGCCGAATGGGAACTGCCTCCGGTCTTGCGCATCCGTCTCGGACATGGACCAGGTCGACAACGGGTCATAGAAGCCGATGGCCAGTTGCTGCTCGTACTCCACGATGTGCCGAAGTACCATGAGGCCGAACGCACCGGAATTCTCTTCTGGCGACAACCCGACGGCGATTGGCTCAGCACGCTACCAGGGGCCAGCGGCTCGGGGCTGGAAGAGCATCTCAAGAGCTACGCCCGGGCAATCGATCGACTTGTTGAAGCCGTCGAGGATGCTCGCGACAGTGAAGCGTGCTTCGAGTTACTGGGGCAACTCAGTCCCTTGGCCCGCTCGACGCGCAACATGTACACGGCTTTGCAAAATGCGAGGAAACTTTGCCTCGAAGACACCGCACTACTCGACTGGCGCGACACGGCCTACGACTTGTCCCGCCGCGTCGAGCTACTGCAAAGCGACGCCCAAACGGCGCTCAATTTTGAAACGGCGCGGCAAGCAGAGATTCAATCCGAGGCGAGCCATCAAATGGCTGCGTCAGCACATCGGCTCAACGTGTTGGCCGCGTTTTTCTTCCCCTTGGCAACACTCTCGGCAGTGCTGGGAGCCAACCTTCGCAGCGTGTTCCCCGAAATCTCGCCGAGAACTTCGCTCCTCGCGATGCTCGTCGTGGGTGCCTTGTTGGGCAGCGCGCTGACCTATCTCGTCACCCGCCCCGCCGAGAAACCAGGCAAGCGAAAAAAGCGCAGCTAAGCTATGTGTCGTCCCAAGTAGGCTGCAAATGTGCGAAGGTCGCAAATCGATTTTGGAATGCTTGGCAGATTTTCAGTGCCTTCCACCGAAGGGTTCTCGCCGAAGAAACTATTGTTTGCACAAGAGTCTGGCGCTTAATGATATTGTGGTGGACGTATGAGGTGGTTCACTCCTCGCCGCGGGTAAAAACTGCTTCCGAACTCACCACTCAAGGCGGTCTCGGAGTTGGGAGTAGGAACTTCAGTGAAGATCTTTTCTGCTGCCGTGCTGTCCCAGTTTGCTAGGGCAGATTTCGCAGCTTGGTGCGGTCGCGCCTTAGCGCTACGACAGCACCCAACATCAACAGCAGCGCAGAGCTCGGCTCCGGCACCGTTGCCAAGCGCGCGGCGACATCTCCGAGCACGTCGTCCCAGGGAAAGAACTCGCCGGGGTCGCCGCGGTTCCACGGTTGGACTTGGCCGTGCGCGACGATGCCGGGCAAGGGCAGCCGATCGCCGGGGAAATCGTAGGCATCGAATCCCTCCGGATGCGTGAGCGGGATGTCGGGATAGGCCGACACGATCCACGACATCAAATCGACCAGCGCGCCGAGATTGTCGTCGTTCCACATGTCGGCGTTCATATAGTCGCCCACCATTTCAATACCGACAGAGCGGGAGTTGTAATAGGTGGCGTGAAACGCCCGCAGGTTGGTATCGACCATTTGATAAATGTCGCCATTCTCGGCGACGACGAAATGCGCGCTCGTACTCGCGGCACCTCCAAACAATCGCAGCGTGTTTTCCAGCGACGTCTGCGTTGTGTGCATCACGATGCTGTCGACCGCCGTGCCCGCGGCACGCTCGCCGAAGTTGGGGCTCCGCTCGATAATCACCTCTGGGAGCGGGATCGCACTGGAAGGATATACAAAGTCCGGCGGGTCGGGGCACCCACCCCGAGCACCGATCGCCATCACCGACTGGCACGACGACAGAATCAAGACCAGCCCCACGGCCAGCGGGAGCAAGCATTGTAAGCAGCAAGAGAACTTAGCACGCAACATGGTCCAGAACCTTTGGCTAAGGAAGAAGAAGCTTTAGATTATCCTCGCCAACGACACGGGTCAAGAATCGTGTGCTCGACTATAGCAACTCCTCCAGCTGATCGACCAGCGTTTCAAAGCGGTCCAACGCCGTGTTCACGGGCCCCGGCTTGGCCATGTCGACGCCGGCGTCGCGGAGTAAGTCCAGAGGATACTTCGAGCACCCACCTTTCAAGAAAGAAAGGTAATCGCCCAGCTCCTGCTCCCCACCGTTCAAGACGCGTTCGCTCAGCGCGATCGCTGCCGACAAACCGGTTGCATATTTGTAAACATAAAACGCTCGATAGAAATGCGGGATGCGCAGGCATTCGAGGTGCAACTGTTCATCGATCACAAAGTCGGGGCCAAAATACGCCTGCAATAGTTTTGCGTACTCACTCTTGAAGCAGTCCACCGTGAGCGGTTCACCCGATTCGGCTAAAGCGTGGATGATCTTTTCAAACTCGGCGAACATCGTCTGGCGAATAATCGTGCCTCGGATTGCGTCGATGTCGCGGTTGACCAGGTAGGCCCGTTCTTTGTCGGACTTGGCTTGCTCCATCAGGTGGCGGCTGAGCAGCTGCTCATTGAATGTGCTGGCGACCTCGGCAACAAAAATGACATAGTCGTAATATTGAAACGGCTGGTTCCGCGAGGAGTAGTAACTGTGCATCGAGTGGCCCGCTTCGTGCGTGAGCGTGAAGACATGGTCAAGTACCGTCGGCTGGTAGTTCATGAGGATGTACGGATCGCCGTCGAAGGTGCCGCAGCTGAACGCGCCGCTCTGCTTGCCGCGATTGGGATAGCGATCGCACCAGCGTTGATCCGTCATCCCCGCACGCAGCGTGTCGCAGTATTCCTCACCGAGTGGTTCTAGCGACTCGACAACGGTTTTCACCGCCTGTTGCCAGGTCCGCTTCTGATCCAAGTCGCTCAGGATGGGCACGTAGGTATCGTAGTGGTGAATCGATTTGAGCTTCATCTTTCGGCGACGCAGGTCGAGGTAACGGCTGATCACCGGCTGGCGTTTGCGCACTGCGTTGATAAGATTGTCATACAACTTGCGCGGCACGTTATCTGCAAAGAGCGCCTTATCCAGCGCGCTGTCGTACCCTCGCGCCTTGGCGTAATAAACATCTCGCTGCACCGAACCCGACAAGGTCGCGGCGAGCGCGTTCTCGTGACCGGCGAACACTTCGTAGTACTGCTCAAACGCCGCTTTGCGTACCGTTCGCTTGGGTGAATGCAGAAGCGCTGAGAACGACGAGTGCGAGAGTTCGATAGTTTCGCCTCGCTCGTTCTTGATCATACCGAACTTGAAGTCCGCGTCGGTCAACTGCCGAAACGTCTGGTTCGAGGTGTCGGACATTTGGCTTTGCATCGCCAGTAGTCGTTCCTCGGCGTCGCTGAGCGTGTGCGGCTTGTAGCGCTCCAACCGCTCGAGCATCAGCTTGTAGGGCAGCAGCTCTTTGGCGGCAAGCAGCTTTTTGAACTTGGTGTTCGGGATCGCGAGAATCTCAGGGCGAATGAAGCTGGCGGCTTGGCTCGCCTGGCTGGCGATGTGTTCAAAGCGGCCCATCATCCGTTGATACTCGCCAGCCGCGGTGTCTTCGGTCGTTTTCAAAAAGGCGTAGGTACCCAATCGTTCGGCAACGCGATCGAAGTTCGCGTCGAACTTTAGACAGGCGGCGAGTTGTTTTGCGCTGCGGGCCAGGGTTCCTTGGAAAGTGGCGTATTTCTTGACTTGCTTTTTCCATTGCACAAACGCCTTTTCCCAAGCGGTGTCACTGGGGTACAGGCTAGTGAGATCCCAAGTGTCGGTCGGTTTCACTTTGCTGCGCGGTGGGAGGGTTTTTGCTCTGGGTTTGCGTTTTTTCGTAGTTGAAGTCATGAATGCTTTTCTCCATCGTGTCAAAAACTAGCCCGACGCGTTAGCAAGGGCGCGCCTGCATTGAACCGCGCCCTCGCTGGCGCGTGGGGCTGGTTGTGGGGGATTTGGACTTACCAGCGAAAGACCGTCGTGCCCCAGGTTAGTCCCGCGCCGAAGCCGGACATTAGCAGGCTTTGTCCGCGCTGCATCTTGCCCGCACGGTACGTTTCGTCCAACGCGATCGGTATACTCGCCGCCGAGGTGTTGCCGTAGCGGTCCAGGTGCATCACGACCTTGTTGCGGTCAATGTGAAGCGCCTCGGCCGCAGCGTCGAGAATGCGTACATTCGCCTGGTGTAGCAACCACCAGTCGATCTGGTCCACCGACATATCCGCTGCCTGAACCACTTCGCGGGAGACCTCGTCGACCAGCCGCACAGCCCATTTAAAAACGGGGCGTCCGTCCATAAATACGAACCAATCGCTGGGATCATACGGTTTCGCCACGCCACCACTGCGGCGGCAGAGCAACTCCGACCCCGACCCGTCCGAACCAAGCGTGTAAGCCAACGCCCCCTGCTCAGGGCTTCCCTTGGCAAGCAGCACTGCACCCGCGCCATCACCGAAGATCGGGTAGGTCTTCTTGTCCGCGGGATCGACCACACGTGAGTTCGTATCCGCTCCGATCACCAGCGCGTAGCGACTCCCGCCGGTGGCGACGTATTGCATGCCGGTGATCAATGCATAGACGAACCCCGAACAAGCCGCGTTGAGATCAATGGCTCCGCAGTGGATTCCAAGCTTGTCTTGCACGGTGGTTGCAGTCGCCGGCATCAACTGGTCGGGCGTGAACGTGCCCAGCAATAGCAAGTCGATTTCGTCGCGGTCGATGCCGCTGGCTTCGATGCAGCGCTCTGCCGCTGCGATTGCCATGTCGCTTGTGTTCATCCCCTCGGGTGCATGGCGACGCTCATGGATACCGGTGCGCTGGACAATCCACTCCGCATCGCAACCGAGCGACGCCAAGTCTTCGTTGGTCACAACGTTCTCGGGGACGAAACTACCCGTGCCGACGATCTGCACCCCCGTCAAGTTGCGTATGGGCGATTGGTACGAAGACGCACTGGAATCGCTCATGGCGGGGAGTCTTGCAGGGCAATTGGCGGGTTGAGTGAGACAAATAGGTTAGGCTCTGTGGGGCATTTTCGCAAGGCCAAGCGCAAGGATCGATAAAACCCGACGCAGCCCCCTGGAGCCACTCAAAAAATTGGAACAGGAGGACACGGAGAAAACAGGGGATAGGTTTTCGTGCTACGAATAGCAGCGTGCTTTGCCGTTCGCGCAAGTCTTGGGAGCACAGACACGAAAAACACAAACTACACAAAACCCATGAAGACGTTACTTTTTCGTGCTTCTTGTGTTTTTCGTGACGGTACTTAGTTAATTCTTGGCCATGTCGCGACCAGGCTCAACTCGGTTCACTCCGTTTCCTCCTGTTCAATTTTTTGCGCGAACTACGTTGCTCTTGGTTACTGACTGGCTTGACACCTCGGTGATGTTTTTGACACCTCTTGTCCCTCACGGTCTCGATTGAAAAAAACTGGAGCGCTCCAGCCGCCGTTGTTCTTGGTGGGAGGTCGTTTCGCGATCACCTTGTTGCTCGGCTCCGATGCAATCTCGACCAGGGTACCCTGATCGGGACAGCCGGCCGGCGTTTTGCGCCGGAGCCGCGTCCCAAAGTCCGCCGAGCCTCTCACCGAGCGCGACAGCAACTCATCAACTGGGTACGAAAATACCAAACGGGGAGTCTGATTTCCACAACTATTTTTGGCCACCTCGGGTGGCCCCGGCGATCTGAAAAATCGCGGCTATTCGGTTGTTAAGCGGCTGTTATGCGGCAGCGCGGCGACGTCGGCTGTAGAGCACCGCATTGCCTTGTTTTCCCACGGTATGAATCGCGCCGGTTTCGCGTAGGCAGTAGGCCATACGTTGGGCGATGTGGCGGCGCACTTCCAACCCCTCGGCGAGGTGGCCCGTGTGAAAGATCGCAGGCAAGCCGGCTGGTAACATTTTCCGTAGGTCGGCCAACGTGCGGAAGCGGTGCGTATCGACAATCTCGATCAGTTGCTGATCTTCCACCTGGAAGTCATTCGGCCGGCGACGTCGGCGACGGCCATGGCCGGGGTAGCGCAGTTCTTCGACCTCGACCAACGCGACTTCTAGCACCAACCGGCGATGGGGAAAGACCCGCGTGAAATAGACTAGCTCGTCGAACACGTCGAGCAATTGCCCACGCTTTGGGCTGCGCCGGCGGTCTACCACAGTGCCGCCACGTTTTTTGAGTTTCACTAGATGCTTGACCGCGACGATGGGTTTAACGACCGTCACGCGGTGGTTCTCCAGTAGCTTGGCGATCTTGTCACGGATTGCCGCGAGCGAGCCATGCTGAATTTCGATCAACCGCCCGCCACGAATCGCATCAATGCGATAGTCGCCCAGGACGACTTCCGTCTGGCTCTCATCCAGCGCGTAGTGCGCTTTCAGTTGGCGGTGGAGTGAAGTTTCCATACTCGCTCGAGAAAACTATTCGATGCCGAAGTCACGTACCGTGAACAGCGTGGTCAGCTCGTACCCCTTCGCTGCAAACGCCTCGCGGCCACCTTCCATGCGGTCAATGATCGCCAGCACGCGGTTGACCTTCAGCCCTGCCGCCTCGCAGCGTTCGATGGCGAGCAACGACGAGCCGCCGGTGGTGACGACGTCTTCGACGATGACGACTTCCTCACCTTCGCGGTACGGGCCTTCGACGAACTTGCCGGTGCCATGGGCCTTGGCTTCCTTGCGGACGATGATGCCGCGGAGCGACTTGTCTTGGGTGCCGGCCAAGGTGAGAATTGCCGCGGTGATTGGATCGGCGCCAATTGCCATGCCACCCACTAGCGGCGGCAGCTCGTTGCCGAGCAGCTCCAGCATTCCCGCGGCGATCAGCTTCGCCCCGCGAGCTTCGAGTGTGACCTTGCGGCAATCCAGGTAGAACTTCGCCTGTTTGCCCGAGGCGAGCGTGAAGTCGCCGAACTGTAGTGCTTCGCTGCGAATCAATTCTTGGAGAGCGTTACGGTCGTACATGAACTCATTCTAACCGGCGAACCGGACGGCGTAAGCCTCCGAAAGTTGAAACGTTGGACACTCTGGCGGGCAACAGTGCAGGCTCGTCTGCGGAATCGATCACCGGCGGATCACGACTCTCGATCCCAACGAGAGAATATCGAACACATCCTCCGCATCCGACGGATTCATCTGCATCACGCGGCCCGCAGGTTCGGTCAGGGGATTGGGCGCCGCAGCACCGCGCAAAATCGCGACCTGGGATGCCGTCCCCGTGGCGCTGGCCAACATCAAGCTGCGTGCCTCGGTGGGAGTTGTCGGTACCGTACCAGGCAAACTAGCACCCGCTGGGGTAAGCAATTTCTGATTCACTTCCCATTGCCCCTCTTCGACGGTGACGCCGGGGTCGATGTCGAGCGAAAAGCGACCCGCGTAACGACGGTCGAGCATGAGCGTCATCTGTCGGCGGCTGATGTCGATGAGCGCCGAAAAAGGACCACGTACCACTTTCAACTGTTGACCCGGTTGGAGTTGGTCGGCGCTGGTAATGCCATTGATTTTGGCCAGCAATTGCCAGGGAACATCGTACTCTTTAGCAATCATTTCCAGCCGCTCCCCCGACTGCACCATGTAGGGCGGTTCGAGGCGATGCTCGGTCGAGTAAATCACGCTCCCCGCGAGTTGACTGAGTAGCGTATTCACCTCTTCCGTTTCACTTGCAGAAAGCGACGGGTCTCCATACCAATCAGAAAGCAACAGCAGCGCTTGCGACAACTCGCCCCGATCCAAAGCAGCTTGCACGGCGGTGCGAGTCGCGGAAAACACGGACGACTGCGCCTGAGCAGTTGCTTTGGGGGTGGGGGTTACGGGGAGAGTTCGTTCAGCAGCGTTGGGCGATTCGGCCACAGCCGGCGGAGCGTCTTGCATTGCCAACTCGGCCCGTGCAATGGCATCGAGGTCCGACAAATTAACGGGTGGTGCGTTAGCCACCGAGGGCTCAACCGACGGCGCAGTCGAAGGCGCCGGTGGCAACGTTGGCAGCGGCGGCAGATCGGGAAGTTCCGACGCGGTACTTGTCACCTGCGAACTTGGAGCAGATTCGCTAGGAGCGGTTTCCAACGACGGAGGAGCAGTATTCATGGCGGGCGAATAGGCAGGTGCGACCTCGCTGGAGACGGGAGGCGCATTGAAACTTGGCGCTTCGTCCCCCGCGGGGGCCATGCCAAACTGCGGGCTCTCGGTCGCAGCCGTGCCACTCATGTCAAACTGCAAGGCGGTGTCTGCTGACCAATCTTCCACCCCTTCCGGTAGTGGGGGTTCGGTCTCGTTAATTTTCATGTAGAGGAAAACACCCACAGCAGCCAAGACAGTAATCGTGATAAGCGGACGGATCGAACTCACGGCTCGTTCTCCCAATGTTTCAGTTTTTTTCTACTCGTAGCCGATGTCGCCCAACTTCGATGGACTCAGTCAAACCGAACTCAGGTGAGTTGAGCTACGCGTGTCAATTGCAGTGCTTCGCCAGCGAAGAACCGGTTAGGATAATAGGCAAACCACCCCAAGCAAGCTACAGCAATGCTGCGATTGAAAAACCGCAACTGTCTTGCTCGTCCAAAGCGTGCTAGCATCGTCCAGAGAATAGGTTACGCAACGGGAGACTTGCCTCATGTCTAAGAAACTCAAAATTCTTGCGATCGCTGCGGGAAGTGCGCTGCTAGCGGTGATTGTCGCGTTGGTCTGTCGAGTCGATGATTGGGGCCGCGACTTATCGACCAACTCAGCCGAGACAAGTCCCGACGCAGAAGACCCGACACTCCGCACTCTGAAACTCCCTGCTGCTCCCAACGAAGTCGCCGCAGCCATCGCGGATTGGGCGGGGCGTGAGAACGCCTGGGTACTCAAGGAAATCACCAACGAACAGGAGCAGGGCTTGGTCGTCGCGCTGATTCACACCACGCGATGGCTGGGTTTCCAAGACGATGTACGAGTAGTTTTAGCGCCCTCCGAAACTGGCAAAGCAGAGACTGGCACAACAGTCGACGTGACCAGCCAATCGCGCATCGGCAAGGGCGACCTCGGCCAGAACCCGCGGAACATCCGTGAGTTGCTGCGGGCGTTACGTGAACTCGGGCTCGGCAATGCCACCGGGCGGTAGCATGTCTCGCAACGGACACTCCTCGCAGTTGGGAGTCTTTCGGCAGTAGTCTTTGCCAACTTGTACCAGGAGGGCGTGCAGTTCGTTGTAGGTGGCTACGTCCTCGGGCAACTCGCTGACGAGATGTTCCTGCAGTTGGTGGTAGTCTACGTCGTGGCTCGCCCAACCGTGGCGAGCGAAAACACGGTGTGTGTAGGCGTCGACGACCAGCGCGGGTTTCTCCAGTGCGTACAGCAGTATCGCATCTGCTGACTCTGGGCCGATGCCATGCACACCGAGCAGCTGCTGCCGCAATGTGTGCGACTCCACCGCCCGCATCGCGGCAATCGAACCGTCGTATTCGTTCACAAAGAATTCAATCAAGGAGCGCAGCCGCCGCGTCTTGCGCCGGTAGTATCCCGACGGGCGTATCAATTCTGCTAGACCTTCCTCATCTATCGCCAACAACTTCTCAGGATGCATCATGTCGGCATCACGGAGATTGTCGATCGCGAGTTCGACATTCTGCCAAGCCGTGTTCTGCACAAGCACCACGCCGATCATCACCTCGAGCGCCGTCTCTCCCGGCCACCAGCCTTGCGGGCCGAAGCACTCGAGAAGTTCTCTAAAGACTTGTTGCGTTGTGCTCTGCATGGGCGTTTTCCGAATACTCTCGATCGCAGTGCGTTCGCACTGGCCCCTTCAAGAAACCGTCGGCTCATGACCTGGATACTGACGAACGAAATTCTTCACGCCGCTAGCAAGAGACTCTGTTGATGGACCTACGCGATGCTCCGTTGTCAAGAGCGAATAACCTGCGCATTTTTTGCTGAAGAATCTCCCTTTGTCGTCTACCGGTCCCGTAACTATAATTGGCCTATCGAGCAAAACAATTCCTACCACCAGCGTCTGAGAGACCTACGGTGTTATCTGTTAGACCAAAAATCGCGGAGCTTGTTTTCCAACTTTACGGAAGATCCTTGCACCCCGAGCTATTCGAAATTCACGAGTCCCGCACCATTACCCGCGGCGACTACGAAGCGAGCGTACAGATCACGAGCGCTGGCCACCTTGTTACCTGGCAGTATCAAGGCATTCTCTTAACCGAGATCGCCACGGCCGCGCACCATCCGCTGCCCAAAAAGCGGCGATTGATGTCGCATCGGCTGCGTGGAGATCGCACAGATCAACTAGAGTGTCGCGGTGGAGTGAAATACGAAGTGGCCTTCTCGCTAGAGCCAGCCAACTCCGAGCGATTCTTCGCCTACCAGAAAGAGCTCACGCTACAGGCGACGCGCAAGGGACTGCTCCACCAGTTCGACTCTAGCGGTCGCTGGGAAACCGGCGCGATCAGCTACATCAACGTCGATACCCGCGACAAGCAATTTCGAGTGCAGGCGTTTCACACCTTCCCCGACGACTGCGCGGTCTTGAAAATCCAGTCGTCGTTTCAACTGCCGTAACTGTTTACGGCAGAGACCTCACGAAATCGATCAACGCTTGGTTGAAGGCGTCGGGATTTTCCATGGGGCTCATGTGACCCGCGGCCTCGACTTCTTGGTACTTGGCTTGCGGTAGGCTGTCGGCGATCGCACGCATCACTTCGGGCGGGCTGATCGCGTCTTCCTCGCCAGCGATCACCAGCGCGGGCCAATCGAAACTTGCTAGCGCACTCTGCATGTCTGGGCGCCGTGCCATTCCTCGCTGCGCGGCGGCAATCGCCTCGGGATTGGCACGTCGGATGATTTCCGCGACTTGCTCGACCAATTCTGGACGACCCTCGAACGTCCGCTTTGCCAGCAGTTTGGGCATCATCGCTTCGATCACGGGCTCGACTCCCGACTTTGCGATTCCCTCAGCCATGCTCAGTCGGGCGGCGATTGTTTCAGCATTATCGTCGTCGGCACGGGTATCGCAGATGACCAGCGCTCGAACACGCTCAGGATATCGCCGCGCAAACTGCCATAAAATGTAGCCGCCCATGGAAAATCCACACAAGATGACGGGCTGATCGACCTCCAATGACTCCAGCAACTCGCCCAGAGCGACCGCATAGTCGGCCATGTCCAGCCCACGGGCAGATTCCGAGAGTTCGATCTTCGATTTCCCAAACCCCTGCAAGTCGGGCGTGATGACCTGGCAAAGTTGCGACAAGGGCTCGACCTGCGCTTGCCACATCGTGTGATCGAGCGGAAAACCGTGAACCATCAGCAGGGGTGGGTGGCTCGCATCGCCTTTGACTTCAGCGTAGAGTGTTTCTGACATGGGGGTGTTGCTCCAAGTTGCATTAACATAGCCGGGTCCGCAAAAAAATCAGACGGATTTTTTGTAAACCGAAGGATGGCGAATCCAGCTACGAATCATCTTCAACCACTTCCTCTTCCTGATCGCGTTCCCGCAGCGCGTCTTCAAACTGTTTCAACTGCCGCTGCATGATCAACAAGTGCGGGTGCTTCGCGATGGCTTCTCGTTGGACCTTGATCGCGTTTTCCAAGTCGCCCGCGGCAAAGTAGCAGCGGCCCAGGGTGTCGAGATAGCTCGCGTTTCCGGGGTCGAGCGATAGCGAAATTTTCGACCGCTCGACGGCCTTGGCAGCGTCGCCCTCGGTGTTGCTGACTAGCCACGCATAATGATTACACTGCCGGGCGAGCAACACGCGCACATTCGACCTGCGTGATTTCATTGACGCAAGTTGCTTGATCGATTTCTCGAGATTTTTCACCGCCGTGGCCAGACGCTGGCGACTGTTGCGGCGAAATGGCTCGGGAGGATCTTCCACCCGGTACATGGCAATCAGAATATCCGCATTGGTCTTGTCCAGTCGATAAGCCTGTTCCAAATGCCCACATTGTTTGGCCGTATTGCCCTCTTCTCGAGAGGCACATGCAAGGAAGAACTCTCGATTCGAACGAGCACGCTTGAGGTAGTCTCGCCTTAAGTCGTCGTCAAGATACTCCGCTTTGATCTCAGAATTGCTCTCGATCGCTTCAATGCTTTCGGTCAACACGTCCGCGGCAGCTTGATACTCTTGCCGATCGTGTAGCCTGTAGAGGGCCAACGATTCCCTCGCTCTCAGCGACTGAAAATCAGTCGGCGCTTCCTCCTGGATCACTCGTTTCCATTCACCCTCTGACCAATCGTGGCGTCCCAACTCGTTGAGCACTTCCGCCACGTTGTTCCGCTCCCTCGCCTCCGTCGGTTCGAGTTGCAGCGATTCTTTCGCGAGCGCCTCTGCTTCTTCCGAGCGGCCTTGTTGCTGTCGGGCGTAGGCGACGTGGTAGAGCAGCAGCCGTTGGCGTTGGATCAATCTCTCGTAGTGATCTTCTAGCAGCACTAGCGCGTCCCATTGCTGGCGGTCGATGATCCACGTCATTGCATCAATCAAGCTTGCGCTCAAGGTTTCGTCGCTGCTGGAATCCAACTCGATGCGCCGCTGCAAGCCGCCAAAAATCGCTTCGGCATCGTTCAACTCGTGGCAAATTTCAAGGTAGCTGCGCAGGAGCGTTAACGCCTGCGTATCGTTTGTCTGCTGAGGCGCTTCCACCAAGTCTTCGGATTGCATCGCGGCCAGCTCCGCATCGACCAGCGGCAGCCAGCGCGGGTCAATCCGCTCGGGCGTTTGCAACTGATCGCGGTAGACGGCGATCCAGGACCGTGGGGCCTCGGTCCCACTTTCCAGTTTGGCGTCGGGTTCGCCGCCTAGTTCTTCGGTCAACAATTGAATCGCCGCATTGCGGCGGGCAACGGGCAGTAACCCTTTTTCCAAGACAGCCAGCGCCGCATAGCGTGCGACCCGCTGAGACGACTCAAACCGAGCAACGCGGCACAGCGCGCCAAAACCGACTTCCTGATCCAACTCGGAAAGTTGCCCGACTTTCGCGAGCCTCGCCTTAAGCGGCTGCTCGCCGTAGCTGGTCATGATCGAACGCACTACGGTCGGGTCTTGAGGTCGAACCCAATCGATGCGGACTTGGTTAAGAATATACTTCGCGCGCGTGGCGATCTCCAGGTCAGCGTGGTTAGCTGCCGCTTGGAGCGCCGTGAAGGCTTCGGCACCGCGCTCGATAAGCCGCGTTTCAGCCAGTTGCCGGAGTCGGTACTGGTCGTCGCCCAATTGCTCGATGAGCTGTGCAAGAGGGACATGGTCCAACGTTTCAGCACTCTTCGCGCTTGCCTGTGAGGGGGCAACCAACGCGATTGCCACTAGCAACGGATACAACAGCCAAAATTTTGTGCTGCTCGCTTTCATCGCCGTTCCATTTTCTCGATGTACTTTCGCAGCCGTTCGTTTTCGTCTTTGACGGTGCGCACTTCGAGCATGTTCTGAATGCGGATGTTCAGTTCGACCTTGTTCACCGGCTTGGAGAGAAAGTCATCCGTCCCCGCTGCGACTGCTCGCTCAATATCACCCAGTTCGTTGAGTGCGGTAACCATCAAGATCATAATGCCGCTCGTGGCGGGGTCGCCTTTGAGCCGCTCGCAGACTTCGAACCCACTGAGTTTGGGCATCATGATGTCGAGCAAGATCAAGTCGGGCTTAAATTGCGCAACCTTGTCGAGCGTGTTTTGTCCATCCACGGCAATGGCGGTTTCGACCTCCAAAGCTCCCAGATAGGCTTCGAGCAACTCGACGTTTGCCTCGTTGTCGTCGGCGATGAGGATGCGGGGTTGGGTCGATTCACTCATGAGATTAGTTCGCTTCGTTGGGAATGAATGCTTGGTAGCTCACCCGGCGTGGCCGCAGTTGCTAACGCTGTCACGCAGTGCCGATACTATACCGCCGCCAGCGCCGCTTCGTTGAGCGCCGCCGCGGGCACGGGGAATTGTTCGCACAATTGGTTGATCTCGTCGCGGATGCGCTTGTGGACTTTGGTGTCTTCGGGATTGCGGAGGACCTCGAGAATCCAACGGCCCACAGAACGCATTTCTTCTTCGCCCATTCCTCGCGAAGTGAGCGCTGGCGTGCCGATGCGCACGCCGGAAGGATCGACCGGCTTGCGTTGGTCGAACGGAATCATGTTCTTGTTTACGGTGATGTGGCACGCGCCGAGCGCCTCTTCGGCCACCTTGCCACCGACCCCAAGGGGCGTGACATCGACCAGCACGAGATGGTTCTCCGTGCCGCCGCTCACAAGCTTCAACCCGCCGCTGGCGAGCGTCTCGGCTAGCACCTTTGCATTGTCGATCACCTGCTGGGCGTAAATTTTGAATTCCGGCTTAAGCGCTTCTCCAAAGCAGACGGCCTTGCCAGCGATTACGTGCATTAATGGCCCGCCTTGCAAGCCGGGGAAGACGCGGCTGTTGATCACCTTGGCATGCTTCTTTCTCGCCAGGCAAAGTCCCCCGCGGGGTCCACGCAAAGTCTTGTGCGTGGTCGTGGTGACATAATCGGCAACCTCGACGGGGTTGTCGTGCAGCCCCGCCGCGACCAGCCCAGCATAGTGTGCCATGTCGACCATCAATTGCGCGCCGCATCCTTTGGCGATCTCGGCAAACTTCTTGTGTGGAATCTCGCGTGGGTAAGCGCTCGCACCGGCGACAATCAACTTGGGTTTATGCTCTTTGGCGAGCTTGGCAACCTGATCGAAGTCGATGCGATGGTCGTCTTCACGAACGCCGTAATTCACGAAATTGTATAACATCCCCGAGATGTTGAGTTTCATGCCGTGCGTCAAGTGACCACCGTGGGCCAAATCGAGCCCCAGCACCGTATCGCCCGGCTCGAGCGCCGCTAGGTAAATCGCCATGTTCGCTTGCGAGCCAGAGTGGGGCTGCACGTTGGCAAACTCAGCACCGAACAGCTGCTTTGCCCGATCGCGGGCCAGGTCTTCCACGACATCGACATGCTCGCAGCCGCCGTAGTAACGACGGCCCGGGTAGCCCTCGGCATATTTGTTGGTCAACACGCTACCGGCGGCTTGCATTACGGCGGGGCTAGTGTAGTTTTCGCTCGCGATGAGCTCGAGGCCATCGTGTTGGCGCTCGACTTCGTCGGCCACTGCGGCCCATACTTCGGGATCGTTGGCGGCAAGAAAATTGGTCATAGGTTGCACTGGTATGAGACTAAAAAGTGATAAAGTGAAGTCGAGCGTTCATTGTCGATCCACCTAGTGCGAGTGTCAATCGCCGAGAGAACGGATGCTGGCGTCGAGGGTTCCTCGATTGTCAGACAGCTTGGCCGGGGAATCGTTCACACGGAGGTAGAGCACCGCGTCTGTAGGAGGAGTCACTACGCGCGAGAGTCCCACAGGAAACGCCTCCGAGAAATAAGGTGCCGTCTCGGTACGCCACGCCCCCAGTAGCATCCCCAATGGGTGAGTGTCGTGGTATTCGAGCGTAACTCCGCCCGGTTCGCAGGGCCAGGGAGTGCCGTCTGGGTCTCTTGAGATTTCAAATCGCCCCGTAGCCTCGAGTTCGTACTTGCTTCCCCCTGGCAACAGCCACCCCGTTGATTGCCAACCATGGTCAGCGTCGACCGTCACGGTTGCAACGTCTTCCACCAGCTCGCTCGCCTTGTGCTGCATGGTCATCCGTTGGTGGTCGTAGCCGTAGTCGAGCGCCTCGACATACACTTGCCACTCGACGCGCAGCTCGGACCAATTTTCGCGAAACTCATACCAAAAACGCTTGTTGAACTTCGGCTCCGCCACCCAACGGGGTAACTCCCGAAACTTTTCCTGCCAACGTGGATGCGAATCCAGGAACTCGCACAAAGCCCAACACCAGGCGTATTGTTCGGTGCTGAACGTACGGTACTTGTCGAGTTGCAACAGTGTCGGCAGTGCGAGTGGCTGAGTGGCCTCGCGCACCAACTTGATGCGTCCCCACATGGGCACTTCCCCACGATGCGCAGGCATCACGCGCAACTGCAGCTCGCCATCGTGCCAACGATGCGTGCCGAACAACTCAGCCATGCCCTCCATGTACCACCCCGGGCCGGTATCGCCGAGCTGTGTGTACATGAACCCATGAGTTCCCTCGTGGAGCATCAAGTGGCGGCAAAAGTAGTCGCTCGGCTGTTGCATCCACCACAGCTCGTAGCCGTTGGAAAAGCCGTTGGGGAAATCTGGTTTCTCCAATGGCAGTAACTCAAGGGCTGCGAATTTTGCGCGGTCCTCGATCAGATAACCCTGCATCCGCCAGTTCCGCAGGCTGCTTGGATCGACCTGAAAATATTTCGCCCAGAGCGGCACGGCGGCATCGAACACTGCGGGCAAGGAATCAACCGCATCGCTGGCGGGAAGATCGGTGTACAACCGCAAGTGACGGCTAACAATCTTCCGTATTCCAGCCGCTGCCGCACGACGTTCATCGACTTGCCGCGGGGGCGAGAATTCCCGGGCGATGCATGCCGCCGAGAGCTGGAACACGAAAATTGCAAGTATTAAACGCATCCCATCAACATACCAGGGCGTTGCCGTCGCGACGAACCCCACTATATTGAACCCCCCTGCCACGACTCCCCAGTGTTTCTCCATGCTCCGTCCCCTGCGCGACCAACTGACTTTCCTCCGCCAATTTGGTGCGCAGTTTGAGACCACGGGCTCGCTACTACCGAGCAGTCGCTTTCTCGCGCGAGCGATAACGCGATACTTAGCACAGCGCAACGACCAAGCCATTCGTGTTTTGGAGTGCGGCCCCGGCACGGGCGCGTTCACTGACCAAATCGTCCGTTACTTGCGGCCCGGCGACGTATTCGACTTGGTGGAACTCAACGAGACATTCGTCGAAGTGCTCCAAGAACGTTTTGCCAACGAACCCCACTGGCAGACAGTTGCTGAACTTAGCAAAATTCATCAGTTACCACTCCAAGAACTGGGCGACCACGAACCGTATGATTTCATCATCTCAGGGCTGCCGCATGTAAACTTCCCCCCCGCGGTGGTCGAGACAATCACCGACACCTATTTTCGACTACTGAAACC
The DNA here is from genome assembly GCA_965230685.1 of Bythopirellula sp. GTDB lineage: Bacteria > Planctomycetota > Planctomycetia > Pirellulales > Lacipirellulaceae > Bythopirellula. The sequence continues at coordinate 1,594,534 of CBDDLO010000002.1, forward strand.
GGGCGGCACGTTGAGCTACTTTGAGTACATGGCCATTCGGCCGCTCAAGAAGCAGGTGACCTTCGGAAAAACGAGACAGAAAATCCGCGGCGTAGATCGTATTCTGGCGGCGTACCTGCGCGAGCATCGCATCGCCCGCGATAATATTTTCTTGAATGTACCCCCCGCTTGGGTGCAGCACTTGCGCGTCGCGGAATAGTTTCACGCATTGGGAATGCCAAAAATTTCGCGGCGCACTCAACCCCAGACCCTTGCAGAGCAGTTACAATAAGAGGCGTACTGGCTCGAGAGCGGCTCCTAGCTGCACGTTCTGGAAATCCTGACTGCGAGTTGTGATGCACAAGCTGAGTTGTTGTCTCGTAGCATTGGTGACGTGGGGACTAACGGTCCAACCCACGCGGGCACAACTGCCCACGGCAACCGGACGGCAAATCGCGCTGAGCAACTCGGCCTGGAAGCTGTTTATTCCCAGCACCTACCAACAGCGACCGGGGAACGTGGCCGATGTTCTCATCCACTTCCATGGCAATCCGCAGACGATCTGGAACAACTCACAGCATGCTGACTTAAACACGGTGATCGTGACCGTGAATTATAGCGGACTGTCGAGTGCCTACTCGACTCCGTTCTCCAGTCGATCGTTGTTCCGATCGCTGCTGGACGAAGCACTGACCAAAGTACGTGACGAGCCAGATTTTCCCGACACTTTGGAGTGGGAACAAGTTGGCGTTTCGTCGTTCAGCGCAGGCTATGGCGCGGTGCGTGAAATTTTGAAGAACGAAACGTATCGCAATACGATCGATGCCGTGCTGGCTGCCGATTCGCTGTACGCGACTACCGCCGGCGATGGCACGCCGCTCGATTCCCAAATGGTGAACTACAAGAACTTCGCTAGCCAAGCGAAAGAAAACAAAAAGACTTTTCTCTTCAGCCATTCGCAAGTGTTGACCCATACCTACGAGAACACCGCGGAGACGGGCAACGAGTTGATGGAGCATTTGGGCATTGCGGCCCAACCCGCCTCGACCGAGGGGTTAGGCACACTCGACTTCTACCGCCACGTGAAGAGCGGCCAGTTCCAATTGTGGGGCGCCGAGGGCGCCGACGCGGAGGCACACCTCGAGCATTTGCGCTACATCGGCCACTTTCTCAAAGAGCTGCCGCTCTCGCACCTGCCCAACTTAGGAGGCAATTTCGACCAAGACGAAGACGTCGATGGCAACGACTTGCTGAACTGGCAACGGTTTCGTTCCACCGATCCCTGGAGCGGTTCGGAACTCACAGATTGGCAAGCAGCCTACGGCACGGGCTCAGCCGCGTCCGCCGCACTGGTACAGGTGCCCGAACCCGCAACTGCGCCCTGCACAGTGTTTGGAATTGCGATATTCGCTTTCGCGGCCCGCCAACGACCGCTCAAACGCCGCCCCGATTCAGCGTTCCGCCAAGGAAGCGGGTGTAGGGTGGACAAGTAGCGGTTTCCAAGCTGGGCGATTCCCATCTCCGCGCGCAACCTGCAGCATAAATCGCTTAAATCATCTACATCATTGCCAGATTTGCGGCAGATAGCTGCTCATAGACGACGATGCGGGATGGGTTTTTCGAATGTAATCAAACTGACCGCTACTGTACCCCTCTGTTGTGGCACTCAATTGAACAGAGCAAAGCATGGGTGTGAATCTACTGCAGAATCAGACACTCGCTTAACAAACCTAACGTTGGGATTTGGTACTAAGCGGTAGGCAACAATTGATCGACGGTCAACGCTCCGTACCCCACTTTCACCAGCCGAATCTCGCGCTTGCCGTGATAGTTACGGTCGCGCAGAGTGTCGCGCCACTCGGTTGGTTGTCGACCTAGACCATCGCCCAAAGCGATCTGATGCGGATCAGGGACTCGCTGTCAGCTGCGATGGGATGTTTTGTATTTCCATTTCATACTGCTATATTATATATTATGAGCTTCTTCACTAGTGATGCCTACCGCTCCTCGATACAGATAGGGCACGTGCAGAGGATGCGACTACACCAATTCAATCAGGCTAAGTGTCACTGCTTAACGTTACTATTCCTGAGTTTGCTGGTGATGGACTCGCTGCGCGCACAGGGGCCGATACGGCTGAGCAATCGCGGAGATCTGCTGGAAAGTACAGACAGGTATTGGATCGCGCCGGATGACCAGACCATTCTTTATGCTGGAGCCAGTGGTGTACTCGCCGCCACTTCTGGACTGGCCGAGTCGCAACGCAATTTTGGACCGGACCTAGCCGCCGCGGATGAAAGATTCTTGAGTCCAATTCGTTTTAGCTCGGACGGCCAGTATGCGGCGTTCGTTGGTTTCCCAAACACTGGTGGTGCGGTCCGATCCATTTACACCGTACCTCTCTCAGATGAAGATTCAGCGACAAGAGTTAGTCACCTCGAATCGGTGGATGGAGCGTATCATCACTGGGCTATTGCCGGAGATAGTTCGGCGGTTGTATTTATGGGACGCTCGCCACACGGCGGCATTCAGATCTTTCGCTCTCCTATAGATGGGGTGGGATCAGCTGTGCAACTCAGCGCCTTGCCTGGAGCTTCACCTTACATCAGCCGGATGTCATTGAATTCCACTAGCGACTACGCGCTCTATGCCAGTCCAGCACACAACCCACATCCGACCGCCTACGACCTGTTTAGTGTGCGTCTCGATGGCAGTGGTGCAGAAGTCCAAGTCAATGATACAGTACCGGCTACCAGCGATGTTGTGTTTGAACAATCGGTCCCGGATGGTACACAAGTCCTCTATCGAATTGAAAGTAAGTTGTACGTGGCCGATTTAGATGCCGCTGGTACACAAACTCGCGTTGACCAATTGCCTGCGGGTGGGCGCGCCAGCTCTTGGTCCGCATTGCCAGATAGCTCAAGAGCCATCTACATTGGAGTTCCAAACTTTACAGGCCAAGTCTTTGGGTCCCCATCCTATCTATACAGTAGTTCCCTCGATTCGCCAGGCAGCGAGTTTCGCATTAGCACCGAACCTGTTCGCGATGTATTAGGAGCGATCCAAGGGTACGATCTTACAGACGACGGGTCGAGGATTATCTACCGAGGCTTCCTGACTGAATACGAGCAGGTCGACCTCTATGCGGCCTCGACCACCCAACCCGACACACAAATACAACTCAACATCAACAATACCGGCGGTGGCGTGAATCGCGTGGAGCACATTACTGCGGATGGTTCGAGAGTAGTTTATTCTGGTGCGCTGGATGTCCCCGGAAAAACGGAGTTGTATTCCGCTTCTACGAGCTTGGCGGCATCGCAAGTACGTGTAAATGGTCCAATTGCTGATGGAACGGACATTTCTTTTCTAAGCATGTCTTCCGATGATGTTTCGGTGTTTTATGCCAAGCAGTCTTTGCAGGCCTCGGAAAGGGCAATCTTTCAAGCAGCAATTGATGCGTCGGAGCCGGAGAGCCAGCTGATCTCTATAGCAGAAGGTCAATTAATTCGAGATTTTCAAGTTACAGAAGATGGCGGCTATGTACTATTGCGTTCTCTAACGACTTACGATGGTGTTTCTCGGGAGGCCTTGCTCGCAATTCCGCTGGACGGATCGCCGCCGATTCGTCTGAGTCCACTGGTTCCTGATAGAGGAGGCGTCACTGAAGTCAACCTCGTTGATTCACAAGACACCGTCGTTTTCATTGCTACCACGGAAGTTGTTGAGAGTGTGGTATCCAACCAACTCGGCAGTTACACAGTATACACACCGCTTAACGATCTTTTCTCCGCAGAGATCCCCAGTGCTACCACATCTCTGGCTGATATGACGGCCGACCTTGTGTTGGACGAGCGCGATATTGATGCCTTTGTCACAGGAATCTTTGATCCGGCCAGATTCGCCTTTGAGTACGGACTGTCTGTCAACAACTACGGCTCACTAAGCGGCGACCAACAGTTTGATGAATTGGACGTTGAACCGTTCGCTACGTTGCTCGGTATCGATCCCCAGCTAGTGCACGATCGGCTCGACTTCGTTCGGGCTGGAGATTTTACCCGCGACAATGTAATTAACGGGGCAGACTTCCTAGCCTGGCAGCGTGGTAAGTCGCCGAACGAACTAAGTCCTTCGGATTTGCAGGCCTGGTCAGAAAACTACGGGGTCCACGCAAGCTCACTCGCCACAAGTTCGATACCCGTGCCCGAGCCAGCGACGCATCTTCTGCTGACCGTCGTTGGATTGATCGCGGGATTGTCGCGTAATGTAATGTAATGTAACGCACGCGAAATAGCTACCACTGATAGGATTCTTACTATGCAGTCATATGCCATGGAGAATCCGTCATTCAATACGACGGGAAATCAAGTCTGGATTGAAGCGGCGTGGCTATTGGGCAACTGAGGTTGCTGAGTAGAGCAAGTGGGATGTTTACACCCAATTGGAATGAGAAGCGATTCCTACATCGAAGATCACCGTGGAAGTTGGAATCATCGACAACTCGACCATACTCCAATAGGTAGTATCAATTTGAGTTTGATAGGCTTCGGACGATTTTGCCCGTTTTTTGTGGTGGCATCTGACTGACATCAATCTTACGGCACATAATTGGATTCTATTCCCGATCAATAGTAGCGTCGGACCTAAACGAGCATTCCCGGTTGCTATACGATTCCACACGAGAAGTGAACCACCGATCCCTGCAACACGGTGGCGGGCACGGTGGGTTGGACGCTACTTCCCACGAAACAGCTTCTCAAACTGACGATTCAACTCGTCGCCGATGGCTTGCGTGGCGGCGCCTTGCAGCAGTTGCTTGGAGAGATCGGCGACGGCGCGTTGGTCGATGCGCGGTTTCTGAAATGTGCCCTGCATGGGGAGTTGTAGCGACTTGCCGGCGAAGCCGCGCAGGGCCGGTTCGCTTTCGATCCACTTGTCCTGGATCGGCACTTCCAGCACCAGCGCCAACGATTGGTCGAAACCGACGGAACCATAGCTGCGCACCGGTACGTCGTCGACGAGGAACTCCAAGTTGCGGTGATAGACCCGGCCGTTAACCAGTTGGAAATCGACGGGCTGCGGGTTCATCGTGAGGAAGACTTTCGTCTTGGGCGCGGTGGCGGCCTGCAGGAACTGTTTGCGCTTGGTAAGCGATTCAATTTGGTCAACCAGCGTGGCAAGCTGCTGAACCATCGGCCCAGGCGAAACGTTGAGGCGGTGCGCAGTCAGGCGACCTTGCACGCGCGCCGCTGCCGGCTGCGCTAAGGGGATTTCTGCCTGGTCCAAGTCGATGGAAAACTGCCCCTCGGCCCGCGTCGCGCCGGCGAGGATCGGAGCGACGTACTTTAGCATGGTCTCGCTCACCTCCTGCGAGATGTCGACGTTGGTGACCAGCGGACCCGTGGGCAACACGATTTGCTCGGCCCCCGGCGTGAGCAACACGCGCGGCGCGGCGGTGAACCGACCTTGCCCGACGGCCACGTCCAGCGGCGCGATCTGCATCTGCCCGTCGCGCAGCGCTGCCTGCAATCGCCCTCCACCCAGTGGCAATCCGAAGACGCCGGCACTGGACCATCCCGCCTCGGCGGCGGCGTTCCAACGCTGCGACCAGTGCGCAGTGGAATCGAACAACGAACCCGCGATTTGGAACCGCACCTGGCGATCGCCGTCAAGCTGCACGCCTTGCCCGGCGTAACTCGCGATGAGTTTGGCCAGCTGCTGCGGGTCGTATTCGACCAAGCCACTCGCTTGCAAATTGCCGGCGGTGCGCAGTTGCTCAACACTCGCGGAACTTTTTAGCTGAAGGGTCTGCCCGCGAAGTTGTAGATTGTCGAGTTGCACGCGGTCGGCGGCGAGTTCGTACTTGGCGACGCCGGTTATTTCCAAGCGTGGCTCGCGCCAGACGATTTCGGGCTGCCCATAAACGGCCCCCGCTGCGGTGGTTCGTGCCAGTTCGAGTTGTTCGACTTGCATGCCAAAATCAGCAAGCACTTCCTCGGCATTGGTAGCGAGTTGCAGTTGCCCGACCGCTGTGCCACGAGGCCAAGTGGAAGTAGGATGGCCAACTAAACCCGCCATCGAGGCAAGTCGTTCCAGATCGCCACGAAAGGCGATGTTGCCACGCGCGGTGGGCGGCACGTCTTGCCCCATTGCCATGGCAATGTCTCGGGCGCGAAACGAAAACGAGCTGCCCAGCAGTTGCAGTTCCTGCGAGTTCACGCTGTCTGTCGTGCGGTTCCAAGCCGCGTCGCCGGCAAACTCGATGCGAGGTTCGTCGATTGACATGGTATCGGATTGCAAGCGTAGCTGCGCCACGCTACCGGTGGACTGCAGCACTTGGACGAGTGCGCCGCCAACTTGTACCTTCGCATCAACCTGGGCATCGCCGGCGAGCTGCTGGGGCATGGTCGCGAGCCAAGGCCGCAACCGACTTGCCCACAACTCGAGCGGGCCGTGGCCAGTAAGCTGCAATTGCCAGGTTGGCTCAGCCGCGCCGAGCTCCACGGGCTGCAGGAGCGTTAGATCGAACTGGTCGCGAGGTCCCCGCAACTGCACCCTACCCGAGGCAAGCGAACGTGGCGTAAGATTCTCCTCTGCGCCCGTCGCCTGGAGTTCGATTTGCAGCTTCGGTTCGCTCCAATCGCGTCCCGCTTCGGCAACGTGCAAATCGGTAAGGTCGACAGATGCCGAGGCAATAAACTGCTGATTCGCTTGCCGCTTCAGGTCGAAAGTGCCTTCCCCTAAGCCGCGCAACTGCCATGCCCGCACATCCACGAACTGGCCGAGCTCTTGCGAGAGTTTCTCAAAGTCGATTTCAAACTCGCCCGTGATTGCCTCGCGGTCCGTTTGCACTGAGGCATTTGCAAAAGGCGCGTCGAGTGACAGGGTCTCGAGCTGTGGACCAAGCTTGGTGTCCTGCGCGGTGCGGCTAAACTTGGCAGCGAGTTGGATCGGGTCGTTCCAGCGTATTTGACGCTGGCCGTCGGTACCCGCGACGTTCGCCAATTCTGCATTGGTTAGCCAAGTGTACCGCTCGCCTTCGGGTTGAGCTTCCACCTCGAAACTCAGCTGTCCCGCGTCAATACGGACGCCTTCGCGCAGCTGCAACGTGCGCGGGAATTGTCTCGCCAGTTGGGCGATGTCGGCACTGCCCAGCAGCTTCATGGGGCGGCGCGGCAAGTTTTCTAGACCAAGCGATTGCAACTCAGCCAACGTCATGCTGCCCGTCGCTGAGAGTTTGGCCCAATCGGCATGAATGTCGAGCTGCTCGACGGCGAGCTCGTTGTTGATGACTTGGAGCTTCCACGGCGCGCGCAATTGTTGACTGTGCAGGCGGTCGCCAGCGAGCGCGTCGGCCGACAAGTCGAATTGGCTCACTTCAAGACGGCCCGTCGTTTGCATTGTAAGCCCCTGCTGGGGATCGACGCTCCAGGTTACCGTCGCATCGGTCGAAAGCCCGCCTGAAAGTTGCGTGCCGGTGACGAACCGCGCCAGCCAGGGCTCGAGTGGTTCCAACGGCAACCGTTCTGCGAGAATTTCTACATGCTGGCCACCCTCGCTGGGCTGCCAACGGAATTGTATTTGGCCGCGCTGCGGCGATTGTTCTGTAGCCAGCTGCGCGCTGCCACTTGCTTGGATCTTGGCGCCCAATTCAGCAGAGACATTCGCAGACTCCAGCGACCATTTGCGATTCGTCACCCGATCCCAGCCAAGCACGGTGCCCTCGACGATTTCCAAGTCGAGTGTAGGTGTGTTGCTAGAAGATTTGGCTTCCGAGGAACTTTGTGGCGCGTCCGGCTGCTGAAGTAGACCTGCCGCGAAGTCTTCCCAGTTGCTGCCATCAGCACGTGTGGCTACATAGGCCGTGGGACGGACGATTTCGATCTTGCCCAAGTCAGATTGATTGAGTGCCAACGCAATCAACGAGCGAGGTAGAGTTGCCGATTCGACAGAAAGAAGTGGATTGCCGTCGGGATCAACAATCTTCACGCCTGAGAGCGATTGGCCGCTTGCCCAGCCGAGCGAAGCGGTGTCGCTTTGAATGGTGTAGCCGTTGGGCAGCGCCCGCGCGAGCAGGTTATCGCGCAGCGCTGTGCTGCCAACGAGCGTCGGCAGCGCAGCGACGATGCCCACCAACAGCAGTGCCAACACGAGCAAGCGCCGTTTCAGCCGCTTGGTGCGCCTGGGAAGTCGCGCTGGCTGGTGGTGCGCCTCAGATCGTGAACTCCGTTTCCGTCTGGACATGGGGGGCTCCCTCTTCGCTGAAAATGCGGACCGGCGCGAAGGGTAGGAAGTTCTATCGACGGGAGCTAGATGGAAGCCGGTGCTAGCACCGGCGAGTGGCTACAAGTGGTGCTGCTACAAATCAAAACTAAACGTCCGCCGCAGGTAGCGGCCTAACCGTGCGGCTAGCGTGCGCGGGGCGGTCTTGATTCGCGCCTGTCCCACTAAGCCGTTGCGGAACAGGCCCAGGGAATTGTCGAGCGGCGCGGCGGCTTGGTAACTCGTACTCAAGGGACGCACCACACCGTCGATATCGGCTTGCGCGGGGACCGCGCCGCCGGAGGTACTCGCCAAGCGAGGCGAGAGCGCTTCCAATTCGTCGTCGGCGATGCTTTCGATCTGGCTGACGAAAACGTGGTCGGCCGACTCCTCGAACATCAGCCGCACCTGCTGCCCTGGCACGACCAGATCGAGATCGCTCTGGTCGATCACTAAGACCGCGTCCCAGGCATCGGGATCGCCGATTTGGCAAAGGAGGTTGTGCTGCTCCTCAGGCGAGAGTGTCGCCCCAAGGTTTTCCTTTTTCAGCGGTGTGCCCGACCAGCTAGCGAGGCTGATGTCTTCATTGGAAAGCGACTCGCGTTTAGAGGGTGGGGGAATGATTGTGCCGGCAACCGGTGCGGTAATTCTCAATCGCTGCGTGTCGCGGAGAATTTGCTCCAATTGCTCATTGATCGATTTCAAACTCTCACGCACCGTGTCGAGTTGCAGTCCGGCGCTCTCGTCGTTGAACCGGACTTGCTCGATCGTGCGGAGCTGTTCTTCGAGGGCCGCGCGTTCGCCGCGCAGGCGGGTGATTTCGATTTGCAAGTCGAGGTTGCTCATGTTCACAAGCAAATCGCCTGCCTCGACGCGCTGCCCCGGCTCGACGGCAATTTCTTCGATCTTGCCGGCGACTTCGACGTAGACCGAAGTAGCATTGCGGGGTTGCAGTTCGAAGCTGCACATCACCTTCGAGGGGAACGGTACAAGAAACATCGCCGCTACCAATCCCCCCAACAGTGCCAACGACGTAAACATGCGGACTTTTTTCACTTTGCTCCACCTCCCCGGCACGCGGAAAAATTTGTAGACCTTCACGAACGGCATCACAATCAAACCGTAGAGCGACGCCAAGGCAATCAGCTGCCCGAGAATTTTTAGCCCGTAGGGCTCGAACACTTTGTTCAGAAAATAGAGAATCGATAGCAAAACGAACCAGCGATAGAAGAACGAGGCGACCGTGTAAAACGCGAACAGTGCCTGGTTGCGTTTGGGCAGAAACGGGTCTTCCTCGGGCTCCATGCCCAAGCACCACTTGCGCAGATTGCGTGTGAGGATGGCGGTCGATTTCTGGCGGAGATTGGGCACCTCCATGATGTCGCTGAGAATGTAGTACCCATCGTAACGCAGCAGCGGGTTGGCATTAAACAGAATCGTGCTGACCGAGCTGACAAACATGATATTCAGGCAAATGTAATTCAACAGCCCTGGCTCACTGAACCACCAAAGGAATGTGGCAATCGAAGCAATCACAATTTCGACATACATGCCCGCCGCGCCAATCGCCGCGCGATGCCATCGGCTGGGCAACATCCACGAGTCGGATACATTGCAGTACAAACAGGGAGTCAGCACCAAGAACATCACACCCATCTCGTGGCACTCGCCGCCGAAGTGTTTACAGGAGAGGCCGTGGCCGAACTCGTGGATAATTTTCGTGCCCCCCAGCACACCGGCGATCAGCAGCCAATTCTGCGCGGCAAAGAAGCTCTGGAACGAGGGCAACCGCGATTGAAAGATGTCGAACTGTACGATCACCAAGGACAACGCACTGAACGCGAGCGCCAAGCTTGCCCACGTCGCCAAGGGGGTGAAGAACCAGCTGACCCACGGATACATGGCATTGAGTAGCCGCTCGGGGTCAAACCCCTTGAACCGAAACGCGAGTACGTTGCTCGCCGCTCCGATCATTTCCTTGCGGCGGCGCTCATCGCGGCGTTTCTTCAGCTGCACGCCCTGCCCGGGCGAATCGGAAAGAACCAACCCGCTACGGTGCAGCATGCCGATGAAGTTTTGCAACTCTTCGACTTTGATGGTTTGGGGGGGGAACTCTTCCTCGAAACGCTCACCGATTTCTTCAAGGCTCGACTGCCCGTCGAGCATTTGCAGAATGGCGAATTCTTCTTCTTCGAAGCGGTAGTATTGCAACCCGATGGGGTCCTTTACGACCCAGTAAACACGGCCCTGGTAGCGCTGCTTGCGCGCCTTGAGGTCAGGTCGCACACGGATCGCCAGCCTTCGCGATGAACTAGAGACGATACTATCAGCGAGAGTGGCCATGAATCACTACGAGTGTCAACATACAAGCCCGACGCGCATGCGAGGGCAAGCTAAAAAAGGACAAAGCTGCCGCTCTCGCTAGCGCGTCGAGCTAATTTCGCTTTGGGGATCGCTGCTATCCAGGTGTATCGTCATCTTGGCATTGCTGCCGGGTTGGAGGAGCCAACTGCCGTTCTCCTGCTCGTTCTCCACTTCGGCACGGACGCTGTAGATGCCGCCTGTGCCTTGCAGCGTTTGGTCGACGTAGACGATTCTGCCAGCAACCGTCGCCGTTCGACCGCGTGCCTTGGTGACCTCGACGGTGACGGGCTTGTCTAGCACCTCGGAGCGATCGAAGTCCTTGGCTCGCAGAAAACCTTCCACATAAAGCTTGTCAAATCGCATCAGCCGTAGGATCGGCTCCCCGGGGTTGACCCACTCGGATTGATGGACAAACGTCTTTACCACGTCGCCATCGAACGGGGCGCGAATGGTGCGCCAGTCGAGCGCCATCTCCGCGGCGCGGCGTTCGGCGCGCTTGGTCTTCGCGTCGTAGGTGGCCATAATGCGATCGTTAGCGGCTTTTTCAATCTGTAGCGTTGCGCGTTTGAAATCAAGTTTCTTCCGCTCCACTTCGCTGCCGGCAACGGCGCCTTTTTGCATGCGATTGGCTTCGAGGTCTTTCTTCCACTCCGCTTCGGCCACTTCGGCGGCGGCTTGGGCGTAGCGTTCTTCGATGTCTTGTTTCGCGCGTTCAATGGCTGCTTGCTCGGCGTATTTGGTGACGGTCACGGTGGCTTTGGCCTCGCGGTCGTCGATCCGCGCCAGCACATCGCCTTTCGTGACTCTGGCTCCTTCGCGCACGGACAGCTCGATGAGGGTGCCCGGCTCAGGCGCGGGAATGCGAACCTCGTCCCGCACGACGATCTTCGCAGGCTGCAAGATTGGATTCCCATCAATCGTGGCAAAGCGCGAGGAGCGCACCTCGCCCGGGGACTCGCTGAGCTGGCCAAACAGTAACAGGGCGACAAAACAGGGCAACGCATTCATCCGACTTGCTCCTCTCTAAAAAAACATGCCTACAGGCGGAACAGAATGCGCGACTGCACAAACTCAAACAGGTCGCTAAACCAGACGTAACCAATCGCTCGCTTGCCGCAGAGCACCTTGGCTTTGACGTCGGCGCCGACTTTCAATTCAGTTGCGGGGTTTTCAACCAATTCGCGGAGCGCTTCCTGCGGGAAACTCACGCGCATCCGCACCGTGTTGCCGTCTTCGCCGTGGACCTCGGCACTGGTGTCGATGCGCTCGACTTGCCCAGTGATTGGCTCGCCGGTGTGCGTGGCCAGGACGAACTCCACGTCGAGCTTCGCTTGAGGATCCTGCTCTTGCAGTTTCTGCAGATGCTGGACGATGTGCCCCATCTTCGCCTCGGGGACGAAAATCTCTAACTCCCAGGGGCTCGACGTATCCGCGATTTTCATCAGCCGCTGGCCCGTCGCGACTTTGCGCCCTTCCAGCAACTTCTGCACATCCCAAGTCACTACCTTGCCACCGATCGGGCTGAGTACTTGTAAACTTCCTTCTTTTTCGTCGAGCAGCAGCTTCTGTTTACGAAGGCTTTCGTAGGTTTTCTCCAGTTGCGACAATTTGCCGTGGAGTTGCTCTTGCTCGACGGTTTCACGTTCATCGTCCGCGCCGTACTCAAGCAGCTGCAGCTGCGATTGGGTCGAGATAATGTCTTCGGTGACTTTGTTCAACTCGCCTCGCAACTGGATCATTTGCGATTCGAGGTCCAGGCTGTCCTGTTTGACCAGCAGCTGCCCCTCGGCAACCAGGTCGCCCGTATCGACGGGGACTTTCATCACTTTGCCGTCGATGCTGGCAAACACATCTTGCCGCACTTCGGGTTGCAGCTTGCCATCGGCGACGACGGTAAAGTCGTAAGGCACCAGGCACATCGCGGCGATCGCCCCGGCAATGGCGAGTGTGGCTAGGATGGTCTTGGGCAGATTGCGAGCGGTCACAAGCACCTGGGTCTTGCCCAACATTCGCCAGAGCGGCAGGAGGAACAGCCCCTCGAACTCTTGGGCGTTGGTCAGCGAGGTGCTGCTGTGTCGGCGCACGACATCGATGCGCTGCATCATGCCCTCAGCTTGTTGCTGATCGACTAGCTGCTCGATGACGATCGCGCCGAGCATGTTCTCGCGTTTTTTTTGTTTGCGCTCGCCCGGTTTGTCTTCTTCGAGGTCTGCCTCGCGGAGGGGTAGCACCGCCAACTGTTTGGTGTGCGATTCGTCGACATAGGCGTTGACTACTTTCTCGACTTGCGGCGCGAGATTCTCCGTATCGCCGTCGAACCACAAGTCTTCACCGGTGCGCGCTACGGCGGTGACCACATTGCGCAGCAGCCGCACCAAGTTCGAGCGTTTATCGAAAGTGTCTTGCCCGCTGATGGCGCTGATGTGGTATTTCGTGCCCTTGCGAAGAGCCACGGTGACGCGGTCGCAGCCGATCAACCGTCGGCCTTCGTTGGCAATCGTGTAGGCTGTCTCGCGCGAGTCGAGTGCTTGATGCACCAAACCCGTAAACGCTTCGAGCTGCTCCCACAGCGTTTGCTTGTGGGTGAAATGCCGCAGACGACGGGTCTTGATGTACTCGCCTGCGAGTTCGCAAATTTGTTTGAGGAATCGCTGATAGCCGCGCTGCGTGGCGGGTCGTGCGCCCGCTCGCTGGAAAATTTCGACCAACCCCTCCACACCCCGGTCGCTGACGATCGGAGCAATCACCAGCATGAACTCGGTCGGATTCGCTGCGGCAGTCGCGTCGCTGTCGATCCCTTCGCCACCTCCGGCACCAGAATGCGGTGCGATCAGTGCCGACTCGCCCTTCTCAGCCACTTGTTGCAACAATCGGCCATGTTGGCGCTGCGCAGTTTCGCTCTCCGCCAAACCGGTCTGTTGCAGGTTGACCTGGTAGGCAAGCTGGAGGCCGGCCCCCTCTTCGCGAATCCAAACAACGCCGCCCACCGCCGCCAAGGCCGTGACCGACTTGTCCATCATCGCCCCATAGAATTCTGACGGCTCGGCGTCTGACTTCGAGAGCTCGACCACCTCTTGCACCAAGGTTTGGATTTCTTGCTTGGCGCGCTGGACCGCTTCCTCATCAACCGCACTCCCCGGTTGTGGGCTCGATGCTTGAGACGGATTCGACGAAGAGGTACTCACTGAAGCTCGTGTGTTGGTGGTGAGGAAAAGGCTGCGCGTGCTGGGATCACAGATGCTCTCCTGCCTGTGAGTTCCCTATTTCTTTCGCACAAAAATCGCCGTTCCGAGGGCTCCCGGCAAGCTTACATTGTCGGGGATTCGCAGGATTCGTCAAACTGCGAAAACAGGCTCTCCGGGCGTCAGGCTGCATTATTGGCCGGTATAAGCGTTTCAACCGGACCCCGGCTCCCACTTCAGATCCCTGCCACTCCACCCACGACCAGCAACAACCGCACTGGAACTTGTCGCCTTGAATGCTATGATAATAGGGACTTTCGAGCCCTCTCCGTGAGTGGCTCACTTTCATTCAGTGGCGGAGAATTCATGACGAAGCAAAAAGAAGAAGCTCTAGAAGTTGAGGGCGTGGTGACCCAAGCGCTGGCCAATACCCGATTTCTGGTCGAAATCGAGGGCGGCCACATCGTTAACGCACACGTCGCGGGGCGGATGCGCAAGCACTTTATCCGCATCGTCCCCGGCGATAAAGTACGCGTGGAGCTCTCCCCGTACGACCTGACTAAGGGCCGCATCACCTACCGCGAGCGGTAAGCCAGCCGCCGTGCAGTCGTGGCGTCTCGCCGCCGCACCGAAAAAGCCGCCGCACCGAAAAGCGATTGATTGGCCGCCGCTTCGTGTCGACCCCCTCCGACAGAGTTGCCAGCAACTCCGCTCTCCGCTTTTTCCACGATTCTTGGTAACATCTCGTGCCAACGAGCGTATAGCAGTATAACTGTTGGTCTTACCAGCACTCTCCCCCCACCTCCTACAGGAGATCCCGCCGTGAGTATTCGTCCCCCGCAAAAATTAACTTCCACTCTGTTGGCGCTGGTCGCCTGCTGCACCTTCTTTTTCAGTAGCACCGTGGTTTTACAGAGTGCAGTGGCCCAAGGCAGCAAGCAAAAACCGATCGCGATCATCACGGTCAACAGCGTCAACAATCTGCTGGAAGACGTGAATTTCATCGGCTCGCTCGGCGGGCAGCCGCGCTTGGCTGATTCGGTACGGCCCTTTGTGGGCATGCTGCAAGGCCTCGACAACGACCAACCCCTCGGCCTGGTCGTACAGTCCGACGAAGTCAGCCCCAGCGGCGCGCTGTGCATCCCCGTGTCCGATCTCAAAATGTTGCTCGGCGGGATGAAGATGTTCGGAGTCACACACGAAGACGGACCCAACGGTCTGATCCAAATCAGTGCCCAAGGACAGCCCTTGTTTGCTAAGGAAATGGGTGGCTGGGCGTACCTCTCGATGATGCCACAGATGCTCGAGCAAGTACCCGCCAACCCGGGCGAGTTGTTTGGCGCGTTAACCAAGGACTACGACATCGGCGTTCGTCTGCACGTGCAGAATATCCCTGAAGCGTTCAAGCAAATGGCTCTCAGCCAACTGCAGGCAGGTATGGAAGCGGGAATGAAAAAGCTCGATTCCGAAAGCGAACAGCAATACCAAGCCCGCAGAGAAATGACCAAGGTGCAGGTCGACCAACTCAAACAGGCCGCCCAGGACTTGGATGAACTCACCTTCGGCATCGCCGTCGATGGCGAGCAGCAACGCACGTTTATCGACGTGGTCTACACGGCAGTGGCTGGCTCGAAGCTTGCGGGCCAGATCGCAATGAACAGCGACCCGAAGACCGACTTCGCCGGCTTTGTGCAGCCCGACGCGGCGATGATGATGTCCTTTGCCTCAAAAATCGGCGAGTCGGACATCGCCCAAATGGAGCAAATGTTTGGAGCGATGCAAAAGCAAGTCGAGTCTGCGATCGAAGAGGAAGCCGACGACGCCTCGGAAGAAGAACGCGAGATCATGAAAAGCGCCGTGGGCGACTTTATGGCCGCACTGAAAGCGACCTTGGAAGCCGGCAAGATGGATGGCGGTGCGGTGCTGAACATCTCGCCCACTTCGCTTTCGCTTGTGGCGGGCGGCTTTGTCGCCGATCCCGGCAAGGTGGAAAGTGGGCTCAAGAAGCTCACGGAACTGGCTAGGAATGAAGATTCCAAGTTTCCCGGCGTGGACTGGAACTCCAGCAATCACGGCGATGTGCAGTTTCACACCATGAACATCCCTATCCCCAACAACGGTGACGAGGACGAAGAAAACGCTCGCAAGTTGTTCGGCGAGACTATTGACGTCGCCGTTGGCATCGGCCGCGAGACGGCGTTTTTCGCCCTGGGTCGCGATTGCCTGGAAACGATCAAGGAGGTTATCGAAACCTCCGCCGCCTCGCCACAAAAGTCGGTCCCGCCGATGGAAATGTCGTTCGCGCTCGCGCAAATCATGGAGGCGGTCGAAGGCTTTGTCGACGAAGACGAACGGGCGCCCATCGAAATGATTAATAACATGCTCGGCAACGAAGCCAATGGCCGAGACCATGTGCGGATCGTCGTGCAACCGATCCCCAACGGTGCCCGCACACGCATCGAGGCCGAGGAAGGCGTGCTCCGCGCAATCGGCATGGGGGTGATGGCGGCGCAGATGGAGAAGATGGAGGCGGCCGGTGCCGGCGGTTTCTAACTGCGAACCTCCAGTTTTCTGAAATGTCCTACACGGGCATTGGTTGCCTCACGCGGCCAATGCCCGTTTTGCTATACTACCACTTACCCCCTAGCCGGATCCGCCACACGGTCCGGGGGTACAACATTCAACAGCAACAACTTCGGATCGCGTGGCGATCCGGCTACTGTCGACTGCTCACTCAAATACCAAGAACAACCATGTCTACCGCCACCGCCACGTTCCCCACCCAAATCGAAGCCATCGCTGGCCACTCTGTTGATGAACTCGTCCATCAGTTCGGCACGCCAACGTTCGTCTACGACGCTGCGAAGATCATCGAGCGCTGCCAAGACCTCAAGCCGTTCGATGTAGTGCGTTATGCGCAAAAAGCCGCGTCGAACCTCGCACTACTCGACCTGGTCCGCCGGCAAGGCGTGTTGGTCGACGCGGTCAGCGCCGGCGAAATCCGCCGCGCACTTGCTGCGGGGTATGAACCCTGTGCCGCGGGCGGGGACGCCGCAGCTCACCCGCCGATTCAATACACGGCCGACATCTTCGATCGCGAAGCGTTGGACCTGGTTGTCGAACACCATATTCCCGTCAACTGCGGCTCGCCCGACATGATCGACCAACTCGGCAAGCGTTTGGGCGGGGATGCTTCGAGTGACACCATTCGCGGCATCACCCTCCGCATCAACCCTGGCTTCGGCCACGGCCATTCACAAAAAACCAACACCGGCGGCGAGCAATCCAAGCACGGCATTTGGCACGAACAAATCGCCGACTGCGTACAACGCGCCACCAAGAACGGCCTCACAATCACCGGTCTGCACATGCACATCGGCTCGGGAACCGACATGGAGCACCTTAGCCAAGTTTGCGGTGCGATGGAAAAAACGGCTCACGAAGTTGGCCCGACGCTTCGCACAATCAGCGCCGGCGGCGGCTTGCCCACACCCTATCGCGAAGGCGACGAGCGCGTGGATATCGGCGCGTACTTCGACCTGTGGGACGCCACGCGCAATCGATTGGCTGCAGCGCAGGGCAACGACATTAGTCTGGAAATTGAACCGGGCCGCTACCTTGTCGCCGAGAGTGGCAGCCTGATCGCCGAGATCCGCGCGATCAAAACCATGGGCAGCAACCTCTACTACCTGCTCGACGCCGGATTCAACGACCTCGCCCGCCCAATTCTGTACGGTGCCTACCACCCCATGGCCATTGCACCGCGCAGCGAGTCGGGGCGTCCCCGCCCCCAACAAGAGGTCATCGTCGGAGGCCCCCTTTGCGAATCCGGCGACATATTCACCCAAGAAGAAGGCGGCTTCGTCTGCTCGCGTCCCCTGCCCGAAGCCGAGGTCGGCGATTACCTCGTCATCGGCTGCGCTGGAGCCTACAGCGCCGTCATGGGCAGCAACTACAACAGCAAACCTCTCGCCGCCGAGGTGTTACTCACCGACGGCACAGCCCACACCATCCGCCGCCGGCAAACGTTCGAAGACATGATCGCGGGGGAAGTGATTCCGCAGGGGTGAAATCCTTTCTCAACAAAATCAATCTCTATCTCGCAAAGCAGCGCATCATGATATTGGATCGAAATCGCATCAAGGACAGCTGGGCTTTGCCAATTTTACCACGGGGCGATCACTACGACCTCCCACCCGGTCGGGGGCAGTTTCGTTTGATTAGTCTTTTTGGTCTCCTAACCGCTGGTGCGTTGGTCGCCGCGCTCAGCAAATGGAGCAATTTCGGCACACTCGATGTGCTTCTCTTTGAATGCATGGTCGTAGTTCTCTGGTGGAAGTGTGCGCAACTCAGGGAGTCTACCCAAGGGAGCTCCACCGCCGACCAGACCGAATTGCGAGCCGAGGTGAAACGATGGCTCCGAGAGCGGCACAGGTAGTGGGTAGGAAGAAGTAGAGACAACGCAGTGCGAACTCGATAGACGCGCCCCAAAGGTGAACCACGCATGGACCCTGATCAACGCGACTGCACTACCAGAGCTTGCATTGCCCTTCACTTTTCTTGTGTGGACTAGCGCTCAATACAGATGCAGGGCGTCGTGCGGCGGAGTGTCCGCAATATATTGCTTGCCAATACTTCACCGAAACCCGATCATGTCTTTGGCGAAAACTCAACCGCATGCGGAATCAACACGAGAATTCAACGAATAATCTACCAGCGACTTTTGCACGCAAATCATAGCTCCGTTTGTGGCAAGAAGCGCAGGGTTTCAATCGTGATCAATTCGAGTAAGGAAGAAACGCCATGAGTTCAACAACCGACCAACTCGCTCAGGTGCAAACCGGCTACGACCGCTGGGCGACGGTGTACGACCACGATGCCAATCCGATGCCAGCTTTGGAAGACCCCGTCGTGCGCGATTGGGTGGGGGATCCCGCGGGGTCACGAGTCCTTGACCTCGGCTGTGGGACGGGGCGGCACTCGGCCTGGTTGGCTGCAGCCGGCGCGCAGGTCACGGCCGTTGATTTCAGTGAGGGCATGCTCGCCGCAGCACGGTCCAAGCCGGGCACCGAGAACATTCGCTTTCTGCAGCACGATTTACATGAGACCCTGCCCTTCAAAACCCAAGATTTCGACCTGCTTGTGAGTGGGCTTGTCCTCGAACACATCCGCAATTTGGATTTCTTTTTTGCCGAAGCAAGCCGTGTACTCCGGCCCGACGGCCGTGCGGTGGTTTCTGCGATGCACCCAGCGATGTTCCTGCGTGGGAGCCAGGCCCGGTTCACCGATCCCGACTCTGGCGAACTGGTCCAAGTCGGTAGCTTGCCCCACTCGCTGAGCAACTTGGTCATGGCCGCTCGGGGCGGGGGTTTTTCTATCGGGAACCTTGCCGAGTTTTCCCCGGACCGGGACTTCACCGAACGCTATCCCCGTGCGAAAAAGTACTTGGATTACCCCATGCTCGTCGTCATGGAGCTGACCAAGTCGTAAGAATCTCACGTGTGTCGGACAATCCGGCGGGTTATACTGAGCCCGTTGGACAAGTCGCAACATCAGACAACGGCGGATCGCAAAATGGATAAGCAAAAAACAGCTGCTGGTCCCAACCATCGACTCCAAATGATTTCGGCCTTTACCCTCGTCGAACTCTTGGTGGTGATTGCCATCATCGGAGTGTTGGTTGCCCTGCTACTACCTGCTGTGCAGTCGGCGCGCGAAGCCGCGCGGCGTTCGCAGTGCCAGAACAATGTTCGGCAACTCACGCTCGGCTGCCTGAATCATGAATCAGCGCTGGGAAGGTTGCCCGTGGGTTTCGATACCTTTGGCGACAACCACGATGTCAAACACACTTGGGCAGCTTACTCACTACCCTATTTGGAAGCCGGGAATCTCTTTACCCAAATCGATTTGACCATTCCGTCCTGGCAGCAGTTCAATGGCGCATCCGCGCGGCAGTGGGTAAGCACACAACTCGACGTGCATATGTGTCCCTCCGATCAGCCGAAAGACATCCACACAGGCCTCGCCGCAGGTTTTGCGCACGCCAACTACGTAGGCAACATCGGCACAGCGCCTTGGTGGCAAGCGCACTTGGCTCAGAATCGAATCGAGGAGATGCTTCCCGAAAGAACACGAGGCCCCTTCGAGCGTGCTTTCACTGAGCGAAACGAAGGCATTGAGTTGCGCCGCATCACGGACGGCACCTCCAAGACCGCCCTGCTCGGCGAAGTCAGGCAGTTCCCCGGTTACGACGCGCGCGGCTTGCTCTACCTGGGCAGCGCTTTCTATACGCATATGCATCTCCCAAACGAAGCGGCAATCGATGATCTCGAATGGTGTGGTTCCAACAACGGGGCGGGCAGACGGGTCGTTGACGAGTCGCTTGTCAACCCCGAAGCACCTTGCAGCACGCGATTTTCCGCCCCTCGTGGCCCCTTCCAGCAAACCTCCCGCAGCCAACATCCGGGCGGCGTGCATATCGCATTTGTCGACGGCCACGCCGAGTTTGTCAGCGCCGACATCGATCTTTGCCCATGGCGCGCTCTAGCAACCCGTGCAGGTGTTGACGAGTTCACCACACAAGGGCAAGGCCCCGACGGCGAGCCAATCTGTGAATAGAGAAAACCCATGCCCAAAACCTCTCTGGTGCTAACCATCCTCGGCGAAGATCGCCCGGGCCTCGTGGATTCCATTGCCCAAACCGTCGCCGAGCATGGCGGCAACTGGATTGAAAGCCGCATGGCGCATCTGGCCGGGCAATTCGCGGGCATCTTGCGCGTGGAAGTCGACGCCGACGGGGCCAAAGCGCTCACCACAGCACTCGGTTCGCTCTCCGCAGGCGGATTGAAATCGACTGTCCAAGCCGACATCGCGCAACCGACCGAGACGCAATTGCCGGCTGTGCAACTTTCCCTCGTCGGCCAAGACCGCCCGGGGATCGTGCGCGAGATCAGTCGCGTACTCGCCGAGCATGGCGTCAATGTCGAGGAGCTAGAAACCGAATGCATCCGCGCCGCCAACACGGGACAATCGCTCTTCCAAGCGACCGCCCAATTAAGGCTGCCCGAAAGCCTCGCCGCTGACACCCTGGGCGGCGCACTCGAACAGGTCGCCAGCGACATGATGGTGGATTTGACGTTGGAGTAGGCTTCCTTCCGATGCTCCCCCGGAGTACTCACTAGTCCTCGCCGGTCTGGTACAATGAACCTCCCGATTGGGTGATTTGGTTTTCTACGAGATAACAAGGTCCGGCTAATGTATTCCCTGAGCTTGCGGTGGATCGCAACTACACATGTAGCACTCTGCTTTTCAGAAGTTGGCAACACTGCCGGCTCGAGTTTGCTCTATTACGAAAATTTTGCCGACATCAACCCGGGTGTGGAGTGGATCAACAGCAACTCCGGTTTCTTTCGCGAACTCATGCCGCGAATTAATAATTTCCCACTCTCTGAAAGCCCCGATGGAGGGCACGCAGGAGCGCTTAACGACGGAAGCTGGGCGTATCACGATCTCGGCTTGAGTTACCAACCCAACACTACCTACGAAGTTTCTCTTTTTTCGGCACGCAGATTTAGCAAT
Source organism: Bythopirellula sp. (assembly GCA_965230685.1). Taxonomy (GTDB): domain Bacteria; phylum Planctomycetota; class Planctomycetia; order Pirellulales; family Lacipirellulaceae; genus Bythopirellula. Next base: position 1,615,899 of record CBDDLO010000002.1, read on the forward strand.
TACGGAGTGCTTGAATTCGGACTCTTCGACGGGCCGCCTTCAAGAAGAAACCAGCTGATCGCACCTGCACTCGGGCCAGGAGTGACACAAGTTCAGCGCGACGCAGTGCTACATCGCAACTGGAGCCAGCGCCGACTCCGCTATCAATTCACTACAAGCTCCACAGCCCCAGACGGCACAATCGTGGTACTACTCCGCAATACAGGCAGCGCAGGTCGCGCGTACGTCGATGGACTTAGGGTAACTGCTACTTTAGCTATTCCAGAACCGAGCAGCTTGATAATTTTCTGCATCGCCTTCTTACCGCTGAGTCTCTGGCGGAAGCGAAGCTGCGCTATGCGCGAGTCTTCCGGCCCTGCAGCTTCGAACGGGAGGATGTACTGAATTCCAGCCCTACTGGCCGAGTAGACCTGACCCGGGCATTCTCGTGTTCCCGCCACTCCTGCCAACGAGTGCATAGCTCTTGGCTCGCTTCGCGCCAATTGGGGTAGGCAAACACAAACCCCGCGTCCAACAATCGCCTCGGCATCACCCGTCGGCTCTTGAGTATCAGCTCTGTTTCCGTTCGAAGAAACAGGGCGCCCAGTTCTAGCATCCAGCGCGTCGCAGGAAGGCCGATTCGTGTGCCCCACGATTCACGAAGTGTGCGCATGAACTCGGTATTGGGCAGCGGGGTGGGCGAGCACAAGTTCACTGCCCCATTCATATCGTGCTCAATGAGCCAATAAACTGCACTCACAAAATCTTGCTCGTGAATCCACGAGACATACTGTCGCCCATCGCCACACGTTCCCGCCAAGCCACGACGTACAAGGGTCAATAACACATCAAAAATACCGCCCTTGTCGGGGCTCATCGTCATTGCAGAGCGGAGCAACACCTTTCGCGTGGCTGGCAGTTCCACTTCGTTACACGCTGCTTCCCAGGCCTTCGCCACTTCGATGCTGAAACGCCAACTCGACGGCGCATCCAGCTCCTCGCCACCAAGAATGCCATCGATCTCATCGTTAGGTGCGTCGAACCGGTGCGAATAAATTGTTGCCGTGCTAGCCTGCAGCCACACGCGCGGCGGCGTGTTGGCCGTCGCAATGGCGGTGCCAATGGCTTGCGTCGAGTTCACGCGCGACTGCAGGATGTCTCGTCGGTTCGGAACATTGTAACGACAATCGACCGAGCGACCGGCTAGGTTGACGACAACATCGGCTCCGTCGAGTTCCGCCTTCCAGGGCCCTTGGGACTCACCATCCCAGCGGGCCACTCGTGCCTGGGTTTTCGTTTCCCCGCGGCTGAGAATGACCACTTCGTGCCCGTCGAGTAAAAAGGCACGCGTCAGAGCATTGCCGACTTGTCCGCTGCCTCCCGCAATCACGATCTTCATGGGTGTTTCCCCCCAACTGCGTTGGTAATCTCACACCAGTTACTAACCGCAGAGGTTGGGTGCCGTTAACCCATAGCCAAGCGGTCAGGGGCTGCTAGTGGATCAACTCATCTGCCAGCTACGCACCGCTTCGAGGGGCCAAACCAGCATCAGCACGTTGAGTAGCAAACTATCGCGGATGGTGATCAGCATGCCGATTTCGACAATCCAAAACAGTAACCACGTGCCGCGCCAGCCAGCGCGATGGGCTAGATAAAACCCAAGCCCGCAGGCGAGCAAATCGCCGACGCTGTTGGTAATCGAGTCGCCATTGTAGCCCAGTGCGGCGGTCCCTTCGCGGTAGCGGTCGATGACCAGCTGTGTGTTCTCGAAAATCTCCCAGCCCGCTTCGATGGCGAGGACAACCGCTAACCGCCATTGCCATTTGCAGTGGACTCCGCATTTTCGCAGCAACCAACCCACCATCCAGAACAGCACCAAACCGTGCTGCATATGCGAGAACGAGTACGGGTCGGACAGGTGCTGCGAAGTGTGCGGCCCGTCGGCCTGGCTGGTCCAGAATTGAGGCCTCTGGCAGTCGCAGAACCAGATCCGGCCTTGCTGGCGGAGCTGGTACACGGTCGCCACAAGAAGCAATGCCATGGCAAGCTTGGGCCAGGTAGGTCGCCGAAAGAAATGTCGAAGAGTTGTCCACATAGCCCGACCATCTTGGTCGGGAGTCTGGAATTGCACAACGGCGAATCCTCGCCCCAAAAGCCCTCAATGCCGGGTTCCCGATGAAAATCCCCTCAGCCACGCTTGGCCCGTGGCCGATGATGGAGTAAGATTGTGATGGATTTCACAATGTTTGTCGTGCCTCATTCCCGGCGTGCTGGGATAAGTTCGCGGCAGTAATTCTCGAAACTCGCGCCTCGCAACTCGAAACTCGCATCATGGCCAAAAAAGGACCCCGCAAGAAGGTACCCAAGGAGTTGGCGATCATCAACGCCGACAACTGCACGGGCTGCGAATCGTGTTTGGAAGTCTGCCCAGTCGACTGCATCTTCATGAATAAGATCGACGGTGGCGTGGTCAAGGGAACGCAGCAATGGTGCGAGATCGACATCGAGCGGTGCGTCGGCTGTGAGGTGTGCGTACACATCCCCGGCAAGAAGTCGAACCCGTACGAGTTGCTGGTCTGTCCCTGGGACGCGATCGAAATGGTCCCCACCGAACTTGCCGCGCAAACGATGGCCCAAATCGGCGGCCCGCCGGAGTACATCGCCGACAACTGGGACCGGCTGGTATCCACGGCACAAAATCTCGCGGAACTTCGCGCAGCGACGTAACCCAAGTCAGTCGCGAAGTCGTCAAGCATTCTCCATTTTCTTACTTTACGGCTTAGCGCCTCTGCAAGAGACTAGTCGAACTGCTGCATGGTCTCCATACTCAGCCGCGCGATTTCCTGGGCACTTGGTTCGTATTTGAACACTTCGACCGACACCCAGCCGTCGTAGTCGGTTTCTTGGAGCGCGGCGAAGATCGGCGCGAAATCGACTTCGCCCATGCCGGGGCCGAGCAGGTTGGGGTCGTTCGCGTGGAAGTGCACCATCCACTCGCGGCTGTCGCGGATGATGTCGGGAATCGGTTTCGCTTCGCTCGACATGGCTTTCACGTCGAGATGCAGTTTGCATTGCGGTGAGTCGACGAGTTTGGCTAAGCGGATGCCGGACTCGGCGGTCGGCAGAAAATCGCCCTCGGCGGGGGCGAGCGGTTCCAGAGCAATCGTCACGCCTAAATTCTCACATGCAGGCATCGCCGCCCGCAGAACTTCTGCGGCATACTGCTCCGCGTCATCGTAGGACACGCCCGGCAGCAGGTTGCGCTGCAGGGGCGAGCCGAGCACCATGACCTTCCCGCCCAAGTCGGCGCAAAGCTGTGCAAGCGCTTCGAAATACTCAGCCGTCTCCGTTCGTACTGCCGCATCGGGGCTCGTCAGGTAAAACCCGTCGGTCTTCGCCAACAACCAATGCAGCCCAACCACCTCTAACCCCGCGTCGGCGGCTTGCTGCTTCACTTTCCTGCGTCGCTCTGCCGACAGGTTGCGCACATCGACAACCTCCGATTCGCCAAACAAGGTAAAAGGAGCAATCTCGATGCCGGTGTAACCTATCTCGCGGGCCAGCCGCCAAGCTTCGTCGAACGGTTGCTGGCCGAAAGTCTCGTTGCAGATCGCGTATTTCATGGGGAGGTCCCGCGCGTGGTGTTTTATGGTTTCGATCGCTATGTTAATTGGATCAACGCATGCACATGCCGTTATACCTTCCCGAGGCAACAAGATGCTACCTACACATCAAATCGCTTTGCTAATCGCCCTGCTGCTGTCATCCATTATGGGCAATGCCACCTGGGCAGCACCTGCCATTGAAACACAGCTTCGCAAAGGCAAACTCGCCGAAGCCGAGCGGATGCTTGCCGATCATCTCGCCGTAAAATCCGAAGACGACCTCGCTCGGTTTCAGTTGGGGAGCGTGAGACTCTTGCTTGCCGCCGAGCAACTCTCGCAAGAAGCAGTCCGGCGTGGAGCGCTTGCCAACCAGCTAGCGATACCGTTTGTGCGCGTCGGCGGATTCAGCAGCGGAAAATCCCAACCTGAACCGGTCACCTACGACGACATCCGGGACATGATCGCCCGGTTCCAAAAGTCGGTCGCCGAGGCCGAAGCGACGCTTGCTACCATCGAAGACACGGATCTCTATTGGGAACTTGATTTTGGGAAAGTCGCTCTCGATCTCAATGGCGATGGCCAGCTCGGTGCAAGCGAGAAATTAGACAATCTGTTTCGACTCACATCCAACCGGCGGCGACGCAATAACCAGGAGCAACCGGTTGTGGTTGGCTTCGATTCGGCAGATGTCTACTGGATGCGTGGCTATTGCCACTTGCTGCAGGCACTGGCGGACATGACATTGGCTTACGATCACCGGCGGCTGTTCGACCTGACGGCACACGCCTTCTTCGCCGACCCGCAAACCGAGTATGCGCGGGAACGCGATGACCAACGCGGAAACTCGATCCCCCGAGGGCGTCAGTTTTGGGGAGGCATGGAGGAAATTGCCGACTTGGTCGCGGCGATTCACCTGATGGACTTTAAGCTTGTGGAGGCGCGCCGGATGAACGATGCCCGCGAACACTTGCTCAGCGTCGTGCAGCTCAGTCGTCAGAGCTGGGACTTGATCGCCCAAGAGACGGACAATCGCAACGAGCTCATTCCTGGACCCAAGCAGACGAGTGTCATTCCCGATATGCAAGTGGGGCCTGAACAGATCGAAGCCTGGGCATCATTCCTCGACGAAGCCGAAGCGCTCCTCAACGGCGAAAAGCTGCTGCCATTCTGGCGCTCGGGTTTCGACCAAGGGGTGAACATGAAGCAAGTTTTCGCCGATCCTCGCGACGCCGACCTCATCCTCTGGTTGCAAGGCACCGCCGCCCTGCCCTACCTCGAAGAGGGCGAGCAAACACGGCCCGAATTTTGGCGCGACCTGCAGCGCACTTTTCGCGGCCGCTTCCTCGGCTTTGCGCTTTGGACAAATTAGAGTTTCAGGTTTGGGGAACCCTTGCAAGCAGTGCTGAATAGGCGTACCCTTTAGGTGTACATGCGCCCACATTTCCCTTTCGGTCGCTTGTAGTTGCTAGCAGTTTCGCTGATATTAGTCTGTTCCCATTCGCCCGCACGAAGCACTCTACCACGGTGACGCCATGACGCGAAATTCACCTCCCCTGAAGCACGGAAAAATCCACCAAGGCGATTGCATCAAGCTGATGAAAAAGATCGACGAGGGTTCGATCGACCTCGTCTTCGCGGACCCGCCCTTCAATATCGGTTACGAGTACGACGAGTACGACGACCGCCAAGACGACGAGAAATATCTCGAATGGTGCACCGAGTGGATGGCCGAGGTGCACCGTATCTTGAAGCCCAACGGCACCTTTTGGCTCGCCATCGGCGACGAGTATGCGGCCGAACTCAAAGTCGCCGCCCAACGCAAGCTCGGTTTCCATACTCGTAGTTGGGTAATTTGGTACTACACGTTCGGGGTGAATTGTGTAAATGGATTTAGTAGATCGCACACGCATCTGTTTCACTTTGTGAAGGACAGCAAGAGTTTTACGTTCGATCGCCCAAACCCCCAAATACGAGTGAAGTCAGCTCGCCAACTGGTCTATGCCGATAATCGTGCAAATCCAGATGGTCGATTGCCGGACAATACTTGGATCATTCGACCTCAGGATGCACCCCACAGCTTTAGTCCAAGTCATGATACCTGGTATTTCGCGCGCGTCGCAGGAACTTTCAAGGAGCGCGAAGGGTTTCACGGCTGCCAAATGCCAGAGCAACTGCTTGCGAGAATTATTCGCGCTTCGAGCCGTCCGCAAGATTTAGTATTTGACCCCTTTGGCGGCAGTGGAACCACCTTGTGCGTAGCTAAGAAACTGGGCCGTCGGTGGATGGGAACCGAACTCTCCAAGGACTATGCAAAGTACATCAACGGTAGGCTTGATGATACCAGAGTTGGAGATCCGATCGACGGTCCCGAAGACCCTATCCAAAGTTCTCCGAGTACAGCGAAAGGTAAGCGCCGCAAAAAGCCATTCGATGAAGATACCAAGAAAGCCGTTATCGAAGCGTACCGACAAGCAGGACAAGGATTCCCAGCTGATTATCTTCTTTGCGACAGTGTTCTCAATGAAGAGTTTATTTCTCAGTGTTTGAAGCATGGCATTGGCGGTAGCGCGTTCGTTTGGAATCACCTTCTACTGAATCTAAGGAAGCAGAATAGATTGCCCAGGGCAAATAGAAAACCTGAACGAATCAGCGCAAAGCAAATGAATCGCTATGGATTTGCGAGCGAAGTTGCCTGGCGACTACTTGCCATCGACTATGAGAAAACGCTAGATGACATTCTCTGCTCACCGGAATTTGCCAAAGAATTCGATCGCATTGCGTCGATGTTCGGCCCCGATGGTGTCACTTCTCTTGAGTATCGGCGAGCAGCATTTTCGATTCGGAAGCGCACGAAATCCGCGCGGCAAACAGCAGCGAAAAATTTCGGCGAGTGGATGAAGAAAAAACTTAAGCCCATCGCGCTAGATGACTTGCGACAGCCTAGGTTTGAAGCCCCTGGGATATTCATACTTCAACATGAAGAGACTAGCATTTACGCAGGTGAAAGTGAAAACATTCGCCAACATGTAGAAATGGTTCTGGATAATCAAAAGTGGCAGGGACTTGACCCAGATTCCATTGTTGTTGTCAAGAACGATCAGGGCTTCCCAGCCAAATATGCTCAGAAGTCTGCCATGCTGCAGCAAGATTGCCCCTCGCTAAACTGCCGTCTTTGGGTATCGAAGTCGGAGTTGCCAGCGTGACAAAGGACAACAGTACCGCTAAACAATGCCTTTCAATCTGCCCACTTTTTGAAGCGGAGTTGCTGCTCCAGCTCATGCTACAGCATTGGAAACATCCATTTTCACACGAAGATAATTTCCGCCAAGAACTGCTAGAGTCAGCGACCGAACTCCTGTCTGTGGCGTCTCAAGAGGCTTGCTCTGAGGTCTTTATCGAGAGTTTACCGCCTCAAGAAATGAATTTGGTTTCGGCGCTTTGGTACTCGGAATGGTGTGCGGTACAGGACGATCAGCAAGAGCGTGGTGCGCGCCAAGAATGGCTAAACAAGGTCCGCCGTGCACTTCCCTCTTGTTTTTGTCCACCAGATTTCCTCGAGTCATGAACAATGCACAAGCCAAGTAGACTCCTCCTCACATTCGACGATTTACCATTGCAATTAGCCATACGAATGCTCTTCCAGGATGCTGACTTTGTTCGCAGTGAAGTTCCCTTGATAACCGATAGTGGTAGAGAGTGGACACTGCAAAAAATAATCGTCAATCTGCCTGCTGAGCTGCTGGGCCACTACCGCTTCGAGCACATTCTCTTGTCCGTGAATCAGTATCGAAAATTGAGCAAGGAGAGTCGTCACAAGCGAGAAATCATTCTTCAGCATGCCGCAAAGCAAAAGCATCATAGCTGTTTCTATGAGGGCAAGCTAGAAACCGACTGCTCGGTAGAAGTCGATCTTGATCGGATTAGGCCAGGAAAACGCGGAGGAGAATACACGGTCGACAACACCGTACTGAGCTGTTCGCGTCACAACCGAGCACGTGGTTGCAAGCAAGTAGAGCTGTATTGGAGTCAGTGATCAGGGAATCCCTGTGTTACAGCCCACGCGCTAACAACTCCGGCGTATCGTCCGCTCCCGTCACATCGACAACAAACTCACCCGCGAGGAAGTTTCTGCCTAGCAGCATCGCATACGTCATCCGCGAGCGGTCGTTGAGCGAGACCAACACTTCGCGTTCGACACCTTTGCAAGTGAATTGCATGGGCACGAGGTAGCGGGTCTCTTCGCCTTCGGACGTGCGGATCTCGCGGACTTCGGCGATGGGGCGCTCGAGCCACTGCGATTCGCCACGCCGATTTTCGATGCGGAAGCGGATCGTTTTGCCGAGGTTGTCTTCCATGAACTTCGAGCCGCCCGCGATTTCTTTCTCCGACGTGTGCAGGGAGCAGGTCTTCGCGCCAGTATCGACGCGAGCAATGAATTGCATATTCGATTCGGACTCGACAACCGTTGCCACCGGGCCCAAGACCCGCCGACCCGCGACATTTCGTTCGCTGGACGCCATGAGTGTTTCCACGGGAGAGATCCCCAAGAACTTGCCCGCGAACGTAACCACGGCCAATAAGCTGAGCAAACTCAGAGCAGACTTCAAGTGCAGATTCATACATATCCCCCAAAACCCAGGAGTGGCTGCTTACGGCGGAGCAGCTCGCAAGACACAAGGGTCTCTCCACACCGTAGTTCAACAGCAACCGGCACGAGTGCATGCGGCCAAAGGATGCCGCTCGTCGTGCAGAATCGTTCTTACCCACGCCAAAAAAGTGAACGTGGAGGATTGCTGGCTGATTTATTATACCTTGTGGACACCGCCGGGTCGTGCCAGCGCAAGACCCCCGGCGGGGAATTCGATTTGCACCACAGTAAAGTCCATACTGGCAAGCACTTAGGCGCCTTCGAGAGACTGGCGTGTTTCCCCTAAACGTGCCAATCAACTGGAAAATTTGCGTCACTGAGAGCGCTTTTTATGAAATTTCGGACTGGGTGGATCACCCTACTGCCCGTCGGCTATTCGCTACAATCGGGCGCTACTAAATAGTACCAGCATGACAGTGGCTCCACTTGGCCGCAGCGGCAATAACGGTAAACACGCTGCGCGGTTTTCCCGGATTTGTGCGATGGCTGTGCCGGGAGTGGGATGAGGGGGAATAGCACGCCAAAGCCATCAAGTTGCCTCGGGCGATGAAGCCGAGGTAGGTTTGGGCATGTCGCTCGTTACGGCAGTGAGCCATACTGAGGTTATGCTGACGGCAGACGATGGCCCTGGGATTTCGCTGGACTCTCTGGAGATTTCCCTGTCAAATAGTAGCATGAATTCCTCACGAACAACTTATCGTTTGTCGAGAAGTTACTACCGCTTAGGCTTGGTCTCGCTTTTTTTGTACTCTGCGGCATTCGTATTCACTGCTGTCGCAATGTGGTTTGAAGCCAAGCCTGATATGAAAGCTTTTGCGGTGGTTTTCCCTAGCTCTCTATGGCTTTGTTTCATAGCAATGTCGTTATGGATGATATTTCTGTATCGCAGGTCACGAATCATTATCGAAGGTGACATACTGAAGATTCAGGGGATGTGGCGGTCGTTCTCAGTGAGATTTAATGAGATTGCTCAGGTTAGATGGAACAAACGACGGTCTTTGCAAATCAGCACTGAGAATAGTCGTAGAAAACTAGATTTTGAAGCGTTGCCACGCCCACATTCCGGAGAGCTAATCCAGACACTTCGTACCCGGATCAGCAGTGAGGTACAGCTTGGATGGAATGAAGAGTGGGATAGCTATGCAGAGAAGCAGTTGCAGCCAGAAAATGGAAAAAGGCGTAAGCAGACCCGTCGGAGATTAAATCGCTTTACGGTTGGCAGTGGATTCATCGTTGGCCTCGTTATTGGAGTGTTCGTTCAAATGAGTGCCTTGGAGGCTTTGCCACTAACTGGCTACCCGATATTGGATTGGACAATTTACGGAGTGTTCTCCGGTATTGGTTTGGCAGCAATGCTCGCTGGAGTCACGTGGACTACTGACCCTGAAGATCTGACTCCAACGTCAGTATGGAGTAGCACAATACTGTCGGCGAAAAAGAAAATTTGATTTAGCCCACGGTTCAGAATTGCGGTTGGCTACCCTGCCCAAGCGTGAAACACCGAGCGCGATTCGGCTGGCCCAGGTGTCCTTGTGGAACGGCTCCGTTATGGGGGCCAAGGGCATCACTAAGTCGCTTCACGACAAACGTGACTAGGCACTGTAGGCTGTCGAGTTTTCTAGCCGCGCAATCTCGCGGTTCTCCTTCTTCACCAACTGCCCGCAGGCGGCGGCGATGTCGTTGCCGAGCGAATAGCGGATGGTGGTTGGTAAGCCTGATTGCTTTAATATTGCGGCGAAAGCATCGCGCCCTGCCTTGTCGGTTCCGATCAACTGTGGTGCGTCGTCGATGGGGTTGTAGGGGATGAGATTCACGTGCACGTTGAGCCCCTCGAGCCAGGCGATTAGCTCCCGTGCATCATCGGCCGAATCGTTCACGCCGGCGAGCATCAGGTACTCGATCATCAGCGTGCGCCCTTGCAACCGATTCACTTCGACGAGCGTTTGCCGCAATTGGTCGAGCGGGATTTTTTTTGCGAGTGGGATTAACCGCTCGCGCACGTCTTGCCGCACGCTGTGCAGACTGAGGGCTTGGTTCACATGTGGAAATCGCCGGGCGCAGCGAAGCATCGCGTCGGTGATACCGACGGTGGAGACGAGGATTTTCGTCGGCGAATGGTGAAACAGTTCCGGCGCGGTGAGGCGCTCGAGGGTTGCGTAGAGTTGCTCCTCGTTGTGAAACGGCTCGCCCATGCCCATGAAAACGATGTTGCGCAGCTTCCGATCTTCGGTGGCAAGTAGCTGTCCCGCTCGGAGTACCTGATCGAGAATTTCGTCGCTCGAAAGATTCTGTGCAATGCCCATTTTGCCGGTCGCGCAAAACTCGCACGCGGCGGCACACCCTATCTGACTCGACACACAGAGCGTGGTACGCCCTGTAGCGATTCGCAGAATGACCGATTCGATTAGCATCCCTCCACGAGTGCGGAATAACAGCTTGGTTGCACCATCGATCTCTGAATCGCACTTTCGATATAGCTCCAAAGAATGCAGGGCGACTTGATCCGTCGCCGGGAATTTGGCCAGCGCCGTTTCGTCGGAAAAAAACCGCTTTAGCAGATCGTTGCGTAGACGGCGAATCGATTGTGGATCGAGGCGCAGCGCGCGTCGCAGTTCATCCATGCCAGGGGAATCGAAAATACTCGTCATGCCAAAACTACCTTGTGGGGTTCGCCGGCTATTTCCTGCACGTAACGTGGCACCATGTAGCCGGGTAAGCACTTTCTCAGCGCGGCGACGATGCGTTTGCCTTCGTCGATCGGCACTTCAAAATGCGCCGCCCCCTGCACACGGTCGAGTTGATGCAAATAGTACGGCATGACTCCGATATCGATCAGCCGTTGACTCAACTCGGCCTGGGCATCGACCGAATCGTTGACTCCGCGTAGAAGCACTGCCTGATTGAGCAGCATCACCCCTGCTCGTTGCAAGCGTGCCAACGATGTGGCCACACTGCCATCCAACTCCTGAGCGTGATTGGCATGAATCACCATGATCGGCGTCAAGCGAGTTCTCGTGAACCAATCAAGCAACGCGTCTGTGACCCGCGAGGGGATCATCAGTGGCAAACGCGTGTGCATTCGCAGTCTGCTGACATGCGGAATCGCCGCGACCTTGGCAACCAAGTTCGCCAGTTTTTCATCAACTAGCATCAACGGGTCGCCACCGCTGAGAATTATTTCGTGTAGGGTCTCGTCTGCTGCGATGCTGTCTAGGGCTTGATTCCAATCGGCATCGCTGTGAGGCGATTCTTCGTAGGGAAAGTGCCGCCGGAAACAGTAGCGGCAATGCACTGCGCACGCACCGGTGGTGATTAACAGTGCCCTGCCCTGATACTTCTGGAGCACACCGGGTTGCAATGTCGACGAGGCGTCGTCGACGGGGTCACTGGTAAAACCGTCGACCGAGTGCGACTCGGCCCCAACCGGAAGTACTTGCAAGAGGAGTGGGTCATTCGGATCGCCAGGACGGATGCGGGCGAGGTAGCTGGGAGGGACGAAAACCGGGAACTCGGACTCTCCGTCCGTGGAATCGGGCTCACCCGGGAGTAGTGAGAGCTGGCGGCGGAGTTCGGACCCCGTTCGCACTGCCTCGCGGAGTTCTGCTTGCCAAGGCCGCTCCGCCAAACCGGGGCGGACAGGCGTTGGTGAACTGGTTAAAATACTCAAGCGTCGTTCCTCGGATTTACCCGCAATTATCCGCGTCATCCGCGGGAGCTTCTTACCCACGCATGATACCCACGAACGAGAAAGAACCCCAGTGGCTAGCTACAGTACCAACGAATTTCGCAAGGGACTCAAAGTCCAGATCGATGGCGTTCCGTATCAAATGATCGAAATGAACTTCCGCAAGCCGGGCAAAGGGGCCGCGCTGTACGAGTGCAAGCTGCGGAATCTCATCCGCGGCACGGTCAATGATATCACCTACCGCGCCGGTCAGAGCCTCGAAGCAGCGGACGTCTCGGAATTCACTGCCCAGTATCTATACCGCAATGGTGAAGGGTTTGTGTTCATGAAAAACGACGACTACGAACAGTACGAGCTGACCACCGAACAAGTGGGCGACGAAGGCCGCTTTTTGAAGGAAGGCCTCGACTGCCAGTTGGTCGTCTATAACGACAACCCCATTGCTGTGACGTTGCCCAACCACGTTGTGCTACAAGTCGAGTACTGCGAGCCAACGGTGAAAGGGAACACCGCCACGAACGTGCAAAAACCCGTGAAGCTCGAAACCGGCGCCGAAATCGGCGCCCCCGCTTTCATCAACATCGGCGACTGGCTGCGTGTCGACACACGTACCGGGGATTACATCGAGCGGACGAAGGAGCCGGAGTAGCGGCTGGCTTCTGGCCCCTCTTGTTTGGATTAGTAGACAATTCTAGCCTCTGGGCTCAAGAAATCTGCTTGCCTTTCTTGCTTTCAAGTTTACGCTGATGAGTAGAGGGAATGATCAGGAGATCATCCCCCTACTGTTCTAGTGCCTTGAATTCGCAAGGAGTGAGCTAATGAATCCCAAAGTCCGCGGAGCCTCCCGCTTCGCACTGCTAGTCTATCTTGGTCTCTCTTTTCTAACTCTTCACGTGGCTGCCTTGGATCTGAGTGTTCCCGCCGTCGGGGGCGATATTTCTCGTACCCTGTTGGGCGATGGCACGGGAGTCATCGTGGGAATCATCGACAGTGGTGTCGATGAAACTCACCCCGTGTTTGGTGTCGATTCACTGGGACAACCTCGAATGGTGGCTGAGGGGAATTTCGTTCCTTCCGAACCCGGAAATACGGGCGACGACGTGCACGGTCACGGTACAGCAGTCGCCAGCGTTGTGCTGGGACGCGATGACATGGGGAACCTCTACAACGGCGTTGCCCCCGATGCACGCTTTGTCAATGCTCGTGTCATCGATAGCAACAATAGCTTTACCAGCGGAAACGATGTCGCTGATGGCGTGGGTTTTGCTTTGGAGCAAGGCGCCGACATTCTCAACTTGTCATTGAACTACTTTTCGACTCTCAGCAGTGGCAATACCACGCTTGATCGCATGCTAGATTGGGCAGCCCAGGAGTTGGGAGTCTCCAACTCGATTTGTGTCGGAAACATCAACGAAAGTGGTCCCACCGTGCGTGGCCCTGGCGGAACATACAATGGCGTTACTGTCGGCAGAACAGATTCCAACTTCGATCAGGTGCACTCCAACAGCGCGAACGCCTTTACGCAGAATGGGAGAATGAAGCCGGACCTTGTTGCCCCCGGCACTTCCATTCGAGTCGCGGATAACGACTGGGAACGACGACGCGACCCGTTCACTAGTTTTTCTGGTTGCAGCTTTGCCACACCTCATGTAGCGGGTTTCATGGCACAACAGATCGAAGCAGGTCGAGATCAGGGGCATAGCACAAGCCCACTCGTGATCAAAGCGACCATGATGAACTCGGCAGACAAGTCGGTAAAAGACAAATCCGGCGGCAATTGGACACCCGCTAGTGGTGTGTCCGCTTCGGTGACTCAGCCGCTGGACACAGACCTCGGCGCGGGCCAGATCGATGGCGTGCGTCTGGCAGAACAATACTTGGCCGGCGAGCAAGAGCCCGGACTTGTCGACGCGATCGGATGGGATCTTGCGACGATCAGCGCTGACCAGCAGCTCGACTACGAGTTCACGACCGCCTTGGTTCCGGGAACGGAACTCACAGCAACACTCAACTGGTTTCGCAATCTGAATCGCAGCGATCGCGGAAATAGCGGAATCGATTCCAGCGATATATTCCGTTCGGAACCGTTGGATGATCTCAACCTGCAAATCCTTGGAGACGGAGAGTTGATTGCTGAGTCAGCGAGCACTCTCGACAATGTCGAGCATTTGCGTATCACCACCCTGGCCAACGTCGACTATTCGATCCGTGTTGTTGGGGCCAACGTTGTCGTCGATCCCACGGAGTTGTTTGGCTTAGCCTGGTCGGCGGTCGCCGTTCCAGAGCCAGGCTCTCATTTCCTTTTCGTCGCCACCATACTCGGATTGATCTCACGACGATCTCGGCTGTAATTACTCGTCTGTCTCGGGGCATCCGGCCAGCAGTTTTTCAATCAACGACCGTAGCGCTCTTGGAGAGTAAGCGCTTTTGTCTGGATTTTTGGGCCAAGATTCTTTCCCCGAGTGCGAACACTCTCTCAACCCGTGCTGTTTGCAACAGAGCGGCGAAACGGTACGCTGAAGTGTGGCCCATACGATTACAGCCGGCTCTCGCCGGTTCCATGGTCGAACTGTCCCGCTGTCCCATCGTCCTAAAAACTGGAGTATACGCATGACCGCTTGGGGATTTTTGATTGGCTTCGCCGTCGTTGGGCTGCTGCTGTTGATGTATGGCGTTGGGGTGTTCAACAAACTGGTAACGCTGCGTAACCGCATTGAAAACGCCTTTTCGCAGATCGAAGTGCAGCTCAAGCGGCGGTACGATCTCATTCCCAATCTCGTGGAAACTGTCAAAGGATACATGGCCCACGAGAAGGACACGCTCGAAGCGGTGATCAATGCGCGCAACCGGGCGGTTGGCGGGCTGGAACAAGCGGCCAAGAACCCGGGCGATCCCAAGGCAATGCAAGAGCTGATGGCGGCCGAGCAAGGCTTGGGCGGCATGTTGGGCCGATTGTTTGCTCTCTCCGAGGCGTATCCCGACTTGAAGGCGAACGAAAACATGGCGCAGCTCACCGAGGAACTCACCTCGACCGAGAATCGCGTCGCCTTCGCTCGGCAAGCCTACAACGATTCGGTCACGGCTTACAACACTTACCGCCAGACATTTCCACCCAACATTTTCGCCAATCTGTTCGGGCACACCGAAGACGCGGAGCTGTTGGAGTTCGACAGCGCCGCAATTGCCGAGGCACCGAAGGTGTCGTTCGAGTAGTGTCGGCGAGTGCTGTTCGACGAGCAGACCACGACTGTGGGGGAGCGGTCGAGCGCGGTCGAAGTTTGCGTGGTCGCTCCCTCTCGGTCGCGGCTCGGAGGGGTGTTGCTACCTTCTTTCGTTATTTGATTGCCTATGTCTACTGATTTTTTTCAGCGACAATCTGATGCTCGCCGCTCGACCAAGTGGCTGGTGCTGATGTTCTTCTTCGCGGTCGTGGGAATCGTCGGCGTGGTGTTTGTGGTCGCGGGGCTGGCGACCGATATGATCGGCGACTACCGCGAGGTATCACAACTCTTAGAACTTTCCGCCCCAGTACGATGGTCGGTTCCTGTGGGAGCGGCTGCATTTACACTCCTGTTGATTGGCTTCGGCAGCTTGTTCAAAGTCGCTCAACTGCGCGGTGGGGGCACGACTGTTGCAGAGAGCGTGGGCGGAAAGCGGGTCGCTCCCAATACCACCGACTTGATAGAGCGGCGGCTGGTGAATGTCGTGGAAGAAATGGCACTCGCTTCGGGGGTACCCGTGCCACCGGTCTACTTGCTGCCCGACGAACAGGGCATCAACGCCTTCGCCGCGGGATACTCTCCCAGCGATGCCGTGGTTGCCGTCACGCGCGGTACGGCCGAGCAACTTTCGCGTGACGAGCTGCAAGGGGTCGTAGCCCACGAATTCAGCCACATCTTGAACGGCGACATGCGACTCAACATTCGATTGATTGGCATCCTGCACGGCATTTTGCTGTTGGGGCTGACGGGGCGGGTCTTGTTCCGCATTGCAGCAAATTCTGGGCGTGGTTCCAAACGTGATGCCAATGTGGTTTTTCTGGCCGTTGGACTCGCACTGATCGTGATCGGCAGCGTTGGTTCCTTAATGGGCAACTTGATCAAGGCGGCCGTCTCCCGGCAGCGCGAATACCTGGCCGACGCCTCGGCAGTGCAATTTACGCGCAACCCTGGCGGAATCGCGGGAGCACTCAAGCGCATCGGTGCTGCAATTCGTGGCTCACGCCTGAAGCACCACAACGCTGCCGAGGTGAGCCACATGTATTTTGCAAAAGGGGTGTGGGAGGGATTTACGGGGCTGATGGCCACGCATCCGGAGTTGCCAAAACGCATTCTCGCCATCGAACCGAGCTGGGACGGCTCCTTTCCCGCAACGCCAAAGACCCCAGTTGCCATTGCGGAAATCGCTGGTGCCGTCGGCTTGGTGGGCGCCGCCACTGCAGCGGACGAAGTCCCCATCGACGTGGTCGAACATGCGGCCGACCAAGTGGGAGAACCCCGAGAAATTCATCGACTCTACGCGCGGGAACTCGTCCGCCAACTACCCCAAACTATTGTGGAAGCGGTTCATGAGCCCTACGGTGCACGGGCGGTAATCTTTGCGCTGCTACTGGATGAGCGCGAATCCATTAGCAGCGCACAGATGCAAGTGTTGGGAGAAACCACGACGAAAGACATCGTTGAATTGACCGCCAAACTGGCTCCCGCGGTTTGCCAACTCGACGCGCGCGTACGATTGCCACTGGTCGACATGTCGCTGGCCGCTCTGCGGGCCATGACCAAGACGCAGTATGTCGAGTTTTCCGAGGCATTCCAGAAACTGGTCGCAGCGGACCAGCGGCTCGGCCTGTTCGAGTGGACTTTGCATCGAGTGCTGCTCAGGCATCTGCGACCACAGTTCGAGAAATTGCCCGGCCCGCGTATTGCTTATTATGGGCTACAGCGTTTGGCAGAGCCTTGCTCGGTATTGCTTTCCACATTGGCCTACGCGGGAAACGAAATTGACGAAGCTCGTGCCGCCTTTGCCGAGGCCGCGACTCATCTCCCCGAAGTGAAGATCGAACTCCTGCCAACGGGTAAGTGCGGCTTGCAACAGCTCGATCAGGCATTGGGCGAGCTAGCCAAAGTCAGCGCCAAGAAGCGCGAACAGCTCATCGACGCCTGCGCGACAGCGATCTGTGCTGACCACGAAGTGAAAATCCGCGAAGCCGAGCTGTTGCGAGGCATCAGCGATATGCTCGACTGCCCCATGCCGCCACTATTGCCGGGGCAGAAGGTGCTGGCATGAACTCGCTTTTAGCTTCTCGCGAAAATTTGGCTATGCGCGGCCAGCTGCTTCGCCGCTTGCGTGGCTTTTTTTACGAGCGTGACTTTGTGGAGGTCGAGACACCCTTGCTCGCTAGGGAAGTGATTCCCGAACTGCACATTGAACCGCTCGAAGTGCAGGGCGAATTCTTGCAGGCTTCGCCGGAGTTGCACATGAAGCAGTTAGTTTGCGCGAAGATGCAAGCCCTCTTTCAAGTGACGCGGTCCTTCCGGGCGGGGGAGCGAGGTCCTTTGCACATCCCAGAATTCACGATAGTCGAGTGGTATCGTGCGGGAGACGACATGCACGCGGGAATGCAGTTGCTCGACGAACTATGCCAATCGATGTTGAACACACCGACAGCAAATCGCACAACCTACGCCGCAGCATTTGAGCTAAATGTCGGCATCAACCCCCATGCAGCTTCGCTAGAAGAACTTGCCAAGTGCGCCGCGGACAAGGGTATTGGTATCGACGCAAACATGCAAGCATGCGTCAACCGCGACGATTGGCTCAACTTGTTACTGGCTTCCTGCGTGGAACCCCAGCTGGGTAGCGATGGGCCCGAGATACTCTACGATTACCCCGTCAGCCAAGCGGCACTTGCCAAAACCGCCAAGCGCGACTACGGGGAAGTCGCCGAGCGTTTTGAACTGTACTGCAACGGAGTCGAACTCGCCAACGGATACCACGAGCTGACCGACGCGACGGAACTGCGACGACGACTGAACGGGGTCAACCAACAGCGCGAGTCCGAAGCGCGCAAAGCCTTGCCGATGCCAGAAACTCTGCTTGAGGCAATGGAGGCGGGACTCCCCGCCTGTGCTGGCTGTGCGTTGGGCTTCGATCGGCTGATGATGCTTGCTTGCGGGGCGAAGTCAATTCGAGAAGTACGTGCGTTCGCCTAGCGGAACTCGGCGTCGCTGGCCGGCTCGGGGGAAAACTTCACTCCCTGGTACACATCAGCGAGTGCCAGTTCGATGTCGAGTTCTGGAGGGAAACCATTGTTTCCATACCTTGAATAACTTCGCGGCAAAAGCCGCCCATCTCATTGCAACGATGAACGGTCACCAAGGCTTGTTCTTGTTCAAAAAGCAGATAGACATTCAGCGAGAAAATTGTCAGATACGCATCTTTCTTTTCGCCTTCATCGGTACGCCGCGTTGAACGTGACAGGACCTCCGCGACCAGCGCTGGGCTGTCAGAAAAAGTGTCGGCCGGTGGATTAGGATCGCTAATCACAGACGCATCCGGAGAATACAAGCGTGTGGGGGCGCTGTAGGAGATAGATTTTCGTGTCAGAATTGTAGGCATTGCAAGGCTGACCACGAAGACGAGCATGCAAGATCGCGGTCAGATTCGTTGCTATGAGATTGTGAACAATACGTCCACTCGCCATTGCGCAGATTACACCGCCGATGTTTCATGCTTCGTGAGGTGCCGCCCAGATTCGCGTAATTTTACACGCTCAGAGAATCCCAAAAGCTCGAGCCCGGCCAAGTTCTGGGGTTTTGAATGTGGGACCAGTTTTGGGGCACTGGTTTCGACTTAAGTGCTTAGGTTTGGCTCCACCTTGCTAAAGTCCCAAAAACGGACGCTGTTGGGACCTGCTAACACGCTTCGAACGTCCACGCCGACACGTCGAACGAACGGCACGTGTTTGGGATGAATTGTCCTGAGATCAAGCTTGGTGACAGCACAGCAAAAATACGCCGAATAGTACTGCCCTCGGGGAAAGTATCGTTCCCGAAAAGGGTCAGAAGCGGGCACGGTGGACAACTGGCAGTACTCCAATGACTAGCAGTGCGATTGGGCTCGGTTCAGGAACGGGCAACACAGCCACCCAAGCTGTCGTGACGCCACGAGGATCAATTCCGTGGCCAGCGATCACGCGACCATCGTCCGAAACGACTTCCGCCGAAGTCAAACTCCAGCCGGCCAAAGCATCATCGAGCCCATAGCTTTCAGCCAGCAGCCGTTCGACGATCGTAGGTTCGCCTTCCGCCCAGATCACGGCTTCGCTGCGTCTCATCATCTCGATTCGTTGTTCCCAAGCATTCCATGGGACCTCTTCTAAGCCACTATCGGTTGGCCTCCATTCTCCGACAACTACAGCCCCGCCAACAGTAATGTCAGTAGCAGATGATGTGAAATCAGACGGGGTCGTCAAGGCGAACGGAATTCCGGATACCCATTCAGTTGCCACGGAGTCATGTTCTCCCGAGCCATGACTCGTTCCGACTATCACGCTTCCATCGTAGGAAGCAGCACTGGCTGTGGAGTGGCTCGTTCCACCAGTTGGGGGCAAGTCGGAAAAGCCACCCTCGGTCCAGGTTACGGCATTCACCGCATCGACACGGTAGCCGAGCGACGCCCCAACATCGCTAAGGACAACGACGTTGCCGTCGCCGGAAACCGCCACCGGCTGCAGGGTAGACCACGGGGTTTCGACAGGAATCTCCTCAAACCCGGCTTCCTCTGACCATCGTAGGGCGTGGTATCGACTCGGTCTTCCGTCGTTGTCCCTTCCGAGCTGCTGGCCAACAACAACACTGGCGTCTTCTGACATGGCATTGGCGTAGAACCAACCATTCTCCGTGCCTTGAGGGTCTAACTCACTGATGGACATGCCTTGAACAAGAGAAGACTCCGCCTGATACCAGCCATCTCTCTGATCAAATGCTACAGTGGCGACTTCCCCATTTGCTGAGAAGGCTGAAACCGCCAAAGGGGCTCGACGCCAGGGCCGACTATCTACTGATTCCTGGGAGGGAATCATCAGAGGCTGAGCAGAGTCAACTGACCAAGCAAACGCAGACTGTTCGCAAGCGAGGTTGGCACAGTCCAGGTCGAATGTCGGCCAGATAATACTGCCGCCCACAACCGACCCATTACCAGCAACTGAGCTGACTTGGATCTCCGCTCCCCACGGAAGGCCTCGTCTAGCCTCCTCAGCAAATAGATGCTTGCCGAGGTCGACAAAAACTGCTTGGCCAGCTAACGTCGTGGTCGAAAAGAGCGGACATGACAGCCCGAAAATCAATAGCGTTATACAGTTTCTCATGGTCAGTAGTGATAGAGGCGTAGAGCTGGTAAGCCACTACTCGCGACACATTCTTGTAGCCGAAAAACGCCAAGAGTGACATACCAGTTCCGAACGTTATCGGACGAAGAAAACGCTTCCTCAGGCGATATCGTAAAACGCGTCGAACGTCCACTCCGGCGCTAGATAAGGACATCTGCCAAAATGCGTCAGGCGATGAAGCTAGACACCTTAGCAACAGCCCTTCCGTAGCCCGGGACGATGCCTCATAGTTCATTTGGTGAAGCGTCGTTTCACTCTGACGGTAGTCAATTCTTTGTTGAAAAACCGCTTTGTTGTTTGCATGCATCAGGACTCGTAGAGTCTGATTGAGAGACTAACTACCATTGATTACAAACGTGTCCTAAAAAATGACAGAGCAATACGACAGTGTTGTAGCACAGCACTACTCTGCTTACCGACCGCCTTTGCATGGGCAGATTCTCGCTCAAGCACTCGATACTAATGAGAAATTCTCAATTGGCGTCGACATTGGGTGTGGAACTGGATATTCCACCATCGTACTCGCAAACTATTGTGACCACGTATTCGGCGTGGATCCTAGTCAGTCAATGTTAGCGGACGCCGCGAAGCATCCAAGAGTGACTTACTTTCGTGGTAAGGCAGATGACCTTAGCGTCGTTCCATCTCGGCCTGTGAACGTCGTTACATTCGCGGGTTCTTTGTACTACACAAAGACGAATAAGCTGCGGTTGGAGTTGGGTAAAGTGTGCGGCCCAGGGGCAGTAATTATCGCATATGATTTTGAAGTACTTTTGGATGAGGTGCTTGCAAACCTCAAGATGGACATCCCTGCAGTAGACTCTGACTATGACCATTCCGCGAACATCGTAGATTGGGAAGAGTACTCAGTTAAGATGCTAGATACGGGGCAATTGAGACTGGAGCTTTGTTCGCAAGAGCTCGCCCATGTCTTGTTAGCCGATTCTAATCGACTCGGAAGATTTTCCGAGAGAGCTGCATCGAGAGACCCCTTCGAGGCAGTAGTAAAGAGTCTTGAAGAAGGAAGCGATAAACACTACCTGAATGTGAATATCTATTTTGCTCGTTACGAATATTCGCCAGGTTAATGGCAGTAAGTCAGGAGAGGCCGGCATTTGGCACTTAGACCACCAGTTTCCTGTACAAGCCTGAAACGCTGAGGCATCTAACGCAGCTTCGCTAACCAGCGTCGGCGAGTCTGGCCGAAGCTTCGAAGCCAATAGCGTTGGGCGCTCCGGACGTCCACGCCGTTCGAACGGACATCTGCTGAACTGAACAAGTCGATGAAGTCGATGCGAAATTTAGAGCATACCGATGTGTCGATAAGCAGCCGCTTTTCCAGTGGAAAGCTCCATCAGAATACGCCGTTTTGGTTCTTTCGACCGGAGAGCTTGTAGAAGTTCAAAAGGAATGTTAATCCAAATGGAATGGTTTGAATGGAGTCCCAGTGTTCTGCAATTTGCCCGTCTTGGATCTTCCAATAGTCAATAATGATCATTCCATTTTTGTCGTCCCCTCGATGCTTTGCTTTGAGCGTGCAATGCGAGTGAAACATCACAAGATCACCATCAACCAGAATCTGTTTCACATCGTAACCATATTCAGGGTACCGCTTGGCAAACTGCCTGACAAAATTCACCAACCCAGAAATACCGTCGGGTATTGCCGAGTTGTGCTGGACGTAGAGGCTATTGTCAAACTTTTCCATCACGTATTCAAAGTCGTGATTGTTCATCAGGTTTTGAACAAAATCAGAAACTAATTCAACGTTCTGTTGCTCAGTTTCTGCCCAATGGTCTCGATAGAGAGCTTGGAAGTCTATTTTCAGCGGATTCATGGTTCCCTCGAATGTCTGTTCATTTCAGTTAATTCATAAGTGAGGCCAAGCATGTTTTTGACCCGCAACCCATGTAAGGTATGAATTAGGAACCGTGCAGTCAACAATGCCTTGCAGGCATTTCGGAAAAAATCCAGATTTATGGACTGATTGGTCCCCAACGCGTATACTTGAAGAAAAATTTGTGGAAGCGATAAATGGATACAAGTAAAACGAAGGGTCGACCTCGCGAATTTGACATGAACGAAGTGCTCGACGCGATGGTGAGCGTGTTTTGGGAAAAAGGATACGAAGGCACATCTCTTGCCGACATATTGGATGCGACCGGACTCCAAAAAGGCAGCCTCTACAAGGCTTTTGACAACAAGCAGGAAATGTTCCAAAAAGCCCTTGAACGGTACATTGCCACGACTCACGCTGACCAAAAGGAAGTAATTGAAAATGCAGGCAGTCCTTTGGCAGGAATTGAAGCCATGCTCAAAAAAGTCGTCGCAGAAGCCTGTAGCAAAGAAAACGACCATCGCGGTTGCTTGGCAGTGAGATCAATGATGGATCGCACGTCTCATGACGATAGCGTAGTAGACATTCTGAATGCGTGTGTTTCATCAGCAGAAAAAGGACTGACCGGGTTGATTGAGGTGGGACAGGCCACCGGTGAGATTCGAGATGATTTATCTGCAAAGATGTTGGCCGAAGCGCTGTACTGTTTGACGTCTGGGATGCTGGCTACATCACGCATCGCAAGAACTAAGGCTCGGACTGATCGGCTCGTTGCCTTTGGTGTGGAAATGCTGACAGCACAATAGCTGTTGAGGCACGTTTGTACTCGGATAACTGTCGTGCGTCATTTGGTCTGCACGGTCGCAATAATTGAACGTTGAAATTGCGTTCGGAGTGAAACGCTGAGGCATCTAACGCAGGCTCGCTAACCAGCGTCGGTGAGTATGTCCGAAGCGTCGAACAGATTCGGGCAATCTTCCCTGAATGACTTCGCTAAGCGTGTAAATCACACGAATGTGGGCGGTAACCTTTCGTCGGCGAGTCTGTTTCATCGGAAAGATAGTCGGCAACGGAGACCAGTTGTGTATTAGATGCGGAAGCCATGTCCCCGTTTTACCTTTTGGTATGGTGGCATTCGAGAACGGCCCATTTTCACGCCAGCTTCGCACATTCCTTGTGCCGAAAACACTTCACCTGGTGGTCGTTTACCATACCCACCGCTTGCATATGGGCATAGACAATGGTGCTGCCGACGAATTTGAAACCACGGCGTTTGAGATCTTTGCTGAGCTTGTCAGAGATAGGCGTTGTCGCGGGCACGTCCTTCAATCCGCGCCACTTGTTTTGAATGGGACTCCCATCGACGAAGTCCCACGCGTACTTGTCGAAACTACCAAACTCTTCTTGGACGGCGAGAAAAGATTGGGCGTTGGTGACCGCGGCGGCAATTTTGGCGCGGTTACGGATGATCGCGGGATTCTCGACCAGCTTGGCCAGACGTTTCTCGGTGAACCTCGCGACCTTCTGCGGATCGAACTTGGCGAACGCTTTGCGATAACCGTCGCGTTTGTTGAGTACCGTCCACCAGCTGAGACCGGCTTGCGCACCTTCAAGAATGAGAAATTCAAAGTGCTTTCGGTCGTCGTGCACGGGCACACCCCATTCCTCGTCGTGATAGGCGAGGTAGCGCGGGTCCACTTGGGCTTGAGTCCACTCGCAGCGTTGTTTCGCGGATGCTGGCATCAGTGTTTGCGTTCATAGACTTGGTAGGTGTGAGCGAAATCATTCTTTTCGTCGGCTGCACACGTTTCTTCCTCGACCAGACGCCACTGGTCCCAATCCACTTCGGGAAACGAAACGTCGCCCTCCAGTTCGACATGCACGCGAGTCAAGAAAAGCTGCTCGGCCCGGGGGAATGTCATTGCGTAGACCCCTGCCCCGCCGATGATGAACGCCTGGGCATCGTCGCCTGCCAAGCATCGCGCTATGGCCATCGCTTCGTCGAGATTCACTGCTACGGGCACAGCTTCGAAACCTGTGTCGTAGTCAGACTGACGAGATAGGACTACCGAAGTGCGTCCCGGCAACGGTCGGCCGATCGACTCCCACGTTTTCCGTCCCATTAGCATCACATGCCCCATGGTGAGCTGCTTGAACCGACGCAAGTCGGAAGACAGGTGCCATGGCAATTGGCCATCACGGCCGATGATATTGTTGTCCGAGACGGCGACAATCAACGAGAGTTTCATACCGCCACCGGGGCGGAGATGTGTGGATGCGGATCGTAGTTCTCCACTCGAAAGTCGTCGAACTGGAAATCAAATATTCGGCTCACTTTCGGGTTGAGATGCATCGTTGGCAAAGCTCGCGGGGCACGCTCCAGCTGCCTTCGCGCTTGCTCGAGGTGGTTGTCGTACAAGTGCGCATCACCGAGCGTGAGCACGAACTCCCCTGGCTCGAGGCCCGTCACTTGCGCCATCATACACGTCAGCAGCGAGTAAGAGGCAATGTTGAATGGTACGCCAAGAAACACATCGGCGCTGCGTTGGTACAGCTGACACGAGAGTCGCCCGTCAGCCACGTAGAACTGGAACAACAAGTGGCACGGCGGTAGCGCCATGCGCGGCACATCGGCGACGTTCCATGCGCTGACGACCAACCGACGCGAGTCGGGGTTTGTGCGAATCGCCTCAACCACTTCAGCAATTTGATCGATGGCTCCCCCGTCCGCCGTCGACCACGATCGCCACTGTTTGCCATAGACGGGGCCAAGTTCGCCTTCGGCGTCAGCCCATTCGTCCCAGATCGACACCTTGTTTTCTTGAAGGTAAGCGATGTTGGTCGCCCCGCTCAGGAACCAAAGCAATTCGTGAATGATCGACCGCAGGTGAAGCTTCTTGGTCGTTAGCAGCGGAAACCCTTTCGAGAGATCAAACCGCATTTGGTGGCCAAATACGCTGCGTGTGCCGGTTCCAGTGCGGTCGGCCTTGGTCGTGCCGTTTTCTAGCACGTGCTGAAGTAGATGGAGGTATTGTTTCATAGCTTCGCAAAAACGAATGAACAAAAAGCCAAAAGCGAAGGAAATCCCCACCCGTGGTTCAATATTCCTTCGTGATTGGTCACTCCCCTTTCGCCATCATTTCCTCGACGACTTTGGCAAGCAGCGCTGGGTTGTCTTTTTTCCGCAGTTCGGCAATTCGCTCTGGTTTGAGGCCCAGCTTTTCCAAGGCACCGATGGCCTGCTTCCACTTCGTCTCACGGGCCTTGCCTTCGGCGAGATACAGGTCCGTAACCAATTCGCTCAGCCGCTGGAGCGAGATCGCCTCGCGGTTGTCGTAGTAGCTCTTGATGATCTTCTGCTGATGCTTGGAATACTGCTTCGCCATCTCTCGTTCCAAATTAGAATGTGTAGGGCGGTTTGGTCGGGCCGTCCGAACGTTCCTTGTGGGCCATATCTAGTCGGCTATATCTAGTCGGCCATATTCGGCTAGTCCTGCTAGGGCCTTCCTGCAAGCATGCGACCACTTTCCTCGCACCGGTTGGCGCGGTAAATTATCTTACTGGGTTCCTCCTTCCTGCGAAAGCCAGGAGGCAGTTCGTGCCAATTCAACAAATTGAAACAGGTGATTTCCCGCAATGCCGGTTATTAAATTCATCAAAGAAAAAAAAGAAATCGAAGTCCCCGAAGGTGCAAACATTCGCGCCGAAGCGATCAAAGCGGGCGTGAATCTCAATTGCATCATCAGCGGCGTGAGCGAAGGCATCGACGAGTGTGTGCATTCGTTCTCGAAGTACGCCAACTGCCACGGTTGGGGGCTCTGCGGCACCTGCCGAGTGAATATCACCAAGGGCATGGAAAACACCAACAAGCAGACCATGGCCGAGAAGGCGAAGAAATTTGTCCCCGTGCCTGACCCCATCCCGAGCCTCGCCTACATCGGCAACGAAGACACAATGCGACTGGCGTGCCAGACCACGGTCCACGGCGACGTCGAAGTCGAAACCCGCCCCGAGCTAGACCTCTTTGGCGAAAACTTTTTTAGCTAAGGTGAAGTTAAGAGCAAAGTCGCAGGTAAAAAAGTAAGAGCGCGAATCGCAAGACACTTACGACTTTAACCTCACTACTCATCACCTTCCTATGAAACAACTCATCGCGATCGTGAAACCGTTCTTGGCCGAGAAAATTCTCGAGGGCCTGCGGCGTGCCCCACTCGAAGCGGTTGAGGTCTGTGAAGTCAAAGGCATGGGGCGCCAAAAGAGCTACCTCGACCAGTACACCGACAGCGAGTACGCACTCGCATTTCTGCCGAAGGTTCAGATTACCGCCTGGGTCGAAGACTCCCGAGCCGAGGAAGTGACTCGCAACATCGTGGAGATCGCGCGCACCGGACGCATCGGCGATGGCAAGATTTTCGTCCTCTCGGCTGATGCGTGTGATGTGGCTACGGTCTGACACCGGGGCTACGTCGCTGGTGGGAATGCGTCGCTGTTGGGAATGCCCGCTATTACAGTTCGGCCTCGATTGAACTATTAGCCGATGACCTGCAACGAGTTTGCATCCCTCGCACTTTCCAGCGAGAATAGGGCTTCCTCCACTACACTCAACGATCCACTACCATGCACAAGATCCATCCCGTCGCAACTGTTGGCTCTGTTCTCTCGCTACTGCTGCTGAGCAGCCAGGCAGCGGCGATTACCGTGAATCTCGAAGCCGCTAAGGACAACACGCTTTATGAATCAGTCAACGGTACGCTCAGCAACGGGATAGGAACAGCGTTTTTCGCGGGCAAGAACAACAACGGCAGTACTCGCCGCGGGTTGATTCAATTCGACATTGCAGGCGGACTGCCCGAGGGCGCAAGCATCACCAGCGCAACGCTGGAGCTCAGCGTATCGCAAGTCGCTAACACATTGGCAGACAGCATCGAACTTCGCCGCGTCTCGGCCGAATGGGGCGAAGCGGGATCGATGGCTGTCGGTGGGGGCGGAGGGGGTGGCGGCGGTGGCCCTGCCCAAACCGGCGACGCGACTTGGACGCACAGCCAAACTCCCAGCGTTGCTTGGACAAACATTGGCGGCGATTTCTCCGATACGGTGTCTGCTTCGCAGAACGTGGGGGATGTAGGAAGCTACAGCTGGAGTTCTCCGCAGTTGACTCTCGATCTGCAAGACATGCTCGACACTCCGCAGGAAAACTTCGGCTGGCTGCTACTGGGGAACGAGACTTTTTTCTCCACTGCGAAACGATTCGACTCGCGTGAGTCGTCTAGCCCCCCGATGCTCACGATCGAGTATGAACTCTCCCACTGCGACGCTGACTTTGATGGAGACGGCGACGTGGATGCCGATGACCTGGACGATTGGAAGACCGCGTTGGGCAACGGCAACGGGGGCGATGCCGATGGCGACAACGACACCGACGGAGCCGACTTCTTGAAATGGCAACGCCAATTCACCGGCCCTGAAGGTCTGCAAACGGCGCGCGTGCCGGAACCGGCTTCGCCAGTTTTGGCCCTGGTTGGGGTTATTCTAGTGGCCGCCTGCCGTCGTGGTGCTGCCTCGAAAGGTGCAAAAGGCCGAAAATAGCCGATTTCTCGGCGTTTTCCGGCCATTTCGGACTTGCCAACACGGGCAAGCTGAGGACAATACGTTCTCTCTTCGGGTCCGGAGAATCGTGATCCTCCCGAAGGTCGAGGGGCCAAACACTCCAAAAAGCAACTAACCCCCGTACTGCATCTAACAACGAAAAGGATTCAAGATGGCGAAGAAAAAAGCGGCAGCAGCGAAGAAACCGATGACCAAGTCGGAAGTTCTCACCTCACTTTCCGAATCAAGTGGCTTCACCAAAAAGGAAGTCGCCGCCCTGCTCGAAGACCTGGGCGCACTGATCGGCAAGAACCTGAAGAAAAGCGGTCCCGGCGTATTCAACATCCCCGGCCTGATGAAAGTGAAGTGCGTTCGCAAACCCGCGACCAAAGCACGCAAGGGGATCAACCCTTTCACCAAAGAAGAGACAATCTTCAAGGCAAAGCCCGCTCGCAACGTGGTAAAAATCCTACCGCTCAAGGGCTTGAAGGACATGGTGTAAACCACCCCAATCCCTTCGCAAGTCAATCGAGAAAAGCTCGGCTGTGGCAACAGTCGAGCTTTTTTTTATTTCTCCTCCTGCAACATGATCAAATTGCCAAACGTGTCCTCAAACATGTTTTGCAGTCCCCATTCGGGTTTAGCCAGGTCATCGCGGAATTTTACGCCCCGAGATTCCAACTTCTTCCGCGTCGTGTCGGCGTCTTCCGCACTAAAGACGATGATTGGCAGACCGGCTTTGTAAACGCTCTGCTGATAAGTCTTGGCAAACGAGTCTCCGCGAGGCTCCAAGAGCAATGAAGTACCGTCGGGCTCCTCTGGCGACACCACGATCGCGAGCTGTGCCTCGTGGTCAAACTGTCGGGTTTGGAAGCCCAGCACTTCGGTGTAGAACTTGTGAGCTTTCTCGGGGTGCTCGACAAAGACGCTAGTCATTGCAATTTTCATTTCCACCATCTCCCGAAATAGACCTATGCCGACTGCCTAGTACTCTTGCAAAAATTCGCGACCGTTGTTCCGGGGCATGTTGAGATCGAGCAAGATAGCAGCCGTACGAACTTATGTGGACCTTGAAAAATCAGACACGTGCGGTTTTCTCTTCCTTCTGCTTCGAAGCTTGTGTCTTCTCTGCCACCTTACTTGCTTTGTCCACCGTAAAGAAAAACGTGCTGCCAGAGCCGGGTGTAGATTCTACCCGTATATTTCCTCCAAACCTATCGACAATGCGTTTGCAGAGCGCTAGGCCAATTCCCGTGCCACTGTACTTGCTTCTACTGTGAAGGCGTTGGAAAATCTCAAAGATCCGTTTGTGGAATTTCGGCTCGATACCGATGCCGTTGTCCTGCACGGAAAACTCGTACTGTTGGCCTAAGTCGCGCACACTAATGTGAATGCTCGGCGATGAATCACCGCGATACTTGAGCCCGTTCCCAACCAAGTTCTGTAGTAGCAAAATGAGATGGCTCTTGTCTGCCATGACCTTGGGCAGAGTATCGTAGGTGACCTCGGCATCGTTCTCACTAATAGTCAGTTCCAGGCTATCGATGGCCGCTTCCAAGCATGCCTCAGCATCGGTTTCGGTTTTGCTCGCATTATTTGTATTAATCCGAGAAAAGGCGAGCAGATCAGAAATCAATCGCTTGAGACGCTCCGATGCGTTCAACATGATTTGGAGATAATTGAGGCCATTTTCGTCAAGTTGCGAGCCACAATCCTCTAGCAAGAGTTCCCCATACGAGGAAATCTTTCGCAGCGGTTCCTGAAGGTCGTGAGATGCTACGTAGGCAAACTCCTCCAATTCCTCGTTACTCCGAGCCAAATCTTGATTGAGCCGTGAGAGATCCGCCTGGCGGCGGTTTCGCTCGGTCACATCGCGGCCTTCTGGAATCAAGTAGCTAACGGCTCCCGTTTCATCAAGCACTGGTTTCAAGGAAAACTCAACGTCTATGGTCGAACCGCTTGGAGTCGGGTGCGTGGCGTCGAAGTCGTCAGCGAAGCCAGAGGAAGCGGCTAGCACGGCTTGCTTGAGCCGTTCCTGCAACTCTGCCGAATGCAGCCACCAGGGTGTCTCCCAAAACGGTTTCCCGACGACGTCTTCAAATGAAACGCCAGCCGCCGCCAGAGCAGTCCGATTGGCATCCAAGAGAGTTCCATCCAACCCAAGTACACCTACAAAATTGCTGCTATGGTCGATGACACCTCGAAGTTTTGTATTGACTTGGTCGATATCGCTCTTGAGTTCTTGGGTTTCTAGTTGCTTTTGTTTCAACTCTTCGAGATTCGCCCGCAGCTCCAATTGCGTGACCACTTGCCGGGCCAAGCCCTGTAGGATCTCTAATTGCTCGGATGTCAACTCACGATGTACTCGGTCAATCACGCAGAGCGAACCTAGTGTAAATCCACTTGAAGTCCGCAACGGTGCTCCCGCATAGAAGCGTATCTTTGGGTCTCCCGTCACGAGAGGATTGTCTGCAAAACGTTCGTCCACTTCGGCATTGGGTACGACAAGTGGTTTGTCGTCGAGAATCGTGTACGCACAGAACGCGTAGTCGCGTGGAGTTTCCTCCACGTCGAGACCCACCTTCGATTTAAACCACTGCCGGTCCGCGTCGACTAGCGAGACCAGTGCGATGGGAGTGCCGCAAACGTAGGAAGCGGCCTTAGTCAAATCATCGAATTCTTGTTCTGCAGCCGAATCGAGAATGCCGTAGGCGCAGAGAGCCTGAAGCCGTTCGCCTTCGTTCGTGGGTTTTGGTGGTTTCAATTTTGCGTTCTCACAAAAGAGTGCCCAGTCATTGCTCGACATGAAAATATGCGAGGGCACCTCACCTAGAGGCACCTAGAATTGATTGAAAATCTTCCTGAAACGTGGTGTCTGCCGCGATGCGAGGCAACTTGAACTGGTAGCTAGGGAGCAGCCTTCCAGGAGCCAGTTTTTCATCCCCTCCGTGAAATATAGCTTAAGCATCTTGGTGTTATACCAATTATTCCTTCAACATTTAGGGAACTAGAGGCCCAATTCCACCTCATAAGCTACTGTTTCTCTCGAGTGAGAGGGGGAACCATGAAATCGTCGATTTACATTTGCCCCCCACTCGCAGGGCAGTTCGCCCGCTGAGCGGAGTGTGACAAGCCCACCTCAAATCGAGTGGACGAGCAACACCAACTGCGACTATTACTGAGCGCGGAAGTCCTTCCCCCTACAGACTCGCCGGATTGGTTGCTCGCTCAGAGGTTCGGCTAGCGATTTCGCTAGAACAACGGCCGCTTTCCTGGAGAAGTGCATGGGCTGGTAGTCGAGAGATTTGGAGAAGAAATGACGTGGAATTTTTCTGGCCATTGCGAGATACTAGTAAGCTTCCCATCGCGACTATTCCGTCCTCCCCAGCAAGCGAGCCGGCTCGATCCGAGCCCAGTCGGGCAGAACCGCTTGATGTTGGCGGGGACGCCACGGCTCGCTTTGGCGGCACGAGCCAATCCTAACTGCTCGATTGCATTACCCTCTACAACTTGCCCTTCAACGATCCGGAACCTCCACTGATGACTTTCAAGTATTTCAAACAAGACTTCATGGCTTCGATTGTTGTGTTCCTGGTGGCTTTGCCACTGTGTATGGGCATTGCGATTGCCTCAGGTGTGCCGGTGGCTGCGGGGTTAATCACGGGCATCGTCGGCGGGCTTGTGGTGGGATTCATTGCCGGCTGTCCACTGCAAGTGAGTGGCCCTGCTGCAGGGCTTACTGTGATTATTATTGAAGTCGTCCAGCAGTTGGGCTTGGAGACACTCGGCATCGTCGTGCTTCTGGCAGGCGTGATGCAGTTTTTGGCCGGCATCTTCAAGCTGGGGCAATGGTTTCGGGCTGTCTCGCCTGCGGTAATCAAGGGCATGCTCGCCGGAATCGGCGTGTTGATTCTCGCGAGTCAATTTCATGTGATGGTTGACGACAAGCCGAAAGGAAACGGCATCACGAATTTGCTGACGATCCCCCAGGCGATTGGGAAAGCACTCGCCGTGCCGGAGTTACACAGCCAAGAGTCACGTCGCTTTCTCCGCGACGTGCTGCAGGATGTGGGTGAGTTGCACCGTGAGCAGATCGATCTTCTGGAACGCGTGGGTGAGCGGTTTCCTCATTTGCACGATCTAGAACTCGACTTCACCGAAAGTCAACTGCAGGCAGCCCATAAGCAGCTTCCGCAGTTAGCCATTAAGCAACAACGGATCAACAAGTCTCTGGCCAAGGTTGTCGAGCGGCTCGATTCGATTGAAGAACATGTTGACAGCCCCGATCGCATCGCTGCAGTTAAACAAGCGGCAACGGCTTCGCTGAAACAAAATGACGAAGCGCTGGAATATATTCTGTCGGAAAGTCCCGCCGAGTTGCTCACGGCTCAGGACACGGCGGTGGAGAAGCTGGAAGACTTACTTGGTCAACTCAAGAATCACCACGTCGCCGCTTACCTGGGGATCATTGCAATTTTGTCGATCCTGGTCTGGAAATTTGTACCCCAACCGCTACGAGTCGTGCCCGCTCCGTTGGTCGCCGTGGTGGTCGCATCGCTCGGGGCTTGGCTACTGAGTTTGCCCGTGATTTATGTCGAGATTCCTGACCGACTTTGGGATGGCGTACATTTCCCTTCGCTCTCGGTATTGGGCGATGCAAACCCGGCCACTCTCCTGAAGACGGCCTTGCTAATCGCCGTGGTCGCTAGTGCGGAAACATTACTCTGTGCTACGGCGGTCGACCAACTGCACGACGGCCAACGGACGGACTACGACCGCGAACTGACCGCCCAAGGCGTCGGCAACGTCGTTTGTGGATTTTTGGGCGTACTGCCGATGACCGGCGTAATCGTCCGCAGTTCGGCCAATATTCAAGCCGGCGGAAAAACCCGGCTGTCGGCCATCTTGCATGCGTTGTGGCTACTGCTGTTCGTGGCAGCGCTGGGCTTCCTGCTGCGACAAATTCCTACGGCTTGCCTCGCCGCGATCCTTGTCTACACGGGTTTTAAATTGGTAAACATCCAAGCCATCCGCGACCTCGCAAAATTCGGCAAGAGCGAGGTGCTGATCTACGCGGTTACCGTGGCAATGATCGTTTGCACTGATTTGTTGACCGGCGTGCTCACCGGCATTGGCCTGGCTGCGGTGAAGCTGCTCTATACTTTTTCGCACCTGGAGACCGACTTACGGATCGACAAGGAACAGAATACCGCGGTGTTGCAGCTCCGCGGAGCGGCGACGTTTCTGCGTCTGCCGGCTGTGGCAGCGGAGCTGGAGGACGTGCCTCGCGGGGCGGACCTGCATGTTGATTTCCAACACCTCGATTATATTGACCACGCCTGTCTCGAGCTGCTCACCAACTGGGCCGCGCAACACAAGAGCACCGGGGGCGAGCTCACCATCGACTGGGAATCGCTTCACGCGAGGTTTCAACCCACTGCCAAACGTAACGGCAACCCCGCAGCGAAATCCGGCGAGGCCGTGGCCTAACCCGCTGGCCAAAGCCGACACTTTTTGCGAAAACAATTAAACGCACATTCCCAGGCGTCCGCCTGGGAGCGAGTGCAGAAAAACACTACAACCTTCCCAGGAGTCGGTCATGGATAAACTCGTTCAAGGCGTCAAAGCATTTCAAGACAAAGTCTTCGGCGAACACCAGGAGCTATTCGAGCAACTAGCCCACGGCCAACAGCCCGAAACGCTGTTCATTACTTGTAGCGATTCGCGGATCGACCCAAATCTCGTCACGCAAACCAAGCCGGGCGAGCTGTTCGTCGTGCGCAACGCGGGGAACATTGTGGCTCCGTTTGTCGGCACTCCCTCGGCCGAAGCCGCAGCGATTGAATACGCGGTCAACGCGCTCAAAGTCCAGCACATCATCATCTGCGGCCACGCCAAGTGCGGTGCGATGGGTGGACTGTTGGCACTCGACCAACTCGATTCGCTGCCGAGCGTGAAGACATGGCTGGGCCATGCCGAGTCAGCCCGCTGCGTGGTCAACGAGAAGTTCCCCGACAAGTCGGGCGACGACCTCCTCGCCGCTACCATCGAGCAAAACGTGCTGGTGCAACTCGACAACCTGCGAACGCACCCTTCGGTCGCCGCCGCCTTGGCCACCGGCCGCTTGCAACTCCACGGCTGGGTCTATGACTTCGCCACGGGAGGGGTGACGGTGCACGACCAAGCGAGCGGCAACTTCTTAGCGCTGCGATAGTGTTCTGTTAGTTAGCGACCGCGACCCAAAAGGCGAGCCGTGGCGTCCTCGCCCACAACTCTTCCCGCTATTTCAACTTGAAGACAAGTAGGATCGCTTTTGCCGATCCTTGTGGCGACGCTATTGCTATTATCAGTTTCCCCGAGCGGCAGTACTAACACGTTCAAACACTGCTCGCACCTCGCGGAACATCCCCGCAACTTCTTGCGAGAGCTTGTTGGCATCGGCGTAGCCCAGCAGGAACGCCAGCTTGGCGCGCTCCAGCGGGTCTTCGGGAAATTCGTGCCGGCCGGCGGCGTCCATCAGCCGGATGCGGGCTTCGATGCTGCGTTGAAAACGGTAGGCTTTGCTGAGCAGCTCCGCGTCAGTGTCGCTGATCAGACCCTGATCCCGCAATGCGGCCAAGCTGGCGAGCGTGCCAGTGACGCGGATCGTGGGGTGATCTTTGCCATGCTTGAGTTGCAACATTTGCACTAGAAACTCGGTATCCATCGTGCCGCCGGCGCTTCGCTTAAGGTTCCGCTCCGAGGCAGTTTCTTGGAGTTTCAATCGCATTTCGCAAATCTCCGCAGCGAATTGCGGCTGCCAAGGCTGGCAATGCAGCGCGGCAAGGATCGCTCGTTCCGCACGATCAACGGCCCCAGGCGAGCCAGTGAGAACCCGGGCCTTGCAGAGCGCCTGACGTTCCCACAACTGCCCATTCCCCTGCTCGAAGTAACGAATGAACTCTTCGAGCGAAACGGCTAGCGTGCCCCCGCGTCCCGTCGGTCGTAACCGGGCGTCCACTTCGTACAGTCTTCCGTAGGGTCCAAAAGCGTTGGCTCGCTTGATGATGCGTTGGCCCAACTCGCTGAAGAAATGGTTATTGGTGGTAGCTTGCTGTTTGCCCCGCTCAGTGCTCACGGTCGAACCATCGGCTTCGTAGAGAAAGATCAAGTCGAGGTCGCTGTGGTAATTGGGCTCGCGACCTCCAAGCTTGCCGAGTGCCAGCACTAGAAATTCGCACGTCGTTCCCACGCGCTCAATTCCGGGATGTCCGATGGTGGAGTTGTCGCTATCGGCAGCAGTGTCCGTTTCCGGCAGGGGACCAATCTTCGGCTCGCCGAGCTTTTCGACGAGCTTGTTTGTCTCGGTGCCGATGATTTGTTTGAGACAAACCTCCGCGATGTCCGCAAGCTCTGCGTGCGTGGCTTCGATGTCGTCTTTGCCGAGAATGTCTCGCACGCCAACGCGCAGATGCTGCGACACCTTGAAGCTATGGAGTATCGGCTCCTCGTCCTCGGCACCACGAATCAACTCGTCGAGCGACTGCTGGAGTGCAGCCATGTCGGGAAGTCGGTCCATGAGCAAACTGTCGAGCAACTCGTCGATCATACCTGGGTTGCTGGTCAAGATGCCGTGCAAGTAGGGACAAGCTGCACAAAGAGTGACATACAGATTCAGCGTAGCGTGGTTGCTGCTCAGCAGCTCCCAGAGCGCTGCCTTCCCGCCAAGCGAATCGCTCACTCGGCTGAGGGTCACGAGTGTGGCATCGGGATCGGGCGTGTTGGCGATCGCGGCAAGCAGTCGCGGAGCAATCGCTGCCATAAACAAACGACAACGGCGTGTCGAAAGAAACGGTATCCGTTCATGGGCTAAAGACATTAGGTTCGCGTAGGCTGCAGGAATATCCGCAAATCCATACGGGCCTAGCACTTGTTCAATTGTCTCCTGGGTAGGCTCGGGGTTGTTGACGAGATCAACCTCGGGCACGCTCTCTGCGTCGTCGGCGAACGCATCGTGCATGAGATGCTTGAGAATCTTGTGGTTGATCTCAGTACGCTCGCCATAGTCGGCTTGAAAGGCTTCCAGTGCCGACGCCTCCGCCATATCTTGGAACCCCATTCGCCGCGCGACTTTTGTCAGTTCGAGGCTCGAACTCGGCAGCTGGTGCGTCTGCAGGTCGTACATGATCTGCAATCGATGCTCAAGCTTGCGGAGGAAGCGGTAATTCTCTTCCAGCAACAGGCGTTCTTGCGTCGTGAGGCCGCCCGACTGTTCGAGCCGTGTCATCGCGTCGAGCGTGTTACCGGTGCGGACCGCGGGCTCGGTGCCGCCGTTGAGCAGTTGTAAAAATTGGATGACGAACTCGATGTCACGAATCCCTCCGCGACCGGTCTTCACGTCGGTGCCCTTGGCAGAGGCCTGCGATTCAATGCGTCGCTTCAACGCCTTGATGCCGGTGATGTCCGCTAGCGAAAGATACCGACGGTAGATCCAAGGCTCGAGCTGCGCGAGATAGTCGTCGCCCAAAGCGAGGTCGCCGGCGATCGGTCGAGCCTTCACATAGGCCTGCCGCTCCCAGGTGCGGCCGCGCTGATCGTAGTAATTCAGCGCATTTTCGATCTCGGTGCATATCGGGCCTTGCTTCCCCTCGGGCCGGAGACGCATATCAACACGATAGGCGAACCCAAGATCCGTGGTTTCTGAGAGCAAATGAATTAGCGATTGTGAGACGCGACTGGCGTAGTCGAGCGGCTCTGACTCGCGGCGAGGCTGAACCAGTTCGGAGCTTTGGTGCAAGAACACCAAGTCAATATCGCTGGAGTAATTCAGCTCCAATCCTCCGAGCTTGCCCATCGCCAGCACGACAAATCGAGGAGGAACGAAGGCATTGCCGTTGGGTTGGTGATACTTACTTCGCACGTGTCGCTCAGCATAGTCTAGCGCCGAGGTCACGACGGCGTCCGCAACGTAAGAAATTTGCCGAGTAATTTGACCGACGGGCATCTCCTGCACGATGTCGCCGTAGGCGATGCGCAACATCTCGCGACGCTTAAATTGACGTAGTACTGCGAGTACATCGGCTTCGTTGCTTAGCGCTCGGATAGTTTCCAGCAACTCTTCCACAAGGAGTTCGCGTGCTACGGGTTGCCCTTCGGTCATACGAAGCAAATCGTAGCTGGCTGCATCCGTGCAAATTTGATCGCTCAGATGCTGGCTACTACTGAACATCAGCAGCAAATTGGGCAACGACCCACGATCTCGCTCGAACAAGGCGGCAGTCGAGAGCAAATTTCGCGAGCACAGCAGAAATCGCTCGAGATTGTTCAGCGCCATATCCGGATCGGCCAATTGGGGCGCTGCTTCGGCAAACTGTTCGCAGATAGTTCCCAACAAATCGAGCGGTAGTCCGGCACGGGCCAGTCGTGTGAGATTGGCGTGCGCGGTGCGCGGCTTGGCAACTCCCAGCGAGGACAACCAAGGCTCGGCTTCCTCATAGGAATCGAGCAATGAAGTAATTTGGGCGAGCTGCATTTCGCCTTCCCTTAGCCTTTCCCCGGTATGGCGGGGGAAGGGGATGGGGGACTGAGCGAAAACAACTCGGGGCCCACATGCTCGGTCACGACCGTACCAAACATCGTGTGCGCGTTGGCGTCGTAAATCGTCACGGGAAGGGTCTGACCAATTTGGCGGCGGTTGCCGTCGAACACGACGATTCGGTCACACAGGGTTCGCCCTGTGAGTTGTAGCTGTTGCGAGTCTTCGACTTGCTCGTGCTTGAGACTCGCTTTGCTGGGGCCTTCGATGAGTACTTGGACCTCTCGACCAAGGAACCGTTGGTTGTCCTCTTCGCTAATCACGTTTTGCAGTGCTAACAGCTCATTGTTGCGCTGCTTTTTCACTGCCTCGGGAACGTCGTCCGGGTAGTGTTCCGCGCCTTTGGTGCCAGGGCGTTCACTATACTTGAAGATGAAACTGTTCTTGAAACGTTGCTCACGGGCCAGGTCCATGGTGAGCTGAAAGTCTTCGTCGGTCTCGCCGCAAAAGCCGACAATGAAGTCGCTAGTGACCGCCGCCTCAGGCATCCAATCGCGGATGCGATCCATCATGACCAGGTACTCTTCTACGGTGTAGCCGCGTTTCATGCGCTGCAGGATGCGATTCGAGCCGGATTGAATCGGCACATGAAGATACTTTGCACACTTCGGTAAATCACGAACCGCTTCGAGCAAGTCGTCGGTCATGTCCTTTGGATAGTTGGTGACAAACTTAATCCGCTCGATGCCGTCGATCTCGTGCAGCATTCGGAGTAGGTCGCTCATACGTGTCTCACGTGCCCCTTCGCGATATCGCCAGCTGTTGACCGTTTGACCAAGCAGGATGATTTCCTTGCAACCTTCGTCGGCAAGCTGTCGGGCTTCGGCGACGATCTGTCCTGGAGGGCGGCTTTGCTCGGGTCCGCGGACACTAGGCACGATGCAGTATGTGCAAAATTTGTCGCAGCCGATTTGGATACGCACATACGCCTGATACGGCGTGGGACGCATTGCGGGGTCGCGCAGCGGGTCGAAGCTTTCGTGACTGCGCTCGATTTGGTCACGAGAGCCCTCCTTGCGGCCCAGGCTCACTTCCATTTGCGGACCGCTCCCCGCCGCGATCTCTTGGATCAACTCGGGCACCTGATGCAATTGCCCCGGGCCGACGATAAGATCGACATACGGTGCGCGTTCGAAGATCAAACGCTGGTCTTTCTGGGCCATGCAACCCAGCACACCAATGATCTTGTGTGGCTGCGTGCGTTTCGCGTCCTTAAGTCGCCCCAGCGCACTGTAGATCTTGTCTTCGGCATGCTGGCGAACGCTGCAGGTATTGAACAGGATCGTATCGGCATCGTCAGTGTTGTTGGTCAATTCGTAGTCATGCTTACGCAAGTTGGCCACGACGAGCTCGCTGTCGAGCACGTTCATTTGGCAACCGACGGTTTCGATGTAGAGTTTCTTCGTCATGGGTGAATAGTGCTATGCTGCTCCGCGGTCGTTCTGATCAGTTTCTTCTGCCGTCGACGGCTGGGCACGCTTCTGTTGCTCGCGTTGTTGCTCGACTTGCTGTCGTACGTGATCGACCAAGTGGTTGCGTCGCGCCGTCATCAGTCGCACGAGTGTCATCACAGCAACGTAGGCCGCGGCGGCGATGATCAAAATGTCCCAGCGATCCATCGTGTGAACCTTCTATGTGAGCACAAAGGGACGGACGCGGATTCAACGTGCCCCGTCGTAGCATGGCGTTCAAGCCGTGCGAGTCGTAGCATCGCCTAGCTCACACGGCTTGAAAGCCATACGACGCCGAGCGAGGCCCACCTAAGCTCACCATGATACACCGCACCGGGGCCCGAGAGCGAGACGAAATCTGCCCGAAGCAGCTATCATGTCGAGAACGCTACACAAACGGCGTGACCGGCTTCGTTTCCTGCCGACGCTGCATGACCTTGCGGACCTTGCGTCGGGTCCACCAACCGATTCTCGTGCCAGAGATGTCAATCGATTCCAGATCCAAAATCGCATCGACAATCCACAACGCATCTTTGGTAATGGAGGTACGAGAGAGATCAAGGTGATCCAGCTGTTGAAAAGTATCAAGCTGAAGGACCGCCTGGTCGCTAACCTGGCAGCCGGGAAGTTCCAAACGAGCAAGCTGCCCTAGCGCATCCGAGTGTTCAACCATTTGTTCGATCAACTCATCGGCGTAGGGCGAATCGACCAGGCGAATGGCCGTGATTGTCTCGGTCAGTTGCGCGAAATCGCCAAACGATTGCTTGAGCCAATCAATCGCATCGCTGGTGACCTCGGCACCAAACGCTTCCAAGTTGTTGATCACCTCACTAACAACCAGATAGTCGGCCATCTGGTTAGCAATCCATTGACGACGGTCACTGCGAAACTCCAAATATTGCTTCGCCTGTTCGAACGCCTTCTGCAGAGCATTGAACTTCGCGACCGATCCACCATGATCTGGATGCGACTCCTTTGCCTTCACCAAATAAGCCGCCTTCACATCTTCCGCCGCATAGGGAGGGGCCAATCCCAACGCGATCATGAAGTCGGGGCGAGGATCTTTGTCGCGAGCGCTGGGCATGTTGGTGGTTCTCTGACGGGATGGCTTGTTTGTATTCTATCTCAGTACATTCAACAAATGAAGCGTTCCTACAGCCCTAGCCGGTGCCGTGAGGCACCGTAGTGCACCTTCAAAACACCCGCAGAAAGGGAACAATTGGTGCGACCCGCGCTGAACTGCGCAAGAACTCGACGCACACCCACACCAATGCCTGCCAAAAAGCTATGTTTCGGTGTTCCTTACATACCGATTTTTCACGGGGAAGACGTCATGGGTTGGATGATTTGGCTGGGGTTGATCGCGGTGGTGGGGCTCGCGCTGCACGACATCTTTCAGCGTAAGCATTCGATCCTGCGCATCTTTCCGATTGTGGGACACTT
The DNA here is from genome assembly GCA_965230685.1 of Bythopirellula sp. Taxonomy (GTDB): domain Bacteria; phylum Planctomycetota; class Planctomycetia; order Pirellulales; family Lacipirellulaceae; genus Bythopirellula. The sequence goes on from CBDDLO010000002.1 coordinate 1,656,096, forward strand.
TCGCTATTGGCTCGAACACATCGGCCCCGAGTTGCGCCAGTACATTGTCGCCAGCGATAACGAAGAACGGCCCTTCAGTCGCGCGCAGCGACGCTGGGTTTACGCCTCGTCCAAGAGCGAGAACAACTACTTTGGTTTCGGCACGAGCTTGGACATCGACCAGAAGGCGAACCACCTCGTCGTCAAGCACAGTAGTTTCCCCCTCGCCGACCCGCAGCCGGGGCAACCCGGACACGATCCGACCTACGCGCTGCCCTGTGCGAAAGTAATGGGCGGTTTTCGCCAGCGCGAAAAGGCCTTCCGCCCCCAGTCGGTCGTAAACATCTCGGCCATGAGTTTTGGCTCGCTCAGCGGTCCGGCCATCGAAGCGCTCAACGGTGGCGCTCGCCTGGCGGGGGCCCTGCACAACACGGGCGAAGGCGGCGCCTCGAAGCACCACCTGCAAGGGGGCGACCTCGTTTGGCAGATCGGCACCGGTTACTTTGGCTGTCGCGATGAGCACGGACGTTTCAGTCTGGAATACCTGCAGGAATCGCTCGCGGACAAACCCGTGCGTGCCTTGGAAATCAAACTCAGCCAGGGAGCCAAACCGGGCTGCGGCGGAATGCTGCCGGCGGCGAAGATCACCCCCGAGATCGCCGAGGTGCGTGGCATTCCCATGGGCAAGGACTGTGCCAGCCCCACACACCACAGCGAGTTCGACGACGTCGACAGCATGCTCGATTTCGTCGAACTGCTGGCGACCGAAACCGGACTGCCCGTCGGCATCAAATCGGCCGTCGGCGAAATCGACTTCTGGAAACAACTCGCCTTCCAAATGGCTAGCACCGAACGAGGCGTGGACTTCATCACCATCGACGGCAGCGAAGGGGGCACCGGCGCCGCGCCGCTGGTGTTTACCGACCACGTGGCGATGCCCTTCAAGCATGGCATGAGCAGCGTGTACCGCGAGTTTGTGCAGCTCGACATGCACGAAGAAGTGTTGTTCATCGGCTCGGGCAAGCTGGGTTTCCCCGAAGCGGCGCTGTTGGCTTTCGGTTTGGGTTGCGACATCGTGAACGTTGCTCGCGAGGCGATGTTGTCGATTGGTTGCATTCAAGCACAGCGCTGCCACACGGGTTTTTGCCCCACGGGAATCGCCACGCAAAACAAGTGGCTCATGCGGGGCCTCGACCCGACGCTCAAAAGCGCGCGGTTGGCCAACTACATCGTGTCGCTCCGCAAGGAGCTGCTGCGACTCTGCCACGCCATGGGGCAGCCGCACCCATCGCTGGTGAGCTTGGACCAGTTCGCCATCCTCGGCGAGGGTTTGCAGTCGAAGCCAGCCAGCGAGCTTTTTGCCTATCAACCCGAGTGGAGCCTGCCCTCGGCCGAGGACCAGGAAGCCATGCACGCCTGGGCCAGCGGTGTCCAACCCACCGCCCGAGAACTGCAAAGCGTCTGAGCGATCGGCTTGCGATGTTTTGCATTTTACAACGCTCACCGCGGACGTGGTTTTTAATTGCAAAATAGGTCCATTTTGCAACTGCCGCCTCGAGCAAAGTCCGTCAGGCCAGTGCCGCTCGCAAACGGGGTAACGCAAAACAGGGCGAGTTTTGAGAATTCCGTTCAAACACTCCCCGCGAGCTGTCCCGCCTGTAAGCAACACGCCCCCAACATACAAGCTTCGCGCGGCGAATGCATCAACTATTTTTGGCCACGGGCGTCTTCCTCGCCAGGAGTCGTGGTGTCCTCGCCCACGGCAATCCCCCGCAGTTGAGGCAGTGGATTAATCGGCGAGAATTGCATTAGAGAAGGTTCACTTCCTCGCTACGTGACAGGCCGAGATCGATTACACTGCACCTGCGGAGGGGTTGCGTTCGTTCAGTGTTGCAGATTGCTGACAGGCCGAGATTGATTACACTAGATGTACGTCTCAATGTCTCAACTGTTCTTGTTGCAGATTGCTGACAGGCCGAGATCGATTACACTACCGCACTCGGCGTGAGCAGCCGCCAACGGTTGCAGATTGCTGACAGGCCGAGATCGATTACACTAGGAGAAAAATACCAATGAACACATTCTTAGTTGCAGATTGCTGACAGGCCGAGATCGATTACACTAGATGTCTCGAATTGCTCTGTCGTAGCTCGGTTGCAGATTGCTGACAGGCCGAGATCGATTACACTGACGAAGCCATCCTCCCCGAAGTGAATTTAGTTGCAGATTGCTGACAGGCCGAGATCGATTACACTCGCGGCACTAAACGCAATTCTAGATTATGAGTTGCAGATTGCTGACAGGCCGAGATCGATTACACTGCCCCCACCAAGGCGATTGCGACGCCGTGTGTTGCAGATTGCTGACAGGCCGAGATCGATTACACTATGGACGTCGTTTCTCATTGCTTCGCCTTCGTTGCAGATTGCTGACAGGCCGAGATCGATTACACTTAGCCGCGAGCACAAGCGGCGCAACTAGGAGTTGCAGATTGCTGACAGGCCGAGATCGATTACACTGGTGGGTCATAACCAATACTGCCCCGGCGGGTTGCAGATTGCTGACAGGCCGAGATCGATTACACTAGGCGAAGGTGGTTTTGTCGAGGCCGAAGCGTTGCAGATTGCTGACAGGCCGAGATCGATTACACTAGCAAGTCTTGAGCGTCATGGCCTGCGCTAGTTGCAGATTGCTGACAGGCCGAGATCGATTACACTTATGTCCGACGCTGGCATCCCCGTCAATGCGTTGCAGATTGCTGACAGGCCGAGATCGATTACACTACCCACTCAACAACACCTAAACCCTTAAAAGTTGCAGATTGCTGACAGGCCGAGATCGATTACACTCGGACCGAATCTGGCCGGCATGAGTTTCTAGTTGCAGATTGCTGACAGGCCGAGATCGATTACACTGGTCAATCGCTGCCGCGATATGCGACTTGTGTTGCAGATTGCTGACAGGCCGAGATCGATTACACTTGACTATTGTAGATAGCGATTATGCTTGGGGTTGCAGATTGCTGACAGGCCGAGATCGATTACACTAGACCGCCCGCACGTGACGTTCACGCCAGAGTTGCAGATTGCTGACAGGCCGAGATCGATTACACTAGGAACGCCGGCAGTTCCTCTAAAGCATCTGTTGCAGATTGCTGACAGGCCGAGATCGATTACACTCCAAAGCACCAAGCAACGCAACCTTTACAAGTTGCAGATTGCTGACAGGCCGAGATCGATTACACTCACGAGCTTTTTGAGGACACCATTCCCACTGTTGCAGATTGCTGACAGGCCGAGATCGATTACACTGATCGATTGCGATTTCCCTACGGTGATTCGGTTGCAGATTGCTGACAGGCCGAGATCGATTACACTCTTTGCACGTAGGCGTCAGTTGCTTGGTGGTTGCAGATTGCTGACAGGCCGAGATCGATTACACTGGAACCTTTAATCGTCTTGTAGGGTTGCTGGTTGCAGATTGCTGACAGGCCGAGATCGATTACACTCTCACTTGGGTTGTGGCGTTTCAGCCAGTTGTTGCAGATTGCTGACAGGCCGAGATCGATTACACTTCCTCAGGACGTAAACACAACATTGGCAAGAGATTATGGCCAAAAATCAAGTCGAAAAGTGCTGTGCTTTGGTGGCTATGCGACGAAAAATCCATTGTTTTGGTTCTTGTTGTTTGCCATAAATGCAGTAACATTGGAACAAGTGTAATCGATCTCAGCCTGTGAGTCTTTCTGTAACAAGAAGAAACATTCGCAGGCACTGCTCCACGGAGCAACCGACCGCAATGCCTTGGCAGGGCGGTCTTTTTTTATGCGCTAATCGCTTTGCGCAGCCGAGAAAGTGCTTGACCCGGTCGCTTCGGCTGTCAATTATCGCGACTGTTGGCTGAAACTGCAAATTCTCCTCCTCTCGAAGTTGCTGGCCGGGAACTGGATTGCCCTAGCAACGGTGTTCTCGATGATTACTGGGTATCGAGCCATGTGGATTGTCGTCATGTTTGACTTGCCAACCGATAGCAAGCAGGCAAAGCGACAATATACCCTGTTTCGCAAGCATTTGTTGCGTGATGGTTTCACACGCATGCAGTATTCCGTCTACTTGCGGCATTGTCCCAGCAAGGAGAATGCCGAGGTGCATCTGACGCGGGTGACCAACCGCCTGCCGCCCGAAGGCGAAGTGCGGATGCTGACAATCACCGACAAGCAATTTGAACGGATGCAAATTTTCATGGGGCGCATGCGCAAACCGCCCGAAGCTGCTCCGAGTCAGCTGGTGCTTTTCTAAGTCACGTCTTGATGCAGCCCTCCCCATCTGCAGAAATACTGTACATGCGTTCAAAAACTGTCCTCCCAAAAAATTTTCCCTGGAGAACACTTGAACGTTATCCGCTGCAAGGTTAGGTTGAAGCACGAAAAAGGCCGCAGTTGTCTGCCAAACAACCAGCGGCCTCAATCTCCCCCCTTTGCCAGGAGTGATGCAGCAAACCAACTGCTGACTCTGACAAAGGGGTGTCCTTCATTGGTTTTACCTAATCTTATGCGGGGATTCTACTCATGAAAGTTCTTGGACTCGACGTAGGCAGTAGCTCAGTTGGTGGGGCCTTAATCGACCTTGATGACTGTGTGGTTGAGCGAGCATTTGCTCGCGTCTTCCCCGAAGGTGTGGACCGCGACCAGCAGGGCGGCGAGCAGTCCAAGAGCCAAACGCGCCGCACTGCCCGGGGGATGCGGCGGCAGATTAGTCGACGGGTGCGTCGCAAGCAGTTGTTGCGTCAGGCGCTGCAGCAGGTCGGGCTGTTGCCAAACAGTGCTGACGAGTTGACCGCGGTGTTGGCTGCAAACCCCTATCACCTGCGTCAAAAGGGTGTAAGCGAGAAACTGGAACAGCACGAACTGGGACGCGTGTTATTCCATCTGGCCACGCGGCGAGGCTTTCTCTCCAACCGCAAGCCGGACAAGGCGCGCGACACCAAGGGAATGCTCGAAGAAATTGGTGAACTACAACAGCGTCTCGAAGATCGTGAGGAGACGCTGGGTCAGTTTTTGTCGAGCAAACTCAAGCAGCACGACCACAGTGCGGAAGACCACTCACGACCGGTGCGGGGCAGGCACACGCAGCGCAGCATGTACGAAGCAGAGTTTGAAGCGATTTGGAACAAGCAACGCGATTTCTATCCGAAAGTACTGACCGACCAGCTCAAGTATGGGCGGACGGGAAAACAAGAGTTTCCAACCAAACCCTCGGGTAGGCGCCGTGGCCTGTCGCTTGTGGATCGGTTCGGCCTGCATGGACTGATCTTCTTTCAGCGTAGCATGTATTGGCCCAAGAGCATGATCGGGCGTTGCGAACTGGAACCGAAGAAGAAACGCTGTCCCAAGGCAAATCGTCTTGCTCAACTATTTCGCATTTTGCAAGAGGTGAACAATCTCAAGGTGTTGGATGCAAAGGTGTCGGATGCAGACGGACAGAGGCCCCTATCGTCCGAGGAGCGTGCCACCATCGTGGCTGCACTGCTAAGCACCAGGCAGCAGACGTTTTCGGCGCTACGAAAGAAGCTCAAGTTCACCGAAAACATGACCTTCAACACCGAGCGCGGCGGTTGTGACAAGCTCAAGGGGCACGAGACCGACGCAATTCTGTCCGGGAAAAACGGCGTGGGCAAACGGTGGAAAGAGCTGGATGAAGTAATCAAAGATCAAATCGTCGATGTCTGTTTGCACGAAACTCGCGAGGACGTGGCGATTCAGAGATTGATGGAGTTCCGACTGACCGAGGACGAGGCGGAGCGCGCGGCCGCGGTACATCTGCCTGACGGACATGTACATTTTTGCCGCGACGCGATCGAACGGTTGATTCCCCACTTGCAGGACGGCAAATTCCTGATGGCAGAGGATGAGAGCAACTCGGCACTACACGCCGCGGGTTACTTGCGACCCGACGAGCGAGTCATCGACGAGCAAGAATTCCTGCCTCCCCCACCCGAGGTCCCAAACCCAATCGTAAGGCAAGCGCTATTTGAGGTGCGCAAGGTCGTTAACGCGATAATTCGCGAGCATGGCAAGCCCGATGCGATCCACATCGAACTCGCACGGGAAGCAAAGAAATCGTTTGACGAACGACAAGAAATCCGTTTCGACAATATCCGCCGCCAGAAAAAGCGTGAAGCAATAGCAGATCGCTTGCGCGAGGAGTATGGCATCAAACCGACACGAAACAATGTGAATCGCTATCTGTTGTGGCAGGATCAGGAGGGAGATTGCCTGTATTGCGGCAATAAAATCAGCCAGGCCCAGTTGTTCAACGGCGACGCGGACATAGATCACATCCTGCCACGCTGGCGCAGTTTGGATGATTCGCTGGGTAACAAAGTAGTGGCTCACCGAAGTTGTAATCAGGACAAGAAAGATCGGACGCCGCGTGAGTGGCTGGAAGCATCGGATCGGCCTCGGTACGAGCAGATGCTCCAGTTGGCCAAGAAACTTGACTATGGCAAGCGGCAACGGCTGCAGCAGATGGATATTCAGCTAGAAAACTTTGTCGAAAGGCAGCTACGCGACACGACTTACATTTCCCGCTGTGTGAAGCAGTATTTGGAATGTCTTGGGAAACCGGTGGTCTGCCCGCGCGGCAACATGACCGCCGATTTGCGTCATTGGTGGGGCTTGAACAACATCTTGGACAAGACGCAGCGTGGCAGAAAAAATCGCAATGATCATCGCCACCATGCGGTGGATGCTATTGTCGTTGCGCTGACCGACCAGGCACGTTTGTTCGCTTTGGCCAATGCCAAAGGTGAGAACATGCCAGCACCTTGGCCTGGTTTCTCTCAAGCGGCGCGGATGGCCGTACTAGGAATCAATGTGTCGCATAAAGTGCAGCGCCAACTTCGCGGAGCATTGCATGAGGCTACGATCTACGGACCGACTCAAAAGAATGGCGATACAACAGAAGAGGAGCGTCCCTGGGCCAAGGGTTGGGTGGAAGACGAAAGCACCTACGTCCGCCGCAAACCGGTCACCGAGATCAATAACGCCAAACACCTGGCCAAGGTTCGTGACAAGGCGATTCGAGAAGCACTAGCCCAGCACTTGATAGAACAGGACGTTGATCCCTGGGGAAAGAAGGCGTACCCAAGTCAAGCATTTAAGTCCAACGAAGACCCAGAAAAAGACAATACCCCGCGCATGCAGTCTGGTGTGCCGATCAAGAAAGTGCGAATGCTTGAAGAAAGTGAGACCTTTCGAGCGGTTTCTAAGGATCGCCCAGGGCAGTCTACCAAGCCAGGCAACAACCATCACATCGTGTATTGGGCTCGAGGTGAGGGCGTGAAAGAACGATGGTCGGCGGACGTGGTGACGATGTGGGACGCAGCGCGACGCGCTCGTTCGGGGACCGCCACGCCCACCATTGATCGAACTCCTCCCAAGGAGGGAATGCGATTTGTCATGTCGCTGTCAATCGGCGAGATGTTCGAAATGGTAGGAGATGATGGTGAGATCGGATTGTTTGTGGTGCGTAAAATCGATCAACGTAGTAAACGCCTCTATTTCAAACGTCATAATGATGCACGGTCAGCGGGCGAAGTTGAGAAAGATAATCTGTATTGTTCACCGAAAAAGATGCTGGAACGATCGACTCGCAAGGTGACCATCGACCCACTTGGCCGCATTCGTTGGGCAAATGATTGAAAAGCATTGGCACAGCCACAGCCCGCTGGATACGGTAGAGAGAGGTTGATTGCTCTAATCTTTATATCATGGAGGGTGTACACCAGTAGGTAAGTCATCGCCATGATCAAGCACACCCTAGAAATCTCTCAAGAACCAGCTCATCTTTCCGTGCGGCATCGGCAACTATTGCTCCAACGGGAAGGGCAAATTGTCGGCCAGATGCCGTGCGAAGACATCGGTGTGGTGCTCGTCGATCATCCGCAGACGACTTACACCCATGCGGCGCTCACCGAACTCGCGGATAGCGATGTGGCTGTGGTGATTTGTGGGCGAGACCATTTGCCTACGGCAATGATGCTGCCGCTGGCCGATCATTCGCAAGTTGTGTGGCGATTGAGAGATCAACTCAACGCCAGTTTGCCATTGTGCAAACAGCTATGGAAGCAGTTGGTCGTGGCGAAGATTCGAGCGCAAGCAAACACCCTGTCCAAGGAGTTGCCAGCACGAAAAAAGTTACTGGCCTTGTCCAAGGAAGTGCGCTCAGGCGACCCGAAGAACGTCGAAGCCCAAGCGGCCAAGATCTACTGGGCGAATTGGCTGTGGCAGGAAGATTTTCGCCGTGACCGGGATCAACCAGGTATCAATTCGTTCTTGAACTACGGTTACGCAGTCGTTCGCGCCGCCGTCGCGCGAGCCATCGTCGCGGCGGGCCTGATGCCTAGTTTGGGCATCCATCACCACAATCGGGCTAATGCTTTCTGCCTGGCGGACGATCTGATGGAGCCGTTTCGACCATTGGTCGACGATCAGGTGCGAGAAATGCACCGGCGAGGCTACGCGAATCTTGATCAGGAAGCAAAGGCTGAACTGCTCGAATTGTTGACCAGAACGGTTCGATTGAAGGACCAGACAGGGCCCTTAATGGTGATGTTGCATCGACTGGTGGCATCGCTTGTGAAGTGTTTCGCTGGCGAGCAAAAACTTCTTGAAATACCGGAATCGGAGATCTAAGTGAGGTCTCAAAGACGTTGTCCTAACCTGCCCAGGACGTAAACGCTGAGCGAAGTGGGATCCTGATCAGGCTGAAACTGAACTACCGAATACGCGGAGGACCAAACGGCCGACGCAGATTCGGCAAATTGCTTCGATGCTTCGTCTTCCGGCGCGGATTTGGGCGGAGCTCGTATACTGCCTCGATCGCCCCCATCGAAGTGCCAAAGAGCAGCTCTCTAAACTGCCTTGGACCATAACGAACGCATTGAGGGGCATTTCCCAAGAGCGGTAGAGGGCTGCTACAATCCTTGAAATCGCAGCTCAACCTCCCTAGCGGCAGTCCCAAATGCAGCCCCCGATAGACTACCCCGGCTACGATGGCTTCCTTAACACACGAGCTTCCGTCATGCTCGATGTGGTCTCTATAGCGATGTTTATAGTAGTTGCGGTCATGTGCTGGAGTATCTTCCAAGTTCGATACCACAAACGGTATAAGCTTCACAAGCAGACACAACTCGCTTTGGCAGCTACCTTGCTACTTGTGGTATTCGCTTTTGAAATCGAAATACGAATCTACGGCTGGGAAGATCGTGCCGCAGGAAGCATTGGTGGATCACCCGCTCCGTCGGTATGGACGGCTCTATACACGCATATGGTGTTCGCAATTTCCAGTGCTTGTTTGTGGCCGCTAGTCATCTATCGTGCCTCGCGGCAGTTCCCAACCCAGCCGGTTCCCAGCACTCATAGTCGAAGCCATGTTTTCTGGGCTCGAATTGCTGCGGCAGACATGTTTTTGACAGCAATCACCGGCTGGATATTTTATTACTTGGCATTTGTGTGACGATTTTTTTGACACTGTCTTTTCAGTGCCTCAAATTCTCTTGCTAGATGGGGAAGCCCAAACAGAGCAGCACACCAGAATCGCCTGTTACTGTAGTGGGAGTTGCAGACTAAAGTGTAGGTGCGGGGACTACTAGGCAGGAGTAAAGCTGCGATCAACGTCACGAGTACCGTCAAAGAGCAACTTGTATTAGGATTACTGGGACGTGATGAAGTGAGCATCGAATGAGCAGATTTATTGCTGTAGGCGACATTCATGGGTGTAGTCAAACCCTGGCGAAGCTGTTGGAAATTCTGGACCTAGGTCCCGGCGACACCTTCCTCTCAACGGGCGATTTGTCCTCCAAGGGCGAAGACTCACGGGGCGTGCATGCTCAGCTACTGAGCCTCGAAGAGCAGGGAGTTAACTTAATTGTGCTGCTGGGCAACCATGAGGTCATGCTGCTTGCCATGCAGCGTATGGTAGGCGCAGAAGTCGACTTCACGGCGTTCCCGGAGTCAATCTTCCGTGGGGCAGATATCAGCTTTCTGATGCGAGATAACGAGACTTGGGCTACCCTCAAATCCTATGGTCTTGAGAGTGCCAATGATCCAGACCTTTGGGCATTTCGAGACGACAATCCTCAACGGCATTTCGAGAACGTATCTCAAAGACTCAGGAGCGCGGATTGGAAACTGCCTCAGCCTCACCTTGATCTGCTGTGTCGATGCAAAACGCATCATATCGCAAGAAAGTGCCTCTTCGTCCATGCAGGGATCCGCCGCGCTCACATTCGCATGGGAAATGTCCATCGTGCAGTCCACGCGCAGATCGAAGTCGATGCGAGAGATTTATGTTGGAATCGAGACTGGCTCGGGGAAACTCCTGGTTTCCCCGAACTGATCGTGCATGGACATACGCCTCTTTGCTATTTGCATTCCTATATTGCGGATACGAGTCCTTGGCACGATAGCGACTTGGTCTTCAAGTCAGTCGTCCATAATGGTGCGCTGAATTTGGACAGCGGCGTATTTCTTGAGGCTGGTCATTTGACAGCAGTCGAAATACCTGAAAATGGCTGCCCGTCGGAGCTGCGTTTCATTCGTATCCCACGAATAGACCCAGTCTGCAAGGACCGTCTATTGTATCTCAATTACATGTAGACACCTTGCCCATTGGAGGGGAAAGCAATGGCATTGGCAAAATACGTTCGGTCGTAAACACCGAGCACATCTAGTGATCTCCAGCTCCCCGCAGCTTCATCGACCTGGGCAGCTTACAGACGGGTTTGGAACTGCCAGAGGCCTACGTCATTTCAGCTGATTCACGTTATGATGTTCCAGCGGAGGTGTGAACAAGCGCACTTGGAGAAGTGACTCACCGACTAACCGAAGCGGAATCGTCATGGGCGCAAACCGTCTACGGCAAGAGCTTCGTCCCTAGCAGCGCGACTGCCGAACGGTCTTTCTCGCGGACTAAGACTCCCAGTAGCGCGCCGTCGCTGGTGGCGATCACGCTCGCGCCGTGCCAGCTTTCGTCGAGGGGCACACTGGGGTCGACCAACCAACCCGCGTCGGTCTTCGTTAGTCGCTGCTCGGGGATGGGCATGGTTTTCTCCGCGCTGCCGCAGGTGACAACCACGCCTTCCACCTGCTCCGTGGAGCGAATGCTGCTGACCGGCCACGCGTCCACTGGCTCGTCGAGCGGTTGCGGCAATCGACCACTCGCGAGCAACTCTGCTGATTTCACGTCGCCCAAGGGCAACTCCACTTCTTGCCCGGCGACTTCGAGCACGAACTGTTCGCCCTCCGTCTCGGTGAGCACGTTAGCCGGGCCGAGCAGTCGGCCTCCTTCCAGTGGTAACAACCAACCCCGTTCGCGTCCTGCGCCAAGTGCACCTAGTGCGCCGAGTTGGGTGCGAATTCCCAATACGGGGCGTGGAGTGACCAAGCCTAGCGGCAGGGCCGCGTTGCCGATGGCGATGCGTGGCTGCCAGTCGAGCCACTCCTCGCGGGGTGACTTGTAGAGGGCGAATCGCCGTCCAGTAGCTACCGGCGCGCCAACAAGTGTGGGCGTAGCAAAAGCAACGCCTCCGGCTGCGATGGTTGCGAGCGTGTCCGCGTCGAGTTCGATGCCGCTGAAGCCAATCTTGACATCCAAGCCGCTGCTACTCCAGAAGCGCGTGTTGTCGCGCACGAGTTGACGGTACTCGGGCTCGATGTAGGCGCGGGCTTCGACGGTGGCGGCATCGTTGGTCAGCCCCACGGAAAGGATTTGCCCCACCGTCACACCGCGATAGTTCACTGGCGAGCCCGCCTGCAACCCGTAGCGGTTATTGCCTTCGAGCATCACTTCCAACCCGTCGGCCATGTTGCTCACGGGTTCGGAGGCGACTTCAAGTCCGTAAAATATTCGGCAGTCGGGCGCGTCGATTGGCCCAGGTAACACGCCGACAAATCTGCCCCCCACTAAGGTGTCGAGCCCACGGACTTTGCCGATGCTGATGTTGGGGCGTTCAATCCAGAAGCGGGCACCTTCACGGGCCACATCGGCGGCGGCTTCGGTGAGCTGGATTCGCACGACGACGGCTTCCAGTTTCTCGGCAAGTTCGATCGCGCTCACCTCGCCCACCGTGATGCCACGGTAGCGCACGGGATCGCCCGCCTGCAGGCCATGTCCCTCGGCAAAGTGGACGGCAACCGTTGGCCCATGCCCGCCGAGTTGCCACGCAACTAAGCCACCCGCAACGACTACGCACAGCGCTGTTAGCAGCCACAGTTTCGAGACGACAAGCTGCGCGACATTGTCTCGAGGGACGATTCTCGCGGCTGGGAAATTTTCGGCGTTGCTATCAGGAACTGTCTTGTTCATTGCGAATCCACTACCTTCTCATCCCAAATCGTGTGGGGGTCAAAACAAATCGACGCCAAAATGCTCATCGCCACACACAGCACGAACGCCCACACCGCGGGGCCAAATTGAAATTCGACGAGCGTGCCTAGCTTGACCAACATGACCATGAAGGCCAGTAACATCACGTCCATCATGCTCCATTTGCCGGCGAACTCCATGATGCGGTAGGTGCGTGCTTTGTGCTGCCGACGCAACAGCCCCAACAAGCTTAGTTCAAGGAGCAGCAAGATTTTCACGAGCGGGAAAATGATTGAAAACAACAGTACCACGCCCCCGACAAACCAACTGCCCTCGCGCAACAACTCAATGGTTCCGGTGAGCAAACTCGACTGGTAGTGATGCCCAAATTTTTCGATCCGCAGAATTGGCAACAAGATCGCGGGCCAGTACAACACAAACGCCGCCGCGGCAGCAGCGGCGGTGCGACTGGCCGAGAGGCCTGGCAGCGAAGCAATTCCCGCACCGCAGCGCACACACTTCGCGACCTGGTTGGCCGCGAGCGCCGGCAGATGATGGATCTGTCCGCAACAGTGGCATGCTTTGAGTGTGGGTGGCATTGTGTGTTTATCCCAGCTGGTCGCCAACTTGAAGGGGATAGCCGCGAAGAAAATCGCTGACTGGCATCGCGCGTTTTCCGGCAGGTTGGATTTCATCTAAGCTCAACACGCCGGCGCCTGTGGCAACTAGCAGAGCCGCGCCGCCTTCCAACACGGTCCCCGCTGTGTCAGTTGTTTGCGCCTCGTTCACGCTCACTCGATGCACGATCAAACGCAGCGGTTCGCCTTCCGCGCGATGCCAATCTGTGAACGCTCGCGGCCAAGGCTGCAGCGCCCGCACCTGGTTCTTGATCTCGACTGCTGAACGCGTCCAATCGATTTTCCCCATCTCCTTGGTGAGCCGCGGTGCTTTGGTCGCTGCGCTCCGATCTTGTTCGACAGGTTGGGCAGATCCTGTGGCGAGTTGCTCGACAACTTGCAGGACCAACTCCGCGCCCAACTGGGCCATGCGCGCCTCCAGCTCTCCTGCGGTCTCAAAGGGAGTTATGGGAATGCGCTGGACGCCCAGCGCCGGACCCGCGTCCAGCCCCGGTGTCATTTGAATGACGGTGTTGCCCGTCTCCGCTTCGCCGTTGAGCACAGCCCATTGGACCGGCGCGGCGCCGCGGTACTTGGGTAGCAGAGAGCCGTGCAAGTTGATGCCGCCGAGACGAGATACTGCAAGCGTTGGAGGTTTGAGAATTTCGCCGTAGTCACAAACGACCAACAGGTCTGCTTCGAACGATTGCAGCTTTTCGCGTGCTTCGTCGCCGTTTACTGTCTCGGGTAACCACGTTGGGATGCCCAGTTCCTCCGCGGCGAGATTTACCGGCGCAAGCGGCGCGCGGCGGCCTCGTGGTGGCCGCGAGACAGCGCACAGCACCTCGTGCTCCGACGCTGCGAGCGCCCGCAGCGTTGGCACTGCAAATGGGCCTGTCCCTAAAACAATGATTCGCATGCTGTCTTCTCAACGTTGGAATATCGGCAAAAGTTGATTGGGTGCGCTGAGCGCCAACACACCAATCGCCGTGGTGTAGGCGTTGCCAAACGGCCTGTCCAGCTGGTTTCTTTCTGCGTTCCAGCTGCCGGAGGTTGCCTGCCCCTTGATCAGGACTCTTGCCATCGTGGGGAAGAATTCGCGCCAGTGTCTTCCTCCCAACTGGTACATCGCCTGGCTGCATGTCAGCAGGCCGTAGAAGTAGCGGTCGTTGGCGCGGACACTCACTCGCGCTTGCCCTGGAGCATTGTACTGGGCAAAACCGCTTCGCAAAATCCAGTCGCCTGCGGATTGGGCCTCGGGCGTATTGTGCAAACCCGAGTGGGCGAGCGCCAAAATCCCCGCTCCGGCCATGCCGCGCGACGTGCGATCGCGGTGCCCTAGCTTGTAAGTAAACGTGCCATGCTCCTTGAGGAAACATCGACGCACGTAGCCGACGGCACGTTCGATGCGCTGCTGCTCGACTTCAAAGCCCGCATTCTTTGCTGATCGCAAAAACATGAGCTGCCAACCGGTGATGGACAAGTCCGAGTCGATGCCATTGTCTTCGTAGTCGTCGAGGTAGCGCCAACCGCCCTCGTCGATGTTGCGGTCTTTGGGCCAGTTCTGCATTTGAAACGAGGCATCCAGCGCCTGTTGAATAACGGGTTGCATGGCCTCGGTTTGCGCGGACCCGGACATGGCAAATGACTCGGTCAGTACCAGCCCCGCGATGGCATGGTTGTAGGAGACAGTCCAGCCGATTCCATGGTCGACGTTCCGCGAGATTTGCGCTCCGTTGGGTGCCACGGCCGACAAGATGCCATTGCGTTTTTGGCAGGACACGATGTAATCCATGGCGTTCTGCAAGCTCTCGCCATACTCTCCTTCGCTCGGCAAGTGTCCCTGAGCAAGAAACGCCATCACACACAAACCGGTCACCCCGGGTTGGCCAATCTGTCGTGTCGGAAATGAGCCGTCGGGATTCTGCTGCGAGACGAGCCAGTCGAGCGCACGGTCGATGGATTGGTTGACCTGCTCCCACTGGGCGGCGGTCAAAATATCGTGGGGAGCTGGCTCGACCGAGCGCTGGGCCTGTGCCACGAGAGTCGGAATTAGGAAGCAAACACAGTAACAAGTTCGCATTGGTGGGCCGCTTTCTCAACGCCGTCGCTGGAGCGTCCGGCTGGTTGGCAGACTGTTACGCCCGTTGTTTCTCCAGCTCCGCCAGACGCTGGGCGATTTGCTCGTCGCCGGGGAGTTCTCCGCAGTCGCGTCGGCTTTGGAAATCGATTTCAAACTCTTCGAGTTCTTCGCGAAGCTCGGCTGCTTGCGCGTCGGGAATGCGGTCGATGAACAACTTGCCGTCGAGATGGTCGGTTTCGTGCTGTACGATGCGGGCGAACAGTCCGTCGAGTTCGCCGACGAATTGCTCGCCTTTGAGGTTGTACGCTTCAATGGTAATTTTTTCCTTGCGCACCACCGGGCCTAGTACGCCGGGGATGCTCAAGCAACCTTCTTCGCCTTCGACTTGGCCTTTGCCCGCCTTGAGGACGGGATTGATGAACACGTGCTCCGCTTCCTTGTTGGCGGAGTCGCCAGTGGGATTGGCGATAAATAATCGATAGGGCAAATCGACCTGGTTGGCGGCCAGCCCGACGCCTTCGTGTTCGTACATCAACTCGAACATCTGCGCGACCATGTCATGCAGCTCCGCATCAACGCGCTTCACAGGTTTAGAGACGTGCCGCAACGTTGGATGCGGGTAGTGGATAATTTCAAGTTTCAACGATTCGTAGCGGGTTGGAGGTGGAGTGGTGGTCGTTAGTGGCCAGTGGCTAGTGGCTAGTGGTTAGTGGCCAGTTGTTGATGGGCAGTGGTTGTTAGTTAGTGGCGGCACTGGTAACAGCCCACTGTCCACTCGATTGTCATACTGTTGCTGATTATAGGGTACCCGCAACAGTTCGCGTAGGTCTGGCGATTGCGTTAGCAATTTGTCAGGGTTGCGGCTAAATTGCAGGGAAGCGTGGTTGTTCCCGTTTCGCTCACCCTTCTCCGCCGCCGACGCATGACTCCAAAGCGCGACAGCCTGTTTTCTGATCGGCCGCCGGGCTGGCCCGCCTGGTGTGTGTCGCTGGTGATCCACCTGAGCCTTTTTGGAGCGGTGTTCTACCTGCTGCAACCACCAAACGTGCGCGGTGCCGCCGAGAATCCAACGCGCGAAGTGGGCATCGTGTTGAAAAAACAATCCGACGATGGCCCCGTGTTCGAAAGCGAAGAAGACCAGCAGCAGCTAGAAGAATCTGCCAGTGAGGCAATTCTCGCCGCTCTCCCCGAGGCTTCCGAATTCCCCAAAAGTGCCGACGCTCCGTCTCGCCTGCCCGTCCCTGGCCCTGGCACACCCCTTCAAGACCCACTCGGCAGTGTCAGTGAAATGGCTCGCGGAGGCGCGCCGTCCAAACATGTCGGCCGCCCAGCAACTGTCAGCGTCTTCGGTCTCGAGGGCACCGGCACACGATTCGTGTATGTGTTTGACCGTTCGATCAGCATGGCTGGCGCGCCCCTCCGCGCAGCAAAGCGGCAATTGGTCGCCAGTTTAGAGTCGCTCGATAGTGTGCATCAGTTTCAAGTGATCTTTTTCAATCACGAACCGCAGGCGTGGGACCTCACCGGCGGCCAGGGGCGCATTGCGTTTGCCACCGATGCGAACAAGCGGCTTGCAGAAAAATTCGTCCGCGGAGTGTCGGCCACCGGCGGCACATTCCGCCGCACGGCGTTGCGACTCGCGCTGCGGTTGCGGCCCGACGTGATTTTTTTCTTGACCGACACAGACGACCCCATGGCCGCGGGCGATCTGGCCGATGCAATTCGCCGAGCGCGACGCGACGCCATCGCCATCAATACGATCGAATACGGCAACGGAACTGCGTCGACCGGAGACAACTTTCTTGTACGCCTCGCGCGCGAAACGAGCGGGCAATACGTGTATGTCGATACTGGTGGTCTGAAACCATGATCGGAGCGAACCACTTGCTTGACGCCTTACTTATTGCCGCTACTGAGACGGCACCGCCGCCAGCTGGTGCGTGGGCCATCATTCTCTCTGGTGGTGCGACGGGGATCGCCATCCTGCTCACGTTGGTCGTGGTTTCCGTGATCGCGTTGGCACTGGTGGTCGAGCACCTGCTCACTATTCGCCGCGATGTGCTGATGCCCGAAGGGTTGGCGGAACAGCTGCGTGGTTCCGTAGCCAACGACCAACTTGCCGAAGCCGATCAGCATTGTCGAGCCACGCCCAGCGCGCTCTCCGAGGTCGTGGCGGCAGGCCTTGCGGAGACGGCCGGTGGCTGGCCAGCCATTGAAAAAGGCATGGAAGAGGCGCTCGCCGAACAGTCAGCCCGGTTGCTGCGGAAAATTGATTATCTGTCGGTGATCGGCAACATCGCGCCGATGATCGGCCTGCTGGGCACGGTGTTCGGGATGATCTTCGCGTTCCAGGAGGTCGCTCAAACGCAAGGGGCAGCACGCGCAGCCGAACTCGCCAGCGGTATTTACCAAGCATTAGTAACGACCGTGGGCGGATTGATCGTGGCAATTCCCTCGCTGGCGGCATTTGCCGTGTTCCGCAACCGGGTCGATCAACTTATTGCCGAGACGGGCGGCGCGGCGCAACACGCCGTTTCCCCTTTGAAGCGCGCTCACCAACAGAGACAACCGCCGGCATCGCCCCCCCCTCCCCCACCCATCGCGAGATCGCACCCTTAGCGGGAGAAAGCAAATGCGCGTGCCACGCCTAGGTCGGAGTCGGTCGGTCGAATTTAATGTCACCCCGCTGATCGACGTGGTGTTTCTGCTGATTATTTTTTTTCTCGTGAGTAGCCACCTGGCAAAACAAGAAATGCAGTTGGAACTTACACTACCGGCCGCGAACAGTGGTCAAGAGCCCGCAATTGCACCTGCCGCGCGGGTGACCATCAACGTCCGCACCGATGGCCAACTCCTGCTTGGTGGCAATCAAGTCGAGGTCGGCGAAGTCCAACAACGCCTGGAAATCGAGCGGCAAGAAACCACTGACGACCTCGAAGTCCGCATTCGCGCCGACCGCCAGCTCGCCTATCGTCACATCGAGCCGCTCCTGTTGGCCTGTGCAAGAGCGAACGTGTGGAACGTTTCCTTCGCCGTTGTGGAGAAGAGTGGGCAGTCGGCCGGGGGGGGTCGGCAGTAATTTTCGAGATTGGGCACTTGTTTCTTGGGTAATTGGTCATTCCGTTTCATGCGTATCCCTCATTCCTCAACGCTGCAACGCGACTTCGGCGTGTCGATGACACCGATGATCGACGTGGTGTTTCTATTGCTGATCTTTTTCGTTTGCACGGCCAGTTTTCAGCTTCCCGAGTCGATACTACCCAGCGCGTTGTCACTCTCCGATGGTGCAACTTCGCCCGAAGAAATAGAGTTGGAGCGGATAGTGATTGCGGTAGGACAGCGCGAAGATGCAAACACAATTCTGGTCAACGACCAACCTTGTGCATCGCTGACAAGGCTATCGGAGTTGTTGGCGGCGCTGGTGAAAATTGATGCCACGCTACCCGTGGTGCTTGATATTGCCAGCGCCACGCCGCTGGGCACGGCCATTGATGTTTACGACCGCTGCCGGTTGGCTGGGTTTAGGCGGATTCAATTTGCCACCGATTCGCAACCATGAACCGTTTCATCACACTGTGCCTGCTGGCTATTCTTACTGAGGTGCCGGTCTGCGCCCAACCAAGCCCTTCCTTCAAATCGCGGCCGCTCTACGGAGAAATGGAACAAGCCCTGGACGCGCTCAGTCAAGCCGCCCTCGCCCGCGAACAAGCCGCGCGTACCGATCACGACTATACCGCCGCGCGTCGGCAACATCGCGAGGTGATCACTCAGCTGCATTCACTGGAGGGTCGATTGGAGTCACAGCTGCGGCAAGTCTACCAACAACGGCCCTCCGGGCGCGGAGAGAGTCAGTGGTCGGTCGGCGAACTCGAATCACTTGTTCGCCATTGGAAGGTGCAACAGTCACGGGCGTATCGCAGTCAAGCACTTTGTTATCCGAAGAGTTCGCTTGATTGGGAGGATGCTCTCCTGCGCGCGTTGGAGGCACTGTCGACAGTCGCGGACCAGCCACTCAACGACCGCAGCGTGTGGGAAGCGCGACTGCAACAAGTGAAATGCCTACGCCTGTTGGGGCGAACCAGCGAAGCGCAGCAACAGATCGCGCTCTGGCAGCGCAGGGAGCCTCCGTCCAGCATAGCGGCGCAGCTTGTAGAAGCCTCGCAGCGCATGCTGGCCACGGAGCCCATCGGCAAGAAGCCACCGCCAGTGCCGCCCGCCCTAAGCGAAGACCCAAAAGTGCTCGCCACCGCCGCGGCACTGCTTCATGCGCAAGGCAAGTCGGACGCGGCCGTGCAAGCATACGATCGGCTCGCAGCGCTGCATTCACGAGCTCAACGAGTGGACCAACAGTTCCAAGCTCGCCAGAGTGCCGCAGCAATCGTGCGCGAGATGCGACAGCACAGCAACGCACTCACCCGCTTCCAAAAACTGGCGACGGAATACTCGCAGCACTCCGATGCCGCCGAGCAGCATCTGATCGCCCTCAGCCTGGCCGCGGATTTGGTTCGTAGTGCGTCGCCGGAGAAACGGGAGGCGGCATTTCAACAGTATGTCACGCTACTAGAAGAACACCTGAAGCATTGGCCGCACGCGTCAACAGCTCCGCAAGTAAAACAGTGGCTCACGCAGACCAAGCGCCCTGAACTCCAACAGCGACGGGCCCAAATGTTGGCAACTCAGGGCAAACGCACCGAGGCAATCGCGCTCTACCGCCAACTACACGAAATCGATCCCGACAAGACCAAGCAGCTGGAAGCCTTGGCCGAATTGCTCGCCACCGGCACCGACGAAACGGAGCTCCGCGAAGCACTACGGCTTTGGCGCGAAGTCGAACAAAAAAGCAAACCCGGCGGCCCGCGCTGGACGCGCGGCCGCCGGGCCAGGCTGACACTACTCGAACAACTTGGCGAGAGGGGGCAAGCCGAGAAGCTCAAGCAGATGACAAAAATACTCTACGGGTGGTAAGTCTCCACTCACTGCCCAACACACTAAGGCTGCTGCGGGTACCACGGGCCGCGCACATAGTGCACGCCGAACTGGTGCATGTTGCTTGGCCAGGCAGGGGTGTTTTGGAAGCCACCGCCGAAGGGGCCGGGGCCCGGGTAGTTGCGGCCGAACTGGTGATCGATGCGGCAGGTGGTGCTGCTAGGGGCGCCCCAGCTCCAGTTGGTCTTGAGCTGTGCGGTGGGTGGAACTACCAAGGCCACGGGTTGTCCATACGCCGAGTGCGCGTAGTTAGCGTGCCAATTGTAGTTCGGCGCGCGGCGCTCTTTGCCCCACATCCAGCGCGACTCATAGGCCGATGCCGACGTCTCACACACGGAGGCCACCAACAGCAGCGCAGTGGCAGCGATTGTCGTTGTCTTAACCACGATACTAGTTCCTCTCTAAAGAGATGATAAAATCTATCTATTCATGACGTGAACCTGCACGCCAACCAAGCGAGCCGTGGCGTCCCCGCCCCCGGTAATCCCGTCCAAGGTGATCCCACCCACGGTGATCCCGTCCAAGGTGATTGCTGATTCCTAGCTCGGGGGGGACGAGTCGGCTCGCTGACTATATGGGCTTGCGCAGTTAGTAACACGGATTCAGGTCGTGCAGGATATCTTGCAGCTTCAAACCTCGCGTGCGGTAGCGAACCTTCGAACGCGACCAACCACAACCCTGGGCGTAGGCATAGTGCGAACGCGTGTGCTTGTACAGATACTCGTGCGGCATCAGCGGTTGGTAGGTCGTGTAGGTGTGCCCCATCTGCGCCGGTACGGGTAGCGGCGACACGTACATCTGCGCCGCCGTGCCGCTCGGGTTGGGGCCGACCTGGTAGTTGGCGAACAGATCGTTCTTGTCCTGGTAGCTAATGTGCCGTTTCCAGTGGTGTTCGTCGGCCTGCGCGCTCTGCAAACAGCCAGCCAACACACAGCCGACCAGCGCGGCGCGGGTAATTCGAGTCAACATGAATCGCCTCCTTGCGATTCCTTGGCCAACACGGGCACTCTGGGAATGCCACCTCACGCGTGAAGAACGCAGTCGAGGAACGTAAGCCAAGGGGGGTGGGGTCTAGGGGGGCAGTCGAACCGGGTGGGTGGCCGGGGATGGCCAGGGTTCAACTTTTGTGGGGTCTCTACTGATAGGGTGTCGGCCGGTTCGGGTCCTGACGATGAGTTTTTATGTGCGGGAAATAGTGGTTGAGGGAATGCCCCAGGGCCCGATCCCAAGAACCGGTGCAATGTCACAAGCCCACTTTTCCCATTGCCTATCGTTGCATGGTCATCAGTTATTCGGCGCAAGCACGCGCTCTGGGTCCAGAACGCCTCGCCCGTTATAATCGGCACAACCGCAAAACTTGATGTTCATCTGCGTTCCCACCGCCTACGAGCGGCCCTCGCGACACTTAGCTCTACAGCCCCATGCCTGAGAATTCGAAACCCACAAAACGCAGAAAAAAACGTCCGGCGAAGAAGACCCCCTCGCAACCCAAACGCCGCACGGCCACAAAAAATGCACCCGCCAGCACCAACGGTGCGCCCAAGCGTCGCAGCACAGCCAAAGCAATGGCCGCGTCGCAGCGCGACATTTCCGTCAGCGAATTCTTCGCCAAGAACCGTCACCTCTTGGGCTTCGACAACCCGCGCAAGGCGCTGCTCACCACGGTGAAAGAAGCGGTTGACAATTCGCTCGACGCTTGTGAAGAGGCCGGCATCCTACCCGAAATCTGGGTCCACATCGAACAGACCAAAGGCAACCACTACAAGGTTGGCATTCAAGACAATGGCCCGGGGATTCTCAAGAAACAGATTCCGTTGATCTTCGGGAAGTTGCTTTACGGCTCAAAGTTCCACCGCCTGCGGCAAAGTCGTGGGCAGCAGGGCATCGGCATCAGCGCCGCCGGCATGTATGGCGTGCAGACGACGGGCAAGCCGGTGAAAATCATCTCGAAGGTTTCGGTGCGCAAACCGGCGCACTACTACGAAATCCAGATCGACACCAAGACCAACCAGCCGAAAATTCTCAATGGCAAAGGCGCCGGGGTCGACATCCCGCCCGGTGAGAAAGGCTCGCGGTATATTGAAAAGCATGGCATCGAGTGGGTCGAACAACCGCACGGCACGCGTGTGACCATCGAGCTGGAAGCGAAATTTGTTCGAGGCCGTGGCAGTGTCGACGAGTACCTGCAGCAGACGGCGATTGCCAACCCGCACATCACACTCCACTATCTCGATCCCGACGACTACGAGTACGAGTACGAACGCTCAGCTCAAAAGCTTCCGCCCGAGCCCAAGGAAATCAAGCCGCACCCCTACGGCATCGAGTTGGGTCGACTCGCGCAGATGTTGGAAGAATCTGAGGCAATGACCGCGAGCGAGTTTTTTCGCACGAAGTTCTCGCGGGTCACTTCGGCGGTGGCGAAGCGCATTTGCGAAGGGGCCAAGGTCAGTACTCGTGCAAACGTCCGCAAACTCGACCGCGCGGCAGCCGACAAGCTGTTTCACGCGATCCAAGATACGAAGATTAGTAATCCTTCGACTGATTGCATTTGTCCTATTGGTGAAGATTTGATCCTGAAGGGTTTGCACCAGGTGGTCCCTGGGGAGTTTTACACCGCCGCCACGCGCCCGCCGTCGGTATATCGGGGCAACCCGTTCCAAGTCGAGGTTGGCCTCGCCTACGGCGGCACCGCACCAACTCAAAATATCACGGTGGAATTGCTTGATGAATTGCTCGAAGAAACCGACACTCGCACGGTCCGGCAGTTTCTCATTCACACTTTCAACGGTTTGGGCGGCGAAGCGGCGGACAAACTTGTGAAAGCGGCCTCGCTCAAAACGCGCCAAAACCCTGGTAAACTCAAACCCAAAGAACGCGAAAAGCTGTTCACGGCGATGAAGAACATCAACGTCGCCGAGGGTCAGCAGATGGAAGTCCTGCGCTACGCGAACCGTGTGCCGCTGCAGTTTCAACATGGCGCGTGCGCGGTGACGCAGACGGTGATCGGCACCAACTGGCGCGGCTACGGATTGAGCCAATCACGGGGCGCAATGCCGAAAGGCCCCGTGTCGCTGATGGTCCACATTGCCAGCGTGTGGGTGCCCTTCACTAGCGAGTCGAAAGAAGCGATCGCCAGCTATCCGGAAATCCAGAAAGAGATTCGACTGGGGTTGCAAGCCGTCGGTCGTAAGCTGGGGATGTATTTGCGCCGCCGATTGAAAGTGCGGCAGCAAAGCGACCGCCGCGAAATTTTCTTGCGCTATCTGAAAGAAGTCTCGACCGCCGTGAGCGAAATCAATGGCGCCAAACGCGACGCTCTGTACGAGCAGCTCGTCAAGGTGGCCAAAAAGCACACGTCCGAAGCGGACATGAAGCTCGACGACCGCGGCCGTCCCATCGACGAAAAGCCAGAAGACTTGGACCTCGGTGACAACGTGCTAATCGTCGACCCCGCCGAACACGCAGCGGCGATTAATCGCGTGGACGCGGAGGAAGACGTCGAGATCAATGAAAAATAGCCAATACCCAGAGTCGCATAGGGTGCAGAGAAACTGTGATAGTATGACGTGCAACATTGCTACGCACTGGAGAAAGAAACATGGTACGCATTACGATAGACAAGGAACTGGCGGAGAAGTTGCTCGCGGCGGACGGGACTGTCGAGCTTTGCGACGAAACGGGGCGGGCGATCGTGAAAGCGACGCCCTCGCTGCAGGAGTTCTCAGACCCTTGGGCGAGGTTTCAAGATCTGAGCGACGAGGAAATCAATCGACGCGCGAACGCTCCAGGTCCACGTTATTCGAATGAACAGGTCAAAGAATTCCTCAAGAATCCCGATAGTCGGCCCTGGTGATGTTTCGCATCGAGTGGAAAAAACAGGTGCTGCGGACGTTCACCCAGAGGTTCGATCAGTTGAGCGAATCAGACCAAAATCGCGTCATGGATTCACTGGATGCAACAGATCGTCTGCTTGTGGAAATCCACTGGAAGTCGGTGAATCTCGGTCCACCCAACTGGAACGCATCATTATCCTGAATCCATGTCGCGGCTTGTTCAAATCGACCTGCGACTTCAGATCATCACTACCGTCGATGCTCGAATTCTCCTACCTGAATAGAGATTGAACCCCATGGCCAAGAAACGCCCCTCTACTGCCACTCGCAAGCCCAAGGTAAAACTCTCGCCGCGGGACAAAAAGACCATGACCCGGCTGACGGGCTTGGCTGACCGCGTGGTCAGCGCTGCGAATGCGCGTCGCGATCCGCATGTCGATATCCCCTCGCGCACGCTGTCAAACATTCGCTACAGTCCGCGGAAGCGTATCCTCGAGATGGGCAACAACAAGAATCGGCGACAGCTATTTGATCTGTCCCAGGCGAAGGCCTACATGCGCACAGTGTTAGTCGCCAGCGGCTGCAAGCAGCTCCTCGACCAGGGCAAGTCGACCAGCCTCCGGGGTCTCTACTATATGCTCAAGCACACCATCGAAGGTGCCAAGGAAAACACTTTCGACGAGCAGGGCGAGTGCGACACGATCATCGAAGACGTCGAAGTGCTGCTCGATTCTATTCGCGAAGAACTGCATCTGTATGCTGAAAACCGAGGCGCCATGGTCGGCAACATCACCCTGACCGATCGGGGCGATACGATCGATTGCTCGCGAATGGGCTCAGGGGGCTACGCCATTCCCTCGATCGTTGAGCCTGAAGTGATTGAACTTGATCGCAAGAAATGTGAGGCGAAGTTCATCCTCCATGTCGAAAAAGGTACTGTCTGGCAACGGTTCAACGAGGACAAGTTCTGGGAAACGCACAACTGCATCCTCACCCACGGTGCGGGCCAGCCCCCACGGGGCGTGCGGCGACTCTTGTACCGTATGCACAATGAATTGAAGCTGCCAATTTACTGCGTACTAGACAACGACCCTTGGGGTTATTACATCTACAGCGTATTGAAACAGGGCTCAATCAACTTGGCGTTCGAGTCGCAAAGGATGGCTATTCCTGAGGCCAAGTACCTCGGCCTGCGGAGCATCGACTACAACCGTTGCGATCTCTCCGACAGTGTGAAAATATCGCTGAACGACAACGACAAGAAACGCGCTAAGCAAATCGCCAAGTATCCTTGGTTCGAGAAGAAAAAGCACTGGCAACGCGAGATCAACCAGATGCTCAAAAACGATTTCAAACTCGAAGTCGAATCACTTATTTCCAAAGACATCAGCTACGTGACCGAGGTGTACGTGCCGGAACGGCTGAAAGCCAAGGACTGGTTGGATTGATTGGTGGCCCGCCGCGAGCGGGGTCACGAAATTGGTATATTCCTGGGGTAATCGCCCATTTTTCGGCAAGTGGTAACGCTCCACCGCGAATTGACGTAGTGTAGATAGGGCCCCACTGGGCGATTGCTACCCCATTCTGATTCGAGGATTCTCCATGCGTAATTTTCTCCTTCTGCTGGCATGTGTTGCTGCCTTGGCAATTTCACCCGTTCATGCCCAATCGAATTCCGCAGTGGGTGGTGCTGCCCCCATTTGGGAAGTTCACCTGCAGCTGCAGAAAAGTTTCGCCAGTCCACTGGGACAGAAAGCGATGGCGATGCTGGAAAGCGAGAAACCCGAGGAGTACCAAAAGTTTCTGAAATTTGCCGAGGCGATTGGGCTCGATCCTCGCACCGACATTGGCGAGGTCGTGGTCTTTGGCGATGGGTTCACGGAGAACGATGCCACGGTGATCGCCAATCTTGGCCAAAGCACTGGCAACCTGGAAGGCTGGATTCTTGCGGCCCCCGGTTATCGTTCCGAAGACCTCGACTCGAATACCTTGCTGCATTCAATGAACGTTGAGGAGAAAGATGCTCGAGCTTGGTTCGCATTGCCAAAGCACGCGTCGGGCAACTTCGTTTTGGTAGGTTCGCTCAACCAAAGTCGCACTGTCGATCTCGCACGTCAGGTCTTGGCAGGCAATCCTTCGCCGGTGCCCAATCCGCTCTCCGGAAATGCGCTGATGTCGTTCGTCGTCAACGATTTGTCAGCCGTGCCGATGGAGATTGATGAAGACGATCCCGGGGCTGCCATTGTGCGGATCATCGACCGCCTCGCTTTGAATGTCGCCAGCGACGCCGATAATCTGAACGTCGCGCTAGACCTTACCACCAGCAGCGCAGGCAAGGCGCGGCAAATTAGCCAGCTGCTCACTGGGCTAAAAGCGCTGGTTCAACTCGCTCCCATGGACGAGCCGGAAGCAAGAAAGGTCGCTCAAGTTCTCGACACCATGGTCGTAACACATACTGAGGGACAATTGAGCGTTCAGGCGAGCTTATCGACCTCGTATCGATTGCTGGAAGAACTGCTCGGCTCGATGTAGGACTCGCCGAAATTGACGAACGAAACTACCCCAACCACACCTCGTTAGCCTCCAGTTCGATGAGTGAATCAGCACCCGCTTCAATAACCACTTTGCATACGGCAAGCGAAGAAGACCTCGCTTGTCGTGCGCGTGATGGCTGTGCGGATTGTTTCAACGAACTGGCCAAGCGATTGCAGCCGCGTCTGTTGTTTGTGCTGCAGCGTCGAGTTCGCGACCACGCCGATGCTGAGGATCTCGTTCAAAAAACGTTGCTCCGTGCCTACGAAAAAATTAGCCTGTATGATCCCGCACGGAAATTCAGCCCGTGGCTGTTTACGATTGCTTTGCGACTAGCGGCCGACCATCATCGCAAATCGAAATTGCCAACCGAAACCGGCGAGAGCACTTCCGCACTCGCGGACCCTGCTCCCTCGCCCACGCAGCGAGCAATTCAACACGAAGATGCAAGCAATATCTGGGTGCTCGCCGAAGGTGTGCTCAAACCCGATCAATGGTCCGCGTTATGGCTTCTGTATGGCGAGGGCCATAGTGTTCGCGAAATTGCTAAGACTCTGCGGCGTACGACAGTTTCTGTCCGGGTCATGTTGTATCGCGCTCGCAAGTCGTTGGCTCCCCACCTGGCGGCCTACACGGAAATCACTGACTCCGAAAAAGACGACATGGTCACTCCCACCGTACTGCAATTTGTGAGGGCCGAATCATGATTCGCACATTGTTAGAATATTTACTGAATCGTTCTATGGATGACGGAAAGTCTCCCGGCGGCTGGCTCGTGAGGCAACTGCGCCGCGACTCAAAACTTCAGCGTTTCGACACCGACGCGCGGCGACTCGACACGCTCCTGCGCGAGTCAGCCGCCGAGCATCGCAAGGCTATGGCAATCACTGGCGAAGTCGATGTGCTAACGCTTTCCCCCGAACGGCCATTGGCTACCGCCGCTCCCACGCGTCGCTCTAACCAATCCGCACTCTGGGTCGCAGGTCTCGCAGTTGCTGCGATGTTGTTGTTGATGGCTTCACCCCAATGGTTCCGACCTGCCGCTCCCACAGTCCACGCTGGCGAGTTTGCGCAGCAGTTGACCGTTGCACCTGGTGAAGTCCTGCGTCTGATCAATCATGCTGCAGAAACTTCGCAAACTCAACTGCCGCAACTTTCGCCGCTCAACAAGCTGGCGCTGACACAACTTCCCGCCTGGCAGGATGTCGCCACCCAAGTCGAATCACCCGTCCGCAACGAGCTCGACGCCTGGCAACGGTCGTGGCAAAACCTCAAGTCCCGTTGGCCAGAATCGCCGCGGAAGTTGTAGCGGGGGGGAGTCTACGTAGCGACGAAGTCTCGTCACCGCTGGATGAGTTTGCAGAAGAAGGAAATGTTTCTTGGCCGAAGCTACCTTTCCCCGTAGCCCGGAGCATCGCCCCGGGTTCGATTGTGCGCATCAGAACAGCGGTTCGCTCATCTCGCCGTTCACCATTTTCCAAAGCGAGATTAGTTCGGCGAGCCGTTCCGGGTGAGTCATCGCGAGATTAGTCTTTTCGGATACATCATTCGACAGATCGTAAAGCTTCCAGTTTGAGTTACTAGGTTCGGACCGCTTGCCCATCCGCAAGAGCTTCCAGTCACCGTGGCGAATCGCGGTTTTGTTGCCCTGTCGCCAGAATAGTGTTTCATGAGGGCGTCCCGACTTCTGGCCATTCAGAAAAGGAATCAGATCGATGCCCTCGACCTGTTTCGGCGTGTTCGCTCCAGCAACGGATGAGGCGGTTGCGAAGATGTCGATGGAACTGACCGGTTGATCATAAACCTCGCCCGCCGGCAGGTTGCCTTTCCACTGAACCAAATATGGAATTCGGATGGCGCCTTCGTACATCTGGCCCTTCTCGCCGCGCAGTGGCAAGTTGGATGAAGTGAGTTCCCGGGTTGGTCCGCCGTTGTCGCTAAGAAAAAACACGAGCGTGTCTTCTTCGAGTCCCGATTCGCGCAGTTTAGCCAACACGGCTCCGACGCTGTCGTCCATATTCGACAACATCGCGGCAAAGATGCGGCGGTGAATGTCTTCAATGTGAGCGAAGTTCTGCATGTACGCGTCCGCACCTTGCAGTGGACTGTGGACGGCGTTGTAAGCAAGATACAGAAAGAACGGTTTGTCGTCGTGACGATCAATAAAATCAACTGCCTCGCGTGTAAGAGCATCGGTCAGGTATTCGGTTTCTACCACGGGCTGCCCCCCCTGAACGATCGGGTTGTTGGCATCGTAATCCGGTTCGTCGTAACCCATGTGGTCGGTGTAGATCAGCCCCTTCTTTCCGACCCACCGACCTTTGACGCCGCCCGGCAGCGTTTTGCGACGCAGCATGGTGGTCACGCCTCGCCATGGCGGTGGAACGAAGTAGTGGCCTTCGTGAGTGAAGCCGAAGAACTCGTCAAAGCCGTGACGAAACGGGTGATACTTTGCCGAGCCGCCCAGGTGCCACTTACCGATCAATCCTGTCGTGTAGCCAGCGTCGTGAAGCGTTTCCGCAATCGTGATTTCTTGAGAAGGCAAACCGATACCAGGGTTTTCATTTCTCGCGCCAGTGGGATTGAATTCGTAACCAAATCGCGTTGGCGTTCGACCAGTCAGCAGACCGGCGCGCGACGGACTGCAGTTCGGTCCGGCGACATACCCTGCCGTGAATCGAACACCGTTCTTAGCGATCGAATCGATGTGCGGCGTGGGGATTTGCGGGTTGCCCTGACAACCGAGTTCTCCATAGCCGAGGTCGTCGGCGAAGAGAACGACGATATTCGGCCGACGATCTGCCGCGGTGACCATGGAGGGCAGTAGCACGATCAATAAATGGCAGAAAGTTTTCATTGCGAAATCCAGTGCACCTGTTGATGTTAAGCCGATGCTACACCAGCACGACACCGCAAGCAAACGGTTTCCGCAGCGCGTTGAGCGATGCCTCTGGGTTCGCCTCTTGGGCTGCGCCCACCGACAATCTTTCAACGAGGATTCTCCACTAACGACTGTCGGTGCCACCCGAGTAGACGTCCTACTATTGCTACGAATGCCAGTGAGGCCAATAAAAAGACTAAAGCGGGTTCGGGTACGAGTATCACTGTTGTGTTGTACTGAGGGGGTGAACCCCCAGCCCCCCAGGGGCTAGGGCCCTTCGGCCCCCTTGATAATGGCGCAGGCTACGGTTCGTACTTCGGTGCGCCGCCCAGGTATGGCACGGGGCCAAATGTTTCGTCGCCCTTGCCCAAAGCGCGTGGATCGTTGGTGGTGAGCAACTCGGCGTGGAGTTGTTCGCTCAGTTGTCGTACGGTGTCGGCATACTTGGACGCGTCGGCGATGTTGTGCAGTTGGTCGGGATCCACGCGCAGATCGTACAGCTCAAACTCCGGTCGTTTGCCGAAGGCTAGCTCGTATTTCTGTCGATGTTCGGCGTCTTTGTCGAGATTGGCGATGATGTATTGCTTGGTGGGGCTGTTGTCGCAGTCGGAATACCATGCACCGGGAATCGTCGCGCGTTCGTGATTCGGTGTCCCCGCTGGCCAGCGGTCGGTGCGATAGTTGTGAATCAGTAGAAACTCATGCGTACGAATGGCCCGCATCGGTGTGCCTCCAGTGTCGGGTGCTTCTTGAGCCACCGTGTGCCGCTCTTTGCCGATGAGGACATGGTCGCGCGCGGGATCGACGCGCCCTTGTTGGTCGCTGGCAAGTAAGTTCCGCAAACTTCGTCCCACGACTTCGGCGGGCACTTCGACGCCAGCGAGTTCCAGGAATGTTGGCGCGAGGTCCGTGGTGCTCACGAAGTCGTCCAGCACTCGGCCCGCATATTCGATTCCTTGAGGCCAAGAAATCGCCAGCGGTACGCGAGCGCCCGAGTCGTAAACATTCGACTTGCAACGCGGGAATGGCATACCGTGGTCGCCGGTCATCACGACAATCGTGTTCTCCAGTACGCTGAGTGTGTCAAGCTGCGAGAGAAATTCGCCCACGTCGCGGTCGAAGCGTTGCACCTCGAAATAGTAGTCGGCCACGTCGCTACGGATGGTTTCGCAGTCGGGGAAGTGGCCAAAAAGTTTCACCTTGTTCGGATCGAGCCCGGCCGCCTTGCCACTTCCCAGTTCGTAGGGTCGATGCGGATCGCTGCTTCCTAGCCAAAAGCAAAACGGCTGCGTGCGATCCCAGGCTTCGAGAAACTCCCCGGGAGATTTGTAAACCTTCCCCGCGGGATGACGGTCCCAGTTGTCCCTATTGCCGGGTCCCCACGATTTCCGCCAACTGCCGACGTGGTAGCCCGTGTCTTCCAGCAGCAGCGGGTACGTCTTGTGCTTAGTGTCGAGCGTGCTCCAAAGATTCGCCCCCGAGCCGAGCTGCCAATGGTACTTTCCCGTTAGGATTGCATTGCGCGACGGCGTGCAACTGGGGCTAGAGACATAGGCGTGGTTGAATAACACACCACTTTTGGCAATCTCGTCGAACGTCGGCGTCTGACAGACCTCGTCGTTGCCATACACGGACGCATGAGGCCACCCCCAGTCGTCGGCGATGGCGAAGACGATGTTGGGGCGCACTGCAGCGTGGCAATAACCAATGCAGGGGAATATGCCAACGAGCAACGTGATTAGGTGTTTCATACTAGCGTGCCTTCCATTGCAGAGAAACGATAACACAACCGCAAACGAACAAAGCCAGTGCGGAAGGTTCCGGAATCGCCACCGCAGTGGACACAAATACACCGCTCGTGCCGTCGGTGAAGCTGGCCCAAAACGCCAACTGCCCCGCGTCGTTGAAACCTCTGCGGCGGCCGTCTTCGTTGCCGCTACCGCTGACGAAACTCAGGTCGGCGATGGTGCGAAGGTCTGGTGCGAGCGGGTCGTCGCTGACGTCGAACAATTGGTCGGTGTAGGCGATCGCTCGGAGCGTGCCGTCCCTGTCCTCGGCAAAGATACCTTTCTTGCCTGCAGCACTTTCGAAGCCGAGGAGAAACCCGAGAAAGGCGGTTTGGCCGTGGGCGTTGATGCTGACATCGTTGCCAAAAGCCGTGCGACCGCCGAAGATAAACTCCTTAGCTGTGATTGGAGCCGCCTCTCCCGCGCGGGCGACGATCACCAACTCGCCGTCGGTGTCTTGTTTGTAAATCGCATCACTTGTGAACCGGTCAATACCGTCGCCTTGGAGTCTGCTTGAGAATGCAGCTTGTCCACCACGGTTGAGCACGGGGTCGCCGAAACTGGCGAAGAATGCACCTGGCTCCGCGCCGGGTGCCTGCTTCGCTTGCCGGGCGATCAATTCCAAACCATTGTCTCCGGCGTTGCTGTAGAGTGCGAATTGATTGGCAGCGTCGATGGGCGAGCCTCCCAGTACCGCGGCAAAAGCGATGTGGCTGCTGTCATTGAGCGCGGGTCTGCCCAAGGACTGAAAATACGCCAGTTCCTCCGCTTCTGGGGCGGGATCGGCCACCAACGCCACGAGCGAGGCGTCGTCGCGACTGTCAGCAAGAAAGATGCCTCGGTCGAGCACTCGGCCGGTTCCCTGCCCTTCGACCTCGTCGAGTAGCGCAATTTTCCCTCGGTTGTTCAGTGCCGGTTCGCGGAAGGAAAAGTGCCCACCGTAGCGACCTGTCCCGCCCGTACCCGGAGCGACGTCGCCTCTGCGCACCACCAGTTCCAAAACGCCGCTGGGCGATGCGCGAAATAATCCAGCACCGCCCGCAATTTGTGATGGCCCTCGCCTCAACGTACCCAGGAACGCTATGTCCCCCTGGTCGTTCAACAAGGGGCTGCCCACACCGGTAAACACGACCCCTGGCTCGACTCCCGGAGCGGCTTGTTGATCACTGACTACTAGCTGCAGATTGCCTGCGTCACCACTGCGAAAAATACCGCGGCTCAGGCTGTCAGTCTGTGAACGGACTAGACTGGAGAACACCGTGTGGCCGCTGTTGCTCAGGAGCGGATCGTCCAAACTGCCGAAGGTGTTGACGGTGGTAGATGGTGAGAGCGGATCACCTTCGCGCGCAACTAGTTCAAGTCCTTTGCCACCGCCTTCGCTGAAGATGGCGTCCTGCTGGCCGATATCGATCAAGGGCCCAGCGAGCGCCGTGCGAAACGCGACCTGGCCACTACCGTTGATCACCGGGAGTTCAAGGTGGCCGAAATTCAATTCCTCGTCGATTCCCAGCACGGGGCCGTCCGATAACGCGACAGTTCGCACTCTGCTCCCAGCGCGCACACTCTCGGCACTCAGAAATACTAAGAGACTGGTTAATACCAAGCGCCTGGCGAACAGGGTCAGCAGACAATATTTCGTCAAGACATGCATCGGCAAGTGTATTCAAGGGTTCGAGCCACCAGGACTGGATTATAGCTGGACGCCACTCAACCCGCAAAAATTGGACTCGTATCGTTCCGCTTCATTCGGCAAGTTCCACACACACGAGCTCCTTGTCATTGCGTGCAAAGACCGCGCGGTCGGCAAACGCTGGATGGCTCCAGACGGCGTCGCGGCCGAAGGCTTCGCCGGTGGGTTCGAGAATACGCTGGCGCGCAAGCTCTTCGTAGCGCTCGGGGGTGAGCCGCGCGAGGATGAGATCGCCGGATTCGCCGAAGAGCCAATAGCGATCCGTCGCGCCCTGGCGAACAACGAACACAGTGCCGTGCCGCCCGCGGCCCTTCTCGCCGTAAGTGGGCGCTTTGGTTTGCCAGAAACGTTTGCCTGTGGCGGGATCGACGGCGACCAACGCGCTGTCGTTGGCATCGACGCCGAAGATGGCTTGCTCGGTGTGAACGGGCGAGGCGTTAGCGCTCGAGATCGAAGTCTTCGGCGACCCCGCCCAAAGCACCTGCGGCTCGCCCGAGCCATTGGGCAATTGAAAATACACCGAATCGTTATAGCCCGAGGCAAACACGCGATCACCGCGCACCGCCAGTTGCGCGATCGACATGCCATAGCTCGGCTCGATGGGTATACTCCAGAAGACTTTGCCACTGCTCGGCTTGAGACCAACCACTGCCTTCGGGTGGAAGATGAGTAGCTGCTTCTCACCCTCGTGCTCGACGATCGACGGCGGACAGTAGCCGGGCTCATAGGCAGACAGGGCGCGCCATTTTTCGTCGCCGGTTAATTTGTCGAAGGCGACGACGATGCTCCCTTCGCCGCCGACCAGGCAGTAGAGCGTGTCGCCCTCCACCAGCGGATGGGCGGAATGCCCCCAGTGCGGCGTCTCGGCACCGAAGTCTGATTTGAACGACTTCTCCCAAACGACCGCACCGTCGTCGGTCTGCAAACACTTGAAATTTCCTTCCGCGCCGAGAATGTAAACTCGCTCACCATCGACGGTTGGCGTGCAACGCGGACCACTGGGGTAGGAGATATGGTAAGGACAATCGTACTCGTGCTGCCAAATTTCGTCGCCCGTCGCGGCGTCCAAACAACGGAGCCGTTCTTTGCCTTCGAGTTTCACTTCTCCGCCGGGATTGTTCGAGATCGTGCCCGCCGTCTTTTCGTATTCGAACAGGTAGACCTTGCCGTCGGCGACCGCGGGGCCCGCGTAGCCCAGCGCCACGGGCACTCGCCAGCGCTCCGGCAACTCGCCCTTGGGGAATTCAGAAAGGATACCTGTCTCACGCCACACACCGTCGCGCTCGGTGCCGCGCCATTGGGGCCAATCGTCGGCACAAGCCGTTGTTCCAGCGACCAACAGGCTCAACAGTGCCACGCAGAACGCACACCCTAGTCGTAGTTGCTTGTTCACTTTATCAACCTCCTTGGTTCGTCTTTGGTACTTTTTCTACAGGAAGAAGAGTACGCGAATGCACGCCGATTCAGCGGATCATCGCTGAAAAACCACCGCAAATAATATTGTGATCCGCGTCGATCCGCCACACCCGCGATAATCTGCGTCCTATTCTTCGCAAAGCCTCTCCACGCAAACCGATAACAGCAAAAGTTGGGCATGGAGCCTATCCCAAAACTTCTTCTCAATATTTCTGACAGGATTTACAGGATCAACAGGATGTAGTTCCTGCTGTTGGCATCCTGTCAATCCTGTTGATCCTGTCAAATAAACTTAAGCGTCAGCTCGTTTTGTGACGGTTCAGGGATAGGTTCTTAGTGATCACTCGTTTAGGCGCTGCAGCCAGTCGCTGGTGGTGACCACTTCGCTAATGAACATTTGCTGGGCGACCAGCGTGGAGTTCTGGAGTTCTTCGGCGCTCGCAGTGCCCGCTTCGTTTTCGACGCTCAGAGTGCCGGTGGCGTCACGTAAAAATTCTACCTTATAGCCCCGATGCGCCGCTTGCCGCGCGGTCGTATCGCAACACATGTGTGTCATGTAACCGGCGACGGAAACCGTGTCGGCGTTGTTGCTCTTGAGCCACTCGTCGAGTTCGGTGCCGGTGAACGTGCCAGGCAACTGTTTGTCGATCAAGACATCGCGGGGCCGCTGTTCCACTTCGGGATGCAGTTGCCACATGTCGGAGTTCAACCGAAAGATGGGTGACTCGCGTTCGGGTTGATGGTGTCTCACCACCGCCGTCGGCACGCCGGCTTGCTTGGCTTCGTCCATCACTTGTAGAATACTTTCTAAGTGGCCCGTGGGATGCGTGATCGGCAGCGCACCATCGAAGTATTCTCGCTGCACGTCGATAACCAGTAGTGCTCGTGTCACGTTGTCTGCTCCTAGACGATTAGTTCACCAAAGATAGGATGCCACGATTGTACCCCGGCAGGGAAAAAGTTCCTATCCAGCTCCGGTTGGGAGGAGTTTGCCGCAGGCGAGCGGAGTGGTTCCAGGGTGATGGCCGATGGAGCAGGAGTACACGCCAAGGCCTAAAGTGCGTTCGGGCATAGTCTCAGACGCGTCGTAGCCTAAGCTAAATCTAGTGGAATTTGTTTTGTGTCGGAACACCCTAATATCGCCATCAAGGATTGTATTAATGCTGCCCGCGGAATACGAAATAGGCCGCACCTCTATGAGTGTCTATCTAGCGTCCGCGTGGACGTTCGGCGAACTTTCGGACTTTCGCGTCTCCGACTGTCTTGAGAAAAGTCTCGAACGCTGATGCCTCTTAACCTTGGCGTTTTCTCTTTCGGTGTCCCACCCTTCGACTTGTCTATCACCGATCCGCGGGCGATAATGCACGCTGTGCGTAGCCTGTTCAAGTTGAGATTTCTCATGCGCGACAAAAAAACCTCCGGGTTCACAATTGTCGAACTGCTGGTCGTGATCGCCATCATTGGTGTCTTGGTGGCGCTGCTCTTGCCGGCGGTGCAAGCGGCGCGCGAAGCCGGGCGAAAGGCAACGTGCAGCAACCATCTGCGGCAAGTTGGGCTCGCGGTGCATCAGTACCACGACCAGCGAGAACGTCTGCCGATGGGTGCGCGTTGGCGAGACAAGCAATACCCGGGCGGCGCGCTCAACGGTGGGAACATCTTGTTGGAGTTGCTGCCATACATCGAGCAGCAAGCCGTCTTCGATGCGGTTGATCTTTCGCGGGACGTCGACGAACAGACCTATCCCGATGGCACGTTCATTGCTGCGACCGAAATTGGCTTGTACACCTGCCCCAGTAGTGCGTTGTCTGGACTCACGCCCGGATACGATTTCCCTGTGAGCCACTTTGGCGCGAGCAAAGGCCCCACCGCGATGATCAACCGCGAGGATCGATTCTCCTGCCCCGAGTTTGAAGCGATGAACGAGTACGCCCTCGCTCCACACTTCGACATCAACGACCGCCACAACTTCGCGGGGCCGTTTCATCGCGAAGGGTTTGTTTACTCCAAGTTCAGCGAAATTACCGACGGGCTCTCCAACACGATTTTCTTCGGCGAGATGCGCCCGCATTGCAACGGCCACGCCGCGCACGGTTGGCTGTGGACGCTCAGCAGCCAGGGCTATCTCACGACGCTTGTACCG
This sequence comes from Bythopirellula sp., assembly GCA_965230685.1. GTDB lineage: Bacteria > Planctomycetota > Planctomycetia > Pirellulales > Lacipirellulaceae > Bythopirellula. Next base: position 1,692,408 of record CBDDLO010000002.1, read on the forward strand.
ATCAACTACGATACGTGTCAGGACAACGAATCGCGCGGTTGCCACCATCGAGAGAACTGGAACACTTCGCAAGGTTACAAAAGCTTGCATCCCGGTGGCGTGCACGTACTGATGGGCGATTGCCGAGTGTTGTTCCTCACCGAAGACATTGACCACCAGCTGTTCCAGTACCTCGGCGCGAAGGCCGATGGGTACGCGACTGCGGTTCGGTAGGTCGCTCTATCTCACCTCGGGTTTTGAATACGAGGTTTTGGGCATTAGAGCTTTTGAATCAGTGGCAAGACCAGTACGAGGACACCGACGATCGCTGCACCGAGCGACGTCGCCAATACCGCCCCGCTGGCTATGTCCAGTGCGTCGCGGATCTCGGGGTTCTCTTCTCGTGTGATCGCGCGGGCCAGGTGTTCGATGGCCGTGTTAAACAGTTCGGCGGCAAAGACACTGGCGATGCAGAGGATGAGAATTAGCCACTCGATGCGCGAGACGCGTAGCCAACTGGCCAGTGCGACCACGGCTACGGCTGCGAGTAAATGAATCGCGAAACTGCTTTGGCCACGCACTCCGATAACGATGCCGCGCCACGCGTTGGCGAATTTTTGTATCCAGCGAGTAATGGAATAGTGTGACATGGCATGGACTATTCTAACCCATACGCCCCGGCCGGGGGCACTTCGATGCCAGTTCGGCTGGTGAGCTTCAGCTTGGGGAGTGCGCGAGGTTCGATCATAAACTTCACGCCGACGTTGTCCTTTGCCTCGTCGACGTTGAATCCAAGCCCCACATTGAGCGATTCGCCAATTCGAGTGAACGAGAGCGATTGGCCGATGTTCCCTGCATCGCTGAAGTCGATCGCCACACCGGCGCTGGAAATCCACTTCGGGCTCAACCGATAATTGTAACTTGCCAACAGGACATTGCTATCGATGGGCCCGCTGATCGACCGCACCCCGAGATAGGCATTGCCACGAGTGGGACGATTCAGGAGTACGCCAACCGAGGCCATGCGCAGTCCATGCCCAAAAAAGTCGGCCGCACCGTCCGAGACCACAGAAAATCGATCGCCCAAGTGCCAACGCACATCGTAGTCGAACAGCCCGAACTCTGAGCCGAAGTTGTCACGATCCTGGTTGGGGAACCAAGTGAGATTCGTGTCGACCGTGAGCCAGTCGACAATGTGCTGCCTCCCCGGCAAGCCTCGCTTGGTTTGCCAACGGTGACGCATGCCGGTGCGCAAAGTCATCAAGTCGTCGACAATTTCGGTCGAGGGAGAAGTGACCCAACTTTGCAAACCGCTACGGAACGCGTAGGTCGTCGGAAGAAACTTGGGATCCATGATGATCGGAGGCAGCGTCGGATCAAAGACACGGCGGCGAAACTCGGTGATCGAAATATCGTCCAGCGGATCGTACAGCGGTAGCTCGGTGAAGTTGCGACTTGCATCGGCATAGGCGAATTCCGCGTCGAACACCACCTTGTGCGCGAGACCATGCAGGTTGAAGAGTGGATCTTTGAAGTCGGGATACGCCGCCCAGAAGGGGATGCTCGCGCGAACGCCGGTATTCATGTACGCCCGCTGTAGGCCGCTACCATCGAGTGCCTCGCCCCAGTGGGCTAACTCGCCCAGCGCAAAGGGCACGACTTTTACTGCGCCCATTTGCAAGGGCAAATCAATTTCTTGCCGCGTCACCAGCCTTTCGCCGGTGAAGTCGGTCCCCGCTGGCCCTTCCCAGGGCAAGCGGGTATTCACTTGCGCGGCCAATGTTGGATTCGTCGGCAACGTGGCGTAGTTCCGGTCCGCGTAAGCGACTTGCGAATGTTCGAACCAGGTAAGCGAATCACCCAACAGCGATTCACCCAGCCAGTAGTGATCCACTCGTGGTAACCACTGCGTTTCGCTAAAGAAATCATTCTGCTGCACATTGCCCTCAATCGACAGCGCGCGATTGTCCGCGAGCCGTTTGAGCCGCAAGCCATTGCGGGGGTCTTTCAGTTCGTCCCACTCTTGTTCGTAGAACTGCTCCAAGAAGGTGCGGTCGGAAATCCAGCCCGTTTCGCTGGTCAGTTCCCAACCATTTTTCAGCCGTTGCCGATGGCGACTGAATAAGCGAAAGCGATAGTCTTCTTCTGGCACAATCGCGCGGCGACCAAGGCCCAAATTGTCGAGCCCGTCGTCCGAGATTCCCCAAAAGTCGATGAGACCCTGCGCAGGACCTTCCAATCCGAGGAATGACTGACGATCGTATTGGAAATTCGTGCCGTGCCCGATGCCCCGATCGCTCAGGTAGTCGAGGCTTAATCCCCAATCGGTCCCTTCCGGCGCATTACGAATTCCGAAGAGTTGGTACGCGTCGAAATCGACCAATATCTGTGTGCCGAAGACGCTGTCGTTGCCGACGCGCACGTTATCAACAAAGAACGACGGTTTGCTCAGATCGGTTGCAAACCGCGGCCAATAGAAAACTGGCACGCCGCGCACTCGGACCGTGTTGCCTTGACTTTCAGCCAAATAACGATGGTTGATTTCGGGCTCGCCGTTGTACGGATTGAACGCTTGGCTCTGCAGGTCCTCGAAAGTGATTTGGTTTGCCCCAAAACTGTAAGCCGGTTCTTCCAGACGGCTGGTCGTAATCTCGGCCCCGGTCGCGGTAAAGTGCGAGGCGTCCAACTGCCGGATGGCCGCTGCGCGCAGGCGTACCAGGCCTTGATAGTCAAAGTCCTCGGTTTTCGGTAGCGGTGTGAGCAACTCGGCATTGAGAATAATACCCACTTGGCGTCGTACGTCGTAGAACATCCGTTCGGCATAGACCACGCGATCGCCTTGACGAAACTCGATGTTGCCTTCCATGTAAATTTCCAACGGCGTGTCTTGCGACTGCGTTGTCGCACCGCCGAAACCAAGTCCCCCCTCGCTCCAGACGACCGCGCGATCGGTGCTGATATCGACCGTTCCAATAGGTCCGAGCGCTGCCGGAACATTGCCCACTGGCAAGCCTTCGATCAGCACACGAAATCCTCCCGAAGCCGTCGTGACGCGGCGGCCATCGGGTAGCGGCTGCGAACGAATGTCGGGCAGCACATCGCTACGTCCACCAAACTGAATGGTCCGCATCCCCAGAGGCGTCGCAGCAACGCCCGCGGGTACCGGCGCGAACTCCGTAAATTGCGCCAGCATCAGTTGCCGTTGCTGCCGTGCGTCGTGTGGCTGAGCTTCGGTCTCCTGCGCGTAGTTGGTTTCGGCGCAGGCCAACAACATCACTGCGCAGCAGACGAGGTTCCGCACGAAGCGGAGGAATCTTTGGCAACGCGTTCGAGTGCGCGCAATGATAAGCAGGACCATGAGTTACGAAGAGCGGCGACAACCGCCTGGACCACCCTGAAGGCGGAAAAAATTCGGCGGCGAAGTATACGGGCGGCTGAGAACCAGGGTCAAGGCACCTTCGCCCCTCGCAGGCCAGACGCAAGACCTTACTGCAAAGCAACTTACGTCTTGCCTGCCGGGCCTATTGCGACGCTAGCAAGCCCTGTATGTTGGCCGAGTTGAGATTCCCCGGCTGTTCGCCGTTTGTGTTTCCATCCTTCACACTCTCTCAAGGTTGCTGTCACTCGACGCGAGGGCGATACTGCGCGTCCGAATTCACCGCGCGAAGTCCGTAACCAATATGCCCGCCACACCCAAGTCCCAGGTTCTCGCCGCGCTGATACGCCATCGCCACGCGCTGCTCGCGTTTGGATTCCTCCTTGCCTGCGCGGGAGGCTGGTTGGGAGAGGGGTTGCGACTTGATCGGTCGATCGAGCATATGTTCGCTGACGATGATCCCCTGCTAGTACCTTATCGCGAACTACAAAATCATTTTGGCCAGCATGAAATCGCGATGCTTGTTTACTCCGAAGCAAATTTGCAGACCGAGTCTGCCTTAGCACGCATTAGCGCGCTGACCGAGCAAGTGCGGAAGACTCCAGGCGTGGTTGCTGCGGTCAGCTTGCACGACCCGCCAGGTGCCGCGAAGTTCTCAGACACGGGCCGCGGCGCGCAGTTACGCGAAGTCTTCGCCGGTTACACACACAACCAAGCGCTCGACGCGGCGGGGATTGTTTGCCTACTCGCGCGGCCGCAGGAGAACGACCCGCCGCGTAGCGAAACGCTGCGCAACCTGCGCGCGCTCGTCGACGAGCTTCCCGATGGAGCACTCGTCGGCGAGCCCGTTCTGATCGAAGAAGCTTTCAATTTACTGGAAGCTGACGGGCGCAGGCTCAATACCTGGTGTACGCTGCTGCTGATGCTGACGATTTATGCATGCTTCCGAAGTTTGCGATGGTTGCTCCTTCCCCTGGTGGTAGTGCAAATGACCCTGGCCCTCACGCGAGGCACGCTTGTCGCGCTGGGTCTGCAACTCAGCATGGTTAGTTCCATGCTTTCGGCCATTGTCACCGTGGTGGGGGTGGCGACCGTGGTACATATTATCGTGCGCTACCGCAACGCGGAGAAACAGGGCCTCGCACCGGTCCAAGCGCTCCAGCAGGCTGGCAGCTTTCTTGCCGCACCGGTTTGTTTTGCTTGTCTCACCGATGCCGCGGGGTTCGCAGCGCTAATGACCTCGCAGGTGGGGCCAGTACATGACTTTGGATTAATGATGGCCATCGGTTCGCTGATGGTGCTGGTCAGTGTTGGCCTTGCCGTGCCAGGCGTTGTGCTCTTAGGCAATAGCACGACTGCCGCGAGCCGTTCCACGGGCGAGCTATTTGTTGGTGGTATCTTACAGCGTTTGCTTCACTGGTCGCAAACTCACGTCCAACGCATTGTCGCGCTCTGCCTGATCGCCAGCGGTTTCGCGATCCTTGGTAGCGCCCGCTTGGAGAGAGAGACCGACTTCACGCGAAATTTTCGCCAAGACAGCCGCTTAGTGCGTGAATACGAGTTTGTTGAACAGCGCTTCGGCGGCGCGGGCGTCTGGGATATTGTGCTTCCGCCTACAACGCAGATCAGCAAGGTATACCTCTCCAAAGTGCTCGCGCTGGAGCAGGCACTTCGCAAAGATATTCCACATTTGAACAAAGCGATTTCGATCGCCGATGTGCTCGACGCCAGCGTGGGCGGAATCAAAAACCTGACGCTACTAGCCAACCCGGCAATCCGCACCGGCCTCTCAGTCATGCGTGCGAGGCTGCCCGAATTCACGGCAGCCATTTATCGGGAGCAATCGCGGTCGGTGCAACTTCGTATTCTTTTGCGTTCGCCGGAGCGATTGGAAGCTGTCGAAAAAAAACAGCTCATTGCACAAGTTCGCACAACAGCGCAGACGGCGTTCCCCGGCGCTGAGGTGACCGGCTACTATGTGCTCCTCAATGAGCTCATCGAGAGTTTACTGCGTGATCAATGGACGACGTTCAGCGTCGCGGCAGTGGCAATCTTCGCGATGATGGCAATCGCGTTTCGCAGTCTGACGCTTGCACTCGCGACGTTGATTCCCAATGCCCTGCCGGTGCTGCTGCTGTTCGGGGCAATGGGGTGGCTTGGCGTTAAGGTGAATATGGGAGCGGCGATGATTGCCGCGGTGTCGTTGGGTCTCTCTGTGGATGGGTCGATTCATTATGTGATGTCCTACCTGCGAGCAAGACGCGAAGGGGTTAGCATTGCGGAAGCACTAACCACAACGCAATCCACTGTGGGACGCGCGGCAATTTTTGCGACGCTCGCGCTGGTCGTAGGTTTCGCGACACTTTGTTACAGCGAGTTCATTCCCACAATCTATTTCGGCGCGTTGGTGAGCCTCTCCATGATCGGCGGGTTGTCGGGGAACCTGCTAGTGCTCCCCCTGTTAATTCGTTGGGTAGACGAGCAACCCGTGACTAGCCCGACGCGCTAGCGAGGGCGGGTCGTGGCGAAAAATCACTCCCTCGCTGGCGCGTCGGGCTAGTTTTTCAGTTTATTCTTGGTCAAAGGATTGTGTACATGCGTATATGTATTAGAATTCGCCCATGCCCGCACCACTCGCCTATCTGCTGACGTGGACCACCTACGGAACTTGGCTGCCCGGTGACGAGCGGGGTTGGGTGGAAAGGGACAAGGGAATCCAAAGCGGTGACCCATCGCGACAAAACATTGCGCTGCTGAGCATGGTGGACTCTGCTTGCAAGCTCACTCGCGCGCAGCGAGAAATCGTTGAGAAAACTATCGCCGACCACTGTCGCATTCGAGGCTGGCAGCTTCGCGCGGTGAACTGCCGATCAAACCATGTACATGTCGTTGTTTCTGCTGAAGTCCCCCCCAAAGAAGCTCGCATGCAGTTCAAAGCCTACTGCACCCGCGCATTGAAGGAACATCTACATGCGCAGGGATTCGACGAGCGCAAAAAGTGGTGGACAGAAGGAGGTAGCGTGCGCTATCTCAGCACCGTGCAAAGCCTCGACCGGGCAATTCACTACGTCTTGCATTGCCAATGACGCGCGCCCACAAACAACTAGCCCGACGCGCCAGCGAGGGCGCGCGAAATAGCAATAAGGACGCGCGCCCTCGCTGGCGCGTCGGGCTTGTCGTGGGATTGACTACAACCCCACGTCGGGGTTGAGGGTGTACATTAGCACATTGAGCCCGATTCTTGCCGCGGCTTCGCGAGTATAGCCGCGGCATTCGGGGGACTCGTGTTGTTCCAGCGCACAACTGATGTCGTAGGGCGAAAAAATTACCGCCCAGCGGCCGTCGACCAAGATGCCTTCCAATTCGGGATCGACTTCTCGCACGCGAGGTCGCAACGGCTGGTCAGCTTGCGCCTGTGCCGGATCTCGCCGGCTGACTTTGCGGATGTCGAAGCCGCCCGTTGCGGATCCAAAAAGCGACTCGGTGGTAGGAATGCGTCGCAGACTGTTTTCTGGAAATACGGCGTTCAACTCTCGGCGAAAAGCGGTGGCGAATTCCTTGCTCGCGCAAATCGAATCCGCGAACAGAGTGCCCCCGTTGGTGAGATACTCGCGGAGTGCTTCGCGTTCTTTCGCCGTAAATTGAAAATCATGCCTGCCGTGCATGAAAGCCATGTGAAATTTGCGCAAACTCGCGTCGCTCGCACTGACCGGGAACTCATTGGTGCTTACGCGCAGTTGCAAGTCTCCCCCCGCGGCCGCACGCAGCAAATTCACCAACGCACCCGGTGCGTCGTTGCAACCCCCGCCATGCTGCAGCTTGGCGATTTGAATCGTGCCACGGCTCCCCGCGGCATTGAGTTCTACGAGCTGCTCCGTAGCAACGAACGATTCTTCTTTGCCTTTCGGCTCGCGGTTGGTGGCATACGCGACCACGTTCACACCCATCGCGACTGCGTCGGCCAAACGGCCTTTGACCACGTCGGGCAGTCCGCGTGTGCGACCTTGGCCATACAACTCCCAGTAACACGAGAGATCAATTTCAGAAAACACCACGCACGTTCGGCAGCCATACTCGACCGTCCAGAGCCGTCCCACATAGGGCGACTCAGGACGGACTAATTCTTCCACACGCCAAATCGGATGCTCCGGTCCGGCGAGACGAAGTTTGTATTCCTGTTCGGGGAAAACCCGGTCCAAGTACCGCCGAAAACCATCCTCGAAGGGCCCTCCATCGACACAGCACGCCTCCGCAAAAAGAAAGCCACCGCGGTCGAGGTAACCACGCATTTTTTGCTCGGTGCCCTGCAGCTGAGGCGATTTGCTGCCGGAGAGGAACAACACTGGCGCTTGCAGCAAGTCGTCCACCTCAGCTTCTTCGGGGTCGAAGACCTGCCACGTGAGATCAAGCCCCCACAGTTTCTCGACACGCGCGGTGAGATGCGCGACATCGCTTTCGTGATTGTTCCAATCTTCGCCCGGGCCGTGTTGCAACTTGGCCATTAACACCGGACGGCGGCCCTTGGACAGAAACAACAACGCAAGCGGCGTCGCGATGTGTGGACGATTCTCGGCGTGGCCTGAACCAATCCAATGATGGCTGAAGGGGTCCTGCTGGCTGATGAGAAATTCCGCCCCTTCGCGGTACCAGTCATGCTCGCCAATCAATCGCCGTGCCGTGAGCCGACCAACCCGCTCCAAGCCGTAAAGATAGTAATAGTGCCAATGGCCGCGTCGACCCGGGTTGCGGCGCACCGAAAAGCTGTTACCCAGCCAAGTCAGCGCACGTTCCAGTGAGTCGTCTTCTTCCTGGGGTTGGCAACACTGGACGAGTCCGTTTTCAACCTTCGCATTGGGCTTATCGACTCGGCCAGCGCAGATAACCGTGGCGGCGATCCCCGCGCAGGTCATGCTCCCTAGCCCGTCATTGCCGCCTTTGAGATACCCCCAAGAGCCGCCGGGATGTTGGCAACTCTTCCAATAGTCGGCCGCCTTCTCCCAAGTTTCGGACTGCACGGTGGCACCGACGCGTTCGGCTTCGTGCAGCGCGAGCACGGCAAACTGCGAGTTGCTATTGTCGCCGCCTGCCCCTGCAGCGTAGGACCACTGTCCACCCGGCTGTTGCACTTTCTCCAGCCAGTTCACATTCCTTTGTATCTGCACCAAATCCTGCCGGGGTGTCGCGGCACAGAGTGCCATCGTTTGCAGCGAGACACTGTAAGTTTGCGTGGGCTCGATCTTGCGGAGAAAGGCCAGCGCCTTCTTGATCTGCGGATGGCTTGGCTCGACGCCCGAGTTCAACAGCGCCAGCGTGCAGAGCGCTGTCACACCGCCCGGGTAGTTGGCTATCTCGCTCCAGGAACCGCGTTGAGCGTTTTGCTCTTGGAGCAAATACTTGATGCCACCGTCGATTGATTCGCGCACCTGCTCCGCGGTTAAAGCACCGGCAGGTTGTGCCGCAAGCCGCGTCGTCTGGGATAGCCAAATCGTGCAGACGAGGCAGAGCGCAACTCGAGACGAGAAACGTCGATCCATGATCCTCTCCGTTGTGCAATAGGTCATCTTCCATCGTAAGCTGCGATAGCTGGAGAAACAATGCATGGAGCGCGATCATTGTCCGCTGGTCGTGACAGCTATAGAATCTTTGTATGTGCCTGGATTCGCTACAATCGGACTTATTGCATAGACTCTCTGAAATCTAGCAGATCCAGCTTCGGGTAAGTAACCAGGTGACAGAACCAATATTCACAAGGACGGCACTTTGACGCGCAACCTCGGCGACATCCTCAAGGAATTTCGTCAACATCGGCAGGTGATGCAGCGCGAGCTGCAGAAAGTCATCATCGGCCAAGACGAAGTGATTGAGCAAATCTTCGCGGCCATCTTCACTCGTGGACACTGTCTGCTCGAAGGCGTGCCCGGACTAGCCAAGACGCTAATGGTCAGCACGCTGTCGCAGATTCTCGACCTCAACTTCAAACGCATTCAGTTCACGCCCGACCTGATGCCCTCGGACATCACGGGCACCAACGTTTTGGACGAAGACGAGCATGGACGCCGGAGCTTTCGCTTCGTCGAGGGGCCCGTGTTCACCAACATACTGTTGGCCGACGAAATCAACCGCACGCCTCCCAAGACACAGGCTGCCTTGCTGCAGGCGATGCAAGAACGCGAGGTGTCGATCGGTCAGACGACCTATTCCTTGCCTGAGCCGTTTTTCACCATCGCTACCCAAAACCCCATTGAGCAGGAAGGCACCTACCCGCTGCCCGAGGCGCAGCTCGACCGCTTTATGTTCAATATCAAAGTCGATTACCCGTCGGCCAGCGAAGAAGAACAGATCCTCACCGCCACCACTCGCAGCGACAAACCCGAAGTGAGCAAGGTGCTTTCCGCGCGAGCAATTCTCAATCTACAAAAGCTGGTCGGCTCGGTGGCCGTGAGCGAATACATTATCAAGTACGCTACGAGCTTGGTCCGAGCCACGCGCCCCAAGGACGATACCGCGCCCGAGTTTGTCAAAGAACTCGTCGATTGGGGCGCCGGGCCCCGCGCGGGCCAGTTCCTCATCCACGGCGGCAAAGCGCTCGCTGCGATGGACGGACGCTTTACCGTCGCAATCGAAGACGTCCAGAAAGTCGCCATCCCCGTGCTGCGGCACCGGGTGAGTACGAATTTCCAGGCACAAGCCGAGGGCATGTCGACGGAGGACGTGATCAACCGGTTGTTGGAAGTCATTCCGGTGCCGGAGATACCGAAGTACAGTGAGCAGTAGTCAGTCGTCAGTCGTCAGTAGACAGTTTCTTCTTCCTTGCTCTTTTTTCACGCCTAGCGTTGTTTCCCATGTGCAATCGCAACTACCGTGATCTAATTGCTTGGCAAAAGGCAATGGAATTTGCTGAAGCGACCTATGAAATCTCTGTTGATTTTCCAGACGAGGAACGATTCTCGCTAACGTCGCAACTCCGTCGTTCAGCTGTTTCGGTGGCCTCAAATATTGCCGAAGGTGAAGGGCGGTTCTCGACACCTGACTTCATGAGATTTCTTTCCATTGCGCACGGCTCACTGAGTGAAGCGGAGACGCAGATTCTACTGGCGATTCGTCTAAAGTACCTGGCGGCCGAAGATGCACACCCGATTCTTTCCCTCGCTTCCGAGGTTGGCAAGCTCATCCATGGTTTAGCCAGGTCCCTAAAGACAAAATCCTAGCACGCGTGACAATGTAGCCGTGCAGATCACCTTCCACTGACAACTGCCCACTGACGACTGTTCACTCAAACCCCATGCCCACCGTTGAAAAATATCTGAAACCCGAAGTGATTCGACAAATATCGCGGCTAGATTTGCGCGCGCAGTTTATTGTGAAAGGTTTTCTGCAAGGGCTGCACGCAAGTCCCTTCCACGGTTTCTCGGTCGAGTTTAGCGAACACCGCAAGTATGCTCCCGGAGACAACCCCGATGACATCGATTGGTTGGTCTACGCAAAGACCGACAAGTATTACGTAAAAAAGTTCGAGGCCGAGACCAACATCACGGGCTACCTGGTGATGGACCTCAGTGCATCAATGGCGTACAGCCATGAACAAGAGTTGACAAAGTTCGAGTACGCGATCTGTCTTGCAGCGGCCCTGTGCTATCTGATGATCCATCAACAAGATCCCGTGGGGTTAATCACTTTCGGTGAAAAAATTGTTGATTCGCTTGCTCCAAAATCGAAACGTGCTCAGATCGGCAACATCCTCTCGCTGCTGGCCAATCTCGAGCCACGCGAGAAAACCGATATCGGCACCAGTCTCAATCAGCTCGCCGCGATGCTCAAGCACAGCAGTCTGGTTATGATTTTCAGCGATCTGTTGGCTGATCCTGAGGAGGTGATCGCCTCGCTGCGCCGGCTTCGCCACGGCGGGCACGATGTCATTTTGTTTCATATTTTGGATCAAGCGGAGGTCGCATTTCCGTTTGAAGGGTTGGTAGAGCTGGAAGACCCAGAGAGCAGCGAGACGATCGAGGTCGATGCCGATGCCTACCGGAGCGAGTACTTGGAAGAACTCGGTGCCTTCCGCACGATGTATGCCCGCGAATGCCGTCAAAGCGGCATCGACTACGTGCCTCTCGACACGAGCATGCAGTTCGATCGGGCGCTGATGGAATACCTAGTGAATCGCCAGAACTGGGGGTAAAGCGAAGTTGTTTGCAATAATGAATTCCAACATCACCACTGAGGACACAGAGTTTCACAGAGCTGAATTTTGAATTTCCTCTGCGTTCCTCAGTGTCCTCTGTGGTAGAGCCATTGGCAGATAGCTACAGGGACTCGATGGGTTTTCTCACACCAGCATTGCTTGCCGGCGCGGCGTTTGTCGCTGTGCCGTTAGTCTTGCATCTGGTGATGCGCCGTCAACCGCGGCAATTGAAATTTCCGGCGCTTCAGTTCGTGCGTAATCGGCAGGAAGCGAACCGGCGCAAACTCAACTTTCGACACCTGTTGCTTTTGGCGTTGCGCTGCGCACTTATTGCCGGATTTGCTACTGCGCTCGCGCGACCAACGCTTAAGGGGAGCGGCCTGCGTGGAAAGGAGGGTGCGCCGCTGGCGATTGCGCTGATTCTCGATAACTCGCTGCGGATGCAATACGTGCATGAGAACCAAACACTCCAGCAACGAGCCGGCACCATGGCCCAGGGCTTACTCAATAAGTTGCCTGAAGGAACCGAGGTGGCGGTGCTCGACCTGAGCCGTGCGGCTAGCGGCTTTGTGGCGGATAGGAGCACGGCCGAGTCGAGATTGAGAAATCTCGTTGGCGAAAGCAAACCTCGTCCGCTGGCAGACGCGGCGCGCGAGGCGATCGAGTTAGTCGCCGAGCGAGAAAACTCCCAGCAAGAAATTTTCTTGTTTACCGACATGAATGCTTCCGTCTGGAACGAGACGAGCGTCGCGGCGATCAACGAGGCCTTAGCCGGCGCTCCTGAGGTGCGGCTTTATTTGGTGGATGTGGGCGTGGCCGAACCGCGTAACCGGGCACTAGCTCCGCTGAGGATGCGCGAGCAAGATCTGCGTCCCGGCGAGCCGTTGCGACTCGAGGTTCCGCTGGAGGCATGGGGTTTGACCGAAGCGCCACTGGTCGAACTCTATCTCGCTTCCAGCGGACAAGAAGCGCTCAAACGAGGGCAACAGATCGTCGAAATCAACGACGAGGGCCTCGGGCAAGCCATTTTTGAATTGGGTGACTTACCCCTGGGCACGCACCAGGGATACGTACAACTAGCGGCCAATGACCCCTTGGAAGTGGACAACACGCGCTACTTCACCGTCCAAGTACAACCTCCTGCGGAGGTACTGCTTCTCGGGAAAGATACCAGCGACACTTTGTTCCTCCGCGAAGCACTGAGCCCCAGCACCGCGGCTGACCAAACAACGTCGCGTTTTCTGTGCACGACCGACAAGTTCGCCAATGGAACGAAACTAACCTTCGCGAACTACGCAGCCGTTTGTTTGCTCGATCCACCTCCGCTGTCCGATCCGCTTTGGAAAGCACTAGCAGGCTATGCCAACGAAGGGGGCGGCGTGGGCATCTTTCTTGGTGAACGCGCTCGGGCGAGTGGTTTCAATGACACCGCAGCGATGCAGCTGTTACCGGGACCACTCAAACGCAAGTCTCGGTACAAAACGTACTTTCGACCACAGGGTTTGGACCACCCCACTCTCGCAGCCCTCCGACCGTATGCCGAGTTGATCCCCTGGAACGCCTACCCGGTCTATCGCTACTGGCAGTTTGGCACACCGACGGGCGACACGTATGCTGTCGCCCGCTTTGCCAACGACGACCCGGCGCTGTTGGTTCGCCCCGTCGGTCAAGGGCGGGCTTTGACCTTTGCGACGGCAATCTCCGACCCGCCCAATCCAGCAGGCCGCGAACCGTGGAACTTATTACCTCCCGCGGCATGGCCGTTTGTGCCGCTCATGAACCAATTCGTTGGCTACCTAGCACAAAGCGACAACGATTCGCTCTCGTTCCAAGCGGGGGAAACCGTCAGTCTGCGTCTTCCGCCGAACGAACGAGTGTCGAGTTATGTGCTGTACCCGCCTCATGGCCAATCGCTGCGACGCACCGTGCCCCCCGGCGAAGATACGATTCGCATTGGCAACACGCGCACGTTGGGGAACTACCGAGTTTCTTCTGGTGGTGTGGCCGGGCAGCTCAAGCGAGGTTTCAGTGTGAACCTCCCGCCCGAAGTAAGCCAGCTTGAGCGGATTGACTCCGACGTCTTGCTCGCCGCACTTCCTGCCGAGCAAGTCAATTTTGCGAACACTTTGGAAGACGTCGAGCGCTACGTCGATATTGGCCGCAGCGGCCGAGAGCTTTTTCCCTGGGTGATCTCCCTGGTCGCGCTCGTGTGGGGCACCGAACATTTGCTCGCTAATCGTTTTTATCGGGAGGCGGCAGCATGAGTCAGTGGTCTGTCGATCCTGTGGGCGGGCCCTGGTTCGCCGCAAGCGTCGCGCTGTTGTTGCTGCTTGCTCTAGCGGTGGGTCCGGCGGGGAAACGATTGTCTCGACAGCGACGGCTAACATTGTTAGCCCTGCGCGCGGGCACAGCACTGCTTTTGCTGTTCGCCATGTGGCGGCCCATGCTCGTGGCTACCGAAACGCGCAAGCTCCCCGGTTCGCTCGTAGTATTGGTAGATAGTTCGCGTAGCATGCAAATCGCCGACTCGCTAGGAAACGAAACGCGTTGGAATGCGGTCAAGTCGGTGCTTGTCTCTGCACGTGACCAACTCAACGAACTCGCAGAGACTTGGGACCTCAAATTTTATCAATTCGACGAAGCAAGCCAAACCGTGAAGCTCGACGACGGAAAACCCGAGCTTCCCGAACAACCCGAGGGTCCGCAAACGGCGATTGGCTCGGCATTGGAAGACGTACTTGATCGCGAGGCGCAACAGCGGGTTGTCGCGGTTCTGCTTATGAGCGACGGCGCGCAACGGGCCTTCGCACCCCGCGACGTCCCGCCGCAAGACGCGGTGCGCCGGTTGGCCGTCGATGAAATTCCGCTCTACACGTTCACTTTCGGTAAGCCGGCGCTCGGCTTGCAATCCGACTTGCGAGTCGACGATCTCTTGGTCAACGACACCGTGTTCGCGGAAACGCCAGTCACCGTCCAGGCAATGCTAAGTGCCGACGGCTACGCAAACCAAACCTATCAAGCTCAGCTGCTGTGGGAATCGCCGGAAGGCAAAATGGAAGTCGTCGATACTCGCGAAGTTCTCATAAAAAACGACCATCGCCAGATTCCGCTGACTCTCTCGCACACACCGCTGGTACCAGGTGAGTACAAAGTCTCTGTACAGATAGTCAACCAAGCAGGAAATTCGCCCGAGGGCGAATTGGTCACTTCGAACAATGTGCAAAGCACGTTTGTCTCTGTGCTCAAAGGCGGCGTCAATGTGCTGTACCTCGTCGGCGCCACTCGCATCGGCGGCGGGCCCAGCGTCGAGCCGCGATTCATCCGCAGCGCACTGGCAGCGCATGCCGACATCAACGTGCGCTACGAATTGCTCAACTATCGCAAGCAGCGGCTCGACATCCGAGCAACACTCGCGGGCGAGGAAGCCAATGGCAAGTTCGACGTGTTTCTGCTTGGCGATGTCGATGTCACGGCACTGAACAACGCTTCGTGGGATGCGATGGCCGACGCCATTGATGGCGGTGCAGGTTTGGCAATGCTCGGCGGCTTCCACAGTTTTGGCCCCGGGGGGTTTCGCGGTTCGGCGCTCGACGACTTGCTGCCGGTGCGCATGGGCCGTGCAGAGCGACAAAACTTCGGCGAGCCGCCTCGGCAAGACATGCATCTGGCGGGACCGTTGAAGATGATGCCCGTTCCCGTGGGCAATTCCATTCATCCGATCATGCAGCTCGGAGGTGAGGAGGCAAACGAATTCGACTGGTCCGAGTTGCCGCCCCTCGATGGTGCCAACCGGTTTGAACGCAACCAGATAAAAGCCACTGCGCAGGTACTCGCCGAGGCCACCACGGCCAACCGTCGGCCCTTGCTGGTCGCCGGCGCGTGGGGTGCCGGTCGCACGTTGGCGTTTGCTGGTGATTCGACGTGGCGGTGGCCCATGGAAGGTTTTGCCGATGCCCATCGCCGTTTTTGGCGGCAATTGGTCATGTGGCTCGCACGCAAGGACGACACCGATGGGCAATCGGTTTGGGTGCGGCTCGACGGACGCCGCTATCAGCGCGGCAGCCGAGTCGAGTTTTCGCTCGGTGCAGCGAACGAACAACGCGAACCGCTCACGAATGCCACGTTCGACGTGCAAGTCACCGGCCCATCAGCCAAGGGACTCGATAGCAGCAAGGTCGCGGTGCGTGCCAGTCAGCGCGGCGACAAGTGGGTGGCAAGTTTCACTGAGACCCAAACGCCCGGTGACTACCGCGTAACCGTTTCCGCCTCCGAGAATGGCCAGCTAGTAGGAACTGCTCAAGCGCGTTTCACCGTCCCCGACCGCGACATGGAACTCGACCAACCCGCCGCCGAGCCAACGCTGTTGGCTTCGCTCGCCGACCTCACCGCCGATGCAGGCGGCCAAGGCCTCGCCCCCGAAGAACTCCCCGACCTGCTCGAACAACTCCAGTCCCGCACCACGGAGTTTGAAGAAGAAATCCACGAGCAGAAAAGCCTGTGGGACACGTGGCCAGTGTTGATGGGATTGGTAGGCTTGCTAGGGAGCGAATGGTTTTTGAGAAAGCGGTGGGGGTTGGTATGAGGGTGGAAACACTGCTGAGTAAGCGAACGCGCCCAGAGTTGCAATCTAAACGTCGCGCTCTCTCAAGTAACCGCGGGAAGAGGTATCCGCTGAAGCTGCCTTACGGCCTCGAAGCACTGCTCCGAACATTTCTTGCAGCCCACGTGAACACCCCGCAAAGCGCAAGCATCCACGCAGTCGGTTCGGGTACCGCGGCTAGGCCTCCGTTTCCCTGGGGCACGATGATGCCGAATGTGGACTGCCACAGTTGCAATTCGGAGGGGCTGAGCGGGCTGGCGGTTGCCCCACGTTGCCACTGGATGAAATCGGCGCCGTCGACGTCGGTGACGTGCGTCAGGCGAATCACGTCGACGACGGTGTTCGCCTCGCCGTCGCCACTTCCCACGGCGGAGAGCAAACCCGGGTCGAGGCCTCCCCCGGTGAGCATCTCCGTGTAAGGAAAGCCCTGTGTTCCAGCGTCCGGAGTGCCCCCCGAACCATTGCCATGAACAGCCAGCACAAATTCCGCCTGTGTGCGTCGCCCGTTACCGCCACTGAAAGAAGGAACAACCAATCAGAAAGCTGATAGAAGCGGATCAGAATGTCATTGGGTGGCTTTGGGTGTTCGGAGCAAATGGCGGCAGGACTTGCCACTTGATAGCAACGAACAAAGCCGGCTTCCACAATCCGTGGAAGAAACTAGGAAAAGGATGAGGTATGAGAGATCTCGGCTAACACAACCACTGTTCGCCGCCTAAGCTGCGGTTCAGTACCACCCGCTACTCACACGGCAATGTCACCGACGCCGTGAGCGTTTTGCCAAGAAAGAATTTCGGCGTCACGTAGTGGTTGGCCATCGACATGGGAGTGGAAATACTTACCGTGACCGAGGTCGTGCTGTTGTCAATCGTTGACGGAGAAACCGTGACGGTTGAATCGTTGATTTGCAACATGTCGAGTAAATCTTGAGCCGCGGTGCGTGCGTCGTTGGCCGACGCACCTGGAATTATACCACTGCGTGCCCCTTCGAATGCCGCGTTCTCGATGGTGTTGCGAAGCATGTTCGCGCGCGAAAACTCTATGCCCGCGAAGACGAACAAAAGTAACAGGGGCAAAACCACCGCGAACTCCACAGTCGTGGCCCCCTTGCGCTCTGTTTGCTGAGATCGTCTACTCGTCATGATGCTTACTCCGTGAGGATGGCGATCGATCCAGCCAGGTCGAAGAAAATATTACTGAGCGTAGCGGCGTCTGGTGCGTGGTAGGAAGCCCCGCCCCCGGCCTCAGCCACGTCCTGCATGTCGTCTTGGTTGGCGCCGTTGCTAAATGTGATTGTGTGAATTGTGATACCATCGTCGTTGGCGTCTTCGGCTGCGTCTTCTGGGTCGTCCTCGGTGTAGACACCGTCGGTGAAAACGATCATCACCTTCTCAGCACTCGCACGGGCAGGACTGCTGGTGAGGACCGAAGTCGCTCGCTGGATACCCGCCTCGATGTCGGTCATGCCGTTCCAGATCGAGTTACTGCGGACCCACATAGCATCGCGCACCGAAGTTATGTTCGAGGTCAGACCCTGATCGGTGGATACGGTAGTGTTCGTTTCCCCACACGGGGCGTACCCTCCTCCCGCAAAAGTGACCAAGGCAAGATATTCACTGGCTGCGGATTGCTCGAGTTGCGTGGCAAAAATGTTGACGGCCGTTTCCAAGGCGATCCAACGGCTATCCGAGTAGGGGTTTTGGCAAGTGCGTGGATCGCCGCCACTCATGAGTCCCGCGGGATCATCCACGCTGAGTTTCATGGAACTCGATCGATCAAGTACTAGGCAGATATCGACGACGCGAAAACTCGAAGTGGCCGTTGTCGTGGGTTCAAATGTCGGCTGACCGTACAGGCCACCAAAATTAAGCGATACCGCTCCACCCAACGAACTGGCTGTGCGTCGCCCGGTGAGTTTCACGGAGTTGAACGGCGTAGCACCGGCAGCAAACAGCCAGTTGCCGCCTCCTTGCTTGACTGAGCGGCCAAAGACGAAGTCGCTCGTAGCGAATTGCAGCGGCTGACCGCTCACTCGGTTGGCAGCTGCCACCGCGTTGGCGGCTGACCTCGCCTCTACCGTGCCGTAGTCGGGATCGTCGACCGTTGCCAGCGACAATGCGTGCGCCGCGGCTTTGGAGCTCAGATCGGTCGCCGCGCGCAGCTCCGTGCGTACCCGTTGCATGTTAGCTAAATCGACGGAGAAACCAACGATTGCCAGCAAGACCGGCAACAAAAACGCAACCAATACCAGCATCCCGCCAGTGCGAACACAAGTTCTCTGCTGAAATACTCTACGTGAGGTGGAAAATTCATGCATCGCTTTTTTCCTAGCTGGAAAAGCGTGGGGGTTAAAGCTTGCGTGCAAAGACTTCGGATTCGATCGCGTGGGGCACTACGAAAATCTGCGGACCCAAGGCATTGGAACTCGAAGTCGCTGTGATCCGAATGGACAACGTTTGACCCGGAGTTAGTTCATCGACCCCCAGGCCTCCATTGCCGGCGGTGATAGTCGTACCTTCAATGTTTCTCGCATCGAGAATTGCCTGCACCCGCGATAAAGTTTCCGACTGCGTGGCCTCTGCTTTGCTGCCAAACAGCGCTCCCTCATAGGCCGCTTCGGTAACCGCCTGTTTGAGGAAGATCAAATTCGCAGCTTGAATACCGCCAAAAATTATCAGCACAATCACCGGCAAACAAAATGCCATCTCCACCACGGCCATGCCACGCCGCCGACGCGCGGAAGGACTGATAATGCGGGGGTTGCTGAATCGCGATGACATGATTTGGTTTAAATACAAGGAACTGCAATCGAATAGACTATCAAAATGCTAGGTCACGGGCCGTCGCAGCGCCAAATCTGCTCGTCGACCGAGGTCGTATCCCCGATACTCGCCCCCTAAGTTTTGCCGATATTGCGGGTTGCAACGAATAGCATCCCGCCCTGAGAGTGCCCTACCGCAAGGTCGCGCGGGCGGATGGCGCAGTGAACTGGAATTGAATGCACCACC
Source organism: Bythopirellula sp. (assembly GCA_965230685.1). GTDB lineage: Bacteria > Planctomycetota > Planctomycetia > Pirellulales > Lacipirellulaceae > Bythopirellula. The sequence goes on from CBDDLO010000002.1 coordinate 1,711,553, forward strand.
AAACTCGCTCTGTCGCTGAAATCCTGCTAGACGCAAGCGAGCTCTCCGACCACTGAGATCCGAGCCGTGGCCTTTTGCTCCAGAAGTTGGTATAATTCGGGCTGTGCCATGCATGTCAGCCTTCGACTTACCATGGCAGCCGCGCATTACTCCACACCACCAGGACTACCAACGGGAGAGTATTCTGTTATCTACAGCCGAAAAAAAGGTGTTGAAGACCTTCCGAGAGTATCAGATCACCCCGGGCCAAATGTTGTGCTTCTCCGGCCCCAACTTGGATCAACATCTCGCAGCGTTGGAACTGATGAGCGATAAGGAATTGCTGGTCAAGGAAAAATTCCGTGGGGGCTACTCGCTTACCCAGTCAGGTTTCCAGGCTGTGCAGCATGACGCGTAATGGCTCGCGCAGTCTTGCTCGGAAATTTCAATCAACGCCAAACAACTGATCGCTTGGTCGCAATTATGCGATAACGATCCCCAGGCGACAGCGATCGAAAACAATCTTGCGTAAGGCCCTGGCAGGCTCCAACGTCCTGGCAGTCGCGCAGCGAAGCTTCTTGCGCTGCGAAGCGTTGTGAAGGACAGGAAGCGAATTCTGCACGTTCTACGAGTGCTTTCTCACCCTTTCTCAAGACTGTTCCTGGCTGCGAAGCCAAGGCAACTCTCTACGAAGTCGTTCGGCGAGCGGAGCGAAACTGAAAACACTCGCACGTCTAGAGCCCACTGCCCCTGCATTTCTTTGTTTCGACCTTTCAGACCTTTGCTATGGTAAGCACCCTGGTCCTCCCGAGGAACCATCCCCGGGCCGACTTGTTGCCAGCCCTGCGAGGTAAACGCTGTGGTTACTCAAACATTTGAGGGTACTGGCTTATGCGCCAGCGTGAATCACCGAACGCAGTTTAGGCTTGTGTGAGAATCGACAGGGTAACGTACTACAGTGCGCCTTTTGCCCCAAACAAGCGGTGGCACTTGGAAGTGAACGTCGTTTGGGAGAATAGTTGCAATCGGCTCGCGAAAGCGCTTCCCTACTCACTGGCGTTTGCCAGGCAGTTGGCCACGATTCGAATCGGGCCGTAGGGGACTTCTTCTCCCAAGTGTTCGAAGAGGGGCTTCAGCTTTTCGCCACCGACTTCGTCGATGGCTGCGCGGATGCGTTTGACGGTGCTTGGTTCAACCCACGGAGTAGGGTCCGTGATTTGATCGTGCTGGATGAACTTGTTGAGGTAGCCTTCGACGGTCGATTCGGCACGCGCCATCTTCGCTGCCACTTCCGCCAGGGATGCGCCCTTCCGGAAATGCTCAAACGACGCAATCGTCATGGCGTTGAGTCCAGCCGTACGCCGTGGGGAGGATTTGGCCTCCATCGAAATATCGGTCTCGACTTCCTTCGCTGTGCAGTAGTCGGTAATGTGCCCTACAAACTGCTCGCCGTAGTCATCGCACTTTTTCTTGCCGACGCCATGCACTTCCAAAAAACTCTCCGTGGAAGCAGGCCGCCGACGAGCCATATCGCGGAGTGTTGCATCGCCAAACACAATATACGCGGGCACGCCCTGCTCCGTGGCGAGCTGGCTGCGCAATTCACGTAAGGACTCAAATAACTCGCGGTCCACGCCCTCCCACGAACCGGGGTCAGCCGTTCGTTTGCCTCCTCTGTTGGTGGTTGCTGCTGGGCTTGGTTTCAGGAGTTTCGGCGTATGCTCGCCGCGTAGCACTTGCCAACCACGGTCGGTCACCTGCAGTTGGTTGTACTCGCCATGTTTGATCGCGCAGCCTTGGCCGATGAGCTGCTCGATCCAATCACGGACGGCGCTTTTGGGATACTCTTTGAGCAGGCCGTAAGTGCTGAGAGTTTCGTGGCCTTTTTCACGGATACGTTTTTCCTCTGAACCGACCAGCACCTGGGCTGTGTAGTCTGCGCCGTACATTTGTTCGAGGCGAACGACGCAGGAGAGAATTTTCTGCGCGGTGATGAGCGGTTCGTCAATTTGCTCGACGTCGCCCAGGCAAATATCGCAAGCTTGGCAGTCGTCGACATCAAAGGCCTGGCCAAAATGTTCGACGAGCGACTTGTGTCGGCATTGGGTCGATTTGCAAAAGCGATCGATCGCGTTGAGTGCCGCCATGGCGGACTCGCTCGCCTCATCAGAACTCTGCATCAAGCGTTTCCAAGTCGCAAAATCGCCACCACCATAAAACAAGCAGCAGTCAGCCTCCAAACCATCGCGGCCTGCGCGACCACTTTCCTGTTGATAGGCTTCGAGCGACTTGGGCATTCCTGCGTGGACAACATACCGCACATTCGACTTGTCGATGCCCATACCAAACGCGACAGTAGCAACCACGATATCCACGCGCTCTTCAAGGAACGCCTCTTGGTTGCGTTTGCGGTCCGTATCCGACAACCCCGCATGGTAGGGCAGAGCGCTATACTCCAGAGCATTGATTGCGGCGGCGGTTTTTTCAACTTCTTTGCGTGAGATGCAGTAGACAATGCCCGACTCGCCCCGATGCTGTTCGACAACTTCCAGGATTTGATCGATACCACCGGCGCGGCGCTCGATGCGATACTTCAGGTTGGGTCGATCGAAAGAGCCCACGAGCATCGCCGGATCGTCGAGCGCGAGTTGCGTTGCGATGTCTTGCCGCACGCGCTCGGTAGCGGTGGCCGTGTACGCATGAATTGGCACGCCCGGAAAGCGCGGCTTAAGCACCTTCAGCCCGCGATACTCCGGCCGAAAGTCGTGGCCCCAGGAGCTGATGCAGTGTGCTTCGTCGATGGCGAACAAAGACAGCTGCACACTCTTGAGCAGCTCGAGCATGTTGTCGGTCAGCAACCCTTCCGGCGCGAGATACAACAGCTTGAGCGCATCGCTGCGGACGGCTTCGATCACGTCGTTTCGTTCGCGCGGCGAAAGCGAACTGTTGTAAACCGCCGCGGCGATGCCGTTGGTCTTGAGGGCGTCGACCTGGTCCTTCATCAACGAGATCAGCGGCGAGACCACCACGGCCAACCCGGGCTGCGCGCAAGCGGGTGCCTGAAAGCAGAGCGACTTGCCCCCGCCCGTGGGCAGCACGACCACCGAGTCGCGCCCGGCGAGGACATTTTCAATTGCCTCTTGCTGCAGCGGGCGAAAGGTGTCGTAACCCCACTGCTGCGAGAGCAGTGTGCGGATGTCTTCGAGAGAAACTAAAGGCGACGCGGTAACGGGCATGAGATGCTCCTAGAGTAACTATACGGACGTATACGCTAGCGAATTCTAGCGAGCTTCGCAACCACTGGTCGTCGAAATGCGGCGGTGACCTGTGCATCGTGGGCAGCGAAATAGTTGCCATTGTTATAAACTCAAGGCCAACAAGTGCTTTCACGAACCTTGGAACCTTATCATGCCCCACGCGAACTCTCTGCTATTGGCCTTGCTCGCCTCCAGCTTTTCCGCATGGCTTGCACATGCCGATCCGGGGGACCCCATCGCCGTGCGTTGGTGGGGGCAGGCGATGGTGTCGATCGAAACTTTCGAGGGGCTTTCCGTTGTGATCGATCCCTACGGCGGGAAGATCGGTTACGAGAATCCCGGTGTGACGGCAGACCTGGTGCTAATCACCCACGAGCATGGCGACCACAACAACGCGGAGTTGGTGGGGGGCAAGCCGATCGTCGAGCGCGGGCTGAAAGAACAGGGCTCGGCACGTTCGTTCTCAATGGTGCTCGACCGACTCGCAGGCAACGAAAAAACGAAATGGTATGACTCGAAGTTGCGAATCGCCCGTTCACCCCATGCGATTCAGGTCCGAGCGATTCCCTCCTGGCATGACGATACCCAAGGCAGCCAACGCGGAGCGAACACAATGTTCGTTGTCGACGTCGATGGTCAGCGCATTCTGCACTGTGGTGATCTGGGTCAAGCGAAGCTCACCGACGAACAACTGCAGTCGCTGGTCAACATCGACGTGCTCCTAATCCCCGTTGGTGGTGTGTACACAGTCGACGGTGCGCAAGCCGCCGACATCGTGCGGCAAGTGAATCCGCGAATCGTGGTGCCGATTCATTTTAAGACGCCGAGCTTGATCTACGACCTGCAAGGCGTGCAGGGTTTTCTGGAGGCGTTGGGCGATGATGGCGCAGTGGAGCGCGTCGCCGGAAACACGCTGGCTGTGAGTGTGAGGAAACGTTCAGTCACAAAACCACGTGTGGTAGTGCTCGATTTCCTGCCGTGGCAGATGAGCGAAGAATTGGCAGACCTCTTCGATGCCAAAGAAAAAGCATGCCGCAAGGCGCAAGCCGTATTTTCGAACTTAAGCGTGGCACAGATGAACTTCCGCCCCAGCGACGGCACGCACACTCCCCGCTGGAATGCCGAACATATGATGGGCCGCGAGTTGGGATTTTTCTCGCAAATTTATCACGATCAGTTGCCCTCGGTAATGCGGCACATGGACCTCAACCCCAAGCAGATGCCGCCCGACTATGTGGCGGCGCATCCGAACTGGTCTGGTGCAGAGGAAGCCCGGCAAATGGAGCGGATATCTGTCTACACACGCCGTTTCGCGTATCTGCTCGACGGCTTGCCGCTCGACGAAAAGGCGCCCGGTAGCCGCTGGACGCCACGCGGCCTGCTCGAACAAATGGCCCGCCACTACAATGAACACACGGCGAACGTGAAGAAGAAGTTTGAACTGCCGGATTGGCCTGAGGGGTGACTGGCCGCCTTTGTGAGATAAGAGCCGGCACCGCGCAGTGTCCACTAGACCCGAATTAGCGGTTTGCCTGTTCCGCACTGCTCTGCAGAGCAAACTCGAACACGTTTTCTTCCGTCGCGGAAACATCGGCCGTTAGTTCCGACTCGCCGTTGTAGCGTTCTGGAATGAAGTTTTCCGCGATTGGCGAGCCCATGATCACCTGAGTGTCGGGACCAATGTTCAACGCCGTGATCTCGACACGGCAAGTTCCCGGCTTAGCGCGGGCCTGAAATTTTCCGTCCGCAATCTTGCCGCCTTCTGGAGCCAAGGCGCGGTTCTCGGGAATGAAGAGAATGTCGCCCTGCGCAATTGGCTTGCTATCGAAAGTCACGGTTCCCGATACCGGATAGGTCTTGGGCCCCGGCTGCTCGCAGCCAATGGCAGCGAGCAAGCCGCACAACAACAGAAATCGCAGAAATTGCATGGGGGTTATCCTAACGCAACTCGCCTGGTGTTTCCCCAAGCCCTCGGGAGCCCAGTGCATTGTAAACGATCAAGTCGACAAAGTCCGACACAAAGTTGGCTGAGCCGTCCGCCCGAGCGGCGTGCACACCGCCGGGGTGATAGCTTCGCAGCGAGATCACCAACTTGTCGGTTCCCGGCGATTGGCAGGGAGCTTGGGGCTGGTCGATGCACCAGGTGAGACGATCCCCCACCGAAGAGTTTGGTGGATAGAGCGTGCTGAACAAAGAGTTCCCTTGATGCGTGTTCCAGTAGCGACCGCGGAGATCGTGACGCTGCGCTCCCGAATCCCCTCCCGACGCCTGCGTGCCGACGGCTTGGTCCTCTACCAACACAAGTTCACCTAATAGCAACGTGTTGCTCGTGCCGTCAGTAATCTCGGCCAATCGGGTGTCGGAGTTCGCATAGAAGATGCCATCACGGTCGCGGCCAGTTCGATCTCGGCGCGGATTAAAAAAATCGGAACCGGCACACGCAACATAGTTGCCATGCCAACCCTGCGAGTTATCCAAGTCTCCGCCGGGCGACTGAGACCAACCGCCGGTGACCTGCTTTGGATTGGCCGGATCGGACGGACACATGAACAGCGGAATCGCCTGCCAGCGCTGGGGCGTCCACCACGATTCCCCGCCCGCGGCGAGATGTTCGTCGAAGATCTTTCGCAGCGCCCCTTCTTCGACATGGGGCAACAGTTCTTGAAACCAGTTCTGCTTCTTCTTGTTGGCATTCGAGATGATCGCCAGGTCCTTGTTCTGCCCAAACGGAACATGCCCATTCGCGCTTTCGTACATCAACATGGCCAGCGCAACTTGCTTGGTATTGTTGAGACACTGCGACCGACGCGCCGCTTCACGCGCTGACTGGACCGCCGGCAAGAGCAACGCCACGAGAACGCCAATAATGGCGATCACGACCAAAAGCTCTACCAAAGTGAATGCCCGTGGGAGACAAATCACCCGTGAAGAATGGACGGCAGTGAACAATCTCTTTTCAGTCTGCAACATCGAAACCACCGAAATAGTTTTCAGCCGATTGGCTCGCACATCGGCTTGGGCTTTGGACGGCTCAATTATATCGCAGCGGGCTGCTCCACCGAAGTAATCGCGGCGGCCTTTTTTCCAGTTTCTGTTGTTGATCGCTGATCGCTCACCTGTCTGGGAGACGCCTAACTGCTGGCCAAATAACGGGTTCATGGCAAGAATCGCGCCCTGGCGTCGAATTCTCCTCTCGGCGGAAGTTCGCCAGACCATCTATAATGGCGGAGGGAAATAGACTGCCCTCGCTGGCACTTCGGGCTAGTGGATATCCTGCTTGAAAAGAAACTATGCCCTTCCTCCCCCGCAAACTTGGCTGGTTGCTGATCGCTTACGGCGCGCTGCTCGTCTATGCGCTGGTAGTGTGGATGCCGGATATCTTGATTCGCTATCAAAGTTTGGCGAAAACCAATCCAAGATTTGCCACGACGTATCTCTCACTGGTCATCGCGGGCGGCGTGCTGCTGGGTTGGTTGTCGTTGTGGATTTTTTGGCGACTGTGGCGCAACTCGGCCAAGAAAAAGCAACGCCGTCACAGCCGCGGCCAAAACCCCAGTCAGATGTCTGCCGCCCAAAAGGAGCGCGAGCTGACCGACAACCTCGGCACGAGCCGCGAATTTGCTGGCGACGAAAGTGTCTCAAGTGAACTACGTGCCGAGATAGACCGCGGCCTCGCTGAACTCGAAGCGAAGCAAGAAAGCGCCCGGCTCGAAATCGTCGCCTTCGGCACCATCTCCAGTGGCAAGTCCACGCTGCTCAATGCACTCGCCGGGCGGCAGGTGTTTGCGTCGGATATCGTTGGCGGCACCACCGTTGCCCGCAGCGAAATCCCCTGGCCCGGCAACGACCAAGTCATCCTCGTCGACACCCCAGGCCTAGCCGAAGTCCGCGGCGAAGCGAGAGCCGCCTCAGCTGCCGGAGCTGCGGAACACGCCGACCTAGTGCTACTTGTCGTCGATGGCCCGCTGAAAGCCTATGAAGTCGACTTGGTAAAGAAACTGACCGAGATGGAAAAACGCGTGCTTGTCTGCCTGAACAAAGAAGACTGGTACGACGAACAGCAAGAGCAAGAACTTATCGCGCAAATGTCGGAGCAACTGCCCACGATCACCGCGGCGAACGTGGTCGCCGTGCGTGCCGGGGCGGTCGAACGATTGCGAGTGCGAGTAGCCGCCGACGGCAGCGAAATCGAAGAGCCATACGAACTCCCTCCCAGCGTGCAGGCGCTCGCCGAGAGACTGATGCAAGTCGTCGAGCGCGATGGCCGGGAGTTGCTGCTCGCCAACTTGCTGCTGCAATCACGTGGCCTGGTCGACGAAGCGAAAGTACGCGTCCGCTCGGTACTCGACGAGCGGGCCAACGAAATCATCAACAAGCACATGTGGGCCGCGGGCGGCGCGGCGGGGATCAACCCGATACCGCTGTTGGATATTGCCGGCGGCAGCGCGATCACCGTGAAAATGGTCCTTGAGCTCGCGCGTGTGTACAAGCAGTCGATCGACGCCGACACGGTTGTGAAAATCCTCGAACAACTCGGCAAGAACCTCATCGCCATGGTCGGCGTTACCGCAGCAACTCCCGCGCTGGCGAGCGGGTTAGGAGCGCTGCTGAAAACCGTCCCCGGCATTGGCACGCTCGCCGGCGGCTTGGTGCAAGGCACTGTGCAAGCGCTGGTGACCAAGTGGATTGGCCGAGTCTTTCAACGCTACTTCCAGGAAGAAATGAATGCGCCGCCCGGCGGTTTCGCTGAGCTAGCCCGCGACCAGTGGCAGCAGCTCACCCGCCCCGAGTCGTTACGGAAGTTGATTCAGGTTGGGCGCCGCGAACTCACCGTTTCGCCGGAAACGGAGGACGGTGAATGACAACAAACCTCAACAAAGCAGACACCGACTTTCAATCCGCACTCGCCTCGATTCAAAATGCAATCAAGCGCTTTCAGGGTTGCAGCGAAGAAGAACGCCGAGAACTACAAAACGATCTCGACGAACTGGGCCGTATGGCCGAGAAGCTCGAGTCGGGGCGCGTCGAGATTGTGGTCTTCGGCGAAATCAGCACCGGCAAGTCGGCGTTGGTGAACGCGCTCGTCGGCGAGGAACTTACTCACGTCAATGTCCAAGGAGGTTGGACGAAGGATCTCTGGCATGTGCCTTGGGAAGGCACCGGCTACTGTGTGCCGGGTTTCGGGAAGTCGGAAGTCGTACTAGTCGATACGCCAGGGTTGAATGAGGTCGATGGTGCCGAGCGGGGCGAAATGGCCCGCACCGCCGCAGCCAAAGCCGATTTGGTACTTTTCGTTACGGACTCGGACCTGAACGAAACAGAACTCTCCGCGCTGGAAGATCTCGCCGCGAGCCACAAACCGATCGTGTTGGTGATCAATAAGTCAGACCTCTACCGCAAGGAAGAACTGGAACAGCTACTCACGCTATTCCGTGGTCCACGGCTGGCGGGCATGGTTGATCCCAACAACGTCGTCGTCACACAAGCCGATCCACGCGAGGTCGAATACATCATCGAAGCCGCTGATGGCAGCACGCGCAACGAACAACGCAAACCCGCACCGAAAATAGACGACTTGCGGCTACGAATTCTCGAGGTACTCGAAACGGAGGGCAAGGCGCTGATCGCGCTCAACGCCGCCATGTTCGCCGCCGATAAGAGCGACCGTATGGCGGCGATGCGTGTGCGGTTGCGCGAAGACCGCGCGGCCAAAACTATCTGGAGTTTTGCCGTCACCAAGTCGCTCGCCGTGGCGCTGAATCCCGTCCCGGCCGCCGACGTGCTGGGCGGGACCGCCGTCGATGCCACGATGGTCGCCACCCTCGGCAAAATCTACGGCATTGAAATCACGACCTCCAACGCGCGGGGCTTGGTGGCATCGATTCTGAAGGCAGCAGGATGGGTGATGCTCAGCGAGGCCGTGGTGAGCTATGCGTCGAGTGTGTTCAAAGCACTCACTGCCGGCTTCGGCAGCGTCGCTACCGCCCTGCCCCAAGGCGCCGCGGCGGGCTACGGCTCGTACATCGTTGGCCAGGCGGCCCGTTACTACTTTCAGCACAACGCTAGCTGGGGCGACCAATCGCCCAAACAAGTCATCACCCAAATCCTGGAAAACACCGACAAGGAGTCCGTGCTCGAAAAGCTCAAGGAAGAGATCAAGAAAAAAATCTCGCTCAACCCCTACGCCGGAGATGGGACATCGAAGTGAGCGGTTTTAGCGCTAGCCTCTGTCACCCCGCCTTCAGCGGTGCGCATGAAAAGCCGGCGGCTAGCGCCGAACCACTCACTACCTTGCAAATGCGGGACTGTTTCAAAAACTCTAGGCATTTCACTTCCAAGCGGTTACAATCCTACCGGCGATGCTCGTCGCAGCCATCCCGCGTTACTTCGGAGGGTTGCTTTCTTTATCCCCTCTCGCCATTGTTCCGCGCGTCGATTTAATTACATTTTTTCCAAGTGCTCTCTGCTCGCCAACGACTATTTGCCAGGAGATGTGATCATGAGCCAAAAGCGAAAATCCAAACGTCCATCTCGTGCTGATCAACAACGGCTCAGCGGCAAGTTACTTGGTTACTCCGCCGCGGCGAGTGCCGCGCTGGCGGCGAGTGGCGACACACTCGCTGCTCCCGTGGGTCGAATCAATCAAAACATCAACGTGCCCGCGAATCAGACCTTCGACCTCGACCTGGATCTCGATGGGACCCCTGACGTGCGGCTTGGTCTGGAAAGCATCTTGAGCACCGTTCCTGGTGGGTTCGACGTTTCGAATTCAGTCCAGCGATCTTCAACGCCCTTGATGTCGAACGTTGGCTACTATCGGTACACCCGCAACTACCAAAACTCGACAAATCGCCTCACTGCGTATGCGAAAAAAATCGGTCTTGTTGGTCAAATCGCCACTTCTGGAGACTTGCGAAATTTAAGTGCGGGTCAGAATGTCGATGCCACTCTCATGGACGCTGGAGCAGAACTTGAAGGGAAACTCGGCGAGTTTTCTAGGATGTATTTCTACAACCAAAATAGCTCTTCAGTTCGCTACATAAAAAAGATCTTTTCTGACACAGGCTTTGGTGGCCGGGGTGATTTCGTAAGTAGCTTCACAACGAACTCACGCTTTGGTGGCTACGGTTCAGGTCCTTACAGCAGTTCGAATTCTTCGGGTAAATTCTTGGGGACACGAGGCTTTCTTGGGGTCGAGTTCAACGACGCCAATAGTGATACCCGTTACGCTTGGATTGATGTGGAAGTGGAGTTCGATGTTTCCTCCCTGACCATTCACGGTTGGGGTTACGAAGCCCAGGGAGACTCCGCGGTGGTGACAGGCGATGGCCTGACAACCATTGCTGACTGGAAAAACGCTTTTGACGCGGGCGATGGTGCCGATGTTGATGGCGATTCCGACACCGACGGCAACGACTTGCTGATTTTGCAACGCAACGTTTCTCCTGCGAGCGCAGCTACCGTGAGTACGGTGCCAGAACCCAGTACACTTGCCGGCTTGGCTATGGGTGTCGTGGGGGTACTGGCGCTGCGACGCCGTCGGCAAGAACAAGGCGCGAGCGAATCGTAGCATGCCACCTTCGCGCAAGGTCCTGCTGATTGGCTGGGATGCCGCTGACTGGAAAACCATTCAACCGCTGCTTGATGCCGGGAAAATGCCGGTACTGAAGCGGATGGTCGAGTCGGGCGTATGGGGCCGTTTGGCTACGCTGCGCCCTATTCTTTCGCCCATGTTGTGGACCTCGATTGCCACGGGCAAACGGCCTTATCTGCATGGCATCCACGGCTTCTCGGAACCGGATCCCGACACGGGACGAGTACGTCCCATCACTGGCATGAACCGCAAGGTGAAAGCTATCTGGAACATCTTGCATCAAGAAGGCCTGCGGTCCAACGTGCTCGGCTGGTGGCCATCGCATCCGGCGGAACCTATTCACGGCGTGATGGTTTCCAACCATTACCAGCGCGCGAACTCCCCCGCCGGCAAGCCCTGGCCCATGCAACCGGGCACCGTTCATCCACAGCGGCTCGTCCAGCCACTGCGCAAATTGCGACTGCATCCCGTAGAGCTGACCGAACAGCAGCTGCTGCCCTTCGTACCACAGGCAGCTGAAATCGATTTGAAGAAAGACCCCCGACTCGGCAATATCGCTCGGGTCGTTGCCGACTGCGGTACCATTCATGCCGCTGCGACGGCAGTGATGCAACTCGAACCGTGGGACTTCATGGCGGTTTACTACGATGCGATCGACCACTTTGGGCATGGTTTCATGAAGTACCACCCGCCCCGCCAGCCCCACATCGCTGAGCGTGACTTCGAGCTGTATCAGCATGTGATCGAAGCCGGCTACCGCTACCACGACATGATGCTCGGCACATTGCTGCAGCTCGCTGGGCCCGAGACGACGGTGATTCTCATGTCAGATCACGGCTTTCATTCCGATCACCTACGGCCAGCGCACATTCCACACGAACCGGCCGGCCCGGCAATTGAGCACAGTCCGTACGGCGTGATCGTCGCCAAAGGCCCCGGCATTAAACAAGGCGATCGTATCTACGGCGCTTCGCTGCTCGATATCACCCCAACACTGCTCACGTTGTTTGGTCTCCCTGTCGGGGACGACATGCAAGGCAAACCGCTACTCGATGCATTCATCGAACCGCCCAAACTGCAATCAATTCCCAGCTGGGAAGATGTCCCCGGCGAGTGCGGCATGCATCCGCCGGAGTTGCGACTCGACGCCGAGCAATCACGGCAGTCGCTACAGCAGTTGGTCGACTTGGGCTACATCGACGACCCCGGCGAGAATGCTGAGCAGGCGGTTAAACAAACCAGTCGCGAGCTGAAATACAATCTCGCCCAGGCCTACATCGACGACAACTGCTTCGCGGATGCAAAACTACTGCTCGAACAGCTGTGGCACGACTGGCCCGACGAACTGCGGTTTGCCAACCAGTTGCTCATTTGTTATCGCTCGCTCGGTCAAGCCGATGATATGGCCCGTGTGGCCGAGGAACTACTCGTCGCTAGAAAGCGTCTCTCTGGCGAAGCCCGTGAAAAGCTCAAGCAGACACAGCAGCTCATCAACCAGCGTAAGCAAGAGCGCGAAGAAGCAAAGCAAAGGGCAGGCAACGACGCCGATCTGTCGGAGAAACCCCTGCTGAAACCGCAAGAACAACACGAGCTCGAACGCAATCGACTGCTCGCCAATCCTGGCCCACTCGTTGAGCCCTATTTGCGCGGCTTGGTAGCGCTGGCTCGCGGAGAATTGGAACAAGCAGCCCAACTGCTCATCCAAGTGGCCGAAGCCAAACCCGCCTCACTTGCCATGCATCTCACGCTGGGTGAAATATTCCTGGAACTTCGCGAGTGGGACGCAGCGAGGCAAGCGTTTTCGACCGTTCTCGAGGTCGATGCCGATCAACCGCGGGCACTGTTCGGCAGGGGACGGTGCTGTTTAGCCGCGCGACAAAACCTGGAGGCCACCGAGCACTTACTCGACGCGGTCGCGCTCTGCCATTTTTTCCCGGCGGCGCATCATTACCTCGGTGTAGCGCTGCATCGCATCGGCCGTTTGCCGGCGGCGCTGAAGTCGTTGCAACTTTCACTCGCGCAGAACCCCAACAACATCGCGGCCCATCGTCGACTAGCGCACATCTACGCCCACCGGCTCCGCGACTTAGAGCGATCCCACTATCACAAGCAACAAGCCAAAGAGCTTCGTGACCAGCGCAAGAAGCTAGAGATCCCCTCTCCCACTCCTCCGCGCAAGTCGACCGCAACCACTCCCACTGAGCGCGCTTTCACCTGGACCATTACCTCGCGGCTACCCGACTCACCGCCACCGCCGAGAGAAAATTCAATCGTGGTGGTTTCGGGGCTCCCCCGCTCGGGGACTTCGATGATGATGCAGATGCTCCATCGCGGTGGCTGGCCCGTGCTGACCGATGGTGAGCGTGACGCCGACGAAGACAACCCGCGCGGCTACTACGAATTCAAACAGGCCAAGCAATTAGTAACCAACAAACAATGGCTTCGCGAGGCGAAAGGGAAAGCAGTGAAAATCATCGCCCAACTCTTGCCCCACCTTCCCCTCGGGTTTGGCTATCGCATGATCATCATGCAGCGGGAAATCGACGAACTGATACGCTCGCAGCGCAGCATGCTGGACCGGCTGGGAAAGCAAGGGGCTTCGCTCGACGAAACGCAACTCGCCGCGACATTTGCCCGACAGCTGAACGAAGTGGATCGCTGGCTCGTGCAACGAAAAATCCCCAGGCTGGTGGTACCCTATCGCGATGCACTGAATCGACCCACCGAAACCGCGGAGCAACTGGCTGATTTTCTTGGCCATGGGCTAGATGTGCACCCGATGGCGAGCGCAGTCGACCGGCAGCTCTACCGCCAACGCCAAGAGCAACTTTGAGAGCATCAGATTACGCTGAAAACAGCTACCACCCACAATCGCAACACCACCCATGCAAGAAACCCTCCAAGCCGATCTTTACGACTACCCGAAATACTACGACCTCGTCTACGGTTCTGACTGGAAGGCGGAGTTTGATTTCTTGGAAGACTGCTTCGAGCGGCACGCCGACGGAGTGGTCGAAACTCTCTTTGAACCCGCCTGTGGCACAGGGCGGTTGCTCATCAAGTTCGCGGAGGCGAGGTACAACGTCGGGGGCGTCGATCTCAACTCCAAGGCAATCGACTACTGCAACGATCGGCTCGAGCGCGGTGGCTTTGCGCGCAGTGCGCTGGTTGGCGACATGTGCAACTTCGTCGTTGATCAACCCGTCGACGCGGCTTTCAACACAATCAATAGCTTTCGCCACTTACGCTCTGAGCAGCAGGCCCGCGATCATCTGCAGTGCGTGGCCGACGCGCTACGCCCCGGTGGGCTCTACGTACTGGGGCTACATCTCACGCCGACCGCCGTCGAACCAATCCAGGAAGAAAGCTGGTCAGCACGCCGGGGAAACTTGGCCGTGTTGTCGCGTATGTGGGTGATCGACTGCAACTTGCGCCAGCGGTGCGAGACGGTTGGCGTCTCGTTTGACGTCTATACCCCCTCGAAGCAATTCCGCATCGAGGGCGAAATTGGCTTTCGGACCTACACTTTTCGGCAAATGCGGGTTCTGCTGGAGGGGATTGCCGATTTTGAGGTAACTGCTGTCTATGACTTCGGTTACGACGTGGACAATCCCATCGAAATCGACGCTCAGACCGAAGATGTGGTCTATGTTCTTAAGAAGCGTTAGAAGATAGGTCTTCGCACAGTGAGCGATCCTGGTGAAAATTGAAATCATGCCGCCGGCAACGTCCCCGCCCCTCTATCCCAGCCCTAGTCGTTTGATTGAGCAGCTCGTCTCCAACTACCACTGAACTCGTCGTGCCCCACTCGAATAACCACGAGTCCGTGGCTGATTTCGTGCGTTGGGCACTAGCGCAATTGGACTTGGAAGTCGCGTACCACAACGGCGTGGGCCAGCTCGCATTGCCTGAAGAAGATCAGTCGCAATTCGCTGGCCGCGCCCAGTTGTCGCTGGCGATGACCGCGGGAGGGGACTCCGCCGAATCGATTGCGGTGGGCAGCCGCTTTTGGGAATGGTTGCTGAAGCGATTGCAGGCCGCTGGCGAAGCCGTCTCCGTGCGCCCAAGCACACAGCCCACCGCGGTTACCCATATCACAGCCAGTCTGTTCGCTGCCTATCAAGTTGACGGCGGACGCGTCCATTTGGGCGGTTGCCAGTTGACTGACTACCCGTTTCTGCGTCTGAGTTTTGCTGCCAAGCCCAAGGACTCTGCCGAAGGTGCAGCACAAGAGATACGACACTTGTTTGTCGCCCACGATGGTTCGTCGGTCTCCGACGAACTGGCTCGCGAATTGGGATTGTTGGAACTTGAACCAATTCTGCAACGTCCGCCTCGAATTGACGAGACAGCGCTGCAATCGTTGATCACTGCCGGTCGGCGAGTTGCCGCCCAGTCGACCACTTCGCGCGATCCCCATGCCAAGGCGGTCGAACCTGTGCTGCTGGCACTCGTCTGGGTGAAGCACGCCGACGGAGCACTGCATTTCACTGTCGGCGACACGACAGTATCGCAATCTTTTTCCGGCTGGGCCAAGCTACTCCAAGCTAAACCTTACACCTCGCCTCAATCGGGTGCGAGCAGCTTTCACCTCGCCGCCACTGACGATGGCCGAATTGACACGTTCGATCAGATCACAACCTGTCAGCAATCAGGCCGACGCGTACTCAAGCAAGACCTCGTCACTTGCAGCGTCACAGGCAAACAAGTGTTGGAAGAATTTACCGAAGCGTGTCCCGTCTCTGGCATGCCCTGCCTGGTCGATGAATTCGTCACCTGCGCGGTCTGCGGGCAACACGTTAGCAAGACCGTCATGCAAACGGACTCCTGCCGCGCTTGCCGCCAATTGAGCAAGGTCGGAAAAGACGACCCGCGCATCGTCTGGATCCTCGGCGAACACCCAGGGCTGGACCGCTGGAACCGCTGGCAACTCTCCGAAACCAAAAGCGTCTATATCGCCCAAGCGAGCAGCTGGACCAAGCGACTACTGGTGGTTGTCGACAAAGAAACCCTCGCGGTGCAGCATCTGGCGACAGCGGGGCGGATTGGTTCGACCTGGGTACCGGTGGAGGGCTCAGCGCGTGACGAGTTGTTGAGATAACACGCTGGCTATTACAACTTGCGGACCTTTCTAACCAGATGCCGGCGATAATCGATGCCAGCAGGACCACGGTGCGCGTGCCGTGGGCCCTTGGTACTGCCGAGGGAGATGCTTGATTCCGATGGGACACTCCAGGCCGATCCCGGCTATTGTCGCTCTGATGGACATTCCAGTCCGGCCGGGAAATCCCGATCCTGCCATAGTCCCAGCGGTGTCGCTTTCTGCGAAATGAGCGAGTGGGTCCTTTGACGTAACTTGTTTGCCTATAACAGCCTTGGGCGAAAGTCAGGTAAAAACCGTGGCTACCGGCAGGGCACAGGCTTGCAAAGAATCGCTCTTCCCATCATTAAAATGGGCTTTTTCCCTAGACCGCCCTGCAGCGGTGAATAAAATTAAGTAGCTGAAGTTCAGCCGAGTCTCCCCCGTCACCACACACCCCATTAGCCCGGCATACGCTAAGTACTCCCCCGTCCGCAGAAGAAGAATCGCCCCTTCGCAAGAGGGTCAGACGCACGCACCTGTGGTTCGACTTAGTTTTTCAAACGCACTCCCCCGGTCTGCTGGCAACGCAGTCTTTCGCGAAAGTCTGTTGTCTGCCGAATCTTCCGGTCGTGTGGCTAAGCGGCCCTCGCCTTACGGCACTATCCGTTTTGACTTTGGCTTTCTAGCCCTTGCGTACTTAGGTCTAGTGTTCCGCAACCACGTGAAGAAAGTTCACTGTCGGTCCGAGAAATCCTGGGCAGCCGCGTGCCTGTTGCTGCCTCAGGATAAGATGTTTCCCACTGGTAGCGTGGGTACACGCGCTAGCGAACTTTGTCCCAGACGATCCGTAATCAAGATCAAGCGAAACCAACATCAACCGCAACCAAGAATAGCTTGCAAGTCTTTCCGAATATTTTCCGCTGAACGTGTTTTTTCCTACCAAACGTAATTTTTTTCCAAATGTCAATTGCTCGAAGTCCCCGGGCTACTTGGTGTTAAGATTAGTTGTCTCTACTCTTGTAGTTTCCAAAAAGAAATGACTCCCCGAGAAACACCTTTGCTTACCGCAGCTGTTAGACTATTCCGAATTGCCCGATTGGCCACCCCACACTTGCGTATGCTCGGCGTCCTCAACCGAATGGTTGCGACGCGTCTTGTCAGCAACGCCACGGTCCAGAGGACCCTCCGGCCGGCACTTCGCGAGCTGTTGAACGCAAACCGCGCGCTGGCCTTGTGCCCTGTTGCAGCACGTCCCAATAACCAATGACCCACATCCCGTACGTTTGACCTGACCGGTCAATCGCCCCGGGTTCACCTACGAAGCTGAGGAGTATTCCACTTGTACGAAACACTCTTGGATCACGAGCTTGACGAAGATTCCGCCGTGGCCGATGTCGAGAAAGATCTGAACGCCAAGTCGACCGCCAGTTCGACCACGGCCGACGACGACTCGGACAGCGCCGGCTTGAGTCTTAGCAATGCCAAGGAGGTCGACACGACGGATGAAGAAGACGAGACCCCGGATATGGAGTCTTGGTCCGACGACCCGGTGCGAATGTACCTCACACAGATGGGCGAGATTCCACTGCTCACGCGGCAGGAAGAAATCAACTTGGCTCGCCGCATCGAGACCACACGCACCGCCTTTCGCCGGCGGCTGTTGGCCTGCGACTTCGTCATCCGTGCCGCGTTCAAGATTCTCAGCCGCGTGCACCGGGGCGAGCTGCCCTTCGATCGCACCGTGCAAGTCTCGGTCACCGACCGGTTGGAGAAAGAGCAAATCCTCGGCCGATTGCCGCATAACCTGAAGACGCTCGAAATTCTGCTGCAGCGTAACGAAGAAGACTACCGCATCGCGACCAGCAAGTCGGTCAAGATATCGCAGCGCCGCTCTGCCTGGGCGCGATTGGCTCAGCGTCGTCGTCGGGCAGTCATGCTCATCGAAGAACTCGGCTTGCGTACCCAACGCATCGAGCCGCACATCGCCGCGCTTGAAGACTTCAGCGAGCGTGTGGACGAGCTGCAAGCGAAGCTGAAGAAAATGAAGAAAGACCGCGCCTCGCTCGCCGAACGCAAACCCCTGTTGGTCGAGTATCGCAACATCCTGCGGATCACCCAGGAAAGCCCGTCGAGCCTACGAAATCGAGTCAAGTATCTCCAAACGATCTACTCGAAGTATCAGCGCGCTAAGCGGGGCCTCTCCGAGGGCAACTTGCGACTGGTCGTGTCGATTGCCAAGAAGTATCGCAACCGAGGCCTCAGCTTTTTGGATCTGATCCAAGAGGGCAACGCCGGCTTGATGCGTGCGGTCGACAAGTTCGAGTATCGCCGCGGCTTCAAGTTCTGCACCTACGCCACCTGGTGGATTCGTCAGGCGATCACCCGCGCCGTCGCCGACCAAAGCCGCACAATTCGCATCCCCGTGCACATGGTAGAAACGATGAGTCGTGTGCGGAACGTGTCGCGTGCTTTGTTGCAACGCCTCGGCCGTGAGCCAACGATCGAAGAGACGGCCCGCGCCGCGGACTGCTCGGTCGACGAAGCCCGTCGGGTGCTCGCCATGAGCCGCTACCCGATTAGCCTCGACCGCCCCGTCGGCAACAGCGAGGACAGCCACTTCGGCGACTTGCTGCCCGAC
This sequence comes from Bythopirellula sp., assembly GCA_965230685.1. Classification (GTDB taxonomy): domain Bacteria; phylum Planctomycetota; class Planctomycetia; order Pirellulales; family Lacipirellulaceae; genus Bythopirellula. The sequence goes on from CBDDLO010000002.1 coordinate 1,730,104, forward strand.
TCCGGCGCCGAAAGCCCCGCGATCGGCGCCGCGCAAGAAATGCTCCGCGTGCGGATCACGCAAGTGCTGAAAACACTCAGCTACCGCGAACGCGAGATCATCAAGTTGCGTTACGGCTTGGGCGACGGCTACAGCTACACACTAGAAGAAGTCGGCCACATTTTCAAAGTCACCCGCGAACGCATCCGCCAAATCGAAGCCAAAGCGGTGCGGAAACTGCAGCAGCCAAGCCGCAGCCAAGAGCTGAGTGGGTTTTTGGACTAACGCGGCCGGAAAGTCAGTCTCAAGAAAGTGCGCCTCACCACGTTTCGACGTGGTGAGGTTTTTTCTTTGCTTGGCTTACAGATCGCGCTAAATTGCAACTGTAGACCCACTTGCTCTTCTCTAGCCTCCGGTAAGCACTCGAACGCTTTCGCTTCCGCCAATTCCCTCTTCCAAAAAGTAGTTCAAGTAGTGGAACACAACAGGAGCGACGAGCAGCAGGCTATCGAAGCGGTCGAGCAAGCCACCGTGGCCCGGGAGCGTGGTGGCCATATCTTTAATGCCAATGTCGCGTTTGATCGACGAAATCACCAAGTCGCCGGACTGACCCAGTGTGCTGATGAGGAAGCCGAGAACTAACAGGTGCGTCCAACTTTCAAGCGATGTGCCTAAAAAAACGAAGTGTCCCACCCCGGAGACGAGTGTGGTCGTGAGAACTACCGCACCAATGGCTCCAGCCCAGGTCTTGTTGGGGCTCGTGTGGGGCAACAACTTTCGACTTCCGAAAGCCTTTCCCGCGAGATAGGCGAACACATCGTTGAGTTCCGTCACGAACAAGAGCCACAACAGGATCGGACGAAACAGGGGATCGTTGGAGAGATACGCCAGGTGGCCCAAACTGATGCCCAGTAGCGCGAACCCGACAATCGCTAGTGCCACACGCCGCAGATATCCTTGCGGTTGATCGGGTAGCAACGCGATCATGGGGATGAGACATATCCCCCCTGCCCAAGACGTCGTGAACAGGCCCATCCAATGATCGAGCGCTGCAAAAAACGTCACGCAAATGGCCACCACAACCGAAGCCATTTCCGTCGGCGAGTCGTTCAGTTTCGTTGCCCGAGCGTACTCACGAAAACAAAACAGACTCAACAGGAAAAAGAAACCAACCACCCAAGCATGCCCCAGCAAGATGGGTACCACCATTGCGACTGAGAGGAAAACCCAAGACCGCGTTCTGGCAATGAGCTCCTGAAAAGTAGATTCGCCAATTTTTTCGGCCCATTTGAGCGCGCGAATGAGCACCGATGCCACGATCAATCCGAGTGCAATCGTTGCGACGATTCCCACGGTGACTGGATGCGCAAAAGCTTGCGATGCATCAACGACCTGCGCCATCGCAGTCACGGTTCGCCCCCTTGTAAGAATCTCGCGGCACGAACAAGCCGGCGAAACGAGGTGAAGATTCCACCCACGACTACGATGACGAGCAAAAGATTCACCTCGCTGGTTTCCAATCGCAACTCGATGGGTGAGAAGGAAAGATAGACAGCCAGCAGCGTAACCAACGCCATACGCTGCGGTTTGGCCATGGGGCCGCAGAAGTCATTCGGTGCCCCCACGGATTTTGCCATCGCACGGACATAGGCCACAAACACCGTGACCAGTGCGGCGAGGTATCCGAGCGCGACGCTGCCGATTGCGGAATAACCCAGCCCAATGAAGATGGCTGCGTCGGAAATGCGGTCAGGGACTTCGTTGTACAGCTCACCTCTGCGAGATGCTGTTCCTCGAGCAACTGCCACCATCCCATCAAACAGGTTGCACAACAGCCGCACTTGGCAGAGTGCGGCTCCAATGAACCACAGTGTGCGCTGTTGCCAACCGGCTGCCGCGCTGTTGGTCAGGACGAAGCAAAACGCCGCGAGTATCGCGGCGAACATGCCCGCCATTGAAATGGCATTGGGAGAAACACCCCAGTCAACCAACCGTTGAGCAATCTGCTCGGCCCACCGAGTGTTGCGGCTCACAATGGGGCGGCGGTCGAGCGGCCTGTTGTCTGCTTGGTTCATCCCTGTTTGCCCAGCAAGAACATGCCTACGATCAGCAATCCCATGCCGAGCACGTTTGTCGTGGTGATGGGCGTGCCGTAAACGCGCCATGAAATCAACGCCGCCCAGATAAACGTCGAGGCATAGATAGGATAGAGCACTGCCAGCGAACCACCCCGCTTGAACGCTGCCACAAACAAGACCATCACGGCCACATAGCAAATTACTCCCGTGGCGAGTCGGGGATTGGCAACGTAGCCCACCCAGCCACCCTCGGCTGCATCAGCACCACTCTTGTAAAGATATTGCCCTACTGCGCCGAGCAGCGCGGCCACGAAAAAGCAGAAAATGCTCGCCATGGGGGTGTTGGTGGCCACAGGTGTCACTCCCGAAATCTAAAAATCTGGTCAACCGCTGCAAGCAAATTTGCGATTTGCAAAGTCTATTATAGCAGGCAAGGAGCACAAGTTGTTTGTCCATTTGACAACCGCCCCACCACCCGGTAGATTGCCCGCACTAAGAAGATGATTCGTGTATTGGTGGTTGGCTTTCGCTTTTTTCTGCGATCGCCAACAAAACAGGGAACTCCGGTGCAATTCCGGGACGGCCCCGCCGCTGTGACCAGGTGCGATTCGACGAAGTCAATCTTTGATAGGCCATTGCCGTTGGGTGAGAAGGCCAGCTTCGTCGAGCCTGGGAGTCAGAAGACCTACCAATGCGATTGTTGTGGCACGCCGCGAGGGTCGGCAGCCGCGCTGTGTGGTCAATCGGTATGGGTATCCCCATGTTCGGTCTGCGTGCGCGCCGAGCGTTTTCGCTCGTGGAGCTGTTGGTCGTTGTCGCCCTTGTCGGCGCGTTGGTTGCGCTGCTGCTGCCTGCGGTGCAGGCGGCGCGCGAATCAGCGCGGCGCACACAGTGCCAAAACAATCTGCGGCAGATTGGCGTAGGGTTACAGCTCTACCACGACAACCACGACGCCTTTCCTGCCGGCGGCATCGAGTGGCGATTGGGCCACGACCGCACGAAGCGGCAACTCGCCTGGAGCGCCTTCTTGCTGCCCTACCTAGAGCAGCAAACGCTCTACGCCCAGCTCGACTTGAGTAAAGCGTTCGATGCACCGGAAAACGCTGCCGGGGCGACCGCGGTTTTGCCTGTGTACCTTTGCCCTTCCGCGGCTCGGGATGAGTGGCTCGTCGAGGGTCGCGGCCCGTGCGACTTCGGTGGTATCTACGGGGAGCGTATCACCGGCCCCAACAATCCGCCCAAGGGCACGATGATTTATGACCACGCGTTTCGCATCGCGGAGATCACCGACGGTGCGAGCAACACGTTGATCGTTGCCGAAGACGTGCGTTGGCCGGAGGGTCAGTGGATCAACGGCCGCAATGTGTTCGATCAGGCGTTTGCGATCAACGCAGCGCCCAACTGGGAAAATGACATCCGCAGCGATCATCCCGGCGGTGCGCAGGGCGTGTTGGTCGATGGCTCGGCGCGATTTCTTGCAGAGTCGTTGGACCTACAAGTGTTGGCCGCAATTTGCACACGCGCGAGTGGCGAAGTCGTCGAGGGTTTTTGAGTTTAAACGAGCCTCACGCAAATAGCAGAGGCGCAACACGAGGGAATTTTTATGAGACATCGGAAATGCACAGCTTTGTTGTTACTGTTGAACTGGTTTAGTTACGCAGGCACAGCTAGCCAAGCTGCGACGATCGTGGACTTCGAGAATGTTCCCCTGCCGACTACGAGCGCGGCGGGGGACTACTACAACGGCAGCGACTTGGCCGGTGGCTTCTTTAGCGGCGGAGCGGCCTTCTTCAACGACTACAACCCACTGTTCGACTCGTGGTCGGGCTGGGCCGCGTCGAATAGCACCGACATGACCGACGCCGCGTTCACCAACCAGTACAGTGCCTTTCCCGGTGGCGGTGCCGCGGGGAGCGAGAAGTTTGGCGTGGCGTTCGACTCTTCGTTCGGGGAATCGATGATCGTGTTTGCCGAACCCACAGCCCTGGCGGGAAGCTTCATCACGAATGGCACGTACCCGGCGCTCGCGGTGCGCGACGGCAGCCAGTTCAGCAAGAAATTTGGCGGCCTCACGGGCAATGATCCCGATTGGTTCAAGCTGGAGATTTTCGGCAAGGACCGGCTTGGGAATACCACAGGCACGGTTGAATTCTACCTGGCTGACTATCGTTTTGCGGATAACAGCCAGGACAAAATTGTGGACACATGGGAGTGGGTCGACCTGACCACGCTGGGCACGGAAGTGAAATCGCTGGAGTTCGCACTGAGTTCGACTGACAACGGCATGTTCGGCATGAACACGCCAGCATATTTTCTGATGGACAACCTCACACTCGCCGATGCCGATTTCAACAGTGATAGCGTGGTAGATGCACTCGACCTCACCATTTGGCAAACCAACTTGGGTGCTAGCGCCACCGCCGGTCAAGCCACGGGCGACAGTAACGGCGACACGAATGTCGATGGGGGAGATTTTCTGAACTGGCAACGGCAACTCGACGTATCAGGGGTGGGCGCATCAGGAGTGGGAGCAGCAGGAGTGGGAGCACAGCCGCTCAGTATTCCCGAACCCACGACGTTGGCCCTGATCGCATACGGATTCGTGCTACTCACACGGCCCGGGGGATGGTTCAATGTGTAGACCCCATTGATTGAACCGCAACCATTCCTCGGGCTTTTTCATGTCGGCATCGAACGAACAGAACGCACGAGCTTGGGATGCGCTTGCTAAGCGGCAAGCCGCCCTGGCAAAGCCAGCCAGCGATGCGGAATTCGCCAACCCACTACAGACGGTAGATCCGCTGGGTTGGTTGGGCGAAAGTATCGCAGGGCGGGCGGTGCTCTGTCTTGCCGCAGGTGGTGGTCGGCAGAGCGCGCTCTACGCCTCGGCGGGCGCGAACGTGACAGTAGTCGACATCAGCAGCGAGATGCTAGCGCTCGACCGCCAGGTCGCCGCCGCTCGCGGCTTAGCCGTCCGCGCTCTGCAAACCTCGATGGAAACGCTCCCCATGCTCGCCGACGGTGAGTTCGACATCGTCATTCACCCGGTTAGCACCTGCTACGTACCGGACGTGCAACCAGTGTTTCGCGAAGTTGCCCGCGTGACGAAAGCGGGCGGCATCTACGTGAGCCAGCACAAGTCGCCCACCAGTTTGCAAGCAGATATCAAACCCGAAGGCGAACATTACCGCCTCCGCCAGCCCTACTACCGCGATGGCCCCCTGCCCTCGTCTCCCGAGCCGTCGCGTTTGCGCGAGCCTGGGACTTTGGAATATCTGCACCGCTGGGAGGAATTGCTGGGGGGTATGTGCCGCGCGGGGTTTGCGATTGAGGATGTCATTGAACCGATGCATGCTAAGCCGCAAGCGGCGGTGGGGGAGTTCGCGCACCGGGCTACGTTTGTGGCACCGTATGTGCGGGTGTTGGCGCGTCGAGGCGGCAGATGATAATCCAAAGCAATACATACGCCATAGATGAAATGTACGCCGAGACATACGGCGGATACGTTACGCCCACAAATTGCAATTCAATAAGATACAACACTGCCGTACAACCTAGTGACAGACTTATCGAATAGCGATACCGATTGTTGTGGTCAGCTAGTAACGCAGTGATCAATCCAATATTGAAGTTGAATCCCAGAAAGAAGAATAGCAGCTCCGGAATTTGAAGGAAGGTGAGCAACTTTGCGTGGCGAAGTGCCGCAGCGGCGATAGCAACGACCACTGTCCAGCCAAGAAGTTCCATCAGCGAGTATCGAAATTCACTCGGCCTGTTGGCTTTTTGAGTCTCACGGAAACGGTCAAACACAATCTTGCCGACAAACGCGCCAAGAGCTGCCACCGTTCCACATATTGTATTCGGCGCTAACAACCACCATATTGCATTCGGCGCTAACAACCAGCCCGATGCCTCCGGCGAATTGCCAATGGGGTAGCGAGACGAGAGTACGATCACGAGCAAGAGTTGTCCAACTACAAATAGCGCACCACGTTCCAATCGATGCCTAGTGCCTAGGGCAAGCCAAGAGCCTAGAACTGCCGATTGTCCGAGGCAGAGACCCCACTGCCACTCGCTAGCGAATGCGTCTCTCGAATCAAGAGAAATCGCCAAATCCACACAAATCGTCGCCACGATAAACAGCCAGGTTAGCGGGCGCTCGCGGAACATGGGCGGCAATCTTTATCGTTTATTGGCGGAATGGCGAGCCGCGACCATCAGGGAGTCGTCCACTCGAGCTTGCGTGGCGGGTGAACGCTTCCTGACGGGCGCGGCTCGGCTTTCTCTACGATACCATGCAGGGCATCGCACCGCCGACACGAGTTTTTCCTGACGTTGAAAATCGCGGCTGCGCCAGTCAGAATGGGGGCTCCCCGGCGATCTGTTAGATCGCGGCTACTGCCCACTGCCCACTGCCCACTGCCCACTCATGAGCCAACCGCAGCAAGATGTCTGTTGTCTCATGGGCGATCCCGTCGCGGGGAACCCGACGCAGTACATGCTGCAGGAAGCGTTTCGCGCGGCGCGGCTCGATTGGCGATTCCTCACGTTTGAGGTGCCACCGCTGGAGTTTGAAGGGGCCCTGCGCGGGGCCCGCATCTTCGGCTTTCATGGAGTGATGCTCGCGCCGCCGCATCGGTCGCGAGTGTTGCCGTATCTGGAGCACATCGGCGACGCGGCACGAATCAGCGGGCAAGTCAACTGCATCAAACAACGCAACAACAAACTGGAAGGCTACAATACCGAGGGCCGCGCGCTGCGGCAACTTCTGGAACAAGCCGGTGCGGTGAAAAACGCCAAGGTGACAATTCTTGGTGCAGGAAGATTAGCCCGGGCCATTGGCGCTGAGTTATCGTTGTCTGGAGCCCACGAGTTGGTGTTTGCCTGTCGTGAGCCGGACTCGGCAAGGGGAATGGTACAAACGCTGCTGGAGCAAACGCCGCTAGAACATTGCCGCGTGGACCCACTAGACACTTCCTCACCGCTGGTGATCGACAGCGAATGCCGCGCGGTCGTGAATGCCACCCCCGTCGGTAGCGAAGGACCGCCCGACCAATTGCCTCTCGACATCGGCAGCCTCGACAAGAAAACCCTAGTTGCGGACGTCGTGTACAACCCGCCACAAACGTGGCTATTGCGGCAAGCGGAGACTCGCGACTGTCCCGCGATCGACGGGCTCACGCTCTTGATCGAGCAGGCAGCGCTCGCCTTCGAGATTTGGACCGGCGCGTCGGCCGATCGGCAAGCGATGCGCGAGGCAGTAGAAGAATTCCTGGTGTTGTGATGCGTGGACTGTTTATCACGGGCACAAATACCGGCGTGGGGAAGACGCATGTCGGAGCGATGATCGCACAATCGCTGGTTGCGGCGGGACATCGCGTGGGGGTTTATAAACCGGTCGAGAGTGGTTGCCTGCGGAGGGGTGAAAAACTCATCGCTGCGGATGCGCAGCAACTATGGAACGCGGCGGGGAAGCCGGGAGAGCTGTGCAAGGTTTGCCCACAACGTTTTGAAGCGGCCCTCTCGCCGCCACAAGCAGCGGCCCAAATTGCCGTGGCAGTGGATGGCAAGCTACTCCGTGACGGCCTGGAGTATTGGCGAGACCAGTGCGACATCGTTCTGGTCGAAGGAGCTGGAGGGCTCATGTCGCCGATTTCGACTGAGGACTACAATATCACTCTAGCCAAGGATCTAGGCTTGCCCCTGGTGATCGTCGCAGCAAACGAGTTGGGCGTGATCAATGCGACATTGCAGACTACCATCACCGCGCGTGCCGTAGCGCCGAAGCTCTCGATCGCGGGGATCGTTCTCAACCAAGCGGAAGTGTTAAGCGAAGATGCGAGTACGGGGCTGAATGCGGCGGAGTTGCGCGAGCGGAGCAACGTGCCGCTATTGGCCAGTGTCGATTTCAAGCAGCACGAATTCAATGGCGTGGATTGGTTTTCACTGAGCCAATCGTGAGCTACGCCGTCGCGAAACCCGCGTGATCTTGCATGCGGCTCTCGGCAACCGACGTGTCAATCGCCAGACGCATTGTCACGCTCCAACAGCCGTTCACGTCGGGCACCAGCTGCCAGTGGGGCACGACGGCGACCGATTGATGCACCAACTCGAACCCGCCTTCGGATTGACTCACTGTTTCGACGGGGAAAGTCCACACCGACGTGGGGCGGTCGAATTGCAGGTCGACATCGATGCCGAGCCATTCGTCGACTAAGCCAAGTTGCGTCGTATTGTGCAAGTCGAGCTGTTGGCCAAGTTGACCGAGGGAGTTTCGCTCGTTATCGCGGAAAAATCGGTCGTCGGCACCCGAGGGCAAGCCGGCGAAATTCAACTCCGGTGCGAAGTGGAGGTTTAAATCGCCCGGCACGTCTTCCAGCAAATAAGCAATTTCCAACATCGCCTCAGCTGTATTCAGCGTGATGCCCTTGGTCACCCGGAGGGGACGCCCCGAGATGTTGCCTTCGCGCGCTAGTTGCAGTTGCACCCGTCCTGGGCTACGGCGGAGCTTGGCCTCGAAAGCGCCATGGACAAAGTCGCCCTGCTCGTAGGCCTGACCCGCAGCAACATCGTGGGCAGCAGTGTCGGCAGGAAAAAAGTGATCGACCAGGCTATTTCGGGCGTAGTTGTCGTACCCGAGCCGTTCGTCGAGGCCTTCCTGTTTGAAAATGATCTGATCGTGAATGCTCGACACGCCATCTTTGCCTGCTGAGGGCCCACTCAGTACCTTGCGGTGGTAGGCTTCGGCGCGGCGGGTGAGTGTCGCGCCCAGATTATGGCAGATCGACTTCACGTCGAGTTCGTAAATTTGTCCGCCCTCAACCGGGGCGACAAAGGTGGTCAACCGATTGTTCGCCAATCTCGCTTCGGGGCGACCGTCGAGGTTAAAATCTCCCGCGTCGAGCGTCACCCACGGCTCGGCATCGGTTTGCCAACCGCGATTCTCGTGTTGGTCGAGCAAGTTGTCCGCCGCGATCAGGTGTTGGTAAACGGCGTTACGTAAATGCGGCAGATACACGCCACCAAACGCGCCATGCCAATAACTGCAATTGCACTGGCCGCGGTACAGTTCGAGACGAGCTTGATCGATCAGCTCACCGACAGCGCCGGCGTCGATTGCTTCTTGCAACCTACGGCTGACAAGTTGCATGCGAGCATACATCGCGTTGGTCTCGGGGTATTTGACTTTGAAGTTGCGCCAGTAGCCGCCGCGGACAAACGGCTTGATGCGTTCCCACTCGCCCTGCGATTGCAAATGGTGTTGGGCGTCTTCGTACTCGTTGATTTTTGCCGAGGGTAATGACCACTCGGTCATTTCGCGGTAGCTGCCCTCGGGGATGTACAGCTTGCCCTGCGGCGGGATCGCGTCGATCGCTTCGCTCGGCGTGGTGACTTTGAGCCAGTCGCCGTTGGCCTGAAGCGCTTCAAAGAACTGGGCGAGCCAACCGTGGTCGTAGACGTGTTCCTTGGTTCCAGGCCAAGTGCCAAACTTCTCGCCATCGTCGCCGAATACCACCACCGCACCGGGGTGCGACTCGGCCACACCGCGGAGGTAGTTGATGGTCTCGTGCGCGGGCTGAAACGGCAGCAAATATCGCAGCGGTTCGCTGCCCGGCAGCACGTTGATCACCTGGGAATCGTTCTCCGTTACATAGTAGCCATGCAGTTGTTCTTGCGTGAGCCCGGCGTTTTTGAAGTGGAAGTCGTCGAGGATCGTGTAGCTAATGCCCGCCTCGGCAATGTCGCTGGCGAGCGTTTGTTCCCAAACCCGTTCGGGCATCCACATACCTCGAACCGTCGCGCCGGTGCGTTGCTCCAGCCACTGGGTGTAGGTCTTGATTTGGCCCACGCGATCGCGCGACGGGATCATCGTCAGAATCGGCTCGAAGTACGCCCCGCCAACGATTTCCAACCGGCCCTGTGCTACCAGCGCCGAAAGCCGATCGACGTACTCCGGGTGGTTCGCATCGAGCCATTCCATAAGCGAGCCGCTCGTGTGGATCGCGATCCGCAACTGATCGTAGTTCTCGAACACGTCGAGAAAAGGCAAGTAGCTATCTTGGTAGGCCTGCTCGAACACGCCATCGAAGTTGCCGATGGGCTGATGGTTATGAAAAACAAGGACCAGGCGGAGCGGATGGTTCATAGTGCTTAAAGGGACTGACGCGAAAGGGGGTGTGCTAGCAGTTTCTCGATTCCACTAAGATGGCCCATTTGTGAGGAATCGGCTAGCAGTTGACTCGCTAACTCTCTCCTATTAATCGGCCAAAGTGCCAACCCTGGCCGCACTAAACGTCACAGGACACAGGGGTCACCGGGTTCGCCCATCTTACATCGCACACGAGGATAAGAGTAGCCCGACGCGCCAGCGCGGGCGAACCGGGAGTCGGAGCAGCGCCCTCGCTGGTACGTCGAGCTAGTTGGAGAGGCATGAACTGTTGGAAGGGCGTGAATATCGTAGACCTGCTGCTGCCCGCTCGGGGGAGAGTGGGTTGATAAACATGCCGGAGCTCCACTCGAAACCCGCCAAAGTTGTGCTGCGCGGTACCAGCTCGAAATGCCAGTGGTAGTGCCCCTCGTGCGAGTCGCCGAAGGGAGCCGTGTGCAGAATGAGATTGTAAGCTAACGGGGCCAATTGCGTTTGCAACCGCGCGACCGTCTGCCACAACAGGATCGCGAGCGCTTCGCTCTCCGCGTCGGTCAGATGCTCGTAACTCGCTTGGTGAGACCGCGGCAGAATCCATGTTTCGTACGGCTGTCGACCCGCATAGGCACAGAAGGCGACAAACGATTCGTTGCTGGAGACCAACCGCTCGCCGAGTCGCAATTCCTCTTCCAGCATGCTACAGAAAATACAGCTCTGGTGTACCGCGAAGTGCTCCTGTGACGCACGCAACTCGGTCGAGATCACCGCGGGAATCTCTGGCAGCGCGACGAGCTGGCTATGCAGATGCCCAAGCGAGGCACCAGCCCGGTTACCCACGTTCTTGAAAATCAGCACTTGCCGAATGCGCTTGTCCTCGGACATGTCGCGGAGTCGCTGTCGGTAAACGCGCAGTATGAGCGCCAGCTCGTCAGCGGAGAGGTCGGTGATGTCCGTCACATGCCGAGGCGATTCGATAAAGACTTCGTGAACGCCAAGCGGAGGCGCCGCCGATTTCGAACTCTCAGCCGGTGCGGCGAAAGTAACGGCGGGGTACTTGTTGGGCACAACGCGTACCTGCCAGGACCCCGTCTCAGCAGCGACTTCCAGCAGACCTTCGGGGGTGAGCTCCTCGTTCCCAGCACAAAAAGGACACTCCCGCCCCGTAGTCGCCTGTTCGCAAGAGGGCGATTCCTTCCCCAAAAACTCATTCGGCCGCCCGGCGCGTTCCTCAGCAATCAACACCCGCCGCCCCGAAATGGGGTCGATGCGAAGTTCGGAGGTGGGGGGACGAGGTTGCATTATCAATAGGCCTTTTAATCCTCGACAGGCAAATTAAAATAAAGGGGTCAAAATTTTAATTTGACAGCCAACATTAAAATGGCGTCTAAAAATCGCTGTAAATCATGGATATCAAACAGTTTAGTGATCAAAGCCCAGGCCGACTAGTCCCCGTTTCCGCCTCCTGGGGAGCGGATCATGCCTTTATTCCCGATCCGCTCGCACCTGACTGGGTGTTCCCGGAGTCGCTTTGGCCACTGTTGTCCGAGGTAAAAACGCAGGTTGCGTTGCTAGAAGGTATCGGCCGCGGGCTACCAAACCCCACTCTCCTGCTAAAGCCCCTCTCTGGTCGAGAAGCAATTCAGTCCTCAGCATTGGAGGGGACATTTGCCACTCCACGAGAACTCTTACTCTTCGAGATGGATCCTCCACAAACCGATTCCGACAATGAGCTGATTAATGCGCCCCGCGAAGTTGCGAACTACCGACAGGCATTGGAATACGGTACGGGTGGCGACTTGCCTCTTTCGCTACGACTCCTCCGTGAAATGCACGAAGTACTCATGCGTGGTGTTCGTGGCAATGAAAAAACTCCGGGGCAATTTCGTCAACAACAAGTGGGCATTGGAGCTCAAGGTCGTTTTATTCCACCGCCCCATTACGCACTCACCGAATGTTTGGAAAAACTCGAGGCCTATTTCTTAAGTGATTCTACCTCTTACGACCCGCTAGTTGATTGTTACTTAGTGCATTACCAATTCGAAGCGATCCATCCATTCAACGATGGCAACGGGCGAGTTGGGCGATTGTTGCTGGCGATCATGCTGCAACAGTCCTGCAAATTGACAAAACCCTGGTTGTACATGAGCAGCTTTTTCAATAAGCACCGTGAAGATTATGTGCAACACATGTTTAATATCAGCGCAAAAGGTGACTGGGCTACCTGGGTTGAGTTTTGCCTGCATGGCACGCTCGAACAAGCAAAAGATACTATCCGCAGATGTGAAAGCCTCAAGCAGATCAAAGAAGACTACAAGCAGCGGCTTCAGGAAAGCCCTTACGCTGCAAGACTATTTCAGATCATTGACTGTCTATTTGACAAGGAATTTCTGAATATCGCTAGCATTACCCAACTGCTGGGCGTGACCGACCCCACAGCTAGAAAAGACGCGGAGCGATTGGTTGAACTCAACATCCTCGCGCAGCTACCAGACTTTTGGCCGAAAACGTACTATGCACCTGAGGTGTACCGCGTGGCATACGATGAATTTGAATGATCGCCTCAGTGAACCACCTCTTGCTCCGCCCGCGCCCGTGTCTGGTCGTACAGCTCGATATACCGCCGGGCCGACTGGCTCCAAGACCAGTCTTGTTGCATGCCGGTCTCAACTATTTGCCTCCAGGCGCGTTTATCGGCAAACGTTTCGCAGGCGCGGTCGAGTGTGCCCGACAGCGCGAGGGCCGTGTACTCGGCAAAGCTGAAACCGGTCGCCGTGCCGTCGGCTAGCGTGGCTTCTGTGGTATTGACAACCGTATCGGCCAATCCGCCCGTCTCGCGCACAATCGGCACCGTTCCATATTTCAGACTGTAGAGTTGGTTGAGCCCACACGGTTCGTACTGGCTAGGCATGAGAAACATGTCGGCACCGGCTTCGATTTGGTGAGCCAGCTCGTTAGAGAACTCCAACCGGACGGCGATCTTCTGCGGATGCTCTGTCGCGAGTTGCCCGAGCACCTGGTGATACTTTGGATCGCCGGTGCCAAGGATCGCCCATTGAGCGTTGCGGTGGTCAGCCCACTGCTGCATGACACGGGCAATCAGGTCAAAACCCTTCTGGTCGGCCAACCGTCCCACCGCGGCGAGTAACGGCACTTCGGCGTCGACAGGCAGACCTAAGCTCTGTTGCAGCGCCGCTTTGCAGGCTGCCTTGCCTTCCTTGTAAGTGGTCACGTCGTAGGTGTTCTGATCCAAGAACGCATCGTCCGCGGGGTTCCACGCCGAGTAGTCCACACCGTTGAGAATGCCAAACAGATCGCTACGCCGATGTTGCAGAGAACCTTCCATACCGCAACTGAGCGGCGGCCGCATGATCTCCTCGGCGTAGGTCGGGCTGACCGTGCTGATCGCATCCGCAAACACGATGCCCGACTTCATGAAGCTGAGATTGCCGTAGTACTCCATCTCTTGCCAATTAAAGTGCTTCCAGTCTATGCCGGTGAGCGCCATGTCCCAGTGCCAGAAGTTGCCTTGGTAAGCCAGATTGTGAATGGTGTAGAGCGACGCGACCCGCTCGTAGATCGGCACACCGCTATAAAGTGTCTTCAAGTAAGTGGGAATAAGCGCCGCACACCAGTCGTGGCAATGCACCAGGTCGGTCTGCAAGTCCAAGAGCGGAATCGCTTCCAGCGCCGCGCGACAGAAAAATGTGAAACGCTCGCAGTTGTCGCGGTAGTCCTCGCCCTCTTCTCCGTAGAGCTGCGGGCGGTCGTAGTAGTCGTTCTGCTGCACTAAGTACACCGGCACGTCGGTGTCGGGCAGCTTGCTGCTTAGCAACTGCCCCTCGACCAACTTCTGCCCGATGGGCACCTCAAGCGTGATGCCGGTCTCCTCGATCGTCTGCCCCGCGTCGAGCGCCTGCCGAAATGCCGGCAGGATCACCGTGGGTTGATGCCCGAGCTTAGCAATCTCCCCCGGCAGCGCCCCGCACACATCGCCAAGACCACCGGTCTTGCAGAAGGGTACCGCTTCGGCAGTGGCAAAGAGGATGTTCACGGTAAAGAGCAGTTGGATGGGAAGAAGGAATCGCTGTCCACTCAGTTCCAGTTTATCATAATGCGGAAAAATAGGGTAGCTCGATGGGAAAGCCTGACGGCACCAAAAGGCAGAGCGAAATTTTGCCGATTGGCGCTGACTGAGGTAGAATTAAGTTGAAGCAGAACATTACACGAGAGAAGCCAATTGGAGTCACTCATGCAAGCCGAACTGAAGAAAATGCTGTCGACCCAACCATTTGTCCCATTCACGGTCATCATGAGCGACGGCACGCACGTGACGGTCAAACACCCGGAAAATGCTTGGCTCACCAAGCATTGGCTCTATGTGACAACTGACCAGGGCGAAACCACCGAGCATCTCTACCTGCTGCACGTTACTCGAATTCAGCGACAAGAAGCGGCGGCGTAGAGTTCTAGCATGAGCTGATCGCAGCAGCCCATCGTTGCACTCAAAGATTGCAGCCGAGAACGTTCAAATAACCACTTCACCTACCCTACCACTTCCGCAATCGCCGCCGCCACTGTCCCAATATTCCCCGGTGTCAGCCCCGCGACGTTGATTCTGCCGCTGCCGACGATGTAGATAGCATGCTTTTCGCGGAGGGTTTCGACTTGGTCTTTGGTCAGGCCCGAGAAGCTGAACATGCCGCGCTGCGTCTGGATGAAACTGTAGTCGCCGGGGGCGCCGGCTTGCTTGAGCTCCTCGACCAGTTGCCCGCGCATGCCATTGATGCGGCTGCGCATGGTGGCGACTTCTTCTTCCCATTGCTTACGCAAAGCACCGTCGCGCAGCACGGCGTTGACAATCGCCGCGCCGTGGGCCGGGGGGTTCGAGTAGTTGCAGCGGATCACGCGGTTGAGTTGGCTCTGGACGGCGGCAGCTTGGTCCGGCTTCGGGCAAACAATGGTCAGTGCCCCAACGCGTTCGCGGTACAAACCAAAATTCTTCGAGAACGAACTACACACCAGCAACTCGGCCTCGGGTCTGGCAAACTCGCGCAGCCCCGCGGCGTCTTCGTCGATGCCGTCGGCGAAACCCTGGTAGGCGAAATCTAAAATCGGTAGCAGACCCTGTGCATACACGGCGTTGGCGATTTGTTTCCATTGCTCGGCAGTGGGGTCGATGCCGGTTGGGTTGTGGCAACAGCCGTGCAACAAAATTGCATCGCCAGCGGGGATCTTCTTGATCGCTGCAAGCATTGCTTCGAAATCGAGTCCGTTGGTCGCCTTGTCAAAGTAGGGATATTTCTTCTGCGGCACGCCTGCGGCAGTGAAAATGTTGGGGTGGTTCGCCCAAGTGGGGTCACTCATCCAGAGCGTTGATTTGGGGAAATTCGCCTGAAGGAAATCGCCCGCGACTCGCAGCGCCCCGGTCCCCCCCGGCGTGTGGGCAAACGCGGCCCGCTTGGACGTGACGATTTCATGATTAGCTCCGAATGCCAACTGCCGAACGACTTCGCCATACTCTGGCGCGCCAGGGATTGGCAAATAGGACTTCACCCCCGCCGCTTCGGCAAGTTGTCGCTCGGCGGCTTTCACACACTCAAGCGTCGGCGTCTTGCCATGTTCGTCTTGGTAGACGCCTACGCCGAGGTTAACTTTCTCGGTGCGGGGATCTTCGCGAAAGGCCACGGTGAGGCCAAGAATTGCATCGGCGGGTGCCGCTGGAACAGTCTCTAACATCGAATCTCTCTGCGAAGGAATTGCGAAACTGGTGCCACACAAAACGCAGAGAATACAAAAACGGGGCTCATGGAATTTCTTTTTTGTAACTTCGGTGTGCTTTGTGGCTAAAAAGAACAAGTGCGGGATCAGGGTCTGTCGAGTCGTTGACGCGACCTATTTTCCCATGCGACAATGATAAACCGAGCCGCAATCTGTTCCTAGTGGCCGAGTTCTCACTGGTCTATCCTCCGACATTTTTGCAAGACACTATGGCTTCTCCTCGGTTCGGAATTTGGCTCATCGGCGCTCGCGGAGGGGTGGCGACTTCGACGATCGTGGGGCTGAGTGCACTACGGCGGCAATTGACCCCCGAAACGGGTTTGGTCACTGCTCTACCGGCCTTTGCGGACTTATCGCTGGCGAATTGGGAAGAGTTCGTTGTCGGTGGCCACGAAATTCGCCCTTCGACGTTGGCTGTCGAAGCGGAACAGCTCCACCAGCAGAGTCGCGTGTTTAACCCGCAAACTTTAGCTGCTTGTCGTGAAGACTTCGACCTGATCGACGAGAACATCCGCCCCGGAGTGCTGTGGAACGTCGGCGAAACCATTCGTGCGCTAGCCACAGAGACAACCGCCGAGAACCTCGGCCCACGCGAATCGATCCAACGCATCCAGACGGACCTGGCCGAATTTCGCCAGGCAAACCACCTGACCAGCGTGGTGGTGGTGAATTTGGCATCGACTGAGCCGCCCCTGGACTCTTCGCACTGGCCTGCGAGCAAGCAAGCATTGGACGAACAACTCGATGCGACCGACTGTCCGCTGCCAGCCAGTTGCCTGTATGCGATTGCGGCGCTCGAGCTGGGGATGCCCTACGTAAATTTCACGCCATCGCTGGGCGCCACGCCGGCAGGAATCAACGAACTGGCCCGTGAGCACAGCACTTGCCATGCAGGACGCGATGCCAAGACGGGGGAGACGCTGCTCAAGAGCGTGCTGGCACCGATGTTCGCCGCGCGGAACCTGGATGTCCTGAGTTGGGTTGGTCATAACATCTTTGGCAACCTCGATGGCAAGGTACTCAACGACCCCGTGAACAAAGCAACCAAGGTCGAGAGCAAAGACCAGCTGCTCGGGAAGATGCTAGGCTACGATCCGCAAACGCTGGTCTCGATCGAGCACATCGGTAGCCTGGGCGACTGGAAAACGGCCTGGGACCACATCCATTTCCAAGGTTTTTTGCAAACACCGATGACGCTTCAGTTCACTTGGCAGGGTTGCGATTCGTTGCTCGCAGCGCCGCTCGTGCTGGACTTGGTGCGGCTGACTCTGTTGGCTCAGGAACGCGGCGAAACGGGTGCCCTGGCATTCCTTGGTAGCTTTTTCAAAAGTCCGCTGGGCACAGAAAAACAAGCCTTTTCCGAGCAGACTCAGGCACTCGAAGCTTGGGCGCGGCAGGCTTTCTGAGACCCGACCGCCGCGAAGGAAGTGAACCACCAAGGCACGAAGACCACGAAGTTGTTGGACCTCGATATTGGTCAGCCCTGCTTTGTGCTCTTGGTGTCTTCGTGTTTCCCTTTTGTCCGCGCACCCAAATTTTCTCTCAATTCGACTTGACGAAAATCCGAAAAGTTTGGTTAATGCGCGCGGCGATTAGCTATTAGCATTTTGTTGTTTTTTGAACAGCCCACTGCTAATAGCTAATCGCAAACCTATGACTTTCTGCGATCTTTCGTTTTTTCGCCCGCGCGGCAGGTCACAACAACACCAGGGCGTTACCACCTGAAGGAGCCAAGATTATGGCAGCAAGGAAAAAGGCAGCAAAGAAGTCGACCGCCAAGCGATCGACCAAGAAAAAGGCTGCGAAGCGATCCCCGAAGAAGAAGCCCGCCAAGAAGAAGACGGCGAAAAAGTCGACCAAACGCAAGGCCACCAAGAAGAAGGCCGCGAAGAAGTCGCCAAAGAAGAAGACGGCCAAGAAGAAGTCGACGAAGCGCAAAGCCACCAAGAAAAAGGCTGCCAAAAAGTCGACCAAAAAGAAAGCAACTCGCAAGAAGACCACCAAACGCAAGACGGCAAAGAAGCGGTAGTCCGAGTCGCAAGGTTCGATCAATCGACAAGCCGGCCGCGCCAGCAACGGCGCGCCCGGCTCTTTTCATGCGCCAATCCTTCACTAGCTCGACACTCCAGCGAGGGCGCGGTGCTGGAGAATTCGCCCTTGCTGGCGCGTCCGGCTGGTTTGTTCTCTGAACGCTTTCACGTTGACCAGACTCTCCAGACGTGCTAGCCTAACTCGCAATTCACACGTAGTTTAGCACGTTTACGTCTCCGACCTGCCGCCCGTCAGACACCCCAACGACAGGTCACACCAATGGGAAGTTCATTCACTTGGCCAACAATCCAGCGCGCGGTAAAAACAAGAACTCGCAACAATCTCCCACCGACGAACCGCCCATCCCCGGCTTTGGCGAACTCGGGCTCTCGGACGTGATGATGGCGGCGCTCTCCGCCGCCAAGTACCATGATCCCTCGCCAGTGCAGGCGGGAATTATTCCGCATGCCCTCGAAGGTGGCGACCTGCTGGGCCAGGCGCGTACCGGTACCGGCAAGACAGCGGCCTTCGCGATACCGATTCTCGAACGGCTCGATAAGCGAACCAAGGGCCCGCGACCCAACGCAATCGTGCTCGTACCCACTCGCGAGTTAGCCGTGCAAGTGCGCGACGAAGTTGCGAAGCTTGCCCACGGACGCAAGACACGCGTCGTGGCCGTCTATGGCGGCAAGCCGATTCGCTCGCAAATCACACTGCTCGAAAAGGGCAGCGAAATTGTCGTCGGCACGCCGGGGCGAGTTCTCGACCACCTAGCCCGCGGTACACTCAAACTCGACGCGCTACAGTGCGTCGTGCTCGACGAGGCGGACCGCATGCTCGACATTGGGTTTCGCCCCGACATCGAAAAAATATTACGCCGCTGTCCGAAAGAGCGTCAAACATTGCTGCTCAGTGCGACGGTCGACAAAGGCGTTGAACGGCTTGCCAAGAAGTACATGATCAATCCCGAGATCATGGACTTCTCGCCATCAACCAAGGCGGCCGACACCATCGAGCAACATTACTTCACTGTCGAGCAAGATCGCAAGTTCGATTTACTGCTCAGGCTGATGGAGCGGGAAGACCCCGAGCAGGCCATTGTGTTCTGCCGCACTAAGCGGGGAACTGACAAGGTGCAGAGGAAACTCTCTAAAAAGATGAAGGGAGTCGACTGCATTCATGGCGACATGCATCAACCAGCTCGCGACCGAGTCATGCGCTGCTTCCGCGATGGCAAGGTGCGGATCCTGGTAGCAACCGACGTAGTAGGCCGCGGAATCGATGTCTCGAACATCTCGCACATCATTAACTACGACCTCCCGCAATCGTCGGACGATTACGTTCACCGCGTCGGTCGCACGGGGCGCATGGGCCGCGAAGGGGTCGCCTACTCGTTTGTGACACCCGAGCAAGGCATCGAGCTCACTCGGATCGAGATGCTAATCAACTCGCTCTTGAAGCGGGACGAAATCGAGGGGTTTCAAGCCGTCGCCGACGCGGCACCCCCGCAGGATGCGCCAGAAAACAAAGAGCCCGAGAAGCCCAAGCCCCGCGCACCAGGGCAACGGCCCCGCAAGCGGCATCGACGCGGTTTGTAGCGCAGCACATACGAGGCGGCTCAAGGAAATCAGTTCGCGGTCGCAAATTCTTTTTGCAGAAACTTCGCCGCGGCATTCCACTGCTTCGCCGCGGCTTCAAAATCGACCTGCATCGCGCGCACCGTTTGCGGTGATTCGACGCGTGGTGACTTCTCGACGGCAGGGTTGAGCGGGATCTGCGCGCTCGGGCCCGCGGCGAGCATGCTTTCCACTTCCGGCGACAGGAGAAACTCCACCAATCGCTCAGCCTCCGCGCGGTTTGGCCCCTCCGCGATCAGTGCTAATGTGTTGGGAATGAACAGAGCACCGATACCCTCCTCGCCCTGGTCGGGATAGACGATCTTCACGGGCAGCCCTTTTTCCAACTCGATGATCGCGTCGTCGGTGTCGGTGAGGCCGAAGGACAACTCGCCGCGGGCCACGGCGAGCGCGACTTGCTTGTTACCGGAGAGAACTTGGGCGTTCTGCTTCAACTTTTGAAAGTACGCTTGCGCTTTCTCTTCGCCCCAGGTCGCGAAAAGGCAAGCCGCGTGGGAAGCCGTGGTGCCTGCCAGCGGTTTGGCAATGGCGACGCGGTCTTTCCATTCCGCGTCGGTGAGGTCAAGGATCGACGTAGGTTCGTCGGCCGCGGCGACCAAGTCGGTGTTGACGATCAACACTCGGGCTCGGGCGGCAAAACCATGCCAGTTCCCTTGCGCCGATCGATACTGCTTGGGATACGCTGCAGCCATCGGCGAGTCGTAACTCGCCAGCAGGCCTGCCTGATCGAGGCGCAGGGTGTTGACGATTTCGTTATTCCAAAATAAGTCGCAGCGAGGGCGGTCGCGCTCGGCGAACAGAGCCTGCGTTAGGCCCACCGTTTTGGTCGATTCGGTGTCGAACTTCGCCAAGACGGTGATGCCCGTCTGTTCGGTAAACCGCTCGAATACGGGACGAGAAAACTCCTGATCGAGCGCCGTATAAACGACGACACGCGGGCCGCGAGACAATAGTAGCGGTATGAAGACTCCACCCACAATTGGTAGACCAACCAGTAATAGAAGCAATAGTTTGTTGCGCATGGAAGCCGATTGATCCGAAATGTAGGCCGGAATAAGTCCAATCACAGTTCCGCCAGGAGTGCAGCAAGATTGTCGTGGTGCTCGCCGAAATCGCATTTTGTGGCTTGTTTAGGCCTACAAACGTGCGACCAATGCAATGGATTGAACCGTAAGCAGTTAGTACAATAGCGATCCTATCCCCTCGACTTCGCGAAGGCCACCATGAAATTGTTGCTGCTGGGCACGACCGGCTACCATCCCAACGATCGTCGTCAAACGGCTTGCATGATGTTGCCGGAACTGGGGGTCGTACTCGACGCGGGATCGGCCATGTACCGCGTGCGCGAACACCTGGCGACCGACACGCTCGACATCTTTCTCTCGCACGCGCACCTCGACCACGTGGTCGGTCTGACTTATATGTTCGACGTGTTGCATGACCGCGAGATGGAGCGCGTCACCCTGCATGGCGAACAGGCAAAGCTCGACGCGGTCCGTGAGCACCTTTTTTCCGAACTACTTTTTCCGGTCGAACCGCCCTTTGCGATGCAGGCCATTCAGCCCGAGACCCCACTGCCCGGCGGTGGCACGCTGACTCACTTTCCGCTGGAGCATCCTGGCGGGTCGATTGGCTTGCGCCTCGACTGGCCTGATCGCTCGATGGCGTATGTCACCGACACCGTGGCGGAGAAAACCGCTGTGTACGTCGAACAAATTCGCGGCGTCGATCTGCTCATACACGAGTGCTACTTCGGCGACGATATGCCCGAGCAAGCCGCGCTGACCGGACACAGTTGCCTCACACCGGTCGTTGAAGTCGCCGCCGCTGCCGACGTGGGCCGACTCGTGTTGGTGCACATCAACCCCCTGCTGGAGAGCGATTCAGAAATTGACCTGGCCGCGGCGCGAAAAATTTTCCCGAAAACAGAGATTGGCGTGGATCGCATGGAGCTGGAGTTTTAGGCCAGCAACTCCTCAATCACCTCGCCACCGAATTGCGAAAGCTGCTTGAACCGACCCGCGTGGAAGTAGGTCAGCTTGTTGTCGTCCAGGCCTAATAGCTTGAGCAGTGTAACGTGGAAGTCGCGCACGTGGTGCACTGTCTCCACCGCCTGGGCGCCAATTTCGTCGGTCGCGCCGATCGTGTGCCCAGCATTGCAACCGCCACCGGCGAGCCACAGCGACATGGCGTTGGGGTTGTGATCGCGGCCGTACGACTTGCCCCCTTCGCGGTAACCATTGTCCGGCGAGCGGCCGAATTCGCCCATCCAGACGACTAACGTATCGTCCAGCAATCCTCGTTGCTTGAGATCGGTGATGAGCGCGGCAATCGGCTGATCCACCGTGGGAATTAGCGCTCCGTGGGCTTTGGCAATGTAATCGTGCGAGTCCCATGTGCTGGCATAGAGCTGCACAAAGCGCACCCCTTTTTCGACGAGCTTTCGCGCGAGTAAACAGCGGCGACCAAAGTTGTCAGTCGGTGCATTGCCGATACCATAGCTGGCGAGCGTTGCTGGGGTTTCGTCGTCGATGCTCAGTATTTCGGGCACTTGCATTTGCATGCGGAAGGCGAGCTCGTAGTTGGCCATCCGCGCAGCAAGTTCGGCGTGATGCGGATGCGCCGCGGCATGGCGCTCGTTGAGCGCTTGCAGAAAGTCGAGATTCTTACGCTGGTGTTCGCGGGTAATTCCCTTGGGCGGCTGCAAATCGAGCAGAGGCGAACCCGTCGGCCGCAACGGCGTGCCCTGAAACTGCGCCGGCAGAAAACCGTTCGACCAGTTCGCCGATCCACCTTGCGGCAGCGACAACTCCGGTAGAACGACGAAACCTGGCAAGTCTTCGTTTTCGCTGCCCAACCCGTAGTTGACCCACGCCCCCAGCGCCGGCTCGCCACCAAACCGGTCGCCCGTATTGAGTTGGTAGTTGGCCGTCGGATGGTCGACCGAATCGACTTGCAAACCACGGTAGAAACACAGCTCGTCGGCCACACCGGCGAGGTTTTCCCACAACGTATTGATGTCCGCGCCGGATTGGCCCACCTTGCGAAACTCGAACGGGCTGCGCACATAGTACCGCTTGCCGCCGGACATGGCCGATTGTTGCTGGTCGGTGCGGAAGAACTCACGCAGATGCAACTTGTCGAGAGCCGGCTTGGGATCGAACGTGTCGATGTGCGAAGGGCCGCCCTCCATGTAGAGAAAAATGCAGTTCTTCGCCGGCTTGCGCGGCGCTGTCCCCTCCGCCGCCAGCCGCGACGTCAGCGCCACACTCCCAAGGCTCGCACCCAAGCTGTAGAGAAAATCACGGCGTAGCATAGTGGTAGGTCTCAATTTAAATGGTTGCGACAGCAACTTCAGCCGTCGGCGCTAGCCGCAGTTTCCGAAGCACAGAGCCAGTCAATATCGCGGACCCTCGCTGCGCTTGTAGAACCCGCGGCTAGCGCCGACGGCTGAATACGATGTACATTCTTAATACACATAAACAAACTCGTTGGAATTCAATAGCACCAAACAGATGTCGGCCAGGGCGCGCGTGCGGGCATCGACTTGGTGCGGCTCGATATCGGGCACATAGTCTTCGTAGGCGAACAGCCGCTCGACAAATTCAAAAAGCTGCCCGCTAGTTTCTTCGTTCGCGCGGCGCACCACTTGGGTGGGGTACCGGGCGGGTTGATATTCAATATTCGATTGGACTCGCTGCATTTCTAGCCAATGCCGCGACGCAGCGACGCTTTCTTCTGCGGACGGTTCACGGCCGTAGACCAAACTGTAGAGTTGCTCGATTGCTGTGGCGTCGTCGTCTGTAGAGTCAAGCACGCGTTTGGCTAGCGCGAGTGCGCGGTCGGCCGACTCCTGGCTATTGAGTAACGTTAACACCTGAGGCGTCACATTCGATTGCTCACGACGCTCGCAAGAAACATCCGCCGACGGTTGATTGAACACCTCCATAAACGGGTCACGCAGCCCCCGAAGCTGTAAAGCATAGATCGACCGCCGATTGCGTTGCTCAGGTAAAGGCTGCGGCACATAGGCCGGCGCGATGCCGCTCATGGTGAGTCGCGGCTCAAACGCTGCCTCGAAATTCATATCAGGCCGGGCCGGAATGCCACCTTGCTCTGGGTTGAGTTCCCCGGAAACCGCCAACATCGCATCGCGCAATTCCTCTGCCCGTAGCCGGCGCGGCGTGAACACCGCGTAGAGCGAGCGGGCTTCGATAAACCGCTCTGTCGAGACCTCGGTATGACTCGCGCGGCGATAAGTTTCCGAAGACAAAATCAACCGATGTAGCTGCTTGAGCGACCAACCCCCTTCCACCAACCTCGTTGAAAGAAAATCCAACAACTGCGGATGTGTTGGCTTCTTGCCCTTGGCCCCAAAGTTATTCGGCGTCCCGACGATGCCGCGTCCGAAGTGAGATTGCCAAACACGGTTGGCTATTACCCGTGGAGTAAGTGGGTTGGCGGGATCCACCAGCCACTCGGCTAGTGCCAACCGACGCCCGCTGGGTTGTAATGGAATTTCAACAGGCGAGCCGATGTCGATCGCGCTCAGCACACCGGGCTTGACCGGAGCGCCGGGGGAGAACGGATCGCCGCCGAGCAAAACCGTGGTTTGCTGCAGTTCGCCATCGCCAAATGGATCTGCGGGGACCTTGATACGCTTGTTCACAGCCTTTGGTAGATTGGTCTTGCCGTTGTAGACGCTCATCGCGACGGGCTCGTACCGAGTGCGTTCCCATCGCCAGCGATGTTGCCACTTGCGGCTCACGCGATCGCGGCCCAACTCGTCGGGAGTGAATCCCAAGCGGGGTTCGGGAATTTCGTGCTGCCCAGCCCCCGCGCGCACTGCCTCTCGGCGCGTCGCGTAGGGCAAGTGCCGCTCGCGAAACCAGTCTTTTTCTGCCAGCGCTTTTTTACGGTCAAACTTGGCGACAATCGCTTGGTTCCAAGCCAGTTTGCGCTCGTGTTCTCGTTGGTCGGCTTCCAATCCGTCGAGGTTTTCCTCCGGCAACCACGCCGCGTCGACATCGCCGAGCTGCGTTGTGGCGAACACGGCCTGAAGAGCATAGTAATCTCGCATGGGCACGGGGTCGAACTTGTGGTCATGGCACCGCGCGCACTGCACGGGATGCGCCAGAAACACCTGCCCCACCGCCGCGGTCACATCGTCGAGAAACCGCTGCCGGCTGACCTTGGGCACGCTCATGAACGAGTGTTCCCACGGTCCCATCCGTAGAAAACCGACCGCTACTCGCATTTCTGGATCGTCCGCATCCAGTTCGTCTCCCGCGAGCTGCTCACGCACGAACCTATCGAACGGTTTGTCATCATTGAATGCACGGATTACATAGTCGCGGTAACGCCAGGCGTTGGGTCGCATCCAGTCATTGGAAAAACCACCACTATCGGCATAGCGGGCTACGTCTAACCAATGTCGGGCCGCTTGCTCGCCGTAGTGCGGGCTCTCCAGTAAGCGGTCCACCAGCTGGGTCCACGCAGCGTTGGGGTTTTCCTGCCAGGCACCCAAGAAGGTGCGAATTTCGCTAGGCGTCGGGGGCAGACCGAGCACGTCGAAAGTCGCCCGACGAATGAGCGTGAGCGGATCGGCCTGCGGCGCAGGTTTCAATTCGACTTCCGCCAGTCGACGATCAACGAGTATGTCAATCGGGTTGCGTTTCGTCGCGAGTAGCTCAGGTTTGCGAATCGGTTGATAAGCCCACAGATCTGTGGGGGCATACCGGCGGTAGGTCCAATCGTCGGCAAGTCCCCCGCTCGTTTTGACAATCACCCCTTCGGCATTGTCCGGCACCCGCCAAGCAGATCGACGGATAGCGAGTTGCCGATCTGAGTCAGGCCACGGCGCGCCCTCGGCAATCCAGCGCTCAATCGCTGCGATCTGCTTGTCGTTGAGTCGATCGTCATCCTTCGGCGGCATCGCCAATCCCTCGCGGCGGATTGCTTCGATCAACAAACTCGCGTGCGGATCGCCAGGCACTATCGCAGGTCCTCCCGTCTCGCCCCCGCGCATCAACCCGGCTAGCGAAGTGAGATCCAACCCGCCTTGGACATCCGCGGGGTCGGCACCGTGGCAGGTGGCGCATTTCGCTTCGAGCACAGGCCATACTTCCAACGCGAAGTGCTGCTCCGCCGCGCTGGGCGCGCTGAGTTCTTCGCCCCGATTACTCAGCATGCCCCAGTAGAGCGCATACGCCAGGGCAGCGATGACCAAGGAGACGAGCAATCGTGAGAGCAGGACCATGGATGCCAAGGAAAAAGAAGCGTACTAGTTGGACACTCCATTCTCACCTCGATGCAAGCGATCCTCAAGAAATGAGTGGGTAAAAACCCCCTCTTCATAGTTTTCGCGATGCGTTGTTGCAGGTGGAACTTCTTGACTCAGGAGGCGGACTGCACCCAATCCTGGAGACTGTGCACCGAATCGTCCGCACGATCGCCACGAGGTACCACTCCCAGTAGATCGGTTTCTGGTTTCGCAAGCTCCGCCACGGAGTTAATTACCAAATCGGGTCCATAGGCGTAGCCGGCGAGGTCCCCTTCCCTGGTCGTTCCGGAAAGCACAAGAATCGTCCGATATCCCATTTGAATTCCGCCCAGGATGTCGGTTTCAAGCGTATCACCAACCATGATCGTTTCTGAAGTCGCCAACCCCAGTTCCTTCCTAGCGGCACGCATCATGATGGGACTTGGCTTGCCCATGCTCAATGCTCGACACCCGGTGGCCGTTTCCAAATAAGCCACCGTTGCTCCGCAACCGGGGCGCGTGCCATGTTTGGTGGGGCAGTTGGGATCGAGATTCGTGGCGATCAGCTTCGAGCCATCGAGAATCATTTGCACGGCGGTTTCGAGCATCTCCAGGGTGAGCATCCGCCCCTCGCCAACGACAACATAATCCGGAGCGTGATCCACAACCGCATACCCATTTTCATGCAGAGCATTGAGCAACCCGCCTTCGCCGATCACATAGGCGGTTCCCCTCGGCTTGTGCTGCGCCAGATAGCGGGCGGTGGCCATGGCGCAAGTAAAGACGTGCCGCTCCTCAGCGGGAATACCCAGACGTGACAGTCGGGTCGCGACATCGCGGCGGGTCCGTTGGCTGTTGTTTGTCAAAAACAAGAAGGGAATTTTCTCGCGGGTCAAACGTTGCAAAAACGCTTGGGCCCCGGGAATCAACTCACCGCCACGGTAAATCACTCCGTCCATGTCTATCAAATAGCCTCTACGCATATTTTTTCCGTTCGTTTATCGAGGGAGGAAACGGTTCAGAGGGGCGCAAAGTCGTACACCGTCTGGCGCGACTATTCTCACCGCAACGGAACAGATTCACTGCGACTCAGCAGCTGATCGCAACGCTGCGAAGTCCAACTGGCAAGGCTCCCCAAAAAATTGGGCTAAGTCGGTGTGCAACATCACGCAACTGACTAACAACTCTTTCACCGTGGGAATCTCACGACAAAGCGTTTCTAATTCCTGCACCCCTTGCTCGGAAAGTGAGTTGTCCAAAAGTTGCCAAATCAGCTGTTCGGCGCTGGCCAGCTGCAGCTCGCAAGTTTCCGAGGTTAACGATCGTGGTTCGGTCGTGTTCATGGGAATCTCCAATGTCTATTCCACCCCGGCGCGCGGGGCTGGAGGGGATTTCTCAGGCGGGACGTCGAGGGTGCCTTGCCAATGCCCGGTCGAGCCAACTCAGCGTCAAGCTAACTCAACTTGATCAACAAGCCATGAAAGGGGGATGAAGTTCTCGCGGAGGATTCCGCAAGGAGGCAACGCCCCGATTTTCAGCAGAATTCAATTTTTCAACTGAGCTTGATTGGCAAACGGTATGCCCAAACTCACAATCCCTCAAACCAGGGAAATCTTCGCTTGCCAAAGCACTTCAATACACCGGCTAGCGCAGTCCTTAAGCAGTCACTGCGCAAAGAGTTGGCTGGCGAGAAACTCCAAGCAGGTTTCCCACCATCGAACTATGCCAACATGGCTATGAGCTTCTGTAGCTTACGCCGGTAGGCAAAATGCTCCACTTCCAAGCGATGGCGCGGAGAGTCGAGATAGGCATTTCGTCCTTCGGCGCCGGTGAGAGTAGTTCGCTTGATCCGGCGAAACCGCTGCGCTACGCGCGGTTTCTTTGCTAGCGCTAGCAAGTACCGCGAAATCAACTGCGCCTGATAGTCCACCAACCCCCACTGTCCGCTGTCGGGTTGAATCAGGCCAGCGCAAAACAGGTCGTCGCGCTCGGGATGAAAAACATTGAGAAACAGTCGCGGGCGGTCGTCGCGCCAATTCAAGTGCTTCGTATCCAAAAACGGAAAGCTCAGCCGAAAGCCCGTCGCATAAAGCACCACGTCGAACGCTTGCTCGCTGCCATCCACGAATCGCACCGTGCTGCCGTCGAGCGCGGCAATATCCGGCTTGGCGGTGAGTTTACCGTGGGCCAGTTGGTTGTGCAGTCGCGAGTTGATGATCGGATGGCTCTCGAACAACCGATGGTCGGGCTTGGGCAATCCGGCCAACTCCGAGGGACCCAACACCCAGCGAATCGCCAGCCGCGCGCCGATGCGTCGAGCCCACAGCGGCAATCGCAGCGCTAGCAACGTCTCGCCCACCTGGTCGATCGGCTTGCCTTTAAAAAACTTGGGCAGCACATGATACCCGCGCCGCCAACTCAGCACGGCGCGCTCGGCATGGATCGATGCCTCGACCGCCAGATCGCATCCCGAGTTGCCGCCGCCCACGACCAACACCCGTTTGCCGCGCAGCGCGTCGGGGGTTTTGTATTCGGAAGAATGCAACACCGTGCCCGTGAACTCGCCGGGGTAGTCTGGAAACCTCGGGTCCCAATTGTGCCCGTTGGCAATCACCACCCCGCGGTAGGGTCGCACCTCGCCCCCGACGAGTGTGACTCGCCAGCCCTGCTCCGCTGGTTCCACGCGCTCGACGGCCGTGTTGAATTGGATGTGCACGCACAGATTAAAGTGCTCGGCATAGCCGCGCAAGTAGGCGAGCACTTGCCGGTGGTCGGGGAACTCCGGGTAGTCCGCCGGCATCGGGTAGTCGGTGTACTCGGTGAGCTGCTTGGAAGAGATGAGATGCGTCGAGGAATAAACACTGCTGTGCGGCTTCCTAAAATTCCAATTCCCGCCCAGGTCGTCCTCACGCTCCAAACAATCAAACGGAATCCCCGCCTGCAGAAAGTTCTTCGCCACCGCGAGCCCCGACGTACCGGCACCCAAGATGCAAAACTTGTCGGCAGTGGGAGATTGCATGGGAGCCTACGGGCAGAAGAACGATTCGAACCTCCCATTATGCCCACTGCAACTTGGCCCAGACAATACCCGGGCAAGCAAGGTAGTGATACCATTTGCCAAAAATGCTCATCTAGCCGTGTAGAAACTGAACCACTAAGACACGAAGTCACCAAGAACTCCCGGATATTACCATCTTCCTGCCCTTGTGCCTTAGTGGTTCAATTCCGAACGGTATCATTACCGCAAGCAATACCCGATCACGCGCTACACGGCCACGCGCTACACGGGGGCTTGGGGGGATACCCCCCATGCTTCCAAACCCCTTGGAGGGCAAGCCCCCAAACCCCCTCGGGTTCAGTTTCCAATCACCCAATAGTTGTTCATTACCAGAGTTCCTTTGTTATAATCAGAATCAAGCGATCGCACTTCACCAAGTGACCACGGCGAATCATCAACAAACGTTCTTTGCCACATGTCGCGTTTCCAAGCACCTGTATGATTGCACAACCAACACCCTCGAAAATCGAAAGCCTCTCTGGCGGTCCGCACTTCGGCCTGAAATCACTTTTTTTGGCCATCAGCGTGTTGTGCCTCTACATTGCCTTTTGCGTGTCTGTCGGCTGGCAAGGACTAGCCTTTTCGCCTGGCGTAGGAATGCTGCTAAGCATCTTGATACTCGAACGCAATTCACGACTCGCGATGAGACTTGTGGATCTCCAGGTCCTAGTGATTGTCTTTCTTCTCTTCGCTCAAAATGTGTGATCAGGCTAGCGGTTGCCCCGCCACAGAAACAAGCAATTGGTCCACAGGCTTGCATTCGGCTTGAAGTATTGAAGGGTGTAAGCAACCCGCGGTTTCCAGCGGAGGTGAGTCCCACCGCTTTTGGAATCTCAGTGAACCAAATTCTATGCGAAAGCTGCACTGCCTTGTTTTTGGGCAGAAAGCAGCATGTTTGGAAAATGCTTCCTTTGCTGCGGAAAATGCCATCGGTTGGATTCATTGACCGCACTTAGCATCAGTCGGTTCGAGCTGGTGGTGGCCCCGCCTCCCGGAGTTAGCAAGCTGCGATTCGAGATGGAGGTCGTTTTCACCCCCAGCAGTTGTATCCGTCTCGTCGCAGCTGAAGTTTGTCCAACCTCAGCGGATTGCCCGCTTGCCGGCCGCGCCGTCGGGCATTCTCACCGACCGAACCGACAGCACCCAGCCATTGCGGCTGGGAAGACGAGAAGAATAGCCATCGAACGAGGCTCAGGGACTGTCGACGAGCTCGCTGCAATAGAATTGGATGGGATTCCAAAGTTGGACTGCCAATCGGCTAAGTCTCCAATGCTTGGATTGCGTTGCCAAAGCAGGAAATCAGCACCATCGATGTCGCCATCGAAGTCGAAGTCGCCGTGTACGGCGAACTCCGACAGCACGACGCTGTTGTTCGTGCCGTTGTATCTCACCAGGAAAGACCCTTCGCCGTCCAATGTGTCGAGTCGGCTGCCATCGGCTACGTTGGCCAGCGCGCCGACGAGGGTGTCGGCCGTAAGGAGCGTGAACATATCAGAGAGCTCGGGCACAAAACCATCCAACAAGTCGATCACCAGGTTGCCACCCAGCGACGCTGAATCAAGAACGATTAGATGATTCCCGAGGCCTTCGCCGACGCCCATCTTCCAGGTAGATCCGGAGCCGAGGGAGAGTCCTCCCAAGGTCAACTGGCCGTCCGAGACGCTGGGCGCTAGCGTGCCGCCGGAGTTCACCGTCGTGCCGGAGCTTAGGCCGGTACCGCCGAAGGTCGCTCCACCAGTGATTCTTACTTGGCCTGTTCCGGTCGCCGATCCGGTGGTTGCCGCGACGAAGAGCGTGCCTTCATCGACGAAGGTGGTTCCCTCGTAAGGGTTGTTGCCGGTAAGCGTCAGTTGCCCGTTGCCGGATTTGGTGAAACTGCCGCTGCCGCTGATCGCCCCCGCGTAAGTTGCGTTGGACGGTTGGGCGAATTCAAGTTCCGCGTTGTTTACCACGCCTCCAGCACTAGGCAGGCTACTTGTGCTAACTCGGAGTTTGCCTGCCGAGATGGTCGTGCCGCCGGCGTAGAAATTGGCGCCTGTCAGTGCAAGCGTGCCGCTGCCGGTTTTGGTGACGCTGCCGCTTCCCATCACTAGGCCACTATGGGTCGCGGTCCCGGACGTCACTTGCAACCGAATCGACGAGGTATCGATCTGGTTGCTCAGGGTGATGCCAGCTTGGTACTCGAGCGTCGAGGTACCGCCAGTTTCCAAAACCCGGGCCGAACCAAGAGAATTGTCATTGGTCGCGACGATCGCCCCTTCATCAAAAGAAACGACACCGTCAAACGAGTTGTTGCCCGACAGAGTGAGCGCGCCGCTACCCGACTTGACCAAGACGTTGGTCCCCGTCCCGTCAGTTGACAACGTACCACTAAAAGTAGAATCCTGGCTTCCCGCCAATACGAAGGTCCCGCCATTCTGTACTGTAAACTCACCCGATCCGTCCAGCGCATTTGCTGTAACCTGCACACCGGTCACAACAACGCTGCCGTCGATGATCAAGAGCCGGTCTAGCGTACTCGGTTCGACAGGATCGGTTGAACCAATCACTAAGAATTCGTTTCCCCTCTTGACGATACTCTTGCCTCCGCGAATCCTTTCGACCTGCAAATGGGATCCGATATCCCAGATGCCGTTGTCGGTGAGAATTAGGTCACTAAAAATCACGTTGTCGGGCAACCCGTTATCAACGCCATTGCTTGTGGTGATATTGCCTGTTGTGAGTGTTAAGGGGGAGCCAGAGCCACTTAGGCGGAATCCCTCTCCAACAAACTCCACTGCCTGGACCGTCCTCCCGGGATCCACTACGACACGGGAGCTCTGAGCAGAAGCTTCATCGAAGATCGCGACATCGTCCGCATCAGGAATCCCATTGTCCAACGGATCGTTGGGGTTGAACCAATTTGTGACGAAAAAGGCGTCCGCCCAACCGTCAGTGAGGAGTTGACCCGACCAGACGCGATCGATCGCGTCGGCAGAGCCGATCGGCCCCAGCAGCAGGAGCTGCAGAAAAAACGTCGCGATGAGCTTGGTCTTAAGGTGCATCGACTAAACTTTCGGGCAGGTTGGGTAGAAAGAATTGATAAGCAGCCCTTGTAATGCTAACCAAGATTGCGGCAATATGCAAGGAAACCCAAGGGCTGGCTTCAAAAACCGTTTGTAGCCAGCAGCACATTAGGGAACCCTCCAACTGCTGCCGATCAATCCAACCGGGTTCATTTCTAGCCGCTCACTTCAAGCCCGCGATATCCATGCCCCGACAACAAATCGGCGCCTACGCTCGCGCAGGTGGTTACATCAACCGCCGCGTTTTCAACAATCCTCTAACTGCTGGAGGTGTCGATGACCGCCAGCTCGAACTGCAGCTAGCGAAATAGCTGTTTGTGCCGGAGGTTTCATCGACCGCCGTCTCGAAACGCAGTTGGCTATATGCTGGCGGTGAAGAGAGCCCGACCGTAATCCTGGTTTCTATAACTTGCGTAGCTGTGGTCAATTTCTGTACTTTTCGCAGTCAATGCCTCGCATATTGCACAACATTTTAGAAGATTGCGAACCTAGTCTATCTACAAGCGATTGTGAACAACCTCGCCGTCGAACGCAGTGTATTTCTCAGTACCAACCCTTCCAACCGTCTAGGATTTGGGCGTCTCCTTCCGGGCTATCCCCATCGACTGCTCGCATTGGCGACGTTGCCCCGGGCGGCTTTCGTACCGTCTTCTAGCGGCGTCTGCCGCGGTAGGTTGACATTGCCGCCCCGTGCATGTACACATGTACATATTCTGTCAAGTGGCCCCCGACCCCAATTCCTGGTACCACTAGTGGACCGATGCCACAATCTTCCACGCAATCGACCGACCTTCCCACCCTGCACGGCGCCAACGTGCGCCGGTTGATGGCGCGACTCGACATGACGCAGAGCGATGTCGTGGCCGCCACGGGGCTCGATGAGCGCACGGTACGCAGCATGATCCGCGGAGACACGCGGCCCCATGCGCGCACGCTGCACAAGCTGGCTGACGGGTTGGGTGTTGCGACCGACGAGCTATTTCAGGATCCCTACCTGACCGACGCCGCGGCGGCCTTCGACCGCGCCACCAACCCGGTCGCCGCCGAAGTGGTCGAAGCCCATCCCGCGTTGTTCGAGCACTGGACCGCCGCGGAGTACAACGAACTGTTTAGCCGCATGGCCGTCGGCGGCGAGTTGACCGAAGACGGCACGCTCGAGGTGGTCCGCGCCATGAACGCGCGTCGCGAGCTGATGTACCAAGTCGCCGTTGTTCTGGAAAGCAGCGAAGCCGACTTGATGGAAGAGTTCGTGAAGCTGCTATTCAAGCGCGTGACCGACGTGGAGTAGAACCGAGCCGCGCCCGTCAGGGAACGACCATCCAAACCATAGGGTTCGTGGACGCTTCCTGACGGGCGCGGCTCGGTGGATTCACCAGATTTCCTCTCGCACGACTTTTGCCACGGGCGATTTATCTCTTTGCTCCATTTCGAGCAACCGATAGAGCGCGCCGTCTTCGCCGACGAAACGATCGTCGGGCTCCAACGGCAATGGCTTGCTGAGCGTGATGTCGTAGAGCATTTGCCGCGTGGGTGGCGTGGTGGTCGTATCCCACACCATCTCGCTGAGTTCAATTCGTACTGCCACATCCATGCAGACGAAAAACCAATCGACAATCTGCGGTCCGTGGCCCATGTCGTCCCAGACGGCCCGTTCGATATCGACGCGTTCAGGACACTGGTTCGCAGCAACCGGCGCGTTTTCCATTTCCAATTTTGTCATGATTACTATTCCTTTTCTAACCGCCAATGGTTCGGCCAGCTCAGGAGCCCAGACACGCTCGCCGGAAAAAGCAAAACGTGGGCGGCGGTCTGGCTCCTGAGTGCCGAAGTTGGTGTGCAGGTTAGCCTGTGCATTTCACGATGAAGCGCGGATTGAGGACCGCGGCGGCGCCCCGTTCACTCGCCTTGAAACGCAGCACGATGTCGTTGTTGAAGTCCGCCTCGCTGCCCACCGGCGCTTGGGTGACGGTGATCGGCCAATTTTCCATGTAGGCAAACGCCTTGCGGAAATCGCCCACCAGCCACCACTTCTTCGCGTCGTCGCTGTCCACTCCTGAAGCCACAATGCGACGATACGCCAGGCGACTTTCCTCGACGCGGTAGTTGCCCAGCGGGTTGGCGGCGGTCGTGGCCGACTCCGAGCCGGTCACGGTGTAGGTGATCTCCGCCGCGTTGAACACTCGATGCGCCGCATGGCGATAAGCCGGCATCACCAGCACCGTCGTGCCACGAATCAGAATCGGCTCGCCCGTGTTGGGGTCGCTCATCTCGGCAAACAACTGCTCGGCCGCGTCGACGTTGGTCCAGTCGACCAACTCGTTGCTCGCCAGTTCGTTGATCCACGCGCCGCTGGTGTTAAACGTATTGAACGTCGTGCCCATGTACTTGTAGTTGTTGGTCACACCGATCGCCAAGTCGATCAACCGCTTTTCTTTGTTGAGGCCCAGCACTTCGCCCACCTCGGCTGCGCGGCTGAGCACCAAGTGCGTGCGATCGAAGAAAATCGCTTCCTTCGTCACCGGCACGATAAAACCTCGCTTCGAGGTCGAAGGCGTTTCGATGTAATCCTCGCCAAAGCCAAGGTTCGGGTACGGCATGCCTGGTGCGACTTCGTCGATGTTGTCGCCTACGCGCGCAACCCCAGGAATTTTCTCGCCATCGAGCCGCGTGGGGATGTGCTGGACGAGCTTCGAGACGATGAACGCCTCTTGCTGATACGCTTCGAGAATCTTCGAGTAAATCACCTGGCCGGTGATGTTGAGAAACGCCGTGACATCGACGCCATCGCTCGCTTCGGTCAGGCTGACGCTGCCACCGCTGCGCGGATCCAGCAGTCGCACCCAATGTCGACCATCGGGCACGAGCGCCTCGGCCAGGTCGCGCAGGCTAAAGTCCTCGGCTTGCAAATGGCCGTCTCGCAGAGATTCGGAAAGATGCTCAACCGTGCGGTCCGCACCGTCGAGTTCATAACGCCGTTTGAGTTCACGATAATTGAGTGACACGTGTGTTTGCTCCTAGTGGGGTTGGGTAGTGGTAGGTCGTAAGGCGTAAGGTGTAAGCAGTTGGTCGCAGTGACCAGGGGGTTTGGGGGGGACACCCCCCATGCCCCCGGGTGAACTCACGCCGCCGCTTGCGGTCCGCCACGCGTGATGGTGCTGACGATGTCGACCAGCACTTGCTCCGAGCCCGAGGCGGCTTGCTTCACGCAACGGCCGACGGCGAGATTCTCCGTCGCGACGCCGACAACTTCCTGCGATTCGAGTTGGTCACCGGCGCCAACTTCGGTACTGCCGATCAGATCGCCCACGTCAAAACTCGCCGCCACGCAGTCGAACTCAAACACACCGCTGGTTGCGACGCGCACCTTCTCTGCCGCCGTGCCCGAAGCGGCCTGCATCGCCACGCCGACGAAGTTGTCGTGAAACGCTTCCTGGTTTGCCAGCAAAGTGCCTTGATCGGTTTGGTCCGCCGCGGGTTCGACATAGCCGTTGTTGAGATAAAGTAAGTCGCCAATTTCAATGACCGTTCCGCTCTCGGTCGGCATCAGCACGGGGTTCGTGTCGCCGTAGCGCCAGCGCATAGTGTTGGACATAGTTTTCTCCAGAGTTGAAAGGGAGTGATTTCGTGGGCTGACTCGCGCGATCAGCCTTTAACTGCAAGATGACTTCAGCGATGGTTTCAACGTTGCCGCAAAATCTGCGGAACTGAGCAGCGCCGGCCCGCGCTCGTCGAGCAGCGAGGATTGCTCGCTCGACAGTGGCGGGAAATTCGCCGAGTGCGATGCCGACTTCGCCATTTCCGCACGTTCGGCGATCAGCGTTTCCACCGCTTCGTCGCTCGGCACATGCTCGAGCCACTCGACAAACTCGCGACTTACCGACGCCTGGTCGGCTGACGAGCGCTCAGCAATCGCCAACCGGTGTTCGCAGAGCAACTGCAAGATGCGTTGCTTGCGCTCCAGCGTGGCGATCTTAGCCTGTGCTGTTTCGAGTTGTTCTTGCACGGTTTCGCTGCGCTGTTGTTCAAACAAACCATGCGTTGCCGCGGGGTCGGCGACGAGATCGACGCTCTGCACCTTGGTGATTTCCTCGACGACGGTGGTTTCGCCCTCACGCACGAGCCGCGCCAACACATTGTGCGAGAAGCCCACATTATGCGGCTGGTGCTGGGCATCCCAGACAAGCTGCTCGGCCAGCGCGTGTTTGGGATTAAAATGCAAATCGCCGAACAGCCCCTCGCCTTTACGAAGCTCGACGCCGCGCACCACACCCAGCCGGTCTTGATAGTCCCGCGGCGAGAGCGGCCCGTCCTTCGGGTGGTTCACATTCACCTTCGCGTCTTCGTAGAGCGTCGTCGCCGCGGCCAGCGCCGACTCGCGATAGCGGCGGCCATTGCGCGAGGTCAAGCCAATGAGCTTCACCCCGCGCAGCACGCCTACCGCGGCATCGACACCCACGGTGACGCCGCGGGAGTCGACATATTCTTGAATTGATTCAGCCATACTGTCCTTTCTCAAGATTGAAACAGTCCACAAAAAAAGCCCCGCAGCAGATTCTTAGAATCTGCAACGGGGCTCGACAAAAGTCTCCACCGCCAGTGGCGGCTGAAGCTCAGTACAATACCTCCAATTTTTCTCTAGCCACTAGCATCTAGCAACTAACCACTCACTTCACCATCCTCTCCACCGCCACGCGAGTGTGCTGCACATGGCCATCCTGCACAGCGACCGTAACGCTTGCCGTGCCGTGGAAGCCGCGCACGGCGATGTTGTCCATCAACTTGGCAAATTCCGCCTCGGCTTGGCTGCGCTTGTCCGTGGATTTCGCTTTACGAGTTGTCGTAGCTGTTGTTCTCATGGCATGTACTGTAGCAATTGGCGGCGGCCATTTCAGCAACTATTTTTGTGCCACTTTTGGGGTTCGCAACTCGCCCAAACAGATAGCATCTGCATGATCTGTAGGATGGGCTAGAGCAAAGAGGCAGCCCATCTATTTTCGACATCACCCAACGATGGGCTACCGACTGTCCGTGCCACCCGCGGAAAAGCCTGTTACACTGAACCACTGAATGCGATTCTCTACATAGCTTAGCCGGGTCGACTCAAATGAGCGACGAACATAGAGCAACTATGTATGAGGATCGCCTGTTAGACCGAAGTGGCATGTATCGCCTCCTCTTCTTAATTGCGGCTTTTTACGCGGTTGTAAATTTCGTTACTTGGCTGCTACTTACTAACAATTTAGATAAACTTGACGATCCGAAGATTGCCGATTTCCCGTTTGGAGCGACTCTATTTTTTGTTGTATTGTGGGCCTATGCTCGTGCTAAGCTGAAACACATCGCAACTATTCGTCGCCATCGTTCCCAAATCATTGCCTGAGCATCGCTAGGCTTCCAATGCCGAAGTCGCAAGATTGGGGGAGAACACGCGATCCTACACCTCCGCCCGGTGCATCGCCAAATTCTTCTGCTCCTGATCATAATCCAACCCCAGCCGCAGGCTCCACGTTTGCGGCGAGAGAATGTTCTTCTCGTACGCCATTTGCTCGACCTTGCAGGCGCTCAGCATGTAGGATGGGTGGTCCTGTTGGAAACCCACTTCGCATTCGACCGATGTACCACCGACAGGTTCACCCATCAATCAACCGGAAAGATGGGTGCGAGCACGCCATCCTACGTTGGGGCTCGGTGCATCGCCAAATTCTTCTGCTCCTGATCATAATCCAACCCCAGCCGCAGGCTCCACGTTTGTGGTGAGAGGATGTTCTTCTCGTACGCCATTTGCTCGACTTTGCACGCGTTGAGTTGATCGCGGACGTGGAGCGAAGGCGGAGTGATTTGGATGTCTACCAGGCGGCGCACGTCGCGCGGCAGCTTGCCGGCGGCGACGGCGTTTTCGACGATACGCCACATCACTTCGCAATCATCGTTCGCCAGGTTCGCCTGCAGACGCTCGAACATTTTCACCGCGGGGCCTTCGGCCACCAGCGTCGACGCGTAGTTGGCGTTTGACGCGTCGGAGGTGAACATGAACTCCGGCATCACCAGTCTTGCCGCCACCGCGCGCAACTCGGCTTGCAGCACGGCGACAAAGTTGCTGGCATCGATCCCCGAGACAGGAAAGTCGTAAGTCAAACCAGCCGGCGCGTCGAGAATCGTGCCCGGCGCGTATTGGGCCAGGTGCCGCGTGCGGCCGCCGGGCCCGCCGTCGCCGCTGGCGTGATCGACATCGGCAACGAACTGCTCGATACCCGATTGCGTCGCGCCGCCATGTTTGCGGATCAGCGCAATAGCCGACTGGATCTCGGCGACGACGCTCATGTTGCGGAGCAGCTTCTCGATCCGCCGCAGATTCTTGCGTACCGGGTAGTACAGCGGCAAGCCTCGTTTCACGTTCACGTCGACGTTGGCCTTGCGGTGCTGAATCTGTGCGGCGTCGACCGGCTGGCCGTCGATGAAATAGCCCAGCACGGTTTCCACGTCGTGCGGCTCGGTCTGGATGCCGAAACTTGCCGGGGCGTGGTTTGTTAGCTCCTGGGGTGTTTGCACCTGATCAGGTTCGACGAATCGCACGCGGGTGATGCCTCCGCCATCGACAAAGAATCGCAAAAAGACTTCGCCATCGCGGTCCATGCGGCGGACGATTTCCTGTTGCCGCGCGGGCCAGCGGTTCACATGCATGAACTCGTCGAGTAGGGACTGCACGTCGAGTTCCAACGCGGCGGGGGCCACGGCTCCCTTGCGCACTGACGCACGGTAAACATGGCCCGAGCCGACCAGATAGCTCGTTCGGTTTTCGATGCCGTTGATGGCGAACTCGTTGGTCGCGGCGAGGTGGCGGCTCTGCTGGCGAATCTCGGCGAGTTGTTCCGTGGTGGTAAAAGGCACGCTGTTGCCGCGCGTCGTTTGGCCCTGCGCGTCGACCGCGTACCACCAGGTGCCTTCGTCGTCGACGTACGCCTCGCGCGGATCGACGAGCAGATCCCAGAGCGCGTCACATGCTTCGGTCAGTCGGTTTTCAAGTCGAGTGGTATTGGTCATGGTTTTTCTCCGAGTGTGAACATGGTGAACTGAGCCGTCGGCGCTAGCGACGCTGCTAAATTGGGGGTCGTCGGTCGGCGAAATGTTGTTCCGCCAGGCGGAGGGCCATCTCCAGTGCGTCGGGGCCATCGTCGTGCGCGCCGAGCGGGAAATCGCGCAGTTGATCGACGAGCAACTCCGTCGAGCGCGTGCGGCAAAACCGCAAGCGGCGCTGCGAAAGGTACGGCCCCAGGCGTCGAATGCGCACTTGCTTGTTGGTGTGGTTGTGAATCATCAACGGCGCCGTGCCGCGGATGCCGCGGCGGCGGAACTCCGCTTGAAACTCGCCGGCGAGCAGCTCCTGGTATTGGTTTGCCTCGACGCCGAACGTGTCGATGGCGTGCCGCTGACAAAGGGTCACCCCGTCGACAACCATCTGCGGCGTTGGGCGTCGCGCGAGATCGGCTTCGACATAGACCACGCCGTGCTGATCGACGCCCAGCACGACAAACGCGGAGTAGTCGCCCTGGCGGGCGTCGCGGCCCTTGCTGGGGTCGAGGGTCATCGTTTTCAGTTGCAATACCGCCGGCCAATCGCGAAACCAAATCTCGTCGTCGAAATACTCCTCGGGCCATTCGCACCGCTCGGGATCGATGGGCGAACTCTGCTTCTCGCGCTCGAAAGTGGTGCGGCCTTCCTCGACGCGCATTTTCATCAGCGTGTAGAGGTCTTCCTCTGCAGGCCACAGCAACTCGGCGCCGGCGTGCATCGCCTCGCGATGTTGCTGATAGAACGCCAGAGCTTCCTCTCGCGCACTCGGATTCTCCGCAGCGCAGTACAGTGTTTCCCAATCCGACCAAAGCTGCTCGTTGGTGGGCCACTTCTCGATGGCCCGAAACTTGCGAGACTGCCAACCCGGTGTTCGGTCGAGTTGCATTGCCAGCGCATCGCGGTGCAATGCAGTGGCCAAGTTCACGATATTGGTGCGTTTGTTACCCGCCTTCAACAGAGCGCCGTGAAACCAGTCGCGGCTCGACTCGCGCAGGTGGGCCGAAACCATGTGGCCATCGTTTTGCATGTCGTCACACACGATCAGCGACGGCCGACTCGCGCGGCTCCGCCGACCGCGCAATCGCTGGCCAGTGCCGAAGGCTTCGATCACCGTGCCATTGCGAAGCTCCAATGTGGTCGCCCGCCAGCGCGGTCCGCGCCCGGTGGAATGTGGATAGGATTCGGCCAGCAGCGCGTTGTCTTCCAACTCGGCGCGGAGGTTTTCCAGATGTGTGCGGGCCTGGTTCTTCGTGTCCGAAACGATCCAAATGTACGGCTCGCGGCCTTCTACCGCCGACTGCAGCGCATAGCACAGCGTGCCGATGGTTGACTTCGCACCGCCGCGTGGGCCAATGGCGTTGAGCTTCGTGCCGCGCGCGTGGCGCATCGCGTCGAGCTGCTCGCCCAGCCAGGTGTGCATCGCGGAAGGTGCGGAGCGGAAATGGCTCGGCAGGTACTTACGACCCCAGGCCAACGTGCCGAGCCGCGCGGCCGGCGCCGGGCGATTGACCGAACTAGCACGCTCGGCGATCGACATGGTGAGACCCCTTGCTAGGCTTTGAAGTGCATGCAGCGGCAACGGATTCATTTCCTGTGAGCAAATCGTGCGGGTCATGAAGGCCTCGATCTGGCGACCGGCGCTGGTTCGAAGCTCTCGCCCTCCAACTGCCGTGCGAAGATGCCGAGTTCATCAAGTAAACGCTGTTGATCCCGCGGATCGGCGACGGCTTGTACAAGCACGTCGGCGAGTTCGTCGATGGCCTGTTGCAGTTGCTTGGTCGTGAGCGCCGCAGGAGAACTGCGAGCGTAGCGCTCTGGGGAGTTGCGCTCGAGCCACCAGACCGACGCCCGCCAGTTTTTCTCGTCCTTGCTCGCGTTAAATACATTGTGCATGTGATTGAACTCCGGCGACGCTTCGGCACAGAGCACCTTGGCCTGGAACTCCGCGTTGGTTTGCAGCGCTTCGTGCAGCTGCCGCGCGGTGATGCCGAGGAAGTGGCACGCCGTTTGACGATCGCAGCCAACCTGCAGCACGCTACAGAATTGGCGCTGGAGTGATTCGTCGAGTGGGTCCATCTGATTTTCTCCCTACTGTGGGCCGTCGGCGCTAGCCGTGGTTACCGAAGCGTCAGCGCGAGTAAACCGAAACGTACTGCAAGGCACGGCGTCTAGCGTTGCAAGCGACGGTGCTAATTTTGGGCGGGGCTGTCCATGAACTCGAAAGAGACCACATTGCGGGCTCCGGCGCCGCGGTAGTTTTTCAACTCCGCTTGGCGGCGCGATTGGGTGCCGGCTTTTCGGACGCTGATGGTTTTCCAACGGGGGTTACGCTGGCAGTGGCGGATTAGCGCCGGGTGGCTGCTGGTGACGTTGATGCGCAGCCCCTCGCGGCGGTGTAGCTGCGCGACCGCGGCGACCACTCGCATGCCGATGCCCATGCCCTGGTAGTCGGGCAGCGTGACGATGCGGCTGAAGCGGCGACGGTTTTTCTGAAACACCAAGGGAAGCGTCGCGACGAACGTCACCGGCTCGCCGTTCCACGTGGCGAGGTAGCAACGCGCACCGCGCGCGAGGCTTCCGCTCAAATAGTGATGCTTTGCAAACAGCCGCCAAGCCGCCACGGTGCAGCGATGGATCTCAAGCTCGATCGCAGGTCGCCGAAGACGCCTCCGCTGCAAGGTGCCGGTGGCCATGTCGAGCACCCAATCGGCTTCGAGCCACTCGGCCACGTCGTAGTGACAGGTGACCGCCACAAATCGACCCGGTAACGACCCACCACGGA
Organism: Bythopirellula sp.; assembly: GCA_965230685.1. Lineage (GTDB taxonomy): Bacteria > Planctomycetota > Planctomycetia > Pirellulales > Lacipirellulaceae > Bythopirellula. Next base: position 1,771,991 of record CBDDLO010000002.1, read on the forward strand.
TGCCCTTGGCAATCGCCGTGGAGCAAGCCCGCGCCACCTGTCGGTCGACGACGCTGGTGAATTCGTCGAAGACGACGGGGGAATTGCGAGTTGCCAGCGCCCTGGCCAGGTCGCAGCGGAACTGTTGGCCACGGCTGAGTACGTGGTAGGGTTTCACCCACGCCGGGGTGGAGCCGAAGCCGACGGCGGTCAGCAGTTCTGCGACTTTGCGAACGGGCAGGTCGCCAAAGCAATCGACCACGGCCTTGTCGCGCGGCCACTCGGCGGGGCGGTAAAGCTGGTCGGCGTAGAACTCCCGTGCGACGGTGCTTTTGCCGCTGCCGGAGGGGCCGACGATCAGGCCCACTTGCCAGGGTTCGTCTTCACCCGGTAGCTCGACGGAGAACCGCTCGGTGGATTTCTCGCCAAGCGGCAAATCGAACATGCCGGCCACTTGCTGCACGCGAAACGAATCGAACACGGGGCACTCCACTACAACGTCAACACTCGGCATCGGTAGCCCTCCTCGGTCATGCGTTGGTAAATTTCTTGCTGCTCGCCTTCGCTGTCGCATTGGACGACGACTTCGTACGACTCGGGAATGTCGACTTCGTGAATGTCGACGTTGGGCTTGTCGCGCGGGGTCTCGCGCTCTGTTTCCGCGCTGGCAATTTCTTGAGCCAACCCGTCGAGCATCGCCTCGACTTGCGGATGGTCGAATTCGCAGGTGGCCTGGAGTTCGTCGACACGCTGTTGGTCGATGCCCGCCAGGGCTGCCAGGGGATCGTGGGTGAGCAGGATCTTGTCCGCTTCCTCGGCGGAAACGTCGAGCACCAACACGGGCACTTCCGCGTCGGGTGTGGTTTCGGCGCGAAGATGCCCGTCGATGAGTTCCAACTGCCCGTCGTCGAGTTCCCGCGCCAACAGCGCGTCGGCATAGCCCACGTCGGCCAGCACTCCGCGCAGGGCATCGCGCTGCGCGTTGGGATGGGTTCGCCAATTCTTCGGGTGGGGCCGCAGACTGTCGGCACGCACGCGGCGCAGTTCTTTGATTCGATCACGGATTTGCATAAGAATTCTTTTCTGAAGTGAAGTGCTGTCCGCTGAGAGCTTCTCTACTCGGTGAACAAGCGAATGATGTAACCCGCCAGTGCCGTGACGCTGCACAACAGCACATTCCACGTCTTGCTCAGCACTTCGACACGTCCGATGATGCCCATTTGGTTGCCTTCGCCGCGGAGTAGCTTGAGCGTTTCCGCGGCGATGTCTTGAGTTTCTTGCAGTCTTCGATTCACGTTTCCCTCGCTTTCGCTGTCGTAACCCAACTCCGACCGCAACCACGAGCAAAGCCGATCATGGCGCTGCTCGAGGCAGCGGAGTTGGTCACCAAAATGGCTCGCGAACAGCTGCGATTCTTCTTTCGTCACAATGCACAAGCCTTCAAAACTTGGTGAAATTTGAGTTGGATGGATTAACCACAGGTGACACAGAGTATCACAGAGTCGTTCTGAGCCTGCTTACTACGTGTTCCTCTGTGATCCTCTGCGACCCCCGTGGTAGAACTTTTTTACTTACCGTTCGTTGCTACTACCGCGGGCCGATTCGCTGCGCAGGTTCGGCGAATCGGTCGGGCCGAGCGGTTCTTCGGTGGGACGCACACCCGCGGCCATGTCGACTCGGTTCGCGTCGCCAGCGAATGCGTTCAGGTACTCGAGCACTTGCACATAGCTGCCGTACATGCGCATGGAGTCTTTCACATAGATGAACGTGCTGCGGAAGCGGCTTTCCAGCCGGGTCCAATTGACGATCGCGCGGTCCAGCGCGCCCAACAGAATGAGCGCGTTCTGGCTGCGAAAATTCAATTGACTCGCCAACGGGATGTTGGGGTCCGAGCCGTCCAGCGCCCACGGCAAGGTGATCAACCCGCCGGGTGCTTCCTGCACTTCGTCGCCGCCAAAGGGTTCGGTCGAACCCAGCAGCGTTTGTCCGGAATCGGTGGCGCGTTCGATCAAGTCACCCAGCGGGGCCTTCTCGGGGTTGTACGTGACGCGCCGCCGCATGCGGTCGGACGCCAACAGGTGTTCGACATAGTGTGACTTAGTGGTTTCGTCCAAGCCACCGCGAACGCCGAACTCGTCGTTCGAGACGACTTCGCTGCGAAAATCCATCAACGGCCCCAAGGCCGCCACCACATGCAAGTTGCGAAACTCGGCAATGGCACGTCGAAATTGTTCTTTACCAGGGTCACCAGCAGGCATTGTTTTTCCTCCAGAAAAAGGGGTTGAAATCAAGTCGTAAGGTTTAAGTCGTAAGTCATAAGCAGATTCCTGCGACGCAGGATTAGCCTACTTACCACTTACTACTTGTCACTTACGACTTACAACTAACTACTTACGACTTATCACTTACGACTAATTTTGTTGGCGCAATGTCGTTGAAACGCTCGCGCAACTCTCTGCGCAGCTCGTCGGCCCAGCGTGCTCGACCGCGGTCTGCGTTGTTGTTTTGCTCGCCGTCGGCAATCGTGTCGAGTCGGTCGAGTGCAAGGCGTCCTGCAACCGCGTCTTGTAGCGGATCACGTCCTTCGAGTTGCGAAAGTCGTAGAAGTTGACGAGCTTCCACGTCGTCACGCTCGATCGGTGCATGGGTTTCTTGGTGAAACGTGGTCACCGCGTCGGCGGTGGCCTCCGTTTCAGGCGCTAATTGCGATTTGCACGGCGCGGGGCACTGCTCAGCCTTCCGCCCTCCACCTTCAGGCTTCGCCTCGAAACCTTACTTCGCGGCGACCACCGGCGCCGCGTCTGCGTTTCATGCGTTGGCCGATGAGCCAGCCGCCGACGCCCGTTGCGGCGATGGCGGCCCAACCCATCGGGCCGCTAAGGCCGAGTAGGTTGAGGGCGGTACTGCCTCCGACTTTCGCCAGACGACCGCTGTCGAGGTGCTGCAAACGGCCGAGGAGCGTTGTATGTTGCGTGGCGGTTTGTGCTTCGAGTTGTTGCCACTCGTCGCGGGTGACGTAGTCGCCGCGATCTTGCTTTTCGTTGCGGAGCTGTTCGAGCTGTTGCTCGAGCGCTTTCCAACGCTGGTCGGCGCTTGGTGCTGGACTTGGGAGTTGCGGTCGAGACTGCGGGGATCGCGGACAAACGCCACCGGGGCAGCGATAAACGACGGACGTGCGCTGGCCCAACACACGGGACAGAAATCGTCGCAGTGGGCGGCCACTGCTGGCGTAAGTGACACCCTCGGCCGTGCCCCAAACCACGCCGACCAGTCGGCCTTGGCTGTCGAACACCCCACCGCCGGAGTCGCCCGAGCGCACAGTGCCCGTCACAAGTAAGTTCAATCGCCCCTCGCTCGCCGACTGCCCCGCCTGCGAGCCCACGGCACAGCGGTAGACGCCCCGGGGTCCGTAGCCGCAAGCGTGCAATGGGGTGTTCCTATCAATGGCCTCCGCAACGGCAACGGGGCTGCCTCTGGGATCGGCGATCGCCAGGGCTGCCAGGTCGGCTTGCCTGTCGACGTCAATCACTCGCGCCCGATGGGTTTTTCCCTCCGCGAAACGCACGAGCACATCGCCCGTCCCTTCGCTGAACAGATGCGCGCAGGTGAGCACCAACCCCTCGTGGCCGTCGTCGGTTATGTCGACAAGCGTGCCGCTGCCAAGGTTCGTGGCGCCGCCGACGGTGTTGCTCACTCGGCAAACGGCGGCGCGAAAATCGGGCTCTGCCTTTGCTTGGCTACTGTGAACCAGCGCGAGCACCATCGCCACGGACCCAAGTCCAGCGTTGTTTCTTTGTTTGTTCATTTCAAATTCCTGAAAGCGTGAATCGATAGCGGTAAAACGGGCTGCGGGCCAAGTCGGCGGGTTCCGTGACGCGGTCGGCCAGGTGCGGCACGGGATCGACACCGCCGCCGATGCGGTCGGCCATCGCGCACGCCTGGCTGCAAAAGGGCGGTTGGCTGGACTGGCGGCGGTCGTTCATGTCGGGTCGCACGAGGCACCGCCACAGCGGAAGGTGCCGCAGCGACGCCTTCAGAACCCCGTAATACCCGTAGTCGCAGCCAGCCAACCGCCGCATGAATTGCACCGCACCGCGCCGGTCGTAGTCGCGCCACCGCCGGCTGGGATTGGTCTCGAACACGTCGATCCGGCCGGGGTACTTTCGCACTTGGCTGGCGAGTGTGACGGCACGGCCGCCCTTGAGCTCGCGCACTTCGCAGCAAAACAGCGCATCGCCCCACCAGACGGCCCGCGCGGCGTGAGTGTATTCGCTGCGCCCCGCCGAACCAATCAACCACGACACCAACCCGCGCCCACGCATCAGCAGCAAATCGCCGTCGCGGATCTGCGACCCGTATTGTTCGAGCGTGACAAAATTGCGATGGCAGTTTTGCAAGATGATGTTCCTTGGGGGTTCGATGGTTAGATTCTTGTGCGAAAGAACGGAACGCGGATCAGAGCGGATTGAGCGGATCAACGCTGATTGCGAACATCCACTCAATCCGCGTAGATCCGCGTTCTATTCTTCTGGCACGACGCCGTACCACACGAACTACGGCGCACGAAAAAAGCCCGGCACCGATCGCGGGGATCGATGACGGGCTCTGCCGAATACCTGCCGCGTAGAGCGTCAGGCTTCGTCGGATACCATATGTTCAGGCGTTACTGTATCGGAAGTCGTGGCACAATTTCAAGGAAAAACTCATGGGGATATTCTCGGGTAAGACCGACAGTTGGTCGAACTACGTCTACTAGGTTATCTCTCTAATGTGTCGCGCTAAGGGAGTTTCCCTGTACCGCTTCGATGAACTCGAGAGAAATCGTCATTTTGCGTGTAAGAATTTGGAGCAATTGCAGAGTTACTACTACGAGACGCATCGTTGTCAGCTGAAGTAGTTGGTCATCACGGCGGACAGGGCAGTCACGCTGTTCAAGCTCAGAATTGAGTTGCATTCCATTTCAGCTCTGCCACGCGGCATTAGTGTTTCACCTCCTTCAGACCTCGCCTTACTTCAGGATACTCGCATGCCCTATCGATTCAGCCTCACGTTCACTTTCTTCTGTGTATTGTGTTGCTCCGGATACTCGCAGAATACGAATCTCTCTTTAACGGCAAACGAAAAGTACGCCGTGATAGAAGAGACTGGCCAATTCTTTAAAGACAACTATCTTTTCCCAGAGAAAGGTCTGGCAATACGCAACGCACTGCAGGACCAGTGCGATGCTGGCGAATTCGATTCGATAGTCGACCCTGAATTGTTTCGTAGCATGCTACAAAAATCCATTCGGAGCGTTGTTGACGACCGGCATATCATCGTCATTCATCACAACCCGGATCTCGAACACACCGAAGATAAAGAAGTCTCGCCATGGCTGCTAGAATTTGACGACCGAAAAGCCATCAACTTTGGAATTCCAGAATTGCAGGTATTAGACGGGAATATCGGCTACATCAAAATAGCCAAATTTACTTCGCCCCAGTTGTTTGATCCGGCAATGGCCGCAGCCTCCAAGTTCCTCCGCAACGTAGATGGGCTTGTACTTGATTTAAGAACTCGTGGAGGCGGAAGGTCAGAGACAGTCGGCTTGCTGCTAAGCTATTTCCTCCCTCCGAATACTCACACACTCACCTGGCACTACCGCGACGCTATGAAGTCGGAAAAGGACTGGACACTCCCTATCGTTAGCGGACACTGTTTCCCTGATATTCCTGTAGCCATCCTAACAAGTGATCGCACCTTTTCTGGAAGCGAAGCCTTCACGTATGTCATGAAGCATCATGGCAGAGCCTTTGTGGTCGGCGAAAAGACTCGAGGCGGGGCACACACGTACAAGGAGATGTTGGTGCAAGATCGTTTTTTATTGCTGATGCCTATTGGGAGGGCAGTTAGCTCGGTTACCCATCAGAACTGGGAGGGGAAAGGTGTCGTGCCAACCATCAATGTTCCAGCAGAAGAAGCTTTAGAGGTGGCAATAGAGAAGCTAGGCGACACGATTGGCAAGACACAGTAGCTCGGCATTAGGCCAGCATTAGTCGACCTGGTAGTCAGAATTTCAGACACTGAGTGCACCTAATTTCGTTACCAGCTTCGTTTTAAGGACTTCGCGAGACCATGATGCTGCTTAAGTATGTATTCGCAGGCTCGGCCATTTGGATTTCCTTGGCGACCATTCCTTCGATCGCAAGCCCGCCAACTGAAATCCTGACTCGTGAAATCGCGACCCGTGTTGAGCAGAATCTACTGCCCAGGGTTGTGCTTGAAAATCGGCCTCGCAGACCAGTTTCACTGAGACAGCGAATGGACGAACTGCACGTCCCGGGCGTGAGTATCGCAATCATTGACGACGGCAAACTGGCATGGGCCCGCGGCTATGGATTGGCCGACTTGAGCGACAAGACACCCGTTACAACAAAAACACTCTTTCAGGCAGCTTCCATCACCAAGCCGATCTCCGCCACCGCCGTTCTAGACTTGGTCGAGGAAGGGCTTTTGGATCTAGATGTTGATGTAAACCAGTGGCTAACGGAATGGAAACTGCCAAGGCAAAGCGAAGATATAAAAGGCGCGGTGACTTTGCGTGGACTGCTTAGTCACTCGGCAGGTGTTTCCGGTCGCGGTTTTGATGGATATGGCCCTGAGGTTCAAGTGCCCTCGCTGGTCGAAATTTTGGAAGGTAAGGGGAACGCTCCCGCAGTCACCGTCGACCAAAGCCCAAGAACCGAATATCGCTACTCCGGAGGTGGCTACATCGTCATGCAACAAGTTGTCGTCGAAGTCACAGGCAAGCCCTTCAGCGATGTCCTTAGTGAGCGCGTACTTCGTCCACTTGGAATGACTAATAGCACATATCAGCAACCGCTACCTCATAAGCTCCAAGCGATTGCAGCCACGGGCTACCGCCCTGACTTGGCGCCTGTTCCGGGCCGTTTCCATACCTATCCCGAACTGGCACCTGGGGGACTTTGGACCACACCATCCGACCTCGCGCGCTGGGCAATCGCAATTCAGAACGTGTTGCGTGGCGGCCAGCACCCAGTGCTCGAACGGGAGACCGTCGAAGAGATGGTCCGTCCCGACGCGGTCAGCAAGGTTTGCGGACTCGGAACTGGACTACCACACAGTGGCCGCTACTTCGCACACGGTGGAGAAAACGAGGGTTTTGAATGCCACTTCACCGCGCAAACTCAAGGTCGGCAAGGAGTCGTGATAATGACAAACTCCGACCAAGGCTCGATCCTCGCCCGCGAAATTCTCCTGACCGTGGCTCGAGCCTTTGATTGGGATGAGTTTCAACCGATTCGCAAGGAAGTAGCTGAACTCGATGCGTCTCAGCTCGAACGTCTGTGCGGGAGTTACCGTGCTGTAGGAAGGCCCAAATTAGTGCTGGATGTTCGTGTAGATGCGGGCAATCTAACGGTCATGCGGGAATGGGACGGCGTGAAGATTTCGCTCCTGCCCGAATCGGACACGCAATTCTTTCTGCCTACGGATGGCACGCCATTCGTGTTTTCTTTCGCCGCTGACCATTCACGGAGCATCACAGCCTCCGGTCTACGCTTTGAAGAAATAGGTCTCTAGTCGCTCCCTCTGGGTCGCGGCTCGGTTTCACTGCGTTACCGGCCGTACTGCCGGCGGCGACTCGCGACGCGGCCTGCGTAGTCGCGCTCGTAGACGCTGAACTCGGCCCAGACGGGAAAGTGGTCGGAGACCTGCAGTGCTTGGCTCATGCTGAGATTTTTGAAACGCATGAAATCGAACACACCGCTGCGGCCGGCGTACTCGGTCGTCGACGGGGCGTGGATGATGAGATTGTCGTACTGCTTGGTTTGCCGCGTGTTGGTCCACACTCCGGCGATCAACGGCAACATCCCCGGCAGTTCTCCCAACCGGCCGAGGTTGCGGTCATCGGTGTTAAAGTCGCCAAGCATGATGATGTCGTCCTCGCCGCGGCTGCTGCGGCGCACCACACGGTAGACCTCGGCCAGCACGTCCATTTCTTGTTGCACGATGTCGGGGTCGGTGTGCATGTTCACGAGCGTGAAGGTGAACGCCAGCTCGGCATCGACCTCGCGAGTGCGGAAGGTCGCCACCAGCGGTTCGCGGTGCAGCAATCCATCGGGGTCGTTCACGGTGTAAACACTATGGCGGTCGAGCTCGACTCGCGCGGTGTCGTAGAGATAGACATACTGCTCCGTCTGCGTAGTCACTCCCACGCGCGGGCCGATGACGTGGTCGTATTGCCGCCGGCTAAAGTGGTTGCATATCTTTACAAAGTTGGGAATAAAGAACTCGTCCTGCGTGCTGATTTCTTGCAGGGCAATGACATCAAACTGCGCGATGATGTCGGCCAACTCGCGCATCACATACTGCTTGCTGGCTTTGGTGACGCCGAAGTCTTGAATGTTGAAAGAAGCGATGCGAATCGTCGGCCCACCGGCAAGGTTCGGTGGCGGCGCGACGGGGCCGTTGCCGCCGCTGTAGCCGCCCACGTTGTGGCCACCCGCGGAAGCCGTCTGGTAGGGCCTTTGCGACTGTGCGGGAGTGGATGGTACGCCACTCCCCACAGATCCCGAAGTCGGTGGTGCTTGCCATGGTCCGGGCGTGCGATAGCCGCCGGAGTAGCCCCCTTGCTGCGCGCCGCCTTGCGGGACAGCGATGCCATTGAGAGCGCCACCTTGAAGAAACAGCAAGCCGAGCCAGCCAATTACACCGAGCGTACCTAACGAAAGCAAACGTTGCACGACCCCTCCTTGGGCGTGTGTTGGGCAGCGAGTCGAACTTCCTACCGACAGCAAACGGGGAGAGTAACGCAACCGCGGAATGTGAGCTAGGCGAGTTGCGTGGGTGCTAGCTTGGCCTCCTGTAGTCCGAAAAGGCACTGAGCTGCAAAACTAACTTGACAATATGTCAATTGTGACATACTATTGATTGAATGAACGAAGACAAACCTTTGGTTTGGCTAGCAGGTGAGGTCAAGACACCGCCGTTTTCACGCGAGGCACGCACTGAGGCAGGAACTTTGCTGCGGCGATTGCAGCATGGCGAGAAGCTCGGCTTGCCCCACAGTCGCCCCATGCCTTCGGTGGGACGCCGATGTCACGAGCTGCGCATCAATGACGAAACTTCAACCTGGCGAATTCTCTATCGGCTCGACCCCGATGCCGTGATCATTGGCGAGGTGTTTGCGAAGAAGACAGGCAAAACACCGAAGCAAGTGATCGCGACTTGCAAGCAAAGATTTCAACGCTACGACAAGGCGGCACAATGAAAGCATCGAAACGCAAGAAATTAGAATCGGCTGGCTGGAAAGTGGGCTCTGCCGCAGAGTTTTTGGAATTGACCGACACCGAGGCGATGCTGGTCAACATGAAACTCGCTCTGGCAACACAGCTCAAGTCGCTCCGTCAAAATAAGAACCTCACCCAGCAGGAGCTGGCCAAGTTCATTGGTTCGAGCCAATCGCGGGTCGCGAAAATGGAGGTGGCCGACAGTTCGGTTTCGATGGAATTGCTGGTTCGCTCGCTGGCTGCGCTAGGTACCACACGAAGCGAAATAGGAAAAATCATCGGCAAACGCGCTGCGATGAAAGCGAAAAAGACTACACGATCGTAACTCAATGGACCATGGGCTTTGATTTTTGCAGAAACTAAACAATGATCAATAGCGGCAGTGTTGCTACTATGAGAAACACCACGGCAATTTCAGAGTTCACCGGCTCTTCGAATTAAGGCGAACCTACGAAGAGATAGCCTAGGAATCGCTTACAAATTTGGCTAACAAACATGACTACCCCCGCGCGTGTTCCACCAAATGCCCCAGCTCCGGCAGGATGATTTTTTCCATGGCTAACCGGACGGCAGCTGTCGAACCCGGCATGGTGAGCACCAACGTTCGGCCGATGAGGCCGCCGCTGGCGCGGCTGAGCATCGCGGCTGCGCCGATTTCTTCGTAGCTTAGCATTCGCAAGAGTTCGCCGTAGCCGGGGATCTCTTTGGTGTACAGTTCGGCAAGCGTTTCCGGTGTTTGGTCACGAGCGGCGAGACCCGTGCCGCCGGTGAGCAGGATCGCGTCGACCGCGTGTTCCGCCATCGCACGGGTGAGCGCGGCACGCAGCTGCTCTGGTTCATCGGGGACGACAACCCGGCGTACAACCGTCTGTCCAGCCTGTTCGAGCAGATCGGAAATCGTCTGGCCGCTCTTGTCGGTTTCCAGCGTACGAGTATCGCTGACGGTTATGACGGCACAGCCGACAGAGTCAGGCGCCTGCTGGCGATGTTCGGCAGCGGAAGGGCTCGCATAGCGGTCGGTCATTTCATCTCTCACTGCTACTCGATTTTGCCTATAATTGAAGGTAGAGTTCCCTCGGATGCGGATATTGTATGCCATGAAAATATTTCACGCAAAGACACAAAGTCGCCAAGAGAGAAGACCCCTCGCTCTCTCTGCGCCTGCGCGTCTTTGGGTGAGGCCATTTCTTTTAGCAGCATTCGCAAGCCAACTGCTAGCGAGTGACTTGTTTGCCGATGTCTTTCATCTCGAAACTGGAGGGCAGATCGTCGGCGTGCTGGTTGATCGCGGCAAGGATGGCGAGTATGTGGTCCGCAATGAACAGGGCGCGGTGGTCACGCTTGATCGGCGGCAAGTCGACAAGGTCACTGCGCAGGACCCCATCGATCTGGAGTACGCCGAGCGCAGCCGTGCAATGCCCAACACAGTCGCGGCGCACCACGAACTCGCCGAGTGGTGCAAAGCAAACAAACTCTCCAAGTATGCCAGGCACCACCTGGCACACATCCTCGAATTGGATCCCAATGAAGAGCAAGCCCGTCTTGCCCTGGGTTATCAACAAGTGCGTGGTCGCTGGATGACGCGCGACCAGATCATGGCAGCCCGTGGCTTGCGAAAATACGATGGCGATTACCGCACGCCGCAAGACATCGCCCTGCGTGAACAGGTGAAAGCACGCGAAAAAGCCGAGACCGAATGGTATCAAGATATTCGCCGATGGGTCCGCTGGCTTGACGACCGCCGTGCGGCCGAGGCCGTGGAACTAATCTCCAACATCGACGATCCCCAGGCAGCCGTGGCAATCGTCAAGCTACTGGATAAGGTCGAAGATCAGCGTATCCGTGACTTACTCACGGCCACGCTCGCCGAACTGGAACACCCGCTGGCAGTCACAACGTTGGTCAATTTCTCGATCTTGGAACCCGACCCCGAAGTCCGCCTAATGTGTTTGGACTATCTGATGCGCTTCCACCAGCCCGTGCCGCTAACGCCGTATGTGAGTGCGCTGCGAGACCGCGACAACGAAATCGTGAACCGGGCGGCCGACCTGTTGCGCCGGCTAGAGGATACGCGTGCCATCAGTCCCTTGATCGACGCGCTCGTTACGAGGCACAAGTTCAAGCCCTCCGATGCGCCCATCGGCAACATGGGCGCAACATTTTCGCCGAACGGCGGCGCGGTGGGGGGCCCCGGAGGCCCTGGCGGAGGTCTGAGCATGGGCGGCAACAAGAACAAAGTGATCGTCCGCGACCTGCGCAATCTACAAGCCCGCCAGGCGCTGGTAGAACTCTCCGGTGGTCAGGACTTCATGTTCGACGAGCGCCTGTGGCGCCGCTGGTTCGTCAACCAACGACAATACGAAGGGATCGACGCGCGACGAGATGAGTAGTCGAGCAAAGCCATTTCTCCGAGCCACAACCATGAGGGAGCGGTTTCCCCCGCAGACCGAGCCGCGACCGTGAGGGAGCGGTTTCCTGAACTGTGGCTGGTGGAACGCTCCCTTACGGTCGCGGCTCTGTTGTTTCCTGATTACAGCTCTTCCAACCCCTCCGAGGTCTCCCCATGTCCCGTCCTACCGTCGCGATTATCGGCGCCAGCGCCGACCGCTCGAAGTTTGGCAACAAGTCGGTGCGAGCACACCAAGCGCAGGGCTACGAAGTTTTTCCGATCAATCCCAAGGGTGGCGAGATCGAAGGGCTCACTGCTTACACCGACATCAGCCAGGTGCCCGCCGAGCGGCTCAACCGAGTGAGCCTGTACGTGCCACCCGCGGTAGGTTTACAACTCGTCGAATCGATTGCAGCCAAGGGATGTGACGAGCTGTGGCTCAATCCAGGGAGCGAAAGCGAGGAGCTCGCCGCGCGGGCGCGCGAGCTCGGTTTAGAACCCATCACGGCGTGCAGCATCGTGGACGTGGGGATGTCGCCCGGTCAGTTGGAGTAGGGATTTCTTCGATGACATGGTCTTGCGAACATTGTAGAAATGCAGTCGACGATGAACTAGGTGCTTGCTGGACATGTGGCGCAGCACGCGACGGCACCATCAATCCCGAATTTCAATACGCTGATTCGTTTGAACCTGCGCTTACGAGTGTGAGAACTCTATTCAGCCTTGGAATACTGTTGCATGTTGTGACAGCAACGTGCTTAATCCTAGCGCTGTACAATCCGCACACACTGGATTGGGCAATATCTGCTGAGCTAACCGAATTAACACTCGTTCTTGGCGTTGCCGGGCTCTATGCCTTTGCGATCACCTTCAAGCTGCTGTTCGAAATAGCGGTCTGGGTACCGACGTACACCATGTATCGCTGGCAAAAACACTTTCGTCAAAACCACCGTAGCCGGTAGTGGGCATGTCTGTCCGGCACGGCGTTAGTTTGGTGCTTGCTCGTCCAATTGTTCTTTGGCTCCACCGGCTGAAACACATGGTACTGGTTCCGTCACGAACTTGAATTTGCCAGTCGCCCTCATTTTGTCTTGATAGGCGGTGTAGTAGTCGAACACCTTTTCCGGCTCATCGCCGCACTCGACTGCAATCTTGCGACGAATTTCGCGGACTTCTTGCAATGGATCAGGTTCCATCGGGATCACCTTCGCTGAGATAATTGAGCGGAGTAGTAATTAACGGCACCGCTAGACCTAGTTCGCGGTTTACCTTGGCGATATGGCCTAATTTGTTTGGATTTGCCAAATGTTTGCAGTTCCAGGTAAGGAGAACTTCCATCTGATGAACCGAGGCAAGCGCGAGATGCAGTGCGTCACCATCAGCATCATTCGGCATCAACAATCGTTCCACGTATATTTTAGCCACTTCTCTCACCTTGTGGCTAATTTCCAGCATCGGAAGTTCGCTGATCAATGCGATTCGCTTTGTTTTTAAGCTTTCGATCGTACTCTGCTCGAGCTCGACAGTTACGGCCGGGCTAGAGTATAGCTCGAAGCCTGGCGATACTTCAGACCACCACTGCCGAGTCCAGTGTTGGCGAGCAAGCGAGAGTGAGTCTGTTCGGCCGGTATAGTAAAAACTGGAAATCGTAGTTTCGAGATAGGCGGTACTCATACGCTATTTTCGGTCCGCTAGTTTGAAGTGCTAGACTGCCTTGCCAAACGGCGTTCCAACCACCAACCGCGCGTGAGTTTGTTCAGCGCGACGCGGTCTTCCAGATTTGGGCGGAAAATGGTCAGTAGCAACAACGGCAGGAACCAGGCGATAAAGATGCCGCCGTCGTTGGGCTTCCAAAACTGGGCGGCGAGCATGAGCGCGGCCGTGCCCGAAATCAGCGTACCCAGATTCTTCTGCGTAGGCCAAATGGCAAAGCTAAACGCCAATGCAACAAATGCGGCCAGCACCGGATAGCGATACACGTAGCTCCACGTTTGCCAGATGCCACCCAAATTGGTCGAAGCGGGCAGCCGCAGCCCGAACATGCCTTGCAGGTTTTGAAGAAACTCTTCGGTGCTGGTTGCGGTGATGCTCATGGTGATCACCAAGACAGCGATCATCAGCAGTACCCCCGTCAGAAAACGCTTGAGCCCACGGAACCAATAGAAGCTACACCACAGCGGCAGCAAAAACGCCGGGTAGTAGACAGATCCCGACGCCAGACCGATCATCATTCCTGCCAACAAGGGCCGACGATACAGGACCACTGCCCACACCAAGAGCGACGCGGGTAGTGCGTGGCTCACGGTTCCCGTCCACAGGGCTGTGTAGGGCAACATGAGATACATCGTGGCTGCGCCGATGCCGGCGGTGATATTTTCGAAATGCCAGTGGCCGATCACCAGCAGTCCCACGACGATCATCACATGGGACAAGATGGCGGTAACACGAGTGGTTGCCTGGCGAATCAGCAGTTCCTCGCGGTCGCGCTGGGCGGGGGTTTCGTCGGCGCTCGACTCACCGGCTCCGATGGACTGTTGCGTCACGATTCGAGGCAACCGATAGAGCAACCAAAACCCGGGACCATCGGTTGCGAAAGTATCGACTGGTTCGTCGGTGGTGTCGGCGTCTGCCTCGGCCTTGGCCGCGCGAACCGCCTCAGCTTCGCGTGCGGGAGACAAGTCTCCGGGGCTGGGCTTCCCCGTAACCACGTTGGCCATCAAGAAAAACAACAGCGACCCGCCCAGAAACAAGAGCCCCGCCGCGTTCAGGTTTGGTTCGAGCATGGGGCGACGCACCATCGCGGAATCTAGTAGCAGTCGCGCTAAGAGCAGTCCTTGGGTCGCGAACAACCAGAGAAATCCGAAGTACTGGATGTTGTCGGCGTTGGGTTTGACCCCGGCATTTTCCGCTGCCCACTGCACCAGGAGCAACCCCGGCGCGAGCAGGATCAACAGTAATAAGTCGACATTGCGAACGCTCCAAACGCGATTGAACTTGAAGAAGAGCGCCAACATCAACAACGACGAAAGATAAGCCCAACTCGTGGGATTCACCCGCTCGTAGTGGAACAAAATGTCGGGCATGAGGAAGCAGCAGCAAAGGGGAGCGCGTTGACGACACGAGCAAGTCAATCAAGGATAAACGCTAGCGAGCAAAGTGCAAGCGCGGGGCCGACCTCGGCTATCTCGGTACCTATCCTCGCTCAGCGATTGGCTTGCTCTGCAAGACGCACCCGCGCCGCTTCCGCCCAAGGGCTTTCCGGAGCCAAACCGAGAAAACTTTGCCAATGCGACTCCGCTTCGTCTCCGCGTGCAAGTCGGTCGAGTGTCCCGGCCAAGTGGTAATGCACGTCGGCATAATCGGCATGAAAAGCCAAGGCCCCCTCGAACGCCGCCACCGCCAAGTTCAACTCGCCGCTTTCCGCCAGAACACAACCCAAGTTCGCGCGGGCTTCGACGTACTCTTCATCCAATTCGATCGCCACGTAAAACCGTTCCCGAGCCGCAGCCAAATCACCCATTCGGTACAGCAAATCGCCCAAGGCAAAATGTACCTCGGCCTTGGGCCCGGCGGACATGAGCAGCGTGCGATACGCCTCTACGGCGCGCTGCAACTCGCCTTGATCTTCCCACTTGAGCGCCTCGAAGTGCAATTCTTCCCAAGGCGAAAGTGCACCGTCAGCAATCTCCTGGACGGTCAACTCTTGAGCGGCCGCGTTGAGGAAGGGAAGTACCACCTCTTCCTGTTCGTCAGCTGGCAGCGGTTTGTCAAAGTCGATCAACAACTGGCCGCCTGGCTCGGCAAGATCGTCGCCGCGACGCACGATCAACTGCTTTCCGGACACAACGACCGACGCCTCGCACAAGGGTCGCTGCACCTCGGGCATGGCGCGTTCGAGCTGTGCGAGTTTGCGGTCGATGACCCCCAGCGAACATCCCGCGCTCAGCAAAGACGCCAGATGCCCGGCCACAGCAACTTCAGAAAAATCGAAATAGGGCAACCGTCGAACGCTGCGACATGCCACCAAGTGCCCTCGTCGATGCCAACGGCGAATCGCCGCGACGGGTACACCAAGCAACTCCGCCAGCATCGCGGGCGTATAAAGCCGCCGCACGCCGCGCGGGGATGCTAGTGGAATTTCAGGGCGGGAGGTGAGCGACATCGTAGCCACAACAAGACAAATTGCGAAGAACGTCACGCACAGTGTCACGCAAGCCGAGAGGGCTGTCAACCAAACGGCTCTCCCTAGCCGGCGAGCTACGTGTCGCCGCGGTGCTGTTGTTCACGGCGGCGAGGCGTAGCTCGCCGGCTAGGGAGGAGCGCTATTGCGAGGAGCGCTATTGCTTCGCGGCCAGGAGTTGCAGCTTGTCCATGGGCGCTTGCTCGTCTGCACGGGCGCTCTGATCGCAGCAGGGCTGCCCAAGTGGGACTCGCATGCGAATCGTCCGCGGTACACGGTAGGTGTATGTCACTGGAACCTTGTGGCAGACTGTGCGGGCGACGTTGACGGTCTCTTGTTTTTCCACCATGTGGCAGACACGCACTTGGTAGTGGTCGACTTTCTCTTCTTGCACGTAGCGACAAACGGTGACGGGAATTTGCCGAACGCGCTCTTCTTGAACATAACGGACCACTTGTACGGGCACCTTGCGTTCGACGCGCTCTGTCACTTGTCGGCAAGTCCTGACCGGCACCATTCGCGTACGCTGCTGCTGAACCATGCGGCAAGTCCGCACGGGCACCTTGCGAACCATCTGTTGCGGCACTTGCCGACAAACCTGAACGGGTACTTTCTGCACAACTTGCTGCGGTTGGTAGGTCGTCACGGGCACTTGCACTGGAACGATATTTGGTTTCCAAACTTTTTGCACGACCTGTTGTGGCGGTGCTTGTACGTTGGCCCACACCAAACCGGGGCGTTGCAGTTGCACTAGCCCAGCGGTCGGGCTCGTTACGGGAGCGGCGGGCATCCACGTGAGTCCCCTTCGTGCTGGGGCTGAAGGCACGCAGGATACTTGGTCGACGTAGCACCCCTTGTCGGCGTAACGGGTTTGGTAAGTCACGACGGGTCGCATTACCGTGTAGCGTCGCTCTTGCTCCACGGTCTGGGTGACGTTGCGCATGACGGTGTAGCGTTCTTCGCGCTCGCTGGTTTCCCAAACGGGGCGCTGCACGATGTAAGTTTCTTGCCGCTGAGCGGTCTCGACGATGTTGCGAACGCGGTTGTAACTACAATCCCGTATTTGGGTTTCGTAAACGGGCCGTTGGACCATGTACCGCTGCTCGCGGATGTTGGTTTCCTGCACGGGGCGAGAGACCGTGTAGCGCCGTTCGCGGGTTTGCGTTTCCCAGGTCGGTACGCGACGCGTCACCTGACGCTTCTCGTAAACTGTCTCCGGCACGATTTTGTAGGCTGTGACCTGGCGCTCTTCGTAGACCGTCTGGCACTGCACCTGGTAGGCCGGCGCGCAGGTCTCACAAGGCGCTTGCGCACGAGTTGCATCGGCGAAACCAACAGTCAAGAACATGGCAGCAGACAACCAACAGCAAGAGCTGTTCATAGCAATAGCCTCAAATCGAAATTACGGGGAGAAGAAAAAATAGGAGTCGTAAGTCGTAAGGGGTAAGTCGTACAAGTTCGATAAAAACGCAACGCGATTTACCGCTACACTCATGCCCTACGACTTCTACCTCACTCCCCAAGTCTTGCGGACAATCGGGCGAAGTCAAATCGGTGTGCGGCAAAAAACGCTGCTAGCATCACACGAACCGGCTAAAATTCCAGTCGTTGCGCTCACGGCGGGTTTGACCCCCACGTTCATAGTCGCGGCGGACTGCCCAGCAGGCAATGGGAGAGAGACTCGCGAAAAGAAAAAAACGCCATCGACCTGCGCGCAACCCCTACAATCGGCACAGCTTGACGACATGGGCAGGAGTTCGTTCGGAGCCCAGAATGTGGAGACCAGAGCTTGGAGTCCAGTGAAGCAACAAGCCGCGACGCCTGATCCGTGGTCACTTGCATGCGATGCTTAGGGCAACCACATCACCTGGCGACATCATTCGGCGACTTCGCTCGGCTCTTCCCATACCATTTGCAGTTCGGGAAAGGACTTGATGGCGAACAACCCGTCTTCGGCAGGTTCCAATTCAAAGCCCCCCTCAGCCAAGAAGTTTTTCTGCTCTTCATCGACTTGCCCATCATCGGGGACGGCCCGCCACCATTGCAATTGCGGCCAGTCCCGTCGAACCGTTTTCAACGAAGTGTTGACGGTCTTCCCCTTCGCGCCCGGCGAAAATCCCACGCGCTCGGCGATGGAAGTTAGCGAGGCCAGTTTGCCCTCTTTCTTGATTTCCCAAAGGATTTCGGCGATCGCTTGAGCACGAGTCGAGGCAACAGTCATGTTTCACTTCCAACGGCTAAATGTTAATGGCTCTGAGTTCTGGCACCTTTTCTCCCTGCTCCGGTCCCATTCTACACTATTTGGCTTTCATTGCGACTTAAGATTTTGGGCAAGATCCTGCACCCTAGGAGCCGTCGGCGCTAGCCGACGGCTCACTGCTCGCTCAGCATTCTTGCGAGCAGCTTTTGCCCGCGATCCAGCAGGGAGGGCGGCACCGGGGTCGGCTTCCATTGCTCGGCGGTGTCTACAAAATTTTGAACCGCGGCACGCAATTCGCTCAGATCGGCGTTGGGATTTGTCTCCCACAACTGCTCGGCCGCTTTCAGCGCATTGTCCAGCAGTGTGTTGCGCTTGAACTCTTGAAGCTTCGGCGAGGTTTCGCTGGCGGTGTTCAGGGCCAGCGCTTCGGGATCGAACATTTCCGCGACAGCTTCGGTCGCGCGAAGGTTGCCTTGGCGCGCAAGGCCCAGGGCGGCGTTGTAGCGTGAGTCGGAGTACAGATCGTCCACCAACTTTTCCAACTCTACCGTCAGCTGCGGATCGGCCTCGGGCGAGAGAGAGAATACCCCCAGGGCAAACGCAGTTTGCGAACGAATGAGATCGTCCTGGTCGTTGGCCAACGCAGTGAGCGTTTCTACCAACTCGGAGTGCTCGACGACTTGGGGTGGTTCCAAATCTTGAAAGACTTGGCTCAACACGGCCAGTGCGTTGATCGCCTCGCGGCGGACATCGCGCTCCGGGTCTTCGCGGGCCGTCTTCAGCAGCACCTCGACGCCGTCGTCAACATAAAACTCCCCCAACACGCGGCACAAATAGTACCGCAAACTGATCGAGTTTTTGTCTTCGCGACCCGCTTCGACTTCCTCATCGAGCAATTGAGCCAACTGCGACGCCAGCTCGGCGTTCCGCTTGAGCTCGGGGTAGCGTTTTTCCAGCCGCAGCATGTTGGCCAGTTCGTCGGCTTTCTGCCAGCGCGCCTGGTTCGAACCGCGCAGCGCGGCGACGATCTTCGTGGGGTCCTGATCCCCCTGCGTGGCCAGCGTCGTCACCAGCAGCCAGAGCAGCACCACCCCGAGTACGATGACGGCCGGCACGACAAATAGCTGGATGATAAAACCCGCGCTGGGCGGCTCGACCGGCGGCAGCAGATCGTCGCCCGTGACGGGCGTGGAATTGGATTCGTCTGGGTTGGAGGACATGTGAGTTCGTGGGATGATGGAAGTGGTTCATCTAGATTATCAGACCCACCGACAAACTACGAGTCCCCCGACAGTTCGATGCAGCACTTGCCACTCACGCTCGACACACTACAAGAGAATCTCGCGCTCGACGAAGCGTTGCTCGACGCGGCCGAGGCTGGCGAACTTTCCGGGGAGGTGCTTCGGCTGTGGGAATCGCCCGACTACGGCGTCGTGCTGGGACGTTCTTCGGATGTCGGCACCGAAGTGCATTTGGCTGCTTGCCGCAAAGCAGGTATTCCCGTGTTGCGACGATCGAGTGGGGGCGGCACTATCGTTGCCGGACCCGGCTGCTTGATGTATGCGGTGGTGCTTAGCCTTGAGGCAAATCCACAGCTGCGAGATATCCATGCGGCTCATTGCTATGTCCTCAGCAAGTTGGCGAAAATATTCGCTTCCACGGCATTTGCACCTACGGAATTCGCACCCACTGTGCCGAAAATCGAGGTCGCCGGCATCAGCGATCTGATCCTCGGCGGAGAGGCGATGCAAAAATTCTCGGGCAATGCCATGCGACTCAAACGCAACCATCTCCTTTACCACGGCACGCTGCTGTACGACTTCGACCTGGCGCGGACCGACCGCTTGTTAGCGACACCGACCCGAGTGCCCGAATATCGTCAGCAGCGCCAACACACAGCATTTCTAGCCAATCTGCCACTCTCGCGTGAGACGATTCTCTCAGCACTCGTCGAGGGTTGGCAAGCGAAGGAAATGCTGCCAAATTGGCCACAAGACCGAACGCGCGCTTTGGTCCAACAGAGATACACAAACGCTTCGCGGTGGGTGCTTCACCAACCCCAGACTTGACCCCCAGTGCATTCGCACCATGCATCGCCAACACCTCTTAAGAATGCTTGAGCGCTATTTGGCGAAACATCGTGATGAGCGCGACGTGGCGGAAAAAATCATGGCGTTGGTACGCGAACATGTTGATTGTTTCGAGCGGTCCTGTCGGCCGGGGCATATCACGGGGTCGGCATGGATCTTGTCGCACGATCGGCAACATTGCTTGCTAGTGCACCATCGCAAACTAGACCGCTGGCTGCAGCCGGGCGGACATGCCGATGGGCAGACGCATATCGTGTCGGTGGCACTCCGCGAAGCCCAGGAAGAGACGGGACTCGAAGCGTTGGGGCTCCCCGTGGAGGGCGCAGAGATCGTGCCGCTCGACATCGACGTGCATCAGATTCCCGAGCGCCGAGACGCGTCGGGCAGCCTGATCGAAGATGCCCACGAGCACCACGACATTCGCTTCCTGCTGATCGCCGCCCAGGGGCAAGAGTTGGTACTCAGCGACGAGTCGCACGACCTGGGGTGGTTCACGCACGACGACGTGCTGAACTTGACCAACGAGGAGAGTGTCCTGCGGATGATGCGCAAGGCGGGGCCGGGGAAGGGGAATATCCAATGACCAAGTCCCCATGACCAATCTTTTCGTGTCTCATTGGATCTAGGACATGGGGATTGCGTCATGAGTCATGGGGTTCCATCGGGTTTCCACTCGTGCAACAGCGTGATATGTTGAGACCTCGTGGTTTTATGCAATTCCCAGAGGATTCTCCAACATGGCGACTGGTTTTGGTGTCGAGCGGATTGAACGGGACGACCTGCCCGAAGGCAAGGTGCTGTGCGAATACTGCACGGCCAAGTGCTGTCGGTACTTCGCCCTGCCGATTGAGACGCCCGAGGATTTTTCGGACTTTGAATATCTGCGCTGGTACCTGCTCCACGAGCGTGCCACCATTTTCAAGGAAGACGACGATTGGTACTTGCTCGTGCACACCGTCTGCAAACACCTGCAACCGAACAACATGTGCGGCATCTACGATACTCGACCCGAAATTTGCCGCGACTACACGACCAAAAACTGCGAGTACGAAGACGACTGGACCTACGAGTTTTACCTCGAGACGGCCGAGCAGGTGCATGAGTACACCGAAGCAGTGTTCCAACCCAAAGGCAAGAGCATCCGCAGCCGCGAGCCCCAATTGTTGGCGGTGCTGTAGCTGCTGAAAGCTTTTCTCTATGTCCCGCATCCAACCGCGCACCTTAAAAGGCTTCCGCGACTTTGCGCCGGCGGCGATGATTCCGCGGGAGTGGATCGTCGACACCGCGCGGCGCGTGTACCGCAGCTACGGCTTTAGCCCGATGGACACACCGGCGCTGGAGCATCTAGAGATTCTCACCGGCAAGGGAAGCGCCGAGACCGACAAGCAGATGTACCAATTCCAGGATCCCGGGGGACGGATGGTCGGCATGCGGTTCGATCTCACCGTACCGCTGGCCCGGTTCGTGGCGAAGAACATTCAGGAGCTAGGCACACCGTTCAAGCGCTACCAAATCGCCACGGTCTGGCGGGGTGAAAACCCCCAAGCGGGCCGCTACCGCGAGTTCATGCAGTGCGACTTCGACACGATCGGCACCACATCGCTCTCGGCCGACATCGAAATGGTGTTGGTCCTCAACGACCTGCTCACAGCTTTGGCTGTCGGCGAGTTCACGATCCATATCAATCATCGTGGGTTACTCAACGGAGTGCTTGAGAAACTTGAGCTATCGCACCAAGCACCGAACATTTTGCGGTCGCTTGATAAGCTCGACAAGATCGGTGCCGAACAAGTTCGTACAGAACTGGTAGACATCATCGGCGCCACGACCGAGCAAGCCGAGCTCCTCTTATCACTCAGCGCGCTCGACGGAACCAACGACGCAATGCTGAACGAGGCAGAGCAACTTGTCGCTGGCAATGCCACCGGCGAGCAAGGCATCGCCGAGCTGCGCGAACTATTGGCAAGCGTCGCCACAACCTTCCCCACCATGGCGGAGACGCGCGTGCGGTTTGCCCCGTCGATCTGTCGCGGGTTGGATTACTACACTGGCATCGTCGTAGAAACCACACTCGACGATTTGCCAGAGATCGGCAGTGTCGCCAGCGGCGGGCGATACGACAACCTGGCGGAGCTGTATACCAACCAGCAGTTGCCCGGCGTGGGAGCGTCGCTGGGGTTGGACCGATTACTCGCGGCTTTGGAACAGTTGGGCCGACTCGAAAAAGTGCAAACTCCCGCCGAGGTGTTCATTCCATTTTTCGCGGCGGACCACCGAGCTGACTACCTGCGACTGGCGGCTCAGTTGCGGGCCGCGGGACTGGGTGTGGAGTTTTACCCCGAGCCCAAGAAACTCGGCAAACAATTGCAATACGCCGACAAGCGAGGCTTTCGCATTGCTGCCATCCTCGGCGAAGACGAATTCGCCAAGGGCCAGTGCCAGCTGAAAAACCTCGCCACCGGCGACAGCCAAACGGTTGAATTCACCGACGATGCCGCATCTATTGTTGCCGAAATTGAAAAATTGCTCGCTCCGCAGTAGAATGTTCGGCAGTAATAATGAAATAGAAGTCAGCCCAATTGAGCAAAGAACCACTCCCGCACTTTTCCCTACCTCGATCGCGACGAAGTCGCATCTGCCAGCTCAATTGAGCTACAAGAGGCACGAAGAGAAAAAAGTTCAGCTTCTTTCTTTTTTGTGTCACTTCGTGTTTTTTGCGGCTGTAATTGATGGGTTGTAGCGACCGAAGGTCGCGCCAGGCAACTCTGTTTTTTTGACGACCTCCTGTTCAATCGATGCAGACCACAGGGATTCCTCATGGCCAAGCGCAGCAATCACTACGAACTCGCCTTTGAAGACTACTTGCGTCAGCACCGAGTCGCTTATGTCGCGGTAAACGAACAACGGCGCAGTCTCATCGCGCAGGGGTCGCTCAAGAACTTGGACTTTATCGTCTCGCCCACCGATAGCGTGTCGCTGTTGGTGGACGTGAAGGGACGGCAGTTTCCCTCAGGAACGAAGAGCAAACAGTACTGGCGCAATTGGTCTACTTGGGACGATCTGCATAGCATGGCCCGCTGGCAAGCAAAAATGGGCGACGACAGCTGCGCGCTCTTTGTCTTCGCCTACGAGGTCATCGGCGAGCGTTCCCCGATCGATTCTGCCGAGCTGTTCGCCTTCCGCGACCGGTGGTATGCATTTCTAGCCGTGCGGATCGCGGACTACGTGCAGTTTTGCCGGCCACTCTCCGAAAAGTGGCAAACGGTCGCGATGCCGACGAAGCTCTTCCGCCAGGCGGCGTTTCCCTTCGCCGAGCTTCTCCATCCCCGCTCGGAACTCTCACCCAAGCCAAGAGAACCCGTTGGCTCCTCGGCTCCAGCCAATTAGACTGGGATATAGCACCAGATCGCACTTGCGCTAATCCGAAATCCGCAGGCAGAAAGAACAAACTATGGCTTGGGCAATAATCCTGTTGTGCATCATTCTCGGCGCGCTGCTCGCGCTGCGCCCCAGCGGGCGGAAAGAATACAAACGAGGCAAGACCGCAGAGGAGTGAGTCGTCGCCGCTAGCCTGATAACCGCTCAGGAATTTAGGGAAAGGACGTACCCAAGCGCCCGCGGCTCAGGCAGCGCGTTGCGATGGAGCGGGTGAATACGCGATGTCACAAAACTCCGCGATCACCTCGATCGTCCGGTCCTGCTCCGCCTCGGTCAGCTCGGCAAAAATCGGCAAGCTGAGCACCTCTTCGGCAGCTTGCTCGGTCACGGGGAGGCTTCCTCGTTTGTAGCCCAACTCGGCAAAACACTCTTGGCGGTGGAGCGGAATCGGGTAATAGATTGCCGCACCCACTTGCCTTTCGGCCAAATATTGTTGGAACGCATCGCGGCGCCCCCCGGGAATACGTACCGTGTACTGGTTCCAAACCGTCTCGCACTCCTCAGCAACTTCGGGAATGCTCAACTGCTGCTCGATTCTCAACCGCGCGAATTCGCTTTGGTAACGTGCAGCGTTGGCTTGGCGGCCCGCCGCCCAACCGTCGAGATGGGCAAGCTTCACGTTGAGCACTGCGGCCTGCAACGTGTCGATCCGACTGTTCACTCCGACCATCGCGTGGTGATAGCGTGGATGCTGGCCGTGATCTCGCAGTTGCCGCAACTTGGCAGCCAGCGCCGCGTCGTCGGTGGTGAGCATCCCCCCATCGCCCAACGCGCCAAGATTCTTGGTCGGGTAAAACGAAAAACAGCCGACCGCGCCCAGCGCACCGGCGCGACGGTCTTGGTATTTCGCACCAATGGCTTGCGCGGCGTCTTCAATAAGCGGAATCTCTCCGGCCACATCGGCAAGAGCCACCATGTCAGCACTCTGTCCAAACAGATGCACGGGCATGATCGCACGGGTTGATGAGGTGAGCTTGCGCGCCACGTCGGCCGGGTCGATGTTGAAAGTGCCGGGCAGAATGTCTGCGAATACCGGCTTCGCACCCAATCGCCAGACCGCACCGGCTGTGGCAAAAAACGTGAAGCTGGGGATAATCACTTCGTCGCCTGGGCCAACGTCGAGCGCCATCAGCGCCAGCAGCAGGGCATCGCTGCCCGAAGCACAACCCACGGCATGCTCGGTTCCGCAGTAGGTGGCCATCGCCGCCTCGAATTCGCCACAAGCTGGCCCATGCACAAACGCGCCAGAACGCGTGACTTCGCTGATGGCTCGATCAAGTTCATCAAGCAGCGGTGCATTTTGACGGTTCACATCCAGCATCGGGACGCTAGCAGGCGGGCAATTTGGCATCGTGTCTCCCCTTCTCTCGGTGCGTAGCAGCGGATCAAAGGCGGAGAGAGTAGGGAGAACGAGAATCGCAGTCAACGGCAGCAAACCTGAGTTTCGAGGCTGCTAGCGTTTGCTGGTCGTGCCACGACGAGGCTTCGATTTCTCGAGCGTTTCAAGCGTTTGCTCGGCTCGAGCTGCCACTGCCGGATTGGGCGAACGCTTGGCCAGCCGCTGCAGCAATCGCACACCTTTTCGTCGGGTCTTCTCCCGCTTGGCCAGTGATTCGGCTTCGAGTAGCTCGCTGGCTTGCTTTAAGAGTTTTCGCTGCGCGGAACTGCTGACGCCTTTCTTGATTTCCAATGCGGCTTGCGAACCCAGCTCGGGGAAGAGTTCCAAGTAACGCTGCGCGCCGGCGATCGACAATGCAGACTGCATATCGTCTTGCGGGGCAAACGACTTTATGGCCTCGGTGAGCGCCGCCTGTTGCTCTTTGGCCAGCCGCTGCAGTAGCTCGCTGGCCTGCTTCCCCGTCTCCGAAATTTCTAACAAGCCCCCCAGGCTAGCCAAATCGTCGACCAGTGGCTCCAACAGTTCGAGGGCTAAGGCTTGTTCATTAGCTTCGAGCAATTGTTCCGCGCTAGTCAATTCCTCCGCTAGCGCTTGCCACTCCGCTTGCGTGGGATAGCGGCCCGCTTTTTCCAAACTGGCCAGCATGATCTTGCTGAGGTTCTCGCTAGGCAGCGTGCCCACTTTGCCGAAGAGTTGTTCGCCCTGGGCGCTGACAATGAACATCGCCGGGATCGCTGCCTTCTCCGGAGGAAAGAATTTCTTCCACTGCGAGTATTCCCGACTTTCCGCATTGATCTTCAGTGCTACAAACTGGCTGAGCAGCGGGCGTAGCGACTCATCGGTATTGAGCGTGTTGAGCAAGACTTTGCACGCGGGGCAGTAGTTCGCTCCCGCCACGGCGAAGATCGGTTGGCCCGATTGCTTCGCCTGCTTGATCGCTTGAGCGACTGACTGCGCGTGCTTCGGAGCCGTTGCACGTGAACTCGACTGTGCAGCCCCCGGTGTGCCAGCAAGCCAACCACTTAGCAGGCAAGCCACGACTAGTAAGCAAGCCAGAGGGTGAGCTGCATTGGGCGTTGTCATGGCTGCTGTCTGCCATTGAAAAAAACTAAGGAGCAATTGCCGACCATGCAGTATAATGCCCGGCGTGGGTTGAAGCCACACTCGATCCTTCGTTCCTTTCTCTACTCGCAATCAGGAGAAATCAAGATGCGTCGCCACAATTGCCTCACTCTGCTTGTTTTTGTCTCTCTCACGGGTTTCACGACAACGATCACCTCGCTCCACGCTCAAGGGCCTGCCCAAGCGACCCCAGAACACGAAGCTCTGGCTGAGGAGGCGGGCGTTTGGGACGCAAAGACCAAGATGTGGATGGCTCCCGATGCTGAGCCCATGGCTGGCAAGGCGGTCGAAACCAACAAGATGCTAGGCGACTTGTGGCTGGTTAGTGAATTCCAAGGCGAGATGATGGGCATGAAATTCACAGGCCACGGGCAGTACGGCTATGATCCGACGACAAAGAAATACGTCGGTACTTGGGTCGATACGATGAGCCCCTACCTGAGCGTGATGGAGGGCACGATGGAAGACGGCAAACTCACCATGATGTCTCGTGGCCGCGACATGCAGACGGGCAAAGAGACGACCACCAAGATGGTCTCCACCTATCCCGACAAGGACCACAAGACATTCACCATGTACGCCCCAGTGGAAGGAAAAGCGGACGCGTGGTGGAAGATGTTTGAAGTTCAATACACGCGGCGCTAGGAGTTAGCATGGCAACTCCAACTAGCTCGGCATGAGACGCTGTTCGTCCAAACAATCGTCCAACACACTGCGCAGTTGAGTCCAATCGAAGGGCTTCGTGAGAAACTCACGAGCGCCCAGGTTGCGCATTTGACGCTCGATGCTTGCTTCTTTGCGACCGGTCAGCACAATGACGGGGATATCGCGCGTGGCAGGCGATTCCTTCAACCGCCGGAGCACATAGTCGCCATTGCCTTGCGGCAGTTCATAGTCCAGCAGAATAGCCCGTGGTTTTTCTAAGAACGCGCGCCGGTAGCCCTCTGAACCGGCCGCAGCACGATGCACCTGCAAGCCATGTTCTTTCAGCCTCAGTTTCAATGCCAAGGCAATGTCATCGTCGTCCTCGATCGACAGCACCCAAGGCTCGTCGGAGCGCTGTTCACTTGACTGTGCCTCGTCTTCTAACAAGCTGCCATCCTCTTCGACGCCCAGGAGAGCGAAAACCGTATCTAGCAATTCGCTGGACTCAAGCGGCTCGGCTTGGGGAAGGCTCGGTGTTGCTTGAGGGGACTCGACTCTCATGGGGATCTCCAAATTCAAAACGTCACACAACAGCGGCTCGACACGCGACCACAGATCGGTACTCTTGGGCACATAGTACGCACACAGCTGATGGCAACGGCGGATCGTGGCTTCGTCGGCGTCACCCGTGAGCAGAATCACGGGCGTGTCCCGCAATTGCTCGTGACTCGCCATCATTTCACAAACGCTCAGGCCATTGCCATAGGGCATTCTCAAGTCGAGGATTGCTACGTCGGGCAGCATCTCTTCGGCTTTGCCGAGGGCGGTCATTGCGTTGCTGGCGGAATCGACCTCGAGGCCGAGGGCTCGGCAGCGACGCGTGAGCAGTTCGACGAGGTCCGCATCGTCATCAGCAATGAGTACAGTTTTCATGGGCATGTTTCTCTCGCAGTTGCAAATGCTTCGGTGCTGTTATTTCATGATTTGGCTGTACGTTGCATTCATTTTCTTGAATCACCCTTTGTACGGCCGAAAGTAAGGCTTTGCCTTCGTAAGGCTTGTTGACAAAAAATCTGGCCCCTGCCTCCAATGCTCGCTGTTCGTCTCGCAGACTCGCGGACAGCATGAGCACCGGAATTCCACGCGTTTGCTCGTTTGCCCGCAGTTCCGCCAAGGTCTCTAGGCCACTCTTTTCGGGCATGAGGACATCCAGCAAAATTGCATCTGGTGGGTTCTCACGAGCGGTTTCGATTCCCGCCTGGCCACCGGATTCGGCAAGTGCCTCGTATCCACCAGCTTTGAGCCACCGGCTCACTCCCTCGCGGATATCCGCGTCGTCGTCGATCACCAGCACGCGTTGGGTGTGGTTCATCTGTGCTTTCCTTAAGCAATATTTCTAGTAAATGGGTACTTGCTCATTTTGTTGAACAGGCTTCCCAATGTTGGCGCCGAACTCGCGAATCACGGTCTCATGCGCCACGTCAGCACTCCACTCATGGAGCACCTCCGCAGAATATTCAGGCAAAGGCCCCAGCGGACGGTTGCGACTGGCTTTCTTATGCTCTTTGGTAGCGCGGGCAAACCACAGGTCCGCTTCGCTGGGGACCACCGCCATGACCAGCAACCATCGACTCGAGTCAGTGCGTAAGAGGAGATCTTTTCGGCGAAGCAGGCAATTCAAAAAGTTATCAAACTCGTCAGCCGTGCTATCGCTCGTGTCTTCATTGACTTCGATTTCCACGACGCGAAGCAAGTCGCTTCCGAGGGCAGTCAACTTGAGCCACCGTTGGAGAATCTCCGAAGGGTCGGCAAAGGGGATGGAGAACGAAAACGTGCTCCCCTGCCCCACCTGGCTTTTCACGCTTAGCTCGCCTAAGTTCAGTCGGCAAAGCTGCTGGGCAATGTTCAAACCGAGGCCAAACCCTTTGGCGCTAGACTGCATGTGGTCGTCAAGCTGCTGAAACCGTTGGAAGATGCGATCGAGCGATTCCTGGTCGATGCCTGGACCATTGTCGGTCACGCTGATGACAACCTGATGGGATGCCGGGTCCGCCTCCGCAGAGAGGCGCACCAAGCCCGGTTCCTTGGCGAACTTGATCGCGTTGACCGCCAGGTTGGTGATCACCCGACCCACTTTGTCCGCGTCGCAGTAGACCACGGGCAAATTGTCTTCGCACTCCACGACGAGTTCCACTTTTCTGGTACTGGCCCGTTGTTGCAGCAGACCTTGCGCGCGCTCGAAGATTGCTTCGACATCCGATTTTCGTCGCCAAGCGCCCAACAATCCTGACTCGAGTTTGCTCACATCGAGCAGGTCATCGACCATGATATTCAGGTCATCTGCCCGCACGCAGACCTTGTCGAGCATCTCTTCCTGCTCGGGATTGATCTCGCCGACCATTCCCTCGCGAATGATCGAGACATAGTCCTTGATCACTGTCAGCGGCGTGCGGAAATCGTGAGAGACGTTGTCCACAAACTCCTGCGCTGTTTTGTAGAGCCGCCGTAGGCGATGGTTCTTACGATGCAGCAGCTTCGCATGATCCTCCAAGAGATCGTGGCTTTGTCGGAGCTGTTTCACCAGCGATTTCATTTCCTCGGACGATCGCTTTCGCTCGATGGCGTGTAGCGCTGTCCGAACCACCGCGCGGCCGCCCAGTTCTCCCTTCACCAGATAGTCTTGCGCCCCGGCCTGGAGAATCTTGTCTTCCATGCGTTGGTCGTCCGAGCCAGTCAACACCACGATCGCCGCTGCGCCACAGTGCTGACGTAGTTGTGCAACGGTTACCATTCCCCGACTATCAGGCACGTTGAGATCACTTAGCACGACGTCAAATTCTTGACTGCCCAATTTTTCCAGGGCACACGCCATGGTTTGGCTCCACTCAACATCAAACTGCCGCTCCTGATCGCTAATCGCGCGATGCAGGACACGGTAGTCGAGCGAATCATCTTCGAGAACGAGGACCTTGAGCTTTTCAATTGCGTTCATCGCCTCTTCCTTATTGGCTGTTTCGCTTACGGATATCGATAAAGCGACTCATGTGGTGAATCAGCTCGTCGAAGCGAGTGGGCTTCTGCAAGAAGACCGCGGCCCCCTGATGAAGCACTCGATTTTTCAAACTGGGATCGCGCATCCCTGTCAGCACGATCACCGGAATATCCGCCGTAGCGGCGTTGTTTTTCAAGCAATCCAACAAGTAGTGCCCGTCGCCGTTGGGCATTGCCAGGTCCATCAACACAAGATCGGGCTGGGTGTTGACGGTTTCGACAACTCCCTGCATCCCGTAGAACGCGTGCTCGATTTCGGCATCGTACTCCCGCATTCGCAACTCGATGGCAGTTTGAATGTCGGGGTCGTCATCAATGCAGAGAATGCGAGGCACGACCGTTTCGCTCTCGACTTTGTGGAAATGTTTCGAAATACGGCGCTCAACTACAGTGGTGTTCATCAAAGTACTCCCTCCCGAAAATAAATCCGGGTGCGATGCTGTCTCAGCAGTGGTCAATTCAAAGGTAGCTACAAATACACAGATCGAGCCCCAACGGGCTCCGGCAACGGGCCAAGCAACTTGGACCAAATTTCTGAGGCAGCGTGCGGCTGCGGGGTAAGAACCCTGTTTGTATGTAGCTCAAAAAGAAAGGTGACGCGCGGTTTCCTGCGTCGAAAAGGGGCAATTCGCAGGGAAGTTCCCAGCAAATCGCAGCGGGTGGGTTTGTGCCACCACTTGAAACCTAGGTCATCCCGGCCAAGGTGCAAGGAAATAGTGAAGAATTATCGGCACACCCGCCCGAAACTTTGTAGCCATCATGGCCGCTCGGTGGGCACGCACGAGAATCGATGCGGAGCGACGTACCGTCCCAACTCCAGAGCAAACTTAGCTACAAGTTGCAGCGCCGCCCGCAGATGCAGAATAGCCCCACTACCCCGCCCAGCAGGAGCACGGCACTGACAGGCTCCGGCACTGCTGCGAGTTCTGCCGTCAGAGGTGACGCGGTCATGCCGAATTCTGCCTGCCAATCGGCGAGCAGCGCGGGATCGGTGCGTGCAATGATCAAGTAGTCGTTGCCGTCGACATCACCGTCGAAGTCGACATCGGCCACCAAGCCGTTGGAAGGGGCGACCTCCAGCGTGACCGTGGTGGGATTGTAAACCAGTCGCCATTCGAGTCCCGAAGTAAGCGGCGCCAGATTTTCGTTGATGGAGGCAAAGGTGCCGGTGATCGAACTGGCCAATATCAGCGTGAACGAATCTTTCACTTGGGGGTCGTACGTTTCGTCGAGTCGCAAGAACAACGTGCCATCGAGCTGCGCGATGTTGTCGACTTGCAGGCGGTCGTAGTCGTTCAAACTGGTCCCGGCCAGGTCCATCACGAGGTTGCCAGCCGCGTCTTGCTCGAAGTCGGCGACAGTCGCTTGTGCTATGGAATTATTAGAACCCAGGTTCAAAAAGAATTCGTTGTCGAACAATACGCCGACCTCCGCGCCGTCCTTGAGATCGAGGAAGCCATGATTGATCAGCTTGCCCGTGCCGCTGAACGTGGCTCCGAGCTCTACCTCTTGCGAGCCTTCGAGGACGAGATCCGCGTTGAGCGTCGTGGTGCTGGAACTGCCGAATCTGAACCACTTTCCGAAACCGCTGGCTGAACGAATGGTGGATAATGCATCGACAACTACGGCACCATCGGCATTGACGCGATCATTCAGTTCAAACGTACCATCGCTGAGCTGTATTGTGGAATCGGACTCGAGGTCGAGCCACACTCGATCAGCAAAAAAAGTACCGCCGAAGCTGGCGCGGATAGTTCCATGAAAATCGTCCGGAATAAACGGTTCAGAATCTCGCATGAGACTGAGTATACTGCCACTACCTAAAGCGACGAGTTCGCCATCATTGGAAATACCGTCGTAGTCACTGATGGCAATTTGCTTGAGAGTGAGTGCTCCGTTGGCACGGATGAACCCGTTGTTGATGATCGGAGCGGTGATCAACCCATGGCCAGAGACGTCCGAGAGCGAAGATGGTGACACCGTCAGCGTCGCCCCACGCAATTCGCCACCGTTGAGTTCCACGCCACCGCTCGAACTGGAATTCCAAGGATTGGTGACGGTGAGAATCCCGTCATCATCGAACGTGCCGATTGCTCCAAGATCCAGTATCGCACCGTTGATGACCAGTTCGCCATTGTCAGCGAATACGCCGGGGTTCGGCCCGTCGAAATCCAAATCGGCGTTGATCGTCCCGAATCCAACAAGGCTCCTACTGTTGCTCACCGACAAAGTGCCGGGCCCATTGATAACACCCCCTAAGATTCGGTTGGAGTTGACGAAGGGATTGCCGAGTGGCTGACCATTGATACGCAAATTCGTGTCGGCCGTAGTGAGATTGACCGTTCCGGTGATCTCCAGATTCACATCGATCTGCGTCTGGTCGGTGACATCGACCGTACCGCGCAGCTCGACATCTTCGCCTGCCAACTGCACGGGAAAGTTGTCTGAACCCGTCGCGCCGTTCAGTTCCATCACGCCGTTCATGATCCAGCCCGTGCTACCAGGTAGATCAATGTTGAGCTGGCCGGTCGAGTTGATTTCGAGCGTGTCCAGCTTGAACTCATTGACGCCAAAGAACTTGTCGATGCTTGCCACGTTGAGAGTCAATCCTCCATCGATCTGCACACGGTGGTCCAAACCGGTTACTACACCATGAAGCGAGAATGCGCCGTTGGGCATGTTGATCGTCAAATCATTGTGAAAAACCGTCAGTGGCGCATCGAGAGCTACGGCACCTTCGCCTGAAAAGGTAACGTCGTTCACGTGGACCGTCGATCCGTGCAGAATAAGGCTCGCACCGGCTTCGACGTCAACGGTTGGTGTTCCAGAGAATGTGGCGGGCGCGGCAATGGCTGCTTGGCCACCGTTGACATCGACATGTCCAGCAATAACAACCTCGTCACCTGTGAGAACCGGCTGATCATTGTTCGTATTATTCATGTTCAGCGTGCCGGCCATCGTCCAGGGCAAGAGCAAATCGACATCGACTGAGCCGCTGTTAAGCGTAATTGTGCTGTTAAATTCATCGACCCCGCTAGATTCGATCGAATCGACGTTTATGTCGAGTACCCCGGCAGCTTCCACAGTCGTCAAACTGGCGGCATCCCAATTGAAGCGGTCGACGTTGATCGACGAAGGGGCCGTCACGAGCAGCTCCTGCACATCGAGCCGTGTGTTACTTGCCCCGGCGTTTTGGTTCACGGCTCCACCGGCCAATGTGAGCCGAGTATTGATGTCTAAAAACCCAGCAGCGCTTTGAATTTCTAGTACTCCGCCCGATTCGACGACCAGCGATGTTTCGATCGACGAAGTCGGCCCCGACGCGTTGATCCGTCCGCCCGAGGCAACGCGCAGCGTCGAACCCGCGCGGATGCGCGGGTCGTTGCCGGTGTCGTTCAATTGAATGATACCGCTGCCCCCCAGGGTCCACGACCCATCGGCGACTCTCACTTCGAGAGTTCCTCCGTTGAGTGTAATCGTGTTGTTGTTGAAGGTATCGTTACCACGGTCGACGTTGTCGACGGTGACGTCAAAATTGACCCCAGAGTTGACCGTTGTGGTCGATTGATCCCAATCGAATGTATCGATGCCGATGGTGGTGTCGGCCACGACGGTGGCATTTCCTTCTTGTTCTAGAACCCCATCGCCGATGACGGTGCTACCTGCCCAAGTGACGGCGCCGATGAGCTCCAACTCGCCGTCGACATCGAGTGTCCCACTGTTGAAGCGCGTGGCAGCCGTGATATCGCCGTCCGCGCCGGGCACAACACGAAAAGTGCCACCACCCATCACAAACTGGTCGCCATCAATCTCACCGAGTGATGTGCCTTCGAAGGTGATGTTGCCGCCCGTTTGTTCCCAGTTGTTGCTATCGCCCTGGACGTTGAGTTCACCACCAACAATGTGCAAGTCGCCGTTGAAGACACTCGCCCCGGCCGCAGTGATGTTGGCGTTGAGTGTGCCGCCCGCGTTAATCGTGAGGTCATTGTTCGAGCCGCCATTGTCGTCCCAATTCCAGTTGCTGTCGTTGACGGTGACAGTGCTATTGACGGTCAGATCGGCATCGAACTCCATAAAGAAATCTACGCTGGCACCGATCGTCGCCGGGGCATTGAAAATAAGATGCCCGTTGTTGTCGATCACGCCGTCGTTGGCCACCAGCGGTGCATCGAATTGCAATGTGCCATCGTTGTGTACGTTGTTAATACGGGCATCGTTCTCGCTCATCGTGATCGTGCCGCCACGCACTACCGCCACACCGGCGGGAATGTCCTGTCCGAACGGTGGCGTCCCTGCGACAAATCCGGTCTCTACATTCATCACGCCGTTGAGCAGCCAGGCATGCTCAAAGTCGAGTGTCGAATTGTGGAACACATTCACCGTGCCGTCGAAGTCGTCGTTCTGTTGGATATTCATCTCCAGCGTCTGTTCTCGAAAGACATTCACTACGCTGTTGTCGCTGATGCCGTCCAAGTCAACACGGGCTTCGGGATCGGGGGCGTCGATGGTGAACGTCTCGGCAGTGACAAAACTGGCGTTGCCATAGGAGAGCGCGCTGATCGTGCCGTTGTTCTGCAGCACGACAATCGGGCTCGACAGACTATTATTGAACAACAAGCGATCGTTCCCTTCCAGCTTGCTACCGCTGCCGATCGTCATCACGCCGATGGTGTCTGCGTCGCTGCCGCCGATGGTAGACGTGTCGTGAATCGTCACATCGTTGGCCATGCGGAAAGTCGCTCCGCCGGTAACGATCACATCGTCGGCATTGATCGACGTCACCGGCGGTGTGCCGATGATGAAGGCATTGCTAAACACGTTGAGCGTTGTGTTCGCGCCGTCGAGGTCAATCGTCCCGTTAACGTTGGAAAATTCCAATAGCGTCGACAGATTGATGCCGCCCGAGAGCGTGAGCCCCTCCAGCGTCTGGTCAATCGTCATCGTGACGAAGTTGCCCGTGTTGAAGACTGCCACGTCGTTGGAGTCCGGCTCATCGGCCGGGTTCCAATTGGCAGTGGAACTGTCCCAATTGTTGTTACCACCAATCCAAGTGCGAGTGGCCGCTTGCGAATCGACACAACTGAAAGCGACCAGCAATCCACACAAGCTGCCGCAGAGAAGAGAGTGAAGCATTAGAAGTCCTCCCCAAAGGATCAAGAGTCCCGGCGGCAGGGTACCACAGGCTTGCGGTAACGTGCAAGGTTTTTCGGAGAACGACTGTTTTCTGCG
Organism: Bythopirellula sp.; assembly: GCA_965230685.1. GTDB lineage: Bacteria > Planctomycetota > Planctomycetia > Pirellulales > Lacipirellulaceae > Bythopirellula. The sequence goes on from CBDDLO010000002.1 coordinate 1,807,003, forward strand.
GCTATGTGCCACGACGGTGGCAAGTTACCGGAATGGAAACAACCAATCCTTGTCGCGATTGTCGGCGATCAATTGCCGCATGGCCTCTTCTTGATTGGCCAGGGTGCGTTCGACCGACGCGCGCACCCGGCGATCCGCGATGCCGTGGGCGAACCACGGGGCGTCAGTGTTGATCTCTTGCGACAGTTTGAGTGTCACTCGCGTGCGGTCCTCTTCGCGTTCCAGTCGGGTGGTCATCGCGTAGTCCAACAAGCGTCCCGACGCTTCAATCAATTTCGTCTCCGACTGCAAATGGTCGGGCAAGATCTCGACGTCTTGCTCGAGTGTTACGACTTGTTTGCCAACATAGTCGTCCAGCGTGCGCACCTTCAATTTGCCCTCGAGTCGCAGCTCCCAATCGGCATTGCCGAACAGATTGCGAAGAATAGCCCCTTCGCCGATTTTGTCCGTTCCCGTCTCGATGCTACCGTCGTCCCAACTTTGTTCCACAAACTCACTGTCGCCTCCCATTGTGACGATCTCCTTCGCCGCATTGGTGCGAACCATAATTTTGCGGACCTTGGTGAAGTCCTCTTCGATGACAAACGACCGCTCAGCCGATTGCTGCGTCGCATATTCACCCCGCCAAATGAGCCCCGCACCAACTGCAGCGACAATTACCAAGAGCAAGAGCCCAAGCCCAATTTTCGTCCCACGCGAGAGTTTCATATTCGACTCGGCAACCCACTTCAAGGAATTGTTTTCTCTTCCCCCCACTGTAACCTGACTCGCAGTTGTACGATACTATCAATTCCTCAATCCCCCCTGCCCCCGCCTTCTTGTGCCGAAACCGTCTTCAGCTTTGTCCGTCGCGCTGGTCGCGATCCTGTTGTTTTCCAGCGCACCGACTTGCATTCGGGCAGTGCAACTCGACAGCCTTGCGCTGGGCCTTTGCCGACTAGTTCAGGCAAGCCTGGGGATGACAGGGGTGCTGCTTTGGCATTGGCCACGGACGAGGACACACCTTCGTCAATGGAACAGACGCACCTCGCAAGCGCTGCTGTGGATGGGGCTGGCGTTTGGAATTCACTGGGTGCTGTTTTTCCTGAGCATCAAAATGGCGAGCGCCGCGATCGGCGCGATTGGGTTTTCCACCTATGGGGTCTGGCTCATCGTGCTGGGTTGGTTACTGGGTCGCGGACAGGTCACGGCGAAGGACATGCTCGGGCTGCTGCTCGCCTGTCTGGGCACTTGGCTGCTGATCCCCGAGTTTAGTTTCGAGAACCAGCATACGATTGGTTTAGTGATCGGCGTGCTCAGTGGACTCGCCGCCGCGGCCTTGCCACTGTTGCATCAGCACTATGCCGACCTCGACGGCAACCTGCGAGCCTGGGGGCAGTTCACTTTTGCTATCCCCATTTTTCTTTGCCTGCAACCCTGGGCAAAATGGGAGGTGCTCCCCAGCGACTGGCAATTCTACGAATGGCTGCTGATCCTGCATCTCGGGCTGGGCATTGCCTTCGTCGGCCACGGTCTGTGGGTCCACGCGGTGACCGCCCTTTCGACCACCACGACAAGCATCCTGTCGTACCTCTACCTGCCGATGTCGCTAGTGATGGGGTATTTCACCCTAGGCGAGAAACTCGCGGGACGGGCGTTGGTGGGCGTGGTGCTGGTACTTGTGGCCAACGCGTTGGTAATCAGCAGTCGGGCCAATCGCGAACCCGCGCATAGCCTCCCTGTGGAGATCGAACCCTAAGAATCACCGCTATCGTTTGACAGTGCCACTCGAGCCGAATACTTGGTAAGGAAAGATCTTCTCAGTTGCTAATGTTGCTTTGTACTGATTCCGTCTCGCACACAACGGAAAGCTCTTTCTCTGTTCTTGTCTTGGGTAACCCGCCTACGGCGCCTGCTTGATCTTCCGCACCGCGGCTATGAACAGCACCGCGCCAAACGTGGCCGTCAGCAGCCGCGCCAACAACCCCACTGCGGCAAAGCCCAACAACCCCAGCACAAACCCACCCAACACCGCGCCGATGATGCCGATTACCAAATCGCCGATGGGCCCATACCCGCCGGTGCCCATGTACTGCCCCGCGAGCCAACCCGCGAGGATGCCGATGAGTAAAAACCAAATGAAGTGCATGGGAAACTCCGTTGTGGGGTAAACCTACAGCTTAGTAAGCGAGCAGAAAATTTGCGAGTGGCAATCGTTCGCAGCCGGTCTCCGTTGACACTCCCGCGAATTGCCGTGTAAATTGGATGCGAATATCTCATTTACAGCCGAGAGTCATTGCGGATGCCTGAGCAGTTGAGCCCTACCGAACCCTATTCGCTCGAAGCGCGTCCCACCGCACGAAGTTCGACGCGGGTCAAAATGCTCGCGGTCCTCGTGGCCGTGGTGTTCGGTGCGTTGGGCGGCTTAGGCTTGTTCACGTTTGGCTACGGTGAGGGGTACGCCTACTTGGGCAACAATCCCGAGACCTGCGCCAACTGCCATGTGATGCAATCATTCTACGACTCGTGGCAGAAGTCGAGCCACCACGCCGTCGCCACCTGCAACGACTGCCACGCACCACACGACATGGTCGGAAAATATCTCACCAAGGCAGACAACGGCTTCTTCCACTCGCTTGCCTTCACCACCGACGACTTCGCGGACCCGATCCAAATCAAGGCACGCAACAGCCGTGTGCTGCAAGACGCTTGCTTGCATTGCCACCAGGAACTAGTCAACCACATGCTACCAACCGAAAAGGGAGGCGACATGCTCGCTTGTGTGCATTGCCATCGCGACGTAGGCCACCCGCACACCGTTGCTCCCCGACGCTATGAAGGATATTGATTCCATGCGACTCACTGGAAATACCACACAACCGTTTTGTATGCCACGCACTGGCTCCGCACGGCTGCTGCTGCTCACGTTTCTCGCCGCGGCGGTGGCCACGGCGCTTGTGGCTTGGGTGTTGATTACCATCGTAGGCCGCAAGCAAGAAGCACGGCAATCGTTTGTCCGCGTTGCTGAGATCAACGAAATTTCAACCGACCCCGAGCCGTGGGGACTCAATTGGCCGCACCAATTCGACGGCTGGAAATCGACCGCGGGCGACAAGTTTTACGGTGGTTCCAGTGCGATGCCAGATTCAAAACTGGACCAACAACCGTGGCTCAAACGCCTCTACGCCGGCTACGCATTCAGCATCGATTACCGCGAAGCGCGCGGCCACGCCTACATGCTCTACGACCAAGGCGTTACCGAGCGGGTGACCAAAAAACCTCAAGCGGGCGCCTGTCTGCACTGTCACGGATCGACCACGGTGCTCTACCGCAAGGTTGGGCTCGAAGCGATGGACCAACCGGCCGACGAAAAAACGCTCGCCGGAGAGTTCAACATGCCGGCTGTCATCCGCGGCTTTACCGAAGTTAGCCAAAAGACCTACGGTGAAGTGCTGGCGATGCTGAAGCAGATGCCCGACGGCACACCCGGCGAGAACAAACCGGTCTTTCCGCAGGCGCCGGTCGGTGGATTCAATGGCGAAATCGCCGGAAAGGCTGTACCCAACAATCATCCTGAAATTGGCGAAGCACACCCGGTCACCTGCATCGATTGCCACGACCCCGAAACGATGGCGATCCGCGTCACGCGTCCTGGGTTCATGCAAGGCATTGCCGATCTCGCCGCCGGAGACGCGCCCGTGACGCATCTGCCGAGCATCGAGCAATGGCGCAGCGGAAATCGCGCCGCCGCATACGATCCCAACGTGCATGCCACGCGCCAGGAAATGCGTTCGTTCGTCTGCGGGCAATGCCATGTCGAGTACTATTGTGCAGACAAGATGACACTCACCTTCCCTTGGAAGCATGGATTGCGCATGGACGACTTGGAACAAACTTGGGAGGAAACCACCTTTCCCGACGGCGAAGAGTTTTACGACTATATCCACGCCGAGACTGGGGCGCATGTTTACAAAGCACAGCACCCGGAGTTCGAACTTTGGAGCCAAGGCATCCACGCCCGCAGCGGCGTAAGCTGCAGTGATTGCCACATGCCCTACCAGCGGCAAGGGGCCATGAAACTTAGCAACCACCACGTGCGCTCACCGCTAGAAAATCTCAACGCCGCCTGTCAGAACTGCCACCACCAAAGCGAAGACTCGCTGCGTGAACGAATCGAAAACATCCAGGATAAAAACCTGGCACTGTTGGAGCGCGCCGCCGCAGCCATGACCGACATGCTCGATGCCGTCGTCGAAGCGAAAGCAGCCAATGCCGAGGAAGCAGCGCTGGCCGATGTCTACAAACTGCAACGCAAGGCCATGTGGCGGCTGGACTACATCAGCAGCGAAAACTCCCGCGGTTTCCACGCCGACCAAGAAGCAGCCCGCATCCTCGGCGAATCCATCGACTACAGCCGGCAAGCGCAAGCGATGGCGCTAAGACTGCGAGCGTCCAAAGCTGTCAAAGATTAGCCACGGATGAAACACAGATTGAACACGGATGAGGCGGTAGTGCGATCCGTGTTTCTTCAGTGTTCAATCCGTGGCTCCACAAGCACGATCGCCGGTCACGTAAAACGGGCATCGACCTCCGCAAGGAAGCCGACACCCGTCGCGGTGTCACCCGGTGAAAATGGGCGCTAGCTGGAGCCAGCGCTTACTAACTTCTTCTCAACTGCACCCCATCGAATTCCCGCAGTTGTGGCACAGGTAGCAATTGCCATTGCGTACCGTGATCGAGCCGCAGCCGTCACAGCTGGGGGCGTCGGTTTGGAAACCGGCGAACTGTTCGGTGCGGCCGGTGTGGGAAGTGTCGACTCGCACGCCTGCCCGTTCTAGCAGCTGGTCGCTGTGGCCGTTGGCGGCGTGGTTATTCGTTACCGCGCCATTGGTGTGGCCGTTCGAAGTGGCAATCGGCTTGGCAGACGACGCCGACGCGTTGTCTTTCGTGTCCTTCGCTTCGGCCTGGTCCTGGCCGGCAGCTTGCCCGTCGGCCTTCTTGGCGACAGGCTTGGTAACGGTTTCGCCGTCGCCACTGTCGCCGGAGTTCGATTCGCCTCCCGGCGGCATGCCCATGCTCGCCTCGCGGTAGCCCGGCACGAACTGGATGCCTAACCAACGGAAGATGTAGTCGATCAAGCTTTTGGCAATTCGAATATCGGGGTTCTTGGTGAACCCTTGCGGCTCGAAACGCATGTGCGAGAACTTGTTCACGTAGTCCTCGAGCGGCACGCCGTACTGCAAGCTCATCGACACCGACGTGCCAAAGGCATCCATCAGTCCGCCGATGGTGCTGCCCTCCTTGGCCATCGTGATGAACAACTCGCCCGGGCGGCCATCCTCGAACAAGCCAACGGTGATGTAGCCCTCGTGGTTGTTAACGCTGAACTTGTGCGTGATCGATTGCCGCGTGTCGGGCAACCGTTCTCGCCGCGGTTTACCTGCGAGGGCTGCCGCCTTGTCCTTGGCCTGCTCGGCCTCGGTGCTGGTGTTCAGCGGTTGGCTGTCCTTCGAACCGTCGCGGTAGATCGCCAACGCCTTGAGCCCCAACTTCCAACCGTCGACATACGCCTCGGCGATCTCGGCGGGCGTGGTATCGCGGGGCATGTTCACCGTTTTGGAGATCGCGCCCGACAGAAACGGCTGCGCCGCCGCCATCATCGTCACGTGCGCTTTCCAAGCGATGCTCCGCGAACCATTGCGGGCGGTGAACGCACAGTCGAACACCGGCAAATGCTCCGGCTTCAGTTCGTCGGCGCCTTCGATGGTGTCGTTCTCGTCGATATAATCGAGAATCGACTGGATCTGCATTGCGTCGTAGCCGAGCGTTTCCAGCGCCAGGGGCACGGTTTGGTTGACGATCTTCAGCATCCCGCCACCGGCAAGTTGCTTGTACTTCACCAGCGCGATGTCCGGCTCGATGCCGGTCGTGTCGCAATCCATCATGAAGCTGATCGTGCCGGTCGGCGCGAGCACCGTCGCCTGCGCGTTGCGGAAGCCGTGCACCTGCCCCGCGGAAAGGACCTGGTCCCACACCTGCCGGGCTGCCTCGGTGAGGTCCGCCGGACACTCGGGCGATATCTCGTCGACCGCGTGGCGATGCATCCGCATCACATTCATAAACGGTTCGTGGTTCGGCTCGTACTCGTCGAACGTGCCGACCGCCTCAGCCAGTTCGGCACTGGTGAGGTTAGCCGTGCCGTGCATGATCGAGGTGATCGCCCCGCACACGCCCCGTCCGGCGTCGGAGTCGTACGCCAAACCGTTGGACATCAGCAAGCTGCCTAGGTTGGAGTACCCCAACCCGAGTGGACGGAACAAATGACTATTACGTGCGATGTCGGGTGTTGGATAACTGGCATGGTCGACCAGAATTTCCTGCGCCGTGAAGAACGCTCGACAGGCGGCTCCATAACGCTCATGATCAAACGAACCATCGTCACGACGAAACTTCATTAGGTTCACACTCGCCAGATTGCAAGCCGTGTCGTCGAGGAACATGTACTCGGAGCACGGATTGCTGGCGTTGATCCGACCACTGTTGGGGCAGGTGTGCCAACGGTTGATCGTCGTGTCGTACTGCACGCCGGGGTCACCACAGTGCCACGCACAGTCGGCCATCCGATTCATCACGTCGCGGGCCGGGTAAGTTGGGCCTTCGATTTTTTTGTCGGTCACCCAACGCGTGGTCCAGTCTTCGTCCTTCTCGACCGCTTGCATGAAGTCGTCGGTCACACGGACCGAGAGGTTCGCGTTCTGGAACATGATCGAACTGTACGCTTCGCCGTTGAAGTTGGCCTCGTAGCCACCCTTTTGGATTAGCACGTGTGCCTTTTGCTCTTCTTTCCACTTGCACTCGATGAATTCCATCACATCGGGATGCCAAACCTTGAGCGATTGCATCTTCGCCGCGCGGCGCGTCTTGCCACCCGACTTCACCACCGCGGCGATCTGGTCGTACACCCGCATGAACGACAACGGGCCACTAGGATTTCCACCCCCGGCCAATTTTTCGCGCTGCGAGCGGAGTGTCGACAGGTCTGTGCCCGTGCCGCTGCCGAACTTGAACAACATGGCCTCGCTGCGCGCCAGCTCCATGATGTCTTCCATGTTGTCTTCAACATGCTGGATGAAACACGCACTGCCCTGCGGAAACTCGTACGGATTCTCTGGCTGGACGACGTCTTGCGTCACCGGATCCCAGCGCCAGTTGCACTTGTCGCCCCGCACACCGTACTGGTGAAACAGGCCGACGTTGAACCAGACTGGCGAATTGAACGCCCCGTACTGATGCAAACACAGCCACGCCAAATCACGGTAGTAGCGTTCGCCATCTTCGGCGCTGGCAAAGTAGCCGTCTTCGAGTCCCCAGTCGGTGATCGTGCGCGCTACGCGATGCACCAGTTGGCGTACGCTGTACTCCCGCTCCGGCGTGCCGACCTCGCCGTAGAAGTATTTGCTGCAGATGACGTTCGTGGCCAACTGGCTCCAGGTGGTCGGCACTTCGCAGTTGGTCTGCTCGAAGAGGACCTCGCCGTTCTCGCCCTTGATCGCGGAGGTGCGAGTTTCCCACTGCGCTGTGTCGAAGGGGCTTTCGACGTCGGTCGGACAGAACTCCGCGTCGAACTTCATCCGGCCGTGGAAACGCTTCACGCCGGCCAAACTCTCTTGAGATCTTTCTTGCGATTGGGAGCTGGCGGCTGGGGACATGGTCTCGGTACCTTGTTTCAGATCAGCAGTAGCCACGACAAAACCTCCGTGTGTTTGGAGGCGCAAGCCGTTGGTCGATAGTCGAAAACGAAAGACCGCGAAGCGGCCCCAGACTTCCGACGAATCCCTAACGAGCTAGCACCTTGGAAAAGGGCATCCTTACCAGTGTACATCGGTGCACCAACGGGTGCGAGTCGATGGTTGTTGGTCGCAATTCGTGAGAAGATTTACTTGCCGGGTCACGGCTCTCACCAGCGACGAACAACCAACGCCTTACACCCCATTTTGTGTCCGCTATGATCTTGACTCGTCAAAAACGAGCCACTTATTGAATTTTACCACCATATGTTGTGGTCGATGCCCATCAAGCCACTACATCCGGTTGGTCGAAGGGTGAAATCATACACATCCGTCGGGATGCGTCAACAGCCCGTGGTATTTTCCCTAAGATGCTATCATACCACGGGTTGTGGCAATCGTGAAGAGCTAGCAAAGTGCCCAACAAGGACGTGCGAAGTGGACTTTGGAGCGCAAATTCCTGGAGAAATCGGCGATTCAACAGCTGCGGAGAACGGAACGTGGTCGGCGGACAGTCAGTCAAAAAAAGTAGTGAACTCCGCGCCCCACAATCTGCGCGAACCACCCCGTCTCACAAAACTGCCTGCCACTCAACCCAGGTTCAGCCGCCAGATGGCGAAGTTCAGCACGCCGGCAAAAGTAACCCACGCCAAATAGGGAACCATCAAATATCCGGCAACCTGGGACCGTCGAAAAAACGCAACCGTCGTCGCAGCAATGGCCAGCCACAGCAGAACGAGTTCCACAAACGCCCAACCGAGCTCGTGCAAGTTGAAGAAGATCCACGACCATCCGACATTGAGAACCAACTGCACGCCGAACAGCGTCAGGGGCCACGCGGCAACTTTCCAGCCCGCGGGCTTCCACACAAGCCAAGCGGCTACGGCCATCAGCACATACAGTGTCGTCCACACAGGGCCGAACACCCAATTGGGCGGATTCCAGCTCGGCTTGTCGACCGTGCGAAACCAACCTTCGATCTCCGGCGTCGTCGCCACCGCACCTAGCCCACCGGCCGTGAGACAAAGAACCAAAAAGGCAAACAGGCCAAGCCAACGAGACTTCGGTTTCATTGTGCAAACATCCAGCGTTACGTGGGATTCCTCCATGCAGATCTTCGATCCACAATACTAGAGGCTAGCGAACAAAAGGAAAGCCAGCACTACGCCATCTCAAACCGGCTTCAAAGTTCACGAGCTATCACCGCGGTCTGCGTGGGTGACACACGACGATTCCTTGCGGTTCAACAGTCTTAGCTTCGATACAACAATTGGCACATCGACCGCCGAACTCAACCACTTCTTCATATGGACACATCCCCAAGCAATAGCGAGAAACCAAACCGACGCATCTTTGTCACCGGCGCCACGGGCTATGTGGGTGGTCGGCTGGTGCCCGCGCTGCTCGCGAAACAATATCGGGTCCGGTGCCTTGCCCGCAATGCACGCAAACTCGACTCACGGCAATGGCGTGACGACCCGCTAGTGGAAGTGGTCGAAGGTGACTTGGCCGAAGCCGAGATGCTGCCCTCGTTGCTCGAGGGATGTACCGAGGCCTACTACTTGGTGCACTCGATGATTGCTGCGGGAGAGGAATACGTTGATCTCGACAACCACCTGGCTACCAATTTCGCGAAGGCCGCCGCGGAGGCGGGAGTCCAACAAATCATCTATCTCGGTGGTTTGGGTGAGCTTGGCGAAGGGTTGAGCGACCATTTGCGCTCGCGCCGGTTGGTCGAACAAGCACTTGCATCAACGGGTGTGCCCGTCACTTCGCTGCGCGCGGCGATGATCATTGGCGCTGGCTCGGCATCTTTTGAGATTCTTCGCTACCTCGTCGAACGTTTGCCGGTGATGATCACACCGCGCTGGGTAGAGACTGAATCTCAACCCGTCGCTATCGCCGATGTGTTGCACTGGCTCGCACATTGCTTGGAGACTCCCGAGACGATGGGGCGAAAACTAGAAATCGGCGGGCCCGATGTGCTTTCCTACCGGCAGTTGATGCAGCTGATGGCAAAAGAGCTTCAACTCAACCCCCGACTTGTCCTGGGTGTGCCGCTGCTGACACCTCGTCTTAGCTCGGCGTGGATTAGTTTAATCACCCCAGTCACCTATCGCATCGCCAGGCCTCTTTCTGAAGGTTTACGCAACCGAGTAGTTGTCACCGACAACACCACACAACAGTTGATGCCCCACCCTGCCCTCTCGGTCCGCGCGGCGATCCAGGATGCGCTCACGGCTACCAACGAGGGGAAAGTACCGACGCGTTGGTCGGTCGCGGGACCTATCCCGGGCGATCCCGACTGGGCTGGCGGTAAAGTGTTCACCGACGCACGTAGTGTCGACATCAAGGCCGAACCGATGCAGGTGTTCAACGCCGTCTGTCGTGTGGGAGGGGGCCATGGTTGGTACGCCGGCGACATACTCTGGCGGCTCCGTGGTTGGATGGATCAACTCATCGGCGGCCCGGGATTGCGGCGCGGCCGTCGCCATCCTGAGCAAGTGGAGTACGGAGAAACACTCGACTTCTGGCGCGTTGTGGGCATCGAGCGCGGCAAATCGCTGCTGCTGCATGCCGAGATGCGGCTCCCTGGCACCGCCCAACTGGCATTCGAAATCGCACCGGCTGACGAAAAAAGCGAAACCCGACTGCACATGACCGCGCGTTTTCGGCCCCGCGGTTTGCTAGGGTTAGCCTACTGGTATGCGGTTGTGCCGCTGCACAATTTCGTCTTCGGCGGCATGTTGCGAGGGATCAAACGCGCCGCGGAGATGCCAAGTTAGAAGGGCACTGTCGCCGCTTGCGTGCGTTACAGTCTAAGTGCAGCAACGAATACCTGGCCCACCCCTTGCCGCGGTGCTGTTCAACGTTGGTTCGTCGCTGGCAATGTTTTCGGCCCTGGCTAAAACTTCTCTGGACGACTTGAATACCCCATCGGCCCCAGGAGAGAATCTACCTAGTCAACCGACTCACTATTCAATGCACCTTCAGGGTTCCGCCATGATGAATGGTCTTCGCGTTCGTTTGGTCCTTCGCCTCATGCTGCTAGCATTACTCCCGAGGACAGTACAAGCGATGGACTCCTCGGTGGTCGAGACGCATCCACGCGATGGCTACAGAGGAATCTGGTACTGGAATCAAAAGTCGGAGGACGAGTACGCGTTCAAGTACAGCGGCGGTCTCGCAACGTACTGCGCGAAACACAATCCGTTTGCCGTCTATTGTCCCCAGGTGGGAAAAACATTCTTCTGCTACGGCGGGACCACTGTCGAGAGCCACGACGAGTTGGTTCATATGGTTTCGTACTATGACCACAAAACAGGAGAAGTCCCACGCCCGCGGTTCTTGTTGAACAAGAATACCGACGACGCACACGACAACCCCGTTATCTCAGTAGACGAAGCGGGCCATGTTTGGATCTTCTCCACTTCGCACGGCCGCGGTCGTCCTTCGCTGATCCATCGCAGCTTGCAGCCCTACTCGATCGATCGCTTCGTGCGGGTCGATGCCACTTACCAAGTGGAGGGTAAGCAACGGCCACTCGATAATTTTTCCTACCTGCAAGTCTGGCAAACTCCGGCTTACGGGTTCGCAGCGTTCTTTACACACTACGGCAGTCCGGCCGCTCGCACCAGTTTTTTTATGACGAGCCGCGATGGACGTCGGTGGAGTTCCTGGCACCGTTTGGCGGCGATCGAAGAAGGCCACTACCAGATCAGCGCAATTGAGGACGACCTCGCCGCCACCGCATTCAACTATCACCCACAGGGCAAGGGACTCAATTGGCGAACCAACCTCTACTATATGCAAACACCCGACGGCGGTGCGAGTTGGTCGAACGTTGCGGGCGAGCCGATCGAGATTCCGCTCACCGAATCTGACAATGCCTGCTTGGTTCACGACTACACGAGCGCAGGTCGCAACGTCTACCTCAAGGACATTCGCTTCGATGCGGCGCGCCGTCCCGTGATTCTTGTGATCACCAGCAATGGACCCTGGTCGGGGCCCCAGCACGACCCGCGACGTTGGGAGTTCCTCCGTTGGGACGGCCGTCAATGGAACCGATCATCAATCGCCCCGGCAGACAGCAACTACGACATGGGGTCTCTCTACTACTATGCGAAAACCGAGTTCTGGCGCCTCATCGCCCCGAGGGTCGGCGGACCTCAAGAATACAATCCCGGTGGAGAAATTTCTGCGTGGACGAGCGCCGACCAGGGCGCCACCTGGCAAGTGGAACAGCAACTCACGTCAGACAGCCCGCTAAACCACACCTACGTGCGCCGCCCCGTGAATCACCACGACGACTTCGTCGCCCTGTGGGCCGACGGCGATGCTCGCCAACCATCAAAATCACGGCTCTATTTTTGTAATCGCGCCGGAGATGTGTTTCAGCTGCCGGAAAAGATGACCGGCGCGACGGCACAGCCACGGCAGGTGAAGCGAAACCCCAATTAGCCCGACGCGCCAGCGAGGGCGCGCTCAGATTCGCCCTCGCTGGCGCGTCGGGCTAGTGACCAGACCTCGCTCGCTTCGCTTAGTTCCCATTCTGCCCACTCCCGACTACCCACTGCCCACTCTCCGCTGCCGACCCTTTCACATGCAAATCCAACTGCGGGAACGCGATCTCGATCTCTGCGGCTTTGAACTTGCGGTCGATTGCCGAGTGCAGGTCGTGGATTGTGTCGAGGCGTTTGTCGAGGTTGGGGAGAAAACACCGCAGCGTTAAGTTCAGTGTGCTATCGCCGAAGCCGTCGAACACGGCGCTGGGCGACGGGTCGGCGACGATCAACGGGTGTTCGGTTGCCGCTTCGACCAACAGGCGGCAGGCACGGTCCGTGTCGCTGCCGTAGGCCACGCCGACGAGGATGACGATGCGGTTGGTTTGGTCTGAGAGCGTCCAGTTCAAGAGCCGCTCGGTGACCAGGTCCTTGTTTGGCACGAGATACTCCTTGCGATCCCAGTCGACGATGGTCGTCGCCCGCATGCGGATGCGGCTGACCTGGCCCGTCTTGTCGCCGAGGGTGACGATGTCGCCCACGCGGATGGGGCGCTCGAATAGGAGGATCACCCCAGAGACGAAGTTGGCGAAAATCTCCTGCAGCCCAAAACCCAAGCCCACGCCCATCGCGGCGACAAGCCACTGGATGCTCGTGCTGTCGAAGCCCAGGGACGTGTACGCCAAGTAAATGCCCATCGCCACAAGCACATAGCGGCACAGGCTGGTGATGGCGTAACGCAGTCCTGCATCAAGCGGCAAGTGCTGTAAGACGGCGAACTCCAGTAGCGCCGGCACGTTGCCAATGGCAAAGTAAGTGACGACAATCACCAGTAGAAAGCGGATCAACTCGCCCCATTTCAGGGCGAACCCGGGGATTGCTTGTTCTCCAACCAGCGACAGTGCCGGCAACATCTCACCCCAAATCAACCACGCCCCGACCAAGCCGACCGCGACCAGCAATGTTTGCACCAGCCGGTTGGTTTGTTGGCCCAGGGCATAGAGATCGACGGCTTCTTCGCTCGATGTTTCGGTAATCGGGGCGGGGGGTTGGTCGCCGCTCGCTTCCGCGGCTGCCAGCGCGGCGGCCCGTTTTTGCCGCGCTTGCTCGCGCGCCAACCGGCGACGGTTCAGCAAGATCCACCGCCGCGTGAGTCCGCCCAGCACCGTCAACACAAACATCAACCCAACAACTTGCAGCATGCGCAGCGCCAATTGTTGGGCCGTGTAGTAGTACCCCACGATGGCCAATACGGCAAGCAGGATCGGTGCGGCAACGACCAGAGGAATCCAAACCGTCGACAATCGCCATTTCGAGAGTTGCGTGCGCTGCAGCAAAGTCTGTCGAAACGCGCTGCTCTTCACTAACAATAGTTGGGCCAACATAGCGCCACTGAGCAGCATGACCACTACGTACCAAAGCCTGCCCAGCGAGGAACTCCACAACTGCTGCTCGTCTTGGTTCTCCAGTCCTGTGAGCCAAAACACGAGTGGCAAACCGATCATGTACATCACGCGCAGGTTGCGACGCACTTGCGTCACACACGCCTTGGGCCAGGTGAAGTGCGACTCAGCCAGCCCCTTCGATCGGCAGACATGTCGCACGAGTTCCAGCAACAACAGACAAACTGCCGTAAATTGCAAGCCTAACGAAAGCACATGCGTAAACGCCGACACATTGGCCGTTCCGGCGAGCCACCAACCGGCAAACCAAAACAGCGCGGGCCACGGCAGCGCAAGCAGCAAGGTGATCCCCGCAGCTTGCAACGACAGGGAAAAATCGATGCACGAGCGTTTCTCCGCCTTTACGCCAATCTCACGCAAGCTGCGACGCAAACGCTCCTGCAAGTAAATCAGCCCGCTCATGGCAGTAAAAAACGCGATGCTTACCGGCGGCGACTTGAGTACTCGCTGCCACAGGGCTTTGCCCGATTCGCGCCATAACTGGGGGTCCAAGCTCCAGCGCAGCGCCCCAGCCGCCGGTTCCCAATCGCTCCAACTGGGCCACCTGCAACTGCGAATCCACAGCACGTTCTTCGCGATGAAGTTAGCGTACTCGCGCGTGTCGCTGATCAATTTCGACTCGGCAGCAGTCAGTGCGGTAAGTTGATTGGAATACTTTTGATAGTTTTCAATGATCGAGTCGAGAATCGTTCGCTCCGATTCAAGCAGCTTACGCACTTCGTCACCCGAGCTCTCGCGATCCTTCGCTGGCAACTGTTCGAGGACTTCCGACACACGCTGGTCCAGGTCCACATCGACCACGGTGGAACGTGTGTCGTGCAGCTCGTACAGTTTGTAAACTGCAGTCGCTTTTTGCTTGGCATGCTGACTGATGTGCCGCCGTAAACTGCGCACATCGGGAAGCAGCTCCTGCTGTTGGCGAAGTTGCAAACCGATGCTCTCGGACATTCCCGATGCCTCGATGCGTTGTTGACTACGAGTGAACTGGGTGTCGACTCTCTCCAACTGGTCGTTGACCTCAGTCAACTCTTGATTGATCTTGCCGATGCTCGCGACGATCTCGGCCTGTTCCTCGGCAAGCTGGGAATTCTGCTCGGCGAGTGCAGCAATCGCCTCGGGCCGCTCGACTTGGGCGGCTTGCTTCGCCGCGACCGCCTGTTGTTGGGCATCCTGTTTGCGGCGCTGTTGGACGAAGGTGCGAACCGCGCTCAATTCCTCTTCTTTCAGGGCCAGCACCTTGGCCTGGTAATCTCGCCGCTGCTGTACCAATTCAGAACTCATCAAAATATACTTGCGCTGCGCCTCCATAGCCTCGATGTACTGCACGAGATAGTCGCGATTCGACTCAAGCGCCGAACGCTCAGCAATCGCGACCAAGTTGGTCGCATCGAGTGCGGGGAGCGACTCGAGTCGTGCCAAGGTTTCGTCGAGTTGCTGCTGAGCTTCGAGAGTGAGTTTTGGTAACTCCGCGAGACGAGCTGTGCGGATTTTTGGCTTGGCTTCGGACTTGGCCAGGGCGTCGCGCGTCGTTCGTACGTCGGTTTCGAGTGTATTGAGTGTCGCTTCGAGATCCTCCAATTTTGCGTTGGCCTCGACCACTGCCGGTTCACTGGGCAATTCGGCTAGCAATTTTTTTACTTCCGCCAATTCCTGCGGATAGTTCTCGCCATCTTTCACAAACTTCTCGTGCGCTGTCCGTTGCTCTTCAAGTTTGCCCAACGTGCTCAGCGCCTGCTGATAGAACTCGTTGACCTTGCGCAACTCGCCCTCAGGCAAGGTCGACGCTTCGAGAGAAGCGAGCCGCTGTTCGATCTGCTCTTGCCGCTGGGCTACGTCGATGGTCGTGACATCCGGTTCATCAGCCGCGGGCTCGAGAGCTGTTTGTGCCTTTGCATTAGAGAAAAGCACACCGAGCACGCCCCACATGAGAACTCGAGTGAGTACGGATTTTCTTCGCCAACAATGCATGGGGTTCCCCCTCGGAACGCACGGAAACACTTGGACAACGGCCCATTGTCTCGCGCAGAAAATAGGCGCCTAGACCAAGATGAAAAAGCCGCGATCTTACAGATCGCCGGGGGACAACGCGCGGGCAATCTGTAAGACGCGGCTACGAACGACTCACCAAAACTACCCGCTGATCTTTGCGATCTTCACACGGGTGTGGACCGAGCGATGGCCGGTCTTGCGACGGGAATTTTTTCGCTTGCGAAGTTTTTGCACGACGAGTTTCTTGCCCTTTTCCGCACCCAACACTTCGGCTTGCACGCTTGCGCCGTCGAGCGTCGGGGCCCCCAGCTTGAGGTCACCCTCGCCATTGCTCACCGCCAACACGCGGTCGAACGTTAGCTTTTCGCCCTGCGGCGCGTCACGGAAATCGATCGTGAGTTCCTGGCCTTCTTCAACTCGGTATTGGCGGCCGCCGTCGGCAATGATTGCGTACATGGTAGGTGGGGTGCGTGAGTGGTGGGGATGTGGACAATCGAGCCCTGCAATCTAACCGATACTGCCCGGGTCGTCGAGGGGCAGATACCACTGGAAAACCAATATCCGCCCTATTTTGCCCCGTCGCTTGCGTTTGTCGCCCTCCCAAGGCGCTCCACACGAATCTTCGCCTGTTCTTTGCTTTCAAACTCCACCGCCGCGCGGGATACTGCTGGCATCATGCCGACCGTCCACTTCACAAGCCACCTGCAGAAATTCGCCAAGAGCGAGCCGGTCGAAGTCACAGCGGACACCGTCGGGGCAGCGCTCCAGCAAGCCCTGGCCGGCAACGACCAGCTCCGCACCTATGTACTGGATGAACACGATCGCCTGCGTCGGCACGTGACCATTTTCATCGACGGCCAACTGATCGCCGACCGCATCGGGCTCAGCGATTCCGTCGGACTCGATGCCAAACTGTATGTCATGCAAGCCTTGTCCGGAGGATAACTTAGCTGGCGCGTCCGGCTGGTTTTTACTGTTCTTAGATTCAACCCCCCCGATGAATCATGTCCGATCGCCTACACCTGTCAACCCGCAAGGGATTGTTCACGCTCGAGCGAACCAACAACGCTTGGGAAATCGCCGACGTTGCGTTTCTCGGTTTGCCAGTCACGATGTCGCTCGCCGATGCGCGAGATGGAACCTGGTACGCCGCAATTGACCACGGGCATTTTGGTACGCACTTGCATCGCAGTTCGGACGAGGGAAAGCAGTGGGACGAGATCGCCGTGCCGCAATTTCCAGAAGGTGAAACGGTGCCGCAGCGCATGCCCGATTGGGACAACCCAACGACGAAACCAGCCGCACTCTCGGAAATCTGGGCCCTCGAACCGGGCGGCGAGGATCAGCCCCACTTGCTCTGGTGTGGCACAATCCCCGGCGGATTGTTTTCTTCGAAGGACAAGGGGGAGAGTTGGCAACTCAACGAGCCACTCTGGAACCGCGAAGAACGCCAACAGTGGTTCGGCGGCGGCAAGGACGATCCCGGTATCCATTCCATCGCCATCGATCCACGCGACTCGCAGCATGTCACGGTTTCTATTTCCTGCGGCGGCGTTTGGCAGTCGCACGATGGCGGCGCGACCTGGGCCTGTACGAGCAATGGCCTGCGCGCTGAATACATGCCACCCGACCAGGCCTATCAGCCAGAGATCCAAGACCCCCATCGGCTGGCCGCGTGCAGCGCACACCCCGACCACCAATGGGTCCAACACCACAACGGCATCTTCCACTCAACCGATGGCGGCAACCAGTGGGAGGAAATCACCTCCGCCGAGCCATCGGCCTTTGGCTTCGCCGTTGTCGCGCATCCCACCAAAGCGGGCACCGCGTGGTTCGTGCCCGGTGTGAAAGACGAATGTCGCGTCCCCGTCGATGGCCGACTGGTCGTGACGAAAACCACCGACGGCGGGAAAACATTCAAGCAACTCGGCAACGGTTTGCCAAGCGAACATGCCTACGACATTGTGTTTCGCCACGCGCTCGACGTTGACACTAGCGGCGAACGCCTGGCGATGGGCACCTCCACCGGCAACCTGTGGACCACCGACGACGGGGGCGAGTCCTGGCAAAGCGTGTCAACTAATTTGCCACCGGTTTACGCAGTGCGATTCATCGCTGAACCATAACCCATTCACCACTACCCTATGCCCTACCCCCAATCCCTATCCGAGACGCATAGCATGGCCTTTTTTCGCCAAGCCAACTGCAGGAATCGTCCTATGCAATTGCACTCACGCGTCGTTCTGATTGCGAGTTCTTCGCTGATGTGTTTCACAACACTATTGGCCCAGGCGGGGACAGTAATCGACGACTTCCAGAGTGGAAGCATCACGGTGACCCGTGGTGGCGACCACCCTGGCGAGGCGATGCAAACTGGATTGGATAGCTCCAGCGTGGTTGGCGGGGAGCGTTCTATCACCGTCGGCGAGTTTGGCGGTGCGGGACAGACCCTATCTATCGACGCCACTAGCGGAAAGTTGAATTTCCTAACGAATGAATCGCATGGTTATTTTATGGTCGAGTATGGCTCTGAAGTCATGCCATTGAATTTAGATCTGTTGGCCAACGGAGCAAATGCGCTCGTGCTCGACTTTACGAAATCGAGTACCTCCACGAGTCAGCCATTGCGACTTCTCATTTTCACGACCGGCGATGCGGGAACGTTCCAGAGTCGACTTTTTGCGGAAGTTCCTCAAACGTTACCCAACGGCTTGACTCGTCTCAGGTTTCCGTTCGAATTTATTTCTCCGGAGGCTGACTTCCAGCGTGTCGAGCGCATTGAACTAAGCGCTTCGCGTGTTCGTCCGCTTTCGTCATTCACGATTCATCGCATCGCCACGGTCCCCGAACCCTCGGCGCTATTTCTGGTGATAGTGGGTGTTTGCATTTTCGTCAGCAGAGCCCAACAACGGCCGAACCTGCGTCATGCGAGCAACTCCCATGTGGCTGTTCCGTGGGAGCATATGCTTTAGCGTGCTCTGTCCCAAGCGAAAGCTTGAAATCCGACAAGCCTGCCGGGGCGCTGAACTGGAGCTACTCCAGCTCGAATAGATACGCGTCACTCGAACCCTCTTTGGTGACATCTACCGTGACCTCTGCCGTCAGGCCGCTCTTGGCGGGGTCGCCAAACCGCTGGGGGATTGCCCAAATGTATTTGCCGATCTGCGTATCACTATGAGAATCGGCGGGAGTGCTGGAATAGGAGTGCACCGTCACTTGGTAGCTCCCCTCGATCGCGCCGTCATCGGCAGTGAAAGTGGTTAAGCTGAACGTGCCGTCTGGCTGCAATAAGCCGGTCGCCGGTCGTTTGGGCAAACCGACGGCGATCTGTTCGGGATGAAACGTGACCGTTCCACTTTCAAGAGCTTCGCCTTGCCAAGTCACCTTGCCCTTGACGGGCACCATGGGCAACCCTTGAGAACAGCCCACCACGCAAGTCACGAAAAGCAACACCAAGAGCATGCCGACCCATGGATGGTATCGTTGGTAATGGTGAACTCTTCGTGCGTTCTCATTCAGGTCGCTGTCACGATGCATTCGAATCATGGTAGGTTCACTACGTGGCCATCTTGTCGATCTCCAAGATACACCCAAGTGTCGTAGTCGACCGTTTCGACCATGAATTGTGCGCTACCGTCAGCCATCGCCATGTTCAATCCCCCGGGATGCACGCTGTTGAAGCCACTGCGATCAGGAATGCAGGGACGCCCTACGCCCTCGGTGTAGCACGGAGCTGGATCCTCACACCGCCGCGGATTCGCCTTGAAATAATTGGGGGGCGGGTTGGTTGAAGCGACATTCAAATGGCTATTGAAATACATTTTAAACGGATCCCAGCGAGGCAAAGTCTCTCCGATTAAGAAAGTATTGCTCGCGCCGTCGGGACATTCTCGAAACGAGTAAGCTAACGCACCCCCGGCAAAGAATCCCGGCGCGCCGCGTTCGATGCTGCCGCCGTTCTCGCTTTGGCAATTTCCACCATCGGGCCAAACAGAGATTGCGCAGCCGTTCATATTCAGAGGACCACCGCTCGGCGAATACGAAGCGCCCATCGAACGCGTACCGCGCGGACCTGTCGCATACCTGCAACCACCACATCGATTGAGCAGATCGTGTTGGACCAGTTGCGCGTCTAAATCGCTGGGACAATGGACGCCATCGATCACCAGCTCGGTAAGCAGAGGTCCATTTGTCGCGGAGTCGGTTGCTGTCTCGAAATCGATTTGGTCGTGTAGTGCTTGTTGCTCGATGAAGGGAAGAATGGCTTCAAACCACGTGTGGCAACGCGAAATCGTCACACATCCTCCACCGTTCTTACGAGGGCAATCGCCCCCCGCTGGGAACTTTCCGTGGGTCGAATCGTAGTTATACAATCCGAGCGCCAATTGCCTGAGGTTGTTTGTGCACTCGCTACGCCGCGCTGCCTCGCGCGCCGCTTGCACCGCTGGCAACAACAAAGCCACGAGAACTCCGATGATCGCGATCACCACGAGAAGCTCGACCAAAGTGAAACCTCGGCTGCCCGCTAGTGTAGAGCGTGCTCCCAACGATAACCGACTACCCAATGGTCTCGTTTGCCGCTCGAGGCATTTCAATTCGGCTGACGTCATGACAAACACTCTCATCGAGGTAGGCACTTCAGCTCTGTTGTAAACTCACGCCGTTAAGGTGTCAAATTTCTTGCGTCTCTCAAAACGAATTGGTCAAACCCGCACTTCACGACCCGCGCTATCCTCGCAATCGATCTTGAAGAACTCGGGCGAGACGTCTTCGCGGCCGAGCACAAGCACCTCGACGTTTTGTTCATCTTCGAGCGTGGTCAGCTCCCGACGTTTGCGATTGTTGAGGTAGCTGGCGACATTCTCTTCGACGGTGACCGATATCTTCGTGATGCGGTCGTTGTGCGCAGTCAGCAGCAGCTTGCGAATCACTTCGATCGCCATGCTCTCGGCTGATTTCACTAACCCAGTGCCTGTGCAGGCTGGGCATTCTCGGTAGACGCTCCGTTTGAGACTAGGACGAATCCGTTGACGGGTCATTTCGATCAAGCCGAATGGGCTGGTTCGCAAGATCTTCGTGCGTGCCCGATCGCGTTTCACGGCATCACGCAAAGTGTGCTCCACGGTGCGACGATAGCGCTCGCGGCGCATGTCGATGAAGTCGTTTACGACCACGCCGCCCAAGTCGCGCAGGCGTAACTGCCGGGCTATTTCCTTCGCAGCAATTTGGTTGAGCTTAAACGCGGAGTCCTCCGCCGAGCCGTCGGTGCGGAAGCTGCCGCTGTTGACGTCAATAGCGACAAGCGCCTCGGTTTGGTCGATCACCAACGAACCGCCACCTTTGAGCGGCACGTGGCGATGGTTGATGCGGGCGATTTCTTCGTCGAGTTTGTACTTATTGAACAGCGGCTCCTTGCCGTCGTAGTGATGCAGCCGATTGGCATAGCGGGGCATCACGACTTGCAGGAATTCTTTAGCCCGTTCGTAAGCTGCAGACTCATCGATATGAATCGAATCGACCTCGGCGGTGAAGATGTCGCGGATCGTGCGGATGATCATGTCGCTTTCTTCGTAGATGTCGATCGGCCCCGGCATCTTTTTGATGCGGCGGACGATTACCTTCCAAAGCCGCAATAAATAGGCCAAGTCGCGCGACAGTTCTTTCTTCGTTCGGTCGGTACCAGCCGTGCGAACGATGAAGCCAACACCCTTGGGGGGATTTAGCTCACGAAGAATGTCTCGCAGTCGGCGGCGCGCGTCTTCGTCCTCGATTTTGCGCGAGACACCGATCCGACCCAGCGCCGGCATCAGTACCAAATACCGGCCTGGGATACTGATGTACGTTGAGAGCGTTGGGCCCTTGGTACCGATGCCCTCTTTGATCACTTGCACGAGCACTTCGTCGCCGCGGCGGAAAATATCTTGAATGGGTGGCTTGATGCGCGGGCGCGCGCCGGGGCGGACTTTGCGAGTCGCGGTCTTGGTGCGGCTGCCACCACCTCCGTTCGAGTCGCGCCGCTCTCCCCCACTGCTATTGCCTTTGGGTGCGTTCTGGGTGCCGTCTGGCTGGATCAATTTGTCGGGATCGAACCCGCCTTGGCGGAAATACTGCGACTCGACATCGCTAATGTGCAGGAAGCCGTTACGTCCCACGCCAAAATCGACGAACGCCGCCTGAATGCTGGGCTCAAGATTGACGATCTTGCCCTTGTATATGTTGCCGACGTAGTTGTCCTGGCTGCTGCGCTCGACGTAGAGCTCTTCCAGCTGGCCATCTTCCACAATCGCGATGCGGCACTCTTCCGACTGCGCGACGTTGATAAGCATCTCTTGTTTCATGGGGAATCCTTTGGATATGTAGGTGTAAGGTATAAGTGGTAAGTCGAAAGCAGGAGCCCGGGAAGTGGTATGCTCGAGACTTGTGAGTAACACCTTTCGACTACTATTTTGGAGTTGTGATACGTTTTTCGTTTGAGTTTTCTAGGAAGCGTGCTAGTCCGAACAGCATCCGTTTGACTTCATTAATTTTCGCGTTCAAGGATTCATTGTTCGCTGCCGAGATCATTTCCAAATCCTTGGCCAGGAGAATGTGGTACTCGACCTCGAACGCTGAGCCTCGAGCAATGTGAACGAATCGCTTAAAATCCGAATCGGTATCGCGCCCACAGCCTTCTGCTAAATTGGCCCCGATTGAGGCCGCCGCGCGACGCAATTGTGAGGTAATTCCAAACCGCTCTTCGCTAGGAAAGTTTGTCGAGATGCGGTAGAGATCAAGTGTCAACTCATGGGCCTTCTTCCACACTTCAAGCTGTCGAAAATTTCTCATGTCTCTAGCACCTTCCCCACTTACGACTTAAGCCTTACTTCTTACGACTCTCTATCACATGGGAAATTCGGGAAATACCTTCGTTAATTCTTCTTTCAAATACGTCTTGATTTCGCGGGCGCTTTCGAGACCGCGGACGTACTCGGCCACTTCTTCGCACTTTTCTATCGTGACGCTGCGGCAGACACGCTTCACTTCGGGTACGGCGGCGGGGGTGACGCTGAGACTGCGCAGACCGATGCCCAGTAGCAGCATCGTGTACATCGGGTCGCCGCACATTTGGCCACACATGCTAATCGGCACGTCCGCCTTCTTTGCGGAAGTAACGGCCATCTCGATCATGCGGATCACCGAGGGATCCGCCGCGGTGTAGAGGTTCGCTACGTCCTTGTTGCTCCGGTCTACGGCCAGACAATATTGAATCAGATCGTTGGTACCGATGCTGAAAAAATCCACCTCCTCAACAAAGCGGTCCATCAACATCACGGCCGAAGGCACTTCGACCATCATGCCCACTTGGATATCACGGTCGAATGCGATGCCTGATTCTTCCAAGTCTTCCATCGCATCGGCCAAGACCATGCGGGCTTGGCGTAGTTCCATGATCGTGCTGACCAGTGGAAACATAATGCGGATGTCGCCAAACACGCTGGCTCGCAAAATCGCACGCAGTTGAATCCGAAACAGGTCGCGGTTCCGCAGCGCGAGCCGAATACTACGCAACCCGAGAAACGGGTTGCGTTCGTCCTCGGGATCGGGGAGCGAGCGCATCTTGTCTGCACCCAAGTCGAGCGTGCGCATGACGACGGGCAAGTCGCTCATCGCCTGCACCACTGAGGAGTAAGACTCAAAGTGCGTTTCCTCGGACGGGTCGTCATCGCGGCCCAGGTAGAGAAACTCCGTGCGATAGAGCCCAATGCCATTGGCACCGCGCTCCTGACATTGTTTGACTTCGTAGGGAAATTCGATGTTGCCCAAGAGTTGCACGCTTGCTCCGTCCGTCGTCTCGGCTGGCAAGTCGCGGAGCGTTTCCAGCTTGACCGCTAAGGTGCGTTGTTCTTCGACCTCGTGCCGATAGCGGGCCAAGGTTTCTTCGTCGGGGTGCAGAACGATTTGCCCCTGGTCGCCATCGATGATGACGGTGTCCCCACCAGAGACATCCGTCAAGAACGGCCCCACACCCACCACCGCTGGAATGCCCAGGCCCTCGGCAACAATGGCCGTGTGGCTACCGGGTCCGCCAATTTCGGTGACGAGCCCGAGGGCGTACTGCGGATTGAGATTGGCCGTTTCGCTCGGCGTGAGGTTATGTGCCAACACCAACACGGGCGAGAGCACCTGCGCGAGTTCCTCACGGCTGCGGCCCAACAGGTTGCGAAGAATTCGCTTTTCGATGTCGAAAATGTCGTTCGCTCGCTCGGCCATGTATTGGCCTTTGAGCGATTGAAACACTTTGGCATAGCGCCGGAGTGCGCGGCTCACGGCGTACTCAGGCGAGTAGTGCCGGGTGCGGATCATTTCCTCGATCTCTTCGTGCAGCCGCGGATCGCGGAGCATCTGCAGATGGGCAGAAAAAATGGCCGCGTAGTCGTCGCCCAGCTGGTCAGAGACTTGTTGGCGATTGTGTTCGACTTCGGCTACCGCGGCGGCGAAGGCTTGGTCCAAGCGGCCCAGTTCTTCTTCGACCGCATCGCGCGGCAGAAACCGGCGGGGGATCCGAAATCCCTCGTTGTCTAGTACCAGTGCCTCACCGATCGCAATACCTGGCGATACGGCTATACCTTGGAGGCGTTCCATGGCGCCCTCACTACGGAGCGCCGACAAAGGCGACCGGTGGGCACTAGCAACGTTGAAGAAAAAACTGTGTAGGGGGCATGCTGCTCAACCCCGCGGAGGGGTCAAGCCTCGTTGTTCATAACGCAACGAAGAGTGCCTCGACTTCTGTCGTGGATAACACTTCTGTCGTGGGAAACTTAGACGGAGGGTTACCGTGGACGGACATCTGGTTCTTTCTTCACGTCAAGTGCTCGCCGGGCGGGAATCTTCGCCGGACGCTAACGTGCTATTGGCCAAGCAGCATGTGCGGCAGCGCGGGGGCTTACGCACCTGGGCATACGTCAGAGCGTTGGGCAGCGCCGCAGCGCTCGCCACGGCTGACGATTCTCAGCCCGAGCTTTCTTGGCTCATTGTTTCATCGGTTGCAAAATCGCTTTCGACCAATCGCACGAGCGCTCCCAGAGCGGCCTCGGCATCTTCGCCTTGAGCATGCAGGGTCAATTCAGTGCCCTGCGCGGCTCCCAAGGTCAAAATATGCAGAATGCTCTTCGCGTCGATGCGATGGTTTTCGCGAATGACTTCAATGGTTGACTCAAACTGCAGTGCCAACCGAGCGAACATCTCCGCCGGCCGCGCGTGCAGGCCCTGCGGATTGCTGATCACCACGGTTTTCTCTGCGACTGTCATCTTCTTAGTTCTTATGTTCTTAGTTCTTTTTAGCTTTTCGTGCCGAAAACCCGATCGCTGGAGCGACCTTCGCCGGTGTACTCAAATGTATTGGTTCTGCTGCGTGCTTTGAACGCAATGGAGGTAGCGTGCTTGGAACGCCATGGAGGTAGCGTGCTTATACGCCCTGAATGCTGCGTGCCTCAACGCCCTGAATGCTGCGTGCCTCAACGCCATCAATGCTGCGTGCCTGAACGTAATGAATTCCGCGTGCCTGAACGCAATGAATTCCGCGTGCTTAAACGAACTGGTTATTATCGGCTTCCTCGAGCAGCGTCCACACATCGGCGGGGGACTTGCTCTGTTTGAGGAAACGACAAAACGTCTCGTCGCGTAACTGACGAGAAATATTCTCTAGTGCCCGCAGATGGTCTCCGGGCCGATCGGGGGGCGAAACGAGCAGGAACAACAGATGCACCTTCTCGCCATCCAAACTGTCGAAATCGACGCCCCCTTCGCTCACCGCAACTGTACCGACCAGCTCGTTGACACTCGGGTGCTTGGTATGCGGCACCGCCACACCCCGTCCGATGCCGGTGCTGCCTAGCTCTTCGCGTTTAAGAATCGCTTCGACGATACTGTCGTGTTCGTCTTCGGAAACTTTTCCCGCTTCGAGCAGAGCGGTCGCCATCGACCGTATCACTTGCTCTTTGTCATCCACATCCAGGTTGGTGCGAATCGCGTCTTTACTCACAAAATCAACAAACTTCATGACTGCTCTTTAACCTCAATCATCTGTGGGAATATTTGAACAACGCGAGACGTGTCTGCGACTTCTCGGGCCGAGAGTTTTCCGCCCAACCGCGGCATCCACCGACCCATGTGTCGGTGTGTTAGTCTCTGAGGTCCTCGTTAGTCTTCGGTGTCGTCTTGCGACTCTGCCTCGACGACGACTTCGGGCCTACGTTGTTGTGAATTTCGGTGTCTCTGTTGGACCTTCTCTTTGTACTTGCGGAGCTGTTGCTCGATCTTCTGCGAAGCCGCGTCGGTCGCGGCAATCAGACTGCTCGCCTTGCTGGTGGCAACAAAATCGTGCTTGTGCTCGGCAGAAACCATTAGCTCGACCGAGGGTTCGTGCTCATTTTGCAAATCGACCACAATCTCGATGGCCATCAAGCGGTCGAAAAAGCGGTGGAGCTTCTCCACCTTGCTTTTCAAGTTCTCCTGGGTCGATTCTGCTAATTGGCCGTGTCGAACTGCGATGCTCACCTGCACGATAGTGGTTCCCTTCGTTTTGTGCGCTCAGCCTTCGTTCTGAGCCTGTCGGATCTACAGCAGACTAGCCATTCAAACGGCGGATACCTGCCAGCAAGCATTCTAGCGGTTTACCCGCCCGGAGACAAACGGACTCTCAGTACAGGTAAAGGCAGTGCAGATACAGGGCAAAACGAGGTCCAGGCCCGCGACTCTACCGGGGCACGAGCTCGTGCGACTCGAAATCGTCCCAAATTTTTCGCAGGCTGATTCTCCGGCGTTTGGGTGAGTCGTCGGGCCGATAGCCCTTGACCGGCGATTTGCCGGTAATCTCCTGGAGATTGTGGCTCGCCAAAACTCGGTAGTCGAGACTGTCGTGGTCAAGCCACTCGAGCAGTTTCAAGACCGCGCCGGTCTGGACAGCGTCGCGAGACTGGCCGATTTGCTGGTCATCGTATCCGAGCAGCATCTCCATCAAATCAGCCGCCGCTTCCTCGCCCCGATTGCTGACAAGTGCCTGGCGAACCTGTTGGGCTACCTCGGGGCTCAACGCCAGTGCCTGGCGCAGGTCGCGCAGGTGCTCGTCCCAGGCGCGACTTTGGTCGCTGTCGTTGAGCGCTTTCACCAACGGCTCGAACTCACCCACGTAGAGACTCGAGGCCGCCGCCAAAATACGCACCTCTTTCTGACGACCCAACCCCTCGCCCTCGGTCAATTCCAAAAGGCGAATACCCACCGGCTCGCCGGGGCTTAGTTCTTGGGCCAAGTTGTTGCGGGCGCGGAACTCGACGTTCGTGACCGGCTCGCGATCAATCCACTGGGGAAGTTCGTCGACGGGAGTGGGAATTTCGTCGATGCCGTCGATGGTTGTCCACATCGCAGGGCCGGTGATCGTCTGCGTGCCACCCGCAGGGGTCGGCCACTCGACGCTGCCGGTGGTCAAGTACCAAGTCGCCTTGGTCGGCGCGGCTTCGTTTTCGTAATCGCTGCCCGGCACAAACAGGCGATCGACATCGACGGCCAGACTCGCGGACCCCTCAAGGTGGAACTCGCGTTGCTGTTCACGCTGCTCGTCTTCAATGCGCATCGCCACTTGGCTGCCGTTCAGCCCCGCGCTGAGCAGCAGCCGCCCATAGACCATCTGCAAATGCAGTTCGGTGTTGGGAGAGAGGGTGTCAAACCCGTCGACGGGGATACGCAACTGCGTGGCCCCGCACAGGTAAGCGTTCAAATCCGCCAGCACCACGTGCGTGCGGTACTTGGGGAGTGTGAGCAGCCGATCACCTGTTGTGATTGGTGTGCGCGGCGCAATGCGCATCCACTTCTCGCGGTTCGAGTTGAAAGCGAGCAGCACGTCGTTATTGCCCGGATAGTTACCCAACTGCTGCGGACCGGTTGGCGCGGTGTCGGTTTCCTGGTCGCCAAATTCGGTTTCATCGGTGATTTCGCCTAGGCCTTCGTCCGCCACGGGCAACTCCACCATGGGTGCCTCCTCAACAGGAGTCTTCGGCACAGAAGCGACCAGCAACGGCGCTTCGGCTTCGCCACCGCCCAAAGCGTCCGCCAGTGGATCGGCTTCGGGGGTCTCGGTGCGCGGGTATTCCGGCGTTTCGGCCTCGGTTGTCGGGGACTCCAAATCTTCCGCAAGTTCCGCGGCTGGCGGAATCGCCTCGAAGGGCAGATCGACCACGGGTGCGAGGTCCATTTCCGGTTCCGCCTCTGTCACAGGCTCAGCATCGCCCGGCTGGAACGGTGGTGCAGCACTCACTTCCCCGGGTCCCGGATCGAAGGGCGGTGCCTCGGTGTTTGTGTCTTCGCTTATGCTTGGCTCCGTGCCAACCATGTCATCAAGCCCTGCAATGTCGAGTTGACCTGCCGACAAGCCCGCGAGTTCCTGCTCTTGGCTAGCCAGTTCACCGGGCGGTTCTGCCTCGGGGACACTGGCGAACCAGAAGACAATCCCCGCGAGCGCTGCCAGCGTGGTACCGATGGCCCAACGACGGCTGCTGCGCTGCGCTGCGGCGGCCTCGCGCAGGTAGTCGGGCAGTTCGTTCGTCACTACCGGCGCGGATTGCGGCGCCGGGGGGGCTGCTTGTACGGGGGGCACGGCTTCTTGTGGCGGGAGGGCTTGCGGGGGAGGTGCAACCGGCGGGGCGGAGTGGCTTGGTTCGATTCGCAACTTTTCGCCGCCGGCGATTTGCTCAGGCAACTTGTACATCCGAGACTTCAGCGCTGCATCCACCTCGGCCGGTTCGCCCAGCACCATGGTCAACACATGGTGGCACGACGCCACTTCGGCCAAGTGCATGTCGGGCTCGAGCCCCTGCTCCAAACACATTCGCTCGAACTCGGCAACCTGCTCGGGTGGAAGCGTGTTGTCGAGATACTCGGCAACAGCGTTCGGATCACTGAGGTTTACCCCGTCGAGCACGTCGTCGCTCGATTCGTCGATCACGGGCGGCGCGCCCAACCGTAGACGCCGGACCGTGTCGCGCGAGCGGTGAATCAACTCGGTGGCAAAGTCGCTCGCTTCGATTTTCTCGCCCAGGTCTTCGTGGTCGGCCGGATCGAGGATGTCGTCCATGTAGGCCAGCAGCGTGCGGAGGGTAAGTCGCATGGGGGGTCTCGTGAGAAGGAGGAAGTACGGCCGCAGTGCGAGGGTTGCACCCCACGCAAGTCTCTCCCCTATTAGTGGCGCGCAGCCTCGAGCTTCGTGCAACAAAACAGCAAAAGAATTCGGCACTGACGCTAATCCCTGAACGAGTCAGGACTTACGGGCCAAGAAAGAATTCCGCGTTGGCAGCGCCAGCAGGGCGAACAACGAGACGCCCAGCTGCAGCGTCGCCACCAGTCCGGGGTGCAGCGCGGGGGGGCCAGGCGGCGCGGGCCCTAAGCTCAACACGGAACTCGGCTCCCAGCCATCGACGGTGCGCACCCAGGCAATGCGGTCGGCGTCGGCCCCGCCATCGCCTTGGGCATCTCTCAGATGCGCAAGTCCAGCGCTAATCACGGCAACGGCGGCGATGGTGAAACAGGCACGCAGCAAGGGCGAGTTCTCCGTGTAGACAAGGGGGGTGAAGAACCCATTCGCAAGCCGCATGCCCTCAGCAGAAAACACTAAAAAACAGGGGTTAAATCGCCCTCGAGGCGTCCCACCCAGGTGGTGATTTCGCAACGTGCCCCGCCGCAATGTTGCCCGCTCTCCCCGCCGCACTGACCTGCGTTGCCAGCGTTTTGACCGCCCCCCTCATGGAAGGTGAGAACCAGCGCAGGGGCCTCCGAACGTGTCGGGTGCAGTGCAAGAGTTTGCGTTGTTGCGACGACCGTTTTTTTCGTGCAACTCGAAAATAAAAACCTTAGCAGTTTGTCACTCACGAGTTACGACATGAAATGTCCACACGAATTTTGGCGCAGACGAATTAGCGAGTAAAATCACAAGTAGCTTTTCCGTTCCCTTTTCAAACCCAAATTTTGGGCGGGCCATTGGCCCGGCGCTTGCTGACATCACCCGAGCAGTAAGTACAATGGACGTTGGTGGGGCACCCAACCGCCAACGTCGGAGTTTTATGATGCCTGGTACGATCAGACAAAATTTTCGCAGAGAACGCCTGCGGCGCACACGACGCGAAGCCGAGGGGTACCTCGAGCTGGGAATGCCGCAACACGCACTCACCGCGCTGCAGCGCAACGGCAAGCTTGTCCACGGCGATGCCCGTGGCTGCTATTTGCTAGGCGAGTCGCTCCGCGAGATGCGCCATTACGGCGCAGCCATTGCCCCGCTACATCGCAGCTTGGATCTGATCCCCGACGACATCCACGTCTGGATGGCACTGGCTTGGTGTTACAAACGCGTCGGCAAGGTAGAACACGCCATCGACGCGCTCGAGCGGGCCATCGATGTCGAACCCGGCAACGCCATTCTGCATTACAACCTGGCGTGCTACTGGAGCTTGGCGCACAACCCGCGCATGGCACTGCGGTACTTGGCCAACGCTCTGGACATCGACGGCAACTTCCGCGACTTCGTCCACGATGAGCCCGACTTCGACCCGCTCAGGCACGACCCGGCGTTTGTGAACATGACGGTGGGCTAGGAAAAATTTCAAGGCGCGAGTTTCGAGGCGCAAGCATTCCTTCGTTAGAAAACGCGAAACTCGCACCCACACAGAAAAACCCCAGCCGACACACAGGATGCCGACTGGGGTGATTGCTTCTCTAGCAACTAGTTTCTGGCAGCTAGCAACTCTTAGTAAGTAAACTCGACACCACCCTGCAGACCGTGCAGGAACAG
This sequence comes from Bythopirellula sp., assembly GCA_965230685.1. Taxonomy (GTDB): domain Bacteria; phylum Planctomycetota; class Planctomycetia; order Pirellulales; family Lacipirellulaceae; genus Bythopirellula. The sequence continues at coordinate 1,837,535 of CBDDLO010000002.1, forward strand.
CGAGCCGTCGGAGTCGACGTACTGCACCTGGTTGGCGGTGATGTTCTGCTGAGCGATCTGGTCGAATGCCAGCGCCACACCACTCACACCAAGCAGACGGTAACCGCCGAACAGACGCCAGTTGCAGCTGTATTGGTAGCTGGCACCCGCACGCAGTTCGCCGATCACGGCGACGTTGTTGTCTTCATAACGAAGGTCGAAGTTCGTACCGTCCTGGATTTGCAAGGCGGTCCCCGTAGTCGGGAAGTCCATGCGGTTCCATACTTCCATGCGGTTGCCGTACACGCCGACGACCGAGTTGCAATGCAAAGCCCATTTGCCCGAGTGGCCACAACGATAACAACTGTTGCAGCCAAACTGTGCACCGACCAAGTGGTTATCGACATCCACATCACGCGACAAGAAAGCCGTTCCACCAGCGGTCTCGTTTTCGACATCGACGCGGAAGCTGAAGTCCTCGTCGAAGCGGAAGTAGCGAACACCGATCAGACAGGTTGAAGTTAATCGCGAGCCGCAACCGCAGCCGCCGATGCCAGCACCACCAATGCCACCCAGTGGCAGACGCAGGAAGTTGAGTTCCAGGTTCTGAGCGGAAAAGCTCTGGCGGGCCGTAATCTGCCGAATACGGAATTGGTCGCCGGGAGGAGCAAAGTTCACCGGCGGGCCGTACTCGAAATAGTCGTTCACTGGACGAAACGTGCCCGTCCCTGGGTCGTATTGAAGTCCCGCTTGATTGATCATCGTATACAAGCGATTGCCATCGGCCGCGGTGTCAGTGACGATCGCGGTTTGGTCTTCTTGCAGCAAACCCCAGTAAGCGAATTCCCACCCGAAGCGAGGTCCGCAGCCACAGCCGCCGCCACCGCCCAAAGTCGAACCAAAGCGGACTTCGGCACCGGCGAAGGTGTCTTGGTCGAGGTCCTGCAGATTGAGCACAAACTCGTCGTCGGTCGGATAGTATCCATCGGGGCTGGCATCCGGCGTGGAGAACGCGAGCGCCCGCCAGGGGTTGCCAGCACGTTCCATGAACAGACCGTAGAAGCCACCGAACCATTGGTTACGGCCGCAACGACCGCCACCCAAGCCGTAACCACCACCTAAGCCACCGCCGATACCACAACCGCCGCCGATTCCACCACTCGCGCAACCGCCCAAGCCGTAGCCGCCACAGCCGCCGCCCAAGCCACAACCGCCACTTGCACAACCACCTCCGACAACAGCACCGTTGCCACAACCGTGATTGAAGGTGTTGTACGTGCTGCAGCCTGCGCCGCCGGACGCATAGCCCTGGTAGCTCATCGCCGCGGGAGCCGGTTGCGAGTAGTTGAGTGCCGGGGCCGCAGAAGACGCCTGGCAATTGCAACCCGCCGCGGGTGCCGACGAATAGCCCTGCATCGTGCCGGGCGCGACTGACTCAACTGGCGGGCTCATCACTTGACTCTGCGGAGCCAGTGCCGTGCGGTACTGCGGAGCCAGTTGGGGTTGCGCTTGTTGTTGGTACTGACCGTACGCCTGACTTTGTGGCGTTTGGTTTTGTTGCCCGCCCGTGTAGGGTACGAATTGTTGCGCCAGCGCCGCGGGGGCACCGTGCAGGACGAGCAGGGCTGTTGTGACAGCCACCAATCCCCGTCCTTGGGTCCACGAGAATCGCATTCCTGAGTCTCCTTTGCGTTGTGTCGCCCCGCATCCGTGGGGGCCTCGTTGCCGTTGGGTAGTTGAGCTTCTTCGACGGGTCTTGCCGATCGTGACTCATCTACTGCGCCGGCAAACTATCTGATTCGTGCGCGATGAACCTACGGTCCCATCCCTAGAAACCAATCGACTGCTACCTTCCCCGCCCATTGGTGCCGGTCGCGATGCGTACAAAGGTTTTCTTGCTAGCACCCATTGCGACTAGAACAACCGCCAAGGTTTCACGCGCAGAAGGCGCGCAGAGAGAAACACTTCGCCAATCCACAAAGGTTAACAGGCATTTCCAAAACAAGCCCGACGCGCAAGCGAGGGCGCGCTGAAGTTTGGTAACGCGGACGCCCTCGCTTGCGCGTCGGGCTGGTTTTTAAGGAGATAAAGCGCTAGGCGGCGTGTCGTGAGGCCTGCTGCGCGTCGATTGCTAACACTTCGTTGGCGAGCGCGCGATAATCCTGCGCCCCGGCTGAATTGGCAGCGTACTCGAAGATCGACTGCTCGAAGCTCGGCGCCTCGGCTAAGCGAATGTTGCGACGAATTCGTGCCGCGAAGAGATGCACGTCTCGCCACGGCGAATCGGTTGAGTCCGTCTCTTGGAAAAACCGTTCTACGTCGGCACTGACCTCCGCCGCCAGACGCGTGCCCGATTCATACAGGCACAACATCACCCCTGCCAACCGCAAGCGATCGTTGAGGCGTTTCGACACTAAATCAATCGTTTGCAACAACTTACTCAAGCCGTGCAGTGCCAGGTAATGGGGCTGCAGCGGCAGAAAAACATCGTCCACCGCCGAAAGGGCATTGATCGTGAGAATTCCCAACGAGGGCGGACAATCGATCAGCACATAGTCGAAGTCGTGCTCCACAACGGCCAACTTGTCGCGCAGAATGAGTTCTCGGCCCACCACGCCGGCCAGCTCCACTTCGGCCGCCGCCAGGTCGATGTGCGAACGGGCCACTCGCAGGTTTGCTCCCGCCCCTTGCCACAGGTCGGCAAGCTTCGCTTCGCTGGTGAGCAAGTCGTACACCGTCGGTCCGGCGGCTTGCATGCCGACGCCCAGATGCAGCGACGCATGGGCTTGCGGGTCCATGTCGATCAAGCCCACGCGAAAGCCTTGATCGGCGAGCGCCGCGCTCAGGTTCACCGCAGTCGTGGTCTTCCCCACGCCACCTTTCTGATTGATGATCGCAATTGAACGCATGCTTGGTGTTCCTTGATCCACAGCGGGAGCGAATTCCGGCCGCGGATTGTACGGAACGCGCGGCAGCGAACCCAGATCACTCTGCGTCGCTGCTAGCACCCGCCACTCGCGGCTTAGCCACCAACCCCAACGCCTCGAAGTACTGCCGCAGCGACGCCGTCATCGGTGCACACGAGAGCGCCGTTTCTGCATCAGGCTTGCCGATCGTTTCCAAATCCTCGGACAAGCAAACTAGTGTCTCGCGCTTGTCCTCATGAAACCGAAGCCGCCAGTGCCAATCTTTGGATGCCTGGGCTGGTTTCTGCCACTCGTAGTTGCGATCGCTCAGCAGTGCATGGCGCAAGTGCGCTTGCCCGCGAGCTTGACTCAGATCGGTTCGCTGTTCGCTCTCGCCCGGGACGAACTCGAAGACTTCCAAGCCTTCGGCCTCGGCAATGAGCCGCGACGCCGCGGGGCCCCAATATTGCGACGCTCGATGGGCCGCCTCGTAACGGTACCACCACGACACAGCGCCCAGTAGCAAGGCCATCGCCACGAGCGCAAGAACCAGTTTGGTACCAGAATTTTGCATTGAGATTCGACTCCGGCGATCTGTAAGATCGCGGCTTTCCGTGTAGACCCGAGGCCGCGATCTTACAGATCGCCTGGGGTTACCGCTTTCCGTCTGCCACCGTCGCCCACTATACTATCAGTTTACTCCTTCCCCGAAACGCCCGCTGGAAATCGACGCATGGCCGACAAGTTTGATCCCTATCGCGAAGCGCTCATCGTAGAAACAAATACCATTTGGCCCGAAGAAACCGAGATCGACCCGCGCCGTCGCATGGAAATCGAATCGCTACTGCATGCCAGTCCCGAGGAGGCGGCCCAGCTAGAGTACGTCCGCACCCACACTGGTTTCGTACGCCAAATCGTCGTCACCGACGAAGACCTGGAACGCGTGGCGACGTAGCCTCGCGATTCCCCTCCAAACATCACGATGCCCCACCGAGCCGCGACCGTAAGGGAGTGACCAGCCAGGATGACAACTGGTGCGACACTCCCACATGGCCGCGGCTCGGAGCGCGAAAAAGGAAAAATCAAACCGTGGAAAGCCCCGTCAACACCACGCACGTCAACCTCGCCGAGCGTAGCTACGACATCCAAATCGGTAGCGGCAATCGCGCCGAACTCGCCGCATTCTTGCGCGAGCGCACTCGCTCAACCCACGCGGTGATCATCACCGACACCAATGTCGACGAGTTGTACGCCGATGCGCTGGGTGACTTGCTAACCGCGGACCAGTGGGACGTTCACGTGCTGGTGGTTGACCCCGGCGAAGCAAGCAAAGCCGCTCAGATCGCTGAAGAACTTTGGGAAACAATGCTTGAAGAAGGCGCCGACCGACAGTCGGCAGTCGTTGCCGTTGGCGGCGGAGTCGTTGGCGACCTCGCGGGGTTCGTCGCTGCGACCTATGCGCGTGGCCTGCAGTTTTTTCAAATCCCCACAACGCTGCTCGCGCAAGTGGACAGCTCCGTCGGCGGCAAGGTCGGTATCAATCTGCCCGGTGCGAAGAACATGGTCGGCGCGTTCTGGCAGCCCGAAGGTGTGCTGGTCGATGTCGAAGTGCTCACCACCCTGCCCGACCGCGAGTACCGCGCGGGCCTGGCTGAAGTGGTAAAGTACGGCGTGATTCTCGACGCAGGGTTTTTCGATTACCTCGAGCTCAACACCGACGACATCAACGCCAAAGACCCCACCGTGCTGAGCTACCTCGTCGAGCGCTGTTGCCGCTTGAAAGCCGATGTGGTGGAGAACGACGAACGCGAAACCACGGGCTTGCGCGCAGTGCTGAACTATGGTCACACGTTCGCTCACGCTTTCGAAGCCGCTGGCAACTACGGCCAGATGCTCCACGGCGAGGCAGTTTCGATCGGCATGATGTGCGCCGCCCGACTGGCGGAAACCATGGGCCGTGTCGACAACGAGTTCGTGACCCGACAACTCGCGCTGCTCGAAGCGCTCGAGCTCCCGACGGCCACGCCCGATTACGATGGCGACGAATTACTCGCTCTCATGCACCGCGACAAAAAAGTCGACGACGGGCAGTTGCGTTTTGTGTTGCCCACGAAGCTGGGTCACGTCGAGCTGGTGAAAGACGTGCGCGTGGAGGATGTGCTGGCGTCGCTGTAATCGCAGCCCAGGAAAAACGACGGCCCGTTGACAAATGTCAACACTCGGCCTAGTAACAACCTATCCTTGGAACAACTGCCCGATGCCTCCGCGACCCAGACACCAGAACAAGCACATCGAGGCAGCGCTTGTCTATGCCGAAGAGCTTGGCTGGAGAATCGTTAAATCTGGTGGCCGGTCGCACGCATGGGGTGTGATGCTGCGCCCTAAGAACACTCGTGATGGATGCAAGACTTCCATTCTCTCGACACCACGAAATCCAGAAAACCACGCTAGAAACTTACGGCGCGAAATCGACCTTTGTGGCCACTGCTAGTTCGAGTTGCTTTCATGAACCTATCCGCTGAATTCGATTTTACGCTGCTGCTCACCGGCATCACGGACTTCACCGATGAGCAAATCGATCGCTTGTGCGCCGCCGGTTGTGACGACGCGACCGCCTCGCAACGGCATGGTCGAGTCTACCTCACGTTTTCTCGTCAATCGCCATCCATGGCCGAAGCCATCCTCAGCGCGATTGAGGACGTGAAACAGGCAAACATCGGCGCGAGCGTGCAACGGGTCGATACCTGCAATTTGGTGACACAAGCAGAAATCGCGCGTAAGATTGATCGCAGCAGACAGTCAGTCTCGCAGTACATCGCCGGAGAACGTGGCCCCGGTTCTTTTCCCGCGCCGGCGTGCAACATCACCGAAGGTCAGCCGCTCTGGTATTGGTGCGAAGTCGCCTACTGGCTCTCTCAGAACGACATCATCAAAGAGTCAGAAAACCGCGAAGCCCAAGAGATCGCCACCATCAACACGATTCTCGAATTGGAATATCTGAAGGTGATCGCGCCTGATGTCACCAAGAATATGCTTGAGCAGTTTTCAGTTTGTTAGCCGCATCAATCTAGAACGAGTGCGCCAAGCCTGACGACCCCAACGACACAAGCTGCGGCAATTGTAGACAACACGAGCAAGCAGACAAGGTACTTCACTGGATTCGTCTTGCGCACAATAGGCGGAGCACCAGCAACGGGATAGACTTTCCCTCGCACAATTCCGTAGGCCACGACTGCGATATTAGAAAAAGCACATACGAGCAGCGCAGCTAAAGCAAGTATTTGCATTCGTTTGATTCTATGATTTTGGCCCAGAACGCGAGACTCTACCGGATCATCCCGAACATCGAACCCAGAAACAACGCCGACAGCACGATCACTAGCACGATTTGGCCGACGCTCAGTGCGGCGCGGCTGCGCGAGTTGCCGTCCCACAGTTTGTGTCGCTCGCGCGTCGTGAGCCAGTAGCCACACCCCGGGCACTGCTCTGCATCGACGTCCATTTCCTCGCCGCACTCGGGGCAGTCGCCGAAGTCGGTCGTCAGCGCGTAGTCTTCGTACTCTTCGCCCCAAGAGTCCTCGTCTTCCCAGTCGTCGGCCATGAAATTTCTGTGCTGCTTGAAACGCTTGTGGACAAGAGTGTTAAGGCAACGAGTTCGACATAATCGACGGCAACCATGTGCAGAGATAGTAAGCGCGCGGCGCGGTCAAATCCAAAAAGCTTCGCAAGTCTCCGCCGAGCAGGCTCGGTTGCTGTGTCTGCACGTCGAGCAGCGACGACAGCGTCGGTGGCGGTTGATTGTATTTCACACATCGCACCGCATTGACATCGCAGCCGGCGAGTTCCGCGGCACGCTCGATCGCGGCTTCGATGAAGCCGATTTTGTCGACCAGTCCAAGCTCCAGCGCTTGCTGCGCGGTGAAGATCTGCCCGGTCGCCACTTTGTCGAGTGCCGCTTCGTCCTCGCGCAGCTCCGGTCGACCGCTGCGAACGATCTCTTTGAAACCCTCGAAGCTGAGATCGACCAACTCTTGGAACAACACCCGCTCCTCGGCTCGTTGCTCGGGGCTCAGCTTGCGCGTGGGGCTGCCCATGAGTTTGTATTTGTGGCTAGCAATCGAGTCGTCCTTCACATCGTAGTTTTCCAGCAAGCCCGAGAAGTCGTAGTGCGGAATCACCACACCGATCGAGCCGGTCCACGTGGTTGGCTCGGCAAAGATCGCGTCCTCCTCGTCGCCGACGGCCATTGCAATGTAGTAACCGCCGCTGGCGCACATGCTGCCCATGCTCACGACCATCGGCAGGTCAAGATCATCGCGCAGTTCGCGCAGGTGGTGGTACAAGTAGTCGCTACCCGTCACGGTGCCACCGGGCGAATTGATGCGCAGCACAACAGCCACGATGTTGTTGTTCTGATCGTCGTCTTCGCGCACCTGGTCAATCTGCTTCTTGACGAAATCGTCGCCCTCCATGATCGCGCCAGAGACGTTGATGATCGCGATTTTTTCGGTGGCCGTTTCGCTCAGCGAGTGGTACCGTTCCTGCGGCCCATTGGGCGGGCTGAAGTAGCTCTGGTAGCGCGACATCAGCCCAAAGATCGTCATCACCGCGAACCCCAACAACACGAGCAAAATTTTTCCGTAGCGACCTAAGGCGCTTGCTTGCTGCTGGACGATGATCTGCGGTGCTGATTGCGATGCGGGCTGCGGATAGCCACCGCTAGCGTCTGAGGGTGGCACGGTCGACATGGTACGGACTCCAAGGATAGGGGCAACTGAGACCATGCTATTCTACGGAGCTAGCAAATTGAGGCAACGCGAACCAGACCAAGGGAAAGCCCTCCGCGGTGTTTCGTGAACTGCAACCAGGCAGCCCAAAATAGCTCCAGGGGAATGGCATGCCAGAGCGTCGGGCCCCTTCGCTGCAGTTGCAGCAGCCATGCTGTTGCCACTAGGCCGCAATTCCCGGTACAGTAACAGTCTCCCGTTTGCCCCCAAACATGCCACCCGTTCGTGAGACAATACGGGCAATAGCCATAAAGGAGTGTGTGAGTTGTTCGTCTGCGCGTCGATTGAATGTTTCCCTGCTAGCGACAAAGAAGAGGCCCCCGGCAAATTGGTCGACCTCGAGTTCACCGCTATCGAGTTGCCGATCCACGAGGAAGGCCTGAGTTGGATTCGCCCGTCCGAAGTACTGACCGATTTGGAGGCGGCCGTCGATCGTTGCCGCGACACCAAGCGTCTGGCCATAGCGGCGCTGAGCATCGAGCAAACGGTCGAAGGTCGGCCGCTCGAGGGCGATCTCTACTACGAACAATTCGCTGCATGCTGCAAATTAGCAAAAGCGCTGAAGGTCGTACCGTTGGTGGTTCCCGCCGCAGAGTTGGGAACCCCCTTCAATGCCGAAATCGAGCGTCTGCGCGAGCTGGCGAAAATCGCTTCGTTCGAGGGATGTCTCGTCGCGATGAAGACCGAAATCGGCTGCATGACCGAAGACCCCGACACGGCTACCGTATTGTGTGATAATGTGAAAGGCTTGGGGCTGTGCCTCGATCCCACTCACTACATCACCGGCCCGCGCCAAGGGCGCGACTTCGCGAAGGTGATGCCCTACGTCTACCACGTGCAACTGCGTGACTCGACCAAAACAGAGATGCACGTCCGCATTGGTCAAGGCGAGATCGACTACGGCAAACTCCTCAGCCAACTCGAAGCGGAAAACTACGACCGAGCACTCTCGGCACATGTGCCCCCGATCGAAGGTTTCGACCACCGCGCGGAAATGCGCAAGATTCGGCTGTTGTTGGAGAGTTTGCTGTAATCAGGAAATGCCCCACCCTAGCCGGCGAGCTACGCCTCGCCGGGGGAAGGGCTGACGAGCGCGGCGACACGTAGGTCGCCGGCTGGGGAGGAGCGAAACTCTTCGCTCTGCGCGGGGTTATACTCTCTATAGCCGAGAATCAAACCACCGGAGACCGCCCGCTTGGCCATTAGCGATTCGACCGCTCAGCGATACACAGCGCAAGATCCCGACGTGCGTCTGATGCTGCAGGTGCGCGACGACAATGCCGGCGCGTTCGAAGAGCTGATGCAGCGTTACCAGAGCCGCTTGGTTTCGCTAATGTCGCACTTGGTCGGCCGCCGCGATATGGCCGAGGATTTAGCCCAAGACGTGTTCCTGCGGATCTATCGCGCGCGGAAACGGTATGTGCCGGGCTCGAAGTTTTCCACGTGGATGTACACCATCGCCAACAACGTCGCATCCAATGCGCTGCGTGGTCTAGCGCGTCGCAAGGAAGTGAACCTGGTGGGCTCGGGCAGCGGCGGCTACGACACTGCCGGAAGTGGAGGTAACCCGATCGCAGCCAAGGCTCTGGCCGCCAGCGGATTGATGCCGACTCGACAACTCGACAAAGCCGAGCTGAGCGAAGTTGTGAAGATCGCCATCACCACGCTCAACGAACGACAGCGCATGGCGGTGCTGCTCAATAAGTTCGAGCACCTGAGTTACGATGAAATCGCCGAAGTAATGCAAATGAGCCCGTCGGCCGTGAAGTCATTGTTGACCCGCGCGCGCGCGAATCTGCGCGAGGTGTTAGAACCCTATTTGGAATTGTAAGTTGTTATTCGAAAGTAATAAGTCGTAAGTAGTCAGGCGTAAGTATTAAATCGCAAGTCGTGGTAAGTTGCCGATTGCATACAGCCAATCACTATGCCTCCCAATCCTGAACAACTCGAACAAATCGTCGCCTATCTCGATGGCGAACTCTCGCCGGAGGAGAGTGCGCAGGTCGAGCGGCAACTCGCGGCCGACGAAACTTTTCGCCAAGAGCTGCAAGGCGCGGAACGCGCATGGACGGCGCTCGACCAGCTGCCCCTGGCGGCGGTGGGCGACGAGTTTTCGCGCACCACCATGGAAATGGTCGTCGATGCGGCGCGCAACGACGTGCAGGCGAAAACCATGGCGCTGCCGGTGCAGCAGCGTCGCAGCAAGCTTACGACCGCCCTGCTGGGCTTGATGGCTGTACTGCTGGGAGCCTTGGCGGTTCGCGTGGTAGCAAACAGCCCCAACCGCCGATTGATCGCCGACTTGCCGGTAATTCAAAATGTCGACATCTACACTCAGTTTCGAGACATCGAATTTCTTCGCCAACTCGAGCGAGGTTTGGACGAGGCTTCGCCCCCTTCCGCAGCAGAAGCGCAACAACTCGAATCGCGCATGGCGGAGTACACTTTGGTGTCGACTCTCGACCGTCGACAGGACTGGATCGATTCACTGCAGGATGAACAGCAAGTCACGCTCCGCGCGCAGTTCAACCGCTTTCGCGATTTACCACCGAGACGACACGCCGAGTTGCGCGCACTGCACGAGCAAATCAACTCCGCAGAGGACCGCGACCAGCTGCTCACCACGATGTTCCGCTACGAACAATGGCTCGTCGGTTTGCCAGCGAGCGAGCAATACGAGATGCGTGAACTGCCGCCGGAAGAGCAAGCGCCCCGCATCGCTCGGCGCATGCGGCAAGACGCGAGCCAACAAAAATTTGAGCTGTCGCCAGAGCAACTCGAAGCGTTACTCGCCGTCGTGCGTCCGTACTTTGAGGAAGCGGCCAAACAGCGTTTACGAGATATGCCACGACAAGAACGTGATGAGGCGAGACGCTGGTCCGATCCGCGCCGGATGCGTGAGATTTTTTATGGACTGCTGAAGACTGATCGATTGTCCGAGTTGAATCAAGCCATTCTCGAAGTCCTGCCAACCCCTGTCCGTCAGGAGTTCGAGCAACTGAGCCCCTGGGAACGCGGTCCCATTCTTATGAACTGGCTTCGCCAAGCACGCCTGCAGTCGTCCAAGGATCGTCGCATGGGCGGACGTCCCCACGAACCTACCGAACAGGAGTTAGCCGACTTTTTTGTCGAACTGAACACCGAAGACAAGCAACTGCTGCTCGCGCTCCCACGCGACCAAATGCAACAACGACTGAAACGCCTGTATCGGGGCAATCTCCCCGAGCGTTGGGGACCCCAACCGCCAGAATGGGATCGCCCCGGTCCACCGCCGCACCGCGACCCCGAAGGGCGACGCCGCGACCGACGCGACGACTCGCGTAGGCCAGGGCCTCCGCGTCGCCCGCCACGAGGTGACCGTCCTCCGCCGCGCGAGTAAAGAATTAGCCCGTTCCGCTCGCGGCCGAAGTCTTGCGAGCCAACACCCCCGCCGCGTATCCCACGCGATCTTATCAGGTCGCGGGTGTCACCGATAATCGGACGGGGAGTGTTTTGGAGATCAATCAATTGAATTCAAAATCTAGGCAAGCATCCAATATCTGTGTTGAATCCACCGTCTGGAGTGCGTTCGGCACTACTCGAAGAAGCGGGTTAGCAACACTCAGTATGCACACGAGGTGGTTCACTTTACATGTGTAGGATTGGATACTGAGGATTCCAGCTTTCAACAATCACGAAATAGGACAACAATCAATTCTTAGGGCAAATTGATTACTAGGGGGCTGAGACAACTAAATCGACTTCTCGACCGTCAAGAATGAAAAAGAATCTGAAGTCGAAACCCCGCGAGAGAACAACTTTCTGAGCCATCCTCGATATTCTGTTGAGGCCCACAAGTTCAATCTCATAGTTGGGACGATTTTCTATGAGGCGTTCCGCCTCCGCGATGTTTGCACGAACGTTGGCCAGGGCATTGGCCGTCGAACTTACTCCAGCTTGTTTTTCCGCGACTAAATTTGGCATCTTAATTTGTATCCCATTAATTTGCCGAGTAGTAGCCATGCTTTGCCACTTAGCAAGATCGCTCTGCAAACGACTTGCTGTACTCCGAAGTCTCCCTATTGCGCGACCTGCACTGATTGAGGACTCGACCAATGATTCAATTTTCTTGCGTTTCTTCCGACCATTGGATAAGGTCAGTGACCCTTCATCGCCTGATGGAAGTCGATAGCGAGAATACAGCTCAGCCGACAGCAAATTCCCGCGTTTTCTCAATATCACTTTGGTGCCCAATCCGAAATCGATGACTTCTCTGATATACAGATCTGGTCCAATCCTTCTCAACAGCTGTTCGTATACGACGTTGTCATCGCGAATGTCGTACTTGTACCACATGATGCACTCATCACCTTGTCTCATGCTCGACAGTCTTGAGCCCGACGTCGTGAACTCTGGTAAGGTCGAGTCGGCGACAAGTGAGAGTACAACTTTTTCGGGCGGCGGAGGATCATCGCATTCGCAAAGTATACGAGTGACAGGCTTCTTGAATTCAAGGGAGTTCCGCTTCACCGTTTTCGGCTTGCGTAATGCCACGAATGAAGTACCAGTAGGATGATCAATCCTAATTAGACCGTTGCGGACTGCAGAGACGCCATCGTCTTCGGCTTCGGGGAGCCATCTAAAAACGAGCTTATTATCTCGAATAGTAATTCCAGCTATACGTTGGCTCTCCTCATCCACTGATTTCATCAATAGTGATTTACCTAAGAGTTCCAGGCGATTGTCCAGGGACAAAACGGAAAAAACAGTATCGTCCCGCACTGTCAGCAACTCCACTACATCAAAGGAATCTCTTGGCGGAAGTTCCACGCTGTCGGGAAGTTGGACGATCGATTGGAAATGTGGCTTTTCGATAATTGGTGGAGCAATCTCCTCATTGGACGTTTCCGCCGTTCTGGGCGGCTGCACCGCAGGTGCAAAGTCTTCTCTCGGCTGCGCAACTGGTTGTTGTGGAACCACTCGCGCCATTTTTTTTGGTGCTGGGCGCCGTTTAAAAAAACCATTCGCGTCAAGAATCATATATCCAACTAAAGCACTCGCTGCCGAAATCACAAGCATGCCCAAGGCTCCAATTGTCTTTGACAATGGAGAGCGCTTCCGTCTTCTGTATGTGCTACTAATCGATGGAGCAGCCGAAACAGAGATACTTGGAGTCGGCGTCAAAGGCGATGTTGGTCGATCTTTGGATTCCTTTACAGGCGGTGGAGATTCGGTGCTCTGTGAAATTTTTGCAACTGGCACTGGAATTATCATAATTCCATCGCACGCTGCACACTTAGCCTTCTTTCCAGCAAGTGAATGAGGTGCCTCACTGGGTTTGCCGCAGTGAGGACAATCTACACGTACGCCCACAGTTGACCTCCCCTTAGCTATCGAATTAGAGCGATATGACTAGTTTAAACTGCACGTTAGTGGAATCAAGGAGTCTCACGACGGCTTTGCCGCCTGCTCGATTCTCGCGAAAACAAAGACGCGGATTCGGTTCCCTTGAACACCTTCAGCCAGGTATTTCTTAGATTATCCACGTTTAGCCGAACCTGCTTTTCGGAACGCAAACTACACGGTTGCCCTGCGCGCCAACATTCCCGCCGCATATCCCACACGATCTTCGCGCTCTTCGCAGATTTCTAAGTAGCGATCCCAGGCACCACACTGCGTAGCTAGTCGCAGCAGCGACGGGGCGTGTGCCGACAGCGAACTCTCCGTCGGTACCAGCCGGGCGTACTCCTCCATCGCCAGTTCGGCTCGACCAATTCGGGCGAGTAGAATCAGATACGCTTCGATTGCGCTTGAGCCGTAGTAATCCTTTGCCACCGTCTCGGCTTGCGCGCGAAAATAGTCTGCCGCCTCGTCGCGTTGCTCCCCACGCGTTGCGTGGAACAGGAGCAAGTGCGTGCGGTAAAGATCTTCAAAAGGCGGTTGATCGGGGTACTGCAAGTCCTTCGAGAGTTGACTGCCGTAGGTCGCCAGGTCGATGGCCAGGTCGAGCAGCTGAGGGTTTTCGAGCGTGCGCGCGAAACGCACGGTGGTGGCCAAGTGCGAGGTGTCGATGTGATACGCCCCTTCGGCGAGCAAGTCGTTGTGCTCAGCAAGAATGGCGACTATCACGTCGGTCGTCGGTGGGTCGCGTTTCAAGCGCTGCAGATGCCCGCGGAGATTGCCCAGCAGTTCCGCGTGCATGTGCCGCACCAACACGGTAGCGCACGCCAATTGGTCTTGAGACGATAGCCGACCGGTGAGACCGTCGAGCTCGGTGATCGCGTTGCAGGTTCCACGTTGCGCGAGCAACCAGGCAAACCCGCGCTCCGCGTCGATCGCTTCGTACAAGGCAAGCTCGATCAACTCGTCGGCATGGTCTTCGTCGGGCACGGCCCGTTCGAGCCACTCACGCAGGAGCGATTTTTCGCCGGCGGGGCGCAGATAGGTCCAGGCTTCTCGCGCTTGCCCACGCTCCAACAACAGCCGCCCCACTTCGCGGCAGGCACCGACGTAGGCTTCCTCCAGCTCGTCGCGCACGGGCGATGGCATTTCGTCGAGCGCGGTGTTTTGCTCGAGCGGAAGCCCCAGCTTGTGTCGCGCTTCGAGCAAACGCAGGTCGAACAGCTGATGCAACTCCCCCGCTGCGACCAACTGCTTAGCAACTTGCTGAAACATCTGGGGAGCATCCGCCGACGCGACAACGAAAGATTCCGACATAAGAAATCCACCAAGGAGAATACACTTTTTGAAGTCACACTATTGATCACTGCGCGGCAAATGAACCCGTGCCCCCGCCGGAAACGCCTTCCTCGTCAGCAGAATCGTTTCCGGCGGGGGCTCATTAGCTGCGCAGAGATCAATTGATTCTACCAGAGTTCGTGCGGAAGGCGAATGATTTTGATTTCACAATTTGCAAGAGAGAGGCATCGCCTGAGTCGTCGGCGCTGGCCGCGGTTCATGGTGTCTGAGACACTCGTGCGTCGTACCGAGCGTGGATCTTAAAAGTTGTAGTACCCGAACTGGTAGAAGCCAACCGACTGCAACGGTTTGCCGGGGAGCATGTCGTTAAAGACCTGTGCGATTTCCGCACGGAGTGGATCGAGTTTAGCCTCTTCAAGGTCTTCTAACTGCAGCTGGCGCGCGGCCATCAACAAGCGATGTCGTAGCTCAGGGCCGTGGGTTTCGATGGCTTCGGTCACGTCGCCCAGATCGCGGCGCGCGACTTGTCCAAAAGCGTGGAACTGAATCTCCGCCATCTCGGTACTTTGCACCGGGCGCGACAAGGTGAGGCGGTATTTCCCCAGGTCGATTTCTTCAAGCCGCGCAAGAATGGCGACTTCGCGGCGCGCGTCGATCATGGCGTCGGTGTTGAAACAACCCGTCAGCAGCACCAACGCACCCACCCAGCTGTAGCGAAGCAGGCCAGTTGTTCGTTGTCGTAATGGGCAATGCATCGAAGTCCTACGGCTAGCCCCGCGAATCGGCACAACCGGCCTATTCGGTCGGTGGCGTTCAGCGGTGAATTTCCCTAGTGCAAAGATAGCTCGTAAACCACCCCTGTGTTGTAAGGTTGATTAGGTTCACTCCATTTCGCCTCGCCGCTTGCGGGTGAGGTCCAGACGTATACCACTTCCATGCAACGATTCTCGCAATATCAGCGCAATCCTGGCCCCTGCCTGAGGGTCGCTTCGACGCTGCTCGCTGCCGCGCTGCTGGTTGGCTGCGGTGGTGAAGAGGTCGTGAAGCTGGACGACTACCTCGAAGAACTCGAATTCGATCGTCCTCTCGAATCGGTCAAAGAGATTAAGGTCAACTCGTATCGATTCCCTTGCGCGGCCAGCCATCACGACGCCGCTGGGGCCGACTTGGCGCCGATGTGGGTGCAAATGAAATTTGATTTGTATGTCATCGCCGCCGAGGGAGACGAAAAGGCTGTCCTCGCCGGCATCGAACGCCACCGCGGCATGATCGACGACACGGTGATGGCCGTTTGCCGAAACAGCACGATTGAACAGCTGCAAGACAATCGATGGGCCACGCTGAAGGCGAACCTGCTCGATGCGATCCGGCCACTGCTGGGCGACGAGCGCGTGCGTCAAATCACACTGGTGTATTCCGCCCCCTGGGAGCCAATCTGATGCGTCGCATCCCCTCCGTTGCCCTAGCTCTGTTCACCTTCACGACGTTGCTGTCTGTGAACAGCACCTCTGCGCAAGTCGCGGGAGATCCCGCTCCACCGGCTGAAGAAGCCACGCAAGCAGCACCCAAAAAATCCGCGGCGCGGCGCTCTACTCTCGACTTGGGGGATTTTAAAATCAACGATCTCCGCCCCACGCGCAACGAAACCGCAAAACTCACTTTCTCCTTGCACTTAGCGCTGAAAAAGGACCTGACACGGAAACAAGTCGCACAACTCGAGCGGTGGAAGCACCGCCTTCGCGATCAAGTGATCACTTCGGTACGCATCGCAGCGACTAAAGACTTTCAAGAACCCGATCTCAGTCGTCTCCGCCGCACGGTCCTCTCACGAGTCAATCGTTTGTTCCCCAGCAAGTACGCCGACGAAGTATTGCTCACGGAATATCTGTTCCGCACGCATTAATTTTTGGTGCCTCGGAGTCACCAAGGGCCTTGCACGATTTTGAGTGCAAGCGAGTAGAACCTCAATCTCTTGAGATTCCCTTGGCATATTCACGCTTGAGAGCCTGCAGCTCTTCGACAACTTTGGGATGGTCCTCCGCGAGGTTCGTCGCCTCGGTCTTGTCCATCTCCAGGTTGGCGAGGAAGAGGCGGTCGTCCGGGCCGAGCGACTCGGGGTTGCGAGGGTCTTGGGGGTTGCCGAGTAGTTTCCAAGGGCCACGGCGGACGACCCACTGGGCCGACTCGCCCGTTTCTAGTTGCCAGTAGAGAGTCTCGTGCGGTGAGACGGCTTCCGGCGAGCGGATTACTTTGGCAAGGCTCTTGCCGTCGAGATGCGTCTCGGGGAGCGTCGTTTCGGTGAGTTCCGCAAGAGTGGGCAACCAATCGCAGCCAACGGCCATCGCGTCGCGAACTTCAGCTTGGGGTAAACGCCCTGGGCATGAAATGATCGAAGGCACGCGCAGTCCGCCCTCGAACAAGCTTCGCTTTGCGCCACGGTAGGGCCCGGGGTTGCCACCGCCAAAAAAGGTGCGCTCTTCGACCGAGTGGCCGTGGTCCGATTGGAACACCACAATCGTATTGTCGCGCAGGCCGGTAGCTTCTAAGTGGTCGAGCACCTGGCCGACGCGCTCGTCCAACGAACTGACAAACGCTGCGTACTTGTTGCGCGGGCTGGGCAAGTGGGCGTAGTGTTCGCGCCACTTGGCGGTGGCCTGCAGCGGATAGTGGGGCCAATTGAGTGCCCAGTAGATGAAAAATGGCTCGTCGCGCCAATCGGATATTAACCGCTTGCAAGTGTCGACCATCATATCGCCAAAAAAACGGCCATCGTGCCAGACTTCTTTACCGTCCTGCCACAGATCATGCTGGTTGGGTCCACGCCAATAAAAAAAATGTGAGTAGTTGTCGATGCAACCGCCCATATGGCCGAACGATTTCGCGAAGCCTTGGCCGAGGGGCATCGTCTCGGGCGAGTAGCCGAGGTGCCATTTGCCGACATGGCCGGTTCGGTAGCCGCCGTCGCGAAACATTTCGGCGAGCGTGATTTCACTAGTCGGCATGCCGGGCACACCGCGCTGCGAGGAAACATTGCCTGGCACTCCGGCGCGCGCGGGGAACCGCCCCGTCAGCAACCCGGCTCGCGACGACGAACAAATCGCCGAGGGCGCATACATCTGCGTGAACCGTACGCCCGTCTGGGCAAGGCGATCGATATTCGGCGTGGCCAAGTCCTCGGAGCCGTAGCAGTTCGCGTCGAGCGTGCCCTGGTCGTCGGTATAAATAATCAACACATTGGGGCGCGCAGCGGCCTCCGCCGCACTCGTCGCACTGATCAGCAGGAGACAAGCGAGTGTTGCTTTAAATAAATTGTTTTGTAATTGCATTGGTTAGATTCAGCTGTTGGTTGACGGGCGATTCAAAAAAACTGGAGCGCTCCAGCCGCTGTCACCTTGGTGGGAGGTCGTTTCGCGATCACCTTGTTATTCGGCTCCGATGCAACCGCACACAAGGTACCCTGTGTGAGACAGCCGGCCGGCATTTCGCGCCGGAGCCGCTTCCCAAAGTCCGCCGAGCCTCTCATCAAGGGCGACAGCAACTCAACAGGGCTCAAGCGTAGCAAACCGCGGGGACGATCTCCACAACTATTTTTGGCCACCTCGCGGAAGCGAGGCATTAGGCCGGAACGGGTGCCGGTACTGTGCCGAGAGACTTGTTTCGGGCTGCTTTCTACGCTTGTGCCATTTTCGCTTAGAGTTTGACGGGGCGAGATTGTTCGGGAACCGTTATCAATTTCCCCTAGCTGTTGATCTGAAATTGTTGAATCTGCCAACAGCTTGTTAGTAGTTAGTATTCGACCTGAGCTTCCATAAGCCGTCGGCAGCTTGCAGCGGCCGCTTTCCAATTCCCGCTGCGCGCCTCATTGACAATTGCTTCTAGCCACTCTGCCTCGCGCGGGCGAAGTTTCTCGAATTCACGAGCATCGGTTATTCGTTTGGCAATTTTTTCTAGCTGCTCGGCGTTCTGCTGGTTGCAAACCATGTAAAGCGATTTCACTTGTTCGTACGCGAGCGGCTGTACTTTGTCGTAGGCTCCGCAGCCTAAGAACAAGAGCAGTACAACGAGGCATCGTCTGGCGGACTTGTGTCTTTGCTTTGTCATAATAGTCACACCCTTCGCATCGAGACGAGATTTTTTTCCTGGCAACTGCAGCGAGTCGCCACTAGAGATCGCGTGCAGGTTCACTTTCAGCGATGCTGGAAAATTCGGCCCAAACGATGAGATCAACATCGTTCGCAACAAATCGAGTCGAGCCATCTCCCAAGCCGACATTTGCACCTCCAGGATGCTCAGAAAACATTTGGCCCACGTGATAGGTTGGGAAGTTCAATGGATGAATGATTGGCAGGCCGTTGGAGTCTTCTTCGCCCCCCGAGGGTCCGGCATGAACCAGAACGAGAGTCGCGGCCGTATCAGGTCCGTTTTCGGGCGACCTAAACAGAGGGTGCGTGAAGGCACCAGGAGCAACGCCGACCCATGTTTTTTCGCTCAGCGAGGCGGAGTGCTCACCCAAGAAAATCGTGTTCGAGAGTCCGTCTGTTATTTCCTTGAGTTTCGTCCTCGAATTTCGATAGAATGGCCCGTCTGCAATGAGAGAAACATCGCGGTCGTGCATGATCGTTTGTTTGGCTTGTGAGTAAATATTGGTGAAGATGACCTGCGAGGCCGAGCCACCACATTCTCCCCAGCAAGACTCTTGGCCGTGGCTAGCAACATAGTGGGAACGAGCAACTTCCCTTGAACCACCGCCCAAGTTCAGCGGGCTCTCGGCCTCATCCACCATCACGAAGGGTTCGGTCATGCCCGATGAACTCGGACAAAGAAATGTGGGAATGGATGTACGAATCAATGATTCATGTTGGGCCGCCCAAAACGGAACAGCCCGATCAATGGCGCTAGAGACATTGGATGCCTCGAGATGCTCTAGCAAATGGGCTCCCCAGCCCCAACCGGGGGAAGCATCCCAACTAACGGGGTCACGGTCGGCGGGGGCGGGGGTAACTCGCGAGTCCGAGAGGTATCCTGGTGGCAATTGTGCTTGAGAACTTTCGTACACCTGCATGGCGAGCCCCAACTGCTTGAGGTGGTTTACGCACTGCAGGCGTCGTGCCGCCTCACGGGCCGCTTGCACTGCCGGTAACAGTAACGCAACAAGCGTGCCCATAATGGCGATTACCACAAGCAATTCGACCGAGGTGAAACCGTCTGTTTTTGAGCGCGAATCGTAGAATTTGCCCATCGCCGAATCTCCGGAGTGGTGTGTTACCCATGGCTAACTCCTGTCATGTTAGCCATGGGTAACTTTGTGTCAAGTGACGATGGCAAATATGATGAATTGTGGCTCTCGGCTGGTGGCGAGTTCATCGCTTGTTTGCGAGAATAGGAACCATGAGCAATGCTTCTCCCAAGCGATCGCGACCGTTCCAGCGAACTCGCAACGACCATTCCAAAGAAACGGCCGAAGACTACGTCGAGGCCATTGCCGAAGCAATTGCGGAGAAGGGAGAATGCCGGGGTGCTGACCTTGCCAGACTGTTCGGAGTCAGCAAGGTGACCATCACCAAGACAGTTGCTCGGCTGCAGGGCGAAGGACTGGTCACCAGCGAGCGTTACGGTCCGCTGCTACTCACGCCCAAGGGGAAAAAGCTGGCCACTGCATGCCGTCGCAGGCACCAAACGGTACTCGACTTTCTCATCGCCCTGGGAGTCAGCCCCGATGTTGCCGCGGTAGATTCAGAGGGTATCGAGCATCATGTCAGCGCTGAAACACTTCGCGCTTTCAAGAATTTTGTCGAGAAGAAGTGATCGAATCAACTCACGGTCTGGGACGCGCGGAAGGAAGCTGCGTACTCGGGGAAGGTCGTGCTGGCACGGGAACCCTCATCCACGGTAAGCCTCCCGTCTCGAGCAAGAGCAATTCAACAGGGCTCAATCTTAGCGGAAGGCGGGGCAGCGCAGGCCTCGCTGCAACGCAGCGCTGATAACGAGCGTAGCGATTTGGAGTAGTGTCGACGGCTCAGGTACCGCGCGAATCGCAGCCAACGGCGCTCCGAAGTTTGCCTTCCAAGCGGCGAGGTCCGTGGAGCTGAGCGCTACGGGAGAAGCACCCCGTTGCCATTGCAGGAAATCTTTGCCGTCCACCTTGCCGTCATTATTGAAATCGCCGTTGGGCGCGATGAACTGCTTGAACGCCATCTGCACGGCCCAACCCGGGTTGCCCGATGAGTTGTAGACATACGCGCCGACGTCGGCCGTGCCGCTGCGTGGTGTGCCGTTGAAGTCAGCAGCCGGTTGGTAGGTTGCATCGCCCGCACCGATCAGCGCGGAACCAACTTTCGGATACGCATTGTCTCCCGTCAGGTTGACGAAGTCTGTCGAAGCGCTGCCTGTGGAATCGAACTCGCCGGTGGTGAGTGACAAGTTGCTGCTGCCGGAGCCAATGTTTGACGCGATGGTGTACCCGCCGACGTCCGCCAAATCGAGCGCCGACCCACTTACTGGATAAAGTGCGTTGTTGGCGATCACCACCGGCCCACTGAGCGAATCACCGGCTGGACTACCCACGTCGATGGCGTTGCCAGAGGTGCGGATCGTATTGTTGACGATGGTGAGATTGCCCGGCACCGCGCCCTGGTGGTTCTGGCTGTGAATGCCGTCCAACGACGAGGAGAAAATGAGATTGTTCCGCACCACCGCGTCGGCGGCGGCTTGGATCGCGTGGTCGCCGGAGTTCCAGATGACATTCCCTTCGATGATGTTCCGCGCGCCCTGTTCTTCGACGCCGTAGACCAGTATGCCAGGGTAGTTCGTGTCGTGGATGACATTGTCGCGAACCACGTTGTTGTAGCTGCCATCTTTGATTTCGATGCCGTCGCCCTGCGACACCCCGGGGCCGTCGAGGTGGTGGATGTAGTTTTGTTCGATGACACTATCGAACATTTGGCAGGCGTTGTTGTTGCAGCCCAGGTAAAATCCTTCGCCCGCGCCGGAGGTGTCGTGGATTTCGTTCCGCAGGAAGTGCAGCCCTTCGTAAGTGCGGCCATTGAAGTTGGCCGTCACTGCCGCATCGCCCGTGTGGTGAATGCGGTTGCCATCGAGGGTGATGAACTTGGCGGGGTAAAGCACGTCGTCCTCGATTTTCTGATCAATGCGAATACCGATGCTGCCACCGGTGACTTCAAGCCCTTGAAGCGTGAGGTATTGCGCACCCTCGAGGTTCAGCGTGTTTTGATTCGCGTTGGGGCGTGTGATGATGGCTTGCGCCCCGTCGGCCGCACGAATAGTGATCGGCGCCCCCGCCGTGCCTCGGTGCGGAATGCTAATACGCGCGCTCGTGCTGTAAGTGCCCGGGGCCAACACGACCTCGTCGCCCGGCGCGAGTAGCGCAGGGTTGGTGAGATAGTCGAACCAATTGTCGGCGGGGGTGAGTTCGAAGGTTGCTGCCATGGCGTTATGACAAGAAAAAACGAAGCCGCAGATCAATGCAAAGGCGCGCACGGCGCACCGATCAGCACAAAAATTCATTGCAGCATCTCCCTGTACGAAGGAACGCCCCCGGCGACGAAAGCTCGAACTCGTCGCGACGTTCAGTGTATTGGGTTTGGCGAAAGTGGCCAGCGTTGCGGCTTTTCGCCCGGTTTGGGTGCCATTGGAAGCGGGATGGTGTGAACACTGGCCAAACTATCCCACAACGCTCAGGTATCCGCATATTCTGGAAAGCAGTCCACCGCGATATTAATCATCCTCATCAAACCACGACCTTGGCCCGACGTCAGCGACGACCAAACCGCGAACTGGTGCTGCGATGGAGCGTGCTGAGGATGGGCGTGGGGCCAAGGGTACTCAGGATTCGGGCCGTTGTTCGCAAGTGCTGGGGCGATACTTTCGAGTGCGTACGCAACCGGCTGAACGTCTCGAATCCACTTCTGAAAATCGGAGAAACGCCGGAAGGTAAACAGCGTTGCAATTCTTTCGCGTTCGCTCGGCCGGATCTGTCCCAAAAATCTCAGAAATTGCACGAATCCAGCGTGGCTTCTGGGCGGAGGTGAACCAGAACGCCAAAAATCGGCTTTGGCAATCTTTTCGGTAACCATCTGCAGATAGTGCAACGAATGACATTGCGCCATCCCTTGGCTACGGATCAAGACGAATGCTTCGTGATCGGATTTCGCCTGTTGCCACCAGACTTCCTGAAAACTATTCATTTTGGTAGGGGATGGCGCCTACTACCGACCAACTGTTGGGAAGACTGAGTTTCTGCGCGACAATTCGGCTCCATTGCTCAGGAGTCACATCCAGAACGAAAAGTCGATGCTCAGAATCCGTCCCCGCGTCGATTCCGAAATCAATAGGTTCTAGTGAATCGTCAGTTCGGTCGCTCATGAGACGGTTGACCTCAATGAACCGAATCTCTCGATCACCAGCATTTGTGGGCAAGTAGTAAACAGACTCGATTCCAGGATCGGTTTTCAGGTGCTCAGACGCGTACCAGCATGCCATGGAATCTCGGTCAAACTGTGTTGCAGGCATGG
The DNA here is from genome assembly GCA_965230685.1 of Bythopirellula sp. Taxonomy (GTDB): domain Bacteria; phylum Planctomycetota; class Planctomycetia; order Pirellulales; family Lacipirellulaceae; genus Bythopirellula. Next base: position 1,860,416 of record CBDDLO010000002.1, read on the forward strand.
AGGGCCTCATTGCTTTGTAAGGTGTGTCTGACGTGTCTCCGACCGACTAGTTTCATACAAAAACATGCGTCGCGTGGCATCGCACATGAAACAATACATTGTAGTTGGGCGGGTGACAACGGTCAAAGACCTCACGCCGCCGCTTTGCCCGGCTCCACCGCCTCGACCGATGGCGCCGCGAGCGCCTTCGGCATGGTGCGGATGTGCATGTCGCATTGGGGGAAGGCGATTTCGATGTGGTTCTGCTTAAACAGATCGTCGATCGCCAGATGCAGTTCGTGCTTGATGCGGCGGTACTTGCTCAGGTCGTCGACGAACAGTCGCAAGTCGAAATTCAAACTGCTCGCACCAAATTCATTGAATACGACCACCGGCTCGGGCGTATTGAGAACATTGTCATTTTCGCGCGCCACCTGATAGAGCAACTGCGTGGCGTGTCGCGTGTCGCTGCCGTAGGCGATACCCACGCTGATGATCAACCGCAGGTTGGGATTCGAGAGCGTCCAATTGACCAGGTTGCCTGTGACAAAATCTTTGTTGGGCACGATCAGCTCTTTGTTGTCCCAGTCCAAAATCGTGGTGGCACGAATGCGGATTTTGGTGACCGTGCCGGTGATCTCGCCGACTGTGACGGTGTCGCCCACGCGCGCCGGGCGCTCGAACAACAAGATAATACCGGAAACAAAGTTGGCGAAAATTTCCTGCAGACCAAAGCCGAGTCCGACGGTCATGGCCGCGACCAACCACTGCACACTATTCCAGCCGATGCCGAGTTGCCGCATGCCCAGCGCAACACCAACCACCATGATCACGTAGCGCGTGATCGAACTTGCAGCATAGCGCGCCCCCGCATCGAGGGGCAGCTTCTGCAGCACAGCGATTTCCAAGAGGCCCGGCAAGTTGCGGCCCGCGAACCAGGTGAAGGCGAAGATGCCGCAGGAGAGCAGCACGTCAGCCAGCGTGATAAAAACCGTGGGCGCATCGGGGTCGATCGGCACGAGGCTGCTGACCCAAAGATCAACATTACCCAAGATACCCAGTGCCGGTAGCGCATCGCCCCAAACAAACCACATGGAAATAACAAACGCACAACCGACGCCCACGCCCACGAGTTTGCGCGCTTGTTGATTGATGTCGCTGAGATTGACTTGTGGTTCGACCTCGACCGCGGGGAGCTCGCCTGTTGAAGTCTCTTTCTCTTGGGCTTCGAGTAGTGTTTGTCGTTTTTCGCGTGCGTGTTGCATGGCCACTCGGCGATAAGCAACCAGCAACCACCGCATCATCAAAGCCCGCAATGCAAAACAAGCGAATACGAACAAACAGGAAACAAACACGCGGCGTGTGAGTTGCATCGCGGTGTAGTGATAGCCCGCGACAGAAGCAGCGATTAAACCCAACACCGCCAAGGTTGCGACCGGTGCCAACATGCGCACCAGCCGAGCGAACCACGATCCCTTCGCACCCGTGGCTAAAGAAACGCCCAGCGCACCCTTGGGTCGGAACAAGCGGAAGCTGATGGTGCCGATCACAATCAGTGCGGCGATCAACGAGAGCCGACCGAGGGACTGAATACTCGCTTCGTCGTGTGAAATTTCTATGCCAACGGCCAGGGCTAGGAGCGGCAAGGCCAACAGTTTCAACGAGCGGGTCGCGCGGTGTATCGCCGTCAGGCCCTTTTCATCCCAACCGAAATGGTGTGTCCCCAGGCCACCCTTGCGGCTGGCATGGTGGACAAGATTCAGCATGGCGAACGCCGCGGCAAACAACATCAGTGCCCAGCCGGCGGCAATTGCCAACGGTTCGCCACTGCGACTCAGACGCCAACCGACGAAGCCACAAACGATCGGAATCGGTGCCGCCAAAAACGCGCTTACCAGCGAGGCCTCGGCCGTCGGGCGAAAGAAAATTGCAGTGGGTTTGTTGGCTGCCTCGCCCAAACGCGAGAGTGCGGCGTGCGCTCTGCGCCGTCCGACGATGAGCACCAACGTGGCGAGCGTCGCCAATGCCCACAAGTGGGGCCGCCGCTTGGCATCGCGCGCGAGAATTGCCGCCAAGGAGTTTCCTTGTTCGATGCGATCTCGCATGTTGTTCCAAACAGTGCTGGTGTGAGCGAGGTCCGTGACGGAAAGTGTCGGAGCGCTCCGCACCCAGAGCACTTGCTCGGCTACAAAATCGGCAAGCTGCTGGGTCGTGGTGATGACTTCCTTCTCCGCAGTTTCCAACTCTTCCAAGCGGCTGGTGTAGTCGGTTCCGTTGCTGATCAACTCGGCGAGGATTTCGGCGCGCGCTTCAAGGACACGGCGTAGCTCGGCAGCCGCGGCAGGGCCGAGCGATTCTTCTTTCGGCTGCTGATCCGTGGCCTTCGCAGCCTGAGCTGCCGATTTGTCGAGATGCAACGACTCGCGACGCAGAGCATCCCATTCGTAAATGTCGAGACTGAGCTGCGAAATTTCGACAGGGCGCGTTTCCATCCGTTGGAGAAACGGCTTGAGCGAGGGGAGTTGATCTTGCTGCGTGCGGAGCATCGCGCCCATCGCTGGCGAATTGTTGGCGGCTTCGGCCCGTTTGGTGACGCCGGCCAAACGATTCTTCATTGTGATACCCAAGTCGCGTGCTAGGGTCAGGTGCTCCTGCACTCGTTGCATGCGCGACACGAGGCTTTGGTTCTCCTCGGCTAGTTTTGTGTTGATTGCAGCGGCAGCCTTCACAGCCGGGTGTGCGTTGACGGCCGCGCGACGCGCGATTTGTGTCTGCCGCTCGGCTTCGCGTCGTTGCGCTTCGGCGGCAAGTTCTTGCGTTTGTTTCAAAGCATCGGTCGCAGCTTGCAGCTTCTTGTCCGCAGCGTCGCGCCGCGCCAGCCACAGCCGAGAATTCGCTTCGTAAGTGCGATTTTCCTGTTCAAGCCACTGCTGTTCTCTGCCCAGGAAATCGTGGCGCACGGTTTGATAGAGTCGCTTCGCTTCGACCAAAAGTGGTACCTCGCTCTCGATCGGTTGCTTGAGCGCAGCTTCCACCGTATCCAATTGCTCGCGGCACTTGGTCAGTAACTCGGGCAGGGCTTGCCGGCGCGCGGCGCGGCGCGCGATTTCGCTCGCCACTTTCTGTGCCTGCTCGCGCGCGGTGCTCACTCGAAGATCGGCGGCAGAGAGTCGCGTTCGCATTTCCTCGACGCTGCCGACTGCTGCTTGATCCGTGGCGGTGTCAGGCTCGGCGGTTGGTTTTTGCAGCGCGGCAAGATCTTTGGGGGCGTCCGCCAATTCCTGCTTCAGCGCCTTGGTCGCGACGACCAGCTTTTCGGTCTCGGTCAGTTTGCTCGCTGCCTTGTCGCAGAGTTCATGAATCTCGGTGCGAATCTCTTCGCTAAGCTTTTCGGCGTCGGTTGCCTGCTGCGTGAGCTGAGCAATTGTCTCGGCGGAAGGCGCATTTACCTTGTCGGGCGTGACATCGCTGTCGTCATCCACCGCTTCCTCCGCCACCACTGGCGGTTTCGCCTCGTCCGCCGAATCCGCAGCAAGTGAATCGCTGCAAGATAACTCGCAACTGCAAACCATCACCAACAGCAGAGAAACAGACACTAGGGGCAAACGCATGGCTTCACAACCTTCCAGGGGACGAACAAAATTCAAGCAAGCACTGCAAGCAGCAAGACGAGTGAGTGCACGCCAACACAAAATCACCGCCAGAGGCGAGGCGAGAGACTAGCGAAGTTACGAAGCGTTTGCCAGAGGAGTCGGTGCGAAACAACGCGGGTGAAAGAGAACTCACAGGCTGAGATCATCTTTCACGCAAATCTGCGTCTCACACGGAGCGAGGCTATTTATGCCCCTTGAAAATCGCGTCTTCGAGGTGATGGATGCGGCGGTCCAGTTACGCCTTCTTCTTTGTGTTCATAGTGAGGTGGCCCAGGGTTCATGGGTCACCTCACAGTAGGTGTATTACCGGCTGAGCTGTTACCCCGGCTCATTGTTACAAAATACACTGTCAATGTGAGCTTCGGTATCACACAACGACTTCTTGTGAGGTCAGTGACGCGATGATTTCGAGGGTCGCTTTTTCGCTACCGCCATGCCCCAAGCTTCCATGGAAAGCAGAACTGGCTTGAGAGTGTAATGCATCATCGACAATGAGACTTTGAGGAAGTTATGATTGGCGGTCTTCCGACCCTAGGAGAGACCGAATGAATGAGAAGCGCAAGCGTCGCCAATGGAAGCCCTCAGAGAAGCTTCGGATAGTTCTTGCCGGTATGGAACCGGGCGTGCAAGTCTCGGAGCTTTGCCGTCGCGAAGGTATCCAACCGGCCCAGTACCACAACTGGAAGAGCCAGCTGGTCACCAGCGCCGACGCGGTGTTCGGCGATAAGCAGCAGGGCAAAGCCGAGCAGCGGAAGCAACAGCAGCACGAAGAGAAGCTGCGTCAGAAGGACTCGGTGATCGCGGAGATCACCGCCGAGAACCTGGAGTTAAAAAAAACGCTCTCGGACTAGAAGACTACGGCCAGTTGCCGGCCGAATTGCAGCAGCAAGTAGTGACTGCCGTTGCGGAAGCGAAGACGCGCAGCGGGATGCCGGTGACCACTTCGTTGAAGCACTTAGGCGTAAGCCGTTCGACGTATTTCCGTTGGCAGAAGGAGAAGCAATGGCAACAAGAGCGTGCCGCGCCCGCCTCGCCGGTGCAAGCCTTTGAAGCCTTACCCGAAGAAAGACAAGCGGTCGTGAAGTTTGCGCTGGATCATCCGGAGATTCGTCACCGAGAACTGAGCTGGCGGATGATCGACGACGACGTGGCCTACTTGAGCCAGAGCACGGTCTATCGGATTTTGAAGGGCGAAAGCCTGATGTGTTTGCGACCTAGCAGAAAGAAGCGTTATCGCGAGGAGATTGAAAAGGCGAGTCGGCCCGACGAGATCTGGGCGACCGATCTGATGTATCTCACGCTGGGCGGCGCGCAGTATTACCTGCTGAATTTCATTGATGAGTACTCGCGTTACCTGGTGTACTGGGAGCTACTGACCAGCATGGATGGCCATTCGATCAGCGTGGCCGCACAGCGCGCTTTGGAGACATTGGGAATGAACTCGGCGGGCCAAGTGAAGACGCAACCGATCATTCGTAGCGACAACGGCAGCGGTTACATCTGCCGCGAGTTTGGTGGATTGCTGGCGCACCATAACTTGACCCATCAGCGAATCAAGCCGCATTGCCCGGAAGAGAATGGCATCGTGGAGCGTTACCATCGCACGCATCGCGAAGCGCTTGAAGTTTACGAACTGACGGGTCGATACGACACCGAGGAGGCGATCGGCGACATCGTCGATCATTACAACACCGAGCGGCTCCACAGCGCCTTGAATTTCCAAACGCCCGTTACCTGGTACCGCGGCAACCCCGACGAGGTGGCGTCCACCAGACGATTGAAACTAGCCCAGGCCCGCCACCGCCGCAAGCAATTCAACCTCGGCATTCGACAAAGAACCTTACCCTACCCCGAAACCGAGAGCGCCACTTGTAACTGACCCAAAAAGTCTCACTTGCCGGTGAAACATTTCAGAGAGTCTTGCCAACGGGAGTTAACGAGTACTCGACTCTCGGTGGAATCTCGCCAAAATCCTTTCGACTCACCACCCCGTCTTCTTCCAGCTCTCGCAGCTGCTTTGAGAGTGTCCTAGCAGAGATGCCGCCAAGTGAACGTGTGAGTTCGCCGAAACGCATCTTCTCTTGCAGCAGAAAGTGAATGATAAGAACTTTCCAGCGACCACCAATAACACGGAGCGTTGTCTCGACGGGACAGCTTACCGACTTTGGCTTCTTTTTCGCCATAAACGCCTTTAGTATCCTCAGTGTTACTACTAACCAATGAGCCCATACTTGCAGTCTTGTTGTGGTTGCCCTAAAAGTCAATAACTCACTTGCCTAGGCGCGGTTGCTTTTCAAGGGAGTGCGGCACGCAATCATTCACGCCCCGATAACTAACACGAGGGAGAAACGAATGGCATCTACAAGAGGAATGGTTGACCCCGATGATAGCGTCATGCTGCTCATCGACCATCAGAGCGGACTATTCAAAACCATTGTAGGTCAATACCGTGCAGGACATTCCCATCCCAGATCTGCGAAACAACGCCATTGTCTTGGCAAAGACTGCTACGTTGCTTGACATCCCGGTGCTGACGACGGCGTCTGTACCCGATGGTCCCAACGGGCCACTCATCCCGGAGATTCACGGGTCTGCCCCGCATGGTCGGTTCATTCCGCGAACGGGACCGATCAATGGGTGGGACAATCCGCCGTTTGTCGAAGCCATTGAGAAAACGGGACGCAAGACAATGGTGATTGCCGGAACGCTGACGAGCGTTTGCATGGCGTTTCCAGCGGTCAGTGCAATCGACGCAGGTTACAAAGCGCATTGTGTCGTTGATGTCTCAGGCAACTGGAGCAAGATGGCAACCGACATAACAATTGCACGTGTCACGCAGGCGGGGGCCATTCCGATGGACACTTTTGCAATGGTCGCTGAGTTGATGCGAACCTGGAACCGTGCCGAGGGCTCGAAGTTCGGTGTAATAATCGCAGACATGGTGCCTACCTACAAGTGCTTGATGGAAAGCTACGACAAAGCACAGGCTGTCGTGAAAGATGGTCCTGAAACGAAGATGGATAAGTATCAACAAGAAGGAAATAAGCGATGAAGAAAATCAAGCAAGTCGTCCGAGACATTCCCCAACACTGGGTTGGCGATGGGTTTCCCGTGCGGAGTCTCTTCTCCTACGGGAGCGGCAATGACTTCGACCCGTTCCTGCTGCTGGACTATGCAGGACCGCATGAGTTTGCACCCGACAAAGCGAAACGGGGCGTGGGCGAACATCCCCACCGGGGTTTCGAGACGGTCACCATTCTCTATCAAGGCGAACTCGAGCATCGCGACTCCAGCGGCAGCCACGGAACCATTGGTCCGGGCGATGTCCAGTGGATGACCGCTGCGTCGGGAATTGTCCACGAAGAATTTCACAGTCGACAGTTTGCCACCGATGGTGGCACTTTGGAAATGGTGCAACTGTGGGTCAACCTGCCTGCTGAAGCGAAGAAGTCACCGCCTAAGTACCAGGATTTGCGCGACGCCCAGTTTCCTCGGGTAGATCTTCCCAACGAAGGTGGATTCGTGCGGGTCATTGCCGGAGAGTTCCAGGGCACTCGCGGAGCGGCTAGCACATTTACTCCCATCAACGTGTGGGATGTCCAGCTAAACGCGGGTGGTGTTCTCGATGCCCGCGTCGCCGAAGGCGATACGGCTGTCGCGATTGTTCAAGATGGCCAAGTCACCATGAACGGCGAGTCCGCCAAGGCGGTCGAACTGGTGCAATTTGAGCGAGAGGGCGAGTCGATTCCAATCGAAGCGGAGTCGGCGGCGCGAGTTCTCGTTTTGACTGGCCAGCCTCTGCATGAACCAGTCTACGGCCAAGGTCCATTCGTCATGAACTCACGCGAGGAAATCCAGCAAGCAATGGCCGACTACCGTGCCGGCAAAATGGGAACACTCGATTAGATGAAAACTAGTCGAGTCGCAGCGTCCTGAGCGCTTGCCAATGCGATGGCTGGCAAAACATTCCAGTAGGCGTTCGTCGAGACTCTGGCGGTTCTCAAAATCGCAACCTCTTTGGAATTTAATCGCAGGCTGAAATGCCTCCAAGGTCTGAATCGCTCAATTGAAGCTGATCGTACGTGGTGGGATCTCATGCTTAGTTGCTGCTTGGGCCATGTGACCCACAGGTCACTAGCGGAGTATAGCTGCGCTCATTCCAGACGACTCCCGCAGCAGTGAGCGGTTGGGAGACCATTTCGTTAGCCAGCACGCCGGTCAATGGCAAGTTACCATCCTGCAGAAACTGCCGCTGCAGAAATCGGACTTGCTATCGCAACCGCACTGATTGAGAAGCACACATAGTGAGGCCTTTTTTGACGGTGTCAATTCTCGAAATCTAAAGAATGAACTGCTGCGATAGCAATGCTTAACCGGTGCGGCGAAACACGTTGCAGAAAACTACGTGCCATTCGCCATACTCTCCGAAGTAGCTTAGCAACTCGCAGTTTCCATCTTCGATTGTTCACTCTGCTTGTGGATAGCTATTGCAATCGAGTAAGCTCGTTTCAATGAATGACTAGCAGTAGATGCCGCCTATTGATCAAGTTTCGCGCCGTAAGAATGAGGTCAGTTGGATGTCGTAGTAACCCAGACATATCGGTGTAAGCCTGGCCGAATCTAATTGACACCACTCATCGGAGCTATGCTCGATTCTCGACGATTTCAAGTGAGGGGGTGATCGCCGTTGCAAGGGACAGGTTCATTCAAAAACGCTAAACTGATGTACCAACTGAAAATGGGAAGTTCCGTAAACTGCGTTGGTGTTGGCACCGAGATTAAGATCATTGGTGAAGCTGTCAAGTTCGACGTATCTCCAACAAGCTGGTGATCGCATCAAAGTATCGATACAAAAAACGGAGTCCTGGTCGGAAGGACCAGAACTCCGGTGTAGATTTCTTGGATTCGTCTTCTTGAGGCTGCTCAGCATCTACGGCGTCGGCAGGCGATGCCAAGCGTTCCAAGCCCGAGTAGAGCAATCGAAGTTGGCTCAGGCACGACCGACGATGTTCCTCCCACGAAGTTGTCTATCGCGATGAACTCGGTACCGGACGATGCAAAGGTGGTGACAGCCGAGAAAGTAATTGTGTCGATCGGAGTCACAGTACCCACAACACCGAAGAACGGGTCGCTGGCGGCGACTGTGAAGCTTTGCGTATTGCCCAGCGTATCGGTTACAGTCGTAAGCACGCCCATTTCGACGCCAAGAGTTCCTGGGTCGACAAGGAAGCTCTGGCCTTGGTCGTTAAACCCAAAGGTATCGAAGCCGAAGGCGTTTGCTCCCGCCGTTTGGACAGTGAGCGTGGCGGTGTCTGCAACATTGCTAGTGGAGCCAAACGCACCCGTGGTGCCCGCCAAGTCGAGCAGAAACTGCATGTCGGGAGTAGGATTGCCAGTATTAGCCATATTGGTAAGGGTTCCATTCACAAATTGCGTAGTAATTTCGTCGCCGACATGGCTTGCGTCGAAGCCCATTAGCGGATTGCCTGGAGAAACGGTATTGGCCGTGGTATTCTCAAAGTCGACGTCGTTGGGTGCATACCTGTTCAGGTCGTCATTGATCAACGTCGAGTCAAGAGCGGCGAGGAATGCCGAGCGGTCATTGAAGGTGACAAACTGGGCAGTTGCGACTTGGGCGGAAGCGAGAAGTAACATTGCAGCAGTGTAAAGTGTAGTTTTTTTCATCAGATCATCTCCTGAGTATTGGTTTGTAAATTTGAGTAGTGATTAAAGTAAGCTTTCTTCGTGTTGTTGAGTCGTGCTAAGGACTCAAGAAATCGTGTCAATATAAGCTCAATGATCTTTAGCTCATGCGAAGCCTCCCTTTGGTGCGGCGTCGATGGATGCCGTTGCGAGAATGACTCGGTGCGCGACTCTTTCGCCATGGGGCAGCCTTCCGCCGACGAGCATTTTGTGCAGCATCACAGCACCGCACAGGCATGATGTTTTTTTCGCGTATAATCTTCTCAATTCGTGGTTGGTCGATGTCAATCTGATCGTAGTCGTAAGAATCAGCCCAGGTATCAAATTCAGATCTTGTAGCGTTCATAGGTAATCTCCAAAAAGGTTGCGAGTGAGTAGTTCGGTATGAGTCGTTGCATGAGGTACAGGAATTAGCCAGTTGCAGGCGATCACCAGTCATCGATCCACCCACTGTCCTTGCGAGAAGCCGGGGTGACGCGACCCTCAATCGAATCCCAATCATTAACTAGTCGAGCATCTAAGGCGGGTTCGATTTCGTGGAGCAACTCAAGCAGTTGTTTGCCTTGCATGTCGGCAAGGACCGAGCCAACCAGCCAAGTCGAGTCGTAATGGCTGGGAACGAGTCGCAAGGCTGTCGTACCTCGATTTGTCCACGTGACGCTCTTCTCACGATTGGGTCGCAAAATTGACAGCTTTTTTCCGTTTTCTGCTGACTCGTCGACGACCACCAAATGGCGACTATTTTTCAATTGGTCGAAATCGTGGTACATAGTCTTAGTCCTGGAGTTGTGTGCCTGAGCGACTTAGCTCGTAAGGTTCGACTGGCGTTTAACGCCTCTGCCTAATTGCATGGCGCGTGCCAAAACCGCGAGACTCTAAGTGGCAAACCACGCAACCTCGTTTGCACATAAGATTTAGAGAAATTTACGAGTTCACAGTGCAAGAACATGCAGGCAAGGCAGCGCTCGCCAGCGCGCGCTAGCGCTCACTGGCGAGCGCTAGAACGAAAAAGAGCGCGCGCTGGCAAGCGCAAACATCGAGGAGGAATCACGGCCTGAAGTGACTCTGCAACTGATTCGCGAGTCTCCTAGTCACAAAACGCTAGAGGGACCGACAGAGGAGAATACGAACCGCAACTGAAAGCCCAAATTACTGAACTGCTACGACAGCTTCGTTCGAGGCGTGGAGATTGCTCGATTTACTGGTATCAGGACGCTCGAGCTGGTGTTCCTTCACACGACGGTAGAGTGAACCACGAGTCATCTCCAGGATGCGAGCTGCTTCGGTCTGGTTGTAGTTGGTCCGCTCTAAGGTCATTTGCAGTAGATAACGCTCGAACTGCTTCATCGTAGGCCAGTTTCCGAGCGATTGAACGGCACCCCGCATTAGCTGGTTGAGTTCGGTAGGATGATTGGTCGCTGTGGAAAGCGGTTCTGATGTAGGTTCTTGTGGACCTGACTTTTTGTCGAAGACGATGTCCTCGGCCTCGATCAGTGGTCCACTAGCACGCATCAAAGCGCGTTCGATTACGTTCTGCAACTCGCGGACATTACCTGGCCAGTTGTGGCTAATGAGACGGGTCTCTGCCTCCGGAGACATCGGCTTAAACGGCATGCGATTTCCGTGGCACACTTTCGAGATCAGAAACTGTGAGAGCAACTGAAGGTCTTCAGGGCGTTCCACAAGTGGACAGGTTCGTATGACGGCTACCGAGAGACGGTAAAAAAGATCTTGACGGAATCGGCCCTCCTCGGCTTCTTCGAGCAATTCACGGTTTGTGGCCGCGACGATCCTGACGTCCACTTCGGTGGAATCGTGGCCACCAACAGGCGTAACAGCACCTTCCTGAAGCACACGCAACAGCTTGGCTTGCAGCGACAGCTCCAACTCACCAATCTCGTCGAGAAATAATGTGCCACCCTCAGCTGCGCGAAAATAACCAATAGTATCCTTGTCCGCACTGGTGAAGGCGCCTTTCAAATGCCCAAAGAGCAGGCTCTCGAAAAGTGAAGGGGCGATCGCAGCACAGTTAACTGCTACGAATGGCTTTTCAGCACGTGAGCTTCGGTTGTGAATTTCCTGTGCAATAAGTTCCTTACCGGTACCTGTCGGCCCACAGACAAGTACATTTGATGGATAGGGAGCGACCTCTGAAATCTCAGCCTGAACACGCTGAACCCAGGAAGAAACGCCGACTATTGGCTGTCGGTGAGGAGAATAAGATGGAGCTGAATTCATTAGCAAACCTCTGACTAAGACTTACTCCTCAGCAAACCTCTGGTTAAGACTCACTCCTCCGTGACTGTAACTTGGATCAATCAAAATCTAACGTGCTATGCCTGGCGTCACCAATACGTTCGGTCGGTTTCCACCTGACGCGACTCTTCCTAAGTTGGTGCACTAAACTCTTATCCGTGCTGAATTGCTCAAACCTACCTCTTCTCGAACATATTTTTTAATTTCCTGCGTGAAATGAGCAGCAAGGCTAAATCAGGAAATGGCTTAACAACAGTTCACTACTGTACGAGCAAGTAAATTTTAATGGTGGGTATAGCATAGAGCAACTAGCGAGCTAAGTAGTTAATCTGAAAGGGGTTCGGTTGCACTAAAAGTCTACTGTTGGCCCGGTACGGCCAAAGTGAGTGATCTCGTAGGTTGCCCGGGTGCACGGATGGGTGTTAGCAGCTTCTGGATGACTTGGAAGGTGAACGCATATCACTGGTTCCGATCTAGCTTCGGGTGAGCGCACCGAAGCAATTTAGCTTCAATGCCAATTCGCCGATGTTGGACAAACCCCTGTGCACTCTTGGTGACACAGACTTTATAAGGAGCTTCTCCCCTCACCTAGAATTCTCGCAGTGAATTCTCCTCAATGCAGCGCATTGCGGAGGATGTGTCAACAACCGAGGGGTAAGGCGTGCTGTCAGTTCGATGACATCAACTACCCAAGGCGACTGAGTGGGATCTTCGAGTAACAAGTCTTCCATTGATAGAACTCATCAGCATTTCGTCATTCGAAGTTGCGCGCATCGAAGGGACTCGCCGACGCTGGAATCAGTAGTCCGTTCGAAGCGTCGGCGTGGACGTCCGAAGCACATTCGGCAAGCGACTAGCTTCCCTCCGATATAGTCCGCAGCAAATTTTCGGAGCAAAAACTAACTTGATAGCTTCAGGGTGGAAAGGCCTTTGTTTACTGCAGTCGATGGCAAGGGTGTCCCCTGCCGACTGACGATGCTCCCCGATTGTGTGATGTCGCTGTTAGGGAGAGCTGTCATAGAGAATGTCCCACTGCGAACCAAAACGAGCGCAGCGGTGTTCGTGAGGATTTCTTTCTTCGTGTCTGCTCGCCTGACCTACGGTTTACTGCCGCTGCTTGGGCGATTTCTCCTGGGCGATGCTTTTGGTAGCGCCGCCTTGTGGTCGGTTTTCCAGAAACGCGAACAGGTCAGCCACTTCACTCAGCGAGAGCTTGTTCAGCAAGCCGGTGGGCATCACCGACTGGGAGCTCACTTGCAAGTCGTCGATGTCGGCGTGGGCGAGATCGACTTTTTCGCCATCCGAGAGCAGCACCGTGATGCCTGCGTCGCCGCGCGGGACGATCATGCCCGTGTAGGTTCGGCCATTGCTGGTGACAATTTTGCTGGCGTACTGATCGGAGATGTTATGCGAGGGATAGACAATCGACTCGAGTATTTCTTGCTGTTGATAACGCTGCGCGACGGTCGTCAGATCGGGCCCCACTGTCTCGCCCTGCCCTCCACAGCGGTGGCATTTGAAACAGTCGGCTTTGGCAAATGCCGCGCGGCCGCGATCGGCATCTCCCGCGCGGCCTGAGCCAGTGCGCAAGTAGGCATGTAGTTCGTCGTAGCTCCACTTGTCGCTGCCGGTGTCGACGGGTAACTCCGCAGCTGGCGCGCCGGGAAAATGTTTAGCATACCACTGTTGCCAACCCGCGAGCCGCTGGTGCCAATCGCTAGTGGGTTGCGGTTGTTGGCCCGACCAATGATCCAGCAACTGCAAGGCGAGAGCCGCCCCCTCGTCGCCCAAACGCAGGCCCAGCAAGATCACTTGGCGGTAGGGCTCCGGTTGTTGAGGGCGTTCGGATACGGTGGCCAGCGATCGCAACACTTCTTGCGCCACACGTCCCTCTACGGTTTTGATCGCATCGACCAAGTACGCCCAGTTTTCCCCTTGCGGATGTTGGGCGAGCGTCATCGCCACGGTCGTTCGCATTTCGGGTTCGTTGCCGTAGATATTACGAAGATGCTCCAGCGACGCCGCCTCGCCACTGCGACCTAGCACGGCCAAGATGCCAACACGCAAACGGCGATAGGCATCGCTCCTCGAGCAAAGTGGTTTCACCCGACCATCGAGCGCGCGAAGTTCGGCAAGCAAGTCTGCACCGGGGTTTTCGGGCAAGGTCGCCAACAACGAAAGCGACGACATCGGCCAATCTTGGCCCGTGGTGATGATCTGCCGACTCTCGGCCGGTGTCATCTGAGTAAAAAAGTCGCGAGCGAAATTCTCGATATACGCGCTTACACTGTAACCGCCGGGAACGGCGCGCGAAACTTCATAAAACTTCAAGAACGGTTGTTTCGATTCGGCCGTCCAACCCACCTTCAGACGCCCAGCATACGCACCAAGGTGAACTTTCTCGGTGTCGGTGACTTGGTCGTTGAGCATCTGCGCGGCAAATTTTTCCGCGGCACCAGGCACCTGCAAGTGGACCAACAGCCGCACCAACTCGCGATCGGTCGCGTCGTTGCCACTGGGATATTTGGCCAAGAGCAGAGTGCTAAATCGCGAGTCGGATGCGCTGCGCCCTGAAGTTTGCATCATCGCGAGTTGCAGCACGCGAAGCACATCAAGCTGCTGCCGCACTGCAGCGGGCGTTGGCTGCTCGGGCAAACTTGCACTCAGCAGTTGCTCGCAACGGGGGAGTACCGCCTGCGCGGTTTGAGCATTGCGCGAAGAAGCCAGCAGTGCGACGCTTCCGCGGCAAAACACGGTGGGGCTTGAGTGGCTGAGCACTAGTTGCGCCCATTGGCCTAGAGGCATTTGCTCCAGCGCTCGCCGCGCGGCAAACGCGGTGAAGCGATCCGTGTCGTCGAGCAAATTCACCAAGGTTTCGGCTGGCACCGGTGCGCCCATGCGTGTGAGCGATTCACACGCCAACCGCCGCACCAGCGCATCCTCGTCAGCGAGCAAGCGCAGCAAGACATCGCGGCTCGTCGCCGTACGGTGCGCGAACAACAGGCGCGCGGCGGCCGCACGGATCTCTACGTCCGTGTCGCCGGTGAGTTGCGTAAGCATTGGCTCGGTCGGGTTGGGTCCGAAAGTGGTGAGCAAGTCCAACGCCCGCAAGCGCAGGGGATTGTCACGCTGGGCGTCCGTAGCGATTTGGCCAAGTTGCAGCCCCCAGTCCGCACCGAGCGATTGCCTCACCCGCGCGATTTTCGCTTTCGCCCAGTCGGCTTCGAGCTGGGGTTGCGCGAGTGCTTCGTCGATTGGCGTCGGCGTCTCGGCAATCGTTGGGCGCTGCGTCATACGAATGCGATACACCCCGCCATCCGTGCCGCGGCCGCCCGTGCAAAAATAAAGGGCTCCATCGGGACCCACGGCAATGTCGGTCGCGTTGAGCGGCCGTCCCTCAGCAAACACTTCGCTTTTCGCACGGTAGGTCGCCCCGTCGCGTTCAAACCGCACGCAATGAATTCTTCCTGTCGCCCAATCGCAGCCGAACATCGCGCCGTGGTAGCGTTTGGGAAAGGCGACGTGGTTGTAAAATTCCACGCCCGTCGGCGAGCCGGCTCCCAAATTCACCGCCGCGGGCAAACTGTCGAGATAGTACGCCGGCCACTTCGCCCAGCCGCTGCGCCAACCGAGCTCCGCACCGGGGGTAACGTGGTTCACGCGCGTCGGGCGGTACCACGGCGCACCCATGTCCCATTCCATGTCAGCGTCATAGGTGAAGATCTCGCCAGCCTCGTTGAACGCGAAGTCGTACGAGTTCCGCAATCCCCCAGCGACGAGTTCAACAAAACTCCCTTCGGTATCGGTGCGGAAAATCGTTCCGCCAGGCGCGGGGATGCCCACCGCGTGACCCTGTGGGTCTTCCTGTCGGGGCTGGACCAAGTCGCCCTCGTACCAATTGCGATACGGGCTTCGTGGCCCCGGCTCGGTCCCCACGCGCGCGTGGTCACCGATGATGACGTACAACATTCCATCGGGCCCTAGGCGGACGGCATGGGCTCCGTGTTCGCCGCGTGAACCACGGATCGGTACCAGCGACTTGATTTCCTCAGCGACACCGTCGCGATTGGCGTCGATCAGTCGGTAGAGTGCCACTCCTTCGGGTCCATCGCCAATGGCAAACACACGCGTTCCCAGTGCAAGAATGCCCTGCACGTTTTTGATTCGGTCAGAGTAAATTGCCACGGTGTCGTGCGTACCATTGTCGTCCGCATCGGAGAGCAACATCAATGGCCCGCCCTCGCGCGACGCCAAGAGGTTGCCTTGTGCGTCGAACGCCATGGCGATCAACGAGCCGACTTCTTCGTCGCGCATCAATCGTTCGACGGTGAACTCGGCAGGAATTTTGAAACGCGAACCTTCGCCGGCAAACACAATCTCATCGCCCCACGGAAGTGTCGCATTGAGCAAGCCATAGCTGGTGCAATTCACCCATTCGCTGTCGGGGAAGTCGGGGTTCGACCAGCCTTGATACCTGCGCACACTTGCCTTCCAGGAACGGTTGGTCGAGTAACTGGCAAAGGTGTCGCTTTCTTGTTTGATGAGCACCCGTGCGACCAACCCGGCCGACCCTGCGTCGGTGTTGGTAACCTTCACAGCGATGCAGTTGCGTCCTTTGCGCAAATGCTTCGAGATGTCGTACACCTGTAGCTGTCGCCAATCTTCGCTTTCACCGACTCGTTGATCGTTGACCAGCAATTCAAAGCGGTTGTCTGCGGTGATCTGCACCTCACCCAGCTCAGGCGACTTGAGGTTGAAAGATTTGCGAAAGTAGCACTCCCCTTCTGGCACTTCGTTCTTAGTGTGTGCAGAAGTCCAAATCCACTGCGGCTCTTGAGCGCGCGCGGAACTCGACGGCAGCAAACAGACTAAGGCAAGACAAGTGGTGCGCAGAACCAGAGCAATCGCCTTCATGGCTTTCCTCGCAGGTCAAAAGAAATGGGAGCCCGCCTCATGCGGGGTGAAGCTCGCTAACCTACCCCGACGCAGCTCTCCGCAGCAACACTGTTTGTCGCTTGCTAGCAGCAGGGCGTGGGTTGTTCCATACGGTTGCGATCTTTGTGGACACCGGTGATCTGTAAGATCGCCGCTTGTTGGTTGGTAGCTCGCTGCGATTCGCGTTGACCCCCCCGTCGACATTGGGATACGATGCTCGCATCAAATTACCCAAACTCGTCGCTTCGCCGAGAGCGGCTCAATTGCCTGAGCTTGTGTCACTTGCCAAAAAGATTGTCCCAGCCTCCGTTCTGTGTGTGGACCGTGCCGATTGCTGTGCTAGCACTGGGTTCGATGACCCTGTTCCACGGCTGCGCGCCGACGGTTGACGATGGCGAACTCAAGGTGTTGCACATCCCCATCGTTTCGACGGGCCCCAACTCGCTCGATCCGGTCAAGGGTTCAAGCCAGTACGACAGCAAGGCCTGCTCGTACGTCTATCAAACGCTGCTCCAGTACGATTACTTCCGTCGCCCCTTGGAACTCAAGCCGTTGTTGCTCGCCGAGATGCCGGAGGTGACCGACGAGGGCAAACGATTTCGCTTTCGGCTGCGCGACGACGTGTTCTTTCACGACGACCCCTGTTTCCCCGAGGGCAAAGGCCGCCAACTCGTTGCCAGCGATGTCTTCTATTCTTGGAAACGCATGGCTGACAACAAAAACCAACCCAAAGCCTGGTGGCTGCTCAAAGACTCGATCGTCGGTTTCGACGAGTACCGTGATGCACAAAACGCCGCGGAGGATTTCGACTACGACGCGCCGGTCGAAGGGTTCAAGATCATCAACGACCACGAGTTCGAAGTTTTGTTGAAACAACCCTTCTATCGTTTCACGTACACGCTCGCTATGTTCCAAACGTCGATCATTCCCCGCGAAGCAGTGGAACACTATCGCAAACGCTTCGCGCGACACCCGGTCGGTACGGGGCCGTTCTTACTGGAAGACTGGCAAGCGGGCAGCCGGATGACGTTTGTGCGCAATCCGAACTATTTCGAAGAATACTACCCCGACGACCCGGGACTCGGCGATGAGGCCGCGGAACCCTACGAAGGTTACGCCGAAGACAAGGCACTTGGATTCTACGAGGATGCCGGCAAACGGTTGCCGCTTGTCGATCGTGTGGAGATTGGCTTTTACGGCAACTACCAACCAATGTGGCTCAAGTTCCGCAATCGCGAGCTGGACTATACGACCGTTCCCGCCGAGAACTTTTCGGAAGCGTACATCAAACGCACGCAGAAATTACGCAAGGATTTCGCAGAACAAGGCATTCGCAGCGAACCGGTTCCGCTTTTGGACTTGATTTACTACGGGTTCAACATGGAAGACCCCGACTTCGGTGGCTACAACGACAAACACAAATGGATTCGTCAAGCCATTTCTCTGGCCATCGATTGGGAAGAGCGCAACGAAGCGTTTTACAACGGGCTGAACTTGATTTACGACGGCCCGATCCCCGCGGCATTGGCCGGGCATCCCGAGGGGCACACACTGCGTGGTGCCTACCGCGGACCCGACTTGCCGCGCGCGCGCAAGCTGCTCACCAAAGCGGGTTACCCCGAGGGAAAAGGATTGCCGAAGTTAGTCTTTTACACAAACAACAGCGCCCGCTATCCCGAAATGGCAGACATGACCAAGCGTCACCTGGCCAAGATCGGTGTGAAGATGGACATTCGACTCGTCGATTTCTCGACACTGACCGACGTCCTCCGCAGTCGGCGCGCACCGTTCTTTGGGCTAGCCTGGGGCAGCGACTACCCTGACGCGGAGAACAATCTGCAACTATTCTATGGCCCGTTCAAGTCGCCCAGCTCGAACAACTTCAACTACGACCGTCCCGCGTACAACAAGCTTTATAAGCAAATCCGTGTGATGAAGCCTTCGCCCGAACGCACGAAAATTTATGAACAGATGCGCGACATGGTTGTGGAAGACGCGCCAATGATTGGCTCGATGGCGCGTACCCGCTACTATCTCATCCATGACCGGCTGGAAAACTGCAAACCCAACGAAACGTTCTACAACTGGAACAAGTATCTCGACGTGAAAGAGTAGAAGAAAACTGTCAGCCGTCAGCTACCAGCCACTAACCACTAACCACCCCACCAACCATGTGGTCTTTCATCATCCGCCGCATTGTTTACAACATCCCAGTCTTCCTGGCGATTGTGTTGATGGTGATGCTGCTCTTGCGCGTGCGTGATCCCGTGCCCGGCATGATGGGGAAAAACGCTACATCCGCCGACATCGAAGCCAAACGCGCCGAGCTTGGCCTCAACCGACCGTTTTGGGAGCAGTACACCACACTGGTCAAGCAGATGGTAACGCTCAAGTTTGAGCAAGAGCTGTGGACCCAACCCGGCATGACCGTCGGCGAACTGCTTAAGAAATCTGTGCCGATCTCGCTCATGCTCACGGTACCCGCGCTGGTACTCACGAGCATCATTTCCATATGCATCGGCATGATTTCAGCTTACGCGCGCGGGCGCTGGCTCGACAAGCTGCTGGTATTCGCCGCCGTGTTGGGCATGAGCATTAGTTTTCTCGTCTACATCATCTTCGGCCAATACTTCGGCTCCTACCAACTCGGACAGCTCGTGGGACGACCGGTGTTTTCCATTCACGGCTACGAGCCCGGCCTGCAGAACTGGGCGTACTACATGTTGCTCCCAGTGCTAATCAGTGTGATCGTGTCGATGGGTTACAACACGCGTTTCTACCGGGCAGTAATGGTCGAAGAAACGACGCAAGACTACATCACCACGGCGTGGTCCAAAGGCGCGTCGACCTCGAAAATCATGTTCGTCCACATGCTCCGCAATGCGATGATCCCCATCATCACTCGGATCATGATCACGTTGCCGCTACTGGTGACTGGTTCGATCTTGTTGGAACGTTTCTTCGGCATTCCCGGCATGGGCGACGCGCTCCTCACAGCGATCAACAACAACGACTTTCCCGTGATCGAAGTGTTCTCCGCCGTCTTCGCGGGCTTGTTTATTGTGAGCATTATCCTTACCGATGTGCTGTACGCGGTGTTCGACCCGCGGGTGAGGCTGCAATGAGAAAATTCCTTCAATCCCGCGAAGCAAAGAAACTCTTCCGCGACAAGTCCGCGATAGTGGCGATGATCGTCATCGCGGGATACCTGCTCGCAGCGTTAGCCATGCTGTTCGACAATTACAGTGTGATTTCGCGGGCCGACTGCGCGAAAGTTGTCGGCTCGAACAACCTGCCGGGCTTCTACCTGCAGGAAGAACCCGAGCGGCGGTACGAAATTGCGCGGACCACGATGCTCAACCGAGTAAACCGCGCGCTGGGGAAATCAGCTCCTGAGGAAGCCCTTGCCGAAGTGCAATTGGGCCGACTGCGGGTCGTGGACAAACCGATCACAGAACTCCAAGAAATCGTCAATGAAGCAATCGAGATACAAGATCGCCTGAAAGCGGCGGAAAGTCTGAATGACGATCCCGCGATGCTGCCAGTCCTCGAAGCATTCGAGAGCAAGACAGCCGAACTGGTCGCACCGCTTTCGCGTTGGGATCGTTTTTGGCACAGTGCCGCGCTCTTTCTGGGCACCGACGCGCAAGGACGCTCGATCTTCTTCCGAGCGGTCTACTCGATTAAGGTTGCTATTCAGATTGGTGTCGTCACGGCACTGGTGTCGGTACTGATCGGTGCCGTGTTGGGCTCGGCTGCAGGTTACTTTGGCGGTTGGGTCGACGCGCTGGTGGTCTGGCTCTACACCACATTCTCGTCGATCCCCAACTTGGTAATGTTGGTAGTTATTGCCTACGCCTTCACCGCAACGGGGTCCGACGCCAAAGATACGCTGCTGCCCGTCTACTTGGCCTTCTGCGCAACCTTCTGGATTGGCACTTGCCGCGTTGTGCGGGGCGAAACTATGAAGCTAAAACAGTTGGAATACGTCCAAGCCGCGAAGACCGCCGGCTTTGGCAGCTTGCGCGTTCTGTTCCGTCACATACTCCCAAACACGAGTCACTTAATGCTGATCAATTTTTCGTTGCTGTTGATCGGCGCGATCAAGTCGGAAGTCATCCTCAGTTTTTTAGGCTTGGGAGTCAAGTCGCAACCAAGCTGGGGAGTGATGATCCGCGACGCGGGCAACAATGGCGACGTGATGACCGGATTCTTCTGGCAAATCGGAGCCGCCACGGCATTTATGTTCGTGTTGGTGTTAGCATTCAACATCCTCTCTGACGCGCTGCAAGATGCGTTTGATCCGAAACATTTGTAACGATGCAAGACTCTCAACCACTGCTCTCTGTAAAAAATCTTTCGGTCGGTTTCCATACCGACCGCGGCGATGTCACGGCCATTGAGGATGTGTCGTTCGAGGTGCGCGTGGGCGAGATACTGGGCATCGTCGGCGAATCGGGCTGTGGCAAGTCGGTCACTAGTCGAAGCATCATGCGATTGCTGCCGAAGTACAACAGCTTTATCGGTCCGCAAAGTGAAATCAATTTCGACGGTCGCAATCTGGCCCAAGCTGATGAGCAAACGATGCGTGATATCCGGGGCGATCGCATCGCCATGATTTTCCAAGAACCGATGACCGCGCTCAACCCGGTGTTTACCATCGGTTGGCAACTCGACGAAGCATTGAAGTATCACACGTCGCTCAACAAAGCGCAGCGGCGAGAACGAGCCATTGCCATGCTCAAGTCGGTCGAAATCCCCAACCCGGCACAGCGCTATCAAGAGTATCCGCACCAACTTTCCGGCGGGATGCGGCAACGTGTCGTGATCGCCATGGCGTTGTGCTGCGATCCGGAATTGCTCATTGCCGACGAACCGACAACCGCTTTGGATGTCACTATCCAGGCGCAGATCCTCCGGCTAATGGACGAGCTCCGCAAGAAAACACAAACCGCCGTGGTGTTAATTACTCACGACTTGGGAGTGATCGCGCAGATTTGCGATCGCGTGATCGTCATGTACGCCGGGCAGATTGTCGAGACGGCCGACGTGCATTCGCTCTTCCAACGTCCGCAACATCCCTACACCAAAGCCCTGCTGGAATCGATCCCCAAAACCGGGCGCGACCAACATCAGACCCGCTTGCCTACCATCGAAGGCATCGTGCCCAGTTTGTTCGAGTTGCCCGAGGGTTGTCGGTTCCAAGATCGCTGCAAGTACAAGGAACAGAAGTGTATCGACCAAGAACCGCAACTGAGTGCAGAAGTCGACACTCGCAAGGTGCGCTGTTTTTTCCCGCTGAATGAGTCGTAACCAATGCCCTTGATCGAAGCAAAAAACCTGGTGAAGCATTTCCCCATCCGGGGCGGGTTGCTCAACCGTGTCATCAAGCAGGTGCACGCCGTCAATGGCGTGAGCTTCGTCGTTGAGAAAGGCGAGATACTTGGTGTCGTGGGGGAGTCGGGCTGCGGCAAATCAACGTTGGGCAAGCTAATCGTTCGGTTGCTCGAAGCGACTTCGGGGCAAGTACTCTTCGAGGGACAGGATATCACGCATCTCAGCGCGTCGGAGTTGCTCCCCTACCGCCGGCGGATGCAGATGATTTTTCAAGATCCGCACGCGTCGCTCAATCCTCGGATGACCGTGGGCAGCGCCGTGCGTGAGGTACTCGCTTTCCACAAGATCGTGCCTCGTCAGCAACTAGCGGGCGCAGTCGAAAAACTGTTCTCGCAAGTCGGAGTGAATGTCGATTCCAAAGACCGCTATCCCCACGAATTCTCCGGCGGGCAAAAGCAGCGCGTTGGGATCGCGCGCGCGCTGGCCGTGAATCCCGAGTTCATCATCGCCGACGAACCCGTTTCGGCGCTGGATGTCTCCATTCAAGCGCAGGTTCTCAACGTGCTGATGGACTTGAAAGACGAGTTCAATCTAACGATCTTGTTCATCTCGCACGACCTGAAAGTCGTCGACCACTTTTGCGATCGCATGTTAGTGATGTATTTGGGCACTATCGTGGAAGAAATGCCGTGCGAGGACATCCACGCCGACGCGCTGCATCCTTACACGCAAGCGCTACTCGGTGCGAACCCCGTCAGCGATCCTGCCGATCGCAACGAGCTTACTGTTCTCGAAGGCGAAGTGCCGAGCCCCTACAACCCGCCACGGGGTTGCCCATTTGTCTCGCGATGTCCGTTGGTGGTCGACAAGTGTCATGAAGAAATGCCGCCCCTGGAAGATCGCGGCGCGGGACATCGCGTAGCATGTTGGGAAGTGCCTCGAGATGGTCGACCGCCTCTTGATGATCTTTGAGCGGTTTGCCTCGAACTGTGATCCCCTTTTCAAGTACGAGCGCCGTTTCCTGTCGCGTGAGCGTGTTGCCTTCGATGGCGTTGGAAGTGTACGTCAGTTCAACATCATACCAAGCCTCCAACTGCACGAGCACTTCCTGGGGAAGCGGTCGGTGCTTATCGAGCTGTTGCTTCTTAGCTAGAATATCTTCGAGGATGTTGGAGCGTGCCAGAGGTGGAAAGGCTTTTTCCTGAGTAGCACAAAGAAAGCCAGGAGCCTACCGAGAGACCGAGAACATGTCGTTGCAAGCGTGCTGACTCAATCGGCTCAATCACGTGTTTTGCTATGCACGCGCAGTCCCATGGGCCGCGCTTCGCTGCGGATCATCACCACGTCGTGCTTGCTCTTGCCCGCGGCGTGTTGGTTATCTTCGTTGAGATACCAGTTCTTGTCGCGATTCTTTTCTAGGCACATTTGCACAAAGCGAACACTTTGGTCTTGGAACAGCACATTCTGACCACAGCTACCGTGGTGATCGCTCTGAAATCCTACGACCGCGAAACTTGGCTTGTCGGCCATCATCGGTTCGTAAGTGCTGCTGGTAAAGTTCACGTGACGGTAGCTGCCTCGATTGGTTACATATCCGATGCGATAGGCATAGCTGCCACCCATGATTTTCCTCAGTGATCTGATTTCCGCACTGTTGGCAATCTGCAGCTCTTGCCGCCCGGGAACGCGGAACACGGTCAGGCCACGACGGACATCGTCAGCCAGTTGCGAGGAAGGGCAAAGCACTAGCTCAGCCAACTTCTCATGAGAGATGAACCCCTGCTCGGCAAGCTTGACGGCGTACATACCGGCATTCTCGTCGTGAGCAATTCTCGGCAGCTCCCCTCCCGTCTGCTCTGCAACCATGGCCAACAAGGTACCCAACTGGTGCAAATTGTCCTGACACTGGGCTCGCCGCGCGGCATCGCGACTTTCTCGTATCGCGGGCAACAACAGCGACCCCATCACAAGCAGAATCGCCGCGACGACGCCCCAATCGACGAGCGACCAACGATTCCCCCTCGAGACCAGGCGCTCTTGCGATTCCGTCAAGGAGGCTGGCAACACGGCTGGCGACAACGCGCCCTGCGAACTCGCTTGTTTGACAAACGAACAAGTACGACGCACCAAGTCGTCGGGCAGCTCACCTACTTCGTTCTTATTTGGCTCCTGAGCGTCGATCAATGTTGAGAGCCGCTCAAGTTCATGTTGCCAGATCGGGTCGACTTCGAGCCGCTCTTCAATTCGACGTCGCTGCTCGTCGTCGAGATCGTTCAGCAAATAGGCAAGCAATTCGTCTCTCATGGTAACCTCTCACCCACGAACTCTTCCACGCGCAAACGTGGTGCAATGGAAGCGAAACATACAACAAGCCCGCCACGAACAGTGACAGGCTTGTTGACTGGTTGGAGATATTTTGCGGCAAAACTTGCTAGACTAAGGCTTCGTCGTCGTGTGGCCGTTGCGCCAAGTTTCGCCCAGTTGCTGCAGTGCCGAATGAAGTCGACTCTTGACGGTCCCCACGGGAATTGAAAGCACTTGCGCTGCTTCACGATATTTCATCCCCCGAAAGTAAACCAACCGCACCGCACTTTGCAGCGAATCGGGCAAGTTGCCCACGGCAGAGTGAATCCACTCGGCTCGTTCGCCACTTTCTGCTTTATCAAGCGGTCCCGATTCTTGGCTAGCGACAACATCCATCAGACTGCCGACTTCTTCGCCGCTGGCGCGCTGCGACTGATCTAAACTCAGTCGGCGATGGCGCTTGTTGCGACGCTGGTAGTCAATGGCCTGGTTGGTGGCAATCGTATAGAGCCAAGGTCGGAATTTCCGTCCCGACTGATAGAGCTCGCATTTGACGTGGACTTGAAGGAACGTTTGTTGGAACACATCCTCGGCCTTCGCTGCATCGCCGAGGAAGCGTCTTAGGTAATTAAACAATTCACGTTGGTAACGCGAGACCAACTCGGTGAATACCGCGGCGTCTTCCGTCGTGCGGTACTCGAGCAACAGCTCTTCGTCGGTGCGGCCGTCGTGATTGACGTGCATCGCATCAGCGTGTGAGGTTGCTTTGGCCTTGCGACTTCGTTTGGCTTCCGTGTGTTGCTTCTTCATTCTACGAACTCCTCATGCTGAGGGTTCGACGTTCCGGGGAGAAAATCCTTTCTCCCTGCCGTCCGATTCAAGAATCCACCAATCCTCGCAGCATAACAGTGCGTGTCCATGGATCGGGGATGTTGCTGTAACCCCGGTAAAACAAGGCTAACAGCGGCGACTTCCCGCCGGATCTTGCTAGGTTCGCGACTCTTATTACGAACTTGGCTGGGGAGACCCGTGGCAAGCTGCCGGAATAATGCTAAGGCAAGTCTCGTGCCGGGTCGAGGTGTCCACCTCGTGTTTGCCCCTGCTATCTCGGCCCCAACCGGTGACAAGCACTGTACTTACGTCACCTGCCGCCGCTGAGCTTACCCGCACTATTAGACGCATTGGTCCTGCCGATATTACAGGATTTTGTACGATTTTGACAAAAAAGTGTCCCACAACCGGATGCTTGTGTGATCAATTCCGCTACACATTGGAAATGCAGAACCTCGCTTCGCTGTGCGAATACAGCCACAAAAAGCACAAGAGGTCACAAAAGCCGAGATGGCGTACCTTCTTTTTCTGTTGTTTGCGGCTCTCTTCCATTAAACACCGCTGCTACTACGCCCCAAGAGTCTTGTGAGCGAATTCCTACCGGTTCCGCCACAGGATGTGGTCATCGATTCCGAGTTTCGACTGAGTCGCGGCAATCTCGGCTTTGAAGCGCTTCGCGTCTTGGGGATAGCCGGCGGTGGGTTTCAGACCCGCGATGTGTTTACCCCAATACGCATTGAACGCGCGCATGGCCAACTCGCGGTGATACTTCGCCGCCATGGATGCCAAGGCCACTGGCAACTCTGCCTCGCCCTTGGTGCGGAAACAGATTTCGGTCCGCGCGTCGCGCGGCCCCCAGCGATAGCGACTCACTGGCCGGCTCTCTTGGATGATTTCGATGGGCTCGTCAGCGAAATGATGTTGCAAGAGTGCGGCGTAGCGATTGCGGCCGCCGTGCTTGTCGCAGGTGATGGAGTTGCGAGTCGCGGGCCTTGAGTGGCGAGTGAGTACTTCTTTAACCAATCCTAGGGATACGTGTGACAATGCCGCGCCCTTGGTGCCGAAATGTTTGGTCAGCTCGTTGAACTCTTGCGGACACACCATCCGCACACGCAAGTCAACAAGCCGAACGCTTGCCGTTTCGCAAGCAACAACAAAGCGATCTGCTAGCGCCGCAACTTCCTCTGCCTGTACATCAATTGGCAACTCACCGTAGTAGTCGGCATACCAAGGCAACTCCGGTGGCGTAATTAATCCCCGCCAACTGCTTGCCTCTTTGCGAAGTGAAAAAAGCGCCGTCAACACCCCGCGTTCCAACTGCGCGAGTCCGCTGTGCTTAGAATGGCTCGCCGGTTTGTACAACACCTTCGAATCAGCAACCGCAATACGCTCCCCATCCGGCACGGAACACACAATTTTGGCCAAACGCTCATAAAGATCGCTTCCCTCCGCCCTCCCCTCACGGTTCTCCACTCTCCAAGCGCTAGCGCCAATACAAAGCGGTCCCAAGTTCGGCCCGTAGCCTGCTTCGTCGATGCCGATGAGGAGTGTCATGCACTCAATGTTGCGAAGGGATTGATCAGTTCGAGCGAGTCGATCTTACGTGGCGCGCCCATGTCTTCCGTGTAAAGCGTGTCGACGCCCGCTTCTAGACCCGCGGCCACAAGCATGCTGTCCCAGTGGGAGAGCTGATGCCGGTCGGCGAGGTCGAGTGCGCGGTCGAGGCAGGCGGGCGTGGGCATTTCCAACGGAAACGTTTGGCGCGACGTGCTGATGAATCGTCGAACTTCTGCCCGCGTGAGCCGGTTTGCATTTTCTTCGGCGACCAACCAGCGCAGAAACTCCAGCAAAGCTTGCCAAAGCAAGAGTGTGTCACTTTGCTGGCCAAGCTGATTGCACAACTGAGCAGCAATTGGTTGCTTGGTCACCTCGTCGAAATCAACCGAGTAAATTAAGATGTTCGTATCAATCGCGTTCATGGAGTTGATCGCGAGTCAGTCGTCGACCCGATTTGAGCTTCGTATCCTGGCATGCCTGATAAAACGAAGTGTCTGCTACTTGCGACGTGTTCGTATTTGGCAGATCGCTTGGCGAGTTCGATGAGTCGGCTGGTTCGATGGTCAGCTGGACGCGTGTTCCCGGAGGTAAGGCGAGCATCTGCTCAGGCACAAATGCCCCGTCAACAAAAGTCGCGGTGATGATCTCGTTCATGGTAAAGCTTCTCCTGCCTCCATTCTACCTCAAACCAGCCGTACCAAGCAAACGCCAGACGACTGGTCGTGGAATAGGCCTCTGGCCTGTGAGTACTTATCGCACAGGCCGGAGGCCTATTCCACGCAAGTGGTCAACCTGGGTCACCGCTGAAATGGTGCTTCTCCGACACCTTGATTGACATCGCCTTCATAACCGTCGAAACCGCTAGTTGGTTCTGGTTTGTCGCGTGGCTCGACGACTTTGTACCCCAAGTATTTTTCTAACTCCTTGTCTGCTTTGAGTTTTTCGAACGCCGCGGTCATGGCTGGGTTCTTGTGTAGGAAATTGGGCATAACCCACGTCAGGAACGCGCGGGTGCGTACATTCTTCGAGTCGAGAGATTTTAGCAATGCAGCTGCCGCTAGATCAGCTGGCAGCGCATTGGGAACTGGGTTACCTTGGTTCAGGCCAAACGCACTGCAACACGCCTGCTGCAACGACAGTAGCGAATTATTGTCACCCATGTTTTTCCAATCATACTGACCCGCGACCTCCAAAATCACCTTAGCCGCTTCTTTGCCGTGACCGGCGTTGCCAAATGCGGCCATGGCGCGCACTGTTTCGGTGCGTTCATTGATGCTTAACTCGTAGTGCCATATCGTCTTCCACCGATCGAACGTCATTCCGCCATAGCGGAGTATCATTTCTGTTTCACTTGCTGGCGCCGAGTCAAAGCTTGCTCTCGGCTGTTCCGAGTCAACAGTGTCCAAGTAGGCATTTGGTCGCGCAGGGATAATCGAGCCGCTGGACTCTTCTCGGTTACTGTGCTCTGGCGAATGTGGCCATTGGGGTTGTATCTCTTCACGTGGAGGCAAAAGCTGTGGTCTATTTGGCAACGGCAGACTAATCCCTGCAATAACATCATTCCTAGTGTGAGAGTCAATCAGTTGCGGAACGTTGTAGGTGTTCCTATTTCGCTGATTCTTGTTAACCGCTTTTTGATAAAGCGTGATCTGAACACGCACGTCGGTCAAAATCGTTTCTAATAGTTTCTGCACTTTTTGTTCGGCTTCAATCGGCGTGAGACCGGCGATTTTGATACGTCCGTAAATTGGGCCGAGCGCTATCGCTCCTGTCGGTTCAATCCTGTACACATCATCGATAGGTTGATCGGGATACACACCAGTAGCGATGACTTTGACCGAATCGCCCGACGACAGATTGTAGGAAGTTGTACGCTTGTATTCGTCACCGGTGGAAGATTCTTTGATCGCATCGGTGTTGACCGGGAGACGGCCTGTGACGAGTTCTTCCTCTGGTTTTGCATCCCCTACACTGCCGCCGTAAGAGTCATCCTGCTTTCGGCGGATGGCGTAAAACTTCAGTGGGTCGAGGTCGTTCAAATCGTCGCGTTGCAGGAGCTTTGCCACATCTTGGAGCGACGCGATTGGCCAAACGTGCAGGCCGACGAGAAGATCGCCTGGACTGGCGAACCGCCCTCCAAAGAATTCTCTATTTGTAGCGACCAACCGTAACCCTCCTTCGAAATTCTTCGCCTTCACTCGCTGAAATTCCTCCTCATTCAGCGGTGCCAACTCCAACCCCAGCAGCTTGTACGCCAGGTCGGCGGCGCGTTGGTCTTCGAGGCTGAGGAACGGGGAGTTTGTTTGCCCAGGTACCGCGTCGGGGACTACGGGGCTCGCTTTTTCTTTTGTGTTGTTAGTGTCCGTTGTAGCTTTTTCCTTTTTTTCTTCGGTGTTGGTTGTTGATCCCTCGGCGGAGCCGGGGGCTACGGTTGATTTTGGTTCCTCGGCGATGGTTGTTTTGGTGGGTTGCCAGGTGGCGACCGTTAACATGCTTGCTAAAGCGAGGCACGCCCAACCGACGGTGCTACGGGTGACCAACATTTTTTCGTCCTCGATTTTCAGAATGCGGCGGATGCGATACGTGAGTGGGTGTTGCGAGAGTGCTAAGCCGGCGAGCGGCGTGGTGGGCGATGCCATAGTGACAAGCAATTCCGCGTACGCTTGCGGCTTAGCCGTGTGAGCGACAACAATCGCATCACAACACTCTTCACGGTCACTACGCACCCAACGACTCACCCACCACACGCACGGATGGAAAAACAACAGCGACTCGACCACGCGCTGCACAAAATTGACGAGGTTATCCCAGCGGCGCACGTGGGCCAGCTCGTGCAGTAGCACCATTTCTAATTGCTCGGGCGACCAACCCGTGAGGGCGGCTGGGGGTAAAAGGATCATGGGTCGCAGGACACCCACCAGCTGTGGGCTGGTGATCCGCTCGTGGATCGCGATTTTGATATTGCGAGAACAGGCAAGCGCTGCGCGGACTCGTTCGCTGGTTGCGTGGATGGGGCCATCGGTGACTGGAGTGCTTTGTTGGCGCAGGCGCGTTGAACCGATGAGGCCCGTGGCGAGGAGCACAACAGTGAGCGGCGTGCCGATGAGCCATACCCACGGAAGGTAGGTGATGAACCCCAGCCACTCTTGTGGCCAAAGACCCTGGTCTGGTATGGCGGCCTCTTGAGATGGCATCGGTCTTGGTGTCACGACCGGGTTTGGTGCTCGCAAGGGGATCGCAGGGTCGGTGGGCAGAATGAGTCTGCCGTCGGATTGGTTCCTTGGTGGTGATGCTGGTGGTGATGAGAACTCAGCATTTGGCACTGACTGTTCAGCATTGAGTACCAACCGCTTAGGCAGTTCGATGGCTTCCCTATGAGACAACAGAAACACGATGCCAAGCGGCAGCAGCGCGAGAATCGTGAGAACGGCAAGCGACACAACATAACGCACTTGCGGGGCCGAGCGTTTTAGCATCCTACGCAACAGCGCGCCGACCAGTGCCACGGCCGTGCCCGCGACGAGAAAATAACACATCGTCCAGCCGACGATTTCCCAGCCTGGCGATGTGGAAAGGTTGAAAAGATTCATCGCTTATCGCCTTTCTTGCCGTTGCGTTTTTGTCTTGGCGCACGCTGGTCGATCAAGTCCCGCAACTCGGCAAGCTGCGATTGGGTGAGCTGTCCGCCTTCGACCAGGTGCGTTGCCAGGAGTTCCGCAGAGCCGTCGAACACATGGTCAACGAGTTTGCCCACCATCCGCTTGGCGGTGCGTTGTTGCGTGACGGCAGCAACCCATTGAGCGCCGCGCCCCGAGCCTCGTCGCTTGACGAGCCCCTTTTCACTCATGACGCGGAGCATCGTGGCGATGGTCGTGGTGGCGACCTCGCGCTGCTCGCGCAGCGACTCGCAGAGCGTGCTGAGTGCCGTGGGGCCGCTGGCCCAGAGAACGCGGAGAATTTCCAATTCGCCGTCGGTCGGATGAATACTCGGAGTCCGGGCCATGAAGAGTTTCCTTACACAGAAATCGGGGTAGGGACGAGGGTTCGCCACTGTCATCCCTCGGATTGCGACTAATTCTAAAGAATTAGAACGTCGTGTCAAGGAAATTTTTAAGTCTCCGTAGGGCGGTCCGCTGGGCCGTCCAATGGGGCCTGCTACTCGAAAATTAGCAGTTGGAAGTCGTCGGCGCTTGACTGCTCGACCTCGTAACCTGGCACGATGCGTTGCCAAGCGATTGCCCAGGTGGCGCCCGACCGCTGAAGCGGGCTCGCGGTGAGGTGCGTTTGGGGGATCGCGGCTTCGAGGGACCAATGCGTGTCGGTCGTGTTTGCGGCGACAAACCATTGGGGGTTCCAACGCTTGTCATGCCAACATCGCTCGGCAGTCCAGCCGCGCGAATCGACGGCAAACTCATAGCACGTGGCGTAGTCGCGGTCGGCATCGAGACGAAGGCGCACGTGGTCAAACGCCGACAGGTCGGCATCGTGGGTGCGCGGGCGCGGGTCGGGTTGGTAGCTCAGCCCTTCCACCTTTGGGTATGTGACAGCCAAGTAGAGAAATTCTTCGTCGTGGGCGAGTTGCACCGGGTGATCCGCTTGCCAAAGTGATTCGTCCAGCACCCCATCGAGATGTGGTCGCTCGGCGGCGCTTCGACAGGCTACGATCGGCAGTGGCGGTTCGTCTTCGCGATTCGTGGCGAGCCATTGTTCCGCGCGAGCGCGCGAACGCCACGGCTCGGCTTCTGCGGCGTGTTTGAGTTTCGTCAGTCTGCCAAGCGCCGCTTTGGAACTGCCACTATGCCGCGCGGCTACGGCACGCTGGAAAGTGAGCGCGGTGTGGTTGTTGAGTTCCGCGTTCTGTTGCACTGCGGAGTTCGTTGTGTATTGAGCGTATTTGGAAAACGATTGAAGAGCATGCTCGACCGTTGAAGTGGACTTCCTCGGTTGGGTGTGGTGGACTTCACTGCTGGTGTATA
This sequence comes from Bythopirellula sp., assembly GCA_965230685.1. Lineage (GTDB taxonomy): Bacteria > Planctomycetota > Planctomycetia > Pirellulales > Lacipirellulaceae > Bythopirellula. Next base: position 1,891,947 of record CBDDLO010000002.1, read on the forward strand.
GTTGCGAAAGCGTGAGCGTGGCCTCGGCAGTGATCGGTTGATTCGGGTGTTGGTTCATCAGCTGCTGCAGCACGCTGGCGGCTTGGTTGTACTTCGCCCCACGCAAATAATCGTGCGCAAGGTCGAAGTAAAGCTGAGACGCCGTAGCACCGGGCAAGTCACGCGACAGTTGCACGAGATTCGCCAGCGCGCGGGAGTCGTCACCTTGGTTCAGAACGATCTTGCGAATGCGGTCGAGGGCTTGCGTTTCTGGCACGCCTTGAACGTGTGTGGCCTGGACCACGGGCGTCGCTTCCTCACCGACGGCGGTCATCGCAAACACGGAAATGACACACAAGAAACCTAGTGCGAAACGCATGGCGAACATCCTTGTTTTCGTAACGAATGAACCTCAGTTTAGTGCAAACGCAGCATTCGCGGTACGGCGAGTTGCACGGCGGGTCGGGTTGTAGCGGTCGTGCTAGCAGCGGGCGCCTGCACGCGAGTTGTGAGCTATATCTGTAGTAGCCGGGGAGCTACGTCTCGCCGGTCTGAGGGGGCTACGTCGGCGAGGCGTAGCTCGCCGGCTATTTCTTTACTGCAGAGCGATTTTCCATGACCACCGAGACATCAACCACCGAGCCCGCTGTCAGCGATTACACCGCGATCGACGAATTGGTGCGCCGCGCGCGTTCGCTCTATTCGCTTCCCGCGGTGGCGGCAGAAGTGATTCAGCTCACAAGCAATCCCAAAGTCGATACGCAAGCGCTCAAAGAATGTATCGAAGCGGATCCAGCGCTCACCGCGAAAATCCTGCGCGTCGTGAACAGTTCACTGTTTGGCTTGAGTCGCGAGGTCTGCGACTTGAACCAGGCGCTCGCGCTGCTGGGCACAAAACCACTGAAGCTGTTGGTCCTTGGGTTTAGTCTGCCGGAAAGCCTGTTTCAGGAAGTAGCTCGTGAGCAACTCGATTGGTATTGGTCGACGACGCTCAATCGTGCGGTGGCGGCGCGGGAGATTAGCGAACAGTTATTCGATCGTCCTGGCGACGATGCGTTTCTGGCCGGGTTGTTCCAGGACATTGGCGTGCTTGTGCTGTTGGGTGAACTAAAAGCACCGTATGCAAAGTTGCTCAGTGGTGTGATCGAACAGCGGGCTGACTTACAGCAGTTGGAAAAGGAATCGCTGGAGTTCGACCACTTGCAACTCACCGCGGCGTTGTTGGAGCATTGGAATATGCCTAAGCTGTTGGTGCAGGCAACTTCCGAACCACGCGACAGCGCGCTGCTCGCCAACAACGACGAACCGCACGCGGTGCTGGCCAAGGTCGTGCATCTGGCAGAGTTGGTCGCCGAACTCGTAGGCCAAAACCGCTTGGGAGTTTTACCCGACTTGATGGAAGTCGGCGAAGCGTACTGCGGGCTCGACAAGGAAAAGCTCAACGAGCTGGTTGGCATGTTGCAGCCCAAAGTCAAACAATTGGCTGAGGTGTTGTCCCTAGAAGTTACGGGAAACGAGGACTACACCGAGATCATGGCGGCCGCGCATCGACGGATGGGCGAGATCAGCGAAGAAGTCGTTGAGCTGATGGGGCACTCGCAACTTGAAGAGGAGCAGGCGTTTGCGAAACTACTCAAAGACGCGAACCATTTGCGAACGACGGTGGATAGTTTTCTGCATCAGGCCTCGCCGCCTGAATTGGGAGAAGTCAGCAGCGCTTCGCCGGCCGCTGAATCTGACTCGCCGAGAGCCGTGCAGGACGATTCGCCGGTTGCTGCGACGAGCAATATCGCCCAAGCATGCAAAGGCATTTCGCCGGAGTTTGCCAAACAGCTGACGTACACCATCGGCCACTGTCGCTCACGGCGTCAGCCGGTAAGCCTGTTGCTATTGGAGATCAGCGGTGCGGGCAGCGACGATGCACAAACTCGACCGTTGCTCGGGCAAATGCTCGAGATGGCCTTGCGGACAATTGATGTACCGGAGATGCTTCACGAAGCAACAAGCTCCTGTCGCCGGGTGTTGGTACTGCCGGGTTGCGACCGTCACGAAGCGGTGCGCTTCGCCGAAGAAACCCTCAGTCGCGCCGCGAAGATGGCACGACGTCTCGAAAGTCAAGGTACTGTGCTCGACTACATCGCGAGTGCCGGCGTGTCTTCGGTAATGCTGCCACCCAAGAATTTTCCGCCGCAGGACTTGCTGGAAACCGCTGAGCGCTGTCTCTCTGCCGCGCAAGCAAGCGACGCGAGTGTCGTGAAGAGCTTGGAGATTTATTGATAGCAGGGAACGGGTTTCGGTTACTCGCAACTCGCTTCTCAAGCCCTAGCCACTCGACCCTGCCGACTGCCCACTATTGGCACTCCGCCCGGCTGTGGTATCATTCCTCGATGAAACCCGCGGACCCCAATCCCGAAGAGCAACCGCAACTGCCGGTGAGTGTCACGCCCTCGGCAGTCTCCAAAGCCAGGCCAACGCACGCGGATGCTTTTGACGATCCCGACCTTGCGCATCTGCCGGAGCTGCGCGTCTCGGATTTGCATTTTCGTCCGCAGCGGCGCGTGATGTTGCCGCTGCTGCTGTTTTTGGCAACGTGTGTGTCGACGTTTTGGGTCGGCTGCACAGGGTGGGAGCCGGTCGAACCGCGCTATATTGCCAGCTACGCATTAATGTGGCACACGATTCAAGCCAACTGGCAGATCGGTTTGCAATACATGGTCGCGGTGCTGGCCATCTTGCTCACCCACGAGATGGGGCACTTTCTACAGACAATCAAAAACCGCATCGCCGCCAGCTATCCACTCTGTATTCCCGTGCCGTTCAATGCGATCGGCACGATGGGTGCGGTCATCGGCATGGACGGCATGAAAGCCAATCGCCGGGAGATTTTCGACATCGGCATCGCTGGTCCGCTTGCCGGGTTGGTCGTGGCGATCCCCGTGTTTTGGTGGGGCATCGTCGACTTGAACTTGACCAACGTCCCGCAACATGGCGAGCTGCAACTCTACATGCCGTGGATTGGCCAGTGGATGCTCGAACGCGCCCATCCCGAGTGGGCCGACCGCGCTTGGGTGGGGCTCTCGCAGGTGAATCCCTACTTCATGGCCGGCTGGGTTGGCATGTTGATCACGGGGCTCAATATGCTCCCCGTCAGTCAACTCGACGGCGGGCACACGACTTACGCGCTGTTTCTCAAGGGAGCACACACCCTGTCGCGATGGTTCATCTCGCTCACCATTTTCTACATCGTCGTGAACCTGGAGCAGGCCGTAATGTGGACACCAATGGTCGTGCTCGTGATCCTGATGGGAATCCACCACCCCGACACGGCCGACGACAGCGTCGAACTCGGCCCCGTGCGCTGGGCTATTGGTCTGGGCTCGCTCGTGATTCCGCTGTTGTGTTTCCCCCTGCTGGGTTTTCGGCAGTAAGTTTTAGGAGAAATGAACCACCAAGGCACCAAGACACAAAGAAATTGTCAGTCTCTGGATGTCCTCTCTGAACAATGGCGAGTTGAATCGGTTCGTGCATCGCTACCTCGCCGGTCTTGGTGCCTTTGTGTCTTCGTGGTTTAATTCCTCAGCACAATCCCACACTAAATGAACCACCAAGGCACCAAGACACAAAGAAATTGTCAGTCTCTGGATGTCCTCTCTGAACAATGGCGAGTTGAATCGGTTCGTGCATCGCTACCTCGCCGGTCTTGGTGCCTTTGTGTCTTCGTGGTTTAATTCCTCAGCACAATCCCACACTAAATGAACCACCAAGGCACGAAGGCACGAAGAAATTGCTAGTCTCTTGATACCCTCGTTGAACAATAGCGAGTTGAATCGGTTCGTGCATCGCTACCTCGCCAGTCTTGGTGCTTTTGTGTCTTCGTGGTTCAATTCCGCAAATAATCCCACACTCAATGAACCACCAAGGCACGAAGAATGTTCTAGAGCACAAAGCGATTGACTCCATCTTTGAAGAGTGGTGAATTGAAATTGATAAGCAATCCCAGCCGTTTCTTGCTGAGCTTCAGATAAGTGAGCAATTGTGCTTCGTGGACCGGAAGCAAGCGCTCAACGGCTTTCAATTCAATAACGACGGCGTTGCTGACCAATAAGTCGAGTTGCAGGCCAGAATCCAGTTGGATGCCGTCGTAGAGGATCGGCATCACCAACTGCCTTTGGTAGGGCAGTCCCCGTTGAGCTAGTTCATAACAAAGACAAGTTTCGTACACAGACTCAAGAAGTCCAGGTCCGAGATTTCGATGAACATGGAAGCCTGCGTCGATGATCGATTTGGCAATGGATTCGACCTCGTCCGAAATCGGTTCGTGCATTGCTACCTCGCTGGTCTTGGTACCTTTGTGTCTTCGTGGTTCCATTCCTCAGCACAATCCCACACTAAATGAACCACCAAGGCACGAAGGCACAAAGAAATTGCCAATCTCTTTATACCCACTTCGAACAATAGCAAGTTGAAACGGTTAGTGCATTGCTACCTCGCCGGTCTTGGTGTCTTTGTGTCTTCGTGGTTCCATTCCTCAGCACAATCCCACACTAAATGAACCACCAAGGCACTAAGGCACGAAGAAATTGCTAGTCTCTTGATACCCTCGTTGAACAATAGCGAGTTGAATCGGTTCATACATCGCTACCTCGCTGGTCTTGGTGTCTTCGTGGTTCAATTCCACGGCCTCAGGGAGCGAGCAACAACCGTCCGGGGTTGGCTAGGTAGCCCTTCACCTCGTTGAGGAACCGTGCCGCGGCGGCGCCGTCGACGATGCGGTGGTCGTAGGTGATCGAGAGCGGCATCATCAAGCGGGGTTGGAACTCGCCGCTGCCGTTCTCGCCTTTAATCCATTGCGGCAGCATGCGGCTGCGGCCGACGAGCAAGATCGCCACTTCGGGCGGGTTGATGATCGGCGTGCTGTAGGTGCCGCCGATTGCGCCCAAATTGCTAATCGTGAAGGTGCCGCCGCGAAGGTCCTCGACGGAGAAACTTCCCTCGCGGACCGACTCGGCCAACGCGGCCAACTCGCGTGCGATCTGCGGAATGTTCTTGCGGTCGGCGTCACGGAGAACCGGCACGACTAGGCCGCGATCGGTGTCGACGGCGATGCCGATGTTTACGTACTCTTTGTAAACGATCTCGTTGGTTTCTTCGTCGATCGAAGAGTTGATGATCGGGTGTTGCCCGAGGGCGGATGCAACGGCCTTGATCAAAAACGGCATCGAAGTGAGCTTGATGCCGGAGTTGGCGTAGTCTTCTTTGCTATCCTTGCGAATGCGTTCCAGTTCGGTGGTGTCGACGTCGTCGAAGTTCGTGAGTTGCGGAATGGTGGTGTACGAATTCAGCATGTTGCGGGCGATGGTTTGCCGCATGCGGGTCATTTTCTCGCGGCGCGTGGCGCCCTGCCCGTCGGAATCGGGCATGCCGGGCGGAGTCACGCCGCGGCTGGCGGCGGAGTCGGCGCGTTGGTTACCGGTGCGCACGTGGGCGTGCAGGTCGGCTTCGGTGATGCGCCCGTCGCTGCTGGTCGGGCGTACTCGACGAAGGTCCACGCCCAACTCACGCGCCAAACGTCGCACAGCGGGCCCCGCAGCTGCGGAAGAATGCCCGTCGCCGGGAACGTCGTTGGTGGGAGCCGGTGCACGAGTTGTCGCAGGCGCCGGTGGTTCGGGTTCCACCACAGCAACGGGCACCGCCACAGGCGCCGGGGCCGGTTCGGGGGCCGGCGTGGGTGCTTCAGTAGACGAGGGCGCCTGCTTGGGCTCGGTCGCCTCGGGTTCGGGGGGGCGAGCCGTTTCAGGAATCGAAGCCGCCTCGGGGATATCACCAGCAGATTGGGCACCGGCAGCATCGACTTCGAACAGCGCCGCGCCGACTTCGACCGTGTCACCTTCGCTCACCAAAACTTTGAGCACCTTTCCGGCGCTCGGGCTGGGAACGGGCATCGTCGCCTTGTCGGTTTCGATTTCGAGGAGGTCCTGATCGACCGCGATCGTGTCGCCTTCGCTCACTAGCAGCGACAACACGTCGCCCGATTCGATATTCTCGCCCAGGTTGGGCAGGGTAATTTGTGTGGACATAATGATAGGATTGGTTTTAGGCTGGAATATTTACCACAGAGGACTCAGAGGAGCACAGAGGTAGTTGCTGCTCAAAACTAGTCTTTCAGTCGTTAACCACTCTCGTGATACCGTCTTTTAGGTGCAGGACATTGAAATTCAGTAGCAGCCCAACCCGTGTATTGCTGAGCTTAAGATAGGAAAGCAATTGCGCCTTGTGAATTGGCAATACTTTGTCGATTGCCTTCAACTCTAAAATGACTTGGTTCTCTACCAGAATATCTATGCGATATCCTGCGTCGATCTGGATGTCTTCATACTTGATTGGGAGTTCCACTTGGGCGACTGCGCTTATCTGAAGTCTGTGCAATTCAAACAATAGACATTTTTCGTAAGCACTTTCCAAGAGTCCAGGGCCGAGAGCGGTGTGCACCTTCATCGCTGCCCCCAATATCTTCTCGGTCAACGGGTCGCTCATGCTCTTCTTGCTCTGTGTCCCTCCGTGTCCTCTGTGGTAAGTCTTATTCAAGCATATAGGGCCGAGGTTTTCTCGGGGTTTATCTTTAAATCTTTGATGGCTTTGGTGACCTGTTTCGTCTCGAGTTCGCCTCGTTGGCTAAGCTGGTACAGCGCGGCGACGGTGATGCACTCGGCGTCGACCTCAAAGTGTCGTCGCAGCGCTTCACGCGACTCGCTCCGGCCCATGCCATCGGTGCCGAGGGCGAACAACCCGCCGGGGACCCACGGGTCGATCTGTTCGGCGAGGATCCGCATGTAGTCACTCGCCGCGATGACGGGGCCTTCCACACCCTTGAGCTGCTGCTCCACGTACGACTTCCGCGCTTTCTTGCCCGGGTTGAGCATGTTCCAACGCTGACACTCCTGCGCGTCGCGGCGGAGTTCGTTGTAGCTGGTGACGCTCCACACGTCGGCGCCAATGTCGTACTTGTCAGCGAGAATCTCCGCTGCTCGCAACGCCTCACGCAAAATCGGTCCGCTGCCAAACAGTTGCACCCGCTCGCCCTTGGCTTTCGTGCTGGACACTTTGTACATCCCTCGAATGATGCCCTCTTCGCAACCAGCGGGCATCTCTGGCATGAGATAGTTTTCGTTCTCCAGCGTAATGTAGTAAATGGCCGTTTCATTGTCGGTGTAAAGCCGCTTGAGTCCGTCGAAAACGATCACGGCCGTTTCATAGGAGTACGCCGGGTCGTAGGCTCGCACCGAGGGGAAGGCCATCGCGTTGATCAGACTGTGGCCGTCTTGATGTTGGAGACCTTCACCGTTGAGCGTCGTGCGGCCTGCGGTACCACCGAGCAGAAAACCCTTGGCTCGCATGTCAGCAGCGGCCCAAATCAGATCGCCGATGCGCTGGAAGCCGAACATCGAGTAGTAAATGAACATGGGTATCATGTTCACCCCGTGCGAAGCGTAGGCCGTGCCGGCGGCGTTGAACGAACTCATCGAACCCGCCTCGGTGATGCCCTCTTCGAGCAACTGGCCATCTTGGGCTTCTTTGTAAAACGCGATTTGGTCGGCGTCGACCGGCTCGTAGAGCTGCCCTGCATGGGCGTAAATACCCACCTGGCGGAACAAACCCTCCATGCCAAAGGTGCGTGATTCGTCGGGGACGATCGGTACGATGCGCTCGCCGATTTGCTTGTCGCGGAGCAAGTCGCCCAACAGTCGTACAAAGCCCATCGTGGTCGATTGCTCTTTGCCGGGTCCCTTGCTAACGAGCTTGGCCATGGTTTTTTCATAGTCGGCCAGCTTGGGAACTTCCATCGTCACGGGCGTAGCGTTGCGCTTCGGCACAGGACCGCCAAGAGCTTCGCGGCGCTTGCGGAGGTATTGCATTTCGGGGCTGTCTTCCGGCGGGCGATAAAAAGGCGCTTCCGCAACGCGCTCGTCGGAAATGGGAATACCAAACCGCGAGCGGAATTCTCGCAGCTCTTCTTCGTTGAGCTTCTTGTTGTTGTGGGTCATGTTGCGACCCTCGCCCCCCTCGCCGAGTCCGTATCCCTTGATTGTTTTCGCAATCACGACCGTCGGCTTGCCGTTCTTGAGCGTGAGAGCTTGTTGATAGGCGGCGAAAACCTTTTCGGGATCGTGCCCACCGCGGCGCATTTTTTCGAGCTTTTCGTTGGAGAGATTCTTCACTCGGTCAGCCAGTTCGGGGTATTTCCCGAAGAATTTATCGCGGATGTATTCACCTCCAGCGACAACATATTTTTGATACTCGCCATCGACCACTTCCATCATCCGCCGAGCTAGCAGGCCATCTTCGTCGGCTTCGATGAGCGGGTCCCAATCATCGCCCCAAATGACTTTAATCACATTCCACCCCGCACCGCGGAAAGTGCCTTCGAGTTCCTGAATGATTTTTCCATTGCCTCGCACGGGACCGTCGAGCCGCTGTAGATTGCAATTGATCACAAAGATGAGATTGTCGAGCTTCTCGCGCGAGGCTAGGGTAATTGCCCCCAGCGACTCGGGCTCGTCGCATTCGCCGTCGCCGAGGAACGCCCACACCCTACGGTCGCTACAGTCGACGATGCCGCGGTCGGTGAGGTATTCATTGAACCGTGCTTGGTAGATGGCCATAATTGGGCCCAAGCCCATCGAGACGGTGGGAAACTCCCAGAACTCCGGCATGAGCCAGGGATGCGGATAGCTGCTCAGCCCGCCGCCTTCGCTCAGTTCGCGGCGAAAGTTCACCAGGTTCTGTTCAGTGAGTCGCCCTTCGAGAAATGCCCGCGAGTACATACCCGGCGCGGCGTGGCCTTGGTAGTAAACCAAATCGCCGCCGTAGCCGCTCTCGCCTCGGCCACGGAGAAAGTGGTTGAAGGCCACTTCGTACAGTGTTGCAGAAGATGCGTAAGTGCTGATATGCCCACCGGGCGAGGCGGGGTCGCGGTTGGCGCGGGTGACCATGGCCATGGCGTTCCAGCGCACATAGCTCTTGATGCGCCGCTCGAGTTCGCGGTCCCCGGGATAGGCCGGCTGCTTGTGCCGAGGGATCGTGTTGACGTAGGGCGTGGTCGCGGTGAAGGGCAAATCGACGCCATTGCGATGGGCTGTTTCCTCGAGCGCCGCGAGCAGCTGCTGCACACGCTCGGGCCCCTTGCTCTCCAAGATATAATCAAGCGATTCGAGCCACTCGGCAGTTTCCGCCGGGTCGATGTCGTTGGGGATGGGGGAGTTGGTTTGGAGGTCGGCGTTGGCCATGAGGGGAGTCTCGAATTTTTGGTTGGTAGGGTATTCTGGCAACAATGACGGAATCCGAATGATGAAGTTTGTGCCAGATTTCGTGCATCGCTATGAATGTTCTTATTTTCTCTTCGGTCGATAAACTTCCGTCGCAGTACCCAAATGGACTTCACCGGCGAACGCGACGGTTTCGCTCAGTGTCGGATGCGGATGGATCGACTCGGCGATGTCGCGCACGGTGCACCCCATTTCGATCGCGATAACCGCCTCTGCGATCAACTCGCCGGCGCCGCTGCCGACGATGCCGCAACCGAGGACGCGTTCGGTCTCGGGGTCGATGATCCACTTGGTCAGTCCCTCGGTGATACCCATCGCAGTCGCGCGGCCGCTGGCTTGCCAGGGGTACTGGGCAATGGTCACCTTGCGGCCGGCGGCTTTGGCTTCTTCGGCGGTGATGCCGGCCCAAGCGATTTCGGGGTCGGTGAACACGACCGCGGGAATCGCCAGTTTGTCGAAGGCTGCGGGTTCGCCTGCTAAGACTTCGGCGGCGACCTTGCCCTCGGCTGATGCTTTGTGCGCGAGCATAGGGTCGCCCGCTACGTCACCAATGGCGAATAGGTGCGGGTCGGCGGTGCGTTGCTGATCGTCGGTTTCGACGAAGCCGCGTTCGTTCACGACAACGTCTGTGTTTTCCAACCCGATGCCGGCGCTGACGGGGCGTCGTCCGATCGAGATCAACACTCGGTCGTATTTGAACGCACCCTCCATTTCGGGGCCCTGCATTTGGACTTCGACTTGTTTGCCTACTTCTTTGAGAGCAAGCACTTTGGTATTTAAGTAAATATTGTCGAGGGTGCCTTCCAATCGTTTGGCGAGCGGCTTGACCAAATCGCGGTCCGCGCCGGGCAGCAGGCCGTCGGTCATTTCCACAACCGAAACTTTCGAGCCAAGTTCAGCGTAGACCGTGCCCATTTCTAATCCGATGTAACCGCCGCCAACGACCAGCAGCGTCTTTGGGATGTCGGCCAGTTTCAACGCGCCGGTGGAATCCATCACTCGCTCGCTGCCGATGTCAAACATCTTCGGCATCGCCGGCACGGAACCTGTCGCCAGGATGCAGTGGTCGAACGTGAGCCGAGTACTCTCGTAGGTGTCGGGGTCGCCCCCCTCGAGTTCCAGCGTTTGCGAATCGACAAACAACCCACGGGCATTGACGACTTTCACTTTGCGGCGTTTGGCCAGCTGGGCCAAGCCGCCGGTTAGGGTGTCAATCACCTTGTCCTTGCGGTCTCGCATCGTGTCGACGTTGATCTTAAGCTTGCCGAAGGCGACGCCCCACTCTTCCATATGGCGAGACTCGTTAATCACCTTGGCCACGTGGAGCAGGGCCTTCGAGGGGATGCATCCGCGGAGCAAGCAGGTGCCGCCAAGCCGGGGGTCGGCTTCGACGATGGTGACTTCCATCCCCAGATCGGCAGCCAAAAACGCGGCGGCATAACCGCCCGGCCCACCACCAAGTACGACCAACTGTGAATGCATTGCGACCCTTTGGGTGAATGACGAATGACGAATGACGAACTACCCCCATGACGAAGGGATTCAAGATGACGAAGGAGGGAATCTCGTCATTTGAGTATCAGGGGATTTCGTCATTTCCTTGGGAATCCCCCATTTTACCGCAGTTGGGCCGAGTCACAATGGGCCCTGGAAACGCGAAACGAGGTGCATTTCCGCAAATTTAGCGGCTCGGCTTGCCCCGCAGCGTCGCCACGGTGTCGACCCAAACCCCGCTACACCGGGCCCAATTAGGAGCGCCCTAGAATATGCCGCAGTGCAGGTTCTAAATCCGCATGTTCGTAGTGGAATCCGGCGTCAGAGAGCGCGCTCGGTACCACGCGGGTGCTGGCCAGCAGGAGCGCATCGGCCATTTCACCAAAGACCAACCTCGCCGCGAACGCCGGCATCGGTAAAACCGTAGGCCGAGACAGCACCCTGCCAAGTGCCTTGGTAAAGTCGCGATTGGTAACGGGATTGGGTGCGGTCAGATTCACAGGGCCGGCGAGTGATTCGTTCTTTAGCACTTCTTGCATCGCGCGCACCACATCGTCGATTGCAATCCAACTGAAGTATTGCTGCCCGCTGCCAAGTACCCCGCCGGCACCCAGCTTGAACGGGGTGAGCATTTCAGCCAGCGCGCCGCCCTCGGTGCTGAGCACTACACCGATGCGCATATTCACCGTACGGATGCCAGCATCGCGGGCTGGCTGGCAAGCCTTCTCCCACTGCTCGCATACGTCGGGCAAGTAGCCATCGCCTCTGGCTGCCGATTCTTCGAGTTGCTCGGCCCCGCGGTCACCGTAGTAGCCAATGGCCGATGCACAGGCGAAGACGCGCGGCTTGGGATCGAGCGCGGCAATCGTTTCGGCAATGAGTGTCGTTCCCTCGACGCGGCTGTTGAGGATCGTCTGTTTGTAGTCCTCGGTCCAGCGCTTGCCCGCGATGTTCGCACCGGCGAGGTGTACGACGCCATCGACCCCTTGCAACTTATCGCGCTCGATGGTTCCTTGTTTGGGTTGCCAGCTGACCTCGTTATCGGTGCGTGCTTCGCGGCGTACGGCGCGGAGCACTCGATGGCCATCGGTTTCCAACGCGGCAACGAGCCGCGCACCGATCATGCCACTAGCGCCAGTGATGAGAATGGTCGTGGGATCGTTCGGTGTGGTCATCGTACTTATTGTAGAGAATTGGTTTAGTTTATCGGGAGGCAAGCGTACAGCTGAAAGCGTTAACCGTAGCACGCTGTGCCGCTTTAACTCAAGGCGATTGACTTCGTTGCGCTAGGACATCGCGAACACAGCGAAATCCCGTGTGGTTGGTACTCTCGCTCGGCAGTGCGTGGTCGCGGTAGTCGACGCGGAGCGCGCCGCCGTAGTTGGGAGCGGAGAGCCAGCTACCGCCGCGACGAACCCGCTCGGTCCCCGCGCGGGGACCGCGTGGCTGCTCGGGGAGACTGGTGCCGTAGGCGTCCGCAGCGTACCAATCGGCACACCACTGGCACACGTTGCCTGCCATATCGACTAAACCGAACCGATTGGGCGGGAACTTGCCCACCTGCGAGGGTCCTCGGTAGCCATCCTGCCCCAGGTCTTCGTCGGGAAAGTGGCCCTGCCAACCGTTTGCCAGATACTGTTCGCCGAGCTGCAACTCCCTCCCCCAGGGATAAGCCATATCGGCAAGCCCCCCGCGAGCGGCGTATTCAAATTCCGCCTCGGTAGGCAAACGCTTTTTGGCCCACGCGGCAAAGGTCGCGGCGTCTTGCCACGTGACATGCACGACGGGGAATTCTTGCTTGCCGACGAGCGAACTATCAGGCCCCTCAGGATGCCTCCAATTGACTCCCACCACCTCCCGCCAGATAGACAGCTTGCGATCGAACACCAGCGAGCTTCCGCGTTGCTCGGCATCCGTTTCATAGTCAGATTGCTGAACGAACTGTTCAAACTGCCGATTGGTCACGGGATGCGTGTCGATCCAAAACGAGGGTAGCCGTACTTCGTGCAGCGGTTGTGCGTCGTGGTCGGTGGCGCGAGGGCTCCCCATGAGGAACGTGCCAGCTGGGAGGCGCACCATACCGGCAACTGTCTCTAGTGGAAGCGGCGTGGGTGGTTGTGGACGGGGCAGCTCGGATTGGTAGGCTCCCCGCAATAGGGACAGCGCGAACACTGCCGGGAGCAGTATCAACGCGAGCAGCAAGAGTCGTCGCAAGGACATCGCCGATCAGGTCCCTCAGTAGCTCAGGCGGGGAGTCTTAGCGTCGCTTGCGCTGATACTCTTGGCTTGCCTTTTCCAGTGTGCGGCGTTCGCGCCAAGTAAGACTATCTTTGCCCTCGTCTTGAATTTTCTTAAGAATTTCGTCGACGCGATCGTCAGTGTCGGAAGTGTCGAATTGATCGTCGTCATCGGGAGCATGGATGCGGAGCTTCGAGCGTCGCGGTGCCTTGGGAAGCGACCAACTGCTGGGGAGCCAGTTACTCACACGCCAGCCTAGCTGATGGTACAGAACACCGAACAACGCTCCGCCCAAATGTGCGGTATAAGCGATGTTGCCCGAACGGTTCAGTGCCCCCATGAGGTCGCTGCCGACAAAGAAGATGGCAAACGCCCAGGCGGGAATTGGCAAGATGCCCCAGATGTACACCAACTGTTTCGGGAAATTGAGCGCGAACAGAATCAACACCGCGCTGAGCCCCCCCGAAGCGCCCAGCATGCCAATATGAAGACCCACTCCAAACATCAACCACTGCGACACGCACCAAACCAATCCAGCGAAGACAATGGCCACCAAGTAAAACGCCAGGAATTCTTGCCGACCGAAACGCATCTCGACCGCGCGGCCGAAAAACCATAGGCCGATCATGTTGAACACGATGTGTTTGATATCTTGCGGATCGTGAAGAAATCCGTAAGTCAAAAATTCAAACACCATCCAAGGACGCTGCAACACATCGGCATACAACGAGCCGAGGTTGGTGACCCAACCCATATCACCGGGAACCGCCGCCTGCGCGGGCATCGTGAAAATTTGCAACAGGTAGACCGCGAACGTGACCAACACGAGATTGGTCGTGAGCGTGCGCGGTCCATCGAGCCGCAACCCGGGCTGGCCGTAGTTGTCGCGTCCGTAATCTCGGTCGTAGAGTCCCATAGGAAGTATTATAGGGGCAAATAAGAGAAGTCACGCCACAGCGCGACGGACGGGGTTGGCAAAAGCCACTCCAGAAAGATAACGGCCCACCGCAATCGCCGAAAGCCGAATCCCGCCAGCACTACTGATTTACCGGCACTACCGGTTGAGTAGTGTCGAACTCCCCGGGGCGGGAGCGACACTATCGAGATAGTTGACCATACCGAGTTGTCGCTGGGCGAGGTCCGAAGCAAACGCGGAATTCGCAGCCACATAGCCCTCGATCCGCTCTTGGAAGTGGCCAAGTAGGTTGAGTACCGCATCGCGGTGCGCGGTGATTGCAGCCAGATCTTGTTTCATTCCGGCCAAGTCTTGGTCCAGCTCCGAAATCTGCCGCTTGCGAAAATTACTGGTTTCTTCGGCACTTTCTAGCGCTGCGACCAGCTTGGCATTGTCCTCTCTCACGGCTTGTTGCCTTGCGAGTGCAACCACTTTCACCCCGTTGAGTTCGTTGAAGATGAACGCATAGTCACGCAACGTGCGGTCATACAACCGTTTGACCGCGTCGCTCATCTGTTCGGGTCCAACGCGTTCGCCGTTCTCGTCCAGCCCGGTCACGTGCCATTGATCGTCGTCGGGGGTGGCCTCGGTGCCGTGTCGGAGATACTCATCGACCGACTGTGGCGGTAGCATTCCCCGCAGCTGTTCTTCGTTGAATCCTGAGAAGAGCTGATGCCGATCGATAGGCATCGTTTCGTACAGGCTCCAGGGTCCTTGGCTGCTGGCCAGTCGCTCGCCTGTGCGGTTGTCGATCAACAAGACAGGTTCGAGGGTGGCCCCACCGGGGATTGCTTCGGTGACCCGAAACTCGCCCAGGTACTGCGCCCCTTCGTCGGGATTGGTGGTGTTGGGATTGCCCGCTTCAAAGGCATAGAGAATCGCGCCCTGTTCCAAACCGTGGGGCGTGGGCTGGGCAATATTGACTGGCACAACGCCCTGTTGATCGACCTGCCCCGCCGGCACCACCCCGCGCCAAACGCGTCCCCGTTCGCGGGTAATGATCTGCAGGCGATGGTCCAAGGTTTCAATGCCCGGCTGGTCGCCCACGCCACGAAGTAACTCTTCGTTTTGCTTCTTCAGGCGAGCTATGTCGTCCTCACGCTTGGCTATCCCGGAGCGCAGGTTCTTGTGAATGCGGAGTGTCTCGGCTCCGAGAAACATGAATCCGGTCGCGGCAAAGAAGACGAACAGCACCAGCACCAGCTGGGTCCAGTGCCACGTCTTGCTGCTCATGATGATGGTCACCAGACCGACCAACAGCGCGAGCAGCAACACAATTTGGACAATAAGCGTCATGGGAGAAAGTCGTATGGTGTAGGTCGTTGGTCGTGGGGAAAGGAGTTGCGGCGAAGAATACCGACTAACTCCTCACTTTCGATCCTAAGTGGGGGGCCACGGAACGTCAAGTTTTTGACGGCATTCCAGGACATTCTGTGCCGAGAGCATCCCTATAATCGCCACAGAGCGACCACGATGCCGCGGCTATTGGGAATGCCCTATGTTTGCTGGCTGCCGACTCCCAGTGCCTGCAACAGCTGCGCGACCATCTCTGCGTCGTGTGCCGCTGAGAGGCTTATCCGCAAGAGCGAGCCTCCTTCCGGCACCGAGGGCGGGCGAATTCCCGGCACCCAACAGCCCCGATCCCGAAGCTGAGTGGCCAGCCGCATCGTCCGCTCGGCGGAGCCAATGTGCAGCGGGATGATCTGGCTAGCGGAGTCGCCCGTGTTCCAACCCCGGGCTTGGAGCTGCTGACGCAACTCGGCGGCGGAGTGCAACAAGTTGCGGCGCTTCGAGGGTTCAGCAGCGATCATGTCGAGCGCACACGAGGCTCCGCGGCTTGCCGCACTGGGCTGCGCTGTCGAAAATACATACGACCGCGCGCGATTAGCAAGCCACAGCACCAGGCTGCGCGAACCGCAAACAAAGCCCCCAGCCGCTCCCAACGCCTTACTCAACGTCCCGACCCGCACGTGCACTTGGTCATCGAGACGCGGATACTCCGCCGCGAAATGCTCAACCACGCCACGCCCCTGCGCACCGAACACCCCCGTAGCATGCGCTTCGTCGACCATCAATATCGCGCCGTATTGCTCGGCGAGCTCGCCGAGTCGGGGCAGCGGCGCGAGATCGCCGCCCATGCTAAAAAGGGTGTCGGTGACGATCAACTTGCGTGGGTGTTTTTGCCCCTCCCCGAGCATTCGCTCCAACGCGTCGACATCGTTGTGGGGATAGATGTGTGTTTCGGCGCGTGCCAGGCGGCAACCATCGACAATGCTAGCGTGGTTGTGAGCATCGCTGTAGATGGCATCGCCCTGCGCGACAAGTGCGGGAATCGTACCAGTGTTGGCAGCGAAACCGCTCGCAAAAAGCAGCGCCGCTTCGGTCCCCTCGAAATCAGCCAATTGTTCTTCCAGCTCAAGGTGCGCGCTGGTGCGGCCACAGATCAAGGGGCTCGCACCGCGGCCCAGGCCGACTTCGGCGATAGCCTCCGAGGCTGCCGCAAGGACCCGCGAATCAGCGGCGAGTCCCAAATAGTCGTTCGACGCGAAGTTCAAGAGCTTTCGCCCGTCGACTTCGCAGTACGGCCCCACGGCCCCCAACGGCGCAGGCAACTCGCGGTACAGCCCCTCTCGTCGCAGCCCGTCGAGCTGCTGGTCGATCCAATTCAGCGATTCCCCATTTCTCGAATTCATGGCACAATGATAGCAGAAACTCCGCAAAATTAGCGGAGGCGCTCGTGTCTTGAACGGGAACTTCTCACCGAGCCCCAACGTCCAAACCACTAGAGAGCCAAGCTTGAGCGCCGACTCCGCCGACGATTCGCAATTAGTGCAAGCCACCCTGGCCGGCGACCGCGATGCGTTTGGCCACTTGGTGCATCGCTACCAAGACCGCGTCTTCAACACGATGACGCGCGTACTCGGCAATCAGGCCGATGCTCGCGACATCACGCAAGACGCCTTTGTGCAAGCTTTCGTCAAGCTAGAAAGCTTCCGCGGCGATGCAAAGTTTTATACCTGGCTCTATCGAATTGCGATGAACCTGGCACTGAGCCATCGCCGCCGGCGCCGGCCGACCGAATCGCTCGATGCAACGAAAGACAATGTAGGAGAGGAGCCCGTGGCCGAGCAACCGTCTGCGGCCCAGCAGTTGGTCGAACAAGAACGGGCCGAGCAATTGCAACAAGCACTGCTGAGATTGAGCGACGAGCATCGGCAGATTCTCGTGCTTCGCGAACTGGAAGGCTGCGATTACGAATCGATTAGCGAAATTTTGGAACTCCCGGTCGGCACTGTCCGCAGCCGTTTGTTTCGGGCACGGACTCAACTGAAAGGTGTCCTGGCTGAGGAAATGTCCGCCGACGAAATCGGAATGACGAAACAAGAATGACGAACGTGAATAACCAACCCGCAAAAGAACCTGCAAGAGAGTTCGACGAACTGCTCAGCGCCTATGTCGATGGCGAATTGACCAGCGCGGAACTTGCCGAGGTCGAGCGCCGCATGGCCAACGATCCGCAAGCGCGACAGTTTGTCGACGAACTGCGCGCGATGAGCGGCGAGCTACAGACGCTGCCGCGGCAAACGCTGGACGAGGACTTGCGCGGAATCGTTTTGCAACGTGCCGAGCGTGAGATGCTGCTCGGAGGCGAGCCACAAACCTTGCCATCTCGCGAAACCGCATCGCCCCGGCGCTGGATGTGGGCCGCGACGGCGCTGGCTGCCATGCTCCTGCTCACCGTCTTGCTGCCTAGCGCCCAAGACGAAGATCAACCACTGGCCAGCGCCAAGCCGGCACTGACCGAAGCAGTGCCCAAGGAACAACCGCGGATCGAGGCCGTGGAGCCGATGATTGTCGCGGAGTCCGAAGCCATGGACACCGCAGGTGGAGCCGACCTAGAAACACGCGTCACCGCCCGAGCAGCCGTCTCCCCCGCGGGGGAATCGATCGCGTCTGCGGGGCGAGCAGCAACCGTCGCGTCTGGCGAGGGAGCACTTGAACTCTCGGAAGCGGACCACGCGAGCGATGTCACTCTTCAGCCCGAGTTTCTCGTTCACATAACCCTCAGTGAAGGCGAGGAGAGCCTCCGACAGTTCAACCAATTGCTCATCGACAACGGCATAGAGCTAGAACCCGACGCACCAGCCGAAAGCAAACTTCCCTCCGCGGGTGCAGCGTTTGCTGATAAGCGCGATCGCACCGACGAATCTCAAGAGCGATCGTCGCTGGCCCAGCAAGAGCTGGTCTTGATCGAAGCCCCGGCCAAGCAGCTCGAAGACTTGCTCATTTCCTTCAATGCCGATACGCAGAACGTTGCCGCCATTGAACTTACTAGCGAACAGAAAGTCTCGAATGTGCCCCTGGACGAGTGGCGGCAACAGGTTGAACGCTCGGACAAGAAGCTCAAGCAAAACCAACTTGGCAACTTGCTGAGGCCGCCCCAGAATCTCAATCAAACCCTACGAGGCAAGGCACAACGCCTCCGTGCCAGCCAATATCAACGCCAATTCGACGGACAGCGCAGCTTCGCCAGGGAATTGCTCAAGAACCAAAGCAAGGTGTCCGAGGAAGAGTCAGAACCCTCGATTCAAGCCCTGATCATTCTCCACCAAAATCCTACCGCACGAAGTGCGCCCGCTGCCGCGGACACAAACGGCACACCGAAGACTCCCTAACCGCTTCACCCAAACGCCCTTTCCCGAAAGTAATCTACCTCATGGCAGACCAAGTTAAAATCAGCGTGCGACCCAACGGCCCCTTCCTCGTGGAGGGCCCGTTCACCCTGACCGACTCCGCAGGCAAAGAGTACACGCTCAATTCCGAGAAACCGGCGATCGCGCTGTGCCGCTGCGGCGCGTCGGCCAACCGACCCTTCTGCGACGGAGCCCACAAAGGCTGCGGCTTCGAGTCGGACGAGCGCGTGCCGGCTGAATAGCAACGCGCCATCGACAGGTTTTCCCCGATCTGGGAAAGGGTCTGTACATCGAGAGCGATTCTTTCCGCATAACGCTCGATGCGAATTTGCTTGACGTAACGGTTGCGCGGGCGCCGCGCTCGAGCGGAGCGGTTTTCTTTTTGTTTGCTGGTGAGTGGCTGCTGGTTGAGCGGCGTTAGCACGTGCTAAAATTCGCGGCTCGCTCATCACGCCCCACCGCACCGAAAGGACTCGCCCTCCATGGCCAAACGCAAACGCGCTCCACACGAAAAGCCCTTCTCACGTTCCATGCAACCCACGGAGAGCAGCACGGCCGTAGCCGAGTCTGCCGCCCAGGACGAATCAACTTCGCCAGAAGTGGCCGCTCCCTTCGTCGGAAAATGGAATCAACTGGTCAGCACGACCAACTGGGAGAAGGGGCAGATCATTTGCGAGTGGCGTGACGCGCTCGAGGCCTCCGGTGCGGCGGTAACCGAGTACTCCGACGACGCCTGGGCCCAACTCGTTGGCGGGGTCACCAGTCAGCACGTTGGCCGACTCCGCCGCGTGTCTCAACGCTTTGGCGATGTCAGCAACCAATACGAGGGCCTCTACTGGAGCCATTTCCAAGCGTGTCTCGATTGGGACGATGCCGAGATGTGGCTCGAGGGCAGCATCCAAAACGGCTGGTCGGTTTCTCAGATGCGCGGCAAGCGCTGGGAAACCCTCGGCACCCCACCCGAGGAGCAATCCGCCGAAGCCGCTGAGTTCGACGCCGCCGCACAAACCGAAGCCGCCGCCGAAACGCAACTCAACAGCACCCCAGGCGAAACGGCATTATCAAGTGAAAGCGCAAGCAACCTTGCCTCGCAAGACGGGGAGGCCACGGCAAGCCCCTCTCGCGAAAATGCAGGCTCGGACTCCGAACCCAACGGAACTACCACCTCGGAAGAGAAGTCGGCAGAGCCCGTTGAGAAGCGTACTCGTTTGAGCGTCGACGTAGAATCTCTTCCCGACGATTTGGCCGAAGCGTTCGAGAGTTTCAAACTCGCCATTATCGCGCATCGACGGGAAAATTGGCGAGATACCACCGTGGAGTCGGTGGTCGAGTGCCTCGATTCCTTGAAAACTCTCGCGCTTGCCGACAGCGAATAAGCGGGCTCCGTTCCAGACAGATCCGCTCGCACCGTAAATGCCTAGCGCTGGTAGATGGGCAACAGTTGATAGACTGGTGTGAGTGCTAGGACCGCTAAAGCGGTGGTGTACGCATTTCCGTAACACTCGGCAATGCCGTTGTCGGATGGCCATGATCCATCTTGTTGCTGGTTCTCGAGCAACACGCGAGTGACACGCGGATAAATGTTTCGCCAGTACGCGCCACCGAGTTGGGACGCAGCCTGGCTGGCATAGTAAATTCCGTAGTGATAGTGTCCCCCTCGACCAAGATGGGAATTGTAGTTCTCGAAGTTCTGACGCATCAACCAACGACCGGCCGATTGTGCCTGCGGCATCTGGTGCTTCCCGGCCATCGATAGCGAAACGATCGCCCCACCGACAGAACCGACCGAGCTATGGCGCTCGCCGACGTACAGACCGTAGCGAAAAGTCCCCAATTCCGAGTCGTAACACCTTTCAATAAACCCGATGGCATCGTCGATGACTATTTCCGGCACATCGAAACCAGCATTCTTTGCCGAGCGAAAGAACATCAATTGCCACGCAGTCGACGTGGTGTCTGAATCGCTGCTGGAGTATTCGTTGAAGTACCTCCATCCGCCCTCGTCGCCCGCTTGGCGTTTCTTGAAGGGTGGTGTTGAGATTGCCTCAATCGCTTCCGGGAGAGATCGTCGAATTCGCTTGGACTGCGATTTGTCCGTCATTCCGTACACCTCGCCTAGCATCAATCCCGTCAATCCATGATTGTAAAACACGGTATGGGATCCATTGTGTGGCAGAACGACTGGTTGTGTCCCGACTTTCGAGATGATTCCGGAGGGCTGCTGGCAATCGAGCGAGTAATCGACAGCCTGGCGGAGCATCTTGGCATGGGGGCCTCCCTCCAACGTATGACCAGCCGACAGAAAGGCCATGACACCCAGGCTCGTGACTCCCGGTTGCCCCTGAGGAAGCGTAGGAAACGAGCCGTCTCGCTGATGGTTGGCCGCCAACCATCGCAACCCGCGGTCGATCGCAGCGTCCACTAGCGACTGTTGATCGCTATCGAGAACTTGCTCCTTCGTGCTTGTGGCTTCACTTGATGGTGAATCCTCGTCTTCCAGTTGTTGTGCACGCAGTGCAACTGGCAGCACGAAAAAAAGGACAACCACGACAGAACAAGCCCCAAGCGTTCGGCACTGAGTTGTCATGGCAATAGCCCTGTGTTCGCACGCGTGCAATGGGGTCGAAGCTCGTTAAACTAACCACCACTTGCCGCGAACTCTTCCGCGTAGTCGAGTGTCCACCGTTCGATCAGCTGCTTGAAGCTGTCGAGATCGGCGTCTTTTAAGAGCTCGTAGTGGTTGCGGCTGAAGTTTTCTTTGTTGCGCACCGCGCCTTTGGCAACCAGGTCGAGCACCTGGTACTCGCTGTAGGGGCTGATCGTCATCGACAGACGGCTGAACAGGTTGTCCCGCTTGCCGGCGTTGAGCGACAGGTCATCCCGGCGCACCGCGGCGCCCCACCCCTTCTCGTCGACCACCGTCTCGAAGTCGAAGCCAGGGAAATTGTCCGCCAATTGCTTCAAGCAAGACTCGATGTGGTCGGTCAACTCGCGGCGTGACTGCGAGTGGAGCCGTCGCCACTCTTCCTCGCTCATCGCCTTGGCAGCTGCCTTGGCAGCCGCGGCATCCTTGGCTTGCTGTCCGCGCTCAGCGGCTCGGTGGAGTCGTTGTTTGAAGTCCATTGGTGGGTCTCATACGTTCCAGGTGTGCTAGCATTGCTGTCGAGCGCTTGGCTCTTGCTCTTAGAGGATATGGTACGCCACTGGGAAACAATCCTCCAGGGCGTCGAATTTCGCTAGCACGCACCAGCGGAAAAGACAGAATTCTCTCCCAGATAGATGCAAGTCCGACCGTCGGCATAGCCGATACCCTCTGGGTGCGAAGGGGGGTGTTGGGTCGTGACGGCTCGACAAGCTGCCCCGGGCAACTAAGTTGTCGCACTACCTCAACTAAAAAGACAGCGTCCGCCACCGCGTAGGGAAGGAACCCTCCGACATGCCAAATACTCACTTGAAACTCTACCGTGGACCTGTGGAAGTTTCCACTTCGGACCAAAGCGAAGAAGACACCGTGACCGTCGCTGTTGGCGAGGCACTACCGCTGATTGCCGATGCAATCGCCAGCGAGCGCACCTGGCTGGCCGACTTTGAGCACGATGACATCACGATCTCTCGCGACTTGTACGAAGTGCTATCGGCGTACCAGTATTTTCGTCGCCCCTCGGCGTAGAAAAGTCATGAGACCAGCCGGACGCGCGAACGACGGCGCATCACACGACGCCGTCGCTCTCGCGTCCGGCTAGTCGTTTCGTGTAGTTCACTCCGTTGCGAATCCCGACGCGATCAACTGCTTCTGAATCGCCGAGACCACTGCGTCACCGAGAGTGGTGCCGCCGGTTTCGTCCGCTAGACGTTTGCGCTCCTTCGCCACGTACGACTCGCGTTCTGCGGCAAGCTTACTGATTTCTTGTTGTAGTTTCTTGCGCTCTACGAGTTTATTCTTGAGAAACGTCTCGCGCTTGGCGGGTGCCAGTTGCTGCAGCTCCTCGGGCAATTCGGCTTCTTTCACTTTTGAGAGAATCTCGGCGTCTTCGGTGAAAGTGTCCAGTAGGTCCCGATTGCGGTTGCTGTAGGCGGCACCCGCCTTGGTAGCCGCGCGGCCAACGGCCACGCTCAGGCTTTCGCTCGCGGCGTTCGAGTCTTGCGCTGCTTGATTAGCGGCGTAGTTCTGCCGCTTCGACTTGTCGCCGTACCAAAGGTACGTCTTGTTCAGTTCGGCGTTGAGACGGATGATGATTTCGTCCTGGGGACAGTCAATGTGAACGATTTTTTGGTCTTGGTCGATATTAAAAAATTCGCCTTCGGCCAATTGCGCGCCGTGTCGCCACTTGCCGTTGACGCCAATTTTATGGTTGCCGCAGTGGATCGTGTTGACAATCACACCACTTTCGATCGCCCGCTTGCAACTTGACTGGTAGTCGACCGTGCCTTGCGTGAAGGGTTCGTTGCCCGCGATGAAAATCGCCTTGTAACCACCGGGCTCTTGAGACCAGTCGAGCCGGGTAATCGCCTGGTCGATCACTTGTCCGCAGTACTCGTCACCACCGCTGGTCGACAGCGCGAACAACGCTTCAGAGAGCTTATCCAAGTCATCGGTCAGCGGCACGACTTGCCGGAGGTAGCCCTCGCTTGCTGGCAATCGTGTGTTGCCATACTCGAAAAGTGCGACGCGCAGCACGGGCGTCTGCCCATTTTTCTGTGCTTTGGCAAATTGTTGCACGATGGTCCAGAGTTGGTTTTTCGCCTGGCTGATCAGCCCGTCCATCGAGTTAGACGTGTCGAGCAAAATCGCCACATCGACCGCGGCACGCGTGCCGGTGAACGGGGGTTTCTCCGCGGGCGTGACCACCGGCTCCGGTTTCTCGACAGTGACCACTACCTTGTGAGCGTTTGTCGTGGCCACAGCTGTGACCATGAGCGCTGCCACCAGCATTCCAGTCCTCAATTTCGTAGTCTGCAACATAATGTCATCCTCTGCTGTTCATGCCTGTGAAAAGGAGACCGCCCAGAAAAGGCGGGCCAACAGAGAATTCGACGCAGGGTGCGGCGGAGGAGTTCCCCGTTTTCTAGGAAATATCAGGGGAAACAGCTACGCGAAGAATTCGGGCTCCAGTAACAAGCGTAGTCTGGTGCGCTCCGGGGCATTCATGTTGAGGACTTGAACAGTCGTCTTGCCCACACGGGTTAGGCCAATTATCTGCCCCTTATCAACCGAAAAGTGAAGAGCCCACTGATCCTTACGAGGATGAAAGAGCTTCGTCAGCTCGCCAGTGGCTTCGTCAATGCCTGCAACATTAGGCCCCTTAAACCGATTGCAGTGATGGCATGCGAAAGCCAGATTGTCAGTGTTGTCTGTGCCGAGATGTTGCTTGGCGACAATGTGTTCGACGTGAAAGGTGATGCGATAGTGACTCTGATGTATACGGCAATACTCACACCGATTGTCTGCTCGCGTACGGACGGTTCTACGTGTGCTTTCGTCCAGTCGGCTCACGTGAACTATTCTGCCATCTGAGAGGCAACCGAGCGGGCTTTCGCTTGCAAGATCGCAACAACATCCATACCTCGAACGTAGGAGTCATACTCCGTTTCTTCCTCAGGCGTGAGTTGGCCTTCGTTGCACTTGGCTGCAAGCACATCAATTCGCGACTGCAGAGCGGCATCTGCTTGCAGGTGTGCAACACGATTCGCAACTTCCGGAGTAAAACATGCGGCCACGGGATCGAGAATTCTTGACAGGCCGTCAGTGATGTTTACAGAGTTGATCATGCCATTATTTTACCACGAACGACTCGTGCAAGTCAAAACATGATTACTCCAGGCGGACGTGGAAACACCCTCACCTAGCACTCGCCTCGTGTACATAATCCACGAGGTACCGCGCGTTCTCCACGGGGGTTTGTTGAAGCACACCGTGGCCTAAATTAAAAATGTGGCCGGGACGGTTGTTGGCGGCTGAGAGCACTTCGGTCGCGCGCGCTGCAATCGTTTTTCGGTCGGCGAGCAGTGTGAGCGGGTCGAGGTTGCCCTGCACCGCGCGGTCGTGTCCGACCGATTGCCACGCTTCGGCCAAGTCAATACGCCAATCTATTCCGATCACGTCGCCGCCCGCTTCGGCTTGCAGTGGCAACAACGCGGGATTGCCCGTGCCGAAGTGAATCAGTGGCGCACCAGGAGTGAGTTCCGCAACAATCTTGCGCACATGGGGCAAGACAAACGTACGATAGTCGTTGGGCCCCAGGCAACCGACCCAACTGTCGAACAGCTGTACGGCCTGCGCCCCCGCGGCGATTTGCGCGTTGAGATACAGCACAATGGAATGCGAAAACCGTTGCATCAAATCGTGCCAGGTGCTTGGCTCGCGGTACATGAGCGTTTTGGTATGCAGAAAAGTGCGGCTGCTGCCGCCTTCGATCGCATAGCTGGCCAATGTGAACGGCGCACCAGCGAATCCAATCAGCGGAAGCGTCTCCGGCAAATCGCGGCGCGTCTGCTTAACCGTTTCCACAACAAACTGCAGTCTGTCCATACTTTCTAAGACCGACACTCGGTCGATATCGCTGGCTTCGCGCACGGGATTGTGAATTTTCGGCCCGTCGCCGGCGACAAACTCCAAATCAAAACCCATAGGCTCCAGGATAGGCAGCAAATCGGAAAAAATGATCGCCGCATCTACGCCCAATTTTTCGACTGCTGTGCACATGACCTCGCTGCAAAGCTGCGGATTCTTGCACAGTTCCAGAAACGACTGCTGTGCTCGCACCTCACGGTACTCTTGCATGTATCGGCCCGCTTGACGCATCAACCAAATCGGCGTGTAGGGAACGGGTTCGCGCCGACAAGCGCGCAGAAACACGCTATCGTGCCAGGGATGCGTTATGTTTTCCGAATCGGTCATTGCTTTTTCTCGAGTGAGTCGTACCGAGAACGCCCGCTTTGTCGCGACTAATTTTGCAGACTGTTGCGCAAGCTCGGAAACCAATTGCCCCATCTTACCTTGCGACGGCTCGAAGTCGACCTGAAGCTTGTGGCTGTTCAACCGCTCACTGGTTGTGGGCCCTATCGAAGCGATCACGACTCGCCGCATAGCTTCCCGCAATTCGTCACCTAACCCCATCTGCACCGACACCTGCAAGAGATGATCCCATTGCTGCGCGGACGTAAACATGGCGATATCAACTTCGCCGTCCACCAGCCGTCGGATATTTTCCTTCAGCGGCCTTAGGTCTTCGGGCA
This sequence comes from Bythopirellula sp., assembly GCA_965230685.1. Taxonomy (GTDB): domain Bacteria; phylum Planctomycetota; class Planctomycetia; order Pirellulales; family Lacipirellulaceae; genus Bythopirellula. Next base: position 1,917,866 of record CBDDLO010000002.1, read on the forward strand.
ACGCCCAGCGGTAGATTGCGACCGATTCTACCTTCGCCCCGCGCGCTTCGAGCCCGGCTGTCAGACTTACGTTCGTGACGCCGTACTCTTGCACTGCCACATTCAAATTTGAAACCGGCAGTTGCCCATCAAGCGTGGCGAGAATCTCTCGCCAAGTGTTCGGTGCCGGGACTTGAAGTGTGGGCACAATCCCCAACTCCCGGAGTATCTTGAGCGGCTTCGGCCCACGTGTGACGGTCTTGATGTCCGAGAGAGAATCGCGAAAACGTTTGATGTCGACGTGCCGTTCGATGCGCGTGATGAGCTGCTGAATTCCGACGCCCGTGAGAAAGATGATCACATCTACCTGACCTGTGATCAGGCGATTCGCAAAATCGATAGCGGGGCGATCTTCCTCGATTGCGAGTTCGCGCATTGAAGGACTCACAAGCGGAACGCCCCCTTGACGCTCGATGAGTCTTGCCATGTCTTCAGCGCGGCGACTTTCAAAAGCAGCAACGCGCAAACGGGCGAAATTCTTCTTGGCTGTGGTCATCACCGCATGCAATGGTTCAAAAAAATGTTCAGAGAGCGTAATACTCCCCATGCTAATCTTGTAGCAAGGCAAGCGAAAGCGAACAGGCCAACCAAACTGCTAGCCGCTTGAGCGTCAAGAAAAACGAAAAAAGCCCGCCTGTGAAAATCTGTTACACGGAAAATCTGTCAAGAGAAAAGTGATCGAAAAAATGACTCTGCGTAATTGCCGAAGAATCTAAATTCTTTCTTGACAGAACAACCAATCTGTAGAGAATGAGCCACTTACCCAGAAGTGTTAGAGATTAGCGTGTTGGAGATTCGCATTTTGATTGAACCCAATTTGATTGAACCCTACAGCTCTGATTGACTTTGATAAAGTTACCTTTCCATCAGGCGAATTTTGCCTGTCTTCTTCGTTTTTGCTAGTCACTCCAATGATGGAGAAACACGACTAGTACCGTGGGCCAGTGAGCATTAGCAATACAAGTGCGCTTGAGGTGCGCGCCGAGTTCGTTCTAAGCATCTCACCATTCAAATCACATCGGCATACTCATTAGAAATTGCAGGGGGGCAAGCCCGAGGGATACGACTTTGGCGTATGTTCTTGTTAACAACCACGTTGTTAGCAGTAATGTGCGTGAAATGGAGGTCCCCTCCTCAATTTTACTGCGAAGAGATTTCTGTGAAGTTCTATCTGCGGAGACTTCCTCACAACTGATCGATTTTGCATGAACAAGAGTTACTCCAACCGCAACACTTTTCATATCTAACCTCCAGGTTAGGGATGACCGCGGCAGGGATGCTCGAATCAAGGGCCCCAGAGCACGAAGCTCGGGGGCCCTTGATTCATTCTAGATCGTTCGCACTGGGAAGTTCGCCGGTGTTGCTGGGAAGGCAATTATCTCATCAGCAGAGAACTGCCCTCCACAGTCCCGGCATAGTAAGCTGTTACCATGACGCGCAGCCTGCTAGCACTGGGGTCGAATCTCGGCGATCGCCGAGCAAACCTCGAACAAGCCTGCGCAGCGGTCTCCAACATCGACGGTTGCCACTTGCTAGCGCGCAGCCGGTGGCACCCAACCGTCCCCATCGGAGGGGCAACTCAACAGGGGGAGTTTCTCAACGGGGCCATCCTCATCGACTGTCTACTACCACCCTCGGCGTTGGCCCATGAGTTGCAGAAAATCGAAAACCGCTTGGGCCGCGAAAGGGTCGTGCGCTGGGATGCCCGCACCCTGGACATTGATGTGTTGCTCTACGGGCAAGAACGAATCACTACGCCACAACTGTCCATACCCCACCCGCGGATGGCGTTTCGCAAGTTTGTGCTTGAGCCCGCCGCAGGAATCGCGGGCCCGATGCTGCATCCAACCAGCGGCTGGACAATCGCCGGCCTGCTCGCTCACTTGCGGGCTGCTCCACGCCTGGTAGTTGTCACTGCTGATTCGTCCCACCTGGCCGAAGCCCTCGTGTCGCACCTCGCCGCTAAATTGGGCTGCCCTGTCTGGAAGGATGCTGAAAAATGCCTGAATACGACGCGTAGCCCGTGTACCCCCGCAGCGGTAGAATTCCCTGCTAGCACCAGCGGCGAGCCCCCGTTCCTGGCGGAGGTTGCGCCCGAAAAACTTCAAGCCCTTTCCAAGTCTCTGCTCGAAAAAGGCGACATGGAACGGCCTGCCTTGGTGATCGCAGTTGATTCGACCGAACCGACATCCACAGCCGCAAGTGACGATTGGTTGGAAGTTCCCAGCCTGGGTCCGCTGGCAAGAATCACCGACAACGACTCCGCTACGATCATCCAAGAAGCGGAGGCCGCATTGCGTTGCATCTGGCCCGATTTGAGGTGAACGTTTAGAGTCGCGTGTCGGAAGCAAACGAACGAGACAAAGCAGCATGCCCGCAGACGCCTTACAAACTCGCATCGTCAACACGTCCGCGCAAGCCCGCAAGCTTGTATTGCAGGCGCGCAGAGATGGCGAGACGATCGGTTTCGTGCCAACCATGGGCGCGCTGCACGCCGGGCATCACAGTCTCGTCAAAGCCTCGATTGCTGCTTGTGACCGTACGGTGGTGAGCATTTTTGTGAATCCCACACAGTTTAGCGCAGAGGAAGATCTGGAAAGCTACCCGCGCAACTTGGAACAAGACGTCCGTCAGCTCGAAAAACTAGGCTGCTGGCTGGTCTTCGCTCCTTCGACCGAAGAAATGTATCCGCCGAAGAGTGAAACCACCATCGATGTCGGCGCGGTCGCTCGGCCACTGGAAGGCACCGCCCGGCCCGAGCACTTTCGCGGCGTGGCGACGGTTGTGCTGAAGCTGTTTCAGATCATCCCCGCCGATCGCGCATTCTTTGGGCAAAAAGACTACCAGCAAACGCTGGTCGTGCAGCAGCTGGCTCGCGACTTGAGCGTGCCAATTCAAATTGAAGTTTGCCCAACTGTCCGCGAGGCCGACGGTTTGGCAATGAGTTCGCGCAATGCGTATTTGTCGGCCGACGAGCGGCAGCAAGCCCTATCGCTCTGGCAAGCTCTGCAAACAGCAGAGCGAAAATTTGCCTCCGGTGAGCGCGCCACTTCGAAGATCGAAGAAGGGATGCACAAGCATTTTGCCGCCCAATCAGGTGTGATCGTGGAGTACATTGCATTTCTGGAGGCGGGCAGCATGCGCCCGGTAACGACTATCACGGGCCCCACCGTCGTCGCCATTGCCGCGCGGGTGGGCGAAACGCGATTGATTGATAATCATCAAATTGGGTAGAGTTCTACACCGTAGCGGTGGCGTCCCGCCGCTGCGGGTTGATCCGTTGTGGCGGGACGCCTCCACTACGAAAAAGAAAGCCCCCCAATGCGTTCCGAACTCTTCCGTATCCCGCTCGACTGGCTGAGCGCGCCGGTTGTCGGCAGCATCTCTGTCGGCATGTTGCTGGCCATCGCCATCGGTGTGGGGATTCTGAAATTACTTTCCTGGGGGCGAGAGACCAATCGTGCGGCCGAGGCATGGGGATTTGTCCCGGGCTTGGTAATTCTCGCCACAGCGCTGCTCTTGGTACCTCGCTTTGTGCCAGCGATTCCTGTACGCGGCTATGGAGTGATGGTGCTCCTGGGATCTATCACTGGGCTACTCATGGCGACTCACCGTGCGCGGCAAATGCAGTTGTCGCCCGACGTGATTTACTCGCTCGCCTTCGGCATGTTCATTTGTGGCATTCTGGGTGCGCGGTTGTTCTTCGTCATTGAATATTGGGAAACCCGATTCCAATACGACGATTGGCAAACGACGCTTGTCGAAATTGTCAAGTTCACCGAAGGAGGCTTGGTCGTTTACGGATCACTCATCGGTGCGACGCTCGCGTTTTTGTGGTTCACGTGGCGACATCGCCTGCCGCCGTTGGCGCTGGCCGACTTGATCGCGCCCAGCTTGCTCGCGGGGTTGGCGTTTGGGCGCATCGGCTGCTTACTCAATGGTTGCTGCTATGGCGGAGAAACCTCGCTCCCGTGGGCGGTGACTTTTCCTCGCGAAAGCATGCCGTACATGGAGCAGCTTGTCGAAGGCCGCCTCCTGGGAATTCGCTTCGACCCAACCACCGATGCCGCGGAGCCCCCCACCATCGCCTCAATTGATACCGACTCGCCTGCTGCCAAAGCCGGTATGACCGCGGGCATGAAAATCACCGGCGTGGATAATTTTCGTGTCGAGAACTTTCTGCAACTCCAAGAAGTCATGCTAGGCATTCACCCGGAAACGACTACTCTGTTCAAGACGGAGGGCGGCGAGACGCTTAGGGTCCAATCGCCGCCCACTCAGCCGCGAAGTTTGCCCGTGCATCCAACGCAAATTTACAGCGCGGTCAATGCAGCCCTGTTGGCATGGGTACTTTGGTCGTTTTACCCCCTGCGGCGTCGCGATGGCGAGGTGACGGCACTGATGCTAATCGTCTACCCCGTTGCTCGGTTCCTACTCGAAATCATCCGCATCGATGAATCCGCCGTGTTCGGCACGGGGCTAAGCATTTCGCAAAACATCAGCGTGGTGCTGTTTGTCGCCGCGGTCGGCTTTTGGATCTACCTACGCCGGCAGCCTCCCCTTCACGCCGCGCTCGCAACCCCGCTCACGTAGCGCCACCGCTTGCGGCGTATCTCCTTGCGAGATCTTGCCTTACGAAATAAAGAAGAATCGCGAATTTTCTCCGCAGGAAAACCCTCGCAGCGGTAACTTTCCTTCCAGACTATGACTCAACCGCCCGAACAGCCGCGATTGGAATTGGTTCGGCAATCGCTGGCCGAGCATCGCCGTTGGTTGGCGACCGTGCTACGAGCGCGCGGTGTGGAGGCCGGGGCTGTGGAAGACGTGCTGCAAGAGGTAAGCGCGGCGGCGCTGGAAAATGCGAATCAACTGCGTGTTGAGAAAAAAATTGCCCCGTGGTTGTACCGCATCGCCGTGTTGTCGGCGCTACAGTACCGTCGCCGCATGGGGCGGCAGCGAAAATTGGTTGAGAAATTCTCCGCCACACGCGAAGTTGCCACGGCCAGTGCCGAGCCCGACCCACTAGCGTGGCTGTTAGCCGACGAGCAGAAGACACTCGTCCGGCAGGCACTGGAAACGCTGCCCTCGCGCGACGCCGAGATATTACTACTGAAACACACCGAAGACTGGAGCTATCAACAACTAGCCGGGCACTTGGGCATCAGCACGAGCGCCCTCGACGCGCGTCTGCATCGAGCCCGCAAGAAAATGCGTCAAGCACTCGCCCATATAGCACCGGCACTCCTGCCGCGATGAGTGTCACCTTTTGCAGTCCCCTCCCCGCTTAGGCGAGAGGTTTTTTATGACCAACAATCCCAACGACGACGCCCAGAGCGAGCAAACCCTGTTTGACCGCTTAGTGGACGGCGAGCTTTCCACAGCGGAACGTCAAACTTTGCTCGCATCGCTCGATGATCGCGAGCAGGGGTGGCGGCGCTGCGCATTAGCATTCCTGGAATCCCAAGCCTGGGGCGGAGAATTCAAGTCTTTCGTGCACGAGCCCACGAGAGATCCTGTTACACCGCCCTCCAAAAGCGTTCATCTGAACCGCTGGTTTGCTGTGGCCGCCGGTCTGATGTTTGCCTTTTCGCTCGGCTGGCTCTCGCGAGCGACGCCCGACCCTAGCAGCCTGAACGGCAATATCGTTTCCCTCGAGCAGCAAGAAATACTACTGGGGGACGAACCACTTTCGGGCGAATCGCGTGATGCGGTGACGCTGGTGGTGCGCGACACCAGCGGCAAGAACCAACGGCTACGCGTGCCACTGATGGACGTTGACGCACCCGGCAACCAATTCGCGTCTGCCCTGCCCATCAACATGCGCGAGCGATTTCACAACCAGGGTTTCGACGTACAGCGTCGTCGCCGTTTCGCACCGATGTTTTTTGAGCAAAACCAAGAACTGGTACCCATGGTCGTGCCGGTGGACGACACCGTGGTCGTCCCCGTGAGTCGACCTATCTATTAAACAAACTCACTCAAGGAGAGAAACATGCAACGTTTATCACTCAACTGGGATACCGCACTGATCGCAGCGATTGTTGCCCTTGCCGGAGTCTGTACTCAAACACAAGCGCAAGAGGGTGACAACATCGAAGATGGCAAGGTCGTGCAAATCGCGCCTGGCCAAGAAAGCGAACAGCTACGTGAGGAAACGCGGGTCGTCGAAGAGCCACGCTACTGGATCGGTGTGCGCGGCACCAGCATCGACAGTGCCATTCTGCGCACCCACTTGCAGTTGGCTGACGACATGGGCGTGGTGGTCGAAGAAGTGATCGAAGACAGCCCCGCCGACAATGCGGGTTTGCGTAGGCACGACATCATTCTTCGCTGTAATGGCGACGCTGTCGACAACATGCGAGTTCTCCAATCGCAAGTCGCCTCAGGGAAGGACAAGCCCTTGGAGCTGAAAATTGTTCGCCTCGGCAAACAAGAAACGCTAGTGGTCGTGCCAGAGGTGCGCCCTGAGCAAGTGACCGGCCCCCCGCGTCGTCGCGAACTAGGACTCGAAGCAGATCCGATGCAGCAACTGCTCGAGCGATTCGGCGCCCGCAATATTGGCCCCGGCATGGTGTTTCGTGGCGGTGGTCAGCAGTTTGATTTCAACCAAATCCCCAACGGCGTTTCGGTTTCGATTCAGCGCAACAACGACCAACCCGTGCAGATCACCGTCAAGCAAGGCGACAAAACGTGGCAGATCGAGGGCGACGATGCCGAGTCGCTAGAGCAACTGCCCGACGATCTGCGCCCGTTCGTCGAGCGGATGTTGCGCGGCCAACCGAATCTCCAGGGTTTCGAGGGTGGAATTCGAGGTGGATTCGACTTGGGCGATTTGGATGCACAGCTGCGCGAAGTGTTGCCTCGCAATTTAGGAGATTTCGGCCCTCAAGGCGACGCCCTCCGTCGGCAGTTCGAGCAGCGAGAGAAGCGGACTCAACAGCGAGAGCAGATGATTCAGAAGCGCATGAAGCAAGCGGAAGCCGCGGTCAAACAGCAGGAAGACAAAATTCAACAACGTATGCGGCAGCTGGAAAAGCAACTCAAGCAACTGCAGCAGCGATTTGAAGAAGGCGGGACAGCGCTGCCGGAATAAGGGGTTTTTGGCACAACGCCCGAAATTGAGTATTAGGCAACCATTTGCTCGAAAATGGGCCATTTCAGCCGACCAACACCTCTACGATTCCAGCGTCGGCGAGTCCCACCTCTTGTGGAATCTGCGGGCAAACAACCGCACAAAGGCGAAGCGATTCTGGCCTCCTCTCCCCCGAAGCGCTATTGGAGTATGCTTTACAATCTGGATTAGATGCTTCAGGTGATTGGGGAGAGGGTTGGGGTGAGGGGATTGCCATCGTATGAGTTCAAATCGGAAATCGATTACCACCGAGAGAGCGCGAAAGCTGCGAGCCACGCAGATAAGTGCCGAATCCTTACTATGGCAGCGACTTCGTGGACGGAAGCTTGGAGGCCTTAAATTTCGACGTCAGCATCCTATCGAACCTTTTATTGTTGACTTCGCCTGCATCGAAAAACGCCTAATTGTGGAACTCGATGGCGAGCATCACGACCACATCTACGAGCGTGATCAAAGCAGGCAGCAGCAGTTGGAAGATGCCTGCTGGCAAGTCGTTCGCTTTAGCAATGTGGATGTGCTTGGCGATGTGGAGGCGGTGGCAATTGCCATCGCACGGCTTCTAGACGTGGAAGACGACTTGAACTGCTACTAAATTCCCCTCACCCCAGCCCTCTCCCAAGTTGGTTGGACGGCTTCGGTTCAGCGTGTATCAACGACCACCGTGATTCTGGGAGAGGGGGCCAATAGCGCTACGCTTCCCAGGACATTCAGGTCTGAGTTGCGCGCTGAGAAGTGAACAGCCGATTGTGGTAACTGCTTCAAATAAACCGCGTCAAATTTCAGATTGTCGTGCCATTTTACTCGTCATTGATGGCAATTTGGCACTTTGATTTATGGAACGGTCAGATGGGACGAACAATCTCGACAACACTGGCTTCTGGTAGAGTAGCTCGGATTGTTTCAACAAACGTTCGTTTGATGGGACACCACACTATTGATCACTGCGCGTCTAATGAGCCCCCGCCGGAAACGATTCTGTCGACGAGGAAGGCGTTTCCGGCGGGGGCAAGGGTTCATTTGCCGCGCAGTGATCAATAATACCCCTTTTCGGGCGTTGTGCCAAAAAACCCAATAGAGGGCTCAGTAGCCCGGGGGGGTGCGCCCCCGGGCTTCGTCCAGATTCCGCCGCGGTATCCACAGAGTCGCCCGGGTGTCACGCATGCCAGTGTGCCACCCGCGAACCCGCGTTGTGTCCGAAGTTTCGCGCGAATCAGTTCGACTCTGATACAATTGATTCAGACTCGGCGTTGAGTCTGATGTCGAAGTCGATCACGTTGTCTTCGTTGGCTCGGACCTCTCGCTTCACGTCAGAATCGACGTGATACCGAGAAGGGAGCTTTTCGGGGATCCGCTCATTTTCGTTGCGTGTAGAGATTCGCACCAAGTGCTCGCCCACCCACGCACCCCGGCGAGTTTGAGAAAACGCCAGGTCGTATTTTCCCGCAGCGTCGGTCGATGCATACGAGGGTGAGCCTTTCGAATCGAAGGGTTGAAATTCCACCAACGCTCCATCCAATGGCTGGCCATCCAGAGTGATCGTCCCCGTGACGGGTACGACAGGCAATGGGTCTCCGCCACATCCCGCCAGCGCGGCCGAAGTAAACGCTGCCAGCGCTGCCAATTGATAGAGACCGAACTCGCTGTGCGCCGCTGATCTAATTGTCTTCATCAATCACAACCCCGTCATTTCGGCTGGCAAGTCGTTGGTAAACGCCCAGCAAACTCCCTCGAATGGATACGCCCGGTCGGAAGATTGTTCGATTGCCCGCGCCGTTATTAAATCCAATATCTTCATTAACAAAGTGTACGGAACCATCACAGTTGACGAAATGGGCTCCTCCCGGATGGCCACTGCTGAACCCTTCCGTGCACGTGTTGTGAGCACCCGAGGCAGGCAAATTGAGTTTCAGGCTCCCACGCCCAATCACATAGTACGAAGACCACATGTCGGGCCCTGGCGGGTTGCGAGCCCCTACCCACGTTCCTGCCAAACAGCGGAGATTGCGTTCGCCGATCATGAAGGTGTTCGACGTTCCGTCTGTAATGTCCTGGAATCCTATCTTGCTATCGCCATACAGAACTCCGTTGTTGTCGCACAGCTCGTCCCATTCATAGCGCCTGTTGCCATCGCACCATTCGTTGTCGAAATATCCCTTCATGCCGATGTAGTTAGACGCTGCGGGTTCAAAACCATCGGGCGTGTTGTTGCCGTTGAAGTGCCGGGCGTTGTTGCCGGTCGTCTCAGGATAGATCGCTCGAATGTCTTCCATATTGGCGGGTAGCAACGGCGGTGTCGGATCGGAAGGGCAACGGTAGACTGGCAGAACGGTTTGCACAAAAGCAATTTCCGGCGCATCGAGCCTTCCCCCCGCTGCGATAAACAAATCGGCGAGTCGACGATCCGAGACCCCGAGCGAATCGTACAGCCCTTGCTGTTCGATGTAGGGCAGGATGAAATTCGTCCATCCCCACGACTCTTCTTGACGTTCTTGGATGATGAAGCCCGACGGAAACTTGTTGTTTGCGCTTTCGTAATTCAGAAGTCCCAAAGCCAGGTTGTGCATGTTGGATTTGCACTGCGATCGCCGCGCTGCGGCACGCGCTGCTTGGACGGCCGGCAGCAACAGCGCGACTAAGACTCCGATAATCGCGATCACGACCAACAATTCAACAAGCGTGAAAGCAACGAACTTTCGTGCTAACCTGATACGCTCCCTGCCAGAGAAAAATGACATGCGATTCCTGCCGGGTTGGTTGAAACAATAGGGCAATGACGAACGGAAAAGCGACGCGATTGACGAGTCGACGCTTCGAAAAGTTGGATGCACGAGTGCACAATGGACGAGATTCAATCGGCTGGCTGGTCCGTGGAAGATTCCATAGGACAATGCCTGACCTAGGGCATAGTGTAGCAGCGAGTTTCCTGCTTGTGGCCAGCGAATCGGGATTTCTCCCTATTTAGCCGTGGCCCTTCGATTTCTGCGTTCCCGTCTGGCCTACCTTCTGAGCTTCTTTTGCAAGTTGCGAGCGCCGCAGTTGCCCGCACGCGGCGTCGATGCGATCGCCCTTGCGGTGACGGAAACGGACGCGGATGCCACCCGCTTCGAGTATTTGACGAAACTGCGTTTGCCGCCGGGCACTGGGCGTTTCGTACGGCAAACCCGCGACGGGATTGTAGGGAATCACATTGAGCAGCGCTTCGCGTCCGGCGAGCAAGGTCGCAAGTTGCCGAGCGTGTTCCGCAGCGTCGTTCACTTCCGCCAGCAGCACGTACTCAAAGGTGAGCCGCCGCCCCGAGACGGCAAAGTAGTTATCGACCGATTGCAAAATCGCGTCGAGCCCGATCTTATCGTTCACCGGCACAAGCTGGTTGCGCAGCTGGTCGTTCGGTGCATGCAGCGAGACGGCCAGCCGGTAGCTTGCTTCTTCCCGAGCCAGTCGGTCGATGGCCGCCGGCAAACCGACTGTTGAAATCGTGATGCGGCGTTGACTGATGTCGAGCCCGTCGGGACGATGCGCTTCGTCGAGCGCTGGCAGCAGCGCGTCGAGGTTCGCCAAAGGTTCGCCCATGCCCATCACAACGACATGACTGAGCCGTTCCTCGGGCCCCAGCAACTGTTGTAGTCGAAGCATCTGCTCAACAATTTCGCCGGTGGTCAGATTGCGATCCACGCCATCCAAACCGCTCGCACAAAACACGCAGCCCATCCCACAGCCCACTTGCGTGCTGATGCAAATCGTGCGGCGCACCTTGTCGCGAAGCAGGACGCACTCGACTTGTCCTCCATCGGCCAGTTGCAACAGCAGCTTTTCGGTGCCATCGTCGGCTTGCGTGTGCTTGGCGATCGCGGTAGTCCACACCCGCATATTCTTAGCCAACTCAGCGCGTAACGCTTTGGGCAAATTGGTCATTTCTTCCCAATCGGCAGCGCGATTCTTGAATAGCCATTCACGCACTTGCGTCCGACGAAACGCGGGCAAGCCATGCGCATCGGCAAAGTGAGTGAGCACCCTATCCATGGCATTGAGTAAGTGCGGGGATTCCACGTGCTTCCTTAAAAATAAATCCCCTGTCCTGGGGAAAATTGCATCTCTACGATTTCTGGCGGACTGCATTGTAGCATCCCGAGCGGCAGTCGTTATAGTGGTGGGACAGTTGCCTATTTACCGTCTCGTGAGCAATGGTTGTGGACTTCGCTAGCGATATAGAAAACGACCAACTCCGCGATCAGTTGCGACTCGCGCTGATCAATGGCGTCGGCCCACTCGCGCGGCAACGATTGCTTGCGCAGTTTGGTGCGCCGGCGGCGGTGCTCCGCGCGACGGCGGGAGAGCTGCAAGGAGTGCAAGGCATCGGGCCAAAAATTGCCCAGCGGATCGCCAAAGCGAGAGAGGAAGTCGACGTCGAGGCACAAATCAAGTTGGCTAGCGACAACCGCGTCGACATCCTACTCGAGTCAAACGACAACTATCCGCCCTTGCTAAAAGAGATTCACGATCCGCCCGGGGTGCTGTTCTTACGTGGCAAGCTGTTGCCCGCGGATCGGCTGGCGGTCGGCATCGTCGGCTCACGGCACGCGACCCGCTATGGCATCGAGCAAACCAAAAAATTGGCGACCAGCTTAGCCAAGGCGGGCGTCACCGTCGTGAGTGGTATGGCCCGGGGCATCGACACGATAGCGCACCGTGCGGCACTGGCAGCCGGTGGACGCACGATTGCCGTCCTGGCGAGCGGGGTGTTAAAACCCTATCCACCGGAGAACGCGGGGCTTGCCGAGGAAATCGCCGCGCAGGGTTGTGTGCTCAGCGAAGCGGCCCCTACGATGCCCCCGATGAGCGGAATGTTTCCACAGCGCAATCGTATCATCAGCGGCCTGTCGCTCGGTTCGATTATCGTCGAAGCCGCGGATCGTTCGGGGGCACTCATCACCGCGCGGCACGCTTGGGAACAAAACCGCGAAGTCTTTGCCGTGCCGGGGCCCGTGGATAGTCGCATGTCCAACGGTCCGCACCGACTCATTCGCGATGGAGCAAAACTCGTCATGACCATCGACGACGTGTTGGAGGAACTCGGCCCCCTTGCTCACACTGCCGAGCGACGCGACGGCACGACCATTCGCGTACCCGCCGAAGTGACACTCAACGAAATCGAAACCCAAGTCTTACAAGCCATCGAGCCAGCGGGCGGTTCGCTCATCGACGACGTGACCCAAAGCAGTGGTCTACCGGTCCACCGCGTGCTGTCCACGATCAGCGTGTTAGAAATGCGCAGCCTGATCCGCCGCATCGGTGGCAACCGCGTGGCACGAGTTTAGTTGCAAGAGTTTGAATGACGGAGCATTGACATGGCCAACTTCATCTATATCGCCCGCCACGCCTGGGCCCACGAATTTGGCGACCCGCGTTGGCCGGATGACTCGCTGCGGGAGTTGGAATTCGACGGGGCCGAGCGCTACCTGCGTGTGGTTGAAGCGCTGGCCGAGCGCGGGTTTGCGCCGGAGGTCATTGCCACGAGTCCGTACACGCGGTGCGTTCAAACGGCTGAGTTGATCTCCGAGCACACGGTGCATCACCCCGAGGTGGTTTCGGTGCCCGCGCTGGAGCCGGGAAGCGATTTCGACGCCGTGGCCCAGTGGTCGCGCGAGATCGGGTGCAGTTCGCTCTGTTGGGTGGGCCACGCGCCGGATGTTGGCTTGCTGACCGCGGCCTTGATCGGCGATCACCGCGCTAACATTCGATTCGCCAAAGGCGCCACCGCCGCGATCCGGTATCATGCCGAGATTGGCCCCGACTGCGGCGAGCTGATGTGGCACGTCACGGCCAAGTCGTTGGGGCTTTAGGAGTCGGCGAGACTGGCGGCTCGATTCTTTATCGCCGCTAAGCTATCATTGCGGATTCGCCCCAGCCGAAGGAACTCGCGATGACGCAGGCCACTCTGTTCGAAAAGGATTCACCACTCGCCCTACGGCAATCGAAAACCGACCGACTGTTGCTTGGCCGCTTGGTGCGCGACGCCGGCGAAGACAACCGGCTGTCAGTGGAGCCCATCGACGAGTTGCACAAAATCGTCGTCAAATGGGCTGATTTGGAAAAGTCGGGCCGGCTGGCCAAGCTCACCGAAACCCAGCTGGAAGGCGACTTCTTCGCCGAAATTTTCGGCCAGGTGCTCGGCTACACGGCCGCAGCAGCCAATCTAGAGAAGTGGCACTTGGAAGCCAAACGCTCGATCGGCGGGCAGACGCCCGATGCTGTGCTGGGTCACTTTCAGCAAGACTTGGCATCGGACCCTCTGGCTGTGATCGAACTGAAAGGCCCTCGGGTGCATCTGGATCGCGATCGCTCCGGTGGCCGCACGGCGGTCGACCAGTGTTGGGACTACTTGGTGAATGTGCCCACGCAGTGCCGTTGGGGTATTGTCACCAACATGGTCAGCTTTCGGCTGTACGAGCGCGACAGTACGAAGCGGGCTTACGAACACTTTGCCTTGCAGCAACTGCGCGACGTTGGCGAGTTCCGCAAGTTCTATGCCATCTTCCGTCGCCAGGGGCTGATCGAGGGCATTGCGAAGGAAAAGCCCAAAGCCGTGCAATTGCTCGCCAGCACGCAGAACCGCCAACGCGAAGTGAGCGACAAACTCTACGAAGAGTACTCGGCCCATCGCACCCGGTTTATCGACCACCTGCACCGCGAGCTGGGCCACTCGGTCCACGATTCGATCGAGTACGCCCAACGGCTGTTGGACCGCGTGATCTTCATTGCCTTTTGCGAAGACCGTGGACTGCTGCCTCAGCACACGATCAAAAAAGCGTACGACGAGCTGCCCGCCTTTACCGCGATCACGAATCCGCGCTGGGCGAATTTCAAACAGCTATTCCGTTTTGTCGATTCCGGCGAGCCCAACCGCAAAAACAAAGTCGGTGGCTACATCCCCGCCTACAACGGTGGGCTGTTCGCCGCGGGGCCAGCGGACGAGTTGGAACTCGACGACGACTGGACCCACTTCTTCCACTATATCGCAGGCTACGATTTCGCCGACGAGGTGAACCTCGACGTGCTCGGGCACCTGTTCGAGCGCTCGATCACCGAGCTGGAAAAACTGAAAACCACCGGCCTGTTCGAAGACGCCGAAAAAGTAGAACAGTACGCCACGATGCCGCAGTCGGCCAAGCGCAAACAGCTCGGCATCTACTATACCCCGCCCGAACTGACCAGCCGTATCGTGCAGTACACGATCGACGAACTCATCGAACAGCGGTTCACCGACCTGGCCGTCGCGCAGGGAGTGAAACGCGCCCCAGCCAAGCGGGGAGAGGTGCCCGACACACTCGACTACTGGCGGGGCTGTTTGCAAATTCTGCGCGATCTGCGGATTGTCGACCCCGCGTGCGGCAGCGGAGCGTTTTTGTTTCAGGCGTACAACACGATGGAGCAGCGTTATCTGGAGGTGATCGACCAGCTCGCTCGGCTGGACGAAAAAAACACCACGCAGCTAGCCGACGAGGTGCCGCAGTGGATTTTGCAGGACAACCTGTACGGGGTGGATCTGTCGCCCGAGGCGGTGGAGATCACGCAGCTCGCGCTCTGGATTCGCTCGGCCGCGCCAGGCCAAACGCTGGCGAAGCTCAGTGAAAACATCGTGCACGGCAACTCGCTGGTGAATGACACAGAGGTCGACCCCGCAGCGTTCAACTGGCGCGAACTGTTCCCGCAAGTCTTCGACCGCGAGCAACGCGGATTTGACTGCGTGATCGGCAACCCACCGTGGGAGCGGATCAAACTGCAGGAACGCGAGTTCTTTTCGCTTCCTGCACCGGAGATCGCCACGGCCACCAATGCCGCCAAGCGCCGAAAACTCGTGGCGAAACTCGAATCGGACGATCCCGCGCTGTTCGAACGCTACGAACAAGCACTGGCCTCGGCCAACGCGCTGCTAATCTACTGCCGCAAAAGTGACGCCTATCCGCTCACCGGCAAAGGCGACATCAACCTGTACGCCGTCTTCGCCGAGTTGGCCTACCAACTCGTCGCCCCACACGGTCGCGTTGGGTTTCTCACCCCCTCGGGCATCGCGTCGGACAAGACGACCAAAGATTTCTTCGCCGCGATCGCCGAATCAAACCGCCTGATCCGGCTCTACGATTTTGAGAACAAAAAGATTTACTTCCCCGACGTGCATGCGTCGTTCAAATTCTGCATTCTCAATTTCGGCGGTGCAGCGACCAAGACCAAGGAAGCCGACTTCGCTTTTTTTATTCACGAGATCGAAGAACTGGAGAACAAAAATCGCCACATCGCCCTCTCCGGCGACGACATTCGGCTGCTGAACCCGAACACCCGCACCTGCCCGATTTTCCGCACGCGTCGCGACGCGGAGATCACCAAGTCGATCTACCGCCGCGTACCCGTGCTGATCGACCAAAATCGCGAGGGACCGACGGGGAACCCCTGGGGCATCAAGTTCAAACGCATGTTCGACCAAACCAACGATGCCGAACTCTTCCGCGAAGCGGAGACCCTGCAAGCGGACGGGTTCAAGTTGAAGGGCAACCGCTGGGTGAAGGGGAAGCAGACGTATTTGCCGGTGTACGAGGCGAAGATGGTACAAGCCTACGACCACCGCGCGGCAAGTGTGATCACTGACGAGGGAAACTGGGTCCGGCAAGGGCAGACGGCAAAGACTTCAATAGTTGAGCACGCAAATCCGGAGTTCTTGGCCATACCGAGATTCTGGACCGATTCAAATGAAGTTGACTTGTCCGTTTGGGGTTCAATTGGGTTCAAAGATATTACAAGTCCAACGAATCAACGCACGATGATTGCTGCTGTTGGACCACACTATGGATACACAAATCACTTTGTACTTGGATTATGCGAGTCGAACCCACTACTCCAGCTTTGCCTGCTTTCAAATCTTAATGCACCTGTCTATGACTTTTGCGTTCGACAGAAGATCGGAGGCGTCACTCTAAATTTTTTCATCGTAGAACAACTCCCCACGCTCCCGCCCGACACCTACAGCAAACCCTGCCCCTGGCAGCGTGACACCACGCTCGAAACTTGGATCAGCGAGCGGGTATTGAAACTCACTTGCACGGCCGAAGACATGTTGCCGCTGGCCGAGGCGTGCGATTTTACTGGGGGGAGTTTTCAGAAGGAGTACGGCGGGCGACTCAACAAGTGGGACGAAGCCGAGCGGGCGCAGCTGACCGCCGAACTCGACGCGGCGTATTTTCATCTGTACGGTATTGAGCGCGACGACGCGGAGTATATTCTGTCGACATTCAAAGGTATCCACAACGCATCGCCGCTGTTGCCCGAGAACAAGAGCCAGGCGGAGCAGATTTTGGCTCTCTACGACGACTATTCGTAATTCATATCGAAGAGAGTTGGCCCGCGAAGTACGCGAAAGGGCGCGAAACGCAATGCATCAGTCATTGAATTCAAGGCAGCGTTGTTAATGTTTGAATTTTGGGGCGAGTCGCATGATGCCTGGCTACTTTCGCGATCTTGCGTGTGTTTCGCGGGGATCTTGCTGCTCGCGTTTTCAGTTTGAGTACGTAACGCGGGAAAAGGAACATGGCTGAAGTACCAGACCAACCGACGATTCGTCATTATTTCGTGGACGAAGCGGGTGATCCCGTGCTCTTCAATCGCAAGAAAAAGCTGGTGGTAGGCAACGAAGGCTGCTCTACTTTTTTTATTCTTGGCAAGGTCGACGTATTGCAACCTGCACAAGTCGCCTTTGAGCTGAATTCGCTCCGCATGAAGCTGCTTGCTGATCCTTATTTTGAAGGAGTTCCGTCGATGCAGCCCGAGCGGAAAAAGACGGCTCTCGGTTTTCACGCCAAGGACGACTTACCCGAAGTCCGGCGCGAAGTGTTTCACTGGTTAGCCGATCAAGACATTCGCTTTTATGCAGTGGTGCGGGACAAACGGGTGATAGCGCAAAAAGTTAGGGAGCACAATGTCAAGAAGCCAACATACCGCTATCACCCCAATCAACTATACGATCGGTGCGTGAGCCAACTTTTTCGCGAGCGTCTGCATCAGCACGATGGTTACCGAATTTACTTTGCTCGACGGGGCAGCTCTGATCGTACCGAGGCGCTACGCAATGCTCTGGAAGCAGCGAGGCGGAGCTTTCACAACAAATGGGGGATTGTGGCAAGCGCGCCTATCGAGATCACCGCCACAGACAGCCACTCGACCATTTGCCTGCAAATTGCAGACTACTTCCTGTGGGCTTTGCAGCGCTTTTACGAACGGCAAGAAGATCGCTTTTTGAATCTGTTGTCGGCAAGCATTGGACTAGTGCATGATGTAGATGACACACGGTCTTCTGGTGCGGGTGTCTACTATACGAAACGTAAACCACCGACCCTAGAACGGTGCGCAAGAAAATAGCCGGCAGATATAGGGGAACCCTAAGGCACCCACACGGCGTGGAGCCGAGTTTCGTCCACCAGCTTTAATTATTTTAGTTTTTTCATGTCAATTTGCAACATCTATTGCAAGATGACGTTCCAAGGCATCCACAACGCGTCGCCGCTATTTGCCGATCAACGCAGCACGGCAGAGCAGATTCTGGCTATATACGATAACCAGGCGGGGCGGTAAGCTGGCCGATATTATTTCGGCTATCTCAACATGGATGTGAAATTTCCCCATGACCAAACACGGCAAGTACGACGCGGTCGTCATTGGTGGCGGGCACAATGGGCTCGTTTGTGCCGCGTACCTGGCGAAAGCCGGCAAGAAGGTTTGCGTTGTCGAGCGGCGGCATGTGCTCGGCGGTTGCGCGACGACCGAGGAGCTGTGGCCCGGCTATCGTGTGTCGACGGCCGCCTATGTGATTAGTCTGTTCCAAACCCACATCATTCGTGAACTGCGGCTCAAGGAATATGGGCTGAACATCTTGCCCCGAAACCCATCGTCGTTCACACCCTTGCCCGATGGGCGGCATTTGACGATGGGTCCCGACGCGGCGCTCAATCACCGCGAGATCAGCAAGTTCAGCCCCAAAGACGCGGCGGCGTATCCGCGGTACGAAGCACTGCTCGAGCGCGTTGCCGCGACACTCGAACCGGCGCTGAGCGAAGCCGCGCCCGACCCGCTGCCCTTGCCCGCAGAGTGGCGGAAAATTGGGCTCGGCAAAAAGCTGCGCGATGGCAAAAAAGTGATGCGGATGTACAACGCCGTGAAGGCGCTCGGCGCTGACCTACCCGACGCGGTCGAGCTGCTCACCGGCGCCGCGCGGCCCATTCTTGAGCGTTGGTTCGAGTCCGAAGTTCTGAAAGCAACGCTGGCCACTGACGCGATCATCGGGGCGTTCACTTCGATCAGTTCGCCCGGCAGCGCGTATGTGCTGCTGCATCATGTGATGGGCGAAGCCGGCGGGTCGCGCGGGGTGTGGGGCTATGTCGAGGGCGGCATGGGCCGACTGTCCGACGCGATTGCCGCGGCCTGCGCCGACCTGGGGGTCGAGATTCGCCGCGAGGCCGCGGTCAACTCGATTCAAACCGACGCGCATGGTGCGTGTGGCGTGGGGTTAGAAGACGGTTCGCAGCTGGCGGCGCGCTGTGTGGCATCGAGCGTCGATGCACATCTCACGTTTGAAAAAATGCTCGCCCCCGACGTGCTGCCCGAGGAGTTTCGCGATGCAGTGGCAAAGATCGACTACGCGTCGGCATCGGCCAAGGTGAACCTCGCGCTGGCCGAGCCGCCGCAGTTTACTTGTTTGCCATCGACCGGCATTGCCCCGCATCACCACGGTACGATGCACATCGGCCCATCGATGGACTACCTGGATCGTGCCTTCGACGACGCCAAGTATGGTCGGCCCGCCGACGAGCCGATTCTCGAAATGACGATGGCCAGCAGCGTAGACAAAACCATCGCCCCCGACGGGAAACACATCTTGTCGATGTTCGTGCAGTACGCACCGTACAAGCTTGCTGAGGGCAACTGGGACGATATCAAAGGATCGTTTGGCGATCGCTGCGTGGAGATGCTCGCGCGTTACGCGCCCAATGTGCCGGGCGCGATTGAACATCGACAGGTGCTCAGCCCGCTCGACCTGGAGCGCACGTTCGGCATCACCGGCGGCAACATCATGCAGGGTGCGATGGCGCCGCACCAGTTGTACTGCTTCCGCCCTGTCGCCGGTTGGGCCGACCACCGCACCCCCGTGCCAGGGTTGTATCTCTGCGGCGCGGCGAGCCACCCCGGCGGCGGCGTGATGGGTTCCTGCGGCGCGAACGCCGCCGCGGAAATCCTACGAGATCGGGTGTGAGCTGGAACGATCTCTACGGACTGCTAAGATAGATGGTAGATGGCAGTTTCTTTGTTGCCGCTTGAAGTTAGCATTCCTGGGGAGAGAAAATGGACCGAGAGGAAATGAACAAGTTACTGGCTCGATGCCCGTTGCAAATTACGATGAATGATGGCAGTGTCTACGTGGTAGATAGTGCTGAGGTGGCGTTGTGTAGTGATATCACATTGACCGTTCTGCATCGGAGCGATGATGGCGTAATGAGAAACGTGTATTTACCACTCGTTACGATGGCCAATGTTGAAGAAATATCTCCTGCCACTTAACTAGCCAGCTTCAGCCCGACTACGAAATTTCCATGCCCTCCGAAGAAGAACTCTACCAGGAACACATCCTCGACCACCACGAGGACCCGTTTCATCGGGGAACCCTCCCGACAGCGACCCACGCGCACGAGGACAAGAACCCGTTGTGCGGCGACGTGGTGCGGATTGAGTTGCAGCTGGACGACGAAGGGAAGATCAACGACTTGTATTTCACCGGCGAGGGGTGCGTGATTAGCCAGGCCTCGGCGTCGATGCTGCTGGAAGAGATGTACGGCAAAACGGTCGATGATCTGAAGGACTTCTCCGCCGAGGATATGCTCAAGCTCTACGGCCCAAGACTCACGCCCAACCGGCAGAAGTGCTGCTTGCTGTCGTGGAAAGTAATCCAGTCGGCTGTGCATTCGCCGATTGAAACGTAAGCAAGTAGGATGGAGTGCTCGCACCCATCTTGTCGTGCATTTAAGGTGACGATGGGTGCGAGCACACCATCCTACCTCTCTGGTTTGACACAATGCAGACACCAACATCCAACACGTTACTCCCCGCCACGCTGCGTGAGGATTTCCCGATCCTCAGTAGCGATGTCTTGGATGGCCAGCCGCTAGTCTTCTTGGACAACGCCGCCAGCACGCAGCGGCCGCGGCAAGTGATCGACGCCATTCGCCGGGTGTACGAACGCGACTATGCCAACGTCCACCGTGGGATCCACACGCTCAGCGAGCGGAGCACGGAACAGTACGAACAAGCGCGCGAAAAGGTGCGCGCGTTCATCCATGCCGAGCATGCCCACGAAGTGATTTTCACGCAGGGCACCACGGCGTCGATCAACCTGGTGGCCCGCAGTTGGGGCGAAACCAACCTCCGGCCGGGCGACGAAGTGCTCACCACCGTGATGGAACACCACTCGAACCTCGTGCCCTGGCAACAAGTGTGCGAGCGGACCGGCGCGGTTCTGCGTCATGTGCCACTCACGCAAGATGGGCAACTCGACATGACGGCCTTCGACGAGTTGCTCAACGCGAAGACAAAACTGGTCGCCGTCGTGTCGGTCTCCAACACCCTCGGCACGGTGAACCCGATTGCCGAGATCGTCCGAAAATCCCACGCAGCCGGAGCGCTCGTGCTAGTGGATGCCGCGCAGAGCGTGCCCCACATGGCGACGGACGTGCGCGGGTGGGATGCCGACTTCGTTGCGTTCAGTGGGCACAAGATGATGGGACCCTCGGGCGTGGGCATTTTGTATGGCAAAGAAAAACTGCTCGACGCGATGCCGCCGTTCTTGGGCGGTGGGAGCATGATCAACGAAGTGCACCTAGATGGTTTCACCCCAGCGGCCCTCCCCGCCAAGTTCGAGGCTGGCACGCCGCCGATCACCCCCGCCATCGGCATGTCCGCCGCCATCGACTATCTCAACAACATTGGACTCGACGCCATCCACCGGCACGAACAGACGCTCGTCAGGCAGGCTTACGAAGCACTCAGCGAAATCGAGGGCTTGCGCATTCTCGGCCCAAGGCCAGTACATCGTGCGGGCCTTGTGAGTTTCGCCTTCGACAAGATCCACGCACACGAGTTCGCCCAAGTGCTCAACGACAGCTTCGGCGTCGCCGTCCGCGCGGGGCACCACTGCACGCAACCCCTGCACCGCCTGCTCGGCATGACCGCCAGCACCCGCGCCAGTTTCTACCTCTACAACCAACCCCGCGACATCGAACAACTCGTCGCCGGGATCAGCAAGGTGCAACAAATGTTCGCCCCCAAGGGCCGCAAGCGCCGGAGCAAGCCGGACGCGTAGGGTGCGTGTAGCGCTAGTGAAACGCACCATGTTCCGGTAATGCAACGGCGCGTTCCACTTCGTTTCACACACCCTACGATTTACTCTATTGTCTCCTATTCTCTTCCTTTACTTAAACCGTCCGCAGTGAAACTTGCGGATTGTTTGTCCAATTCTACAGCGACTGGTATACTGCGCGCATTGCATCAGCTTCACGGGAGTGCGTGCTCATGGTTGCTTCTCACCCTGTTCGTTTCCACACGATCCGCCGCGGTTTTACGCTTGTGGAGCTGTTGGTCGTGATCGCTATTATTGGCGTGCTCGTGTCGCTACTGCTCCCTGCGGTGCAGGCTTCCCGCGAGGCGGCGCGGCGAGTTTCGTGCGGGAACAACCTTAAGCAAACGGGCCTGGCGATCACAAACTACCAGGCGGCGAAGGAAGTGTTTCCTCCCAGCAGTACACTCGACTTGACCAACAACTGGTCGTACTTCGAGCAACACAGTTGGGCCAGTTTCATTTTGCCCTATCTGGAGCAAGGGAATCTGGCCGAGGGAATAGATTTTGAGATTCCCATCAACGAGGGCGATAACCCAAACATCGCCAGCAAGATCGTGCCGATCTACCGCTGCCCAACTTACACAGGTCCCGAGTTTAGTGCCGACCGCGAGTACCAACGGGGCGACCTGAGCTACGCGATTGGCAACTATGTGGCATTCAGCGCAAGCGACATTCCGCACATCTGGCAGCGCAACCTCGAACCGGAGGGCGTGATTTTTCCCACCTCCGAGACGCGCCCCGCGGACATTACTGATGGCTTGTCGCATACGGTGCTGATCGCGGAGAGTCGCGAAGAAAAACTGCGCGTCTGGATGGACGGCCTCACCGCCGCGAACACAGCTCTGCCCTTGCGCGACTATGGGGAAGAAGGCAGCGAGGCGATTGCGCTCAACTTCGCTCCCTACTATCCCGACCACGGATACTATTCGGAGTACGGCCCGTCGAGCATGCACCCGGGCGGTGCGTATCACTTGCTCGGCGATGGCTCGGTGCAATTCCTGACGGATGACATCGCTCAGGCGAACTATGTGGCCTACTGCACGCGCGCGAGTCAGGAATTTATGCCCGCTGAAAATTGAAGTCGCGCGCCGATGGGCGCTTGCGGTGCTGTGTCTCGCCGGCTGCGGGGGCAACCCGACTGACCAGTTCGCTGAGCAATTGCATGACGCCGACGCGCGGGTGCGCCTCGCCGCCATCCACGCCCTCGGTCGGCGCGGAGCAGCCGCAACTGTCCATCTCCCGGCGCTGGAGTCGGCCCTCGAAGATCCGCTCGGCGAAGTCCGTCTCGCTGCGGCGCTGGCGATGCTGGCGATCGACCCCTTGCACGAGACTCCGCGACCAGTGCTCACCGAAGCGCTGCTCGCCGGTCGGCACGAAGTCTTTCTACGCATCGGTAGCCTGGGGTCTGAGGGCGCGTGGGCCGTGCCGCCGCTCGTCGAGCAGCTTTCGCATCGGCATATGCGAATCCGCGCACTTGCCGCGCTAACGCTGGGGCAACTGGGCCAAGCTGCCAGCGAGGCGACCGACGCACTGCGTAAATTAGAAGCGGATCCCGAACCCAACGTCCGCAAAATGGCCAAGCAGGCGCTTGAGCGGATTTTTTCCGAGCCGTAACAGTCAGCCCTGGCGTTGCCCTCACGATTTCGCTTTTCCACGGCAGCTTGCTATATTGGTAACGTTCACTGACTTGCCACCATTGGCCCCTTGCACAGGTTTAAGCACGATGCCGCTTCAATTTCCCAACACCCGCCGTCGCGGTTTTCCCCAGCGACGACAAACCCAACGCCGACAAGCCCAACGTCGTCCCATGTTTGGTCGGGGCGCGGGTGGCGGGCTCAAGGTTCGCTTGCTGATTGCGCTGGCTGTTGCCGCGTTTGCGTTTCTCAGCTACTACATGAAGTCGAAGGACGTCAACGAAATCACTGGCGAATCCGAACGCGTCGCCTTGACTGAAGAGTCCGAAGAAATCCAACTCGGACTGCAAGCCGCCCCGCAAATGGTCAGCCAACATGGCGGGCCAACTCGCTCCGCCGCTGATCAAGACTTGGTCGATCGCGTGGGTTGGCGGCTCTTGGAAGCGCTGAACAAAGACCTCGAAGCCTGGAACCGCGAACACCCCGAGGCACAACGGCACAATCCCTATCTCCAAGCGTTTCAGTTTATTCTTCTGGCTGACAAGCGGACGGTGAACGCCTTCGCACTGCCGGGGGGAAAGGTTTTCGTCACGCACGCGCTGTATGACCAGCTCGAAACCGAAGGCCAACTCGCCGGTGTGTTAGGGCATGAAATCGGCCACGTCATCGAACGCCACGGCAACAAGCGCATGGCAAAACAAGGCCTGTACCAAGGCCTGGCCGGCGCGATGGGCGTACTCGGCGGTGGCGGAGGTGGCGGGCAAATGGGGCAGATGATCGCCTCGGCACTCAGCATGAAGTACGGCCGCGACCACGAACTCGAGTCCGACGACTGGGGCGTAAAGCTCTGTGGCATGGCGGGCTACGACCCGCGCTCGATGGCGGGGGTGATGAAAATTCTTGAGAAAGCCACCGGCGGCCAAGGCCCACCCGAGTTCATGAGCACCCACCCCAAGCCGGCCAACCGCGCCGCCTACATCGAAGCGGCAATCAAAAAATACTACCCCGAGGGCGTCCCCGACGGATTGCGTCCGTAAGGAAATCTAGTTCACCCGGTAGGTTGATCTACCAGAGAGGACAAGGAGTAACACGGAGAAAGTTTTTTGTTTTTCTCTGTGTTACCCCCGTGGTGTCTGATCCAACTCCCTTAAAACAACCACTGCTGGCCCGATGCCGGTTGCGGAGGTTGGAATTGGGTTGTGTCCAAGGGCGGTAGTGTCTTGTCGAAGCCGTGCTTGCGGGCAAACACTTGAAAAGTATTGCCGATCTGCTCGGCGATGATTCCCGTGCCGCGCATGCGGTGGCCGAAGCGGCCGTCGTTGGTGCGACCTTGACGAGTGTCGCGGATGCGGGCGCGAATCTTCTCGGCCTGGTCCGGCAAGCTGCGGTCGAGCCAATCGAAAAACACATCGCGCACCGCATGGGGCAAACGCAGCAAAATGTACGACGCTCCCTCGGCCCCCGCGTCGCGCGCCGCTTGCAGGATCGCGGGGATCTCGCTGTCGTTGAGCCCGGGAATCACTGGGGCGACCATCACCATCGTCGAAACGCCCGCCGACGAAAGCCGCTCGATGGCACGCAACCGAGCTGCCGGTGTGCTCGTGCGAGGCTCGAGCTTGCGTGCCAGCTTTTCGTTGAGCGTCGTGATGCTCAGCGCCACGCGCGCCGTGTGCGACTGTGCCATGAATGTGAGTACGTCAACGTCTCGCGTCACCAGTGCGTTCTTGGTGACGATGCCCACAGGTTGCAAACTCTCGGCCGCGACTTCCAAGCAACCGCGCGTGAGCCGATAGTTCCGCTCCGCTGGTTGGTAGCAGTCGGTGACACCAGAAAAGGCGATCGACTCCGCCCGGTACTTGGGCCGCGCTAGCCAATTGCGCAACAACTCCGGGGCGCGGTGCTTGACCAAGACCTTGGTTTCAAAATCGAGTCCCGCGCTGAGCCCCAGGTACTCGTGCGTCGGTCGCGCGTAACAGTAGCTGCAACCGTGCGCGCAGCCGCGGTAGGGGTTCACGCTATAGCGAAACGGAATGTCGGGGCTATCGTTCTCGGCAACGATGGACTGCGAACTGTCCGGCAGATAAACCGTCGGCGGCCGCTCGAGCGCGGCCAGAAATTCCTCGTCGTTCTCGACTTGCTCCCAGTCGTCTTCCTGATGGACGGCGAGGAAGCGATTCGCCGGTTGAATCTGCGCACCGCGACCCGTGGCGGCCGGACGTTGGGGTGGTTTCATGAGTATTGCTCCCGTGCCTACAAGATATTTACCACGGAGATACTTACCACAGAGGTACGGAGAGGTTCTTCTTTGCAATTCCTCTGTGTACCTCTGCGTCCTCTGTGGTTCAAAATCAAGCCCGCAACCCAATAGTGATCATTAGTACACACAATAGACCTTTTGTGGCAAATTCGCCAAGCCGAAACTTTCCCGATTGCCTATAGTTAATGCAAATAGTTCCCTCGAAGCTTGAACGAGACCCGTCCGATGCTGTTGCCACTGTTCTTATTGTTCACATTGATGCCGCTACTAGAGCTGTGGCTGTTGTTCCAGCTTAGCGGGATGTTTGGATTTTGGACGACCATCACCGTCGTACTGCTAACCGGCATGGTGGGGGCGGTGCTAGCGAAGATGCAAGGCCTGCACACGCTCTTCCGCATCCAAAACGAAATGCGCGCCGGCAAACTGCCTGCCAAGGCGATGGGCGACGGGGTGATGATCCTCGTGGCGGGCGTACTATTGATCACGCCGGGCGTTATTACCGACGTGGTCGGTCTGTCGCTGTTGCTACCACCGGTACGAATCGCCGTGCGAAAGGTGTTGCAGTTGTGGCTGGCAAAGCACGTGAAAATCGAAGCGAACTTTTTCGGCCAAACGGCGGCAGGCAAACCCACAGTCGACAAAAATGTAGTTGAAGGGCGCGTTGTCGATGCCTACGTGGTCGAAGAATGATTCGACGCTCAACGACCCAACGTCTAGCTTCGGAGAGGTGAATGCCTGTTTTCGAATATGCATTCACTGTTCAAGCTCCACTCGACGCGGTGCGTGCATTTCATCACGACACCAGCGCACTGAAGCGACTTACCCCGCCGCCCACGATTGTGCAACTGCATCGTATCGAGCCGCTAGCTGAGGGCTCGGTCTCGGAGTTCACTCTCTGGGTCGGTCCGTTGCCACTGCGGTGGAAAGCCGTGCATCGCGACGTCAGCGACCACGGATTCACCGACGTACAAGCCGAAGGCCCCGCTGCCAAGTGGGAACACACGCACACGTTCACAGCGCTAGACGAAAAAACAACCGAAGTGCGCGAGCATGTCGAGTATGCCCACCGCCGAGGCCCCTGGGGTTGGGTAACCCGCGTCCTGTTCGCCAAGCCGAATTTGCAGGTGATGTTTGCCTATCGCAAGTGGGTAACGAGAAGGCAGTTACGTTAGGCACCTTTCCCATGTCCCGCTGCTGCGCTCTTGGAAGAATTATTGGTCCCACACAAACCGCAGTGATTGCTTACCAACCCCGCCTGCGAACATTCATAATAACTTGCATTGGCAGCGTAGGAGAGTCACTTGATGCCTGTTCACGTAGCAACAATTGTCATGTTCGCAAAGCCTATCCAACATACGGCTCGTGATGAGGTTCCTGCCACGCTATAAGCCACCATTGACTAAGGCTGCCAGCGGACGGCGCCGGCTTGCTGCAGATGCAGCATCAGTTCTTTGCGCAAACCCTCCGCGATCTCGTTGTCCGCAGCTTGCGGGTTCTGCTCTTGGGGATCTGTTTCCAGATTCACCAAGACCATCGGTTCAAAGGGCGAGCTCTGCTGCAATTTCCAGGGCCCCTTTCGGATGGCATAGTAGGCCCGACCTTGGTAGTGACTATTTCCTTCGCGGCGAACCCAAACCATCGTGCGTTCTGGGTCTCCATTCTCACCTCGAAGCCAGACATCGGCGAGGCTCTTGCCATCGATGGGAGTCGTGACTTCTGCCCCGGCGATTTCGCACAGCGTCGGCAATAAATCCATCGTCATACCGAGGGCGGTGGATCGTTGCTGGGGTATCTTTCCCGGCCAGACCGCGCAGGTGGGAACGCGAATTCCTCCCTCCCAGTGATCCTGCTTGCCACCCCGCAGTTTGCCGTTACTCTGCGCGTGCGGAATCGAGCCGCCGTTATCAGAGGAAAAAATAACGAGGGTGTTGTCTTCGATACCTGCCGCTCGTAGGGAAGCGAGGACTTGACCAATCCCCTCATCCAGGTGCTCGATGAAAGCTACGTTAGCGGCTCGGCGGTCACTCAATTGGGGTTCGCGCGCTATCACTTTCGCGAGCCAATCCTGCGGCGGCTGAATCGGAAAGTGGGGCGCGTTGTAAGCGAGATACAGAAAGAAAGGCTCAGATTGCTTGCTACGATCGCGGATGGTATCAACCGACCATTGAGTGAACAGATCGGTTGCGTGCCCCTCCGGATCAATGGCTGCTTGGTTGTGTCGCATCCAGTTTTTCCCACCGCGCAGGTGCGACCAGTAGTCGTCCATCATGTCGCCAAGGAAACCGTGAAAGAAATCAAACCCTCGTGAGTTAGGGAGATTCGGCTTCTCGAACCCCAAGTGCCACTTGCCTACCATTCCCGTGTGGTACCCGGCGGTCTTGAGTAACTGCGGCAGGGTCACGGCGCTTGGGTCGAGGTAGCCCCAGCTATCGGACTTCACCTGACGAATGACACCGGGAACACCCACTTTATCGGGATAGCATCCAGTCATCAAAGACGCTCGCGTTGGAGAACAGACCGTACAGTTCGCGTAGAACTGATCGAAACGCATTCCGCGCGACATCAAGTCATCGATGTGTGGCGTTTGGAGATCGCCTGCACCAAAGCTTGACAAATCGCCGTAACCCAGATCATCCACCAAGATCAAGACGATGTTGGGTTTCTCTGCCGCGATCGACACCGAGCACAGGACGGCCAGTACAAAGATCATAGAAACAAGTTTGCTCAACCAACGCATTACGACAATCACCATCAATGGGCATTGATCACGCGGCCGGTAGTCAATTCATCAGCAGCGAACTACTTCGGCAGCCGCCCTGACTCGACCTTCGGGAACTCGCTCTGCAGACCCTCGGCCATGAACGCGACGAGGTCTTGCTTGTCTTGCTGGGTGAGGTCGAGCTTTTTCACCTTTTCGCTCAGGTGCGGATTGGGATGGCCGCCCTTGGCGTACCACTCGACGACTTCCATCAAGGTCTTCTGCGAACCATCGTGCATGTACGGGCCGGTGAGAGAGATGTTGCGCACCGTTGGAGTTTTGAAAGCGCCGCGGTCCTTGTCGTCTTTCGTGTGATCAAACCGGCCCAAATCGGGTTCGTCCGCTTCCATACCGACGCCCAGGTTGTGGTATTTTTCGTCGGTGAAGTTTGCGCCCACGTGGCAGGCGGTGCAGCCCGCCTTGTCGCTGAAGAACAGCTCACCCCCGCGAATGGCTGACTCGCTGATGGGGTGGGTTTCGAGCGGTGCTTGGAGCTTGGTGTATTGCTCCCAGGTATAGCGATCTTCGTCGTCGAGCTCGGGATCTATGCCCTCTTCTTTTGCCTTGGCCATTTCTTCACGGATATACTCGATGTCCTCACCGTAGGCTTTCTCGAACGGGGCGAGTTGCTGGTAGTAGTCCCACGGGGCGGGGTTGGTGACCAGTGCGCGCTCGAAGCTGGCGAGCGCCTTGCCAGCGTTGGTAATGTTGACGCCGTCGTCGAAGATGGCCTCGAACTGTTTGACATAGCCTGGGATTTCTTTCAACGTGCCGACCACTGCTTCGTGGGTGTTGCCCATTTCAATGGGGTTGGCCATCGGGCCAATGGCCTGGTCTTCGAGTGAAGTGGCGCGCCCATCCCAAAACTGCGGTCCGCTGAGAATGCGATTGAACGCAACCGGCGAGTTGCGGCCGCCCTCTTGTCCGCCCACCCCAATGCCGAACTGCGTATCTTTGGCGTAGCCGAAACTTGGGTCGTGACAGCTGGCACAGCTAATGGTGCCATCGCTAGAGACACGGGTGTCGAAATAAATCTGCCGCCCAAGTTCAATCTTTGCACGAGTCAGTGGGTTGGCATCAATCCCCTTGATCTCGGCTGCGCCGGCTGCGAGGCCCAGTGGCAACTCTGGTTTGAGGACGACGTGGTTCTTGGGGTTATCCAACCAGGCTTGGACTTGCGATTCTGTGAGCTCACCTTCGCCAGGGATGCCGTCGAGGAGTTCACCCGTGCCGAGGAGGACGGTTTCGGGGTCGAGCTCGGTTTTGGCCGGGGACTCTTTTGCCGCTTTCCCTTCCGCTGAGGCAGACTCGCCGGTGGCGGGCGTGAGCGCGGGAGCGGCCGGCTGAGGGGGAGGTTCAGATTCAGAGCTCGTGTCCGCGTGGTTGCCTGTGGTTTCGCGTGATTCAGCGCTCGCTTCCCCGTCTGCTGAAGCGGTCTCGGCAGCAGCGGGGGGGTTCTTGGGCCCCTTGTTTATTGCAAATTTGTTGATCAACAGCGCGGCGACCACCAACACTATCACAATTGCTAAGAATCTACCCATGACACTTTCCCTTAACTCGCTTTGTACGTACTCACAACAGTCTATTCACCGCACTCACTCGTCTTCGCTTAACAGAAAATTGTCGTAGACCAACGCGGCTACGACTGCGCCCGCTATCGGAGCGGCCCAGTAACACCAGTGCAAGTCGAAGGCGTTGGCACCAGCACTGCCGCCTGTGAGCTTGTGAACCAGGGCCGGCCCAAACGAGCGGGCCGGGTTCATCGACGCACCGGTGATCGGTCCTGCCGCCAGAATGTTGAACGCCACCGTGAGGCCGATTCCGAAACCACCAATCTTGACAGCCTGTCCACGCGGATCGACTGCCGTGCCGAAGATTGCGGTCATCAGCAAGAACGTGAGAATAAACTCCAATATCACAATGCCATTGACTGTCGGCCACATCACTCCATCCACCGGCATCGTGCCCGGCAGTGGAATTCCCAAATTCGCAGACGCAACCGCCTCGGCCGGCCAGAGCGACTGACAAGCCCACGCGGCAACGCAAGCTCCAACAAGCTGCGCTAAAATATACTGCAGTGCCCCGTCGAGTTTAATCCGCCCAGTCAGGAGCATACCGATCGTGACCGCCGGATTAAAATGCGCGCCGCTGATTCCGCCAAAGGCATTAACCGCCACCGACAGCGCCAGCCCATGCGCCAAGGCAATCGCCACCAACCCCCCGCCGCTACTGATTGGCGGTTCGTTCGAAAGAATTGCCCCAATACCAGCGAAGCAAAGAAAAAACGTGCCGATCGCCTCGGCCAGCATACAGCGTGGTGCGTTCATGTCGGGTGAGTGGTTAGGGGGATGTGTTACTAGAACCTTGTGCTCAGAGCAGTTCCTTGAGCGCCGCCATCGCCGCGTCGTAGTTCGGCTCTTCGGCGACTTCGCCGACGTACTCGACGTACTTCACATTGGCGTCGGCATCGAGCACGAAGATCGCGCGGGCCATGATCTTTAGCTCCTCGATCAACGTGCCCCAAGCTTCGCCAAAGTTGCGGTCTTGGTAGTCGCTGGCGGAGCGGATGTTGGTGATGTTCTCGGCACCACAGAACCGATTCATGGCGAACGGCAAATCGAGGCTCACCGTGACGGCATTGATCTTGTCACCCAACGCGCCAAGAGATTCATTGAAGGTCTTGGTTTGCGTCGCGCAGACCGGCGTGTCGAGCGAGGGAACGACACTCAGCAGCGTTGGCTTGCCTTTCAAGTCGGCCAGGGTGAGTTCCTTCAAACCGCCTTCAAAAAAGTGAAGCTTGAAATCGGGAGCAGCCTGACCAGCGGCAACAGCTTCGCCGGCGAGGGTCATCGGATTGCCTTTGAATGTAACGGCACCGGAACGGGACATGGGAGTTTCCTTTGTTGCAGCAGCAAACGGGTGGGGCGTATGGGGGAATTGCGGCAGTAGATGCCGCAAACCCCTAAGTATCAAGGTTTGACGTGGGTTTGCAAGGGCCACCAAGGAGATACCCGCGGTTAGCGCCGGTTGCTCAACTGCCTGTGGCTTTGCTGTAGCAGAAGTCAAACAACGCTTCCCACTCGCGCTGTTGCAGCTCGCGGCAGTGTTGCTGTGCTTCGCTGCCAGCGCGGAGGGCCGCTTGGCACTCGTCTACAAAATCGAAGGGGGTCCAATCGGCCGAGATCTCGCCGTAGACCGAGTGCTCGCCGACTTTGCGGAACCAATATTTGGCGTTGGAGAAATCGCCCTCGCGACGGTGCATGATCGCGTGCCAGAAGCTGCCCTCCGCAGTCGCGATGCCTTGGCTGACCGAGTGCGATTCGTCGAGGAAATCGTGAAGCAACCACACTGCCGCGATACAGCAACGGGCCTGGTCTTGATCCACAATGCTGGCGTGATCAAACGCGTCGGCAGTGGTCAACGACGCCAGCGCTGGGCGGGTTGATTCGTTAGGTGAACCCTCGTCGAGCGCGCGGTTGCGCTCCCCCTTGAGCAACTCGGCGAACACGGGTCCGTAGCTAGAATTCTCAAATGGCATGGCACTTCCCTCTTGGCTGAACAACCGTCGGACGACTGGTCAATCGTAAACGGTTGGCAGCAGGACGGGTAGCCATTCGCTAGTTCTTCGAGAGTGTCGTGCCGCCTAGTTTCTTGGCAAGCCGCTCGTAGCGTGCGGCCGGTTCGTCTTCACCCTGGGCGTGGTGCATCGCGGATAAGTTGCCATAAGCGATCTTCAGCGCGCTCGGACCAAGCAACTCGCTCTCGACAGCCTGTTCGATCAGCTCGACGCCGGCCTCGGTGACTTCGATGGCCAGCTCGGCTTCAGACTCATTCCAGTAGGAAACTCCCATACTCACGAGCGCGTCGCCATGTTGTTGAGGTGAAGCCAAGGGCGTAACTGCCACTGGTTCAAGTAGTAGTTCAACGGCCTGGTCGTACCAATGACAAGCAGTGGCGTGATCTTTGTAGTGGACCGCATGAACGGCACCGATTTGAAAATACAGACGACCGCGCAAGAAGTCGGTGTCTGGCTTCTCGAGGTACTGCGTTGCCAGTTCGGAGAGTTGTTGCTCGGCCAGCTCGCCTAGGTGGATCGCACTGTCGGGTTCACTCCGGCGATGTTCGATCTGAGCGCCGTGAAAATAAGCCAAGCCCAATTGCCAATCGTACTGACTCGTGGTCAGCGGATCGAGGATTTCCGCTTTGAGCTCACCGACCGTTTCCTCGGCCTCTTCGATCCACAGCAGTGGGTTGATTGGCTCCTCGAGATTGGCAGCTGCGTCGAGCGAGCTTACCGCGACCTGCAACCGCATTGGCAAGAACGCAGGGTCCTCTGAGATCAACGCCTCGGCCAGCGCCGAGGCGCGTTCGATCCATTGGGCAACGCTTTCGTCTTTTTGCTGCCAATCGCCAGACGAAATTTCAACGGCGACAGCTAGATGCGCTTCGACCAACAGCTCCTTGGCGGGACGCCACACCTCGGGATCGTCACTCACGGTCAGGCCATCAGCGATCTTGATCGCCTTAGTATGCAACGGCACCGCACGACGGGCCACTTTCTGCGACCCCAGCGAGGTGAGCAAACCCATTTCGTGAAGTGCTTGGGCGCGTGCGAGCGGCGAAATGCCAGGGGTTTCGAGAACTTCCTGCACCTGCTCGACTGCCTGATCGTAACGCGCCAGATTTCGCAGGCACTTGGCCCACTGCAAACGATACGCGACCTTGAGCGGTTCCAACTCAACGGCTTGGGCCGCATGGCGCTCTGCAGATTCGGGCTTGCCAATTTCCAACTGCAAATCGGCAAGCTGGATGTGAGCCGCGCTCATCTGCTCATCAACACGCAACGCTGCCTCCAAATCGGCAATTGCATAGGTGAAATTTATCTGTTGGTTGGCTTCGGCGCGCAACATGAACGGGGCGGCCTGGAGAGGCTGGATCAGG
This sequence comes from Bythopirellula sp., assembly GCA_965230685.1. Lineage (GTDB taxonomy): Bacteria > Planctomycetota > Planctomycetia > Pirellulales > Lacipirellulaceae > Bythopirellula. The sequence continues at coordinate 1,951,055 of CBDDLO010000002.1, forward strand.
ATGTTGTCGATCCGTGGGCTCTGCGCCGCGGCATGGTCGTTGTCGTCGCTGGCGAAGCTCAAGCCCAGCTCTTTCGCGGCATAACCCAGCACCACGCCACGCTCTGGGTAGACTTGCGCAATGGCCGTGCCGTTGGCGTCAGTCAAGGTCGCTGGACGCAGGCTTTCCAGTTCCAGTTTACGAGTGAGCGTCGCAATCTTCGTGGGCCGGTCGAGTTCAACTAAAATCGACTCGACGCGGTTCTTCGCAAAGCGGACGACAACCGCTGGCAAATCGTCGAAACGATAGCGCAATTCCTCGGCCTGCGTGTCCTCGCTACGCGGATCGCCCCATCCACGGAGTACGTCGATGCGAGTCGAATCGCCCGGCGTGATGCCGTTGAAGCAGATTGCCTCGGCTTCGGCCGTGACAGCCAATTCCACCTTGGGAGCCTTTTCGATTCTTGGCTCGGACAGTTCGGAGTTTTTTGTCAGAGGGGTGACGGGCGGCTCGGTCGTGCCGGGCAGGTTGGTAATCGGTTCCGCGAGTGTTGGGACTTGGGCTAGGGTAGGCGGCTCTGCCAATTCGGGGACCCGCTCTGAACTCTTGGCGATCGGCTCCAAAACGAGTTCGGTCTTCTCGCTGGATTCAGCAGGCTTCGACTCCGCTTGGTCGATGAGCTTTTTCGCAGAAATGAGGATCGACTGTTCACGCGTCGGTTCAGGCGCGCACTGGTCGTCGTAGCCCAAATGAGCGTCCGAATGAGCGTGATTTGGATGTGCCGACGCATCGAAAGTCGTTGCGTCACCAACCCAGGTCAAAGGAACCGCCAATAGCGCGATCCCCACCTTGCGCAGCGCGCAGGCACTTGTGCTTCCCACGATTTTCCCCCCTCGCATGGAACCCTCCTCCAGGACGGTCAGGCTGTGCGCTCAGCGGGTCGCAACTGCCGACGTCGGTGGCTGACGCGCGAAGGCGACAGCGGTAATTTTGGTTGAAACACGGGTAACCGCGCTTGTAGCACGCACCTCGCTATCGTCCCTTATCGGCCGCGCCTGTTGTGCCCATTGCAGCAAATATTCCGCGAAGCGAAAATTTTACGTTTAAGAAAGATTGACGATGGCACTGCTGGCATACAGCGTAGAGGTGCCACGTTTGCAAATTGCAAGGAAACCAATGAACGCGAGTAGAGTTCCGTTCTGGTTCCAAACTACACCGGCGTGAAAAAACAGATCATGGGTAGACCTAAACACAGATTCGTCGCTAAGCCATAAATGGTGGGTGGCGTGTTTGGAATAGGACACAAAAGTAGTGGTGGGGGAACAACAATAGCAGCCTAAATTCCAGTGCCTGTCTCACGGAATTTCTCCGCCACGAGCTCTATTTGCTCCTCAGTAAAGGGAACTGCCTCGCCTGGGGGTGGCACTGTGGGGACCAATCGGTTGCTGATTGCGTTGAGAAGTTTGTCGGTGCCAGCGCCAGAGACGGCACAGGTGCCGATGCTAGATAGGGTTTGTTCGGAGGAGGGCTTGGCGAGGTCGGTCTTGTTGATCACTAGCTGCGTCTGTTCTCGGTTGAGCGCGACGCCGACGGCTTGGGCTTGTTGCTGGGCTTGGTTCCAGGAGTCGCCTGCTCGTGCCGTTGCGTCGAGGACCCACACGACCAGGTCGGCGGCGGCGGCTCGCTGTCGCGCTAATTCGATGCCGGCGGTCTCGATGGCGTCGGTCGCTTCGTGCAACCCGGCCGTGTCGCTCAGCTGGACAGGCCAGCCATCGATTGCCGTGGTCGATGAAACTACGTCGCGGGTCGTGCCGGGTTGATCGAACACGATAGCCCGCTCATAGCCTACCAGCGCGTTGATTAGACTGCTCTTGCCGACATTCGGCTCGCCGGCGATCACGACCTGCCAGGGCTTGGTGAGATGGCGCCCCAACGCAGCCCGGTCTAGCAACGACTGCAGTCGAGAACGTGCCTCGGCGGTCTCTCCCCGCTCCAACGCCAGATCGATCGTTTGCATTTCGCGCCGCAGCGCGCCGTGATACTGGTCGAGCAGGATCCTCGCCGTCCGTGTGGTGGTCGCCTTTGCCAACGCAAGGTGGGCCGCAGCGGTGATGGGGCAATCGTGTTGCACAACAACCCATTCGCCAGAATCGATTTCTACACAACCCGCGGCGACCAGATCCGCTACGATTGCAGCCGAAGAACTATTTCCACCATGGCAATGCACTTCAATACGTGTCTCTTCACGGCGCGAGACGACCAGGTCTTCCCCGTCAGCACCACCCCAGTGCCCATAGACAATTCGCCCCATGCTCTGCTCAGCCAGGGCTCGACCATTGGCGGCTTGAAAGTATCGATCTACCGCACCGACCGCAGAATCGCCTTCGATAGCGACAACAGCGACAGCGCCGCGCCCCTGGGGGGTGAGGACGCAAACACGGGCACTCACGACAACTCCTGAGCAACGTGAGCGATGCCGGAGAGGACCAAATGCGGGATATGTCGCAGCGCGGGAAAATCGTCGCTCAGATGCGTGACGATTTGTTCCGCACCGCCGCCGGTAACGAACAATTGTGGCGAGGGGGCGGCTTGGCGACTCATCAGCTGAACCAACTCGCGGACTGCGCCATTGGTGCCCCAATGGAGTCCCGAAGCGATAGCCTCTGCGGTGGACTTGCCGACGACCGGCGGCGCGTTGCTAAAATCCAACTCTAATTGTGGCAATGTGGCGGTTCCCGAGTGCAGGGCAGCGGCTGCCAAAGTGGTGCCAGGCAAGATCGCGCCGCCGCCGAACGCGCCGTCGTCGGCAATCCAATCAACCGTGCACGCCGTCCCCAGGTCGACGACGATTGCCGAGCGACTCGGTTCCCGAATGCGATTCGCTGCGACGGCGTTAAGCAGGCGATCCATGCCGACAAGCTCGGGTTGAGCAACCCGCACTTCAATCGGCAGGTCGGTGAGGTTCAGCGCGCGTAACCTACCGACGAACATCTCTTCGATCAACTTCATCGCTTCGGGATGGACCGAGGCGATGTAACCGGAAGGACTGTCTGGGCAGTGCGCCGTCAACCATGTGCCGATACTCGCCCACAGAGAAGTGGGATTGGCATGCGAAACCGCTAGCGTTTCTTCGGGCTGCGGCAGTGGGGTCGTGGCGATGGGGAGCGTTGTCTTGCTCGGCTCTGTGGTGCATTCGCCCTGCGGCGGAAACCAACCTAATTTCACGCGACTGCTGCCCACGTCGATTGCGAGAATGCCGCTGTTCGCGCTCATGTCGTTTGCCGCTCGGCGATTAGCAAGGCATAAGTTTTTTCCATCAACTGCTTGAGCCCCTGCCCTGTGACGGAGGAAAACAACAACACTTCGCCGCCGGTGATCTCGGCCAATTGGTCACGCACCGCTTCGGCATCGGGCAGTTCTGCTTTACTGACAGCGACGATCTCGGGTCGGGTGGCGAGGTCAGCGTCGTACAACTCCAACTCTTGGCGGAGCGATTGGTAGTTTTCTGCAGGATCGGTGCCGTCCATCGGGTTCGGCTCGACCAAGTGAACCAGTACCCGTGTGCGCTCCACATGCCGCAGAAATTCGTGGCCCAACCCAACTCCGGCATGTGCCCCTTCGATCAACCCTGGAATGTCAGCCATCACCATCGAGCGATCTTGGTCGACTTGGATGATGCCGAGGTTGGGAATTTTGGTGGTGAAGGGATAGTCGGCAATCTCGGGCCGGGCACGCGACACACGGCTCAGCAGGGTGCTCTTGCCCGCGTTCGGTTTGCCCAAGAGGCCCACATCGGCGATCACTTTCAACTCAAACGTGATACGCCGCTGTTCGGCTTCTCCTCCGCGGGTAAATTCGCGCGGGGCTTGGTTGGTCGACGACTTGAACCGCGTGTTGCCCTTACCGCCGCGCCCACCCTGGGCGGCGACGACGCTGTCGCCGGCAGCGGCGAGGTCTTTGAGTTCGAACCCTCCGTTAGCATCGATCAATACCGTGCCGGGGGGAACATGAATGACGAGATCGTCTGCGTTGGCCCCATGGCGATTGCGTCCACTGCCGGGGGTGCCTGACTTGGCACGCCAATGTTTGCGATGTACCAGTTCCGCTAAACTATCCACCCCCGCTTCGGCAACCACCATGACACTGCCACCATTGCCGCCGTCGCCGCCGTCCGGCCCACCACGGGGCACAAATTTCTCGCGTCGAAAACTAGCGCAACCGTCGCCTCCCTTGCCTGCTTCGACTTCGACGGTAACACGATCGATGAACATGATGAACTGAGTTGCGAGTCGCGAGTTACGGGGCGCGAGTTATTGACTCGAAAATCGGGGCTCGAAACTCATGAAAAAAAGGATGCACCAACGGCGCATCCCCTTGCTGTTTGGAGGCTGAAAACTGGGAGCTAAGCCCTAAGCTACCGCCATGACATTCACGCGGCGGCCCTTGCGGTCGAACTTCACCTCGCCATCAACCAACGCGAATAACGTGTAGTCTTTGCCTTGGCCCACTCCGGTGCCGGGGTGAAACTTGTTGCCGACCTGTCGAATGATGATGTTGCCGGCGATGACTTTTTCGCCACCATACTTTTTCACGCCGCGGCGCTGAGCATTGGAATCGCGGCCGTTGCGGCTAGAGCCTTGACCTTTTTTATGTGCCATGAGAATGCATAGGGGTTGGGAAGTTTTGAAAGTGAGCCAGTGTCTATGACCCGTGTCTATGACCAGAGTATGATATGAAACGTCGCTGGCACTCCTGGTTACCCGCAGCTAGCACCGACGGCTCATGCTCTGGCCTTTGGCTTGAGTGCCGTAGCCCGTCGATTCTAGCGGTAAATCCAGCGGCTGGCAACGCCTTCGGCTGTGCCGTAGAGGTCGGACTTGCCTGGGGCAGTTCCAAAGCGGATTTCCCGTTCGTCCTCTGCATAGGCGTCGCCCGGACGCCAGAAATTCAGCTGGAGCTGTTTTCGGGTAAATTTGCGACCTTTGCCTACGGGATCGCCAGCTTGGAATTCGCCAGGGGTGTCCTGCCAATCGTAAGCATTCGTCAGCCCGTTGACGAACACCGAGAAAAAGTCGATCTGCGGGTCCACGTCTTCCCAAATCGCCACACCCCAAAGTCCGCCAATCTCGCGACCCGCCTCAGCCTTGAGCAGACGCTCGGAGAGTTGCACGCTGTTGAGCAACTGGCCGGTAGGCAATTCGCGGCGTGCAATCGCCTGTTGAGCCGCCGGGATGATCCGATCGAGATACGCCTTGCGAACTCGCTTGCCTTCACGATCGCGGTCTTGGCTCGTGAGAACGAGCTGCGGAAAAAAGCGAACTTGCTCGGTGGTCTTCTCGGTGGTCACGAAAGTGCCGTCAGCCTGCTCTTGGGGTGAAAGTCCCACGCCTGTGTTCCGAACGCGGTAGACCAAATACCAAACCAGCTTGCGTCGCATGCGGCCAGAGTCCTGGGGAATATCGACGGCCATCATCCGCAGCGGTTTGAACGTGAACTCGAGACACCACACGTCGTGGCGGAACATCACACTCTCGGCCATTTCGTACAGCGTGCGGCTTTCGGTGTCGGTGGCTGGCTCTCGCTTGAGCGCGACATTGGCGCGGATTTCGATCATATCGTGAACACTAACCGTGTCTTCGCTATTCACGTCGGGCGGGATCGTGGTGAGTACGCCGGGAGCAAACTTGGGGGCCGACGTGGTCGTCGCACCCGTTGCCAACTGGGCCAGGGCAGTTTCACCAAGGGCCAAAACAAGCGTTATCGCCACCGTCGAGCGAACTGTGTTAGAAAGCGTTGCGCCACGCATGAAAATCTCAGCAGGTCAGAGGGAAAACAGCAGTACCCAGGGCGGGCACGAAAGCTCTTTCCATTGTAAATGCTGCGGCAGGCGGCGGCAAACTTTTCTGCGGGGCAATCCACCATCGCAATCGCTACAACCGTTACCGGGTCGGCTTCAGCGTCCACGCGTACTGGAGGCGTCTGGCGACCACGTGCCCGTCTTCGACTGAGGCTAGACGCCACTACAAGAAAGAGGCAAAACACACCGGCCCCGCGAGCCAGCTGGGGGCATACAGCACGCGGAGCACGGTGATTAGGCTTACATTGCACTCGATCGCCAAAGTCGCTCAGACCTCGGGCTTTGCGGAGCGATTCCGCACTCTGGCGAGTTCGACCACCGTCACTGTCCCGAGGAATCTTCCAGCTCTGGGCGAAGTGGGCGGCGACGACGCGGACTCTCATCGCCGCGAGGGGGGCCACGACGCGGACCTCGCCCTTCGTGCATTCCATGCTCGTGGTCTCGGCTCATGCGCTCGCGCAGTTCCCGCATGCGTTCTGATAGTTTCATGAACTCCTCGCGGCTGAGTTGATCGTCGCCATTTTCGTCGAAACGGTCGAACACTTGCTCAGGCGCGGGCGGACGGAAACCCTCGCCGCCCCGTTGGCCTGGGCGCCGTCTTCCTGGTCCGCGCGGTGGCGGTGGGCCATCGTCGTCATAGAGATGGCGACGCCCTTCACCACGTGGTGGAGGGCCGGGCCGATCTTCAGGATTTTGCAAGGGGCGCTCTCGGTCGAAACGAGGACGATCCCCACGCGGTGGTCTCTCACGCCCAGGCCTGTCACGATCAGGTCTGTCGCGATCAGGTCGACCCCGATCATCTGCTCGACCACGACCGGCTCTACCGCGACGGCCAGCCTCACGGGGCGGACGCATCTCCTCGGAGAGTTTCATGAACTCGTCGCGGCTCAATTGGCCATCGCCATCGGCATCAAACTTTTCGAAAACTTTCTCGGGATCGGGGGGGCCGTGGCGGTCGCCTTCTCCTCGGGGACCTCTTCCACGTCGCTCGCGCATTTCTTCGCGAGCAATAGAACGTTCTTCGTCGCTGAGTTCGCCGTCGCCATCGGAGTCGAATTCGTCGACTATTTTCTGCCGCATCTCGGCACGGCGGTTCCCGCGGTCGCTGCTTTGCTTGCCCTCTTCTTCAGCAGCAAAAGTAACTGGTGTACACAAGAGCAACAAAAGCAGACAAACAAACGTGGACAGGTAACGCATAGCAGGCCCTTTCGCAACAGTTGGTGGATTACTGTGAGCCATTGGCCCACTACTGATCAAACTCCACCGCAAGGCCTGAGTTTCGAAAATTCTGGGTTGGTCTGAAGAATCTGAGTTAGCACCAGGAAAAAACCTTTTGCAACTCAGGCATTCCTGCACATGCGGCGAGAAAGAGCCAACGAGACCGCAGCGGTTTGCCACAAAGCGCTTGCTTTAACCCCCTCCAAGGGGTCATGCTATTCCTGTCAAGGAGAGCATCGACCGTCCTCTGCTGGTGTGGGAGCGCGCAACAGAATCGCCCCGGTGCAGGCAACCTGTGCTATCGCCAAGGCATGTTTTTCCCCTAGAATATGGCCTTTTGCCCTCCCCTAGATCGCTATCGAGAACCCCACCCCACGATGGACTACCCTCTCTACCTGGCGAGCGTGCTCGCCCTGGGCATTGCCGCCCAGTGGGTCGCCTGGCGACTGAAGTTGCCGGCGATCGTGTTGCTTCTGCTGTTTGGAGTGCTGCTGGGCAAGGTTGCGAATACGCACTCCACCGAAGGCCAGGAAATGTTCTTCGCGATGGTGTCGCTCGCGGTCGGCATTATTCTGTTTGAAGGTGGGCTGACACTCAACTTCCGAGAAATCAAAGAGACACGCGGCGTCGTCTTCGGGCTGGTTTCAGTTGGACTGGTGATCACGTGGCTCTTGACGAGTTTTTTCGCTTACAAGGTCGGCGGATTTTCTCAGGAGATGTCCTACCTCCTCGGGGCAATGCTCACCGTCAGCGGCCCCACGGTCGTGTTGCCTTTGCTCCGCCACGTGCAACCCGTGCGTCGCATCGGCTCGCTCGCCAAATGGGAAGGCATCGTGAACGATCCGATCGGCGCCGTGCTGGCAGCGTTGGTCTTTGAGTTGGTCCTGCACGGACAAGCCGACGAAAGCATCGCGGGTCACTCGCTTGTTGTCATGGGGAGAACTTTGTTCTACGCGCTTGTACTCAGTGGCCTTGGGGCCCTGGTCACGCTGCAACTGTTGCGGCGCTATCTTGTGCCCGACTATTTGCAAAATCCATTCATTCTCTCACTCGTGCTCTTAATCTTTTCCATCTCGAACCACGTGCAACCAGAGTCGGGGCTGGTTACGGTCACTCTGATGGGCGTGATCCTAGCAAATCAGAGCAGCGTGGCGATGCGGCACATTATCGAGTTCAAAGAGAATTTGCGAGTTCTTTTGATCTCAACCTTGTTCATCGTCTTGGCTTCCAAAATCACGATCGACATGGAAGCCATTCGCACGCTGGGCTGGGAAAGCGTCGGACTGCTGGCGCTCATCATCTTGGTGGTGCGCCCGATTGCGGTATTTGTCTCGACCCTTGGCAGCGGCCTCAATTGGCGCGAGCGTGTGTTTCTCTCCTGGATCCATCCACGCGGAATTGTCGCCGCAGCCGTCAGCTCGCTGTTCGCACTGGAGTTTACCCGCGCGCTCGAACCAGATAACCCGCTTGTCCTCGAAGCAAATCGATTCTTGCTGATGACTTTTTTTGTCATCATCGGCACGGTCACTGTGTACGGACTTACCCTGGGGCCTCTGGCTCGGCGGCTGGGCCTGTCGGGAGCAAACCCGCAGGGCATCCTGTTCGCCGGTGCTTCGCCTGCGGTGCGCGAGATCGCACTTGCCGTGCAAGCCGAAGGCCTGCCCGTGTTGCTCGTCGATACGAACCCTCGCAACAATGCCAATGCACGCATGGCGGGACTCCCGATGGCCTACGCCAGCATTGGCAGCGAATTTGTGCAGGAAGAGATCGATTTGGGTGGCATTGGCCGACTGCTCGCTATGACTCCCAACGACGAAGTCAACACGCTAGCCGCGCAGGGGTTTGTCGAGCGCTTTGGTCGAGCGGAAGTCTACCAACTCGCCACTGCCGAAACATCCAGTGAGCGCACCGAGCGCGTTGGTGGCTATCTCCGTGGACGCATACTCTTCAACCAACCTGTCACACTCGAACAATTGCAACAGCGTCTTGCTTCGGGTTCGACTATCAAGAAAACCACGTTAACTGAAGGTTTTACGTTCGAGGATTTCCTAGCACGCTACGGGGAATCGACACTACTGCTGTTCTGCTTTCAAGAGAACGGCGACCTCGAAATCGCCACGGACGAAAAAGACATGCAACCCAAGCCAGGGCAGAAACTGATCGCGCTAGTCGAAGATGTCGAGCAGCCATCGGAGCAAACGGCCGGCTAGCTAAACGCGCAACAACGCAAGCGAACTACAGAAGTCGCCCTCGCTGACGCGTCGCGCTAGATCATTAGATCGACCGATCCAACAGACTGCCCGTCAAGCTGCGTCATCCGAATCCGCTGCTGGTGCGCGTAATTTTGGTCTCGTCGTTAAAGCTGCCCACGTTGTACGGCGAAACTGCCCCGCGTCTACCCATTTCAGGCCACACGCCCCGCATAAAAACGGCAGGCCAGAGCTTTTTTTCGGTAGCTCTGCTGTCTTGGGAAGCGCTGACTTAGCTACTTGCAAGGGGTGGGTTTACGAAATTCACTTCGGGGGATTCGTGAGGTGATTGAAATGGTCTGGCGTTAGTCCTCTTGAAGGCGGCCAGAGGTGTCGTCATTACTCATTTAGCACAAACAGAGGAGTCTTACTCATGTTGCTATCACTACGCAAAACCGGGCGGATCGGAGTCAACACTGTCACAGTCGTTTTGCTGGCCTGGAGCACCGCGCGTGCCGATGTTCCTAGCGTCTTTGATCTCGAGTGGAACGGTCCGGAAACAAGCACCGTTCAGGAGTGTGTCGGCGAAGACACTTTCTGCTTCGATTTTCCTATCGTTGGTTCGTTGGGCGTGGGCCTTGAGTCCAATTCCCCGTACCTCCTCAATGTCGACTCGGACATTCTATTGCCCCCGCAGACGCCAAATTCTCCCCCGGTCATTAGTCCAAACTTGTGGTTCAACTTTGATTTACTGGAAGGCGAGTATTTGCCGACCGAAAACGAAGACGACGTAGCGATGGTATTTCGCCCTGCTGAGATCGGCGGCGTGCTGCGGGCGTATGAGATCTTCGTCAACATCACCGACAGCGGCCAGTTCTTAGAATTGACAGGGGGCATTGAACAATCAGCCACTTCGCCGATGGAACCAGATGTGCGATTCTCCGTCAGTGGTCAATTGGAGACAACGGACTCGATCGACATTGTCGACGGCGCTGACTTCCTGGCCCTTCAGCGCGGTTACGGGGGAGCGACTGCTCTCGAACCGACTGGGGAGGGCGTCACAACCGACGCAGATTTCCAGCGCTGGCGTGCAGAGTTTGGCACTGTGCAGGGTTCGTCAGCCAACGCGTCGTTGCAAACCATACCGGAGCCGGCAACCTTGACGCTCGCTGCACTGCTCGCAGCTGCCCAAATACTGTGCTGCACACGGCGCAGAATCCGCTAGCCGTCGCCCGTGAGCGGGTCAGAGGCGGTGCAACCAAGCTTGGCGTTTGCTGCTCCAAACTTAACCGTGAGTGAACGCAAGGAGAATCAATGCGAGTCGTGCAGCTCCCAACGTACGCTGCACTGCTCGCGCGCGGCAAACAACGCCTCCGCGTTGATGTATTCCCTGACAGGAACTACCCAACCCACTGCTTCAAGCTGCAAGCTGGACACGTCGAAACGCCAAGGCGAAACACGCACTTTGCCCTGTTGGTAGGAAAACTCCGTCTCGAGCGGCTTGTCAGCGAAAAGTCGATAACTTGTCGGACATTTGTCGGTCGGCTCTCCCTGCCCAGGACAAACGTTGCACAACCACAGGCTCAGCACGTCGAAGAGTTGCAACCAATGCAAAGCTTCTTCGGCCAACGACGACGTGTGCCGTTCTGGATCGAAATTTTGCCATTCCGCAAACCATGCCTCGCGACGCGCACTCATTTCACGCTGCCAAGCCTCGGCATTTGGCGCGGATTTTTCGCTCGCATCGAGCAGCGCTAAAAAGTGCCCTGCCACGATGCAACCGGCCAACGGGCCAATCTCTGCAGCTGCATCGATCGACGCAGTCCAAATCGGCAGAGAGAGCTCCAATGGCAGTTCGTGAAAGGCCCAGGGGCGATGATGCTCTTGGTCGATGGGCATCGCTGCATCCCAATCAGCCCAACCGTCGTCGTGGTGCCCGATCGCCTGTTGCAAGTCACTGCGAACTGCGGCATCAAGCTGCGAAAGACCGTTTTCGGCCAGCAAGCCGCTGAGCCGTGCATGTTCGACCTGTGAAACCAACAACCATTGTCGCGGGCATCCGGCATGACTGATCTCACGGCGAATCATCTCGACTCATGCAATCCAGCAAACAGAGCAGGAACTTAGCACTCGAGTTCGGGAGCGGCCGACTCGCCGGTCAGTGCATCACAAAAATCCGTAGAGCTTTCCTGCGACTATACCGCCGCGTAAAAGCTCGCGAATTTGTCGGCGGACACGCATTCGATCTTGGTCGCGTTCCCCGCTTGACCGAAGGCTGTCATGCGGGCGATGCAGACTTCCTTCATCTTTGCACGAGCCGGCTTGAGATAGTCGCGCGGGTCGAACTTCTCGGGCGTCTCGGCAAACACCTGGCGAATTGCACCGGTAATGGCCAGTCGGTTGTCGGTATCGACATTCACCTTGCGTACGCCGCTCTTGATGCCGCGTTGGATTTCTTCGACCGGTACACCCCAAGTTTGCTTCAAGCTGCCGCCGTACTTGTTGATGATGTCTTGCAACTCCTGGGGCACACTGCTGCTGCCGTGCATCACTAGATGGCAGTTGGGCAACCGACGGTGAATCTCTTCGATGCGCTCCATGTCGAGCACTTCGCCGGTCGGCTTACTAGTGAACTTGTACGCCCCGTGGCTGGTGCCGATGGCTACGGCCAGTGCGTCGACATTCGTGTCCGCCACGAATCGTTCGGCTTCGTCGGGGTCGGTCAACAGTTGATCTTTTGTCAACTGACCTACCGCGCCGTGGCCATCTTCCTGTTCGCCTTCGCCGCTTTCGAGCGAACCAAGGCAACCAAGTTCGCCTTCAACCGACACACCTTGTGCGTGAGCAGCTTCGGTGACCGTCTTCGTAACGCCCACATTGTAGTCGTAGTCCGCAGGAGTCTTGCCATCTTCTTTGAGCGACCCATCCATCATCACACTGGTGAAGCCGTTGTCGATCGCGCTTTGGCAAGTGTCGGGACTGTTGCCGTGGTCCTGGTGCATGACGATTGGAATATGGGGATACAACTCGGCCGCGGCGAGCATCAAATGCCGCAGGTAGTTGTCCTGTGAATAGGAACGCGCTCCACGGCTGGCCTGCACAATGACGGGCGACTCAGTCTCGTCGGCAGCCTCCATGATCGCTTGGATTTGCTCCATGTTGTTCACATTGAAAGCGGCCAGGCCGTAGTTGTTCTCGGCGGCGTGGTCCAACAAAATTCGCATGGGGACGAGTGGCATGGTTTTCTCCTAAATTCTCAAAATACCTATCGGTAGCGGATTGTTTGCTTTGCAGGGCTTTCATTCTAGCAATTTTTGGCCAGTGCGCTCAGGGGGCGAAAAGGCCAAGAAATCCGCATTTAGCGTCGGTCCTTGGGCCATCAGCCAATCGTTCAGAATCCCACGTCGGCGAGAATCTCGCTGCCCGGCACTTCCAGCAACCGAACCAGCACCAGCTTCAACTCTGCAGGCCCCCGTTGGCTCTCCGCGTGAAACGCGTGTCCGAGACTGCCCGAGGCAGTAGGCAAGCCACCCACGACAAGCAACTCGCCGGGCGTCATGTCGACGTTCAGCTCGAGTTGATCGTACAACTCGCGCTCACGCGACGGGGTCATCAAGAAAATGCCCTGGTCGCTGCCAGCGTATCGGTTCCGCAACTCCCCGTGTTGCAACTCCGGCGTGAGCCGCAAGGAAATGCGCTGCCCCGCGATCGCTTGAGCACGCATGGTGTAGACTGCCTGCACCTGTTCGTAGCTCCGCCCGCGCAAGCCACCCTCTTCGTTCATGAGAATGTGTAACTGGTCGCGGAGATCGGTCACCTGGATCGTCGCCGAATCGCTGCGGTCCAGCTGCACGACACGTTTGGTCACCGTCGGATCGGCGTTGGCTCCCGTGATCAGTCGCTGGGCTTGCGAATCGGGCATCTCGCTTTCGAGTTTGAGATAGTGGGCCAGTCCATCGGGCACATTGCCGCCCAGCACACCGGCACGAAAGCCGTTGCGAATTAGTTGATGCCGCACATCGACATCAAGCCGCTGCTCATCGACCGCCTGCCAAAGCTCCGTGTCCATCTCATGGTCAGTGGCGGGAAAGCGCACCTGAAAAATTTCTAAAGCCACACTCTCCGGCGCGGTCTCAACCGCCTTCAAAAACGACTCCGCATCTTTCGGCGCGGGCAGCGTCAGCAGCAAACTGCACCCACCACACCAGGGCAGCATCACGAACCACAGCGCAAGCGCACATGTCAGGCGAGCGCACATCAGTGGCCGTCGGTCGTCCATGCCGGTCGAGGAGAAGGGGTTTGGTAGAAGGATGAGAGCGAGGAGAGTAGGTCGCGACGCTGGCAGTGTCAATGCGGCTGCGCTGCTAGCACTATGCCCATGGCAAATATCTTACCTTCACCACATTAATCTTCTCAAACCTGGGAGGATTTGAATAGGCGAGCCCGCAATAAGATTAATAGCGGGTTCATATAAAAATGTGGCGACGGAACCTTCTCTGGTGAATCGCACTAGAAAGCCACTCCACCTGAAACCGAGTACTTGTATTCCGTACTCCCGAATTGTTCGAGCCAGCGAATGAAAGTGAGCGCTCCCACGGGAAACGAATTGAAAGTAACATTTACGTTCAAAAAAAGTCCGTTTCTGGATGAGAAGCCCGATCTGGCCGTGACCGAACCATCATCGGCGTCGGGGAGCAGACCGAGCCGCTCGGACTCACCATCCAGCCACTGCTCTGCAGCCGGCAAGGTCGGCATGATATTGAAGAGACTGCCCTCTTCGTTTTCCCGATCAGCAGCATTTTCTAGAGCTAACTCATATTTATCCAGCAGGTGGATGTCAATCTGTCCTTCTGGCAGAGCGCGCAGTTCATCAACATACCCCTGGAGCTGTTTTTCGTACTTAGCACGTATATCGGCTTGAATTTTTTTAACTTTCTCCTTCTGACCGCGCCGTTCAGCGGCACTAATGGCAGCATACGCATCCTCATCGAACTCGACCTCTTCAACCCACGGTTGCCTTAATAGTTTGTGAACGGTTTCGCGAGCCCGAAGCTCGTCCTCAGATAGGGCAAGTTTCTTCTGCCATGGTGACACAAACTTCTCACAGTGAGGCAATCCGAAGTACGAAGCGAGTTGAAAGTCAATTTGCTCGGCGAGCTTCACGTTGGGAACGAGGAACTGCAAATTGAGTGTACCGGGTCGCTCCGCATTTTCCAGGAAGACTTCGTTATTATCCTTCTCGAACTGGTCGAACCATTTGTCCTTGAACTCCACAGCAGGAGGAGAAGACAATGGGATACATAGCGTAGAGCCAAACAGGAGCAACGGACTCTCCTCGGGCAACTCAGCGCGCAACTGCTCCAGTGCCTCTGCAGCGGACTCTTGGTCAGGGAAGCTGACAATCAGTGCTTCCTCGGCACGCAGTTCTGCGGGGGTGCTATTCTGAGGAACCTGAACGATGTCCTGAACGACAAGGTCGTTTTGAGGTCCCCAGGCCATTTCGTCAAGAAGTTGTTCAAAATCGGAGTGCTGCGCTACAAAAAAGATGGAACCAGCGACGAGAACCATTGCTAGGCTAGCAAGGTAAAGGGTGCCCAAAGACAGAGAAGCAATCCAACCCGGAGGCGTGGAATTGACACCCTCGAAAATCTGCAGCACCAGTTTTGCTTTCGCCCGCACGTCCATCCCTTTTGGATAAGCACGGTCAAGCTCAGCGGAGATCGTATGCACTGCACTCGTGGGAATCCGATTGTCGGTGCTCTGAGGCGCGAATCCGCCCGCCTCGCGTAGCCTATCGGAGATTCTCGCCGTATGGAACGAAGTAGGCAGAGCAATACACATGGCAATGCCAAGAAACAAAAAGAGTTTTCCGCCGCCTACTGCACCGAGAAACAAAAGTATCCCAATGGCCAGTAAGCGAAAAAAGAAATCCAGAAACGCATGTCGCGAAAACAACAAACCATGCATGACCCACCCGCCATCCAAGGGCAGCGTGGGCAGCAGGTTAAATCCATTGAGAACCAACATCAGAATGGCAGCCTCCATCAGCGAATCATACTGGTAAAGCATTGCTACAATTCCGAGTCCCGTTCCCAGGAGGATTCCCGGGACTGGCCCCATGAGCGAAGTAAAAATCCTCTTCCATCCTGGAACGTTGTAATGTCGCCCTGTGACAGCAGCGCCAAAAAAAGGGATAAAAAACATTTTGACATTGCTGTAGTCAAAAATTTTCATCGAGAGGTAGTGCCCCAACTCATGAAAGAGAAGAATCGGCACCAAGAGGAGCGTAAACTTCCAATCCCACGCCATGCCTCCAGCGACGACAAACAGTCCAACAGAGACAGCCAGTGTCAGCAGTAGGCTATTCCAACTCGCCGCAGGTGCTGACTCTAGATTGCGAACTTCTGTTAGCACGAGGCTTGCTTCTTCGCTGGGGAGTTCGGGGGATGAGCCTTCCACCGGCTGAGAGTCCTCTTCTACCGGTAGAAGCGGGTCTGCCAGTTTGTGGTCGACATCCTTGGCAATTTCCACAAACAGTCGCCGCTCGACAAAATAGTTGCAGACCTGCTCATGGTGGTCCTCTAAGATGTCAAGAAGCTGTTGCCCTCCCTTGACCTTCACTGCATTGCTTCGCAACTTCGGATCTTGAAGACGTTCCCGATGTCTGTTCCAAAGTTGTTCGGGTGAGGCCTTTGCCAGGAACTCTTCGTTAATAGCAGCAGGAACTTGGAGATCTCCCGCACCAGAGGAAGTGATCACGAATTGATTGTCGCCAAAGCGCGTGAGCAACTCGGTGGTGAGAAATTTCTTGTGAGGAGTGGTAGCTTGAAAGACTCGGTAACGAATTCTGCCAATGACGGCCCCAGACTTGTGCAGAAAGTTCGCGTAATAAATAGTCGTCTTTTGGACGGGGTCTTGGATGCAGT
Organism: Bythopirellula sp.; assembly: GCA_965230685.1. GTDB lineage: Bacteria > Planctomycetota > Planctomycetia > Pirellulales > Lacipirellulaceae > Bythopirellula. Next base: position 1,967,224 of record CBDDLO010000002.1, read on the forward strand.
GGTAGAGTACTCCACGAAAGCCCAAAGACTCAAGTTCGCCTCGAAGCTCTTGAATGACTCCCTTGATTGACTCGGGAACGTCATCCTTCGATATGAGATAAGGCTTGAGAGAATTAACAGCCGGAATATCGGAAGAACATGGCAGCTTCAACGGCAAACGCGTGATGAGCCATTGGAGTACTGCAATTGGAAGCGAAACTTCGCTTCGCATCTCGCTCAGCGTAACGCGTCGCGGATCAATACGGTATCGCATGGCCACCCAATCCCCCCCAAAAAAAGAGTTGCAGCAGACACATTTTTACTGGCTCTTAGAGAGGGGTCAAGCAAATTGCAAGGAAGTTGCTTCCAAATCCAATGGCTTTTCCAATACAAACTTCGCAATTGCGCCGTCGGCTCACGCCGCATCAAGCGGTACCAACTGTGGGTTGCGCCAGCGCGTGCCGCAGATGCGGCCGTGCTGGGCGATGAGTTCCGTGCAGTCGCATTCGAGAAACTCGTATAGATGGCTGGGCGGATCACGCATTAACCATTGCTGCGCAAGCTCATCCATCTTTGCATCATACTTTTTTTGTGACGGGCCATGCGCGTAGCAGCGCCCCTCGTGGCGGCGCAGGTCGCCATCAAAGTTCGGGCTGATGTGCCACAGTTCGTGGACCACGGTCGAGAGCTTTTCTTCCAGCGGAGGGTTCATGAACCGCGGTAAGTAGAAACTGAGGATGTAGAGATACTCGCGTCCCTGAGAATCGCAAATCGGTTCGACGCCGTAGCGCCGGCCGCGGCGTTTGGTGGTGCGTGCACCCGACTCAAATCGTAGCGGGGTCAGCGAAGCGTAGATGCCGTGCGTGGTGTTCTTGCGCGTTTGACAGAGGCTCATCGCGACGCGAGAAAGATCGATGTGCCTCAGCTCGGGCAAGCGGCCCGTCATGTCCTCGCAAAGGCGGAGCATGGCCGCAGTGAAGTCGAATCCGTGACTGGGCATGGCGATCTCACACCGCGCGGCTTATGACTGAACCTAAGCAATTGAACTTAAGAAATTGAAGCAGGAGAGAACTGAGAAAACGGAGAGTTCTAATTTCCTCCTCTGTTTGCTCCGTTTCCACCTGCTCAAAGAAATACCGATGACTCAGCTCTGTTGCTCGTCGTCCTTGGGAGCTTCGGTTTCGGTGGTTTCCGCTTCGGCGCTCTCTGCTTCGGCGACTTCCGCCGCTTCGCCAGAGGCTTCAACTTCTTCTGCTGCTGCGGACTCGGTCGCGTCGTCGAAGGCGGGCTTTTCGCTCTTTTCGGTGACACGGTCATGGACGCCGACGAACTCGAGAATGGCCTGCTGTCCCGCATCGCCCAAGCGAGGCTTGGCCAAGCGAATGATGCGGGTATAGCCGCCAGGCCGATCGGCGAATCGTGGGGCAATGTCTTCGAACAGAATTTGCACCGCTTCCTTATTGCCCAGCAGCGTGACACAACGGCGGCGAGCAGTGATGGACGGTGCAATTGCCTGGTTCCATGCTTGCCACTTGTCACTGGCTCGCCACGACTTCCATTCTTGCGAGCCGCGCTCGGCGGTACTCTCGTGCTCTGCAGCAGCTTCGATCGAAGCAAGCGCACGCCGAGCAATCGTGATGCACTTTTCGACCAGCGGGCGTACTTCTTTTGCCTTACTGACGGTGGTGATAATGCGGCCCTTCACCTTGGGCGCATTCTCGTCGAACTCGGCGTCACGCTCGGTCAGCAACAGCGAGCTGGCGAGGTTGCGCAGGAGCGCTCGTTGGTGACTGGGATTGCGGCCAAGTACGCGGCCTTTGCGGCGATGTCGCATGGGAGTGCTGGGTGTTAGGATTAAGTCGTTAGTCGTAAGTAATTACACTGCGGCGACAGGGCCGGGGACTCGCATGCCTAGGTGCAGGCCCAACTCGCGGAGCTTTTGCTGTACCTCGGCGAGCGTCGTTTCGCCAAAGTTGCGAACCTCAAGCAGTTGATCTTCGGTGCGGGTCACCAAATCGCGTACCTGCATGATATTCTCGGTCTCGAGGCAGTTGCCGGCACGAACCGAAAGATTCAGCTCCGAGATGTTCATGTTGAGCTTTGCCTCAAGCGCACTGTCGGCGTTGCTCATGATGCCGCCGCGCGTGGCAGAGTGAACCTGTGGGCCCAGTTCGGTGTACTGCACGAACGGGGTGAGGTGCTTCCGCAGAATCTTCGAAGCTTCGACCAGCGCCATCTCGGGGTTGACCGAGCCGTCGGTCTGAATTTCGATGGTGAGCTTGTCGTAGTTAGTCTTTTGGCCAACGCGAGTTTCTTCGATGTCGTAACGGACCCGAGTGACGGGACTGAAGACCGCGTCGATGGGGATGATGCCGACTTCTTGTATGTTGGCACCATGCTCGGTGGCGGGGATGTAGCCACGACCATTTTCGACGACCATCTCAATGACAAACGGCACATCTTCGGTGAGAGTGGCGATTACAAGATCTTTGTTAATCACCTCAACCGACTCGTCGGTTTCGATGTCAGCGGCGGTCACATCGCCAGCAGTGTTACGCTCGACGCGAAGCACCTTGGTCGACTCGCTGTGATTCTTCACCACGAGCGATTTGATGTTGAGCACAATATCGGTCACATCTTCCAGCACACCTGGGATGGTAGTGAACTCGTGCTGGGCGTTGTGTACCTTGATCTGCGTAACTGCGCTGCCCTCGAGACTCGACAGCAATATGCGCCGCAGGCCATTGCCGATCGTCGTACCAAAACCACGCTCGAACGGTTCAGCAAAAAATTTGCCGTAGGAGTTGGTGAGCGTTTCCGTATCGCAATTCACCTGACTTGGGAGTTCAAGTCCACGCCATCGGATGTGCATCAGAAATACCTCGTAAGAACTCGTAAGTCGTAAGTCGTAGGCTGTAAGTTAGCCATCGAAACGCTGATTTGAATCTCGTGGGACCAACGGGGCTTCAACAGAGCGGCCAACGTGCCTCAGTCTTGAAACCCTCTGTCTTGAACGCCATCTACCTTGAACACAGCTCGATGATCAATTGTGTTTGGACGGGGATCGAAACGTCGTCGGCCTGCGGGAGGCGGCCCACCACACCCTCGGGAATGTCCGACTCGGTCACCGATAGGAAGTCGGGGACATCGCCGCGGCCCTCGGCCAACGAACCACGCACCAGGTCGAGGCTCTTGGCTCGGTTCTTCACGCGAATCATATCACCGACCCGGGTCATGTAGCTGGCCACATCGCAACGCTTGCCATTGACGGTCACGTGGCCGTGATTGATCAACTGCCTGGCTGCTGCCCGGCTTAGACCAAAGCCCATGCGATGCACCACGTTGTCGAGCCGACGCTCCAACAGGCTCATCAACACGTCGCCCGTGTTGCCCTTGGTGTGTTCCGCTTTCTGAAAATATCGACGGAACTGGCGCTCAAGTACGCCATAGTAATGCTTGACCTTCTGCTTCTCGCGAAGGTGAATGCCATAGTCGGTCTGCTTACCCCGACGCGAGATTTGTTGCCCCGGCGGTTGCTCGCGCCGCTCGATGCCACACTTGGGCGTATCGCAGCGCGACCCCTTAAGGAACAACTTCATGCCATCACGACGACAAAGGCGACAAACGGGTCCGGTGTATCTGGCCATACTGCTTGATTTCTAAACAAAAATTGCGGTGGAGGTTGTTTTTACTAGACGCGACGCTTCTTGCGCGGACGGCAACCGTTGTGGGGGAGCGGCGTCACATCTTCGATCGATTTTACTTTCAAGCCAGCCGCTTCCAGGGCGGTGATTGCGCTTTCGCGACCGCTACCAGGACCTTTCACACGGACTTCGACGTCTTTTACGCCAAACTTGCGTGCTTTCTCGGCCGCTTGTTGGGCTGCGCTTTGACCGGCAAAAGGCGTACTTTTGCGGCTGCCCTTGAACCCGCTCGTACCGGCACTGGCCCAACAAAGGGTGTCGCCCTTGGTATCGGTGATCGTTACAGTGGTGTTGTTGAACGTCGAGGTTATGTGTGCGATTGCCACGGTCACATTGCGACGCACGTTTTTCTTCTTCGCTTTACTGGACTTGCCAGTCTTGGTTGCTTTTGCCACGTTTTACTCCGTAAAAAATCGTTGGTAGTATGGCGTTAGCCGTTGGTAAGTCACGCGAAGCGGGAGTGGTGTACAAACGACTAAACACTAACGCCTAACACCTTACCTTAAATCTTTCACGCCCTTCTTGCCGGCGACGGTCTTCTTAGGACCTTTGCGGGTGCGGGCGTTCGTCTTGGTTCGCTGGCCACGCACGGGCAAACCGCGGCGGTGCCTGAGCCCGCGGTAGCAGGCGATGTCGCGTAATCGCGAAATGTTTTGACTGGTCTGCCGACGAAGCTGGCCCTCTACGACATAGTCTTTGTCCAGCAGTGCCGCGATGCGAGCGACTTCGTCTTCCTGGAGCTCACGGGCATGCGCCTGCGGATTAACGCCCGCCTTGTGGCACAGTTCGCGCGCGACCTTCGGCCCAACGCCGTAAAGGTACGTCAGCGAAACGACCGTTGGACGATCTGTCGGAATGTCGACACCTAACAATCGGGGCATTTTTTACTCCGGAAAAAGTCGTAAGCAATTCGCCGCAGGTCGTAAGTGCCGTACCGCGAAGCGGGGCTGGTCTCCTTACGACTCATTGCGTAGCTCTCAGCCTTGTCGCTGCTTGTGGCGGGGGTTGCTGCAGACGACATAGACCACGCCGCGACGTCGCACGACTTTGCACTTGTCGCAGATTCGCTTGACACTGGCTCGAACCTTCATTTCTACAACTTCCTGGGCAGGGCAATCACATTTGGCGAAACATGTGAATATAGCCGCTTTCCCCGCCGACCGGCAAGGGCTACTGGGAAAGAGAGGGTCTTTTTTTGGGCCGGCGGCTCAGCTACTGATCACAGCTCTGCGGCCAGCTCCGCCGCTTCTGCCGGCGACGGAGCCTCGGTCAGGCGGATGGGGCCATCATCGGTGATCGCCACGGTATGCTCGAAATGGGCACTCGGTCGGCCATCGGCGGTGACCTGCGTCCACTGGTCACGCAGGAGCTTGACCCGTTTGGTGCCCATATTCACCATGGGCTCGATCGCGATCACCAGCCCCGGTTGGATGAGGAAATCGCCGCTGCCACGCAAAGAGCGGCTCGAAAAATTGGGCACCTGCGGATCCTCGTGCATCTCGCGACCTATGCCATGGCCCACAAAGCACTCGACCGTCGAAAACCCGTGGTCACGAACGTACTGAGCCATTTGTCGGGCAATATGACTCCAGCGGTTCTTATGGTTCAGCTGTTCGATGGCCAGATCCAAGACACTGCTGGTCACGTCGAGCAGTTTCTGCACATCGTCGGCGATCTTACCCACGGGGTAAGTGACTGCCGCGTCGCCACACCAGCCGCCAAGCAGACAGCCTGTGTCGATACTGACGATGTCGCCCTCGACCAGTGGCTTGTCGTTTGGAATACCGTGAACGACCGCCTCGTTGACCGACATGCAGGTCACCGCCGGAAAAGGTCGTTTGCCGCGTGCAGTGTTGGGGTAATTCTTGAACAGCGGCTTCGCACCCAGGCGATCGAAGTGCGCCTCGAATTCACGATCAATTTCAGCCGTTGTCACACCGGGGGCGACCATCCGAGCAGCGATTTGATGGGCTTGCCACACCGCGAGTCCAGAGCGGCGCATCAAGCCAATCTCGCGGTCAGATTTGAGTTCGATACTGTGGGAGATGTCACGCTTCATAATTTTTCATAGCGAGTCGACTCGCCACCACGACCTACGTTCGTTATGGGGACCGCTTCCCTTGCCTATGGTTTGTCTCTATTTCGCCGCCTGGGGCAAATTATCAATGATTTGGATGATTCTGGCAAATACCTCTTCTGCCGAGCCCTTGCCGCCCCGAATCACATGCAGTACCCCGTGATCCTGGTAGTAATCTAGCAGTGGACGCGTGAGTTTGTGGTATTGGCGCATGCGTTCTCGGATTATTTCGTCGTCGTCGTCCGCCCGTCCTCGGTCAGCAAGTCGCTCGAACAGAACTTCATCGGTGACTCGGAACTCGAGCACCAAAGAAAGCGTTCTCCCTCGTTGCTCTAACCAGGTGTCGAATTCCTCCGCTTGCGGCACCGTACGTGGAAAGCCGTCTAAAATATAACCCGGCTGACATTCCGGCTGGCTCAGTTGCCGGAAGAGAATCTCTTGAACCATGCCATTGGGAACCAGCTTGCCCTGCTGCATGAATTCGGTGGCGCGCAACCCGACATCGGTTTTCTGGGCACACTCCGCGCGTAGAATCTCGCCGGTCGAGAGATGGGGAATCTGCAATTGCTCGGCCAACAATGCCGATTGCGTTCCCTTGCCAGCGCCAGGCGGCCCTATCAGTACGATCCTCATGGCACTCCGATGGCCCCCTTCGCCAACTGTTAATGCCCCGCTATCTCACCCGGGTGTTCCGAGGGTACGGGCAATCTCAAATCGTGGGGCCGCCGGCACCGCTCGACGATTTCTCCAAGAGTCCAGAGTAGTTGCGCATGACCAGATGGCTATCGATCTTTTGCACAAGATCAAAAGCCACACTGACAGCAATCAACAAACCGGTGCCGCCATAGAAGCTAGCCACCATCGGAGAAACGCCGATTGAGTTCGAGATTAAGGTCGGAATAATCGCCACAAACGCCAGGAAGCCTGCCCCAACGTAGGTAATGCGAAACATAACTTTTTCTAGGTAGTCCGCCGTCCGCTTTCCTGGCCGATAGCCGGGAATGAACGAACCGTAGTTCTTCAAGTTTTCTGAAACATCTTTCGGGTTGAATTGAATCGCCGTCCAGAAGAAACAGAAGAAATAGATCATCGCCACATTCAGAAGTATGCTAACCAGAGTGCCGTAAGAGAGCGCTTCACTCATCGTGCCGAAGAACCACTCGGCCCACCCCCCCGGAGCCCAGCTCATATTGGCCAACGGCGTCAAAATTAGCGTCGGCAACATGAGCAAGCTACTCGCGAAAATGATCGGCATAACGCCGGCTTGATTGACTTTGAGCGGCAAATACTGGCGCGTTCCACCATACACCTTACGCCCACGGACATGCTTTGCACTCTGCATGGGAATGCGGCGCTGGCCGAGGGTAATGTAGACGACCCCCACCACTACCGAGACAAACATCAGCGCCAACAGCAGCAAATGCTCAACGCCTAGCTTGCCACTGCTACCACCCAACTCGAGCGACGACTGCTTGAGCAAGTCAAAACCAGCTCCAGGCATGGCTGCCAAAATGCCTGCCATAATCAGCAAGCTAATCCCGTTGCCGATGCCGAACTCGTCGATCTGTTCACCGATCCACATCAGGAAGACCGTCCCTGCGGTCATCGTCAGAACCGCGACCCAGAACCAACCGAAGCCGAGATTGCCGGCTTCGTTGAGGTAAGCTGGCGCTACCATACCGCCAGGTATGATGTAGGACTTCACATAAATCGCACTTTGGATTACACAAATCGCCACGGTTGCGTAGCGTGTGTATTCATTGATTTTCTTACGCCCTGCCTCGCCCTCTTTCTGCAAGGCTTCGAGCGAAGGCACAACGCTGCCGAGCAATTGAAAGATAATCGAGGCAGAAATATAAGGCATGATCCCCAAGCCGAAGATCGTGACCTGGTTGAGTTGGCTTGCGCTAAAGACCGCCACAGTGCGGAGCACATCGGCCACACCACCGGTCGCATTGGCCGCTGATTCCACTGCATCGGCATCGACAATGGGCAAGCGAATCTGGAAGCCCAACCGATAGACGGCTAGGAGACCAAGCGTCAGCAGAATCTTCTGCCGCAGCTCAGTGATTTGCCAAACGACGCGTAACTTTTCCCACATGACTCGGCCTCTGAGAGGATTGCAAATTTGATTGCATCCTACCCCGAAAAAGTTTCATCCCAAAGCCCAGAGTTGCGAGCCGTCGGCGAACTCCCCTGGGATGTAAAATGTGACCCCTTGGGGTAGTGTTCTGTACCCTTGTTTGGAAGCATAGAACGACGAAAATTGCGGTTTGCCTTCTGCAGCTACTTGGCGGATTGCTTCTTCGCTTGTGCTTTGGCGGCCTGTTGCTTCGCTTTCACAGGCGTTTTGCCGGGGAGGACGATCATCTCGCCACCCGCTTTTTCGATTTTCTCAGCCGCTGACTTGCTAAAACGGTGTGCCGAGATTTTCATCTTCTTACTCAACTCGCCATCGCCCAATACCTTGAGTATATCGAATCGACCCTTGGCGAGGTTCTTCGCTGCGAGTGATTCGAGATTGACTTCCTCGCCAGCAGCAAACGCGGCATCGATTTCGCCTACATTCACCACGGCGACCGTTTGGCCCCAGCGGTTGTTGAACCCGCGCTTCGGCACTCGACGCACCAGCGGCATCGTACCACCAGCAAAAGTGACGTGGCTAGACGAACCTGATCGCGAACCTTGGCCTTTGTGACCACGACCAGCTGTCTTGCCATGTCCAGAGCCTGGGCCTCGACCAATTCGCTTGCGCTTCTTGTGCTTTTTAATCCCGCGATGGACATCGTTGAGAATCATGACAGTGTTACTCCTCGCAGGCGTTCTACATCAAACTTCGGCCGCAGGCTCTGTAGCGCGGCGATGGTCGCTTTCACCAAAGTGACGGGATTGTTCGAGCCGAAACTCTTGGTGAGAATATCGTGGATACCCGCGGCTTCGCACACCGCGCGAACCGCGGCGCCGGCAATTACCCCCGTACCAGGTGTAGCAGGAACGAGCACCACTTGAGCGGCGCCGAACTCGCCTTTGATTTGATGCGGAATCGTGGCTCCCTCCAGCGGTACTTCAACCATGCTACGCATGCCCTCTTTGACGGCCTTCTCCACGCTCGGCGGTACTTCGTTCGCCTTGCCGTAGCCCCAACCGACTTTGCCCTTACCATCGCCAATCACGACCATCGCGGCAAAGCTAAAGCGGCGGCCACCTTTGACCACAGCCGAGCAGCGTTTAATTTTTACGACCTTTTCGATCAGTTCGCCGCTACGGCTCTCGTTATCTTGTTTCTTCTCGCGACGTTTTTTTCGATTGCCTGTGGCCACGCTTGATTTACTCCGCTAGTGAATTGACTGCGACTGCCCAGTTTTGTTGGGAATTAATTAGTATTGTGGGGAATTAAAATTTCAAACCTGCTTCGCGGGCCGCCTCTGCCAAGGCCGCGACTCGTCCGTGGTACTTGCACCCGCCGCGATCAAAGCAGACTTGGGTCACGCCCGCCTTGGTTGCACGCTCGGCAATGGCCTTGCCAACAGCCTGGGCCGCATCGGCATTGCCGCCGTACTTTACCGATTTGGCCAGATCTTTGTCCGTGGTCGAAGCGCTCACCAAGGTCTTGCCAGCGAGATCGTCGATCACTTGAACACTGATATTGCGATGACTGCGAGTCACGCACAAACGCGGCCGCTCCGCTGTGCCCTTGAGGCTCTTGCGAACCCGAAAGCGCCGCCGGGTGCGCTGCTTGCCAATTGCTTTGTTGTGGTCCATTTTTCGGTTCCCTTGCTTGCGCGACGGGCTTGTCTTGAATTTGTGTTATTTGGCCGTCTTGCCGGCTTTGCGACGGATCTGCTCACCTTCGTAGTGGACGCCTTTACCCTTATACGGCTCGGGCTTACGCACTGCGCGGGCTTCGGCCGCGAACTGGCCTACCTTTTGTTTGTCGATCCCTTTGATCACAACATGCGTTTGATCAGGGCAGGTAACATCTAACCCCGCCGGAATCTTTTTGTGAATCTCGTTGGCGAAGCCGACCCGCAATTGCAAGGTATCCCCCTGCACTGCCGCCAGGTACCCGACGCCGTGAATCTCCAACCGCTTTTCGTAACCCTCGGAAACACCAACGACCATATTCTGGATCAACGCCCGGGTGAGACCGTGCAAAGCGCGGCCTTCACGGTCGTCCTTGTGCCGTGTGACGATCACTTCCTTATCGTCTTCTTTTACCTCGACCGCAACTTCAGATCGGTGACTCCAAACGAGCTTACCGAGCTTGCCTTCGACGGTGATCTCCTGGTTGGCGACATTCACTTTGACGCCGGAAGGGATCGTGACGGGTTTTTTTCCGATGCGGGACATGATTGTTTCTCTTGTTTCGCGATGCGTTGCCAGCAACGCCGCTAAATTCAACTTTCTCTTGCTACCACAGTTCGCAGAGGACTTCGCCGCCAAGGTTTTTTTGCCGCGCTTCGCGGTCACTGACCACTCCGCGGCTGGTGCTAATGATGGAGATCCCCAAGCCATTGAGGATGGGCTTCAGAGCGTTGGCCCGACTGTAGACCCGGCGACCCGGCTTGCTGACACGTTTAATGTGTCGGATCACACGTTCACCATTGGGGCCGTACTTCAGGTCGATCATCAACTCTTTACCGGGAGCGTCCTCGGCCTCTTGCTCTCGCCAATCCCAAATGTAGCCTTCTCGCTTCAGCACTTCGGCCACGCCCTTCTTCACTTTAGAGTGCGGCATTTGCACCAGCGGCCGTTCAATGCGCACAGCATTGCGGATGCGGGTAAGCATGTCGGCAATCGGATCTGTCATCATAATGCTTGAGTTCCCAAACGGGTTTGTACCAACTTATTCGCTTCGTCTTTTCCCTTACCAACTTGCCTTCTTAACACCCGGAATCACACCTTGATCGGCCAATTCACGGAAGCAAATCCGGCAAATGCCGAACTTGCGGTACACAGCACGAGGCCGACCACAAATACGACATCGCGACTCACGCCGCGTTGAGTACTTCGGCTCTCGAATCGCTTTGGCTACTTTCGCTTTACTCGCCACGGTTAACCTTTCAGGTTTAAGGCGCTAGTGGATAGTCGTAGGGAAAACAGTCCCGCCAAAAAGGGCGTTTCACTTACGACTAGCTACTTCCACCTTCATTTATGCTGCTGTTTCTTCAGTTTTGAACGGCATCCCAAAGCCACGGAGTAGTTCGCGGGCTTCGTCATCGGAATCGGTCGAACTGCACAGGGCGATGTTCATGCCTTGCACGCGGACGTACTTGTCAGGATTCAGTTCGGGAAATACAAGCTGCTCACTGAGCCCCAAGCTGTAATTCCCGCGGCGATCAAACGCCTTGTCCTTCAAGCCACGAAAGTCACGCACCCGCGGTAACGCGAGGGAAATCAGTCGGTCGAGAAACTCGTACATCCGCGCCCCGCGTAGCGTCACCTTGCAGCCGATGGGGTAACCTTCTCGCAACTTGAAAGCCGCGACCGATTTGCGAGCCTTGCAAACCATCGGCTTCTGGCCCGTGATCTCTGTCATCGCCGAGACGGCTTCTTCTAAGTGCTTTTTATCGGTGATTGCGCTACCCACTCCCATACTGACGACAATCTTCTCAAGCCTTGGCAAGGAGAGGCGATTCTTGCGACCGAGCTTCTCCGCAAGCTGCGGTAGAATCTCTTTCTCGTAACGTTCTTGTAAGCGTGGGGCGGCCATGTTTCTTTGTTTTGGTTGCGACTAGGGCGGGAGTTCGTCTTGGTAGACGACACCAACACTTTTCTTGTAATTTCTATTTCTTGGCGTGGCTTACGTGCGCGGGGGAAATTTGTCCAGCGCTGGCACTGCACTTCTTGCAGAAGCGTTCCTTCGCACCCGCATCGGAAAAACGTGCGCCCAATCGTGCTCGACTGCCGCACGACTCGCAAACGTACATAACGTTCGACAATTGCACGGGCATTTCTTTGCTCAATCGGCCCCCTTGCGGGTGCTTTTGGCTTCGGCGAACGTGCTTGTACACACGGTTCACACCTTCAACCAAAGCCTTCCCCTTCTCGCGGTCAACCTGAATGACACGACTCTTCACGCCTCGGTCCGCGCCAGTAATGACTTCGACGGTATCTCCAGTTCTGATCAACATAGCTATACGACCTCGCTGGCGAGGCTCACAATTTTCATAAACTTGCGGTCACGCAACTCTCGAGCTACCGCGCCGAAAATACGAGTTCCGCGTGGATTGTTATCTTTGTCGATCAGCACAATGGCGTTACTATCAAAACGAACATAACTGCCGTCTTGTCGACGCGTGGGAGCCTTCACCCGCACGACCACACCTCGAACAACCGATTTCTTTTTGACTTCGCTACCAGGAATAACGCTCTTCACACTGCAGACGATCACATCGCCCACTTGCGCGAAACGACGCCGGCTACCGCCCAACACTTTGATGCACATCACTTCCTTGGCGCCGGTGTTGTCGGCCACGGCAAGGCGGGTTTGCATCTGGATCATCGTAATGCTTTCAAAAAACGTCTAAAACTTCGACTGGTTCGTACTTCAATTATTTCAGGCAGGCGTTTGTCTCGACCGCCGTCACCAGCTTACCACCGTCACTAGCTTAACAGCCGGATCCGCGCGACTAGGTTGCTGCCGCGTCAGCCGCGGCGGCTTCCTCCTGAGCAGCGGCGGCTCGCATGGCGGCGATATCCACTAAAGTGCTCTCCTTGACCACGCGGACCAAGTCCCACCGCTTGAGCTTCGACTTGGGTGGGCACTCGATGATCTCGACCGTGTCACCCATCTTCGAGGTATTCGCTTCATCGTGCATGTGACAAACCGTGCGGCTCTTAATGTACTTGCCGTACTTTGGGTGCCGCACCAAACGGTCAATCTCGACTCGCCGGCACTTGTCCATCTTGTCGCTGGTGACAACTCCGATTAATTGTTTCTTTGGCATGTTCTAGCTTTGCGTTTCGTTTAGCTCTGAGTTGCGGGGGCCTTTTGCCGCTCCGTTTGAATGGTCTTAACTCTAGCCACTAGCCGACGGTGCTTGCGGAGTTCGCTGGGGGCATCCAAACGGTCAGTTTGGGCCTGAATGTGGAATCGAAACAGGTTTTCCTTCGCTTCTTTAAGCGTGAGCTCCAACTGCTCGTCACTCATCTCGCGAAGTTCGGTCGCATTATTCATTTTTGAGTCGCAAGGTGTTCGTCGCTAGCAAAAGCAGTTCGTCGCAGACACTTCGTACCAACGACCAACCACTCAAGCCTAACTAGTTTCTTTTCACCATCCGAACGCGGACGGGCATTTTGTGGGCAAGGCGGGCGAAGCAGATTTTTGCCTGCTCATCGGTCACGCCGCTCAACTCATACAAAATCGTGCCGGGACGCACGGTTGCGGCCCAGTAGTCGGGTTCTCCCTTGCCCTTCCCCATGCGGGTTTCGAGCGGGATCGAGGTAATTGACTTGTGTGGAAAGACCCTGATATAGAGCTTTCCCTCGCCGCGAATGTACTGCTGCGCAGCAATACGCCCGGCTTCGATCGTCGCGGCACTGATCCATCCGCCCTCCATCGACTGGAGACCGAAATCGCCGAAGACGACCGTGTTGCCACGAGTCGCGTTACCTCTTATACGACCTCTTTGGCTTTTTCTGTGCTTCACCCTCTTGGGCATCAGCGCCATCGTCTTGATCCTCGAAAAACATGCCCTGATTGATCCAAACCTGGACGCCAATGTGCCCCTGGGCAGTCTTGGCCTCCACAAAACCGTAGTCGATTTTCGCTCGCAAAGTGCTTAGCGGAATCGATCCGGAAATCTGCTTCTCGCGGCGTGCCATTTCGGCACCGCCTAACCGGCCGGCCAATTGGATTTTAATCCCCTTGGCACCAGCCTCCATCGTTTGCTCCATGGCTCGCTTCATTGTGCGGCGGAAACTACCCCGCTTGGCCAACTGCTCGGCAATGTCCTGTGCAACCAACTGGGCCTGAATGTTGGGGTCGGTGATCTCCTCGATCTTGATGTTGATCCGACGACCCACGAGTTTTTGCAAATCGTCCTGCAACTTCTCCACGTCCGCACCCTTGCGGCCGATCACCACACCTGGCCTCGCGGCAAACAAGATTACCTTCACTTCATCTCGGGTCCGCTCGATCTCGACCTTCGAGATTCCAGCGAATTTGTACTTCTCATGGGCGTATTTGCGGATCTTCTGATCTTCGATCAATAGGTCTGCAAACTCTTTTTTCGAGGCATACCAGCGGCTCTTCCAGCCAAGCATGATGCCTGTGCGAAAACCAATTGGATTGACTTTTTGGCCCATAAGTGTGAGTCGTAAGTCGTTAGACGTTAGTCGTAAGTAAATACCCCGCGCTCTGCGGGAGTGTTTCACTTACGACTTACACCTTACGACTTACACCTTCCTATTCAATCGTTACTTTGATGTGAGCAAAACGCTTCTTGATCACGTGAGCCATACCGCGGGCCCGGGGACGGACCCGCTTGAACATGGGGCCACCATCGACACGGGCGTCGACAACTCGCAAACCACCCAGGTTGGGGGCTCGCAAATCCTCGGCGTTGCCGAGAGCGCTTTTCAATACTTTCTCCAACATACGAGCACCACGCTGCGGCTGAAATTTCAGGATCGCCAACGCGTCGTCGACCCTCTTGCCACGAATCAAAGCGGCAACAGGGCGAACTTTCGTCGCGCTAATGCGGGCGTGTCGGTGTGTTGCGGTGTATGCCATAGATGTGACTCACGTGCCGGGCGGCCCGGCCGCTAAATGGATTTACTTCTTACCTTTTCCGCTGTGACCGCGGAAATTTCTTGTGGGCGAAAACTCGCCCAGCTTGTGGCCTACCATGTCTTCGGTGATGAACACCTTGAGATGGGCTTTGCCATTGTGGACCATGAACGTGTGCCCGACGAACTCAGGGACGATCGTGCAAGCACGCGCCCAAGTGGTAATCGGATCTTTCAACCCCGAGTCGTTTTGCTTTTCGACCTTCAAGTACAACTTGGGGTCAACGTACGGCCCCTTTTTAAGTGAACGTCCCATGAATGTTAGGTGTAAGGTGTCAGTCGTTAGCCGTAAGTGAAAAGACCGCCCTGCGGAATATTTTCTGCTTACGACTTGCGCCTTATGACTTACGACTCCCTTATTTCTTGACTAATTTCAGTTGGCCATACCGCTTGCTGCGGCGACGACGTACGATGGCTTGGTTTGATGGCTTACGACGCTGACGCGTGGCGCCTCCCTTGGCACTCTTGCCTTCGGGGCTGACCGGGTGACGGCCACCCTTCGTGCGACCCTCGCCGCCGCCGTGCGGGTGATCAATAGGATTCATTGCCGTGCCACGCACATGTGGGCGACGCCCCATCCAACGCTTGCGGCCCGCCTTACCCAGCACAATCGCACTATGATCGATATTACTAGCGCGGCCGACTGTGGCACGACAAGCAGAAGGAATACGCCGAATCTCACCGCTGGGAAGCGAAATCTGAGCCCATTCGGACTCCCGGGCCATGAGCGTGGCGCTCGTGCCCGCACTGCGGCAAAGCTCGCCGCCGCGACCCGCTTGCATTTCGACATTAAAAACCATCGTCCCCAACGGCATCTTCGCCAGCGGCAAACAGTTACCCAACTTCGCAGGTGCGTCTGGGCCACTTAGCACCTGGTCGCCCTTCTTCAGGCCTTCGGGGGCGAGGATGTATCGCTTCTCGCCGTCGGCGTAATATAACAAGGCAATTCTTGCGGAACGATTTGGATCGTATTGCACCGAATCGACTGTCGCAGGCACACCATCCTTATTGCGACGAAAGTCGATCAAACGATAGCGCCGCTTGTGGCCGCCACCGCGATGACGACACGTGATCTTGCCCTGATTGTTGCGACCACCGGTCTTAATGATCGGACGCAGCAAGCTCTTCTCCGGCTTGGCCCCAGGGGTCAGCTCGGAAAAATCGCTTACCGTCGCATCGCGACGACCAGGCGTGACCGGCTTGTATTTTCGAATACCCATTCGTTAGCTGCGAACTGTGTTTCGCGAACTGCGAGCTATTCGCTCGAAACTTGCGACACGCAACCCGCGACTCCTTAAAACAGTTCAATAGTATGCTCTGGATCGAGCGTAACAATCGCCTTCTTCCAGGGCTTGGTGTAGCCAAAACGCATCTTGGTCCGACGTGGCTTGCCTTTGCGATTCTGCGTGGCGACCTTCACCACCTTCACATCAAACAATTCCTCGACGGCCGCCCGAACATCGATCTTCGTAGCGAGCTTATTCACTTCGAAGGCATACGCGTTGCAACGTGTCGAGCGATGCATGCCCTTCTCGGTCACCAACGGCTTAATGACCACTTGGTGCGGCTCGAGTGTCAGACTGGTTTTGGCAGGGATGTGTCTTGGCATTGCATTTAACTTTTGGCAGCGGCGCCGTTAGAGGCAGCCTTCTCTTTGATTTGATCCAACGCCTCGGGAGTAATAAGCAAGCGGCGAGCAGAAAGAACACTCAGAGCATTCAACTCACTGGCCGGCGATACCGACACTCCCGCGATATTTCGAGCACTCTTGTAAACATTCACTGAATTGCCGGCCGTAGCGATCAGCAGCGACTCACCCGCACAATCCAGGTGCTGCAAAATGCCGGCCATATCCTTGGTCTTTGGCTCGGCAAACTCCAGCTTGTCGACCAGAGTCATTTCGTCGTCGCGGACCTTCGAGGCTATCGCCATGCGTGCAGCCAACTGCAACGCCTTGCGGGGCAGCGAATAAGAATAATCGCGGTTGTCCACACGGTGAATATGACCGCCGCCGCGACGGATGCCGCTCATCTTATGGCCAGCCCGCGCGTTGCCCGTACCCTTCTGACGGTACATCTTCTTGCGAGAACCCTTCACGTCAGCACGATTCTTAGTCTTATGCGAGCCCTGCCGCTGGTTGGCCTCGTACATCACAACCGCGTCGTGGAGCAGCTGCTTACTAATGCGCGGAGCGAGATCGGTCGGCTCGATCGTGTAGGTGCCGACTTTCTTACCCTTGGCATCATGTACAGTGAGTTTTGGCATCTGCAGCCGTGTAAGCCGTAAGTCGCAAGCCACAAGTAGAGAAGCCCCGTAGAGCGAGATCCCTTTCTTAATGACTTTTGCCTTATACCTTACACCTCCTTACAACTTGTTCGTTTGCTGGACAACTACGTACCCGCCATTTGGGCCGGGGACGGCACCGCGGATGAGCAGCAAATTTTGCTCAGCATCAACGCGGACGACTTTTTGATTGCGGACTGTGCAACGGGCATTGCCATACTGACCCGGCATGCGAATCCCCTTGAACAGGCGACTCGGCGAAGCACTACACCCTGTGCCACCCATGTGACGGTGACACTTCTTAACGCCGTGCGATGCACGCTGGCCGGCAAAGTTATGCCGCTTCATAGCCCCAGAAAAGCCACGACCCTTACTGGTGGCCGTAACATCAACAGCAGCAATCTCGGCAAAGGAGCTGACGTCCACCTTACCGCCGACCTCCAGCTCGCCTACTTGCCCGCGAATCTCACGAACAAAACGCTTGGGCTCGCAACCCGGCTTGACAACCGGCTCAATCCCGGCGGCTGCGCGATTCTTGCTCCGCTTGCTGTCGAGCTTGGCGACCTGCCCCCGCTGAGCACGAGTGGCCAAACGACGAGGCTTGTCGAGGTAACCCAACTGCACGGCACTGTAGCCATCCACCTCAGAAGTGCGGACCTGAAGCACATCACACGGACCCGCCTCAACCACAGTCACCGGAACTACCTTGCCAGCCTCGTCGTAAACCTGAGTCATCCCCACCTTGCGGCCCAGGATGCCAACAGCAACGGCGTTGTCTTTGCCCTTGCTACTGGCTTTCGATTTAGTGTTTGACATAATGAATTCCCTCTTACGAGGAAGCTGCGCCCCAAGAGAGGCTATTGGCAGTCAGTGCGTTATCGTCGCGGGAGACATCCACCGCAGCGGAGCTTACCCACGCAATTTCCATTTCATATTATTTAATTTTCAAGCCGCTAGTCGAGGAGCGCGAGCATCGTCTACTCAAAATCCGCGGCCAAAACTCGCAACTATTTACTTATCCAGCCGTCGCCTTAATCTTGATATCCACGCCGGCAGGCAGGCTTAGCTTATTGAGCGCCTCGATCGTCTTGGCCGTGGCCTGCACGATGTCAATCAAACGCTTGTGGGTGCGGATCTCAAACTGATGCCGAGCCTTCTTATCAACATGTGGGCCCGAAAGCACCGTGTACCGCTCAACGCGGGTCGGCAGCGGAATCGGGCCATGCACCAAAGAATTGGTTCGCTTGGCCGTATCCACAATTTCGGCGGCACTCTGGTCCAAGACCGAATGGTCGTACGCTTCCATCCGGATACGAATCACTTCCTTCGCGGCTGCCATCGCAACACCTTACGCTTACACGCCTGGACCGACACAATTTTCAAAGAACACATGCTCGCCACCACGAACAGTGACGAATCGCAAATTCTAAAGCGATTGGCGGGGGCCGTCAACAGTGCGAACTACGAAGTTCGCAGATTTTCTGGCAGGACGGTCGCGCTGGACCGCCCTACGTTTTAGCGAGGCAGCGTTTCTGAGAGGATCTCGCGGATCGCGGTGCGGTCGGCAGGTGTCAGATGGGCAAATTCCGGCGATTGGTCCTCGCCGTTGAGGATTTCCTGCAGCCGGCGGTCGAGGTACTCACGCATCACCGGCGGCAACGCGGCGAACGAGTCGCTGTAGATTAAAAAACTACAGGGGTATTTCATCAGCCGCGTCTTCAAGTCCAGGTCGCGCAGGGATCTACCCTGGCTGTCACGCGGCCCGAATGACTGAAACTCCGCGGCGAACTCCGATGTGCCCTCGATCGGCGAGGTGAGCTCAAATTCCCCAGAAAACAAGAGGTAACGCAGCAGTTTCTCACCAGCCGCCTTGATCCGCCGCTGGGAAACATCGCTCTGATAGCCAGCAGGCCGCTCGAGAATATCCTTCCAAGTGGCATCGTAGTGCTTGGCTCGCCGGGCCTCGTAATTAGCCAGTGTGATGAAGTTGTGCATCTGGGCCTGATGCTCCAGCACCATTAGGGCGACCAAATCGCTGTGCGGCGTGAGATACCGTCGGGTGTTGAGCCGCTTGACGAGACTGGTCACATTCGCCCCCAACTCTACGTCTAGTGGTGGTTTGGCGTCTTTGTCCGCAATCTCGTTGCCACGATGCCGCATCTCGCCATGCTTGCCCGTCACGTACCAGCCGCCAAACCGATCGCGGAAGTCGGTCGTTTGGTCGGTGGTCGTCGATCCCAGCTGAAAATGCGGATGCCCATCCTCAGCGGGGAAAACCGAGCGGACCACAAACCCCGGCACATCCAGCGTGCGGCGGCTCAAGTGGCAGCCCAAGCACTCGCCATCGCTCCGTCGGAAACGAGGAGCGTCAGTCTGCTCTTGCTCAAGTGCGTAAAAAATCGCCCCCTGCTGGGGATCGACGGCCGAGACTTCGATGATGTCACCAAACTGCACCGTGCCCACGTAGGCCTCGTCGTTGAAGTAAAGTGCCCGTGGCCTGCTCGGCGAGATTTTAGTCAGTTGCAAGCTTGTTTTGGAGAAGACCAGCAGCTGCGAGCTAGGTGAAATCTTGAGCAACTCAAGCACCGACGGCAGCCAGCCGTGCTGTTCGTCCCAGTGGAGTTTGGCGTCCCCTGCGTCGAGTTTCTCTTGAAGCTGAGCGACCGCGTCGGCAGTAGGTGCCGTACTGTACAGTATCGGCTCGCGGTCAAGGTCGTCTTGGCCGCGGCTCGGCGAAACCGCAACTGACAGCGTCAAGCTCGACACAAGGAGAACCAAACACTGGCGAAATCGCAGGTGGGGTTGGAAGGCCGGGGCGAGCATGATGCATCAATTTTCACCCGGGTTAAATTGGATGTCAACATCTTATTTAGACTCTACGCTAGCTGCTTCGGCCTGCGATTTCAAAGCATCCACTTCCTTGCGGAGCTTCTCGCTTTCCTCACGAATTTCGCCAACAAGCTCTCGCAGGGCCGTGACTTCCTCCGGCACCAATGGAGCGCGTTCGCCCAGCTTATCCAACGACTTGGTAGCGGCTTCGGCGACAGGGTCGCTGCTATCATGGTCCGAGAGCGGCTCCAGCACAGCCAACGAGCGGGCATCGCCCAGCGTGCCCAAGGCCTCGATCGCGGCGATACGCACATATCGCTTCGGGTGTTCCAAATAGCCTCTGAGGAATTTTTCGACGCTCCCCCGCGCGTTGGTCTGTTCGAGGTGCTTTCCGATCTGGGCCAACTGCTTAAGGCCGGTGCTCAAGCCTCGCGAGGTAAATTCTGCTTTACGCGTATTGAGCGTCTGAATCACTGCCTCGCTGGCTGCTGGGTCCTGCTGCTTGCCCAGCGCCTCGATCGCGGCGACCGCCAACTCGTTGCGGAACGATTGTGAATTGAGTTGGCGCCGAACCGTTGCCTGCGCGGAATTGCTGCGATACTTGCCCAACGCTCGAATTGCTGCAGCGTTGATCGCCGGGTTCCGCTCTTGCTCGACCACTTGCCGTAGCGATTGTTCCGCCTCCCGCGAATAGCCTTCGCCAATCGCCTCAACGACAGCGAGCCTCACACGGGCGTCGGTCTCGCCCAACGATTTTTGCAGCTCGGCAAACGCTTCGTCTCGGCGGACTTTGCCCAATGCCCTGGCCGCTTCGACTCGCACGCCGAAGAACGGATCGCCACGCAATGCTTCGCCTACTGCTGCTAAGGACTTTTGCGTTTTACGGTCGGCGAGTGCCTTCACAGCGAAGATGCGGCCAATCATGTCGTCCTGGTTGGCGAGCTGGGCGGTGAGCAGTTGGTCCGACTTTTTGAATTCTACCTCAGCCAGCACCGTGTACTGGGGGTCGAATCGCACCACTGTTGGCTGCTGGTCGAGCGGCACATAATAGTCCTGGGTTTCCTCGGTGATTTCAATCGGATGGTCGACACCCTGGCCATTCACCAGAAATCGCAGCGTCGTGGGAAACTGGAACAGCAACACCTCGTCATCGACGCTCTGTGTTTGCTTGACTGTCACATGGGCCAGTTTTTGCCCGGCGAGCCATTCGTACTCCACCTCTAAGCTGGGATAACGCGAGTGGTACACCCATTGGTCAAAAAACTGGTCCCAGGAGCGTCCGCTCACCTGTTCGATCACCTTCACGAAGTCAGGGGTCGTCACACTGGTGAGTGCATGACTTTTTAAATAGGTCCGCACGATGTCGCGATAGAGCTCTTCTCCCAGCTGGCTACGGAGCATGTGCAACACCCAACTGCCCTTGGGATAGGCACGAAAGTCAAATTGCTCGATGGGGTCGCCGTAGCGATTGTAAACCATCGGTCGACGGTCTTCGTCTTTGGGTAGCACTTTCTCGCTAGCATCGTAATACAAGCCGTAAAGCAGTGCATCGCGGCCGAACTTGTGCCCCTCGTACAGGTGCGCGTAGTACGTCGCAAACCCCTCATTGAGCCAAATGTGGCTCCAGTCTTTGCAAGTCACCAGATTGCCGAACCACTGGTGCGCCGTCTCGTGTGCGTCGAGCCGACGGCCGCTGCGGATGTTTTCGGTCGCGGTCGTGAACAGGGTGCGGTGGGCGAGCGTCGTCATCGACGTGTTTTCCATCCCGCCAAAGCCGAAGTCGTGCACCGTCACCTGGAAGTACTTGTCCCAGGGAAACGGCACTCCTATCTCCTGATTGAAGAAATCGATAATGTCGGCCGTGTCGCGAAACGAATTGGCCGCGTGCTCGGCAGCGGTGGGTTGAGTGTAAAACGCCAGGGGCACGTCACGGTCCAAGTCTTCGATTTTCTCAAAGTACCCGGCCACGAGGGTAATCAAATAGCAAACATGCGGTTTTTCTTGGAGCCAATGCACGGCCTTGGATTCGCCGTTGGCGGTTTCGCCGACGAGCTTCCCATTGGAAAGCACCGTCATCTCGCTGGGCACATGGCAGATGATTTCGGTCGAGCAGCGCTCATTGGGATAGTCGTGACAAGGAAACCAATGCCGCGCCAGTTGCGGCTCGCCCTGCGTGTACAGATGCGTATCCTCGGCAGGATAGCCCTGTTGGGCCGTGCGAAAATAGAGGCCTCGCTTCGGCTCTGCTGCGTAGACAATCTCCAGCGAGACGCGTGCCCCCACCGCAACGGGTTTCGCAAACGTCACCGTGAGATGCTCGCGCGTCGCCGTGTGGTCCACAATCTCCACCGACCCCCGCACGGCTTTTACATCCAAATCAATCGCATCTAGCCGTAACTCGGTGAGCGGCTTACCAATCGGTGCGAACTCCAACGTCGCCGTCCCCGCCACGCTGCGCCGCGCAAAGTCGGGCGTCACGTCGAGCTTCAAATGCAACAAGTCGATGTAACGCGGCGGCGCGTACTTGCGTGCATGCGGCGAGTCGTCGCCATCTTTGACGGGCTGCTGGCAGCGCGCGGCGTCGCAGTAGCGGCAGATGTGCTGCTCTTCGGCTTGGCTACGCTCGAAGAATGATAGAGAAAATGCAATAGCCAGATAGGCAAGCAATCGTCGATGCATCGCGGGCCGTCCGGGTGGAAGTGTTCGAAACCTCGGACGGCCCAGGGCACCGTCCTACGGCGAGATATTGTAGCAATGCGCTATTTCCGATGCTACGAACGAGAACCGCACCACCCGGCCTCCCGCGTCCAGCGAGAAGCCGCTCCACGCTAAAATGTAGGGTGCGTGCAGCGCGTGCGTAATTGGCCCTGGTCGTCGTTTCATCGCTACGTGACTCTGGGGGAATACTCGCTAGATTGGGGAAACTCCAGTGCTTGGTATGGAGATGAATTCAAGTACTTTGAGTGATGCAAACGGTGCGTTCCGCTAGCGCTGCACGCACCCTACGTAATACTAATGCTACCTCCCCAATGCCAAATCAATACCCAAAACCAAGATTGAATCGATTTCGGTTTGATATGGTCACGCTGTTTGCAGCCACAACATTATGGGCAATATTACTCGCTGGGATGAGGATGCTGAACTTTCCTCTGCGAGGATATGCAGTAATCTCTATTCTGCTGTTGGGCGTTGGCGTTGGGTTGTTCGTTTTTCGTAGATTCGGACGGCCACTCTCCGTATCCATGACATGCGGTGTAGTTCTCACCATTTTAGGCACATTGATACTTCAAGTTGTCCAAGGAAGACCTATACACCTTGAATTTGGACTTGTGGTTTACGGAGCAGCGTATGGTTTCTTTGCATTCTTCTTCTTTGTTTCAATTCTTATTTGTGCAGAACTCGTTCGTTCAGTCTTATCTCGCCTTGGGTAGAGCATCAAAACTACCAGACGTGTGCTACCTAACAGTAGATCCTCGTAATGAAATTCCAGCGAAGGAGTGAACCGTCAGTTCAATCGCAGCGCCAGAACCGCTCTACAATACTGCTTCTCCCGCTCGAGCGACCCAGGGGACCGTCCCACGAGACTCTTCGCGCTCTCGGCAACCGCGGCACATGGCAAGTACGTAACCGGAGGGAATGAAGTAGAGCGCGAGGATCGTCGCGCCGCTCACGCCGCCGGCGATGGAGGTTGCCAGGGGCGGCCAAAAGCCGCCGCCACCGAGGATCAATGGCATGAAGCCGGCAATCGTGGTCATCGTCGTCGAGAGCACGTGTCGAGTGGAGCGCACCACGACATCGCGCACCGCGGCGGGATCGCCTTCGCGGGCCTGGGGGTCTTCGCGCAGTGCCGCCAGCACCACAATCGAGTCGTTGATCGCCACGCCGATCAGGCCCATCGTGCCGACGATCCCCATGAAGCCAAACGGGTAACCAAACGCCGCGAGCGCGCCCAAGCTAAGGCCCACCGACAGTACCGCCACCGCACCAATCAATCCCGCCATGCGAAAACTACTAAAGCTCAGCACCAGCGTTGCGACCATCAACACCAACAATACGCCAACGCTGGAGAGAAGATTGCCGATCGCGTCGTCGCGTTTGGATGCCTCGCCACCCACTTCGTAGCGGTAGCCCACTGGCATCTTGAACTCGCTCTCCACCAACCGCGATTGCAAGTCCGCCAACACGTCGGCCGGCAACACACCCGCAGTGATGTACGCCTGCACTTCGTTCATTCGAAGCGTGTTGAAATGGGGGATGAGCGCCACCTCGGGTTGCAACGTCACTTCGGCCAGGGACGAGAGAGGTACCTGGCCTCGTGTGCCGTTCGACATCGCACCTGGCAACAAGTCGAGCGCCGCAATTTCGCTCATCTGTCCGCGGCGGCGATTGCTCACCCGTACCCGCACAGGCAATTCCTCGGTGGCTTCCAGCACCGATCCGCCGGTGGCCCCTTCCAGCGCCGCATCCAACTGCTCAGCTACCGCTGTGTGGTCCAACCCCGCCAAGCGAGCCTGTTGCTCGTCCACTTGAATTGCCAACTTGGGCAGTGCCTCGGCCAAACTCGCCGTGGAATGCACCACATGGGGAGTCTCAGCCATGACCGCGCGAATCTCGTTGCCCAGGTCTCGCAGCACTGCCAAATCGGGGCCGTAGAGTCGCAATTCCACTGGCGCATCAAACGGCGGGCCCTGTTCGAGCTGCCGAACCAAAAACTGCGCCGCCGGGAAGGCTGCCGTCAATTCCGATTGCAATTCACGGATCAAATCTCGCACGCCATCGGCCGAAGTGACTTGCACCAACGCTTGCGCGTACTGCGCAACGCCAGCGCGATTGGCCAGCATGTTGTAGTAAAAAGGCGGAGCACTTTCGCCGACAAACCACTGCACGTCGGTCACTTCCGGGTGCGCCAGCAATCTCGCACGAGCCGCTTGAGCAATCTCTGTGGTACGGCCAATCGATGTCTGCGCGGGCATGGTGAGCTGAATTTGAAATTGGTCTCGATCCGCCGGCGGGAAAAATTGCTCGGCAAGTGTCGACGCGGCAACGAAACCCGCGATCGGCAGCACTACGCCTATGCCGATGCCTAACAACGGGCGATGAAACACTACGTCGAGCGTGCTTCGATAGCGCTCCGTCAGCCCGGCATGGGAAATGCCGTCGTTCCACCAGCGGCGCCTGGTGTTGGGCTGCCGATGATTGTCGAGAATCGCCATCAGCGCCGGAGTCACCGTCATCGCCAGCACGAGTGAGCTGAAGACGGCCAGAATAACACTGATCGCGATCGACCCCACAAATTCCCCAGCAGGCCCCGGCATCAGAGCAATCGGCGCGAACGAGAGCGCCGTCGTCACGGTGGAGCCCAACAGTGGGACCGCCAGATGTCGCACGCTCTTACCCACCGCATCGTGTCGTGTTTCTCCATCGGCAATTCGCTCGCGCACTTCATCGACCATCACAATCGCGTTGTCGATCAGCAGCCCCAAGGCGATGATCAGCCCCGTGATCGACATCTGGTGCATGGGAAGACCCAGGAATCGCATACCAGCGAGAACCATCAGCGACGCCAGTGGCAATGCTGCCCCCACCACCAGCGCGCTCCGCCAACCCATCATGAACCACACGACTGCGACCACCGCCGTCGCCCCCAGCAAAAGATTCCTCAGCAGCGTAGCCAGCCGATTTTCAACATAATGGTTCTGCTCGAAAATGGTGTTCAACTGTACGCCATCGGGCATCTCCGCGCGAAACTCGTCGATGGTGCGATTAAAAGCACCAGTCCAGTGGTCGACGCGCTTCTCGCTCTTCACGAGTGACCCCAGCGCGATTGCCGGTTTGCCATCCACAAGCGCAAAACTGCGCTGCGGGCGGACGATGTCTTTGGTCACCGTCGCGATGTCGCCCAATCCAACAAATCTCGCGCCTTCCGAGCGATCGATCACGATTGGTAGGCTGCGGATCCGCTCCAGCGTCTGCAGTTCGGCATCGACTTCCATGATGAAATTGCCTTCGTCTGATCGCAACATTCCCGCTGAGACTTTGGCGTCGCTAGCTTGTAGCTGGGCAGCGACCTCGCGCACCGTAAGGCCTAGTGCGGCTAGTTCGTCTTGCTGGATCTCGACGATAATTTCTTCGCGCGGATCGCCGAAAGTATCAACCTCGCGCGTTCCATGGATCGCCCGAAGCCGATCTTCGAGGGTTTCGGCCTGACGTCGGAGAATCGCGTAGTTCGGCTCCCCCGGCAAATCCCAAACCAAGGCCACGATCGAAGCGTAAGCTGACACCTCCAAGAGTTCGAAGTCCGGTTCGCGACTCGCGACCGGCAACAGCGGTTCGGCGTCGTCGATTTTTGCCCGCACGCGCGACCAAACCTCGTCGACTTCGTAGACGTTGTCCTTCAATTCGATGGTGACCGTTGAAATACCACTACGGCTTGAGGAGCGCATCTCTTTGATTTCTTCGATCTCTTGCAGCTCTTCTTCGAGCTTCTCGGTAACCAAGGCTTCCACGCGCTCGGCACTGGCACCGGGGTAGAGCGTATTGATGATCGCCGCGCGTTGCGTGAGTACCGGGTCTTCCATCCGCGGAAGCAGGTAGTACGACGACATGCCGGCGACCAAAATCAGACTGATCGTCAGGACCAACAAACGGCGATTATCAAAAAACAGGCTGGACATAAGCGTTTGTTCTTTCTCGAAGATACCCACCCGTAGCCGCGTCGCCAGGCAACGCGGCTCCTGCTAGGGATTGCTCTTCCGCTGGGCCAACGTTTCGTTCTGTATCGCGACCTGCTGCCCCACCACCACTCGATGCGTGCCGCTCGCAACAATCTCGTCGCCCGGTTGCAAAGTACCGCGCACAAAGGAATCCGTGCCAACCGTGTCGAGAAGTTCCACTTCGCGTCGCGCGACCACTCCATCTTGCACAACAAACAGCGACCACAATCCGCGACGACCCCGGGTGAGTGCCGTTGTTGGTACCCAATAGCCGGCTTCCGCAACCTGCTCGCTCACCGCGAATCGCACCACTTGCCCTGGAAACACGGCAGGAGCAGCAGCGTGCAATCGCAGAATGATATTGCGTGTTCGCGACAAACGTTCGACATCTGGGGCAAGCGACTGCAAGGTCGCCCTTGTTGGCACTCCATCGACCGATATCTCGTATTCCTGACCAACCCGCAAGGTGTTTGCAGCGCTGGGCGAGAGCCCAATCCAGGCTTCGAGATTCGCATCGTCAATCACTTCGAGGACAGCAGCACCTGCGGCGATGACGTGCCCCTCATCGACAAATCGCTCAGTCACACTCCCAGCGAATGGCGCGACCAGTCGTGTGTCCTCCAAGTCGTGCGCCACATCGGTCAACTGTGCGTCCAGCTGTGCTATCCTAGCGCGTTGAGCAGCAACTTTTTCTTTCCGTGTGCCGGCAACCATCTCGTCGAGTTGCCGCTGCACCACGTCCGCGCGCGCTACGGCCGCTTCGTAATCGTGGAAGAACGTTTCATACTCCTCTCGCGATACAGAATTCGATTGCAGGAGCTGCTTGCGACGCTTCAACTGGCCCGCCAAAACCTCACGTTGCGCTTGTTGCGCACGTAGCTCAGCACGCTTCGCAGCGATCGTTTCTTTCCTTGGTCCGGCCTCAAGCTCCGCAAGTACCGCTCTTGCTTCGGCGGATTGTGCTTCGAGCTGGGCGCGTCTGGCACGGATGTGTCGCGCGTCGAGCCTCCCCAACATTTGACCCGCAACGATCGTGTCGCCTTCGTCGACGGACAGCTCCAGCAACTCGCCACTGCGTTGGAAACTCAGTTGGCTGCGTCGTGCTTCGCGCAAGATTCCCGTGTAGGAACGCATGCGCGCGTAGCTTTCAACGGGCTCAACCCGGAAAGTGGTCACTGGCAGTGTCCGGCCCACTGCCGCGGGCGCGTTGGCGGCAACCCTTGTTGTGGGCCAGTACTTTGCGGCCAGAGCGACCGCGACGACCATGGCCGTCACGATAGCGAGTCTCACAAACCGTCGCGTCAATTTCTGACGCTTCGTCAACTTGTCGGCAAAAAAAGAGGCGCTCGTCGACTCCATCGCCGCGACTGGTTCGGTTATTACTGATTCACTCATCGCCGAATACCTCACGTTTCACTTGGTCCATGGTCGCGCTGAAATCGCGCTCACTCGAGAGGGGGTGCCAATGGTATCCGTCCAACATCAGGTTTTGGCTAAGCCGCAAGGCGGCAATCGGGTTGGCTATGCCGGTGTGTTCAAGCGAGTCACTGCTAGTAACAATCGTGTACGCACCGAAATTGAGCGACCACAATCCGAACACCAAGTCTTCAGGTGAGCGTGGTTCACCCAGCGTCAAATCGCCATGCGACATACCGTCGCGGACGACCGCGCTCACAGTTTGCATGCAGCGGCCCTCGCAATCTTGCATAAACCGACGACGTTCTTCGCTGGTCTTTTCCCAAATTGACGTGGAACGCACGATCTGTTCCACGGCAAAGTGGTGGGGATAACGTTCGACGAACTCCTCCGCCGCCGCGCCGATTGCCGCCATGCGGTCCCGCGAACAGGTTGCTCCTTTCCAGTCGGCCGCAGCCTGAAACATTGCGAGTCGCTTCTCCAGCGCTTCATTGGCCAGGGCCAGGATGATTTCTTCCTTGTTGCGGAAGTGCTGGTAGATGGTCCCCTTGGAGTACTCCATCTGCGTGGCAATCCGGTCCATAGACAAACCGAGGTAGCCCACCTCGCGCAACATCCCCCGAGCAAGCTGGAGAATCTTCGCCTCACGCTCCTGTATTTCGCGTTCTTTTCGTGTGATTGTGGTGGTCATGCCTCCATTATTGACACATCGTCATTTTTTGACAAGTGGTTAAATATTTCGCAAGACGGTCTCCTGGGCCGTCTGGGATTTCCGTTCCATTTCGGACGGCCCTGGAGACCGCCCTACAATTCTCCTGCATTCTTGCAGGCGAACTTGTGTATTGCTACAGTAATACACATGGAACCGCCGCTCATTCCATTTGAAATCCACCCTTCCTCGGGTGTGCCCATTTATCGGCAGCTTATCGACCAGGTCCATGCGCTGATTGCCGGGGGCAAGTTTCGTGAAGGCGATTTGCTACCCAGCGTGCGACAGGTGGCCCAAGCCGCGGCCGTGAATCCGATGACCGTCAGCAAGGCCTATTCCAAACTCGAAGCCGACGGCGTTCTCCAGCGCGAGCGCGGTAGGGGCATGCGGATTGCGAAACCGCAAACGGTCGGCACGCTCGCCGAGCGACAGCAACATTTTCGTGAACTCGCCGAGCTGGCACTGCACCGCGCGACACAGTTGGGGCTCACGCCCGACGAAATTCAAGCCGTACTCAACGACCTCGTGAACAGTCTCACTCCCCCGGTGCGATAACGCTGGAAGAACTCCCCATGATTACAATCCAACAGCTGCGAAAGAGTTTTCAGGGCAAAGAGGTACCACGATGTCGATATCCTGCGTTAGGCGTGGCTCGCCATAGTAACTCGAGATCAAGCCGCCGGTCAGATGGTATCGCAACCCGAGACGTTGAAGCGAATCGGTGACTCGCTTCAGTGTTGCGATAAAATCGGGCTGATCCATCGCTCAATCCTTGTTTAGTAGCACTTGGATCTTTGGATCGCAACGATAGAGCTGCTTTGCAATTTCGCGTTTCAAGTGTCGGTCGGTGATGCCCGGCTGCCTGCGGCGGATTTTATAGGCGATCATCGCGTTGACGCAATCGAACAGAGCAAGCGAACGAGCAATTCGCTGCTGCCCGCTCAAAGATGCAACTTGTTTCCAGTAGCCTTGCTCTACGATGTTGTTCATGGCCTGCTCTACAGAAACCGATCCAACTCGTCTGGCGGAGCTTCTGCATAATCAAGAGGTGTCATTGAGCAGCTTGCACGGCCCTGGCTAAGGCTGCGCATCGCGCTAGAATAACCAAACAACTCTTTGAGCGGCGCTTCGGCGTGCAAGATCGTGAGGCTGCCGCGGTTTTGGGTTTGGTGGATGATCGCACGCCGTTGTTGCAGGTCGCCAACCAGGTCGCCCACATGTTCGTCGGGAGTGCTGATTTCAAGTTGCATTATCGGCTCGAGCAGAACCGTACTCGCTTCGCGGAGGCCCTTGTCAAGCGCTAGACTAGCCGCGGTGCGGAAGGCGATTTCCGTTGAGTCGGTCTCGTGCATTTCGCCTGAGACGAGCCGGGCCTTGATGCGCATCAGCGGAAAGCCCAACACGCCGCCGCCCTGCCCGGCAGTTTCGAGTTCTTCCAACACGACCATCAGCATCTCCGGCGGCAGGCCATGGTCGAGCGAGTTACCGATTTGCACACCTCCCCCGGGCGTGTCGAAGGGCTCGACACTGAGCCGCACCTTGGCCGTATGCTGCACGCCGTTGATGAGGCGGTTGCATTCGCCTTCGACTTCAACTTTGTTCTTGATTGTCTCGCGATAGCTGACCCGCGGATTATGAACTTTAACATTCAACTTGAAGTCGCGCTCGAGCCGATGCTGGATCACTTCCAGGTGCAGCTCACCCATGCCGCTGATGATAGTTTGACCCGTGTCTTCGTTTTCGCTCGCCGTGAACGTGGGATCTTGCTTGCGAAGCATCTCGAGCGACTCCGAGAGCTTCTTCTTGTCGGCCGTGCTTTCTGGTTCAATGGCCATGGAGATGACCGTCTCGGGAAACTCGATCGACTCGAGCAGAATCGGGGCACGGGTGTCACACAGCGTGTCTCCCGTAACGGAGTCGCGCAAACCGATTACCCCGACGATGTCGCCAGCCTGAGCGGAGTCAAGCTGTTCTTCTTTCTTACTGGCGTGGATTTTCCAGATCTGCGCGACGTTTTCTTTGGTGCCCTTCCCCGGATTGAGCACACGACTATTGCCCTTGAGCGTGCCCGAATAGATGCGCACCCAGGAGAGGTCGCCCGTCTTGTACGGCAAAATCTTGAATACCAACCCGCAGAACGGTTCGTTAGGATCGGGCTTCCGCGATGCCATCGGCAACTCGTCGCCTTCCTTACTCTCCACCTTCCGCTTGCCGCCTTTCTTTTCCGTGGGATCAAGACCCTCGACAGGCGGTTTTTCCAGCGGATTAGGCAAGTATGCTGCCACAGCATCCAAGAGCGGCTGCACCCCAACGCCGTGCAGGGCCGATCCGCACAGCACGGGTTGAATTTTGTGGGCGACGGTTGCATCGCGCAATGCTTGCCGAATGAGCTTCGCGGGCACCGGCTTTTCTTCCATTGCCAGTTCCATGAGCTCGTCGCTGTAATTCGATAGTTCGCTGATTAACTGCTCACGCCACAGCGCAGCGTCGTCGGCCAAGTCGTCGGGAATCTCCGCGGTGATTACCTCGCGACCCTCTTTGCCTGCCGGGAAGGTAAGCTGCTTTTCGTCGATAAGATCGATGATGCCGCGAAACGGGTTGTCGACATGCGCTGGCCCCAGCCCGACGGGAATCTGCAGCGCCACCGGGGTGGCGTCGAGCCGCTCGCGAATCTCGTTGAAGACTGCCTCAAAGTCGGCCCCTTCGCGGTCAAGTTTGTTGATAAACGCAATCCGAGCAACGTTGTACTTGTTCGCCTGCCGCCAGACAGTTTCGCTCTGCGCTTCGACACCCTCGCGTGCGCTGAAAACAATCACCGCCCCGTCGAGCACACGCAGACTGCGCTCCACTTCAGCCGTAAAGTCCACATGCCCCGGCGTGTCAATAAGATTGATCTGTGTGCCGTTCCAGGCAAACGCGACAGCGGCGGAATAGATCGTTATGCCGCGTTCCGCTTCTTCGGCATCGTCGTCGGTCGTCGTAGTGCCCCGATCGACTTCGCCCGCGCGGTGCTTGGACCCGCTGACGTAGAGCATCCGCTCGGTCACAGTCGTCTTGCCGGCATCGATGTGAGCGATGATGCCAATGTTGCGGAGTTTAGTGAGGTCGGTAGCCATGGATTTAATAGCTGTTTGGCAGTACTCGTTGGTTAGTCTTGGTGCTGCGAGTTGCGAAATTCGTCTGTAAGCATCCCGGCATAGCCCCAATTCTCGTCTTCGATAAGATCGATCACGACATGGGTATGTTCAGGTTTTTTGTTCAGAATGCGACTCAACATTTCCGTTATCTCACTTACGATCTGGGCCTTGGCATCGCGAGTCACTTCGGCACGTGTTAGCTTCACGTTGACGTAGGGCATGGTTCGTTTCCCGTGGCGCATGAAAAAAGTCAGTGAGCGAGGACTAGAATTCTATCACAAGAACTCGAATCCACGACCACTGACTTTGCAGCGTCGCTCTTACCAACCGAAGTGCGCGAACGCCTTGTTCGCATCCGCCATGCGGTGGACGTTTTCGCGGCGGGTCATGGCGGCGCCCTCGCGGTTGAAGGCGGCGGCAAGCTCGTCGGCAAGCTTCAGCGCCGTCGGGCGGCCCTTCTTGTCCCGCACGGCCATCAGCAGCCAACGGAACGCAAGCGACTGTTGGCGAACGCGGTTCACCTGCATCGGTACTTGGTAAGCAGCACCACCCACACGTTTAGAGCGCACTTCAATGGCCGGCTTCACGTTTTCAATCGCTTGATTGAATACCTCGATCGGCTCCTCATCGGGCAGACGCTCTTTGATGATCGCTAGTGCATCATAGAAAATACTCTGAGCGATGCTTTTCTTGCCATCGAGCATGAGGCAATTAATGAATTTGCTTGCCAGGATGGACCCGTGTACGGGGTCGGGCTTGAGCTGTTTGCGACTAGCGGTAATTCGGGCCATTGGGAAGTCGTAACTAGTAAGGTGTTAGCGGAAGTGAGGGATTGCAAATTGCAGTGTAAGATTGCTGCCGTGCTAACTCTTTTTTGCGCCATAGCGGCTGCGGGACTGTTTGCGGCCTTCGACGCCGAGCGAGTCGAGCGCACCGCGGACAACTTGGTATCGCACACCCGGCAAGTCGCGGACACGGCCGCCACGGACCAACACGATGCTGTGTTCCTGCAGCGTATGGCCTTCACCGGGGATGTAGGTAGTGACTTCCTTGCCGTTAGAGAGCCGCACACGGGTGATTTTCCGCAGAGCCGAGTTCGGCTTTTTGGGCGTCATCGTGCGGACTTGCAAACAGACGCCCCGCTTTTGTGGGCAGCCGTTGAGGACCGGCGATTTGCTAAACTTCCGCTTCTTCTTGCGGTTCTTTTTGACAAGTTGGTTGATTGTTGGCATCGCGTCTCTTTCCAGTAGGCCTCCCCACAGGGAGAGCCGCTGACAAAATAGTGAACCTATCAATTTACCGCGGGTAGCGGGAGTGTCAACCGGGCTTGAGAAGCCGTGGGTTCTAAGCCCCCGTCTCGGCTTCATGTTTCCTCTGCTAAGCAGGATTCTCTGGCTCTTCAGGGGCTTCCGGCGGTGGCTCGGGGAGTTCCGCCATGGGCGGTTCGGGCGCCGGCTCTTCCTGCGCTGTGTCAGAGCTCATACCCAACAGCGAGTCGAGATCGCTGGGCGCCTCCGGACTGGCAACCGGGGCCGCCGTGCCAGTAGTCGTGCCCGTGTCGCCATTGGTGGCCGTATCGCCGTGGGGTATCGCAGGGCCATCGCCCCCGCCTTGCAACGCCGATTCGAGCAGCGGGAACGATCGCTCGAGCACTCGTTCTTTCTCGGCTGCCAGCTCTTCCAAAGCCGCGGCGTGAATTCGCACTTCCGCTTCTTGAATGGTGTGGAACCCAGTCCCCGCAGGGATGAGGTGACCGAGAATCACGTTTTCTTTGAGACCCACGAGCCCGTCGGTTCGCCCCGCCAAGGCGGCTTCGGTGAGCACCTTGGTTGTTTCTTGGAAACTCGCGGCGGAGATAAAGCTAGAGCTTTGTACCGACGCTTTGGTGATACCCAAAAGCTGCGTGCTGGCAGTGGCCATCTTAGGCCTGCTGCCCTTAGCGATTTCGCCACCCAGCGCTTCGATTTGGGCGTTCGCCTGCTCAAGAACGGACTTGGGCACAATCGCATCTTCGGAAAATTCGCTGTCGCCGGGAGACGATATCCGCAAGCACTTGGTAAGTTCCTCGTTTGCCTGTCGGAAATCAAACTTGTCGATCACACTGCCTGGTAGCAAATCGGTATCGCCAGGCGACTCGACTCGCACCTTGCGCAACATTTGCGAGACAATGATCTCGATATGCTTGTCATTGATCTCCACACGCTGACTGCGGTAAACGTTTTGAATTTCGCGAGTCAGGTATTGCTGTACCGCTTCTTCACCAGAAATTCGCAGAATGTCATGTGGTACCAAGGGCCCATCAACTAACGCCTCACCAGCACGGACGATGTCGCCGGCATGCACACGCAAGTGCTTGCTGTGAGTCACGAGGTGTTCGCGTTCGATACCCGTTTCGCTGCGAACAATGATCGACCGCTTCCCGCGCTTCTTCTCGCCGAGGATTTCGACCACGCCATCGATCTCGGCGATGACGGCCGGGTCCTTGGGCTTGCGTGCTTCGAAAATTTCGGTGACCCGGGGCAGACCACCGGTGATGTCCTGCGTACCCGACGCTTCGCGAGGTGTCTTGGCGACCAAGGCACCGGGGGTAATGACCTGCCCTGCCTCGACCTCGAGGTGAGCACGCTCGGGCATGTAGTAGAAGTCGAGGATTTTGCCGTCGGCGGGATCTTCCACCACGATCTGCGGGTGCAAGTCGCCCTTGTGTTCCATGACCACAAAACGAGTCTTGCCGCTGGGGTCGAGTTCGCCACGGATTGTTTCGCCATCGATCAAATCCTCGAAGCGAATTTTTCCGCCGGTCTCGGCCAAGATCGGGATACTGTGCGGATCCCATTCACAGAGAATGTCACCTGCTTTCACTTCCTGATCTTCTTCCACGCGAATCACGGCACCCGAGGGAATTTCGTATTTTTCAACCTCACGCCCACGCTCATCGACCAACGCGATTTCGCCGTTGCGGGCAAGTACCATCAATTGGCCCGAGTCGTTGCGAACGACTTTCAAACGGGCAAACTTCGCGGTACCGCCCTTCTTCGCTTTGATGTCGCTGTCTTGCACATCGCGCTGTCCCACGCCACCGATGTGGAACGTCCGCATCGTGAGCTGCGTGCCCGGTTCGCCGATACTTTGTGCACCGATGATGCCGACGGCCATGCCTTCCTCGACCATCGAGCCTGTCGAGAGGTCCATTCCGTAACACTTTCGGCAAACACCGAGAGCCGCGTCGCAGGTCATCGGGCTGCGAACTTGGATTTTCTCGAGGCCGAGTTCTTCGATCTTGCGGGCGACTTCCGAGGTAATCAAATCGTTTTCTGCCACGATCACTTCGTCCGTGATCGGATTAACGATGTTCGCTCGGCTCACGCGGCCTTTGATCGACTCCGCTAAACCGACTTCGACCTTTTCACCACGATAGATGATTCCCTTGGTGATACCCTGGGTCGTGCCGCACTCCTCGCAGGTAACCACAACATTCTGCGCCACATCAGCCAGCTTGCGGGTCAAGTAACCCGAGTCGGCCGTCTTGAGCGCGGTGTCGGCCAAACCCTTGCGAGCGCCGTGCGTACTACTGAAGTATTCCAACACCGTGAGACCCTCGCGGAAGTTGGCCTTGATCGGCGTCTCGATAATTTTGCCAGACGGCTTGGCCATCAACCCACGCATACCGCCCAACTGCCGCATCTGCTCGACACCACCACGAGCACCGGAGTGTGCCATCAGATAGATCGGGTTGACGTAGCCATCGGTGCGGTAGTCGTTCTCCAGACCAGTCATCATCTCGGCGGTGATCTGTTCACGAGCATGTGTCCAAGCATCGAGTACCTGGTTATAGCGTTCGACTTCGGTGATCACGCCGCGTTGGAACAGCTTATTGAACTTGAGGACTGTCTTCTCGGCGTCGCTAATGATTTTGCCCTTGGTGTCAGGCGTAATCAGGTCGTCGGTGCCGAAAGAGAGGCCGCTAAGCGTGGCCTGTTTGAAGCCTAGTTGGTTCATGTCGTCGAGCAACTCGATCGTCGCGCGGCGGCCAATGAACTCGTAACTATCGGAAATCACTCTCGCCAACTCGCTGGAACGCTGCTCCACGTTGTAAAACGGCATGCCCTGCGGGAGGATCTTGTTGAATAGGACTCGTCCGACGGTTGTTTCGATCCGTTTACCATTGGAACCCTTTTGGGTCATCTCCTCGCGCAAGCAACGCGATGGTGGCAAACGAACGGTGATCCGCGCGTGGGTGCCGACCTTGCCGGCAGCGTAGGCTGTCTCGACTTCTTCCATAGAACTGAACGACATGCCGTCGCCGGGGCAGTCAGGCACATTCATCGTCAGGTAGTAGCTACCCATCACCACGTCTTGCGACGGGCTGATGATCGGCGCCCCATTGGACGGGCTGAAAATGTTATGGGTGCTCATCATCAGAGTGTGTGCTTCGACCTGCGCTTCGATCGACAGCGGCAAGTGGACCGCCATCTGGTCACCATCGAAGTCAGCATTGAAGCCCTTGCACACGAGTGGATGCAAATTGATCGCGTTGCCCTCGACCAACGTTGGTTCGAACGCCTGGATACCCATACGATGCAGGGTCGGAGCGCGGTTGAGCAGCACCGGATGGTTAGTGATCACCTCTTCCAAGATGTCCCATACCTCTTCGTCCTTGCGCTCCAACATCTTTTTCGCCGACTTGATCGTGTCGGCGTGACCAAGCTCTTTCAGTCGGCGAATAATAAACGGCTGATAGAGCTCCAACGCGATTTTCTTGGGCAAACCGCATTGATGCAGCTTCAGACGAGGACCAACGACGATCACACTCCTCGCGGAGTAATCGACTCGCTTTCCAAGCAGATTTTCGCGGAAGCGGCCCTGCTTACCCTTGATCATGTCGGTCAAGGATTTCAGAGGACGATTACTGCTACCAAGCACCGGGCGCTTGCAGCGATTGTTATCGAACAATGCATCAACCGACTGTTGCAGCATCCGCTTTTCGTTCCGAATGATCACCTCGGGCGCGTTGAGATCAACCAGCTTCTTGAGCCGGTTGTTGCGATTGATAATTCGGCGATAGAGATCGTTGAGGTCCGAAGTGGCGAAGTTACCGCTATCCAAAAGCACCAGCGGGCGCAGATCGGGCGGGATCACAGGAATCACGTCCAGGACCATCCACTCCGGCTTGTTGTCGGAGTCGCGAATCGCCTCCACCGTCTTGAGTCGGTTGATCAGGTCCTTTGCTTTTTGTTTCGAGCCAGTTTCTTTCAGTTCCTGGCGCAATTGCACCGAGAGGCTGACCAGATCGAGACTGCCCAGTAGCTTGCGAATCGCATCGGCACCCATATCGGCGTCGAAGCTGCCCTCACCATATTGTTCTCGTGCGGCGCGGAATTCTTCCTCGGTCAAGAGTTGCTGCGGCTGCAGCGCAGTCTCGCCCGGATCGACAACCACGTAATCTTGGAAGTAAATCACTTTTTCCAAGCTGCTGGTTTTCATGGCCAGCAAACTGCCCAGGCGGCTCGGCATCGCCTTGAAAAACCAGATGTGTACGATCGGTGCGGCCAACTCGATGTGGCCCATACGCTTGCGGCGAACACGGCTGTGGGTAACTTTCACGCCGCAACGATCGCAGATCATGCCTTTGTATTTCATGCCGCGGTACTTGCCGCAGGCGCATTCCCAGTCCTTTTCTGGGCCAAAAATGCGTTCGCAGAACAGACCGTCTTTCTCGGGACGGTAGGTGCGGTAGTTGATCGTCTCGGGCTTCTTGACTTCGCCAAAAGACCAGCTTCGAATATCATGCGGCCGCGCAAGGCTGATCTTCACCGAGCCGTAGTCGTTGACGCGATCGTAATTGCTGCTTTCCAGTATGCTCATGCTTTTCCTCACCCTGCGACCAATGTTTGCGGAAACCCCATGTTTGCGGAAACACGGGCGGTCTATTTTCTCTCAGTAGCCACGTTGCTACGCAACGCGTGTAAGTGAGCGTTCTCCTCCGCGCCGTGCATTGCGTCGCAATGCGGCTGCGGAATCTCAATACCCTACCGCTTCTCCAATTGCATATTCAGTCCCAGGCCACGAATCTCATTCGTCAACACATCAAAACTCGCCGGGGTACCGGCCTGCAATGTGTTCTCGCCTTTGACCATCGACTCGTAAATTTTCGTCCGGCCTTCGACATCGTCGGACTTCACGGTGAGCAGCTCCTGAAGGATGTACGCGGCACCGTACGCCTCGAGCGCCCACACTTCCATCTCGCCAAAACGCTGGCCGCCAAAACGTGCCTTGCCACCCAGGGGTTGCTGAGTGATCAGCGAGTAAGGACCCGTGCTGCGGGCATGCACTTTGTCGTCGACCAAGTGATGCAGCTTCAGCATATAGATGTAACCGACGGTCGTTTCCTGCTCGAACGGTTCGCCCGTACGGCCATCAAGGAGCTTCGCCTTACCGTGGCGCGGCAAGCCGGCTTCATCCAGTGCGCTGTTGATTTCCTCCTCGGTTGCTCCGTCGAACACAGGAGTTACCGCGCGGAAACCAAGTTTCGCACCGGCCCAGCCTAAATGGGTTTCAAGAATTTGGCCAACGTTCATGCGGCTTGGCACACCAAGCGGATTGAGCATGATCTGCACCGGCGTTCCGTCCGGTAAGAACGGCATGTCGGCGATCGGCAAAATCTTGGAGATCACACCCTTGTTACCATGCCGACCAGCCATTTTGTCACCGACGGAGATCACTCGTTTGGTTGCGATGTAAACCTTGACCATCTGCAACACGCCGCTGCGGAGTTCGTCACCTCGCTTCATCGAGTTGAGACTGCGATCACGCTGGTCGATGGCTTCCTCGACAGCCGGCCAGAGTTGGCGATACAGTTTATCGACATCCTTCTGACGTTGCGGACTACGCATCTCGATCGAGTCGAGACGAAATTCGACCGCCCGATCCGCGATAAACTGTGGCTCCTGGCTGTGGATGAGCTCGTTGCCGTCGACATCGGTCAGCTTCTTGGACAGGACCTTTTCTATCTCCGAGACCAGCTCCGTAAACGCTTCCGCGATCTTTTCGTTGCCTTCCTTCTCGGCGGCCTTGAGTTCTTTCTCGAAGAGCTTGCGTTCGTCGTCGCCCAAGCTCATGCGGCGGGAGAATTTCTGCGTGTCGATTACAATCCCATCCACACCCGAAGTCACTTCGAGCGAGTCGTTCTTCACGTCTTCACCAGCGCGGCCGAAAATGGCATGCAACAACTTTTCTTCGGGCGTTAGCTCGGTCTTCGATTTCGGTGACACCTTACCAACCAGAATATCTCCCGGGTTGACGAAGGTGCCTACTTGCACGATGCCGCTTTCGTCGAGATTGCGGAGCGCTTTCTCGCTCACGTTGGGAATATCGCGAGTGAACTCCTCACGCCCCAGTTTCGTCTCGCGAATCTCCACGTCGAACTCTTCGATGTGGATGGAGGTGTAGGTGTCGTTGTGAACCAATTCCTCGCTGATGATGATCGCGTCCTCGAAGTTGTAGCCCTCGTAGGACATGAACGCCACAAGCACATTGCGTCCCAAAGCCAGGTCACCACGAAATGTCGCAGCACCGTCGGCAATGATGTCGCCTTTTTCAACTTTGTCACCCGGCTTCACCAGCGGCTTTTGGTTTTGGCAGGTCCGTTCGTTCAGGCCCACAAACTTACGCAGCTGATGCACTTCAGGGCCGATCTCGATGCGCTCTGAATCGACGTAGGTAATCGTTCCCTTGTGACCGGCACGGACCAACATGCCCGAATGACGCGCCACGTCGGTCTCCAGGCCTGTGCCCACCACGGGCGGCTCTGCTACCAGCAGCGGCACCGCTTGTCGCTGCATGTTGGAGCCCATCAACGCGCGGTTGGCATCGTCATGCTCGAGGAACGGAATCAAACCAGCCGACACGCCGATCATCTGGCTTGGTGCCACGTCGGTGTATTCAATCTTGTCGGTCGTCACAAGCACAAAGTCGGACTTGTAACGCGCGACGACCGTGTCACCCAGAATTTTGCCACTCTTCACGGGCACGTCAGCCGAGGCCACCAGGGCGTCGGACTCTTGATCCGCACGCAACCAAACCACCTCGTCGGTCAGTTTGCCATTCTTCACCTTGCGATAGGGCGTGACCAAAAAACCGTAATCGTCAACCGCGGCGTACATCGCCAAACTAGAAATGAGCCCGATGTTCGTACCTTCAGGGGTCTCGATCGGGCAGATGCGACCATAGTGCGAAATATGCACATCGCGCACCTCAAAGCCAGCCCGCTTGCGATTCAAACCCCCGGGGCCCAGCGCCGACAGCCGCCGTTCGTGCGTAAGCATCGATAGCGGGTTGGTTTGATCCACCACCTGCGACAACTCGCCACGCCCGAAGAAATACTCGATCGCCGCGGAAATGCTCTTCGGGTTGATCAGGCTGCGGGGCGTCATGTCGTCGGCGTCTTTCAAGCTCATCCGTTCTTGCACCGTACGGCGAAGCTTGAGAAAGCCCTTGCGAATTTCGTCGCACGCCAACTCGTCGATGGTTCGCAAGCGGCGATTGCCAAGGTGGTCGATGTCGTCCACTTGCGCGTCCCCCTCGCCTGCCACCAGCTGCAATAGGTATTGCAAAGCGGCTAGCACATCTTCAGGACGCAGCACCATTTCGTCTTCCGAGACGTTTAACCCCAACTTGCGATTGATGCGGAATCGACCCACGCGACCCAGGCGATAGCGATTCGAGTCGAAAAACTTCTCCGTGAACAACGTGCGCGCCTTTTCCAGTTGCGGCGGATTGCCGGGGCGAAGGCGTTGGTAGATCCGCAAGAGTGCTTCCTCGTGGCTCGACGTGTTGTCGTCGGCCAGGGCGTTCATCAAGTGCGGTGTTTTTGGCATCTCCATCACTTCGACTGACTTGACGTCCGAAGTGCAGATCACCTCAGCAATGTTCTTGCTGATTTTTTGCCCCGCCTCGATGATGATCTCACCAGCCCGCTCACTGCCGACTGGATATACCACATCTTCTACGACGACCTTGCCCTCGATTTTGACGGCGCTGCGACCATCCGAGACCTTCTCTTTCGATGAGGGATAAAACGCACGAAGAATGTCGCCATCCATGCCCAAGTTTGGATCCATCGCACGCAGCAAAGTCATTGCGGAGAACTTACCGCTTTGGTCGATGCGGACGGTAATGCTGTCCTTCTTGGTCGTGTTTAGCTCGATCCAGCTACCACGCTCGGGAATTACTCGGCAGCTATGAAGCTTGCGTTCGCCGGCTTCGATTTCCGAAACAAAGTCGATACCCGGACTGCGGTGCAATTGGCTCACCACGACGCGTTCAGCACCGTTGATGATGAACTCGCCGCCGCCGAGCATGATGGGCAGGTCACCTAAATAGACTTCCTCTTCTACTGGCTGGTCCTTGACCAAACGCAACCAAATGCGAAAGGGCCGGCCATAAGTGAGACGCAACTGTCGACATTCGTCGGGCTCGTAACGCGGTTTGCCAAGCTCATAGCGTAGATAC
Source organism: Bythopirellula sp. (assembly GCA_965230685.1). Taxonomy (GTDB): domain Bacteria; phylum Planctomycetota; class Planctomycetia; order Pirellulales; family Lacipirellulaceae; genus Bythopirellula. Next base: position 2,008,374 of record CBDDLO010000002.1, read on the forward strand.
TCGAGCTTGATGGTTTTGTCGTAGCTCTCGATCGGAAAAATTTCGCGCAGCACACTTTCCAAGCCGTCGTCTTTGCGCTTTTCGGGCGCACCGCCGTTGTACTGCAGGAACCGCTCGTAACTAGCAGTTTGAATTTGGGTCAAGTCGGGAATGTCGTAAGCGATACGACTACTGCCAAAAGACCGCGTTTCGGGGGTCACCAAACGTCGCTGAGCCGTGACTGCCATAGGGCGTGCTGCTCCGATCTCACGAGGTAGGAATTTGCGGGAACTATAGGAATGAACCGTAGGAACGAAGCGTAGGACTCTGGCGGCGCGCTATCTGGCCCTCAGTACAGAGGGCCGTACCGCTAGGCTCTTCGCCAGGAAATCTTCGGTGGAAAGGTCTCTTGATCCTCGTACGAGGGGATGCCATCGATCGCAAAAAACGTCTTGCGAAAATCTTGGCATAACAATCCCTTGCCCCATCACGAGGAACCAATCGGAAAAGACAGGTTGGTGGTCAACCAAGCCAAGGAGACCACCACCATGCCTCTTCATTTCGTGGCTCTCCGAATTCCATCGTGAGAACCACACAACCGAGTGCACCTGGCTTACTTGATGGAAACCGTGGCACCGGCTTCTTCCAAGTCGGCCTTGGCCTTCTCGGCATCTTCCTTCGACACGCCTTCTTTGACCTTGCTTGGAGCGCCTTCGACCATGTCTTTGGCTTCCTTGAGGCCTAGACCCGTCGCGGAACGGACGACCTTAATTACGGCAATTTTATTACCGCCGAAGGATTCGAGAACCACGTCGAATTCGGTCTGCTCTGCCGCGGCTTCACCACCGCCATCGCCACCACCGCCGGCCATTACTACTGCGCCACCACCTGCGGCCGGCTCGATGCCATGCTCATCTTTCAGGTAATCGCTCAGCTCTTTGGCTTCTTTAAGGGTCATACCGACAATCTTGTCGCCGATTTCCTTGGTACCGGCCGAATATTCGGCTACTGCTGCGTCGCTCATCTTAAACTTTCCTTTCACACATGCTTGGGCTGCTCAGGCCCAGATCATTGAAAATTGAAAACTGTAAAATTCGAATTGCATAATGCAATGTTCTATTCTTCTTCGCCCTTTTGTCTGACCTGACTGGCCAGCAGCTTGCCTGGACCCAAAAGCTGGGCCGACAAAGTTGCTCCGGGGCCGAGAATTTGCCCCATCAGTAAGCTAAGCTGCTCTTCGCGGCTGGGCCACTTGCTGACGGCCGTCACGTCCTCGGCGGACATCACCTCGCCATCCATGACGCCGCCCTTCGCAGCAAACGGCTCGTAGCTGGCTTCCTTGGCGAGGCGCACGACCTCTTTTGCCAACGAAACAACATCCTCGCCGCCCCAGACAACCGCCGAGGTGCCCGTCGCGCCCTCGAATGCCGGGGCTAGAGCGGTACCTTCAGTAGCGCGGCGTGCCAAGCTGTTCTTGACGACCATCAAATGCATGTCCTTTTCACGCAAACTGCGTCGCAACTCGACATTCGCGTTCGCCTCCATGCCGATTACATCGACGACCAGTGCATCGCTCACACCGTCGAGCTTCTGCTTGAGATCGTTGGTCATCAGATCTTTGAGGTATTTACTCATGGAATTGCTCAGTTTCTGCTTAGTCTCAAACGTACTGATTCGTCATTGCCGAGGACGCGAACACATGTATCAAATAGCAAGCTTTACGCTAGGACTCATGGTGCCGCTAATATGGGCACTGCGGAGGTAAGTGCCCTTGATGGTGCTGGGCTTCATACCGAGGATCAAGTTGACAAATGCCTGGATGTTCTCGGCCAATTTCGCTTCGTCAAAGCTCAACTTGCCAACGATCGCCTGCACATTGCCGCCCTTGTCGTTGCGGAACTCGACTTTTCCCGCCTTATACTCGCCGATCGTTTTGGCTACTTCAGGTGTTACCGTGCCAGCACGGGGCGAAGGCATCAAACCGCGCGGGCCCAACACTTTGCCCAGTGGTCCGACGACCTTCATCATGTCGGGCGTTGCGATGCAGACGTCAAAGTCGGTCCAGCCGCCCATGATTTTCTTAGCCAAGTCCGCTTCGCCGACTTCGTCGGCACCCGCTTCCTTGGCCTCCTCAGCAGCAGGACCTCGGGCAAACACGACCACTCGCTGCGCTTTGCCAATGCCGTTGGGAAGGACAATCGAACCGCGAATGATTTGGTCAGCCTGGGTGTGATCAACCCCCAGACGCATGACGATCTCAACGGACTGGTCAAATTTGGTGGCGTCGAAAGTCTTGAGCACCTTCACGGCCTCATCGACAGGAAGTGCTTCCTCGGGACGCTTTTCAACGCTTTTCTGAATTCGCTTGGCTAATTTTGGCATGGGTTGTACTTGGATTTGTGCGTTTTGGATTTGTACGTTTGGGCCTAGAGTTTCCCACTCGCTAGGGAGCTCAGCCTTCGACTACGAGGCCCATGCTGCGGGCCGTTCCGGCTATCATGCGAGCAGCATGCTCAACGTCGCGGGCGTTGAGGTCGTTCATCTTGGTGGTTGCAATCTCTTCCAGCTGAGCATTCGTAACTTTGCCCACCTTGTCTTTGTTGGGTACACCTGACCCCTTCGCAATATTGGCCGCCTTCTTGAGAAGCACCGCCGCGGGGGGGCTCTTGGTGATAAAGTCGAACGAACGGTCGTTGTAGACGTTCACCACCACGGGAATCATCATCCCGTTGGCTTCTTTGGTCTTATCATTGAACGCCTGGACGAATTGCCCCAGATTCACGCCGAATTTACCCAGAGCGGTACCAACCGGCGGGGCTGGAGTGGCCTGGCCACCAGGGATTTGGAACTTGGCGCTGCCAACTAATTGTTTTGCCATGGCTGTGTTTCGTCGCCCCAAAGCGGGCAACGCTAAATGTGTGTAGGTTTACGTTTGTTCGACTTGCCAGTACTCTAATTCAACCGGTGTACTGCGACCGAAAATGTTGATCATCACCGTGATGCGACCGCTGTGTTCGTCGATCGCATTGACTTCGCCCTCGAAGCTCTCGAAGTTCCCGTCGTTGACTTTCACCTGATCGCCGATCTTGAAGCTGATATTTAGCTTCGGTGCGTCTTCGGTCTCTTCTTCTTCGGTTTGGATGATGCGGGCCACTTCGTGGGGCAACATCGGAGTTGGTTTTCCGCCGGAGCCCGTGAAGTCGCCAATCCCAGAGGTCTCGCGGACTGCAAACCAAGTGTCGTCGTTGATACACATACGCACGACAATGTAGCCAGGGTAGAGCTTGCGGTTGACGACTTTCTTCTTCCCCCCCTTAAACTCAGTGACCTTCTCAACTGGCACCACGACTTCGCCGAAGTAGTCCTGCAACCCTTCGACGGCGATCTTTCGCTCCAACGCTGCAGAAATCGACTTCTCGCGATTGCTCTGCACCTTGAGGATGTACCAATCCATCTTGATTTCGTCGGACTCAGACTCTTCTACGATCTCCTCGATAGGCTCGACTTCGGACTCCTCCTCCGCGGCAACCTCTCCCTCGGCCTCTGATTCTGCTACATCCTCATCAGCTTCGTCTTCCGTAGCATCTTCGTCCGGAGCATTTTCGTCCGTGACATCTTCGCCGGCGCCCGTCTCAGAATCGGTTTGTTCGCTGGCCTCAGCCGCGATGACCTCTTCCACCGCGTCTTCGACGACCTCCACGGCCTCTTCGACTGACTCCTCGGTGATTTCGGCAGCGGGCGGGCCAGCAGGCGGATCTGAGGCGGGCACGGCCTCGCCCTGCTCGACTAGCGCAGCACTGTCGGTTTCGACCGGCGATTCTTCAACCAATTTATTGGTTTCGTCGCTCACGGGAGCGTATTCCTATTCTCTCAAGGCCAGGGGGCATTCCAGCCACAGGCCAACGCTAAATGCCAATAAACTTGCTGAAAAACGCATTCAACACGATGTCGAACAAAAACAATGCCCCGGCGAGGAAAAAAATCACCGCGATCACCACAATCGATGCCCGCCAGAGCTCACTTCGCCCGGGCCATTGCACTTTATTCATTTCTGCTTCGACCGAAATCAAAAAGTCGGCGAAGCGAGGGATATTCACAACTCGCCAACTGGCCCACAGCCCCAAGGCCAAAACCACCAACGGCGCAACATACTGCCCCGCCGTCGTCGCGGCCACGGTGTTAATCTTCCAGGCCGCCACCGCCACCGCCACCGCCATAGCGGCAAACGTTAGCTGTCGGGCTATCCTGCCCTGGCTTCGCTTATAAGGCGAACCACTAAACATTCCTGCGATTAACTCAGCCACGGTAGACCCCGTTGGGGAAATGACCAATGTGCAAATCCCAATGACCAAACAAAAACCGAACTCCATTCAACCACGCCCCATTGGTCATTGAGGCTTGGCTATTGGCCATTCCTTCTATATGGCAGGGGCGGTGGGACTCGAACTCACAACCCCTGGTTTTGGAAACCAGTGCTCTGCCAATTGAGCTACGCCCCTAAACCAAGAGTGAAGGCTGAAGGATGAAGGATGAAGAAATGCAAATCTTCCGCCTTCCGCCTTCATCCTTCCGCCTTGGATTTTCTACTCAACAATCTTCGTCACCACACCCGAGCCGACAGTCTTGCCACCCTCGCGAATAGCGAAGCGGACGCCATCGTCCATCGCAATCGGCTTGCCGAGCTCGACGGAAATCTTAGCGTTGTCGCCGGGCATGCACATTTCCGCGTCACCCACCAAGTTGGCAGTGCCCGTCACGTCGGTCGTGCGGAAGTAAAACTGCGGACGGTAACCACTGAAAAACGGCGTGTGTCGACCGCCCTCTTCCTTGCTCAAGACGTACACTTCCGCCTCGAACTTGGTGTGCGGTGTGATGCTACCTGGCTTGGCGAGCACCTGACCGCGCTGAATGTCTTCTCGCTTCACACCACGGAGCAGGCAGCCAACGTTCTCGCCGGCATGACCTTCGTCCATCGTTTTATTAAACGCCTCGACACCCGTGCAGGTAGTCTTGGTCGGAGCTTCGGTCAAGCCGATGATCTCAATCTCCTCGCCCACCTTGACCGTGCCACGCTCAATTCGACCTGTAGCCACAGTTCCACGGCCTTCGATCGAGAAAACATCCTCAATCGCCATCAGGAACGGCTTGTCATTCTCACGCACAGGCTCGTCGATGTAGCTGTCGATCGCCTCCATCAACTCCGTGATGGGCTTGGCATTCTCTTCGACTTCGGGATTCTCGATCGCAGCCTTCGAATTACCTCGCACCATCGGCACCTCGTCGCCGGGGAAACCATAGGTGGTCAGCAATTCACGAATCTCCAACTCGACCAATTCGAGCAGCTCTTCGTCATCAACCAAGTCGCACTTATTGAGATAAACAACGATCTTCGGCACACCGACCTGACGGGCTAGCAAGATGTGCTCGCGAGTCTGTGGCATGGGACCATCAGCGGCGGAGACAACCAAAATCGCTCCATCCATCTGGGCAGCACCGGTGATCATATTCTTGACAAAGTCGGCATGGCCCGGGCAATCGATGTGGGCATAGTGCCGATTGGGGGTTTCATACTCGACATGAGCAACGGCGATGGTTACCGTCTTGGTCTCGTCGCGGACCGTACCGCCCTTTGCGATGTCTGCGTACGACTTGAACTGTGCAAGTCCCTTTTGGGCCTGCACAGCCAAAATGGCACCCGTCGTGGTCGTCTTCCCGTGGTCAATGTGTCCAATGGTGCCGACGTTGACGTGCGGCTTGGTACGCTCAAAAGTATCCTTAGCCATTTTTCTCCCTAACTTCTCTCAAGGGTTCATGTTTTAAGGGTTCATGCGTGCCAGCGAAAAATGGAGCGCTGACGATCTCGTACAAATTTAGTTGTCTTATGGGCAGGTGCGACTAGCAATCTCTACAAAACACATTATTTCACCTAACTACCAACACCTAGTTCCTCAAAGCTGCTGATGAGACTTGAACTCATGACCTCTTCCTTACCAAGGAAGTGCTCTACCACTGAGCTACAGCAGCGGTGGAGGCGCGTGTCACAAGCTGAAAGTCGTAAGTAAAAAGCCTCGCAATCACCCCTGAGCAAAAAATACTTACGACCAACGACTTACGACTTACGACTCTCAACAAGCGGGTGAAGGGAATCGAACCCTCGTCATCAGCTTGGAAGGCTGTTGCTCTACCATTGAGCTACACCCGCAGGCTGAATGTTCGATTTAAGATGTAAGATTGAAGACTGAAGATGGCTCCTCCTGCAAACTTTCAATCATCAATCTGCGATCTCACATCTTACATTCCAGTGGGGAGTGCAGGATTCGAACCTGCGAAGGCAGAGCCAGCAGATTTACAGTCTGCCCCGTTTGACCGCTTCGGTAACTCCCCCGAAGTATCTCTCCCGTAAATTAACTTCGCCCTACCGGGCATCTATAGACCGACTTTATGACCTCCGCCCGAACACACCGCCTACTCTAATTTCTATGCAATACGTTGCCAGGCGACCGCCCTACTCTTTGCTGATTTATTGCTCATTTATTCGCTGCTCTACCAGCCCACCACGCCCAACTCTTTCTCTCAACAGGCCTCTCTCAACAGAGCTTGCGGAGGGACTTGAACCCACAACCTGCTGATTACAAATCAGCTGCTCTGCCAATTGAGCTACGCAAGCCTAGTATGCGCCTTTCGCTTTTGACACACACAGAGCACGGCAAACTCGTGCGAATCAACTAATATAGCCATTTGAGCAAGAGCGCCAAGGCGGGAACCCTGCGAATTCCGGGCCAAAAAATCAAGCCCGCTGTCAGCAGCTGGCCCGAAGGACGGTCTCCTCAGGCCATCTGAAGGTTCGGACCTCCACTCCAATTTGCCCGAACGGCCCCCTACGGGAGCATCTGTCGTGATACAAGAGCCCGCCCGAACGCACCACACCTATCCCCCCCACCCGACCAATATTACCACTGTCACCACGCTGGCTAACCCGAAAAAGGAACGCGTGTCACACATAGTGCCGAGCGCAGCGTTACTGCCATAGTGCCGAGCGCAGCGTTACTGCGGCTGCGGGTCTAATTAGCTGGAATTTTGTTCGCCATAATGGCGACGGTTCAGACCCGAGAAACAGGGAGGGGTTAAGTACCATTTTGCACGGGAGAGGCCATCTCCGCGTCGTGATAAAATGTTGAGCCGCCCGACTGCATCCCCAGCTGCGACCCAATGGATCTCCGGGCTCGCGGCACTTGAAGCCCTCGCCCTACCCGGGCTACGATGGAGCGATTTTACTTGGGGCTCCGGCGATCTGTCAGATCGTGGCTATTTCCCCTGCGATTTCCACCAGCAAACCCACCAACGCCTGTGCCCCGCCGCGACGATATCCACCGCATTTTACTTATTGGCTCCGGTCCCATCGTGATCGGGCAGGCCTGTGAGTTTGACTATTCTGGCACCCAGGCCTGCAAGGCCCTGCGCGAGGAGGGCTACGAGGTAATCCTCGTGAACTCCAACCCCGCCACGATTATGACCGATCCGGCGACGGCCGATCGGACGTACATCGAGCCGCTCACTTGGCAGATGATCGAAAAAGTGATCGCCGCCGAGAAGCCCGATGCTCTGCTCCCTACCCTCGGCGGACAGACCGGCCTTAACCTAGCCATGCAGCTCGAAGAGCATGGCGTGCTGGAAAAATACGGCGTCGAGATGATCGCCGCCAAGGCCGACGTGATCGACAAGGCCGAGAGCCGCGAGCGGTTCAAAGAAACGATGGGCAAGATTGGTCTCGACGTTTGCCGCGGCAAGACCGTCAAAACGATTGCCGATGCGCGGGAGTGGGTCCAGCAAATTGGCTTTCCCGCGATCGTGCGGCCCAGCTTCACAATGGGCGGCAGCGGTTCGGCGATCGCATACAACCGCCACGAGTTCGACGAACTGGTGCTGCATGGCCTCGACCAATCGCCCACGACCGAGGTCCTAATCGAGGAATCGATCATTGGTTGGAAAGAGTACGAAATGGAGGTGATGCGCGACGCCGACGACAACGTAGTCATTATCTGCGCGATCGAGAATTTCGACCCCATGGGCGTCCACACGGGCGATTCGATCACAGTGGCCCCGGCGCAAACGCTCTCCGACAAAGAATACCAGCGGATGCGCGACGCCTCGCTGGCCGTGATCCGCGAGATCGGCGTCGAAACGGGCGGCTCGAACATCCAGTTCGCGATCAACACCGACAATGGACGCATGATCGTGATCGAAATGAACCCGCGGGTCAGTCGCAGCAGTGCGCTCGCGTCGAAGGCCACTGGGTTTCCCATCGCCAAGATCGCCGCAAAGCTGGCCGTTGGATACCGGCTGTACGAACTGGCCAACGACATCACCCGCGAAACGACCGCCTGTTTCGAGCCAGCGATTGATTACGTAGTCACAAAAATCCCTCGCTTCGCGTTTGAAAAATTCCCCGAGGCCGACGACACGCTGATGACGCAGATGAAGTCGGTCGGCGAGACGATGGCCATCGGCAGCACGTTCAAGGAGTCTTTCCAGAAAGCGCTGCGTGGCCTGGAAGTCGGCGCGTTCGGCTTTGGGAGTGACGGCAACGATCTTTGGGGCACCGATAAGGAACCGGACGAATCCGAAATCCGCGAGAAACTCTCCCGGCCCTGTCCCGAGCGGGTCTGGTACCTCCGCTACGCTATGAAGAGCGGCATGACTGTCGATCAAATTTTCGAACTGACGAAGATCGACCGCTGGTTCCTTGATAACTTGCTCGAAATCGTCGAGACGGAAAACGAGCTGCGCGCCATTGGCAAACTCGCCGATGTGCCTGTCCCTTTTCTGCGCACGGCCAAGCGATTTGGCTTTTCCGACCGACAACTGGGCACCATGCTCGACGCCGCGGAGTCCGAGGTCCGAACCGAGCGGCTCAAGCACGGCATCCGTGCCGTATTCAAGTCGGTCGACACCTGCGCCGCCGAGTTCGAAGCCTACACGCCATACTACTACTCCACCTATGAAACCGAGGACGAGGTCCCCGCGAAAGCCGCCGATGGCAAGCGGATCATGATTCTTGGCGGTGGGCCGAACCGCATCGGACAAGGCATCGAGTTCGACTACTGCTGCTGCCACGCCAGCTTCGCCATGCGTGAGCTGGGGTACGAGTCCATCATGGTCAACTCCAACCCCGAAACCGTCAGCACCGACTACGACACGAGCGACCTGCTCTTTTTCGAGCCGCTCACGGTCGAGGACGTACTGAACATCGTTGATAGCACCAATCCCGACGGCGTGATCGTCCAGTTCGGCGGTCAGACACCGCTCAATTTGGCGCGGTCGCTCAAAAACGCCGGTGTGCCGATCATTGGCACCAGTGTCGACGCAATCGAAGCCGCCGAGGACCGCGAAAAATTCCAACAGTTGCTCGAGCGCCTCGATCTAAAACAACCGGCCAACGGTATTGCCCGCACGATGGACCAGGCCCGACGGATCGCCGATCAGATTGGCTACCCGCTGTTGGTGCGCCCGAGTTTCGTGCTTGGTGGTCGGGCGATGGAAATCTGTTACGACAAGTCGCAGCTAGAAAAATACGTTGCCGCCGCGTTCATCGCTGCCCAGGGGCAACCGGTGCTGATCGACAGTTTTCTGGAAGGCGCGACCGAGGTCGACGTTGATTGCGTCAGCGATGGTACGCACGTCATTGTTCCCGGAATTATGGAACACATCGAAGAAGCGGGCGTCCACTCGGGCGACTCGGCGTGCGCGATTCCGCCGTATTCGCTCTCGACAGAGGTGATCCAGGAACTGCGCGGCGCCACGGAAGCCATGGCCCGCGAGTTAGGTGTTGTGGGACTAATGAATGTGCAGTTCGCCGTGAAGGAAGAAGACAACAAGCCTGTGGTCTACGTCATCGAAGTCAACCCGCGCGCTAGCCGCACCGTGCCGTTCGTTGCCAAGGCGACCGGAATGCCCGTCGCCAAAATTGCAGCGAAGGTGATGGCCGGCGTCTCGCTCGCCGAGCAGGGATACACGACAGACCCCATGCCTACGCATGTCTCAGTGAAGGAAAGTGTCTTTCCTTTCATCAAATTTGCTGGCGTCGACATTGTGCTAGGTCCCGAGATGCGGAGTACCGGCGAGGTGATGGGCATCAGCCCGGAATTCAGCCTCGCGTTTGCCAAGAGTCAACTCGCCGCGGGGACGGTCTTGCCGAGCAGTGGCAACGTGTTTGTCAGCGTGGCGGAACGCGCGAAAGAACAAATCGTCGATCTCGCTGGTCGGTTGCACAAGCTGGGCTTTACCTTGCTAGCCACCGAAGGCACCGCTGCCGTTTTGTCTGCTGGGGGTATTCCCACCAAGCCAGTGAAAAAAATCCGCGAAGGGCATCCCAACCTGATCGACTTTCTCACCGATGGCGAAGTGGCGCTAGTGATGAACACTCCACGCGGCAAAGGCGCTCGCACCGACGAAGGAAAAATCCGCGCCGCTGCCGTTCAGGCCGGCGTGCCCTGCTTAACAACGACCGAAGCCGCCAACGCCGCAGTGATGGCCATGGAAGCGCTCAGTGCGGGCGAGATGGAAGTGCAGTCGCTGCAGGAGCGGTTTGGCACCGTTTCGGCCACGACGTGAACGTTGGTCGCCGCGCCTCCCCTTGCTACAATGGAAGGCATGAGCACCGTCACGCCGCAATACGAAACCTTCACCGGCTATTCGCCTGCGAGCGAACCCGGACCGTACCGCGCGGCGGACTACATGGAGCTTCCCGAGGGCGAACGCGTCGAATTAATTCGAGGGAGACTCATCATGTCGCCGTGTCCGACGCCGCTGCCTCAGATTCTGTCAGGCCTACTCTACGAAACGCTTATTCAAGCTGCGCAAAACAAAAAACGAAGGGATTGGTGATGTACGCGCCTGTGGATGTTGTCTTGTCCGATGATACCATCCTGCAACCCGACTTGCTGTATGTTCGCAAAGAGCGCCTCGGCATCATCACCAAACACGTGGAAGGTCCGTGCGACTTGGCAGTGGAGATCCTTTCCCCCGGCACATGCCGTAGCGACAGAACGGAAAAGCTAGATTTATACGCCAAGTACGACGTGCTCGAGTATTGGATCGTCGAGCCGGCATCGCAGACGTTTGAGTTTCTATTGCTCAACGAAGGCAAGTACTTCCTCGAGCAACAACCAGACAACCACTATCGCTCGCCGCAGATGCCAGAAATCGAACTTGATTTAGCCACCTTCTGGGCGGAAGTCGAGCGGCGATTGCCGACAAAATGATGTGGCCACGGTATCACTCAAAAGCAAATTGAAACGCTGGGAATTTGTCCCAACACTACACTCCCATCAAGCGGGCGAATAGCCCAGAGGATAGCACTCCATCATGGACAAAGTACTACTCATCATCGGCGACGCGGCCGAAACCCTTGATACGCTCTATCCCTACTACCGACTGCAAGAAGCCGGATTCGAGCCGGTGGTGGCCGCGCCGGAAAAGCGGCTCTATCAGATGGTCATGCACGAGGTGAAACCGGGCTGGACGATCACCAAAGAATGGGAAGGCTATACGCTCGAAGCCGACATCGCCTTTGCCGACGTGAAACCGGAGGAGTATCTGGGCATCTTTTTCAGCGGTGGCCGCGCGCCGGAATACATCCGCGAAGACCCGGCGCTGCTCGAAATCACACGCTACTTTTTCAAAAACAACAAGCCGATCGCCAGCGTGTGCCACGGCGTGGAGATCCCCGCGCGTGCCGGTTGTGTCGAAGGCCGACGGATGGCGACGGTGCCCAAATGCCAATTCGACTTGGAAGTCTGCGGCGGCATCTTTGTCGATGAACCGTGCGTGGTCGACGGCAATCTCGTCAGCGGCCGCACCTATCACGACAATGGGCGCTACCTCGGCCCCTGGATCAAGCTGCTGCTCGAGGCGCGTGGATAATTTATTTCAACTTACACGCCACTCGGAACAGGTGGGGAAGAAAGAACCAGGCTAAACCGCAAGTTGCGATTGACTCACTATAATCTCACCGCTTTAGCTTATTAATCAAATAGCGACGCGATTGGTTAACCGCCGTGGTGACACCCGCGACGGTATCCGCGATTGCTACGCCCCGGGGATAAGGGTGCATAAATATTTCAGTCCAACCGTCGTACTGAATTTTCGCGAGTGCGGCTAAGAGTGGTCCGAAATCGAGCTCGCCGCGACCGGGCAGTTGCAGCAGCCCTTGCTCCCGGGACTGTTGCCCCAGGAAATCCGCCCCACGTTGCCACGCGTAGAACATCGCCAGGCTGCCCTCTAATGCAAGGATTAGCGTGGCGATGGCTCGCTCATCTTGCGGCAGATGCGCCGGTGACAATGCGACAGCAAGGTGCTTGTTGGGCCGCAATTCTGCTAGCCATTTCAGTGAGTCGGCGGACTCGAACAGATTGTGGCGATGATTTTCGATGGCTATCGTGACGCCCGTCTCTTCCGCGATGGCCACGTGCGGGTTCATCTTCTCGACGAACTCGCGGACAGCTGACTTGAGTTCCGCGCCCCGCAAGCCGGCCGGGCCGCTGCCACCAGTGACGATCGTGCGGCACCCAAGCCGCGACGCCAGCTGCATCTCGTCCTGCAGACCGAAAGGGCCCAACTTGTACTGCGTGATGCAGCCGAGTGTGACGTTGTGCTGCGCAAGCATTTCGGCAAACCTCGCTTCACCCATCGTGTCGAGTTGTTCGCGCTGGTTGCCGTGCACCATCGGCCAAAGATCAATGGCGGTCGCGCCGGTTTTGCGAACCTCGGGCATGATGTCGGCCAGCTCGGCGTAGCCATAGAGCGAAGATGCCAAGAGGTAACGCAGTTGAAACTGTGCCTCCTCCGCTTTGCAGAGCGAGGGCAGTGCCATGCCAACGGCGGTGCCGGCGGTAATTTGCGCAAAGCTACGGCGGTTGGGTTGCGTGGAGCTAGGCAATTTCGAACCCCGCGCGTTGTTCGCGGCTGAGCAGCTTGTTCGCTTCGTTGTCGTCGGGGAATTGCTCGGTTTGGGGATCCCAATTCAGGGCGCGCCCCAGTTGCATGCTGATGTTGCCGAGATGACAGGTGCTAACACTGCGATGCTGGCTTTCGATGTCGGAAATTGGGGCTTTGCGCGACTCGACGCAGTCAAAAAAATTGCCCATGTGATTCACAATCGCGTCGAGCTTGCCTGCGCGCTCGGGGCGAGTGTGATTGTCGAAATCGTAAACTTGGAAATCGCCGCGGGCGAGCGGATTCGACTGGAGTTCCTCGACCGGCTTGCCTGCGATGGTACCACGATTGACAAAGATACGACCTTCGCTGCCGGTGAACATGATGCCACTGCGGCCGGTGTCACTGACGGTGAGCTCGACACCATTGGCAAAGTCGTATTTCACTCCGTAGTCGATTGGCACGTTGTAGCTCGCATTATTTTCCGTGGGGTATTTGGCCTGACCCTGAATGCGAACCGGCATGGAATCGATGCCCCATTGGGCGATATCGATGTGGTGCGCACCCCAATCGGTCATCTGCCCGCCGGAGTATTCGTGCCACCAACGAAACGTGTAATGGCACCGCTGCTGAACGTACGGCACGTCGGGAGTCTGCCCCTGCCACAGATCCCAGTTGATATTCGTCGGGACGGGGACCGTAGGAAACGGCCCGCCGACGACATTTTTTCCGAGCACCACGTCGACTTTCTGCAGCTTGCCGAGGCGACCTTGGCGAACCATCTCGACTGCAAGTCGGAAGCGGCTATCGCTCCGTTGCCAAGAACCGACCTGTACGACGCGGCCCGTCTCACGCACGACATCGCGCATCAATTTGCCTTCATCGATGGTGAGCGTGAGCGGCTTTTCGCAGTAAACATCTTTCCCCGCGCGGCAACTGTCGATCACCATCTGGGTGTGCCAATGGTCTGGCGCGCCAATGACGACGAGATCGACTTCGGGACGCTCCAGCATTTCACGATACTGCTCAAAAGATTTCGCGCGGCTGCCGAACGCCGCTTGCGCTTGGTCGCGCACATGCTTGTCGACATCACAGACCGCGACGATGTCGCCGTACATGTTGGCTTTGTGAGCATCGACGGAACCCTGGTAACGCAGCCCGATGGCGCCGACGCCAAGGCGCTCGACTTTGGCGCGGGGTTTGTCTTCCGCGCTTGCGGCGTTAGCGATGTGGTAGGAACCAGCAAAGCCGGCTGCAGCTGTGCCCAGCGACAACCCGAGAAAACCGCGCCGTGGCAATTTATCCGTACTCAATGGAAAGCCTCTTTTGGATTGCGAAGATCAAACACTGGCCCCCAGAATATCACCGCGAGGAGCGCCAGTCATCCCCTCAAAGTCTCGAAGAAATAGGGCTGTTTATTGCTTTGTGCTCCTTGTGTTCTTAGTGACAACAAGACTGTTATACTGCGCTCATGAGTGGCGACCCCGAACCGCATGAACCTTGGCACACGGCACCTCTCCCGCCGTTGCGGGTGCATCATTTGTTCGTGTTGACCACAGTTTTCGCTGTGACGATGTCAGTGTGGTTAGGGATTTGGAATCTCTTTCCTGACCTGCCAGGTCAAACAGTGCCCGAGTTCACCACCGGGATCTCGTTAAACTTCATCATTCGAACGCTCTCGCAAAGCGTTTGTTTTGCCATCGTCTTGTTCGGGCTTGCTTGGCGGCGACAGGAAATCCCCTTCCCCTGCCGACCAGGGCATTGGATGGCCATCTATGTGGCGATTTCCTGGGCTTATGAAATGGCGCTCTTGCTTAGCTTACCTATCGCGTACCAAGATTCCTGGTTTTTTCGATAGCTTGGGTAACGATGCCGATTCACTTGGTCGTGCAATGCGTCACCGTCGCTTTTTGGGTCGCCGCGACTTTGCACGAACCTGCTCCTATCTGGAAGTGGGGCTGGGGCGTGATGGCATTGAAGGCCTTGCTTTCCATCCTCTGGGCTCTCTTCATGATCGGTGTAAGATGCGTTGAATGGTTGCTCGAAGTATTTTGGTACAACTATGATTTTCAGTTGCTGCGCTCAATGCACTTGGGATCTTACACACAGCTATTCATGATGATGCCGAACTACGCATTGCTCGTGTTCTTGCCTACAGCGGTGATTAGTGATTTTCGGCAGCATCGACGACTCCACTGGTCCCACTGGCTAGTGGTGGGAACGACGTTTGTTTCTGCGGCGGCTATGGCGGTTACCGTGCACATTGTTCTTTAGCGTCTTGACCGCTATCAACGCGCGCACGAATTCGACCTTTGCGCGGTGTGGGGCACCTGCGTATTATCCGCCCTATGATGCAATGGAATCGAAATAGCAATGCGTGCGATGTGCTGGGCCTGGGGCCGCGGACCGCGGGGAATTTGGCTACCGTGGGGATTCGGTCGGTGGCGGAGTTGCTGGCGGCCAGCCCACGAGCCGTAGGGCGGCGATTGCGTGGAAATACTATCTCTGCCGAGTTGCTGGCAGATTGGCAGTGCGAAGCGCGATTGATTATGGCGCTGCCCGAATTGCCGGCAGACGCGGCGCGGCTGCTTGCTGTGGCGGGAATCGGCAACGCGGAACAGCTCGAGCGGACCACGCCAACGCAGCTGCTCGCAGCTTTGGAAACGGCGCAGCAAAAACATGGTGACTCCTGGATAGCTCAAGCAGCGTTGCCAACCATCGCGGAAGTGAGCGATTGGATTCGGTGCGCACGTGGCGACGCCGTGGAACCGGAAGAATTTTTTCGCGCGGCGTGATGCTAGCAAACGCGGTAGCGCAGCCACCATATTTTCGATCTTGCATTTCGCAAAACACCACGGAAGCGACGCGCGTTGCGGCGCTCAATCACATCGTCATCGGGGCGAACAAAAAACTTTTTGCGTTTGAAGCGAACCGACCTTGACCCCGTTATGTTGCCGTCGTATTCTCCCCGCACATGGAACGAAACGCATTCGCTCCAACAAAAAACGCAAGGCAAGGAAGCCCAACACGCGACTCCAAAAAGTTTTTCAAACTGCTCTGGACACGTGTGAAACTCTTTCTTAACCTTCGCAGCCCACACAGCAAACTAACTTTTTCTTCGCTGCAAGGAACCAAACAAAACAAGCCAACGGAGCCACGTGGTTGGGTCAATTTATTAATCGATTGACCCGCGGAGCGGCTGGAGCAGACACGGAAGTCTCCCACCGCCTCGATACACTCCCCCGGTTGACTAGCCCGACACAACTAGTCAACCGACGACGCGACCTAGTCTGCGTCCAATCGCTCCCGGAAAGGTATCAACGTCCTTTGCCCCCCTGGGACGTGTGCTTTTCTGGGAGCATTTTTTATGCGCGGAACTGATTGAGGACCGTCGCAACCGAGCGACACAGAATCAGATTGGTGACACTCCCTTGCGGACCTCGAACTCCCGCGATCTGTTGCTCTAGGTTCGCCGCAAACTCTTGCTATCGAGATACTTGCAAGCAGTTAGAAGCCTCAAAAAAGAGGGCTGGTGTCGTTTCGGCATGAATTATGCCCTTCTAGTGGGTGTTCCCTCCTGCGTCTACGGACCCGACGTAGCCTTCCCGCATTGCGGCAACGATGCCAGTTAGCAATGCCGTGCTCCAAATTCACCTTCGCTCGAAACCCGGGTGAGATAGGAAGGTTGACGATGTCACACAAATACTTGCTGACGATAGTTACTTCAGTTACTGCGCTAGGCTTCGCAGTCATTTCACTCGCCCCATTCGCGTCCGCGCAGCCGCCTGTACCACAAGCGGCGAATCCTCAATCGGCTGCGCCGAATTTGCCAGGTAATACTGAACGGCTCGAGCCTGATGTCCTTGACCAGGGACCTCTGCATGAAGCTTTCGCCAAACCACTAGCACTAGAAGCCCAAGCATTGGTTGTAGATCGCGAGCCGCCGGCTCCCATCAACGAATTGCCGCCGGAAGAACGGCCCGAGGGGACGAATGTGAATTGGCTCCCCGGCTATTGGTCGTTTGACGTTGAGCGAAAAGATTTTGTTTGGGTGAGCGGCTTGTGGCGTGACTTTCCACCGGGCCGCACTTGGGTCCCCGGCGAGTGGCAACAAGTCGACGAAGGATTCCAGTGGGTCGCCGGTTTTTGGGCCGATGGGCAACTGCAAGAGCAGCAGTACCTCCCCGCACCGCCTGCAAATCTAGAACAAGGTCCTTCCAGTCCCGCCCCAGGCGACAACTACCTTTGGAACCCAGGCTGTTGGCAGTGGAGAAACAACGCCTATGTCTGGCAACCCGGATTTTGGTATGCCGCGCAGCCTGATTGGGTGTGGGTGCCAAACCACTACTGCTACACGCCGCGCGGGAGCGTCTACGTCAGCGGCTACTGGGATTACCCTTTAGCAAGTCGCGGGTTGGTGTACGCGCCCGTTTACTGGGGATCGAGTTACCGATTCCGAGCGGGCTACGCCTATCGCCCAAGCACTTTAGTGAACACGGGCTTATTACTGGCGAACCTGTTTCTCGACTCTCACCATGGCCGCTACTACTACGGAAACCATTGGGGCCGTGGGCGCCAGGTGCCCAGCTGGTTGTCGCCTTGGAACAACGCAGCCTACGGACAATGGGGTCGACATCATGGTAAGTCCCGTCTCTTCGACCCGTTGTATGCCCACCATCACTGGAACGGACATCGCCACGGTGCTCACGGAAAGCACAACGCCCGCGATCTCGCAAGTTCAAGACGCAGAGCTGGCAACTCGAAAGGTAACGATCTCGTTCGCAAAGTGAATCGGCTCTCCGCTGTCGAGCGGAAAGCCTTGAAGTTGCACAATAACACAGCAGGCGAACTGGCTAAATTCCGCAAGAGTGCCGAAAAGTATCGTGATTTCGGTCGCAATCGAGTACAACCAGGTTCACTTGCCGAGAAAAACTCGAAGCGAAACGCTTCGCTCCGCGTGCCAAAGATCTACTCCAACAACAAAGTTAGCGTGAACACCGGAGCCAATCGGAATCGGAGCAAGCTAGCGGTCGATCAACGCCTTCGCGGCTCTAAGGGGAAGCCAGAGCTGAAGACTGGAATCAAGGAAACCAATCGTCGAGGCACCAAGTCTGCCAGCACCCTCGAGCGCGGAACCAACTCGCGTGGGCAAACAGTCGATCAGTCCATTCGTAAACGACTCAACAGGAATACCCAACTTGACCAAAGGACTCGATTTCAATCAGACAGCCAGCTGAAGTGGAACCGCAGCCGCAATGGAAACGCGAATCTCCAAGAACGCGTTCGCGCGCAGTCCACATCTCCACCGCCGCGCGGCAGTTTCGAGAACCGTCAGCAGGGACAGGTCTCCAACCGCGGGCAAGTTGTGAACTCCAGGCAATCACAAGATGCATTGCGTCGAATGTTTGATGCCCAGCGTTCCCAACGCACCTTCGGCGCGAAGAGCGTTCTCGGCACGAAGAATGCTGCCGGCAATGTCGCGTTGCCCTCTGCGAGCAGGAACATGACTCCCCCAGCACGTGGTTCGTTCAACCGTCGCGTCGCGAAGCCGACCATTCAGACTCAGAGCGGCGCGCGTGCCAAATCCTCGGGTACCACTCAACGCCAGCGATTCAACCAAGGGCAAATCAACAACCGTGTGCGCCAAGGAGCGTCTCAAATCCAACGCTCTCGTGGCAACCAGAACCAACGCCAGTTTCGCGGACGCAGTAAAGGCCGCGGTCGTTAACGGTAGGCCTGCAACAATCCAGCTTCGCTGTCCTCTCGCTAATCGAGCGTGCTAGCAGACAGCGGAGCCGCGTTGTGGGATCAGACGTGGCACTCTACAATCGCCCGACCAGTTCCCCGCCTCTCGACTCGTGTCAAGGAAGACCGATTCATGAGTACTCATGCCGCGCTGCGCCGCCCAAACAAGGATCCCGTTCTTACCGATCAAGAGGTAATCACTCTTGGCCAACAGATCATCTGCGCCGAGGCCCGAGCGCTAGGTCGCATGTTGCAACAACTCGATGGCTGTTTTGCCCAGGCAATTCACTTATTGCACCAGCTGCGTGGCAACCTGATTGTCACGGGCATGGGCAAGGCAGGGTTGATTGCACAGAAACTGACGGCGACGTTCGCTTCGACCGGCACACGCGCTCACTATCTACACCCGGCCGAAGCGTTTCACGGCGACTTGGGGCGCGTGCAACCGGGCGACGTGGTGTTGGCGCTTTCGCAAAGTGGCGAGACGGGCGAAGTCGTGCAGCTCTTGCCCTCGCTCAAAGAGTTCGGCGTGCCGCTCGTAGCGATCACCGCCAGCGCGACTAACACCTTGGGACGCGCGGCCGATGTCGTGATCGAGTTGGGCAAACTCGACGAAGCGTGCTGGCTCGGTTTGGCGCCCACGACCAGCACGACCGCAATGCTGGCAATTGGCGATGCGCTGGCGCTGGTCGTGAGCCGACTCCATGGATTTCAACCGGAAGACTTCGCCCGCTATCATCCGGGTGGCGCTTTGGGTCGCAAGCTCAGCCGCGTCGAGGATCACTTGCGTCCGCTGGACGAATGCCGCGTGGCACTCGCCGACGAAACTGTGCGCAATGTGTTGGTCACCTGCACCAAGCCGGGCCGTCGCACGGGAGCGATCATGCTTACCGACTCCGAGGGAAAACTGGTCGGGCTGTTCACCGACAGCGACTTGGCGAAGCTGATCGAGCGCAGAAACGACACGGCCCTAGATGCACCGGTGAGCGACCTCATGGTTCGCGAGCCGCAAACCGTGCTGCAAGGCTCCAAAATGCTCGCCGCGGTGGAGATTCTCGCCGATCGCAAAATCAGCGAGCTGCCCGTCGTCGATGAACAAGGCAAACCGGTCGGACTGATCGATGTGACTGACGTGCTAAGCATGTTGCCCGAGCGAGAAGCCGAGAGCCGAAAGCCAATGACCGACGACGAGCCAACCACGATTCGACTTTTTTCTGACCGTGAAGTAGCAAGCAATGAACCTCACTGAAAAATGTGCGCAGGTCCAACTCGTGCTGACCGATGTGGATGGCGTGCTGACCGACGGTGGAGTGATCTTCGACAACCAAGGCGTTGAGTCGAAGCAGTTCAACATCCGCGACGGGCAAGGCATTCGCCTCTGGCAACAAAGCGGCGGGCGGCTTGGCATCGTCACGGGTCGCAGTTCGCAGGTCGTGAAGCTCCGCGCCGCGGAACTCGACATTGATATCGTGCGGCAAGGAGTGAAGGACAAGCTACAGGTGGTGCGAACGATCTGCGAAGAGTTGGAGTTGGAGCTTGCCCAAGTCTGCTACCTCGGCGACGACCTTCCCGATTGGGCCGTGATCAAACACGTCGGCCTGGGCGTCGCGGTTGGCGATGCGGTGGAAGAGCTTAAGCAGGACGCCGACTACGTCACAAGTCTGCGCGGTGGCTACGGTGCCATGCGCGAAGTCGTGGAGTTACTACTGAAGAACACTGGCCGCTGGGAGTCGGTGTTGCGCAAATATCAAGCTTGAACCAAGGAGCCACTGATGGACACGGAAAAACGCGGATGGATCACTTGGCTTGCTATGTCTATGGTGCTGGCAACTAGCATCACAAGGACAATCGAGGCAGCTGATGTTGAATATCAAATCTGCTTGGACGCCTTTCCAGAACTGCCGACGTCTGAAGATCGCGTTGAACCGTTGATCCAGTTCACATTTCCGTTGTCGATGGAAGTGAACACAGTCCGCACATTGGGTGCACCCATTGCTCTCAACTTCGCATGGGCGATCAATCGCAAGAAAGGCGAGCAAGTATCATATTGGGAATTGTTGGCTCCAGAGAACGCCAAGAAAGCAAACTCCTTCTACACGGAACACGCGATGCCTTGGGCGTTTGCGCTTTCACGAGAATGGGAACTGGAACGACGAATGCGGCATTTTGGTTTCAACGGTTTCATCAGCGCAGGGCAGACGCAACTCGATAGCAACTACGCTTCATCTTGGTCACCCAACTAGCAACGCCAGAACCTATTCGCATCTATCCATGCCCATCCGTGGCTCTCTTATTTCAACTCACAGCGCACTTCTCCCATGCTTACCCGCCTGACACACTCCGCGATTGCTTTTGCGGTCACGGCTGCGGTGTACCAGGCCTATGTGTTGATCGCGGCACCGCTGATTGAACCACCACAAGTGGGGCACTCCTCAGGCTACAGCTCATCCGAAACTCCCGCGCCGACACACAAATACCGCACTCTGCTTGCGGCGTATTTTCCTCCGGGACATTGGACGCTCACCAAGCCGCCGATCACGGCCGAAAACGGCCTGGCGATGATCGTACTCGACGAGTTCAAGCCCAGCGACGATGGCCAGGTACGTGTCAACAAGTGCGCCATTCTGTTCTTTCCACGAGGCCGAGTGCGCGGCGAACCGCCACCCAGCGATGCCGTTGTACTCGAGGCGCCGCATGGCGCGCTACTGCAGATGGACAAGAGCTTTAAACGAGGCATGGGCAGCTTTGGCCAATTGCAGTCCGGCAAACTCACCGGAGAAATCACCGTTCGCAGCAACATGCGCGAGCCTGGTACACAGGACGACTTGCTGCTCACAACACGCGACGTGGAAATTCGGGAAGATCTAATTTATACGATGCAGCGTGTCGCGATGCAGCTCGGGCCGCATCGGGGCAGCGGTCGGCATCTAGAAATAAGGCTCGTCGATAGGGAGCGCGGTCGCTCTACTTCGTCGAGCCTTGGACTTGGCAGCATCGATTCGCTGGAAGTATTCAGAGAGGTGGAAGCGCAGCTCTCTCCTGGACAAGTGCGAATGGGGTTCGACTCCCAGCCTAAGGCACTTACCGAAAACGCGCCTCCAGTACGCATCACGAGCCAAGGGAAGTTCCGCTTCGATTTCCCCAACCAGGTCGCCTCGTTCGTCGAACAAGTGGAACTGCAACAAGTCCATCCGCAAGGGCTAGTCGACCAGTTACGCTGCGAACAGCTTTCGATATATTTCACGGATACGAGCGACGAAGCAAGGGGAGCATCACCGGCAAACGAGTTTTCAGCGGGGATGTCAGCGGGAATGATCGAAGCGGAAGGAAATCGCAGTTCTCCGGTTCTGCTCAGCGCCCCCTCGCAAGAAGCCACAGCGCGTTGCGAACGGATGCGGATCGAATTGGGGCCCCAACGTATCACGCTAGACCGAGGCCCGGAGGTAGTGCTTTCCTACCAAGGCAGCGAAATTCACGCCAAGCAGGTGCAGTACCAGGCGCCACCCAAAGGCTCCCGCCAACGCCTCGGCAAGTTGCTCGCCGCGGGAAGTGGCTGGCTGCGTGCGCGCACTTCAGAAAAACCGGGTGCCGAGCCGTTCGAGGTGCGCTGGACCGAGAACCTGAGGCTGCGCCGAGTCAACGGCGAACCAGTGCTGACTCTCAACGGTCGTCCTCGGCTCGATATGGTCGGTATGGGCCGCCTGTGGGCAGACCACTTCGATCTGTATTTGCGAGAAAGTGCCCCTGATGGCTCTGAAGCCGAGCTACTACCCAGCGACATCGTGCCCAGACGATTAGTCGCAGGAGGCAATATCGATATCGAATCGCCCCAGTTGCGCGGTGCTGTCAAACAACTAGAAGTGCAGTTCGACTACACGCCCAGCGATCTGTTGCTGAACAGTCCTGCTGTTGGAGACTCTGGCTCGGCAAAAAGCTTCGCGGGTCCGAGGCGTGGTGCTAACCGACGCAAGTACGACATCGCTGGCAATGTGCTAAACATGCTCGTCACCGTGCACGACCGCCAACCGGAGGTAACGAGCATCGACGTCGAAGGGCAAGTCGCTTTCCGAGAGTCGTCTTCCGCAACGAACTCGAAACAACCGCTGCAAGTCGAATCGGATCGTCTACGAGTGGAAAACGCGGATTCGCCGACGGCGAAGATCTCTCTGCAGGGCAAGCCCGCCAAGATTTCTGCCGATGGCATGACCTTTCGCGCCGAGCAATTGCAAGTCAACCGCGGCACCAGCCGAGCTTGGGTCGATGCCCCGGGCGAAATCGAAACCGTCGTCGACCGCGACCTCAGCGGCAAACGACTCGCCACGCCGCAACCTATGACCATCCGCTGGCAACGACGCATGGAGCTCTGGCAAGACCACATTACTTTCGATGGCAACGTGCAAGTGCAAACCGTCGACGGAACGCTCGACACGCAGCAGATGGTCGTGGGGCTCACCGCACCGGTGCAATTCGACGGCGCGAGCGGCCCGCGGCGAATCGAAATTGCCCAGCTCGAATGCCACCGTGGGGTAAATGCCCTATTCAGTCAGCGTGATGCACTCGGGTTGGCCTCCGTGCAAACGATCAAGCTCGAAGAGTCCTTCGTCGCCAATTTGCAGAATGGCAAACTCCAGGGCACGGGGCCGGGGTGGATCGAATCGGTGCATCTCTCCAGCGGTAGCAATCCCCTGCAGAACATGGCCCGTGACAATGGCCAGGCCCGCTTGGCAGCAACACGTCCTGCGGCACAACCGGCCCAACGGCTGCGGTTTTTGGGTGTGCGATTTAACCGTGGCATTCAAGGCAATCTGCAGAGCAAACAAGTGCAAGTCTACGGCGATGTCGACGCGGTCTACGGCCCAGTCGATGCGTGGGAGCAGAAAATCCCTCTCACCAAGCGCGGCATGCCGGGGCCGGAAACGATTTGGATCAGGTGCAATCAACTGGGCGTCGCCGAAAGCCCGCTGACCCGATTGGATCGGAGCGAAAAAAGCAGCTTAGGCCCACTCGAACTGATCGCCGAGGGCAGCGTCATCATCGAAGGCCCCGCCGGCGAGCGCGGCAATTTCACCACGCAGTCTCGGTTGGCAAAATATGATCAGCTCAAAAAGACATTTATTCTAGAAGGCACGAATCAGCTGCCGGCAACGATCACAGTGCAGGAGTATCGCGGCGGACCTCGTTCTCCGACCTCTGCCCGTAAGTTTACCTACCACCAGGAAACTGGGATCGGGAACATCGAAGGCCTGATGAACGGCAACCTTCGGCAGACTGCGCCAGTGCGCAACACTCCGCTCGCACGGTAGTGTTTGCTGCCGAGTGCTTTTTTGCAGCTCATCGGCAAACGCGCTTTTTTATTCCAAAACCCTTGCCTTTTTGCGCGTGCTATTACCTGCATCGCCCAAGCCGGCAAGCAGCAATCTCCTCCCCGTGACGCAAAACAGCATGCGTTTTGAGAATTCGCCGCTATACGAAACCTTCTCTCGCGCACCGCATGTCACAACCAAATTGTCAAAGAACTCACTAAGCCTGCAGCCAACAAGCCGTCAGGCAAAGTACGATCGAATGTAACAAGTTGACGCGCGAAGCCTAGCGGTTAGTTTTGGGCCAGTTGGATTCTCCATGAACGGTGCCATTCGCTTCGGGTTCCAGACTCTGCGTGGTAGTGATACCGTTTTATATTGAACCACCATCCGGCTGTTCGGGCTGGTGGAACGAGGCCGCGTGGGATCCTGCTTGGAGATCGAGCGTGTTTCGAGTTCGCTACCGATCACGAGTTAGATAGTTGCCGTGTTGCCGGCGCAGAACGAGCAAAAGGCCGATGGTGGAGAGTAGCGTGGCGGTGGCGGGCTCGGGTATGGTCCAGATCGCGATGCCCCGTCGACCGTCGGCCAGTCTAAACCCGTATGCGACCTGCCCCAATTCGTTGAGGCCGTTGCGCTCGCTATCATCAAGGGAGATGGAGTTGGGATCAAAACTAAGGTGCGTGATGGTGCTTCCCAGCAGCTCATCTCCCATGCGGGCGACTTGAAGCAAGCCTAGCGTGTCGTCGTGCAGGAAGATGCCTCGGCCGCTGGTACCGGTGAGAGTGCCAGAGAACGCGACCTGTCCGGCGTCGTTGAGCGCGGATATCGAAGTAAATATTCCGCCAAAACTGGAAAATCTGCCATTGCCGTCGGGCGCAACCTGTCCTACGCGGGCAATCTGTGTGACGCTGGCGCCGTCGCCTCGAAAGACACCCTCGTTGTCACTCGCGCCACCGCTGGTACCAGTGAGGAGGCTTAAGAACGCCGCCTGCCCGGCGTTGTTGAGCGAGAGGGCGCGAAGGGAGGAAAAGCTGCCATTACCGTCGGGCGCTGTCTGCCCTGTGCGGGCGATCTGTGTGAGCGTGGCGCCGTCACCGCGGAAAATACCAAGGTCGTCACTGGATCCACCGCTGGTGCCTGTGAGGCGGTTGAGGAACGCCACCTGCCCGGAGTCGTTGAGCCGGATTCTGAGGCTATCTAATCTGCCGCGGAAATCGGAAAAGCTGCCATTGCCGTCGGGCGCAACCTGACCTTCTCGTGCAATCTGTGTGACAGTTGCGCCGTCGTCGCGAAAGATACCGGTGTTGTCACTCTCGCCACCGCTGGTACCAGTGAGATAGCCCGAGAACGCGGCCTGCCCAGCGTCGTTCAGCTCAAGGTCTCCGAAGAATCCTCCGAAGCTGCCTTCGCCGTCGGGCGCGGCTTGCCCGGCGCGGGCGATCTGCGTGAGCGTGGTGCCGTCGCCTCGGAAGATGCCAATAGCGCCACTCACGCCACCGCTGGTACCCGTAAGGCGACTCACGAACGCTGCCTGCCCAGCGTCGTTGAGCTCAGGCATGGAAGTAGGTCCAACGCTGAAAGTGGAGAAGCTTCCATTGCCGTCGGGCGCGGTCTGCCCGGCGCGGGCGATCTGCGTGAGCGTGGTGCCGCTGCCGCGGAAGATGCCAACAGTACCACCTGAGCCTCCACTGGTATCAATGCCGACGCCGTAAAACGCCACCTCACCGGCGTCGTTCAGGGCGGGGGCCAGTCTTAAAAAGAGGCGGAAGGTGCCATGGCCGTCGGGCGCAACCTGACCTTCGCGGGCAATCTGTGTGACCGTGGCGCCGTCGCCTCGAAAGATACCGCTGTTGTCACTCTCGCCACCGCTGGTACCAGTGAGATAGCCAGTGAACGCTGCCTGCCCCGCGTCGTTCAGAGCGGGCGCACCGAAGGCGGCGAAGCTGCCGTTGCCATCGGGCGCGGCGTCGCCACTAACGACCACCACTCGCGTACTCGGCTGCGGCACAGCCAGGGCCACCGGAAGCGTAGCCGCAACTCCGATGAAGAATAGCGCCGCGGCGATGGTTGCGTAGCGTAAAGTGCGCTCAATCATTGTCTGTCTCTCGGGCGCGAGGCGCTTAGCATGTTGCTAATCGGGATTTGCTATCTGATACCTATGGTAAATGCTATCGTAGCAAGTTTCTACCACTGCTGTCGGATGGTATCCCAAGCGAATCCTGGAACCGCTGCAATTTTGCCGTCGGTTTCTTGCCCGGAGCCCGCTGGTGCGCTTTCCAGCAAAGTGGAGTGTTGAGGATTCAGCCGGATTCGCATGCCCACGCCGCCCTCCGTGGACACGGCACCGGGCTAGCACCAGCCAGGATGAATAGACTTTGACCAGAATCAATGGATAGCAATAATGCCTCTGGTGTGTGCGAATTTCTTACGTATTGGGCAACGGTGAAGACAAGTATGAAAGCGAACTCGATACTAACTTTGGTTCTACTTTTTTGCCTACTGGATGTGTGACGAAGTCACCAGAGGTTTTTTCAAAGTTGGTCTCTTGTTGCAAGCAACACGGGTAGGACCATCGTCCAACCCGTGCTACATAAAGTGTCATCGAATCGATAGTCTGCGTGAAGAGTCGGCACTGTTTAAACGTTTGTTAAAGATACTCGACCACCTTCGAAATGGGCAAAACGGGGGCTCCAACTGGCCTCCTCTCTTTTCAGCGCAACTGCTGCCGTGAAAACGTTGTCGAGTAGGAGACATCCGCTCTACAGACATTCGACAAAACCAGACACCTACCTCGCCAGCTACACCCGCAACCGTTCTTGCTCCAAGCGCTTGGCGACGAAACCGACCGCTTTGTCGGCCATGTGCTCGACGTACTCCCACGAGTGGCCGCCGGCGGTGGTTTCTAGGTCGTGTTCGTGGGGCACGCCGAGTGAAAACAGCTTCATGTGCAGCCGGTCGGCTGAGTTGTGCCAGCGCTCGTCGGCCGGGTCGCAGCAGAAGAACTGGTGACGGGGCCAGTTGAGCGGGTGGATGTGCAGCGTGGCGGTGTCTTGTCGAGCGTCCTCGGCGTCGCGGTACATTTGCGAGAGGATCTTGTCGCCTTCCTCAATGCGGATTTGGTAGTCGAGCGCTGGGAAGAACGCCGCCACGACGGGGAACGTGTTGGGGTGTTTGTACGATAGCCGCAGCGCCCCCTGCCCTCCCATGCTGGCGCCCATCAGCGCGATCTGCGGCGGCGTGCATTGCCATTCGCTTTCTACCCAGGGCAGAATGTGCTCGAGCAGATACTGTTCGGCGGTGATCTCGGTGTCGAAGTCCGCACAGATGCGATCCGACCACCAACTGCGCCGCGTCAGCGGTGCGATCACCCGCAGACCGTGACGGTCGAAGTGTTCCAAGACGCGCGGATGCTGCATCGGCACACCCTGGTAGTAACCATGCATGTATAGCACCGCGTAGCCATGTGCCGATGGCTCGGGCGGCACGTAAGTGTGGCACTTGTGCCCGGCAATCTCAACCTGCGACCAGTTGCCAGCGATGCTGTTATCGTTGTTTGGTTTGTCTTTCGTCATTCCCCACTTCGCGCTACGGATTCCGCTGCAGTTGGTTAAACTATTCGGTGACACCCACGATACACTGCACCGCTCGGTTCGGCCATGCACACACGTTTGCGAATTCTCCACCTTGTTGACAATCTGAACGGCTACGGTCAAACCCGGCAGTTGGAATTGCTCGTCGAGCATCAAATGAATACCGGGCACGAAGTGCGATTGCTGGTGATGCGAGCCCAGCAAAATGCGCTCGCCACATTTGGGCGGCTTGGCGTCACTTGCCATCGATTGCATCGACGGTGGCACTGCGATCCGTTCGCTGCCCTGCGAATGACCAAGGAAATGGGTCGCCGGCCGTGCGATGTGCTCCACCTCTGGGGACATGCTTCCAAAATGTACCATGAAGCACTCCACACGCTGTTGCCTGCGACCGCGACGTTGTGCTCGCTTCCCGGCCGAACACTCTGCAACGACATGCCAGTCGAACACGTCGCGGCAGGTGTTGACCCACCGACAGGTAAGGGACTCACGCGCCGACAGTTCCTCGCCGAGCTATCGCTTCCCGTGGAGGCGACGCTGATTGCCGCGGCAGGTCCGCTGACCCGCACGCAGCGCATCGACGATGCGCTTTGGAACTTTGAATTGGTGCGCACCCTCGAAGAGCGCTCGCGATTGCTGGTGTTCGGCGACGGAGCCGATCGGCATCGCTTGGAGCGCTTCGCCCGCAAGGCTTCCGAATCACACGCGATTCGTTTTCTTGGATATCGCGGCGACTTTCGTGAGTTGCTCGCACATGTGGATCTCTTCTGGCACACCGCTGAAGCCGCTCCGACGATCCCACGTACAATGCTCGAAGCCATGATCGCAGGTGTGCCGGTCGTGGCCAACGATGGCCCCGGTTGTCGCGTGATTATCGAAGAGGGCGAATCTGGGTTTCTTATCCCCAACAACGACAGAGCCCTTTTTGCGAGGCAAACGCGGCACCTCCTCGACTCCCCCCCGATTGCCGAACAGATACAAACAAAGGCCCGCGAAACCGTTGCTAGGAGTTTCTCGCTGACTGCGATGCTCGCCGCTTTTGACCAATTGTACACGAGGTCGCTGCACCAATTGCCACAAACCCGTGTAGGCTGAACGTTCGCAAATCACTAGGATAGTTACTGGGATAATTACCGGGCCATCATGAAATCTGCACCACGGACAGGGCATCGCAATGAAAGACGTACTGGCAGTCGTTCTCGCTGGCGGCAAGGGATCGCGGTTGGAGCCGCTCACGCTCGACCGGGCCAAGCCGGCGGTGCCGTTTGGCGGGGTCTACCGCATCATCGACTTCACACTTTCCAACTGCATCAACAGCGGCATCCGCAAGATGCTGATGCTCACCCAGTACAAGGCGATGAGCCTCGATCGGCACATCAACACGGGTTGGCGTCATTTGCTAAGTCGCGAGCTGGGCGAGTTCATCGATGTGGTTCCGCCCCAGCAACGTATCGATGAGCAGTGGTACCAAGGCACCGCCGACGCGGTCTACCAAAACATCTATACGCTCGAACAGGAACGTCCCGAGCATGTGGTCATTCTCGCTGGTGACCATATTTACAAGATGGATTACAGCAAGATGGTCGAATTTCACAAGGCGAACAATGCCGACCTGACTATCGCCGCCCTGAAAGTGAGTGTCGAAGAAGCAAAGGCGTTTGGTGTGATGCAAATCGACGGTGACAATCGCATCGTCGGCTTCGAAGAGAAATCCCCGACCCCGAAGACCATGCCCGACGACGACCAGCACTGCCTGGCTTCGATGGGCATCTACGTCTTCAACGCGCGGTTCCTGTTCGACCAGCTCTGTCAGGACGCAACGCTGCAAGATAGTGCGCACGACTTCGGTCGCAACATCATCCCGTCGGTGATCGACAGCCATCGACTGTTTGCGTTTCCCTTTCAAGACGAAAACAGCGCCGAGCAAGCCTACTGGCGCGACGTGGGGACGCTCGACGCTTACTACGAAGCAAACATCGAACTGACGGGCGTTCAGCCGCTGCTCAACTTATACGACTATCGCTGGCCGGTGCGAACCGATCAGCCGAACCTGCCACCGCCGAAGTTTGTGTTTAACGAAGACGCCCAGCGAGACGATTCCAGACGCCGCGGCGAAGCGCACGACAGCATCGTCGCGCCAGGGGCGATCATCTCCGGCGGCAAAGTCACTGGCAGCGTGATTGGTCCGAAGGTGCGCGTAGAAGAGCGCGCCGAGGTGAGCGATTCGATCTTGTTCCGCGGCGTGCAAGTTGGCCCCGACGCCGTGGTGCATCGGGCCATCATCGACAAGAACGTCCGCCTGCCGGCAGGCGCAAAAATTGGCCTCGACCACGACCTCGACCGTCGACGCGGTTTCACCGTCACCGAAAGCGGCGTGGTGGTTGTGCCAGTCATGGAAGGCACCGACGAGGTCTTCGCACGGGAGTGACGCAGCAGAATCGCTACTCCAGCAAGTCCCGGCAAAGTCGTGATGCCTCTCTAGCCAGCATCGTTCGTGCGAACGAAGCGTTAGGGATTGCGTTCGGTAGATGAATGCTGAGGTAGGTTGGGTGTACCCCTCAAGAAGCGAATCGCTGCGTGCCCCTCTCCCCAGATCAACAAATCACTATCCTATCGAAACACACCTCAAGCCCCACGAACAACCGGGGAGAGGGGCAACGGGCGCTACGCTTTCCGAGACCGCGTTCGGCGTGAAACGCCTAGGCACAGATGTCTTACTTCCAAGAACTGATCCATCAAGCCAGTTCGAATGGTGTATAGGCTGCTGAGAGGCTTCGATTGGAAGTGACCCTGGCGGAGCGTAGGAGGCTTGTCACCAACCATGCTTTGGCCGGGTGGCGGCGTCAATTTTCTGAACTCGCCGATTGTTCGCAGTGATTGCGAAATGCACCCGAGGGTGGCCACTAGCGCGTGGATTGATTGCTCGGCTTTTGCGCCGTGGTTGGCGACGCCAACAGCTCCATCGATTCGACCAACTGCCGGTCGGCATCGTTGAACGTTTCGAGTTGCGACTGCTCGATCGTTACGGCGAGTGAGACTCGCGGCAAGCCGGGCGAAGCGATGAGGTAATAGCGCCACTCGATAGGCACGCCCTCGACTTGACCTTGGGCGACAACGCCCAAGCACTCATGGCCCTGCTCGGTAGTCCACTCGGTCGATGCGGAGACCGTCTCGAGGTTGTCGCCGAGCGACTGGCGAATATCGCCTTCAAACTGTTCCAACGTGGTCTGGTGTCCTTCGCTGCGTGCAGGCAATGTACTTACCTTGCAATACGCGGTCGAGTTTCCTTGCTGTAGGCAACCCAAGGATACCAAGTCGCTTGGCTCTGAGGTGACATACCAAGCGGGATCATGATGAAACTGGTAACCACGCGATGGTGCTTCGTAACGCAAGTGGTTGGACAGAGGCTGCGTGGTGTCTCGGGCTTCGGCTCGTACCTTGTCACTGGGTTCAGCGTTGCTTGGCTTGACGGTAACCGACACCTTCGCCACGACATCCAACCCTGGTACGATTTGGCTGGCAGTGCGCTGCTCTTGAATGGCAAGGTTGAATTTATTGATGCGTTGTTGGTCTTGATGAAAAAGATACGCCCCGCGGAGTTGCATTTCGGTCGGAGCCCCGTCGATGGTGCCGTGCACGGTCCCGGCAAGACGGATTTGCACTTGGCGATTGACATTGCCGGTAACCACGCTGCGGACTTCACACACGGCAACGTGGTCCATGCCCAGTAGTGAGCCGATGGCAGCGGTGTCGTGAT
This sequence comes from Bythopirellula sp., assembly GCA_965230685.1. Lineage (GTDB taxonomy): Bacteria > Planctomycetota > Planctomycetia > Pirellulales > Lacipirellulaceae > Bythopirellula. Next base: position 2,039,681 of record CBDDLO010000002.1, read on the forward strand.
CCCAACCGTCGCCCTCGGACATCTCGCGTCCCGGTAGCAGCCGATTGAGAGCGAGCGAATTGCCGACCAAGTTGACAAGATCGAATTCGTCGCGGGTTAGTGGGGAGTCCGCACCAGCGAGGGTGGCCTGCGCGTCGCGCACCTCGGCAAACATTTTTTGTTTCGCGGAGGGAAGCTCGCGGGGCATGCCAGCGTCGTCGATTTGGATGGTGGCGGTCGCCGTCTGGTACTCGCGGTAGGAACGCAAAGCCACGTCGGGCTCGCTGGACCAAGCAAGCAATTGCTCGAGGTAGTGCACGTGGCCGGCAACGGTGAGGGGCATCTTCTTTGTCTCCCCGCCCACAGCGGTGAAAAGCAGATCGCCACCGACTTCGAGCGTCACTTCCACCTGCGAAGTGTCGCCCTCAGCAAGGTCGGCAGCAAGCAAGAAGCTCTCGGCGTTAGCCGCCTGGCTCGAATTTTGTCCCAGCACGCACACCGCTAGCAAGCACATCAAAGTACGCATTACAAGAATCCCCTCTTCACCCGGTATTCGCTCGCTTGAGCAAGTCACTAGAATTTCGCCGGTGACAGCTCCGCTGCCAGCACGGTTATCGTCTAACACGGTTATCGATACGACGAGACGCAACAGTATCAACGTCATCGGCCAAGCACCGCATAGACCATTCAGCAGAGAAGCAGCTCGCGGAGAGTCGCCAGAAATTGCCTACTTTGCCAATCGTGGGCGCCTGGGACATTTTCCCCGGGCCCTTGTTGAAACTGGGCTATGACCGCAAATCCCTATCAGTTAAACACTTAGGAACCCTGCAACCGCTCTGAAGCAAGCAATTAGTCCCGACGGCCGCGAACTTTCTCTCGACCCAATGCGACTAAAGTGCGTATAGCTAAGCAGGCCAATTGGCTAGCAATGCCGCTTTCGAGGTCAAGATGGCTCGCGGCGGAGCGAAAGACTGTAAGGAATCGCTGCTAAAACGCGTCGAAATAGCAACTCAACGTAGCAACCAACCCAAACAGGAATAACGACAGCAAGACGTGGGCGAAGGAGTCGCAAGGAACACCACGCACGTAGCAGGCACAGCCAGCAAGCTTTGTTTTATCGCTGCTAGCTGTGGAACAGAGAAACACTTGTGACTCCCGAGAAGAGGGGAACCCATGCACGAAGATTATAATAACCCAGTGATCCGCTGGCTCCGCGATCGACAACTTGCCTCGGCGACTCGAGAGGAGATGCTTGCGCAAATCGAAGCCGCGGAGCAGGTCCTCATCGATCTGGATGCTGACTCTACGTACCCGGCTGCGAAGATCGTTTCTCAGATCGTCGGCGAGCCACTGCCCGAAGCGGGCAATCGCAAGATCTCCAGCGAAGACTTGCTGCACGACCTACGGCGTTTCGTCGAAGATCTGTCCGACAGCGTCGGTCTCAGTGCCGAGGCAGTGGGCGAACAGGTCTTCACCGTCGACGAACTCGCCAAACAGTTCAACGTTTCGACCAAGACCATTTCGCGTTGGCGAGCCCTGGGGCTCGTGAGCCGACGGATTGTGTTCGACGGACGCAAGCGAGTGGGTTTCCTCCGCAGTAGCGTTGATCGTTTTGTGAAGAACAATCCCGTGCGTGTGGAACGCGGCGCGAAGTTCAGCCAACTCACCGACGAGCAGCGTGAAGAGTACGTCGATCGTGCCCGTCACTTGGCTCAGAGTGGTGCAGGGCAAGCGGAAATCTCTCGCCAGCTGGCCAATCGAACAGGCCGCAGCGTCGAGACCATCCGTGCGGCGCTCAAACAACACGATGTCGAGAATCCTGCCGACGCAATTTTTCCCGCCGGTGCCGGGCCACTCACAGAGCTACAGAAGACGAACCTCTTCCGTGCTTTTCGTCGCGGCGTGTCGGTCGACAAATTGTGCAAGGACTACAACCGAACGAAGACGACCATCTACCGCGTGGTAAACGAAAAGCGTGCCGAGCGGATCGCGGAACTGCCGTTGGAGTTCATGCCAAACGCTCGTTTCGCTCGCAAGGGCGCTGACAAAGCGTGCTTGGGTCCAATGCCTGAACCCGAGAAGGCGACCCGCCGCGCGAAGCGTCCCGCCGGTCTGCCGCCGTACCTGGCAAGCCTGTACGAAATGCCGCTGTTGACCAAAGAGCAGGAGCAACACCTGTTCCGCAAGTACAACTATCTGAAGTTCAAGGCGAGCCGACTGCGCGATCAACTCGACATGGAAAGCCCTAAGTCGGCGGTGATGGACGAGATCGAATCGCTGCACGAGCAGATCGTCGATATCAAGAACCAGATCGCCCGCTGCAACCTGCGATTGGTTGTGTCGATTGCGAAGAAACGGGTCACGCCAGATCAAAACTTCTTCGAACTCGTGAGCGACGGCAACCTGTCGTTGTTGCGAGCGGTCGAGAAGTTCGACTTCGCCCGCGGCAATAAGTTCAGCACGTACGCCAGTTGGGCGATCATGAAGAACTTTGCCCGCACGATCCCCAATGAGTACCGTCAACGCGACCGGTTCCGCACCAGCCACGACGAGCTGTTCGACATGACGCAAGAGAAGCGGGCCAACCCAACGCTGGAAGAGACCATCCAGCACGACCGCCTCTCGAAGGTGAACCGCGTCCTACAGCGTCTCGACGACCGCGAACGGCAGATTATCGTCGGCCGATTCGGCTTGGACCACTCGCAAGAGCCGCAAACGCTCAAGCAAGTGGGTGCTGAGCTGGGCGTGACGAAGGAACGCATCCGCCAGATCGAAGCGCGGGCATTGAACAAGCTCCGTCTTGCGGCCCAAGAAGAGAAGATCGCGTTGGATATTTAGTCACCGTCCCGGGGGACTAGGGGCAAGCCCCGCAGACCCTCCGAGTTTCGGTCCAACGCTCGATCTCAACAACCGTCGCCGAGTCCCTCCCCTCGTGCGGCGGTTGTTTTTTTCTCTCGCGAGTTATCGCTCTAGAATTAGAAGTGCAAACCGAGCATCTAAGGAACGGCTCAATAAGAACTTGGTAGTTTGTTGATGTGTGTTTAGGGGGGAAAATTCTATGCGAATTAGAAACGCCCGTTATCCAGCATCGGGGCGAGTATGGCCGAAGCGTCGAGCGGATTCAGGTAAACTGTCCCGAACTGACTTCGCTTTGCGTGTATCACGACAGCATTTTGCTTCGTACCCTATCTACGTCAAGCACTCGCTCCAAATCATATCCTCCCTGCAGCCTGCATCGTCGCGGCCAATTTGCGCTGGTATGCAGCGTGCGCTTCGGTGTCTTCACGAGCGCGAGTGCTGTAGTAGATAAATCCCAACGCTCGGCGTGAACGCGTCGGAGATTGATTTCCGTCTGCCCAGTGAACTGTCATCCCGTCGTGAACCAGCAGATCGCCTGGACCGACGGGCATGGCGATTTGGTCCGCGCGGTCTGCCGCTGTCGGGAAATCGACGATTCCTTGGCTGAACCCGAGCGTCTGCGTCTGAGAGTGCTCCCGCATTCCACTTTCGTGCGAACCACGCACATAGCGAACGCAACCGTTCTCCTCATCAACGTCTTCCAGTGCGAACCACATGGTCACTGCCTCGCACGGATCGAGCATAAAGTAGTAGCCGTCTTGATGGGCCGGTGTCGGGCGGCCGACACCCGGCGGCTTATTGAAATACTGGAGGTTCTTGGGCACTACCGGACCATCCAGCAACAATTCAGCGAGAGCACGAAATCGGCCGGCAGTAAACTGCTCCCGAAACCACGCATCATGGACTTCCATGTGCTGAATCTGTTTCAAGGTCGCTGCATCTTCTTTGTCCTCGAAGAACACTTGGTCTTGCGGCATCGTCGGCACGATGTCTCTGAGAAAACGGTCTACGTTCGCAATCAGTTCGTATAGTTTCTCACCTTCAACAAACTGGGGCAGTGCCGCGAAACCGTCAGCATCGAAAAATCTCTGCAAGTCTTCGTTCGTAGATGATTGGCCCATCGGTCATTCTCCATCGCCAAACATGTGTTGTCGGGCCGGAACCTGCCTCGTCCCTTCGTCAGAGGCTACCATGATTGAGTGGCAACCCCGCAGAAAGTCGTCGGCCGTGGTCAAGGCGGTCACTTCTTGCCTGCTAGGAGTTCCAGCTTGGCTTTCGCTTCGCGTTTACCGATTCCTCTGAGAGCAACTAATGCGGCAAGCTGCGCTTGACGCGGTTTCGTTTTGCCATGTTCCCAGTTGTAAATCGTGAGGGGCGAGACACCGATGAGTTTGGCGTAGTCCGCGGCAGAAAGGCCGGTCTTGGCCCGTTGAGACTTGACGGACTTCGCTGAAAACCGGACGCCTTCCTGGCTTTCCGCCGTGTCGTTGGGCGTCGCTAGGCGTTTACGTTCTTGTTTCTGAAGATAGGCGAGTCGCCTTTCCAAGTCTTTGACTTGGCGTTTTAGTTTGGTGATTTCTTTGCGTTGCTGCTTGACGGCTTGCGAGGTGGAACTCGTCTGAGCCTTCATCTCTTTCCGCGCTAAACGACGCATTTCCTCTTTGAGTGCGTTTGCAAACGTTGCCATGATGATCTTTCCGTTGAAGTAGAGCCAAGTTGACTTCAACAGTTTATCCTCACGCTGGCCCAATAGGCAAATTGGTACCTCGGGTGGGTTGAGGAACGACTGGCGAAGCCACGCTCTGGCAAGAGCTTGGCTCCCACTGGAGGAGGGATTCTCGCCACGTCGATTCGTTGTCGGCCTTGCCGAACCACCTGGGAAAGGGGTGTGACGACCATCGGAACAGAAATGTACGCGAAGCATATTTCGGGACCAAACTTTCCCAAAAATGATGCTTGGCGATGCCGTCACTCCAACGAAAAAACGCCGAGGATTCTAAGCCCCGGCGTGGGCGGGCAACTGAGCTTGAATGTTAGGCGGGAAGATTCTATGCCACTGCTGAGAGTTGGGACACGCGACGACGTTGAAAGGGCTATTAAGATGGTGTTTGTCTTGCCAGCGATCTTAATCTGTCCCTTAGCGGCGGCGGGGTTGCTGAAGGATCGGATGCCAGTTTTTCTCGCTTTCGTGCTAGGCGGTATGGTTGGTGGCGCTATTTCGTATCCGATCGGCGAAGGAGCGGTAAGGCTGACGCGGCTCATGTGGCCTCCGCGAACGGAAAGCCAAACTTCAGAGGATTAAGTGATGTGCGGATGTAACTCTGCCCACTTCGCGCCTAACAAAACGCTCCAGTTGACCCGCCACTCGCTTGCGCGTTTGGCGTTTTCTCGCCGGGCGGGGTATACTCGACTTCAATCCCGCCCGGCGTGGGGCGGGCAACTGAGCTTGATAGTTAGGCGGCTAGCGGACAGAGGCACTGATGTCGTTTGGTCTTCACTTGCATACTTGCAATCTTGGCACTACTGCGCGACAAGCTACGAATCCGTTCACGGGTGAGCCAGTCGAGTTCCCGATAGACGTTGGATTGTCGGATAGCGAAACTGATGCTGTCGAAGCATTCTTGGCTGACAATGGTGCTTCCGAGCCTGACCCCGACAGTTATTGTCGAGTAGAGCTTTCCGGTGATGTTGTTAACGTAGCCGTCGGCGGTTTATACGATGCCGAACCTTGCGTAGCCTTTGCGATCGAATGCTCGGATCTGAATCAGACTGTTGCGCAATTTGTGCATGAGCTTGCATGCCGAGGCAATATGTCTATTGGTTCGTCAATTGACCCAACTGTGGTTTCGCTTCCCCTATCCGGTCAAGTCAAAGATGTCTCAGAACGGTGGCCTTCGTTCGTTCTGGTCGATACCCCTACAAAACTATTGCATTGGCTGCAGAAAAATGTACAAGAAGGCAATATCGTCTGAGATCAACCGCCGCCTAACAAGACGCTGCAGTTGACCCGCCCGTCTACTGCGCGTTTGGCGTTTTCTCGTCGGGCGGTGTATACTCGCCTTCATTCCCGTCCGGCGTGTGGCGGGCAATTGAGCTTGGGCGTTCTCGGGGCGCTCAAAGTGCCTCGGAGAAACAGACCGAACTCACTTACAGCGTTTTCTTCGTGCAGTCGGATGCATCAGCTTCGGCAGATTACCAGAGCCGCTAAGTTGCCTCGGTCGAGAGGACCTCTGTAGATGCGACAGCTGAGAAAATAACCGAACGCAATTGCCAGTTATCGGACGAAGCGAGTGCTTCCTATTGATAGTATGCCTTGATTCTAAGACCGGGACATTGGCGAATCAACCAACCTGGAAAAGCCTTGATTCCTAGGTTCTCCCGGAGCCATTACGCCCTTAGCGTAAGATCTGGTTCCGCTGGTCGTCACACCCCGGAGCTGCTTGCCCAGCCAACTCGGCAGCCTCGCGATACACGGCGCACACAGCTGCCTCGCCGACCCTCACACTCCCAAGCTGGCCAAGCAACTGAGGCGGCTCCCAAGTGCGAGATACCACACCAACGTGGTGCATGATACTCCCACTCGCCCTCAGAATCGGGCTATGCCTGGAAAGCTGTAGCTAGCTGAGGGCAAAATTTCAAAGCCCGTTTTGTCCAGACCGTGTAGAATAGAGCGAGGGGGTTGAGAATGCTGTGCGGCGGAAACTCCGAGAGGTGAGGCAACCATGGTATCTCTGCGTTTGTTGCGTTCGCTGATGGTCTGTCTGTGGGTAGGCTTGGCCTCGCCCCCTGCCATTGCGTTTATCCTCGACGGCACCGGCTTCGAGCCGTGGTTGTCGACGGCCTCGGGCACGCGCTCGGGCAACGGACAGCCGGTCACTCTCACGTGGAGCATCGTCGGTGACGGCACCTCGACACCCAACGATTCGGGCAGCACCGTCGGTAGCGACTTGATTAGCTTTCTCGACACCACCATTGGTGGCAACCCCGCAGGCGGCAACGCCAACGACCTCACGCAGCGGCCCTGGTTCGACACGTTTCGCCAACCGTTTGATCGTTGGGAAGCGTTGAGCGGGATCGACTTTGTCTACGAACCCAACGACGACAATCGCGTGTTGGGTGACTTCGGTGGACAACTGGGCACCCGCGGTGATATTCGCGTTGGGGGACGCAACATCGACGGCCCCAGCGGGACACTGGCTTTTGCCTTCACGCCGAATGGCTTTCCCAGCGACGGTGAAGTTGTCTTCGACACCAGCGAATCGTCGTTCTACGGCAACAGTGCCGGCGACTACCTCCCACTGCGAAATACGTTGGCCCACGAACTGGGGCACAGTCTGAACATGCGGCATCTGAACTCTCCGACGGACGAGCTGCTCTTGGAGCCGTCAATCAACACTTCGTTCGATGGCCCGCAGCTCGACGAAGTTCGGGCCGCCCATTTCTATTACGGCGATAAGAACGAGAAAAGCTTCGGCGGGTTGGGCAATAGCTCCGCCGCCCGAGCGACCAACTTGGGCACGCTCTTCGCGGGGAGCACCAAGCGAGTAGGAACCTCTGCCGACGTGCCCAACCAAACGATTGCCGCGACGGTGACCGACTTCGTGAGCGTCAGCAATCTGTCCGACGCGGACTACTTCTCTTTCACCACAACCCAGCCGGGTATGCTCGATGCTCTGCTGCGACCGCTGGGGGGTGTCTTCTCCCAGGGCGGTGAAGGCGAAATCCCTGCCTCGTTCAATGCCAACTCTCGCAGCGATCTGGTGCTGACCATCTTTGGCACTAACGGCGTCACGCCACTCATTACCGTCGATCTCACCAACGCGGGAGGCAGCGAAGCGATTGCGAATTTGTCCCTGCCTTCGGCCGGAAAATACTATGCCCGAGTGACGGGGCTTCAAGATACGATCCAACTCTACCAGCTCGACTTGTCGCTGAGCAGTGGGTCTTTTGGCCCCGCGGATTTGAACACCGACGGCTTCGTCGATGGGCAAGACCTTGGAATGTTGCTCAGCAATTGGGGCCAATTCGTCGTCTCCGGCCAGGGCGAACTCAGTGGAACGCAGCCAGTCGATGGCTTGGACCTGGGGATGCTGCTCACCGACTGGAACCCTTCACCCTTGCCCGTGCAAAGCTTAGCCACGGTCGGAGTCCCCGAGCCACGAAGCATCGGGATGCTTACCCTGGCGGTAGCCGCCCTCGTCGTGGGTCGCCGCGAATGGCAATGCAGGGTGCGCGCCGTAAGGTAAACCAATCGCGATGGCCGAGATACTACATGTCGTTGATATTCACGCAACGCCCGAGGTTGTGTACGACACACTCGCAACGGCCGAGGGCATTCGGCGTTGGTGGTCAACACAGGTTGAAGGAAACTCTGTCGAGGGCAGTGGCGACGACAGCGAGATCACGGTTCGCTTCGGCGAGGAGTGGAAGGTCGTGATGACCAAGATCGACGCAGTGCCGAACGAGCGAATTGCCTACCGCATTACCCAGCACGACAGCGACGAGTGGCCCGGCACGGAATTACACTTCGAGCTATCGCCGGTCGAAGAGTGGACCCTACTACGGTTCGACCACCGCGGTTGGGCCGAAAGCAGCGATTTCTTCCGCTTCTGCAGCGCCAAGTGGGTTGTCTTTCTATTAAGCATCAAACAAGCCGCCGAGACCGGCATGGGTACGCCCTGGCCTGATGAGAAAAAGATCGGACGGATGGATTGATGGCCTTGCCCCGGGGCATAGAAAAATTGACGCCAGCCCACTCCGCCCTGAGGATTGCGCTTAGATTGGACCACTTGGCTTTCGCCAATCGTTAAATCATGTTCGCCTATCACTCGGGAAAGTACGCAAACCGTTCAACGCGTTTACACATCCAAATTCTTCACATCCAACGCGTGTTTCTGGATGAAGTCGCGGCGGGGTTCGACGTTGTCGCCCATTAGCACGCGGAACAGGTCGTCCGCGGCGCCGGCGTCGTCCATGGTGATCTTCAGCAGCGTACGGTTCGTGGGGTCGAGCGTCGTCTCGCGGAGTTCCTCGGCGTTCATTTCGCCCAAGCCTTTGAAGCGGGTGATCTGCAAACCCTTCTCGCCCGCAGCTCGTATCGCACCGGGCAGGCCACGCAAGTCCTCCAGCCCCGACTCGTTCTCTCCACGGCGGAGGGCATAGCGCGAACCTTCCTGTCCGGTGCGGTCCTCGGGAATGAGCGCATCGATCGAGAATCCCAACTCGTTCAAGTCGCCCAGCAGCGTGTTGATGGTCCGCACCTCGTGCAACTCGACAATGCGTAGTTTTGGGCCTTTGGGTGTTGCCTCGCCGTGGGAGGTGGCATTTTCGCTAGCGTCCCCGTCTGCTGAAGCGGACTCACCATTTGCGGTGGGAGCGGCACCCGGCACCGTTCCGGCATCGACGCGCAGCTCGTGCCCCAGTGCCTTCTCTTGCTCGGCAACGTACTTGTCCAGGGCTTCGCGGGTGGTGAACCACTGCTCGTCGATGCCGAGAAACACGTGATAGACGGGCAGTTTCAGCGTCTCGGGGTCTTGCCGCTCGGCGTGGATTTTCAGACTGATGCCGCGGCGCTCCAACGCGATGATCGCATCTTCCAGAGCGGCCAAAGTGCGGCAGAGCTTTTCCATCCGCTCGCCCTCGATCAGTTCATCTCCCGTGTCGAAAACACTGTCGCCGAGGCCGAGATCCAAGAGCTGCGTCTTCATCTCATCTTCGGTTTGCACATAGTGGGCCTTCTTGCCTTTGCGCACCCGGAACAGGGGCGGCTGGGCAACGTAAACGTGGCCTTGAGCGACCAAGTCGTACATTTGCCGATAGAAGAAGGTGAGCAACAGAGTGCGAATATGCGAACCGTCGACGTCGGCATCGGTCATGATCACGATCCGCCCGTAACGGCGCTTGCTCAGGTCCTGGTCTTCGCCAATGCCGATGCCCACGGCCGAGATCATGCTGCGCACCTCTTCGTTGGCGAGTACCTTGTCCTCGCGTGACTTGTAGGCATTGATGATTTTACCTCGCAAGGGGAGGATCGCCTGGTATTCGCGCAAACGCCCGCCTTCGGCACTTCCGCCGGCCGAATCGCCCTCGACCAGGTAGAGTTCGCACTTGTCGACGTCTTTGCTCGAGCAGTCCCGCAGCTTGCCGGGCAAACCCCCGCCGGAGAGCGCACCCTTGCGCTCGCGGATCAGTTGCCGGGCCTTGCGGGCGCTTTCCCGGGCTTCGGCAGCAACGATGATCTTGCGGATAATCGCTTTGGCCGTCTTGGGGTTTTCTTCGAGGAACTTGCTTAGGTAATCGCCAAAGATCGTGTTGACTATGCCCTCGACCTCGTTGTTACCCAGCTTGGTTTTCGTTTGCCCCTCGAATTGCGGATGAGGCACACGAACGCTGATTACGGCGGTGAGCCCCTCGCGGACGTCTTCCCCCGAGGGAATGAGGTCTTTGTTGAACAGCCCCTGCTTCTTGCCATACGTATTGAGCGTGCGAGTCAGCGCGGTGCGGAAACCTGAAAGATGCGTGCCGCCTTCGGTCGTGCTGATGTTGTTCACATAGGTGTGAACGTTCTCAGTGTATTCACCCGAGTACTGGACGGCGATGTCGAGGCTCACTCCGTCGCTTTCGCCTTCGACCGAGAGCACATCGGCATGGACCACTTCGCTGGCACGGTTCAAGTGCTTTACAAACTCGCGGATGCCGTCGTCGTATTGGAAGGTCTCCGACTCGTTGTTCCTTGCATCGGCGACGGTGATCTTCACGCCCTGGTTCAAGAACGCCAGCTCCTGCAAACGCTTGACCAGGGTGCCGTAGACAAATTTGGTGACCTGGAAAATTTGCGGGTCGGGCTTGAACGTGGTCTTCGTGCCTCGCTTGTCGGTCTTGCCAACGCGGCGCACTTCTCCCTTGGGAATGCCCCGTTCGTATTCCTGGTGGTAGACATGTCCGTCGCGGCAGACCTCGACCTCGCACCACTCCGAGAGAAAATTCACGACCGTCACACCCACGCCATGCAAACCACCAGAGGTTTGATAGGCCCCCTTGGTGAATTTGCCGCCGAATTTTAGCACGGTCATCACGCCTTCGAGCGTCGACACCTCGCGGTCCATTTGCTCGGAAAGCTGTTGATGCTTCTCGACGGGGACCCCTCGGCCATCGTCTTCAACTGTGACCGAGCCGTCGGGATTGACTGACACGAAGACCTCGTTGGCAAAGCCGGCCATGGCTTCGTCGATCGAGTTATCGACCACTTCGTAGACCAAGTGATGCAACCCGCGACCAGTAGTGTCGCCGATATACATACTGGGCCGTTCGCGAACGTGTTCCAGATCGCTGAGGTGTTCGAGATCCTTTTCGCCATAGTCGGCGTTAACTTCTTTGGCCATGTTTTACTTTTGGGTTTTTCGCTGGATTGAATTTTCTTGAGCCACAAGCGCTCGCATGAACGTGAGGTTTCGTGCAAACACGGGGTCTAGTACTACACGGGGTCTCGTACAAACACGGGGGGTTTGGGGGTCTCCCCCAACTGAATACCACAAACATCCTCGCTTCTTGGGGGGTACCCCCCCAGACCCCCCGTGTTTTGCTTTAGGATTCTTTGCCGCTTACCTGCCCCACTCGAAATCGGAGTTGCCTGATTCCCGCGTCGGGGAGAGCGGTTTGCAACTTGGCAATCAGTTCTTCTTTTCGAAACGTGAGTTCTTGCATCAGAAGCGAGCTTTCGACTTGAATTTCTAGAGTACCACGACGCAAGGTCCCCAGCCTGGTTGCTGAAGCAAACTCTCCAACGGCTTCGGCCCATGCCGCTTCACGGTCGCTAGCAGCGCGAACTTGGGCGTAGCCGCGTCGCTGAACGACTTGAGCGATCACGTTGTCGATTCGCTTCGGCCTTCGCGCATAAAACCTACGCTGCTCCTTGTCGCGGCGACGGTCTAGTTCACCGAATTGTTCGCTGTGACTCTCGTTCATGGAATTAGCATTCATCGATCCCTGGCCAGTGGCATGATCACGTAACCATAGCCGTCGTCGGTCGAGCAAACCGCCGCGCTCTCGGCGTCTTTGACCGCGAACTGGAACGTCTTGTCCGCGTCGAGTACTTTCATAAAGTCGATCACAAACCGTGGATCGAGCGACACCGTAAGTTCATCGCCATCGTAGCCAATAGGCAGTTCCACTCGCGATTGGCCCACTTCGGCAGCCTTGCCCGAGAGAACCAACATGCCCTCGCCGAAGGTGAAATCAACACCCCGGCTTTCTTCGCTCGTAGCGATCTGTGCTTGCCTCACGGCGGTGAGCGTCGCACCCACGGCCAAGTCGAGCTTCACCCCTCCACTCGACTCAGGGAACACCTTTCGCCACTCGGGAAAACGCCCTTCGAGCATACGTGCCGAGATCGTCGCGCGCTCAGTGCGGACCAAAAACTCGTTGCCCTTTACGGCGACTCGTACCTCATCATCGGTCGGCGACACAGCCCGTTCGATGAGTGTCATCGCCCGAGTGGGAACGATCGTGGTTTGTGTCGCATCGATCGGTTTGCCTGTCGTGCCGACCGGTCCGCTCATTTTGGCTAAACGGCGGCCATCGGTGCCAATAGCGGTGAGCTGATCTTTTTCCACTTCTAACTTCACGCCACCCAAGGCATATCGACTGCTCTCATTGTCGGTAGCAAATGCCGTTCGGCGAATCAGCTCGCGGAGCAGCCGAGCTGGGACCGTATGAAAGTCGGCTTCCTCGAAACCAGTCACCTGCGGGAAGTCGGCCGGGTTCTCCGCCGGCAGGCGGAACTGGCTCCGTTCACCGCGAATTGTGGTGTTCTGGCCGTCGGATTCCAAGTGCAATGTCTGATCGGTACTCTCGCGCAGAATTGATCCAAAGCGGCTGACCGACAACACCACTGTGCCAGACGATTGGATATCGACGCCCGCCACGAGATGGCGGATGCCGACTTCTAGGTCTGTTGCCAATAAGGTAACCGCCTCGGCGGTGACTTCGAGTTTCACATTCTGCAAAATTGGCTTGGGACTGCGAGACGGCGCGACCGAGGCGACCGTTTGAAACGCGTGCAACAGCTGTTCGCGATCGCAAGAGATTTTCATCGTGGGACCCGCCTTTCCGGTGGGGCGAGACGCATTGGCCTGCCCCTCTTCTTTAGTGTCAGCTTTTTCGAGAGTCTCTTTTTCGAGGGTCGAAGCCATCGGGCACCTCCTATGTGTGATTGCTTTAATAAGTTCTTAAAGGTTAGTAGCAGTAGTAATAAGCCAAGGAAAAATGTTGGCAACTAGGGCGGAGGAAGCCTAACATCCACGCTGCGAAGTACTTGCAGCAGAACCTCGACAGTGGAAGAACTGTTGCGACCCTGTCGCCTGCAGGTCGATACCGTGTCGTCAACAACACAGTTTCCGCCGTAGGTTTGTAGCTTGGTGTCAATAGACAACCATTGACTGCGAAAATCGACAAGAATCGAACAAGTTTTCCCCAGGGATTTGATTCGCATAGTGAATTTCGTAGTTCAGCGGGTCTTGATCAGACGGCGGTTAATAGATGTCGAAGTTCTTCAATATCACGCTGGACGTGGGCGTCGTTGGCAAGTCTTTGTTCGATGGTGCGAGCGGCGTGCATCACAGTCGAGTGGTCGCGACGGCCCAGGCTGACACCAATCTGGGCATAGCTGAGATTGGTAAGCGATCGGGCCAAGTGAATGGCAATACCGCGGGCGTATACAAGCGATTTCCGCCGCGCGGAACTCCGCAAGGCGGCTTGGGTTAGCGAAAAATAGCGAGCCACCACGGCGATGATCTGCTTGAGCGGAATGGGCGGATGCGCTGCTTCTGAGAGGGTAGGCACCGTGGCTGAAAGCTCATGCTCGGCTAGCGCCCGAAACAGCTGAGGTGCGGGCCCCTCGATTCTTGAGGCGAGTTGGCGGAGTTGTTCATCGCCCAGTTCGACTCCCCGAGCGGTGGCGCTAAGCTGAAGCAGTTTCTCACGTGACTCGATTCCGGGAAACTGAAGCCGTACGGTCAAGCCACTGGCAAGCCGATCCCGGAGGCCCGTTTCGAGTCCTTCCATCGTGGAGGGGGGCTGTTGCGCGGTAACCAATAGCATCGCGCCGGCGCTGTCCAGTACATCGAGAGTGTCGCGTAGCTCTCGCTGCACATACACGCTGAGCGGCAGACCTTGCAAGTCTTCAAGCACCAGCAGCTCGACACTCGCCATCCGCTGGCGAAAATCTTCCAGTTGGTTTTCCTCGCGCGCAGCCCGTAGCTGCCGTGCAAAGTCGATTGCCGCCAGGTATTCAATGTCGGTTGTATCACCGCGTTCTCGCCAATGCCTTGCAACGCCACGCGCGAGATGCGACTTGCCAGTTCCTGAAGGACCGAGCAGTACTAGTGGGTTGAATAACTCAGCGGCTGTCTCCAGTTTTCCGCCGGACAGCAACCGGTCGAGAGCGGCTACAGCAAGTTCATTCTCAGGACCGGCAATGAAATCGGAGACAAAGCCTAGCTCCTGGTTATTACCTGCTTGGTTGTCGCCTGTGCATGGCAAATCGTCCCCTTTCCGTAGGGGCACGTTGCAACTCGGCAAACTGATTCGGGACACCCCGTGGACCACGATGGTTCCATCCAAACTTGCTAGAGAACTGAGACTGAGCAGGCGGCAAAAAAGGTCACTACCTAGAGGACTAAACCGCCTTGAAAACCAAGTGATGATTCTACCCGATTTGACGTTCTTCAGGGAGGAGCCAAAGGGTTTTTTTAGCCGTTTCAAGCCAGTTGTCCGGTCAGCGCAAACGCTTGCAGACAAGCAAGATACGACGACATGCTTCCTCGATTTCGCTGGCCGTCGACGTGCTACCCAAGCTAAAGCGAATTGACCCGTCGAGAACCTCCTTTTTCAGCCCCATCGCAAGCAGCACAGGCGATGGCTCGCTCGACCCACTAGCACAGGCTGACCCGCTCGAACAAGCCACACCTGCCTGGTCGAGCGCCATTAATAACGCTTGCCGATCGAGACCCACGAACGAAAGATTCGACGTGTTGGGAAGTCGCGGAACGCGACCGCCAATCACTTGCAGTTGGGGCAACTCGGACGCGAGCGAATGCTCGAAGTGGTCACGAAGTCGCGCAGTCCGCTCAATGTTTTCCTTGGCTGATGCCTCCCAAATTTCTAACGCCGTTTGCATACCGACCGCCAGGGCAACCGACTCCGTACCTGGCCGCAGTCCCGCCTGCTGATGACCACCAAAGAGTGTGGGGTGTAGTGGTAGATCGTGTCGCAGGATCAATGCTCCAATCCCCAGCGGTCCGTGGAACTTATGCGAGGCTAAACTCAGTGCAGAGAGACCGAGGCTGGTGAAGTCCACGGGCAGCTTGCCAACCACTTGGGCGGCATCGCTATGGCAGGGGACGCCCAGTTCAGCGCAAATTTCGGCCATCTCAGCCACTGGCTGCAAGACGCCAGTTTCGTTATTGGCCAACATCACGCTGACCAGTTGTGTATCGGGGCGAACCAGTGAGCGGAGTTGATCGACGCTCGCCACACCGTCTCGGCTGACATCGAGCCTATCGAGTTCACAATGCTTGAGTTGCTCGGCGGCAGAGAGAATGCAAGGATGCTCGATTTGAGAGGTAACTAAGTGGAGAGGCGAGTCCCCGCTCGGGCCTGTGCCCACCGCGCCAAATAGGGCTAGATTCGCAGCTTCGGTCCCGCCGCTCGTGAAAATCACTCGGTCCGCGTCCACCCCGGTCATGCGGGCGCCAAGCAGTTCGCCCACTCGCTGTCGAGCCGCTTCGAGTTCCCGCCGGGCCCGTCGTCCCGGCTCGTGTTGACTACCGGGGTTGGCGCCAAACCGCAGCGAAGCCTCGCGAACCGCATCTGCGACAGCCGGCAGCATTGGCGTGGTGGCGTTGTGGTCGAGATAGATTGGGGCATCCATGCTGGCATTATAGACGCCAGTTTCTGGTTGCTAGGCGCTGGTTGTTGCTCTCAGCACGGTTTCTTGCATTGAGTAACCAGAATCGAGCGTCTAATTGCCATTGCGACCTTAAATCGCCTCGGGCTATCATCCGCGCTCGCGTTACTCGAAGTCCCCAGAGTAAGGATGCCATGGCTACTGCGTTTCGAGCCACAGTGATGTTGGCTGTGTTGGTTGGTTTGCCTTCGGCATGGGTGTATTACGGCCCATTGCCTCCAGAGGCAATGGGGGTCATTGAGCGAACCATTGGCGCGGCCAAGGAGTCGATGGGCGTGAGCCAGTCGACCGCGAGTATTCGCTACGCAGAACAATCGCCCAAGACAGCGCCTCGGTTCAACGCATCCGTGACCCAAGCTAGCAACGGGCTTGAGCAGCAGGTCACTTCTGATACCCACAGCTCGCCGACCCCACCAATGAAGCGAGACCACAATTTTTCTCTTGCATCGGCGAGCTTCCCCACGAGGGAACTAGAAAAATCCGTGCAAGTTGAGGGCGAGTTGGCCAAGCAGTTGGAGCCCCATCTGTCGTTGTTGCGCTCGCTGGGTGCAGCGGAGTATACGCTGGAAAACTGGGGCGGAGCTGGCCAGCTCTACCGATTTCGCTGCAGTGTATCCCTGGGCGAGACGGCCGATCACACTCGCCAGTTCGAGGCTGTTGATGCCGATCCCCAAAGGGCAGTTCATCACGTCGTGGGCGAAGTCACCTCCTGGCAGAATGCGCGGCTCTCTAGTGCCAACACGCGTTGGCGGTAAACTTTCCCATGAAGCATAACCCTCCGCTTCTCGGCAAACTTCTACGAAGTACGGCGCTACGGTACCAATCCCGCCGGAAGGTGAGGTCGCGTTTTGCACTGACATGCTCTGTGGCCCGGGGAGCGGCTTGTCCCGCAAAGGACATACCGCTCGAAGAGGAATTGGACAAATTGGTGCGGATCGAGGCGGTGTTGTTTCTGGCCCGCGAGCCGCTATCCACAAGAAAACTGGCCAAACTAGCGAAACTTGCCGATGGAACCGAGGCTCGGACCTTGCTGAGACAACTGTCCAGCCAGTACGACGGACAGGCCCGGGCGATGCAGGTAGTTGAACTTGGGGGGGGATTCCAGTTACTCACTCGGCAGCAGCTAGCTCCCTGGATTGGACGGTTACACAGCCAAACGCTGGAATCACAGCTCTCGGCTCCTGCCATGGAGACCCTTTCGGTGGTGGCTTACCGGCAGCCAGTGGTGCGGGCCGAAATCGAGGCAATCCGCGGAGTGCAGTGTGGGGAAATTCTTCGAGTGTTGATGGAACGCGATTTATTGCGTATTGTCGGACGAGCTGACGAGCTGGGTCGGCCCTTTTTATACGGAACCACCAAGAAATTTTTGCAAGTTTTTGGCCTGAAGCGGTTGGACCAACTGCCTCCAATCGATCACATTCATAGCATCGCCCATTCACCGTCGCAAGTCAGCTAAGAACTTAATTTGTTTGCGTGTCCACCGCATGTCGCAATGGCGACTCGGGAAACATTGTGAGAGAGTCAAGGAGCCCATCGTGAAGTTTACTCCAATCATTCCTGCAGTCGCGTCGCCCAGCGAATTTCCCCTCGAAGTTGATCCTCCCGAAGCTGACCCCCTCGGAGGAGATTCCCTCGGCATCAGCCCACACCTCGCAGCAGAGGAAGTGGCCGAACTCGAGCCAGCCGAGGACGACGAATACGAATATGACGACGACGAAAACGAAGAAGGTGTGGAGTATGAATACGAGGACGACGAGCCCGAAGATGACAGCGACACCGAAGACTCCGACACCGAAGACTCCGAAGACGAGGATCACGAAGTAGAATACGAGTACGAGTATGAAGACGACGACGAACCGGACGATGAGGAGTTGGACGACGGCGAAGAGGACACTGAGGACGACTCGGAGGACGACGACTCGGACGAAGATGAGTGGGAGGAAGTCGAGGACGACTCGGAACTAGAGGACGATGACGAATCCGAGTATGAAGAATATGAAGACGATGACATCGACGACGAGGATCCCACTCTGCTTGGTGACGATGATGATGACGACGTAGAGTACGAATATGAATACGAGGATGACGATCTAGATGTGGGCGACGATATCGATGGCCTCGGCGATGAGCTCGATTCCGAACTGGAATAGTTCTGCAAGGAGCAGGAGTTAGTCTTCCAGCCGGAATAAACGCCGCACCGCCTCGAGCAGGCCATGCGGAGCGCCATTTTGCGATTCTTCACGCAACGACTCCAGCGGCGGGTGTAGCAACTTGTTCACTAGCCGATCGGCAAACTGCTCGATTTCTTGTCTCGAACGTGAGTCCAAGTCTGGCAATTTGTTGAACAGCCGCTCGAGCTCCGCGGCTTTGGGGCGCTCCAAACCGGCTCGCAATCCGGTGATGACTGGGGCCGTTGCTCGGCGATGCACTTCCGCGGCGAACTGCTCGGTTTCCTGGAGAACGATTGACTCGGCAGCAGGCAGTTCCGCAGCGCGGGCCTCGCGGTTGCGTTGGCAAGCACGATCTAAGTCGTCTATCGAGTAAAGATACACGCCTAAGGCATCACCGACCCCAGGCTCGAAATCGCGCGGCACGGAGAGATCCAAAATGAACAGCGGTCGTTGGTGTCGCTGAGGCGCGACCCGTTCGGCAAACGCCGCCGCAGTCACCAAGGGCTCGGTCGCGGCGGTCGTACTAATGGCCAAGTCGGCCAGGGCCAGTTGCTCCCACAACTCTTCCCACGGATGGGCGACGCCCGCCCAGCGCTGGGCCAATTGTCGGCCATGTTCTGGGCTCCGATTGACGACATGAATTTGCGGAGAGCCGGCGTCGCGAAGGTAACGCAGCGTCTCTTCCGCCATCTCTCCGGCACCGAGTACGAGTACATGTTTTTCGTCGAAGGTCTCGAACACACAACTGGCCAAGTCGGCAATCGCAACGCTGGGGATACTCACCCGATGCTTGTGCAAAGCCGTTTCGCCGGTAACGCGCTTGGCGGTTTTCAGTGCAGACTGAAACAACTCGTGTAGCAGCGGCCCCGTTGAGCCGACTTCCTGTGCAGCCTGGTAGGCTTGCTTGACTTGCGAGAGAATTTGTGGCTCGCCGACAACCATGCTTTCCAGACTGCAGGTGACTCGGTAGAGATGGCGAACGACATCGGCACCGGTGAGGGTGAGGAGCTTTCCCTCGATGTTTTCGCGCGGAAGTTGGTGAAATTCCAGCAGTGCATCCACCACTTTGTCCTCGCCTGCTGCACCATTCGCGGAAGCGGACTCGCCCAGCTTGGCGATGTAAATTTCTACCCGATTGCAGGTAGAGAGGAGTACAAACTCGGTGCCAGGAAAGCGTGTTTGCCACAAAGCTAGCGCACTCGCAATTTGGTCGCGGTCGAACGCCAGCTGCTGACGCACGTCGAGGCCCGACGATTGGTGCGTGCAGCCGATCATGCGGAGGTTCATGTCTGGCCTCCGTCGGATGTTGAAGAGGGAGGCATGCTGTGCACGGAATCTTGCAGCGTCATCGCCCCCAAAGCGAGCAATAAAAACACAAACGCCGCCACGGTCAAGTAGGCCACTTTGCGTCCTTGCCGAGCTGCCGGGTAGACTAGGCGAAACACCTCCGCAAGGATGAGCCAGGCTATCATGCCGCCCAGGCTGAGAACGACCGGGTCCGTCCAAGGCACCCCGACGGGATGATGGGGTTGCTCACTCGTTTGTGCCAGTCGGCTAATCACTCCGGTTAGGAAACCGCCGCCAACTAGCAAGGTTGCAGCTCCTAGGGATCGACTGTTGGTCCTTTCCAGCCATTCCAGGCTCGGCAAGCGTAACTTGCCCCAATCGGGTTTCTTGTGTTTTAGGCGATAGCTTTGTACCAGATACATGAGCCCCGCCACAAAACCCAACAACACGGCGATGGTTCCCAGCATCAGAAAGATGCCATGAACGAGGCCCCACACGCGCGGGGCGGCCGAGCTAGTGAGCGGAATCGTCGATGCGAACCTAGCTACGCCAATGAGCCCCAATACGGCTGGAAGCAGGAACAATCCCATCGACGATTTGCGATAGTAGAGTTTTGCCGCGAGATAAATGACTGCCAACGCCCATGCGGCCACTAGATACCAATCGTGTTGACTCGCGAGCGGGGCGGTAGGTGTTTCACTCACGCGGCGACCGAGGTACCAAGTGTGAGCGAAAACGCCGGCCGTAGCCATCGCGAGCAGAGCCACTCGTCGAATTCGCACTCGCGACCACAGTCCCAGCACCTCTAGCACTAGCGCAACCGCATAGCTGGCTGAGAAGCAAAGCATGTTGATGCCGGTGAGCATGGAATATGGTTTCTCTAAGTGGACGAGTCGATCAATGACCTACGACTTAACCTCCAACGACCAGTGAGGATGTGCCATTTTACCGATCTTGTTGGTCATTGGGGCATGTGCCTAGGTCATTCATTGTCCAGTCCGTACTGTTTGAGTTTCTTATGCAGTGTATTCCGATTGATGCCCAGTCTAGCGGCGGCCTTGATCTGCACTTGGTCGGTGCTGGTCATCACCTCAGCAATCACGCGGCGCTCGACCGGTTCTACGATCCGGCTGAGCAGATCTTCGTCATTGCCGTTGGCTTCGGCAATCGCCTCAGAGAGCCCTTTGTGGACCAACTCGTCGGTGAGCGATTCGAAATCCATCGCGCGGGTCCCCAACGCGCGGGGAGGCCGGCCAGTGGTCACATTCGCGGGCAGGAGTTCCAAGGTCAGCTCGTCTCCACGGGCCATGACGACCGCGCGCTCGACATTGTTTTGCAGCTCTCGAACGTTCCCCGGCCAGTGGTATTTCTGCATCGCTTCGATCGCACGCGGATCGATGTGAGCGACGTAGCGATCGTTTTGTTCATTGTAGAGATTAAGAAAGTGGGTCACTAGCTGAGGGATATCCTCAGTTCGCTCACGTAGAGGCGGCAAGTAGATTGGCACCACGTTGAGTCGGTAATACAAGTCTTCGCGGAAGGTTCCCGCTTCGGCCAGTTCGAGCAAGTCGCGGTTGCTGGCGGCGATGACTCGGGTATCGACTTGGACAGATTTTGTATCTCCGACGCGCTCAAACTCGCGCTCCTGCAACACGCGCAGCAACTTGACCTGCAAGTGCAGGCTGGTCGAGTTGATTTCGTCGAGGAAAATAGTCCCCTTGTGTGCTGCTTCGAAGCGGCCAGTGCGGTTGTCGATCGCCCCGGTAAATGCTCCCCGGACGTGGCCGAACAATTCACTCTCGAGTAGAGATTCGCTCAGCGCCCCGCAGTTGACGCGCACGAACGGCCTTTCACGCCGCTGGCTTAGTGAGTGGATCGCTTGGGCGATCAATTCCTTGCCCGTGCCCGTTTCTCCCAGGAGCAACACCGACGCCTGCGACGCGGCCACCTGCCGGGTCAGCTCGTAAACCTCAGCCATCGCGGGCCCGTTGCCGATGATCCCCGGCAGGGGTGAGGTGGAGTCAATGTTTGCGGTAGGGACGGTCATTGATTCAGCGAGGCGAATTCAAATGAAAACGACGTCAGAATGGGCCCCGAGCCGCGACTGTGAAGGAGTCGTCTGCAGCAGAGTCGAATCCCCTTGGGTCGACTCCCGCACGGTCGCGGCTCGAAGGGCAAAGGTTCATTTTTCCAATAAGTCCAGCACACCGCCCAACAGTTCTTGGGTTTCCTTGTCGGCGGATTCGCTGGCGTTGTAACGGTCGTATTGGCGGAGGATCTCGTCGCTGGTCAACAACTTGCCAACGCGTTCGACGCTTTTTTCAAAGGCTTCGGCCGCAAGGCGACGTGTTTCGATCGCAACCGTGGGGCTGCTGATGAAATCGAGCAGGATTTGCTGGCTATCGGCGGTGCCAAGCACGCCGAGCAAACGCAGCGAAGCCGTAGTCAATTCGGGATTATAAAGTGTTTCGTTCACCCGATTGGCGTCGCGGAGGAGTTCGTCGTAGGGGTGCTCTGCTTCGAGCAAGTCTGCAAGCCAGCCCAAGGCGGCACCAGCCTGTTCGTTGCGACGCTGGGCGGTGATTTTTTCGCTACCGAGTTCACTGAGTCGCGTGAGTACTGACTGCATGGACCCATCGGTGTGCGGGCGCGGGGTGGCGATCAGCCTGGGGTCTTGCAGGGCAATCTGCTCGGCACGCGGTAGGTTGTGCAGACTGCTCAACACTGCAATGGGAATTTGCGAAACTTGCGGCCTGCTACGCAGCTGAAAAATCACCTCGCGCATCAACGGTCTGCCGATGTCGCTGTCGACGAGGATCAGTTCTAAGCGTGGTGAGTTGAGCGCAGCGATCATCGCCTCGCGGCCGGTTGCTACGGGAGTGGCGTCGTAACCCAAGGCACGCAACTGTCCAGACCAATCGCTGGCGCGCGTAACCATTGAGGACGCGACGATCGCTTGCGGGTCGCCTGCCGAGGTGGCAAATTCCCACAGCGTTTTGGCCACACCACTTGCTCCGGCAAATGACTGCGTCGGAGCGAGTGCCATCACCGCTTCCAGCGCGATGTAGCGCAGTTCTCGGTTGGGATGCACTATTGCCGATGCCAAAGCGCTGGGCTGGGCTCCCCCAGCACGCAGCGCCGAGGGGTCTTTCCGCTCGCCGAGCAATTTTGCACTGGCCTTCGCAGCCGAAATTTGGTTTGTCCGGAGCGCCTCACGTAACACTTCGACCAGCTGTGGAGTGTCGAGGGCAGCCACCCACTGCTGATGTTCGCTCGACAAGGGCTGGGCAAGCACTTCGGAGACTTGATAGGCGTAAACCAATGCCAGCCGTCGATCTGCCGCTGTTGCCGACGGCATGACACTCAGCGTGTGTGCCATACGCGCGATCGAAAGCAGTTGTTGCTCTGCAGGAGAGGTTTCGCGAGCCGTGAGTTTCTTTCGTTTGGCATCATAAATCCACCACGGATTGTCGGCCGCGGGAAGATGTGACTCGAGCCGGCGGATTTCGCCGAGTACAACTTCTCGCGCGGCATCACTACTAGGAGTGGAAAGGCCCATTTTCGACAGCGCCGCAAAGGCAGCGGAGACAATCGCAGGATCACTCTCAGCCCCGGAAACAATGGCCGCGAGCCACGGAACCCCCTCCTGCAAACGCATGTGACCAACCAATTCCACCACATCGCGGCGAAACTGTCCTTGCCCCCCCGCAAGGGCTGCGATCAGCATCGGCTCGACGCCTGGACGCATCCGAGCCAAAGTGACCAACAATTCGGTGCGCAGTTGCGGCTCGGTTGCCTCGGCCAGAGCTTCCAGCGCGGCGGCTGCTCCCGATTCGCCAGTAACCGCCAAGTCAGATCGGGCAGCGCGGCGCTCCTCAGCTGATGCGCTGCTAAGTGCCCCGATCAACTTCCCCAGGCGTTCGGGACTTAGATTGAGTTCAGCTGCAGCTTGCAGTGAGCTTTCGGCAAACGCTCGAGTGCCCTTCAGTCGATCATTCTCGATGCGGCGTGCGAGTTTCAAAAATCTCGCCACGCCGAACTTGTTGACCAGAGCGCCTTTCACATCTGGCTCAAGCTCCTGTTGCGAGAAGTCTTGCCAGAGCGTTGCGGCCAACTCCTCTTCTCCTAAATCCAAGAGCAGGAGGATCGCTTGCAGTTGTTGGGATGGTGTTTCCCTCGGCCGGTCGAGTATCGACGCCACGGCGGGGCCTCGCTCCGAGGCTTCTACCAGAGAAACGGCTTCGGTTTGGGCACGCACCGCTGTGCAGGCAAACGAGAAGCAAACGAGCAGTAGAAATTGGAAGCTAGGGATGGGCATCACAAGGTTCTCGTCAAGTTGGGAGTCTGTTAGCAGCCGGCGAGCTACGTTTCGCTGAGGTCTCATTAACGACGACTAATTGTCACTGCGGCGCAATTCGTCGGCTCGGAACGGGTTTTCTTACAACGCCAAACGCTCTTTCCACCGCGTGACTTGCTCGGCGACTTGCTTGGGGGCTGTCGAACCGTAGCTGACAAAAGCTTCGATGGCGCGCTCAACGCCCAGCACTTCGAACACTTTTTCGTCGAGCGCCGTGTGTGCAGCTTGAAAGTCGGCAAGTGCCAAGCCAGCGAGCGGCACGTCTTGTTTCATCGCTTTTCCTACCAGCTGGCCAATGATTTCATGGGCGGTGCGCTGAGGCACTCCTTGAACGATGAGGTACTCCATCAGCGTGGTCGCGTCGAGGTATCCGCGATCAAGGCCTGCGGCGATTCTCTCGTGGTTCAGCTCCGCGCCGGCCACCACAGCGGCAGCCAAATCGACACAGGATTCCACGGTGTCGGTGGAGTCGAACACACGCTCTTTATCTTCTTGCAAATCTCGGTTGTAAGCCAGCGGCAACCCCTTCACCAGCACTAGCAAGCTCTGCAAATTGCCGACCACCCGTGCTGTCTTGCCCCGGATCAACTCGCAGACGTCGGGGTTGATTTTCTGTGGCATGATCGAAGAACCGGTGCAGTAGGCCTGCGGCAACGTGAGAAAATTGAACTCACTGGTTGACCACAATATCCACTCCTCGGCCCAAGTGCTTAGGTGTTCGGCAATGAGCGTCAGCACGAAGCAAAATTCGATGGCGTAATCGCGGTCGCTGGAAGAATCCAGGCTGTTGGCGAGGACACCTTCAAAATTCAGTTTGTCGGCTACCATTTGTCGATCAATGGGAATCGTGGTCCCGGCCATCGCCGCGGTACCCAGGGGAAGTTGGCACACGCGCTTGCGGCAATCTTCCAGTCGGTCAAGGTCGCGCTGGAATTTCTCGCAGTAGGCGAGCCAATAATGGTTGGCGAGTACCGGTTGGGCCCGTTGCATGTGCGTATAACCAGGGAGGATCACGCCTTCGTCCGCCTCGCAACGGCCGACGAACGCCTTTTGCAGGCCGACCAACTTATCGCCCAGCACGACGATTGCATCGCGAATCCACAGGCGGAAATCGGTCGAGACCTGGTCATTGCGGCTGCGACCTGTGTGCAGCTTGCGACCAACATCGCCGATGCGTTCGATCAGCGCTCGCTCGATGTTCATGTGAACATCTTCGAGCTCTTGGCGGAACTGGAATTCTCCTGCTTCAATCTCAGCCTTGATTTCCTGAAGCCCAGTTTGAATTTGTTGACGCTCTTGCTCCGTGAGGCAGCCAACTTTGGCAAGCATATCGGCGTGTGCTAGCGAACCAAGAATGTCATGCCTGTAGAGGCGGTGGTCAAAGCTCACGCTTTCGGTGAACTTCTCCACACGGGGATCGGTCGCCCCGTCGAACACTCCGCCCCAAGGTTTATTGCTCAAAAAAAACTCCTACCGACTCGATCTTCAGACTCCCTGTCCGCAAGAAAAATCAGGTGTTGGCGGGCATCAATCGAAAAACGCCAAAACCTTTACACTAAACAGTTTACAGCCCTAAGTCAATCAATCGCGGGCACCTGTCGCCCAAGAATTAGGCAGTGGTAACGGAAAGATTTCCTGCCGGAGTCCACAAGATTGGTGCCTTCGCGGCGAAGGGCTTCTTGGTTGCTATACTCAGACGGGGTAGTCCAAACGAGCTCTTATCGGCGATTCGGAGAATATGATGCAAGACTTCATCCAACTCATTCAAAGCGTACCTCCACCGTTCAACATGGTGATTTGCATTGTGTTGATCATTTGCAGTAGTAGCGTGGTGGCGTCGATATTCAAACAAATCAGGAAATACGCCTGTCACCGTCAAGAGCTGGAGTTCAAACGTGAAATGCTCGATCGCGGCATGCCGCTTGAGGAAGTCGAGCAAGTGGTCCGAGCGTCCTCAAAAGACTTGGTCGAAACGGAACATTTTCGAGGAGCTTGATACATGAACCAGCCACCCTTCATTCTGGCGCTAGAAAACGTCGTGGACGCTAGGTCTTGGTCTGACGAATTCTTCTTTGGTTTGAGCCAGGAGCATCGTTTTGTTCTCCTGATAATCGGGCTATTGGGTGCGATTGCAATTATGATTGTGGTGCCGTGCGTCCTTGCTGCTGTCTACGGTGGAGTGCAGCGTCGCCAGCACGCCTTGGAACTGAAGCAGGAAATGCTGGATCGAGGTATGTCGGCCGACGAAATCGCCGAAGTCATCAAAGCTGCCCCCGTGGAAGACGCAGCGAGTCGCTGGGTCGAGGGTTGGAGAGCGAAGAGAAAGCAATCGTAGACTTGGCAGACTACGGCTTATTGATCACTGCGCGTCCAATGAGCCCCCGCCGGAAACGATTCTGTTGACGAGGAAGGCGTTTCCGGCGGTGGCAAGGGTTCATTTGCCGCGCAGCGATCAATAGCACAGTACCGATTAGGAATTCGAGGCGCCAAGCTCGAATAGCATCTGCTGACGTGGGAGTTCGTGTTCTACCAGCCAGTCAAGCGGCGGCAACGTCGGTTCTTCAGCAGCCAGTGCCCGAGCTATCCGGTCGTAAACGTGGCAAGGCCAACCCTCTAGGCGGCGGTCCACCAGCGAGGTGGGCACGGCAAATTGCTCCGCCAATCGGTTGCGGACCGCTCGGCATGCGTCGTCGATATTGATCTGTTCTGATTGCTGATGCAACTCTTGATACGCTCCACCGACTGCGGCAACCACAGGATCTGCGGGCAGCAGCACGGCCAGAGCGAAGCGTTCGCAGCCACGTCCCCATTGTGGCCATGTCTCACTCGAGGGCATTCGCAAATACATTTCGCTGTTGCACCACTTGTCCGCCTGCCACAGCAATGCGGGTGCAAAACATCGTGCTAATAGATGGCGATAGGAAGCTATTGGTTTCGAGTCTGCCGTGATGCGGTCGACAAAGATCGTAAGTCCCGTTGGCGTGGTAACAACACACGCTTGTACACTAAACCGTGGAATCAACCCCGGTACGATTTCGATTCGCACGCCCGCTTCGTTTTCCAGCACAGCTTCTACATCAACCGGCGCGGCTGCGACTTGTGTGGTGCGTCGGCCCAGCAGTTGCCGCACACGCCACTCGATGGCCAGCTCGGTGAGCGTTGCCAACGATGAGACATTTTCCTCGTGTACGTTTTCGAGGCTTGCGCCGACGAACTCCGCCAACTCTTGACATGCTGCCCAATCCGGCGCTGGTGCCCCTTGTGTCTCCTCCCACCAACAAACATTCCCTCTGGGCGAGTCCACTTCAGCGGACGGGGAACCACTCAACAATTTTGTATCCCACTCGCACCCCAACACCTCCGCGGCTCGCTCCAAGGTGAGGGAATCACGCCACGGAGAACGTTGCCCCGACTCCACAGCACTCACTACGGACGCGCGTTCGTTAATTAGAGACGCAAAGGTTCGCAATCCCAGCCCTGCGCGCATTCGGTAGTTGCGAAGCGTTTCACCAAAAGTCGTCATCCGCGAGACCTCTCCGGAGCTAGACGAAAGCCGTCGAAGCTTCGATAATACTTGATTACCGGTATCGGCGGCAGGCCCCCAGGATACGAACAGCCATGACAGATCTCCTGCCCTACTATCTCGGCTGTCCCGGTTGGGCGTGCGAGGATTGGGTCGGTTCGTTCTACAGCACCGGTAATCGCCAGCGTTGGTTGAGCCAGTACTCCAGCGTGTTCAATGCGGTCGAGGGGAACAACACTTTCTACGGGCTGCCAAAACTCGATACGGCTCGGCGTTGGGCTGATTCTGTACCCAGCGGCGAGTTTCAGTACGTGCTAAAATTCCCCAGCACGATCTCGCACGAAAAACAACTCCAAGACGCCGAGCGCGAGACCGCCGAGTTTTTCGACGTGCTGCGAATCCTGCACGAAGCTCACTGCCTTGGCCCTGCAT
This sequence comes from Bythopirellula sp., assembly GCA_965230685.1. Classification (GTDB taxonomy): domain Bacteria; phylum Planctomycetota; class Planctomycetia; order Pirellulales; family Lacipirellulaceae; genus Bythopirellula. Next base: position 2,067,253 of record CBDDLO010000002.1, read on the forward strand.
TCCTGCAGCTACCACCGTTTTTCGGCGGGCAGCAACTGCCCGACCTAGAGAAATTTTTACGGCAGTTGCCAGCAGAGTTTTACTACTCCGTAGAAACTCGTCATGCCGACTATTTTGATCAAGGACCCATCGAGCGCGAGTTCACTCAGTTGCTCGGGGAATTGAACATCGATCGCATGTTGTTCGATAGCCGTCCGTTATTCTCCGCACCGCCGACCGACAAATGGGAAACCATTGCCCAAGAGCGCAAGCCGCAGTCCCCGGCGCGACAAACAGTTACCGCGAGCCGTCCTGTGCTGCGTTTGATCAATCGCAACGATGTGGCAAGCGCGCGGCCTTGGATGGAACAGTGGGCCGCGATTGTTGCGGGCTGGATCGCCGAGGGGCTCAGGCCCTACGTCTTCACCCACGCGCCCGACAACCAATTCGCCCCGCAAGCTGCAGAGCAGTTCCATGCGATTCTGACCAAGCACATTCCAACGCTCCCTCCCCTGCCCGGCTGGCCCGCGCGGCAAATGGAACGACAACAAGCGCTGTTTGAATAGCACAGTCTTCGTTACGAATACAACGAAAGAAGTTTCACGCAGATGATGCGTTGCACAAAGGTGCGGCTATTTCACGCGGACCAATTTCATAATTCTCCCCGACACGTTCCAATCTTGAACGTACAAGTTGCCGTCTTGGTCCCAGTAGGAGCCATGTGTGCCACTAAACGCGCCCTCTACCCACTCCTCCTGCGGGATATCGTAACTCGCCCCTTTTTCGGGGTCCGGGTTGTTGCCGACGACGGAGATAATCGTATTGTTTTTGTCGAGAATGACCAGCCGTCCATGCAAGTCGGGCACCGAGACGTAGTCGCCTTGAATGGCAACCGAAGTTGGCATGCCGAGACCAGTAATGACTTCAGCAATGAACTCACCTTCAAGCGAATAGTGCAGTAACCGACCTTTGGGTTCGTGATTGCGGTCGCAAATCAGCAGGCGTGGCGGCTCGTAGCGCGTGTCCAAAGTCATTCCGTGAGCGGTATTAAACTGCTTAAGTCCGTTACCCTTCGTGCCGAAGTGCAGCAAGTACTTCCCGGTCTTGTCAAATTTGAAAATGTGATTGCTTGCGTAGCCGTTCGAGAGAAAAATATCACCATTGGGGGCGACCGTGATCGCCGTGGGAATGAAATCCTTGAGGTCGAGCCCCGATTCCTCGGGAAATGGAAGTTGAAGTGCGATTTCCCCACCACTGATGTTGAACTTAATGCCCTCCGCATCGTTGCTGCGAGCCGCGTAAATGAACTCGCCCTCGGGCTCCTCACGGATTTCCATGTCATGGATGTCGGAGTAGTCTTTTCCCAGGTATGAATGAATTACTGTGCCCGCTGGTGAAAAGACGACGACGCCCTTCTTAGCACTTGTGTAAATATTCCCCGCCTTGTCAATCACGACAGCGCCATGCGTCGGACCCAAGGCGGAATCTCCACTGGGACGGAGCCCCCATCCGGGCACGGTGTCGAAAGTCATGAGCCCACACCCCATCCGCACGGGCGACACGGTTGCTTCTTCAGCAAACACCAACGGTGTCAGTCCTAGTGAGATCGTGACCAGCAGGCACTTCAAGTAGTGTTTTGACATCATTTCTCCGAATACTATTTGGTGTTTCTATGCAAATCTAGCAAACTCACTTTATTCTTCGAAATCATTCTTCGAGAGTGAAATTGCAGACGTTGTCGCCCGGTTCAACGGTGGCACGAAGCGGGCTAGTCGTTGATAGATAGTATTTCTCTGGCAAGACCCAGTCGGGAGACGGGGGTGGTTTTTCGCCGCGACTTCGGTACTCGGCGTTCACTTTTTTTTGCAGCGCTCGGTACTCGGACTCAGACATGTAGCTGGTAGGTGGACCTACGAAGACAAGATAGTCGCCGGGGCGGAGTTCCGGCTCGCGTCGGTACTTCATCGTAAACGTACCGTCTTCCTGAACGACTCCCGCCGCGGTGTAGCCTTTGCCCGACTGTTCAAAGAAAATCTTTGTCCCCGCGGGGAGCGGACTCTCCCCAAGAGTAGCTTTTCCTGTGACGTAACCGACCGGTTCCGAAGGTCCACACCCGACACTACCGACCAGCAAAGTGGTCATGATGAGCGTGGTGCGTACAGAGTTTTTCATCGTCGTTGATCTCGGCTAGCGATCCACTATTGGGTAATGCTGGCAGTGCTACTGTCGTTTTTGGTTGCCAGTTGTTTGAGTGTGATGAGTTCGATGCTTTCACTCAGATAGTGTACGGAACCGTCTCCCATGGCAACATGGACGCCACCGGGGTGATACGAAGCGAGTGGCAAATTCGAGCCCAGGTTTCCGTGGACCCCTGGTAGTTCGTGTGAATCCGTATTGATGCTGTAACGGACAGTCGTGGCGTGAAAATAACGCGTGCCGGGTTGGTGAACCGCTCGGCTGGTTCCGAACAGGATGCCGCTGCGTCCGTAAACCTGCAGGGGAACGCCATCGACATCGTAGTAGAATATAGACGCTTCTCCAAACAGGGCCGTATTGGAGAGTCCGTCGGTGACGGAACCGATTTTCGACTCCCCGCCCGCGACTGCCAAGATTCCGTGGGGCGAAAAAACGCCCGTCCTGGCGGTGCCGCCACAGCAACCACAGCAACGTTCGTTGTCGGGTTCTTCGAAGCGAGGTGCGGGTGCCGAGGGGTCGTCTTCTACACCACCACTCAACGCGATGTACTGAGGCCGAGTCGACTCGGCGTCTCCGCGTCTCTCATTGCCAGGAGTGTGCCGTTCGACATTCGCCAACAAGGGCAAGTCACTCGAGGGACAAGCGAATTCATTAAGCACCACTCCGTCGATTGCCCGCTTGTTATTAGGCGAGACGGCAACCCAGGCGTTCTCCGTAAAATCGAAGCTGTCATACAACGTGCCGCGCTCGATGTAAGGCAACAGATCGACCCAGAACGAGTACGCGTCGACCTTCCCCAGCGCAGGGAAAGCACCATTCGCGCTCTCGAGGTTATGCATACCCAAGCTGAGCTGCTTGAGGTTGTTCACACATTGGCTGCGCCGCGCAGCCTCACGAGCGGCTTGCACTGCCGGTAACAGCAACGCCACTAGAACGCCGATAATCGCGATCACAACCAAAAGTTCCACAAGCGTGAAGGCACGTGGCTCCGAGCGCTGCAGCCGAGTTGTGTGGGCAGAGTCAGTTTGCATGATCGAAAAGACCTAGGTAGGCAGGCTAGTAGCAACACTCAGATTTTAGCAGGAATATAGCGATGTTCCCACTAGTTCACGCCAAGTCTTGCAGGGTTTTCTCTAAGTGGCCGTATGCTCTCCAGCGTCGCAACTTGCTTTCCGCGCCGCAGGTTTGTACGCTCAGCCACATAAACTTTGCCAACTAGGTTGAAAGGGGTTGAACGATGCCGGCTTATCATATTCAGCGGTCCCTACTCATCGACGCCTCAGAAGCGAAAGTGCGTTCTGCTATCGAAAACTTTGCTGAGTGGCCCAAGTGGTCGCCCTGGTTGTGCATGGAGCCTGATACGAAGCTCGAGTATCGCGGCGAGCCGGGCCAGCCGGGGCACGGTTACTCGTGGGAAGGCGAAGTCGTTGGTGCTGGGGGGATGGAAATCATCCGCAACCAGGGTAGCTCGCTTGACATGCAGTTGAATTTTCTCAAACCGTTTAAGTCCGAGGCGCAAGTCGCTTTTGAGATCGAGCCGCGGGGTGACGCGCTGACCGAGGTCACTTGGCACATGGACGGCAAGATGCCGTTCTTTTTGTTCTTCATGATCGGCACGATGAAAACGATGATCGGCATGGACTACGAGCGCGGCTTGCGGATGCTGAAAGAATACATTGAAACGGGCGAGGTAAAATCGAAAACCGAGTTTTCTGGTATTGTCGATGTGCCTGCGTGCAGCTACCTCGGTGTCGAAGCCGAATGCAGCATCGACCAGATTGGGGATTCGATGAGCAAGACAATGCCGCAAGTTCACCAGTTGGCTACAGAGGCAGGCTGCGAAATAGTCGGACCGCCAGGGGCAATTTACAGCGAATTCGACATAAAAGCGCAGCACTGCGAATACGCAGCAATCATACCGGTCAAGCAAGCGAAACAGGCAAGCGGCGCTGTCGTTGGCACAATCGAGCCGTGCCGGGCGCTCAAAATCGTTCATCGCGGCAGCTACGAACACTTGGGCAACGCGTGGAGCACGGCGATGTCTCACCAGCGCTACAAGAAACTCAAGGCGCACAAATCGCAGGCGGCGTTCGAGTTTTATCTCAACGATCCCAGCGAGACGCCGGAAGCGGAGCTTCTTACAGAGGTTTTCGTGCCGCTCCGCGGCTAGGGCGAAATCGCCACAGAAGCTGCGATGTGATGCAAGCCGCACACACGAGGAGCCACGCCGAGGGCTCCGGCACTGCCTGCGTCGATCCCACCAAGTGGATCAGCATGTCGTCGAGCTGTGCCCGCCATTGACCCCAGGAATGGCCCTCGGGGACTTGTTCGAATTTGAAATCGTAGCCGTTGGCAGCTAACAGGTTTGCCAAGTTCCGTCCGCCGCTGCCGTCGCCGATGGTTCCGGCTGTTAGATAAAAATCGACTTCGTCTTGCAACGATTGATTTTGGAAGAGGGCGAAGATGTTGGAGAAATTCGATGGCGACTGGATGGCGATGTTCTCAAACACGTCAGAACGCGTCCCGCCAAAGAACGCCGAATTCACTCCGCCCAGCGACGTACCCAAAATCGTGCGGCCTTCTGGCTAGGTGAGCGTGCGATACGTCGCGTCGACGTCAGGTACCAGTTCGTCCGCCACGAAACTGGCAAACGCGGCGCTGCCGGTGTATTGGTCGAAGCGACGATTTTGCCTGGTCGTCGGATCACGTGGATCGATGAACACGGCCATCGTCGGTTGCAAATCTCCTGCGGCTATGAGATTGTCGAGGACTACCACCATGCTACCCAGGTGGTCGGCGGCATATTCATGGCCATCGGTGACGTACACCACCGGTAAGTTGCTCAGCGCTTCGGTTTCGTATGCCGCGGGAGTGTAGACACGGTAGTCGACTTCGTACCCGAGCTGGGTACTCGTGATGGTAACGTTGTTGGTTACTGTACCGGCGGGAATGTTCGTCTGCCGTACCGTTTCTTGTGGGAAGACATAGTCGGGCATACGCAATTCGCTATTGGGTCCGAAGCCGCCCCACATCTGCAACGAATTGTGGGGATCGAGAATCCAGCTGCCGTTGCGAACGATTTTGTAGTCAAGCCGCGCCTCACTGGGGAACGTTTTTTCAAGTATCCACAAGTCGGTGCCGGGTACTTGCGTGCCTTGCCAACCCGACGCGTCGGGGTTCCAGCCGTTGAAGTCGCCGGGCCAGGCGACACTGTTGGCGTCGCCCCGATAGAGAAACGCGACTTGGTCGTCTTGCACGTAGGGGACTTGAGCTGCGTTTTGCAGTGTGGTCCAGAAAGCTTCTAATGTGTTGTTCGTGACTGCGTTCTGCAGTTCGCTCTTAAACACCGTGTAGGACGGGAAAATGGTTTGCCGCAGAACGTCAGCGTCAGGTGGCGACTGCGCGACGACCTGCGCCGCCAAAGCCATGGACAGTGTGATCAGGTACAGACAGCGGGTGAATTCCGAGTGCATGGGGGATGGGTTCTCCTCCCCATTAGTGTCGTCACTCCTGCCAGAACAAGCAAGACCGCGGCACGTGGTTCGGGGACGGTGCTCAAAGCCTCAACCGAAGCTGCGGGTGGGTTCCACGCACCAAGTAAAATGCCTAAATCCAGCCCATCTACCGGGGCCGTGCCGTTGAGCTCCCCGCCAGAGGCGTTGGCATTTTCACCCCAGTTACCTAGAAGAATTCCCAGGTCGAGTCCGTCGATAAAGCCGTCGGCATTGAGGTCTTCGGGCAACGCGGTGGCTTGGAGTACCAGCGTCGATACACTGTAGGCCGGCATCTGGTAGTGAAAGGCGTTGGTGTCAGTGATCGCGAGATCAGCAATCCGAAGGGGACTCTCACTCGCGGCAGTGAGTTGGTACACCTCGACCGTTTCGAAGAGATAATCACTGGTGACGGCCAAGCCCGCGTCGAGTGGCGCGTCGGTGCGGTTGATCGCGACGAGTACAATGCGCGTTGGGTCGTCGGCGTCCACGCTGGCGTAAATAGCGGAGGCGTCGTCGTTGTCGGTCATCGCCAAAGCCGAGAGTTCGCCGAACTTACCGCCCGTGCCGTCGAAGTTGCGGAACATGTCGAACGCACCGTTGGTGAAGCTCGAACCGTTGCCTAGGTCCCACCAGCTGGCAGCGAACACGCCTTCTCGCCCCAAGACACCGAGCACGTCGGCTTGGGCCACGCCGCCAGAAATGTGATCGCCCGCGCCGTAGTTGTATTCGGTGATCGCGATCTTGGTGCCCGGTTTGAAGTCGTCGATGTCACGCTGCAAGTGTGGCAGAAGGCGAATGGGCCCGCCGCTACAGCAGCCGGTGATCCAACTCGCTTCGGTGTAGGTCGGGTCCCACAGCGAGCGAGCCGCTTGAGTCCGCGCCGCGACTACGCCGGGGTCTGTGTCGTTGCCAGCGAACACAATCCGCTGCGGATTGCCATTCTGGTCGGGCCCCGTCGCTTCGGGGTACCAATGCAAATCAATCACGTCCATGAGCGTGCGCCCCTGACGGGCTTCTTCGGCGGCCACTTCACTGAGCAGCCACTCGTAGTAATGCAACTCGCCTGAAGCATCGCCACCTGGATGCACGGGGTTGGTGACCGCGTCGGTGGCTTGCTGCAGGTTGACCGCTTCGAGCCAGCCGTAGCCGATGCCGCCAAACACGAGCGCTTCGGGGTTCACGTCCTTGATCGCCCCGGCATGAGCGAGAGTCTTGTTTCGCATCTCCGCGAAGGTGGGCGCATAAGGATGAATCGTCGGGTGCGTGCGGCCTTCGGGGCTGGGAGCGAGTTGGCCTTCGATGCCCGACTGCCAGCCGGCGGGTAACGTTTCACCCCACAGCGCCGGTTCGTTGTCTAGGCTGTAGAACACTGCCTGTCCCGCTGACTTAGTGTTTTCCACCCAATAAGTGAATTCATCGGTAAACACGTAGTTGTCGCTCTTGTTGGGATTCACCGAGAGCGAACTGCCAGGGTAGATCGAGGTTTTCTTGGCGACGACTTCATGCCAGCGCGACGACGGGGCGATCTCCGTCTCGTCGACTGTGCCATTGGCGTCCGCGGCGACGAAGCCAGCCATGGGCACCGTCACCAGCGCACCGCGCCCATTCGCAGCGGCGTCCTGCAACATCGGGCTCACCGCCGACCCCGGCGGCAAGTTCGACGCCCCACCAGTGAGAAAGTAGTCGTTGTGGTGGTAGTAGTCCGAACCGGCATTCGAGGCGTTCGTTTCCCAGTTGTGTCCCGTCATGCGGTTACCACCACTACGGTCGAAGGTGCGATTGACGATCGCCGGCGAATTCGAACCGTAGATGTACGGCGAGATCGGCGCGTTGGTGCCCGTCGTGTCGATGGTCAGTCGCACGTCGGCCGGTCCGGGGTCGTCGGGTGTGATCGCGGCACCGGCCAATTCGCAGACACTCACCACAGCCAGCGCAGCAAGAATCCTCATCGCTCTCATGATTTCGCCCTCGGGGTACTCTGTTCCAGCAGGTCCTTCCATGGTGGCACCGTTGGCCTCACAGGTCAATCGAAAGCGAGAAACGCCGAGATTCAGCGAAAGTGAAACACGCGACACGAACATGCAATCAGCGCGAATACGAGCAGCGCAGCGCTGGCAGGTTCCGGCACCGCGGCGAATGCACCGGCATTGCTCACGATGACTGTCGACCCGAACTCGCTATGCCACTGAGTGATCAGCGAGGGGTCAGTGCGTTGGATAAGCAACAAGTCGTTGCCGTCGACATCGTTGTCGCCGTCGAGATCGGCCAGTAGTTCCGCGATGACGGAAAGGGTTACCCTATGCGCATCGCTCCGCAGATTCCAAACCAACCCGTCGTCTAACGTTGGCAAACTGTACGCGTTGAACGCTCCGTCGATCGGTGCAAGTGCCATGTCGGTTTCGAGGAGCAGGAAGCTATCATTCAGTTGCGGCGTAAATAGTTCGTCGCCCAAGTCGGCGAGCGTGATGCGGAGCAGCCCATCTAGCTCGGCCGTGGTCGCAGTGAGTGACGGCTCGGCTGTGAAGAAGCTGCTCTCGCCGAGTTCGATTTCCAGCACGGAAGTCTTTGCCTGAGCCAAGTGCCCCACGATGGTCATGGTCGCATCGGGTTCGATGCGCAAGGTGCCGCGGTTGGTGAATTGGTCGTCGACTTGGATAACGACGGTCGAAGCCGTTTGACTCTCGATGAGACCGTCGTTGGCGAGGCGGGGCAGAGGGCCCGTTCCAAATTGTGGCCCCCAGTGCAATTGTCCGCCACCAGTGGCAACTAGCTCTCCGAGTTGCTGGAAAAGCAATTCGGAACCGCGATGACCGATGGACATGGTCTTTCCCTCACGGGCTTCGATGCGACCTTCGTTGATTACGAGGTTGCCGTAGGTCAAGATTTCGCTGGTTTGATCGTAGTTCGTGACAGTGTGCTCGGAGCCGTTGATCAGACTTGAGTTCAAGGGTTGGCTCGCCAATCGGCCAATTCGCAACTTACCCTTTCCAAGCAGACGCAAGTGGGGGGAGACTTCCAGCTCCCAGTTGTCGTTGATCGCCCCGTCGGTTTGCAAAACACCATCGTTGCGGATAGTACCGCCAAGTTGAAATGAGCCTTCGGCTGCTATCAGCCCTATGAGGCGGAGTTCACCAGCTTCCGCGGAACCAGACAAACGAGCGTTGGGTTTTAATTGAATCTCCCCGCCGGTGGCGGCTTGCAACACGCCGCCGTCGACGCTTCTCACCTGAACTTGCGAATCGACTCCCGCCTGGATCACGCCGGGGACCACGTTGCCCAGCGAGTCGAGTTCGTAGTTTTGAATCGCAACACCTCCACTGAGGATGTCCAAGTGGGCCCCGTCCACGGCGCGGATCACGCCGCTGTTGATTGTCTGTGAAGTTGCCGAGGCGGGGAAAATTTCGAAGGCGCTTTGGCCCGATTGGTTGGCTTCGAGAGTGCCACGATTGACAAGCCGCACACTATTGAACGCCGTCAAGCCTGTGAGCAGGACGGTGTTGTCGACATTGACAAGAGCGGGCGGCAAGTTGTTGAAGAAGTTCGAATCGACATGTTCCAAGGAAATTTCGCCACCACCGACGAGCGTGACCTCGCTGCTGGCCAGTTGAATACCCTGTTGAGCACTGAAACTGCCCGTGTTTTCGATGGTGCCGGCGAGCATCATTGGTTGATCCATGGTGACGACTCCCTCCAAGCGTACCCCCTCGAGCAAAGTCTGCCCGCTGAAGTTCGAGTTGCCCCCGAGAGGTGCCGTTGAGGGACCGCGGATGGTCCCGCCCACCACGTGCGACTGATCTAAATCAAGCCTGGAAATACTGTCGACTTCGATCACCCCTCCCTCGTTGTCCAAGGGCCTATCGGTATGCCCGTGTAGAACGAGCGTGCCACCTCCCACCGCACGCATCACACCGCGATTCTTCCAAGCGGGTTGGCCCTCTTCGAGTTCATTTGTTCCCGTGAGATCAAGTACAAGCCTGGCACGTGACCCCTCCGCCTCGAAAGTGCCGTGGTTCTCGACCAACATGTTGTGGCCCAGTTGCCCAAAGATATTGGGGCCCATGGCATTGGCCTTCGCCCGAATGGTATTGTCGACGTTGATCAATCGGTTGAGTGGGTGAATGGAGGACGTATTAGCGCCGGTCATCCGCGGACTGCCGGCCATTTCGACGATTCCACCACCGGAGAGTGTCACATCGCCACGAATCTGGAAGTCCTGCGCGCTCAGATGGATCGTAGCCAGATTGGCAATCGTGCTGTCGTAGAGCGTTGAACCCTGCCAGAACGATGCATTCGCGTCGAGTTCTACACCGACAAGCGAGACCTCTCTTTGAAATTCGATCCGGCCTTCCTGCACACCGTCGGTGGTGGAGGTCGTGATGCGGCCACCGACGACTTGGGTGTTTTCAATAAACACGTACGAATCGCCCTGGGCTTCGATGGTGCCCGGTGTCTCGCCGTCGAAATTTTGCAGCCCTTGGTTCCCCCACGATTGCAAACTTAGCCAACCGCCACCGCTGGAGCGAAGGTCGCCTGAGTTGGTTAAGTTGCCTGTTGGGGGCCCACAGCAACGGGTGAAAGGTCCGCGGATGATGAGTGCTTCGTTGACTAGGTTTGCATCAATAAGATGCTCGTTGCGGAGTGAAGATGTGAAGACGAGACCGCGACCTTCCATGGTGCCCTGGTTCCAAAGAAAAAGGTGGTCGGGAGCTAGTGGCACGAGCACACCGGCATCGAGCGCAATGCGACCAGTCGGCAAATTGAAGACGGCATGCTGTGCGAGCAACCGCGGCGTGGAGCCGGTCGTGGAGCCGACTTGGATGCTCCCGGAGTTTTCGATCGGGCCCGTGTTCAGTTCGCCACTGCCGGTGATGTCGAGCGTGTCGCCTGCGTCGATCCGTAGTTCATCCGTGGAGAAATTCTCGCCCGAGCCAATTTGCACCAGCGAAGTTTGCGCCGCTTGGTCATCAATGCGAACCCTGCTCGATTCGTCCGGCACCACCCCCAGCGACCAATTCGCCGCGTCGTTCCAATCACCCACCGGTGGGCCGATGTAGGTGTTGGTTTGGGCTTGCGCTGTCAGCGCGAACAGCGAAACTAGCACGCAGCAGACGCTTCGGCTTCGTCGGGGGCGTGGAGACATGGTGCGGATCGCCAGAATTCGAGAAGCGGTTAGCAATCCTGCATTATGTCCCCCGCGGGGATAGGTGTCAAAAATTGGCGTCGGCGGGTTCCGCAGTGTGTTCCGTACGACTGAGTGGCAATTTGCACCTGGTTCCAGGCGAACGCCGGGTGGGGATCAGCGCATCGATAGCTCGGACGCGAATTCCAAGTCGTCGAAATGGTCAGCTTGCCGAGAGAACCAAGATGGTATTTCTGAACTGCTAGATTTGCGATCGTTGTTTCCACTCGCGAACAAGAAGTCGTGTGGTTGCAAATCAAACGCGAGCTGCGAGCTGTCGTCACCTTTGTCTACGTCGCCTTTGGCATCGAGGGGAACTTCTTCCCCATTGCTGCCCAGCACTCCTTGACGTCGGGCGAGTTGCGAATTGTGGGATTTGCCAAACAGCTCCAGCAATGCCGCATCGAAAATTTCTGTTCGATTTCTCGAAGCAGAGGTAGAGGTCGGCGGTACTGCAGTTTGAATGGTCGTATCGGCAACTTGGGAATCTGATTCATCGTTAGCAATTGTGCTGCTTGATACAGCACTGGCTATCACTTCGCCGAACTGAGCCATCCAGACAGACAAATCGTTCGCGTCGGTGTCCTGGTCGTGGTCCGCGTCGCCGTCGGACAACGTGGCATTGGGAACGGCGATACCTAAACCCCGCTGCCAGGCGAGAAAGTCGGCGCCATCAACATCGTTGTCTTGATCGAAGTCGGCCGAGTCGAACAGAAAATCATCGGCTGCCAAATCGTCGATGGCAACGTTCACCAACGTCAAGAAATTCCCCGAGCCGAGGTTAATCCGAGTGTTCGACCCCATCGAAGCCGAGGAGCCCAACACGTCGGCGAAACTGTCCAAACCTGGGCCGTAGCCACTGAGTACAGCGGTATCTCCGATGCCGGGTCCGGCGCTGAACTCAAAAAGACTCTCGTCACCAATTGTTCCCGTAAAGTAGAACTTGTCATCGTCACCTTCGCCAAGCGCGATATCGTTTCCATCGCCGCCGATGAGCGTGTCATTGCCGGCCCCGCCGCGCAAGACATCCACACCATCGCCGCCCGTCAGGTAGTCGTCGCCCTCTCCGCCGTCGATGTCGAGATCGATCAGCCCATCGAGCCCCACAGCACCAGCGATAACATCGTTGCCCCCTTGTCCGTTGATGTCGAGATCTTCGGTCGTGCCAATGTCGAGTTGAAATAGCCCCAGGTTGTTCCGACGAAAGAGAACCCGGTTGCCATTGGGGTGCACGGAAAAATTGTCTCCCGCCCCATCAGCCCCATTCACCTGCGCGGCGTCTTGATCTGCTCCGCCTTCTAGGAGGTCGCTGCCGTCTCCATTGTTCCAAACAAAGAGATCATCTCCTGCTTCGCCGAGCTGGATGTCGTTGCCTTTGTTGCCAATAAGGGTGTCATTCCCTCGGCCTCCACGAAGCACATCCACTCCATCGCCACCGATCAACAGATCGTTGTCTTCACCGCCGTCGAGATCGAGTTCGATCAATCCCAGCAACCCCACGCTTCCCGCTATGACGTCGGCGCCTCCTTGACCGTTGACGTCGAGATCTTCAATGCTGCCAATATCGAGAGTGAAGAGCCCCAAGTTATTGCGTTGAAATCGAACTCGGTCGCCATTGGGATCGATGGAAAAGTCGTCACCCGCCCCGTCGGCGCCATTGACTTGCACCGTGTCGGTTTCGTTCTCGCCCGTGCCACCTTCCATCGTGTCGCTGCCGTCGCCGTTGTTCCAGATCAGCAAGTCGGAGCCAGTCTGGCCTTGCATACTATCATTACCGCGGTCCCCTAGGATCGTGTCGTTTCCACTGCCGCCGAAGAGCCGGTCGTCGTTGTTGCCGCCCCGGATCAAGTCATTGTCCGCTCCTCCAAGAATAGTGTCCTCTCCCGCGCCGCCGATGAGCGTGTCGTTGCCATCGCCTCCGAGGATGGTCGCCTCCGGCAGTGCCCCCTGGAACTCGTTCAATACAATGAAATCGTTCCCATCTAGTCCCGACGCGAGAATGACCTGCGTGTTGCTGACAGTGGGGGTTCCACCCACGATGGCCACTTCCCCATCGTTGATTAAGATATTTCCATTGGCGGCGCGGCTTATTTCGATATTGTTGTCGAAATTGTCGCCAACCACCTGAAGCAGTCCACCAGCAGGCGAAAACGAAGCACTGACCGCGAGTAAGCGACGTTCTTCTAGCTGCTCGATGCCGCGCAACGTTTTGTGATTCGTTTGCGCTCCCATTTTGGCTGAGCTAAAAAAATTCTTCGTTCGAAAATAGAGCTTCGTGAGTTGGCGGGGCATGGGCTGAGTCCTTGAACAATGATCGCTTATGGTGAATAGGCTTTCGCACCGTACAAGACGAGATTTCCGCCGAACATGGCTCAGTAATTCGAGAGAATGTTCAAAAAATGGATGATTAACGTCGTAGGGGGACATGTTGCCAGACGACCACCAGCGCGAAAAGTGACAATAGATGGGAGCTAGGCTCCGGCACCGATCGGACACTCGCGGGGGCCGCCGGCGGGTTCCACGCCCCCAGTAAGATCCCCAGGTCGAGCCCATCCACGGGCGGCGTGCCGTTGAGTTCGCCGCCCGACGGGTCGGCCGTTTGCTCGAAATTCCCGAGCAGGATGCCGAGGTCGAGTCCGTCGACGAAGCCGTCGCCGTTGAGGTCGGCGGGGGAGCTACCGCTCAAGTCGAATACAAAAATCCCCGAAGTGGAGTCAGAGAAGCTGAGCATCATCGCGAGACGGCCGTCGTCGGATAAGCTGGTTTGTTGTCCGCCCGTGCCGGCGCTGTTTTCCAGCGCACCGATGGCGTTGATCGTGCGGAAGTCTTCGACTTCAGGATCATCATCGACATCGAACAAATCGCCGGTGCGGGCGACCAATTGCAAGTCGCCATTCCGATCAGTGGCCCATAGGGCCTTGTCTGAAGAGAAATCAACGCCGGGGCCGACTAGCGATGATTTGAAGGCGACTTGGTTCAAGTCATTAAATGCCGGGAACTGAACTTGCTGAATCGTCGCGCCGGGGTCGAGGCCGGGAGCTTGCATGCCGTTGTAGGCGCCTAGTTGCAAGGTACCACTGCCATCTTCGTACCAGACTCCTTGCACAGACGTGCCGACCGCTTGCGGGCCATTCTCGTTCAGCGGCAAGGCCATGGAGGACGCCTCTGCCACTAAGGCCACATCGCCGCTGGCATTCTGCAAAAAGTTACTGAAAAAGTCGAACTGCGAATCAACCAACCCCGGGGTAGCATCCCCCGTCTTCGCCACGGACCGGCCGCTGGTTACTTCCAAAGCCGCTGCGATCTCTTCGAGTTGAAATTGATGAATACTCGTGCCAGTGGACGCACCTTCGTATTCTGTAAACGCAACGAATTGGTCCAATTCGTTGACTTTAGCTAAGGTAAGCTGCGCGATCGACGTGCCCGTAGGTAAGCTAAACCCGTTCATGCCCGAGGCGAGGAGGATGTGCTTCGAACCGTCGGACAATCTGCCAACCACCTCGCTACGCTGCAGCTGAGTAGCGGTGGAAGTCCATTTGCGGGCATACAGTGCGACACGGCGACTCGAGTTGATAGTGACCGTATTGACGGAGGTTGTGGTTTCGTCCCCGACCACCGTCCCCGTCTTTTCGACCAGTTCAAAGCCGTCGTCGCAATTCCCATAGTAATGCGCGTTCTCGCCCGAATTTTGCAGGCCAGTTGAATGGCTTAGGTTCCCCATCGAATCCGCACGCAGGCTGCCGAAGTAGCCGTAGATGTCCGACGTACCGGGAGCCGGGTCTCCGCGTTGCGTGCAGAGTTCGGTGGTGCCATCCTCGTGTAAAAGAAGCCCCCCATCGTTGGTCGAATCGACCGCGGAACCGTTGAAAACGGTCGGCAAGTAAACGCCCCCATCAAAAGGGGTATAACCAAGCAAGAAGGCCGAGGTCCCTGGAGCGGCTCCGGGAATTTGTGTGTTCGTCCGGAGTACGACGCTCGCGCCATCACTCACCACGGTATCGCCGTTACTTGTTGCCGACTGGAAGTAGACGCCGTTGCCATGAATCGAAGCGGCAAAGAACTGCGATACGTTCGTAATCGTTTCCCCCGCTTCGCCTCCGATAATTTCTTCGCCGGTCAAGGTCACCGTGCTGGATCGAAAATTCTCGATAGAGTACGAAATGGTGGAACAGTTCAAGAGGCAGAGTGTGACGATGAATTTGAAAGCGCGAGACATAATTGATCCCTTTCAGGAGAACGCCGTGCATTGCCGACCACGATGTCGCGGTGACCGAATGCAGAAATGAAGAGAAAAGTGATGAGGAGCAGCACGAACATACTCGGCTCTGGCACCGCGTAAGATGCAGTCAGTGTCGGCGGATTCCACGCACCGAGCAGAATGCCTAAGTCGAGCCCATCCACCGGCGGCGTGCCGTTGAGTTCGCCGCCACTGGCCCCAGCAGTTTGGTCGAAGTTCCCCAAGAGAATTCCCAAGTCGAGGCCGTCGACAAAGCCGTCACCGCTGAGGTCGGCCGGATTCGAGTTTGCCTGAAAGTTGCTGAGTACGATCTGATCGGGGTTGAACGCGCTTCCGATGCCGTAGTTGACAATAAATGAGCCACCATTGTCTAACGTGCTGAGCCGTTCGCCGTTGAGCACGTTGGTAAATGTGCCCAGCAGGTTACCGGCGTTGAGGATGGTGAAACTGTCGCCGGGGTTGGGACTGAATCCATTGAGGAGCGAAAGTTGCAAGTCGCCACCAAGCGTGGCGTTGTTGGCTACGTCGACAAAATCGTACTCGGTGATCATCGCCGTACCGCCGATGTCGATGGCGAGCGCGGCGCCCGGAAGTTGGGCGTAGTCGCCGACGATGCTGGTGCTGCCGGCGGCTTGGCCTGACGTGGTAGTGCCGGGGCTCAACTGCCCGCCGCTATTTGTAAGGTCGCCGAGATAAATCGCGACGCCGAGTTCTCCGCCATTGAAATTGAAGGCACCGCCGCTCGAAAGGCTCACCGTAGCGGCCGTCATGACTCCCGCGGACAGATTTACAGTCCCGCCGTCAATTGTGGCGGCGGCGTTGAGGTGGAGGGCACCCCCCAGTTCATCTGGATTAAACGGATCTGCTTGAACGTCAACCTTCCCTTTGACGGTCAGCGGACCATTGATGTTGACCACTCCTCGGTTGTCGCCTCCTTGCACTCTCATGATTGCGGACGGGTTGAGCAAGAATGATTGATCGTTCGAGGCATACGACGCACCGCTGGCTACCGCCAGTTCGGCAATGGAATTGTCATCGGCTCCCATTTCCGTGGTGCCGGTCCCGGTTTGGACCAACGAACCGCCGCTAGTGAGCGTAATGCGCCCAATCCCGAAGGCGCCCTCTTCTGTCCCGAAAAAAAGGTCATTCGTAACTTGTAGCGAAGCGTTTTGTGACAGTACCAAGCTCCCGTCGCGGGGTTCGCTGAAGGAATTGTTACCAACATAGAGATTTTCCACTGAACCGCTCGCATGGTCAGTGAGTAAGAAGATTGAATCTGAGAGACTCGAACCAGCTACAACATTTAATGAGCCTACCGAGAGCGAAGTCCCCTGGCCTGTGAAGGTCATGCGACCGCCATGAGGAGAGCTACTAAGGCCTGCGAGGGACAAGGTTGCATCCGGAGCGATGAAATCGGCTCCCTTGTCGAATCGCGAAGAAATGCCATTGATTCTCAGCGATCGGTTGGAGATCACTTGCCCGCCATTGCTGGCATCAATTTCTTCGAAAGGATCGACAGTTCCAAAGTCAAGCAGTTCTAATTCTCCTCCATCGACATTCACTCTATCGGGCTCCCAGCTACTAGAGCCGCGCACTCGCAGTGCACCGCGCACATCCAAGAAGCTGTTGGTACTTAATGCGGAGTCCACGACGTCGACCGTGATGCCGCTCTCGATAGCGAGATTTCCGCCGATGTCGAACACCGAGTCTTGCTGAAAGCTCACGGTGGCCCCAGGGGAGAAGTTCACTTGGTGTGGAAAGGCCAACTCGATACCGGAATCGACCACTGTCACATCCCCGCCGAAGGTGATGCTGCCCATGTCGGGGGCGGGCACCGACGTGCGAATGACGCTGCTGCTGAGCAGCGTGGTGTTCCCTTCCACAATGGCGTCGCCTCCGCGCATGACCAACTGTGCCCCGCCCGACATCAACAGGTTGTCGGTGACCAGCGCGCTGCCACCCCCCGTTCGTTCGTCAACCCACAGTCGCGTTCCTCCACCCGCGATTGCCGTGGTCGCAGAGCCCGCGAAGCCGCCATTGTCAACTTGCAGCAGGTGCCCATTGGTGAGCAGTTCCGCGCTGTTGTTGACGGTCAAGCCGTTGATGGGCGCCGTATTGCCGTGGAGCTTAACGATGTCGTTAGCCGGATTGCTGATCGTCGCCGTGTCGCCATCGCCCGGCACCCGGTGAATGACGAACGGACTGCCGAACGGGTCCCAGTTGTCGACGTTCTGCCACGATTCAGGATTACCAAGAACCCCGCCGTCGCCGTTCCACTGGATGTCCGCAGCAAGGCTGGAACTGGCAAACAGGATCATCGTCAAGTTTGCAATCGTGTTTCGCATTGCTTTATCTCCGAGAACAGGAAGCATGAACTTTGAAAGCTCCGGCACCGCGTAAGCAATCCCCTTGGGACTCTTCATAGCGACCCCCGTTTCGTGCTTGCTGTTTTGAGATAAGCAAACTCAGGCGAGTGCTTGCTGAACGGCAAATCAACTTTCGCCGCCACCACCCGACAACGATCATCCTAGCGTTGGGGCAATCCGCGAACAAGAAATCGCAAAAGTACCGGAGTTTTTGGCGTACCCCTGACTATGACCAAATTCACCCAAGCGACGTAATGTCGCGCGAAAACAGACACCATCGCCAACAGCACTATTCCCCCCAATGCGAGACGAACGTCGGAGTGCCGCTTGGCGACGCTCACGTCAGGTAATCCTCCCCATGGGCTAATCAGCAACCGACTGCCTAACTCGATATTAAACCCGCGCTGCTAGCCGCAGGCATGAAAAACCCAATCAACAGGGCGAAGTACGCCTTTGGCGAGCCGTATGGCGTCAACCTAGGGAGTCACCTCCCACAACTCTTTGGGTCGTACTGATTTCTAAGTCGCAGACCCTGGACGGAGACTCACGATGCCTTGGGCATTGCATGGTACGGGTGGGGGGTTTCGTACTAACCTATTTGGGTTACATCGTGGATGAAACATCTATTGAAAGACAAAAACAGTAAAACAAATTTGACCTGCTGCTTCCAAACCAGTTAGCATGCAACTTATGCGGTGTGCCGCAAGTAGGATCGGGGGTCGTCGTGCTACTCGGTTTACGCTTTTCTTTTTTTGCACGACTATTGTTTGGGGAGGGTCTCGTGAATCGCTCGCAAGTAAATCGTTCGCACAAGTATCATTTGCCCGTTGGAGCTTCGCCGCGGATGTTTCCCGTGTCGCACGGAACATTCATGGCAACCACTGCGTTGCTGCTCTGCTTGACGGTATCCTCTGTGTGCCAGGGGCAACTCAATCCCGTGCCGTCGCCTTTGGATGTTTCAGGTAAGGCGATTTCTGATGGACAGGTGACGGGAGATCAGGACAGCGTCGGAGCTCAGAACCCTCACCTCACACGTAGTTGGGTCGGTGATGGCAACACCAGCGATTCGTTTGACTACACGAATAGCCTCAGTTTGTTTCAAGTGCCTGGCGCAATCTTGCCGGATGTTGATGCACTGGCTAATCAAGGCGATCTTTTGTTTCAACGATTGGTCAACGACGATGCGACGTTGCTAGCCTCGCCCGTAGAAATCCAAAATATCCCGGGCGGAGTCGGAGAAATTTATTACCGCACCGACTCGAGCCAGGGAGCCCTGCCCGGTCTGTGGGCTCAGAACAACATCGACATCGGCGGTGCCAATAGTCCTCTCGGTACCGACATTCCGCCAGAGGGCATTGATGGTCTCGAAGTTTGGGGCGGCGAAGACCACACCATGTTTTCGCTCTACCAGGACCCACTAGAAGACCCGAGTAATCCCCAGTCACGGAAAGTTTCCGTATTCCGATACGATCCGGGCAACGACATCTCGACGCCCTACATCTACAACGACGATGTCCGAACGGCCATTGGTCTCGCACCGGGCAGCCTCGAAATCGACCTGGACAGCTTGATGGTATTTGACAGCACGGGCGATGACCAATTTGATGCCGGAGACTCGGTGCTGTTCACCGTGCAGGAAAATCAGTCCGCCGGCGGTCCCTTTCATGGTGGAGAAATCTGGGTCTGGAACTTTGGCAGCCCTGCGACTTTTCTCAATCACGGCGGCGTGTTGTGGGATTCCGTGAACCAGCCTGCCGCACTCTTCGGCTGGGGCGGACAATTTCGCAATGACATCGACGCACTGGAAGCCATTTTTGAAATTCCAGAACCGAGCAGTTGCGCGTTGCTACTGCTAGGGCTTGTGACCAGTGCGCGGCTGCGACGCTGTTGAATCAGTGCTTTGCGCTGATGCCCTGTTGCTGTGGTTGCACACCTAAGCCGCTCCTCGGAACCGAGGAGCGGCTTGAAAGAAACCCGAGATCGCTAGCAGGGCGAGCAACACCGCGTTGGGCTCCGGCACCGCTTGCGACTCAGCTAGCGCCGGGGGTGGATTCCACGCTCCCAGCAAGATGCCCAAGTCGAGCCCATCCACGGGCGGTGTGCCGTTGAGTTCCCCTTCGCTGGCGGGGACATCGGTATTCCAGTTGCCGAGCAGGATGCCCAGGTCCAGCCCGTCGACGAAGCCGTCCGTGTTGAGGTCGGCGGGATCGAATGTTACTTCCACAATTTCAAGCACGACGGTAGTTGCCGTGTAGCTGACACTCCAATCGAGTGTGCCTAAGTCGGGGAGATTCTCCGTATCGAATTCGTTCACGACGTTGCCAGCCGTTAAGATTTCGAACGTATCGCCAAGAGAGGGTGCGATGCCGTTAACAAAATTCACGTTCAGCGTTCCGCCGAGTGTCGCAGTGCCCGTTACTTCGAGGTTGTCGAAAAACGATTGCGTGGCGATTTCGATGTCGAGCGAGCCGGCTTGCTGGTCGTAGTCGCCGGTGATGTTGGCAACTCCCACTTCAAATTCCTCGTCGCCTACGCCGAGGCTGCCGCCTTGGTTGGTGAGGTCGCCCTGGAAAGTGTCGATCCGGAGCGTACCCCCGGTGAAGTTGAAGCTGCCACCATGGGTGTGATCGATGGTCTGCGCTTCGAGTGCCCCGCCTTGCAGGTTGAAGGTACCTGCGTCCCAGACTTCGACGGTGCCATCAACATCCACCAAACCATCGTCTTGCGTCAGCGTGCCCGTGCCGCCGGCTTCCACGTCGTTGCCGCCGACGTAGAGATCGCCGGCTATGGAGAGCGAAGAATCGGCATCCATCACATTCATGTTGCCGGTCGAACCGGTCGAGGCCGCGATGAAACCCCGACCACTCGATACCGCTCCCCCCGCTGTGATCCTGAGCGTGCCTTGGCCGAAGTTGCCGGCGATTACATCGTTGGTTACTTGCCACGAAGAATCGGTGCCGTTGATTGTGGCCACCCCCGTGGCGAACTCGTTTTCGCCAATCACGCCGAAGTTGCTTGTGACCGTCCCGCCGGAGAGCACGTCGAGCAGCCCGCCCGAGTCTAGCCCGACGAGTACCGTCCCCGTGTTGTTCCAACTTGATCCAGTGCCGGTGACCAACACACTAGCCGAGCTATTCAGGAAGGCGTCGTTGCCCGACATCGTGCCGCCACCTCCGATCGCGATACCGCCGCCGGCCATGGTGAGATTGCCGGTTGAGTTGAGGGTGCCGTTGTCCACGTCGACAGAACCGGAGGATTCAACGAACATCTCGCCGCTGGCGATCGTGAGCGTCCCGCTATTAAACACATTGAGAGTACCGTTGCCTGCACTACCTGTGGTGACGTCTCCATTGACCGTCCACACAGAGTTCGCGCCACTCACCAATGCTCTTGTGAAACCTAAAGGCGCTCCGATTAGTGTCTTGGGGGTCGAGGCGGTGGCTCCATCCGATACGCTGAAGGTGCCTTCCCCGCCATTACCGACGGACATGAGAGTTCCTCCGACGGTTAGTTGGGAGCCGCTTCCTACCACACCCGCACGCCCGGTCGCGCCGAGCCCGATGTTCAAACCAGACACCGAAATCACGGCCCCATCTCGTACAAAAAACTCTCCAGTACCGATTCCACCCAAGACAATTCCGTTGAGTGAGCCCGTGGCACCCGCGCCGAGATTCAATCGTGAAGTGGTGCCGATTGTCGCATTAAAACCGATACCGAGAGCCAGACCAGGTTCGGGAACGAAGGAACCATTGGTAACCGTCAGAGTGCCACCGTTGAACAGCAGGTCGCCGCCGCCGGACATGTCGAGCCCCGCGTTGGCGTTCACCCTCGACACGCCGGCGAGGGCGATCGTTCCACCGGAGTCAAGCCTCAACGGCCCGTTGGCGTTGAATTCAGCACTGGCTGTGATTGTGCCCACGTCCAGCCTGCCACTGTTTTGAATGAGCGTCTCTCCCGTGCCGGTGTTAAATGCGGCGCGAGAGCGGAGTTCCACGAGCGCGTCGATGTTGGGATTGTCCGCATCGCCGATCCGAAGTGTGGAAGCTCCCGTTTGGGTGATTCGAGAATCGGTGCCCGCGACAGCGACCTTGGCCTCCTGCACAGCGGAGGCGGAGGTGGAGAGCGAGCCGACATTCATGTTTCCCGTCGTGAGGGTTGATCCTCCGCTTACCGTCAGCAAGCCTGTCGATCCAGCGGTCGATCCCACCGCTAAGCTGACTGTATTGGCTTCATTCGAGGTGGAATCGTTACGGAAGGTAAGTTCCCCGGTGCTGCCGGCTCCGCCGAGGATCACACTGTTGTTTACGTCCAACGTCGAGTCGTCGAAGATCACTTCGCCGTCTCCGCCGGAGCTTCGACCCACGAACAGGTTGCCTACATCAACACGAGTGCTGTCATCCACAGTAAACAAGCCGTCGGAGGTGACAGTTAAATCGTTGTCGACGACCAGTCTTACCTGCCCGCCCATGTCGTTCTTCAGGGAAAAATTACTACCGATGGTTGCATCGTCGTCGACTGTGTAGTTGTGAATAAAGACGTTCGCGCCGCTGGCGAAAGTGACGTCGCCATCGAGGACGAGCAGGTCGCTGACCGTGCGGTTCGAGAGGCCCGGTAAGTCGACATCGAAGGTGCCGGGGATGTTGAACCGCGCCGATTCGTTGGTGTTGTTCGGCACGTTGCCGCCCGACCAGTTGAGTGTGTCGTCGTAGTCGTCGTCGGCACCACCGCCGGTCCAGTCGATGATCGTCTGTGCATGGGCGGAGTACGAATCCAGGAGGAAGATTAGCGCGACGCACAACGCGACCGTTGCCAAGAGTTGGAGGCGAAGCATGGCATACTCGTGGGGAAGAGGAGCAGGCCACCGGCAACAGCACGTGACCCGAGTCTGTCAGCCGCTCACTGTACCCCTGCGGGTTGCCGCAGGCAAGTAATGCCGACAATACTCGGGAAAATGAGTACCCAGCTCACTGGCTCCGGCACCGCTTGCTGCGCAGCCAGTGCAGACGGCGGATTCCATGCCCCGAGCAAAATACCCAAATCAAGCCCATCCACCGGCGGTGTGCGGTTGAGCTCGCCGCCGCTCGGCGCGGCGTTCATGGCCCAGTTGCCGAGCAGGATGCCCAAGTCTAAACCGTCAACGAAGCCGTCCATGTTCAAGTCGGCGGGATTCGTACTTGCAAGAAAATCACTGAGCACGATTTGATCGGCACCGAAAGCACTGCCGACGCCGTAGTTCACTTGAAACGACCCGCGTCCGTCGAGCGTGTCGAGTCGGTTGCCATTAGAAATGTTGTCGAACAGACCCAGCAAGTTCCCCGCATTGAGTACCGTGAATTGGTCTGTTGCGGTGGGCCAGTATCCGGCGATGAGTCTTAGGTCCAACTCCCCATCGAGCAGGGCGTTGCCGCTCACGTCGACGAAGTCATGCTCGGTACCCATGCCGGTGCCACCGATTTCAATTTCGAGCGTACCCTCGGACAATTGGGTATAGCTACCAGCGATGGCCGTGTTGCCGGCGCTGTCGCCGGGGGCGAGTGTTCCGCCGGCGTTGAGTAGGTCGCCGCCGTAGATATCCACGCTAAGTCTGCCACCCTGAAAGTCGAAACTGCCAGTTCCAGCGAAGCTGATCGATTGGGCGGTCATCACGCCGGCGAGTTGCAAGACCTCGCCACCGTCGATCGTGATCGGCGCATTGATGTGCAAGTTTCCGGTGTTGTCGACCTGGCCGCGAACTTCCAGCGGGCCATTGATGCGAGCCGTGGCAGGATTCGAGCCCCCGCTGACAAACAGGGCTCCCTCCGAGCGAATATCAAACGTGCCAGTACTGGAACTGTAGTGCGCTCCTTGTGAAAGTGAAATACTGCCGAAGCCGCCCGAATCGGCTCCCACAGTGGTAGATGCTGCTCCAGAGTGACTCACGGTGGCCCCGTCTCTCACTTGCAGATGACCCGACTCGAAAGCACCCACTCGCAAAGTATTGTTCAGTGTCAAATTCGAATCAGACTCGAACGTGTAGATCTGCCCCTTTTCTACTCTAAGGAGCGTTGATTCAATCGTGACTTGGGCACCGTCGGTGGCGTCGAAAGTGCCGGCATCTGATAGTACGAAACTCCCTCCTCGTTGTTGGAATGTGCCCCCATGAACTTCAATGTTCCCGTCTACAGAAAGAAAAGCTAGGTCCATCTCTAGCGCGCCATTTTGAAAGACTCGGAGATCACCATCGACATCCAGTGAGGAACTGGAACGTAGATCGAAGACATCGCCGGATAGTAGATCAATCTTGCTCAGCCCAACGATGGACTGGTTCTCTGCTCGTAGCGTGAGTCCATTAGTCCCGGAAAAGTAGTCCCCCGTTCCGAACAGATGAAGCAGCGAGCCATTCATCGAAACGTCGCCTAAGAAGATGATCTCGCCACCTCCGCCTGCCCCACTGTTGAGTATTCTGCCGCCGTTCATCGTCGTCGTACCCCGGACCAATGCGGTACCGCCATTTTCCAGAATTAGCTCACCGGAAGTCAGCAGCAACAAGTTATCGGTCAAGAATTCTGCTGCTCCGCCAAGAGGATTGGTGTCTGCTTGGACGGTAATTTTTCCGCCCCCTGTGATTGCGGTCGCTGCGGAGCCAGCATCGGCGACGGTCAATTTCGAGTGGTTGGTGAGCAAATGAATCCCATTGCCGACGGCTAGTCCATTGATGGGTGCCGAATCGCCAGCAAGGAAAACAACGTCATTCGCGGGAGAGCCTAAAATGGCCGCGTCGGTATCTCCCGGGATCCGCGGCAGCGGGGCGGGCGAGGTCATAAAACTCCAGTTCCCTACGTCGTGCCAGCTATTGCTGTTAGCACCGGTCCAGAAGTTGTCGAGTGCAATGCATGGCTGGTTGAAAACGACTGCGAACGCACAGACCAATAGGAACGACCAACTAAGCCGAGTGTTGCAGTGTCGCATGGCTAGACCTTTCGCGCTTGCACAAGAGTAACATTGCCAAACTGACAACCGCCAGGACACAAGCCCCCGGCTCAGGCACCGGCTGCGCGGCCGCGACTTTCGTGAGCGGCGGGTTCCATGCGCCGAGCAAAATCCCTAAGTCGAGTCCATCGACGGGCGCGATGTTGTCGAGTTCACCACCAGCGGGATCGACGTTCTCGCCCCAGTTGCCCAGCAGGATGCCGAGGTCGCGCCCGTCGACAAAGCCATCGCCCGTGAGGTCGGCGGGCTCAACGAGTTCAAACGAAAACGATTCGACGCCGTCGTCCAGTGCACGAATCTCCAGTGTTGCAGGTGAGTTGGACGAGAATTGAAAGTCGAAAGCCATTCCTTGAAAAGCCGCCGGTGGCTCGGGCTGCGGATTAAAAGCCTCCCAGGAGCCGGGAATCGGAATCCCCCCCGAGCCAGTTCGCATAGTCATTTCAAAGTTCTGCACGCCTTGGCCTACTGTTTCGAATGAGAAGATTCCATCCTCAGGTGTGCCTTCGGCATTGAGGGTAAATTCCTCTTCCACGGCAAACAGAATCCGCGCCGCACCCTCGGTGACCGCGATGTCAGGGATCGTCAACGTGATCACGGTGGGTTCGTTCAGGTCGACGAGTGTAGGCATCACCGGATCGGGCGGATAATCTTTCGGATCGAAGGCCACGCGAAACATGGGGTTTTCGAATCCAAAACCGCCGGTTGTGCGAAATAAGAACGAGGTCGACCAATCGACTTCTTGAGCCAGGGTCAGCTGCGGCATTAAGCAGAGTGCCAGGCTAGTGACAAGCATGAATTTGTGCATCGTCGCCTCTTTCACCACAGGATATTGGAACTAATTCTCAAGGCATTTTCAGTGCCTCTTGGCTCGGCTTGCGAGCAAGCCACACCAGCAAAGCAGCATTGCAGTCAGACTCCCCGGCTCCGGTACGGCATGCAGGGCCGCCAGTGATGTTGGCGGCGGCCGCCAAGCACCCAACAGAATCCCCAGGTCCAAACCATCGACGGGTTGCGTACCGTCGAGTTCCCCTTCGCTGGGACTCACGTTTTGATTCCAGTTGCCCAGCAAGATGCCGAGATCCAAACCGTCGACGAAGCCGTCTCGGTTCAGGTCTTCGGTATCCACTTCCACCGAGGCGAGTTCGAGCGTTACTTTGCGCGGATCGCTGTAGTCGATCGGTTGCCAAGTGAGTTCGTAACCGAGGCCGAACTCAGGCAAGTCGACAAACGGGTCGCGGAAGGTGCCGCTGATGTCGTTGTTGGTGGACGTGATGATGTCGAATCGATCGCCGGCGGTTGGGATGTAGCCATTGTCCAAGTCGATGAGCGACACGGTGAGCCCGCCGTCGATGTCGACCGTGCCGGTGGAGTCGAGTTGGTCGTGCTCAGTACCCGGCGTAGTGCCGCCGAGTTCGATGTCGAGCGTGCCGTTGAAGGTGATTTCATAACTTCCGCTCAGCGGCACGACGGCCGTGCTGTTGCCGGGCGAGTGGACGCTGAAACCTTGAAAGACGCTGGCGGAGATCTGCACGTTTTCCAGCGGCCCGTCGCCGCTCAGGGCGGCGAAAACCGTCAGCGGCTCGGCGGCCGAGGCACCTTCGAGCTTCCCCTCGTTGACGACTGTGCCCGAGAGAAAACCGGTCCCGCGGATGGTGTGGTCGGCGCCGTTGGTGAGCATGTGGTCGCCGCCGAAGGGGGCAACGCGCGTACCTCCCGGGGCCGGCTGCAGCACGACTTCGCCGGTGCCGGCTATGGTGATGTCTTCGGTGTAGAGCAGTGATCCGATCGAATTGCTATTGTTGCTGTTGAGCGTCACGGCGCCATCGTTGGTGAACGAAGAACCGGCGATGCGAACCGTGCGGCCGCCCGGCGCGTTGAATGTACCGCGATTGGCCACGTCGGTCAGTGTCGGATTGCCAGTCAGGGTGATTTCGCCGCTGCCAGCGGTGTCGAAGCTGCCGCCGCTATAGGAGCCGCCGGCTAGTTCAACCGTGCCGCCGTCGAGCGCGGCGATGACGCCGCCGGCGCTTTGTGTGACTTGCGGCGCCCCAAGCAAGCTGCTCGTAAATAACAGCGTGGCGTCGGCGCCCGCTTCCAGGCGGCTGTTGTTGGTTTGGGGGCCTGGTACCACGAGCGTCGCGCTGTCGGTTCCCGGTTCGGCGCGGATCGTGCCATTGTTGGTAATCGACGTGCCGATGGCGCCGGCACCGCGGATCGTATGATTGGCCCCCTGGGTGAATGGGTGGGAGATCCCCGGGAAGACGGCGATGAACGTCTGATTGTTCCCGCCCACCAGTACAATTTCACCCGAGCCGTCGAGCGTTTCGCCCGGGGCGGTGAAACCAAAATGGGAATTCCTGCCACTGGTGCCCTCGAGCGTAATTGTGGAATTATTCGTGAGACCGCCGCTGTCGACGTAGAGCCGCGCGTCGTTGATCGGTCCCGACGTGTTGGTATTGTCGATCGGCGCGTAGACCGTCACGCCCGACAGCGTATTGAGCCCGTTGGCGTCAAACACGCCGCCGCCGGTTGCTTCGAGCGAGCCGCCGGTGATCGATCCGCCACGAAGATTCACCGCTTGTGTGTCGGCGATAACTTGGCCGTTGGCGCCGTTGTTGATCGTGCCATTGATTTCGAGCATCGCGGTCGCCGACGAGCGCAGGTTGCTGCTGTTGGCGATCGTCGCGTTGGTGATGCGCAGCACCGCGCCCGATTCGCCGTTGGTCTCCTCGGCGCGGATGGTGCTGTCGTTGATCCAATGTAGCGAAAGGTTTCCCTCGCCGCGGATCGTGTGTCCCAACTCGTGCGTGGTGGGATTCTCGGAATTCGCACTGCCGCGGAGTGTGGCGCTCGAGTTGCCGGTGTTGTCGCTGTTCAGCAGCACGACTTCGCCATTGCCGCTGAGCGTCGACAGATTGTCGATGATCATTTGGGAGACAATCTCCGAGCCATCGCCGATGTTGATCGTACCGGTGTTGGTCACGTCGCCGCCGAACATCTGCAGCGTCGAGTTGACCTGGATCGTCCCCGCGTTGTCGAGGTTGTTGATCTGTTCGAGAAACCGCACCGTCGGCGTGCCGAGCACGGGGATGATCGCGTTGTCATTGCCAAACGGTTGCAACATTTGCGGCGGCAGCTCGTCGTCGATCCAGTTGTCGTTGACATCCCAAAAGTCGTCCATGAGCCCAGTCCAGGTGACTTCGCGGGCTTGCACAAATGGCGCGGCAAAAAGAAATACCAACACAAACGTGTTAGCGAGAAGAACAGTGCGGACCTCAGAAGAAGTGGTCAAGTGCATGCTTAAACTCCTTAGGAAAGAAATTGACGGGGAACTTGCGCGATCAGCGATCGCAACGGATGTCCCTTCGTCCTACGCGCCCACCTGTCCCGGAGTTGTGCCCCTTGCCAGCGGCAAATAACCACCGCATTGTGGGTTGCTACCCACATGCGAACAAGAAAAAAATCCGCCGTGGCAAGAGAAAAGTCAGTAAACCAACCCGTTACCCCGCCGTGGGCTGGTTAGTGAGTAACCCGACAGTGCTACAAACAACAGCACGACCGACGCTGGCTCCGGCACGGCTTGTGTCTGAACATCGGTCGGCGGTGGATTCCAGGCACCGAGCAGAATACCAAGGTCCGCACCATCCACAGGCTGCACGCCGTCGAGTTCCCCGAAGTTCGCGCTGGATGTTTCACCCCAATACGCCAATAGGATGCCCAGGTCCTCGCCATCGACAAATCCGTCGCCACTGAGATCGGCGGTGGGACCGGGAGTCGCGAGCTGGAACACGTGCACGACGGGGTACACGCTCAAGTCGTCTTGGTAGGCCAACACATCGAGTTGCGGGACGAACAGCCGATCGGTGGCCCCGTCGTAGGAGACTGCCCCCAGTCTGTGGGTGTCGGGAGCGAACGGCAGCGTGAGTTCCCAAACGTCGTGGGGTTGCACTTCGTGCGGAGCGACTTCCCCGTTTGCAACGTCTACCAAGTCCAGCGCGTCGTAGGCCCACACTTGATAGCGATAGGGATAGGCGTGCGTGCCTTGGTGGACATGCACGGGGTCGGGGCAGACGCCCCCCTCGCCACCGGTGCCGTAGCAGTAGGCTCCCATGCCGTGTGTTCCAAAGAACAGCACCGACCGCGACCCTTCCGGGAAGGCCACGCCCGTAATTTCGTCAGCGCGATTGAATACTTCGTTTGGCACGTTTTGCTCTTCAATCGGCATGAGCGAATCAGGAAACGGATAAGCAGCCAGTGGCGTCACCGGCGCGGTGGCCGTTCCCAAATCGGAGGTGTTGAAACCAAACAGTGCCGGCCCGTCGGAAGTGCGCGTCGTGATCGGAATGTTTGCCTGACCGGTGACGTGCGTGGAGCCTAGCGCCGACTGCCAAACGGTCGGCACGTGGGCCATGTAGCCCGCGACGAGGCCAGCGTTTTGTACTCCGACCTGATGCAAGCCAGTCGCATCGCCGGTCAACGATAAGTCAAGCGTAGACGTGCCGTGCGACTCGAACACCGAAACGTCCGCGTCGTAATACTCGTAGGCGGAAAACACCAAGCGGTCGCCATCGACCAAAAGCCCACCCAGGGTGTCGGGTTCCGCGATGTCGATGATGCCGTCAGTAATATCCGCAAAGGGTTGCATGACCGTGGCCGTGGGCAGATCGAACACACTGTCGGCAATCGCCGGCGCGGGAATGGAGATTTCCGCCACATACTGCGAGTTGTGAATGTGTCCCGAGATGAAGAGCGAGTCGTTCGCCCCGTAGTATGCCGTCGCCGCCCCGCCGTAGCCAAATTCCGACTCGCCGCTGGTTCCTTGTGGCACGCGAAACGCCCCTTGGTACTGCAAGTCGCCCGACTGCAAGCGCGGTAAGTCGCCCGGCGTCGCAGCGGCAAGAGTGCCCATTGTCAGTAGAACTACCACTGCTAATAGCCGGGTCATTTCGGGTGCTCCTCTTGTTCGCAAGTTTGCCGGTTCAAAATCCCACCACAGAGATAGTGGATCGACCAGGAATTAGCAAGCAAACAAGCGTAAGGACGGTCCATCGGGCCGTACGAAAAAGCAGCGCAGCCCACGCACGGCCCGGGCGGGCCATACTACTTCAGCCGCCCGCCTCCGACGCATACTACGATCCCTAGGGCGAGTAGCGCCAGCGCGCCCGGCTCCGGCACCGCTCGCGTCGCGGAGAGTGCCGGCGGATTCCACGCGCCGAGCAAAATGCCCAAGTCGAGCCCGTCGACCGGCGCGGTGCCGTTGAGTTCGCCACCGGCGGGGTCGGTGGTCTGATCGAAGTTGCCGAGCAAGATGCCGAGGTCCAGCCCGTCGACGAAACCGTCCCCATTCAAGTCGGCGGGAACCGTGTTGGCTAGAAAATCGCGGAGTACGATTTGGTCGGTACCGAAGTCGATATCTACGAGAAATGAGCCTTCGCCACCTACTGTGTCGAGCCGCGCGCCAGGCGTGGCATTGTCGAAAAAGCCGGCAAGACTGCCTGCGGTCAGCACGGTGAACGTGTCGAGTTGGCTTGGTGTGAAACTATCAAGGAGCGAAAGCTCCAGTAGCCCATCGAGCAGCACGTTGCCGCTGACACTGACGAAGTCGTATTCGGTGACCGCCGCGGTACCGCCGATTTCGATTGCGAGTGTTGCGCCGTTTTGTTGTGTGTAGTCGCCCACGATGGTGGTCCCACCGGCCGAGGCGCCGGGCGCGAGCGTGCCGCCTTGGTTGACGAGATTGCCATGAAAGCTTTCGACGCTGAGTGTGCCGCCGGCGAAGTTGAATTGCCCGCCGTGGGCGTGGTCGATCGTGGTGGCGTGGAGCGCCCCGCCGCTGAGGTTGACCGTGCCAGTCGAGTTAAGCGTCATCGTGTCGGTAGCCGTGACCAGCCCGCCGGTAATATCGAGTTCCCCCGACGATCCCGTCGGGCTGCCAATCACGGAAGTCTCCAAGTCGAGCGTCGAATTGGCTCCCGAGATATTCAAGACTGCATTGGCTCCATTGACGAAGAAGCCTAGCCGCAAGCTTTCAGTGGAAAGCGCGTCGTCGAAGTCGAGAGTCGCACCTGCGGTCGCCTGCAGAACCGCGTTGCCACTGCCAGTGGCTTGGCCCAGGGCGATTCCTTCTCCGCTCACGGTTCCCCCGGTGATGTTTACGGTTCCCTCAGCGATAGAAAACTCACCGAGTCGGGAATCCGCGTCCACGTCGATCGTCGATCCGTCAGCAACTCTCACCCGATTGCTGAATAGCCCGCCGTCGAGTACCTGGACCTGGGACGCCCCGTTGAGGCGGAGCAGTCCACCCAGACCGAGAGGGGTGAGCTGCGAGCCAGCCCCTGTGACGACGATACTGCTGCCGCTGGGCGTATCGTAGCGAGCGGCGATACTCACGGAGCCTCCGTTTTGGATGGTCAGGCTCTTGTTTGCTGCCCACTGCAGCCCTCCGCCACCGGAGCTTTCGAGACCTCGCAGTATTCCGCCGTCGACATCCATGTCCCCGAGCACAGAAAAATCGCCATCGTCCAGGTCGATCAGGCCATTCTCATGGATCGTCGTTGTTCCCGTGCCAGTTGTGAACGCTCCGTCATCGCTGATCGTGACGATGGCAGCGAGACCGCTCGAGTTGGTGCCCACCGTTAGCGTCGAAGCTCCCTGTTGTGTGAATGTGGAACCAGCCCCGGCGATGGTCAGCATCCCCTGGCTATTTGGGGCTGCGGCAACTTCAACATCCGCGGTGGTCATGTCGGCACCCGATTCCACCCGGACGGTGCCGACGCCGTTGGTCGCGCCGATGAGTGTGGTACCCGAGGGGAATGTGCCAGTTGCTTGGTTGCTGAGGTCAAGTTGCCCCGTGTCGCCAGATCCAATGATGCTGCGATCTGCTGATAGCGTCGATCCAGCGCCGTCCACCTCTACCTGCCCGGGACTGCCATTGCCGATGAGCAGACTGGTGCTGACCAAGAGATCGGCGCCGGTGTTGATGTCGTAGGCCGTGGAGCGATTCACAAAGAGCCCCTGGCCAGTGGTGACCAAGCCGCCTGCCGAAGCGGTAAGTGTCTTGCCATCGGCCAGTGTGCTGTTGCCAAAAAGCCCGGCCGTTAGCGACCCGCCGGTGACGTTGATGTCGCCGTTGACGAGAAAATTTCCGCTGCCGATGTCCACGCTGCCGGTGGCGTTGATGGTGGTCAAGCCCGTGCCGGTGGTGTAGGTCGCGTTGTTTTCGATCTCGAGCGTCGCCGAGCCGGTGCCGGTGGTGCTACCGATGGTCAGCGTCGATGCGCCCGTTTGTGTGATTGTCGAGTCCACACCATCGACGAGAATCGTTCCCACCGTGGAGCCGGAGCTGTTGGTGGCGATGTTCACGTTACCGCCAATCGTGCCCGTCGCTCGGTTGCGAACGGTGAGCTGCCCGGTGGCTCCCGCGGTGCCGACAGTCGTCGCAACCGCTGAGAACGTTGACCCCTGTCCCGAGACAGTGACGGTTCCGTCGGTGCTTTGCCCGATGAACAACGAACTGTTTGCCGTGAAGTCCGCGCCCGAGTTGAATGTAAAGGTGGTGTTGTCGTTGAGAAAGTAGATTCCCGAGAAATCGACTTGTGCGCCTTCCGAGGCTTGCAACGCTTGGTCCTCGGCGAGATCGAACGTTGCGCCAAACCCCTTGGTGAAGGTGCCACCGGCCAGAACTACATCGCTGTCGGAGACGAATTTTCCGCCCGTCATGTTTAGTGTGCCTGTGATGTTGATGGTGGTTGTTCCGTCGACGTCGAGCGTGCCATTGGATGCGATGTCGAGCCTGCCACTGCCACCCGACTTGCTCCCAATTTCCAAGTCACCCGACAGATTGATCTCCGAGGCACTGCCCGTGACAGTCGCGGTGCCGGTCGCAGACGTGTCCAGAGTGGCAATGTTCAGGTTGCCGGTGAGCAACCTGCCTGCACTTTCGATGTCGAGACTTCCTTGCGTTGTGTTGAAAGTAGAGACACCAATATCTAACGTGCCACTAATGTCGGCCACGCCATTGTTGTTCACGTTGAGCTTGCCTGTATTCCCGCGGCCGCCGACATTGTGGGTGCGACTGGTGCCGACGGCCGACAGCACCGAACTGCTGCCCACGATGCTGAGTGTGCCATCGCCCGTGTTGGAAGTGCCGACCGAGAGAATCGCATCGAGTCCGATCACCTGCACCGGGTTGCCAGCCATGCCGATTTGCAAGTCGCCGCCGCTGATGTCGATGTCAATGTCGGGGTCGTCGCCATCGGTGGAGATTTGATACTGCCTGGCGGTGGCGGAGTTGCTCACGAAGGTCACATCGCCGGCTTGGACAAAAAACTCGTCGCTATTCTCGTTCTGCGTGAAGACGACGTTGTAGGTGCCGCCAACGTTGTGCACCGCCACATCGCCGACGCCGGGCGTACCCAAGGTCGCGGGCGGTGTGACATCGGTCCAATTGGCTGGGTTGTTGTACGTTCCGGATACCGGAAAGGTCCACTGGAATGTGTCGGCATGGGTGGCTCCTGAAACCAAAAGGACGAAGACGGCACAAAGCACTGGCAACTTCATTGCGAAGGCTCCCCTCAGGTAAACACTTGAACTACTGATGAGCTAACGACCGGTTAGATTGTCTCCCCGCGACAATGAGAAGTAAAGCGATGCCCGATAATCCGGTCGTCGGCTCGGGGACCGCGGTCGGGGACGACGTTGCTCGCAAGGTGGGTGGGTTCCATGCGCCGAGCAAGATGCCCAAGTCGAGCCCATCCACGGGCGGCGCACCATTGAGCTCGCCTCGGAAGGGGGCGACCGTTCGGTTCCAATTCGCCAGCAAAATCCCCAGGTCGAGGCCATCAACAAAACCGTCTGTGTTGAGGTCTTCGGCAATGATACGGTACTCGAAGGCTCCGATGTCATGCGACGCGCCGATCGGTCGAGGTGCTCCGTCCAGATCCAACGACGGCGCACTCATCGCCGTGCCGGCGTCGCGCGCCACGGCATTGGCCAGCAATTGGTAGTCGCTCGTTGGCCAATCAACGAACAGCTCATTGGCGTTACCAACAAGCGAGTGCATGTCATTGCCCGTCTGTGCCTGCCATGCGGCCAGCGTGAGAGTCGTTGCCAAGTCGTCGGTCGTGAAGCGGTCGATGACAACATTGTAGTCGCTGTCGAACCCGCTCAAACTATTGGGCGAAATGTCGATCGCACCGCGGAACGGATGCTCGCTAATCAGAATGTTGTTATACGCCGTGTTGTTGACGCTTCCGTTTTGGATGTTCAACGCCCAACGGCCGTCTTCGGCTTGGTGGATTGTGTTGTTCACAATCACGTTTCCCGTTGAGGGTGCGCCGCCGTCGATTTGGAACAGCGAAATCCCACTGGCATGGTTGTCGAACAGTAGATTGTTCTCGATCCGCGAGTTGATAACGCCATCCATGTTAATGCCACTACCGCCGCCGAGCCCGTTGTCGAAGATCGTATTTCCGCTGACCAACGCGTCGGAAATTACGCCGTCGATTCCTTCGCCCGTGTTCATGTCGCCGTTCATGTGAATACCATTGCCGTTGTTTCCAAAGGTGGCGTTACGCTGGATAACGGGTCGATCGCCACTGTTGGAAACGTAGATGCCATGCTCGTCGATAGATCCGGAAGTGCTATTGTCTTCGATGAGCAGGTCGTTGACGAACCCCGTGAAAATTCCCCAAACACCATTGTCGAACGCGCTTATGTTGCGAATCGTAACATTCTCGGCAAACGCGCTATCCAGCCCCACGGAGCGCACCCCCGCGCGGTCCATACCGGTGATATTAAAACCGTCAATCACCACATGCGAAGCCAACTCGAGGTTGATCCCATCGGGTCGCCCAGGTTGCATCGTGTTGATCAGCACTCCCGGTTCGGCGATGAATTCAATGGGGTTGCTAGCTGTGCCGCTCGTGAGCAAACGAAAATTGGTATAAGTGCCGGAGCGCACGGTGACTCGATTTCCTGGCCCGACCTGGTCTGCGGCGTGTTGCAATGTTCGCCAAGGATCACCGGCCGTGCCAACTGCCGCATCGTCACCATCGCTTGCCACAAAAAACTGGGCACGTCCGGTCGTAGCCCCCGCCCAAAACAAGCAAGACCAAAGAACGGTCCAGCCCAGAGAACGTGCAATACTCAAGCATCTCATGATCGACTCCTCGGTTCTGGTAGGTTTCGATAAGAACCACAGTAGGCAGGTTACTGATTTCGGGTGCCTACGTCGAAGCAATCAGGAAACTCCCGAGAAAACGCGAAACGATGCGTGCGATGCGTAGAGAGAAACGTTTCGCATTGGGGCAACTTGCTCGTTGCGAACACTTCAAGCGAGCATGGTCCTGCGAGGCATTGCGGCTGCTGTCAGCAACAGCAGCCACAAAGTCCCCGGCTCCGGGACCGCTTGCGGCTTAGCCAGCACGCTGGGCGGCGGACTCCAAGCCCCGAGCAAGATTCCCAAGTCGAGCCCATCCACTGGTGGCGTGCCATTGAGTTCTCCGCCGCTGGGACCGGCGTTCATCTCGAAGTTGCCCAGCAAGATACCCAGGTCAAGACCATCGACGAAGCCGTCGTTGTTGAGGTCAGCGGGCGAACCGAAGGTTGCGAGTAGCACTCTCCCGTCGAGCGCTTCCGTCTCTTCATCGACAAGAATGACATTCATGACGAACTGTTGACCACGAAGCGAACTCTCGGAGATGTCAAAAAAGGCAACAGTTAAGTCGTCGATGGTATCTCCTAACTGCAGCACCGACGAGATGTCGCCCTGATCGTAAAGATAGATGCCCTGCGAGCCATCGGTGCCGTTTGCTTCGAACAATACCCGACGTTCGTCGATCGAAGTGCCAGCGAGAACCACCGAGCCGGTAAAAAATCGGTTGAAAGTTGCCTCGGGGTTCTGAGGCAAGGGCGTGTCACTATCCACAATAAGAGTCAAGGTCTCGTCGAAGATACTGTAAATCCCTTCGCTCTCAACGCTCGAAGCACGAAACAAAATGTCGCCCTCGTCAAGTATCGGAGTGGAGAAACCATAAGGTTCGCTCACTGCGCCACCAGGCAAGTTGGTTCCCGGCAAAACCAGAGGAACCGGCGCGCCACCGGGAGCTACCATGAATATA
The DNA here is from genome assembly GCA_965230685.1 of Bythopirellula sp. Taxonomy (GTDB): domain Bacteria; phylum Planctomycetota; class Planctomycetia; order Pirellulales; family Lacipirellulaceae; genus Bythopirellula. The sequence continues at coordinate 2,102,793 of CBDDLO010000002.1, forward strand.
CCACTACGCTCGGGCCCTGACCCCGAATCAGGTTCGAATACACCTGAAAACACAGCTTGGGTGCCATCAAAGGCGCGTTGGGCGAACCCAAAATCAGTGAAGGTCGAAAGCTCGGCAACTCCGGGGACGGACATGGTCGTATCGACTAAGGTCGTGGTAGTGCCGCCTGCAATTGGATTTGAAAAGAGGCCAAGTCTTTCCGTGGGAAGTTCGCTGTTGACCGTTGCACGATAGGCGACTATCCCCTGGGATACTGATAATCGGTTGAGTCCCACGGTACTGACGATATCGGAACCTCCGGGCAACGGTTCGCCTGTTGCAATAACCGTGGTGAGTGCATTGGTCGACTCGCCATAGTGATTGAGTTCAGCAACGAACCCGTCGGGATCGTTGGTAGTAACGGTTGACAAGATCAAATCGTCAGCGTCACCGACAGCGAAGATGGGTCCCAGGAACGGATTGCCGGTCGTTGGTGAGACGCCCGAAGAATCCAACAACGTTTCAACGGACGATCCCTGGGGCGACTTTCGGAAAATTCCAATGACATCGCTGAACGATTCGTCGACCAGCGTAATAACCTCATCTCCCACGAATCCTGCTTGATGAAAGAGAGGGGCTTTCGAGGGATCGCTCGGAGCAGGCACGTCGCTAGCGTCGAAAAGCGTCGTGAGCGAAAAAGTATGCGTCGCAGCTTCCAGTTGCACAGCCCAGCAGGTGAAGATCAAGCCAATCGATACTCCGATCTTCAAGATCAGAGAGAACCTTCCCGATTGGTGATTACGAATGAGATGGTGCATTATTCCCCCAAGAAAGAATCCCTCGCCAATTTTTGCCATTTGGCAGTGAGCGGCTGCAAGCTTCCATACGATCCTAGTATGGGGCTTTGTCCTACGCAACAAGTTGCAAGTAGGCGTTTAGAGTCGATTCAAATCGCAGTCTGTTGGCTCGTTCAGGTGTGGTGGCGAGTGTTGCAAGCAATCTGCAGTGCGAGCGCTGCGAGCAAGTAGAGAGTCCCCGGCTCCGGTACGCTTCGCGAAACCGCAATCGCCGCCGGCGGGTTCCACGCCCCGAGCAAAATCCCCAAGTCCAGCCCATCCACCGGTGGCGTGCCGTTGAGTTCACCCTCTTTGGGGTCAACCGTCGCGCTCCAGTTGCCCAGCAAGATGCCGAGGTCGAGCCCGTCGACGAAGCCGTCCATGTTGAGGTCTTCGGGCGCGAAGGTCGTGGTCGGGATCAACAGATAGGCGCGGTTCGTAGGAAATGTAGCTCCCTCGAAACGGCGTTCGCCCTCTCCCACGATCCACCCGTCGTCGTTGATGCCCCAAGCCGTCCGCAAGATGCCCCAATCGCCCAGACCGGGAACCGCGGGCACTGTTAGGTCGAACACATGGTCTTCGAGAATATAACTTGTGGCATCCTCCTCCAAATACACGTAGCCGCGCGCTTGGCCACTGAGCCCGCCATCACGGTCTCCGTGACCAACGACGTCGCCATCTTCGTTAATCGCTTTGGCATTCATGCGCGCGCCGGTTCCAATTTGCGGGATGATGGTTACCGAGCTATCGGAAGAGTTGTAACGAAACGCCTTGTTCGTCGCCGTTGTGGAACCTGCGACCTGGCCCGCTTCGTTGATGTCGAGCGCTTCGGAGGGGTCGTCGGCGTAGATCGTTCCCGCGAGCAAGAGGGTCTCAGTCGGTCCGCTAAACAGTGTCGCTTTCGAGTCTTCGTTCGAGCCCACGACCAATCCTGCGTTGTTGATCGCGCGGCCCCGATCCTGTCTTGTCGCAACCGTGATATCGCCATCGATGTCGGTGATTGGCGAGGCCGAGCCAGTGTACACATCGATGTTGTCGCCTTCGGTGTTGATCGTTCCCGCGCCGGAGGTGGCTGTGCCGGTGGCGATTCCGGAGTCGTTAATGTCCAAGGCGTCCGATTCGGGGCGGATGCCTGTCGCGGTCGCTCCAGCCAGGACTCCCAAGTCGGTAAAAGATCCGCTCACGCCACCACTGTAAATGAAACCCCGCCGCTGCAAGGAACCTCCGACAAACCGCGCGGTGCCGGCAATCTGCCCGCTGTCGTTGATCGCCGCAGCGCGAAACCCGCTGCCAAATCCTGAGTCGCGTGGCAAGACCGCCCCGACGCCAAACACGGTCGAAGTTCCTTCGGAGTGGTCGTAGAAAAAGTAGGCTTCTTCCAACGAACCGCCGACAAACCTCCCGGCAATGCCCACCGCGTCTCCGCTGGAATTGATGTCGTAGGCGACCGAAGAGCTGTAGTCGGTGGGAGTCAGGTCCTTGATTTCGTAAAGCGGATCAGCCGAGGCAAGCTGCAAGTTCGACAAGCTGGCCAGTGAGACAACGAGTAACAGCGCGTGGCGGGACATGGTTCGTACTCCCGAAGGTTCGATGAGTTCACCGCAGCCGTTCAGCGACGGGTGATGCAGCGTGAGACAAGCAGTGCACCGCATCCTTTGTCATGGAGTCTACCACCGGTACGGATAGAACTCAACGAAATCAAACTCGTCTGCGCAGCAAAAAAGGCGTCCACCCTAGGGGGGTGAACGCCTTTTGGGGAAATTCGTGCCTCCTATCTGTTGCGCCGCGTGTTATTTCCAAGCACTGCGAGGGAAAGTAATAACAGGGTCAGCGTCGTCGGTTCGGGCACGGTACCGAACGCCGCGATCGGCGCTGGTGGTGGATTCCAAGCACCGAGCAGGATCCCCAAGTCGAGACCATCGACCGGTGGCATGCCACTGAGTTCGCCCTCTTCGGGGTCGACGTTCATGTCCCAATTGCCAAGCAGGATGCCAAGGTCCAAACCGTCGACGAAGCCGTCCTTGTTCAGGTCAGCGGGATCGAAGTTGATCACACTCAGCACAACTGAGCTGGCATCGTAAGCGATCGACAGCGTGAGATCGTTGAACACCGGCGTGTTCACATCCGCGAAGATGCCGCTAATGCTACCGGCTGCCGTTTCGAGGATCGTGAACTCATCGCCCAGTGCCGGCTCGAAGCCGTCGAGCAACGACACATTGAGGATGCCATCGAGCATCGCGCTATCGGCTGCGTCGATGCGGTCGTATTCTTCCAGGCCAATGCCGGCCAAGTTGATTTCGAGCGTGCCGTGGCCCGTTTGCTCGAACGATTGCACCTCGATGTCACCAGCGACTTCCGACACAAACGGCCCGTAGCCGACGTGCATTTCACCGCGATTGACAATGCCCACGTCGACGTTCGCTTCATCGGCAACGGCTAACCGAGAACCGAGGGTGTTGACCAGTTCGCTCGATCCCGTGAACGTGGCGCCCGCTTCGATGGCCGAGAGTGTTCCACCCGAAGTGTTGAGCAGCAATCGCGAATCGAGATGGGTACTACCCAGCGAGTCGAAAAGGATTTCGTCAGCAACGATTGTTGAGGTAGCGCCGGAGATGTTGAACTCTCCTTCGTGAGTCACTTCGTCAGCAACCAAGGTACCGCCGGTCATCGACAACCGCCCTACGTCGCCACCCGCATCTCCATCACCCGTGGCATCGTCGAACAGGATGTGCCCCTCGCCCGAGTACGGTGCGTAGGTAAAGGTGTGGGAGTCGGCAGTCATGATCGTTCCGACAAAGGATGGACCTTGATGCATGGTGCGAACAAACAAATCGCCTTGCTGTGCGCTGAGCACACCGTCCCCCTCGTTGGCGGGGCCGAGCGACGAACCGTCCCAATCGAGTCGATCAAGAATTTCCAACGTGCCTCCATCAGCGGCGATCGTGCCGTGGTTATTGATGCTTTCGACGTTGATCGTACCGTTGCCGCGGATGAGTCCGCCGGCCACATTTTGCACGAAGGTCGTGTCGCCACCGTCGACCCACTCGCCTGAGTCGAGTCGGACTTCATCAACCAGTCCGGTAGAGAAGTTGGTGGTTCCGAGTCGCAAGCGACCACCATTCTCGGCACCAATCGCGGTTCCCAGGTCGTTGATGTTGCCGGTGATGTTTAACTCGCCACCGCGAGCGATCAATTCGGCTGACCCACTGAAGTCGACATCTGCCTGGATCGTGCCGCGGCCTGTGACGGCTGCAGAATTGCTGCGAAATCGTCCGTCACCAAGAATTCCGCCTCCACTCAGTTGACTGTCGCTGTTAAGCGTCCAGCTTGAATCGGCATCGGCCAGGGTGACGATGCCGGTCTGCTCCAGATCAACGGGAGCGGAGAACATGCTATTGCCATCAATGTTGAGATTGCCTTCGATGTGGAACTCGGAACCAGTGAGATTCGTAGCCGCGAGGTTCCCGCTCGGTGCGGTGACGTTCATGGTGGTTTCCTCGGCCAGCGTCCAGGCATCACCGGCGGGAAGATTCACAGTCAATCGGCCATTGTCGCCAATTGCTTGCGAGTGAATGTCGATCGAGGGGTTGCCAGGGTTTACCAACCCAAAATGATTTCCAAACACATCGTCGATCGTATCCACGTTGAGCGTCAAATGCCTGGTAAGATCCCAGTCACCCGCATCAAAATTGATTGTGGAGGTCGCAATCGTTACATTGCCATTCACGTTGTTCTCGGTGCCAGGGTCGAATTCCCCCAAGCCGGTGATGCTTGCCGCGCCGGTGTAGGTCACTTCGCCATCAAAGTCGAGCCTCGCACCACTAAACACATCGATGTCGGCATTGGACTGAATCACGGCATCGGAAGTGATGCGTGCGTTACCGGAAAGTGCATCGATATTAGCGGCGAATTCACCTAATCCGCCGATCGTCATTTCGCCTTGTCCATTGATTGTGGCCGTGTTTCCGTCGCCGGGATCAAATTCAATTCTCGATGCTCCCCCCGCACCGCCGGGCAACGGGCCGTGGGTCCAATCGTCTCGCATCGTGAGTGTCGAGCCGCTACCCATCTCGATAGTGCCGGTAAAAGAATCTGTCAGAGGTCCATCGACAATCAACCGGCTATCCACGTTGGTCAGATCGACCAGGTTGTCATTATGCACTTGCCCATCCAGGTCGATGGTGCCACTCTCGGCAACGAGCTCGATCGTGTCATTCGCGTCGGGACGGATCGTGCCGCGGAGGTCGAGCCTTCGGCCGTTCACATTGTGCGTGTCGGTGAAGACAATCCTGCCATCACCCGTCAGGATGCTAAGTGCGTCCACGTCGAGTCGATTGGTCACATGCGCGATGCCGCCGTTCGTCAAATCAAGTTCGCCACCGTTGGTGAGATTCACCCGATCCCCAACGAACGCCGCCGACCCACCATTGGGCTGAACGAACAGCTCGGTGTTGTTGCCGGTCGTGCCGGTGCCAACGATGTTGGTGTCGGTCGTGCCCGCGATGTTGACTACCGAAAGCTGGTGACCGCCGGTGAAGACGTCGCCTTGGTTGGCAATGACCAAACCGGTGAGGCCCAGCACGTTGGCGTCCAGTTCTACGTTTACATTATTGTTGATGACGGCCGAGTCGCCGAAGTTGGGTGGACCGACAATCCCGGGTGGAACGAAGGGTGCCCAAAACTGAGGCGTCTGCCAGGAGCCGTTGTTGGGCCCCACGTAGGTGAAGTTGATCGCGTGGACCTGCTCGGCAAAACAATTGCTGAGCATAGCCAGCAGCATCACTATCTGGGTGAAGCGTGTAAGTGGATGGCGAGACATGACAGGTACCTCCTCAAAAAAATTGGGTTGTATGCCGACCGTGGCTATGGTTACAGCGAGGGCTGCTCGCGACGGAGCAACCTTCCTTCCAAAGGATCAATCAACAACCGGGCCAGGAATCGGCCACAAAGAATGCCATTTCGCCACGCCAGCAGAGAAAATCAGCGAGAATCGTGCAAAAACTGTCAATCGCCGGGTGGCAACGCAGGACCCACCAGAGTGTGCTTAGCGCCTCTCGCACGCCGGGAGCGGTGTTGCAGCAATGGCCGCACGACAGAACCACCAGCAAAACGTTGTTAGGTACTCACCGCGTTGGTGAATGTCAGTTTGTTCCCAAACGGATCGGTGACAGTCATGTCCCGCGATCCCCAGGGGGTGTCGCAAATGCCGGGCCGGGCGTGTTTGTACTTCTTGTCGATCAATTCCTGGTGGAAGGCATCGATGTCGTCCACCTGAATTCGCATCCCCGCACCGGGAATGCAGTCGCCGTGGTGTTCAGAAATATGCAACACACAACCTTCGCGGGAGACTTGCATGTAGAGCGGCAACCCCGGTTCAAACCGGTGTTCCCAATCGACGGTGAAGCCGAGGAAATCGGTGTAAAACTCCCGCGCTTTCGCCTCATCAAAACTTCGGAGGATAGGAGTCGTGTTGCTGAACTGCATAGAGAGCGCTTCTTCCTGCAATCGCTACGGAACGTGTTGAGCTGACTTAGCCAATTCTTGTAACTTCAACTCCACTTCCTTGGGTGCCGGGATATCCAGGAAGCCCAACTCTTCGGTCTGTGGATGGCCATTGGAGTTTGTCCGATCACGAGTCGCGAAGACGACATCGCCCAGCCCATTGGAATGTTCATTGCGATAGATGTCTTGCAGTTTTGCGGGCGGATAACTGCGGATTGTTGTCGATAAACCTCCATCGAACGTAATTGCTCGACGGTCCGTCAACACATAGACTGTTTTCGACGCCTTCCAGCGAAACCAGAGCGGACTGCACAGCATACCTAGGCCTACTAAGATGAAGGGCAGTCCAAAAAATGGAAAGAGGCTGGAATCGTCCGCTTTATCGTTTCCCATCGACCAAGCAGTAACCGTCCAAAAAATTGCAAACGACGTAGCGACGAGGCCAAACAAGACCAACGGAATTGATTTCTTGTTGAACAGTGTTGGAGAGGGTTTACCAATCCATTGCACACTTTCTTCAAAATCGAGCTCATCCTGGACGAGGCGTTGAGCCTCCATGGGGAGTTGGTAGAGAGAATGTGACATAGTAGTCATGTAGAGCTTACAGTCGAGCTTCTTCTCGCACGCTGCCACAATGTGCGGATTTCGTCGGGGAGGGATTTTGCGCTGCAGAGGTGGTACGGCGAGTCGCTTGGCAGATCGGCGCTCAGCCGCGAGTGGGCTTTGGCTAGCGCATGATACGGCATCGTCGGAAAAATATGATGCAGCGCGTGGAAACGCAAGCCGATGGGGGCCCACAGCGCGCCGGTCACTGGGTGCAGCGGGTAGTTCACCGAGTCGAGCATTTGCTCTACGAAATTCATTTCGGTGCCGTCGCCCGTCCAGCGGTGAGCGCCCAGGGTGCGCAATGCGTTGATGCCAATAATGAACACTGCAGTAAAGTAGACCTGCAAGAGAAATGTCATCGGCATCGGCTCGGAGAAAAACAGTCCGAACGACGTCGTGAGCCGCACCGTGATGAATACGATCCACAGAAAGCAGAGCAATTCCTGCAACCGGATGATCCGTAACACGCGCGGCGTCGGCAGCGGGCGAATGTACATCGGGTCCATCACCATTGATGACGCGCGGCGATGAATCAGGTTGCGTAGCTTCGGGCTGAGCCACGACAAGGGGGTGAGAATCCCAAAGCGGATCACCCCCAATACAGGGATTACTAGCACTTGTGAAAAGTAAAACAGAATGTGCCAAATCGACTGGCTCGCCAGAGGCATGTACTCCCCGTCGGCGTCGGTGCCGTAGTGTTTGCGTCGATGATGATCCAGGTGTGTGTAATACATGAACGACGGCACTAAGAAAGGGATGCCACAGAGCAAATTCCACACGAAGCGAAACGCGGTGAACTCTCCATCGCGAATGTGAACCAATTCGTGAATGAACAGCACCGCGCGGTAATACAGCAGCGAAGAGATCACAAATCCGACGATTCGCACGGGCCAGTGCCACGCCGGGTTGGCAACCGCAACTTCCGGGTATTGCACCAGCGAAAAGAAAAAGAGACCCAGCCCCATCGAGAGCAGAAAGTCGGGCCAGTAGACCCACGGGTTTGGCTTGAAAAACTCACCAACAATACGTCGCGCTTCGGAGAGCGAGAACTCTCCGTGAGTGGGGCTGAAGCCAGAAGGATCAGCGGCGGGCTGGGCAATGGTGGACACGGTCGAAAACTCCAAGATGCGTCAAACCACTATTTTATCTTTGCGGTGGGGCACTGGCTAGTGTTGCCTGCCCTTGCGAGTCGTAAGAGTTACGACGAGCTCATGACTCGGAGGGGCGTTGGGCTCGGAGAGTGGTTGACGACACATCCTCGCGAAACTCATCATCAGTCACTTCATCGCACAAATTTTCCAAAGCCGGCGGTAAAACAAGATCAGACAGCACACGGAAATCGCCCTCAATCTCGCGGCCGAAAACGAGGAAGCGGCACCCGCGGTCGGCGATCTGCTGAATAGCGGCGTCGAAACTGCCAGCTTCGCCAGTGTAGTATTGGGAGTCGGCGATCCGCACCATCGTGTCGGCACCGACGACAAACGTGCACCCAGGGAACAACGCAGACTTCGCGCGAAAGGTCGGCGCATCAGTCAGCAAAACCCGTCTGTTTGCATCTTCGCGTCGCAGCGCCTTCAGCCGCGAGTCAATCTCCAGAAAATCCAGCGGCGGCTTGTCCACATTGGTGATCGACAACTCGAAGGCCACGGGGCAACCCAATCGACTCGCGGCGATCGCCGCCATCCGCGCGTGCCCCTGATGGGGTGGATTGAACGAACCCGAGAGAATTGCTTGCGGCTTGGGAGAGGGCGGGTAACCGACGTGATCCAGTGTGCCGAGCAGTAGCTCACACCACTCGGCCTCCGCATCCTGACAAACCACATGAATGCGCTCGCTTCTAGCGGGCATATTCGTCGGATCCTGATCCCCATCAATCTGACAGGCATCGCCTAAACTGATTAGCACCAAATGCGCCACCAGCCATTCTTCTTTGTCGCGGCCGTGTACTCCCTTGTCGAACTTCACCGAATAGGTTGTTGTGCTCGTTGAGGTTTGCGTGGCAATGTGGGCACGGTGGTCGCCACGCTTGAGGCGATCGCTTGCGAGGCTGGCGGTCGCGCCGAGGCCGACCAAGGTGTGCGGATCGGCGTCGGGAGCCAATTCGCGGGCGCGCATCCAAGAAGCCATCGCCATTGCCCGAGCGGTTGATTCACTGCACGATTGCTCCGCAGCGCCACCCAACCAGTCCGTTAACGCCGTGGACGCATACGGCACAACCGCTTCGAGCAGTGTACGCGAAGCGCCGGGCACTTGGAGCAGTTCGCCAATGGCCATGCTTCCGCCTCCGGTGATGGCTAACACACATTGATGTTCACTGTCATGAAGTGCCGTTATCAGTTCGTTCCAAACCGGGTTCATGGTCGCGCCTTGGGCGTCACGATTCTTGCAAGTCAGGTACTAACGGAGGAAAGAACGCGGAAGACGCGATTGTTGCGAAAACACCTCACGTTCACTTCGGGCAACGCAAACGACTCCCAGTGCTTTTATGCCTAGGGGATTGAATCTGCTGCTCTAGCCACGCATCCTAGCATTTCTCTCGCCACAGGCAACGAACGGCACGCACCTTGCGGAGTTGGTAGGTCACTAAGAACCTAACCCCTCAGGTGCCGTGGATGGCCGACGTTGTCGAAATCAATGAGATCGAGGGCCTCGAACCTTACCGCCTGGCGTGGAATGCGCTACACGCACAAACGCCACGCGCATCTTTTTTCCACACGTTCGATTGGTTGAAGACCTACTGGGAACACTTCGGCAGCGAGCAACGGCTTCGCGTCTTGATCATCCGCAGCGAGGGCAAGCCGATCGGCATAGTTCCCCTCTGCGTGCAACGGGAGCAGTACCACTTTGGCTCGGTCCGTGTACTGACGTATCCATTAAGCGACTGGGGTATGTGGTACGGGCCAATTGGGCCAAACATCTCGGCTAGCCTCTTCATGGCGATGAAACATTTGCGTGAGACTCCCCGCGATTGGGACATGATTGACCTACGCTGGATCCCCTCAGAGTCGAATCCGAGTGACTTGGGTTCAGGCAACCCTACAGTCCGCGCCATGCAAGCGGCGGGTTGGCCTGCCAGGCGGAGCGACTATCAACAGACATCGATCGTGCGACTGGAAAATTCAGATTGGGAAACCTACCGAGCAAGGTTGTCCAAGAAGTGGCGGCACGAACTGGGACGACAACAGCGCGGTCTAGAGCGGGATTTCGAACTACAATTCGAGCGACATCGACCAGCGGGGGCTAACTACGGTGACAGCGAACCGCGGTGGGATAGTTACGAAGACTGTTTGGCCATTGCCGAACAGAGTTGGCAAGGAAATTCGACGACGGGAAACACGCTTTCACACAATCACGTGCGCAACTTCTTGCGAGCAAGCCACGAGATTGCGGCTAAGTTGGGCATGCTCGACATGGTGGTGCTGAAACTCGATGGGCAACCTGTTGCATTTCAGTACAACTATCACTGCAATGGCAAGCTATTCGGCTTGCGGATGGGATACGACCGCGCGTTTGCGAAGCATGGTGTGGGCAAGGCGCTCATGGGTTGGATGCTGGAAGATAGTTTTGCAAGAGGCGATTTACAGCTCGATATGGGTGTTGGCGATTACGCCTTCAAGCAACAGTTCCGCACGGGAACTGAGACAAGCAGCCGGTACTCCTACTACCCCCTACCCGCCTGGCGAGGACAAAGCGTAAGGATGTCGCGCTGGATCAAGTCGCGCTGGAATACTGACGAGGCGAAAACCACGAAGTAAAGAAATGCACAAAGACGCAGTGCATTTGCTATGGCACGCTAGAGTGTGGCGTAGAAGTATATTTTATCCCATTCCCCAGGGCAGAGACGTCTGAGACTCGCGACGCGTGGTCGCGCTGCGTGTCTCAGACGCCTGCCGCTTAGGGTGCCGTCCCCCCTCACCTCGTCGCGCCCGATTGCCTCGGGAAAACCCCTGGCAGGCGGCGGCGGCGAGCGGCAAAAATTGTACGAAGTGAATCGTTACTTATCAGTCGTTGGTCCTTGGCCCAGTCGTAGTGGCGCCTTGCGCGCGATTTTTAGCTCAGGATTGGGCGCGAAATACTGAACGTCGTCGCTGAGATACGACGGACTAGGCATTTGCGTGGGCTCGGTCATCTTTCTCAGGCAGCCGGTCGAAGCAAGCGAGGCCCCGACAAACAGAGCCGTCATGAACAATGCCGGAAATTCACGGCGCTTCGCGGCGGAAGAACGCATGGGGTTTCCTAACGCTGTTGTTGCTGGCTGGCGATGGCGGCGTTTTGTTCCTTGAGTGCGGCCGCTTCTCGGGCCAGCTTGAACTCGGGGCCCGGAGCGTAGTACTGCACATCGTCGCTCAGATAATAAGGGCTCGGCAACGTTTGCCCGGCTATGTCCATCTGACAACCTGTCGAGGCGAGCGAGGCAAGAACCATCAGCCCGGCGTAGAGGAACGCCAAAGGACGTCGGTGATTTGTGGAGGTCGCGGTATTCACTTGTCGGTACTCCTGACGGAGGGTATGAGTCCGATGCACATCATCGGCCAGCACAATCCTTATCGTCCCCCCGACCGACAAACTTTCGCCGAAGCGCAGAGTTTTTCGATGAGACATTTGCCTGTACGCAGCGACAGCAGTGCCAGCTTCCCGCGAGCTGGGCGTCGAACAGGGCTATTCGTGGGCGAATCTCACGGGAAATCGTTTTTTCTCGACGAAGTGATAGAATGAAGGGGACTGGCAACCGGAGGCTCAAGAGCCACCGCTTGCCAGCAACTCCATCGCCAACGGTTCGGAGGCTCAACATGCCGATTCCTAAAGTTCCTCATGCATTGCTAGCAGGTGTGGCGATGTCTGCGCTCTTGCTGAGTTCCCCTCACGCTGCCGCTCAAGTCGGTCTGCCCGGCGGGATTCCGGGTGCTGGGCAGCTGGGCCGCGATTCGGTGCCCACGATCGCTTACTTCAACGCGATCGAGCGCATGTACAAGGGCGACTACCGCAACGCAGAGCGCACCTTCAGTCGCGAGCTACGCTCTTCGATCAAGATCGGAGTCACCGATCGGTGGCTCGATTCGATCGCCTACCATGCCATGCTTGGCGAGGTTTATTACCACCAGGGACGAATGCCCGAGGCACTAGAGCAATTCGACCAGGCGTGCCTCATGTTTCTGCAGGATCCGAATTGGATGATACGGATCAACTTCCGGCGCGAACCTGTGGCAGATACTAATCGACTTCGCCAGCCGCTGCCCTGGGGAAAAAGTACAAGAACATTCACACTCGGACGATTTCCCAGTCAAGAACTGATTCAGCGTGGTAGTGCCCAGGAGGCGAATCGGGTAGCTCAGGGAGGGGGGCGGCTGGTGCTTCCGCAGTTTTGGAAACTGGACGTCGTCGAAATCGTTCGCACAACGGCCTTGGCGATGCGGCGTCGTAACGAGCTCCTCGGTCCGTTGGGTGCCGAGGACACGATCTCGCGGCAATTGGTGACAGCACTGTCGCGCGGTGTGACGACGCCGAATCACTGGTCGAAAGCTTGGGCCGATCTGCAGCTGGGGATTGCGCAAGCAGGGGTGGGTAAGCCAGGCCAAGCGGCGAAGTACCTCGAACGCTCGTTGTTGGTGCGAGGTCGGCTCGATCATCCACTCTCCTGCATGGCAATGCTCGAATTGGGCCAATTGAAGATGGAGGCGGGCGATTTGGCCGCAGCAGCCAACAATTTTGCCGAGGCCAGCTACTCGGCCTTCTACTACGAGGACCTAGGCACGATCGACGAAGCCTTTCGGCTTGGCACCATCAACCACTTGGCAAGCGGCCCCAAGAATCTAAACCCCGCCTTGGAGCCAGCCGTTGCCTGGGCCAATCGCAAGAGATACGACCATCTTGCGGCACGCATGAGCTTGGCGCTCGCCGAGGAGTCGTTGCAACTGGGCAATGCCAAAGACGCGCAGGTCACGCTCGGAGCCGGTCAATCGCGGTTGGAGGATGCTGCCCAGGGGCTGTTGGGCAACTGGGCGCAGCAGCTCGGCGCCCGCTTGCAATTCTTGCTTGGCCGCGAGACCGCTACGGCCGCACTGTCGCAAGCGATCCGGCAACACATTGGTATGTCCACGCATAATCTGCAATTGTATTTGGCCAACAGACGCTACGACCAGCAGCAACTTCGCCCTCGCTCGGCTGTGGGGATCTACCAAACGCTGCTCAGTGACCCCAAGCCGACGGACTGGATACTACGACCCTTTGAAACTTTGGCCTCGCTGCAGACCCCACACACCGAAGCGTACGATCGCTGGTTGGATGCAGTGCTGGCGCGCAAGGACATGGGTGCGGCACTCGAGATTACCGACTTGGCCAAACGGCACCGCTTCCACCGGGCACTTGCGTGGGGCGGTCGATTGGCGGCCCTACGTGACACTTTGGAAACGCCTGAGCACCTCTTAAGTCAGCACACACGTAATCAGCGCAACGAGTTACTTCTACGGTTTCCGCAGTACGAAGAGTTTCAAAAAGACGGGCAGAAGTTGCAAGAAGAACTGAGCGAGCGCTGGCAACCCGGCCTCGATGCCGGCGAAGAAAGCGAACTGACTAAACTCTGGCGAGCGTGGGATCGTAATCTCAAGTCACGCGAGGCGATGCTCAGTGAGATAGGCTTGCAGCGCGCGGCGATTGACATGCAGTTTCCACCGATACTCGCAACCACCGATCTGCAAAAACAGCTCAGACCTGGACAGGCGGTAGTCGTATTTCACGAGACTCCTGCATCGATGTTGGGCTTTCTTGTCACTTCCGAAGGTTCTACAAACTGGCAATGCGCGCCCAAAAAACGCCTCGATAGCTTAGTCTCCAAATTCCTTCGCGACCTAGGAAACTTCGACGCCAACCATCAGCTGCCCGTGGAGGAGCTGCAATCCGCAGACTGGCAGGAGTCCGGGGCGAAGCTGGCTAGCGCGCTGCTGGATGGCTCGTCGCTCGATCCCTCGAAGTTGGAGGAGTTGATCGTTGTGCCGGATGGGGTGGTCTGGTACGTGCCGTTTGCGGCGCTACCGGTGAGCGTTGCGAGCAAGTCGGTGCCCCTGATTTCCGTGGCCCAACTGCGCCATGCCCCGACGGTGGGGCTGGCAGTCGGGTACGCAAACCCCTGGCGACGCGTCTTACGTTCGGCCATTGTTGGCCAAGACGTATTGCCTGGCGAAACCGATGAGGAAAAAACCGATGCCATGGCCTCTTTGCGAGAGGTGTTAGAGAATCCGTTGCCGTTCCCGGATTCCTCACCTGCGCCGACGCCGGTGATGGGTTCGCTCTGTCAAACGCTGGTCGTGCTGGATGACATTGATTTGGATCTTGGTGAACCGCTCGGGTGGTCACCAATAGCACAACGCCGCAACTCGAAGAAGACTTCACTGAGCCATTGGCTGACATTGCCTGAATTCGGCCCGCAGCGGGTAATTCTGCCCGCGGCGCATAACGTCGCGGAACGGGGCGGCAAGATCTCGAAGCGCAAGTCAGCCGGTGCCGCCCCGGGAACCGAGTTATTCCTAGCAAGCTGTGGACTGATGTCGTCCGGCGCGCAAACCCTATTGCTGAGCAGTTGGCGTGTCGGTGGCGATTCGACTCTGGAACTCACCCGGGAATTTCTGCAAGAACTCCCTTACACGACTGCCGCATCCGCATGGCAGCGCAGTGTGCAGCTAGCGAGGGAACTGCCAATGATTACCGAGCTTCAGCCACGCATCAAGTCAAGCAACAAAGACCCCGCCGAAATCACGGCAGCACACCCCTTCTTCTGGGCCGGCTACACTCTCATCGACGCCGGTACCCCCGCGACGAACGAACAGCCCAAGACACCGCCGGTAGCGAATAATTGAGGCCTCGACTCGGCCGTCGATTATGTCCTCAGCACACCTGCCAGTTGTGAAGCTGATGGGGAAACTTCGTCTCTCGCGCATGTACGCGTTGATGGAACTCTTATTCGCTGCCGCGCTTCCAACTTGTACCACAACTCCCCCGCGACTCGGAGTTGTACAAACGGCGCATCAAGAAGTATACCGAGCAAGAAATCGAACGGCCACGCTCAGAAGTTCGCGAGCTGAAGCAGCAAGCGACCCAGAGACAAATGGAACTGCAGAAATACCGAAACGGATTGGAATAGTTCGTCTCAGCGACCACGCCGAAACCACCACGTCGCCCCTAGCGGCAAAGCGACCGAAACGCAAAGCGCCGCCGGCAACCAACCGTACTCCGTTGCGCGCTGCCCGAGTAGGGCATACGTCGCGGCGATCAGCAGGTTACTCAGTAGCACCGCGGGCAGAAATTGCCGCCAGGGCATTTGCAGTGCACCGACCAGCAGTGCGCACGCTTCGGCCACGATCGGTAAGGGACGCGTGAGAATCAACATCCATCCGCCGTGCGCTTGGCACGCGGTTTCCAGCTCGGCCAGTTGCTCGGGTGAGGAGTAGCGCTCGGCCAACGGGCGGCCCCAACGTTTGGCCAATGCGAAGGCAATCGTGGCACCGAGTGTCATCCCCAATGTCGACGCGACGGTGCCTACCAAGACGCCCAACTGGCTGCCAGCGAGCGTGCTAATCGGGCCCGAAGGGACTGGCAGGATCACATCGCTGGCCAAAATGCCGACAATTGCGGCAGCGAGCGTCCAAGTGCCTGGGGGATTGGCTTGCCAGCGCTGAGCGACGGTCATGAATGTTTCGCCCCATGCGGCCAATAGTACTAGCGGCAAAACCAGCACGACCGTCACGAGCAGTAGCGGTCGCAGCCAAGGGTTCACTGGTTGTTGTGGCGGAGTGGGCATTGGTTTTGACTTGCGGCGGGGCCAATCTAAGTTTGAGAGGAAGATAACAGACCCGCGGGCCCTTCGCGCCTGCATTGACTCGGAGTGTACGTATGAATTTCTCATTAGCCCGCAGCGAGCGGATCACCGCGATTGTCAGCACGTTGGTGGCGGTGGCAATCTTAGCAGGTGGTGTGACCGCGTTCCAATCGCATCACGCGCCGGTAGATGACGTGGTGCAGTTGGAATCGGACTTGCGATTTCAACTGGAAAACGCGTTTCGCCACGATCCTAACGAGCGGGCCAGGCGGCTCGTCCAGTTGGAAGATGTGACGCAAGCGTGGCTGCAATCGTCTCGATTAGAGAACGATCGCGAGAAGCTGGCGATGTGGCTTCTAGAGGCGACCATCCGCTCCATGCCCGGTTCGATCGTAGCGATGCCGCCCTCGCCACGATTCGGTTTTGCAACGAAAGCGAAAGCTTTGAAGTCAACTCCCGACGTGTTGGTAGAGCCCGCGACTCTGAAATCGAATCCTGCCACGCTGGATCATGCGCCGACACCCGCTACACCTCCTCTACCGGTGACCAGACCAGTGACCAAGACAGGTAGCACCGAACCGCAACCAGAGAAGGTCATCACAGAGCCGGTTGCCAAGCCTAGTGTTGCGGCTCAGAAACCCGTCCGAGTCAATCTCACGGAACTCACCGCCCGAATTGCTGGCTATCACGCAGGCCTGGATGCTGTTGAGCGTGAACTCCGGTCAACAAAGTCCGACAATTTTGCTGCACTTTCCGCGCAGCTCCGGCAGCTCGAAGAAATGTCCAGCGATTTTCAGTTTGTTTCGCTGTACTACCAATTGCTCACTGACGCCCAGCGTCGAGTGATTACCCCGCCACGGCCCATGGCGACGACACTTGCCGAAATCGAGCGCCGCCTCGAACGTTCGCCCGAGAATGCGACGGACGACTTCCTAAGCGATTTCGACGCACGTCAACAGGCGCAACTCGACGCGCTGCGACAACAGCTGGCGAGCATCTCTGCTCGAATCGAGCGATAAGCCCCCTGCATCGTCGACTCAAGGCAACGACCAAATGATGAGCCCCGTGTTGGGGTCTTCGCGTCCTTCCAAGAGTAAAGGCCAGTAGCGCTGCAAAGCGTTTGGCTGGGGTTCGACATCGGCGAAGGGTTTCTGCGTCGGGGATCGACTCACGCCGGGATAGAACTTTTGCGCGCCTTCGCCTGGCACGGTCGATGCACTGGCTTGGGAGGCATTGGCATCTACGTAACCCGCACCTCCGTAGCGGTTGAGATGAAACCTCATCGCCGGCGACAAATGCACATGGTGCCCCATGCTGCCGAGCCGGTAAGCCGCGGCTGAGCCTAATTGGCCCTGTTGCGGAGACCAAAACGGAGCCGGGGGCCGCCGCACGCCCTGCACTCGTTGATTCCCTGGCTTCGAATCGACAGCTTTCGCCGCGCCGTCTTGGGGCGCCACTTGCGGTTTCGACTTGGCTTCGATTTTCCCAATAGGCCGCCCTGTTGGCTTTGTGGATTGTTTCGGAATCAGCTTCTGCAAGTCGTACAGGGGCGGTCTTTCTCGGAGGACGATGGGTTCGGGCTCAGGTGCTGGCGACTTTTCTTGCTCTTGTTCCTTAGGCTTAGGTTTTTCTTCGTCTGCTTTCTCAGCGGCTTTGACATCCGCCTCGGCTGCTTCTTCTGCCATGCTGGTCAGAGGTAGAACCCAGAACGCGAGAAGACCACAGGTCCACGTCGTCACTTTTAGGAGTTTCATCGCCAGGTCCTTCCCACGTAGCGGTAAGATCGACAGGCAGGCAACCCTTGTCTCATTTCTTATTGTAGGTACGAAACCTCAGTCGAGGCAAGCAAGATCCACGGGTTGCGAATCAACGCTGCCGAGTACAATGGATGTTATGACCTCTCGCCAGCTACTTCTAGGTACGTTGTTTTCCGTGGTGTTCATGACTGGGGCACCTCCGGGACGGGCGATTGAGCGTGTGCTGGTCAATTTCGATGGAAGACACCAGGAACTCGCCGGCAGAGTCGTGATCGAGGACTCCGCCGGTAGCATGTTGCTAGAAACTGATGAAGGTGGCCTGTGGCCGCTAGCTTCGGAGATGATTCTCAAGCGACAGAGTAGCGCTGAGCCAATGGTGCCGCTCGATCAGGAGCAGCTTTCCGAGCGATTGCTCGAAGAAATGGGTCCTGGATTTCAACTGCATGAATCGAAGCACTATGTGATCGTGCATAACACGACACGCGTCTATGCCCGTTGGTGCAGCTCGCTGCTCGAGCGACTGCAGAAGGGCTTTCTGGCGTTCTGGAAAAAGCGTGGGGCCGACGTGCACGAGCCAAAGCATCCGCTTGCAGTGCTGATCTTTAACAACAAGGCGTCGTACTTGGCCCACGCAAAGGCAGAGCTTGGAGCCGCAGCGGGGAATGCTATTGGCTACTACAGCCTGCAGACCAACCGCATCGTGATGTACGACCTCACCGGGGCCCAGGCCCAACGACGTGCGAACACGAAGCGCGGCAGTATGAAAGACATCACTCGAATGCTAAACACCCGCGCGGCGGAGCCCTTGGTGGCAACGATCATCCACGAAGCAACCCACCAGATCGCGTTCAACTGTGGGTTGCAAACCCGATACGTGAGCAATCCGATCTGGCTGAGCGAGGGCATGGCCGTCTACTTCGAGACCCCCAACCTCGATAGCAATCGCCTTTGGAGCGGCACCGACAAAGTGAACGAGGCACGCTGGAATCGTTTCCGCAAGAATGTCCGCAGTGGCAAAGCGGCCAACTTAAAGACCCTGATTGCCGACGACACGCGACTTCGCCACCCACAGACGGCTGTCGATGGCTATGCAGAGGCTTGGGCGTGGAATTACTTCCTCATCAAGTGGCATCCCAAGAAGTATGCGAAGTATATGAAAATGATTGCCGAGAAACCGTTGCTGAAACAAGATGATCGCAAAACACGCCTCGCTGACTTTCAACAGCACTTCGGTGAAAACTTACGGGAGCTCGAAGAAGAATTTTATCGGCGAATGTCGAAAATAGATTGAAGCATTAGCGTGTTGGCGGAGTCCCCCGAGTTGAGAGTCCGATCAGATTTTTGGCATGAACCAAAGCGGATCCCCCGAATGGCAAGCTATACATGATTTCTCGTCAAGCGACGATCGCCTTGTTGGTAGCCCTGAGACTCGCTTTCTCCTCAGCAGCTGCCGCCGAAGCGCAGCGGACAACAATCGCGTTGCCGGCCGCGTCGGCCTTGCTGCTAACTGACGCCTTGGCGAGTGTTGAACAAATGCGAGCCGAAGGAGAGATCGCGCCAGTCGAGATCATGCTCCCCACGGGCACTTACGAATTAGCAGCACCGATCGTTCTGAGCCCGTCGATCGTCGGAGAGGGTTTGATACTCCATGCTCAACATTCACTACAGGCAATTATTAGCGGCGGGCAACGTCTACCATGCCAGGCAACGTCCTCGGGATTTTGCCGTTACTCGCTTCCCGAAGAGTGGCCCCATCATGAGCGCCCTCGCCAGTTGGTCGTCGAGGGACAACTGCGAGCAGCGGCACGATTACCCCGAACAGGATGCTTCCGCATTCAGGAACCTCTCGCGGATCGACGTAGCGGTTTTATTACGAAACAGGGCGATATCCCTTCGCAGTTGGCTGAGCAAGCGGCTGCGACCGACTTGGTCCTGTTGCACGATTGGTCGAGCAGCCGATTGCCCGTGGCTTCATGGGATGCGCAGTCCCGAACACTGAAAACGCTTGGGCCCGTGGGTTGTTCGGCGCCGCATTACGCCATTGATTACGCTGAAAAGCAACCTCGCTACTGGCTGGAAGGCGCTCCCTTAGCTGCCCAGCAGCCAGGGGATTGGTACTACGAGCCGACCTCGCGTGAGATTTTCGTCAAAGTCGACACCTCGACGACTAAGGAATCGGCTCCCGAGATAATATTGCCTCGGCTTGAACAATTGTTGATTGCGTCTGGCAACGCCGAGGGCCCGTTGACTGGACTCTCTCTCGAAGGAATCGTGTGGACCAATGCTCGTTTCCACATGCCTCCGGGCGGGATGGCCTGTGGGCAGGCGACCAAGCATGAACCGCGCACGGCTGAGGGAACGCGTGCCTCCGAACATTACCCCCTGCTTCCCGCGGCGGTCCATCTTGAGCAGGCTCAGGATTGTCGAGTCACAAGTTGCAACTTCGTCAACTTGGGGGGCTCGGCCCTGTGGATGGGAAGCCGGACGCGCGATTGCCTCGTGGAGAGTTGCCATGTTGAGCGCGTTGGGGGAAATGGCGTGAATGTAGGCGAAGGCGTTCATCGCCGGGTCGGTTCACAAAGCTGGCGCGTGTCAGCACCGCAGGAGGTCGCCACAGGAAATCGAGTGTTGAACAACGAAATCAGCGACATCGGGCAAGTTTTTCCCGGAGCAGTGGGGATTTGGGCTGGCCTGAACAGCCGCTTGGAGATTTCAGGCAATCATGTACACGACTGTCCGTACTCGGGCATCTCGCTGGGGTGGCTTTGGAACACTGAGCTGAGCCCCGCGAGAGAGAACCGCATCGTCGATAACAAGGTCGAGTCGGTGATGAACATGCTCAGTGACGGAGCGGGCATCTACACACTCGGCAATCAACCCGAGTCGGTCATTGAGCGTAACGTCATCAATGGCGTGGCACTCAACGTAGGCAAAGCCGAGTCAAACGGCATGTTCTTCGACGAGGGTTCGACAGGGTTCACGATCCGCGAGAATACGATCCGTGACGTGGCGAAATCACCCCTTCGATTTCATGACGGTGGGATCAACCACGTTCTCGACAACCGGTGGGAGTTGGCCAATGAGCAAACCCCGCCTGTGCGCTACAACGACACGCCGAGAGAAAATATACGCATGCAGGGCAATCGAGTTCTGGTGAAGTAGAGGGCGCCGTCTCAGGCCGGATAGTCGAAATAACTTGCCCAGGCTGTTTGCATTATGGTCTGCGAGAGCTAGTGTTGTGTTGATGTCGATACTGTCCTAGTCGTCCCACGCCTCAGTTTGCTCTCAGCCATGTCCAGCATTCCCAGCGTTATCCAGACCGCTTCAGCGATCCAGGCCACTCAGGTCCAATCGCAGGTTCAGACTGCCCTAGCCAAGAAGCAGCTCGACGTGGCCAAACAGCAAGGCGCCGCAGCCATCAAGCTGATTCAACATGCGTCCAACATCGGTAAGCAACTCGATGTGCGTGTTTGAAGGCGTGTTTGGGGACATGTTTGGGGACATCGAGCAGCGGTTCTTGCATCGCCAGATCTGCCGCGAGCGGCGGCGCAACATCAAGCCGCGCGGTCCTCGTACTGTGCTTTTACTTCCAATCTTCCTGCCCAGTCACCGCCAAGACGGAAGTCCATAAGTCGCCTTCTGTCGAAAGTTGTTTCTTGACTCCCGTGGAAACTTCCAGCGGGACGTGGATCAGGTGGTTATGCCACAAGCCGATTAGCAGATCGGTCTTTCCCGCGAGACCGGCGTGGACCGCGTTGCGGGCTAGCTGTTCGCACAACAGACTGTCCGCTGCGTTGGCCGGCACACTGCGGATGTGGTAGCTCGGGTCCATGTACTTTACCTTTGCGGGAACGTTGGCTGAGGTAAAGTGCTGGTTGATGCGGTCGCGTAGGAATGGCCCGATGTCACCCAGCTTGCGGTTGCCCGAGGCATCGCGTTCTTCTGCATGTTGCTTTTCCAGTAGGTCCTGCCCTGCCCCTTCAGCAACGACAACGACGGCATGTTCGCGTGCTTTGATGCGTCGCTCCAAGGCGGCCAGAAAACCGTGCGGTCCCTCGAGTTCAATCGGCACTTCGGGAATGAGAGTGAAATTCGCTTCGCCGCTGGCTAGTGTGGCCGCTGCGGCAATGAACCCCGCCTGACGGCCCATGAGTTTCACAAGTCCGATGCCGTTGCGCACGCCTTTGGCTTCAACGTGAGCGCGGTCAATGACCAACTCCGCTTCGGCGACGGCTGAAAAAAATCCAAACGTACGAAAACAGAACTTGATGTCGTTGTCGATGGTTTTTGGAATTCCAACTATGGAGATAGGCAACTCTCGGCGCGCGATCTCGTCGGCCATAGCGTGTGCGCCGCGCTGCGTGCCGTCGCCACCGATGCAAAACAAGATGTCGATGTTGTTGGCGACCAGAAAGTCAACCGTCACGCGCGGATCTTGATGTCCTCGGGACGAACCCAGAAAGGTACCGCCCTGGTGATGAATACCGGAAACGTTCTCGGGCGTGAGTTCAACCGGCTCTCGGCCGACTTCCGGGTTAAGCCCTTGGTAGCCAAAGCGGATGCCAAGAATGGAAGTGGCTTCGTAGTTGTAGGTCAGTTCCATGACCAGGCTACGGATGACGTTATTGATGCCGGGGCAGAGCCCACCGCAGGTCACAATTGCCGCGCGAGTTTTTGCAGGGTCGAAAAACAAGTGTTCCCGCGCTCCGGCTCGCTCGAACGACAGCTTGTTAACTTCTTCGCCTTGGCGAAAACGAGGTTCGTACAGCACACGCATATCGTCGGGGATGTAAGTGCCAACACCTTCGCCGGTGCGCAGAGAGCGTTTCAGGGGCGATTTGTGGCGGCAATCGCCGAGCGTCGTGATCTCAAGCTGCTCGGGCTGTAGCGTGGGGATTTCAACCATGATGCGTCCAGTGTAACGCGACGAGAGGGGTGGGCGAAAGGCGGCCCGAAGTTCACACTCACAGCCATCCCGCGTCGCGGTACCATTGGGCGGTTTCCGCGAAACGAGTTTCGAGCGGGGCAGAGGGTTGGTAACCAAGTTCGGCGCGGATTTTTTCGTCGCTGCATTCCCAACCTGGCGCGAGTGCTTCGCGCACCTTGTCGAGGTTCAGTACCGCCGGTTTGCGTCGCACCTGCCCCACCGCTTCCATCGCGCCGCCCACGATCCAAAACAGCCCCCTCGGCAGCGGCACAGCAATGCCCACTTGGCCCAGCGATTGCGCGGCTAGCTTGCCGAAGTCGCCGTAGGGAATAGTGCGCTCCGCGGCGACATAGTAGATGCCTTGCTTAGGCGCGGCACCATTGCTTGGGGTGGAAACTCGCTCTCCGCGCTCGGCCAGGCGTATGATTGCATCACACAGGTCGGCCACATGCACGAGCGATACAGGGAAAGTGCGCAGACCTGGCACCGCATGCAGACGCGTGAGCTTCACTCCACGAAAAATCGCCAGGCTTGCCGAGTCGGCAGGACCGAAAATGATCGGTGGGCGAATGATGGACAGCGGTACGCTTGCTCCGAATTGCGCCGCTGCCCGTTCGGCGTCTAATTTGCTTTTGCCGTAGGCGGAGATGGGTTGGTCAGGGTCGGTTTCGCGGCGAGGGGTACCCGGTTGGCTGGGGCCGCCTGCGGCGAGCGAGCTGACCATGACGATCGCGGGAGGAACTTTTTGTGTCGCCGCAGCCTGCACTACATTCTGCGTGCCCTCGACGTTGTCCGCGTGAAACTCTCGATCACGCAACGCACGAACTCGCCCGGCGACATGAAAGATCGTATCCACAGCCGAGGTGGCGCGCTGAACGCTCTCGGGATCGCCCAATTCACCCAGCTGGAGTGTGGCGCCCAACGCTTCAAGTTTCGCCGCCCGTTGGGGGTTGCGGACTAGACATACGACATCCCAATCGCGCTTACGAAGCTGGCCGACCAAATTCGAGCCGACGAATCCTGTTGCTCCAGTGACCATAGCTCGAGGCATCGCGAGACCATCCCCAAAAAATGACGGATAAGCGCTTCCCCCCGTGGCAAGCGGCGATTGGATCAGCATGGACAGGGGGCATGGAGGTCGTCAAGGGTTTTTCTCACCTACTCTGCAATGAGAATGCCGCTTGCTTGACCGTCACTCATTGAGCCCGCTACAGTAGCAATTCGCAATCGTCATCACCACGCCACAGACGCTACTCTATGTCTCATCTGGAAGTGATTCCTGTCTCGACGCGCCGTGAGCGGAAGCTCTTTTTCAATTTGCCCTGGGACCTTTACCAGGGGGACCCCAACTGGGTGCCGCCTTTGCGGCTGGTCCAGAAGGAACTGCTCAACTACCGACGTCATCCGTTCTATGACGATGCCGAGATTCAGACATTTCTCGCCCTCCGCGACGGCAAGCCCTGTGGCCGCATCGCCGCGCTAGTCAACCACGCCCACAATAGGCAGTACAACGAAAAACGAGGTTTCTTTGCCTTCTTTGAATCGGTCGAAGACGAAGCGGTCTCGGGCGCGTTGTTCGATGCGGCACGCGAGTGGTTTTCCGAGCGCGGCATCGAAGCTGTGCGCGGGCCCGTGAATCCGTCGCTCAACTACGAATGCGGTCTGCTCGTCGACGGCTTCCACGAACCCCCTTGGTTCATGATGACTTACAACAAGCCGTATTACGGGCGGCTGATCGAGCAGTACGGCTTTCGCAAGGCGCAGAATCTCTATGCGTTTTGGGGCCACATCGACATGCTGGACGAAATTTCTAAGCGATTGTATTCCATAAGCCACAGCATTCTCGAGCGTCTCCAACTCAAGTGCCGCACGATCGACGTATCGCGGTTTGACGAAGAAATCAAAACTTTTCTGAATATCTACAACAAGTCGCTCGTCAACACCTGGGGTTTTGTACCCATGTCTGAAGGCGAAGTGAAGAAACAAGCCGCCGGGCTCAAGCAGATGATCGTCCCCGAGCTGACGACCATGGCTGAGATCGACGGCAAACCGGTTGGTACGATGTTCGGCCTGCTCGATTACAATCCGCGTATTAAAGAAATGGATGGTCGGCTGTTCCCCTTCGGCTTCCTCAAACTGCTGCGAAAACGCCACGAGCTAAAAAAGGTGCGGTTGATTAGCACCAATGTGTTGCCCGAGTACCAGAGCTGGGGCATCGGGCTAGCGCTCGTATCGCGGTTGGTTCCCGACGCTCTCAAGTGGGGCATCGAACAAGCGGAGTTCTCCTGGGTGCTGGAGAGCAATGACCTCTCGTATAAAACGCTCAAGAAAGGCGGCGCGAAAATCACCAAGCAATACCGCATTTACGACTACGGGCCACCTGACACCACGGCAAATGCGAAGTTTATGGAGTAAGCCCCATTCAAAACGCATACCGCAAAATGCACCACACTGCACTGATGCCGTCCCGCAGGCCGATCTTCTTGCCTTCTTCATAGCTACGGTATTCGTAGCGGATGGGCACTTCGGTGATTTTCTTCCCGAGCCGAGACAGTTTGGCGGTGATTTCAGGTTCAAAGCCGAAACGGTTCTGCTCGAAGCGGATCGCCTGCAGCACGTCGCGGCGGAACACCTTGTAGCAGGTTTCCATATCGGTGAGCCGTTGTCCCGTGAGTCGATTGGAAAGTCCCGTCAACAGCCAGTTGCCGAGGCGATGCCACCGCGAGGGATCTTGCTCGGCGTTTTCCAAAAAGCGTGAGCCATAGACGACGTCCGCCTCGCCACGCTCAATCGGGGCAAGCAGCTTCGGATAGTCGCGCGGGTCGTATTCCAAATCGGCATCTTGGATCAGGACCACGTCGCCTTCCACCTCCGCAAAGCCGGTGCGCAGAGCGGCGCCTTTACCGCGATTGTAGCCATGCATGAGAACACGAATGTCCGTCTGCTCGGCCAATTCCAACAACACATCGCGTGTGCCGTCGAGGCTGTAGTCATCAACGATGACAATTTCTTGGTGAATGCCAACAGCCTGGACGCGGCTGACAATTTCAGCGATGGTATCACACTCGTTGTAGACAGGGATCACCACAGAGACGGCTAGCGAGGTCTGCTTGCCTTCAGGTTGCGCCGGTTCGTTGCCAATCGCAAGGCCCGTAGAGACCGCCTCTTCGGCAGCGGTGATACGCTCTTCGACTCGCTTCAGGAAGTGGGGATCGACCGTCGGTGCGAGTGGTGGTTGCGTAGGCACTACGGTGGTTGGTTCTGTTTCGACTTGGGTTGTCATGGCATCTACTTTCAGAGACGAAGCAACGGGTGAATTGTGTTCTAGAGTTCCGCTTCCACAGCAACTTCGCGAACTGTCGGAGCTTGCTCCGCCATCTGCCTTGCTGAGGATCTACGCACTGGCAACGCGGGCCACTGAAGCGCTCCTTCGCGCGGACTGGCATCGAGTACGCGCGCTGTCAGTGGGAGGTAGCTACTGCGTGCTGGGTCATCGTATTGATCGCGATGGCCCCAGAGCTCTGCCACACGATCGCAATAGAGCAGTACCCACTGCGGGTTGTCCCGCGTGGCCTCGGCTTTCATGACTGCTACAGGGTGTTCATAGCGCCGGTCCAACAGCACCAGGTCTGGTGAGCCGAACCTCAGCACACGAGTCCCATCAACGGGTCCCGACTCCGAACTTCGACTGCGGTTGCCCCCAAATTCGCCGAGCAAGAAATCAAAGTGCATATCGACGACTTCCTGTGGATAACAGGTGCGAAAGCGGCCATCGAAGGCAACTTGCGTGTCGGGTGCCAATGCTGCGATCGCGTATTGGGCCCAATTGAATGAGACCACCAATTTTCCGTGGAGCCCACGGTCAGCCATGAACTGCAACGCATCGACCGGGTAGCGATTGCGCTCGACTGGGAACTCGCTGAATCGCTTTCGCAGAGCGAAACTCTGCAGTCCGATCGACAGCACTAACGCAGCTACGGCAAGGCGCCGAAGCCAAGGCGAGAGTGTCATCATGGGGAGTTTCGTGTCTTCGCCAGGGCGCAAACGAGCGAGCGCCGATTGAAGATGCACCGGCAACCAGAACCCAGAGAGCAGCGCGAGGAACGCAATGTGTCGCAGGTGCAATGACGATTGCCACGCGACCAGTGCGAGAATAACGATTTGTACCCAGTCACGGCGGCGTTTTGTTAACCACAGACTGACCACACCAACCACTAGTAAAGCAATCCACTGCCAATAGATCGGGTCCGACATTTTCGGCGGCGCCCATTCGGTGATTTCGGGTCGCGGTTGGCCGAGCGACATCACCAACCAACGATGCAATTCCCAGCCGTAGGGATTGGCCAGCGTCGCGGCAACGCAGCAAATTCCTATCGCACTCAGTCCCAGGACACAGCGCCAACTCGCGGCGCGCTGATGAATCAGCACCTCCAGGATACGACCACCCAAATAGGCACCAACCACGCACAGGCCAAGAGCAAATCCACCGTGTGCATTCACCCAAAGGGCAAACACCAATGGCAAAGCAAGCAACGGTAGCCAGCGGACGTGTTGCCCTTCTTGCCAGTCGCGAAACGCGCGATCGAGTAACACTAGCGTCATCGCGCACAGGGCGAAGCTTAGCAACTGCGGTCGGAGAGGAAAAAAGGCTTGCAGATTCGCGGAGACCAATAACAACAATGGCCAAACGACGAAAGCATGCACCTTATGTCGACTTGCGATCCACACCATCGAGAGCAAGATCGCCATACCCCACAGGCATTTGGCAAGTAGCAAGCCCCGTACACCAAGTTTTTCGTAGCCCGTGGCAAATGCCAATTCGGCTAGATTTTCGTGGTTGATCCACGGGTGATCGGTTGCCGTGAAGGTGTGTGATGCTGTGCGAGGCAACTCCCCCTCAGCGAGCCAATCTTGTCCATACTGGACGTGGCCCCAGAGATCGGGATCCACCAAGTTGAGGGAAAGCGGAATCGCGCATCCCAACGCCATCGCCAGCACGGTCGCCCCTTTGAACCAGCGGTACTCGCGGCGGGCGACGGGTTCGGTAACAGGCTGGGCAGACAGCTCGGGCGCAACACTCGTGTTGGCATTCATGCGAGGCTTCGGCGGGGTGGGGGAGGAATTCAGGAGATAGGGAAATCCCCGAAATTTTTGCGGCTGGTCAGGCCTACCCCAAACCCTACACCACTTCGCCTGCTCAGGAGGTCGCAACCCCAAGGGACGCCGAGGTTTGTTTCTTGGAAAGCTTCGGCTAAAGCGTATAACCTGCACGTTCCTCAATAATTGCACGAAACTGCAGTTGCCAACTGCTATTACCTCTTGGGGTGGGTAGTGGCTTTGTGCGTTGCTATCAATCGGGAATGGAGGCCACCGTTTCTCGCTTGGCAGGTCTGCCGCCTTTTGGTAGTTTCCCCTTCCACTCGTCGAGTACTTCTTTTTCGTAGCATGAGGCAGGTGGGAGATATGCGACAGGACGTTCGCAGGGCGAATGGGAGTAGTTTCCCGAAGTCGCACGGCTGGATCAATCGGTTCCTTGGTTTGGTGGGTTACGGCAAAGAACTGCTCGCGGCCGAAGCCATGAGGATGTTAATCGGGGGTGAAGGCGCAGCTGCAGGCGCCGTTCACGCAGGGATAAAAGCTAGATGGCCGACATGGAAGGAGGCCCCGATGAGTGCTGGTTCTAAACAGAGTCCCTCTCAACAACGCATGCGCGTGCACATCCGGTGGATGATTCGTCGCGACATGGCAGAGGTCTTGGATATCGAACGGGAAAGCTTCGAGTTTCCCTGGTATGAAGAAGACTTCATTCGTTGCCTGCGCCAGCGAAATTGCATTGGCATGGTCGCTGAGCATGGGGAGCGCGTGGTCGGCTTCATGATCTACGAACTGCACAAGACGCGTCTGCATATTCTAAATTTTGCCGTGGCTGACAGTTTTCGCCATCGCGACGTTGGTCGACAGATGGCCGAGAAGTTGATTAGCAAACTATCAAGCCAGCGCCGCACGCGCATATCACTGGAAGTTCGTGAAACCAATCTAGCCGCACAGTTGTTCTTCAAACAGCTCGGTTTCCGAGCCACGTCGGTCTTGCGCTCGTATTACGAAGACTCGCCAGAAGACGCGTACTTAATGCAGTTTCGTCACGAGGCAGCCGAAATGCCAGCCACGATACCCATGCAAGGCAGCCGCATCGACCGCCTTGCAGGCTAGAGTGCGACAATCGTCGCCGTTCGCTCAGGCAGCTCCACGATTGCCAGCGAGTGCGGATCGGCGCGGTAAATTGCGCCGGGATTGACGACCAGCGTTTTGCCGATCTGCTCAACTTTCGCCACGTGCGTGTGGCCATAGCACACGAGATCGTAGACCCCAGAGGTCGTCACCTCATCAAACTTGCGTCGATCGTCGCTATGCAACAAGGCGACTCGGCATCCGGCGATTTCCAACTCGCCGAAAGCGCCGTGACAAGTTTGTCCTGTTGCTTCTACCGCTGCGCCTAGCTGATCGCGGTGGAAATCACAATTGCCGAACACAAAATCGGTCGGCCACGCAGCGAACAGCTCCACCACTTCAGCTGAGCCGATGTCACCACAGTGTAGCACTCGTTCGACTTCCAAGCTTTCCAGCATCCGCACGGCCGGTCGGGTAAGTTCGACGTGACCGTGCGAGTCGCTAACAATTCCTAGGCGCATGTTGAGTTTTCTCCGTAGAGCAGTTGTTCAATTTTATTGACCCGTTGCTGTAGCCGCCGCTGGACCGCTTCACAGGAGCTAGCGGAGGCAAACAGTGTCAGGATTGGTTGTCCGAGAGAGATTTCCGTGCCGGGCATCGGAATGTCGGCTAGTAGAGGCCAGGGCATCTTGCCACTCTGCTCCCGCAACCGTGCACTCATCGCGGCATCAACTACCAGCGGGGCTTTCGCAAAGAGGACAGCTTTCCCAACGGGTGTGCTTGGGGTTTGAGTGCCGTGTTCATTGAATACGGTGATGCCATGCGCGCGTTCCACGATCTCTACTGCTGCAGTATAGCGTGGATTGACTTCGATCGTCCAAACCCGATTGCGTTGCAAAATTAAGTCCACACCAAACAGTTCAGTCAGATCAAACTTCGCGTTTAGCACATTGCCCAAGTGTTGCACTTGATGCGCACAGTCGGCCGTCAGTTCCCAAGGGCCTATGGAGCCGCAGTACTTGTACTTACTGGCGCCGGCCCAGTGTTCGCCGACTAATTGTCGGGTGACGCCCAAGAG
This sequence comes from Bythopirellula sp., assembly GCA_965230685.1. GTDB lineage: Bacteria > Planctomycetota > Planctomycetia > Pirellulales > Lacipirellulaceae > Bythopirellula. Next base: position 2,132,455 of record CBDDLO010000002.1, read on the forward strand.
TTGGCTCCCGCGAAACAACGCCGAGAGCTGCATGCCTCTCACTTTTCGCTGCAGGTAGTTTGCTCCCGCGCATGTGCCCACACCACTACCGCCGCTGCCGCAGTAGGACTTGCCGATGAGATTGTTGTCGGAACTCCGAGATCCACCGCCAGCGACTGTGGTTGGAAAAGATAATTCAAATTGATTCAACACAGACTGCAGTTGCAGTGGGTCGCGCACCCGTCGCAACACGTCACCCTGATGCCCCATCAGCGGTCGTAAAGACGACAAGCGATCAACCAACTCGGAGTAGTTTTCTAATGCCCCTGTGTACATCCAAGCGTCGCACTCCGTTTCTGCCAACCAAGGGGCAAAGCCCTCGGGATACGACACAATTCTAGTAGTGGGACAATGCTGCGCGAGATCGGCATCAGCAAACAGATCGGCCGCGACGACCTTGTAGCCGGCACGAAGCAGCGAAAACGCCGCCGCGCGAGCGCTGGCACCGACGACGGCAATGGTGGCCCCTGGCTCAACTGCCATTGTCATTCACATCGTCGATCACGCCAAATCGCCCGCGGAACTCCTCGGCGGGGTACTTTTTGGCGTTCTTCACCATCTTCGCCTCGATCGTTTCGGCCAAGTCGATGCCCAATGCGTTGGCCATGGCGAGGCTGTAGCTCAACACGTCGGCCAACTCTTCACCGATAGCCGCGAGTTTGTCGGGGTCTTCGGCAAGCTTTCGCGAGGCATCGATAGTGACCCACTGAAAGTGCTCCATCAGCTCCGACGCCTCGATCGCAAGTGCCATCGAGATGTTCTTGGGCGAGTGAAATTGTTGCCAATCGCGCTCGTCCACAAAATTGGCAACGAGCGCACGGAGTTCAGCAATGTTGGTAGAGGAATCGTTCATGCCCAACATTATTTAGCGGCTGGCGTTGGGCCGCAAGCACGTCAGGCCGCGAAACCCGGCAGCTCAAGTTGCCTCGTCGGTACGCGCTGTTCATGATAGCGCTGCCGATAGCCATCAGCCAAATGTCCCATCACTTCAAGTATAAGCAGGTCGGCCCGGCTCATGACATGTCGCGCACTCCGGTTGCCCAGGCCCAAGACCAACTCTTCGAGTACGTGCACGTGCAATTGCATCGCGCTTTGGGCGGAGATGTTGGACGTGGCGAGGAGTTTGGCCAGTTGGTTCATCTCGCCGGTGAGGTTGCCGGCTCCCATAATTACGTAGGTCCGCAACAGTTCGCGATAGTGAGTGATCAACGACTCGGGTAGCTCCAGGGGGCCGTCGTTCGCGGCGTCGGTTGCCGTTTTTGCGAGGCAATTTCCGAGGCTGATTGGATCGTCCTGGCTTGTGTGTTCCCTAACGCGGTCGATGACCTCCAAGTCGGCAATGAGTGCACGTTGCTGTTCCAGCAACCGCTCAGCCTCAAGGTGTTCCTGCTGAAGCCGTTGCCGTTGGGATTGAACTAGCCGCCGATTCTCGCGTACCAGCTGGCTGCGTTCGATTGCGCGGGCGAATTTCCAGAGCAGCCCTCGAACGGTCGTTTCGGCAACACAGCAGTAGTCGTCCGCGCCAACTTCGTAGCAGAGCGCGTCGATGTCTTGCGGGGGTATCAAGCCGAGTAGGATGATGGGTTCTTCGTTCCCCCCGGCTCGCAGGCCTTCGACCATGTCGAGGGCGTCCAACACACCCGGTTCGTGGCTTACCAGCACCGCGTCAAACACCTCGTCGCGTAAGCGAGCCAGCCCGGCAGTGTCGCCGACGACTTCTTGCAGCAGAACTTGCGCAGCGCTGTCGGCCGCAAATGCCTCGGTTAGCCATTCGCCCGAGCGGTCGGGAGTCGTGATATACAGCACCTTGATTCGCGCTGGCAGACCGCCGCCACTGTGCGAAGCGGCAGCCGATGGCAGGGCGAGGGACATGAAAGCACTCCGAGCTGTGAGCCGAAAAAGCGGATGGAACTGTAGCAACCTGTGCTGTCAGGGTCAACGTGGCCCAGAGGCCAAGGAGCAGGCTGGCCGCGGTTCCGCACTTTCGCAATTCCTGTTCACTTCATTAAGATGATGCTGTCACTCCATCCACAACTCTCGGAACCAACACCATGCGAATTGCCTATCTTGATTGTGCTAGCGGAGTCAGTGGCGACATGATGCTTGGCGCCTTGGTCGATGCAGGCGTGGACTTGGACAAAGTGCAGGACGGCATCGATTCGCTAGGGCTTCCCAGTTGCCAGCTCAAGACCGAGGAGGTCAAGAAAAAAGGATTCCGCGCGCTTCAACTCACCGTGGAACACGAGCCAGAGCACGCCCATCGGCACCTGCACCACATCGTAGCGATGATCGAGGGTTCGACGCTCACCCCATCCCAACGCGAACTCGCTCTGCGCATATTTAATCGGCTTGCCAAAGCCGAAGCAAAAGTGCACGGCTCGACGATCGAAAAGGTTCACTTCCACGAAGTCGGGGCAGTCGATTCGATTGCCGACATCGTCGGGTCGGCAATTGCTTGGGATTTGCTCGAGGTTCATCGAATTGTGTGTTCGTCTGTGCCGACGGGGACGGGCTTTGTGAATATTGCCCATGGGCGCTGCTCGATTCCCGCCCCAGCGACCGGCGAATTGCTGCAAGGCGTTCCCATAGCGGCGAGTACTGTGGAAGGTGAGCTGACGACACCGACGGGGGCGGCTATTGTTTCCACTCTGGTTGACGAGTTTGGCGCGTTGCCGGCGATGACGATTTCCGCCACCGGCTACGGTGCCGGGCAAAGCGACTTCGAGCACCCCAACTTATTGCGATTGCTAGTGGGGGAGAGCAATGAGGCGGCCACGCCGAGCGACGAAATAGTACTCCTAGAAACTAATCTCGACGATGCTTCCGGCGAAGCGATCGGCTACTGCTCGGAGTTGCTTTGGCAAGCCGGTGCGCTCGATGTGGCAACCTCTGCACTGCAAATGAAAAAAGGGCGGCCAGGAGTGCTGCTTAGTGTGCAGAGTCGTCCGGCCGACGCCGATGGTTTGGCGGAGATTATTTTTCGCGAAACAACTACGCTGGGGCTGCGCCGCTCGCAGCTACAGCGGCAAACGTTGCCTCGTCGCGAGTCGCGAGTCTCTACCGCCTGGGGGGAGATTGCCGGTATTGTGGCCACCCTGCCCAGCGGCGGCGAGCGTTTTTCGCCGGAGTTCGCCTCCTGTGGTGAAATTGCCGATAGAGAGAAGGTGCCGCTCTCGGCCGTGTATGAGGCCGCACGACGTGCTTTCGCGCAAGGTTAAATCATGTTTTCGACGAAGGTCGTAGTGCTTGCAGAGATCGATGCGGGCTGGTTTTTTTTCGCCGGCTGTGCGTTGTTGACCATGATCTTGCTCAAGCGATCGTACCGTCGCATGGGACGCCGCAAGAAGAATGCTCCTGCCATCGAGCGCATTGCGAGGCCGAGCGGCCAATGGGACGGCGCTCAACGCGATGCCTTAGCCCAAGTCGAACGTCAGAAAGTGGAGATGCACGAAATGGCCCGTGACCTCAATGGACAACTTAACTCGAAAATCATCGTACTTGAAAAACTCGTCGGTGAAAGCCAGCGCCAGATTGAACGGTTAGAAGAATTACTCGACAAAGCCGAGGAAACCTCGGCAGAACGCACCGAGGCGTAGGCAGCAACTAGTCGAACATGCCCTGCGGCATCAATTCGTCGAGAGTGTGCGAGATTTCTTCGTCTCCTTGAGCCGGGGCTTGGCAAGTGAAACCTTCGCAGACATAGAGCGTCGTTGCACCACCGAGCATCGATTTTCCTCGCAGTAAATCAGCGAGCGGTTCGGGCGCCGCAGAGTTCTCCGCTGCGAAAGCGAGGACTTTGTTCGGTAGGAAACGTCTTCTTAAATCGGCAAGAGTGGCTTTGGTATCTTTCGCTTCTGGGTCGCCAGCCAAAACCATCTCGTAGGTCGGCCCTAGATACAAGTCCACTGCCAACAACATCTGTGCTGCAGCCGACGGGGCACGCTGCATCAGATCCGACGCCCCGAGCATGGTTTTCTCCGCTGCGTCGAGGTACGTTTGCTTGCCGGTGAGTTTGCCAAGTCGCACCAGCGCGGTCGCCGCCATCGCGTTGCCACTGGGGACGGCGTTGTCGGTGAAGTCTTTATTGCGAACGATGAGCTGCTCATGATCGTCAGCCGTATAGAAAAATCCGCCGCCCTTAGGATCGGAGAAGTGATCGAGCACAATTTGCATCAGTGTGATTGCACTGTCGAGATGTCTACTGTCAAAGGTTGCCTCGTAAAGCGAAATCAACCCGTTAGCCAGGTTGGCGTAGTCGTCGAGATACGCGTCGAGCTTGGCCTGGCCGTGGCGCCAAGTGTGCAGCAGTCGGCCATCCTCGCGGCGCAGTGTTTGCAATAGGAAATCAGCTGCTTTCACTGCTGCGTCAAGGTATCGCTGCTCGCCAAGTACCGCGCCGGCTCGGGCCATCGCGTCGATCATGAGGCCATTCCAGGCGACGATCACCTTATCGTCTTTGCCAGGGTGGATACGCTTCTCACGGGCGGCAAATAGCTTCGCGCGGCTTTCGGCGAGCTCACGCTGCAACTCGTCCACATCGCGGCCCAGGGCTTGCGCCTGTTCGGAAATTGTCTTTGGTAGGTTAAGAATGTTGGCATGCTCAAAATTACCGGCGTCGGTCACATCGTAGACGCTGGCAAATGTGGCGGCCGCTTTGTCCCCTAGGAGTTCACGGAGCTGCGTCGGCGTCCAGACATAAAACTTCCCCTCGACCCCTTCGCTGTCCGCGTCCTCGGTGCTGTAGAAACCGCCTGCCGTATCGGTCATGTCCCGCAGCGTGTAGTTCAACGTCTCGCGTACCACCCGGGCATAATCTTCGTCGCTGGTTGCTTGGTACGCCTCGACGTAGGTCGCCGCTAGTTGGGCGTTGTCGTAGAGCATCTTTTCGAAGTGCGGCACCAACCAGCGAGCATCCACAGAATAGCGAGCGAAGCCGCCGCCCAGGTGATCGTAAATTCCCCCCGCCGCCATGCGGTTGAGCGTAACTTCCACCATGCGGAGCGCTTGTCGATCACGTTTGCGGTGCCAATGTCGCATCAGCAATTGCAGTCCCATCGGCGAGGGAAACTTCGGCGCCCCGCCAAAACCGCCGTACGTGCTGTCAAATGTGCGGCGAAACTGCTCGACCGCACCAACCAGCAACGTGTCCGACAAAGCTCCACCGTCCCCACCGTCTCCAATCTTGCCGAGTTCCTCGGTGAGCTTGTTGGAAGTTTCGACGACCGCTTCGCGATTGGTTTCCCATGCTTTCGACACGCCGACGATCACTTCGTCAAAACCGGGCATGCCCCGCGACCGCTTCGGCGGCCAATAGGTACCGGCATAAAACGGTTTCAAATCCGGTGTCAGGAACACACTCATGGGCCAACCGCCGCGGCCGGTCATCATCTGCACGGCGGTCATGTAGAGCTGATCAAGATCGGGCCGTTCCTCGCGATCGACCTTGATGCAAATGAATTTTTCATTAAGCGACTTGGCAATCGCCTCGTTTTCAAAACTCTCATGCTCCATCACATGGCACCAGTGACATGCCGAGTAGCCAATCGAAAGAAAGATCGGCTTCCCCTGTTTCTTGGAGAGTGCCAGCGCCTCCGGACCCCACGGATGCCAATCCACGGGATTGTTGACATGCTGCAACAGGTAGGGGCTGGTTTCGTTAGCGAGATGATTGGGCATTTTCGATTGCGGAGTGGGGGAATGCGGACGACGGAGTGCTACCTTTCACTGTCAGGCAATGGAAAGCGTTTGTCCAGGGTTAATACACATGATGGGACGAGCTTCGTGCCTCACAAGATGCGAATGTCACGACCGCCTGCAATCACGCGAACCACCTCAATTCCTTCGTCAATCGGACGAAAGAACAGAACATACCTTCCCACGGTACTGCTACGAATATCCTCGCCGTACTCAGGGCGTTGCTCACCAAATCCCGGAGTCGCCGCGATTTGTTCACAATTGGCTTCGATCTTGTCGATCCAATTGGTTGCAGCCTTGTCGATCCAATTGGTTGCAGCTACCGGCTTGTCACGTGCAATGTAGTCGAAGATATCGGACAAGTCCTGCCGCGCGCTCGGCGAGAAGGTCAGGCGGCCCATTCACTTGGCCTGTTCCGTCAGATGTTTGACCCGTTGGCGAAGTTCCGCGAAAACTTGTTTGCCATCGATGCCCTCGCCCGCATCCAACTCGGCAACCCCTTGATGTATTTTCTCACGCAAGTGTTGTTGGCTCATGAGCAGACGAACACCGTCGCTGACGGCTTCTTCTGCGGAGGGATACTGCCCCGAGGTGACTAAGCCTTGGATAAAGTTGGCCGAATCAGCAGTCAAGTTGACATTCATGGCGATTCTCCGAGTGGCCGGTGTAGCGCGTCCCATAGAATGAGCGGTGCGAAGATTCCGAGGTCCCGCTGCGTGAATTCCATTGTATAACACTGGGCTCCAGATTGCTATAATCTGTCTTGTCCCTTTGACTTCCCTCGGAGTCCGCTATGAGAAATTATTGCCTGCTCCTGTTGCTCGGATTTACGACAGCTGTTCCGCTACTACAAGCCGGCGACTACGTCCTTACCATCAACGGCACCGACCAAGAACTCACTCTTGGCGAAGAAACATCGCTGGCGCTCCCCGATGGAACGTCGCTCAAACTCAAGCTAAGTCAAAAGGAAGTGCTGCGCTTTCAGGGAGACCTGTTCACGTTCGAGCACAAGAACGAATACAAGCCCAACAAGAACGACCTGGGCAGCGGCATTTTTCAGACGATGATCGTCACCCCCCTCGGCACGGGAGTGTTGGTGCAAGAGTACACGCAGATGAATCCCTCGACGCTCGTGGACATGATGATCAACGAGCTGACCAAGGAAGAAGTCGAGTACGGCTACAAGAAAGATGTGAAGGAAATCAACCGCGAGGTCGACGGCGTTGCCTTCAAGGGAAAACAGGCGATCACCACTAGCGCCGGTGAAGAGTGGACTCGCGTCGTGCTCACTCACGGCAAGAAAGACAGGGGTTTGTTGGTAGTCACCTTCATCGAGAAGGACAACTACGAGAAGGAAAAAACGCTCCTAGAGCAGTTCTGGAAAACGTTTGAGATCGACGCGAAATTGAAGTAGTGTGCTTACCGTTCACCTGGCTCCTCCCAGCACCGAGTCGAGTTGCGACTTGATCGCCGCGGCCCAAAGCTCGTACCCCGCGCGGCTGAGGTGGAGCTGGTCGGCGAGAAAAAGTTCTGGCCGAGGTTTGCCGTTTGCGTCGAGGTAGACACTTTCGGTCCCGATGAAATACGTGTTTGCTGTGCGTTGGCAGAGTTGGCTGACAAGTGAGTTGCCGGCTTTGATTTCGGGCCATGAATCGAACCGCGAGTTGGTCGGCGTGACTGCGATGTAGAACACGGGGACCTCAGCAGCGTGCTTGCGGACTTGCCCCAGGACATACCCGAACAGGTCGGCCACTTCTTGCGGTGTCCGATCGTTTTCGCCACCGTCCACGATGTCGTTGGCAACGAAAAACACAATCGCGCGGCACTCGTGCGGAGTAATCAACCGCTCGGCAAAGATTGCCAGGTCCGACCAGCGCGCTCCGCCGTAGCCACGCTGGATGGGGTGATAGGGCGCCATGTCCGTGGTGATATCGTCCCAGAGGCGAACGCTTGAGCTGCCGACGAACAGGATACTGTCGTCGGGGTGCGTTTCCGTTCGGTCCCGTGCTTCGAGCGCGGCGATTTCGGCGGACCAATTTGCGATTGCGGCGTCGCGGTACTTGGCAAGATCCACTTGTTCGGCGGTGGGAAAGGGCGCTCGATCCGTAGCTTCGCCGTTAACGAGAGTGCAAGTCCAGCAAGCGCCTATAACTGCGGCAAGAGAACAAGCGACCACAGTGCAGAGGGACTTGGTTTGCATTCTAAATTTGCCCTGCCACCAACGTAATATTTTGCCCGCCAAAGCCGAAGCTGTTCGACAGAACCGTCTTGCACTCGTGGTCTCGAGCTGTGTTCGGCACGTAGTCCAAATCGCAGTTGGGGTCGGGCGTTTCGTAGTTGATCGTCGGTGGCACTTTGTCGTGTTTCATCGCCATCAGGCAGATTATTAACTCGGTCGCCCCCGCAGCAGCAATGAGGTGACCTGTCATGCTCTTGGTGCTGCTGACCGGGATGTTGTCGGCTTGATCGCCGAAGGCTTGCCGAATGGCGAGACTTTCGACTTTGTCGTTCACCGCGGTGCTTGTGCCGTGGGCGTTGATGTAATCGATATCGTCAGTGTTCTTTCCCGCATCGGCCAGCGCCATGTTGATGCAGCTGGTGGCTCCCCGCCCTTCGGGATGGGTGTCCGTGATGCGAAACGCGTCGGCAGTGGTGCCGTAGCCTAGTAACTCGCCATAAATTTGCGCGCCGCGAGCTTTGGCATGTTCGTACTCTTCGAGGACCAGCATTGCTCCGCCTTCGCCAAGGACAAAACCATCGCGATTCAAGTCGAAGGGCCGCGAGGCGCGTTCAGGCTCATCGTTGCGCTCGCTAAGTGCGGTGAGCAAATTAAAGCCCGTCACGCCGAAGGGATGAATCATGCTATGCGCGCCACCGGAGAGCATTACGTCGGCTTCGCCGCGGCGGATGATCTCGGTCGCCTCGCCGATGGCTTGGCTGCTTGCAGCGCACGCCGTGAGGCAGTTAACGTTGGGCCCCTGGGCATTGAACATGCCTGCCAGATAGCCGCAGGGCATGTTGGGTTCTTGCTCCAATTCAGCCGTGGGGTCGAGGACTTCGAGACCCGTTTCGACAAAGGCCTTGAGGTTGAGATCGCCTTCGGCTACCGCCGCCGTCATCATTTTCGAGAACCGCGCGAAGTCTTGCTGCCCTTCACCGGCGCCTAGATAGACACCAAATTTCTGGGGCTCCACAGTCCCCGCAACCCCTGAATCTTCCATTGCCTGTTGTGCGGCACCGGCGGCAAAGCAAGTGTGTCGGCTGCGATTTGACCAATCCGCGGCATCCAGTCCTACGTCGGCAATGGACCAGTCACGCACCTCCGCGGCGATGTTTGTGGGAAAGCTGCTGGCATCGAACAACGTAGTTCGCGCGACGCCACTCTTGCTGGCCATTAGGTTTTTCCACAGCTCATCGACCGTGGTACCCAGTGGCGTGACACAACCAACACCGGTGACAACGACGCGGCGACGCATGATGTGGGGTTCCTCGCAATGAAGTAATAGTCATCCGTTAGCGGCGTTGACCACGACGGCAGGCTTGCTGGAATATGTTGCTCGTCTCACGAGAGAGCCAGCTGTGAAAGCACGACCCAGCTGTGAGAGCACGACGTGGTCGACGGTGCTAATTGGCGCTCTCGGTCTCTTTCAATGGATAATCACTCTCCTGCATCGGCGAGCCATCGGCTTTGACGCCGACTTCGAACACGCCAACCAGCGACAGCCAGTGTTGCAAATCGCGTGGGCGAAATAGACGGGCCCCGTCTAGCGGATCAGTTTCTTCACCCAGCCTCGCGTAGAACAGCAGTGCCTCGGCGTGCAGCCGATCACCAACGTGGGCTGTCGCGGTGACGGCAGCGCCGCTCTCACGCACGGAATCGACATTCACCCGGTAGGTGAGCGTTTCGCCATTCCGCACGCAGGTATGAAATTTTGCCTTGGCCAGTTTCCCCAGCACGACCAGTTCGCCGAAGCCATATTGTTCGCTCACGAGCAACCCGCCTGCCTGGGCCATTCCTTCGGTCACCAGCGAGTTGGGCATAATCGGATAACCGAGCATGTGCTCATGCATGTGATCTTCCGACAGGGATACGCCCTTCACGGCTGTGGCATGGGAGCCGCAGACGAATTCGGTAAAGCGATCAATCCAGAACCAACGCATGGGAAAATCAGGGCTTTCTGTGAAGGGCCGAGTCCGTCAGCCTAATGCGAAAAGACGAATGTCGAAACACTCAATCGCGAATGGACAAATCTACGAACTGCGAAACGAAGTGCCGTCCGCCCTTTGGTCATTGAGTATCGGGGTATTTCATCATTGCTGCTACGCCGCCAGTTTGTGTTTGACGAAGCTGCACATGTCTTTGACGGTCAGTTGTTGGCCCAGGTTCTGCACGATCGGCTCAGCCTCGAACTTGGTCAAATCGGCAAAAGGCATCCGTTCGCGGAGCTTGGCGATTCCCGCATCGTTGACCTTGCCGTCTTGCACGAATTCGCTATCGGTCAGAATGTCTTCAGGGAACAGCTCGCCCCGTTCGATTTTGATGTCAAACGCTTTTTCAAGGCGGAATACGATATCCAAGAAGTCGATCGACTCGGCGTCTAAATCACCTTGGAGCGTGGCTTCAGGAGTGACTTCGTCGTCGTCAACCCCGAGTGCATCGACCAGAGATTCTTGAACTTTGGCGAAAATTTCTTCGTCGGTTGGCATGGTGGTGTGAACCTCCCAATGGGTAAAAGCAGTTAGCCGCTAGCGATTAGCTCTCGGCCGAGTATTGTTTAAGTGGCTAAGGCAGCAATGTCCGTGCCGCGTGTAAGTAATTCTTCGGCGGAGCGCTGACAGGCAATCATTCGTCCGTCGAGTCCGGCTTGGCTAGGATTTTCGTCCGCCAAATTATAGCGCTCCAGCGTGATGCGGCCGCTTACCGAGAGCCGACCCTCGACCTCTCCCTGGAATTTCATTTTCACGAACCGCTCTTCTTCGCTTGTCTGCTCGACACGCATTGTCAACATGTGGCCGGGCGTGACAAAATCCGCGTACTTCACCGCCCTCGCTTCGCTCAGCACGATGACGCTGTGCGTGTAGTTTTCGCTCAGACGTATCAACCATGCACCTGCCTGGGTGGCCGCTTCGAGCATAAACACCCCCGGCAGTACCGGAAACTCAGGGAAATGGTCGGCGAGATACTCTTCCGAGAGCGACACATTCTTGACCGCCGTAAGCTCTTTGCCGGCTTCAAACGAGCAGATTCGGTCCAATAACCAAAACTTCATAGGTGAGAATTTCTCTGTGAGACGTGAACGTCAAAACACAACTTCAACGCGAACGTCGGGACGCTTGTAAGCTTGAGCCGGTTCGGCAAAATAGCGAACCCGCAATTATAGCCCTCGACCTTGGCGACCACAACGCCGCGAGAGGCGGTTTTCCGCAGACTAAGGAGCCCAACTACGCTGATTGCAGCAGTTGGGAAAGGGCTACCACCGCCAGCGTTGGAGTCCGGGCGTTACGGGTCCTACGGCGCATCGTCGTCGAGTTCCCGCAACTGTTTTCGTGCTAGATCTACGAGCGGCCGAAGCTCCCGATTCTCGCCGTAGAGTGAGATCACACTGTCCAAAATCCGACGCGCTTGGAGTAATTTGCCGGCATCGGCGAGCGATTGGGCTTGATCGAGATGTTGCTCTAGGAACTCGATTTGGTCGTCGGAGGTCTTTTGATCGGACTTGATACGATTGATTTGCCGTTGGGCCAATTTGGCATAGACCTGTTGGTCGGTATCATTGCTCTTGGCGAACAACTGAACCAGCGCGTCGTATTTCTGCCAGGCGGTTAATCGGTCTCCAAATCGCTCGAACTCCCAAGCTTCTGCGAACGAGCGTTCGGCTTCGTTCTTGGGCTGTCGTCCGAAGCGGCTCAAATTTTTGATGCGTTCTTCGGCACGGTGTAATGCATAGCGGTCCTGAAAAGACGCGATTTCCGTAGCGAACGACGAGTCGGGAAATCGCTCGAGCAAGGGCCCGAGATATTGCTCCTCGGCCCGTTTCCAATCGACGGGGTTGTCCGACTGCATGAGCGGCTTTGCTTTGGCGAAGAGCGCATCTTCCGATGCTGGCCAGAGCGACCACGCGGCAAAGCCAAGCACCGCCATCAGGCAAGTCGCCAGAAACCAGGCGCGTTCGTAGAACGGACTCTCGTCGAATCGCGCAGTCTTGCGACGCTGGAGTTTACGCAGTTCGCTTAGTTCCTGTCTACTAGCCAGCGCGGATGGCTTGCCTGACAGGGCTTGCTGAGCAGCGCCGGTGCGAGTTTCCGCTTTGTCCTTGGCGATGACGATCGCTCGATGGGTTTCTTCCGCCGTTTGCAGTCGCTCCGAACGCACTTTGGCCAATAAGTTCTCAACCAAGCCATCCAACCATACAGGGCAATCCAGGACAAGCGACGAAACGCGCGGCGCGGGTCCGTCGCGGCGGGCTAGACGGAGTTCGTCGGAACGACTTGCCGGCCACGGATACTCGCCAGTGAGACATTCAAATAAGACGACACCCAAACTAAAGAGGTCGCATTGCGGGAAGCTGGCCGATTGGCGACCACGGAACTGCTCAGGCGAGAGATAGTGAGCCACTTCCATGGGACAAAGTCCGGCGACCACCGCGTCCCAATCGGACCATTTGCAATCGAAGCCCGTGAGCTTCACGCCTCCATCCTCTGGGAGCAATATGCGCGAGGGAGTAATGCGTTGGTGCGAGAATCCCAGTGCATGGGCGTGAATGAGCGCTACGGCAAGCGCATCGACAATTTCGACCGCCATCTCCCAAGGCAGCTTCCCGCGACGACTGAGCCGATCGCGGAGCGACTCGCCAGCGACTAGTTCCATGACAAGATAGGGTTGCCCTTGCTCGATGGCGCCACCGAAGACCTTGACCAAGCTGGGATGGTCTAGTTGCTGGAGTTGCTTGACGTCTTCGCCGAAGGAGCTCTTGCCGAGTACTTGCCTGGCGACTTCTCTGGGCAGGAGTTTGATCGCCATTGAGAGCTGGCGCTCGAGGTGCAGTCCGCGCACGACGTTGCTGTTCGCTTGGCCGTCGAGGGTTTCCTCCAGAGCGAAGGGGCCAATTCGCGTCGGTTGCATTTTGGAAGCTCGCCTTAGTTGATTGCCCTTACTTCCATGATAGTTCGCATCTGGGCGGGGGTCGAGTTGCTGCGGCGAGTAAACGAAACGAAGCGATTATCCACTCGTAGATGCAGGCTCGCTTGCGGGAGTAGCAGGTGTGAGCGGGGGCTCGGGCTTACCGTTGATAATTTTTTCGGGGCCGATTTTGGACTCGACATGACGGAGAATGGTGTTGGTAGTTTTGCGGTCGTAGTTGCAATCGTCGAGAACTATTCTTCGCTTCTTACCATTCTCTTCGTAGACCAATTTAGCGATGCCCTTGTTTTGCCACTTTTTCTTGTTCAGTGCGGTCACCTCGTCGAACTTTACGGCACGGTTCTCGCTGGAGCGTAGGCCTTCGTCGTCGGCCTCGATCCATCGGCCCCAGTTGTAGAGCAGCTTGCCAAGGAAAAACAAGCCGACCAAGCCTGCGAGCCCGGAGAAATAGAACTGCCCGTTGATGTCGTACTCTTTTTTGGGCGGCCCGTAGGGGGTTTGTGGTTTGCCAGCGCTGCCCGCGGGCCAACCCTTCTCGGCAGCGACCTCTTTCCATTTTTCAAAAAGCTGCATGACTGCGAGGTCAGGGTTCGCTTCTTTGAACTCCAGGTAAGCGAGCGACTGTTCGCGCTGTGCGGGGTAGGTGTAGAGCCCATCATACAAGAACCAAAGTGCCGACCCGACACAGAACAATCCGACCAAGCCCATGCGTAACAAGTAGCGTGGGTTAATATCTGTTCGTAAGTTCATCTGCGGCAATTCTCCTACACGAAAAGGCTCCGCTGCAAAAAACGCGAATGCCATCAGCTGCGACCAATGGTGATTAATCCCTAGTCTGACGAGAGCGGCACCTGGCGGAATAATCAGTTTATCGTTTTCACCCTGATTTCGCCAGATTTGCGCCCGGTCGTGAGGGCTGTTCTGGTCGTGCGAGATGCACGCGCCCGGAGGTGAAGGGAATTACACAGTTTGTGGCCAAGGTTGGAAAGCTACTTCGTTAGGAACTGTTGCAGCGAGATGAGATCGTCGGTGCCGATCAAGTCCACGCCTGCACGGTCTAGCTCGCTCCAGAACGCGGGCTTGTCAGGCGTTGCCCAAAATCGCAGGCGACGGCCCTGGCCACGGGCCTGCTGGACGATATCGCGAAGTTTTTCTCGCTCAGCGGCCGGCATGGGACCTTCGCCTCTCCAAGCGAACGCTTTGGACCAGTTGTCGCTGACCAGTGGGATGAGATGTGCTGGTGCCTGCTCGTTCAAATCACTAAGGCGGCCATCAACGAAAACGTACCGGTGCTTTGCGGAGGCGATCTTTGCGATGGGCCGGTCGCCGCTGATGATAAGGTCTACGGCTCGCTGCTGCACATGTCCGCTGTGCACGGAGGAGAGCATCTCGCGATATCCCGCAAGAACTTCGCTGAGCGCATCGTAGGTCGGCCCACCTTTGGATTTGATATCCACCAAGAGCGTAAATCGCTGGCCTTCGTCAAATACCCAGCCGTCGTGAGCTTGGACGCGCTCCAGCAAGGGGTTGAGATAGAGCGACTGGAGCGTACGCTCCGGCTGTACGTCTCGCAGGTCGTGCGCTACGAGCAGTTTCCCCTCCACGAGGTGAATGTCTGCTTCAACGCTGCAAAAGCCGAGAGCGAGCGCATCGCTTAACGGATGCGGGTGCAGGTAGTCATTGTGCGCATGCGCCCGAGGTAGTGGAGCGACCCTCGCTGGTTCTGCAGCGGCAGCAAACAGCACACACTTCGAGGCGAGGGCCAGGGCAATTAGGAATTGGAAGTGCATCATCAATAATCCTTGGTATCGCGGAGTATCTAGCTGAGCGCAAGAAAATCGACTTCGGTTCCCACATCGTACTCATAATCACCCGCCGGCAGAATTGCGAGTGCGTTGGCGCGGGTCAAGGCCGCCAAGTCGGCGGAACCGCGCCATGGCAGCGGTTCGACCGTCGGGCGCCCCTGCTCGCGCTGGCCGAAGTTGATTTGGCTGGGGTAGTACGTGGGGCGTTTTCCCCGATGGCCGATCGGAGCGCTGAGTATGCCCGGTTGGCATTGCGGCGCGACAAATTCGCCCCCTGCCAGCACGCGCAGCGCCGGTTTTACAAAGATCTCGAAAGAGACAAGTGTGCTCACCGGATTGCCAGGCATTCCGAGGACGAGCTTGCGGCGCCCCTCGCGCTCGTATTCTCCAAACCAAACTGGTTTGCCAGGCTTCATGCGTACCTTGTGAAATATTTGTTTCACACCCAAGCCTTGCAGCACACCCGGTACCAAGTCCATCACCCCCGCCGAGACGCCGCCGGTTACGAGCAGCATGTCCGCTTCGAGGCCCCTTTCCATGAGTTTCATTAGTTCGACAGGATCGTCGCGGCCGATGCCAAGGTCGAGCGGCTCGGCGTGCATGGTTTCCAGCAGTGCGAGCAGCATCGGCCCGTTGCTGTTGCAAATTTGTCCTGGACCGACGGGTTGGCCGCATTCAACTAACTCGTTGCCTGTGGGCAGCACCGCGACTTGAGGTCGTGGGGTAACGGCCACTTCATCGCGTCCGACTTCAGCGAGCAGTGCGATGTCGATTGCAGTCAGGTACTTGCCCGCAGGGAGCACTTCTTGCCCTTTTCGGAATGCCGCGCCGCGTGACAGAATGCCAGTGCCGACGGCGACGCCTGCCTTGGGCATTTCGATTTCCGTATCGCTGAGTTCCTCGACATCCTCGTGCTTGGCGATCGCGTCCGCTCCGTCAGGAATCGGTGCGCCGGTCATCACATTGATCGTCGTACCAGGCTCGACCGCGTGATGCGGCACGCCACCGGCGATTACCTGTTCGATCACACGCCGCTTGGGCGCCGGGTCATGGGAAATGACCGCGTAACCGTCGAGCAGGGCTTTGTCGAATGGTGGCGAGTCTACGGGGCTAACGATGGCCTGGCGAAGTCTTAGGCCTAATGCTTGCCCGATGGGTACACGCTTGCTGGGCACAGGTAGTGCGCCACTCTTGACAAACTCCAGGGCTTCTTCGACGGTGATCATGTTCGCAGTTGCACCTGCAAAAAATTCTGCAGAATATTCGTGCCGACGTGGGTGAGAAAACTCTCGGGATGAAATTGCAACCCGAACAGCGGGAACTCTCGGTGCTGGATCGCCATGATTTCGCGTTCACCATCGGGGGCTTCGCACCAGGCAGTCACCCGCAATTCGTTGGGCAGCGTGTCGGGCTGGACTAGCAAGCTGTGGTAGCGCGTCGCTTGGAAGGGGTTGTCCAGGCCGTCGAGCAAGAGCCCACCATCGTAGTGTATCATGTCGGTCTTGCCGTGCATGAGCCGCTTGGCTCGGACGATTTTTGCGCCAAAAGCTTGACCGATGGACTGGTGCCCCAGGCAAACTCCCAGCAGCGGTAATTTGCCCGCCAGTTTTTCGACACACTCGACCGAGATGCCCGCTTCATTGGGCGTGCAAGGTCCAGGAGAAATGATCACGCGGTCAGGATTGCGACGGAGAATTTCGTCGACCGAAATCTCATCATTGCGATCCACTCGAATGTCAAGTGACGAGTCAATCTCCCCAAGCCGCTGCACGAGGTTGTAGGTAAACGAATCGTAGTTGTCGATAATTTGGATCATAAATGGCTGGGAGCGTTAAACTGCCAGTTCGCGTATTGCTTGCATTTTCGCGTTACCTAGCTTACTTTCAGTCTACCTCTCCACCCCCCGCTCTGACCAGCGCCCGGTTGTGGTCGCTGCTGCATTGCGTTTCAATAGCAGCATGAAACACATCCTGGCCGTAGCCTTTGGTGGCGCCTTGGGAGCGATTTGCAGACACTTGGTCAACCAGGCGTGTTCGCGGTTTGACTCTGGTGGTTGGCAATTCCCTTGGGGCACACTCACGGTGAATGTCGTCGGTTGCTTTCTGATCGGACTGCTGCTGACCATGCGGGCGGGCGGCTTCGCGCACCCAGCGTTGACCGTCGGATTTCTTGGGGCACTCACCACGTTCTCAACATTCGGGTTTGAAACCCATCATTTTTTTAGCAGTCAACAGCATGGCCTGGCCTTACTCAATATAGGTAGCAACATGCTAATGGGCCTGCTGGCGGTCTTCGGCGGAATCGAGGTTGGCAAATGGCTGGGTTAAGTGACAAGAGTGCAACCGACCTATTAATGCGACTCCTGGCTACTCCGGGCCAAAGTGGACAGGAAAAGCGGGTTGCAGAGTTCATCACCAAACGGCTCCGCAAGGCTGGTGCCACCGCGCGCGCCATCAAGCACGACCGGGCGCACAAACTCTCTAGTTTGGGTGGCGAAGTGGGGAACCTCATTTTTCGCATGCCGGGGACAGTCCGGGCACCCGCGCTGATGCTGTCAGCTCATATGGACACCGTGCCCGTTTGTGCCGGCGCGCGGCCGGTGTTGAAAGATGGAAGAATTAATTCTGCTGATGCCCACACCGGTTTGGGGGGCGACAATCGCGCGGGGTGCGCAGTGTTACTCACCACAGCACTGGCGATTTTACAGAACCAACTGCCGCATCCGCCATTGACCTTTCTCTGGACGGTGCAGGAAGAAGTGGGACTCCACGGTGCGCGGCACCTGGCTTTGGGGAAACTTGGCAAGCCGAAATTGGTATTCAATTGGGATGGCAGTCTATCGAACCGACTTACGATCGGTGCCACTGGCGGCTATCGCATGGCAATCGAAATTCGCGGCGTCGCGAGCCACGCTGGTGGGCACCCGGAAGAGGGCGTGAGCGCGATTGCCATCGCATCGCTAGCTATTGCCGACTTGGTCGAGCGTGGTTGGCACGGGCTCATCGAAAAAGGACGCCAACAAGGCACCAGCAATGTTGGCGTAATCCAAGGCGGTGCCGCAACCAACGTGGTAACCGACTTGGTGCAACTACGCGCCGAAGCGCGGAGCCACAATCCCAAGTTTCGTAAACGCATAGTTCGCGAGATCGAAAAGGCGTTTCAAAAAGCAGCCAAAAAGGTGCGCAACACAGCCGGTCAATGTGGTCAGGTTGAGTTCGACGGGCACCTGGACTACGAATCGTTCCGGCTCGACAAAACCGACGCCTCGGTGGTCGCTGCCGCCAAGGCAATCGAAGCCGAAGGAGCTGTTCCCGACTTTGCCATCGCCAACGGAGGGCTCGACGCCAACTGGCTTAGCGCCCGAGGACTGCCAGCAGTGTCGCTTGGCTGTGGGCAGAACAACATTCACACGGTGAATGAATGGCTCGACGTCGCGGAATTTCAACGGGCCCGGCGGATTGCTTTGCATATAGCGACGGGGGAAAATAACGAATGATTAAAGATGAGCCAAGTTGTTCTTCTTCGGCTTGGTTATTCGGCCTTCTTTCGTCATTGGGAATTCTGTCATTCGTGATTACAATGGCCTCATGCAGCCCGACGACGAACTTTGCCTTTGCTTCCATGTCACTCAGCGCAAGGTAGCTAACTATCTCCGCATCGAAAAGCCTCGGCGAGTAGCGCAGCTGTCGGAGTGCTACGGCGCGGGAACCGGGTGCGGTTGGTGCCGCCCGTTCTTGGAGCGAATGTTCAGCGCGGCCCAATCCGGTGATGCTGGCACGGCAGATCTACCAGATGCCGCTAAATATGCCTGCCAACGGGGCGACTACGTCCGTGCTGGCGGCGGTACACCACCACTCGGAGCAACGGCGATTACACCGAAGGAATGAGCAAGAACCTCGTTATCTGGCTAGCGGAGTTGTCCAGAAACGCGCGCTTTCGCTTGCTGCTTGCCGTGGCCCGTGTTATAAGCGCACTAAGGGCTGCGTTTGTTTTCAGGGCATTGGTCGACACAGTGATAGATGGCGGTAGGCGATGACCCGGATTACTTTGCGAGTTTTAGACGGAGCCGACCGCGGGCAGGTGTATGAAAACCTGCAAGCCCCGATCACCATTGGTCGCGAAGAGGGCAATTCTATCCAGCTCAACGACGAACGCATTAGCCGCTTCCACATCAAGATTCAAGAAGATCAAGACAAACTCGTCCTCACCGATCTGGAGAGTACCAACGGCACACGCGTCAACGGCGAGGACACGCACCTGCGAATTCTCCGCTACGGAGATGTCGTCACTGTGGGCCGATCGGTTTTGCTCTTCGGCACCCGCGAACAAATCGCTGGTCGGCTGGAAGACTTGCGCAACGACGGCATCGGCGATACGAGTGATCTTCAATCTAATAGTATCAATCCTGACTCGATCAGTTTCGATTTGCGGTTGGGTGCTTCCGAAGACATGCAAAGTACGCTGCATATTCCGCTGCCCCCCGAATTGCCTGAAAATCTCAGCGCGGGGCAGGCAGCGCAGATTTCGGAATTGTTCGAATACTTTCATCTCCGCGCGAGGCAACTCGTGCAGTCAGGCATGGTCGACGATCAAGCCGGTCAGGTAAGTATCTCGCTCGCGCAGTGGCAAGATCTGCTCGACATGCAATCGCAGCTAGCCGAATACCTGCGCGATATCGGCGACCCCGGCGGGGAAGGTTGAGTCGCGCCCGAGCGCGGACATCAAAAACATCTCACAAGGTCATCTCCCGGCGGTTCCGCATGTTCGCTGGACCGCGCTGGCATGTCGGTATTGTTTTTTGCAGCGCGTCGACCGATGTGGTTTTTAATTCCAAAATCCCCCTTTTCTGCGTGATGCGAACGGACGGAAGGATGCGCTCACACGACAGCCATACCCGCAATGCCGTGTCGCAAAATTAGGCGAGTCTTGCGAGTCAGCAGCCGATGCGATCCTCTTTAAACCCAATTGTCAAAAACCCCCCGTTGGCAAAGAACCCAGTTGTCAAAAACCCAGTTGTCAAAGAACACGAACGCTCAACCAAGCGTCGCGCAGTGGTAAAGGTCGAAGTTAACGACCAGCGGTGCGAAGCATAGGTGCTATTTTTGGCCAGGTAGTAGCGGTCAACGAGAAGCGTGATCACTTGACGATGTTCCACCGAGAATATTTGGAACTTTCTGCACAAAAGGGCCCATTCTTGGTTGGTGGTGCTTGATCGATCAAACGGCCAGTAGAGTTCCCAGGCCTCGATTTTTCGGGCCCTTTCTTTGACGTGGCGCGCGGCGGTACAATGGCCGGTTGCTGTTTCTTTTTCGCTTGTTTCTAGGAAGGATTCCCCCTTGTCCGCACCATTCGTTCATCTGCATTGTCACAGCCACTACAGCTTGCTCGACGGGGCGAGTCCGATCAAGAAACTCGTCAATCGCGCGAAAGAACTGGGGATGAATGCGCTGGCGCTCACCGACCATGGCAACTTGTACGGAGCATTGCAGTTTTACGAAGCCTGCAAGGATGCGGAGATCAACCCAATCGTCGGCTACGAGGCCTACGTTGCCCCGAATAGCCGGTTCGACAAAGGTGGCGCGCACAGCAGCAAAGACGCCAGCTACCATCTCACGCTGCTTGCGCAGAACAAAACGGGCTTTCAAAATCTCGTGCGTATGGCGAGTCGCGCCTATCTCGAAGGTTTTTACCACAAGCCACGGATCGATCGTGAGCTGCTGGCTGCCCACTCCGATGGCATCATCTGCTTGAGCGGGTGCGTGTCGGGCGAATTCAGTCGATCGCTGCTCAACGGGGGCAACCCACCCACTGAGGAGCAAATCGTCAAGGGGAGCGAGATAGCGGGCTGGTTCCATCAGGTATTCGACGATCGATACTTCATCGAAATCCAAGACAACGGCGTCGATATTCAGCGCCAAGCGATGGAGGCAGCCATTATTGTCGCCGATCGGATGGGCTTGCCGATGGTCGCGACCAGCGATGCCCACTACGTGAATCAGGAAGATGCCGAGGCACAGGACGTGTTGCTTTGCATCAATACGGGCAAGTTCCGCACCGACCAAAACCGCATGAAGATGGAGGGCGACCAGTTTTTCCTTCGCAGCCCCGCCCAGATGTACACTGCCCTGCCTGGACACGAAGAGGCACTCGCCCGTTCGCAGCAGATTGCCGACCTGGTCGACATCGACTTGGAGCTGGGCAAACGACACTTCCCGACATTCGCGCCGCCGGAAAAGAAACCCTCGGAAGACTATCTTCGCGAACTGTGCCTCACCGGTTTGAAAGAACGCTATGCCGACGAGCCCGAGCGCTGGGCCGGCGAAGATCTTTCGCAGGAAGTGTACGACCGTCTCAACCGCGAGTTGGGAGTGATCAACAAGCTGGGATTCTGCGATTATTTTCTCATTGTATGGGACTTCGTCCGCTTTGCCGTCGAGGAAGACATCCCCTGCACCGCTCGCGGCTCGGGCGTTGGTTCGTTGGTTTGCTACGCGCTGAAGATGAGCCACGTTTGCCCATTGCGCTACGACTTGCTGTTTGAGCGATTTTTGGATGAATCGCGACTTGAAGCGCCGGATATCGACATCGACTTTTGCAAGGAAAGTCGCGGTCGGGTGATTCAGTATGTAAAAGACAAGTACGGCGAAGAGAACGTAGCACAGATCGGCACATTTGGCACTTTGGCCGCGCGCGCCGCGATTCGTGATGTGGGTCGCACTCTGGGGTTACCAATTTTTCGCGTAGATCAAGTCGTCGCCATGGTGCCCGATCAGCTGGGTATCTCGCTGGAGTCGGCGCTCGAGCAAAACGACGAGCTGCGAAAAACCTACGACGGCGACCCCGAGATTCGCGAGCTGCTGGATCTCGCGATGAAGATCGAAGGCCTTGCGCGCAACGTAGGCACTCATGCTGCCGCGGTCGTGATCGCCGAAAAGCCGGTCGATGAGTACGTACCTTTGCAACAGGTGAAAGGCAAGACTGAGGTCATCACGCAATGGGCGATGAACGACGTGGAACGAGCCGGCCTGTTGAAAATGGATTTCCTCGGCCTTCGCAATCTGACGATTCTCGCGCGCAGTATCGAATTGATCGAAAAGTCGCGCGGTGAAAAAGTCGATCCCTACAAGTTTCCGCTCGACGATGTCGACACCTACGCCCTGCTCTGCCGTGGCGAAACGAAGGGCATCTTCCAACTCGAAAGTGGCGGCATTCGCGATCTGCTGCAGCGGATGAAACCCGACTGTTTTCACGACATCATCGCCACTGCCGCGCTCTATCGCCCGGGGCCGCTCGAAGGCGGCATGGTCGACGACTACATCGAAGTCAAGCATGGCCGCAAGCCGGCCGAGTACCCGCACCCGGTGATGGAAGACATCCTCGAAGAAACCCACGGGGTGATGGTCTATCAGGAACAGGTGATGCGAATACTCAACCGCTTGGGCGGCATCCAGCTGTCGAGCGCTTACACTTGCATCAAAGCGATCAGCAAAAAGAAACTGCCGATGATCGCCAAGTTCTACGAAGAGTTTCTCGCTGGCGCACAACAGCAGGGTCTCGCCAAGAAGAAAGCCGAAGAGCTGTTCGGCATGATCGAGAAATTTGCTGGCTACGGTTTTAATAAGTCACACTCGACTGCCTATGCACTGATTGCCTACATGACGGCGTACTTGAAAGCGCACTACCCCGTTGAGTTCATGGCGGCGCTGTTGTCGTGCGATATCCCTGGTCGCAATTTCAAGAACAAGGACGCGCTGGTAGAACACTTGGAAGATTGCCAGCGGATGGAAATTGAAGTCGTGCCGCCCGATGTGAACACGTCGCACGCCGACTTTACGGTCGCAGGCGAGAAAATTCACTTCGGCTTGAGCGCGATTAAGGCCTGCGGTACCGGCGCCTCCGAAGCGATCGTCGCCGCGCGGGAAAAGGACGGTCCGTTCAAAAGCCTATTCGACCTGTGCGAGCGGCTCGACCCGCAGCAATGTGGCCGCGCGACGATTGAAACACTCATCAAAGCCGGTGCGCTGGACAGCCTGGGCGGCCATCGCGCGCAGCAGATGGCTGTGCTCGATCGGGCCCTGCAATCCGGTGCCGCAGCCGCGGCAGATCGACGCAGCGGTCAGAAGGGATTATTCGAAGCGTTCGACGACGAAGAAGCACAGCATGACGCAGCGCAGGACTTGCCGAATATCCCCCCGTTCGACGAGAAAGATCAGCTCAACATGGAGAAGGAGGTGCTGGGCTACTACCTTACCAGCCATCCACTGGCCGAATACGAGCCGATCATCCGCACCTATTGCACGCACAACAGCCAGTCGATGGCGAAGCTCGAGCATCGCACGGAAGTCACACTCGGTGGCATGCTCGCGGCGATCAAATTCTCGCACACCAAAAACCCTCGCCCCGGCCAGGTCCATACCAAGTACGCCATGTGGGACCTCGAAGATCTCGACGGCATCATGCGCTGCATCCTCTGGCCCGAGCAGTTCGCCGAAGTGGGGCATCTGGTCACTCCCGAAGCGATCCTGTGCGTTAGCGGCAAAGTCGATCGCCGACCCGGCGCGGAAGAAGTGAACATGATCGTTGACAAGTTGATGCCGCTCACCGAAATGCCCAAGCACTACAGCAGCGGCATGGTCATCCGCGTCGAAGAGGAGAAGCACGGCGAGCAAGGTCTGAAGCAACTTCGCGAAATCGTCCGCGGCTACCCAGGCAGCAAGCGCCTGCGCCTGCGGCTCGACTTGGCCAAGGGCGGGCAAGTGTGGATCGACAGCAGCGGCAAAGGTGTCGAGCTGAACCAAGAACTCAACGACCGAATTGATCAATTGCTAGGGCCCGGGAATCGGCTGCTGGAGAAAGCGCCACCCAAGCCGCAAGAGCGGGTGCCGGTGGGAGCGGGTCGCGGACGGCAGCGGCGGTAAGTGGGCTGAGGGTGGCTAGGCCGCAAGCGGCCGCTTGCGGCTTAGCATATACCAACTACGATGAAGGGTTCATTCGACCACCATCTCACAGTTTGCAGCGCTCTACATGTCCAGCATCAAACGCATCTTAGTCACCGGCGGGGCCGGGTTTCTTGGATCTCACCTGTGTGAGCGACTCGTTGCCGACAAGCACGATGTCATTTGCCTCGACAACTTTTTCACCAGCCAGAAGACCAACGTCGAACACTTGCTAGACCAACACAACTTCGAGCTAATCCGGCACGACATCACGCAGCCGATTTTCTTGGAAGTGGATGAAATCTACAATCTCGCCTGCCCTGCGGCGCCGGGACACTACCAGTACAACCCCATCAAGACAATGAAAACCTCGGTGCTCGGCGCGATCCACACCTTGGGACTCGCTAAGCGTTGTCGGGCGAAAGTTCTGCAAGCTTCGACCAGCGAAGTCTATGGCGATCCCGAAGTGCATCCGCAACCCGAGAGCTACCGCGGCGCAGTCAACCCCGTCGGCCCGCGTGCTTGTTACGACGAGGGAAAACGCGCCGCCGAAACGCTGTTCTCCGACTACCATCGGCACAATGGAGTGGATGTGCGTATCGTGCGGATCTTCAACACTTACGGTCCGCGGATGCACCCGTTCGATGGCCGCGTAGTGTCGAACTTCATTCGGCAAGCATTGGCCGACGAAGAGATCACGCTGTTCGGCGACGGTTCGCAAACACGCTCCTTTTGTTACCGTGATGACCTCATTGAAGGTTTCATCCGCATGATGAACGGCCCGTCAGATTTTATAGGGCCAATGAACCTGGGGAATCCCGGCGAATTTACGATCCGCGAGTTGGCGGAGCTGGTTATCGAGCTGACCGGCTCGAAGTCGAAACTCATCGAGCGCCCGCTACCTGCAGACGACCCCACGCGTCGTCGCCCCGACATCACGCTGGCGAAAGAGAAATTCGGCTGGGAGCCAACCGTACCGCTGCGTGAGGGGCTGGAGAAAACCATCGCCTGGTTCAAAACCATTAACTTAGACGAGTTTCGCGCTCCCACCCCGAATTATTAGCCAATCCGACTGTATCGGCGGTTTTCTGGTTCGTCAATTTCTTTGCGGTCGCATGACCCCTTTGGTAAAGTGGTGAGGTCATTCACCATTTTTTTGGAGGTCAAGTCTAATGCAGAAGAGCCAGAGTGTTCCTGCGGTTGCTACGCGATGCGTAGTTATTCTTACCCTATGTGCAGCTAATTCGAGTGGACTTCGAGGCCAGTCCGTTCGGACCTACGACGTGCAGTTTACAACCAACACGATTGTCGCGGATGGCATCGACAGCCCAGGCGAATGGGACGGGGCGGAGACGAACGGCGGTGATTGGGGCGTCCTACGAGAGCCGTTCGGCAATCGTGACACCGACAACAACGCATTCCGCATGCTGTG
The DNA here is from genome assembly GCA_965230685.1 of Bythopirellula sp. Taxonomy (GTDB): domain Bacteria; phylum Planctomycetota; class Planctomycetia; order Pirellulales; family Lacipirellulaceae; genus Bythopirellula. Next base: position 2,157,502 of record CBDDLO010000002.1, read on the forward strand.
GGATGATACGAATCTGTACATCCGTTGGGAAAGCGACAAGACCACGTGGCTGACGGAATTCCCCAGTGTGAATCCTGATATGGCATTCGCCGAAGACAACATCAACTTATATTTCGACCCCAACACGACCGGAGATGCGAACAACCAACCGGACAATGAAGTGGACGGGTACCAATTCTCATTCAATACTTACAGGGCCTCGGATGGTGGTCAATTGGTTTCTACCGATGCGGACCGTTCGGGAGTTGGCTTCTTCACGGAGGCGCACGTAAATAGTCCCTTTGGAAATCAAGCCAACTGGGGTGGAGAAAATGTGGATTCTGTACGAGGCCCTGCTTTGCAGGACATCGTCGTAGGCCAAAACAATCAGTCCAGTGGCCCCGACGCGGGAGGTTTCGCGGAAGTGGTCATTCCGTGGACGAATTTCAATGCCGACGCTTTCGTTGACGACGGAGCAGGCGGTCAGATCGCCTCTGGGCTGAATCATACTGCTGCCCCGGTCAATGGCGAAACATGGTTTTCCAATCTTGCTGTGATCAACGTCGACGACACAACTACTTTCTTGCCCATCTGGAATTGGACTCCCAGTAGTTCTTTTGCCCCCCATGGTGGTGTCGGTCATGGTGAGATTACTTTTGTCGGCAGGATTCCGGAGCCCAGTACGATTGCCTTGCTCGGACTCGGCTTGGTTGGATTTATGAGTCGGCGCAGGGGCAGCAAGCACGGAATGATGCTGATCTCCGCGGTGGCGATGTTGGGTTGGTCCACTACGGTGCACGCCCAAGCCAATCGCCACTATGATGTTCAATTCACGACCAACACGATTGTCGCCGACGGCATCGACAGCCCAGGCGAATGGGACGGCGCTTCGACGACGGGTGGCGAGTGGAACGAGCTGCGACAACCCCTGGGCGATGCTGATACCGATAGCAACGAATTCCGCATGCTGTGGGACGATACCAACCTTTACGTTCGCTGGGAGAACGAATTCACGAATTGGCTTGATCAACAGCGAATGAGGAACCCGCTCATCGAATTTAACGAGGAAAGCGTCAGCCTGTACTTTGATCCGAACACTACTGGCGATGCGAACAATGTGCCGGATAGCGAAGTGGATGGGTATCAGCTAGCGTTTAATACCTATAGTGCCAGTAATGGTGGGACGCTGATCTCTACCGATGCCGATCGCGCGGGTGTGGGGATTTTCACGGAAGCCCATGTCAATGAGCTCTTTGGAAACCAAGCAAATTGGGGGGGAGTTGGATCGAATCGACTAGCGGGTGCTGCGATGCAAGAGATCGTTATTGGTCAGAACAATCAGAGCAGCGGTCCTGACGCGGGAGGCTTCGCGGAAATCATCATTCCCTGGGCTAACTTCAACGCCGACGCGTTCCTGCGAGACACTGACGGAAACCGGGTTGCCACCGGGCTGCGTCACACCTCCGCTCCGGCCAACGGAGATGTTTGGTATGCCAACGTGGCTGTGATCAACTCTGCCCCACCAGAAAACTTGCTGCCTGTGTGGAACTGGACACCGAGCCAGTTCTTTGCTTCCCACGGCGATGGCCAAACTGGCTTTGGTCATGGGGAACTAACTTTCGTTGGCAGGATCCCTGAACCTGCCACATACTCGTTGCTAGGACTAGGAATGTGGGGATTTAGTTGCAGATACCGCCGGCTCTGACCCTTCATAGCTAGCCAGAAAATGTTGGCAATTTGCTTCCCTGCTCGTTACGCTGAATTTCCATCTACTCCATTTTGATTCTTTCCAACCGAGAAACGTGCTATGTACAAGTGCCATTTAGCTGCAGCGTCGGCATTAGCTTTGTTATTGAGTTGGGCGAGTGCCGCTTATGCTCAAACTGTCCGTCAATACGACGTTCGGTTCACTACCAACACCATTGTCGCCGACGGTATCAACAGTCCCGGCGAATGGGACGGCGCGGCGACAACCGGCGGCGCGTGGAACGAACTGCGGCAACCTTTCGGGGATGCCGACACCAACAACAACGAGTTCCGCATGTTGTGGGACGATACGAATCTCTACCTGCGTTGGCAGAATAACTTTACCGGCTGGAATACGGCCGACACCATAAACAACAATCCCCCGGCGGACTTCAGCAAGGGCTCGATCAGCATCTATTTCGACCCCAACACCACCGGTGAACCGAACAATGTCCCCGATAACCAAGTCGACGGCTACGAATTTGCCATCAACACACTTACCTCCGCAACGGGGGAGCGGCTAATCTCGACCGATGCGGACCGCGCGGGCGTGGGGATATTCACCGAGGCGCATGTGGACAATCTGTTCGGCAATCAGGCCAACTGGGGCGGTTCGGGCTCGTCCTCGGTTAACGGCGATGCGATGCAGGAAATTGTCGTTGCGCAGAATAATCAAACCTCGGGGCGTAGCGCTGGGGGGTACGTCGAAGTCGTTTTCCCCTGGGCGAATTTCAATGCCGACGCCGAAATTCCACGAAGGCGTGGCCCCATCCAAACCGGCCTCAACCATCCTTTCGCTCCGGTAAACGGGGAAGAGTGGTTCTTCAACCTCGGGTTCACCAATCCGGTTGATGCTGACAATTTCCTCCCGGTTTGGAATTGGACCCCCAGTAATGCGTTCGCATCGCACGGCAATTTGGCAGCCGCACCGGGGGGGCACGGGGAGATTACTTTCGTGGGTCGGATTCCCGAGCCTTCAACCCTCGCGCTGCTTGCTCTCGGGGTTGTGGGGTTGTCACGCCACCGGCGACGGACGCGCTAGTTCCCGCGCACAACGTGAATCATTCCCTGGCCGATGTCGGTGGCGTGCATCAGGCCAGTGAACCGCTTTAGGGTTTCCTTGGGACCGCTGCCGAGTAGCAGTACGGGCGTACTCGTGTGCGTGGCGGTGGCCCAAACGGTGTTCTGTTGCTCCGACAACGCTCGGCCCAGCAAGTTCATGCGACCGTTTTCACCGTAAACATGAAACGCTTTGAAGTCGTCGATCTTCGGCGCAGTCGGCCCCCCCAGGTACGGGTGTTCGGGGTCGTACATCCGGTTGCGCTCACGCGCGAGAATCGACACGGCGTCGTCGAGCGTGATTTGCAGCGGCATCGCGTTGTTGACAATTTCCATGAGCTTCTCCGGCGTGCGCTCTGCGGCTGGGAGCGCGTCGAACTCGCTGAAAATCTGGAAGAAGCTTTTCCGCTGGGCATAGATGCGATCGAGTTGCTCCGGGCGGGCGAAATTGAAGTTGGGTCGAAAAGCCGCGCCAGCAAAGGCATCGCCTGCCAACGAACGGGCCCCAGGCAGTGAAACCCCAGAATAGCTAAACCCGAATCCCCCCGTTTCATGGTCAGCGGTTACCAGCACCAGCGTGTCGTCGCGGCCTTCGGCCCACTCGAGTACGGTACGGACCGCGGTATCGAAGCGCAACAGTTCGTGTAGCATTGTACCGGTGTCGTTGTTATGCCCCGCCCAATCGATTTGGCCCCCTTCGACCATGAGGAAGAATCCCTTGGGGTTTTGGTCGAGTACTTCAATAGCCTTGGTAGTCATCTCGACGAGCGACGGCTGCGTGCGGTCGTCCGCCTCGCGTTTCTGTTGCTCGAGCAAGGCGTCGTACATTTCGGAGTCGGCGAACAGCCCCAGGAGCTTGCCCTGAGTGATTTCCGCTAGTGCGTTGCGATCGAAAACGAGTTGGTAGTCACGTCTCGCTTCGAGTAACAGATTGCGATTGTCTTCGCGCTTGGAAGTGATCTCGAACTGGCCACCCGTCATTTGGAGAGCGGCCATGTAGGCGGCGGACTCTTGGTTGTTGATCGCCTGTGGCAACCAATGACGCATGCCGCCGCTCATGAGTACGTCGATGTTGTTCTCCAGCAGATCGACGGCGATTTCGTTCTCCATGCTGCGATGGCGTTGGTGTGAGCCGAACGAGGCCGGGGTAGCGTGCGTTAGGCGCGTGTCCGACACGAGCCCTGTGGACTTGCCTTGCTGCTTGGCGATTTCCAGGACGGTCGGCGCCCGGTCGCCCAAGTAGTTCAACCCGATCATCTCGGAACCCGCCGATTGCCCGGTCGCCAGTTGCGTGGCTGCGGCAGCAGAGTCGGCAACCAGCGCCCCGTGCGGATCGGTACGGACTAGGGCAATCGAACCACTTTGCGCCATGCGCTCCATGGCCGGTGTGTGGTTGGGTACTTGGGACCCGGGAGCGTGGTGGGCGTAGTTCAGCAGCAACCCCACCTGCTGGGGCCCCATGCCATCGCCGATCATAAGAATGACGTTCCGAATCTTTGGCGAAGCACGGAGTTCCGCGGGTGCAGCCTTCTGCAAATGCTGCGCGAGGGCCGATGACGCCCCGGCAACGTAGACAACAAACAGGAGTGATGCGAAATTCCGACGGCAGGCAAGCATAGGTGGTTTCCGCGTAGAATGGCTAGGGAACGATGTAGAAAGAGTCTCGTCTATTGTAGCTGGCCAAGGCGTTGTTTGCAGGCAGCGCTTCCCTCCCCCGAAGTTGCGCTTCAAGCTCGCCTCATTTCGGGTATAAGAAGGTCGCCAGTCCAAATTGCCGGTACCAAGAATATGTCCAAACGCGTCTCGTTGAGCCTGCTCGACCCGCTGTTGACCAAACCGCTCAAGACGGTTTACGCCTGGCTGCGAATCCCGGCTTGGTTCCCGCCGGAGGGCGTTGTGCTCGTGGGGCACTTGTGCGCGATTGCCGGGGCCATCGGCTTTGCCTACTCGACGCACTGGTGGTGGGGTGGCTTGCTGGGAGCAATTGGGGTGGCATTGAATCACACCGCTGACGTGCTCGACGGCACCCACGCGCGGACCACCAACCAATGTCGCAACGGCGGCGAACTACTCGACCATTTTGTCGATCCACTGTCGTTCAGCTACTGGGTCACCGGCCTGGCTTACGCGGCCGATAGCCTGCTCCTGGGCATCGGCGGCATTATCGTCATCTACGCGATGGCGGTGCTCACGAACATCAAAGCCAAAATGGTGGGCGAGTTCACCCTTGCTCGCTTCGGTCCCACGGAGTTCAAGTCGCTGCTCGTGCTGCTGGGATTGTATCTAGCTGTCACCGTTAAGCAGACCACCAAGTCGGAAGCCACCGCCGCTCAAACAGTCTATTGGTGCGTATTCGCGTTGTTCATCGCGGGGGTCGTGCAGCTGCTGATTAGCTTGCGGCGTGCCGTGCGCGAAGTAAACGCCAAGGGCCAGCCCGCGGATACGACGGAGTGGGAGATGGAGCAGTAAGCCGACGACTCACGTCTTGAACAGCGACTCCACGTCGACTACCGTCTTGCCGCTGGTTGCCATCTCGTCGAGCCAGGTGGCAACGCCCAGCGGGTCGGTGGGGTCGAGTTTGAGCAAGTGCTCCAGCACTTCGCGGGCCATAGGCGCCTTGTCGAGTTCGTGCAGACACCACGCCAAGCCGCGCCCTGCGTCGAAGAAATAGCGGTTCGCCGGGTGCAGCGCCGGCATAGGCGTTGGTCGGTTGGCACGTCTCCACGCTTGCAACCCCAGCTGGTATCCCGTCCCAAAATGCCCACGGCCCAGCACAATATCGTTGTCCTCTTCAACAGCCAACTTCCCGAGCAGAAAATGCGCTTCGATCATGTCGTGGCAGGTTCCCAACAGCCAACGGAGTTCGTCGATGGCTACGTCCCCCTCGCCTGCAGCGATCATCGCGTGGACTTCTTCCAAGTCTTCCGCACAGTCTCGCACCGCGCGAGGATGCGAGATCACCCAGTCGTTGCCGCTTGCGGAGCGCTGAACCGAGAGTTTGTTGGGCGAAGGTTTGTGTCGTGGCGGCATGGCGATCAACTCGCGACTCACGACTCACGACTGGTGACGTCTTTCCCAATTGCGTAGATCGCATCCGCATCGAGAATGGCGTCGTTGGCTTGGAACAAGCGCGCGATCGCGGCGCGGTGGATTTTCATTTTCAGACCGCCCACACCCAGTGCACCGTAACAAATATGGCCTTCACGGTCGGTGGCTTTGTCGGTCGCTTCGATGCCGCCGATTCCTGAGGGCGGAACGGCATTCAGGTCGATGGCGACTTGCAGGGTGGTGGCACTCTGTCTCGCCTTGGTGCTGATCAGCTCAATTCCCGCAGCGCCGGCGGATACGAGCAGTTGCGCGCCGTTGGCCAAGCTGCCAACGTCGGGACCTTCCGCGCCGTGCGGAGTCACTCGTGCCCCCGGCACGGCTTTCGCGATACGATGGCAAACGCCTTCGGCTCGCGATAGTTTCCGGGAGACGATGCGCACTTCGACTCCCTCTTGAGCCAACAGTCGTGCCACGCGTTGGCCCACGGGGCCCGTGCCACCTAGCACGGTTGCCGTCGTTTCGGGGCCAAACGGCACATGCCGCCTGGCGGCGATCACGGCAGCGGCAGCGGTGGTGTTCGACCCATTGCTATCCAGCATCAGCGATACTCGAACGGGGCCAAAAAACGACTTCTCGGCGGTCTCCAACAGTTGTTCGCCGGCCTGCATATCGGACCCGCCGATGAACACGGCAGAGTGCTTGAGCATCGCGCCGCCGCGCGTGAACATGAGACCATGCACCAAGTCGCGCACTTGGTCGGGTGTTACGCCTCCGTGTCGAAACAGATGATCTACGCCCGCATCCACTGCCACGACGCCATCAAAGACGCTTGGTTGAGAGTCCGTGTCGAGGCAAAGAAGAACGTTTGCGGGCATAGGGGCTTCGGAAGTAATGGGCCGACGGCACTAGCCGCAGGAAGAGAAAGTCATGACGCGATGGCCGCGGTCGAACGAGCGTTCAACCGCGGCTAGCGCCGATGGCTCAATGGTGATTGGCAATTAAAAGCCGCGGAAAGGATGCGCCGCTTCGTCTTTGCCTGCGAGCATTTCGTCGACCGTCGGCTTGTTGCCCATGGCGTTGGCGATCGCCATTTTGGTGGCTTCGTAGTTGTAGTCGTAAATCTTCTTGTCATCGGCCGCTTCGGGGTGAATGAACACACCGCAAACGCAGACCAAATCTTCGGCCTGGTCTTTGCTGATCACGCCGTCGCCGACCGAGTCAGCAACCGCTTTGGCCACGGCCGCTTGCGCGGGGCCAAACATTTGCACGGCTTGTCGCATGCCCTTGATCGTCACTTTGGTGATCATCACGGTCGAGGGTTTCACTGCCAGGTTTGGCGTGAGGACGGCAAGCAGGTTCGAGTGCCCTTCGCTTTGACGGGCTAGGGCGTTGGCGTAGGCGTGGCCCACGGGGCCGTCTTTGCTGCCTAGCAGCAGATCAATGTGCGCGATTTCGTTGCCGTCGCCGGCCAGTGCTTCACCAATAAACATCGACATCGTGACTTCTCCGTGAAAATATGAAAAACTGGACCGTTTCGCCCCGTTAGTGATCGGTCGCCCCGTGCTGTTGGGGTTCTGTGACCGCTCGGCCCTTGGGGTGGCTCTGGCTTGCCCGCGTCTGGCGCGGAGCATGCCCGGGGGGCGTTCCACTGGTTCGCTGTGATAGTCCGCCAACATACCATTGGTTGCCACTGGGGATCAACTGCCCCGGGCGATCGTCACAACCTGTGCCGATGGGCCACTTTACGCCAAAACGCCCCGAAAAGAGCCTAACCGTGCCTGGGCACAGCTTGCTGGACAAAGATGCTCGATTTTGAGACAATATAACGTGAGCCGAATTAGGCACTGCTGCGCAGTTATTTTCCTTTTATCGTTGTCCTGCGCTTGATTCGGCGGTAATCCTGAGATTGGTATCTTTTCGGAGCGATCCGAGCAGAGCCGGCGAGCCCGACGTGTTGCGGAACAGGTGTTGGGCTCAACACTCGTCAAAATTCTTTCCGCTGGAGGAAACTAGAGATGCGGCACTTCAAGAAACAAGCGTTCACCCTTGTCGAACTATTGGTGGTCATCGCCATCATCGGCACCCTCGTCGGTCTGCTTTTGCCCGCCGTGCAAAGTGCTCGCGAAGCGGCACGCAGCAACACTTGTAAGAACAACCTTACGCAGCTGCAAAAAGCAATCACCAACCGCGAGTCAGCCACGGAAGAATTGCCAGGCTACATCAACAACCTGGGGCTGACAGGATCGAACCAGCAAGTTCGCGCAAGTTGGGTCGTAACCACGTTTCCGTACATCGAGCAACAGGCGCTCTGGGATCGCTGGTCGCAGGCGAAGTTCAGCGGCGGTGGGGGGGAACCGACTCTAAACTCCACGACGGGTGTGGCTGACATGACAGAGATCGAAATTTTTGTCTGCCCCAGCGACCCGCCCGTGATTCCAGGGGCCCCCAACCTTTCCTATGTGGCCAACGCCGGATGGGTGGCTCGCTCGAATGCTTTCCAAAACGGTGTCCCTGTGCCTGCCGGTTCGCCTTACACGCAAGATGACCGAGAGAATCCGGCTAACGGCGTGTTCTTTGATCAAAGTAGAGCAATACCGATGTCGCTCACACAACCGGCCGACAATAAGGACATGAACGGAATTCCGCCCGTCCAAATGTCCATTGCTTACATTCAAGCGAAAGGTGATGGCACGACAAGAACACTCATGCTTTCTGAAAATGTCCAAGCCGCGACTTGGGCATTCACCGATGCGGACAACTACACGGGCGGGGGGAACGAAGTAGCTGACGAGAAATGGCACTTCGGCTTCTGCTGGACGCAGCCCGAGTTTGCTGCGGTGGCCAATTCAGACGGCAAGACGCAACGCATCAACGGCAATCGCGAGCCGGATGACCACGAGTCCCCGGCGGATATTGATCGAATGCCAGGTAATCCCAGCGAGGTCGCCGATGCGTTCCCCACGAGCAATCACCCTGGTGGCGTGAATGTCGCGTACGTTGGTGGTTCGGTCGATTTTCTGTCCGACCAGATCGATCCCGTGGTCAATGGCCAAATCATGACCTCCAACCGAAACAAGTCCGACTTGCAGAGCGTCGGCGGAATATTTGAGAAAGACCTCGGCCCCCTCGACGAAGGCGATCTGTAAGCCGATTTCGCGTACAGTCGCATAGCATGAGTTCGGCGGAAGCCGTGGGTTGCAACCCCACGGCTTCTTCTACATCCGCTCGACGGTTTCGATGCCCAGGAGTTCTAGCCCGCGGGCCAATGTGCGCGCCGTGAGATCGCACAGCAAGAGGCGGCTTGTGCGAGTGGCTTTGTCCTCGGCTTTCAGGACCGGGCAATTCTCAAAGAAGCTGCTGTACTTACTCGCCAGATCGAACAGGTAGGCCGTGAGATGGTTGGGCCGATAGTCGCTGGCAACTCGGCTGAGTGCCTCGCTCAACTGCAACAGTGCCATGGCCAGCGCCCGTTCCTGCGGCGCGACCAATCGGAGCGCCGCACCTTGCTCGCGCAGTGTCTCCAGATCCACATCGCCCTTGGCAAAAATACTCCGCACCCGAGCATAGCTGTACTGCATATAAGTGGCCGTGTTGCCCGTCATCGCGAGCATCTTGTCGTAACTAAAGACGTAGTCGCTCGTGCGGTTGTGCGCGAGGTCGGCGTACTTGATCGCGCCGATGCCGATCCGCTCGGCGACTTGTTGGCGCTCGTCGGTAGACAGCAACGATGTGTTGCGCGCATTGTCGTTGTCGCAAACAATTTTGTGAGCTCGCTCGACTGCTTCATCGAGCAGCCCGGTGAGTCCGACCGCGGAGCCTGACCGCGTCTTGTAGGGTTTGCCATCTTCGCCTAGCACGGTGCCGAAGCTGACATGTTGCAATTCGATGTCGTCGTGTCCCCACAATCGTACCGTGGCAAACAGCTGTTCAAAGTGCAATGACTGGCGGTGATCGACCACATAAACAATCGCGTCGGGATGCCACTCCTCGAGCCGATACTCGACCGTGGCCAGATCGGTGGTGGCGTAGAGAAATGCGCCGTCTTGTTTTTGGACGATGAACGGCGCGGCGTGTCCTTCAAGAAACACGCACTGCGCGCCGTCGCTTTCCTCGACCAGGCCTTTTTCACGCAACGATTGCACCACGCCAGCGAGCCGATCGTGGTAAAAACTCTCGCCGAGCGTGTGGTCGAACGCGACGCCCAGCCGCTGGTAGGTCTCGTCGATCTCGGCCAGGCACGCCGGCAGAAACCGCTCCCACAGCGCCTGGTTGGTTGCATCGCTGGAGTGTAGGGCAGCCGTTTCAGCAAGCACGGCGGTGCCGATGTCTGTGTGTTCGGAGGCCAAAGCGGAGAGCGTAGCATCCTCGTCGATCGCCGCCACGGTCTTCCGCAAGTCGTCGAGCGTCTTCCGCAGAGTGACCAACTGGCCTTCCGCTTGGCGGAGTTTTTTGGCGTCCTTCTTGCGCTGCTTAGCATCTTCGATTTTCCTCGCATCGTGCAGCTTCTCTAGCAGCCCGGTCTGGGCAAGAATTTGCTGCTCGATGGCGGGGATTTTGTGGCTGCGAGTCCCATGATAATCGACCAACTTGCTGACCAGCTTATAGAGCCGCGTCAGTTCAGGCACCGGTGCCGCCTCGAGCGCCGCTTCGTCGACGAAGTGCTTGTAGCCGTAAATAATCATGCCGAACTGGGTACCCCAGTCACCGATGTGGTTGTCGGTGATGACCCGATGGCCCAGTTGTCTGAGTACGCGGGTGAGCGCGGCGCCAATCACCGTCGAGCGGATGTGCCCGACGTGCATCGGCTTGGCCACATTGGGCGAAGAATAGTCGAGCACAAAGGTGCGCGGCTCGGCGACGGGCGCGATGCCCAGCTGCGGATCGGCGACCATCGCTTGCAAGTGCTCAGTGAGCCAGTCGCCGCGCACCCGCAGGTTGATAAACCCCGGTCCGGCGATCTCCGGCGGTTCGCAGATCGGCGTCAGATCTAGAAGCTCCACCAACTGTTGGGCAATCTCCCGTGGCGGCTGCTTCAGCCGTTTGCCCAACGGCATCGCACAGTTCGCCTGATAGTCGCCAAATTTCGCATCCTGGCTGGGCAATACCATTTCGGCCAGCTCGCCCGTGCCGGGTTCCAACGATTCCAAGGCGGCAGCGAAGCGCCCGCGTAGTTCTTCGAGAAGGTTCATGGAAGCTTCACTGAAAGTTGCCCGCGGATAGCGCTGATGAAACGCGGATGGGGTTGATTTCAAGACTCCGACAAATCAGGCGACACGCTGTTTGGGTCAGGATGTTTCGCGCTAGCAAGGAGGGCCCCGAGAAATACGCGATTTATCCGCGATATCCGTGGGCAGTGCTTATTCTGTCTCGGGGGATCCATCTTCCTCGACCCACGGCAGCTTGACGCGCTCGGCTTGGTTCCAAAATTGTTCGAGGGCGTAGAACTCGCGCATTTCTTCGTCGAAGATGTGGATCACGACCGTGCCGTAATCGAGCAGTATCCATCGGCTCTCGCGGTATCCTTCGATGCCCATTCGTTTGTCATGCAGCTCGTCTTCCAGGCAGTGGTCGATTTCTTCGCTGATCGCATGAAGCTGACGCCGACTGTTGCCGGTGACCAGTACGAAATAATCGAACACGGGCGTGACCTCGCGCATGTCGAGCACCACGATGTCCTGCCCCCGATTGTCTTCGGCAGTCCGCGCAGCGGCGAGCGCGAGCTGCAAGCTCCGCTCGGCGGCGGGGTTGTCGCCCGTGCTACGGGGGCCGTCAGTAGTAGTTTCTTGCTCGGCGATGACAGAACTCACAATTTTGCAGGAAATTTAGAGGCGCGGGTCGGAAAGCAGCTCATTCTACCGCTTTGCTTCCACAGGCGAAAGCGTGCTGCGAAACAAACGAATCGTTCCGATGCTCCATCTGGTTTCACGATCGTTTGAGGCTAGAATAATCGTCTCCTTAACCCCTGAACACCAACCCAACCGAAACCACATGGCAGACTGGATCGAGCCCGGCGGCAAAGCGCCCGCCTTTACACTGACAGCAGACGATGGCACAAAGGTTCGCTTAGCCGACCAAAAAGGCAGCCCCGTCGTACTCTATTTTTACCCCAAAGACGACACCCCCGGCTGCACTCGCGAAGCGTGCGCCTTTCGCGACCAGCAGGCAGCATTGAAAAAGCACGGTGCACTGGTATTTGGAATTAGCCCCGACGACATCGAGAGCCACGAAAAATTTCGTGACAAATACGAATTGAACTTCCCACTACTGGCAGACCCTGATCACAAAGTTGCGGAGAAGTATGGCGCTTGGCGTGAGAAAAACATGTATGGAAAAAAGTCGATGGGCATCCAACGCAGCACGTTTCTGATCGATGAGGCTGGCAAGGTCGCCAAACTATGGAAACGCGTCAAAGTCGATGGCCACGACGAACAGGTCTTGGCGGCGCTAGCCGAGCTGTGAGAAACATAGACAAGTCATGGCTGTTTGCCTGGCTTCGTCGCAGCTGCTCGTTTTTTTGCGTGTTCTACATAAGCTTGGGCACGTTCGAGATATTCTGGAGTGCGCAGGCCGACAACTTTCGCTTCGTGTAACGCTTCCGATGGCGACAGCTTCCCGTCGAGTACGCGATGGGCGTACCAGATTGCCCCAACTCGGTTGGCCGACCCACAATGAAAAACCGTCGGGCCGCTTTTTTCGTCGCGGAGCACTTTCAGCACCTCGTCGAACACCTGCGGCTTGAGTTCATTAGCGCTTCCGAAGGGCACGCCCACAAACTTCATCCCCTGTTGTTTCACCGCGGCGGCTTCATCCCAGGGGAGCTCGTCTGATTTGCGCACCGAGATGATGGTCTGGATGCCGTTTTTCTTGAGCAGCTTCAAATCTTCCTGCGAAGGTTGACCGGCCAGGTAGATGTCGCCCAACGCGTGGACTGGGCGCATATTGCCGATCTCTTTTTTTTCCAACTTCGGTTTCTTGTTTTCGGCAGTCTCGGTGCTGGACGGTGTTCCCGGCAGAGGTTGAGCATGTGCAACCGATGCTAAGACCAGTGCGATCCACGCCCCAAGATTTGCTAATTGAGCAGACATGCTTCCCATCCTCCTTAGGTGGCGCGATAATTCAGTTGAACTCTGAAGTGGTCGAACGCGGGTCGCGGTTTGATGCGATGTCTACCACGATCGGCCTGCGAAGCGTATATTCTCTGGTAGTGGGAGCAAGTCATGCAAGTGCCAGCCACGCCTCCCCCGTTCAAACGAGAGGAACTATCCTATGCAAGCAACCGATCTCGTTCGGTTTCAAATCGAAACCAGCAAGCAAATGACCGGTGGGCTGTTGGCCGACATGCTCGATGCGCCGATGACTTTCCCCACGGCCGAAGGGGGAAATCACCCCACTTGGATCGCCGGACATTTGGCCTACTCGGAGTCCAATCTGATCCATCATATTCTCTCAGGCGATGAAAACCCGTTGATCGAGTGGAAATCCATCTTCGGCGGCGGCACGGAGCCTACGGCCAATAAGGACGACTATCCCCCGCTGAGTGACTTGCTTGCCAAGTGGGACGAAGTTCGCGAGCACACGCTGCAAGTGCTAAGCAAGCTTGGCGACGCGGATCTCGACAAACCTTCGGCAAGCCCGCCGCCCGGCCGCGAGGATTTTTTTGGCACGTTCGGAAGAGTGTTCTCGGTGGTAGCAATGCACCCGATGATGCACCGTGGACAAGTGGCCGACGCACGCCGATCGTTGAGCCGCGAAAGGCTGATGGGATAGTGCACAAGGTCGGTATCTCCTTTCGCAGCCAGTTGACGCCCGACGAGGTGCGCGACAAGTACATACGCCCGCTTCGCGCCGCACTGAAGACAGAACGCGCAGGGATCTACACTAACTATCTCCGTCAGGTCGATCCAGACTCGAGCGAAGCCACCGAACACTTGATCGTGTTTGAGATCCAAGATTTCAAGGCGGGCCTACGGCTGCTCCGCCTCGAGTTAGAGCGCCTAGGCATCCCTGGAGAAGTGCAACTGCAAAATCTCGACCCGTCGCAACCAGGGTATTAAAAGGTGCAGGGCCACTGTTCTCGGTAAGATTTACTGAGGGATCGCGTATCCTGATCGACAGGAGTGTGGCCACCGCCCTCTACGAATAACCGACCTCTCCGAATTTTAATGAAGGCCGAGTCGATGAAACTTCAGGAAACGAAATCGGAACAATCTTGTAGGGCAGGCGTGCTGCAGCTCGCGCTACCTTGCTTCGTTGTTTTCATGTTCAATGTGCTGGGTGCTGCCAACCTTGCCTATGCGGACCCACTTCGAAAGAGTGATCCGCCTAATTTCTTGATCATCTTGGCGGATGACCTCGGCTATTCCGATTTGGGTTGTTACGGAAGCGAAATCAAGACTCCAAATCTCGATGCGCTAGCGCAGCAAGGACTGCGCTATTCGCAGTTTTACAACACCGCGCGATGCTGGCCGACTCGGGCAGCCTTGTTGACAGGCTATTATCCTCAGCAAATTAATCGTGACGCGTTGCCCAGTTCTACACACAGAGGTCACGGCCAACGGCCCGACTGGGCCCCCCTACTGCCCGAGCTGCTCCGGCCCCTTGGGTATCACTCCTATCATTCGGGCAAATGGCACATCGACGGCACGCCCTTGGAAGCAGGCTTTGAAAAATCCTATCGCTTGAGCGATCACAACCGTCACTTTACACCGCAAACCCATTTCAAGAACGGGGCGCCGCTTCCCAGGCAGACACCCGAAAGCAACTACTATGCCTCCACAGCGATTGCGGACTTTGTCATCGAATGCCTTCAAGCACACACCGAGAAGCACACCGATGAGCCGTTTTTTCAACATGTGACTTTTATCGCGCCGCATTTTCCTTTGCACGCACCCGCTGAAGATATCGCTCGGTACAGCGGTCAGTACGATGTTGGGTGGGATATCGTCCGAACGAAGCGATGGCAACGTAGGCAGAAGCTCCAACAATTGCCCGGTGCGCTCTCTGAACTTGAGCCACACATCGGGCCCCCGTACGATTTTCCCGATGCGATCCAGCAACTGGGCGCCGGTGAGGTTACTCGCGAGCAACCTTGGAACGAGCTCACGGCCGAGCAGCAAGAATTTCAGGCAGCAAAGATGGAAGTTCATGCGGCGATGATCGATCGTATGGATCGTGAAATTGGTCGAATCATCAAGGCCCTGAAACAGCTGGACCTCTACGAGAATACGTTCATCATGTTCCTGTCAGACAACGGGGCAAGCGCAGAAATTATGGTTCGAGGAGACGGTCACAATCCGAGTGCCCAGCCAGGTTCGGCGGAGAGCTATCTCTGTCTCGGGCCCGGCTGGTCCAGCGCCGCCAACACCCCATTCCGACGGCACAAGACTTGGGTCCATGAAGGAGGTATTTCAACGCCTCTGATCGTACACTGGCCTGCGGGAATTCAGACAGCCGCCGCGCAGTGGCGTCATGCTGTTGGCCACGTGATTGATATTGTTCCGACTCTGCTCGAGCTCTCGGCAGGCAATCAAGTGGTCAATGCAATCGGCAAGCAGGCACATCCCAGGCCAGGGAAAAGTCTAGCTGCGACCTTTGCTACGGACCGACCGGTGGAACGAGAAGCTCTGTGGTGGTTACACGAAGGCAACCGAGCCCTCCGCGCCGGGGACTGGAAGTTGGTTGCCGCTAAAGATGAACCCTGGGAGCTCTACAATCTCGCGCGAGATCGAGCGGAAGTTGAAAATCTGGCGGAGAATTCGCCAGTCAAAGTAGAGCAACTCGCCAAGTTGTGGACCAACTACACCGCCGAAATCGAGAAGCTCGTATCTGAAAAGTAAGCCGCTGAAATTAAATGATTGCTAGACGCAGGCATTTATATGTACCACATCGGCCCTACTTCGACCGCCGCGCGGCCGAGCAGGTCTTCCAAGGTGATGCCGGCGAGGTGCTTCTGCCGTGCTGAAGACACCTCGTTGCAGACATCGAGCAGCACCGGTGCCAAGGGAGACGCAACCGAGGCGCAAGCCATCGGCTCGGTGCCGCCCTCGACGACTTCTAGCACGTCGGCTAGCGAGACCTCGCCCGGGGGTTGTGCGAGTTGATACCCTCCGGCCGCGCCGCGCGTGCTGCTCACTAGGCCGGCTCGTTTTAGTTCTTGCAGAATTTGCACCAAAAACGGCGACGGTATGCCGTGCCGATCGGCAATGCGGCGCAACTGTACCGGTTGTTGAGTCTCATAACACTGGGCTAATTCGAGCGCAGCCAGGCAAGCGTATTCCGATTTCGCTGAGAGATTCATCGTTCCGCCTTGCTCAAATTCCGCTACCGTCGCTTTGCTGGATAGTGTGCAGACCGCACTCAGTTTTGTCGGTGCCACTCCAGCGACCGGCGCGGTCGTCGGTTTCGCCCGGCTTCACGGCTTGGGTGCAGGGCCAGCAACCAATGCTCGGATAGTTTTTGTCGTGCAGGGGATTGTAGGGAACGTCCTGCCCGACAATGTGCTTCCAAACGTCTTTCTTGGTCCAGTTCAGCAAGGGGCAGATTTTTACCATCTGGAATTTTCGATCCCAAAAGACAATCGAAGCCTGCGCGCGGTCGGCACTTTCGTCGCGACGTATGCCGCTCATCCAAGCGGTACGGCCCTTTACGCCCTCTCGCAAGAGTTTCACTTTGCGATCGAAGCAGCACTGTTGAGGGTTGGTCTTGTACAGCGGCCCGCCGTGTTTCGCTTCGTACTCTGGCACGGTCAGCTCGGGTTGCAGCATATCGACTTCGATGCCGAACTTGCGAGCGATGCGGTCGCGCAGATCGAGTGTCTCTTGAAACTGGTAACCCGTGTCGAGATTGAAGACGTAAGTTTCCGGCGCGATTTCCGCGAGCATCGACAAGATGGTACAGCCCTCTGGGCCGAAAGCCGTGGCCATGGTGAGACCGCTGCCATACTGCTGGTGCGCCCAGGCGATGATCTCCTCAGGCGTAGCAGTTTCCAACCGAGCACTATGTTCGGCCAGCTCAGCGAGAAACTCGGCGGTCGGTTCCTGCGGACTCGGGGCAGCAGGAGTTTGCCCCGCGGCGGCAGGTCGGGTAGCAGTCTGGGTCATGGAATTTCTCGGCGTAGGAGGTAGCCAGTCAGTCGTCGGAGTTAATCTTAACTATGTAGGTCATGTTAGTCAAGTTTTGGCTGTTCGGTCTAGTATCGTCGCCAAAAACACGACAGAAACAGCGTATTCCAGGTTTTTCTTGGATTCTGGAACCGTCGGTGCTAGCTGCGGGAAGACTGGTTTTGGCCCGCCGCCAAGCAGCTGCTGGCTCAAGATACCGCCCTTTCAGAAACCAAATCGACGCAAAGTCTGTGGCAAGGTGTGCCGATTATTACGATTGCAGGGCTTGGCAATCGGCTGCTTCGGCCCTCTCAATGGAAACTCCTGTCGAAAGGCGACCATGACCCTCACGCTGAGAATTTGTGGACTCTGTTTGGTGAGCGGCCTGTTGCTAGCAACTGGCCAGGCCTATGGGGAAAGGCTGCGATCGGCCACCGCGGAACCTGCGGCCGATCATCTTTCGACACCTGCGCTGAAATACTTTGGCAAGGGCAAACACACCCCCCTGCCGAGATCTCGGCCGCGTAGACAGGCACCACCGACCGAGCGGTTTCAACTCGCCGGGGGCAAACCCTTTCAAAATGTGAACAAAGGCCCGACAGTCACACCCTATCTGCAACTCGACACTATCGAGAGCAGTGGTGGCGTACCAAACTACTACTCGCGCGTCTTGCCTCAGCTTCAACAGCAACAAGCCATCCAAGCGCAGGCAGCCGAGTTGCGTCAGCTCCAACAACGAATTCGGGCGAATTATGGGGGCGGAGTGATCTCAAACAACCGCAACGGCGGCGTCCCGACCACCGGACATAGCGCGCAGTTCTTGAACAACGGCGGTTATTTTCCGCCGATCTCACGCAAGTAGTACCGGCAGGCAGTGTTGCAATGGTAAATTGACTGTAAGTTTGCTGTCGCCAATTTACCCTCGGAGGACCTGTCATGACCATTCGACGTATAAGCCTGCCGCTGGGACTGATCAGCGTTGCCTTTGTGGCTGGTTGGTCAGTGCTCAACTCTAGGGCAGAACTTCCAGCAACGACTGAGTCCAAGACCACCAAAGTCGACCGCTTTGCAAAGCTCGAGAAAGCGCTCACAGGCGTGGCGCTGGTCGGGCACTCCACTACAACCGGCATCGACAAGGCAGATGGCGATACCAAGTTGGAGCCCGAACGGTACGAACTCGTCAGAGTCGAACACCTGGAAGGCGATCAGTGGCAGTTCCAAGCACGGATCAAATACGGTGAACACGACGTGACCTTGCCGCTATCCCTGCCGGTGCGCTGGGCGGGCGACACGCCTGTTATCACCGTGGACAACGTCGGCTTCCCCGGCCTCGGCACCTACACAGCCCGCGTCATGATCTACGCCAACCACTACGCCGGCTTCTGGAGTGGCGGCGACCACGGCGGACATCTGTTCGGGGTGATTGAGCGGCAGCCGCGCGACGTAGAATGAACGGTTTAGAGCTATGCCCACACGCTTACTGCCAATCCGAGTTCTACTCGCCATCGGCCTGTTGGCATTTTCCAATGCAGCGTCGGCCGAGCCTCGTGATGAACAGAGCATCAATCTCTTCGCGAAAGACAATTTAGTCGCCTGGTGCGTGGTGCCGTTTGACAACCAGGAGCGGACTCCTGCCCAGCGAACCCAAATGTTGCAGGAGCTTGGTCTTCGTTCCCTGGCATGGGACTGGCGGCAAAAGCATCTCAACTCGCTCGAGAGCGAGATTGCACTCCTGCGAGAAGCCAAGATTGAACTAAAAGCGGTCTGGTGCTGGATCGATGAGAAATCGAAAGCTGGCCTCGGCGACGCAAACGATCAGCTGTTGGCGACCTTGGAAAAGACGGGAGCTAAAACAGAAATTTGGGTGAGCTTCGCCCCCTCGTTCTTCGCTGGACTGAACGAAACGGAGCGGGTTTCTCAAGGAGCCGAGACAGTTGCGATTCTGCGACGCAAAGCAGGGGCGATTGGGTGCAGCGTCTCATTATACAACCACGGAGATTGGTTTGGCGAACCGCGCAACATGGTTAAGATCCTCCGCTACCTGAACGTTGAGGATGTTGGCCTGGTATACAATTTCCATCACGCGCACTCGCAATTGGAAGATTACCAAGCCAACTTAGCTTTGATGATGCCCTACCTGCGTTCAGTAAATCTCAACGGCATGCGAGTCGATGGCCCTAAAATACTCCCCCTAGGTTCCGGCGATCGCGAAGCGCTAATGATGATGCAACTGAAAGAAGCAGGCTTCCAGGGACGCATCGGAATTTTAGGTCATGTAGAAAACGCCGACGTGAAAGAGGTGCTGACCGAGAATCTTGCCGGAATGAAAAAGCTGCTTCGGCAAATGGGAGAAGTGGAAGCCTTGGCGACTTACTAATGCCCAAGCCTACGGTGAACAGGACCTACCGTGAGCAGGGTCTACGCCCAAACACCTGCTGGTCAGCCACCCTACTTACAGTGAAAGTCGCAATCGCTTGCTAAAGTTCGTTCACGATTGGCGCGCTCATCTCGATAGAGGAGCAGGCATCCGTCTCTGGCCTCAAGCACATATTCCGCGCTAAGCAGGTCAGAAAAACTGCGCAGAAGCCCTTCGATTTCGGGCGGCGAGTCACCATAGCAGCGATATCCTGCTTTGAGCTTCAGTTTAGAGCTGAAGCGAGCAGAAACTCGTTCGCCGCCATGAGAAGGTTTTAGGGCAAAGTGTGGGAATTCCAATTGAGGTGACTGGAGAGCGAACACCGTTTGCCGAATGCTCTCGTCCTCGTGAGCGCAACTTGGACGATAAGAGTCGAACACGGCGATAGTTTGATCTGCCGCCTGCCGCCGCATGACATTGCTCGCATGATAGCACAAATTTAGCAGGCACTTGCCAAATCCGGCTTGGCCAAGAATCCCCCGAGACTGAACGGCCGACTGGGTAAGCAGAAAAGACTCGCTCCACCCAAGGACATTAAAGTTTTCTGCTCGGCCTCCTGCGAAAGAAAATCCAAGTTGCTGGGCAACCGCTTGCAATGCGTTCTCACGATCTCCAAGTCGAGAACCCGCCTCGATGCGATCGCGAACACTGAGAAAAAAATGAGCATGATTCCACCGAAGATACCCCACCCGGTGCTTGCCCCAAACATGATGGCCACAAAGTTCGCAGCCGCGAGGACTGTCAGAGCCGTCCAAACGCAAAAGTCTTTATTCAAGTGGTCAGTCCAAGAACTTGCAGATGGCACTGATCAGCCCAGCCAGTGCACCCGCTCCAAAAACGGTACTCCAGAAACAACCTTCGGCATTGCTGGCCCAACTTGAGGTGCGTAGAGGCCATTGCTTGGCGTGACGCAAATCGACCTCGTCTTCGGTAGGGATACCGAGCGTTTCGAATGCTTGGAACCATCGTTCTGGGTAGTGGGGATAGACCTTAATCGAATCAGGGGCTTTCTGATCTTCGTGAACCACCTCCAGGTGCCGATTGGAACCTGATCCGCCAGAACGGAGTCGTCGGAGACTCTCCACTTTGATGTGGAACGTTTGCGTCAAGAACTTTAGCTCCAGTTGATCTGGTGTCAGAATTTCTCGACACCAGGGCCTCGCTCTGCCGCCCAAATTTACTTGGTCGCCCTCGCAAAGCAGCCGATCACTCGGGTTTAGATCAACCATCGGTGTGTCCACGCGGGTCACTAGGTCAGGTACACCAGCAGGCCATCGCCCTGCTCGGCAGCTTCAGCCATAAACTCTTGGAGCTCTTGAAAATACTCGCAATATTCTTCTGCAAGTTCGGCTGCTGGCTCGTCCCAAATTTCGGGATAGATTCCCGCGTCGGTCATCGCCTGTGCGTCATACCGTGACCAGAGATTATCGACTTCGATCGGGGATAGCACATTAGCAATTTCGCGAGTCTGTTGAGACGCGAAGTAACGTGCCGGTCCGTAGCCATAGTCCTCCCCCTGTTCAGTACCGCCGCAGACGAGAAACGCTTGCGGTCCGCTGCCTCCCCAAGAATCACCTGTCAGAAGAAAATGCAACCCGTGCCAAGCCTTTTCAAGACTGAGTGTCGTACCAACAGGGGCGTTTTCTTCGATTTCATCCAAAAAATTGGTGGCTCCGTTCAATCCACTGATGAAAGCGCCCATCACGGCGGGCAACAACCCTTCCACCTCGCACGCGTCCGCTGTGGGTTCTCCGTTGAATATTCTCAACGGACTTGGTTCGGCTTGTTTATCAGCCACGGCAGCAGGTTGCGTTTGTTCAACGCTGCCACCTTCCGCGACGCGTTCTAACATCATAATCATGGACATCGAAAGCGCTCCAAAAGATAAGTCAAATTAGTATCTGTTCTGCAAGTCTGTGTCACGAACCATCCGTTGTCAAAAAAGCTGCTTGGGAGTGTGTCTGAGTGATCTTGCGGGGCAAAGGATACAGCGCATGGACTTGCCTGAGCGAAGACAAGAAAGCTGGGAGTTCGGGGCGTTCGGCGTTTACGGCCGAGGCAGGTCAGCCAGAAGAGTGGTTAATTTATTAACTACAGTTGACATCCCGTAGTGGATGTGGAGAATTCCAAGTGTCGGGTACGTCCGGCGTGTTCTTTGACAATTTGCTGAATCTCTTTGTGTGGACTTCAATCCACTGCCGGCCCTGCGCCGGAGGCGAACGATCGCATGCCCCGTTTCGGCATGGGAGGCTTCGTCGAACCGACCACCTAAAGGGTGGTAGCGGTTGAGGACCGTAGTTGCTTTTAGCTACGGATGGCCATGATCCCCCAAGACGGACCAATTTAGGGTGGTGTCCGTTTTATTGTTCCTGAAGTCCAGCTTTCAAAAAGGAGTAACCCATGAAAGCATCACTTCGAGATTCCGCAGCACGCCCTCGCGAAAGGCTCCGTGAAGTCGAAAGACAGACGGTTGCCATTCGCAAGCTGCTCAAGCTACTTGAGCAGGGTAAAGGTCGTGAAGTGCGGGGGGTTATGGATGACGCGGCTAAGCTCGCTGGAACCATTGAGCGTTTGGCTCATTGGGGACAGTCGTGCACCGCGGCGGATGCGGTAAATGTCGAATTCCAGGTTGAGACTTTGATCTCTTTCTTGGAAGTTGAGGTGGACCACATTTTTGCGTCCTGATGTCATAAGGTCGGTGAACATACGATCTGTCCAACACACCGTTTGTAAGGAGTCTTCTCTCAGTGAGTAAACATTTGGGAAAGACCATTAGAATATTGCGTCAAGCGAAGTCATTGAAAGTGACGGATGTTGCGAAAAGCAGTGACGTAAGCGTGCCGTATTTGAGCCTTGTTGAGAATGGAGAGCGTCAACCATCACTGGAGGTTATCCAGAGAATTGCTGACACACTTGGCGTTCCTTCCGAGGCATTAATTGTTATGGGGATGGGTAGTGACTCGTTGAAATCGAACGACAGACGAACAACCGCGCTGACCGATATGGTCGGCAAGTTAATCGACATAGAAGACAAGTTGACGACGCTACTGGGAAAGGAGTCGAAGAGTGGCACCAAATCAAATAAGTCCCGAGCATCTCGCCGAAGCAATGGGGCTAAGCGTCGATAAGCTGTGGTCATTCGCCCGACATATCGACGCCTGCTATAAGCCTCGCAGGAAGCAATGGGATGGCAAGAAACACCGGCCCATTGACCCTCTATACAAAACCCCCAAACGCCTCCTGAAAAAGCTGCATAGGTTTTTTCAGCGGAACCGTCTATGCCATCCATCAGCACACGGCGGAATTAAGGGTAGATCATGTTTTTCTAGTGCACGAGTTCATGTGGGTCGACGTTTCGTTTGGACTCGCGATGTAGAGGATTGCTACCCGTCCATTTCTACGGAAGCAATGCTAGTCCAGCTACGCAACCTTGGTTTTCGGCACGATACCGCAAAAGTTCTCTCCATGCTGTTCACTTATCGTGGTGGCGTACCGCAAGGGTCACCCGTAAGTGGCGATGCACTTAACCTGTTTTTCTGGCGACTAGACCAGCTTCTAGCTTCAATGGCTGGTAGCCTTGGGCTCGGCTATAGTCGAAACGCAGACGACTTTGTGCTATCTGGAAATAATCGCAGTTCTGGCGAACTGGTGACAGAACGGCTTGAGCGGGAAATGGAGTTACTAGGTCTAAAGGTGAATGAAAAGAAGAAGGCGAAACACGGTCTGCAAACATGCTCGGAAGAACGCCTCATACACAGTATTTCTGTGTCGAAACCGAAGGGCACTTCGATTAGTCGCATGCAGACTAGGGAAGCCCTTGAATTGGCTGACAACTACGTATCCGCGTGTCGCTCTGTGACTGCGGATTCCTTGCAAGCCATTTCGGCGAAAAGATATAGGCTTACCGGCTGGATGCACTATTGCAGGCAAGCCGAGTTCAGCCCAACACGCAAAATCAGACAGCTACTAGAAGCTGGTGATCGACACGTACTCAGAAAGCTCCGGGCAGCGGAGATTAGCTCTAAGAAGAACATATGGTGGATAGTCGATCTCAAGAATCGACGAAATGAACCGAAGCGGCTGGCAAGTATTTGGCGTACACGGCTTGCTCGCTTGAGCCGAGAAAGAGACCAAGTTGCTGTCGCTTAGAGAGCCTTCACCTGCGCTAGCTGTCCCGTCTAGTGCTTGATTTCAGATTCAACTTAGATTTGGAGAGAGTAGTTCTCCGGAGTCTTGTCTTTAATTGCAAGTTCGCTGAAATTATGACATGTGTTCATAAACAGATTGCGTCGGCGCTAGTAGCATAACGAACCTTGAGGTCTATAGCCATGTCTTGTGTGCAACATGGTGTGCGCCAATCGCAGAATTGTAACAGTCGACTCTGGTCAGGAGACATTCGCGTAGCGATCCCGGTGCCAGCATTTTGCCAGGAAGTACTTTACATGGACCAAGAACAACTTTTGCAAGCATCAGAACATTACCGTGATCAATACGAGGTGGCCGCTAAATACTCATTCGTCGCAGGCGGGAAGCAGTTCGTTACCGATCACGCGACTGCAAAACATCGGCGATGTAGGTTTTGTCACCGTGGCAGGCCGGAAGTCTCTTTTAGTGCGGAAGCGCATGCAATCCCCGCATTTCTGGGCAATCATTCCGTGTTCTCAAATAATGAGTGCAACGCCTGCAATAAGTTCCTAGCTGACAACTACGAAGATCACCTTGGCAAGTGGTCAAACTATGGGCGGTCATTGGTCGGAGTGCAAGGTCGGAAGTTACCAACTCACAAGACACCTGACGGGGCAAGGATTGATCGGAACGAGACCGGCGCTCACATTCATCTACCCACTTCGGACCCTGAACTGTTCACGGATCTCAAAGCCAAGGATGGCCCATTCGAGTTCACTCCGCCGATAGACGGTGAGTCTCAGCCGTATGTGCCACTTAGAGCTGCGATGGCGCTCATCAAGGTTGCATGCTCAATCTGTCCCTCAAGTGATTTAGACCAGTGTGGTCTTGCGATCGACTGGCTGATGGAGCGAAAGCAAGCAAGTATAGTGCCATTTCCAGTATTGTTTCAGTTTACGCCGGGAGTAGTCGCAGAAGCGGACAGCGAAGTGCTTCTCTTCCGCAGATTGAGTGACGAGGCAATTCCTTACTTCTGGCTAGTTCTTCAGTATAAAAACTTCTGTCTTCAGACGTTTGTTCCCTTTTGCCCGAAGGATTCACACTGGCTTCGGGAAAATACCGAAGCCACATTCACCCTGACGCACTACCCAAGTAAGTTCGGAACGCAATGGCCTTTTGGCCCTACGACCTATGGCCGTTTGGACTGGTCCAGTCCAAAGTCTGAGCAATCTACATCAAGAGCGACATTCCAATTCATAGGTCAAGTTCAAGATCGCCCGGAAACGCCCTGACCAAGGGACTTAACCTGCCCCCACAAGCCCCAAACAGCAAGCCTTACTACGGTTCCAGGCAGGTTACTATTTCCTATCTTCTACCGGTTTTACTTGTAAGTACTAACATCTCAGCGTCCGCAAATTGTGCCATGGATATTTTCTGCTATTCGAGCTCGAGAGTGCGTTTACTGAGCGCGGAATCTACTGGCTGCAACCTGCCTCAGCCCGACACGCCGAGGCATTTTCCTTGAGTGAGTCGATCACGGGTTTGCTAACACGCGTAGGCGAGAATTGCCCGTAGCAACCTCAGCACCCAAGAGTCAGCCTCTCAAGCGAGCTAACGTTTGGGGTGTGATTCTCGGCCTCGCTTATATCTAGAGCAGGTGTAGGCATCGTTCGCCATGATGGAACTGATGCCGCTGTGCGCCTTGTCCGCACTAGGCCGCCGGGCCGGGCCAGCCTGGTTGCCAGGTTGCTTCCATGTTGGGGTACTGCTTGCGGCAGGCAACATATTCTTCCACCATCCGACGAATGGTCGGGGCGAGCGTATCGAGATAGTCCGGCGTGATTCGGCTCACGTCGAGCAGGTAGAAGTGCCAAGTTGGCTTGCGCGTGGCGCTGTGATAACCCATGTGGAGTGTGCGGCGGGGCATGTCGCGCTTGGTATTGTGCCCGCGATGAATCAGGTTGTTGTTGTAAAGACAGGCGTGGCCAGCAGGAATGCTGATTGGCTCGCCGCCGGGCATCGGCTCTTCGCGTATGCGGGCGTAATGTTTCGACCCCTCGAAAAAGGCGTTTTCTTCAACGGTATTTGGGCGGTTGTGGCTTCCGGGGACTGCCCACAAACTATTTTCCTCGTACAGCGGAAGATTAATCTGCACACTGTTGTGCGGCCAGTCGGAGGAAAAGAGTTCATCCCGGATTTCTTCCTCAGGTATTTGAATAATATCGCGATGCCAGCCGAGGCTATATTGAACCCCTGCATTCGACGCGAGGATGGAAGCGTTGTTGATGATCGGATGAGGCCCCAGCAGCTCTTCGACAATCTCAATCACACGCGGAATGTGGTAGGCATGCAAAATACTTTGCGTGCCTTGCTGCGTCAGCATGTGCATGTAGTACTGACGCGGGGACTTGCCGAAAGACGAGACGGGATCGCCAAAGTGCTGATAGGAAGATTCGTATATTTCCTCGTCCTCGTCGGCTCGCTGCTCGGGATCGAGAATCTCAGCCATCAGGGTCCGAAACTCCACGACTTCTGCCTCGGAGAGCACGGGTTCAATCACGTACCCCTCTTTTTCGAAATTTGCTTTCAAGTTGCTCATGGCAATTTGTTCTTCCTTTCTCCTTACGGAGTATTGCTTCGCCTGCGGCTCGCAATGCACGGGGGTCATTTGTCCCCCATGTTTGGCAGAATGCAATCCAGCTTCAAGCACCGCGATCACGTTCACTCCATCTCGAAAGTCCGGCGCAATTGGTCGTTCATGAGCGACTGCTTTGATGAAGTCGACCGTCGCATGCACAAACGCATGTTCGTATCCCAAGACGTGGCCAGGCGGCCACCAACGCTCGACGTAGGGATGGCATGACTCGGTAGCCAGAATTGTGCGAAAGCCCTGTGCGTGCTGATCGTCGGTGCGAGAGAAAAATTCCAACTCGTTCATCCGTTCGAGATTGAATTGCAAGCTCCCCTCGCTGCCGTAGATTTCAAAGTAATTATGGTTCTTGCGCCCGGTGGCAAACCTTGTTGCCTCGAATGAACCGATCGCACCGTCGGCGAAGCGGGCATGCATGAGTGAGGCGTCATCTACGGTCACCTTGCCTGTTTGCGCTGAACTAGATTCTTCGACCGCCGAAAAGGCTGTGGCTCGATCGCGGGGCAGCGGTCGTTCGCGGATAAACGTCTCGGTCAGGCATGAGACCGAATCAATAGGACCCACCAGATAGTGTGCCAAATCGACACTGTGAGAATTGAGGTCGGCATGCGGCCCCGCGCCGGCGGTTTCCTCACAGAGTTGCCACGTGAGTGGAAACTCAGGGTCGACGATCCAATCCTGCAGGTAACAGCCCCGCCAATGAAAGATGCGTCCGATGCGCCCCTCGTCGATCAGTTGCTTTGCCAATTGAACAGCCGGCGTGCGGCGATAATTATGATTCAGGTAGTGTCGCACGCCGTTCTGCTCGGCCACGGCCAGCATGTTTTGGGCTTCGGCAAGCGTCATGGCGAGCGGCTTCTCGCAAAAAATGTGTTTACCGTTCTCGGCCGCTGCGATTGCCACGTCGTGATGCAGTGATTGCGGCAACGCGACATCGATCACATCGACATCGTCGCGCTCGACGACCCGGCGCCAATCGGTCTCTGTATCCTGCCAACCCCAGTTGTCAGCAAAATCCTGCACGGCTCGTTCATCTCGACCGCAGGCAACCTGGAGTTTTGGCTTCAGCGGAAGGTCAAAAAATTTCCCTGCCTGAAGCCAGGCGTTGGAGTGCGCCCGCCCCATGAAGTTATAACCGATGATGCCGATTCGGAGTTGTTTGGACATTTCGACTGGCTTTCACAACTAGTCTCTGTGGCAGAGCACTAATTGAGCTTGGCGGCGACGCCCTTCAGGTAGGCGATGCTTTGTTCGATCATTTGCTCTTCGCGATCGGTGTAGTCGGGGTGAGGCATGTCGGTCTCGAAGGCGAGAAAACCCTGGTAATTGTTTTCGGAGAGTATCTGAGCGATCTTTTCGATTTCGATCAGGCCCTCGCCAGCCGCCACGCTGGAAAAGTAGTTCCAGTGATTGACTTTAACACCTCGGGTGGGGAGAACATCTTTCACGTGGGTCGCAAACACGTGTGGTGCGAGCTTTTCGGTCGCCTCGACGGGATCGTCTAACACGCGCAAAAAATTGGCCGTATCGAGATTCACGCCAAATGCATCGGACCCAACTTCTTCGATCAAGTGCAGAATTTCATCGGAGTTGTAGTCAATGTGGTTTTCGACCGCCAGTTTCACCCCCTCGCTTTCGGCAGTTATTGCCGCTTCACGAAACCATTCGGCGAGCAATTTTAGTTGCGGCTCGTGAGGAGCGAAGCGGAATACGGCACTACTGCCAACAACACGCATGACCGGCGCCCCGATTGCCTTGGCGTGGGCAATGTGCTCTATCATCTCATGTTTAGCCGCCAGGTTTCCTCCTGCTTCGAGTCCGTCGGGGTGTCCCCAGGCGTAAACGCGGTCGAATCCGAATTGATCGAGCTTCGTCCGCAACTGAGACAAGTACGTGTCGCCAAACTCAGGAAAGAAAC
Organism: Bythopirellula sp.; assembly: GCA_965230685.1. GTDB lineage: Bacteria > Planctomycetota > Planctomycetia > Pirellulales > Lacipirellulaceae > Bythopirellula. The sequence goes on from CBDDLO010000002.1 coordinate 2,185,542, forward strand.
ACGATTCCAGCGAAACCCCCTCGCAACCGAGTTCCGTAGCACGGTCCAAGAATTTTTCCATGGTGTAGCTTGATCCCGCCGCAGTTTGCTCGGGATAGAATTCACCGAAGTAGCGGTGATAACAATAGCTGTCGATGCCGACTTTCAAGGTGATGTCCTCTGCGACGGTAAACAAAACAGCAATTCTACAGTCACCGAGGAAGTCGTCAATCTGGCGTGCATACGGTGCTGACGTGCAGTCGCGCGGGTAGCAAAAAAGTTTCAAACCTACCTGGGCGGCAAAGAATCGAGGTCGCCGAATAAATCGTATCCCATACCGTTCGGTCGAACTCTCGAAGTTGGTCTGGCACCGAGCACTCGGGCTATCTCACCGTCAAGGCTGATACCAGAACCAGCGCCGCGGTTTCGATGCGCAGGATTCGTTTGCCGAGGCTCACCGTTTGCCAACCTGCGTCGATGGCTTGCGACACTTCCTCGTCGGTGAAACCGCCTTCGGGACCGACGGCGAGAACGATGGAATCTGCGGGTGCGATTTCTGTGACGGGCAAGGGTTGCCCGTCGGGGTGGGCGAATAGACGTTGGTCTGTCCCCGCTTCCGTCAACAAGGTTGACCAATCAACGGGTTCAGCGATTTCCATCAGCCGATTCCGGCCACATTGTTTGCTTGCTTCGATAACGTAGCGAGACAACTTCCTGGCCTTTTCCATTTTGGCTACGCTGCGAGTGGCTTGCAGTGGCAGGAGACGGGTGACCCCTAGCTCGACGGCTTTTTCCACAAGCCATCGCTGACGATCGCCTTTGGGGAGCGCGACCGCTAGCGTGAGGTCAAACGACAACTCGCGCTCGATCGCTTGTCGCGGGCCGAGCGTGACCTCGACTGTCGCGCGATGGCACCGCACCACCTCCGCCGCGAACTCGCCGCCTAATCCGTCGAAAACCGTCAGCGCCAGACCTGGTTGGGCACGCATGACATGCAGCAAGTGGTGCGCCTCGCTGTCGGTGAGCGTCGCGGTCGAGCCATCAATCGGTTCGGCGGAATAGTAGCGGTCGGGCATGAAAGACCATCGAAAGAGTGCTAGCAGCGACTGACCCACCAAAGTTTAGGGCCCTGGAATACCGATCCCAGTATAAGCATTGTGTACCGCTGGTTTTGACCACTCAAGAGAACCCTTTCATGTACGAAACCCACTGGGGCCTGGACAGACCGCCCTTTCCGAGCGGACTTGACGCAACGCTCTTCTATGAGGGCACGAGCCAGCGTGAATCGCTCGCCCGACTGCGCTTTCTCCTGGCCCACCGGAGACGCTTTGGTTTGGTGTTGGGCGAAGCGGGGCTCGGCAAGTCGTTGCTGCTCGAGATGTTTGCCAGCCACTGTCGCCGGACAGGCCTCGCGGCCGCCAAGGTCGATTTGCTAGGCCTTTCTGCGCGCGAGTTCTACTGGCAATTGGGCAATAGGCTGCAAGGCGCGGTTCGCGTTGAAGACGATATGCTGCGACTGTTCCGCCAATTGTGCGACCGCTTGCAACAAAACCAACTACAAAGCACTCAAACGGTGCTGCTCCTGGACGATCTCGACCGGGCTGGCCCCGATCTATTCAACCAGTTGCTGCGTTTGACCCGCACCAATTTCGCAAACCACGGGTGGCTCACAATCGTAGCCACCGCTAACTCGAATCGTCTGAGTCAGCTGCCCCAAGAAATATTTGAGCTGGTAGATTTGCGAGTGGACCTTACTCCCTGGGACGAGCTCGACACGATCGGCTATTTGCAACTAGCGCTGTTTGAAGCCGGCGCGGAACGCCCCTTGTTTGACGACGACGCAATGACCGCGCTGCACCACACCGCAGCGGGAGTTCCACGGGCAGTAAATCGCATCGCCGACTTTGCCTTGCTCGCAGGTTCCAGCAGTGGACGAGAGACGATCAACGCAGAGACAATTCAAGCGGCGTGCGAGGCGGTGAATGTGCCGGTGGCCAGCTAGGCAAGGTGCGAACGGAAGATCGCACTGGGCTATTCGCTAGCTTCTAGGGCGAGCATGTCCATGCCTTCGATTTCTTGTAGGTCGTTGCCAAGGATGCCTTGAAAATCTCCAAACAGCCCGGCGGAACTGGCCAGCGCTCGGTCGAGTTGTTTCTGTCGCTTGTTCCATTGGCGGTTCAAGGCGCGCTTTTCGGCATTGAGATCATTTTGCATCTCGATGAAAGGCTCCATGAAGCCTCGCACACGGTTGCGGAACTCGGCGCTGTAGATGTAGTTGTAAACAAGCTCCATCTTGCCATGCTGACCTTCAGTAGCTTGCCGCGCGAGGGCCGATTCGATCAGCACACGACGCAGCGCAATGGCGACACTGCGCGCGCAAGACCAACTTGTGACCCAGACGCCATTCATTTCCTCAAAGTGCCGGACGTCGGTAGGCATGGCACCCGAGACGATGCAGGCGACGGTGGCTTTCGCTTCCTGTTGGTCGTCGATCACCTTGCTGAGCCAGCGGTCTTGCCAGGTTTTAGTGCGCTTCGATTCCCAGAGAATCGTGCCGCACTCACGGCCATTGCTGTCGAAAACATGCTGCACGGCATCAGCCCCGTTCGCACCCTTGCCCACTGGCTTGATCACATCGCACGGAAATTCCGCGGCTAGCATGTTTTCCAGGGCGATTTCTTGCACTTCGCCTTGAATCTGTTGCGAACCTTGCTCGGCGTTGAGCTGCAATTCGTCGATTCTTTTTTTTAAGCCATCAATGATGTGGTCTTTCTCGGCTTGCTTCAGTTGATTTTGCTCCAGCGCTTGAGCCATTGCCTCGGCGCGGATGGTTTTGCGTTCTTCGTCCATCCGACGTGCTACTTCGAGTTCGTTTTGCTCGGCCAATTCTTCCAACCGACGTTTTTCTTTGAGCAAGTGCATCTCGGTATCTTGGTACACCTTCATCCGTTTCTTCGCTTCCGAGAGCTGCTCATCCCGGTCATTTAGTTCAACGGAGACATCTTGTTGGGCCTTGACTCGTGCCTCCGCTTCGATCTTTCGACGCTCCTTGGCAACGGTTTCTTGGACTTGTTTGTCAAACTGTTCCTGAGAAACCTTGAGTTGTTTCTTTGCCGTGGCGATTTGCTCGCGTTCGGCATTGACTCGTTCGACCTTCTTTAGAAATTCCGCTTCGAGCTCGCCCCGAATCTTGTCCGCCATCTGTGCAGACATAATCTGATCGATGGGGAACTCATTGCGACAGTGCGGACAAGTGACCTGGGTATCCATAAACAATATCTCCGTGCTTCGATCCAACTGCGACGACGACAGCCGCAAGATAATGGACAGGTGTTTACCACCTGCCAATATGACTATTTTGCAGCATGATGGCAACCGTTTTGCGTCACCCTGTCTCTTCCAGCTGCGACAGCAGTTCCTGCCACGATAGCCGCACTTGGCCGATGTGGTGTGCAAGGCGGTCGGCGGAGGGTTGGTGGTTGAAACGAGAGCGGGCTGTGGTTGCTTCGTCTTCCAACGCGGCGAGCCAGTCGGGCAAGTCCAGCCCGGCGCCGGAGGGTTCGCCGGCGAGGCTGTCGATTTCGCGCTCCAGCGTTGCAAACGCGGCGGCTCGTTCGTTGGGAGCTGCGGTTAGCGCCGGTTCGACGAGCGCCTTCACGCGGTCGATCAACAAAGGTCGTACGAATCGCTCGCTGATGCGGTCGGCAATCGTGGCCAGCGTCATACCGTGACGCTGGCTAAGTGTTTCGAGCTGCGCTTGGTGGCTGTCGGCCGCTTCGGCAGTGCGCTCGGCAAATGCCTGGCACCACATCTCCGAGGCCAGTGCGCGGCGATACCGAATGAGTATTTCATGCGCCCACACTACGGGCTTGAGATTCCAAGCGATGCGGTCGTAGGTTGCTCGCAGCCGCAAGAAATCTATCAACGTGTAGATCAATTCCCCGTGGTCCGACTGAGTGGTCGTTGTATTGTAGTCGCGGTAAGCGCGATAGTTTTCAACAATCGACTCCAAAGTGAGGGTGAGAATCTCCACGGCTTCCTGCCGAGGCCAGGTCTTGTCGAGTTCTTCCAGCAGCATCACGTCTTGCGCGATCGCGGGGTCTTCTTCCAAACTCTCCAGCCAGGTGTCGACCCCTTGGTGTAGGATGCCACGCAAGTTGCCGAGGCTCATGAATTTTTGATCAAACAGGTCGCCGCCAAATCGCTCGATGAATTTGACGAACCGCTCCCAGCTCTTTGGTTCTGCCAAACGCTCGACCACGTTGAGTCGTAGCGTACGACTGTGTGTGAGCCAGCGCTCCAGTTGCCCTTCGGTTAGCTGCTGCAAGGCATCCACCAACAAGTGATCCACACGGGCCGCTTGTTGATCGTCAACTTCCTGTGTCCCTTCTTCCCAAGACTCCGCGGATGCGACCATAGAACGGACGATTGCCTGATACCCATTCTCGAACAGGCGATCAAATTCGGTCACCGCGCCCTGCCCGACGGAATGCTCGGTCTCCATGAGTTGTGCCAGATCCAAGAGTTCGCACGTTTGTCGAATCAAGCCCAACTGGGGCAGCCACCCCAACAGGTCGTGGACCAACTTCTGCAACCCACGCGTCTTGACGATTTGCCGGGGCTCACCGCCGCGCGAGTGGGGAACATACAGCAGTGCGTGCGGCTTGAGAGATTCGACTAAGTTCTCCCACTGCTGCTGCACCCCTTTTGCGTCTCCCGCCAGGATCGCGCGGAGAACGTTGTTTGAACTCCGATCAAGTGGTTCGCTGAATGCTTCCACAGGATCACATGTCGATTCGCAACCCGCCGCGGCCAGCAACCGCGCTGCGTCAGCCGTTTCCACGCTGGTGGTGATGATCTTTTGCACCAGCGATTCTTTCGTCGTACGGAGGCGATCGTATTCCACGAGCGAATCGTGCGTGCCGCTGGGTAGCGCAAAGTCGAAGCTGTGAACCGTTTCCAGCAGTTCAATCAATTGGCCGTAGTTTGTCCCGGCCTGCGTGAGCCATTGTTGAAAAATCGCAGCACGGGCGGGGTCTTGTTGGTCGGAGGCTCCCCAGACTATGACGGCGTGCTTCCATAGGTTGGCGACCGTGGCGAGAAAATCCAGCCGCTGCTCGATGCGCTGCACCTCGTATTCCCACTCGGTGTATTCCCAGTCAATCGAATCGTCGGCCAAATCGCCTTCGTTGCCGTCGTCGGTGCTGTCCTGGTAGATCATTTTTTCGTAGGCCGCTTCGAATAGCTCGCCCGAATCTTCTTCCTCGTCGTCAAATTCGTCTTGGTCCTCGTCGTCCTCGAAATAAACTGCTCCGTCAATGTCGTCAAGCACTTCGTCAAACATGCTATCCAGCGATTCATCGAGCATCATCGTCGGCACTTGCCAAAACTCTTCAGCGTTGGCTTCGAGGTAGGCGAAATACTTCTCGGCCTGCGGCCATTGGTCGACTCCGGTGTCGCGCTGCTTCGTCTCCACCGCCGAGAGCCAGTGGAACGCCAACCGATGGAACGAGCTGTCGCCTTCTTCGAGCGGGGTACGGTCTTTTTGACTGACCCATTGCATCATCAGCGCCATCGCCGCGACCGTGTCGCCGTGGTCGAGCAGCGCTTCGATCACCAATTGAAACGCCTTCGAGGAATCGAACTGATCGACGAACATCCGCCAAAAAGCAATGTCCCCCGCCGCCGCGCCCGCCTTGTGCCAGGCGTTGAGCGCTCCAGCAACCAAGTTAGCCGAGACTTCGATTTCCTTAGCAACTAGCCGTTTCACATCTTCGACCGATGCCGTGGCGTAGCGGTCCCACCAGGTAGACAGTCGTTTGAGAATCGTTTCAAACTGTTCTTCCAGCGCTCCGTCGTCGATCGCTGCAGCTTCGCTCCAAGCCCGTGCAGTCAGGTCCAGTACCTGTTCCACCAGTTCGATCAGCTCATCCACGCGCCAATCGTGTACTGTATTCTCGAGCGCCGGGAACAGACTAAAGTTGCCAGCAAACCCGACAATGTTCCAAGGATCGACCAGTGCCCCGCATTCGATCGCGCGATGCATCAATTTTTCGCTGACAAGCAAGTTCTCGAGCACGGGTGCCAAATTGTCTTGGTCAATCGCATCGTGTCCCGCCGTTAGCTTGCAGTAGATTTCGCTCAGCACACGCGCCGACGGCACTCGGACCAAGTCGGCTTGCTGCTGGGCTGCCTCGGGGTAGCCCAATCGTGCGTAGAGATGGGCTAAATGCACGCATTGCAACTGCATGGCTCGACGCCGAGCAAGTTCGCGATTGAGATGTTGTCGCGCTCCGCCGAACGGCTGCCTTGTCCGTTGCGCCTCTTCGACAAGATGTTGCCCCAGGGCTCCTTGCGATTGGCTAAGTCGCTCCCTGTAAAAATCGTCGCGATAGGCCGCGATGTGCGGCAACAATGTCGAGAGCGTCACCGTCGAGTCGTGCCTTCCGGGGCCGTCGCCGCTGGTGCCCGACGCCATCAGCATCGTCCCTGCCAAGACCGTCGCCGCCTCCAAGAACTTCTCCTCATCCGGTTCTTTCGCAGGACTTCCTTGGTCAAATTCACAACGCGACAGCAGCGCGTCGAGTGTGATCTGTTGCAGCACAAACCGGGTGTAAAAACCAGAATTGGAAATCTGTCGCGGATCCCACTGACCGAAGTGATGGTTCGGACGTCGATTCACTGGATGATCGAAATCGTAGGCCCGCGGGTCCAGCGCGATCTCGTCGAGGCGGTCGAGATCGAACCAAGCGCGCGCCAGAATTTCTTCATCGGTTAAACTTAGAATTTCCATTGCCAGGGTGACAATCTTTTCATAACGCCCCACTCCCACTCCCGCATCGCGGACGTACAGGGGAATCGGTCTCACAAATTCATGCGCATACGGCTGACATGCACTACCGGAAGCCAATGTCGCGACCGGACGATACCCCACAAAGTCGTTGAGCTGCGTGAGCGCGCCCTGGACCACTCGTTCTGTCTCCTCCCAAGGCGAACCCAGCGACAACAGCGCCTCGCAAGCGCGACCCACCAAGAACGGCCTAAACAGGTGGTGCTCCTCTTGATGAAAAAGTAAGTCGCTGTGAAACTCGCGATACGTCGGTAGCAGTTCTTTTTCCAACAGACCAATCACCGCGCGCGCTTGCGAAACATCAGCAAACGCGCCGCCCGACGAGCTCAGCCGATCGACCGTCTGTCTCAGCCATGCACACAGCGTGGTTAGACAGCTCTTGCCAGACAACGCATCGTAGCCCGTTTCTGACTCGAGTGATCGAAACAACTGATTCAACGCACGCAGAAACTTCGGATCGGAAGCGCCTGAGGAAAAATTGAGATAGCCAACCGCCTCTTCCAGCAGAGTTGTATCACTCGCGGCAGGTTGTGGGAGATTGGCAGACACGATTCGTCATGCGGAGGATTGAGGTCAAGGTCGCTGAGGCCTCAGCAGGCCGGCGCTGGAGAAGTTCATCGTAGAGGACGCCATGCCGAGCGGTCTAGGGTGCCAAAAAGCTGGCACTAATCGCCTTCGCAAGTACCTCGGAGGCGTTGAGTGTCCAGGGAAATCAGAGAGTTGCTATCTTTCCGTGAGTCGTTAGTTTGATTTGCTATGTTGGGCGGCTACTATTAATCGTTCTGCAAACATCCATGGATGAACAGTTCGTTTGGAGGCTCACAAGGCATACATTGTTGCCATACCGTTCAAGAAGAGGGTCGGTATAAAGGTGCAAGCAGTGCTCAGTTCATAAGGCCTGTTCAGGTTTGCGTGCTGCGCGATTCGCCCCGATGTGGCCATGATCGAGCGAGCGATCGAAGGTTGGATTTTGTGCGGAACGAATAGCGTAGAGTTTAGTGCAAAGACATCAATTAGCTTTCACCAAAGTTGAAATCCTGGACATCCATACTATGGGGTTCCGTGTGACAGGTAGGCCATGCGGATGCGGAGTCTCTCACGGTCCAATCCCCGGGGGCAGAGTTTTTTCTTGCGTTGTCGGATCAAGATACTATTCGGGCGGGGATTGGTTTCAGGTTTATGAGCACATTGGGGAGGTGTCAAAAATGGAAGACTACCCCCCCGTTTGACCTAGGCGCTCAAATTGCTTGCCGGCTGAACTAATTCTCTTTACTGGGGCACTCAATCTCTTGCGCCATTGCAAGTTATGGCCACTTCGCCATGAATGACGTAGCAGAATGTACTGCACAATTGCAGTGGCTAGTAGCTAAAAAGGTTGACGCCTCGGATTCGCCACCTACCATATACGGTGGGAGGTTAGACAGCTCGTGATCCCTAAGTTTTGGAAGTCCGGCGAAGAGAACGGCCACTATCGGTTTGTGTGTGCGCACAGACCGATAGTGGCTCTTTTTTACTCACATCTAGACCGACGATGTGACGCAATTGTACCTCTAGCTAAGCTCGCTTGGGTTCGACACCCGACCGCGCGACTGAGGATATTGTCAGAGCGTGAGAGGGCGCTCTGTGTTGCGGTTTGGATTGTGATTTTCCCGTAAGATAAGAAGGAGGACTGATCTAATGAAACGCTTCGGAGTCAGTTGTTTGTGCATTGCTCTCATGGCAGTGCTGGTCATCCCAAACGCTGCGTGGGCGACGATCTCTTATGGTGGGCTCGCAGCGGGCACGCCTGTACTTGGCCCTGGGTTAGCGCCCCCGTCGGTTGTGCCAGGTAAAGAGTATTCGCACGACATGGACCACATGATTACGGCGGTTGGAACTTCGCCCGACCCCAAGCAGATAGTGGCTTGGGATGGGTCGGGTGGTGTGGCGGACGGGTTGGACTTCTCTCCACCAGTTTTCCCGACAGCGCTCGTCGACTTAGAAATTGATGCTATTGCGAATCACGGCGATTTTCTTTTTGACCAACTGCTCGATGACGATGCCCATCTGTTGTTCTCATTGGACAAGGACTTTGTGGGCATTGGACCAGGAGGGGTACTCACACCCGGCATGCTTCCGCCTGGACCGGCAGTGGTCTTAGGAAATGGTAATACGGTTGGTGGCTCGGGCGAAATTTCGTATGAACTAGGAGTCTTCGGCGGGGCTAACGGAGCGGATATCCAAGGTACTTGGGCCGGTCAGGCCATGATCAACGGGATGCCGCTGCCAGACGATATCGATGGGCTAGAAATCTGGGGACCCGAACCAGGGTTTACAGCGGACACGGACAAATTGTCGCTTCGCGTAGATGCGGCGACGGGTCTTAGCGGACCACCGACATCGGTATTTAATGGTGATGGCTCGACTTATGTTTCGCTGCCGATGATTGAAGCAGCTGTATTTTCGCTGTTGGGAGGTCCGATTCCGACGACGGCCGACGCGGACGCGATCAATCTCGACGCACTCATGGTCAACGATGTGGCGGGCGAGGACACCGATTTCGGACGCGGCCCTACCGGCGGGACGGATATCGATCGCATTATTTTCAGTATCGATCAAATCCCCGACCCTGCCGACCCAGATGGATACTACGCCACCGGCAGCGAGTTATTTGTGTTGGATGCTGCTGGCGGTGCCTTTTTCTTAGCTCACGGGGGGCACCTTTGGGACCATGTCTACGCCCTAACCACCTTTAGTATTGGGACGCCGGGTAGTGGCCAGAACTTTGCCGCTTTCGACATCGATGCGATTGAGGCAGTGACCGAAGGCGTGATTCCTGAACCTACTTCAGCAGTGCTCTTGCTGCTGGGGGCTTCGTTGCTAACTGGTCGTCGCAACCGGTCCATGCAGCGTTAGCGATAGTTCAGACGACACAGTGTGAACCCCAGAGAGGGCGCCGACTAGTTCGGCGCCCTCCTTGTTTTTGCGCAACCGAGCTCACAAACAACCCAATGCCTCAAATGGTCGCAATCTGGAAACACGCGAGGAGGCTCGTTGCTCCTGGACTATAAGAACCACCTAGGGCAACCAGTCGTCTATAACACCGAACCGTGACCAGGACTCGGCTGGCCAGTAGACGTAGTCGACATAGCCAACAACATCCTTGATGGGTATCGATCCAAAATGTCGGCTATCTCTCGAACGATCGCGGTTGTCCCCGAGCACAAAAACATGGCCTTCCGGTATTGTTGTTTCAAAATCACTCTGTTCACGTTTTTCCTTCGCAGAGTCGCCGTAGGCCACTAAATAACGATGGCCGGAGTTCACTTCGTAGGCGACTCGACCGCCCACTTGTTCGCCGAGATGCTTGAGGCTCTCCTCAGGAACGCGTTCTCTCTCTAGTTCCTTCCCATTGAGCAGCAATCGCTCGCCACGGAGTTCTAGGTGATCACCGGCAACCGCAACCACTCGTTTAGCAAACGCGATGGCCTTCGACGGCGTCGGATTGCGAAACACAATTAGGTCGCCGCGCTCGGGGAAGTGATGCTTTGGCAACAGTTTCCTGGCAAGAATACGGTCCCCGCTCAGGATGGTAGGGCTCATACTCTTGGTTGGGATCACAAACGCTTCGTAGACTAAACCTCGCACTCCAGCCAATAAGCCGATCGCATAAACCATTTGGACGACAATGAGCAGCACGTAAATCGCTGCTCGATTGTAGTCGCGGGCTGAATACTGCGAACCAATCTGATGAGCGAGCCGCCACGCATCGATCGCTGCGTACAGGTAAACGAAAACGACCGTGACGACAGGCAGTAACACCAGCAGTGCGAGATTAGTAGCTGAAGGCTGCGTGAGCGCTGCGATCATGATGCCGAGCGGCACTAGGAGCCACGCAAAGTACAGCGGCAGCCCCTTGGCAATCCGTCCGCAGTATAAGTGGCCCACTCCTGCCGATAAGAAGGAAAGCGCCAACGCAACCCAAGGTACGCGTCGCGATGAGATGTCACTGGCCATAATTATCTCCTCAAAAGGTCACCAACTTGGCAACGTAGGCTAGAAAAACAAACGGCAAACAGCCGATGGCCAGCGCACTGCCGCACGCCGCCCAACGAGCGGCTCGCGACCGTTCGATTAGCTGAACAAAACGCAACCACCAAACCCTTTGACGTTGTTGCTCTATTTCAGCGACATGGCTCATTATTTGTCCCGCCAAGTTCTCCGGTGGAGAGACTTTACGACACTCCGCTAGCCACCGCTCGTAGGTAGCTCTGGCGTAGTTTTCGTCAGCATGGGGTTGTTCTCTCATTGCGACTCCCTCACTACGGGCTCAAGTAGAGACTGAAGTCGCTGTTTCGCTCGATGGACGCGCGACTTCACAGTTCCTAAGGTGATTTGCTCTATTCGAGCAATCTCGGCATAAGGCAATGCTTCGATTTCTGCTAAGACGAAGGCCGAGCGTTGCTGAACCGACAGTGCTGCCAATGCATGATCCAATTGTTGGGAAAGCTCTTCCCTGACGAGCGGATCTGCCGAGAGGTCGGCTTTGAGCGATTCGGGGTTGTTCAGCGCGACCGGCCGACTTTTCTTGAGCAAGTTGATGCATCGGTTGCGAGCAATGGTCAGCAGCCAAGTCGAAAACGCGGCGCGCGAACAATCGAAACGAGACAAATTGGCAAACGCGGCGAGAAAAGATTCTTGCGTCACATCTTGAGCCTCTTCCCGATTCCCGAGCAACTTGGAAGCGAACCGGAAGACCGATTGCTGATGACGCTCGACAAGCAGACGAAAGCTATCCGTCTGTCCGGCCAGCACTCGCTTCACCAGTTCTCGATCTTCGATTTCCAAGCGTCGCGGTCCCCAGTTCGTGAGCGAATTCAGGTCTCTGATTGTTTATACAGCTCAACTTGGAGAAAGTTCCATGTTTTCCATGTCTGGGGCGATTCGCGCTTCGCTCGCGAGGAAAGAAGCCCACAACGAAGGCCCATTCCCAAGTCCCCGGCTCCGCTGTCTCAGTGGAGGCCTGTGCCTCTACCCTATGGCGGGGCGGAGGTGACGCGCTCATCGCATAGATTCCCAATTCCATCCCTGTGTTCATCATTGCTGGAAAAGTCAGGCGGTACCGAACTTCTCATTGAGCTATGCAACGTGTTCTCCGACCACGCGACGCAGAAACGAATTGCAATGCGAGCTTCGGAGTGAAGGAAAAACGCAGATTGCGTTTGGTGTGTCGGGCCTGGGCACCTAACGGATTCGTAACAGGACGCCTGCTCGGCCATTGGAGAACCGCCGATTGAGGTTGCTTTCGCCTCGAAGGTTGCCAATCGCCTCCTGCCCTTAAATTGATGGCATCCATGCCCCCCCCGATTGGAAACAAATTTTCCAACTCAAGTCGCAAAGGTGGATTTCCAACGTTCAGTTTCCAAAGGCGGAGAAATTCTCCGACGCTGTTTTCGTCGGTCAGGAGTTAGTCTCTCATAGATCTTGTGGGTAGCGCTCTCGCCAGCGGGTCGAGCAGTACATAGGGGGTAGTACACAGCTATTCTTGTTGAAGCCTCGCATTTTGTAGCGCCATTGCTGCTACAGCACCGACGAGCCAAAATGCTCCCGGCTCCGGGATAGCGACTGCAATCAGCGTGATATTCCCCTCGCCGCTGGGACTGGTGATAACTTGCTGGAAGGTGATGCTGTTGTCGGTGAAGAACGAATCCACTACGAGTGATTCAAAGCTGCCGCTGAGTTCGGTCTGCCAGGAGAGAATCTCAAACGTATCGCCGGGGGTCGGTAGGAAGCTCTCGAAGGTCAGAACTTCCAACACTGAATTGGCTCCCAGTGTGAGTGTGCCACCATCGTTGAATTGATCGTGACGTCCCGAGCCAAAGCCGGGCATCGTGCCGCCCAATTCGATTTCGATCGTGCCTCCGATAGTAGTGTTGGTTCCTGTTGTAATACTGGGACTATTACCGGGAGCAAATACGCCCAGGTTTACCACATGCTCGTAGCTGCCGGTTCCTCTCACCAACGTATTAGGTCCAAACACAAACTTATCTGATTTGCTGCCAGCGATATGCCCGTAGTTGATTACCTCGGTGTCGACGAAGCCGCCGGGTTCAATAAGTTGCTCGTTTTCATCGACAACCAGAATGCCATGTGCTGATCTTGGCAATATGAGCAACAGACACAGGCCTGCAAGAAAGTATCGCGCGCGTAGAAACATTGTTATCAAAGCCTGAATTGTCAAAGTTGCAAAAAACTGAATTCTTCCGGACGTTACCTCAACAAGGCACTCTGACTTGATTCAAGCAAATACCTTCTCAAGGAGTTCCTCCGACAGCCAAAAATCTTCGTCGAACGTGGCCTTGTCTTCTGCGGACACTAGAAAGTCTCCGCTGACAGTCGCTGGGGAGTGCGGAAGATCATAGTCAGAAAAACCCAGCTTGCCGAACACTTTGTCCATTGCGACGGTTTCGTCAACGGCGTGGGGAACTACATCCTCGGGTTGGTTGACCAATTGCCAAGCACTCGCAAGATCGGCTAGTGAGGTGTCAACGCTGTCGGTTGCTGGACCTTCGGTGTCAGAAATTGCAGCAGCATGAAGCGGAGCCGGGGCACCTTCGACTGGAGCAACTGCTGGTGTCTGGCCGTAACTGGTTTGCCAGTCAGTCAGATCGTTCGCATCGTAGGTCGTGCTAAAACCACGCTGCCATGCGAGGAAGTCGGCTCCATCGACATCGCCGTCGGTGTCGAAATCACCCGCGGCACCTGCTTCAACAGCGGCAAGTGTGAGTCCGTTGCTAGAGTACTGCAGCTGAAAGTCGATTCCAGCATCGGTAAACGCCGAGTCGACCGTTACCTGGTCAAAGGTGCCATTAATGCCGCCATGAGCAACGAGAATCTCGAACTCGTCACCCACAGTTGGTTGGAAGCCATTCCAAGGGGCGACTTTCAGGCTAGCTCCGTCGATGAGGGTGATTTGGCCAGCGTCGCTGATCTGATCATGGTGGCTATTGCCTGTGCCAGGAGTCGTGCCCCCCAGTTCGATCTGGACATTTCCTGCGAAGGCCAGGTTCTCACCGCGAGCGATTCCTGGGCTTAGGCCTGGCGAAAATGTACCGTTATAAATGACATTTTGAGCGAAGCCGATGCCTGTGACGGTAAAACCGTCTTCGAAGACGATCCGCTGGCCGGCGGTGTTGGCGTCACCGATCACGCTACCCATGTTGCGAAAGTTGCCCCGGATCATTCCACGACCGGTTACGTTCTTTCCATCTTCGAGCAACAGATCTTCGGGCAGGCTGGCGTTGTCCGTTGTCATGTTTCCTGTTGCCGTGCCAGCCACCAAGCGTCCGCCCGTCGTGCCATCACCAAGCGTTGTCAACGAGCCTAGAACGACTTCATTGGCATCGTACAGCGCGACAGTGTCTAAGCCAGTATGCAGGACGCCATCACTGAAAAAGCCATTCACCGAATTCGGGTCGCCTAGTCCTAATTCGCCCGTCGCTTGAATCGTCGAGCCAATTCCCGCGGCGACAGGATTGTCGAAATAGCCAGCTGCGAGCAGCATGTCACCCGATCGCAGAGAAACTCCGCCGGCAACATTCAGTGCGCTACCGTCGGCCAGAATGGTCGCCCCGCCCAACGTCGAGAACCCGAGCGCATCCACCGCTACCGATTGGCCATTGTCGATCGAAAGGAACTGGTCGGACGCGAACGACAGCAGATTATCAAAATCGAAACTCGCCACATCTGAGAACGCGATCGTACTGCTGGAGATTCCATAAGCCGTCTGCACGCTGCCGGTTCCGGAGGTGGCGGTCATAGTAGCACGAGTCATTCGCGGAGTCGCATCGCCGACAACCTTCAACATGTCGCTGTCACCAGCATTCGCGGCGAACGAAATGCCATCGCTGTCAAAGTAGCCGTTGGTGTAGTCGACGGTCAGTGTCAGGTCGTTGCCAGGCAAACTGGTCACCACAAAGTTGATGTTCTGGCCCGGTGGAGTCGTTGCGACGGTTGCTCCCGCGATCGAAACTTCGACTAGCGTGGGATCGGCCGTTTGCCGCTGAATCAAGACATCGCCAATGAAATTCGCAACGCCATTCGATTCCACGGCACCAATGTCCATACGTCCGTCACGGATTCGCCAGTTTGAGCTTCCACGTTGGTCAAAGAAATCTGCGGAGCTGGGTCCCGGCACGTAGTTCGGATCGGCCGCGTTGATGGCCGGACTATTGGTCAGCAATGCATGAGTCAACGTTGGGCCACCGTTGTTGGCCAGTGTTCCCAGACCCGCAGATGCAAATGTGGTGCTCCACTGGTTGCCCGTGCCACTGGCGAACGAATTCCCATACCCGATCAAGTTGTAGCTCCCGGAAAAATTCATCCCGTTCCCCAGGCCTGCCAGATCGGGTGCAATGCCTGATACGGTGGAATTGCCAGCGATGATGCTGTTGTTGAAGGTTGTCGCTCCGAACGTGACGATCCCCCCACCAGAACTTGCGGACGCGTTTTGCACGATCGTGCTGTTATCGATGGCTACACTGCCGCTCGACGAGTAGATTCCTCCGCCCCAATGTCCGTTTGTCTGGTTACTACTTACGGTGCTACTTGACAGCGATAGACTGCCACCGCCGACTTCGATTCCACCGCCGTGTGAGTTTCCCGTGTTGAAGTTTCCGCTAACCGTCGTCCCTGTCAGCGTTAACGAACCGTCATTGGTCCGAACACCTCCACCCCGGTTTGTCGCACGGTTGCCCGCAATACTGGAATTGATGATCACAAGGTCAGCTGAGTTGTTGATGATCCCGCCGCCCCAGCCATCCACGTCGCCTCCGGTGATTGTCAGCCCGGTCAAGGTGATCGTGTCGCCCGCCGGAGCCGTGATTTCCAACACGCGACCGACATTGTCGTCCAGCGTTCTTGCTTCTGCATCACTGGCGGCGATATCGGTGATGAAAGTGCCGGGGACAACTCGATCGTTACCGCGCCGGTCGGCTGAGATCACTACGTTCTGAGTTCCACCGTCAATGTGCAGCGAATCGGTAATGCTCGGCAATTGCTGGTTGTTCAGCCGGATCACGTCAGCCGCTTCGCCATTGAAGACACTTCCGTCGAACCTGATTCCGGTGATGTTCGCATCCATATTCGCCAATTCGATGGCTTCACGCAGCGACAGGTCGCCTGCGGAATAGTCGCCATCGGATTCGTCGGCAGCGATCTCTACCGTTAAGGACCAATCGGTTGGAGTTCCATCGGTGACCCGAATGGCAATGTTCTGCGCCTCAGTCAAGCCGCCCAGGTCTGTGACCGTCAACTCGATTTCATAGACATTGTCGCCGTTAGTATCGCCGGGAGCATTGAAG
The DNA here is from genome assembly GCA_965230685.1 of Bythopirellula sp. GTDB lineage: Bacteria > Planctomycetota > Planctomycetia > Pirellulales > Lacipirellulaceae > Bythopirellula. The sequence goes on from CBDDLO010000002.1 coordinate 2,201,712, forward strand.
TCTGGTGCCGTCTGGAAAGTCACCACGCCGGTGGCCGAGTCGATATTGAAGAGCGACATGTCGGTTCCACCCGTCAGGCTGTAGGTGAGCCCGTTGCCTTCGGTATCAAGATTGTCCGCCGCGCTGGCGTCATAGGCCAGAGTCTGATTGTCTGCCACGACTACCATAGGAAGACTGGTCAATGTCGGCGCCACCAATTCTCTGACAAGTCGGCCGCCTGCGATGACTTCATCATAGGGCCCGCCGGCCGGTCCGCAGTCTGCACGTACGCAAACACCCTGATAGGAGAGGTTTTGCGGCCCCGGAAGAATGGCAATCTGGTCCTGTCCCGGCACCATCGGCGAGGCGGGGGTCAGGGCAAGAAACCCTTTTCCCGTCAGGTCGCCTCCGGTAGCGGCAACGACGGATACGTATCTCTGGTTTCCGCGACTCCCCGGATTGACGATGCGATATTCATTGACGGCGCCGGCGCGCGTTGCGTCAATATTGATGTTCGTGAAAGTGCCATATTGTCCAAGCGCGGGATTGTACGGGAAATGGTTGTACGTAAATGACCCCGTTGCGGTCTCCCCGGTATCAAAGCGCACGTTTTCCAGATACCAGGTTTGTTCAGCATCGATACTCGACCGAAGCGAACCGCTAGCGACCTGGGAAAACGGGGCGGCGACCGTGTCGCAGCTCGCTGTCGAGCACACACCCATGTTCGAGGAGTCAAGCGGGCCAGGAAGGATGTCGACCACTCCAGCCGCGTTGGTCAGTTGCGAGGCCAACGCGAGCGAAAGGTTCTGATCTCCAGTAAGGTCTCCTGTTCCATTGACCAGTCTGATGTTCGTCTCGGTGCTTTCTAGCCCGGGGTTGTCCCATCTGAAAGTGCTTTCACCAGCCAACGCAACGCCGATGTTTGAGAATGCGCCTGAGTCGGCATCGTAAGTGAAGGACCCTTCTGCGAGCCTTCCGTCGTCCAAACGGACATTGTCCAAATGCCAAGTTCGCGGCCCGGCGTAGATTCGCCCTGAGATGACTTCGTCATACGGACCGAAATTTCCAGTGCAGTCTGCAGATGCACAAAACCCTTGGTACGAAAGATTGGCGGGGCCTGGCAGGATATCAATCACACCACCAGAGTTCGTCATCGCCGCACCCAACGTAAAAGCCAGAGCCCCCTTACCCGTGAGGTCTCCTCCTGTGGCCGCCACGAGACCGATATATGTCGCGTTACCGGCCGAAATCGGATTCACGATGTTGTAATCTTGGGTAGTCCCATCACGCGTCACCTGGATGTCGATGTCCGTAAAGGCACCCAGTCTGCCTTCGACAAGGTCCGCGTCGTATTTGAACGACCCGGATGCGACTTCGCCGGTGTCGAAGGTGACGTCATCTAGATACCACGTCACCGCGGTTAGCAACTGACGCTCTTCCAGATGCTCGGCCCGCAGCATGCGAGCGTAGGAAGACCGAAGATTGGAACGGCGATTGCGCGAAGGACGGCGATTTTTGGTACGACGTGCAGTGTTGCGAAACATGTCGGTGCCCTGATATGAGAATTACGTGGTTAATATGAAACCCTTATTAGCTGCGGAAAGCCACCAAGGGGATGTGGTCTGCTGTGGAAATCCAGTAGCAAGAGAGACAATGCCTCTCTCTAGCTATATTTCCGCTATTTTCCGAGCATTAACCGGGATAATCAGAATATTCCGAAGAATCTTGAGAATCTTCTTCGGAGCACTCGCAGTACCAAGTGCAAAACAGATCGACCTAAGGGTCAGACGGTTTGTTGACTCGCGAGGGGAGATGCCACCGCACCTGTTTCGCCAGCGGTTGGACTTGACCGTTGTGGTACCGCAGCCCGGCCTGCGACTGCAGTTGCCCGCGGCTCATCGACTTCGCCTCGGCACCGGCAAGAAACTCGCGTAAGTAGATGGCCCCATCCGACGAACTAGAAGCCAATCGTTTGCCGTCGCGGGTGAAATAGACACCATGCGTATGGTTGTTATGCTCGATGAACTGTCGTGTCTCCAGGCCGGTTTCGACGCTCCATAGGCGAACCGTTTCATCATCCGAGGAAGACGCTACCCACTTTCCATTGGAGCTGCAGGCGACGTCGGTGATTGCATCCGTATGCCCGCTGAATTCCTGGGCAATCCTTCCATCGTCAACATTCCACAGCAGTATCAAATGTTCGTGTCCCGAACTGGCGGTTAACAGTTGTCGGCCGTCGTCACTGAAAGTAATCGCTTCAATGAGCCCAGCGTGTCGTTCAAAGCGGCGCAATTCACGAGGTTGTTCGCCAGACAGATCCCAGAGAAACACCGTTCCCCCCTGACCGCCGGTTGCTAATCGATGCGGATCGGTCGGATGAAACGCGACGCAGGTTGGCCCGCCTGCAGTTAGTATCTTTGTCACTTGGTCGGGAGCTTGGACGTTCCACAGATAGACGTGACGTGAGCGAGCGCCACCGATTAACAACGTGCCATCGGCATTGAAGTCTAAGTCACGCATCTGTCCGCCATCGTAGACGAAAGGTAGAGTCGTCTGCTCCTGAAGATCGTAGATCTGCACCCCGCTATCGTCCGCATAATAGGCCAAGTATCGATTTGTTGGATCAAAAGCACCACCGCGTCCTGAAGGGAAGTCACGGTAATGCCCTGAATCGTTGTCGCGCAGCACCACGCGATGCTTGCCGGCCCAACTCCCGTAGGCGGCCAGCCACTTTTCGTCGGGGCTGAACTCAAACCAAGTCAGGAATTCGACCCAATCGCTAGACTGCAGTGTGGCCTCGGTTGAACTTTTGGGATTGATCGACGTAAGGTGACTGGTTCGCATTTCCCAAAGTCGAACTTCAGAGCCGGAGCCGCTTGCCAAGTACTGGCCGCCCGGAGAGAAGCACAAGGCGTGCACGTTAGATCCGTGCCCTTCCAGGTGCCCCAACCACAGCCCCGTAGAAACACTCCAAATTTTCGCTTCGTGAGCATAGGCGCCCGTGACCAGCATATTGCCATCGGGCGAAAACCCGAGCCCATTCATCCCACGTTGTTCAAACGTGGCCAATACTTCTGGCGTTTGAGCATCACTAAGGTTGAAGACTTGAGCAAAGTAGTTGCCAAAGATGATCGCCAGGCGGCTGCCATCGGCACTAAATTCCAGTTCGCTGATTTGAAGATTCGAAAGCCCTTTTGAGTCTAACTGATGATCCAGTAACAACTCCTGTTGATCGTACGACCAGATAAGCAGACGGCCCTCGCTGGTGCCGACAGCGATCATCTTTCCATCGCGGCTGAAACGGAGGGTCCGGGCGGAGGGATTGACCTTGAGTGATTGTAATGCAATGGAATGGAACGGCCCAGCCAAGGTGTTTCGCTTATCTTTCGGGCCTGCGGCCAACTCTGGGATATTCCAGAACTCAATTTTTTGGCCTGTGAGTGAGGCGACGATATTTTGCTTCGGGTGGATTGCAACGCCGCGCAGGTTGGTTGAAAAATGCAATGGTTTGGTGCGTCTTTCACCAGTGTTGCAGTCCCAGACCCGCAAGGTCTTGTCAAGACCACACGACGCGACCAAGCTTCCTTGGTCTTGAGCAGCAACATCATTGACGCCCCAGCGATGCTCCGCAAAGAGGGTTCGGTTTTGGCCCGAATCTCGGTCCCACACCTGTACTGTAGCATCGCGCGCAACCGACACAACTCGTGTGCCGCCTTGAGCAAACACCAACTGTTTCACCTCGCGAACATGCCCCTCCATCCAAGCGAGCACTTCGCCTGTGGCAGAGTCAATTTTTTGAACCACTTTTGATCCATGCGGAGCCTTTTGCGTTTGGCCAACCCGCGCAATGATCGACTGGCCCAAAGGTCCAAATTCTAGCGAATGGATGGCCTCGTGCAGAATGACACTTCGGCCTTCTTGCCACTCGTTGTCGGTAAGCTCCCAGAGCTGAAGTTCACCTTTGTCGAGCCCAACAGCTAATCCGGGCAGGATTGGATTTGTCGCAATTGTTGTTACTGCGGATGATCCAGTTTTGAAGCTCGCTTCATACGACAGCTCATCGGTAACATGGTAGGCAAGCAATTGGACCATCCCCGTTTTCCGTCCCAATGCCAGTAGACCGCTGCCAAGAAAGTCGATCGCAGTAGCATCCGTCATGTCCGAAACGAGCCGAGAGATTCCAGAATCCAATTCCCAGAAATAGACCTGGCCCTCGTTTGTCAGCGCGGCCAAGTGGTCACCGGGTGGGTCGAATACCAACTGACTGGCTGCGGCATTGGGTAGATCAAACTGGCGTTGCGTTTCTCCAGAATGGGCTTGGACTACCGAAATCCGAGACTGAAAAACTTCCGCGATCGCCAGTAGCGAGCCTGAGGGGTTCATCTCCACGCAGGCAACCGCAGAATCGAATTTTCGCGACCAGACAAGGTTACCAGACTTTATTTCCCACAGCCGCACCGTCTGATCGGCTGAAGCGGAAACGAGTTGCTGGCCGTCAGGACTAAACGCCAGCGATCTGATCTCTTTACTGTGTCCCGACCATTCTTGTTCCAGTTCCCATGTTTGTGAATTCCAGACGCGAATCTTTGCTTCGTCGTTAAATGCCGCAGCAAATCGGTTGCCACGTAGACTGGTGGCATGTGCGCTCATGCCGTCCGCCGTTGGTGACGTCCAGGCCAGGGTTGCTAGCGTATTTCCTTGAGCGGACTCCAGCTTTGCAATCCCGAGCGGTGTCGTTTCATATTCCCTTGATTCCATCGCCAAGATGGCTGCCGATTGATATCGGCGCTCGTTGAAGGCGACATCCGCTTGCTCAAGAAACGCCTGGGCCGCCACCGACTTGGTCTTTTGCAGCGCTGCACCTGTCGATTGCAACGAATAATACAGTATGCCTATAGCAATGGTGGTCACGAGCGCCAACGCAGCTAGCGACGCTGCCAACTCTCGATTTCTTCGAGCCCAACGAATGCCTTGTTCAACCAACGAATTTCTGCGTGCTTGAATGGGCTCATCATTCAGAAATCGCTGTAGATCTTCTTCCAGCAGCCGTGCACTCTTGTAGCGGCGCCGCGGTTCTTTGTCGATCGACTTGAGAATGATCGTTTCCAGGTCCCGCGGAATGCGGGGGTCGACCGAACGTGGACGCACCGGTTCGGACTGATTGATCATTTGAATCAACTTGAGTCGGTCGGCTGACTCAAACGCCGGACGCTGCAACACGAGTTCGTACAGCGTCACTCCAAGGCTATAGATATCCGCGCGCACGTCGCAATCACCCCGGAACCGTTCCGGCGACATATAACACAATGTCCCCAGGAAGTCTCCCGTTTGGGTAAGCTCTTGGTCATCCACTTTCGCGAGTCCAAAGTCGGTAACCCAAACGGTACCATCACTGTCGAGTAACAGATTCGAGGGCTTGATGTCTCGATGAATGACCCGCCGCGCATGGGCAAACGACAATGCGTCGGCGACTTGCTGGCCAATTTTCGCCACCGAACGATAAAACTTGCTGCGCCGGGCGCTGCCCGAATCACTCAGCTTGTCGCTGAGTGTCCCCGTCAAAGCCGACGCCCCATGGGTTGAGCTTGAAGCTGCACCCACACTGGAAGAAGGTTGCCGGAGAATCTCCATACTCGTTCCACTGCCAGCCCGGCTAAGCTCTTCGATGATCTGATCGAGACTCTGCCCCAAAATAAGCTGCATGGCATAAAAGACATGCGCCGCGTCTTCGCCCACTTCAAATACCGGCACAATGTTGGTGTGGTGCATTTGAGCCGCGGCACGGGCCTCTTGCTGAAAGCGGAGTTTTGAGCTTTTCGTAGGGGCCAAGTGGCTTGGTAGTACCTTGAGCGCGACCCTTCGACCGAGCGACTCCTGTTCAGCTTCGTAGACGACCCCCATCCCGCCACGGCCAATTTCGGCGACGATGCGGTAGTCGCCGATTCTGTCCGGAAGGTTACCTCCTTTGCCGCCATTGCCTTCCGCCGCGATCGGCTCAGGTTGAAGCTCTTGCATCACTCCCAGCGTGGCGAATAGTTCTCGAATCTCGTCAGCCTGCTGAGGATGCTTATCACAGTACTCATCAATCGAAACACGCTCACCTCGTTGCAGCCGCTCCAGATACTCCTCAACAAGCGGCAGCATAGGATCCATGGCAGAGTCATCATTGGGCGAATGATTCATGCCAGTCATCCTTAGTTTTTCTCTGAACCGTTATCTCTAGGATCGTCTTCCGGAGCTGACCCAAATGCTTGGGAGTCAAGCGCAAGGTCTTCGCCATAGACTTGAGGAGCTTCGCGCAGCCGCTGCTTGAGCCGCCTTAACGCACGTAAATGCCGCATGCCAGCTGCCGCTTCGCTGATCTCCAAGATCAATGCAACTTCGACATTAGTCAGTTGCTCGTAGTGACGCATGGCGAGAACGTCTCGGTCGTCGGCATCCAGTGTGTTGAGAATCTCCTGTAATTTGAGCTGGCGTTCCGCTTTTACGAACTTGGAGCCGATGGAACTCGTGCTGCCAATAAGTTTGGAGGCAAGCGCGTAGGAGGTCGCTTGGGGCATCCGTCCACGATAGAGCGATACTTCCAGTGCAGCATCCCGCTTGGCTGCTCCCAGGTGATGACGATGGACCTTGGCAAGTCGCTGGCCCGTCAAACGCCGCACCCACACAAAGAATGGAAGTTTAGGGTCTTTGTTGTAGTTAGCTAACTGGTTCGCCAGATCAATGAAAGCCTCTTGCAAGACATCAGACGGATTCACTCGACCTTGGATACGATGGTCCATCCGTAAATCGACCATATTTCGCAGCCGCTTTCGGTAGTGCTGAAACAGTTCAGCCAGTGCTGCTTTGTCACCTTGCAGAGCGAGTTGAATCAATGAGTCGTCGCGAATAGTCTCGTCGTTGTTTGTCATCAGCGTATGATAAACCAAGTGGTTGAGTTTATCGAGCAGACGGCGACTGCGACTTATTAAGCCAGTTTACTGAGTCGCTTGACAACAGGTTTTCATCCTGATCTAAGGAAGGCCTTCGGTGTCTCAGCGCGTTAAATCGGGGTATATCTTCAGCGCTCGAGCCAACACTCGATTCCAGCGTCGAAGATCACCATCTCCGCTGGAATCGTCGCGCATCAAAAAACAGTTCCAATGAGTGGGATCAGTTTTCGCCGATTGAATTTCGGCGTCCATAACCAGCGCGAATCGAGCATCTCACCGAATCCATTCGGCCACATGTACGCGGTGCCTTCGAATCATCTCGACCTGGTTCAATTCCTGAAGTTGGTAGAGGCTCAGCTGTCCAGCAGCTGCCCAGGCCGTAAACGCCGAGTGCAAACTCCCATGGCCTAAAAATAACTAATGAAATCGGCCACGCGATCGGGTAAAAAGGGGGCTGCGAGTTTGTTAGTGAGTTTTATAGCCACGGGCAGACCTGGAGAACGCGGGTAGCGCTGCCCCCTCACCCTACCCTCTGCCCTCAGGGTGAAGGACCAAGGTGAAGTTAAGTTTCTTCCACACCTCAACCAGTTCTCAAAACGAGTTGGCTTTTGCAACGACGATCATCGACATGCGCTGCGCAACCAGCGTGCGCCATCGAACGAGTGACGCAAATTGCGGATAGTTTTGGAATTAAAAATCACCTGCGCGGTGACATCGCAAAATTGCATATATCGCAGAATTGCATAACTAGTATGACAACCCCCAACCCCCACGAATCGCCTACCGAATCTCCTCAGGAGGCAATCAAAGCCTTTCACGCCTGGCGGCGCGACTTGCTCCTGCCCGGCCACGCCTCCGGTACTGCGGCCCCCGACCCCGAGTTGGTGCTTTCGAGCAAGATGCTCAAGGTCTTCACGGCCAAGCACCCCGAGCACCGCCAGCATTTGGTCGCCCTGCAGTTGCATTTCCTGGAACAAGACTACACGAACCGCGTACGGCCGGAGGCCTGGCGGGAGGCAATACGAGTCGCAGAAACGGATGGAAATGAGCAATGTCCAGGTCCCAATGACCAATGAAAACTGAGGCGGTACCTTGCCATTGGTGCTTGAGCATGGGTCATTCCAAGTGGAGTCGTCCATTTCCTCTGGCTTTTCATTACCGCCACGGCCGAATACAATAGGAGATCACCAGCGCTTGGGGGCGAACAGGGTTCGACCGGATAGCCAAAGCGTAAGTGGCGTGTCGTGGTTGATCAGTGGGCCACGTAAAAAGCTGATCAAACTTTTAGTTGCCAACGGCAATTATGCTTTGGCTGCCTAGAAATAGGTTGCCCGGACTAGGGGTTGGAGCCGAACTGACCCGGACGTCCGTCACCAAATTCGGATCGCTGTCGGTCATTGCTGAGCACGCCGAGAGTTAAACAAGTTCCCAGCCAGGCCGCGAGTAGCCAGGTCGACTAGGCGCCTCGATGGCTTAAATTAAATACGTCGACTACACACGTAGATGCTTGCGTGGAGATGTCACGGGACGCGGGTTCGATTCCCGCCGCCTCCACTTTTGACAACCGTTGTCAGACGACGAAATTTGATCACAACCCCTGTCGTTGACAGGGGTTTCGTCGTTTAGGGTGTAACCCCCCTCATTGCCATTCATTGACACAGATTGCCCATTTGTGACCCCTGATTCACTCCCAGGGCACTCCCAGGATTTCGGGGACTCTTGTTCGCTCGCAGTGCGGGAATTCTTTGGGTTATGATCGAATTCCCATCCAGAAGTGGGGATGTTCTGTAGCGCTCGTGCTTGGTCTTCGACGCCGATGTGAGTGTACTTCATCGTCATTTTGATGTCGGAGTGCCTGGCGAGCTCCCTCGTCTCGACTAGGGACGCTCCATTGCGAAGTAGCTCGGTAATATGGGTGTGACGACCAGCAGCGTGGAAGTCCGCGATGCCCTCAGCTGTCTTGTAGGGGATGCCAACTCGCTCAAGATCAAGCTTCACCATCCTGTAGGTACGTCGCTTGGCCAGCTTGGGGAATAGCGGCTCTTCCTGCTCCAGGCCAACAAGCCACTCCCTCAACATGCTGACTAGCTCGGAATGCAATGGAAGTGTGTCCTTGCGACGATGTTTCGAGTGAGCTGCTTCTACCGTGAGAGTTGGTGGGCTCGCATCGAGCGAAAAACTGTTTGGAGTGAGGCTCGCAAGCTCTTTTCGCCGTAATCCAGTGAGGTACGACATAATGTAAATGCGAGCACGTGTCTCGCCGTCGTAGCATTGGATAGAGACTCCACTCGACCTGGCGGATTGCACCAACTGAGAGAATTCCTCCGCAGTCAGTGCTCGCCTCGGGTGCCTGACATCTTCTTGCACGTTTAGCTTTTCAATACCGTCGAATGGATTTTCAGTAATACGCTTAGCTTTTCTCTTGAGCCAATTCCCAAAGCCAGAACAGGCGTCCACGTAGTGATTGAACGTTTGATGCCCACTGCCTTGTTTCGTACAAATGTCTTGAATCGCTGTCTCGACGTCCGAAACTGTCACGTCTGCCAATGTCGAGAACTTGGCAGTCTCAACAACCAGTTTGACTCGGCCAATGACCAACTTCTTGTACTTTTCTGTCCGCTTTTCCAGGCTCTTTTCGTAGTCGGCAATATGCTCACTCAATGCGCGATTCTTTTCCGTCGCCAACCGTTCTAGTGCTGGATCAATCAGGTCCAATTTTCGTTGACGCTCCTTCTGCTCGACAGCTGCAGCGAGTTCCTCGGTCTTCTTTTTGTCAGTGAAACCCCGTCGGGTCTTTTGCCTACCGGTGGCGTCCGTGTAATTGAAGTACCAAGCCGCTCGTTTTTTCCCTTTGTCCTGAGATCGCTTGTAAACCGATGCCATCTTCTTTCCTTGCATTATATTATATGGAACTGTTCTATTTTGCGTGAGGACTCGGGCAGCCGCTCGAAATCCAATCCTTAATCTCATCCAAGCGCCACCGACAGCTTCCACCAATTCGCACAGGTTTAGGGGCTTCTCCGCTGCTCACCAGTCGCCATATAGTACGGCTCGAAACTTGAAGCAACGCGGCGAAGTCCTTCGCGCCAATCACCAACGGATGCAGCGTACCTTCGGTATCTGGTAAATTGCAATAGTTTTGGTCAGTCATTTTATCTCCCTAGTATGAATTGGTTAAGCGCAAGACCTATCACGCGCACTACAGTTGCTACTTATACCGCCAAGGTCAAGTTGGGCACGCACCTTTTGTTGCCAGTGCCACTGACGGTCTTGTGTGCCTCTGGCAGATTCTTGGTCGTTTTTGCCTTGGTCCAAACGGCTGCGTCGTCGGGGCCGAGGGCCGCCTGAAATGCCTCATAGAATTTGCTAAACAGGACTCGTTCTCCTTCCTTGAACTCCCCATGCTCTTCGATAAATTGCTCGACCAGATTGCCGTTGAGACGTTGGGCCTCGCGCTTGCTGTCGGTCACCACAATTGGTATGCGTAGTCGACCTGTCATTTCGGGCAGTTGCATGTCCATCAGCGTGGCCATAAAGTGCGACGCCTCTGCCAGCAAAGCTTTTTTCAGCTCCTCCTTGGGGATCTCTTTTTTTGGCAGCGATACGTGCAAGGACGTGATCCGCGTGTCCCCGGGAAAGATCTGGCAGTAGGAACGGTCGTTGGCCGTTTGCACCCACTTGGTCATGTTGGGGACCATGAACGTGTCGGTCCGCATTTTTCGGATAGCGAGAAATTCTGACGTCACCCACTCTTTTATCAGGTTGCGTGCAGTGGGAGATTTCGACAAGTCGATCTCCTCGACGTAACAAAGGACTGCGCCCAATAGCCCGCCATTGAAGCCTGACTTGTCGGTCAACGCATTTTTCGCATCGTTGTACCCGGAGGTCATCAGCGCGCCCAACGCCTCGTGAAACAGGCTCTTGCCGCAGTTTTCCACACCGTGAAAAAACAGATACGGCAAGGGGAGAAACGGTTCGCGGAACATGGCAGCTGCCCAGCTCTTCAAATAGTCGCCCCCGCAGAGGATGCCCGCCTCTTTGGCCCAGGGCAGTTTCGCTAGTTCCGAATCTAAGCTGCGCCCCAGGTGGTTCATTACCAGATCCCAGTGAGGGTGCTTGGGTAGCTCGTCGTACAGGAAGTTGGCCGGCTGATAGACCAGCTGAGGTGCGTAGAGATTCCACTGACGATCGCCTACATACTCGGGCTGGAAGGGCAGATTTACCATGCGCCAAGGGTTGGACCCCGCATTCCCGAGGATCTGCTTGGTCTGACCCGGGTTGTTCCCGTGGGCGGCCAAGACATCCTTGATGTCATCTTTGACCGCCTCACACCAGCTACCGTCGCGGACCATCATCCGCCAACCCATGTCTTTGTGGTCCGTTGAGTAGAGCTTGCGGACCACAGCGTCGTATTGCTCTAGCTCTAGTTGCTCGCTCTCGGCATCGAGGTCACGATCAAATTCTAAGACCCAGTAGGTCTGCCGTTTATCCGCGAGCCAACCCGCAACTTTAGGTTCCCCCTTGAGGCAAGGCACCTTAACGATCAACTTCCCAAATTTGTTTTTGATAAAGTAGATGTACCGACCACGAAATTGCTCGGGGAACGAGATCGCCTCGCCCAGCGAGAGTGCTGCAGTAACAGCATCTTCAGACTCTTCAAACACATAGCCTCCTGACTCGGGATCTTTGAGGGCGTTGTTGGCAATGCACGCGGTCGCAAACGAAGGAGGCGCATTGATCGGGCACGTCGTCCAAGTTCGACCGTCTTGGGTCCAAGTCTTGGCCTCCGCAGTCCCCGGCGAGAAACGGTACGCTTGGAAGGCACCATTGGGGAGTGGCCGGAGGAAACAATTCGGCTCGCCCGGATCGCTACCCGAAGAGTTGGTCTGGAACACACCTTGCAAGTCGACCTCGGGGTCGTTGTAAATCTTTTCAATCGCTTTGGTATGGGTCTGCAGCAGGTGGTACTCGGGTACCCAGATGCAGCTGTAGCCCGTTTGGCTCAGCGCCTGGATGATGGCCTTGTGGGTATCGTCCTGCGGAGTGTTTTTCCGCCCCGAGGTGAGCTTCTCAAAGGGTCCCAGATCGTCGTCGCTGACGCCATTGATACGGATCTTGGTGCGACGTTTGGTGACCACCTCGATGTGGTCTCGCCAATTCGCGGGCAGATCAGCGATCGAAAGCACCTGCTCGCTGGCCTTGAGCAGCGACAGACCCTCGTTCTCTGGGGTGACCTTGCGGTGCCAGATCCACATGTTGCCACCGCAGCAATCAATGTGCTGGGAAAAATCAAACCCTGTTTCTCCGCTCATTATGCTCAGGGCACAGCGGGCCAGGGCTGCATGTTCGGTATGGTTGGCAGTCGGAATGTTGTCCAAGAAGACGTAGAGGTGCAGACCCTTACCCCCGGTGCTCTTGCGGACCTCGACGTAGGGAAGCGCCGTTGCCTTCTCCCGCACCTTGGCCAGCTCTTCGTCATCGATGCCGACACCCCGTGCGTGACCCGAGATCGAGTCAAAATCAAAGCCCACCCAACAGCTGGAGCGATTGACCCAGTCCCAGCCAGTGCTGCCGATGGCCTCGGCGTGGTTGTCCAATGGCCACTGCAATTGATAGTCGCGAAACTCGGGCTCGGCATTGGCATTTTTGGGGACACGTATGTTCCACCATTCGGCAATACCATCTGTGTAGATCTGGTGCTTGCCTTCGACGCGTTCGCCGTCACCAGCGGCAACGTTGATTTGCGTCTCCATGTTTCTGTTCCACTTGGCCAGTAGGTCGGGAGCGATCCCCTGGTTGGCGTGGTAAGTGAGAAAATTTTGGGTGGCTTCTAAAACAGTCGTCATAGGTCTCTCCTGGTTTAAAAAACGGGTTGCCCACTATAGTAATGGCGAATGACTTTGCAAAATCGATACGAGATTCCGGTCAACATTCGACCGATCTACTTAAAGCAGTAGCGATTATGCCGATTGCAGGGGTTTTGCGGGGCTTGCACAACGAATGCCTTGCCTGACCTCGATAGCTGCCTGGACGGACGCCTTGAGTGGTCAAAGCGATCATCGCTTTGAACTCGTCGGCACGACCTCTACTAAGACAAACAAACGAACCTGTGAAATCGCGATCAGTTTCGGCGCAATTAAAGACGATCAACACAAAACAGGGCCGATTATGCTGCCTGCAGGGATTATGCGGGCGTTGCACTGGCGTGCCTTGCCAAGAGCGGTCCTGATGCAAACAGTCCATTCGCCAAATATTGACCCAAATAGAGACACAAATTCGTGCTTGGGCGAGATCTCTAACGACGTCCCTGAAGCTTGCGAATGAGATCAGCCGCATCGATCTTCAGAGCGTTGGCGAACATCAAGAACTCGGCGACGTCCAGTCGCCGTTCGCCGCGCTCAACCTTCGACACATCGGACTGTTGCCAGCCAATCTTCTCGGCCAGTTCTACCTGAGTCAAACCAGCATCGTTCCGCGCCTCCATCAGTAGAGTCAAGAACTGATGGTAAGTCTTGGTGTAGACGGACTTCGGCACGATGGTTCCTGGCGGGTTCGATGCGAACCCAACCTTGTACATTCCACTGGAAAATAGTCGAAATTAGACTATCGTGATGTGGTGTCTTATCCACTTCTCGGGGAGCCCTCTCATGCCAATTCAGTGGTACTGCAAGGTTATGGGCGAAGAGATTGGTCCACTGTCTGCCAAAGAACTTCGTCAAATGGCCATGCAAAGACAGATATCACCAGATGACTACGTCAAAAAGGGATCCCAGGGGAGCTGGGTACGCGCAGAGAATGTGAAGCGGCTGTTCGACGAACCAAGACGCGCCGAGGCAGTACCCAAGCCCACGAATACCCCAGCGCGTAGATGGCAACTTGTTGAAGACTACATGACGTCTCAAGCCAAACCGACCAGATCGCGAGCTTGCGTTTCATGTGGCGGCAATATATCCAGTTCCACTGGCGTATGCCGTCGTTGCGGACGGCCGTCCTCTAAGAATCGAATCGTTGCGATCTGTCTAGCTTGGCTACTTGGCTTGACCGGTGCCCACAAGTTCTACCTAGGCAAATACGGCCAAGGAGTTCTCTACCTGTTGGGAACCTTTTCCATCGCTCTCGTACCCATTATCGCGATCCTTGCCATTGCTGATGGCTTTCGATATCTGTTTGCTGCAGACGCCGACTTTGCTCGTACGAATCAGGAATCGGATTGGAGAGGATACCGAGACGATCGATCAGGACTCAACTGGGGAAGAATTAGTACCTATGTGCTAATCGGAACTGTGGTTACCATTTTCGCGCATATATCGGATCCCGGGTCAAATCTGAATGCTAACCGAAAGCGAAGACGCCCAAACAACGGGAGCCACCAGGTCGCCGCTTCTTCTGGAACCGTCATAGGACGCTGGATGGATACCAATGTCGGGATTGAGCATGAGGTAACCATCTTTGAAAAAAATGGCAAGCTATGGATGCGAATGCGCTTCCTCGACGGATCACAACGTGAGGTGAAGCTAATTGAGAAAAGGTCATCCTATGGACGTCGTTTCGAAGAATTGAAGCATTCATCTCGCGGGGACCATTGGCTTCTCGACTCGAACGGAGATCTTCAACTTCGAGACATTGATGGCCTGATATCCATCGCGTTGAAGCTGTAGTTGGCGTGCCCGCTTCAGACAGACTGCAATCTGATTCAAGGCGACCCGTGAGCCATTTGGTACGACTGCTCAATAGCGAAACTGCAGTCGGTATCGATGCATAGTTTTGCTCTGCAAATTCTTCGTGCGTTCTGCCTTCGGCGTGACAGACCGAAGTAGGAAACCCAGGTAGGACTTCGATAAGAACTCCTATTAGTTATTGCAGATTTCCTGCCCCCTTTCTCCTATGCCCACATAATAGCAGAAACTTTTTGGTGGCTTAAGCCACCGAGATTCGGGAACCGATAGCGATATAGGATCTGAGACAAGCACTACTAAACCGTGGTCGAGATAGGATACAATGATTTCGGTTCTATTTGCCTAGATTTTACCCGGCAGTATCCTCTGGATAAGCTGATGTTAGTTGGTGCTTAGAGATCAGCCTCGCTATCGGAAATGCTGGCTGTACGAACGTGCTCCTAAAATGATGACTATTGGAATTCGCCTTTTTGGCAACACCGTTTGACTCGAACATCTGCTTCAATGCGTGAACAAGAATCGATGAATAATGACCCGTGGGTTGCTCTCTGATGAATAGTGAAGAGCTGTCCGATAGCGAAGTCGCGAAGAATGATGAGTCTCCTCCTGGCGATTTCTGTGATGTTTCTATCGGTGTACTTACGGCACTTCCCGAGGAATATGCCGCCTGCAAATTGGTGTTCGATCCAAGCTTGTCCGGAGTTGAACTATACAAGCGAGCAACCTCTGGTCAGCTCCGCTGTTGGATATGCCGTATTGAGGCCAAAAATGGCGGACACCATACCGTTGCGATTACCTTGCTATCCGACATGGGTAACAATGCAGCGGCAATTGCAGCAAATATCCTATTTCAACATTGTGAAATGTTTCACCGGCAAGTGAGACTTTTTGGGTCAGTTACAAGTGGCGCTCTCGGTTTCGGGGTAGGGTAAGGTTCTTTGTCGAATGCCGAGGTTGAATTGCTTGCGGCGGTGGCGGGCCTGGGCTAGTTTCAATCGTCTGGTGGACGCCACCTCGTCGGGGTTGCCGCGGTACCAGGTAACGGGCGTTTGGAAATTCAAGGCGCTGTGGAGCCGCTCGGTGTTGTAATGATCGACGATGTCGCCGATCGCCTCCTCGGTGTCGTATCGACCCGTCAGTTCGTAAACTTCAAGCGCTTCGCGATGCGTGCGATGGTAACGCTCCACGATGCCATTCTCTTCCGGGCAATGCGGCTTGATTCGCTGATGGGTCAAGTTATGGTGCGCCAGCAATCCACCAAACTCGCGGCAGATGTAACCGCTGCCGTTGTCGCTACGAATGATCGGTTGCGTCTTCACTTGGCCCGCCGAGTTCATTCCCAATGTCTCCAAAGCGCGCTGTGCGGCCACGCTGATCGAATGGCCATCCATGCTGGTCAGTAGCTCCCAGTACACCAGGTAACGCGAGTACTCATCAATGAAATTCAGCAGGTAATACTGCGCGCCGCCCAGCGTGAGATACATCAGATCGGTCGCCCAGATCTCGTCGGGCCGACTCGCCTTTTCAATCTCCTCGCGATAACGCTTCTTTCTGCTAGGTCGCAAACACATCAGGCTTTCGCCCTTCAAAATCCGATAGACCGTGCTCTGGCTCAAGTAGGCCACGTCGTCGTCGATCATCCGCCAGCTCAGTTCTCGGTGACGAATCTCCGGATGATCCAGCGCAAACTTCACGACCGCTTGTCTTTCTTCGGGTAAGGCTTCAAAGGCTTGCACCGGCGAGGCGGGCGCGGCACGCTCTTGTTGCCATTGCTTCTCCTTCTGCCAACGGAAATACGTCGAACGGCTTACGCCTAAGTGCTTCAACGAAGTGGTCACCGGCATCCCGCTGCGCGTCTTCGCTTCCGCAACGGCAGTCACTACTTGCTGCTGCAATTCGGCCGGCAACTGGCCGTAGTCTTCTAGTCCGAGAGCGTTTTTTTTAACTCCAGGTTCTCGGCGGTGATCTCCGCGATCACCGAGTCCTTCTGACGCAGCTTCTCTTCGTGCTGCTGTTGCTTCCGCTGCTCGGCTTTGCCCTGCTGCTTATCGCCGAACACCGCGTCGGCGCTGGTGACCAGCTGGCTCTTCCAGTTGTGGTACTGGGCCGGTTGGATACCTTCGCGACGGCAAAGCTCCGAGACTTGCACGCCCGGTTCCATACCGGCAAGAACTATCCGAAGCTTCTCTGAGGGCTTCCATTGGCGACGCTTGCGCTTCTCATTCATTCGGTCTCTCCTAGGGTCAGAAGACCGCCAATCATAACTTCCTCAAAGTCTCATTGTCGATGATGCATTACAATTGCGAGAACATTTGTAGCGTGATTATGTGCGGTATCGCTGGCGCAGTACCGTATCCTCATAAGCTTAAGGTCCAGGACCATGTGAGACTGGGGGATATTGTGGTGACCAATGGCAAAGGAATCATCCAGTATGACCGAGGGAAGCAAAGAGACTCGCGTTCGGCTGTAATTTCTCCCCACGTTGAGTCACCTCCAACAACAGAATCACCTGCCTCTACACCCCTTATGTCACCACTTGCAGGTTTTGAGCCGCGCTCGCCTCCGCGACCGCCCTCCCCCGAGCTCTTGACTGCTGTTCGTCTACTAGACGCAGAAGTATCGCTACTAGCAAGCAGTGACCTGCGCCCATGGGATAGTAAAATTGAAGAGTTCTTATCTAGACATCACGAGGCATCGCAATGGTGCCGGCCATATCACACCTTAGATGTTCTAAATGACACGCCAGCTGGCGATGGTGATAGAACCCAGCATCCGAAGGATCCATCTCGCAGAAGCAAATTCCCTAGATTGTTTCATGGACCGATTGGCTCTGCAAATGTCGTGCAGTCAGATCCATTAATCAGAAATGCTTTGCGTGACTCACATGGGATTAAGGCCGTTGAGATGGAAGGGTCAGGGATTGCTGACGCAACTTGGGTTGCAAATATTGGCTACTTGGTTGTTCGCGGGACATGTGATTATTGCAATGCGACGAAAAATGACCGATGGCATAATTACGCAGCTCTTATCGCAGCCGCATACACCTGTACTGTCATCGAACATCTCTGCGCAACGGGTGCTGTGTCAGAAACTGCCGGAGACTTAAAATCTGAACACAGCCAAATAGCTGCATTACTAGCGGGTTACTCATCCAAGGGTCCAGTTCAATCGGTATCAGCGTCGACGTACGATGGCAATAAAATCAAGGCTAATCCTAGTCAGTCGCATAGTCCGCGCAATTTGGAAGTTCTCATAAGAGAAGATATGGTAACGAGCTCATCAGAGTCTACTCAGACTGCTGGAAACCCTCAAAGAGTTAACGATATTACAATGAAGCGAATTGATGAACTTGTAGAAAGAGGGGCCTACCTGCTTGCAGAAAATGACTTAATAACGCTTGACGCATGTGTGACTGAATTAGAGCCATTGTTGACGTCTGTTCCACAAAATGGCTCCGGCGTAAGAGGCGCATGGATTCTACTTGCAAAAACTGAGGCTAGACTTTTGGCCGAGCTCAAGAAGCAAGGCAAACCAATTGATGCCACACGTCTCAATCGACTCCGTCAGAAGGGCGAACATGTCGTCGATTAAATCGCTAGAAAAGCAGCAGATAGAACTTGCGTGCCTCAGTGCGTCAGAGGCAGAACTTGTCGATGGCACTGATAAGGCATTAGAGGTATTGGGCCCTCCCACAGATTCACTCCGAATGAAGACGGCGTTAGGCATTTTGGTTAGAGCGGGTCGCTACCCAGAAGCTTCTGACATGATTGCCAATCGTGTTCCACATAGAGACTGGATTCCTCTAGGTGCTTTTGTTTTTGCTCGTCTCGGCAAGATGGAACGTGGCCATGAATTTATCGACATTTCAGATCAGGATGGCGACGCGCAGATTATGCGTAATACTCGTCTGGCTTTTGCTGAGGGCGTCGTTGAACGCCTGCAAGAGCATACTGAGCACGGCTCCTTTCTTGCTCCGAAACAATGGAGTGAGTCAGAAAAGTCTGACATGGCACTAACTGCAGTGGCTCTTGAACCATTAGTTTCACAAGTACGCTCGAATCGAAGCATCAAAACGGAACAGCAACTTGAGGCTATCACATTCGCTGTTTTTGCTGCACATGTTACAGCGGACAAGAAGGCATTTGATGAGCTCATAGAGTGGCTGGTTGCGTTTACACCTGTTCCACTGGTTCTTGGTGAGCTTTGCATACGGGGAATTGTGGCTCCGAAATCAGAACTGCCGACTCGATTGCGGATAGAGCACGTAAATTCTTTTCAGGCTTCTTTTCTTGCAGCAATCATTGAGAGAGAACTACTTGACAAAACACCAGAGGCATTTGATGCTCTCGTCGCTCTATCCAATCACGCCAAGTCGGAGGAAGAAAAGGATGCAATCAAGTCCGCTTTGTTCGAGACCTCGATCCAATGCGGAAATGACAAGATAGAACAGGCTATCACACTTATCCGATCGATATGTCCTAGTGAGAGTAGACTCATTGAGATGCTACAGGCTTTCAAGGAAATGAGGTCAGAGAACGTACCATCTGCTACTAGTAGGCTGGAGGCACTTAGAGATGATGAAGACTCTTCGTGGTGGCAAGCCTATGCGCAGCTATGTGAGCTCAGTGGCAATGACGATGAAGCAAGGAAGGCTTGGGAGATGGCGAGTGATTTACTCCCACACCCAGATTTAGTACGGCGTGCTGCTCAAGCGTCGCTTGATAGACGTGCCTACCATAGTGCCGTGAAGGCACTGCAGAAGCTAGTACAAGAAGGTGCTGCTAAAGAAGATGACTACAAAGCTCTAGCGTGGGCACTTGCGCAGCTTCGGGAGTATTCAGAAGCTGCCGATGTCCTCAACGTTCTAAAGCAGCGTAATCCTGTAGACATCGAAGTCCTTCTGTCGCTTTCGCAATGCTTGGCTCGATCGGCTCAAGTAAATAAAGCAGTAGGCATTCTTGATGGGATGTTTGAGAAGCTAGCCCTGCCGCTGGATGCCTACTTCCTGCAGGCTCAGCTTCTCATTGCTACCGATCATGCCGTTGAGGCATTCGAATTACTCGACGGCATTGCAGCTGACCAGTGGGACGAACCGAGATTCTTGCTTGCTTATATGAACACTGCCTACTCTGCTGCTAAAGAAAGAGAAGCATTTGACGCTTTCTCTCGCCTGATCTCACTTCGATCGCGTGGACAGGTCCCTGAAGAATACTTGCAGTCTGGATCGCTAGAGCAGTTGCTAGAATATGGTGAAGACTTTCGCAATCGACGTGAGTCATTTCAAAAAGAAGTTATCAGCGGGAGATTGCCATGGCTTTTCGTAGAAGACGTAATCGGAAATCCACCGCACTGGGCATGGCAATTACATACTCAAAATCTGAACTGGCTTCCAGATAATGTATTGGCACGCGCTTCATATGCGATCTACGCAACAAACGGATTTGCTATTGAAGAACAAGAAGGTGTAAGGCGTCTTCAAGCCATATCAGGCCCTGAGCCAGGGGGATTTGTAGTTGCAGATTTGTCAGCTCTGTTAACGCTCGATTTCCTTGGTCGGCTTGAACAGGCAGCAGATTTTTTTGGCGGAGTGATCTTGCCCTCAAGCTACGGTGATCTACCGATCCGTGATGGTCGTCGCTATGGACTCCACCAGCCATCTCAAGAGCAGGAGTTAGCTAAGATCAGAAAGCACATTGCCTTAGGCAATCTCGAAATAGCTTCTGCCAGCAGTGATTTACATGTCACACTTGATGAATATTTAGACGATCCTTTGGTGGATACATATCGCATTCGTGACCTACTTGAGTTATTAGAAACCCTGCAAGCAATTACTGCTGAAGAGTTAGTTGCAGTAAAGCAAGTAGCCCATCAACCAGCATTAGCTGTGAACGGTAAACCAACGCTTAAATCTGGAATGAACATTTTGGTGAGCCTTCATACACTTCGCACACTTGCTGGGCAGGCCGTTTTCGAGCAGATAACGAATGCGTGCAAACTTTACATTTCGTCAGAGGAACGTGACCAAGTAGAATCTGAGCTTTTAGCTTTTGAAACATCTCGCAATTCAAAAACTCGACATGACGAATTCTGGAGCATTGTTGCATCGCTAATAGATAAAAAGCAATTTTCATGGTCTGCTACGGTGGACAACAACCTTAGCTCCTCTCCTCATTCCGACGAAGATGACAAAAATCCGGTAACTCAAATAGAGTCGGTTGAACTTGCGGTTGATAAAGGAGTACCTTTACTTGCTGATGACCGTGTGTTGCAAGTAATGCACGGTCAGTCAACTTCTCATGCTTCTTTTGGAACTTACAACCTACTAGAACAGATGGTAGCGGCTGGTAGCTTGAGTAATAGCGATTTGGCGAGCGACTTCCATGAGCTCATGCAGAAACGATACCGCTTCCTTGTACCCACCCCCGAGATTTTAATGGAGTGGGCTATTAACTCAAGAGACAGACTTCCAGGCGGGACATTTATTGATGCGGCAGTTTACTTGCATGAGTCACTTAGAGATCCAGGGCTCTTCTGCGGGTTGGAGGAATCTGATCCCCCAATGCCAATGGCTGCGAAACTTGTACTAGCTTGGATGGACTCGATCACAAAGTTTCTTGCGTCTCTCTGGAGCAGCAAAGAATTCTCCGATGCTCAGGCATCGAGGCTCACACTATGGGTAGGCGAAGAAATGATACCTTCTTGCCCTCCAAGACTATGGTACGAGCGAATTGGCTTTAATTTAGCCAATTGTGAAGCTCAGTCGTTGCTCAGTATGGCAATGGTGCAGTTCGCAGTTGTAGAAGATGCTGATCGAGCAAGTTTAGGTCTGAGGGTATTGGCATCTGCCATGGGACTGACTGAAGATGAATTTGCGGCAACAGCTGTGGAGGTGATTGATGGTACCATCTGAATCTTTGCCAGACGAGCTTGACGCCGTTGCCAGACAAGCATTCTCACGACGCATAATGCGAAATGCGTTAGTTCATAGGGTTGGGCAGGGATTGGATGCATCATACGTCTATCGACTGCAAGGTCATGGACTGATGCGAGATGCTACTTCTCCAGACTATCCTGAAGCTATTCTCGCAATTCTCGCTGATAAGAAGCATCCGCAAAGGGAATACCAAGAAGATGGCCCACTGATCTTTATCCGAGAACAATCGAGTATTTCAATTTTGGAGGTCCATTCCCTGATCCTCCACCCTGATGCAACTATTCGCGTCGCAGCCCTAAGTGCTTTGCAGGCTGCCTCTGATGCTGTCGATCCCTGGCTAACAAATCATTCTCTAAGAGAACTGGAGCTGAATTCCGAACGATTGAAGTCGGAGCTAGACACTGAATGGAAGCCTGCAGGAATTCACTTAGCCACAGTTTTGCGTGATGACTACTTACGCCTGCTTGGATGTCTTCTCACAAGTTTTATAATGCAGCATGAGGATGGAATTCACGAGTATCTACAGAAGGCACTACGTCCCCAATGGAAAGAGCTCTTCTTCTTATCACCGGACGTCATAAGCCCTATGCACCAAAAAGAGGATATTCGGAACAAACTAGACAAACTCTCCAATCAACCGACGCTTACTTCAGCGTTAACTGGATATCTGAAATACTGCGGGCACTTGCCACTAGCGAGCGAGATGTCGTCTGCCGAACTTGCTCGAAGGTGGCAGAATAAGCATGAAGGGCATAGCTGCACGAACAACGATCTGTATGAATGGGCAGTGAGTTGTAAAACACCAGTTGCAAAGTATCATGCACTGATAATTGTGCTCGACCGCTCCAAAGAAGGCGTCAGTGCGATTGATAAATGCTGGACACGGGAAATCCATAGCCTCTTAAATGCCTATGGAGAGAAAGGCCGTGACTCAGATGTCGAAGATGACGAAGGCTTAATATCCGAGTCGACCTGGCGATTGTTTTGCGAAATTGGCTCAAGCTTTGTTAGGCAAATTGAATCAGCACATCCTTGCCAAGAAGGAGATCGCCTAGCCTCTTTGGCATGGTGGTTGGCAACAAAGTTAGTCAAAGTGCTAGTTGAGTCCAAAGTCAAGTATGAGACTGTCTTAAATCAGTGCGTTGCTCCTGAATCCGGTCTTTCAGAATCGCGATGGATGATAGCTCGCACACCCACTGTGCCTTCTGAGTTTCGACTTGTATCGCTACACTTCTCTTCAGTTTGGTCTATTTCACTTATTCCTTACCTCACCTCTTACTGCAACAGCAACGAACATACTGATAAACCAACTACTATTCATGATGATATTCGGCAAGCAATAATTGCATATATTGCGACGTCACCTTTAGGCAACCCGCGCCGGGATGGCCAGGCAGTTTTATCTTTTCAAGAGAATTCGCAAATCCCGATGCTTGCAAGCAATGCAGAATATTTTGCGGATGATCAAAAGGCCACTTTGCAAGCAGTTCTTTCAATTCGATCAAAACTGTGGAACTGGACAGAGCTAGAGCTACAGCTCAACCGTCTCGAAGAGTGTGATCCAGAAGAAGATTTCTTAACCCTGATGATTTTGAGAGACGTACTTTATTCTACCAGTGAAGCAGATGAAGTCATTTCCGGGTGGTTAAATCGCCCGGAAGTTTTCAAGAGGACGTTATTTCGAATCTCTAAGCCCTGTCTCAACCTTTTGGGAGATTCCCTTATCGAATTCCAGTTGCGCCAACCATCAGAAACAGCCAGCCGACTCCAACACATGTTTGCGTATTCTATAGAGGAAGCTGAAGAGCAAGAACGCGCATCATATCTTTTTGCCTGCTTGCTCCAGTTGTCGATAAGCGGAGGGGTTGTGAGTCCGATACAACGTGCCATGAAATCAAAATGGGGACATTCATTCTCTGATTCACTAAATGTGTGGCGAGGAAATTTGGTTCAATTATCCATGCATTGTGAGCCCTGGGTAAGAGGCAGAATACGTTCTACATGTGCAACTATAAGCCGAATATGTCTTGGTTCATCGTGAATTGGAATTTCCCGTTTGACGCGTTAGCGGGTTAAAAGGTGTATTTGACGGCTATCGCCGCATGTTTTTTTGCGTTCACGCAGAGCAGGAGGCCTTCATTGCCATCCTCCTGCACCGCCCGGCTAGCCCCTTCTGCTGTTGTCAGGCGGCGGTCACTTCTTCGCATTCCTGCTGACGTTTGCGAGCACGCCTCGCTCTGGCCTCGGATAACTTACGATCTCGCTCCGCGAAGATCGCTTGCTCACGACCAGCCAACTTGTCCGCTGGTGTGACGTAACCGATCGCACTGTGCAAACGGCTGTGATTGTAATCATCGACGAAACGTTCGACCAGTTGTCTCGCTTCTTCAAGCGACAGCGGCACGTGTCGGCGGATGCAATCTTGCTTGATCGTCTGATGCCAACGCTCGATCTTACCGTTGCTCTGCGGGTAGTAGGGTGATGTCTTCACGTGCGTCATGCCCGAGACACGAATAAACTCCTTGAAATCCTTCGCCACAAACTGCGGACCATTGTCCGTGATGATCCGTGGCGTGGCTTCTGGATACGCTTCCTTCGCACGTTGCAAGGTGATCTCCACATCGGCCTCGGTCATGCGTTCTCTGAGTTCCCAATGCACTAGGTACCGACTGCAACCATCCAGTACACTGCAAAGATAGTAAAATGTGCCGCACACGTTGACGTAGCTGATGTCACAGTGCCAGTGCTCGTGGGTCGTGAGCGGCTGCTGGAAACCGGTGCCCTTCGTGCTGTTCTTGTTATTCCAACGCTCGAAACAGCCGTGCGCTTTGAGCACGCGATAGACCGTTGCGGGGCTCGCGGCCACTACGTCTTGATCCATCATGAGGTACGTCAACCGGCGGTAACCTTCGGTCGGATGGTCGCTGTGGAAGGCGACCATGGCTTGCTTCTCCCAGGCTTCCAGCCAGTGATCACGAGGCACCAGGGCATTGTGTTCGTTGATCTTACCGTACCGCTGTTTCCAATCGTGAAACTTGCTCGAACTGATGCCGATCCACTGCATCAATCGCTTGGCGGGTAGCTCAGTTCGCGTTTTCCACTTGGCAACGTAATCGACGATTTCGTCGCGCACATCATGGGGAACCCAAACTCCTTTCAGAGTTCCCCATTGGCTTTTTTTGCCTTGACGTTCTCCTCCATCAACTCGGCGATCACTTCGTTTTTATTGATCAGCTTGGCCTGAAGCTGCTCGATCTTGCGATCTTGAGGCGACTTTGCGCCTGGCTTGGCTTTCCGCTCGAAGGCGATGCCGCCATTTTCAAACAGCTGCTTCTGCCACTGGTAGAACTGCGTCGGCTGGATGCCATACTGATCGCACAGGTCCGCTACCGACTGGCCGTCGACTAGGTGCGATTTGACGATCGCTGTCTTCTGTTGGCCGCTGAAATGACGACGCTCTCGCTTGTTGGAACTGCTCTCGCTCATCGAATTCTCCTCGGGTTCGCATTATACTAACGCACAACCAAGGAAATTCCAGTTCCGACTGAGGCAAGACAAATAATTGGCCCGCGTGCTATGCCCGCGGAGTTTGAGAAAACTGTTGCTGAGGTCAATGAAGAAGGGGGCTAAAGCGTCTCGCGTTGCATTGAGAAACTTATTCCTGTCAAATCCTCTTTCGTAGATGGGCACTGTTTGCCAGCAGGAATATATAGTTTATCTCTTTCGTGGGCAGGCTGATTTCGCTTTAAACCGGACATGCTTAATTGCCTCGGTCATAAAAAGCGAAGTTTCGAAAAAGCTGGCACTTAGATGCGTTCGGTGGGCCAAGCCGAAGTGCTCTTAGTCGTCTTCTTTCCTGCCTCGACCATAAACGCTGAGGCGGCCTCCTGTGGTAGCTTTAGTGCTTTGGTTGAATGCGTCCTGTTGCATTTCAAAGGCAGCAATTAGTGCGCCCTTGGCGTCTCCTTGTTGCAATTCTCCAAATCCTGCCCGTATCGAGTAAGAATCCGTAAGTCGGAACGAGCTATCTATATGAACAGAAACTCGGACACGAGAAGTGCGACAATTCGGGAGGATACCAGCTCATGAGAACAAGTATTGTTCTACTTCACGTCGTTTTCCTAGTGGCAGGGAGCATCCCGTACCCCGCTGCTGCTCGTGAAAAGACAGATGCGCCCTTTCACCGCGCAGCTGCAGACGCGCCGGCTGCACAATCGCTGTTTCTCTATCCCGAACGAACCTGTCTAGCTTCAGGTCAGATCGTCAGCTACGAAAGCGGCACCTTGTACGTACCAATGAATCGCAGCGATCCAGATAGCCCCGTCATTTCGATAGAGGTGTGTCGCTTCAAAGCCGACGACGAGCAATCCAAACTTCCGCCTCTCTTCAATCTTCACGGTGGTCCAGGGTTTCCCGGTCTCGGCGACCCTAGCATTGAATACCTTGAGAACAACGTGTGGCCGATCACAAGAGAGTTGGGCGCCGACTACGTTGTTGTTGGACAACGGGGGGATAGGCTCCTCTAAGCCAAACACGCTTATCGAACCGATCGCTGGATTCGATCCAAGTAAAGCCTACACCTTGGAATAATTTAGAAAAGCAGTGCGGACGTCCTGCCAGGAAGGCAAGCGATACTGGGAATCTGCAGGGCTAGACCTGGCTGGGTACAACGTGGTCGAGGCTGCGGCAGATGTCAATGATGTCCGCGCCGCGCTAAGATATCAGACCATGATGCTTTCGGGTACGAGTTTTGGATCTCATTGGGCGATGGCGGTGATGCGGTATCACCCACAGGTTGTCGAGCGCGCCGTAATCTCTGGACTCGAAGGACCTGATCATACGTGGGATGTACCGGGTCACATTTTCAGCACTTTGGAACGAATCGCTGCGGCGGCCGAAAAACACGAGGCCTTGGCTGTGCACATTCCCGAGGAAGGACTCATTGGGGCGCTGAAAGTTGTCTTTAAGCGCCTTCACGAAGCTCCGGTGGTGTTGGAAGTTACGGACCCTGAGACTGGCGACCTGTGCACCGTACATCTTGATACGTTGGCAATTCAGCATCAGCTTCTTTCAGGAATGAGTTCCGGATACGGCATTCGCGAATGGCCTGCGAAGATTCTAGCGCTCTACGATGGAGATTTCCAGGCTGCTGCAGTCGCCCACCTAAAAGATAGTGCTCCCATGACCAATGCGACAGCAAGTTTCTTCCTAGTCGACGGTGCCTCTGGCGTGAGTCGTCAGCGAAGGGAGAAGATTGACATCGAGCCGGCAGTTGCGATTCTGGGGCGAATCAACGAAGCCTATCGGGCAGCGTCGAGCATTTGGAACGTCGATCTGGGCGAGGACTTTCGCCAGGACTTTGAGACAGACATACCGACATTGTTGGTCCAAGGGACTTGGGACGTGAATTCGCCACTTGAGAACGCAGAGGAGCTGGCGCCGCTATTCAAACGGGGCAAGCTGATCCTCGTCGAACGAGGGTCCCACGCCGCCCTCCGTGAGGCAAACGGTACATCAGAGGCGTTTCGCGACGGACTACTTGAATTCCTGCGCAATGGAAGCGCACGTGCAATTTCTGACACGGTGCATTTGCCAGCGGTGCAATGGCGCGTTCCTGTGAAGACTGACGCTGTCTCCGCAGAACCAAAAGCGAAGAACTCTCAAGGAGGGTGATCTTCTTGTGGCGTTGACATGTTCCGGATCCTGGTGTCACTCACTTGGAAGTTACCCTCACACTAGCGTGCCTCATGGCAAGACACGTAGGCTCAGTGCCTCCTGGTTTACGCCGGCAAATCCGTTCGTCGCGGCTAGGCCCGGACAACATCAGGCATAACCTATCTCTCTCAATCGCGCCTTCTGCACGCAGTAGCGAGGACGAGGTATTCTGCTTCCGTTGCGCCAAGCCGGAGCAATTTTCGCCCGCTTGCTCACTCACGTCAGCCGCAAACCCTTGGTATGGATGGACGGTTGCCTTAGAACTCCATCCTGTCAGTTGCCAACTTGGAAATGGGAGTTTAAGCTTCGGCCATGAGTGTATTCGCATGGATTCTTTCGTTAGCTACATTTCTGTCCGCGCTGGTAGCAGGCTTCTTATTTGCCTTTGCGGTTGTGGTGATGCCGGGAATCAAGGAATTGAACGACCGTGAGTTCTTGCGCGGCTTTCAAGTGATTGATCGTGTGATACAGAACGGCCAGCCATTGTTTATGATCATGTGGCTTGGGTCGACTGTCGCGTTGATTGTTGCGGCGGTCGTGGCGCTCTTGCATCAAGGCCGTGTGGAACAGGTGGTCGTTGTCAGTGCCGCGGTGCTTAGCGTGTTGTTCGTGCAGCTAACCACCATGACAATCAACGTTCCGTTGAACAATAGGGTGCAGTCGCTTGATTGCGACGCACTTGACGACACTTCGGCGAGTCAGGCACGTGAAGACTTCGAATCTCGATGGAATCGATGGAATGTCATTCGCACGGTCATCTCATGCGTGATTCTGTCCGCGCTAATCGTGCTGCTGCAACGCCTCTATTGAGCACAGAGCCACCAATCAAGCACGGTAGTTTACTGTCGACAGAATCATCCCCACGATAAGCAGCGCAGTGGACGGTTCTGGTACCGTTACGAACGGGTTGACCGCCAAAGGAGTGGCCGTCAATTGTCTTTGCCAGGTCAAAAAGTCAAGACCGTCGGAATCGCCATCGCCGTTGACGTCGGCGCCGTTACTCAAGCCGAAAGCTAATTCCCAAAGTTCAAGATCAGCTCCATCCACAACTTGATCTTCGTTGAAGTCTGATGTTTCAAAGACTGGAACGTCGATTTCTTGTGGAAATCCTGTCCCGCCACTAGGGATGAAAGCCAGTGAATCATTGCGTCTTGATCGTTGGAAAATTGCATCAATCTGCTGTTGAGAAATCTGGTCAGTCGTTCCTCCAGGACTCATGAGATTCGCTTCACCGTTTGAAGTGTGTTTTAGTCCCAAGTTGTGACCAATCTCATGAGCTACGACGCTAGCGATAATCTCCCGCCCTCGATCGAAGTCCAATAGGTTCTCACCAACAAACTGAGCAATACCGTTACCGCCGATATTGGCTAGTCCGTTGGCCGTGTTGTCACTACGTTGTGAGAAACCAGGAACGATTTCCACAAAAAACAAATTGAGCACACTGGGGTCAGCATTGAGCACTCCTCCGTCCGCATCGGCATTCTCCAGAATCGCATCAAGATGGCTGGTCGGTCTTGAACCGCCATTTCCGAGCAAAGCAAACGTGTCCTCATAGCGAACCGTCGGTAAAAAGTTGATGTCGATACCTGCCTGGGACCAAATATCATCGATGGATTCTTCAATCGCGTTGCGCTGAAACGTGTCTCCAAAAACGGTTGCTGGGGCTGTCCCATTGTCACGCGCAGCTTGGATAACCTGCACTCGCACTTGGTGGGTGAGGGGTTGCGGTGGATTCAAAACGAGTGCGGCATGGACAAATCTAGGCGAATGCACAGCAAGAATGCTACAGACTGCCAGTGAACTCAGCGCGCAGTAGTATCGACGTATCGACATCATGAACCTCTCTGTTCCAAAATTTGGCATGGGCTGTTCCAAGGACCATGCCGGGATTAGATTCAACTATCGATATTTTTTCATAAGCGTCGCAGATAGGGCAACAGAATCAACTTTTCGCCTGGAAATGGGGCGACGAACTGGGTTTTCGCGTCTTGATTGGAATCCTCAAGCATTGTGCTCTGCAAACAACACTCCATTTTGTGAGGCCGCTAAAGCGTCTAATCAGGGTCAAACAACAGAGTGTCGTTGAAGGTGCGAGCAAAGACACTTCATCGACTATCGAGGATGAACCGATTGCTCTCGTGACCATCGCTTATCGGCTAGCGGCTATGATCCGGAGGGTATCCAACCTCGTCTCTTTGTACTTGAAGCCACGGCACTTCCTCGGTAAACCGCATTACCTATTTTGACATTATGGCAGCAGTTTCAAAAAACTTTTCGTTGGTAGTTTGACCCCAAATTCGTGCTGAGAAGAGAACCTGAAACTGTTTCGTAAACATTCTCTTGTTAGCAAAACCCCGGCTTCAGAGACTTCTCGGCCTTCGTGGCAGATTTCATGCCACAACCAATTCATGTAAGGTCATTCACGCACTAAAAATAAGGATGCGGATTACTGTTCAAAAGTTTTTCTTGAAACCAACTCAAGACGCGGTAGATTGCTTGAATCATTTCGAGTTGAGCATTGGAACGCCAACTCCGGTTTCCATCCTACTTCGATGCACAACAGAGATTGCCTGGAGGCGAAAAGGGTTGGGGCTAAATTTCTTTTCTCCTGCTTATACTCCGCGTGAATAGCTTTGCTGCCTAAGTGTGAGGCTCTCTGCGTTTCGGCCGTGTCTGTTGTGTGTCCAGCGAATTGATCGCTGAGGAGAACGCAACAATGCGTAGTTACCCTTCTTGTTGGAAGAACGTTCTCTCACAACTTGGCTTCAAGCGAAAGCGCCGCAAAGCTTCCAAGCAGCACGATTATCTGCGCCGTCGTTCGCTGTTTGAAGTCTTGGAAGCGAGGCAGATGCTCTCTGCAGATCCGGTCTTCGAGTTCGACTCTGAAGAGATTGTTGTTGCAGCTGCGATCGAGTCGCGGACTCCAGTAACCATCTCCAGCAAACCCGAGTTCCATCTCATTCAGCCAGAAATTCCACAAGAAGAGCTGGACGCGATCCCCAAAGAACTACGGCAGGAAATCGAGCCCGTCTTCCAAGTCGAGACGGTTACCACTGTCACGGGTCCCAAGGCAATCCTTTCATTCAATCCGGCCTACACAGCGACTCCTCCCAGCGCACTGCAAGAACTACGTTTGGAGCTACGCCAAGATGGACGGGTGCTAGAGACGTTCGATGTCCTGATCGACATTGCTGAACAGGAGTTCCGCGATCGATTCCTCACCGATCGTCTCCAGGCGATCGCGACCGACATTCCCGAGATCGACCGCATTGATGAGGGACCGGTGCCCCCCAATGCAGAAGTCGCGGCCGAGGTGGAGTACGTCCGCAATCTCTACGGCCCTCTCACGCTAGAGCAAAGCGAAATCTATGAGATCTACGTCCTAGGGGCAGAGACCACAATCAAACAACCCACCGAGGCAGCGCCCGCAGACCTGCCTGCCTGGTCCAAACTCCAGGCGGAAACACGAGGTGTGTTAGCCGACGACGCAGACAGAGAGCAGTTCTACACGCTGGTCTACGAGGAATCGCAGTCGACGAAAATCGATCGCACTCAGGCTACGACGAAAGCTGAGCAGGAAGCGGTCGCCCAGCGAGAAAAATCACTGCAAGACATGGCGTTGCTCTTGGCCCGTGATTTGGAGCGCGATCTGGAGAGCGAAAAACCTTCTCTCGCCCTCACGGCCAGCCAGGTGCGTGACGAGTTGGTCGCGGTGAGCAATCCGCGGGACATTCTGTTTGCGGGTCTGAAGGTCGACCAAGAAGTCGAGCGCAAGGCCTTCGCCAACGGTGATGAAAAAGCCGTCAGTTTCATCGAGACGGGACACTATGTGTTTAGCGACGCCTTGGAAATCGACTTGGGCCAGCACCAAGCCATGGTGCAAGTCACTCGGTCAAGCAACCAGCGAATCGCGCCACTGGTGTCAGTGAGTGAATCGCCCGCGGTCGAAGATGGATCGTTAGATGAAGCGAACCCCAGCATCAACGGAGGTACGGCCACCTCACTGAATGTTGATGGATCGACCGGTGCGATCGAAGAAGCGCTCGTTCGCTTCCATCTCCACGAGCTGACCGATTTCAACGACCCCACCACCATCGCTGCCGCCACGCTTGAACTCACCGAAATCGGTACCGGCGTTGGAGATGCCGAAATCTACGTCTGGAATGGTCTCTTAGCCGGTCCCACCGACAGCGTAACCGACTGGAATGAAACCAATCTCGATTGGAACCATGTAGATGGCGACTTGCAGCTTGAGAGTAATCTCAGCGAGTTCACCAAGCTCAGTGACTGGACGGCCGGGACTACGACCGACGTCGACGTGACCGAGAGTGTGCAGCGCGCCTTGCTCTACGGCGATGCCGATGGCGACGGCGAGTTCAGTGGATTGGGGGACATTGAAGCATTTCACTTGGCGGTCACTAATTGGGACGCCTATGTGGCTGAATACGGCCCACGCGCAAGCTCCGCCAACGATTTACTGAATCGCCTCGACAGTGGCTTGGGCAATGGCACGATCGACACGGCAGACATTGCCGACTTCTTCCGCCGCCATGGCTACTCGCAAGGCGACTACAATCTGGATGGCACGGTGCAGGATAACGAGGACTCCGGTCCCGATGGACTCGACTGGGCCGTGTTCAATGCCAACTACGGCGTAGAGAACGCGCGCTTCTCGCAAGGTGACGGCGACTTCGATGGGGTCGTCGATATGGATGATTACAACCTGTGGTACAACGCCAAGAGCGAAGACAACGTCAGCGCAGAAGAACCCGAGATTGTGCTGTGGGTACGTCCCCAGGATGAGACCACTGACATAGAGTTCGCAGCGCAGGAGCATGCCACACTCGACGGACCCACGCTGAGCATTGAAACCCAGCCTGATCTCGCACTGAATAAGTTCAGCGTCGATGGCAGCAACCTGGTCGTTGACTACGCCGTCTTTGGTGAAGATTTTTCGAACGTGAAAGTGCAGCTCTATCAGGTGGGTGACCCTGACACGCTACTGCATGAGACGGGCGTGCTCACCGGAACCCAAGGGAGCCACCAAACGCTCATCGCCACCAGCGTACTCTCCGCGATTGTCGAGGGGGACTCGATTTACGCCAAGGTGGTTGGTACCCCCGCGGCAGGAACCCAGTCGAATACCGACAATGATACACTCGACTTCGAGTTCAGCACCGACGCTATCCAGACGGTCAACTCCGTCGATGACGCGGGGATGGATACCCTGCTCGGCACCAAGCACACGTTGCGTGAACTGCTGGACGCGAACGAATCCTTGGGTTGGTTCGACACGCTCAAGTTCGACGATCCCACGCTCTTCGCGACTGGCCCGCGCACGATCACTCTGGGTGACCATGACGCTGACCATGTCGCAGATCGAATTGACTTAGATCAAAACATTGCCATTGAAGGTCCCGGCGTCGATCTGTTGACGATTGATGCCCGAGACCAAACGCAAGGATTCTATGTGTTGGCCGGTGCGGACGTCGAGCTAAGTGGGCTGACCATTACCGGAGGCTACTCATCCAATCATGGAGGAGCGATTTATACTCGTGGAGCGCTTACGCTCGACTCGGTAGCCGTGCTCGATAGCGAGGCCGTGCTGAATGCCGGGGGGATCTTTGTCTACAGCACCGGAACGTTGGATCTCATCAGGAGTACTGTCGATGGCAATCAGGCCTCCGCGGGCGGCGGTATTTCGGCCAATTACTTGCCCATCGGTCCTTCGCTCACGATCGATAGCAGTACCGTCTCCAACAATACGTCGACCGGCGGATCGGGTGGACTCAATGTTTTAGGCACCAGTGGTGCCACGCCAACGGAAGTCTACATCGTCAACAGCACGTTCTCGGGGAATGACGCGGCAACGTCCGTCGGTGCGATTCGCACGCAGACCAATACCGAACTAACGATTGTCAACAGCACCATCACCGACAATTCTGCCCAGTCACAAGCGGGTGGCATCTATTCCCACAACGGCACGACCACCTACCTCCATAACACGATCATTGCCGACAACCATACCAACAGTTACGCAACCTGGTCGGATGCGCTCGCCATCACGCCTTTCGACGCGAGTAGCTCCAACAACCTCATAGGCATTCGGCACTACAGCATCGGCATCACCGACGGCACGAATGGGAATCAGATTGGGTCGTCTGCTACGCCGCTGGATCCTATGTTGGCGCCCTTGGATGACTACGGCGGGCCGACGTTAGCGCATGCTCTCCAGGCAGCCAGCACTGCCATCGACCAAGGGAGCGATACGATTGCAGTCGCCTACGGAATATCAGTAGATCAATTGGATATTTCACAGAACTACGATGTGCCTAACATAGGAATCGTCGGAACTGCAACCGACATTGGATCTTACTCGCGCATGGTGAAGCACGCCGCCATCACACAAGTCATTAACAGCACGGTGGCGCTGGCAGTAAGAAGTCCAGACGAAAAGTTGAGTGCCAGTAGAGACTCTGGGCCATTGACTTGGAGAGATGCGCTTGACCTGTCGAAACGGCTTGAGAATAGCGATTCCACCATATCTTTCGATGCTGAAACTTTTCACTCTCCGCTAACGATCTATCTCGGTGATGAAAATGGTAATGGGCTGATCGATGGGGATGAGATACCCAAGCCACTCCCGATCAAATCGAACGTTACAATCATTGGCCCTGGTGCTGACCTGTTAGAGATTTCGGCACGGCATCCGGGTTCAAATCTCGTTGCCGAGCATGTTTTGGACATCCGTTCGCTTAGCGCCACGCTTACTGGAATAAGCATTACTGGCGCAAGTTCCTCTGGAATTTCTACGACGGGAGATCTCACCCTCGATGGGGTCGAAATTCATAACAACGAGGGCATGGGGTTGTCCGGCAGCGGCACCGTCGACATTAGAAACAGCACCATCGCAGAAAATCAAGGCATCGGTGTCAGAATCGCTGGCCTGGGTAACCACACACTCACAAACACCACGATTTCAGGAAACCAGGGAACGGGTCTGGTGGCTGAAGTTGGCGATGTGACCGTTACGAACACCACGATTACTAACAATCATTCCGCCGACAACGCTGGTGGCATTCTAGTAACCACGGGAGGTGCAACTCCCCCGGCGACAGTCACGCTTCACAATACGATCGTCGCCAATAACAGTGCAGCCGGCTCGCAAGTGGAGCTGGTGGAGGAGAACGGTGGGACCATCAATAGCACGAGTTCGTACAACTTGATTGGCCATATCGGATCGGCTGCTGGTCTAGAGAGTGACCCCACTAACATCGTCGGCACCGGTCCTCAGGGAATAACTGAACCGAGACTGGACCCTTTAGGTTACTACGGCGGTCCAACTCGAACGCACGCGTTGCTGTCAGATAGTCCAGCACTCGATGCAGGACATGACCTGATTGCAAACAGCAACGGAATCCTCGACCAACGCGGATTCGATCGGACTTATGATCACCCATCAAGCGGCTCTGGTTCCTTCACTGCCGACATGGGTGCCTTTGAGTTGCAAGTGGCTCATTGGATTGAGGCGGAAAACTATTCCGCTATCGACACAGGTAGTCGTAGTACTGATCCCGCAAACAGCGACGACTTCATCAAGTTGGAAGTCATCGGAGATCCAAGCGCTTCCAAAGGTCGGCTGGTGAGTATTTTTCCGGGACAAGATCGTGGTCATGCAGCTGATCCAACGGGAAACGAATTTTTCACAGAGTATCCACTGGAAATCGAGACGGACGGCCTTCATTCCATTTGGATTCGAGCGATTTTACCTGCAGATGAAAGCAACGAAGACCCGCCAGGAGGTCAAGCAAACGCCACTGAGCTTGTGATTAAAGTTTTTGACGACGATGGTGGGCCGCCAGTAACGTCACAATCGCTCACCAATTTCACGAGTAATAATTGGACGTGGTTTAAGATACCGAACAACATAAACTTCCAACAGGGAAGTCACACATTGCAAATTATCCATCGTGAAAAATCGATGCAGCTGGACAAAATTCTAATCACCGACGACACAAATTTCCAACCTAGCGGACTAGAGGGCGACGACCCTAAATTCCACTCTTTGGACACCATTGCGCTTGAGGCAACCGTCCGTGACTTCAATGCAGACGGCTGGAATCCTGGTGCAAGTAGTACCGTCAGCCCTCATCCAGATTTCCAAAACTCTGCACTAGATCATCAGGCAGAATATGCATCGACTGGACTGGCATCGCAGCAATTGCATGTTGAAACCGGCAAACCGACAATTGCAAACTATTTCTTCGCTGAAGGACAGGAACCAAGTAAGCAGAGAATAGACACAGGACTAAACGCCGCAGAACAATTCAACTATTGGTTCACTGATAAAGAGGACATGCCCTTCAGCAGTAGTGTTACGACAACGGCACACTTCATAGAGGATGTTTATACTGAAGGACTGTACCACTTCACTGGTGCTACGACGCCAGGAGCTCCCGCTGCAAGCACGCATGAATTTTATCCTATTGATGGTCTGCTTTTTAGCAATCAGGATTCTCCTGACTACGAATTAAACCCCCTGAGTGATGCCAATGATATAAATCGTGAATACGACGCCATACGTGAAAGGCACAATGCGTTTTTCACGATGGAGCTTCACGCGGACTTTACTTACGAAGGCCCGGATCAGTTCTTGGATATTGTTGAATCCGACGATGACTTGTGGATCTATATCAATAATGACCTATGGATCGACAATGGCGGAGTCCACTCTTCCATAGGCGTCGAGAATAAAACGTTGTCCGAAGTGTCGGGCCTTACGGCGGGAGTAACCTACTCTTTCGACCTGTTTTACGCACAACGCTACACCTTCGATGCGCACCTGGCTTTCGAAACGAATATCGAATTGCGACCGCCAGGGACCGAAGTTCTGCTTACTGAAGGTGATAAGCTTGTTGAGGAACACAAGTATCCCATAACCATTAACGGCAATATGGACGGGGCGATTCAGATAGATTACTCCAATCTAGAATTCGATGATGAAGCTGACCAGGACATAAACGACGCGTTCGAACTGGCCTTGATCGACTCCAAAGGCAGGGCGATGGTGCCGACTTTGGGTACGGGCCGAGATGCTTTTATAAGTATTGTTGAAAATGGCAGCAGTAGCCAAACCTACATCGCGCCTGGTGTTCTTCATGATTCTGACAATACGACTGTTACGGTCGATATCTCTTCCTTAGTGGCTGAGGCAGCTCAAAATGGGCCAATTGACAACCTGGAACTCGTTGCGCGATTGGTGAACAACGATAGCGATAATGACACTACTGTGCGTCTTGCGTCTGGAGTGACATTCGTTGAGTCACCAGCAGTGCTCGACGATTCCGTTGGACCGTTTGTCAATCTCGGCAGCCAAGTCTCTGAGAGCATAGATCTCGAACAACTCGACGATGTCACATCTAAATTCTTCATCGACTACACGCATACTTCCTATGATGAGGATACGAATGTCCTCAAGACGGGATTGAACTTGATAGTCGCACAAGAGGATACGTACATTCGTGGCCCACTAGTCGCAGTGGTCAATAACATTCGCTGGCAAGAGTTGGACGAGACTGCTCCATTAGATGTGGTGGCGCTGAACGAGACTGGTACGACCGCAACTGGGGCGCGCTACTATGACTTGACCGATTTGGCGTTCACAACCAACGAGTTCTTGAAATTCGATGAAGCTGATGTCTCGGGACTGGATTTGGAATTCTTGGCCCGTGATAAGAACAAGCGATTTGACTACGACCTCACCATCTTGGGGCATCTCAACGATGCTCCTTACTTCACAAACACACCAGTCTATACCGACCCTCCGGCTCCAATTGTTGAAATTCCCCAAGGAAATGTATTTCGCCACACCGCGCTGGGGGCTGATCCGGACAAGGACGAAATCACATTCGATCTGATAGAAGCACCTGTAGGATTGCAGTTCACCAATCCAATTCCTGGCAACAATAGTTTGGATGGGAAAATGACTTGGGATACTTCAGGTCAAACCGTAGGGTCCAGTCATTGGGTAAGAATGGTGGTAAAGGATCCTTTCGAGGCTCAATCGGAATTGCAAGAATTCGCGATTAAGATCGTCGCTCCTAGTGAGAACCTTCCTCCTTACTTCATCGAACCGGGACCAGGAGTCGATGCGTATGTCGGCCAGGTGTACCGCTTCGATGCCAGCGCGATTGATCCTGATCACGACTATCCATTGACTTTCTCGCGCATAGAGCACGTAACCCATGACCGTTTGATGCAGGATGATGTCTCCTTTGATGCAGATACTGGCGAGTTGATATGGACGCCAATCCACTCGGATATTGACAAAACTTACAACGTTGTCATCCAGGTTTCGGATGACGATGGTGCTTTAGCGGAACAGCCGCTGAGTTTTTCGATTACTGTGCATCAAGGTGATGCAGCTCAAACAGGCGATGTGGATCTGACCATCTACGATGTGATACTCCCAGAAGATCTCGACTCCTTCGATCGGCAAACCCTCACCGTTTCGGGTACGGTCACCGCAAAGATAGCAAATTCTGGCCCAGGCGACGTGATTGGCCCGTTCGATGTGATGTTCTTTGAGGATCGCAATCTCGATCAGGTTTACACGCCTGGTGAAGATGCCGTGCTTGGCACGACGAGAGTTGAGCGACCGGTGCCAGCCGGAACGATGGATATCGATGTTGCTGCAGTCTTGGACGGACAGGTCGCGTTCGCAGGAGCACCAATCTGGGCGTTTGTTGATAGTGGACAAGGCATCGGGGAGTCTGATGAGGACAATAACTATTCAGGAAGCCATGAGTTTTGCGTGCCTGATTCTGATCCAATTCAGTTCTCTCCGATAGTTGAGCGCACATTACCAATTATAGACTATGATTTTGCAAATACGCACACAAGAATGACACCACTTGTCATTCAAATAGACGATGACAGCGTGCCAGAAATAATTTACGTCGACAACGAAGGATATATCTATATTTTCAATGGAAAAACTGGAAATCCTCTCTTCAATGTTTCCGAAGAACTGCACACGGGTATCGTTGCAAGAGCTCCAGCTAATGGTGAACATGACATTGCGGCTGGAGATATCGACGGTGACGGAGAGATAGAGATTGCCTTTGTAGAGGCTGGTGTTGGAGGTGCGGGTGATCGACTAGCAGTTTTGCATTTTGCAACAAACAATCTAGGCGTTACCAGCATAGAGGAAACCTGGTACCAAACAGCTGCCAACGGGACAAGCAACGTAATTTCTCCAATGGGAACTATCTCAATTGCCAACGTGGATGTCGATGCTGAAGCAGAGATAATAGTAGGCCCTCGCGTATTCGATCTCGATATAGTGATGGGTCAAATTATCGAAAAAGCAATAGACTTTTCAGCGACGGAGGATGTAAATGCGGATTTTCTAGACGATGCAATAGACTCAGTTGTTGCTGACCTAAATGGCGACGGCTATGGAGACATTATAGCTGGTAGGACTGCCTACACTGCAATCAACGTCTCGGAAGGAGAAGACAATTTCCTCTGGCAGAACGAAGACATAACAGTACATTCGATAGGTGGAGTTTTTGGTTCAGCGGCAGTCGCAGATTTTCACGCCGGAGGAATCAGAGAGAATATGGATGGACTCCCTGAAGTTGTAGTCGTTTCAGATAATATTGTGTACATATTGGACGGCTCAACTGGAGATACAATATGGGAGAAAGAGCTAATTGACTCTCCACGATTAAATCCGCCCGAACATCGCTCTACATACAACGGAGGGCCACCTATCGTTGCCGACCTCAACGGTGACGGTTACCTCGAAATAGGTATAGGAGAATCGCTCCAGTACGAGGTGTTCGAAGTGAATTTTGACCAGCCACTATCTGAGAGGGTTTGGCGAGCTGGCATAAACACCAACTTGAGTTTCAATGGAGCATCCGTTTTTGACTTTGAAAACGACGGCCATCCTGAAATAGTGTACTCTGACGACGAAAACCTGTGGTTCTTTTCGTTGCCTACAAACTCTCAATCATTAAGTTTAGATACCACATCTCTTACTTTACCCGGCATTCCTTCAGTATTCTCTTCTCCCGTAATTGCGGATGTTGATGACGATGACCATGCTGAAATCGTGTTTGGAGCAAGCGAACTGTCAGGGCCTGATAACGCTCAGCTGTCGTCCGGAGTAAATATCATTGGCTACGACCTGGAAACATTGAATCCCGGTGAAATAGAATTAATCCCACTCGCTCGCAACATCTGGAACCAAGAGAGCTATCACGTTACGAACATCAACGACGACGGAAGCATTCCAATATTTGAACAACCTAGTTGGCTTGAAGGTAACAACTACCGGACTCAGGTATCTACTGAAAACTGTGTGCTATTGCCAGATCTAATCCCTTCCTACCTGCGCGAGCAAACTAGTTCAGATGGAACGTACTTTACCGCTCGTGTGGGCAATGCCGGTGCCTTGCCAACGCCGCTTGATGTGGATGTCACCGTTAGTTTTTACGATGGTACGCCAAATACAGGAACTTTGTTGGGCGAGACCAACGTCTCGTTAAATCAGCTCACGACAGGCCAGTACGAAGATGTCTCCATTCACTACACTGGCAGTCCCGTAGAATTTGAGGAAATCACGGTTTTCGTTGACTCGCTGGATCTGATCGACGAAGGAGATCGAGAGAACAACAACACCTACAGTTTCAGTACGGGACTCATCTTCAATCACGATCCTGAAATCACCTCGGTCCCCTCAGGCCAAGTCCATTCCGGTGATACTTTCACAGGATTCGCAACAGCAACAGATGACAACGAGGAGCAAACTCTACTTTATGATCTCCGCAATGGCCCTGAGGGGATGACGATTCATCCGACAGATGGATTGATCACCTGGGCGCCAGTGACAACTCATTTGGATCCGCGTTTCTACTCTGCGACGGTCGAAGTGAGAGATGGCCATGGTGGCTTTGACAGCAAGCCCTTTAGCATTGAGGTAATCCCCGAAAACATCGCCCCCGTTTTCGTCGATGAAGCGCGGCTTCCTGATGCTGTTGCCGGTGCGGAATACGAAGTCACGCTCTTGGCGTATGATCCATTTGATCCGGGGACTGGGGATAAGTTCTTGGAGATCGATTGGGAAACTGTGACATACAATGGCCTGACACTGACGGGCGTTAGTGACGATGGCTACGCCGCTACCTTCTCAGGCTCCGCCATAACAGCCGGTACCGATCAGGCGGTTGATTTTACGGTGACCTCTTCAGCTGATTCCAGTGACACCGCGACTAAAACGTTTCTGATTAATGTACTTCCCTCCTCAACACAGAATTCTCCACCTGAGATCACGAATGCTCCGCGCACAAAAACTGGTGTCCTGCAACCGTTCGCCTATCGAGTTGAGGTCAGCGATCCAGATAACAACCCTCTGGAAGTGGTTGTGACGGCGAAAGAAAAAATTAGTGGTGATGATGTTACTGTCTTTGATCCAGACAGTGCTCCCAATGCAGCTGCCTTGGTATTTGATCCAAAAACCAGGCTCTTGACTTGGAGGCCAGGCTTTGATGATTTGATTGAAGGCCCCTACGAGTTTACTGTGACGGCCGACGACAATACCGCGGATCAAATCACTCCAGAAACCAAGACATTCGATGTCTACGTGACTGGCCAACCTGCCGCGCCTTCTCTCGGTGGCTTTCCTAATCTGTTGCTGCCAAAACAAGATAACAAGGCCCCCGTCATCCTTGACCAAAGTTATGACTTCGCCGAAGTAGACGAAGAATATAACATTAGCTTCGAGGCAATCAGTCCTGATCGGAATGCTCTATTCTGGTCGATGCCTAATCAGAAAAACCTACGAATGGCGTTTGATCCCCGGACAGCGGAGCTTACCTGGACGCCAACCGTTGATGATCTAGGAAAGCATGTTATCTCTGTCCGTGTGGTCGATAGTTTGGGGGGAGTTGACGAGCATGACTTCGAAATTGAAGTCCGTAGTGACGTCGCATCCCCAGGCGGGATAGTTTCTTTGCCACCCCGGTTGGGATCACTATCTGAAAATGCATTTACTCTCGAACGCGGAAGAACATTCGAGCTAGATGTCGCGGCTACGAGTCAACATGAAGGTCCTTTATTCTTTTCGTTGGATGAAGCAGCTCCAAGTGACATGTTTGTACGTCGACTCAGTGATACCACGGCACAAGTCGTTTGGGTTACCGATGTTGCTACTGAATTGTCTACGACGGCTGGCGACTACCAGGCCACCGTCAAAGTAAAAGACCAGTACGGCGTGGAATCGCTCGCAGGTCAGTTGTTTAGCATATCAATAGAACAAAATGATCAA
This sequence comes from Bythopirellula sp., assembly GCA_965230685.1. Taxonomy (GTDB): domain Bacteria; phylum Planctomycetota; class Planctomycetia; order Pirellulales; family Lacipirellulaceae; genus Bythopirellula. The sequence goes on from CBDDLO010000002.1 coordinate 2,243,283, forward strand.
GACAAGCCGGTTGTCTCTTTAATTCCTGAGCAGCCTTCTGCCTTACCTGAAATGCGTGTCAATTTCTTACTTGGCATTACAGAACATACGGGGCTCTGTGATATTCGTCTCACTGCCCTCCCTGAAGGGGCAGCGGAAAGTGAGAGGTTCGCTATCAGTGTTTTCAGCGACCTCACCGCGCGGCATTCCTTCGATACACCTGGCACTTACATACTGACTGCTACAGCAACAGACGAAGCAGGCTTAGAAGGCACGGAAACAATTGAATTTGTAGTCGCAAATCCATTGGAAGTGGTATTGCCCACTGTCGATATTACCAATTCCTTCAACTCGTTCCCTGACGATCCAACGGTAATCAAGACATCGGAAGAGATCGAATTCAGCATTAACCGCCAATCGCAGCTCGAAACGTCCTATCGACTGGAGCTTGTGAACCCCACCTCGGGCCGGTCAGTGAAGGTGTTGGCTGAGGGTAGCCTCCCATCGACGGGACCCAATCAGTTCGATTTTGATGAAGTGTTCATTAACCCACTGACAATTCCCAACGGTACGTACATTCTGCAATTGTCAGCAGAGAACGAATTTGGCATCCCGGTCTATGACCGTGAATCTTTAGAAATCGACACGGGCGATTCCAAGCTAGGCAATTTCAATCTTGATTTTGTGGACTTGGAGGCTTCGGTCATTGGCCTGCCCGTCATCATTCAGCGTTCGTATGACACCACCAATGCCGATGAACACCGTGACTTCGGATACGGATGGAATCTGGAGATGGCGACGGTCGAGCTTACCACGGAAATCCCGCTAGATACTGTCGACGAGTTCGATATTAACTCGGGTTTTGGCCATGGATCTCGGATTAATGTCACACTGCCTGATGGAACAGTAGCCGGATTTAGGGTTGAGGCTGAGGCGATTGAGGGTATAGGCGGAGCATTCGTGAGTGGATTTGCCGACTTTGTTGAATTAGTGATTACTCCAGACGATCCTGCTGGCCCACAACTTTTCTTAGAGAGTTATCCCGGACAAGTACGCATTACCGATAGCGGACGATTCTCTGTTGGCTTGGCAGGCGATGGCTCCCCGTTCCACCCAGCGCTAGACCACAGTCGCAACAACTATCGCTTGGAAACACCAGATGGATTGATTTTCGACATTGACGGCAAGACCCAGAAACAAACGCGAGTCAGCGACCGCGATGGAAATACACTCCAATTTACTCCAGCCGGTGGTGTCATTGCTCGCAATGTATCAGGCGAAATCATTACAGAAATTACCATTGTCCGTGACACATTGCACGACAATCGAATTTCCAAAATCATTGATCCCGAGGGGCAAGAGATACTCTACGGTTACGATCCGTCCACGGGCGACCTGACTAGCGTCACGAATCGAGCGGGAGAACCTACTAGTTTTGAATACGATTTTCCCGCAACATTGCGCGAACATTTCCTGACCACCATTGTCGATCCTCGTGGTGTGCCAGTCCTAGAGGCACAGTTTGATATAGACTCTGGACGTCTTAGTGGACTTCTTGACGCTGCTGGCAACTTGGCCGAATTCAACTACGAACTCGATGCCGAAGAATTTACAAACAATCCAGCGCTGGAGAACCACACGATTGAGCGGGTTTTTGACGCTTCAGACGATCCTCTGGTCAACGGCGGCGAAGGCGTTCCAACAGAGATCCTCCGCAATGCCAACGGCGATGTGGTCCGTAGGATCACTCTGCTAGGTGACGATGTAGAGTCGTCAGACCCCAACGATGTGCTCTGGCAAGTTGTCGTGTTTGAGTATGATCCGACTGCAAGCGAAGGCGAAAGCGCAAACCAAATAGGTCAATCGAAGCCTTTCACTGTGAAAGTAGCTGAACCTGTTGATCATAACCAATATGTTGACTTGCCGGACGGTTATTTCTCGGCGAGCGCGGCAATTGCTTCAGATGACCCTGCCGATAGTCGAGTTTGGGAAAGCCTCCGGCAGTTTGACAGTGAAAACAATGTCATTCTGAGCATGGACGGGCTCGGCAACATGACGTCTTTCGCCGACTACGACCAATTTGGCAATCCTGGAATCATCATCGATCCACTGGGCAATGTCACGACAAATAATTTCATTGACGGGCAGCTCAAGGAATCCGAAGACGCCGAAGGGAATATCACCAAATACGGCTACGATGCGAACGGTAACCTCGACCGACTGACGCAAGTCAACCGTGATAGCGGTGACGATGTTGTCACCACTTTCCTGTTCGACTCTGCTGGAAATTTGCTGCAGAGTATGGGGCCAGACGGACAGGTTCGCCACTTCGTTTACGATGACCGCAGCAATCAAACGCTCTCGTATCAGCATTGGACGAATCCGAACAATGCCAGTGACGAAAAGACCCTCGCTACTCGAACCGACTATGACGAAGAGGATCGAGTTGTGGGGACTAGCCAGTACACGCTCGACTCCAGAGTAGAAAATCTGACAATTTCACAGCTTCCTGCCGCCGAATGGTCAACAAGCTCACAGTACAACGATGCTGGCCAAGCCGATAAGACTACGGATCGATTCGACAAGAGCACTTACACCCTTTACAACAAGCAAGGCAATGTTGTCGAGACTCGCACTGAAGCCGTGAATGAATTAGGTGCTCCGGTGTGGATAGTCAGTCGAACCTATTACGATGCCAACGGCCGTGCAGCGGCTACAAGTGGATCTCTGGTAGTTGCTAATCCGCTCGATCCACTCAATGAGAATTTCGATCCGGAGGACGATAGCTATGTCACCGCCGACGTGCGGATTAGCTACACGACTTACGACGCGTTGGGTCGCATCAAAGAGACTCGACAACTTGCAGGTGTTGATCTTGAGATGATTGATACGGATCCTGCTGATCCGGATCGCGAGTTCTCTGAACGAGTTTTTGATACAAGCTTTGTTCTTCCAGCTGGAGCCGCTCTAGCCGCAGCCACACTCTCGCGCAATACCACAGAATACGACGAGCAGGGCCGCGTCTATAAAACGGAGTCCTTCTATACAGTTGACGACAATGGCCCAACGGAAAAAGAACTCACCACCACTTACTTCAAGTACGATGACGCCGGTCGGCAGACGAACGTTTATCAAGTCTTCGACGTCAACAACGACGGAAATTCTACCGGTTTCACGCTGGTCGGTGATTTTCCCGATCCTCAGGGCACGGACGTGATCCACACGCAAACCAGCTATGACAAGGCGGGCCGTCAAGAAACAACGACAGACGCCGAAGGCACGGTCACAAGATTTGAGTACGACAAACTTGGCCGCGTGGCAAAAACAGTCGCCGATGAAGGCGGCCTGCATGTCATTACGGAGACCAAATACGACTCCCTGGGTCGTCGTGAGGCTGAGATTGGACCTTATTCGCTGACGAATCCGCCAGCTGAGTTTACTGAAGTCACTACGAGGTACGAGTACGACGAGGTAGGTAGCTTGGAAAGAGTGATACTTCCGGAAGTAACAAATCCGCTCAACATTGCAGATACGCTTACGGGCGTCGCCACTTACGAATACGAGTATGACGATTACGGCAATCAAGAGTTGATCCGTGATCCGATGGATGACAAATTCGGCTATAGCGACGACAAAGAGACGACGTTTACCTACGATCATCGCAGCCGCCAGCTAAGCCGCACATTACCTGATGGTTTGATCGAACGGATGTTCTATGACGATGAACCGAACAGCTTGGCGAACGGTGTGGGATTAGGCCAGCTCGCTTACTCAGTTGATTTTGAAGGTAATGTCACCGAATACCGGTATGACAATACTGCTAGTGGAGGTGGTAGACTTGTCGAAAAATTGTACTACAAGCAGCTCGGTCTCTCACTAACCACAGCAACCACACTAAGTCAGATCCGTGCTCTGCTGAACCCACACTCACCAACATCAACCGTCAGCTATCAATATGATGCGCTAGGTCGGCAAACGCAGATAGTCGACTCCACTGGAGCTACCAACAACAAGTACGACAAAGACGGTCGGCTTGAGCAGATCGAATCTCCTCAGGGTGTCATCAACTATCGCTACGATAATCTGGGGCGTTTGACCCGTACATTTACGAGTCCTAACGTAACTGCCACTAGCGAGATCACTGACACCAGCTACGAATATGATCAACTCGGGCGGCTCAAGACTGTCACAGCCGTCGAGCGCAACAGCAGTCTCACGAACGAGGCACCGACCAAATACTCCTACGACAAGAACGGCAATCTCGACGAAGTTGAAATACCCAATGGCGTGATATCAGACTATATCTACGACAAATTGAACCGCCTTGATGATCTCGTTCATTACGATGAAACTGGCGGTGGTGAGGGCTATCAGGAAGGCTCTGATGATCTCCTTGCTCGTTTTGACTACACAGTTCGAGCCGACGGGCGCAGAGTGCGAGTTGTCGAAACGGATGATCAGAACAATGAGACCACGATCGACTGGATTTACGACGAATTGGGACGCCTCGTTGAAGAAAGTTACGATTTCGATCACTTTACCAATAACAACCTCGACTACGACTATATTGCTCGATATGGTTTCGATCTAGCAAGCAACCGCGTGCGATATGAATTCGACGATGTTGACAACGCCACTAATGATAAGACTGTAACGTACGTTTATGACGAAAACGATCGACTCAAATCAGAGACTTCAAACGATCGGCACACTGTCTACGGTTACGATGCCACAACTCAAAGAACTAAAACTGAGCACTCAGGCCAGAACGCCCAGGGGACCATTCAAAAAATCACAACTTACACCTACAACTCAAAAGGCCGACTTGAGAAGGTTGAGATAGACGAAGAGGGTGCCGGCCCTGTGGAGTCGACGACTACCTACGAGTACAACGACGACGGTATTCGTGTCTCGCAAACCAATGTTGACGACAACGAGACCACGATCTACCACATCGATCCCAACAATCATACAGGCTATGCTCAAGTGCTAGAAGAGGGAGTCGATTCGGGAGCGGCCAATGGGAAACTCGAAGCCAGTGAAGTTGATGCGACGTACACGTTAGGACACGACATCATTGCCCAGACGATCGACGAAAACACAACAGGCCTGCCATCAGGTGCGAGCCCCGGAGATGTGGTCTACTTCCTTTACGATGGTCACGGTAGCACGCGGGCTTTCACTGATGTCGGAGCAGCTGTACTAGAGCGATACGCCTATGATGCGTACGGCAATATGCTCACCGGCGCTTTGCTGGCAGCGACGACCGATCTTACACGATTCTTGTATAGCGGCGAGCAGACGGACAAGAGCGGGTTGCAGTATCTTCGAGCCCGGTACTACAACCCAGGAAATGGGCGGCTCAATCGGCTGGACCCGTTTGCAGGGAATATTAGCGACCCGCAGAGTTTGCATAAGTATTTGTATGGGCATGGAGATCCGATAAGTAATATTGACCCGAGCGGACAATTTCTTGGGTCTATCCTTTCTATTGGAGTGGCTGGATATAGTCGCGGACTTCATACCGTTGCAGCAGCTCAGGCCCTTAAGACTGTTGGAACAGCCGTCGGAGCATTAAGTGCGGGCTCTGCTCTTGGCATAGCGGCGAATACCTGGCTAGGAGGAACAGTAGCTGATGGAGCAATTTACGGCTCTCAACTAGGCTTCGGCTTGTTCCTGGCACACACCCAAAGAAAGTTGACTCAAGCCCTCCTTGGAGGATTCTTTGAGGCACTTTCAAGCGTTGTTCAAAATGCCTACTTCTTGGATAACGCTCTTAACTTCACAGGTTTTGATAGATTCATCGGACTCAACAGAAATACCAATTTCTCCAGACTTAGCTTCGGCAACAAGGCAAGATCTTTAGCTTTGGATGCGTTTAACGGATTTTCTACAGGAGTATTCCAGACTGCTAGAGAAGGATTTACGGGGAACGGCAGTATTGACCTGTCTGTATACGACACAATGTTTACCTCATTATTGTCAGATCTCTTCAAGAGCCCTCCTCTATCTTGGTCCCAAATAGCCGCAAACTCATTTTCCGCAGGTGGTGCGAGCCTCGTAAGGGAACTTGTCCTGAAGAATCCCGACTTAGACACACTAGTTAAACAAATCGGAGTAGATGTCTTCTATTCGGTGATGATCGAATTTGGGCTTTTGTCACTAGACGCAGTAACTCCGATAATTGGGCCGCTGACAGGCGATCAGAGTAGATTTCAGTAAGACTGCTCGTCAATAGCAATAGCTTCCATTCTTCTAGCGTAAAAATACGCCTGAATAGAAGTAGCAGAAGGCTACTGCCATTAAGCAAACAGCAATTATGGAGATTACATGTGGTGGCAAATAGGCTGCTCCGAAGAACACTATTCCCCAGATGAACAAAAACATTATCAGAGAAATAGCTAAGTACTCAAGAGGGCGTCGCCTTTTTCGTTTTTCTTTCATTTCATCGAGTTCCTTTCCCAACCTAGAATGCGGAGTTGCACTCCCAAAACCCAAAGAATTGATTCGCAAAACTCAACGATATTTCCTTAAATGAAATGAGTCAATTTTATATACCCTTGCCGAAAATTCAATCTGCTAGGCTGGACAATTGTCACTGAACCCGAACCTTTACGCAGTTGGTGAACCCGAACTGTTACGCACGGCTGCCAGAGCCGTAGTCTCGGGAATTTTTGAAAAACCCCCGCATGCTGGGGTTTTTCAAAATTTTCGCTCAGGGGGTTGACCCCGCTGGTGGGTCCGTGGGGATTGCTTTCTCTACGGCAACGCTGGCTGGCTCTTCAGATGCTGCTGAATGGTCAAGCCGCATCTGATATCTATCGTTACGATGCCTTCGGTAATGCTATCGGTTTTGATCCAGCCACCGCAGCGACTACATGGCTATTCGCCAACGATGGCCAATTCGACAAAGCGACTGGACTCACGAACCATATTGCGCGCTGGAGGCAGGGGCATCGGTTCTTGTCGCTAGACTCATTTGCGGGGAACACTGACGATCCACTTTCCCTACACAAGTATTTGTATGGACATGGAAATCCGGTATCCAACACCGATCCTACGGGACAATTCTCCCTAGTAAGTCTTGCAGTAAATTTTTCAGTAGGTACTGTATTGTCATCAGTTACGTCGCTAACAATTAAGCCAGCGGTTAGTTATATCGCCCAAGCATTGCTACCCAAGAATGTCCTAACTCATATTCTGGATGCTGACCTCAGTGCAGTAATGCTCGGTGGATCTTTTTCAGGGGCCACAGGTCTTGGAGGCGCTGGATTTGGATTTGAACTTGGAGGTGAGCTACTTCTATCGCCTAACTCAGGAAATGCCGCGGTTTACACATATTTAGGAGGACAACTATCGTTTGGTAATGCCTCCCCTGGTGTAGCGCTTGGCGCAAAAGTTGGGGGTGTCTACGGAGCCACTACTGTCTTGCCTCAGTCGGAACTGGAATTTCCTTGGTTGTGCGTTAGTATAATGCGAACCCGAGGAGAATTCGATGAGCGAGAGCAGTTCCAACAAGCGAGAGCGTCGTCATTTCAGCGGCCAACAGAAGACAGCGATCGTCAAATCGCACCTAGTCGACGGCCAGTCGGTAGCGGACCTGTGCGATCAGTATGGCATCCAGCCGACGCAGTTCTACCAGTGGCAGAAGCAGCTGTTTGAAAATGGCGGCATCGCCTTCGAGCGGAAAGCCAAGCCAGGCGCAAAGTCGCCTCAAGATCGCAAGATCGAGCAGCTTCAGGCCAAGCTGATCAATAAAAACGAAGTGATCGCCGAGTTGATGGAGGAGAACGTCAAGGCAAAAAAAGCCAATGGGGAACTCTGAAAGGAGTTTGGGTTCCCCATGATGTGCGCGACGAAATCGTCGATTACGTTGCCAAGTGGAAAACGCGAACTGAGCTACCCGCCAAGCGATTGGTGCAGTGGATCGGCATCAGTTCGAGCAAGTTTCACGATTGGAAACAGCGGTACGGTAAGATCAACGAACACAACGCCCTGGTGCCTCGTGATCACTGGCTGGAAGCCTGGGAGAAGCAAGCCATGGTCGCCTTCCACAGCGACCATCCGACCGAAGGTTACCGCCGGTTGACGTACCTCATGATGGATCAAGACGTAGTGGCCGCGAGCCCCGCAACGGTCTATCGCGTGCTCAAAGCGCACGGCTGTTTCGAGCGTTGGAATAACAAGAACAGCACGAAGGGCACCGGTTTCCAGCAGCCGCTCACGACCCACGAGCACTGGCACTGTGACATCAGCTACGTCAACGTGTGCGGCACATTTTACTATCTTTGCAGTGTACTGGATGGTTGCAGTCGGTACCTAGTGCATTGGGAACTCAGAGAACGCATGACCGAGGCCGATGTGGAGATCACCTTGCAACGTGCGAAGGAAGCGTATCCAGAAGCCACGCCACGGATCATCACGGACAATGGTCCGCAGTTTGTGGCGAAGGATTTCAAGGAGTTTATTCGTGTCTCGGGCATGACGCACGTGAAGACATCACCCTACTACCCGCAGAGCAACGGTAAGATCGAGCGTTGGCATCAGACCATCAAGCAAGATTGTATCCGCCAGCACGTGCCACTGTCGCTTGAAGAAGCGAGACAACTGGTCGAACGTTTCGTCGATGATTACAATCACAGCCGTTTGCACAGTGCGATCGGTTACGTCACACCAGCGGACAAGTTGGCTGGTCGTGAGCAAGCGATCTTCGCGGAGCGAGATCGTAAGTTGTCCGAGGCCGGAGCGCGGCGTGCTCGCAAACGTCAGCAGGAACGCGAAGAAGTGACCGCCGCCTGACAACGGCAGAAGGGGCTAGCCGGGTGGTGCAGGAGGATGGCAATAAATGCCTCCTGCTCTGCGTGAACGCAAAAAAACATGCGGCGATAGCCGTCAAATACACCTTTTAACCCGCTAACGCGTCAAACGGGAAATTCCAATTCACGATGAACCAAGACACTACAGCTGGGGACTATAAAGGCCCATTCGTTAGTCTGACTGTCCCAATCGCAAATCTCCCGCAAGGTGTGAGAGACAAGATTTCCCACGATCTCGCACGTGGCTTCCAGAGACAAAACTTCGAAACACTGGGGAGATCGTTCAGAGACGCTTTGAGTGGCAATCCGAATCTGCGATTAAAGAGTATTCTTCCTAAAGTCCAAAATATCGTAAACAGAATTGATAGTCTGAGCGTTAGTATATTCTTTGCTCCAGGAAGTCTTTTTCCTGTCGGATTCTCATTTGAGCACCAATTTTTCGGCAGCCAATCAATCGGCGGCTTTGCATTGACAGTAACAGATTATCAGCTAAGAAGTTCAGACGTCCGCTTCTAACAAACCCATACCCAAAAACTGTCCCAGAATGAATGCCGAAAAATAGTGGTCTTTTCGATAGCTAACAGTATGAATTTCTACATTGTCTTGGTTGTTGCTCTTGGAATGTTCCTAAACTGCGCAAGTTCGATAGTTCAAATCTGGGGTTGGCCCGTTTATTGGACGCCGATAGGTGCAGTAAGTCTAGCCATGACGTTCTTGATTCTCTTGGCTTGTCTTTCTTTGAGAGAGGGAGGGCATCGGATCCAAGAGCCACCTACACAAATATTAGGTAACGTTGAGCAGAAGTCTTGCTGTTTAGCAGTTAGCATGAAACTACTCATGGCGTTTGGTATAGTTGCCTTGCTTATTTCATTTGTTGCCGCAGGTCTGAAGGGTGTTGTCGACACTTCTTCACCAATAATGTCCCCTAAGTCTGAATACTTGTTAGATTCGCACGGGACACTAACGCCGGTGACCGAATTGCGATATCGAATTATTGGGATATCTCGAGTTATAGCATTCGCATCATTTTTGCTATGGATGAATTGCCTTTGCCTTTCATCTGTCTGCTGTCCCTCGCGAAAACCCAATCTGCGAATATAGGAAACCTGTTGTCCCTACTGAAAATTCAATCTGCGAAGCTGGGCAAATCCAACGACCAAATTCAGCGATCGATTCGCGCAGGTAAATCGCCTTCCGAAGACCAACACAGTAGAGACAGAACACGATAATCGCGATCATTGGCTATGAGTGCGCAACGAGAGACAGCACAAAAATCGGTTGCAAGTGAGTCGACAACTATGCAGCGACACGAGTATAACGATGATGCAATCCACCGATTATCGGAATCGCAACGATGTCACCTTCGATCGATTCAACTTCGCGGCCATCGGGAGCATCGCCGCACAAACTTTGGTGCGTGCGATGCTCGTTGTAGTACAAGACATAGTCGGCAAGAAGCCGTTTCAGGTGAGCTTCGCCAATAGCAATCACATGATCTAGGCACTCACGACGGATGGAGCCAATGTCTCGCTCGCAGTAGACGTTCTTCCAACTCGGCGACGGAGGTCTGTGGCTACCTTGGCGAATCATGTACTTGGCAACGGAGGACTCAGCGAGCTGATGCCCAAGCAATCTCAGTTCAGCTTGGATCCGGGGTGCGCCCCAGAGCGGATTCTCGCGCGACATTCTACCGATCAAATGTCGCACCTCAGCTTCGACTTTGGGCCGCCCCGACGGGCGCGACTTGAACCGCCAGTAGATCCGGAAACCCGCCCGATGCCAGCCGATGACTGTCGCTGGTTGGACGATCACCAATGCCGAGCGCCAATCTTTCCAGCACCAAGAGAGCCATACCCAGAACACCCGATCTCTGCGCTTGAGCCGGGGACGTTTCGCGTTTCGCTCGTAAACGGCGAGCTGCTGTCGCAGAGCCGCGTTCTCGAGAAGCAAATCTGCAGGGCCGAAAAGCATGTATTTCATGTAAGCGAAGGAAAGCCGCAGCATCAAGAGCATAGTCGCATTCTCCGTTGCCGAAACCTGCTTCAAAATTCTGTACCACCGGCTCGCACAACAAGATTCGGGTACAGAATTGATGGTAATCCATTCGAAAGCCTGTAAAATTCGTAACCGTTTCACGAACGGCATCTAGGCGCGTGTGGTAGCTTCATGGTTTGTCATCCTCACTCCTGGAGATGGGTCATGGGCAAGGGTCCCCAGCGTAATCAAGAATTGGAATGTTCCTGGCGAGGACGAGTTGCCCGTCATCGGGAGAGCGGTCAGACGGTGCGAGCTTTTTGTCAGAGTGAGTGTTTGAAGGAGTCGTCGTTTTACGCTTGGCGACGAGAACTGTCGCGTCGAGACGAGCAACGATCAGGCAAGCAGAGCTCAGTGCCGAAAAGAAAACCTCAAAAACCCGCCTCACCGTCGTCGCCGTTTCTGCCGATCACGCTTGCCGCCAGTGTGCCAATCGAAATCACCTTAGCTGGAAATGTTTCTGTGCGTGTGGCGCCCAGCTGCGACGAGTCGCTCTTGAAAATGGTTCTCTCTGTGCTGGAGCCGTCGTAATGCTTGCGCTTTCTCCCAGCGCGGCGATCTATCTGGCCGTCAAGCCGACGGACATGCGCAAAGGGTTCGACGGCCTGTCGCGCATTGTCTCCGAACACATCGAGAAGAACGTACTGGAGGGCGGACTGTACGTATTCGTGAATCGTCGGGGCGACCGTTTGAAGCTGTTGTGGTGGGACCAGGATGGGCTGGCGTTTTTCTACAAGCGTCTCGAAAGTGGCACTTTCCAAATGCCTCCTACCGAAGCAGATGCCACGAGCGTTCAGCTCACGCCGACCCAATTGTCACTGATCTTAGGCGGGATCGATTTGGCCAGTGCGCAACAGAGGCGGCGTTACCGTCGTACGGCGTAGTTGGGTTATCGCTGCAGCGTATAAACATTTTCTGAGTTGGTCTTTTCACGGTGCGCTGGGTAGGTATAACCGAACAGCATGAGCACGGAAGTCGCAACATCGCCTGGTGAAGTCGAGCAGTTGCAATCGATCATTTCTGAGCAATCTTCCACGATCCAACAGCTCAGCACAAAGCTCCAAAAGCTGGAGCATCACCTGCAGCAACTCTTGCGCAGTAAATACGGACCGAGAGCGGAACGGTTCGATCCCGACCAGGGGACGCTCTTTGACGAGCCGGTGCAGCAGCCATCCGAACAAGAAGAAGCATCGAGCACCACGGTAAAAGCACATCGTCGCCGTGGGGGCGGTCGTGGTGAACTGCCCGATCACCTCCAGCGCCACATCATCGAGCACGACCTGTCTGCTGAGGAAAAACTCTGCCCCGGTTGTGGTGTTGAGCGTAAGCGGATCGGCGCGGAGGTAAGTGAGCAACTGGAACACGAGCCAGCCGTGCTCTACGTGCTGCAGCACGTGCGGCACAAATACGCCTGCCGCGATTGTCAGGAGCATGTGCAGGTAGCGCCGCCCGCGGCCAAGCCGATCGCCAAAGGCTTGCCAGGGGTGGGGTTGCTCTCGGCGCTTGTCGTGAGCAAGTACCACGACCACCTACCACCTACCGCTGTACCGCTTGGAAGATATCTTTTCTCGCAGCGGTGTTGATCTTCCCCGCAGCACGCTCTGTCGCTGGGCGCTGCAAACGGCCGAGATCTTATTGCCACTGGTGCAGCGCATGAAGCGCGAAGTGCTTCAGTCAAAAATGATCCACACTGACGATACGCCGATGCCGGTGCAAGACGACGAGCTAGAAAATACACGCACCGCCCGGTTGTGGGTTTACTGCGGCGATTGGCGGCATCGCTACACGGTCTACGACTACACGACCAGTCGCAAGCGGGACGGACCGGTGGAGTTTCTTCAGGGCTATGAAGGTTGTCACTGAACCCGAACTGTTACGCACGGGTTCCAGAGCCGTAGGCTCTGGACTTTTTGAAAAACCCCCGCGCGCGGGGGTTTTTCAAAATTTTCGCTCAGGGGGTGGACGCCAACGAAGGTCGCGCCAAACCTCTGGCGTCATAAACCCATACGCGAAAAGATAGCCTTCTTCCACGTCCAGGTCTGGAAACGTTTCCTCCAAATTTCCCGCGACGTATCCAGCGACGCGTTGCCTGAGCACTAAATCCTGAGCTCTCGCTGGCGACCGAATCGGGTCCGCTTGTACAAACTGCATTCCTCTCAAAGCATCGGATAAGTGCAAGAACTCCGGAAAGGATTCAGCAACAACTCGCTGCTTGAATTCACTCAGTCCTAGCTGCTCGACCATATCCGAATGTTAGCGTATTCCGTGAGTCCTGTCTTTGGTGGCAATTCGCACCTGCCTCGGCGTGAAGTGTTGGGGTAGCGAATCCCTGGGTAATACATGCGGTCGATGAATCCGCGGCAGTATCGCAAATTTTTCTGAAGTGTGTAGTGTCCTGCTACACACCATTGAGTTGATGAGTCGACGGATTTGCATCGGGGATGCGTGTTAAACCAGATCGTCATTTTTTAGTAGGAACGTAGGAAAGCTGCGGCTACAATAACTCAGTAGCCAACTTTTCTTATTGCTATGCTGCCGTTCGTGTCAGAGCTATTTCCTTTTTTGGTTAACTAGCGGAGGTGCAAGTTCTCATGAAATTCCTTAAGAAGTTCCAGCTTAAGTGGACAGTGCTGCTCTATCTCTGCTTCTGCGCTTCTAGCGTAAGCCTTTGTCACGCTCAGACTTTTCCCGCAATTCTTGAATGGTCTGGAGAGGTCGGATTTCCCGAGAGTCCAGGTATCATCGGCTGGGAGTTCACGACCAACGAACCTATAATTCTGACGGAGCTTGGTGTGTACGATGATGGCGACGATGGATTGCTTGAGGACCGCAATGTAACGCTCTGGGATAGCTCCGGTGCCATCCTAGCAGAAGTTTCAATTCCTGCGGGTGACTCCGCTGTGCTGGAAGATGGTTATCGATACCAATCGGTACTACCGCGCGTTCTGCCCTCCAACACTGGTTACCTACTAGCGGACGATTATAGGGACAAGATCGAACAGATTCGCGCTCGTGCAATTTCGTTTCAGACGCACGGCTCTGTCATCTGGCTTGGGGGTCGAACTAATTCGAGTGGTTCAGCGACGATACCCTTGGACCCACTACCTGCCGATCAGCCAGGATTCAGTGTAAGTTTTCGATTCACTCCCATCCCAGAGCCAGCTTGCCTAGGCCTATTTGCGACAGCCTTGGCTCTAGTTTTGGGCATCGCCCGCACGCCATATCTGCACTAGGTCGTTGCCGAGTCTGCCTCCAAGGAATTTTCAACGGGGTGAGCACTCGTGTGCTCCGCACAGGTGAGCGACTGGCCAAGCGATTCCCGGCGACGATAGCTGCCCTTGACGTCAGTGCGTGCGCCATATCCTGTTGTAGACCATAGGCATCTGCCCCTTCCATGGCCGGTGATGTTGAGGCAAAATCGCACCTTGGTATTTTCGGTGGTTGGGCGAATCACTTTACATGTGTTGTCAATTGAATGTGACACTTTTGCCCGTACTCCCTAGTGCGAGTACAATTTCAGAATCCACATAGGCTACACGCTGGCTAACTCATGAGGGTTTGTTGAAAGAAGACGAATATCTAAGTGACGATACGTCGAGTGAATCCACAATCCGAATCCGGTTTGGCATTCGTCTAATCCTGGGTCTCACGGTAATTGCAGCTATTTTTCTTAGCATTGGCAAGGCTATGCGATTTGAAGCCACCTTTTTTCTGATTGTTTGTGCAGCACTATGTTCAGCGGTAGGCTATCTTGCCGGTTGGCTTGGTCGGTTGGAGCGAATCGCGTGGTCAAGCCGTTTGTTCCCGCGGCAATTTTCATCGTCCTCAACTGCTCACTATGGTACTTCAATCGTGTCGCATTGTTCTTTGTAAGCGAGGCAGTTGACCGAGACCTCACGCCTGTCACCTATTGGATGACCGTGGCCTATCGAAATCACATTTTCGAAATCTTGGGTACCCTAATCGCTATTTCAATCGTGTTTGCAGTAATTAAAAGGAACAGCCAGATGGTGTTTTTTGTCAGCACGATCGGCGCACTTTTTTGGCTGTTAATTTACTCGTTCGGATACGTTTTTGTGTCTATCAGCATGCTCGATGTCTAGGTGACGAGTACAAAACGCGTCAGTGGGAACTTGGGATGCAGCTATCGGTCGCGGCTTGATGCTCGTATGCACTCCTCCTGGCAAGATCTAACAAAATGATATCGCGGCTTTCGGCACATTGGTGCATCATGCCGCCAACCCTACGAATTCGATAGGCAATCGCTTCTCGATATCCAAATCGAATGAACCGTAAGGATGAACGTGAGCGTAGAAGAGTGGCGTTAACGCTCTGAAGCATTCGGCTGACGTCTTTGCTATCTACGACGATTCTCTCAGTACGTTCTGAATCATTACGGCGTTGACGTGGACCCAATGGGTGATAGCGCCGATTGCCAAAGTCTAATTCAATCGTCTAATTCCGTCGCACAAGGCTGTGGCGATTTCTCTGATATTGGCATTGCGCAGTCCAGCAGCTCGCCAAACTCAAGCAGTCCACGTGACGTTTTTTGGTGTCGCAACTCTGCTATGTGCGATGACGTCTGACATTGTTTACGGACAATACGCAAGTGTTGACAGGGCGTCGCCCCTGGCTAGAGTTGCACCAGTTCGAGCGGTTGATGCCGTTCACTGTGTCACTCAAGTCTTAGGAGATAAAAGCAATGATCACGACAACTACTCAAGCCACGATTGCTCAGACCTTAGCAGCAGCTTTTCCGTTTAGCGTAGACAAGTTCCCCTTGTCAGGGCCTGACGGAATGGGAACACCCCACTATGGACTGTTCCGCAGTGACACGGCCGAAAACATCG
Organism: Bythopirellula sp.; assembly: GCA_965230685.1. Classification (GTDB taxonomy): domain Bacteria; phylum Planctomycetota; class Planctomycetia; order Pirellulales; family Lacipirellulaceae; genus Bythopirellula. The sequence continues at coordinate 2,258,962 of CBDDLO010000002.1, forward strand.
GTAACGCTGTGCGCAGTTCCTATCAGCCGCACACTCTTGACGATGTTGCTGTGTTGGCTGAAGCAGCATTGGTCGGGTTTGATGATACGGGAGATACTCCACAGATTGCCTGCCACTGGCGAGATGGTCATCACGTTACAATTGCCCCCAGCAATCGGCATCGGCAATCGATCTATGGCAGTCGTGACAATATCTTCCCTCGGTTCATTGTCTCAGCCGGATATGGGGGAACAGCCTTCAGCGCCTCACTAGGCCTCTATCGAGACTGTTGCCGCAATCTGGCGATGCTGGAGCCTGCTGGTGAGCGCATCAGCGTGAAGATTCGTCACACCCATAGCCTGAGGCCTCGCATTGAGGAACTCGTGACAACGTTCCAGGGACTGGCCACCAAGTGGGCTGGAATTGTCGCCACAGCGCGCCGTATGGATCAATCGTTGATCGACCTGTCGCACTTTATTCGCACGGTCTACCCGATCGAGGAGTCCACTCGCGGACGTTCACGGACAATGGCCGAGAATCGGGCGAGCGCGATCGTGCGGCGCATTCTGCGTGAGCGACAGGCTACCGGCCGTCCTTTGGGCCACGTCCAGACGGCCACGGCATGGGAAGCCTTCAATGGTGTGCAGGGCTATGTCCAGCACGATGCGCGTCGTAAGGGCCGTCCCACGGACGTTGATCGCTCCATCACGGCGCTAGCCGATGCGGCCGTACAGCGTGGCATGCAGTATTCACTCACTCTTGCCAGCTAGAAGCATAGGAGAAACCATCATGGGAAACCGTGCCATAGTAATTTTTACCGACGTATCGGGACGAGAGATTGGCCCTGCTGTTTACTTGCACTGGAATGGTGGACCCGAGTCGATCTATGCGTTTTTGGATGAGCTGGATCGTCGGCGGGTTCGTACTGATGTCGACTACACGTCGGCTCGCTTTATCCACTTAGTGGGAGACTACTTCGACGGGGCAGATAGTGCAGGAAGCCAGAGCCTGGGAGTAACTTCCGGGCCTCCACAGATCGACGAGCAGGTACTCTCCCGGTATGACCACTGCGATAATGGGGTCTACATCATCGCTCGTCGTGGGCAGGGAGCAAAGGTGCGGCGATTCACCTACCTGGGGGAGCTGACGCCTGAGCAAGTGGCAGCTGAGGAGCAGGAGGCTAGAGAGCACCAGTACCATTCAGGCGAGGAGGGATTCCAGCCAATTGCTGAGACCTTTGCGGACCTACGCCCAAAGATTCTTGATTGAACCCCTAGGCGAGTTAGCCTACCCTAGCCCCAGTGAGTACGTTTACTCGCTGGGGTTTTCTTCTGCGCTCAGGTCCTACGAATATGACACCCACCGAACGCCTGCGTGCTAGGCTCAACAAAGCATGCGAGACCTATTCGCTCAATTCCATCGCCCGGGCGGCTGGAATCGAGCCTGCTACCCTATTTCGCTTCCGAGAGGGTCGGCCCATCAAGTCCATGACCGTGGACCTGCTCTGCGAGTATTTCGACCTGGAATTGCGTCCCCGTAAACGCCGCAAGTAGGGCTGTCCCGGTCGTTTTTCTGAATATTTCGGGAATTTTTCTGGAATTATTCCCTCAACGAATATTGTCCGAGATCATTGTCTGCAAACACAGGTAAATAGGCTGTCGCGGCAGAGCCGCTGTGCGGCTTTCTCAGGCCATTTCGTGCTGGTGGCACTATGCTCCTACTCGACGCAGGAGGGCTCTCAGGGCGTGCCTGAGGGGCCTAGGGGGGGGCTAAATTCTGACCGTTCGTTGGCCACAGACCGGGGGTCCGCCGTGACGGTTTTTTCGCGAAAAAAGGTAGGGGTGGGGTACAACTCCGTCTGGGCAGAGTGTCTTGCCAGGAGCGTGTGAGGAGTTAACAGTTAACCCCTTCTCTCTTACTTTTTATTATTTAAAGTTATTATTATTATTATTTATTAAAATATAATATAGAAATGATTAACTCGTTAACTATTCTGGCTGACCTGACGGCCCGCCAAGAAAGCAGTAGCCGATCATTCGGCTACTGGATGAATGAGAGTGAAATGTTTCACCGGCAAGTGAGACTTTTTGGGTCAGTTACAAGTGGCGCTCTCGGTTTCGGGGTAGGGTAAGGTTCTTTGTCGAATGCCGAGGTTGAATTGCTTGCGGCGGTGGCGGGCCTGGGCTAGTTTCAATCGTCTGGTGGACGCCACCTCGTCGGGGTTGCCGCGGTACCAGGTAACGGGCGTTTGGAAATTCAAGGCGCTGTGGAGCCGCTCGGTGTTGTAATGATCGACGATGTCGCCGATCGCCTCCTCGGTGTCGTATCGACCCGTCAGTTCGTAAACTTCAAGCGCTTCGCGATGCGTGCGATGGTAACGCTCCACGATGCCATTCTCTTCCGGGCAATGCGGCTTGATTCGCTGATGGGTCAAGTTATGGTGCGCCAGCAATCCACCAAACTCGCGGCAGATGTAACCGCTGCCGTTGTCGCTACGAATGATCGGTTGCGTCTTCACTTGGCCCGCCGAGTTCATTCCCAATGTCTCCAAAGCGCGCTGTGCGGCCACGCTGATCGAATGGCCATCCATGCTGGTCAGTAGCTCCCAGTACACCAGGTAACGCGAGTACTCATCAATGAAATTCAGCAGGTAATACTGCGCGCCGCCCAGCGTGAGATACATCAGATCGGTCGCCCAGATCTCGTCGGGCCGACTCGCCTTTTCAATCTCCTCGCGATAACGCTTCTTTCTGCTAGGTCGCAAACACATCAGGCTTTCGCCCTTCAAAATCCGATAGACCGTGCTCTGGCTCAAGTAGGCCACGTCGTCGTCGATCATCCGCCAGCTCAGTTCTCGGTGACGAATCTCCGGATGATCCAGCGCAAACTTCACGACCGCTTGTCTTTCTTCGGGTAAGGCTTCAAAGGCTTGCACCGGCGAGGCGGGCGCGGCACGCTCTTGTTGCCATTGCTTCTCCTTCTGCCAACGGAAATACGTCGAACGGCTTACGCCTAAGTGCTTCAACGAAGTGGTCACCGGCATCCCGCTGCGCGTCTTCGCTTCCGCAACGGCAGTCACTACTTGCTGCTGCAATTCGGCCGGCAACTGGCCGTAGTCTTCTAGTCCGAGAGCGTTTTTTTTAACTCCAGGTTCTCGGCGGTGATCTCCGCGATCACCGAGTCCTTCTGACGCAGCTTCTCTTCGTGCTGCTGTTGCTTCCGCTGCTCGGCTTTGCCCTGCTGCTTATCGCCGAACACCGCGTCGGCGCTGGTGACCAGCTGGCTCTTCCAGTTGTGGTACTGGGCCGGTTGGATACCTTCGCGACGGCAAAGCTCCGAGACTTGCACGCCCGGTTCCATACCGGCAAGAACTATCCGAAGCTTCTCTGAGGGCTTCCATTGGCGACGCTTGCGCTTCTCATTCATTCGGTCTCTCCTAGGGTCAGAAGACCGCCAATCATAACTTCCTCAAAGTCTCATTGTCGATGATGCATTACAAGAGGCGAGTAAAGCTATCCAGATACGTTGGTTCTCAAAATAGCCAATCCTCTCATGCGTATGCGGCATTCGGTGAGCTGCTCCAGCAGAAATTGTGGACACTGCAAAACATCGTTGAGACTGAAAATGCTACAGATCTACACTGCCTTTAGCGATAGTCAGAATTGCTTGCCGTAAATGTATTGGCAGCTTTGGCCAGGCCAAAATTATCATGACTAGAGACAAATTGGAATCGTTGCCATCAGGTGCCAATTCGTGACCATTGACGTCACCGTTCCACTCCCTATTCACTCCCAGCTCTGAGGGGAGTTCCTGTAAGTCGTTACCGGCACAGTGCTTGAGGGAATGGGCCTCCGGGTTCGATTCCCGCCGCCTCCACTTTCCCCCATCTGTGTCAGGTGGGGTTTTTTTTATGCCTGTCAGTGTCACAAGGCGACGTATCATCAGTACTTACGACATCGCTTCCCGCCTCCTCTTTGTGACACTTCGAGACGGGTGATGACTTGGCTGGAAGCTCAGGGACGCCTGATTTCCTGCCAATATCCTGCCAACTTCCCGGCAGGCTCTTCAGTGCCTCCGCCTGTTCATCGATGCCAAGGTGGGTGTAACGCATGGTCATCCGCACGTCGCTGTGGCGAGCGAGGGCCATTGCATGAGCAACACTAACTCCGCTCTCTAGCAAGCCAGTGACATGGCTGTGGCGGCCAGCTGCGTGGAAATCGGCGATGCCTTCCTTGGTCTCGTAGGGGATTCCGACCCGCTCCAAGTCTTTCTTGACCATTAGCCAGGTCCGTCGTTTCCGCAAGGTAGGGGCGAATATTTGTTGTTTTCTGAAGTAGAGAAGCAGCATTTGTCTGATTTGATCGTAGTAGTAACTAGAAGGCAAATCGCTGTTTCCTGAAGAGTGTGCGAAGTGGAAACGAACAATGCCGTGGCTTTCGATTACAGCTGCTGGACGCAGGTGTGATGTAATATGTCGAATTTGAGGTAGCTCAAAAGGAGTTGAAAAGCTTCCGTTACACCAGTGAGGTACCAGGAATGTCATCCAACAATACAGGCGAAACACAACCACGTCGTCCAAGAGAATTGCCGCCTGGACATTCGATCGGAGGATTCGCTCACGAAATTTTCCCCGCATCGAAACAACCTAAGAAAGTATGTAGCAACGCTTCAGCAAAAACAAATCCCAACGCTCCATATAATGAAAATGACGATGGCTCTATTTTCGAATCCAGTTGGAAACTAAATGCCAAACTTGTTGCGGGTAACTCTCAGGAGACCTCCGATTCGAGTGAGCAAGACCAGCCAAACTTCCGCTGCATTAGGGCTGCGATCCCATGGACCGCACGCTCTGTGGTATTTCTCGTATTCTTTCCGGTTTTCTTGCTTGCTTGGCTCGCGTATGCGGTACACCGGCGAAAAGAGTCGGCATCATCAGGCGACGGCGGTGAACACGATTTGAATGAGGGTCATATTTTGACTTCCAGCTACGTCGGAAGTGACCGCCTCGTACCACCACAAGTGGGTTGCATGTAACGCGACATCATACTGCCGGTATTTCGAGGCCGTGCAAATGGGAAACGCGAATCTCCAGATGCGGTCAGATCGCCAAACTATATTATCCTATTTCCTTCAAACCGCGATACCATTCAGAAAGGACGTCACGAGTTATATCGTCGCACCAATGCCAATGGAGGGCATGACCCACCCGGCCCCTTAGAGCCGTTGGTGTGTCTGCTGCAATATCGATGCCTAGACGCAGTTTTGTAGTCGCAACAGTCGCAAGGTACAGCGCTTCATAAAACCGAGGCGGCAGTTCGCTTTGATGCTGCTTGCCTTGCGATTCGTCATGTTGCAAGGCGAATAGTTTCAATGCCTGCAAAAGCTCTAACGGTGGCCGAGGATGAATCCAAAGAGTCACTAAATTAGAAATTGGCGCTTGATCGTCACTAAGTAGTCGGCCAAAGTGCTCCACCAAATGGGGAGAGACCTCTTTCATAAAATCTCCAATCGGCTGAGATACAAGATGTGTCCATAGCCCAGGTAAATCGCGGTCACTCCAAAGATTGTTAGCCGACGTCAAGTCATCGATCAAAGTGATCGAAAGCACTGACGAGGATATAGGATCATGATGCGTCTCTGCTGCCAGCCCTTGGCGAATCCCAGCAGCCAGTTGCTTGAGATCGGCAATTTCTTGCTTGACCATTTCGTCGTGATCGTCACAGAGTGGCAAATAGCTTCGAATCAGGTCATCGAAACAGGTTCGAAACTTTCGAAAAGCAGTCTGCAGCCGATTTGCAGCCTGCTTCGGGCCACGAAGTTTGAGCTGTAAAGCCAATTCTTCATAAGCCGGGGGCTTCCTCCCCTCAAGTGCGGGCTGCACCACGCGAGCTTCAAAAAGTCTCCAAACTTCGGGCTGCCCTTTCTCTTCACAGTCGACTTTCACTAATTGCATGGCTTGTTCAATAAGGTTGGTCGCCCAGTCTAGTTCGAATCGGTCAAAATCCGTTGTGTGATGAGTATCGCTAGGGGTAAAGCCTTCCACCGCTTCCAAGCTTACTAGGGGTAGCCGCTTAGCGCGTGCACGGTCGAGCACAAAATTACGCAGCGAGAGCAAACAGTAAGCGCGAAAGCGTAAGCTAGGGGAAGCTTTTCGCTTCTCCAAAAAACGAGTCACGAGCGACTGACTCGGCGTTGGTTCAATAAGCTTGACTACGAGGAAATCTTGCAGTACGTCGGCCGCATCGTGCTCGGACAATCGCCAGCGCCCGGTGAGGTAGTTCTTCAGAGGTGTGCCGTAGTACTCAACAAAGCGCTGTAGGTAGTCGCGTCGAACCTTACCATCCGCAGCCACGCCGATGAGTAGTGATTCGACCGTCGTCTTGAAGGATTGAACCACGTCTTTATCTGGCGGTTGCGGCATGGCGCTAGCCCTGGTGAACGGAACAATATTGATGCTAAACTATTCGTCGGAAGCAGCGGACAGGTATAGGCGAAGTACTTTTCAGCAGTCCAGCCGAATTGACATGTTCACGGATAGTCTTGTCCTGCGGACGCATTCATTCCATCCCGGCGGTTGCCAAGTTGTCTATGTACGCTGCCTTCGATCTCGTAGCTTATCGATTGGACCGATCCGTCGCAAAAAGCGAAGTGGCAGGAGCTCGAATGCGCACTGCCAAATCGCTCTGTTTGAGTATACTTGCCATCGTGAATCGGTGGAGTAATGTCGGTTGCTAAACGCACGGTATCGGGCGAATAGCCTTGATACATGTGGCCACGCTCACCGAAGTCGCCGCCGGTGAGGTAGTGATCTTGGTGAACGTATTTCTCGCCGAGAAGATAGGTGCGGGAGGTACCATCTTCAATCTGCCGCATACGGACGTTTGTGCGAAACACGCAAACGCCATTGAAGCTCGAGGTAGGCCTCCACTTGTAACTCCCGTTCACGGCTTCCTCGACACTCTTTGGTCCAGCGACGTTGTAGAGCCCCAGCGTATTGAATCCTCGATCCCCGGCGTTGATCGCGTAGTCCGATCGAGCGACTTCCCCAGCTGTGTCTGCATTAAACACCGTATAGGGCCTCACTTGCGGGTGCAGCACAGTAGGTCTGCGACTTGGGCAGACAAGAACCGAAAGGGGGGTCGCCGTGACTTTGGCGAAAGTGGCATTCTTGCTCCCTTGAGGCAGACCTTTTCCCGCGTCGTGCAGAGTCGGTCCTTGTTCGAGATAGGCCAAGATATTGAAGACCCAGCCGCCCGGTTGTAGCTCTTCGTAGCCGCGATCGGGATCACCGGTCCAGCTTGCTCCCCAACCGCCAGCGGGAAGTTTGCCTTCGTGGGACGCCGCATGTTGTAAACTGGCCAGCGCGAGTTGACGGAGGTGATTTTGGCAATTGCTTCGTCGCGCCGATTCCCGCGCCACTTGAACAGCCGGCAGCAAGAGCGAAACGAGCGTTCCAATAATCGCGATGACGACCAGCAACTCGACCAACGTCATGCCAAGCGTTGCGAACGCATGACTGTTCTTAGCGTGACCACCTTGTTGGCGAGAACGAATGATGAAAAGTGAACGGCCCACAGCAATTATCCGTTTGATAAACAGCATCTTGCGAGACTCGACCGACTGGCGAGAATACCCGTAGCAATCGACACGACGATTATATCGGCGGGATTTCGTTGGCACCACGCAAAATATCAGGTTGAAGCCCAGCGACAATGGACAGGCGTGCAGCAACGAAACTCCTCGTCGTACGCATAGAGGAATGACATCACGTGTAAGCCCAGCTAAACTACTCCGTTATCTGGAAAAGCGTCTTCGCTATATTGGAGCATTCTATGCGACTTGACCACTTTCGATCATTAACCAGCTGTGTATTCCACCTGTCGATTCTCTTGGGGCTTGGGGCGTTCGCGTTTTCACTCAGCAGTGACCTCAGTTCCGCAAATGCTTCTGATATCGTCACTTGGGACTTTGCAGGGCCGAGAACCGTGCCGGACCAGCTTCTGGAGGGGTGGATCGCTGGACCTGAATTTAACGGCGTGAGTGCAGCCAACGACTGGCAAGTAGTCGGCGGAGGCCTGGCACTTCCGCTCAGTCAGAACTACGTTGCTAGTCCCGATTTTGTATCCGATGTTTTTTCAAGTCCATTTCGATTCACCAATCCTGGCGCCGCCTCAGTCAAGTTGCCTTCGTTCTCGCTCGATACGGATGGTGGCGAATTCTCTTCCGAGGCGATTGAGATCGCCCTGGTTTATCAAGATCTTCTGGTTTCTAAGCAATTGTTGGATTTCGTTAACATGGGTAAGAAAACAGGCGGTGGCCTTGTTGTTCCTGTTGATCTCGATAATGAGGATCCAGAGCAACTCTACCGCTTGCGTTTCCGCGTTTATGATCAAGACGAAGTAAGTTCGATTAATGGTGTAACCTTCGGCGGTGGGACGATTGGCGTCGGCGATCTGGCGGTGAACAATGCCACGCACTTTCCCAATCGATATCCCTCGAATGGCGTCACGTGGGATTTTGAAGATTTCGCAAATGGGCCCGGGGGACTCGCAATACCGGAAGGATGGAAAATCAACGGATTGGGATTCGAGCACTGGCAATCGAGTGGTACCGAAGGTAGCCCTGCGGCCAGAAAGAGTCTCGCGCTAAACGCTTCTAGTTTTTATTTGTCGGATCACTGTGGCCAAGACATTTGCGACGAGAGACGCGCCTTTCTTAAGACGCCCTTCTTTCAACTGACGGACTCAGCAAAAGCAAAGCTAACCCTGACGGATTTTGTCTTCGGCATCGAAAGTCATCAAGAAATTGTTCGGAGGGCCTTCACCATCTTACTTGAGGACGCGAGTGGGATCGTCGGCACGTTGTATATCCCTGAAACTGGCGATTTTCTTGATAGTTGGCAGGGCCATTCCAGTTCCCCAACACACCCGTCCCACGTATCTAGCGGCGCGAACGACTGGGCGTTGGATGTCGAATTGGATTTGGACGACCTGGCTGACCGCATGGGATTGAGTCTCCTAGAAAACCACAATTACCGCCTTCATATCTTGGCCAGGCAAGAAGCCGAGGAGCCCCTGTTTGGGGAAAATCGATACTATTTTGAGTATCCCGTAGTTCATCATATGCAGATTGGTGACATCAGCATTACCCATTCCGTGCTCACTAGTGATCTCTTGCCGAGTGACTTCAACTTTGATAGCCATGTCGACGAGCTCGATCTGGAAATTTGGGAAGAGGATTTTGGCGAGAGCGGGGTGGGACTGGCGGCGGACGGTGACGACAACGGCGTCGTCGATGGTGCTGACTTGCTGACATGGATGCGAACTTACGGTGGTGTGCCGCTGTCGCCACCGTCATCGGCAAGCAGCGCAATTGCCGCCGTTCCCGAGCCAACGTGCTTCTCGATGTTGTTGCTGGGCATTTGCTGCCTGGTAGAAAGCAATTCTCGCTGCGGACGCCGACATGTAGTGCGGGGTGAAGTTGATTCTAGCTCTTCTGGAGTCTCGTGAGAGTGTGAAATGCCCCCAGCCGATTCGAATCACTCTCGCGCAAAACCGCCCGGAGAGCGGTTGCAATTGGTCCTGCAAAACGTATTGGCGCGACGAATCTCCGGCGATGTGGTGCATGATTCTGAAATCATCGCTGCTAACCGAGACTTAGAACCCGCTCTGTCCGCTGAATTATCACGGCTTCGACTCAGCGCTTCGAATGCCGGCGACGGGTTGTCGACGACGCTGAATTCTCCTCTGGAAATGGCTTTTCAGCACAACGAGGACACCAACCATTGCTCTGAATGCGGTGAAGTCTTGTCCAGTGATTCGACTTCTGCAACGGGCAAACGCATCTGTGCCGAGTGCCGTCACAAAACCTTGAGCGCGGAAGTGATAACGAACAAGAGTTCTGATGCGGCATCCACACGTGCGATTGGACAATTTGTGCTCCTGGAGGTCTTGGGCAAGGGGGGGTTCGGAACTGTTTGGAGAGCATGGGACCAAACTCTCGATCGCGTTGTAGCCGTCAAGGTGCCTCACAGTGCGATCAGCCGTGCTGAACGTGAACGATTCCGCCGAGAAGCTAGAGCAGCCAGTCAACTACAGCACGATCACATTGTCCGACTGCATTTCGCCGATGAGATCGACGACACACTGATCGTCGTGTCCGAGTACATCGCGGGCACGCCACTCGATCAGTTGATTCGAGCGCAATCGATTTCCGTACGACAAGCAGTTCAGTGGTGCGCTGCGCTCGCTGAGGCATTGCACTATGCTCACCAGCGCGGGATCATTCATCGAGACGTCAAACCTTCGAACATTCTTGTCGACGAAGACGATCAGCCACACTTGTTGGACTTTGGTCTGGCGAAACGCGACACGAGCGAACTGACACTCACCCTCGAGGGTCAGGTCTTGGGCACCCCCGCTTATATTTCGCCAGAACAGGCTCAAGGCAAGTCGCATGAGGCAGATCAGCGGACGGACGTCTACTCTCTCGGTGTCGTGCTTTTTGAACTGCTCACCGGGGAGCGTCCATTTCGCGGGACCGTTGATCGCCTTCTTTACCAAGCAGCCAACACACCAGCGCCGGCACCACGAACTCTCAAGAGCGCGATTCCTAAGGATTTGGACGTGCTTGTGCTGAAGTGTCTTGAGAAGGCACCTCATCATCGCTTCGACAATTCACAGCAACTCGCCGATGAGCTTAGTTCGTTCCTGGACGGCAGGCCGATACGTACACGTTCGGTAAGCCCATTCGAACGGACTTGGCGATGGTGTTTGCGGAATCCAATGGTAACGGTCCTGCTTAGCCTGCTCACAGCTAGCGTCGTCATTGGTATGCTCTCGGTGCTGTGGCAATGGAAACAGACGCTACGCAGCGAAGCCCAAAGGACACAATCCCAAGTGAAGGCGGTGTTGCATGCCAAGCCTGAAGCCGTTGGTCCATTGCTGAATTCGATAGGTCCGTATCGCAATCAAGCGAACCAGGGGTTTTCACGCGTGTTGAAATCTTCCGCGCACTCAGAAATCGAACAATTTCGCGCACGTCTGGCGTTGCTTGCTCAAGACGACGTTTCCGCGAAGGAAGCCTTTAAGCAGCTTGGATTGGTACGCGCGGCGGATGTGCTAAACTTCCGCAATATGCTCATTTCGGCGCGTCCAAATGCGCCGGACTGGCTTACGGCTGCAATTCACGCGCTGCCCACAGATGACTCAATTACCCCACGATCGCGTTTTTCTCAATTGTTGGTAGCTGCGGGATACGTCGAGGCCTATCAATCGCAGTTATCTCAGCAGCTTGATTTTCTCGCGCATCGTTGGGTTCTAGAGTCACTGAGCGAGCCGAGCGAGGCAGAAGCTCTGCAGGAGTTGCTGTCGCCGATCGCAGCCAGGCTTGCGCCCAACTTGATGGGGATCGCAGCCGACGATCAGGCAACCGTCCGCGTGCGCCATCACGCTGTGACTTTATTGGAATCGGCAGCACTAGCCGATCATGCGCTACTACTGCAGTTACTTGCTCAATCCACTCATGAGCAATTTGCGACGGTCTTTTCCTGGTTGGAACGTCCGTATGTAGACGGCTCACCTCTCGTTCTAGAATTTCGCAACCGTATCAAGGAGGAATTCACTTCAATTGGCCGCGATGGCGATGGTAAATCACTGACCTGGAGTGCTAGCGAAATTTCCAACCTTGCAATTGCTGCGGCCCGATTAGGGCTGCGCAATCCTGCACGCGCCATCTTGATGTACAGCACCGACCTCTCCACAAGAACACACTTCATCGAAACCTACGCAGAATTCGGGGGCAAGCTGCCTTTTCTTCTCAACGCTTTTGAGGGAGAACTCGACGCAGGCGTTCAAGCAGGACTTCTTCTCACTCTCGGTTCCTACCGCAACGCAAACAGTGGTGCCGACGCAACATCACCAGCAGTTGTGACCGCCAAAGAACGAATTGCTAAGTTCGTTCGCCACCCCAATGCTGGCATTCACGCCGCGGCACTTTGGGCGGCACAGCAGTGGTCTGGCGAGCCGCCTGATTTGGGCATCCCCGTTCCCGATAAAAACTTGCGAAATAAAGAAGGCGATTGGCTTGTCGGTCCTAACGGACATACATTGGCAATACTCGGACCTGCGCAGTTTTCTATGGGTTCGCCTCGCATTGAGAAAGGACGTGTGGGGGTCGTGCGTAACGGAGAAAACGAACTCGATTTCGAATGGAAACACTTGCGACGAATTGAGCGTCGTTTTGCGATATCGCTTCATGAAACTACTTTCGAGCAGTGGCAAGAATGCCCACGATTCACTTCATCGAAAAGGTTGAATGAATACCATAGTGAAGTTGCGCACCAGCCAGTGAATGGCGTTCCCTGGCAGCAGGCGGCCGGCTATTGCAATTGGCTAAGCGAGTTGGAAAACGTGGCCGAGTCGCAATGGTGTTACTCCGAGGTAACGACCGACGAGGGCGATACGTTACTCCTGGAACGAGAGGGATTCCTGAGTCTGAAAGGTTACCGATTGCCGACGGAGGCGGAATGGGAATTTGCCTGCCGAGGCGGGACAGACACCGTAGTCTTCTTTGGTAAGTCGAAACACTGGCTTGATCGCTATGCCACGTGCCTACGAAATTCGCCAGATGCAAAACTCCTTGCTGTAGGTACCTACAAGCCGAATCCCTATGGCCTCTTCGATGTCTACGGGAATTGCACCGAATGGTGTCACGACAAGTTTGGCTGGTACCGCACCAACACTGGCCAGTCCGCAAGTGAGCCCTGGCTTGATGTGGGTGGAGACTCAGCCAAACGCGCAACCAGAATCCTGCGAGGCTCAGCCGTGGGTGACCCCACCGAGGGTTTCCATTTTCGGTCGGCTGCGCGAGATCGCGCCTCGTTCACAGACGAGCAGGTGAGCGTCAACATTGGATTCAGGGTCGCCCGCACCATGCCAGAGCAGGATTGAGTGCCAGAGGCCGCTGTCGGCTTTATCACTATTTTCCCCAGCTATCACTCAGGCGACGCCGACGATTTTCGAACACTCGCGGCAGCCCGACGAAGATTTTTTCTGTTTCTTGGTGTCGTCGCGCAGCGCAGGGCGTTTTCAAGCGTAAACCTCTTGAGAAAACACTTTTGCGTTCCATACCCTTTGGATCGAATAGCGAATCATTGCAACCTGCCCGCCTCATTGTTAGGGGATACCCATGCCAACTAGCCGAAAAAAAAGAGCCCGTCAACGCCGCAATACCGCAGGACGTAGTCACCGTTTTGAGTCGCTGGAACGCCGGGAGCTTATGGCGGCGGACACGTTTCTCTTCTCCTTGGGAGATGCGAGAAATCTCGTCAACAGCGACGGCAGCGTCCTTGCCGCGGATGATTCCGATATCGTTCAACTGACAGTCCAGAGCAATGGAGCTTACAACCACGAGTTGTATTTTGATGGCAGCGATGTCCAGCTCACCCGTGCCGCCGAGGGAATCAACGGATTCTCAATCCTGCCTAACGGCGATTTGCTGATGGTAACCGATAGTCGGTTCAGCGTAACCGGCGTTACTGGTGACGACGAGGACATCCTCCGCTTCCGTCCCACGCAACTCGGCGAGACCACCAAGGGATCTTGGAGCCTTCACTTTGACGGATCCGACGTCGGTCTAGGACCCAATGTCGACGACATCCGCGTCGGTCTCGATGGCGTGTCGACGCTTGCCGACGGTCGGCTGGTGCTCTCTGTCGACGATGCGATAGCCGTGGGAGGACATACCTTCCAGCAAGAAGACCTTGTGCTCTTCACTCCCACCACACTGGGCGGCAACACTTCGGGGTCCTTTTCCTTGTATCTCGATGGGTCGGACGTCAGCCTTGGCAATTCACCCAATACGGAATGGGAAGACATCAATGCGGTCTACGTCGAAGACACCACGGGTTCGCTACCCTCGGTGTTCGTTTCGGTCGTCGAGCAGTTGAGATCGCCGGGCGTCGCCGCAGAGGGAGAGGACGTTGCCGTATTCAACCCCATGAAACTGGGAGCCAACACAACGGGCCGCTTTGGCGGCGTTACTCTAGACGGCAGCAAGGTTGGCCTTGGCAACGCGGCGATCAATGCCATTCATCTTCCTCGTGAAAAGCCCGCTCCCAGCACCCCGAACCTGCGAATCAACAACGTGAGCGGGCCGGAAGGCAACTCGGGGACAAGTAACTTCCGCTTTCAAGTGACGCTTTCCAAACCTTCAGCCGAGCCAGTGCGTGTTTCGTACGCCACCGAGGACATGACTGCAAAGGTATCCGACAACGACTACCTCGCCCGCACCGGGACAGTAATCTTCGCGCCCGGGCAGACGAAGAAGACAGTCATCGTGAAAGTAAAAGGCGACACGAAAGTTGAGCCCAACGAAAAATTCCGAGTACGACTCACCAATCCAGTCGGGGCGAAGATTGCCGACGCCGTGGGAGTTGGAACGATTCTCAACGACACGACTCCTCCGCCTACGTTTCCCCCGAAACTGACGATTAACAATGTGAGCGAGTTGGAGGGGAACTTAGGGACAAAGAATTTCCAGTTTGAGGTAATGCTTTCCGAACCTTCAGCCGAGCCAGTGCGCGTCTCGTACGCTACTCAGGACTTGACCGCAAGAGTGGCGGACAATGACTACATTTCTCGCTCGGGATCCCTGAGGTTCGCGCCCGGGCAGACAAAGAAGACGGTCATCGTGAAGGTGAAAGGTGACACGAAGTTTGAGCCCAACGAAAAATTCCGAGTGCGACTCACCAATCCAGTCGGGGCGACGATAGCCGACGCTGTGGGAGTTGGAACCATTCTCAACGACGACGTGCGACCTACTACGGTGACCCCGAACCTGCGAATCAACAACGTGAGTGGGCCGGAAGGCAACTCGGGGACAAGTAACTTCCGCTTTCAAGTGACGCTTTCCGAACCTTCAGCCGAGCCAGTGCGCGTTTCGTACGCCACCGAGGACATGACTGCAAAGGTATCCGACAACGACTACCTCGCCCGCACCGGGACAGTAATCTTCGCGCCCGGGCAGACGAAGAAGACAGTCATCGTGAAAGTAAAAGGCGACACGAAAGTTGAGCCCAACGAAAAATTCCGAGTACGACTCACCAATCCAGTCGGGGCGAAGATTGCCGACGCCGTGGGGATTGGAACGATTCGCAATGATGACACGTCCGGAAATTCTGACCCGCATGTCGGATCCTTTTACTCCTTGAGCCGCGAACGGGACGTGACCAATAGCGATGGCTCTGTATTGAGGATCAAGCCCGAGGATATTATCCAGCTCACCGTTCAGGCCAACGGAAACTATCACCATTCGGTCTATTTCGACGGCAGCGATGTCGGCCTCGCTGGGGAGGACGTCAAGGCTTACACGGTTCTGCCCAACGGCGACCTGTTGATGGCAATCGAGGGTGAGCCGCGGCTAGTCGGGCGCCGTGTTTACGACGAAGACATAATGCGTTTTCGACCGACGTCACTGGGAGAGACGACCCGAGGTCAATGGAGCACCTACTTCGTTGGCAGCGACTTCGGTATTGGCCCCAACACGTCCGGCATCCGCACGAGCATCAACGGCCTGTCGCTACTTCCTGATGGCAGCTTGGTGATGGCGCTCACCGGAATTGACTTGCCGAGTGTTGGCCGAGTCGAGTCGCAAGATCTTATTCGATTCGTCCCGCGCGGGCCCACAACAATCGCGATCAACGATGGGGTTTGGGAACGCTATTTCGACGGTTCCGATCAGCAACTTTCAACGAGCCTCGAAGCTATTAGCGCGTTACACCTCTCGCCGCGAAACAATTCGGCCTTGCCAGAAGTATTGCTTTCCACAACCAACGATCCCACAATCAATGGAAAGACACTCGAGTCGGAGGATGTCTTCTCGTTCCTGCCTAATCGGCTCGGCGAGCACACCCGCGGCACTTATCGCACAAATCCCTTCCTAACTGGCACCGACGTTGACCTCAATTTTGGAAACGTGGATGCTTTTTTCTACCAACTTGGTTCATCTTAAGTCTGTGAAAATCCACAGATGCTTAGGTGCGAATCAAGAGGACCAGGGGATGTCGAGGAAATAACGCGTTTCAGCAGAGTGTTCAAGGCAATAGTGACTCTGGTCGCCGCGAGCGGCAGCTAGAGCCACCTTCGCCTTGAACGCTCCACTGAAAACGCCTCGCTACCTCGACATGGACTGGTACTCCTGATTGAGACCCAAAGCGGCCCAGGTCCATCTTATCAGGCTGTCCAGTTTTAGGGTCCACTTCACTTATTGTTATTGGTTCTTCGAAGGATAAATGGCATTCCAGTCCTTCTTCATATCAACCAAGACCCAACCTCGCTTGCCTGCTTCATCAAGACCTATGTCAAGTTGCCCAACGTGCGACTCCCGGTCATACGCCCATTCACGGTCGGCGTCGGTATGGTGGACAAGGAGGCCGAAACGAGGACCGTCGCCAGCGGTGGTCCACTCAAGCATCTGAAAATCACCATCTGAATTGCCAAAGGCCATGAGCGGACGACGCCCAATATGCTGATTGATGCCAACGGGTTTCCCCGTCTTGTCGTCGATGAAATTCATCTCTGGTAACCGAACAATCACAGGCTTCCCATTCCGTAGCTCGTAACGTGTCTTGATGCTCGAGCCCACCACCTGCTCGGGTGGAATTCCGTAAACCTCTTCCACCCAAGGACGCATGAACTCAATACCGCCGCCTGAAACAATGAAGGTCTTGAACCCATTGGCACGGAGATAAGAGAGCAACTCAAGCATTGGCTGAAAAACCATTTCGTTGTACGCTAGTCCGGTTTTCGGATGTTTCGCTGTCTCGAGCCATTCCGAAACGGTCTTGCTGAATTCGTCGGTAGTCATTCCTGCGTGAGTTGCCATGACCATCTCGAGCAAAGCCTTTTCGCCTCCCGCCAAAGCTGCCTTTACGTCTCCCTTGAGCACAGAAGCGAACGGTTCCTGAGTTTTCCATTCTGGGTGATTCGGCGCGAGCGCTCGGATTCGATCGATGGCGAAAATGAGCTGAAAATAAATGGGTTGCTCGGACCAAAGGCAACCATCGTTGTCGAATGTCGCGATGCGTTCTGCTTGTGGAACAAGATCTGGAGAACCAGGGGACGTCACTTTCTCAACGAAAGCCACGATTGATTTCTTAGGGCCGGTCTCGTTCCACGACGGTAGAGCGTCTACGGCAAGAGCCGAGGACGCGTCCCACGCTACCAGCAACAAAGTGGTGAAGCATACATTCAAAGATTTCATGTTTCTCATTTCTCCCACCAAAGGGCCCGCCTCCTCTCACGAGATGCAGCGAGCGAGGTCTAAGACAAGACTACCGGTCGTCAATCACACGCCGGAATCACTCACGATGCAGACTGTACGCGTCATTCTAATGCGTTGCCCCCAGCTAATCGAGGGCTAACGTAATTCACCGGTTAACATTGCCATCTCTGATATGACTCCACCTGGCCATCGCTGCATCCTGTGACAACGCCTTGCGGTAAAGTCCCACTAAAAACCAGGAGAACTTTCAGTTCCAACCTAGTTGTGAGAAGCAAACGCTTGGCGAATTTGCCAACTGTTATCTCAATTCGTCACCAGCTACCACAGCCTTGCACCCGCGCAAATTAACCTGAGGAGCTAGCGTGCCTGAGCCGCGCTTTTGTCGTAAGAACTTGCCTACTACAGTCGGCCCAACCGAGAACCGCTCTGCGATCACTTCGTAGCTACCTTCTCCTGCTTGGTGCGCTTCGACTATCCTCAAAGCGCCTACCTAGTGAAGCCGAATTGCGGGAAAAGTATAACGGTCTGGCAGAACATGTCATCCGTGCACGAATCGAGCGGCTGGTACGTATCCGAAGTCTCACCGACGGCCAAGAGACCGTTCAGATTCCGATCTGGTCGTGGCGACTAGGTGATTCGTTCATGGTAGGAACACCAACCGAATCCTACAGCGCTATGCAGATCGAATTACGCCATCGTTTTCCAAACTCGGCGGTCGCTGTGATGAACATCGTCAATGGGTACTACAGTTATCTGCCGACTATTGAGCATTACGACATAGAGAATTATGAAGACCGAGTCTCACTGTTTGCCCCCGGCTGCCTCGAAACGACTATTGAAGAATGCGACAAGTGCATTCGTGCGTTGACGCCTCCTCGCCGTCAGCGGACCAATTCATCCAGCGCAGCCAAGAGCCATTGAATTGCCTGGCATGTAGTTCGAGCAAGCCAATGGGTCACGGATGTGGGATGTGCAAAGTGACCCCGGAGTTTAGACAGCCAGGGGATTGCAACATGGCACTGGCTATTAAAGATGCGATTGCTTTCTCGGTCGCCTTGGCTCGTAGAACTGATTAGTTGACCGGAGGGCCTCACACTTGAGTGTGGCTGCTAGGCTAAGCCTCCGCTCTTTGACTAGAGCTGTTTCTTTAGGTTATAAATGGCAATTTAAACGCGCGGCTATGTCCTCATCTTAATGCTTCGTCGAATGGAATTACACTCGCTTTAGCCTTGATGGTGATTGTAAGTGTAACTGTTTGTAGAGATCTTCACCTGCGTGCCAAGACAGTTGCACAAGGAAACTTCGAGTCATGAATCTTCCCTCATCCGAACCATTGGTTGGCAAACGATATCGCGTGGCAATGGTTGGCCTGGGCTTTGGGGCTGAGTTCCTGCCAATTTACGAAAACCACCCCAGTGCCCAAGTGGAAGCTATCTGTCGACGCGACGAAATCGAGCTAAATAAGCTTGGCGATGCATTGGGGGTCAATCGCCGATATACGAAGTACGAAGATGTGCTTTCCGACTCTGAAATTGATCTGGTGCACATCAACAGTCCTATCGGCGATCATGCGTGGATGTCGCTAGAAGCTCTCAGGGCAGGCAAACATGTCCTGTGCACCGTTCCCATGGCAACGACCATCGACGAGTGTCAGGAGATCTGCGAACTGGTTGCGGAAACCGGGCTCAAGTACATGATGGCCGAGACGGTCGTCTATAGTCGAGAGTTCCTGTTCCTCAAAGAAATGTACGACTGCGGTGAGCTGGGAGAAATCCAATACATGCAGGCATCGCATCCGCAGGACATGGATGGCTGGCCCGACTACTGGAAGCGAATGGTCCCGATGCACTATGCAACTCACGTAGTCAGCCCTGTGTTGGGCATTGTCAACGGTCGTGCCGAGTACGTGACCTGTTTGGGCTCAGGCGCGGTTCGAGACGACATTCGCGAACAATCTGGCTGTTCGTTTGCAGTCGAATCATGTCACGTCAAAGTCGCTCATAGCAACATCGTAGCGCACCTGTGGAGGACGCTCTACGACACAGCACGCCAGTATCGTGAAAGCTTTGATGTCTACGGAACAAAAAAGAGCTTTGAGTGGAGTTTGGTGGAAGGCGAAGAGCATGTTGTGCATACAGCAAAAAAACCTGAGCCAGAGATCCCAGAGCGGACAACGATCCCCGATTTCGCTCATCGACTACCAGAGCCGATCCGCAAGTTTACGAAAACAATTGAAGACGCCGACCACCTCTCGTTTATTCAAGGTGGCGGTCATGGCGGATCTCATCCGCACATGGTCCATGAGTTCTTAAGTGCGCTGATCGAGAACCGTGATCCTTGGCCCAACGCAACAACAAGTGCTAACTGGACTTGTGTGGGGATCTGTGCTCACCAGTCTGCACAGAAGGGCGGTGAAATTGTGCGCCTGCCTGAATTCACGTTGGCATGATTGCTTGCGACGGTCTTTTTCGAATCCCGATTCTTGGTCATCCTCATGCATATTACTCGGCAGACATACAGGTTTGAACTCAAGGCGTACTTCATCACTCTTTGCTGCCTGCTAGGCAGTCCTGCTGGTGTAAACGCAGAGCCGTTAAGAATACAGCTCAACGAAAAATCCCATACACTCGAAGTCATCGGTCACAACTCGAATCGCGCAGTTGTTACGCAGCACGCGAAGCCCGACCATCGACCCTACCTGCATCCGCTTGTCGCTCCAGATGGAAAAGGAGTCCTTACTCAGAGCAGCCCCACTCACCATCCTCACCAAACGGGAATTTACTGGGGATTCACACGAGTGAACGGACGCGACTATTTTCATCATCCCGAGGGGGATTATTGGCGGCGCGTTTCTCTAATAGTACTCAAGGAAGAGAGTCGTGGAGAAAAGGAACCCGTTCAATGGCAGACTGTTTACGATTTGCTTGACGATCAGGGTGAACCGGTCCTGACCGAAACGCAAGTTTGGACGATGCGGTATGAAGGGGATGCTTACGTCTTGGATCTGCAATGGACCGGTGCCGCTAAGACAAAAATCACCATCGGCAAATATGACTACGGTGGGTTATTTATTCGCATGCCGTGGCGGAAGGGAATGCCGGCTGAGGTTCTCAATGCGGCAAGGCAGGTTGATCTCGACGCTGAGGGCAAACGCGCACCGTGGCTCGATTTGGGATTGCAGGTCGACGGGCGCGACGATCTGGCACACATTGCTATCTTCGACCATCCCAAGAATCGAGGATTTCCGCAAGCTTGGCGGGTGGATAGTCAGTTTGGCGTTGGACCAGCGTTATCGCGCTCCGGGGAGTGGACGATCGAAGCGGGCGAACAAGCAGTCTTGAAGTTTCAGTTGCGTGTCTACACAGGGGCAACCAAGGACCTCAATCTGACCAAAGCGTGGAGTAAGTTTAGCGGGCAGTCGCATACTTGGGCACTTTGGGACCTGGCACGGCAAGAAGGTCGTACAGCCGAGTTTCTGGCACCGCAGCAGGCAGCTGAGGCGATGACCCCACGCGACGGGTTTGAAGTCAATGTCTGGGCGGCGGAGCCGATGATCACGCAGCCCATGGGTTTCTGCTGGGATGATCGCGGCAGGCTCTGGATCGCTGAAAACCGCGATTACGAAAATCGAAGAGATGGGTTCGCGAACTCCGGTGATAGTCGCATCTTGATTCTCGAAGATACCGATCACGATGGTGTGGCTGACAGTCGCAAAGTTTTTCTGGAGGGTATTCCCTTTCCAGCAGCTATCGCTGTTGGCTTCGGTGGACTCTGGCTAGGAGCACCGCCGAACTTGCTGTTCGTTCCAGACCGCGACAATAATGACAAGGCTGATTTCGAAGATATAGAAGTTCGCTTGACTGGCTGGGGCATCCGCGACCGACACGAAACGATCAACAATTTGCATTGGGGGCCTGACGGTTGGTTGTATGGCTGCCAGGGTTTTGCCACGGGTTCTACAGTCGGCAAGCCCGCCAATCCGAAGTTTGTGGTTCATCAAGGTAGCGAATTCCCGGAAGATATTCGGTACGCCGGTCCTACGGTCGAACTAAATGGCGGCGTCTGGCGCTACCACCCCACCAAAAAGCGATTCGAAGTCGTAGCCCACGGCTTTAGTAATCCCTGGGGAATCGACTACGACGCAAAAGGTCAACTCTTCATCACCGCTTGTGTGATCCCCCACCTGTGGCATGTGATTCCAGGAGGCATTTACCACCGGCAAGGCGGCCAGCACTTCAATCCCTACGTGTACAGCGACATTCGCACTATCGCGGACCATCGCCACCGTTCAGCACACGGTGGTGCCAGGATTTATCTGTCCGATGCGTTTCCTGAGCGTTATCACGGCCAAATTTTTATGGCGAACATCCACGAACACGCAGTGCTCGCAGACCGACTCGAACGCAGCGGTTCAGGGTTCATTGGGCGACACGGAGAAGATTTCGTGCGGGCAAACAACGCGCAGTGGGTCGGCTTCGGAGTCGAAATTGGCCCTGACGGATCGATTTACGTACTCGACTGGCATGATGCCGATATCTGTGGCGCCGACGTCCTGAACAAAGACACGGGCCGGGTATTTCGAATTTCGCCAACCAATTCAAATTCAAAGTCGTGGAAAGGTCGGTATTCCGATCTTAAGCAAATGCCTGATGTTGAATTGGTCGCATTGCAATCGAGCAATAGTGCATGGCACGCACGGCGAGCACGCGTCATTTTGCAAGAGCGAGCGACGAATCGTTCTATCGAGCCGCAAGCCTACCAGGCATTGCGACAGTTATTCAAAGCGTCCGATGATGTCACTTTTCGGCTGCGTGCAATGTGGGCGCTGCATGTTACGAAAGGCCTAGCTGCTGAGGCATTGATTGCTAGTTTGGACGATCCGGAGGAGTATGTGCGCGCCTGGTCCATTCAGCTTCTTTGCGAAGACCGTGGTCTACCTCAAGATGCAGTTGCAAAATTTGTGCAATTAGCCCGCGACGATCCCTCGCCGGTCGTCCGCCTTTACTTGGCATCTGCGTTGCAGCGGATGAAAGAGGAGCAGCTTTGGGCGGTTGCTGTTGAACTTGTCAGGCATAGCGTAGATGACGGCGACCATAACATCCCGAAGATGCTGTGGTTCGGCATTGAATCGTATGTTCCCTCGGATCCAGCACGTGCTATCGAGCTTGCCGTGTCGAGCAAGTTGCATCTGATTACACGGCATATTGCTCGCCGCTTGAGTGACACGAACGAGCTTGAATCGCTTGCCCAAGGTATTCGAGAGAACCCAACAGCGCGGCACAATCTGCTTCTTGGTATGCGAGATTCATTGGCGGGTAAGTCCGACATCAAGCCACCCCCCTCTTGGGCGACGACTTATTCCGTCTTGCAGTCGGACACCAAAGCCACCGCCGAAATCGCGCTCCAGTTGGCCCAGCAATTCGGTGACTCCGACGCGGCTTCAGCGATGCTTGAAACCCTGCGCGACAAAAATGCCGACCTCAAGGCTCGTCGCACAGCCGTTCGTCAACTCTCACTACGGAAGCATCCTGAACTCAAGGAAATGCTTATTGAAATGCTTGGAGATGATTCGTTGTGTCGCGACGCGATCCAGGCGATGGCTGCTTACAACGATACTCGCTTGGCAACCACTCTGCTGGCAAGATACTCGAGTCTTTCGAGTGATGAAAAGCTAGATGCGATCCATTCTTTAGCATCACGTCAACAATATGGCCAACTGCTAACCGAGGCGATCAAGCATGGCGATGTTTCCAGGCAAGACATCCCCGCCTACGTCGCGCGACTGTTACGGCGTGTTGTCGGAGGTCAATTCATAGACGTCTGGGGGCCGCTGGATCTGCCATCTGACAACCAAGAAGCAAACTTTGCCAAGTATCGCGATCTGCTGACACGCGATTCGCTCGCCAGTGCAAGTCGTGATCATGGCAAGCAGATTTTCCAACGCACTTGTTTGACTTGCCACAAAATGTACGGACAGGGTGGTGATATCGGGCCCGATATCACTGGTGCGAATCGCACGAATCTCGAATACTTGCTCGGCAATATCCTGACTCCCAGCGCCGTGATTCAAGATGCGTACAAAATGCATCTGGTGCTCACCGATGACGGACGAGTCTACAGTGGAATCCCAGCTGGCGAAACCGATCGCGACTTATTGTTGCGTACCGTAGGTGAAAACGATCCAGTGGTCTTGCCGAAAGCCAACATCGAATCGCGAGAAATCGCTTCGGTCTCGATGATGCCTGTTGGTCTGCTGAGGAGCCTGTCAGATAGCGAAGTCATCGACTTGTTCGCCTATTTGATGCACTACGAGTAGGTGTGCATCGCGTTACTCAAACTATCTGTGCCACGAAATGAGGAGAGTAAGTGGCGGCGTGGTGAAAAGGAGCCTACAAGCTCCTGGGGAATTTGCACATCATGGAAGCACGTCTCTACAATCTCCCCCCCGGATCGTCCAAGTATTGGTGTCCACTTCTGTGAGCCTTAATGCAGCTCCACTTTCGGAGACTTGCGATGTCGATTTCGCTGGTGCAGAATGCATGCTTATCATGAATAACATCTGGTAGGAAAACCCTCTGCAGGTGTGGATTTCTCCGCGCAATTTTCCAGGAAATTGAGCGTTCCCGAGCAATCCGCCGACAGAAGGTCTGTCGATGAAGCCAACTGTCAAGCCGGAGCTGAAAATGTCGCTTCCCCGATTACTAATTGCCCTCGGCGCTGGTTTACTAACGGGAACGGCGAGCCTTGCTGCAGAACTAGGCAGCTCAGGGTCTGAAAAGGTAGCGACCCCGAGTGATTTTTCCGCGGAGTTGCCGCGAATTGCCCCGCTTGAGCCGACCGAGGCTTTGCAGAGTTTTCAGCTCATCGAAGGGTTTGACATTGAACTCGCCGCAGCGGAGCCAGAAATCGTTGATCCGGTCGCGATGGCGTTTGACGAAGACGGCAGACTATTTGTCGTCGAAATGTCGGGTTACTCAGAGCAAGCCGACGAAAACCGCGGCCGCATTCGTGTACTCGAAGACGTGGACGAGGATGGGCGCTTCGAGCAGAGTCGAGTGTTTGCCTCAGGCTTGTCCTGGCCAACGGCCATCACTTGCTATGACGGTGGAGTCTTTGTCGGGGTTCCACCAAACATCATCTATCTTCGCGACAACGATGGTGACGGCCTTGCTGATCAGCATGAGACGGTATACACCGGCTTTGGCAAGAGCAATGTGCAGGGGCTACTTAATAGTTTCGAGTGGGGGCTCGACAATCGCATTCACGGTGCGACGAGTTCTTCAGGCGGTGAAGTGGTTCACGCGAACCGGCCAAACGCCACTCCACTAAGTCTCAAGGGCCGCGATTTTTCTTTCGATCCCCGCACCAGGGAACTCCGTGCCACCAGTGGCGGTGGCCAGCACGGGCTGACATTCAACCGTTGGGGCGACAAGTTTGTTTGCCACAACAGCAGCCATATGCAGATGATTGTTGCGGAAGATCGCTACTTGGCTCGCAATCCCTATCAAGCTGTAGGCGAAGCCAAACGTAGCATCGCCGCAGATGGCCCTCAAGCAGAAGTCTTTCGTGCGAGTCCCGTCGAGCCGTGGCGAATCGTACGAACTCGCTTGCGTGCACAGGGTATCGTCCGTGGGATACTCGAGGGGGGCGGACGCGCTTCGGGCTACTTCACCAGTGCGACGGGCATCACCAGCTACGAAGGTGATGCTTGGCCCGATAAGAATCGTGGGCTGCTATTTGTCGCCGACGTCGGCAGCAATCTCGTCCATCGCAAAAGGCTACGACCGCGGGGAGCAAGTTACATTGCCGAACGAATTGATCCGGGCCACGAGTTCCTTACTTCGCGCGACGTGTGGTTTCGCCCGGTCCAATTTTGCAACGGACCCGATGGCAATATGTACTTCGCCGACATGTACCGTGAGGTCATCGAACACCCGAGGAGCTTGCCCAAGAGTATCAAGCAGCATCTCGATCTTACGAGTGGCCGTGACCGAGGTCGACTCTATCGGATTGTGGCAGAAGACTCTGAGCAGAGGAAAATTCCGCGGCTCAGTGAAGCAACCTCATTAAAGCTCGTTGCGATGTTGGACCACCGCAACGTCTGGCACAGGCGGTCCGCAGCGAGACTGCTCTACGAGCGACAGGAAAAGTCGGTTGCTCCCGCGCTGCGAAAACTCGCAGCCAACGCGGATCTACCAGAGGGTCGTATTGCGGCTTTGTATGCTCTCGATGGACTAGGCGAGCTGCGTGTTGAAGAGTTACTGACTGCGCTCTCCGCGACAGAGCACGCCGAAGTCCAACGCAGCGCGGTTCAGCTCAGTGAGCCCTTGGCCAATCACTCTCAAGACTTGCGCGAGGCGTTGTACCGCCTTATTGCGACATCTCCACCCCGTGTGCTGGGACAACTTGCGTTCTCGCTAGGAGAATTGAGTGACGGTGGCCGTTTCGCGGCACTCGCTGAGATTGCCAGCCGAGGTTTGGAGCACGAGGAAGTCCTCGACGCGGTCGCCAGTAGCCTCAACCAAGGCGCAGGACAAGTCTTGAAGGCACTGCAGGTGAACAATGATTTTTTTCTGCAACCGACAGGACGCCGGTTCCTTGCGGCGCTCATTCGTCAAATTGCGAAGCAGCAGTCGAACGTGGACTTGCGTGCGGTATCGGAGTTGATGGCAGAAAAGTCGCGTGGCGAGACTGGTCAGGGACAACTCGTATTTCTGTTGAATCAATTGCGTGTTGCACGAGACAGTGAGCTACTGGCAAAAATTCTAGACATGGCTGAGAGCGTCGATTCGAATACCATTGAAGAGTTGCTGGATTATTCGAGAACCACCGCACTTGATCACTCGCAGCCTGAGTGGAAACGAGCCGAGGCGATTGGTCTCCTCCGCTGGTTGCCCTGGGACGAGTTGCAACCCGTGGCAACACAAATATTGCATCCCAGTGAACCGCCTGATTTGCAGGCGGCGGTGATCAGCACGTTAACGCAAAGCGATTCTGAGGGTGTCGCCCCTTTTTTGCTTGGTCATTGGCCGACACTGAGCACCGACCTGCGTAACCAAGTTGCGACGGCTCTGTATTCTCGTGCTGACTGGTCGTCGCAGCTGCTCGACTTGATTGAAGCCCGTCAGGCCTCCGGTGCTGAATTCGGAGCTAGCGGGCTTGCTCTCTTGGCTTCACATCCGGACGAGCAAATCAGCACACGAGCCAAGAAGTTGCAAGGTAGCGGTCCTAAAAAATCGCACGCCGAGATCTTAGAACCGTACCTGCCAGCGCTGCAGATGGTCGGTGAGGCAAGTCGAGGCAAGCAGACGTTTCGGAAGCTTTGTTCTACATGTCACCAGCACCACGGCATTGGCCACGCGATCGGGCCAAACTTGGCGACCGCGCAGCGGCTGGGTGGCGAGGCGGTGTTGCTGAATATCTTGGCCCCCAATGCCGAGGTCAATCCGCAATACGTAAGTTATGTTGTCGTCACCGACGACGGTTTGGCCCATGCAGGAATGTTGACGGCAGAAACGTCCACGACGATCACCTTGCATCGTGGCGGAGATCAAACCGAGACCGTCCTTCGATCGGAAATCGAAGAGATGCATAGCACAGGGCTCTCGCTGATGCCCGAGGGTATGAGTCGAGAGATTGATGTAGCCGCAATGGCCGACCTGCTAGCATTCCTGCGCTCTGTCCAGTAACACCACTAAGGTGAGATCCATGTTCTTACGTCTCTATTCCCTGCCCATCCAAGCGCCGGCCATAGTATGCATCCACCTGATGAGCATGTCGCCGCCAGCGCTAGCGGTCGATCTGCAAATCGCGACTTTCGAGATCGACGCAAGCCCACCGATCGGTAGCGCCCTGTGCGATGCACTAGTGCCGCCGGCTATAGGAGTGACTGACCCGTTGTCGGCACGGGGGCTCGTCTTGTTACCGGCCAACGAACAGGCAATTGTGTTGGTTGCCGTCGATTGGGTTGGTATTGGCAACAGTGGGCAGGATGCTTGGAAGCAAGCGTTGGCCGAAGCGGCAAACACGACTCTCGAACGGGTTTGTATCCACGCCTTGCACCAGCACGATGCCCCCGGCTGCGATTTTTCGGCGGAGGAGATCGCGGCTGAGTACGGCATGGTGAACGAAATTTTCCCTGTCGAGTTCGCTCGGGAAACGGTAAAGCGTGCAGCTGAAGCTGTCACCGAAGCGTTGAAGAAACCCCAGCGCGTAACGCACGTGGGCGCTGGGCAGGCGAAGGTCGAGAAAGTTGCTTCGAGCCGTCGGCTGTTAGGCGCCGATGGCAAAGTACAGCATACTCGCTGGACCGTTGGCCGCACTCCCGAAATACGCGCGATGCCTGAGGGAACGATCGATCCTTGGGTTAAAGTCGTCAGCTTTTGGGAGAGCGAGAGACCGATTGTCGCGCTGAGCTACTACGCCACACATCCGCAGAGCTATTATCGGACAGGCATGGTTAGTTGCGACTTTCCTGGCTTGGCGCGTAACCAGCGAGATGAACAGTTGCCGGGGGTGCTGCACATTCACTTCAACGGCGCGGGCGGCAATATTACCGCCGGCAAGTACAACGATGGCAGTCCAGAAAACCGTCCTGTGCTGGCTCAGCGGTTGGCCGAGGGGATGGAGGCTGCGTGGAATGCTTCCGAGAAATTCGCACTGGCCGATCTCGATCTTGAGTGGGCGGCGAGAAAGGTAAACCTCCCCCCTGCCCCGTGGTTGAACGAGGAGGAGTGTCTCGCGCAGATCGCCGATACCGATGCCCCAATCGAGACCCGCGCTTCTGCCGCGCGGCAGTTGGCCTGGCTCCGCCGCTGTCAGGCGAAACAAGGCATCGTCGTCGGGCGATTGCGGTTGGGAGACATTGATCTTCTGCATCTTCCCGGAGAACTTTTTGTGGAGTATCAGCTTGCCGCGCAGAACATGCGCCCTGCCGCGTTTGTCTGCACCGCCGCATACGGCGATTACGGACCCGGATACATCGGTTTAATGGAGTCCTATTCGCAAGGCGGTTACGAAACAGGGCCTGTTTCTAAAGTCTCGCCTCGTGTCGAAACAGTTCTGATGAGGACCATCAGCGAATTGTTGGAGTAGCTTGAATCGCTACCGATATCGTTATTCGCTGCTCTGCAGAAAAACGAAGAGCCCTTTCTTGTTCCCAACCAAGACATCAACACGGCCATCGCCGTTGATGTCACGCGCTTCGACTTGGGTACCGACGCCAGAGTTGCGGTCAATGAGGTGCGGTCGAAATTCGACGGTGCCTCCGCTACTGCCAACGGTGTCCTTGCGTACGGTTTCGTACCAATATAGCACGGCAGGGTCGTTGCCTCCCGGGTCGTTGCCGCCATGTGCCCAGTAGCGCTTGCCGGTAACGATGTCGGGGATACCGTCCCGGTTCACATCAGCGACCGCCACCGCATGCAGCTGCGAGAATTGCGGTTCGGTGCTCCCCGCCGCGGGATCTTGGGGCATGATCACGTGCTCTCGGAACTCGGTCGCGACGGATTCGCTCAAGTTTTCGAACCAGGATAGCCCGTAGGCGTGTGCCGCTTTGCTGGTGAGGACGTCTTGATCGCCATCGCCATCGAAGTCGACCGCGTGCATCTGTGCCCCTCCGGCAGCGGAGAACTCGAGGGGATGAAACTCCCAAACTTGGCCGGCGATTGATTGGGAGGGGTGTTCCCACCAGCCATTTTTCTCGAGCAGGTCGGTGCGACCGTCGTTGTTCAAATCGCCTTGACCCAAACCGTGAGTGAAACGTCCGTACCCGAGATCAGGCGAAATTGGCTGAAAGTTCCAGGGGCTAGTCGTGGCATCGCTCGGAACTGTGACCAATCCAAAGCGGCCCTCCGATTGGCAGAGCAAATCGAGTCGGCCGTCTCTGTCCATATCGACCAGTGCAGGAGATTCGTTATCCGTAATTGCCAACACCAAACGCCGCGGCCAATGTTCCCCGGTATCGTTCGCTTCTTCGGTTTTTGAAGGAATGCCCGGGTTTTCAAACCAATAGGCACCTTCGCCGGGCATGCCCACGATGAGGATATCCGCACGCCCATCCCGATTGAAGTCGTTGGCAAACGTGAAGAAATTGTCGGAGTACGCGGCGATGTCAAACGACTGGGCGGGTCGATACTCATGAGATTCGGTGAACTGTGGGCCAGCGAACCAATAGGGACCAGCAATGAAATCCTGGTGCCCGTCGCCATTGATGTCCGCGCACGTGGCTCCTTCGCAGTAGAACTTGTCGCTAATTTGAATTTTGCGAAACGACGGCGCGTTGTCAGCCTGTTCTGCGCGGCCGCGTGTGCTGGACCCAATGGCCAGAGCAACCACACTTGTTAGAGTTAGCCAATACAACGTCGGTCGATAGAGGGTACTTCGTGACATTCTTAGACTTTCGGTAATTCGTATCCATTTCGCCGAGGTCGGTCCAGCAATGCGTTCGCTGCAGAGTCCTCGACAAACTGTTCTTTTTCGGGGTCCCAACGCAAACGTCGTCCCAGCTCGCGAGTGATGTTTAATAAGTGACAAACGGTAACCGAGCGATGTCCCACTTCGACATCGGCATTGGGTGTTTCTCGTGAAGCCATGCAGTCAAGCCAGTTCTGAAGGTGTGGTCGAGCAATCCAGCCATCCCCCTCCCACTTCTCCGAAACCGAGGGAGTTGGAGCATCCTTCACGAAATCTTGCGGATTGGTTGCGAAGCGATTGCGATTGAGTTCCATTTTGCACTCGCTGCCGACAAAGACGGCGCCGCCCATTGGGCCTGGGGCCAATTCGAAACGGACTTCCGGACCATCGGAATACTTCATCGCAACGGCACCGTTCGGGCCCGGCGAAAGGGGCCAGAGTTCGGACGGACCCGAGTGGCTCATCCCCAGCGCCGCTTGAATCTGATCGATTCCGTGCGCGCCCCAGTTGGTCATCTCGCCACCCGAGTAAGCACGCCAGCGCATCCATTCAAATTGCAGCTGCGGGTGGAACGGGCGCAAGTCGGTCGGGCCGCACCACATGTCCCAGTCGTCGCCCGCGGGGATCGGCTGCTCGGGTAATTTACTGTAGGTTTGCGGGCCTGGATATTGCACTGCCAATACTTTTTTGATGGTGCCAATGCCACCATCGCGAATGAGTTGACAACAAAACTGATTCACCTCCATTGTCCGCTGCTGCGTGCCTACCTGAAAAATGCGTTGGTGTTTCCGTACTGCATCGACGAGAACTCTCCCTTCGCGAACATACGCGGTCAGCGGTTTCTCTGCGTAGACATCCAAACCAGCTTGTAGGGCATGAAGGCAAGGCAGTGTCCGCACATGGTCGGGTGTACCCACAATCACCGCGTCGAGATTCTCACGGTCCAGCATTTTCCGATAGTCGGCGTACTTGGCCCACTTGGTAGCGCCCTGCTCGGGAGCTTGTGCGTCCAAAGTATCAACCAATTGCTTTTCGTAGCAGTCGGCAATGGCGACCACTCGCCCTGGTGCGGGAAGTTGGTTGATGAGCTGCCGCGCGCGTCGACCCGTTCCAATGACACCTACTCGAATCGTGTCGTTCGGCGCTGTTGCACCATCCAGTCCAAGGACTCGCGCAGGGAAAAAGTGAAACAGTCCCACGGCTGAACTAGCAGCGGTTGCTCGCTGCAAAAATCGCCGTCGATTATTCATTGGACGCATCATCCATTCTCCTCACACGAATAAATCGTGATGAAATCTTCAGCCAATCAATGAGCAATTCTAAGTCACATGAACCCAGTGGGAAACACAAGCAGTAATTTTTCTGTGCTGGATTGCAAGCCCGACCACTCAATGCATTTCTGCCTCGACCGTGCCAATTCCGCCGCGGTAGTAGCTGAAGCGAACATTCGGGTGATCTGCCAACAGCGACATCGGCACCGAACTATCCGGCCACTTCTTACTGATCATCAGCGCAGAGAGACGAATGCCGAAGGGATTGTCATGATGGCCGGGGTGCCAAATCGAGACGCAATCGGCTTTCCAGGTTTCTACAGGTCCCACAGTGGCAGCGGTCGTCGGTACTTGGGGCACGTACCCGCCGCCTGAGGTCCGCGCGTTTTGGATGATGGTCATCGGGTGCAGATCGGTGATTCTTGTTTTCAGCTGGCGGTATTCTTCGGGAGTGGGGGGAACGTCTTGGTACTTCCCTTCACGCTTAGGTGGATCATTGAAAGCCCAATGCTTCACTTCTCCCTGGCCACCTTGCATGAGCGCGCAACGCACTTCGTCGTAGCTGCGGGAGTATGCCTCGAGGTCTGTAGGGAAGTGAATATTCTCTGCTGGCATGCGCAAATCGTCACGAATGCGATCGAAGCATAGCGTCATATCAGCTTTGGCAAACGACAAGGGATGATCGGTAGACACCGGTTTGCCTTGTTCGATCCACTCGTCCATTCCCCAGAAGTGGGCATTGGCTAGCGGTATATCTAGCGAGTTTACAATTCTTGCCACCAATGGCAATTGTTCGGTAGGCCCAATCGGGCCGCAAATGCCTACGGGGTTGTCGGGAGTCGCTTGCTGCCAAACTTGCACATACTCCAGGGCTTCGGCACAGTAGAATTCTTCGAGCGTGTCGTAGATCGCGACTTCAAAACCATCGCGGGACAACTGCAACAAGTCTGCCGGCGAGAGTTGAGCGGCTTCCTGAAGAATTGCCTCGTCGAGTGTGGTGTAGTCCCACCAACCGGGTGCGACTTTGCTAATTGGCCGTGACATCGATAGTTGTCCTCACGATTGCAACAGTTCCTGGAGAATATCTTGTTGAGGGAAAGCATGTCCTCGGTGCTGAACAAACGCCTCGGCATACGCCGCTCCTATTTCATTTCCACGATATTCGGCATGTCGCTTCATGGCTGCGATGTATTCATCCATGCCATGATGAGCGCGCAACCACTCCCGTTGCGAAGCATGACACGCCAGCGCGGTTGTTTTGTTGTTCATCTGTTGCGTGATGTCAACGTACGTCGACGGAGCAACTCGCTTGCCTGAATAGGGGTCGACGCCCTCCAAGGGATCGCAGTAATAGAGCCAAGGCACCATGGAGTCCTCGAGCAGCGTCTTGGCAGAGGCGTTCGGCATGGAGTAGGAAAACGCAGCACTGCGAGCCAGTAAGTGAACCTGCTCATGATCAAGCATGTAGTCAAACCGCGGATGCGTGAAGACTAGCGTTGGAGCAATCTCACGAAACAGGTCGATCGTTTTGCGGTTGGTGGGTTTGTCAAAAACGACTTGAATGTCCTCTTCACCCAGCAAGTGGTAAGATGCCCCCAGCGATTTCGCGGCGTTGGCTGCTTCCTTTTTGCGAATCGCAGCAATCTCGCAGGCTGGCAATGTGGCCGACCCACAATCACCGGCCGTTGCGGTGGCGATATGCAGCTCCCAACCCAATTCGGCAAGTCGCAGCAACGTGCCGGCGCAGAGAATCTCCGCATCATCGGGGTGGGCGAGCATGGACAAAGTAACTTGGCGTCGCAAATTGAGTTTCCTTGCCATAGCTGCTCAGTTCGCTGATGCGAGTTCTCCACAGCTAATTCGAGTCGAGAGTGGTAACCGTCGTGCCAGTCAACGGTTAGGAGAAAATACTGCGGTCGCAGCTCCAGTGTACGGTTCGGGTGCCGCGTTACCATGACTAAAATACGGTAGCTTGACGCTCTTCGCCGTTCCAGAGCCTAATGTGCCGATACCGTTGGTACTCGCCCGCTGTCGATGGAGGGAATGGCCATGTGGTGGACAAGCCGAAAACCCTATGCAAAATGAATTGCATGCCGAAGTTCCCCCGCTCATCGATTAAGCTAGCCATTGCGGCGATGGTCGCATTAGCGACGCGGATTGCGCTTGCGCAGGTCACGATTCCCGTGGATTTCCGCACCGAGATTCAGCCCCTTCTTGAAACGAGCTGTCTCAGCTGCCACAGCGGAGACGAGGCCGATGGCGAGCTGCGACTGGAGACGCGGCTATTGGCGCTTGAGGGGGGAAGTAGTGGTGCTGCGGTTGTGCCCGGAAAGCCAGAGGAAAGTCTGCTGTATACGACCATCATCTTGACCCCCGACGACGATCAACTGATGCCGCCAGACGAACCGCTAACAAAGGTCCAGACCGATCTTGTCAAACGGTGGATTACCGAAGGCGCCGATTGGCCAAGTGAGTTGACCCTGCAAGCGCGGGAAAAGGCTTCGCAGATTCTCGAGTCGCCGGATAATTTTGAACTCGTGCGCCGCATCAGAGCTTCGATTGTTCAGCATTCGGGCGAGACCACCGCGGCCGAGATGTCTGGGTATACAGAAAAAATTCCGCGGACTGGTGCGGAGTTTTCGATGGTGCCGATCCCTGGTGGAGACTTTCTCATGGGCAGCCCGCCCGACGAGCCTCATCGGCAAGCCGTTGAAGGGCCACAATCGCAAGTTCGCATACCGCCTTTTTGGATGGGGCAACACGAAGTCACATGGGACGAGTATGAACCGTTCATGATCACTAAAGTCGACAGACACAAGAATGGTTCGCGTCGGGATTACGATTTGACAAAGCACGGCGAAATCGATGCCGTCAGCCAGCCGACCGCGCCGTACATAGAAATGAGCTTCGGCATGGGGCAGAAGGACTATCCTGCCATTAGCATGACGCAGCATGCAGCCAGTAAGTATTGCCAGTGGCTGAGCGCTCAAACCGGACACTTCTATCGCCTGCCGACCGAAGCGGAGTGGGAGTACGCTTGTCGCGCAGGCTCGACGACCGCTTACTCGTTCGGCGCCGACGCCAAGGAACTCGATCAATACGCTTGGTATTACGACAACAGCAACGAGAAGTATCAGAAAGTAGGCCAAAAAAAGCCGAACCCTTGGGGGCTCTACGACATGCATGGCAATGTTAGCGAGTGGACCCTCGACCAGTTCGTGCCGGATTATTTCGAGCGGCTGCAACGGGGCCAAGCGGGCATCGCTCCGCTGGGCGGTGCGGTAAAGAGTCCCTTCCTCAAACCCAAAACGCTCTATCCACGGTCCGTACGAGGCGGCAGTTGGTACGATGACCCCGAGAACCTCCGTTCGGCCTACCGGTTCGGTTCGGATCCGGCCTGGAAACAGCAAGACCCTCAGCTCCCCAAGAGCATTTGGTATCATACGGATGCTCGTTGGTTGGGCTTTCGCATTGTTCGACCCTTGGAATTGCCCAGTGCCGAAGCAATGAATTTTTATTGGAATAGCGCGACAGACGTACGTTGACTCGGTCGCGGTGATATAATTGGTCGATGGACTTCTCCTACCACTCTTACTCCCCCTGATCACTATGAACCATCCACTGTTGCCACAGTCAGATCGCCGTCAGTTCATCAAAGTTGCGGGGGCGGCGTCGGCACTTGGCGCGATGCAGCTTCCCCGCGTACACGCCTCGGAGGGTGCAGGCAACAAGATTCAGATCGCTCTGATAGGTTGCGGTGGCCGTGGTACCGGTGCGGCCGCGGATGCAATGTTCGTGTCTGGTACGAATGTTCAACTCGTCGCGATGGCCGATGTCTTTGAGCACCGAGTCGCAGCGAGCCATGCGGAGATTTCAAAGTTCATGGCGGGTGCGCCAGAGAAGGTCAATGTCCCCCAGGATCAACGCTTTGCCGGTCTGGATGCTTATCAGAAAGCGATGGACGTGCTTCGGCCGGGCGACATCGCCATCTTCGCAACACCGCTCGCTTTTCGGCCGTTGCACTTCGAGTACGCCATCCAGCGCGGTCTGCACGTGTTTATGGAAAAGCCGCTCGTGGCCGATGGTGTCAGTGCCAAACGGATGTTCGAACTAGCCAAGCAAGCCGATGCGAAAAACTTGAAGTGTGGTGTGGGGCTCATGGTCCGACACTGCCGTGGTCGACAAGAACTGCATCAACGGATTTCCGACGGCGAGATTGGCGATCTCATCAGCATGCGAGCATACCGAATGCATGGGCCGGTGGTTTCGTGTTTTTCCACTCGCAAGCCTGCTGATCGCAAAGAGCTGATGTGGCAAATCGAACGGTTTCACAGTTTCCTTTGGTCCAGTGGCGGCTTGTACAACGATTTTTACATCCATCAGATTGACGAGGTCTGTTGGATGAAAAATGCCTGGCCCGTGAAAGCCCAAGCACTCGGCGGTCGCCACTATCGCAACGATTACATTGATCAGAACTTTGATACTTACGCGGTAGAGCACACCTTCGAGGATGGCACCAAATTCTTTTTCGACGGTCGCACCATGACCGGTTGTCGTAATGATATGTCGAGCGTTGTCCACGGGAGCAAAGGTTCGGCGATCGTGAGCGAGGCAGGTCACACGCCCGGCAAGGTGCGCATTTTCAGTGGCCAACGGCAGCATCGCCGTGATGTTGTCTGGGCCTTTCCGCAACCGGAACTCAATCCCTATCAGCTCGAGTGGCAAGACCTAGTCGATGCGATTGTCAATGACCGCCCCTACAACGAGGTACCCCGCGGTGTAGAAGCCAGCGTCGTTTGTAACATGGGTCGCATCGCTGCTCACACGGGCCAGGAAATCACTTATCAGCAGGCGCTCGACTGGCAGCAAGAGTTAGCTCCCAATATCGCTGATTTCAAGCCAGATGGCCCAGCGCCGGTGATGCCCGATGCAGAGGGCCGCTACCCCGTTCCGCAACCTGGTATCGTTCTCGACGCAGAATATGCAAGTACCACTTAGATCTCGCAGCAGGCTTCCGTCGAGCGCCCTTGGCCCTGTCGAGCGCCCTTGGCCCTCAGATCGTTTGATCAGCCGAGCACTTCGCTCACCACCCGCGCCGGTTTAACGCCGGTAAGCTTTTGCTTGAGACCTTGGAAGGGAACACTTAATTGCTCGTGGTCGAATCCTAACAGGTGCAAGAGCGTAGCGTGAAAATCGCGGAGTGGCACAGGATCTTTCGCAGCCATGTACCCCATCGCGTCGGTCTCGCCATGAGTGAATCCCGGTTTTACGCCGCCTCCGGCCATCCAGAGCGTGAAAGCGTGCGGGTTGTGGTCCCGGCCAACCATTTTTGAGACTGACCCGCCTCGGTTTTCGAGCATCGAAGTTCGGCCGAATTCGCCACTCCAAACGACGAGTGTGTCCTCGAGCATGCCGCGCTGCTTAAGATCGGCGAGCAACGCGGAGACAGGGCGATCCATCTGTTCACATTTTTGCAGGAAGCCACCGTTGAGCGCTTCGGACTTGGCTGCTCCGTGGGAATCCCAGCCCCAGTCGTAGAGTTGGATGAAGCGAACACCACGTTCCGCCAAGCGACGCGCCAGCAAGCAGTTGTTAGCTAAGGATTCCTCGCCCGGCTTGGCCCCGTAGAGCTGTTGGACATGTTGCGGCTCTTGCGAAATGTCCATCGCTTCGGGTGCCGCCGTTTGCATTCGGAAAGCCATTTCGTACTGGGCGATGCGCGTCAATGCCTCGGGATCTCCGAAGGTTTGGTACGACTCTGCGTTTAAATCTCGCAATGCGTCCAGCAAAGCGCGCCGGTCCCCACGAGTCGTACCGGGCGGGTCCGCCAGATTGAGAACGGGTTCGCCCTGCGAGCGGCAATGCACTCCCTGATAAACCGATGGCAAAAAACCGCCGCCCCACAGCGCCTTCCCCACTCTCGGCAGCCGACCGCCCGAGAGCAGGACGATAAATCCAGGCAGATCTTGGTTTTCTGTCCCAAGCCCCCATGTCACCCACGAACCTAGCGAGGGATATCCCATCCTCGCCTGGCCTGTTTGCACCATCAGCTGTGCGGGCCCGTGATTGAACTGATCGGTCTGCATGGTCTTGATGAAACAAACATCATCGACATGCTCCGCAAAATGGGGCAAGCGATCACTCACCCACGCGCCACTCTCGCCATACTGACGAAAGGGAAACTGCGGCCCGAGCATAGTTGGTGTGCCTCGAATGAATGCAAAGCGTTTGCCCTCCAAATACTCCTGAGGGCAATCCTTGCCATCGTACTTTGCCAGCTGCGGCTTGTAGTCGAACAATTCGAGTTGGCTGGGGGCCCCCACCATATGCAAGTAAATCACCCGTTTCGCGCGCGGTGCGCTCGGCGATGGTGCACTCGCCAGCGGATTCGGGGTGAGTTGCTCTGCAGGCAGCGCTGCGCCGGCCGATCGCTGCATGGCTAACCAGATCGCGCCAAGACCCGTCCCACAGTCTGCGAGAAAATGCCGACGAGTGGTGTGCTCCAAGCGTGCGCGTTGAAATTCCGTGCGTAAAGTTGCTGGTTTCATCGCGAATGGTTGCCTCTAGTTCATCAAGAATTCATCGAGATTCAAAATCGCAGTGGCCACAGCCTGCATCCCCGCTCCACCACTCTTACGCGCGTACAGTGCTCGCAGCACCTCCAGTTCGTGCTCGTTTGGTTCACGACAAACTGCTAGTCGAAAGCCGTAAGCAATCTGCTCGTCTGACGTTTGGCCGTAGTCAGCCATCCGCTGCGCCAGTGCTTCAGCACATTCCAACAAGGTTTCGCTGTTGAGCAGTTCCAGAGCTTGCAATGGCGTATTGGATCGCAAGCGACGCGGCGCACAGAGTTCTCGTGAAGGTTGATCGAAAGAGGCAAACATGGGATAGGGAATGCTGCGTTTCACGTAGGTATAAATGGACCGCCGGTAGCGATTGGGGTCATTCTTGTTGGTCTTCGGCCACGCATCGCCTGAGCTGAATGGTTTCCAGACGCCCTCTGGGATTGGGGGCCGAACCGGCGGGCCAAGCGTTTTTGAATTCAGCAACCCGGAAACCGCCAGGGCCTGGTCGCGAACGGTTTCAGCGGGGAGTCGGACGCGAGGGCCCCGCGTTAACAGCCGATTGGCTCGGTCGCGGCCCCGGATTTCTGTGGCTATCTCACTCGACTGTCGGTAGGTGCTCGACAGCACAAGCTCGCGCATAAATTGTTTTGTACTCCAATCGAAGTCGCGCTGATAACGAATCGCCAAGTGGTCGAGCAAGTCTGGGTGCGAGGGCGATTCGCCCGACGAGCCAAAGTCTTCCTCGGTCGCCACAAGTCCAACGCCAAAGAGCCGTGCCCATATTCGATTCACCGCGACCCGTGCTGTCAGCGGGTTCCCCGGCGAAACCAACCACTTGGCCAGATCTAAGCGATCCAACGACTCATGCGTCACTTGCGCGGAAAACGACTCGGGCAAGCCGGACTCTACTTGCTGACCCTTATCAAGAAAAGCGCCGCCGTTAAAAACATGGGTAGGCCGCGCCAAGTGTGCAGGACGTTCCTGCAAAATTGGCGTAGAAACGGAGGGGATCGACTCGCGCTCTTTCCGCAGTTTGGTCAATCTTTCGCGTTGCTGTTTGAGCGTCGAGTCTTTCAAGAGCTCCGCATACTGGGGGCCATTGCTGACTTCGACATATCCGCGGTTGGTCACCAGCGGAAATGCCCCCAGCAAGAAAGTTCGATGTTCGAGTCGTACCAAGAGCCGATCCCCAGGCGACACATCCACGGGTGCTTCAAGAATCAAAACCGCCTTCCGAGGGTAATGCACTCTCGAGTACGGTCCATAACCTTCCTGAGACTCCGCGTTGAGACTCTCTTGTGGATCATGAAACGGGTGCGGCTCGTCGCCCACCACACGCGCTATTGTCAGTGGTTGCCCCGTCTTCGAGTCGGCAGGAATCAATTCGACTGCTACGTGTGCCCAAACAAAACCCCAGTCCGAATCGACTTCCGCTCGCTCCAAGTTCCGTGGCATCCCCGTGAGGCGAATCGCGGTGAGTTGACCAAGTTGGTCGGGCAAGGTTGCCTCAAGCGTAATGTCCGTGTTCTTCTCGACAGTGCCTGAGGTTTGAAATTCGGCGTGATTGCCTCGTAGCTGCGTGGTGATTCCCGTCGATTTATTGGTCGACCCCGTGAGCTGGGTGAGTGGCGACCAACTACTGCTGCTCGAAACCGTCTCGTTCTCTTGCCTCCAGATTGACTCGGTCAATTCATTAATTTCGTGATCCAACTTACCAGCACGGTCGTAATTGACGGGGTCGAGGGGAGCGGCAACCGAGGGTGCATCGTTGTTCAGGTCGCAATCGGCCGTGTTGTTAAAAAACGCCAAGAACTTGTAGTACTCTTCATGTTGAATGGGATCGTAAGGATGGCTGTGGCACTGTACACAGCCAAACGTAAGTCCCTGCCATGCTTGCCAGGTCGTATTGACGCGATCGAGCACTGCAGCCACGCGAAATTCCTCGTCGTCAGTACCACCTTCCTCGTTGGTATGTGTGAGTCGATGACTGGCAGTAGCCACCAGGTTGGCGAGATTCGGTTCAGGCAGCAGATCGCCGGCAATTTGGTTTAGCGTGAACTCGTCGTAGGGCATGTCGTTGTTAAACGCTTGAATTACCCAGTCTCGGTACTTCCAGATCGTGCGAGGTGAGTCGACTCCCAGTCCCTTTGAGTCAGCATAACGAACCTGGTCAAGCCAGACGCTCGCCCAGCGCTCCCCAAAATGAGCGGAGGCCAACAACCGATCGACGGCTCGCTCGTAAGCTGCCTCACCTGAGGCATCCAGGTCGCGTTGAAAATTTGTCAGTTGTTCTTGCGTGGGAGGCAAGCCAATGAGATCGAGGCTCACTCGACGAAGCCAGCGGTGCGGCGGTGCTGGTGGCGCGGGTGTGAGATTCTCGCGTTCGATGCGCGCGAGAACAAAGCGATCCAAGTCTCTGCGTGGCCACTTACTTTTCTTTACAGGTGGCAACTGCGGTACACGTGGTATTTCAAAAGCCCAATGTCGCTGCCACTCTGCGCCCTGAGCAATCCAATCGTGCAACAGGCGAACCTCCCTTTCGGACAAGGCGGGCCCGTGATCGGGCGGCGGCATGCGAATCTCTGGGTCGTCCGAAGTGACTCTTGCTATCAGTTCCGAGGCGGCGGGATCGCCGGGTTCGACGACCCAACCCGTGGGCGGGAGTACCTGTTCCGGATAGACAAACGACAACTCCGCCGCTTGCTTCACTCCGCCGTGGCAAGCCGTGCAATGAGAAACAAAAATTGGCCGAATGTCACGATTGAACTGGACCGTTGCGTCGTTCGCCGAGGCGGTTGCGATTAGTGAAATTACCGCACTGCACACCAAGGCCTTCACGAGCGCTCGCCTGATTGCCGAAATTGCAAAGAGCATGGAGGAAC
Source organism: Bythopirellula sp. (assembly GCA_965230685.1). Lineage (GTDB taxonomy): Bacteria > Planctomycetota > Planctomycetia > Pirellulales > Lacipirellulaceae > Bythopirellula. The sequence goes on from CBDDLO010000002.1 coordinate 2,299,357, forward strand.
CAAGCGATTGAACCAAGGGCCAATAGACATTCTAGCAGCAAGAAAACGGTGGCTAAGAGGATGAGGCTATTGTAAAATGAATGCACCCTACAAGCAAGCAGAAAGGGCAGTTGAAAGAAGCAAAGCTTTCGTAAGCTCATCAACAAGCAACTTGGAATGGGTCCTGCAATGTAGGGGCACTTCTATTGGCTATCGCTTTCTGTTTTCAGGGTAAGGGGCAACTTGTGAAATGCATGATGCCTTGTCGAATATCGTTCCACGTCGGAAGCAGCATGAGTGCTGCACTTCTAATTCTCCTTGGATTCTGCGAGGGGGTGATTCAGATCACGCGCGGCGAGGAGGCAATCGGGTCCGTAGTTGTGGACTCGGCTTCGGCCCTAGACTTCAACCGCGACATCCAATCGATTCTTGCCAGTAAATGTGTACAGTGTCACGGACCGGGCGATGCGGAATCGGGCCTGCGGCTCGATAGTCGTGAGCACGCTACGAACGAATTGGAGTCGGGCCTCCGCGCGATTACACCAGGCAAACCTGACGAAAGTGAATTGCTACGCCGGGTGACTGCTGAAGAAGATGAGCGGATGCCACCCGAGGGCACGCCGCTGTCCGTAGGGGAAGTCGCTGCCATCGAACGCTGGATCGCCGCGGGAGCGGACTGGCCCACGCACTGGGCTTATCGCCCGCTTGTGTCGAAAGAGCCGCCGACGTTTGACGAAGCGGCACAGGAGTCGTGGATTCGCACGCCCATCGACCGCTTTGTTCTGCGGGGACTAATGGAGAACGGCTTAAGGCCCGCGGCACCGGCCGACCGTCGGACGCTACTACGACGGATTTATTTCGATTTGATCGGGTTGCCCCCTACGCCGCAGGAGGTCGCTACTTTCTTGCGAGATGATTCTCCAGACGCCTATGAGCGGCTCGTGGACCGACTGCTTGCCAGTCCACGCTACGGCGAACGCTGGGCGCGCCATTGGATGGACGTGGTTCATTACGCGGACTCCCACGGTTTCGAACACGATTTACCCCGTCCAATTTGGCCCTATCGCGATTACTTGGTCAACGCTCTGAACAACGATAAGCCCTACGCACAGTTCGTGCGCGAGCAAGTCGCCGGCGATGCCATCGCACCCGGAAATGCTGAAGCGCTGACAGCGACCGGATTCCTTGCCACTGGCCCCTGGGACCTCAGTGCCCTGCAATCTGGCAACATGAATTCGATCGATTACCGTGTTGCCCAGTACTTGGACCGTGATGACATCGTCTCCACGGTGATGTCGACGTTCGTGAGCAGCACAGTGCATTGCGCCCGATGCCACAATCATAAGTTCGACCCAATTGCCCAGGCCGACTACTACGCACTGCAAGCCGTGATGGCTGGAATCGATAAAGCTCCGCGACTCTATGACGAAGACCCCGGCATCGCAGCTCGACGAAAAGCATTGCTGGCTCGTCAGGCCGAATTGCAGCGATGGCGAGATTCGCAGCCCGAGGCGCTCCTGACCTCCGCATTGCAGGCCGAAGTCGTCACGTGGGAAAGCAAGCAACGCCTACAGAAGAATGAGTGGAGATTGCTCGAACCGGATCAGTTTCGCTCGGAGAATGGGTCGAAGCTGGTGGAGCTTGACGATTATTCTTTGTTATCGACAGGCTCGCGACCTGAGAAAGATACCTACACAATCACGGCGAAGACCGAGTTGCAGTCCATTGCTGCACTGCGACTCGAGATCATGGCCGATTCTCGTCTGCCTCATGGCGGTCCCGGTCGACAGGACAATGGCAACATGCACCTGACGGAAATCACAATGACCGTCGCCCCAGGGGATGATCCCTCGTCCCCAAGAGTCATTTCGCTGGTAAGACCACGCGCGGATTTCAACCAAATGCCCGCTTGGTCGGTTGCCGATGCGTTGGATCACGTGCAAGAAACGGGCTGGGGAATTTACCCAGAGGTAGGCGTTTCTCATTGTGCAGTGTTCGAGTTGGCCGAACCAATTCTCAACACCGGGGCGGTAAGTCTCACCATCAAACTTCATCAGGAAATGGGCCAGGGGCATCTCATCGGGCGTTTCCGACTGGCGGTGTCGGAAGAGACGCCTTCGGCTTCGTTGGATGCGTCCACCTTCCCTACCGCAGTCGTGTCGGCATTGAGCGTTGATCCTTCTGAGCGCTCCGACGAACAGCGATCGCAACTCGCGGCGTTCTACCTGGAAAGTCAAATAGACGAGCAGCTCGCGACGCTCCCTGAGCAGCAGACGGTCTATTGCGGAACGAACCAGTTTGAGGCGAGCGGCGGGTTGCAGCCCGCCCTGAAGCCTCGTCCGATTCATATACTCGAGCGGGGTGAAATATCGACCCCGGGTCCGCTAGTTGATGCTGGAGCCTTGCATTGCCTCCCCGAGTTGTCGGGCGACTTGCATGTTGCTAACAAAGCAGATGAAGCCGAACGTCGCGTCGCTCTAGCCGAATGGCTCGTGGACTCGCGGAACGTGCTGACTTGGCGATCAATCGTGAATCGAATTTGGCAGTTTCACTTTGGCAGAGGGCTTGTTACGACTCCCAATGACTTCGGCCGGATGGGAGCACCGCCGAGCCATCCAGAGTTGCTCGACTGGCTCGCCCTTTCCTTCCGCGACCAGGGCGGAAGGTTCAAAGCTTTGCATCGCATGATGGTCACAAGCAGCGTCTATCGGCAATCGTCGGAGTATTCGGAAGTCGCGGCTGCGCGTGACGCGAGCAACAAGTATTTGTGGCGCATGAATGCCCGACGTCTCGATGCAGAATCGCTGCGCGATGCAATTCTGCAAATTTCCGGACAGCTCAATTTGAGAATGGGTGGCTCGCCCGACAAACAGTTCTTAGAGACCAACACGTTAAACATGCGGCCCGAAGCAGATTACAAGAACTTTGATGTCGACGATCCGGCGAACCACCGACGCAGTTTGTACCGCTTTATTTTACGCACGATGCCTGACCCGTTGATGACGGCGCTCGATTGTCCCGCAGGCAATCAACTGACTCCTGTGCGCAGTAGTTCGATCACTGCACTGCAAGCACTCGCATTGGTCAACGATAAGTTCATCATTCGGCAGAGTGAACATATCGCCGCGCGTTTGGCTACGGAGTTTCGTACTGTGCCAGAGCAAGTCGTCGGGCTCTTTAAACTGGTACTCAACCGCGCGCCACGAGGCGATGAGTTGCACAGGGTGCAGGACTATGTCCAGAGCTATGGCTTGGCGAATGCCAGCCGGTTCTTACTTAACACTAACGAATTTGCTTTCCTGGATTAGCATTCAAGAATCAATATATGCACGAGCAAGCGACCTCTTCTTCGACCCGACGAGAATGGCTTTTGCGGGCCGGCGCTGGCTTTGGCAGTCTCGCACTGATGGATTTGTTTGCGCGGGAGCAGGCGCGGGGCGAGCACCACGCGGCCCCTTGGCTCGACGTGCCCCACCACCGCCCCCAGGCGAAACGTGTTGTCCAACTGTTCATGAATGGCGGTGTTAGCCAAGTCGATTCTTTTGACTACAAGCCGATGCTCTCCCAGCGTGATGGCGAGCAAGTTGATTTCGGCATCACGGCCACCGCCACGGGCGAGCCCGGCGCTGTGATGCAGTCGCCCTTCCGTTTTAGGCAGTATGGTAAGTGCGGACGTTGGGTCAGCAGTGTGTTCCCCCACATGGCACAATGCGTGGACGACATGGCTTTTTTGATGGCCATGGTTTCGAAGACCAACGTGCATGGCCCTGCGAGCTATATGCAGAACACAGGTTTTACTCGGCCCGGCTTCCCTTCGATGGGCGCTTGGCTGTCGTATGGATTGGGCAACATGAACGACAACCTGCCGACGTTCGTGGTGTTGCCTGATCAGCGCGGCTTGCCGTACAACGCGACGGGCAACTTTTCGCAGGGCTTCTTGCCTGCGAGCCATCAGGGCACGCTAATCAATCCGAATGCCGCCATCCCTATCGACAATCTCAACCCGCCCGCCAGTGCGGAACACATCTCATCACAAAGTGAAACCGCCGGTCTGCAACTCCTCCAGCAATTGAACGCCGCGCATCAACAACAGCGCCCCGGCGATTCGCGACTGCAAGCGCGGATGGAATCTTACGAACTAGGAGCCAAGCTCCAGCTAAGCGCTCCCGAGGTATTTAACCTCGCTGATGAATCGGTGGCTACACTCGCGGACTACGGAGTGAACGACGAGAGGACACACGGCTTCGGCCGCAACTGTCTGATAGCTCGGCGTTTACTTGAACGAGACGTGCGATTTGTGCAGGTTTGGAGTGGCATGGATGGCGCACGCGACAATTGGGACAACCACAAGAGCATCGTTGACGAACTCCCGCCGATAGCGAGATCGGTCGATCGCCCGACTGCTGCCTTGTTGCGCGATCTCAAGCAGCGCGGGATGTTGGACGATACGCTCCTCATCTGGACAACCGAGTTCGGCCGCATGCCGTTCACCCAGGGTGCCACAGGCCGCGATCACAACGGTGGCACGTTTGTTACCTGGCTCGCGGGCGCTGGCATTAACGCAGGCGCGAGTTATGGCCAGAGCGACGAATTCGGCTACCAAGCCATAGAAGGCCGAACTTACTGCTACGATCTTCATGCGACAATTTTGCACCTGTTGGGTATCGACCACAAACGGCTAACATTCCGCAATAATGGCATTGATCGCCGCCTGACCGACGTACACGGCGAAGTGATTCACGAAATTCTTACGTAAGACGAACGAAAACCACCGCGCAACATATCATTTTGCGGTCAGCGGCATAGCCGGAACGAGACGTTCTCAAAATCGATTGAACTGAAGTGCCTATTCGTAGCCTGCTGCTCTGCCAGTTGCAACGCACTGACAATTCTTATGCGATGATTTCGGTAATCGGCTTACCGTGGTCAATTTCGAGTCGCTTGCGACCGGGCAATTCCAACTTGCGTGAGTCGAGTCCCATTTGCCTTAAGATGGTCGCATGGATGTCAGTGACATAGTGACGGTTCTCAACCGCATGGAAGCCAATTTCGTCGGTTGCCCCATGCACCACCCCTCGTTTCAAGCCTCCTCCTGCCATCCAAACTGTAAACCCAAAAATGTGGTGATCTCGACCGTCCGCCCCTTGGGATCCTGGCGTTCGACCGAACTCCGTGGCAAAGACCACCAAGGTCTCATCGAGCAAGCCACGTTGATCGAGGTCTACTAGGAGTGCTCCGATCGGTTGGTCAACTGCCATCGCGTTTTTGGTATGGTTCGCCTTCAACCCGCCATGGGCATCCCATGCACCGGCTCCTCCCGCCCCGTGTTGAATTTGAACAAACCGCACCCCACGTTCAACGAAGCGCCTGGCTGCCAGCAATTGCATGCCGAATTCACGACACTTCGGATTGTCGAGGCCATAGAGCGCTTGGGTCGCCGAGGTCTCTTGAGAAAAATTCACAACGTCCGGCACAGACTGCTGCATGCGAAAGGCCAATTCATACGATGCGATTCGCGCGGCTAGCATGGGGTCGTCGGGGTACGCTTCACTCCGTAAGCCATTCAAGTTGTCGATCAACCCTTTTCCAATCGCACGAGATCGTTCCGAGCGGTTTCCCTGCGATCGCCCGAAGTCGAGCGGGTTGTCAGGGTCGATCCGCAACGGCACGGCATCGTACGCCGGACCCAGATAGTGTCCATCGCGTTTGTTCCAGTACTCTCGTTTTCCTAGCGAAATGAATTGAGGTAGATTCTCGTTCAGCGAGCCCAAACCGTACTGAACCCAGGCTCCCAAAGTCGGGAAGTTACCGTCGTTCCGGTGTCGCCCGGAGTGAAACTGCGCCTGCGCCCCGTGATTGCTATCGGTGGTCCACATCGATCGCACGACGGCTAATTTATCCACCTGTCTAGCAATGTGGGGAAACCAATCGCTCACCTCGATTCCACTTTCCCCGTGTTTTCGGAAGGCAGCTTGTAGCGGGTAAAGCTTGTTTCGTTGGTTTCCGTTGGCGTCAGGAACGACGAGTCGCTCGATGGCTAGTTTTTCGGGGTCCTGGGTTGCGGCGAAGGGAGTTTCGGCGATCGACATGCCCCCGTAGCGATTGAGCATCGGTTTGGGATCGAAGCTCTCCATGTGACTGAGCCCACCGTTCATGAACAGCCAAATCACACTCTTCGCTTTCGGAGCAAAGTGAGGCTCACCAGTCGGGGGAGCCCAGACGCCGCCGGATGTATAACCATCGCGTTGCAACATAGCCGCGAGCGCTAGGCCCGCGAACCCCATGCCCGAATTGGCGAGAAAATCGCGTCGGTTGGATATTGAAAAGTTAGGCATACCTGTTGTCCGCTTCATGTTTTGGCAATGTCATTTCTAACGAAGAGTCACGAAGTCATTGTGATTGATCAACGACCAGATCAAATTTTCGCGGGCATTTTTCGTCGAGTCATCGCCTGATGTCCGCCATTCTACGAGAGCTTCCTCACATGCCGAGATTTCATGGTTGCTTGCCTCTATGCCGAGCAGAACTGCAAATGCTTTGCGGATGAAATGCGTGTCGTCGTCATCGGCCGCTTCTGAGAAGCGTTTCGTGATCTGTGGCACAACTTTGTGGACCAGCTTGCTGTTGGTTAGTGCGAGTGCTTGTTGTGGCACGACACTTTGCTCGCGGCGGTAGCATTCCGTGACGAGTGCTTCATCGAAAGTGGTGAGAAAAAGATTCCGCTGATTGTTTGAATGAAAGAAATACAGGCTACGCCTAGTCGACGCGTCCTGCTCGGTAGGGGGAACTGGAGGTCCGCCGGCTGTTTGGTCGAGCGTTCCTGCATGGGCAAGCAAAGAATCTCGCAGCACTTGCGACTCAAGCCGAATCGGCACGCGCCGCCACCACAGATGATTGTCGGGGTCGATTGCAGTATTTTTTTCACGTCCCAACTGAGAGGAGCTTCTGCGGTAGGCCGCTGAGGTCACAATCACTCGATGCAGGTGTTTCATGCTCCAATCGTTCTCTATCAATTCAGCAGCAAGCCAGTCGAGCAACTCTGGATGCGTGGGTCGCGCCCCATTGCGTCCAAAGTCGAACACGGTCGCCACGAGTGGCGATCCCATGTGCCGGGTCCAAATATGATTGGCAGCCACCCGAGCTGTGAGCGGGTTGCGGTGGTCGGTGATCCAGTTCGCCAGCGCCGTGCGGCGCCCGGAACTCTTCGGAGGAAAAGGAATGTCGGGGTCGTCTTTACCCGAGAAGAGAAACCGTGTCGCAGTCCAGCGCGCGCCTGCAAGCTTGGCGAACTGGTCGGTTTCTATCACCTCGGTCTTAGCGGTGGCTTCCGCTAATGAGTTGTTTGCCGCGTCCACTCTCTTTTCAGCCGCTTTCTTGTTTGGTTCCGTCGCACGAAAATATTCCAACTCAGCGATTGCGACGTCGTGTCGAGCCACGGCAATCGCCACAGCCCGTTCGCTTTGAATAGCAGCAACCGTCTTTTGCTGTACAGTTTGCATCGACGCAGGGCGCTCGTCGGTTTCGTTGTCGGGAATCATCCACTCCGCTTGCATCGCTTCGGAGCGTGCCTTGGTACTCTCGAGTTCAGACTTGGCGAGGTCAACCGCGGATTCGGCAACTTTCAACTGCAGTTGTGCTTCAGCAATTGCTTTGTTGCTTGGTGAAGTGGTGACCACTTCGTTCGTCGCCGATTCCTTTGAGGCCTGGTCCTCTGCGTCAGGTTTCTTTTGTCGGAGGGTCGCCCAGTTTTCCCTTGCTTCAACTGCAGCCTTCGTGGCCATCGTGACCTTCTTCTTGGCGGCGGTGACATGCGCGTCGATAACCCAATCGCGGCGTTCTGGTTGCCAAGCCTCCACGGGTAGCGAGACAGGCTGAGTCTTTAATTCTTCAAACTCGAGGATTCCTGGGATACCCGGAGCGATGGCAACCGATTTGTCAGGATTACTCTCCTCGCCTCGGATAAATAAATAAGTTGGCTTGTCCATCGCTCCGTCGTATACACGAGCGATGCCATCGAGCGCGAGGTCCGGCTCCCCTGGAACCACATCCAGCCGGACGTGATAGGGTTCAAAGAAAGCACGCAGTCTGTAGAAGTCGGCTTGCTCAAGGGGGTCATACTTGTGGTCATGGCATTTCGCGCAATTCACGGTGAGGGCAAGGAACCCCTTGCTAACATGCTCGACGGTTTCTTCCATCCACTGATTGCGATTGAAGAGCCAGTAGTTGCGGGCGAGGTAACCCGTTGCTCGAAGGCGGTTGAGATCATTCGGATGCAATTCATCGGCAGCTAGCATCAACCGCACCATCTCGTCGTAGCCCATGTCGTGGTTGAGCGATTCGATGATCCAATCACGCCAATGCCAAATGTGTTTTTGACTGCGACGAAGTTGCTCGCCCAGTCCCCACCAATCGCTGTAGCGCCAGATGTCCATCCAATGCCTGGCCCAACGTTCGCCATGTCGGGGGTCCTCGAGCAGTCGGTCTACCGTCTGCTCATACCATTGCGGTGAGGAATTTTCTGTGAAAGCAGCGATTTCTTGATCGCTCGGAGGAATTCCAATCAGATCCAAGTACAAGCGTCGCAGCAGTGTAATACGTTCTGCTTCAACTTGTGGTTGCACTTCTAGCTGTTCGTGGTGCCGCGCAATGAACCGATCAATGGGGTTCTCGAAAGTCGTATCGAGAGTCTCAGGAAGCGCGGGACGCACGATCTGTTGAAATGCCCAGTGATCTTCCGCTCGCTCCTCGGGTTGTTCGTCTTGGGGCGCTGGCGCTCCGATGGTTATCCAATCTCGGAACAGGCTGATTTCAGCTGTCGTGAGTGGCTCCCCTTCATGTTCCGGAGGCATTCGTTCCGCGACATCTTTCGCGGTGATGCGCTCAAGCAATAGACTCTTTGAAGTGTCGTTCAGGGAAATTGCTTCCCCAGAGTCGCCTCCTAGGACAATCGCTTCTCGAGTGTCGAGGCGCAGACCCCCCTCTTGTTTCAATGCCCCGTGGCAAGCGAAGCACCGTTGGCGCAAGAGAGGCTTGATTTGGTTACTGTAGCTGACGGGGGCATCTGCCAACAACACGTCGCTGGACACCACGCTCGCCCCGATAGCAAGCACAAGCATCAGTGGACGAACAAGCATTGCAGTCTCGTGCAAACTTCGATACGGAAAGAAATCGAAAGCAAGTCAAGCGGGGGCCAAGCCAAGCGATTCCTTTCGAGTCTGCCGGACACCGCTCAAGAATTGCGTGTTCTCCATTGTAGCAAGTTGCCCCCATCCATGTGGCTAGCGTTAACCGCTCACAGGAGGAAGCTCTTTTCGAAACAAGTCAAAAGCCCAGAGTTGAACTGCATTCTCGGGTTCCTCTCCCGCTTGAGCCGCTCTAGCGGCGCCCCATTCAAATTTCCTGATTGGCCAATTCAGATTTCTGCCCAACGCGCAGAGTAACGCTGGTGGCGAGGCCGTAAATCAATGGCCCCAACGGCCTCGAAGCTTGGGAGGCATGCGCGCCGCAGTGACCCGATTGTGAAGTTGGTGAGCCAGGCGACGCTTCAAGTCGGCATGCTTAGGTTGATTGGCCAGATTGAACATCTCAGCCGAGTCGTATTCGTGATCGTAGAGTTCCACGCCGTCGGCTCCCCGTTCGCCCCATTCGGTATACCGATATCTTGCGGTGCGGAGGCTGTAGCCGTTCGCATATTGCGTAAGCGCCCCCTGTCGCGGTTGTCTTGTAAGGTCACTCAGTACGGGGGCGAGGCTAACACCGGGCAACGAGGCTGCTGGTTTTATGCCGCATAGGTCAGCCAAGGTGGGAAAGAAATCGACCATCTCTGCCAACGCCGCAGTTGTTTGACCAGCGTTGGCAGCATTCGGCGTGGCGATGATTAGTGGCACGCGAGCCGCATTCTCGAAGAGCGTCGTCTTCTGCCAATGTCCATGCTCACCCATGTGGTAGCCGTGGTCCGAGGTGAACACAATGATCGTGTTGTCCTCGAGTCCGGTTGACTCAAGCACATCGAGGATGCGGCCAACTTGGGCATCGGCAAATGTGATGGAAGCGTAGTAGGCTTGCATCGCCTGGCGAGCCAGCTGGTCGGAGAGATTCTGTTGATCTTTCTTGCGGGTCAGCGTTTGCCGGGCAGGATTGGGAAGCGTATCGAGATAGCCAGCGGGTGCGGTTGGAACCCTCAACTGATCGGCCGGGTACATGTCAAAGTACTTCTTGGGAGCCACATACGGTGTGTGCGGACGATAGAGCCCAATCGCCAAGAAAAAACGTTTGTCCTGCGCTGCATACTGGCGAAGCAGCTTGCCAGCTTCGGTCGCGGCGATGCCGTCGGTTTGCTCTTGGTCGGTCCCGTCTGCGGCCAGCCAACTGAGTGTCCCACCGAATTTACCGGGTGCCAAAGAGAAAATCAGATTCTCGTCCTCCTTGTCACGACCACGAGGGTTGATTGTGTAGTCCCACGAAAATGGATCATCATGACCACTGGTCCCAATGTGCTTGGGAACCCCGTAGTGGTAGATTTTTCCGATTCGGGTTGCAAAGTATCCTTCGTTGCGGAACATCTGCGGCATCGTCTGCACCTGAGTCAGCTCCTCGCGAACGTAAACTGCATTTCGGAGTACCTTCGTCTGATCAGGGTAGAGCCCCGTCATGAATGAAGCGCGGCTCGGACCACAGAGCGGGAATTGACAATAGGCGTGTTCGAATCGCACTCCGCGGCGAGCAAGGCGATCGAGGTTCGGAGATCGCACCAGCGGGTGGCCGTAGCAGCTGAGGTCACAGTTCAGGTCGTCGCAGATGAGAAACAAAACATTTGGTTTTTCCGCGCCCTCCGTGGGGCGGATACCGATTTCGTGAATCAAGAGACCGTGAATCAACAGACCGAAGAGAAACGAGGGAATCGAGAAATGCGTGCGCACTGGAAACCTGTTCTTTCTGATTGCCTTGATTGAACGGAGCTCGGCCCCACGATACCATACACGGGCTCAACTTGGAAATTGTCTCGCACAACAAGCAGGAGGCAGACATGAGTAGAACCGTGAGAGCGATCAGTTCGCTAATTGTGGCATTGAGTTCGGTCCACTTCGGAAGTGTTACCCTTGCGGAAAGCCCTCGACCCAATATTCTCTGGATCTCAGCAGAGGATATTAGTCCTCACTTGGGTTGCTATGGCGATCCGCACGCGATCACTCCAAACCTCGATCAATTGGCCAACGACGGTGTGCGGTATTCCCACGCATTCACCACAGCAGGGGTTTGTGCGCCGTGTCGCAGTGGCATCATTACCGGAATGTATCAGACTACTCTGGGCACGCATCATATGCGATGCCGGGCAAAACTACCAAAGCAAGTGAGACCTTTTCCCGCGTACCTGCGCGGGGCGGGCTACTACACAACGAACAATTCCAAGGAGGACTACCAATTCGATACACCCGCGGATACTTGGGACGAATCGTCCTCCCAAGCGCATTGGCGCAACCGTGGTGAAAACCAGCCGTTCTTTGCGGTGTTCAACTTCCAAGGCTGTCACGAAAGCGGAATAGCCGATGACGAGAAGTATCGACGAGTCACACAAAATCTAAAGCCTAGCGAGCGGCAAGACGGCCAGCGACTCACGACCCTGCCTCCTTACTACCCCGATACGCCGCGGGTGCGCGAAGACTGGAAACGCAACTACGAGCTGATCACCGCGATGGACGCCTGGGCGGGCGACTTGATTGGGCAGCTGAAAGCAGATGGACTGTACGACGACACCATTATCATGTTTTGGTCCGACCACGGTGTTGGCCTACCCCGTGCGAAGCGATGGCTCTACGACGCTGGGACGCACATTCCCTTGATCGTACATATCCCAGCGCGGTTTCGAGTAGACCGTCAGGGCAAGCCGGGGTCCGTCGTGGAGGATTTGGTCAGCTCGATCGATTTGGGAGCAACAGTCCTTAATTTGGCTGGACTGAAGGTACCCTCTCATTTTCAAGGGAGAGCTTTTCTGGGGAAGGATCTACCAGCCCCGCGGGACTATGTGTTCGGTGCGCGCGATCGGATGGATGAGCGTTACGACATCATCCGCATGGTCCGCGATAAGCGTTTTAAGTACCTGCGCAACTATGAGCCGCTCAAAGAATACTTCCAACACATGGAGACAGCCGAAAAAGGGGCGACGATGCAAGAACTTCGGTTAGCTCATGCCGAAGATCGCTTGCCTCCGGCCGCAGCACAGTACTTTCAGGGCGCTAAACCCACTGAGGAGCTGTACGACACAGAGGTTGATCCTCATGAAATTCACAACCTGGCTAAGGATCCCGAGTTTGCGGACACACTAGAGCGAATGCGAAAGGTGCATTTAGACTGGGTGGCGGAGACTGTGGATCTGGGATTGATTTCCGAACCGCTCCTCACGCAACGCGAGCAGCAATTCGACGGGCGCTACCATATTCTTCGACAGCCCAGTGGAGAACAGCTTCTAAAAGAAATTGCCAGTGTCGCAGTCGCGGCCTCCGCGGGACCGGAGGCGCTACCCGAACTCCTGCAAGCACTTCAACACGAAGATGCAGCTGTGCGTTATTGGGGCGCAGTCGGCATGGGCAATCTCGGCCAAGCCGCCTCCTCGGCAGCGAAGCAACTTCAGAGCTTACTTCGTGATCCATCCAATGCCGTCCGGGTCGTGGCCGCGCGAGCACTCTGCAACATGGATCAATGCTATGCCGCGAGGGAAGTGCCGGCACAGGTGCTCAAGCAAGGTACTCAGTGGGAAAGATTGCAGGCGGCTATTGTGCTGGATGAACTAAATGGCAAAGCGGCCGCTGTGTTGGAATTGATGATCGCAGCTCTGGAACCGAAAACCGAGCTGTACGCTCGTGGCAAGTATACCGTGCGGGTGCTACAGCATGCTGTTTCTGAGCTGGAAACATCGAGCTCCAACGCTCCCTGAGGGCTTACGGTCTTGAAAACCACCCAGCAACACAAAACCCCTTGCTCTGGTTGTCGAGAGATAGTACTCGCGTCGTTGGGAACACTGAAGTAAAGAGAAAGCGGGGAGCGGTTCAAATGCAAAAAATGCTGATGATGGCCTGCAATTGGTCACTGATGGTTGGCGCCTTACTGTCGACAGAGAACCTAATCGCTGCCGAGCGTCCGAATATCGTGCTGATCATGTGCGACGACATGGGGTGGTCGGACTTGGGTTGCTATGGTAGCCAGATTCAAACGCCCCATCTCGACCGCTTGGCAAGCGAGGGCTTGCGCTTCACTCAGTTCTACAACAATGCCAAGTGTACGACCACGCGGGCTTCGATTCTCACGGGCCTCTATCCGCGCCCCGAAGGAGAGCTACTTCAGCCAAACATGGTCACATTGGGCGAGGTGATGCGCAAGTCGGGCTACGAGACCGGGCTGAGCGGCAAGTGGCATTTGGGCCGGGGCGAGACCACGCACCCGGTACACCGCGGATTCGACGAGTTCTACGGATTGCTCGACGGTGCTTGCAATTATTTTGACCCCTCGATTCCTGATCCGCCCTACAAAGGGGGGCGCACGCGTTACTTCGGACACAACCTCGATCGCATCACGCAGTTTCCGGAAAATTTTTATGCCACCGATGCGTTCACGGATCATGCGATCGAAACGATTCAGCACTATTCCGCCAACGACAAACCCTTTTTCCTGCACCTATGTTACACGGCCCCGCACTATCCAATTCACGCCAAGCCCAAAGATATTGCCAAGTATACGGGGAAATTTCATGAAGGCTGGGAGGTGATGCGCAAGCGTCGGTTTGCCAGGCAGCAAGATCTCGGGTTGGTCGATTCGAGTTGGCAATTGTCCGAAAGCGACTCACGGGCGTATGCGTGGGCAGGGGCGGATCAGGGATTTGAAGATGCAAGGATGGCCGTTTATGCAGCGATGGTCGACGCAATGGATCAGAACATCGGTCGGTTGGTGGCCGCACTACAAGCATCGCGAGTTGCGGACAATACCTTGCTCCTGTTTCTGTCGGACAACGGCGGCTGCGCCGAAGAACCCGGCGGTCGCGATCCCAACGAGCGCCGACCGGGTCCCAAGGACGACTACGTTGCGGTCGGACCCGCATGGGGTTGGGCGCAGAATGCACCCTTCCGTCGGTACAAACAGTGGACCCACGAGGGTGGCATTTGCACCCCCTTGATCGTGCATTGGCCTGGTCACATTCACCCCGGCACGATCACTCGTCAGCCCGGGCATATTATCGACGTGCTGCCGACTTGCCTCGACCTGGCGGGCGGCCACTACCCCACCGAGCATGAAGGCGTTCCGATCTTGCCTGTGGAAGGAAAGACATTGCTCCCGGTTTTCCTTGGCGAGCAGCGCGAGCCCCATTCCCGACTTTATTGGGAATGGAACGGCTCCGCCGCCATCCGTCAGGGGAACTGGAAAGCGGTCTGGGACAAACTCGTCAAGCGATGGGAGCTGTACGATTTAGCCATGGATCGTACCGAGCTAAACGATTTGGCAACGCAGCATCCTAAGAAGGTCAAAGCCTTGGCCGCCGCCTACGACCAGTGGGCCGAGCGCACCGGCAATCGCCGTGTCCGTGCGCGCTGAGGTAGCAGTACCAGGAAAGTTTCACCCGCGAAGCTTCATCAGCCGCTTCCGGTGGTTTCGCGTTTTAGCCGTATGCCACAACGTTCCACGCTGAACGCAGATGAGGTGCTCAAGGAAAGTGCCTCGGCGTGTCGGGCTGAGGCTGGTATGATTTGCGTTTCCAGTTCTCGGTCTTGGCAGATACTGGCGAGAGTCAGCAAGAGCGTAGGTTTTGCACAATCAACCTGCAACGCAGCCAACTATTGTGATGGGAGGAGACAAAGTTCGTCTCCAATTTCAAGATGAGCGACCTGCCAGCAGCTATCCGCTTTCTGCGTCCAGTGCAGGCCACGTTGAACCGAAAGAAGCGGAAGTTGCGACCTGAGAAAAGCCATGTCGAGGGGTTTGTGAGACGGTTTCCTGATAGGGGGCCGTCTTTCTATATTAGATGAGAAATAGCAGATATCCCCTGAACAGGTACTGATGATGACACACCAACTGAATTTCTGCCGCATAGTCCTTGCGATAACACTCTTGCTGCCTACTTTCGCGATGGCTCAAGACCACCTGGAAGCAGCTCCAGCACATGCAACTCTTCCATACTCATTCGCCGAGTATGCGATTGAATCAATCCGCGATTCGCACACTAGCAATGATCCGGTTATCGTCGAGCAGAGTGAACTCAATCAGCTGATACATCCCGATGGTGGTGGAGCCTGTCCGATCTCAGCAGCTCTGATTGCGATGCAAACCATGAGGTCGATGGCCAGTGTCCCTCTAGAGGACCACCCTCATCGATTTGCCCTGAGAATTTTCCAAGAAAGCCCTGAGCTGAAAGAAGGGCGAATTACCAATGAACGCTTCGTTAGCTTGCTGAAAATGATTGCGGCTGACCTTATTGGAGTGTCTGCAGACATCAAAGTAGTATCAGCCCGCAACAGTTCCTATACCTCAAGCGGCCCCTATTGGAATGGAGAAGCGGGCCCAGACTTGGAGACGAGTCCTGGTGAAATGTTTCACCGGCAAGTGAGACTTTTTGGGTCAGTTACAAGTGGCGCTCTCGGTTTCGGGGTAGGGTAAGGTTCTTTGTCGAATGCCGAGGTTGAATTGCTTGCGGCGGTGGCGGGCCTGGGCTAGTTTCAATCGTCTGGTGGACGCCACCTCGTCGGGGTTGCCGCGGTACCAGGTAACGGGCGTTTGGAAATTCAAGGCGCTGTGGAGCCGCTCGGTGTTGTAATGATCGACGATGTCGCCGATCGCCTCCTCGGTGTCGTATCGACCCGTCAGTTCGTAAACTTCAAGCGCTTCGCGATGCGTGCGATGGTAACGCTCCACGATGCCATTCTCTTCCGGGCAATGCGGCTTGATTCGCTGATGGGTCAAGTTATGGTGCGCCAGCAATCCACCAAACTCGCGGCAGATGTAACCGCTGCCGTTGTCGCTACGAATGATCGGTTGCGTCTTCACTTGGCCCGCCGAGTTCATTCCCAATGTCTCCAAAGCGCGCTGTGCGGCCACGCTGATCGAATGGCCATCCATGCTGGTCAGTAGCTCCCAGTACACCAGGTAACGCGAGTACTCATCAATGAAATTCAGCAGGTAATACTGCGCGCCGCCCAGCGTGAGATACATCAGATCGGTCGCCCAGATCTCGTCGGGCCGACTCGCCTTTTCAATCTCCTCGCGATAACGCTTCTTTCTGCTAGGTCGCAAACACATCAGGCTTTCGCCCTTCAAAATCCGATAGACCGTGCTCTGGCTCAAGTAGGCCACGTCGTCGTCGATCATCCGCCAGCTCAGTTCTCGGTGACGAATCTCCGGATGATCCAGCGCAAACTTCACGACCGCTTGTCTTTCTTCGGGTAAGGCTTCAAAGGCTTGCACCGGCGAGGCGGGCGCGGCACGCTCTTGTTGCCATTGCTTCTCCTTCTGCCAACGGAAATACGTCGAACGGCTTACGCCTAAGTGCTTCAACGAAGTGGTCACCGGCATCCCGCTGCGCGTCTTCGCTTCCGCAACGGCAGTCACTACTTGCTGCTGCAATTCGGCCGGCAACTGGCCGTAGTCTTCTAGTCCGAGAGCGTTTTTTTTAACTCCAGGTTCTCGGCGGTGATCTCCGCGATCACCGAGTCCTTCTGACGCAGCTTCTCTTCGTGCTGCTGTTGCTTCCGCTGCTCGGCTTTGCCCTGCTGCTTATCGCCGAACACCGCGTCGGCGCTGGTGACCAGCTGGCTCTTCCAGTTGTGGTACTGGGCCGGTTGGATACCTTCGCGACGGCAAAGCTCCGAGACTTGCACGCCCGGTTCCATACCGGCAAGAACTATCCGAAGCTTCTCTGAGGGCTTCCATTGGCGACGCTTGCGCTTCTCATTCATTCGGTCTCTCCTAGGGTCAGAAGACCGCCAATCATAACTTCCTCAAAGTCTCATTGTCGATGATGCATTACACTGGCGAACTCAAGATGCTTTCTTACACGCATACTACAGCAACAGGGGAAGAGCTTGGTAGACATTTCGTGCTCATGCGAACCATTGCAGGACGCCAACTGCGAGTTCTCGACCCAAAACGTCCCCTGAAAGACTATCAGTATTCCATCGAATACCAAGGAGCTCCCGCAGCTGCGAAGGAACGTGTTTTTCTGGATAACTTGGCCCTTAGTGATGAGAAAGAACCGACACTCGAACTAAACACCATCTTTACTATTCAACTCAAGCCCTCAGCTAAGAAAGAGTGCTCTAGGAGTCACCAAACCGTGGCACAGGTGAAGTCCAAGATTGACACTTTAGCTGCAGCTCTGCAAAAGGAAGGCAAGCTAACGTCCCCAACGGAATGGAGACGCCGCAGCGCTGAGTTTGGGCTCCCAGGTCTCGATATTCCACAAAAGTTTGGCGGAAGCGGTTGGAGTGCGGAGCAGATGCTGGAAGTGTTTCGACACGCTGGCCGCTACAACTTGAACTTGCGTGACGTGGTTGGTGGAGCTCACGGCAGACCTGCTGCAAAGATGAGCTCCGAACTAGCTAGAGCGATTTCGGGGTTGCTGTAGCGTGGCTTTCTGCATTCCACTATAGGCTTAAATTCTTCCCGCGATCAAGGAGGATCGAGCGATGCAGGCCTATAGTGAAGATTTGCGAATTCGGGTCGTGCAAGCATGTGATGAAGGCTTGCTCAGTCGAGAGGAAATCGCCGAGCAGTTTCGAGTCAGCACCGCTTGGATTCGACGTCTTCTGCAGCGACGACGCGAGACCGGCTCGTTTTCCGCTTTGCCAGGCGGACGCGGGCCGAAGCCGAAACTCACCGAAGCTCAATTGCAACGGTTGGCGGACCAAGTCGAGAAACATCCCGATGCAACGCTGGCGGAGTTGAAGAGAAAAGCAAGACTTCCTTGCTGCCTAAGCACGGTTCACAAGGCTCTCCACGCCTTGGGCTTGAGTTTCAAAAAAAGTCGCTCCGCGCCAGCGAACAAGATCGCGAAGACATCCGGCAGGCACGTAAGAGTTGGCCCTACCGTCTAGGGCGAAGGAACAAACAGCGTCTCTTCTATTTGGACGAGAGTGGAGCCCAGACCGACCTGATTCGCCGCTATGGTCGTGCTCCTCGTGGTCAGCGCTTAGTGGACAGTGTTCCTGGCGGTCATTGGTCTTCACTGACGATGGTCTGCGCGATCGCCTGCGATCGCGTGGTCGCTCCGATGGTCTTGGACGGTGCGATGAACCAAGTCTCTTTCCAGGGATACGTCGATTGGCTGCTGGTTCCAGAATTACAGCCCGGTGACACGGTCGTGATGGACAACCTCTCCAGTCACAAGTCCTCAGGCGTTGCCGATTCCATCGAAGCTGCTGGAGCCAAGCTGTTATTCCTGCCGCCCTATTCTCCAGACCTGAATCCCATCGAGAGAATGTGGTCGAAGGTCAAAGCTCATCTGCGAAAAGCAGCAAAACGCACCCCTGCCACCCTGACCACCGCAATCGGAAAAGCATTGGAAACGATCACTCCCCAAGACTGCCAAGGATTCTTCCGATCCGCCGGAATCGTCGTCGCTACATGAACTGCGAAAACGCTCTAGGCTTGCTTTAAAGGACCTCATTGAAGGCAAGGCCTACTTTGCAGTCGCGATCACAGAAGAGGGAGCAGGGACACACACCAAGAATATTAGGAGCCGCGCCGTACGAAATGGTGACGGTTTTCGTCTTACTGGGTCCAAACTCTGGAATGCGAGGCTTCGTCAAGCAACCCATGTCGTGCTCTACACACTGGCAGCGAATGGCAAGGAGGGGCAACAAACTGCCTTCTTGCTCCCCATCAATCATCCGGGGCTAAATATCATTGACCGCTACGCTCACGGATTGACCGGCAATTCGTTTGGAGGCCTGGAATTTAAGAACATGTACGTTGGTACCGAGCACTTGATTGGCAAAGACGGTGATGGTGGCGAGCTTTTCGAGCAGCATTTCTTGTACTGGCGGCTGATGCAAGCCGCTGCAGCGATTGGCTGTGGTGAGCGAGCTTTGGAAATCATGGCAGAACGCCTCCGCGAACGGTATGTGTTTGGTCGCCCAATCGCACGGTTCTCCCATCTGCAACAGCCAATGGGTGAGCAGCTTACGCAACTTAGAATGGCACTGGCACTCTCACGTCAAGCAGCACAATACTTCGATCGAGGCAACTCCGATGCCGCCAAACCTTTGGTCAATGGCATCAAGGCTGAGGGCGTTGAAATTGCCCTGGCAGCGTGTGATTCAGCGATGCGTGCACATGGCGCCCTGGGATACAGCCGAGAGATAGACCTTGGTGATCGGGTTCGCGACCTGCTGGGGCTGCGCATTGCCGATGGTACGACAGATGTCATGAGGATGCTGGTCGTCCGTAGTGCTTATGGCCAAGATCTTTGGCAAATGGCAGTTGAGGGTTACGAGCCTAACGTGTCAGAAAATCTGTCCCATTAAGGACAGCAAGCCAACCTCCATGCTGCCCCGGCCGTAAACACCGAGCACATCTGCAAATCTGCTTTAGCGACTTCGGTCTGTTTCTCCTGGGGCTGCAAGTTTTCTTGCTTTTCTTGCTTAGATTGTGCCAAGATACGTAGCTTCATGGCGAACATCCAACCAAAGACATTTCACGCAATTCATCTTTTGAGGCCAGCTAATGATTCATCGTGCATGCTTGATATCGATCGTATTTGTGGCCAGTCTAGTTTTCTCTGCGTCTGAAAGCTTCGGTCGAACCTGGCGCGACGGGCTGGAAGGCTCGGTCGACCGACTTGGTTCGGTGATGAACTACCGATACTTTCTGCCTGCCGGTTACGATCCGAGCCAGGAATATCCGCTGCTGCTGTTCTTGCATGGGTCGGGCGAATCTGGCACGGACAACGTCCGGCAGGTGAGCAATCACATTAGTGTGATAATCGATAAGACGGAGGACGAATTTCCGGCTGTGTTGGTCGCACCTCAATTACCGCGGGCGCGCGGTTGGTCGGTGGCGAACCAAGAAGACCTCACCACGGCCGTCCTGGAAGAAGTTTTGACGGACTACTCCGTTGACTTCAATCGACTGTACATCACGGGACTGTCGATGGGCGGTTTTGGGACGATGCACTATCTGCAGGTGCTGAACGGCATCAACCCGGACATCCTCCAGTTCGCGGCCGCGGCACCGATCGCCGGTGCATTCGTCGACGACAGATTATTGTTCGATTCGCTTGACGTTCCCGTTTGGCTGGCTCACGGAGATCGCGATACGGCGGTCGACGTATCCACCTCGCGAGAGACCTTCAACGTTCTGGCCGGTTTTGAACGGGACGCACCGATTGACTTCTCGAGCGGCAACATGGGCGCAGGGGGACCGCTGGCCGAGGTCGGCAACGTGCGTTACACCGAATACCCACGCGTCGGGCACAACTCCTGGAGTCGGTTTTACGCTTCGCAAGACGTCTACGAATGGATGTTCGCGCAGTCGCTAAGGATTCCCGAACCGACAAGCGCTGGGCTGTTGATGATCGCAGTACCGATGGCGTTGCTGAGGTTAGGGCGAAGGCGGATAGCATAGAGAACAATTCGACTTCGGGTTGAGGTTGCACCCCACATCACTAAGCCTGCCGAACCTCCGGTTGTTGGGCCTACCTAGCCGGTATTCCTTGCACGAACCTAACGCTGCCCGAACTGAAGTTCTTGGTCAAGCTCGCTGGCCATCATGATGGGGAAGTAGAACCGCAAGGACTTTCCCCACTGTTTGCGGCTAGCGATTAAGATTCCGAGTCAATTCCTGAAGTACAAAAAAAACCAGGAGGAGCACTCGCCGTAGTTTTTCGAGTAGCACGGGGCAGCGTGACTCGCCAAGTCACGATTCCTTGCGAAGGCGACTCAGAACTTGCAATCGTTGGCGAGTTGTCTTGTCAGGCTCGCCACGAAAACTAGAGTTGTCTGGCGTCCACGGGGGCATCGCATCGAGGACTTCCTGCAAACGCGCGCGAGCGGCTTGTTGTTCTGGGGTGAGCGATGTCAGTTCAAGCGGGCGTTCTTCCTCGATATCCTCACTGATATTCAGCAGTCGGCCGTCTTGGTAGAGTTTGAACTGACCATCCAGAGCGAATCGAACTCGGCGGAATCGCGGTTTGGATTGATTGGGATCTTTGTCGTAGTGCACGAAAACCGAAGTGCGCGGGTTGCCGCGCTCTCCCCGAAGTTGTGGCAGAAAGCTGCGGCCGTCGAGTGGGCGATCGGTCGGCAATTGCGAATCGGTGACCGCTGCGATCGTTGGCAGAAAGTCGCTGAAATCAACCAAGTCGGTGCAAACGGCCCCGGGCTCAATTGTCCCTTTCCAGTAGGCAATCAAAGGGACATGGCAGCCCGCGTCGATGGGCATGCCCTTTCCACCGGGGACGATACGGTCGCCCATGCGCGAGACGATCGCAGGGAGCGTGCCGTTGTCGGTTGTAAACAGCAACAGCGTATCTTCGGCAATTCCCAGCTCGTTCAGCTGTCGCACGATGCGATCAACGCAAAAGCCCGTGTAGGCGACCATATCGCTGAAGTAGCGTCGATCAGACTTAAACTTGTCAGCTGTTGCTAGGTCCTCGCTGTGAGGCGTGGGAAGAAAAGGCCCATGTGTGAGCGCCATCGGATAGTAGGCAAAGAACGGCTCGTTGCGATTCTCTTGGATAAAATCGAGCAAGAATTGTGTGAACAGGTCAGGTCCGTAGTCGTCGAGTGTCGTGGGGCGGTACGCTCCATTTTGGATGATCGACGGATGCCAGTAGCGAGACGTGACGCCTGGGTGCTCCCACCCCCCGGTATGCTCCACGCCTTTTGGCAGGTTATGCTTGTAGGCCCACATGCAGCTCTGATCGAACCCACACTTTGCAGGCGAAGTTCCACCACCGCCCGGCCCGCCGCTGAGTTGCCACTTCCCCGCGACGCAGGTCTTGTAATTCGCCTGCTGCACGATATTGCCAAAAGTAATTTCCTCGGGGACGAGCATTCCGAACTTGCGGTAATTGCGCGCGTTGGAGCGCCCCGTCATGATCTTATTCCGCGAGGGAGTGCAGATGGGCTGCGAATAGCAATGCGTAAACCGCATCCCTCGCGCTGCAAGCTGATCGAGCAGCGAGGAATCGTAGGAAGTGCCGCCATTGCAGCGCAGGCATTCGTAACCCAAGTCGTCAGCCATGATGAGAATGACGTTGGGCGACCGCGCTTGCGCAAGCTCCGCTACCGTCCCCTGATGAGCAAGGATTATCAATAGTGTCTGGAGCAAGAGAATGTGATTCAAAGGGGGTTTCATCGGTTCACAAGCTCCGGAGTTCGAGAGACGACGAAGTGCACTGAAATCTCTAAGACACAAGAGAGTGGCACTGGGTTAGAATATCTGCGCAGGGCTGCATTTTTCTGTGAGTGAGAAATCAACGGGTGAATAGGCTGATATTACTTTCGGCTCAAGTATTTCTGGATCGCAGCGTAAAACTCTTCTGCTGAGACTGCGCCGTTACCGTCCGTGTCCGTCAGCGAGAAGGCGGCTTGAAGGACTGGTGGAGCTTCGGCGGCGATGATTTTCCCATCTCCGTTGGCATCCGCTTTGTGGAACATTCTTTCGATGTGTCTCTTGGTTTCTTCTATTGCACCTTGAGGAGTTCGCAATTCAGACTCGGGCATGGCGACAGCTGAATCGACTGGTACAGCGATCATGAAATAGCCGATCATCATTTCATCCCAAGTTTGGTCGCCCCAGGTGACCGTGGCTTCTGGGTCGGGGTTGTTCAAATTCTTAGCCGAGTTATCGAAATGCGCGACCACATGAATCCTTGATTCCGCTGGCAGTTCGATTCCCTTAGACAGGCGGTACTCTGTCTGCCAATTGAAATCGTAGTGTGGCACGTCGAGAAGAGTCTCGGTGCGTCCGTCGGCGTAGACCGCTTCATACTGGATCGATTTACCTCGCAAGTGCATATGCGGCGACATCGATAGTAGCTGAGAGTTCCAAGGGATGCGCTGCGAATGGGCCTCTACTGGGTAGTTGCCGTCGTGGGGAGGGATTTCAAATTTGTTGTTCAACGCACTCGACGAAATCGCCCTGTGCGTCAGGTCCTTTCGATCAGCGAAGACCAAGCCAATCTTGCTCTGATCCAACTGGACGGAGCCGACGGGGGTATAGTGCAATTGAAAAACTAGCTTGGAGCCCGCGGGCAACAGTTTCGCCATTCCCTGAGGGAGCATTTTTGCACGGAGTCCCGGTACGTAGCCGGCAAGAAATCCTCGGTCACCGCGGAACTTCGCGCGGTTGTCGCCAGGCTGGACGAAGGCCAGGATATGATGCACAACGACACGGTTGCCGGGTAGGATTTCTACGCCAGAGACCCACTTGTCTTCGTCGAATCCCAGCTCCACCTCGAACCACTGGTAGGCGATTTCGCCTTCTGCAGCGACGGTGAATGGTTCTGGCTGAATCGTGAAGACCGCGTCCGGTTGTTGGGGTAGCTGCCAGCCGGTGACGAATTCCCTCGGCTCAGGCAGTTCGGCCGGATCGCCTTCGGGCGCGCCATCCGCAACCCATTGGTAGATGTCACTTTTTTCCATTTCGGTAAGCAGGCGGTCATTCACAAAGTCGCCATGAGCGGGATTCGCGTGCCACGGGGGCATTCGCTGGTCACGCACGACCTCCTCAATCATTTCCGCCCAGCCAGCTACTTCTTCATACTCGTTCAAAGCGAAAGGAGCGATGTCACCATCGCGATGGCACTCTACACATCGTTGCTGAAAAATATGCGCGATACGATTCGAGTAAGTTACCTTGGCATCAGCCACCGGCTCGCTCTGCCGGCCAATGAGGCAGCCAGGAGCTACCGTGGCTGGCGTGCTGACAGGCTTGTGCGCAATTAGTTCGTCGAGGGCAATCGCCAAGTCATGTCGCTTGGGTTTGTCGCGTACATATCCAACGCCGTACTGGTCGTCGATGCGTCCCTGGTAGCGAATCGTCCGATTGCGGTCGAGCACAAACACCTGCGGCGTCCTTTTGGCGCCAATCTGGTCGGCAACTTTGTTGCCCAGGTCTTTGAGAATGGGAAACGGAATGTTGTGGACTCGCGCGTATGCTGCAATTTCAGTGATTGAATCGTGCACGTTGGCGTTCATCGCCAAAAATGTCACGCCCTGCCGCTCGTACTTTTCGTGCAGGGAAGCCAGCCGCGGACCGTAGAGTTTCACCAAGGGACATTCGGTTCCCAAGAAGGCAATCACGACCAGTTCGCTCTCGATGTCTTCGAGGCGGTGAGATTTACCGCGGTAGTCCTTCAGCGTAAAGTTCTCGACTTGCTTGCCAAGAGAAAACTGTTTGTCGCCCGCCTGACCCAGGTTGGTTAAGCACGCGCTGACCAGCAGACAACTGATCAGGAGAGTCAAGTTCTTCATTGTAGTACCTGTTATGTCGTTAAATGTTTTCCCAATGGATGGACCCTGAAAATGCAAGGTGATCTGTTACTACCTAATTTGACACAGGTTTGGCGATTTTTTTGCCCGCTAAGCTTTGGCTGTGCTTTCTGCTAGACTGTCTGAACTGGGGGAAACAGACATTAAGAGCGGACACAGAATGCCTCGTAGCCCTTGCCTGGAGGATAATCGATTCTTGAGAGCGGACCCAAGGGAAGTTCTTCACGAACACACTGAGCATTGCGGGTAAGAGAAGCAATAGTCGAGCGAAATGGTTGCTACAGTAGCAATAACCGCATCAGAGTGGGGAAGGATCGCCAGACTGAAGACCAGAGCATAGCTTGAGTATAGGGGTGTGGAAAGTGACTGTCAAATTTCGCTAGTTGCCCGAGTTTAGTTTTAGAGGCGATTTTAGGAACGAGAATCGACTAAAACTCAGACCCGAGCTACTCTCCAATTCTTTGATGATGCGGACTTTCTTGATAGTGTCGCTGCAAAGCATCGGCACCAAAATCATTTTCGAGAGAATGCCAGACCAGGTGGGCGTGGTTTCCCTGTGCGTTGTCGTATTCGAGAATGAATGTCGGGCCGTGCAGGCGGAAGTAGTGGTTTTCATTCAACTTCGTGCCGCCGGCCCAGGCGAAGTGAATGTCGTCGATGCCGGCTTGTTCGATAGCGTGGATTTCTTGCTCGGCTAGTTCGTGGCGCAGGTGTTGCACAAAGCTGGTCCACATTTCCTGAAGCGTTACACGCTGCGAAGTGGTTAAGTCGGCGGCGGCAATTCCTGCGGGCTTGCCGATGTCGAGCGACTGGCCCGGCACCGTTAACACATCACTGGGCGGTTGGTCGGCGATGACTGCCAGGGCCTGTTGCTCGGCACTCAGAGACGTCACCAATCTGCGGGCCCGATCTTCTTCGTTGCCGAGCACGCGTAGACCTTTGCGAGGGCCAACACGGATCTCCGCCGGGTTGGTGCCGAGGAACAGAGGCGTCGCGCTGCTGACGATCCCCTCGACCGATGTGAAATTGAGCGACAGATGGTGCCCTTCGACTCGCCAACCCCATGGCTTGTTGTCGGAGGGGTCACCAAAGATTGCAAACCAGTACTTCTCCGAATTGCGAAATTCATTGACGTTTTCGCGGTCCGATTCCATCTCGCGCAATACACGCTCCAGCGACATGATCGTGATGGCCTTGAAGTAACCTTTCTCGCTCAGTGCAGAGCGCATCAACGTTTGTGCTGCACGTCGCTGCTGAAGATTCATATCCCTCAAGTTCACGCCGACGCGCTCCTTGGGTACGAAGTGCCAATCGGTTCGCTGCGGGCCTTGGAAGTCGAAGGTCAACTGGGCGCGTTGCGTTGGGTCAAAGGTGGCCAGCATAGCATTCGCTGCTTGCCGCATGGCTGAGTGAACACCGGAAGCCGAGCGTTCTTTCGCCATGAGAGAGTGGCTGGAACAGCTCAGGAAAATTAGCGCGAGCGGTATTGAAATAGGAGCAGTCGACATCCAAGACTCCAAGACAGAGGATTGTGCTTGAAAGGTCTTGATTGTAGCCGACTAAGGCTCGCTGCAAAGACTGGCGAACTAGTAACGTGCTCTGATCAATTGCTCAGCGACGAAAAGTTGTCGAAGTTGAATTGCCCAAACGCGAATTGAGGGAACAAGCTGTAGAGTCCGCGGGTGAAGTATTGGCTGATGACTTCGTCGACGGCTTGGATAGGCGTTTTGGGGATGACGACAATATCGGAATCGTTCAGCCAGATTTCATCAGCCGGCACGGGACGACGGCCGTACAAGGCGCCGCGAACATCGACCATCGTGGCCATAAGCCGCCAATCTTCGCCGCGGCGGAAGACGACCACTTGCCGAAGATTCGCGCCGGGGGTCCAGCCGCCCCCCAGGGCGATGGCCCCCATCAAAGTCGTTGGTCCAGTCAGCTCGAATCGACCCGGCTGGGCCACTTCGCCGACGACGTAGAGAAAGCGAGGTGCCCGTTGTGTTAAGACAGGTGTCACTTCGACACCTGGGATGCTCGTGGCATAGCGCGCGTCGATTTCGAACTTGAGTTCCTCAAGCGTCAACCCTTGGGCACAAATTGCACCGAGACCTGGCATGTAAATTTTTCCGGCAGGGGTCACGATCACCTGTAACTGCAAGCCGCCGACACCTTGACGGGCATCGACTGAAGCGAGTAAGTCCTGCAGCTTGGTATTCACCTGCAGCGGAGTCACGGTAATTGCAGGGACCTTGTAGAACTTCTTGTAGCGATCTTCCAAGTGTTCACGCAGTCCGTCGATCGTCATCCGCGAAGCGCGCACCTGACCCAACAGCGGCAGGCTGATAGAACCGTCGGGCTGAATAATGAGCTCGCGGCCAATGTTGTCGTTCTCGCTTGCAGCGTCATCGCCACTGGAAGACTGCGTATCGCCGGTGAGCGACTCGACACGAATTTGGTCGCCCACTTGCAACTCGTAGGGCCGCGAGGTCTCGTCTCGAGTCAGTCGAAAGACGAAAGCAATTTGGTCGTCCACGCGGAGCCGATAGGCCGGAACATGGGGTGACCGTGCGTGGCCGACGTATTCCCCTTGGGCGAAGGACTGCCAATCGACCTGGTAGCTACGCTGTTTCCACCCCACTTCGCCCACGCCACACCCCGCGGTGCTATCGACGGCCCAAAGGGGATGCGGCGAGGCAGGGTTGCAGCCGGGCACGTTGCCACAGCCACCAGTATCGCACTGGCCAAACACCATGCACGACGGTGCCCAACAGAGCAGCACAACCGCCATCAACTTCACCACAGTTGCAAGCTTCATGAACACGGGCCTTGATAAATGAATAGGTTCGGAATCGTAACTCAGCGAATGATCGGTCGGTTACCTGGGCGGGTGCCGGGCAAGACTTGCCGTGTCGCCGTGGCTTGGTTGGATACGCTTTGCCGCCCGGTAGGATTGAATTGAGCGGTTTGGGCTCCGGTCTGTGCAAACTGAGCGGGCGAAACCCATTGGATGTTGTTCGTGCCGGTCGCACCTTGCTGACTCAACTGGCGCGCGCGATCTCGATTGGCCAGTGCTAGCTGGGGTTGGCCAAGCTCTTCTTCTACGCGTGCCAGATTGCGATAGACGACCGCATTGGGCTGGCGTGCAGCGACGTGCTGCAACAGCCGATGCGCCTCGGCGAAGTGGCCCGATCTCGCCATCAGCACTCCCAGCTCGTGAGCGGCCAGGTAGTTTTGGTTGTGCGCCAACAACGCGGCCTGCTGATAGGCGATTGCTTGTCGATCGGACAAGTGATTTTGCTCCGGTTCGACGTGACCAAGTTGGCTACTTAGTTTGCCAAGGGCGTGCAGCGCCATCGAACCCGCAGGCTCCCCTGCCACGGACATCGCCAATTGCAACTGAGCATACCGAAGGTAGCGATCCATCATCAGCGCCGGCAACAGCGTAGACGCTTCAGGTTGTTTGGCGACAGGAGTGCGATGCGATGCGCACAGCACCTCGACGTCGAGTTCCGCCTCTAGCTGCGTGCCGCGCGGAGCGAAGTCCGCCGCTTCGCGGAGGGCCCGCAGTCCCGCGGCCAAAGCAGTGACTCGTTCGGGAGTTCCTTGCTGGGCATCTTTGGCTTGCGAGATCATGCGCAAGACTTCGATGAGTTCCTTGCGAGCCACGTAGAGGGAACCGCGGCTTGCCATCAGACTGGCTTGTTGAATTTTCTTCTTCGCCAGCATGTTGACGCGTTCGTCGGTCAGTACGCCTGTCGCTGCCGCAGTGGAATCTCGTAACAAGGTCGCCAGCAGTGACTTTTCCTCAGGCAATTGCTCCAGCTCTGGCAGTAGTTGGGAGTCTGACATCGGGATCGCGGGAAGTACCGACTCAGAATTCGCAAGTGGCTCGGGGACGGGCGTCGCGGGAATGCTCAGGGCTTCGTGTGGGTTCGTTTGCACACCTGAATCTGTCAGCGGCGGTAGCAAGATCGCGATAGAATGTTCCTGGCTGACGAATTTATTTTCAATCACTCGCAGCGGCTCACCATTAATAGTTGGAGATCGTGTATCAACGATTTGTTCCTTGCTGGCAGTTTCATCTTCCTTGGCAAAATCCTCAGTTGGTTCGCTCCCGTTTTCGGCTAGTGGTAATTCGACGGTTTCTTGCGGCTGTTCCTGATTTGGGCCGTCATCAATGGCAGGAAGCGGCGTGGGCAGCGCGGGCTGTGGGGTCGAATCGTCGGTCTCGGCGTCCACATCGTTGGGAAACGCCCAGTATTCGTCTTCAGGGGCCTTGTTTACGTCGCGTTGGGGGGCGAGCGTCGGAGCCTGATCGGCAAGCTCAGGAATGAGAGGCTGATTCGCCACCACGGGGGTTACGGCGAGTTGCGCTTGATCCTGCGATGTCTTCCAGGAACCGTTTGGCTCGTAGTCGGAGTAGACCTCTGCGAGTGGAGCCTGCGATTCACCACAGCCGGCGAGCAGCCCCGCGGAGACGATCAATCCCACGGAGACCGGGCCCACGCTGAATCGAAACAATCGGCGAGTGCTTGATGCAGCCCGACGGCCAGTCCTGCGACCGAAAAACATGCGAAACCCTTCCCTGGGAAATCCAACTCGAATGCTATACAAGCATGCACCGTTGACGCAGCGCACCTATCGCGTGTGCCAGACAACTAGCCTGCTCTGTCTGATTCGACCACTCTCGCGAAGTGGAATCAGCAAAACCGCTACCATCCGGTCGTGGGACATCCACCACGGTTAACGTAGCCACTACAGTCGGCAAGGTCGCCTTGCTAGCAGCTGGCCTAACCGGCAAACTTTCTCAAAACATTCGAGTCTGATAACTTCCCGTCACCGGAAAAGCGTTGTAACCCTCGGCGCGCAGATGCTCGACAAACTCACGCGGGCCGTGGGTGCAATAGATGGAGTTGGCACCAACCCGCTCGACTGTTTCCAGCAGCTGATTGAAATCGGCATGGTCGGAGAGTGGCAAGGCGTGGTCAACTTTCTGCCGGTACTTCGTGCCAGGGTCGATGGCCCACCCCGTGACAGCGATGCTGATTGGATCGTGGAGGCCCGCCAGACGAAAGCTTTTCATCCCACGGGGTAGAGTGACGACGGCGTGGCCCGGTTTCCACTCGCCGCGGAATTCGCTGACCGCGCCCAAGTCGCAACCACATTGTTGGTAAACTTCGCTCACAGCAAACGTCATCGGATGTTGCTGGACAGGAATGGCTTCCTTAGTAAGCAGTTTGGTCACTTCCTGCGCTTTGCCGAGTGCGTAGGCATGGATCACCGGCGTGCGACCGTCGGCGAGGAGGGACTGGACCAACGCGACCAACTCAGCAATCACTTCCGCGCGCGGCGGCATACGGTACTTGGGCCGACCAAATGTGCTTTCCATTACCAAAATGTCGGCGCGGGGCAATTCGGCAGGCTCACTGGTTGCTGACGGGCCCAGCTTGTAGTCGCCCGTGTAAAGAAGTGATTGCCCTTCACTTTCGGCAAGCAGCATGGAGGACCCAAGACAATGGCCTGCGGGGTAAGTCGTTAGCCGCAGCGGCCCCAGCTCCATCGGCTCACGATAAGGCAACTTCTTGACGCGATGCTGCTGGCCGCGACGATGCCGAAACAGCGCGGCGGTCGCCGGCGTGCAGAGCCCCAGCTGATGTACGCCAATATGGTCGGCGTGGGCATGGGACATGAACCCCAGCTTCTGCCGTCGGGTGACATCAAGCGCGAGATTCGCAGCAGTGAGGAAGAGTCCTCGGTCCCAGTGGAACATAGACGCTCAGAGATAATGACCAATGACCAACGGGAGTGAGTGCCAACGTCAATTCTTGGTTATTGGCATTCGATCATTCTGCAAAAATCACCACTTCAACCCGAACTGCTCGCCGCCGCTGGGGGTGCTGATGCCGCCTTTGAGATGCTTGTCGGATTCTTTTTCTTTGCGTTTGATCGACTCGGGAGCGGGAGTCTCTTCTTTCTTCTTTCGTTCGCCCTGCGCTCTCTCGGGCTTTGGCATCAGTGCTTTGAGGGACAGGCCAATGCGCTGGGCATCGGTATCGACTGACAGCACTTTCACTTCGACTTCTTGACCTTCGCTAACGACATCGCCTGCTTTGTTGACTCGGCCGTGGCCCATCTCGGAGATGTGAATCAATCCCTCGACGCCCGGTTCGAGTTTCACGAACGCACCGAATTGCATCAGCTTTGTGACCGTGCCTTTTACGGTGCTGCCCGTGGGATACTTGCTGGAGACACTATCCCAGGGGTTGTCTGCCAAATCGCGGTAAGCGAGACCGATCTTGCCGCTTTCCTTGTCGACCTTGTCGACACGCACCTTCACAGCCTGGCCTTCGTGAAGCACATCGCGGGGATGATTCACGCGTTCCCAGCTGATTTGGCTGACGTGGATCAGGCCGTCGATGCCCCCCAGATCTACAAATGCGCCAAACTCTTGTAGGCTCCGAACAGTCCCCTCGCGAATTTGACCGGGGGCTAGATCTTCGAGCAACTTCTCCCGCTGCTCTTTACGCTCGCGCTCCATCAACGCTCGATGGCTGAGCACGAGATTTTTCTTGCCACGGTTGGCTTCGGTGATCACGCATGTGAGCTTTTGGCCGACATACTCCTCGGCGTTGTCCACGCGGTAGATAGAAATCTGTCCCATCGGAATAAAGCCGCGAATACCCGAGACTTGGCATTCCAGACCGCCTTTGTTGTGGCCTGTGATATTCACGTCGATGATCTGTCCCACCTCGACTTCGTCCCAATTGCCGATGGAGACCGCTGCGGTTGGCAGGGAAACTTCGTACAAACCCTGCTCGGCATCATAGCGCGCAACCACCAAGTCGATCTGACTCCCGATTTCTGGGGACTCGGTTTTCTCGAATTGCTTAAGCGGCAGCAGTCCTTGGTTACGACCGCCGAGTTCAATGAAAATATCTTCGCGATGAATTTTGGCGACCGTGCCGGTCACCTTGGTTTCCGGTGCGAGCTCTTCGCCCGTCGCGGTGGCCGTTGCTGAGTCGTCGATGATCGCGTCGAGAGATTCGCCACCGAGCGCGGCTTCGAGTTCTTGCTCCAACTCGGGCGACAGCTGATCGCGCACGTTGGGCGGCGGATAGTTGCTCTTGGTCGGCTCCGGTTCCTTAGGTGTCGAAGAACCAGGAGTCACGGGCTTGGCCTCGGCCTTCGTTGCGGCATCTGCGCTGCGCTGCGTGCCGATTTGAATGCGCTCACTGGGTTTGTCTGCACCAGTAGGTTCCTGAGCCTCGCTGCTGGGCGCTGTAGACTCGGTTGCCGGTTCAGAGACATTCGGCACAGGTTCATCAGGCGTAGGTTCATTAGTCACAGTTGAACTCGACGTAGCCCCAGTCGAATCAGGTGTCGCATCCGCTTCACTCGAAGCAGGCCCAGTGGCCGGATTAGCGTCGGCCGGATTAGCGTCGGCCGGATTAGCGTCGGCCGGATTAGTGGCGGCCGGATTAGTGGCGTTGGTCGGTTCGCCCGAGGGCTTGGGAGCCTGGGTATCGGCACTCATGGGTTTCAAGATCCTGAAGACTAGCTTACCAGGCCGCCCAACGGACAAACCTATTTCTTGGGATAAGTTTAACAAGAGCGGGGGACGCAATGCAACTGTGCTGAACTTCAATCTCACTTGCATCGCTGAATTGCCTGAAATCGGCAGATGCACCGAGAACTCATACTCTGGTAAATTCAGCTACCTACCAGCGCTGGCTTGCCTGTGCTGCTCGTATGTCTGGAGCCGCTCGGCAACTCCTGGAATCAACTCCGCCGCGTTCTCGGCATACACTTTGCGAAGTACCTTGTCGGGTAAGCCTAGCCCGTAGATGTTCCATAGTCCTTGCGGCGGGTATTGATTCTCCGCATAGGGAAAATACTCATCGCGAGTTTCTAACAGCCGCCAGTGAGGCAACAATCTCCCCACGGGACGCGGACCATCGGTGCCGAACATAACGCGATCCGCGTATTTCAAGATGAACTCCCGAGCAGCACGTGGTTGCCGGCCTAGTTCCGCGATCCGCGCCGCGATTTCGACGTGCAAGTTGGGATACGCATCTAACCACTGCGCAACCTCGGCCAAATTCTCCGGATAGTTCGCCACGTGAGCGCCGATGAAAGTGGTTTTCGGATGACGCGCTATCACCCGATTGCGCGCAGCAAGCAGCTCATCGTGCGACGGAAACTCTTCGCCCGCGAAACTCCAATCGGGATGTCGGCTCAACTCTTCCCAGCGTTCGTTAAACCGATCAATCGGTTGAAAAAACGCAACGGGGTCGGCGGTGTGGATAAGCACCGGCATGCCGAGTTCGCCGCAGGCCTGCCAAATCGGATCCCACCGTGAGTCGTCGATCTCGATCAATGAACCATCGGGATTGCGATAGCCGAGCCCCAACCTCTTGAATACCTTGAGCCCCGCCGCGCCCCGTTCTTTTGCGTCGGCCAACGCGATGGCCATGCGATGGCCAAAGTCGGGACGATGGCAATCCCAACTGCTGGGGTCCTCGCGCCGACCACTGCCGACCCAATCCACGTTGGCGAAGATCACGAACCGCTCGCGGTGCTTTGTCCAAAGCTGCCGTTTGTGCTCTTCGAGTTGCTCACCCAATCGGCCATCCAAGCTCACGCAAACCGCAATGTTCTCTGCATCCATCACGCGGACAAACTCATCCAGCTGCGCGTAGTCGCGATGCAGCTTCAGCCGCGGATGGACATGCACATCCACCACGGGAAACTTTGCGCGAATCGGACGATGTTTTGGCAGAACAAGAGAGGACTTCGGTTGAAATTGATCCAGTGCCAGCGGTCGCCCCTCGGCGCCATCGAGCGATTCTGCCCCCACACTTGTTGTTTCGCATGAGCAAGTTGCGATTAGCAGCACTAGAAAAGTTTCACGCCAAGGCGCCAAGGCGCGGAGTGTCTTCCAGGTCGTATCCCGTAGCGCCTTGGCGCCTTCGCGTGAAGAGTGGAACGTCGCAACCACGTCAAGCAAGCAGTTCATGAAGATGGAAATGGAATTTGCCGAGCTTGCCGCCGTAATTGCCTGCACCGATAGCGAGAACGCCGTCGCCCGCGGCGATTTCCAGGGCGACTTTCATCGCGTTGCCGACGGCCTCTTCGTCGACGCCATCAATGACAATTTCGTACGCGCAGTTGGCCCCGTCGACCAGTTCGCTCTCGACGCGGCCGCGAAGCGTCGGGCAGTAAGCGTCATTGGTCGATGCGACCATGCCTTTGTAAGTGGACCCAACTTTGCTGCCGCTGCGCACGACGCCACCGGGGAACGGAGCGATCACGCCGGGCAGTTGGGCAATCGCCTCGCTGGCGCGTCGAGCTGATGCTAGTGCGACTTCGGACGTAGTGCCTTGAAGGATAATATTCCCGCCGGCGACGCCTTTGCCGACCCCAAGCTTTTCTTCCATGATGAATTCACCATCCATCACCGGCACCCGCCAGTAACGCCGCCCGCTGAGTAGCTTGCTTCGTTGAAACCCATCGCCAAAGTAACGCAAGTGTTTGCCTAGCGGGATGGTTTCCTCGGCGTCAGTTAGTCCATTAAACACGGCCGTCGTCGGGCAAGTCATGACGCACTGCCCCACGCGGTTCGGCACAGCCTTGGCGAGTGCTTCGCTCGAAAAACCAAATGCCAGCAGCGCCGCCCCGGGTCGCCCATCGGGCGTTTCGCTCGGTGATAACATGTCCTCAACGCCAATTTCGGCATCACAACCTATCACCGACGAGCTGTAGCCGCCCGCTTCGCGCAATGCCGCATCAAGCCAATACTCATCGACGGCTGTAACGATCAACCGCACGAAGCGCATGCGAAACGCTTCGGCAAAAGTGTCGACAATCTGCGTGTTGCCTAGCAGCAAGGCGTGCTTCGCGGTCTGAGGTGCGGAAATCATGGCTCCATCATCGCTGCCAGCGCGTCACTCGGCAAGGGTTGGTTTGCCTCGACTTGCCACTAGAACGCTCCTCCGCCACCTCTCGCCGCGCCACCGGCGTTTTGCGAACGTTGAACGGGAAAGTGCACGCGCATGTCCTCAAGCACGATCTCGACTTGCTTAATCACTGTAGGGGTATGTCGCGCCAATACTCGATCGGGCAAAACTTCGAGCCAAGCCTCTTTTTCCACGGGAGACCCTTCGGCAGCGTCCCAATTGACACTCTTCTTGATTGCTTCTCCGAGCTGTTTGCGGATGGCTTCGGGGTTTTCGCCTTGCTCCATGTTCAGAGCGAAGCCTTTCGTAATGAGAGTCGCCATTTTGGAAGTGGAATTCTCTGCGTTGACCTTTTTGCCTTTGGCTTGTCGAATCTTTCCCAGCAGTTTCTCTATCTGCCCATGGACTCTTTGAGTTTGGGACACAACTAACATGCCTGGGCTGAGTGGTTGTATTTCACCTTCGCCATGGCCGTTCTCATTCCAGGAATCGTGGTCAACGCAAGCCACGATCACATCGATTAAAGGGTTGTAGTCTCCCGACTGCGCCGCGGAGTTGAAACGCTGTGTGCTTTCATTCACTAGGTCATCGACCCGATAAACAAGTGTTTTCACCGTTTCGTTTGCCTTCTCCTCAGTTGTGATGAGCAGCACTTCATCTTCGACGACGAAGCACAAGTCCTCCAGTCCAGGTTCTTTTAGCATCAGATTCAGCGCGGAGCGCAGCGAGATATTTCGCAAGCTGATCGTCACTTCCGATTCTGGGCTGATGGCTACTTCGTCCAGTGCGGCTTTGTCGAACACGATCGGCAGGTCGTACTCGTGGGCAATCTGTTCGAGAACGATGTTCAACAGCTCGTCGTGAAAGGACAATGGTGTCTTTAATGGCTGATCGAGGGTAGATTCAATTCTCTCCTCAGCACTTTTTTTGCCGGGTTCTGCCTGCTGCGCTCGCTCTGCAGGTGGACGAATCGTCTTGACATCGAACGAATCATCCTGCGCTTGTGCCGCAAGTTGTCCCTTCACCGCTAAACCAACCAGCAACGCTAACGCGCAGCTCCAACCGATTGCCTGTTTCGACATGCTTCATGCCTCCTGATTATTTCCTGGCCCGCAGGAAAGGGAAAAGAGCGACCCGCCGGTTCCGGACGGCTTGGCCTGATTGGCGATAGCGTAACCGAAACGCCGAAGCGAAGTCAAACTTTTTCGCGTAGGACGGTTCCCTGGCCCTCCAGTGGTCAGAGCTGCTGCTTGATTTCCACTAGCTCCTGCCGCTCAGACATTTTTTTGTAGTGTTCATCCAGGGGGTAGCAGCCTGAGACGATGCCATGACGCGGCGCGGTGGTGCAATCGCTGAACGTTCGGCAGATGAGCTTGCGCTTCATTTTGCCAGTAGTCAGCACGTCGTGTGGCAGCTCAGGATAGCTGAGCACCATGCGGCCCAAACCAACGAAGTCGACCCAACCTTCGCCTACT
Organism: Bythopirellula sp.; assembly: GCA_965230685.1. Lineage (GTDB taxonomy): Bacteria > Planctomycetota > Planctomycetia > Pirellulales > Lacipirellulaceae > Bythopirellula. The sequence goes on from CBDDLO010000002.1 coordinate 2,335,240, forward strand.
GCTGTTTGGGCAACGTGTGGCAAGTAGTCCTGCAGGTAGGAATAGCCGCTGCCCACCACCGGCACGTCGCCGCACGCGGCTTTGCACTGTCGCACCACGTCCATTTGTCGCCACACGCCGACCAGCGGATCTTCGGGTGGCAAGTATCCGTCGCTCGGTGGAAAGATCGCGGGACGTTGGATGTGCGGATTGTAATAAGGGCTGCCACAACTGATGTTCAGCAGCGTTACGCCGTTGTCCACTAGAGTGCGAATCAACTGCAGAGGTTCGTCGAGATCGTACTCAAGCGGATTGTCGCGGTTCACGCCAAAGCCACATTCGTATGGCAGCAATGGCTCGAACTCCATTGGCTTGCCCTCTTCGCGGCTGGTGCAAAACGGCACGATGTCAAACACACTGAGACGGACACCAACTTGCAGGTCGGGCACCTCGGCGCGAATGCGCTCGATGATGGAGAGCAACAAGCGGCTCCGACCCGCGAGGTCGCCACCGTACTTCCCGGGGCGGGTGCGCGCGCTGAGAAATTCGTGGAGCAGGTAGCCATGGCAGGCTTTCACATCCACAAAATGATATCCCACTTCGTGAGCCAAGTGGGCTGCAGCCACGTAGCTGTCAATGAGCCTCTCCAGATCGCTATCGGTCCAGACGAGGGAATTGTCAGCGGGATCGATCCCAAACTTTTTGTCGAGCAGCGGGTGGTGATACGCGATCCGTGGCTCGAACTGCTGCTTGTCATGCGGTTTGCAAAACCGGCCGGAGTGGGTCAGCTGCAGGCCAACCATCAATCCGTCAAGCGAACCGCTCTGCTCGCGATGTCCCGCTTGCAACGTTGCAAGCAGCGCGGCCAACCCCGCACGATTTTCGGCCGTCGCCAAGGTTTGGTTAGGATTGGCCCGTCCGTCGTGCTGCACGGCTGCCGCTTCGCCACCCCAAATGAGTTTCGCTCCGCTGAGCCCAAAACGATGCCAGCGACGTAGCGTCAACTCGCTGGGGCTGCCATCGGCATTTGCGTCCCACCCTTCCATCGGGTGGATGCACCATCGGTTACCCACGGGCAAGCCGCCTACATCAATCGGCGCGGCCAAAGGTGAGCCCGACTCGGCAGTCTTGGGCGCATCGTCCAACGGAAGCATGATGCCCAGTTGATCCAATCGCTCACGCAATTGGTCAACACTTCGAAGCTGAGCGATTTTTGGATAGCGAGCTTGTGAATCGCTCATCGACATGTTTCCCTGAATAAGGCCTACGCGGATTCCAAAGCAACTTATTCTCTCACACGGCTTGAGCAGTCTATAGTTCGATTCGGCAGATTTCCATTTCTCCGAGGGGTTCGATTCCGGGGAATCCAACTCCCAACGCGATAGCCGACCCCAGTTTGGCATGGCCTTTGCACTCGTTAATAGTCGCAACTGACAATCAGTTCAGCTTAGAGATGCTTGGAACACACGACTGGGCTGGAACAGAGAAGAGAGATGATTGACTGGGGTCGGTTGAGAAGAGGCAATGAGAACAGGGCCTAACTACAGCACAGACGACAACTTTTGACGGCTTGTCCCTCCCCTTTAAGCCGTCATTGGTTGTTGTCGTAGGTCCCACGCAGCAGGCGAGTCCGGAAGCCATTCAATGTGCATCCAGGCTCGCCTGTTTTATTTGGTGTGTTGCAAAATCATACAAGTGTATCTTTTTGCTACTCTTTTGGCCCTTGGATTGGGCCTGAAAATCGTCACGCACTTCCAGAAATTCTCTTCCCAAGGCGGGACGCCTCATCTTCTGCCATGCGGCGCGATCCTCTGCAGGGCGTTCAACCCAATTGGCAGGCATAATCGTTACGACTTCTCGCCCTGCCGGGCAAGTCTAGCGGGGCTCGCATATCTGGCCGGCCCCTTTCATTCGGCGAACTAGAGTTTTTGTAGCCTATCGGCGGTCTGGCTCGACCGCGGCTTCCTGGACTCTTTCGGCGAAATTTCGATGCTGGACAACTCATCCCCTGGTGCCTCGTTTCTCGACGAGGTACCGATTGTCGTGCCGCGCGCGCCTGATGTGGCGGAGCTGCCGGCACCAATCGCCACGCAGCGTGTCTTGCACGTCATCAATGGCGAGCACTACTCTGGGGCGGAACGCGTGCAGGACTTGTTAGCACTTCAGTTGCCACAGTTTGGGTTCGAGGTGGGTTTCGCTTGCGTGAAACCCGATTTATTTCCGAAGGTGCGACAAGCTGAACAGGCGAAGCTTTACAGAATACCGATGAGCGGTCGGTTCGACCTGCGTTGTGCGCGTCGGCTTGCGGAGTTGATTCGTGTCGAAGACTACGCGCTTGTACATGCCCACACGCCTCGATCGGTGTTGGTGGGGAGCCTAGCCGCGAAGTGGGCTGATGTGCCCTTGGTGTACCACGTGCATAGTCCAACCGCGCGCGACTCGACGCGCCGTTTGCAAAATTGGCTCAATGCCAAGCTCGAGCGTTGGAGTATTCGCCACGCGGCTCATCTAGTGGCGGTCTCGCCAAGCCTCCAGCAGTTGATGCAAGCGGAGGGATTTCCAGCGGGGCGTGTTAGCTATGTGCCCAACGGAGTACCGACCATCGAGGTACCACCGCGCCGCGAGCCGACGAAAAGTTGGACTCTGGGTATCGCAGCCTTGTTTCGTCCGCGTAAAGGCATCGAAGTGCTGATCGAAGCACTGGCTAAGCTGCGTTCGCAAAACATTGATGTCACACTGCGAGCCGTCGGACCATTTGAAACACCCGAATATGAAAACGAGGTGATGGCCCAAGTAGCGCAGCTCGGGGTGGCAGATGCTATCACTTGGACGGGTTTCACGCAGGACATCGCAGCCGAGCTACGGCAGATGGATCTGTTTGTGTTGCCGAGTCTGTTTGGCGAAGGTTTGCCAATGGTGGTCTTGGAAGCCATGGCCGCCAGACTGCCAGTAATCGCTAGCCATGTCGAAGGCGTACCCAAGGCGATTCGTCACCGCGAAGAGGGTCTGCTTGTCGAGCCGTCCAGCGTCAGCCAGTTGGCCATGGCAATCGAGGAACTTGTGGCGGGCAAAGAACTCGATTACTCGCAGCTATCCGAGAACGCGCACCGGCGGCATGCGGAGAAATTCTCTGATCAGGCGATGGCTGCGAACTTGGCGAAGGTTTACGAACGCGTGCTTGGTCACCTATAGGGAAGGGCCTTTGAGTCCTGCAGTTGGTCACCGGGTCGTGGTTGGCTGAGGATTCGCCGCTTGGGGATTCGCTTCCGGCCCTGGTGGCAGCTCTTGCACAATCTTCTTCCAGCCCAAGGGTTTGCGCGGTGCGTTGAACAGGTCGCCGAAGATCGCGTTCAGCTTGCCGTTGATCGTCGGCTTGTCAAACATATAGACCGCGCGACTTTTGTTGTTGGGCATGTGGACCTGGATTGCCTTGGGCTGCATCGTCTTGCGGTCGAGCATAATCTCGACATGGTGGTAGTTAGCCGCGTCAACTTGAGTGCGTGGAAACGCTTCGAGCCAAATGTCGGCGGGGCCGCCCTGCTTGCTGCGAATCCAATAGCGGCGCTTGAGCTTTTCCGCTTCAGCTCCGAACAAGAATGGCAACGGCCCGTTCACGATCGCCTTGCCTTGCATTTGCGGTGGCAGCGGCTGGACAACCAGTTGCTTTTTGTCGTGCTTGTACTCGTAAATCGCCTTGCCATTGCAGACCCAATGCTCACCGAGCTCTTGGTCCTGGAGGACCCAATCTTCTTCCACTGCCGCGGTCTGCGGGTCTTTCGGCTGGTAGCGACGGATTTCCTCGATCTTAAAACTGCCTTTGTCCGGCTTGGAGTAGGTTAGTTGCCCGATACTCTTGATCGACGGGATGTCGTTGCCCGGGCCGAACACGGGATCGTACTCCCAACGCTCGAACCGACTGTTGAACGTTTGAATCTTGGAGCTTTCGTTTTCCCACATCTGCAGAATCTGATCGACAAATTGCTGCTCGACCGGTGCGAGGGGAAAGCCGGGCGGGTTCATCGCCGCTTGTGGCTGCTCCGGGGCACTTGCCATCTGTGCAACTGGTTGAGTCGTGGCGAGCGGCGCATTCGTGACTGCCCCGGAAGTGGGCTGAGCAAAGCTGGTTCCGCATAAAGCGCATAGAAACAGAACGAACAACAACCAACTTCGCAGCAGGGTTCGACGCATGGAAAGTGCTTTCGTTGTATTGCCTACCTAGCCGGATTGCCACGCAATCCGAAGTGTTGAGCCAGGAGATTCGGCAACCTACGCGCAAGCGTGCTACCGACTAGCTCCGTTCACTCTACGGGGCGCGGAGCTTAGCAAGCCAGTGCGCGAGTTGCCAGAGCGACTTGACGGGGTGCTAGCACAGCAGCACGATGTGTGCATGGACCTTCGATGGAAAGCCAGCTTCTCGGCTAGTTGCCTGCACGCGGCGTTATGCATGCGCGAGGGACTACCCGTGGCGGATAGTACCATCCTCCCAAAACTGCAGCCAGCGGCCGACGCGTTGTGCAGCGAATTGCAAGCATGCGGCTTCGATGTTGATGGAGCGTTACCGCTCCTGGTCGATCTTTCGTCGGACTACGAAAATAATCGGCAGCTCATCGAAATGGCCGCGAAACGTGTTTTGGGTGCGCGCGCTCTGAGCGAAGCGGCGATCTTGCGGTTGGCTGGGAGTGTAGCCGATTTGGAAGCCAGTTGGCTCAGAGAACAACCCGGGTTGGTCGAGGAATTGTCCGTTCGGGGCCGACCGCTCCGCGAACAGTGGGAAGCGCGGGGCCCGGGGCTACTCAAGGTGATCACCAAATTGACGGACGACCATTTTCTTGCCCCTTCGGCGGAAGTCGTATTGGTGAGCCCCGTTGTGGGTGGGCATGGTCGTGCACATCTGCCATCGAATCGTGTCACATTCGAGGCAGTGCTGACGCATCCTCACTCGGATCTTCCCGAGACCCTACGGCTGGGTTGGTTGCTGTCGCAAGTGAACCTCGAAGTGCCGGCACTCGGCGAATCGGTCTCTCGGGAACGGTTGCCTACTCTGGCGAGCTTGGCAACATTGCCCTTGATTCTAGCTGCTGCCGAAAGGGTGGAGTTGGCAACGCTCGATGAACCAAGCTTGGCTCGCGCTCAGGCCGCCTGGTATTTGCCTGCAGGCTTACCGGCTAACACACCATCCATATTGCTCGACTGGTGGCAAGCTTACGAGAGCCGCGATACGCGCTGGCCTGTGGCAATGTCGGCGTTAGAGCAGATGATGAGCGGTTCGTAGTATTCTGCGATGAGCGGCCCCTGCCAGGAGTGCCGGTGCGCTATGCATTTTCGCTCTTCAGCTTAGCGAGCGCCGTTACCACGTTCTTCATAGACTGTAGTCGATTGGCCGGCTCAGGAACGAGGCATTTGAGGATGATCTGTTCGATCTCGGGTTGAATCTTTGGGCAATGTTTTGACAACGGCGTGGGGTCGGACTGCCCGTGGTTCATTGCAGCTAGCCCATCGCCACTACCTCGTTGCCAGGGGAGTTCAAAAGAAAACATTTCGTACATCGACACCCCGAACGAAAAAATATCGAGCCGATGGTCGGTTTGCTTCCGTCGTACTACTTCGGGAGCCATGTAGTTCGGGGTGCCCGTGCGGATGCCCGGTTGCATAAACTCGGGTCGCTCGGGAACTGTCAGCCCAAAATCGATGAGCTTGAGCGAGGTCACATCTTTCGCGCAAACGAAGTTGCGCGGGCAAACATCGCGATGAATGTATCCGGCTTCATGCACGACTTGGAGCGATTCGGCCGCATGACGCATCAAAGCTAATCGATTGCCATCGAGTAGCTCGCTGCGCCCAATAATCAAAGAATTCAACCCTGGTCCGTCCAAGAACTCCATCACCAAAAACTGCTCGCCTTTGGAAGTCACGCCGTAGCCATGCGTGGTGACGATGCGCGGGTGATCAAACAGTGTGGCAATCTGGCCTTCGCTGGGTTTCTCGAGACCGCGAAAGCGCATTTCTAACTGGTCGTGCTTCTTTTTGTCGAGGATTTTCAGTCCCACGATCTGGTCGGTCTCTCGATCGCGAGCCATGTGAAAGTCGGACATCGTGCCCGAGACCGCGTCCCGGAGCTTCTCGTAACGCTTGTTGATATCGACCTTTCCACCTTCAAGAATCGATTTAAAAAACGAGCTGATGCCCATAGCGTGAGTCTGTCCGGAGGGTGAAGTGGAAAGCGTGGCTTCACTCTCTAATTTAAGCTAGCTGGCGAGGAAGGGCAACAATTAGCCGTGAATGATCAGCGGTCAGGTAAATCCCATATCGCACCCCTGACTGGCCACTGACTGACCACCGACTGGCCTTTGACGACTGGCTACTATTTCCCGCAATAGTCGATCACCCTGGCGATCTCGCTCTTGAGATCGGCTCGATGGATGATGCGGTCGATGTAGCCATGTTCGAGCAGGAACTCGCTGGTTTGGAATCCCTCGGGCAACTCGATACGAATTGTGGCTTTGATCGTTCGCGGGCCCGCAAAACCAATGAGTGCTTTCGGCTCAGCAAAGATAATATCGCCCAGCGACGCGAAACTGGCAGCCACTCCGCCCATCGTCGGGTTAGTCAGTACAGAGATGAACAGCCCTTTGGCTTCGCCATAACGGGCCAGCGCTGCGGAGACCTTGGCCATTTGCATGAGCGAATAGATTCCTTCGTGCATTCGCGCGCCGCCACCGGAACTGCTAATGATGATCAGCGGTAGCTGCTGCTCGGTGGCGCGCTCGATGAGGCGAGTCAACCGTTCGCCGACGACCGAACCCATGCTGCCCATGATGAACTGCGAGTCGGTAACTCCCAAGGCCACTCGACGAGCGCGGATCATGCCGCTGCCGGTGAGTACCGCGTCGCTGAGACCTGTCTTATCTTGCTCGGCGACGAGGCGGTCTTTGTATTTTCTCTTGTCTTCAAATTGCAGCGGGTCGGTTGGTGCGAGATGGCTGTCCCACTCGTCAAAGGTTCCTTCGTCCAACACTGCGGCGATGCGGCCGCGTGCGCTGAGATACATGTGGAACCCGCACTCGGGGCAGACATTCATCAGCCGCTCGACTTCTTTGCGGAAGATCATCTTTCCACAATCCGGGCAGCCGAGCCAGAGCCCACCCGGCACGCCACGTTTTTCGCGCGGAGATCGAGTTTGTTTTTCCGAGGTGTCGATATCGCTGGAAGCCATCGTCGCAGCAGGATTGGGGATATTACAAACGCCACAGGCGTCTGTGCCTGTTCATCAGCCGAATCAGTATACCAGCCGGAAATGCGTCAAGCCATGCCGACCGCTCGATTCACACGCTTCCGACACCCTCCGGAACTTCGATCAGTTCCCATGCGGTGGATTCGTCGTTCGTTGCATTCCAAAGGTTGCCAAGCACATCGTCCCGCAAGGCGTTTTTCAGCAAACTGGTCACTGGCTCGGCCACAACCACTGCGGAGACTCCCGACTTGCGTTTCTTGGCGATCTTTCCCAAGCCGCGCCGCAAGCGATCGCGGACATTTTGCAGCGACTCGCCATCAGGAGGGCAGACCGTTTCGGGGTGTTCTTGCCACTGTCGGTACACTTTAGGCTGTTTGGATTTCACGTCGCTGATGAGCATTCCTTGCCACAGGCCGTAATCGAGGTTACGCAGGTCTTCCATGGTCTTGATCTTGAGCTTCAGTGCCTTCGCCAAAATTTCGGACGACTGCTGCGTCGCACGGCACGGGCCTGTGAAGCAAATGTCGATTGAGGTGTCACGCAACGCTTCGGCCACCTGCTCCATTTGCAGCCGGCCATCTTCGCTCAGCGGGATGTCCAACGTGCCCTGCACACGGCCTTGGCACTCGTACTCCGTCGCACCGGTGCGAATCAGCAGGAGTTTTAACATGGGACTTCGGTCTCGGGGTGTGTGGGGCGAGCTATTTTTGGCTACTTGCCAGTTGAGTCAAATGGGCGATGTCACTCTGAAAGTCGCCGTCAGACCGAAACAAGGCGGAGCCGACGACCAACAAGTCGGCACCCGCCGCGCCGCACGAGGCGATCGTGCTGCTGTTCACTCCCCCATCGACTTCGAGCAAGACTTCGTTGCCGAGCTTGCCCCGCAGTTCGCGGAGTTTTTCAAGTGCAATAGAGTCGAACTGTTGCCCACCGAAACCGGGCATCACACTCATCGCCAGAACCATATCGCATAGTGGCAAAGCGGCTTCGATCGAACGGAGTGACGTCGGTGGATTGATCGCCAATCCAGCCCCTGCACCCAGCGTGCGAATCTCCTCGAGCAACGGCCTAGGGTCGTCGACTGCTTCGGCATGGATCGTGAGTAGGTCCGCACCCAATTCGACATACTGTGCCAAATAGTCCGCTGGGTTGGAAATCATCAAATGCACATCAATCGGCAGGTCAGTCAACCGCCGTACGGTCTCCACCATCGTCAGGCCGTAGGTCATGTTGGGCACAAAATGCCCATCCATCACGTCCAAGTGCAAGCCCCGCGCACCAGCGGACTCGAGCGCGCGGATTTCGCGTTCCAAGTTGCCGAAGTCGCAAAGCAGCATCGAAGGCATCACCACCGGCGACGCGGCCCGCAAGTCTTTCAAGGTTTGGGAGCAAGACGTGGATTGCATAGAGGTTCAAGCAGGCAACAAATTAGTATCTGGCGGGCGATTCGAGGTGCTGCAAGAGAGCATGTTGCAGCGCGCGGATCAAAAATGCGGAGAAGGCTGGGGACGTTTCAACTAGTTCACTAACCAAGCAAGCGAAACGCGATCATGCAATAGAAAGCCGTAGGGACGGACGTATGTGACAAAGTCTTTTCGATTGGGCCCAAGAGTGCCGCATGGGAAATATTGTACTCTCCCCAAACAGGAATTCTCCGGCTTCGAACATTTTCTAGCTGGCAAATTATTAGCCGGCTGCAGGCTCATGATGAGGCGAGATTCTAACAAGCCAACCAAGAACTGCTAGGGTGGTATTCCCGAACTTATCACGCAAGTCACTGCAGCAAAAAGAGTTACCTCTCAACGGCTGCGCATGAACAACCCCCCAAATAGGACTAACAATCGTCCAGATCTTCGCTGCTGGGTAGCTCCTTCGGGGACTTGATCTGAAACAGCGTGTTGAAGCGATCCGTCGTTAGGTAGACCGGTTGCCGCGGGGAGCTCTCGGGGCGATCGAGTCGAAGCAGCCCGCGTCGCACGAGTTGGCTCAACACAGCGTGGCAACGCCCACCGCGCAATTGCATAATCTCCTGAGCGTTGATGGGTTGTCGGTAGGCTACGACCGAGAGTACCTCGATGGCGGTCGGCGTGAGCTTCGCTTCGCGCGAGCCGCCATAGAACCGACGTCGCAAGGAATCGTATTGCTCGGCGAGCACCAGGCGAAACCCCTTGCCTTCGCTGGCGATGCGGTAAGCAGAGTGGGATTTAGAGTATAGTGCGTTGAGATCGTCCATAAGCGACTCAACTTCTCGCGGCGAAACATCACGAATGTGCGCAGCCATTTCACGGCTGGAGAGTGGCTCGCCAGCATTGCCGCCGACGAACAGCATCCCCTCGACGATCATCCGCGGTGACAGCACATCATCACCGAACGCCTGGGAAGAATCCCCCAGCTCCTCGGGCGTCTCGGCGACCTTTGGGGTCGAGGGCTTCGCATCACTAGCACCAGTCAACCGCGCGAAAGCGGCGGACAGACCGTGCAGCGAGAACCGTCCCTGATTGTCGTCGCTGATATCGTCATTGGTCGGAGGATTGGCCACGCGCGGATGATAGGGCCCCGCGTTTCTTGATTACAAGGTTGAATCGTCTGCTAGCAAGGAAGTTTGATTTGGCTGACCTCGACAGTTGGGCGAGGTTGGGGTAATTAGCGGGCTCCCGACTTCCTACACAAACCTAACGAGACCAACGATGTTGTCTGCTTTGCTTGCCCAAGCCAATGCTCCCGCTGCTCCGAATCCCGGCACCCCGAATCCCACCCCCCCCAACCCCGATGCTTGGAAAGCCGAAGCGCTGCAGAAATTTTGGGGCCTCGATTTCAAGATGCTGGAACGCGACGACTGGATGTACGTCGGCACCTACTACGGCCTGCGCGTCATGTTCGTTCTCGTGCTGATGATCATGGCCTGGACGGTTTCCAGTTGGGCTTCGGCTGTAGTCCGAACCGGGTTGCGACGGGTGCGCTTCGACGAGACCATGACGCGTTTTCTATCGAAGCTTGTGCGTTGGGTGATCTTGCTGCTGGTTGGGCTGATGTGCCTCAGTTACTTCGGCGTGGAGACCACCAGCTTCGCCGCGGTGATCGGTGCCGCTGGTTTGGCCGTCGGTTTGGCATTTCAGGGCACGCTCAGCAACTTCGCCGCGGGGGCGATGCTGCTTATCTTTCGCCCCTACAAGGTGGGCGACGTCGTCAACGTGGCGGGCAACCTTGGGAAGGTGTTCGAGATCGAACTGTTCACCACCGCGATCGATACGTTTGACAATCGACGATTCATCATCCCCAACAGTGCCATCTTCGGCGCCACGATCGAAAATATCACCTACCACCCGCATCGCCGCATTGATGTTGCGGTGGGGACGGATTACGCCGCCGACATCGACACGACACGCACCGTGCTGGAACGGGCGGTAGACTCGGTGAGTCTGTGCCTAAGCGACCCCGAGCCAGCGATCGTGCTTACTGGGCTGGGGGCGTCGAGCGTCGATTGGTCGGTTCGTGGCTGGGCCCGTAACGACGACTACGGCGAGGCGAAGCAGGCGCTGATCCGCGCGGTGAAGGTCGAGCTAGACCGCGCCGAAATTGGGATTCCCTACCCGCACATGGATGTGTCGCTGAATCAGATGGCATAGTGGATTGCCTCGCGAAGAGGCAAGCAGTAGTTTGGAGTGCCACCACCACCACCCTCCAACCACTAGCCACCAACCACCCATGCCCGATACCCGCACCGAACGCGACACGATGGGCGAGATGCAAGTGCCCGCCGATGCCTTGTATGGCGCTTCCACTGCCCGTGCTGTTGAAAACTTTCCGATCGCCAACCGCCCATTGCCGCCGGCGATGATTCATGCCTTCGGGCATTTGAAGGCGGCCTGCGCGCAAGCGAATCTCGACCTGGGCAAGCTCGACGAAAAAATCGCGAAAGCGATCATCGCCGCTGCCAACGAAGTCGCCGAGGGCAAGCACGACGCGCACTTCCCCGTCGATGTCTACCAAACGGGCAGCGGCACGAGCACCAACATGAACGCCAACGAGGTGATCGCCAACCTCGCGAACAAAAAAATGGGCGTCGGCGGCGCCGCCCCAAAAATCCACCCCAACGACCACGTCAACATGGGGCAGTCGTCGAACGACACGTTTCCTACGGCGATGCATATTGCCGGGGGGATCGCGGTTCAGAACGAGCTCGCTTCGGCACTTGAGAGGCTGAGTAATGCCTTGCAAGAGAAAGCAGAGAAGTGGGACACGATTGTAAAGATTGGACGCACGCACCTGATGGATGCTACGCCGATTCGTGTTGGACAAGTGTTCGCTGGTTACGCTAAACAAGCGAAACACGGATCTGCTAGTACTTTTATCGTCAGCCAGTGTATGAGCAAGAACGTTGAAATTGGTGGAACGGCAGTAGGGACAGGAATCAACGCCCACCCCGAGTTCGCATCAAATGTTTGTGCTACTTTGAGCAAGGAAACGGGGGTCGAGTTTTCTGAATCCCCTGTCCACACGGAATCGCAGGCTGCAAAAGACAGTTTCGTTGTTGCTCACGGACATCTCAAATCCATCGCCGTCAGTCTCTCCAAAATCGCCAATGACATCCGCCATCTTGGCAGTGGCCCGCGGTGTGGAATAGGTGAGTTGGTGCTGCCGGCGATACAGCCGGGGTCGTCGATCATGCCAGGGAAGGTGAACCCCGTCATTTGCGAGAGCGTGATGCAGGTCGCCTGTCGAGTGATTGGCAACGACGCGACTGTTACGATGGCGGGCATGGGCGGGGTGGGTTCGATTTTTGAGCTGAACGTCGCCATGCCGGTAATGATCGATGCATTCTTGGAATCGGTCTCGCTGCTAGCGAACGTCTGCAACGTGTTCGTGGACAAGCTGCTGGTTGGGCTGGAAGTCAACGAAGAGCGATGTGCGGAACTATTAGATGCCTCGCTGATGACGATCACCGCACTGGCCCCCGAAGTCGGCTACGAAAAGTGCGCCGCCCTCGCCAAGCAAGCCCACAAAGAGGGTAAGACGATCAAGCAGCTCGTCGGTGAGCTGGAATTGATGCCGCCCGAGCGGCTCGAGGAGCTGATGGATTACGACGCGATGACACGTCCCTCGGCGTAGCCGCGATCTTACAGATCGCCGGAGTTACTAAGCCGCGAGCGGCGAGTCCCACGATACCAGCATTGCTATCAATCGCGAGGCAAGCTGGGTCGGCTTTTCTGGTCATTCCGACAATTTCGATTGCAGCGACCTCGCGGGCGGGGCCGATGTCTAGGACCGAGGCGCGGAATTTTTCGGCGCCCTGCGACTCGCTGCCTTCCCTTCGGATAAACAGAAACATGGACGTCAAAAAATTCGTACACGCGACTCGGGTTTGCTTCTTTGCACTACTGCTGGCACTCGGCGAAGTTTCGCTGGCAACTGCCGGCGAGGCGATTGCTTCTGATACGGAAGCCTCTTCGACCATTTTCGTGACCGACGAGGGCGCTGTCGCGCCGCCGAGCTTGCCTCAGTCGGTTGAAGGGGAGTTGGTGTTTATTGAAGATACACCGCAGTCTGCTGTGGTAACGCCGAGGGCGGTTGCGCGTCCGTCCGCGCTCATCCAGCAACCGACGCATGTTGCACGAGGTGATTTGAAGGTGGTGCCCAGTCGGCAAACGAGGCCCAAATTGAACACTCTGCGGCCTCTCGTGCGGCCGGCGACAAAGCCACGAGCGACCCTGCAGACCGTGGAAGTAATCCAGCCGAGTGCTGAACCGGCGCTTGTTGCTAATCGTACCCAGCCGCTGTCCAACAAGAACACGCTGCCACAAAAAAAGATCTCTCCGGCCGCCCAGCAGTTGATCACTGCGCATCAACTGTCATTGCGAGCCGAGTCCATTGACCAATACACGCAGATCATTGACGGCTGTGCCACAGCGATCGAACAGCGAAAGCTGGCTCGCGACCAGCGGGGCTTCGCTCGTCAACTTTCTTCTTGGGCGCTCAATCGTCGGGGGCAGCTGCGCACTGATGCTGGCCAGCAAGACTTGGCGCGGGCCGACTTCCAAGCGGCTCTGGAATTGAACGCTCGTAACTGGCGAGCGCTGCATAACCGAGGCGTTACGAACGCCCAATCGGGTCAGTTTGCTGAGGCTTTCGACGACTTCAACGCCGTAATCGAAATCAACCCGCATTACGCCAAGGCCTATGCCAACCGGGCAACGCTCTACGTGCAAGCGAAAGACCTTCAGGCTGCCACCAAGGATTATGAGCAGGCAATTGACCGCGATGCGGAGTTTGCCACCGCCTATGTCGGGCTGGGCCGGGTGTGTCACATGCTTGGTCGCTGGGACGATGCGATTCAATACTTCACCAGTGCTGTGGAACTCGAGCCGTCCAGTGCGGACATCGTCTGCAGCCGCGGCGACTTGCACGCGGATATGGGCAACTATGGCGAAGCGCTCACCGACTATGCACGCACGATCGAACTCGACCCCGAGTTCGCGCATGCCTATCGCAACGGGGCGTGGCTCCTGGCAACCTGCCCCGACGAACGTTTTCTCGATCCTGAGAATGCTGTGCTAGGGGCGCAGCAAGCGCTCGAGTACAGCTACGGCGAGCAACATGTCGCGCTCGACACCCTGGCCGCAGCGCTAGCAAGCAATGACCAGTTTGACGAAGCGATCACCACGCTTACCAAGGCCGTTGATCTCGCCCCAGAGCACGTCAAGGAGAACTATCTCACGCGACTGGAGCTGTACCAACAGAATCTGCCCTTCCGCACAGAGCCAATTAGCGACGTGTCGCAAGTGAATTTTGAGGAATGAGTACGAAAGCCATTCCTGCGCAACACGATTGATTCCGAAACGCTCAGCGACTCCATCTCACATCAACTGCCACTGGTCGAACCAGACGACATACAAGCCCAGCAGCAGGTTCGTTACGCCGTGGGCGACGACGCAATCCCAGATGTTTCGGTTGCGGACCATCAGCCAAGTGACCATGCTGAACCAGACGAACGCGGCCAGCAGTTCGCCGGGATGCATCAGCATCGGCACAAGGGTGCCCGCAATGATGGCCGTGCGGTTGACAGAGCCGAAGGGCACTTTCCACCACTGCTCGTGGACCACGTAGCGCATCATGAATCCGCGCAGGAAAAACTCTTCGATCACGGGCACGATCACGGCAAGTCCGAGAAAGCGGATTGCCAAAAACGCGTAGGCCCAGATCGGAGTGCTGGCCAACTGTACGAGTGGGTTAAACGCGCTGCGCTCGCCAGTGCCGAGAATCGACATCAACCCAACGCTCGGCGTATCGCCTTCCTCTAACCCGGGAATGAAGCCACCCAGAAATTCGTCGATGGGCCCGATGATTTTGGGCTCCAATCGAAGGTGGCACAACAGGATCCAGAGCACGACACCGACTATGCCGACCACAATGCTCAGCCAACTCACACGCAGTGGAAACGTTCGGTACCCGGGCCACACCAGCAGAATGGCGAGGAGCGTCAGCGCAATCTTCGCTGTGTAGACATGTGGGTAGTAGGCATAATTGATCGCGGGCAAGAGCCCCTCTCCGCGGTCTTCGGCGAAGAAGCCCTCTGCGGCAATCGGCCCAGGTGTCTCGTCGATAACGGCATCTGCGAGATTTTTTTCCTCTCCCTCAAACTGTGGTGGAGGAGTCGGCTCGAAGCTTGTGGCCACCATGAAGACGAGAAAGGGCAGCAAAAACGTCACCCACGGCCATTTGGAGAGCCAACCCGGCGGGAGCGGCACCTGCGATTCGGGCTGGTGAACAGCGCTTCTTAGTGGTTCGGGTTGGGCATCTGCCATGGCACTTATCTGTTTGCAGGGAAAGAACTTAACGCGTTGGTGTCCTCGCGGTGAGGAGCCCTTTTTCGCGTAAATAGTTCATTCTAGCCAGCCCCACGCGGAGCCGATCCTCAATTATGGTCGAAATCGGTCTTCCCGTCCTCGGTTTCACGCTCTACGCTTCCGACCATTGTCGCAGTCCCTACAGCTGGACCATTGAGCGACAACGCCGATTTCCTCCTTTTGCACTAGCCACGCAGGTAAAACCCGAACAGAATACTGGATTGCCCACCTAGTATCAGGGTGACTGGAAGTCTTCCCTCTCTCAGGTGCAATCCTTTCGCAGGATGCCCGTTCACCGTTACCGTAGTTTTTCTCGCGCATGGTGCGTTGGAAAATTGCTCAGCGATAGTTTCCACCCCACGTATTGAAGTAGGTCAGAGGTCGAGGCAGTCATGGATCTGAATAAAGTTCGTAACATTGGTATCTCCGCGCATATCGACTCGGGCAAGACCACGCTCAGTGAGCGCATCCTGTTTTACTCGGGCCGGATCCACAAGATCGAAGACGTCCGCGGCGGCGGCGACGGCGCGGTGATGGACAACATGGAGCTCGAAAAGGAGCGGGGTATCACGATCGCTTCGGCGGCAACGTACCTCAACTGGGACGGCTTCGATATCAATCTTATTGACACTCCGGGTCACGTTGACTTTACCGTCGAGGTGGAACGCAGCTTGCGCGTGCTCGATGGCGCGATCCTCGTGCTTTGCTCGGTGGGTGGTGTGCAGTCGCAATCCATGACCGTTGATCGGCAGATGAAGCGCTACCACGTGCCTCGGCTGGCGTTCATCAACAAGATGGACCGTACCGGTGCCAACCCACACAGTGTGGTCTCGCAAGTTCGCGAGAAGCTGGGTGCCGACGCGGTGTTGATGCAGATCGCCATTGGCGAAGAAGATAAGTTCGAAGGTGTGATTGATCTCGTGGCGATGAAGGCCTACTACTTCGACGGCTCGAATGGCGAGACGGTCCGCACTGAGGAAATCCCCGCCGACCTCAAAGACGAAGCCGACAAGTATCGCGCCCAAATGCTCGAGTCACTCAGCATGTATAGCGACGAGCTCATGGAAAAGTTGCTGAGCGAGGAAGCGATCAGTGAAGAGTTGATCCATGACATCACCCGAAACGCGGTAATCGAACAGGAATTCTGCCCCGTGTTTCTAGGCTCTGCGTTCAAGAATAAGGGCGTGCAACCATTGATGAACGCGATTACGCGCTACCTGCCTTCGCCACCCGAAATTGAAAACACCGGGGCTAACCCGCAGAGCGGCGAGAAAATTGTACTCAAGTCCGATCCCAACGAGCCACTCGTGGCCATGGGCTTCAAAATCACCGACGACGAGTATGGCCAGCTCACGTACACCCGCATCTATCAGGGCAAGATTGAAAAGGGCAACACCTACTTCAACCAACGCACCGGACGCAAGGAACGCTTTAGCCGCATCGTCAAGATGCATTCCGACAAGCGGGAAGAAGTCGACGCCGGTGAAGCGGGCGACATTGTCGCGATCATGGGTATCGACTGCGCATCGGGTGACACCTACTGCGACGAGTCGAATTACTGCTCGCTAGAAAATATCTTCGTCGCCGACCCGGTGATCAAGATGAGCATCAACCCAATGTCGCGCGACAACAGCGACAAGCTGAGCAAGGCGCTCCAGCGATTTCGCAAGGAAGACCCCACCTTCCATGTCTTTACCGACGAGGAAACCAACGAGACGATCATTGCCGGCATGGGTGAGCTGCATCTCGAAGTGTACGTCGAACGCATCAAGCGCGAGTACGGCGTCGAGACCGAAGTCGGTGCGCCCAAGGTCAGCTACCGCGAATCGGGACAGCAGTCCTACGCATTCGATCACAAGCGTAAGAAGCAGTCGGGTGGCTCCGGTCAATACGGCCACATCGTTGGCATGATGCGTCCGATGACCGACGAAGACCGCGCCGCGATGGAAGAAAAAGGCGAAAAGGGCGAGCTGTATTTCGAGGACAAAGTGACCGGCGGTCGCATCCCCAAGGAGTACATCCCAGCCGTAAAGAAGGGCTTCGAGGAAATGATGGCCAAGGGTCCCGTCGCCGGCTACCCCGTGGTCGACATGGCGGTCGAGCTGGAAGATGGCACCTACCATGACGTCGACTCGAGCGACATGGCGTTCAAGCTCACAGCCCGTGAGTGTTTCCGCGAACACTTCAACCGTATGAAGCCCGTGCTACTCGAGCCGATCATGAAGATGGAAGTCGAGTGCCCCGAGGAGTTCCAAGGTTCGGTCGTGGGCCAGGTGAGCTCTAAGCGTGGCATGATCGTCGAGACCGACACCAACAATGGCATGACTGTAATCATTGCCGAAGTGCCCCTAGCCGAGACCTTCGGTTACTCGAACGACCTGCGGAGCCAAACCCAGGGCCAAGGCACGTTCTCCATGGAGTTCGCCAAGTACTCCCCTGTCCCCTCGAGTATCCAAGCCGAGATCATCGAAGAACGCAAGGCGGAGCTGCAACCGGCGTAGGTCAAGAGCTTGTTTTGGAAAGCTAGAAATAGCCATCTCGGATATGCCAAGGTGGCTCTAGGTTTAGCGCACACCAAGCTCCATCACTTCCGCAAGTGATCTGCTAGAGCGATTTCGGGGTTGCTGTAGCGTGGCTTTCTGCATTCCACTATAGGCTTAAATTCTTCCCGCGATCAAGGAGGATCGAGCGATGCAGGCCTATAGTGAAGATTTGCGAATTCGGGTCGTGCAAGCATGTGATGAAGGCTTGCTCAGTCGAGAGGAAATCGCCGAGCAGTTTCGAGTCAGCACCGCTTGGATTCGACGTCTTCTGCAGCGACGACGCGAGACCGGCTCGTTTTCCGCTTTGCCAGGCGGACGCGGGCCGAAGCCGAAACTCACCGAAGCTCAATTGCAACGGTTGGCGGACCAAGTCGAGAAACATCCCGATGCAACGCTGGCGGAGTTGAAGAGAAAAGCAAGACTTCCTTGCTGCCTAAGCACGGTTCACAAGGCTCTCCACGCCTTGGGCTTGAGTTTCAAAAAAAGTCGCTCCGCGCCAGCGAACAAGATCGCGAAGACATCCGGCAGGCACGTAAGAGTTGGCCCTACCGTCTAGGGCGAAGGAACAAACAGCGTCTCTTCTATTTGGACGAGAGTGGAGCCCAGACCGACCTGATTCGCCGCTATGGTCGTGCTCCTCGTGGTCAGCGCTTAGTGGACAGTGTTCCTGGCGGTCATTGGTCTTCACTGACGATGGTCTGCGCGATCGCCTGCGATCGCGTGGTCGCTCCGATGGTCTTGGACGGTGCGATGAACCAAGTCTCTTTCCAGGGATACGTCGATTGGCTGCTGGTTCCAGAATTACAGCCCGGTGACACGGTCGTGATGGACAACCTCTCCAGTCACAAGTCCTCAGGCGTTGCCGATTCCATCGAAGCTGCTGGAGCCAAGCTGTTATTCCTGCCGCCCTATTCTCCAGACCTGAATCCCATCGAGAGAATGTGGTCGAAGGTCAAAGCTCATCTGCGAAAAGCAGCAAAACGCACCCCTGCCACCCTGACCACCGCAATCGGAAAAGCATTGGAAACGATCACTCCCCAAGACTGCCAAGGATTCTTCCGATCCGCCGGAATCGTCGTCGCTACATGAACTGCGAAAACGCTCTAGTCGAGTGCGTAGGCGTTGCCATCGGGTTTTGGCGATTGAGCCAATACGCCCTTTGAACTCTGCTTGAGGTAGCACTGCAACGAAGCCAAGACGAATGAGCGACTTGGCCTTCGAGCCACTGCCTGCGAAATCGGCATCTTCTGGAGCAACGATCTCATCGAAATCTGGAACTCTATTCTTCAGCTGAGTGCTGATCCCGCAGACAAGAAAGTCCTGGAACGGCGGCATCTTCGCCAGGCAGAGTGTTGGTCTAATTTTAACGCTGCCATCTGATTGTGGCAGGGCTGCCAGTATTACGTCGCCCTCGTTCATGGCTCCAAGTCCGCGACCGAGTATTCCGGTTCATCCTTGCCGTAGGCTCGTTCTAATGCACGGTGGCCCATTTCTAGCCAATCCACATCGCCGGAACGGTCTTCCTCGGTCAAAACTGTTACTAACAACGGGACATTGGTTGGCAACTCGAAAGGTTCATCGAGCTGGATGGAAGCACCGTCAAAATGTGCTCGCAAGCTAATCGTCGGCATGATAGTTTCCTTTGCCAACAGATTCGTGATTCTTGTTCACGTGACAACCCGAAATCCAAATGGCAAATGCGCACGTGATTGCACAGAGCTTGCCATGTAGGTATACGAGACCTTTGGATGATCAACCCACAGCATCGATACGATGTAAGTGACACCGAGAGCGCCCAGCAGCATACGAGGAATCTTCTTGTTGAAAAACAGAGTGTCTGGTTGCATTGGTAAGATACAGCCATGGGTAGGGGCGACGGTTACTAAGCCTAGTAACTACATTAACATAGACCGGTAGATCAGCAAAACTTGTGGTAAATCCAACAGGGCTTACTCGAACTCAACCGTCCACTGCTGCTCTTCAAACTGCACGCTATCTCCCTGCTTCAACTGCCTCCGGCGGCGAGTTTCGATCTCGCCATTGACCAAGACTTGTCCGTCTTGGATCAATAGCTTCGCCTGACCGCCCGTACCGACGATGCCATGAGCTTTGAGAAACTGATCGAGGCGGATGGTGGGTTGGCGTTCGCTAGTCACTTTGGATTGTGCAGATATCGAGACGCAGGAAAGTTTGTTTGCATCGAATGAATACTGGAGTTTGCGGGCATGGAACGGCTAGTCAAGAGCGACCGGCAGTGGAACGTGTTCTAGACCGGTGGACGTCAGTCGAGTCATCCCCTTACCGAGATACAGTCGGTTCAGTGCCAAGGCTTGCTTTGGGCGTTCCTGTCTGGAAGAGTTGTTGTTCTCGGTCTTTGGCGATTGGGCTCCTATTGCCAAGAGCGTAGAGCCCGGCTCTTTCCGCTCTCGATTGCAAAACCAGCACCTACCATCCGGGGAGGCCGAGACAAATTTGAAACGCGTCGTCTCATAGCACCAGACCACGCTTAAGTCATCGGCAAGTAGGCGGAGGGCGTACCGATACATTTCGGGATGATACATTCTCCGTCGAGTCCCGGAGGATGCGTCTCGTCGCTTGTTAACTAAGGCGCGCCCAGAGATTCCGGCTAGCAACACTTCTTCTCCACACCAACTAACGATGTCTGCCAGAAAGGGGAACTCCATCTGAGACACCAACTGCTGGTTTTCGAGATTCCAGACTCGCATTTGAGAATGCGTGAGGAAGCTGTCCAGCAGTGCTAGTCGCTTACCGTTGTGCTGAAAAGCGATTGCCTGAGCGTGTGGTGTGTGTCCGCTGCTCTCGTAGGACAGTTCCATCACAATTTCGCCCGTATCGACCGATGCCAGTTGCACAAACCCTGATCCCGATAGAGCGAAGTACTTTCGATTTGGTGTTAGTCTGAGCTGCGACTTGTCAGGATACTGCTTTGAGTAGAGAGGCAGGAAGCTTGGGAGCTGCCAAAGTACCACCTCTCCGACCGAGCTCAACGTAAGTAGTCGTGAGTCTCCCACGAACTTGGCACTTCGGACATCCGCCCCCAGGTAGCTCGATTCGGTTTGGAAGGGTCGAATTCCCCATAAGTGCATGCCTCGTTGGAGGTCCCATAAATCGAGTCTTCCGCGAGGGTAGCCCCTGAGGAGAACTTGTGCGCCCGATTGGCTTACATCCTCCGTCACTGCCCGCTGTTGCAACACGTGTGATTCAACGATTTTCTCTTGTCTAATATCAAGCGTTTGAATTCGAAACGCCGGTCGTTTTGAGGCATTGGGATTCCTTGGTGCCGAACTAGAAGGGCTTAGAGCAGCATGAAAACCACCTGGATAGGAAAGCATGGTAGCAAGTGGAGTGTCGGTGCCGCAGAACTGCAACCGAATAATCTCTTCGTTCGCATCTCCGATGAGGTTGAATTGAATAGCCGAGTTCTCTTGGCCGTTTACGTTCTTATCGACAGCCCAGGCGCTCGCCAATTCGGGATCGCCTGTTGATTGATATCCATTGGCGACTTGAGTGGGTCTGGTGCGTCGTTCGATCTTTTTCCAATCCACTGCGACAAGGGGAGGTAAGCCGTAGTCCAAGGGGGTGCCGCCCTGGTGTACCAGCATTCGGCTAGCTTCAATTTCGGCGGTCGGAAGTTGCTCGACAGCGATTCGTTTTTTGTCTGAGGGTTCCCTACACACTGTCAACAGGTGCCTTGAGCCAAGCACTGCAAGCACACATTGCCGTTCTGGTACGGCGGGACGGACGTAGCTCCAGTCCAGTTCTCCAAGGCTGTCTCGAACTAGAATGGATCCCTGAATCAACCATCGATCAGAATTCGGAATTCTCGCTAGAGGGATCGGCCGTAGAGCGGGAAAGATGGGGCGTACTTGTCTCAAAGTGGGGCCGAGCTGATGGAGTTGTACCTCGGACTTGAGAGTGCCATCAGCAGTATTCCAAACTACAAGACTCTGATCCCGTTCGTGAGTCGCATCCTCCAGCACTGCTGCCAGATCGTCACCACCAGTGGAAAATGCCAACTGGTTCACTCTTTTCCGAACGCCATTATGAGTTGGCAATTCGAGTTCGCCCACCAATGCCCCATCATGGATATCAAATACCTCAATGCGCCGCGCGTTCGGGTCCGCCGCAGCAAGGTAGTTTCCCCCTGGACTGGATGCATAGGTGCGATGAATGCGGTGCAAATTTTTTGACTTTAGCGCTATCTCTTTTCCCGATGGAATATGGTGTATTACTCCGAACTGTTTCGCATCGTTGCTGATGGATACGAGGTGTTGTTCAGCCATCCAGATTAATTGCACTGGTCGGTCTCGACTTTCGGCCGAACCAAGAGTTTTGACCAGTTCTCCTGTTTCCAGAGACAGGACACGGATTTCACCGCGATTTCGGGAATTGCAATTTGCCAACCAACGCCCGTCGCAGCTGATCGCTGCTCGAAGAGCTCCCGGTCGTACGTCGTTAAAGGTGCTCAGTTTCTGTCCTTGGCGAAGGTCCCAACAGCTCCAGGCCTTGGTGCGGGAGCTAGTTCCGATGGCCATGTACGGGCTTGGTTGAGCTGGGATCACGATGCGAGCATGGGAGTCCACCAAGAGAACGACCTCAGGATCGAGATTTGGTTCCTGGGTCCATGGAAATTGCGGTGGATCAATAGGGATCCGCCAAGATGACTCGCTAACGGTGAAGTCCTTCTCAGCTAGACAGACCGCAGAATGGGAGCACGCCATTATCAACGCTCCGAGGAACAGCAAGGCGAAGTTTCGAGTGAGAGGCGAGATCATGGCAGATCCTCCAAGCGGCCAATAAAGATGGAATTCAGCGCACGCGTCCCGAGGTGGCATAACTGTATCTTGTGCGTAAGTGAAGTTCTACCGACACTGATATCCAATGGCCAAAAGTCTTTGACGAATCCGGGCGAGATGCTCTCCTTGGATTTCGATGGTGTCGTCCTTCACCGTGCCGCCTGCACCGCACTCCGTCTTTAGTTGCGTGAGCAATGCCGGCAAGTCGTTGTCCTCCGCACGCAACCCGCGCACGACGGTTACCACCTTGCCCCGTTTGCGCTTCTCGAGAGCTATGCGTGCCGTTTGAGTCTCCGGTGCCGCTTGCGCCTTAGCGTTGGGAGCACATCGGCACGCCGCCTCCAGCTCGCCGCACCGTTCGCAACTGGGCGGCTTGTCCCACTCGGTGCCGGCAAAAAGGCGCGTCATCGATCAAAAATTCGCTTGAACGCGTAGCCGGTTGTTTGCCGCCCTGCTTTGGCGATTGACGTGGTGAGCGGTATGTTCTTCGGACAAACGGCCACACAATTCTGGGCGTTACCGCACATTTGCAAACCACCTGGGCCCATCAGTGTTTCCAACCGCTCGCCCGCATTCATGTGCCCAGTTGGGTGTTCGTTGAATAGCATCGCCTGACTAATCGCCGCAGCACCGACGAACGACTCGTCGTAGGTTTGGCTCTTACGTTGCTCGAACTGCTCATACGTTTCGTCAGCGTGTTGGGTCAGCTCCACCTTCGTGTATTGTGGGCAGGCTTCGACACAACAGCCACAAGTCATGCATTCAGAAAGTGGGTAGCGAAACTCTTGCCCTTGCTGCGACTCGCGTGGGCCGGCGCCGCGGTCACCGTAGCCATCGACAGGGATCCATGCGTGGACTCGCTCGAGGGCATGGAACATCCGTCCGCGATCGACTACCAAATCACGCACTACGGGGAACTTGCTCATCGGTCGCAATTCAATACTGCCGGGTTCGTCGGCGAGTAGCTTGTCGACCAACGCGGAACAAGCTTGCCGCGTGTGGCCATTGACCAGCATTGTGCAAGCACCGCAGACCTCTTCCAGGCAGTTGCAATCCCAGGCGACGGGCGTGGTGGTTTTGCCCTCGGCGGTGGTCGACTGAGCAGCAATTTTTTGCAGCACGCTGATCACATTGAGATTCGGCTCGTAAGTGACTTGGTGCCTTTCCCAATGGCTCGCCCCGCCTGGGGCGTCTTGGCGGAGTATGCGAACTTCGAAGGAGGAAGGCTTTTTGTCTGTTGGAGAGATCATGGAGTGAATCTCGCGTGATTCAATGGATTGAGTTGATAGTGCAGTGGGGCTGTGTGTAACGGTGCGCTTCCCGAGACGAATTCAGCCGAGGCAACCCCCGCTGCTCTATGGATGGTTGTTCAGGCACATACTTCAGGCGGTCGTGGTTGCAGCGGCGATTTGCGGGGAGGCCGGTTTAGCGCCGTTGGCTCTGGCGTTGTTAGCTTCGCGCTCCTTCCAAACTTCTTCGATCACCTCAGCCCCGACCAGGCCATACAGCCGCGGTCGCGGGAGGATGAGCGAGGTGTCGACTTCTTCGTAGCTAAGCGTCGGCTCGCCCGACTTGTCCACGGTGGCGATGGTCGTCTTGAGCCACTTCTTGTTCTTCGCCTCGAATTTGTCGCACCACGCTTCGGCCTGCCGACGGCGCTCGGCCGGGTCGTCGGCTTCAATGCCGGGCATGGCGAACTCGGGTTTGAAATGCGCGCCGCGGCATTCATCGCGGGCCAGCGCCCCCTTCAGCAGCGCTTTGGCCAGCGGGAACATGTCGCGAAGCGCTTTGGTGAACATCACGTTTTGGTTGGTCCAATTGCCAGTGTCCGAGAGTGAGCATTTTTCCACTCGCTCGGCCAGTTCGCCGACTTTGCCGATCGCGTCGCGGAGTTGCTCGTTCTGGCGCACTACCGTGGCGGCCTTGGTCATCACGTCGCCCAGTTCTTGGTGGATGACGTAGGGGTTCTCACGGCCCGCATCGCGTTTGAGTAGCTTGTCGTGGTCGAGTTGACGCACGGCGCGTTGGCCACGCAGCAGCGTGTCGTACTGCTCATCGTGGGCTGAGTCTTTCAGCGAACCGAGCATGTTCTTGATACAAGGTGCGACAAACAACCCCGTGAAAATGCAAGACAACAACGAGTTGGCCCCCAGGCGGTTGCCGCCGTGGTATTGGTAGTCGCATTCCCCAATGGCGTAGAGGCCGGGGACGTTTGTTTGGTGGTTGCGCGGAGAGCCTGGTACGAGCCCGCCCTCGACGGTTCTCTCGTAGTCCGCCCACATACCGCCCATCGAATAGTGCACGGCTGGGAAAATTTTCATCGGCTCGTCACGCGGATCGACGCCTTGAAACTTCTCGTAGATGTGCAAGATGCCGCCGAGCTTGCGGTCGAGTTCATCGCGATCGATGTGTGTGAGGTCGAGATAAACGCATTGCCGATCGGTTTCGACGCTCAGGCCTTCGTTGACACAAACGTTGAAAATTTCACGAGTGGCGATGTCGCGTGGCACGAGATTGCCGTAGGCCGGATAGCGCTCTTCAAGGAAATAGTAACGCTCGCCTTCGGAAATGTCTTTCGGATCACGGTCATCGTGCGGCTTGCGCGGCACCCAGACGCGGCCCCCCTCGCCGCGGGCTGACTCGCTCATTAACCGTAGTTTATCAGCACCGGGGATTGCCGTGGGATGCACCTGGATGAATTCGCCATTGGCGTATTGCACTCCCGCTTGCACACTGCGGCTGGCGGCGCTGCCGGTGCAGGCCATCGACATGGTGCTACGTCCGTAGATCAACCCGCAACCGCCGGTGGCGAGGATGACGGCATCGGCCGGGAACGCGCGGATTTCCATGGTGACCAGGTTCTGTGCGACTGCTCCGCGGCACCGGCCGTCGTCGTCTTTGACGGGTCCGAGGTAATCCCATCCCTCGTACATCTCAACCCGTCCATTGGCATGCTGGCGGCGGACCTGTTCGTCGAGCGCGTAGAGCAATTGCTGGCCCGTGGTCGCGCCGGCGAAAGCTGTGCGTTTGAAGAGCGTTCCGCCAAACCGGCGTTGATCGCGAAAACCTTCGGGGGTGCGATTGAACGGCACACCCAGGCGGTCCATCAGATCGATGATCCGCGGCGCCCAATCGGTCATTTCTTTTACGGGCGGCTGATGTTGCAGGAAGTCACCGCCGTAGACCGTGTCGTCAAAGTGCAGGTATTCGCTGTCGCCCTGTTGGCGGGTGGTTTCGTTGACGCTGTTGATGCCGCCTTGTGCGCAAACGCTGTGCGAGCGCTTGACGGGCGTGAGGCTCATCAAATCGACCGGGATGCCCAGCTCGGCTAATTTCATGGTTGCCGCCAAACCGGCGAGACCGCCGCCGACGACCAGTACGCGTTGTTGTGTCATTCGGATTCCGTCATCTTAACTTTGGCTATGCTGTCTTCCGATTTCTTTTCAACCTCGCGTCGCTTGTGTTGGTTGGGTTGAAGTTCGCCGGAGCCGATTTTGCTTTCGTACATCTGATCTTCTGCCTGGATGGCCTGCTCTAAGGCTTCTCCTTCGCCAACAGCACGCATGCCGAACAGGGCTCCCATACTAACCGCAGCCAGCAGCAGTCCGAACACCGAACAAACGGCCAATGCGCGAGATTGTGCCGCTGGGCTGGTCCAAACCCCCCAAGTGATCCCCATCGTCCATAGCCCGTTGGCCAAGTGATAGACACACGAGAGTACCCCTACCACGTAGAAGGCGAGGGCCACGTAGCTCTGCAAAGCCAGCCCCGCCGTCGAGGCTGCACTGTACGGTTTGAATTGTGCTCCCCCCAGCGGATGCACCACATTTTCCAGCCATTTGTCGGCATGAAACCAGCCATGCATATGAAACACATGGACCATGATGAACACGAACGCAATCATGCCCGTGGCGCGCTGCAGCGTGTAACGGTAGTTCGCACCGTAGCGGTACTCGTTGCTGTTGGGCATCGCTCCAGCGACGATTACCATGCCGATGATAGCGTGGAACAGGATCGGAATGAAAATGAACACCCATTCCACCAGCGGCAGCAGGGCGCCGAGACTGTGGATGGAGTAGACATTTTTTTGGAAGGTGGCGGGGCTTTCGAGCACGCTGGCATTGGTCAGCAGATGGATGACCATGTACCCGCCCACTGGGACCAAACCCGAGAGCGAGTGCAGCCGGCGAATAAGAAAATCGTTGCGAGCCAGGAACGATGGTTCCGTGCTTTCTACCTTACTGTCCACGCTGGCAAACCCCTCGAAATGAAGCCGGAAACGCAGTCACCGGCGGGCTTTGTATGTCTTTGCCCTCAGTATAGGGCAGCCGTAAGGCAAGAGACAAGCCGGGGCATTTGACCCGGGAGCCGTCGGCGCTAGCCGAGGGGTGCAGCGCACCAACCGTAACCAACCGCGGCAAGCGCCGACGGCTCATTGCAGCGTGTGGCAGCTACTGCACTGCGTTTTCTTGCAGGTCGCCAAGGTTCGGACGCCCCAGCTGCCGCAGTGCTCTTGCGGCACCTTCGCGAGCGTCTTGAAACTGGTCGTCTCGCAGCAGAGCGAGGTTGTAAGAATGCAGTGCTTTCTGCCATTCGCCCAACTCCTCGTGAGCAATGCCCCGTTTATAAAAGTGCTTGGGCTCGGTTGGCTCGGCGCGAATGGCCTCGTTGAAGTTATCGATGGCCTTGTCGTAGTCCTCGAGTTGCATGTACGACAAACCGCGATTGGCGTAGGCAAGCGAGTACGAGGGATTGCGCGCGGCTGCTTCGCCATAGCTTTCGATCGCTTTGCGGAACTCTTGTTCTTCGGCTTGCGTGTAGCCAATCCATAGATAGGGACGCGGGTCTTCCAGGCTCTTGGAAGCGGCCTCTTTGAAATCACCTCGGGCCAGTTTATTTTGACCCTGATAAAACCAGCAAATGCCTCGTAGCAAGTAGGCTTCGCCGGTGTAGGTCGCCTCGTTCCCCGGCGGAATCAGTTGGATGGCATCGGTAAAAGCCGTGATCGCCTCCTCATATTTGTTTTGCATCCGCAGCGCCATGCCCCGACGATGCAAGGCGACTCCCGACTGTGGAAAACGGTCGGGGAACTCCCGCAGAATGGCATCGGTGTCTTCGATGACACCTTCGTAGAGCAGATTGCGTTCCTTGGCCGAGGTCTCTTGCAGCTTCGCCAGCAGCATCCGCCCCTCGGCACGCTGAAGATATCCGTTGATATTGGAGTCAGGCTCGCTGCTCTGCTCGGGCTCGTAGAACTCAATCGCTTTGGAGAGCGCGTCAATTCCGTCTTGGTAGTCCTCTTCCGCCAAATACAACGTGGCGAGTCGCTGGTAGGTTTCGTAATCTTCGGGGTCGAGTTCGATGGCTTTCTGGAAATCAACGATGCCTTCGTCGAACTCGCGTAGCAAAGTATGCCCCCAACCTCGGTTGCGATAGGTCTCGGCATCGTCCGGGTTCATCTCGATAGCCCGGTCGAGGTGCTGCATCGCTTCTTCAACATTTTGGGTGTAGTTTACCAAGACATCGCCCAAGTTGGCGGCGAGTGAGGCATCTCGTCGGTCGAGTTGAGCACCATTTCGAAACGCATTGACGGCGAACTCGATATTGCCCATCTCTCGATAGCAAATACCCAATCCATTGTAAGCCGGGGCGAAATCGTTTTCGGCATTCAGTGCTGTTTGGTAACCCACGATCGCGTTTTGGTAGTCCTCCAACTCGCGGAGTGCTTCTGCACGGCCGAAGTACAACTGAGTGAAAGTACCATCGTCAGCCGTGATCGCTTGATCAAAGGCCACGATCGCTTCTTCCCACTGCTCGGCTTGCAAAGCATTCACGCCGGCTTGGTAGGGTTTCATGATCTCTTCGCTGCGCTCGAATTGAGCGTTCGCCTGGCTGGAGAACAAGCAGGCAACCGCGACCGTGGCGGCCAGAGTCTTCGTGGCAAAGAAATTAGGAGTGGTCATGGGACGGAACCTCAGGGTAATTTTCTAGCTGGCGCCAATCGAGTTAGCGAAGCGCGGAGTGGGAACCCCACACTCCATTTATCGTACCGGGTAGAGGTATTTTACGCACACGATTGCCCTGGAACAGCGATTTTTCCAGGGTGCGGTGCCGGTTACACGGACCGCGATCATTGCAGTGGCAAGTTGCGAACAACCGACTGCCCGGTGGAATCACCACGTAACGCATGTTACGAATAGGCAAGAGAAGCGGGGCTAACGAGCGAGCTACCCCAGGGTCGAGCTACCCCAGAGTAAACGGGCGGCCTAACCCGGGGGAGTCGCCGCGGGCTGGGTGATCGACAATGCGTGTTCCTCGCCTTTGGGGGCGGCAAAAGCCTGACGGCTGTGCGCTAGCGAGGTGCGATTGTACTCCACTTGAAAGGCCTCGGCGTCGTCCTTAGTGAACTCGCGAGCGATAGTCCGTGTGAAACTACCAAACTCGTAGAGATGGATGACATGGTCCGTGGGTGGCCCGGGCTCTTTTTCTGGCTTGGCGTCCTCGCCGCTTTCTTCGGAAGGCTCCGCTGTTTTCTCGTCTGCTGTTTCTTCGCCCTCTTTTTTCTCGTTTTCGCTGCCTGCTTCCTTGGGCTTGCGTTTCTTGGGTGCCGCACCGCGCTTCTTGGCTTTGGGAGGACGGGCTTTCTTCCTGGGAGCGGACTTCTTCGTCTTGGCTTCAGAATCGTCATCCGCCTCGACAGTCGTATCGTCGCTGTCCCCCTCGCCGTCTTCTTCATCGACGAAGTCGAACTCTTCGTCAAACAGATCGTCTTCGTCGTCGTATGCCATGAGAAAGTGCCAAGAGGTAAAGGGGCCCAAAACGGGTTCGCAGAGCAATCAAGTATCTGCGGGGAACTTCGGCTAGTCAACCGCCGCTATGTTTGGCGATGCCATGCTTTGCCGCTTGCGGCGAAGGTGGGACCGGCGGGGCAAGAACCGTCGCTAAAGGGAGCTGCCAACTGGCACTCAACGGGCCGCGACGCGGTTGCGGGCGGCGCGGATACCGGCTTGGAGGATGGCGTCGGTCGCGGCGGGGTCCAACCTGTCGGGCCCCTCGGTGACCGGCTTGGCAGTCATGTGGGGTTGGATCACGTCGTGAGGCTCGACGCCGTGGTGGCTGATGGCCGTTCCGTTGGGCGAGAAAAACTTCGCCGTGGTGAGCCTAATCCCCGCTCCTGCAAAACCAAGCGGAAAAATGCCCTGCACCGAGCCTTTGCCATAGGACGTCGTGCCAATGATGGTGCCGCGGTTGTTGTCTTTGATCGCGCCTGCGAAGATCTCGCTGGCACTGGCGCTGTCGCCATCGATCAGCACCACTAAGGGAACTCGCCAAGTACCACCATAGTGGGCTTGGTAATTGAAATCTTCCTGGGCGCTCCGTCCACGGGTCGAGACGATGTTGCCCTGGGTAAGGAACTTATCCGCCACCTCGACCGACGAGGTCAGCAAGCCCCCTGGGTTGCCCCGTAGATCGAGAATCAGTGACCGCATCCCTTGGCGATGCAGTTCCCATAGTGCCGACTCCAGGTCGCGGCTGGTGGTCTTTTGGAATGTTGGGATTCGCAAGTAGGCTATGCCGAAGTCTTTGTCGACGATCTTCACCTCTTCCAAACTGGGCACTTCGACATGCTCGCGACGGATGTTCAATTCCCGCGGCTGGGCACCTGGTGTGTAAGCGGTCACACGGACCCAACTCCCCTCGGCACCGGTCAGCATCGAAGCGGCTTCGTCGGTAGAAAGTTCGGCGGTACTCTTGCCATCGACAGCCACGATGCGGTCTTGGGCTTGGATGCCGGCGCGTTGGGCTGGGCTGCCTGGGATCACGTGCACAATCAGCAGCGCTCCTGCCTCGGCCTTGAGTTCCACGCCCAAGCCGACGAAGTTGCCTTCGATCTGCTCGTACACCTCACGCAACTGATCGGCTGTTAAGTAAGCGGAATAGTCATCCAACCCGCTGGCGGCGGCTGAGACAAACTCCAAAACAGTCGCCGTTTGGGGTAAACGCGTGCGGGCCTCCACGAGCCGTGCTACTTCACTGGCCAGCGTGACGGCATCGCGAGAGTTGTTCAGCCTACGGCTACCGAGCCGTTGATACATCTCACGACGCAGCTGGGCCATTTGCTCCACGGAGATTTGCAGCTTATTGAAACTGCGAAAGTCGGGGTTCGCCAATGCAATGTCGATGGCCCGAGTGCCCCGCTGGCTCAATTTCTTCCAAGCTGGCGTGTGGACGTAGTGGGTGCTGGTTTTTTTCAACAGTTCCGAGTAAAGCGACAACGCTTGCTTGGGGCTTAGCGCGCTGATCGACTTGCGAAAGCTGCGGTCGTGGTAGCGACGATCTAAACTGTAGTGCAGCTTGGCAAAGTCATGTCGCTCGAGCAGCGTTTGGTTGCTGCGGTGCTTGCGAAGTGCTTCTTCGTAGTGGCTGAGTGCTTCGCCCCAGCGATTGCTGGACTCGAGCTGACGACCTTCTTCCAGCACTGCGCTGAGCGCGTTTGCTGGGAGCGTCTCGGGAACGATCGTCACCGGCTCGTGAACTTGTGCCGGTTGTGCGACAGCGATCGACGCCAGGGTGACAACGAGGAAGCACAACGTTCCGGCCATTCCGAGACGCCGAAAACTGTGATAGCCGCTGTTTGCAAGGACCCAATTCTGCATTTGATGCTCGTTCCGTGTCGGGGGGAGGTCGCGTGTTGTGCCATGAGCAAGTTTGCCTACGGCAACAACGCACAGCGGCGAGTTTCGGACCGCTTAACCGGCAAAACCGGTCAAGCTTGGTGCGCGGTGGGAGCAAAGCGGTACAGTGCTACCCAAGTGAATATAAGCCACATTCTCGCGCTGGTCAAAAATTCGCAGCCGTGTTTGAAACGCTTTTCGTGGCCCACCCTTGGTGCGACCGTCACAGCCCTTGCGGCGATTATCACCGGCTGCCAGTCGTACCCGCTTTGGCGGAAGCACTAGCCCTGGCGAAAACTCCGCAGGGACGGTTTGTGCCGACCACGACGGGCGGTATGCCTGGACGAGGTCCGAGTGAAAAGGTTCCCAACGCGTGGGGGATGAGCATCCTGCCAAACAAGCCGGCCCATCGTGCTGGCCGGCCGCTGAAATTACAATTCTTCTCTGCCCCTATTCTACGCAGCGGCGAACTTCGAGGTTCAACCAAATTTGTGCCCGCGAGCCGAGATCTTGCAGATTGCCGGCGTCGCCTCGCCCGGCATGCGTAGCTCTGTGGCTAGGGAAGGCCTGAGCGGCCGTTTCCCACGACTCCGCGAAGTGCTATCGTGACGGTCTGACGGATTCACTTCTACAGTCCAATATTTTCAATTTTCACATGCCTTCCTCCAAAATCCAACGTGCCCTCGTGAGTGTCAGCGACAAGTCGGGCCTCGCCGAGTTCGCTCAATCGTTGACCGCCGCGGGTGTTGAAATCTTTAGCACCGGCGGCACCCGCAAGCATCTCGAAGACGCCGGAATCGCTGTGCGCGATGTGGCTGACTACACGGAATTCCCCGAGATGATGGATGGTCGGGTGAAAACGCTGCATCCAAAAATCCACGGTGGGCTCCTTGCTCGTCGGGACAACGACGCCCACATGACCGCTGCCGCCGAGCATGGCATTGCAATGTTCGACTTGGTGGTGGTGAACCTCTACCCCTTCGAGCAGACGATCGCTCGCGAGGGGGTGACCGTCGAGGAAGCGATTGAGCAGATCGACATCGGCGGACCTTCGATGGTTCGTTCGGCGGCGAAGAACCACGCGTTTGTGACGCTCGCCACCGAGCCGGCGCACTACCCGCTGATCGCCGAGCAAATCGCCGCCGAGGGGCAGACGACGCCCGAGTTGCGGCGCGAATTGGCCGGTGCCGCATTCGCGCGTACCGCGACCTACGATACCGCGATTGCCTGCTACTTCGCGAGCCTCACCCAATCCGACGAGTTACCCGAGCGAGTTTTTCTGCCGCTGACCCGCCACGCTGCTTTACGCTACGGCGAGAACCCCCATCAAACGGCGGCACTCTATGTTACTTCTGATGCCGGAGCGCACAGTTTGGTCAACGCCGAGCAGCTCAATGGCAAGGAGCTGTCGTACAACAATCTGCTCGACTTAGATGCGGCGTTGGCGATTGCCCGTTCGCTGCCCCGGCCCGGGGTCGCCGTGCTGAAGCATAGTAACCCTTGCGGCGCAGCAACCGGCGGTTCACTCGGCGATGCAATGGGCAAGGCGTGGGATGGCGACCCGGTGAGCGCTTTTGGATCGGTGCTCGGCGTCAACGTGCCGGTCGACGCGGCGATGGCTGAGTACCTCGCACAACCGGGCAAGTTTGTCGAGGCGATTGTCGCGCCCGACTTTTCGCCCGAGGCGCTCGAGATTCTCACCACCAAACCAAAGTGGAAGGCCAACGTGCGGTTGCTCCGTGTTGGCCAAATCGAACCGGGCCGCGCTCGCCCGCAGTTCCGCCAAATCGATGGCGGCATGCTCTGTCAGGCGGCCGATGACCTCGACGACGACGACAAACAGTGGAACGTGGTCACCGAGTCGCAGCCTTCCGACGTTCTCCGTGACGACTTGGCATTTGCCTGGACGGTATGTCGGCATGTGAAGTCCAACGCCATCGTACTGGTGAAAGATGGCCTGCTGGTTGGCGTGGGGGCTGGGCAAATGAGCCGCGTCGATGCCGTCGAGATCGCCATCCGCAAGGCGGGCGATCGCGCGCCAGGCTCGGTGTTGGCCTCCGACGCCTTCTTCCCGTTTGACGATTCCATTCATGCCGCTGCCGAGGCCGGGATCAAGGCAATCATCCAACCGGGGGGCTCGCGCCGCGACGACGAAGTCATCGCCGCCTGCAATCAGCATGGCTTACCGATGATCTTTACAAAGACCCGGCACTTCCGGCATTAACACGCCGCAGAGCGATTGCGATGGCGAACATCAGTCCCATGCCCAAAGTCGTCGGCTCCGGGACGGCTTGAACTTTCGCGAGGGCAGCAGCAGCTCCGAACTGATTCTCCCAGAGCGCGAGGTCCGCAGCGGTCACCTGCCCGTCGTGGTTGCCATCACCGATGCCCGCCAGCGTCGTCCCGCCCAGCCCGCGTTGCCAGTCGAGGAAGTCCGCTCCATCCAAATCGCCATCTTGGTCAAAGTCGCCCGTGACGGGACCGAAGGGAATAGCCACCGCCGAAGCAGCGGTGAATGCCACAATGGTGTTGCTGCTAAGAAAATCCGCGCTGCCGCCATCGTCAACCACGCCAAGCAAGATCCAATCTCCATTGGGCAGCCGCGGCCCGACCGTGAGCCCTTCGAGGTTTTGGCCAAAACCGCCGCCCGCTGCGCCCAGCCAGAGCAGCTCTTTACTCACAGGGGTGAATGTTTCGCCGTCTAGTCCGGTATCGAAAGGTGGCATGCTGACGTCCGTCGCCCCGGCGAAATCGACTTCGTAAACACGGCTGCGATAGGGCGACAAACTCGCGGCCAGCGAACGTTCAAGTGTCAGCAGTGTGCCGTCGGGTAGCGAGACTATCTCGACGAGTCCGCTGCGGGTCGAGCTATTCTCGTTGCCGTGGATGGGCTCGACGGTGTAGGCGTACTGGTTGCTTGGGGTAAAACTATCCCCCGCTTGATCGAATTCCAATAGCCGTACTGTGGTGCTGGTGGTCGAAGTCGCGATGCCTCCATCCACGGTCAGGGCCGCTTCGTTGGCCGTCCACAGCCGGGCACCGACCGGATCGTACGCCAGCGATTCAAAACCGAAGTTGCCGCGCGCGTGGTCGGTAAACAAAGTGGGGATGCCCAAGTTCTGCAGTTCCGCACCCGTTGCGGGATCGAACTCGCGCACCCCAGGACCGTTTTCGTCACTCACAAAAACCGAGCTGCCGACCTGGGTGATACCTTCGTAGTCGAGCACCGGGCTGACTGGTTGGTTGCTGACCGCTTCTGCCGAAACGACATTGCCACTCAGGTCAAAAGCTGCGTCGAAAGTGAGGATGCCCGCACCCGTGTCTTGCACCGTGAGAAATCGATGTTTGCCCGCGAGCGGCGAGGGCCCGAGGTAAGTCACGCCGCTCATACCGCCCACGGTCAGGCCGCTGCCCGAAGTGTCCAGCGGTAGCGCATTGGTCGGCGCGACCGACCACGTCGCCCCGTTAGTTGGCAGCAGCAGACACGATAGCCAGCAAACAACCATCGCAACGCGGCCGATTGGTAGCGGTAAATCTGTCATGGTTGGAATTTTCTCTGGAGCGACGGGAGCGTGTGGGGAAAGCCCCCACCGTAGACCAGGAAACCGAAGCCCAGGCCGACAGTCTCCAGTTTAGCTGCCTGTTGATTCTCGACCTCAGTAAATTTCGCCCTGCCACTTGTGGGGGGAAACTGCGGGGCAAGCGCGGCCGCTAAATGGGCTCTATTTGGGGGTTCCGGGGCCAGCAGGCACGAAGTCTGGCTTTTTTCGCAGCTTTCGGCGATAATAAAGTGCCTGGAAAATTAGGGGTCCCTTGGGGCGTTCTTCCCGGCTGCCGCTTTGATTTTATGCAGCGCGGCAACGGAACACCCGCAGAAAATCTCGTCTTGAAAACTGGTACCGCCCAGAGCTGGCGCCGAGCCGCGTCACCCTCCCCCGGCATGCCGACATTCGGGCAACAGAGGAGAGCACACAATGCGCAGTACATCTTATCAGGCAAACGAACGACAAGCAGCCAAGCCACGTCGCGCTTTTACCCTCGTAGAACTGCTGATCGTCATCGCCATCATCGGCACGCTGATGGCGCTGCTGCTACCGGCGGTCAACGCCGCAAGAGAACGCGCGCGGCAGATGCAGTGCTCGAACAACCTTGCACAACTTGGCAAGGCGACGGCAAGCTACGTAACCAACCCTAAGGGAACATTCCCAGGTTGGGTTCAACTGCAGAAACTGGATCCCTCTGTAACAGACTTTTACGATGATGGAACGGGTGCAAGTCAATCAGTTGACATGCCTGTTAGTTGGGCCGTGAAACTTCTTCCCAATTTGGATCTTCAGGGTATGAGTGACCAACTTGTCACAAATAACAATGGAAGTGGTTTTGACGATGGAAAAGGAATACCAGCACAAGATTACGATTCACCTCCGCAGGTGGAAGCGTTCGAGTGTCCGAGCGATGTGAGGCCAAGTTCAGAAGGTGGCTTTCTCACGTATGTCGCCAACACAGGTTCGTTTGATTACGTGAATGGGTCAAACTATGTCAACGAAGCTACCGGTAACGGGCTATTCAATAACCTTGTAGATCTACCCAATTCGACGGTTCGATTTGGAACTGACGTCAAGGACGGCGCCAGTTCAACATTGATGTTTTCCGAGAACGTTCACAAGGATGATCAATCAACAGGAATCGGGAACTCCTGGATTAATAGTTCCCGTTGGTCAGACAACCTTGAAGATCATGCGTTGGTAGAGCAAGCCTTCGGCATGGTTTGGGTATTTAACGGCAACGAAGGCCCTGACACCTCAAAGCTACCCGATACGGGCGCATTCCAGCCCTTTAACAAAGACGTGAGGGACGACACAAGTGATCCCTTCATGACCGCTTTGCCGTACAACTCAACAGCTGGAGTCGCGTTTCGACGGCCCGCCAGTACCCATCCTGAGTTGTTCTTGGCAGTCTTTGTTGGTGGTAATACTCGATCAATCAGAGAGAATATCGATTATCGCGTTTATCAGAACCTCATGACGCCTAATGGAACTAAGGCCGTTGATCCTGCGACAGCTACGCCTGAGATTGTTAAAGGCAATGTTAGCCAGGGTATGCGATTCACGAGTAAGACACTCTCGGATAGCGATTACTAACCCTTCAGTTCGTAATCACCTCCAAACAGACCAATCGGCCCTTGCCGCGGACGTAGAGCAGACCGTGGCTCAGCACGGGTGCTGCCCAGGCGGGGTAGTTGAGCAGTTCGCGCCCATCGTCGTCGCGGAGCGTTAGCTCTCCGGCCACGTCGCAGCGAGCGGGCGTAGTTCGCAACAGCCGCAGCGTGCCGTCTTCACTCAGGCAGATGAAGTGCCCGTCAACGTAAAGCAGCGATGCGCGCCCCCACCCCGGCTCGCTCCACTGCACCTCGCCTGTGTCTGCGGCGATACAGCGAAGTTCAGCCTCGCCCGTGTGCCGACCGCTGCTGCCGTAAAGAAAATCCTCGTGGTGAACTGCGGTATTCCAATGCAGCGCCATTGCCTGCTGCCGGCTGCGGCGCTCGTCTTGCCAAACGATGTCGTAGCCACCTGGCTTGACTCGCAATAGTGCGCTGCCAATTGCGTACGCTTCGGAAATGAATACCCGGTCACCCATCAAAACGGGTCCGCTGGCGTTGACGCTCTCCAAGAGTTTGGCCCGCCAGGGGAAGTGAAAATCGACTTTGCCGTCGCGCGGATCGAAACCCACCAGTCCACCGCGGGCCAACGCAAACCCCCAGGGACGACCGGCAAACATGGTGGTGACGGGGCTACTGTAGCTGGCCAGCTCGTCGGTAGCTTTCCAGCGGACTTCGCCCGTGCGCTTGTCGAAGGCAACGAGGCCCGAGCCGTTTCCCTCGACTTGGCCCCCTGCGGAGTAAATATCCGCGGGGGAGTTCTTCGGGCTGCCACCGATGTTCGCGATCAGCAAGTCCTCGAACACGATCGGCGTGCTACCCACGCCAAAGAAATTTTTCACTACGCCGAAGTCTTCACTAGTGTCACGCTGCCAAAGTCGTTCGCCGTCGGCGAGTCGCACGCAGTGCAGCTGTCCCTCGGCGCTGAACACATAGACACGATTGCCCTCGACCACCGGCGCGCAACGCGGTCCATTGTTGTAGCCGAGCAGATCGTCGTAGTTGGTGGCGTGTTCGTATCGCCATAGCTCGCGGCCCGTTTCGCTCTCGCGGCAGGTAAGTCTGGCGCGGTCGCCGTGACGATCGTAGTGCAGGAGCCTCCCCCGGCTGATCGCGGGCGAGGCGTAGCCACTGCCAAGCTCGCACTGCCAGACAATCGGCGGCGGGGTAGACCAGTCGGTGAGCAGGCCCGTCTCGGGCGATTTGCTATCCCGGTTGGGGCCAAGGAAGTCGGGCCAGTCGATGCCGGCGTTTCGCGAGCCAAGATCGGAGGGAGAGGTATCGTCGCTAGCGGCGAGCGGGGTCGCCAGGCTGAGAGTTGCTATCAGGCAGAGAGTGAGGCGGCGCATGCGTGGATGGTACAACGCGGAAGGCAGATTGGCCACTCGCGGGGATATGTCGTTTTGTGTTAGGTTGGTGCTTTCGTTACGAAAATCACCCCACCTCACAACCTCTCCCCATCATCGGAGAGGAAACTACATCGCCAGCGCGATGAAATGCCATGGCTGCTTCTAAGGCGGAATCTTCGCTCATCCCCCCCCGCTTCATGTTCCGCTTTGCGGTCGATATACGGCGGTGCGACACGCTGTGGTCGGCGAAGAACGGCGCGGTGCTGGACGAAACCTATCGACTGCCAGCGCTGGCGGAGCTGGATGGCGAGCGCCCGCTGGCCGATGTGCGAATGGCGTGGAGCCCGGCGGGGTTGGCCTGGTGGGTGCGGGTCGAGGGGAAGCATCAGTTGCCCTGGTGCCGAGAGTCGCGGCTCGATGAGAGCGATGGCTTGCAAGTGTGGGTCGACACTCGGGCGACCACCAACATTCACCGCGCGAGCCGTTTCTGTCATCGCTTCGTGTTCTTACCGCGCGGCGGAGGGCGGTCGGCAGAAGAGCCAGTGGCCGAGCAGCTTTTGATCAATCGTGCACGCGAAAATGCTCGTCCTGCGCGGGTGCGCGAGTTGCAGGTGCACAGCCAGACGAACGAGTCGTGGTACGAACTCTCGGCTTTCGCCCCTGCCGAGACGCTGGGTGGGTTCGATCCCGAGGGGCAACCTCGCCTGGGATTTACTTACCAGGTGCTCGACCGCGAGCGCGGCCTGCAAACTTTCTCCGCAGGCACAGGTTTTCCGTACGAAGAAGACCCCAGCTGCTGGGCAGTGGTGAATTTGAAGGGATAAAGGCGAAAGGAGGAAGCATGGTGGAGAAACCTCTGCCTCTACCCTTCCGCCTTCATCCTTGCTCTCGCTTTCTTGGCGCGCTCCGCGGCTACCTCCGCGGTCTCAGCGAGCACGGTGAGATGCCCCATTTTGCGGCCTGGGCGCGGTTCGGTTTTGCCGTACAAGTGTAGCCGAACCTGCGGATCGGCAAGCGCTGCCTGCCAATCGGGTTCGCCGTTTCCCCACAGATCGCCGAGCAGATTCACCATCGCAGCGGGGGAGACGGGTTCGGTCGAACCCAGTGGCAGGCCGCAGATCGCGCGTACTTGGCGCTCGAATTGCGAAGTGACTGATGCCTCGATGGTCAGATGGCCGGAGTTGTGCGGGCGCGGTGCAATTTCGTTGACCAGCAGCTGGCCACTTCTGGTGAGAAAGAACTCAACGCAGGCGATGCCGACCAGATCGAGCGCGACCGCAACTTGCCGGGCGATCTCTTGTGCGGCAGCAGCATGCGGCTCCAACTCATTCAGCGGAAACATCGAGACGTCGAGAATGTGATTGACATGGTCATTCGCGATTGGCCCCTGGATGGCCATTTCGCCCTTCGAGGAACGAGAGACGATCACCGAAAGCTCACGCTCGAAGTCGACGAAGCCTTCTAAAACGGCGGGCTGTTTGTCGTTGTTCTCCCAGGCTGCGGTGACTTCAGCTGCAGAGCGCACCATCGCTTGCCCTTTCCCATCGTACCCTGAGTCGGCTGTCTTCAGCACGGCGGGGAGCCCGACTCGCTCAATGGCTTGGGCCAGTTGTTCTGACGAGCTTATTTCGGCGAACTTCGCACAGGCAACGCCACTGGCTTCTAAAAAGCGTTTTTCTCGTAGGCGATTTTGCGTGATGTGCAGCACTTGCCCCGAGGGGCGCACGGGCACATGTTGGGCGATTGTTTCTGCGGCGATGGCGGGGACATTCTCGAATTCGAGGGTGACGACTGCCACCGATTGGGCGAATTCCGTGAGTGCCGCAGTATCGTCGTAATCGGCCACCGTTTGTCGATCCGCCACCTGCCCTGCCGGACTATCCGCCTGGGGCGAATAAACGTGTACGCGATATCCCGACCGAGCAGCCGCCTGAGCGAACATGCGGCCCAGTTGGCCACTGCCCAAAATGCCGAGCGTTCGGCCGGGAAGAATGGGTTCAGATGGGTTTGGCATAGGGTGGCAGCTTCGTGCTGCGAACGTCTTCGGACTGTTGCTTGTGGAAGGCGTGGAGCTTTTCGCGTAGCTCTGGTTGCTGATTGGCCAAGATCCGCAGGGCAAGCAGAGCCGCGTTTTTCGCTCCGGCGCTGCCGATGGCGAGCGTGCCCACCGGCACACCCCCGGGCATTTGGACAATCGACAGCAGCGAATCCAAGCCCTTCAGCGCCCGGCTCTTGACCGGCACGCCCAACACGGGGAGTACCGTCATCGACGCGACCATTCCCGGCAGGTGGGCGGCGCCACCCGCACCGGCGATGAGGACCTGCAAGCCGCGGGTCTCGGCCGACTCGGCATATTCGACCATCCACTGCGGTGTGCGATGGGCGGAGACGATTTCGCACTCATGCGGTACGCCAAATTCGTCGAGTAGCTGAGCGGCGCCTTGCATGGTGTCCCAGTCGCTGCTGCTACCCATAATCACGCCTACCAGTGGTGCAGTGGAATTTTGGGACATAGGCCAATCGGGGTTCATCGGAGGCGGCGAGCTACGAAGCTCGTATCTTCGGCGTGACAGCGGCAATTGTCAACGTTCGCGCACCGAGCGGCCATCGGCTACGTCGTCGCCCGGGTGGACCACGACGTGGTCGCCGGCGCTGAGGCCTTCCACCACTTCCGCCTCCAGGCCGTTTTGCATGCCTAGTTGAACGTGCGTTAGCCGCGCCGTGCCATCCACGACACGAAACACGGCCCACTGGTCGCCGACGCGAAATAGCGCGCTCGTGGGCGTTTTCAGCACTTCGGTTGCTTCGCTCACGATGATCCGGGCTTCAACCCGAAAGCCATCGCCCAAAGCAGTGCGGTCCTCAGGCGGATCGACCAGATCGACGATCGCGTTGACCCGCTGTTCTTCCACGCCCAGCGTCGAAACTTTGGTAAACGCCGAGGGTTCGACCAGCCGTACGCGGCCGTTGAGTGTTTTTTCGCCCCCCCAATGCTCCAACAGCACGGAAGCTCCCGGCTGAATTTTTACCGCGTCACGCGAGAGAACGTCTATTTCAACTTCCAAGTCCGTCGGGTCCCCAAGCTCCAACAGCGAAGTTCCGCTGTTGATGACGGCGGTACTCTCTTGAAAGACGCGCAGAATGCGTCCATCAATGGGCGAGCGAATCGTAAAATTCCAATTTTCGTCGGAAGCTGCTTCGTCCGCCGGACGCGAACGCATCAGCGCGGTCCGCGCCTGGTCGAGTTCAAACTTGGCGATTTCTTGATTGTAGCGCGCGGTGCGCAGCTGCGCGGTGCTGGTGCGGTAGGCCAGCAGCTTGCCCTCGACTTCGCTCTTGGAAACCGACTTGGGATGTTGCTGATGCGCGGCGCGAATCCGAGCCAGTTCGGACTCGGCAAACTCCTGCGAGGCGACGATTTCTTCCAGCGTCGGTTCCATCCGATTCAGGGCCGCTTCCGCCGCATTCACGCGGGCCTCGGACTGGGCAATCGAACGCTTGTCGAGCAGCTCGGGGTCGCGCGGTTCGATGGTGGCAAGCAGGGTGCTGCCTGCCACGACCTGATCGCCCGGCTCCAACTCGATGCGTAGTAGCCGACCGGCGAGTGGCGCGGAAACGACGTACTTCTCACGAATCCGCGTTTTGCCATCTTGGTCAACCGTAACCCGGATCGCGCCGCGCTGGACCGTCGCCAAGTCGACTTCAACCGGCGCCGGCATGAGCCCCAACACAATCGCACCAATCACTCCGGCAACGAATAGGACAGTGGTTAGTCGACGGAGAAGGGATTTCATGTTTCGATTACCGAGTTCGATTCGCTATTCTCTGGACTTCAGCACCGCGACCAAATCCAGTTCGTCCAGCCGTCGGCGGACCAACAGTCCGGAAACCGTCGAGGCGACCAGTACCACTGCCGCGGAAAATGCATAGGTGCGTTGGCTGATCACCGTCGGGAAGCGAAACAATTCCTGGTCGAAGGCATTCGTCATTGCCCAAGCGAAAAAACGGCCGCATACGAGCCCTACGGGGATTGCTGCGAGGGTGATCACCGCAAGTTCTCCCAACAGGATGGCCGAGATTTCGCCGCGCGTAAATCCCACCACGCGCAGCGTCGCTAGCTCGCGACTCCGTTCGGCCAGCGAAATTCGGGCGCTGTTGTACACTACCCCAACCGCAATCACGCAGGCGAACAGCAGGTTGATCGTTTTCATGACTCGTAGGTTTTCCGCTACAGTCTTGTTGAAACTATCGATCGCGTGTTGTTTGACCGTCACTGATGCGATCTGCGGGGTCTCTTTCAACTCGCGGTACAAGGCGTCTTGGTGTTGCGAATCTACCAGCAAGTGAGCACCCGTGACGACGGGCCCCTCGCGCATGAGTTGCCGCAGGGCGTCGAGGTTCATGTAAACGGAGAGCCCCGCGAAGTCTTGCAGCGTACCGGCGATCATCGCGCTTCGCACCGGTTTTTTCCCCTCCAGTACTTCCAGTTCGACCTGATCGCCGACACCAACGCCGAGAATTTCGGCCAGGGTTTGCGACACCAGCAATCCCCCTGGTGGGAGCGTCACTTGGACGCCGTCCATGTTCACCAGACCGAAGAGATCCGCGTCGCTGCGGATGCCCATGATGCCCACGCGACGATGCCGGGGCCCCGCACGCATCCGCACGGCGACGCTGCGGTTGGGTTCTGCCTTGAGTACCCCCGGCAGGCTGCCGAGTTCGTAGATGGCTCGATCAGCGACGGTGTCAGTAGTCGCGACCGACATGTCGTAGCGCTGCACCCAGTGGAATTGCGCTTCCATCATGTAGTTCACCGAGTCTTGCATGTAATTGCCCAGCACCAACACCGAGACGGCTAAGGCAATCGCGATTGTCGAGAGCGTGGTCTTCATCGGGTGGCGTTCGAGCTGACGCAGCACCATCAGCGCCACCGGCGGCACGAGCCGTCCCAGGCCCAATCGCTCCAGCAGCGTCGGGCCATAACCGGTGGGGGGTTCGGGGCGCATCGCCTCGGCGGGTGGTAGGCTTACGGCTCGTAGCACGGATCCCATCGTCCCCAATACGGCTGCCGCAACCGCCACTCCCGCTGCCCAAAGCAGCACCGATGGATAGATGCGAAAAGTGAACTCGGGGAAATGAAACATCTCGGCATACATTGCGGTCACGACGCTGCCGAACCAAATGCCCAGCGGCACGCCGACCACCAACGCCCCCGCGACAATCAGCAGCACGCTTTTGAGATAGTGGACGCCGACTTCGAGGTTCGAGTATCCGAATGCTTTCAATGCCGCGATTTGCTCGCGTTGCGTGTTGATGGTGCGGGTCATCACCACGTTCAGCAGGAATGCCGAGACCGCCAAGAACAACGTCGGCGCAAACATGCCCATAGTTCGGTTCGATTCGATTTCGTTGTCGAGAAACTGATGCGAGAGTTGATCGTCGCGATCGTAAGCACCCAGTCCCCCGTAGGGTTCGATCAAGTCATCGACTCGCTGGATCACTTCGTCCACAGACGCTCCACGTAGCAGCGATACCGCCAGGTCGTTGAACGCGCCATCCAGGTCGTAAGCCATCGACAACGCTTCGTGGTTCATCCAAAAAACGCCGAAATGCCGATTGTCTGGCAGCAGGTCGCCTGGCTTGATCTCGTAGATATACTCCGGCGAGAGAGCGATGCCGACGATCCGCAGTTTCTTTTGCCTGCCGTTGATCACCGCCGAGATCGTGTCGCCGACGTGCAAATCGTTAGCCAGCGTGAATGCCTCGCTAGCGAGCACTTCGTCGTCCCGCCCCGGCGTAAGCCAGCGGCCTGTGCGAAAGTAGAGCTGGTTGAGACGGGGACGGTGCGTTTCGGGTAGCGAAATCAGCTTGCCCGACGCGGGTTCAT
This sequence comes from Bythopirellula sp., assembly GCA_965230685.1. Taxonomy (GTDB): domain Bacteria; phylum Planctomycetota; class Planctomycetia; order Pirellulales; family Lacipirellulaceae; genus Bythopirellula. The sequence goes on from CBDDLO010000002.1 coordinate 2,378,723, forward strand.
CTAAGCCGGGCACTGACAGGTTTACGTTCACCACAATGCGGGTCTGCACCTGCCCCACGCCGGGAATCTCTTGAAATCTTTCTGTCAAGGAGTCCGGTGCCCGTTTGAGCGAGGCGAACACGTCGGCGAAGTTGTAACGCTGGTAGTAGGTGCTTTGCGTGAGTTCGAGTGAATGCAACATGCTCCTAGACAACACGAACGTCGCAATCCCACAGGCCATCACCAGCGCAATCGCCAGCGCCTGGCCCCTCATCTGCCAGAGATCGCGGAGTAATTTGCGGTTGAGTGCGGACATGTTCAAAAAGCTGCTTGAGTTAGCCACGGATGGCACTGATTGCACGGATCAAGAGATGGCGCTGCTGATATGTCTGATCGGCTCTAATCGGTCGCCGCTGCGAAAACCTGCGTTTTATTCAATTTGAAAGATGGCAGGACCAATTTTGCGACTGCAGCGCAAACCGTGTTTTTTATTGCAAAACTCCCAGCATCTCCTAGCCGGCTAGTGTTTCCCGCATAGTTTTGACAATTACGAGCTACTGCATCGCATTGAGTTGGAACCCCTGCCACACACGCTCTCTTTTCTATCCGATCAAGCGGCCAATTGCAGGGACTATTTTTTGGGCCAATTTCGGAAGCCAACTCACAACGTAGAACGGTCCCCCGGGCCGTACGAATCCACCGTGCACGATCGCACGAACGGCCCGGGGGACCGTCCTACCTCGAGGAAGTGGTCATCAAACCGCCAGAACCTTGCCGAGCTTGCGCCGGACATTCACACCGGCGCCGTTTTAAGGACATCTGATAAACCGCCCAGGACGATGAAGACGAACACAGCTAGCGATGTGCCGAATCTGCTCCGTCTTACTTGGCCGATGCAGCTACAGGCGTGCGTTCGACTTTGCTACAATTCAGCTCTAGCAGATATTTCAAAAACGCCCGCAAGAGCTTTCGTCATTATGGGATTGTAGAAATAGCAGGACAAACTTTCCGATAAGGCCTATCTCAAACTATGGACTGGAGGCGCGAGCACAACAAACGGGCATTAGACGAACTAATCCCTTTGCTTGAGGCCAAGCACGGTGCCGAGGTTGCATTGGGTGAAGCTTCTCGTTGGTCTCAACTTGCTCATATTGACCGATTGGTTCAGCAGGGCGTAAATGTAAATTGTCGGACCGGCGAGCATAAATGGACGCCTCTATTGATGGCTGGCACAAAACCAGCTGCTAAGAAGCTCTTGGAACTCGGTGCTGATGTAAATGCGTCCAACGCTCATGGCCACACCGCATTAATGTTGGTCTTAATCCAGAATTTTCGTAAGCAAGAATACATCGCAAGGATAAAGCTGTTGTTAAACTACGGGGCGGATGTCTCAATTACTGACAATATCGGAAAAACCGCCTACGATTATGCGATTGAACGTCCAGACATGGATGCAGCCGAACTTCTCGCATTACCACGCAACGGGTAGTCATTGTTGGCCACTCCGAGGGTTGTGTGTAACTCCAGGCAGTCACTTCATTTTGGCTCAATGTGTAAGCTCCCAAACCTGCATCGGCAATCGAGCCGACGCATCTATGGACTTTGGCTTCTTGAGTCCAGCGTCGACGTGTATGCCAGCCGCACTTTGCGGATTCGGGTTAGCTGCACAAGTGACTATCACGGGGATTTCAAGTCCCGGCTAGAAAATTTGTGCTTGCGCTCTTCTTTCCACGCAGGGCTTGGTTTTTGCCGCGTTTGCGAAACTGAATTCAGAAGCTGCCTTGATTATCCAATGGGTGTTAATCCATTCCCTCTGGCTGCGGCTCTCGTGTCTGCGGCGATCCTTGTGGCTCCGCTTCCAGCGACTTCCGCTGCAGCGATTCTTGCATCGCGTCGCTTGCCACGCGGTGGATGGTTTCTTTGCGGCGCTCGGTGGGGGAATCCAGCAGCCGGTTGGCAAAGTAGGTCCCGGCGGCAATTGTCAGCACTGCGCCTAACGCCATCAATGCGTACGGCACTCCTTTTGCTATACGCGCCAACCACTCGTGCTGCTGCAACGTTTGTTGGAATCGCAAGCCCGCGCGGCCCAATGCTTCTTGGGCTGCTAACTGCTTGCTTTTCAGCGCGGGTTCGCTGCGGCGCTCGACGAGCTCGTGCAGCAATCCGCCGGGTATCGGCTGCAGCGCGGTCGGTTTTTTGATGAACGGCAGTTTCTCGCGCACCTCGCAACCGCGCACTTTCCAGCGGCTAAGCAAAGTCGCAAACGGTCCGTCAGAGGAACATGCCATGTCGAAGCCGGCCGCTTCAAACCCCAGTGCGAGTCGGGCGTCGTCGCCGCTGATGCCGACGGCATAGCGCTGCTGGGTCGTCGCCGCCCAATTTCGTAGTTGGGCTACCTCTTCGATCGTCGGTTGCTTGCCCGCCGCGAAGACGACATATCGATAAGCACCACTCATCCTGGGGCTCCGCACTTTGAGGCCAAGCCCCCCACGCCCGCAGTCTAGCAGAACGCGAGAATTTAAAGCAACCATTTTCCGTAAATCACCATTTCAACTCGGCCGCTTCGCGTTTAGTCGCATTGGTTTCCACGCCGGTGATCTTACCGCCGGAGAGGTGCACGACGCGGTCGGCCATTTCGGCAATCACGGCGTTGTGGGTGATTACGGCTGTTGTAGTGCCCAGCTCGCGGTTGATTTTTTGGATCACTTCTAAGACTAGCACGCCGGTGTTTACGTCGAGCGCTCCGGTCGGCTCGTCACACAGCAGCACATCGGGACGTTTCGCCACGGCACGCGCAATGGCGACACGCTGCTGCTCGCCGCCGGACATCTGTGCGGGGAAGTGATCCACCCGGTCCGCGAGGCCCACCAGCGCGAGCGCTTCGGTGGGTTTCATCGGGTTGCTCGCGATTTCGGTGATTAGTCCCACGTTTTCGCGTGCGGTAAGACTCGGTATGAGATTGTAAAATTGAAACACGAACCCTACGTGGTCGCGCCGGTAGCGAGTCAACCCGGCATCGTCGAACTCGGTCAATTGCCGATCGCGGTAATGCACGGTTCCCGAGCTGGGCGAATCGAGCCCTCCCAAGATGTTCAGTAGCGTACTCTTACCACTGCCCGACGGCCCAAGCAAGACGACGAATTCGCCGCGAAACAACTCGAGGTCCACGCCCCGCAACGCATGGACTTCGATCTCTCCCATGTGGTAGACCTTGGTGATTCCCTGCGCGGCGAACACTGACTCTCGTGCTGTAACAATTTCGGTGTTCATTATCTGGTTAGACCTCATGCTGCGCAGTCATGCTATCGACCTGTTTCACATGGTAGCGAACTGCCTCAGACTGGGCGACTTGCCAATTGCTGGCACCTTGCTAAAGAGCGATATTTCGCGGGTTTTTTCACCCCAAATCGCTGCAGCTGTCCAGAACGTTCTGCCTGTAGCGATTGGGAGGGCGACACCTCGGGAGGATCGTTGACACCCTGGCAGAGCGGGATAGGATGAATGCTGGATAGTGGTCGAAAAATAGGCAAAGACTGCCAGCCACCATGCCGTTGGCGAATGCAGCGCGCCCCGCGGAAAAGATCGGCCTGATGCGTAGTGGCCGTGCGCAGAGAAAGTAGCGAGAGGCTGACAATCTGGCGGAACCGGCGATTCGGTGGCGTCCGCTAAACCTGGTCTCCCCAACCTTCCCGCTTAGCAAGTGCCTCGGCTGACTACGCGAGGCTCAAAACTCACATAATTGGATGTCGGATATGCAAAGGTATCGTGTTAACTACGGGTGGCTGATCGGAGTCTTTGTCACCAGCCTGGTGTTGGCTGTGACAGCGTTCTTCGTTTGGTCCTGGCAGGTGGATCGCAATGCAGGTCGCTCGCTCGAGCGGGCCAATCAGGCTCGTGCTGAGGGCAACCTCGTAGAGGAATACCAAGCGCTGCAAAGCTATGTCCGGCTCCGAAAAGACGACGAACCAGCGCGCATCCAGTTGGCCGAGGCCGCAATCAAGGTGCTGGAGAGCGAAGAGTCGAGCTTTGAACAGCGGGGCTATGCCTTCGGATTGCTTGATCGAACGGTCCGCGTGACCGACGACCCGTCGCTCCGCCGGAAGCTGGCGGAGATCGTGATCAATTTTCGTCCTCACGATGCCATTACTCACATCGAGGACCTATTAGCTGACGACGAGGGCAATCCTGAATTGAACGCGCTACTCATTCGCGCCCTGTTTCAAGCCAAAGACTACTCTCGAGTCAGGGAGTTTGGACTAACCAAAGTCGGATACGACAAGAAGGAAGACAAGTTTGCCCCCGAGAAAGCGCAATTGAAAGGTGAATCCGACGCCTACGCCCTGTTGTCGGACGTGCTTGCTCAAAAGGATCAGGATAAGGAACTCGCCCGGCGGGTGATCGATGAAATGGTCGCCATGAATCCCGAGTCGCCTCAATCACACCTTCGCAAGTCGATCTTTCTCAGTTCTATGAAAGAAGAAGAGGAAGCCGTCAAGTTTCTCGACAAGGCTTACGAATTAGATCCCACCGACGCAGCGATTCTTTCGCGCAAGGGGATGGTGGCACTGGGAGCATCCAACGATGCCCTGGATGCGCTCAAAGAAGAGGATGCCGAGGAACCCTCCGAAGAGGAACTCGCGGAAGCCGAGAAAATCAAGCAAGCGAAACTCGAAGAGGCCAAGAGCTACTTCGCCACGGGGCTGGAGAAGCATCCCGACAATGTCTTGTTTTATCGGCTGATGGCAGAAACCGAGATGCGATTGGACGAGCGCGAAAAGGCCATGGCGATTTTGGACAAGGGGATCGCCAATTTCGACAAGTTTCGCTCTGCCGACTTGGTCATTTACAAGCTCGACCTGCTCTATTCGGACGAGGATTTTTCGGGCATGGAGCGTGAGATCAAGAGGCTAGTGTCGTTGAACCGCCCCGACATCGCGCCCGTCATTGACTTCCAACGCGCACGCATCAAATTCCGCAAACAGCAGTGGGCCGAGGCCGCGCGCGAGCTGAAGCGAGTTCGTCCGCTCCTGTTTGAGCGTGCTAATTTCCAAGCCCTGGCCGGGACCATGCTGGGCATCAGCTACGAGAGCCAAGGAATCAACGACCTCGCATTGCAAGCGTACGATTCGGTGCTGAATGATTTCCCGAGCCACGGCCCCGCTAGGGAGGGTAAATCAAGAGTTCTCAAGAAGATTGATCAATTCAATCCGGATCCCGACACCGTGGATCTCGACATGATTGTGGACAATACGCTTCGGCTTCCGGAAGCCGAACAAGATTGGGCAAGGGTTAGTGAACTCGTCGACGAAACCATCGAAGAGAACGGTTTGACGATCGCGCAAGCCAAACTGCTTCGGGCAAAAGTCTTCATCAAACGAGCCAAATACGAGGAAGCGAAAGCCCTGATTCGTGAAGCAGCGCAGGATGCGCCCGATGACATCAATGTTCACTTCGCGGCGATACTGTTAGTCCTTTCCGATCCAGGACAGGGCGCCGTCGAGGCGATGAGTTTGCTCGATCGGTTGGAGAAGAAATGGGGTCGCTCCTTGCGCTCGCTCGTCCAACGCGCCGACTTGATGGCGCGTATCAATTCGGAAGATGTTTCCGTAGAGTTGCGATCGCTCATCTCCGAGAAGGATGGTCTCACGGAGGGCGAAAAACTTAAGCTCTACAAAGTGGTTGGACTGAAATTCGAGCAATTGAGCAGGTACGACGAAGCGCAAGAGTTCTACGAAAAGTCGATGGCCTTGGAGCCCAACAATTTGCCCATTCGCATGCACATGTTCGAGCTTGCCGTCAAGCAAGGCGACGATGCTGCGATGCGTGCGGCTCAAGCAGAAGTACTCGAATTTGTAGGAAGTAAGAACGACTCGAACTACATATTGACTGAAGTGAAACGCCAAATGTTGGCTTTCAGCCGTGGCGAATTGACTCGTGAGGAACTGGCGAAAGCGCGCCCTTTGTTGGACAGAGCACTCCGCCAACGCGAAACCTGGCACGAGTTGTACATTGTCTATGGGCAGTTATTGCTGCTGTTGAACGAGGACTTGGACCTGGCACTCGAAAATTTTGACAAGGCTTTGGAGTATGGCCCAGCAAAGACCAATGCGGTCAGCATCCAAGTCAAGGTGCTCTATGACCGTGGGCTGTTCGCAGAAGCCCGCGAGCGAATGGAGAGATTGAAGAAAGACGTCCGCCCGAGAGTCCTGGGCAAATTGGAACCTGAAATATTGATCAAGACAGGGGACCCCGAGGAAGGTTTCCTGGCAGCCGAGAAGATTGCCAAGGCTTTGCCGAACGACCCCAAAACGCAGATTTGGTTTTCTAAGATCGCTCAAGACATGGGCAAACTCAAGCTAGCCGCGACGACGTTGCGGGCTGCCTTGAAGCAAGACTCTTCTGATCCAGACAACTGGCTCCGTTTGATTGGGCTCTACGCTGAGCAGAAGCGATTCGACGAGGTCGTCGGTGTCATCCGCGAGTCGCAACTCTCCAGCGACGCGGAATTCTTGCCGCTGCTCACTGCCAAGTCCTTCGAGCTGATGTCACGATGGCAAGACGCGGAGCGCATTTACCTTGCCTCGTACGAGGGGCAATTCGAACGCCTAGTTGTCGCACGCCGGATGGCAGAGTTCTATCTGCTTTGGGCGAAGAAAGACGAAGCCAATCTGAAGAAGGCCGCGATCTATCTCAACCGTATTCTCAAATCCGCGAACGACGGTGACGCAAAGCCCAACAATCCTCATGTTGTCTGGGCTAGGCAAACTGCGGCGCGGCTTCTTTACGCTAGAGAAGATTACCAGGATTCTCTGCGTGCCGAACGCTTGCTCCGTCAGAGCGCACTCAATGATACGATGACCCCAGCGGAATCTAACTTGTTGGTTGATATTCTCATTTCTCGAAACGATCCGCAGTCGTTGTTACAAGCCAAGCAGTTGTTAACCGAACTCAAGAGAAAGGATCGACTGACAAAGCTCAACGGATTGAAGCTCGCTCGCATCCTCAGCCAAACCAATCAATGGCAAGAGTCTAAGGCACTGATGCTGGAACTTATTTCCAAGAATCTGAGGGATCCACTGGTTCGCGTCACGCACATCGAGATGCTCATCGACCAGGGCGAATACGATGACGCGGAACGCGGACTCAAGCGGCTGCAGGAGATCGATGCCAAGAATCCGTCGTTGGTCCAGCTGAGCGCTCGTCTGGCTTACGAACGCGGGGACAAAGCGGCTTTGAAGAATCTCTTGGCGTCGTTGGTGCCTAAGTTTGGAGGCAAACTAGAGGAAGGTAAACTCAAGACACTGCTCAGCGTGGCTCAACTCGCAACTCGATACGGCGAATATGAAATTGCTGGAAAGCTCTACACTGCGTACGTTTCCAAAGTACCCGAAGGAGCATTCGAGCTAGCACGGTTTCATGCCTATCACGGCGACCCCGAACAAGGGCTGGAGCTCATGAAGCGGCTCTACCCAGACAATCCTGACAACGTGATCCAACTCGCGAACCGGATGATCAAGGTCCGACGGGACGAAGTCGGCGACAAGTACGACGACGCAGTGAACCGCTTCCTTGATGAAGGACTACGAGACGACCCCGATTCTGTCACGCGCCGGCTCGCCCGAGCCGAGGCTTACGAAACGCAAGAGGACTACAAGCGTAGTATCGAGGAGTACGAACGGCTGCTTCAGCGAGACGATCTCCCCACCAGGCTACGTGCTGCGGCCAAGAACAATCTTGGTTTTTTATTGGCGCTGTTGGAACAGAGGGTGGACGACGCGGAGCGGCTGATCAACGAAGCGATGGAAACGTTTGGCCCAGTGGAAGATATGCTCGATACCCGGGCGATTGTGCACATCGCCCAGGAAAAATACGACTTGGCGATTGAGGATATGGAATTGGCACTCTCCGTGAGTCGCGACCCTATCAAACATTACCACCTCGCCAAGGCCTACATTCTGGCGGGTGATGGAGCCGCGGCCATGAAGGCTTGGGAGAAGGCGCAATCGCTGGGCTTTGAGAGAAATGCTCTACCCGCTTTGGAAAGAGCCACTTTTGAGCAAATTGTGCAAAAAATCGAAAGCTTTCAAACTCAGAACGCGAAGCTCTAAATCTGCATAATCCCGCAGAAGTGTGTTTCTTGTTGCCACGCGGCGACTTGGGTACCATGGTGGTTTCTTCCTGCGACAATTCGTCCCCTAAAAAAGTCAAATGTTGCCAGTTCATTTTATTGGAGTTCCCGTGCTATGAATTTCCTTCACCTCAAGAATCATGACACGGCGGTCAAGACAATTCGCAAAACCAATCGCTGCGTAGCCGCGGTCTGGATGCTGGCCACTGCGGTTGGCAGTTTAGGTTCACTCGTCACCCCAGCAATTGCACAGCAATCATCGGCACTTTCGGCCGTTTATGGGCGCGGTGTGCACGCCTACTTTGCCGGGAACAGCTCTTCCGCCGAACAGCATTTCACGCAAGTCATCAACTCGGGCTCCACGGATCCTCGGCCGTACTATTTCCGCGCGATGGTCTACCTGAAGTCGGGTCGGCAGTTTGAGGCGGAAAATGACATGCGTATCGGGGCAACTTTTGAGGCTCGTAACCCTGGCAATCAGTACTCGATAGGCAGATCACTCCAACGTGTACAGGGACAAGGTCGACGCACCTTGGAAAAATTCCGACGTGAAGCAAGGCTCAACCGTGTGCAGGAGAACCAACAGCGGTCTGAACAGCGGTATGAACAACTGAATCAGCGCGGCCCCAGTGTGCTTCGCCGCGAGGCTCCCGTCCCATTGGGTCAGCCTGTGCAGCCGCCGCTCAATTATTCCAACCCGGGTCCTGCGCTGGGCTCAGGTTCGAGGCCTGCGGAAATTTCGGGGTCGCCAAGTCCGCCACCAGCGGTCAACACCCCTCAGCCGGGTGAAATGGCTCAGCCTCTGCCAACCCCGGCCGACTCAGGCAGTGGTACGACGGATCTTTTCGGATCCCCGGCACCCGTGACCCCAGCGGGTGATCCCCTTGGCAGCGGAACCGCGCCAACGCCCGCACCTGCCGATCCAACAGCGGGAGCCGCTTCCGCGGACGATCCCTTCGGCGGAGCTTCGGAATCCACTCCGCCAGCGACAGAACCTGCACCTGAGGCAGCTGGTGAAGACTTGTTCGGTGCTGAGCCTGTCACAGAAGCGCCCGCCGACCCCCCCGCGGAGTCGGCCGAGGAATCTGATCCCTTTGCGGATCCCTTTGGAGACTCGTCGGAGGCTGATTCCTCCACAGAAGCAACTGAGCAGGAGGCAGCCGACTCGGACGGTGCTACCGAATCAGAAGACTCTGCTGACACCTCGGCTGAAGAATCCAGTCCCTTTGATGAACCTATGGAAGAGGAGAGTGCCTCTTCGGGAGATGCCGCCGAAGATAGCGCGTCGGAAGAGGGGTCCACCGAGAGTGAATCCGAAGGTGGTTCCACCGGCGAGGAAACCTCCGAAGAAGAGGACCCCTTCGATCCGTTTTAGTTCTGCATCGCTTCGGCGACCGGCATGGCCTGTAATTTGCTGCTTAGGAATTAGCCCTGGATGATTGGCCGAGAAAGGTTTCGCGGCGAGGCGTCGCCTGCCTGGTCTCTCGCTGATCGCAAATGGAACGCGCCTTAATCATGTTGTACGCTCCCTTATTACCACGCCGATTTACTAGTCAGCGCCAGAAATCGCCGGTTGTTGGCCTTCTCAGATTCGCCGGCATAAGTTCAATGCTTGCTGGTTCACTGCTTGGTGTTTCCCTCTTGCTCGGCTGTGGTGGCTCGGGTGATGAGGCCCCGGCATCGACCGTGGTGCAAGAAGACCCCAAAGGCGAGTTTGAGTGGGGAATGAAGCGGCTCGACCGAGCCTTGAAATTGTTTCGTCCTGGTGGTTCCGAGGGCTTAAGGGTCACTGATCGGAAGTTGGATTACCAAGTTTTTCCTCCAGATGCAAATCACGATCACTACACGGCTCGCGTCACGGTCATGACTGAGGCTGCCTTCTTACATGGTAAGCGGAAACTCGACGAGGAGGCGGTTGCAGCGAAGCCCGAGGAAGGACCAAAAATCGACGATCCACTCGACGACAAGACCGATGAACTCAACAAGCTGGTCGATCTCCCAGGGGCCGGCCCACAAGCCCCCGCTTCTGCGCCCGCGCGAATCGAAACCCGCAGCCTGGAGAATACGTCGGTTTTTGAACTCGCCTACCTTGATAGCCGCTGGCAACTCACTGAGAAGCCAGAGCTGAAGCACGAAGAAAGCTGGTTCGACTACGCGTTTGGGACAGAGCTTTGATTAGCACTTTGCTTAAGACGGCCGGCTGATGTTTCTTGTTGGCCCTTTCGTGGAGTGCGGGCCCTGCCAGTCTGCCTTACGGCATGCCATTCTGATCGGCGACGGCGAGGTTTCCCTCGCGGAAGGCTTGGGCCATTGCCATCGGGACTTCGGCCTGGGCGAGGAGCACGGCGGCGCGGTTCTCGGCGACCTTCGCTTTCATTTCTTGCTCTTTGGCGATGGCGTTTGCGCGGCGCTGCTCGGCGAAGGCTTGGGCCTTGCGGGTGTCGGCTTCGGCTTGGTCGGCTTGGAGGCGAGCGCCGATGTTTTCGCCGATGTCGATGTCGGCGATGTCGATCGAAACGATTTCAAAGGCTGTGTGCGCGTCGAGCCCCCGTTGTAGCACGGCCTTAGAAATGCGGTCAGGGTTTTCCATCACGGCCAAGTGATCGGCGGCAGAGCCGATCGAGGTGATGATGCCCTCACCAACACGCGCGATGATTGTTTCCTCGGTAGCCCCGCCAATCAATTGACCTAGGTTGGTGCGAACGGTGACGCGGGCGCGAATGCGCAGTTCGACGCCATTTTTGGCCACAGCGCTGAGTGTGGTTTTCGACGACTTGTCGGGGTCAGGGCAGTCGATCACTTTGGGATAAACGCTGGTGCGTACCGCATCGAGCACATCGCGGCCGGCAAGGTCAATCGCCGCCGCGCGGTCGAAGTCCAAGTCGATGTCAGCGCGCTGGGCCGCGACGATGGCGTTGATGACGCGTGGCACATCGCCGCCGGCGAGATAGTGCGCTTCGAGCCGGCGCGTGGTGATGCCTGTCTCGGGGTCCAAGCCAACGCCAGCTTGCATGGCCATGATTTGGCCATCGACGATCACGCGCGGGTTCACTTGCCGCAGTCCCATGCCAATGAGGCTGAACGGGCTCACTTTGGCGTTGGACATGTAAGCCTGTAGCCAGAGCGAAAAGTAACGGGCGAAGAAGACCAGAAACGCTAGCACAAACAATCCCACCAACGCCGCCACTGCGAGCAGCGCCATTTGTGTCGGTTCCAGTTGAGCGGCAAGCAGCACGGAGGATCGGATCGGCGTGAACATAGTTCCCTCTTCCTCGGTCGTTAAAAAATAGCGATTAATCAAGGACCACCAGCCGGTCGCGCCAGCAACGGGTCCATCGCATCATACCCGATTCCGGATGGAGATTGAAGCGAACCTGCGGGGGTAATCGCCTGATCGCTCCTCCAAGCGGGGGCCCTTACTGTGTTCCTGCAATGGCGTAAAATATCCTGCGCAGAATATTGCCGGGCGTTTGTCCGGCGGCGAGCGTGTGCGATCTCACAGACGTTCACCCTGGCCAGCGATTCCAATGTAGTGCTTTGAAGAGAAGCCCAATGCCCCCTCCCAGCCCCCCTCACCTACGAGTTTCCCTCACCTCTAAGGAGCCCCCGATGAACCGCCTCCGCCACGCAACTATCGGTGTCGCCGCGTCATGTCTGTTGACGCTGACCACCAACGCCTCTCGTGCCGAGAACTACGCGCTGGATCTTTCTCACACGTCAATCTTGTTCGGTATCAACCATTTCAATTTCAGCTATACCTATGGCCGATTCAATCAGGCCCAAGGTGCGTTCGTCTGGGACAATGCCAACCCCGCCGCGAGTCGGTTTCAATTGGCGATACCCGTGGCAAGCATCGATACCAACGACGCCAAACGCGACGGCCATCTGAAGAACGCCGACTTTTTCAATGCTCAGCAGTTTCCGCAGATCACCTTCCAAAGCACCAGCGTCAGTCCCGCCCGGCAGGACAACCCCAATGGCGACAAATTCGACATTGCTGGGAATCTCACCATGCACGGTGTGACCAAACAAGTGGTGCTGCCCATGAAAAAATTGGGCGAAGGGCCCGGGCCCTACGGCAAGTATCGCTGCGGATTCTTCTGCCAAACCACTCTCAACCGCAGCGACTTTGGTATGACAAACATGGTCCCGCAGATCGGCGACCAAGTGGCGGTCACGATTAGTTTCGAGGGGATTCGCCAGGGCGGTGAGGGTTCGGGGTCGGCGGCCAAGCCTGTCGGGTCAGGTTCAGCACCCGTCGGTGGAAGTAGCGGTAAGCGATAAGCTAAGGCGATGATCGGTTACCCAGAAATACTCAGGGGCGGGTTGTTGCCGGCACTCGTGGCGATGGCGACGCTGGCCCTTGTGTGGCGCGGCACTGGCAAGGCAGCCAGCGCTTGGAGAACGGCGCTGTTGGTGGGCTACGTGGCCGGCCATTGGGCCCTTGATGCACGCACCATTCCGCTCGCGACCGCGCTCGCCAAGAGCTTTCGAGCGACCGAAGCTCGTGATTGGTTGCCAATGCTCATGCTGTTGGCGGTGGTACCCGACGCGCTGGCCTGCATTGGCAAGCGGGGGCCGGCCCTTGGTTGGGTGCTGCGCGCGGCCCTGTGCGTGTTTGTTCCGTGGCGCCTATTGCGTGGCAGCGCCTACATACCCCTCAACGTGCTGCCGGATTTTGACTTCGCTGAACTTGACTGGGGAGCCTTCTCGACAGGCGAGATGTTGAGCTGGTTCGTCGGTATTGGTGCGGCCTTGCTACTCAGTTGGAGCCTCGCGCGTCACGTCACCTCAACGGGCAACCCGCTGGTCAGCACTACTCTGGCGGTGGTCGTTGCCCTGGGCGGGGCCGTTGTTGCGGCGCTTTCCGATTCACTCGTCTATGGACAGCTGTTTGGGGTTTTCGCGGCGGCCCTGGCTGGATGCAGCGTGGCGTCGCTGGTGCTGCGAACTGGTCGTGGGCCTGGGGCGGCAGCGGGGCCCTTGTTCGTCGGGTTTGGAAGTTTGCTCCTGGTCGGGCACTTTTTTGCATCGCTCACGCTTTTGAATGCCGCCTTGTTGCTTGTGGCGATGGCGCTGGCCGTGGGATGGCTGCCCCCGTTGGCAAGGCTTGCACCAAAGGGGCAAAACGTGTGTCGTGCCCTGCTCTGCCTGGGAGCCCTCGCGACGGCTGTCACACTGGCGGGGATCGACTTTGCGGGTAGCTCAGCCGAAGCGGAGAGCAACCCCTACCAAGGCTACCAGCCCTGAGCGGCAAGTGATTTTTCGCGCCCAGTCGAGAATTTCAGCAAACTGTACTCGAATAGCATTGGGTTTGTTGTTTTTCTCATTCTTGGGACGCTAGAATGGAGTCTCAGCTACTCGATTTCTTTTCTTGCCAGAAAGTATCAGTGATGAATTTTAAAAAATGGGTTGCCGTTGCGTGTGGTGTGATGAACCTTGCGATGTTGTTGAATCCCACTGAGGCCATGGCCCTCGATGGAGGTGTTCTGAAACTGAACACACACAACGACTGGCGCGCTTTCGAGGTGATCAGCACGGGCGAAAACCCGACCGGCGACGGTTTCGATTGGTCGATGCCTGCGACGTTCGATGGCATGGGAGCTTATTTGCCCGATGCTTCCACTCTGCGAGTGCAAGTGAATCACGAGATTAGCGACGCCACGATCAGCGAAGTGAACCTAAACTTGAATAACTTCAAGACGGCGATTCGCAACACGATCAACAGTGGCACCCCTAACGTGAGCTTTGTTGAGTCTGCGCGGCAGGCCTACGACCGATTCAGCACGGATGGCGGAGCCAGTTGGATTGCCACTTCGGATCCGTCCACTACGAACCTCAATCGTTTTTGCTCGGGGCAATCGTATCTGCCTCACACTTTTGGCACCAATCGTGGCTTTGTGGACAACGTCTACATTACCGGAGAGGAGAGCTTTGGTAATCTGAGATATAGTCGTGTGTTGGCGCTCGACATGGACAACCGCGATTTTTATCAAGTAAGCGATGTGACGGGCAGCGCGTCAGGCGGCCTAGGTGGCATGCCACGTGATTCGTGGGAGAACGTGGCGCTGCTCGACACGGGCGAGACCGATCATGTGGCGATCTTGCTTTCTCCCGACGGTGGAACTGCGCAGATGAAAATGTACATCGGCGAGAAAGGCAAAGGCGTCGATGGCAGCGCATCGAATGACTTCCTTGCTCGGAACGGCTTGGCATACGGCAGCTACTACTACCTCAACGACGACTTGCCAACCAGCATTGGAGAAGACTCGACCGACGGCACTTTTGACACCACCGCTGCTGATTCCCTCATGGCCAGCAAGCACGAAGACGTCGACACCAGCCCGACTAATCCCGATCAAGCGGTTCTGGGCAATCAAAACCACGGAACGTTCATATTTGATTTCGATCTCGATTTTACCAGTGGAAGTTTTGATGCTGTGGGATCGGGTTTCTCGCTCAAGATGTTGCAGGACGACGCGGGTGGCCGCGATTTTCCCAACGACGCGGACAACGTCGAGTGGTCGGCGGCCACGGTCCAGGGCGGAACGACTTACGACGAGGGCTTGATATTCATCAACGAAGACAACAGCGAAGGCCAGGTCTGGGTCAACGCCCCCGACGGTAGCGACCTCACGCTCGTGGCGGACACCGCGGGAATCACCGGCGCGACCGAGAGTACGGGGATCTTCGACATCTCGCACCTGGTTGGTTACAATCCCGGTAGCATCTTGCTCAATAACAATCAAGGCAGCAATTCGTCGCTCACGGTGCTGATCAATCCTGAGGCAGTGCCGGACGACGCCGACTTCAACGGCGATGGCAACGTCGACGGTGAAGACTTTCTTACCTGGCAACGCAATCTCGGCATCGGCACACTCTTCAGCGAAGGCGACGCGGAGCACAACGGCGATGTTGCTGCGGGTGACTTGGGCGTGTGGGCAGCGCAGTTCGGTCAAGTGGCCGCCCTATCGGCGAGCACCACCGTGCCGGAGCCAAGCGGGTTGTTGATAGTGGCAAGCGGGTTGGTGTTCGTTGGGCGTGGCAGTCGATGCTAACGCCTAGCGACCAGTGCCTCACCAACGAAAAAAGGTCACAACCCTTGCGAGTTGCGACCTCTTTTCTGTAACAAACTTCCGGTCGATTGCGACGGTGTGGAGTCACTGGAAGAAGAGCGCGTGCCGGACAGCGCTGCGCGCTGCCATGTGTTCGACCCGGGCCCATCCGTAAATTAGGTCCTCCCGGCGGAATGTGTGACCGTGAAGTTTGACTCCTATCTCCGCCACAGAGTTTGGTGGCTCTGTAGGGCGGAACATTGTTTCGTGGTGCTTGAAATTATCGGTTCGTTGCAGTCTTTTGCTTCACCGCAAAGTTTGCCACGCTTCCAGTGAGGCAAGACTGTACACGGCAATTGTACTCCGCGAAAGAGAGGTGTGCGAGATTTTCTTCGCATTGTTTGCAGGAACTTGATGTCACGCAAACTTCGTGCCGAAATGTTTTGCAGCGATTGTCTTTTGGCACAATTTTTTTTGCTTGACTTCTCCGAAAAAGTTTGGCGTTTTCGCTCAAGTAGATAGCGACCCTATCGGCAATTTCTGCCGAGCGCGAGGATCGCCCTTGTCTGATTTCGAAGCGTTTCCTATTTACTGACGCTGCAGTGTGGATTCCTGCGCAGACACTTTTTTGCCAATTGCGAGATTTGAATGTCCGACCAGCAAACGCCGTCACGTTATCAATTCCTGCCGTTGCACCTCCTTAGCGCTACCGCCTTGTTCCTTGTAGTCGCGGTGAACGGGGTGTCATTGAGAGCGCAGCAATCCAACACGGGGGCGAGCCAAGGGCGACAAGTCAACTTGCGGCAGCAACTCACCGTCGGACTCAAAGCCTTCACTAGAGCGGACAGGGCATTTATCGACAGAGTCGTCTTGGCGGTCGAACAAGGCCGACTGCCTCGCAAGTTGGTTGATAGCACTTTCCTTTGGGCCCGCCGCCGCGCGACGCAGAAATCTTATTCCCGGCAGTTCCGACCATTCGTCTATTTCCAGCCGGGACTGACGCTTCGAGCACGTCGATTGGGGATAGTCTTTTAGGGACATACGCTCGTTACGTCCGCAGTATTTGCTGTTCGGGGTCACGGCTCCTTCCCTAGCCAACCCAGGTTCCATCGGGTATGCTGTCGTCGAGAGTTAGTTTCTCCCCCAGCAGCGTCCCCGACAAAAACGAACCAGGTCATGGCAAAGAAGACAGCGAAAAAAAAGGCCCCGGCCAAGAAGACGACCGCGAAGAAAGCCCCGGCAAAGAAGAAAGCCCCAGCCAAAAAGAAGACGGCTGAAACCAAGGCGAAAAAGGCCAAGAAGAAACCGGCCAAGAAGCGCGCCAGCCGCGCGGCCAAGGAAATTCGCTTGAAGGCATTCTGGGGCGTTTTCAACCAATCGCTCAAGCGAGTTGCCCTGTTCGAATTCAACGAAAAGAAACAGGCCGAGAAAAAGGCGACCGAGCTGACCAAAGGCGGCAAGAGCCCGCACTTCGTGCAACCGGTCAAGGAAGTGATCGACGCGTAAAGCCGTCGTTACTTGCTGGGGTGCGTTTCTTTCTCAGTTGCGCACCATCATGCTAAACTGAAAGCATGAGATTCCGCATCTGGACCATCCTGTGGGTGTTTGCGCTACTGGCGTCGGCGATGGCGACGTTTTACTACGAGCCGGTTTTTGGTTTTCTGGTGGCTGCCTATGTTCTATTTCTGTGGTCCATCATCTTCGAAATGACGAAAAGACGTGGGTTCACCCTTGTCGAACTGCTTCTGTTCGTTGCAGTATCATTCATGTTTTATGCGGCAATGTTTCCAGCCATATCTCGGTCGTACGAAGGAGAACGAGCAACTGAGTGTAGAAACTCTCTCTCGAAAATCGCGAAAGCTGTGTTGGTATATCAAAAGCGAAAGGGTAAGTTGCCTCCCAGCACAATGCATGAAAACAACGGTGGAGCGAGACGTAGTTGGAGAGTTTCGATCCTTCCATACTTGGATCGAATCGAACTTTTCAGTCGCTATGACTTGTCCAAAGCATGGGATGATGCGGCAAACAAGAGGGTAGGTAAGACTGAGATGCCGTTGTATTGTTGTAGGAACGATGACCCCTTCCCGAGCAAAACAGGAAAGAAAACCAGCTATTTTGCAGTGACCGGACCTGGGACAGCTTGGTCTACCATGTTTTCCGAGAACGATTCCTTTTCCGATAACCCTAGTGAGACGATTCTTCTAATTGAGCAGCTAGAAAAAGGAGTAGCCTGGAGCGAGCCGAAGGACCTAACCATTGCGGATGCAGTAAAGTTGCTGACCTTACCGGAATCCTCGCCTCAATACGTCCATATGAGTTGTGGAGAATGGAAGTTCCTCGACAAACCGAAGCCCAGAGATAAATATCGCGGCTTTAATGTCGCCTTTGCCGATGGCAGTGTTCGTTACGTTTTTGTGCCAATTTCAAAACGTTTGGCAACAGCTTTACTGACTGCGAATGGCGGGGAAGAGATTTCCGACGCCGAATTGAAGAATCTCTGGACCCCAGAGTTGGACTACGCCCGCATCTACTCACTCGGCGTGTTCGTGCTGCTGTCGTTGTTGCCGATTGTGAAACTACGTAGGGAGTGCTAACCCAAAACCGCCCGCACCTTCTCCAGCGTCGCCGGTTCGTCGTATTCCAACTTGCCGAAACCGCGTTCGGCGCCCAGGGCGACCGCCGCGTCTTGGTGCTCGGGGAGATTGGTGACGAGCATCACGGGGACCGACTTCAATTCCTCGTCGGCTTTGATCGCTTTCAAGATTTCGACGCCGTCGGTGTAGTCGCGGTCGAGCTTGCGGTTGATGGTCACGAGGTCGTAGTTGCCTTCGCGCAGCCTACTGAGCGTGTCTTCGGGGCCGTGGGCCTGGTCGACGGTGCAATCGAAATTGCTGGTCAAGAACTGCGAGATCGTGGCAAAGTCGGGCCCGCAGTTACCGACGTCGAGAAATTTTTTTGTCATGTTCAATGAACCACGAAGACACCAAGACTCAAAGTTCTGTCTGTCAGCGCCTTTTCTTGGTGTCTTCGAGCCTTAGTGGTTAATCTTCTTCGGCAATCGCAAACAGGTGCGTGCGGTTGCTGATGTAAAGGACGTTGCCCGCAACGATGGGAGTGCTGTACACGCTGTTGCCCATGTCGCGCGTGCCGTAGTGCGGTTCGAGTTCACCATCGACTTCTTGCATGGCGATGTTCTTGTTGGCGGAGTGCCGGAAGATGGCGACTTCGCCGTCTTCGTCGCCGATGTAAACTTTGTCTTCGACGATCAGTGGCGAACCCCAGGCGGCTGCTAACATGTCGTAGGTCCAGTTCACTTCGCCCGTCTTCGCATTGAGGCAATGGAACAGACCGCTAAAGTCGGCGATGTAGAGCACATCGTCGCGGATGGCCACGGTGCCGCAACTGCGGTGCATGGTTTCTTCGAAATCGATGGCATCGTCGTTGTTTTGGTCGACCTCGCTGTAGTGCCACACGACGGCGGAGTTGGGGTTGGGTCGAGAGAGGTCGCCCTCTTCGGGGATGACGGCCTGCACGCGTTTGTGTGGGATGATCTTTTCGGGCGCTTCGGCGTTGAACGCCAGCTCCGGGCTCACGTCGCCGCGCTTCGTGGGGTCGATGCACCAGAGATGGCCGATGCCCTCGCCGTGCTCGGGGTCTTGGCCAACGGCAACGTAGACCAAGCCCTCGTACACGACCGGTGTGGCGATGATGTTGTTCCGCGTGCCGCGGCCTCCGAGTTCCCAGACGCTCGTCTTGGGGTTAGCGTCGAATTTCCAGAGTAGCTTCGATTCTCCCTTCTCACCCTCAGGATCGAAACTGTAGACCCAGCCGTCGCCACCGGCGAAGATCACCTGAGGCTGGCCTCCGAGTACGCTGTACGTTGGCGACGACCACTGGCCATGCAAGATATTGGTGCCGGGCGCATCGTCGGTCCACAGCACTTCGCCCGTGTTCTTATTCATGGCGAAGAAACTGGGCGCGTCGGGAGCGGGAATGTAGTTGTGCTCGACATCGACTCCGTTGGAGGTGTTCACGAACAACACATCGCCCGAGGCTGTGACCGAGCAGCTACACATGTTGTGCTGCGAGATGCCGAGTTCCTCCATCATGTTGTACGACCAAATCACATCGGCTTCTTCCTTGACCTCGAAGGGTTCGTCTTTGAAAGGGCCATCGTTCTCGCCATCGTAGAATCCCTCGGTGTCGAGGCAGCGCACCTCGCCACGGCTGGTGACGAACCACAGCCGGTCACCTTCGACCAACGGTGCGCAGCAGATTCCCTGCAGGGGCCAATCGTGGACGCGGCCCGAGGGGAGTTTTTCGCTACTGTGTTGCCAGAGAAACTTGCCGGTTTCTATATCGAAACAAAGCAGGCATCCCAGGTCGACATCCGAGGGGTAACGCTCCAGCCAGCCACCGCTGTTATTGGTGCCGACGTAGATTTTGCCATCAGCGACCACGGCGTTGCCGTAACTCTGCGAACCAAGCCGAGCGGTCCACTTGATGTTCTTGGCTTCGCTGGAGTCCCATGCGCCCGTGCGGAAATCAAAATCGCCGACCTCCCACTCAGTGGGAATGTTCTGGCCCACAGGCGTGTTGTTGTGCTCGGAGTCGCCGCCCCATTGAGGCCAGTCGAGGGTGAGTTCCGCGCTGGTAGTAGGCTGGGTTGCTTCGGCAAAGACATAGTCCAGTCCCGCGCCGGTCCACCAGCCCAAGCCGGCAGCGGCAAGCAGCGCGCTGTATTTTCCAATTCGACTCATGAAGGGATATCCTATTGGTTGGCTGTAACACTCACATTATCAAGGTAAATTTCCGCTTCCTGGGCATTGCCGTACAGGCCGGGGCTGCCGTTTAAGTTGGGTGACGTGTCGTTCATCTCGACGGTCCACTGGCTAGGTTCCGCGCCGCCGCGCTCCCACAGTTTGCCTCGCATGTGCGAACCCTCGACCTGTAGCTTCATCGTGTACCACTTGCCGGGTTGGGGATCAAAATCGACTTCAGCAAAAGCGCGGTAGTCGTGCGGGCTCCAGCTGTAGAGTCGCAATTGCTTGTTCGAAGAGCGCACTGTCATGGTGTAGCGGCTATTGATCAACCCGAAGTCGGGCATCTTGTTGGTGTCCTCATTTTTCTGTAGAGCGAAATCGGCTTGCACGGTGTAGTTAGCCATGTCGGGCGAGCCCATCCACAACCGACTGCGCGTGCCAAGCTTGTTGTTGGGGTCGCGCGGCGTGGGCAGCACACTACGTTTGACGGCAACGCGTTCGCCGTCGACTTCGCGTGGCACCCACCGCACACGGCCACCCACCCAGGTGAGCGGAACTTTGTTGCCATCGTTGAAGTCGAATTTCCACGGCAACGGTGGGACGATGCGCACGCGGGCCGTTCCTTTCAGCTCGCCGACTTGACAGACGATGAGTGACGCCTCGTGCCCCGCATTGTCGGGCGCAGTAAACTTTCTACCGGCAACCTCACCAGCACCTTGCACACTCAACTCGGCCACATTGCCTGGGATTATCTTGAGCAATTGACCGCGGTAGTTGTAAATCCTCACGTTGTAGGAAACAGTTTCGCCAGGCGCAATCAGCGCGTCGTACGGCACGACTTGCACATGCACCGGCTTTTGGTCTTCTGTAATGGGCGTTTCCTTAAGCGTCTCCGGCAATGCTGCCGCTCGCGGCTTAGCGCCCTCTTCCCCGATGCAATACAACGCTTTTGACGTCGGCAAGTAAATCCGTCCATGCGAGACAATCGGTGAACCATCACTCGACTCGCCGTTAAGTCGCAGTTTGTGCAGGACCTTCACGCCCTTGCTGGTCGGCTGCAGAACGTACCAGCGACCACTGTTGGTGCAACAGTAGATTTTTCCGTCGGCGTAAAGCGGTGTGCTCCGCATTGCGGTCCCCAGTGCCTTGCGAGCAAGTTGCTCGCCTGTTTTGGGGTCGAAGAAGAACAATTTGGCGCGGTCGTCGATGGTGAGCAGTTTGTCCTCGACCATAATCGGCGAGCTCTTGCCCGACATCACTTCGTAATTTTGCCAGAGTGCTTTGCCGGTGAGATCGCCCTTCATTGTGCCGTCGAGCGCGACCAGCGAGCCCATCGTGTTTCCGACAGTGTTTTCCTCGCTTTGTGAGGCGAAGACCGTGTTGCCCACGACCAATGGCGAAACATTGATGCCACGCCGCGAGAAGGGATAGTGCCAAATCGGCTCGCCGGTGCGTGGTTGCAAGGCCCAGATGTTGCCATCGCCGGAGCCGAACACCATCGCCGCCTGTCCGCCGAGCGTCGTCAGAGTCGGCGTGCTGTATGTCGTGTCCGTGGGCGAAACGCTGGTGCCCTTGAGCCAGCGGAGTTCGCCGTTGGCTTTGTCGAAGGCGAGAAACCGATGCGCCGGCTTTGCCAAGAAGCCCCACTCGGGAGCGTCGCCCCAGCCGATGACCACAGCGCTGGCGATGACCATGTCTTCGAACACCAGCGGACTATGCGTCCGTCCGCCAAAGGTGCTGAGCAAGCCAAACTCTTCGTGCAGACTGCGCTCCCACACGACGTTGCCTGTGTCGCCTTCGAGGCAGCAAAAATAACCGCAGGCGTCGAGCGCGTAGATCCGCCCGGTCTCGGGGTCACCAGACACGGGGGCCCAACCGACGCGCGTGTCGGGCACATCGGTGAGATAGACATTGTAGCGATGCTCCCAGGCCTTCTTCCCCGTGGCGGCATCAACACAAACGACCTTTGCTCCTTCGGTCGGAGTGCCGGTCTGGTCGCGAGCGATCGTGTAGAGCCGGCCGTTCATCACAATGGGTGTCGAACGTCCGCCAAGCTCCTCGCTTTTCCACAGGAGGTTGCTGCCTTCGCCGCCTCGAGGATCCCAACGATCGACAAGGCCCGTTTCAGTTGAGGTATTGTTCTGCTGCGGCCCGCGCCAGTTGGGCCAATCCATGGGGTCGGCTGCAGAGGCGGTGTAGCTGAGCAACAGCGCGAGCATACAACAGGCAAATCGTTGTAGCTCCAAGCGAAGAGCAATGCGTTTCATAGAACTTTTTCGGGGGCGGGTTGGTCAGACGTCGACCAGCAGGAAGGGGTAGGCTGAACAAGATGTTAAATTGTACTGATTGTGCGGCTGATGCCTACTGCGGCGTGCTTGCCTCTTCGCCGGGTGAAAGGGCAATAGTTCGCCTCAATATACCAAAATCCAAGCCGGTTCACCACTCACCACCAGGCGAAGCGGAGCTACAACCAGCACGAACCGAGTACCCTACGCGGGCCGTAAATCTTGCCTAACGATCTTCTTAAACCACTTGTCCAAAATCACTTCGGAGAACTCAAGGGTGCCTGCGCAGCGGGCCGATACGTTGTGATGTCGCGACCGAAGCACGGAACTGCTTTGGTTGCGACTCACCACGATTGGTGCGTCGACCAACCGGCCTGTACATTTCGAGTCATGGATTGGCTCGACTGGTGTTGACGACTAACTGTGGGGACCCAAGAGAAACGGATTTCCCCTTTGACCCCGCCGATCCTAACGGATCACCCGCACTCCCCCCCACCTGCCGCCTACCCCGCCGGGCACCCGCCCACATTAGTCATCTCGACCAATTCAGGGAGGGCATGGTGATTCGAGTCATCAGGCGTTGGCAAAACGTTTTCTCCGAGTCGTCCCCAAGGAATAGGAGACGTTATTCGATGAAGTCTAAATTGTTAGGAGCGCTCATCATCGGCGTTTGTCTGACAGGCCAGAGTTTTGGTTTTGGTTTGCTAGACACAATGCTCGGAAGCGGTTGCGGATGCGACTGCGTTGAGCCCGCGTGTTGTTGTGAAAAGTCCTGTGGATGTTCTGACGGCTGCTGTGGCGGCTGCAACGACGGTTGCTGTGGCAACGGTGGTTGCTGCGAAGCCGGTTGCGGTTGTGCTGACGACTGCTGCGGAGCCGGTGGTTGCTGTGACGATGGCTGCTGCGGTGGTGGTTGCGACGACGGCTGCTGCGGTGGCGGTGGTTGCTGCGAAGCCAGCTGTGGTTGTGCCTCGAGCGGATGCTGCTGTGGCAAGCGACGTGGTGGTCTGCTGAGCAAGCTGTTCAAGCGTAAGAACAACTGCTGCTGCGAAGCTTCCTGTGGCTGTGCCGATGGTTGCTGTGGAAACGACAGCTGCTGTGGTGGCTGCGACGACGGTTGCTGCGGCAACGGTGGTTGCTGCGAAGCCGGTTGCGGTTGTGCTGACGACTGCTGCGGAGCCGGTGGTTGCTGTGACGATGGCTGCTGCGGTGGTGGTTGCGACGACGGCTGCTGCGGTGGTGGTGGTTGCTGCGAAGCCAGCTGTGGTTGTGCCTCGAGCGGATGCTGCTGTGGCAAGCGACGTGGTGGTCTGCTGAGCAAGCTGTTCAAGCGTAAGAACAACTGCTGCTGCGAAGCTTCCTGTGGCTGTGCCGATGGCTGCTGTGGAAACGACAGCTGCTGTGGTGGCTGCGACGACGGCTGCTGCGGTGGCGGCTGCGACGACGGATGCTGTGGCAATGGTGGTTGCTGCGAAGCCAGCTGCGGTTGTGCTTCAAGTGGATGCTGCTGCAAGAAGCGAGAGTGTTTCTTGAGCAAGTTGTTCCAACGTAAGAGCAACTGCTGCTGCGAAGCTTCCTGCGGATGCTGTGGCAACGGCGGCTGCTGCGAGGCCTCCTGTGGCTGCAACGACGGTTGCTACGGTAACAGCTGCGACAGCGGTTGTGCCGGTGGCGGTTGCACTTCGGCTCCTTCGTCCTCTTCGGCTCCTGTCGAAATGGACGCTGCTGCTCCCGAAGCTGCTCCAATTCCACCCGCTCCGGTTGCTGATCCTGCTGCACGGATCTCGCAACCTCGCAAGGTGGTCAGCGCCAGCTTTGTTCGCTAAACCTAGCAAAGTCCGCTAGTCGGACAATGCTATACAAGATAGATGGATCCCCCTCTGAGGACCTGTCTCGGGCTTTCGGGCCTGGGGCAGGTTCTTTTTTTATGCGAACACAATGCGGCTGGGTTGCGAAGAAGAGAGTTCAACTATGGATATCTCGCAAATGTTGGTAACTCTCTTCGCGTGGCTGGTCGTGGCTAGCACTCACGCTCAGGACACTGCGGCCACATCGAATTCTCAACCGCTCGTCGATGCGTTTGCCAAAATCATCGAACAAGCGATTCCCCGCGAGTACGAGAAACGCAAAGACTGGGGCCGAACCAAGAACATCACCGTGGGGCTTCGCAATGACGGATTCAAAATCCATCGACGCAAGAAAGCTGTAAAGCACGGTACTTGGAAACGCTATCGCATCCGGCTCGTCGAGCCAGAGAATACGCTGCGGGTGCGGATCGAAAACCTTCGCCCAGGGGAGGAAGGGAGAATGGCTTTCACCCTAAGGCTCAACGCCGCACTCGATTTGTGGGCCCGTGCCAAAGTGTATCGCTACGGCGTGCATGTGATTGCCTTAGAGGCGGAAGGCGATGCGAAGATCGATCTGGAAATCGATTGCGAGATTGGCTTGCAATTGCAGACCCAAGATGGTCGTCCTGGTGTGGCGCTCCATCCTCGTCTCACCGCAGCGCGACTCGACATCGCCGAGTTCCACCTGCACCGAGTCAGCAACGCCCATGGCCCCATTGTGCGTGAGTTGGGCGAGGAACTTCCCCGACTGATCGAGAGCGAACTGCAAGGCCCGAAGCTGCTGGCGAAACTCAATCGAGCCCTTGAAAAGAAGCGCGATCGGCTGGAGTTTGGCGTAGGCGACTGGCTGCCAGGCAAGTGAGATAGACGCTAGCCAGTTTTCTTTTTCGGTTTCACTTTCGCGAAGTGTTCTTCCGGCAGCACCATGTGGCTGACGCGGAAGCCAAATTTATCGCCGACTTTGATGGCCTCGCCGACAGCCACTTTGTGATCATCAATCTGCAGATGCAACATTTCATCGCACGCTTTGTCGAAGTGAATGATGGAGCCCGCGGCGAGTTCAATCACGTTTTCCAGTTGTTCTTTTTTCGAAGCCAACACGACTCGCACCGGCAAGACCACTCGCAAGAGGCTCCGCGAGTAGCCGGGCAATTGCGAGAAGTCCAGAGAATCTGGATCACCACTCGCAGTTCCTAAAGGCGAGCCCGCTTCAACGGTTGGGGATGCTACTCCGTCCTCCATTGGCGCCCCTGTCGGTCCGCTGACGTCCTGCTGCTCGACGACC
Organism: Bythopirellula sp.; assembly: GCA_965230685.1. Lineage (GTDB taxonomy): Bacteria > Planctomycetota > Planctomycetia > Pirellulales > Lacipirellulaceae > Bythopirellula. The sequence goes on from CBDDLO010000002.1 coordinate 2,404,065, forward strand.
TCTTCGACTTGTGTTTCCGAACTGGTTTCACTCATTGCGTGGCCACACACCGATGGAATGGAACAAGGCACACACCCGGCGCGCCAGCTAATAGCAGTATCGGCCAGCCCGACCGTTAAACTTTGCCCAGTTCGTCGCAGCGAGCGGTTGCGCTGTCTTTCGCGGTTCGCTGCGCCTATAATCTCCGTAACTACTAGCTAGCACTCCCAGACTCCGGCCTATCCCATGAGCACCGCCACCGAAACACCAAATTTCGAGCTGCAGCCGTACAAGTCCCTGGAAAACGACCAGCTAGAGGCTCGCATCCAAGCCGTGCGCGAGGAGCTGGGTTCCAAGCTGATGATCCTCGGGCACCATTATCAGCAGGACGAGGTGATCGCCCAGGCCGACCTGCGGGGAGATAGCTATCTGCTTAGTCAGATGGCGGCTGATAGCACCGATTGTCGGCATATCGCATTTTGCGGTGTGCACTTCATGGCCGAGACCGCAGACATCCTCGCGAACCGCCCCGAAAAAATCGCCGAACGCGGTGGCGAGCGCGTGAGTGTCTACTTGCCCGACATGGCTGCCGGCTGTTCCATGGCCGACATGGCTGCGATCGATCAGATCGAAGACGCTTGGGCACAGTTGGGCGAAGTGCTGGACACCGAAGACATCACGCCGGTCACCTACATCAACTCTGCCGCAAGTTTGAAAGCATTCGTCGGTCGCCACGGGGGGATCGTTTGCACGTCGAGCAATGCCCGTGCCGCGATCGAGTGGGCCTTCGCGCGCACCAGTCGCGTGATGTTTTTCCCCGATCAACATTTGGGTCGCAACACAGCGCTGGGCATGGACATCACCGAAGAGCACATGCCGGTGTGGGACCCCTACGCCGACGACCTGGGCGGCAACTCCGAGGAAGCACTCAAACAAAGCAAAGTGATTCTGTGGAAAGGCCACTGCAGCGTGCATCAGATGTTCAAGCCTGAGCACGTTGCCATGTTCCGCGACAAACACCCTGGCATCAAAATCTTGGTCCACCCCGAATGCCCTCGCGATGTTTTTGAATTGGCCGACGAGTACGGCAGCACGGGGAAGATCATCAAGACGGTCGAAGCCGCCCCACCGGGCAGCAAATGGGCTATCGGCACGGAGCTGCACCTGGTGAACCGCCTCAAACAGGAACACCCCGAGCAGGAGGTTTATTTCCTCTCGCCCGTGGTCTGCATGTGCGCAACAATGTATCGCATCGACCTGGCGCACTTATGTTGGACGCTAGAAAACCTCGCCGCGGGGACGCCGGTCAACAAGATCGAAGTCGACGAAGAAACAGCGAAATGGTCGCTAGTGGCGCTGGAGCGGATGCTTGAGGTGCGTTAGCTCCCCCCCCCCCCCGAGCCGCGATCTTACAGATCGCCGGCGATCTGTAAGATCGCGGCTCGGGAGTCATTCTTCGCTTGAACGCCATACGAGTCCTTGATGTCGTGGCAGGTAGTTTTCCATCAGGTGATCGAAATGGTTTCGATCCCGAACGCGTTTGCAACTGCTGCCCTTCGATAGCCAGCGTCGGTGTACGAACTCTTGGTTAAGCTGCCGTGTGAGGCGATCTTTCATCGATTTGTTGATGGATCGGACGTTTCGCTCTGAGCCCCAGCTGAGCAATATGTGAACGTGAGTTACTTCACAGGCGATGCAGTGAACTCGTATGCCAAGGAACGGACGAGTAGCAAGGATTGAATCGAGGAGCCTCTGTTGAAGAGCTGGGTGGAAATGCACTGCGTTGGATTGCAAGTTCTTGCGATAACATCTTGCCATATTTGAGTCTGAGAGCAGCGCACCTTCCTTGCGACGGACGTAACCGCGCGGATGATCAGGCATCCATGTGCCATGGCCATGATAGGTGAGCAGGTAGCAAGGCATCGTGAGGCGTTCCGGCGATCTGTAAGATCGCGGCTGCATGATGTGTGAACGAATGTTCACCGATGATAGTTTGCGCGAGGTGACAATGCAAGTTGCGAGTAGAAGAAAAAAGCCGCGATCTTACAGATCGCCGGAGTGCAAATGCACTACGCATCATGTTCACGGCAGTAGGCAACCATCTCGTCGATGCTCATGCCCGACTTGTCGACGGCGCCCTCTGACGCTGAAGCGGTGCTTGCAGGTTCGGCTGGCGCTTCGACTACTGGTGCCGCTTCCTCAACAACCGGTTCTGGTTCGCTGGCCGCGGGTTCCTCGGACTTCGCAGCGGGCGCTGCTTCCCCCTTTGCTGCGGCGATCATGTCGGCGACCGACATTTTCGAGCGGTCCATGGCTCCACCGCTGCTCGCTGGCTTCGCGTCTGCGGGTTTGTCCGCCTTGGCGGCTGGCGGCTTTGCTGGGGGGTTGTCGCCACCGGCTGCTTTCTCGCCACGGAGCTTTGCCAGCACATCCGAGGTGGAGGCTTTTTTCTTCGCACCACCGGCGTCGGCTTGGCGCGCCATTTCCAGTGGCGAAAGTTTTTTCTCCCCCGCTTCCTTTTTGGGGGCCGCCTTCGCCGCCGGCTTTTTCGCGGCGGGTTTCTTTTCTTCCTTGGGCTTGGGTGCCGGTTTGTCGACGACTTTCAAATAGTCCAAGTCGATGTCGAACCAGCCGATGTTGAGGTGGTAATCCAGGAACTCCACCAGCGCGCGGCCGCTCATGTTGACGGTCTTCACTTGGCCGACCAGGTCCCTAAACCGTGCCAGTTCCGCACGGTTGGCGTCCACCTGGACGTACTTGTCGGTGTATTCTTTTTTGACCTTTTCGATCTGCAACTGCTCAAAAACCATCGCCGACGAAATCTCCTGCGAGTGACACCATTAGGGGCGTACGCCCCGCTCATGCGAAGCCCCGATTTTGGCCTAAAACTCCGCGGCTGGCAATGACTGCGGAATTCAGTTGCGAACGCGACGCCAGTTGGGAATAATTGGGCTCTTCCCACGCCCATCATCCGCCCCTTGATTCAACGGAGTATTCCCCCGTGACCACGCATCTGAAGCACTTCTGGAGTCGAGCAGCGGTCCTTGCCGCGGGAGTGGGCTTGCTGCTGACCCTCGCCCCGGTGACTTGGGCTGTCGAGGAGTATCTCCCCGGCATCACCTGGCCTGAACCCAAAGTGGTCACTCCCGGCGAGGAAAATCGACTGCCGCCGTCGGATGCGACGGTCCTTTTCGACGGCTCGGATCTCTCGCAGTGGGAGAATGGCGAAAACTGGCCCGTGAAGGATGGTGTAGCCTACTCTGGTAAGGGATTCATCATCAGCAAGCCGAAGTTCGGCGACTGCCAGGTCCACATCGAATGGTCCGCACCCACCCCCGCTGAAGGCGAAGGCCAAGGCCGCGGCAACAGCGGTGTGTTCCTCATGGGCAAGTACGAGATCCAGGTGCTCGATTCCTATCAGAACAAGACCTACTTCGATGGCCAGGCTGGTGCGATCTACAAACAGACGCCACCCATGGTCAACGCCATGCGACCTCCCGGCGAGTGGAACAGTTATGACATTCTTTGGACCCGCCCACGCTTCAGCGACGACGGTTCACTGGAGTCGCCTGCATACATGACGGCTGTTCACAATGGTGTGTTAATCCTCAATCATTTTGAACTCCAGGGCGACACGCCTTACAACCGTCCTCCCGCCTATACCAAACACGACGACAAGTTGCCGATCTCTCTGCAAGATCACGGCAACCCCGTGCGGTTCCGCAATATCTGGGTCCGCGAGTGGAAGCCCATCGTTGGTGAGCAAACCGAGGAGCCGAAGCTGCTCGAACACGACAATGGCACGACCCGCCCGGCTAGCGAAGTCTTCGGAAAGTAACACAAACTCACGAGCAACTTATGCGATCCCTAATATTTCTTTGTCTACTCTCCCTGCTGCTGAGTGGCAGTTCCGCGCGAGCGGTGGAATACCTCTCGGGTATCGAGTGGGAGGAACCAACGGTTATCACTCCGGGCGCAAGTGACAGTCGCCCGCCGTCGGATGCGATTGTGCTGTTCGATGGTAACGACCTCTCCGCGTGGCGTCGCAACCATTCTTGGGTAGTAGAAAAGGGCGAGATGATCGTTGGTGAAACCGACTTGCTCACCAAGCAAGAGTTCGGCGATTGCCAGTTGCATGTCGAGTGGATGGTGCCCAAATCGGTTTCAGGCCAGGGCCAAGGCTCTGGAAATAGCGGCGTCTATTTCATGCCGCACTACAACCGCGAGCACGACCTGTTCAATAAGTACGAATTGCAAATCCTCAATTCGCACGAAAACAAAACGTATTTCGATGGCCAGGCCGCGGCGGTCTACAAGCAGTCGCCGCCGATGGCGAATGCCATGCGCCCGCTGGGTGAGTGGAATGTGTACGACATCGTTTGGAATCGTCCGCGGTTTGCCGAAGATGGCGAACTCGAGTCGCCGGCCTATGTGACTCTCATTCATAACGGCGTGTTGGTGCAAAACCACTTTGCCATGCCGGGCGCAACATGCTGGATCGCGCCGCCGTACTACGAAAAGCACGCCGATCGATTGCCGATCGGCCTGCAAAGCCACGAGAACCCCGTCCATTTCCGCAATATTTGGGTGCGGGAGATCGAGCCGCCCGTGGGCAAGCGCGTCAGCGAACCTCACACGCGCTAGTCGCGGCACCTCCCTAGCCGGCGAGCTACGCCTCGCCGCGGTCAAGTCGGCGAGACGTAGCTCGCCGGCTACTGAAGTGCGTGTGAAATGCGGTAGCGCCACTGAACCGTTGAGGGAACTTCAAAAGGACTGCGTTTCAAGCACGCAATTCGCGTCAATACCTTGTTGTCATTTCCAAAATGGACGATATCACCCGCTGATTCGTCCTCTTCTGGGTAGCTCTTCATCACGAATGAAGATCTATTTTGCGCGGGAAAGACTTGATACTCACTTCCAAGAGTGTAAGTCTCTTTCTTTAATCGACACGCTATGTCAAAATGCAATCGTTGTTCGCAAATGCTAACGCTCCCCGACCAGTGGCCAATCGTAGTCGCGCCCGACAAGAATATTATTTCGCCCTGTTGATGCAACTCTGCGAACGGTGGACTCGGTGGCGAGAAATCATCGGCAGTACCTTCCATTGACTGCAGCAGTGGCGCACTATCCACTCCGCTGAGACCCAAAATGGTGTGGCTGTATCGGTCGCCCTGCTTGAAAAAATCTACCCTCAAGCCACTACCCAAAGCGTCGATACATTCAAGCGAAGCCGCAGGCTCCTCCATCACTCGCCCTCTTCGTCGATGGGTTGCCCCGCGCGCCAGCGTAGGGTACTCTCCAAAAACCCCTGGATATCGCCATCAAGCACCGCTTGAAAATTGCCCATTTGGAATTTTGTCCGGGCGTCTTTCACTCGCTGGTCAGGGTGCAAAAAATAATTGCGAATCTGCGAGCCGAAGCCCGTCTTCGCCTGGTTTTGGTACTTGGCGGCATCCTCGGCTTCGCGCTGCTCTTCTTCGTGACGGGCCATCTGTGCGCGGAGCATTTTCCACGCGGTCGCGCGGTTTTTGTGCTGGCTCCGCTCGTTTTGGCACTGCACGACGATGCCCGTTGGTTCGTGCGTGAGCCGCACCGCGGAGTCGGTCTTGTTGACGTGCTGCCCCCCTGCTCCACTGGCGCGGTAGGTGTCGGTGCGAACGTCGGACTCGTTGATTTCGATGTCGATCGAGTCGCTAATCTCCGGCGAGACATCAACCGCGGCGAAGCTAGTCTGCCGTTTACCTTCGGAGTTGAACGGGCTGATGCGCACCAGGCGGTGGATGCCGGTCTCGCCGCGGAGATAGCCGTATGCCATCGGGCCCCGAATGGCGATCGTGGCATTGTTGATGCCGGCCTCTTCGTTATCTTGGCGGTCGATCAACTCTGTGGCGTAATCGTTTTTCTGTGCCCATTGCAGATACATTCGCAGCAGCATCTCGGCCCAGTCGTTCGCGTCGGTGCCTCCGTCGCGGGCGTGAATGGTGAGAATCGCCCCGGCCGCGTCGTGTTGGCCACTGAGCAGCGCGGTGAGCTTGAGCGCTTCGATTTCCTTTTCGAGCCGTGCGACCTCGGCGGGGACCTCGGCAGCGAACGAGTCGTCTCCGTCTTCTCCCTGGGCCATTTCGATCATGGCATCGAGATCTTGGCTCCCACCGAGCGTGTCGTCCAGGGGCTTGAGCACAGCGAGCAAGTTTTTGCGCTCGATAACCTTCTGCTGTGCCGCTTCCGAATCGTTCCAAAAATCGGGAGCCGCCATCTCGTCGTCGATGGCTTTCACCTGCGTCGTTTTCGCGTCGCAGTCAAAGAGAGTCCCGCAGTTGAAGGATTGCGGTACTGATCGCCGCGGCGCGGTCGATCCATTCTTTTTCGAGTGGCATAAGGAAAACCTTTTTGAAAATGCTAAAACAAGATTGTATCAAACCTCGCTTGCACGACGAGTAGGGATTTTCGAATGCCCAAAACGCAAGCCCCAATGACCAATCGCCGGCAAGCCTCTCAGGCATTCCCTTGGTCATTGGGGCTTGTCATGGGTCATTTACTTCACCATTCGCCGACCCTAGACTCAAATCATGGCACGCGTGGTTCTGGCAATGTCTGGCGGAGTCGACTCAAGCGTCGCGGCGCATTTGCTTATCGAGCAAGGGCACGACGTGATCGGGGTCTTTATGCGCCACGGGCATCAGTCGCCCGTGGCTTGTGAGACCAGTGACCTGCCCATCATTAATCGCCTCGATCACAAACAGGGCTGCTGCACTGCGGCTGATGCCGAGGACGCGCGGCGGGTGGCCGACGGACTCGCGATTCCCTTCTATGCGCTGAATCTCGATCAGGAGTTCGCTCGCATCATCGACTATTTTGTGGACGAATACACAGCCGGCCGCACGCCGAACCCTTGTGTGCAATGCAATAATTGGATCAAGTTCGGCAAGCTGTTCGATTACGCCGACAGCGTCGATGCAGAGTTCGTAGCAACAGGGCACTACGCCAAACTCGAACCACTCCCCAAGCTGCGATCTTCCAGATCGCCGGAACCCGCTCTCTTGCGAGGTCGCGACACCGCCAAAGACCAGTCGTACGTCCTGTTCGGCATCGAGCGAAAATACCTGTCGCGGATGCTGCTGCCCGTGGGTGACTACGAAAAACCGGCGATTCGTAGGATCGCGGCTCAGTTGGGCATGAACGTGGCGGAGAAGAAGGATAGTCAAGAGATTTGCTTTGTCACGCAGGGCCGCTACGACGAGTTCGTTCGCGGACAACGCAAAATTGGTGGCCAAGATACCGACACGGCAGGCGAACTCGTGATGACCGACGGCACCCTCGTTGGCACACATACCGGCATCGAAGGTTTCACCGTGGGTCAGCGCAAGGGGTTGGGTGTCGCGCTGGGTGAGCCCAAGTTCGTCGTGCGTATTGAACCGGAAACACGCCGCGTGGTGCTTGGAGACCGTGAAGATCTTGCCAGCCCAGGACTCACCGCGACGGGAACGAACTGGTTGGTCGACGAACACGGAGTGCCCGAAGAGTGCCAAGTGCAGATTCGCTACAACGCCTCGCCTGTTGCGGCGCAAGTGCAACTGTTGCCAAACGAGGGTTTAAGAGTCGAATTTGACGAACCTCAATTCGGAGTCGCGCCGGGCCAAGCGGTCGTCTGCTACGATGGCGAGCGCACTCTCGGTGGCGGGTGGATCGAGTAAACCGTCCCGCGAGAGCTAAAACGCACATGACCGAACCTGTGAAACGAAAGATCTGGTTGCTGCCCCTTCTCGCATTCTTCGCCCTTGCCGGTGCGTGGTTGGTCTTGCGTCTGGTCTTTCCACCATTCACGCCGCCAGTGTTGCCCGTACCTAATGGGTACGACGAGCTGCTCCGCGCTGCGGAGTTGGTGGCCAAACGCACGGGTTTCTACGACGAGATGCAGCAGGAGGAACTGACGCGAATCGTCGATCAAAACGCCCCGGCATTGAAACTGGCCCGCGAGGCGTTGCAGAAAGAGTGTAGGGTGTCCATCGACTGGAATGCCACGAATGAAAATTTCGAATCGCATTTGGACCAGATCCAATCGCTCCGCGAATTGTCCCGCGCCTTCGCCGCCGCGGCACGGCTTGCCAAAGTCGAAGGTCGCCTAGAGGAATCCGTGCAGTGCGGGCTCGATGCTTTGGAACTCGTCACTGCAACAGCCCGTGGTGGGTTGCTGGTCGATCGCATGACGGCGGGAGGGATCTGCTACGGGGCACTCTATTCGCTACGCGAACAAGTTGCAGCACTACCCAAAGACGATTGCTTGCGTTTGCGAAAGACACTCAGCACACTGTCGCTGGAGTGGGAAGATCCCGAGGAAGTCATCCGCCGCGACTTCGCTCACGGACACCGCCGTAATGGTCAACTGCAGTCGCTGATGATGTTGGGTCTGATGCGTGCTCAGCGGCAACAGTCATTGGATCAGATGGAAGAAATGGAGTTACGCATTACTGCGTTACTTCGGCTGCTCGAAACCCATCTCGCCCTTCGTGCCTACCATCTCGACCACGAATCGCTCCCCACGAAGCTCGACGAGTTGGTGCCCGACTATCTCGGCGAGGTGCCGCAAGATACGTTCCGCGAGGAGCCGCTCGTCTACCACCGAGAGAACACTAGCTACAAGCTCTACAGCGTGGGGACCAATGGCGTGGACGACGACGGTGTGGAAACGACAAGCGGCAACCAGGCGGATTTGACGTTGGATCTCGACGTCGAGGAGTGACGCGTGCTAGCGCTGCTACCAGTTTCGATATTGCGACTCCGGCAATGTTTCCACTACAGTCCCCGCCCCGAGCCGCGATCTGCCCGAGCCGCGATCTGTAAGATCGCGGCTCGGGGAATGTCCCAAAAATGCGACACAGGAAACGCTTCCCATGGACCAACTCGACCCCGCCCAAGGCGTCATCCTCAATGACTCCGCGCAACAATTGGTGAACGATGTGTTGGTCTGGATTGGTTATGGCACGGTCGTTGGACTGTTGGCCAAAGGTGTCATGCCCGGTCGCGATCCGGGCGGGGCAATTGCCACGGTGCTGATGGGTATCGGCGGCACGATCATGGGCTGCGGCGTGGTGAGCTATTTCAACAACGGGCAGCGCATCGTGCCGATCAGTCCGCTGGGCATGTTGGTGGGGCTGATGGGAGCGCTGATAATTCTGTTCTTTTACAAAATGCTGAGCGGCTACTACTTCGTCGAGGGCGACTATGTCACCCGCCAACATCGCCGCCGTCGTGGCACAGGTCGTCGACGGTTTAGCTCCGCGATGTACGACGACTGATACGAGGCAGCGATTACTCCCGCTCTTGTAGCAGCGAACTCAGCTGCGACTCCAGCGCTGCCATGCGCCTGGTAGTCCACCATCGCAAAAATTCGTTGCGTATAGATTCAATCGCCGCATGCTCTACGACAACGCGCGCCGCGAGTTGGGCGGCACGTTGCCCGACGGGCAGTTCTGCGAGCCAACCTTGGTAGAAGCCCTGTGCTGTGGCGTGGTCGTTCAGTTTGCCAAGCCGCGATTGGAGCTTTTCCACCCGCGGGTAAACCTCATCATGCAGCGACTTGGGCAACGATTCGTGGAACAACTCAATGGAATACCGCAACCGCTTGCCGGCAATGCGAAACTGGTGCAACTGCTCAACGCTCGCCGCCTCCAATCCCGAGAGCTGCAACAGGGGTTTGCTCGCGGCGCGAACTGCATCACGGGCGAAGGCATCGAATCGCACGCCGTCGCGCTGAGTGGCTTGCTTTTCCAACGCCGCGACGCATCGCTGGAGCGCTTTGTCCAAATTTTCGGAACCTGGACCATCGCTCAAGAGCACCAACGCCTGTTGCGCCCGCTCGCGTTGTTGCCGCAACCGCTCTACCACATATTCGTGCCCCGGCTGAGTTTCGCGTTCCGCTTGCAGTCGCGCGAGCAACACATCCAAGTCCCGTGCAGGCCCTGCCGCACGCCGGATCTTTTTGAGACACTTTTGCAGTGGCTTGGACTTCCGCTTCGCCAACAGACGAAACGCCTGCAATGCTGCACCAGCCCGACGACACGCGACTCGCAACTGGTGCACGTGCTCGATGTCTTGTTGCGCATCGAATGCTGCCAAGGGAATTGTTCGCTGCACCTGGCCGACACGCTCCCTCAGAATTTCCGCGGCCACTTCCGCGGCGGGCCGCCTGATATCGTCAATTTCTACCCATTTCCCCATGCGACCAGCCTAGACAGGGCCGCATGGCAAGGCAAATTGCGAGAAATGCCCAACCGGCTTCTCGGTCAGCGCCTTGATGACTGGGTCTTATTGGTATGCGAGAGGATGCGGATTGCTTCGAAACCGTACTCTTCGCACAGCCCGGTAAGCTCACGCAGATGTTGATAGTCGGTACTCGACGGCAACCGAATGGCCACATGCCCCGGCGAATCTCGGTCGTCTCCTGCTGCTTTGATCGCGGCGAGAATCGGCCCCAGTTTGTGAATCGGAACTTGCTTGCCGAGGATTTCGACCGTGCCACTGGTGGTGAGCACGAGTTCGAGTTCTTCGGTTCGCTCACGCACTGGCTCGCCGTAGCCACCCATCTCGCCACCGTAAACGCCATACCCACCGCCATATTCACCATCGCCTCCCATTTCACCACCGTACCCACCATAGACGCCTCCATAGTTCCCGGGGGGACGTGGACTGTAAGTCACTTCGCCTTCTGGCGATACGGTAGTAATATGTGCATCCGCTCGCCCCAATAGAGCACGCAAGGCTTCCAGACTGGTCTCGTGGGACAAGCCCCGAACATGACCGTCAGCAAACGCGGCAAGAAATTTCTTCGCCTTGGGAGCCACGATTTTCTTCAGCAGACTCGCATCCGAGAAAGTCAAATCATCAGGCTCGGTCCACGGCACCGCTTCGCTGCGAATGGCTTCGATGAACGCGATGGTGTTGGTCGTACCGTCGCGAATTTCGCGTAAGCCAACGGTTCGGGCGCCGGGAAACACCGTCTCGTTGCCAACCACAGCGAGATATCGCGTCAGCCCACTCTCCGGTTCAGTGCCAGGCGCTGCAAAAACCTTTGGCATCTTTTCGACCAGTTTCTTGTTATGTGGACTGTCCCAGGGCTGATCGAGCTTGAACTGTTCATACAAAGCTTGTTGTTCTAGGAACGGCAACAAATGAACGCGCCAGCTCAACAACGGCTTACGTCTTTTGTCGAAGGTGGCGGCGGAGGGGAAGTGTCCGTGCGTGTCGTGATAGTTGTGCATCGCCAGCACTATCTCCTTCATGCGGTTCATGCTCTCGTTCTGCTCGGTAGCCGCGTTTGCCGCAGTTTCTTGCGCGGTTAGTTTCCACGGCATCACGGCAAGCATTACGATCGCAAGGATCACGACTGTCATTGCAATTCCATAACGGCTCCTCACTGAAAAATTCTTCATCGCCACAATCCTCCGCTGGAGTTGGGAAAAGGTTTCGGTCACACCGACTGTCAGATGCGCGGGCGAAGCACTCGGGCCCGTCGAAACTAACTCGACGAGCGATTGGGCGTAGCTGGCCACGTTGAGCTTCGCGCTAGAGAGCGCCAACTCGTCGGTCGCGATCTCTTGCGCTACGCGCCACTCTCGCTTCGCCCACCACATCATTGGGTGGAAACAGAAGAACAGTTCGACCACCGCGGGCAGCCAGTTCCAGAGCAGGTCCCGCCGCCGGATGTGGGCCAACTCGTGCAGCAGCACGGCGTCTAGCAGCGCGTCTTTCGGCGTCCGCAACAGTGCGGCGGGGACGATGATCTTCGGGCGCAGCACGCCAACCAAGCAGGGGCTGCAAGCACGGCTCGATTGAAAAAGTTGCGGCGGTCGGCGGACCCGTAGTCGGCGGCAGTGAGCCGACAGCTGCTTGAGCACAATTGCGCACTCAACGGCTTCGGCACTCGCGATCAGCCCGCGCACCCGCCGCCATTCGCTCAGCAATCGAGTGAGTGCAAAGGCCACTGTGCCGCACCAGGCAAAGAGTAACCAGGTCCGGGAAGTTAGTGAGGCAGGTGAGAAGGAAGGAAGAGTAACTTCTGCGGAAGTTCTTGGTCTGCTCTCATGGAATTGCTCCCCATCGAGAGGAGAGGGATTGACGGGGGAAATTGCTTTTTCGTTTTCAGTTGGAAATTTGGCAGGCATTGGGTCGGCCACACGCGAGGGTGATTCCGACTCCGCCTGCGCCGTGATGTCCACGCTGGGTTTCACCACCGTTGCCGGCGGCAGCCACGGCAACTCCCACGATGCCAGCGACAACCCTGCGACCAGCAGCTTGAGAAACGCGAGTCGCCACATCCAACACTGCACGCGCGCCGGAATGCTTTTTACCACTCGGCAAGCGATGGCAACCAATAGCAAGGCCAGCCCGCCTTGCCACGTTGCCTGCCACAGCAGCGGCAGCAGCCAGTCGGCCGTGCGGTTAAGCTCGTCAACGAAAAAATTCATCGGTCCGCCTTTCGCTTATTCGAGTCGAGGTCTTGCACAAGCTCTTTCAATTTGTCCCGCTCGTCGTCGGTGATTCCCCGCGATTCGGCGAGGTAGGCGATGAACGGCGAGATCGACCCGCCGAGCGACTGCTCGACAAATCGTTCGACCACGTCGGCCAGGACTTCGTGCTTGGGATTTCGGAGCGAGTAGTGAAACACACCACGGCGTTTTTTGCGGGTGAGAAACCCCTTCTCGCGCAGCTTCTCCATGACGGTCAGGATTGTCGTGCGCGCCTTTCCCTGAGTGGCGGCGAAGTGCTCGGCCACATCGCCCACGCGAATGGGCTGATGGTCGGCGACGTACTGCAAGACTTCGAGCTGCGCTTGCCCGATGTTTTCCGGTTGTTTCGGCATGGGCTTCCCTGGTGATGTATGACTAGTGTAATAGTCAATGTAGCGTGAGACTATCGCAATAGTCAAGAGAAATGAGCGAGAAAATTCTTGCGCGGTGTAACTATTCGACCTCGCTATTCAAGACGACGGCTTAGTGCACCCATCCACCCGTTCCAGGCTAGTGTTCTGGACGGGATTTACAGGATCGACAGGATTGGCCCGGGAATTGTCCCATGCGCATCCTGTTGATGCTGTATATCTTGTCAAAAATTCACGCACGTCGACGAGACTTTGCAGTCGTCTCGACCCAGCGATCGCAGGAATTGCCCCGGCGGCCTCACCTTGGTTACAATAGCAGCACTCCCTCCCCATCGCGGACGACCGCCGATGCCCATTTCCCCCGCCAAATTCCAGCAAAGCATTCGACTGACCACCCTCATAACGGTGGTACTGGCAACGCTTGCTGTCCAATTAGACGGTGCCGAGGAAGCCTCAGTCGAAGAGTTGCTCGAGCGCGGTGCAAGTCACTGGGCGTTTCAACCCATAGCGAAAACAAACGTCGAGTTGCCCGACGCCACAGCAGAGATCGACCGTCTGGTGGCTGATCGGCGCGAACAAGCGGGCGTGACTCCACTGGGTAAAGCCGATCGGCGCACCCTCGTGCGACGGCTCTACTTTCAACTGCTTGGCTTGCCACCGACTCCGGAGGAAATCTTGGCGGTGGTCGACGATGATTCGCCGCTTGCCTTGGAGAACCTGGTCGACGATTTGCTTGCTCGGCCCGAGTTCGGTGAGCGCTGGGGGCGGCATTGGCTCGATGTGGCCCGCTATGCCGACTCGAATGGCTGCAGCATCGAGGCAAACAACACCTACGACAACGCATGGCGATATCGCGACTATGTGATCGCTGCGCTGAATGACGATAAGCCCTTCGATCAATTCGTCCTGGAACAAATCGCTGGTGATTTGTTGCCGGCAAGCACCGACTACCGGCGTGCCGAGCAGCTCATCGCCACCGGTTTCTTAGTCCTCGGCCCCAAAGCGTTCGGCACGGGTAGCTTCGAGCAACTGCGGCTCGACGCGGTCGACGACCAAATCGACACGGTCGGCAAAGCGTTTCTGGGGCTCTCGCTCGGTTGCGCCCGTTGCCATGATCATAAGCTCGAACCGGTCACTACCGAAGAATATTACTCACTCGCCGGTATTTTCGGCAGCGCCACTACCGTGATCCACCAAGCTGGCTGGCGGAGCGGGCGAACCTGGAACCGGGTGCCATTGCCGGGACTCGACGAGGCCGCGGAAGAATCACTCAGACAACGCCATCGCGAGCAACTCGAAGAGGCCAAGTCCGGCGACTTGGAAAAGAATTCAAAAGCGGCTCTAACCGCATTGAAAGCCGAGTTGGCAGAGTTAGAGAAACAAGAGAAACGCAACGTCAAAAAAATTGCCAAACTACAGCGTCGCATCGCGCGCGTCGAATTAAAAATTCGCAATGCCAAACAATTGGCAAAGGTATTGCCCGTCGTGAGTCCAGTGCCCGCGGCGATGGCAGTGGCAGAAAAAGAGAAACCCATTGAAGAAACGGTGCGCTACGGTGGCGAGCCTGATGCCAAGGGCGAGGTGGTCCCCCGCGAGTTACCACTGATGCCCTATCCCGAGGGCCGCGAGCGATACCAAATTCCTGCCGACGTTTCAGGTCGGCTGCAATTGGCCGAGTGGTTGGTCGACCTGGAAGGTGGCGCGGGGCGGCTGACGGCGCGCGTGATGGTCAACCGCGTATGGCGGCATTTGCTTGGCGAAGGCATCGTGCCGACGGTTGATAACTTCGGGCTGACCGGGCAGGCACCGACCCATCCGGAGTTGTTGGATTTCCTGGCGGCGACATTTGTCGAGGATGGCTGGTCGGTGAAGCGGTTGGTGCGTCGCATCGTTTTGAGTGACACCTACCAACTTGCCTCGGGCGAAAGTGCGTCGGCCCTCGCATTGGACCCTGCCAATCGGTGGTTGTGGCGTCACACGCCGCGACGCTTGGAGGTGGAGGCAATTCGAGACGCGGTGCTGAGCATCAGCGGCCAGCTCGACCGTACTCGGGGCGGTAAAACGCTGCAGCATTTGGGCCTCGTATCCATCCGCAACGACATGATCCATCTCGATACGCCCTCGCCCTACCAGCGTCGTACCGTTTATCTGCCGATTATCCGGGACGCACTCGGCATCAGCCCCGAACTCGACGCAGCCGCGATCATGCTGGCAGCCTTCGACGGCGCGCCGCCGAACCTACTGTGTGGCGCGCGCGATGTGTCGATCGTGCCCTCGCAAAATCTGTTCATGATGAACAGCGAGTTCCTCGCGGGCAGTGCTCGGCACACTGCTAGACAACTGCTTGACAGCTCGCAAACTACAACCGATAGCCAGCGCATTGAGCTGCTGTTTCAAATCGCCTTAAGCCGCTCGGCAACCTCGACGGAAATCGCCGAGGCATTGCAGCTGCTTCGAACATTGGCCAATCCCAGAGATTCCACGGACGAGGCAAAGGCCTCCAACGACAAATTGGAGGCCTGGGCCGGTCTTTGCCAGGCAGTTTTTTCGAGCAACGAATTCCTGTTTCTGAAGTAAGCATTGGGTGATACGCATGGTTCACGTTTCCCGTCGACAATGGCTGCGACAAACGTCGCTCGGTTTTGGTTCGCTCGCCCTGACGGGGTTGATGGCTGAGCAATCCAGTGCCGGCCCTCTCTCGCCGCGAGTGGGACACGTTCCCGCGCGGGCCAAGCGAGTGATCTTTCTGTTCATGCAGGGCGGACAGAGCCAAATGGATTTGTACGACCCCAAGCCCAAGTTGCGCGCGCTCGACGGCCAACCCGTCGATAAGAAAAAGCCGAAAGGGCAGCGTTACAAGGGTTCACCCCATCGGTTTCGCGCGCACGGCCAAAGCGGTTTGGAATTGAGCGAAGTTTGGAGTCACTTCAGCGAACATGCCGACGATCTTTGCGTGGTCCGCTCGATGGCGACCGACTCGGCGAACCACTCCAACGCGATGCTTCAGTTCCACACGGGGGCGCAAAATTTCGTGCGTCCTTCGATTGGTTCCTGGGTCACTTACGGTCTCGGTACGGAAAGCAGCTCGTTGCCAGGCTTCATCACTTTGCGGCCCACGCGTGGGCACGGTTCGCGGGTCTACTCTAGCGCATTCCTGCCATCGATTTTTCAAGGCACGCCGCTGGGCAACGACCGCATTCCCGCCAAGCAAATCAACTTGCCGCATTTACAGAATGCACATTGGACGTCGACCGAGCAACGTGAAATGCTGGACTTCACGCAATCAATGAATGCGGATTTCTCACAAACCGCCGGTGCTACCCCAGAAATGGACGGATTGATCCAATCCTACGAACGAGCGTTTCGCCTGCAGACAGAGGCGACACAACTCTTCGACCTCTCCAGCGAGCCTCAACACGTGCGCGACATGTACGGTGTCGACAACAAGGCAACGGATGACTTTGGCCGCTCTTGTCTGCTGGCCAGACGATTTGCCGAGGCGGGAGTACGCTACATCCAGGTAAATGACGGCGGTTGGGATCACCATTCTCGCATCGACAAGAGTTTGCCGCGCGCTTGTCGCGCGGTCGACAAACCCATCGCCGGGTTGCTCACGGACCTCAAACAACGAGGCATGCTGGACGATACACTGGTCGTCTGCAGCGGCGAGTTTGGTCGAACTACTGCAGCTGAGGGCGCCATCGCAACGGCCGGTCGCGGCCACAATTCACGGGCTTTCAGCATTTGGATGGCTGGTGGTGGCACACGCGGCGGACTCGCTTACGGCACGACCGACGAACTTGGCGGCAAGGTCGTCGCAGACCGCGTCCATATCCACGACCTGCATGCAACGCTCTTGCACTTGATGGGCCTCGACCACGAACAGCTCACCTACAACTACCACGGCCGCGACTTCCGCCTTACTGATGTTTACGGCAAAGTCGTTGATGGCGTGTTGGCATGATGGTCCTTCGATGTGCCGCATGCAAAGTTGCAAAGCCCGCGAAAGTGGTACCAGTCACTCTCTTCAGCGCTTTCTACGTTAGGCCTATCGGCACCCGTATGGCTACCTTTGCAGTGGGGCGTGTACTAAGATGGTACGAGTAGGCTGGGATATTCTATAATCAAATGAAATGCACACAATTCATGTGGCCTAACACCGACAACACGCAGCAGTTGCTGGCCAGCGCCCGCGAGGGAGATGACGGGGCGGTGAATCAATTGCTCGACCGACATCGTTTAGCGGTGC
The DNA here is from genome assembly GCA_965230685.1 of Bythopirellula sp. GTDB lineage: Bacteria > Planctomycetota > Planctomycetia > Pirellulales > Lacipirellulaceae > Bythopirellula. The sequence goes on from CBDDLO010000002.1 coordinate 2,421,170, forward strand.
GCCGGATGATCGACTTGCGGATGGACAAAGTACTCAAGCGGCGCGTCGATGCGAGCGACATCGTGCAGGAAGTGATGATCGAAGCCAACCGTCGGTTGCAGGATTACCTGGCAAATCCTGTCATGCCGTTTCATTTGTGGCTTCGGCAGATGGCCAAAGATCGACTGATCGATGCGCATCGTCGGCATCGGGGTGCCGCGCGGCGGAGCATGGATCGTGAGCAGCCGTTGGCTACCGCTGCCAGCAACGAGTCATCGCTCGACCTGGTCGCCCAACTTCGCGACAACCAGCTAACCCCTGCCGCCGCGGCGACTTGGCACGAACTGGAACGCCGTTTTCAAGCCGCTTGCGACCAGCTCGACCCACAGGACCAAGAAGTCGTGCTCATGCGGCACTTTGAACATCTCTCCAACGGCGAGACGGCCGAGGCATTGGAGCTTTCGCCCCAAGCCGCCAGCATGCGTTACCTCCGAGCGATGCGGCGATTGCGGGAGTTCATGGACGAAGAAAACTTGTCAGGCGATTGAAGTCTTTGGTGACAAGCTCCTGCACTAGAGCATTCACATCCTGTGTAAGGCCCCTCAGCGATTATTGAGGGTAAAGTGCCTGTTTAAGAAGAGTTTTTCATTTTTTTTGAAATATTCGTGAAAATTGCTGGCATGATTTTGCGTTTTCCGCTCTGATGAAGTGAGTGGGGGAATGCAATTTCTAAGGAACTAGGGGTAAGAGTTCGCAAGGTCAGGCCTACGTTCTAGGCGCGAAGTGAAGTGGTCTCTTCGGTTGGCATGTCTATTTTGATTGTCCATCAGGGGACCTATATTTTTCGCTTGAACGGTTGATTGCAGCGTCTTGTCGCATGCATGTCTCGTCGAAGCTTTCTGCGAATTTCTCTATCGCTTGTCCTCTGAGCTTGGGTTCGCTCGAAACTCTTAAGGTCCATCCTCTGGGCATTCCTCCGGGATATGCTCGAACAGAAAGGAGTGAGGTAAGAAGATAGACGACGCCAAATTGCTGGGGGCGACTCATTTTTTCTGAAGAGACATCAAGGCCACTGGTCGCCAAACAATTTCTCAAACCGGAACTAGAGGAGAAAGCAATGACTCGTCAAAAATCACCACAGTACCGCTGCGCAAATTCCAACCGCAAGCTTCGTATCGAGACTCTCGAGCGTAAAGAACTCTTGGCAGTCGATGGATTTGCGTCGATTGATGGTAGCGGAAACAACGTTGAGAATCCCGAGTTGGGTGCCGCGGGAGAGCAGTTTGTCCGCGTTGCAGATGCCGCGTACGCTGACGGGCTTAGTGAACCGGCCCGAGCCGACGAGGCCAATGCTCGTGACATTAGCAACTTACTCTCGGCGCAGTCTGAGTCCATCGTGAATGATCGCTTCATCACCTCAATGTGGTTTCAGTGGGGCCAATTCTTGGACCACGACATCAATCGTGTTTTTGATGTGGCGGGCTTTGAGAGTACCTCGGAGATTACGTCACTCGACATCTCCGAGGATTTCCCATTCAATCGGTCGCCCTACGATCCGGACACTGGTACAACCGATCCGCGCGAGCACATCAATCATGTGACCGCATTCATCGATGGCAGCATGGTCTACGGTTCAGACGATTCTCATGCGGCAGCGCTGCGCACCTTTGAGAGTGGCAAATTGAAAAGTCAGGATACTGAAGTGGGTGAGCTCCTGCCCTACAATACGGACGGGCTCATGAACGACCCAGCACCGGTGGCCGACTTTTTTCTTGCTGGAGATGTGAGATCCAACGAAAACATCGGCCTCACGGCCATGCAGACGTTGTGGGTGCGCGAGCACAATCGTCTCGCTGAAGAGATAGCGGCAACCGATTTTGAGGATGCCGATCTGGCCGATCCGGACGTTGACGAGGAAATCTACCAACGTGCACGTCAGATCGTTATTGGGCTGATTCAAAACATCACCTACAACGAGTTCTTGCCAAGCACGCTTGGATTTAATGCGATTGACACTTACTCGGGCTACGATCCGACGGTTGATCCTAGTATGACTACCGAGTTTGCGACCGCGGCGTTCCGCATCGGCCACACTGCGCTTGCCGACGAATTACTCATCGGTAGCGAAGGGGATTCGATTCCCCTAGCCGAAGCATTTTTCCAACCTCACATCGTTGCCGAGAGTGGTATTGATGGCATCTTGGAAGGCCTCACACTGCAAGAAATGCAGGAGGTGGATAACTATGTCGTCGACGCGGTCCGTAATTTTTTGGATGACGGGCCAGGTTTTGATTTGGCCGCAATCAATATTCAACGTGGACGTGATCATGGTTTGCCCGATTTTAACACCATGCGAACGGCAATTGGGCTTGAGCCCATTTCCAATTTCTCCGAGCTTACTTCCAACGAAGAATTGGCTCAGAAATTCGAGGATATCTACGGTACGCCCGACAATGCGGATCCCTGGATCGCCATGATTTCTGAAGACCAGTTGCCCGGCACAATGACCGGTGAGACGATGTTTGCCTACATCGTGGATCAGTTCGTGAGATTGCGGGACGGAGATCGCTTCTATTTTGAAAATGCATTGGACGAGCAGTTAGCCGCTGAGATTAAAGCAACACGCTTGTCAGATGTGATTGAGCGAAACACCGATCTCGACGTTCAGGACGAAGTCTTTTGGACTCGTGACACCCTTGTTTTCCGCAATGGTCTGGACAACGAGTGGCTGATTCGCGACTTTGGCGAGAACGGTGGCGCGGAGGTAGTGTTTTTTGGGGAACCAGGAATTCGTGATCCAGAAAACCGCGAAGAAACGAGCCCCGTTCAAAGAGACGAGCCGATCAACGCCGTAATTGTGGCAGGTACAAACGAATTGGGAGATGGCTTCTTTATCCCCAATGCGCTTGTTGCTACGCCACTAGCCGATGAAGGGATAGACGAGTTCATCATTACGGCCGACATCGAATTCTTCGAAGGTTATGGCCTCGGTGGCAACGACCGTTGGGTTTTTGAGAGCGATATCGACTCGATCTTTGCCTCGGGTGACGAAGGCGACGATGAGCTGATAGCTCGGACTGCGCTGGAAGGAACCGTCGTGGAATTCACCGGTGGCGACGATCAAGATTCGATAAGGGTCCAGGCTCGAAACGCGGCTACCATTGTGGCCGACGGTGGAGCTGGGCGAGATTCGATCAAGATCAATGCCAAACGGGCCGACTCGGTCGTCGTGTTTGGCGGTTCAGAGCGTGATCGGATCAATGTCAAACTTGGGCGAGAAACTCAATCCGAAATCGAAGGCGGCCTCGGACGAGATCGAATTCAGGTAGAGCAGCGACATAGACATGGGAACCACTACAGCCACCGACACGAAGAGAGGACTCGCGTGGATCGAGATTCGACAAACACTAGCCATGTTGCTCGACAGTTCGCAGAACGAGGACGACGGGACGGTTTGAGCTATCAGCAATTTGGGTTGATGGGCTTGGAACGAGAACTCCTCAACCAAGAACTGCAGGACCTTGCGATTGGTGAGTTGTACGGTTAAAGGTCGCAGCAACGAGCCACACTCTTCGCTCAAGATTGGTTCAAGCAGCCAGCGCAGGACGCTGCCTCGCGGTGCCCTGCTGCTGGCCTCTACGACTCGAAATTAGTGGCCAAAAAGCGCTATCTCCAACAATGCGGTGTAGGGTGAGGACTTCAGTCCGAAATTGTTCATCGCCATGCGCGTCTTGTTTCATTCGATCGACTGACGTTGCCTTTTTGCAACGTTCGTGACTCCTGTTTGGGGCGAATCTCGGTTGCTTTCTGACTCGGGAGGTTTAGGCATCCAGTTTGCTTTAGTCTCTGCCGATCACTCGTCCCACTCACCTTGACCCTGCCCAGTTCTACCCCTCCGAATCACCCAAGAAGCGAGACCCTGTAATGAGCCAGCCACTGCTTTCCGATTGGACCCCCGAAGATTTTGACGCAGTAGAAGAAGGCGTTCTTGTCGCACCGCACCGGCTTGCGGAGACCGGATTATTCACGGACGATGCACTCGCTGAAATTATCGACCAGCACCCTGCCGAGCACCTGGGTGTTAGCACGATGGGCGTCGATCCCCAAGTGTTCGACTGGCGTGAGGGCGAACGCAATGGCGTCAGCGGCAGAGAGCTGATCCAACTCGTCCGCGCAGGCCAGCTCTGGATCAACTGCCGAAAAATGCTCGACAACAACGCGGCTTACGCCAGCGTATTCAATCAGCTCTACAACGAGATCGAAGCCAATAAACCAGGCTTCAAAGCCCAGCAGCGTACGGCAAATTTGCTCATCTCCTCGCCCACGGCTTGGGTGCCGTATCATGTCGACATGCCAGTGAATATGCTCTGGCACATTCGTGGCGAGAAACGCGTGTGGGTTTATCCGCACTTCGATACACGCTTCGCCTCGGCCGATGTGCTGGGTCGAGTCTGTTCCGGCGAATGGACCGAAGACGTCCCTTATGATCAGGGCTTCGACAAGTACGCGCTAGTTTTCGACGCGAAGCCGGGCCAGCTTGTTACCTGGCCGCAGTTTGCGCCGCATCGAGTGCGAAATCTGGAAGGGCTGAACGTTTCGCTCTCGACGGAGCACAAGAACGCTCGGGCTCGCCGCCGCATCAATGTTCACACCGCCAACAATCTGCTAGGGAAGTACGGGTTGAAGAACTTCGATAGCATCGAAGTGGATGGTTTGGCCGCCCATGCCAAGCAGGCACTCGCTCGCGCCTCGCGTTTGGCTGGCAAGTTTGTGGGTAAGGAGAAGGAGCAGTTCGTCTATCCAAAGACTTTCGTAATCGATCCCCAATCACCCGACGGATATCGATTGAAAGCAGGGGTTGAGGCGGCGGTCGTTGCGCCACACGAAGAGCTGCAAACACTGAAGTCGTAGCCGGTGCGAAACGTGGACGCCAACTCCTTGTTTTGTGCCTCAGTCATCGCGATATTGATCAGGACCCACCATGCAATTGAAGATTCTTCGATCTGCGGATGAATTACCGCCGTTGGAGCTTGAGTGGAATCAACTGCCGCTTCCCTCACCCATGCAATCGCACCAATGGCTCGGAGCATGGTGGGAGGTCTACGGGCAACAGCAGCGGGGGCTGTATGTCGTTGCCGCCCACGTTGATGGCCGACTCGTGGGATTGGCGCCGCTGTACCTCGACGCTCGGGGCGATCTGCATTGGCTCGGCGATGGACAGGTTTGCAGCGATCACGCGTCGCTGTTGGTAGTGGAAGGTTACCGCCAAGAGTTTGCCGCACAGTTGGCCAGCTTGCTCATGCAGAATGGCGATGGTGATTCCCTTGCCGCTTGGCGGAATATCGTGCTCGATTCGACAAACACGCAGTCCGTCGAAACCCAAACACTGTCGAAGGCCCTAACCGTGCACGGGGGCTTCCGCAGCGATCATATCGAGGTTGGTAGCTGCTACATCGATTTGCCCTCGACTTGGGAAGACTACTTGTCGAGTATTTCCAAGAACCATCGCAAGCGCTGCCGGCGCTGGCTCAAGACGTACTTCGACTCCGGCCGAGCGACCATCGAAGTTGCCACAACACCTGACGCTTGCCTCGCTGCTTGGGATACTTTGGTCCAGTTGCACAACGCGCGGCGAAACAATCTCGGCCATCGCGGCGTCTTCGAGGACGAGCAGTTCACTGAGTTTCACCGACGCGTCATCCCTCGGCTGGCAGCGGCGAACATGATTCAACTACGGTTGCTAACTGTCGACCAAGAGACCGTCGCTGCCGAGTATCTGTTGTGTCACGACAACACTTGGTTCACTTACCAAAGTGGCTTGAGCGAAGCGGGCGAAGCCATCTCCGCAGGCAATCTTTCGATCGTGGCGCTGATGCACGATGCGGTCGCAGAAAACTGTCGCCGGGTCGATCTGCTGCGAGGCGTCGAACCGTATAAGTTCTCTTGGGGCGCGGTCCTGTGCCCGGCAAGCACAATCACGGTGCGTCGCCCGACAATCACGGGCCGCCTGGCGACTCTTCGCGATTCAGTTTGGGCCGCGGCGCGCGAGGCGAAACGGCGACACGCGGATCAGCGGCAGATCGCCCCAGCGAGTTCGTCTTAAGGTTCGCGCTATGTTGCTCCGCATTGCTTACAAGTCGCTGCAGAGGTTGATGGTGCTCGAAGGGATTTCCGTCATGGTGGCGGATGCCATGCAATCGGCCAAATCGCTGAGCTATGACAACCGTGCGGGTTTAATATTGCCAGAGACACTGCATTCTGCCATCGCGCGCGGCGATGCTCCCTACTGCGAAGGGCTCGCAGACCGGATTCTCGACGATCGGCTCTGGTGTTTCGGCGCCGTAGTCGACGGCCGACTGCAGTCGTTCGCTTGGTTTCACATCGGTGGTGCCGACGCCGACATGAACTATGGGCGCCAGGCCGCCACGGCGACGGCCCTCAAGCTGACTCCCAACTCAGCCTTCGTCTTTCATGCATACACCACTCCCGCCGCCCGTGGACAGCGCCTGTTAGGTGATGTTCTCACGCAAGCCGCCGACTGGTTGACCAAACACCGGGGAGTTCGCCATCTCGTCGCCACAACCGAACTGGTCAACACCTCCGCCAGAAGTGCCTTCGCCCAAGCGGGTTACCTTCATCAAGACGCATACTGGCGCTACGGCCTCGGCCTCTGGGCCGCCGGCTGGTACCCTGCGCCTCAGCAACCGATTCTTGCCTACGGCGAAGCCGCCCAACCCCGGCAGGTTCGACCCGTGCGAAACTCCTTCGGAACATCCCCCGCAGCAAGCCTGTCTCCAAATTGCTAATCTGTGGCCATCGCGACGGCAGTCCATAGTCCGTAAGCTGGTTTAGCCGCTAGGCGTAACCCAGCAATTCCGCTGACTTGCTTCTCATCAGAACCAGTCGGAATGATTGGTTCCAGTCTAAAAGATGTTGCAGACCCGGCCCAATCTGTGGAACTGTAGCAGGACTGGGCTTTCCTGAGCGGATGCCACGCTACGTCGAGGGCTCATTCCGCTGTTCGGCAAGTTGATCTGAATGCGGCACAAGTTGCTTTCGCTGCGGCCTGCAGCAGGTCATAATTATTGCAGCGTTTCATTTGCTACTTGTCTTATTGAAGAGAGGGCTGTGTGATGCGAGCCGATCGATTCTATTGTGCGGGGCTGCTTGCAGCAGTTATCTTATCACCGCTTGACGTGCCGCAGGCGTGCGCGTTCCTACACTTTGGCAATGGCGTGGCGTCGAAATGGGGGGAGGACACCGCCGTCGGCACCGGCGCAACCGTGACCTGGAGCTTCGTCACGGATGGAACAACGGTTGATCCCGACTTCGAGGGTGTGGGGGTCATCGGTGGCAGCGATATTTCGCAGCTGCGAACGTTGATCGACACCAACCATGGCGAGGGTTCATTCGACGGGGCGATTCAGCGCGCGTTCGATACTTGGTCCGCGGTCGCAGATATCGAATTTGTGCAGGTAGCGGATCCTGGAACAACCATGGCAGCACCGGGGTCGGTGACGCCCAACATTCGGATCGGGGCTTATCAGCCGGATCCCGAGCACGCTTTCTTTCACAGCGGTGCGAGGGCTTTTGGCCCGCCGGGGTTTATCGTCGACCCCGAAGTCGACTTCCCCGAGTCGGGGGACATCTTTTTCAACCTGAACGGAACTTCGGCTGGAGGACAGCAGACACCGTTTCACATTGCCGAGGGCGTGGAAGATGTGACGCCGGTGGATGTCTTCAACTTCGGAGACGACCTGGAAGGATTATTTTTGCATGAGTTGGGGCATGCGGCGATTGGGCTGGACCATCCGCCGTGGGACGGAGAAAACCCTGACCGACGTGTGATGTACGTTGGCGACTTCGCCGAGCCGGACGCCCCGTTTTGCTGTACTGCGCTGAACCGCGAGCTGCACTCCGACGACATCGCTGGTGCGAGGTTTGTCTACGGCCTGAAAGCAGACTATGACGAGGATCAAGACGTCGATGGCAATGACTTCCTGTTGTGGCAACGCGATCTGTCTCTTGGCGAATTCTCCGCTTGGCAAGCCAACTACGGTGCTGAAAACGTGTCGGCACAATTGACAGGGATTCCAGAACCGGAGGCCGCACTGCTGTGCGCATTGGGTATACTCTTAATAGCCTCCACGCGGCAGATTTACTTCTGAAGATTCCCAACGACATGACCGATGCCGATCCTACAGAACTCGAACTCGCGGCGATTCTGGATCGTTGGACCGACTCGGAGGCCGATGAACGGCCGGGTCTGGAGGAGTTGACAGTCGCCTATCCGCATTTGGAGCAGCAGCTGCGAGAGCTTTGGGGCACCATGATGGTGGTCGAAGCTGTGGCACACAACTCGAGCCTTGATGGGGAAACCACCAGTGCTGCACCCTCAGTTGCGGAATCGACTCCGCCGTCGGTGCTGGGCGATTACGAGCTTGTGGAGGAGTTGGGTCGTGGCGGCATGGGTGTCGTTTACCGCGCCCGGCAGCGGAGTTTGGACCGCGAAGTTGCGCTCAAGCTCATCCTTCACGGCACACAAGCAACGTCAGCCGATCAAGCGCGTTTCCAAGCCGAGGTCGCGGCCGCCGCGCAGCTTGAGCATCCGCAGATTGTGCCAATCTACGAAGTCGGTTCCGACCAAGGCTGGCAGTTTTTCGGCATGCAGCTGATCGAGGGGCACACGTTGGCGGAGCGAATCGCCAAAGGTCCACTTCCGGAGCGCGAGGCGGCAGAACTGGTGATGGCCATCGCCCGCGCGATCCAATACGCCCACGAGCGCGGAGTCGTTCACCGCGATTTGAAACCGGCGAATATATTGATCGACGCCCAGGAAACTCCGCATGTATCTGATTTCGGATTGGCGAAGCGCATGTCGGCTAGCACTTCGCTTACCCAGTCGGGCGCGATTTTGGGAACGCCCTCGTACATGGCTCCCGAGCAAGCCAGCGGTGGCCGCGGCGATGTGGGACCACTGAGCGATGTCTACAGCTTGGGGGCAATCCTCTACGCACTGCTCACGGGGAAGCCCCCGTTTCAAGGTCCGTCGCCTGTGGACACCTTGCTCATGGTGTTGGAACAAGATCTGTTGCCACCCCGGCTACTCAATCGACGTGTGAGTCGCGATTTGGAAATGATCGCATTGCGCTGTCTGCAAAAACCACCGGAGTTGCGCTACAATTCCGCGCAAGAGCTAGCCGAAGACTTGGAAGCATTTCTCAAGGGCGAATCCATACTCGCGCGAAGTGGGCATCTCACGGATGTTGTGGCGCGCGTGTTTCGCGAGACGCACCATGCCACCGTCCTGGAGAATTGGGGTGTGTTGTGGATGTGGCATGCGGCCGTGTTGCTGGTGTTATGCTTTGTGACCAATTGGCTTCAACTTCAGCAAGTGGCATGGTCTGCGGCCAGTGAACCGTGGCCGTATCTTGCGCTTTGGGGTGGTGGGCTGGCTGTGTGGGCGCCGATTTTTTGGGCCGTGAGGCATCGGGCGGGCCCGGTCACAGCTATCGAACGACAAATCGCCCACGCATGGGGCGGCAGTATTGTGGCAGTGATCTTGTTGTTCGTCGTCGAAGCGCTGCTTGGAATGCCTGTGCTGAAGCTTTCACCCGTGTTGGGGCTCATCAGCGGCATGGTGTTTGTCGTGAAAGCCGGCATTCTGGCGGGGACATTTTACGTACATGCCGCCGCACTGTTTGCTGTGGCCGCACTGATGGCACTCCTGCAACAGGAGCAATGGCCCTATGGCATCTCGCTGTTCGGCCTGGTCTCAGCAGCGACGTTTTTTATCCCGGGCTGGAAATACTATCACCAGAGTCGGCTCAACCGCTCCGAGGAACGATCGCCCTAGCGCTGCTTGGGGCGACTCGGTGGCGGGAAGTAGTTGCCAGTGTTTTGGTAACTGCCCAGGCTTTGAAATACGGCAACATGACCGGTTGGGGCCCGATTTTCATCCCCTGTCGTGGAGAACGGCGCGCGGGCAGCCAGCTGATTCAGCTTACGCTGTTGCCTAATGCTTTGGATCTGTGCTTGTCGATTTTGGCGTTCGAGTTGCTGCTGAGGTCGGACAATATTGTAATAGTCAGAAGCGGTCGAAAGAGGGTTAGAAAGAGACAGGTACGGGCTCACCGTCGGTCCACTTCCCACGGAGGAGAAGGGTTTGGACTTGCGCGTAAGAGAACCTGGGTTACCTAGAAAGTTTCGTTGATTCACGCCGGGTACGCCCACGGTGGCTGCAGAACGTGCTCGTATGGAGTTCTGAATGTTTGCGACTGAAAAGCTGCTGGCACTGTTGCGAGATTGGAGGACAGCTACGGATGCGGAGCCGAAGCCCCGAGTATCCGATTGCGACCAAGCTAAACTGCTCGATGAAAAGACGAGAGCAGAGGCACAAACGATGCTGAGAATTTTGAGTTCGAATTTCATTGGAAAACGCCTCACAGAGGTTCAGTCGCAGGTATCCGCTCCGCCAGGGAATATTTTATACCCACGTCGAGGAGAAGACAAGAAATTGGGAGAACAGACTTGGTTTCCAGGGTGGGAAGCTGCCGAGCGGAGCCCCTGTATTTTAGAATAGTTGCCTCTCTGGCGATTAGTATTGCCGAATTGCTCACAGGTGCGGAAATGCAGTGCTCCGCGTCTTGAGAACCCGCATGACTTGCATGACCCGCGTCAGCTACTTTTTCCCTAGTCGCCGCTTTTCTGCAAAAAAGTGGGTTAGGAGCTGGCCACAAGGCTCAGCCATCACCCCGCGCACGCTATCTACGCGATGATTTAGTCGTGAATCGTTGAGCAATTGGAACAGGCTGTCGACCGCCCCCGCCTTGGGATCCGCCGCGCCATACACGACCGTTTCGATCCTGGCTTGCAGTATTGCCCCCGCGCACATCGGGCACGGCTCGAGAGTCGCATACAGCGTGCAACCCTCAAGACGCCAGGAATCAAGTGCCGCTGCGGCTTGAGTGATCGCCACCATTTCGGCATGCGCAGTCGGATCACGCAGCTGCTCGCGCCCGTTGTGTGCCGCTGCAAGTACCTGCCCCGCACGCACAATTACCGCACCCACAGGCACTTCGTCTGCTGCAAAGGCGGCTTGAGCCTGGGCGTACGCCTGCTTCATGTAGTGCTCGTGTTCGCTGAGTGACATTGCTCGTTGCAGGCTCGAGGGGAATAGCAAAGCGGAGTAGAGATGGAGTCATCCTAACACAATTGCTAGCGAACGCCGGGGCTTGATGTTCCGTAGGAGAAGGGGTCCATGACCACCCTTTTCCCCTGGAATCGCACAAAAATTCATCAAATTCTCGCTCTGGTTCTGCGGAAAAGGTACAATAGCCTGTTCCCGCTAGAACAGGCAGCCTTGAGATTCCGAGTCGATTAGCCCATGCCCAGCCTGCAGAATCCCACCTTCGACCGCGCGAGTAAGCTCGCTTCGTATGCCCGGTTCGCGCGGTACGCGACTGTGTTGCTGCTCATGTTGTTGTTTTTTGCGACGCACTACCCTGTCCACGGTCAGCCGCTTCGGGTCGCGTCCGCTGACAAGTTTGCACATTGTCTTGCCTACATGGTGCTGTCGCTCTCGGTGTTGGTGAGTTGGGATTTGAGTATCGGGCGACTGCAACCGCACCACTATTTTACAGTGTGGTTGGTGGGAACGCTCTACGGCGCATTTGATGAGATCACCCAAATTCCCGTCGGGCGCCATTGCGACGCCTACGATTGGCTCTGCGACATTGCAGGCATCATCCTCGGCCTGACGCTCTTCCGCATCTTCCGGCCACTGCTGTTTCGACACGTTTGCGAGACACCGACGCGCTAGACCACCTGCTGTGGCAGATTCAACCCCGGCGCGGACAAGACGGTACTATCCATCAGGTACTCGTCAATCGCCCGCGCGGCGCCGCGGCCTTCGTTGATGGCCCAGACCACAAGGCTTTGGCCGCGTCGGCAATCGCCTGCGGCGAAGACGCCTTCCATGTTGGTGGTGAAAGAGCCGTGGTTGGCGGCAAAGGTTTGCCAATTGCCGCGTGGATTTTGAGTGTCGAGGCCGAGAACCTCCCCCACGGTGAGTTCTGGGCCTACAAAACCGGTCGCCAAGAAGACCAAGTCAGCAGGCCAAATTTTCTCGCTGCCCTCGACTTCGCTGAACGGTGCCCCTCCCTCAACCGGCTTCGACCAATCGACGGCTACGGTTTTCACTCCGCTGAGGTGGCCGTTGCCGTCGTCCATGAATTCCTTGGTGAGCACATTGTACTGTCGGGGATCGTTGCCCAGGCGTGCTTCCGTTTCGGCGTGCGAGTAATCGACGCGAAATACGCGTGGCCATTGGGGCCAAGGGTTGTTCGCCGCGCGGTCGGCGGGCGGGGTGTCGAGCAATTCGAAGTTGACAATGCTGGTCGCGCCATGCCGGAGCGAAGTGCCGATGCAGTCTGCTCCCGTGTCGCCGCCACCGATGACCACGACGTTCTTGTCTTTGGCTGAGATGTACTCACCGTCGGCCTGTTCCGATTGGTATAGATTACCATCCATGAGGCTCTTGGTATTGCGAGTGAGAAAATCCATCGCGAGGTGGATGCCTGTCAGTTCACGGCCTGGGCAACGGCCTGTGGGGTCGAATGGCTTGGTCGCACCCGTGGCCATCAGCAGCGCGTCGTTGTCGGCGAGTAGTTCCTTAGGATCAAGGAATTTTATCTTGCAGCCGCGCTCTTGCATGATCTGTGTCATGTGGCCTGGCTCAAAATCTTCTTCGATGCCAACGTGAGCGCAGGTGACAAACTTCACGCCCTCGTCGCGCAAGAGCTGGATGCGCCGCTCGACAACCTGTTTGTCGAGTTTCATGTTGGGAATCCCATACATGAGCAGCCCGCCGATGCGGTCGGCTCGCTCGTAGACGGTCACAGTATGCCCCGCCTTGTTGAGCTGCGCGGCGGCGGCGAGCCCTGCAGGGCCACTGCCAACAATGGCAACGCTTTTGCCTGTGCGGTGTTGTGGGGGTTCAGCGGTCACCCAACCTTCGGCAAAGCCGCGATCGATAATCGCGTTTTCGATATTCTTGATCGTCACCGGTGGGTTGGTGATCCCCAGCACACAAGCCCCTTCGCATGGTGCGGGACAAGCGCGGCCCGTGAACTCGGGAAAGTTGTTCGTCTTGTGCAACCGATTGAGCGCATCACGCCATCGGCCCTGATAGACAAGGTCGTTCCACTCCGGAATGAGGTTGTCGATCGGACAACCACTGTTCGATTGACAGAACGGCACGCCGCAGTCCATACATCGGGCGCCCTGCGTCTTTAGGTGCGCATCGACGGGTTCGGTGTAGATTTCGAGAAAGTCGTTGGCCCGCGCGACCGGATCACGGTAGGGAACGACTTCACGAGAGAACTCTTTAAAACCAGTGGGTTTGCCCATAGTAAGTAGAAAGACTGAAAAAGAGAGGAATGGAAAAACTCACGCAAAGGCGCTAAGACGCAGTGGGTGAGACAATCAAACGGCTACCGCTTCTTTCCCGCGCGCTTTCATCTCCTCCAATACACGTTTGTAATCGGTTGGCATTACCTTGACGAATTGCGGGAGCGTTTCGTCCCAGCGGTCCAGCACATCGGCGGCAACCGTCGAATCCGTGTGGTTTTGGTGCAGCTCGATGAGCTGTTTTAGCTCGGCGATGTTGTCTTCGGAATCGACGCGCTCCAACTCGACCATACCGAGGTTGCAGTCGAGGCGGAATCGCTCGCGATCCGGCGCCCAAACGTAGGCGATGCCGCCGCTCATGCCTGCGGCAAAGTTGCGGCCGGTCGGGCCGAGTATCACCACACGACCGCCTGTCATGTATTCACAACCGTGGTCGCCGACGCCTTCGATGACCGTGAGCGCACCGCTGTTCCGCACTGCAAACCGCTCGGCCGCTCGGCCCCGGAAGAAGGCTTGGCCGCTGGTCGCGCCATACAGGCACACGTTTCCAACGAGGATGTTGTCCTCAGGAGCGAAGGTCGCGTTTTTCGGCGGGTAGATGATAATCTTCCCACCAGAGAGCCCCTTGCCAATATAGTCGTTGGCATCTCCTTCGAGTTCCAGCGTCACGCCCCGTGCCAAAAATGCGCCCATGCTTTGTCCAGCGGAGCCGGTGAACTTGAAGTGAATCGTGTCCTCGGGCAAACAGTCGGCCCCGTATTTCTTGCAAATTTCGTTGGAGAGAATCGTCCCCACCGTGCGGTCGGTGTTGATGATCGGCAGCTCCTCGCGCACCTTCGTGCCGCTCTCAAGCGCTGGCTTAGCGAGGTCCAACAACTTGCGCATATCGAGCGATTGCTCCAAACCGTGGTCTTGCCCCTGAGTGCAGTATCGGTCTGCGTTGGGATAGGGCGTTTCGATCGGCGAGAGCAGACTGGTGAGGTCCAGACCGTCGGACTTCCAATGTTGGATCGCCCGATTCGTGTCGAGGCAATCGACGCGGCCAACCATTTCGTCAATCGTGCGAAAGCCCAGCTCCGCCATCAAAGCACGCGCATCCTCGGCTACCATGAACAGATAGTTGACCACGTGCTCCGGTTTGCCAGCGAACATCTTTCGCAGCTCGGGGTCTTGCGTTGCGATGCCAACCGGGCAGGTGTTGAGGTGGCACTTACGCATCATGATGCAGCCTAGGGTAATCAGCGGGGCCGTCGAAAAGCCGAACTCCTCGGCTCCGAGCATCGCGGCAATCACCACGTCGCGCCCTGTCTTCAGCCCGCCGTCAGTTTGCAAGACAACGCGACTTCGCAGGTCGTTTAGCACCAGAGTTTGGTGTGTTTCGGCGATTCCCAGTTCCCACGGCAAGCCAGCATGTTTGATGCTGGTGAGCGGCGAGGCACCGGTGCCGCCGCCGTCGCCGGAAATGAGAATGTGATCAGCGAACCCTTTGGCCACCCCCGCGGCAATCGTGCCAACGCCGACTTCGGCGACCAGCTTGACGCTGACCCGCGCCGCACGGTTGGCATTCTTCAGATCGTGGATCAACTGCTTGAGATCTTCGATCGAGTAAATGTCGTGATGCGGCGGAGGGCTAATGAGACCCACGCCCGGAGTCGAGTAACGAATTCGTGCGATGTTCTCATCAACTTTGCGACCGGGTAGTTCCCCGCCCTCGCCCGGCTTGGCGCCCTGGGAAATCTTGATTTGCAACTCGTCGGCGTTGGTGAGATAGTTGATTGTCACACCAAATCGGCCCGAGGCGACTTGCTTGATCGCCGAGCGCCGAGAGTCTCGATCTTTTCCTGGTAGCGGCTCAAATCGCGCGGGGTCTTCGCCTCCCTCACCCGTATTGCTCTTGCCCCCCAGTCGGTTCATGGCGATGGCAAGTGTCTCGTGCGCCTCGGCCGAGATCGAACCAAAGGACATCGCTCCCGTGCAAAAACGTTTGACAATTTCCTGGGCAGATTGCACTTCTTCAACTGGAATGGGACCACCACTTGCTTCCGGCTTGAAAGCGAGCAACCCGCGCAGTTGGCAGCGTGTTTCCGCATCTTTGTCGATGTGATCGGCGAACCGTCGGTAGGCACTTTTGTCACCAGCGCGTGCTGCGACTTGAATGTCGGCTATCGATTGCGGGTCCCACATGTGCCGTTCGCCTTCGGCTCGCCAGTGAAACTCGCCCGGATTAGGAAGCACGGGCAATTGCACCGATTGCTGTTCGGGATAGCCCAGCGCGTGACGACGGAGCGCTTCTTTCGCAAGTTCTGCGAATCCGCAACCTTGCACGCGGCTCGCGGTGCCAGTGAAGCAGCGGTTGACGACTTCGTCGCGGAGTCCGAGTGCTTCAAAAATTTGGGCTCCCTTGTAGCTTTGCAGCGTGGAAATGCCCATCTTGGCCATCACCTTGAGCATGCCCTTGGCGACACCTTTGCGGTACTTGGCGACGAGATCGTGGTCGGCTTGGGTCACTGCGGAACCAAGCACTGCGTCTGCATCGGGATTGGCAGCTAGGTGTGCGCCACCTTCGCCTGACTCCGCTTCGGTGACGGTCTCTTCGATGCTCTCGCCTAGCAAGCCATCGCGTCGGGCCTGCCACAGCGCTTCGAATGCCAGGTAGGGGTTAATCGCGTCGGCACCATAGCCGATCAACAAACAATGGTGATGCACCTCGCGTGCCTCGCCCGTTTCGACGATCAGTGCCGCGCGGGTGCGTTTCGATTTCTTGACCAGGTGTTGGTGTACCGCTCCAACGGCCAGAAGCATGGGGATAGGTACGCGCCCTTCGCGCACCTCGCGATCGGAGAGTAGCAGCGTCGTTTCGCCCGCGTCGACGGCTTTTTCTGCTTCGCTACAAATTCGGTCCAGCGCGGTCACCATGCCCTCCGCTCCGTGGCTGCGGGGCCAAGTGGTATCGAGCGTTTCGGTACTCCACCCTGGTTGCGTCATGTGCCGAATCGCGGCGAGCTGTTCGTTGGAAAGAATCGGGTGCGGTACGCGCAGGCGATGGGCATGCTCCTCGGTCGTTTCCAGCAAATTCCGCTCGGGGCCGATGTAACACTCGAGCGACATGATGATATCTTCTCGGATGGAATCAATCGCCGGGTTGGTCACCTGCGCGAACATTTGTTTGAAATAGTCGTACAGCATTCTCGGCTTGTCGCTGAGTACCGCGAGACAGCTGTCGTTGCCCATTGAGCCGATCGGGTCTTTTTCTACAGCGATCAGCGGCAGCAGCATGAACTTCATCGTTTCGACCGTATAGCCAAACGCCTGCATCCTTGTCAGCAAGGTCGCGGCATCGAAGCCGTGTGACTCACGCTCGGGATGCAAGTCTTGCAGGTCAATCCGCTGCTGCTTAAGCCATTTGCCGTAGGGTCGTCGGCTGGCAAAGTCGGCTTTCAACTCCTCGTCGGGAATCAGTCGACCTTGCTCGAAGTCTACCAGGAACATCCGCCCCGGCTGCAAGCGACCCTTGGTCTTCACGTTCTCCGGCGCGATGCTCGGCAAGACACCCGCTTCGCTGGCCATGATCACGCGATCGTCGTGGGTGATGTAGTAGCGCGAGGGTCGCAGACCGTTGCGATCCAGCACCGCGCCAATGTACTTGCCATCGGTGAAAGCAATCGACGCGGGGCCATCCCACGGTTCCATTTGACAGGAATTGTACTCGTAGAACGCACGCTTCTCCTCGGACATCGTCTCGTGGTTCTGCCACGCCTCGGGCACCATCATCATTACTGCTTCCTGCAGCGTGCGGCCGTTCATCAGCAAGAACTCGAGGATGTTGTCGAAGGTGCCGGAGTCACTACAGTCGGGTTCGACTACGGGGAAGAGCTTGGCCAGTTCGTCGCCAAATAGTTCACTCTTGGCGACACCCTCGCGCGCGTGCATCCAGTTCTGGTTGCCACGCACGGTGTTGATCTCGCCATTGTGGCTCATAAATCGCAGCGGCTGGGCGCGATCCCACGAGGGAAAGGTATTCGTGGAAAACCTGGAATGCACCATCGCCAGGTGGCTGGTGAAATCCGTGTCGGAGAGGTCCGGATAGTAGTCGAACAATTGCTCGGTCGTGAGCATGCCTTTGTAAATGATTACCTTGGTCGACAGCGAGCAGATGTAGAACATCTTTGCCTGCGTCAGTGACGCGTCGGTACGCAGTCGATGGCTCGCCTGCTTGCGAACAAGATAGAGCTGCCGCTCAAATTGGTCGCCCCTCGCATCATCGCGCGCTTTCCCTGCTGCGATGATGGGCTGCTCAATGATCGGTTCCCCCGCTTGGGCAGTGGGCCCGATGTTCGCGGCACCCTTGTCGGCAGGCACTTCGCGCCAACCGAGCAGCTTCAATCCTTGCGCTGCCACGAACTCCTCGAACACCTGTTTGCACTTCGCGCGTTCGTCGACGAGTTGCGGTAAGAAAATGTTCCCCGCGGCAAAATTGCCTGCAGCGGGCAATTCCACGCCCAGGTCTGCTTTCACAACCTTCTGCAAAAATGCGTGGGGCAGCGCCGTCAGAATTCCCGCACCGTCGCCCGTGTTCGCTTCGCAGCCGCAGGCACCGCGGTGGTCCATATTACGCAGTATGATCTCTGCATCGACCAAGATCTGATGACTCGGCACGCCTTTGATTTGGGCAACAAAACCCACGCCGCACGAATCGTGCTCGTTGGCAGGGTCGTACAAGCCTTGCTTCGGCGGTAAAGAAGGGAAGAGGTTTCTATTTTCCATGGCATTCACTTTTTTGGTTCGATAACTTGTTCTAAGTCTGGCTGCTCAAACAACCCGCGTGTGCGTATCGCGAAGACTCATGACGGGCGATGGGAGGGGAGGTGCGTTGACCTCAGCATTCTCCTGCAGCATTTGCATAAACTGTTCACCGATGGGCCCAAGTGTGCGGTCCCTCCGATGAATGATTCCGAGTGGACGCTCGTACGAATCTCCGAGTAATTCCACTTGCGAGAGCAAGCCCGCGGCAACTTCCCAGGAGACAGTCGGCTCGGGCAATATGCTGATCCCTTCGTCAATTTCGATTGCGCGTTTGATGGTTTCAATATTGTCGAACTCGAGCGCGATGTTGACGTTTGTCTTAGTCGACATCAGCAGCCGGTCGATCTCCGCACGAATACGCAAGCCGGTTTCAAAGCCAACAAAGTTTTGCCCTGAGAGTGCGGGTAGCTCCACGGACGAATGTTTCGACAAAGTGTGCGTGGGATGACAAACCAATACCAACGGTTCGTTCCGCCAAGCAGTAGCAATCAGAGTGCGAGAATCCTCGGGGTAGCTTACGAGTCCGAGATCGGCTTCACCATTTTCGACGGCCTCGTACACTCGGTCGGGATGCAGATACTCTAACCGTACACGCGATTCGGGGTACGCTGTGGAAAATCGCCGCATGAAAGCGCTCATGTGCGCGAGCCCCACCGAGTAAATGGCCGCCACATTCAGTTGACCGGCGGATTCATCGTGTAGCGTGCGAACCTCGTCGACCAATTTGTCGTACTCCCGGACGATCTCGCGCGAGCCCTCGTAGTAATGCTCGCCTTCGGGGGTCAGCACAAAGGGCCGCTTCGAGCGGTCCAACAACTGCACCCCTAGCTGCTCTTCCAACTGGTGAACAGCTTGGCTTGCGCTAGACTGCGAAATGCCATTGTCATCCGCTGCGCGCGAGAAACTGCGCCGGCGGACCACATCGCAGAAAATTTTGAGTGACTTGAGTTGCATTGCTCTCGGTAGCTCGCAGGGTGTCGTTGGCGAATCTGCGCGAAGCCCGCGCGGATCGCCAGCAGTTGGCCACGCGCGAGAGTCCCCCGACTCTCAGCCGCTCGTTGGCCTATTCCAAAAACGTCGCCCGGGCTCGGGCCGACGGAGTCTGTGCACATCGAAACCGGCGGCGAGGCAATGACTTAAGATGCCCAGGCAAGGTCATCGGGGAGCGGCAGAATAGCCAGTTCCACAATTCACTATCGCGATATCAGAAGCCGCCTGAATCGAGAATCAAGATACTAGTATTGCCATGCCAGCGGCCCTCGTCAAGCGGCGAAAAGCCGCAACCTCCTGCTGGGGGGCAAGTTGTGGCGTATTTCCTGTAGAAGCAGGGTCAGCTTTTCTACAGAGATCAGCGGGATGGCGAGATGTTCCCAGCATCGTCTGGCATGACCAGCACGTAGTCCCAAAGCCTACTGAGGCGTGGACACTGCTATGATTTCTGCCCTGATCGCATTTTTTCGTCGATTCTGATGCGAAGAGCGAAGCTCATCGCAGTGGCAAGATTTCTCCTACTGAAGCCAGGACAACTGCAAAGTCGACCAACAAAGCCGTCGTCAAGGAAAGAACCACAGAGTAAGCAGAGGACCACAGAGCTTTTTGCCGAGAGTGTCTCTGTGATCCTCTGAGACCTCTGTGGTAAATGATCTTGGTACTGGCAGTAGAGGAATGACTTTGCAGTTGTCCTGCTACTGAAGCTACGTGTGCGTGGCCCCGCACCTGACATTGCAATCATTTCACCCACGAAGAATTTCCTCTTGAACTCGGCCTCACGTTCGATTTTTAGCACTCCGTGGGAATGAGCAGTGGCTAGATCCCGGTGGAAATAACCTTGCCCCCTACCAGATTCGCTACTTTCCCGGCAACTTTTCGAATTGGTACTCGTGCCCGCGATCG
The DNA here is from genome assembly GCA_965230685.1 of Bythopirellula sp. Lineage (GTDB taxonomy): Bacteria > Planctomycetota > Planctomycetia > Pirellulales > Lacipirellulaceae > Bythopirellula. Next base: position 2,441,255 of record CBDDLO010000002.1, read on the forward strand.
CGCACCACGTGGGCCTTGATGATCGTGTCGGGCTTGGGCTTAGGGCCAGGGCTCTGGGGGTTACGGCGTTTGAGTGCCGAGGCCGCGTCCATTCCGTCGATCACGCGGCCGAAGACCGTGTGCCGCCCATCTAAGTAGCTGGTCGGCACGAAGGTCAAGAAAAACTGCGAGCCTCCCGTGTCGCGCCCAGCGTGGGCCATGCTCATGCTGCCCCGAAAATGTTTGCGCGTATCCGGTGCCTGGCATTCACAGCGAATGCTGTACCCTGGGCCTCCAGACCCGGTGCCGGTGGGGTCCCCCCCCTGTGCCATGAACGCAGGTAGCACGCGATGGAAAACCACGCCATCGTAATATCCCGATTTCACTAAGCTCAAGAAATTGGCGACCGCGATGGGGGCTTCGTTTTCAAACAGCTCGATGGTGATGTCGCCACGTGTTGTGTGAAATTTCACTCGCGGTAAATCGTCGGCTGCCGCTTCTTGCGCGCGAATGCGTTTTTCCTTCTGCCAAGCCTGGCGTGTGGCGGGCAGTGCCTGGCTCTGCGTCTTCCCCAGTTGCCAAACGCGGTTAAGCGGGTCGCCTTGCCCTTGACCGGGCGGCCTGTCGCCCAGCAGGCCATTAGCGCGTGCTTGGGCGAAATACTTTTCGGCGAGATCAAATTCGTTGAGATTGAACGCGCTCACCCCACCCCAGAGCCAAAGCCTTGGCGATGCTTTGCCTAGTCCCGCCTCGAGCATGGATTTTATGACGGGCAGCGCCTTTTCGTACTGGTCGCCACCGTCGCCCCCTGAGTCGCCCGTCACGTGAAAACCGGCTATTTCAATCAGCGTGCTGTTTACGGTAGGGTCGTTGGTGAGCCCTGCCCGATGCGCATCGAGACCTGCTGCGACAATTTTGTCGACCATCCCCTCGATCTGTTCGGTCAATTGTTCGACTTCGCCGTCGGTGCCCTTCGCTTGGCTTTTCTTTTGCAGTTGTACATACAAGTCGGCCCATTGATTCGAAAGCTGCTCAAACTTCGCTTTGGCCGCAGTGGCAGCGGGGCTGGGCTCAGTTTGTGGGACAGGCGCTTGAGCTAACGCGACAGAAAAACCAGGGAGAAGAAACCAAGCAATCGAAACCCAACGGATCATGGGATGCAACCTAACGAAATTCGGGGCACAATGGGGCGACGTGAAGTCAACGTGACGAACCACTGAAAATACCATATTCCGTCCCTCCCAGGCGAGCCCGCTTGACGGGGTGGGAACGGAACACCGCACTTCGAGTCCCGCATGCCCAGGCGCAAATCGAAAATCGAACAGCCAAACGAAACCACGGAGCTGCGCATTATCGGGGGGCACTTCCGAGGCAGCAAGCTGCAATACCATGGCGATCCGGTCACGCGCCCCATGAAGGAACGGGTCCGCGAGGCCCTGTTCAATCTTGTCAGCACCGAGTGTGGTGGCAAGCATGCGATCGATCTCTTTGCCGGCACGGGCGCATTGGGTCTGGAAGCTCTAAGCCGTGGTGCGGTCAGTGCGACCTTTATCGAAAAACACATTCCCACGGCGCGCGTCGTGGAGGAAAACATTACCGCGCTGGCCCTGCAGGATCGCACTGAGTTGCTGATGACTAGCGCGTTTTTGTGGGGCAAGCGCGACTTGCCAAAAGGGGAATGGGGAGCAGGTAGATCAAAGAATACCGGCGAAGACGATTCCGCGCTCCCCTCTCCTCGTTCCACTCTTTCACTTCCTTGGCTCGTATTCTGTAGTCCTCCCTATGCGTTTTACATCGAGCGGCAAGATGAGATGCTGGGTCTGATCACCGCATTGCTGCAATACGCGCCACCAGCGAGCATTTTTCTGGTAGAAGCTGACGAGCGGTTTGAGTTCGATCTACTGCCCGGTGGAGTGCGCAAAGAAAAACGGGGCGAGGGTTGGGATGTTCGCACGTACGCACCCGCAGTAGTCGGCGTGTGGAGGAGTCCCTCCTAACGCAGATCGGGATTGCGGCTGCCGCGTGGTGGCGTTTGCACTGTGGAATTCACCGGTGGGCTGCTGCGCTCGATCAGCAGATAGCCCGCAACGACCGCTGCGAGAGTAGGCCATTGCGCGAATGTCGTCGCATGTCCAGCTTGGTTTTCGTTTTCCACACGCTCCGCGAGATTGCCTTTCGATTTCGTTTCGGTAGCTGAAGTATGTTGAGCCGTATCTTCTGATTCATTTTCGTGTGATACAGCGCTCTCGCTGGAAGGAAAGTGCAATCGCAGAGAGAGAGGTTCCAAACTGCCTCGCGGCGGGGCGGGTTCGCTTTCGATAAAGGTGTTCCGCTTGCCTGTCGGTGTGTCCGCAACCGCGTGCGCGAGTTCGCTGCTAGGTGGCTGTATTGGTTGTGGCAGCGCGACCGGTAAGGCTTCGCCACGGTCGAGGCGAGATGCGGTCGCCGCATAGAGTTGCGATTGGTAGGCACGCTGCGTAGTGGCCACGGCCGCCGCGACCTCGAGTGTGCCTCCATCGCCTGGGGTTACGTTGAGGGAATTGAGCCCGCGCTCAGCGATTGGCAGTGGCTCGTCAATGACCAAAATCCGCGCAGATTGAGCGGGCAGTCCGGCCAAAACTTCTGTAGGGAAAATCTCCGGCGGGTCCTCTAGCACAATCGGGTGAGAGCCATTGTTGTTGGCACCGGTAGGTGCGTCCTCGGGTGTTTCTGAAACGGGCTTCTCTGTGGAATCCCGAGGAAGTACTGGTTGGTTAATTGTTGGAGAGTCGGCGGGAATCCCCCCCAGCTCCGATTGGTCGTTGTCGAAGGAATGCATTCCTGCCGAAAAATCGAGCGATTCCCACAGGACAGCACCAGCAAATGGTTCCTGAACTGACCCGTCAAACAACAAGTTGCTCGCACCGCGATTCAGCAAACCATCCGTCGAGACTGTGAGAAAGCCACCGACTTCAGGCATTGGGGTAAAAACACCTGTGCCCACCAGCGAACTGCTCGAGAGAAGTCGCCGGTCCTCGCACTGCTGAAATGCAAGCTGTCGCCAGTGGCAGGATTTGCCCTGCGATTCTATGTTTCGGCGTCTCCACCATTCCTGCAGTCTGCCAATCATGGCTGAGTCTCCTGCGCGGAGAAGTTTGCCATTGCTTGGCCCTTGCGGCTGAATTCGAGTTCGTTTCGCATGCGAGTTTGTCTCGCCGCGTCTGCGTGGCGCCCCGCTTTTCGCCTCGCTACGGTGTAGTTAGACCGAATTCGACTGAGGGCATCTCGTGCTTCCTGCGCATCAGGGATTTGCTCAATTACGCGTTGTTGTGCGGCAATGGCTCGCTCAAAAATTTCCATAGCTTCTGAGGTTTTACCCAATTGGGACAGCGCCAAACCTTGGTTGTTGAGCAGCGCCGCCCAGCCACTGGCGTAGGCAACGTGGTCGGGATAGTCTTCGAGCAACTGAGCGAATAGTTGATTGGCTTGCCCGAACGCCTTGCCCGCGGCTGCGGAGTCACCGCTGCGAATTTGCAGCAGCGCGAGATTGTTGAGGTTTGCCGCCAGCTCGCTGCGGTGACGTACAACAGCGGGCGACTTCCGTACCAGGGATTTTCGCAACACGATCGCCCGACCAAACGAAGCCGTCGCCTCGGCCGTGCGATGGGAACTGGCCTGAATCGCCGCGAGGTTGCCATAGCAAAGTGCAAGCTCCACCGCAACGGTCGTCGACAGTTTGGAGTTGCTCGCCGCGCTCTCCAGCAATTCTACGGCTCGCTGCGCGGCTTGCTGCGCGGCAGCCGGGTCTTCGTCGCGAAGCAGATAGCCACGATTGTTGTGCGTCAGCGCTAAGTTGCGAATCACTTCGAGATTGTCTGGCTCCGCTTGCACGGCCGATTGCAAGAGGTCAACCGCCGTAGACAACGCAGCGAGTGCCGCCACTTGATCACCGGCTTGCCCGAGCAGCGTACCCAGGTTGAGATGGCTCTGGGCGAGTTGATTGGTGTAGTTCCATTCGGCGGGAAATTGATCGACCAGTTGCCGCTGCGCCATGATCGCCACTTCGTATTCATTGCGTGCCGACTGAATTTCCCCAGCCTCAGCAAAGAGCAAAGCCATGTTGTTGCGCGACAATGCGAGTTGTGACTTCAGTTGGGCGTTATCCTGTTTCCGTGCGATGAGGCTTTCGAGCAGTTGTTGTGCAGCTTGATACTCAGCCATGGCCTTGCGATGCGCTCCAAGCTTGGCAGTGACCACGCCCGCCTTCAAGTGTGTCATCGCTAGTTGGTCTTGTACGTCGAGCTGGCCGTCAATTTGCTCAGCGAAGCCGCGGTAGTACTGCAGTGTTTCGACCAGCAGTTGTTGCCGCAGTCGTTCAGTACCCGGCGTGTCTTGCAACTGGTCGGCTAACTGAATGCCGAAGCGATCGACCACACTTCGAGCTTGAGCGAAGTTCTGCTCTGCCTGCGTCAGAGCGGCCTCGGTGCGCTGCTGCTCACGTGCCAGTTTGAGAGCGGCGAGAGTGGATCCGAAAGTCAGAATCACCAGAAACAGCGCCGCGAGGGCAGCCATGTTACGGTGGCGGCGCAAGAACTTTGCTCCGCGATCGACAAGCGTTGGCCTGCGTGCGTGGGTGGGTTTACCATCGAGAAACCGCTGCAAATCTGCGGCCATCGCTTGGGCAGTGTTGTACCGGCTCGCGCGCGACTTCGCCATCGCCTGCATGAGAATGGTTTCGAGATCCAGTGGAATCGCGGAGTTGAGCACACGTGGCGGTATCGGCTCCTGGGCACCGATGTCGCGGAGAACCTGGTGGCGATCTTCGCCTGGGAAGGCGGGCTGAAGGGTGAGCAATTCGTACAGCGTTGCGCCCAGGCTGTAGATGTCGGTGCGTGAATCTACGAGCCCCTGCTGTCCGGCGGCCTGCTCGGGGCTCATGTAGCGGAGCGTACCCACCACATCGCCAGTCATGGTCACGCCCGGACTGTTCTGCACACGTGCCAGACCAAAGTCGGTAATCCAGAGTTTTGCCTGATCGTCGATCATCAAGTTCGACGGCTTGATGTCGCGGTGAACGACGCCGTACTCGTGGGCATGATGAAGCGCTTCAGCCGCTTGCCGCCCCAGTTCGGCAACCGCACGGCAGTAGTCGGCACGGTTACGAGAATGTTGAGCCGAAAAATCGCTGGCTGACCGGCCTGTGGTGGGCGTTGAGTTTATAGTTGCGGTGGAGATCGCAGCCGCAGGCTTGGCGGGGGTCTTTGTGGCGGAACTTTGTTCTCTACGAAGCTCTTGGATTACCAAATCAAGCGAGCGCCCGTCGATGTACTGCATCGCATAGAAGTGGACACCCCGCTCTTGCCCCACGGCGAAGACGGGCACAATGTTCGGATGATGCAATTGCGCCGCGGCGAGCGCTTCGTTGCGGAAGCGGGCGATTTGCTTCTGATCCCACATCGCGGCAAATGGCAACACCTTCAGCGCGACTTGCCGCTCGAGCGACAGCTGGCGGGCATTGTAAACCACTCCCATCCCACCGCGGCCAATCTCGGGCCCGATCTCAAAATCACCAAGCCGCTTCGTCTCTTCCGTCTCCGAGCCGTGAGCTGCCGGTGCGCCCGAGGCTTGCTTCTTCGCGACCTGCATCGGTTGAGTCGCAAAATGCAACAGTTCCAAACTCGCAGACAGCGAGCGAATCTCCTCTGCTAAGTCGGGATGCTTCGCGGCGACACGGCCCAACTCCAGCGGCATCCCCTGTTCAAGAGAGAGCAAGTATTCTTCCATGATTTGCGCAAGCTGATCCTCCTTGCCTTGTTTCGCAGGTATGACCAATGTCGCATCGTTGCTTTCTTCACCCATCCATCCGCTCCCGCAAGGCTTGTATTGCCCGCAACCACAACATCCGTGCCGCCCCAGCGGAGCGGTCCAAACGTTGGCCTACCGCCTCGAACGACAGACCTTCGATGTGCCGAAGCAAGATCGCGTCGCGATAGTCGGCCGTGAGTTCCGCCAAATGGTCGGCAAGCACCACCTCCATTTCGTGTCGCTGGGCATTGCCGCTGGGCGATGTGCCGGGGTCAGGCAAAATCGCTTCGAGTCGCGCGGTCGATTGCTCGAGACTGCTGGCCAAATTTTCTAGCGAAACTTCACGACGCACATCGCGTTTGGCGGCCAAGACATGCTTTTCAACCACGCGGTGCAAGTTGTTCACCAATATTCTCCGCAGCCACGCGCAGAATTCGCCACTGCTCGTGCCACGGAACTGAGGGAAATCGCGATTCGCTTCAAGGAAGGTCTCCTGCACGACGTCCGAGGGGCTGACTCGCTGCTGCAATTTCCGCTCCAATTGGGTCACAACTAGCAATTTCAGATAGTTGCGATACACATGCAGCAGCCGCCCAAAGCTCTCGCTAGAGCCGGCAATGGCCTGCGACAGCAGAAAGTCGGCATTAGTGGCGGAGCTGTTATGCATGATGTTTCCCCTCCGGAAGGCCGATTGCTTGGGAGGATGTCACGCGGTTGCTGGATGAAAAGAGGAAAAATTTGTTAGGATAGGCGGCAATGAGCCGTCGGTATGAATGACTCGTTCCCAGGTGTGAGCCTGGGGACGATTCAACACTTGACCAATCTCCACGATAGCCCCTCAGGTTGAAATGAGCAAATTTCCCCTCCTTGCCGCGTGTTTGGCGGCCGTCACCTCAGTGCAAGCCGCCCAGGTGACTCGCGAAGAGATTCCGCTCTGGCCCGGCGTTGCACCAGGTTCAGAAAATTACGATGGCGAAGAAGTTTGGGATAGCCGAACCGTGAATAATGCTTGGGTGAAAAACACCAGCAATCCCACGTTGACGGTTTACTTTCCCGAGGAAGGCTTGCGCGTTGGCACGGGAGTGGTGATTTGTGCCGGCGGCGGTTACGCGGGGCTGGCGATTGGCAAGGAAGGACACGCCTTGGCGGAGTGGTTTGCCTATCGCGGGGTGGTCGCGGGGGTGCTTAAGTATCGTTGCGGCGGCGGGCCCCATCAACATCCGATCCCACTCAACGATGCCCAGCGGGCGATGCGGATGATGCGTGAGAATGCAAGTCAGTGGGAACTCAAGAACGATCGAATTGGCATCGCAGGGTTCTCAGCAGGAGGGCACCTGGCTACAACCGCGGGGACGCGCACCGCAATGGGAGATCCCAACGCGGAGGACCCAATCGAGCGCGTGAGCAGCCGTGCCGACTTTATGGTGCTAGCCTATCCAGCGGTCTCGATGCGCGACGGCGTCACGCACGCCGGCTCAAAGAAGAACCTGCTCGGTGAAAATCCAGACGATTCGTTAGTGCGTGAACTGTCCAACGACATGCACGTCAACGCCGACACGGCCCCGACCTTTCTCATTCACGCTGCCAACGACGATGGCGTACCGGTTGAAAACAGCCTGTTGTTCTTTCAAGCTTTGCGGAAACACAACGTCCCCGCCGAATTGCACATCTACGAAACAGGTGGCCACGGCTTTGGCTTCCACCGCGGTACGCGCCCAGTGGACGCGTGGCCAGAATTGCTCGAGGGTTGGCTGCGCGGGCGCGGGCTAATCGAATAGGCGCACCAACGTATGGCCAAACGCAAGGTCGATGTCCGCCTCCGCAGCTGCGGTATCTACACCGACTGGGATAGCAACGCGAAGACCCTGCCTCGATTTGTCGAGGCGACGCATCGCGTCCCCGCCGAAGTGGGCGTCGAGTTCGGCTTCGTCGTCGACATCCGCGGCGGCAAGAACCAAGAGCTCACCTACTGCATCGACCACCCGGGCATCCTCGACGCCGACGGCAACCGCCGCCCGCCGTTCGATGGCACCGTGTTCATTAAGCAGAACGAGTGGAAGTTCTTCCTCGGCGATACCGTCTGGGAACCGGTGGCCGACAAGCTCGGCTCCTGGCGATTGACATTGGAATTGGGCGGCAAGATTGTGGCTGATGAAACGTTTGAATTGGTGTTGGATGTGCCGGTAGATCCCCCCGATTCCTCTCAGGGCTAACTCGTACGACGTAAGACGTGTGTTTGCCACTTAGGTGTGTTCGTCCTATTTGCAACTCTCAGAAATCGACGGAAGTGGCTATCGGAGCGCAAGCTGCGGTATGATTGAATGAGAGTATGGCAACGCAGCGCTACTGTTAGGAACTCGACCTTGGCCGAGCAAGGCACAGAAAAAGACTGCGCTGACCTCACGCCAGAACAGCGGCGTGGGGTCCGTTACATACTGTTTACTCCACTCCTTCCAACTCATTGAAGATCTCCAACCACTCCTCCTCGAGTTGTTCGATTTCGGCGCTGAGGGCGGTGAGTTGGTCGTGGAGTTGCTTGGCGTCTTTCGCGTCGGTGGTGGTGAGCAGCTGGGCATTGATCGCTTTCTTTTCCTCGTCGAGCTTGGCGATCTTGCGTTCGACGGATTTGTGTTTCTTTTGCAGGTCGCGTTCTTCGCGGCTGCCGAGTTTTCGACTGGTGCCGCCGGTCGCTGTGTCGGGAGTTCCCCGTGTGGCGTGTTCGGCACGGAGGCCCGCTTCGAGTTCTTTGCGGGTGCGGTAGACATAGTCGTCGTAGCTGGCGGGGTAGCTGACAACGCGGCCGTCGCGGACTTCGATCACGGCGGTCGCCACGCGGTGCATAAAATGCCGATCGTGGCTGGTAAACAACACCGTGCCCTGGTAGCGACACAACGCGTCGGCCAGTGCTTCGACTGATTCCACATCGAGGTGATTGCCCGGTTCGTCGAGAATGAGCACGTTGTGCTGCTGCAGCAGAAGGCCGGCGAGAACGAGCCGCGCACGTTCGCCACCGCTGAGCACCTTGATTTTTTTCTCAACCAGATCGCCACTAAAGAGTAAGCTGCCGGCGACATCTTTCACCTGCTGGATCGTAGTGCCCGCGGCGGCTTGGTAGTGGAGATAGTCATCGACGGTCTGCTTTTCGGGCAGCGTGGTGTAAACGTGTTGGGCGTAAACCCCTACCTGACAGCCGTAGCCCCATTTCATTTCGCCGGCGAGTGGGTCGAGTGAATCGCAGATTGTCCGCAGAAACGTGGTCTTTCCTTGACCGTTGTCGCCGACGATGCCGACGCGCTGGCCGTGGTCGATTTCAAGTTGAATCTGCGTGGCGACTTCGTGTTCGGGATAGCCGATGGACAACTGCTCGGTCCGCAGCGCGACACCTTGCCGCGGGTCGACCACGGGAAAGCTGAACGCGACCGACGCTTCCTCGCCCTGCACTTCGACCAGTTGCAAACGCTCGAGCTGCTTTGCTTTGCTGCGGGCCTGGCTAGCGGTGTTCGCGTTGGCGCGGTTCTTGTTGATGAACGTTTCAAGTTGTTTGCGCTTGGTCAGCGTCGCGGCATTGACACGCTGGTCATGCTCTCGGCGTTCGGCAAGATTTTCGAGATACGCATCCACATCGCCGGGGTACATGGTCATCTGTCCCCGCGAGATTTCCAACGTGTGGTTGCAAGTGCGTTTGAGAAACTCGCGATCGTGCGAAACGACCAAGCACCCACCACGGAAGTTGCGCAAGAATTCTTCGAGCAGCATTTGCGTGCGCAGATCAAGGAAGTTAGTTGGTTCGTCAAGAATAAGCAGATTGGGATCGTGCAACAGCAGTGCCGCTAGCTTCACACGAGTTTGCCAACCGCCGGAGAGCGAGCGTACCGGTTGGTCGAGCATCGCGTCGGGGATTTGAAACTGCCAGGCAATTTCGCCGCAGCGCCACTCGGGCTGGCCGCTGTCGCGCTGGAGAAAGCCGAGGACGGTCTCGCCTTCCTCAAAGGGATCGTGTTGCCGCAAGTATCCTAATCGCAATTTGCGGCTGCGGACCACTTCGCCGGCGTCGAGTTCTTCCTCGCCGAGTAGAATGCGGCAGAGCGTACTCTTGCCGGCCCCGTTGCGGCCGATCAGTCCGACCTTTTCGTCGTCGGGCAGTGCACAACTTGCTCCTTCGAGCAGTTCTTGCTCGCCGTAGCGTTTGTAGGCGTCTTGGACTTGGAGAACGACGGGCATGAGGAAATAACGAAAACCGAATGACGAAAGCTGGGGGGGACGTTCGCGTCTTCTGCAAAGACGAATCACTTGGGAACTACCACGGCGAGGCGTAGCTCGCCGGCTAGTGACGCTCTCGTGACCGCCAGCCGACAATGGCTAAAACCACACAGCATACCACACACGCGCCGGCAAACCAGTCGCCCCACCGGGCGTAGAACGTGAGGCCCCCGCCCGTCCGTTTCGCCAGATCCACGATCAGCGTCGCGGGTTCTTGTCGAGGTGTTATTTGTTGGACGGTCCCATAGGCATCGACATGCGCCGACAACCCACCGTTGGCGGCGATCACCAGGGGGGTGCGCATCTCGATCGCGCGAAAAATACCGCAGGCCAGATGCATTTCCAGTTCGCTGGAGCCCCAGAACCAAGCGTCGTTCGTGAGGTTGACCAGTGCGTCGGGCGGGCTGCCTTGCTCAGCAAGCTGAGTCACTTGTTGGCGAATCAAATGGGGTACGACCGTTTCATAGCAAATGTTCGGGCAAAAGACGAAACCATCGAGTGACATCGCTTGGGGAGCTTCACCCGGCTTCGCGAAACCCGTGATTGGCGTGAGGTTCTGCAACCAGGGAATCCAGTCGGCAAACGGCACGTACTCGCCCATGATGACCAAGTGCATTTTGTCGTAGGTCGTGACGACTTTCCCCTGGCGGTCCACGAGCACCGACGAGTTGTACCCTTGCATCTCCGGTTGCCCCGAGACATCGGGCGAAATATGCACACGATCGATTCCTGAGAGCAGCGCCGCGCCTGTTTGCCGGACAAACTCCGCCAGATCGCGCTGTCCGGCGGTCAGGAACGATTCATGAATCCGCTCCGCGGGAGGTTGATACCCTTCGGCCACGGTGACAAGCGACTGCCGAAACGCCGTTTCCGGCCAAATCACCAGATCGACGGGCCGACCGTCGCGCTCGGCTTGCCGCATTGCCGCTAGCGAGAGCTCCATTTGCTCGAGCATGATCCGCTGCTGTTTCTCTGCATCGCTCTTCCAGTCGGCAAGGGCATTGCCCTGGATGAGGCCGACGCGCGGGCCAAGGGGAGCTAGCTGGTCGTTCACAAGATCGGCTGTAAGGTTTTTCGTTCCCCACATCATTACTATCAAAAGCGAGAGTGCCGCCATGCTTAGCGGTACGAGTCGATTTGGAAGACTGGCATTTTTCTGTAGCAGTAGGTCCGCGATACATGCCGCGACGAACACTATGAGGAAGCTGACGCCATACTCCCCGACTAGTCGGGCAATTTGAACCACGGGTAGGAACTCTACCTGCGTGTGTGCCAGTGAACCCATCAAGAAGCCGGTGAACAGTCGCGCTCGCACGAAATCGAGCCCCGTCCATACCGCGGGCGCCACCAACCATAGCGGCAAACGCAGCCGATGAACGCCCACGCGTGCGAGTGCAACAAACGTTGGCAAGTAGCAGGCCAAGTAGGACGACAGCGCTGGCCAGCCCAGATAGTTCACTGCATGCGGCAGGCGAATCCAGTGAAGGGTCAACATCCAAAACACGAAACCCGCGAGCCAGATCGCGCGGTAGGGGCGCTTGCCAGAGAGTTCGACGCGGGCGATCAGCGCTAACCAGCCGATCGGGGCGATCCACACCACCCCTGCCCAACCTACCGGCGGAAACGCCAACCAGCAGAGCACGCTGCTGGCAAGCGCAGGCTTGAGTGTGGAGTGTTGCCACCAGTGAAAACGTTGCGAACCATCCATGCGTTTCAGGCTAGTGTCAGGGCGCTAGTTTCGCCAGAGCAACACAAGATGCTCCTGAGAGACAACCCTACGCTCGTGTCATTTCGATGCCGCTGGCCGGCGCCGTTTTCGCTTTGCGTGGGGCGCCGCGCCGTTTGTTTTTTTCGCACCGGATTTCTTACCGTTCCCCGATTTTGGACGACTGCCTTTCTGCCAACGCGGTTTCTGCCCGCCACGGTTGAACGATTTGCCAGAGGCCTTGGTCGGCGCGGGGGCGATGTCGCTCGTGAGCTCTGGGTGGTCTATCGCCACGTCGATCTTGCGGCGGGTGAGTTTCTCAATACCGCGGAGTGCGTAGACGTCGTCCGAAGTGCAAAACGAAACCGCGCTGCCAGACGCTCCGGCCCGAGCCGTGCGCCCAATGCGATGGACGTAGGTTTCAGGTGTTTCGGGAAGATCGTAATTGATCACATGCGACACATCGCTGATATCCAATCCGCGGGCGGCGATGTCGGTCGCTACCAACACGGGCGGTGATTTCGACTTGAACTGTTCGAGCGCCCGTTGGCGCGCGTTTTGGCTCTTATTGCCATGAATCGCGGCAGCGCGGATTTTGCCCTTTTGCAGAAACTTGACGATCTTGTCCGCCCCGTGCTTGGTGCGTGAAAAGACCAACGTCCGGCCACCCGCCGTGTTGTTCAGGAATTGCTCGAGCAATCGCACCTTCTGACGGCGCTCGACGAAGTAGACGGACTGGTCGACCTTTTCTGCTGGGGCGGAGACGCGTGCCGTCTTCACGTTGGCCGGCTTATGCAGCCACTCGTCGGCGAGCTTGCGAATCTCCGGCGGCATCGTGGCAGAAAACATGAGCGTTTGTCGCCGCTCGGGGCAGAAGGCGACAATCTTGCGCAGGTCGTGAATAAAGCCCATGTCGAGCATCTGGTCGGCTTCGTCGAATATCAGAATCTCGACATGGCTCAAATCAACGTGCCCTTGGTTGATCAAGTCGAGCAACCGACCAGGTGTGGCAATCAACGTGTCGATACCGGCACGCAGCTTGCGCACTTGCGGCACTTGTGATACGCCGCCGTATACGACTGCGTGCCGCAGCTTGCTAAACCGGCTGTAGGCGGCGAAGCTGTCGCCGATTTGCGCGGTTAACTCGCGCGTCGGCGCGAGCACCAGCGTGCGGATCACCTTGCGCTTCTTGCCGCCCGGGCGATTGCGCATCCCGGAGGTCAGCATCCGATGCAACGTTGGCAGCGCGAACGCCGCGGTCTTGCCGGTGCCCGTCTGGGCGCAGCCGACCAAGTCGGAGCCCTTCATAATGTGCGGAATCGCGTCCGCTTGTATCGGTGTGGCCACTTCGTAACCCTTTTCCTTCAGGGCACGCAACAAACAGTTGGCCAGGTGTAAATCTTCAAACTTCGACAAACTAAATCTCTTTCTCAGTGCAAAAGCACAGACGGTGAAACTAGCCGGACGCGCGAGCGACGGAGAATTTCATTGGGGGGAAACGTGCGCAACTCCGGTGCTAGCCGGCAGCTGTGCCACGGAAAATTCGTAACGTGAATTGACCGAACATGCATTCTCGCCAGAGGGGCAAGAAAATCGCTCGTGAACGTCATCCAGGCGCGTGTTTCACACACGGGGGGCGGATAACTGTCAGGAAATGATCCGAACCTCCGCTGCCCTACGACAGCCTCAACGGCCCGGTCTCGCACCTTGGAAATCTGCACCCATCCTACGAATACTTGGACGGATGTCAATACCAGGTAACGATACCGTTCAGAATTGAACCACTAAGACACAAAGGCAGGAAGATGGCAATATCCGGGAATTCTTGGTGACTTCGTGTCTTAGTGGTTCAGTTTCTACACGGCTAGGTGAGCATTTTTGGCAAATGGTATCACTACCCAATACCATGGCGTGCCCGGTCTTCCCTGAAAGCGCCGCTGTACTACCGCCAGATTCCAGCTTGGCTGACTCTTGCGTACAATTCGACTATCCTGGTGGTAATGAGACACTGTCCCCCATCGCCGAGCCTCGCCACTGCGTATCTCCATCGAAGGTACCCGTTTCTCTGGGAATTGCTCATCAGTTTTTTTGCGGTTTCTCTGCTCTATGTCGCGGGCAGTGCGGCTGACGAGCCGTCGGCGGAGATACAATTCTTCGAGAACAAGATTCGTCCCGTGCTGGTCGAGCACTGTTACGACTGCCATTCCGCCGAAGCGAAAAAGGTACAGGGCGGGTTGCTGCTGGACACCCGCGCGGGAATTCGGCTAGGCGGTGACTCGGGCTCCGCGGTCGTGCCAGAGCAAGTGGCCGAGAGTCTGCTGCTCGACGCGATTCGCTACGAATCGTTCGAGATGCCGCCTAAGGGGCCGCTGTCGGAACAGGTGATCGCCGATTTCGAACATTGGATTCGGAGCGGCGCGACGGACCCACGCGATGGCGAGCTGAACCGTACCAAGGAAGTGCCGGCTGTCGAAGCCGCCCGTGAATTCTGGGCGTTTCAACCACCACGGCAGACTTCAGCGCCCAAGGTGCGAGACACCGACTGGCCCCACACAAAAGTAGACCGCTACCTACTCGCCCGGCTGGAATCCGAGGGTTTGAATCCTTCGGCCGATGCGGATCGCCCCAGTCTGCTGCGGCGTATCTACTTCGCGCTGATTGGTTTGCCACCCACGCCTGAACAGCTCGAAGCATTTATTGCAAGCGCGTTGCCACTGGAGGAAGCTGTCGCCGCGGTGGTTGATGATTTACTCGGCAGCGACCATTTTGGACAACGTTGGGGCCGGCATTGGCTGGATGTGGTGCGCTATGCCGATTCCAGCGGTGGCGGCCGTTCGGCACTTTTCCCCTATGCGTGGCGGTACCGTGACTACGTGATCGATGCTTACAACAACGACATGTCTTACGATCAATTCCTGCAGGAGCAACTCGCCGGTGATCTCCTGGAAAGTGCCGATTGGCAGTCGCAACGACGGCGCATCATTGCGACAGCTTTTCTCGTGCTGGGGCCGACTAATTTCGAGCTGCAGGACAAAGATATCCTAGAAATGGACATCGTCGACGAGCAACTCGACACCCTCGGCAAAGCGATGCTCGGCATGACGATAGGCTGCGCGCGTTGCCATGACCACAAGTTCGATCCCATTCCGACTCGTGACTACTACGCGATGGCAGGAATTTTTAAGAGCACCAAGTTTGTGATTCACGATAATGTCTCTACCTACTACAAGGCCGAACTTCCCCTCTCGCCTGAGGAGGAAGAGAAAATCGCGAAGCTCGGCAAGGAAGCCCCACCGCGACCCGTAGCGATGGCGGTTGCCGAAGGCGATAAGGTGAACGACATTCCGCTGGCCATTCGCGGGGCAACGCACAACCGGGGGCCGATTGTTCCGCGTGGGGTGCTACAGGCCTGCAACGCGGTCGATTTTCCCGGCATTGCCGACGATGAAAGTGGCCGTGCCGAATTGGCCCAGTGGATCACCGATCCGCGGCATCCGCTCACCGCGCGGGTTTATGTAAACCGCGTTTGGTATTGGCTTTTCGGTGAGGGATTGGTGTCCACCGTCGATAATTTTGGTGCAACGGGTGACAAGCCGTCGCATCCCGAGCTACTCGATTATCTCTCTCTGCGTTTTATGGAAATGGGTTGGTCCACAAAATCGCTCATTCGGGAAATCATGTTGTCACGGGTCTATCACATGAGTACCGAGTTCGACGAGCAGGCGAGAATCGTTGATCCCGAAAATCGATTGCTCTCGCGCATGAACCGTCAACGGCTCGACGCGGAAAGCATCCGCGACGCGATACTTTTTGTGGCCGGGCAACTCGACGAAACTGCCGGGGGACCAAGCATTGCCGAGGGGACCAAGATCGAATATGGCTATGTGTTCGAGAGCAAGCGACGTAGTGTCTACCTGCCCGTGTTTCGCAATCGGCTGCCGGAGCTGTTCGAGTCGTTCGATTTTGCCGATCCCAATATCCAGGCGGGTTGGCGTTCCACCAGCACCACCACACCGCAAGCCCACTACCTGATGAATCATCCGTTCGTGAACCAAATGGCAACCGCGGCGGCGCAGCGACTGTTGGATCGCACCGAACAGACCGGGGAGCAGCAGATAGAGATGGTATTCCAGCAAGTCCTCAACCGCTCGCCCTCGGCGCAAGAAACGGAGATGGCTCGCAGCTTTCTTGGTCGTGGCGGTAAGAATGGCAATAGCATCGAGCGCTGGAGTATACTGTACCAAACCCTGTTTCAAAGCATCGACTTTCGTTTTTTGAATTGACCGAGGGCTGTCATCGTGCTCCACGCAAATGAACAATGCTCGCGACGGCAGATGCTGAAATCGACGGCCTGTGGCTTCGGCTACCTCGCGGCGGCGGGGATCGCACAGCGCCAAGCAAGTGCCGGCATCGTTGATCCGCTGCTCGCTCGCAAGCCGCAGTTCGCGCCGCGGGCCAAGCGAGTCATCTTCATTTTCATGCAAGGTGGCCCCAGCCACGTCGATACTTTCGACTACAAACCTCAGCTTGCTGAACATGACGGTACGATGCGCGAATTCGACGACGCGCGGGTGTTGGCCAAGACCAGAGAAATCAAGAAGCATCGCGTTTATCAATCGCCGTGGAAGTTTCGCCAGTTCGGCGAGAGCGGCCAACTGGTGAGCGATCTGTTTCCGCACATCGCTCAGCACGTCGACGACCTCTGTTTTCTCAAGGGAATGCACACCGACGGCGTTGCACACGGCCCGGCAACGTTGTTCATGCACACCGGTTCGATCAACCTCGTGCGACCTTCGGTTGGTTCGTGGGTGCTTTATGGATTGGGCACGGAGAATCAGAACCTACCGGGGTTCGTGTCGATCCAGCCGTCGATGGGCAACGGCGGCCCGCGCAACTTCAGCAACGCCTTTTTGCCCGCGGCCTTCCAAGGCACTGCGGTGGGTCGCGCGGGCACCCCGGCAAAAGACGTCCGCATGCGTAACTTGCAGAACCCCACGCTCTCCAGGGCCCAACAACAGGAACAGTTCGAGCTGCTGCAAGCACTCAATGACGAACAGCTTCGCCACAAGCCGGGCGACGATGAACTCGAAGCGGTCATCAGTTCCTACGAACTCGCCTGGCGGATGCAGCAGCACGCGCCCGATCTGTTCGATCTGCGACATGAACCTGCCCATGTCAAAGAGATGTATGGGATCGACGAGCCAAAGACCGACGACTTTGGTCGGCAATGCCTCATGGCGCGGCGCATGGCCGAAGCGGGCGTGCGATACATTCAAGTCAACTACGGCGACAACACCGCCAACCCGCGCTGGGATCAGCATTCCAACATCCACCAACATTCGGTTCATGCCTACAACACCGACAAGCCGGTCGCGGGACTGCTCGCCGACCTGAAGCAACGCGGGCTGCTCGAAGACACGCTGGTCTGGTGGGGTGGCGAGTTTGGCCGCACGCCGTACGCGCAAGCCAACGGCACCGGCCGTGATCACAACCCCGACGGGTTCACCATTTTCCTCGCCGGCGGCGGAGTGAAACGCGGTTACAGCCACGGCAACACCGACGAGTTCGGCCACCACGCCATCGAAGGCCGCGTACACATGCACGACTGGCACGCAACGCTATTGCATTTGCTGGGCATGGACCACGAACAACTTACCTACACCCACGACGGCCGCCCGTTCCGTCTGACCGACGTGCATGGGCAAATCGTGCATGAGATTTTGGCGTAGGGCCAAGACTGGTCCGAGGGATAGCGTCACCAAAGGGTGCCGAGATGATGCAGATCCTAGTGCCCAATATGCCCCAGCGATTCACGCTTGTGCAAGAATAGCAAGTCGCAGTTTCCACAGTCGAATGTTCACTCCGCTTGTGGAATCTCAGAATGGGAATCTGCTAATTTACAGGCAGCCGTTTCACGCAGATGCTTCGTACTTCCTAACGCTAAGCTTTGAAACAATTCCAAAAAAAAGGAAGAACGGAATTGAATATATTGGTCCATAGAGCCAGCCTAGAATGGCTGCAAAAACACGAGGGGCTCCGTCTGAAACGTACTGCTCCATCCACTCTTCAGGTGGATTGGGGTGGCTTTCAATCATCTCTCTAGATGTTTAAATCCAAAGTACACCGTTCCGTTAATGAGCACCCATCCGGCAACGGTAAGCAAGGCCGCAACGGCCCACCAGGGCATTCTACATGGGTGGAATGGCGAATGCTGAGCAGGAGACCCGGTAACAAGAGAAAGCTACCTAAGCTGAAGTAATAGAGTGCAGAGTTCATTCCAGTGCTGCTACGTAAGTTGATTTGGCTCTGTCAACGTTCATTGCAGATTTCCTCATTTGGCGTGACAAGGACCGATTCACACCCATTCTTGATTGAGCCACAGACGGGTGCAAGCACACCGTTCCTCAGTTGGCGAAGCTGCCGCAGCTTCCTCATCCAGTGTAGTTTTTTCGGAATCCAGTTTCCGGCGGAGGTGGGACTCTCCTCCGCTGGAATCTGCTTTCTTCTTCCCCTCTCGGGCTGGCGATACGACACTCCCCCCAAACAAATTTTTGTTGAAAATGGCCACCCGCGTCTGTAGGTTTGTACATGTCACGTCGGCGACAGCCTGCGGGGACTGGTTGAAATTGGCTGCGATGGCCCTTGAACTTGCGCGGGAACACCGTTGACCCGGTTCATAGTGCGACAGTTCAGCGCTCGCGAGATCGCAGCACCCCCGCCCGCAACATGGCTTGCGCCGCTGGACCGGAGCTTCGGTCGTTTGACCGAGGGGCCCCTCGTTTTTTTGTTGAGCTGTTTTCCACGAAGCAAAGGAGGTGTATGGAAAGAAGGTCGTTAGCGAAGTTTGATGGGAGCGGCGGTGACAGTCTTACGTCGCTTGTTAATCAAGCTCGTTGTCGCCCGCCGAAGGGGCGAAACCCTTGAGTTGCCGCATCACCGCATCCACAATGCGTTCCTCCAACCCCGGGGCGTAGACGTCGGGGTGCATGTAGACCTGCTTCGCGGCGATGGCCTCGTAGCCGCCTTCGGCGAGGACGCGCTCTGAGGGGATGTAGCCGGGCGACATGTCGTTGCTGTAGGCGTTTACCCAGAGACGCGAAGCTCCGATCTGCTTTCGTAGTTCCTTCTTGAGTCGCAGGCCGTACTCGACGACGACCTCGCCGCCAAGGAAGACCATTGCCAGGTCGTTGCCAAAAGTCCACGTTTGCACGGGATAGGAAACGGGCGCGGCGTAGCCGTTGGTGTTGGCCAATTCGAGTTTGACTTCGCCGATGCGCGCGAGCATGCGGCTCGAAGAGATCGCGCGGAGCTGATCCGTGTGAGTTAACCGAGCGATCTCGTTGGCGATTTCTGCTCCTTGCGCATCCATGTACTGCGTGCTCTTGGTGAAGTCGCCCCCGCGCTGGTTGGGAACCTGGTCGCCCGCGGCACCGACCAACACCATCGCCTGCGCACCGGGAAACTGCGATTCGATTTTCTCCTGGGCAACCCCGACCCAATCGCCGTGGATCTTGTTGTACCTGTCAGGCGGCGCGGGCGTGATCGTCGCCGCATGGGCGGCGTAGCTGGTTGCGATCGCGCTGATCGCCCCGCTGCTGTCTTTCACAATCAGCACAGGCAAGTCGTGATCTACCGGCCGGGGAAACTCCTTGCTGCGACGGTTCGTGCCGAACTTCACTGTGCCGACCGCCCAGTGCAGCGTGTGCCCCGGGGTGCGAGAGTCTAGCGCTTCGCCGGCTAGGTCGACGAGCTTGCCGATGAGTTCCTCGTGGTAGCGCTGCAAGTTCGCGCGCTCAGCGGGAGTGATCTTGTGGAACGGGTCGGCCGTCGCCGGAACATTGCTCCGCGGCGCAGTGTGCGAGTGCGAGAAGCAAAAAGCGATCTGCTCGCGCGCGAGATTGTGCTTTTCGCGCAAGCGGTTGGCGACGGCATCGGTCACTTCGCGGCGCAGTCCATCGTTGTCGACGGACAGCAGCAAGAGTAGGTCTGTGCCATTGCCAATGCAGAGAGCTTTCGCCCAGAGGTTTTGACCGATCTGGTCGGTCTGTGGGCGATGGTCGCTGCTGTAGCCGAGGCGAATCGGGTAGAGCGCTCGCGTGGGATCCCCGGGAGCGTGCTGTGGGTGACCGGGGTTGATATTCACTCTGGCCATGCCCACTACGAATGTCTGCTGAGCCGAAGCAGCCATAACCGGCAGGAAGCTCGTCGCCAGTAGCACCGCTAAGCCCATGCCACCGTAACGAGAAAGCGCTGTTTTCATGTTGGTTGATGAGTGGAGGGAACGAGAAGTGAAACATGGTCGCGGCTTGATTGGCAGCTACCTTGCTGGGCCCGGCTCGAGTTCAGCGAGATCATAGCGGTAGAATGTTATCGCGCCGTACTGCTCTTGAGTGTCGCCCTGGGTTTCGACCAAGAGTCCGATTGTGCCGTCTGCCAATCGCGCGACTACCGAGTACGCCGCGAACCCTTGGTTGAAGCCAATGGGATTTCCGAAAGTCTGCCCTTCGTCGTAGCTAGTCCACACCGTGATGTTGTTACGGTTTAGCCCCTTCTCACCGCGTGGCGCGGAAAAGAGTACGCGATCGCGGTCCTGCCCCTCGCGCCGAGCGGAGTAGCGGGCCATCGACGCATCCACTCGGGGCAAGGCGACCCCGCCGGTTCGTTCGGGCCCCCAAGTGGCTCCACCGTCGCTGCTAATGTGCCGTAATCGATAGTCCCCTTCGTTGGGTCGCGTGTCCAGCAACAACCGGCCGTCGGTCAGCTCGACGATTTCATCTTCATTTCCTTGCGGACCAGGTGCGAGATCTCCCAGCTGCCAGGTCTCGCCGTGGTCGTCGGAAAAGTACACGAACGAATTTGTCTGCGCCTTGCCATCTGGCGTCGACGAGCCGGCCCGCTTCATTGGCACAACCAAGCGACCATTGCGCGAGTCCTCGGTTTGCCACTTGAGTTGAATGCCGTTGCCCGGCCCTGGCTCGACGAAGCGCCAATACAGGCCATCGCTCGTTTGTGCCGGCGAGTCGGGATAGATCAGTTGGCGACGCTCCGACCAGCTCTGTCCGAAGTCGCTGCTGGAGCGCATCCACAGCGTGTGGTCGCCCGCGCTGGGGGCGACATTCTGGCCGTGCGCCGGAAAGATGGGCCCCTTGTCGGCCCACTGACCATAGAACAAAAAGAGGGTTTTCGTGGCTTGATCGAACACCGGCGTGGGGTCGCCGAAGTCGCACAGCTCTCCGTCGGGTCGGAACCCCGATTCGATCACGGTCAGCGGTTGCCAAGTGGTTCCGCTGTCGGCGCTACGACGCATGACAATGTCGATGGGGGCGTTTTCGTCCCTGCGAGGATCGTGTCCTCTGCCCCGCCGTCCTTCGGCAAAAGCCAAAATTGTTCCTTCGGGCAGAACAATCATTCCCGGAATGCGGAAAGTGTGGTACCGATCCTGCTGCGTTACGTAATCGCCGCCGGGGCTCATAAAGGGCACGGTCGTGGCGAGGATTTCGGCGGAAGTCTTTTGCGCAAGCGGCAGGGTTACAAGACCCGTGAGGCACAACGTGACCACGCAATGAAAACTTGGTAGTAAATTTTTTGTCATGTCCAATGCTTGTTGGCTAGTGATGCTTGCAATGCCTTGAATGCGGGCGTCTCGAAATGGAGCAACGTCGCGTCACGCGGTGGGTTCTTCGAGCCCGTTCTATTCAAACTATTTTATGAACCGTTGCCAGTTGACTTCGACATCGTTCGTTTGTTTTGGGCCGGGCGTACTGCGGCCGTTGGTGACGAGTTTTTGCATGAGTGCGGTTAATTCCGCGACTTTTTCCGGGTGCTCGGTATATAGGTTTTTCGTTTCGCCCAGATCATTCTCGAGGTTATAGAGCTGGGCGGCGTGTTCGTCGCGTTCTTTGCTCCACCCGCCGCCGCCGGGGCCGAAGACGAGTTTCCACGGGTCTTGGCGAATGCTTAGGAGCCCCGAGAATGCCTGATTGATCGTGTGGTCGCGCACTGGCGCGTCGCTGCCTTGTAGTAGTGGCAAGAGGCTGAAGCTATCTTCGCCGGCGGTCGAGGGGAGTTCGGTTGCAACAATTGCGGCGCAGGTTGCCAGGAGATCGGCTTGGTGCACAAGCTGGTGACACACGCTGCCTGGCGCGACTTGTTCCGGCCAACGGACAACGAAGGGCACGCGATGCCCGCCTTCCCATACCTCGGCCTTGTACCCCCGCAAGGGTCCGCTGGGGAAGTGCCCTTGCGCTTCTATGTCGGCTCTGCCCGCGATGGGGGCGAAACCATTGTCGCTGGTGAAAACGACCAGCGTGTTCTGCGCAACGCCGGTAGTTTCAAGGGCGTCGAGCACTTGCCCCACGATCGAGTCCAGTTCGATGACAAAGTCGCCGTAGTCGCCCAATTCGCTTTTGCCCTTCCATCGGTCATCGACAGCTATCGGCGTGTGCGGAGCGGTTAGTGGCATGTACAGGAAGAATGGTTGCTCTGCTTTCGATTTGCGGTTGATGAAATCGCAAGCTCGTTTGCCCAGCGCCGGCAGGATTGGCTCAAGCTCCCAACCGAGTATCGCCGGCCCTGGTGTACCCGCAAGTTTGCGGACCAGGAGTCGCTCCGGTAAAAACTGGGTAGGTATACCGAGAGTGCGATCCTTTTCAATGAAACAATAGGGCGGCCAGTTCGGCACGTCGGTTCCGAAGTACTCATCGAACCCGCGCGCTGTGGGACCGCCCTCGATGGGTCGAGAAAACGTGTGCTGCCAAGCGGCCAGGTGTTCAGGAGTGGGCTCTTGCTCCTCTCGCTTGGAGGTGAAGAGCTGCTTTGTTCCCTCTTCGATGGCCCAGTCCCAACCGAGATGCCATTTGCCAACGCAGGCGGTTTGGTAGCCTTGTTGCTTCAGCAAGCCGGCGAGAGTGAGTCGCTCTGCTGCGATCAATGGCGGCTCCCAATGCCGAACAATCCCCTTCTGCAATCGCGTGCGCCAGTGGTAGCGCCCGGTCAGCAAAGTGTACCGAGATGGCGAGCAAACTGCGGAGCTCGAGTGCCCATCGGTGAATCGCATCCCCGCGGCAGCGAGCGAGTCGATGTTCGGCGTGGGGATTTTACCGCGCTCGGGATTGTAGCACTGCAAATCGCCGTAGCCGAGATCGTCGGCGTAGATGATGACAATGTTGGGTGGCGGCGCGGCACTGGAATCCAGGGCGGCAGCAGACCCATAGATGAGGAAAACCCATACGTGCGCGCATTGCGCAACGGGACGCAACCACCAGGGCATAAGGAAACTCCATTTACACGATCAAATCAGAAATCACATGCGCCGGCTCGACACCGGTGAGCTTTTGGTCCAAGCCTTGGTAGCGGTAGGTAAAGCGCTCATGGTCGAAGCCCATGAGTTTGAGGATTGTGGCGTGGTAGTCCCGGATGTGAACGGGGTCTTTGACGATGTTGTAGGAGAAGTCGTCGGTTTCGCCGTAGATCGTCCCACCCTTCGCACCGCCACCGGCCATCCACATGCTGAAGCAGCGAGGGTGATGGTCGCGGCCATAGTTGCTTGTAGAGAGTTGACCCTGTGAATAAATCGTGCGGCCAAACTCGCCGCCCCAGATCACCAGCGTTTCGTCCAACATGCCGCGCTGCTCCAGGTCTTCGAGCAATGCGTAGCACGGTTGGTCCACATCCTGGCACTGGCTTGGCAGTCGGCCACCTACGTTGGAGTGATGGTCCCAATTGTTGTGGTAAACCTGAACGAATCGCACACCACGCTCGGCTAGTCGCCGGGCCATCAGCACCGAGTTGGCAAACGATCCCGGCTTTCTTGCTTCTTCGCCATACAGCTCGAAGGTGTGTTCCGATTCGCTAGCGAAATCAGTGAGTTCCGGCACACTGGCCTGCATGCGGAAAGCCATTTCGTATTGTTGGATGCGAGTGTTCGTGCGGGGGTCGCCCAGCTGCTCGTAAGTGATTTCATTGAGCGCGTTGATGCCTTCAATCGAGCGCTGGCGAATCTCGCTCGGCACGCCGGGCGGGTTGTTGATGAACAGAATTGGGTCGCCCTTGCTGCGGAACGAGACCCCCGCGTGATCGCCGGAGAGATAGCCAGAACTCCACAGCCGCGAGGAAATCGCTTGTTCCTGTTCGCGATTGCTGGGCACGGCGACCAGCACGACAAAGGCCGGCAGGTTCTTGTTGATCGCCCCCAAGCCGTACGATGCCCACGCACCGAGACAGGGCCGCCCCGCGACTTGGTTACCCGTTTGCATCGCGGCGATGGCCGGTTCGTGGTTGATCGCTTCGGTGTGCATGCTGCGGATCCAGCAGATGTCGTCTGCCTTTTTCGCGAGCTGCGGGAGGAGTTGCTGATTCATCCACATACCGCATTCACCCGCGGGGCGGAATTTGAATTTCGAAGGTGCAATGGGGAAGCGATCCTGCCCGCTGGTCATGGTAGTGAGTCGCTGGCCCTTGCGAATACTTTCGGGCAGGTCCTTGTCGTACCAATTCTTCATCGCGGGTTTGTAGTCGAACAAATCCATCTGCGAAGGCCCACCGACCATATGCAGGTAAATGACCTGCTTGGCACGCGGCGCGAAGTGTGGCCCCACGGCTTGCTGTCCTGCTGCCGCCAGCGCGGGATTGCCACCTTGCAGGTACGCGAGCGCCGCGCCACCCAAGAGATGCTTGCCGCTGGTGATAAACTGACGTCGAGTTTGGATGTCGTTGAACATGGTATGCCTACTTGTTAATAGCCTCGTCCAGATTCATGATTTGATTGCAGACCATCGCCCACGCAGCCAATTGAGCTGTGTCGAGTGATTCGTCTGTCTCGGACTCACCCACTGCCAGCAAAGCCTTGGCATCTTCGGCATGCGCTTGATAGTGCTCGAAATAGTCGCTTTTGGCAGCGAGGGCAATTCTTTGTTCCTCGCTGGTGAGGTGTCGACCCAGCACACGCTTGGCAACGAACTCCAACGCAATCGCGTCGTCGCCACTGCTGGCTCGTAGCGCGTGTTCCGCAAGTTTGCGCGCCGCTTCGACATATTGCGGGTCGTTCAAAGTCACCAGTGCTTGGAGCGGAGTATTGGTCCGTTCGCGTTGGACGGTGCAGAACTCGCGGCTGGGCGCGTTGAAGGCTTCCAAGCTGGGCGGCGGCGCCATGCGTTTCCAGAAATTGTAGAGTGTGCGGCGATAGAGATTCTCGCCCGTGTCTTGTTTGTATACGCGAGTGTCTCCACCCGGTAGGCCTACGATCTCCCAGATGTTTTCTGGTTGATAGGGCCGCGTGCCCGGCCCGTACATTTTCGGCGAGAGCAACCCACTGACCGAAAGCGCCGTGTCTCGCACCATCTCGGCATCCATCCGGAACCGCGGGCCACGTGAAAGAAGAATGTTGTGGGGGTCGGCTTCCAGCTTCTCGGGAGTAGTTTTAGCCGACTGCCGATAGGTAGCGCTCATTAGCATCTGCTTGAAAAACCGTTTAACGTCCCAATCGTGCTGGGTGAAATCTAACGCCAGCCAATCCAACAGTTCGGGATGGCTTGGCAAACCACCGGCAATGCCAAAGTCCTCGGGAGTGGCTACGATTCCCTGCCCGAAAAGCTCAAGCCAGAAACGATTCACCGTCACCCGTGCCGTGAGTGGGTTGGCTGGATCAATTACCCACTTAGCCAATCCGAGCCGATTGCGTGGAGCATCTTCTGGCAAAGGATGCAGCGCGGCAGGCGTGTTGGCTGCGACTTCCTCGCCCGGACGGTCGTAAGCACCCCGCATGAGGATATGCGCCATCGGTTTGCTATCTTGCTTTTCTTTTTGCACGTGCGTGATGGGACTGCGGGCGCGGATGTCGTTCTGTTCTGATTCCAGCTCTTGCAGCGCTGCGGCAAGTGACGGATATTTCCTGTCTGAGTTGGTCAGGTAGTGATCAAACAGGTAAGCTTGATCTTGCTCGCTGCGATCGCTTTCCGCCTTAGCGAGAATCGTGCGAAGCGGAGCGGCTTTGGCAAGCGCTTCAACCTCTGCGGACTCAAGCTGGCGAGCGTAAAGTCGGACATCCTGTACCATGCCGCGATCAAAGATCGCATCGTTGCTTCGCTTGCCAATGCGAAAGGGCGATGTTGTGCGAATCGAGGCATTCGCTTTCAGAGTGTTCTTCTCTACATCGACTGGAACGGGTTTGCCATCAACGTAAATTTTCACGCCTTCGGGTTTGCGGCTGCCATCGTAGGTGGCAAACACGTGTTGCCACCTGCCCGGCGTGGCCACGCCCTGTTTGGTGCCGACCTTGAGTGCGTTGTCGTCCCAGGAATCGATCAGGTGCACGGCGAATGCGGTGCCGTTCTGCCAAAGATCCCAACCCCGGTGGCCGTCGCGTTGGTCCATACGCGCAAGGATCGCAGCATTCACTCCGAGTGAGGCACCCTTTTCGGTTGTCTTTGCCCACGTTCCAAAGCTGAAAGCCTCGTCAAGTTCAAAGTCGCCCTGATCCCCGAGCAGCTTAAAGGTGTGCGCGGCCTGCAGTAGCGGCGCGGGACCGAGAATTCCGTCGGGACGCCACTTGATGGGATTGCTTGTCGTGAAGCTGGAGGGGCTCCCCGCGAGATTGCGAATCGTTTTGCCAGTGCCTTCGTCTAGCGGAACATGTAGTACCAATTTGTCGGTGGGAAGTTCGGCAAAGCTTTCTGGGGTGGTCTCGGCAAGCCATTTTTCAAAGTCGACACGCGAGTTTTCTTTGCGGTCTGCGAGTTGCTTTTCGGCTGCTTCGATTTCGTCAGGCAGGGCCGTCCACCGCTGCATGTCCTCCTCGAGAGGGACGAGCAGGGTCGGCCCCTGGCCGTCTTTCGTATTGCCATCCTTAGGCGGCGACTCGGTATTGCCGAAGAACGCAGCCAGTGAGTAGAAGTCGCGGGCCGTGATGGGATCGAACTTGTGGTCGTGACACTGGGCGCAATTGGTCGTTAGCCCGAGAAATACCCAGCCGAACGTTTGCACACGATCGACGGCATACAGCGCCAGATTCTCCGCGTCGATCGTGCCACCTTCGTTTGTGGTGATGTTGCAGCGCTGAAAACCCGTCGCAACGAGTTGCTGGTCGGTGGGGTCGGGAAGCAAGTCGCCGGCCAGTTGCTCGACTATAAAATCATTGAATGGTTGGTTGGCATTGAATGCGCGGATCACCCAGTCGCGGTAGGGCCAAATCTCGCGGTAGTTGTCGAAGTGCAGCCCATGGGTGTCCGCATAGCGGGCCGCGTCGAGCCAGTATCGCCCGCGGTGTTCCCCCCACGTGGGCGATTCCATCAAGCGGTCGATCCACTCCGACAGAGCCACGTCTTTACGCGATTCATAGTCGGCGACGAACTCCTCCAAGTCGGCCGGCTTGGGCGGCAAGCCGGTGATGTCGAAATGCAACCGGCGAAAAAGTGTCCGAGCATCGGCCTCGGGCGCCGCGGTGATTCCCTCTTGTTCAAGTCGTGCGAGTACGAAGCGGTCGATGTCGTTGCGAACCCACCCTTCGTTGCTGACTGTCGGTCGCTCGGGCACTTGGGGTGGGATGAACGACCAGTGGGCCTGGTACTCCGCGCCCTGCTCGATCCAGCGCCGTAAGGTTTCCTTCTGTTCTACAGAGAGCGATTTCTTCGTCACCGGCGGCGGCATCAGCAGTTCGTCGTCGTCGGTGAAAATTCGTGCGACCAACTCGCTGGCGACCGCGTCGTTTGGGGTGATGGCCCCCATGTCGATCGCATCCTCGCGACGATCAAGACGCAAGTCAGCCTTGCGCGCCGCGCTATCTGCTCCGTGACAGGCAAAGCAGTTTTCAGCGAGGATTGGCCGAATGTCGCGATTGTATTGCAGTGGCTCTTCGCCATGAACAGAAGGCACGGCAACCAGTGTTACTAGAAGCGTTGCGAAGCAGAGAATGCGGTTCATGAGATGCTCAAGTGAGGGTTTTTGTCTGGCTTCAATGTCCATTATACCCGATGTCGGTGCGGTAGGGCACGGGGGCAAAAACGGTCGTGTACGCCAGCAAATCAGCGGTTTTCGTCGATTTTTGCCTGAGCCGCGACGCGACGCCGGGCCGCCAGGCGTTTGAGAAGTTCATCGGTCACGACCCCCCCTAAGATGACCAAGCCAATCACCGCGAACTCGATTTTGTTCGGGATTTGGTCGATCATCGTGATCGAGTTTTTGAGGACGCGCATCACTGCCGTGCCGAGAATTACTCCGAGAATGGAACCCTCGCCCCCGCGCAAACTGCACCCCCCCAGCACTGCCGCGGCGATGGCGTATAGCTCGTAGAAATTGCCAAAATCTACCGGCTGTGCCGAGCCGACATCGCAAACAAACAACAGCCCGCCCAAACCGGCAAGCAGAGAACACAACACGTACGCCACCAGGATCATGCGGTCGGAGTTGATGCCGCTGTAACGGGCCGCCTCTTCGTTGCGACCAATGGCAAGCAGGTATCGGCCATAGATCGTGAGATTCAAGAACACCGAGGCGGCAATGGCGATCACCAGCAGAATCACACACGGCATCGGGATACCAATTTCCGTGCCGGGCAGCGGAATCATCCCCAACGCGATTTGCCTCAAGCCGTCGAAGTCGCCTTTGAAGCCGGTCGTCTGGTCGTCGAGGAACCCGCGCGTCACCCCTCGATAAATCAACAGACCACAAAGTGTGACGATAAACGGCTGCAACTTGAGCTTCGTAATCAACAACCCGTGAACCACGCCGATTGTCAGCGAGAGCAGGAAAATGATCAACAAAGTCAGCGGTAAGCTGAATCCCTTGGTCACCAACAACCAGGGTGTGAGGCAGCCAATCAAACAGACGACAGACCCAATGGAAAGATCGATCCCCGAGGTGATAATCACCAGCGCCGCGCCGATCGAGATAATGCCGAACAGCGCCGTACGACGGATTAGGTTCTCGATATTGAATTCACTGAGGAACCCCTCGGCCGAAAGCGCAGTGATGATGCAGACGACGACGAGCAAGCCCAGAATGCCGAGGTTTTTTTTCATGCGAGTGAGTTGAGCCACGTGGCGGGATAAGTCCCACCGCTAAATTGAGGTTGCCACTGCCGCGCCGCCCGTGGCGAGTTGCATCACGGCCTCTTCGCTGAGTTGGTCGCGGGTGAGTTCGCCGGTTATTTTGCCTTCGTGCATCACCAGCACGCGGTCGGACATGCTGAGGACTTCTTCCATTTCACTCGACACGAACAGAATTGCAACGCCCTGCTCAGCCAATTCTTCCATCAGTCGGTAAATTTCCTGCTTCGCACCGATGTCCACGCCGCGCGTTGGTTCGTCGAGCAACAATACCCTTGGCCGCATCGCCAACCACTTGCCGATCACGACCTTCTGCTGGTTGCCACCGGAGAGATATTGGGAGATTTGTTGGTCGCTGGTCGATTTGATGTTCAGCTCGCGCGACATCTCGGTGGAGTCCTGCCGCTCGCGCGCAAAATTTAGGAAGCCGCACTTCCGCTGATGCCGCTCCAGTCCCGGTACGCCAACGTTGTGGCGGATGCTCATGTCGAGGAAAAGCCCCTGTTGCTTGCGATCCTCGGGGACCAACGCCAGGCCCGCTGCAATTGCATCGCGCGGGTTCGCGATGCTCGTCTGTTTACCAGCGACATGGAGATCACCACTCAGGATGGGATCGACACCAAACAGCCCACACAGTACTTCTGTGCGTCCCGCCCCGACCAACCCCGCGAGGGCAACAATCTCGCCGGCGCGCACTTCAAAGTCGATCGCGTGTTTTGGATGCGCGGTCGTGCGGAGGTTGCAGATCGACAGCATTGGCTCGCCGACCGTGTGATTTTGTCGGGCGTAGAACTGCGAAATATCGCGGCCTACCATGAGTTGCACCATGCTGTCGTGCTCGATTTCGCCACTCGGCAAATGACCGGCAACCTCACCGTCGCGAAGCACGGTCACACGATCAGCCAACTCACACACCTCCCCCAAACGATGCGAGATGTAAATGATTGCCACACCGGAATCGCGAAGCTGGCGAATCACGGTGAAGAGCTGCTCGGCCTCCTGTTGCGAGAGACTGGAAGTGGGTTCGTCCATAATCAGAATACGTGCCTGGGCAGAGAGCGCCTTGGCGATTTCAACCATTTGTTGCTTGCCGATGGTGATTTGATCGACCACCGTTGTCGGAGATACGTCGAGTGAGATCAGGTCCAAGTATTTCTGCGATTCACGATGGATGCGCGGGAAATCGAGAAACCCGCGGCGATGTGGCTCACGTCCCAGAAAAATGTTTGCGCCCACATTGAGATTGTCCGCGAGATTCAATTCCTGGTGAATCATTGCGATGCCCAAATCAAGGGCCTTGTGAACCGAGTCGATGAGAACCGGTCTACCATCGAGAATTATTTCCCCTTCATCGGGGAGTTGCACCCCGGCGAGGATTTTCATCAGGGTGCTCTTGCCAGCGCCATTTTCACCGATAATTGCGTGGACCTGACCGGCCTGGACTGAGAGATCCACTTCGCTTAGCGCACGAACTCCAGAGTAGCGTTTGGTGACGCGGCGCACTTCTAGTAGTGGGGATAATTCCTCGTCGGGCATAGCAATGGATTTCCTACTACTTGCCCAGGTTCTTTTTTAGCTCGGCCCAATACTCGTCGACATTGTCTTTGCGAATCTGCCGCGCGGGGATGTTCATGAAGTTGTTTTCTGGCATGCCCAACTCCGCGAGTGACTTGCCGCGCGCCAACCCGGCAAGCAACAGGACCGAACGCCGGCCGTATTCGAAGGGATTTTGCACGACCGTGCCGTGGATGTGTCCCTCCTGAATGCCACTTAATGTTTCGTCTGCTTCATCGAAGCCAATGACTTGCACCTCGCCAAGTTTGTCGCCCTGCTTGAGCGCTTCCAATATCATCGTCGGGTTGTAGGCAAATAATCCGACCATGCCGGCTATATCGGAATGCCGGGACAATGCGTCTTCGACATTCGCCTTGGCCTGTGCGAGGTCGAACTGGTCGGTATAAGTGCCGACGATGTTCCATTTGCCTTCCTTGATGGGTTCGTCCGGAGGATCGAAACGCGTGGCGTCGTTGTCTCGGCCTAAGATTGCGTCAATCACGCCTTGTCGCCGTCGCCGTGCGTTGTCTTGCTCAAGCCGGCCAACGAAGATGCCGACTTTGCCTCCCTCGGGAAGCGCTTCGGCCATCAGCTCGCCACACATGCGTCCGGCGATGTAGTTGTCCATGCCAATGTAGGCTAGCCGGTCGCAGCCCGGTGCGTCGGAATCCTGCGTAATGAGTTTCGTATATTTCGCCGCTTTGTTGAGCAGGCCGATTTGGTTCTCGGGATCGATCGGGCTAATGGCCATGCCGTCGACACCTTTGGTAATCATGTCTTCGATCATGCGTTTCTGATCGCTAATTCCCTCGGCAGGCATCAGGACGGTGACGTCGCAGTCCGCTTCCTCGCCGCCAGCGTTCGCGCCAGACTCCGCAATCACCCAAAATGAGGCGACGCCGTTGGTGATGTACGCGACATGCGGGCGCTCCTCCGTGGCTGCGGAAGCATTGGTATCACTAGGGATGGTGCCGGCTTGGTTCGAGCCGCTTTTGTTGCATCCCAAGCACGCAAACAACAAGCAAGTCGCTACAGAAGCTAAATTGTATTTCATCAAGCTGGAATCCCGCGAAAAGGGCACATGACGTGGAGGAAAAGAGGTACGATGATTCTAACTGAGCGCATGTGGCTCAACAAGTATGCACCAGGGGTGAGGTCGCGGCTCTGTTTCCTATGAACCATCAAGACTCCAAATCGCAAGACGCCAAATCAAATTCAACACAAGCTCGACGAATCCGGGTCTGGCGAGCCTTGCTTGTTGCGTTGTCGGGCGTGGCTATGCTTACTACCCCGTACCACGCGGTTGCGACGAATGTGCCGGCAGATGCCATTGTGCTGTTTGATGGTGGTGAGAATCCACTGTTTGTCAGCATGTCGGGCAAGGCCATCGACTGGCCTATCAAAGACGGAGTGCTAGTCTCGTCGCCTGGAAACACGCGGTCCAACCACCTGGTCTCGAAGTTGCATTTCCGCAATGCCCGGATTCATGTGGAGTTCATGCTGCCGCGCGAGTCTTCGGGAAACAGTGGCATTTACGTGCATGGGCACTACGAACTGCAGATCATTAATTCCGCCGGGAAGGAAAAGCAGCTGCTCACCGAGGGAGACATGGGCAGCGTCTATGGCTTTTCTCCCCCCTTGCTGAATGCAGCGCGCGGGCCGGAGCTATGGCAAACCTACGACATCGAATACCATGCACCCATTCGAGACAGCCAAGGCACGATCACCGAACTCGGCAAGCTATCGGCCCAACTGAATGGCCAGCAAGTGCAGAAGGAGCTTCGATTCGGCGAGCCACGTTCTGTGTACCATCCTTTTCGCTACGGCACGACAAAGTATCTCAAGCCCATCGCCAAGCGCCAAAAAGAGACAATGACTGGTCCGCTCTTCCTGCAAGACCATGACAGCCCCGTGCGGTTCCGCAACATTTGGGTCCAGCCGCTGGATGATCAAGCCTACCTCTACCAACCGCCCCTAGCGAACCCGAGCGATGATTAATCTTTCCAGGCGTCAATTCCTTCGCTCTTTATCCACGGGAGCAACTCTGCCTTGGCTCTCGCCCAGTCAGGCAGCGTTTGCCCAGACTAGTATTCCTCCCGTGAGAGGGATCACCCACGGGCCACAGCACCATTGGTTCGGCTACTACGACAAGCTGGAATTCGATCCCACGGATCGGTATGTGCTTTCCAACCAGGTCGACTTCGAGCATCGCACTCCGACCGTGGATGATGTAATTCGCGTTGGCATGGTTGACACGGAAAACAACAACCAATGGATTGAGCTTGGCAAGAGTCACTCCTGGGGTTGGCAGCAGGGTTGTATGTTGCAATGGCGGCCGAACAGGAAGTCCGACGTGGTCTGGAACGATCGACAGGACGATCACCACGTCTGCCGAGTCCTCAATGTGAATACTCGAGAGCTCCGCACGCTTCCCCGGCCGATCTATTCCCTGAGCAGCGACGGACGCTGGGCAATCACCGCGGACTTCTCGCGCATACAGCGTATGCGGCCCGGCTACGGATACGTGGGATTGACCGATCCAGACGAAAAGGATTTGGCGCCGGAGAACTCGGGCGTCTGGAAAATGGATATGGAAACGGGCGAGTCCCAATTGATCTTCTCGCTAGCCGAGGCGGCGAGAATCGACCATCAGGGGAAATCTCTTACAGACAAATGGAACTACTTCAACCATCTCCTCATCAGTCCAGACAGTACGAGGCTGATCGTACTCCACCGCTGGCGAGAGAGCACCGGCGGACCCAACGCCAAGCCAACCGGTCGCTTCACAACACGTATGTTCACGCTCTCGATGGACGGCTCGGATCGGTATCTGCTCGATCCGTCCGGACATACATCGCACTTCATTTGGCGCGACCCGCAGCACATTTGTGCGTGGACCAAACCCGCAGGCAAGCGGGCAGCGTTTTATTTGTTGAAAGATCAATCGCCCGAGCTGCAAGTGGTCGGAGCAGGAGTGATGACCCAAAACGGCCACAACACGTACGTGCCGCACACCGACGGCGAGTGGATTCTCAACGATACTTATCCCGACAAGCAGACGCGTATGCAGCGGCCTTATCTCTTTCATGTACCGTCGAGCCGACGTGTCGAATTGGGCAGTTTCCACTCGCCCATCGAGTACCAGGGCGAGTGGCGCTGCGACACGCATCCGCGTTGCAGCAACGATGGCAAAACGGTCGCGATCGACTCGCCGCATGGCGGCTCCGGTCGACAAGTCTATCTGATCGATATCCGTGGTCTGATCTGAGAGAACGGAGAAACAAAAAAGCGCGCGAACCACTTTAGACCACTACAGATTCTTCGCAGCGGCAGGCAACCCGGGGTCGGCCCAGCCGCGCTCGCCACGGCCTTCCTTGTCGATTCGGCGGTTGACAGCTCTAGTGATTTCCTCGACATCGGCATCCCAGTAGCGGTTCCACTGATCTCGCGGTGGCGGTGCTTGGGGTCGTACCAAACGAAAGCCGACGGTTTGCCCTTCTTCGCTAGCGAACCACCACGGGCTATGAGGTACATTGGGGTCGTACGATTTCCACTCTTCGGACGATCCAACGCGACTCGCACAGCGGCAATATTCGGGTTCGCTGTCCCACGAACCACCACGGACCACGCGCGGGTAGAGTTCCGTAGGCCAAGCGATCATTTCACTCGCGGCAACTTGCTTTCCTGCAAATTTCGCATAGCCTTCTTCATGAAACTGGTCGAGTACCCACTCGGCGACGTTGCCGTGCATGTCGTACAGGCCCCAGGCATTTGGCTTCTTCTGTCCCACCTTGCCTGTGACGCCCTCGTCGCAGTTGCCGTAGTGCCAAGCGTGTTCGTCGAGCTTGTCGGCATCCTCGCCAAACGAGTACGCGGTGTAAGTGCCGGCGCGGCAAGCGTATTCCCACTCTGCTTCGGTGGGCAATCGGTAGAACGTGCCAGTTGTTAGACTCAACCATTTGGTGTATTGCTTGGCCGCATACTGCGACATCGACACCGCGGGTTGTTGCGGGTCGTCGCCTGTTTCGTAGGTAAAGCCAGGCTCGTAAAGTTTCGAGGGGGCGGTGATCGCGTCGATTTGGTTTTCTTTGTTGAGCAGTCGGATTTGTTTGTCATTGAATTTTTCGAAAATGTTGCAAAGCCGCATGAAGTGTTGATACTCTTCCCAGGTCACCTCATGCTCGCCCATCCAAAAGGGCTCAACGCGGACTAGCACCGTGGGACCTTCGCTCTCGCTGCGATGGGGTTCATCTTCTGGGCTGCCCATTACGAACTCTCCTCCGGGAATCGGCAGCATCACGAACTCTGTCTCGGTACCTGGGATTTGCTCGGAGTAGGGTTTGCCGTAGATCGCCGAAGATTTGTCAGCGTCTTTACTCTCGATGCGTCGCAAGAAAATGTTCCGAAACCGCATCTCGCCGCCGTGCGTTTGCAGTTGAATCGGCCCGCGGTCATAGAGGGGCTTCTCTCGATCCCAAAAGTTGTGCATCACGGCATTGTCGACGACCAGCTTGTTGTTCAGATGGACCGTCGCTCGATCGCCAACCAGGCGAATGCGAAAAGTGTTCCACTCCCCCACCGGCCGGTCAGCGACGACCAGGGGATCTTTTCCTGGCGTGCCGGGGTTGTTATTCCACAGGCCGCCCGAGCCCAGGTGCCCGCCATGTTTGTGCTTGCTTTCGTCGTGGATGTCCCAAATCTGCACCTGGGGCGAACCGCGCAGGTAGATGCCGCTGTCGGTACCCGCGCCAACCATTTTCCAATCGACGAGCAACTCGAAATCGCCGAATTCTTCGGTACTTGTGCAGAAGACCCCATGGCCATCGTTGACGATTTCGCCTCCATTCTCACCTTCCTCGACGCGCCAATGCGCACGAAAATCGGCGTCGGCTTTGGCTTGATGCTCCGCGCGTTCCGTGGGGTCGAGGTTGCGGAATTTCACGGGGTTGGTATGCGGGCGTCCTTGCCAACCGGAGAGATCCTTACCGTTGAACAAGGATTCATATCCGGCGGGAGGTTGGGGCAGTTCAGCTGCGCAGCAAACCAGTGGAGTGACGCAAATCGTTGCCATCCACAAGAACCGTTGAGCTAAGCAGCGGGGCAGGCAAGTTGTGTTCATGGGATTCATAGTGCATTCGTGGGGATGTTTGTTGAGTGATGATCGATGTTGCTTGGCGTTCATGATAGATATTTACTAGGCAGTAGTCGAACCATCCGCACGCGCTGCCGTTGAAACTCTGCCGCCTTACCCTACCCAAATCGGGCTCGACCAGGCCATGTGGTTGTTGTGCTGTTGGACGCGGACATAGTACCAGTCTGCCTGTTCGCCGCTGCGATGATCTTCCCACCGCAGCGTCGCGGTACGCTCCGAGGGACCGACGAGACGCTCGAGCATGAAGCTCTCTGAGGTAAACGGCCCGGTGAAGTGGATCTGGTTGTCATGCTGGAGCTTGCTCAACGGTGCCGTGACTGTCGTTGCGGTGGGGTGTCGTAGCTTGACGGTTAAGGCGGCTTCCGGATGCGTTGCTTCGATCTCTAGAATTACCGCCTTCGTCGGATCCTGAGCAAATGCTTTGACTCGCGTGGTATGCGAGTGCAATTGCAATTGTGCCGCATCAATCACACGCAACCGGTCGCGTCGCTCCTCGTCAAAGGGAGCGGATTGGAAGCAGGGAATCGCATCGACAAACCGCCCCCCTTCGATTTGGATATTCATTTCCCAGTCGCAGATGCGACCCAGGCTGAGATCGCCCCACGGCCCCCATCCATAACGAAGTCGGCATTGGACGTTGCCGGGGAGTGTGGCTGGACGGCTTGCTGTATCTTCCGGAAAATGCCGTTGGATCACTCGTCCATTGCGAATGAGTTCGATGACTTTAATCCCGTCCGGCGCCGTTACTTTGACATCGATCTGCCGGTCGGCGTTCGCCGGTAGTTCAGAGCCCATTGGCTGATCGTTCAGGGTGAAGTCGACTTCGATGCGATCCCCTGTGACCGCGTAAGTACGTCGCTTACGCACAGCCTCGATGATCGAGGCCGCTGACGAATCCCGCGCCCAGACCGCCACCAATCCCTCGCCGTAGGCGCCAGGGTAACCCCGGTGATCGTCCGTGGAAGCCACAAATCCGAATCGTAAGCCGCGCTCGAGCTGTCGTTCAACCGTGTTTTCTGTGACCCTTCCTCCCATCGAGTGGCGGATGAAATCTCCCACCTGGGCCGTGACCGATTCGCTACACCCATGTTCAGAAAAAATTTCGACAACGGGTGAGACCGACGCATTGAAGTGATCGAAATTGGCACCTCGCCAGCCCCGCGCGTAGGCCAGGTGATGGGGAATCGCCAGGGCATTCTTTTCGGCAGAAAATTGAAGCAGCTTCTCCACGTGGTTTGGCAAATAGAGCTCGGGCTGATCTTCTGGAAAGATTAGGCA
This sequence comes from Bythopirellula sp., assembly GCA_965230685.1. GTDB lineage: Bacteria > Planctomycetota > Planctomycetia > Pirellulales > Lacipirellulaceae > Bythopirellula. The sequence continues at coordinate 2,478,006 of CBDDLO010000002.1, forward strand.
ATAGTCGCCGAACTCGCTGGAGTGCCACTCATATCCAAGCAGGGCCGCGAAGTTCTCTGAGTTCGCCTCCTGGATGAGTCCTCGGGTCTTTGGCCAATGAGAACTGTGCGCCTTGAATCCGTGGATCCATTTCATGTGCCTCTCACCAGGCATCTTTGGCAAATCATGCCAGGACGCATGCCCCGTGAACGCAAAAAAATCGAGATGCTCTTGAGCAATCTCGATCGACCGCTCGAGCGTGCCCTTGGCGTAGCCGACTGCGTTGTGATTGTGCAAGTCACCCCAGTAGAGTTGGTAACTTCCCTCGTCACCGCCCTCTTGGGCTCGCGCTCGGGATTGGGGTCGCGCGAGACCTAGCAAGGTTGCAACCAACGAACTCTCAACAAATTCTCTACGAGTGATGGGATGGGAGAACATGCTGGATGAGTTTCAGGGTTCTCGCTTGCCGTTGCTTCGCGAAAGGTTTGCTAGCCAACCAAATCGGTATTTTTCGCTGGTTCCACGGTCCCCGGGATCGCCACGGGCGGTTCAGGCACATCGGTCCAGGCGTATTCGGCGGGGCCAAGCCGCTCCTCGTTGTTGTAGCACTCGTCCCAAGTAAGCGTCTTGCCAGAATACGCCGCCATGCGGCCCATGATTGCGAGCATAGTGCTGTTGCACATGTAGTGCCCGTTGTTGATGGGCTCGCCGTCGCGGATGCTCTTGAAAAAATGCTGATGCTCGACCAGGTACATGCTTGGCTTGTTCTTCTCACGATACCGCCAAGAGAGCTTTCCGTCCCGGTCGTAAATCCGATTGCGAAGGATGACAGCCTGGCCCTCGGTGCCCAACACACGGTCGTCGGTGTGGGTCGTCGTGTTGTCCTGTTGCCGACAAGTAAAGTAGACGTGCTGGCCATTAGGGAATTCATAGAACACGGTGAAGTGGTCATAAATGTGTCCCCACTTGGGGTCGGTCCGTTGCTGCCGACCTCCCATTGCCATCGCGTTTTTTGGTTGAGTGTCGCCCAAGAGCCACGCACACTTGTCGAGACTGTGCACGGCTTGTTCGCAAATATGATCGCCAGAGAGCCAGGTATAGTAGAGCCAGTTGCGGATTTGGTATTCCATCCGGCTCCAGCTGGGTTTCGGCGTTCGATGCCAGAGCGTGCCAGCGTTGTAGTTCGACTCAATGGCAACGATGTCGCCGACGGCCTTCTCTTCCAGAATGCGCCTCATAGTTTCTCGCACGCCGTTGTCGTACCGCCAACAAAGGCCTGAGACGATGGAAAGGTTTTTCTCCTTGGCGAGCCGACAGCTCTCGACCACGCTGCGCACGCCGGGCGCATCGACAGCAATCGGCTTTTCGACGAACACATGCTTGCCCTGTTCGACTGCGTACCGCAAGTGCTGCGGACGAAAGTGGGGTGGCGTGGTGAGAATGACCACGTCGCAAGCGTCGATCACTTGCTTGTAGTTGTTGAAGTCGTCGAACACATGGGCATCCTCGGCGACTTGGCTTCCCACTTTTTCGTTGCCGCGAACCTCTGAAAGCGTATTCTCGGCCTGATCGCGGAAGGTGTCTCCCAATGCCACGAGCTTGGTATTCGAATCGGCTTCCAGTGCATTGATCGTCGCGCCGGTGCCGCGCCCGCCGCAACCAACCACGCCGACGCGCAAGGTTTCATCCACACCTCCCGCATATACGCCCGTTGCTTTTTGCAGTGCGGCAAGGCCTGCGAGCGTCGAAGTCGCTTTCACAAATCCACGGCGAGTGGTTTCGGTTACTTTTGGTGTGTTACTCATAGCAAAACCTTTAGGAGGTTAGAAGATGTTGTAGCTTGCTCACGCCAAGTCGAAAACGTTGTCCATTCTTTGTGAGATGTCGGCCAACCGGTCGCGTTTGCCACCGGCGACTTCCGCAGTGGCCCACCCTGAGAAGCCAATTTCTCGCAATGCTTTGCGAACCTCGGGCCAATCGACATCGCCGTCGCCGATTTTGCAGAAGCCTTCGGTGTCGCCCCAGTCCTTGACGTCTAGTTTCACAATACGCTGCCCCAACACGCGAATCCAGTCTTCGCTCTTGCCAAACTTCCGGCAATTGCCGATGTCGAAATACATTCCCACCCAGGGGCTGTTAATTTCGTCGAGGTAATCGCGTGCCTGCTCGGGCGTTTCGCAAAAGCCATTCCAAACGTTTTCGATCAGCACTCGTACTCCCAGCTTGCTGGCCAAGGGCAACACTTTGCGAATCTCGGGGATCGAGCGATTCCACACATGGTCGTGAGTTTCGTCGTCGCCCTTCACCGCGCCGGGCACCAGCAGCACGCTGTCGCCACCGCAGGCATTCACTTCTCGCATGGCGAATTCAAGATCGTTTCGAGACTGCTCGCGAGTCGCGGCATCTGGCGAAGACAATCGTACGTTCCAATGTTTGCTATCCACGCTGCCATGCATTGGCAATCCTGTTGCCTCGCTCGCGGCTCGCACTTCCTGAGGGTCCACCTCGGCATGCGAGGCGAGTTCCATACCATCGAAGCCTAGCTCCTTCATCAGCTCGAATCGTTCCAGCACGGAATCGCAGCCTTGGATCATGCCCCACTTGGCCGATTTGTAAATGGAGAGTGACGGAGCGTTTGAATTTGCAAGTCCAGACGGCTGAGCTGCATGGGAAAACTGCTGCGAGGCCAAAACGGCGGAAGTCGACAGGCTCGCAAGGAAGTGTCTGCGGGAGAGGATGTGCGAGGTCATAAATATATCCGGAGGAGCAAATGTGGAGTTCGGCTTCAATTACAATTGCTGGAGTCCCCACGGGGCACCGCAGAGATCCCTGGTCAGCCTGCTACCAATGTATCGGCGGGACGGCAATCTATGCAACAAGTCCTTTTCCTGCAGCCCCGCTTGTGCCATCCTGTAGACCCTAGGAATCGGCTAAACATCCTTCTCCCACGGCGAAAGTAAACTGGCATGATGAAAACCACCCTACTGAGATTGTCGATGGCGGCCTTTGCGGCGATGTTCATTGTAATTTCGGGCGATCGCTCGTCTGCTGAGACGCTACAGGCCCAGGGTGAGCAGCGCTGGCACCGCGGTAACATGCACACGCACTCGCATTGGAGCGACGGCGACGACTATCTCGAAATGATCGGGCACTGGTACCGCACGCATGGCTACCAATTCCTGGTGTTCACCGATCACAATGTGCTAGCCAACACCGAGCGTTGGGTGGGAGTGGAAAAAAGCGCCGGTGGCATCGAAGCTTTCGAAAAGCTCAAAGCCCAGTTCCCGGGAATGGTGAGACAGCGTGCCACCAAGGAGGGAAACATGGAGGTCCGCCTGAGCACTTTCCAGGAAGTGTCCCAGCGGCTCAACGAACCGGGCGAATTTCTATTGATCCAGGGTGAAGAGATCAGCGACAAGTACGATGGCTTGCCGCTGCACTTGAACGCAAGCAATTTAGTGGAAGTCGTCCCGCCGATGCGTGGCGGCAGTGTCCTCGAAACGCTGCAGAACAATGTCCGCGCGGTCCACGCTCAGCGTGAGCGCACCGGGCAACCGATGTTGATTCATGTGAATCATCCCAACTTCGGCTACGCCATTACTGCGGAGGAGCTCATGCTCGTCCGGGGCGAGCAATTCTTCGAGGTCTACAATGGCCATCCCTCAGTCTATAACGGCGGCGACCATCACCATGCCGGCACCGAACGAATGTGGGACATCATTCTCACTCATCGCATTGCCGAGCTTGGTATGCCAATCATGTTCGGCATCGCGACCGACGATGGCCACCGCTATCACAAATTCTCCAGCGAAGAAAGCAATCCGGGACGGGGCTGGGTCATGGTGTTGGCCAAGGAGCTAAGTGCCGAGTCGTTGATCACGGCGCTAGAGGCGGGCCAGTTCTACGCTTCAAGTGGCGTGACGCTGCGGCGTATTGTGGGTTCCGCGGAGGAATTCACCGTCGAGATCGAGCCGGTCGAGAGCGAAACCTACACCATCGAGTTCATCGGCACCCGTACGGACTACGACAAGACCAGCCACCCCGTCGTCGACGACGAGGGCAAAGAAATCCGCACGACCCGCCGCTACAGCTCGGACATCGGCGAGGTATTCGAGACGGTCAAAGGCACCACGGCAACATATCGCCCCCAGGGCGACGAGCTGTACGTCCGCGCGCGAATCACTTCTTCCGCTACGCTCGAGAATCCACCCGCACCAGGTGAGAAGAAACGGGCCTGGTGCCAGCCGTTGGTGGTGAACGAGTTGGTGGTGAACGAATAGGTTAGGATCACAAGAGATAGGCGTAGCACGCGGTAGCAAGGGGAATGCCCCACTCGCGATGGTCAGTCTCAGCAGTTCTTTTTGTCCACAGGATCGAGGGTCCAGCCGAGGTTTACGGTTTCTCGTACCAATAGCTTGTGTTCCGCACTTTAACCACTTAAAGTAGGATTTATTCTTATCTCACAATAGAAGTCTCCGCGTCTCGCACATCATTCTGTCGCTAGCACTGCTTGGTGCGATTCGCCACCTGACCTTGCGGGTACGAGAGGATTGAACGCCATGAAGACAAATCCATCGTTTTCTTTGATCCGAAGCGGATCGAGATTGCCTAGCAGCGCGTTTACGCTGGTTGAGCTATTGGTGGTCATTGCCATCATCGGCGTATTGATTGCATTGCTCCTTCCCGCGGTCCAGGCTGCGCGCGAAGCCGCACGACGAACGCAATGCAAGAACCACCTAAAGCAAATCAGCTTGGGGTTTATCAACCATGAGTCCAGCATCGGAGGTTTTCCTTCGGGGGGGTGGGGTTATAAGTGGACCGGCGATCCCGATGGAGGTTCTGGCGAGGCACAACCGGGAGGGTGGGCGTTCAGTATCCTTCCCTATATCGAATCCGGTGCAATCCACCAGGTGGGAGCCGGCCTGCCGCTTAGGGAGAAGCAGGAAGCATTGCTAAAACAGAAGACCACTCCCATCTCTTTTTTTTATTGCCCGAGCCGTCGCCCTGCAGCACTGTCGATCGGACCAGAAGCTTCGTTCAACTCGGATCAACCGGACGACGATATGGTGGCCAAAACGGACTATGCTGCTAACGGTGGTTCGAGGTCTCCCGCGGAGGGCCAACCAGTGGGATGGAGTGCGGGCCCTTCTCTTAGATGTCTCTTGAACTATCCAAATTGTCCTTGGGGCACTTACACCATCGAAAATGTACAGAAGTTCAACGGTCCGGTAGTTCCTCGAATACCCGTTGAGTTAAATCAGATTGAAGACGGCACTTCCAACACCGTGCTGGTTGCGGAAAAGTTCATGAACCCTGACTTTGAGGGCGTTTGCTCTGACAACAATTCACTCTTCCAGGGGTACGATTGGGATGTGATTCGCTGGATGAAACACACGGATCGCTTTCTCCCAGATAATGACAATCTAGAAATCGATAAAGGATGCTCCACTCGCTTTGGCGGAGCGCATTCGGGCGTTGTGCAGGCAGCCTACTGCGATGGATCGGTGCGAGCGATTTCGCTTGATATCGACCCAGAGGCGTGGGAGAAGTTTGGAGTTCGAAATGACGGAGGCGGAATTGAGAGAGAACCAGAACGCTAAGTACGATTCGAGTGGTTTGTTACTTGCCAATCATTCACACATGACCTTCTTGTCTCGTTGGAATGCCGCTGTTAGGCAATGCTCAGTCTCAATAGATTGGCTCATGCTAAGGATTGCCACCATTGCGACAACAGTAATGCTGTTCACATGCTTGGGCTGTGGATCATCGGGCGACAGTGCGAATAGTGCGTCGAGTTTTGAACCAGATGGTGTCGCCCTTGCAGCGATGAAGACCTACGACACGAACAGTGACGGCAAAATTGACAAGAAGGAACTTGCGAAATCTTTAGCACTGCAGAGCGCGTTGCCCAGGATAGATGCGAATCGAGATGGAGCCATCGACCAGCAAGAAGTTGCTGCAAGATTGAGCACTTACTCCTCGCCGGCAACTGGAGTACGCCCCGAAGTTTTTGTCATGCGAGGAGGGAAGCCCGCCCAGGGAGTCACCGTAGCATTTGAACCGGAAGAATTCATGGGCCAGGATCTACAGTCCTATCAAGCAACGGTTAGTGACTGGGGGTCAGCGGCTCTTCAGGGAACCAACGACAGTTCCTACCAATTGACCTCCGGGTTTTACCGGGTTCGTATCACCTCGCCAGAGGGTACTGAGCAGATTGAAGGTTGTGAGGTTGCGGCGGATGTTCCCAATATCACTCGAATGACTTTCAACTTGCGCTGAACGTGCAGTCCGGAACTTGCAGAACAAAGTTTTGGTTGAATGGTCACTGTTTTATGGCGGGTCGCAGCTACCGCATCGCCGCCTTCGGCTGACGATTCACGTCGAACAAGCCCCAGTGCTTTTCTACCTCGTTGGGGTGGGGGCCGCCTTTCCAGGATTCGTCGAAGGCCTCGAAGAAGAACGAGCAAACTTTCTCTTTAGATGCCCAGTCCGTGAACTGCTGGTAATACTGTCGCTGCTGCTTTTCACCGGCTTTGCCCTTGATAAGCTTGGCTTGCTCGCCTTCGTCGTGGACTTGCGTCGCCCAGCCGACTTCGCCGATGACGACTAACTTGTTGGGATGATGCTCACAAATGTCAGCGTAAGTTTTCTTGGTCCAAGGCATGGCTGCTTCTAGCAGAACCCCGTTCCATAGAGGGTGCATGTGGGTAACGATAAAATCCACTTCGGCGGCGATCCGTTGACTCTCTGGCTTGTTCCAAAAGTTGTAGTCGTCGGCCGTGGTCACCGGTACCAGTGTCGCGCCACGAACACCCTGGATGTAGCGAATCAACACGTCGGGATCGGTAAGATGATCAGACCAATAGACCTGCGATTCGTTGCCTACGCTCACGGCAATCACTTCGTCAGGATATTCGTTGGCCAGGCGGATGGCTGCCATCGTTTCCAGTCGATTCGCGCGCTTGGCTGCCTGGGAAGCCGCCGCGTCGAGCGTTTCCGAGGGCGTTTCACGCGTGATCCACGCCCCCAGCATCACACGCAACGGAAGTTTCTCCTCTTGAATGACTTTCAGCACATCCTCAGCGACTTCTCGCGAACCGTACAACCGCAACAGATTCCAATGCTTGCTAATGAGCTGTAGGTCTTCGAGGATCTCCTCACGCTGTGGCGTGAGTCCGCCCGGCGATTGTCCTTCGCGGTACGGACCATACGAGATGCCCTGTCCGATCCATTTTCCATTGAGCTGGGGCGAAAAATCTCGCGGGTCCTGCAGCTCTTCCGCTTGAGCAAGCTTGGCTGTGCCCGCAAACGAGAGTGCCAGCACGAGTGTGATCAAAAGACGGAAGCGCAAAAGTCCATTGTCCATTGGAGAGCCTTATCGCGAAGTGGAAAATTGAGGGAGCCGGCGGCGTGGGCGTTACTCGACCGCGAACGAAGCGGTCAATTCCGCGGCGGAGCTGCCACCTACCCAGAGCTGGAAATCGCCCGGCTCGATGACGAACTGCTCCGCTTCGTTATAAAATCCGAGTTCCGTGGCGGGAACTTGCATGACAACCTCGGTTGTTTCCCCTGGCTCGAGCGAAATGCGTTGAAAAGCCTTCAGCTCCTTCACCGGACGCACGACCGAAGCCACTTTGTCGCGCACGTAGAGTTGTACGATCTCGGTGCCGGGAATCTGGCTGGTGTTTTTCAGACGCACGCTGACTTCGAGAGTTCCTTCCGCCGAAAGGGATGTTGAAAGGGATTCCGACGAGACTTGCAGATCGGAATACTCAAAACTCGCGTAGGACAAGCCGAAGCCAAAAGGAAAGAGTGGGTACGGGTCGGTATCCACATAGTGGGAACTGTACCGCACATTGGCGGGCAGATTCTTCACGTCCTGCAGCGGCGGAGCGACGTAGTCCCGCGGGCTGGGGCGACCCGTGTTGGGGTGGTTGTAGTAGAGCGGTACCTGGCCCACGACTTTGGGAAAGGTGACCGGCAATTTGCCTGAGGGCGATTCCACGCCGAATAGAATGTCGGCGATCGCAGGGCCGCCCATCGTGCCAGGGTGCCAAGCGTAGAGTACGGCATCGGCTTGTTCCACCTGCGCGCCAATGGTGAGGGGTCGCCCGGCGAGGACCACTATCACGACGGGTACGTCCAACTCGCCCAATTTCTTGACGAGCCTGCCCTGTGAACCGGGCAGCGAGAGGTCGCTCCGTGAGTGGGCTTCGCCGCTCAGTGCTTCTTCCTCACCGACAAATACGAGGGCGACATCCGCATGTTTCGCTGCCGCGAGGGCGGTATCAAATTGCTTCAGTCCGGGGTCGTATTTGCTATCGAGACAAGGCACGTGCGTCACATCGACTTCGTCACCCAGTAATTCCTTGAGCGCGTCGAGTGGGGTGATGGCTTCCTCCGGTTTACCGTCGAGAACCCAGGTACCGAGCTGATCTTTAGCCGCATCGGCGAGCGGCCCGATGACCGCCACTTTTTTTAGCCCTTTTTGCTGTAGGGGTAAAACCCTATCGTTCTTGAGCAGCACCAAGCTTTGGCGAGCCATCAATCGGGCTGATTGGAGATGAGACTTTGAGGGCGAGACATCCTCTCGCTGTCGTGCATACGGCTCCGAAAAGAGCTGTAAATCCACTTTGGCTCGGAGGAGCCTGCGGACGGCGTCGTCGATTAGATCTTCCGATAGCGTGTGGTTTGCTACAAGCTCGGCGAGATTCTCGCGGTAACAGGTGCTGCACATTTCTAGGTCCACGCCTGCGCGCAACCCCGCGCGTGCTGCACCGCTCTTGTCTTCGACATACCCGTGGGCGATCATTTCGGTTACCGAGGCCCAATCGCTCACCACGAATCCCGAAAAGCCCCATTCGGCCTTGAGCAAATCGCGCACTAGTGGCTGATGCCCCGTGGCAGGTGTGCCATTGACCGAGTTGAACCCCGTCATCAACGTGCGACAATGAGCATCGACGCAGGCTTTGAATGGTTTCAAATAGACATTGCGAAGTTCGTTGCGAGAGACCATGGTGCGGTTGTAGTCGCGGCCACCTTCGGCCAGGCCGTAGGCGACGAAGTGCTTGGGGCACGCGGCGATGCCGTCAATTTTGCCGTCAGTGTTCTCTCCTTGAAATCCGCGTACCATCGCGGTGCCCAAGACACTGGCGAGCTGCGGGTCTTCGCCCAAGCTTTCGGCGATGCGACCCCAGCGCGGGTCACGCGAGATATCGATCATCGGCGCAAAGGTCCAGTGGATACCAAGCTGGCGTGATTCTTTGGCGGCGACTTCAGCCCCTTCACGCACCAACTCGGGATTCCAACTGGCTGCCTGGCCTAATGGGATAGGAAACACCGTGCGGAGGCCGTGGATCACATCCCGGGCTACGATCAAGGGAATCCCCAGTCGCGACTGATTGACTGCAATTTCTTGCGCCTGACGCAACAGCTCGGCATTTCCCGTGTAGAAAATTGAACCGACCTGCCCCGACCGAATCTGTTCCGCCAAATCGCTCGACAGGGCGTCCCCCTCGGGGCTTACCTGCGTCATCTGCCCGATTTTTTCTTCCAGAGTCATCGCCGCAATGATTTTTTCGACCAGCTGCGCCGCATCCTCACCCGCCTCCTCGAAACGGTGCCTCGGTAAATCGCGAGTGGGTTGCACCTGCAGCTCAGCGGGGCGGTCGCGTGTAGCAGTTTGGATTGGACCCGTGGCTGTTTCTGTTGGGCCGGTTGCCGACTCGGCAAGAACAGCAGTGACCAGGCCAGGAGCGGCCGCAAGCGCAATGCCCAACGAAGCAAGCAGCGCGTAACAGGAGACAGATCGATGAAGCAGGAAGCGAAGGTGCATAGTCGGAGCGGCTAAGGCAGGAAGGTGGGATACAAGGCGGAACGACCAAGCAACAGCACTAGTAGCAAGGCGAATGTGGAGGGCTCGGGGATTTGGTGAATCAATGCAGCGAGCTGACCGGGGTTTGCCTGGGTTTTCCAGACGGCGAGGTCCTCGCCATCGACAACGCCGTCGTAGTTGAAATCGCCGATGGCTACCGAGGTGCCATCATCTTGGCCCAGACCTTTCTGCCATGCTAGAAAGTCGGCGCCGTCCACCTTGTTATCGTTATTCGCGTCGGCGTTGAGTTCTAAGTCGAGATTGGTGAAGCTCACATTGTCGATGTGCACGGCACCGCCATCGAGTCCAGGCTGAACGAACACCAGTGCTAACCGCGCTTCGACCGCTCCGGCTGGGACGGTGTCGGTGAGTGTATGAGGTACCCAAACATCATTGGCGGTCGAAGCATTGGCGAGTTCTACCGGAGACGAAGTGGAACCCAAGTAGCTGGACGAACCAAACTCACCGCCAAATTCGCTGTAGTAATCGACAGTCATTACGACGACATTCTCACCGACCAAGTCATCCTCAGCACGGACTAAAGCACTGGCGGTGGCGGATATAGAGTCGCCTGCGGAAACAGAAATACCTTGTTGCACCCCAGAGGCTGTGGTGCCTGGTTGGAACTCGCCATAGAGCTTAAGCGTTTCCGTGCCATCCAGAGCGGACGCTTCGTGATGCGTCTGCACGTTCAAGATCGAGTTGCCGAAGTCTCGCCAGGATGCAAAGGAACCACCGTGGGCTTCGAAGCTGCCGTTCTGAAAAACCACAGGCGGAGGGTTTTCGTCCCGCTCGTAGACTCGCACATAGTCAATAAGCATTTGTTGCGGCCAGACGCTACTGCCATTGGGGTTCGGCAGGAAGTCGCCGCCGACCGCCACGTTGAGATTCAGCTCCATGGGTGCTGTCTGCTGCGAGAGAAACCCGCCCGGGTAAAACCCATTGGCGGTTTCCGCATTGGTGAGTGTGTAGTGGTTTACGCCATCCACAAAAAACCGAAGTTTCGTGGTGTCCCACTCCACGGCGTAGGTGTGAAATTCGTCGTGGAAGTTCTCCATTTCGCCGCCATTGGTGGCTTGGTGTTCATCGAACCTAAACTGGCGACCAAAAAAGTCGGGACCCCAATGGAACGCGCTGCTGGTCAAGTTGGGCTCGTTGCCGCGGTTCTCCAGGATGTCGATTTCGCCTTGCGAGGGCCAGCTGTAGACATCCGTGTCTGGCAACAACCAAATCGCTGGCCAGGTTCCCTGCGTGCCGGGGAGCTTTGCACGGATTTCCCAACGGCCGTACTGTTGCGTGAACTTGCTTTCGACTTTGCCGGAGCTAAAGTTCTTTCTGTTCTGAACTCCGTTGACCGAGAAGTCGATTTTGTTGTCGTCAGCCGTCAAGACGAGGTTCCCATCCGAGACTGTCACACGTGAGGGATGATAGGCTTGCAACTCGTTGTTGTGCGGGTTGATCCAGGTAATCGGGTCCCACTTGGCAGTGTCGACCTCCGTGCCATCGAACTCGTCGCTAAAGGTGAGATTCCAACCGGCCGGTGCGGCGTGAGAGTAGGCCGAAAGCAGCCCAATTTGAATGAGACCCGTCATCAACGGAACCAGGAGCCTGCTCACGTTTGGTGTTAATGTCATTGTGCTGCTCATGGAATCATCGCCTCGACTATTCTCATCATCTCATCAACAGCCTCGCCTTCTCTCCAACGGAGAGATGCTTACCGGCGTTTTGATGTCTTGCCGGCCGGTCACTTTGCTTTGGAAGAGAGTTCGATGTTGATTTCGTTGTGGCCCGTTTCGACCGTGTATTTCAAGCCAGAGGATTTGGGCATCGCGTAGGATCTCGGTGTGATGTATGGCCCCGGCATGGGCGGTCCACCGTGCGAGGGGACTTTGCCGGGTTTCCGCGAGGTGACGCTCACCTCGTACTCGCCAGCATCTAGGCCAGAGTCCCGATTCGTTTTGAGTTCGTAGCTTCCATCCGATTGAATCACTCCGGCGGCCATCCTCCCCCCGCTCGTCGGTGCAAATCCGACGGTGCCCCGTTCAAGTGGTGTTCCATCGAGGGTCACGACACCTGAAACACTTGCTGGCATCCCGCCGCACCCGACCAAAAGAGCAAGGAGCAACACTGTCCAATAACTAGTTGAGCTTCTGCGACACAAGAGCTCGGAGCTTTCAATTTGATTTTCCATAAAACTTGATTTCTTCGAGGGTGAGGAGACTAGGATCGAACTGTTCCGCTACGCTCTGGCAGCAGGATCCAAGGTGTCATCTCTCCATACTAGTGCTTAAAAGTTGGAATTGACAGTCTCCCCGCCATCTTTAGTCGACAGAGCTCGATACGTGCTGTGATCAATACCTTCGACAATAAACTGCACCGAAGCGTCGGCCATTGCAAACTGCACACCACCAGGGTGGAGGCTGCGAAAGCCGCGGACTTCGAACCACCAAGTGTCTGCTGGCTGAGTAACATCGGGGTGGAAATAGTTCAGCTGCATGTTGCAACTGGCCCAGTCCCCGTCGGAGAAGTACGCCATGGCATGCAAGTCTTGCTCGACCACCGCCTCACCTACCATGAAGGTGTTGCTCAGCCCGTCGCTCACTTGGCGAAACTCTATCGGGTCGTAGTAACCCATCTTCCAAAACAGTCCATTGCAACCTAGTGATTCATTGCAATCGGGTATGGAGCCGTACTCCTCGCTGGTCCACAAGCCCAAGCCTGCACCTCCCCACACTTCCCCTACTGCAGTATCTCCCGCAACTCCCTTATAGCTAGTTACCGCGGCTAGGACGTTTCTCCAGTGCCAGAGGTCTTCACGAGGCACAGCCGACGGATCAGAGGGACACGTTAGCACTGCAAGTTGGTCGTCCATCTGTTCACGGACTTCAATGCGACCCATGCCTCGACCCCCCTTGCTGCCTGCGACGAAGGTCATGTTCGCCGAGCTGGGGTCGTCGAAGCCTAGCTTCATCGCGTCGTACATGGCTTGTTGTTCCAGATAGGGAAGGATGTCGACGATCCAACCCTTGCCATTTAAGTTCCTGTTGGTCACATACTTGGATGGCGACGCTTTATCGGTTCCATTGGCGGTCCGAAATTCTTCGCGGCCGAAGCCGGGATTGTAGTTAATGTCGAAAGGGAGATGTTTCTTTGCGTCGTGGTGATTGTGAATCGATAATGCCACGTTCTTGATACTATTGCTACAACTGATTCGCCGAGCCGCTTCGCGGCCGCTTGCACCGCTGGTAGCAGGAGCGACACCAATACGCCGATGATTGCGATCACCACCAAGAGCTCCACAAGAGTAAAGCCCGTCGGGCGTGGTTGATGGGCTTCCGCTGCTTGGTAGTTCCTTCGCATCATGGGTATGTTTCCTGCTACTTGGTTTTTTATATTTGGGGGAGATGTTCAACCGAGCGGAGGACCATCGTTTGGGGCGCTCGATGAGAGAGGCTTCTTGGCGGCTCGGCCGAGCCGCCAAGAAGCGAAACACTTATCGTCGACGACCACTCAGAGCCAAAACGCTGGCCAAGCCGAACATCACAAGCGAGGTCGGCTCAGGAACGCTGCTCGTGGCCAAGCCCTCCGGAGGATTCCACGCACCCAGCAGGATGCCCAAATCCAAGCCATCAACAGGATCCGTGCCGTTGAGTTCGCCACCGGCGGGCGTGGCATTCTGTTCGAAGTTGCCCAGCAGGATACCTAGATCCAAGCCATCGACAAAGCCGTCCATGTTGAGGTCAGCGGGCACGCTGTCGCTCTCATCCAGCAGAGGACTGGGGTTGGACGTCAGCACATCGCTGGCCCCTTCGGCGGCCGTATCTGCGAAAATCTCGATCAACGCATTGTCCCACAGCAAGTTTCCGGGACCACCCAAGTCGCCACCATCGAAGTCGCCCAGAAAAAGTACCCCACGGATTTCTTCGACGAAGGAGACGTCTTCCACTTGGTCGGGGTTGTTGTCGGGATCGGTACCAAAGGGATCGATGTCCCAACCCTCCGACGCCGAGTTGACTTCGTAGGTGTGGACGATCTGTTGCCACTCGTCGGTGCTTGGCACAGGCTCGGTTGTGCTGCCAAAGGTCCACGAACCGTCGCCATCGATGTCAACAATCCGCTTCCTGTGGTCTGCGTTGGTAATTGCGACATCGTTTTGGTCAGTATCGAAGATGCGGCTACCGAAATTTGGGTTGCTCACTCCACCGGTGAAATCGGCATGTCCCGACAGGGCGTCACGCCAGAACTCGAGCTTGATGATCGGTGCGATTTGAGGTTCAACCGTCATAGGTGCGGCCGGATCATTGCGCACCCATGTCGAAAAGCGAATCACATTGCCGTCTTCTAAACGTCCCGAGCTGTTGCCGATTGCTGAAAAAACGGGATCGGCAGCGACCGGGTTGGAAGGGTCGGTCCCCGAAACAGCACAGTCGTCCGACGCACAATAGCCGCTATGTCCATCGCCGTTCTCGCCGTTAGAGACACTGATCGTAAAACCGGCTCCATCACCTGCAGAGGCTCCATCTTGAGTAATTACGAGCAGGTCGTTGTTCCTGAAGGAGCCCTCGATATCAACTCCGTAGGGTGCACCGCTGTCACTGGCAAACACGTTGTACCCTGGCGAGAAGTTCGGGCCTTCGGCTTCGGCATCCGTAGCCAGCACATCGCCCTGGCCAGTGATGTTGGCATTAATGTCTTTGATCAAACCGGGGGCGGTAAACTCCGCGAGCGCTGAGGAGGGCAAACCCACGAGTAGACAGCCGAGCGCTACAGCAGCGGTCAGGCTAAACGAGTTGGAAAAATTGAGTGGGGATTTCACGATGAGTCTCCTAGATCATGGATGGTTGTCACGACACTGAACATGAAACATTTCATGAGCAGAATCTCCAAGTAAATAACGAAAAGCTCTGAATCGACCTCTCAGCGAGCGAGTAGCCAATTCTTCAACAGCTACACCCCCCGAAATACCGAGGGTTAGGGAAAAGCCGTCTTGCATGTAACTGTTTCTCAATCAGTTACAAATTAACCGGGATTTTCAAGTCCGTCAACTATTCTTGCGAAATTTCTCCATTTTTTGGGCAATATGCCCCTTGAAGAGTCAGGCCAGAGGCCCTGTTCCTACTACCAGCATGGCCAGAGACGTCGATTTTGTCCAACAAATGGCCGATTTGCCGGTTTATTAGCCCTCTTAACATAGATGGGACCAGCCAACCGGGCACCGCGATTGCGGAAGGCACCGAGAGGTGGCAGGCGAGCTTGAGAGTGAAATAGTACCCAAACTTCGCGGCTGCTGCTAACGTAAGAATAGAGTTACTCTCACGGCCAATCACGCCGTGGTCTCACTCCGACTCAGGTCGGTTTCGTTGGTTGCAGGGAGTCGTTGATGAAGAGTTTTCGTGCGGCTGCGCGCTGGGTGGCGATGCTGTGGGCATGTACTACCTGCTGGCCGGGCGCAAACCTCTCGGGCCAGACGTTTACCGATGTCACGACCAGCGCGGGGATCACGCACGTCCACACAACCAATGCACTGATTGCGGGACTGCCGGGCAACTGGTTTTTGTCAGGCGGAGTGGCCGCGGGAGACTACGATGGCGATGGGTTTACCGATCTATTGTTTACGCGCTTGAACGAGACAGACATTCTGTACCGCAACCAGGGCGATGGTACGTTTGCCCCACGCACAGCCTCCGCCGGCTTCACTGTGCCGACGCTGACCAACGGCGTCGTTAGCGGCGATATCGACCACGATGGCGACCTCGATGTCTACATGACCGGCACGACAGGCGACACCCGCAACTATTTGTATCTCAACGATGGCGCGGGTTTCTTTACCGATGCGGGAACAACACGCACGTCCGCCCTGGCTAATGGAATTGCTCGCAACGGCCAGGGCGCGAGCTTTGGCGATTACAACAACGATGGATACCTCGACTTGGTGACGGCCGATTGGGGCATCGCGGCCGGAAACAGCCAATCGCGCTTGTTGGAGAATCGTGGAGGTGCGGAAATCGGGTACTTCGACGACGTAACCGCGGCCGCGGGCGTCGACGTCTTTCGCAAGGCTGATACCGAACGCTTCTCACCCCGGTTGATTGATCTCGATCGCGACGGACACCTCGATTTGGCGATTGCTGCCGACTTCGAAACGAGCCAACTATTTTGGAATAACGGCGACGATACCTTCAGTGACGGTACGATTCCTGCGGGTGTTGGCACCGACTACAACGGGATGGGCTCCACCTTTGGCGACTACGATGGTGATGGTGATCTCGACTGGTTTATCACCAACATCACTCCCTCTCCCGATGGTCCGCCCGCTTTTGGGGGATTCAACCGACTCTATCGCAACGATGGCAATCGCCAGTTTACGGATGTTACTTTGGAAGCCGGCGTGCGCGATTCACGCTGGGCGTGGGGCACGACTTTTTTCGACTACGACAACGATGGCGATTTGGATCTCGTTGCCACCAACGGCTACAACGGCACAGGCTGGTTTGACGACCGCACCTTCCTCTGGCGCAACGACGACGGTGTTTTTACCGATGTCTCCGACGTCACAGGAGTGACCGACACGGGGCAAGGCCGTGGCTTGGCGCACTTGGACTACGACAATGATGGCGATCTTGATTTCGTGATCGTGAACAACAAGGACCAGCCAATTCTCTACCGAAACGATGGCGGCAACGGCAACAGCTATTTGCGACTAGACCTTCAAGGCGCCGTTTCGAACCGCGATGCGATCGGGACGTTTATCACAGTGACGCCCGATCTGGACAACCCCGAAAACCGCATGGTGTGGGAAATCGATGGCGGTAGCAGCTTCCTCAGCCAGAATGAGCGGACCGCGCATTTCGGGCTTGGGCAATCCGTGGGAACGGTCGATTTGGTGACGATTGAGTGGACCAGCGGACTTGTACAGCACTTGCGAGGCGTGGATGCAAACCAAGAATTGGCAGTACTTGAAACAGATCAGCAGGTGCTCCTCGGCGACATTGATTTTAGCGGAGTGATTGACACAGAGGACATCGATTGGCTTCGCACAGCCGCCGATCAAGCTCCTTTATATCGGGCTCTGTTCGGCGTGTCGGCAGAAGACTCCGCGGACTTGACCGGCGATGGCAATGTCGATGTTGCCGACGTGGACTTTTTATTGCACAGCATCGTTGGCACTGAGTACGGCGATTTGAACCTCGACGGGTCGATCAACGAAGAGGACTTGCTCCTCTGGAAGACTGGTTTCGGGGACTCAACCGATGCAGGATACGCCAGTGGCGACATCGACGGTGATGGCGACACCGATGGGGGTGACTGGCTCGTCTTGCAAAGAAACCTAGGGTTTACGATCGCTTCGTTTTCTACAGCGCACTTTGTTCCCGAGCCTGCGACGAGTGCCTTGGCGCTGCTCGCGCTGCTTCCCCTTGCTCGAAGGAGATGTTTCAGACGGGAGTGATTTGCGCGGGCAGTTTGGTCGGCTGCAGGCGAGTGCCGTTGGGCAGAATGCTGACCGGTTGGGCAGTCGGGCGCCCTGTAGAATTGTTGATTTCCAGCCAGGTGTTGGAAATTCGATCCTGGGGTCGATCTCCGTTGCCGGCCTCGAGCGCGCGGGCGAGTTCCGAAAAGGCATCATGACCCAGTTGAGTGGCGTCTTGGCAGATTGCGGTCATGCGCGGATGGACATAGTTTCTCACATCGCGATCATCGAAGCCTACGACCGACAGGTCCCCGGGGATTTCCATGCCCATGCTTTGTGCTTCGGTGATCAACCCCACGGCGATGGAGGGGTCGGTAATAAAGACCGCAGTCGGTGGTTGAGCGGAACTCATCAGATTCCGTAGCAACTGTGCGCCATCAGGCCGATGGGCCGGGATGCGAAAAATCAAATCCGCTCCCAATTCCATGCCATTTTCTTGCATTGCCTCGGCGTAGCCTCGGAATCGATCTGCATGGTCACCATCGTCAGATTGGTTGCTGGCGAACGCGATCCGGCGGTGTCCCAGGGTCAAGAGATGTTGCGTCGCTTGCTTGCTCGTCGGGTAAGAATCTGCATAAGCAAACCCCAGCGAAGGGTGCTCAAAATGGTCGCCGACAACGATCGCTGGAAATTTCTCGGCGGCGATTTCCTTGCAGATGCCGCGGCCCTCGACCGTCGAGCGCAGGATCACACCTCGGACACCCTTACGCAAGAAATACTGCGTATAGGACTCGTCGATCGCGCGATCCCGACTGGGATTGAGGATCACCAGATCGAAATCCAGCGATTTCATTGCCTGCCCCATGCCCTCGACCAGGGCCATGTCATACGTGGATCCCAAGGAGAAGGGACAGGCGTACACCAGAGCGAGAAAGGAGGTCGTACGACGACTTACCGTGGGGACATAGCCACATCGATTGACCGCATCCAGCACCTTTTCTCGTATGGCGTCGCTGACTAAGGGACTGCCGTTGATGACTCGGGAGACTGTGGCAATCGAGACATCCGCAGCTTTCGCGACTTGGCGTACGGTAGACACGGTGAGGACTCCATAAGGCCTTGTTGTAACTGTTTCTGTATCACTATCATTAGTCTACTCGCAGACTCGTCAGTGTCAATTAGTGGATATCCACCGGGCTGCTAAGATAGACATTGCCTGGATCCAAGGTACACATCACGCGGATTAGCGTGATTGTTTCAAGAGAATCGCCATCTCCTCATGACCGGTAGCGACCGACCACATGCGAGCGAATCGCAAATCCCGCTCGAGCAGAAGTTCGCGTACGCCGCGGGGATGTTGGCGAACAATCTGCAAGCGGCCGCGTTGCCGGCGATGATCGTCATTCTCAACCTGGGTTTGAAGATGGATCCCGTCCTGGTGGGGCTGATCGGTTCCGTCCCCAGGCTGTTCGATGCCGCCTCGGACCCGCTTATTGGATATCTCTCAGACCGGACACGCAGCCGTTGGGGAAGACGTCGGCCGTTCATCTTCAGCGGAGCAATTCTGTCGGGGTTCCTTTTTGCCGCCATGTGGCAGATGCCCGAGGGGTATTCCGAGCTGTTCTACTTCTGGGGTTTCTTGGTGGTGTCCGTTTTTTACTTTGTGACGTATTCGTCTTTCGCGACGCCGTTTGTTGCGCTTGGTTTCGAACTGACTCACGACTACCACGAACGCACCCGACTGCAAGCTTTCGCACACACCGTGGGACAGCTCCCCTGGATCGGCGTTCCTTGGTTCTACGCCCTGATGGCTAGCGATTGGTTCGACGACAAAGTGCAGGGCGCACGCGTACTCGCCCTGGGGGTGGGAGGCGCGATTTGCCTGTTCGGTTTGACTCCCGCGGTTTTTTGTCGCGAGAAGCCCTTGCCAGTTGCGGGGCGAACGACCCCCGACCAACCCACGGGGATACTGCATGGCATCGCGGCAGCGCTAAGCTGTCGCCCGTTTATGAAGCTCTGTATTGCGACCTTCTTGGTATTCAATGGCTACCAGCTCGGTGCGTTTTTCACACTCTATGTATTTATCTACCACGTATTTCAAGGGAATGAACAAACTGCAGGCGACCTCTACGGCTGGTTCGGAACACTGACTGCCGTGAGTACGCTGGCGGTGATTCCCCTTGCGACCTGGTTGACGACCAAGCTAGGCAAGTGCGAGACTTTTCAGATGACTATCAGCTTGTCTTGCCTGGGGTATCTGCTTAAGTGGATCGCCTACAGCATGGACAAACCTTACTGGTTGCTTGCCGCTTGCCCGTTAGTAGCGTTCGGGATCGGTTCACTATTCACTCTGATGGGTTCGATGGTCGCTGACGTTTGTGACTACGACGAACTAGAAACCGGGCAGCGTCGCGAAGGGGTCTTGGGCGCAATTTACTGGTGGATGATCAAGCTCGGAATCGCACTCGCGGGTTTTCTGAGCGGCGTGTTACTCAAAGCATCGGGATTCGACGTCGATCTCGCGACGCAAAGTGAGCAAACGCTCTGGCTGTTACGGGTCTTCGATGTCAGTATCCCGCTGGTCACCTCCTTGCTAGCCATGGCTATCATGGCAGGCTATCCCATCAACGAAACCAAGGCCCAAGAAATCCGCACAGAATTAGAGCTAAGGCAGAAGGCTTAGCTCAGACTTTGGTTCCACAAGTCACCCGTTGAATGACGGCGCAGTGCACCCGCGATCTGCAAAGCGAGCCGGTCAGTCTTATCTCAGCTGACATTTCGGGCAAGCGAACACTTTGCGTGAACCGAGCAGCCACGATTCGATAGCCTCGTCGCATCGGCCGCAGTGCGGCTTTTTGTAAACCAGCAACCGCTCTTCACGATTCATGCGGCTGCGCGGTCGGCCGACATCTGCTGGGTCGGCGACAATGATGCGATTGTACTTCACCCCTATTTCGAGCAGCTTGACCAGCGTGGTCCACAGCGTGTCGAACTCCTCGCGTGTGAGCGACTGCCCGGGACACTCGGGATGAATTCCCAAGAGATGCAGCACTTCGCTGCGGTAAATGTTGCCCACGCCAGCAATGACGGCTTGGTTCAAGAGCAAGGTGCCAATTGCCGCGCGGCTGCGCTTGATACGCTGCCAAGCCTGTTCGGAATCGCTATCCTTGCGAAGCGGATCGGGCCCCAAGCGGTTTTGAATAGTCGACCACTCTTGACGAGTAAGAAGCTCGCAGGTGTTGGGCCCGTTCAGATCAAATGCTTGCTCCTTGCCTACCACGCGCAGCCGAACCTGCCCTCGTGGTTCGGGGGGTGGCGAAGCATGCCGGCGAAATTTGCCGTACAAGCCAAGGTGGATATGAAGATAGTGGTCTCCACTCCAGCGATAGCAAAGATGCTTGCCATGGGCTTCGATGGCCTCTAACACACGGCCGCTCAGTTGCTTGGCTTCCGCCGCAAAGCGCCCCTGCGGCGAGCTGACTTTCAGCTTTTGTCCCTTGAAATCCTTCCGCTGGTCCCGAGCCAAGCGATGAATGGTATGACCTTCGGGCATCGGAGCGAATAAACAGGCAGGGACTTGAGAGCAGTTTTTACAATGCAACATCAGCCATCGGCGCGAGCCGAGGTGGTCTGCGGCCCATAAAATAGGCTCCTCCACTGATTATCAATAGAGCCAGTGAACTCGGTTCGGGGATGTTAGAAATGATTCTGCCTGCTTCGTCAAGCTGCAGCGCGAATCGCTGATTGCCGTCCACGTCTATCCATTGGTAGTTGAGTGTGGCAGTCTCGAGAGTCGTGTCGACAGTGAACATTCCGATCCCTTGGTATTCGTCGCTCTTGTAGAATATCCGAGGGTCGTTCGACGACGGTTCGCCCCGATTGCCAATGGCAGCGGGGGTCGGCTGAAACTCGAGTAGCGGGTAGGGGTCGTCATTCGAGTTAAGCTGAAAAACGCCGCTCCAGTGCTGGTCTCCTGAGAGGAGTACGACGCCGCCAATCTCGTTGTCACGAATATGATCGAATATCTGATCGCGTTCATCGCGAAATCCCTGGTGCCAAGAATCTCTACCCGTTGTCGACCATTCATTAAAAGGAACCGAGGAGACGATCAACTTGAACTTGCCAGACGCGGTGTCAAGCCAGCTTAGCAACTCGGCTTTCTGTGTTGCGCCAAGCATCGTTTTAGAAGCTCCTTCGCTCGCGAAGTTTCGGTCGCGATGAGAGCGGGTGTCGAGCACGAAGAAATCGACTTCCCCTGCCGAATAAGAGTAGTAAAGTTCATCCGCAACAAGGGGATCGGGGTTGGTGCTGCCTTGGTATTCTTCGAACGCGGATTTTGCCCTCAAGTATCGGAGACCCGATGAACCTTGGTCCCAATTATCGATGATCTCGTGGTCGTCCCACATCGTGAACATGGGGATCTGTTGTTGTGCGGCACGAAACTTTGGGTCGGACCAATTTTCCTTGTACTTGTCCTCATAGCCGCTCTTGGTTCTGACGCCGCCGTCTAAGTCAGCGTAGATCTGGTCACCACCAAGTATCATGAAATCTGGCTGGCGCTGGATGACTTGGTCGAATACGTTAAACGGTTGGAAAGTAGGTCTGAAGTCGGCTCCGTAGGCAAAGCTCAGGGTGCCGGGAACGCCAGTCGGTGGCAAGGTGGTGAACGTACCAGCAAAGTGTTCGTCGCCGTCCAAGAGGACGCGATAATCGTACTCCGTCGACGCACGAAGTCCCGCCAGTCTTGCCACACCCGTGAAGTCTGATTCAGGCCCAAGCGTGGTTATGCCTCCAGAAAACTCAGAGCCACCCGAGCTGAGTGAATAGCGTAGCTCGTAATCAGCAGCAACATCGCTCCGGGCCCATACCTTGATACCCTCGTCGGAAACAGCGCCCAATATCGGTCCGTGGGTCAATGTCTGCCCCATCGACACGGGAGACATCGACAACACAGAGCCGGCAAAAAGAAAACAAAGACGAAACATCCGCCGCATAGAGGTAATCATTGGAATCGGATTCCTTGGAGATCCTAAGTTGAGCGGATTTCGCCTGGTCCCGATGGGGGAAGCAAGACAACACCAGCGAAATCCCTACGCACCACGACAATGACTTTCGCACACCGAGCTGTTCTATTCACAGTCGCCAAATTAGCTACCAGCGAGCGCTCGGATGAGCACCGATTATAGTGGGAACTGACCACTTTGGGTCGACGAAACCTCTGAAAGAGAACCGGTTCGCACGACGGGTCTACGCGAACAGCGCTATTCTTCGGAGGATGCGCTCCGCGTGACCGCCGCTACCGAAGCAGATCGTGCTGGCGTCGAACTCCGCCAAATTTAAAAATGGCTCGGCCATCGTGATCCCCGCACGACACTTCGGTACATTCGGGCAGGAGAGGATCTGGACCGGTCATCAGCATATGTGTTGCGATTTGGGTAGCATCAAGACTACTTCTTGGATTATGTATTGATGGGTGCTGGTAGGCGCTACTCTCGGAAAAAACGAGGCATCATCAATGTTGCTTATCTCAGGTACGAGCGGAACTGGATTATGCTCGCTACACGTGGTCGTCACGATGTCACCGGTGAATACCGAGATTGGCGAAAGCTTGAAGGCCGCAATGTGCGGAATTGCCGAGCTGGCCAGCCGATTCAGATTTTCGGGTACAGTATTTCCTATGTCCCCGGTGGATATGTACTGAACCGGGAGAAACAGGACCGCACGGGCAAAGCTGAGCGAGACTATGAATATCGAGTTCGAGTTCAAATCTCACGTGAAGCTATGAGAAACTTGAAGGCAAGACTGGTCGGGAACGCTCGAAAACGAAGCCCTGAGTGGTTGGCCGAGCAATTCTGGAACGTGCCGTTTGAGCCATACGCACCAATTCGGAAGCAACTGCTCGAATTGCTGCGTCAGGTCAATCGTGAGCGAAAATCGGTCGGGCTATCGAAGATACCCAGTGACGTGATTCGGTATCAGCAAAGGAAAGTAAAAGTATTTGAAGCGGAGAGTTAGTTGAAGAGAGGGCTGACTGGCGGCCAGCCCCGTGTTGAAACAGGACTAAGCAGCCTGCTTTTCCTGTTCGTTCGTTGCAGTCTCGGAATCCGTAGATTCCTGCTCTGTAATCCACTTCGAGGCGGCTGCGATAACTTCATGCATCTCAGCCTCGTTCCGGGTAAAGAAGCTAGAAGAGTAGCCTTCTTTTGAGCCGTCTTTCGTCTTCCAACTTCTTGAGAGCGAGTAATCATAGTAACCGAACCCGGTCTGGGTTTGGCGTCGCCAGATACTTGCCGCGATGGCTCCTCGTCGAACGACGTGGGCCGGCTTCTGAGTTGGTTTGCTCTTTTGTTTGTCTTTGGTGTTCTCCATGTGTGTTACCTCCATCATAGTAAGTTTTGAGTAGTTCATGCTGGAGTTATGGAAGATGCCGTAGGTGCTGTTGCATAACTAAGAGGCTGGTCGCAAAACACTATCTCACAGGGTCGGCATTGCTTGCATGCTAGGAGTGCTATTCCTGTTGTAATGACAGAACTTATTGGGGCTAGCGGATGATTCGCTCGAATCTATCTAGCAAATTAGCAATGTTTCTGAATGCAATCTTCTACGCAGACATAGTAAGCGTCATCGTACTCAAATCGGGGAGTTGCTGCGGTTCTTGATAAGAACGGGGCGAAGCACTGCTTTAGACACCGCGTGCGAACGGTATCGCAGGACGCGAGCCAACTCAAATAAGGTAACAGTTCCACGAACAACACGCCCTGATATTTGTTTTTGGCGCTGCCGCAGGAGGTGGGTTTGCGCTTAGCGGGGGCGTTTTCGTCGGGCCTGGGGATGGGTGCTGAGCCAGGCGTCGGGCAGCAGCGTGTCGAGCGCTGGCTTGTCTTCGCTGGCGAAGGTTTCCAGCAGGTCGCGTACATAGAGAAACGGCTCGACGTGATGCGCTTTCGCGCTGGCCATCACACTGTAAAGCACGGCCGCCGCCTCACCACCGTTGTCGCTGCCGAAGAACAGATAGTTTTTTCTGCCCAGGGCCAAAGGACGAATCATGCGCTCACTCAGGTTGTTATCAATCGCTAGCATGCCGTCCCTGCAGTAGCGCTTCAGCCCATCCCATCTGGGTAACACGTAACCAATCGCCTGCCCCAGCGGGCTCTTGGGCAACACAGCCGCTTTGATCTTTTCCAGCCACTGGTGAAACTCGGCCAGAATCGGCAACGACTCTTTCTGTCGTCGACGATAGCGCTCGCGCTGCCACTTGCGCATCACTTGCACGAGATCGCTGGTCTCGCTTACCGAACAGCGCCATTTGTCCAGCTCGCTCTCCACGGCATACAGCCGCGCAATGAAGGCCAATGCCGCATGCGACTCCTCCGGCTGAGTCGTGCGTGCTTCAAAAAACTTCCGCCGCGCATGCGCCCAGCAGAGCACTTGTTTTACTTTGCCACGGGCGTAGATTCCTTCGTAACCGCCGTAGGCGTCCGCTTGCAAATAGCCGGTAAAACCTTTCAGGAATTCCACCGGCCCATCTCGCTTGCGACTCGTTGTGTAGTCGTACACCGTGTACCGATGGCGCCAGTCGCCGCAGTAGACCCACAGCCGCGCCGTGCGCGTCTTTTCCAAGGCATCATCTCGCACCGGCATGGGCGTGTCGTCGGTGTGAATCACTTTGCTGGAGAGAACTCGCTGTTTCATCAACTGAACCAGGGGCCGGAGCATCTCGGCCGTCGCTTGCACCCAGCGGCATTGCGAGCTGCGCGAGAGTTCGACGCCACTGCGTGAAAAAATGTCTTCTAGCCGATACAGGGGCAAATGATCGTTGTACTTGCTCACTACGATCGCTGAGAGCAGCCCGGCACCCGCCATTCCCTTGGCAATCGGTTTTACCGCTGGCGGAGCGACTTGCACGTGTTCTTCGCAGTTGCGGCAGGCGTACTTGTGCCGCACATGTTGCAGGACGTAAATGACCGCTGGCTCGAAGTCGAGTTGCTCGCTCACCTCCGCGCCGATGCGCTGTCTTTCCTCGCCGCAGCAGGGACACGGTTTTTCTTCTGCAGACAGATCATGTTCAACCGTGCGCCTCTCCAGATGGTCGGGAAACTCTTGTCGACCCCCACCGCCTCGGCGACGGTGCGATTTTACCGTCGTCTCGGGAACTTCCTGCTCTTTTGACGCTTCCGATGAATTGTCGAACAGCGTTCCCTGATGGGGATCGAAACGCTCAGCGCGCGGGCCGTACTTACTTCTGAGGAGTTGCTGCAGGTGATGCTCCAGTTTCTGCAGCTTCGTATTGAGCTCGTGGATCGTTGACGACTGTCACTGAACCCGAACCTTTACGCAGTTGGTGAACCTGAACTGTTACGCACGGGTGCCAGAGCCGTAGGCTCTGGACTTTTTGAAAAACCCCCGCGCGCGGGGGTTTTTCAAAATTTTCGCTCAGGGGGTGGACCCCGCCGGTGGGTTCGCGGGGATTGCTGATTCTACGGCCACGATGGCTGGCTCCTCGGAGCCTCCCGAGGTTGTGGCGGCTTGCTGATCGAACTGGGCGTCTAGTTCTTTTAATCGGTAGCTGCGGCCTCGAATGTTGAGGACCGTTGCTGAATGCAACAAACGATCCAAAATCGCTCCGGCCAACACCTCGTCGTCGGCCAGCACCGACGGCCAACTGGCGATGCCTTTGTTGGTCGTGATCGCCGTCGATGAACCCTTGGCATAACGATAGTTCACCACGCGAAAAAACAGATTTGATTCCTCGCGATCGAGTTGCTGATAACCGAACTCGTCAATGATCACCAGATTCACCGCCATGTACTTGCGGTACTTGAGCTTGGCCGGACTCAACTCGGCATCTTTTTTCAATTGATGCATCAGCTCGTCCAGACGATAAAAACTCACCGAGAAGCCAGTCTCAATTCCTCGCAGGCCCAATGCTACAGCCAGATGGGTTTTTCCAACGCCCGGCGGTCCTTGCAGCAGCAAGCCCTGGCCATCGCGAATCCACTGTCCGGTGGCTAACGTCTCGACCTGACTTCGTGAGACCGACGGTTGAAAGGCAAAATCAAAATTCGAGATCGTCGGGCCCGTGGGCAAGTGCGAGATCCGGATGGCTTGTGCCACACGTCGTTCTTCTTGACGTTCCAGCTCCAGACGCAGTAGAGCATCGAGAAACACGGCCGTGCTCCAGTCTTCTTTCAAGGACTGACTGAGCAAGTCATCGAGCCCTTCGGCGGCGAATACTAATCGCAAGGCATCCAGTCGTTCACGCAGTGCTTCGACATTGTCGGTTGCCGCAGGCTGCGGCAGAATGCCAGCAGCGTGCAGCTTTCGAGTTTGAGCAATCTTCATCGTGCCACCTCCGCCACGTGAGCGTAGATGTCGATAGAGCGCAACTGAACCGGCAACGCAGCAACCTCATCAAGCTTGCGAGCCATTCTTCCGAGTGGCCGAGGAGCATTCAGATTGGGCGGCGAGGGGCCTTCGTAACAGGCAGGATCGATCAGCAAGAGTTGCTCGGTTTGACGCGGGTATTGCTGCACAATCTGCCCGTCTTTGCGATCGACAATCTGAATGAAGCCGCTGCAACCACGGACTTCCACGGTGCCGTGTACGTAGCGAAATGGGACCGTGTAGGTGCGGCCCTCAAAGCGAATCGTCGCGTCCTTGTGCACCGGGCAGGTTCGGATTAAATCGAACGGTTCAGGGAGTGTTGCAGGTAACGGACGCAGCAGTTGCGCTTCCGCTTGCCAAGTGTCGTACACGCTCTTCCCCGTCACTGGGCACTTGCGAGTCTTGGCATCACGGTCGAGCCGTGCGTCGGTGTGGGCTTGCAGATCAGCGAGTGAAGCAAAGCTACGCTTGAGGTCCAAACGCTGCCTGGCTGCTGATACGCGCCGTTCGGCTTTGCCTTTCTGTTGGGGCTTCCGTACTTCATGCGGGTCGACATGAAATCCCATCGTCCGCGCGTAAGCTCGGTAGCTTTCGTTGATCTTCCCCCAGGGACCAGCGCCATGAGCGACACCCGTCTTGAGGTTGTCGATGCGATTCACGGCTGCTACGCCGCCTAGTCGTCGGAAGGCCTCGTTATGAACGCGATGCCAGGCAAGCTGATTCATACTCAAACTCCAGATGACTGCCGTCATGCGGCTGTGACTGAGCGTCATGATGAAGCCGTAGATCTTGGTCAGCACGCCGTCAAGCTGGACCTTCTCTTCCAACCAATCGCTTTGCACTTGCGCTCCTGGCGGCGTTTCAATCCGTCGGAACGGACGCAACTTCGGTGCGGGAAATTTCGCGCGCACATACTTCCGCACCGACTTGTACGAGCCAGAATACTCGTGCTCATGGACCAGATGCTGCCACAGGCCATGCACGTTCGGCGAGCGCCCGTCTGGCAGAACCTCCGTTTGTGATTGCCACCAATGCTGTACGACCTCACTCAGCCCGAGGCTCTCAATGAGCGCCTGTTTCTGACGCCCGTCGCTGGCGGAATTGGCTTGCCGACGCAGATGGTATCGAACGGTGCCTTCGCTTACGCTCAGTCGCCGGGCAATGGCTCGTTTCGATTCCCCTTTCGTGTGAAGAACTTGAAGTGTCACGATTTCTTCCTTTGTCAATTTCGCCAACACTCGGCTCCCACAAAGCGAAAAACTTTGAGGATCGTGAATGTCGACGACTTAGGGAAATGGTCGCCACAGGCGACCTAATCCCTAAAAGTTCACAACAGGGTAAACGCGTAACACTTCGGGTTCTTTAACTCGCAAATGGTGGGGTTCAGTGACAACGACTGCTGCGCAATGACCGCTTGCAACTGCTCGACTTCACCGGGCGATGTTGCGACGTCCGTGCTCATGACGTTCGGTTATACCTACCCAGCGCGCCGTGAAAAGACCAAGTGCAGAAAAAGTTTGCTCATGCGCTGCGCTGATAGCGCTTACGGAGTCGTGCGCTTCGCAAATCGATCCCGCCCAGGATGAGCGACAACTGCGTGGCGGTGAGCGGGACACTCTTGGCGTCTTCTGCCACTGGCGGCAACTGAAACGTGCCTGCCTCGAGCCGTTGGTACCAGATGCACAGCCCGTCCTCCTGCCACCAGAGGAGTTTCAAACGGTCGCCCCGACGATTCACAAACACAAACAGCCCGCCGTCGAGCACGTTTTTCTCGATGTGTTCGGTGACGATGCGACTCAGGCCGTCGAACCCTTTGCGCATGTCCGTCGGCTCGACGGCCAGGTAGATCGTTGTGCTGGGAGCGAGAGCAAGCATCACGACCGCTCCAGTGCCGAGAGGACCATGTTCAGCAGCGACGCCTCGCAACCGTGCGAGACTCGGACCGATACGTTCTCGGCCAAGGTAATCTCGATCGGCGCTGGGGCGACAGCGCTCAGCGCGATCGGCAGAAACGGCGACGCGTCGCGCTGACGACGATCAGTCGTTGGCTTGCCCACAGAACTCTGGCACTGCTCCTCACGACGCGCCAGCTCGCGGCGCCAGGCGTAAAACGACGACTCCTTCAAGTTCTCGTTGCGGCAGAACTCGCGAGCCGAGAGCCCGCTACTCGCCTGCCGAGCAATCCGCTCTCGCCAAGCCAATTCCAACGCTGCACTACGCTGCGGTCCCTTCGCCATCAGAATTCTCCAGGGTTCTATGAAGTACAAACCCTGAAGCTAACATACCAAGCAAGATGCGGTTGCTGGAACTGATACCAAATAAGAGTAGTTGGCGAGCTTAACTGCCAAAAAAAGAAAGCCAGTAGACGTAAGAGCCAGCAGCAAAGCCAAACCAAGCACTTTCACCACGCGGCTTTGAAGTTTCTCATTGTGCATAAACAGCACTTACTAGCACAATTCCCAATTCCTGCACAAGTGTACTTCAAGCTACTTACTTGGAATGGAAGCCATGCTGCAAGCTGCCGACTGTGTTGGAGAACAACGCGAATGGAAGAGTTGACAGGTTTTGCTCAGTCAGACAGCCGAACGGCCCGCACTGCAATAGCGGCCCTGTAAGAGTGTCACCAAGCAAGCTGTTTATTAGGGGAGATTGATAAGTGGTGGGAGATTCTACCGTTATGTTATTTCCCAATAGTTCGGCTAAGCGGCGCAAGAAATCCTCTCCCTCGCTCCCTCGACCGGTATTGCAACTGTAGAGTGTTAGCTTTCCTCCAGGTTTCAATCTTTGTTGAAGTGCGTGGATTAACTTTTGAACAGATGGATGTTGCAATGAACCTCTTGTTATTCCGCCTCCAGGTGCTTGAAAACCTCCAGGCTCACCATGACCAACTAACCGTATCTTGCCGACTTTACCCTCAAGGTCGAGTATGTTTCCTATCAATTCATCTATACTGTTGTTTGTGATTCCGTCAACAAAATCGATTTGCCCAGTTTCAAATGTTGTATTCTGACTAGACGAGGCCTCTTTCCCGTTCCAATCCATGAGATAGGTTGGTGCGTTAAGAGCATATCGGTAAAGGTTACTCCCGCTCTTCGCATGTCGTCCTGGGTCTTCCGATATAAATCGACCTGTATCGCTTTCGTAGTAGCGTGACCGATTATAGTGCAAAGCCACCTCGGTGTCATATTCTCGCCCCGCATACAGGTACCGTGTGTTAATTGCCGGATTCGACTCTGACGCTATATTTCCGTACGCATCGAACGACAACTGATTGACAACTTGTCCTTGTGAATCAACGATACCACGAGTACTATTCTGGTGGTCGGCAAGCAGCCAGAGTGCAGGGCCAACTCCCGGCTCTTGAGCAAGCACTTGGTCAATTCCTGGGCCATGTAGATATCGTTGCTCAAGAACTGGTGGTACTCCTCCGATACCATCACTATCTTCGAAATCGAGAATAACGTCCTCGCGGTCGTAAACAAAGTACGTGATTTGCCCGTCAACGTGCTTTGCAATTCGTCGGTCAAGTCCATCATATGTGTACTCAACCTCCTGAGTGATGACGTCACCGCTAGTGAAATCGGTAACACGTATCAAGCGATTGCGATGGTCCCAATCGAACGTGCGGTACTGACCGGTCGCAATCTCCGTGCGGCGCGTCATGTTCCCTTCATCATCATAGGCATAGGTATACGTGCCATCGGAGCTAAGCCGATTCGCGTCATCCGCAACGTATCCTGTGCCATGGCTGTGGCTTTCTGTGCGATTGCCGTTTGAATCGTAGGAATAGGATTCATCCCCGCGAGCATCGCCCACCGCTCTGTCCGCTTCAGTCAATTGCCCACGGTTGTCGTAGGAATAGTCCGTGACGCCATCAATGTCTGTGATTTTGGTGATGCGGCTTGCGGCGTCGTACTCGAAGTCATAGAAAGCCAATGCACGCGGGTCAGAGTTACTGCCATGCTCCAAAGCAGTCAGCCGATTCAGTCGGTCGTAATCATAGTTGGTTCTAGCGACGAGAGCGTTGCGATTCAAATCAGAGTACCGGGAGATACTCTCAAACTGCCCCAACTCGTTGTAGGCAAAATCAACAGCCTTAGTAGCTACGCCAGCTCCGGTTTGCTCAAGGGATTCGAGCCGATTGAGGTCGTCGTATTCGTAGCTTGTAATTGCTCCGACGACTCCACCTATTTCATCAACTACGCTCGCAATGTTCCCAACATCGTCGTAGGTGTAGGTCAACAGAACATTCGGAACTCCAGCAGTACCCGCGTTGTCAACGGTCTTTATCCTGTCACGACTGTCGTAGGTGAATGAAAGCGAACTGGATGTATCAACCACCGACTGCATGTTGCCAACAAGGTCGTACTCGTAATCGATGACATTAGCGACTGTGGTATTAACGTTCCTCCAAGTCTCAAGTTGCAGACGGTCTAGACTGTCGTACTCGAATTCGATAACGCGATTATTGCGGTCCGTTTTCCGCACGAGATTATCGGCGTTGTCGTACTCGTATTCCATCGACTGGCCGAGTGGGTCGATTTCTTGAACCAGCCTGCCTCGGATGTCATAGATAAAGCGTGTTTTGTTACCTTCCGGGTCGGTGATTGAAGAAAGATTGCTGCTATCGTCATAGGTAAATCGAGTGCTTCCGCCATCAGCATCAATGGCTTCGATTAACCTATTTATATTGTCGTAACGATTTCGAGTAACATTTCCGAGTGGGTCAATGGTGCGAATCAGGTTTCCTGCGGGGTCGTAGGAAAAACGTGTCGTATTACCATCGGCATCAGTGGACCGCACGAGGCGGTTCATCGCGTCGTACTCGTTGCGGGTGATGTTTCCGCGAGAATCCTGCGTGCGGGCTAGATTACCAGCTTTATCGTAGTTGAAGACGGTTTCCTGGCCGAGGAAATCTCGCGTGAGGATGAGCCGTCCGACATTGTCATGCTCGTACTCAGTGCGTCGATTGTTCTCATCAATCACCGCGATAAGATTACCGCTGGAGTCATACTCAAAGTTCTGCTCACCTTCGTCGGCAGTACCAACGGCAAATGTGCTTTTTGTCAGCCTACCTAATGGGTCATAATCAAAGTCGGTAACGCGAAGCAATGGGTCTGTTTGAATGTCAATCAAACCTTGTGAAGTATAGGTGTAACCAGTGTCGATACCTCCAGGGCGCGAAGTCAGCGTAGGCAAGCCAGTAACGGCATCGATGGTACTCTGTGTAACACGGTCCTGGGTTGCGAATGCTTGTGTCGAAACCACCAGTGACCATGCTTGCAGAGTTCCTTGGTCACCGTTTTGCGAATCGTAGATTTCAAGTTGCCAAGTTCCATTGGCTTCGGCGTCGTTGTAGGTAGCAAGTGCCTGCTGTGGAGCGTAAGTTCCTGCAAAAGGGGCAGCGCCTTGATTGATGGAAAGGGGCGCTTCATCGTCAAAGACCGTGTTTTCGAAGTCGTCGCCGTTTCCTCCGACACCCGATGCGAGGGTCGTTCGGACTCCTTGTGGAGAAATCAGTGTAATCCGCAGGTCTGAATTCCAGGTGTGGTCCAAGTCTACCACCACATCAACGTCCACAATCTTTCCGCTCGCTCCCGAGACGGTCGTTGCTGACGTCAGTGTTTGAAAATCTTGGATAGCGATAGGGATGTTCGTGGAATCAAATGTCTGCGTGGTTGGTGCTCCATCGGGGACAAGTATTTGAGTGGTTTGTTCAGTCGGTTGGTTAAACACCGGGTCGTAGGAATAATAAACCACGCTGCCTAGCGTATCATCGATGGCTGTGAGGTTTCCTTTGGTATCGTAGTCAAAAGTGGAATTAAAACCTCGCTGGTCGGTTGTTGCTACGACGAGGCTTTCTTGCCAGACTGTGGACTCTCTTGAACCATCGGGATGCACGACTTCCGTTGTGTGACCGTCATCGTTGTAACGATACAGCGTGATATTCCCGCGTTCATCGGAAACGCGCGTTTCATTTTCCAAGTAGTCGAAAGAGAAGCGTACTATGCCTCCTTCGGGGTCCTGCACTTTGCTAACACGACGATTCGTGTAGTAGTTGTAAGTTGTCGTTGAATCTCTAGCATCACTTGCGGTGTGCAGTAGCCCCTCGATTGGTCCTGAAGAATAGTAAGTGTAGGTATCACTCACGGTGCGACCGAGATGGTCTGGTTTCGCAACAGATGCTAGGTAGTGTTGGCTGTTGATTTCGTCATAGCTAAATTGCCATGCTCTACCGTCCCATGTCTCGACCCTGGAAATGGAATCTCCATTAAAAGTGAAATCAAGATAATGGCTTGCGTCAGCGACATTAGTCACGCGCGATAGCTTGTTTGCTGGCGTGTATGTTAGCTGCACGCCATTACCCTGACGGTCGAGTATCGATTTCAATCTCCCATCGGAATGGAAATCGTAACGAACACCTTCGAGGGTTTCGTATCGATAGCCTCCTGTGATGGCGGCGAACGTTCCGCCAACGTGGCGCGGCACTACGTAGCTACCGCCGCCACTTGGGGAGAAGGTATGCGTGACTCCCTGCCCATTGGTAAGCTTGATGAAACCACCAGGCTCAAATGTCAGAAAGTCTCCGTAGGTGTAGGTCCATCCTACCCCAAGTCCTCTATCGGGCTCATCGTGAGAGTCATAGTGCCTACCAAACTCTAGTCGAGTAACACCTGATGGCTCAAAAAACTCTTGCGTATCCATCAGCACGTTGCCGAGAGCTACGCCAACGGGGTCAGCTATAACATCTTGACCACAGCTATCCGGGTCGGGGAATTCTTCCTCCGGGTCACCGGTGTCGCGCCCACCATGGAGTTCGACGGGAGAAGAAAGCCCACCAACGAGCCAATCGATTCGCATTCCTCGGCCAATCCAGCCAATTCCGTTGAATCCGTTAATCGGTGTCATATCACGTGGGACAACGACGCGATTCGTCGCGTTGAAATCGTCGACGATTTGATTGTAGATGTGTGTTGGCAGATTTAGCTGAGGTAGGAGTGTATTGAAATTGGAGCCTGTAATCTCGAAGACAGGAATACCGTTCTCATTTGCGTATTGAATCGAGCTGACTGTGCTGAGCCCGGGCGTGTTGAGGACGTCTTCAAAGACAAGAGATTCGTGTACTGATATCAGATAGCTTGTAACCCCTGCTGCGGGGTTCGGCGCTGACGAAATGGGATATTCTATCCTGTAGTTGCCTGCAACGTTTAATCGGGTCGCTTGTGGGTGAATCACGACTTGTTGATTTGGGAATACGTCGAATGAAGGGCCGCTTTCGATAGTCGCAAACTCTGGATTGTATGAGTGTCGTTGATGAGAAAGTGCCTCATACTGGGCACGAGATTCGTTGACCATCTGGTTGTATCTTGCAGCCAACAATCCCAGAGCTGGTCCGTGCGTGTCGTAGTCAGAAACAACCTCACCATCCAGATATCTCCTGCCGACATCATCAACTTGGTCTCGCAGTCGGTTTATGGTGTGTTCGGAAATATGATTCGCATTCATTGCGATTGCGAGAAAGTTACGGGTGGCTAAACCTCCGATACTGCTGAAGGTGAAGGAAGCGTCTTCTGGCGTTGGGGCCCCTGGTTCAAAGTAAGCGAAGCCAAGCGAGTTGAATGAAGTCGATGAAGGGGGAGTGCCAGAAGCGGCTACTTGGCCGTCCAAATAGAGTTCAACCTTACCCTGCTGACTGTTGTAACCGACCACGATTGAGTCTGGATTGATTTCCGACAATGAAAATAAGTGTCGAAATATCGGACTGCCGCTCGGTGCGAATAGACTGACATCAACTCGATAAGTCTGCAATTCCGGAATTGTCTCGAAAACCTCCGTATCACCAACAATGACAAAAGGAAGTGGAATGTCGAGGCTTGTTATCTCTCGCTGGATGATGGGGCCAGCGTAAGGGATATCTGCTAAGCTGACGCCCTGACCTGCATTCGCTAGGTCGGCCGCGACTTGCCTTGCGTAGTAGTCGGAAGGAGAGCCGTTGGCCGTGTTAGAGAGATAGCCAGCTTCGTCGAACTCAGTCGACAGGATGATTTTCTGTTGGTAGTCGCGAAGTTTCCAAGAGGGGTCTAACTGGCGAGTTTGCAAGCCCGTATCGGCCTCCCAAACATCTGCTTCAACCCAGGTGTGGTCGATTTGAAGCAAAGTCTGCCCCTCGATAGTTTCATAGGAACCGTTCAGCCCGTCCCAAGAGAAAGCGTTTCGTGCAGCGATGGGGTCCTCAACACCAGCGAGATTTCTTGCATCACTCTGGGACAGCCCCACAGTTCCGTAGACATAGCGGGCAGATACTCCTGACGCTTCATAGAGTTCAATCAAGAGTTTCGACAAGTCCCATGCGCCACCCGCTTCCGTTTCAATTACCGTTTGAGCGGTCTTCATAGACCCGGCGTAGGGTTGGAACGCATAGGTGTTTACAACATATTCAAATATTTCTGCCGGGTCGAAGCCCAAGCTAGAAGCAAGCTCTTCAACGCTGGTCGCTTTCGTGGGGTCTCCAATGGGAAGGCCCACATCTTCCGTTCTACTAATTAGGACTTGGTCTACAAGGTTTGTTCTTCCGTCACCGTTGACATCCGAGAAGATATCGTAATCGGCATCACCAATCTGATTGAATTGTGCTGATGCGCCTCGCGACAGAACGAAGCGGTCAGTCGCATCCCGTCGCGTCGAAGCCAGAGGGGAGACATCAACGGTAAATCCGCGTCGTCCAGTAATTGGATTCAATGAATTGTCTTGAATGGTTGCATCGAGTTGAATTGATATCGAGTCGGCAGGCAGAGGTTCTTGTAAAGTCCATGTTGCTGTGTTTGTTGACGGTTCATAACTGAATCCATTCTGCTGGAGAGCATAGCCAGAAGGGTTCCGAACTCCTCGTAGCATGAGGTCGCTAGCCGTCACGTTCACGGGTGCGTCAAACTTGACGCGAACTTGATTGAGATGATGCCAAGGGAGGGGACTCGATTGTGATTGCGTGACAGTAAAGCCTTCATCGCCAAGTCCTTGCTGCGTCAACTCCTGCAAAAACGCTGGCGACCAATCCTGGCCCAACAGCGAAACATCTACCACGCTGGCAAGAACTAGTCGCTGCTCAAGGTTTTCCAGTTGCAACTGCGTAGAGTGCTGATGGACTCGCACATTCCGCTTTGAACGGAGAGTTCTTCCGAGTTTTCTCGCAATCGAAGCAAACATAGTGTGTTAGTTCTTTCAGATGTCTGAAGTGTCTTCCGTAAACGAATATGACTAATATTACTGCACTGAGACTCAATTCTGATTCTGCACTCGGACTCCGCGCCTCCGCAGATAAGCAAGAGCAGCCATGCTGGACGCCAATAAGGGTGCCGTATTTGGCTCAGGCACAGCGAAAGCGAGTGATGATTGGATTGACGCAGAACTACTGTTGAAGGCCGCTTCCCAGATGGCAAGGTCAGCCGAATCTACTGAGCCATCTCCGTTTCCATCAGCAGAAAGCTGCCCGCTCATACCGAATTGGCGTTGCCAGACAAGGAAGTCTGCCCCGTTGATGGCGGAATCCCGATTAAAGTCACCACTTTGGTGAGGAGCACCGAAGTTCCCTTCCCAAATCGCTAGGTCATTTGAATCAACGGTGTTGTTTCCATCGCCGTCTGCTGACAGCTGCGGCCCACTCATTCCATGCTGTCGCTGCCATATCAAGAAGTCTGTGCCATCGACGCTCCCGTTGAGGTTGTAATCTCCTGGTAGGCCCTCTGATTGCGTGACTGTGATGACAGTGCTAACTGGAGCAGCAAGTGGATGGAAATCTATATCGCTGGAGTCAGTAAGGTAGGCGACACTGGTAAGCAATGGATTCGCATCAAAAGAGACTAAAAAATCTCCTACTGCATCAGGAGAAAATTCCAGTGGTAAACTCACAAGGCCAGCACCAGAATTCAGTTGAAGGTTACCATTGCCGTCCAACGTTGGTGGAGCAGAAAACTGAGGTGATATGTACGTTGATGTCGCTTCGATGGTATTGCTCGAATCTCCTAATTCGCCATACGACATGCCTGCAAAGTCCAGGTCAAAGTCCGTAAAGGGATTGGAGTTTGCAGGTGGTAGATTAGGCTCACCAGCTTGCACGGTGTCAGGCAAGAAAGTTGCAGCTCCACTGGCTCCAGGCAGTGGACTGATTGACGCTGTAAAGCTCCAGCCAATCGCAGGGAACGTGGATACTCCCTCCATATGGACATAAACATCAGAGGAAACTGAAAACGGGTTTCCATTGACGGGATTCAATACTTCTAACACTTCAGCTTGAAACCAGATGTCGCCAAGTGCACCATGCAAAGGCCGCTGCGTTAGTAGAAGTAGCAATAGCAAACTTCGAAAGAAATGCCCTGTCCACATAAAATCACCAGCTGCAAATCTAGGAGTATTGACAATGAACTGACGAGAAATATCGGACATTGTAAGGGAGTGTTGGATACGTGCCAAGCAGCCGTGAATCACTTGAATTTAGGTGCTTTTGGGCACTCTAGGAGGTGACGATGCTCGAGTTCACAAGTCCTCAATTGCCTCGTCGAACTCACTTTCATCAGGCTCCACATAACGCCAGATATGACGGTCCGAAACGTGATTCGCCCGCTTTTTGGCGAATTCAAGCCCCTTTTCGCGACACAGTTTCCGAAGAGCCGTGTGCCTTAGGACGTGGGGACTAACTTCTATATGCCGCGATTGCGGCTGGCGTGAATTCGCTTGCGCCGCAATCATTTTTAGCGACCGGTCATACTTGCCAATGGTAAGTCGCTTGCCGGTCTTGCTCTGAAACAGTGGCCCTGAATCAAGGCCTCTTTCCTGGGTGAGATACTCTGCGATGTCGCATATGAACTGAGATTGTCGTCCACGATGTTGCTTCCATCGCATCTTGTGGCACACTCTCGACATACGTGGAGTAGAGTTTTCCAAGGGCTAAACGCTTGTGGCCACTAACGCGGCTGTTGAGTTTGCCGTCAGAAAGTAGAAAGGTCACGAGGTCAGCATCATCGGGAACAGCGAGACGCCCTGATTCAACGAGCTTGATATTTTCTTCAATACGGAGTTTGCGGCTGAGGGCCTCTCGGTGCATCTTCGTTTTGAGTGACCGACGATACTTTTCGCTACCAAGTCGAAAGAGTACGTGGAAAGTGCCACTTTGTTTTTGTTCTAGTCAAGCCATTCGAGGGTATCTCCTGCTTACGATTTTCTAAGCAGGTGGCCTCTGGCGCAATCAACGCTGGCGCCACGCTAATCCCCTCTTGCCCTCCTTTTGCCCCCTTTTGGGGCTGAAATGCAAAAAAGGACTCGGAGCGAATTGCTCCAAGTCCTTTGATGATAGTGAGTTCTGATTTAGAAAAATCAGTGCTCCCTCTAGGACTCGAACCTAGAACCTATTGATTAAGAGTCAATTGCTCTGCCAATTGAGCTAAGGGAGCGGTGGGGTTGCACGACATTGTAGCGGGTTGCAAGGGGTTGATTCTAGTCCCTGCTTTCTCGGTTATTTTGGGTCATTGGGTTTCGTCATAGGGGTCGAAGTGACTTGATCGCCCCACAGCACTATCTTCGAAGCGGTTATAACTAGGGTCGTCTTTTTTGCGTCCTCTTCACCATGTCGGGGCTCCCATTGCTGGTGGCTCAGAATCTTTCGAGAATGCTTTACTCTGTGACAGCCAAGCTGGTAGATTATAGCTATCTTATCAGCCGCCTCCACACACGTCCGAGCTAGAACTAACGCCAAGCCGCCACGAATTGTTCGCATCTGACTGTTGGGGATTTCCTCGACAGCAATAGCGTACAGCTCGTGGCGACTTTTTTTGCAGCGATTGAATCACCCAGTGCGGCCAGATTGTCTAACGGAGATCCCATGCGTTTTTTCACCTGCACTTGCTTCTTGTTTTTTCTCCTGACGCTCGCTTTGTGGGGGACCGAAGTCCCAGCAGCGAGTGTGAGCGACTTTCTCGACTTCAGCGACGCCGGTCTTCCCGGTCGGTTGTATGTTCCTCCCGAGGCAGCCACTAGCGCTGAGCCGAGGCCACTCATTTTGTTTTTGCATGGCGCGGGTGAAACGGGCACGAACAACAGCGCGCAGGTGAACGGCAACATCGACAATCTCTTGGAGAATGCCAAGTCACGCGGTGCGTTTCTGTACGCACCTCAGGCGACAACGTTCAACTGGCAGACTTCGTCTCGGCCCGCCCAGGTGATGTCGAAAATCGACGAAGCCCTTAGCCAGTACAACATCGACAATGAGCGACTCTATGTGACGGGACTATCCATGGGCGGCGGCGGAGTGTGGAGCATGCTCAACCGGTTCGACGATCGGTTCGCCGCCGGCGTGCCGATCGCAGCAGTGTCGCCTGCGGCGGACTTTGAGGGTGGCAATCTCGTGGGTAAGCCGACGTGGGCATTCCATGCGCGCGACGATAATGTGGTCTCTTCCGCCGCTAGTCAACAAGCGGTCAGTGATGTGATCGACGCGGGCAAGGGTGCGAGCCTTACTTTTCCCGGTGGGAGCGATGGCCGCTCCACGGTGCTCTACACCAACGAACAGATTGGTATCAACTACACGGAGTTCGCCACAGGCGGTCACGGTATTTGGACTCCCGTCTACGACACACCGGAGATGTACGATTGGATGTTCTCCAAAACGCTGATGCCGACACCGACGGTCGAACCGGCTGGTGGTGCTCAAGTCGTGGTCCTCAACGATCGAGGGCAGTTGCTAATCGGCGATTCTTCGGGCAATGCCATTCCTGGCAACTCGGGCTTCGTCGCGGTAGGTTCGTTTTCCATTTCCGACGAGGCTATTGCAGAGACCAACTCTGCCAGCTTGTCCACTTTGCAAGATGCTTTCACCCAATTTGGTTCGTCGGATCGGTTCAACCCGAGCCCCCAGGCAGGATTGTTTGCGGCCTACATTGGTGCGCCACTGACCTCTGAGGACCCCTTGCCGGGCGAAACGATTTACTTGGTCGCAGGAGACGGAGACGACATTGGTTCTTCCGAGTCGTTGTTCATTTTCAAGTCGGACGAGACGTTTACTAACGTCGATCCGCTCACCTCGCCGTCTTCGCTCACACCCATTATTCTCGGTAGAGACCTGGATTCCGGCGACATTCTGCTTGGCGAACCTGGCGACGTATTCTACGAACGTTTCAGCGATTTCTTTCCCGGCATCATTGGCGCGTCGGTCACGGTGCCTGAACCAACGACCTTGGTTCTAGTGTTGGGAGTTGTCTGCAGTGTCCCCCGACGGCGCGCATAAAAAATCCCGGTCCGCGGCGCTTTGCGCCGCGGTACCCGGGAATCGATTACCGTCATTCGATCTAACGCTTGCGACGTTGCAACAATGCCATAGCACCCACGCTCAGTAGCACCAAAGAACTGGGCTCAGGGATCACCGTCGCATCAGCAATCGCGGTGAGTTGCGCGCCATCGTCGGCAGTAAGATTCAGGCTTGTCAGGATGCCACTCAAATCAATGTCGCTAGTGTCGTCTTCGTAGATGGTGTTGTAAATCACCAATGCGGCTAGCAAGGTGCCTCGATTTCCAGCGTGCCATAGATCGTTGGCATGAAGGTTTTCGTAATTGGCATTTTCCCAGGCGTCGCCCACGGGGGCGATCAACGCGAGATCACTGCCGTGATCAGCATCGACGGCACCCTTGAGAGCGTCGTATCCGGCACGCACTTCGGCTTGCATTTCCGCGGTACCACCAGGGAATTGCGGCGTGGCACCCGTGTAGAACGCGTGTCCGGGACCCCGGGCCCATGTTTCGTACAGCACGGGCACAACGTCTGTACTACGTGTTTGTGCCGTGTTGACCAGGTCAACGACAGTGGTCTTCGACTCGTCAATACTTGCAGGAAAGGACGGCGAACCGGTGTAGGCTCGCGTCAGTTTCGTGGAATGCTCTTGGATGACGATGTTATCCCAATCGCGATCGGGTGGAATCAACGTGAAAATCGCGGCCGTGTTGTTGTTCACATGCCACTCAACATCTTGCCCGCTTGCCGCGGCACTTTGCACCAGGGGTGCCTCCTGCCCCGCGGCGATGGCGATGTCCTCGAATAGACCGTTCACGGAATCGGTGCTACCGAATCCGAGCGTGAAGCTATTGCCGTAGAACAGCACATTTTTTGGCGCGGCTGTTGCCAGCGAAGGCAACAGCAACAGCGCCACAACGAATGTCATGAGTTTCTTCATTAGAATCACTCCTGATTAGATTGCGTTTAAAAAGACGACACACCAGTCAGTCCATTAGAGAAGTTCTCTAGGCACGGCGGCGTGAACGCGCTAACGCAGGCACACAAGAGCAAGCCAAAGCTAACAACAGAGTACTGGGTTCGGGAATGGCATCCACTTGCATCAAGCCAATATAATAGAACTCAGTGGTGCCGTTGTTGTTGTTAGGTCCTTTGGTGACGCTCACAAAAATCTCATTGTTAGCGTCGGGTAGGATACCGGGGATACGCAACACGGTATCGTTGTTGTTGGAGGCGTTCAATACACCTGAATCGGTGTTGGCTCCAGTGACGGTATACTCTGCATCGCGAATGTCATTGACTGTTTGTCGTGAAGCAAAAAAGGTGAAGTCATAAGGCTGGCCAGGCTCGAGGTTGGTCAGCTTTACCTCGCCAACAGGATTGGGGTCTGCGCCGGCGAATGCGCTGGTGTGGCCGAAGAAATAGTCGTCAGTGGCATCGACTGGATAGCCGCTGGCATCACCTGTAGGAGCTTCAGATCCGAGCCGCGAGGGCTCTCCAGTTTGAAAAAAAGGATCAGTGATGGCGAAGCCTGCCTGTCCGGCGGATGTGCTGTAGATATTCCCGATGGAATCGAACAGGGCAAAAAGTTCGGTAGTAGCAGGGACCACGTTATTCCAATTCGGATTCGTTTGCATGTCCGTGCGACCGAAGTCGAACAATAACGTCGTGGCGGAGGCAGGAGCTACAACGGCGAGAGACAATGCGATTGTGAATAGAGACTTCATTAGACAACCCTTTCAAAATTACGTGTTGGGTTGCGTGAAGTCGAATGACTTCCTCGTGAACACCGCAACTCCCAACTTGAGCGCGATTATTACTGCTTCAGAAATCCATGCAAGCGCAATTTAGAAAAAAATTCTTGCGAAGTGAGCATGTCGCCGTTAAAAAGATGAGGCGAACGCAATTGCGCTAGCGATGCGCATTGACCATTCAAGGATTAGTGTTTTTACACCAAAGGAGCGCGCAACCGCCTATTGAAAATTGCGGTCATGCCAGCCAGCCCATCAACGCTAGCAGTACCATCACTGCACCCATAAAGACCACGATCCATAACGCGAACCGAATCGCGTGATTGAGAATGGGCGCGATCTGTTCGTGCCGCGTCGCAGCGCAGACCAGGCTCACGCTCACCGTTAGAGGTAGCGCGTACCAGAGATTCATGTCTGCCAGCAAGGGTGACATGAATGGCAGAAGGGCAAGTGATGTGAATACACTAGGAAGCATGGAAATAAGATTCTCTGT
Organism: Bythopirellula sp.; assembly: GCA_965230685.1. Classification (GTDB taxonomy): domain Bacteria; phylum Planctomycetota; class Planctomycetia; order Pirellulales; family Lacipirellulaceae; genus Bythopirellula. The sequence goes on from CBDDLO010000002.1 coordinate 2,520,168, forward strand.
TGAAGTTAGCTAAACACACTGTTCGACGTTGGCGAGTCTTCGTCGCCGTTTTTGCTTTTCTTGTCCGGAGTAGGTCGAATGATCAAAGGTCCGCCTGCCGCGTCGCAGATTACCAGCACATTGAGCAATCCCGCGACTACGGTATAAACAGTTCCTAACTCGAAGAACGGGTGATTGCTAATGGTCCACTGCGCGAGTTCATTGGGCTGTTGCGCTTCGCGGTCCGAGTCATCGCGGGCAGGTGGAATCGGACCGTTCCGCGGTGGTGCCATGAACCCGTTCCACAGTGGCGCTTTGCCCTCTCGCACGCGCGCACGTTGAATTAACATCGGGCTACTAGGCAATCCGACGCCGAGCTGGCAGAGATATTGCCACCGATATTGCTGTTCCCAGTTGGTCGCCGCGTACACCACTTTCCCGTCGCCCAGATACAAGCCATAGAAAAACGTCCCCAGCACACAGGCAAAGAACAAGATCCCTTTGCCCGTGCGGCCCTGGTAGATATGTCCCAGGCCAGGCAGCGCCCAGGCGAGTAGGCCGGCAATCCACGGATTGCGCAGCTCGATTTCAATCGTATCCCCTGGTTCGGTCGAACCCTGGGCATTGGGAATGGTGGTGGTAACCATAGCAAGTCGAAGTTAGGGCAAAGTCAGCGGGTTAGCCGACTATTCTACGCCCCGCACTCGGATTTTCCCAGATCAAGTTGCCTCGATCAGGGATGACGCGGGCACGAAACAGCCGCTCTGTTTCGATATAAAGCGGCACAGAGTGATTGTTCGCCCTACTGGCAGAAATCTTGGGAGAATTTGCGAATCTGCCTAGCGACTGCGACGAAACCCAGTTGCAGTCATCACGCAGAGGATGAAGAGCACTGCCGAACTTGGCTCAGGCACAAGTGAGCCAACTTGACCAGTGAGATTTGTCGGAGAGTTGCTCGCCACGTTTTCTCCCGCTCCGTTGGAGCCTGTGTAGTTGAGCGAGTCGATCCCGTTTGTCGGGGCATTGGTAAATGTCACCATGTCTACAGCCGCGAAATTGATCGTGTCTCCAGCTGGATCAAAGAAGTTGGCGGGTAATGTGTTGAAGTCAGCGGGAACGCTACCCGGGGCAGTTTCGTACGCCGGGGTGGCGATGATCAATCGAAGGTTAGCCGTCGCATCGCCCACCGAGAGATCGTTGGGAAAGATAAACGTTTCGGAGTTGGACGAAATTGCATGACTGGCAAACTCATCTTGCCCATTGGCAGGTGTGTTTACCAACTCGATAAACTGCACCGAGCCGTCGGCATTAGAATAGATTTCGCTGATGTCCCAAGTGTGGAAACTGGCTTGCACCTCAGTCAAAAAAGTAGTTCCACAGATGATGGCCAGTGAGGCAGTCGCGAGCTTGCGAAGAAGGTTGCGTGTCATCATATCCACTCCCAGGAGGTCGGTAGATCGAAAGGCGCAAATTTGGTGCTCATTCAATAGCCCGTAGCTTACGCCCGAGGTGTCGGGAGGTCAATAAAAAGCAGCAGACTGCGAACTGAGAGTGGTTAACGTGTGCGGGCCCCACTGGAGTGGAAGTTTCTAAGCACGTGGGGCCACTTTGGGTGTGGACCTGGGTTGCGCTGAGCCCGGGTTGCGCTGAGAGTGAAAAGCCTTGCGAAATCTCCGTTGCAGTGGCGTGAGACCATCTTGGAATGACGTGCGGCGAGGCGTTCCCGACCCGTTGTGAATTGGGCGTCAGACTGGTAAAATTTCTACTCTATTTTCCCCCGCTCGCGGCCCTATTCCCGCGGCGAAATTGCGCTGATTTTCTGTGAAAGGATGCCTGCTGTGTCGACTGACTCTTCTGGCCCCACCGATCCGAACGACGAGCAAGATCCCGACTTCGATCCGTCGACAGCTATTGCCGCACGCATGATCGATTTGCCGATCGAAGATGAGCTGAAAGACAGCTACCTCACCTACGCGATGAGCGTGATCGTCAGCCGCGCCTTGCCGGACGTACGTGATGGGCTCAAGCCCTCGCAGCGGCGCATCTTGGTCGCGATGAACGACTTGAATCTCTCGCCTGGGGCAGCGCGCGTGAAGTGCGCAAAAATTTCTGGTGATACCAGCGGTAACTACCACCCGCACGGCGAGAGTGTCATCTACCCAACCTTAGTGCGCATGGCCCAAGAGTGGAACATGCGCCACGTACTCGTGGACAAGCAGGGCAACTTCGGTTCGATCGCCGGGCTGCCACCGGCGGCGATGCGGTACACGGAAGCGCGACTTTCCTCGACCGCGTCACTACTGCTCGACGACTTGAAGCTCGACACGGTCGATTTTGTGCCGACCTACGATGAACGTCACACCGAGCCAGTCGTACTGCCGGCGAAGTTTCCAAACCTGCTCGTGAACGGCGGCAACGGTATCGCCGTAGGCATGGCAACCAGCATTCCGCCACACAACCTGGGAGAAGTGTGCCGCGGAGTGCTCGCACTACTAGAAGATCCTGATACTTCTATTCAACAGTTGATGGAACACATTCCCGGTCCAGACTTTCCCACTGGCGGCATCATCTGCGGTCGCTCAGCGGTTTGGAAAGGCTACGAGACGGGACGCAGCACGATCGTGGTGCGCGCCCGAACCAGTGTTGAAGAAAAAGGCAAACGCACGCGGATTATCATCCACGAAATCCCCTACCAACAAGCACGCGACCGCGTTGAAGAACGCATCGCGCAGCTGGCCCAGGATGGCAAGATCCCCGGTATTGCTGGCACGAGCAACGAGAGCGATCTCAAGGAACCCGTGCGGCTGATTCTGAATCTCAAACGCGACGCCGATCCTGACGTGGTGCTTAACCAGCTATATAAGTTCTCGCCGCTGCAAGAATCGTTCTCGATGATTTTCCTCTCGCTGGTGGACGGCAAGCCGAGGGTGCTGAACCTGAAGGAAATGCTCGAGGAATTCATTCGCCATCGAGTTACCGTTATTCGTCGCCGGACTTTGTTCTTATTAGCAAAGGCCCGTAAGCGCAAGCACACTGTGCAGGGTTTGCTGCTTGCTCACGCCAACATCGACGAAGTGATCCGCGTGATCCGGGCATCGAAGACGCAGCCAGAAGCCAAGCAGGCGCTCATGCAAATCAAAACGCCGGGTGCGCTTCTTCAACGCGCCTTGGGCGACGAAGGTTATGCGCAGTTCCAAGAAGAACGTGGTGTGGCCGAGGAGTATTCGCTCACCCCGGTCCAGGCCGACGCGATTCTCAAGATGACGCTGGGTCAGTTGGTCAATCTCGAACAGGAAAAACTAGCCAACGAGCATTCCGAGTTGCTCGCCGAGATCGATGGCTACAACACGATCCTTTCGGACCAGGCAAATATCTACGCGATCATCCGCGAAGATTGCGAGATGCTCATTGCCAAGCATGCCGACAAGCGACGTACCGAAATCAGTCACGAAGAGCTCGGCAATGTCGATCTTGAAGACCTGATTGAAGAAGAGAATATGGTCGTTTCGATTTCACACAACGGCTACATCAAACGCACACCATCGAGTGTTTACCGTGCCCAACGACGCGGGGGCAAAGGCATCAAGGGCACGAAGACCGACGACGACGATCCCGTCGAGCACTTGTTTGTCACCAGTACGCACGACTACTTGCTATTCTTTACGAACAAGGGCAAGGTCTACTGGCAGAAAGTGTACAACCTGCCGCAACTTTCACGTGAAGCCAAGGGCCGTGCGGTCGTGAATTTGCTCAACCTGGCTGAAGACGAACAGATCACCGACTGTCGCGCGGTGCGCGATTTCGATTTGCCCGATCACTCGCTCGTAATGGCAACGAAGAATGGCTTAGTCAAGAAGACCCTACTGAAAGCTTACAGTCGTCCGATGAAGACTGGCATCATTGCGATCAAGCTCAAGGACGACGACGAGCTGGTTGATGTCGTGGTCACCAAGCCGGGCGACGAGTTGCTGCTTGCCACAGCCGAGGGCATGGCGATCCGATTTAACGAAGCCGACGCCCGCCCCATGGGACGCAACACAAGCGGAGTGAAAGGTATCAAACTCGGCAAAGGCGACACGCTTGTTGGCATGGTAGTCACCGATCCCAATGCCACGCTCCTCACTGCCTGCGAAAAAGGCTATGGAAAACGCACCCCGTTTGGTCCCAACGCCGCTGACATCGAAGACGCAAACGAAGACGAAACCAGCAGCAGCTTCCGTTACCGCACCCAAAACCGTGGCGGCAAGGGCTTGCGCGATATCAAAACCACTGACCGCAATGGCCCAGTGGTCGACATCGTACGTGTCGAAAACGAAGACGAACTCATGATGATGACCGCCCGCGGCAAGATCCAGCGCGTCAAGGTCAGCGACTTCAACGAAATCGGCCGCAACACCCAAGGCGTGCGCATCATGTCGCTGGATGACGACGATACACTCGTCGCGGTGGTGCGCGTGCCCCCGGAGGAGGATGAAGGTGCAACTCTTCCGGAAACGCCCGAGCCTGAGTTCGAAGCCTAGTAGAATTTGCTTGAAACACAGCGTGGTGGTATGCTGAATAGTTAGGAGAATCTACTATGAACATTCAAGTGCCTGCTGACATGACCGCCACGGTCCAATCTCTGATTGCCGGTGGCAATTATAAGGATGAGGACGCCGTGCTTCGCGAAGCACTGGCCATTCTCAAAAAGCGCGAAGATGACATCGCTGCGATTAAAGAGGGATTGGCAGATGTGGAGGCTGGTAGGATTCGCCCGTGGTCCGATACCAAGGCAGAAATCCAATCCGAATTCGGCTTCACAGGCAAATAGATGGCTTTGCCATTATTCTTGGCCGATCGAGCACACGAAGATGTGGTTTCAACATGTCGATGGTGGTCGGACAACCGCTCGGAGCAACAAGCGGACCGTTGGTTTGCAAAGCTGTCGGCAACGATTGATTCCGTATATGCGGAACCAGATCGATTTGGTATCGCGAGTGACAACGACTCATTTCCGTTGGAAGTTCGGCAAGCCAACTTCGGCGTTGGTAGGAAACCGACTCACCGGGTACTTTTTCTTATCCGCCCCGACATGACACTGGTCGTTCGAGTACTGCACTTAGCCCAAGATGAACTCACGGCGGACGATCTCTTGTAACACGCTATGCGCGAACCCCCACGACCTCGCCGCAAGCTGCGTCTCCTCTGGATTCTCGCCGGCATTGTCTTGCTGTTCGGCGCTTGGTTCGTCTGGCAACTCTTCGGCCCGAACCCGGCGATCATGGTCTCTAAGGAAACAACCTTTGTCACCGAGCCTCTCGGCACCGATGGATTGCCCGATTACGAAGCACACTGGCTGGCGGAGAACAGCGCTGGCGTAACGCCAGAAAACAACGCCGCGGTGCTACTGTGGCAAGCAATGTGGCCGGGCGAGTTGGAGCAAGAGCATTGGCTGCCGATGGCCGAAGCGCTGGGCATGGAACAAGTGCCGTCGGAGCAGGGCAGCTTAGTTTCGCCCTATGATGAAACCGTACTCCAAGCCATTGCGCAAGAACTGGCGAAGCGATATACGGAGAACGCAGGTGCAGAAGATGGACGTGACTATTTCAACACCGCCTGGCAAGGGGAATTTGTTCGTGGGGTTTCCCATGAGCTAGTCAGCGAAGCCAAAAGACGGTCATGGACTAGCGAGCAAATTCCGGCACTGGCCAAGTGGGTTGAGGAGAACCAGCGGCCCCTGGACATACTTGTCAGAGCCTCCAAACGTCAACGTTACTACTCGCCTTCGCCGACGATGTTGAATGGCTCAAAGGACATGCTCATTTCGATGCTACTCCCAGACATTCAAATGATGCGTAACGCGATGCGGGCCCTAAACGTCCGTGCGATGTGGCACCTGGGTGAAGGGCGCACCGCAGAAGCGTGGCAAGATATCTTGGCGTGCCATCGTATAGCGAGACTAACTTCAGAAAACGACACGTTGGTCGGCCAGCTCGTGGCGATGGCCATTGCCTCTTTTGCCTGCGATGCTACTACGGTGCTATTGCAGAGCGAGAACATTTCATCTGACCAGGCTCACTCTATCTTAAAGGAACTTAAGGGGCTTGGCCCTGCGTCGTTTTGCGCTCGTGCTTTGGATCAAGGGGAGCGAGTTTGGTGTTTGGACTCGGTATTGTATTTGGCGCGAGGAAATCGCGATTCGTTGGATATGCTTGGGATTCCCTCCGAGTCCTTTCAATTGCTGAACTCCGCTCGAGTTGATTGGGATCAGATCCTTCGAAAGATGAATGTATGGTATGACAAGTTCGATGCGGCGATCGAACTACCAAGAAGAAGTGACCGCGATGCTGCTTTCCAGAAGATTGACGACGAACTCGATCGAACGATGTCGCGAACCAAGACGCCTGTAGCTTTGTTGAGTGGCCTCTTCAATTGCACCCATCGCAGTGAAGTCGTAGGAAACTTCATACTTGGCATGATGCTCCCCGCGTCACAAGCTGTATTCAACGCCGAGGATCGAAATCGCGCGCAGCTGGAGATGACCATCGTTACTGCGGCCCTCGCGGTCTATCGCATCGAGCACGGCGAATACCCCGAACAACTCGACGAGTTGGTGCCTAGCGTGCTGCCAAAACTGCCAATCGATTTGTACTCGAACAAACCTTTTCTATACGAACGCAGAGGCAATGGTTACCTACTTTACAGCGTGTTTGAAAACGGTGCTGACGACGGCGGCACTGACCAGAGCGGTGAGATCATTGCGGGCGAATGGCTTGAGGAACAGTCCGGGGACAACGACTATTCCAATAGCGACCCATCCAACAGTGACCTAGTCATTCGCGTGCCGATGCCGGAGTTGAAGTTTCCGACTGCGCCAGATGACAATCAGTATTGAGAAACGCGAATCAACGTTTCGCTTTTCGTTTCACCTCACACAGCGGCGTCGGCTGCCCCGGTACTTCCAATAGCTCGGCGAGCGTCGTCTCGGCAAACGCCGCTTCGACTTGAGCCATCGCGTCGTCGAGTCGTCGGTGCAGCGGACAGAGCGTCGTCCCGTGCGATTTCAAATCGAGCGGGCAACTCGTGATGCGTTGCAAGGGCTCAACCGCGGTGACAACGTCGAGAATCGTTAGCTCGTGCGGGTCGCTTGCAAGCGAAACTCCACCACCGATGCCACGCTGCGAGCGAACGATCTCTGCGCGAGAGAGGCTCTGTAAAACTTTCGAGAGATAGGCCGCAGGTACGTGGGTGGCAGTGGCGATTTCCTGAGTCTTGCAACTTTCGGGCGCTTGCGCCGCGAGGTGCGCCACAGCACGGAGTGCGTACTCGACGGTTTGGGATATCACAAAAAGAGTCCTTAAACAGTAAAATTGGATGTTGACATCCAATTAAGCCACGCCTACCTTGGCCAAATAAGATACATTCGTCCTATTTTAACCATTGGACCGGCTCGTTACGAGGGGCCACGCAATCTTCACTGGGAGACTTTCCTATGCAGAAAATCGATGAAACTCGCTTGGAACAGGACCTCGCCTATCGATTTGGTTACATGACCGAATTCATAGGATTCGGTGAAGCCGACGTCGCTGCGATTCACGCCGCAGCCGAGCATCTTGCCCCCCTTGTGCCGCAGTTGGTCGATGCGGTTTACGACAAGCTGGCTGGTTACGACGCGACCTGGCGGCATTTCGTCCCACCACAAGCCGGCTACGACGGCGTACTGGCTGAGAGTGTCGAGTCGTTGCAAATGAGCGACGACGTGATTCAATTTCGCAAGCAACACTTGGGTCGGTACTTGGAGGCACTGGTCAGCCGTCCGTACGACAGCAAGATGGTCAGCTATCTCGACATGGTTGGCGCGATGCACACGCCGGCGAAGGGAAACCAGGCGCTCGATGTGCCACTTGTGCAGATGAACGCCCTCTTGGGTTTTGTCGCCGATGCGATTGTTGCGACGATCTGCAGTTGGGGTCTCGACGCGGAGTCACAAACCCGCACGTTGCGCGCGTTCAATAAGCTCTTGTGGCTGCAAAACGATCTGATCAATCGCCACTATGGTAATCAAGTGGAAACCGTCGAAGCTGGTTAGCGTGCCTAGCGCACAAGGTGGGGAAGTCTCGTGGAGTTCGTCGACCCATGCCTGCCTGTTAACCGCGTGCCTGCAATAAAATTTTCGAGAAAAAGTGGTTGCCCTTGCATCCAACTGCCACGAGGGGGCGAAGTCAATGCTTGAAGAGCGCACTTCACCACTTTCGCCGATGCTACTCTCGTTTTTGGCGATCCAACTAGAAAATTTTACGAGGACACGATCATGCGAATTCTCACTCAATTCACCGCGTTAGCACTCATTGCTGCACTTTCTGCAACGGCCATACATGCGAAGGAATGTCCCCTAAGTAAAGCCAAGCATCAAGCTCAACAGGTGGTGCATCATACCTCGAACGTACCTGACATTGTCGATACTGCCGTCGCGGCTGAGGGCTTTGACACTTTGGTTGCCGCGGTGAAGGCTGCTGGCTTGGTGGATACTCTCAAGAGTAAAGGGCCCTTTACCGTCTTTGTTCCGACCGACGAAGCATTCGCCAAGTTGCCAGAGGGCACGGTCGAGGGGTTGCTCAAACCTGAGAACAAAAAGCAGCTCGCTGCCATACTCACCTATCATGTGGTGCCCGGTCGTCTCGACGCGGCACATGTCGTTAAGCTCGCTGCTGCCCAAACGGTGCAAGGTGCTAGCGTGCGGATCAATGCCGAGCACGGCAAAGTTATGATCGATAAGGCAACCGTATTGAAGGCCGATATTGGCACCAGCAACGGTGTGATTCATGTTATCGACAGTGTGCTGATGCCGCCGAAGCAACATGAACAAGGTTCGGCAAAAAAAGCAGAAAGCCACGCGGCCAAGCAAGCGGCTGCTGACATTGTGGATGTTGCCGCGAGTGCGGGGAGCTTCAACACCCTCGTTGCGGCAGTCAAAGCTGCGGGCTTGGTCGAAACGCTTAAGGGTGAGGGGCCATTCACCGTTTTCGCACCGACCGACGAGGCCTTCGCAAAGCTTCCGAAGGGGACTGTCGAATCGCTGCTTCAGCCAGAGAACAAAGACCAATTGGTCAAGATTCTGACCTACCACGTGGTAGCCGGCAAAGTTTTGGCAGCGGATGTGGTCAAGCTCAGCCATGCCAAAACCGTTCAGGGTTCAGAGGTTTCGATCGAGACCAACAATGGCAATGTCATGATTGACGGCGCGAAGGTCTTGAAAACCGACATAGGCGCCAGCAACGGGGTGATTCACGTGATTGACTCGGTGATCATGCCGTGATAGTTTTGGCAGGTCGCAACATTCAGGGCAGGTCGCACGTCGCGGCCTGCCCCTTTTGCTGAGATCGGCAGATTGCATGAAATCGTTTGGAACGAGGCTTGGTTGAACACGGTCGGCACTATCCAGCGAGTAGCCCAGGGCGATCCCGCCGCGGTTGAGCAATGCATTGCCAACTATGGCGGTTTGGTTTGGACTCTTGCGCGCCGAATGACGCCAACGAATGCGGATGCCGAGGATGCAGTTCAGGAAATTTTCGTTCATCTCTGGCAGCAAGCCGCGCGTTTCGACGAATCCAAGGGCAGTGAAGCGAATTTTGTGGCCATGCTCGCGCGCCGCCGACTGATCGATCGATTGCGCCGCACACAACGGCGTCCTCAAACGGAGCTGTTGGTGGAAGTTCCTGCCGCCCCCGCGCCCAACGACCCGGTGGCCGTTGCCGAGGAAGCAGCAGTCGCGCGAGAAAAAATGAAGTCGCTGAAGCCGGAAGAACAGTCGGTTCTCAAACTAACTTTGCAGAGCGGCCTGACACAGACAGCTGTGGCAAAAGAGCTGGGACTGCCTTTGGGAACGGTCAAGTCGCATGCGCGGCGTGGCTTGCTGCGCCTCCGCGAGTTGATGGGGGCTACGACCGACGCTTTGCCCAACGCCTCTCCGTCAACTGCCGAGAAAGGGGGAATCCAATGAACGAACAGTCGCTTCCCCCGTTGGATCGAATTCAGGAGTTGCTAGCTGACCGTGCTCTGTTTGGACTCGACGACGTTGAACAGCACGAGCTTGAGGCTCTACTTGTGGAGTGGGACTCTCTCGATGTCGAATCACTGGAACGTACCGCAGCAGCGACGCATTTGGGACTGCTTGGCGACCTCGAAGCAATGCCGCCTGAGTTAGCAGCAAGAATCGCAGCCACAGCTACGCAGACTATTTCAGACACGCCCACAGAAACTCCTAATGTACAACTTGCTACGCCCGCGCCAGTCGCTCCACGACGCGATTGGCTAGCTTGGTGCGCAGCCGCGGCGGCTGTGCTTGTCGCACTGTTTTCCCTAAACCGTGGGCCACTGACACCCGCTGCACTGACACCCGCTGCACTGCGTACGGAGTTACTCGCCGCTACGAATGGAGTGGTCGAAGCAGCATGGACCGCTGGCGGCGACGCGGCTGGTGAACAGGCCAGCGGCAAAGTCCTCTGGCACAACGGCCGACAACAGGGTGTGATGCAGTTCAACAACCTCGCCGCCAACGACCCCGTGAAGTCGCAGTACCAACTCTGGATTTTCGACAAAGCCCAAGACGAGCGCTACCCCATCGACGGCGGGGTGTTCGATATTCCCGCTGGCCAAGACGAAGTGCTAATCGCGATCAACGCCAAAATCCCCGTCACCGAGCCTACCATGTTCGCTATCACCATCGAGAAGCCGGGTGGCGTGGTGGTTTCGAGCCGCGAGCGGTTGCCGCTGTTGGCGAAAGTGGAGTGATGCAGATCGGCCAAGGAATCGAATCGGCTCGGTTCCAGGTTGTGCTAACCCTCGCAAACCCATTTGTGTAGAACAGGCACGCAGTACGGTTAATTATTTTGAATGGCTGTGCCTGCCACAGTTGGCTTCAATTTCAACTCTGCAGAAAGATCGATATCATGAGTAAAGAGGTTGCAAATGCACTGAGACAAGTCGTGGCTGATACCTATGCGTTGATCGGACAAACGCACATCTGTCACTGGAACGTGCGAGGCCCTTCTTTCTTCTCGCTGCACACCGCGTTTGAAGAACAATATAGTGAGCTCTTCCTCGCCGTAGATGAAATTGCCGAACGGATTCGAGCGATCGGTGCATTGGCCCCCGGCGGCCTCGCCAATCTGGCAAAGTTGGCTGGGATTGAAGAGATTGCGGAAGATGCCTCAGCGAAGGACATGGTGTCACATCTTATCGTGGCGAACGAGAAGCTGCTAACGGACCTCAGGACGGCCCGCGACCTAGCCAGCGAGGCGAACGATTCGGAATCCGAAGACATGGCGATCGCTCGCATTCAAGTCCATGAGAAAACGGTGTGGATGCTGAGGAGCTTTCTCGAATAGCACCTGCCATTCGGGTGATTCTACCGCAGTCAATGTTGCGTTTATGCAGCATCGACCAAAATGCGTGCGTCAGCCGCTTGCGGGAATTTGCAAACTGGGAAACTTGAAATAGAGTTGCATTGAGGGTGGCCGGTTGAAGTGGAAACCACTTTATCTAGCCGTTACAAAACAACGTATTTATACAAAGGGGGAAGCACATGTTACGAGTTCGATCTTTGGTGGCGATTTTTGCAATCGCCGTGGGGGCGTTGGTCACCAGCGCTGACGGTGCGGTGGCAGGCAATCCGTGTTGCTGTCCGCCGGCGCCGATTCACACAACGCTATGCGTGAACCCGCCTTGCCGCTGTAACAACCGCTCGGTGAGCGTTTGTGTGCCTGGTTGTTGCACCGAAGCGCCGACCGTTTGCTGGCGGAGCGGTCTGCTGGGTCGCCAAGTCGGCACCTACACTTGGCCTTGCTGCGGTCACTCAGTAAAGGTCGTCGTCACCCGCCGCGGTGCGGTGAAGGTGCGCGGTTAGGCGCGCGAAAGGTGCTGCGTTGAAACAGCAAAGGGCCAGCGCAACGCGCTGGCCCTTTTCCGTGCGCGATTGCGGACCATGCCGAACTCAATGGTCAGCCTTTGGCCAGAGATATACTTGCGACTTACGACTAACGCCTTACACCTTTTCTAAAGCGGGTGAAGGGAATCGAACCCTCGCCTAAAGCTTGGGAAGCTTTCGTTCTACCATTGAACTACACCCGCGATTAATTCATTGTAACGTGTTGTAAGGCGATTCGGTAGCGAGATCGTAAACCGTCGCGACAACGATGCTGTTAGGCAATTTCACTCCGCTCGAGAGTGAATACCGTCACCTCTGGTCGGCAGAAAAACCTTACGCGACGGAAATATCCCAGGCCGCGGTTAATGTACATTTTGCGGTGGCCAGACAAGTCGAATGCACCCGCTGTGTAGCGCTTGTTCCAAACGGGTGTGATCGGTGGATTGAACCCGGGCAGCCGGCATTGCCCGCCGTGCGTGTGACCGGCGAGAATCCAGCCACGGAAATTCTCCCAACCGGGTAGATCGGCGGCATCGGGATTGTGACAGAGTGTGAGCATGGGCCGCTGCGGGTCGAGTTGTCTCATGGTCGCCTGAACGAGGCAACGGCGAATTAACAACTCATCGAGCCCCGCCAATTGTAGCCCGGCCACGTCTACCACTTCGTTGCGGAGGACTCGGATATTTAGTTGAGCCATGCCACGAACCAAGGAATCGGCGGTAGCATACTGATCGCCAACTTTACCGTAGTCGTGGTTCCCCAAGATGGCAAACCGCCCCAGCGGCGCTGGCGGGAGATACTGTAGCACTTCGAGCGTATGATCGACTTGCTCGTCGCGGCGACTGGTCATGTAATCGCCAGTCATCACGATCAGGTCAGGTCCAAGTTGCGCGAGATTGGCCAAAGCGCGTTGCATGTATTGATCAGAGACCGACTCGCCGACGTGAATGTCGCTTATCTGAACGATTTGCTTCCCCACGAAGTCGTCCGGCAGATTGCTGATGGGCAATCGTTGCCGCACCACATCGACCCAGTGGGGTTCGAGCCCGTAGGCATACCCCAAAGCGCCTACGCTGCCGAGCGCGCTGCCGCGTACCGCGCGACGCAGAAATTTTCTACGCGAACTAAGCTTGGGCTCGGGTTGGTTGTTTTTGGTAGTCACGACAAATCAACGGTAGAAAGGCGCAGTGGCTTTCCGAATAGGGAGGTATACAGGAAGCAGAAAACAACCGCTCCAGAGTCGCCGCACGCCCACGGTTCACGCCACGCTAGTTCCTCTTAGACAATTGATCATGCTCCCAGCATCTTCTTATTGTCAACAGCTCTCGTGCGATCGATTGTATGGTAGCCCACAGTTGGGTTGTGCGTTGTTGGGGGCTTGTTGGGTGCTGGGAGGAGATTCCCCACGAGCATGGCGTAGCGGTTCCCGTGGCGAAAACGGCCGTGCCTGCCCTAAACAAGCAAGAATTGGTCGAGCCGGAATCGAACCCTGAACCCTCGTTTGAGCTGATGCGCCACCTTGAGGAAACAGACTAGCTGGAACTGGCTGGAGTGGTCGACCTACTGAAGTCGGAACTAAATGGCCAGTGGACGGAGCATGGAGGTGGCACTGCAGGCGAATGAAATAGACCGGGATCGTCACGTTTGGATCCCGTGGTCAGGGCGATTCGCGCCGCGGCGGTTCAGACTGGGTGGCCGGAAGCTATTTGGGGAGAAGTCGTCGATCTGCTCACCGACCGAGGCGATTTTCAGTAGGTCCAAGCGGCGATTTACGAACTCCACAAGCGGAATGCCGAAGTGCTGCGCTAAGTTCGCGCCCGCGAATGTGTGGGTCGTAGGGGTTCTATCGACGGCAAGGCTCCGTCATTTTCTGCAATCGCAACGCACGATGCTCCGCGCGCTGCTTCCGTGTTGCTGTAACCTAGTATTGCGTTAGACCTGACTGCGTCCCTCTCGGGCGTAATTTGCATATTTGTATTTTGATCACAACTGTATTGGTGAGGCTCGAAACAGCATGTCCCATCCTGAACGAAAAAAGACGTTTGTCGATCCGAAGGTCCAAGGAGCACTGGTGCGTCGCCTGGTGCGACACTGGCTCACCTTCTTGGTGGTCGCCTCGTTGGTCGCGTTTTGCTTGCAAGTGATGAGCAACCCCTTTCGCTCGCTGAGCGAACATGTGCAGCAACTTTGGTGGACTCATGGCCCGTTCTTGCTTGTGATGGTGTTCCTGCTACCGGTTTTTGTGTTGGACACGATCAAAATCAGCCATCGCTTTGTCGGTCCCATTTATCGACTACGACAAACGATTCTAGAGATTGCTGAGGGCGATCCTCCGCCGCGACTGAAGTTTCGTGACTTCGACTTCTGGCAAGGTTTGGCTGAAGACTTCAACCGGATGGTCGATCAATTGACGACCCGGGGCGAGAAGTCAGCCGAATACGACGACGCCGACATCGCTGCAGATGAAAGCCTCAACGCGAAGTAAACCGCAGCTGCCGCCAAAGCCCGCTCTAGCAAGTGGGTACTAGCAAAACCATAACCATCCGCGATGCCCCCATGAATACGTGTTATCCCCTCCGAAAACGGCGTAAAACCAATCGCCGCGGTGTGGCCGCGACGGAGTTTGCCGTCTGTTTACCAGTGATTGTCCTGTTGGTATTGGGCATGATCGAGTGCTGCACGATGATCTTCCTCAAACAGTCGCTCACAGTTGCCGCCTACGAAGGCATCCGAACCGCACTGGAAGATCGAGCCGTCAGTACGGACGTCCGTCGCACGAGCCAGCAGATACTGACTCAGCGGCGTGTCCAAGGGGGAACCATCGCCGTCAATCCCGCGAACATCCCCGCCGTGCCGACGGGGCAGTATATCACCGTAACCGTTTCCGCACCGGCGGCCCGCAATTCCGTGATCCCCGGTAGCTTTTTCCGTGGTCGCACTTTGTCAGCTACTGCAACGATGATGAAAGAACTCTGACTCAAGAGTTTTCAAACTGCAATCACGGACCCCCATTTCCTCACCATGCGATTCCAAACCATGCGAAATAGTAAAACTCTTCGCCAACAACGACGTGGTGCAATGTTGGTGCTGATCGCGGTAACCTTGCCGCTGATTGTGATCATGGCCGCCTTTGCGATCGACGTGGCTTGGATGCAATTGGTTCGCACCGAGTTGCGCACCGCCACCGATGCTGCTTCGCGTGCTGGAGCAAAAACACTGAGTTTGTCACAGAACGAAGCCACGGCCCGCGCTGCTGCTCGCGACGCCGCAAGCCGCAACCTGGTGGCAGGGACTCCGCTGCAGGTGATTGATTCTGAAATCGAAATCGGCGAGAGTCAGCAGTCAACGCGTGACTCACGTTTTACTTTCACTCCTGGAGCCTCGCGAAAGAATGCGGTCCGAGTGACAGGCAACCGCACGGGCGCCTCAGCTGGTGGTCCTGTGGATTTATTCCTTGGCCGGGTGATGGGAGTGAGCACTTTCGAGCCTACGCAGGTCGCAACGGCGACTCAGCTGGATCGCGACATTTGTCTGGTCGTAGACCGTTCGGGCTCGATGATGCGAGATCTGGTGAGTCAAAACGTGCCTGGCGGCGCTTGCAACCCGCCGCACCCGACGCTTAGTCGTTGGGGTGGACTCAACATTGCCGTGTCGGGGTTTCTGGCGGAACTCGACAATACGGCGCAACTCGAACAGTGCGGGTTGGTCAGCTATTCGCAAGTGGGTTCGCAATGTGGAATTAACTTCACTACTTCCGACATCGAGGCCCAACTCGATTTCGACTACGACGCGATCCGCAATGAAATGACTCGACTCGGCAGTCAACCCGTCGCTGGATTCACCAACATCGCGGCGGGAATCGACAATGGCATACTCGTGCTGACCGATCCGCGTGCCCGGCCGTTTGCCTTGAAAACAATGGTGCTGATGACCGACGGGCGTAAAAATCGCGGCATCGAGCCAGTGATTTCCGCACGACGCGCATCGGGATTGGATATCACGATCCATACGGTGACTTTCAGCGACGAAGCCGATTTCCCGCGGATGCGTGCCGTGGCTCGCGCAACCGGGGGACAGCATTTTCATGCCCCCGATTCCGCGGCGTTGGAGCGCATTTTCCGCGAGATCGCCTCTACCTTGCCCGTGCTGCAAACCGACTAGTCGCGAATTCGGAATGCGAATTACGCAATAAAAACTATGAGAAACATCATGCTCCAAAACAAGCACATCAGGCGACGCCCAGGCACGCAACGCACGGGTGCCACCGTGGTGGAATTTGCCCTGGTCGCGCCGGTTTTTTTCCTGCTGATGATCATTTCCTTTGAGTTCGCACGGCTCAACGTGATTCGCCACTCAGCCGACAATGCAGCCTACGAAGCGGCGCGCATTGCGATGGTCCCAGGAGCGGTCGCTTCCGATGCGATCAATGAAGCGAATCGGTTGATGAATATTGCCGGAGCGCGGGGAACTACAGTGAACGTCAATCCAGCCACGCTGGGTCCGAACACCAACCAAATCACGGTAACCGTCGATGTCCCCATGAGCCAAAACGGTTGGATCACGCCACGATTCACCGGTTCGACAACAATGCGTGGCCAATCAACACTCAAAGCAGAACGCACGGTTCAGTAGTGCGACTAGACGGCTTAACGACGGAATATCGCCGTGCCAGTCATGGCCAGTAGAACCAGCGCCACGCTGTTTGGTTCCGGGACCGCTGAAGTTGCAGCGAGCCCTCCACTGGCCAGATTCCGCTGCCAATCGAAGAAGTCGGCCCCGTCGTATCCCGTGGCTCCGAAGCCGCCGTTCCAGAGGGTGAGATCGTCGGCATCGACATCTCCGTCGTTGTCGAAATCGCCGGAAGAGGGACTCGCATTCTGAGTTAGCTGCGCACCGTAGTTTTTCTGCCATTCCAGAAAATCCTCGCCCGTGTACTCTGCCAGGGCAAGTCCTGCCTGCCAAGTGGCGAGATCCGCATCGTCCACATCGCCGTCGCTGTCGAAGTCGCCCGGGAGTTGCACGACATCGTAGGTTGGGTTGAGGTCGAATACGAGTTTGCCCGCATCGCCTTCTTCGTAAAACTCACGGAAGTCGAAGCTGACCGCCTCGGTGGGAGCGTCCTCGCCTTCGCCCAGTCCGAGTAAGTTGAGCAATCCGCTGGTCACCAAATCCGCTCCGAACACGCCATCGATTTCCGGGTGGATGTCGATCACCAGCACGAACGCCTCGTCCCAGATCAAATCGACGTCCTGGTCGGTTTCAACACTCATCGTGTCGATCAAGAACATGGGAGCTTCGATCGTGCCACCAACGCCGCCGATGGGCAGGTCGTCGAAATGGCGGTCGTCCTCGCCCGTGAAAGAGCCATCGCCATTGGTATCTAGTCCGATGGAGTTGGCAATTTCCGATGAGATAAAACTGATGCTCGCTCCTGTGTCCAAGATGAACTGCCCTGACTTTTGCTTATTGCCTACACCGGAATTCACCGTGACCATCGGCAATGGAGAAGAGGTCGGCAGCGGTGGGTCTTCATCTTCAATGTCAAAACGTTTGGCGGTCAACGGGATGGAATACCGATGCCCGAGGTCAGTGGGCAGTGCATGAGAGAAGGTCGTCTTTGGCAGTTCAAAGTTGAAAATGTCGCCGGGGTCGAACGAGACATCCAAATCCATGGTCATCACGCGCCCCACCATGCCTGGCATACCGATGAGTCCGTTCACTCCAAACAGATCGGGAAACTGCCCAGAGAGCATACGGTTGTCGTTGATAGTGTGCGTAGATCCGTTGTCGTCTGAGATTTGGACTTGGTAGGGTGCGGAGACATTCACCAACGAAAAACCCGAGACCCCCTGCTCAAACACTTGGTTGTCGATGACGAAACCGTTTTGCCGTACGAGTGACTCGGCATCGTTCATGAGAAAAATGCTCGACGCGCCGGTATCGACCAACAGCGTGCTCGTCGACCCAAAGATGCCGCCCAGCGGATCGTCGCTCGTGCCGCCGGGACCGAAGGACGTTTGGCCGTCGTTGGTAAAAATTTCGATCTGGGCCTGCGGTTGATGCCCGGCGATTTGGTCCTTGGCGCCCATGTCGATGAAAGCAGCCGCGTAAATCTCACCCATTGGCATGAGCAGTTGCAGCAGACACGCAATCGCTAGGGTGCCCAAGGCGGCATAAGAGTGGACAGGTCGCATCATGTTCGTGGTTCTTTCCCGAGGCGGATGGAACGCGTGGAGCCCGCGCTATCTGCAAAGAATCAAGCCTGCGAAGAAATGCCCCGAAGAATCGCTTCGCCTCTGCCCTAGCCTCTGTATTTCAAGCTATCTGTGCGGCACAAGCGTGTCAATCAAAGTGTGACCGGTGACCGCTAAAACCTCGGATATCCGCCAGTGAACTGCGGGGACTACTCAGACCTTTGGGCGGCCCACGCTGTGGTAGCAGAACCCTCGGTTCCGCATGCGGTCGGTGTCGTAGAGATTGCGACCGTCGAAGATTGTGGGAGCAGCCATCAATTCGCGAAGCTGCTCCCAATTGGGGCGCTTGTAGGCGTTCCACTCGGTCATGATTGCCAGCGCATCGGCACCGCACAGGGCATCGCTACTTTTCTTGCAGAACTGCACTTTGTCGCCGTAGAGCTTGCGCACGTTGGGCATCGCCTCGGGATCGTGCGCCTGTACGGTCGCGCCTTCGGCAAGCAAGTGGTCGATAAGCACCAGGGCGGGAGCTTCGCGAATGTCGTCGGTACGCGGTTTGAATGCTAAGCCCCAAATGGCGATCGTCTTTCCGGCCAGTTTGCCATCGAAGTGGGTATTGATTTTCTCGATCATCACATTTTTCTGTGACTTGTTGACTTCGTCCACCGCATCGAGCATCCGCGGCACGACCCCATGTTCTGTCGCCATCGCCGACAAGGCGCGCACATCTTTTGGGAAGCAGCTTCCGCCGTAGCCAACGCCAGGGAAGAGGAACGAAAAACCGATGCGGCTGTCGTGGCCTATGCCGCGGCGGACGTCGTTGATGTCGCCCCCCATTCGTTCGCAAAGATTGGCCATCTCGTTGATGAAGCTGATCTTCGTGGCCAGTAGCGCGTTGGCGACGTATTTGGTCATCTCCGCGCTCTCGGGTGTCATGACCAGGAACGGGTGTTCAGTCCGCAAAAACGGTTCGTACAATTGGCGGAGGACGTCGGCGGTGCGATGGTTGCGCACGCCGACGACCACGCGGTCGGGTTTTTCGAAGTCGTCGATTGCCGCGCCTTCTTTGAGAAACTCGGGGTTGCTTGCCACGTCGCACTCGCGGCCGGTGAGTTCTCGAAGCTGCGCATAAATTTTGGCGTTCGTCCCCACGGGGACCGTGCTCTTGGTGACCACGACGGCATCTTCGCGGAGGTGAGGAGCAATGCCCTCGACCACGGACCACAGCGCCGACAAATTGGCCGCCCCATCGTCGCCCTGGGGCGTGCCAACCGCTAAGTAGACGACTTCCGCCGGCTTCACTGCCGCGGCAACGTCAGTCGTGAAAGTGAGGCGTCCCGCGGATAGGTTCGACTGGACCATTTCTTCAAGGCCCGGCTCATAGATGGGCACTTTGCCTTCGGTCAGCGCAGCCACCTTCTCGGCGTCGATATCAACACAACTTACTTCATGGCCGCTGTCCGCAAAGCAAGTCCCCGTCACCAGCCCGACATAGCCAGTTCCTATCACCGCAATTTTCATGGGAAATTTTTCTTTTTCGTTTTGATTCAACGCCGCAGCAAGGAGCGACAATTCTCATAGCATAATTGTTCTTCTCGCGCAGGCAACACAGCAGAAGTGATTCTAACGAAGAATGCAGTTACCGTTCTGAGAAATAACAGTCGCAAACAGGCACCAGCCTATCGCAGAACCAAAAGCCAGCTCGTCGCGCTAGCAAGGGCGTGACTATTAGCGGGGATCGCCCTCGCTAGCGCAGCGGGCTGATAGTAGGAAATCCTCCTTCAAACAGTCGATCCATAAAAAGCTATCGCCGGGATGCCGACTTGCTGTCGCACCCACTCGGCAATCGCGTCCACTTCGGCATCACTGAGAGGAGTAACACAGCTCTCCGCTGGCCGACGGGCAACGGTATAGACTTGCACCAAGCTGAGCTGCCCTCCCGCCGCGCGAATTTCCCCAAGCCGATCGCAGAACGCTCCGATCTCATCCTTCGACGGCCCCGTACCATCGACCCGCATGAACAGCGATTGAATTACCAGAGGCCGCTCCCGCGCCGCGTTGGTAATGTTTTCGAGTATTCGCTCAAAAGGAATTGGCGTGCGTTCGATCAGGTGATAGTAGGCATCGGTCCCCGCGTCGAGCTTGGCCCAAATTTCGCCCTGGTTCGCGTCGAGAATTTTCAGCCCGCGCTCGACGTGCGGCCGATGGAACATGCTGGCGTTGGTGATTAGCACCATCTTGACGTGGTCGAGGCCTGCCGCGCGTTTCACCTCAGCACACTGGGCGATGATTTCGTCGAAGTTCTTGTAAGTGGTCGGCTCGCCATCGCCAGAGAAGGCAATGTCGTTAAGGCGCCGTAAGTTGGACGGCGTGTCGCGAAATTTCTCACTTTCGTATATTTCGCCCGAAGCGACCACGGGCAATAACTCGCGCAGCTCCGCGAGCAACTGCTCCATGCCAACGAACTTCGTCTCGCTCTGCGTAGTGCGGTCCACCTGACAGTAAATGCAATCGAAGTTACAAACCTTGTCTGGGTTAAGGTTCACCCCCAGCGACATCCCCCCCGACCGCCGACTCAGCACCGGATAGACGAACCGGTAGTGGTCGAAAGTGCGCTCGTGCTGGGTGTGGAGTTGGTGGGTAGGCATGGGAAAGCAAAGGCAAGCAGGAAGATGCACGAAACGCTGACGCTCCGCAGCGCACCTCTCCATCATAGAACCCCCCAACCCGTGAGGCCACCACATAGTTCTATGGGTAATGATACCGTTCGGAATTGAACCACTAAGACACAAAGGCAGGAAGATGGCAATATCCGGGAATTCTTGGTGACTTCGTGTCTTAGTGGTTCAGTTTCTACACGGCTAGGTGAGCATTTTTGGCAAATGGTATCACTACCGTTCTATGTCGCGGAGAGTCCTAGCTGCAATCAGCCAGTTAGGTACCCTGGCCCTTGCCCAAACTCAAGGGATGAAGAGCGCACGGCTTCTCCTAATCCTCTACGCACTCTCGCGATAATCCAAATGCGCCAACCGCCGGAAGAGATCGCACCGTGTCGACAGTTCGTCGAGGGTGCCGGTGTCGACGATGCGGCCGTGGTCCATCACCACGATGCGGTTGGCGAGGGCCAAACTGCTGGGGCGATGGGTGATCATGAAGGTGGTTCGGCCGTGGACGAATTTTTCGAGCACGTCGTGGATGAGTCGTTCGCTCTCGACGTCGATTTGGCTGGTCGCTTCGTCGAGGATGAGGATCTGCGGGTCGCGGAGAATGGCTCTGGCTAGGGCGATGCGTTGCCGTTGCCCGCCGGAGAGCCGTTTGCCGCCGGCGCCACAGCGGGTTTGATAGCCGTCGGAAAGTTTGGTAGTCACGAACCGGTGCGCGTGTGCTTGACGCGCGGCTTGTTCGATTTGTTCTTGAGTCGCCCCGGGCGAGCCATAGGCGATGTTGTTGGCGACCGTGTCGTCGAACAGGAGCGTTTCTTGGGTGACCACACCAAACCGACTGCGCAGCTCTCGAATTCGTACATTTCGAAGATCAACACCATCGATGGTGATTGTGCCTTCGACCGGGTCGTAGAATCTCGCTGTGAGATTCATGAGCGACGATTTACCGCAGCCGTTGGGCCCCACGATTGCAATGGTTTCGCCCGGCTCGACGAGCAAGTCGACGTTTTCCAGCACACGATCACTCGTCTTGTATGCGAATGAAACATTCCGAAAATTAATCCGCCCCGTGTGGTTGGGTAGCTTAACGGGCACGGATGGATCGACGACCAGCGAAGTTCGATCCAGCATTTCGTAAACTCGATCACTCGCCGCTGCGGCACGCTGCAGATGGTTGAACACCCCAGACAAACGTCGAAAGGGATCGATCACTCCCAGGAGCATACCGTAGAACGCCATCAACATGCCGGGAGACAGGGGTTCTTGACTCAATCGCAACCCAAACAAGTGGGTTTTCTCGTACAGCACCAAGTACCCGCCCGCCATGACCATGCTCATGATGATCACTACGCCGATGGATTCGGTCACAGGGCTCACGAGCGAATCGTAGAAGGCGATCTTCATCGACCGGCGATAATACTGTTTCGAAGCCTGATGAAATCGTGCTCGCTCGCGGGACTCCATGGTAAATGCTTTAATGACTTTGATGCTGCTGAAGGTGTCTTCCAGTAGCTCGTACAACGAGGAGAGTTCTTGCAAAGCGCGGCGATTGGCCCGTTTGAGCGACTTGGCCATCCAATGCACGGTGTAGACTGCCAGCGGCGCGGCCAGGATGCTGAGCAGCAGAAGTTGCCAGCTAATGAAAGCGGCGCCGATCAAGCAGGCGATCAGCTTCAGCGGTTCAAGAATCGCCATGCCAAACAGGACATTCGTGCCGAAGGCGATGGCTCCGATGTCGGTGGTAAACCGGTTCATCAGATCGCCGGTGGTAGCTTGGCCAAAGGTGCCGAGGTCCAAGCCCAGCGTTCGGCGGTAAAATTCTTTGCGTAGGGCAAAACTCGTGAGGTGGCCCAGCCGCGCCATGAAATACAAGCCCGAGATGCGCAGCACGCTCTTCAGAATCGTGCTCAGTGCCAAAGCGACGCAGATCGCCACCAGAGTGCCGAACGGTGTGACCGGCAGCCAGTTGTCGATTACTGGTAATGCGCGTTGATAAAAGCTCAGCCAAGAAGCCTCACTAGCGCGTTGATCGCTAATCTTGCCGAGCTTGCGGCGCAGTTCCCGCTCGCGTTCAGCATCGGTACCGACGTCGGCAATCGTTTTGTTGTAGAAGGCAACTTTCTCTTCGATTTCTGCTAGCCGGACTTCGAGAGACGCAATTTTTTCTCGGCAGAGATCGGGGACCGTCTTCTCGCGCATCACGCCATCGACGATAGGCATGATCGCGGCGATGTTGCCCGCCCAGAGAACCGCAACGCCCAGCGAACACAACACCGACGCCAGCACGGTCAGCCGGTGCCGCAAGGCGAGTTTTATGACACGAGAAAAATTGCTCATTGATCGTCCATGATCAAAGGGCACGGGCAGGAAACGAGAAACGGGCCCAGTTTGTACCAGAACCCCAAATGCAAGGCGAGCCCGCTTCAGCGGACGTGCACACCGCAGATGCTAGCACTCGGAACTCTCTCAGGCTGCTCAGCGTTAATTTGTGGACTCTGCCGATTCTACCGCCGATACCAATTGCACGGGCGAGCTTACCAAGGGTGCGCGCAAGCCACCAAACCCGCAATTTCGGTGACAGGAGTCCTCACCCGCAGGGCTTCTCTGTCACGAAGCTTGCCCGAACTCAACACATTCCGGGGGGAATTTCTGATGAAACATTTTGCGTTGTGGATGGCCTTTGTTGGCCTGGCAGCTACGGGCTGCGCTCAAAATCGCGTTTTCGGACCGCACGCTCGACGAGGGGGTGCGAATTTTCAGATGGCTCGATCGCAGTCTCAGGCCAATCCGACCGCACGCCGAGAAATGAACGAACCAGACAACAGCGAAGTCGAACTGGCCAGCTACGGTGGCGGACGCTGCCGCGATTGCTGCGGTGGTTTGGGCGCTTGCGACGACATGTGTTGCGGTGGTGCTTGCGACGATACGTGTTGTGGCGGCTGTTGCGATACTGGATGTGCTGATGCCGGCTGTATGGACGGCTGCTGCGGTGGCGGCTCTTGTGCAATCGGCGGCGGTTGTGCTGGCGGTTCTTGCGGACTTGGCAGCGGCGGCGGATGCTCTGCCTGCGGTGGTCAAGGCTGTGGCTTGTGTCAACGGATTGCAGGTCGAGTTGCAAGCGGCTGCTGCCCACACGCCGGTGGCTACCCTGCCTCGTACAACTACAATCCCAGCCCCCCCACGGGCCAGGTGGCGTATCCGTACTACACAGTTCGCGGACCACGAGACTTCCTGCGGAACAACCCGCCTTCGATTGGGCCGTACTAGCGAGTCGAGTGGTTCCTTAGTCGGTTTGCCTAGGGCGAGGACGCCATGGCTCGCTGGGGAATATTGTGTGCAGGGAAGCACGACTTACGCCAGTCGCCCGTGCAGGGAAGCACGTAAGGGCGACTGGCTTTTTGATGCGCTAGCGTTGCAGGCGTCCGGCAGGCGATCTTGCGAAAAGCAATCGGCTCTCCTATATCGGAGCCTTGATACCACTCCACCAAAAAGCCAGCGGAGAACAAACCGATGGACTCGCATCCCGAAAATGCCAGCGTACCTTCGCTTGAACAGTCGAACGATAATTTGCTGAACGAAGCAGAATCGCTGATCTGGGACTTGCTCGACGACGAGATTCAGCCGGCTGGACTCCGTCGCTTAGAAACGCTGCTCAAAGAAAACGCCGACGTCCGCGACCGCTACGTCAGTTGCGTGCAGACCCACATCGATCTGCGAGAACACTTCAGCGAAACGCCGACAGCACCAGAGATGGAACCACCTACCAAGTCGCCGGTTCTCGGTTTCCTAGGAGATATCCAGCCGGGCACAGGCACGCCCGTGCCTGAATAAGCCTTCGGGCGCAAGCCGCGATTGACTGCGCGTAGAATCCATGCAAAACCCGCGGCTAGCGTCGATGGCTCGGCGTGGCCGGTTCCCTTTGCCACCACGCCCAGCTATTCTGCAGGGATGGCAAAACAAGGCAAAAAATCCAAAACCGACCCCAAGAACGCGGACAAAAACCAAAAAGTCATTGCCCACAATCGTCGCGCACGGCACGATTACGAAGTGTTGGACACGCTCGAGTGCGGCATCGTGCTCACCGGCAGCGAGGTGAAAAGCCTCCGCAATGGCCACATGTCGATGGAAGAAGCCTATGGCCGCGTCAAAGGCGACGAGGTCTGGCTGCTGGGCTGCGACATCCAGGAATACAGCTTCGCGCACCAGCTGAACCATGAGGCAAAGCGCCCGCGAAAGCTCTTGATGCATCGCCGCGAGATCAAGAAGTTCGCCGCGCAGGCGATGGAAAAGAATCTCACACTCATCCCGCTGAAAATGTACTTCCACCGCGGCAGGGCGAAAGTGCTGATGGGCATCGGCCGCGGCAAGAAGCAATTCGACAAGCGCGACTCGCTAAAGAAAAAAGACATGCAGCGGGATATTGATCGAGCAATGCGGCGGGGTTAGCGTGAGAGTCGAGTCGTCGCTAACTCTCGCCTGCTACCAGTAGCGACACTGCTTGACCTGTTGCCTTGTGGTTCAAGGCCAAGGCTGTTGGGGCTCGCTGAGGCTGCGAGTTTGTGATCACATTCACCGCACATTCCGGGTCGGGCTGGTCGTAATTCAACGTCGCCGGAACCACGCCCTTTTGCATTCCCAGCACGCTCACCGCCAACTCCGCTGCGCCGCCCGCAGCACCGAGGTTGCCGAAGTAGCTCTTCGGCGCCGTCACGGGCACATCGCCCAACGTCTGCGCGATGGCCTGGGCCTCGATGCGGTCGTCGTGGATTGTCGCTAGGCCGTGTGCGTTCACGTGGCCGATCTGCTCGGGGGTGAGTTGGCTTGTTTGGAGCGCCGACTCGATGGCTTGCCGTATTGCTTGACCGGTGGGCTGTTGCGTCGCGGCGCACGGCTCGCAACTTCGACCATATCCCAACACGGCCGCTTGCGGCTTAGCCCCCCGCCCCACAGCGTGCGCGCGGCTTTCCAGCACAAACATCGCCGACCCTTCGCTGTTAGCCGTGCCGTCGCGGTTTGCTTCAAACGGTCGACAGGCCGCGCCGGGATCGTCAGTGCGACGGGACATATCCGCGCCGCCGTGCCACGATAAATCCACCCACGACAACGACGAACCCGTGCCTCCAGCGATCATCACATCAGCGTGGCCGCGCGTGATGACGTCGGCCGCTTCGATGATGGCCATTAAGCTCGACACGTTGCCTTGGATGATCGAGTTGATTGGCCCGCGTGCGTCGTGGGCGATGCCGATGTGGCAGCAAGTCATGTTCGGTAGATACTTGAGCATCCAGAGCGGATACATTTCCCGCATCGCTTCGCCCCACTTGGCCATGTCGAATTCGCCCTCGTGGCTGCTGGCCTGGTACAACTCGATGAGATCGTCGAGTTCCGAGCGAAAGATGTTGGCCCCAACCACCACGCCAAGCCGCTCGGGATCGACCGCCGCATCGTCTAGCTCGGCATCGGCCCAAGCCAACTCGGCGGCGGTGAATCCGAGTTGAGTTTCTCGGCACATCACCTTCAAGCTCTTACGCGGTTTGACGTATTGCTTCGGCTCGAAATTGGTCACCTCGCCGCCAATCGAAACGGGAAAATTAGCCTCGACCAGCCGATCAATCGTGCGTATCCCACTCTGTCGGTTTTCAATGGCCGCCCACACGGCATCGCGGCCAATCCCTAAGGGGCAGGCGATTCCAACACCAGTGATGACAACGTCTTGCACGAGAGTGTTTCACTCAAGAAAAAATTTAGCCCCGTCGCTCGCGGCGGGAGTGGTTAGCGGACGCCCATTTTATCTCGCCGTAGGCAGCGCAACAAGCGACACCACAAAGGTTCACCAACCGTTATTACCGTTCGCGCGTATGCAGCCACTCTCCCAGCCGCCGCATCCCCTCCGCCGTGCAGACTTGCGGCTGGTAGCCGAAATCACGCCGTGCTGCCGAGATGTCGAACCAATGCGACGTGGCTAGCTGCGCCGCGAGAAACCGCGTCATCGGCGGCTCGCCGCTTAGCCGCAGTAGCCGATACACACGCTCCAACACCGCCCCCAAACGCCACGCGGCTTCGAAGGAAATCGACTTTTCCACCGGCGGCAAACCAGCGAGCGCGAGAATCTCGTCGATCCACTGCCAACAGTTCACCGGTTCGCCTTGGCTGAGAAAATACGCCTTGCCTGCGACGGGGGAGTTCTGGGCGGCGAGTGCGTCGGCGGCTTGCAGGTGCGCTTCCGCGGCGTTTTCGACGTAAATCATGTCGACCAAGTTCGTGCCATCGCCCACGCGTCGGAGCCGTCCCGACTTGGCGCGACTGATAAGTCGCGGGATGAGATGCTGATCACGCGGGCCCCAGATGAGGTGGGGGCGGAGGGCGCACGTGCGCAACATTTCGTCGTTAGCCATGAACACGAGTTCTTCGGCGAGTGCTTTGCAGTACGAATAGAAGCTGCGATGTTGTCCAAGCCAATCGGTAGCGAGCGGAACAGACTCATTGATGTTTTCTTGATCGACACCTGAAAACACGACACTCGGGCTGCTGGTGTAAATGAGCCGAGGCACGTTGCACTCGCGACAGGCTGTGATGACGTTTGTGGTGCCGATGACATTGGCTTCGAAGTACGGATCGGGTTGGACGGAGACACCCGCAAGGGCAGCGACATGGAACACTACTTCGGCGCCTTGGCAGGCGGCGCTAACGGCACGCGCGTCGCTGATGTCGCCGCGGACAACTTCGACGCCGAGCGCTTCGAGATCCGGATACGCCCCACGTCCGAAACTACGCACCGTGTCGCCGCGCGCGACCAGCTGCTCGCAAATATAGCGGCCCAAAAAACCGCCGCCGCCGGTGACAAGTGCTTGCATCAGATGGTGGTTAGTGGTTGGTTATTTGACTCTCGGTCCTGCTACGTGAGGAACGAGGAAAGGGTGAGGTCTACTCTGGTGGCATGGTAGCAACGTAAGATGCAGCTTCTCTAATCATACATTCACGCTTAATCTTAGCGTTGTGACGCACATCAACTGGAAAGTCTGCACTTGCATACAATGCTCGTACGGGAGCAAGTCGTGTGTCATCGAGACCAGTTGATAGAAATTCAAGGCACTCATCACCATTCGATAGCAAATCGAATTCCACAAGCACTACTGGTATTTGGTTTCCTCGCTCTCCAACACCTATTAGCGCTGATCGAAGAACGAGAGAATATGAGTTCACTACACCTTCCACCGGGATTGTAAACAGCGTCCCCTCCGCGGTTTCAACGCGATGCGCCTTTCGGCCGCAGTACCAGAAACGCTGTTGGTCGTCGAAGTAGCCGACATCGCCCATGCGGTGCCACACCGTGTCGCCATCTTGGATTTTGGCCAAGGCGTTGTGCGCGCTTCCTGACGGGCGCGGCTCGGTTGTTAGGTACTTTGGTGACACTTGGGGGCCGCGGACGATGAGCTCGCCGATTTCTCCGGTTGGCATCTCCTCGCAATTGTCGATGGTTGCAATTGGGTCGTCGGTGATGCGTATCACGCGCCAATCAACCGTGCCGAACTTGCGCCCAACGCACACCCCTGCCCCTTCGTCGGTTCGCTTAGCGGTTTCTTCTAACACTTCGGCGGCTTCGATGGTCGCGATGGGCAAACTCTCGGTCGCCCCGTACGGCGTGTGCATCTCGGCATGGGCGTGGACACAGGCCAGCGTCCGCCGCAGCACCTTCGCTGGAATCGGCGCGCCGCAGGAAAATACTTTGCGCAGCGTCGGAATCTGCTCGCCCGTTCGTTCGCAGTGCTGACTTAGCTTGTCCCACACCGCCGGCGAAGCAAACGCTTGCGTGACTTGCCAATCGCTGGCCGCGGCGAGCAGTTTTCTTGGGGCCGCCGACGCCGGGTGCGAGAAATCCATATCGGGAAAAACCGTGGTGACACCCATCGCCGAGTTGAACAATCCGAAGAGCGGGAAACACGCCAAGTCAAATCCGCCGGGGCGAATGTCGTACTGCCCGGCGATCTCGGCCACCTGTGTCTCGAACATCTCATGGGTGTAGAGCACTCCCTTGGGCGGGCCGGTGCTGCCGCTGGTATAGATGATCGCCGCGGGGTCGTTGGCATGCCTCGTGGGAGGTTGCACGGTCGACTGGCGGCCCAATTGCAACAGTTGGTCGTAGCTTTTTCCGCCCCAAAACCAGCGCCGACCGACGGTGACATTGAGCTTGGCTTGAGGAAAGCGCCGTCGCAATAGAGTTCGCACAGCTTGGGCCGAACTGATCGCAACGAATCCCTCCGGCTCGACAGCCGCGAGGCAATTCACCAGGTGTTTGCGCCCCATGCCAGGGTCGATGAGCACCGTGGTCGCCCCACTCCGCAGCAGTGCGAAGACGAGTTTCACAAACTCCACGCCGGGACGCACCAATAGGACGAGCCGCGTGCCCGGCTCGACGCCCATTTCCACGAAACCGCGCGCGAGAGCCGTCGCGTCGCGCTCGAGTTCAGTAAAGGTGCAAGTGCGGTAACTGTTTCGACCTGCAACGTCGCCGCGACCTGGCATAGCAACGGCAATCGCGTCGGGCTGTTGCCGGGCGATCGCTGTGAGGCGATCGGCAACGTTGACCGCAGGCTGATCGCTGACGGCTGACGGCTGAGAGCTAACATAAGTCATGCTCCCATTGTACGAATCCGAGCCGCGACCGTTAGGGAGTCGGAATCCGCTTCCTCATGATATGTCGAAGATATCAATATCGAACCATTCGCTCAGCTCTGGCCAATCCCATGCAGTGGGGTCGAAGACAGACCAATCAAAGCTTCCGGCCCAGGAATCCGTGCCTTGGAATGCCTCAGCAAGGTGCTGCCCCATCTCGGTGTGCATTTCTGCATAGTCGCATGCTTCGCCCGTGTGTTCGTGCATCTGATCAAATGTGGCTTCATCCAGGAAGAGAACATACCCCCAACAAACGAAATCTACATTGAGACCCGCATCGATCGCGGCATCGAGAATTTCTTGTGGCGTGTAGCGCTTCTTTTTGCCGTGCCGTTGGACGAGTTGGGGTGCGAGTTTTGTTGCATAAGCTCGCTTCACTTCTCTCGGCGCTTCGCAGGTGTTAGCCATTGGCTTGCTCCTCGGTTGAAGTCGGGAAACGCTTCCTCACGGGCGCGGCTCGGTGTAGGTGCGCGGCTTACGCTAAGTCCGACGCTGGCGGATTCGCGGGTGTTGGCTGCACATTCCCTGGGCTACCATTTTCGTTCGTGGCAGGTTCCTCTTCGTTGCCCGCGAGTTTCGCGAAGCTCTCGGGGATCTCCACCCCGCCGATGTCGCGCATCACCTGCATCATCGGTGGCAAGGTTCCCGCCATCTTGTTGAGGAAATCGGCCGTGTTCGAGCGGCCGTTGCTGCCACCGTTTTCCCAGACCACGACTTTATCGAACTTGATGTTCGAGATCGCTTTGGCCGAGGCGTCGGCCAAGTTGTCCATGTGCTCGAGCATCATCAGTTGGAACGCTTCGCTGGCTCCGCCGCAAGCCGCGACGATTTGCTTGAGGCCCTCGCCCTTCTTCGCCAGAATTTCGTATTGGCCACGGGCTTCGGCTTCGAGCTTGGCATAGATGGCCGAGGCTTGGCCTTCGGCTTCCAGGCGGCGCTTTTCCGCTTCGGCCTCGGCGGCGACGACGATGCGCGCCTTCTGGGCCTTGGCCGGAGCTTCGAGCTTGGCACGCTCTTCGGCTTCGATCTTTTCTGCTTCGGCCAGCGCGGCCTTGGCCATTGCGCGGTTCTCGACTTCCAGCACGGTCGCCTCGGCTTCACGCTTGCGCGATTCGCCCTTCTCGTATGCTTCGGCCCGTTCGACGAGCAGTGTCGCCTGCGACTTGGCGATGTCCGCTTCGGAGATGTTTTCGCCGTCGACGGCCTTGGCGTTCGCTTGAGCCACCGAAACACGCATCTGCTGCTCGGCATTCTTCACCTGCATCTCGCGCTCGAAGGCTGCGGCTTGCTCGCCGACGGTTTGTTCCTTTTGTAGCTCGGCGACACGGACGGCTTGTTCGCGCTCGGCTTCACGGGTGCCGATTTCGCGTAGCTTCGTCGCGTTGGCTACTTCGACGGCCTTTTCGCGCTCGGCGTCGGCAACACGAATCTCACCCGACTTCTCTTCGTCGGCCACGTCGCCGCGGGCTTGCTGAATCGCCTGCGAAGCGGCTTTCTGGCCGATCGCGTCGATGTAGCCGCTTTCGTCGGTGATGTCGGTGATGTTGACGTTGATCAGCACCAAGCCGATTTTTTTCAACTCCGGCTCGACCGAGTTTTGAATGTGCTGCAGGAACGCATCGCGGTCGCGGTTGATGTCCTCGATGCCCATCGAAGCGACAACCTGCCGCAGTTGGCCGAAGATGATTTCCTCAGCCTGTTTGCGAATTTCCGCAGTGGAGAGTTCGAGCAAACGAATCGCCGCGTTGTTCATTACATCGGGCGTGGTGCCAATGGCGACGGTAAACACCGAGGGCACATTGACGCGGATATTCTCGATGGAGAGTGCGCCGCGCAGCGGTATTTCGATCTGAATCGGGTCGAGACTCAGGTAGCGGTAGTCTTGCAGCAGTGGAACTACGAACGCGGCCCCACCATGGACGGTTTTCGCTGCCGCTCCTTTGCTAGTCTTACCAAAAATCACCAGGATTTGGTTGCTGCTGCACCGCTTATAGTTCGATTTCAGCAGAATAATTGTGCCGAAAAAGAGCATGATCGTCAGCAGGCCGATGATCCCCGCAATGACAGTCGTCGGGATTCCGTAAAAATCGGCAAATAGCAAGTTGGTTGTAGACATGGTTTATTCCCCCTAATGATTGTTTACCTGCGTGTGACTTTGACAACGTCGCTGCTCAGCACACTTTCGATGACGACATTTTCGCCGGTCTTGATTTTCTCATTTTCGTCCGTGACGGCTTCGTACTCCATCGTGCGTCCCTGCAAGGTGACTAGCACCTTGCCCTTGCCATCGTTGGCTGGGGGAACAGGCACGTAAATTTTCGCTGGTTGGCCTACGGCGTTGCGGATGTCGATGTTGCCAGAGCTTTGGAAGCCGTAGATGGTGCGCATTAACCAGTACATGGCGTACATCGCTGCGGCTCCCACGGCGAGCGCGACAATGAGCGACGGCACCGCACCGTGTCCGCTGGACGACGACCACGCGCCGCCCAAGCCAAAGAATGTGACCGCTGCGACAATCGTGCGGAACGACAGCACTTGAAACAACCACGAGCTACCAGGATGGTCGACATCGGCATCTGCCGCATGATGGATGGGCGTGTGGTGATCGCCGTCGACATCTACTGCGGCGTCCATATCCACGTCGGCATCGCCACCGAAATCACCGGCGTCAACACCGACATCGGCATCGCCGAAATCGGCACCGTCGTCCCCCAAGCCGAGCATGGTCATCAGAAACTGACAAACCATAACCGTCCCACCAACCACCGCGGCAAATAGAAACAGCGTATCGAGCATGGGGTTCCTCCCGTTGGATGTGATGCAGGCGCATTTTTAGCGCCGGCGGAATTTAAGTGTACCTCGTTAATTGCACTTTTTCGCACGACAAAAGCCGTGCGGCAGCGTCTTTTTTCGAGGAGTTTTGCCCACTTTTCGGGCCGTGAAATGCCCGTGAAGTACCAGGTATTCGCCGAGCGTTACTCATTCTTGCCGGAAAAACCGGTGCGACGCGAACCTCTGGTGGAGGGGAAGCGTTGTGAAGCCAAGCTCATCCCCCGGGAGAGATTTTCGTCGTGCCCAACGGCTCTTGGAATTTTGGCCGGACGACGTACGCCGGCAGCCGGCCGCGGAAGTTTCCAGCCTTGGGCTGCATGACGCGATCCACCGCCGCGCGAATCGTTTCCCCTTTTTCCAAGCGGAGATGATGGGGTGGAGAATGTACCGACTCGCGGTTCCAAATGGGAGTGCCGCTCAGCAGCATCTGCAGTTTGTAGACGCGGTTGGTCACGTTCATGGTTTCCCCCTTGCTGCGGAAGTCGCCGAACCGCTGATAAACCATCTCCTCGGTTTCCCCAGACTCCATTGTCGCTTCCAAGGTCAGCTCCGCCTCGGTGGCCACCTTCATGCCCGCTTGTTCCAGTGCCTCGACGAGTGCTTTCTCCACGGCATCTGCAAGTAGCCCATTGTTGATTTTCACGTTCACCGAAACCGTGGCCCCAGGCCGTACCGCCAACATTTCGCTTTCTACCAGTTCGTCGATGGCTGCGATCGCCTCGGGTGGCGGAAGGTCGAAGGGCATCAGGGCTTGAGTATTATTGTTACGATTGTCTGCAAGTAACCACTGCGTCCCCGCGTAGGCTTTGAACAGGCTGTTGCCAGCCTCGAACTTCCACGCCGTGATACGACGCGGGACATTGATTAGTAAGCCGTTGGCTGCAAAGAGATAGTCCTCGTCTAACCACCAGACACCCTTATTACCGTGAACATCTTTGCAAGGGAACGAGCGGGTCATCTCGCCAGTGGTCACGTCAATCACATCGACAAAGCCGCTGGAAACGGCAGCCAGTTGTCTGCCCGAGGGCGAAAATGCCAGTGTTGCATTGCGCAGATTGCCCGTGCCGACGGTCGCCAGCGAGTCGCCACTTCGCGCTTCATAGATTTGCACCCCATCGGCTGTCGGTACCGCGAGTTGCTTCCGACCGGGGCTCAAGGTGGGCACTGCTCCGCTCTCGGTCATCAATTCGTAGACCGCTTTGGCTCGTTCGACTTGCCAGAGAATCGTGCGTCCCTTCCGATTGGTCGTGAAGAGGTGCTGGTCATCGAGCCATGCGACCCACTTGGGATCCACATCCGGCCAGGTATTCATGACATAGGGCGAAAACCCTAGCGTATGGTTGACCGCCTTGCCTTCGATCTCCCAAAAATCGATTTGGCCGTTCGATTCGCTGGACGTTCTCCCGCTGGCAATGGTCGCCGCCCGTTTTCCTGTTGGTGAAAGAACCACTTGTTCGGTATGGGGCAAACCGGGGCCCGACGCGAGGACTTTTCGCGCCTTCATATCGACGAGCTCGACGCGCGGGAGGTCGTCTTCGTCGAAACCGGGCGGCGCGTGCAACACCATCGCCAGCGGCTCGGGCCCGCCGGTGATCGCAAAGTCGAGCGGCCGTTCGTGAAAATCGGTCCTTCCCTGCAGCCGGACCGCGCGCGGCTTCCAGGTTTCCGCCGATGCCGCGCGTGGGTCGGGAGCTACCGTCGTTGCGCTCGATTCACCTGACAACAGAAGCTGCACGTCGCTTAGATCGGGCTGCACCACCTTGAGACCGCTCAGCACTTCGAGCACGGGGTTCACCGGTTTGATCAGCACAGGATGTTGCAGCGTCCCGGGTAAACGTAGGTCGTCGACAGACTTGCTGTGGCCATGGATCGACCCATCGTCGAACTTGACGTCGACGTGGTTCCACTTGTAGTCGATCTCAGCCACGACGCCCGGCTTCCACTCGCCAAAGCTTTTTGCTTCGATGCGATCTCCGACCGCAAGGCCTCGTGGTTGCTGCGGCTGGGGTTGCTGCGGTTGGGCGGGTTGTTCTTCGGCCAGGGTTTCCGGCTTGTTTGCTTGTTGCTCGACGAACTCTTGGTCTTTGTCGGAGAGTTTCCCCAAGGGCACCCGAGAGATATCGCCATTGGGCCGCTCCAAGCGGACCTTGCCGTCGATGATGTCAATGAACTTTGCGCGGATTTCGAACTTGCCGCTCTTGTCGGTCCAAATGCGCGCTTCCGCCGCGCCGGCCTGTTCGCTCCAAGCTGCCAACGCTACGAGTAGGGAGCCGACCACGACGACCCGATTGCTACCACACAACATGAAACTGGCCCCATTGCGAATCGAAGAGAGATGAGTCTGGGATCGGAGAACCCTACTTTTCCTTATAGTTCAAGGGTAAGAAAAAATCAACGAATCGAAGTGTGACGCTGTAGAGCACCAGAGCAATCGTCAACACGGGCAGACAGTTTATTTCGAGACCAAATCGTCGAGGACTAGTTGAGCAACGTCGGTCTCAGTCACGCGTGCTAGCGCACGCCAACCGGGCACGGCATTCACCTCGATGGCGTAGAGCCGGCCGTCTTTACCGGGTAGAAAATCTACTCCCGCGATCGTTGTGCCGATGGCATCCGTTGCCTGGCAAGTTAGCTCGGCGAGTTCGTCGGTGATTTGCAGCGGCTCAGCCGTCGCGCCGAGGCTGATGTTGGTGCGCCAGTCGCTCGCCGTGCGGCGGCGCATACCAAGCATTCTTTCACCGACCGACAGTACACGCAGATCGCACCCCTCGTGCGGGATGAACTCTTGCATATAGATAACAGCACCGATTTGTTCGAGAGTTTTGAAGACGCGCTGGGCGATGGCTTCGTCGCTAATGCGCGTTATGCCGCGGCCTTCGCCGCCGAACAACGGTTTCACGACGACGTCTTCATCGAGATCGGTGAAGCTCGCTAGTGCTTGCTCCCAGGTTTGGCAGACTGCGGTGCGGGGGACAAGCAATCCGTCAGCTTGCATTTTTGCGGTCGTCAAATACTTATCAACCGCAATTTCAATTGCCCGTGGAGAATTTACCACCCGCACCCCCGCTTCCGCCAAATTCGCGAGCGCGTTCATACGGAAGATCACTTGCTCCAGGCTCCCCGGCGGCATCGAGCGGACCAGTAAAGCGTCAAAACGTCGCAGGTCTTCCTCACCGGACTGCAAGCCAATGCCCCTCTCGTTCACCAGCGCAGCGAGATGCCGATACGTTACTGGAAAAATGCGATGCGCGTCACCAGCCGCGCGGCGCAGATCGCCGACATACCAACTTGTTGCGGAACCCAAGACGGCGATGTTCATAGTGTGACGCTGCCGAAAGACTGCTCGATCAATGCCGAATTCAATTGACCAAACTCAAATTGATTGCCCGTTTCGACGTTCTTGAATGTCACCACGGCCGTACTGAACAACAACGGATCGATCTGGTAAAAATCGTTGTTGTACTTTGCCATCACCTCAGCAAAGGGCAATCCGTAGTCTTTCGAGGCAGAGCTTGGCACTTGAGGCCCGATCGCATCGAGCGATCCGTCGTCGCCCGTTACCTCGAGCAGCGCATGCCCGCCATAAAGAATCGCATCATTCGTCACTCCAATCGCGGCGAGATCGGCTTTGGCAATCGGGGGCATCGGTGCCACTCCACCTCCCTTCACCACTCTCGATAAATCAAACCCTAACTCATGCAACTTGTGCAGCGCGGTTTCGACACTCCGGGCCACAACTTGCAGGGTTCCCGCTTCGCTGCTGGTGGGGGCGACCAGCAGGGTCAAGTTTTTGGGCTCGATACCACACTTTTCAGCAATGTCGCGGCAGACTTCGTCAGTCGGG
Organism: Bythopirellula sp.; assembly: GCA_965230685.1. GTDB lineage: Bacteria > Planctomycetota > Planctomycetia > Pirellulales > Lacipirellulaceae > Bythopirellula. Next base: position 2,556,258 of record CBDDLO010000002.1, read on the forward strand.
AGCTTAGACGATTCCAGCACCCCGACACATTCGTTGGCCTGTTCACGAAAACCAATGTCGTCAAACAAGGGCTCCCGCCCCGCCGCAGCGCGCATCGGCCCGGAACCCATCGCGAAGAATTTTTCGCCTTTCACTTCCCAGCCGGCGTATTGCGACGCCATGCAGGCCGCGACAGGCGACGCGCACTGCACGCCAACCTGCGACCGCTCTGCTACGTTCAGTCCCTCGTCCAACCAATCTACATCGGCGAGGTCCGCCAGACAGATGCGAGCCAAGAGCAGCCCCGCCTCGCGGCTGCCGGGTACATCAATGCCAAAATCGAAAAGCGTCGCGCCGCATCCGGCCGAGTGCTGGGCGACGCATAGTTCGTCGAGATGCTCTGGGATAGTTGAGCACAGAGCGGCGGCGCGTTGATTGAGATTCGATGGTTGATCCATGAAACCGAGGATACACTACCGAATTGCCGCGCAACAGTCGCTTTACTTCTTGAGAATGTCACCCAACCGCAGCGACTTACCAATTTGAGGGATGCCCGCGGGGATGCCGCCGGGTCCGCCACCGGTGAGTTTGGCTAGTTGCCCGAGCAGTTCCTGCCCTTCGCCGAGTTGACCGAGCAATTCCTGCTGGGCTTGCTCGCGCATTTGCGTGAGTTTGCCGAGTTGTTCGTCGACTTGGGCGCGGCTTTTGGCCATGAGAGCTTCGGTGCGGCCTTGCACCATGCGTTTCAACGTGGAATTCAATCCCGCTGCAACCTGGTCGCCAATGTCGGAGTCGATTTTCACCTGCGGTTTCTGTAGTGTGCCGGCCAGCGTGACGTTGGCTTGTAGTTGGTTGACACTGGCCATCGCCGCTTTGAGTGCTTCGGCAATTTGTGCATTAGGCGCTTTGGCCATACGCGGCGTAACTTGCAAAGCATCTTGCAAGAAAACAATCTCGCCATCGAGATCATCGCCGACCAGTTCGAGCTTCACACGGAAGTCGGCCACACCAGCACCCATGTCAATCGCCAATTTGTCGGCATTGCCCAACGTGCGGCCGGCCATGGCTAATTTGGGGCAAGAAATTTGCAAGCGATCACAGGCGATTTCACCGCGACGGTCCAGCTGTACATCGACATTCATGTCAATCGCCTCACTGCCATGCAGTCTCAGCACCGTTGGTTCGTCGAACAAATGCGGCGCGCTGCTGGCGCCGGTGATTGTGCCGACCAATTGCAGTGGCTGACCACCCATTTGTGCGGAGCCCTCCAGTTGCAATCGCTTCACCAAGTAGTCAGGCCGGGGCGGGGTGAACAGCACCGTTGTCCCTCGACCGCGCGTTTCTGGTTCAGGTGCGCCGGCGGGCATTTGTTCGCGGGCCCAACTGATCCAGCCGAGTGCCGTCGCCAATCCGTCGGTGACCGGTTTGCCGAGCAAGGTTTGCGTGAGCCCCTCGCCGTCGAGAGTGCCCAGTTGTAGTTTCTCGCGCAGGAGCGCTTCGTCCTGCTCACGCGCAGCCAATATGGCTTGGCGATCTGCCTCGGCTTGCTTGGGTAGGTTGCCTATTTGCTGTTGGACCGATTTCACTTCGCGTTGCAGCGTGGACACTTCCTGGGTTAATGGACCGAGGCGTTCCAGGCCGCGTAATGGATTGGCTTTCACTTCTTCAATGCTGGTTTGCAGCGCTTTGCCGCGAGTACGAATGCTTTCCACCTGGGATTTGAGTTGTTCGTATTGCTGCGGCCAGCGGTCTTGCAGTGCTTTTGCCAGGCGTGGCGATTGCAGCTGCTCGGTCACGTCGGTATCAAGCCGATCGCCCATGTCGTCGAGCCATTGGTCGCCCAGCTCGCTAGCCGATGCCAACAAGGGATCGAGGACCGAGGGTTCCGTATCTTCTGCTTCGGTATTTTCGAGCGCACCGGAACTCTCGCGGTCGGTGTCGAATTGCACCCCGCTGACGATGCCGTCGCTGATCACCACACGCCCATGCAAGAGTGCATTTGTGTCAATTTGCAGTTGTGAGTCTGCCACCTCGAGCAGGTTGCGCATCGGAGACTGCGGGTTGGCTAGGGCCAAGCCGCGCACCTCCGCCGTACCTCTCCAAAACGAAGTGCATAGCTCCGCGAGTTCCACCTTCGCGCCAAGCGACGACTCGCCGCTGGTGATAGCGATCCACTTGACCAACGGGTCGGTGGCGAAGTGGCCAACAAGGTATAACACGAACAAAATCAGCAATCGCGGTGCGACATAGCTCCAGCGAATAATTTTCCAGGGAAGAATCTTCATGCGTCCCCCCAACTCGCGCCAAACTCGGCACCGCGAAGCCAGCGAATCATGCGAAACCGCATGAGCCATTTGCTCACGGGCACCTGCACACGACTGGCAAACTTATGCGAAAAATAGTAAGCCGGAAAGGCGAAGTACAAACCCAGAAGCAGTTGGCCGACGACGACCGTGTTGTTCGCACCCAACCACGGCCCCAACGGTAATTCATAGAGCCAAACATGCAGCGGGCGCGCCGGCTCCCAGAGCAAGGCAATTGCCCCGATGTGGTGCGCCAGGCCATCGAGCAATGGTCCACAAAGAGAAAAAATCCCCGCAGCGAGCAACCCGGCCGGTTTGTTGACACGCAGAGCACAGAGCAGAATGGTAAGCGCGACAACCAGCAAGTTGCCTTTAGGCAACAACCCGATCATCATACCCAGGACAAATCCCCAGGCAATCTGGCGTGGCGATTCGTTGGCAGTCAGCGCTTGCGCCAGCTGGCGCACAGGTCTTAGCAAGAACGAAAGCATTGTGAAAAGTCCCGCAAAAAATAGTCGAGAGTAGCGTCAAGCGCCCCCTGGCTCACCAGTCGAAGAGAAGTGGCGAAGTGTATAGAAAAGATGGCCAGCGCCCGCAAGCGGGAAGTAACGAGGATGCAGCTAGCATGGCTAAGCGTTTGGGAACTCGATGACGATTTTCCTTGCGATTTGGCCCAGACTCAGACCCATGAGGTGCCGAATCTGCTAAGGTCTGCTATGCTGCAAGCGATGCCAGCACCTGAGTTTCTTGCAACAAGATTTTCGCTCTAGCCCTTAGCTACTCTTCACGGCCTTTATCCCGCGCAAGTGGAATTTGATGACGACACCACTCCGCACGGTCTTGATCACCGGTTGTTCCTCGGGCATCGGCAAAGCGACGGCGCGGCTGTTGGCTCGACGAGGCTTTCGTGTGATTGCCGGTGTACGCTGCATGGAGCATGCCGAGGAGTTGGCCGATGCGGTTCTGCCAAATCTGGAACCGGTGTTGCTGGATGTGACCTGTGATAAAAACGTCAAGCAAATCATTCGGCCGATTGTCGAAAGCGCGTCGCAGGGGCTCTACGCCGTCGTGAACAACGCTGGTGTTGGCCTGCCTGCGGCGGTGGAACTCTCGACACTCGAAGAAGTGCGCAATCTGTTCGAGGTGAATACGATCGCACCGCTACGGATCATCCAAGACTGCTTGCCATTGCTCCGTCAAGGAAAAGGGCGGATTGTCAACATCTCGTCGATGAACGGCACGATGGCACTGCCGATGGTGGGTGCCTACTCCGCGAGTAAGTTTGCCTTGGAAGCTCTTTCGGATACGTTGCGGGTCGAGCTGCGACCTTGGCAGATTCCCGTCAGCCTGATCCGACCGGGGCAGGTGCGCACCTCCATCTTCGACAAGGCCCGCATCGCGATCGACCAGCGACGAGACGAAATCCCCGTGGAGCTGAGAGACGGCTACAACGAGATGTATTCCCGCGCTGCCAAGTTCAACGAACGCGGAGCCAAGTCGCATACCTCGCCAGAGAAAGTAGCGGGCGTCGTGCTGCGCGCGCTCACGGTAAAGCGGCCTCGCGCTCGCTACCACGTTGGCATCGACGCCCACGGCATGAAGCTGGTCAACTCGGTCATGCCGCAACGAATGATCGACCGCGCATTGGCGCGCGTGATGCGGGTTCTTAAACCGGTGAAGTAGTGGTCCGAATTAGTTCTCCACGAGTTTCTCGACCACCTTCACCACCGTCGCGGTATCCTTCTGTGCGTTGACCTTGGTGTCTTTGTGCGCAATACGCCAGTCTTTATCGATGACGAATGTCCAACGATTGGCAGTCAAGTTTCGGTCGAGTGTAATTTCCTTGCCGCCGACCGTCGTCCGATAGGAACCCCCCTTGCCAGTTTCGACGCCAAACGCCTCGGCGATTTCTCCCTTCGGATCAGAAAGCAGCGTAAAGTTCAAATTGTGTTCTTGCTTGAAGAGCCGATGGTTCTCGACCCCGTCGCCGCTGACGCCGATGACCTCGACATCGTCGCGCTGGTACTCGGCCACTGCGTCCCGATAGTTGCATGCCTGCTTCGTGCAGCCGGGTGTCATGTCGGCCGGATAAAAGTAGACGACGTAAATCTTCCTTCCGGCTTTCTCCTTCGAGTTCCACTTCTCGTTTTGGTCGTCGATGCCGACAAAGTTCGGCGCCTTGTCACCGACTTTCAATACTACGGGTTTCTCTTTCGCCACGACAGAATGGTGGTGCATGAGCCCCAAACCTAGAAGTAACACGAGAGCCAAGTGTCGCATAAATTCATCCTCCGCTAATTTACTAAGCTATTAAACAAGTGCTGTAGTTACGATCTCCCAGCTTTGCCTCTGGGCTCCCAAAACGCAAGGGTAGCGCGTTTCGCAAATGTTGAGTATCTCTTCAAGGGTCAGTTATAATAAATGGACACGAATTCTTGGAATCCATCCTCTTGGAAGCCACCGAGCAATCAAACATTCCCGCCTGAAGAATAGCAGAGTCCTCTGAAAAGATGACAGAAGACAAGTCCATCGCCGAATACTTTGCCCTGTTGCAGGCTGATGCCGATACGGCTTTGACACTGCTGTGCGATTACTACTACGAGAAGCTGGCAGTGATTGCCCGGCGACGGTTTGGGGAATTTCCACGACGCGTGACCGACGAGTATGCGGTCGCTAATGGCGTGCTGCAGGCTTTCCACCAGCGTAGCCAGCGAGGGGAGTTTGCTGAGCTGCGCGACCAGGCGGAGTTGCTTTTTGTCCTTTCTCGGATGACTCGCGATCAGGTGGTCGACGAGATTCGCCGTCACTCGGCGCAAAAACGAGGTGCCGGCAGAACACGCGGCCACTCAATTTTTCAACCCGATACTTCCCCGAACAGAAATGGCGACTTCGACCGCTTCCAGGCCCACACGGAGACTCCTTCTTCTCGAGAAATGCTAGAGGAACAATGCCAACAACTGCTCGAGCGGCTCCCCGACGCAGAGCTGCGCACCATTCTTGTGCTGCGATTCGAGGGGTTGACCAACGAAGAAATCGCCGAGCACTTGCAGGTCTCCCTGGCAACGGTGGAACGCAAGCGTCGACGCATCCGTGAGCTGCTAGCCGATGCCTATCCGTGCGAAGGGACTTCTCCGTGAAACTGCCCGTGGCACCGCGATGAGTATTTCCAGCGAACAAGAGTTGACTCCTGCCGAGCGAGAGCAACTGGATGCTGTCTGCGATGCGTTCGAGCAGCAGTGGCGTCGTCACCAACTGCCTCAAGTGGAAGAGTCTCTGGACGGATGCGCAGAACCTTTGCGTTCGGTGCTTTTGGAAGAACTGTTGCGAATCGACAGCCATTGGCGCGGGCAAACCACAGATGCTGAACGTTTGCGAAGTGACTACCTGCGGCGGTTTCCGGCCAACCGTCGGGAAGTGGAAGGAGTTTTCGGATCTTCTGCCGAGGAGAGCACTGCGCTCCACCTGCAGCACGATTCACTGGGCCCGTTCCGCGATTTAGAACGAATCGGCGACGGAGGTTTCGGCATCGTCTTTCGTGCTTGGGATACTCGCCATCAGCGGCCCGTGGCTCTGAAAATTCCCCGCTTTGGTCAGCAACTCGCAGGACGTGAGTTAGAGCAGTTCCTTCGCGAAGCCAAGGCAGCGGGTTCGCTGGATCATCCCCACATTGCTCGAGTGTGGGATTCAGGAACGACGGCCGATGTCACTTACATTGCGTACCAATTGATCGAGGGCGAAAACCTCAAGACACGAAACGCTGAATTCGCTACCAGAGAGCCACGGGAAATTGCCAACTTTGTCCGACAAATCGTCAGCGCAGTTCACTACGCGCACCAACAGGGAATTGTGCATCGAGATATCAAGCCTTCTAACGTACTGCTCACCGCCGATGACGAGCCCATATTGGCCGACTTTGGTCTGGCTTTGGCTTTGGGTGGCGATGCAACACGCTCGCTGGCGGGGAGAATTGGCACGCTCGACTACATGAGCCCCGAGCAAGCCACGGGCGCACAGCACGAAGTGGACCAACGCACCGACCTGTGGAGCTTGGGTGTTGTGCTTTACGAATTGCTCACCGGCGAGTTGCCTTTTCAAGGTGCGACAGACATTCAACTGTGTAACAACATCTGTAATTCCGCGCCCAAGCGATTGCGGCAACATCGACGCAGCATTCCCAGGGATCTAGAAGTCGTCGTGCAGCGCTGCTTGGAAAAGCGCCCCGCGGACCGCTTGGAATCGTGTGCGGAGTTGGCCAACGAATTGCAGCGGATTGCGACTGGCAAGCCCATACAGTCTCGCCGCGTGACTTTTGTGGAACGTGCCTATCGCTGGTGTCGTCGCAACCCCAAACCGCTCACGGCCTTCGCGGCAATCTTGTTGGCAACCATGTTCGGCACTTGGAGTTGGGGGCTACGGCTGGCAGACAACCGAGAAAACGAGAACGCTGTGCAACAGCTGCAACTGCAACTGGAAGTGAAAAACATCGAGCGTCGTCAGCTGCTCTCCGACTTGATGCAAACCGACACCACGAAAGTACCTCTGCTGGATCAGGACATCGAGTTTCTCGAAAACACTCTGCGCTCGAGCAAGAAACTCCACGAGCGAATATTCTCTGCCTTGGCACTGGCCCACCATTTCCAAAGAGTTTCAGAACTTAGCGCCGTCCCAGCTTCGCAACGTGAAGAAGTCGAAGAAGCATTGCAGAATTTACTCAGTCAGCCCATCAAGGATGAGGAACAAGCGAAAATTCGAGCGGCACTGCAGGCGATGGAATCACTAACTCTCCAGTGATCACTGCGCCCTTTGCAGGTTCGCTTTTGCACTGCGGGCTCCAAACTCTCGCCACACGGCAACGCTTACTTCTTCGCTGACGACTTCCACATGGCCGTCGCCAAAGGCGACATGCACGCCGCCCGGGTGCCAGCTTGTCGCACTGGCAGCGGCACCGTTTTTGGCTACGCTCTCGTCGACAAGACTCAGGTCGTTACCGCGGACCCGGTTCGTAAGACAACTGTGGGAATTCGGCGGCATCAAATGGTTGTACCGACTGTTGGTCAACCCGCCCAATGCCCAACTTCGTCCCGCAAAACTAAACGGCGCTCTGCGACTCCGACCGCCCTGCTGCGCTTGCGAACAACTGAGAAAGAATTGATCTGCGGCTGGCTGTTGAGGAATGAAAAGCCAATCGCTTAGCCGATGCAGTTGATTCTCATCTCCATCTCCCAAGGCCATTTCCGAGAAAAACGCTGTTTGCGAGAGGCCTTTGGTTATCTGCTCAAGACGAATGGTTTCGCCGGCCACGAACACGCCGTCGCTGAGTTCCTTGCTCTGTTCGGGATCCCATTGGCAAATATCAGTTCCCGCATTGCCACGGAAATTGTTCCTTGACGGAAAGTCGAAAGAACTACTGTGGGGATCGGACGGGCAGTGGAACTCCTCGAGGGTCACATTCACCTGCGGTAGTTCTTGACGTCTTCCCCGATTCGTGACTTGCTCCACGTCTGCGCGGATGCTTTCCCAAAGTGCCTGACGCTCCAGGTAGGGAAGCAGTCGTGTGTGTTGACTCCAGGCAAGGCCGTCGATCGCCGCAGCAGGAAGCGATTGTTGTGCTCCTTCGTACTGCAGGGTAGCCAGTCCAACTTGCCGAAGAGCATGGCTGCACGAATTGCGTCGCGCTGCCTCGCGCGCCGCCTGAATTGCCGGCAATAGCAGCGCCACTAAGATGCCGATGATTGCTACGACAACCAAGAGTTCGGCGAGGGTGAAACCGCCGGGTCGCTCTGAGGTGTCAGCATTTTTAGCAGGTAGGTTCAGCGAACGATTCATAAGCCCATGCAAGCGACCGAGCAGTCTTCTCCACAGTACTAGGCAATCTGTTACTACCGCAAATGGACCTCTAAACCCCTCAGATTCCGCGATAAAAGGAGCTTCGTTGTCTCGGAGTCACCTGGGAGCGGTTTGAACATGAGAATTGTACCGCATGTGAGGGGAGACTTCCCCGCTTTACGGATTAGGAATAGCAGCAACGATCCCCAGCGAACCAACCCAAAGGAATCCCTCTGATGGCAATGCAATATTTCGAGCATTCGGCTTCTAGTAATCAGCGTCGCCTTCGCTGCGAGCGGCTGGAAGAGCGACGTCTGTTGGCCGTGGTGACGGTCGACACGGACGCCGACCTCGTCGATTTTAGCGACGGCGTTACCTCGCTGCGCGAAGCGATTTTCGCCACGAACCTCGTTCCCGGTGCCGACGAGATCCGATTCGACTTTGGTCACGACGGTCCGGCCACGATCGTTCTCACCGAAGGCGAGTTGCAAATTACGGACGATCTGACCCTAACCGGCGACGGCGCGGAACTGCTCACGATCGACGCAACTGGCAACGATCCCACGCCCGATGAAAACAACGGCGATGGGAGCCGGGTGTTCGCTATCAATGATGAAGTCTTCAACGAAGAAATTGAAGTTGTCTTGACGAGTTTGACGCTCACCGGAGGCGATGTGCAAGGATCTGGCGGCGCGATTCAGTCGGGTGAAAACTTGAAGCTTGAGGACGTGGTGATCACAGAGAACTATGCCACAGTCGATGGCGGCGGACTCGTGTTAGGAGAGCAGGCTCTGCTAGACAGAGTCACTATCAACAACAACACAGCTGGGCGAAATGGGGGTGGTATACGTGTGGTTAGCAGCACCGAAGTGCAGATTCGCGAGTCCACACTTAGTGGCAACACCGCCGGCGAGGATGGGGGCGGATTGTGGGCGATTCGCGGCACGACCACGAAGATCTACGACAGTACAATCATCCGTAACGAAGCCGTCGATGCCGGTGGCGGCTTGGGCTTCTTTACAGACAGGTCGACGATCGTACGCAGCGAGATTGCAGAAAACGCGGCCAGACAGGGTGGGGGCATTTACACCAGAGGTCTTTCAGCCAGGATCGAGGAGAGCCACATCCGAGACAATCGGGCTACCGAATCGGGTGCCGGCATCTATTCCTCGGGAAGAAATGAGCTATTACTTTTTGAAACATTCGTTCACGGAAATCGCGTGTTTGGCTTGGAATCCACCGGCGGAGGCATAAGCCTGCACTTCAGCGAGGCAACCATCCAAGGCGGACAGATCAGGGATAACTTAGCCCATCAAGGAGGCGGCATTTGGAGCGAGTCTTCGACTCTAAAAATCGATGAAGTGCAATTCCTTTCCAATTCTGCTGCTTTTGGGCGCACCGGGCTTAACGCTCGAGGTGGAGCAATTGCAGCGGTCGACTCCACGGTGCAGGTCGAGGAGTCCATATTTGCAGGGAACGGAGGCCGTGCGCAGTTTGGTGGTGCGATCGACCTGCGCGGCGGTGTGACGTGGATTAGAGAGTCGATCTTTACACAAAATAGCGCCTCGTTGCGAGATACGGGAGGCGGGGCCATAGCGGTTGCTCGCGGATCTGATGTCGCTTCGCTCAGCATCACTGCAGGAAGATTCTTCGGCAATATGTCAAGCAGTATTGGTGGCGCGCTCGTCATTTATGAAGGTGCCAACGTGGCGATTGATGCGAGTCAGTTTAATAACAATCAAACTTTCGGCGGAGACGGCGGTGCGATTGCTCTGGTTGAGGGGAGCCACCTTTCGATCACTGATACGGAGTTCGGTAACAATCAAGCTAGGCGAAACGGTGGGGCGATCTACGCCGCGGGTTCGCTGAAGCTTGAACATAGTTTCCTGAATGACAATCAAGCCGAAGATTCAGGTGGAGGACTTTATGCATTGCTGGATTCCGCTTCGAGCAACATTCAAATTCTGTCATCGACACTCTTTCGCAATCGAACCGGCGACGGTCATGGCGGCGGGGTGTACATCGCGAACCAAGCGGGCATTGTTGAACTGACCAACAGCACAGTGGCCGAAAACCATGCCCGGCTAGACGGAGGTGGCATCTATTTCACATCGAGCGCTCCCGTGAATTTGGTTCAGTCCCGAAGCACTGGCAATCGGAATCCAGTCGCTCCAACGAATCACATTCGGCATTCGACGATTGCCCACAACCAAGCAGACGAAGGTAGTGGCAACGGCATCACCAAGCGGATCGCTGACGTGCATCTCACACACACCATTGTCTTCGCAAACGAAGGGAATGATTTTTCCGGAGACCTCGCCGCAATTTCAGGCGATGACCAGCCGTTCGTTGCTGACTACAGCATCCTCGGAACAGTCGCTCCTGAGACTCCGCTGCTGGCGAACAACACATTCTTGGGAGTGAATCCCGGGTTGCGTGGCCCCCAGCAAATTGAGCACCATCCCGGGCTGGTCTTTGTGCCCACCTTTGAAATCGCGATCGACGCCGGAGACCCCAACCTGCAACCCGGGACCGAAGGCCTGCCAGAGTTTGATCAACGCGGTGTTCCGTTTACTCGCGTGGCGCAGGGTCGCATCGATATCGGCGCGTATGAAGTACAGACTAACCAAGGACTATTCTACGGCGACACCGATAACGATGGCGATGTGGACGGAGCCGATTTCCTCGCGATCCTGCGCGGACTTGGTTCACGTCGCGGCACTTCTCTCGCCACGGGGGATCTTACTGGCAATCGCACAGTCGACGGCAACGACATTGCCGTTTGGGCGAACACGTTTGGCGATCGACGCCGACCTCGTCGTGCGACAGCCACCGAATCTACTGACAGCGAGTCCTCCCTTGCCCGGCAAGCCATCGATATTGCAATTGTGGAAAATTTTCAGCGAGAGTCCTACACTCCCGTGGCGCGGCGGAGTGCTTTTCGCCAGGAGCACACTCAACAGGTTGAAATCGCCCCCCGCGTTGTCGATCTAGTCTGGCAAAGGGCCGATCCCCCACATACCGGAGAGCATCTGTCGAAGCCAGTGATTGCTCGCGGTGCAGGCCCGGAGGACCTCGAGCCGCTCTCGGCAGCAGAAGCAATCGACACCTATTTTTCCAGCGAGTGACAATCTGTAAGTCCATCGGCCACTACGGTCGCGTCCTTTGTGTCCGACGTCGCGAAGTCAGGGCTGTTTCGCGCTATGTGTCGAAGTCGGCTTTGATTAAAATTGGAGTATGGCCAATCCCGCTCCGTCCAACGATACGCACGATCCTGACCAGCAGCCGAGCATCGCGTCGGTGCTGTTCTACCACCGTCATCGACGGGTGTTCGTTACACCGCTGGATACACGACTGGAAATTGGCCGCCAACGCGCAGGTGAATCACCACCAACCCACCGAATCGATCGCACCGACTCAGCGCGGATTGTGTTCGCACCTCTGGACGATGTCGATGTGTCGCGTTCGCATCTGCAGCTGAGCACCGCGATCGACGAGGAGCATGCCGATGGCAATCACATCGAAGTAAAAAATCTGAGCCGCACGCAGCCAGTGCGCATCGATTCCGACCAGGTGTTGGCACCCGGTGAGCAGGCGGTCATCGAAGTGCCCGCGCTTTTGCAGTTCAGCTCCTATGCCGTGCGGGTCGAACCGCCCGAGCAGGAATCGCTCGAATTGCAACCACTGCCTGAACGGACGTTGGTCCCAGGCAAACAGTCGATCAACGACGGGCTTGGGCGACTCAATATCGACACGATGGACGAACGGCTTCTGCTACGCTGGTTGGAAACTGTGTTGGGCGTTTTCCAAAGTGCGGCCAGCTCGCGCGACTTTCCTGAGCAGGCGGCCCGCGCGCTGGTGAAGATCGTCGGGCTCGATGCGGCGGCGATGCTCGAATGCGACGCCGAGGGGCGCTGGAAAACTGCGGCGCTCTATTCCGAAGTGGAAGGCAACAACGAGAACACCTGGATTCCAAGCCAGACCTTGCTGGCCGAAGTCCGTCGAGAGAAACGCACTTTTCGCCACGTCCCTGGCAATGTGCCCGACACTGCCCAGAGTCTTCAGAACGTTAGTGCGCTTGTTTCGGCCCCGATCCTCGATGGCGAAGGGAACGTGATCGGCGCACTCTACGGTGACCGTCGCAGCGGCGCGGCTCTCGACTCCGATCAAACGCTGCCCGACATTACGCTCTTCGAGGCCAAACTAGTCGAAGTACTCGCCAGCGGCATCGCGGCAGGCCTCGCACGGGTGAAAGAGCAGAAGGCCGCAATGGCCGCGCGGGTACAACTGGAACAATTCGTTACACCAAAAATCGCGCAGCAACTCGAACAAGACCCACAACTGCTCGCAGGGCGCGATGCACTAATCACGATCATGTTTGCCGACATCCGCGGCTTCAGCCGTATCTCCGAACGCCTGGGCCCCGAGCGCACGATGGCTTGGATTCAAGACACGATGGACGTGCTCTCCCACTGTGTGTTGCAATGCGACGGCACCTTGGTCGACTACGTCGGAGACCAGGTCTTGGCAATGTGGGGCGCACCCATTGAGCAAGCCGACCACGCCGTCTTGGCCTGTCGTGCCGCCCAAGAAATGCTCGCCACCCTGCCCGATATCGACCGGCGCTGGGAAAGCGAACTCGGCACCAAAGTCGAACTGGGCATCGGCATCAACTCGGGTGTCGCACGGGTGGGCAACACGGGATCGCGGCAGCGGCTCAAGTACGGCCCGCTCGGCGACCCGGTCAACGTTGCCAGTCGGGTCGAGGGCTCGACCAAATATTTGGGAGCCGATTGCCTGTTTACGGGCTCCACGCTCGCGGCACTGACCAGCGCACCAACGAGGCGTCGCTTGGCCCGCGTGCAAATGATCAACATCGCCCAGCCAGTCGATATCTACGAGCTGGTCAGCAATCCCCCCGCCAACTGGGATTCGCTACGCGACCGCTACGAACAGGCGCTCACCACACTTGAAAGCCAAAACGTGGGCTCTGCCCGAGAGCTCGCCACCGCCCTGGCCGCTGACTTTCCGGCCGACCAAGCTACCATCGCCCTGCTGCGTCGCATTGACACCGCCCAAATCGATAACCAACAGAAGCCAACCGACACCTCGATTTGGTGCCTACCGGGGAAGTAGTGGGCGGTCGGCAGTGGGCAGCGGGCATTTGGAGGTAGGGCATAATATGGTGATCGCCAAGTGATCCATTTGGACTGCCCACTTCACCTTCCACTTGCCGCCCAGCCCTTGGCCGGGTATATTCTCGGGTCTGATTCGCCGAGGCCCCCCGTAATACATTCGGGCCAGCAAGTTGCCCGGCGCCGTAGCTCAATTGGTTAGAGCACCGGACTGTCGATCCGGAGGTTGCGGGTTCGAGTCCCGTCGGCGTCGCTTGGGTTTTCTCGGGCTTTGTCTTGTTTCATAGGGCGAGAACGCTCTCTTCTGTGATCGCCGTTTTCTGCGAAAATGTCGCCAGTAGCCTGCGATTTGCACCGTTTGTTCGAATGTTGGTGTGGGCTGGCTGCTTGGTTCGGCAGGTGCTGGTCGGTTTCGGTCGCTACATTGCGTTGGCGCTCAGCGGGCCGACCATCCGATGGTGGTGATCGCAGCGCGTCCAACGCCCCAGCACGTCGAGTACTCGGGTGCCGGTGTAGACCCCTTGGATACAGGATGCTGGTCAGCCCTACGGATGCCGTTGCCACTTGCACCTGCACGGGGACGTTCTTCAAGTTTGCTTGTGTGAACAGAAAGTCTCTCGGTCGCATCGAGCGAAGCCCCCAGAACAGTGGAACCCGGAGTGAAAGAATCTCATCCAGTATTCCAAAATGCCGAAGCACCAGCTGAGTAGGCGCTCTAAGTGGAGAGATGATTACTGCTCATTTTTCGGGGATTGTTGCGTCTTTGCCCGCGACCATCTGATAAGAACAGCAGAAGAATAGCCGTGGAACCCGCCGAGGAAGGTACGGGCACGGCTACCGATATCTCCATCGCGTTCAGATAAGCGAAGTCTCCCTTAACGAGAGTCATGTCAAAAAAAATCTGACCGAAAGAGTCTGGTCGAATACCGTTGACTGTGGCGATATTACTACTATTCGCCGAAGTCTGAAGCGTGGCCGATTTGCTGTTGGCCCCGGTTAGCAGGTACTCCGTCACACGAATTTGGGCTGCGAATCTGGAACCAAAAAACTTGAAATGGTACTCCAGGCTTGGGTTCAATCCGCTGAGCACAAACCCAGCCCCTACTTCGTCGTTGCGTTGGAAGTTCTTCTTGTCGCCAGTGCTAAAGAAAAAGTCCTGTGTGGCGGTTTCCACAGCGAAGTCGCCGAGCAAATTTCCATCTGGCTGGACCAAACCTCCGTGGACCTTGCCGTTAGCGTTAAAGCCGGCAGTGATTGTGAGGTCGATACCTGTGGGTGCACCGGTGATGTCGACCAGATTCCCCAGGTGCTCACCTGCGATGACGACCGTACCGCCATCGGCGTCGTGCCAATTATTCCAAAAGTGGCCATTCGCGTCCGCACCGATAGTTTTGTCGCCATCTTGGCTATTACTGGGACCGAAGTCGAAGAGGATTCTGCTGCCGGGCTGAGGAGTGCTGGGATTCAGCGAGAAAGCCTTATTTGGCGTTAGGACCGCCTCGATTTGCGGCCGAATGACACTCGTCCAGATATGGTAGCCATCGCGATTGAGGTGGATGTTGTCGTCGAATACCGAGACAAACGCGTCGTCATTGGGAGGATTCAAAGCGTTAAACGCGGTTGGCAAATCCACGTAGTGTAGTTTTGCATTGCTCGCCGCCAACGTCTTGACCGAGTTGTTCAGCGTTGTGTTGTTCGTCTCGCAGCAAGTGAAGCGACCAGGTGTTGGCATGATGCCAAGGAAAAAGATTTCGACTTCGGGCTGTGCGGTATGCACTAGGTTGACGAAGTTCTGGTAATCTCCCAACACTTCAGAGGGTGTCTCGCCGCTGTTGATGTCATTGGTCCCTTCCCATACCACGATGGCCGAAGGGTTGTAGGGCAAGACGATCTCGTTGACATACCCGTTCAGGTCCTCGAACTGGGAGCCTCCGAATCCACGCTGGATAACGTTGTAGTCCGCAAAGTCATACGCCAGTTGCTCCCAGCGGCGGATACTTGAGCTGCCGGTGAACAAGATCGCCCCAGGAGTGGGCGGATTGAGAGCATCCTGAGCTTTCCAACGCTCGATGTTACCCACAAAAGGCTGGGCGACCACATTGGGTAGATAGCAAGAAGCAGCAACCGCGAGTGCGCAGCATCTCAGGACGTTTATCAAAGGGAACTCACTTCTGAGCGGACGAGTTGTCCTGGAGGCGTTGAGCAAGTTTTGTGCGAAACTCTTCCAAGTTGTCTTGCCGAACAATCTCGCAAGGCAAATAGACTGTGCCACTACCGCCGTAGGGCGCAGAGCTGTCAGGGCGTCGGTTTAATTCCGCCAATAGCCGCACGGTCTCATAGCCGTAGGCGTAGGGTTCTTGCACTACCGAGCCATGCACATGGCCTTCTGCGATACCGTCGAGAGTTGCTTCATGCTCATCGAAGGCTATGACTTTGACTTCGTCGAGCTTGTCGGCATCTCTCAGTGCTTGAAGACAGGCTGGCCCGTTGTATCCGTAGAGCCCCACCACGCAGTTCAGGCTGGGGAACTCTTCCAATGCTTGGGCAACGTTCTGTGCAGCTTGCTCTGAATTGCTCTGGTCCAGGAATGTTTTCATCACGGTGTAATTACCGATAGTGACAGGACGGTTGAGATCAGGATGTTCCGCACCCTGGTTGGGTCGCATGCCCTCCAACGCGGCGAGAAATGCTTGCCGTCGGTGCCGGGCGTTGTCGCGTTCATGGTCGCCGACGAAGATGGCAACTTGACCACCATCAGGCAATGCTTCGCGCACCAGATCAGCACAAAGTTGACCTGCGGTCCAGTTGTTAGTGCCGATGTAGCACAACCTAGTTGAACGGGGTGCATCGTTGTCAAAGGTTAGCACTTTCGTTTTTGCCGCGAGAAGGCTGATCAACCTCGCTTGGTCGGCCGGAACGAGTGGACTGATGGCAACTCCATCGGTGTGCTCTGGTTTCAAAGTGGCCAGCACTTCGGTCTGATTGGCGCCCGTGCCATCTGGCTCGTGGACTTGGAGATTGACGTTAAATTCTTTGGAGGCTGCTCGAGCTCCAGCGGCGACGATTTGCCAGAAATTGTCTGGTCCTCCGGTGATCAAGTCTAGCTTCACTGGTGATGTGGCGATCGGAGGGGAAGTCGCCGGGGCAATGCTGCGAGTGTAAACCACGGCAGCAATCGCCGCGGCGGCAACTGTAAGCCAAGTGAAAACCCGTGCTTTGCTCATGTCTTACCTCGCAACTAAAACATCGAGTGAGTCCTGGCACCCGAAAGAAGGTGTGCCCTTTGCGGCGGCAACCTAACCAAACACAATAAGCGTGGCGTTTCGAGGATACCGAAACGCCACGCACTAAGCTTCTCATCCTAGAAACTTTTCTGCCATTGAAAACCTCTTTAGCTTCGTCGGCGAGCGAGTCCTGCGACTAATGCCAGCCCGGCCATCGCCAGCGTGGTCGGCTCGGGAATCGAACTGACAACTAGGTTGTCGATAAAACGTGGCTCGAAGTTATTGGCACTGACGGTAAACGAACCAAAATTCGCACCCCCGGTGGTGGGGAAACTTTGGGATATAGTACCGTCGATCAGCACGTCGATGGTGATACCATCCAAGTCGCCGTAGGAACCGACTACATCGGGGGTCACTTTCAACTGAAGGGTATGGCCTGCTCCTGGATCACCGTAGTTGAAGTTAACTCCGCCACCAGTGTTGTCTGTCTTGACATTCGCATTGCCCGCATTGCCATTGGCGGGTTGCTGAAACAGGATGGACCAGTCCGAGGCACCGATAGCATGGAAGTCATTTGTAATCGCGGTACCTGCATCGACCCCAAGGCCAAAGGCGATGTATCCATTGGGACCAGGTGGTGTAGCAGGTGGTGCAGTGAATCGACCAAAGTCGAGATCAATAATAAAACCATTGGGAGACACCGCTGCGGCATCGAAGTCGTAAAAGCTTGACGTGCCGTGGGAGAGACCAAGGTCGCCGTCGGTCACAGCTTGACGACCTCCGCCTGGTCGCCCGTAGTCCGTTCCCGAATCCCAGGCCATGCTATTCGAACCGCCCAAAGCATTGTCATTCGTGCCCCAATCCGAAAAGTTGTCAGCAGCGCCGTTGGGATCGCCATTGCCGTCGCCGCTACCGGTAACACGCTCAAACGTGTCGGAGTACAACACCTCCGCACTCACTTGGCTAGCGGCCAAAGCCGTCGCCACGCATGCGACCAAGGTTAGTTTCACAATCTTCATTAGACTTTCCTCCAAACTAAAAAGTTACGAGACAAGAGTTTGTTGCAGAATACAATTCGCAGTTGTTAACGATTTCGTCGCTTCGACAAAGCGCCGAAGCCCACCAGTGCCAACATCAGTGCGCTGCTTGGTTCAGGGACCGTAGCCGCGCTCAACGCCGGAGGATTCCATGCCCCCAGCAAGATACCCAGGTCCAAGCCGTCCACGGGGTCTGTGCCATTGAGTTCGCCACCGGCTGGCGATGCATTTTGTTCGAAGTTCCCCAACAGAATGCCCAGATCCAAGCCGTCCACGAAGCCATCGGTGTTAAGATCTGCAGGGTCAAACCCTCCACCTTCAAAGGCAGTGATGACAAGATCATCGAGCAGAGCGCCTCCTGAATTCGCAGAAAAAGCAATGTATCCCGGGAAGTTACCATCCGAAACAACCGTATGGCTAGCACTCGGAATCGAAGTTCCATCTATGGATAGGTCGACTGTGATACTGTCGCCACTGTCGAACCCATCGGGAGCCGAGACGCTAATCTGAGCATCGTGTGCGAATCCAACGTCGCCAAAGGCATTGTCAATGTTTCCGGGCGGTTCGAGTTGTGAGCCAAACTCGAAGACTTGGACACGACCGCTGTTATCGGTCGAGTCGGTATTTAGTTGAAAGACGTACCCATGTTCGGTATCAACAGCCAGGCCACTATTGACGGGCAAAAAAGCCGCCCCTCCTGATGTCGAACCGATCAAACTTGGATCGGTACCAAAGGAGAATGATACGAAGCCAACTGGTCCTCGGCGGAAGCTGAAGTCCACCGTGTAGCCACCACCAGCCAGCACGTTGGCGTCGGCGGCAAGATCGTAGTCAACGGCTATCGCGCCGAAGCGAATCACGCCTTCGTTGTCCGAGTCTCCGTCCAAGAAACCGCCATCGGCTTCCTGTGTTGTTTGATCTACACCGCCATCTTCGGGGGGGCGTGAGGGCGTGTGAATGTAGGTTTGGGTGATCGTGCCACCACCAGCGTTGTCATTCATACCCCAATCGCTGAAAGTGTCGCCGTTGTCTGGATTAGCATTGCCCGTCTCCCGCTCAAAGGAGTCGGACAACAACACGGTTTGCGCTCGAGTGGTTTCGGACGTCCATGTCACGGCTAAAGCGGCTATCGTCGCCGTTCCAATCATAGCGATTGCTTGTCGAATAAACATGTGAATTCCCTCTGGTAGACTGGTTTAAAAACAAATGAGCAATTGGACGCGATTCCATTCAAACACCGCTTCAGACGGTAGTCTAAAAAACACGAACTTATCGAATTCGTTATTCGAGTGACAATTTGTCACTAGGGCAATTGGGCCACCTCCGAGCCATCACGCGAACTCAGCTTCATCCACAGTAATTGGTCAATATCGTCATTCACAAAATGAGCCGAAGCGTCGCACATCGTCGCATGGACTCCTCCGGGATGGCCGCTGCGCGAACCTATATGGGTCAAGAGCGGGTTATCTGTGGGGTTTTCGCAAGGCAAATCAATCTCTGGACGGTTCACGCATACCGTGCGGTCCCCAACGCTCACAGACTCCCCGTCCAATGTGGTTGTCCCGTTAGGGGTTAGCGCGGTGGAGATCTGGTAGCAGCCTCGAATGTGGTTCCAGATGCGACCACGTCGATCAACGCCTTCCCCTTCGGACGGGGCTTGAAGCATTTCCATCATAGCTAGAGTATGAGAGCTGCCGTCGGTGATTTGGCCTAATTTCGCGCCAAAATTCTGAGCAAATGGCGCCCGTTGCCTCATGTCTGGCAACGTGGAAGCGTCTCCTGCCTTGTCTCTTCCGAGGACGCGGAAGTCGTATTGTAGATCGTAGCGGTACATACCCCAGTTGACGCCGTAGCTCCCTTTAGAATCGTTGAAGTCATCCGAGTTGGTTGGATCTCCAGAAGTTTGGATCATCGCATACTGCTCGGAGCTAGGGCATTGGTAGGACGGCAGCGGGCTACGCAGTTCCTCAAGCACCGGCACAGGCTGGCGATTCCAGTCGAGCTTGCGGTCGTAGATTGCAAACCGTGTGTTTTCTTCCAGGTAGGGCAGCATAAACACCACATGGGGTGTCTTGGCGACGTTCGGGAACTGGGTTGTTCGCTCCTGGTTGCCTGGCGGGAATTTCTTGTTGGCCGAGTGGTAGTTTTGCAACGCAATGCCGAGTTGCCGCATGTTGTTTGTGCATTGCGAGCGTCGGGCTGCCTCACGCGCAGCTTGAACCGCAGGCAATAGTAAAGCGATCAACACGCCAATGATCGCAATCACCACCAACAGCTCGACGAGCGTGAAACCAGTGGGACTGCTATCGCGTTTAGATTGTTTGCCAGTTGGTTTTGCTCGCATATTTCTACGTACACGTTCTACATTCAGAGCAAAAATCTCGAAGAATATCGAACTCGCAGAATCCCGCATTCAAATAGTCCTAACTGCACTTCGGCCCTGAGCCCGCCCTATGTCTATCGTTCCTAAGTCTATCGTCCCTAAGCAAGGCTCGACCCGGTTACGCTCTGCTTGATCAATATTGCTGAGACCCGCATCTGTACTTAATTCATAAACTTCCCCAAGGAGCTAACTCCGCCGGAGTGCCGCGATCTCTCAAGAAATTCTCCAGAAAATTCGAATGACACGGCAGTGAAAGGGCCATTCTAGAGGGGATAGCAGCACTGAATGGATGCTGAATTGCCGGATAGCTCGGAACGAACAGTCGATTTGAAAGCTGCCATCGGGTGTCTTAACATCAATAATCCTACAACAAGCGTGAAACGTGTGGCGGAATAGGTGCGCCTACCTTCATCCTCTTGAGCCATTGCGACATGGCAGATCGGTTGGAACAACACGATTCGTACTTTTCCGAAAAATTCTGCGGGAGATCGCATGACTTGCGGGTGTATGTTACTCAGAGCCCAAGTGGTTCCTCAGTTCCACGGTACGCTCTAGAGTGGCGCGCTCTGCTGTAGCCCAGACGAGCCGTGTCAAAATATTGGAGGCTAGTGAGACTTGCCAGAGCGAGACGAATTCGCACTCAATGTGATTAATATACAGAGCCGGTTGTCAGCGTATGTCTACTCGCTGATACTCGACGAAGAATCAACGCGTGAAATTTTGCAGCGTACGAACGTTGTTTTGCTTGAGAAGCGAGACGAATACGAAACAGGCACCAATTTTTCGGCTTGGGCGTTTCGTGTTGCTTATTACGAAATCCTAG
The DNA here is from genome assembly GCA_965230685.1 of Bythopirellula sp. Lineage (GTDB taxonomy): Bacteria > Planctomycetota > Planctomycetia > Pirellulales > Lacipirellulaceae > Bythopirellula. The sequence goes on from CBDDLO010000002.1 coordinate 2,576,968, forward strand.
CGGCCAGGCGGGACTACCAACGCAATCGGTTGCTCTACGACGACGAACTATTGGCCGCGGTAGCGGTCACCGCGGAATCAGAGACACTCAAAATTGACGGTCGTTTAGACGCGCTCCTCCACTGTTTGGCTGCGCTTCCTGCGGAGCAGCGCGAAGTGGTTCTTGGACGCTACCAACCGGGCGGGTCAGTCAAGGAGATGGCGGAGAAAATGAAGCGAACTCCAGCGGCGATCTCGAACGCCCTGTACCGAGTGCGCACCCAGCTCATGAATTGCATTCGGCGAACTATGGACGACAAGCCTCTGTAAAGTGTTAATCCCCACTAGAGAAGAACGAATTATCCCCCACATGTTGACATTGAAACAAGAACGAATCCGCCTCAGAAAGCTACTCTCGCAAGCATGTGATGCTGAGCTGTGTTCCGAGGACAAGCGTGAATTGGAGCAGTTGCTGTCAACGAATTACGAACAGCTCTCGGTCGAGTACTTTGATTTTCTGTCTGTCGACGCACTGTTGAGAGACCCCGGGACACTGAGACGCTTGCAGCAAATGATCGCCGATGATAGTGGCATGAATTCGAAGTCGGCTCCAACAATTCACTCATCACGAAGCAAGCCTGCTTCGAGCGCCAAAGGACTGGAACAAGTTTGGTCCTTCTGGCAGCCGGCCAAGCGTAGACGGTTCGCGGCTTGGGTAGCGATCGCGGCTACAATTGTTTTCGCGAGTTGGATATGGCGTACAGGTAGTTTTGGGCAGCATGCAGTGGTCGTTGCCACTGAACAGGCACGATGGAAAGACAATCGTGATCGTGATGTGGGTGAAGTGGTTGCCGGCAAGTGGCTCGAATTGGAGTCTGGTAGTGTGCAATTTCTCTTCGATCGTGGCGCTCAGGCTAGCTTGCACGGTCCTGCTCGTTTTCGAACTTGCTCTGACAATAGTTGCGAGCTCCAATACGGAGAGTTAGGCATTTATGCGCCGGAATCTGCCCAAAGATTTCAAGTCGCGGGACCCGGTTATGTCGTAACCGACTTGGGGACGAGTTTTCGATTGGTGAGCGATCCCGCTGCTGAAGTGCGGCTGCGAATCTCTGCTGGGTCTGTCGAATTAGAGCATGAAGTGAGCGGTACCTCTCGCGAGTTGGTGGCCGGCGAGACGGTCGCCTTCTCCGCTCAAGCGGCACCACGCTCATTACCTGCCGCAAGTAGCGATTGCGAGACTCGAGGGGATATGCAATTCATCACGTCGCATCCCCGTTCCCTGGGTAGAGGCCAGTTCCGCGAAAACAGACGTCTGGCAGCCTTTCTTGAAAGGTCAAACGTTCGTCTGCTGCAGGACCAACCGCTGGACGTGGCGTCGAGCGGTCGGCACGTCGAGTTTGAGTCAGGGAATATCTTATCGTCTGGCACAGTAGCCGATGTGTATCTAATCCACTTCGCGCCTCAGCAACGTGGGTTCGCCAGGGGCAGCATCAGATTTCCGCGGAAGATCATCGGCCTGCTCTGCGAATCGGGTCGGCTCAACGCAACCAATGCATTGCTGGGTGATCCTAGCACGTTGCGATGTCAGCACCCTGAGCGAGGGCTCGAGCTATCGCGCAACCCCAATTCCGATGTGGTAACCCTAAGCCAAGATCGCCGTGAGTTGTCTATCGCGTGTCGGGCTGAATCGATCGATCAGCTGCGTGTGCTTGTGGAAAGCCAAATCGAAGGGCTTGCCAAGTGATCCGACTTCTTACCGAGAGACTTCAGCTTTTCTCCATCATGGCCTTACTGTTGGCTTGTGGCGGTAGCGTGTGTCATGCTGCAGAGCCCAACACCAAAGACCGCCCCAATGTGCTGTTCATTGCCATCGATGACCAAAACGATTGGCTCGGCTGCTTGGGAGGCCATCCGCAGGCGATAACACCGAACCTCGACGCGCTGGCTGAGCGGGGCACTCTCTTCATCGATGCTCACTGTCAGTCTCCGCTGTGCAACTCCTCTCGCACAAGCGTGATGCTGGGGCTACGGCCGACGACGACTGGGATATATGGCCTAGGTCCTTGGTTCCTTGAGGTGCCAGCACTACGTGACAGTGTGAGTTTGCCGAAGTATTTTTCCCAAAGGGGTTACCGCACTCTCATGGCGGGAAAAATCTACCACTCCCATTTTGGGCGAGCACCTGGACGCGAGTTCGATGTAATTGGCCCCGCCGCGAATCCAGGTCCGTTTCCAAAGCAGAAGCTGGTCGACACGCCGACGAAAAATCCTTGGGTTGATTGGGGGCTCTTCGATCATCGCGACGAGGACAAGGGTGACTACAAAGTTGCATCCTGGGCAATAGAGCAACTGGAGCATTGCAAGTCGAAACCCGATGAGCCGTTTTTCCTGTCAGTTGGATTCTTCCTGCCACACGTGCCCTGTTATGCCACACAGAAATGGTTCGACATGTACCCTGAGCATTCGGTGCAGTTGCCGCTGGTCAAACCTGGTGACCGTGATGATACGCCTCGGTTTTCTTGGTACATGCACTGGAAACTACCCGAACCTCGCCTGAAGTGGCTTCAGGAAAATCACCAGTGGCGGAACTTGGTCCGGTCGTATATGGCTTGCACCAGTTTCACTGATCACCAAGTCGGCCGAGTGCTACGAGCCTTGGAAGAGAAGAAACTAGCCGAGAATACCATCGTGGTGCTTTGGTCGGACCACGGTTATCACCTGGGCGAAAAATTGATGACAGGCAAGACCACGCTCTGGCACCGTTCGACTCATGTACCTTTGATTTTTGCTGGTCCTGGCATTGCTAGTGGAGCGCGACCGAGCCAGCCCGTCGAGCTGCTCGATATCTATCCCACCTTGTTGGACCTCTGCGGCCTGCCAGCAAAGAAAGAGAATGAAGGAATTAGTCTGAGGCCGCAACTCACCAATGCCAACGCAAAACGCGAGCGACCGGCGCTCACCTCGCACAACCCAGGCAATCATGCCGTTAAATCAGAGCGGTGGCGTTACATTTTGTACGCCGATGGGTCCGATGAACTCTACGATACGCATAACGACCCGAACGAGTGGACCAACATCGCCCATCGTCCAGAGAGCAAGACTGTCATTGCTGAGCACCGGCGTTGGTTACCCGAGTCCAGTGCCCCGCACGCACCGGGGAGTCACAGCCGAATATTAACGTACATTGATGGTCAAGCTAACTGGGAAGGTCAAGATATCTCGCCTGAGGACCCGATCCCCCAGTAGCACGCGGCGAAGATCTGACCCAATTTCCGGCGATTCCAACCGCATTTTTTGAACTGCTCCTTGGCTGTAAGCAACACCACCGACAGCGGCGAGCATGTACTGGCTTAAGCCAGAAACGCAGCTGCTGGATCATCTTCTAGCAGGGGTTTCAAAAGCTTTGTGCGTACAACCAGACGCCCACAGCATCGCCACCACACCTGCCCTAACCGCCTCGGACAACGCTTGACCAACCAGTCACCACTGCCCGTAACGCCGGCGACGAGTGATGGTAACTACTTGATCCCGATCTTCACTGGACATCGCAGCGAAGTTGGCTGCATTGTCAATCAACGCCTGTCCGATAATCGCTTTTCCTGCAGAAATGCCTGTTGCGTACAGGGGGGTGAAATTCTCGCTCCGAACCAAGCTAGAAAGTCGATGCCGCTGCCGTCGCCGGAGGTTAGGGTACTAAGCAGATTGCTGTCACCATACACGGCAAGGAGCTGACAAATAGCGTTGGCGAGTTGGTTCGCTCAAGAACGTCGGAAAATGACGGCAAACAGACGAGAATACCGACTGCCAAACAGACTAAACCCTACCTGTCATGGGACTCGCTAAGCTGCCTCGGCCGATGAAGCCGAGGCAGGTTAAACTGGGAATCCAAGATGCACAGGAGGGTCACACATTACGCACGAAGCAAATTGCCATTCGCTGCTCAGGACAAAGCGTCCTGTGCTAGTTGCGCTAGCTCACGCTTTCGTGAATAAAATGGCGGTAGCCTAGTCAGATTTGCCGTAAAGCCCAATGCTGAAGCATGTTGCGTCGCTTTTTGATACCGCTAGGATATCTGGATACGTAAACCTAAATGCAACATACATCTCGTTATCCAGCCCGGAGAAAAGCGAACCACAATGCAAATCAGATGGATCATATTCCTGGCTGTGGTCTCGCTACTGGCGTTGTCATATTTTCTAAACGCCTCGGTCGCTGAAGAAAACGCGTCAGCACGTACAGCACTCATGTACGCGCGCGAGTGTGAAAAGCACCTGGGCCCATTCCCGAAGTTTCGATACGAGGATGCGATCGAAATTCCAATCACTCAAAATGGAAAGCCAGTGATCGTCACGGCAGAAAACATCGGGAAGAACCTGAAGTCCTGCGACAAGCCAGCGGCTTTTGGCGCCCCGTGCCAACTGGGCAATCGCGTAGGACGTTACCAGGGAATCAATGTGGATGGCTCGAACAACCCCGATGTCCTCTTCGTGACGTTTTTTCGCGATGGCGGCTTGGGTGTCATTGGTCACAACACGAAGACCGGGGCAACGTGTTTCCTTTCCATCAAAGACGAAATTAATGGCCAACAAGATCTCCCGACTCCAGATGAGCCGGAATATGACAAGGCGTGGCAATCGCCGATTGTGGTTGCCAGAGATGGATGCGTGAAGTGCCACATGGCAGATCCTTTCTTGCATTCACCATGGATTGATCAAGTGCGTGATCCGAAGAACCCAGAGAAACCCCTGGTGCCTCTCATCGCAGACGTTGATTCGCCCTATTTTGTCATTGGAGAAGAATTTCCTACTCCGCCGGGCAGGAAACCCGGGGCGATTCACGCAACTATTCCGAAACACCTGGAAGGAAATAAGTGTGTCCAATGCCATGCTCCACAATGCGTTCCCGACTTCTTCAATGTCAAACTTGACGAGTTGAAAATGTCCGCACCATTTCACACGATGGAAATGGAAACCAGAGAGGAATGGGTCAAGGATCGGGAAGCCATTCGAGAGTATTGCCGATCATTGGACATCCAGTACTTCGAGCAGGAAAACGAGGGGGAGTAACACTCGGGGCGCATATGCTGGATAACAAAGGGTTGCACACGGAGCCGCGGGTCGCGCGGGTTTTGAAGTCAATGCTGTTCGCCACGGCCCGGTGAACCCTGCCGATTACCTGCATAAGGACAGATTGTCCTGTGTCATTTTGCCGAAACGCCTTCGTAACCCAGGTGGCATCGTCCTGTGCCGTAAACCACCATCCACAAACTACCTGAGCGTGAAACGCTGAGGCACTTTGAGGCTTAGCGTGTATCACAGCACCAATCTGCTTAGTACCCTGAGGTGACCGTGTCGGCAAAATATCTTCTAAATCTAGACGGCGAAAGATAGAGAGAACAAAGCTGGCCTTTGGAGTCAAACCGATCTGGGCTTGTGTCGCCCGACTTTCAAATGGCGTGATCGTGGGTCTCGTTGATTGCGGACTCGCTTGCCGCGACAAAGAAGCGACTTTCTCCTTGAATTGATTTGAAATCAGAAATATCGGAGTCGAGAGCAAAGTCGCACTGGTTGAGAATTACGCCAGAATTTTCGATTGCGGGTAAGTTGCCCAGGTAAACAGTATCCGTTGCTCTGGGGCCACCATTTGAAGACCAGTTCGTTGCGGTTGACCAGGATTCATTGCTCCTTGCTGTCCCAACTTTGTCAGCTGCAAGCGAGGGAGATGAATCTAGCGTACAGGTGACGACAGTGGCCATGCTAAGTGCTTGCAAGCTGATCTTCTTGTGACGCACCGTGCTGTAAAAGACTATACCTAAAGCCCCAAGCAGAAAGGTTGTTGGTTCAGGAACGATGCCAATGTCGACCAGTCGTAGTGTGACATCGTTGGGATGATGCAGCACCTCCCAATAGAAGGACTGTCCGGCGGAGAACGAAACTGGATCGTTGGTGAACGCTCCGCTGACGGCGCCGAACGAGGTCAGCACGGTGAACTCGTCGCCGATTTCAGGTAGGAACAAACCACCACCTACATCAATCAACTCGACTTCGATTAACCCATCCAGCAGCGTTTCGCCGTCAGTGACCAGTAGCAAATCATGCTCATCGCCAGCAATAAGCCCACCAATTTCGACTAGCCACGTTCCGTCTTCGGTGTTTCCGAAACGAGCAACGGCCGCGACACCTGGCGAATCGCCAACCTCAAGCAAGCCTGCGTTTTCCAGCCCAACTTCATCGAGCGAAGCACCGTCTTCTAGTGTCATCCCGCCGGGAGAGGTGTTCACGAGAGTTCCTTGTCCGATAAACGTCGCATTGGGTCGAACAGTCGATGCGCCGCTCAAGACGAGGAGCGTGTCTGCATCGGCAAAGGATGTCAGACTGCTGTTGTCAAACGTGGTGGGAGCACTGACTCCAATCGCTTCGGACACGTTCAGCTCGCCAGTCACACGCATAGGCGAACCAGCCACGCGAGCCATTGGAAACGGTACGATGGCCAAACCCGAAAGATTCATCTCGCCGGCCATCGTCCAAAGGTCAGCGGGGTCGTCGAGATTGATCGTGATTTTCGAGAGGAAGCCGCCACCGATGTTGATCGTGCCGTCGAAGCCGTTGCTGATGGTCGAGTCCACACCGGCGGCATTGATCGTCAAGCCATTGCCGACGTTCCAAGTGGTGCTACCACCGCCGTCCATGTCTAGGATGTCTGTGTTGATGGTCGTGGGGCCCTCGATATCGGCATCACCGTTTTGACGGGCGATGCCATTGATAGTGACGATTCCGTCGTACTCGGTTGCGCCGTTGAATTGCACCGAGCCATCTGCACTAAGATTGCTGAAGGTTGTGAATGCGCCGCCTTCTATCGAGGTTGGACCTTCGAATAGAAGCAAGCCATCTTCGCCCACTTCGAAGTTCCCTCCAAGAATGCGTGTTTCGCCATGAAATTCGAGCTCACCCTCTCTGAACAGTTCCACCTCAACCGCACTCGTGAGGACGGCATCAGCATTCACACGTCCTTGGCCTTCGACTGCAGCAATGACTTCGCCAGAAAGTGTGACTTCTCCTCCATTGAGATAGGATTGATCACCGGCAAATCTTAGAACACTGCCAAACCCCATCGTCCAACCGTCGGACAAGTTCATGTTGATTGTCCCCCCTTGGTGCAGACGCATTGAGCTGTTGAACTCATCATAGAGCTGATCGCCATTCACGGTAATCGTCGAATGTTCCGTACCAGGAATGTTCGTGCGGTCTGCCAGGACAACACCGTCACCGAAATCCCCATCTAGATCAATGCGTCCAGTGCTGACTTGGTCAATGACAAACCCCCCGTCGAAATGTCCAAGCAATTCGCCATTGTTTACCAGCGCCGGTCCCGCCGCCTGGAATAGTCGAATCGTGGAACCGTTTTGGCCGGAGATTGAGGATTCAGCACCGATGGTCGCTGTCCCTGTGATATCGTATCGCCCTTCATCCAGAAAAACGGAGCCCCCATCGATCAGCATGAGATCTTGTGTGGTGACGATACTGCCTTGCAATATGTTGAGTCGGGAATCGTTCGTAAAGAATCCGGCTCCACCGTCAATAGAGGTCGCACCATTGACAAAGAGATTGTTTCCCTCGGTGTTGAGCCTCATCTGATTCGTTATCACCAAGCCTGCGATTGAGTCATTTTGATCGAGCGAGACCGTGGTCTCTGCAACACCCGCATTGCCAATGAATGCGAAGTCTGCCGGCGTCGGAACACCGAATGGCTGCCATCGCACGGGATTGGACCAATTGCCGTCTCCCCCAGTCCAGGAGATATTTGCTGCTCGGATCGTAGACCAGTTGGCGCAGAGAGTTAGCGCAAGGAGCAGATGGAGACTAAATCGCTTGGCAATAGACGGTAACGAATACATAGTGAATCTCTCAACATTCAAGGTGGGCTGGTCAGTGGGGAGATGTTCCCGTCAATGGGAGTGAACGGGGGGCGGGGCCTATCTTGGAGATTGGCTGTTCGTGCAAGGAAAGAAACGCCATCTGGGCGCACAGGCGACAGACCATTCATCAAAATCGCTGAAAAGATTTGGAATTCCTGTTGAGCGCTGGTCAAGCAGGCTTAGAAAAAACGATCAGCTTGCCGAAGACTGGCTATTTTGGCACGCAAACAACCCGGATCCCAGCAGCCCCAGGGAAGTCGATGGCTTGCGACCAGCGGCGCGAAGAGGTGCAAAACGAAGCCATGTCGGTGTGCGTGCCGCCCCGGAGCACACGTTCTTCGCTGCCAGAGCGGCACAAGGGATCGCTGAGAGGCGAGCGGCTGTAGAACTTAGGATCGAACACATCCTGGCACCATTCTTGTCGGTTCCCGTAAACGTCAAGAATCCCAAACGGATTAGGCCGTTTGAGGCCAACTAACTGATAAGCGACGTCGAAGTTTTCCTTGTACCACGCGTACTCCCCGAGCTCAGTAGGATCATTGCCGAAGAAGTAGTGCGTCGTCGTGCCAGCACGGCAAGCGAATTCCCATTCGGCTTCGGTTGGCAGCCGGTACGTGCCCAGTTCGTCATGCTTTGAGAGCCAGCGGCAAAGCGCGACCCCGTCGTTCCAAGTCACGTTGCTGACGGGATGGTTGTTATCAATACGCCACTGTCCTGCGCTCTTCCATGAGTAACCTTCTCGAAGCAGCCAGCCTCGATCTTCTTTCCCCCAGCCTTTCGACTTTTCAACTTCGGTCACGTAACCTGATGCATCGATGAACTTTCGAAATTGGCTGAAGGTTACTTCCATCTCGCCGAAATAATAGGCTTTCGACAATATCACGCGGTGACGAGGCAACTGTTCTTGCTGGATCGTTTCTGGTTCGCGATATCTCCAGTCCCCTGGCGGTGGCAGGGGTTCAGGTTGCGGCGGATCGGAGAGCCCCATCTCGAACTCGCCGGCAGGAATCAAGACAAAGGGCATGCCGATCGAGTTTTCCACTCGCACTGGAATCCCTAAGTAGTCTGCCCACTGCTGTTGGAACTGTTGTCCTTGCAACGGATCGAAGGGCGCGATGGCTCGTGGTGGTGTGGGACCGCTCGAGGCGCTGCTAATCTCATTCGTGTTTTGCCAGCGCATCGCCCCCCAGACGATCAATGCGAGAGAGACCAATGCGATTGGCACCACTTTGTTGTAGCGGCGTCTTGGATCCGAACTGCGTTTACCTTGTTGCCATGCTTTTAGTTCCAGCAGTAGATCTTGTTCCACCTCTGCCATCGAGCCTTGACGTGCAGCTTGCGGTTCGGCGACCATCCGACGCCAAACTTGGCCAAATCCGGGAGACGTACTTCCGACGGGAAGTTGTGGCATAGAATCAGCAGTATTTTGCTTCGAAAGCAATCGGTCGGACAAGGAGCCTTCATGCGGGGCTTTGCCAGTCAGTAAAAAGTACAACACGCAGCCGAGCGCATAAATGTCCGCTCGCTGATCCACAGGTTCATCAGAAATCAACTGTTCAGGAGCAGCGTAACCTACGGTACCCAAAAAGACTCCGCGGGCGGTTTGGTCGACGGCCTGAGTGGAATCCGCATCTGCCACGTCACTCGTATTTCTCTTGGCCAAGCCAAAATCGACGACTTGCAAAACTCCGTCTTTGTTGATCAGTAAGTTTGAAGGCTTGATATCACGGTGTATCACTCCTTGGGAATGAGCATACCCCAACGCCTGCACGACCTGCATCGAGAGTTTCATGCACTCGTCAAAAGGCAGCGGGCCTTCACGCTGGACTAAGGATTCAATTGTTTCGCCTTCGACAAATTCGGTAACCAGAAATGGACCGTAGCGTGATTCTCCTGCATCCAAAGCTCTCACGATGTTCGTGTGTCTAAGCCGAGCTACTAGACGAGCCTCACGCAAAAAACGTGCAGCCGACCGAAGGTCAAGCTCCTCGGCGGCGCGAGGAAATTTCATCGCGACCAAACAGTCAAGCTTCGTGTGTAGCGCCTTATAGACGACTCCCATGCCACCGGCCCCGAGCTTACTAAGCAAGCGGTACTCGCCCACAGATATCGGAGCGCTCTCATCCGGCATGGGTAGCGGCAAGACATCCGATCTGACAGCCGGAGAGGTTAGGTTCGCAGTATTGGCAGGTGTCTGATCAGGCGAGCGTTTCGAGGAGTTAAGCTCATCTTGCAATTCGCGCAGATGCGATTCGAGAGTCGATTTCGCTAGTTGGCCAGCTGCTTCTACCCGACACACATAAGCGTTGATGTCCGGCGCTTTCCCCGACTGAAGCTCGGCCTCGAACTCATCGGCGAGTTGATCGATTCTCAGCACTAATGATAAAGATAGCTGAGCTAACTCGCCGGGACCCTCTCTTACGCTTCGCTCGTCCACAGTCGCTCCAGAATATGTAGTTTTCTCTGGATTGTTCGCACTGTGCAATCGAGCTGCACTGCTATCTCTTGAGTTGTTAGACCTTCTAATCGCATTAACGCGATAGTCTTCAGCTTGTTATCGCCTACCGATTCCAAGGCGAGCAATAGATGGTCAAGCAGATCTTGTAGTTCTGTGATCTCCGACGGCGAAGCGGTCTCTGCTGTGACGTTTTCCAAACCTTCAGATCGACGAAGAGCTTCGCCTCCGCGACGATCGCGAAGCTCATGTCGCACTCGATCGGTCGCCTTTCTCCGTGAGATGGTTACCAGCAGGCGCCAAAGTTCGTCACGGCTTTCGAGCTGGACAGCTTCGCTGTTTGCCGCCGCTGAGAAAAAGGCTCGAAACGCGCTTTGGGCGACGTCTTCTTCGTTGCCCGCGCCAGGTGCCAGGCCACGGACAAACGGCCGCACGATGCCTTCTACTCGTGAGACATAGCGCTGCCAAAGTTCACCGATTGCGCACGCATCCCCTTCGTGAATAGCTGGAATGAGCCGCGTAATGGATCCGGCAGGTCGAGTCATCGCGTTAAGTGACAAAATGCCGCAACTGAGAAGCAGAAAACGCACCTAAGCCTTTCTTGTACAAGTACTTAGCATACCTGGCCTTTGGCTGAACCGCAAGTTGATGGAAAAGTTCATCGAGACGACGTCAAATACACAGCGTTTCGCGATTTCCTGTTCGAAATTACCACTGCTGGAGGTCTCGTGATTTGTAAAGGAGATAGCCGATCGGAATCATACGACAGCGTAAAATTGTCATGGGTTTTTGCACCTGAACCAAACTACCGGTTTGTAATTTCTGCAGATGGGAGAATGATAATGAAGGAAGGTCTTTGTCTACGCCTCGTGCCCTTCACGACTACCAATACCAAGGGGAACAGAAATACTGAAATCGTTGCTGACTGGTGTCTCCTTTTGATCGCAGCCTTTTTACTCGACTACGTCGCTTCGAAAGCTCAGCGAGACTCAGCTATCGACTTTGGAGACTTCATCGAATTATCTTTGGTACCAATCGAAGGAGTGTGCTCGGATAGTCGACGGTTCCTAGCACGGAACTGAACACCGGCGCTGAATAGTGCCCTTCGACTTCGGTCGAATTTTATGCAGCCGCAGTCGTGAAAAAAATTGCGGAACGCTCGGCGATCGCTACTGACAAACGCAGAGATTGGCGGCCTACTTTGCCTCTCATAAATGCTTGACATAGTGCAAGGAGAATATGGAGGAATTATAATCACACAAATAGTGGCACATTGGTAATGACCTCTGTAGCATAGCCAGGTATCTCGAACCCCGCACATGTGCAAAGCTAACGATAGCGTCATTAGCGAAGAGTATTGCTCTTGCTTGCTGATGGAATCCATGATGGCCAGAGCGGATTTCGTTGTAGTTGGGCTAGCAACGCTCGGCTTAAATTGTGCTCAAAGTAGTTGAACATGCCCGTATCAATGCTGCTTTTGAAGTGTTCGGCAGCCAAGTCGCGGTTGCCCTTGGCGAGCTGGGCAAGTGCTATGTAATAATGCGCTTCGCAAAGGTCCTTTCTCGCAGTGCCCGCAGCTGCGAGCAATTCCGTACTGCTCAACTCACCGCAGGCGTACTTGGAAATATGCGGTAGCCATCCTTCACGAAATGCAGGCAACTTCTGTTGTGCCTCTAGCGATTGGCACTGTCGACGGGTTTCTTCGCTAGGATCGACGAGCCGCGAAATGGTATACACGCTGAGCAACTCGTGAATAGGGTTGAGCTTTACTTGACCATCAGCAGGAAAGTGCGCCCTCACTTTAGAGGGCGAATCGCCCGCCGTGGCTTCGATCAGAGCACGAAAGAACTTTAACTGCCTATCTGTCCGATCCCCACCTTCCATTTTTCCGCAGGCGTCTTTTGCCTCGTCATAACGCCCTTCGCGAACTAGCGCTAGCACCAGATACAAGATCTGACGACGCTCAAACTTCTTCAATTCAACGATCGCTTGTTCCACATCACCGAGGTAATCGTAGTAAAATGCCAACGTCAGCTGTGCTCGAAACGCATTCAGGGATTTCAACCGCTTCGCAACCGTGCCAGCTTTGTGCAGCATTTCCTCGTGCTTATCCATTTGACCATGCACCTCGTAAGCAGTGGCGGCAGCCAAGAGTGCCCGCATGTGACCGCTTGTCACCAGAGGCGTGTTTCCCAGCAACTCGGCTGCAATCCGATAGTCGTCCAGGGCAGCCTCCGCGATCGTCGGGTCAGCCGTGTCTTGCGCAAGTCCCACTTGAACTTCACCGCGAATCAGCCGCGCCACCAGGCTCGATCGATTGCGATTGATTGCCTCATCCAATGTTTTCGCCGCCTTCGCAGCATCATAAAAGGCTTCAACACGTGCTAGATGCAAGTAGTCCTCGAGCGTATGCGACTGCAAACTCTCACAGTGTTGAAAGACCTCTTCTCCCTGCTGATAAAAATGCCTGGCGATGCAACAGCGGGCCAACAAGGCCTGTGCCGCCACGCTGTCCGGCATTTCGGCGGCTGCCTGCGTAAAGTGATCGTAAGCGCGCGCGTACCCGGAACCGAGCATATCGACTTGCCCCTCCAGCAGTTGCATCTTGCCGAGCGGGGCTCCCAACTGCCGTGCTTCCGCCACAGCGGCTTGGGCGTCTTTCCGCTTTCCTTCCAGAGCAGCCATGATGGCCCGTTCGAAAACTCGCTCCTGCTGCGTTTCCGTCCACAGCGATTGGGAGCGGTGCGCCGCAAAAGCGAAAAACATCGCAATCAACGCCAAGGCACTTGCCGCGGCGATCGCAGCCGACAGTCCACGATGTCGACGTGACCATTTTGCCGCGCGAGCAATTGGCCCGGCACGCCTGGCTGAAATCGCAAAACGATTTGCATAGGCCCGCAAATCGCTCGCCATCACCGCGCCCGATTGATAGCGATCAGCCGGATTCTTCTCTAATGCTTTCAGGCAAATCGTCTGCAGATCGTGCGGCACTCGCTTGTTCAACTTGCGTGGCGGCGTTGGCTCGTTGTTGGTGATCTGATTGATAATTCGCTCGCGTGTGTCGCCAACAAACGGCGGCTGCAATGTTAGCAATTCGTAGAGCGTGGCTCCCAATCCATAGATGTCCGCCCGCCCATCGACCAAATCCGACTCCGAAAGAATCTGCTCGGGCGCCATGTAAAACGGAGTGCCCAGACATTCGCCGGTCCGCGTCATGCCTGGCACTTGCATGAATCGAGCCAACCCAAAGTCGCTAATATGCAACCGCCCATCGGACGAAAGCAACAAGTTCGAAGGTTTTACGTCGCGATGCACAACGTCGTGATGATGCGCGTAGCCAAGTGCGTCCGCGACGTCAGCGAGTGCTCTCGCAATGCGATCGAAATAATCGCCCTCCGACCCTTCAAACAATTTAGTTGCCGTAACCTCCTGCGGTTCGTTATTGTGAGTAACCTCGCCGGTGAGCGTTTGAATCGCCCACACGGGTGTGCTGGCCGCGCTGGCTGATAGCCCTGCTGGAAGGTTGTCCGCTGGCGTCGCCGATTCCAATTCCGGCACTGGCTGCGACCTCAAATGTTCGAGCAAATGACTAAGCGGTGGTCCGTCGATCAACTCCATCGCATAGTAGAGCGTACCGCCTTCATCGCCGGTCGCGTAGACCGAGACAATATTGGTGTGATGCAAGCGGGCTGATGCCTCGATCTCGCGGCGAAATCGAGTATTAGCATTGGCAGAAGAACGCAAATATGTTGGCAAGACTTTCAGTGCGACGGGGCGGTGTAACGAGATTTGCTGTGCTCGATAAACGACGCCCATTCCGCCTGCCCCGATTTGCTTTTCGATTTTGAAATCACCAAGCTGCGAACCTGGGACTATCTCGACCGCCAGTGGCTTATCCTCCCACTCGTGTCGGTACGTAGGGAGTTGCGTTGCCGTGATCGCCTCAGCCAGCGGCAAGAAACCCTGGGCAGCTGGTGCGAGATTCAGCATCGCCAACACCTCGGCCTCAAGGGCCTTGTCACTTCCACAGGCCTCGCGCAACCAAGCCGCCCGTCGAGACTCGTTCATCTGCAGAGCCTGGTCCACCAACTCCAAGGCTCGACGAGCCAGATCAGTCGACATCGGTCTCTCCCTCGTCAATCTGCCCTGCTTGCAATTCTTTGAGCAACCACAAACGGGCGACCTCCCAATCGCGTTTGACGGTTCCCACAGAGACGTCGAGCGCCTCGGCAGTCTCCACCAGCGACATGCCGCCAAAATAGCGCATCTCGACCACGCGGCTTCGGCGCTGGTCGATTTCAGCGAAGCGTTCGAGCGCTTCGTGCAGATCAAGTAATTCCTCAGGTTGCTGTTGGGCGGCAACGAGTGCTTCTTCGAGTTGCACAGGCTTGAGACCGCCACCTCGTTTCTGCCGACACTTCGCACGGGCGTGGTCGATAAGTACGTTTCGCATCGCGGTCGACGCGAAAGCCAAGAACTGCGCTCGACCTCCCGAGGGCGTTTGGCTTTTCTCCAGGAGTTTTATCGAGACCTCATTCACCAGTGCCGTGGTGGTCAGCGTGTGGCCAGGGCTTTGATTGGCCATTTGTACCTGCGCCAAAGAGTGCAAATCGTCGTATGCCAATCGGACCAGCTCGGCCCGCGCTTGCTGATCGCCACTTTTTGCACTTAGCAGCAGCTGGGTGAGATTGGAGACCATTTTTGGCGTCAGAATGATTTGGCGCGCCACTTCGGCAAGAAAGATCGTCTCTAGTAGCAAGGCCGCAGCTTCAATGACTCTGTTGGCCCCCACCTGATTATACCACCGCTGGGCGAACGCGGAATCCACAGCTGTGTCGTCGCAGCGTTGCTGTTTCGAAACTCTCCACGAGCCAATTCCTAAGGAAAAACGTCATGAATACTCCGAAACATGGCCGTCGTACCCTCGTGCTGCTCTTGGTTTCGGCTGCGGCGGCGCACGGGCAAAGTACGGAATTCTTGTACACCTACAGCTTTGTCACCACCGATTCATTGGGTAGTCCCGGCAACCCAGGTGCCACAGCGAGCTTTTCCTACCTGTCGACCGCCAGGCTAAACAACGGCGGTAACTTCAAACTCACGCAAGGCGAGCTGCTGGAAGGAACCGTCGAATTCTACAGCGATGGTAGCTCGGCGAACTTGGACATCACCAATCCGGACGAGGTAAGATTTCCCGAAAAGTCACTCACAGGGATTCCTCTCGGCCAGTTGAGTCTGCTGGCGGGAAACCCAGCGCCGAGCATCGACAATATTTTCAGTGCGAACATCGCTCCGATTTCGCGAAAATTAGGGGCCACTGGTGGATCGTTCGGATCCAATCCATTTACTGGCGGTCCATTTGCGGGCGAGTGGTCGCTAACCTCGCTGCCCATTCCCGTTGGCGGTCACGACCTCGACAGCGATGTCGACGGGGCGGACTTTCTTTACTGGCAACGGGGCGAGTCACCCGTTGCACTTAGCGCAGCGGATCTTGCCAAATGGCAGGACAACTTTGGGTCCGACTTGGGTGCGATCCCAGCATTCACCACCGCTGTTCCTGAGCCCAGTTCGCTTGTGAGTCTGCTCCTCGCTGGTTTACTCGTTCTGCTGCGACATCGAACCGTAACTCCGACGACTTACGTCGCCGGCTAGCCACCTTCACTCAACTATGAAATGAGGCGAATCCCATGCATGCCAAAATTTTGGCTATCCGAACCGCCATCGCAATCGCTTTGATTGCGGCGGCAACAACCGCCCTTGCCCAAGTCGACTTTCGATGGAACGACTCAAGTGGCGGGGCGTTTAATGATCCCAATAATTGGAACAGCGCATTTCCAGGTTCGATCCCAGCGCTTGCTTCTCGGGCTGTTTTCGATCTGCCCAATGCGTACACCGTCACATTCCCTGGGAACCCAGACCTTGGCACCGTCTCTTCGGTCCGTCAAGGGAACGTCACGTTCGACCTCCAAGACAACAATTACACTCTGGGCGACATGTTCGTCGGAGAATTTGCCGACAATGTGGCGGAACTGACAGTCGAAAACGGCACGCTTAACCCCATCAATACGATCCTTGGGGAGACAGACCCTTCCGTGGGTGTCGTGATCGTCGGTGCAGGTGGTAAGTTCGACCCTAATTCATTCGTGATCGGAAACCAAGGCACCGGTAGCCTGTTGATTCAAGACGGCGGACGCGCCACCGCAACCAGCACCCGCATAGGCAATGAGTTGACTGGAAGCGGGACGCTCCGGGTCTCCGGCACCGATGGATCGGGAAATCGGTCTCGGTTCGTCGATGGCTCGCATATCCTCATCGGGGCTCAAGGTCATGGGGAGTTGCACATTTCAACTGGAGCGCTGGTCGAAACCAATCCGAATGTAGCCGCGGAGCAAGCCGATTCCATTGCGCTATTTCCCGCTCCCGGCGGGGGACTGGGGGCCACGGGGCAGGTCACGATCGACGGGGTTGCCGCGGATGGGACCCCTTCCACTTGGACCAGCACTGGTCCCCTACTCGTAGGTAACTTGGGCGGAACTGCGTATGCCCAGGGGAGCATGACCATCACTGGCGGCGGCAAAGCCACCCACACGAAAGCGAGTCTCCTTGGATCCAGCGAGGCTCCCAGTCGTGTCGAAATCCGCGGCACAGACGCGGCGGACAACCCCTCAAAGTGGACGCTCACCTCAGGCTCGCTGGACTTGGTGGGTACAGTTTCGGTCGCCGACGGCGCGGCTTTAGAGCAGTCCAACGGCGGAGTCAACATCGGGATGCTAAAAGACTCTACAGGCAAACTGACCATCACCGGCACCAGCGCGAATGGTGTGCGTTCGCATTATACCGGGACCGGGTATACCGTCGGTAACCATGGCACAGGCGAACTGATCGTCTCCAATGGGGCGATTGCCTCAAGTCCGGGCGTTCGGAGCGGCTTGTTTGTTGGCGCCCGTTCGACCAGCCACGGGAGCGTGCTGATTACCGGCAAGGATGCGCTGGACAACCCCGCGACCATGATCATCGGCCGCAACATCACTATTGGGGACGAAGGCAGTGCTTCGCTGACGATCTCGGATGGTGGAGTGATGCAAACTGGGTTTGACGATCCCCTCAGTTTCGGATTCGTGGGTTTGCGCGACACTACTGACCCATCAATGGCTGACCCTGCTAGCGTTCTTGTGACGGGAACCGATTCGTCGTGGTCGCACTCCCGCAACCTCTTCGTCGGCGGCGGTGCAGGCGGCGCTGGTGGTTCGGCGACGATGACGATCGACGACCGAGCCACGGTCGACATCGGGCTGACGCTCAAGGTTTGGAACACGAGCGAACTGCAGGTCCATGGCGGGTCTCTCCATGCCGACGTGTTAGAACTCACGTCTGGTAGTGATCTCGAATTCGGCATCGGCGGCACGCAGCCTCACGACGCCTACGGCCACGTAATCTTGACCGAGGACGCAATGCTCGACGGAAATTTGGAACTCGCACTGCTGGATGATTTTCTCCCCACGGCTAACAACACATTCACGTTCTTGGATGCCATTGTTGTCGAAGGCGTATTTGAGAATGTTGCCCCCGGCGCCCGACTGCTGACTGAAGATGGCATGGGTTCCTTTCAAGTCAACTACGGTGCCGACAGTCTGTTTGAGCCCAGCCAGATCGTGCTCAGCGACTTTGAAGTGAACCTCATACACGAAGATCTCAACGGTGATGGGTTCGTTGATGGGCTGGACCTCGGCATTTTGCTTAGCAACTTCAACCAAACTGCCGACCCCACCGGCGGCGAGCTCAACGGCACCGCGCCAGTGGACGGTCTCGACCTCGGCAAACTGCTCGGCGCTTGGAATCCACCAGACGCTACGCTTGCAGTTTCACGAACTGTGCCCGAACCGGCTACGTGGGCATTGCTCCTTCTGGGGGCAGCCGCATGGCTCCGTCGCGGAGGAAGCCAAATGCTTGGCGGAATAATGCTTGCAGCAGTGATCTTTTCCACCGCATGCAGCTCCACCAAGGCGGCATTGCATACCTGGCACGGCAGCGCCGACCTGGACTGGTTCAACCCCGGTAATTGGACGCCCGGCCTTGTCCCCGGTGACGGCGACGACGTAGAAGTAGGCCCCAACACGGGCGGCTCGCCTCTGAATCGGGTGTTTCTCACCGCCGACGCGACCAGTTCACCGGTGGACAACGTGGTGCTGCAGGCCAACACGAACGCCAACCTGTTTCTCAACGGCTTCCAGATGAAGATCGACGACAACGACGCCGGCCGCCTGGAAGTCGGCGGCAGCACGAGCGTGGTCGTTCCCCCGGTCGCGGCGAACCCGAACCTGGTTGGGCTCGACGTCGACGAGGTCGAAGTGTTCAGGAGCGGCACCTTCAGCAACCTCGGCCGGACCGTTGTCAACAACGCACTCACCACCATCCCCGGCGGCACGGTCGCCAGCGTCGGGTTGATCGAGCTGGGCGGCAACCCCGCGTTCGAACACGCACTCGTGAACAACGGCACGATCTCGGTCGGCCTGTCTACGGGCGCCGGCGAACTGACACTTCGCGCGGCACCTGGCACCCGGCTGGACCTGGACGGGTTCGGGGAAAACGGCATCGTACGCGCGACCAACGACGCCCTGCTCGGCACCGCCGCCGCCAAGCTGATCGTCGACGGCCCCTTGGCGGATAGCTTCAGCGGCACCATGGAGATCGGACGGCGCGACACAATCGAGTTTCTCAACACCTGGAGCATGGACGGCACGCTCACGTTTGCCGGCGGTGATGGTGGCGACGCCGCGACTTTGGCAGGCCCTTCGTTCTTCCCGGTGGGCGGCAGCAGCGTCCGTGTTGCGTCCGGGACCGCCAACTTCGATGTGCACCTCACCATGTCCGGCGGCGACTTCATCCCCGAACCGGGCACCACTGTCAACATCAATGAAGGCGCGACCTTCGGCCACTTCGCCGACCTGGCGCTCTCCGGCGGCGGGGTCACGCTCAACGTCAACTCAAGCGTCGCCATCCTCCAGCAAAACCCTCAGCTCGACGCGACGGGATCGGGTTCCAACACGATCAACGTGGCCAGCGGCAAGTTCCTCCGCGTTGCCGGCAACCACTTCGGCGAGTTCAACGACCGCCTCAACCTCCGGGCCGACAGCACTCTCGCCCTCGAAGGCGACATCACCTTCGCCGCCGACTCGACCCTCGACATGAACACCACGGGCGTCCAGCTGAGAGTACATGACGACGCGATAATCAACACGGACGTTGATCTCGATGGGCTCTCCCCGAACCACAACCTGATCAACGTCGGTCGGGACGGCCACCTGACGATCAACGCCGACATCGAACCCGCGACGGACAACACGTTCGACGGCTTCATCGCCAACAGCGGTGACTTGACGGTGAACACTCCCGACCCGCTCTGGACCCTTGGCGGCCCAGGCGCCCTCTCCCTTATCCCGGCCGGCGGCAGCAACCCGACCGTGGACGGCGACCCCCTACACAACCACGGCGTCATCCGCGGCAGCGGCCGGTTTCTGAACCTGACCCGTAATCTCCCTGGCGGGGAGATCAGCCCGGGCGTCTTCGTCGAGTCCGCCGGCCGACTGAGCTGGGAAGACTCTGCCCTGCACCTGTTCGTCGACAGCACGGTCGAGATCCAAGTCGGCGGTACCGAGCCGGGTGTCGACTACGACCGTATCGACGCCGCCGACCTTGTGATCGCGGGTGGCGAACTGAGCCTCGAGCTACTCGACGACTTCGTGCCGAAATCAGACGAAGTATTCACGGTCATATCCGCCGCCGGCCTCACCGGGACGTTCGACAACATCGCTCCCGGTGATAGGTTAGCGACCACCGATGGACTGGGTTCGTTCCAAGTCAACTACGCTGTCGGCAGCCTGTTCGAGCCCAATCAAATCGTGCTGAGCGACTTTGAAGCCAATCTGCTTTCCGCAGATCTCAACAGCGATGGGTTGGTTGATGGTCTGGACCTCGGCATTCTGCTCGGCAACTTCGATCAAACTGCCGACCCCAGCGGCGGCGAACTCAACGGCACAGCACCAGTCGACGGACTCGACCTCGGCATCCTCCTCGGCGCCTGGAGTCCGCCCAGCGACACGCTGGCGGTTACGCAAGCAATCCCCGAACCTACATCGTGCGTGCTGCTTCTGCTCGGTAGCTTGGTGCTACTTCGGCGCTTTCGATATGGCGTACTCACCCTGTTGGTAATTTCACTTCTATCCTTCGCCTGCGGCCCTGCTACCGCAGCAACGATCGCTTGGAATGGCAGCGACGACCAGTTTTGGAATAACCCTCTCAATTGGTCGACGAATTCCGTGCCCAATGATGGCGACGACGCGGTGATCAATTCCTCGCCCTTCAGTATCATTCGGCTCAAAGCCGATGCCAGTTCTTCGCCGGTCGATAGCGTGACGTTCGGCGGCGGGTCGAATGTCACCTTCAACACCAATGGCCATCGCCTAAAGGTCGAGGGCAATGGAAGTTCGTCCGACGATGGCCGCTTGCGAATCGAAGAGGGCGCCAGATTCTTCGTCAATGACGTAACCGCCGACGGCTCGCTCCCCGGCTTGGAAGCCAGGGATATTCGAGTCGGCTTCGGCGGGACCTTCTCGAACACCGGATTCACGGTGGTCGACCGATTGCTCGATGTTCTGCCGGGTGGCACAGTGGCGAGCTCGGGCTTGATCGAGGTTGGCGCCTCGGCCAACGGCGCGGAACGCGAAACGGCATTGGTCAACGATGGAACAATCTCCGTCGGCACGCTGGGCGCAGGAAATTTGCAGATTCGTGCCGAGGGCGACGCGCTACTCGACCTGGACGGTGTCACCGAGAACGGCATCGTGCTCGCGAACACCGACAACTTTGTCGGCACCACAGGCGAAGCGTTCCTGCAAGTGATCGGTCCTCTCAGCGACCCATTCAGCGGCCAGATGGAAATCGGTGTCCGCGACCGGGTTAGTCTCACCGAACCCTGGGAGCTGGACGGCACGCTACGTTTCCAGGGCGGCGACGACCTCGGTCGCGCAGTGCTGCAGAATGGAGCTGTCACTGCGCTTGACGGAGCGAACATCCAGCTTGCCAGCGGCGAAGTGCTGCTCGCAGCGCCGCTCACAATGAACGGAGGCGTTTTTTCGGCTGCTTCGGGGACCAAAATAACCTTTACCACACCAGCCATCTTCGGGCCCGCGGCGGACTTGGAACTGGGCGACAACATGACTATCAACATCAATCGAGACGTGCACTTCCAGCAACCGCAAATTCGGCTCGACGGACCCGATGAAGGCTGCAATCTGATTACGGTCGCGCCGGACAGATTGCTGCAAATCGACGGCGACCACTTCGGCGAGTTCAACGACACGATCAATCTCAACCGCGGAAGCACGCTGACGCTGGGCGGCAATTTTGAGTTTGGCAGTTTGGCAACACTCAACATGTCGACCGGCAACGTCACGATCAACATCGGCGGCTTCACCCGCATTCGCCCCGATGTCGATCTCGAGGGACAGGGTTCGTTCACCATCGTGAATGTCGCACCGGGCGCCGAACTGCGACTCGACGGCAACATCGCAGACAATGCCGAGAACAGATTCCACGGCGACTTCTTCGTTGGTGGTGTATTGCACGTCGATGGCCCCGGCGAGACGTGGTCACTCGGTAACGGCGGGAAGCTCCGGCTCGATAGTGGCGCAGGTTTGTCCGAGGTCCGTGGCGAGGCGATCCTTAATCAGGGCCTCATCTTCGGCGAGGGACGCCTCACTGCCAATACCGAAAACGGTTTCAATGGCCGCATCGATCCCGGCGATGGGGACAGCACGGGCCGACTGCAGTGGATCGATGCCGACCTGGCACTGGCGACCAACAGCACTGTCGTCTTCGACATCGGCGGCCGGGCGCTCGGCGCCAAATACGACCGCATCGACGCGCAGAACGTGACTGTTAATGGAGGTAACCTTGAGTTGGCTCTGTTTGACGACTATCTACCCGACCCAACGGACGTCTTTCGCGTGCTCAGTGCGAACACACTGAGTGGCGCATTTGATAACGTAACCAATGGCGCGCGGCTCGCCACCACCGACGGACTTGGCTCGTTTATCGTCAACTATGGCAATGCGAGCGCATTTGCAGAACATCAGGTTGTGCTTAGCGACTTTCTTGCCAGCACCAATCCCGCGGACTTGAACCTCGACGGGTTTGTTGATGGCTTGGACCTTGGTATTTTGCTGGGCAATTGGGATGCGAATGTCAGTCCCAGCGAGGGAGAGCTAAATGGTGCTGCGCCAGTGGACGGGTTGGACCTGGGGATCTTGTTGGGCGCTTGGCGTCCCGCAGACGGATTGGCTACTTCAGTCCTATCAGTGCCGGAGACGGCGACCCTGGGAATGCTTCTGCTTGGGGCAACGGCATCGTTGTGCCTCCGACGTGGGAAACCCAGAGGAAAGCCCTCAAGGTCGATCGTATCGCACAGTGCTTAGTGCTGCTGGTGGCATTTGGCAGTGTGTCAATCAACCACTGTCGGAGGTAGTAGAGTTGCTGGGTTTGTTCTTCCCTTACGTGCTGTTGTTCTTGTCGCAACGTGCTTGAACGGGAATCCAATGCTCTATTCAAGTGGGGCATCAAAGAGTTCACTGCACTTGGCTCTACGATTTCGCCAATCGCAATGATTGCTTGCTTCAGCTCCTCCGAGGCCCCGCAAGAGATTGCGGGTATATTAGTGGCATCGGTCTAGCCACTGCGCCGTGCCAGTCCGAGATAGGCCAGGGAGCCGAGCAGCCCCAGCACGATCCCCGTCGGCTCCGGGATCAACGACGGGTCGGGAGCGCCAAAAAGAAACGAGCCGTCATCGCCTGAGAGAACCATGTAGACGTGGCCGTCCACAGCGTAGGGGGTACTGCTCTCTTCGAAATCAATGGTTCTAAGTTCAGGGAAGACGTCTTCAATCAACATTGCCCGGTCAGGGTGGTCTGCCGCCACCCCGGGGTAATAAACATAAACATCATCAGAACGGGGGCTAACAATGGTAAAGTCACTTTGTGAGACTTGCGATATGCCGCGCCCTATGATTTCACCTTGTGGATCCAGGATCTCCACAGGTGGGGAGTCACCAAGTATTGCAGTGGCTGGGACAGATATTCCTATGTTCAGGCCGTGTCCATCCCACCGATCTGAGATAGAGGTTCCAGAAGCTCCAGCATAGTTCCTTAGTATGCTTCGATTAAGGAATCCTTTCGGATCCCAAAGGGCTGCTCCGGTGCCGATTGTTCCAGGTATAAATGCACTGCCGACTGAAAAACCGCTGCCGGAAACCGCCAGAACTACAGACAGGTTGCCTCCATCCATTTCGGTGAGAGTGCCATCAAGGTTAAATTGCGCAGGAAGATCGGATTGCACTCCTGTAACCCCATAGCCCTTGAGATTGCGGTCTAAGCCGACAACATTTGCGTTCGTTCCTTCTGCGTCATTTCCCCAATTCACCACAGGGCTTGTGGGGTTGGTCTAAGCGAAATAAAGAGGACGCTCGGTCGTTCGCCAAGTTAAAACGTGCGGCTGCGCAGAGCACCCCATCCGTTCCTTCAACAACTGTCCTGACGCGTACAGGTGTTCCAAGCTCAGGATGTATCAGCTCAATAAATTTTTGGCTATCTGCTTCTACTTCCTAGATGCCAGTGTCTGTACTGATGTAAGTCGCGTCTCCAACAATGCTTGCTGGGACAAGCAGAGGTAAATCATCGTCAATTTGCGTGATTCCCAACGGAGGCAAGGCACAAGCAGATTGCGATAGGCTGCTTAGTGCAATTAACAGTAAGGCAGCTGCCAAGCATAGATGTCGGCAACCTCGATCAAATCGAGAACGACAGAATTTTCTTGCAGTCACACTGGTGTCACCTTGGGTTAGACAACGCATGAAAAAGCCTACTGAAACAAGCAATGGCAAAATAGACGCATAAATCTATGTCGTGGACCAAAGTCGTAACCGTATTGCAACGAACTCGGCCAGTAATCGTTTCGCCACTGATGTGATTCTTGCGCTTTTCTGAGCGACGGGTGCTGCTTTCTAACTCCGTCATTCTAACCACGCACCGGCAATGATGCGAGCAAACCGCTATTATTGATCGCTGCGCGGCTAATGAAGCCGTGCCCCCGCCGGAAACGCCTTCCTCGTCAACAGAATCGTTTCCGGTGGGGGCTCGTTGTACGCGCAGTGATCAATAGGTCAATTCTTCCCACAGCCGTTGCTGAATTCTCGAACAATAGTGACACTATTTACACCCGTAATAGTTTGCACTGCCTGGTATGGGCTGTGTGGTGATTGCCTCTCCATTTAGCCGCTCGGCTTGACTTGCCGGCTGCAGGTGTTGTCATATATTGCAACACTTAGCAGGCAACGTTCATACCCTACTACTTCTTTCTCTGGATCGACGCCAACTCGAGACATTTAGCTGAACATGGTGTTTCGCAAGAAGAGTTCGAGGCGATAGTTTGCGATCCTGATCGTGTCGAGCGTAGCCGCAGTAGTGGTCGGCTCATCGCGTTTGGTCAGCTCGACGGGAGAGAGCTTGCCTGCGTGGATGAATTTGCGGACAAAACGACCATTTTTCCCATCACGGCCTACGAAGTTTGAGGTGGAACCATGCCAAAGTGAATTGCCAAGCGACGCAAGGCCACTACCGCTGAGGCTAAACGAATCAAGGCCGCTATTAGGGACGAAAAGCAGTGCCAAGACGCAACACTGGCGCAGGCCCGCGAGATGCGCGACGCTCATCGCTTGGCTAAACGGGTGATTGACCAGTTGCGTGCTGCTCGTGAGCGTCAGGGGCTCAGCCTGGCTGACATGAAGGACCGCACGGGCATGAGCCGCGAAGCAACCAATCGCCTGGAGAACCACGACGGTCCAAATCCGACCATCGCCACGTTGGTGCGATTGGCTTCAGCACTGGGCGTGAAACTCAATCTGAGTGTGCAGTAAGTTGCTCGTCGAGCCACTTAAGATACGCTTCGCTGCCCGCTTCGATGGCAACAGCGATTACCTCAGGGCAGTCGTACGCATGTAGCCGACAGATTTCGGCTTCGACTTTTGGCAGCAGCGACCTTTGGGTTTTAATCAGGCACAACCATTCCTCGGCGTGCTCGATCTTGCCCTGCCAGCGGTAGATGCTTTTCACCTGCGGAACGATCTGCACACACGCAGCCAGGCGCTGCTCGACGAGCGCGTTGGCAATGGACTCCGCTTCGGCGGCAGTTGAAGTGGTGGTCGAAATTTGGAGGTGGTCGGTCATGAAATCACCATTAAGCATGCAAGTAATTTATCGCTTGTGAGCTGTAGCGAGCCGGCTCGTCCTCAGGCTGACCGGGGGCGGGGACGCCTCGGCTCGCTTGGGGGATGTGCTTGTGAAATGGTCCTTACATTTCCCCATAAAACCGCTCGGCGATCTCGCCGCAGTGAAATGGTAGCCACTTCCGGCGGGTGTAGAGTGCGTGGCCGAACAGATGGCGGTGGGGACGCCAATCGACTTTGGAGTAGTCTACCAAAAGCGTCGTGCCCTCGTCAGGAACGCGCAAACGCTGATACAGCCGGGGGACAATCGCTTCCCTGGGAATATCGTGCTGCAACAATTCATGAAGCCGCCGATCGGCTAGCAGCGTGCGCACTGCAATCGGCAGTGGGATGAAGTTAGTCCCTGCGATGCCAATCTGTTGGACATAGTCGCCATCTTTGGCGCGGAGGGCACGCAGGGCTTTCAGCGGAATCGGTGCCAAATACTCTTCGCCCAGCGGCGGTGGGCGGTGATGGACGAAGTGCAGCAAGTTGTCGTATCCAACGGCATTCCAACCGTAGCGAATGGGTGTGCCGAAGGTGACGATGTCGAGCTGGAGATGCCGCATCGGATGATCGGCGTCGTTCAATAGATCGCGCACCCGCTGCCACGCCGGCATGTCGATCCCCTGCCGCACCCAAGCTTGGTAGTAGGACCGGGTGGCCTCAAAAAACTGTGCGCGTGCTTGAGCCGTTGCGCCCAATAGTTGTGTCACCAGCGCCAAGACGTTCCCGCCGTGGCTGTGTCCCCACAGGAGAATTCGCCCCGGTTCTGCCACGTTGGAGTTCTCCGCCGTCCGTGCCAGTTCGTCAATCAGCCTCACCGCCCCATCGGCACGGGCAATGTGATTGTTTTGGCTCGACCAGTGAAACAAGGCGACGGGAATCGTGCGTCCCGCACCAGCTGAGAGGCCTATTTCCAAGTCCGTGGCAAAGCGGCGCGTGTAGTTGCCCGCTTCGCCGGTGAAAAGATCAACAACCCTTTTGCCGCAGCCACTAAGCCAGCGGCTCACGCCCGGTGCGAATCGAGATAGCTCTGAGATCAATCCCAGAAAGTCGTTGCCTACGAAAGTGCCATGCACGCAGTAGATTGCCGAGACATTCGCGGCAGCGAATCGCTTTCCCGAACGCGCCAGCTGCTCGCCAAAATCAACCGACGCCGGGTCGGTCGGCGACACTGCCGGTAACAAGTGGTACGGCAAAGTGGGGCGGGTGGATTGGTACGCTTGGTGTCGAAACGGGCTGGCTGACATGGGGCTTATGCTGCGTGTTGTTGGCCGCATCGACGCGATACTGGGGCGTGGCTAGTGGATGCAATCCTAGCGTGCCGCTCCATGTTTCATAAGGCCGGCCGTTGCGTTCATCGTCTTTGAAAAAAGCCAGGTACGTCATCGTATCCGCAGCGATGAATTCGTGTTCTCGCGGCGCGAACTGAGTTTGCGTATGGACGCGTCGCCAAGTTCCGGCATTGAAGTACGCCTGGTGCAGCGCGTAGCCATCGGCATGGCTGGCATCGAGTGGCACCATCTCCGCTTGGTGGGTGTGCCCATACACAATGTGCTTCGCACGTCGGTTACGGAAATCCTGTTCGGTAAGAGCGTGCTGGTAAAAAGAATCACCACTCACGCCGCGCATCTCAGCAATCCACTGTGCGATCCAACTCGCCCAGCCCACCGACAGGCGGCGGCTGAACTTCAGCGCTTTCTGCAGGCCATCGATAATGTCCACCGGGCACCACGTGTCGCGTTGTTGCACAAAGGGGTGATCCAAAAACTCGTCAGCCAGCGCGTCCCAGATTTTTTTCACTTCCTTCCGCACCGAAGGCTGCGGGCAGCAACGCTCGAGCAGCCCCTCGATCCACACGGGAATTAACAGCAGAGGCCGGATATTGTCGATCTCTCGCAGACCCATGATCGCGCTCTGGGGCAGATCGTTCCCCAGCTGCTGCGCGACTTGCACACCAAAGCGGTTCAGCAGTTCCAGCACAATCACATCGCCCAAGCTGCTCGCGTCGCGGTCGCCTTCAAAGTTGAACGGATCGAACACATCGCCGTGGCGGGCGAATACCTTGTGGCGGCGCATCACCTGAACAAGTTCGTTGCTTTCCCAAATTTCGTGCGGAAACGGCGCATCGGCGTAGGTGGCCAACCCCATGTGCGCGGCTATCTGCCGACGCAGCTGGTTGTAGTTTTCGCCGGGCAGATGAAAGAACCAATCGTGATTGCCGACCATGTAGTGGATTCGCACCGGCACGGATAGGCGATGGGCCAAATCGGGCTTTCCCTTGTTGGTCGTTGGCGGAATGGCGACGCCCTGTTCTCGCAGTTTTCGCAACTCACCCATCGCGTGGGAGTTGTGCTTCAGAATGTCGCCGGTGATTTTCGCGACTTGCTCGAACAGTGCTGGCGATTTCGTGTCATCCCAAGGACGAACCACACCGCTAAGCCATTGGGTGCTGCGTACTAAGTCCAGCGAATCGCCCAGCAGTACCAAATCGACATGCTCGATGGGACGGTAGTTTCCGTCGCGGCGCTGCGAAGCATTGAACCCCAAGTCTGCCAGGCGCTCGGCGAGCAGCGCGAATGCACCCGGTGAAATGGTGGAACCACTTGTGCCATCGGTCAGGTGAAGATCGCTGATGATTACCAGCATGGTGCTATCTTGTTTGAACAGTTGGCAGTCAATCGCGCACGAGGTACGCGCAGAGATCAGTTGATCTCTAATGTCATCGGAACGATCTGGGGGGAGGTTGAGGATTTTTAGGAATGTGACGTCGCTCGCTGGAACTAGCGCATGAAAAATCGCCTGCTAGCTTTTCGAAGCTAGCAGGCGAAGCGAGGTCTCATTGATTGGCTGCGGTGAGCTTACCAGCCGTAGTAACCGCCACCGACGCTCACACTGACGCCCGGTCTGTAGACGGGGGCGGAGTAAACAACCGGTCGGGCGTAAACAACTGGCCGGCGGCGGACGATGGGGCCAGCAACCACACGACGGGCAACCGGATAGGGTGGCAATACGGTACGGGCCGCAATGCGTCGCACAGGTGCGACACGGCGAACGATCCAAGCATTGGCCTCGGCTGCGCTAACAGCCGTGAATCCGCATACCAACAAGGCAACTAGTGTCATTCTTTTGAACATGATTTTGTCTCCTGGATAGGAATCCCCCAGCGGCCAAAAGGTGGGATGTGGGTCGAGGTGGCCGCTCTGCTCTATCTAGGATGCACCTACCGTGCCAATCGCACAAGGCCTTGGTGCAAGTGTTTATATTTCATGGACTTACGGTGATAGCACGATCTCAAATCGAAATTTAACCTGCCGCTTATGTATTCAAATATACAACACTTGATTCCCGGCTTGTGACATCGATTGTGCGACATTCATCATGCGCCGATAGGCCTGCACGCGGGCGCCTAGAATCCAATGGAGAAACTCACACCACTACGACGTCCACCGTAGCCACGGCCATATCCGGCGCCGTAGTACCCAGGGTGCCCGCCGTAGTAGCTCCGCCGGTAAAAGCCGCCATACCCTGGATGATGGTGACGGACATAGCCACCGCCGTAGTAGGCCACGCTTCGTCGGGCCGGATAATAGCCTCCGCCATACCCACCACCGTAGCCACCTCGATAACAACCTCCCGCTTCGGCGTTAGAAGCCGACGCTGCTGAGATCACCAAAGCACCAATCATAGCCAAACTCAAAAATAAACCACGAACCATGAGAATCTCCTCGGGTGCAACAGACCCATTGAATTGAAAAAGTGCCAGGTGCCCATCCGTTGGTTACGCTCACCACCTGCCGCACGAGATTCTATTTCTTATCGCACAAGGTATGCCAATAGCTAAGCTTGTGTTCGCAACCACCGGCAGGCAAAAGAGTTAGTACGCGTCGCCCGAAAATTTTAACATCAATCTCAAGTCGAGATTTCGCAGTCGGTGTGACGACACTCGTCGTCGGAAAGGTGACGCAAGTTATTTGCAAACTGTTGATAGCATTAGGGATAGGCACTGTTGCTTGTCCGAATTGAACGAATTAGGCAACTCGAGCTAACGCATGCTACGGCGCGACAGCTGTTCGTTCTTGAATTGCGGTTGCGGCATTCAGTGCGTCGAGCGCCGAACTCTGCCGCGCAGCGTCGCCACTGTCAAACGGCCCGTTCCAGAGGGCGCCAATCTGGTTGGTTTCACCCTGCCGAGCGCAGCACCAGAGTTTATTGGCGTTGTGGAGGATGAACTTGCCGTAGGTGGGCTTGCCGGTGACTTCGTGGAGCTTGCGGAGGTGCCGCATGAAGACTCCTTTGAATTGAGCAGAGTCGCCAGTGACTTCGGGTTCTTTGGGATCACGGAGTACGCAGGCCTTGTCCACCAGTTTCTCGATCGTCGCGTCGGCGATTTGCTCGGCTTGCTTGAGATGTTGTGACTGGCCTGTGACTTTCGCCAATTCAATCAAGCCCCCAATAACGACGCCCTGATTGTAGGTGTAGTAGACGGGATCGGTGCGCTCGCAAGCGTCGTTGAGGCCGTTTTCCACAAGATTCTTGTCGTTGACGAGTCCGGTGCTCTCAAACCACTGCCAAGCGTCGGTTCCCCACTCGAAATAGGTGCGGCCGTTCACGTTTCCCGGCGCACGTTGGTGCAGCCGGAGGGCCCCGATCATGAACAGCCCGTTGGTGATCGCGTGCTTGCCGATGTCGGGCTTTTTCCAATACACGCCGCCCCCGCAATGGTCGTCCCAGCCGGTGGTCATGTCGGCGAAGGTGGTTTGGGCCATAGCTAAGTAGCGACTCTCGCCAGTAAGATCGTAGGCGTCGATCCACACGAGCACCCACCAACCCGCATCGTCGTGCCAGTCATTGATAAAGTTGCGACAGATCCAAACGTTTTCGGGGTCGTCGTCAACAGTAAACTCCTTGCAGCGATCAAACGTGTTTGCAACGACGGGCAGAAAAGTTTCGTCGCCCGTGATCTGGGTGTAATGCACCAAAGCAGTCAGCGCGTTGGCTGCGTTCCACCAACTGGTGGTTTCCCAGATGCCTTTCTCCGCGTCGTACCACTGCTGCAGTACGTTCGCACAGAGGCGTGCCCGATTACTGGCAGTCAGCTCATCCGCTTGCAGTCGACATGGCGAAACGAAAGCCAGGAGTGCAGCGAGTGTCAGGCGCGTTCGAATGGAAAGCATGTTGGGTTTTGCGGTGGGCGAGAGAATGCCTGTTTGCATCCTCGACAAAGAAAATTATTGCAACGGCTCGATAGGAACTGTTTAGAAGAATCGTCACATCGTTCTGCGACGGGATTTTAGTCTCCTCCACCCCACTACTGCCAATCCGGCTGATCCCAGGCATAAGAATGCACTAGGTTCAGGGACTGCGGTCCATGTGCCCGCGGTCGATCCCGCGCTACCATCAACAAACGAATTGGTTCCCATCGCTTCTGGGTCGTCCTGAAGGCTATCGTCTAGACCAACGAGGTCAAGGTCGCCAGAAAAAGTGAACACGGAGTTGGACCCAGAAATCGAGAAAATTGTTTCTGGCGACGGACCCGCCTCAAGATCGGCCTCTGCGGAGAACGCCCATGCTACAGGGAGGAGTGACGAACCGATGGTAAATTCTGCCACAGAAAAGGAAGCGGTCGCGTTCGTGATTGCTCGGCCCGCAGCCGACATCGACCATGACGATACATCGGAAAGGCTATAGACCTGTCCGTCGATAAGCGTTGTGTTGAAATCGAAGGAGGCAGTCACATTCCCGGGACCTGGAGAAGGTGGCGTGGTCGTAAATGCGTTGCCCGTGTAAGTGATCAAAATCGCCTGCGACGGAGACACGCCGCAAGTCATGATGAGGACCAAAGGAAAAAAGATCCGACTGGTGTGTGACATGAATACTCCCTGCGAAAACTAGGGCAACAGAGACTTCCGAACGGATGCTATCTACCCACACTAGCAACCTACTCATAGGCCAACAAGTAGAATCGCCTTGTCGGATAAGAATACGTGGATTTCTGCAGGTCCCCGCGGTGGCCGTCCACCTATTTGTCTCAAGACGTCAGTATCCATGCCGTGAACACGCAAACAGGACGTCACTCATTGGGATCTTGGTGACGAACGAAGAATTTGGTTCAATAGTTCTACGCCAAGATGTCATTCACAACTTGGCCTGCCACATCGGTTAAGCGGAAGTCGCGGCCTTGGGCGCGGACGGTGAGTTGCTCGTGTTGAATGCCGAGCAGGTGCAACATCGTGGCATGGAAGTCGTGTACGTGAAAAACATTCTCCACGGCAAAGTAGCCGAACTCGTCGGTGGCGCCGTAGCTGATGCCGCCTTGGATACCGCCGCCAGTGAGAAACATCGAGAAGCCGCGAATGTGGTGATCGCGCCCGTCGCCTTGCGCCATCGGCGTGCGGCCAAACTCACCGCCCCACACCACGAGTGTGTCGTCGAGCATGCCGCGCTGTTTGAGGTCGGAGATCAATGCGGCGGTGGGTTGATCCACTTCGCGGGCGGTGATCTCCATGCTGCCGCGGACGTTGCCGTGGTGGTCCCACCCGCGGTGATAAAGCTGGATGAACCGTACACCGCGCTCCGCCAGCCGCCTTGCTAACAGACAGTTCGAGGCAAACGAACCATCGCCGCCACGGGTGCCATACATGTCGAGAATATGCTGCGGTTCCTGGGACAAGTCCATCAGCCCGGGAACGCTGGTCTGCATGCGGAAAGCCAATTCGTACTGCGCTATGCGCGTGGCAATCTCGGGGTCGTCGACCAACTCGTTGGTCTGGCGATTGAGTGCGTTGATCGAGGCGATCACGTCTTGCTGCCGCGACTCGGTGACTCCGGGTGGCGAACCTACGTAGAGCACGGGGTCGCCCGTGGCGCGGAACTCGACGCCCTGATAACGACTTGGTAGAAAACCACTATGCCACTGACGGGCTGCGATCGGTTGCGACTGGCCGCCTTTGCCTACGGAACTCAATACAACAAAGCCGGGCAGATTTTCTGTCTCGGCACCAAGCCCATAGAGAATCCACGAACCCATCGACGGTCGGCCCGAGATCGATGTGCCGGTATTCATGAATGTGTGTGCGGGGTCGTGGTTGATCTGCTCGGTCTGCACCGAGCGAACAATGCAGAGGTCGTCGACGACCGAACCAATGTGCGGAAAGAGCGAACATATTTGCTGTCCCGACTCGCCGAATTTTTGGAACGGGTGCTGGGGCGCGAAACAGGTGAGCCCTTTGCCTTGCAACTGGGCAATAGGTTGCCCGGCGGTGATCGACTCGGGCATGGGCTGGCCGTGCATCTCGGCGAGCTTGGGCTTGTAGTCGAACGTTTCCAAATGCGAGGGCCCACCGGCCTGGCAAAGAACGATCACGCGCTTTGCTTTCGCTGCGAGGTGCAGTGGATTCACCCTGCCCAGCGAGGCGGCCGTTCCCTGCGGCGCATTCCCCGCGGCCAAAGCGGTGCGTCCCAGCATGGCCCCCAGCGCCGCTCCGCCAACGGTCATCCCCGTGCGACGCAGGAAAGTGCGTCGCGACGAGTTTTGCAAAATTTGATTGTGGAAGTGCATGGCGACTGAGTTAGAGGTTCTCGGTCCAGTGTCAATATCTTGTAATAGTTTCGTGCAAATTCAGCAGCACACGCGCAACACTTGTCCAAGCGGCAAGTCTTGACGCATCGAGATTTTCGTCAACCTCGGCTAGCCCCACTTTGGCTACGTTGGATGCTTCCGCTTCATTTTGTTGGTACTCCGCAAGGTGCTTTTCGAAGAGCGAGCGTAAGTTGGCGATTTCGCTTTCGCGTGGAGCCCGCTGCAATGCTTCTCGATAAGCGTAGTGAAGTTGCCCTGCAAAGCTCTCCGCGTCGTGCCGTAAAATTTTCTCTGCGAGTACGCGGGCCGACTCTACGTAGGTCGGGTCGTTCAGTAGCACCAGCGCTTGCAGTGGAGTGTTCGATTGCGGACGCTGCACAGCGCATTCTTCGCGGGTCGTTGCATCAAATGCCAGCAAGCTGGGATGCAGGAACGTTCGGCACCAGTAAGTGTAGAGACCCCGTCGGTACTGCGCGTCGCCTAGGTCGTGTTGCCAAGTCCGCTTGGGAAAATTCAAGTGCGCCCAGTAACCGACGGGTTGATAGGGCTTTACGCTCGGCCCGCCGGTCTTGGAAACAAGTAACCCGCTGATGGTGAGGGCATTGTCGCGAATCATCTCTGCCTCCAATCGGAATCGACGCTGTCGGGCGAGGAGCGCGTTGGTCGGATCAGCATCGATCTGAGCAGCGGTCGGTTGCGACGATCGCTTGTAGGTCTGCGAATTGGCCATCAGTCGCAGCATGTGTTTGATGTCCCAACCGCTGTCGATAAACTCCAATGCAAGCCAGTCGAGGAGCTCTCGGTGCGTTGGGGTTGCACCTTGTGCTCCGAAATCGTCGGGCGAGTCGACTAGCCCACGACCGAACATAAGCAGCCAAAGCCGATTGACCATTACGCGTGCGACTAGCGGATTGCCGGGATCGACGAGCCAATTTGCTAGGTCGAGCCTCGAAAGCCGCTGCTGCGAATCGCCGGGAATCGCACCAAGAAATGCCGGCACGGCAGGCAACACGACCTCTCCGGACTCATCGAGCCAATTACCCCGCGGCAAGACGCGCATCGTGCGTGGTTCGACCGCTTTGGTGATCAACATCGAAATCCGCGCGTCGTCGATGGCTTTTTCGCGAGCTTCGAGCGACGCAACGGCCTCGCGCTCTCCTGCCAAGGCGGGGGCGACTGCTTGGCGATAGTAGCTCGCCAGCGCCGCTTGTTCCGAATTGCTCCGTTGGGAAGGTGCGATCGCCAAAATCGCACGCTGCTTCATCGGTATCGAAGAGTCAGCAAGCTCGGCTGTCGTCGCGGAGATGCGGAACCGGCCGATCGAGTGGCTACTGCCATGCTGAAAAAATAATTTTAAGTGGAGCGAAGCGGAGCCGACCGCTTCCCACGTCTTGGCCAGCTGGAGATACGCGGAATTGGTTTTCCCCAGGTTGGGGTAGATGCCCCAGCCACGGTCTTGTCGCCCGTCCACAATCTGGGCCACGGGATAGTCGGGCTGGGCGTAGCTGGTTATGGCTTCGGAAAACTCAAGTGGCTTGTCATCGGCGAAGATTTCTAATTCGCTGAGGACAAAGTTGCCGTTGCCAGCGCGGCCTGGCCCCTGGTGGGGCAGCGTGTCGTCGGGGAGTGCTTCGAGTCGAAGGGCCGTCACACCACCGGTCGGCCGAGCCAATTGTGCGGTGTAGTTCTCCTTGTCATAGGCTTCTCCCGTGGCGAGAGCGGAACCATCATCGAGCAGTTCAAACCGAGTCGCTCCATCGCTGGTCACCAACTCCACAGGCAACACTTGCCACTGGATCGCCTGCGACGCGACGGTTTGCTCCCAGGCCTCGAGTGCTGCGTCAAGTTCTGGGGTCTGGGTGGCGAGTTTCTTCCTCAAGGGAAGAAGCTGCTGTTGAATCTCGCGTAGTTCGGACTCTTGGTCCGCCGTGCTCAATTGGGACTGCGTTTGGGTGCCCACGGGAATCTCTTCCACGTCGGCAAAGAATGCGGCGAAGCTGTAAAAGTCGCGCTGCGTGATCGGGTCGAATTTGTGGTCGTGGCACTCGCTGCAACCCATGGTCGCACCCAGCCACACACTCGAAACATTGCGAACCCGGTCGGCAGCGTATTTGGCGGTATATTCTTTCGGCTGCGCACCACCTTCTTGCGTGGTCATCAGCAGGCGGTTGTAACCCGAGGCGATCTTCGTACTCAGCGTAGAGTGCTCCAGCAAATCCCCCGCCAGCTGTTCGCGCGTGAACTGATCGAACGGCATGTTGTCATTGAACGCATTGATGACATAGTCGCGAAAGGCCCACACATCGCGGTGTTGATCGCCATGGATCCCGCACGTGTCGGCGTAGCGGACAAGATCCAACCAATACATTGCCAACCGTTCGCCAAATTGAGGCGACGCTAGCAGTCGTTCCACGATCTCTTCGTAGTGCTGCTCCGAAGGATTTGCGACGAACGCATCGACTACTCCCGGCGCGGGGGGCAGACCAGTCAAGTCGAACGAGAGTCGCCGAACCAAAGTGCGCGCGTCTGCCGGTGGCGAAGGCGAAAGCTCAGACGCTTGTAATTTGCTCTCAATGAAGTCGTCGATCGCGGCTGGCGTCGCGCTCGATGCGCCAGAAATTCCTGCTCGATTCGGCGGAACGTAAGCCCAGTGTTTGCTGAATGGTGCGCCGGCGTCGATCCATTGTCGCAGCAGATCGGCTTCGCTTTCGGTAAGCGGTTTGCGATTCGATTCCGCGGGCGGCATCCGCAGATCGGGATCGGAGTTCGTCACACGTGCGATCAACTCGCTCTCGGCGGAGCTGCCCGGCACGATGACCGAGGCAATCGCTTCGCGACGCACGTCGAGTCGCAAGTCTGCTTGTCGCTCGGCCGCGTCGGGGCCATGGCACGTGTAGCAGCGATCGGAGAGCAACGGCCGTATCTGCCGTTCGTAGTCAACCGTTGTCGTTTTGCCCAGTTGGTCGCCCCAAACCGTGTCTATCGGAGCAAGCAGGCTCAGTACCAAGCAACTGGCGGAAATTGTCCACGCGTGCAACGACATTCCACTGCGACCCCGGTAATCGGACTAGGGGCTCAAGAGGGCCCGACCATGTGACTGCCCCTATTCTATCAGCGCCGCTGCCATGGGGCCTAATCAAAATCACGGTTTCTTGGCGGCAAGTTTCTCCAGGGCAATGTCCTTGAACCAAACCGTCATCGGCTCGCCGGCGTGGACCTGCAACGCGAGGATACCACGGTCCAATTTTTTCTTGTGATTATCAGTGACATCCACGGTAGTCTTGCCATCGACCTTGTGAATCAGGTGATTGCCTTGAGCTTCGATAGTGTACTTGTGCCACTTGGTGACATCGATGGGTTCTAGCGGTGCGTCGCCGTTGAGCGCGGTCACTGTTTTGTTCTCACCGATGACAACTTTCTGACCGCGCTCGGCGATGATGCTGCGGCCGGTGCCTTCGCCGTAGAGCATGCCCGTGTAATTCGTCTGGGCATGAATGTCGGCTTGGTAGCCGCTGACTCCCCAGGTTTCCGGATTGGTTAGTTTGCTACGGTATTGCACTCCGGAGTTGTTGTCGCCTTCCAGGCGGGCTTGGAACGTCAAACGAAAGTCCCCCAGTTCGCCCCCCTGCCAAACGAGAAAGGTGTTCGCCTTGGGTTGGTGGTCGACCGACGAACCGACCAACAGTCCGTCGCGCACCGACCAAATTTGCTCGTCGCCTTTCCAGCCTTTGAGGTCACGGCCATTGAAAAGAGACTGCTTTTCTTCGGCACGGAGAGGCGAGCAAAAGCAGGCCGAGACGAGCAGGAGCGATAGGCTCACGGTACGCCGGAGGGACAGTGAGTAGTTCATAAGATGCAATCCTGGTTCTACGGTAGTTGTGCGGATCAGCTGATGTCCACCCATTTGCGATCCTTGCCCGATGCGAGCACGGCATCGCAAACGGCTTGGGTAGTCAGCGCCGCACGGAAGTCGGGAAGCGTGGGTTGGCCGCTTTCGAGGTTTCGCAGGAAGTCCGCCACTTGGTGGACAAAACTATGTTCGTAGCCGATGCTCAGTCCCGGCACCCACCAGCGGTCCATGTAGGGCATTTCGCCTTCGGTTACGTGAATCGACCGCCAGCCGCGCACCTCGGCAGCGTCAGCGTGTTCGAAGAACTCTAGCCGATTGAGGTCGTGCAGGTCCCAACGGATCGAGGCATTCGCGCCATTGATCTCGAAGGTGTAGAGCGCTTTGTGACCACGGGCGTAACGCGTGGATTCAAACAAACCCAGCGAGCCGTTGGCAAAATGGCAAAGGAACGCGCAGGCATCGTCGATGCCGACGGCTTGCACCTTTTGCGTTTCGGCGTGCACGCGTTCTTTCACGAACGTTTCGGTCATGGCGCTGACGTCTGTGATCTCGCCATTGAGCCAGAGGGCCGTGTCGATGCAGTGGGCGAGCAAGTCGCCCGTGACACCCGAACCGGCGGCTTCGGAATCCAACCGCCAGGTGGCTGCTCCGCCCTGGGGAACGTCGGTCGCAATGGTCCAGTCTTGTAAGAAGTTTGAGCGGAAGTGGTAGATTTGCCCGAGTTTCCCGGTGTCGATCAACTCTTTGGCGAGCGAAACCGCGGGGATGCGGCGGTAGTTGTACCAAACCGTGTTGGCCACGCCGGCAGCTTCGACCGCCTGACACATTTCCTCCGCTTCGGCGACATTCATGGCGAGCGGTTTTTCGCAGAGGATCATCTTCCCCGCTGCCGCTGCGGCCAGAGCGATTTCTTTATGCAAATTATTGGGCACGCAGATGTCAATCGCGTCGATGTCGTCGCGCGCGATTAGTTTTTTCCAGTCGGTCTCGTGAGAAGCGTAACCCCATTGGTCGGCAAAGGCTTTCACTTTGGTTTCGTCACGTCCACAGGCCGCTTGCAAGACCGGGCGATACTTCAATTCCGGGAAGAAATCGGGGACCCGCTTGTAGGCGTTCGTATGCGCTCGGCCCATAAAGCCGTAGCCGATCATGCCGAGATTGAATCGTTCACTCACTGGTTGCACTCCTGTTCGTTATTATTCTTCCCAACCGTGTTGGTCGCGTACCTTGATCATCGCGGAGAGGATGTTGTTCCACGTTGCTTGGCTGAGCATGATTTCGTTGGAGAACATGCAGCCGTCCCAGCAAAGGTGACGGCACTTCTTGGTCAGTTCGCCTGACTCCTCGCGGAGCCAGTAGCCCGCAGCCTTGGGGATATCCAATTTGCCATTGGGATCGTCGGGCAAACAATGCCGGCCTGTTTTGTCATGCGAGCCCGAGCCAAAAACGGTCGCGTCGTTTTGGGCGACGTGAAAATCAATTGTCCAAAG
The DNA here is from genome assembly GCA_965230685.1 of Bythopirellula sp. Classification (GTDB taxonomy): domain Bacteria; phylum Planctomycetota; class Planctomycetia; order Pirellulales; family Lacipirellulaceae; genus Bythopirellula. The sequence continues at coordinate 2,615,551 of CBDDLO010000002.1, forward strand.
CCGAAGTGCATTGGTGAGGGTTCGGTATTGCTCATAAAAGGCGCCGTTGTCAGACCAATCGAAGTCAGGACTGAGCAGTGCGTCGTCGGGGGCGTTGTAGCCCATAAGATAGAGCAGCGTGTGGGCCATATCGGCTTGGAATCCGAGCGTCTCGGGCCGACCTACCATCTCCAGCAATTCGACCATAGCGCGCCAACTATGCATGCCACCCCAGCAGATTTCGCCCTCCGCGGCCAGGCGTTCGCCATGCTTCTCGGCGACATCGCAAGCGCGGCGAAATGTGTCCGCGACGAGTTTCTGGTTGCTCTCGGCATCCGCCGCCCACGAACCGGGGTCGCAAGCCGAGTCGATGCGGATGGCGCCATGGGGCCGAACGCCCAACTCGCGTAGCTGCGCGCCGATCTGGCACGCCTTTTCGACCTGGTCGACAAAGGCGTCGCGTTCGGCAGCATCGCCCATTGCAGATCCGCCGCCCAACGGAGGCCATACAGGTGCAACCAGGCTGCCAATTTGCAGACCGCGCTGCGTCACTCTCTCAGCCAATGCTTTCAAATCGTCCGCAGACGAATCGATGCTCACATGCGGCTCGCTGAGCATCAGGTCAATGCCGTCGAACTTCGTGCCCCCCACGTCTGCGCCTGCCGTCAGGTCGAGCATCGTGTCCAAGTCGACCGGTGGCTCGCTGTCGTCGCCCTTGCCAACGATTCCGGGCCAGGCAGCGTTGTGGAGTTTGGGGAAGTTGTTCGAAGTATTCGCCATAACTGTCTTCTCTTACGAAAGGTGAATTTGCAGGACGGAGACTAGCTGGCCTAGGGGGTACTGGCCTAAGGGGTAATGACGGGATTCACGCCGGGCCCGAAATGTTTCAGCATCACGATGGGGTCGGTCTTGCTCGGATTGCTCAGAGTGATGCCATCTTTGGCTGCACTGGCGGAAACGAAATACTCGTCGTGCGTCAATTGCCCAAAGCGAATCAGCGCAGGCGTTTCGATGTCCCACACTCCCAACTTGCCGTGTCCTTGGAGCACGATCAGCCCATAGGCTCCGTTGTCTTTGATCGTTACCGTTTGACCGGGAAGTATGGTGAGCTCTTTAGCGCTGTAAGCTTCGCTGCGGTAGCAAATCCATTTCTCTTCGTAGCCTTCGCCGCGCATCAGCTCGAGATCGGCTACCGGTATCGGGGCCATGAAGTGATTGGCTTTGAAGTTGGGGTCGATGTTCTGCTCCCAATCGATCACTTCAACTAGATAGTCGAAATTGCCCACTTGGTCTTTGGGCGTATCTTTCCAGAGCAGCTCTTCGGGGATCACTTTGTCGTGCGAGACCGACTCGTACATAGCGAACACGTCGGAGGCTTTTTGCGGTTCGTACGTGCAGAGGCTGCCGGGCGCGTGCAGCACCCCAGGTGGGATATCCCAACCGGTGCCCGGGGTGAGCGCGTGTGCCGCTGAGAGATCGGTGATGCGGTTGTCGCCTTCGGTGAAGCGGACCAGCGCGTCGCGAACATCGTCTTTGGTCACACCGGGCTGCAGGCCCATGAATGTGTACGGGAAATCACCGCCGTGGTTGTTCACTTGTGGGGGAAAGTAATAGGCCTCGGGCTTCCCTTTGGCGTTAACTCGGGCTGCGTACTCGTCGTTGTGATGGATGTGGAATGGAAGTGCGCCTTGGTTGTCGAAGAACTTCGAGTACATGGGCCAGCACTCGTGCGCATTCCACAAGTCGTCACCAATGAGTTGGCCCTGAAGTTGGTCCACCGCGTCGCGCAGGATGACCATCTCGGTGGAGCCGCCATCTTCGACGACGATATGGCTGAGCCCTTCGTTCTTACTGGTCAGCGGACCGTTGTCGGCAGGCGTGGTCGAAGAAAACCAGCGTTCGTCGATGCCACCGCGATTCGCCCCCAATGCGTAGTAGTCATCGGGGTGGAGCTTGATCCGCCTGCCCGGTACACAAAACGAGCGTGGTACCCAAGTTGGCGTCAGCCGCACGACTCCCTGGCCCTGATCCAACGCTCTGCTCGCTAACGCCTGCGCACTCATCGCTGTGTCCCCGAAAATTTATTCATGGTGAGGGGCCGTCCGCTGGCCAAGCTAGATTCACAACATATTCCGGGAAATGCGGACCGTCAACCATATCCTCTTAAGCAACAGTGCGAAAAAAGTCACTACAGGGCGCCAAGCGGATTGGGTAAGCTCAACAGTTCGTTGCTCCCCACTCTTTCCCTCGCTGAATAAGTTGTTATGGCTAGCAAAACCTTTCCCCTCACCGACGTTGCTCGTGGCATTCATGAGAGCGATTTCAGTCTCACCGCCGAGGATTTCCCAAGTGCCACCGGCAATTGGAAAGTTACGCAGCAGCGGCTACACGGGGGCTTACGCGATGGCGTGGACCTCGTTGAAATCAATAACGGACGGATGCGCCTGTGGGTGCTACCGACGCGCGGCATGGGGATTTGGCGAGCGGCGCTGAGTGACGCTGCGCTGGGCGAGCAAACACTTGGCTGGCAGTCCCCTGTGCGAGGACCCGTGCATCCAAAGTTCGTACCTTTGATGGACCCCGGAGGGCTCGGCTGGCTCGAAGGGTTCGACGAGTTGGTTGTCCGCTGTGGGCTAGAGAGTAACGGCGCGCCAGAGTTCGATGCGGCGGGAAAGCTCGTGTACCCACTGCATGGTCGCGTTGCCAACAGGCCGGCGCATCATGTCGAAGTCACTGTTGATGACTCCGCCGGGACAATCACTTTGCGCGGCATCGTCGAAGAGACGCGGTTTCATTTTCAAAAGCTCCGCTTGGAGGCATCGGTCACCACAGCAATAGATTCCACCTCGTTTGCTATCCACGATCAGGTCGAGAACTTTGGCGGCACCGAAGCAGGGATGCAGATGCTCTATCACATCAACTTTGGGAAGCCACTGCTGGAACCTGGGTCGCAGGTGGTTGCGGCGGTGAACGAGGTGAGGTCGCGCGAAGCGGCGAGCAGTACGGAAGGTTGGGAACAGTTCGGGCCGGCCGTGGCGGGGCAGGCGGAGAGTGTTTACTTTCTCGATCTCAAAACCAAAGAAGCGGATCAAGCGCGGGTGCTGCTAAAGAATGCTGCGGGTACCGCCGGCGCGGCCGTGTCGCACGACACCGGGCAACTGCCCTGTTTCACGCTTTGGAAAAACGAAGTCGCCAGCGAAGACGGCTACGTGACCGGACTCGAGCCGGGCACGAATTTCCCCAACACACGCAGCGCCGAAGCCGAGCAAGGGCGCGTAGTTTCCCTCGCCCCCGGCGAAACCTGGTCCGCAGACCTAGAGATCGACTGGCTCACCACGCCCGAGCAGGTCAGCAACGTGACTGACGCGATTGACGCGCTAAACTAGCCGGCGAGCCACGTCTCGCCTAAGTGGTCCCGCAAACTTCAAGTGCGAAGATGCTAATAATTGCAATGATGTTTTGTGTGCGCCAGCAACGATGCGTAGCTCGCTAGTTCATGTATACCGACACGCGGCTCAACTGGAATCACTGAGGCTCGTTTTATCAGAGACGCGGTTATTTCACAGCAGAAGGGCTAGCCGGGAGGTGCAGGAGAATGGCAATGAAGGCCTCCCGAGTGTCGGAGTGAGAAAACGACAAAAACAAGCCGAAAGTGCATTTTCCCTGTATAGTCGTCATAATGAATGAATGGATGTAACAGCCGAATTACAGCAAGACGAACACGGGAGGAAGGCTAAGGGAATTCCCGTTTCGCTGCGAATCATTGCTTATGTCCATATTCTCATCGGAACTTTAAGCATTACCGAAACGCTTCTACGGCTATTCATATTCGATTTCTTTTATCTCGATGTATTTGGCCTATTGTCCATATTCATTGGCCGAGGGCTATTGCATTGGAGAGAGCGCTGGCGTGGATGTGCGGTCGTACTTGGTTGGCTGTTTCTTACAGCGGCAATTGTCGGAATTGGGTTGTCGCTGTGGGATATCTGCACAGGTTTCACTATGAATGTGAGTGCGAGTTTGGGGTCGTATCGGGGTGGGCCAGGACTAGCTGTTTTGGTTGGATGCTGTCTCGGAACTTTTTTCGGTTGGCAGCTCCATACATTGAATCGTGCAGATATTGCATGTCGTTTTCGTGAAGCACAGCAAAAGTCGATAGACAAGAACAACGAAGTTGGGACAGCAGAGGCAAGTAGGCCTTTTCAATTTAGTCTCGGGTCACTTTTCTTAATAACGGCTCTTGTCTCATTTATCTCCTTGAGACTCACGGACACAAAGTTGCTGTACGAACTGCAACCTCAAACAATGTCGACTTCCCGCAATAGGGTCATTTTTCACGTTGACTACGGCCTGAACTCGTCTCGATTCTTTAACGAACAAGATCATTTGGCTTATGCCGTTTTTTCATCTGGCCGCGGTCATTTAACCAGAAGCACTGTGCAAATCCATCGAGGCGCGGGCGGCATCAGAGTCGAATTGCAAAACCCCGAAGGTGATACAATATCACTTCCTTCGGGCACACAACTCTACGAAATCGATGGGGAGACGCTTTTTACCAGCGACGAAAGCGTGACGTGGGAGGAATTCAATTCGTTTATACAAGCAAGACCACAAGATTGGAGTCTGGACGGTTTGCTCGAACACGTCAAAGACTTACGCAAGACTCCCTAAAGCTATCATGGCTTCGCCCGAAGGAATGGCTCGAGAATAACTTGGTAGTTTCTTGGCCTTCGGCCAAGTGTTGAAGTTGCTTTTGAGTGATTCCTAAGCCTTCGGGTCCAGGCATCGACCCGTCATCCCTAGCGGCAGTTGTTAGGACGCATTCGGCCTGACTTAGCCAAGACTCACGGCACCAACGCTTCCCTACTCTGTCGGCAACTCGCGAACTTTGATATCGCGAAAAGCAACATCATTGCCGTGGTCTTGCAAGCAAATGTGGCCTGCTTCTGCCTTGCCGAAGTTCTTCCACTTGGAAAACTTGCTAGCGGCGACGCGGGCATTCCAATCGTCGCTGCCTTTGACATATTCGCAGTATTTGGTGCCGTTCATCGTGTGCACACATTTTTTTGGCGAGACGAGCAAATGGAATTCGTTCCACTCCCCCGCCGGTTTGCAAGTGTCGACGTCCGCGCTGTACAGTTCGTAAAGCCAGCCCGCCTTGATCTTCCATTCCTTCTTGGCATTGTCGATGATTTGTACTTCGGGGCCCGTGTGGTAGGACACTTCCCCGTCTTCGGTGACGTGATACATGATGCCACTGTTCCCGCTGGGGCTGATCTTAAACTGGATCTTCAGTTCAAACGCTCCGTACTTGTCGTCGGTGATGATGTCGCCTGCACCGTTGCCAGTACGGACGAGCGCTCCGTCGACAACTTTCCAGTTGGAGTTGATCGTGTCCGCTCGGTACGATCGCCAGCCGTCGGTCGTCTTGCCATCGAACAGGAGCTTCCAGCCGTCGGCCTTTTCTTGGGCGGAAAGTTGATTGAGCGGTGCAGCGGTGGCAGTTCCTTGGGCGGCAACTGGCTGCCAAGTTGCCAGGCTGCAAATCGCGAGTGAGAGTGCTAAGCGCAGACAGCAAGTTTGAGAAAACATGTTGATCGATCTCCATTTTCTGTTGAGTTCTTAGGCAATAGCCACTGGGCATTGTAGCAAAAGGTCAGCCGTCGGGCGCAGTAGCCACGGTGCCCATAGAAAGTTCGCTTTCGATACTTTCTCGCAGAACGCGAACCAATTCCGGGTTTTTCTCTGCGAGGTCTTTTCGCTCCTCAGGATCTCGGTGCAGATGGTATAGCCGAGCGGGAGCCTGGTCCCAATTGTGCAGGGTCACGTACTTGGTCGTGTCACGACCTTGACTACGCAGCAGCAATTTCCAGTGGTTTTTGATACACCAACGGTACTGCAGTGTGGAGTTCGGGTCGCCGGGCGTCATATTGTGAGTGGAGTGAACTTCGCCGAATAGAGTGTCCCGCTTCCGCCGCTCTGCTAGATTCATCAGGTCAATTCCTGGCAAGTTGGCTGGTGGTTGGATTCCGCAGGCGCGGAGAATTGTCGGCATCAGGTCCAAGCTGCTCGCCAATTCTGGCGGACGGCTCGCGGCAAGCTTCCCTGGCCACGAGAGCATGATCGGCGTGCGGATGCCTCCTTCGTAGGGCGACCCTTTCGAGCGCGGGCCGTAGTCGCTCCACCAACCTTGGGGCAGTTCGTGGCTGGCATCGCGCGCGGCCCAGCCGTTGTCAGCGAGATAGACCACGAGCGTGTTTTCGGCAAGTTCGCGCTGCTCCAAGTGCTTGAGAAGTTCACCGCAGGTTTGATCGAACCATTCGCACATGGCGAAATACTTGGCAACGTTTTCGGGCCGGCCCTCGGTGGTGTACTTCGCCAATATCTCGGCGGGTGGATTGTGCGGCGTGTGCGGCAGAAATGGGGCGTACCACACGCAGAACGGTTTTTCCGCGGCGACCGACTTGTCTATGAATTGCGTCACAGGTTGCAAACCCTCGCGACCGATGCTGAGACCCGCGTCGCCGTGACGACCGCCGCGCGCGTGATCGCCGTGCGTCATGCCGTCGGTAAACCCTCCGTCGCGCCAGGAACCTTCCCACCACTTGCCCGACTGGAAAGCCCAATAGCCGTTGGCGACAAGCGTGCGAATCCAACTCCGCTGGCGGTGGAACTTTTCAAAGACCGGTTGGTTCTCTTTCGCCCGTTGTGGACCGCGCGCCGGGCTGACATCGTTGGCCGTCACACCATGTTGATGCGGGTAGACCCCGGTTACAATCGACGCGAGCGACGGCCGGCACAGCGCCGACACGACATAGCCACGCTCAAACACCAAACTGCGCGCCGCCAGCTGATCGAGGTGGGGCGTTTGTACCACGTCGCTCCCCATGAAGCCGTAGTCTCGCCAGCCTTGATCGTCTGAGAGGATCAGCACGATGTTGGGCGGTTTGCCGTTCGCGGCCGACAAACTCTGCGCGCACCAAGGAGCGATTAGCCCCACAAGCACGGCGTAGGACGGTCCCCAGGGACGCCTGAGTAAAAATAGCAAGGTTTGAACAGCTCTGGGGATCGTCCCGCGTTTCTCGCTCACTCCGATCCGCCTTGTTGGTAGACCTCCGCATTGCGATCACCCCGCGCGACGATGTACGCGCAGAGCTCCACGATTTCCTCCTCGGTAAATCGATCCAGCAACCCCGATGGCATGAGTGACAGCTCCGACTTCGTTCGGTCCTCGATTTCATCTTTGGATAAGATCGTCGGTTCGCAGCTTGCGAGCGGATCGAGAATGAGTAGAACTTCGTCGTCGGTTTCCTCGGCGACAAAACCGACAATCGCTTTGCCGGTGTCCATCATGAATTTGCTGGACTGGTACTTCTCTTCGATTTTCTTGGAGGGGTCCAATATCTCGCGCAAGATATCTGTTGGCTTTAGCTTGGGGTCGAGCTTGGTCAGATCGGGGGCGAATCGATTGGCCGCCTCTTGGGGCGCGTGGCAGACCGCGCAACTAGCGACCTGGAAGAGCTCCGCGCCACGATCGAAACTATGTGGGCTCGCCATTGATGAGGACGCAAGCACCTCGACCGCAGGACTCAGTTCATCGTACGTCCACTGCCGCAGTGGGCGATTGAATTTCAGCAGTGTGTCTTCGACCGTGAGCGAGTGTTCGGCTAGATACTGTTTGGGATTGGCCTGATACTGTTGAAGGTTTTCGACCACATGCAACGCCCCAAACATGCGGCGCCAATGGCCGGGGTAGGTGCAGACGTAGGGGTAAATGCCGGGCTTCATTGGTGCTTGGAAGTCAAGCACTTGCTCGCCCTCGGGCTGCAGCAGCTTGCTTGCGAGGAGAACCTGGTCGGACTCGGGGACATAGTCGCGGGCCCGCATCGCAGGGTCGGTGGCTTCGGTCTCGGCGATCATGCCGATCTCGGCCATCGCGCCGGGTTGGGTCAGCACAAAATTGTGCGGCATGTTATCGGGGTTGGTCATTTTCAATTGCACCGTGCTGCCCGCCTGCACGGCCATTTTCCCTTGATCGTAAGCCATGCGATGCGGGATCGTGGAGAGTTTCAGTTCACGCACGCTGAGCGCTCTGAGCGCTATCAGCGCCTCGGCGCGCTCGGCTTCCGGTAGCAACTCGGCGAACTTGAGCGCGAGCTGCATTTCCTCTTTGGCTGCTCCCTTGGTGCGGTCCGCGGGTTTCACGGTAGCGAGATATTCGGTGGCGAGCGGGACAAATTTTTCCGCTTGGGAGGGTTGCCAATGTTTTTGAGCCACGGAGCTAATCACCGCTAGTGCGTTTGCGCGTGCAGGATTATTTTGTTCAAGCAGACTAAGCATGTCGGATAGCTTTTCTTGTGCATGGCCTGGAATATGGGCTAAGGCGTCAAGGGCTGCCGACTGGATTTGGTCCCGAGAGTAGCCTGCAAGCTCCTGAGCATCTCTCGCAGTAGCGCTGACGAGGTCGTAGAACTGCGCTCTTGTTTCGCTTTCTGGAATTCGCTGCACACTGCCGAGTACGTCGAGAGTCCCCGAATTTGTCCAGCCGTGCTTCCAGACACGTTTTGCGGACTGGTCCAATCTGGCCAAGGAAGCGAGCGCACCCTGGCAAGTGATGGATTGTTTGTCGTTCTTGGCGAGTTCGACGAACTGGCTCTCCAAGGGGCGCAACGCGTCGGGCTTAAACTTTGCGAGCAGATCGACAAGTTGCTCTTGGACCTCGCTTTTGGAAGCATCGCCTTTTCGGAGGAGTTCCACCAACAACTGCGCCGGTTGCTGGCCGCGTTTTTTCGCCAGAGCCTTGAGCGCATCCAAACGCACTGCGGGTTTGGTAGCGGGGAACTCAACTATTCCGGCTAGGATGCTCTCGTGCGAACCTAGCGTGAGAAGTTTCTCCGGCGCACTGGCCCGCAGTAGATACGCGATTGCCTCGGGCTTGTTGGGGCTGATGGACGTACCGCTGGCCAGTGCGTCCTGCCAAGCGGGACTGAGCGTGCGGAGAGCTTCCAGGATGGTATAGTCCAGAAACTTGTCGTTGGGCGCTCGCGAAGCGGAGAGCGCCAACTGTGCCGCTTTGACACTATCCATGTCGCTGCAGATGAGTGCACCAGCCAGCCGGACACGTGGATGAGCGTCATGAACGAGCTTTTTCACCAGTTCAGTGGCACCCGAAATTTTTTCCCGCCACGCTCGCAGCACATGGGCTGCCGCGGCGCGCACACGATGATTCTCTGATGCCAACAACTCACGCAGTAGCGGTTCGTTCACAAGGTGGTGGTGCTGATGCACCCACAGGGCTTCGAGCAGATGGTGCTCGTTCTCCGCAGTTTGTGGGCCGAGACTTTCTACCCACTCAGCCAGCGCCGCTTTGACTTCAGCACTGGGCCGATGGCTCAGTTCGATCTTGGTCCGGTAACGAATGTCGTTATCCCGCTGCTCAAGCAAGCGGAGCAAATCGCTCAACGGGGCGCCGGCGATCGCCGGATCTTTGCGTAGCTCGCGGTCCTCGGCTTGTACCCGATAGATGCGCCCGTGGCGATGGTCCCGGTTCGAGTCGCGAAGATTGTGTTGCAGATGGCCGATGAGCGGGTTCTGCCAGTCGAGGACATACAGCGCGCCATCGCCGCCGACTTCGAGATCGACAGGGCGAAAGTTTGGGTCGCTCGACATGAGAAACTCTTCGGTCTCGACCCCGTGGATGCCGGCGCCGTCTTCTTGCAATTCATACTGCAAAATGCCCTGCACACCGATTACGTTGCAGACCAAATACTTGTCGCGGTACTTCTCGGGAAAATGGCTGCTGGAAAGAATGAAAGTCGACGAGCAAGGCCGCGTACGCTTGTCGTAGATGTTCGGGCCGCGAGCGTGTTTCTGCGGGTAGATGGTTCGGCCCGAAATGGCAGGGCCGAAAAAGGGCTCGGCACTTGTGCCGTCGGTGACGATGTCATCTCCCCAATAAGTGAACACGTGCCCGTGGGGGTTCATGAATCGGTAACTACCGTGGGCGAGGAACTCCTGGCTGAATGGGTCGTAGCGGAACACTCCCGCATCGGCAACGCGCACGGGGGGGGCAAAAGGGGTTTCGACCTGGGTACGGTGGAACAGCCCTTCTTGAAAATACAATCCACCACCGGGCCCGAGCACAAAGCTGTTGATCGAGTGGTGGGTGTCGGCCGAGTCGATACCGCCGATAACGCGCTCGCGCACGTCGGCCACATCGTCGCCGTCGGTGTCTTTCATGAACCAGATGTCAGGGACCTGGGCGACGTAAACACCGCCGTTGTAAAACTCAAACCCCGTGGGGTTGTGAAGCCCATCGGCGAAAACTTTGCAGTTGTCGGCTTTGCCATCGCCATCGGTATCCTCGAAAATCAGTAGTTTGTCATTCATTTCATCCTTGGGATTCCAGTGCGGATAGCTGGGCCAGACAGCCACCCAGAGCCGACCTTGGGGATCGACCGCGGCTTGCACGGGGTTCTGCAAGAGGGGGAACTCCTCTTCTGAAGCGAACAGATTCACTGCCAAGCCGTCGGCGGTCGTCATCTTCTTGATCGCCTCTTCTCCGCCGAGAAACGGGTAACTGCCATCGTCCAGCGGACCGGGCTTGTTCGTGGCGACGGGGATAAGCGGCGGAGTGTTGGAATCGTCCACCGTAAAATCTTTGCCCTCAGCCACTGCCCAAATCTTCTCATCGCGGTTGGCCGTCATCTGGTCGAGTACTTCCATCTCGCGGACCATGACTTTTTCGTTGTCAGGCGTCCACTGACTGCCGCCCGTGTTTTTGCGCCCGCCGAAAATCGAGTAGCCGTCGGTTGTGCGGTAGCGCTGGTACCAATAGAAATTCTTGTCGCGCACAGCGCTGCGGAGTTGTTCCAGCCGATTGTCGTCCAGAGTGACTGCATTGGCGAACATGGCCTGGTCGATAATTCTGGCGATCTCGCGATTGCCCGCGTCGTTGAGATGCACGCCGTTGATCGTGAGTGGCTCTTGCGTCTGTTGATAGAGCTGCACGGTCGGCCCGAACAGATCGACGAATGGCACGTCGAGCTGCTTTGCCACTTCTGACATGGCTTGGGTATAAAGGCCCAACCGTCGGTTGAGCTCGCCACTCTTAGGAAGCAGGCGATCTCCGAGTTCTTGGTAGGCGATCGGAGAGAACAGCACTACGCGCCGCGTGGGTTCGCCAGCGGCGTCTGCCGCGCGGGTCTCTTTGACAAAGTTCTTAAGGTTCGCTTTGAACTCTTCGACTCCCTCCTCGTCGCGGAACGATTCGTTGTAGCCAAAGAAGCCAAACACCACGGTGGCCTGGGTTCGTCTCAACCATTCTTGCGGGCTACCAAAATCTTTGGACCGCATTCGCAGTGTCAGTTCGTCGCCCGTGAACCCGAGGTTGCGCACCACTAACTGTTTCTCCGGAAGTCGGGCCTGGAGATACGCTTCTAGCCAGCCGTCGTGCTGCATCCGATCCGGCAAGCCGCCGCCCATGACGGCGATGCGATCGCCGACTCGCAGGTCGAGTGCTTCGCCCGTCTGGGCGTAGACGACACGGCCACACACACAGCTTGTCGCCAACGCCAGAGTCAGCAGCACTCGCCAATTCCTTTGCGGAGAACAAAGAACAGGAGAGCTTGTTAACGAGTAGGAATCGAAAAGCGACTGCATGATTACCCCAAAGAAGTAAGTGCCAAGAAAGAAGTCATCACCCGAATAATGCCGATCACGAAGCAGACTTGCAGATCCGTCGTTTGGAATCAGCCCCCGATTCTAGTCCAGTGTCCTGCCAGATTCCAGTTGCCCAAGAAGATTGGGTTCGCGGGCGGTGGTTGGGAGTTAGGCAACCTGATAAACTGTGGTCACCGTTGATCAAAGGGGATGTGCCACAAGACTTTCAGGAGAACTCTCTGTGACCAAAGGCAGAATCAAACAGTCAATCGCCTACTGGTGTTTCAACTCGGCTGGCGATTGCTGGGACCTGGAGAAGACGTGTGCCGTCGCCAAGCAACTAGGGTGCCCCGCACTGGAACTTGTGGACCCGGCTGATTGGCCCACGCTCAAGTCGCACGGGCTGGTGAGTGCCCTGTCATTCAACGGCATGCCGGGTGTGCCGTTTGAGAAGGGCTTCAACAACAAACGCTACCACGAAGAACTAATCGCCCACACCAGGCAAGCGATCGACGACAACGCGGCAGCTGGATTTCCTAATGTGTTGGTCTTCACGGGTTACAAGTGGCAAGATGCCGAGGACCCTACCAGTGGCGAAATCTCGCGGGAAGAGGGCGCCGACAACTGCGTCGCTGGCTTGCAAGAGCTGGCTGCCTACGCGGCGAGCAAGAATGTGACACTCTGCCTGGAGCATCTCAACACCCGCGACGACACACACCCGATGAAAGGGCATCCCGGCTACCAGGGCGATAACCTGGACGAAGTGGCCTCGATTGTGCGTCGCGTCGATTCGCCTGGGCTGAAGTTGTTGTTCGACATCTACCATGTGCAGGTTATGCACGGCGACATTCTCCGGCGGCTCGAAGAGCACAAGGACATCCTCGGCCATATCCACGTCGCAGGCTGTCCCGGTCGAGGTGAACTCGACGAACGCCAAGAAATTAACTTCCCCGCGACAATGCACAAGCTGCTTGAACTAGGCTACGATGGTTACGTTGGCCAAGAATTCATCCCCACCGGCGAGGCACTTGCTGGTCTAACAGAGGCGGTAAACTTATGCGACGTATGATCCGAAGCCCTTTTTTTCTTATGCCTTTCGTGGCCGGCTTAGTTGGTCTGGCTGCAATGGCTAATTTCTCTCGCGCTGAAGATGCCCCGGCAGATGAGGCGGAGCCGCAAGACCATGTCGTTTACGAAGGCGGCGCTGGGGCTGGCGAGGGCAAACATATTGTTCTACTCACCGGTGACGAGGAATATCGAAGCGAAGAAGCCTTGGTGCAGTTCGCCAAAATTTTGGCTTTTCGACATGGCTTCCGCACAACGGTCCTGTTTGCCATCAATCCCAAGGATGGCACAATCAATCCCAATGTGAACGACTCGCTTCCCGGCGCCGAAGCGCTGGACTCCGCCGACGCGATCGTTATGGGATTGCGATTTCGTCGCTATCCCGACGAGGTAATGAAACACATCGTGGATGCCTATCTCGCGGGGAAGCCGATTGTCGCTCTGCGCACGAGTACCCATGCGTTTAATTATCCGGCCGACTCGGAATCCGAATATGTCAAATATTCGTACAACAGCGAAGAGTGGCCCGGCGGGTTTGGGCGACAGGTTCTGGGCGAGACCTGGGCAGGTCATCTCGGTACCAACCACGAGGAAGCAACCCGCGGTCTCCCCGCGCCTGAATCACAAAACCATCCCATGCTGCGAGGAGTGGACAAGGTTTTTGCCACCAGCGGAGCCTACAAGGCGAGCCCCGAACACGATTCGATCATTCTCATGCGGGGCCAAGTGCTCGCTGGCATGAAGCCCGACTCGCCGCCGGAGTCGGACGGCAAGAACAACCCAATGCAGCCCGTGGCGTGGACGCGCAAACACCGCAACGAAGCGGGCAACACCAATCACGTCTTCTGCACGACGATGGGTGCTGGCCCCGATTTGCTGGACGAAAGTTTTCGCCGGCTGTTGGTCAACGGTGTGTTTCGTGTGCTGGGGATGGACATTCCCGCCAAGTCTGACGCGCGACTCGTCGGCGACTACCAGCCCACCGACTATAGCTTCGACGGTTTTCGCAAAGGGGTGAAACCCAGCGACCTTGCCATGACCGCGGAAGAGGCCGGTGTCGATGGGAAGTGATGGCATGAGGAGCTTATTCACTCGCGTGCTGGTTGGGTTGCCGTTGATCGCCCTGTCGACAATTTCCCTGTCGACAGTCGCGGTGCATGCCGACCAACCGCCGAACATCGTCTACATTTTGGCTGACGACATGGGCACCGGCGACCCCGGTTGCTACAACGCCGACTCAAAAATCCCCACGCCCAACATCGACCGTCTCGCCGCTGAGGGTATGCGATTCACCGATGCCCACTCCCCGTCGGCCGTCTGTTCGCCGACGCGCTATGGTGTGTTGACCGGGCGCTATGCTTGGCGCACGCGCATGAAGACGGGCGTACTCTGGGGCTATTCGCGCTCCTTGATCGAGCCCGACCGCTTGACAGTTGCGCAGATGCTCAAGAGCCAGGGTTACCAAACCGCATGTGTCGGCAAATGGCACTTGGGATTTCAATCGCCCGATGTTGCCGAGGATGGCAAGCCCAACGACAGCTCCGACCTGAAGTCCAACCATCCGCACGCCGTGGACTACGCCCAGCCGCTCCGGCCGGGTCCGGTGACCGTTGGCTTCGACTACTTCTTCGGTATTCCCGCGTCGCTCGACATGTATCCGTACGTGTATGTGGAGAATGATCGTCCTCTCGCAGCGCCCACCGATTTGCTGGCAGGCTCGAAGAATCGCCGCGCGGGTGGTGGTGGTTTTTGGCGCGAAGGGCCCGCCTCGCCTGGCTTCCAACCCGTCGAGGTTTTGCCCAAGCTAGCCGAGAAGGCGACCCAATGGATCGGCAAGCAATCGGCGGAGCAACCGTTCTTTCTTTACTTCCCCCTCTCCGCGCCGCACAAGCCCTGGGTGCCCTCGCCGGAGTTTGAGGGCCGTTCGCAAGCAGGTTACTACGGCGATTTTGTGGCCCAAGTGGACACCGTCGTTGGACAGGTCATCGACGCGCTCGACGCGAGTGGCTTAGCCGAGAACACCCTGTTGATCATCACCAGCGACAATGGCGCGCAATGGGTCGCCGGCGACATCGAGAAGTATCGCCACCGCGCGAACCTCGCCTACCGTGGTCAGAAAGGTGACATTTGGGAGGCTGGTCACCGGGTCGCCTTCGTCGCTCGTTGGCCGCAACAGATCGCAGCCGCCTCGACTTGCGACCAAACCATTTGCCACACCGACCTCATGGCCACTGCCGCGGCGCTCTCGGGCGCGGAACTCCCCGCCGGCGCAGCCCCCGACAGTGTGAGCATCATGCCGCTCCTGCAAGGCGAAACAGCACCGGTACGGCAGTCGACCGTACACCACTCAGTGAATGGCACGTTTGCGATTCGCTTTGGCAAGTGGAAATTGATCGAGGGTAACTTGGGTTCTGGGGGATTTACCCCACCCTCGAAAGCACTTCCCGAACCCAACGGTCCGCAAGGCCAGCTCTACGACATGGAAGCCGACCCGCATGAGCAAGAGAACCTCTACGCCGACCATCCGGAGGTGGTCGCGCGATTGACAGAGCAACTCCAACGCATCCGCGAAACACCCTAGTCAGCGGCTATTAGCTATGCACCTTTCGGGATTAAATTCCCCAGCTATTCGAGAGTCGCAGCAGAGCTTTTGTTGTGCACGCAGGCTTTGCATACATTTCGTTCTGTCACGCAAGTCACCTCTACTGGGCTCTACCCGGTCCTAAGTACGCGATACTGCCAGGGCAGCTCGCTCTGAGGGCTAGCTTGCCGCAAAAAGCAGTCCCACCAAGCCGCTCTGGCTTCTCTAGCAGCCAGTGCTGCGATTTCTGTCTGATTTTTGTTGAACTGCCGTCGTTTGTTCTACTCGACGAAGTCTTAAAGGTTGCCTAAGTGTACAATCGCTATGTCAGCAACAAGCTCGGAATGCTCGTCCATTCGTTTACGCAGGACTAAAAAAGTGGCTCCAAGTAAGTGATTTTTACCTGCGAAGCGACGGTACAATGTGACGGCTGGCGACTTGGTAATTCACTAGAGGAGCATCCATGAAGTCAATCTTTCCTTGTGTGATTTTGGCGTTTATCCCACTAGCTACTCCCGCGGGTGGTCAATCATTCTCGTTTACTGAGCAGGTCACGACGTTCGGCACGCAAACGCAGGCTGGTTTCACCGCTTGGCTTCCCAGCGATGTGTCGACGATTCGCGGTATGGCGTTGATTCTGCCAGGGAGCTGTGGAAATACTCTGTTCGCCACGTCGTTGGCTCATTGGCGGAGGGCTGCAGAATCCCTCGGGTTTGGATTGATTGGATCAAACGATGGGGAGTTCAGTCACGACAGCAATACCGGCTGCGCATGGGGATCACCGTTCGATGATGAGCCTAGGCTCAACCTCGAGAGAATACTTAACAGGGTAGCCGAGATTTCAGGCCACTCGGAGATTACCAACGCTCCGGTCTTGGCCAGTGGTACTTCGCAGGGGGGCTTCAATGCTTGGCTGGTCGCAACCAATGCTGCGGAAAGAACCATTGGTTACGCTAGCGTGAGAGGTTTCGCCCCGCCTGTCGAACTGTCTCCAGAGGCCAGGGAACTACCGGGCATTCTCTTGCCGGGCGCTAGAGACGGGACGGTTCGACCACACACGGCAGTCTATCCAGGATTTACTTCTTTTCGCGGACAAGATGCACCCATTACTTTTGCACCTGAGTGGGGACGAGGTCACGATTCGGGGCAATCGACTTGGGAACTTGCTTGGTACTGGATGAGTGAAGTCACCAAACAGCGCTATCCGGATGAACTTCAACCGTCGTTGTCTCCTGGCGAACTCATTGATCTCGAAGAGTTGGACTCCGCTGCGGCTTGGTACGGCGAAGCTGCCAGTTTCTTGCCATCGGACAATCCGCGGATCGCAGACGTTGTCGCGAGCCCATTTCCAGAAATCGGCCCGGCTGCAACGTACTCTGGCGACACTTCAGAGGCCAGTTGGCTGCCAAGTGAGGCATTCGCGAACGCCTATCGTGCTCGAACACTCATCGACCTGAACCGGCCGCTCGGTCGGCCTCCCGGTCAATTTTTTGGTGGCCCCATGGAGATCGTCTCTCCAGAATCGTTTCTCCCCGGGAACCTTGATGTGTCGCGCGAGCCGCCCTTGCTTCGAGTGGGCGATAAGGTAAATCTTAGCGTTGAGCCTAATGAGTTCGACGATTCGGCTGACATCACCAGCATGCAGTTCTATTTAGGTGACCAATTTATAGGTGAAGACTTGGAGGGTCCCAATTGGATGGTGCCAGTATTGCTCGATGCGGAGGGAATACAAGGATTGACTGTCGTTGCAACGAACTCCGTTGGAGAACAGACATCGGCGTTTCGAGCGATTCTAGTTCAACCTGCGGAGATTCCTGAACCGTCATCCTCGGCGCTCTCGGGAATCGTTTTTTTCTGCTACATGATCTGCCGCCGCGTGTGAAAAGCACTGTGCGCCATCGTTCGCATGGGCAGTGAGATTGTGGAGCGGCTTGTAGTCGGCGGGAGGCGTGCTCGCATCGAGTTGGTGGATTCTGCTTCCTACTAGCAGGAGAAGCCTTTGCCGCACTTTCGCGAGGCCCGGGTTGCACGGCAAGACATCGCGGTTGTTCAAGCGGATCGCACTACGACAGCAAGCTAGACTCCACAGATCCAATAGACCAACACACATTTGTTGGTTTTGGTCTGTGCGCTCGGAGAAAACGTTGGGGCACACTTCGTATGAACTAAAGCAGCAATCCGATTCAATACCCACTGCCGTGCAGTTCCTACAGCGTGTAACACGCCTCTGCGGACCAGAGCGGTTGGCCATTGACCCTAGGTGTGTCGATCACGAAGTGGACGACGTGCCCGGACTCTTGTCCGGCGACGCTTGGGCTACCTCCAGGCCCTTGATATTCAGCATCTCCAAGACCATCTGTAACCTGCACAGGACGATGAATCTGAACGCAACAGGGCTAATGCCTTTCGAGCGTAAGGTCGATGCCACCTGGGTTACGAAGGCGTTTAGGCAAAATGACACAGGACAATCTGTCCTTATGCAGGTAATCGGCAGGGTTCACCGGGCCGTGGCGAACAGCATTGACTTCAAAACCCGCGCGACCCGCGGCTCCGTGTGCAACCCTTTGTTATCCAGCATATGCGCCCCGAGTGTTACTCCCCCTCGTTTTCCTGCTCGAAGTACTGGATGTCCAATGATCGGCAATACTCTCGAATGGCTTCCCGATCCTTGACCCATTCCTCTCTGGTTTCCATTTCCATCGTGTGAAATGGTGCGGACATTTTCAACTCGTCAAGTTTGACATTGAAGAAGTCGGGAACGCATTGTGGAGCATGGCATTGGACACACTTATTTCCTTCCAGGTGTTTCGGAATAGTTGCGTGAATCGCCCCGGGTTTCCTGCCCGGCGGAGTAGGAAATTCTTCTCCAATGACAAAATAGGGCGAATCAACGTCTGCGATGAGAGGCACCAGGGGTTTCTCTGGGTTCTTCGGATCACGCACTTGATCAATCCATGGTGAATGCAAGAAAGGATCTGCCATGTGGCACTTCACGCATCCATCTCTGGCAACCACAATCGGCGATTGCCACGCCTTGTCATATTCCGGCTCATCTGGAGTCGGGAGATCTTGTTGGCCATTAATTTCGTCTTTGATGGAAAGGAAACACGTTGCCCCGGTCTTCGTGTTGTGACCAATGACACCCAAGCCGCCATCGCGAAAAAACGTCACGAAGAGGACATCGGGGTTGTTCGAGCCATCCACATTGATTCCCTGGTAACGTCCTACGCGATTGCCCAGTTGGCACGGGGCGCCAAAAGCCGCTGGCTTGTCGCAGGACTTCAGGTTCTTCCCGATGTTTTCTGCCGTGACGATCACTGGCTTTCCATTTTGAGTGATTGGAATTTCGATCGCATCCTCGTATCGAAACTTCGGGAATGGGCCCAGGTGCTTTTCACACTCGCGCGCGTACATGAGTGCTGTACGTGCTGACGCGTTTTCTTCAGCGACCGAGGCGTTTAGAAAATATGACAACGCCAGTAGCGAGACCACAGCCAGGAATATGATCCATCTGATTTGCATTGTGGTTCGCTTTTCTCCGGGCTGGATAACGAGATGTATGTTGCATTTAGGTTTACGTATCCAGATATCCTAGCGGTATCAAAAAGCGACGCAACATGCTTCAGCATTGGGCTTTACGGCAAATCTGACTAGGCTACCGCCATTTTATTCACGAAAGCGTGAGCTAGCGCAACTAGCACAGGACGCTTTGTCCTGAGCAGCGAATGGCAATTTGCTTCGTGCGTAATGTGTGACCCACCTTCGCCGCTTGGGCTCCCTGGCGTTCCTGCCCAAGCGCAAAACGCTGAGGCAGATTGGCGAACAGCAGCGCAGCGTTGCGCTCACTCCCCACTGCCGGGCACTTCCCACAGGGTGTACCACGCCTCCGCGGACCAGAGGTGTTGGCCGTTGACCCTAGGTGGGTCGATCACGAAGTGGACAACGTGCCCCGACTCGCGTCCGGCGACGGTGAGTTCCACAGCGCGGAGATTCTCAGCAGGCGACGCTTGGGCTACCTCCAGTTCCTTGATATTTCGCTTCGGACCGCCATAGTTGGGCGTCGCTTCGTAATGCCAATGCGTGAGGCGATAGTTGCTCGTGTCTTTCAGCCACGCGCGCGGCACGGGTTTCGTGAAATGCACGCGGAACCCGCGCTGGATGGCCTCGATGCGGTCGAGATCGAACACGTTCTTGCCATTGGGTCGCAAACGCTGCAGCCCTTGGTATGTTTTGTCGCCGTTGGGGTGAACCCAGTTCCAGGTTGACGAGTGGTCGCCACCGATGCCTCCGACGAAAAGGCTGCTGTCGTTCCCACTAGCAACACGACCGAATGCCAAACGGTTGACGCCGCCTTCGAGACCTTGCGTGAATCGGAAGACGGCTCCCTGCCAACGGTCGTTGATCTTCTCCAAGAACACGCGGTTGATGCCACCGTATTTTACATCGCCCACCAGCATCTGCCCGGCATAGGGCCAGCCATGGGGAATCAACAGTGGCTCGGACGGAGAGTTTGCGATTTCGTCTTGCGGCATCAGCACGGCCGCTTCCGTGACCGGTTGGTCTTGAAACGGCGAAGCCTCGCCGCCCGCGGTCGTCTGTTGTCGAAATCCGTAGAATCTGCCCGGCACGATGTGGTTCAATTCGTTCACCGGGGTGAATTCCCCTTGGTTGTCGGTCACGAAAATTTCTTGGTCGGGGCCAAAACCGATGCCGTTCGGAGTGCGATGCCCGCCGGTGATGGGCTCCACGTTGTCGCCGGGTGGTTTGGCCAGATTGATGCGCCACACCGACCCATGGTTGGGCGGGTTCCGCTTGAGTCCAAGCCCGGTACCGCGAGCCATGTAGAGGTAGCCGGGGTGTGCGCCGGTCGCTCGTTGGTGAATCAGCCCAAAACTCAAAGCGTGAAAGTCGTTCGACTCCCAACCAGTGGCAACAGTTGTGGGCTGCCAACGCTCAGGGCTAGGCAAATAGTCGAATCGTGTTACCTCATCACGCTGCGAGACAAAAATAGCATTCCCCACGACGCAAACTCCGCAGGGTTCAAACAGTCGCTCCGCAATGCGCTCGCGGCGGATCTGCTTTGGGTCATTCGTTTCGATGTTCGTGTAGAGCCACAACTCGCCATCGGGCGCTTCCTGAGGACGGGGTGCGCGTAGTTTACGAGCATCGAACGTTGCGACCACAAGGCGTCCGTCCGGCAGAACATCTAAACCTCCCACGGGGACATCGACACCCTCGGGCCGAATGGTGAGCAGATCGACTCCTGGATAAACGCCAGCGACTTTTTGGAATTTCCCTGGACGATCGGCATCCTGCTCCAATCGCTTTGCCGTGGAGTTGGTGGGTCGAAAATAGAAATTTTCGGTGGAGAGCAACTTTGCGGGGAGTGGTCGAAAAGGTTCGTCTTCGTCCGTGCGCCATTCCAATCGGATCGCTCCCTGTTCCTGATTGACGTATTGAGTCAGCTTGATGCGGTGCGTTTGCGCTGTTAGCTCGACTTCGACCGCTTCGGCTTCTTCAGGTGATTCTTCGTCCTCCTCCTCTTCAGCATCTTCGCCCGGGATAACGGCAATTTCGTCGCCGTCGATTTCCAGTGTTGCTCGTGCTTCAGAGAGCAAGCGGAACTCGCACTCTAATTCTTCCTCGATATGAAGCACCGCTTCGAGTACAAGCACATAGTGGTTGGTATAGCTTTGCCCTGCGGTGGTGAACCAATCTTCTTCTCCCGTGACCTCGAAATTCGAGAGCTTACCATCCACATTCGGCGATTGATTCGGTGCGAGTAGTCGATCCTCAGGAATTTCCGCGTTGGTCCAGTACAGGCGCGCGCGAACTCCCTCGGTGTCTGCGGAGCATTGCAAGGCAACAGTAAACCCCCAGCAGAACACGCACAGTGCGGCTATCGCCACATTTGTTTTAGCCACGAACATCTCGTAGAATGGTGCCGCGTAAAGCATCGAACTATCTTAGCCAGTGTTTCCTTCCCCGCCCAGCAGGTGTCGCCGTGAGACGAAGCGTTCCCTTGTTAGTAGTTGTTAGTGTATTCCTAGCCTCGCCGAGTCTTGCCGAGCAAGTTTCGGAGCGTTCGCTGACTGCGAGTCAGCCAAACATCGTGTTGGTAATCACCGACGACCAAGGCTATGGCCCCGTGGGAAAGCATGGCCATCCCTGGATCGAGACACCTCACCTAGATGCGATGTACGAGCGGAGCTTGCGGTTCGATCGCTTTCTCGTCAGTCCCACCTGCGCGCCGACTCGTTCGGCGATGATGACGGGCCGCCACCCGATGCGCAATGGCGTGACGCACACCATTTTGGAGCGCGAACGTATGACCCTCGATGCGACCATCTTGCCGCAAGTGCTAAAGTCAGTGGGCTACACCACGGGTATCTTTGGCAAATGGCACCTGGGCGACGAAGAGCCCTACCAACCCCATCGCCGCGGTTTCGACGAGGCGTTCATTCACGGCGCCGGTGGGATTGGGCAGGCGTACAAATGTAGTTGCGCGGATGTGCCCGACAACAAATACTTCGACCCGGTAATCCGCCACAACGGCCAGTTTGTGAAGACCGAGGGATACTGCACCGACGTCTTTTTCGAGGCGGCACTGGGCTGGATCAAGTTGGTCAAAGACCGCGAGAAGCCGTTCTTTACCTACATCACGACCAATGCGCCGCACGCACCGTTCATTGCGCCAAAGAGTAATCACGAGCGTTTCGCGCAGCGCGGTTTCGCCGAGCACCCGGCCGGGTTTTATGGCATGGTTGAGAATATCGATGAGAACATGGGCCTGCTCTTTGAGAAACTCGAAGCGTGGCAATTACTCGACAACACGCTCGTGATTTTCATGTCGGACAACGGCATGAGCGGTGGCACGGGGCAGCCGGACAAACCTCTTGGCGAGCTGCCCGACGGCACGCCGATGCCGTTCTTCAATGCCGGGATGAAAGGGCTCAAGGGAACGGTACACGAGGGGGGAGTGCGCGTCCCCTTCTTAGTGCGATGGGACAACCGCATCACCGCTGGACGCGACATCGACACGGTGGCAGCGCACATCGATATCCTGCCAACGCTCGCGGCTCTCGCGGGTGCCGAGCTTCCCAGCGATCAGGTTGAGGGCCGCAACTTGTTGCCGCTGATCGAAACCGATGATGCCGAGTGGGCAGATCGCTACTTGTTCACGCACAAAGGTCGCTGGCCGACGGGTGCCGAAGTCGAAGAGTTCAAACACAAGGGATGCGCGGTTCGCAACCAGCGTTTTCGCTTCGTGAATGATGGTCAGCTGTACGACATGCAACGTGACCCGGGCCAGACCACGAACGTGATAGACCAACACCCGCAGGTTGTTGCAGAGATGCGCGCCGCGTATGACCGCTGGTGGGAAGGGACCAAGCCGATGATGGTCAACGAAGACGTACCGATGTCGCCGACTCGGCCTTTCCATGTGCTGTATCAGCAACAGTTGGAGTCCGGAGGAATTCCTTCCTGGTCGACGCCCGAACTCTAAGGCATGTGCACTGTTGGTTTTCCAGGCCGAGTGGATACTTAGGGTCAGGCTGGTTAAGTTAGAATGTTCTTAATACTCGTATCGTAAAAAAAACAGTAGGACAACCGCCTCAATGCGAACGATCTCTGTAGGTTTGATCGGCTGTCTCCTCCTTTTCTCCCTTTCCGTTGCGCTGGCAGAAGACGCGGACCCTTCCCATCCGAGCGACCTGAGCAAGGAAGTCGCCACCGACCCCGCCGGCTTGCTAGTGCCGCCCGGTTTTCGAGTGGAACGGTTGTACTCGGTTCCCCTGGCGACGGAAGGTTCGTGGGTGAGCATGACGGCGGACCCCCGCGGGCGTTTGATCGTTTGTGACCAAAAGGGCTCGCTCTATCGAGTAACTCCTTCGCCCCTCGGGATTTCTACTATTGAATCGGTAGAGAAAATTGACATCAAACTCGAATCTGCACAAGGTTTGCTCTACGCCTTCGACTCGCTCTACGTCATAGTCAATCAAAGCGGCAAGTACCCTGCGGGCTTGTATCGAGTTCGTGATACCGATGGCGACGACCATTTTGATTTGGTTGAACTGCTTCACAAACTTGGCGGACAGGGTGGGGAACATGGGCCGCATGGGATTGTATTGGCACCGGATGGCAAGTCACTGTACGTCGTCGCAGGGAACATCACCGAGCTGCCCGCGGGTGTTGGTTCCTACCATTTGCCGAAAACCTGGCAGGAAGACCAACTCCTGCTCCGAAATCCTGCTTCGTCGGGACACAACTCCGGTGTGCTTGCCCCGGGAGGGTGGGTCTGTGAGGTGTCGCCTGACGGGAAACAGTGGAACCTCCTCGCCGCCGGATTTCGCAATGCGTACGATATTGCATTCAACCGCGCGGGCGATTTGTTCACGTTTGATGCCGACATGGAACACGACGTCGGTGCGCCTTGGTATCGCCCCACGCGAGTTTGCCACGTCGTGAGTGGCGGTGAGTTTGGCTGGCGGTTTGGCACTGGCAAGTGGCCAAGCTACAGCCCCGATAGCGTTCCTCCCGTGCTCGATGTGGGGTTGGGCTCGCCGACCGGTACA
Source organism: Bythopirellula sp. (assembly GCA_965230685.1). Classification (GTDB taxonomy): domain Bacteria; phylum Planctomycetota; class Planctomycetia; order Pirellulales; family Lacipirellulaceae; genus Bythopirellula. The sequence continues at coordinate 2,639,413 of CBDDLO010000002.1, forward strand.
GCGTTTGGCTACGGTGCGAATTTCCCATCCAAATATCGCGATGCACTCTACATTTGCGATTGGACTCATGGCAGGCTCTTCGAGGTTCATCTCCAACCCCGTGGTGGTTCGTACTCCGCCCAGTTCGAGGAGTTCATCTCGGGCACCCCCCTGCCGCTCACCGACATTGTGGTGAATCCTAAAGACGGGGCGATGTACTTCACGATTGGCGGTAGGAAGACTCAGTCGGGATTGTATCGGGTCACTTGGACCGGCGGGGCAGTACGTTCGACAACGGTTGATCCAATCCAAATGCCGGACCAGCACCAACTGCGAAAACAACTCGAAGCGTTGCACGCGGAGCCGCGCGCCGATCAGCTCGAATTCATCTGGAATGAACTTGGCAACGAAGACCGCTTTGTTCGCTACGCGGCACGGATCGCGCTCGAACATTTGAACGCCGAAGCCTGGCAATCTCGCGTTTTGGATGAGAGTGATCCCGAAACAAAAATCAATGGCTTGTTGGCCTTAGCGAGAACTGCAAACGCTCCAGCTAGCGAAATCCTCGCGGCGGCAACCAAGCTCTGGGACCAATCGCTTGGTGAGCGACAACGAACGGATTTGCTGCGTGTATTGGCAGTCAGTTTCGCGCGTCATGGTAAGCCGAGAGTGGAGAAGGCCGCGCCCCTGGCAGAGAAACTGGCGGCCAGCTTTCCCGCCGGCACCACGCCGTTGGACTATGAACTGTGCCGCACGTTGGTTTATCTCGATGAACCAGGAGTGGTTCCGGCCGCGCTCTCACTGATGCAGCAAGCGAAAACGCAGGAGGGCTTGTTGAACTACGCGATGTCGCTGCGCGTCGCCACTCGGGGATGGACGAAAGAGTCCCGTGAAACCTACCTCGAACTGCTCAACGAAGCCGAAAGAAAATCGATTACGGGCGAATACGTGGGCGGTGGACACTTGCAAAGGTACATTCAGCAAATGCGAGCCAACGTGGAGGAACGCATGAGTCCCGAGCAGCAACGCAGCTTCGCCGACTTGCTGCATCCGACCATGCCAAGAGCTGCAAGCGTGGGTTCTCCGACGCCGCGCAAATACGTCAAGACCTGGACAGTCGAGGAGTTGCTCCCTTCGTTGCCGGAGGTGAGTAACAACCGCGACTTCAAACGAGGGAAGGCGCTCTTCAGTGCGGCGGCATGCATTGCCTGTCATCGCTTCAATGGTCTGGGCGGAATTTTCGGCCCCGACCTAACGGCGGTGGCCAAGCGCTATAGCCGACCGGTGCTGTTGCGTGAAATCATTGATCCCTCTGTGCAGGTTTCTGATCAATATCAAACAGACACGATCCTCACCGACGCGGGTAAGGTTTATGCAGGCCGCATTCTCCATCGGGGCGACACGCATTGGACCGTCGCGGTCGATCCACGACAGCCTTCTGCCGTCCTCCAAATTCCCACCGAGGAGATTGAGGAAGTCGCGCCATCGAAAACTTCGATGATGCCCAAAAACTTATTGGATACGCTGACACGCAAGGAAATTTTCGACCTGCTCGCTTACCTGGAATCCGCGGGGGACCCTGAATCTGCGGCGTTTGCCGAGGCGAAAGAAGGTGAAGAATGAATAACCTGCTCGACGAGGGGCAAGTGGCCACGTTTCACGAAGAGGGCTACCTCTTTGTACGAGGGTTGTTTGACCATGAAGATATGGTCGGCCTGCTGGGGAGTGCCAAGGCTAGTCAAGCGTTGGCAACGGAATCGTACGTCCGCAAGGACGCCGCCGGGGGCGAGACAAAGCTCGCTTTGCGAAATGAATTGGACGACGATTCCGCTTTCGCCGCGGTGGCTCGCTCGGAGCGAATTGTTTCTCGAATGCAGCAACTGCTCGGCGACGAGGTCTACCACTACCACCACAAGATGATGATGAAAGAGCCGCGTGTTGGCGGCGCGTGGGAATGGCATCAGGACTATGGCTATTGGTACAACTTCGGCTGTTTGTATCCCGACATGGGTAGTTGTCTCATCGCCGTGGACCGAGCAACGCAAGCGAACGGCTGTTTGCAAGTGCTGCGCGGCTCGCACAAAATTGGTCGTATCGACCACGGCAAGACGGGCGAGCAAGTCGGCGCAGATATGCAGCGCGTCGAAGCGGCAATCGAAAAACATGAATTGGTCTACTGCGAAATGGAACCCGGAGATGCACTGTTTTTCCACGGCAACCTGCTACATCGCTCCGATCAAAACCATAGTGACCACCCCCGCTGGTCACTAATCTGCTGCTACAACACCCGGCACAACGACCCAATTGTCCAAGACGGTCGGCATCCGAACTATTCCAAGTTAGAAACGTGGCCGGATGACCGCGTAAGTACCCTGCTTAAACAAGACCAAGGCAAAGCCACATGACCCAAATTTCTCTGCTCGGCACAGGCCTGATCGGGTCCTTTTACGCCGAGGCTCTGCAAGGCCAACGTAGCCGTGATCGAGTACAGGTCGTGTACTCGCGTTCGGAGAAGCGCGCAGAAGAGTTTGCCAACAAGTTCGGCGTGCCCACCGCAACCACCGACCTGCAGGCAGCGATAGCCGACGAATCGGCGGACGTTGTCATTGTTGCATTGCCAAATCACCTACACGAAGAAGCCGTTCTCGCGGCAGCCGCGGCGGGTAAGGCCGTGCTCTGCACGAAACCCCTTGGCCGCACGGCCGAGGAAGCGTTGCGAATGCTCGAAGCCGTGGAAAATGCAGGTGTGTTCCACGGTTACCTCGAAGACTTGGTCTACCCACCCAAAACACTCAAGGCGCTGGCCGCCGTGCGCGCTGGCAGCCTCGGCAAGATCTTGTGGGCCCGATCGCGCGAGGCGCATTCGGGACCGCACAGCGATTGGTTTTGGGACAAAGAACTCGCCGGCGGCGGGGCGATCACCGACCTGGGTTGCCACTGCGTGGAAATATCTCGCAACTTCATTGGTAAAGAAGTCCGCCCCGTGGAAGTCATGTGCTGGGCCGACACTCAGGTGCATCCTATCGAAACCGAGGACCACGCCATTGGCTTGGTGCGTTACGAGAACGGTGCCATCGGGCAGTTCGAGGTGAGCTGGACCTTTCGTGGGGGCATGGACTTGCGCGACGAAGTCGCCGGTACCGAGGGCACGATTTGGCTCAACCATTGGCTCCGCACCGGTACCGAGATGTTCTCCGCCGTCGAGACGGAAGACTATGTTGCCGAGAAAGCGGAAAGCTCCGCCGGTTGGTTGTTCCCAGTTGGCGACGAAGCGGTCGCCCTGGGCTATGTCGACATGTTCACCGACATGTTCGACGCGATGGACAACAAGCGAGAGCCCCGAGAGACTTTCTACGATGGCTACATTGTGAACGCAATTCTCGATGCGGCCTACAAGTCGGTGCGCACGAAACAGTGGGAGCCGATCGATTTGTCCCTCTGGCGTGGAGACGAATCCGCTAGCGCCGAGCTAGCGCATGCTGACTTCGACGAGCAGCACTTACTCATCAAGCGCGAGCGCATGCCCGACGGACAGACCAAGGTCATCCTCAAGCATAAAGTGACGGGTGTGGTCTCGACAAAGACGATCTGAGCAGCTATCGAGTACCTCCCGCTCCTGTCCCCGGGTCGCAGCACTGGGTAAAATGAAGATCGCCCACAACCACGCCACAGTTCTGCCCCAACGACCTGCCCCAATCACTTTCTATGATCAAGCGAATTCAGTCGAGCCGTCAGCATTTCGCAACGGCGAAGCAGGAACTGCTCGACGCACCCCGACGCGAGCACGAAAAGACACGCAGTGAGCGCAGTTCTTGGGAGCTCGTCAAGAGTTTTCTGGGTCTTCTGGGGGGCCAGCGCGGGGCGATGCTGTTTGCATTGTCAACGCTGACGGTCTCCACGCTGTTGGCACTCGTACCGCCAGTGGCGACGAAGATCATTGTGGACTATGTGCTGGGCGAAAAGCCGCTGCCCGAGACGGTCCCCGCTTGGGTGCCGCGCGAGCAGTGGCCGCTGCTGATGGCGCTGACCTTGGCAGTGCTGGGGATTTCGCTTTTGAAGTTGGTGATTCATGTGTGGGGCCGATGGCATGCGACGCGCGTAACGAAGCTGCTACAGATGTCCGTGCGAAAACGTGTCTTTTCCCATGTGATGCGACTACCACTGCATCGGATTCAAGAACTCAAGTCGGGCGGCGCAGCGAGCATCCTGCGGCAAGACGCCGGCAGTGTCGGCGACCTGGTGTTTGGCCTGCTCTATAATCCTTGGAGCGCGATCATTCAACTGACGGGCAGCTTATGTGTTTTGGCATGGGTCGATTGGCGGTTGCTGCTGGGGGCATTGTTCCTTTTGCCGTTGGTGTACTTTACTCATCGGACTTGGATTGGTCGCATCCGTCCGCAGCATCGTCGTATCCGCGCCGAGCGCGAAAAGGTCGACGGTCTGGCGACCGAAGCATTCGGCGGCATGCGCGTCGTGAGGGCCTTCGGTCGGCAACGCTCCGAAACCACTCGCATCATGCACGGCAATCATCTCATGGGTCGGCAGGAGTTGTTCGCGTGGTGGTCGATGCGCTGGATCGAAATCGTTTGGGAAATCTTGATGCCACTGGCCAGCGCGGCGCTGCTTGCCTACGGCGGTTGGCGTGTGATCGAAGGGGCGCTAAGTCTCGGCGACTTGTTCATGTTCTTGGCATACCTGCTGATGTTGATGAGCCCCTTGGCGGTGTTGGCCCAGAGCGCAGCAACACTTCAGAACGGCCTTTCAGGTCTCGATCGCATCATCGACTTGCTCGATGAGCCCACGGAGCAAGGCGCGGGGCACGAACGGGTGGACGAAACGAAAGTGCAAGGACACATGACACTGGACGGTTTGTCGTTCAGCTATCCCGGCTCAAGCGAATTCGCCCTCCGCGACGTCGATCTCGACATCCAATCCGGCGAGACGATTGCTCTGGTCGGTCCGAGCGGCAGTGGCAAGACAACGCTCTGCAATCTGCTGGCTCGTTTTTACGAACCCACCAGCGGTCGCATTTTGCTGGATGGCAAAGACGTCGCGGAATTGGACATCACCAGTTATCGCAACTTGATTGGTATTGTTGATCAAGAAGTTTTTCTCTTTGACGGCACTATTGCCGAAAATATTGCCTACGGAAATCGCGACGCGACCGAAGCCGACGTCCGAGGAGCTGCAGAGCTTGCCAACGCTGCCGAGTTCATCGAACCCTTGCCGAACGGATACGAAACACTCATCGGTGAACGCGGCGTCAAACTGAGCGGCGGGCAGCGACAACGGCTGGCCATCGCCCGCGCAGTGCTCGCCGATCCGCGGATTCTCATTCTCGATGAAGCGACGAGTAACTTGGACAGTGAGAGCGAAGCCATTATCCAACACAGTCTGGCCGCGCTGATGGACTCGCGCACGGCGATCGTCATTGCCCACCGCCTCAGTACGATCGCGCATGCCGACCGCATCGTGGTACTCGAAGGCGGCCGCATTGTCGAGGTCGGCACGCACGAAGCGCTCATGGCCAGCGACGGCCGCTACCGAGAAATGGTTCTACTGCAAACTCACCCGGAATTGGCGAACTAAGTGGTCGCCATTTCAGCACGAGTATTGCATTGTGCGTCGCCAACATAGTCCGTCGCAGCTGCCCTTGGAAGGAACATTCTGAACGTGTTTCTACTATTGCTTACCGAGAGAGGAAGCTACGCTTCGAGATGTTTACGGCCAGCTCGCCGAAGTCGTAGTCCACCGCCGAGTCGCCAGCTTGCAGCTCGATGCCGAGGAACAGGTCGTCGACTTGTTGCGGACTGAGATTGTTCGGAATCAAGTTGAGGCCCGGGTTTTTGCCGGTGGCTCCGCCGTTGGTGCCGATGTGTTCGTCACCGTCCTTGAAGCGATCGGGTTGCGTTTCGAGTATGCGATAGTTTCCAGGGTCGAGGTCCTCGAAGTAATAGCATCCATCCACGTCAGTCGTGGTGGTGCGTTCGACAAAGTTGCCGCTGAAGTCGGTGCCTTGCAGCGTGACGATCACGCCGGCCAGGGGACGTTCGCCATCGTCGAAGTTGGCGTTGTCATTGCGATCGACGAACACGTGGCCTGCCAGTCTCGCTGGCTCGCGGATGACGGGAATCTCGACAAAGTCGTCGTTGTTCAGATAGGTGGTTTCCTCTTCGTTGCCCTGCACGTTGGCTTCGTTGAGCAGGGTACCGACGAAGTTCTCATCGACCGCGACGTCGATCGTCACACTCGCCGTCTCGCCGCGAGCCAAGTTGCCCATGTTAAACGTGAGTTCACGGCCCTGTTGGCTCGCCGGGGTTTGCGATGCACTGACAAAGGTGATGCCGGAGGCGGGAAGCGTATCGCTGATCACCACACCCGTCGCATTCGAGGGGCCGTTGTTGATGATATCGAGCGTGTAGGTAAACGTCTCGCCGGGGTCCAAGGAATCGCGATTCGCCGACTTGTCGATAGCCAGGTCGATGCGCGGAGTGAGTGGGTTCTCGACCGAGTCGGTGTTGTTTGCGAGGTTAGTTTCCTTCGGAGCACTTACCGATGCAATGTTGATCAGCGTGCCCGTCGCGTCAGCATCAACCGTGGCGATGATTGTCACGAACACCGTCGCGCCCGGTGCGAGAGTGCCAAGATCGGCGGTCACGGTGCCGTTGTTGTGCTGCACACCAACGCCGGCAATGCTCGTGCTACCCGAGACAAACGTCGCGAAGTCGGGCAACTCGTCGGTGAATGTCGCACTGGCCGCTTCAGACGGGCCATTGTTGTCGATCTTGATGGTGTAATCGAGCGTCTCGCTCGGGGCGACTGTGGTCTGATTGACTGCCTTGTCGAGCACCAGGTCAAAGCCAAAGAAGCCGAAGTCGATGGTGCGGTTCGAGTTGTGGTCCGCGTCATCGTCGTTGGTTGGTTCTTCGTGACCCGCGAGGCAAATTGCCTGGCTCACGACCCCGGCACCAGCCAAGGGCGTGCCGTTGTCGTCGCTGTTCACGTCGTCGTCGGGGTCACTCGCCGTCGCATCGCCCAAGCTTGAGCGAAGCCCCGCGAGAGGGCCCGTCGGCAAGAAGTTCGATGCATCGACTTGCACCAGATACTTGCCAGGGAACAAGTCGGTGAACAGGTACATTCCGTCGGCATCTGTGTTCTGCGTATCGAGCAGTTGATCGGTGCCGCTGGTGTACTGGTTGTCGAGGTTCGTGTCTGCGTAGAGGTTCAGCTTCACCCCCGCGATGGTCTGCTCGCCCGGCTCAAACAAGCCGTCGTCGTCGATGTCGGCCCACACTTTGTCGCCCAAGCTGAGCCGTGGTGCGGCGGTGAAGTTGGCGACTTTGTTCGCACGCCCCACCAGCCCAATCAGCGACACCTGGGCATCGACAGCCGTCACCCCTTCAAAAGTGAGCTCCAACGCACCAACATTGGTGAAGTCGGCGCCCGATCCCGATTGCCCCGTCGCTACATCGTCAAAGTTGAAGATCGCCTGACCCACTGCCGCGCCACCGAGCGACTCGGGAACGACGGTGGTGAACTCCGACCAGTTGTTCGCATCGGTGTAGATACGGAGCGCGATTTTCGCATTGGGATGATCCGCGCCCGAGGTGAGCGCGATGCCGGTCATCGTGTTGCCATTCGACTCGGTCAAATCGACTCCGCCAAGACCAGTGGCGTTCACGTTGCGCGCGTCGCCATCGGTGCCATCCCAAACGATTTTCACGTTGCCCGTGGCACCAGGGCCGCTCGCGACATACAAATTCCCGCCACTTGCGGCAAGCGAGACCGAGGAAATCGGGTTGGTGCTCTCTGTCAACTCGACCAGCAAGTCACGTTCTCCCCCCATCACCGCGGTATCAAGCAGCGTGTTGGCATCGCTCGATACGGGAGGTGGCACGGCATCGACGGTTTGAAAAGTCGTAAATCCATCGATCGTGGGGCCGACGATGCCGTCGCCTTCGTCGCCAGTGATCGAAACGGACTTGACCTGTTCGCCAGCGCGGAACTGCAGATCGCTCGGCAAATCGATCTTCACAAAGTAGTTGCCCGCCGCGACCCCGTCGAAGCGATAGCGGCCATTGGCGTCGGTCGTGGCCGTGCCGCCGACAACGGAATCATCACCACCACCTCCGTCGAAGGCTCCATTGCCCCCATCGCGATAGAGTGTCGCAGTTGCGCCAACTACGACCGTGTCATTGCTGGCGTCCGCGTCGCCCTGCATATCGGCTCGAACAACGCCGCTGATTTCCGCCAGGTCGGCTGCTAGCAGTTCACGCTTTTCCAAACTCTCGAGGGATAGCTTTCGACCCGTAGAGGGTTGTTTACTTTCGTGGTTTGACCCCTTGTTCTTGCGAAGAGCGGAAAAGAACCGGACCATGACGACACCTCGTAGAAGCTAAATGAAACGCGAAAATGCTAGCAATCGATAGACGCTGCGCACGAAAATCGCGCAGCATTAGTGGTATCGGCTAGGAGAGGAGTGTGCGTGCAGAAATCTGCTGGTGTATCACCGCACCCTTGCAGCTGTCACCTATTATCAGCACGAACGACAAGGTTCGCCTTACCACCGCAGCTCGCCACCGAGATTCACGCCCTGCGCCCAGAGGTTCGTGTTCCGGAATTGAAACTCCGGTCGTAGCGGACCAACCAACGCGCCCGGAGTAACCGGGGCGCCAGCGTCGTCGAAGTCAGGGATGAGTGTGCCGTTGATTTCTCGATCGATTTGGTCGCCCGGACGCAGCACGTTGGTCCAGTACAGCAGTGTGTACCCCGCTGTCAGCTTGAACCGGGGTGTCATACGGTAGCCGACCGTGAAACCAATTTCAGGCATAACGCTGAACTCGTCGCGTTCGTAGCTGCCGATATTGGAGCTCTGCGCGAGCAAACCACCGACACTTGGGTCGGGGGCGGGCACGGTCGGCGGTGTGGTAATCACCTCGGTACTACCCGCAATACGTACCCGTTGACGTGTGCTACCGATCGCCAATTTTGAGAGCAATTCGAGCGACCAGCGACGTTGTTCGATTTCCCACAGGAAGCCGATCTCGCCGCCGATGAATTCATTCTCGGTCGCGAACAGATCGTTCACGATGAACTGCGTACCGTCGGGCGGAATGTTGGGATCGATCGGTGGCGTCGCATCGCCGGCGTCGACGGTCAAGTCTTCGCGGACTCCTAAACTTTCATTCAGCCGCGAATAGCGAAAGCCGGTTAGTAGATCAACACGACGCGTGCCGCCGCCCCAACCTCCCAGACCACTCCCGCAACCGACGCCGCTTCCACAGCCAACCCCAGTGCCACAGCCACCCACACAGTCGCCGCAACCTGTCGTGCAATCGCTGCAACAGCAGAGGTTGTGTCGAAATCGGACGCCGAAGGAATCAAACTCGCTGTTGAGTCGTACCGTCACGGTACCGTCGAGAGTGTCCGAAGAAACCTGTTCAGCGGCTTCGGAAGGTCCGCCCGGTGGGATGTCGATCACGCCATTGTCATCGTCATCGGGAAAGAGATCGAAAAACGGCCGCGAGATCGTTGGATTGCCATCTTCTCCGCCGGCGCTGAATGTTAGCGTCTCGTCGCCGAAGGTGACGTAGTCGAACTCGATGCCCTGCCGACCCGCGTCGTCAATCCAAACTCCGAAAATGATGCGTGCGCCATCGCGCGTATCATCGAGCAGGTCTGGTCCGCCGAACAAGGTGACCGTCGAGGGGTTGTCGTTCGGTATGCCAGGGTTCGGCAGCACGCCGCCATCGATGGGGTCGGACTGTGTCACGAGCGCCGGCGTGTCCATGCCATCAAACCACCACAACAGGTACTCGCCTCGCACGTACGCTCGACCCCGCGATCCGGGACCGCAACCGCCAAACTGGCGGCACACATAGCTACCACAGCTGGGGCACCCGCCAAAGTCGATGCCGTCGTCGTATCCACCGTTGTATCCACTGTCGTACCCACCGAGGGTCTCGTCTTCGTAGCCACCCGCGTAGCCTTCATCAATGTAGATCGGGCCTTGGTCTTCTGTGGGGTGTTGATGTCCCTCGTGGACAAGGTTCGATTTTTTCGCAGGCGCATTGGATGGCAGCGGTTCATCTGCGGGAACTGGTTCTCCCGCGGGAATGGGCTCGAGGTTCTGCGCTTGTTGGATACCAGCTCTTGATCTCGCCTTGCCCTTGCGAGGCAAGGCTAACTGCGAAGCGAGCAAGATATCCCCCGTGTCACGCCGTACCGAGACTGCCTTCCCCAAATAGGCGTCGAGATCAATGGAATCGACTGGTTCGACATAGCGCAGTACACCGCCGCTTCGATCAATGAGCGCGAACGCAGGAGAGCCATCGCGAACGTCGGGGTTCTTGACAAGCTTTCCGCGTACGCTGCTTCGACGCTTCGCAGCGGAGCGATTTGCTGATGGGTGATTGCCCCGCGATCGAAGTGCCGGTTTTAGGTCTGGATCTAGCAGCGAATCCATCCACTGTCCTGCCGCCACGTCCGACGGGGTCACGCGATTAGGGCGATCCTGAGCTTGCGCGAAGGAATCCACAGCGCAAGAAAATAGAATAATCGCAACAGCCAACGCTGCCACGAAATACAGTTGCTTTTTAGCCATCGGGCTCATCCTTGACCGCGCACTCCACGAGACAATTTCACAAACGAAACGTCCTCGAAGTGGCTCGGTGGTAGTAGAAGAGAGAACCAACTTACGAAAAGTGGCGACGCTTTTAACAAAGCGCATCTGGAGGGGCAAGAGCAGTTTTAGGATTTTGCCAAGTTGCCGAGACGATAGCACTTCGAGGTGATGCTCACTGCTACAGGGGCGGCGGGCAATTCGCCTGGCAAATGACTTCTCCTGCCAGAGCTGAGCAAATGTTGAATGGTCTCAGGATACCCTGTCGCAAATCTGATTGAGATCACTAATTCCCATTCTCGACAGTCCTTTGGGAGTTTGCGTGAGGCAATTCTAGGCTGCTGAATTGAATGCTAAACATGCCCCAGCAGCCACAAGCAACAAATTACTTGACACTTCCGCCACCCTCGGTTACTGTACTAGAACGATAGTACACAAGGTGCTAGCCCCTAGCAAACGTCTCGCCCATGTTTCTGCATATCGATGCCCATAATGGCCTGGCGGTTTACGATCAGATCGTCCGGCAGATCAAGTTCTCCGTCGCTGACGGCGGGCTCGCCGTCGGCGATTTGGTGCCCAGCGTGCGCGAATTGGCCCGCGAGCTGACGATCAACCCCAACACGGTTGCCCGAGCCTATCGGCAATTGCAAGACGACGAAGTGTTAGAAACCGTCCGCGGCACAGGGCTGATCGTTTCCACTGGAGCGCGCAAGACGTGCCTCGCCGCGCGCAAGCGGCTCATCCGCGCGCGACTTCGCGATGTTCTCCTCGAAGCGAACCACGGTGGCCTGGATGCCGAGCAAATCGAAACCCTTTTCCAAGCGGAACTCAACGATCTTTTCACTAAGAAATCGCAGAAAAAACGAGGTAAACCATGACTGCAGCAATCAGGTTGGATCGCGTTACCAAACGCTTTGGCTCGCACACGGCACTCGACGAAGTTTCACTCACCGTGCCCCGCGGCGTGGTTTTCGCTCTGCTCGGCGAGAATGGTGCGGGCAAGACCACGTCAATCAAGCTTGCGTTGGGGTTGGATGTGCCCACTGCAGGAACGCTGGAAGTACTGGGACTCGACAGCCGCACGGACGGTGCCGAAGTGCGTCGGCAAGTGGGCTACGTTCCCGAGCGGCCTGCATTGTACGAGTGGATGACTGCCGCGGAAATCGGTTGGTTCACCGCGGGGTTCTATCCGGGCGGGTTCGAGCATCAGTACCTCAACCTGCTCAAACAGTTTGCCGTGCCCGCCGAACGCAAGATTCAGAAAATGTCTAAGGGAATGCGCGCGAAGGTGGCACTCTCACTGGCGCTGGCGCATGAACCCGAACTGTTGATCTTGGACGAACCCACCTCGGGGCTCGACACACTCGTGCGACGCGAGTTTCTGGAGAGCATGGTCGACATCGCCGCCGCGGGTCGCACGGTACTGCTTTCCAGTCACTTGATTAGCGAAGTCGAGCGCGTGGCTGATGTGGTCGCAATCATGCACGAAGGCCGCTTGCTCGTGGTCGAATCGCTCGACGCGCTCAAGTGCCAGACCAAGGAGCTAACGATCACACTCGCGGCCGGATCGCCGCAACCGCCTCAACTTGCCGGACAAATCCTTTGCACCCGCCGTCGGCAGCGGCAGTGGCAAGTGCTCGCGCGCAACCTCGAAGAAGCCGAGATCGACAAGCTCCGCGACAACGAGTCGGTCGTTGCGGTCGAAGTGCGAACGCCAGGCCTCGAGGAAATTTTTGTGGCGTACATGCAGGGAGGTCGCGAAGCGCAGCACGTTAGCGTCGTCACTCACGAGGCTGTACCCGCCACCGCGCCCTAACATACCACTCACCTTGACTTTTCGTAGTGGACGAGAGAACGAGTCCCCAGACTGTGAGAAACCGAGGACTCGTAGCCTCGTCCACGACTACTAACTTGATCACCTTTCCCACGAAGCACATGCCATGAGTACCGCGCTCCCCGCATACAACGCCTCTCTCGGCAACTCGATCTTCCACCGCTTTCTGTGGAAAGAGTACCGCATGCTGCGCGGTTTCTGGTTAGCCGTGGGTACGTTGGCGTTCCTTGTACAGTTGGTGATGCCGTTGTTCCTGTACGACAACCGCAGCGTGCCGGCTACGTTGTTTGCCGTCGCTTGGGGAGCGGCTACGCTGTACGCGGTCGGCGCGGCCATCACGCTATTCAGCGCCGAGCGGGAGGAGCAAACGCTCGACTTTCTGCAGTCGCTGCCAAGTCGCTGGTTGCCGATGTTCACCGGCAAGGTTTTGCTAGCGATTCTCTCTGCCGTGGCGCTGGCGGGAGTGCTGTCGCTGACGGGTTTTCTACTCGCCGGCGTTTTGCCCACTTCGAAGCAGGTGCACGAAACCGTTGCGGTTCTCGGTGTCGCCATCGTCGAAGCGACCGTCTGGGGAATTTTTTTCTCGCTCTGGATGAAACAACCACTGCTCGCCGCGGTAGTGTCGATGGCCGCAGCGTCGCTAGGGGCGCAAGTCGCCGTCTCGCTTGTTAATGTGAATCAAGCCTTCACCACCACGGCCTATGACACCGCCGACAAGATGCGGTTGCTCGTTTGCGCTGTCGTATTTCTCGTGGACATGCGAATTGCCTCGCGCTGGCTGCAACCAGCTCGTAGCACCAGCAAGGGTATGCTGGGTGCGCCCTCGTTGGCGCGACGGGCCGGTTTGAGGGAGATGACGCAGCGCGTCAATCGCCGCACGATGCTCGCGCGTCTGCTCTGGCAGACCTGGCGGCAATCCTGGAAAACCATGCTCGCTGCGATACCCATAGCGATGCTGTTGATCCTCGCGATCAACGCAACAACGTGGCTCAGCAAGACGGACGAGTTTGCGATGCTGCTCTGTCCGCTATTGTTACCGGCCTTGTATGGGGCTCTCGTATTTCGTGCCGACCAACGTGGCGACAGCCGGCAGTTTCTCCTCACCCACGCCAGTCGGCCCCGGTATGTTTGGCTTGCACGGCACATGGTTTGGCTTTCAACGCTTGTGCTACTGGGCATTTTGTTTCAGGTTTTCGCTTCCCTTCTCGCAGCGTTCGGTCTGCACAGAGAGATGGAACAGGAGCTGCAATACAACTATTTCCGGTCTGCTTACAAGCGGTCCCTCTTGGACATGTATTTGCAAATGCGAACCACTTTGTCAATGTTCTGGAGCTTTACGAGTACTGGTTGGTGCGCAATACTCGCCGCCTACGGCGTGGGGCAGCTTTGTTCGATGGTGCTGGCGCGCGAAGTGCTCGCCGGTTTCTTGGCGCTCCTGGTGGCGACGGTGCTCACGGCATGGGCCATTGTGGTCGGCGCGTGGGAGCTGAATCCCGCGTGGTTCGTACTCCCGATTGGCGTGGTCGCGCTGGCAGCCACTTGGGTCCGCGCACCCGATTGGATTTTGGGCCGGCGAGGATTGCGTCGCTGGATCGCTCCCACCCTAACGATCGCCCTCCCCCTGCTGATTGTCTATTCGCGACTCCCTCACGCACGACTCAATCAACTCGCCCTTCCCAGGCTGGACCATCCGCACCGTTTCTTACAGCTACCACTCACGGAATATCTGCACGAGGAAAAGGCAACACACAACGCCGATCAACTCACGGCAACGGACTACGAACAAGTCCACGCCAAACTAGTACCGTGGGAAGAGGCCAGTCACAACGTACGCATCGATGGAAAACTCTATGAAGAACTCGAATTTCTACAAACTTTGCCGAACGAAGAGTTTCATCCACCATTTAGTGGATTTAGCGTAGCTGGTAGTTATGGCGGCGAGATGGGTGGGTACGGCAATGGGTACTTGACCTACAGTCGGAAGCTCAATGCAACAGAGAACGCGATGCTGAAACGGTTTCAGATCGCGCGGGACCATGCCTACGCCGCCGCCAACCAAGGGGTGATCGAGGAGTTGGTCGACCTCAGCCACCGCAAAAACGCAGGCCTTGAATGGGGAATCGGCGATCGTGGCTGGAACCTTGTCAATGCGATGGATAACTTGCTCGTCCACGATTCCGGGCGGCTACTTGCCGCGGGGGAACTCGAAGCTGCGCTCGAGCGGCTCCTCACTTTGGGAAGAATTCGCGGCCAAATGCTGGCCCATCAAACGACCATGAGGAGCGAGAATTTTCTGTCGTATTTCAGTCGCCTGCAGAACTTCGAGAAAGCGATGATGGAATGGGCCCAACACCCAGACCAATCCAGTGAAAAACTCAAAGATGCGATCTCAGACTTGCAGGAAATGTACGCCGGCTATCCTCCGCTGCGAGATGCGGTGGTACAAGACCGGCTGCTGCTGCGAGACGTGCTGCTCGACAACCGACCACCCGCGTTCTTAGAGCAACCTGGTCGAAGCTGGTCCGACTATCTTCCCTACCTGGCGAACAAGTTGTCGTGGGAACGCGAACGGGCGCTCCAGGCACTCGACATTCTCACCAGCCTGCGGCTGAACTATTTCGACGGGGCCACAAACAGGCTGGCCAACGCGCAAGTGGCCAAGCAGAGTCTCTCTCGCAGTGGTTTCGGTGAACTATTCCGAAAACCCAACTGGAATTCCGACGCAATCGTCAACGAAGCGACTTACCAATTCGATTGGGGTGCCTACCTTGCCGCGCGTGAGTACGACAGCAGGTGTTACACCAGTTATCTGCTGCAGAACGAAATGGCGAGTCGAGTCAATGATCGCGAGTTTCTGCTAGCCGAGACCGATGCAGAGACAAACCGACGCGGGCTGCTCAATCGCTTGGCGCTGCTTGCCTACAAACTGGATCACGAAGCGTTCCCCCAGACACTCGCAGAACTTACGCCCGATTACCTCAGTTACGAGCTGCTCGATCCCTATTCGCAAGCGCCGTTTGAGTATCGCCCGGCGGGGTTGGAGCTACCGCTAAGATTCCCGCTAAACCATGGTCATAGGAGGATTCCCGCGGGCACGCCGCTCCTGTGGAGCGTTGGCACGAGTCACTTTGTCTTGAAAGCTCATAACCAAGACGACGAAGCTCACATTGGTGAGTCCCGCTACATTACAGATCCGGATTCAACTTCGAACGAGTTGATGTACGAGTTCCGAGCCACGCAGCCATTCTGGGGTGGTGCTCGCTACAACGTTTTTCCATTGCCTACTCCCGAGGGCGGCGCTACCTCAGATGCTTTGCCAGAAACCTCAACAGAGCCAGACGCTCCTGGCTGGTCGGTCCCTTCCATTTTGAGCGAGTTGATGTCCCGGTTTCGAGCCACGCAGCCATTCTGGGATGGTGCTCGCTACAACGATTATCCATTGCCTACTCCCGAGGGCGGCGCTACCTCAGATGCTTTGCCAGAAACCTCAACAGAGCCAGACGCTCCTGGCTGGTCGGCCCCTTCCATCCGTGACCCTGACCCGGAATGACGAGTAGTTGGGTATCGTGGTTCTTCGCCTGGCAAACTTCGAGCAGCCGCTGCGACTGCGAGAGATGCACAACGGGGTCCTTCTCGCCGTGGAATATCAGCAGCGGCGGGTCATCGGCAGTAACGTGCGTGACTGGACTAGCCAGGCGAGCAAGCGATCGGTTCTTGCTCACAGGACCGCCCAAGAGCAACGTAATGGCCCCCCGCGGATGCTCAGTTTTGGCGGGCTGATCGTTGGACCGCAGAATGAAATCTGTCGCACCGAAGTAGTCGATCGCGCCCTGCACTTGCGAGGACTCTTCCGCGTGTCCGGCGGTAGTTCCCTCCAGTGCCTCGACCTCGCCGCTGACGCCCAGCAGCGCTGCCAGATGCCCTCCGGCGGAAGTCCCCGCGACCACGACGCGCTCGGCATTGAAGCCGTACTCGTTCTGGTGCGCTCGCAGCCAACGCAAGGCACCCTTGCAGTCGTGGATTTGCGCGGGAAAGATCGCTTCGCTGCTCACTCGGTACTCGATGCGCGCGATGGCATAACCTTCGTCTACCAACCAAGCGAGTGCGGTGCTCTTCCGATTGCCGCCCAGGTAGGCCCCGCCGTGAATGAACATCACCAGCGGAGGGCGCGCGACTCCCGCGGGCAATTGCAAGTCGAGCAGCAGCTTCACGCCGCCGGGTTCCGCGAACACGATGTCGTTGTACTCGACTACTTCTTGTTCTTGAGATTCTTCAGTCGCGCCTTCGGGCTTGTCTGCTTTAGCCATCAGTTGCGACAGACACAGCAAGCCAAGCAAAGAGAATGTAAGCACAGACAATTTCATTGCGAGTGTCGCATTGAGTGGAGTGTTCCTTGGACCTGCGGTTACAGCGGACGCTTGCCGACATGATACTCCGCGGCGGTGCGGGCTTCCAGGTCGCCGGCTAGGTAAATGGCCAACGGCGAACAGGTGTGCGCCCATGTGGCTTGTTGCTTAGTCCAAAGAAAGCTTTCCTGCCCCGTCGCATGGCAGCAGACCCGCAGACTGTCACCGCGCCATTTTTTCGGCACGACAAACCGCACGGTGAACTCGTGCGAACCTTCGAGGGTTGACTGCGGTGAGCTGCGAAGTTTGTAGAACACGCCATGTTCTTTGGCAATCGTACCACTGGCGACCACTGCGTACTGCGGTGCTTTGCGAACGAGCTTTTCGGTGCGTACATCACGCTTAGAAAGCCCACCGTTGATGCTCGGCAACACATGCGCAACCACATCGCCCAGCGGTACCGGTGCCTCGCCTCCAAGTGAAGCGCCGATATTCTTGCCCTTCTCGCTGGACTGCGTTACCGTGATGTCCTGACTGTAGTCGCTATGCAAGAGGGTGTTGGGGGCAAAACTTTCGACACGCATTCGATTTTCGCGATCGCTGATTTCGATGCGAACTTCATCGACGTCGTCGATCTTTCCCGCGAGCAGATGGACCGACACCCGCAGCTTGAGCTCGACAAGTTTTTCGTTGGGGTACATCTCGCCAAACGTCGGCGTCACCTCGCGGCACTCGGCCGTGCGGCCAAAGTCAAACGACAGCGAGGGTGGGCCTGCCGGAGCGCTCGTCGAGAGGAGCGAAAAACTAATCGTCAGGCCGATCCAGCGAGCAACGGGCGCGAGCATAGCATTGATTCCGTTCGAGAAGCGAAAAAATCCGCACGCCGGCGCGCCCCCCTCAGGGCGCCGGCGTGTTGGTCTTTTCTACGGAATCGGTGCCAGAATGGGTCGTTAGATTTTGGTCGTTGGTCGGTGGAGCATATCCACTTGCTTCGAGGAAGGGGTTCAAACGACCACCGCCTAACCTAATGCGTATGCCCGTAGACCGATTCGAATTTCGAGATCGCGGACTTCAGCCCTTCGGCCGTCGCCGGATCGGCGGCTTGCTTGCATTTCATCGCCGCGACCATCACCGTGTGTGCTGCGGTCAGCTTGTCGACATAGTGATCGTCGTCGGCTTTGATTCTCTGCGTCATGAAATACTGGGCAATGGTGTGTTGGATGCGCGTGGCGTGGGCTTCTTTGGTAGCGACCCAGCGAGCGAGTTGGTTGTGACCGGTGGCATCGTGGGTGCCAGACAATTCGCCGATCAACGTGATCGATTTGGCGATAGTGGATTGGTCTTCCATCATGCTTTTCATGCGGGCGTCGTCGTCGTAGATGCCACAGGGTACTTCGCAATGGGCACTTAAATATGCCATTGGAGCAAAAGTGGAACTAACCAACACGGCAACCAGTGCAAGACGTTTCATGGGGGGCCTCCCTCAGAGAACTATGGGTGAACGGAACGGCATCGGGGTAAACAATTACGACCAATGTAGTGGGCGCGCAGCCGAGGGTCAATCAACGGCACCCAAGGGGTAGTGCTATCCGTTGAAGCACATTGTTAGATGCACCACGGAGTCACGGAGAGCACAGAGCGACAATGCCCAAATTCTCCGTGCCCTCGGTGGCTCCGTGGTGAATCCCACCGACACCGTACGACCAGATCTCTCGGAAATGGTACCACTACCCACGGCGTCCGATTTGATGACAACTCACGCCTGCGCCAAGATGCGAAGTGGTTCTTCGGCATTGCCGGCGAGGCCCGAGATCAGATCCCAGCGTCGGTCGCCAGTGCGTTGTTCGGGCGTGAGCGCGTCGATAAGCTTCAGCCGTGGCAGAATCCCCTGCCGATGGGCCAATTGGATCGCCAAGCCGGGACGCGCGTTCGCTTCCAGCACGACTGGCCCCGTCTCCGCGTCGATCACAAAGTCCACGCCGACGTAGCCCATCGTCAGCGCGTCGGCCAATCGCATCGCACCATCGAGCACATCGCGCCACGAGGGAATTTCGATGCCCTCGATCAGTTGTTTCGTGTCGGGGTGGTGTGTGATTGCGCGGTTTTCGCAGACGCCCCCGAAGGTGCGTCCCGTGGCCAAGTCGATCGCCGCAGCTACGGCGCCCTGATGCAGATTGGCTTTGCCTTGCGACTGCTTCGTGGGCAGACGAATCATGGCCATGGCGGGCACACCCCGGTAGACGATCACGCGAATGTCCGGTGTGCCTTCGATCGCCAGGCTCATCATGGTGGGGTGGCTGA
Source organism: Bythopirellula sp. (assembly GCA_965230685.1). Lineage (GTDB taxonomy): Bacteria > Planctomycetota > Planctomycetia > Pirellulales > Lacipirellulaceae > Bythopirellula. The sequence continues at coordinate 2,658,494 of CBDDLO010000002.1, forward strand.
CGATGCGTCGTTCGACGATAATCGAGTCTTCCTGTCCGCCCAGCGAGTACAGGCCCGAGATCGTCGTCGAAAGATGATAGCGGAATTCGCTCCAGGGGATCTCGCGACCACTGGACGTATAGAAGTTGTTGCCAATGCGATCGGCGATCACCATGATTCCGCGCCCCGCGGCACCACTGGCCGGCTTCGAGACAAACTCGCGCAGATGTCCGAGCTTCTTGTCAAACTGCTTCACCTCGCCGTGCGTGGACAGCACGCCATAGGTCTCGGGAACCGGGATGTTGTGTTCCAAGCAGATCTGCTTGGTCAGCAGTTTGTTATCGACCAGCGGATAGAGCCGACGCGGGTTATTCTCGAGGATGAACGACACGTTGCGGTCGTTGATTCCGAGAATGCCACTCTGGCGTAGCTCGCCCGGCCAAGCCCAAAAGCGACGCCAGCCCGGCGACTTTTCTTGCTGGAAAGCGTTGTTCGTTGGCTGTGTCATCAGGTGTTTTTTTCTGTGGTGGTCAATGCGTCCGACGGTGGCGACGTGTCGGAGTCTCCTTTGACCAAATCGCGAAAACGCCATAGCTCCGTCAAGCGGTAGCCGGAGTAGCGACCAATCAGGATGAAGGCGGCAATTGTAAAGAGATGGATCTCTGGGTAGATAAGCACCAGTTGCCCCACGTCGTCCCAACGCAAGAGCAAGTAGCAAAACGCCGCCACGACCAAAGTCCCCAGCACCAGTTTGATCGCAAAGCTGGTGCTGTCTTCCTCGCTGGTGACAAAAAATCGCTCGATCAAGATCGTGAGAATCACGAGCGGAATCAACACCGTTTGGGCACTTTCCTCAGGCACGAAGTAGTGTAGCAGCGAAACGGCAAAAACAACACAGAGAATAATCGTGGTCAGCACGATGCTTAGCCGAGGCACCATCAACAGGTGCAACTTTTCGAGCATCGAGCGGCCGACAAGCCCGACGATAATCACGACGGTCAGAATCACCAGCCCGGTTCCCCAGGCAGCGTAGATGAAGCTCATTGCCAGCAGCGCCGGAGCAAAAGTCCCCAACGTGCGAATACCAATGATGTTGCGAAGCACCGCAGTGATTAGCGCCCCCAACGGCAACAGCAACATCAGCGAAAGTGTGTCGTGCAGCTTGAGCGGCAAACGCGTGAGATCAAAAATCTGCGCGGGTCGTCGCATCGCCGCCTTCAGAACGGCTTCTTCGGCGGGTAGCCGGAGGATGGCGTAGTTGGTGCTGAGGATTTTTGCGTCTTTGGCGCGGATCACCCCCGAACCGGTCGTGATAAGCTGTGTGCCACCGCGACGAATGGGAACAAACTCCACCGGCATCACCCGCGCGAAGCCATTCACCGGATCGAAGGGGATCCAGTGGTTGTCACGATGCACTTCGGCCCAAACGTGGGGCTGTGCGTTTTCGTTCTGTCGCAATTCGAAACCCGAGACGAGCCGCGCCGGAATCCCTGCAGCTCGACAGAGAGTGACGAAAATTTTCGTCCGAACCAACGGCGACGCTTTCTTCGTAGCAATCGCATAGTCGACGGCCGCATCTTGGTCTTCGGGCGGTGGCTGCTCCAGCTCGTTCAAACAAAACTGATAGAACCACTCGAGCCGTTCGCTGTCTGTTGCTTCGCTACCCGGAGCACGCTGCAGCACCTGACCGGTATGCGAGTTGGTCGTCGGGAAGTGGTCCCTGTCGCCCGTGGTGTAGTTGCGCCGTTGGACTGCCGTGAGGCTTTCGAGCTGCGATCGGCCATTCCAAGAATCGCTCGCATGCAGCCTCAGGTCAAACTCGGCGATGACGTTGTACTTGCCCTTGTGCCGCGTGCTGATCACGTACTCCCGATTGCCAGATACCGAGTGTTCCTTGGAACTCGACTGGAGGCTGGGGTCCGACTCGGTGATCGTTTCCGGCAAGATTTCGACTGCCGAAGTGGGATAGGGCCGGCCGAGAGTGATCGAAGCGGCTGCCTCTTGGTCGGTTAGTTTCGGCGCGGCCTCGAAGTCGATTTTGTAGGTCAACCGCCAGAGGCTATCAGCCAGCGCAAGCTGCGACTGCTGCCGGGCATTGTAGCGAGCGCCAACAGCAACCACGCCCAGGAAGACAAGCACTAGCACCACAAACTGACTTAAAACTCGAGCACTCAATATTCAGACCCTTGTCTGAGGTAACCACGGGGACACTATTTTCCGACGAACTAGCATTTCTTGGTGGAATTATAGTCTAGGTCATGGCCTAGCGTGGGTCAGGCGGCCACGATTTTCGCCATCATATTCGCTTTTTTTGTCCTAACTGCTCCCTCGGACCGGCTTCCATTCCACACCGCGATCACCGAGAATGAGGTTTAGAGAGGCAAGTGGCGGCGCAGCAGCCGCAGCAAATGGTTCATGCCCAGCCAGTAGTCATTGGGCCGCGGGTCGGAGGAGATACAAGACACGATGCCACGAGAACAGAAACAAGCCATTCGGCGAAGAGCGGCTCTGCGCTTGCAGAGTATTTCGCTGCTAAGACTTTCCCTGCTGCAACTATCGCTGGTGATCAGTTGTGCGGTCTGCGTATGCCCTGCGTTTGCTCAGCCGCCTGAGAGCGAGGTGGAGGCTGTCGCAGAAGAAGCTGCTCGAACTCCAACTCAAGCGGAGAGTAAGGCATCCGATGAAGAAGATGCCAGCGAGAAGAATAGCGGCGAGAAAGACACCAGCGAGAAAGATGCCAGCGAAAAAGACACCAACATTGCTGGGGATGAAGAAGCAGCCGCGGAGAAAAAGGACGAACAGGCCGACACGGAGAATTCAGAGCAGGAGTCTCCCAGCGAAGAAAAAGAATCTCCACAACAGCCCAAGGAAGAAAAGGCTGAAGAAAAGGACAAGGCCAAGAAAGACGAAGAACCTGCGGAAGACCCCGTCTCCGAAGAAGCTGTCTCCGAAGAACCCGCACGGGAAATCGAGGAAGATCCCCCAAAGCAAGATACGAAGCAAGATACGAAGGACCCTGCGAAAGAGCCCGAGACGCCGAAGGACCCCAAGTCCAGCAAAGAAGAAAAATGGATCATCGGTTCTACTGCGCAGCTGTTGGAAAAGCAGAGCGAGCTGCTGTTCAACGCCCGGGTCGATTCCGGCGCGAAGTCCTGCTCCTTGCATATCGAAAAGATGGAAATCGAGGACGAAGCCGAGAAGATGGTCGACAACATCGGCAAGGTCATCCGTTTCCAAGTAAAAAATGGCGAAGAGAAAACGCATTGGCTCGCCAGCAAAATCGCGGGCTACGTGATCATCAAGACTTCAGACAATACCAAGAACAAAGAACGCCGCTACAAGGTGCCTTTGACGTTCCGTTGGAAGCACATGGAGAAAGAGGTGCTGGTCACACTCAACAACCGCGCCCACATGGAGTATCCGCTACTGCTGGGCCGGAATTTCCTGCGCGGGGATTTTCTCATCGACGTGGAAATGAACAGCGACGACTGAGCCGGAACCGCTAAGAAATGGCTCAACAGTACCTTGGTAGTTTCTTGGCCGAAGGCCTTTCTTCACCGTGGCCTGAGCAAACGCAGTGCCCCGAACCGCCGAAAGCTCAGTCGCCTTGCGACAGTGGGTTGCCACTTTTGAGTTGCAAGTCGCCCTCTTTCAGTGCGGATTGCAACCAAGCGACCTTGGCAATTTTCGACTCGCTGGCCCATTGCGAGGGCGCGTCGGTTAAGGATGCCGCGCAGTAGGGGCAGGGCAAATCCCTTTCGCCAGCGAACATGGGCTTCGCCGCGAAATTGGCATCGGTCCAAGCCGCGTCACACTCGTCGCACAGCACGACAATTTCGCCGCAGTTCCCACATTCGCGCAAACCCAACGGCCCCGTGCCACAAATGCGGCAGAAACCAACGTAGTGCATTTGCTGTTTGTCAGGCATAAGGGTCTCTTAGTTTTTCACAGGGAATGCGGTGATCAGGCGATCGCCTTCCACCACCAGTCGAACGTGTTTAGCCGTCGGGTGATTCTTACGAGCGCCGCTCGTACCACCGATGTACCCGATGCGACGGCGGAGATTTACGTCGTAGACCGTGCGCTCGGCTTCGTTCTGGGTGCGTGTGTCGCGGCCAGTCTGCGCTTGCAAATAGGCTTCATCCACCAGCGCAACCACTTTCACCGGATCACTGTTGTCAAACACTCCGTGGTTCCCCGTGCGATCGGGTTGGTCTTGCGCGTGGGCCATCAAATGTTTCAACCGATGCCCTTGTTGGCTTCCACGTGTGTAACGCAATCCTGCCGGTGACCGATACTCCCTGCGGCTGTTGGATTGGAGTATCTCCTGCAGTTCGGCTGACGAGGGGGAGCTTACCTCGTCGGCCGAGGGGCGCTTTGTGGTACGCGGTTGCGTGTCTTGCGACTCCGTTGCCAGGTCGCCAAAGCCGGGGAGATCGACTCCCAGCGACCGCTCGAGCACGGGCTGCAGTAGCAGGTAGCCGACTGCCAGCACGACCAGGCCGACGATCCACCGCAGTTTGATTTTTCCGCTCTGCACAGCGTGGAATAATTCCTGCAGTACGCGAGCAAGTTGTTGATTGGCTCGGCTCAAGTCAGAGACTCCGTGAGATTACTCGGCCAGCTTCCGCAATTCGACCTTGCGAAACTCAACGGGATGGCCTTCCGACTGCAGCGAGATGGTTCCGCTCGCGAGCATTTTGTCGGCACCCGCGTCGAGCATGGGCTTGGCGTACTTGTCACGCTCGTCGAGTTGTACCTGGCTATATTGCAGGACGGTCTTGCCATCGATCTTGTGTCGAATGGTGCCGTTGCCGCGGACTTCGACTTCGACGGTGACCCATTGCTCGCCGTGATAAGTGCTCGAATTCGAGCTGGTGCAATGCTCTAGGTTGAGCTTGCCGCCCATGACGACATTGGTCCCAGGGGTGCAGAGGTTCGCAGTCGTGCGGTCTTTGGTGCCGTCGCCGCCTAGCAGTTGCAGCTCAGCGCAGACGGGAAAATCTTGGTTCTTCTCCATCGTTTCTGGAGACTGCCCGTGTAGCATGACCCCGCTGTTACGAATCGCCCAGCCGGGCGCGGCCTGATACTGCTCGCCAACAATGCGATACTCCACGCGAAGTTCGTAGTGCGAGAAGGGCTCTTTGTAGAACAGGTGTCCAAACCGTCCGCGAAAGCGTCCCTCGTACTGGTCGTAGGACACTTTCAAAATGCCATCCTCCACGCGAAACGTGTTTCCGTGGTTGTCGCCCAGATCGTAGCTCTTGATTTTCACGACCCAATCGTCGAGGTCGCGGCCGTTAAAGAGTTGAATCCAGTCACCGTTGCTTGTCGTCTCTCCTGGTTTTTCGACGACGGGCGAGACCGGTTCCGCCATTGCAGCTGGAGTAGCCAGCACCATAAACAAAAAAAGCGTAGTACGGAGCAGCATCGGGCACCTCAATGAAGTATGAATAGCAGCAGTGTAGGTTGCCCCAGATGATAGCAAAATCTTGCAGGAAGGTCGCCCTAACGCTGGGGAAGTTTTTTATGTCAACTTGAGCCACAGGCGCTAGCCGCGGCCCTTGAAGCGTGGCGCGGCTAGGCCTCTGAGAGTCGCTTACGCTTCTGGTAAAAGCGGCTAGCGCCGACGGCTGACGGGGCGAAGCCATTTTCATGTCACCTTTCAGGAAACTGCTACAATACAAGAATGTCTGACCAACCCCACGAATTTTCTGCTGTACCCGCAACGACGAATCTGGACGACTTTCTCGAAGCAGCAGCAGAACAAACGTGGCCGTTGCCGGAAGCCAAACGTGACGGACCGCAGTCGTATGCCGTAGCCTTTGGTCGGCAACCGATCCAGTTAGGGCAAATAGAATTTCGCGTGTTGTTGTTCCTGGCGAGTCGGCCTTACTATGCATTCAAACGTCGCGCGATTGCCGAAGCTGTCTCCACAGATTGGCAGCCAGTGAGCGAGGCTGACATCGACGAGCATGTCGCGTCGCTTCGAGACCAGCTGGGTGTATTGCACGACTACGTCCAAACCGTACCGCACATTGGTTATCGGTTTAAGGCGTGATCGTTCCCCACTCCTTCCCAACCACGGGCCGCAGTTGCAAGATCGCGCACCATGAGCACAAAGACATTGCTGATTCTGTTGAGTGGATGGCTTGGTAGTTGTGCTACTCTGTGCGCGGCACCCAAAGGAACCTCCGAAGCTGAAACATTTGCCAGCAAAGTAGTCATTCATCGCGACGAGTTTGGGGTTCCACACATTTTTGGTCGTGACGACTCTAGCACGATCTTTGGCTTCGGCTACGCGCAAGCCGAAGACTATTTCTGGTTGGTAGAAGATGTGTATATCATGGCGCTGGGCCGCTACGCGGAAGTGCATGGGCCGAAGGGTGTGAATTCCGATCTGCTGAATCGCGCGTTTGAGATCGTCCCACGTAGCCGACGCGACTTCGCGGCACTGGATGCGACCTCCAAGCAACTGTACACGGCCTTTGTCGCGGGAATCAACTACTATCTTGAAACTCACCCCAGGGTACGGCCACGGTTGATACGACAGTTTGAGCCGTGGCACGTGTTGGCCTACTATCGGCACGTAGCGCTAGAGTTGAGTTTTCGTTTCACGGGGCTGAGCGATGAATACTTGCCGCGGCGAAATCCGCATGTGTGGGCGGCGACCGGGAGCAACGGTTGGGTGATTGGCGGTAAGCGGTCCGCGTCGGGCGCGCCCATGCTGTTGGCGAATCCGCACATGCCGTCGTTTGGCTTTACCCAATTGGCAGAGGCACACTTGTGCAGCGAGGGAGGCCCCAACGGCGCGGCTTGGAATTTTATTGGGGCGGGCTTTTACGGCTGTCCAGCATTAGCGCTCGGTCACAACGAACGATTGGGTTGGACACTGGTCACCAACAAACCAGACATTGCCGATACCTGGCGAGTGCGTTTTAGCGACCCAGAGAATCCATTGGCCTACGAGTACGATGAAGGTTGGCGGATCGCGCAAACTTGGCAAGAGACGGTGCGAGTCCGCAAGACTGGCGGCATGGAGCAGCGGACAACTGAGTTTCGCAAAACACACCACGGGCCAATCGTCGCCAAGCAAGAGGATAGCACGATGCTCGCGGCACGCATCTCGGGGATCTTCGAAACTGTACCGCTGAGGCAGTCGTTGCACATGATGCGCGCGCAGAGCCTTGCCGAGTTCCGAGAGGCGCTTGGCATGATGCAAGTCCTGTTTATGAATGTCCTCTATGGCGACTGCGACGGGAACATCTGGTACGTCTACGCGGGGCGCGTGCCGCGACGCAACCCGAAGTACGATTGGTCGCAGCCGGTCGATGGGAGCGATCCGGCTACGCAGTGGTTGGGCTTCCATTCACTCGACGAATTGCCGCAAGTGCTAAACCCGGCGGCTGATTTTGTGCAGAATTGCAACTCGACGCCGTTGATCACGACCGATGGCGACAACCCGCGGCTAGAAGATTTTCCTTCCTACATGGTTGGCGACGCGCAGGCTCACCGGCGACGAGCACTCCGTTCGCTAGAAATTTTACGCGGCATGAAACGAGTGTCGTTCGATCAATGGCAAGTCGCCGCGTTCGACACCGAAGTCTACTGGGCAAAGAAATCACTGCCCAAGTACGCGAAGCAGTTCCAAACGCTCCAGAGCGAGAACCCCAAACTTGCCAAGCGAGTGAAACCGTATCTCGACCACTTGCTTGCCTGGAATGCGCGAATTGCCGCGGAATCGACCGCTGCAACCCTAGCCACGGCATGGTACGAGCAATTGTATGGAGCCGGCTATCCCGGCGAGCAATTGCGAGAGCGGTTCGTCGGCGATAGGGCTAAACAGTTTGAAGCACTGGTGAAAGCAGCTCAGCGGCTTCAAGCGATGCACGGCAGTTGGCAAATTCCCTACGGTGAATTGTACCGTAGCCAACGAGTTGCACGTTTGGCCGATCTGGTCAACGCCCGCTTCGACGATTCGGCCCCCAGCCTGCCGGCCGTGGGTGGACACGGTCCGATGGGCACAATCTTGACGCAGTACTACACGCCGAGCTTGGAAATTCCCTGGGTCATATCCCAGCGCAAGCGATATGGCTTGGTTGGTACGTCGTACCTGGCCACGTACGAGTTCGCGCCGGACGGGGTGCGCGGGGCAAGTGTCGTCCCCTTTGGCACTAGCGGCGACCCACGCTCGCCGCACTTTTTTGACCAAGCGAACCTATTGGCCCAAGCGAAGTTGAAGCCAGAGTTGTTCACGAAATCGCAGGTCACGCACGGTGCGGTGCAGAGCTATCATCCGGGTGAAATAGGTAAATCGCCTTAATCGATGTCTGTTCTTTACAGTAATCGATTTACGGCTGATTAGAGAGCTGAGGTGGATCTTATTAGTAGGAGATAACTGATGAATATACAGCGTATCGCCATCCTCCAAGATGAATCGTCCGAAATTATCGTCGTTTGAATCGAACGTGCCATAGCCAGCGAGTGCGATATCGTCGATCAGTGCTTGTCTGCCTTGCGAGAAAATGTTTTACAGGCTTACCCTGTATTGAATTTGTTGCTCTCGAAGGTGGCAATAGAACTTCCCTACAATTCCCTGATCACAAAGCAGTGAGTGGGGATAAGCTTAGGTCTAGATGTCCGCCAATCAGGCTTGCCGTGGGTCGAGTTCGCATCTGAGCGAGTTTCGTCTCGCCTACTCCCCTCGCGTTCCAACTGCTATACTCATCCCCATGCCAAAATACGTCGTACGACATGGGGTGATGCGTCATCTGGGAGTGTTTTCTACTCGCGGGGGCGATCGGTTTGCCCGCGGGATGCAGGTGATTGCGCGCACTAGTCGCGGGTTGGAGATCGGCGAGGTTCTGTGCGAGGCGACCGAGCATGCGCTGACCGCCATGAAATCGAGCAACGCGGGGGAAGCTCCCAAGACTGGGCAAATTTTACGAGAGCAAACCGACGACGATGCAGGCGAGCTGCGAAGGCTGCTTGAGCAGCAGCAAGAGGAACACGAAGTCTGCGAAAAGCGAATTGCCGAGTTAAACCTTGATATGCGACTCGTGGATGTCGAGCATCTTTACGGCGGTGAGCGAGTGATCGTCTATTACCTCTCCGAGGAACGGGTCGATTTTCGGCAATTGGTAAAAAATCTCGCCAGCGAATTTCAAACTCGCATCGAGATGCGGCAGATTGGCGTACGCGACGAAGCGAAGCTGCTGGCCGACTACGGCGACTGCGGAAAACCCGTCTGTTGCAACACGCATTTGTCGGAAATGCCACCGGTTTCAATGCGGATGGCGAAGTTGCAAAAGGCGACTTTGGATCCCAGCAAAATCTCCGGCCGCTGCGGTCGGCTCAAGTGCTGTCTTCGCTACGAGTACGACACCTATCAAGAGCTGCAAAAGGAACTACCACCAGTCGGATCAGAGATTCTTACAGCCGAGGGTAAGGGCAAGGTGCTGGCACACGAGATTCTGGCCAGTCGATTGTTAGTGCAAACCGAGGACATGCGGCGAATCGTGCTGGAGGGCTCGGAGGTGCTGACTGTCCTCAAACGGGGCAGTGGTGGAGGGAAAAAAAAGTCGGACAAGAAGAAACCGCCCCCACCCGCGGAGAAACAGGCACCCAGCGGCAAGGCAGCAGGTGCTGCGCCGACGGAAAGCTCTGTCCAAGAAAAAGTTACGCCTCCGCCAGAAAAAGCTCCGCCAGACCAAGACGCCCCCGCTCAGGATGGCTAGAATGAGAGAAGTGGCGAGATTCCAAGATCACACGGTCCGTCGAATTATCCAAATCCAATCGCGCCTTGCGGCGATGTCATAGTATCATGCTTGATCCCGACCATCCCATTGCCGAACTCCTCGCTCGCGACGATCGGTATCCCTTCGATGCCTATGTGTTTGTGTTCGAAGCACTCCGCCATGCCCAAGAGAAAATGGGAATGGGTGCCGAGTATCTCACCGAAGATTTTGAAGCCGACTTAGATCGTGACTTGGGTGATCGTGATTTGGGTAGTGACGAGGAACCAGAGCGGCACGTCTCGGGGCAAGAGTTGTGTGAGGCGATGCGCCAGTATGCCCACCAGCAGTACGGCTACTTGGCCAAGAGCGTACTGAATCATTGGGAGATTTACAGCACGAGTGATTTTGGTGAGTTAGTCTTCAACTTGATCGAGATCGAGCAAATGCGTAAGACCCCCAACGATCGCCGCGAAGATTTTGACAACGTGTTCGATTTCGATGAAGGTTTTCAACACAATTTCCAGTTCTCCTTGCCCGATTCGAGTGAGGAGCGTCGGTCGTAATGAAGAGTCGCCACCCCGGCGAGTCCGTTTCATCGAGCGGGAAGTCAGCAATCCCCGCCCCCACTCCCCCCACCCCTAGCCGTCGGCAACTAGTCACTTCCAGCGTGTTACTCTTGCTGTGGATTCTTTTTTTAGCTTGGATTGCGCTGGAGGGTTGAGTCTCTTGCAACCGAAGGAGTATGCGATGCGCCATCACGCTCTATTTTCTTGCCCTCTGCTGATCGCAATGTTGGTGCTTGGTAGCGAACTGACTGCGGTCGCAGAGACGGCAGCTGGAGAAAACTCGCACGCGGAAATTGCCCCGCTGGTCGAGCGTGGAATCGCCTTTCTTGACGCGGCACAGGACGAAAACGGCTCGTACAGCAGCTTCTCTGGCACGGGTGTGACTTCGCTCGTCACCACGGCCCTATTGCGTCATGGTCGGGGAGTCGACGATCCGCAGATCGCGCAAGCGCTCGAATATCTGCAAACGCAAGTGAAGCCTGACGGGGGGATTTACAAACAAGGTAGCCGCTATCGCAACTACGAAACGTGCCTGGCGATGCTCTGTTTCTTCGAGGCCAACCGTGGGGGAGGCTACGACTCACTACTCGACGGGGCCGAGGCCTTTGTCAAAAAGTTGCAGTGGGATGGCGGCGAAGGGCACGACGAGTCTAGCACCAGCTATGGTGGCGCTGGCTACGGAAGCCACAGCCGGCCCGATTTGTCGAACACCACCTACCTGATCGACGCGCTGAAAACAGTCGGCAATGGGCCCGACGATCCTGCCATGCAGCGGGCGTTGGCGTTCGTTTCGCGTTGTCAAAATTTGGAGACCGAGCACAACGACACCAAGTTTGCGGCGAAGAATCCCGACGGCGGATTTTACTACACCGTCGCTGCCGGGGGCACGAGCCAGGCGGGCAAGACTCCGGGCGGTGGCCTGCGGAGCTACGGCTCGATGACCTATGCAGGGCTCAAGAGCATGATCTACGCAGGCGTGGGTCCCGAAGATTCGCGTGTGCAAGCAGCGTTCGAATGGGCCAAGCAGCACTACACGATTTCAGAGAACCCCGGCATGGGTAACAACGGGTTGTACTACTACTTCCACACTTTCGCCAAGGCGCTCGATGCCATCGGCGAGGAGACGATCGTTGATGCCGAGGGTGCTAAGCACAATTGGCGGCAGGAACTGATCGACGAGCTCGCTAGCCGCCAGCAAGCCGACGGCAGCTGGATCAACAGCAACGAGCGCTGGTTGGAGAGCGATCCGAATCTGGTGACGGGTTATGTGCTACTCACGCTCTCGTATTGCCGTGATGATGCTGGTAAGTAGCGCCGTGGCCCCTGGGCTGAGCGATTAGGCGGAGTTTCTTTCTCGGACGGCTCAGGATCCGTCGTGCTTTGGCGTTCATGCTAGCACTTCTTGCGATCTGGCCTTTGCCTCTGGACTGGGTTTTGCTATTTAACCCGCCGACATGCGCTGCTGCGCTTCCGCAGTTCGCTATGAACAAGTCACTGACACTGGTCTATCAGATTCACTCGGGGTTCTCCCAATGGAAAACGTCACTCGCTCGCGTCCCAAACGTTCGCTGACTCGTCGGCTCATCGTTCCAGTCACCATGTTGGCTTTGATCGGCGGTGGTGGTTGGGGAGCCTACCACTTTTATGACGCTGAGCAGTTGGGTCAGGTGATCACTCCCGACGCGCTCGTGGCTGCACACAGTGCATCGGCGCATGATGCACCGACGGCGAAGGATGAACTGAAGCTACTGTTCGCCGCCGATGAAAAACCGATTGAGGCGACGAAGCCCAAGCCTCCCCAGAAAACAGTCATCAAAGCCGACCGGTATGCGATGCGCAGTGTCACGCCGGCGCAAGCCATAGCCGCGCCGGCCGAGTTGCCGCCGCTGGTGCAGGACAAGCCGGTGGTGGGCGATCGCTACTCCGCAGTACTTGCTGCAGTCGCGGAACCCGATCCGCCTCGTGATGAGCCGGTCGTAGAAGAACAGCAGCCTGTAGAAAAGAGCGATGTCGCACGTGGTCAAGAGCCAAACACTAATCCGCTGCGAACTGCCGAACGATCCAATTCTCCCTCTGACCCCGACGCACGCGCGGCTTTCGGTGCCGCTCTCGCGCAAGCACCGCAGCCGAAAAAGGCTCAACTTCCGCCGCGTATCGAGACCACCAGTCCGCCCAACGATTTGGCTGCGGCTTTGCAGCAGGCTCGTCCGTTGCAACCGAGTGTTCAGCCCCCGGCACGTCCCCCCGCGTTGGCCGCCAATCGGTACCAAGGCCCGCCCGTGGATCCACCAACGGCGCAACCACTAAAGCGGCCCGCCCCACCCTTGGAAATGCCCCAGCAGGCACCACCCCGTCGCATGGCGCGTGCGACTTCGCCCTCCCCTGCGAAGTTGCCCAGGCAAGAATCGGATGCGCGTGCGAACCCGTTAGACGAAGCGCTGGCTGGTCTTACCCCTACGCCAGGCTTGACCAACCATCCAGGAACGGGCCGCCCCGGCGAGCGTTTGCTCGAAGGTGCGCAGAGCCCAACGATCACGATTCAAAAATTGGCACCTGAACAAATTCAGGTGAACAAGCGCTGTACCTTTGCCATCCGGGTGCAAAACAGTGGACAACGTACTGCCCAGAATGTACAAATCCGCGACGAAGTGCCGATGGGCACCGAGCTGCTTGGTACTGCGCCACGGGCGACCGTTTCGGGTTCGGAAATCGTGTGGGACCTAGGTACCTTGTCGCCTGGCGAGGAGCGCACCGTCGAGATGGAACTGCTCCCCAAGGAAGAAGGCGAGCTGGGCAGCGTGGCGATGGTACGCATGACCGCGCAGGCTTCGGCCAAGTCGCGTTGCACACGGCCGGAGTTGGCGCTGCGTCTCAGTTCCCAACCTCAAGTGCATGTGGGCGAGCAACAAGTTGTGCAGATTGAAATCTCCAATCCCGGTAGCGGCGACGCGACTGGGGTGATGCTGCTGGAAACCATTCCCGCCGGAGTAAGCCACGAAGCGGGGCCGGCCCTCGAGTTCGAGGTTGGCACACTGCGACCTGGAGAAACTCGGAGGCTGGAACTGCTGCTCACCGCCGAGCAAGCGGGCCAAATCAACAATGTGATGACCGCGCGAGCTGATGCGAGCTTGCAGGTCGAAGCGAACTGCGAATTTGAAGTCATCGCGCCGGATCTGCAGCTTTCCGTTGAAGGGCCACAGCGTCGATTTCTGGAACGTCCGGCCACCTATCGCGTCAGCGTCGACAACCCCGGCACCGCACCGGCTAAAGACATTCAGTTAGTGACCCATTTGCCCAAGGGAATGCAGTTTGTCAGCGCGAATAACATGGGTGAATACGATTCCTCGTCCCACAGCGTGCATTGGAGCCTAGCCGAGCTGCCTGCCAGTGAACGCGGCACGGTCGAGTTGGTTGCCTTACCCATCGAGTCAGGTCAACAAACCCTGCAGGTGGCGACCAAAGCGCGGCAAGGGTTGGAGGACAGCACCGACAAGCAAGTGCTCGTCGAAGGACTTTCGGCGCTAATGTTTGAAGTGATTGATGTCGAAGGTTTGATCGAAATGGGCGGCGAGACGACCTACGAAATCCGTGTGCAGAATCAAGGATCGAAGGCGGCGACCAACGTACAGGTCGTGGCAATGATGGACACCGGCGTGCGTCCCATTTCCGCCCAAGGCGAAACGCGTCACGCTATGCAAGGCGAGCGCGTGGTGTTCGCGCCACTACCGCAGCTCGCGCCAAAGGCAGACACCACCTTCCGTATCAGCGCGCAAGGTGTACGCCCCGGCGACCAACGAGTCCGGGTGCAGATCTCCGCTGACGATCTTGAGCAGCCGATCACGAAAGAAGTGAGCACACGCGTCTACGCAGATGAGTAGACTCAGCCGATAAGCTGGCTCTCGTAAGAACACTGGTTTGGGTTTTTCAATCGTTTGCGAGGGTTCGGTGATTCCGGCAAATGTCACTACCCATGATGTGTGTGCGTATCGCCTGAGTGATCTCCGATTGTGAATATCGATCTCGGTATGAGTTCGAGAGTCCTCTGCTTGTTCCTGTTGCGTGCTACTTTGTAGTTTCTTGCGGGTTCCAAAAAAACTGGAGCGCTCCAGCTGCGTCGTTGCTCCTGTGAGTTCGTCTATGCGATCACCCTGGTCCCCGTCTTCAGAGCAATTCTGCGCAGGGTACCCTACCCAGAACAGCCGGCCGGCATTTCGCCCCGAAGTCGTTTTCCAAAGTCCGCCGAAGCTCACATTTGCCACGACAACAACTCTCTTCATCCATCGGCCCCAACATAACGAAGTGCGTGGCACAATTTCTACAAGAAAATGAAATCTCTCTTCGTCTCGAAGTATGTGCCGCTGAGCACTCCATGCGGCTTGTGTTCATGAAAGCACAAAGATAGCCGCGAAAGACACAAAAAGCCACATAAAGTGGGTGCCGGATTCTCTTGTGCTCTCTTGAGTTTTTCGTGGCTAGACTCCAAGAAATTTTGCAAGAAGCTTGGTCAACAACTTCGGCAAGGCGATTTGCTCTCATTTCATTCTGCGATTTTCGCGTCCTTGTCTGTTTCACGCAGTGCGACGAATTGGAACGCTTCTGCAAGAGGCGTCGCTATCCCGGACTTGCCCGGCGAGGCATGCGGCCACCATAATATGCAGATGTCAAAATCCAACCCATTCGGACTCCACACGATCACGCCCTATTTGATCGTGCCTCGGATTCCTGAGCTGATCGCGTTTCTCACTGAACTTTTCGGTGCCGAGCAACGGGGCGATTCGCAAATGCGCAACGATGGCAGTGTCCAGCATGCCGAAGTGCAAATCGGTGATAGTGTGGTCATGTTGGGCGAGCCAATGGCGGAGTTCTCCGCCACTCCCGCAACACTCTACACCTATGTCGACGACTGCGATGCAACCTATGCCAAAGCACTAAGCATGGGGGCCACCTCGGTGTTGGAACCTGCAGATTACCCGCATGGCGACCGTTACGGCGGCATCAAAGACCCCTCAGGCAATACCTGGTGGGTCGTGACGCATACCGGCCAGTGACGCCACTCTAACTACAGACTCCATCTACAGCCGCGAATACTGCTTCGGCACCCAGTCGCTCTTGTGGATTTTGCTGACGGTATCCTTGTACTTTGCGACTTTGGAGAGCACCTTCCAATCTGGGTGGTCGATGAATGTTTTCCACGCCGCGTCGCGTGTGGCATGGTTGTCGTAGACGGTCATGTAGGTGAGGTTGGGCATTTTTTCGCCAATGAGCGCCTGACCCATGAAGACTGGCGCGATCCCCGAGTCGAGGAAGATGGGCACTTCGCCGGAGTTGAACATCTCGACTTTGAGTTCGCCCAGGTGTTCGGTTGCGCTTTCATAGATGCGTAATTCGAACAATCGAGGTTGGTCCGCCTCCTTTTGATTGGAGACCACCCGAGGCCAACTATCGAACGACATCAACAGCTCGCTGCGGATGCGTTGAACGACCGGTTTTTGCGCGGGCGTGTTGTGGTACTCTTCCGCTGCTTGTTGGTACACCTTGTCTTGGGCAAGACGAGTGGTCGCTCCGGTCACCGCTTCGACACTCGACCCTGCCACAAGCAACATGACTTGGACCGATTCCCCGTCGGCTGGGTCGGACTGGTCAAACGCGCCGATTGGCCCCAGTCCTTGCCGCTCGAGGGCGGGGATCAGCGCGTGTTCAAGATAGGCATCCAGCTTTTCTTCCGCCGCGGTGTCGGTGAGCGTGTAAGTGCGAAGTTCAAGCACTTGTTTTTCCTCAGCGCTAGCAGGACTGGCAATTACGCAACAGGCAAGCCAAGTGGCACATAGCAAACGGGTCATGGTCATAGCCTCTTGAAGTTTTCGAGGAGGGTATTTCTGTTGGGAGCACCATTGTTACCGAAGCCGACCAAAACAGCCAGCTGGTTGCAGCCGATTCGCTTGCTTTCTCTCGAGTTCGCGCAGCCTGTCGGTTGTTGCCCACGATTCTGAGAGAAAATCCTTGCTTCCCAATGCTGTGCGGGATAGAACAGGAGGGAAATCACGACTCGAACAGAGGAGTTCTCCATCCGATGAATCGCACACAAGAATTTTTCTCGAGGCTGCGTGGTTTGCGCTTTTCAGACGCCTGTTTGCAAGGCCGGATTTTCCCTCAAGCTCTTCTTTGGTTCACATGCTTTTGCGTGCTTGGCCCAGCGGTTAGCCACGGCGATACGTTTACTGTGGCGGGGTTCACCTTCGACGATACGCTGGGGCCGACACTCGTCGAACCGGTACCGCCCAGCACCGTGGGCAACTACGAGGCGTTCGCGTTCAGTGCTCGATTCATACCTCTTTCGAACCAAGGCAACGATTTTGATGTCAACAAGTCCGTGGGGATCCAATTGCTCGGATCGATTGCGGGACAAAACAACGGTGGCACTTCGGTGGAACTGGGCGATACCACGTTTCGTGGCACTCTGGAGTTAAGCTGGGACGGCGATCCCGGCGCGACCAATCACGCGGGCGCAGACTTTGTTGCCTACGAAAACGGCTCGCCCGGCGGTCCCGAGGCCTACATGGTGGCGGTACGCGAAACTGGTGCAACCGAGTTCTCCGATTTTCGCTACGAATTTGCCGACGATGTGAAGAGTGTTCCTCCGAGTGCCGGTACCGACATCGGGCAGGTCCTCTCGACCGGCTTCGACCTGAGCGACTTCGGTTTGGCTCTCGGGAGTTCGATCGACGCGATTCGCGTCGCCAACATGCTACCGGGCGACACGGTCGATGACGCGAGCGGTATGGGGAATGTGATCTTGGGTGGGGGAAGTGGTTTCGCGCCGTTGACGGGTCCCCAAGGCGCTGGAGGTGAGTTCAACAGCAACGGGTTTGATGCTGATCTGACGTATGTAGGTGTGATCCCTGCATTACAGCCAGGCGATTTCAATGGTGACAGCCGAGTCGATGGCGCTGATTTACTCGACTGGCAACGTGGCAACTCGCCCGAGGAACTTGGTACGACCGACCTGGACGCCTGGAAAGCGAACTTCGGCGAGGGCGTGGCCGCTGCCGCGAGTCTCACCTCGGTGCCTGAGCCGGCAACGAACTTGCTACTTCTCGCCGGAATTTTCGCGATGCATTCTGTCCGCCGAAGGGTCGGCGTGTAGATTTTGAGCGCAACCGTCACTGTTGCAAGGCCTGCCAATGCGCTGCCACGCACTCGGCCAGCACTGGTGGGTTGTAGCCGCCTTCGAGAGTGCTGACGAGCCGGGCCTTGGCGAACGCGCGAGCGACATCGCGCACCGATTCGGTAAGCCAAGTGAAATCTTCTGTTTCCAATCCCAAAGAGCCAATGGGATCTTCACAGTGGCTGTCGAACCCAGCGCTGACCAGCACCAGTTCCGGCATGACGCGCGCGGCGAAGTCTTCCAACTCTCGGCGGAAGAGCGATTGATAATCGGACCGCGATGTACCGAACGGGATTGGCACGTTGCGAGTGAAGCCGAGACCGTCGCCTGTGCCGGTTTCGTCGCTGTCGCCGGTTCCAGGGTAAAAGGGCCAACGATGTACGGAGAAGAACCCAACACGGGGGTCGTCGTAAAAGATCGCTTGCGTGCCGTTGCCGTGGTGAACGTCCCAATCGACGATGAGAACACGCTGCAGGCCCAGCGCGAGACCCGCTGCAGCGGCCAGGGCAACATTGTTGAACAAGCAAAACCCCATCGCGCGCTCGGCGAGCGCGTGATGTCCCGGCGGGCGGACGAGGCACAATGCCTGCGAATCGGGGCCGTTGACGACTCGCCCTACCGCGTCGCACAACGCCCCGGCTGCCAATCGCGCGACTTCTACGGATGCCGGCGACACGACCGTGTCTGGGTCCGCGCGGCCGCCCCCTTGGTTCGCAAGTTGCTCCAGTGTGGCAGTGTGCTGGGCATCGTGCGCGCGTTGCAACTGTGCGTCTGTCGCTGGCTGCCAAGTGGGGCGTGCACTGTGCTCGAAGAGCCCCTTGAATTCGAAGTGTCCGGCAATGGTGCGCAGCCGCTCGGCACACTCGGGGTGTTGGCCCGTGTCGTGCCTCAGAAAGTCGGGATGGTAGTACAGCAGTGTCATCGCGGGAACAAAGCGGTCGAGGAGCAGTCGGAAGCCTCGGGAGTGCTGGCCCGAAGGCTCCTAGCTTGACATTTCAGGGAGGGGGTGAGTAGGCTAAAAGTAACAGAGAATTGCTTTTCAAGCCCACTTATCAAGGGCAAAACGGGGAAATCCCACACTCCTCTGAAGGAGTTACGGGCATTTTCCCAGGGCACCGCGTACAATGGAACTAGGTCGGTACTACCGCGTGGCGACCTATTCCACATTCAATCGCAGAACCAAGGAACCGAGGCATGTTCGCAGCTAAGAGTCACAGGGGTTCGTCGCGTGGGTTCTCCGCTAGTGCGCTGGCTTGTGCCGTCTTTCTTACTGCGCTGGGCAGCTTCGTCGAGCCAACCAGCGCACAGCGTTTCAAGTCGCTGCAACCGAAAATGAATATTCGCGCGGCGAAGCAAATGCGAGGCGACGTGGCTGCGGCGATGAACAATGTCGCGGATTTTCAAGCTGGCGGCAAGAAGGTTATTGAGGACTACTTCACGGACTATTATTTTCGGCAAATGACGGTCACCACTCCCCAGGCTATGCAAGAACTCGGCGAGATGCGCGAGGACCTGTTCAAGCGCTATCTGCGTGCCGCCGATGTGCCCGCGGCTCGGGAGTATCTGACAAACCTCACGCTCAATGTGATGCGTGTCATCGCGCGCGATACCTACCATCCCGCTGTGCGATACAATGCCGCGCTCACGATCGGCATGCTGGACAAAGAAAACGCCAGTGCCGGCGCCAACCCCACGCCCCCGGTGGTGCTGCCAGAGGGAACCAAAGAGTTGCTCGACCTGTTGGAGCAGAAGGCATTCAAAGAAGTGCCCGTACATCCGTCGGTGAAGGCGGCTGCCCTGGAAGGTTTAGAGCGCCATGTTCGCTTCGGAGTCGATGCCCAGTACAAGGACCGAATTACCCAAGCCGTACTTGCGGTTCTAACTCAGGAGCCTTCGGCGTTGGGAGTTGATGCCGATGTGAACAATTGGATCAAGTGCCAGGCGGTGCGTGTCTTGGTGAGGCAATTCAAAGACGGGCCAACTCCCGAAGTTCAGGCGGCTATCACGAAACTGATCGCTGACGACAAAATTAGCATCGAAGATCGCGTCTGCGTGGTCGGTTTGCTCGACAAGATCGAGTATCCCAACACGACCGAAGCGAACCTCAAGGATACACTCGCACCGTTGGGGCAACTTACCAAGGAAGTCGTTGATGAGGGCGCGGAGACGGCGAAAGATTTCGAGGATCTGATTCTCGGCAAGAACCCCGGCGCGAGGCGACGTGCGCCCATGGGTCGTGGACGAGGTGATGAAGGCCCTAAGTTGGAGCGCCGTCTGTTGCTTTCGCGGCTCCTGAAGCTTCGCGACGGGGCCGATTCGTTAAGCAAAGGCTTGCCAGACGAAGATAAGCAAAAAGTCGATGCCCTGTTGGAGACGCTCAAGCCGGTCATCAGCAAAACACGCGACAAGAACTCACTCGACTTGGAAGTTACGGGCGAGGTACTCAAGTTGAAAAATTCGATCGACAGCGTCGTGGCCAATTGGAAACAAGCCCCGGGGGCAGAGGCCGCGCCCGACGCCGAAGAACCAGCCTTCAACTGAGCGATTCTATTTCATCGCAGGAGCTGGCGCTGTCCGGGCCTCGCGGGCGTTGGCTATCGCCAAGCACGCGACTAAAACGCTCAGATAGAACAAGTCGCCGAAGAGCATCCAGCGATAGAAAGGCACTGCCATCCAATAGCAGTTGGCCAGTCCGGCGAGTGTCTTGGCGTAGTACGGTGTAAAGGCCCAGACGGCAAAGTTCGTCACGACAAAGAACAGCGTCGCCGGCACAAAGCCGCACAGAGCGAATTGCTTCGCTGCCTGCGAACCTCGCGCGGCGCGAGCCGAGCGGCCCAAAGCCAGCGGTACGAGCATCACTCCGTAGACCGCCGCATGGACCTGCCAATGGGGATAGGTGGGGAGCAGTGTGTTGGAGATCGTCAGCACACCCACCGGCAACAACACGGCTGGTAACATATTTCGGAAATAGTATCCGCCCAACACGGTGACCGCTGCCAGCGGAGTAAAATTCCATGCTGGTGCACACCAACGTCCAACGACACCGATGGCTAGGAGCAAAGTAAAGACAGTCAATTCACGCGCGGTGTCACGATTCATGTTGGGTCAAGCCAGGTTAGAATTCAGGAGCTAGGAGTGATGGCTATTCTTTGGAGGGTGTAATTTCATTGTACTGCTGGTCGGTAAACGTCCACAAGACGTGTGCCCCGGGTTCAATTTTCCGCACGCAATAGCTCACGTGGGCGTGCTGGTCGTCGACCTGGTAGAGCCAATTGCGGCCTTCAGCCCCCTCGTTGGCCAGTCCGTCGAGCGAGCTGAGGAAGCCGCTCTCGCCCTCGCCAACTTGGGTAAAGTGGATCCCTGGGCGAAAATCGCGGGCGACAGTGAGTGCCTCCGCGACGGTCATTTGTTCTTGCCAGGGCAGCGCGGCGTACTCCTTGCTGGCTCCGTTGCCAAAATCGATCGTCAGGCTTACGCTTTTTCCTTGCGGTAGGGGTGTGGGTGACCAGCCAACCTTGAAATGCGGCGGGGCCACCGCGGGAGGGTTGGTCCGCCATTTCGCAAAACCGGCCAGCACCAACAGCAGCGCTAGCAGCAACACGGCAAACAGCCAGCCGCCGCCCCTGCCCGTCTGCGGAGCTCTTTCCTTCTGGGGAGTTGCGTCTGTGCCCGCAGGGAGAGTTTCCATAGAATGCAGCTTACAACGTGGCCCCGACGTGGGTCCAGACCTTTGCGTCTCACTGATCCTTCCCGATGACTCCGCCCTGAAGACCTATGCCTGACCATTCCGTTCTTTCGCTGGAATTTCCCGTTAAGGACGTTGCTGTCCTGACCATCAACGATCCGAAAAAGGGCGCGAACATCTTGTCGCGATCCGTGCTCGATGAGCTCGAAGTGCATCTGGATCAACTCGAGAAGCGCGAGGATCTCGCGGGGCTCGTCTTGCGTTCGACCAAGCCCGGCATTTTTGTTGCCGGAGCCGATCTGCGCGAGTTCGTCGCCGCCATCGATCAACCAGCCGACGAAGTGATCAAGCTGGCTCAACGCGGCCAGCAATTATTCGCGCGGCTGTCGAAGTGTCCGTTCGTCACGGTTGCAGCGATTGATGGCATGTGTGTGGGGGGCGGCGCGGAGTTGGCCATCTGGTGCGATCGCCGCGTGATGGCACGCAACGCTGCCACCAGTTTTGCCTTTCCCGAGGTGAAGTTGGGGCTCTACCCGGGATGGGGTGGCACGGCGCGCACGCCGCGCATCGTTGGACTGAGCAATGCGGTCGAGCTGATCACGGGGGGCGAACCGATCGATGCAGAAAGTGCGCACGCCATGGGCTTGGCAGAAGTTGCTCCAGCGGAGCGCTTGCTCGAAGCAGGAATCGCCATCGTGCGCGCCGAACAGCAGTCGGGTGAGTATCTTCAGGATCGTGAGCGCTGGTCGAAGCCGATCGCGATTAGCGAAACGGAACTCGGTTTCCTCGGCGCAACCGCCAGTGCGTATATCCAGGGGCAAACCAAGGGGCACTACCCCGCGCCCTTGGCGGCGCTGGAGGTGCTGCTTGGTAGCGCCGGGCTCGACGTCGATGCCGCGTGCCATCTCGAAGCGGAAAATTTCGCCACTCTGTTCGGCTCCGAGGTGAACCGAGCGCTGCTCAATGTTTTCTTCCTCACGGATCGCAACAAGAAACCCTACAAGCCCAAGCAGGAAGGGGCAAAAAACGTCGAGCCGCGCGAGATCGACTCGGCAACGGTGCTGGGAGCCGGCGTGATGGGCCAGGGCATCGCTGCGGCCAACGTGAAACGGGGCATCCCCGTCGCTCTGGGCGATGTCTCGCAGGAAGCGATCGCGCGGGGCGTGCAGGGGATCATCACCGAGGCGAGTTTCAACAAGAAAACACGCGGGCCCGACATCGACCGGGCGTTGGAGCTTACGCCGCTAGTGAACGGCACGACCAGCGACGCCGAACTCGCTGCGGCGGACCTCGTCATCGAGGCGATTTACGAAAACGCGGATGCGAAGCGAGATCTCTTCACGCGACTCGAACCGCAGCTCAGCAAAGACGCAATCCTCTGTTCGAACACTTCCACAATTCCCATCACCGAGTTGGCCAAGGGACTGCAGCACCCCGAGCGGTTCTGCGGGCTGCACTTTTTCAATCCTGTGCGGAAGATGCCATTGGTGGAGGTGATTCGCGGCGAAAAGACGAGCGAGAACACGATCGCCACCGCCGTTGCCTATGCCAAACGGATCAAGAAGTCGCCGATCGTGATGAACGATGGCCCAGGGTTTGTGGTCAACCGCGTGTTGCTGCCTTACATGAACGAAGCGCTGTTGTTGCTCGAAGCGGGAGCGTCGATTAAAGCCATCGACAAGGCGGCGACAAAATTTGGGATGCCGATGGGGCCGATCACGCTCTACGACACCGTAGGGATGGACGTGGCGGTACACGCTGGCAAGGTGATGCAGGAGGCGTTTCCCGACCGAGTGCAGCCCTCGAATATTTTGCCAGCCATGCTCGAAGCGGATCGTCGTGGCAAGAAAAACGGCAAGGGATTTTTCGACTATGTCACTGACAAGAAGGGGCGGCAGAAGGCCCAACCCAGCGACGAAGTCGAAAAAATCATCCAAGCCAATGTGAGTCATCCACAGACAGACATCGACTACGTAGATCGCCTTTTTCTGCCTATGTTGCTCGAAGCCACACGGCTGATCGAAGACGGCATCGTCGACGACGTGCGTGACGTGGACCTCGCCCTGATATTCGGCATCGGCTTTCCCCCGTTTCGCGGAGGGCTATTCTTTTGGGCTGACACGATCGGGGCGGCAGGAATCGTCGAGAAGCTAAAGCCGCTCGCCAAGTTGGGCAAACGCTACGAACCCA
The DNA here is from genome assembly GCA_965230685.1 of Bythopirellula sp. GTDB lineage: Bacteria > Planctomycetota > Planctomycetia > Pirellulales > Lacipirellulaceae > Bythopirellula. Next base: position 2,681,816 of record CBDDLO010000002.1, read on the forward strand.
CCGCCATGTTGTTGGAACATGCCCAGGCTGACAAGAAATTTTACAACTAACACCATTTAGCGACGGGGCTTGCCCCGGCGGGACGAGCCTCGCCGCTAAATTAAGGAACATGCCATGAAATCTGCTGTTGTTGTCGATTGTTGCCGAACGGCTATTGGACGCTCGCATCCAGAGCTGGGCGCATTCCGTGAGGTGCGCTCCGACGATTTGGCCGTCGCAGTTGTGAAAGGCCTACTCGACCGCACAGGTATCGACCCCGCGGAAGTCGAGGACGTCGTGCTGGGCAACACGCAGCAACAGAAGGAACAGGGGTTCAATGTCGCGCGGATCGTATCGCTCATGTCCGGGCTGCCCAGCACGGTGGGTGGCGCAACGATCAATCGACTCTGCGGCAGCAGTTTGCAGGCGATCAACCAGGCGAGCCATTCCATTCTTGCCGGCGGCGAAGACGTGCAAATCGTCGGCGGGCTCGAGCACATGCATCACATTCCGATGGAGGCGGGCGTCGATTTCAATCCCAAGTTGTTTCACGTCACCAGCAAGGGCGCACTGCACATGGGCTTCACCGCCGAGTTCCTTGCCCAGTCGCAAGGCATCAGCCGCGAAGCGCAAGACGAGTTTGCGTTGCAAAGCCACCAGCGGGCCGCGCAGGCAACCGCAGCCGGCAATTTCACCAACGAGATCATTCCCGTCTGGGGCCTCGACGAATCGGGGGAGCGCACCTTGGTCAAGACCGATCAGTGCATCCGCCCCGACACGAGCCTCGAAGCACTCGCTGCGCTCAAACCAGCTTTCATGCCTGGCATCGGCACCGTTACGGCGGGAAACAGTTCGCCACTCAATGACGGCGCGGCAGCGCTGCTGGTGATGAGCGAAGAAAAAGCGAAAGCGTTGAACTTGAAACCACTCGTGCGCATCCGCGCAACCGCTGTCGCCGGAGTCGACCCCTCGGTCATGGGCACCGGCCCCGTGCCGGCCACGCAGAAAGCCTTGCGCCGCGCCGGCGTGGAGCTCGCCGACATCGATGTTGTCGAACTCAACGAAGCGTTCGCCTCGCAGTCTCTGGCATGCATCCAACTGCTGAAGCTCGACCAGGAAAAAGTCAACCTCCGCGGCGGCTCAATCGCCATCGGTCATCCGCTGGGGGCAAGCGGGGCGCGGATTTCCACTACGCTGATTCACACCATGCTCGAGAGCGATGCCACACTAGGCCTGGCAACGATGTGCATCGGCATCGGGCAGGGAATCGCGACGGTGTTTGAGCGAGTGTAGAAACGCACTCGCCACGGGCATCGATCGTTCGGTACTCGCACGCCAGACTTGAAAATAGGCGACGGATCAAACTGCGTCGAGCACACTGCGCAGCCATTGCCCCGTGTGGCTTGCTTCGCATTTGGCAATGTCTTCTGGTGTGCCGGTGGCGAGGACTTTACCGCCACCCGCACCGCCTTCGGGGCCGAGGTCGATTACCCAGTCGGCGGTTTTGATTACATCGAGGTTGTGTTCGATGACCAACACGGTTTGGCCGAGATCGACAAGCTGCTGCAGAACGCCCAGCAGACGGCGGATGTCGTCGCTGTGCAAACCGGTCGTCGGTTCGTCGAGAATGTAGAGCGTCTTGCCTGGCGCGGGACGGCCCAGTTCCGCGGCGAGTTTGATGCGCTGCGCTTCACCGCCGGAAAGTGTCGTCGAGCGCTGCCCGACGGTGAGGTAACCCAGTCCCACGTCTACCAAACTGGTGAGCATCTTGTGGATGGTGGCGTGGTTTTCAAAAAACTCGCACGCTTCGTCGATGCTCATGGCCAACACGTCGGCGATGGACTGGTCGCGGTAGCGGACCGCCAGGGTTTGTCGATTGAACTGCCGACCCTGGCAGATCGCGCAGGTGACGAATAGGTCGGGAAGAAACTTCATTTCAATCCGCTGCACGCCTTGCCCTTGGCACTCTTCGCAGCGGCCGCCCTTCGTATTGAAACTGAAGCGGCCCAGCTTGTAACCGAGTTGCTTGGCGTGCTTGGTCGTGGCGAACACACGGCGGATTTCGTCAAAAACACCGGTGTAAGTTGCCGGGTTGGAGCGAGGCGTGCGGCCGATGGGGGATTGATCGACATGGATCAGCCGATCCAGTTTGTTTGCCCCACGCAGCGCAGCGTAGGGGCCCGGTCGGGCTAGCGCACCATTGAGCTTCCGTGCCAGCGCACGAGCCAAGGTGTCGATCACGAGCGAGCTTTTTCCTGATCCACTCACACCGGTCACGCAAGTCAGTGTTCCCAAGGGGAATTCCGCGCTGACGTTTCGCAAGTTGTTGAGCGTGGTGCCCTCGAGATGCAAAATACGCGACTTTGCCACTTTGCGTCGCTGCGACGGAACTTCAATCGTTTCGGTGCCGGAAAGATACGCGCCCGTGAGCGACTGCGGGCTGGCAGCAACCTGGTCGGGAGCGCCTTCCGCGACAATTTGTCCGCCTCGCGTACCCGCACCGGGGCCGATGTCAATCAACCAATCAGCCTCGCGCATGATCGCCTCGTCGTGTTCGACGACCAGTACGCTGTTGCCCTGTTGTTGCAAGTCACGAAGCGACTCGATCAATCGCGCGTTGTCGCGCGGATGCAGTCCAATCGACGGTTCATCAAGGATGTACAACACCCCGACTAGCCCTGAACCAATTCCCGTCGCCAATCGCACACGCTGCATTTCTCCGCCACTCAGCGAATCGGCGGCGCGGTCGAGCGTGAGGTAGTCGACTCCTACTTGCAGTAAGAATCGGAGGCGTTTCAGAATCTCGGCGACTAACGGGTCGCCGATAGGTTGCTGGGTGGCATCAAACTCGAGAGTAGCGAAAAAATCGTGCGACGCATCGATCGGCAGCGCCGTGATTTCGTGGATCGCTTTCCCTGCCAGGCGACACGCACGAGCCTCCGGCTGGAGCCGCGAACCGCCACAATCGGCGCACGGCACGTGCGTGCGAAATTCCTCGAGCCGCTCACGCACCGTGTCGCGTTTTGATTGGGCGTGATCCATTTCCAAGTGGGCCAGCACACCAAGAAAATCTTTCCCGGTGCCGGTGAGTAGTTGCTCTCGCGCAGTAGAAGGCCATTTTTCGAGTGGCGAGTCCCAATCGACTTTTGCTTGGGCAAGAAAATCGCTAACCAGCTTTTTCTGTTTGGAGCGGGCCGAGTTGGTTGCGCCCCGCCAAGGCGCTACCGCGCCTTCGCTAAGTGACAGACTCAGGTCGGGGAGTAGCAATTCGGGATCAAAGCCCTCACGCGAGCCCAGCCCCTCGCAGGTTCGACACGCGCCGTAAGGGCTGTTGAAACTGAACGTGCGCGGCTCGACTTCTGCGAGGCTCCGCTTGCAGTCGGGGCAAGCGTACTGCGTGCTAAAGACGCGTTCTTGCCAGCCTTTGTCGTTGGAGTGTTCTTTTGCTGAGGGCGTGAGGTAGCTAATCCGCAGTGCCCCGTCGCCATGTTTAAGCGCGAGCCGAATAGATTCGGCCAAACGGTTTTCCAATCCCGCGCGGATCACCACGCGATCCACCACCGCTTCGATATCGTGGCTCTGTTGGGCTTTCAGCTCTGGAGCGTGCTCGACTTCGTACGCCTCGCCATCAATGCGCACACGCACAAATCCTTCGCTGCGGATTCGCTCCATCACCTCGGCATGTTTGCCTTTGCGGCCGCGCACCATGGGCGCGAGAATCATGACCTTCGTGCCCACCTCGAAAGTTTCGATCGATTGCTGAATCTCGACGGGCGTTTGCTGGGCGATCGCCGTGCCGCAATCGGGGCAGGCCACCTCCCCTACGCGGGCCATCAACACGCGCAGGAAGTCGTAGATCTCTGTCGCGGTCGCCACGGTGCTGCGTGGATTGCGACTGGTCGGGTTTTGATCAATCGCAATCGTCGGTGGCAATCCCTCGATCACATCGACATCGGGCCGCTCCAGCTGGTTGAAGAACTGCCGCGAGTAAACCGACAGACTTTCAATATATTGCCGCTGCCCCTCGGCAAGCAGCGTGTCGAATGCGAGCGAACTCTTGCCCGAACCGCTGAGCCCCGTAATGACCACCAAGCGGTTGTGGGGAATCTCCAGATCGACGTTTTGTAAATTATGCGTTCGGGCCCCAAGAATGCGGATCGCCTCCCCCGGCGGCGGAGTTTCGGAAAATGGCGATTCAGCGGGCGGGGTTTCTCGATCCACGGCTTCGGCACTACGCGACATCGCACTCACCCCATGGGCCCCACAAGATACAGGCAAAACCGTTCACCGTAGCAACGGTCGCTGAAGCGGGCAAGCTGGCGATGCTAGTGGATTGCTGCCCCGGCCTTTCGCGCAGGGTTTATTCGAAGATTGCGATACACCGCATTTTCCCGTCGACCTTCGCGAAATTTTGACAGGATTTACATGATGCACAGGATAGCTTGGGAATCGCTGCAGGCTTGTCCTGTCGATCCTGTTGATCCTGTCAAACATGCTTACTTGGGTCGGCTGGATGGGAGCATTGCCATCGTCCGGACTCCCCCAGAAAAATCTTTCCTTCTCCCACGATTCTCGGTACAATCGGCTTTTATGAATGGCAGCACACATAAACATCGAATCGCTTTTACCCTCGTCGAACTTCTGGTCGTGATTGCGATTATTGGAGTGTTGGTAGCGCTGCTTTTGCCTGCAGTGCAGGCGGCGCGCGAAGCGGCACGGCGATCGGAATGCCTGAACAAGCTGCGGCAAGTGGGAATTGCATGTCTCAATTACGAATCCTCCTATGGCAATATTCCGCCCGGCTCGTTCTATCCTCGCAGAAACACGACGAACCCGAAGGACCCTCAATATGCTAAGCCACCGGGGGGCAATTTTATCACCGAGGCCATGCCCTTCATGGAGTTGGGGAACGTTGTAGATCAAATCGATCGCAGCATTTACTTCGCGGACACGCGTCGAGGCAACACAGACACCCATCCCAATGAAAGAGTCATCGCCAATTTGATTTTTGAGCAGTTGATCTGCCCTAGCGATGAACGGGCGAGCGACCCCCTTGTCGACGACGCGGAAATTTCGGGGAGAAATCCAGAGCAAGCACAGATGCTCTGGTACACCGGATCGATGGGCCCCACCGTTCAGGATGCGGTGCTTCCGCTCAGTACGGACCCCGATCTGGCGATGGGGTGCAATTTTGGAAACCCCTTCTCGACGGTCTCCTGCGCGCCCTGCTACCAACCACCCGACAACATCACCTGTCGCGATCCGAGCGTCTGCGTGGGAATGATTTGTCGCAACACCGAAGGGACGGCTCTGAAGCGAGTCACCGATGGCCTGTCGATGACCATCTTGGCGGGTGAAACGCTGCCTTACCATTCCTTTTTCAACACCGTCTTCGCAGAAAACTTTGTGATGTTTTCGACGCTGACGCCGATCAACAACATCGACTGTGCCGGAAGCACTCTGCGAGATAGTACCGGCATGTGCATCGACAATCGAGTCACAAAAGCCAGAACTTACCGCGAAACTAGCGGCGTGAAGAGTCGTCACCCAGGAGGGGCCCAAGTGGTGTTCAGCGATGGACACGGGAAATTTCTCCCCGAAGCGATCGACATCGAACTCTACAATGCCCTTGGTACCAAGTCGGGTGCGGAAACGATCGAGCTTGATTTCTGAGACGAGCCCTGTCTGGAACCAGCTGGCAGTTTCTGGGTATTACAAAACCTCCCTCTCACTTGGCCCACTCATGCAGCTCTCTCGACCTACCCACGGACTTTTGCTTACTGCTTTTCTTGCCACTGTTGGATGTTCGGGCACGAACGAACTGCAAATGGTACCTGTTAGCGGGGTGGTAACTTTTGACGGCCAGCCCTGCCCTGCCAAGGGCAAGGTGGGATTCGTGCCACTCGAAGCTGCTGAGGGCCTGCCTCGCAGGCAGGGTTCGGGCACGTTTGACACCGACGGACAATACGAAGTTGCTTCGTTCAAGCCGGGCGATGGCCTCATCCCCGGACGATATTCCGTGCGGGTACTCTGCCTGAGCGGCCCCATCCTCGACAACATGGGAGATCAAGCCATCCGCGCGCTCTCCTACGTAGCCGAGGGTTATGAACCACCAGAAATTGTTGTCGAAAAGGGAAGCGATCCGATTGTGATGGACTTAGATTTGCCGCTCAGAAAATAGTTGGCCAGCCGCGGAGTAGTGCTTGTCGGGCTTTTTACGCGGCCCAGGGTTTACTTCCCCGATCGTTGGTTTGCAGCTACAATGCTGTCTAGGCAAGGCTAATGTTCCTGGGGCTTTGCAAACTCCTCTCCCCGATGCAATACATTCGTCGGTTCACCAAAGCTGCGTTCGCAACGTTAGAAACTCCAGTGAAACGGATTGGAAGATTCGTATTTTCCCTTTACTCATGCGCACCCAATCGAACCGACGCTCGACTTCTGCGCTGACGGCTTTTACCCTAGTTGAGCTGCTAGTCGTGATCGCCATCATTGGTGTGTTGGTTGCCTTGTTGCTCCCCGCCGTCCAATCCGCGCGCGAATCCGCGCGGCGGTCGCAGTGCCAGAACAATTCCAAGCAGATTGGACTCGCACTGCTGAACTATGAAAGTCAATTAGGTGAGTTGCCGCCGGGCACGCGAATTCCTGGTAGTGAGCTCAACCTCCGATCGGCGAAATTTGGCTACGGCTGGGGTGCCCTGGTACTGCCCTACATGGAGGCGACCACGATCAGCTCGCAGTTTGATGATCTGCTTGAGTTCAAACCCCATGTGGATAGAGAAGCCGCCTCCGCGCTCGTATCTGCTTACCTGTGTCCGTCAGCTCCGACGGAAACAGACAACTGGGCCGAGTGCTGCAGTGGGTTCAACTTGGGAGGTGGCCCTAACGACGATTTGCGGACGACCAACTACGCAGGGATCGCGGACCATCGCGACGGGTTTGTCGCGAGTTCTCGCCCCGTACCGGATGGCGATGGCGTTTTATTCAACTGGTTTCCTGTGGAGCTCCAGAGTGTGACCGACGGCACCAGCAATACGTTGATGGTGGGGGAGACGACCGGGGGGCCGGGAGCACATCCGTCGAGTGGGTTCGCTTGGATTTCTCAAGTTTGGGTGTCCTGGAACTGCCAAGACACGTTCGGCGGCATCAATCCATTCGGAAGTGTGCCCGGTGGCCGAACCAAACCCTACGACCACAATGGGCCGGGTAGGAATCGACACCACGAGTACTACGACCAATCGGGTTTTTCAAGCTTTCATGTCGGGGGCGCCAACTTCACTCGGGTCGATGGGAGTGTTTCGTGGTTGGGAGAGGACACCGACGCCGCATTGTTGGGAGTACTCACAACCCGTGCTGGAGGCGAAGTCGAAGGGGGGGGTGCCTTATGTACCACCAATCGATTAGCACTTTGGTTTGCCAGAGAGCCTCCCCGCGTCTTTGCCTGCTGTCGATGGTGGCTTTGGGCAGTGTGGGCCTCACGACCGTCGGATGCGGCAAGGGTGGCGATACCTGGGAGAAAGTGATCGTTGAAGGATCAGCGACTTTGGATGGCAAGAAAGTGATGAACGGAGACATACGCTTTATCCCCGTCAGCGCTGTGACCGGACCCTCCGTAGGTGCGGAAATTGTTGACGGCCACTATCGAATCACCAACAAGGGAGGCGTGCCCGTGGGCGCTCATCGGGTTGTCCTGCGGGCGTTCAATATCGAAGGAATTGGTCCCGCGTCGGGAAACGCAGCGGACGAAGACTTGTTCGGGGGGCAGCAGGCGAAGCAATCGAGTGGCGCGAGGCCCACGCTGCCAACTTATCGGGTGGAAGGCTATCCCCAGTTTCTACCGCCAATCTACAATACGAAGACGCGACTAAAAATTGCTGTCACAGGGAAAAACAATCCACAGCTTGAGAATTTCGAACTGTCGAGCCAGGAAACCAAAGAATGATTCGCATCTACAAAAAAATGAAACAGGTACCGGGTTTTACCCTGGTCGAACTCTTGGTCGTGATAGCCATTATCGGCGTCTTGGTGGCGCTGTTGTTGCCCGCGGTCCAAGCCGCGCGCGAAGCAGCCCGGCGTTCACAATGCGCCAACAACCTCCGCCAGATGGGGATTGCGACACTCAACTACGAATCCACAGAGCGAAGCCTGCCAGCCGGAAGCACAACGCAGCGCGCAGACATTGGCGGCCCGTACATGACGACCTGGACAGTGGATCTCCTACCCTTCCTAGAGTTGCCTGCACTGCACGCGCTTTGGGATCCAGAGCAAGGCTTGTCGCATCGCAACAATCGACAGCTACGCGAGTCGTTCGTCGCGGCTTACGAGTGCCCCAGCGATCAGGGGATTGGTGAGCTGTCGAAGCCCGAATCGGGGCCAGGCAATGGTTCGGAATGGGCGCATGGATCGTATCGCGCGATGTCGGGGCACTCGTTGGGAAAGACAGGCGACGAGTACTGGGACAACCCGCTAGGGGCCGCGGTCGCTGAGGAGGACATGCCACTCACCTGGCAAGGTGCTCTCCACACTGTAAACATCGATAACGGTACGGGCAGGCGGGCGGTACGAAATTTCACGGCGGTTGCCTTGAACAAGATCACCGACGGCACCTCGAATACGCTTTTGGTTGGCGAATACCATACCTCGACTCAACTCAATCGGCGCTCGTACTGGGCCTACGGTTACACCTCTTACAATCAGTCGAGTGCATTTCCCGAGAGTCGCACTCTGCTAAGCGATTACCTGAAATGTCAGGACCTGGGTGGCGGCGGCGTTCACACTTGCAAGCGTGCCTGGGGCAGCTTGCACGCGGGTGGCATCATCCAGTTTGTACTTTGCGATGGTTCGGTCCACATCGTCGATCCGAGTATCGACACCGATGTCTTCATCGCCGCCGCAACGATCCAGTCCGAAGAAATTCTCACGCTGCAATCGAACTGATCTACTTCGGGAGGAACCAGGTTGTCGAACATTCAGAAAATCGTGCCAGTGCTTGTCTTGTTGACGACGCTCATGTTTGTCGGCTGTGGCGCTCAGCGCGAATATGAACTCGCCCCCGTTTCGGGGAAAGTTACCCTAGACGGCCAGCCGCTCGGATCAGCCGTAGTCAATTTCCAACCCAAGACCAGTGGCGACAAAAAGCTAGGGCCTGGCTCGGTTGGCCGAACCAACGAGAACGGCGAGTACCAGCTGGTCACGATAACTGACGAACCTGGAGCCTGGGTGGGGAGTCATAAGGTGAAGATTTACTCGTACAGTCCAGAAACACCCACCTCGAGCGACGTTGATACCCAGCCCAGCCAGGAGCGCGTACCCGATCGCTACAATTACCGGACTCGTTTAACCTTCGAGGTCCCGGCCCAGGGTAGCCAGCAGGCGGACTTCGAGTTGCAGACGGCCGAGTAGCGAGCCCCTCGACCCTACCAGAAATGCGCCCCGCTTGTCGGCGTCGCAGCCGCAGATTATCATCGAAGGTTTCATTTTCGCCATCGGGAGCCGCTAGTCATGCGTCATGTTTTGTCTGCCTTGGTGCAGAACGTACCGGGGGTGCTTGCGCATGTTGCCGGCATGTTTGCCTCGCGAGGTTATAACATCGATAGCCTTGCCGTGGGCGAGACCGAAGACCCCCATTTGTCGCGGATGACGTTTGTCGTCGTCGGCGACGATGGCGTGCTGGACCAGGTCCGCAAGCAATTGGAAAAAATCGTTACCGTCGTCCGCGTCGATGATGTGAGCTCCCAAGAGTTCGTCGAACGCGATCTCATGCTTGTGAAAGTCAACTGCAGCAATGGGCGTCGGGCCGAGATTCGCGAGTTGTGCCAAATTTTCCGCGGCCGGGTGGTCGATGTGTCACCCGACCAGGTGATTGTCGAAATCTCGGGGCAGGAGAAAAAGGTCGAGTCGTTCATCGACCTGATGCGCCCCTTCGGCATCGTCGAGCTGGTCCGCACCGGCCGCATCGCCATGGTCCGCGGTGTGCAACCCGAGGGCGAGGCATCGTCGATCCAGTCCGTGACAAAAGAAGCACCAGCCGCACAGTAGTATTCCACCGATTCCCCTGCAGTGGCTGACGAATATCTCGCCAAGGCGCGAAGACGCGAAGCCGCTGCAATCAAGAAAAATCCAAGCATAACCAATCTTTGCGCTTTCTCGCCTTTGCGTGAAGCCAACAACGATCTAACCAGGAGTATTCCCATGGCAGCCACGATTTACTACGACAAAGACGCCGACCTCAAAGCACTCGACGGCAAGACTGTCGCGATTCTGGGATACGGTTCGCAAGGCCACGCCCACGCACAGAACCTCAAGGAAAGTGGCGTGAAGGTTATTGTTGGCCAGCGCCCCGGCAGCCCCAACTACGAACTGGCTGTCAGCCACGGGTTCGAGCCCCTGCCGATCGACGAAGCGACCAAGCAAGCCGACATCATTAACATTCTGCTCCCTGATGAAGTTCAGGGCGACATCTACCGCAACCACATCCGCGAGAATCTCGAGCCCGGCAACGTGCTGATGTGTTCGCACGGCTTCAACGTTCACTTCGGCCAGATCGAGCCGCCCCAGGGTGTCGATCTGCTCTTAGTTGCGCCCAAGGGCCCGGGGCACCTAGTTCGCAGCGAGTTCGTCGCCGGCGGTGGCGTGCCAGGATTGATCGCGCTGGGCGACGACGCCAGCGACGACACTTTCAAAATCGGCCTCGCCTACGCCAAGGGCATCGGCTGCACGCGCGGTGGCGTTATCCGCACCACCTTTGCCGAGGAGACTGAAACCGACTTGTTTGGCGAACAAGCCGTCCTGTGCGGCGGCGCATCGGAATTGGTGAAAGCCGGTTTTGAAACCCTCGTCGAGGCAGGTTACCAACCCGAGATGGCTTACTTCGAGTGTATGCACGAACTCAAGTTAATCGTCGACCTGTTCTACCAGGGCGGGCTCAATTACATGCGTTACAGCGTGTCGAACACCGCCGAGTACGGTGACTACAGCAGTGGCCCTCGAATCGTGACCGACGAGACCAAAGCGGAGATGAAAAAGATTCTCACCGAAATCCAAGACGGCACGTTTGCCCGCAATTGGATCCTCGAGAACAAAGCCGGCGCCCCCGCCTTCAAAGCCCGTCGCCGCCTCGAACGCGAGCATCCTGTAGAACAGGTCGGCAAAGAGCTGCGGAAGTTGATGTCTTGGATTGATGATAAGTAGGGGGGCTATGCGAGCCGGGGCGTCCCCGCCCCCGGTGTGGTAACTCGAGGCGTGTCGGCTAGTTGTCGGAAGCGTACTTGTCTGAGGAATCGCTCAAAAAATACTTCGATATTTGGCCGAAGGCCTCTTTCATCGTAGCCTGAGGCAAACGCAGGGTACCGCCCAGATTCGTGTAATTTTTTACGCTAAGCGACGCCATTCCGGTCCTGATTGACCAAATCCGTTAGGTGCTTCGGGCATACTCGCGAATGGTACTTAGTTATGGCCACGTACGCCATTGCTTTCACCACATGGACTACGAAAGGGCAATGCAACTACCATTGGGAGTGCTTGCATCCCGGGCCGCCGCAATAACTACGTGCCATTCGTCATACTCGCCGACGCTGGTTGGCAACTCGCAGTTTCCACAGTCGAATGTTCACTCCTCGTGTGGAATCTCAGAATGGGGATCCGCTGAAATGATGTACACCTCGGGCAGTTTTTCGGCCCGTCCGTAACCTGCGTAGACGAAGAATCTGGTGCAGCTTAAGACTTCCGCTTTTCGGGCTCTAATTTGGCCCCGCCAGACTTCTGTTGGACAATGTCGCTGGTTCTAGCAACCTCACACGATGAAGGTATAATTTGCGTCAAATTGCAGATTGCCGTCCATGTCTCTTAATCGTAAATCTCCATTGTGTATCTGCCAACCAGATCGATTGCACAGATTCCTTCAAACTATGCCAAGCAAGTCAGGGAGTTCCTCTTCATCACAATGTAGTGTAGCTGCTATTGCCCTAGTTCTCGGAATGCTAGTTGGTTGTGGTGACGGTTTTCATCAGGCGGCTGAAACTGGTGATATTGCCAGCCTAAGAGCATTCATAAAGAAAGATGTAGCTGTAGATCGCTCAGATCGGGATGGGCGAACAGCCCTGTGGATTGCGACTCTGTACGGGCGTTTGAAAGCTGCTGAGCTACTTCTTGAAGCTGGGGCTGATCCCAATCACGCTGACCATTGGCTTGGGACACCGCTACACGTAGCCGCAAAAAATGGGCATCTGGAGATAACAGAACTGCTGCTGCAAAGTGGTGCCGAGTCCGATGCTCATCATGAAAGAGGCGTTACTCCGCTCTGGCAAGCCTCGATGGAAGGCCATTTCCAAATCGCTGAACTGCTGCTGCAAAGTGGGGCGGACGTAAACGCCTCAATCGCTGGGTCAACTCCCCTGCATATGGCAGCGTTTGAAGGAAACCTGGATTTGGTAAAGCTTCTTGTGAAAGCTGGGGCAGAAATAAATGCATTGGATAGGAGCAATTTCAATCCTTTACATAATGCAGTTACCGTGGACAAGGACGATGTCGTGTCATATCTTCTCCAAAATGGTGCGGATCCTTTTGTGAAAGACCAACATGGGAACAGTGCACTTGAGCATGCCCGGGGCAAACGAATCAAAGCTATCAGATCGGAAGAGGTTCTATTACGACACATGCAGTCAGGCACCGTCTCCGAATGACGTAATGAATATTCACAATTAACGTCGGACTGAAACTCCTGACGCACTTTCGGGGTTTTTCGAATCCGTTTCGATTTCGCCATTTTTCGAGGCTCGGATTCGAGCAGATTCCACATGAGGAGGGACTCTTCGCTTGTGGAATCTGTTAGTTGCGTATCAGTTCCAGCAACCGCATCTTGCTTGGTATGTTAGCTTCAGGGTTTGTACTTCATAGAACCCTGGAGAATTCTGATGGCGAAGGGACCGCAGCGTAGTGCAGCGTTGGAATTGGCTTGGCGAGAGCGGATTGCTCGGCAGGCGAGTAGCGGGCTCTCGGCTCGCGAGTTCTGCCGCAACGAGAACTTGAAGGAGTCGTCGTTTTACGCCTGGCGCCGCGAGCTGGCGCGTCGTGAGGAGCAGTGCCAGAGTTCTGTGGGCAAGCCAACGACTGATCGTCGTCAGCGCGACGCGTCGCCGTTTCTGCCGATCGCGCTGAGCGCTGTCGCCCCAGCGCCGATCGAGATTACCTTGGCCGAGAACGTATCGGTCCGAGTCTCGCACGGTTGCGAGGCGTCGCTGCTGAACATGGTCCTCTCGGCACTGGAGCGGTCGTGATGCTTGCTCTCGCTCCCAGCACAACGATCTACCTGGCCGTCGAGCCGACGGACATGCGCAAAGGGTTCGACGGCCTGAGTCGCATCGTCACCGAACACATCGAGAAAAACGTGCTCGACGGCGGGCTGTTTGTGTTTGTGAATCGTCGGGGCGACCGTTTGAAACTCCTCTGGTGGCAGGAGGACGGGCTGTGCATCTGGTACCAACGGCTCGAGGCAGGCACGTTTCAGTTGCCGCCAGTGGCAGAAGACGCCAAGAGTGTCCCGCTCACCGCCACGCAGTTGTCGCTCATCCTGGGCGGGATCGATTTGCGAAGCGCACGACTCCGTAAGCGCTATCAGCGCAGCGCATGAGCAAACTTTTTCTGCACTTGGTCTTTTCACGGCGCGCTGGGTAGGTATAACCGAACGTCATGAGCACGGACGTCGCAACATCGCCCGGTGAAGTCGAGCAGTTGCAAGCGGTCATTGCGCAGCAGTCGTCAACGATCCACGAGCTCAATACGAAGCTGCAGAAACTGGAGCATCACCTGCAGCAACTCCTCAGAAGTAAGTACGGCCCGCGCGCTGAGCGTTTCGATCCCCATCAGGGAACGCTGTTCGACAATTCATCGGAAGCGTCAAAAGAGCAGGAAGTTCCCGAGACGACGGTAAAATCGCACCGTCGCCGAGGCGGTGGGGGTCGACAAGAGCTTCCCGACCATCTGGAGAGGCGCACGGTTGAACATGATCTGTCTGCAGAAGAAAAACCGTGTCCCTGCTGCGGCGAGGAAAGACAGCGCATCGGCGCGGAGGTGAGCGAGCAACTCGACTTCGAGCCAGCGGTCATTTACGTCCTGCAACATGTGCGGCACAAGTACGCCTGCCGCAACTGCGAAGAACACGTGCAAGTCGCTCCGCCAGCGGTAAAACCGATTGCCAAGGGAATGGCGGGTGCCGGGCTGCTCTCAGCGATCGTAGTGAGCAAGTACAACGATCATTTGCCCCTGTATCGGCTAGAAGACATTTTTTCACGCAGTGGCGTCGAACTCTCGCGCAGCTCGCAATGCCGCTGGGTGCAAGCGACGGCCGAGATGCTCCGGCCCCTGGTTCAGTTGATGAAACAGCGAGTTCTCTCCAGCAAAGTGATTCACACCGACGACACGCCCATGCCGGTGCGAGATGATGCCTTGGAAAAGACGCGCACGGCGCGGCTGTGGGTCTACTGCGGCGACTGGCGCCATCGGTACACGGTGTACGACTACACAACGAGTCGCAAGCGAGATGGGCCGGTGGAATTCCTGAAAGGTTTTACCGGCTATTTGCAAGCGGACGCCTACGGCGGTTACGAAGGAATCTACGCCCGTGGCAAAGTAAAACAAGTGCTCTGCTGGGCGCATGCGCGGCGGAAGTTTTTTGAAGCACGCACGACTCAGCCGGAGGAGTCGCATGCGGCATTGGCCTTCATTGCGCGGCTGTATGCCGTGGAGAGCGAGCTGGACAAATGGCGCTGTTCGGTAAGCGAGACCAGCGATCTCGTGCAAGTGATGCGCAAGTGGCAGCGCGAGCGCTATCGTCGACGACAGAAAGAGTCGTTGCCGATTCTGGCCGAGTTTCACCAGTGGCTGGAAAAGATCAAAGCGGCTGTGTTGCCCAAGAGCCCGCTGGGGCAGGCGATTGGTTACGTGTTACCCAGATGGGATGGGCTGAAGCGCTACTGCAGGGACGGCATGCTAGCGATTGATAACAACCTGAGTGAGCGCATGATTCGTCCTTTGGCCCTGGGCAGAAAAAACTATCTGTTCTTCGGCAGCGACAACGGTGGTGAGGCGGCGGCCGTGCTTTACAGTGTGATGGCCAGCGCGAAAGCGCATCACGTCGAGCCGTTTCTCTATGTACGCGACCTGCTGGAAACCTTCGCCAGCGAAGACAAGCCAGCGCTCGACACGCTGCTGCCCGACGCCTGGCTCAGCACCCATCCCCAGGCCCGACGAAAACGCCCCCGCTAAGCGCAAACCCACCTCCTGCGGCAGCGCCAAAAACAAATATCAGGGCGTGTTGTTCGTGGAACTGTTACTTAGTTGCCAAGGTGCCTCAGCGTTTCACTCCTCGCGCAGTTAAGCGACTGCTCATTTTGCGGAAATCGACGAGCTGCTCGCGAGCGAACTTCCATTTCCTCCGGCGGTCGTGAACACCTCCGCCGTTGGTGAAACTCCTAGAAGTTGGTAATCAAAAGGTTCTATGAGTGCTTATCTCTACCAGCCTGGGCGAGCTTCAGTTGTACAAAGCATCGTATTTTTTGATGATTGCAAGATGCTTTTTCGAGAGCGCATTGATAGTGAAAAAAGCAATCCCTTTCGCCCCGTTATCGTGGGCCTGTACGATTGCTTCCTCAAAATCAGCCATATTGTCACCGTAGTGACCAACTAAAACTCCAGTAAAAAGATGTTGCCCAGGATCCATGTCTTTAACTCCCTCTCGCGTTGCAAAACCAACCCAGCCCAAATTTCCTTCATGGTCTTTCTTATATGCCATAGGAAAAAAGTAGTCCAGGTTCCAATGCCCCCAATCCTGCCTAACGTATTCACGAGCCAATTGTGGGAAAGGAAAAACTGCAGCTGAAGCTGCCGTATCTTCCTGGTGGCAAATATCCACACACTCATCCACCAATGAAGATATGGCATTCATACGAAACTGTTGCCAAGCAGGGTTTTCAACATTGTCTGTCATTTCCATCGGGTCGATACCAAATTCCTTTTTGTATGCGTCTCTTGCCAATGGGTGATATCCAAAGTCGTATTCGGGGAGCAGCCTATCCTGCACAAGCGGGCCGCCATTGTGCTTATACTTCTTCTGTAAATTTGCACCAAGAATCACATCGACATATCGGATATAGTCGAAATGAACAGAGGCGATTCCTTCAATTTGAGCTTTCTCTCTTACACCTTTTTTTATGAATTCCCGGGCGCCTGGAGAGAATGGGCTGAGAAAATTGTAATATCCAACATAGGGATGAAAATCTCTACAGCTTTGTCCCAACCTGTTTACAGAGTACCACTCAGGATGTTCTCGACATTCTTTGCTGCCTCCCACGTTCATCATCCAGTGCCATGCATGGATTCTAATTCCTGCGTCTTTCCCCAGTTTCACCAATTCGATCAATCGATCTTTTCCCGCACCCGGCAATAAATCAGTAACACCTGCATCAGCCCATGTCTTCATCTGTGCCAGTTGTTCTGCTTCTGATCCTTTTCCGGGGGCTCCCCATCCTGAGAAGTAGAATGCTTTCTTACTATAATTCTGTTGGTATTTATTACCGTCAGGCTCATTTGCGGCTAATGGCGTAGATACAATTACACAAAGAAAAAGGGTAAGGATGTTTTTCATGTTTCGACACTTCAGTTTGTGGCAGAATAGTAATTTGGGAACGACCTGTTGATGGTTATGCCCGCCATAGGTCTCACTCTGTAAAACGTAACGTGTTTGATTGAGTAGTTCAAATGACGGGGAAGTGCAATGGCCAGCCATCGGGTGGCTTGAACAGACGGGTCGGTTCACCTCCAGTGCTTCTGGGACAGATTCGAGCGTACGATATGTTAGTTGTGAACCAGACATCGCTGGATAGTTGAGTTTGGGAAATTCTTTCGCGGCACTGCGAAGAGCTTCGCTTCCGTCCGACGGGGCGAATCGTCGGCGTTCAAACTCTGCGTCTACATCGGTGAGTTTCCAGCGTGTGAAGCGTTAATGAGTATTGGAACTCTTAGATCGTTGCGGGTGGCATGAATTCACGGCCTGAATTGGGCTGTTGCTCACCTTCCTTATCCAATTTCCAGTGGAGAATAGACTCACCGACGTGGGAATCGTCAACCCGTTCGAAGCTTCGCCGTGGACGTTCGAAGCGTGTTAGCAGGGCCCAATAACGTCCGTTTTTGGGACTTTAGCAAGGTGGAGCCAAGCGTAAGCACTTACGCCGCAACCAGTGCCCCGAGACTGGTCCCACATTCTAAATCCCAGAACTTGGCCGGGCTCTAGCTTTTGGGATTCTCTTAGAAGCGTGTAAAATTACACGAATCTGGGCGGTACCCTGCGTTGCCACAGGCTACGATGAACAAGGCCTTCGGCCAAGAAACTACCCAGTAGTATTTGAGCGATTCCTAAGAAACAAGAACAGCGGCCAAGCAACTACCACTCCCTCACGCAACCCTTGGGAAAACTCCTCTCGCTGCCTCAAAAATCCCCAAACCCCACATCGGCCTCGTCGTCCGTCTCTTCGGATTCAAAGGGGCTCTCGTCCGTATCTTCTTCGGGCTCGTCGGAGTAGTCGTCCGCAGCTTCCGTGGTTGGGGTCGCTGCGTCGGGGTCTGGCACGGCTTGCTCGGCGGCGACTTTCTCTTCTTGCACCACACGGTGCCAGGTTGGCTCGTCGGCACCGATTTCGTGCAGGCATTGCACCGTGCCGCGGTCGTTGACTAGCAGGATGCGGTCGGATTGGTCGTTGACTAGTGCGTGGGTGCCCTGCCCCGTTGCGAGTCGGCCCGCGATGCCGCCGGTCTCGTTGTCCAAGACCAGCAGCGTGCCGAAACGGTCCAAGCCGTAGGTGTGCTGCTTACCGATGGCAACAAACTGTGCCGCTCCCTCGACATCCCATAGCGGCAAACCGGTCAGTGCGTTGACGGCGTGGAGCGAAGGGCCTTCGGAGGCGACAAATGCCTTGTCGGCGACGATGGCGGGTTGGCTGGTGATGGGGAAGCCGGTCGCGTACCGCCACTCTTCGCTGCCGGAGAATTCGTTGAAGCAGTAGAGGTAGCCATCCAACGAGGCTACGTACAGAAACGGGCTTTGCTCGGCAGGGGCGGTGACGATTTCGTCGTTGGTCTCGACGCGAAACAGCACTCGAGGCGGGTTGGCCTGGGCCACGTAAAGGTGGCCACTCGTTGAAGGCCAACTCACGACCTCGCCCGTGGTGACAGGACTTTCAAAGGTGCGCCCATGCGATTGATATTGCCAAACATAGGCAGTGGGATCATCCAAGCGGTAACCTTCGATGAGTCCGCTGAGCAAGACAACGAAAGCAAAGTTTTCGCTGAGCGCCGGTGCGGCACTTGCAGCTCCGCCGACTTTTCGCGACCAGATGTGCTGCCCATCCGTACGATCCAGCAGGTAGAGCCGACTCGCGCCGAGCAGCGCCACGTATTTTGCGTTTACAGCCATTCCTGCCGCCGCCTGGTGACCCACGCCAAGTTCGGTGGTCCAAAGCGTTTCACCTGTTTCCGCATCGAGTGCCTGAATTGCGCCGGCGTTGGAAAGTGCGAAGAGTTGGTCCTTGTCGAGTACCCAATCCACGACTTTGCCGATCGAGGGATCGACCCGCACTTGCGCGAACCACGAGCGCTGCAATCCCAATCGCGTGGCGTCCTCGTTGGTGACCAAGCGCTGCGCGAAAACCGAGGTCGACGCATGCGCCGCAGTGAACAGCACCGCGAGTAGCAAGGGGAGCATCTTCAGCATGGGAACTTCTTTCGTAGCATACAATCCGTGCGTGCCGACTGGCATTCGCGGCGATTGAAAGTGGCGGGGATTGGTGAGTGGGCCCAAGCTCTAGTTTAATCGAAGCATCGCACATGCACAAAACAAATACGGGTAGCGGGGAAAAGTCTCTCTCGGCGGGCAAACCTAGCGATCACCCGCTAGTGCATTGTCTCACCTCAGATTGCAGCATGGCCTCGTACGCTAACCAAAAAATCAAGCCCAATCAAACTACTAGCCGGCTACGAGGCTTTTCGTCTAGAACTCGTCGATCCAGTCCCCCTCGTCATCGAAGCGCGATTCCAGACCGTAATGCAAGTCTAGTTCGAGGGCGATGTCATTTGCTACGGCATCCTCCCGCTTGAGAAGATCACCTAGACCGTCAGCTGATTGGATGGCTTCGCTTACGACGGGATCTATTCGCAATCTAACTTGAAAAGCCCTTTCCCGTGGCGCGGCCGATTCACGCTGAGGTCGCGGCTCGACGGAGCGGTTTGGGTCGGCGATAAATTCTTCCTGCAGATAGGCCAGCCCCGTTGCTTGGAGAGTGGAATTGTCGTCGGTGTTGCTTGCTGTGTTGCTTGCTGCCGAGGGGGCGGCAAGTGCCGCGGTGGCGGAGAAATCGCCACTCCACACAGCGAGATCGTCGCCGTTGACTTTCCCGTCGACGTTCGCGTCGCCATCGCTCCGTTGTGCTCCCCCGGCGATGCCGACACCCCGTTGCCAGGCAAGAAAATCGGCGCCGTCGGTGTCGCCGTCGGCATCGAAGTCAGCGGAAACAATCGTCGGGCTTCCCAAGAATTCCACGCGGAGCAGATTCGATCCCGGCGCCGAACCGAACCCGCCGTTCCATTCGAGAATATACAGTGCTCCGTCGGGACCCATCTCCATGTCGATCGCGCGCACACCGGCCAAGGTCTCCGGGAGAAACGGATTGATCTTCAGTGGTGCTCCGCTGGCGTCGAGTTTCACCTCGAAAAAAGTACGCCGCGACCAATCGTAGGTGAACAGTGTGTCTTCATAGTAGGAAGGAAGTTTGATCGTTGAAGGGTTTGTTGCATCGAAATGGTAAACTGGCCCTGCCATTGCGGTACGTCCACCGTTACCGACTTCGGGAAATTCATTGGAGGTTGCGTACGGATACCAAATCCAAGCCGGCTCGGCCGGAGGAAGATTTTGTGGGCCGGTATTGTTGGGAGAATCGTTCACTGGCGCAGCCGGGTTGAAGGCAGGTCCCGCGATGCCGGTGCTGAAGTCGAAATCGTGATAGGCTTGATTGTCGGCAATAAAGTAGGGCCAGCCGTAGTTGCCCGCGGCCCGGGCCTGGTTGATCTCGTCGTAGCCGCGAGGGCCGCGTGAGGCGCTGTCGTCGCTGGCATCGGGTCCGACATCGCCCCAATAGAGCCAGCCCGTTTCCGCATCGATCGAGATGCGAAACGGGTTGCGATTGCCCATCACATAAATTTCCGGTCGCCCCGCAGAACCGTCAGCGGGGAACAGGTTGCCCGCGGGAATCGTGTAGCCGCCAGCGGCTGTGGGCTTGATGCGAAGAATTTTTCCGCGCAGGTCGCTCGCATTCGACGAGCTTTTCTGAGCATCCCAAGGGGAACGCCCCGGACGCTCGTCGATGGGGGCGTATCCCGACGATTCAAAAGGGTTGGTGTTATCGCCCGTCGAGATGTAGAGATTTCCCGCAGGATCGAAAGTCAACGACCCGCCCGAATGGCAGCACTGGTCGCGCTGCGTGGGGATCTCGAGCAGCACCTGCTCGGAACTCAAGTCGAGTTGATTTCCCGCGAGCGTGAACCGCGAGACATGCTGTTTCGCTTCAGCCACTCTGGGAGAGTAAAACAGATAGACCCAGTTGTTGCTGTCGAACTGCGGATCCAAGGCGATGCCGAGCAGCCCGTCTTCCGCGCCAGTGAAAACACTGATTTGCGCGATCGTATCGGTGTTGGTGGAGACGGGGTCATACCGTTTGACCGCTCCCCCCTTTTCCACAAAAATGACGCGGCCATCGTTGGCGATTGCCAGCGACATCGGGCTGTTACTGTCGCCGTGGAGCTCGACGGCTTGGAAGTTGTTTTCGACCGTCGCGCCACCTTCGGTGGGAACCTGTCCCGCAGCGTAGAGGATGCCGCCGAGCAAGTGCTGCCGGAAATCGGGCTCTGAGTACGAGGCGTCTGTGTGACCCAAGCCGGTGTACCAAGCGCGACCGCCATCGAACTCATGCTGCCAAGCGACAGGGTGATCGTACCCATCGGTGCCGCCTGAGTACGACGACTCATCGAGAGTCGCCAACACATGCACGTCGCCGCGCGGGTTGCCCTGGTAGTTGTACCATTCGTCGGTGCGTACCCACTCTTGCGGCAAATGCGCGGTGGAAGGATGGCTCGGGTCGGCGACGACAATCTTCGCGGATTGAATGGCGGGGTGGCTTTCGAAGTAGGCTCCCATGAGATCGCCGTACCAACTCCAGCCGTATTCCGTGTCGGCAGCGGCGTGGATGCCCACCCAACCCCCACCGTTTTGAATGTACTGCTCGAAGGCTGCTTCCTGTGTGCTGTTGAGGATATCGCCAGTGGTGTTGAGAAATACGACCGCTTCGTAATTGGCCAAGTTGGCTGTGTTGATTTGATTGGCGTCTTCCGTTGCGGTGACGGTAAAGTCGTTAGCCGTGCCGAGCGACTGGATAGCGGCGATGCCTGGCCCAATCGATGAATGGCGAAAGCCGGCGGTTTTGCTGAAGACAAGCACGTCGAAGGTCGACAACATCACCCGGGTTTCTAGGTGCTCCACACGCAATTTCTTTCCAAACATTCGCGACCGCCTCTCTGCCTGGTGGTTGCTTTGGACTCTCGAACCAACTGGGATTATAAGATTATAGCCAGCCATCGGGCACCGCAAACAAATTTGAGGTTTCCCCGCGAAAGTAGTGAAAGGAAGCCGAAGCTCTCGGAAATCAAGAGCTCTCGGGGTGGATCGCTTGCGGCCGTTGCTTGGACCCGATCCCGGCGGTAAGCTTGTGCAGGCCCTTTCGCCGCCAGGGGTTGGGCTTGCGCGGTGACCACTCTTCAAGCGGATGATTTCATGCGATGACTAACACCAATTTCAATAATGGACGCCCCTTGATGGGCTTGGTCGCCGCGACCTTCACGCCGCTTGCGCAGGATGCAAGTCTCGACTTGGCGCGGATTCCTGACCTCGTTGAGCATCTCGTGAAGCATGGCATCGCCGGCATGTACGTGCTGGGAAGCACTGGCGAAGGGGTTTCCTTTACATACCAGGAGCGCTGTGAGATAGCAGAAGCTTACGTGCAGGCGGCTGCCGGGCGGTTGCCCGTCATCATACAAGTGGGCTGTGAGAGTCTCGCCCAAGCGCAGCAGCTGGCGGCCCACGCCGAGCAAATCGGTGCCGATGCGATCTCCGCCATCAGCCCTGTCTACTTCAAGCCTCCTTCGCTCGAAGTGTTGGTCGAATCGATGGCCTCTGTCGCGGCGAGCGCGCCCAAGTTACCGTTTTTTTATTACCACATTCCGGGCCTTACGGGAGTGGATTATTGCATGAAGGAATTTCTCAGCCTCGCGGCGAACGATATTCCCACGCTTGCCGGTATCAAGTACTCCTCGCATGATTTGGAGGCGTATCGTTCCTGCGTCGAATTTGCCGGCGAGAAGTTTCAGTTGCTTTGGGGAGCCGACGAAATGCTCTGCGACGGCCTTGCGGCTGGCGCTCGCGCGGCCATCGGCAGCACCTACAACTTTATTGCTCCGATTCATCAGCGTTTGCTGGCGGCGTTTAACGAAGGAGACATGGAAGCCGCTCGCTCTGAGCAGCGCCACGTGCAAGCGATCGTCGAAATCTTTTTGTCGTATGGCCGCTCTGCTCAGAAAGCCATCATGGCGATGATCGACATGGATTGCGGCCCGACTCGACTTCCGATGAAAACACTCACTGTGGAGCAAGCGGAAACGATGCAGAGTCAACTCGCGGCTGTGGGCTGCTTCGAGTGCGAGACCAAGTCCAACGCATGAGCCACTGCTTCGTTGCATTCGTGAAGGCACAGATTCTCGTGCTGGTTCTCGGCTGTGTGTCGCTCGCCGAAGAACCCTCGGGGCAAGCCGATACGGACTGGCTCGCATGGCGGCAACTTCCCGACTTGCCGAGCGAGCTGGGTGTCTCCGGCCCGTTTGTTGGCGTCCACAAGGGAGCGCTCCTCGTCGCCGGGGGTACGAATTTTCCGCAACCAGTCTGGGAATCTGAAAAACAGTGGCATGACGCGATCTACGTGCTGACCAGTGAGGGTGCGACCTACCAGTGGGTAGACGGCGGTACCGTTTCTAAGCCAGTGGCTTATGGGGCCGCGGTTTCCACACCTGCTGGCGTGCTTTGCATGGGCGGCAATAGTGAGCACGCGACGTTCGACGAAGTCTTCCTACTCGCTTGGGATCCCGCTGCGAAACGGTGCCGCCGCGTCGAGTATCCTCGCTTGCCGAGCCCGTGCGCCTACGGCCAAGCGGTGCTCATCGACGGTATGGTTTACCTAGTGGGTGGCCAAAGTGGCGCGGAACTTAGTACGGCCATGAAAAATTGTTGGGTCCTCGATCTGTCAAAGCAAAACGACGCCGACGAATTTCGATGGAAAAGTTTCCCCGCCTGGCCTGGGCCGGAGCGCGCGTTCCATATCGCTGTCACGCAGCACGACGGCTACCACAACAGTCTCTATCTGATGAGCGGGCGACGTGAGGTGCGAGGCGAAGTCGAACTACTCACCGACGTTTGGCAATTTGCACCGCAGACCAACACGTGGCGGCAACGCGCCTCGCTGCCCAGACCCGCGGTGGCGGGTGTGGCCGCACCGTCCGGGCAGAGCCATGTGTTAGTACTCGGTGGCGACGAGGGCGCGAACTTCGGCAGAGCCGAGGAACTGAAAGATGCACACCCAGGTTTTGTGAAAGAAGCCCTCGCCTACCACACCATCACCGACACGTGGACCTCCGCCGGAGCGATGCCCCTCAATACGGTCACCACAATTCCCGTGCGCTGGAACAACGAGATCGTGTTGGCCTGCGGCGAGGTACGACCCCGGGTGCGTACGCCGCAAGTTTGGGCCGTCGAGCCGAAGGTCCGCAGTCGTGGGTTTGGCGCGCTGAACTACACGGTGCTAGTGGTTTACCTAGTGGCGATGGTCGGCATCGGGCTTTTTTTCGCCAGGAGAAACAAGGACACGAACGATTTTTTCCGCGGCGGCAAGCAAGTGCCCTGGTGGGCGGCCGGTTGTAGTATCTTCGCCACAATGCTCAGCTCGCTCACCTTCACGGGCGTCCCCTCCAAGGCCTACGCGCAGGACTGGGTGTTTGCGGTTGGGAATCTCCTGATTCCCGTCGTTGCCTTTGTTGGTGTGTATGTTGCCATGCCATTTTACCGTCGGTTGGACGTGACCAGTGCCTACGAGTATCTCGAACAGCGGTTCAGTCGCTCCGTGCGCCAGTTTGGCAGCGCGAGTTTCGTGTTGTTTCATGTCTTCCGCATGGCGGTGGTGATGTCGCTCACCGGATTGGCGCTGGCGGTAGCGACGCCGCTGACCCCAGCGCAATCCGTGCTGGTAATGGGGTTGTTGAGCATTGTTTACTCTACGCTCGGCGGGATCGAAGCGGTCATCTGGACCGACACGATTCAATCGGTCGTTCTGCTCGGCGGCGCGCTGTTCGCGATGGTGCTGCTGCTCTCCGGTACTAGCGGCGACTTGAGCGAGACTCTCGCGCTCGCCAACCAGGCCGACAAACTGCGTGTCGCCAATCTGCACTGGGATGCGACGGACATTCAAGTCGCCCTGTGGGTAGTCGTCGTGGGTGCGCTGGGCCAGAATTTGTCGTCTTACACGGCCGACCAGGCCGTCGTGCAACGCTACATGACAACGCCCGACGAGCGACTTGCGGCGCGTTCCATCTGGACCAATGCGGTGTTGTCTCTGCTCGCTACGGGGCTCTTCTTTGGCTTAGGCACAGCACTCTACACATATTACAAATCACATCCCGACAAGCTGGATCCGACGATTACCACCGATCAGATCTTTCCGCTATTCATCGCCCGCGAGATGCCCATAGGGATCGCTGGTTTGGTCGTTGCCGGCATCT
Source organism: Bythopirellula sp. (assembly GCA_965230685.1). Taxonomy (GTDB): domain Bacteria; phylum Planctomycetota; class Planctomycetia; order Pirellulales; family Lacipirellulaceae; genus Bythopirellula. The sequence goes on from CBDDLO010000002.1 coordinate 2,706,707, forward strand.
TTTCCGCGGCGCAGTCGACGGTTTCGACCAGCATGAACTCCACGGCTACGACGCTCGTTACCGACTTCTTGCGACCCGCGAATCTCTGCCGTACCGAACGCGGCTACCTGCGCGCCGCGCGATGGGTGACCGTGGTGATCGGCATTCTCGGTACGGCGTTTGGGCTCGTGTTCACGGATCCCAGCACCAAGTCGCTCTTCGACACCTGGATCATGGTCATCGGACTGTTCATGGGCGTGCTGGGCGGGCTGTTCCTGTTGGGTGTGTTGACAAAACGCGCCAACGCCACCGGCGCGATCACCGGGGCACTAGCCGGCACGGCGATCATGTTTTCTCTCTGGCAATGGTCCCCCTTGAGCGGCTACCTCTACACAGCTTGCGGCATCACCGCGTGTGTGCTGCTTGGATACGTGGTGAGTGTGCTAACCGGCACGCAGTCAAAGAATCTGACAGGGCTGACGATTCATACGTAGCACGCCAGTACTCGGTGGAAGCCGTGAGTTAAGCAGCCCAGGACTTCACCACCGCGGCTTGCGAGGGAGTGTCAATGGCTACAAAAGGTGGTAAATTTGTGAAGCCCGACAGCCACACTACGCATCGCGAAACCTTGCCATCACGCCTACTAAGCCCCACCCACGCCGCGACGCTGCCATCGAGTACTTACTCGGGCGAATCAATTTCGAGCGTGCGCCGGTGCTGCCCTACAACCAGCGGCAGCTGAAACTTGATCGCATGCGGCAGTTGCTCACACGCTTGGGCAATCCCGACTCGGGGATGCCGATTGTGCATGTGGCGGGGACGAAGGGCAAAGGCTCGACGTCGGCGCTGGCGGGTAGCATCCTGCACGCCGCGGGCTACGATGTCGGATTGTTCAGTTCGCCTCATCTGGAAAACATCGAAGAACGCTTCGCCGTCAACGGCCTCCCGTGCAGTGCCGACGAGTTGGCCGACCTTGTGGACCACGTGCGGCCCTTTGTCGGGGCGATGGATCAAGAAGCAAGCTCTACTGCGGACAGTTCTCTCAGCCCGACGTATTTTGAACTAACCACGGCGATCGCACTGTTGCACTTTGCATGGCGAAAGGTGGACGCCGCCATCTTGGAGGTGGGTTTGGGCGGTCGATTGGATTCTACGAACGTCTGCCAGCCAGCGGTCACGGTCATCACCAGCATTAGCTTTGACCACACAAAGCAACTGGGCAACACGCTCGCCGAGATCGCCGCGGAGAAGGCGGGAATCATCAAGCCCGGGGTTCCCGTGCTATGCGGCCCGCTCGATGAAGCACCCCGTCGAGTGATTGCGGAGATCGCACAGCAGCATGGCTGTCGGATGATCGAGGCCGGCCGCGATTTCGCGCACGAGTATCAACCGCCGGAGCGTTTGGACAAACATCAGGCGAGCGGTTCGCTCAATTTTTCGGCCCACTTCGCTGACCAACCGGTTGCTATGACTGGGTTGCCTTTACGATTGTTGGGCCGGCATCAGGCGGCTAACGCGGCACTCGCCGTGGCAACGTGTGTGGAATTGCAACGGCAAGGCTGGTCGATTGATGACGAGGCAATCCGCGCGGGGCTCGAGCAGTTGTCGCTACCGGCTCGGGTGGAAATTGTTGCGCGCAACCCAACGGTGGTATTGGATGTCGCCCACAATGTGGCTTCCGCCGAGGCGCTGGTCGATGTGCTCACCACAAGCTTTGCAACCACGGAGCGAATTTTGGTATTCGCCGCGACTAAGGACAAGGATGTGCCGGGGATCGTGCGAGTGTTGCTACCGCATTTCACGCACGTGGTGGCAACGGAGTACCAGGAAAACCCCCGTGCGGTTCCAATCGCCCGATTGCAGGCGATTGTTCAAGAGGAACTGACAAAGAGCGGCGCCCGCGTCGAAGTCGACGCATGTCCGCTGCCGATGCAGGCGTGGCAACGGGCTCAAGAAATCGCCCAGGAGCAGGCCGCGCACCGTCCGCTCATCTGCATCTCTGGTTCGTTCTTTATCGCGGCAGAACTGCGTCGGGCATGGTCCGCCACCGTTTGACGGGAATCAGCCACGTCAGGTTGTACTTCCGTGCGTAGTGAAGTGCCAAGCAGCAACTCAAGTAGGTCAACATCTCACGACTCCTTTCGTCCTGTTTCTCCCGTCCGGCGTGGTCGGGCTGTTGGGGGGGCGTGGTATCCAAACCTCGTAGGTTCCCCTCGTCCTCTTTTTTCAAGTCTCGTCGTGCATGAACCAGCGCGGCTCATCTTGCCCTTCCCAATCGCTATCGATGGTGGGACTAGGGGGTTCCAGTTCGGCCAGGCATGTTCCGGCGAAGCGCGAGGCCATGCGAGTTCCGCCCCGTTCCGTACGTACCTCGTCTTGCAATTTGGTCACCAGCCGTGCGATGTAGGGGTCGGCCCAAGGCAGTAAGTCGCTGGGGCGGCTGCCACTCGTGAGGGCGTTGTTGTGAATTCGTCGGTCTTTCGCGATGCGGTTGTTGGCTTTCATGGAACTATCGTCGGCTACCGCTACCCGAACTACGGTGCAAAAAATCTTCTTCGTCCTGCGTGGAGCAACCATTGGTTTCCTTTCCCACATGTGGGCAAGATATGCCCATTCTGCTGATTTCAATAAGAGATATGAAAAGAGGCGCGTGTTGCCCAAGCCGTACATCCCTTGGCCTTGGAGCCGAACACAGCAGCCTGACACTGCCCGCCCGTGAGCCAGCCGCGTCTGTGGCGAGCACCTTGCGATGCGTCGTACGGCAAAGTGGTATTGCACCCGGCGTGCCAAAACTCTATGTGTTGGGCAAGAAACGACGTAACTGCTGAATTATAAACAGGTTACCTTGCGAGACGCTCCACCGAAGCTAACGCGATTCCAAGGTAGGATTTTCAAACCGGTGTGCAAGCACGGCGTGAGTTTAGCGATTGGGCAATCTGCGGCAGTGCTTGCAACCAGGTTCTTGCTATACTGCCTTGGAACGACTTTCAGAAGGAATAACGATGTCCCGCACTTTCGCAGTTTTAATACTCCTGGCTCTTGCTGTCTCTTGCGGCGAAGCTCCGCAAACGAAGCAGGCGGCACAACCGCCGGCCATTGCCGCGGAAAATGCGACGCCTCAGCCCCGAAAGCAAAATGCGAAAGCCACCGAGACTGCGGAATTGCCCCCAGCTGAGCGTGCTAAACGTTTGGCCGTCGGCGAGGCGGCACCCAACTTTCGCCTGCAGGACCAGCAAGGCAAAGAGCGTACGCTGGACGACTTGATCACGGACGGTAACGTCGCCTTGGTTTTCTATCGCTCTGCCGACTGGTGACCTTTCTGTCGCAAGCAGCTGGTCGAGTTGCAAGAAAATCTATCAGAAATCACCTCCACCGACACGCAGGTTGTAGGCATCAGCTACGACACCGTGCAAATTCTACGCAAGTTCACCGATACCAGTGGTATAGAGTTCCCCCTACTTGCGGACCCTGGGAGCAAGACCATTCGTGCCTACGGCATCCACAACGAGAAGGGCTTGCCACATCCTGGCACGTATTTGATTGGCAAGGACCGCAAAGTGTTGGCGGCATTGTTCAACGAAGGCTACCGTGAACGGCATTCCGTAAACGCGTTGCTCAAAGCGATCAATGAGAATCGCTGACCCCAGGCTTAAGGTCCAGTTTGCGCCTCTGCACTACCACCTCATTGCCGAAGGTGCGCGCGGGGGGTAACTTAGGGGTTTTCACTGGAAACACCAAACTGCCAGAGGATGGCCTCTCCGATGTCCGACCCCTATTTTCAACAGTTGTTTGCCGAGCGTATTGGCGGGGCCCAGTACGGCAAGGGCACAGCGATCTACAAGTTTGAAAAAATCAAGCGAGCCAAACGCCAAGCCCTGGCCGATCATCCCGATCGGCAACTGCTCGATTTTGGCATCGGCGAGAACGACGCGATGGCCGACGAATCGGTACGTGGTGTGATGGCCGAGGAGATCAACCAGCCGGAAAACCGCGGCTACGCCGACAATGGGATCGAGGTGTTTAAGGAAGCTGTTGCCCGGTTTATGCAACGCGAATACGGTGTCGCACTCGACCCGGCGACGGAAGTGAACCACTGCATTGGATCGAAAACGGCACTCTCGATGTTGCCCGCTACGCTGATCAACCCAGGCGATATCACGTTAATGACCGTGCCCGGCTACCCAGTCGCCGGTACACACACGGCCTACTACGGCGGCATCGTGCATAAGTTGCCGCTGTTGGCGGAGAACCACTTCTTGCCCGACTTGAAGAACATCGCGCCCGACATTTTGTCAAAGGCGAAGTTGCTTGTGCTGTGCTATCCCAACAGCCCTACCGGTGCCACCGCGCCGCGCGAGTTTTATGAACAAGTCGTGCAGTTTGCCAAAGCAAATGACCTTGTCGTCGTACAAGATGCGGCCCACGCGCTGCTCTCCTTCGACCGCAAGCCGAACAGCTTTCTAGCCGTGCCGGGCGCGAAGGACGTGGGCGTCGAGGTGCATTCGATGTCGAAAGGTTTCGACATGATTGGTTGGCGGATGGGTTGGGTCTGCGGGCACGAGCGACTGGTGAGCGCGTTTGCCGATGTGAAAGACAACTGCGATTCGGGCCAGTTCATTGCCATCCAGAAAGCGGCCGCTGCAGCGCTCGACGACGAAACCATCCCCCGCCGCATCCACGCCAAGTACCAGCGTCGGCTTGAAAAGCTGGTAGCCATGCTCCAGCGTTGCGGATTTCAATGTGAAATGCCCGGCGGCACGTATTTTCTCTACACGCCCTCGCCCCAAGGATTGGAAGGTGGTCCGACGTTCGACGACGCCGAAGCCGCGAGCCAGTATCTCATCCGCGAGCAATCCATCTGCACCGTGCCATGGGACGATGCCGGGCCATTCTTGCGTTTCTCGGTCACCTACGTCGCCGCCGACGAAGCGGCTGAAGACGCACTCATGGCCGAAACCGAATCGCGGCTGAAGAATATCAAGCCGGTGTTTTGAGCTGAACCCTTCCAATGTCGTACGTGTCCTCCGGCGTATGGCGAAGACAATTTCACAACCTGAACTTTCGGGATCGCAGACATCGCTCGCCAAATCGCTGGCGCCGGAGGATGTGCGCGTGGGCGACTACGTGGCTCCGCTGCATGAGACATACGACTGCCCATCATTTTTGTGGTGCGACGCGGGGCTTGAGGATCGCGCGGAGACCGTGCCGATCCGCATCGTTGCACAGGAAAGCGGCGATCCACTCAAAGTGCGAGCAGTCTGCTTGCCGTATGTGTTGGTCAAACACCCCGCGCGGGGAAGTTTCACGCTCGACGTGCGAACCTACCAACTGGCACGACTTGATCGTGTGTTTGCCGCCAAGGCCTGGAAATCGCTGAAGCCGGCGGACCGAAAAAAGTCGAAACGCAAGAAAAAGTCCAGTCGCAAGAAAAAATCGTAGCGGCCCGTTGGCTGGTTCGCTACAGCACCTCGGCACGCTTTTCCCCGCTGCGGCGACCCAGGTTGCCGTAGCGGTGGTAGATGTGCGTGAGGCTTTGCTCTTGGAAATAGTGCATCAGTTCGAGGCGTCCGTGCCCAAGGACTGGCTTGTCCGACACATAGGTGCCACGCTCGGCAGCAACTTCACGAACTAGTGCCGGCACACGTTCTGGCGACGCAAATCGCACACGTCCCAAGCGATACGCGCGCACCACTTCGGCTAACTGCTTGTCGGTCTCTTCGACAAATTCGATTTGTGCTGCCCAGTTGGCGGTCAAAGTTTCGAGAGCTTGAAGTGCGTCGCTAGATTGCTCCGGAGTTGAGCTCACAACTGTGTGGCAACCGGCGGTACGCGATGCCAAGACCCGAGCGAACAACTCAAACGGAGTGTCTTGCAGGTCATAGCGCACGCGCACTTCGGGAATTGGCAGGTAGCGACGAAAATTGTCTTCGCCGATGAGCTTGAAGTGATCGTGAGTGGGTTCGAACTCGGCTGCCATCCAATATTCGTAGCTCTGCACGGCGGTGACGATTCGTTCAACTTGGTCGCGGGGCAAGGTGTTGTCTTTGCGGAGCGATTCGCAGAAATCGTCGAGGCCAGTATCGCCGAGGTCTTCTTTCGGGTGCTGCGTAGCATCCTGGCTCTGAGGTTTCTCATGAAATTTCATGAGTTGAGCGACGTAGTTAGGTCCGCCAGCTTTGATGCCGGGGCCGATGGCACTTTTGCCCATACCGCCAAAGGGCTGGCGGAGTACGACCGCGCCGGTTGTAGGACGATTGATGTACAAGTTCCCAGCGCGAATGCCTTCCTGCCACAGTTGCTGTTCCCGGTCGTCCAGGCTTTCCAAACCAGACGTGAGGCCGAAGCCCGTGGCGTTCACCAAGTCAATCGCTTCGTGCAAATTGCGAGCACGCATCACTCCGAGTACGGGACCAAACAACTCGGTGCAATGCGTGAAACTCTTCGGCCCGACGCTCCACTTCACACCGGGGCTAACCAAGTGGGGATTGCCATCAACATGCAACCGCGGCATGACGGCCCAGGACTCTCCCGGTTCGAGTTCCTTCAGCGAACGTTCCAAGTCGCCACTAGGCGGTTGAATCAACGGACCAACTCTAGAGTGCAGTTGCCAGGCACTGCCGACGTGCAAACTCTCGACCGCATCACACAACGATTTGCGGAAACTCTCGTCGTGAAAAACTTCCTCTTCGAGTATCAACAGCGACGTCGCCGAGCATTTTTGCCCACTGTGGCTGAAAGCGGAGTGCAGCACATTTTTGATTGCCAGCTCGCGATCGGCCAGCGCCGTGACAATGGTCGCGTTCTTGCCACCGGTTTCGGCGAGCAAGTTCAGGGTCGGCTTCGTGGTCAGCATCTGCAACGCAGTCTCTGTACCACCCGTGAGGATCACGGTGTCGACATTGGTGTGCGTGACCAACTGCTGCCCAACGGTTGCACCACTGCAAGGCATGAACTGCAGCGCAGCGCGCGGCACGCCCGCCTGCCAGAAACATTGGCAAAGCCGATAAGCGATCAGCACGGTGTCGGATGCCGGCTTAAGGATCACGGTGTTCCCAGCCGCCAAGGCCGCGGAAATACCGCCACAAGGAATCGCCAAGGGAAAGTTCCAAGGCGAAACCACGACCACAACGCCTTGGCCCCTAGCCTGCAATCCTTCGAGCATCGCAAATTCACAGGCACTTCTCGCATAGAATCGGCAGAAGTCGATCGCTTCGGAGATTTCGGGATCGGACTCCGCCAACGTCTTGCCCCCTTCAGCTAGCATCGCACCCATAAGATCGCCGCGCTGACCGGCGAGTCGATCGGCAACGCGGAAGAGGATCTTCGCCCGCTCCTCGGTGGTCTTTTGCCGCCACAGGGCACGGTCCGATTTTGCGCACGTAATGGCTTCAGCGACATCGCTTTCCTGTGCTTGGCGATAGCGAGCAACCACGGTGCCGAGGCGCGAGGGATCGTGCGACTCGCGCAGTTCCCCACTCGCACGCGGCTCGCCACCAATCACTAACGGCACATCGGCTGCTTGGGAGTCGCAGCGCGCGGCCCAAGTCTCGATAAGTTTCGCAGCCCGGGCACTGTTCACGGGCAGCGACCAATCGGTGTCAGGAGCGTTCGCAAAAGCAGAATCAAAAGAGGAATCATCGAAGCCTCTCCCCTCCCCTTTTTCCTTCCTCCGCTCTCCACTCGCTGCTTCTCGCCTTGGCTCTGCCGAGACCGTATTCATCCGCTCGAACGATTCTACGAACGTCGACTCCAGTTGTTGCCACTCCTCGCTGTCGACTTGCAAGCGAAACGCATGACGCAGGAAATTCTCTTCGCCCGTGTTTTCATCTAGGCGGCGTACCAAGTACCCAATCGCATTGATGAAGTCTTCTTGCTTACACGCCGGCGCGTAGAGCAGCATGTTTTGCGACAATTCGAACAGTGCCCGCCGTTGGTGGTTGGCCATGCCTTCGAGCATTTCAAACTGCACCTCGGCGAGTGCATTGTTTCTGACCGCGAGCACCAAGCCGTATGCCAATGAAAACAAGTTGTGAGACGCGATGCCGAGCTTCACTGCTGGCAGATTCTCTGGATGCATGCCATAGCGCAGCATGCGTTTGTAATTGGCATCGGTCTCGATTTTTTCGTGGTACGGCGCCTGATGCCAGCCGTGCAGGCTGGCGTCGACGCGTTCCATTTCCAAATTCGCTCCCTTGACGATGCGAATCGTGACAGCGGCGGCGCCGTCGACAACTCGTTTTCGCGCCCAACGGGTGATGCGCTGCTGTGTCGGAAATGAGTCGGGTAAGTACGCTTGCAGTGCGATCCCCGCCCGCACTGCTTTCAACTCCGGTCGGTCGAGTGTACGCATAAACACTTCGGCGGTGATCTCTTTGTCGCGATACTCCTCCATATCGAGGTAGACGAACTTCGCAACTTCGGTGCCGTCATGTCGTTTGAAGCGGTTTTTCGCTGCCGCGCGATAAAGCAGTTCCATGCGATCGCAGAGGACCTCAATCGTATGCTCGCGCGCGAGGGCAGAGATTTGAGAGTAGAGGGTCGAAATTTTCACCGAGATCACTTCAATCTCCGGCCGTTGTAGCGCCTGGAGGTAGGACTTCAATCGCCGCTCAGCCTCGCGTTCGCCCAGAAGCGCTTCGCCGAGATAGTTGACATTCATCCTCACACCTGCTTCGCTGCGCTGGTGGAGGTAGTCGCGCAGATGCTCGGGCTCGGCGGGGAGCACCACGTTGGCCGTTTCTTCGCGCATCTTTTCCTGGACCAGGGGCATCGCCACCCCAGGCAGATAGCCGCCAAACGACTGAAAACCCTTGAGCAGAGTTCGATCGAGCGCGCTAAAAAACCGCGGCACGCCCTGGACGTCAAGAATGTGAATCAGTTGATCCGCCGACCGATGCGGCAGCCGCGAGCGAAACGCCTGATCGGTCAGCTGCATCAGGGTCGCCTTATCGCCCGGCGATTGGATCATCCGATCCAGTTCGGCTTGCTGACGCTTCTCGGCGGGAGTTTGCAGTTGGTTCGCGCGAGATTGCAGTTGTCGAGCGAGGTAGACGGCCTGTTGAACCTCAAGTTCGAGCGGCAACTTTGGATCAGGCTCGAACTCCGCAAGCAGTTTCGTCACGCCGGCGACGACTTGTTGAGCAACTTCATTGGAAAGCGTGGGGGCCATCGGACTGTCCTTCAAGAATGAGCAATGCCATTGGTGAAGTGACGTAGGACGATCGCCCTGGGCCGTACGCCGACCAACTTCGCAAGTCTCGGACGGCCCAGGGACCGTGCTGCGACTTGGTTGTTTACGCAGGCACGCCAATGCGCTGAGTGAGATAATTGAGTATGTCGCGAATCGAGATCACACCGGTCAGCTTGCCGTCGGTCATGATTGGCAAATGGCGATAGCCACCAACGTGCATTTGGTGCAGAGCGAAGGCGATTTTGTTTTTACCTTCGAGTGTGACTGGCTCGGACGTCATCACCGAGCTGATGGGACGATCTGTGAGTTGGGCAGCCCCCGTGTTGATTTTCATCAGCGCGTCGAACTCGCTGAAGATGCCCAAGAGTTTGTCCTCTTCGACAATCATCACGCAGCCAATCGACTGCGCGATCATCTGGGTGAGTACCTGACCGATGGAAGTTTGTGGTGTGACTGTGAGCGGCGTTTTTGGCTGGAGCGCTTCAATACGATCTTTTAACAAGCCTCGCTCTACCGGCGACGCCGGCGCGGGATGACTCAGATCGGTGAGCGAATGCTGACAATCGTCGCAGACGTCCGAGCCTTCAGTGTTTTCTGAACCGCAGTAGGGGCATGCAATCATGTGACCATTCTCTCAGGTTACGGTCCAAGTTTCGCCAGCATTAAAGAGTTTTTCCAGGTCGCCTCTACCCTTCTCTTTGGTTGCTTGCTCGATCTGATCATTGATCATTTCGTCGTAACGGGGCGCGTCGACCGAGCGGAACACGCCAATGGGCTCTGGGAAACCATCTTCGTAACGCATGCGGCTAAGCAGATAGGCCAGGCTTGGCTCGGGGCTGCGCTCGTCGTGGAAGAGCAGGTCGTCCTCGGTGATACCTTTGCCCAGCTCAACCACCTCGGGCTCCAGGCCATTGAGGCGGATGCCCTTGTCCCGGTTCTTGCCAAAAATCATTGGTTTGCCGTGTTGCAGCTCAAGTGTGGTGTCGGCCTTGGTGTCGCGGTCCTTGGCGTATTCCCAAGCGCCGTCGTTGAAAACATTGCAGTTCTGGTAGACCTCGATGAACGCTGTCCCGCTATGTGCGGCGGAGCGTTTGAACGTCTCGGCCAAGTGCTTGATATTCGTGTCGATGCTACGGGCGACAAAAGTCGCTTCGCAACCGATGGCGATCGACAGCGGGTGCAGCGGGTTGTCGATCGCCCCCATCGGCGTACTCTTAGTCACCTTGCCCAGCGGCGAAGTGGGCGAGTATTGGCCTTTGGTGAGGCCGTAGATGCGGTTGTTGAACAGCACGATGTTGAGGTCCATGTTGCGGCGAATGCAGTGCATCAGGTGGTTGCCGCCGATCGAGAGACCGTCGCCATCGCCCGTGATGACCCAGACCTGCAAGTCAGGGCGGCAAGTCTTGAGGCCCGTCGCCACGGCCGGCGCGCGGCCGTGGATCGAGTGCATACCGTAGGTGTTCATGTAGTAGGGAAACCGGCTGGAACAACCGATGCCGGAGATGAACACAAGATTCTCGCGTGGCACGCCCAACGTCGGCATGACTTTTTTCATCTGCGCAAGAATGGAGTAGTCGCCGCAACCAGGACACCAGCGCACATCTTGGTCGCTGGCGAAGTCGGCGGGTTTGAGAACGGGGAGTGGGGTGTCGATGCTCATGGTTGGCGTGATTGGTAGGACGTAGTTGGTAAGACCTAGTTGGTAAGACGTAGTTGGTGGTGCGTAGTTGTGTGTTAGCGTCGGCGGCCACGCCGAACTGTTGCTGGCAATATTGAGGGAGCTGGCAATATTGAGGGAGAACGTCGCGTGGTGCTTTCGTCGTGGCCGACGGCACTAACGCGGTCTATCGTAGTTCCTCCTCAATTTTCTCCAAAATTTCTCCAACGCTGAACGGCTTCCCCTGAATCTTGTTCAACCCGATTGCGTCGATCATAAACATGTCGCGGACGAGGATGCTGAGTTGGCCCAGGTTGAGCTCAGGGATCAGTACCTTGTCGAAGTTGCGGAGGATTTCTTCAAAGTTTTTGGGGAATGGGTTGAGGTAACGCAGGTGGCAGTGGCTCACCTTCTTGCCGGCGGCTTGGGCCTGGTGGACGGCGGTGGCGCACGCGCCGTAAGGGCCGCCCCAACTCACGACCAGCAAGTCGCCGCTGTCCGGTCCATCGAGTTTCTGCAGCGGGATGTCGTCGGCGATGCGGGCGACTTTTTCCGCGCGGAGCTTGCACATGTGCTCGTGGTTTTCGGGATCGTAACTCACGTTGCCGCTGATGTCCTGTTTTTCTAGGCCACCAATGCGGTGCTCCAAGCCGGGAGTGCCGGGAATTGCCCACGGACGGGCGAGCTTTTCATCGCGGTCGTACGCCATGAACACGTCGCCGTTGCTGGGCGTGCCCGGATGGTGGACGGGGATCTTTTCCAGTTCCGAAATTGCCGGAATTCGCCACGGTTCCGAACCGTTGGCGATGTAGCCGTCGGTTAGCAGCATCACGGGTGTCATGTACCGCACGGCCAACCGCCACGCTTCCTGCGCGACATCGAAACTGTCGCCGGGACTGCTCGCGGCAATCACCGGCATGGGGCATTCGCCGTTGCGGCCAAACATCGCCTGCAGCAAGTCGGACTGCTCGGTCTTGGTTGGCAAGCCGGTCGAAGGCCCGCCGCGCTGGACATTGATCACGACCATCGGCAATTCAGTAATCACCGCTAACCCCAGACCTTCGCCTTTGAGCGCGATGCCGGGGCCGCTACTCGCGGTGACGGCCATCGCGCCAGCAAACGCGGCGCCGATGGTCGAGGTCATCGCCGCAATTTCGTCTTCGGCTTGGAACGTCATCACATTGAAATGCTTGTGCTTGGCAAGTTCTTCGAGAATGGTGCTGGCCGGTGTGATCGGATAGGCACCCAAGAACAAACGCTTGTCGCTCATCTGTGCGGCGGTCACCAAGCCCCAGGCCAAGGCGGTATTGCCCATGATATTGCGATACGTGCCCGGTCCCAATTTGGCGGGGGCGACTTGATACTGCGTGTTGATCGCTTCGACCGTCTCGCCATAGTGGTAGCCCTTTTTCAGCGCGTTGGTGTTCGCTTGGGCGACGGCGGGGAACTTCGCGGCGAACTTCTTTTCGATGAACCGCATCGTGGGGTCGAGCGATCGGTCGTACAGCCAGAACACGAGCCCCATCGCAAAGAAGTTGCGGCAGCGGTCGGCTTCCTTCTGCGACAGTCCGCAGTCTTCGACCGCCAGCCGAGTGAGCTTGGTCATTTCGACCGAGTGCAGTTTGTACTTTTCGTCGAGGCTGCCATCTTCGAGCGGGTTGGTTTCGTAGCCGGCCTGTTCGAGGCCTTTCTTGTCGAAGGCGTCCTTGTTGACCAGCAGAATGCCACCGTCTCGCAGGTCGGCGATGTTGGTAGTTAGCGCCGCCGGGTTCATTGCTACTAATGCATCGACCGTGTCGCCAGGAGTGTAGATTTCGTTGCTGGAAAAATGGATCTGAAATCCACTCACCCCGGCCTTCGTACCGCGCGGAGCGCGGATCTCGGCGGGGAAGTCGGGGAAGGTCGCAACATCGTTGCCAAGCAGTGCCGAGGTGTTGGTGAACTGAGTTCCGGCAAGCTGCATACCATCGCCCGAGTCGCCGCAGAAGCGAACGGTTGCTTCCTCAATGTTGGAGACCGGTTTAGTGGGAGTCGAAGTGGACATGGGTGGGAGTCGTAAGTAGTTGGTCGTTAGTGAATGGGATGGTGACTTCGAGTAGTTGATCAGAAGCGAGATTTTCTTGCGACTTACGACAAACTACTCAACCCTTTGCTCTATGCCCCTTCGCGATCCGCGGGGCCTCTGCCGGGTTTGGGCGGGAGGTTATAAATCGTCTGGGGGAAGTGATCGACCAGGTAGTGGACGATGCCATAAACCGTTTGCATCCCCGTTGGCTTGCCCTCGGGATCCAAGATCGGCAAGTGGCGATATCCGCCGTCGGACATCATTTTGATAGCGTCGCCCATGCTGGTGTCGGCTTGCAAAGTAGCCAAGTCGGTGGACATGACTTCCGATACTGGCTGTTTCATCACCGCGTCGCTTTCACAAGCCGTTGCCATTGCACGGAGCGCGTCGCGTTCGGTGAAGATTCCCAGCAATTTCCCGCCGCTGGCTTGGTCGGAATCGCACACTAGCACACTGCCAGTGCGTTGAGCGCGCAAGAGCTGAATCACTTCGCCGACGGTTGAGGCGGGGGTGACGAACAACGGTTGGTCGGGGTAGGCGGCCGACACCGATTCGGTGCTAAGACTGAGTTGGAAACTCACAGCGAGCGACTCTCTCTGCAATGATTTGGCTCGGCAATCATTTGGCTCAGCGACGACTTGGATCGGCGATTATCTGAAACTGCAAACAAATTTGGCAGAACTCAACGCGGCGTCGATTTGTCATAATGGGGTAAACGCAAGTAAGTGCCGACCAACCGCTTCGAATCGGCATCATCGAACTCTACCATGCCAGTGCGCTGGGTTGAACAGCAAAACAGGGGGATTTTTCGCGATTTCGTAGGAACCACCGGTCAGGTCGAATCTGGATGGTCAGGGCGGTAGAATTTCTCGAGGTTGATTCCGCCTCGTTGTTCTTCCTCGATCAACTTGAGCCGAGACTCCAACTGTTCGACGCGACGCGCCAGCGTGGGCAGCAAACGCTGCTCGGGATCGGCCTGCTTGGTTCGGGGCACCTGCGGGTACCCCAATTGTCGGTGTAGAGCGGCGAACAACAGCAACGGCTCTTTCTGCCGATTGGCCCAAGCTATGCGCCCCTCCTGTCGCCCAAACAAGAGCAGCGAACGATCTGGCTCCCGCCCCGGGTCGATCTGAGCCATCTTCTCCAGGTAAAACTCACTGCGAACGTAGAGCATGTCCGCGAGTTCGACGATGCCGATCTGTCGCCGTACGGTGAGAATCCACTCCCGCCAGGTATCGTCATACGACGGATCGGCGGCGATCGCTTCGAGCCCTTCGTCGTATCCCAATCGGTTGCGACACAGTGCCTCGAATTGATAGAGAAACAGCCCAGCGAGGGAGATGTCGGTCTCCGTGCGATACCGGGCTTCGCGAGTGAGGATCTTCAGCCCGATTCGCAAGTCAAAACGCCGCCGGTCGTTTTCCGCCTCGCTCATCACATAGCACTGAAACGGCGTGAAATAGTGAGCCAGTTTGCTCATTCCTGGGGCGAGCACGCCCTGGTGTTTCAACTCCGACAGCAGGAAGTCAATCGCCAGTGGCAAGTTGGTCGTCGCCAAGACCTCTTCGCGAACGGCGGCAAGCACCTCCTGCGCGGGCATGTTATCGATCAGCCGCTCGCCCAACGTTTCGAAGAAGTGCCCTTGCTCGACGTATTCTTCTCGTGCCAAGGGAGAGAAATCTGGCGGCGAGGCATCGGGCTTTGCGGTTGGCTCACTCATGGCCCGCGCCCACGCTTAATTGATGTTGGAGAAACTCCACGCTTTTTGTGAGTGCGGTGCGATCCATCGCTGCAAAGCTGTGACCGATTTTTGGCACGACATACAACTCCGCCGAGACACCGACCTCGTTCAGAGAAGCGCACATCGCCTCGGGGCTAACGATTGGCACGATGTCGTCTTTCTCGCCATGAAAGAAAAACATGGGTGGATCGTCGGGAGTGACAAACGCGCGCGGCGAGGCCAGGCGATACTGTTCCCCCACTTCGCGCCGCGTGCCTCCTAGCCAAAACGCCAACTGCTTCGAGTCAGGATCCAACACGCGAAAATCGCAAGGCACTCCGCCCGCCGCCACCGCTTGCAACCGGGTACTAACAACGGCCGCTTGCGGCTTGGCCTCCACATCACCGCCCGTCGTCCCTAGCAGCGAAACCAGCTGCGCCCCAGCCGAGTATCCAAACCCTCCCACTCGCTCGGGATCGATTTTTAGCGATTCGGCCTGCTCGCGCATCCACCGCACGGCCGACTTGCAGTCTTCAATCTGGGCCGGAAATTTGTGTTTGGGAGCCAGCCGGTAGCTAATTGCCACCGCGGTCATGCCATGCTGTGCCAGCAACTGAGCGGCTCCCGAAAGCTGTGCCCGCGTGCCGATGTACCACGCCCCGCCATGTACAACCACAACGCCGGGGAATGGCCCTTCGCCCTTCGGCAGATAGACGTCGGCCTTAAGTGGCCCGGAATCCCGCTCGACGTAGACCTCGCCGTAGCGGGTTTCGATCTCGCTAACATCGTTGGGCTGAGTGCTGTCGATGATCGCCCTGTCGAAAATCGCCTTGTCGGTGATCTTCTCGTCGAAGATTGCGGTTTCACATTGTGCAAGCGTCCCCCAAGCGGAAATACCCGAAACGACGGTGATAATGAGTGCTAATTTCAACGATCGCAGCACGGGTACGCCTCCGGACGGTTGGTCATAGGTCTGTGTATCACTTATAATAGCCGCAACTGCAGTAGTGAACAGCAAAGTTCCCTTCCAGCAATTAGCCTCTCATGAACCTAGTCTTAGCTGCCGTGCTGCTATTGCTGGCGATTCTTACAGCCTTCCTGCTTCAGGAAAGTTGGTTTGCGGGAATGGCTGTTGGGGTATTGGTGTTCGTCCCCTTCTGCTTTTGTGCTTCGCTTCTGTTTGCCAGACTCTTCGGTCTCGATAAACAGATTGGCCCGGACAACGCCCCAACAACAACGCCCACAGAATCGAGTCCCCTTGAGCAGTAAATTCTCCAGCATTGAAGAAGCAGTCGAGGCCATTCGGCTGGGCCAGATCATCATCGTCGTCGACGCCGAGGACCGCGAGAATGAGGGCGATTTTATCTGTGCTGCCGAAAAGATCACGCCCGAAGCGGTGAACTTTATGATCACCCACGGCCGGGGGCAGCTTTGCATGCCGATCCTGCCGGATGTTTCGGAGCGACTGCGACTTGCACCGATGGTCGAAGACAACACCGCCCCGCTGGGCACAAACTACACCGTGCCCGTGGACCACCGTACCTCGCGCACCGGCATCACCGCCGGCGAGCGTGCGACAACCATTGCCGCCCTGTGTGATCCGAGCAGCGTGCCGAGCGATTTCCATCGTCCGGGGCACTTGTTTCCGCTCGTGGCCAAAGAGGGAGGCGTGCTTCGTCGCGCGGGCCACACCGAAGCCGCCGTCGACCTGGCACGGATGGCGGGGCTCACCCCGGCGGGCGCACTGTGCGAAATTCTCGACGAGAAGGGGGATCGCGCCACTCGCGACGAGCTGCGCGAACTGGCCGCACAACATGAGTTGCCGATTATTTCTATCGAGCAACTGATCGCCTATCGACGCGTGCGCGAAAAACTGGTCTACCGGAACGCGGAAGCTGATTTGCCCACGAAATACGGCGACGGCAAGATCATCGCGTACGGAGTCCATCACGAATCGCAAGAACCCATAGTTTATGTCATCGGCGACCCCACGAAGGCGGCAGCGCCGTTGGTGCGATTGCACTCTTCGTGTTTCACGGGTGACCTGTTGGAGTCGCTCCGCTGCGATTGTGGTGACCAGCTGCACATGGCTCTCGACATGATCAGTCGCGAAGGATGCGGCGTGCTGGTGTATTTGCCCCAAGAAGGGCGTGGCATCGGGCTAGTCGAAAAAATCAAGGCCTACAAACTGCAAGACGAAGGGCTCGACACGGTCGAAGCGAACGTCGCCCTGGGTTACAAAGCCGATTCCCGCGACTACGGTGTGGGCATTCAGCTGCTGAAAGATCTCGGGCTCAAAAAGGTTCGGCTGCTGACAAACAACCCCAAGAAGACCGACGCGTTTATCTACGGAGGTTTCGATCTGGAAGTCGTCGACCAGGTGCCGATCGTGCCGCCGATGAACGAACACAACGCCGGGTATATGAAAACCAAACGCGACAAGATGGGGCATCAACTTCCGCCAGAATAATGTACCGCTTCCATGTTAATCTTTTTGCCGAGCCGTTTCGCTGTACCTGGGAAGAAGCGGCCGCGGCGCTCGAGTCGCTGCCGCGGATGATGTTCGAGCTGGACGGATCTTGGATTTACTCCGGCGACGTGGGAACAAACCGCTGGCAAGTCGACGGCCATTTGTTCGATTTCGACGACCGCCTGCACCGCGTGGAGTTGCACGGCCAGTGCCCCGCCGAAGCATTTGACCAACTGCTACGCTGCTTCGGCTGGCCACGGGCGGACTTAGTTTTTGAGCGTGTATTGCAAGGCGATCGTTTGAGCGAGAATGAGTTTCGAAGCGTGGCTAAACGTTAGTCGCGATTTTCCCAGTCCGTTCCTGATAGCTTCGCCAGCGCCAACATCAACGCATGTGTGCCCTTACGCCCGTGGCCTTGGGCGGCGAGTGCCTGGTAGAGCTGTTCGGCCAGTGCCATGCCCGGTAGTGCGAGGTTCATTTTGCGTGCTTCGGCTAGCACGATGCCCATGTCTTTGATGAAGTGTTCGACGAAGAAGCCGGGGTCGAAGTTGCCCGCGATAATCCGCGGGCCAAGGTTCGAGAGTGACCAGCTCCCCGCCGCACCGGAGGCGATGGATTTCATCACCTGCTCCAAGTCGAGCCCCGCGCGGTAGCCGTAGAGCAGCGCTTCGCAGACACCGACCATGCCCGCGCCGATCAGGGTTTGGTTGACCATCTTCGTGTGTTGTCCCGCGCCGGGGCCACCTTGGTGGACCCAGGTCGAGCCCATTGCGTCCCAGCATGGCGCGAGGGATTGCACTGTTTGCTCGTCACCGCCGATCATGATCGAGAGCGTGCCATTCTTGGCACCGACATCCCCACCAGAGACTGGTGCATCGATGCTCGTCACTCCGCGTTGTTTAGCAGCTGCGGCGATTTCTACGGCCAGGGTGGGTTCGCTGGTCGTCATGTCGACCAGTACGGTTCCCTCCGCGGCCCCGGCTAGCGCCCCCTCCTCGCCCATGAGTGCCTCGCGTACATCGCGCGGGAAACCGACGATGGAAAAAACAACATCCGAGCGCTCGGCAACTGCACGCGGGGTGTCAGCCCAAACCGCGCCTTGGGCAAGTAGGGGCTCCGCCTTGGATCGTGTGCGTGTGAATAGAGTCGCCGAAAAGCCCGCGTCGAGCAGGTGGCGGCACATGCTCAAACCCATCACACCAGTGCCGATCCAGCCAACGCGCGTTTGGTTCGGGGAGACAGTGTTCATTCGCGCCTTGCAATGTTAATGTTGAAGCCTAGTATCCGTAATACTCTTAGGTGCGGTTCCTACTCTTGGCTTCTCAGTACCATTGCAACCAACTCCGCCACGGTGTCGGTTTGGAGCTTGGTGAAAACTGAGCGGCGCCGGTTTTCAATAGTTCGCAAGCTCACATCCAGCAGCTTAGCCATCGCCTTGTTGGACTCGCCCGCCACGATCATGTCCAGCACTTGTTTCTCTTTTTCGTTGAGAGTGGCCAACCGACTTAGGATTCCTTCATTCCTGCGCTTCTGGGCACGACGCTCTTTATCAAGCGAGAGCGCTGCGCGGATGGCGCTCCAGAGCTCATCCTCGCTGTACGGTTTATCGAGCATGGTGACCGCGCCATTTTGGATCGCCCGTACGGCCATCGAGGTGCGCGCGAATCCTGTGACAAGAATGACCGGTATCTCAAAGCCTTGCTCTATCAATTCTTCCTGCAATTCGATTCCATTCATCCCCGTCATGCGGTAGTCGGTTACCACGCACCCCGAGTTGCCCGCGTACTGACCCAAAAAAGACTCAGCAGACTCAAATCCTACGGCCTGAAAGTTCATAGACCTCACCAATTCGCAAGCGGACTCACGGGTAAGCTCATCGTCATCGACTACGTAAACGGTGGCAGGTTGGGAGGACAGAGCCTGGTCCTCGCTACTCTTAAGATCGTTTACAAGGTCAGAGTTTTCAGCGTTCAGAATCAAGGCGTACTCTCTATCGCAAAAACTGGGGTTAGCTACTTGCTGACATGTTTCTCGAAGTCCTCAATTATAATTTATGCAACAGGGCCGGTTCATGGCAAGACTGGCCACTCAGAGGAGCAGATTCCAGGCTTCCAAGCTTCCTGGCCACGCTCGCTCAGCTCGTCATATTAAATTTGCCTTGGTCGAGCCACTATCTAGAATCTAAGCACAGAGGATCAAACAACTGTCTCGAGACTTGTGGAGCATGCACCTCGGTGCCCACAAAAGGCCCTTTCACAGAATGACTTTCCAGTGGATTTGAACCGTTT
This sequence comes from Bythopirellula sp., assembly GCA_965230685.1. Classification (GTDB taxonomy): domain Bacteria; phylum Planctomycetota; class Planctomycetia; order Pirellulales; family Lacipirellulaceae; genus Bythopirellula. The sequence continues at coordinate 2,726,076 of CBDDLO010000002.1, forward strand.
AGCGAGCAGGCTGCGAAGCCGCAGCCAGTTTTTCCTGCGTCGGATAACTAGCGATCTTGGCTTGCTCGTCGATTGTACCCAGCTGAACCGCCGCACACGGACGGCCTGGCAGCGCGGGCAGACGACGCGAGCGTGGTTTTTGTATACTGACCATCAGCGGCGTCGCATCACTCGTCGGCGCCAGATTCGCCGACTCGTGGAAGGTGAATAGTTGCCTACGCTTGTTCGGGAATATCGAAGACGTAGTGGTCGATGCATGCGAGCACGCCCATCGCAACCGCGGCTCCGACAAACTTGATCGCGGCCTGGCCACTCTGCGCGAGGAAGCCACTGGGATCAACGACGTTCACGCCGTCGCCGCCTAAGCTGCGAGCCCAAATCGCGAGCATCCAAATGGAATCGCAGAGAAAGAGGACGCACAAAATGAACGCCACCCAGGCAGCGAGTTCGATTGTTCGTTCAAATAGCCAATCCATCTTTGCTTCCCCGTGGGTTATTCAATCAGTGAAGAGAATGATAGGAAAATCTTGACAAGCTGCTAGCCCCCGCACGCGGCGAGCAATCGCTCGGCACCCTCGCGGTGACAGAAGTCACCGAACGACTCGCTGTCTTGCCGGGCATCTTTGAAGTGTGCGAATACCTCGACCAGCGCGGGTACTATTTCCGCGGTGGGCACTTTGTCCTTGTAAATGAAATTGAGTCGGTCACCTTGCACGCGTCCGCCGAGGAAGATCGTGTACTTGTCGGCTGTCTTGCCCACTAAGCCGATGTCGGAGTTGTAGGGTCGCGCGCAGCCGTTGGGGCAGCCCGTCATCCGCGTGGTGAAGACTTCGTCTTGCAACCCGAGCGATTTTAGTTCTTTCTCGAGTTGGTCCATCATCGTCGGCAAGATGCGCTCGCTCTCGGTAATTGCCAAACCGCAAGTAGGCAGCGCCGGGCAAGCAATCGACCAACGACGCACTGCCGAGGTTTCTTCGGAGAGCGGCACGCAATGCTGGCGGAGGATTTTCTCGAGTCGTGGCTTGTCGCTTTCTTCGAGATCGCAAAAAAGGATACCTTGGTGGGGAGTCAGGCGGAGTGGCGGGCCGATATCGTGACAAATTTCTCGCAGAGCCGCTTTCAAGCGATACAGCCCTTCGTCCTTGATCCGGCCGTTCTCGACGTTCAGCCCATAGAACCAGCGTCCATCACCTTGGGCGTGCCAACCCATACCGTCGTTGTGGGCTTTGACATGCACGGGTCGTGGCGCGGGTAGAGAACCGCCGTAGTACTCTTCGACTTTTTGCTTGAAGCGATCGAGCCCCCAGTTGTGGATGAGGTATTTCAGCCGTGCGACTTTGCGATCGGCTCGGTTGCCGAAGTCGCGTTGTACCTTCACGATTGCTTCGGCCACACCCACCGCTTGGGTTGGCGAGACGAAGCACATCGGTTGGGCGATCGCGGGGAAAGTTTTCTTGGCACTGGGCGTGACGCCAAATCCTCCGCCCACGAGCACATTGTAGCCCACGACGTTCCAGTCCTCGCAAATGGCTAACAGCCCCAAGTCTTGTGAATAAATGTCGGCGCTGTTGTCGCCCGGCAGGCCGATGCCTGTCTTGAACTTCCGCGGCAAATAGGTCGGTCCGTAGATCGGCTCGATCGTGTGCCCGTTGCTGCCGCCGCCAGCGAGTTGCTTTTCACCCGTAGCGTCGTCGGTGAGCCACAGTTCGTGATACGCGCGAGTACGCGGCTGCAAATGTTTGGCAATCTTGTCGGTCAGCTCTTGCATTTGGTCGTAAACCGGGTCGCCTTTGTAGGGGCAAGGCGAACACATCACGTTCCGCTCCACGTCGCCGCAAGCGGCTAACGTGGTCAGTTGCGTCTGGTTGATACGGCGGATCGTCTGCTGCAGGTCGGACTTCAGCACGCCATGCAACTGCAGTCCCTGCCGAGTGGTGATGCGCAGAGTCGTGTTGCCGATTTCGTCGCACAGGTCCAACTCAGCCAAGAGCTGATCGCTGGTCAGCTTGCCGCCTGGAATCGCCGTGCGGACCATGAAGCTGTAGCTCTTGCCGCCTTTCCCCTTGCGGTCGTCGCGGTTGTCTTGTTGGTACGTGCCATGGTGCTTGAGCAGCTGGATGCTGGCCTTGCCGAAGAAGTCGTTGTCGTCGACCAACTCTGCGGGGATCGGTCCAAGCAGGTGGTTGCTCTCCTGCTTGAACACTTCGACGGCGCTCAGCTTTTCCTCTTTGGCTGTTTTCGTTGCTGTTGGCTTGGCTTCGCTCATGTTTTCTTTCGTGGCTACCTTCTGGAGTAGCGATTCAACAGTTTCGGGGTGTTTGCTGGGTTCTGTTGGCTTGGCATCTGCTACTGCAGACGAGATCTCGCGGTAAGTGGTTCGATCTCGCTTACGCTGGGCTCTAGCTTTTCGTAATGCTCCGAGAAATTTCATGTCCCGCACACCTTGCCCAGGCTGGTCAAATCTCCAATGCCCCATCATAACTCGATTCCCACGCGGCGGCCATATCGAGCGAGCAGGGAATAAGCCTTAGGACTGTGAAGCCCACTTTTTCGGTGCGGGCGAGACGCCTATCCCGCGGGGGACTGCGGACGGTAGGATGCCGAGCATGAGTATGACAAGACCTACCAGTAAATTCTCGATATGGCTTGCCACAGGCTTGGGCGTAGGGTTGGTCTCACCAGCCCCCGGCACGGTTGGCGGTTTGTGGGGCTTGCCATTGGCATTGGCTGTCGGAATGCTGCCCACAATGGGTTCGCAGTTGCTGGCTATTGCGGTTATCGGTGTGCTAGGTGTGGCGCTCTGCTCCGTGGCGGCCCCAGCGCTTGGCGGAACCAAGGATCCACAGTGCATTGTCCTCGATGAAATCGCTGCGTTGCCGATTGTCTTTCTTGGCGTGGAGACAGCGGGACCAGCGGTTTGGCTGAGCGGGTGGTTGTTGTTTCGCCTGTTTGATATCACCAAGCCGCCGCCAACGAAGCGATTTGAACAGCTGCCGGGCGGTTGGGGCATCATGGCCGACGATTGGGTCGCTGCGGCCGAAGCTTGCGCTGCCTTGCACGGGTTGCTGTGGCTCGACACGCACTTCGCTTGGGGATTGTTGAGCATGGCTGCCTGACAACGGCTCGAAGACGGGTTACAATTCGCGACTAGTATTGAAGAAGAAATGAATTTTTGAATCTGGCGATGCGTTGCATCGCGGCTAATTTGCGATGCATACTATGTCTGCGAAACTGCTTGACGGAAAAACGCTGGCCCGCACGATCCGCGCCGAACTTCGCGAAGAGGTTGCCGACTTTATCGAGAACAATGTCGCCGTCCCTACGCTAGCGGCAGTTCTCGTCGGCGAAGATCCGGCTAGCGAGGTCTACGTCCGCAACAAACGTCGCGACTGCGAAGAGGTCGGCATTAGCAGCCAACTGCACAAGCTACCCGCTGACACTTCGCAGCAAGACTTGCTCACTCTGATCGCCAAGCTGAACAAAGACAGCAACGTCCACGGCATCTTGGTACAACTCCCCGTTCCCGAGCAAATCGACACCGACCGCGTGCTCGAAGCGATCAACCCGCTGAAAGATGTCGATGCGTTCCACCCGGAGAACGTCGGCCGACTTGTGCAGGGGCGGCCTCGCTATCTTCCTTGCACCCCCCAAGGCTGCATGGAATTGTTCCGCCGCTACGACATCCCCACCGCGGGCAAGCACGCCGTCGTCATTGGCCGTAGCGACATCGTCGGCAAACCTCTGTCGATCATGCTCGCCCAACGCGGTGCTGACGCCACGGTAACACTATGCCACAGCCGCACAGCCGACCTGCCGGCAGTCGCGCAGACGGCTGACATCTTGATCGTCGCCATCGGTCGGCCAAACTTCGTCACCGCCGACATGGTCAAGCCGGGCGCGACGGTGATCGACGTCGGCATCAACCGCACCGACGATGGACTGGTCGGCGACGTGGATTTTGAAGCGGTCAGCAAAGTCGCCGGCCACCTTACCCCTGTCCCCGGTGGCGTCGGCCCGCTCACCCGCGTGATGCTGCTGGTCAATACGCTGGCCGCGGCGCGGCGGTTGGAGAACTAACTCTCCGCTGCCGTAGAGAATTCTACGCGCTCGTACAATTCTCGTAGCGCTAACGTCGCGGATATCTCGTTTAGTGGAACCACCTCTTCGAGCCCTCGATAGAGTTCTGACTTGAACCCTTCGGTATCGTCGCGCCGATACAATTTAACGCAGGGTTCCTCCGTTTCAATCAGCAAGTAAACCCGCAGCGATGGAATAGAAAGATACGCTTCCCGCTTTTCGCCCTCTTCAGTGCGGCGCGTCGATTCCGAAATCACCTCGGCAATTACTACAGGTTGGTCTTGAAACGGTGAGTCCGACTCGTTGGGTGTGCAAACGACCATTGCGTCAGGATAGTAAAACCGCGTGTGGCTGGCCGATTGGTAGCGGACTCTCATATCCGAGTTGAACGGCTCGCAGGGTTGGCCGCGTAGTTGAGCACCAAGCGAAATCATCAAGCTGGAGGCGATCCGATTATGCACCGTCTTCGCACCCGCCATCGCGTAGAGATATCCACCCAGATACTCGTGCCGCACCTCGCCATCGGTTTCGAAGGCGAGGTATTCATCGACCGACATCAGCGGAATAGGTTGAGCAGGAGCCATATTGGTATTCTACGATGTAAGGGTGGTCGGAGCAATTGAATCTGTCACGGCCAGTCAAGCGCAGAGTGCGTTTTTTGACTCGCTCCGTAGCGAGTGCTACAATCGCGCCCAACGTCCAGACTCCACCCCTCCCCACCCCTCCCGATTCTGGCAGGAAAACAGCGCATGAAGATCGCGGTCGTACTCGTTGGTGTGCTTTCGGTTTGCTGTCAGCCGTTGACTGCGTCGACAATACTTCCCATCAAGCTGATGTCATTCAACATTCGCTTCGATTCGGGCGACGCGAGCAACAGCGCGAACGCCTGGTTTTCCCCGCGCGGGGTGGACCGCCGCGATCTGGCCTTCAACGTCATCAACGAGTATGGCCCCGACATCTTGGGTGTGCAGGAGGCGCTCAACCAACAGGTGCTAGACCTGCAGGGCGAGCTGACCGAGCACGATTTTTACGGCGTCGGCCGCAACAATGGCATGCGGTCGGGCGAGTACGGCGGCATCTTTTTTCGCTCTGAGCGTTTCACGCAAACCAGCTCCGGCACCTTTTGGTTGAACGAAAATGCCGACACGCCGGGCACTTTTTTCCCGGGCACCTGCTGCGCACGAATTGCCTCGTGGGTCACGCTCGAAGATGCCCTGGCCGACGGCCAGGAATACTTTGTGCTCAACACGCATTGGGATCACCAAGTGCAAGCGGCCCGCGAGTTTTCTGCGGTGCTGATTCGTGAGCGCATTGGCTCGCTCGCTGGCAATCGCCCCGTGATCGTGATGGGCGACCTGAACGCCACGCCCACCAACCCCGCATTTGTGGACCTGCTTGGCACGAATGAACCAGACGAGTTGCAGCTGCGGGACAGCTACCGCGACGTGTTTCCCGAGATTGACCGCCAAGAGGCCACGTTCCACGGCTTCGGCGGCGGCACCTTCGGTTCACGCATCGACTACGTGCTGCACTCGGACGATTTCCAAGCCGAGCAAGCGGGAATCGTCCGCACCAGCTACGACGGCAACTACCCGTCGGACCACTATCCGGTCACGGTGACGCTGCAAGGCCCCGGCGTGCCAATCCCCGAACCGACCACGCTGGGGTTGGTCGTCGTTGCGGTCTTGCTATGCGTGCCGCGCTCTCTCAAGGGCGCGGCTCGGTTTTGATTTGAACCTGAATGCCATCGCAATTCTTATCCGAGCCGCGCCCGTCAGGAAGCGACCAACCAGGTTTTATACCTGTCACAAAAAACCCCGGCCACATGGCCGGGGTTCGTTGCTTACTACTTACTGCTTAAACCACACCCCTCATCAATACATCCCATCCATGCCCGGGGCGGCGGCGCCCTTGCCGTCTTTCTTTGGGGCGTCGGCGATTAGGGCGTCGGACGTGAGCAACAACGTCGCCACGCTCGCAGCGTTTTGTAGCGCGGTGCGAGTGACCTTGGTGGGGTCGATCACGCCGGCTTTGACGAGGTCTTCGTACTCATCGGTCGCGGCGTTGTAGCCGACGTTGCCCTTCGAGTCGACGACTTTCTCGCAAACGATGCCGCCGTCTTGGCCGGCGTTGGTTGCGATCGAAGTCAGCGGCGAACGGCAGGAACGAACTACGATGTTGTAGCCGATCTCTTGGTCGTGGCTCAAACCCTCGGGCTTCAGCTTGCTGCTGGCACGCAGCAAGGCGACACCGCCACCGGGGAGGATGCCCTCTTCGACGGCTGCGCGCGTGGCGTGCAGGGCGTCTTCGACGCGGGCCTTCTTCTCTTTCATCTCGCTCTCGGTTGCGGCACCGACGTTCACCTTGGCTACGCCGCCGGAGAGTTTCGCCAGCCGCTCTTCGAGCTTTTCCTTGTCGTAGTCGCTCGAGGAGTTGTCGATTTCGCGACGGATCTGGCCGATGCGGCCTTGGATGTCGGCGCTCTTGCCGGCACCTTCGATGATGGTGGTATTGTCCTTGTCGACAATCACCTTCTTCGCTCGTCCCAGTTCACCGAGGCCAACGCCTTCGAGCTTGATGCCGAGGTCTTCGAAGATCGCTTGTCCGCCGGTGAGCGTGGCAATGTCTTCGAGCATCGCCTTGCGACGATCGCCAAAGCCGGGGGCTTTGACCGCACAGACGTTGAACGTGCCACGCAGTCGGTTGATTACCAAGGTCGCGAGCGCTTCGCCGTCGATGTCTTCGGCGATGATCAACAACGGTTTGCCCGAGTTGACCACGGCTTCCAAGCAAGGCACCAGGTCTTTGACGCTGCTGATCTTCTTTTCGAAGACCAGGATGTAACAGTCTTCGAGCACTGCTTCCATCGAGGTTTGGTCGGTGACGAAATACGGCGAGAGGTAGCCGCGGTCGAACTGCATTCCCTCGACCCACTCGACTTCGGTGCCCAGGCTTTTGCCTTCGTCGACGGTGATGACCCCGTCCTTGCCGACCTTTTCCATCGCTTGGGAGAGCATCTCGCCGATTTCGCTGTCGCCGTTGCTGGCGACCGTGCCGACTTGGGCCATCTCGGCGGTGGTCTTGATCTTGACGGCCATTTTGTGCAGCGATTCAGTGATCGCCTCGACCGCCTTTTCGATGCCCTGCTTCATCTGCACCGGGTTCACCCCAGCAACGACGGCACGCAGGCCTTCGTTGAAGATGGCCTCGGCTAGCACGGTGGCGGTGGTGGTGCCATCGCCGGCGACGTCGGAGGTCTTGCTGGCGACCTCTTTCACCATCTGCGCGCCCATGTTTTCGTAGGTGTCTTCCAGTTCGATTTCCTTGGCGACACTGACGCCGTCTTTGGTGACGGTCGGCGAGCCGAAGGATTTTTGCAAGATGACGTTTCGGCCCTTGGGGCCAAGGGTGATTTTGACGGCACGGGCCAGTTTGCCAACGCCACGACGCATCGCGTCACGCGCTTCTTGGTCAAAGGCAATCATTTTAGCCATGAGTGGGTTCTCCGAGAATGTTTGATGTGAGATTGAAGGTGGACTTCGTTGAATTCTTTACTCGATGACTGCCAGAATGTCGCTTTCGCTCATCAGCAGATATTCTTCGTCGTCGATGTTGATTGGCTCGGGAGCGTAGCTGGTGAACAGGATGCGGTCGCCCTTGCTGACCTGCAGTTCGCCGCGCGAACCGTCGTCGAGCAGCTTGCCAGTGCCAACGGCGATGATCGTGCCGCGAGAGGGTTTGTCTTTGGCCGAGTCGGGCAAGAAGATGCCGCCGGCGGTGGTGTCGAGCGATTCATCACGTTCGACGACGACCTTGTCGCCCAGCGGTTGGAGGGCGACTTTGCTCTTCTTTTTAGTAGCGGTTGCCATGGGGGGAGTCTCCTTGGGAGGTAAGATGTTTGAGGGAAGATTGCAGATGTACGGGTTGGTAAATTGAGTGGCGGTACTCACATCGCCGAATTCAGCCTGTTCAGTGTCAGCGCAACGGTGGCCTGTTGGCAAGCGGTGAAAAGCAACCGGCGCGCCAAAGCCGCCACGGGGCGCAACTGCTTGCGGCATAGTGGATTAGCGAGAAGCGAGAAATCATTGCTCGCTGCCAATATGGCAGTTGGTTGCTGAGTGCCGGGGGCTGGGCGCTAGTTTGGCAGGGCCTCTCTAGCCGGCGAGCTACGCCTCGCCGCGGTGATAGTGCGTCACTGCGCTCCCAGCGGCGAGGCGTAGCTCGCCGGCTATCTAAGTTCCGAATAACCGCCACGCGACGACAGCGATGCCCAGGGGCAGCAAATAATACGCGAACATCGCCAGCCGGCCTTGCTTGACCCACTCGACAAGCAGCTGCAGGGCAATCAGCCCTACGAAAAATGCGACGCCAAACCCGATGGCCAGGTTGAGAGGCGGCGTGCCGGTCGTGCCTTCTTTCAAGGCATCAACGCCCTCCAGCAAACCGGCCCCGGCGATGACGGGGATCGCGAGCAGGAATGCAAACGTTGCCGAAGCTTGCCGATTGAGCCCCATCCCGAGCCCTGCGGCGATGGTGAAACCGCTTCGCGAAATCCCCGGCAGTACCGCAACCGCCTGCATGAACCCTATGGCAAGAGCCTTCTGCCACGTGAGCTGCGGATAGTCGAGTTCTCGAGGCTCGCGATGCGAAATCCACCAAAGCACCGCCGCGGTGACAGGAAACATCAGCCCCGCGACAAGCGGGTTTTCAAGTATCAAATCCTCAGGCAGTCCCTTTTTCAGCGCCAAACCAAACACCACCGCTGGCAGGGTGCCAACAATCAGCAGCGGAATCACGCGCCGATCCTCGCCGAGTAGCCGCACGATCTCGCGGCGGTAAAATACTAACACCGCCAACAACGTGCCGAGATGCAGCACGATGCTCACTTCGATGAGGTCTTCGACCGGCTCGCTCCCCAGGGCTTCGAGGACTGCGTTGGCAACGACCAAGTGGCCCGAAGAACTGACCGGCAAGAACTCGGTCAGGCCCTGGACAATGGCGAGCAGCAGGATTTCCCAAAGAGGCATGTGGAGTCGAGGGTCAAGAGTCGAAAGCCAAAGCAACCACGCGTTTGCACACTATAACTGGTGAGTTGGGCGGCGTCTGCGGGTTCTCGATTTCTTCAACACCCGATACACTGGCAGAAGCGATTTTCCTGGTTTCGGAGCAGCGAGCAGTTCATTCATGGGTATTCGTTTTCTCTGCCCCAATGGTCACAAGCTCAACGTGAAGGCGTTTCTCGCCGGCAAGCGCGGGATTTGCCCCGAGTGCGACGCGAAGTTCCTCGTGCCCCAGAACAGTGGCGTTCAGGCAGATTCTATCGAGGAAACCGCAGACGACGCGGCAACCAGCCAGGTCATCAAGCTCGACGCTCCCACGCAGTCGGCCCCCGCAGTCCCCCCGGCGATGCCCACGGCAGTCGGTGGAGAGCCCACTGAACAATGGTACGTCCGCCTGCCCTCTGGCGAACAATTTGGCCCCGCTGAGACCGATGTGATGCGCGGCTGGGTGGCCGAGGGACGCGTGGCCGTAGAGAGTTGGGTGTGGCGCACTGGTTGGCCCGAGTGGAAGTCGGGAGGCCACGCGATCACCTTGCTTAACGGCCCCACTCCACCGACGGCTCCAACAGCGGCAACCTCGCCGCCTCCTGCGGTACCTGAGGTGAGTGTTCCGCCTGAATTGCCGGAAGTTAGCACTCCCGCCACTCCTAATCCAGATGTCCCCAATCCAGCAGCGACTGGTCCAGCAGCCCCTAATCCAACGGCAAGGTACCTCTCGACTAAACGTAGCCGGCAAGCACGAGCGCGCACACTCACCTTCCTTCTGAGTGGCCTCGTGCTGCTGTTGTTTGCCGTGCTGGTGTTTGTGTTGATGAGGAACTCTTGAACCGAGTTTTACCAAATAGACCCGGGGCTCTGGGTGTGACCACTTCAAATAACCTACCGTTCCCGCAACGAGGATCCCATGAAATTCCAATCGCTGATTGTTTTAGTTGTTTGCTCGTTCGTTTCTGCATCTGCGCATGCTCAAGAGGCAACCGTGGCCGAACCGACAAACGTCGCAGCTGAGAAGGCGGAGAAGGTCGAACCGCAGATCGTGAAACTTGCCGAGGGCAAGTTGCTACTGCCCGTGCCTGGCGAGTGGAAAGTAGTCAAACCGCGCAGCCGGATTGTCCAGCACGAGTTCTCCGTTGCTGCGGCTGAGGGCGACGAAATGGCCGGTCGCATGACAATCATGGCGGCGGGTGGCGGAGTGCAAGCCAACATCGACCGCTGGGTCGGGCAATTTCAAACTGCCGAGGGCAAGCCGCTAGGAGACGACGCCAAAAAAATTGAAGAGAAGAAAATCGGCGATCAGAAAGTCCACACCGTTGATCTCACCGGCAACTACCAAGACAGCATGCGTGGCCCGTTCGGCCCCAAGGTCAACCGCCCCAACTACCGCATGCTAGCCGCGATTGTCCCGCTCAAGGAACAGGGCACATGGTTCATTAAGTTCTACGGCCCACAGGCCACCGTGAAAGCCGCAGAGAAGGATTTCCGAGCGATGGTGGAGGGCATAAAGCTGGCGAAGTAGGGCTCGTGGTACAATAGCGGCATGGAACTCGCCCTAGCAGTGTTGCTCGTTTCTTCGCACACATGCGTCGGGTTATTGGCACTGTGGGCGGCGACTTCCACACGGCACTGGTTCGTGCGCACTGCGGTCTACCTTGGTGTCTTGTCGTTGTTGTTGCTGATCCCGGCGCGGGAGCCGTTCGCCATTTTCATGTTGCAGGGATTCGTGGTCGTGCTTGGAGTCCAGTTGGCGAGTTACTGGAAAGTACGCACGCACTTCAGTTCAGTCAGATGGCGATTATCGCTCACGGAGCTCTTACTATTCATGACACTCGTAGCCGTGGCAGTGCCGATAGGTGTGGCCGTGTTCTCGGATGAATGGCTTGACTGGAACAATATTTGGCAATTCGGCCTTCCAACCGGGAGTGTTTGCCTACTCTCGCACTGGTGCTATGTATGCAGTGAGAAGAGCTGGAAGAGCAAAGTGAGAGTGACGATTCCTTGTTTGTTGCTACTATCCCTACTGCTCGCTTGGCTGGAGCCCCCCCTGCTCTCGTACATTCTCTACATCGACGGGAGTTTCTATGTTGGATTGGGGCCATGGTCGACTGGCCTCTGGCTTGCGATTCTCGGCACTATAATTCTAAGCATTTTGTTGTTACTGGCCTGCCCAGTTGAGCCTGGGTGGAAAAAATGCAATGTGATTGCTTACTGCCTTTTGGGGTTGATGGGGTTGCCTTCAGGCTATTGTTACTACCGTCTTCTGACTCCCTTGCCAATTCCTCAAATCGAGTTGCCCTCGCCGAACGGGTATCACGATCTAACCGCCGCCGGAAAAATGGCGGATTGTCGGTTGATCAACTTCTGGGGAGAGACTCCGATCGAGCAACTCAAGGCCGGTCTGCCACAGTATTCGGCAGCGTACGAGCGCGCTGAACTTGGTTTGTCTCGATCAGTTCGTGTCCCCGTCCAGTTTGACCTGGATGATTTGGATGTCGACAGTTTGTCAGCGGCGAGGACCCTCAGTCGAGCATTCGGCGCTCGAGGCGACGTCTACCTGGACGCGGGAGACGTGGATGAGGCAATGAACGATTATCTGAACATTGTCAAGCTAGGCAGCCGGATCAGAAATGGAGGTGTGCTGTCACATTGGCTGACCGGAACGGCGGTCGAAGACATTGGCAATTCTCAATTGTATCAAATGCGTGAGTACATGGATGCAACGCAATGTCAGCTCGCTATTCGTTCTATCAACCAGATCGAATCAACGACGGACTTGTTGGAAAATATCCTTTATCGCGACCAAGTATGTTCCGAGAGAGCTTACGGTTACTATGGCCGACTGAGTGTAATTCTGGAGGATCTTGTCAAAGAGAATAGTTGGGCGGAAGAACAGATCGAAAAGGTTGCGTCTCCCAAGCAACAAGCCAAACGGCAACTCCTGCTCACTGCATTGGCTTTGCGAGCCTATCGCGAGGTTCACGGGAAATTACCAACAAAATTGCTTCAATTGGTGCCTGAGTTTCTCGATCAAGTGCCGAGTGATATCTTCGATAAGGAGGAGGGAAGGATGCTTCGTTATCAAACTGACGGCGAAAATTATCAGCTCTACAGCATCGGTCCTAACCAAGTTGATGATGGAGGAAAAATTCCAGAGCGGAATGAACATGGTGGCAGTGATTATAAAACCGGCGACTTGCTGCTTGAGGTGGTCTATGCTCCATAGGAAGCGGATGAAACGGCTGCCAAGGAAAGCCAAGGGCCGCCTTGTGATGGATCGTAAGGGGATCGTGTGTGCCAACGATCCGTCAGATCTAGGTTAGCGGTCCGTCATTTTCAGGGTGCGTGTGTGGCAAACAAAAAGCCGGGCCCCGCAGGGAGACCCGGCTTCTAACTTCCACTCTCAATCATCGACTCACGACTACGTCGTGGTTTCCGGAGCTTCGGGAGCGGCTTCTTCGCCAGCGGCTGGCGTGGGGTGGCTCTCGATGATGGTTCCGCCACTGCAGCTGCTGCAACCTTCGGTCACAGCACCAGCGCAGGTACCACAGCTGCTGCATCCCGACATGGGAGCTTCGTAGCTGACCGTTTGCACGGAGGTGCAGTTGTTGCAACTGTTGGCAGCAGCACCACAGCACTCACCCTTGCGATTGGCGCGACGCAGTTGGCGACGGTTCAAGCAATCGCAATTGGCAACTTCTTGGCAACCACAAGCAGGTGCGGCGGCTTCGCAACCGCAGGTCGAAGCCACTTCGCAACCGCAGCTAGGTGCGGGAGCAGCGGCACAACCGCAATCGACGGGAGCGGCCATTTCGCACGGCGCCGGAGCGGCACACACGGGAGCAGCGGCACAGCAAGTTGGCTCAGGAGCACAGCACTGTTGGACTGGTTCGCAACACTGTTGGACCGGTTCGCAGCACTGCTTGGCAGCCCGACGGGCCTTCATCTTCGCGAACAAACCCTGACGGGCCGGCTTGCAGCAGTCGTTGCGATTGAACAAGCCGGCTTCGGCTTCGGGAGCACTAATCGCCATACCGGCGACGACGACCAACAAGGCCGTAAGCACAATCATAAAACGATTCATTCTTAGAATCCCCTCTGTAAAAAATGGTATCTGTGGGCACAGACAACACGTCTGGCCTCTTGTTTGGAGCAGGTCCTTCTGCGTTGGCAGATAGTTTCTGCCAATACTTGACTGGAATCGTTTCCCAGCGACCGTCTCTCCGTTGTCTTGCCCCGGATTCGCTGCGACGGTCGGCGGCGAGCAGGACACGATTTATTGTTTTCTGGCAACTCACCACCGGACACAAAGAACGCGACATGGGGGGAGTGCTGAAATTGCCAACAATGCATCGGTCTCACTGAGTTTCTTGATTGAACAGGATTTCTCAGTTGGATAACTTAGGCGAACAAACTACCACGGCCAAAATAGCTGTCAAGAGCCCCGGGAGGGCAATTTGTGGTACAGGGAGAATGCGCACCAGCACTGATTGGCTTGACCTCTGAAATCCAAGGGCAAAAGCACTGCCTGTGACGCTAGACGCGAGCAACGATTTGGGCGGAAAATTGCCAAAAACCACCGGGTTCTGGCTAAATTGTACGCGACCTGAGCGGGCCCATGGCCGCGCTCCCTACTCACTGGCGGAACGGGTCCTGTGGAGCGGGGCGGGCTGCTTGTTGAGGAGTAGAAGTGCCAGCCGGGGTGGTGCTTGCGGTGTTTGGCGGCGCGACCGAGTTCCCTGGATTCTTAAAGGGATTGCCAGGATTCTCAAAGTCCATCACATCGGGTGCTTGGTTGGGATCAGCTTGGGCAACAATACCCAAAATCCGCCATTGCCCTTCGCTGAGTCGAAGCGCGAAGGTCCATTGTTCTTCTTGCGCGGCTCCTTCGGCGTTGGGTTCGCTGTAGACGGTTTCGACGATCGCTTCCCCGTCTTCCAGAATCTCGACCCGACCGACTTGGTAAGTCGCCGCGGCGTTCTCAGGGAGTTGAAAATCCATGTCGGCAGCGCGCATTCGCTGTTGCGCGAGCGGCGTCAACTGCGACGCGGCAACGGTGGAGTCTCCCGTCCGAATCGCTTCGAGAAATACCTGCGCGACCTCTGCGATGGCATCGTCCGACTTACTGCTGCTGAGTGATGTGCCCGAGCGGTTGGTCGACTGGCCACACCCGACGGTAGTCGCGAACAAGAATGGCATCAACAGGATCGTCGAAAGATTGCGCATTTATCCACTCCGGAAGTTTGTCAGTGACCAGCGGGGGCGGGAGTGTGGCAAAACCCTGAGCAGGGGTCAATACGACTCACAACGCCCAGCGAAACCGCAAGCAGCGGGCAGTGTCGAGCTGCGTGCTGGCATCATTGCGATACGCGACGCGATCACTTCGCTGGCGCTAGCTCGCGCTGGAATAGTGCTAGCTGCGACTCAAACGTCGCCGCGTCGACGCGCCATTGAGGATCGGTGTCCACGTACTTTTGGCAATGGGCGACGAGCACGCGGTACAGAAACTTGAACAACTGCCGAGGTACGCGCAACGAAGCGAATGCCTCGATCAGCCGTGCGTCCTCAATGTCGTCGGCAAACAGGTCGCGCAGCTTGGGGGCTTGCGATTCGGAGTCGCCCTGGTCGGCACAAGCCGAGACTCGTGCGTTCACCAGATCGTACAGCGATTGGCCAGTCCACTTCAGCGAGGGAATCACATTTTGTTTGTCGAGCCGCGCGCGTTGTAAGAAGTCGCGGCTCTCGCCTTCGACAAAGTCCGCCAATTCGATGGGCAGCAACATCTTGAGCCCCAAACCGGGCTGCTTGAGAAACTTGTTATCGAGCATCGACCACACCAGCCCGCGCATGTTTTCCAGCGAACCATTGATCAAGTGCGGTTCGTCGACGCGGTCGACCAAGACGACAATGCTGGAAAAGCCGCATGCCTTCAGCAGCCCCTGGAACTTATAGAGCAGCTCGTATCGATCGTCGGTGCGGTCTTTGTTCGGCAGGGGTTGGTTGTTGATATCGCGGCCGGCGAATTGCATGAAGACTTGCCGCAGTGGGTGAATGTCTCGGGTGACACAGCGCATTTTCCGCGATACGCCGTACGCCTGCATCCACCACCGCCACACTTGCGCCATCCACGGAGCCCAGCCGATCGCCATGGCCAGCCACGGCCAGACAGTGAGCATCAGGCTTGGCTCGCGGCGATACCAAAAGACGTAGTACAACACGGCCGCCTTCACCGCCAAACCTATGCCGCGCACTGCCCAGCTTTGCCAGGGCATGTACCACAGCTTGCGGCGTAGCCGATACCACCGCGAGTCGAACGACTCGGTCAGCGAGTTGTCGTAGCAAGCGGCGAGCAGCAGCAGGTCGCGGCGCTGAAATCGGTCGAGGCGTTTGATCGCGTCATCCGGCAAAGCATTCGCCGCGGAACCACTGGGTTGCGAAGCGCCAAGCAACCGGTCCACGACGCTCGTCACCCCGAGCGAGAGGATCGCGTCCATGTGGTCCCACAGTTTCCACTCCGTGAGGACCTTGCTGGGGTCGCGTTTTTTTCGGCTGCTGAGCCGATCCGCAAACCGGTCGAGAAACGGGTTGAAGTCGTCGTACTCGATGACGAACGCGCTCTGGTCGGGATGCGCGCGATTGTGCTCTTCGATCTGCGCGGCGATTTGCAAACGCAGCGCCGTCTTGCCGGCACCCTTTTCACCGAAAACGATCGACGTTGCCGGGTTGGTCGGGTCGCCATAGACCTTGTCCCAACTTGGGTGAAACGTATTAGCCCGACAGCTGCGCTGAAACACCGGATCGGTTTGCGCATCCTCATCCGCAAACGGATTGGACGCCATGCCGTGATGCGCGAGTAAGTCGTGGAGATTCATGGGAGTGGCGGCCGTCTGGTAGGAGTTCGGGTATCTAAAATTATAGGTCGCAAAATGGCGTCGAACGGGGGTGATTTCGAGGTCCGAATCGGGCTAGGACCGCGGGAATACTGGCTTTTCAGCCAGGGACGGGATAGACTACTTGTAGGCCGACTCCCTTGACATGAAGGCGCGAAAATGCATCGCGAAGAACTGGTGGAATTGATCAGAAAAGGTCCCGTGCGGATTCTAATGAATGATGGTAACTCCTGCGAAGTTCCCAACATTGAGTGCGCAATGGTGTCCGACATATCGGCCCATGTGTTGTGACGATGGCAAATTGCGAGCCGTGATCTTGCCCTTGGTGACGATGTCTGGGGTAGAACCCATTGCAAAGGCCAGTTAGCTTCGTGCAAAGACAATCGCCGATTCACTTGGATTCGTCATGTCTGAAATTTCCGTCAACCTCGAACCTCGCTACGGCTACTACCCCTGGTGGCCCGAGGATGGCGACGACTGGGTGCATCCCGAGGATGTCGAACTCGCCCGGCAGCTGATTCCCAGCATGCGCATCTTTCGTCGCGAAGGCGAGCGGGGGCCGTTTGTTGTGTTGCACTACGGCGAGGTGAAATTGCGGGTAAAACGCACGCTTTGGAAGGAACTCGAGGGCGAAGGCTTCGAACTGGGCGATTGGGTCGAAGTGCTCTCGCGTGGCAAGCAGAACGAACCGCGTACCGGCACAATCCGCGAGATGCTGTGGGACGAGCACGCCCGAGGTTTGCGGTATCAAATTCTCGAAGGGGACAAACCGATCCCCAATTGCTACTCCGCCGACGACTTGCGGCACGTTGAGCCAACCAGCGAAAAATTAGAGGGGTGAACCCGTTTCGCGCCGAGGTGTCTGCGTGGCAAGCGAACCCCTGACTCGGTTCTTGCGACCCCACTCAATGCCATGCAGCAAAATCTAGTACTCAACGACGAAACTAGGTTGATCCTACGCCCACCCACGCTCGCGGACGCTACTCTCGGTTTGGCTGCAGTCCAGTCTTCACACCGCGAGATTGCCCCTTGGATGGATTGGTGTCATGCGGACTATGCCTTGGAAGACGCAGAGGAGTGGATAAGTGATTCGCTGGCGGATGATGCGAAACACCCATTTCTGATTTTCGACGAGGCGCAAACACAATGCCTCGGTTCGTGCGGTTTGGACGGCATTGATGGGCGGCACCGGAATGCGAACCTCGGCTATTGGGTGCGTACGAGCCACACGGGGCAGGGAATCGCTGTCGCGGCAACCCGGGCGGTGGCGCAATTTGCATTCGAGCAACTGGAACTCGTGCGCGTCGAGATAGTCGCGGCATTAGGAAACCTAGCCAGCCAACGCGTCGCCAGAAAAGCCGGCGCCACCCGCGAGGGCGTCCTCCGCAACGGACTCATGCACGACGACCAACCACGAGACGCAGTGCTCTTCTCACTGACACCGCCGGATTTGCGCTGATCAGCTTCAGGGTTTTAGGCTGTGTCAGGTGTTTCATTCTGAACGCATCTCGAAAAGCGCAGCGCTCGTTGCCCCCTCTCCCCCCGCAGTTTGACTACCGCAGGACAGAAAAGCCAAGCTTGAATTACAAGTGCCTGGGGGGAGAGGGTTGGGGTGAGGGGGGCAATTTACAAGACGGAATTTCAAACCTCGCAGGCGTCGACCACGCAGGACTTGCCAGAGCAAGGACTCGGCCTTGGTCTGCTTGGCTCGCAGTTGACGAGCCCGCTCCGTAAAGAGGGGGTCTTGTCTTGGTGGCATAGATTCTTTCGTGGTTTTCCCCTCACCCCAACCCTCTCCCCGGTTGTTCGTGGGGCTTGAGGTGTTCTTCGATAGTGTAGTGATGTGTTGGTCTGGGGAGAGGGGGCACGTAGCGCTTCGCTTCTTGAGGGGTACACCCAGCCTACCTCGGCTTCATCATCTTATGCAGTCTAGCAGCAGGCCGTAACTAGCGCTGGCGTGACGTCCGACACTGATTCAGCAAGTTTCAAAATGCGTTCCATTGTATTGTCCCGGGCAATTCTCATGGTAGATCGTCCGCTTCGCGCGCAGACGTTTCTGTGAACTCCACCTGTCCCTGAGTTCTCTCGGTTGCCGGCACGGGCTGAGCTTCTGAGTAGGTTGCTTGATTTCCCGTTTTTGCTTGTAACGGCGGGCTTAGGGTGGCGCTTAGTTTTTTGGAGGTTGCCCGCAGATGCCTGTCGGGTTGCTTGCCCGCATGCTGATTTGCCCCCTGAGGGCGGGTTCGCTCTCGAAGGAGACCAACTATCGTCTGCCGCTGCCTGCGCGGCGCCAAATCCTGGAGGTGCAACATGTTACGTCGATCGCTCACCGCTCTACTGTTGACCGCGGTACCGCTGCTAACCACCACGCCCACAGCCGCCATTGACTGGGTCGGTGGCAACGATCCGTGGGATGGCGACATTTTCAACTGGTCGCCTAACGACGAGCCCGACCCCAACGACTCGGCGGTGTTCAACACCAATAACCATGTCGAGATGGCGATGGACAATGAAATTGCCTCGCTCTCGCTATCCAACAGCATCGAACTGGATACAGAAACCTACTACCTCGATGTCAACGGCGACATCACGCTTTCCGACGACGGTACGATTCTTCGCGCTGGCGAAAGCAATACGCTGGGCCTGCCCGACACTTCGGTCTCTGCTTACAACATTACGGTCAACGATGACGCCACTTATGCCAACGCCAACTTTACTTCGTTTATTCACCCCTCGGCAAATGGTTTGTTTGACATCGGCAGTGGTGGCACGCTGTTCGGTGAAGGCTTGATCCGCAATGGCGACGGAGTGCTATCGCCAACGGTCGTGTTCAACAACGATGGTGTGATTCGCCCCGGCACGGTTACCGATGGTCTCGTTATCATCGGCGGTTCGCCCACCGCTCGAACGCTTACCCTGGATGCAATCGATGGCGAAGCTCGCATCGACCTCGACGGCACGACCGGGACCGGTCAGATCGATTTAAATCGGAATCAAACATTGGACATCGACGTGCAAGTCGAAGACGACTTTGACGGCGTGATCGACTTGGCGCATAACGCGACGCTCGACATCGAACATGCTTGGGAGTTTGCCGGCACGATGAATGTGCATACCGGTTTTGTAGCGGGAACTCCCCCCTTCATTCCAGCTATCCCAGCAGACACCGCGTATCTCGCTGGCGGCGAGATTACGATGGATGAGTCCACCACGACCATGAATGTGCTCGACGAAGACGGCACCTTGCAAATCGACGCGCCGTTTGTGGCCAACGAGGGTACGATTGCCAACAACGGGCACATCGTTTTCAACCAGGACGCCACGATCAACGCCGATGTCGATTTCCAGATGCTCGGCGTCGAGGCGGATCTGACCGTCGGACCAGGAGCCACGGTCGAAATCAACGACGATGACATGGACTTCGACGGTAGCGGAGCCAGTACCAACGTGGTGACTGTGGAAGACGGTGGCCTGCTGGACCTGAATCTCGACAGTTTCGAAGGCAACGACCGGGCTGACGGGTACCTAACGCTCAACAGCGGTGCGATGGAACTGACGGTCACCGACGGCTCTTGGACGATGGAACGTCGGCTGACGCTGAATAACTCCGGTGTTGGTACGCCTACCTTATCGGGCAGTGCCATGGTTGTTGGCGACGACACTTTCTTGACGTCCCCCAATGACGCCGACATTCGCGTCGAAGGGAATGGCACTTCGCAAATTACTTCAAACGTGACGTTCAACTCTGACGCCGACGTCAATGTGGAGGCCGGCGCGACGCTCGCAATCTCCGGTTTCTCGACGTTCAATTCAGTCAACGGCGCCGAGTCGGCGCAATTCGATGGCCCGGGCGACATTTACTTCTCCGGCGGTGAGGTGAACGAAGACACGACGCTCAACTTCAGCGGTGGCACGGTCGGCCTCGACAGTGGCGGCGGGCTGGTCATTTTGCTTTCGGCGCCTGATTTTACGATCAACGAGTGGCTGACCATTAACGCAGCCGAGATCGATCCCTACGGACGCTCCGTCAATTTTCCGGTTTCTCAAACGAGCGAATTGACGGTGAATTCCGTCGGGGGGCGACTCACGGTGAACCTCGACAATCCGCAAGACACTTGGACAATCAACGATGTCGGCGTGATGCACGCCAACAGCAGCGACTTGTTATTCTTTACGTTCCTTGATGGCAACCAGCTCGACATGAACGGCACGCTGAACGTTGACGGACTAAACACATCGCTCGCCAAACTCTCGATCGGCGGCACGGTGAACATGGTCGACAACCTGGCCAACCTGCGGCTCAGCGGCGGTACGGCGATCGACCCCAACCGGATCGAAGGTGGCACGATCAATGGCCCCGGCGAGTTGTCTTCGGTCGATAATCGAGCGTTGCACGGCTACGGAACGATTGGGGCGAACATTGACATGGACGGGCTCACGTCGGAGTTGATGGCCGACGATGGTACGCTGACTCTCACGGGTGCGATTCTCGACGTAGGTGTACTCGGTACCGACGACAGCGATGGAACGCTCGACGTGACCAACGCATGGAATACGAACGTCACTCAGGAAGTGCGCCTCAAGGGTGGCGAACTCACTGGGGCGGCCATTATCAACAACGGCACCAACGGCATTCGCGGGCAAGGTCTGGTCTCCGCGCGGATTCAGAACGACACGGTCGTAGCTGCCGACTCTGGTGGCACGCTTGTCATCGACAATCCGACAAACAACAACGACTGGGATGGCGCTGCGAACATCGGAGCATTGAG
Organism: Bythopirellula sp.; assembly: GCA_965230685.1. GTDB lineage: Bacteria > Planctomycetota > Planctomycetia > Pirellulales > Lacipirellulaceae > Bythopirellula. The sequence goes on from CBDDLO010000002.1 coordinate 2,746,866, forward strand.
GGCATTTCCGGGCAGTACGCTCGAACTCCACGATAATTCCGCATCGCTGTTCAATGGAACCGTGGCCGCCACGAATGCTACGGTCCGTGCTAATGGCTTCGAGCTCGAGTTCGATCCTGCATCGACGCTCGCACTCGACGACGCTGGCATCTATCGATCCACGAATGCCACGGACATCGGCGGTACGGTCACGGTTGGAGCGGGAGCTGCGTCACGCATCATCGTGCCAGGAACGGTTGTGTTTGAGAGTTCAAGCTCGACCACTCTCAATGGCGACTTGATCGTCGATAACACAGTCACTCGCGTGGAGTCGGGTGCCACATTCGCTGGCGGAAGCCGGATCATCAATCCTGCTGGCTCTGAGTTGGCACTTGAGGATGGCGCTGATGTGGATGTGCTTGTGCAGAACCGTGGTGTCGTTTCGCTCGGGAATTCGCCCGGTCAAACTTCGGGAGCTGACTACGAGCAGACCGCCAGTGGGCTCCTGGAGATCGAGCTGGCTGGCCTCGGACTGGCGGATTACGACCGTATGTCGCTCACGGGTGTGGCCGATCTTGATGGCGACTTGGATGTCTCGCTACTCGGCGGCTTCGTACCCGCATTGAACGATACGTTCACGATCCTCACTGCAGCAAGCATCGTCGGATCGTTTGTCTTGGAAGATTTCTCCGCGGCACCGCTGGCGGCTGGTCTCGAATGGGATGTGATTTACAACCCGACCAGCGTCCTGTTGGAAGTCATCGAGACTCCCGCCTTCGATCCCGCCGACCTGAACATGGACGGCTTCGTTGACGGCTTGGACCTTGGCATCTTGCTCGGAAACTTCGAGATGGTTGCAACTCCCGCCGGTGGTGAACTCAATGGCACAGACCCGGTGGACGGCTTGGACTTGGGCATCCTTCTGGGTGCGTGGAATCCACCAGCACCGTTGGCCGCTCTGAATGCCACAACGGTTCCGGAACCCACGACGTTGTTGCTCGCGGGTTTGGCATTGAGTTGCGTACTGATGCAACGCAACAAGCGATAGTCAAGTCAAGAGAGTTACTCACCGAGCCGTGACTGTGAGGGAGCGAACCTGCGGGATTCAAAATCCCTTGGTCGTTTCCTAACGGGCGCGGCTCGGTTACTTTCGACTCAAAACTATCGGCTATCTCCCCACGTACTTGCCGTCTTCCAGCCCCAGCTTCTTCATTTTTTTGTAGAGCGTCGTGCGGTTGACGCCGAGGGCGTCGGCGGTGGCGTTGCGGTTCCAGCCGTTGGACTCGAGCACGTCGAGAATGATTTGCCGCTCGGGTTCTTCGAGGGCTTCTTTGAGTGTCATGCTGCCGACCCGGGGCAGAGCGATGCTCGCCCCGCCCGACACGTCGCGGGGCAAGTCGCCGGACTCGATCACGTCGCCTTTGCCCAGCAGCACGGCCCGTTCGACGACGTTCTGCAACTCGCGAATGTTGCCCGGCCAGGCGTAGCCTTCCAGAGCACCGAGCGCTTCTTCGCTGAAGCCGCTGATTGGTCGGTTGGTGTCTTCGCGCAGATCTTGGAGAAAACTCTGTGCGAGCAGCGAGATGTCGCTGCGCCGTTCCCGCAATGCGGGCAGTTCGACATTGATCACATTCACTCGGTAGTACAAATCCTGCCGAAAACGTCCTTCGGCCACCGCTTCGGCCAGGTCTTCGTTCGTAGCGAGAATGATTCGCACATCGACGTTGAAAGTTTTATCGCCGCCGACCTGCTCGAACTGTAGTTCTTGTAGCACGCGTAGCAGTTTCACCTGCATCGCCGGGCTGGCGGTGCCGATTTCGTCCAGGAAGATGGTGCCGCCATCGGCCTGCATAAACTTTCCTGTCTTGTCGCTAGTCGCGCCGGTGAAGGCCCCCGCGACATGTCCAAAGAGTTCGCTTTCGAGCAAGTTTTCCGGCAGCGCTCCACACGCGACTTCGATGAATGGCTTGGCCGCGCGGCCGCTCTTGCGATGGATGGCTCGTGCGATCATCGACTTGCCCGTGCCGCTCTCGCCGGTGACGAGCACTGTTGCCTTTGTGTCGGCGACACTATCGACCATGTCGAACACTTTGAGCATGCGTGGGTCTTGCCCGACGACGTTGCCCAGGCCCGACTTCTTGTCGAGTTCTTTGCGGAGCTGGGTGTTTTCTTCAACGACTTGGCGTTGATTGAATGCACGTTCGAGTGTCATCAACAGTTCGTCGTCGATGAGCGGCTTGGTAAGATAGTCGGCTGCCCCGGCTCGCATGGCTTCTAATGCCGCGTCGGCATCGCCGTAGCCAGTCATGAGCACCACATGGCTTTCGGGATAGTTGCGACGCACTTGTTCTAGCAAATCGAACCCGTCGCCGTCTTGCAGCCGCACATCGACGAGCAGCATTTCGTACGTTTTCTTCGTCAGCAGTTCGAGTGCCTCTCCATAGCCCGTTGAGGTATCGACGGTGAGTCCTTGGTCGCCGAGCCAATCGGCCATGGATTCCAGCACCTGGCGATCGTCGTCAACTAGCAGTAAAGATCCCTTGAGCATGCCCTCTTCTCCCGGCGTAAAGCGTGGGGGCGACCGTCAAGGTCAAGCAACTCCCCAGCGCAGGCTGTCGCGTTGTTTGTAGGTTGCAACCAAGCTAGAAACCGGTGGCAGGTGCGCTGGGGAGCTTCGCACATCGTTGCCAACCGTGGGGAGTTTTTACCAAGGCTGTTGCAAAAAAGTACGTCGCAAGTTGCCCACGGTCAACAATATTGACGTGACAGGCTGGGGCTACCGGGTGAGGTCGTAGCAGTTGTAAGGTTTGCCTCGCGCAGAGCCGCGGAAGCTGCGAAGAAGTAGTGTAGAACAACCGCAACCAACCAACGCCAGCACGGTCGCTGTAGGCTCGGGCACCGCTTGCAGAGTCGCCAAGCCGGTGTCGCCGAAGTTGTCCTTCCAGGCCGCGAGGGCCTCAGCCGAGCCGATGTCGCGTTGCCACACAAGAAAGTCGTAGCCATCGACATCGCCGTCCCGATCAAAGTCGCCGGTCCAGGGCACGATGTCGATTTCGACGTGCCAATTGTCGATGCCCACCGTATTGCTGAAAAACGTGCCACTTGGCAGTGTGTTCCCCAAGGCGTAGCCAAAAGTCATCTCGCTGCCATCCAGCGAAAAGTCGGGTGCATTACCATCGGGCAATTCACCGAAAAAACCGCTGAGCGGGTTGGTATCGAAGTCGGCTTCCGTCAGATTCAACTGGCTGAACTCCTGCCAGTCCGTGTTTTGTTCGAAAGCACCCAGCGGCACCGAATAGTATTTTGTGTCGTTCTGCTCAATCAGCAGCTGCCAGGCGGTCGCACCCGCATTGGGGTGTCGCAGATCCGCCTCGAAGTCGATCGAGTCGATCGCCCCTTGCCTCGCCGGATCATAGAGGGCAGCAGTGTTCAAGCCTTCCGTATACACGACATCGCCGCGCACAATGTTGTGAATCGACTGTCGGAAAGCGCTCGGGGTACCGCCACTCAGTTGCCGGCTGATGCCGGCGGTTGAGGTGCCGGGATTAGAACCGGCGACTTGCGGGTCGTCAAAAATCCCAATGTCATTATCCCAATCCAAAGTCGAAAATGTCCCGTCGCTGAACGTCGTCGCAGCGCAAGGAATTACCCCACTCATTAAAATCGCGATGAACACCCCCACAGTGCGCATGATGCGTGCAGAAATTCGCGAAACCCAGATCACACTACGGCTCCCCTTCAATTAAATTATCAATCGGCTTATTCTCATTCTACGATGGCGCACAGGAGAGAACAAGAAAATAGCGGAGGAACTCGCAGCACCCAGCTGAAAACATCGCCGGGCGGCACACAGTCGACGCAACGAGCGTCGGGTGGTTGCCTGCTTACCCCAAAGAACTGCGGCCGGCGGCGACACGGGGTGAAGCGGGAGGCGAGCCAATGTGTTACAAGAAAATTGTCTCAAGCCGCAATCTATGGTCTCGCCCGGGCAAACCTCTGCACCTCGGAAATCTCTTAGATCGCGGCTACTTCCGCGCTCTCGGGTGCGCTTTCTCGTACGCCGCTTTGAGATTGCTCGTACTCAGATGCGTGTAGATTTGCGTTGTCACCAGACTCTTGTGACCCAGCAATTCTTGCACGCTGCGAATGTCGGCGCCGCCGTCCAAGAGATGCGTAGCGAAACTATGACGCAACGTGTGTGGGCTGGTCCGCTGGTCGAGTCCTGTTTGTTTGAGGTGTTTCTCCAGCATTCGTCCCACACTCCGCGACGTCAATCGTGTACCAAAGCGATTCACGAACACAGGCGCCGCACGGCCTTTGGGTTCCTTGTCAGAAATCTGTCGCGTGGTCAGCCATTCCTGGAGTGCTCGCAGCGCGTAGGAACCGAGCGGCGCTATTCGTTCCTTTCGCCCTTTACCTCGCACGCGGACAATGCCCTGGTCAAAGTCAACATCGCCATCGTTCATGTCCACCAACTCGCTCACACGCAGACCGGCGGAGTAGAGTGTCTCGAGAATTGCCCGATCGCGTAGGCCCATTGCCTTGTCACTCGCCGGCGCGCCAAGCAGTTTACCGATCTCCGTGGTCGACAAGAAGTGTGGCAGCTTCCGCGCTTTGCGCGGATTGCGGAGCGCTTTGGCCGGGTTATTGTCAATCCAACCTTCGCGCTGAGCGAACCGATAAAAGCTGCGCAACGACGCGAGCTTGCGCGCGATCGAAGTCTTCGCATAACCCGCATCGTGCAGCGCTGCCAAATAGCCACGCAGCTCGACCGATGTGAGCGACGTCGGATCGGGGCAACTACCGTCTTCTTCGCTCAAATACTCCGCGAACGTTTCGAGATCTTCGCGATAGCTCTTGAGCGTATGCGGCGACGCCCCGCGCTCGACATGCAAGTGCGACAGAAACTTGGCAAGCTGGCGTTGCATGGAGAGAGTTGCGAGTTGCGAATTACGAGTCTTGAGTTACGAGTTCCATGCGATGCAAGAACACGCGCGCCTCGAAATTCGCGCCTGCTTTGACTACTCTTCCGACTGCGGCAATGAAATCCGCTCTAGCGAATTGCTTACGGGTCCCGTCTGGCGCACCTTCTGGCTGAGAACCGCAGCATCGTACCAGTTAAAACTAAGCTCTGAGTTCGAGGCGAAACGCCCGAGTGTGCGCAAGGCGTCGGCTCGTTGGGCGTCGTCGAACAGAAAGATGTAACGCTCTTTGCCTTTGACTAAGGCAAGTACATTGATGTCGTCGTCGTTCACAGTTTGCAGCTTTCCGTGCGGCAGCACATGCGGGGGGCAGTCGTTGGCAAGGAGCCGACTCCTTGTTAGTCTGCGACTGAAGGGTGTTGACCATAGACACCGCGGCTATTGGCCAACCGAGAAACTCTTCCGGCGAGCTAGGTCTCGGAGAGCTTCTACAAGTCCCTATCGGTTTTCAGGCCACCGCCACACCACTCGTGTTTTTCGACTTCCGCCGCGCGCTGACAGCATTTCGGAGATGTGCATGTGACAGCAGAAGCGAACAAAGTCTTCGCTGCGTTGCATGTAAGATTCCCAACCGCCGAAGCGTTTGTCCGTGCGGAAGTAGACGTAACTCTCCAATGCCTGCGTAAAATCAGCGTCTGTACCGCTGTAAACGCGCGTGTGCTTGAGCACTGGCCCCTGTTGTGGCACGCAACTGGGGCGCACTGCTTGCGGCGCAGGCGCCCCGAAACAATCCTCGCTGGGCCACTCGTGTGGCAATGTATCGATTGCGCCGGTTGATTCACTAGCAACGAACGAATCGCTAGTCGGGGTCGCAGCGCCGCTATCACCCGTACGAACACCTTCCAAGCGAGTGTCATCCAAGCGAGCGTCGCCGTCCTCGGCCGGTGTCGGCGCAAGCAATTGACCCGGCGGCAACTCCTCAGTCGCCTGGGCCATTGTCACCGGCGCATCATCAAATGGATCACTACGACGCGCACTCCCCGACACTTGCGGCGGCGCGGGCAACACCTGACAACCACCATCGCAGTCCGGCGCTTGCGTTGCCATCTGCGCGCGGGCCAACTCCATTTGCGATTCGTAAACCAACGAGTCGGGAATGAACTCTTCCTCCGGCGTGTTCCATGGCAAGCCATAGCCGGCGGGAATCGGGTGATAGCCGGGGTTGGCTGTGTACCATTCGACATGCATTCCGCAGCGCGGCGGGTAATAGGGAGTGTAGTCTGTGACCGCGCCGACGACGACCGCATCGACACCAAGCAACTGCGCCAACCGCCGCGCTTCGCCAGAACCGTTCAAATCCACTCGGTTGGCAATGATCGCTTCTTCCACCACACCAACCGGAACGACCTCGAAGCCGGGGGTCATCTGCAGCTCGGCGAAATACGCCATCGCAAACTCGCGCCCATCCACAGTCGGCTCGTCGCTGTGATTGAAGAAAGGAGCGACGGCCACTTTCGAGAGCTGCGGAAACGGATTGCGAATCACCGGCTGGTGCGAAATCTCGGGGATCACCAGCGAGCACCCAGCCAAGGGCAAGCAGCAAAGCAATGTGAGAAGAGTTCCACGCATGGTGGCAAGTTTTTCCAAAACGAAAGGTGGTCCCCCCTTTCAATTTGGAGCGCAAACTTGGCGATGCCTGCTTCAGCAGCCGAGAGCGCTATCGAAACCTTCGGCACAAACATGCCGGGACCTACAGTGAAAGGAAACTAAAATGACGGTTTTCATTTCATCATGCTAGCATTCCAAGCGTCAAGCGTGGAAACGTTTCATCTAACCACAGGATCAACGACATAATGAACGCCACAAATGTCACCGTCATGAGCAACAGCAGTAGAAGTTTCAGTAGGAGATTGCTAGCTGACTCGAACGCCCTGACTAAGGCTAGATATAGCACTACGGTAAGAATCAACGTTCCAAGCAGTGGTGATAGCTTGGCAATGGTTGCATAGACCGAGAGAGCTGCGAAAAGAAGCAGCAAACTTCGCAGAGAGAACCGAGGTAGTTTCATACATTCTCAGATAAGCGGGCCTTTTCAAGGCAGCTTGACGTCGTTGTATCCAATCACAATTCAAGTGCGTCACTCAAAGCAAGTTGCTCAGCGACTCCAACCCCAGCGGCTCCCGACAAGCGAACGGCTCGCCATATTCCACGCCGATGGTCTTTCCCCAGTACGCGGCTTCGTGGGTGAGGTTTTCGAGAAACGTGCGCGGCTCGGTCGGCCGACCCGTGACGAACTGGCTTTGGTAGCACTCGATTGCGGCGAGCTTCTTGGGCCACTCGGCGCTGATGTCTAACACGAACGCCGGCGTAGGCGCGAGCTTCAAATGGACGCAGTAGTAGTTGTAAATCCGCTCAGGATGATGCGGCTCGCCGGGCATGTCGGTCTTGCTGAGCTTCGCCCAAAACCGCGCGGCATCGACCAACTGCGTTGCCGCGACGTGATCGGGGTGTGCATCTTCCCAGTAGGGTGCAAAGAGCCAACGCGGGCGCTGCTCGCGAATTACTCCGGCAAGTTTCTTGCGAGCTTCAAGCGTGGGCTCCACACTTCGATTCGGCAGGCCGAGGTTCTCGCGCCAATCTAGCCCAAGGATTTCCGTGGCTGCGGCCGTTTCGCTGGCGCGCAGTTCGAGCGACCCGTGCGGTGTCGGTTCGCCATTGGTGAGGTCTAGCACACCAACGCGCAGACCTTCGGCTTTGAACTTGAGTATCGCGCCGCCCATCCCCAGTTCGGCATCGTCGGGGTGCGGGGCGATGACTAAAATGTCGAGCATTGGATTGAGGTGGAAGGGTGAAAGGTAAAGTGATCCACTTAATCTATCGTAGACTGTTCGATTGAAATATACCAAACTATGGGACAGCGTCCCTAGCCGGTGAGCCACGCTCACCGCGGTCACTCAGCTTCCTCAACGACAACAGGGCGAAGCTCGCCGACTATTTGCAGAACCCATCAGCATGACAATCTCAAATCAATCAACCTACAAGAAACTGTGCACCGCGATCCAGGAAGCCGCGATGATCGAACGGATTCAGCATCTCTTGGAATGGGACGAGCATACGAAAATGCCCAAGGCAGGCGGCACGTATCGGGCTGACCAGACCGCGTTTCTCGCAGGGTTAGTGCATCAAAAGCAAACCTCTCCCGAGATTGGGGAGTGGCTTGCCGAACTAGCCGACAGCCCTTTGGCGGCAGATCCCAAGAGCGAAACCGGCGTAAACATATTTCACTTGCAGCGCGACTACGACAAAAAGACCAAACTGCCACAATCGCTGGTCGAAGCGCTCACTCGAGCGACCACTGTTGGTCAACAAGTGTGGGTCGAAGCGCGCGCAGCCAACAATTTCCAGCAATTTCAGCCTCAGCTTTCCGAGATCATCCGTCTCAAGCGAGAAGAAGCTGCAGCCCTCGGTTTCGAAGACACGCCTTACGACCCACTTCTCGACGACTACGAACCGGGCGAGACGACCGCGAATGTGGCGCGAGTGCTCGGCGAACTGCGCGATGCCCTTGTACCACTAGTGCAAGCAATCGCAGAAAGTTCCCAGCGGCCCGATGCGTCGATACTTTCACGGACCTATCCTCTCGACGCTCAGGAGGAATTTGGAACCAAGGCAGCACATCAGATCGGTTTCGATTTCAATGCCGGTCGGCTCGACGTGACTGCGCATCCGTTTTGCACCGGGCTCGGGCCAGGCGATGTGCGGCTGACTACGCGCTACGACGAGCACTCGTTCTCGGACGGATTCTTCAGCATTTTGCACGAAGCGGGACACGGACTGTACGACCAGGGCCTACCGCGTGAGCATTATGGTTTGCCGATTGGCGAAGACGTTTCACTTGGCATCCACGAATCGCAATCGCGGATGTGGGAGAACCAGGTGGGCCGTAGTCGCGCGTTTTGGGATTATTTTTACTCGCAAGCGCAATCAGCGTTTCCGTCTGCGCTATCCGATGTCGAGCAGGCGACGTTCTACGCAGCAATCAACGAAGTGAAACCATCGTTGATTCGCGTTGAAGCGGACGAAGTCACTTACAACTTGCACATTCTTACTCGCTTTGAATTGGAACAAGCACTCATTGAAGATCGCTTGCAAGTGGCCGATCTGCCCGCCGCTTGGAGCGAAAAGTATGCGCACTATCTCGACATCGAGCCACCGACGGATGCCGACGGCGTGCTGCAAGATGTACACTGGAGCGCAGGTCTGTTTGGTTATTTTCCGACCTATGCGTTAGGCAACCTGTATTCCGCGCAGTTTTTCCGACAGGCCAACCAGGACGTGGAGGATCTCAATGCGTCTTTCCGCAGCGGCGATTTTCGTCCCTTGCTCGATTGGCTGCGTGAGAAGATCCATTGCCACGGTCGGCGATACGCGCCAGCCGAATTGGTCGAAAGAGTCACTGGAGCCTCGCTGCAGCACGAACCTTTGATCAGCCATCTCACGCAAAAATACGGCGAAATCTACGGGCTCTGACCCACTAGCTAGCGGTTTTGGAATTCGGCAAAGTCAACGTAACTTCGCGCTCTAGCAGGCTCATAACGAGCGTGGGTCCCGCAATTCGGCCCCGACAGCAGCGTCGAGAGTTGATAAAATCGATGTCCCGCTAGCGAACAACGAAATAAAAAGGAACCCATCATCATGGCGCGCATCGCCACTTGTCCTAAATGTGCGAAGCAACTTGGCTTGCCGGAGTCGATTGAAGCGACCGACCGCGCTGAGTGTCCAGAGTGTCGTGCCCTCTTTTCGCTAAGCGAGGCGATTCAGATAGCATTGCCAGTCGCTCGCATCATTGATTTCAACGAGAGCGTACCCACAACAAGCGAAACCACGAAGCGCGAAGCAGTGCAACGCAGCCCGAACATCGTGCGGAAGGCGTCGAGCAAGGAGACTCCAGCGGGCATGGAATCTCAGGAAAGAGTTGAGCCGGCTAGTGACGCAGCCCCGATCAAGAGTTGGGAGGAGCGCCTGAAAAAGGCGTTGGCGCTAGATGATTCTGATGACGAGCAGTCGCCCGCGCGTGAGGAACTGTCGGAAGCAAGTGAAGCTGCTCCCAAGGAATCTTCGCCAAGTTCGCCGCCTAGTTTTGAAATTGACTTGGATCTCGATCCACCGAAGCAAACCGAGTCGCCGAAACCCTCGTTGAATTTAGGGTATCCGGGGACAGCGGTTGGCAAAGAAACAAAGCAAGCTTCCCAAACTACGGAAAGATCCCCAGCTGGGCAAGTCACCGAGCAAATTGGCAAGAAGTCCAGTGGCGGGACCAAAACGCTCGGGGACTTCGCTACCTCCGCCACCAAGCGGGCAGCAGCGAAGGTGACGGACGCAACATCCTCGACCGTCGAGTCCGTGTCGAACGTGGCGCAGACGCTCTCGGACAACGCAGCTAGAAGAGTTAAGACACAATTATCCGCTTTACCCCAAGTGGCAGAGCAAGCGGTGCAATCGCGTAGAAACGCGCGAAGCGGGTTCCCTAAGTTTGCAGCGTTCGCCATAGGCCCCGTTGTCGGAAGCCTGCTGGGGCTGTACGGGTTGCTGTTATGGCAAGGAAAGAAGGCGGATTACGTGGGGCTCTCCAATGTGTTGCCAGAGGCGCTATTGCCGGGGGAACGAGAGGGCGAGATCGCCAGCGCAGTCCCGGCGGCGGAAGGAAACGCACCCGAAGTTGAAGAAGCGCAGGGTGCGAAAAAATCAGGTATCGAGAACCCCATCATCCGAGATGGTGAAGTGCAGACTGCGTCGGCCGAGCAACCGGTGCCGACCATTTCGCCGCAGGTCCGTGTGAGTGCTCAACAATTTATCACTCTCGTCGATGAGGCGAGCGCAGCAGTGCCCGACTTTGTCGCAGGCGATTTGACCACACCCGAATCGGTGCGACGAAAAGGCCAGGCCTATATGAAGCTCTGCGCGTTGGCCGAGCAGTTCGATTTCGCCAAGCAGTTGGGGCTGGCTCCGCCGCTGCAAACCAAAGCGACCCAAGCGGAGCAACTCTTTGAGCAACTGACCGGTAGCGCACAAGTGCGCGAGGAACTTGCCCACATCGCTTCTCGCTGGTGGGAATACGAGAAACGACCGAATTTTGGCATCTTTTTCTCGGGGCGAATCCATCGTTCGCAAGCGTCGGAAGCGGGCCAACTCTGCTGGATTCAACTCAGCGCGAACTCACCAACCGAGTTGGTGCCTGTCTGGATGAAACAAGGGAGTTTCCAGAAAGGCGAACCTGTTGCAGTGGTTGGTCGCGTGCTTTCCGACTCGAATGATCTGCCCAGGGGTTTTTCCGGGAAGCAGCTGGTTGGGGCGGAGCTCGTCTTTCCGCTCTGATTAGTGCTTGCTCCACGAGGCGGGTGCATGTAAAGAGCACCTTTTGGGCGCGGGAGAAATCTGTCACAATCGGTGCAGCTCTGAGTTTGCAATGCACTGGCTCGACACCCGGAAACCATTATGAAAGTTGCCGTTGTTCGTGAAAACTGCCCCGGCGAAAACCGCGTGGCACTGGTTCCGGCCGTAATCCCGCTGCTGACCAAGGCCGGTTGGCAGGTACTCGTCGAGGCCGGTGCCGGTGAAACAGCAGGGTTCTCAGACGATGAGTTCCGTGAGAAAGGGGCCGAGATTCTCAGTGATCGCCGCGAGGTTTTCGCGCAGGCCGATGTCCTGCTCCAGGTTCGTTGCCTGGGGACGAATAACGAAACAGGCCACGACGACCTGGAAATGATGCGCCCTGGCCAGGTGGTCATCGGTTGCTGCGATCCACTTGGCAATCCCGAAGCCATCAAGGAATTGGCTGACCAAAAGGTGACTTTGTTTGCCATGGAAATGATTCCGCGCATCACGCGCGCTCAGAGCATGGATGTGCTCTCGTCGATGGCGACGATTGCTGGTTACAAGGCCGTGCTCGAAGCGGCGAACCATTTGCCGAAGTTGTTCCCCATGCTCATGACCGCGGCTGGAACCCTCGTCGCTGCGAAGGTGTTGGTTGTCGGCGCCGGCGTGGCTGGTTTGCAAGCGATTGCGTCATCGCGTCGGCTGGGTGCCGTCGTGCAGGCTTACGATGTTCGCGCGGTGGTGAAAGAACAAATCGAGAGCTTAGGTGCGAAGTTCGTCGAGTTGAAACTCGACACCGGCAATGCCGAAGACAAGGGCGGCTACGCCAAGCAACTCACCGACGAGCAGGTGAAAATGCAGCAATCGCAACTGGCTGAGGTGATCGCCGATTGTGATGTTTGTATCACCACGGCTGCAATCCCAGGCAAAACTTCGCCACTGCTGGTCACCAAGGAAGCCGTCGAGCAGATGCGCCCTGGTTCCGTGGTGGTCGACCTTGCTGCCGAGCGCGGTGGCAACTGCGAGTTGAGCGAGCCGGATAAAACCGTTGTCGAGCACGGCGTGACCATTCTCGGCCCAACCAACTTGCCTAGCGAAGTGCCCCAGCACGCCAGTCAGATGTACGCGAAAAACCTCGTCACGTTTCTGTTGCACATGACTAATGACGAGCAATTGGACATCGACTTGAAAGACGAAATCGTCCGTGAAACCTTGGCCGCGAAAGACGGGCAAGTGCAAAGCGAGCGACTCCGCGGCATGTTGGACCTTGATCCACTCGTGCTTCCCGACGCCACGCCGCCGGACGACCATCTGGCCGAAGGCTAATCCTGCTGCTTCCCACCATCAATCTACAATCCAATAACTGATATTCCCATGGACATCATCACCGCACTTACGATCTTCGTTCTCGCCGTGTTCATCGGTTTTGAAATCATCACCAAAGTACCTCCGACCTTGCACACTCCGCTGATGAGCGGGTCGAACGCGATTAGTGGAATCACGCTGGTGGGTGCGCTGCTCGCCGGCAGCGGTTTTTGGGGCGGGCTGTTTGGCTTCTTGGCTATCGTTTTCGCCACGCTCAACGTTGTGGGCGGCTTCCTGGTTACGCATCGCATGCTGGAAATGTTTAAGAAGAAGGGCTGAACTTCGTGATAGACAACCTGCTGGATATGTTGCTGCTTGCGCAGGAAACGCTGCCGACCGACGCGACTGAGCAAGCCGTCGACTTGATCGAGACTACGACGCCTGAAGTGGTCAATGCCGCCGCGTCTTCGTCGCGTGCCAATCTCGGCTATCTCGTCGCGGCAGTGCTGTTTATTTTCGGCATCAAGGGTATGACGCACCCTCGCACAGCGGTGCGCGGAAACCTGCTCGGTGCCCTGGGTATGTTGATTGCGGTAGTGGTTACGCTGGTTCTTACAGGCAATGTGAATTGGTATACGGCTGTTCTTGGAATCGTCGTTGGTTCTGCAGGCGGTGTATGGCTTGCCAACACGGTGCAGATGACTCAGATGCCGCAGCTAGTCGCGTTGTTTAATGGCTTCGGTGGTATCGCGTCGGTTCTCGTTGCCGCTGCGGAGGTGATCAAGGGCGTCGACGAATCGAACTTGGCCGTCGCTGGCTTTGCGGCGGGTCTTACGGGCATTATTGGCTCGGTTACATTCACCGGTTCGCTCATCGCGGCGGGCAAGCTACACGAGCTTCCTCAGTTCAAGCAACCTTGGAGCTTCAACGGTCAGCAGATCGCCAGCGCCGGACTGTTTGTCATAGCACTCTTGTTTGCCTGGGCCATGATGGATGGCAGCGCGCTTGAGTATTTCTTCCTTGTGGTCGTGGCTCTTGCGTTGGGGGTGTTGCTTGTGACTCCCATCGGGGGAGCCGACATGCCGGTCGTGATCGCACTCTTGAATAGCTACTCGGGCCTCGCAGCCGCTGCCGCCGGTTTTGTGATTAGCAACAATGTGTTGATCATTGCCGGTTCGCTCGTGGGCGCTTCGGGTCTGATTCTTTGCAATATCATGTGCAAGGCGATGAACCGTTCGCTGACGAATGTGCTATTCGGAAAATTTGAGGTGAGTGGCGACTCCGCTTCGGCAGACGAAGTCTACGAAGGAAAAGTCAAAAGTACTTCAGCCGACGAAGTAGCGATGATGCTCGATGGTGTACAGCGCGTCGTGATCGTGCCCGGCTATGGCTTGGCGGTCGCGCAAGCGCAACACGTCGTCCGTGAGTTGGCAGACTTGCTCGAAGCCGATGGCGTGACCGTGGAATACGCGATTCATCCGGTCGCCGGTCGCATGCCGGGGCACATGAACGTGTTGCTTGCTGAGGCCGATGTGCCGTACGATCAACTCAAGGAAATGGACGAGATCAACCCGACGTTCGCGCAGTGCGACATGGCAATTGTGATCGGTGCCAACGACGTTGTGAACCCTGTTGCCAACACCGATCCCACCAGCCCTATCGCGGGAATGCCGATTCTTAATGTTAATGAAGCGCGCACAGTCGTAGTAATCAAACGCAGCCTCAGCCCCGGTTTCGCCGGTATTCCGAATCCACTGTTCGCCGCGGACAACTGCCTCATGCTCTTCGGCGATGGCAAGAAGGCGCTGGTCGATCTCGTTGCGGCGCTGAAGGAGAACTAAACGTCTCACGCCGAGGCGCGGAGAACGCTGAGTCATCTAGGATGAGCGCTAAGAACCCCACTTTTCGATGGCTTGAAACGGAAATAGATCTGCGTACTGTTGAGTCTGCAATTGACCTTCGTGTAGCATTCGCAAGAGTTTTGGGCATTGAAGACTTGGAAAGAATATCCTATGGCCAGCGGTACGATTCATTTTGGCATGAATGTTACTTGGCACTTGTTGAACAAGAAAAACCCTATTTTGGCCGCCGCTTGATCTTTCTAGGTTGGACAAGAATTGAATCAAAGTTTCCGAAAGCTTCCAAAGAAATCAAAACTAAGCTCGAGAATTTCCAACAAATTCATCCACACGCACTCGACTTAGTTCTTAGGTAGCACCCATTACATCTTCACTCTGTGACTTCTGTGTCTCCGCGTGAGGCGTTCATTCTGAATTCATGGCCAGGGAAAGCAAAGCAGGATCAATGCTAACCTCTAAGGGGAAACAGACGTTCCGCCGCCGCTTGCTCGCTTGGTATTCCAAACACGCCCGCGATCTGCCGTGGCGTAAGTCGACCAATCCCTACCGCGTTTGGGTCAGCGAGGTGATGCTGCAGCAGACGCAGGTCGAAACGGTGAAGCCCTACTTTCAGCGTTTTATGAAGGCGTTTCCGACCGTTAAGAAACTGGCGGATGCCGATGAGCAAGATGTGTTGCGACTATGGGAGGGCTTGGGCTACTACCGCCGCGCACGGGGTTTGCACGCTGCCGCCAAGCAAATTGTTGCCGAACATGCGGGGCGCTTCCCGCGCGATGCGCTAACGTTGCAATCACTGCCGGGCATAGGCCGCTATACCGCAGGGGCGATTGCCTCCATTGCGTTTGACCAGCGAACACCCATTCTGGAAGCGAACACTATCCGGCTGTTCGCGCGACTTATTGGCTACCGAGATGATCCCACCAAGTCTGCGGGCCAAAAGCTGCTCTGGCAAACGGCCGAAGATGTGTTGCCGCGTAAGGAGATCGCTCGCTTCAACCAAGCGTTGATGGAACTCGGTTCGTTAGTTTGCAAGCCGAGCAACCCGCTGTGCGGAGAGTGCCCCATCGCAGCACTTTGTGTCGCGAATCAAACCGGAGCGCAGGATAAAATTCCCGTCAGCACCAAGAAAACGAATTTCACTGATGTGAGCGAGGCTGCCGTCGTGGTTCGCAAGAAAGGCAACGTGCTCGTGCGTCAATGTGCGGAAAACCAGCGATGGGCCGGCTTATGGGATTTCCCCCGCTTCGCCATCGAGAGCGAAGGACCACTATTCGTTCGCGATGAGCTAATTGCGAAGGTCCACGAGCAAACGGGCATTACCATAACACCGGGTGGGTTATTGAAGACTATCAAGCATGGCGTGACGCGTTACCGCATTACGTTAGAATGCTATGAAGCGGAGTTTGCGTCGGGACGGCGGCGGCCGTACATGCGCTGGTGCAGCCCAGACGAGCTCTCCAATCTTCCGCTTAGTAGTACCGGACGAAGCATCGCAAAGCTGGTTGGTTAATCGCGCGATTGCCAGGCTCAATACTCCACGTCCACCCACTGCTTTTCTTTACCACTTTTGAGCACGGCGTCGCAGATGGCGATTTCGTTGTGGCCGTCGACGAACGTCGCGAAGTCGCCGCCTTTGCGCTCGCCGGTGATGAAGCCGTAGACGTTGCGGAACAAGTTCTTGGGGCCGTCGGGGTACGCTTCGTTGTGCCCGCCGGGGTAGTGGGCGTAGTCGCGCGCTTCTTCGTAGAGCAAGCTGGGGTCTTTCATGATCGTTTGGTTCGGCCCATCGCGGCGACCAACCCACATCGTGTTGGGCTGCTCTTGATCCCAAGCGAGTGCCGACTTGCTGCCGTCGATCTCGAAGAACAACCGATTTTTCCGACCCGCTGCGCACTGGTTAACCGTGAGTACGCCGTGCATGCCGGAGTCAAACTCCAGCAGAATCGACGCGTAGTCTTCGGTGCCGATCTCCACGTCTTCCAGGTCTTCCGGCTTGAGCACTTTGCCAGCGTAGGTTTCGACCTCGACCTTGGGGCGTTTACGTACGGGATGTATCGTCACCAAGTCGGCCATCACGCGGGTGATTTTTAGCCCCGTGATGAACTGAATCAGGTCGCACCAGTGCGAACCAATATCGGCTACAGCACGCGACTCGCCGCTCATTTCCGGGACGAGTCGCCAATTCCAATCGGTATCTTGATG
The DNA here is from genome assembly GCA_965230685.1 of Bythopirellula sp. Classification (GTDB taxonomy): domain Bacteria; phylum Planctomycetota; class Planctomycetia; order Pirellulales; family Lacipirellulaceae; genus Bythopirellula. The sequence continues at coordinate 2,763,508 of CBDDLO010000002.1, forward strand.
TAACCAGTCTTGCAAGTAGGAACCATGAACGGCCAGCACGCGGCCCACGTCGTCCTTCTCTTGGCACATGATCCGCGCCTGCTGCACTAACGGCATGTAACGGTAGTTGAAATCGATTGCATGTACGACTCCCGCCTTCTCGGCGAGTTCGACCAACTCGCGCGACTCGTTAGAGTTCATCGCTAGTGGTTTTTCAGAAACGACATGCTTGCCGGCGGCGAGGATGTCGCGATTCACTTCGAAATGTAAATGATTCGGCGTGCAATTGTGGACGACTTGGATGTCGGGATCGGCAAGCAACGCGTGATAGTCGCCATAGGCTTTGGGAATCGAGAGTTCGTCGGCTTTGGCCTGCGCGAGCGCCTGATCGCGCTCGGCGACAGCGGCTACTTCCACGTTTCCTAGGCGGCGGAGCGCTTCGACGTGTGCGGGGCCAATGAAACCGGTGCCAATGATGCCGGCGTTGATTTTTTTCATGAGAGTTTTTTCATCACTTTTGGAAAGTAGGAGGTGGTGGGCTAATCCGCAAGCGACGGGCCGCTAGCGGCGTAGCAACTATTCGATCTGTTCAACAGTCGCCCAGCTGCCCGATGCTTGCGATTGATCGACCGCTTCGAGCACGGCGACGCACTGGGCGCCATCGCGGAAATCGGGGGTGCAGGGCTGGTCCTTGGCAATCGCTTGCGTGAGGTCGTAAACTGCGTGCGAAAACGCGTGGTCGTAGCCGATCATGTGTCCCGGCGGCCACCAATTTCCCACGTAAGGGTGATCCCCTTCGGTGGCAATGATGCGGCGAAAACCCTGCTGGGTGCCGGGGTCGGACGTGGAGTAGTACTCCAAGACATTCAAGTCCTCGAAGCACCACACGAGTGAGCCCTTGCTGCCATTGATTTCGAACCGATTGTGGTTCTTGCGGCCTGGCGCCAGGCGAGTTGCCTCGAACGTGCCGGTCGCGCCATTGGCGAACTTGGCGAGGAAGAGCGAGCAGTCGTCGACGGTGACCTTTTCGGTGCCTTCGCCAGCTACTGCGGTGAGTCCGTCGGAGCTTCCTTCGGCGGGCCTTTCCGTGATAAATGTCTTTCGCATGCCGACGACCTCGGCAATTTCGCCAGCAAGGAACCGTGCGGTGTCGATACTGTGCGCACCGAGATCACCATGCGCACCGGACCCAGCAGTTTCTTCGCGCATCCGCCAGTTCATTGGAAACTCAGGGTCGATTAACCAGTCTTGCAGGTACGTGCATCGCACGTGACGAATCTCGCCGAGTTCGCCCGCTTCGATCATTTGCCTGGCGAGCGAGACCGCAGGGCAGCGGCGGTAATTGAAATTGACCATGTGCTTGACGCCCGCTTTTCGCACGGCGGCGAGCATGACCTTCGCTTCTTCGAGCGAGTTGGCAAGCGGCTTTTCACAGAAGACATGTTTGCCCGCTTCGGCGGCGGCAATACTAATCTCGCCGTGGGTATAGCCGGGCGTAGAGACATCGACCACATCGACATCGTCGCGCGCGATCGCTGCTTGCCAATCGGCCGACGACGCCTCCCACCCCCAACGCTCGGCAAATGCGGCGACGGCATCGGCATCGCGGCCGCAGACGACCTTCATGACGGGTTCGGCGTCGAGGTCAAAAAATCGCCCGACAGTGCGCCACGCTTGGCTGTGGGCCTTTCCCATAAATTTGTAGCCAAGCAAACAGACGTTCAATTTCGAGGACGCCATGGGCAGAATATCCTTGTGTTTCGGTCGAGGAGTGATTGTATTCCTTGCGATTATTCTAGCAACTGTTGGCCGCGCGCAAAGGCTTGAGTCTAGGCCACCTTGGGCTTAGAAAAATCAAGGTCATAGCGATGCTACGAGAGGCAAGAGTCTTACCCGAACAGCTCTCGCCAGACACCCATGCCGCTCAGCAAGGAAACCGCCAACAAGATGAGCGCCGCCGCCAGCCCACCAGCCAGCATCCACCAACGTGTGCGATAGGCCCGGGGCAATTGGAAGTTCAAATATAGCGCCGCCAACATCGCAAGTGCGACCGCCAAATTGGTGGTGAGAAACGCGACGACATGCGTCAGCGTATCGAACCGTGCGTCGCTCCATATCATCAGCGCCGAGGAGAAAATCACGTAGAGAGAAACCCACTTCTGCACCCGCAGCCTCGACCAGTTCCGCTCGGGCCAGATCGCCTTTCCGAAATCGACGATCACGCGAGTGTAGATTTCGGGGAAGGCTTGCAGGGTACCCCACAGCGCGACCAGCACGCAAACGTAGTAGACCCAAATGAGCGACTCGTGCACATTGCGCCAAATAAACGCTTGGTCAGTCAGTAAACTCCAACCAGCGAATGCCGTGTCGAGTTCGCCGCTTTCCAGCAGGGGATACAAAACGGCCGCGCCGGCCATCATGAACGATGCGCTCACGATCCACAGCACAATCGCGCCACAACCGACATCCCACTTGAGCGGTGCGAGCGATCGCAAAATTCGCGCGACTTGTGTTGGTTCTTCAGGCAAGTAGTTTGCAGGCTTGCCGTGGGCAGCACGCTGCTGAATTTCCTGCCACTGTGGATGGCTAGTCAATCCCCAGCCGTGGAGCGCAATCCAGTTCGCATAGACTATGTAACCCAACACACTCCCACCGACGTAACCAAACGTTGTGGCCAAAGTGAGTGCGGGATGTTCGCGTGCCTTTGCGGGTGCCCATGTGGGAAACTCGGGAATGCTGCCGAAGGAAATCGTCCCTCGCCACGCCGCCGCAAAATCGGGCCTCACGATGAGTGTTCCCACAATCGTACCGACAACCAAAATGCCGCAGATGAGCACTTGTTGTTTCTCAAGTCGTTCGTAGGTGAGCAGCAAGCTCAACAGAACTGCGGCGATGATGAACACCGTCGTTAGCGTGCGCTCAATGAACAGTTCATTCGAGGAACTGCTGAACAGCAAATGGTGCAAGAGATCGCCACACGGTCGTGCGACCGCGGCCCATAGCGGCCCCGTCGCCGCCATTTCCAACGCGACCATTGCCAGCAACAACCACCCGCGCGGCCCGGGCAGGCGCACCAATCGCTGGCTGATAGGTTCACCGCTGACAGCAGTGTAGCGTCCGAGCAGGTAGGTAACGAATACGCCTTTCACCAAGACGCTCAATAGCACTAGCCACATCAAGCCATAGCCGGACCAAGCGCCTGCACGGACGACAACGATGGTCTCGCCAGCGCCGATCGCCACCGATGCCACGATTGCCGCGGGCCCAAAGATGGCCAGCAGGTGCTGCAACTTTCGCCATGACCAAGGCTCAGCAAATACGCCCTCGTATTCCTCAGGGACAATCTTCGCGGAATGCGTAGGGGGCTGGGCGGGCATCCTCAGAGGATGGCGAGAAATCGCGCGGCTGTCTAGCTGCCCCTTGTCTAGTTTCCCGTTTCATAGACCAGCGATATGGGCTTACAGCGTCTTAGTCGCCAGCTCATTAATTCCCAGTCGCCGCAGGAGTCGCTTGCTGCACGATGGAATCCTCCGCTTGTTGAGAGCGTGCGACAGGTTCGCCGAGCAGACGTCGCAATTGGCGACCCAGGTTTGCGCCGCGAGCAGTCATACTCACCACCTTGCCTTCGCGGTCCACCAGAATGGCGACAGGAATACCTGTGATGCCGTAACGTACGGCCATCGGATGCTCCCAGCCTCGCTCGGATTCGTTTTCACTGAACAGCGACGGCCAAGGAAGCTCCATGCGTTCTATTTCATAATTGGCTTTTTCAGGGGTGTCATCCAGATTGATGCCAAGAACTTCAAAACCTTTGTCATGATAGGCTTCGTAGAGCTTCTTTACGTTAGGGAGTTCCGCAATACAAGGTGGGCACCAACTGGCCCAGTAGTCGATCAGTACGACTTTGCCACGGTACGAATCCCAATCCAGCTGAGTACCGTCGAGCAGCGTACCGGTGAGTTCCATTTCGTTGCCCGGCAATTCCATGCGGCGCTTAATCCCTTCGAGCATCGAGAGCATCTGCCTCAGCTCGGGATCTTCGCTGGTTTGAAAATGAGGCAGCGCAGTGGCCATCAACTGGGCCGCATACTTTTCGTCGTTCATTTCACCCAAGAAACCGACGACGGTAATAACCAAATGAATTTGACTTGCGTTGGGAGGGCTGTCGGTGATCGTCTTAGAGATTTTTTCGATCAACACCGAACGCTGCTCTTCCTCCCAGGTAGCCCACTGCGAAAACCCCGACTCGACCATAAACTTGGTACCGACTGCTTTGACATCTGCGCGCTCGTCGGACTGCGCCGCGTCGATGGCTTTCGCGAACAATTCGTCGGCTTTCGGCTCGTCGAGTTGTTGCAGGATGCGCAGCCCTTGCAGCTTCAAGTAGACGCCTTGCATGGCTTCCTCGTCGGCGATTTTCTCCTGCGAGGAAAATTGATGCGCGACAGCCACGACCGTTCGAGCAACCTTCCTTTGATGTGCCAAGACTTCTTGCTCGCTGTTGCCTGCGGGTTCGGTTGCGTCAATTTCTTCGACGAAGGACATCAACTGATCGAGAGACTCAATGTCGGCGGGAATGTCAAACGTCTCAGCTGGCGCGGCTTCGGTAGCAGCTGGCACCTCGGTTTGGGCCATTGCTGTGTTGCTGAGCAACAGCAGCAGCGCGGAAATCTTGACAGCATTACTCGCAGGGAAAGTTGGCATGTTCAACCTAGGGGCATGAGTGAATTCGAAATAGGGTGGGAAATTATAGGAGGCGGGAACGCTTGCGGGGGCAAGCGTCGGGCGTGCTATCGGAGTGACAGCTAGGCAGCGAATATTATCGTGTTGGATTCGTCCAATGCAAGCGAACTTCATGCGCCTAGCCCAGCAGACAGCACGTAAATCTGCCAGCCGCGAGTCGCTTGCTAGCACGCAAAACCCTGCCAGCAAGGGCTCAGCCGCTGATAGTGCGGCCTCCATCCACCGGCAGGCAGACGCCGGTGACAAAGTCATTTTCCACCAAGAAAATCACTGCGTGGGCGACATTTTCCGGCGACCCGGCATGTTTGACCAGCGTGCTGTCGACTACCTGTTGCTTTTCCTGATCGGTCAAATTTGGTGGAAAAGCAACAGGGCCGGGAAGGATTGCATTGACGCGCAAAAGCGGATTTCGCTGACTCAGCTCCACCGCGAACATGCGTGTTAGTGTGGGGACTGCTCCTTTTGAGGGAAAGTAGGCGGCGAATTTCGTGTACGGCCGCTCCACTGCCCAATCGCCAATGTTGATGATTACGCCCCCTTCATCTTGCGTGGCCATCTTCAAGCCGGCGTGTTGGCAGCCAATGAATGGGCCCAGGGTATTTACTTCAAAATACTTTTGCACATCGTCGCCAGTCACTTCTTCCAATGGCTTTGGCGAATAAATCGCGGCACTATTGACCATCACATCTAAACGGCCGAAGTGGTTCCAAGTCTCATCGATCATCCTGCGAGTAGCCGTTTCGTCACTCAGGTCGGCCTGAACGACCAGAGTCTGAGCACCTTGCTCCGCAAGCTTCGTGGCTAACTCGTTTGCGTCATCGGTGGAACTGTTAGCGTGGATGGCTACAGCGTGTCCACACGCGGCGAGCGCTTCGACAATCGCTCGGCCAACTCTCACGGCTCCCCCTGTAACTAACGCAACAGGTTGATACGGACTAGTTTCCACGCTTGTTTCCCAATTGGTGAAATTCGGAGATGATGTTCCACGCTTCGCTCGGAGTCTCGGCAAAGCTGATGAGGTCTAAATGCTCGTCGGCGATCACTCCCTCGTCAGCCAATCCCTTGAAGTTGATCAAGTTGGTCCAGTATTCTTCGCCGTAGAGAATGATCGGAATCTCTTGCATGCGACCCGTTTGGCGTAGCGTGAGAGTGTTGAATAGCTCGTCTAGCGTGCCAAATCCTCCCGGGAAAACGACCAAGGCCGCCGCACGCAGGATGAAGTGGAACTTGCGTAGAGCGAAATAGCTGAACTGAAAGCACAGCTCGGGTGTGATATACGGGTTGGGTTCTTGCTCGTGGGGCAGTTCGATGTTGAACCCGATACTCTTCGCCCCCACTTCAAACGCACCACGATTCGCGGCTTCCATGATGCCGGGGCCACCGCCCGTGGCGATCACGAAATCACACTCGCCGTCGGTTTGGCAAGTGGAAGAAACCAATCGGCCGAACTCTAAAGCGTCGTCATAAAAACGAACTTTCGCGTGCACGCTTTCGGCGCGTTCTACAGCGCGCTGGGCGCGGGGGTCATCGGGGGATCTGGCTAGCACGCGCTTTGCTCCAGCCAGCCGTGATTCGGCTTGATCTTTCGGTACCACTTGGGTGCCACCATAAACGACCACGGTCGAGTGGATGTTGTTCTCTCGCAACAGCGTTTCCACTTTTTGCAGCTCCAGCTGCATCCGTACGGGTCGCTGCTCACCGCGGCCCAAGAAATCGATGTCGATTTCCGCCAAGCGGTAACTGTGCGACTCAAGAATGGCACGCCGATTTTGCTCTACGTCTTCTGCTGTTTTCAGCAGTTCTTGTTCTTGCTTTAGTGTCAACTTTTCAGCTCCTGATAGAGGCAAGTTTCGTGGGTTCGACCAATAGTACTATTTCAATTCGTGTGTTTCCCCCATCGCTGGGACATGGACATCCCATTCGCGTGAGCCGATCAATTCGTCCGCCAAGGCCTCGGCGCTGTCGAGTTCGCCATGGGTGAGAAACACCTTGCGTGGGTCGGGAAGGTCTTGCAGCCATCGCAACAAGCCGCTGCGGTCGGCGTGGCCGCTCAGCCCCGGCACCTTTTCGATTGCCGCTCGCACAGAGACCTCTTGGCCATGCATGCGGATTGTTTCTGCGCCGTCTTGAATTCTTCTTCCCCTCGTGCCCACTGCCATGTAACCACCCAACACAACGGTCGTCTTCGGGTCGGGAAGTCGTTGCTTGAGGTGATGGATAATTCGTCCACCGGTCATCATGCCGCTGCTGGCGATGATGATTGCGGTTCCCTTGACGTGATTTAGCGCCTTGGATTCATCGGCTGAGCGACACAAATGGAAGCTTGGTCCGCCGAGTAACTTGCGTTCGACCAGTTCACCCTCGCTCAGGTCATGATCATCGTCGTGGACCCGATAAATGTCCGTCGCATGACACGACATGGGACTGTCAAGATAAATTGGCAAGTTGGGGATGCGGTCTTGCTCTTTCAATAGCTGCAAGAGATAGATTAGCTGCTGAGCACGGCCAATTGCAAACGAAGCCATAAGCATCGCTCCGCCTCGCTCGATTGCGCGGTGCACCACCTCCTCAAGTGCCCCCAGTAAGTCGGCCTCGGGATGATCGCGGTTGCCGTAGGTACTTTCGCAAATGAGATAGTCGCATGCCGGCGGCGGAGCGGGATCGAAATAGAGTGGGCCATCGTAGCGCCCCACATCGCCAGAGAACAGGAGCTTCAGCGGTGGGTCCTGATCGCGGATTTCCACTTCGATCATGTTCGAGCCCAGCAAATGCCCCGCGTCGTGGAATCGCATCCAAATCGGTTTGGCGGGAGAGAACCATTTGCCTCGCACGGTCTCACGAAACAACTTGATTGTTTTTTGGACGTCTTTGCCATCGTACAGCGGCAGCGCCGGTTTGTGTTTCGAGAAGCCTTTCTTGTTGGCATACTTAGCGTCGTACTCCTGGATTTTCGCCGAGTCCAACAAGATCAACTCGGTTAACTTGGAGGTGGCACGCGTGCAGTAGATTTTGCGCTCAAAACCTTCTTTCACGATGCGCGGCAAGTAGCCCGTATGGTCGAGATGAGCGTGCGTGAGAACTACCGCGTCTACTGATTCGGCATCGAAAGGCGTGGGTGCCCAATTCAGTTCGCGCAGCTTTTTCAAACCTTGGAACATGCCGCAATCGACCAAAACTTTCGCGTCGCCCGCTTCGAGCAAGTATTTGGAACCCGTGACGGTGCTCGCAGCACCGTGAAAAGAGATTCTTGCCATGTTGTTATTCTCAAGAGTCAATAAATGTAAAAAGTAGTCGGAGCTCCTCGTCGATGGCAAGGAGATGGTAACAAACATAACGCGATTTGCTCGATTGCAATACCGCAACTGGTTACAGAATCCCGTACAGCGGCCCGCCTTTCACGCCGAGAGCGTCAACACGTCGGGAAATTTCGAGGTCTTCTTCCAGTACCGGAGCATGGTGCGGTTTCACGCGAGCGTCGATCACGAGCGCTCCGCGGCATCCCCAGTGCTTTTCCTCGGTGAACGCATCGATGCCGTACAGGTCGCTCGCCGGATTGGTGCGGGTAAATGTGACCCACAAAAAATTCCGCAACGACTCAACAACGAACTGAGTGTCATCGACGATTACAATCCAGCGAAATTGGTTAATCGCGTGTTCGCGACGGAAGCTTTGGCAGAACTGTTCGATTGGTTTCGCAACATCTTCGCGGCAATCACTGCGCGCGCGTACCGACACTTCGTATTCAAACGACGGTTCCACGCACTTGGGGCCTGCCAGGGCAAGCACCCCGGGCATGATAACTCGTGGATCGCTGAAGCCTTCAGGTAGTTGTAGGTCGCTCGGTAGTTGCGTGGCTAGCGAAAAGTTCGCTGGGCCCGCGGCAGCAACAACAAGCTTGGAGCCTGCATTCAATCCCGCGCCGGAGTAGTCGAGAGTATCGACGGTGGTCTGCGTGCGGAAATGCAAATCGCGGGTCCAATCGGCGCGCTCTAGGACGTGCCGCAGGAAGGCGGCTTCGTCGTGCAAGTCGAGTTGCGGTGCGTCGGTATGATTCGCAATTAACAGAAATTTGGCGAGCGACAGTTGTCCTTGACCAAGGATGGCGTTGGCTTGCGTGAGCAATTCTTGCGGTCTGGCCGCGTCGAGAAACGGCATGTAACGTTCGCTGCCAATCGCTAGCAGCAGCGGATGCACGCCCGCAGCGTCGACCGCGTGGACACCGTGCACGCCGGGCAACACCACGGGTATCATCGGCCCTGTCATTTCGTGAATCAATTTTCCGAACATCGTGTCTTCTTGAGGGGGGCGTCCCACGACAGTAAACGGCCAAATCGCGTCGCTCCGGTGATAGACATGTTCCACTCGCATGACTGGAAACGGGTGTTCGAGACTGTAATAACCCAAGTGGTCACCGAACGGCCCCTCGGGCAAGAGCCGCTCGGGATCGACGATTCCTGAGATGCAGAAGTCAGCTTCAGCACAAACAGGCAGGCTGTCGGCTTGCCGGACCATGCGCACTCGGCGGCGATTTAGCGCGCCGGCAAAGGTAAGCTCGCTCATCCCTTCCGGCAGTGGCATCACTGCGGCAACGCTCAACGCCGGCGGCCCACCCACGAAGATGTTGACGCGAAAGGGTTTGCCTGCGCGGATAGCAGCAGCGTGTTGCACTCCGATCGAGCGATGGATTTGATAGTGGAGCCCAATTTCTTTGTCTGCTTGGTACTGCTGGCCGCTCAGTTGCACGCGGTACATACCGAGATTCGAGTGTTGCCAACCGGGCTGCTCTACATCTTCGGTATAGACGATCGGCAGGGTGACAAATGCACCCCCGTCGCGGGGCCAACTGACGAGTTGAGGCAGTTGGCTGAGCGTCGTTTGTTCGGCAAGAATCGGCCCAGATCGGACAAACTTCGGCAGCATGGTTGCGGCATGTAGCGGCAATTTCCAATACTTCCAAGGCCGACGCATCGCGGCTTGCGGGTTGGCCTTCGCATCGACAAGCTGAGCGACGGCTTGCAAGCCATCGCCGAAGATGAGACGCGCACGCTCGATCGTGCCGAACAGATTGCTCAGCATGGGGAACTTGCAGTCGCGGACATTGGTGAAGAGCAACGCTGGCCCGCCTGCTGCGAAGACACGCCGCTGGATGGCCGCCGCTTCGAGATGCGGGTCGATGGGTTGGTCGATTCGCACGAGCTCGCCCTGGCGCTCCAGTTGATCGACGCACTGGCGGAGGCTGTGGAATCCCATCGAGTCGACTCAGGCAATCAAAGGAGTGGCGGTGCGAAATGAACAAACGAGAGAGCTGGTTAGATAGCATACCGCCATCGCCCCAGGGCAGTAACGCCGGGCTCGAAGAGGGCTGGTGCGCCCGATTGTGCTGTTTGTGGGGCCTGCGGCGGTGATTCTGGGGCCATTTTCGTGCCTCAAATCTGGTGATTTCAGAGAATTGCCCTTAAAATAAAATATGGGAACCTGCACGGATTGTCTAAGATGTGCGGAGTTTTAGCGCAGCGCAACTTTTTTGATATCAAGGCATCGAGGGCACGCGGACACATGAAACGTGACCACCAACAAGAACACGAAGATCGTATTCCGGAAATCGCCATCACTGGCGATCTTACCGAGCATGAGTCGGAATTGACCGATCGGCTCCTCGATGTTGAACCTGGTGGCCAATGTACTTTGTATTTTGATTCCCCAGGTGGGAGTCCATACTGCGCGATGTCGCTGATGACATTGATTCGCCTGCGCGGTCTGCGCGCGACCGGCATTGTCACTGGCGAATGCTCTTCGGCAGCGCTTTGGCCCTTTGCCGCGTGTGAGCGTCGGTTGGTGACCGCGTATAGCATTTTGTTGTTTCATCCCATGAAGTGGCAAAGCGAGGAAAATGTCGGGTTGGCCGAAGCAGCCGAATGGGCTCGCCACTTCGGGCATCTTGAAAAAGACATGGACGACATGCTCGCCGATCTGTTCGGTGTGTCGCACGCCGTGATGGCCGAATGGATCAACCCGGGGAAATATCTTTCCGGCATCGAGCTAGCCAACGCGGGCCTTGCAGAATTGCTCACCACCGCCGACATTCTTAACGCCAAAGGTGTGATGGAACCGCTCCTCAACGGCGCACTACCGAAAGCGGGCCAGCCGCAGTTGCGTCGGGCGCCGTGATCGGGAATTCCCCGGCAATAGGTTCCATGTTTGCGATTGCTGGGCAGTTCAGCTAGGCTTAAGGCGCGCGACCAGTCGCCTCTAATCTGCTTCTGTCAACGGGGGAACCCGCATGCTCAACACTCTAAGAATCTCCACGATGGTTGCTTTGCTTTGCGTCGGTCAACTTCAAGCGCAAACCGTCATCGTCGATGACAATCTGACTCTGGAACCTGTGGTGCCGGGGCCTAGCTCCCCGGGGACCCATCGTGCGACGGTGTGCCAAGACGAGATCGAACGAGTCTCGAACTGCGATTATACTTCGACATGGTTCGCATGGGACGGAGAAAACATTAACGTCGAAAGTTTCAATATCGACGAAGGCTCCGATTGGTACGTGGTGCAGCCGGGTGATGTGCTCGGTTCCGCGTCGATCGGCGCAGGACAGTTTCCTGTGCTCGTGAACATGCTCGATTTGGAAACGGAGCCTGAGATTCCCCCACCGGTGAAGGTTGGTGCTGGGAACGCCGGCTCTCCCACCGAGTTTTATTTGGGGGTTACGACCGGGCAAATTGGAATTGTCGATCGCAATGTGTTTGGCTGGATTCACTTGAGAGATCCACTCAGCACGGGCCAGCTCGAAGTCATCGGCAGCGCCGTCGCCTACGGCAGCAAAGGCATTGTCGTTGGAACGACAACTGTTGTCCCCGAGCCTGCGAGTTTGGTACTGGTTGTCATGGGGTTGGTCAGTTTGCTTTGGTGTTGGCCACTTAATCATAGCCACTTGGGACGCGGGGAAGTTTAGACCGTCAGCGGCGGTTCCGCGGTGATTAGTCCGGCGAGTTGTTTCGCAGCGACTTCTTGATCTTGTTCTTGTGGCAAGAAAACCCCACGGACGCGCAAGCGTCGGATGACGCCTTTTTCGAGAAAGTGGCCACCGAGTTGGCGGCGCAAGTGGAGTTGGTCGTTTTCGCCGTGGGTGATTTCGCTTTCACCGCTGTCTTCAGGGTGCGTCATCTCGGCGTAGCTCCAACGGACGTCGGTCGCGCGAAATAGTGTGCCGACGACTGCCCGTTGTGCTTGAGCGACATCCATTGTGATCTCAGCATACTTGCCCTCTGGGAAGTGCGTCTCGACCGCGACCCCTGGAAAGCTTTCGAGCAGATCGGTTTGCAGAGAGAGAATCGTGTCGAGCACGATCACATCATCCGTTGGCGAAGTAGCTCTCCAATAGACTTGTAACGAGAATGGCCGCTCCTTGGTTTCGGCATAGGTGACGACCAGATCGCTGCCACGGACATAAGCGTCGCTGATGTCGCGCTGAGCGATTGCTGCGTCACTGCCCGGGGCGATACCTAAGACACTACCGTCGATTGCAGCGTCACCGCAGGTGATCTTCGTCAAGCCCGTGTGAGGGTTGAGCAGATCGATTTGGGCGGAGAACTCTGTGCAGCGTAGAGTGGCGTTCGTGTCATCGAGTTGCCAAGCGTCGGAACCGAGTTCAGGAGCGGAGTTTGTCATACCCCCGATTGTGCGAGGCAATAGCGCTGACAACAACCACAAAATGTGCTGTGGTGAAGTGGAAGTTTGCTAAGCCACGAGCGGCCGCTTGCGGCTTAGCCAGCGCCCTAGCGGCCCAACGCCCTAACGGCTCGCCCAGCGCACAAAAAAACCCCGCCGAACACCGAGGTGCGCGACGGGGCCGGAACAGAGAAGAGGCCAAAGTGTCCACTGTGGGGGGATAATAGAAATTAGGCAATTTCATTCTGCCGATCGGCAGTCAGAAGTACCTGTGGACTCTGCAGCAACTCTCCTTTCGTTCATTACTGATCATACTCATTTGATTCGTCGTGTCCAGCATTCTGTCAACTACTTTACTAAAAAATTTCAGAGTCCCACACTTCTACCAGACTCGCGTCGACGTTATTGCTTGCTAAACTTAGTGTTACGACGAAACCCCTACGGCCGATTCAATTTCTTCGAGGACCATTTTTATGCCGACTGCCGAGGAGTTATTGGCCACCTGCGAACAGGCGGCTGCCGCGGGGGCGGCGGAGCTGATGTCTTGGCGGGGCCGGTTTGCCTCGCATGAGAAGTCGGCCCGCGATCTGGTCACTGACGCGGATTTTGCCTCACAAGCAGCGGTCTACGCGGTGATTCAAGGCAAATTCCCCGACCACGGCTTTTTGGGCGAGGAAGATCCCGACCCCCAACAGCTCGAGAAACCGTACTGCTGGGTGGTGGATCCGCTCGACGGAACAACGAACTATGTTCACGATTACCCGTGTTTTGCCGTCTCGGTAGCGGTTGCCGAGCAGGGGCAGCTGATCGCGGGGGTGGTGCTTGATCCGCTTCGAGAAGAATGCTTCCGTGTTGCCCAGGGCCTGGGCAGCCAACTCAACGGCCAGGCAATCCACACCAGCAACACAACCGCCCTGGAGAGGGCATTGGTAGCGGTCAGCTTCCCCCCGGATTTGCGAGCTGATTCCCCGGATTTACGAGCATTTCTGCAGGTTGCCCCGCAATGCCAAGCAGTGCGACGTACGGGGTCGGCGGCGCTCAATTTGGCCTACGTGGCCAGCGGTCGGCTAGACGCCCATTGGGCGCATTTCATCCACCCCTGGGACTCGGCGGCCGGGGTGTTGTTGGTGCGGGAGGCGGGGGGCGTGGCTAGCGCCAGCAACGGCGGAGAGTTCTGTTTAGCACAGGGCGATTACGCGGTGTCGGCGACTGCTCAGCTGCACGAGACACTGTTGCCGCTTATCACCGCGCCCAACTCGTAGCATCTTGCCCCGAGAGTCTGAAACGCTGTTGAACGACGTCACGGCTGTCTACAATAGGGGTTAGTTCACCCCACAGAGAAGCTCCTCCCCCAGTTCGGACTTGAGTAAGTCGCAACTTTCGCGGCGAGGTCGGTCTCCCCTGTTTCCGGTAAGGTTCCTTGTGCGTTTTGCACTTTTATTAGGCTGCTGCTTGCTCGCATTCTGCACCTCGCTGGGGGAACCGCGAACCAATGCGCAAGAAACAATGGAGCCTGGCAACGAAGCAAGACTTACGGAAAGTGCCACTCCAGTTCCGTTGGCCACTGAAACCAGTCGACCTTGGCTCAAACCGGAGGCGGCTGGCACCGCCGCGCCCGACGTGTACCTGCTACCCGATGCCTCGGGGCAATTGCGCAAGGTCCTGGGATTCCGCTACAACGACTTTCTCGATGCTTGGCAGCGGGCTGAAGGTTCGCAGGTCGTTTCGCCCCCTCGTTATGTGCTCGACGGCTGGAAAGTTTCGGGAGAAGTTGGCCCCTCCCGCGCGGAGGTGCGCATCGAGGTCGAACTAACGACGCATGCCGAGGACTGGATCGAGGTTCCGCTTCGGTTAGCAGATTTCGTGGTGCAGCGGGTAACTATCGACTCGCCCACCACTGGCGAAAATCTGACGTTTGATGCTCAACGGGGCGGGTATGTGCTTTGGCTTGTTGGCAAGGTTGGCCAAAAGCGAAAGATTACACTGGAAGGACTCACCAGGTTACAAACCAACGCAAGCAACCGGGCGCTCCTCATGCATTTGCCCCGCGCAACTGCTGCGCAATTTTCCTTGCAATTTCCGAACACGGCTGCGCGGTTTACCACTGCAAGCGACTTGGAGCTAATACAAGTTGAGCAGCCCGACGGTTCCACCGAGATACAGCTGATCGGCCAAGCCAGTCCGATGCAATTGCAGTGGTCGTTTACCGAACGAGAATCGTCAGCCCAGCCCTCGCTAATCGAAGTCGAAAGCGCCACTACGGTGAACGTCAATAGCCGTCGTTTGGCGTACGAAGCCAAGTTGACGATAGTGAGCTTGGCCAACCAGGTACAGCAAATCCAAGTGCGCTTGCCTGTAGGCGCCAAGCTCCATCCGATCCATGCGACCAGGAACTATGAAATTGCTAACCTTACCTCGGCAGAGTCTTCCAATCGCTATCAAACGGTGACGATCCGTCGTAGTACTCCCAGCAATCGACCTTGGGAAGTGAAACTCGCTGCCCAGCAGGCGCTCGACCCTGGCGCAAAATCGAGGGAGCTATCTGTTGAAGGTTTTGAGGTCCTGAATGCATTTCGGCACTCAGGAACGCTTCGCTTAGAAGTCGATGAGCAGTTGCAGGCCTACTTCGATAAGCAGGGAGATATCGAGCAAACGCCATCGAAGGCTCTCACGGCGGCGGTACGCGGTCAATCGGTGCTTGGTGCATTTCGATTTACGAGCTTCCCTTGGAGTTTAACGGTACATGCCTCGCCACGGGAACGCCGCGTGAGTGTGCGGCCTGACTACGAAATGCGGCTAAGCGCCGAGGAAGCAGAACTCGATGTGCAATACCTGTATGAGATGACGGGTGCGCAAATCTTTTCGCTCCGCATTGATCTTGGAGGTTGGGAATTGACTGAAGCCCCTATCGAATCAGGAGGAGTGATTGACCTCGATGGAGTGATTGAAACACGCGATGGTCGTTTGGTGATGCCTCTGGTTGATTCAGACACCCAACAATTACGCGTAAACTTGCGACTCCGCAAATCAAGCAAGCTTGGCCAAATCAGCGTACTGCTACCCGAACCTTTAGGGGCAATCGTGGAAGAGGGCGAATTCGTTGTTCGCTCTAACGAGGCATTGCAAGTGGTCCCCAAATTCAATGAGATGAAAGGCCTTAGCTTGCTTGCTGAGGAGTCCGCGCTTCCTGAAGCCGAAACCACGCGAGGTGTTACCCGGGCAGAGGATCGACTCCTAATGCGCACGTTTCTCGCGCGTCCAAGTTTTGTGGCCGAGGTGAAAGAGCGTCCTCCCTTGCTTCTTGCTGAACAGCAGACTCAGGTCGAGGTCGATGTCCAGGGAGTCCGCGTCCGTCAGCAAATTGACTACCAGGCCAAGTTTCGCCCCGTCGACCAAGTATCGGTACTCGTGCCGGAAACATTGAGAGAGAATGCCTCGTTACGCTGCTCGTTGGAGGGCGAACCGTTGGTCCTTGCCTGGGACCGCGTGGGACTCGATGCAGCACAGCAAGACCTTGCGAAACTGGTTCCTCCATTCTCAGACGCTTCTGGAAAACCGAGTTCCTCGGCTAATCTGTCTAGCAACACGAGCGTGAATCTGGTTAGCGCGACAGTCACTCTGCCGCGGCCAATGCTCGGTGCCATTGCTCTGGAGCTCAACTACGAGCTCCCGGTACCTGGTTTCAATATGGAGGAGACGACGCAGTTGGAACTCCCCTTGGTCGCGCCGGCACAATCGGTTTCGAACCATAAGTTGACGGTCGAAGCGACGTCACCGGTGGTGGCGACCCTGAACCAGAGATCGGGAACAGACGCCTGGCAAGTGGAATCCGATGCGCTGGAATCAGAGCGTGTCCCGTCGAAGCTGACGTTGCATACCGACACGAACATTTCATTGGTATCGCTCTACACGCAACTTGACTCGAGCGAACGACTGCAACTTGCCACTCTAGAACGAGGTTGGATTCAGTCGTGGATCACGAGTTCTCAACGGCAGGAACGTGTAGTTTTTCGATTCCGAACGGCCTACGATCAAGTGCTAGTGCAATTTTCCCAGGAATTCGATTCCTCGAACATCGAGGTCCTGCTTGATGGTGCCGCGTGGCGTCACGAGCTATTATCCGATAGTCGTCTGGCTGTGTTGCTTCCAGGTGATCAACCTCACGAGAGTCACACCCTAGAACTGCGCTATCACAATACCTCATTGCTACCTTCGTTTGGAACTTTGCGAAGCCAGCTACCTAAACTTGTTTGCCGTGAGACGAGTGTTCCTGTTTACTGGCAACTCGTATTGCCGCGCGGCTGGGTGATGTCTGGCTCGCCACAGGGACTCATTCCCGATTATTGGCTTGGGTGGAAAAACTACCGCTGGGGCCGACAGCCGACCCTCTCGCAGGCACATCTGGAGCAAATCACGGGTGCCACCTCAGCAACTACTCCCTCTCCGTTGGCGGTCAGTTATGTTTACCGAGCCTTTGAAATGCCCGAGGATATTGAAGTCTTCGTGCTGAGGCGCGCCTGGATCTTGTTGCTGGGTTCGCTTTTGACGTTTGGAATTGGGTTGTGCTGGCTCTCGACAACGCTACTGAGCAACGGGGCCGTGTGGCTTGGTTTCTCGATTGCCCTATTGGCGGGAGTTTTTAGTTATCCCGAGATAACAATTCTCGCCATTCAAGTCATTCTCGTCGGTGGTGCAATGACCCTAACCACGAGCATCCTTAGACGTGTATTTCTGTCGGCACCAAGCTCGCGACAGGCCACTGACGAACAGCGCGATCAAACTGTTCAACTCCAACGACCATGGCAAGTGCCGGAGAGCGCTGCGCTTTCGAAACCCGAGACCACGACTAGTATGCCAACCGGCGAACCGACCTCATGAGCTACTCAGCACTCTCCGAGCGGCCAAGATACGGGCAACTGCAACTTGCCCTAGTCTTCTCGTGGATAGCCGGCCTCAGTATCTCTCTCAGTGTTCTCCTTAGTGGCCCTTTGAGTGCGGAGGAGCTTAGTCCCACCGAGCAAACTGCAGCGATCGCTACCTATCGCCGGTTGTTTGTCCCGGCCGACTCCCCAGAGAATTGGCCCGTGGGACCCGATCGACTTTTGCCCATTGCACGAGGCGAGTTTGATCGACTTATCAAGCAATCGGCTGAGTCGAATCATCACGCACGAACTCCACGCATCCGTAGCGCAGTGTTTCAAGCCAAACTCATGCCCGACAACACGCTGCGGGGGACAGCCCAGTGGAGTGTTGAACTGCCCGACGATGAGCCTCGACTGCTGAGACTCGCACCATTGAACTTGGCAGTCGAATCGGCGGAATGGCAGAACACTCCGCAGCGACAGGTTGCATTTGGCCTCTGGGGCTCGTCAAGTAAGTCCAACGACCGAAACGCAAGCCCCGTAGAAAAGGAACTTGCTACGTTGGTGCAGGCGTCAGACGTTTTGCAATGCCATTGGCGACTCGCACCAACGCAAGCAGACGGCACAGCCCAGCAGTTTGATCTACAGCTGCCTAGCGCTGTCCCGCAAACCTTTCAATTAACTTTGCCTGAGCAGCATTCGGCTGAGCTGACGCATGCACTGTTGCTAGAAAAGCAGCCCCGAGCCGATGGAGCATTCACTTGGATCTTTCAGTTGGCGGCGCGCACCAAGCATCGGCTTCGGATCCACTCGCCCCTCGAGACTCTTGTAGCACAACGCTTGCCACTGGCGAGTCAAACGACGGTTTATCAACTCGAACCTACGGGTCTGAACGTCGTGACTCAAATTCGGCTGGATGCTCGAGAGTCGCAATTGACCGAGCTCAAGGTGGAGATTCCCGCTGCTTTGGCGGCGGTGAAAGTCGAAATAGATCAACAGCCGGTCGCTTGGCAGATCAGCAACGAGCGAGCTGGGCGGTGGTTAAGGATCGCAAGGCCTGAATCGCGTCAGCCACAGACCGTAGAAATTCATGCCCTGGCCAAACTCCGGCCCCGAGTCCTTTGGCAACTACCCAAGCTTCGACTTGATCAGGTCGCCTGGACCGAAGGCAGTAGCAGGTTGCTCGTCTCTCCAGAGTTAGAACTTCGCGTGCTCACTCCTCGAAAGGCTTCTCTGCAACACATCGTTGGTATCGATGAGAACTTGGGTGAAGGCGAAGTCTATCGGATTCGCGAGTGGTCTGCAGAGGCGGATCTCACCATCCAAGTATCTCGACCAGCGTCTCGCGTTTCGGCGCGAATGTTGACCACCATTTCACTTGACGAGGAAGACGCTACCGCAAGCATTGCTGCGATATTAGACAATGATGGCGGCGACGTTTACCAACTGCAGGGTGCGGTTGCGCCGGGGTGGATGATCGATTCGGTCACTACTTCACCTGTGTCATGGCTCAACGAATGGCATGTGGATCGAGATGGTGAGGACAACAATCTGTTTCTGCAACTCAATCAACCGCTCACGAAGAACAGATCTCTGGAAGTTGTAATTCAGGCGCGCAGAATCGCGCAGGAATCAAAGCTCATTCCAAAATTCCAGATGGGACTGTTGCCTGCGACAGTAGGGCAACTCAAATTGGTCCGCTTTGCTCCTGGCAATATCAAAGCAGACGTTTTGCAACTACTCGCTCCGCAACAACGGGCGGTCGATGTCGCGGTTGGTCCAGGTGTTGAGCCTGCGATGTTGAGAGAGCTACCGCCGGAGTTTGCAAGCTTCGCGGCGACCTCAGGCAATGCTACGCTACTTGATGCCTTAGCGTTGCGGGATGACGAGCTAGTGGCCTTGCGCGATCAGACGAGTGCGTACGACGCTACGGTGCAGATAGCAGTCGAGGTACTACCTGACGCGCTGCTGCAGCATTACCAGGTCGATTGCCGGCTACACACAGAATCCGCCGCCGAAGTCGCGCTGCAATTCGACGAGCCGCTGCCAGAAGATATGCGTTGGAATATCGACGGACAAGATCTCCCCTTGCAACTGGAGAGAATGGAAAGTGACTCGAGCGAGCAGCTACGGGAGCAACCGTCGAGCTACTTACTGCGAATCCCACGAGGAGTGGGAAAAGAGTTTCGACTTAAAGCAAGTTACGCCCAGGACGTCCAACTCGAGCAGCGATGCAACTTGGTTCGACTCCCCCAGGTGACACAATGGAAAGGTCGGCTCGTGCTTCGTGGTCCACTCACGGGCGTGAAAATACTCGACCAAGGTTGGACACCGATGGCACCCTCAGAGCAGTCGTCGACGGATTCGCAGTTACCCACGTTGGGCGTTTACCGGCTTGGAGCGGAAGAATACCGTCGAGGCAAACTTGTTGGGGGACTTGTCCTACGCCGTCACGATCAAGCGGACACCACGCCGTCGTTGGTCGCTTGGTTGGCGGAACACCAAACCCTTCAGGCCGCCAATGGCGATGCTATCCAAACGTCAAGCTACTCGCTAGAAAACTTGGGCGCAAATCAGGCAATTGTTGCCTTACCTCGGGGCGCTGGGTTGCAAGAAGCTTGGTTAGACGGCCAGCTCATTCCGCGAAGCCAGATTGTGCTCTCGGAAGGCGGCTACCGAATTCGACTTCCTCAGGCGAAGAGGTGGCCATTCCTTGCTTTAAAGTTTGCCACGAAGACGCCAGAGTTGGGAGGGACGGCCACGATTGCGGCACCCGTGCCCGAATGTTCATTTCCTATTCTTCGTAGTCGATGGACCTTGTGGGCACCCGAGCAGTACGCGATCGACGACCCTCACAGCGCGCGGCATGGCCAAGGATGGAAACGGCTTTTCGGGCCCCTCGCGCGAACGGGCGAGGAAACAGTTTTTATGCCCTGGGAGGGCTCTCAATGGAGACAACTGTGGGCCGAACCGCTAGTGGTGCAGGTTACCAAACAAGCAGCAGAGGCACTGGGCAAGGAGTTGGCACAAAGGTTCTCCGTGAGTTCGGAGGCGAGCTTGGCAAACACGCTTGATGAAAGTTTGCAAGTCCTCTCAGTAGGATTGCGACTACTCGTGGACCGCCCCGCATTGATTGCCAGGGGAATTGATCCAGGCGCACCGTTGAGCCAATGGTACGAGACTCGAAGCTCTATCGATCGCGACGACTTACAGCCTCCGCCCCTATCCAGTTACCAGCTTGCATTGATCGTTCATTCCGATGCGGTGATCCTCACGACTGCCGAGCGGGTAGCGCATTGGTACGACCACCTTAGGCCGACCGATACGGTTGGAGTTTATGTCGTCCATTCCGATCAACTGGCTGAACGAATCGAGAAGCACGAAGGCCCGGCCCATCGAGAATTTGTGGAAATCTTGGAATGGAGAGAAGCCCCGACAAGAGTTCAGTCACCTTGGAACAGTGCCCTACAGACCAAGTTGGTCGATGTTGGCAGACGAGCGCGAACCGTGGAGTTTTTTTCTGAGAAACCGCAGATGGTGGTGCGGCGTGCGTTCGCAGAGCGAGGGCTCTGGCACGCGGTTCTCTTGCTGACAATCGTGATCGGAGTTGGATGGCTTGCTGGCTTCCCGAATACCATGTTGCTAGCGGCGATCTTGGTGGCAGCCGCATGCCTGGCAGTGTCGCCAGTTTGGGTGGCCGTTCCGCAGGCGGTCTTTCTCGGTTTGCTTACTGCGGCAATGATTCGCCTAGTATCCAAGCACCGACAGGCAGAGTTTGGGAGCCGGAATTTGCCTTACAGCGTGAAGAGATCTGTCGGCCTGACCGCAGTGCTGTTGAGTGTATGGCTTGGCAGTGCTGTGTTAGCTCAGACCTCCAAGGTGCAGGGTGATATCGAGGCGAAGAGGTCGTTGCCGCGCGTCTTCATCCCTGTCGATTCACAAGGAGAGCGCCAGGGCAACGAGGTCTTTCTGCCAACGCAATTTCTGGAAACCCTTCAGCGGCAAGCGCGTCCCGCACCGCGCGATGGTGCTGCGTTCGTGATCCTGGCGGCGGACTATCAAGGTGGACTCTCCAGGGATTACTCCGCGGAAGCGTCAGTAGTTATGGACTCTAAGAATTCACGAATGCAGCTGGCGGAACCCTGGACGCTCAGCTGGAAGATTGAGAGTTTTCAGCCGAATTGTTTGGTAGCGCTCCCGCTGCATCGCGCGGACGCGAATTGGCTGGCAGCGGCACATCGCCTCGACGGCTTGCCCGCCGAGATTCAGTGGCATCCAGAAGGCAAACATTGCACCGTAGAATTGCCAGAAGCGGGAGTGCATCGACTGGAGATCGTCGGGCATCCCCACTTGAGTTTGCAAGGCCGTGAGGCCACTGTGCAAATGCGAGTGCCTCCGCTGCCCGGGGCAAGATTGCATTTGGCTGTGCCACCTCGAGCAAAAAATCTGCGAGTGCCTCAAGCCGTCGAGGACTTGCGCACCCCCTCTCTCGCGCGATGGCGCGGTTTACTGGTTGGAAGCAAAACTCTTGCACTGCACTGGACCTTGCAGCCGTCCCGCGATGATGCAACCACTTGGCAACGCTTGGAGCAACGCTCCTGGTTGCATGTAGAGCCAGCTGCAGCTTGGGTGGATGTGCAACTGGCGGTGACGGATTTTCAGTCCAGTACCAATGTGCTTGAATTGGAAGTTTCGCCTCAACTCCAACTCGAACCGCTCGGCGAAGAATCGCTCGTTGAGCAAGTGCTGCCTGCTCTGTCCGAGCAACCGACTCGGTTGCGTTTGAAAATGCGTCCCGGGATTTCCTCGGATTTTGTTGTCCCCTTGCGATTTGAATTGCAGCGTGAGGTTTCTGTGGGCCGCATTCCGTTTCCGCGGATAAATGTACTAGGCAGCACACCGGCCAAACAACTCTTTGCGGTTTCGGTAGCGTCGGGCCTTTCCTACGATGAACAAACGTCTGATCTCATGCGAACGCTCCAGCCTGTTGAGTTCACAGACGCCTGGAGAGTTGCCGAGAAACAACCCCTGTTTGCCTACGCTTTGGGAACGGAAGAGCCTGACTGGTCGCTGCGAGTTTGGCCCGATCCGCTGGCGTTTCGCGCGCATCAACGACTGCAAGTGAAGTGTTCTCCAAGTCTCGTGGAAGTGGTGTTTGACGCCACCCTGAGCGAAGTGACTGGCCCCTGGCATGCTCACCGCTTGCGTGTGCCTGCGTCCTTTCAGATCGATGCGGTCAGAGTCATCGACCAATCCACCGGGAACGAAGTGCCTCTGCGCTGGAGCCACGCCAGCGAAACTGAAGTGGTCCTGTTCCTGAATCGCCCGCTAGAACAGGCGCACACGCTCAAGTTGGAAGGTCACCGTCATGTGGCCTCGCAAAGCATGATAGATGTGCCGGTAGTTCGATTGCTTGCAGCTGAGCGCAGTGAAGTTCAGTTGGATTTGTACCGCAGCGAACACATGCAAGTGCACTGGATGGAACCGCATCTTGTACCCCAAAAACGATTGAAACAAGATTCTTCAATCAGCCCCGAGGAAATATTGGTCGGACGCTACTCGTGGCGCGTCTCGCAACTCGGTCCCATTTCGAAAATTCGATTGGAACGCAATATCCAGGAGTTTGAGGCAGATTCTGTTACGACGGTACAACTTGCACTTGCGGGTTGGGAGGCCCGACACAGCAGCCATATCGTGATGCAACGCGGCGTACTCAGTCGGCTGCGGCTTGTCGCTCCTGAGAGCTTTCGGCTGCCCTATCGTTTGGATCCAACTGAAGTAGGAACGATCGACGAAGTGCGCGAGACATCCAGCGGAAAAGAAATCACCGTAGCACTTGCTAAGCCACTTTCGGCGGGCCAGCAATTGACCCTCAGCCTCACGGGCAGGATGAGTCTTCCCGCAGACCAGCGGTTGGTCGTACCCTCGCTACGCTGGAGCGGCGCCAGCAGCCAGGATCGGTATGTGTCGCTGCCCACCAGGATTCACCAGCAACCCCTTCAATGGCAAACTCAGGGACTGAGGCGACAGAGCCTGCCAGCGCAGTTGGACATCGATGCGACCCCTCGATCGAACCACCTATCGTTTCGTGTGAACCAAGACAATTTCCAGGCTGCGGAGCGCATTTATGGCGGGACGCTGCGGACTGCGCGCATTCGCTCCACTCATGTCACTGCCGTGATCAATGCCGCAGGGCAAATTTCCGCCACCGCAGAGATTTTGCTCCAGCCGGGACGTGCGACATCCTGTGACGTGAAGTTGCCTCCTGGGTCGAACCTGGTCCAACTCATTGTCGGCGATCGTTCAGCGCGCCGCGATATGCTTGAGGGGGGAAGTTGGAAAGTCACTACCGGTCCCCCCTACATGCCGGTGCGGATCGTGGTCTGTTACCAATCGCAAGTGGATATCAGCGGCGGACGGGTGAACTTGGTTCCTCCCGATGTCATTTTCGGTGCACAAGCACTCCCACATCACGAAACATGGTGGCATGTAGTGACGACAGAGAGCCTGCAGCTAGGCGATCCAGTCGTAGGAACTCGCCAAGATCGAACTCGATTGGTTAGAAACCGCTATCGGCAATCGCTACTCGTGTTGGAAGATTCGCTATCACAAGCGCTGGAGTTGCCACGCGAAGAAGCTCAAGCCTGGGCAAACTCTTGGTTGGCACTCTGCGGAGCAGCGGAATCAGAAAGTCACCGCTTGGGTTTCAATACAGACGACCAACAAGGACTCGAAGAGGCGAGCCTCGCCCGAGCAGCGCTGGCAAAATTGTCTTCATCAGAAAGCGCGACGCTGGACGCGTTGCATTTCCCCTTGTCCTATCCACCGACCTTGGCGGTCGATGTCGAGCCGACCTCTCGTAACGAGGACCATTCTCTTGTGGCGACCGCGAAGGGGCCACTCACTCTTGCTACGACCGTTGGAAAGCAGTCGAACCTCTGGCGTCCGTTGGCGGCCCTGGCACTGCTGAGTGCTGGCGGAGCGCTTCTCCTGCGATTGCAGCGAGAACCTCACTGGTACCTGAAGCTAGGCCAAGCACCGCATGCGTTGGCTTTGGTATGCGGGTTGACCTGGTGGTTGCTAATGAAGCCAAGTGTCCTTGGGCTGCTGATCATTTCTATTGCACTGATCTCGTTAGCAATCAGCCGGTATCCTCGCCGAACCGATTCGTCGGACCTAGCCAATCACTTCGTCGAGCCGACTGGGTGACGACCACTTTTTGAGTTTCGATGGATTGAGCGTCAAGGCACAATCTCAGTGCGGGGTGTCGTTAAAGAAGTTATCCGGCACCGAGCGTTCGACGATGCGACCGACTTCGTCCTGGGTGCGACGCTGGCCAACGGTATGCCACGCCGAGACCTCCGCCAGTTCGGGCATGACCTGCACCAGTTGCTCGACCAGCATGTTGGCCAACCGGCACACCGATTTGTGCTGGGACGACTCCAAAATGGCTTTTGCCGTCTTCATGATTCGCAGCATGCTGGCTCGCTTGCCCACAGGTTCTGACAGGGGTCCTTGTGAATCGACCAACAGATCAGCCAGCGGCACTTCGAGGATTTCCTGCCACTTGAGCAAGTCAGAGACCCGCAGGTCGGAGCCTGCTTCTTCCTGCAAGCGAACCTCCTGGATGGGCAAGTTCAGCTTACGCGCTACCGAGCGTAGTGACGTGCCTTGCTGCTGGCGGACTTCCGACAGTCGGTGGTACGTCTTCGCGGGTTTTTGTTCCGGCGTATTTTGACTGGATACGTGGATTCCGTTCACCTCGAAGTTATATTCGACGGTACTCATTTGAAAGCGCCTCCTGACTCAAGGCAAGTTCTTCTCTGCCTAGCAGTCAACAAGTAATGTGAATACGCTCGCGCCGGCCAGACAAACGGGTGTTTGTAGGGCCGCAGAACCGGTTCCGTACAGTTCTTCGTATTTGCTGGTAAACGAAAAGAAAAAAGGACACAGCAAGCGGCGGTCAGTGCCTAGTTTGCTGCGATGTGCTAGCTGCTTACCAAACCCACCAGCCAAGAAAGGTTTATTGCCCCGGTAAGCGCTAAAAAATGTTCCATTGGTTTCTCGCCCCGAGGAGCCTCAATTTCCCCAGCACAGCCGAATAATAAACAGAGCCAGTTCCCGTGGCAAGGGTTCGTGCTGCGAGAAACACGAGAATGCGGAAACTACTTGAAGGGTGAAAGTAGTTTACCAGCGGGTTTGCCGTGGGAAAGGGCGCGCAAGAGCGCAGCCCGTGGCAGAGAAAATCAACGAGACACCCAGCCAACTGCGCTTTCAGCTGCGAGCAGCAGCTGCAAATTCAGTGGCAGCGGGAGTGATTGAACGGCGACGTCGAGGCACTAGCGGTTTCTCGAGTTGCACCCAGCAAAAGCTTCCCACGGCTCGAGGGCTCTGATCTAAGCGATCGTGAGAAGAATGCACCGAGGAAAACCGTCGGGAACCCGATGACTGAGACCCCGCAGCCCCGGAGGAGAGTGGCGGCGCAGAAGGCCAATCCTGAATACGGTCGCTCTGGAGTAGCGTCTTCAACTGTGCCGCGTCGATTGACGAGGTACCGTCGTGTGCCAGCACGGTTTCGACTGCCAACCGGTTGCGTACCAAATCCAGAGCGGCACTCAGTCCACGGCGAAGGGGCTGACGGAACACAGTAAGCTGCGGAAACAGTCGCGCGAGTTCGCATGCCGTTTCGTAGGTGTCGTCGACCGAACCATCATCGACAACCACGACCTGAAGCGTGTAGGGAACAACCGGGGCCAAATCCAAAATATCCAGGACCGACGACCGAAGCTTTCGTTCGCAGTTGTGCATCGGCAGAATGACGGTTAGTGACGGGTTCGACATGTGGCCTCCTAGCTTCATGTTGGACCACCAACGCTGTTGCCGAAGCATCCGGCAATGGTTAGTGATCCCAATTCGTATCCTGTCTTTTTCAGAAGGCAGAGTATCCCTCCGCCTGCTAACAGTAATCGGTGCTTATAGGGCTCTCGCGACACCCGAGGATCGACATTTCCAGCTTGAGCGATCACCACGACCGTAGCGATCGTGCCGCTTGGACCAGGGGGTTGGTGGTCAGCCCCGTGTCGTGGCGTTATGCTGGTGAAGACATGTCGGATTCCAGCGAAACAAACTGCCCCGCGTTCGTCACTGACGAGACACTGCTGCCTGCGATCGCTCAAGACCTCGCCAGTGGCGAAGTGCTGATGTTGGCCTACATGAACCGTGCTGCTTGGGAAGAAACAGTCACAACCGGCGAGGCGGTGTACTTCAGCCGCAGCCGCAATCGCCTTTGGAGAAAAGGCGAAGAAAGCGGCAATGTGCAGCGCGTGCGAGAGATTTACCTCGACTGCGATGCTGACACCATTTTGCTCAAAGTCGAGCAGCTGGGAGGGGCTGCGTGCCACAAGGGCTACGTGAGCTGCTTTTTCCGCCAATGCGTCGACGGCGAGCTGCGAATGGTTGGTGAGCGTGTGTTTGATCCTGAGCAGGTGTACGAAAAGTGAAGGTGAGTTCACAGAAGTCTCCACTATTCCCCCCTGAAACCACTCAACTAGATAGAACAAAACGAAAACATGAGCCACGAAGCCCGATTCACCGCTTTGAACCTTGAACTACCGCCGGCGCCGAAGGCGATGGGACTCTATCGACCGATTGTAATCGTCGACAATCTGGCCTACTTGTCAGGACACGGCCCGTTGCAATCCGATAAGACGCTAATCTGCGGTCGTGTAGGTGATGGCCTAGATATCGATGCGGGCTTTCGAGCCGCGCGACAAACGGGCCTGGCAACGCTAGCCACTTTGAAAGCGCATTGCGGGAGTTTAGACCGCATCAAGCGACTCGTGAAGACCTTTGGTTTGGTGCAATCCACGGCAGAATTCACCGATCAGCCGGCGGTGATCAACGGCTTTAGCGAATTGATGCGTGATGTGTTCGGGGAGGATGCCGGCATCGCGGCCCGTAGCGCGGTGGGAGCCGCCTCACTCCCCGCGGGCATGGCGGTCGAGGTCGAGACGATATTTGAACTCGAGCCTTAGTCCGCCGTTGCCGACTCCACGGCAGGCCCGGCGTTGGCCACGGGTGCCCGGGCGGCGCCCTTCATTTGATCCAGTTGCGCGCGGAAGGCTTCGATTCCGGCGAGAACTTCCGGAGTAGGAATATCGTCGGCAGGTTCCGCAGCGCTGTTACTTTTTCCCTCGGCGACGGGCTGTTGCTGCTGCAACTGCGCTTGGAATGCCTCGATGCCGTCCAGCACGTCTTCGGCGACTGACTCTGGCGGGGCGGGCTCGAATTTCGCTCGTGGAGCTTCGACGGGGCTCGTTTCCTCCTCGGCATTGTCTAGCAAGGCCGCTTGTGTTTTGAGCTGTTGTTGAAAAGATTCGAGCCCACTAATGGGGAATTCCGAGACGGCTGCCGGCTCTTTCGCAATAGGTTCAGGCTCGGCGACGGGATCCGGTTCCGGCACGAGCGGGGGCTCTACGATGGCGTAGCTTTCGGTGCTGTCCTCGTCGCTCTGCTGCTCGGTCTCCTCCGTTTCCGTCGTTTTTGCAGGTTGGTCGAGTTCGTCTTCTGCTTCCTCAGCTTCACTTGCTTCGGCTGCCGCGTTTTGGAGTACTTCAGAAAGTGTCTCAAGTTCGTCGGCTTGAGGTAGTGTTTCCAGTTCGCTCGCTACCTCGATGGGTTCAGAGCTCTCAGCCTCGACAGCAGCTTCAGGAGCTGCGGCAGGGATTGCGTCGAGGACTTCGATGGGTGCTTCAGCTTCCGGCTTCGCGTCTTCGGAGTCTGGAGCGTTCAACTCTTCAGGAATATCCTCTTCCGCTTCGGTCTCTTCTGATTCGGTCACGGGATCGCTACGCATCAGGTCTGATACATCAAGCTGCGGGACCTGCGCGACGGGTGGCTCCTCGGGTTCAGCTTCCGGTACCGGTTCTGGTTCGGGCACCGCCACTTCCGAGACATCCGCGTCGGTCTCGGGTTGTTCCTTAAGTTCCGGCTGGGGGAGTTCCGGCTGGGGGAGTTCCGGCTCAGCGGGTTCTTCGACGGGCCCCGGTTGGGTGAGTTCGGCTTGTGCTTCACCAGTTTCGGGCTTCTCCGTTTCTGATTCAACAGCAGGTGGTTCTGCTGGCGACTGTTCCGTTGACGGCCGTCGCGAGCGGCCCAGCGTGATCTGCACCGGCGTCTGCCCGTGGTCCAGATAGACCGCCAGCGCGTAGCCAATGGCCATGTTGGTGATCGCCAAAAAGATGATCAGAGTCGTCACTCGAGAGCCTCGTCGTTAGCTTCGCCGTTAGCTTCGCCGTTACGCATGCGGCAGCGTTTTCGGGTTTGAAAGCCTACGTTACCAGTGGCGATGAGCGGACCAACTGTACACCTGCGCTGGTTTGAACAACACCGCGGAAGCAGCGAAACCGGTTTGTAGCGACTGTGGCAATTGTTGGGGCACGATACTTCGCATGTTTCGCACAAGCTTGCCTCTAGTCGAGTCTGTCGAGCGATCGTCAGAAATACTCAGCGAGCATTCTTGGGTTCGGCGAGTTCAGGCAAGAATAGATTCGCTACTGATAAGAGTTGTACTAGGTGTCTCGATGGTCGAAGTGTCGGCTCCATCAAGGGTAAAGTAAAACGTACTACCTAAACTGGGCGCAGATTTCAGCCATATATCACCACCAAATCTGTTGATGATGCGTTTGCAAAGAGCCAGCCCAATTCCGGTGCCGCTGTACTGACTCTTGCCGTGGAGACGTTTGAAAATCTCGAAAACCTTTTCAAAATACTGCGGCTCAATGCCAATGCCATTGTCCTGGATCGAGAATTCATACTGATTCCCTACTTCGCGAACACCGACGTGAATTTCTGGCGACTCCTCGCCGCGATACTTGAGCCCATTACCAATGAGATTCTGCAAGAGCGAGGTAAGGTGGCTTTCGTCTGCCATAACCCACGGCATAGTGTCGTGGGTTATCCTTGCATCGTTCTCCCGAACGGCTAGTTCAAGACCCTCGATGGCCGCTTTTAAACAAGCGCCGGCGTCAGTTGCAACCAATGTTGCATCCTGGGTATTTATTCGTGAGAACGCCAGCAGGTCGGTAATCAGCCGTCGGAGCCGATCAGCGGATTTCCCAATAATGTCGAGGAACTGTTTGCCCTCATCATTTATTTGTGAGCCGCATTCCTCGCGCAACAATTGGCCGTAACTGGAGATCTTTCGCAGTGGTTCTTTGAGGTCGTGCGATGCAACGTAGGCAAATTGTTCTAGTTCTTGATTGCTTCTTTCCAATGCACCATTAGTTCGGCGCAGGTTGTTGGCCAATGAGGTAAGTTCCTGTGTTCTCTCGGCGACACGACTCTCCAGAGTCTCGTTGGCATGCTGGAGACTGACGCTCACAGCAATCCTCATTTCTTGTTCGCGACGGATCGTCAGCACGACAAACCATAGTGCGACGGAGTAAGCCATCAGCCGCAGGAGGTGCCATCCCCACCAGGTGACGTCCCAAAGTTGAGATTGCTGAAACATGATCGCTGCCGCGCCGAAGAGCAAGCAGTGTAGGCAGAATAGCAGATCATCTGTGTTGTGGGTCTTAAGGTACGTGAGTATGAGCTGCACGGCGGCTACCAAAAGTAAGGCCCCCCCGCCAACATTCAAGGCAACTGCCCAATTGCTAAACAGGGGCGTTCCGTCTGTGCCTGGAACCAGCATCGCAGGGGTGAGGTCAGGTGCGATGAGGCTCAGCGCGGTAACCGCCAGGGCAAATGCGAAGATGGCCCATGACCACCAATGCGATACGCGTTGTGCCCACTTCGACGGCAACCACACCATTGAGAATAGGAGGCCCCCTGAGAAGGTAGCCAAGCTGTGCAGCCAGACAAACGGTTGACCTACGTGGACAAGTGCATGCATTCCATCGAGCATTCCCATGCCGACCAGTCCACCTGCAATCCAGGTGTTAAAACTGGTCCCAAGGGCTTGGCGGTCGAGCGAGAGCAGCAACATTGCTACCAGCACCGCAATAAGCCCGCCAGCCATCTCGACGCTTGCATGGACGGGATGATGTTCCCATCGCCATTGGCTAAGGACTGTATGGCCGAGGACAAGGCAACCAGCGTGGATGCCGAGGCTAACTGCAATGATGATCCACAGAACTTTGCCTGCAGATGACTTCTGTAGCTCACTGGCACCTGCACCTTCTCGATCATGCGTAGTGAGTGCCATCAAGTTTTTCGTCTTGTTGAGGTTGTGGTGCAAACTGCTACGACTGTGAAATGTAGGTTGATGCGATTGATTGAGCAGATATTTCAAGCCGCAAGGTGCGGGAGGAGACTGTCTTTGGCTCTGCAGTTAGGTTTGTGGCGATTATTCGACTTGATGTGCAACAGAGTGGGCAATTTGCGGCAACGAGCACATCGGTTCGGGGAACTTCACACAGCTGCAAGCAGAATCTCCCCCCGCAGGCCGCCCTGCAGCCTGTATGACACCCCAAGCGAGCCGTAGCGTCCTCGCCCGCGGCTGACCGAGCCTGAGGTCACGTCGGCTCACTTGCGGTACATGCCTCAGTGGCTTGCATCTAGCGGAGTCTCGACCGCTGCCCTGCGAAAAAATCGGGGAAATTAGGTTTTCGCAGCGGAGCCGCAAGGGGTAAGATGAGGACTTGCTTGCGGATTGTGGGCCGCGCCCCTCAGTCCTCTCTGTCCCCTTTCCAACAAGTGAAGGAGAAAAGAATGTCTGCCCTCTCGCGTGTGTTAGCAATTCCTCTGTTAATTGGATGCGTTACGCTGGCTTACATCAGCGTGCCTGCGACGGCGGATTCCCCGTCGTGTGGTTGTCCGCTGGAGGCGGCCATGCAGAAGCTCCCGTCGCTCGTCTTTGCCGTCGATGGCGAAACGACCCAGTGCGATAAACATGCGGCAACCTTGGCCAAACAAAGCGATGCTCCTGTTGAGTACGTTGTGCAGCAACTCTATGGCAGCAAGGCCGAAGCGCAAGAGGCTTTGATTGCGAACACCGAAAACTTGCTCGCAAACTTTACCACAGCAAGCACGTGCAAGTCTTCTGGCACGACGACGATTGCCGGACAGAAACTTCATTGCGAAAAGTCGGCCGCGAAGTTGGCCGACGCTGTCGAAGAGGCGACCAAGCTGGTGCAAGTGAGCTACAAAGTTGGCGAGGAAGAATGCCACTGCCCCAACAAGGCTAAATCGCTGGCCGCCGAGTCGGGTGAGAAGGTTACGTATGTCGTCAATGACCAAGAGACCTGTTGCCCAACGAGCAACAAGCTGAACGTGGCCCGCGCGAAGTACCAAGCCGCGTTGCTGACGGTCAGCAAGTCGATTGATGCCCCGGCCGGTGGTGAGTCGAAGTGTCAGGGCTGCCCCGTTGAAGCGGGTATGAAAGGGCTGCCGCGACTCGCCTTTGTCGTCGATGGCGAGGCGACCAGTTGCAACAAGCACGCCGCGACCTTGGCCGAGAACAGCGACTCACCGGTCCAGTTTGCGGTGCATCATTCTTTTGCTAGCAAAGAGCAAGCGATGCAGGCGATGGTGACGTCGACCGAGTCGTTGCTCGAAGAGTTCTCGACTCCCGCTACGTGCGAGAAAAGCGGAACCACGACAATTGCTGGTAAGAAAATGCATTGCAGCAAAACGGCCACCAACATTGCTAGCAACTTGCGAG
The DNA here is from genome assembly GCA_965230685.1 of Bythopirellula sp. Lineage (GTDB taxonomy): Bacteria > Planctomycetota > Planctomycetia > Pirellulales > Lacipirellulaceae > Bythopirellula. The sequence goes on from CBDDLO010000002.1 coordinate 2,795,425, forward strand.
AGGCAATGGACGCCGTGAAGGTTTCTTACGCCGTCGGCGATAAGACTTGCCATTGCCCCAGCGAACCCAAAGCGTTGGCCAAGGAATCTGGGGCCAAGCGATTGTTCGTCGTTGGCGGGGAAAAGACTTCGTGCGAATTGACCAGTCGCCTGAATCTCGCTCGAGCCAAGTACCGAGCTGCCGTTCAAGCACTCGCCAAACAGGCTTCGGCCGAGGACAGTGCCGCCGCGAAGTCGCAGTCTTAACGTTTCGAAAGCCATTCGTAGTGGCAATTGACAAACTGCTTAGAGGAATGACACGCCGCCGCGCCGTCAAACGGTGCGGCGGCTCTTCTTTTGGTCGTGACCGCTAACGAAGCAGTTGCCCCGCAGCGGCGGTAGCCGTTTCGCGTTGCGGATTGGCGAGCGCTTGCACGAACGCCGGCGAGGCGTTGTTGAGAGTGATCACTTCGCTCTTGGCAGTGGGGTCTTGCGGGCGGATGATGCAGATCACTTCGGAATTGGTGCCGCGGCGCTGGATTTCTTCCAGCGCGGCTTGTTCCACCGGCGGGAGCGTCGCGGTTTGAGGTCGCACGGCGGGTTCCGGTTCTTGGCCGCGCACGGCGAGTGGTTGGGGGGCGGGAGTCGGGCGACGGGTGTCGGGGAGCGGGGGTTGGGCGACTTTGGACTGTGCGACTTGCGCGGGCGCTAATTCCTGGCGGTAAATCATCGAAAGGTTTAGGCTGTCGAGCTTGGCGTAAATTGCTGGCAGAGCGACGTACAGGCCTTCGTTCCCTTGCGGTTCGGCAGCGTAACAAACGCCGACCAGTTGTCCCTGAGCATTGAACAGTCCGCCACCGCTGCGTCCTTCGACCGGCGCGCCGGCCACTTCGACGTTGGGCGTGCCGATGTAGCGGTTGAGCGCCGTCACTTGCGAGTCGATGGCCGTTGGGTTTTGCCCGTGGTTGCAACCGACTGAGGTGACGGGCACGTTCGGAGTGAGCGGTTGCATGTTGGTTCCAGCAATCGGAGCTGCCACGACGGGTGACGAGGGGCGCATGCTGACCAGGGCGAGATCGCGTTCCAGGTCGTAGTCGATCAGATGCCCACTGTAGGTCGCAGCGGGAACCAAGCCGTCAGCATTCGCTTGAAATGTTGTGATTGTAATGGGCCCTTTGCCGCCCGAGCTGCGGAAGATGTGCCCGCAAGTGAGAACGAGCGCTTCGCCACTGCGAGCGTCGACGATCGTTCCCGTGCCAGCCGACTTGCCCTCGGCATCCTCGACCGTAAGCTTCACCGTGGCAGCCAACAGTTGCGAGTGAAGTGGATTGCGCGTTAGAGAATTCGGCGAACCTGCCGGCGCTGCGGGCAGTCTGTTGGGAGTGTTCCCAAAAGGGTTGGCAGTTGCGGCAGGTCGCGCTGGTCGCGGATTGGGATCTTGCAGGGCCACAACACGTCCCGCTTGCGGCGTAGCCAGATCTTGTGCCGCCACAGGCAAAGAGTCGTAGTTGGCAACTGGCGCGACACCTGTCGGTTGCGATGCAAACGTAGTAGGTGACTGGGGCGATTGCCCTAAGGTTCTCGCGGGCTGTCGCGGTGCGGGTGCCGGAGTGGCACGCAGCATCAGTTGTCGCAGTTGGTCGTAGGTGGTCGGTCCCACGACGCGCTGCTGCGGTTGTCCATCGACCATGACAAGGAACGTAGGCACTTGTGTAACGCCCAGTCGCGTTGCAGTTTGCGGATCGCGCGAGATGTCGATTTCCTGAACACGGAAACCGTCGTTGGCGAGCCGCTGCACAACCGGCCGCATTTGCTGGCAGGGGCCGCAAGTGGGTGAGTTGAAATCGAGAAGCACGGTTTCCGCGGCGCAGACGATCGGCGAGCAAAGCACCAGCGTAACAGCAAGAATTCGCACAGATAGCGACAAGACCATCGGTTCCCTCCATGGATACCAGCGTCGCGGGGGTTGTCGCAGTCGTGCGACTGGTCAACCCCATGGTCAACGACAAGTTAATTTTCGAGGCGCTCCGGCCCCGGTTTTCGCTGCGAAGATCCTTCTTCACATGGCGATAATTTGTTCCAGATTCGTAATTCTTACAACCCCACACCGAGCCAACTTGAGCGAAAGTGTGAAGAATTCAGCAATTCACCAACGCTAGCGTGCGAGGCAGTGACTCATACGACCGGAACACATACGAGTATCGCAGTTGCTGTGCCAATCGTGGGTTTCCGCGAGGTGCGATCGCTCGCTACAATGACTGGCCCCAGGCGAAATTGCTACTACTGCTAGCAAGTTGAAACTCCCATTTTAGGTACTGCGCATCCATGATCCCACGTCGACTCCTTGTTACTTCTGCGCTGCCGTACGTGAATGCCGACATTCACCTCGGCTACATGGTCGAGGCAATCCAGACCGACATCTGGGTGCGTTACCAACGGCTGCGGGGGAATCGGTGCGTGTATGTTTGCGCCGACGACACTCATGGCACGGCGACGATGATTCGCGCGCGCAAGGAAGGTCGCTCCGAAGAACAACTGCTTGCTGAAGTGCAGACCGCCCACGAAGCCGACCTGCGCGAGTTTGACATCTCACTCGACAACTTTGGCAGTACCCACGACCCAGAGAACCGCGCGCTGTGCGAAGAGATTTGGCAGTCAATCCGCAAAGCGGGTTTGGTCAAAGAAAAGGATGTCGAGCAGTTGTTCGATCCCGAGGAGGAGACGTTTCTCGCTGATCGCTTTGTGCGCGGCACTTGCCCCAAGTGCAAGACCCCTGACCAACCCGGCGATAACTGTTCGTCCTGCGGCACGACCTACAGCCCGGCCGACCTGATCGACTCGAAGAGCACACTCAGCGGCGCGACTCCCGAAGTACGCACAGCCAAGCATTTGTTCATCGAGCTGGAGCAATTGCATGATTTCTTGGAAGAGTGGACCCAGTGCGGAAAGTATCTGCAGCCGGAGATAGCCAATTATCTAAAGGGTCACTTTCTGGGCGACCCACTGCGAGACTGGGACATCAGCCGTCCCGCGCCGTACTTTGGGTTCGAGATTCCCGACGCGCCGGGCAATTTTTGGTATGTCTGGTTCGACGCGCCGATTGGCTACATGGCGTCCACCCGGCAGTGGTGCGACAAGCAGGGCGAGAAATTTGACGATTGGTGGAAATCGGACGAGTGCGAAGTGCACCATTTCATCGGCAAAGACATCACATACTTTCATACCCTGTTTTGGCCAGGGATGCTCAAGACCGCCGGGTTCTCGTTGCCCACGCGCGTGCAGGTGCACGGTTTCTTGACGGTGAATGGTGAGAAGATGTCCAAGAGCAAGGGCACGTTTGTCAAAGCACGAGCCTACTTGAACCACCTCGATCCGACGTTTCTGCGGTATTACTACGCCTCGAAACTATCGAGCCGCGTGGATGACTTTGATCTTTCGCTCGACGAATTTGTTGCGAAGGTGAACACCGACCTGGTTGGCAAATTTGTGAACCTCGCCAGCCGCAGTGCGAAGTTCGTCGCCCAAACGGGCTTATCCGAAACTTACCCCGACGACGAAGGCCTGTTCGACGAAGCTGCTTCAGCGGCTGGGGAAATCGCTGACGCCTACGAGGCGTGCGACTACAGCCGCGCCATGCGCCTGATCATGACCCTTGCTGACAGAGCCAATCCCTATGTCGAATCGAACAAACCGTGGGAACTGCGCAAAGACCCGGCGGACGCCCAACGTCTGCAAGATGTTTGCACGGTTGCGCTGAATCTGTTTCGCCAGTTGGCGATTTACCTGGCACCGGTGGTGCCCAAGTTGGCTGAGCAGACGGGCACACTGTTGAACGATCCGATCACCTCTTGGGACCAGGCGCAAACGCCCTTGGTGGGCACGCCGGTCGCCAAATTTAAGCACATGCTAAAACGCATCGAACCAAAGGATGTTGAGAGAATGATTGAAGAAAGTAAAGAAGACGCGGCTGCGCGCGAAGAGGAGAACGCGGGACAGTCAACCATCGACGATCGCTGGAACGATCCCGGCGACGCCCTCGCGGGCGAACCGCTGGCTGAGGAGTGTTCGTTTGACGACTTCATGAAAGTCGATTTGCGCGTTGCACGCGTGGTCTCGGCGGAACATGTAGAGGAGGCGCGCAAACTGCTCAAGCTGCAACTGAGCCTGGGTGGCGGCGAGTATCGCCAAGTCTTTGCCGGAATCAAGGCGGCCTACGAACCTGAGAAACTTGTGGGGAGATTGGTCGTGTGTGTGGCGAATCTCGCGCCACGGAAGATGAAGTTTGGCCTTAGCGAAGGCATGGTCGTTGCCAGTGGTCCCGGGGGCAGTGAAGTGTACGTGCTTTCGCCCGACGAGGGTGCAGTACCCGGCCAGCGTGTTCATTGATACACGCTGTTACTCCCCGAGGTTGATGCTTTCGGAGTGGTCTAGAATCGGCTCGCCGAGATTGAACCGCTTCTTGCCTTCTTGGTAAGTGATGGTGATGGGCACGTCGGACAGAGTCAGCACGTCGGTGACATCGCGGCGGCCCGCCTGTTGCGCGGTAACACTGGCCGAGAGTTGGTAGTTGCCTGCCGGGACGCCCGCGAGGGCAATGGCCCCGTCGTCGTCCAAAGGGGCCAAATAGCGTACTAAGTAATTGGGCCGCAGCGACGGCGGTACGCGCTCGCGGGGGTCCATCACACTTCCCTGGCTCAGTAGTTTGCCATACTCGAAAATCATGGTGCGCATGAGCAGATCAACGTGATTGTTCTCGGTCAGTGCGACGTAGCCGGTGGACCAGTCAACTTCGCCATCGTAATCGACTGGCACTACGAATCTACCCGTGACGAGATTCCCTTTGCCGCCAAACTGAACCGACGCCGGCAGCCCTGAGACCAGGGTTACGATAACGCCATGCGAACGGTTCTCGACCATGCGCTGGCCCGGCGCCGGCTGGAACGCGACTTCGCGGTAGGCCATTGCGGTGCCAGGAATGGCGCGACTGAAAACTTCCTGGCCGTGTTGATCGGTGGTTCCGCGGTACAACCACTCGGTGTTTCCGCGGTCTTTCTCCAGAGCCTTGACGTAGTGGGCGCCGACTATTTCCCCTGGAACAATCTCGCCACCAAGCTTCGACACTAATTCGAGACGGGCCCAAGGGGTGAGTTGCACTTCGAGCGGTTCTTCCTTCGATTCGTCAGCCACGACAAACTGTGCCCAACCCGCGTCGCTGAGGCAAGCGATGGTCGTCCCCTGCGGCTGGAACGGCAGCGTGAAATGCCCTTGCTCGTCTGTCCCTACCGGCACCTGTTTGTCGGGTGTTGGATTTCTGCCGTTGACGAACGTGAGCGGTTCGTCCGGCGGCGCGGCGTACAGTTCTGCCTCGGCGACCGGTTGGCCATCGGCATCGAGTACAACACCGCTGGTGGGTTTGCCCAGTTGCAGCTCTAGCGTGTGCGACTTTGGCACGTCTTTGCCCCATTCCCATCGGATACGCTTCGACTCGTAGCCAGGATGATGCGCCTTGAGTACGACTGGACTGCTGTTCGTTGCCACGTTGAGCGAAATCACGCCGTCGGCGTCGGTTGGCATAGGAAACTCCAGCCCGTCCATGTTGATGTCGACGGTGACCTCCGCCATTGGCTGGCCGTTTTCATCGTGGACCGTCACTTCCAGGAATTTGAACTCCTGCGCGAACGTGCTGGACGCGATTGTCATCCAGACCGCGATCACAGACACGATACATAAACGTAGGCTGGTTGCGCTCATGATTTGCATGGTAATGGGAAATTTACTCTGCTGGAACGAGTCTTTACCTATTAAACCCCTATTGCGTATTTCCGGTCATCTTCAACGTGAATTCGCCCAGGTCGTGCGGATCTTGGGCGTTTTCTCCATCGCCAGGTTCTTTTGTCTCGGGGATGGTGACTACCTCGGTGAGCGTACCGATGGGCTGCCAATATTGCTCGCGGCCGTCGGACACGGTGTGTAGTTGCACACTCATGCGATAGGTGCCCGGTTCGACATCGGTGATGGCGAAACGTCCCTCTTCGTCGATGGCCGAGGCATAGTTGCGGCGGAAGGTTTGTTTTGCGGGCGTTCGCGAACGGATGCTCCCCCCGGCAATTGCTCTGCCCAACGCATGAAATAAACCGCCGGGGTTTGCCGGTGTGGCCGTATGCTGGCTCATTTGCACCACGCCCATGTTCCAGGCAACTTTTTGCTCGTTGCCCTTGGGCACATTCAATTGACCTCGGATCGCGCGCCCCTTGCCGCCGATTTGCACTTTTGCGGTTTCTCCCGGTTTGAGTTTCACCTGCTCGGAGTGGGAGTAGGACGAATGCCAACCCTGTTGCCCTCGATCTGCGAAGCGTACGGAGCGCGCGACAACGGCCTCTTCCCCGGCAATGCGGTCGAACTTGAAATTCCCTGCGGCGTCGGTCAGTGTGTTGTAACTCCAGTGGATCCGTGGTGCGTTCTGGACATAGGGCTGATTGAAGTAAAGGCGAATTTGCTCCTCGGCGAGGAGTTCCGTGCCGGCGAGTACTGTTCCTTCGACGGCGGACCAGGCTTGCAACTGTATGTCAGCGGATTTCTCGATCTGCTCGCCACCGAGTTGAGCCCAACCGGTATCGTGCAACGCAACGACGGCGTAGTTACCATCCATGAACGGCAGGGTGTATTTTCCCTTCGCGTCAGTGACGGCACTAGGCTTTCGGCGTTGTTGTTCTTCACCGTTGTTAAAGTACAATCCGTCTTCAGAGGTTGCCACGTGAAGCTTTGCTCCCTCGAGGGGTTTCCCGTCGGGATTTTTTACCGTGCCACTGGGCCCGGTGCCTTCTTCCAGTTGGAAGTTGATGGTCACTTCGCCTTCGTTGGTCTTGATGACTCGTGAGATGCCTGGCTTGTAGCCTTCTGCTTCGATGCGCACGAGGTGCCCGGCGCGCGGGTAGGTGAACTCGGTGTGGTACTTGCCATTGGTACCTTGTTGGACGTTGTGGCGTTCCCAGTGGGTTTGCTGGTGAACATTTCCCCAGTCGATGCCTTGCACGATGTCAAATTTTTCCAATGGTAAACCCGACTCCGCGTCCACAACGTTGCCGGAGACAGCCAGCGGCCAAGGCAGGACGACCGTGTGTTGTTCGCCATCGGGAGAAAAATTAGTGTTTTCCGCTTGCATATACCCTTGTTTGTAGACAGAAAAGCGCAGCGCTTCTGCCGGCAAACTGTTCGATTCCCAAACGCCTTCGGCATCGGTGTGACCTTGGTAAATCTCTTGGGGCAGTGTTTGTGCTTGTCGCCACTGTTCCAGCATAATACGGGCACCCTCGACCGGTTCGTCGTCGATGTCGGTCACGAGGAGTTTAATTGCGTTGCCCTCGGCAAGCTGGAAATCAACAGGCTCCATCTCGCGGCGCACCGCCACTGAGCGCATCTCCGGCGCCCAACCCTGCGCGGCGACCGTGACCATCGTGCTGCCCGGTGAGACATTCGTGAGGCTAAACTGGCCTTGCTCGTCGGTGCGCGCGGTTCTCTTCTCCCGATCGTTGACATACCGATGTTTGCCCATGAACACAATAGCGTCCGAGATTGGCTCACCGTCGGGGTTGGTCACTTGACCGATGAGTTCAATGCCTTTTTCAAGTATCAACACATGGTCCAGGCTCTTTAGTTCTTCCCACGTTGCCAGGTCGCGATAGTTCCCTTGATTGACGTAGTCGGGATGGCTCAGCTTGAGCATCAGGCGCTGCGGTTCGTCTGTCTTGGTGGTGAATTGCCAACGGCCTTCGGCATCGGTGGTGGCGAGCTCGCCCGCGAGCATCGGTTGCAGCACGACTTCGTCGGAGGCACGAGAAGGCCCTGTGGCCTCGATTTTTACCCCTTCGATCGGCTCGCCGTTTTCGTCGTGAACGATTCCGCCAATCGGCTTACCCTTTTCCAGTTCGACCTTCAACTCCTCGGGAATTTTATCGCCGCCACGCCAATAGCCCGAGAGGGCAACGTACCCCTCGTGCTTCAAGCTAAGACGAAGCCGACTGTTCTCGCCGCTAGGCACATTCAACGAGATCTTGCCCTCATCGTCAGTCGGCATCGGGAACTGCATACTATCGACGCTCACATCGATCGCGACATCAGCCAACGGTTTGCCCTCGGGGTCGACGACCGTCACTTCGAGGTACTTGAAGCCTGAGTCGCCCTGGGCGAAGAGCGTGGCAGAGGAGTGGGTAAATGCCAGGGCCACTGCGATAAACGTAAGATGTCGGCAAGGGACTTGCATGGTGAGTCCTCGTAAATGGTGGGGGGAATGCAAAGCCGCGAGCGGCAGGCCGCTCGCGGCTTAGCCATCAAATATCTTTTTCTTCCGCTACTGTTCGTCAGCCAACTGGAGCCTCAGTTTACCAAAATCAATCGCGGCTGGCTTGTCGCCATCGATTCCCGCGGGGACGGTGACGGTTTGCTCCGCGCTGGCGAGCAGCTTCCAGCCGTCGGTGCCGGATTCGACATTGTAAAGTTCCGCGGCGAGGTCGTACCTGCCAGGTGGGAGATCGACAAACTCAAAATGCCCTTCGGAGTCGAATGCCGCCGTGTACTCAGGGCGATACAAACGGTGACTTGCTGCAGACTTTCTGACGATTGACTGCTTCAGTTTCACCGCCCCCTGTTGCCAGATAGATTCCCCGTCGTACTTGTCGGGCAGCGCCGCTTGGCCCTTGAACATTGCTCCTTGGCCTCCGAGGGTTACCGTCGTGGATTCACCGTCCACGAGCTCAAGGACCTGTGTATGCGTGGGGTAGTAGCCCTGTCTTTCCGGCGGACCAATGGGAATACTACCGCCTACGACCATCGGCCAAGGCGGAACTCGCTGGAAGGCGAACGCGCCGGCTGTGTCTGGTTCAGCACGATAGTACCAAGTGACATACGCTTTCTTGCCAGCTCGATATTCTTGCAGTCCGTTTTGGTTTTCGATGGCTTGTTCAAAGTCTGAGAGCGTCGCCATGCCCGCCGTCAAACGTCGCAAGCTAGGGGCGATGGTTCCTTCCACACAGGCCCACGGTTGGAGTAAGACGTCTGTCGATTCCGTTAGTTGTTTTTCCGTAAGCTGGGCCACGCCGCGGTCATGGAGAAAGACAGCCACGAAGCCTTCGTCGGCAGCGGGGAGTGTGAACTGACCCACCTGATCGGTGGTTGTGCGAGCTTCGCCGGTGTTGATATTCCCGTTGTAGAAGTGCAAGCTCTCGAGCGGTGTGGCTACGATGACCCTCACGCCATCAACGGGCTCGCCGCCGGGGAGTTTCACCGTGCCTCGAATGCTTTCGCACGGTTCCATCTCGAACGTCAGTTCGACATCTCCTTCTTCGGGAAGAATCGCGCGGGAACGGCTGGGGCGATACCCCTCAGCTTCGACATACCAGAGGTACTTCGCGCACCCTGAATGCATGGTGAAGGCGAACTTACCGTCTTGGCCGGGTGCTAAGTTTCTTTGGCTACTGCGTTGTAGGATGGGACGCACGCTGTCGTCGTCCCACCACAAGCCTTGAACGTACGTGAATTCTTTGATCGGCTTTCGCGTTTCTTTGTCGATAACCGTACCGACGACGTTTGCGGCGGGCAATAGGACGAGGTCCTGCACTTCGTCCGCCGCGGTGAACTCAGCCCTGCTTCCTCTCACGGCAAAATAGCCTAGCGCGCCGATTTGATACCGCACCGCATCGGCGGGTGCGCCGCTCCACTCCCAAATGCCGTGCTCGTCCGTCCTCCCACTCAGCTTGGTGTAGAGCGACCGGTGCCCGCGCCAGTACTCTGGCCCAAACCGCACGCCGGGAATGGGTTCGCCTTCTGGGTTGACGGTACGAATACGCACCACGCTCGGCGGCAACAAACGGATGTCGATCGGCTCGGCGGTTGTTTCTTCCGTTGGGTAGAGCGTGTGCAACTCGGGTGCCCAGCCCTTCGCCAGAACTGTCAGTACAGCCAGACGGTCTGGCAGTTTCTCGAACGCGAACTTGCCTTCGGCATCGGTCTTGGCCTTGGGGTTGCTGCTCATGATGCCATCTTCGCCGAGTGTCACCTCCGCCCCAGGCACAGGTTGCGACTGCGGATCAAGAACCCTGCCTCTGAGGCGAAAGCCACGGCGCAGCTCAATCACCTGGTCCTGATCCAACAGCTGTTGCCAAGACCAAACGTGTGGGGTGGAGCTGTCTTTGCTTACATAGTCGGGATGGCTGAATTGTAAATGCAGATTCACTGCCTCGTTCGGCGCACTTGTAAACGTCCACTTTCCAGCAGAGTCGCTCTTGGCAATCACTCCGCTGATCGTGGGCCGCAGTTCTCCCTTACTGGAGTCGGTTTCCGAGTAGAGAGTTCCCTCGACTTCAACTCCCTCGATCGGTTGCCCTTGCTGATCTTGGGCAATTCCACCGATCGTCGCGCCCCTTTTCAGTGGAATGGTAAACGACTCGGGAATCGTGTCGCCCTTCGCCCAACTCGCACCCGTGGCGGCGTAGCCGAGGTGTTTCACTTGCAGCGTGAGATGCGTTTCTTCCCCGCTCGGAACGTTGAATGCCACGACTCCCTGCTCATCGGTCGGCATAGGGAACTCGGTCCCGTCGACGCGAATATTCACCGGCACTTCGGCTAGCGGTTGGCCGTTGGTGTCGACGAGCTTCACCTCAATGAACTTGAAACCGCTGGCATTCTGAGAGAACGCGGATATTGTGAGGCAACCTAGCAAAATTAGCGTTGCTAGGCAGGTAGATCTAAAAATTGCAACGCGCATTCGGTGTCTCTCCCTGGCGAGAGGAAGGGCCCATGGCGACAAAATGGTAGGACATCCCCCTCCGTCAGGTCGTTGAACTTCGTCAAATCACGCGAGAAAAACACAAAAAGACTTCAAAGCCACAGCTTCATCCGCCCGTCGAGCATGCCGGGGAAAGCTTTTTCGACAATGCGTTTGACGGTGTTGGGGTGGTACCTGGTGCTCAGATGCGAGGCGACGATCAGTTCGTTTTGAAAGCGGTCCTGTCGCTCGACGAAATCGTCCAGGTGCATGTGGCCGAATTTGCGAATTTTTTCTTTGCGGTGTTCGGGTGAGACAAACGTCATCTCGCAGATCAGAATTTTCGCTTGGTACATCTCGGGGCAATTGTCGAGTCCGCCGGGGGCAGTGTCGCCGGCGTAGGCAATGAGCGGGGTGCGGTGTTCTGCGGAGACCTCTTTGCCAGCGAGCCGTAGGTCGCGGATCTCTTCGCCTGGTAGGCCTTGGTATTCGGGTTTCAGTTTCTTGCGGCGGTCCCAGACGATAAACCCCAGCGCCGGCACCCGGTGCTGTGCTGCCGAGACGGTCACAACTAACTCGCGTGACAGCGATATCTCATCGCCCGGCTTGATGGCTTTCAACTCACAGGGCATGCGTCCGCCGTCCATGCGCGTGAAGTTCCGTAGGATGTGCTGCATGGGTTCGATCGTGGCCTCGGGCATGTAGATTGTGGGCGGTTCCATTTTCATCATCCGACGTCGGGCGACATACACTGGCAGCGCCACGATATGGTCCAAGTGCCCGTGGGAGACGAACCAGGTCTCGGTGCCCATGAAAGACCACGGCTGTGCGCCGAAATCGAATCCGAGTTTCAGCTCTGGAAACCGCCAGTAGGTTTGAACTGCGGCGCGAGAGTAGCCTTCGATCGTGAGGCCATCGTGCTGGAGAGTCTGAATAGGAGCGTTTTCAATCATTGTGGCCGGTCGCGGTGAGCTGAGAGAACATTGCAAACGCCCCATCCTAGGATGCCAAGCTTCATTCGGAAAGGATGGCCTTAAATCTTCAGCCGGACGGTGCCTGTGGTTGGAACGCTACGACAGTAGTCAGCTATTCCACGACAATCTCGTTGACTAAGAGATTCACAATCCGACACGCATGGCCCTTGCTAGACTTGTGCTTCGCTTTGGCGATTCGCACGCGTGCCACATGCTGCGTGGGTTCCAGCTCTGCTTCCAGGACATAGACCCACGGGATGTGCAATCGCTCGCTCCAGCGTGTGAACAAATCGAGTGTTTGCCACGCCTTGCCGTCGATCGAGTATTCGATGGTGCCGGCATCGGGGCCAGCGGCAACGAACAGCCCGATACCCTTGCCGTGGAAAATCAGCGAGAACGTGTCCCCAGGCTGCGTCCCTACCAGCATCGGCACATTGTGAAAATTGCCCCGTACTGCTCCGCCAACACCCCCTGCGCGAGGATCACAGTTGTCGATAAGTTCAAAGCCGAGTTCGAGGGTTGCTCTATTGAGCGAAACCATTTTCCCCGCGGTGTAGCTGAACTGGTCTAGAGGTGTGGGCATCTCGTGGGCAGAGAGTTCAGTGTCTTCAGCAAGGGGCTGCTCCCACGCCGCGCTGAACAAGCGACGAATCGTCGAGGCATAGAGCCGGTGGCCGTAGGGGGACGGGTGCAGGTCTACAAAGTCTTTTTCCCAGTCGAATTGTCGGGCTTCGATGCGCTCAGTCACTTCCTTGGCGAGGTGAATTGTCGGGACGTCGTAGTGCTTCGCTACGCTTTCGTGAAGTGCGATCACCTGAGGGGTTTTTCCGGCACGGTAGTCTGCCATGTGCTGTGGATCGACAAAATGCATCAATACAATGTCCATCGCGGGGTTGGCGCGTCGGGCGTGGCGGATAATTCCCTCCATGCCCCGGGTGATTTCCGTCGCCGCGCGGCCGTTGTGCAGATCATTGACCGCGGCCTCCTCAAGTAAGAGATCCACCTTGCCTTTCGAAAGCACATCGCGTGCTAAGCGAAAGGCACCCGGCGTCGAGCCGGTCGAAGCGATTCCCGCGTCGATAAAGTCAAACTCGGTCTCGGGGAACCGCTCGCGCAGGAATTGCTGCAGCCCTTCCCGCCAGCCGTGCATTTCTGTGATTGAGCCGCCCATAAAGGCGACGCGGCCAAACTTATTTCGCTCGAACTGCATTCGACAATTGTCCAGTGATCCACGCAATTCGAAATAGTCCTTGCCATTAGGACACGCGGTGGCGTGCAACTCGATGAAGTCAGCCACGCACACCGGGTTGGGGTGGGTGAAGTGATGGCCATGGGATTCTGGCGTTCCCTCGCTTACCTCGATTACTTGTAGGTTTCCGCCCAGTGCCCGATACCTCTCGGCGAGAATGGAGGTATTTTCCAAAGGCGGTACGACCGAATCGTTGAGTGAAACAATATGAAGTAAAGGGATGCTCTCTTTCGCAAGAGGTTCGAGCGTGTCGATTGGGTTTGCGTTGAACTTGGCCGCAGTTGCTTCGGTGAGATTGAACTGCTTGAGCAGCGACTGCCAAGTCTGCTCGTGCCCAATGCCTGCACCCTTGCCACCGGGCCAACTGCGAATATCCAGGACCGGCGTGTCGCAGTAGATGCACGCCACGCGCTCCGGCCAACGCGAAGCAAAGCCATACACAAAAAGCCCACCGCGGCTCACGCCTTCAAGTGCCACACGCTCGGCCAGCCCGTGGTCGAGTAGCATGGCATAGAATTGGTCCCAATGCTGCATCGCGCTGGGGCTACCCAACATGCCATCGGTGTTGATTCGCGCAATGTGAAAACCGCGCTGAAGCAAAATCACATCGGCTTCCGCGTGATAGTCGGGAAATCGTGCTCGCCAAACCCAAGGGTTGCCCGGGGCAGCCTGCTTGGGGAGGACAACGTACGCGCTTCGGCCGTTGACTTGAAAATCGTAGCGGTCAAACTCATGCCACTGCGACTTGGTGCCCGGCCAGGTTTGTCGTGAGGCTTGTCCGAGGCAAAGTGGCGGTGTGAAAAATAATATGCCCCACATGGCCAGAGCGAGGCATGTGCGAGGGTGTTGCATGGTGTCGTTTCCTTGTTCAGTGGGAAACGTCCTATCCTACGAGCCAGGCTCTTTATCGCAAAGGACTGCCCTATTCACATTCGCAAGCGAGGGCCTGGCAGTGGGCAATTAGTCTGGCTTGCCAATGCGCTACGCTGCGTCGGTTGTGTCGCTGGCGATGTGTAGGGTTGAGGCTTTCACGGACTGATGGGCGACGACCCAAATTTCGTCGAATAGGGTCTTCTGCTCGACAACCACATGGTGATGGCGAATCAGTTCGAGGACGGCCAGGAACATGCCAACCAGCTGCGACTTGACCATGTCTTGCTCGAACAAGCTGGAAAAGGCCAAACGGGGTTCGCTGGTCAAGCGCTTGCGGATGCGTTGCATGTAGGTCTCGATGGGAGTGTCGTCGTAGCGGATCGCCGACGGTTTGGCCGCGACATTTTCGCGCATGATCCGCGAGAACGCGCTGACCAGATCCCAGAGTTCAACTTGCTGGATGCGTTGCTCCGCTGGGTCGATGCGTGTCGTGGGCGCATCGTTGGCACGGCGGGCGAAACGCTGTTGCCACTCTTGCCCGCGCTCTTCGAGCATGCTGGCGGCATCCTTGTATTTCTTGTACTCCAAGAGCCGTTGGACCATGTCTTGTCGTGGGTCTTCCAGAGGCTCCTCGGTTTCGAGTTCTTCGTGACGGGGGAGCATCAACTTCGACTTGATTTCCATCAGTCGCGTGGCGAGTTCTAGGAAATCACCAACCGCACTCACATCAATCTGCTCGAGTACCGCGATCATTTCTAGATACTGCTCGGTCACCAGCGCAATCGGGATATCGAGAACATCGAGTTCATGCTTGCGCACGAGATACCAGAGAAGATCGAGCGGGCCGGAGAATGTGTCGAGTTGGACGCGAAAACGCATTGTCGAGTGAAGGAAAGATGAGAGCGGGAGGCGATAGCGTTGGGGGATTATGTGGCTTGTTGCTGCTCGACGCTAGGGCAGTCGGCATTGTTGGAGAGAGCTAGCAAGATTAAAATCGTGGGAACTAGTGCGTCCCTTCCCTAACCTCTCCCCAAACGCGGAGAGGACTAAAGAAATAGCGTGTGATTTTGGACCTGCAGCGAATTTGGGCACCTTGGCGTCTGGGGTATGTGGCGGGGGAAGACGATCCGGTCGGGCCGCCACCCGAGCCCGAGGAATGGCGGGCAGGTGCGGCACACGAGTGCTTCCTCTGCCGAGCGGCAGCGAACTACCAACAGCCTCAGGCAGCGGCGAGGAGCAACCTTGTCGTCGATGTTGGCCAACATACGGTCTCCTTGCTCAACCGCTATCCCTATGGCAACGGCCACCTCTTAGTTTCGCCTCAACGACATGTAGGCCAGCTGCACGAGTTGACCTCCGAGGAGCACCTGGAGGCGATGCAGACACTGGGGCGATTTACCCAACAGCTCCGCGAGCTCGTTTCTGCTCAGGGGTTCAATATTGGCCTGAATTTGGGCGAAGTTGCCGGGGCGGGCGTTCCGGGGCACCTACATTGGCACTTGGTGCCGCGCTGGCCGGGCGATCACAACTTTATGCCGACGCTCGCTGGAGCACGGGTGATACCGCAGTCCTTGGAATCAATGTGGGAGGCGCTTGCCGGCGCGGGGAAGTCTCAAGGCTCATGAACGACTCTACTGCCGAGGTTCCAGACGAGTCGCTCTGGCTCGCCCCCTATGCAATGCACGCGGTTGACAGTGCGGGTCGCGAACATGGTGAACCGCCGCATCCGTATCGCACGCCTTTTCAGCGCGATCGAGACCGCATTGTCCATAGCAGCGCCTATCGTCGTCTCGCCCACAAAACCCAGGTCTTAACAGGAGAACGTGGTGATTATCATCGCACGCGGCTGACGCACACCTTGGAAGTGGCGTCGATCGCGCGCACTGTGGGCCGTGTGTTGCGACTCAACGAGGACTTGATCGAAGCGCTCGCCCTCATGCACGACATTGGCCATCCGCCATTTGGCCATGCGGGAGAAGATGTGCTGGAGGAGTGTGCTCGCGACGTGGGAGGATTTAACCACAACGCGCACGCATTGAGAATCGTCACGCTACTCGAAAGCCGCTATCCAGAGTTCCCAGGCTTGAATCTCTCGCGAGAAGTTCTCTCCGGCCAGGAGAACCGGGTCGCAGGAGGAAATTCTGAGGAGGCAAAATCACTCTTGGAAGTACAAGTGGTCGATGCGGCCGACAGCATTGCCTACGATTCGCACGATGCGGACGATGCGTTGGAATTGGGTTTGTTGGAGTGGGAGGAGTTGCTGGAGCTGCCACTGTGGAGCGAAGCAGTCCACAAAGTCCGCGAGCGTCATGCTTCGCTCGAGCCTGCGCAACTTCGCAGAGCAGTCATTCACCAATTGATCGAAATCCTGGTAAGTGACTTGATCGATACCAGTATCCAACGTTTGGCTGAGGAGGCAATGGACTCACCAGAGCAAGCCGCCCGCCGCGAGACGAAGCTGATTGGCGTTTCAGCAACGCTTGCCCAGCAGATGGCTGAGTTGGAGACCTTCTTGTTCGAACGTGTCTATCGGCATCCGACAGTGTTAGCTGAGCGCGGGGTAGCGGGGACAGCACTACGAGAGATGTTTGCCCGCTACTCGGCAAGCCCTGGTGAGCTGCCCGTTCTCTGGCAACGCCGTCTTCCTACCGACGGACCCGTCCGAACGGTGTGCGACTATCTTGCCGGCATGACCGATCGCTTTGCACTGGAAGAATATCGGCGTCATGCCGCGGTGTAGCACCACCGAGTAGACCCACAGCTTTTGTGCGTAACCTGACGAAAGCCTTGGCGTTGCAACCCCAGACATTCGCCGAGCTTCTTCTCAGTAGGGCTGACTTGTGGCAGCGGCCTTGTTAGACTGAACACTGGGGGTTGTGTTTCTCACCACACGGCTAGGTTCACACGATTGGTTTCTGGCGGTTGGGTCCGCGCGACTCGACTGCTGGGGCTTGTTGCGAACCGTTTACATGAAAAGTGTGCCAACGCTATGGCTCTGGTAATCCTGCGCACTGTGTTCTTGATGCTGGCGATTACGCTCGGCTTCCGACTGTTGCGGACCGACGTCTTGACCAGTGAGAATGCGTGGCTTCCCTGGCTGGGGTTTCTGGGCGTGCTGCTCGGGGCAATCGGCGTTCTTGTGGGCGACAAGCTCATTCGGCACAAGCGCCTCGACACGATCACGGCCTTCTATTTTGGATTGCTGATCGGTTTGGTACTGACTTACGTTCTGCAAACGGCGCTCACGCCGATCATGCCGACCGAGCCCGCTTGGCTGGCCGATTGGCTGCAGCTGGCTTTGGCAACCATGATTTGCTACTCCTGCATCAGTGTGCTGTTGCAGACGAAAAACGATTTTCGCTTCATCATTCCCTACGTCGAGTTTGCCAAGGAAATCAAAGGGCTCAAACCACTCGTGTTAGACACGAGCGTAGTAATCGACGGTCGCATTGCCGATGTGGTCGAGACACGTGTGATCGACAACCAGCTGATTATGCCCCAGTTCGTTGTCGCGGAGCTACAAACGATCGCCGACTCGAGCGATCGACTGCGCCGCGGCAAGGGCCGACGAGGACTCGACATTCTTAATCGGCTGCGGTCCGACACCAAGGTCGATTTGGTCGTGTACGATCGCGAGTTGCCGCAATTTGCCGGCCAGCCGGTCGATCAAAAACTTGTGCTGCTTGCCAAGCATCTCGAAGGCAAGGTCGTCACGAACGACTACAATCTCAACAAAGTCGCCAAGCTCCACGACGTGGGGGTTATCAACCTCAACGATCTTTCCAACGCCCTCAAACCCGTATTCCTACCGGGTGAAATGCTTGAGGTACGGATCATTAAGCAAGGCGAAGAAGCTGGCCAAGGGGTGGGGTATCTCGAAGACGGAACGATGGTCGTCATCGAAGGAGGCCGCGAGCATGTGAACCAAAGCATCGTCGCGAACGTGACCAGCGTACTCCAGACTAGCGCAGGCCGCATGGTCTTCGGCAAGTTTGAAAGACTCACGGGCAATGATGCCAGCTGACGGAGCTGCCAGCTGACGGGGCGCCGTCAAAGCCGTAGGGTATCGCTCAAGCAAACGCCGCGTGTTTAGTCAGTTCTGTTCCAGATCACCGACATCGCTCGCCCCAGCGGAATCCGCGGCCACGTCGGTCGCGTCCTTCGGAAATAAGGCTTCGTCGATGGCGGGTAGCATCACTTCAGCAAATTCGACGGCTACGTTGTCTTCGATCGTGGCTTCATCTCTTCGCACCGCGCTGGTGAAATATAATTTGTACAGTGCCTTGGACATGCCGTAATGCCATCGAGCGCCATCTTGAGGGGCTTCCCACAGATCGTAGTCCGGGTGGTTGAAGGCCCAGAAGACTCGTTCCGTGCTGCGACTCATGGCGTCTTCTTTTTCGAACTTCGCTGTGTAGAACTCGGCGTCTTTGCCGCTCTGGAGATTGATGTGTTGTCGTAGCTGGCTGCCAGATCGGCGGAAGCCAGAGCTGGGGTAACAGATGTCGGGGGTGTGACGCATGATGTCGCGCGAGTGCCCTACGATCAACCACAGCACGACTTGCTTGCCAGAATTGACATGCGTGTATCGGCGCGAGACGTAGCTCACCGCACCGGCAGTCTTACGAACCACTTCATCCACAGGCAAGTCTTCGCCTTCCCAATCGCCAATGTCGAGTGGTACCTGCTTGAATCGTTCGCCCAATTCTTTGGCTTCGATCCCAGGCTCGCTCCAGCGATCTTTCATGACCAAGCCCTCGTACAGCGAGAGCGACAGAATCGCGACCAAGCCAAGCGCGGCTGGCAACATCAAACGTATCATAGTGGGACTCTTGGATGTTTTAGAGCAGGGCCCGAGGGGGCGCGACGTCAGATCGCGCGAATTGGTGTGTAACTCTACGGTATGCCTGTTGGGGCGGAGTGTCAAGCAACCGCATTGCTAGCGAGCATCGCTACAATCCTTACAGGACCGACGATTGGAACGCATGTGACGCAATGTGCTTCAGAGCAGCAGGTCATGCACGGGTTGCTGTTGCTCGACTCCCGTGAGCCGAACGTCGAGGCCCTGGAATCGGTAGCTTAGTTTTCGGTGGTCAATGCCCAGGCAGTGCAGAATGGTCGCGTTGAGGTCGTGGATATGCACGGGCTTTTCGGTCACATTGTAACTAAAGTCATCGGTGTCGCCGTAGACCATGCCCGGCTTGATACCGCCGCCGGCGAGCCAAACCGTAAAACACTTCGGATGGTGGTCCCGGCCGTAGTTTTCGCGTTCGAGCTTGCCTTGGCAGTAAGTAGTGCGGCCAAACTCGCCGCCCCAAACAATCAACGTGTCCTCCAGCATGCCGCGTTGCTTCAGGTCTTGGATCAGTGCCCAGCTGGGTTGGTCAATGTCGCGACATTGATCCGGTAGATCACCCGCGATGTTGGAGTGTTGATCCCAACCACGATGGAAAATTTGTACGAATCGCACATCGCGCTCCGCCATACGTCGAGCCAGCAAGCAACTGGCCGCAAAGGTGCCCGGCTTCGTGGCGTCTGGCCCGTACATGTCCAGAACGTGTTGTGGTTCGTCGGAGAGGTTGGTCAAGTCGGGTACCGAGCTTTGCATGCGGAATGCCATTTCGTACTGGGTGATGCGCGCTTGCGTTTCGGGGTCGCCAAACTCGTTGAGCGTATGTTGGTTGAGCCGTGCCAGCGAATCCAACATGCGGCGTCGATCTGCCGAGTCGATGCCGGGCGGATTGGAGAGAAACAACACAGGGTCGCCCTGGCTCCGAAGCGCGACGCCCTGATGTTTGCTAGCCAGAAAGCCTGAACCCCACAGGCGATTGTAGAGCGCTTGGGCATCGTTTCGTCCCGACCACGACGCGGTGATCACGACAAACGAGGGCAAATTGTTGTTGAGCGAACCGAGTCCGTAACTGAGCCACGCGCCCAGACTCGCACGTCCAGGCAGTTGGTTTCCTGTGCAGATGTAGGTGATCGCCGGATCGTGGTTAATCGCTTCGGTGTAGAGCGACTTGACGATGGCAATGTCGTCAGCCATTCGACCGTGGTAGGGTAGCAGATCACTCACCCACGCTCCGTGCTGGCCGTATTGTCGAAACTTGAATTTGGAGGGCGCGATGGGAAATCGCTCTTGCCCGCTGGTCATGGTCGTGAGGCGTTGACCTTGCCGAACGGATTCAGGTAAATCTTTGTTGTACCAGTTGGTAAGTTGCGGCTTGTAGTCCAGCATATCCATCTGCGAAGGCGCACCGGCCATAAACAGGTAGATGGCCCGCTTCGCCTTCGGCGCGAAATGGGGCAAGCTTGGAAGACCCCCGGCAGGGGCTGCTTGAGACGCGCCGGGTGTAAGTGCCGCCAGCGCAGCCGTGCCCAATCCGACCGCTCCCTGTTGGAAGAAGTGCCGTCGCGTTACTGCGGAGAGATGTTGTCGTACTGGGTCCATGGAGATTCTTCGGGGCAGGGCTGCGTCAGTTTTTCGTTACTACTTCATCGAGGTTGAGCAGCAAATTGGCGACGACGGTCCACGACGCGCGGCGGCTGGTGTCAAAGTTATCGGCCTCAACGTTTCTGGCCAGCGGCTGTAATAATTGCTTCGCCGCGGCTTCGTCTTGTTGATATCGCTGCAACTGGCTCTCAAACAATTGCACCAATTCATTGACAGTTGCTTGGCTAGGTTTTCGCGCCGTACACAGGCGGTACATCAGCACGGCACGCTCGCCCGGCGTGGGCAAGTCGGCTCGCATGATACGCATCGCAAGCGCGCGAGCCGCTTCGACATACTGCGGGTCGTTGAGCAACAATAAGGATTGTAGTGGGGTGTTTGTCCGCTCGCGGCGCACGCAGGACGACTCCCGCGAGGGTGCGTCAAAGGTCGTCATGGATGGCGGAGGAGCAGTCCGTTTGTAGAACGTGTAGAGCGAGCGACGGAAGATTTGTTCCGGTTTGGTGTCGGCGATAAACTCGACTGTGTTGGAATTGGAGAAGCCGACAGCCTTCCACAATCCATTCGGCTGGGGAGGTTTCACTGCTGGCCCACCGATCTTGTCGACCAAGAGTCCACTGACGGCCAATGCCTGGTCTCGCAGGACTTCCGCATCGAGGCGGAAACGGGGGCCGCGCGCCAGCAACCGATTCTCGGGGTCCTTTTGCACGAGTTCAGGCGTTACGAACGAACTTTGCCGATAGGTTGCGGACAGTACGATTTGTTTCATCAGGGCTTTGACGTCCCAGCCACTCTCACGAAACTCCACAGCAAGCCAATCTAGCAACAACGGATGAGAAGGCACCGCCCCTTGATTGCCAAAATCATCGCTCGTTTTGACAAGTCCCGTGCCAAACAGCTGTTGCCAAAATCGGTTCACAGCGACGCGGCTGACCAACGGGTTTTCGTCAGACACCATCCACTGCGCCAAACCCAGCCGGTTCCGCGGCTGGTTCGGATGCATCGACGGCAACGAAGCCGGCGTGTCCCGCTCGACCTGAGCGCCCTGCTTGTCATATTCGCCTCGCTCCAGCACAAAGGCCTCGCGCGGTTTCTTGCGCTCACGGAAGATGAGCGTGGTGGGCACTTCTAATTCCTGCTGGCCAAGTTCAACGAGCAACTGGTCCAGTGTGGCGGTGTAATCGGCGAATTGCTGATCGTGTCGCAGAAGATAAAAATGCCTGAGCGATTCGCGTTGAGCATCAGTCCAGTTCTCCGAAGGTGTTGAGCTGAGGAATTCGAGTTGGCTCTCGAGATAGACACCGCGCACTAGGGCGTCAGGAAGGCGGCCCTCGTAGACTCGCACGTCGTCGACGCTGCCGCCCGCAAAGCCGCGGCCTTGGTCACGATTTCCGACCAGGAGCGGCTTGGAATTGCTAATGCCATTCTTGAACTGCAACGCGTCGGACGCGACTTCGGTTGGCTGCGCTTCGCCATCCAAATAAATAGTCACTCCGCTCGCGCGGCTCGAACCGTTGTAAGTAACGAACACATGATGCCACTCCTGCTCGGGCAGGACGGCTTCCTTGGTCGTTACCTTGATGACATACCCCGGCTGCCGACGGCTGATTTGCATGGTAATGCGACCGTCTTGCAGCGACACTTCGTAGCCTCGGTGCGAATTCGACGCGTCGGTCTTGCCAAGCAATAGGCTATGACTGCCACTGTTGGTGCGCACCCAGGCTCCGCAGCTGAACGGATCTTCGTTGTCGAAGTCGCCCACGTTGTCCAGGTCGAGGTGGCTGTCCTTGTCGCGAAACTGAATGCCGGCGCCTGAGGGGCCCTCCCCTCGCACGACGTCACCAACGAGGCGACCTGGCCGCTCGGGTTGAGAGAGATTCTTGACTTGCTGGCCCGTCGCTTCTTCAAAATTGCAATGCACAAGCAGTCCGTCGGCGATGTGCAATTCGCTGTCCAGGGCAGCGTGCTGCGATTGCGCAACGCGCTTCTGCACCCAATCGGCAAACCCGGGTAAGTCAGCACCTTGGCGTGCGTCCCGTTGTGCCCGGAGTTCCGTGATTTTCTCCTGCAGATCTTTCATGTTTGCCGCCTGCGCATCGCTGGGAACGCTGATCACGGGCGCGGGGTTCTTCACATTGCCATCCATAGCCGGGCCATCAAGGCTATTGAAAAACGCGAACAGTTGGTAGAACTCCTGCTGGGTGACGGGATCGAACTTGTGATCGTGGCAGGCACAGCATCCCAACGTAAGTCCCAGAAAAACGGTGCCCGTTGTACTCACACGGTCCACCACGTTGCGTGTATAAACTTCTTGCTCGATTGAGCCCCCTTCGTTGGTCGACACGTGCGCGCGGCAAAAGCCGGTTGCCACGCGCTGTTCCAAGGTGGGGTCTTCCAACAAATCGCCCGCCAGCTGTTCAATGACAAACTGGTCGAACGGTTTGTTGCGGTTGAATGCCTGCACAACCCAGTCGCGATACGGCCACATCTCGCGGTAGTTGTCTAGATGCAAGCCGTGTGTGTCGCCATAGCGGGCTGCGTCGAGCCAATAGCGGGCCATGTGTTCCCCGTAGTGGGGAGATTGGAGCAAACGATCGACGACGCGCTCGTAGGCTTGGGGCGAAGTGTCCGCCAAAAAGGCTTCGACATCGGTGAGCGTGGGGGGTAGCCCTGTTAGATCGAAAGTTACGCGGCGAATGAGAATTTCCTTGTCGGCTGATTTCGCCGGTTGCATATCTTCTTGCTCAAGCCGATTGAGTATGAAAGCATCAATAGCACCGCGGGCCCACAACGAATCGCCTTTTGTCGAATCGTCAGTCGGTAGGGCGGGCCGCTCGGGCGCGATGAAGGCCCAGTGTTGTTTCCAGTTAGCGCCTTCAGCAACCCAGCGGCGCAGAAGTTTGATCTGCTCCGGCTCGAGCGACTTGCCTGAATCGTGCGGTGGCATTACCAAGTCGGGGTCGTCGCTCGTGATGCGCCGCACCAATTCGCTGCGTTCGGGTTCTCCGCGCACGAGGATGGGATTCTCTACATCGGTGCCAGCAATGGCCTCATCAAGCTGGTCCAAGCGCAGATCGGCTTCGCGGCTGGCTTCGTCGGGACCGTGGCAGGCGAAACAAGCGTCGGAGAGAAGGGGCCGAACCTCGCGGAGATAATCGACCGGCGTTTCGGCGAAGAGATGGGTCGCGACGCAGAAAAAACCCATGCCCAGCAGAGGCAATGCAACAGCGCGAAACATGGCGAGAGATCCCAAAAATGCGAATTCGAGGCAGTTTCCATCGTAACTCGTCCCGCCTGTGAGTACAACTAGACGAAAAGCTTCGCCAAGGAACGGGGAACCTGCATGGTGCGAAACAGAAGTGAATTAATGATTTGCTGGTTAACGCTGCTACTTGCTTGGTGTGGGTGCGCGATGCCGAGCTCTTGCTCGGCCGATCCCTTTGATGCTAGTCGCAACGCCTTCCGCTTTGACGCGGGAACGGAAGACGCAACACTAGACGACGGTGCGATCGCATTGACTCCGACGCACGAGTTCAGTCCAGCAACAGGCTATGGCTGGACTCGAGTGCCTGCGCAGAGTTTTCGACGCGATGATCTGTCGCGGTCCCGTGACGCGCTGACAATCGATGGTGTCGCAGGCGAGCACCTAGAATTTCGTGCAAGCGTCGCGCCGGGAAGTTGGTCGCTGCTGCTGTGGTTAGAAGCAGACGCTGCTGAGGGGCAGTTGAGCTTTTTCGTGCAGGGGAAGAAGCAGCAACTCGGCTGGCAACGATTCACGCCGCCAGCGGAACCTCGGCGATCTCCCCAGAAAACGTACCGTGTGGTTCGGACCCAGGTGGCCGTCGACAGCACGGGGCTCAACATCGAACTGACCAGCAAAGGACGACCTCTACGGCTAATGGGGTTCTCGCTGGTCCGTCTTGATCGTCAGCGAGAACCAGCGCAGGAACCTTTTTTGACCAGACTCGCCGAGGCTGGACGGCATGATAGTGATGCTTCGTTGGAGGAACTCTTGCAGGGGGCGAATCGGGAGCTGCTGACTGCCCCCACGGAGCCGTTTTTCTTGCTCTGGCGCGAGCGGCTCATGCTGCTCCACGGGGCCGAGCGATTGTTCGCCCAGCGTGGCTGGGAATGGGCGCGAGACGAAACGGGGCTTGGCATGTTCGAGCGTCTTCACCAAGCGGTGATGCTGATCGACGGTTTGCTGAGTGCCGAGCCGGAGCAAGTCCAGCCCCTCGCCGAGCGCGCGACTTACTTGCGAGGACGCATACTTTACTGGCTTCACCGTGAGAGTGGAGGCAAGTCGGAACGCGTCGGGGCAGCGCGCGATCTTGGCAATCTTCGCGCGAAGCACACCGACGACCAACTACTTGCGATGTACACTGGCGAGAAGATTGATCTGCCCGATGCGTGCGACGATATAGATTTCCCCGACAACGCGCCTGCGTGGTCTGTCGCTCAGCGCGAGGCACTCTGCCGCATGCGGCAAATTGCTCATTGGTGGGTCAACCAGCAGCAAGCTGCCAACGGCGAGTTTGGTGGTAAGCTGGGCGATGATGTTGAACTTCTGCGGTGGTGGGCACCACTTGTGTTAGTTGGCGATCGCACGGCAATCGAGGGCTGGCGAAAGCTTGCCGAAGGTGTTTGGCAAAGCAGACGCGTCCACCAAGGCTATGCCGCCCAGGTAAACGATGTCGAACATGCGGCCGAGTTTATTGCGGATACCGCCCCCATGATGGTGCTGCTCAGCGACGAGCCGCGCTACCAACAGCGATTAAGCTACTCGGCCCGCCACTTTGAGAACCTTTGGACGGGGCGAACACGCCAGGGTCATCGCCATTTTCGCAGCGCGTGGTTCAGCGCTACTAAGGTCGAGACCCAAGAACCCAAGAATCGCGACGTGGAATACAACACCCGAGCTGTACAGCCGATGCGCTATTTGGCTTGGCGGAGCCAGAACCCAAAAGTGACCGCGCTGCTACGTCAGTGGTCGTTAGCCTGGGTCGATGCAGCGATGCGTACCGATAAGGGCAAACCCCGTGGCATCATTCCACCGTCGGTTCGTTTTTCTGACGAAGCGATCAACGGGGACGAACCCACCTGGTATCAAGCGAACATGTTCTGGAAGTACTTCGACTGGGAGCACCACGTCGGCAGTCTCATGTTGGATCAACTGTTGTTGACCTACACACTCGCGCAGGACGACCGGTTGCTGCAACCGATGCAGGCGGCGCTGGAGTTGATTCGCACGCAAGAAAAGAACTTAGGTCTTGGTGCGGAACGTTATAAGCAAGGCTCAGCAACATGGGCTGCCCAACAACTAGTAGACAATGAACTCTTCTGGCAAGTTGTCGAGCAATGGCGTTTTCGCTACGGCGATACACACTGGGATAAACTCCTCTTGCGGTACGGCACGCCGTATGGCCGCTACCGGATCGGTGGAGATGAGCGGCAGTTGGAGTTGGGCTTGGAGCAGTTGCTCGAAGGGATTCGCTACAATACACCGCTCATGACGACCGAGGCAATTCACACCGACCGCGTGTACGTACCGCGCGCGGAGCTACTCAAAGCGATGCTCACCGGCGACGGGGTGACGGGCAACGTTTCACCCTATTATGCGGTGACTTGGGAAGAGACCGACGAGAATTTTACAGCACTGGTGAGCGAGGCAACTACCGACCGGCTTGTCGTGAGGTTGTACTCTCACAGTCCGACAGAACAAACGGTCGCCCTGCGAATATGGCAGCTCATACCTGGCGAGTATCGGTTACATCAAGATGAAATTGCCTCTCAGGAGGTGAGTAGTCGTCCGGTGACCATCGAGAGAAAAGGGCAGAGGCTGCCTATTGTGCTACCTGTGCAGCAGGAGGTGCGAATCACACTCACGCGAAAGCGCAGGTCCTAACAGGCCTCGGCGCGGATGTTGGCAAATAGATTTCGGAATGGCCCGAAACATTGCAGCCAGCTGCGCTGGTGGCTACAATTAAAGCACATCCTCGACTATTCCTTGCTCGTTCCACAAATCTGTTATTGGAGTCCCTGATGACCCAAGCAGCTATTCGTACGGCCAGTCTGTTGGCCTTGTTCTTTGTCCTAGCTCCGTTGGCGTTAGCTCAACCTGAGTATGATTTTGACGGAGGGGTGGGGGCTGACCCGCCGCCCGCCGACCCGACCGATTGGATGACCCCGGAGAACTGGAACGAAGGAGGCTTCGATACGATTGACCCGCCGATTCCCGATTTTGATATCCGCGTCGAAATTACGACTTCGGAGGTGGGGGTCAATGCCCCAGTCATTGGTCCTGGAGATACGGCTGAAGCCTTCGGGGTACGCATTGGACGAGAAGAAGGTGAGGGGCTACTGATCATGAACGGCGGTACGTTGGATGTGGTTGATCGCTGTAACTTATCTCCCTTCAATTGCGACTCACGAATCCGCGTGGGGAACGCGCAAACAGAGACTCCTGGGTTAGTCAACGATGGCACCTTCCAAATGGACGCTGGCGTCGTCAATACCGACACCTTGTGGATCGGCAGCGGTTCGCACGGCGAGATGCACATGAGCGGCGGTACCGTGAACACACGCGGTGACTTGTCTTTGGATTGGACCGACGACTTTGCCAGCGAACTAAATATGACCGGGGGTACGATCAACGTGGCTACCTCGCTATTCTCCTCTTTTCAATCGCTGCGCATGTACCGCAATTCTGTGCTGAACTTGGATGGGGGTGAAATCCTTATCCAAGGCAAAGCAGAATTCGGAATTGAAAGCGTGTCGACCTCAGCTGGTGGATCTCAAACTCCCTCCGTCAATGTTTCAATCGACGGCGGATTGTTAGCAGCCGACGAAGATCTGCTTGTCAATGGAGTCGTGTCGATGAGCGGCGGAATTTTGCGGGCCGGCAGTTTCGATTTGGCCAGCAGCACTGGTACCATTGAGATCAACGCCAACGGCCTGCTGCAACTGAACAACGCCAACGTAAGCGTTTCCGCAGCGGAATCGTTGATCAGCAGCGGAGTCATCAACACCAGTGGGGCATCCGATTTGATCGTGCAAGTGGTTGATGTAGGCGGAACGGATTTTACCCAGGTTTCAGTGGCCTCTACAGGATCGCCGGCCGACTTGAACATGGATGGGTTTGTCGATGGTTTGGATCTCGGCATCTTGCTGGGGAACTTTGAACAGAACGCTTCCCCCGGCGGTGGCGAACTCAACGGCACCGACCCGGTCGATGGCTTGGACCTGGGCATCCTGCTAGGTGCATGGAGTCCTCCTGCGTCCTTGAGCGCCGTTGCCAATGTGCCCGAACCCATATCACTGACACTGGCCATGTTTGCCAGCACAGCACTAGCAATGAGCCGTCGGCGCTAGCCGCGGGTGAATCCGCAAATCCCCAGGCAAAACCCTGGCTTATGCCAATCCAGCTTGGCAAGTTGTGATTTCCCGAAACTGGAGCGACTATTGGAGAAGCGAGCAAGAATGGAAAGGCCAAGCAATCGGCACGTGTTGCGAAACATGCTGCCCTGCCTGTACCTCTTATCGGTGCTCGTCGGGTGCGGCGATGGCCGGCCGGGGCGCGTGCCCGTTTCGGGGCAGGTACTCATCGACGGAAAGCCACTCACGTATGGCTACATCGAGTTCATCACTGCCGGCGCGCGGCCGGCTGGGGGGCGGCTCGACGAGGAAGGGCGTTTCACTCTCTCGTGTTATGAGAAAAACGATGGCATCATCCCCGGCAACTATCAAGTCGAAGTGAATGCCTCTGAGGGACTGAGCAACAATCGTAAAAGATGGCACGCCCCGAAGAAATACTTCAGTAAAGACCATTCTGGACTGAACCAGGAAGTTACCGAGGCGACCAACTCCATGGTCATTGAACTCACCTGGGACGGTGGTAAGCCGTTCGTAGAAAGAGCTCGGTGATCCTGAATCACTCATTCACCTTTGAAAGCTAAATATTCATGGCTAACTCAGCACCCAACACTACGCTTTACTCGCAACGCACCAAGGGTTTCACACTCGTGGAACTCTTGGTCGTGATCGCGATCATCGGCGTATTGGTTTCGTTGCTTCTGCCGGCAGTGCAGTCGGCTCGCGAGGCGGCGCGGCGAATGCAATGCGTAAATAACCAAAAGAATATCGGGCTGGCGCTGCTCAACTACGAGTCGACCAACAAAAATTTCCCGGCAGGGCGGCATGGGTGTGATGCTGCTGTGCAGTCCCAAGTTCCTGGTTGTGAACCCGATCCTTCTGTTGAACGCTCGGCCATGAGCGCGTTCGTCAAGATTCTCCCTTTCTTGGAACTTCAGACGCTTGCTGATCAGTTGGACTTAAGCGGCCAGGGAACGATCATTTATGAAGCCACTTCGAATACTTACTTTGGTCCATGGGCCACACCCGCAGTCCAGAAAGCACTCAATACCCGTCCAAGTTTCTTCGTTTGTCCTAGTTCCGACTCCGAACCCCAAACCATTCTCGGCAACTACGCGGAAGGCACAGGATGGGATTTACCACCCGCCTCGGGGGACTATGCGATGTGTATGGGGCACCGAGGTCCCAGGTGGAACCGAGATTTCTTCGGGGTAAAAACTGACAACTCGGGCATCTTTTTTTACATCCGAGAAATTGAGATTCGCGAAATCGAAGACGGTACTAATACCACACTTTTCGCCGGCGAAGTTCGAGACAGTCACGGCCTTCACAGCAGCAACATTTGGTCGCGTGCAGAGCGTCACCTAGACGGGATGCGCACCGCCGATAACTTGGTTAACACGGCTCCAACCTTGGGCATTGTTCATGAAAAGCGAGTCGACCCTTTGGGACGCTACGAAGCTAACGGTGCTTTCGCCAGTCGTCATCCGCGTGGAGCGAACTTTGTGTTTGCCGATGGTCATGTTGATTTCATCTCCGAGGATATCGACCGGGATCCCTATTGGGCCTTTGCCACCCGAGCTAGCCAGGAAATCAACGACGAATACGCACCAGCGAAGTGAAAAGCAAGAAAATTGCGATTTTAGGCCATTTTTCGGTGAAGTCTGCTGCTACTATGGAAGAAGTGTGGAGGCCAGCTATTAAGAAATTCGCTTGTGTGAAACTCATCTCTGTTTAACTCTATTGTGGGAGGTACGCTAATGTTGTTCAGGAAATTTGTCAGTGCCACGTGTGTGGCACTTCTCTGCGGTCTGATGACGACCGTCAGTTACGGCCAGTTGGATGGTCTGTACGAATTCGATGGTGGCGGCGATGGCACTTCTTGGGACGATGCCGCCAACTGGGAACAAAAGCTCGATCCCTCGGGCAATCCCATCAGTGGTGACCCCGCCACGCCTCCCGATGCCACCACAAGCGCCGACATCCCGCTGTTGGGCGTCGTGCTCATCGATGGCACGCAAGCTGGCCAGACGGCGCTTGACGTGAACATTGGCACGGGTGTTGGTGGCGGATCGGTGTTCATCACCGGTGGCGATCTCACCGGACGTGATGTCAATGTGGGTAGCGATGGTGCCGGTATTAACATCGGCCTCTTATCCATCAATGGTGGTTCGCTCGTGTCGAACGACGACATCACCTTAGGCAACGGCTCGGTCGGCATCATGACAATGACCGGCGGCTCTGCGAGCACCAGTGACGATTTCACTATTAACGCCAACAGCTCACTCACCGTGAATGGCGGTGACCTCACCGTTGGTGATCGCCTCATTGGCAACGACAACGCTGGCATCATTGTCAACGGAGGTCGTGTGGCTGCCGAAGACGATTTCTACTTCTTCGACAATACCCAAGTCACCGTGAATGGCGGTCTCATGGAAGTCGACGACAAGCTACGCTTCGACGACGATCCCTCCAAGAGTGGTAAGCTGACCATCAACGGCGGTGTCGTACGAGCCGAGGACTTTGGCTTGAACATCACAGACATCCTCACCGATTTCCGTGGCGAAGTGGAAATCAATGGCGACGGTGTCTTGCAGATTTTTCAGGGCGATGGTTCGACGCTAGCGAATTTGACCGTGGCGACGGCTCAGGCTCTGATTGACCAGGGTACCATCCTCACTACGAGTGAGCCCGGCGGGCTTGGAGTTCGCAGCGTGGTCGTGCCCAGCTCGTTCCAGGGCACGGATGTCACCTTCACCGAGATCCTAGTCATCCCCGAGCCAGCGAGCATGTTGCTGGTAGGTTTGGCTGGACTCGCGATGGTTTGCCAAAGGCGTCGCGCCTAGTTTTTAGTACTAACAAGCTCCACGCTGATTGCGGGGAGTCAATTTCTACGAACCAAGGCGTCAGGGGTAACTCTGACGCCTTGGTTTTTTTCACGAGTCACATTGTCCAACTTTACAGTCCCTCAACGGAGAAGCCTTCACGATAGGTTCGTCGCAGGAGCGCATCAGCCCCTTCGACATTGTCGATTTTCAGCCGCGACGAATCCCAGGTTAGTTTCTGACCTGGGAACCGATTGGCTACTACGCCCAACAGCAATGCCTCGGTCAATGGACCGCCGTAGCTGAAGCTGGCGCTCGTCTGGCCAGTGCCCAGACAGGCATCGACCCACTCGTGATAGTGGTTGCCATCCGTCACTTCGGGACGCTTGTAGTCAGCAAATTTTTCAGTGGGATAAAGC
Source organism: Bythopirellula sp. (assembly GCA_965230685.1). Classification (GTDB taxonomy): domain Bacteria; phylum Planctomycetota; class Planctomycetia; order Pirellulales; family Lacipirellulaceae; genus Bythopirellula. The sequence goes on from CBDDLO010000002.1 coordinate 2,826,324, forward strand.
GTCGCCTCCTCGACGTGTGGCAGCAACATCGTGCCTAGTTCGCCCACGAAGAGCGCGCCCTGCCCAGGCATTTTCACGTCGCCGGGTAGCCCCACGTCGGCCGGTTGCGGTGTCGCACTTTTGCCGTCAGACCAGGTCCACAGGAGACTGTCGGTTGTGTAAGCCGTGCTGGGGAACTCGTACTCGACAGTGTTTTTCTCAGGATGGCCAAGGTCGTTCGGCGGACGGCACGTTGTCCGCGCCCAGTTGGGTGCGGTGAGTTTTAGGGCAGCGTATGGCGTGTCGAAAATATGGACACCCATGTCGCCCAAAGTGCCGGTGCCGAAGTCCACCAGTTTTCGCCACTGCCCGGGATGATATTTTTCGGGAACAAATGCGCGCCCTCCGGCCGTGCCTAGCCACAAGTCCCAGGCGAGCGACTTGGGTGGTGCCTGCGTATTGGTGAATGCGTCGCCGTCGTAGCCCCAGTTCTTATTCGACCAAGCATAGACTTTGCTGACTTTGCCAATGACACCGTCTTGAATCATGGCAACAGCGCGGCGGTAGATGGCGCTCGAATGCACCTGAATGCCCATTTGCGTGACGATTGATTGTTGTTCCGCGACTTCCCGCAATCGGCGCGCCTCGTAAACCTCATGGGTCAGCGGTTTCTGGCAGTACACCGGCTTGCCACGTTGCAGCGCCGACATGGCGGCTGGCGCGTGCGTGTGATCAGGCGTGGAGACAACGACCGCGTCGATGCGGTCGCCCAGCGCCGCAAGCATCTCGCGGTAGTCACTGAAGATGCTGGCCGACTTGTGTTTGCTATGTGCTTCGTCGAGTCGCTTTCTATCAACGTCGCAGAGTGCTGCCACTTCAACTTGAGCATGCGAGGCAATCGCGCCCAAGTCGGCGGAACCCATTCCGCCCACACCGATGTGAGCCGTCCGAAGTTTGGAATTGAGCGAACGGGCGATAGCTCTGGTGGGTAACAGCCCGCTGGCGGCGAGCGAAACTCCCGCCTTCAGAAGTGTGCGCCGCTGAATATTTAGGTGGTGCATTTGAACGCTCGCTAGTGTTGGTGAATCGCGAAGGCCTGAGTGATCGTTTTTAGCCTAGTCCAAACGGGACGTGAGTGCCAGCTTTTATTGGCAGCGAAAGTTCGCTAGGATTTGGGGCGTTGCGAAATGGTCACCTAACCCAGGGACTTTCCCGATGGAAAAGGAATCGTTGTATAACTCGATGGTGGTTCGCTTGCTTCTGATCCTCGTTACAAGCTTCGCAATGTCAACGGCGGACGCGCGCGAGGCGAAAGAGTATGATCGTGATGTCAACTACGACGAAGCTCGACTGCCCAATTACGACTTGCCACCGCTGTTGCTGACGGCCGAAGGCAAGCGGATTACGACTGCCGAGGAGTGGCACACGATCCGCCGCCCGCAGATCATGTCGCTGTTTTGCAATCTCATTTATGGCCGTGTTCCCGCGCCACCGTCGCCAATCAAAACGACGTACGAGCTAGTGAAAGAAGACAAACAGTTTATGGGTGGCAAGGCGACGCGCAAGGATGTGAAAATACGTCTCAAGAACGAACTTGGCGAAGCGGAAATGCTCATCCTGGTGTTCGTGCCGAACGCGGTAACCAAGCCAGTACCCTGTTTTATGAAGCACAGTTTCAGCGACACGAAGGGCAAAGACTTCGATGCGTCTACTACCAACCCCGGCAACCTGAACAACGGTTGGCCGTTGGGTGAATTCTTTGACCGAGGCTACGCTTTCGTGTCGGTCTATCAGCAAGACCTCGTCGGGCACAACGAAGTCAGTTTCCTAGGCGGCATCCACAAGCTGTTCTACGATCAACAAGGGCAAAGCTTCCCCAAAGCCCATGAGTGGGGTGTGCTCGCCACCGTTGCGTGGGGCGGTAGCCGAGCGATGGACTATCTCGAAACCGACGAGCACATCGACCACACGCGCGTCGCCGTGATGGGGCACTCGAAGATGGGCAAGGCGACGCTTTGGACCGCTGCCCAAGACGAGCGCTTCGCCGTCGCTATCTCTGCCCAATCGGGTTGCGCGGGCGCGGCCCTGTGGCGCCGTAAGTCGGGCGAGACACTCAAGAAAATGGTCACGCGGTTCCCGTATTGGCTTTGCCGCAACGCGTGGAAGTTTGTCGAACAAGAAGACGACCTGCCGGTCGATCAACACATGCTACTGGCGTGCATCGCCCCGCGCGCGGTCTATGTCCACAGCGGAGTGGACGACACGTGGGCCGACAGCCGCGGCGAATACCTGTCCGCCTACCACGCCAGCGAGGTCTACCGCCTGCTCGGCAAAAAGGGCCTCGATTCCCTGGCTTCACCCCCCGTGGGAAAACCAATCCTCGATGGCGACATCGGCTACCACATCCGCGCCGGCGGGCACTCGATCGAGCCGTTTGACTGGACGACGTTCATAGACTTCGCGGATCGGCATTTGAAGGAGTGAAGTTCGAAAAGAGACACAAGCGAAGCATCCAACGTGTAATGAGTCTTCAAAACTGAGCCTTCGGCGCGCTAGCCGCGGTTTCCAGGAGCGAGAGCGACGTAATAGGCGGTCGGCGGACTTACGCTAACGCTTTGAAAAACCGCGGCTAACGCCGACGGCTCATGAGGTCGTTGTCCTTTTCGCAGTACGTATTTTGGCGGACAACGCCATCTGATAGTCCTTGCCCTATGCCGGCAACAACTCCAAATCCATGAATGCCCCAGTTGCATTTGCGTCGGTGACGAACTGTGGGATGCCGCCCACTACGTCGAGCGAGGGGCGGTGGATGTGGCCGGCGAAGATGCCGAGAACGTTGGGCGACGCGAAGACTTCGCGGTGGAAGGCGAAAGTGGTTGCTGTGTGTCCCGCTTCGGGCCAGCGCGGGCGGCGTTCGGTGTTGGGATTGCGGTCGGTCTTAGCGCCCCACTCGGGGTGGCCGCAGCCGAAGCCGACGGGGCGGCCGGGGGCGTAGAGCGGGATATGTACGAGCAGCACGAGGGGTTGGCCGCTGTTGACCTCAGCGCGGAAAAACTCCAATTGCTCGGGGAGAATTTCGTAGTTCGAGTTGTCAACGGCGAGGAAACGCACGCCACCGATTTCCTGCGACGTCATGAGCGGGTTCTCGCCTTGATAGAGCGGCTTGAGGCGTTTTTCTGTCCACGTAGCGCGCAAGGACTCCAGCGAACCTGGCATACCTTCGTAGTGCCAGTCGTGGTTGCCGGCAATGTAGAGGTAGGGAACCGTTGTCTTGGCGAGTTGCGTGCCGACCCATTCGATGGCCGCCTCGGAGGGAAAGCTCACAATGTCTCCCACCAGAGCCAGCAAGTCGACTTGATTTTTGTCGGCACGCTCGACCGCTTTCGCGAAACTTTGCTCGGGATTGGTCGGCTCGCCAGTTTGGAAATGCCGCGTCTCGTTGTAGGCTCCGGCCATGCGGGCGCTGAACTCTTGATAGGGTACGCCGCGCTCATCGTCGGTAAACAGGTGTGTATCGGCAACAATCATCACTTTGAGTGGGGCTTTGACTGCACTGGAATACAATCGTACGCGGTTGCCATCGACGGCGAAGGGTCCTCGCAGCGCGTCATTAGTCGCAGTCTCTTTTGCAGCGACGATACTCGATTGGCTCAAGCCAAAGGGGACCCCCAGGGAAACGGTTGCGGCTGAGCGAATAAAGGTACGGCGTTTCATCGGAGACTCCTCGGATTACTTTGCGGAAGGTTTGGGCCATGTGAGGTGCTTGTGTAGGAAATCAAACGTGCCTTTGCCGTGAATAGTGTGTGGGCCCACGAACCATTCGATTTCGGTGCGATCACCAATCCCCAGTTTCCCCGCGTAGAGGTTGCGGATTTTGGCGTATTCATAGGCGACCGTCCAGTCGTCGGCCACCCCGTCGAAGTGTCCTCGCTCGACCATGAACGGCCGCGGGGCGATGAGCGCAGCCATCTCAGCATAGTTGAATGTGCTGCCCAGGTCGAACTCGAAGATCTCGTACTCGGGCGAATTGACGTAGCTGCGCGGATTGCGCGTCGAGGCGTTCTTGTCGACCCACTCGTTGAAGTCCGCCGAGCAGATGGACAGCGCATAATCCGTGACCAGAGCAGGCACGCGCATCGCCGTCTTCCCGCCATACGACAAACCATAGAACCCAATGCGATCGGGGTCGACAAAGTCGAGCGTTTGCAGCCAGTCGACGATTTGCTGATGCTGCGGGGTGATAATCGAGAACAGGGTCTTCCCCAACGGGTTCGCCTTCCGCTGCAAAGTACGAAAGCGGTCTTCAAAAATGTAAAGGTTTTGCGGTGCGAAGGTGATGAACCCCCGTTCGGCAAGTTTCGCTGCAAATGCTTGATAATACTGAGCGCCTGCTGCTCCGATCGTATCTTGTGGACGACCTTCGAGTCCGTGCTGACAAACGACGACCGGCCGCCGCTCTTTCGCGTTCATGTCTCGGGGCAACAGAAGCAGCCCATAGGCTATGACCTCGGGATACACGTCCATGACCACTTCGAAAGCGGTCCAGTTCGCAGTTTCTTGAAGCTTTCGTGTATGGACGTTCGGTGGCAGCACTTCGTTGGAGAAACGGCCGATGACTTTCTCGTAGAAGAAATCGCGAACGGGCTCTGATGACCTCTCGTAAGCTTCAAGCGAATCGAAATTAAATTGTTCCATAGTTTTTTGTTGACGAAGATAGTGTCCTTCCCGCAGCAGAAACTGAGTGTGCCGGTCGAGCTCCGCCACTTGTCTGGCATGACGAGTCTGGGGGTCGAAATCGTTCAATAGGGCTTCAGGTTTTTTGCCGCTTAGCTGGAGTGGCTCGTCAGTGTTCAGGCCTTCCATAAGAGCCGATAGCGCGGCGTCGGAGCCATACGGTCCTTGGCCCGCTTCGCTGACGACCAATTTCAGGTTCGGGGCCATGGGGCTGCCGGCAAACAACTGTTTGGCACGCTCGACTTCTTTCTGCACCTTGATCAGTGGCGGCGAAACGAGGCGAGCTGGTGCGCCGCGGCCGCCTGAAAAGGTTGTCGTGGGGCCTGCGGCGGCTTCTACGATTAACGGACGTGGAGCGACCATCGCCGCCAATTCGGCATCGCCGAACTTCTCGAGCAAGCCGAATACGTTGCGATCGAGGGGCTCTTGCCAGAGCTGTTCACGCGGCGCGAAATAGCCGCTGACGCAAGCGGCATCGATTTGCGGATCGAGGGCGGCAGCATACAGAGCAAGCAGCCCCCCTTCGCCCCAACCAATGACGCCCACATTCGCCCTGCTGCCTTGTTCCGAAGCTGCCCAATCGACCACTGCCAACACTTTTTGCAGTTCGTAGGCGACAAGTCCTCGGCCCATTTCATAGGCAGCCCGATAGAGCCATTCGCGGCTGGTCAGATTGGGCAAGTGCGGCTCGCGGTTTATGAGCAGCGGGACGATCACTTGACAGCCATTCTCGGCGAGACGCCTCGCATATTGCGATTCCGGTGGCACTCCGGGAACTAGGCCCGCGAGTTGCTCGGGCAAGACTTCGCAGTCGGGAATGGCGACGACGGTCGCGACGGGTTGCTCGTGGGTAGGTGAAAGCATGAGCCCCTGGCCAGTGACATCGCCGAACGCAGGCCACGAAATGGCAAACACCTCGTATCCAGCGCCGCGACCCACAAGTGCCGATTTTGACAAGGTGGCCTGCAGGCGGGGCTCGGTATTGCTCGCGCGCTGATCGCGCACACCGAGTAGGTGTGCCAGCCGCATTCTGTGGGGTTCGATCGATTGCTGATAGGCGTCGGCTGAAGAAAAATCACGCTGCCAGTGCCCTTTTCTGCGCGCGACCGATTGTTTCAGTTCGCGGAGCAAAAATACATCGACGCCCGCGACCAACTGCGAAGCGATGTCGCCAGTCAATTCGAGCCGACTTGTGCCCGGTAATATCTCCGGAGACCGCTGCTGAGCCAACGAAGCCACCGAGTTGAACATTCCGATGGAGATGCAAAGGCACCAACGAGTTGTGAACCGAGGCAGGCGTCTAAATCTGTAGCGAGGGGAGAATAGCATTACGAGAACTCATCGCACAGTACGGTAGCACTATGTTGGCCCCGGGTTATCGGCCACTGGCCAGGTCGCCAGGACTTCGCACGTGCAGCAGCACAGGCATCGAAGTGACATGGTCATCGTCATCCACCTGAGCCCGAAGATGAAACAAGCGGCTACCCTCGCGGGCAAGGGAATCGGCGGTGATAAAAAACTCGCGCTGGTCGCGGTCTTCGGTAATGAGCAGGCCGTTGAGGCCGATGTTGTCGATGTAGACGCCATGCGGCATGTTGCGACCCGCAGCAACTTGGCCAAACTCAACCCGATCTTTGAACTCGCCTTGTCGAGTAACCTTCACGATGGCAGAAATAGTCTCGCCCGGGGCGATGGTTAGTTCGAGCGGACCGTTCTCACTGGGCTGTTTGGAATCACTGGTGGGCAAGACTTCGGGGAGCACTTTCGGTGAGTTGCCCAGCTTGAGTTCCCCAAACCCCTCTACCGAATTGACCACTTCTCGCCCCGCCACCTTCGCGGTGGCGAGGACGGTAGAACTCTTCGCGTTTGCTTCTGTCAGCGGAGCCGCGTCACTCTTCGCGTAAACGCTGCCAAAGGCGTGATTTTGTCCTGCCTCGATCACAACAGGCGTAGTTGCTCGGAAGCCTGGCGGCAAGCCGTCGATGTCAACTCGAATGGCACCCTCGAACCCATCTTTGCGGACCACGTCCACCTGGAACTCGCGCCCCGCACCGGCCGGGATGGACTGGTTGTCGAGCTTCACACTGACCTCAAACCCAGGCTGCGGGTGGCGAGCCGTGAGTTCGTAGTGAAACTTCTCTCCGCCCAGATCACGGACATCGCGAACTCGCACAAAGTAGTTGCCCTCGGTAGGCGCCGTGAACATGAGCCGAGAGTCGGTACCCAGTTGCCGTTGTGGATCGTCGTCGTTTTCAAAGTAAACCGGAAACGTGGGCAGACCACTGGGTGGTAAGTCTGTGCCCGGGGGAAAAGCTTTGACGATGTAGACTGGTTCGTTGAGCGCGTGTGACAACGGAGTCGTTCCGAAATAGCCATGCCTCTCACCATGGCCTGGGTAGAAGACAAATCCTGAATCGGGGCCGCGCGGATAATACCACAACTTGCCAACTTCCCCGGACATGTACAGGTACTCGTCGATAGAAATCTCACGCCAATTGTTTAGTCGCACTCCGTTGGTACTACTGGAATCGATGCCGCGAAACTCGATGTAGGAATCACTCACAGCCTGAAGAACGACACGCTCAATCCGCCGACCGTCGGCGTTGAAAACCTCGATGTGTGAGTCGAGGAGCGACTCCTTGCTGGCGGCTTTGATTTCGAAGACCCATTGTTGGCCGGCCGAGGCGTGAAACGCGTAAATGTCCGCGTCGGCCTGCGCAGCTCCGATTTTGCCCTTCACCACTGCCGGCAGCGAAAGAAGCTGGGCTTCTGGGAAGGTGTTGTTGGGTTCTACCTCTGCCTGTTCGGCTACCATCTCGGCAGACTCCGAGGTTTCTCCTGCCATGCCTGCGTTGTCGTTTCTTACGACCGTATCGTCAGCCACTGGTTTCGGCATCGCGTTGCCGGGCGCAGCCTTGGCTGGGTAAAGCTGCCAGCTGCCGTCCATCCGAGCGACTGCAAAAAGATCGTGCGGACCCATGCACAGGTCGCTGACCACACTGGACTGAGCGTAGACCTGGGCCGACGCCATGAGTGTCTCGGCATTCCACACGCGAACCAACTCGTCGCGGCCTGTGGAGACAATGGTCTTGCCATCGGGTGAGTAGGCTAGGCTCAGTACGCCCGACTCGTGCGCAAATCGCGAGATTTTCAGCGGATTGATCTTGAGCTGCTGTCGTGATTTCAGCGTCCATTGGCGAATCCGTTGATCCGCACCACCGGCGACAATTGTTCTACCGTCGGGGCTGATCGCAACGGTGTACTGTTCGGCCGTCGGTTGGCTTAGTGTGTCCAAGCGTTTTCCAGTGGCTACGCTCCAGACTTTGACGGTCTCGTCCGCGCTTGCGCTGGCGATCACCTCGCCCTGCGGGTCAAAGGCGACATCAAACACGGCACCATTGTGCCCTTCGAGTCGGTGGATCTGTTTCCCAGAGTCCACGTCCCAAAGCAGGATGTCGTGATCGTAACTTGCCGTGGCAACGAGAGATCCGTCCGGGCTGAGAGCGGCTGCGTAGAGCGTATCGCTGTGCCCGCGATAAGTGTGCAGCAGCGCCGAGTCTTGCACGTTATACAGCCTTGCCTCGCCGTACAGCCCGGTGACGCCGGTTGCCACAAGCAGTTGCTCGCCATCGGCTGAAAAACTAACCGCGTTGACTTTTCCAGGGATGTCGCTGATCGTTCGTGCTGGAAGTTGCAGCACGGATTCCAGGAACTCGACCTTGCCGTAGGTCGCTCGAGCCACACGATCGCCCCCGGGAGAAATGGCGATGGCGGTCACAGCCGGGTCAGTCTCTACCTGCGGCTTGATTTGTGGCGTCACCAGTCGCGGGGGGCTTGAGTCGCCTTCCGTGGGACCCAGTGCGCCGGCATTGATCCACTGACGGAGCACTTCTACTTCCGCGGCGGTGGGTGTTTCCTCCTCCTCGGGCGGCATCTGGGGCTCTGCAACGCCCGTGATGACACGCAGCAAGTGGCTGGAATCCGCATCCCCAGGAGTGAGAAGTGGGCGATCCTCCAAGCGACCTAAAATAGATTCGTAGCTGTCGAGCGACAAATCGGCTTCGGGTTCGTCGCCACCGTGGCAGCCGGTGCAGTACTTCGTGAAAATAGGCGCGATGTCCTGGGCGTAGTCAGGCGCAGCATCTCCGAAGCTGTAGCTATTCCAAAGCAACATGGCCGCCGCAAGGACGATCGATCTAGTGATTAAACAGAAATTCACGGCTAGTCAGTAAGCTCCAATAGATGTCTTCAAAAACAGTTCGCTTGTCAGTCTGTTCGGCTTGGCTCAGCACTGCCAAGAGTTGCTTCATTTCGCGGTTCGTGGGAAATCGTGATAGAGTTTCTAAGTACGCATCTTCGATGAGGCGATAGTCGGGCATGTCCGTGGCCAGCAATTTGGTGAGACGATTTTTCTCGTCGGCGAGTTTCTCGTTCGTCGTATCACCGTTGGAGAGGTGTAGCACTTGCACCATGCTGGGTTCGTTGGACCGCTCGCATTCACAAGTGATACTGCGCGGATTGCGGCCAAACGACTTCAAGAAATTGGAGGCCACGGCCGAATCGTGCAGTTGAATGGCCCGAGTTCCTAGTGGGTAGATGTCGGTCGCCTCGCCTCCAGAGCCGGGAAAAGTAAGCTGCGTGAATGGCGTGGGCACTCCAGTGACTTTTACGACCGCGTCGTGCAACACTTCTGCCATCATTCGTCGCGGGTAGTAGCGAGAATAGAATCGTGTTTCCGACTCATTGCCCGCCAGGGGTTCACTCGCACGCGCATAGGTAGAGGATTCAAGCACTTTGCGGATCAACGCTCGGATGTCAAAATTCTGTTCGACGAAGTAGTCAGCCAGCGCCGCTAAGAGCTTCTCGTTGCTGGCCGGGTTGGTGTCTCGCATGTCGTCTACCGATTCGACTAACCCCGTCCCAAAGAAATTGGCCCAGACTCGATTCGTGATGGCTCGTGCGAAATAGGGATTGTCAGGCGAGGTGAGCCAATCGGCGAGCGCTATCCGGCGGTCGACGTCGCTTTCGCTAGAAAGCGGCTGGCCGTCGAGAGGTGTGGGGGGTTGCGGTCGCCCCGTCTGTGGTTGAATAAGTTCCCCCGTGCTGGAAACGAACACCGTCCGCAGTCCATCGCCGCTACGTCCGTCGCCCCCCCAACCTTTGGCCTTCACCCGCGCGAACATGTTTGCCATCGCGTAGTATTGGTCGTTCGTCCACTTCTCGAGCGGGTGGTTGTGGCACTTCGCACAGCCGATAGACAAGCCCAGAAACGCCTGGCAAACGTTCTCGGTCATTCCCTCGGCATCCTGATGCAGAGTGAAGAATGCCGTCGCACCGTTGTCTGCGTTGTTGCCTTTCGAGAGAACCAGCTGCCGGGCGAATTCATCCCAAGGAGTGTTACGCTCCACATGTCCGCGAATCCACTCGTAATATTCCTTGAGTGCGGCGGGTCGCAAGATCGCACCGTTCACCAAGAGCAAGTCGCTCCATTTGTAGGTCCAGTAATCGACAAACTCGGGTCGAGCCAGCAGTGAATCGATCAGCGCCGCACGTTTATCGGGCGATTCATCAGCGAGAAAACTACGCACTTCGCTAGCCGTCGGCAAAGTGCCGATCGTGTCGATAAACGCTCGCCGAAAAAAGGTCGCATCATCTGCCGCCTCAGACGGCGGAAGATTCAAGAGTTTGAGCTGTTCGAGGACAAACTTGTCGATAAAGTTGTTGTCCTCTACCGCCGTAAATGCGGCTTCGGAAACTTCGTTTTCGTAAGGTACCGTGACTGTTGCAACGGCAGTCTTGCTAGCGTACCAAGCAACAATTGCTGCTTTGCCTGGACCGACGACTGTGGCTTTGCCGGATTCATCGACGTTCGCTACAGAGAGCTGGGCGGATTCATACTTAGCCCACTCGGTGACATCGCGGACTTCGCCGTCCGAGAAATGTGCCTTCACGGTCAGCGCGAGGTTGTCTTGCGGTTTCAACGTTTCGGCAGCGGGCTCGACCACCAATCGTTGGATGTGCGGATCGTCGTCCGTTGGTGGCTGCGCGCCCAGGGCGATCCATTCCGAAATAATGCGATAAGCGTTCGAGTCGATGTCGAAGCGGATCCCCCCCTTGTGTCGGATGGCACCGGAGGGTTTGGCCAGAATCAAGCTCCGTCCTGGGTCGCGCGGCTCGATGCGTCGTCCCCGGGCTTCATGCGCAATCGCAAAATAATCGGCCACGGGATCATACCCACGGAGCGAGAGTTTGAACCCACCCTTCCCCGCTAATGCCCCATGACACGCGCCCATGTTGCACCCCGCCTTGGCGAAGATGGGCATCACGTCGTTACGGAAATTTGGTGGAGGTGCAGAGGGTACATTCTCCGCAGCTGCAAGTCCCACTAACAGGCCGCAACTAGCGAGCAGAAAGAGCGAAAATCGACACCAAAGGGAAGAGTGCATAACGTTTTGTTTGAGCTACGGAACCAATGCACTTTGGCAAGTGCATCTCAGTTAGCGCCAGCAGGCAGTCTTAAAACAGTTCGTGAATCGGCGCGTGGCCAAAGTCTACTAACGGGAAGGGCCTGCCGGCAGGACCAGGCAGGTGGGACTCGATGTTGAGACCTAGGCTATGGAAAATTGTCGCGACCAAGTCGGGTGGTTGCACGGGACGATCTGCGGGCACAGCACCGATGGGGTCGCTAGCCCCTACGACGCGGCCGCCCTGCACGCCACCACCGGCGAAATAGCATGTAAAACATTGGGGCCAATGGTCTCGACCACCGGCCGGGTTGACTTTGGGTGTTCGGCCGAACTCCGACAGGCAGGCGACTAGAGTCGAATCAAGCATCCCGCGTTCATCAAGGTCTTCGATCAATGCCGAGTAACCCTGGTCGTACATGGGGCAAACCTTCTCCTTCATCCCAGCAATCGAGGTGAAGGGTTTCGACCCATGAATGTCCCAGGTGATTTCATCAAACACGGTAAGAAAGGTGTTGAGCGTTACAAATCGCACGCCCGCATCGACGAGCCGCCGCGCGAGCAGGCAGCACTGGCCGAAGCGGGTCATGCCATATCGCTCGCGAACGTGAGTGGGCTCTTTGGTCAGATCGAACGCTTCACGGGCCTGAGTGCTCGTCATCAGCCGAAACGCGGCGTGAAAATTTTCGTCGAGCAGCTGGGCGCTTTCGCTCGCTTCAAATTCGCGGACCTTACTGTCAACAATTTCACGGAGTTTGCGGCGCCGGTCCAACCGGGCGGTACCCAGGTCGGCTGGAGGCAGAAGGTCAGGGACTTCAAACTTCGGCTGTGAGGGATCGGCATCGAGTGCAAACGGATCGTGTGACTTTCCTAGAAATCCGCCCGCCTGGCCGTTGGGCAAATTTCCCCCACCTCGTCCCATTTTTTCAGGTAGCACGACAAACGGCGGCAGGTCGGTCTTGCGACCAAGTAGATGGCTCAGCACTGCACCGGCATGGGGCGTTTCTACTCCACCACGAAACTGGCGACCGGTCTGCATGATCTGCCAACCCGCGTCATGAACCGCAGCGCCCAAGTGATGGCAAGATCGAACTAGCGAAAATTTGTCCGCCACTTTCGCGTGCAATGGCAACAACTCGGAGATTTGAATGTCGGTCGAGGCGGTGGATATTGGCTGAAAGGGCCCACGAACCTCCGCCGGCGCGTCGGGCTTCATGTCCCACAAGTCGATGTGACTGGGAGCGCCCAAGTTGAAAATCATGATGCAGGCGTTGTCTTCCTTACCAGCTGCAACGCTGTGCATCTCTTTGGCGGCCAGATACTCAGGCAAGGAGAGTCCCAACGCCCCCAGCGTGCCAACCTTGAGAAAGTCGCGGCGAGTGGCCCCATTGCAAGTGTGCGACCAACCACGTCCCTGAAAATCCAGCATGGTGACAATGCGCCTGGGATGAGAGTGGAGAATAACCGGCTGAGCTGCTTCTCCAGTTTAACCACCGTCGCACGAAGGGGCCAGAGTTCCCTTTGCCTCCGATTCGTTATCGCGGCAAGAAATAAGGGGGAATCACAGCGCATAGGGCTGCGAGAGAGGTGTGGATCTGCCACTCAAGTGGATACCGCCCCAGCCCCAACAAATTGCAGAATTAACCAAAGGTAGGCAACAGAAATCACAAGTAGCGGAGGAGGGATTCGAACCCCCGACACGCGGATTATGATTCCGCCCGTACCCCCGCTAAACCCCGAAGAAAACGGCGATTTCCTGAATCGCGCAGCGCAGGGCGCAGCAGTTGAACACGATGAAGCCCCCATCGACCCCGAATTGGCCGCCGTGATTGCGGCCTGGGAAACACTCCCCGTGGCCGTCAGACGGGGCATCCTGGCGATGGTCGAGGCGGCTGGCCAGTGATGCCGCGAAGGACCCAAGGGGGGCGGGTCGAATCCCTAGAGACGCGCGAAGCGGAGAGCGTCGGCCAGGCGCGCACATTTTTTCGCGAAATTTGCCAGGGGGTAGGTTACGTTGACCAAGAAAGGGTTGCGGGTCCTCCGTTCAGGCCACACCGGGGGCTACGCCAGTAGCGACCGCAGCATTTTTTTTCGCACGGCATTTTTTTGGGGCGACAACTACAACTGCCAAGAGTTGGCTACAGGGGCGGCTGTAGGTTCTTTCGGTGGGTCTCCCTAGGGGCTACGCCAGTAGCGACCTAGACACATTTCTCCGCACAGAATTCTGCCGGGTAGGTAAGTAAGTGCATCGCAGAGAGTCAGAGCGTGGCGAACGGGTCCTTTTCCGCAATCGAAGCCAGCCACCCCTGACGGAAGAACCGAGGAATCTAAATCCATCCGCATCGCCCATAGTAGGTAGATTGAGTGTTACAGCTCGACTGTTCGCATAGGGGGCGTTCGCTCTCCCCTAGTGGAAGGACCCCAGCCCATCGCGTAGCGTTGCCTCTAGACGCACGAGATTGCGACGCGGTAAACTGAACAGCACGGGGATAGGGCGACGGCCCGAACCGCGGTTTTCCTGACCGTCTTCCCCTGCTTTTGCTCAGGATTCTTTCCAACCGGACAGGAAACGGTTTCGATGAACATCAGACTACTCGCTCAAAGGACTTCATTTTCAAAATACAGAAATGTCATTCGGGTAATTCTATTCTTTGCCAAAGGTGACAAACGTTATGCGAACGACTTGTTCGATGCTGTTGAGTGGTTCATTACACAATTTGGTGACCACTTGCCCAACCGTAGGAAAGCAAGGTGGGCTAGCTGGATTCATTCTCAAGAGAAACGCGAAAAATTCGTCAGCCAATGGACGCCCAAGGTAGCGGAAGCCGTTTCCTCAGCGTTCCAAAAACTCATCGAAGAAGCTGATAACGCTCTCGCGCCATTGCTCGACGACCTCGTCGAGCATCTTGCAGAGATAAACTCCCCGTTGTTTGCTGACATTATGGACCTACCAGAGTTTGCCGATAGCTATATGAAGTGCCACCCACTTCCTGCCGACGCACCCTGGGATAGGCACGAGGAAGTCATCGAGGAATTACAATCCGGAATTCAGCTTGCAGCGTATGCGAAACCAAGCAAGTATCTAAATCGCCAAGCTCCCGAATTCGCTATGCCCGCACTGAAAACAATTGCTGGGAATCCAACACCAGAAGGAGTCTCGGGGATACTTGAGTATCTGAGGCTATACGCTCACGCAAAGAAATGCGAATTTAGTGCCACTCGCAAAATGTCGGAGAACCTATCCTCTGAAGGGTTTCGTCGTCCAGGATTTGATAGCCGAAACTGGAAGCACATTGCGAGAATAGTCGGCGTTAATTCAACCGGAAGCGATAGCCACCAAATACCTGCGGAAGAAATCTATCGAAACGCCTATGTTCTCATCGACAGAGCGAGAGTGACGAACAAGCAAACTGGCGGCAGTGAAATGGCGGCTGTCGACCCAGACAATATAAGCGACGCTAGTACGTTGCCGCAAGCAGTACGAATAGCGTGGGCGAGTTGGAAGCTCGCAGAAAGCGCCCACTCAAAGTGGCCTACTGACAAAGTCGCATACGACTGGTTGAAAGAACTTGCAGACGATCGATTTGTCGGTGAACTGGCTGGCTACTCGCTGCCATCGTTTGATACTTGGTCGAAGTACGTTCGCCAAGCTCGCAGTCACTTCCGTGAGAACAAGAACACCCGACGCGCTGGGCGTGCAACTGGTTCGAGTATAGTGAGGCAGGCAGAAAGGTAGATGCTGTTTCTTGAAAGGTAGATGCTGTTTCTTAGGGAAGCTGCCCGGACCGGAATCGATACGCAACATTCTCTGGCGCGCTAAATGCATCAGGTTCGGCAAGCGAGTGATAGTTGTCGCTGTGCCAAGCCATTAGTTTCCGAATGACATCCCCCAACGTAGGCCAACGATCAGCACCTACCCATTCAACCGATTCTTCCCCCGTTGGAAAAGCAAAGTCGTGCTTGTGATGCTGGTCGGCATGGTCCGAGCGGGGATGCATGTTGTCGTATCGGAAAATGTTGCCACCACCACGTACGAAGGCGTGATAGGCGTACTCGACGGTCTGAATTAGCGGGTCGTCGTCGTCGTCGTTAACCTTCTCCAAGATTTTCGTAACGCTGACGATGATGTTACCCCGGCAGCTAATCTCGCCCAGTAGCGACAAGACCGACCGTTTCGGTGGAGTTGCCGGATATGCTTC
The DNA here is from genome assembly GCA_965230685.1 of Bythopirellula sp. Lineage (GTDB taxonomy): Bacteria > Planctomycetota > Planctomycetia > Pirellulales > Lacipirellulaceae > Bythopirellula. The sequence goes on from CBDDLO010000002.1 coordinate 2,841,700, forward strand.
CACGATGAGGGTGTCTTCGCCCACGAAGCCAGCGCGGCGCAGTTGTTCCATTTGGTTCTCATGCGCTGCGAAATAGGTGCTAAAGCGGGCCGGCGCGTGCTTAGAGGGATTACCGGCTGACACGTTCTCGCAACTCCAACAGCATGAGCCACTGGCAGATTTCGGCAGTTTCTTTACGTGTGCCGGACGCGAGTTCCGCTCGCATCATTTCCGAAGTCGTTTCGTAGACGCGCTCGAACGTGGCAATACGGCGGTCGAGTTCAGCAAGCTGGCCGTTGGGCGTGCCGCTTTTGTGTAGAAAACGACTCATGGCCTGAGACTTTTCAGAATCAGAAAGTGACGCGAGTTCCGACAATCGAAGCGAGTGAACGGCCATGATGACGTGCGGGGGTAAGAGCTTCGAGCCGACATGCGACTCCTGACAAATCTATTCTACGGTGTTCGTTAGTCTGTTCCATCGGAATTGGGCCAAAAAGCGGAGGAAACCGGATTTTTCAAGAAATCCGGTTTGAGCGTCCGCTTGTAACAAATCCCTGCTTTTGCAGTGTGAAACGCCACTCCGTGGCAGAGAAAAGCGGATATCCGCGCGGTCCGGTTTGTGGGGGGTGTGGGGCGAGCGTGTGCTTGCCCAAGCCACTCCCGAACAATGGAGATACTACCATGCCCACCACCGCGAACACTCACCTGCTCACCCGCCTCGACGCGGCAACCTATCTGGCAATTTCGCCACGCAAGCTCGACCAACTCTGCGCCGATGGCGAACTGCCTCGCGTAAAGATTGGCACTGCCGTGCGATTCGAGCTCGCCGACCTCGACCGATTCATCGAAGAGCAGAAAGCGCGTTGAATATTCTCACTCGAACGAAAAAAAGCCCGGCTCGCGCGGGCGGCAATTCGCGCGTACCGGGCAGTAGGGAATCATGCAGTGAATTGTACAATAACGATCCTGCGCCTTGAACGAGCTATCTCGCGGCTGGGCGCGCCGCACGGTTACGATGGCGACCCGCTGGCCGAGCGCATCCCCTGCGGCAAAACACTCAGCGACTTGCACGCCGCTCACAAGCTGCGGGCTAGTTTGCCCGTCGAACTGCGCAGCCATCCCCAGGCGCTCCGCATGGCTCAAGCGGCTGTGTTTGGGCGAACACGTGAACCAGCACTCAGCACGCAAGCCATGCCAACACCCACTGTCGACGCCAAGCTCGAGCGCGAGCGGCGGAGGGCGTCCGCATGAGCGATCAATTGGACATACGCTGCGGTCCGGCTGACAAGCACGGGCGGCGGTTGGTGATGGCCGTACTCGGCAACCGCGAACACCGCGACCGGTTCGATACCGACGATTCGTTTCGTCGGAAGAAATACCGAGAGCACGTCGTTAGATTGTTCGCGTTGCCTGACGACGCGCACGACTGGCTAGAGCAACGCATCATCGCCGCAGCCGATGCCGAGGACGAAGCCGCAGAGTACGAAACGCTCACCGCGTCGAAGCCGTTGCTACTCACAATGGCTGACGTGGAAGCTCGTTCGGTCAATTGGCTCTGGCCTCAGCGCATCGCGCTGGGGCGGCTGACGTTGCTTGTGGGCAGGCCGGGCGATGGAAAATCGTTCCTGACGGTCGATATGACGGCGCGCGTTTCGACCGGTAGCCCTTGGCCCGACGGCGCGCCGTGTCCGCGGGGGTCGGTCATATTGATTAGTGCCGAGGACGACCCCGCCGATACCGTGCGCCCACGACTCGATGCGCATCGCGCAGATGTTGGCCGTGTTCACCTATTGCGCGCCGTCAAACGGACCGATGACGATGGCCGGGAAAGCGAAGCGATGTTTTCGCTCGGCGATATCGACGCGCTCGAGGCGGCACTTGAGCAGTGCAACGATTGCAAGCTCGTTGTGGTGGACCCCATCGGCTCGTTTCTCGGCGGCAGGACCGATGCCCACCGCGATAACGAAGTGCGCAGCGTGTTGGCTCCCGTGGCGGCGTTGGCCGAGAAGTACGGCGCGGCGGTGGTGGTCGTCGCCCACACGCGCAAGAGCGTCAGCGCGTCGGCTGACGACTCGGCAATGGGAAGCCGCGCGTTCACGGGCATCGCTCGCGCCGTGTGGCACCTCAGCCGCGATGGCGAAGACAAGCACCGGCGGCTATTGTTGCCGGGCAAGAGCAACATCGCGCCAGAACAAGGCGGCCTAGCGTTCTCGATTGGCGGCGAACCGGCTGCCGTTCATTGGGAACGCGACCCGGTAGCGATGACTGCCGACGACGCGATTGCCAAAGCCACCGGCGACGATGGGCAGCAATCCGCCCTGGCTGAGGCGTGTACCTGGCTGGAGTGTTTCCTTGAGGACGGCGCTAAAACGTCGAAGCAAGTTCAAGACACTGCCCGTGCCGATGGCATCGCACCACGAACCTTGCGGCGCGCGAAAGAGAAGCTCGGCGTGCTGGCTGGGCCTGCGGGATTCGGCAGCGCATGGGTTTGGCAATTACCCGAGCCTACTGACGAAGATTTCGCCAGTGTTGGCCAAACATCCCCAGTATTGGCCAAGGGTAAAAGTATGGCCAACACTGATGACGTTGGCCAATACTGGAGCGAGAACGGAGCCACAGACTTCTCGTAGCAAGCCGATACGATTGGAATCTCTGGCTTGCGCCCTAGTGCAAGGCAATGCTACAATGAGCAACACACCAAAAACGGAAGGAATCAAACTGATGGCAACGATTTTCAAACGTGGCGGTAGTCGGGCGAAGGGTTTCTACTACGCTTCCTGGTTCGACCACCGGGGCAAGCGACAGACGAAGTGCCTGCGGACGACCGACAAGGCGTCGGCTGAGCGGATTGCTCGTAAGTACGAAGCCGAGGCGGCACTGAGACGGGATGGCGTGGTTGACCCAGCGCTCGATGCTGTCAGCAAGGAATCTCAGAGGTCTGTTGAAGCGCACCTGGCCGACTACGTGAGCAAACTGCAAACGGCTGGAAGAACGAAAAAGCACGTGACCAGCACCAAGCGCTTTATCGAATGGATAGCCGAGCACGCGGAATTCAACACCGCGGCGGATATTACTGCCGATGGCGTGAACCAGTACGCGGGCAAACTCCGCGACGAAGGCCGGGCGGCTCGAACGATACAAGCCCACCTCAGTGCAATGAAGGCATTCACGAAGTGGCTGACCGACCACCATAAGCTCCCACGCGACCCGCTATCGTCGGTGAAGAAACCTAATCCCAAGACCGACCGACGGCGTGAACGGCGTATGCTGTTGCCTGAGGAATGGCAACGACTCGAATCGGCAACCCTATCAGGACCGCAGCGGGAAGGCATGACCGGCGATGAACGGCTTTTGCTGTACCGCACGGCCATTCAAACGGGTTTGCGGTCGGCGGAACTGCGCAGCCTTACCCGTGGGCGACTGTACTTCGATGCTGAGCCGCCCTACATCACGTGCAAGGCAGGCACCACGAAGAACCGCAAGACCGCGCAGCAGTATATCCAGCCGGAACTGGCTGCGGACTTGAAAGCGCATATCGCCACGAAAGCCCCCAAGGCCCCTGTGTTCAAGCTGCCGCACGAATCGAACTTGGCCAGTATGTTGCGCGAGGACTTGGCCGAGGCGCGCAAGGCGTGGTTGTCAGAAGCGAAGGACGAACCGCAGGAGTACGCGCAGCGCGAACAGAGCGACTTCCTAGCCAACACGAATCACGACGGCGAGATATTCGACTTCCATTGTTTGCGCCACACTTGCGGTGCGTGGCTAGCGATGACGGGCGCGCATCCCAAGACTGTGCAAACAGTAATGCGTCACCAAAGCATCACGCTCACGATGGATACCTACGGCCACTTGTTTCCCGGCCAAGCAGCCGACGCGGTCGAGGGAATGCGAGCGATGCTGAGCACCACCAACCCGATTGCACCGACAGAGACAATGCTCGCCACCGGCACCGACGACTTGCCCGTCGAGAATGTCGAAGATGACGCCGAATTTGCGCAGCGCAGGGCGCAGCGCGCAGGACGCGAAAGCGTGCAAACGGGTTCTACGGAGCGCAGCGACCGATTCGACCTAAGTGCAAAAAAGAAATCGCCCAAGCCCTTGCAGATTGCGGACTTGAGCGATTGTGTGCAACCAGTTGCGCTCGCAAGCGCTAGTAGCGGAGGAGGGACTCGAACCCCCGACACGCGGATTATGATTCCGCTGCTCTAACCGACTGAGCTACTCCGCCAGGAATGGCATGGGCCGCAGGCCGTGGGCATACGGCTGGGCCGAGATTACTAAACTAGCCGTATTTGGCGGATTGGCAAGGGGCGTGGTGTTGGCCGTCATATCGGTGGGAAATCATTGGAGGTATACTTGTCGTTCTACGCGATTGCTGGAATCGCTGCTTGTGGATGTTGCCCGTGATTTTTCTTGTATGAACTTCCTCTTACGTCCTGGACGTCGCGCGCTGCTGCTTGGTGGATTAGGGCTGCTGGCGATGGCGGCCCTTGCGGCGGCCGATTGGTACTCTGCGATGCCTGCCACGGCGACTGCTAGCTATGTGGGCCGCGAATCGTGCGCAGCGTGTCACACCCTCCAGGTCGAACAGTGGCACGGCTCGCACCACGATCGGGCGATGGAAATTGCCAGCGAGGCGTCGGTACTGGGCGATTTCGAAGGCACGAGCTTCACGCATTTTGGGGTGACCACCAGGTTCTTTCGCCGCGCTGGCAAGTACTTTGTTAACACGGAAGGTCCCGATGGGAAGCTGCAAGACTTCGAAGTGAAATACACTTTCGGTGTGGAGCCTTTGCAGCAGTATATGGTCGAGTTTGCCGATGGGCGTGTGCAGGTGCTTCGTGTTTCTTGGGATACGGAGCGAAATCGTTGGTTCTATGTTTCACCGCCGGATGTGACAGAGGAACGCATCGAGCCGGGTGACCCGCTTCATTGGACCGGCATTGGGCAGAACTGGAACACTATGTGTGCCGAATGCCATTCGACCAATCTGCAAAAGAATTACGACTTGGCGAGCAACACCTATGAGACGACTTTTTCGGAAATCGATGTCAGTTGCGAGACATGCCACGGCCCGGCGAGCCTCCACGTTGAACTAGCAGAGAGCCGATCGCTGTTTTGGGACCGCCATCTCGGCTATGGGTTGGCGAAGCTCAAAGGAGATAGCTCAACCGCACAGCTCGAAGCGTGCGCTCCCTGTCATTCCCGCCGTTCGCAAATTCACGCCGATTACCATGCGGGTGAGAGGTTTTTGGATTATTTCGATCCGGTGTTACTTGGTGAAAGCTTGTACCATGCTGATGGGCAAATTCTTGATGAAGTGTATGTCTACGGTTCGTTTTTGCAGAGCAAAATGCACGCCAAGGGAGTGCGCTGCACCGACTGCCACAATCCGCATTCACTGAAACTCAAATTCGAAGGCAATCGACTCTGTGCACAATGCCACCAGCCCGGCAAATACGACTCGCCCACACATCATCACCACACCGACCTGGCGGCAACGCAGTGTGTAAACTGTCACATGGTCGAGCAGCACTACATGGTTGTCGATGGTCGCCGTGACCACAGCTTTCGTATCCCGCGGCCCGATTTGACGGTGCAAATTGGCACACCCAATGCTTGCAACGGCTGTCACACCAAGCCCAGTGAAACCGCCCAATGGGCTGCAAATGCCGTGCAAAAGTGGGTTGGCGACAAGCCTCGCGACTCGTGGCAGACCGATCCGCACTACGGCGTGGCGATCGCTGCCGGACGACGCGGAGCGCCCGAGGGTGTCGAACTGCTCAAACAAGTTTTGAGTCATCGGGAAGCGCCCGAGATTGTCCGCGCGACTGCGGTGCAGTTGCTCGGGAATTATCCCAGCGAACAGTTTTCGCGAGAACGGAAGGAAGCGATCGAAGACGACGAACCGCTAGTTCGCACGGCGGGATTGCGAGCGCTGCCGATGAATCTTCTGACAGAATTCTCCGAAATAGTTGTCGAGCGTTTGCAGGATCCCCTCCGCCTAGTTCGTACCTCGGCAGGCCAGCGTCTGGCTGCTGTGGCGGCGAGACACATCGACATGCGTTATCGCGACGCTTTGAAACGGGCAGTAGACGAATACCGTGCTGGCCAGCGAGTGATGGCCGAGCGAGCGGCAGCCCACCTCAACTTAGCAGCGCTCAGCCAAGCCCAAGGCAATGCACGGGCGACGCAGGAATCGCTACGCACGGCTCTGCGATTGGAACCGTATCTCTCAGGAGTGCGTGACAAGCTGGCGCAGTTGCTAGACCAGGCGGGCGGCGACCCTCAGGAAATTCGCCAACTCCGCGAAGAAGAAGCCGAACTTCTGAAGCGCAACTACGAGTTCATGCCGACCAATGCGGTGCTCCGCTATCAGCGCGGGATGTTGCTCTATTTATTGGGCGAATTCGACGAGGCCCGTGAGGCGTTGGAAGCGGCGTGCGACTTAGAGCCCGAAGTCTATGACAATTGGCTCGCACTTGCGCTGATTTGCGAGAAGCAGGAACGCCGAGAGCAAGCGGTCGAGGCTCTTAAAAAGATGGAAGAACTCCGACCCAACGATCCTGCGGTCCGCGGGATTATCGAGCGAATGAAACAATCTCGCTAGGACGGAGCGTTCCGTTGGCTCGCCCGTAGGTTTGCGGGAACGTCGGCGAGCGCCTTGTCGTCCAGGACATAGGAACGGCCAATCAGTTCGGCGTCGTGGTTGATAAGATCGGGAAATCGGCAACCTGCGAGGACTTCAACGGCGAAAATTTCTTGCACCGCGTCTTCAAACCGACAGAATGCAACGGTCTCGCCCGTTTCGAGGTTGACGACCCACACGCCACAGGTGCGTTCTTCCAATCGCTCGACCAGTGGGATGCCGCTGAACACGGCCGATTCGCGCACTTGCGACAAGCCGATGAACGCGAGCGGACCCAGGAAACTCAAGCCCCGCGTGAAGCCGGGCAGTTGGGCGATTTCTTGGTACTTGCCCGTGGCAAGGTCGATGGTGCCGAAGCCGCCGTTGCCCGATTCGAGAACCCAGAGCTGATCGCGATACCACCTCGGCGAATGGGGCATCGACAAGCCGCGGGTGATGATTTCGTTCTCGTCCACGTCGATCAGTAGCCCGCCATCGCGCTTGTTCTCGCGCCAGCCGCCAGGAGTGTTGGTTTCGCCCAACGCGGTGACATAGCGAACACGTCCGTCGCGCATTGCCAGCCCATTGAGATGGCAATTGTCGCCAGGCACCAGTTCCGTGACAAATTGGGGTCGCCAGCGCGGCTCGAAACTATTGACCTCGCTGCGCGTGGCAAGACAGCTAAACGCGGTGTTGACGAACCATAACTCGCCCTCGACCCATGCCATCTCGTGAATCTGCACATCGCCGGTCGTGTGGCTTCGCCGCGGAAGGAAGCAAGCGTCGTGTTTGAACCCGGTATCCTTATTGTCCTCGGACTCGTCGAGTTTTTGGCAGACGGCCGGCACATTGTGAAATTCCCAAACGTCGATGCTACAGCCGATCGCCAACTTGCCCCCGTCGAGTGCTAGCCCCATCGGCTTGTGCAAATTGCGAAAGTGTGTGTTGAGCACTCCCTTGTCGTTGCGGAGCATGACAAGTTTTCCAGCTTGGTAAGTAGTCACCAACAGCGAAAACCCACCTTGCTCAAACAACTGCGGCAAGTTGCTCGTGTGCACGCTGCGCAGCGGCGCGGGCTGGTTCTCGTCGGGCGTGTCGGTAGCGCTATTGGTGGAGTCGCTCATGAGCGACATTCTAATCCACTCACGAGCATTCCCCTAGTCGGCGAGGGGAAAAAAGAAGGTCTACGCTGCGCCTTCGTGCGGCCCGTCGTCAATGGGCTGATGGCGGCCCGTTAGACGACCGCGAATGGCGGCGAGGCGACTCTCATGCGCTTGCCGGTCGTGCGCGTGCGGCTGTGGCGGGCCGGCGTCCATGTTGTCGCCAAAGTAGTATTTGCGGGCTTCGTCGTTGCGGAGCACCTCGTCGCGCGTGCCGTGACAGAGTACTTGGCCACTGCGGACGACGTAGCTGCGGTCGGTGATTTCCAGCGTTTCGCGTACCTGGTGATCGGTAATCAATATCGAAATGCCCCGCTCACGCAGATCGCGAACGATTTCCTGAATGCTGGCGATGGTCACGGGGTCGATACCGGTGAAGGGCTCGTCGAGCAGGATGATCTGCGGGTTGGAAACCAGGCAGCGGGCGATTTCGAGTCTCCGTCGTTCGCCACCGGAAAGTGACATCGCTTTCGCGCGCCGCAGCTTGGTGATGCCGAACTGTTCGAGCAGTTCGTCGCAGCGACGGCGACGATCTTTGCGTCGCATGCCGAGCATTTCCATGATGCCGAGCAGATTGTTTTGCACCGAGAGCTTGCGGAAGACGCTCGACTCTTGGGCGAGGTAGCCCATGCCCCCCTCGCGGGCGCGGCGGAACATGGGCCAGTCGGTCACGTCTATACCACCGAGTGATACCTGCCCCGCGTCGGGCTCAGCCATGCCACAGGTCATCCGAAAAGTGGTTGTCTTGCCGGCGCCATTGGGACCGAGCAAGCCGACGATCTCGCCGCGCTCGACCACGAAATCGACACCATCCACGACGCGCCGCCGGCCGTAGCTCTTCACTAGACCTGATACTCGTAGCAAACTCACGCTTCGTCCTCCTGACGATCCATGCAAACCGCGGTTAGCGCCGACGGCTCACTACCTTACCAGTCGCATGTCCTTGAAATTGGGAAGTCCTGGTAGCTTGTTCAGCCCCGGAATGCTACCCCAGGAGTGTGGCCAAAAAACACAGACGGCTTTGCCGATTAGCAGTCGGCGATCAAGGTACGGCCCCCCCGGCTTTGAGCCATCGCGGTTCGGGGCAGACCACAGCCGGCAGTCTTGGCTCGCGGGACTGTTATCGCCCATCACAAATAGTTGTTCCTCTTCAGTCGCAAAGCGAACTTCTCGCCGCTTGCTGAATCGGGGCCACGCTTCAGGGTCAGTGAACAACTGCCGCAAGCTCTCGGGTGGGGGCAGTGTGGTGCCGTCTGCCAGTGTGATGTCCGAGTTCGGATAGTCCATGATCTGTGTGCGTCGTTTCGTGGCGACATAGTAGATGTCGCGCAGCACCTGCAGGCGGTTAACCGCGAGCGTTGCTCCCTGCGCGCCGATGCCCACCGGGGCGAGGTCGCCAGGGTCGTCTTCGCTTGTTTGAGGGATCGCATTCTTGCGTCCCCCGAAGACCTCGTCCGCATCGTAATGCAAGCCTGCGGAGTCTTTAGAAAGCGGGATCAATTCGCCATCGATCCACAGCAAGAGCTGGTCATCGACGTTGGCCAGCAGAATCTCGTAATTGCCTGGTGAACTGACCGAGGTTTTTGCCGTGGCGCTGAACTTGTCGGAGCCCTTGACTCCGACGGTCGCCTCACCCGTCTCCAAATCGATGCGGCAAGTGAAATGTTCGCCCGCCTCGACCAGATCGAGATACAATTGGCCTGCGGCCTTTTCCACTTCGACGTGGCAATCAACAGCCAAGTCGCCGACCCAGTGCATACCGAACTTGTCTTCGGACATTTCCCAACCGCGATCAAGCACGCCGGGCGGGATGCGACTGTCGCCGCTGCCACCGCGCAGCAAGCTGGTGTTGTAGGAGTTGAAATCGCGAACCAACTGCGGTCGAGCCTCGCCGAGCCACTCCTGCTTAGTGAAGCCAGAATATTCGCCTGTCTCGGCAAACCTGCGTGCTACGATCCAGTCCTGGTTTTGAGGCACAAAGTGGTGATAACGTAACCAAGCCGGCGACTCATCGGCCGAAGAATCGAAACGATACTTCAAGGCAACAGTTTGTTCGCCAGGGTTGGCGTCCACCTGCCAGGCTTCCCCCTGGCGGGAGTCGCCATCCGCTTGCCATCGCAGGGGCCATCCGGCGTTGAAGAGTATGCTGGCTTCGTAGTCACTGTCGTGAACAGGTTGCAACATCGCTCGCACTTTGTCGCTTGGCTTACGTTCGATCGGAAAACCTTCGTCCACAGTGGCGTTTTCAGGGTCGTCATCGCGCACGAAGATATCGCCCTGGTAAATTTTCAGTGTTTCGTTGGGTAAGCCCACCAGGCGTTTGATGTAGTTCATTTCGCCGTTGCCAGGGAACTTGAAGACCACCACGTCCCATCGCTCGGGTTCATTGTGCGTATAACTGTACTTGTTCACCAAAATGCGATCGCCAGGATAGCTCGTTTGCGTTTCGATGTCCGTGGTGTCGATGTAGGGAGGCGCGCCAGAGGGAATGTCGGGACGCATAGCCATGGTCTGTCGGCACATGGGGCACACGACTGACACCACTTCGGTGGCGAGAACTTTGCGCTGCAACATCTCTCGGCTCGCTAGGCTTAGGCCCGGGTCACGCAGCATGGCCAGAAATTGTTGCCGATCTTCGCCTTCGCTGCTGGCGGTCCCGCGAAATCGATAACCACATTCGCTGCAGTGGACGTCTTTGTGCTGCCCCTGGAGTGAGGGGGACATCGAACCGGTGGGAATGACAAACGCTTCGGCCTCAAACGTGCGGAACAAGAATGCCAGCACGAACGCGATCACAATCGACTCGATCGTCTCTCGCACTGCGTACATTCCCCCCCCGGTCGCCTCGGAAGAACCGGCTCTTGAAGACGGATTCTCCTGCTGCGGCCCTCGGTACGAGGTCTTTTTCTTCTTTCCAGTGCTCTTCTTCGCCATGTTCTTGGATACCAATAGGCCAAATTCCGTCGCGATCGCTGGATCGTGAACGTACCAGGGAAAGGGTTCTTCGCCGCAGGGCAGTCGATATTGAACTGCAATATAGTGGAATTCTTTGCCCACGGGAAACGCAGTCACACACAGAATCACTTGGACTGGGGCCAACGCCTCCGCCGCTAGCAAGTCGGGGAATCCTGGTTGTCAAACACCCATACTTCCGCTCTATTTGCCAGTTGGCAAGGGAGGCAGCTGGCGGGCTGCCCAATCGCGTGCTTTCCAGGTGCTTTCCAGGCGACCGAGCATGGGATCGGTTTTCGCAAGTGACGCTGAATTATGTGGCTGAATCGAATGCTGAAGGATAGGCAAGAAATTCTCGTGTTGGGCGAGCTGGTGCTCTTTCTCGCCGCGTGGGGGCTTGGCATGGCTGCTGCAGTTGATGATTACCGCGAGCGTACTTACGGCAAGAGCGGCAACAATGTTGCCGTTAAGGGAACAATCCTTGACGATCCGAGGCCCCTCGACCAGCGGGCACCTGAGAGACTTCGGCTGCTTGAGTAGCCAGTTAGAATGTTCGTTGCCTTCAGAGTCGGGGCTTACAGTCAAATCCCAGGATGTAGGGGCCAGGGTGTGGGCAACGGATTTGTGAGCCCCAGAAGCTAGCTCAGGCATCCTGTGCCGGTGCTTCTTCCACACTCATCTCGGCCTCTGGGTCGTCCACTTTGATTTCATCTCGTTGGTCGTTCTGTTGACGTTTGCGGAGGTAGAGCTTGATGGGGACTTCTTCAAAGTCGAGATGGTCGCGCACGGCGCCGAGCAAGTAACGCTGATATGGTTTGGAGATACCCGCGGGGTTGCTGCAAAACAGAACGAGCGTTGGTGGCTGCACGCTGACTTGCGTGCCGTAGTAGATTTTCGGTCGGCGGTTGGCGTGCATCGGTGGTGGGCTGCGGCGAATGGCGTCTCGCAGCAAGCGGTTTAGCTGGCCGGTGGAAATGCGTTGTCGCGATTGTTTGAAGAGCATTTGCCCATGATTAAGCAGCGCCTTCACATTTTTCCCGGTCTGGCCGGTGATGAATGCGATGGGCGCATAGCGCATTGTGCGAAATGTGTCGTGTAGATAACGCACCCATTTCTCGGTCGGCATCGAGTCGACCAACTGGTCCCATTTGTTCACCACCAGGATGCACGGCTTGTAGCTTTGGCTGATATAGTCGCAGAGTTGCTTGTCGACCTTGCTGATGCGCTGTGTCGCGTCGAGAAACAGAAACACGACATCGGCTCGACGGATGCTGCGCTGAGCGCGGTGGAATCCGTAAAAGTCGATCGACGATGCTTTGCGACCTTGCGGGCGGCGGATGCCGGGAGTGTCGATGGCGACAAACGCTTTGCCGTCGAGTTCGAAACGCACATCGACACTGTCGCGGGTGGTACCTGCGACTTCGCTGACAATCATGCGTTCGGCTTCTGCTAGGGTGTTGACGAAAGTGCTCTTGCCAACATTGCGGCGACCGACGATGGCGACTTTCATCTCAGGCTCAGCATCGGGAACCTGGTTCTCTGCGGTTTCTGGCGGCAGTCGCTCTAAGAGAAGGTTCAGCAGCACGCTGCGATTACGATTTTGATGGGTACTTACCGGGACTACCTTGCCCCGCCCCAATCGGTAAAAATCGTTGGCGACATCGTCTAGCTTTTGCGTGTCAGATTTATTGGCTACACAGATTACTGGCACGTCGATGTTTCGTAGCCGCCGAGCAACTTCCTCGTCGAGTGTCGTGAGTCCAGCGCGGGTGTCGACAACAAGCAGGATAATAGCCGCGGAATCGATGGCGGTTTGGATCTGTTCTTCGATATGCTCGGTGAGATTGTCGGCATCCTGGATGCCGATGCCTCCGGTGTCGATCAGCTCGAAGAAACGCTCGTTGTGCTCCATCAAGTAGTCGACCCGGTCGCGGGTCACGCCGGGCTGGTCTTCCACGACGGCAATACGGACCCCGGCAAGCCAATTGAGCAGGCTACTCTTGCCGACGTTGGGTCGACCGACGATGACAACTTGGGGAACAGCCATAGGGGTTTATGTTTCCTGAGTGCCCTGAGAGGCGAGGTGGGGAGCGATTTATCATAACCCAGCGCCGTGGCCGAAGCCACCGAGACCCTGGAAAGTTGCCGAGCCTCACAACTCAGATCGGGCACTTGGCGAGGTCGCTGCAAAGCCTAAACTAGATGAATCTGTAGACGCATCTTCCAGTGAAAATGTTCGGTGGACGCCCACAGTATGCGTGGAGTAACCGCTTTGAGAAGGGAAACACTTCATGGGTACTCAGTCCGAATTATCGGTCGATCGCGCGGTCCTGCAGACGCTGGAGAGCCTCCGAAACGCGGGGGTCGAGCAACTCCCCAAGCCGACAAAGCAACTAGCCACCCCAATGCCAGAGGTCGCCGTTCCGTCTCCTCAGGCGGGTGCGTGTGAGCCGTCTCCTGCAAATTTGTTGGGGGAGATATCCACAGCGGCTACGCTCGAAATTCTTCAAGCAGAAGTCGCTCAATGCACTCTCTGCGAAGAACTTGCCGCAACGCGCACGCAAACGGTCTTTGGCGTAGGAAATCCTCAGGCGCGCCTCTGTATTCTTGGAGAAGCACCAGGTGCGGATGAAGATCGATTGGGCGAGCCTTTTGTCGGTGCGGGAGGGCAGTTGCTAAATAAAATACTAGCCGCCTGCAACTTGGCTCGCGAGGACGTTTACATCATGAATGTGCTGCGTTGCCGACCGCCCAACAACCGCAATCCGACCAGCGACGAAGCGCAAAATTGTCGTCGTTTCTTGGAACGTCAACTTCAACTTGTGGACCCTGAGTTCATCTGCTGTTTAGGTGCGGTCGCTGCCCAAAACTTGCTGTCAACAACCACCGCGATCGGACGCTTGCGTGGCAAACTGCACGATTACCAAGGCCGCAAGGTCGTTTGCACCTATCACCCCGCCTATCTGCTCCGCAACCCTTCCGCGAAAAAGAACACCTGGGACGACATGAAAATGCTCATGCGCGAAATGGGTCAACCGGTCGGGGGATGACGAAATATCCAAATGATCAACGCTCCGAATGCCCTACCATTTGCAGGTGAGGGTGCTTCAATTTCTTCAGGGGTATTCGAGTGCTTGGCTATTTTCCATTGGCAGGCTGGGGCGACCTTGCGGGTCGTAACGATTCTGTTTCAGGCATTTTGCAATCTGGCTCTTTCTGGGCCGCCAAAGTGTTTTCATGTTTGCAGTCGGTTGATACAGTCGGAATATCAGCAGTGCTTCGTGCCCTTGGGCACTGGGCTACTCTGGTAACGCCGACGGCATGCCTATGTCCGCAGGAACCGGCTTTTCCACTGCACTGATAGACCCACGAAACTCGTTTGCTATGATTTTCCCCGATTCTCAAAAGTCGAGCGATGTGGAGGACTTGCTCCGCAATGCTCAACTTCGTGATGCCTTGGAGCCGTTGTACGACGAGTCGATTGGGCGTGTGAACGCCGAGTTAATGTCGACCTCTAGTGAGAACGATTTCTTGGAATCGATGCTCCAGTGGGAGCGTGCACCGATACTGCCAATCGCTCAGTGGTTTCAACCTGAGTTGCAACTGCCGCCGCCCGATTCGTTGAACCAAGTGCAGTTGCAGGTTGAGCTAAGTGAAGTCATCCGCCAGTTGTTTGAAAAGCGCATCGTGTTGGACTTTACAGACCATCTTTCAGATCGAGAATTGTACCGATTAATTTATCGTGACATCCTGCCCGCGCATGAAAAGTGGATCGAGCGCCGCAACAACTATCTGCATTGGGATTGTGCGAACACCGATGGCGATCCCGAGGTTTGGCTTCGCTTTTACGCGACTGATCTGGAACGCCGTACTTGGGCTGACGAAACCGGCGGATACTTGCCGCAGGTCGAAGTCCCGCCCCACGAGCGGAAGCTACCTCGCGCTCCGCTATAAAAATGACTCGGGGAAATGACTCGGGCCAGTCCAGCTGACTGTCTACTGCGCCGCCGCGAGACGTGGGTGCGCTGAATCGAGAGAAATCGCCTGCCGTGGTGTGTTTTCACCTTATCTCTACCGCCAAACTTCAGGGCTTTCGGTAGACCTCTGCTACAATGAACCTTAGATTGCTTAGCCTTTGTTTCTCCATGGAAACACGTGCGCAGGGCAATTGTGTGCAAAGGAACCCTGCAGTGAGGCCCCGAGTTCGATCATGTTTAGTGGAAGTTATTTTGGCATGCGCCGTCAGTTGAGTAGTCGCGGAGCGCTGCTGCTCTTAGCGTTTGCTTGTTGGGCGATTGTTGGAAGTTTTGAGGTGGTCTACGCGCAGCGCTCCTTAGGGCTCGACATATCGGCGTGGCAAGGAAATATCTCGTCGCGAACTTGGAATAGATTTTACAACACCGACAATCGCGAGTTTGTATTTCTACGCTCTAGCCGCGGAGGTACCACGGGCTATTACGATCAAACCGACCCGCAAAATAATAATGGACAAAACACTTTTTCGCAGCGCTATGACGACCCGTACTTCGTGCAGAATATTACTCGCGCGACTGCAGCGGGAATGATGGCCGGGTCGTACCATTTTTCTCGACCTGATATCGTCTCGAACACAGGAACGGACGAAGCAGATCACTTCTTGCAGATGGCTGGTGCTTGGATGCGCCCCGGCTACTTGATGCCGGTGCACGATCTTGAAGCGGGTGATGGTGCACGTTCGGACAACGCAATGGCGCAGTTCGCGCTTGATTTCTCCGACCGAGTCCACGAAGTGATGGGAATTCGGCCTGCAATGTACATCAACGGCAACTACGCCAACTTTGTGATCGGCGGTGCTTCTCCGTCACTTCAAGATCAGGTGGTGGACAAACATCCCATCTTGTGGTCCGCGCGCTGGCCTAACCAGGGCGACCCGGATTCCATTCCTGTGCAAACGGGGCATCCCAAGGATTCCTACGCCCCCATCTATGGCCCTTGGGACGATGCACCCAATCCCACACATCCGTGGAGCTTTTGGCAGTACGCGAGTACAGGGCGTCTCGACAGTTTCAAAAATGGGAGCGCCAACCTCGATTTTAATGTCGCGCAAGGTGGCACGGAATTTCTCAAAGACAATCTCGTTCCGGCGCTGTGGACTACCGCCAATGATGGGCAATGGACGACGCTCACGAATTGGAACAGTGGGCAAACGCCAATCGCGCCAGTTCAGGGCCCTGGTCAGGTGCCCCGCGTAGGTTCGCTCACGCTTCCCGCCGTACGATTGCCGGCGGAGCACGACACCGTCATTCTCGATCGTGCCGATGAGAATATCGCCGTCACATTGGCCTCGGGCAATCACATTATCCGCAAACTGATAGCTCGCGAAACACTGGACCTCATTGGCGGATCGCTGACGGTCAACTATATCCCTGTCGTGGAGTCGACACCCTACTCGGCGCAATTTTCCGCGCCGGTCTCGCTTTCTGGTGGCAGCCTGAGTGCGCACACAATACAAGTCGACGCGATGCAAACATTCTCTTTAGAGGGCGGAACACTCTCGTTCGACACGCTTCAGCTCAATCCGCATAGCTCACAGCCTGCGAAGATCGTCGTCGCCGGTGATGTGAACTTGCATCCGCTGGACAACGCTGCTGCGAAGATTGTCGCGGCGAGTGGTTCGGGTAGCACTGGCTTTGTTGACCTGGGCGGTGCGGATCGCACCTGGAACGTCGCCGATGGAGCGGAGCTGTTTGATCTCACCATCGAAGTTCCCCTAGTCAACGGCGGACTGACAAAGACGGGAATGGGCGCTCTCGCATTAACGGGTGCGAATTCCTACACGGGAGACACACGCGTGTTGGAAGGGGGCATCAGCCTTTCCGAGGCAACGCTCGCGGACTCGTCCGATGTGCTTCTGGTCGATGGCGTAGGGCTGCATCTGGATTTCACGGGCTCCGATACGATTGACTCGCTGATGATTAACGGAGTCTCGCAGCCGGTTGGCACATACGGTTCGTTCAGCTCAGGTGCCGACTTTGTCAGCCCGTTTTTCTCCGGGTCAGGGCGACTGGAAGTAACTACCTTCGTGCCCCCAGTACCCGGCGATTTCAATCTCGACGGCAGCGTCGATGGCGAGGATCTTACGCAGTGGATGGGCGACTTCGGCACGACTGGCGGGAGCGATGCCGATACCGATGGCGACTCGGACGGCGCCGACTTTTTCGCCTGGCAACGCAATATCGACATCACTGGGAGCCCGTTTGCATCGGCACAAGTGCCGGAGCCATCAACTCTGCTGCTTGCAGTGGTGTGTGCAGTAATCGTTGTATGGCGGGGCCGAGCTACAACATTTCTGGCCACAAGCTGTCGCTGATCAGTAGGCCGTCGCGGGTGAGTTTGATAGTACCACAGCGATCTTCAAGTAGCCCGAGATCAGTGAACTGGGATAGTTGCTTTCCCACCAAAGCGTCGATCTCATGGCCGGTGCGAAGAGCGAATTCTTTGCGATCGACGCCAGCCAAACGTCGCAAGCCGAAGATTAGCTGCTCGCGAGCCCGTTGTTCATCGTCCAATTGCTCGCGTAGTTCGACGGGCGAACCGTTTTGCCCAATGCGTTTGAGGTAGGTCGTGGTGCTACGATGATTTGTCTCCCGTACGCCATCAACGTAACGAGCGGCACCAGGACCGGCGGCGAAATATCCGTCGCCACGCCAGTACACTTCATTGTGCCGGCTACGCTGCCCAGGCTGCGCGAAGTTGGAGATTTCGTAGTGCTCGAATCCTGCAGCAGTGAGCCGATCAATAGCCGCGAGGTACATTTCCCGTTCGAGTTCCTCAGGCGCGGCGTGCAGCTCCTTTTTCTCTAGTCGACTCCAAAACGTGGTGCCCTGCTCGAAGGTGAGCCCATAGGTCGATACGTGATCCGGCGTGAGAGCGATCAGTTCATCGAGATCGGCGAGCCACTGGTCGAGGGATTCGCCGGGCGCGCCAAAAATGAGATCGAGCGACACTCGCATCCCTGCTGCTCGGGCGAAATTAACGGCGCGATGGATGTCTGCGCAATCGTGGTCTCTTTCCAAAAGGATGAGTTTTTCTTTGCGAAAGGACTGCGCCCCGATGCTGAGTCGTGTCACACCAAAATTCGCGAGTACATCGATTCGCTGTAGGTCCAAATCGCCGGGGTTCGCCTCGACGGTCCACTCGTAGTCCGCAGCGAGAGGGTGCCAACTCAACACGAGTTCGCATAACTCGGTAAGTTCTTGTGGAGCAAGATACGTTGGCGTACCGCCACCAAAGTAAAGCGTATCGACTTCGTGTGGTTGCCCCAACCAACAGAGTTCCTTTGCTAGTGCCTGCAAGTATGGCGTTACCAAATGCCCTCGATCCGCAACTAAGGCAAAGTTGCAGTACCCGCACCGATGTACGCAAAAGGGCACATGTACATAAGCGGAGCGTGGCGTGGGAAATGGCATACATCGTCATTCTACCGCCGACCCACGGGATTTATCTATTGACCGAGGCTCGAAGTTTCGCTGCCGTTGCGGGTGGCGAGGGCTTGGAGAACTCGCAAATCGTTGTCGTCGGAGATAAATTTCGCACTGCCGTCTGCGAAAGCAAAGTGTGTGCCGCCTGGGTGTTCGCTTCCAAAGAAAAAGTCGTTGAACCGGACGACTTTCCGTGCGTTGGGCGGTGGCTTTTGCTCGAAGACATAGTAACCAGACTCCTCAGGAGTGGAGATGCCAATGGCCATATTCTTTTGCGAATGGCTGCAAATTTTGCTGGCTTTCTCGTGGCTCCTCCCCCCTTCGTAGAATGCACCTGCGAAGAACGAACGAAGTTGCCAGGTACGCTCGCCGACGGCAAAAGTGTTGCTCGTGCCATCGGAAATCTCACGCATCGACACAGGATTATAGGGAATAAACACACCATTGGTGTATAAATCTCCGCAGTGGCTATCTTCCAGATCGTAGAAGTCCACGTCATCAACTTGAACTTCGTTATCACTGCCATCAAAGATCGGACCGCCCGTGACACCAAAGTAAGTGGAAATCGCGTAGCCCGTGGAGGTAAAATCTTCGTCATCAAACGGACGGCTCGGGCACCAGTACAAATCTAGCTGGAGTTCAAGCAGCCTTTGGTTTGTGGCTTCGATGTCGCCCACATTGATCGAGTCGCCCAACTGTTGTGAAATCCCCGCCTGTTCAATGTAGGGCAAAATTTGCACTAACCAGCTCAGCGCGCCGCTGGCACCCGGGCCATCGTTGACTTGCGCACCGGCGGGAAATTCTCTGTTGGAGTCGTGATAGTTGTGAGAAGCGAGCACCATCTGCCGCACTTTGTTGATGCAAGTCGTTCGGCGGCCTGCCTCGCGCGCGGCTTGTACCGCCGGCAAGAGCAAGGCGACCAGCACCCCAATGATGGCGATCACCACCAGGAGTTCAACCAAAGTGAAAGCGGGGCGCCTGCGACGATCAGTAGAATTCCCCGCCATCGGTACTCCAAAAGAGGAGAAGTGAATGCGCAGCAAGACAGGGGTATATCGTACTGCAGGAGACACTCGCCTGCAATTCAGAGTGGCAAGCCAGTGATAGAGCGAAGGTTTGGACGTGGAGCTGTCGTCGCTAGTCTGGCAACGCGACTTTGTGGGCAACTGCCTCCAGAAGCTCCCTAGTAATCCCGCAATGGCTAAACAAGTACCGCCTCACTATGCGGCGCAACGCACCTCTCGTAGAAAGCTTCGATATCGGCTTCGGGACCCATCACAATCGCGATGTCATCGACTTGAAGAATTTCATCGTCTTTCGGATTGAAAACGGTCTCACCGTCCGTGCGGCGCACCGCAACGATCATTAGTTTCTCTTGTCGCTCTTCCGCTTCGCGGACCGTACGGCCTGTGAAAGCGCTCTCGGCAGTGAACTTGAATTCTTCTAGTTCGGCGTTGAGCCCAGATTCTTGACCGACGCAACGTAACAGGTCGGAAGCTTCGGGGCGGATAATCATGTCGGCAATTCGCTCGGCACCGATGATGGCGGGCATGACAACTTGATTGGCACCAGCTTGCAGTAGTTTCTTCTCCGTACGTGGATCTTCTCCACGGGCGACGATGCGAATGTCGGGGTTCAAATTGCGGACCGTCAACGTGAGAAACACATTGTCCGGATCGCTTTGGATGCCGAAGACAATCGTCGAAGCGCGGTTGAGACCTACGCTGAGGAGAACATTCTCATCGGTGGCATCGGCTTCGAGGCAGAGATACCCATGCACGGCTGCTTCAGCGATGGAATCGACACTCGTGTCCAGGACTATGAATGGCACACGATGTCGCGACAAGCGGTGTGCGAGGTTCTGCCCAATTCGGCCGAAGCCGCAGACGATGACGTGGTTCTTGAGCTTGCTGATTTCTTTGTTCATCCGTTTGGCTCCCATCGCTTTGTCGAGTTGTCCCTCGACGATTGCTTGAATTAACATGCCCAAGGTATAGGCTACTGCGAGCATTCCCACGAGAATGACTACGATCGAAAGAAACTGTCGCGCCTCGGGGACCTCGGCGTCGATACTCTGCGAGTAGCCCACCCCGGCGATAGTGATCACTGTCCAGTAGATCGCCTCCAGCAGCGGCTTGTCGAACCACAGATGGAAGCAGAGCGTCGAGAAAACGAAAACCACTCCCAAGATCAGGGCACCGCGTCGAGCTCTTAGCAACGCTTCGTTCATGGTGAGTTACGAGTCGCGAGTTAAGAGTCGCGAGTTATTTTGGCTCGCAACTCAGGTGTGGTAATCGGCGTTTAGTCGCACGTATTCGGTAGTGAGATCGGTGGTCCAAAAGCGGGCCGACGCGGTTCCTTCGTCCAGCAGTAAAACAATTCCCGTGTCGCGGTCGGCCTTGATCGAAGCCGATACAGCTGCTTCGTCGAATTCCACTGGAGCGCCTTTCTCGTACAACAACATGCCATTGACGAGCAGGCTGACTTTGGTGGGATCAAAAGCTATACCAGCGTAGCCCGCTGCGGAGACAATGCGGCCCCAATTTGGGTCATTCCCTGCGATGGCGGTTTTCACTAACGGACTATCTGCGATGGTTTTGGCGATTGTGACGGCGTCGCGTCGCGACCCGCAGCCGTGGACCTCGACCGTAATCAAATGAGTAGCGCCTTCACCATCGGCGGGGATGGACTGAGCCAGGTCTTCACAGACTTCGACCAGAGTGGCTTGAAACTTCGCCAAGTCGCCACCGGCCAGCTTCTCGCCGCCCGCCGCCCCGTTGGCCAGCAGCAACACGGTATCGCTGGTGCTCGTGTGTCCGTCGACACTAATACAATTGAACGATTCGTTCACAGCGTCTTTAAGTCCCGCATGAGCCGACTCGGTGTCTAGCTTTGCATCGGTGAGGATCACCGCCAGCATAGTCGCCATGTTTGGGCCGATCATCGCCGCGCCTTTGGCGATGCCTGTGAGAATAACTTTCCCACTGCCGAGTTCAATTTCTCGACTGCGAATCTTATGCGTCGTGTCCGTGGTTAGCATGCCTCGGGCCGCATCGATGAGAGACTGGTCGCTATCGGACAATTGCCCAGCGGCCGCTTGGATGCCCGCGTTGATCTTGTCCATGGGCAGCAGCGCGCCGATCAAACCGGTTGACATTACCAGCACCTGCTCTTGCTGCAGCTTGCAAACATCCGCGGTGCGCTGAGCCATTTCCAATGCGTCACGGTCTCCTTGCGCACCGGTACAGGCGTTTGCCACTCCGGAGTTGATCACCACAGCGCGCATGGAATCGCTTGGCGTACGACTACGATTCAGCGCTACTGGTGCGCCGCAAACCACATTCTGTGTGTAAACCCCCGATGCCACAGCAGGGCGGTCCGACACGATCAGCGACAAATCGAGCTTGCTACTATTGCGCTTCACGCCGGAGTAAACACCGGCGGCAGAAAATCCACGAGGAAGATGGTCAGGCATGGGAAAATCACTTTTCACGGCTTTGCTCATTGGCGACCCTGCGTGAACTAGAGCACTTTCAAAGCAGTGCCGTCGTCTCCGCCAGGTTGTACATCAAATTAAAATTCTGCACTGCCGCGCCGGAAGCGCCTTTGATTAGGTTGTCAATCGCACTGATGACGACGGCTTTGTTGCCGACTTTGCGGACGGTGACATCGCAGAAGTTCGTATGGGCCACTTGCTTGGTGCCAGGAAAGTCGTCGATCACGCGGACAAATGGCTCGTTGGCGTAATGGTCTCTTAATATTTCGAGTAGCGTCTCATTCGTTGCTTCACCCGTCGTGTCGGCGTATGCCGTGATCAGTTCCCCACGATCCATAGGAATTAAGTGCGGGGTGAAAATCACATCAGTTTCCACTTCCGCCCATTTGCCGAGAATGAGATCTATCTCTGGTGTGTGCCGGTGTTGGCCCACACCGTAGGGAACGAGGTTTTCGTTCGCTTCGGGAAAATGTAGGTGTGGTTTCGGCGAGCGACCTGCGCCGGTGACGCCGCTCTTGGCGTCGATGACGATGCCGCGCGGCGCGATCGCTTCGGCTTTCAGCAAAGGTGCCAGAGCAAGGATTGCCGCAGTCGGATAACATCCCGGGTTGGCAACCAGATCCGCACCGCGAATCGATTGGCGAAACAGCTCAGGCAAGCCGTAAACCGTCTTGGGCATCCGTTCGGGGTCCGGGTGTTCAACCTGATACCACTGGCTGTACACCTGCGGATCATCCAGCCGATAGTCCGCGCTGAAATCAACTACGCGGCACCCTGCGTCAAGCAACTCGCTGATAACTGCAGCGCTGGCTGCATGGGGCAAGCAACCGAACACGCAATCAGCACGCTGAGCGACTTCGGCGGTAGAAAGATTTTCGAGGGCGAGATCCAACCGTCCACGCAGCGAGGGATGGACTTCGCCAACGGGCAGCTGCGAGTCTTGGCGTGTGGTGAGCGCGGTGATTTCTACTTCTGGGTGGCGCAGCAACAAACCCAGCAACTCGCGGGCCGTGTAGCCGGTAGCACCAAGGATTGCCGTACGAATCATGGAACAAAAAACAGGATAAAGGGTTCGGTGAGCGGGCTTCTTTGGTAATGGACCTCAAGTATAGTGGCGTGCCAGCTGCCCCGCTACGGGATGCTCTCGATGGTGGATTCCCTCAAAAACTAGGCATAGATGACACCGCACGCTCCAAATCGGTTCGTTGGAGAGTCAGATGCCAGCACTCAGGTTGCTCTTCTCCGGCGGATCAAGTTGCAACTTCAAACCGCCGATCAAGAGAGATAGGTCCACAACCATCCCCATCGCCGGGCCATTCGTATTGCGGCGACAGCAGGAGAGCCCCATGTTATTCAAGAGAATTCGACGCACCTCGGAACCAATCACTAACGAAACGATCTCCATCCGCGCTTACGAGCTTTGGCAAGCCCGGGGATGCCCCCACCACGATGGGCACCTCGATTGGCAGATTGCCCAGGAGCAATTGCAGGCCGAGCAGGCCATGCCGCGCTTTCCTCGTATAGCCCAGCGTAAACGGAAACCGCTCCGCAAGTTGATCCAGCGCAAGCCACTACGCAGCCTGATCACACGCATCCGCAATCGTCGGGCGGCGTAGTTTGATCCAGCGTGATTCTGCGAAACCGCAACCGGTGCCTCGGTTGCGGTTTCGTTGTTTACTCTCTATCAATGAGTCGCTGTTCGATCACGCTCAAGATCCGATCCGCGACTTCTGCCTTGCTGCCCTGTGCAGAGTCAAGCACTTCGCCGTCGGGCGCCAAAATTTCAACTTGGTTGGTAAGTGCGTCCATCGCCTCGACACCATTGGAAATCATCAGGTTGCAGTGCTTACGCTCCAATTTCGCCAGGGCTCGTAGGCGATGGTCCTCGGTTTCCAAAGCAAAACCAACGATCCAGCGATCGCCTTTATGAGCGCCCAGCGTTGCTACGACATCGTTGGTCTCAAACAGCTCGAGTTGTAAGGGTGCACCGGTCTTCGCGATCTTACTCAGCTTAACCCGTTGCGGACGATAATCGCATGGGGCGGCTGCGCCAATCAATCCATCGCAGTCGGTGAATGCTTGCTGGGCGCGTTCGAGCATCTCCTCAGTGGAAACGACTGGCAAGACTCTCGCTTGGGCGGGGTACGCAACCTCGACCGGGCCCGAAATAACGATCACCTCGTGCCCCAATCGCAGCGCAGCCTCCGCCAACGCCGCGCCCATGCGACCGCTTGAAGCGTTGGTGAGGTAACGCACGGGGTCGAGATATTGGCGTGTAGGGCCGGAGGTGATGAGGATTTTGGCCATGCTACTCGTACGACCTATGGCCATGATCCGAAGGCCAAGGGATGTCTCAATTCCTGGTCATCGGGGCTTGGTCATTGGTCATTCCTCTCCGAGAGTGATCGAATGACCTGAGCGATCTCGTCGGGCTCGGCCATCCGACCGACGCCCTGCTGGCGGCAACTGAGCCAGCCCGGCTTGGGATCAACGATGTGCATGCCATCTTCGCGAAGTTGCTCCAGATTGCGCTGCACGGGAGGTTTTTCCCACATCTCGGTGTTCATTGCGGGAGCCAGAACCACCGGACCGGTGAAGGAGAGCGTCAGTGTGCTGAGCAGATCGTCTGCGAACCCACCCGCAGCTTGAGCCATGAAGTGGGCAGTGGCGGGAGCAACGCAGAGGAGCTGCGCCTGTCGGGCCAATTCTATGTGCGGACCAAGCGGAAATTCTTGCCCGTCGAACACCCGAGTGTAAACCCTCCGCCCCGTGAGCGCGCGAAACGTCGCTGGGCCGACAAACTTCGTGGCGGCGCGGGTCATCACGACCGTCACGCCAAAGCCACTCTGCACGAGATCGCTCACGATCGCCGCTGTTTTGAAGGCGGCAATTCCACCAGACACGCCGACAACAATTTCGTGTGCCATGGGAATAATCACTTACTGCACGAGTTACAGCTTGGAAAGATCTAACTCAGCCGGACCGCCTGCGGAGCCATCGTCTGCCTCGCCCTTAATCTTCACTTCGTTCGACGAGTCGAGGTAAATTTTGTCCTGCAAGATTTCCTGCACGACGACTTCCATCTTGTCGTCCGATTCAAAAGTCACCAGAGCCCGCGCACCAGAGTTGAGTGCCGCCAGCCGCTTTTGAATCAACGTCGACAGTTTGAACCGTCCACCGACCTTGTTGACGATTTCTTCTTCTTTTAGGGCATCAATCATGCGCTAATCCTTGATCTTGCAGAATTTGGCAAATGTCGTCGACTGCCTGGGCGACAGTGTCGTTGACGACTTGGTGTTGGTAACGGTCGGCCAATTCCAATTCATGGCGGGCCACGGTAAGTCGCCGCTGGATCGATTCCTCGGTCTCAGTGGCGCGGCTCCGCAGTCGGCGTTCCAATTCTTCAAACGAAGCGGGGCGAATAAAGATGGAAATTGGCGTCTCGAACTGCCGAAGCACGTTCTCGGTACCGTCCACGTCAATCTCTAAGAGTACCCACTTTCCCTCGTCCAGGAAAGGCCTGACCTCGCTCCACAAGGTACCGTACCAATGCCCACGCCCGAAGACTTCGATGCACTCGACAAAATCGCGCTGTTCCTGGCGTTGGGAGAAATCTTCGCTGGAGAGGAAATGGTAGTGCTCTCCGTCAATTTCGCCAGGACGGGGAGAGCGAGTCGTCGCGGAGATGCTCAGCCGCAAACGGCCCTCGAAACGAGCCAACACCTCGCGCACTACAGTCGACTTACCCACTCCTGAGGGGCCGGAGATGACGACGAGTTTACCTTTAGCGTCGGGCATAGTTCGCAGTTGGGCATGGTTCGCAATTGCCAACGGGCTCACTGTACATTCTGGATCTGTTCACGCACTCGTTCCAGAGCCGTTTTGATTTCCACTACCGCTTGTGAAATTTCCGAGTCATTCGCCTTCGAGCCGATGGTGTTCGTCTCGCGACCCATTTCTTGGCAGATGAATTCCAGCTTCCGGCCTGCGCTTTCGGGGAGCTGCATCGCTTTGGTGAATTGTTCGAGGTGGCTTCGCAGTCGCACGATTTCTTCGGAGATGTCGCTGCGGTCGGCAAAAAGGCTGATCTCTCGAACCAAGTCTGCCGGATCGACCGTCACCTTCAGCGACGACAGCGCCTCGTTCACGCGGTCCTCGATCCGTTTTCGGTAATGCTCCGCAACAGCTGGCACGCGAGTTTCAATAGCATCCAGTGATTTTTCCACAGTGGCACACTGCTGTTGGAGATCAGCCGCCAGGGCGACACCCTCTTCAGCCCGCATCTTACTAAGTTGCTCGAGTGCTGCGCGGAGCGTCGGTTCGACGAATGGCCAAACATGTGCGGCATCTTGCGCCGCGGTCGACATTTCTTCGACGACTCCGGGAAGCGAGGCTAACGGTTCGAGACGAAGCTTTTCGTCGAAGCCGCGTACTGCCGACACTTCTTGCAATTGGTCGATGTACTGATTCAGCACGCCCTTGTTCAGCCGATAATCGTCGGCCGTGCCGAGATGCCGAATACGCAGATTGCAATGGATGGTGCCGCGTTTGATGAACTCGCGAATGACCGCTTCGGCGCGAGACTCCAGAGCACTGTAACCATCGGTGGTGCGTAGGTGCAGCTTGAAGTAGCGGCTGTTAACGGTCCGCAGCTCGGCGACGATTGCATACCCTTCGCAGTCGTCGCGAGCCTCTCCAAACCCCGTCATGCTAAGCAGCGCCACGCAGATACCCCATTCGTGTTCTCAGTGGAACGCCTACTCAGAAGTTTCGGAAGTCGACTCTTCGGCGTCCGCTGGTGGGGTGGCGCCAGTGCTTTCGGAAGCGGCTTGTCCCGCAGCTCCAGTATCCCCAATTGCAGAATCACCAGCCACCGGTTCACCAGCACTCGTATCGTCAGCATTTGCTGGCGCCTCGAGTGTTGCCGCAGACAGTGGCCCAGAGACGCCCGTGTCGAGCAGACTCTCATCCGAAGGGGTCCGCTTGGTCGCGACAATGCAAAGGATAATCCATAGGCAGGCGGAGATAGCCGTGATCTTGGTGAAGACATCTCCCGCTTTAGCGCCAAACGCACTGGAGCCGCCCATGCCCCCCAGCGCTCCAGCTAGCCCACCGCCGCGACCGCGTTGCACCAATACCAAGAGGATCAGGAAAATGGCCATGCCGCCAAGCAGAAGCATGAACAACGTTTGTTCGAAAGCCGCGAAGAGGGGAAACATCAGGTCTGATTTCACTCCGATTGAATTAATGATTCACTTGAGGTTTCGCGAGTTACTCATGCCTCAGCGACGACTATGCTCGCCGTTGCGATGGCCAGGAAGTCGTCAGCCTTCAAGCTCGCACCGCCGATGAGTGCGCCATCAATGTTGGGTTGGCCCAGTAGCTCGGCAGCGTTGTCTGGTTTCACACTTCCACCATATAGGATGCGCACGGTGTCCGCAGCGTCTTGATTGTAGCCATCGGCCAGCTGTTTGCGAAGATCGGCATGCACTTGTTCAGCCTGTTCGGGCGTGGCAACCTTGCCAGTACCGATGGCCCAGACCGGCTCGTAGGCGATCACGACCGACTTGATCGCATCAGCCGAAATACCGGCGAGCGAGCCTTCGAACTGCCGGCGAATGACCTCAGACGTGTTGCCCGCTTCACGTTCTTCCAGCAGTTCGCCTACGCAGACTATCGGTGTGAGTCCCGCCGCCAAAGCGGCAACGGTCTTCTTGTTTACGTCTTCGTCGGTCTCGCCGAGGATATGCCGACGCTCGCTGTGGCCGAGAATGACGTAGCTCGCCCCGATATCCTTGAGCATCGCGCCGCTGATCTCGCCGGTAAACGCGCCACTAGCTTCGTGGTACATGTTCTGGGCGCCGAGGCCAACCTGAGCATTGCCGATTGCATCGCGAACGGTGGTCATGTAAACGCTTGGTGGGCAGACGAGCAGTTCAGCTCCGTTGGCCTCGACCGCGCGTTGGGCGATCGCGCTGGCGAGCGACGCTCCGCTTTCGCTCTCGGTGTTCATCTTCCAATTTCCAGCGATCAACGGCGTACGCATGCTTTTGGGGCTCCCTAGGTTCGTTGTTTCCTTAGCCGGCACGACCCTTAGCCGGCACGACGTAGATGGCAGACTATTTTGAATCCCACAGTCTACCCGATGGGCTTGGCCTGCGCATAGGAGCCTAGCACCGTAAGCCGTTCGGTCTTTTTCTCGAGCGAGCCCATTCCTCGCCGCACACGCAGGTCGCTGGCATGGCCCAAAAACTCGACGAAAAACAAATAACGGCCCCGCTGGCCGGGCATGGGGAACGACTCGATCCAAGTCATATTCAGTTTCTGTCGCTTAAAAATCGCCATCGCATCGGCCAAGGCTCCTGGCTCGTGGGAGATTTCGAAGACCAGTGAGGTCTTGTCTTTGCCGGTGCGTTTGCCGCTTTTGTTTCCAATCACGGCAAAGCGAGTGACGTTGTCGCGGTTGTCTTCGATGTTCTTGGCCAGCACAGAGAGCGAATGGTTCGTGCCTGCCTGTTGGCTGGCGATGGCCGCAGTGCCCTGCTCCTTCGCGGCGCGCTCGGCAGCCTCAGCCGTACTCGCCACGGGGCACAGGTCTGCCGAAGGCAGATGCTTGCTCAACCAGTTGCGGCACTGCGAGAGCGCCTGCGGCTTGCTGAACACCTGACGCACGTCGCTGCGCTCGCCCTTGCCCAGCAGGCAATGGTGAATGTGCAGCGGCACCTCTCCACAAATCTGCACGGGCGAGCTCACCAGGCATTCCAGCGTATCGACGATACCGCCGTCAGTGGAGTTCTCAATAGGCACAATTCCGAAGTTCGATTGCCCGCGTTCCACTTCCTCGAACGCTGCTGCAATAGTGCCCACCGGTGCAAGCTCACAAGATTGACCGAAGCACTCGATCGCCGCGAGGTGACTGTACGTGTACTCGGGGCCAAGATAGGCAACGCGCACCTGCTGCCCAATCGCGCGACTTCCGCCAAGCAACTCACGAAACACCGCACGCACCGCAGCATTCTCCAGCGGGCCGGTATTCTTCTCCACAATCGCATCCAGCGCTTTTCCCTCCGCCAACAAATCAGCGGCCAGGCCCGAGTTTGCTCCTTCACGTGCAGCAGTCAACTCTGCCCGCCGATTGATCAACTCCAGAATCTCCCGATCCAATTTCGCCAATTGCGCGACTGATGGCTTGCGGGCGGTCGTTGTTTTCGCTGTTGTTTGGTTCTTCGATGTTTTTTTCTTAGATGGCATCAGGCCAGTATGGTAAGCCCCGGCGATTCGGCCAAGATGTTCTCGCCACTGCCAATTTGACATCGCCACTGGTTGTCGCCCGACCGTCCTGAGGGACTATCGCTGTCAAATTGGCAGGGGGGCCGCGAATTCTGCCATTTGCTAACAGGCAGTGGATTGACGTAATGCATTATTGTTAAACACGTTGCGTCGATTCATGCAGCCGGGGTAATCGCGGCACGGGCTTTGCTTTCTTTGATGTTCGACTTGTTTTTGGCTCCAACATAGGCAGTCGACCAAGTCTAACAATCACTGCAACCCTCCGCGCAATTAGCAAACAGCATTACTAAACAGCGAGTTCGGAAACGCACAACAATTTTCAGGAGACCCATTTCCATGGCTACAGGCGAAAAAATCATTGGTATCGACCTTGGCACGACCAACTCTGTGGTCGCGGTCATGGAAGGTAAGGAAGCGAAAGTTATCCCCAACCCTGAAGGCAATCGGCTCACTCCGAGTGTTGTCGCTTTCACCGACAAGGGCGAAGTGCTCGTGGGCGAACCCGCGCGGCGCCAGGCCGTCACCAATCCCTCGAAGACCGTTTACTCCGTGAAGCGGTTCATGGGACGTCGACACAACGAGGTCGCCTCGGAAGAAAAGATGGTCCCCTACGGTGTTGTGGGTGGAGCTGAGGACTACGTGAAAATCAAGGTCGGCGACGAGGAGCTCACCCCGCCTGAGGTTTCCGCCAAGACTCTTCGCAAACTGAAGGAATCGGCCGAGGCGTACCTTGGACATACTGTCAACAAGGCTGTCATAACGGTGCCTGCCTACTTCAACGACGCCCAGCGCCAAGCGACCAAAGATGCCGGGCAGATTGCCGGCCTCGAAGTCGCGCGCATCATCAACGAACCAACCGCTGCATCGCTCGCCTATGGCTTGGATAGCAAAGCACAAGAAACCATCTGCGTGTTCGACCTTGGTGGCGGTACGTTCGATGTGTCGATCCTGGAGGTCGCCGATGGCGTGTTCCGCGTAATATCGACCAATGGAGACACGCACCTCGGCGGCGACGACTTCGACGAAGCGCTGATTAACCACGTTGCCGACGAGTTCAAAAAGGAACAGGGCATCGATCTCCGGGGCGATCAAATGGCGCTGCAGCGTCTGCAGGAAGCATGCGAAAAAGCCAAGAAAGAACTTAGCTCTGCCCAGTCCACTGATATCAACCTGCCATTCATCACGGCCGACTCCAACGGCCCGAAGCACTTGCAGATGACTCTCACGCGGGCCGAGTTCGAGAAACTCGTTGATGGCTTGATCGAACGCGTCCGCGGTCCCGTGCTCAAGGCGATGGAAGATGCCAAGCTCAAGGCAGGCGAGATCGACGAAGTCGTTCTAGTCGGTGGTTCCACGCGAATTCCGAAAGTGCAGGAATTGGTCAAGGAGATTTTTGGTAAGGAGCCTCACAAGGGTGTGAATCCCGACGAGGTCGTGGCCATTGGTGCCGCGATCCAAGGCGGTGTTCTCTCGGGCGACGTGCAGGATATTCTGCTGCTCGATGTGACTCCGCTTTCGTTGGGCATTGAGACCCTTGGTGGTGTGATGACCAAGCTCGTCGAGCGCAACACCACGATTCCCACCGAGCGGAAGCAGGTCTTCAGCACGGCCGATGACAACCAAACCGCGGTGACGGTGCGGGTCTTCCAGGGCGAACGCGAAATGTGCGCCGACAATCGGTTGCTCGACCAGTTCAATCTCGATGGCATTCCCCCCGCCCCGCGCGGCGTGCCGCAGATCGAGGTGAAGTTCGACATGGACGCCAACGGTATTCTCAACGTTTCGGCCAAGGACCTCGGCACGGGCAAGGAGCATACCGTGAAAATCGAGCAGTCCAGCGGCCTCAGCGAAGACGAGATCGAAAAGATGCAGCAAGATGCCGCCGCGCATGCGGACGAGGATAAGCAGAAACGAGCGCTGATCGAAGCCCGCAACGAAGCCGAGTCGCGTGCCTATCAACTTGAGAAGATGATCAAAGAACAGGGCGACAAACTGGGCGACAGCGACAAGGAATCGCTCGAAGGCTCCATCGCCAAGGTCCGCGAAGCGGCCAAGGGCGAAGATGCCGACGCAATCAAGTCGGCAATCGCCGAGCTCGAAGCCGCCTCACACGCCATGAGTGAAGCGCTCTACAAGAACGCCGCCGCAGACGCGCCAACCGGCGAGTCCGCCTCGGCCGGTGGAGAAGAGACTGCCGATTCCGACCCCGCCGACGACGACGCCATTGACGCGGAGTTCGAGGTGAAGAGTTAAACACGCTGCCAAGTAGAATGGCCGGCAGCGTGCCCACGCTGCCGGCTATTTTTTTGGACTGAAAGGAAGTAATTCTATGCCATTCCGATTCGACAAACTGACGATCAAAGCCCAGGAGGCGGTGCAGCAAGCGCAAGAGCTAGCCGCTGAGGCGGGGAATCCACAGCTCGAGCCGTTGCATCTGCTCGGAGCGTTGTTGGCGGAGAGCGATGGCGTGGTGCGGCCTTTGCTGGATAGTATCGGGGCTAACCAGTCGCAGCTGCAGCAGATCGTCAGCGCGGAACTGGGCCACTTGCCCAAATCTACCAGCGGCACGCCGCCGCAGCTGGGCAGCGACGCGAGCAAGGTGCTCAACGCCGCCCAAGAACAAGCCGACACGATGCAGGACGAGTTTGTCTCGACCGAACATCTCCTGCTCGCTCTCGCAAAGACAAAGACCAAGGCGGCGGATGTCCTCAAGCTCAACGCCATCACCGAGCAGCAAATTCTCGATGCATTGCGTGATGTGCGCGGCAGCGCGCGGGTCACGGACCAGAACCCCGAAGACAAGTTCCAGGCACTCGAAAAATACGGCATTGATCTCGTAGCCCGCGCCGAACAGGGAAAACTCGATCCGGTGATCGGACGCGATCAGGAAATTCGCCGAGTGATCCAGGTGCTTTCCCGCCGCAAGAAAAATAACCCTGTGCTCATCGGCGAACCGGGCGTGGGTAAGACAGCTATTGCAGAGGGGCTGGCACTACGGATTGTGCATAGCGACGTGCCACAGAGTCTGAAGAACAAGCGGGTTGTGGCGCTCGACATGGGCGCGCTGATCGCAGGCACCAAATTCCGCGGCGAGTTCGAGGAACGACTCAAGGCCGTTCTCCGCGAAGTCGAAGACGCAAACGGCAGCATTATTTTGTTCATCGATGAGTTGCATACGGTCGTCGGCGCAGGTGCAGCGGAAGGTGGCAACGATGCTGCGAACCTGCTCAAGCCAGCGCTGGCTCGTGGCGAACTGCGCTGCGTCGGTGCCACGACACTTGATGAGTACCGCAAGTACATCGAAAAAGACGCGGCACTGGAGCGTCGCTTCCAGCCTGTCTTTGTCGGCGAGCCCGGCGTGGAAGATACCATTGCGATTTTGCGTGGGCTCAAGCCTCGCTACGAAGCGCACCACAAGGGCGTGAAGATTAAGGACTCCGCTCTCGTGGCTGCCGCGGAGCTATCTAACCGCTACATCTCCGACCGCTTCATGCCGGACAAGGCGATTGACTTGATGGACGAAGCCACCAGCCGCCTGGCAATGGAACTGGAAAGCGTGCCCGCGGAAATCGACATCGTGCAGCGCAAGCTCACGCAGCTGGAATTGGTCGCTCGGCAGCTGGCCGACGAAACCGAGGAACACGCCCAGCAGCGGCTCGCCGAGGTCAACGACGAAATCGAAGCAAACAAACGCGAGCTGGCGAACCTGCGCGAACAGTGGGAGAGCGAAAAGCTCGGCGTGGGCGACGTGCACCAAATCCGCGAGCAGCAACAGCAAGCGGCGCACCGCTACGAACAGCTCGCCGCCACGATCAACGACAAGCAATCGGCCGGCGAACCGGTGGGCGAGGACCTGTTCCAATCGCTCTACGAAGCCGATATGGAATTGAAGCAACTCAACCAACAGCTCGAAGAACAAGAAGAACGCCAATCAGCCGAGGGCGTCACGCAGGATGACTCCGCCTCAGGCCGACGCCGCCTGCTGCGTCAGGAAGTCGGTCCCGAAGAAATCGCTGAGGTCGTGAGCGACTGGACTGGCGTTCCCGTCACCAGCATGATGGAAAGCGAAAAAGCGAAGTTACTGGTGCTCGAAGAACGCCTGCACCAGCGGCTCGTGGGCCAGGACCAGGCGGTCGAAGCGGTCTCCAACGCGGTGCGCCGCAGCCGCAGTGGACTGCAAGATCCGCAGCGGCCCATTGGTTCTTTTCTGTTCTGTGGCCCCACCGGCGTGGGCAAAACCGAGCTATGCAAGGCGCTGGCCGAGGTGCTGTTCGACGACGAAAACGCGATGGTCCGCATCGATATGAGCGAGTTCATGGAAAAGCATACCGTGAGCCGATTGATTGGCGCGCCTCCCGGCTATGTCGGCTATGAAGAAGGCGGCAAGCTGACCGAAGCTGTGCGCCGTCGGCCTTATGCCGTCGTGCTGCTCGACGAAATCGAAAAGGCGCACCGCGATGTGTTCAATATCCTGCTGCAAGTGCTCGACGACGGTCGGCTCACCGACAACCACGGTCACACAGTCGATTTTTCCAACACGATCATCGTGATGACCTCGAACGTCGGCAGCCAGATGATTCAGCAAATCACCAGCGAGGGTGGCAGTGCCGACGAGATTCGTGAGGCATTGGACGAATCATTGCGCACAATGTTCTTGCCCGAGTTTCTCAACCGCATCGACGAGACGATTGTGTTCCAACCACTGGAGCGTGAACAAGTTGCGAAGATCGTCGACCTGCAGCTCGCGCGCTTGAGCGACATGCTGGAGAAGCGCGGCTTGCAGCTCGAAGTCACCGACGCTGCCCGAGCGCGGCTGGCGGTCGACGGGTACGACTCGGTCTACGGTGCACGCCCCGTGAAGCGGGTCATTCAGCAGCGCGTGCAAAACCCGCTCGCCACAGAGCTACTCAAAGGCGAGTATCCTGAGGGCGCGACCGTGGTGGTCGATCTGGTAGGAGACGATTTTACGTTTCAGCGCAACCTGCAGCAATTGAAGAAGCCGGCCAGCACGCTTGACTAAGGGGAATACGCGGACAAGATTGATAGAATAAACAGGAAAGCACAGGGTTTGGTGGATCCCGCAGAACTTGCGAATCTTGTCAGGAAATCTGCCCAAGACGTTCTTCGTTTCCAACGGAGGCTCAAAATGTTTCGTTTGCTCCTCCCAATAGCTGTCATGTTGATGGGTTCGTCGGCACACGCTCGCACGATGACAGAGTTTGTGGAGTTGTCGTCAAGCATATTTGTTGACACCGAGCTCGACGGTTTTACAACCTACGCGATGCGTGTCGTCGCGGACACCGACTGGACGAACGCGGACATTCGAATCGATTTAACATCGGGACAGCTGAATCATGTACCACCAACACACCCCCTATTTTCTGCACAGACTGCCAAATTCAACGGTCGAGGCGATACAGCGACCATCAGCCCAATTCCACCTTTTCTTCACCGCTCCTCTCCAGCGTTTTATGTCACCACTTCGGCTTTTTACGCGGGGGGGCACGTAGAAACTCCCACGACATTCCAGTCATCCTGGTTCGATGTAGACACCGACAGCATTGGAACTTTCGACATCGCTTTGATTACGATCTCCGACGACGCCAACGGCAAGTTGCGGTTTCGCACGATCTCGGGTCAGCTGGTTGAAGAAGGGGGCTATTCGTTAGGCACATCGCCAACCTGGACTATCCACAACGGAGCCGTTTTGCCGGTGCCAGAGACGAGTTCCTGCTACCTAATCATACTGGGCTGCCTTGCACCGTCGATCTATGGCAACCGGCGGTTAAGGTGAGCTTGTAGACAGGAACAATAGAAACGCAGTTCCTGCTTCACTACGAGAGCCAACCGCTCGTACCCAAAGCTTTGTTTCACTTCTTACTTCGTGTAGGCCTGTGGCTTACCGATCCGCTTCGTCGAGGCCCCAGGCGCCGATTAGCACCTCACTGCCGGGGGTCATCTCGCGAAGCTTGCGGATGATTTCTTGCTTCTCGGAGGGCGTCGCTTTGGGCAGCTTCTCTTTGAGCTGGGTAATTTTGGCGCGGCGTTTGCGCCGGCGGCGGATTTCTTTCTGGCGTTCGCTGCAACCCACGTGAATCTCCTGGCAAGGTTGGTTCGGTACTTCACCCGCTTTTTTACCAGCCCCACTGGCGCCGGTCAACGCCTAGCAGGTTGCCCCCGCCGCGAGTACAATCGTGCGTTTCCCCGCAGTTTTTTCTCGAGAATCTACCGTGCTACGAACCCACACTTGCGGTCAACTCACCGAAGACCACATTGGCGAAGCCGTCACTCTCTGCGGCTGGGTCGACAGCTACCGCGACCACGGCGGCGGCTTATTCGTCGATCTCCGCGACGGTTACGGCCTCACCCAGGTCGTCTTCAACCCGCCCGATACGCCGACGGACACGATCGAGGCGAGTAAACAGCTTCGTAGCGAATTTGTGATCCGAGTCACCGGCAACGTCGCTGTTCGCCCCGAAGGAATGGCCAACCCCAAAATGGCCACCGGCAAGATTGAACTACGCGTTACCGAGCTTGAATTGCTCAACGAGAGCCGTACACCCCCGTTCACTCCAGGTCAAAAGGATGCTCCCAACGAGGACTTGCGGCTCAAACATCGCTATCTCGACCTGCGCCGGCCCGAAATGCAGCGGACCTTGCGGCTGCGCGACGCCATGATCAAATCGATGCGCGACTATTTCGCCGAACACGGGTTCATCGATGTCGAAACGCCGATTCTCGGACGCAGCACCCCGGAAGGGGCGCGCGACTATCTCGTGCCGAGCCGCGTGCACCCGGGAACTTTTTATGCGCTGCCGCAGTCGCCGCAGCTCTACAAACAGATTTTGATGATGGCCGGGTATGACCGCTATGTGCAAGTGGCCCGCTGCTTCCGTGATGAAGACTTACGCGCCGATCGTCAACCGGAGTTTACGCAGCTCGATGTCGAGATGTCGTTCATCGACCAGGAAGACATCATGGCCGCCATCGACGGATTGGTCGCCCGCATGGCGAAAGAGCAACTCGGCATCGACGTGCAAACGCCGCTGCCACGAATGACCTACGACGAAGCGATGGAGCGGTTCGGCCACGACGCGCCCGATCTGCGGTTCGGACTAGAGATCATCGACTGCTCCGACTTGGCCAAGGACTGCGAGTTCGGCGTGTTCAGCGGAGCAGTGAAAGCAGGCGGCTGTGTGCGTGCGATAAATGTCAAACTCGGCACCGAACAGTACAGCCGTCGTGGGATCGACGCCCTCACCGAGTACGCCAAGGAATTCGGTGCCAAGGGATTGGCGTGGTTCAAGGTCGAGAAAAGCGGTGAACTGGCCGGGGCGATCACGAAGTTTTTTGACGCCGAGTTGCTCAAGCAATTTTCAGAACGGCTCGGGGCGGAACCGAACGATCTTATTCTGTTCGCAGCTGACAACTTTGCCGGCACTTGCAAAGTGCTACACGCGCTCCGAACCAAAATCGGTAAAGAGATGCAGCTTTACGAATCCGATGCGATGAACTTCTCCTGGGTTGTGGAGTTTCCCATGTTCGAGCGCGACGAAGACGCCGACCGTTGGCAGGCGATGCATCATCCGTTCACTGCACCGCTGGCCGAACATTTGGAACTGCTGGAGAGCGACCCCGGCCAATGCCGCGCGCAGGCTTACGACTTGGTCATCAATGGCTTCGAAGCGGGTGGTGGCACAATTCGTATTCATGACGCCACCACGCAGCAAAAAGTCTTCGGCCTGTTGGGCATCGACGACGCAACCCAAACAGAGCGGTTCGGCTTCTTGCTCGACGCGCTCCAATATGGAGCCCCGCCACACGGTGGCATCGCGCTGGGAATCGACCGTTGCGTGATGCTGTTTGGCAAGCTCGACAATATTCGCGATTGCATTGCTTTTCCGAAAACGCAGAAGGCGACCGATATGATGACCGAAGCACCCGGCACGGTCGATACGAAGCAACTCAAAGAACTGCATATAAAGCTCGACACATGATTCTGCTTAAAGCGTCACTACTGAGTGACGACTGCGCCGCTGCTCGGGCGGTTGACTCCCGCTTTAGCGAGCGCGAGAATAGCTGCGAGTTGCACTGTTCCCCTCTTATGGACATTTGCATGAAATCAATTTACTCGGTGCTGCTCGCGTGCTCTTTGCTCACTGGCTGTGGGACGTCTACCGTGAGTCCCCCGGTTGCGAATCTCACAGAATCGCCACTCGAGTTAATCGCACAGAAAGAGACCGTAGCACCCGCGCAACCCGCGTCATCAGTTCGCACTTCCCATCCACCACGGTACACCGCGCGGAAGACAGTCGCTCCAGACTCAGCGTCGAGGATTCCTCCCGTCTTTCTCTCGTCGAGCCACGAGAAGTTGTGCGTGGTGAATGTGGAGGATGCGTTTCCCGCGCTCCACCTGGCCCAAAGGGGTGGGCAGACGACCGAGCTGTCGTCGCTTTATGGCACGCAAGCGACCGTCGTGCTGTTTTGGCAGCCTGACCGCTGGATGGCGCGGACTGCCTTGCGTGACATGCAGCGCGACGTAGCCGAGCAATTCGCCGCTGACAAGGTCGCGGTAGTGGGGGTTGCCGTTGAGCAACAGGGCAAGGTGTTGCAGTCTGCCCTTGAGGAAGCGAAGGCGACCTTTCCCCAGCTGTTGGACACCGACGGCAAAGCCTTCGCCTCCGTAGGCAGCGTGGCTTTGCCACGCATCTATGTACTCGACCCCACAGGCAAGATCGTCTGGTTCGACATCGAGTACAGCGAAAGCACACGACGCGAGCTGTGGCAGACGCTGGGTGTGTTGACTAGGCCTTAGCTGCGAAGTGTGTGGGGAACTCGCGTGAGAACGCCCTTTGATCCTAATGAATATCGTATTCAACTAGAGCAAGATGGATACGCCATTGTCGACGGCTTAATTGATCTAGCGCATGCCAAGCAATTGTGTTCGGCGATCGAAAATATTCCTGCCGGAGAGGAGGTGCGCCGGAAAACGAATGTCTACGGTATTCGCCACTTGCTCAAGCTCAGCTCCCCATGTCGGAATTTGGCTGCATTGCCTGAGATTCGGGCATTGGTAATACCAGTCCTTGGCGAGCAATGCTTTGCTGTACGAGCGACCTTCTTCGACAAAGTACCCGGCGCGAATTGGAATTTGCGCTGGCATCAAGATAGTGTAATCGCTGTGAAACAACGCATCGATACTCCGGGTTACCATGCCTGGAGTACCAAAGCAAGTATTGTCCAGGTGCGGCCACCGGTCGAAGTACTGGAGAATATGTTGGCCATCCGAATTCACTTAGACGATTGCCCAATCTCCAATGGTGCCTTACGTATTCTAAGAGGATCACATAAGCAGCGTTGGCAGCGAGACGAAATCTCAAAAGCTAAATCTAAGTTCGAGACGGTTACCTGTGGTGTACCATTAGGCGGGGCGCTGGCAATGCGACCGCTAGTGTTGCACGCTTCGTCGGCGTCGGACTCTCCTAGCCACCGGCGAGTCATTCACATTGAATACGCGAGCAAGGAGTTACCACATGGTTTGGAGTGGCAAGATCGGATTTAAGAATCACTTAGATGTGCTGTTAAGCTTTTCACTCAACTGTCCTTGCCATTCCGCGACCAACTGCTGCACCTCCAACGGCGTGAGCTCATTGAGATCCGTGCCGCGGATTTTGTCGAGTAGCGGGTGGTCGGCGGTTTCGAAGAGGGTCATTTGCAGCGCCTTGCCGTTGTGCGGCGCTCGCGCCGTGTGGGCACTGTCAATTCTTCCCCTCTCTCGTTTCTGCCCTCCGTCCTCGAGTCGCGAAAGAATTTCTTGTGCGCGCTGGTTCACAGCACGTGGCACCCCGGCAAGTTTGGCAACATGGATGCCGTAGCTCTTGTCGGCAGCGCCGGGGACGATTTGGTGGAGAAAGACCACGTCGCCTTCCCATTCTTTCACTGCTACGTTGAGATTTTCCACGCCGTCGAGTTGTTCGGCAAGCTCCGTCAGCTCGTGATAGTGAGTGGCAAAAAGTGTGCGGCATCCGATGTGGTCATGCAGATGTTCGACCACCGCCCAGGCAAGCGACAGCCCGTCGTAAGTACTCGTACCGCGGCCGATTTCATCCAGAATGACTAAGCTTCGTTCAGTTGCCGTATTCAATATGCGTGCAGTCTCGGTCATTTCGACCATAAACGTGCTGCGACCCCGGGCGAGGTCGTCGCTTGCTCCGACTCTGGCGAAGATGCGGTCGGCGATGCCGATGGTCGCTTCGCGTGCGGGGACGAAACTGCCAATCTGGCCCAGCAGTGTGATTAACGCAACCTGACGGATGTACGTGCTTTTCCCTGCCATGTTGGGGCCGGTGATCAGTAGGAGCGAGTTGTGAGGAGCGAGCGACGAGTCGGTGGTGCTCGGTTCTTCTTCGCTCCTCGTTTTTCGCCCCACGCTTCTCACACTGTTGGGCACAAATGTCCCTTCCGGCTCGGTGATGTCGAGTACAGGATGACGCCCATCGACAATGTCGAGCATGGGTTCTTCCACCACTTGCGGGCGGACATAGTTGCGAGAACGAGCCAGTTCAGCGAGCGACGCGAGCACATCCACCTCGGCCAGCGCCGTGGCGGTCGACTGCAAACGCCCTGCAGCCTCGGCTACGGCGTCACGAAGCTGCGCGAAAACGTTGAGTTCCAGCTCCAGCGCGCGCTCTTCGGCAGCCAGGACTTTTTCTTCATACTCTTTGAGTTCCGGTGTGATATAGCGTTCAGCATTCTTGAGCGTCTGTTTGCGGATGAACTCGTCGGGCACTTTCTCGCGGTGAGCGTGGGTGACCTCCAGGTAGTAACCAAACACTTTGTTGAAACCAACTTTGATATTGGGGATGCCAGTCTGGTCCATTGCCGCAGCTTGATAATTGGCCATCCACTGCTTGCCGCCCTTCATCAATTCGCGCTGCTCGTCGAGCTGGTCGTTAAAGCCCGCTCGAACAAACCCTCCATCGCGCGACGTGAGCGGGCAATCCTCGACCAGAGCTTCCTCCAGCTGGCCACGGATGTCGCCACACAGGTCGATGCGTGACTCGAGCTGTTGTAGTCGATTCGCGGAACGCCCCGTGAGTTTTGCTTTGACCTTGGGTAAACAGCTGAGGGTCCGCGCGACAAAGCTCAGGTCGCGAGGCGTCGCGCGCCCCGTGGTCACACGCGCTAGCAAACGCTGCATGTCGTAAGTTGCACGCAGAGCGTCACGCAGTGCTTTCGTCAGCGTGGCTTGGGAATGTAGCTCTGCAACCGCGTCGAGTCGTGCGCCAATCGCCGTCGCATCGGTCAGCGGGTTGGCCAACCAATCGCCCAGCAGCCGAGCACCCATCG
Source organism: Bythopirellula sp. (assembly GCA_965230685.1). Classification (GTDB taxonomy): domain Bacteria; phylum Planctomycetota; class Planctomycetia; order Pirellulales; family Lacipirellulaceae; genus Bythopirellula. The sequence continues at coordinate 2,882,014 of CBDDLO010000002.1, forward strand.
ACGAAACAGTGCGGTCGATTACGCCCAAAAGCGAACCCTCACGACGACCGTCTCGTAAGGTTTGTGTCAGCTCCAGGCTGCGGCGCGTTGCCTCGTCGATTTCCAGCCGCGTGCCAACTCGGTACGGCAGAAGGCAACTGACATGCGAGAGCGACGTCTTCTGTGTTTCGTTCAAGTAGTCGAGCACCGCGCCGGCGGCTTGCAGGGCTGGCCCCTCTTCCTCGCCAAAGCCAAACCCTTCGAGCGAGTGCGTGCCAAACTGTTTAACCAGAGTGCTAGTTGCCGCATCGCGGCCAAACGCCCACGCTGGCCGGCGAGTGAGCAAGCGCGCTTCCGTCCATTCCACGGGCAAGTCAGGAGCCTCCTCTGCCAGCAAAATCTCGACAGGAGCAACGCGAGCGATTTCGTCCCCGAGCCTGGCGCGTGGCAATACCGTTGCTTCGAAGCGACCCGTCGAAATATCGATCCAAGCCAAGCCACAGGTGAGGTTGTCGCCGGAGGCAATCGCCAAGAGAAAATTACTCTCGGCCGGATCGAGCAGGGCGTCGTCGGTGACGGTGCCGCGACTGACGATTCGCGAAATTTCGCGTTTCACCAACCCCTTCGCGGTCTTCGGGTCTTCCACCTGTTCGCATACCGCCGCGCGCATTCCCGCACCGATAATTTTCGCGAGGTAGCTGTCGAGCTGGTGGTGGGGAAACCCAGCCATCGGCACGGGATTTTCCGTCTTATCTCGGCTGGTAAGCGACAGTCCAAGCAGCCGCGCTGCCTTTTTGGCATCGTCGTGAAACAGCTCATAAAAGTCGCCCATCCGAAACAGCAGCAGCGCATCTCCCGCCGCGGCTTTCGCCGCGTGATACTGCTTCATCATTGGGGTCTGAGAGGGGGCCGAGGCGGCCATGGCGAGCTGCTCCGCTGCTGGAAGGGACAGCAGTTATGCTAGCGGACCAAGGCGGAGTGATGAAGGTTGAAAAAGCGAAATTGCTTTCTGCCTTCAACCCTACTGCACTAGCTGCTCTTCTTCGCCGGCGTTGAGTTCCAGCTCACCGCTGTCTTCCAGGCGGCGGATGATGTCGACGATTTCTTGTTGCATTGCTTCGACTACCGAGAGCTTCAGCGCGCCAGCAAACTCCATCTCCTCCTTGAGCATGTCGCCGGCACGTTGCGACATGTTGCCAAAGATTTTTTCCTTCAGCTCTGAACTCGCCCCCTTGAGCGCGGTGGCCCACTGCGAGTTCTCGACGTTCTTCAGAACCATTTGGATGTCTTGGTCGTTGAACTTTGAGATATCCTCAAACACAAACATCAGTCGACGGATCTCCTCCGCCAGTTCCGGGTCGTCTTGCGCGAGCGTTTCCAGTAGCGCCCGTTCAGTGGCACGGTCGGAAACATTGAGCATCTCGGCCACCGAGCCTACCCCGCCGGCGTTCTCGAAGCTTTGTGTCATCACGCTCGACATGCGGCGTTCCAGACCGCGCTCGACTTCTTCGATAATCTCTGGGCTAGTTTGCCCCATTTCGGCAATGCGCTGAACGACCGATAGCTGTCGTTCGGGTTGCAAGCCAGCCAAAATCGTCGCACTCGACGCTGATGGCAGATGTGACAGGATCAGCGCAATAGTTTGCGGATGCTCATCGATAATGTAGGTGAGGATGTTCTGGCTATCCACGTGGCGGAGAAACGCGAAAGGTAATGCTTCGATCGATTGGCGAATATTGTCGATCGTGTCCGTGGCGTTTTTGCCCATCGCCTTTTCTACGAGCGAACGCGCCCGATCCATTCCCCCCGCGTCGGTGCCGGCCATGCCAGGATTTGACTCGGCGAATTGAAGAATCACCTGTTCTTGGTCGTCGGCGGTGACGGAATTGAGCCGTGCAATTTCAATTGAAACTTGCTCAACTTGTTTGGCGTCGAGCCGACCCATGACCGAGGCAGCTTCCTCCTCGGGAAGTGTGGTCAACAAGATCGCGGCTTTTTGAATGGTCGACATTGCGTTGCATGCACCCAGTGAAGAGTTGAAGAGCGTCACATGCAAAATCGTCGCGGTGGACTGGCGAACTTGAGGCGAGTTTGCCGATAGTGCAATTCGTAGCGGTGCCGCCTGCTAGCAATGCTGCCGCGCCCTACTCCGCTTGCAGTCGGCAAACTCCCCATTGGCCGTCACATTCGTCGACCGCAATTTCGACGTCGGTGGGCCTGACTCCAAGCCGTTGCTCGAGATCGTCGAGCAGACAGCCGCCAATGTAGCGAGCCAGGAGTTCCGCAGTCGTGTTGGCCACTGGCAGCAACACGCAGTCCATCGCCGGGAAGATCCAGCGCCGCTCGCCGTGGGTGACCTCGACCTCGTCGCCGCTGGTTTTCACGTCGATCGACGCATGATCGGTCGGCAACAGCATGCGATGGTCCAGCCCATCGACGATCTTCTGCAAAGCATCCCGTAGCGCGATGAAATCGATCACATATTGATTCTCGTCCAGCGGCCCGCGCACCTGGGCGGCGACATGGTAGTTGTGCCCATGCAGCGGCTCGCAAGTGTCGCCATCGTAGGTGATGAAGTGCGCGGCGCTGAACACGAGCCGTTCTTTTTCGATACGGACGTGGTACTCAGAGGGCATGGTGGAAGCAAGGAGCTCGAGGGTGAGGAACGAGGAGTGAGAAAAGAGATCCACGAAGCGTTGATGCTTTCTTCTCGCATCTAGCTCCTTAAATCTCTATCCTCACGATAAAACTTTACCGGCCATTCTAATCGTACTTCCCGCAGCAGCACAAACAGAGCCGCCGCGATCAGGTCGGCCGTTGTGCCGGGGTTGCGTCGGTGCCCATCACCGCGTAGTGAGAAATCAAACTCGTGGAGCGCGGCTTCGTACGCCTCTTCCCCAGGGCTACCGACCGCGAGTACCGCAGCCGCTTGCGCGGAAACCTCGCGGGCCATTGGTTCGCCGCACTTGCGAGCAATCAAACTGTCGTGAGACTCTGCGAGCGATTGCAAAAAAACACGAACGATTGCATCTCCCAGCGTTAAGCCCTCGTGAAGCAAATTTTCCAAACGATTTGAAAGTAGGAACACTTGCTCGAATTCGTTGGTGTACTGCCTTGCCACCAGATCACGCTCCGCGGCAAGTTGCATTGCCTCAAGCAGAGAGATTTCCGGCGCGTCACTTGTGTTGACATCTGCTTTGTCTACCGTTCCCAATCCTCCCGGATGAGCCAGACGTATTGCGCTAAACGCATGCTGCGCATCTTCGTGCGAAAGCCCGCGTAACACTGCCCCAATGCCTTCCGCAAGCGAAACCTCGCGCCGCACCGCTGCGAGCGGTGCAAGCAACAGCAACATCCCCAAGTTCGTATTGGTCGCCACCGCTACGCGGGTTCGTCGCACTGCTTCGAGTACCGTTGTCCCGACGCCTTGCTGGGCAGCTTGCTCCAGGACGGGGCCCACGACCGCAGCGCTCGTCAGAAAATCGACGTAAGTGAGATCTTCAAAATCTGCTCCGCGATAGACGTTTCCCGGCTTCGGTGCCGTAGCCTCCCAAATGCAAGCGAGCGTGGCACAAGTTCCGATAGTCGTTGGGCGTGTCACCGCTAGCGAGGCACTCATGGCATCGCTCCAGGCACATGCATGGTGCGCTCGAGCCACTTGGAGAGCAGTTCTTGCGACTCCTCCGACGCATCTTCCACCACCCAGTGTCCTACGTCCGCCAACCGTTGCACTTCCGCTTCAGGCCAAAGCTCACAGAATTTTTCCAGGCAATCCGAGGTAAAGCACCAGTCGCGCATTCCCCACACTAGCAGTTGCGGCAATTCGGATAGCCTCGGCAAGCCCTCTTCAATCTCTGCGAGCGTTTGCCATGTGGGGTGACTGTCGGAGAGGGGGATATCTTTGACAAACTGGTAGACAGCTGCGCGGCTTTGCCAATCGTAGTGCGGCGCGAGGTACGCCTGCTCGACGAGTGGGTCCAACCGCTGACGACGACTCAGGGTCATCCGCAGTGCGGCGCGCGAAAATGCATTGCCTGCCTGCAAGGCCAATCGCCCCACCACGGGCCAGCGACAAACACGGATTCGCCAGGGAATAAACCAAGGCGGAAATGCTCCCGTGTTGAAGAGGGCAATGCGATCAAATCGCTCCTGGCACTGCAGCAGAGCTCCCAATCCTATTGCACCGCCCCAGTCTTGCGCTACCAAGGTTACGTGCTGCAGGTCAAGTGTTTCCACAAGCTGCACGAGATTGTCAATATGATCGGCCAGCCGCAATGGCCGTAGCTGGAGGTCGCTCAACCCGCAGCCGACGTGATCGACGGCCACGCAACGAAATCGATCGCGATTCGCGAGGATCAAATGTCGCCAATGGAAAGACCACGTCGGGTTGCCATGGACAAACAGCAGCGTCGGCGTCGCGCCTTGTGTATCTCGCGTCGCCCCTGCGGGCTGTTCGTCGAGGTAATGGTAAGCGACTCGATCCAAAGCAAGCGTGTGCGAATCAAATGGATAGAGGGTCCGCCAAGACGGGTCGCCATTGTTTCGCAGAAGTTGGGCCATAGGGAGCGCTGAGTGCATTTGCTTAGTGAGAACATCACGCAGTATCGCAAACTGTGTGGATTTCGGAAGCTGCTAACTGCGAATGCGCGCGATTTTCCGCTGAACCCAAAAAACGAGTGCGAATCCCCCGACCGACTTGGGGCTACACTGGGCCGTTCATGTTCGACTTGACCCGATAACAAGCCTTGCAACTTAGTGTCATGAAATCACGTTTTTTTCAGCAAGTAGCTTCACAATTCGCTCGACGCATTCATTCACACTTAGTTCGTGTGCCCCGAGAGTCAGGTCGGCTGCAGTGGGCACGTCGTACGGAGCACTCACGCCGGGGAAACTAGTGATCTCGCCAGCGTCGGCAGCGGCGTACATGGCGGCTTGGTCGCCTTGGCGGCAGACGTCGACGGGGGTGTTTAAGTGCACTACCAGGAAACGCTCGCGTCCAATCAGCTCAGCGGCGCGCTGTCGAACTTCCTCGCTGGGGGCGACGAACGACGCAATGCAAATTAGCCCAGCGTTGTTCATGAGCCGTGCTACTTCGGCGCTGCGGCGCAAATTTTCGCTGCGATCGTCCGCCTCGAAGCCTAGATCGCGGCTGATACCCTGTCGCATATTTTGACCATCGAGCACGCATGCCGCGCGGCCCTGGTCGAACAACCGACGCTCAAGAGCATAGGCCAAGGGAGACTTGCCAGCACCCGCCAAACCAGTAATTAGCACGGTGGCTGACTTCTGACCAAAACGGGCTTCGCGCTGCTCGGGTGTGACGGCGCTCAACTCGGTGTTCAAGTGCTCGTCGGCTTGATCATCCCAGTGATCGGCCTTCTCGCCGGAGGTGCGTTGGAGGATCATGCCCGCACCGACGGTGACATTCGTGATGCGATCAATGATGATCAAGGCACCTGTGCCGTGGTTATTTCGGTAATTGTCAAACGCAATCGGCTGGTTGAGCTTGACTTGGCAGCGGCCAATTTCGTTCAAGTTGAGCGTTGGGGCTTCCTGCCGGTGCAGCGAATTCACATCAATGCGATAGCGCAACGTAGAAACGGTCCCCGTGACATTTTTTGTGCCTTGCTTGATGGCGTACTGTTTGCCGGGCACGAGCGGCTCCTCAGCCATCCACACAATCGTCGCGTCGAACGAGTCGCCAATCTTCGGCACATTGTCGGGTCTTACGAGCATGTCGCCGCGGCTGACGTCGATCTCGTCTTCCAAGGTGAGTGTGACTGAGAGTGGCGCGAACGCTTCGTCAATTTCGCCATCGTAGGTGACAATCGATTCAACGCGGCTAGTCTTACGCGATGGCAGCACCATCAGTTCGTCGCCCTTGCGAACACGCCCCGAAGCGATCGTGCCACAGAAACCGCGGAAGTCTAAATGCGGCCGGTTCACATATTGCACGGGGTAGCGAAAGTCGATCAAGTTGCGGTCCGACGCGATATGCACCGTTTCCAGCATGTGCATCAGGGTCGAGCCTTCGTACCAGGGCATCTCTTTGCTGTGGTCCACGACGTTGTCGCCGTCCAGCGCCGAGATGGGTATGAAATGCAAGTCCTTCATGTCGAGCCGAGTGGCGAACTCGCGGTAATCCTGCTGGATTTTCTCGAAAGTTTCTTCCGCGTAATCGACCAAGTCCATCTTGTTGATGGCAATGATGACGTGCTTGATCCCCAGCAGTGAGACGATAAACGAGTGCCGCTTGGTTTGGGTCATCACACCGTGTCGGGCGTCGATGAGGATAATCGCCAGGTCGCAGGTGCTCGCGCCCGTGGCCATGTTGCGCGTATACTGCTCGTGCCCCGGCGTATCGGCGATGATGAACTTTCGCTTGGCGGTCGAGAAGTAACGGTACGCCACGTCGATCGTGATACCCTGTTCCCGCTCGGCTTTAAGCCCATCGGTCAGCAGCGCCGGATCGAAACCGCCTCCCGTGGTACCAACCGTCGCCGAGTCTTTCTCGATCGCGGCGAGTTGGTCCTCGTAGATCATCTTCGAGTCGTAAAGCAAACGACCAATGAGCGTGCTCTTGCCGTCGTCGACACTTCCGCAAGTCAAGAAGCGAAGCAGCTCCTTGTGCTCGTGTTGCTTGAGATAGGCGTCAATGTCGGTAGCGATTAATTCAGACTGATGTGACATGGCGATACTTGAGTGAAGTAAATTGGCCTCACGCAAAGGCGTGAAACAGCAGAGGAACAAGGCTCTCGAAAATCTATTTTCTTGACGTCCTTTGCGAGAGAATACTTGCTTTAGAAATAACCCTTTCGCTTCTTCTCTTCCATCGAGCCCGATTGGTCGTGGTCGATGACTCGGCCTTGCCGTTCGCTGGTGGTGGCAAGTAGCATTTCTTGGATGATCTCGGGCAGCGTCGTTGCGCCCGATTCCACCGCGCCGGTGAGTGGGTAGCAGCCCAGCGTGCGGAATCGGACCAACCGCTCTTTGGCAGTCGCTGCTAACTCCGCGGGCATACGGTCGTCGTCGACCATAATCAGCGCGCCTTCATATTCCACCGTCGGTCGCATCGCAGCGAAGTAGAGCGGCACGATCGGAATTTTCTCCAGGTGGATGTATTGCCAGACGTCCAACTCGGTCCAGTTCGACAGCGGAAAGACGCGGATGCTCTCTCCCTTGTGCACTTTGCCATTGTAGATGTTCCACAACTCGGGGCGTTGATTTTTGGGGTCCCAGGTGTGGCTCTTGTCGCGGAATGAATAAACACGTTCCTTGGCGCGGGACTTCTCTTCATCCCGACGCGCGCCGCCAAACGCGGCATCGAACTTGTGCTTGTTGAGTGCTTGCTTGAGTGCGTCGGTCTTCATGATTTCCGTGTGCACATCGCTGCCGTGCGTGAAGGGGCCCATACCCTGTTTGACGCCTTCCTCGTTGATATGGACCAGCAAATCCCACCCAAGCTCTTTCCGAATGAGGTTCTCGCGGAATGCGATCATCTCTTTGAACTTCCAAGTGGTATCGACGTGCATCAGCGGAAATGGCGGCTTGGCTGGGTAGAACGCCTTCTCGGCAAGGCGGACCATTACCGAAGAGTCTTTGCCGACCGAGTACAGCATGACGGGATTGTCAAACTCGGCGGCCACTTCGCGGATGATATGAATGCTCTCCGCTTCGAGCTGTTTGAGATGGGTAAGATTGTAGGAAGTCATCATTCTTTCCGGCGAGTCGCGCGGTGATAGGCCTGCGGAGTCTTCAGCGATCGTGAGGTAGGTCACTTAGGGTAGACCGCCTGTGTCAGGTGGCCCAAAGTAACCTAGCAGTCTAGACTGCCTGTCGAGCGAGAACAACTCACCTTTGCCTACAAGCCGCAATTCACGACTCCCGCGACGAGCCACCAAAGAAGCCAACAGCGATGAACACCACTCCGCACCCGAGCAAATAGCGGCTCCAGCGTTTCGGCTGGCTTTTGGCGCGGTCCAGTTTCGCTTGCAAGGCTTGCATCCGCTGCTCCATCTTCGCCACTTGGGCGTCACGCTCGGCTTGGCTCAGACCACGGCGTGCCGGCGACTCCAGGGTAAATCGCTTGTATTCACTACCCACCCGGGCAAAGGCCGCTGAGTCGTCGCGCGTCCATTGCGATTGGGCTACCCAGCTACCCACCGGCAAGAAGGAAGCTGCAATGAGCAGCATACCTACGGCTAAGCAAGTCGTTGGCAACGAGATTCGCCCAAAGCGCGGCGACTTGACGGGCGACAAATTCCTCGCCCCAGCGGCTCTATTGAACGCCATCAGACTGTCCGTCGTTGATACTAATGCTGTAGGCAAAGCGGAACTCATCAACGTCGTTGGTCACGAAAGTGGTGTGGCCATCGACGTAGGCAACATTAACCCCTCCCGCATGCAAACTTCGGGGCGAAGCAGAATAGAAGCCACCATACCCAATGTTCCCCTGCCAACTCTCACAGGGCATGCTTTCGAGATCGGACAAGTTTTGATGGTCGCTGCCGTTCGCGCAGCGATGCAGCGTATCTCGGATGGGGCCCTGCGAGGCATTGGGCGTTTGGGTTTTGCCAAGGTAATCTGGGTCGGCTCGGTAGTTGCTGCCGTCGATACAGAAAAACGCGCCGTTCGCGCACTGGTGATGCATGTCAAACGATAGGATACTCGCCCCTGCCCAAGGAATGGCCCACGCCCCACGCTCGTCGCTTTCGACATCAAGTGAGCGCACCTCAGAAAAAGCAATCGTGCGCGACGTTCCGTCTTCGATGTTCTTCAGCGATTGGCCTGTCGCCACGAGTGCGCCGGGATACAGCAATTGCATGTCAATGTGGTAGGGGCTGACATAGGCGGCGTAGTTGCCTTTGGCGAAAGATTTGCCGTCGCTGAAATCGGCATCGACATAGTAACGCCCTTGCGCTTCATCACTGGCACAAAGATAGTTTGACACGAACTCGGCCTGTGCTTCGCTGGCTTGTTCGAAAACGCTTTTGTGCTCGTCAAACGACGCATGAAGAGCTTGCTGCTCTAGGTACGGTAGCAAATCGACAGCCCAACTCGTGAGCCTGCCTTCCTCGTGGTTGGCAACGGGGTAGGGGCGACGGAAACCTTCGCGACCAAACTCGAGTTCCTCGATTGCGACATCACCCGATCGCGGGAGCGATCCAGTGGCGGACTCGTAGTTGAGCGCCGCCAGAGCGATCTGCCTGATGTTGTTTGTGCATTGGCTACGACGCGCCGCTTCGCGTGCCGCTTGCACCGCGGGCAAAAGCAACGAAATTAGCACACCAATGATGGCGATCACCACCAGTAACTCAACCAGGGTAAAGCCGGTTCGCACGGATGGCAGCCGTAGCGGGCAGCTACGCGATTGTTGGAAGAAAAGCCGTTTCATCTTCCGTTGTCCCAGTTAGAAAGTCTCAGCCCCTGCGTTCTCAGCCCTAGTTGCGTCAATTATACCTCACCATTGTCACGCAATCCACCAATCCGGGAAGTGCGATAGCTTACGTTTCAGCAATGATCCATTTTTGGGGGAGACGAACCCGACTGGAGCTGGCTGTGCTGAGCGATCAATGCACGTCACCGAGCTATCCCCCGAGAGTGCCAGGCCGGAGGAGTTTTTTCAGCGAAATTTCAGGGGAGTACGGACACTGACAAAAAGGGTATAATCTAATCCCCCCGCAGCAGACAGCGGGCACCGGTAATCCGTGTCGCACTACGACTACCAGCCAATGCGGCTTGGTAGATGGGGCTGCGAGAAGTCGAGAAATTATTAACCAACGAAAACAGAGAGAAGATATTATGAGCAGGATTGCATTAGGCATCAGCGGACTCTTACTGGCGGCAGGTGCCGCGTGGGTAGTAGCCCAAGAAACGCTACCAGCCACCGAGGCCAAACAACCCGCAGCTAAAGCGACGATTGCCAACCAGTATAGCTATGCGATTGGCCTCGACATGGGGAACAGCTTTCGCAGTAGCGATACGGAATTGGATATTAAAAACTTGGTAGCAGGGATCCAAGACGGACTACAGGGTTCCAAACCAAAATTTGACCAAGCCACCTGCGGCAAGGCATTACAAAAACTACAAATGATAATGCGGGACAAAGCCATGGCACGAGCAGAAGTTGCGGGAGCGGAGAACGCAAAGTTGGGAGCCGCGTTCCTCGCTGAGAATAAGGCCAAACCAGGCGTCAAAGTCACCAACACGGGTTTGCAGTACCAAGTCGTGGAAGCGGGGACGGGGGCAACTCCGACGAAAGCGGACACGGTGAAGTGCAACTACCGCGGTACACTAATTGACGGCACGGAATTTGATGCCTCCGCTAGACACGGTGGGCCGGCCTCGTTTCCTGTGAGCGGAGTCATCCCAGGCTGGACCGAAGCGCTGCAGTTGATGAAAGTCGGCGCGAAGTGGAAGCTATTCATCCCCGCCGAATTGGCCTACGGTAATAGCCCCCCTGGGCCACCGATCGAAGCTGGCAGTACGCTGGTATTCGATATCGAGCTGCTGGGTATCGAAGGCAAGTAAGGCTGGTTATACAGCCCGACAAGTTCGCCCCTAGCTCCATCCTCAACCGTTACAAGCCTTGGATTCCCTCCAAGGCTTTTTTCGTGAGATATGCGATGGAACTCTGCTCGGACGAGCGGTGTTATCAAGCTTTCAAAGTGGTGATGCCGCGGGATGGGCGCCTAGCCTTGTCAGGGTCAAGAATACCCAAGGTGAGATGACTGCAGCGTCTCGAAGGGCGCCTAAGGAGATTCTTGTGCGGCAATCCACACAGCCAATTTCCCAAAAATAGCTACCCAAGACAGACGCAGTGATTACTCTAGAGGAAAATCGCCAGCAGATGCTCCTTGAGGGGGGTACCTCTGGCCAGTTATTGAACTATAGCCTAGCGGTGATTCCGATCCGCTCATTGCATTCCAGCCAGACCCCAAGCAACGGATATCGCCTTTTTTCGATAATATTTGAGCAATTTGGCTTATTTCGTCCTAGGTTTGCTTGTGACCATTGCACCCTAGTATTGTCAGGCTAGAATCTCTGAAATACCCAAATTGCTCAATCTGAGTAACCGGAACAGTTGCGTTTTTTTTGAACTATGCCGCAAGCGTTTGCGCATGATTTTGTTTTCTTCTTTAGGAGGGCACCCGATGTATCGACGTGTTTTTTGCCTTCTGCCCGCAATCGCTTTGCTGGTAGCAGGAGCCCAGGACGATGTCCGGGCTGGATTATTCAACCGGAACAATTGCTGCAAGCCAGCTTGCTGCGCGCCCGCGGCGAATAGCTGTGGTTGTGCTTCGGCTGCAGTCGCGGACAGCGGTTGTGGCTGCGGCGTAGATGGTGGCTGTGGCGGTGTTGCTTCGAGCGGCGCGATGATGGCTGGAGACGGTGGTTGCGGTTGTGGCACGCAAACTGTGACGCGGACCGTAATGGTTCCGACCTACGTCACCGAAATGCGTACCGTTACTCGTACCAAGTACAATCAAGAGCAACGGACTCGAACCTACACAGTCAACAAGCGTGTTCCTCGCACTGAGACCAAGACGCAAGAGTACACTGTGCACGTTCCCGAGACTCGCACTCGCACGGTCAACTACACCGTGATGAACCCAGTCACTGAGACCAAGACGCAAGAGTACACGGTCAGCGTGCCTTACACCGAGTCGGTCGAGCAGACTTACACGGTTCAGGTTCCTGAGCAACGTACTCGTACTCAGACCTACATGACTTGCAAGCCGGTCACAGAGACCAAGACGCAAGAGTACACGGTCAGCGTTCCGTACACCGAAGCTGTTGAGCAGAGCTACACAGTGAACGTGCCTTACACGGAAGAAAAGACGCAAGAGTACACCGTCAGCGTTCCTTACACCGAGTCGGTTGAGCAAACCTACACGGTCAACGTGCCCTACACGGAAGCAAAGACGCAAGACTACACCGTCAGTGTTCCTTACACTGAAGCAGTCGAGCAAAGCTACACCGTGAACGTTCCTTACACCGAGCAGGTTGAGCAAAGCTACACGGTTAGTGTTCCTCACACCGAGCAGGTCACGAACTACCGTACCGTTCAGCGTCGAACTCCTGTGACGACCTACAAGACCGTCACGGTCAATGGTGGTAGCTGGCAGACGCAAACGATGGAAGTTCCCGCTTGTGGCGGTGGATACGCTGGTGGCGGCATGAGCGCTTCGGCTGGTGGCTGCGGAAGCAGCGCCTGTGGTGGCGGTTGTGGCAGTGCTTGTGGTGGATGCGGTAGCTGTGGCGATGCCTGCGGCTGTGCACCTGCGACTCGCACCGTTTGCAAGCGTGTTTGGGTTCCCTCGTGTGAGCAACGTCAGGTCCCCGTAACGACCTATCAGTGCTCAACCGAGCAAGTGCCTTACACCACGAACGTGACTCGCTACTCGCAAGAGCAGCGCACTCGCATGGTGACGGTCAACAAGTGTCGCCAAGAGACGCGCTCTCGCACGGTCAACGTGACCAAGTACCGCAACGAGACTCGTACTCGTACGTACAACGTTACCAAGTGCCGCCAAGAGCAGAAGACTCGCAGCGTCAACGTGACCAAGTACCGTAACGAGACTCGTACTCGCAACTACACGGTGCAAAAGTGCCGTCAAGAGACTCGCACTCGCAGCGTCAACGTGACCAAGTACCGCAACGAGACTCGCACTCGTTCGTACAACGTCACTCGCATGGTGCAAGAGCAACAGTCTCGCGAAGTGCCTTACACAGTGATGGTTCCGCAGCAGAAGACGCGGACTGTCAATGTGACCAAGTGCCGTAACGAGACTCGCACTCGTGAGTACCAAGTCACCAAGATGGTTCCTGAGCAAAAGACTCGCGAAGAGAACTACACGGTGATGGTGCCGCAGACGAAGACTCGCACCTACGATGTCACGACCTACGATTGCGTACCTGAAGAAAAGACCCAAACCTACACGGTTTCCGTGCCGGTTCAGGTCCAAGAGCAGGTGCCTTACCAGGTCTGCAAGATGGTTGCCCAAGAAGTCACTTCCGAAGTTCCTGTGAACTGCGGTGGTGGTGCTTCGATGGGTGGCGGTGCTTCGGCTGGCGGTTGTGCAGGTTGCGGTGCTGCTCCGGCAGCGGCTGCAGGCTGTGGCTGCAACTGAGCTGACGCTCACGAACTTGAATGAACACCAGGGGCTGAGCCGCCTTCAAAGCGACTCAGCCCCTGATTTTTTTGGCTTCCGCAGAAACCTTGCCGGCAGGTTCCCGAATTGCCTGCCGGACGAGAGCGCCAGGTTATTGTTTGGGCATATCCGGCCACGAACGGTTCAATTCTTCGCGGCATTCGCAAATTTCTTAGCCACGGATTGGCACGGATCAAACACGGATATTGTTGGCCGTTCAACCATCTGCTGGTATCCGACAATGGGCCTCTAGCACAACGTTTCAAGCAGCCCCAAACATACTGGCTCTCAATTCTTTTGACAGGAACAACTGGATTGACGGAATGCCAACAGCAGAAACTGAATCCTGTAGATCCTGTAATTCCTGTCAAAAATGTTGCGAAGAAGTTTTGGGGCAGGCTCGCTGAAGCCAACCACAACGGTACGGCGAGCACAATACACAGGTCTTCGTAGTGTTCGTTGAGTCGTGGTAGTTAATTTTCAGGGGATCGTTCTTTGTCGGGCTAGTTTCTGTCTTTGTAATTCTCCTCATCTCGCGGCTTAAAAAAAACTGGAGCGCCCCAGTCGCTTGGTCGTTGCTAGTGTGAGTTCGTTCTTGCGATTCCTTTTTTGGTCGACTCCAGCCTCGCCTAGCGGAGGAATGCCTCACACACCAGACAGCCGGCCGGCTTGTTCTTGCCGGAGCCGCTTCCCAAAAGTCGCCGAGCCTCACACCGGCAACGACTGTGTGCCAAACTAGCAACTCGGCTGGTCATATTCCACCTCCACAACAATTTTTGGCCACTGTGAATTGAGTAGGTAATTCCCGGTGATCGGCGTCGGCGGTGTAGGCTTCGTGGGGATGTTCGCGCTGGAGCGCTACATCGACCACACGTTGGATGGATTAGAAAACATTTCAGTCGATGCACCGCGAAGGTTGCGCTGACTCGATCTAATAAATCTGCTGTAAGACAAGGAAGAATCGCACATAGCGAGTACATTCAACAGTAACGTGCCAAAATTACTAGTGCTCAGCCGCATGGGGGCATGAGGAAAGGCCGACAAATAGCGTAGACCTGGGAGGGCAATCTAAACTGCCTCGACCGATGAAGCCGAGGCATCCACCTTGGGCGCACCAGCACGCGCTCCCGTACATCCTGTTGGCCAACGGCCTCTGTCCACCGTAGCCTGGGGTAGAGCGCAGCGCCACCCCAGGCTACGGTGAAAAGAAACCGTTGGCCAATGAGTTGTCTGAGAGATTTTTTTGGGGGCTTCGCTTTTGTGGACCGCGTTCAGCGTGAAACGCTGGGGCGAGTTAGCAAAGACTGCGAGCCTGCACCGGTTAGCATACCCAACGCATTCTTGCGGATTTCGCCATCTTCTGTGGAGCGCAACATCGACGCACCGTAGCGTTGGCTGCGTGACCTATCGGCCGGCGTCTACCTCCGCCGACAGCAGTTGTCGTACAGAAATATCTCGACGTTCAACCCCAGGAAGTAGCCGTTCTTGGTCGACAGAAAAACGGGGTCCGAGTTTGGCACTTCCGTCATGGGGTGGTTGATCACCGGCATATCGGAGATGTATTTGAAGGTAATGCCTGGTCGGACCCCAACCCCGGCTACTTGCGTGTCGAGACGCAGCCCTGCATCGACGGTGACGGCAAATTCGTCGATCTCGTCAACCGCCGAGTCTGTGTCAAAAAGCACGTTGCCGGCAGTGCGTAGGGTGCTCTGGCCTTGATACCGGGCATTCATGTTGAATAATCCCACTCCAAATTCGAAAAGCAGATCACGCTGTTTCACGCGGCGGATCATCGAACTGCGAATTTCACCTCCCAAATAATCTGAATCGAGTGCTTCCACGTATTGCCCGGATCTGCCGCTATCAAATCGCGCATCGAGGACAAAATCCTGTTCGAAACCGAGATGGCTGAATCCGAGAGCCATATCGATTTCGCGATGGGGATCGCCCATGATCAGCCACGTGTCGCCCAGTCCAATGTACTGCCGATTGTGAAAAACATCGCTATCCAGTGCGAACGTCGCATTGTTTCCATCGTTGGTGTTGATGAAACCATTTCCGTCCAAAGAGGCAAACCAGACCGATTGCGTGGCGCCTGGATCAGCAAAAGTGCCCGTGGATCCCATCGAGTCGATGCCCGCTAAGCCGAAGTCAAAGTCCACTCGATGGCTATCTGGCGAGTGCCGAAAGAAGCCACTGAGACCGGCTTCGATGCCCACATCTGTTTGGTCGTCGCGAAAGAGATCGCGTTGCTGTGCCACGCCACCAGAGACAATCGAACCGGCAGTGTAGTCCGGCAGGAAGGGGATCCAGAGCCCCGTGTCGAGATCGACCTCGATTTCAGCCGAGACCGGGTTGCACAAAGCGCACAAGAAAGCTGCGGACAACAGTATCGAGATCAGGTGACTTGGAGTTGCCTGAGATAGACTAGTCGCCCGATTGACTTGTAACCGTCTATTAAATAATCCACGCACAGCAAGTGCCCTCCATGTGCAAATTGTGTAGCGTTATTGCAGTCCTCATCGAATCGAATCTGCGCAAGTCACAAGTATTCATGCGGTAATTTGCCTTGCACTACCTGCCGAATTTTTCTGCATTAGGCAAAAAAGTTGGCTGATACCGATAAGGCTACGCATCGAGGAGTATGTCGCATTTTGCTGAAGAGTTAGCAGAGTCACTCGCATAATTCATTATTCCTGCTTGCTAGCACTGGCCATTCTCTCTTGTCTGCGAAGAGTTGCTTCTTGTATATGCATACCCCCAACTGAAGGGGATTTGATCAGCAAGGGCGGAACAACCTTTGGCTAGAGATGTGATTGGACTTGGACGAAAGACTGAATTGGTGATGTTTCGCGCTCGAACAACCATGCTGATGGTGAGTCTGTGGTTTACCTGTTTCTCAGCTTCAGGGCTTGCACCAGCTCAAACAGATTACTCTCCAAGCGTGCTGCCTCCGCCGCCTAGTGCAACGATTCCTGCGCCGCAGGTGGAAACGACGCTCCCCGCCCCCATAGAACCGGCGGTCACCCCCACGGCGAACATCCTGCCTTATCCGACTACAGCCGCGCCAAACGCGCCGATCGTCGCTATTCCAGCAGAACCTATCGCGGACTCGACGGGAATCCTGGGTGACCCTGTCGGGGCCATTTCCTCGACGTCTCGCTGGTTCGATCTCGCCTACTGGTTTGGGCCCACACCGTGGGATATCGGATTCGAGTTGGGTATCAATGGTGCAGAGGGAAACAACGAAGCGATTAGTTTCCGCACTGGCGGGCACATTAAACGGGAAACCGAATTTTGGAAGTTCGACAACACGCTGGTTTATAACAAGAACTCAGCGAACGGATTAGAAACGCAAAACAATGCACTGCTCGATGTGCGCGTTGATCGCAAGCTGGGAGATTCCCCCTGGTCGCTCTACTTCTTGAACCAAGAACTCTACGACGAGTTTCAAGCCTACGACTTGCGGGTTTCTGCCAATGCGGGCCTGGGCTACCAATTCATCGACCTAGAGCATCTCGACGTGGTAGGTCGATTCGGTGCGGGTGCTTCGAGAGAGTTCGGAGGGCCGGATGACTCGACAGCTTATGAAGCGCTGTTTGGCATGGAATACGATCACGAGATCACCAAAACGCAACGATTGACCGCCAAAGTCGATTACTTCCCGGAGTGGGAAGATTTTAGTCGTTATCGTGTTGTGACCGACCTCGGTTGGGAAATCGATCTCGACCAACCAGGCAACCTCAGCCTCAAGTTCTCCGTCATTGACCGCTACGACAGCACTCCCAATGGTGTGGACCCCAACGAGATCAACTATTCGGTCTTGCTGATCTGGGGCATTTGATCAAAGGGCACTTTGTCTTGTCTTGATTTTCACGCCTCGTCGTTCGCAATCCGTACTTCCATGCGGTAGCATGGTGCTCATGGCTGATACGAATCTCGATCTCTTGCAGCAGACGCTGCGCCGCGAAATGCCAATCACCGTGCCGATGGGCATCGAAGTCGTGTCCTGGCAGGACAAACGACTCACAATGCGAATGCCGCTGGAGCCCAATCGCAACCACCAGTACTCAGCGTTTGCCGGAAGCTTGAACGCGCTGTGTACGATCGTTGGTTGGGGGACGATTTTTATGCTCCTGCACGACAAATCGCTTGACGGTAACATCGTCATCCGCCGGGGGAAGATTCGCTACCTTAGGCCAGTACGCACGCCCGAGTTCCTCGCTGTTGGCTTGACTATCAAACCGGCAGAGAGCGAGTACTTTTTCGAGCTACTTCGCAGCAAAGGCAAATCCAAGATCGATGTCGCCGTCGAAATCGCCGACGAGCAAGGGCCTTACGTGAGTTTTCAGGGGTCGTACGTAGTACAGGATTAAACGCGAAGACTCAAAATCGCAGACTGCCAATATGGCACCTCGCTGCACCGTCCTTTTTGCGGAAGCCAGTTTGGCACCTGCCATTATGGCGACTCGCATTCGGAATCACCGCACGGTAAAGTCGCAAGTCTTTTCATAGTAGTCACTTGCGGAGTTTTCATTTTCAGTAGTCTTGCTTTGGCACGGAGCCTGCTTAATTCTGGTGACGAGCCTCGAGTGGCTTGGCAGACAAGCCGAGTTGCTCCTTGGGTCGATTAAGAACCACCCGTTCCATCAAAGTAAGGAGAAATAACCATGACGAATTGCAACCAGAAGAACCGTTTGCAGGACCTCGTACCGGGTAGCTGGAGCGAGTTCGATTCGCTGCTCAATCAGGTGCTAGTGCCGACCGCCCGGGCAGTACGCGGAGTTCGCGCCCCGCTCAGCGTTTGGCAGACTGACGACGCTTACCATGTTGAGTTGGATGTACCCGGCGTCACCAAAGAGGATATTGAGCTGACTTTCGAGAAGGACACGCTCAACATCGTTGCCGAGCGTACGAAGCCCGAGCATGAACGTAAGGGTCTCCACGAAGAGCGTGTTTACGGCAAAGTGAACCGATCTTTAAGTCTGTCCGAGAAGGTTGACCCCGACAGCATCGCCGCGGAACTCACCAACGGCGTCTTGCACGTCACTGTGGCGAAGATTCCCGAGGTGCAACCGAAGCGAATCGACATCAACTAAGTGTCCGCATCGGACAACTACCGATTTGGGGCCGCGCGAAGCGCGGCCCCTTTTTGTTTTACACCTTGTTTTAGGTTGCAGCGCAAACCTAGCCTCCCTTAGGCCTACCTAATCCGAATACTCCTCCAATCAATCGTTGCGACCGGCAAGAACTAACAAATTTCGAGGCATCCGTCCCCCGTGTGACGAAGTAACTTGCGGTATCTCTACGCAAGCGGAGTGTGCGAGATACCGACTTAGAAATGGTAGGCAACAACGCTGGAATTTGGCGGACCTGCTGAGAAAGTTTGACCGAACTATGATGCTTTGAGGCAGGAGGCCTTGTTCATGCGGTGGGAGCAAAGGAAACCGCTGTGGCCGGTGGTTGTCGCGCTGGGAGTGCTGTTCGTGCTAGCACTTGCCGCGCCGCACATGTGGCAAAGCTTAGATGCGCATCTCGCGCCCCAGCTTGCGTTCGAAGCACTGGAGTCTCCAGTTGAACGCAATGCAGAGGTTGCTTCCCTTCCGCCCACTCTCATGGTGCAGCCTGTGGAAGCACTTCCATTCCGTCCTGCACTGGACTTCGATGCTTTCATTCAAGTGCGGGATCGAATTCTGGCGGTTCTAGAAATGCTGCCCGAGGGCGAATCCAAGCAAGCGGCAGTGGTTTCCATGCCTCGGGTCCGTGTCTCGAGCGAGAGTGACCGACTGGCGATGCTTCCGCCGCGTCTCCATTCGTATCCTCGACTCTCGATTCCCCAAGCGTCAGCCAAGACCACCAAAGAGGAGGAAGCGAACTTTGCTGCGATCTTG
Source organism: Bythopirellula sp. (assembly GCA_965230685.1). Taxonomy (GTDB): domain Bacteria; phylum Planctomycetota; class Planctomycetia; order Pirellulales; family Lacipirellulaceae; genus Bythopirellula. The sequence goes on from CBDDLO010000002.1 coordinate 2,901,038, forward strand.
CTGGAAGCCTCGCGCAACCCCAAGCGCACACCCGCAGAAGTGCCTGCGGTCCCTCGTCTGGCGACCAAACCCAGCAGACCAAAGATTCCCGTCGCGGTTGTGGCGCCGGCACCCCAGCCAGCCGTAGTTCCCCAAGAGGCACCACTCCCGATGGTGCCCACACTAGCTACGTCAGAACCCCGTAATCCTCCAAGACCTGTCGCCGCTCCAGCAATTCGACATCGACCGCAGGCCCTGATCAATCAGCTCGAGGAATTCGCGACGGATTCGCCTGGTGCACTATGGTCGCAGGAAGTTCTCGAAAAACTGGCGAGCCTCACCGAGTCAACCAGTACAGAAATGACGGACGCGACCAAAACACTCGACGAACTTGAGCAGCTATACAGGTCGGGACTGCGCAGTTCCGTGGAAGAGGGCGAACCGAGCTTCTCCAACCATTGGCAACAAACGGCTCAGGCTCTGGGTCGCCGCCTTCTTCTTTGGCGAATGCTTGTTGACAGCGATCAGCCGAAAATCATTAACGCCTCTTCCTCTAGAGCTGCTCTGCTGCCAGAGCTGAGCAAGGTGCTGGAGATACTCGACGCTCAACCCAACGGCGTGGATTGGAAGGAGTATTTGCTGCTTGATCAAATCACCGAGGCGACCAGCGACGGGATTGATACTCCGACTCTGGCTCGTGCACGGTTGTCGCAAGAGGTGCTATCGCGAATGGCTGATCCACACTTGTCGGATGCACAAAGGAAATTTCTGGCAACGGAGCCTCTGACTCGCTTGCGTCAGGAATTACGGCCCTGGGCCGCCGGTAAAGTCAACCTCGAAACATTAGCCGCGCTTCTCGAGCGTTACGAGTTAGGACGTGAATCACGATATGGCCTTGTGATTGCTCAACTACGACAGAGATTGCAATGGTCTGAGGATCCCAGCCTTCGAGAATTGGCAGCACAATTAGAGGAAAACTATCGCAGCGCCAACATGCGTCTGGCCATGAGCGACAAGCTGCTCAACCGCATGTTGCCCAAGCAGGAACCGACCGTTACTCCAGTGCGAGATCGGATCGCGGGAGCGAAGGTACGCGGTCGGGCGCGCACGACGACGCAGCTCCGCGTGCGTCTAGTCCCCGACCCCAACGCGTGGCGCTTTGGCCTGGAAGCCTACGGTAAGATCTATTCGGACACTCGTTCGGACACTTGGCCAGCAAGAGTACGCAACGCTGCGAAAATGCAATATCAAGGTAGTAAAGAAATTTCCCTCGACTCAGGCGGGCTGCAAGTCGCCCCTGCTCGGGCTTACGCGCAAGGTCGCAACGATTTGATTGGCGTGGATAGCCAGTTAGATCCCGTGCCTATTGTGGGTTTGGTACTTCGCGATTTGGCGCGACAAAAACACCGGCGGTCGCGCCCCCAAGCCCTTTCTCAGGTCAAGGCCAAAGTCGTGCGTCAAGTCAAGCAACGGTTGGACTCGGGCCTGGACGAAAAGCTGAGTGGGTTCGAGGAAAGCTTTCGCAACAAAGTACTCACGCCGATGAAGGAGTTAGCCATATTGGCCGAGCCGCTCGACATGCATACGACGGATCATCGGGCAGTGATGCAGTTGCGACTTGCCAACAGTGGGCAACTGGCAGCACATACCCTACGGCCTCTGGCTCCGTCAGATAGTGTGCTGAGTTTGCAGTTGCACGAAACTGCACTCAACAACGCGATGATGGGTTTGGGACTTGATGGGCGAAGGATGACAATGCTCGAACTCTTCGAGTATCTTTCTGCCCGTTTCGGCCAGGCCGACGCTACCCCGCCGGTAGACATGCCGCGTCGGGCGGTAATCGAATTCGCTTCACGCGATTCGGCACGCGTTCGCTGCGACGGAGACCGCTTAGAACTGGTGATGAGCATCGCAGAGTTGGCCCATCGCCGGGACAGGATCAAGAATTTTCAGATCCACGTGCATTTTCGCCCCGTTGTCAAAGGGCTTGATGTGCGGCTCGTCCGCGAGGGAACGCTGCAATTCTCCGGCCGACGTCTAAAAACTGGCCCTCGAGTGGTGTTGCACAGTGTGATGGGCAAGCTAATGGTGAAAGACCAGGAGATCGTTCTGCTCGGCATCGATCGGCTTGAAGAGCCACGGCTAAAGGGGCTGATGGTCACACAGCTCGTTATTGAAGACGGTTGGATTGGCTTGGCTCTTGGGCCGGCGCACCCACGCCGTACGGCCATGCGGGATACTCCCTTTGTCCGGTAGGCTGTCGCTCCCTGTGCGTTTGGCTCTCCTATTTATTTTGCGCCACTCAAACCTCGCAGAACGACGTAAAACACCGGCGTCAAAAACAGCCCGAACAGGGTTACGCCCAACATTCCACTAAAGACAGCCGTGCCGAGTGCGCGTCGCATTTCTGACCCGGCACCGGTGGCGATCAGCAGTGGAATCACACCCAAAATAAAGGAGAAGGCGGTCATCAGAATGGGCCGCAGCCTGAGCCGGCACGCTTCCACTGCAGCATCAAAACGGCTCTTTCCAGCCTCCTCTTCCGCCTTGGCAAATTCAACGATCAGAATGGCATTCTTGCAGGCCAATCCTACCAGCACCACGAATCCGATCTGAGTAAGAATGTTATTATCGAGTCCTCGTAGCCAAATACCGAAGATCGCGAACAGCAGACACATGGGTACGATCAGAATTACCGCGAGCGGCAAGAGCCAACTTTCGTATTGGGCGGCCAACGCAAGGAAAACGAAGAGTACACACAACGGGAATATGAACAGGGCCGTATTTCCTGCTGCAATTTCCTGATACGAGAGATCCGTCCACTCGAAACCAAAACCAGGTGGCAGCGTCTCCTCAGCGAGGCGTTGCATTGCCGCGATCGCCTGACCTGAACTGAAGCCAGGCAATGTTGAACCGGTGACATCTGCCGCGGGATAGAGGTTGTAGCGAACCACGCGGGCGGGTGCCGTGGTTTCGCGAATCGTCACCAGCGACCCCAGCGGGACGATTGCTCCCGAGTTGCTGCGCGTACGTAACCGGGCGATGTCTGCTGCTTCATCCCGGAAGTGCGACTCCGCCTGCGCGGTGACACGATAGGTCCGGCCCAAGTAATTGAAATCATTGACATAGGAAGAACCCAAATAGATTTGCATCGCCTGAAATACGTTGTTGATGGGCACGTCGAGCATTCGTACCTTTGTGCGATCAACATCCGCGAAAATCTGTGGGGTTGCGGTGCGAAAACTTGAGAAGACTTGAACCAATCCTGGTTCCTGATTTGCTTTGCCAACTAGCTCATTGGTCACCCGTTGCAAGGAAGCCAGGCCGGCTCCGGAGCGGTCCTGTAGCTGCAGTTTGAAGCCTCCACCAGTCCCGATGCCTCGCACTGGAGGCGGAGGAATAACAAAAATCGTTGCCTCCTGGATCGCTGCGAGTCGTTGTCTCAAGCCGGAGAGAACCTTATCCAGCGGGAGTCCCTGCTTGGCACGCAGCTTGGCGTCGCTAAAGACGGGGAAAATTGCTGCTGAGCTTGGAGCGTTGGTCTGCGTTGCACCCGAAAATCCTGCAAAAGAAACTGCGTTCGTTATACCGGGAGTTTCTAAAGCTGCTGTAACCGCCCTTTTCGTGATCTCGTCGGTTCGATCTAGCGACGATCCGTCGGGGAGATCAATAGCAATAATGGCATAGCCTTGATCCTGAGCAGGAATAAATCCTGTCGGGACTTTCGCGAATCCGAAGTAAGTGAGACCCAACAGCCCGCCGTAAATGAGCAATACAATGAAACTCATCTTCAGCGTGCGCGAGACCATCGCTGCGTATCGCTCGCTGGTCCAATCGAAAATTCTGTTGAACGCTTTAAAGAAAACCCCGAGAGTGCTGTCAACCACTCGTCCAATTCGCCCACGGTTCTCGCCTTTGCGACGGAGCAGCAAAGCGCAGAGAGCAGGACTCAAGGTGAGTGAAACAAAGGTAGAGAAAACCGTGGATACGGCGATTGTGATAGCGAACTGCCTGTAAAACTGGCCACTAATTCCCGCGATGAACCCCGTAGGAACAAAAACGGCGATCAGCACCAGTGTGGTAGCGATCAGCGCCGAGCCGACTTCGTTCATGGCCTGCTTAGTCGCTTCCTTGGGAGAGAGTCCCTCGGCAATCAAGCGTTCAACGGTTTCAACCACCACGATCGCGTCGTCTACGACAATTCCAATTGCCAACACCAGTCCGAACAGTGACAAACTGTTCAAACTAAAGCCGAGTGCCTGCATGGCTGCAAAAGTTCCGATCAACGAGATGGGAATAGCAATCACCGGCACGATGGTCGAGCGCCAGTTCTGCAGAAAAACGAAGACGGTAAAAATGACCAACAACCCCGCCTGCCACAGTGTAGTAAAGACTTCTTCAATCGAGTCCTCCACGAATGCAGTCGGGTTGTAGACAGCTTCATGGGCAATTCCCGGCGGGAACCTTTCGGAGAGTTCCTCTACCGTTGCAAGTATATTTTGCGTGGTTTCCACTGCGTTAGAACCAGGCCGTTGAGAGATGACAATCGCAACCGCCTTCTTCTCGCCCATGTAGCTGCGGACCGAATAGTCTGTCGCCCCCAGTTCGATTCTGGCCACGTCGTTGAGCCGTACGAGTCGGCCCTCGTCCCCCGACTTGAGAATGATTCCGCCAAACTCGTCGGCCTCTCGTAAACGTCCCTGCGTGTTGACATTGATTTGAAAATCGCCCGCAGGATTCTCCAGGGGCTGCTGTCCGATAACCCCGGCGGCTACTTGAATATTTTGCTCGCGGAGCGAGGCTACGACTTCTCCGGGGGTAAGCTCCAGGGCCGCCAATCGTTCTACATCCAGCCAGATCCGCATGGCGTATTCGCTCGCGCCAAATATTCGCACTTCTCCCACGCCTTCAAGCCGAGAAAGTACATCTCGCAGCTGCAAATAGGCATAGTTACCGATGTAGAGTTGATCTCGTGAATCATCGGGAGAGTAAAGGTGCACGACGAGCAACAAATCTGGTGACGACTTTCGTGTGGTCACACCTATTTGCCGCACCTCCGAGGGTAAGCGCGGCTCTGCAATCGAGACGCGGTTTTGCACTAGGACTTGAGCTTGATCAACATCAGTGCCGAGGGCGAAGGTGATCGTGATTTGTAGAGCTCCATCGGAAGTCGCCTGCGACTGCATGTAGAGCATCCCTTCCACACCGTTGATTTCTTGCTCCAAGGGTGTGGCGACGGTCTTCGAAATGATTTCGGCCGTGGCTCCGGGATAGCTGGCCCTCACCATGACGGTTGGTAGTGCAACCTCGGGATATTGCCCGACTGGCAGTTGAAAGTACGCAAGACCACCCACCAAGACGATGAGCACGGAGAGGACCGTCGCAAAAATGGGCCGTTCGATAAAAAAATGCGAGAAATTCATGGACGTTCTTGTTGCTCGTCAACAGGACTAGCGGGTGATTCACCGTAGCGCGCGGCGTTTGCGGGCACGCCCGTAGGTGCCGCGCTCGGGCGTCGTGAGAGCCACTCGTCTTCTGGAATGGGCTCGTATTGATTCGGGAGATCACCAGAAAAATCGGCTTCGATCTGCTCCTCGGTGCTCGCTAGGGTAACACCGGGATAGATCCGCTGCAGTCCACGCGTGACAATTAGCTCCGACTCATCAAGGCCTGAGCGCACGATTCTCAATCCATGTGACATGGGCCCGAGCTGAATGTTTTGTCGCCGGACCGAATTTCCCGTTGATACGTAAACGAACTTGTCCGCTTGGTCGCTACCAATTGCGCTATCAGGAATTAGTATTGCGTCGTAGCGGCCACTTCCTGGCAGGCGGACAGAGACAAACAACCCGGGAGTCAACAAACCATCGTCATTCGAAAGAATCGCTCGGCCCCGAATCGTGCCGGTATTCGGATCAATGCGATTGTCCACGAAATCCATGTGACCAGCATGAGGGAACCCCACTTCATCGACCAGTGCGACGTAAACCGGATTCTTACTCTGCCGAGAGCTCTCCCGCTTGCCTTCCTTCGCCAGCCGTGAGTACTTGAGGAAAGCCTGCTCGTTTGCATCGAAATTGCAATGAATCGGATTCAGCGAGACAATCGTCGTCAGGAGTGTGGCTTGGATTGATCCGCCACCAATTAGGTTGCCTTCAGTCACGTTTCTTCGACTGATCCGACCACTGATTGGTGCGCGAATTTGAGTGTACTGGTAATTCAAGGCAGCTGAATCGACATTTGCTCTTGCTGTTTCGATGCCTGCTAGCGCGGTGGCTATGCCAGCTTTGACGGACTCGATCTTTGCGTTGGCGGCTTCTAGCGAAGCGGCTGCCTGTAGTTGTTCGGTTTCGAGGATGTCGGCTTCTTCTTGCGACACCGCTCGACTGACGAGCAAGCGCTTGGCCCGATCAAGCCGCCTAGAAGCAAGCGCTAGCTGGGCTTGAACATCGGTTCGCTCAGCTTCAGCTTGATTGAGCAAGGACTGCGACTCAGCAAGTCGGGCTTCGGCTTCTCTTTGCGTTGCCTTGGCCGCGTTGAGCTCCGCCTGAAAGGGGCGCGGGTCTATGATCGCCAGCAGGTCGCCCTGCGTTACCATTTGTCCTACATTGAAATGTGTTGATTCGAGGTATCCGCTCACGCGAGCACGCACCTCTACCGTATCAATCGCCTCAAGTCGCCCCGTGTATTCGTCCCACTCAACAATAGGCATCACGAGCGGGCGCGCAACAGTGACTTCCGTCGGTGGCGGGGAATTGTCTCGGGTACTTTCTTGCTTGCAGCCAAGAGTTGCGAACAGCAACAACCACGACATTCCCCAAGCAGTGTTGCGAACTAGAATGTCGAAACTCATAGACCTACCCTGCACACGATGATGTAAAGCGATACCACCGCCCACCATCATTGTGCACGACTCGGAGGCTGGGTTCCAGTGTTATCACAAGAGCCGGTAGACGCAACTTTGGTGTTGCGACCGTCATCTCCACGCTAACGCGCGAGCAAGAGAAGCTCGATCAGCCTGTGGGCTGGCTTAGTCTGAGAAAGACGCCACAGACCAGACCCAGTAACAGCACTATTGCGGCCGCATGGTCGAGGAGCATGCTCAGACTCACGCGTGTGGCGGCGTCTTGCATCACCGCGTTAGATTGCGCCACGATCGCGACGCAGACCAACATGCTGTAGATCGAGAGGTTGAGAACGATCAACGAGTCTTGCCGGTTGGTGCGTGGGCGGGACTGGAGCGTTTGCACCGCTCCGCGACCGACGAGCGCAATCGCTGCAACAACGGGGATGTAGGTCCAAAACTGTGCCGCGAGAATGAGCGTCATGCCCACACCTATGAGCAAGTGCCCGCGCTGCGATAGCGGATGCCCAGCCATGCCAAATACCAGGAAATACGTCAGAATGTAGAAGAGAACCCTATCTTTCCATTCTGATCACGAATTCACGCGATGTCCAGCATGCAACGAGGCTGCGAACTAGCTTCCCGCAGCTCCCGTGGCGGCATCACCGGATTGACCGTCATTTTTCCCCGCCCGTTTAGGTTCTGCATCGGTACCGGGGACAATCATCGGGCTGGGGGAATTTTCCTCGATAATGCGTGTGAGTTCTTCGGAGTCGATGACTTCTTGCTCCATTAGCTCATGCGAACACGCGTCGAGTGCCGCGCGGCGCTTAGCCAAGATATTGCGAACTCGGTCGAGTCCTTCGTCGATGATGCGCTTGACCTCTTGGTCAATTTCGCGGGCGGTTTCTTCGCTGTGACTCTGAGCACGCGGCATTCCTCCACCAGTGGCAAGGAAGGGGCTACGGTCGCTCTCGCGAAAATTGACGCGGCCAAGGCCGCTCATGCCAAAATCCATCACCATGCTACGGGCGATCTCCGTGGCACGTTCGAGATCGTTCTGCGCGCCCGACGAAATATCCTCGAACACGATTTCCTCGGCGACCGTGCCAGCGAGCAACACTTGAATGCGGCTCTCCAGCTCACCTTGCGTCATAAGAAAACGATCTTGCTCGGGGCGCTGCATCGTGTAACCCAGCGCGGCCATACCGCGGGGGATGATGGACACCTTATGCACGGGATCGGTATTGGGAAGCGAGTAGGCGACCAGCGCGTGCCCCGCTTCGTGAAAGGCAACGCGGAGCTTCTCATCTTCTTGCATGATGCGCTGCTTCTTCTCTAAGCCCGCGCTGCTGCGCTCAACCGCTTCGTTGAATTCCTCCATGCCGACGGCCTTTTTCCCGTTGCGTGCGGCGAGCAACGCGGCTTCGTTGACGATGTTCGCGATGTCGGCACCGACAAAACCGCTGGTGATGGCGGCGACTCGTTTCACGTCCACATCTTCGCCAACGCGGATGTTTTGCAGATGCACTTGCAGAATTTCTTCGCGGCCGGCGACATCTGGGCGATCTACCAAGACGTGACGATCGAATCGGCCTGGGCGCAGCAATGCGGGATCAAGTGTTTCGGGTCGGTTGGTTGCTGCCATGACGATCACGCCACTGTTCGAGCCAAAACCGTCCATTTCAACAAGCAAGGCGTTGAGCGTCTGCTCGCGTTCGTCGTGACCCCCAATTTGCCCGCTGCCGCGCGTCTTGCCGAGGGCGTCGAGTTCGTCGATGAAAATGATACAAGGCGCGCGTTGCTCGGCTTGCTGGAACATGTCACGCACCCGCGCAGCCCCCACACCTACGAACATCTCGACAAAGTCCGAACCGCTCAGGCTGAAAAAGGGAACGCCCGCTTCGCCAGCAACAGCCTTCGCAAGAAGCGTTTTTCCCGTGCCCGGAGGGCCGACGAGTAGCACGCCTTTGGGAATTCGACCGCCGAGTCGCTGGTAACGATCAGGGTTCTTGAGAAAGTCAACGACTTCGCGTAGCTCGTCGACGGCTTCGTCCGCTCCGGCTACGTCGTCGAAAGTTTCTTCAATTTCTTCTTGGGCGTAGAGTTTGGCGCGACTGCGGCCGAATGCCATCGGAGAGCCCGCGCCGCCCATCCGCCGGAGCATCACGACCATCAACAGCAGCAGCATGCCAACCATCATCAGCATTGGCAACGCGTTGAGCAGTGGGCTTGGCGGCAACGCGTACGACCAGTCCTCGATGTTGTTTTCGGCGAGTAGTTGCGCGAGGCGTTTTTCCTCTGGGTCGCGTGCGGTGCGGAATGCGCGCTTTGTTGTTTTGCCGTAGTTTAGGTTAGGAACGATCTTTTTGCCGTCGGCCTCCGCGCCCTCGGCCGAGGCTACGCGCTGGCCGAGAGGTGCCTCGCGCCGCTCGACGTTCCCCGTCACCTCGTTCGTGCCGATAGTGATATCTGTGGGGTTGCTCAGGCGAACACTCACGGGGTTCTTGGAATCGGTGACCTCGATGGTGATGTAGTTGGCTTCGTTGTCTTTGCCAATCGTCTCAGGGTTGCTGCGCGCGATCAGCTCTTCCAAATCGCTCCAAAGAATTTCCTCGCGCTGGCCGCCACTCCAGACCGTGCCCAGCAGCAACAGCACCGTCATCAGACCGAGAACGTACCAAACCAGGTTGCTCCCTTGCGGCGAAGGTTTCTTGTCGTTTGGGCTGCTGGGCTTGTTTTTTTTCTGCTCTTCCATTGCTTTTCCGTTGGCGCCAATTGTTGGGGTGACGAGCGAGGAGTGATGGCCGAGGAGCAACCGAGCGAATTACTCGCTCCTCGCCCCTGGCTTCCCTTTCCATCGTAAGTTAGCACCTGCGAAAAGACAACGAAGGTTACCGGTAGTGCCCTATCGGTTGGCTCTGGGTTGTCGTCATAATCGCTGCCCCCTAGAATAGTGGTCTCTACCAGTACAATCCTCAGGTTCGAAACATCGACCTCGCAAAGCTCGTTGCGACCGGCCTCGTTGCGACCGGCGTGGAACGAAACTTCCCTGTGGCTGAGTGTCCCTCCTGCCCGCCGGCGACCCATCTGCAAACCTCGCATGACACCAACAGCCCCATCGTCTGCTGAGCCCAAACAGGTCGCCGTCCTGGGTTCGACAGGCAGCATCGGCACAAGTGCTTTGGAGGTAATAGCCGCCAGCGAAGGCCGACTCCAAGCGGCTGCCCTCTCGGCCCACTCCCGATTTGATCAACTCGTTGCTCAGGCACAGCAGCATAAACCCTGCTGGGTGATCGCCACCGACGAAACCGCCGCTGCCGCGTTCGATTGGTCGGAACTTCCCAAGGAAACCGAACTGCTCTTCGGTACAGAAAAACTCAACGAAGTGGCCGCCTCCAGCAAGATCGATACGGTGCTAGCGGCTATTGTCGGCAGCGCGGGATTGGAAAGTACTTGGGCCGCGCTGGAAAGCGGAAAAACCGTAGCCCTGGCGAACAAAGAAACGCTTGTTGCGGCGGGGCCCTTGGTGACTCAACTTGCCGCGGAGCGTGGCGCACTGCTACTACCGGTCGATAGCGAGCATAGTGCCATCTTTCAAGCACTACAGTCGGGTAGAAAGTGTGAAGTCGAGCGCTTGGTGCTGACCGCGAGCGGCGGGCCGTTTCGCAATTATTCGGAAGCTGAACTCAAACAAGTCACCGTCGAAGCGGCCCTGGAACACCCGGTTTGGGACATGGGCCCAAAAATCACGGTCGATTCGGCAACGATGATGAACAAGGCGCTCGAGGTGATCGAAGCCCGTTGGTTGTTTGGCATTGAGGCGGAGCGCATCCGTGTGGCCATTCATCCGCAATCGATAGTGCATTCGCTGGTCGAGTATGTTGACGGTTCGGTCATTGCCCAAATGAGCCCTCCCGATATGCGGCTGCCAATTCAGTACGCTCTGGACTATCCGCAGCGAGTCGCTGGCGTGGCCACGCGATTGGATTGGCGGCAACCCATGACGCTGCATTTCGATCCTCCCGACACCGAGCAATTCCCCGCTTTGGAGCTAGGCCACCAGTGTGCCAGCTCTGGCGGCACGAGCGGGGCGGTTCTGAACGCGGCGAACGAAGCTGCCGTTGAGGCTTTCCTAGCCGGTGAGTTACACTTTACCGAAATCGTTCCGGCCTGTCGGAGCGTCCTGGACTCGCATCACTTCGAGTCTAGCCCCACACTTTCTCAGCTCGTCGAACTCGACCGCTGGGCTCGCGAGGAGATCACACGTTGGGTATGTGCATAATCGCCGCCACTTCGCCATTGGAATGGCTGCTAGTCATTTTGCAAGTCAGCCTGGGGCTGGGTGCAGTCATCTTCGTTCACGAGTTGGGCCACTTCGCCGTGGCGAAAATGTGCGGCGTGAAGTGCGACAAGTTCTTCATCGGTTTCGATGTGGGAGGGTACAAAATCAGCCGCAAATGGGGTGAGACGGAATACGGCATTGGTATCCTGCCACTTGGCGGTTACGTGAAGATGCTCGGCCAAGACGATAACCCCGCGAACATTGCCGAACAAGTGCGTGAGTCGGAGGTTGGCGAAGATGCCAACATTGCCACCAAAGAAATCACCGGACCCACTGGCGAGACCTTCGTAGTTGACCAGCGTAGCTACTTGGCGAAGAGCGTACCCCAGCGGATGGCAATCATCTCGGCCGGGGTAATCATGAACGTAATTTTTGCCTTCATCTTCGCAGCGATAGCCTATGGGTTGGGTGTGCCGGTGATTCCGACGATTGTCTCGCGCGTCGCCCCTGGTTCTGCTGCCTACGAAGCCGACATTCGCACAGGCGACGAAATCGTGGCGATCGGCGAAACGCAAAACCCGTCATTTAGCCAACTCATGCAAAGCGTAACTCTCGGCGACCTCGAAAACGGCATCCCGTTTGAAGTCCGCCGGGCGGAATCGGGCGAAGTGGAAACGATCAACCTCAAGCCGCGCCAAAACTCAGGGCGCTTGGCGAAGATTGGTATCGCATCACCTTCTTCATTGAGACTCTCGAAAGAGGTGCCCGTCGGTGAAGAGACCCCTGCCGCGAACGCCTCGGTGCCGTTTGCAGGTGGCGACGAGATCGTTGCTGTCGACGGTCAATCAGTCCAGGACTTCCGCGAGTGGACCGCTTACCTGGTTCAGCACGTCGATCAACCGATCGAAGTTCAAGTTCGTCGTGGTGGCACGCCACCGGCAGGCGATCGCTTTGGTCCTCGCGAGGGCGGAGAACTCTTGACGATCACAGTTCCTGCTCGGCCGATGCGGCGGCTCGGTTTGGCGATGGAAATGGGCAAGATCGCCGCGGTGCAGCAGAACTCGCCCGCAGCGGAAAAAGGGCTCCAGGCGGGCGATTTCATCGACAAGATCAGTTTCGCTGATGATTCCCCAGCAAATCAAGCGATTGCTGAAAATGCGTTCAACGACCCTATCGCTCTGCCCGACAAGTTGCGTCTCTTGGCTGAAGACAGCCGAACGATCCGGCTTTCGGTACGGCGTTCTTCCACGAGTGCCGACGGTCGACAAGCGAGCGAAGAAATTGACTTGCCATTGCGTAAGGTGACCTGGATCGAACCCTCGTTCACACCCGGTGATCCGCTCTCGGTACCTGCTCTCGGTTTGGCTTACCAGGTACTCAACCGTGTGCGTGATGTTGAGCCCAACAGTTCCGCAGCCAAGGCAGGACTCCAAGCGGGCGATGTCATCACCTCTGCCGAGTTTACGACAACTAGTGGCAAGGAACTCAAACGCGAGTTTGGCGAAGGCAGCCAGCAGAACTGGCCCGCGTTTGTCGATGATCTTCAATACCTCCCTGCGAATTCAAAAATTAAACTGACCTATCAGCGAGGAGAAGAAACTTCCACGACGACGCTAACGCCCGCTGCAGCTGAGGGTGAGTATGTCGTCCCGCGCGGATTCGTGTTCGCACCGATCCAGCGTATGAAGGTTGCCAATTCGCTTGGCGAACAGATCAAGTTGGGTTACGAAGAAACGAAGAACTCGCTCAGCATGGTATTCCGCTTTTTGAAAAAGCTCGGCACGCAAGTGCCGTTCACAGCGCTAGGCGGCCCCGTCACCATAGCCCAGGCAGCAGGCTACTCAGCATTCGAGGGCGTTGGGAAACTGCTGCTATTTCTTACCATGCTCAGCGCCAATCTGGCGGTGATCAATTTTCTGCCGATTCCGCTACTGGACGGCGGGCACATGGTCTTCTTGGCGTGGGAAGGCATCCGTGGTCGGCCGGCTAGCGAGAAGTTTGTTGTTGCGCTGCACACGGTTGGGTTCGTTTGCATCATCTCGCTGATGGTGTTTGTGCTGGGGCTCGACTTGGGGATTATCCCGAGAAATATGTAATTCTCTCCCCAGCGGTAAACTGGCGAAGAGGGGCACTCTTGCGTTTAATAATGTGGGGGTTTTTCGTGTGGAAGGTCTTCGCCTAGCCCGCTGTCGCGGATTCCTTCGAGAGCTTGGCGGAGCGAGTTCACTTCGCGGCGGAGGGCTGCCAGTTCCGCTTGTTGTTCCAGCACTACTGCGTTGAGCTGCTCATAAGCGCGTTGTTGAAACATGAGCTTTTGCTCCCATTCGACCATTTGGGCCTCCAACGGTTCGGCAGCGTGCTGGGTTGGTTCATGGGGTGGTTGTTCGCTCGGCATGACGCTGTTCAGCTTAGGTGTCCCACCGACCGCTGGCAAGAGATTTGACCAGGGTGAACTGGACAACTGCAAAGTCGACCACCAAAGCCGTCGTCAAGGAAAGAACCACCGAGTACGCAGAGGACCACAGAGCCTTTTGCCGAGAGTGTCTCTGTGATCCTCTGAGACCTCTGTGGTAAATGATCTCGGTGTTGGCAGGAGGGCTTTCATAGAAGTTCTCCTGACCAGGTAATGATACCGTTTGGAATTGAACCACTAAGACACAAAGGCACGAAGATGGCAAAATCCGAGAATTCTTGGTGACTTCGTGTCTTAGTGGTTTAAATTCTACACGGCTAAGTGAGCATTTTTGGCAAATGGTATCACTACCCCTGACCAGGGTGAATTGACGGCCTACCACCCGGCGGCAGATAATAGATTTTAGACGCGCTGATTTTTTCTATCCACAAAGAGGAATTGCGATGGCAGCCCAAAGCTCCGCCGAGCTGACCCAAAAGAAGTGTGCCCCTTGCGAAGGTGGTGTCGATCCCTGCCCGCTTGAGGAAGCAAAACAACAGTTAGAGCAGCTTGAAGGCTGGTATCTGACACACGACGGCCAGCGCATGCGTAAAGACTGGCAAGTGAAAGACTTTATGGCCGGCATGGAATTCTTTCGCTATTGTGCAGAAGTCGCCGAATTCGACGGGCACCACCCCGACCTGCACATCGAAGGCTACCGCAATGTGTCCGTCGAGCTGTGGACCCACTCGATCGGCGGTCTCTCGATCAACGATTTCATCTTGGCGGCGAAAATCGATCAACTGCCCGTCGAATTGGCGAAGAAAGCAAACGAAGACTAGCCATGGATGATGCATTCCACTGCTTGATGGTGCGCCGTGACGACGCCAAGAATGTGACCTTGGACGTCGAAAGCATCACGACCCAAGACCTGCCAGCGGGCGATGTGTTGATCCAAGTGGCTTGTTCGTCTCTTAACTACAAAGATGCACTCGCCTGTCAGGCGCATCCCGGTGTCGTGAGAAATTTGCCACATGTGCCTGGAATCGACGCGGCGGGGAAGGTAATCGAAAGCACTTCAGCCGACTTTCAGCCGGGCGACACAGTGCTGGTCACCGGCTACGACTTGGGCACGACGCACTGGGGCGGCTATGCAGAGTTCGTGCGTGTGCCGGCGGACTGGGTGGTTGCCGTGCCAACCGGAATGACTAGCGAAAGTGCGATGACGCTCGGAACCGCAGGATTCACTGCGGCGCAATGCGTCGCGGCGATCGTGCATCAGGGCATCGCACCCGATGCGGGAGACATTGTCGTTACCGGCGCGACCGGTGGTGTCGGTTCTCTTGCCATTGCCATTCTCGCCAAACTCGGCTACCGAGTCACCGCAATCACGGGAAAACAGCAACAAGCGAACATGCTTCGTCAACTGGGGGCTGCGCAAGTCTTACCTCGCGATGAGGTAAGCGATAACTCCGATAAGCCCCTGCTGCCGGCGCGGTGGGCTGGCGCCGTGGATACGGTCGGCGGAAATGCCCTTGCCACTATTTTGCGTGGCACCGACCACCGTGGTTGCGTTGCCGCTTGCGGCTTAGCGAGTGGGCACGACCTGCCAATGACCGTCTACCCGTTCATCTTGCGCGGCGTCACCCTTGCGGGAATCGACTCGGCACAATGCCCGCGTGCGAGCCGGCTGGAAATTTGGGAGCGGCTCGCGACGGATTGGCGGATCGAGGGATTGGAGAAACTGACTCACCAAATCACGCTCGCCGAGGTTCCCCGCACCGCCGAAGCGATGCTCGCCGGGAAGACTTTTGGTCGGACGCTCGTGCGGACCACAGGATGAGCGGTCGGCACGCTGTAGTCATTGGCGCGGGTGCCGCGGGGTACTTCGCTGCCACGCGGGCTGCGGAACGCGGCCTCAAGGTGGTACTGCTCGAAAAAAATCGCAAGCCGGGCGTGAAAATTCTCATGTCTGGCGGCACGCGGTGCAATCTCACGCAAGCCACTGATCGTCGCGGAATCGTCGATGCGTTTGGCAAGCAGGGACGATTTCTCCATTCGGCGCTGGCCGCGCTGGGGCCCGATGAACTTGTCGCCCAATTTGCGTCAGAAGGTGTGTCGACGAAAGTGGAATCGACCGGCAAAGTTTTCCCCGTTAGTGATCGAGCAGTCGATGTCAATGAAGCGCTGAAGCGCATGCTCACGCGGAGTGGAGCCAAGCTACGACTGGACGAGCCTGTCTTAGGGATTGAACGTAGCGACGTGGGATTTGCAATCACCACCCATCGCGGAGTGCTGCCAACAGAAAAAGTAGTGCTTACCACTGGCGGGCAGTCGTATCCGGGTTGCGGAACCACTGGCGATGGCTATGCATGGGCGAAACAGTTGGGCCACAAGATCGTGCCGCCGCGACCGGCGCTGGTGCCGTTGCTGTCCGATGCTGCGTGGGTGAACGATTTAAGTGGCGTTACTATTCCCGACGTGGCTGTGAAAATTGTCGAGGGCGATCCAGGTGCAAAACCGCAATCGGTGGGTAGAGGTTCGTTCTTGTTCACGCACTTTGGACTGTCGGGGCCAGTCGTAATGGATGTGAGTAGGGCGGTGACCAGGCGGCCAGACGGTTCGGATTGGCTCTTGGTCTGCGACTTTCTGCCCTCGCTCGATGAGCAACACATTGTGGAAAATATTCTCGGGGGCAAGAAAACCGTGTTGGCAGCTATGGTCACGTGCCTTCCGAAACGACTTTGTGAAGCATTGCTTAACGAAGCTGCCGTACCGATCGATCAAAGAGTGGCGGAACTCTCGAAAAAGAACAGGCAGAAACTACTGCAGGTGATCAAACGCACAGCCATACCCATTCGCGGCTCGCAGGGTTTCAAAAAGGCGGAAGTCACCGCCGGGGGTGTTGAACTTCGCGAGGTGGATTCCAAAACCATGCAAAGCAAACTTTGCCCGGGGCTCTACTTCGCCGGTGAAGTCCTCGATCTCGACGGCCCCATCGGCGGTTACAATTTTCAAGCCGCATTCAGTACGGGCTGGTTAGCGGGTGAGTCTGTGTGAGGTTCTGATTTTGCGAAAACTGCTCTGAAACAGCCGCCACCTAATCTTTGCCGCTCAGAACCTGTTCACTTTTCTCCCTTAGGTTGCGACATCGCAACAAATGAAACGCGTGAGTGTGGTTTCTTCGCACCCTAGGCGGTTTCCCGTGGAATTCTAGCGCCTGAAGGTGACTTGTGAACTAGGTTTTTAGTGGACGGGTATCTCTGCAAGTTAGTTAGCCGAGAACTTTTCATCCCGCTTCCGACAGTTTCCCTTGTCACCCTACAACGTGTCGCTTACGACAATTCCAGTCACCTCGCAGGAGAATCGGACCAAACGTCGAAGCACAACTATTGTTGCTGACGAAAAAGAGTTGGTTCGGAGAACATCGCACCATGACGACGCGACAGCACAACCGTCCGCAGGAACGCAACGGCACGACCTTGGTCGAGCTGGCTGTTGTGTTGCCTGTGTTTCTTTTTTTTCTACTGGCAATCATCGAGTTTGGCCATGCCCAGCTCGTGAACAACATGCTCAACAGCGCGTGTCGTAGTGGTGCGCGTATCGGGTCTGTCGAGGGAACAACTTCGGCAGACGTGGTGTCACGAGTCGAGCAGACCATGTCTCCGGTGATCCCGCCAGAGAATCTGACCATTTTCGTAAACAACGCGGGTGTGTTCGATTCGGGCTCTTCCCCGCCTGATTCGGGTGCCGGTATCGAAGCACTGCCCTCGATTGAAGTTTCAGAAGCCGAGCCACGCCAGATGTTCGTGATTCGAGCACGTTTGAATTACAACGACATTGCCCTGGTGCCCATGCCGTTCATGGATGGTGTCGTACTCAATAGCCAAGCATTTATGCGTCACGAGTAATTTCCTCTCCCCTTTTCATTTTCGGAGTAATAGCAATGAAAACTATTCAGCAACCAGCGCGTCGCGGCGCCGTAGCGGTGGAATTCGCGTTCATCGCTCCGATGCTCTTAGCGATTGTCCTGGGCATGATCGAACTAACACGCGTTTACGACGCGCAATACCTGTTGCAAACAGCTGCCCGCGAAGGGGCCCGCTTTGCGGCAATGGACCGTGAAGGAATGCTTGAGAGCGGTGAAAATTCCAATACGAAAATCACCGACGATGTGAAGAACTTCCTTTCCTCGGCTGGAGTGCCGCAGGACAACATCCAAGTCAACATCCTCGACCACGAAGATCCCACGCAAACCTTTGACCTCGACGACCCCGCGAATGACCTCAAATTATTCGATCTCGAGATCACGGTGCCATATTCCAGCGTGAGCTACACCCCTGTAAGTGCCGCGCACGACTACGACCTCAATGGTGGAATAACCTTCCGCAATGGCCGAGCCACTCTGTCGCAATGAGATGACTTGCCCAATTCCGATTCGTCCACTCACTCGCTGCCTGCTTTTCTTTTCTGGAGAATTTCTCATGAAAAACGAACTTGCCAACTCGCAACCACGCAAGCGTTCGCCGCGCCAGGGCGTCATTGTCGTGCTGACGGGGTTCGCCTTGGTTGCCGTCTTCGCCTTTGTCGCTCTTTCTGTCGACACGGGGCGAATAGTGCTTACCGAAACAGATATGCAAAATGCGGTTGATGCCGCCTCGTTGGCCGCTGCCCAAGAGATTACCGCTGCCGTCTATGCGGCAGGTCAAGGGTCCGGTTCGGCGAACATCGATGCGAATTCCATTGCTGTTGAAGCAGCTCGCGCGATGGCCGAGCAAGTTGCCGCTGCCAATGGGGTTTACATTGATCCTGCAACCGATGTTCGGTTCGGCAAACGCAAGTACGATGCCGACAGCAACACGTGGCCGATCGCGTGGGATGAATCGCCATTTAACGTAGTGCAAGTTGTCGCCCGTCGCACGGGATCCGACAGCACGGCTCCCGATGGGGAATTTCCACTTGCCTTTGGCTGGGCTGTGGGGCGTTCACAGGTACCGATTCAGACCTCGGCGACCGCGTTTGTCGAGGCTCGCGACTTAGTCGTGGTGCTCGACTTCTCAGCCTCAATGAACGACGACAGCTCGCTACGCTCCAGCCTGGGCCAAAGCGAAGCGGAAGATTCTCTCGACGCGATGTGGGACTCGCTGCGTGCCGCCTCACCCGATTGGCCTGGCACTAGTAAGAATAAATTCAAGAAAAAGTTTGGCAAGATCGATTCGTACGAGGGAATCTTCATCTCCGACTACAGCAACGATTACTGCTTCAATTTCTTAAACTTGGGTGCCACCAAAAACAATGGCAGTCTGAAGTTCCCCTTCCCACAAGCTGGTCGCAACAGCGATGGTTCGCCTAAGTCGATGCCGAGCGCGTCGGCGAGCGAAGATATGTGGAAGGATTACATCCAGTACGTTCAAGATCTGAATGGCCCATACAATCGCAAGTATGGATTCCGCACATTGATGAATTACCTGCAAGAGCGTCGCTACAGCAGCAGTCTCTCCGAAGACCTGTGGCGGACACCTCACTATCCGTTCAACGCGGTCAAAGAAGGTGCCACCCTGTTCTTGGACTTCTTGACGGAGTTGGACTTCGGCGATGAAGTGGGATTAGTTAGCTATGCCACTTACGCTATGCAAGAGTTCACCCACAATGATGGAGAAATCAGTATCGACATCTCCGACGATCCGATCACGAGCAGCTATGCCGACATTAATACGATCCAGCGTCGTCACCAAGCGGGTGACTATGCAGGAAACACCGCGATGGGTGATGGCATTCTCAAAGGTCGTGAGCTGCTAGTCGGCGATGCCGACGATCCTGATGACGAAGGCTACGTGCGCTACGGTGCTCGCCCAACCTTGATCGTGATGACCGATGGCCGGGCCAATGTGCGGCCCAACAACTGGAGCATGCCTGGTGGATTTAACTGGAACGACTGGACCGACTACGATGGAGACGGCTCGGCCGACTACTCGACTTCCGACAAGAACAAACAGCACGCGTTCTACGAAGCGACCGAGGCAGTCCGACGAGGCATCACGTTGCACACGATGGCCGTGGGTGCCGGTGCCGACCGCGAGTTGATGGAAGCGATTGCCTTCGCGGGCGGTGGTATTTACATCAGTGTTCCAGGGGGCTCAACGGTCGCGGAAATGGAAGAGCAACTGCTCGACGCGTTCCGCAACATCGCCTCGAACGTACCGCCAGCCAAGTTGGTTTACGAGATGGAGCCCAGCTCCAACTAACTCAGGAACCTGCCTGACGACCCACCCTTCTGGCAGTCGCCCTTTTGGGTTTGCTTTCGAGCAAGGTATGTGGGCGTATGGTGTTGGTGTCCTGAGCCATATGGCCCACTTACCGGCTGCCAAAGCGCGTCGTTGCCCTCCCGCAACGGCGCGTTTTTTTTATGCGCATTCGAAAAATCCATGTAACCGATAGATCGCTGCAATCGTAGGGGTCTTAAGAAGGGAGATTCAGCCCTGAGACAATGGCCGCCTGCCCAGTGAGCAGGCAAACTCCAACAAGACCTGCTAAAGCTCTCCGCAGAAACTGGACTGATGAATATCAGACACTCTTCGTTGCGAATTGCGATCGTCGCGACCATCGCCCCGTTACTTGCTTTCAGCTGCTGGCTTGGCCAGGGACGCGCTCAATCTGGCAGGACACTGCTCACCCGGGAAGAATGCCTGCAAGACCTCGCGCAAGTTTTTGAAATCATCGAGTCCGTGCATCCCGATCCCTACAGCGTCGTTCCGTACGAAGAGATGGTGCGTGGCCGTCGCAAGCTCGAAGAGTCACTCCCCAACCGTGTATCGACGACTCAGTTCTTCAGACAACTTGCTCCGCTGATCGCTCGAATGCAAGATGGCCATACCTCGGTTCCCATTCCCACTGCCGCTCTGCTTGGCGAAGAATCTCGCAAGCTACTACCGCTGAAAATCGAGTTCCGCAGTGGTCAGGCATGGGTCACCGCAGACTATTCCTCGGAAAGTCCCGACCTCGTCGGTAAAATCGTGCAACGCATCAACGGGCGGCCTGTCAGCTTTCTTGTAGCGGAGATGATGAGCCATCAACATCAGGAGTTACCCGCCTCAAGAATGCGACGCGTTGCCGAGTATTTCCGCGCTTATCTCTGGCTTGTGTGTGAGGTGGAGAGCCCCTACCTTTTGGAACTTGTTTCGCAAGATAAGCGCCTGAGCGAACCCGTCAAGCTGGAAGGGAAAACGCTCAGCGCAATTGCCTCGGCGGAACGAGCGGCCACTCCCGGGGGAGTGGCCCCCTATTCCTACCGCTTTGATAAGGAGTCACGAGCGGGGATCTTAGAATACAATGCTTGCATCAATGACGAGCAGTTTCGCGAATTTCTGCGTGCCACATTCACGAAGATTGCCCGCGAAAATCCCGCGGCACTGATCGTAGATGCCCGCAAGAATGGGGGTGGGTCTGCCTATGCGAATGTCGCATTGTTCGACTACCTGACAAGCAAACCTTATCGCATGTACAGCTCAGTGGAGATGAAAGTCAGTCGCATTCTCAAAGAGAAGCTCGGGCGAAAACTATTCGAGGGGCGTTACTTTGCGTGGGATACGCCAGATGGCACCACGCAAAGTTTCCAATTCCCCTTGCGAAAGCCTGGTGATAATCCACTGCGATTTGCCGGGCCACTCATCGTGTTGTCCGGTGCCTCCACACTTTCCAGCGGCATGAATTTTGTCAACGCTGTGAAAGACTACGAACTGGGCACTATCATCGGTGCGGAGACCGGCAACCCTGCGACGGCATTTGGCGACATTGAAGCCTTTAGGCTGTCGCACACTGGCTTAGAACTTTACGTTTCAACCAAGTATTTTATCAGGCCCAGCGGTTCTAAGGAGAGACGCGGAGTGTTGCCGGACTACGAAATCGAGCAGAGTTCACAAGATACACTCGCCGGGCGCGACACGGTCTTGCAGTTTGCTAAGCAGCTTGCCATCGAGGAGAATGCTATTCCCTAACCGGCAGGATTTTCCGTCAGCTGTCCCCAGATCCGAGGATCGCTGACGTAGATTGGCCATGGAAATGACCCTAAGCCCACGCCCTGGAGCAGACTAGGAGGACAGCCATTCTAATAGTTCCTCGCCTTCCTCTAAGGTGACAAACAATTCGCCTATCTGCAAATCGTCTGAAACATGTTTGAGGTATTCGTCGGCTGCGTCGAAAGTGGCAAAACTTTCTAAGGCAAGATTGCGGGGAAGAAGTTCCTGTCCAGTGACTTCGAGGTTTGGTTCAACTTGTAATGTCGAGTCATGTTCGACTGGTTTGCTGTCATGCATCCAGTAGGCTGCAGCTAACGCTTGCGTGCCATCAGCCTGTTCCGGTTGGCCGAAGTTTTCAAGCCACATGTCGAGATCTTCTCCGTTGACCGCGCCGTTGCCATCGGCATCGCCGTCGGTAATGGCGGCAGACTCGGCAATGCCAACGCCCCGCTGCCAGGCGAGAAAATCGGCGCCGTCGGTGTCGCCATCGGAATCGAAGTCGCCTTGGGCCGCGGCGCCGCTGCCGCTGTTACCTCCATTGTTCCCCCCGTTGTTTCCGCCAGCGCCGGGAGTGAACAGTAGTCGCCCGACCTTACCATTGGAGCTGCCTGGTGCGAGATCGACGTAGTACATGTGCCCGTCGGGGCCCATGGTCATTTCAACCGTGGTGCCAACACTGCCGCTTACGACCAATTGCCGATTGAAGCTGCCGTCGGCATTGAGAACCAATGCGCGAATCGTGGGGTCACCGAAATCCGTGAAGAACAAGGTGTCGTCCAACACATCGGGGTAGTTTCCGCCCGTGTAAAAATCTCCGGCCGCGATCGCCGTGCCCCCATCGGCGTGGCTGCGCGACCACAGAGGTGGCGTGGCATTGTTGTTCGCATAGAACGCAGAGGCCTCGGGCAGGTTACTGTAGCCACCGGTCGGCAAGTTTTGTCCGTCACCTCCTTCGTAGAACGGCCAACCAAAATTCTCTCCGCGGCCGGTGTTGATTTCTTCGTAGGTATTCCAACCCACGTCCGAAATGTAGGGCTCACCATCAGAAGGGCGAATCGCCAAGCGGAATGGATTCCTTAGGCCGTAGTTCACCACCTTCGAGCGATTGGCGTTTGCGTTGCCATTGTAGAACGGATTGTCGGAGAGTCCCGCGCCGGTAATTGGGTCGATGCGTAATAACTTGCCTGACAGGCTGTCGATGTCTTGCACCCGAACCGTGCGAGGATCGACCTGGCCGAAGGAAGTGCCGTCGCCATTGGTCACGTACAACATTCCGTCGGTGCCAAAGGCGACGGCACCGACCGTATGCGAACGGCTATCTGCGGGCAGGCAGTTTGCGAGTGTACCTCCGGAACCACAAGAGGGCGGAAGCGAAATGTCGTTCGTGCTGTCGAGGTTAGGAAAGCTAATGTTGCTCCATGTGCTATTGGTACCCAATATCACGGTGCCAGTATTGGAAACGGCGGTGTTGAATCCCGTTGCGGAGTTGGCTGTGATGCGCTCCAGCCTCGCCACTCGGTTGCCCCTACCATCGGGGCCTGCATTGCCTGATCCAGCAAGCTGGCTGGGGTCCTCGTAAGTGTAAAGCAAATAGACGTAAGGTTGGCTTGGGAAATTCGGATGCACCGCGATGCCCAGCAAGCCTCGGTCTTGCACGTTGTTCACGCGTGCCGAGATATCAATGAAGGGCTGCGAACGCAGGCTGCCGTTTTGGTAGACGCGTACGATGCCATTCTGTTGGGCAATGAACATGCGTCCGTCGGGGGCGAAGTCGATCGCCGTCGGGCGAGTGAGTCCGGAGACAAGCGTTTGTCCGGCAAACGAACCATTGATGTTGGAAGGTGGATCACTGTAGAGCTGCGTTTGTGGAACGGCTTGGAACGCTTGGCTGGGGCTCGACCAGCGCAGCTGCATCCGCGCACCGCCTGCGTTTTCGTAGTACTCGATGCGAATGTCGCTGCGGATACCGCCCTGCAAAGCGATCTGCCCCGTGTGCGTGGTTGCCTGGTCTTGCCACTCGTCGATGATCAGTTGGTTATCCACCCACAATCGAACACCATCGTCGGCGAAGACATTGAATGTGTAAGTCTCGGAGTAGAGAGCTTCGATTTGCCCGGTCCAAACCGCGGAAAATGTGTTGCTACCAATCGACGCTTCGGGGGAGCCGCTGCCCCAATTGAAATTAACAGTCGTGTCGGTTCTTTCCAGTACGAAATCAAGCAAGTTGGCATCATTGTAATAAGTACCCAGCAAGCCATTGCCGTCGCCAATGGTGGGACCGCCGTCGTCATCGAGAATGGTGATCGTGGCGGTGCGCGGGAAACCGAGCGTGGCGCCGCCAGTGGTTTGGTCAGTCGAAACATTGAATGTTTCGTTGCCTTCGTCGAGGCCATCATTGGTGATCGGCACGACGATGTTCGTAGTCGTCTGACCGGGAGTGAACACGGCTTGCCCAGCAGTCAGGGTGTAGTCACTACCCGCGGTGGCGGTGGCATTCACGGTGGTGTAGTTGAGCGAAACCGCGCCGTCGCTGCCGCCGGTGCGCACTACCGGGATCGACACTGTTCCACCGTCTTCGTCAACACTCACAGCCGTGGTGCCAAGCGCGAGTGTGCCGGGGGCATTGTTGGTTTGAAACTCAAAGTAACCGTCGCAGTAAAGCGTCTCGGTCTGCAGCGTTCCCTCGGTGCAACCCAAACCGGGGAGAAACGACCCCACGGAGAACGTATCGTCCGCTTCGGCTTCGTAGGTGGTGCCATCAAGCACGAGCTTATCGACCCACAAATTGCGATCACCGCCGTCCGCCGCGACGCCATTGTTGGTAAACGCGATCCGCACGCGGTCAATGGAGACGGCACTGGGGTGGGTGTAGCTGTGCGTTTGAAAGTTACGGCTCGCCTCGTCGCCGGCGACGTTGTTGAAGGTGGCGACGGTCGCGCCGTCAATTTGCAATTCAACCCGTTCCTCGCCCGTCTCGCCTGCAGCAAAAATCTGGAAGGTCGAGCCGCTGCTGGGTTGCCCGTACTCGAAATAGGCGCCGCCGCAGTAGAGTGTCTCGGTCTGCAGGTTGCCAGAAGTGCAACCCGTACCCGGCACATATCCACCCGCAGCGAAGGTGCTGGGGTCTTCCGATTCGTAGGTGGCGCCGTCGAGCACAAGCCGATCGACGCGCAAGTTGCGGTCGCCGCCGTCGCTCGCTACACCATTGTTCGTGAACGCCAGGCGAACCTGATTGATGTTCACCTGCGATGAATGCGTATAGTTGAACGTCTCAAATGTGCCACCAAAGGCATCGCCACCAACGTTGGAGAACGTGGCCACCGTGCTGCCATCGATCTGCAATTCCATCTGCTCTTCGCCCGTTTCTCCCGCGGCGAAAATTTGGAACGAAGAGCCGGAGCCGCTGCTGTAGTCAAAATAGCCGTTGCAGTAGAGTGTCTCGCTCTCGATGAATCCCTGGGTGCAGCCCACGCCGAAGACTGCCGTGCCAACGGAGAAAACGTCAGGCGACTCGGTTTGATAGACCGTTTCATCCACGCGAATTCGATCAACGCGTAAGTTGCGATCCCCGCCATCTGCGGCAACGCCATTGTTCGTGAACGAAACACGAATGTCGTCGGCTGTCGCCGTGGTTGGGTGCGTGTAGCTGTAAGCCTGGAATGTGCCGGCAACTGCATCGCCGCCTATGTTGTTCCACGTGCGTACGGTCGCGCCGTTGACTTGCAGCTCCAGCGTTTCTTCGTTCGTTTCGCCGGCGGCAAAGATGGTGATCGGGGTCGCCGCGAGCATCTGCCGCGTTTCGAGAGTTTCGAAATTGAGTTTGCGACCACTCGATGAGAAGCGATGCGGTTGACCATCCGTGGAGAGAGAAGTGCGTCCTGCGCGTGAAAGTGCGCGACCAAACATGTGGTGTTATTACCCTGTGGAATCTTGAGGACTTGCCAGCACGGCAAGGGGAGAAATTGACCAGCCCAAATGGTAATCATCGGACGGATGGAATTGAAGTGTTTTTCCGGAAATGTGCACGTTCCATCGCATTTTCAGCGCCAATTCGCGGTTCGCTCAGCAGCGAAGACCAAGAGCACCGGCTCGCAGGCGATTACTTCTCGATCTGAGAAACCTAGAAGTTCCGCCCAGTATCAGGAGCTTCAGTACCAGGAGCTTCAGTAGCAGTAGGCTGGGTTAGCCGACAGACGTAACCCAGCATCCCACCCCCGTCCAACCGTACACCCTATCGGCATGCACCCCTACATCCGCTCCCACACTGGGTCGATCTCCTTCTTTACGCTTGTGACTCACTAGCGCTGCCCTGTGCTGACTCCCGATCTTGGTTGGCGTTGTCTGCGCGATGCCCTATCGATTGTGAAGCAGAAGCGTCCGTTTGTTATGCATGCAGATGCAACCTTTTCTGAACAGTATCTGCAAATCGCCAGGCAATTCGGCTAGCATTTTGAAGTGGATGTGAAAACCTCCTCAAGTGCCACCACTGGCAAGCTAACCTACACCACACTGCGGAGCGCGAAGTCAGCACCTCTGCAAGCACTGGGTGTCGCTACTGAGATATAGAAGAACCCACGACTCAACGTGCGGAATCCGAGGCGGAGGCGCTGCGCAAAGTTTCCAGATGCTCCGCGAGAAACTCGGCGAGATCGCCTTTGTCGAGATCTTCGGGCTGGACGAACCGGAGTTTCACTTGGTCGCGGTTGTCGCCGTCGGAATTGATTGCGCGCTGGGCTGCTAACTGGGCGATGCGGCCCGTGGCGAACGCGCCGGCGGGACCGTTCAGCTGCAGATCCACGCCGCCCAGGCGTTTGGTGTAGACGACAGCCCAGGGGTCGCGCTGTTCGGGGATCATCAGGTTGACGACCTGTTGGTTGTTCCAGAGGAATTGGGCGTTGGGTGTGTTGACGCTCGCATCCCCGGCCGCTGAAGCGGCCTCGCCCAGTTGCTCGAGCAGATCTTCAAGGACTTCCAGGGACCAAGCAGGTTTCTTCCCCGGCGGGAACCCTTTGCGGGCGAGGTGCCACTTCCGTCCGAGTACCTTCCAAGGCATCACGTCTTCGGGGTTTTGTTGCACGCGATCGGTGAACCGACGGAACCCGGCCATGGCTTTTTCGAGGAACGTCCAGAAAGCGGGAGTGTCGATTTCCTCCCAACTGTGTGCCGCGATTTGGACTTCCTGCCAGGGGCCGCGCAGGTTCTTACACTTCACTCGCGAAGTGCGGCCGTACTGCTCGATTTCGGGAATGTCGTTGAGCGGCTTGAGGTTCAAATCGATCATGAGTTGATCACGTTGGAATGTCTTCTTTGCGGTGCGGAACTTGAGCTTCACCAACCACGGTTCACCCGTGATCGCGTGAAAGAACCAGCCGTCTGTTTTCTTTTGCGCAGCGATCTCGACAATGGTGCGTGTGTTCCAATTCGTGGGGCTGAACTCGCCAAGGTCTTGGATACGACGCTCGATCGCGTCGAGAATCTTGCCATCCCAGCGACATGCCGCTCCGCTACGGCTCACACGATCGTGTGTGTGCCAGCGTCGGCCATCAATTTCCCAAGGCATTTTGATATTTTCGCCGAGTTCGTTGATGTCGAGGTCGCCTTCCTTTTTCGCCTCAGCAGCAGCGAAGTCGTAGACCTTGCGCTTTTTGTGAGGGCCCGCAGCGAGGACCGGGGCGAGGGCGGCAGCGGTGTGCGATACCAAGGACGAAGGAGGAGGGATCGAGGATGATTTCTTGGTCTTCGTTTTCTTCTTCTCTGCCTTCTGGCTTCCGCCTCTCGCCTTCTGCCCCACCAACTGTTCAGGCGTGCCCTGAGCCACAACCTCCCCACCTCCCGCTCCCGCTTCGGGGCCAATGTCGATAATCCAGTCGGCTTGCTTGATCACGTCGAGATTGTGCTCGATTACCAGCACCGTGTTGCCGAGATCCACCAGACGGTGCAGCACATCGAGCAGCTTGGCAATGTCGTCGAAGTGCAAGCCTGTGGTTGGTTCGTCGAGCACGTACAGCGTGCGCCCTGTGTCGGGACGAGCGAGTTCCGAGGCGAGCTTCACACGCTGTGCTTCACCGCCCGAAAGTGTCGCTGCGCTTTGTCCAAGGGCAACGTAACCAAGCCCGACATCGCAGAGGGTTTGCAGGATTTTACGAACCTTCGGGATGTTCTCAAAAAGCGATTGTGCATCGTCGCAAGACATTTCTAGCACCTCGGCGATCGAGCGACCTCGGTACTTCACTTCTAATGTCTCGGGATTATACCGTTTGCCGTGGCAAGTGTCGCAATCGACCCACACGTCGGGCAGGAAATGCATCTCGATGCAAAGTTGTCCTGCCCCGTCGCAGGCGTCGCACCGTCCCCCGGGAACATTGAAACTAAATCGTCGGGCGGAGTAGCCCCGCAGCTTTGCCTCAGGCAATTGCGCGTACAGTTGCCGGATTAACTCGAACAATCCGGTGTAGGTTGCGGGGTTCGAGGTCGGCGTGTTTCCCAGAGGGCGCTGGTCGACGCGGATCACTTTGTCGATTTGCTCGACGCCAGCCAATCGATCGTGAGCACCAGGGTTGGTGCTGGCCCGATGCAACGTGCGCGCAAGTTGCGCATAAAGAATATCTTGGACGAGAGAACTCTTGCCGCTGCCACTCACGCCGGTGACCGCGGTGAGGGTGCCCAACGGAATGCTGACGTCGATGTTTTTCAAGTTGTGATGACGACCGCCGAGCACGCTCAGCAGAGGCGAGGGCGGAGAGGGGAGAGGGGAAACGTTCTGTCGTTTCTTTTTCACTTTCCCCTCGTCGCTCTTTCCGTTGGTCGAAACGCGACGGTTCGTCGGCACAGGGATTGCCTTCTTACCTGATAAATATGGCCCGGTGACGCTCTTCCGCTTCTTCGCGACTTCCGCAGGAGTGCCTTGGGCGACTATTTCGCCGCCGAGTCGGCCTGCGGCAGGTCCGAAATCGAGCAACTGGTTTGCGCTTTCGATCACGTCGTGATCGTGTTCGACCACTAGCAGTGTGTTGCCGAGGTCGCGGAGCTTGTGCAACGCACCGATCAGCCGAGTGTTGTCGCGCGGGTGTAAACCTATCGTGGGTTCGTCCAACACATAGAGCACGCCACACAAACCGCTCCCCACTTGGCTCGCTAGACGAATGCGCTGCGACTCGCCACCGGAGAGTGTCGGGGCCGAACGACCAACCGTGAGATACTCCAGCCCTACATCCACCAAGAAGGTGAGCCGATTGGTGATTTCGCGCACCAATTCGCCCGCGACTTTTTTCTGCGCCGCGGGAAGCTTCCACTTTTTCACAATGCTGAGCAAATCGCCCAAGGGCAATCGACAAAACTCGCCGATGGTGCGCCCTTCGAACCGCACCGCCGAGGCATCGTCACGCAATCGGCTTCCGCCACATTCGCTGCACTCGATCTCATCGACCAAGTGCTCCAACTTCGCGCGCAACCGAGGCGAAACGCGCGAGGCTTCTTCGAGCGCGGGGTAGAGTCCCTTGTACTGAAAACTGAAGGTAGAGAGGAGAGACGAAGTACTACGCTTCTTTGATTTGCTTCCCGCCTTCCCTTCTCCCCCTTCGGCCTTGACTGTGATCCACTCCTCCCCCGTTCCATACAGTACCGTGCGGCGATGTTTGGGTGCCAGCTGATCGAATGGCACGTCTATGGGCAAGCCCGTGTGCTTTGACAAGCCAGCAAGCATTGCAGCGAATAAGGGTTGCTTGACACCGGGCCAGGCGAGGATCGCGCCCTCGGCGAGTGTCATTTGCGTACTACGCATCAGTGCCGCGGGGTTCGCGCCGACTTCGGTGCCGAGCCCCTCGCACGCGGTGCACCAGCCGATGGTGCTGTTGAACGAAAAATGATGTGGCGAGAGCGGCTCAAAGCTGCGCCCACATTCACCGCACACCAGATGCTGACTGTGCACCTTTGTTTCCCAACGACTCTCGGGCACGTCGTCTACGACGGTCACTGCATGCAGAACACCGCGGCCAAGGCTGAGGGCGTTTTCCACACTATCGGCAAGCCGACCGCGGGAGTCCTTGCGGATCGTGACGCGGTCAACGAGGATTTCGAGGTCGTACTTGCGGCGACGGTCCACCTTCGGCATCGAATCGAGTTCGTGCGTCTGGCCATCGACGCGCACCCGCACATAACCATTGTTGCGCAACATTTGCCATAGGTCTTCGTAGCCCTGTCCCGCTGCCAGTTCGATTGGGGCGCACAGATACAATTTGGTGCCCACGGGCTCAGCGAGGATCGCGTCGATCACTTCGTCGGCACTTTGAGTTCCTACGGGCACATCGCAATCGGGGCAGTACATTTGCCCCAATCGCGAGAGCAAGATGCGAAAGTAATCGTAGATTTCCGTAACGGTGCCGACCGTCGAACGGGGCGAGTGCCCCGTGGTCCGCTGCTCGATTGCAATGGCTGGCGACAAGCCTTCGATGGTTTCGACATGTGGCTTTTGCAGTTGACCAATGAACTGCCTTGCATAGGAGCTAAGGCTTTCGACGTAGCGACGTTGCCCTTCGGCGTAGATCGTATCCATCGCCAGCGAACTCTTGCCGCTGCCACTGGGGCCGCAAAAGACGGTGAACTCGTCGCGGGGGATTTTCACATCGACCGTGCGGAGGTTGTGCTGTTCCGCGCCCTGCACAACGATATGGGTGGCTTGTTTGACTCGCTGCGAAACCGCCAGCGAGGACTTGCCCGTTGCTGGTGGCTTCACACCTAATTGGGCCGCCAGCGCCAAACCCGTGTACGAGGGCAATGCCTGCGAACTCTTCTTGTTCGCTTGTCCGAGCGCGTATTCCACCACCTGCTCCGGCGTGCCAGTCGTCACCACTTCTCCGCCGTGCTTACCGCCGCCCGGGCCGAGGTCGATGATCCAATCGGCCGTTTTGATCACGTCGAGATTGTGCTCGACCACGAGCACGGTGTTGCCCGCATCGACAAAATCGTGCAGCACTTTCAGTAGCAATTCGATGTCGGCGAAGTGCAACCCCGTGGTTGGCTCATCAAGCATGTAGAGCGTCTTGCCCGTTGATTTTTTTACCAACTCACGAGCCAACTTGATGCGCTGCGCCTCACCGCCAGAAAGCGTGGGCGAAGGTTGCCCTAGTTTGACGTAGTCCAGGCCCACAGCGTGCAGAGTTTCCAGTTTGTGCTTGATCTTGGGGATATTCTCGAAATGTTCGAGCGCCTGCTGAACGTCCATCTCCAGCACATCGGCGATGGACTTACCCTTGTACTCGATCTGCAATGCTTCGTGGTTGAATCGATGCCCGCCGCAAACATTGCAAGTGATCCACACGTCGGCTAGGAAATCCATCTCCAGCTTGTTCGAGCCGTTGCCGCTGCACGCTTCGCAGCGTCCGCCGGTGACATTGAAGCTGAACCGTCCTGGCTTGTAGCCACGGCGCTTCGACTCAGGGAGCTGCGCGTAGAGGTTGCGAATTTCATCAAACACCTTGATGTACGTGGCCGGGTTGGAGCGAGGTGTGCGGCCAATGGGCGATTGGTCGATAGCAATCATCTTGTCTAGATGATCCATTCCCTCGATGGAGTCGTGTTCGCCCGGGACGCCCTTCCCTCCATTCAAATCTCGTCGCAACGTTTCAACCAAAATATCGGAGAACACGCTGCTCTTTCCGCTGCCGCTGGAACCGGTAAAACAGACGAACGAGCCGAGCGGAATTTCGATATCGACGTTCTTAAGATTGTTGTGGCGAGCCCCGAGTACGCGGAGCATCTTTTCCGTAGAGGTCGTTCTTCGCTGCTCGGGAATGGCAATCTCCCGCTTTCCCGACAAGTAGGCACCGGTGACGCTCTTCTTCGCGCGTCCCACTTTGGCTGCATCGCCGATGGCAACGACTTCGCCGCCACGCACACCGGGGCCGGGTCCAAAGTCGATGATTTGGTCGGCGGCGCGCATGGTGTCTTCGTCATGTTCGACCACGACGACCGTGTTGCCCTGATCGCGAAGTCGTTGCAGTGTGGCCAATAGGCGATCGTTGTCACGCGGGTGGAGGCCGATGGAGGGTTCGTCGAGAATGTAGAGTACGCCAACCAACCCACACCCGATTTGCCCAGCAAGGCGAATTCGCTGTGTCTCGCCGCCAGAAAGTGTTGGCGCCGTGCGGTCAAGAGACAAATAGTCGAGTCCCACGTTCGTGAGAAAACCGAGTCGACCACGGATTTCCTTGAGCACTTCGCTGGCAACTTTTTGGCCCGTCGTGTCGAGTGTGAGCGCACTAAAAAACCGCTCCGCTTCTTCAATCGGGAGCGAACTCACTTCAGGCAACGTACGGCTTGCCCCGTTCTCGCTATTTCCATTCTCGCTATTGTCGTTGCGAAAATCCTCATGAGACGTCGTCAATCGCACGGACCGCGCTTGCGGGTTGAGCCGTTGTCCTTCGCAGTCGGGGCAGCGAATTACGTTCATGAATTTTTCGAGCTTGGCGATCAGTGACTTGCTCTTCGCACCGCGGTACTTTTCCAGCAGCTCAGGGATGATTCCATCGAACGTCCCACCATACTTCTGTGAGTTCTTGCCGCCCCGCCAGGTGTAAGTGATGTGCTCGTCGCCGGCGCCCCAAAGCCATAGGTACTGCTGCTCGTCGGTCAACTCCTGCCAAGGCGTTTCGGTCAGCGTCGCTGCCGGCAGTTCATGTTTGCGCTCAATCGTGTCAGCAACGCCCTGATAGATGTGCCGCTTCCAACGGCCGAGGTCTTTCCACTGGCCGAAGAGTTCGATGCAACCCTTGGCGAGCGATTTTGTTGGATCGGTGACCAACTTTTCGGGATCGAAACTGAACATAGTGCCCAGGCCATCGCATTCGTAACACATGCCCTGCGGGCTGTTGAAGCTAAACAACTGTGGCGTAGGTGGTTGAAAACTGAGCCCACAATGGTTGCATGCATAGTCTGCCGACAGCGCAATATCTCCGCTTCGCAGGCCCGCTCGCTTCTTCGTCTGCGATTTGGCGACTTCCTCTGGCGCGACGATGAGATTTCCCTCTCCCAGCTTGAGCCCCAGTTCCACCGCCTCGGCAAGTCGGCTGCGGATGCTGGGTGCATTGACTAGCCGATCAATGACGACTTCGATGTCGTGCCGCATTTGTCGATCGAGCGAT
Source organism: Bythopirellula sp. (assembly GCA_965230685.1). Classification (GTDB taxonomy): domain Bacteria; phylum Planctomycetota; class Planctomycetia; order Pirellulales; family Lacipirellulaceae; genus Bythopirellula. The sequence continues at coordinate 2,933,691 of CBDDLO010000002.1, forward strand.
AAATCGTCGGTCAGCTGCACGATGTCGCCATCGACCCGCGCCCGGACAAAACCTTGCTTGAGTAAGTCTTCGCTCAAGTCACGGAACTCACCTTTTTGCTGCCGGACGATTGGCGCCAGCACGACGAACTTCGTCTTCGCCGGTTGGGCCATAATGCGGGCGATGATCTGCTCGCGCGATTGGGCGGTAATCGCTTGTCCACATTGGTGGCAGTGGCCTTGCCCTACCCGAGCGTACAGCACGCGCAGGAAGTCGTAGATCTCGGTAATCGTGCCCACTGTCGACCGCGGATTACTGCCAGCTGACTTCTGAGCAATTGAAATCGAGGGGCTCAGCCCGCTGATATGGTCCACATCGGGCTTGGGCATCTGGCCGAGAAATTGGCGGGCGAATGTGGACAAGCTTTCGACGTAGCGTCGCTGCCCCTCGGCATACAGAGTGTCGAACGCCAGCGAGCTCTTGCCGCTGCCGGACACCCCAGTGAGGCAGATCAGCTGGTTGCGCGGTAAAACCACGTCGACATCGCAGAGATTGTGTTCGCGGGCACCTTTGATGATGATGTCAGAAGCAGGCATATTGAAACGGGCAGTGGTAAAGTCGTCAGTAAGCAGGTGGCCGCGATGCGAAACATCGCCGGAGCGCAAGGTTTCAATTTCGCGCGAACCAACCATTGTAGGGCTAAACCGCAGTTCACCCAAGTGAATCATTTTCAGAGGAATGCGAACGGTTGACAGACTGGCCTGACTACGAACTGCTCGATTTTGGTGCTGGCCGCAAGCTGGAGCGCTTTGGGGAGGTCGTGGTAGATCGCCCCTGTCCGGCGGCAGCAGATGTACCGCCCGCGAAACTGCAAGCAACAGAGGCATCCCCTGCTTGCATCTTCGCCGGAGAACGCGCAGCAGAGGGAAAGTGGCTAAAGGAGTTCAACGAATTCGAACTTCGTATTGGTGGTACTCGAATAATGCAACTTGCCCCACTGCTCTCCGGGCAAGTCGGTATCTTTCCCGAACAGTTTGACAACTGGGAGTGGATTGCCCAGCAGGTTGCACGCGGGGGAAAACCTCTACGTGTGTTGAACCTCTTTGCGTATACCGGTGGCAGCACTCTCGCCGCAGCAGCAGCCGGCGCGGAAGTCACGCACGTCGATGCCGCAAAGAGCATGGTCGCACGCGCACGAATGAATGCTGAACTGTCGGGCTTGGCAGAACACCCGATTCGCTGGATCGTCGAAGATGCTCGAAAATTCTGCCAACGCGAACTCAAACGAGGCAACCAATACGACGCGGTCATTCTCGATCCGCCCAGCTACGGCCACGGCCCGAAGGGCGAAGCGTGGTCGATCCGCCGCGATCTGTTGCCGCTATTAGAACTCTGTGGCCAATTGACCACAGAGCACCGAAGGTTTGTGCTGTGTACTTGTCACACGCCAGGTATCGGTGCCGCAGAACTAAGTGCGTACTTGTCGGATGGCCTCTTCGGCCACTGTGGCCGACCGCCGCGTGTTGGTACCTTGTATCTTTATACTGCCGATGGGCGAAAACTCCCAAGCGGCCAATTCGCGAGATGGCCGGGGTGAAATGGAATTGATCACCAGCCGACAAAACGCCCGCGTGAAGGAAGCCGCCAAGCTGCGCTCCTCCAGGCAGCGCACCAAGCAGGGACGTTTTTTGATTGACGGGGCGCGCGAGATTGGTCGCGCTCTCAATGCCGGAATCGAAATCGCCGAAGCGTTTATTTGCGAAGCACTATGCACCTCAGATTCAGCACTAGCACTTGTCCCGCGGCTGGCTGCAACTAGCTGCGTCAACGTAACTGCCGAAGTGTTCGAAAAACTTGCTTTCGGCGAGCGAAACGATGGAGTGGTCGCGGTTGCGAAGACGCCGCAGCGCTCACTTGAGCAGATCTCACTCCCACAGCAGCCGCTAGTCGCTGTGCTCGCCGGGTTGGAGAAACCGGGCAACATCGGCGCGATTCTTCGCACGGCCGACGGTGCGGGTGTCGACGCGGTCCTTATCGCCGGGGGGGGCACCGATCTGTTCAATCCCAACACCGTTCGCGCTAGCCTTGGAACCGTGTTTGCCAAGCATGTCTGTGCCGCCACGGTCGAGGAAACCCTGAACAAGCTGCGGGAATGGCAATTGCCTATCTTCGCCACACGCCCCGATGCACAACAGCTTTACACCGAAGTCGATTTCAGCCACGGCGCAGCAATCGTGCTTGGCAGCGAAGCCGATGGGCTTTCAGTGGAATGGCGACAACAAGACATCCACGCTCTCCAGCTGCCCATGCGAGGGATTGCCGATAGCCTCAACGTCTCTGCCACCGCCGCGGTCTTGTTTTACGAAGCCCAACGGCAACGCCGTAACTCTTAGACCCCTCCGTGCTCAACGCTTGAGGCTCCACCACGCATCACAGCGCCCCGGCCATCCGCAGTGTTGCCACCACGCGAAAATCGTTGAGCAGGCAATCGGACGCAAAATAGGTTTGCTCCTCGATGCCACTAAACCGCCGCTTGAAATCGGCGTGCCCACGCAGGTTGTAGAAAAAGCGGTTGATCCACCAGGCGTTGAGCGCCCGGCTCCATCCAAAGTGTTGCAGCGGATTGGCGCGAAACTCCTTGTCCTCAATTCCCGCCATCGGTGACAGGCCAAGCATAACCCGTTCGCGGCCTTCTGTTTGGAACTGTTCGATTGCGTATTTCATGATGCCCTCTTCCGCTCGTAGCGGCGCGTCGGGCAAGCGCCGTTTGATGGCTGGTGAATAGCCGATCACTTCGCCGGTGTGGTAGATCGGATCGAACGACACGAACGCTACAGGTTCATCGTCGGGCGACCACAGGAAGAACTTTCGAACATCGATTTCATCACTCAGCACCAACGGCCGATTGAAAAAACTCACCGTCCGTTTCGTTTGCCGCGAGGCTTGCCACACTTCCGAGAGTACGCGGATTTTCTCGACATCGACATCGTCCGCGTAGGTGCCCTCGCGCACACTGAACCCATGTTTGCCGAGCCAGTTGCTTGCGTGCCGCAGGCGTTCCTTCTTCTTTCCCTTGAAGTCATAGTCGGGCAAGTCGAGCCTCGTGTCGCAACCCATCTCGTTGATCCACAAACCGCACGATTGCAGTATCTTCGCCGTGCTGTGCCCAATTTGCCAAAAGCACGGTTTGCGGGCCTGTTTCAGAAAGGCTCGCAGAAGCGGTTCGTGCAGCTCGGGCGAGCCCACGGGATCGGCTAAGACGCAAGCGACGCCCCATTTTTTGCGATAGGCAAGGTAACAGTCGCCGCACCAAAAATGTTCGAGTCTCGCTTGAACAGCCGTTGAATAGGCTTGCGTGAATGTGCCATGCTGGCGCGCTAGTTCGAGCCGGCGATAGGATTCAGCATTCGACATGGAATCACAGTGTGTCAGTTCCCCAGCAGCCAGGCATCGTCAGCCTCCGTGAAGACAATCGGTTCGCGGGAAAGTTGGTCGATTTGAACATGCTTGGCGAACTCACCAGCAGGCAGTTCGCTTCGCCGCCCCAAACCGCACCACTCACTGAGCAAACCTATCACACGCTCTGCCCTGACGCCCTGTTCTTGATAATGCGAGAGTCGGCTATCCCCATGTCGTTTGGCTAGCCGACGACCGTCTTCGCCGATCACCAACGGAAGATGTGTGTACGTTGGCGTTTGGCCGAGTTGCAATTGCTTATGGAGCAGCATCTGTCTTGGAGTCGAAGCGAGCAGGTCGTCGCCGCGCACAACTTGGTCGATGCCCTGCCGCGCGTCATCGACAACTACCGCCAGCTGGTAGCTTACAAGGCCGCTCTTAGTCGCCACCAAAAAATCGCCAACGGATTGTTGGATATCGAATTTCTGTCGTCCTGCAAAAGCGTCTTCAAACACCGTCGGTCCTTCAGGCACTCTAATTCGCCAGGCCACGTCCTGAGCGCCGAGCAGCTCCCGTTCGACATACGTACCCTCCGGCGGTCGACAGTTGCCGGGGTAACGCAGGTCGTGTTCATGTCCATGCGGCGCCGAAAGACTCGCGGCTTCGAGCTGCTTGCGTGTGCACCGGCATGGGTAAATCACCCCAGCGTCGGCTAACTGCCTCAGAGCTTCGCAGTACGCCGATTGATCGTGCAACTGAAAGTACGGCCCTTCGTCCCAATCGAGCCCCAACCATTCAAGCAATGCAATCGCTTGCTCCGTCGCGCCCGCCTTGATCCTCGGCCCGTCGAGGTCCTCTACCCGCAACACGATTTCCCAACCTTGCTGCCGAGCCAGCGCCCAATTCACCAGAAAAGTGCGTGCATTACCGAGATGCAAAGCGCCGGTGGGCGAAGGGGCAAGTCGGGTACGGGGCATGAAAAACTCTGCAGTTCGTGACGCGTGGATTACGCAAGTCTATTTCTGACAAGGCTTTAGCAACAGGTGCACTGCTGATAAAGTTGTGAAGTAAGTATTATTAAATTTTCTTGACTTGAAAATTCAATAAGTGTATTAATAGTAGCCTCTGTGTTAAATAAAAATAATATGAGTGACCCCCCGATCAACGCCGAGTGCCCTTATTGCCAGCAGGCCATGACGGTCAGCCGGATGACTTGCCACGGTTGCGAAGTGGCAGTCGAAGCCGCCTTTCCGACCGCCAGACTGGCGAATTTGCCGACAGAGCACCAGCGGTTCATCGAGATTTTCATTTTAGCCAGCGGCAGCCTCAAGGAAATCGCCGAGCAGACGGGCGTTTCCTACCCGACGGTTCGTTCGCGGCTCGACAAAGTCATTGCCGCGTTGCGAGATGAAATTGGCCGCACCCAACAAACGAAAGGTACGATCCTCGATGCCGTGAGCGAAGGCAAACTCACCGCCGAGCGCGCCGCCAAACTCATCAAAGCCATATGAGCGAATCACACACCAATACCGAAACACTCCCCGAGCGGGAACAAGCACTCCTGGACACGGCACTCCTGGAATCGGACCAACTGTTGGCCCGATCGCTTCACGAAGACGACCAACGTCGGCGACGTCGGCGATGGTGGTCGATCGCACTGATTTTTGGAGGAGTTGTCATGGGTACTTTGCTACTGGCACTGGTGATGGGTTGGTTGACTTTCGGTCAACTGCAAACTGCGGATGCCGCGAAACCGACGGTGGAAAATATCGCCAAGGCGGAGGCGCTTTCGGCCGAGGGTTGGCTGTTGTGGAAGAAGCAAGACTACTTCGATGCCGCCAAGAATTTTGAGCAAGCAGTTGAGCTCAACCCCAAGCAGGCGAACAACTGGAACGGCTACGGCTGGGCCCTGTTCAACAGCGGTCAACGGACCAAGGCCATCGAGGCGTTTCAAAAATGCGTGAAGCTTGAGCCCAAGCATCCGGCGGGTCTCAATGGCTTGGGGCAAATTTATCTCGCACAAGGTGAATTAACCAAGGCAGAGAAATATCTCAAGAAGGCAGCACCCCAAGCTCCCGCAGCATGGTTCGGCTTGGCCCGAATCCATTTGTTGCAGGGCGATTTTAAGGAAGCCAAAAAATGGGCTGAGAAAGTCGTCGCACAAGGTTCCGCGGATGAGATGGCGCGGAAGATGCTCGTGGCCGCTGTTGCTGGTAAAATCGACGACGACCTGCGACAGATGATTACCCCCGTTACGACTTACCAGGACAATTCCACGAATTCGGAAAAAAATCCCCAGGCGATCAATTCATCCGATGAGTCGATGGAGATTTGGCGCAAGCGTCTACTTGCCACAGAAGAAAGCGACCGTTGGATCGTCGGTGCCAACATAGGCCAGGAGCTCGTGCAGATACCGGGTGATTTCCCTTATGAACTTCTCAAGGCGAACTGGAAGGAGATTCCAACCAGCGTCCGCAAGCAAATCCTCAAGGGCTTCACTCCCGGCATGATGGGGAACAAGAAATTACACCCGCGCTTCTTCGATGTTATGCACCTGGGAATGACCGATGAGGCGAGCGTTCGTAAGTACGCGGCGACCTATATCGAGATGCAAGGGCTACCCAATTTTCAGGAGGACAATGAAAAGTATCTTGCCTGGCGCGAAGCGACAGGCGAGCTCCGCGCGAAAGAGATCGTAAAACGAGCAGACGCAGCCAAGTAACTCCTAAAACAGGGGCGCGGCCTGACTCGTTGAGACTTTCACGTGCCGTGTCCAGCTCGACGGTCGGCCGCGCCCTGCTATTTTTTCCATGTGATCATTACCAACAAGGAACGATCGATGACGTCTCTTCTGCAAAAATACGGCGCAGGGTTTGCTGCGGTACTCGGATTGTTAGGTCTACTCATCGGCCTTACAGGTCCAGACACAGGTATTGTGATCGCGAGTGGGATTTGGTTTGGTTCAGCGTTGATCTCGGCGCAGATTGCCAAGATGAAGGAAGCCATTTGAGCTCTTCTCCTTCATTCCTAAGACGCAACAAGCAGGGCAAGGGTATCAATACTTAGATTACGCAAACTTTCAACCACCAAGTCTCCTTGGCAAAGTTCTTCTCGCGTCGCAGTGCCGGTCAGCGCAACACACTTCATCCCCGCCGCTTTCGCTGCGGCGACACCGGCGGGGGCGTCCTCGACGACGACACACTGGGCCGGTTCGATCTGCAACTTCTCCGCGGCCAACAAGAATACTTGCGGATCGGGTTTGCCGCGCGTGACATCGGCGCCAGTCACGCGCGCGGCGAACTTGTCAGCGCGGCCCAGCTGCTCCAGCGTCAGCGCCACATTCTCCGGCGGGCCCGAGGAACCGACCGCGAGTGTGAATCCCGCTTCGGCCAACGCGTCGATCAGTTCTACCGCACCATCGATCGCGGGAAAGTCTTTGGCGATGATCTCACGGTACAACGTCTCCTTGCGATCGGCCGCGGTGGCAACCTGCATATCCGAGTACTTGTCGCCAAACAGGTCGGCAAAGATGTCGCGATTCGTCCGGCCAAAAGTCGACTTGAACGTCGCCTCGGTGAACGGCTCGCCGAGTTCGGCCAGCATCTTCTGCCAACTCAAGAAATGTGGCTGGTAGGAGTCGACGAGCACCCCGTCGACATCGAAAATCACTGCTTGCTCTGCCACAGTCGTTCCTCACAATTCAACTCGCAAGAAATCGCAACGCCACAGGTCGGCGAAGAGAATGAGGATAGTGCAACTCAACAGTACTCACAAGCAGAGAAACACACCAAGAGAGCACAGAATTCCGCCGAAATCCGCGCGGATTTTTGGCAACTTTTATTCGCGGATTTCGTAGAATACAAAGTGTGGCAACGCGCCAAGTTTTTCCATTGGCATAAGGCGTTGCCAGGACGGCCCCAGAAACCCTGTGGAGGATCAATGATTCGCGTTGGTAGTCTGACGCAACATTACAGTGTGCGTCCCGTGCTTTCGGACGTTTCTCTCGAAATTCTAACCGGTGAGTTGGTCACCGTGCTCGGCCCGAACGGCATGGGCAAAAGCACCCTGCTGTCGGCCATGGCCGGCATTCTTTCGCCGCAGGAAGGCTACGTCGAATTCGAGATCGACGGGCAGATGGTGCGCCGTCGCGGTTCGACCGAAGGGGAACTCGCGATACGCAAACGGGTTGCATTTCTGCCAGACAAGCCTTGGCTGCCCGGCATGCACACGGGACGAGAGTTCATGTTGGCAGTCGCTGAACTGTATGACATACCGCCCACTGAGCGCATGGAGCATGGTGAGCGGTTGCTGCGGCTGTTCAATCTCACCGAACAAGGCGACCAAGCGATTTCCGGCTACTCCGCAGGCCAGCAGAAGAAGATCGCTCTGTGTGCAACCCTTATCACCCGCGCGCCCTATCTGCTGCTTGATGAACCATTTTCTGGTGGTCTCGATCCTGCTGGCATCCTGGCGCTGAAGCGCGTGCTGAAGCGACTGGCAGACGATCAAGATGTGACGGTCGTGATGACAACGCCCGTACCGGAATTAGTCGAAGAACTTTCGACGCGCGTGGCGATCATCGCCGACGGACGCCTGGCGGCGTTTGACACGGTCGAAGGTTTGCGCAAGCAAGCAGGAATCGACGGCGGCCTCGACGAAGTGCTGCAGCAATTGATCCACCCAGACACGCTGGAGAACATTGACAACTATTTTTCGGAGGAGGCTTCGTGAAAAGATTAGCGCGTTGGATGAGTGTAGTATTGCCGCCTTTTTGGATGATGGGCTTGGCCATTGCCCTAGCCGCAACTCACTTCGTCTTGGAGCTGGGTATGAGTGCTCTCATCTCATGGAAGATCGACAAAAGCCTAGCGTTGGTCGAATTCCCGACGAATTATGCTGGTACCGTTGCGTTGATCATGTCTGGTTTTGCAGTTTGGCGTGTGATGGCATTCCACCCTGGCTTCAGATACAACTATGCAAAGTGGTTGAAAACGACTTCGTGGACGGCTTCGCGTCCCTTGCCCTTGGGGCCCGCACATTTGGTTTGGCAAGATCTGATCGTTGTTCTCGTGGCGACGATCGGTTGCTCAGCAACAGAGCATTGGCAGATCGCCGCGCCCATGTTTTTCTTCGTCTATTGCATGTTCTTGTTCCTGGCCAATGCTATGGCAGGCGTGTACTGGTCAACGTACGCTAGTCTCGCCCTTATGTCATCGCTATGGCTGGCGGTCAACCATCTCTGGTTTGCAGCAGCAATTGGATTAGCACTTTATGTCGTATGCTACTTTGGCTTCAAACAGTCGCTGCCAAGTTATTCATGGACTGATTCAGTTCGGTGGGAGTTGAATATGCTCAAAGAGCTTGCTTCGCTTCGCACAACAAATTGGCCGAGAATTGATGTTTCAGCATTTGGCAAGCTACAAGAGTGGAAAGAATCACGTCACGCATGGCTACTTAGTTTGCTGATCGCCTGGTTCGCATTCTGCGTGAGCTTTCGGTATCTAGCCGACTGTGGAATCGGTGATCGATTGGCATTTCCCCGTGAGTTGCCTTTGTGGCTATTTCTTTTCGGTTGGTTATGCTGCTCTGTTCGTGCCCTACTGTACTGCTCGAAGCACTGGAGTCCAATCAGCCTGATGGGACGATTGTGGACGGGAAGGTTGATTGTCCCGGGATACGACCGAGTGTTTGTTGCGCCGCTGCTGGCGCTTGCAACAAGCTACGTATTGCCGAGATGGCTGATCGCCCTTGCGGTACCGTTGCCTTTGGTAGCCGCACTATCGGTATTTGTAATTCTGGCAATCACATCAGTCATGGGGCCAACACTGAGTGATTGGCAACTCACCGGCGAACATCGAATTTCGAGCCAAAAGCCAGGCCCTAAGTGGATTCAACTCTGATGCTCCCACGTCCGCGCGGGTTGCACCGATCGAAGCTAGCTAGCGCTGCGTCTTCCACACCGGATCGTGATGCGAACTCTCCGCGCTTTGGAACCAACGCGTCAGAGTCGTTTTTTGCCGGGTGTAGAAGTGCACGCTTTCGGTCCCCTGCAGGTGCAAATCGCCGAAGAAAGATTGGTTCCAACCGGTGAAGGGGAACCACGCCATTGGGGCGGGCACGCCGACGTTGATGCCGATCATGCCGGCGTTGAAGTGCGCCTTGAACTCGCGGGCGGCGTAACCGTCGCGGGTGAAAATCGACGCGCCGTTGCCGTAGGGGCAGTTGCGACCGATCTCCAGTGCGCTTTCCAAATCGTCGGCACGCATGACGGACAACACCGGGCCGAAAATTTCTTCGGTTGCCAGCCGCATGTCGGGCTGCACGCGGTCGACGACGCAGGGGCCGAGCAGAAAACTCTCGTCGTGTAGCCGACCATCAAGTGCGACATCGGCGCCTTCGCTACTAGCGATGTCGAGATAACCACTAACGCGTTCCAGATGTTCGCGCCGGATGAGCGGACCAACGTCAACGCCTTCGTTGCCATCAGTGGGGCCAACGCTCAGTGAACTCGCATGGCCACACAATTCATTCACGAGCGGGTCAGCCACCTCGCCCACCGCGACCGCCACACTGCCGGCCATACAGCGCTGGCCCGCGCAACCATAAGCACTCGCGGCGAGCGCTTTCACCGATTGCTCGAGATCGGCATCGGGCATGATGATGAGATGGTTCTTCGCGCCGCCGGCGGACTGTACGCGTTTGCCGTTCTTGGTGCCCGTCTCGTAAATGTACTTCGCGATGGCCGTGGAACCGACAAACGAAATCGCCGCAACGCTGGGGTGATTTAACAGGACATCGACACACGTCTTGTCACCGTGCACGATGTTGAAGACCCCTGCGGGCAACCCCGCTTCCACGAGCAACTCACCCAAACGCACCGACGAGAGCGGCACTTTCTCCGACGGCTTCAGCACAAACGTGTTCCCGCAAACCAGCGCTACCGGAATCATCCAAAGCGGAACCATGCAGGGGAAATTGTACGGCGTAATGCCGACGCATACACCGACCGGATGGCGATTGGTTTCGGCGTCGACGCTCGTGGCAATGTTCGGCAGCGAGTCGCCCATGAGCAGTGCCGGCACGCTGCACGAATACTCAACCATCTCGAGCCCGCGTTGCACTTCGGCCCGCGCTTCGGGCAGCGTCTTGCCATGTTCGCGCGTGACGAGTCCGGCCAGCTCGTCGAAGTGGTCTTCCATCAACTGCCGGAACTTGAACATCACCCGCGCGCGCTCGACGGCCGGCGTCCCGCTCCACGCCGGCAATGCCTCGGCTGCGGACTCCACGACGGCAACCGTCTCGGCAGCATCGCAGAGCGGTACCTCGGCGATGACTTCGCCTGTGGAAGGATTAATCACTTCGGCCTTGTTCGAGGCATCACTGGTGCGCCAGTTGCCTCCATCAAGTAGCGGGACTGTTTGCGTCATGAGTGAATCGATAATTGGGGGTGATGAGAGCAGTAGGATTTTCGCCGGTCAGACGGTATCATAGCGGGTCGCGTGCCTTTCCCCAAGCTATTCGAGTAGGAGTTCTTTCGATGAGCCGAATTGTTCGTGGTGCCTTGCTGCAAGTCAAATTGAATGAGCCGGGCGATTCACCGGTGCCAAAAATTCAGAAGGCGATGACCGACAAGACCGTCGGCATGCTCGAGGAAGCCGCGGGAAAAGGCGCTCAAGTTGCTTGTCTGCAGGAATTGTTCAACGGACCGTATTTCTGCTGCGAGCAAGACGCGCGCTGGTACGAGCTGACCGAGCAAGTACCCGACGGACCCACGACCAAGCTCATGCAAGAAGTCGCCAAGAAGCACGAGATGGTGCTGGTCGTTCCGATATACGAAGAAGACCTGCCGGGCGTGTACTACAACACGGCCGCGGTGATCGACGCCGACGGCACGTACCTCGGTAAGTTTCGTAAGATGCACATCCCCCAATGTGCGCCCGGCTTCTGGGAGAAGTTTTATTTCCGCCCCGGCAACCTCGGCTACCCCGTGTTCGACACGCGCGTTGGCAAGGTGGGGGTTTACATTTGTTACGATCGCCACTTTCCCGAAGGTGCGCGGTGCTTGGGGCTGAACGGCGCGGAGATTGTTTTCAACCCATCGGCGACGGTTGCCGGGCTCAGCGAATACCTGTGGAAGATTGAACAACCGGCGCACGCCGTGGCCAACCAGTATTTCATCGGCGCGATCAATCGCCCGGGCACGGAAGAGCCATGGAAGATGGGCGAGTTCTATGGTCAGAGCTATTTCTGCGACCCTCGCGGACAGATGCTCGCCGAAGCGAGTCGCGACAGCGACGAAATCGTCATTGCCGACATGGACCTCGACCAAATCCGCGAAGTGCGCAACACCTGGCAGTTCTTCCGCGACCGCCGACCGGACAGTTACGATTCGATCGTGGGAGCTTGACTTTCTGATGTGTAGAATGAACCACGAAGGCACCAAGGCACGAAGGATTTACTCCAGACTTTCTTCTTTGTGTCTTGGTGCCTTCGTGGTTTACTTTTCTTCCGAGCAATAGCATCGAAAACCCACGCATTATCTACGGCCTCGACGATCGCCCGCCTCCTTTGAAGGCGGTGGTGCTCGCGGTGCAGCATATGTTCACGATGTTCGGCTCGACCGTGGCAGTGCCGCTGCTCTTCGGCCCGGCGATGGGAATGTCCATCGAGCAAACGGGGCTGCTAATTTCGTCGGTCATGCTCTGCAGCGGGGTGGCGACTTTGATTCAAGCAACATTCGGCTCGCGGCTGCCAATTATTCAGGGTGTGTCGTTTTCGTTCATTGCTGCGTTCTTCGCGATCATCGGCACCGTGAAGAATGAGGGTGGTACTCCCGCCGAAATGATGCAGTACATCGCCGGCGCCGTGATGGTCGGTGCGTTGTTTGAAGTCTTCATCGGCTTCTCTGGCCTGTTCGGCAAACTGCGACAGTTCCTTTCGCCCGTTGTGGTCGGGCCTGTGATTATGCTGATCGGCTTGGCACTGTTTCAACACGGTGCGCCCAAGGCAGGCACCGACTGGGCGATTTCGGGTTTGACGATGGCGTTGATCATCGTGTTCTCGCAAGTACTCTCGCGCGGCAATCGTTTCTTTCGACTGTTCCCCATTCTGTCGGCGCTGGTGGCGGTGGTCGTGTTGTGTTGGTTGCTGACCTTGGCAGGGGTGTATGAAGCGGGTGACGCGTCGTTTGTCAATTTGTCTGCCGTCGAGTCGAGTGATTGGGTGCGCAGTGATTTCAGCGAAGTCGTTTTCCCCTGGGGTATGCCGAAGTGGCACTTTGGTTTCGCCGTGGCGGTGTTGGCAGCCTATCTCGCGTCGATGATCGAATCGTTCGGCGACTACCACGCCTGCAGCCAAATGGCCGGCGGCGGCGATCCGTCGCCGTCGCAAATCTCCCGGGGCATCGGTTGCGAAGGCATTGGTTGTTTTCTCACGGGTGTATTCGGCGGATTCAGTTCCACCAGTTATTCGGAAAACGTCGGGCTCGTGGGACTCACCAAAGTCGGCAGCCGCTACGTCGTGCAAATCGCCGCGGCACTGCTGATCGCCATCGGCTTTCTCGGCAAATTTGGCGCGATGGCCGCAGCGATTCCCGGACCGGTCGTGGGTGGCTTGTACTGCGTGATGTTTGGTTTGATCAGCGCCGTCGGCGCGCAGCAATTGGCCAAGTGCGACATGCAGTCGGACCGCAATTTGTTGATCGCGGGTTTCTCGTTGTTCATGGGTCTGAGCGTGCCGACCTATTTTTCTTCGCTGGCCACGGCAGAGCAATTGCAAGTCGGTCAAACCCTAGCCATGTATCAACCCACTGCCGAAACGTGGCTGAACGACCTACCGGACGGCGTGAAAGGCATCGTCCTCTCCATCGGTTCGACAGGCATGGCTGTCGCGGCGATCATAGGTCTGCTGCTAGACAATCTCATCCCCGGCACGCGAGTGGAGCGGGGGTTGGCGGAGGAAGGATCAAAGTAACTACGTTCCAAAAACCAGCCCGACGCGCCAGCGAGGGCTTCCACTAGTTGGCAAATTCGCCCTCGCTAGCGCGTCGGGCTAATTTTTTTTCAGCAGGATAGAACAATGTCCCAAATAGAAAAACTTCCAGAGCTACCGATCATCGACCACCAGCCTACGCCGTACGACGGCCCGTCGCGCGATGAAGTGCTCGCTCTGCGGCATCAGTATGTTTCGCCCGGCGTGCTGACGTATTACCGTGAGCCGCTGATGATCGTCGAAGGCAACATGCAGTACCTGTGGGACGAGACCGGGCGGCGATATCTCGACGCCTTCGCGGGGATTGTCACGGTGAGCGTTGGGCATTGCCATCCTAAGGTAATTGACAAGGTCCGTGAGCAAACCGGCAAACTACAACACACGACGACGATTTACTTGCACCCAACGATCGCGCAGTTCGCCGAAAAGCTCGCCAGCAAGATGCCGGAGGGGCTAACTCGCAGTTACTTCACCAACAGCGGTAGCGAAGCGAATGAATTCGCCATCCTCTCAGCGCGCGAATACACCGGTAACAAAGACGTGATCGCCCAGCGCAACGGCTACCACGGCGGCACGTCGGTGCCGATGAGCCTCACAGCGCACGGCACGTGGAAGTTTCCCTCGAACAACCGCACCAATGTGCACCACACGCACGCCGGTTACTGCTATCGGTGCCCGTATGGGTTGGAATATCCGTCTTGTGATTTGAAATGTGCGCACGACATCAAGAGCGTGATCGAGTATCAAACGCCAGGGGAAATTGCCTGCTTCATTGGCGAGCCCATCCAAGGCGTCGGTGGCAGCGTCACTCCGCCCAAGGAGTTTTTCAAAATCGTCTACGACATCGTCCGCCAACACGGCGGTATCTGCATTGCCGACGAAGTGCAAGGCGGTTTCGGCCGCACGGGCACGCACTACTGGTCGCACCAGAACTGGGACGTCGTGCCCGACATGGTCACCATGGCCAAAGGCATCGGCAACGGCATCCCACTCGGCGGCATGACCACCACCGAGCCGATCTCCGAGGTGATGACCAACCGCATCCACTTCAACACCTTCGGCGGCAACCCGATCAGCATGACGCAGGGTCTGGCCACGATGGAAGTGATCGACGAGGAGAACATTCAAGAGAACGCACAGAAGATCGGCAACCATCTCAAGGACCGCTTGTTCGAGTTACAAGACAAGCAGGACCTGATCGGCGAGGTACGCGGCATGGGGCTGATGCTGGGCGTGGAACTAGTGACCGACCGCAAGACCAAAGAACCCGCTAGCGCCCAAGCCGCCGACGTAATGGAGCAGTGCAAACAGCACGGCCTCATCCTCGGCAAAGGCGGCCTCTACGGCAACACCCTGCGAATCAAGCCCCCCATGTGCATCACTAAAGACGACGCCGATTTTCTGGTGGATTGTTTGGATCTGGTGCTGGGGGAAGTCGCGAGCGACCAATGAGTATGAAGCACTACTTGGTAATGGTTGGCTTATTGGTGGTCATGCTATTTCAACTCGCCCAGATGACTGCCATGCAAGAAGATTTTCACCCTTGGTATATCAGTTACACGACATTGTTAGTACTTCTGTCCTACTTTGTGTTTTCGCCCGCGTTGCTTGGGACAGCATTGCTTGACAAGACCGGAATGGTTGCGCAAGAAAGCCAATGGGTGGGACTTTGGATTTTCAACATCCTGTGGCTGCTCTTCCTCTGCTATCTTGTATCGCGAGTCAGTTTCAGCCGTTAATTTCAGTGGTCCGCCCACGTCTATCGGTGCGCCTTTCGTATTAGGAAGTCCCTTCAGGCTACCCCCTAATCGACGCTAATATTTTCTAATGGATATCTGGGAGCGTGGTTCTCAACGCATGGGACTAGCGTCCATTAGCGCTCAATAGCGGTTCCCCCTATTTCTGTTGAATGAAACATTGTGCCTCGGTTGGCCGTCCAGGCCTCGACCGAAGAGAACTGTTCACAGGAGGTTCAACGCGAAGATTTCTGTCCCCGCAAGAAGTCAGCAAATAGGTATGGATTTGTCTTCGGCTCGGTTCCGTTGTCCGTTACAATTGAATTCACGGTTCCGGCTTTTCACATGAGGTTGCCCATGCTCTTCGGATTGACTTACCAACAGCCACGGCACAGGAAAAAACTCACCGGCTTTACGCTGGTGGAACTCTTGGTGGTGATCGCTATCATCGGCGTGCTTGTGGCCCTGTTGCTGCCCGCGGTTCAGTCAGCGCGCGAATCGGCCCGCCGATCTCAGTGCACAAACAATCTTAAGCAGATGGGGCTGGCAATCCAGAATTTTGCCAGTGCGCACGGCGGAGAATTACCGCCGGGAAATCCAGGACCAGCATTACAGGGTCTTTTCTCCTATATGTTGCCGTACTTGGAACTAGAGAACGCCTACTCGCAGCTTGACCTGGAGGATAAGTCGGCGCATCACAGTACTCGTGAAAGCAATAATCCGGTTCGCTTCCTCGCAGTGAAGGCTTACTTTTGCCCAAGCTTCGACTCAGACCAACTGTTTTATTCTGCAACTGCCGGCAGCTATCAACTGGGAGCCATTACAACTTACCAGGGGGTATGCGGAAGGATTGACGAAGAAGAAGCAGGTGTCGAGTTGACTGATTCGCCATTCGGAGACCTCCCCGATAACGGAGCATTCGGCTGGGAGTTTCGGCGACGATTAAGCGAGGTCACCGACGGCACCAGTAACTCGCTGGCAATTGGTGAGTTCGTCCATCGCGACAAGATCGCGGGAGTGTTCAAGGATCCTCCAGGCAACGTGCGACCTTGGATTCTTGGTGACAATGGCACCATCGGTACTTATGCGGTCAAGGTGGCTGAACTTCCGCCGAACATTGAAATCGATCGCGTTGCAGACGGAGTCTCCTTCAATCACCTGCCGATGGGGAGTTTCCATCCCGGCGCTACGCTCTTCGTGAGGGTCGATGGCTCAGTGAATTCGATCATTGATGGAGTGGACCTGGTCGTCTATCAGGCGCTGGCAACGGTCAATGGCGGGGAAGTCTTTAATCAATGAAACTCGATCGTATCCACGCTTGTCGCGCGCAATTTCTGTTGGCCCTCACCGCGCTTGGAAGTGCGATGACTGCCGGCTGCCAATCAGAACTCGAACTGATCCCTGTACACGGTCAAGTGCTCTTTCAAGGCGAGCCGCTCGAGTACGGGAGTGTGATGTTCCAGCCGGAAGGAAATGGTCCGCTGGCACGCGCGACCATCGAACCAGATGGAACCTTTGTGTTATCCACAGATTCGCCCGCCGACGGAGTGCGCCCAGGCAGCAGCCGCGTGCGGGTCACTGCATTCGAAGCGCAAAAATCAGGCCTGGCCGGTCCCAAGGATCGCGAGATGTCGCTAGGCCGATCGGCTATCCCGAAGAAGTATCTGAGTTTTGGTACGAGCGGAATTGTTGTCGATGTGACTCCGCAAATGAAGCTGCCACTTGTCCTCGAGCTCGAATAACTGACCAGGGCGAACAGGGGCTTTGGCTTTCAGAGGCCGACCAGTTTCGCCGATTTTTGCTGTTCGATCTACTCGACTGTCGATGTAGGCACAGTTTGGCGAACATGCTTTTGATTGACGATCCCCACGACAACGTTATCCTAAGCGTATTACTTTTCGCTCATTAGTAGAATACTGCCATGCCCACGCTCGAAACGACCGTCAACGGCCTCAAGATGCCCAATCCCTTCGTGATCGGTTCGGGTCCTCCCGGCACGAACGGCAATGTCATTGGCAAGGCGTTCGACGAAGGTTGGGGCGCGGTGATTTGCAAAACCATCAGCCTTGATGCAGAGAAAGTGACCAACGTGCAACCGCGTTACGCGCGGCTTCGAGCGCGCGATTCCAAAGAGATCATCGGTTGGGAAAACATCGAGTTGATTTCCGATCGCAGTTTCGATGTGTGGGTTGATGAACTCAAAGCAGTGAAGGACAAGTACCCGGAGCGCATCTTGATCGCGTCGATCATGGAAGAGTTCAACAAAGATGCCTGGCAGGAGATTACGGAGAAGTGTCAGGACTTGGGCGTTGATGCGTTTGAATTAAATTTCTCGTGCCCGCACGGTTTGCCGGAGCGGAAGATGGGCTCGGCGATGGGCGAGAACCCAGAAATTCTGGAAG
Organism: Bythopirellula sp.; assembly: GCA_965230685.1. Classification (GTDB taxonomy): domain Bacteria; phylum Planctomycetota; class Planctomycetia; order Pirellulales; family Lacipirellulaceae; genus Bythopirellula. The sequence continues at coordinate 2,951,194 of CBDDLO010000002.1, forward strand.
AAGTCTCCGGCTGGGTCAACGAAGTTGCCAAGGTGCCGGTATGGGCAAAGCTCACTCCGAACGTCACGCACATCGAAGACCCAACGCGCGCTGCCCTGCGGGCGGACTGCGAAGGCGTCGCGGCGATCAATACGATTCGCAGCGTGCTGGGCGTCAACCTGGAAACACTTCGCCCCGAACCGTCGGTGGAAGGGTACACCACGCCGGGCGGTTATTCCTGCCGCGCAGTGATGCCAATTGCGCTGCGGATGTGCATGGAAATCTCTCAAGTGATCCGCGATGAATTTCCCGACCGCACCCTTAGCGGCATCGGTGGCGTCGAAACGGGTGAAGACGCGGCGCAGTTTATTCTTCTTGGGGCCGATACGGTGCAAGTCTGCACCGGCGTAATGAAGTTCGGCTACCGAATCGTGCAAGACATGAGCGAACAGCTGTTGGCCTTCATGGAACACCACAAGTTCGAAACGCTCGCTGATTTTCGAGGCCACAGCCTGCCGTACTTCACAACGCACTTCGACCTGGTCGCACGACAAGCCAAGGCCCGCGCCGAAAAGAAAGCGGAAAAGAGCCGCATGATCGAAGCCGACGACCAATGGTCGGGCGACGACTTTGTCGATCAGAGCGACGCACTTGCCCGCGGTTAGCCGTTTCTTTGCTCTCCGATTCTACTGGTCACTTGCCTCGTAATAGATCGCTTGCTGAAGCGGTTCAGTGTCGCTTGGTGCAACGATTGCCGATGCCGGGTTGATCAGCGCAATGGAAGTCGGCTGTTTCCAACTGGCTTGGCGAATCGGTTGGACCATTGCCTCGGATTGAGGTGCGGAAAGTTGACGCGCAGCTTGACGCAGGCTCGCCGGCAAGGCGGGCGGAGCATCGTCCATCGAGGGAGTTGCTGGCACTTCGGACTGGTTCGTTTGGGGGTCAAACACGGGCAGGGCTTCGGGCCCCGGTGCGAAGGGGTCGGATTCGTCGGCGGCTGGACCCTCGGCAGCAGGAGGAATGCCGGGGAGTTCCATGGGTGGAATCTCCACGTCCGCCTCTTCGTCGGCTTTTGCCTTCTTGCTCTTGGCCGGTCCACGCAAATTTTCTTCCTCGGGCGGCGGAGTTTCAAAAGGCGCTAGTGCTTTTTCGTCTGCTTCGCCCGCAGCGTCGGCTGGGGTTGGGCCCTGGCCAACGGTTTCTCCTGGCCACGGTCGCCAGCGCGTCTTGCTGTAGCCCCAGGTTCCCCGGTTCGGACGACATACACCATCAGCGGCACACGGAGCGGGAATTTGCGGCAAGCAGCTGTTGGCATAGCTCGCACATTCGAAACCCGCCAGCAACAGTGCTAGCGCACCCACTGCTACAAAGCTTTTCTGAAGAGCCAGATGATGTGACATGGTGAACCCCTGAAAATTTCTATGCTTGGAATAACTGCGACGTGACAAGTGATATCCCACACCCCGAACTAAACGATTGGCTTAGAAGGTGTTGGCCAGACCAAAGCGGACAATGCGGTTGGCAGTGGAGGTTCCCAACGACACGGCTCCGAGAATTCTCTCGAACGGTTGGAGGAAGGTGCTCACCTTGGCATTGAACAGTTGGTACTTGTTCTCGGCGATAAACAAACGGTCGCCGGGCATGAGTTGGTAGTTGGTCGCCGTGGAGGCGCCGCGAGTGATATCTTCCCAGTCGATTGGCAACACCTGTTCGCAGCCAACACCGTTGGGCGCTGGGCGAGCGATCCAAAGATTCGTCGATGAAATCTGCGAAATACCGCCGATACTTGCGACCGCGTCGAGAACGGTCTCGTTGCCAGTCACGGGCAGTCGGACAAGGTTGTCACCAAACCCACCACCCTGTGTCACGATGTAATAGACCTTACTGTTGTACGCCAGCACATCGACAAACACCTCAGGCTGTTCGAGCTTCTCCGAAAGTTTTCCCTCCACTGCAGCACGTACCTCTTCAAGCGTCATACCAGAAACGTAAACGCTACCGTAGGTACCGAGGTTGACGCGACCATCAGGACCAACCAGGTGCTGGCCGGTCACTTGCTGGGCTCCCGCCGATTGCAGCAGCGAGACCGAGACATCCACGTCGGTCAGAATCTGTGCCAACTCCGAGCGAATTTCGTCTTCGGCTTCTTCAGTCGTCAGGCCGGTGATTCGGACACGGCCGTAGGTCGGCCCCAGGTTGACGCTGCCATCGGCGTCGATGGAGTAAGCATCGTCGATCGGCTGATCGGGGTAGGCCCCGGTCACACGGATCAGGATCACGTCGAAGATTTCGAACTTGTGAGGCGACTTCGGAACAAGCTTCACGCCCTCGATGAGCAGGATGTCCGGCGGAGCGACTTCGTAGCGCGGTAGCGATACCTTGTCGAGTTCACGAGGCACGTTGCTCTGTGCCGGCGGCTCCGGTGTGGTTGCCGGAAACGGTTCGCGAGGTGCCATGAAGGCCGTGCACCCCGAGGTTCCCAGCAATATCGCCACGAGCAAAGCAAATTGACCGAATTGCGTTGGATTGTTCTCGCAATACTTCATCGAAATTCTCACTTGATGAGAGATTTTTTGGGAACTTCTCAATGTGTCTCAACGTCGTATCCCCTAGCCAGGCGGACCAGCCTTGCTAACAGTTACAATGGTTATAATCGGTAAGCTTTAACAATGACTTGTGGCCGAGTTGGGTAAAAAGGGCGAAAACTGCGCGAAACACGGACAGGAGCTGACACAACGCTAGCAGTCCCGCCCGCGACATCCGTGGCTTACAGCGACCCAACGATCCGCCACATGCGTTTACTTCGTGTCTCGCGTGCGGCAGGCTGGTTTTGTTTGAGTGCGAAAATTTCGCTGGCGCAGCCGTTTCACTCACTACATCCTGTTCCAATCGTTTGACATCCCGTCCAGACCCGCGTATTCTCAAATGCATGCATTCCGCTATTTTGGCCGCCCACTTCCAGTGGAGATGACAGAGTAGTCGGCGTTGGTTTTCCCCTCTTTTGCTTGGCTCAGCACCAACAGAAACGTAAACATGTCCAAAGAATCCCATCCGTTTGCTGCAGACGGGGAACTGTCGCTGGGAACTCCGCTAGGAGATTCAGAAGAACGCACCGCCTGGATGGTCTACGGCGCGCTGATCGTCGCCCTGACCTACGGCTATTGGAACATGCTTCAGTACACGTCCAGTTTCTGGGATAATCCACTCTATTCACACGGTTGGATCATTCCGCTGTTCTGCGGCTACTTGTTCTGGCAGCGTCGTCGCAAGCTGACGCAGGTTTCTTCTGGCGAGCGATGGATAGGCTTGGCGATCTTGGTGGCTAGCTTGGTAGTACGACTCTACGCGTCGTACTACGACATGAACCCGCTGGATCGAATGACGTACATCGGTTGCTTGCTGGGAATTACTCAGATCATTGGTGGCACCTCAATGCTCCGCTGGGCGGGGCCCCCTTTGGCGTTCTTGGTGTTCATGTTCCCCTTGCCCTCGGCGCTGGAAAACACGGTGTTGTTGCAGCTCCAGCGGCTTGCCGCGATCTGCAGCACTTGGACGCTGCAGCTGCTGGGTATTCCCGCGTTGCGTGAAGGTAGTAAGATCGCCATAGATCAACTCAATCTCGACGTGGCGGACGCCTGCAGTGGCTTGCGGATGAGTACGATTTTTGGGGCAATGTCGGTTGCCCTGGCCATGATGATCAATCGGCCTTGGTGGGATCGTTTGGCGATCTTGCTGAGTGCTATTCCGGTCGCACTTTTCACGAATGTCATTCGTATTACGGCCACGGCCCTGCTGTATCTGGTCTCCAACGAGAGCGAAGCGATCCAACACTACGTCCACGATTGGGCTGGTTTTGCGATGATGCCCATCGCGATGGGCATTTTGTGGCTCGAGTTGCAGCTATTGCATAAGATAACGGTACCAATCGATACCGAGGACTACGCGTCGTTTGGCACTGCCCACAGCTGACCGAGCTGCTGTTTGTGTCACTCGCAGTGTGACAGCCAAGCTGGGTTGCCTTGTGGCAACGCAATGATGAACTAGTGCAACATGGAGTCTCCTGCGAGGCTGCCCAGAGGCCGTCTTGTTGGGCAAAGCGTGTTTTGGCCCGCTAATTGCATTCACAGAATCAACGGGAATTGGGTCCATGGGCCTTGGGGGAACCCAAGGGCTTGGCCCACGCCGAACTAACTGATCTAGCCGCACTGACCGCTTGGTTGAGAGAGAGGTATTCGATGGCGAATAACGACGGATTCAACAGTTCTGAAATGATGTACCCCGCGGTCACGACGACCAGCGAGCCCCCCCAGCCTATGGTTCCGGCCCAGCCCTACGCGGCCCCGGCGATGGCCGGTTTTGGAGCTCCGCCCTCGCGTGGTCCGGAGTTGATCCACGGTACGTTCAACCAAACTTGGTTGATGAATTGCTTGCGTCGGCGTTGGCTTCGCGCCCTGTTTCTCGGCTCGCTGTTAGCGCTGGGAGCGGCGATGCTGCTACTGTGGCTGTTCCCGCTGTCGTCCTCGATCACGGCACTGGTCCACGTGCAACAAGACGTGGAAGACTTGATGGAAGACAAGAAGAACTTTTCGCAGCACGAAACCGAGTTTTTCCAGGCTACTCAAGCCTCGTTGATCAAGAGCCAATTCGTACTGCAATCGGCTCTCTCCCGACGCGACGTGGCCCAACTAAACGCCGTAGTGAAAGAAGAACCCGATCCGATTTCTTGGTTGCAAGATGAACTGCAAGTCACTTTCCAGGGTGAAAACCTTGCGATTCGTTACGACGGCGAGGAAGACAGCCAAGAGATGAAGACCGTCGTCGACGCGGTGATCGCTGCGTACAAACAGGAGGTCCTGGGTAAGAATCGGATTCGAGATGAAGAGTTGCATGAGAATCTCTCGAAACTTCATCAATCTTTGGCCAAGGACCTGCAGGAGAAAATCGAGAAGTACAACACCCTCGCGGAAGACCTGGGCGGAGCCGAGTCTGAGATCTCTACAGCGGTAATGAACATGCTGATCAACGAGGTGCGACAGATTCAGGCGCAGATCATTAAGAAAAAGGAAATGCTTGTCGAAATCGAGGTGAACAAAGAGATTGCCGAGCAACAGGCACGCAGCACCACGGCCATGGAATCCGCCGTCGCTGAGGAACTCGACAAAGACCCGATGCTTGCCAACTACAAGGCCGAAGAGTTTGCGACCTTGCAGCAACTTCGACAGCTGAAATCGACCTCCAAATCGGGAACCTCCGCGACGATCAAGCGTCTCGAAGCGCAGCTTGCGAATCTACAGCAGGAATCGAGACAGTATCGCATGCAAACCGAGGCGGAAATCCGCACTGCAATTCGTGCTGCCCCCAATGATTTTCTTGCACAGGTCATGACTGAGTTCAAACTGCGTAAAGGAAATATCTTAGCCGAGATGCAACAACTCGACGAAGAATACGCTGCCAAGGTGGAAGAAATTGAAGCCAAAGGTAGCCGCAGCGGCGAGCTGGCAATGCTTGAGTCAGAAATTGACCAGCTCCGTGAAATTGAAAGCGAGATGGACTACAAAATTCGCACTTGGAAAATTCACGACTCGGCCGCGGACGAGCTGTTCCGGGTCCTGCAGCCAGCCAACGCGATTGACCAAATCAATGAGCTCCAGCGTTACGCACTAGCGGCCCTGGGGGGAATTGCTGCCTTCTGTGCCACTTGCTACGGTGTGGCACTGATCGAGTTCCGCCGCCGCCGACTCAATGGGGCATCGGATATGGACGAGGGCTTAGGTCTGCGTGTCTTGGGCGTATTGCCGTCGGTTTCGTCGCGCAAGGCGATGGCACCAGGCAGTTTGCTGGGGGCACAGATTTCGGAGTCGATTGACAATGTTCGTGCCACGTTGATGCACGATTCTACGTCTCGCAAACGCCAGATCGTGCTTGTCACTAGCCCCGCCACGATGGAAGGAACCACCACGGTTGCCAGCCATCTGGCACTGAGCCTGACCCGAGCAGGGCGTCGCACGTTGCTGATCGACGGCGATATCCGCGAACCCGCTTTGCACAAGCTGTTCGGGATGCCCATGGAAGAGGGTTTGTGCGAAGTGCTACGAACCGACGCCGAGATTGCGGACGTGATTCGTCCGACGAACACGGAAGGGCTTTGGCTGCTGAGCGCCGGTCACTGCGATATGGATGCAATCCACGCTCTCGCGACGGATCAACCGCAACCGATTTTCGAGAAACTTCGCGAAGAGTTTGACTTCATCATCATTGACGGTGCCCCGGTGATCGGGTTGTCGGATTCACTCTCGCTGGGCCAGCACGTCGATGGTGTGATCCTGACCGTGTTGCGTGACCACAGCGAAGTTCGCAAGGTTTATCAAGCGATGGAATTGCTGCGAAGCATGGGCATCCGCCTGCTTGGTTCCGTGGTCAACGGTGTGCCTCTCAAGGCGGACCGTCGTATCGTGCAATTGCATAAGAGCACCGCGAAGAAGCCACGCAAGATCACCGCGACCAAGGAGAGCAAGAAATCCAAGGCTAAGGCTAGTAAAGCCCCCAAACGGAAAGAGCCAGCTGCCGAAGCCGAAGCTCCCCAGGCCAACGACGTTGTCGTCGACGAACCGATTGCCGATGTCGAAGTGGACAACCTCGACGATATCCATCTCAACGACGAAATCGACATCGATTTCGACGATCTGGGAATCGACGACAAATAACGGCGAGGCTTGGGCCAACATGAATCGACTGAGGCGTCGAGTTCTCCGGAGCTCGACGCCTTTTTGTTGGATTGATCTCAACACTGGCGACGGAAAACCGGTGCTAGCAACCGGCTTGGGGAACGAGTACGATCAAAATTCGTTCCACTCTCCTGCTCTCAGTACTCCGGCTTTAGCTCGATGTCCTTACGCGCCGGTTCACAACTCTGGGGACAACGAATCGTCCGGCATCGGTGGGTGGTCCTTGGTGCTTGGGTGCTGGTCGTGGTTGTGCTGAGACAGTTGGCCCCCGACTGGGACCGCGTCGCAATCGATGGCGACTTAGAACACTTGCCTGCTGACACAACCACCGTTCGTGGGGCAAGACTCAGCGCCGAGGCTTTTCCAGAAGATCGAGCGAACAGCCAATTGGTGTTGGTGTTCGCTCGTCGCGATCGAGAATTGACAGTTGCGGACCGCGAATTGGCCTATCAAACGGCTAGGCAATTTCAGAGTCGTTCCGAACCCACACTGGTTGACGTCTGGACCGAGAAAACTCCCGTCGTTGGCCCTCAACTGCAAAGCCAGTCCCGGCGCGCCGCGCGTATCGTGATTCGTTCGTCCAACGAGTTCATGGCGACCGACAACATACGCTTGTTGAGAGTCGCTAAAGAGATTGTCTCTCATGCGCGCGACCATGCGGAGCCGGGACTTGAAATCGGCATCACCGGCTCCGCCGCGATCGGGGGCGACATGTTGACTGCCGCCGCGGAAAGTGTCGGCAGCACGCACCGGACGACGATATTGTTGGTCACCGTGGTGCTCTTATTGATTTACCGATCGCTGTGGCTGGTCATGGTTCCCCTGCTCACGATCGGCGTGGCGGCTTCGACTTCTTTGGATTTACTTGCAATCTTGGCACACTGGAGTTTAGAGCATCCCACAAGCTGGCCAACGATTCGCGTCTTTACAACGACGAAGATCTTTGTGATTGTACTGCTCTTTGGAGCAGGAACGGATTATTGTCTCTTTCTCACGGCGCGCTACCGTGAGTTGCGCTCCGAAGGCCTAGCGCAAGGGGATGCCCTTGCGCTAGGGTTGCGGAATGTCGGCGTCGCGCTGGTGGCTAGTGCGCTGACGACCATTGTTGGACTGACGATGATGGGCTGGGCCGAGTTTGGCAAGTTCACTTACAGTGGTCCGGCCATCGCGATCTGCCTGGCGGTAACTCTGTTGGCTTGCCTCACACTGGTTCCAGCGCTTCTTGCCACGCGAGTGGGGCGTCACGTCGCTGCCCGGGGCGAGTCTGCCGGGAGTGCTTTTTGGCAGCGTCTGGCGGATGCGGTCCTAGCGAGGTCGGGAATGGTATTCGCCACTTGTGTCACGCTGATGTTTCCCCTCGCTTGGGCAGGCTGGCGAGTGGATGTGACCTACGATCTTCTCGGCGAATTGCCTGCGGAGCGTGTGAGTCGTCAAGGCACTCGGTTGCTGCGAGAGCATTTTCCCCCAGGTGAAATTGGCCCGCTCGTCGTGTTGGCTAAGCTACCACTGGGTGAACTGAATACCGTCAAAGGCCGATTTCGCATTGCGGAACTCGCCAAACCGCTCGGTGAGCTGCCCGGCGTGGATCAAGTGCGCAGCTTGTACCAACCCACGGGGGCGCCGCCGGGGTCGGTGAGCGTATTCTCCAGCGAGGGCCTGCTCAATCTTGCTGCCAAGGGAAGCCCGCTGACTAAGGCTGCATTCGTTTCACAAACGGGTTCACTCGCAGGTCAAGTCACTCGATTGTTTTTGGTGCTGCGGGACGCGCCCTTTTCCATCGAAGCCGTAGCCACCTGCCAACAAGTCGAGAACACTCTAAATTCGCTTCGCCAAGACCCCAGTTCCGCTTGGCATGAAGCGACCTTCGAGCTGATTGGCCCGACGGCTGGCATTCGAGATCTCGAGCGCGTCACGACCGCCGATAGGCAGCGCATTCAAGTACTGGTAACCCTGGCCGTGTTGCTCGTAATCGTCGGTTTGTTGCGCCGCCCCATTGTGTGTTGTTTTCTCATCATCACCGTAATTTTCAGCTACTTAGTGACCATCGGTATTGCCGATTTGCTGTTTGGTGCGGTTCGCGGCCAGGAGTATGTTGGGCTCGATTGGAAGGTTCCTCTGTTTCTTTTTGTCATTCTCGTGGCCGTGGGACAGGACTACAACATCTATCTCGTGAGTCGTGTTCTGGAGGAGCAGCGCCAGCATGGGAACCGCGAAGGTTTGCGTCGAGCCCTCGTGCAAACGGGTGGGATCATCACCAGCTGCGGGGTCATCATGGCGGGGACTTTCGTTTCGATGCTCACCGCCGAAATGAACGGTATGGTGGAACTTGGTTTCGCGCTCTCGCTAGGAATCCTGCTCGATACGTTCCTCGTGCGAACGCTACTCGTGCCTGCCTTTCTCGCCCTACATTACGAGCGACCACGAGCATTGTTATAGGGGCTGTCGCGAGCAGCGTTTTGTTTGCCCCAACCGGCACATTCGTTACACTTCGCAGAAGAGTTCACGGGTCGCCGCGACTTCCTTGTGAATTGTGAACCTCCAGCTGCGCTGGCTCTACGGTTGACTATATTTTAGAAGCGAAACTTTTTTCATGGGCCGAGCCAGATTTAGGACTCAGTATTCGGGGTAGCATCCAATGCATTTCGGGGAATTCTTGGTGAAGCAGAAAATTCTCTCTCCGCTCCATGTTTTAAAAGCGCTCGCGGAGCAAAGCCGCCGCAGGCAATCGATACCGCTCTTGCTCGTAGAGCAAGGTTCATTAGCAGACTATGAGGCGTTGAAATTCTGCACTCAAGCGGATCAGAGTAATGAAGATTTTCTCGAAGTCTTGCTTCGCGAAGGCTACATTTCCCAACAACAATGCACACAAATTCGCAAGACCTGGATGCGGAGCGGTCCTCCACTTGGATTACTCTTGGTGGAGCTTGGCATGATTGACGAAACCACCCGTCAGGAAGCCCTCGCCGAATTCGAATTGACGCGGGCTCCAGAAGAAGCCATCACCCAAGAAGCCATGCCCCAAGGCAGGCAAGGCACCACGATGGTCGTGGATTAGCGATCCATCCACATCGCAATGGCGATGATGCCGCCAAGCAGAAAAATGCCAAGAGCGACACGCCACCAGCTGGGCTGTTTCTCGGCTGCCACGTCTTCCAGAGGAGGGAGATTCTCTGTCAGTTGGGCCAGGTCAGGGCCAAACTCGTCTTGCAAGTGTTCTTTGATAATGCCCTGAACTGCTCGCGCATTGAACGGGCGTTTCTCGGGGTCTTTCTCGAGTAGTTGCAGGACGAGTTTCTCTAACCACTCGGGGCAGTCAAGGCCCTGGTCGCGCAGGCCTTCAGGTTCCTTGTGCAGGTGTTGATCCCAAATCTGTGCGAAGTTCGCTCCACGGAACGGCGGCTTACCGCTAAGCATCTCGTACATCGCGCAACCAAGCGAATACAAGTCGGCTTTGCCGGAGATCTCCTTATCCGCACAAATTTGCTCAGGCGACATATAGGCGTAAGTGCCCACAGTGATTCCGTCGGCGGTGACATCCGCTTCGTGGGTATCGCGCGCGATGCCAAAGTCGCCCAGCACAATTCCACCTTGCTCGTCGAAAAACAAGTTGCTCGCCTTCAAGTCTCGGTGGATAATGCCGTGGTTGTGCGCGTGCTGCAATGCCGAGGCGATTTGCGCCGAGAGCGCGGCAGCTTGTGCCCACGGTAGCGTGCCATGTTCTTGCAGTCGCTCCTTGAGCGAACCCTTGTCGAGCAGTTGCATTGCGTAGAAGTACTGCCCGTCCATCAGACCACCGCCGTAGTTGCGGACAATGTGCGGATGGTTGAGCCGTTCCATGATCGTGATTTCGCGCTGAAATCGATCCACGATCGTCGGATCGTGGGCAATCGTTGGGTGCAGTAGCTTGACTGCCACCGGTTGGTCGATGTCGGGACTCTCGGCGCGGAAAACGGTGCCGACCGTACCCACGCCCAGCGGTTCGAGCAGCCTGAAAGTGGCGGCTGTCGGCATGAACTTCAGCTTGAATGGCGGCCCGGGAGGGGGAGAATCTGTCATTGCGTCTCGACCATCAGCGAGTCACTACGGATTTAGATTGCTTACTGGCAGGGGGCGTTTCTAAACATACACGAGGATACCCGCCACACGAAGTGCATAGCGCGGGGGCAATGGCTGCAATTTCGTTGGGCAGAGTCTGACCTGACGAGCGGGGGACAAATTCTTGCGGATCGCGGTAAACCATAATCAATGAAGCACTTACGAGAATTTTGGCAGTTCGCGATCAAGTTTGGCACTCTGGTTGCGTGGGGGTGGACTGTTGACTCTGGGGTTACCAGCAGAAGACATGATCCATTGAGGCGGATTCTTGGCGGTTGGGTGGACCTTTCACTGGGTGCGCCACACAGGCTACGTAGCCTGTCTGCTGGTTGCGCCCGTCTTGGCTAGGCCCAAGCAGCACGAGTGTTCGGGCAGCAAAGACGGTTCCTAGTTTTTAGCCGACTTTGTCGCCAGAGCCTAGCGAGGTTGGCGAGTTCCCTTTACCATATGGGCTTGCGCACCTTTCCTGACTCAACAGCCAAGAGCTTCCTTTCGCCCACATTTCAGTTCAGAATTTCAGTACCGTGAGGAGTAAGTTTTCGATGAGTTACAAGCTTGAGTACATTTGGTTGGATGGTTACAAACCCGAACCCAGCTTGCGCAGCAAAACGAAGGTCGTTGATAGCGAGCCCGGCAATGTCGAGGATTGCCCGGAATGGTCGTTCGACGGCAGCAGTACCGAGCAGGCCGAGGGCAGTTCGTCGGACTGTTTGTTGAAGCCTGTCCGGATGATCGTCGATCCGCAACGCAACAATGCTTCGCTCGTTCTGTGCGAAGTCTTGAACGCCGATGGCTCGGTTCACATGTCCAACGGACGCGGTCGCTTCGAGGACGAACCCGATTTGTGGCTTGGCTTCGAGCAAGAGTACACCATCATGCAGGGGATGAAGCCACTGGGCTTTCCCGCCGATGGCTACCCAGGTCCCCAGGGACCGTACTATTGCTCGGTGGGCATCAACAACTGCGTCGGCCGTGACATCGTCGAGGATCATCTCGACACCTGCCTGGAAGCGGGCCTGGGGATCACCGGCATCAATGCCGAGGTGATGAAAGGCCAGTGGGAGTACCAACTGTTTGGCAAAGGCGCTAAGCAAACGTGTGACGATCTATGGTTGTCGCGATACCTGCTGCATCGTAGTGCCGAGCAGTATGGCGTGGTCATCGAACTGCACCCCAAGCCGATCAAAGGCGACTGGAACGGCAGCGGCATGCACACGAACTTCTCCAATACCGACATCCGCGACAAGGGTGGCAAGGAATTGATCGAAGGTATCTGCGAAAAGTTCCGCGGCCGCCACCATGCACACATTGCCTCGTACGGGTCGGATAACGACCAGCGACTTACCGGCTTGCACGAAACGCAATCGATCGAGAAGTTCAGCTTCGGCGTTAGCGACCGGGGGGCGTCGATACGAATCCCTGTCGGTACCGTGCAAAACGGCTGGAAGGGCTATCTCGAAGATCGTCGTCCAGCGTCGAATGCCGATCCTTACAAAGTGGTTGGCGAAATTCTGGCAACGCTCCGCGGCTAACCGAGTCTCCGCCAACTTCGTACCCCACCAACCACGACCCTATCACCCCTCTTGGCCCGCTGGCGAAGAGGGGTTTTCTTTTGTAGCTTGGTGTTTTCTTCCCGTTACCCATGAAAAGGCGAAACCAACGATGAGTCCACAAGATGTTATGGCCATGTGCCGCGAACGGGGTGTCAAAGCCGTCGATCTGCGCTTCATGGATTTTCCCGGCTTGTGGCAGCACTTCACCATTCCGGTCAATAAGCTCGAAGAGGAAATTTTCGACGACGGATTGGGTTTCGACGGCTCGAGTATTCGCGGCTGGCAAACAATCAACGAGAGCGACATGCTGCTGGTGCCGCAGCCGGAAACGGCGTTCATCGATCCGTTCACGGAGCTGCCCACGCTATGCATGATCTGCAACATCCAGGACCCCATCACGCGCGAAGACTACACACGCGACCCCCGCAACGTGGCCCGCAAGGCGGTGAATTATTTGAAAAGCACGGGTATCGCGGACACCTGCTACATCGGCCCCGAAGCCGAGTTTTTTGTTTTCGACGATATTCGCTTCGACCAAACACCTAGCAGCGGTTTCTTTCATATCGACAGTTCCGAAGGCGAGTGGAATCGCGGCACCGACTACCGTCGACGGGGTGAAGGTTCCAACCTGGGGCACAAGCTGCGCCACAAAGAAGGCTACTTCCCTTGCCCCCCCGCTGATCAGTTGATGGATTTGCGCAATGAAATGATGCAAACGATGATCGATTGCGGACTGGACGTCGAAGCGCAGCATCACGAAGTTGCTACTGCGGGTCAATCGGAAGTTGATCTCAAGTATGGCGACCTGGTGCAAATGGCCGACGACATGTGCCTCTACAAGTACATCGTCAAGAATGTCGCGTTCCAGCACGGCAAGACGGTCACGTTCATGCCGAAGCCAATCTACGGCGACAACGGCTCGGGGATGCACACGCATCTGTCGCTTTGGAAAGGCGACCAACCACTCTTCGCCGGAGGAGGCTACGCCGGTCTCAGCGATGAAGCCATCCACGCCATTGGAGGCATCCTTGCACACGCACCAGCGATCCTCGCGTTTACTAACCCGACTACGAACAGCTACAAGCGGCTTGTGCCCGGTTACGAAGCGCCGGTCAATTTGGCCTACTCCCAGCGCAACCGTTCAGCCGCATGTCGCATTCCGATGTACAGCGCGAGCCCCAAGGCGAAGCGCATCGAGTTCCGCTGCCCCGATCCCAGCGCGAACCCCTATTTGGCATTCTCGGCACTGATGATGGCCGCGCTCGACGGCATCCAAAACAAGATCCATCCCGGCGACCCGCTCGATAAAGATATTTACGACATGGAGCCCGAAGAACTGTCGCAAGTGCCAACGACCCCCGCTTCGTTGGGCGCGGCACTCGATGCGCTCGCCGCCGATCACGAGTTTCTCCTGCGCGGCGACGTTTTCACGCAAGATGTAATCAACACTTGGATTGCGTACAAACAGAAAAACGAAGTCGAAGCACTGGCACTCAGACCGCATCCGTATGAGTTTTGTTTGTACTACGATCTGTAAGAATTAGTCGTAGGGGGTAAGTCGCGTAGGTCGTAAGTAGAAAATGAGGAGGTCTCTTCCAGTCTTGTATGACCGGCGCTTGGGTCTCCCCGGCGAGTGAATCGAGATGCGGATTTCTCTAAAGACGATTTTTACCGCGGCTCCCGTCAGACCAATTGGGCACCGGTGGTGGCGCCGCGCTTACCACCGCCTACTCGCTTCCAGCTCGTTGGGTTGATCGAAACGCGAGAGTGGTTTTCTCTTGCTCCTACTTCTCCTGCAGCTTGCGGATTCGACTGAGCAGAAGCTTCTTGGGAGAAATTGGAATCATGGCCAACATCAATCGTTGAGAAAAAGTGACGCCCGAAATGACATCGAGGTTGCCCGAGAGCATGGCTTCATAGCCATCCTGGGCAACGGCTCGAGCGGAGGCGGTTTTCTTGAATAACTCAGTGTCATCCATCCCTGAGGTGCGAGCAAACTCAGTATCCGTCGCACCAGGCAGCAAGGTTGTAACCGTGACATTGCTATCGTGCAGTTCTTCTGAGAGCGCGTTGCTAAAGGAGGTTACATAAGCCTTTGTGGCGTAATAGACGGCCTGCAACGGGCCGGGCAGCAAGCTCGCCGTCGACGAGACATTCAGTATGCGGCCCCGGTCACGCTTAATGAAGCCCGGGAGAAAAAACCGACACAAAGCAGTCAGCGTAACGACGTTTAGTTGAATCATGGCGAGGTCGTCGGCCCACTCGCGCTCATGAAATTTTCCCTGGCCACCGAAACCGGCGTTGTTAATCAGATAGTCCACCTCGATGCCGGCAGCTTGGACTTCGTCGTAGATCTCGCGAGCAGAGTCCTGCAGGCTCAGATCTTTCGCAACCACCATGACTTGGACGGAGTGCTTGGTCTCGAGTTCTTGCTTGACTTCCTCCAGCTTATCCGCATTGCGTGCGACAATAACGAGATCACCCCCCTGCTCTGCATGGATTGCGGCGAATTCTCGACCGATGCCGCTGGAGGCTCCGGTGATGAGCGCGACGGTCTTCATAACCTAGCCCCGTACTTATCCAGGTGAAGCGAAATGGAGAATCTCAAAGTCTGCTTCCGCAGGAGAAGTCTAGCTTCTCACCGACTAAATTTCCACATGCATCACACCGCCCACTTCGTCGAAGTGGCCGATCTTGAGTAGCACGCCGGGCGCGTCGGGCATTTCGGCGACGAACGCCGGGTCGCAGGCGATCACGGGCGGCGCGGACGTCATGCTGAGTGCTATGCCCAGGGAGATGAGGTTTGAAATACCGAGCGAGAGCGTCATAAACCAGGGCAGCGTATCGACCGCGATTTGAACGAGGTGCTCGCGTTGCGCCTTGGAGAGATCCTGCTCGAGGGCATATTGCTCGGCAACGTCTCTGCGCTCGATAGGGTTGGTGAGCTCCAGCATCTCATCGAACGTGCAGCCATCCGTGCGACACTTGCGGTAGGCATTGGCGGCGCGCAGGGCGGTCTTCCTGCGTTTGAATTCCAACTGCGCTTGGTACGCGTCGATCACTTGCTGGCGGCGGCGAACGTAGTAGTTCACCATGCTCCGAGGGACCGCCAGCGCAAGGTCGGCGGCCTGTATCAGAGCTGCCTTCGTCCGGCGGAGCGGGGCCTGGCGCCGATACTCGGCGAAAACTTCTTGTTGAATTTTGGCAATCGCCGCCGCCAAGTCGTCGGGCGTGGTCATGATCAGCTCTTCGCCCACTTCCACGCATAATGGCTTAAGGTAGTAGACCTTCACCCCGCGTCGTTTGCCCGGTCCGCTCAAAAATTCGTCGAGCCGGGTTTGTACGCAGTCGGGAATCGTGTCGGTAATCTGGTGGAAGTTTTTTTGCTCGGTGACCGTGACAAAGAAGTTGCCTTGAGGCAACCGGATGGAGGCCTTGTTCAGGTCGAGTTCCCGCACTTGTGTGAAATTCGAGCGATGCTCGTCAACCACCGTCGCCCATCGCTTTGCTTGCGAGGTGAATGGACGCGTTCGGGTCAACATGGTCTCGGCCATCGCCGCGCTGCTATCTTTAGGTGGTACCCAGATGGGATCATCAACCCAACTGCCGAAGGGCTCTAGTTCCTGATCAAGAGAAACTGATTGCGTGGAGGGGAGATCAACAAGGAAAGAAGTCACTCGACTGCTGAGATGCTGTACGGATGGCGACATGGTAGGGCTCCGAAGTGCAAGGAGACGGCCTCAGTAGTTCCTACCCCCGTCATAGCAGATTTGGAGGAATTCGCCAAACAAAGGGTGACTTTTCTCCGAATGGATGCCAGCGTAGGCCACGAAGAGACTATTCGCTCTCAGCCACGAAGTCGTGGAGGGCAGCCACAAAGAACACGAGCCGACACAAACACATGACGCGCGAGTCCCTTTTTGTGATCTCTTGTGTTCTTCGTGGCTGTACTCTTGTTGATAGCCATCGGAGGCTGCGTTGGGTCTTCCACGACCGGGTGGCGTTAGCGTTGAACTTGAGTAAGGCGCCACGAGCAGCTCGAAACTCTTACCCTTCCACTTCGCTCGTTGCGATCTCTTTCACTTCTTCCAAGTACACGTCGTACTCCTGCTTGGCTTCTTGGTGTGCTTGGTCGCCTTGGGGGCCGTGGCAGCGGTTGTCGAGTTCTTCAAGACGATCCAATGGGCCGTAGATCACCAGTGTATCGTGGGCGGTGATCTTGCTCTGGCCAGAGGGGGCTCCGACGTACGGTCCGTGTTGGCTGCGGATGCCGAGTACTAGTACACCCTCGCGGGCCAAGCCTAATTCGACTAGTGTTTTACCTGCCACCCAATCTTCGGGGCGGACAACCAACTCCGAAACGGTAAATCCACTCGAGAATTCCAATAACGACACATAGTCGCGCACGTCGAGTTTGGTGAATTGTCTGAGTGCCCAAGCGATGGGGCGATTGAGTTGTTGCTCGACCCATCGGCTCTTAAATAGTGTAACTAGTATTGCGATGCCGAAGGCCAGCACGACCAGGCTGAGCACCAAGTTCTCGCTCGTGCTGGTACTCAACAGTGTCGCCGTGAGTGTGGCAATCACGGTTGCCATGCCAATGTTGCCGAGCATCATCAAGGCCATTGCCAGATGCCGCCGTACAGGATGTTCGACAATCGACTCCGATTCCACCGTCGTGAACCCCACTCCAGTAAATGCCGAGTGCGCTTGAAACCGAGCCGCTTCGCGGGACAAACCGGTGAGCATCAACGCCATCGTGCCCACTCGGATCACGATCAACGAAATAGTCAGCGCCAGCAGGAAAACAAGGACGGGCAACAGTAAGGGCATTGCTATTTGACAGCTGCGTGAGACTAAAAAAAGAGAGGCACTACTTCTAGTTTAGCACGTTGTCAGCGAGTCAGCCGCGCTGCTGGACCCCTTTTTCGGTCACGATGCCGGCGATGAGCGATAGGGGCGTCACGTCGAAGGCCGGGTTATAGACAGCTATCCCTACCGGTGCGGTGGAGGAGCCAAATTCGTGAGTAATTTCGCTGGGGTCGCGCTGCTCTATGGGAATTGCGTCGCCGTTGGCTATCGAGTAGTCAAAGGTACTCGAGGGAGCGGCGACATAAAAAGGGATGCCGAAATGCTGCGCCAGAATGGCGACGCTGTGCGTGCCGATTTTGTTGGCGACGTCGCCGTTGGCGGCGATGCGGTCGGCCCCGGTGACGATGGCTTGCACTCGGCCCTCGCGCATCACTTGTGCGGCCATCGAATCGCAGATGAGCGTGCAGTCGATGCCGCGTTGCGTAAGTTCCCAGGCGGTAAGCCGCGCGCCCTGCAGCAATGGTCGGGTTTCATCGACCCACACATGCGGTTTGTGGCCTCGGCGGGCAAGTTCAAAGATAACCGAGAGCGCCGTACCCTCTCCGCCGGTGGCCAGAGCGCCGGCGTTGCAATGTGTGAGAACGCCCGCCCCCATGGGCAGGTCTGCAAGCAAGTCGGCGCCGTGGTTGCCGATGGCGGCACACATTTGGCGATCTTCGCTGTGGATGGCTTGTGCTTCGTCGAGCAGTCTCTCGCGGAGTTCTTCGGGCGGGGTCTCTGCGGCTCGCTTGCGCATGCGATCTAGTGCCCAGAATAGGTTCACCGCGGTGGGCCGGCTTGTGGCGAGGTAGTCGCAGGCTTTTGCCACGCCCTCAGTCGTCGTCTCGCTCAAGCAAACGCCGTACGCCGCGGCGCAGCCAATCGCCGGCGCACCTCGAATCGACAAACGCTTAATCGCCTGCCAGACGTCTTCAACGGTTCGGCATTCGAGCTCCACGACCTCTGTGGGCAGCCGCGTCTGGTCGAGCAGCACGAGATGCCCGCCGCCGTCTTCGCACCAACGGAGCGTTTCGACTTTGTTTTTCATAGCAGTTCCTCTCCGCTAGAAGTAAGTTTATCGAGAATGCCGATGAGCGCGTCGTTGGCTTGGGCCTCTTCGCTGACGATTTCACTAACGCCCGCTTTGCGGAGCTTCGCCGCATTGCTCTGATAGCGGCAACGCACGAGCAAGTAGCAATCAGCGGAGAGCGCACGCACGGCACGGACAATGCGTAGTGCAGTCTCGTCTTTGCTCACGCAAACCACTACCATCGTTGCCTCGGGCGCACCCGCCAAGTCGAGAATGTCGCTTTGAGTGGCATCGCCGCTGACCGTGCGGAACCCCTGCAACGAAAACGGCTGCAAGTTGAGCGGACTGTAATCGATGACGCAGACGTTCTTGCCGGCAATCTCTAGGCGAGACGCGATTTGTCGCCCCGTGGGTCCCGCGCCGATGACGATCGCTCGTTCGCCACCGCCAGTTTGCCAGTGGGCGAGGGAAGTAGGATCGAGCGCGTCGTCGTTGAATTGCGTCCATCGCAAGCCGGTGCGTAGGAGCAAAGGCGTGATCGTCAACGAAGCAATCGCCAGCATGACTAGTCGTTGATATTGCAAGTCGGTAATCACTCCCGACTCCCAACCGAGGAGCACCAGTACAAACGCGAATTCCCCGATGTGCGCCAGCCCGATGCCCATACCGCCGGCCGACTTCCAGCCTAGTCCCGTCAGCCGCAACGCTATCGCCGCAGCGAGAGACTTTACGATGATCAGGCCCAACAGACTAGCCAGCATGAAGCCCGGTTCCCGCCAGAATAAACTCACATCTGCGAGCAAGCCCAGGCTGACGAAAAAAATCGCCGAGAACGACTCGCGAAATGGCAGCACCAGGGCGTCTATCTGTTCGGTCCATCGGTTGCCGCTAAAGATCAGCCCCGCGGCAAACGCACCAATCGCCGGCGGTAAGCCCACGGAGTGCGCCGCCCAGGTGACGCCTCCCAAGCAGACTAGCGTGAGCAACACCACCAGATCGGGACTACGAAAGCCGGCTAGCAGCGGAATCATCCACCGCGCGAGGACGCGTCGCAACGCAACGACGGAAAACACAAAGAGCAACGAGATGACCGCCAATCGCGCGTAGTCGGCGGCGGTGGTCGTTTCCCCAGAACCGGTCAGCAGCGGAACGAGCAGGAGCAGCGGAATGAGCGCCGCATCTTGAAAAAGTAAAATGCCAATCGCGCGCCGCCCGTGGGCCAGGCCTGATTGCCCCTGCTCGGAAAGCGCTTTGAAAATGAGCACCGTCGAACTGAACGCCGCGGCGGAGGCGATCAGCAGCGCCGGTTGCCAAGGCATGGCAAACGCACGCAACAAAATCGCCACTGGCGCAGCAACCAACACCATCTGCACGCTGCCGCCGATGAGCAAATGGCGGCCCAGCTTCAACAATTCTTCCAACGAGAACTCGATGCCGATGGAAAACAGCAGCAGAAAAACGCCCAACTCGGCCAGATATTCGATCTCGTGCTGTTTGTCGATCACCCAGCCAAAGGCGCTCTCACCGATGAGCACGCCAACGATCAAATAGCCGACTAATGCGGAAACTTGCAGCCCCCGGCACACGATCCCGGCGAACAATCCTGCTGCCAGGATGATCAACAAATCGTGAATGAGTTTAGGAAGCATGCGTTGTGGCAGTGTCGAACAAGCTGCTGTGGTCCAAGCCAAAAGTTTCGGCGACAGCCTGGTTGGTGACCTCACCGGCGTGCAGGTTGATCGCTCGTGCGACGGGCTTCAGCTTCTTTGCGGCGGCTTCGATGCCAAACTCAGCGATTTGAATCGCCCAGGGCAGCGTCACGTTGCAGAGCGCGTAGGTGCTCGTGCGCCCTACGGCGCCAGGCATGTTGGTGACGCAGTAATGCACGACGTCGTCGATAACATACGTCGGGTCAGCGTGCGAGGTGGGTTTGCTCGTTTCGATGCAGCCGCCCTGGTCGATCGCTACGTCGATGATCACGCTGCCCGGCTTCATGGTTTTGAGATCTTCGCGCTCGATCAGCCGCGGGGCTTTCGCACCGGGGATGAGCACAGCGCCGATCACAAGGTCTGCCCGCGCGAGTTGTTCGCGAATCGTGTGGCGGTCGCTGAATAGCACGTCCACGTTGGGCGGCATCACGTCGGCTAGATAGCGGAGTCGGTCCATGTTGATGTCTAAGAGACCGACGTTTGCGTTAAAACCAGCGGCGATTTTGGCGGCGTTCGCACCAACGACACCGCCGCCAAGAATCGTGATGTTCGCCGGTGCCACGCCCGGAACACCGCCGAGCAATATGCCTCGGCCCATCTGCGGTCGCTCGAGGTACTTGGCACCTTCCTGCACACTCATCCGTCCGGCGACTTCGCTCATGGGCGTGAGCAGCGGCAACTGCCCGCGGTCGTCGGCCAATGTTTCGTAGGCCACCGCCGTGCAACCCGACTGCAGAACGGCCTCGGTCAGTGCCTGGTCTGCCGCAAAGTGGAAGTACGTGAACACGATTTGCCCATCGCGGATCAACGGCCATTCACTGGGTTGCGGTTCCTTGACTTTGACGATCATATCAGCGCGAGCGAATATTTCTTTCGCATCGCTAACCATCTCGCAGCCTTGGGCCAGGTAGTCGTGGTCGGCCAAACCCGATCCCAGCCCGGCCCCTGCCTCGATCAACACTTGGTGGCCTCGGCGTGTGAGTTCCTCCACGCCGACAGGGAGCATCGCCACGCGGTACTCGTCCGGTTTAATTTCGCAGGGAACACCGATGATCATGGGAGGCCTCCGTAAGCTCGTTCGTGCGAGGAATTGGCAAACGACCAATGTAACATCGAGATCGCGTCAAGCGAATCAGGGCCGAAGCTGTTACAATGTCCAAAATGTCGAATGAACCCAATCAAACCTGGCTGCCGGTGGCACTGATCGCGGGAGCGCTTGTCGGCTGGATGAGCCTGCTGGCGGCGGGGGCATATTGGGCCCCCGTCGGGGCCGATGCTGAGGGAACTGCCAACGGGGGCGATTTCCGCAAACTGTGGGTGGTCGCTGCCACAACGGGCGGGTTCTTGCTGCTGTGGGCTATGGTGCTAGGGATTCGGCAGTTGAAGCTGCGTCGCGAGCGGCATCGCTGACCGGCGCGAGCCGTTTGCTGGCATTTTCGCAGCTCTAACACCCTTGCTGATCAGCCCTAAGCCCTGTAAATTGGCTGATTCGAGATAAGAGACCCACGACGACTGGTTGGCGACGATGGTTAGGCGTCGACCGGTTGGCGTCGATTAGCTGGAACCCAATACCTGGAAAGCCTTTCCGATGAAAACCTTCATGGCCAAAGCCGGCGATTTTGAGGATGGCACACTCGAGCGAAAGTGGCTGCTCGTTGATGCCAACGACAAGATCGTCGGACGGCTGGCGAGCGAAATTGCCACGATCCTGATGGGCAAGCATCGCCCCACATACACTCCGCACGTCGACACGGGCGATTTCGTCGTTGTGGTGAACGCTGAGAAAGTTCGCTTCACCGGCAACAAGTGGGAACAAAAGAAGTATGCCTGGTACACAGGTTACCCCCGCCAGCGCACGATTTCAGCCGAAGACCGTCGCGAGAAGCAGCCCGAGCTGATTCTCTCCGAGGCAGTCCGCCGCATGTTGCCCAAGAACAAGCTGGGCCGCGCAATGCTCAGCAAGTTGAAGGTCTACACCGGCACCGACCATCCTCACACCGCACAACAACCCGAACCCACCGAGCTCGCCCTCCAGGCGTAGATCAGATAAGAAAAGCTGAAGGAATCTAATTTATGGCAGCTACCGTGGAAGAAGCCCTTGGCACCGGTCGTCGCAAGACGTCTGTCGCGCGCGTTCGCATTCGCGAGGGCAATGGTACAATCACGATCAACAAGAAGCCGCTCGACGAGTACTTCAAGATCGAACAAGATCGCAACGCGGTCGTTGCACCACTAGAGCATTGCGAAGTCCGAGATTCGGTCGACATTGTCATCCGCTGCCACGGCGGCGGCACCACGGGCCAGGCCGGCGCATGCATGCAAGGCATCGCCCGCGCGTTGCTCAAGCACGACAGCGACTTGGACGAAAAGCTTCGTGAAAAGCAGTTCCTCACCCGCGACTCTCGCATGAAGGAACGCAAGAAGCCGGGTCTCCACGGCGCCCGCCGCGGAACGCAGTTCTCGAAACGTTAACCTTCGCCTCAACCACACATCTCAAAAGCCGTTTCCCTCACCGGAAGCGGCTTTTTTCGTGGCGTTCACCCTCGTAGGCCGGCCAGAGTGAACCTTCTGCAGCGAAACTCGCATTGCCGAGCGGGGTTGTATCTTCTGAGGACCGGCATGATATGCTGGATGCTCAGCGCAATGCTCTTTGACCGGAGATTTCGATGGCAACTAAATTGACGATCAGCGCGAGCCTGATCATCGTTTTCTCAACGATTGCTTCCGCTAACGCTGCGCCATCGCCGACCAGCATTGCCGAGCGCCTGGATCGAGTGCTCGCAGAAGAAGTGTATGGCAAGACCACCGAGCTCGCACCGCGGACCGACGATGCGACCTTCCTGCGCCGAGTGTATCTCGACCTTGTCGGTGATATTCCGACGCCCGAAGCGCTCACCGCGTTCTTGCTGGACCCGTCGGAGGACAAGCGCGAGCAACTCGTGCAAGACCTGCTCAATAATCCACACTACGGTCAGAACTGGGCCCGCTATTGGCGTGACGTGGTGTTTTTCCGCGCACAGGAAGATCGTGCGAAAATCGCCGCCAATGCGATGGTCGCGGACTTGGCGGAGCAGCTCAACGAGAACGCCGGCTGGGATCGCATCGCTACGGACTTCATCACTGCCCGCGGCGACGTTCGCGAAGATGGCCACACCGCAATCATCATGGCTCAAGATGGCCGCACCGAGGAAACCACCGCCGAGATGTCGCGCATCTTTCTTGGCATTCAAATTCAGTGTGCGCAGTGCCACGACCATCCGTACGACCGCTGGAAGCGCGAGCAGTTCCACGAACTTGCATCGTTTTTCCCTCGCATTGGTGTGCGCAATGTGCGCGACATGACCAAGCGGAGCTTCGAGGTCTACAGCAACGACCGCTTTCGCCGTAAGTCTCGCAATGAAAACAACGACCGCCGCCCCGTCGCGGAACATCGGATGCCTGATCTGGAGAATCCTGAAGTTCCCGGTGAGGTCATGAAACCAAAATTTTTTCTCACCAGTGCCAGCCTGAAGTTGGGGGAGCGTGATGCCGACCGCCGCGCGCAGCTCGCCGAGTGGCTCACCGACAGCGAGTGGTTTGCCATCGCGCTGGTGAATCGGCTGTGGTCGGAGCTGGTCGGCGAGGGATTTTACGAACCGATCGACGATATCGGTCCCGACCGCAAGGCAACCGCACCGAAAGCCGTAAAACTGCTGGCCAAAAAATTTCGCGAGAGTGGCTATGACCTCAAATGGCTGACGGCGACGATCATGCAAACCGAAGCTTATCAACGCGAAGCCCGACCGCGCCGCGGACTAACGGGTACGCCGTTTATTGCCAACGTGCCACAGCGATTGCGGAGCGATCAGCTGTTCAATGCTTTGTACACAGCGCTCAACATTGAGGAGGCGTCGATCGGCGAAAAAGGGTACTCGGCGATGGCGGCCCGTCGGCAGTCGCGGCCCCGAGACCAGTTTGCCGAGCTGTTTGGATACGATCCAAGCGAAGCGCGTGAGGGGATCGCCGCAACGATACCGCAATCGCTGGCACTGATGAACTCGTACGAAGTGAATCGGCATATCCGCGCAAAAAAAGCAAGCATGTTGGAGGATTTACTCGCTGAGATCTCTGACAATGAATCGCTAATCGTGGAGCTCTACTTGCGCTGCTTAAGCCGAGAACCGGATGACCAAGAACTAGCACGAGCGCTTACCTACTGTCAGGAAGAACGCCGGCGCGCCTTGACGTTTGAAGACTTGTTGTGGGTATTGGTGAACTCCGCGGAGTTTCAGTATCGGAAATGAATTCTTGAAATTAGCGGTTAGAAGCCAGTAGCTGGAAAATTAGTCAATTAAGGAACACCCCATGTCTCCACGGCTCCACCATCACACGAACATCGCCCTCCAGCGCGGACACGTTGTCGGGCGGCGCGACTTTCTGCGTCAGCTCAGTGCGGCGGGGCTTGCGGCAGGGGCGTGCAATTGGACCGATGTGATTAGCGCTTCGGCCGATGAGATGCGCGACCGTGGTATGGCATGCATCTTGCTCTGGATGCAAGGCGGGCCATCGCAGTTCGAGACATTCAGCCCGAAGCCCGATCACACCAATGGCGGCGAGACCAAGGCGATTTCGACCAACGTCGCCGGCATCCAAATCGCCGAGCATCTGCCTCAATGCGCGAAGGTTATGGACGAACTCGCGATCCTGCGCTCCATGACGAGCAAGGAAGGCAACCATCAACGGGCGACCTACCTGCTGCACCACGGCTACTTGCCGATGGGAGGCGTGAAATTTCCCACGTTGGGCTCCAACGTTGCCCACCAAATCGGCGACGCCGCCAACCAGTTGCCGAGCTACGTCCGCATCGGTGGCCGGTTGCCGAACTCGGGCGGAGGCGGTTTTCTTGGTGTGGAATACGACCCGCTAGTGCTGAACAATGCCGATCGCATGCCGCAAAACACGAAGCCCAAAACCGACCTCGAGCGTTACCACCGCAGACTCGGATTGCTTGATTCGCTGCAGTCGAGTTTCGCCGCGAGTGTAGGCGCGCAAGCTGTTGCCGAGCATCGACAACTTACGAAGAGCGCCTCGGAAATGATCCTCAGCCCGAGCATGAAAGCCTTCGACCTCAGCCAAGAACCTGCCAAGTTGCGCGAGGCGTACGGCGCAGGTAACTTTGCTTCGGGTTGTCAGATGGCCCGGCGGTTGGTGGAGCATGGAGTCACTTTCGTCGAAGTGGTGCTGAACGGTTGGGATACTCACCAAGACGTGTTCACTCGCACTGCGGAACTCTCAGGCCAGGTCGATGGGCCGATGGCTAGGCTCGTGAAGGACTTAAAAGACCGTGGAATGCTGGACAAGACGCTGGTCGTCTGGATGGGGGAATTTGGCCGTACACCGCGAGTGAATCCTCGAGCTGGGCGAGATCACTATCCAAAAGCATTCAACGCCGTCGTCGCCGGCGGCGGAGTGCGCGGTGGCCAAGTCATTGGCCGCACGAACGCCGCGGGGACTGAAGTCACCGAACGCCCTGTAACGGTCAACGACCTGTTCCGCACGATCTATCACACGCTCCAGATTGACCCCGACACTGAGAACGTCAGCCTCATTGGCCGGCCGATCAAGTTGGTGGATGGTGGCGAGGTTGTTGAGGAGTTGTTGGGGTAAAGAAGGGCATTGGCACTCCGATACGACTCGCCGATTTCGTCTTCTCTGGTCAAATCAACTGTTAGATTGCGGCCAAACATTCTTGTCGAAACGAGCTTTGCCATTTCCATATCGATCAGAAGGGAAATGCAAAAATTTCTTCCCCTTGATGCGAGCTCATCGCCTGCCAGGCGTCGAGATCGATGTCGTCGCCAACAAAATGTGCCGAGGCATCGCACATCATGACCTGGACTCCGCCCGGGTGATGGCTGCGGGAAGCGAGGTGATGCCCCCTGCCTGTAGGTGAGTCTCGACAAGGCATGCCAAAGACCGCATTCTTGGGATTGCATCTGCCCGCGTCGGGTACTGAGCTGTTGGGCGTATTCTTGGTCATGACCTGGTAACAGCCCGAATCATCGTTCCAAATTCTGCCTCGGCGATCAACAGGAAATTCCCCCTGCGGGGACGGCGCCTGTAGCATCTCCATCATTCCCATGGTGTTGCTGGTTCCGTCGGTAATCTCGGCCAGTCGCGCGCCATATTCGAGATGGTAGGGTGCAAAGTGGAACTGACAGTCGAATTCGCCGCTGCTAACCACGCTACTGCAATCGCCATCGTAATACTGACAACCGAACGTCCCCGCTCCCCAGTTCAATCCGTAATTGCCTTTGAAGTCCAGTGCTTGGGCTCCGTCGCATCCGTAGCAAACTTGCGGTTCGTCGCTGGGACAGGTGAGCGTCGGCCAGGAGAGGTTAAAGGGCGAGTCGGGATTGCGCGTGTATTCCACGAAAAAGTGAGGAGGCTTCCCTTCCGGCGAAAAGTCATATTGCGAATAGGCTGCTGCTTGTTCCAGGAAAGGAAACAGCTTGATGAAAAACGGCGTCCGAGTCGGGGGAGTGCCTCGGAAACCGCTATAGTTGCAGCTTGCTGAGTTCGGGTTTCTGCCGATAGACCCTTCGGGAAAGGCCTGGAACGTGTCGTGATAATTCTGCAAAGCGATGCCGAGTTGTTTCATGTTGTTGAGGCATTGATTTCGGCGTGCGGCTTCACGGGCAGACTGTACCGCGGGCAAAAGGAGTGCTACCAACACACCAATGATCGCGATCACTACCAAGAGTTCAACAAGAGTGAAACCATCTCGTCGACGGCCACCATCAATTCGCAGTTGTTGTCCCATGACGTTGCTATGACCAACTACTAGGTGCTTCAAATCAAGTCGCTTACCGCCAACTATGTCGCGGCTACGAACCAGTACAGTCTCCACTGTCGCAGGCTTGCCCCACATTGCAAGTGGCCAATGCTTCTTTCTCGAGAAGCTTTCTCCGAACTCGCATCGCCCTAGCCTACTCATGTGGAGGGTAAAGTACCGCTAGTCGCCTGCGTCACCGCGACTGCGCTCGATAAAGGGCTTTCCGCCGTTCCACTCGAGGTGGATCTCCACGGAATCGGTTGCTTCAGTGACCTCCAGAGTTACTCCAGAGGTGGCGATATTGCGATACTTTTTGGGGGCGTGCCAACGCTGCTCGTTAGCGTTTATCGGCTCGAGTGCGTTCACAGTCACGGTGTGAGTTCCGAGAACGCAGCCGTCAGCTTTCTCGTAGGTGGTGAGTTCGAACCGACCCTCGGCATCCAATTCCCCGGACGCGGCTCGATCGTTCTCAGGAAATACTCGAATATTGCCGTGAGCAACAGGCTCGCCATCGATCAAGACACGACCCGAAACGGGGACGCGTAGGGGACGACCGTCACTGCATCCCATGGAGGGAATCAAAGCTACGCATAACAGCAAATACGACCTTGTGTTGCGATTCCTTACTGTGTTGGCAGGTGCACCGAGCATGCTAAATTTCTCATTCGTTTTCCAAGTTGTCTTCGTCAGCCCGCGTCGACAATGCTTGGTATAATTGGAGCGAAATATTTTCGTTGAGAAGTTGGGCATGCCCGTCACCAAAAACGAACTGAGTCCCTCCCGGATGGCGACTAGCAAAAGACCCAGTGGTGCTATACCCGTAACGCACTTCTTCAGCCCACCCCGTGCCAGCCTCGGTATTCATGGGGTTGTCGGTCGTTCGCAACCCGTCGACATGACGCCCGGCCGCCGTCCAACGGTTGCGTGTCGGTCCGAGGTGCCCGTCGCGCGTTTCGCCGACAAAAATCGTTTGGCTAGTGCCATCGGTGAGTTCGCGCAAATCGAAGCCGAAGCGTTCGGTGTCGGACAAGTACATGAAGACGCCATTATTCTGGTACTTCACGACGGCGGAGATACCTCCCGAAGGACCATGAGAGCCAGAGCAGAAAGCGTAGCTACTCGTCGCTTCTACGATCGACTTGAACTCGACGAATTGCTCTTTGCTGTCGCTCGGACAATTCATCAGCGGCAACGGCGTGCCAATAACAACTTGATTCGCCAAGTGGGGAGTCTCCGTATCTCGTTCGGGAGCGTTCGCAGGAGTCTTCCAAGGTCCATCGTCAAAATCAATCGAGTCGAACAACGCCTGCTGTTCGAGATACGGGAGTAGAGTTAAAAAACCACTCGCGCCGCGGCTCCAGGAGTTCGGCATGCAGTTCGCGGTTCCGTCGCAGCCGTATCGACCAGGTGGCAGGTGACCGGTAGCAATCTCATAATTGAGGACCGCTAAGCCGACATTCTTCAGGTTGTTGAGACATTGCATGCGTCGTGCCGACTCGCGTGCTGCTTGTACCGCAGGCAACAACAACGCAACGAGAACCCCGATAATAGCGATCACGACCAACAGCTCAACGAGGGTAAAAGCCAAGCTTCTACGGTTTCCCATTGGATTGGCCTATTGGACCGTAAGTCCGTGTGGAATGGTAAGGTCAAGCGGCACCGCCGTCCCAGAATCTGCTAATGCCGGAGGCAATGGATCCCCATGCGATAGGCAGGACTCTGCAATCTTTCGTGACACATCTCGGGCAATCTCAGTTGTTTCAACGATAGTTCGACCTTGGGCGACTAATCCAGGAACGTCTGGACTCGTTGCGACAAATTGACCTTCATCTCATGGTTCGATATGCAATCGAATTGTAGATTCAGCCATGGTTCATTGCACCTAATGATTGTACAGATAGATATGGTTGAATTGTAACACGAGATTGTCCTCCACGTTACCAATAAGTACTCACAGATTGCCTTGCGACTCATCTGCCAGTGGTAGCACCCGCAACACGCCCGCGTCTGCATCAATTTCCACCTCACCGCCCAAGGGCAATGTCGCGTTCATTTTGTGGTGACCCACCGGGTAGTTCATTAGCACGGGGATGCCCAACGGCTCGAAGTACTGGCGGAGGACGCCGTTGACGAGGTAACGAGGGTCGGTTTCGTCGTTGTCTTCGCGGTCGGAGCTTTTAGTGAATTGACCAAGAACGGCGCCGTGCAGTTGGTCGAGCTTACCCGCAAGCTTGAGTTGACGGAGCATTCGGTCGACTCGGTAGGGCGCTTCACGCGTGTCCTCCAGGAGCAAGATCGCGTCTTTCGTGTCGAGCGCATAGGGTGTTCCCTCCAGTGCCGCCACGAGCGAAAGGTTGCCGCCGGTGAGCCGGCCGCGTGCCACGCCAGTTCCGAGTGCAACGGGTTGCGGCACTCCCTCGGGCGTTTCGATGGTGTAGCGCAGCGGTCGTGGCTGGTCTGCATCTCGTGATTCCACTGCTGCAAAAAAGTATTTTTCTGTGAAGGGCGTGAAGTAGTTGCGTTCGCCCTGCTTGGGTTTAGAAGGGCCGCCAAGTCCGTATTGCGGATTGGGGCTGTGCCAGGTGACCAGCCCTGCGTGGCGGTTGATCGCCGCATGGAGGGCCGTGATATCGCTGAAACCGATGAATAGCTTCGGATTCTCGCGAATGACTTTGTAATCGAGTTGGTCCAACATCCGCATCGTACCATAGCCGCCGGTGCCGGGGAAAATCGCGCCGACCTCTGGGTCGCGAAATGCCTGCATCAGTTCCTCGGCACGTCGCTCGTCGCTCCCCGCTAAATAGCCGTCTTTGGCGAACAAGTCGTCGCGGTATTTCACGCGATAGCCGCGCTTCTTCAACCGCTTCTCGGCCATCGCCATCCGATCGCGATCCAAATCTCCCGCCGGCGCGACGAACATAATCGTGTCGCCCGGTTGTAAACGCTCAGGAATGAGCATGGGAAGGTCTTGGGCGAAGACTTCAGTTGCAAACATTGCAAGCAAGCAGAAACAGCACAAGGAGAAACGACAAAGCCAAAGCATTTGAGTACTTTCATGAATGGAACAGGAGGCAACAGAGTGAACGGAGTTTGTTTGTCTCTCATTCCGTTTCCTCTGTGTGCTCCTGTTGATTAGTGCAATCACACGTTGAACAAGAAATGACAAACATCGCTATCCTGCACGACGTACTCTTTGCCTTCGACGCGCATCTTGCCGGCGTCGCGGATGGCTTTTTCACTGCCATACTCCTCAAGGTCGTCGACGGAGTAGGTCTCGCAGCGGATGAAGCCTCGCTCGAAGTCGGTGTGAATCACCCCAGCGGCTTGGGGAGCAGTCGCACCGACGGGGATCGTCCACGCGCGGATTTCTTTCTCGCCTGCGGTGAAGTAGCTCTGCAGGCCAAGCAGTTGGAAAGCGGAACGTGCCAATGTGGCCAGCGCCGGTTCTGACAATCCCAGGCTCTCAAGCATTTCGCGGCGTTCGTCGTCTTCGAGTTCGGCCAGTTCTGCTTCGAGCCTTGCGCAAACGGGAACCACGGCTCCGCCTTCGTCGGCCGCGCGGCTGCGAAGGGCTTTTACGTGCGTGTTTTCCCCTTGCAGGTCGTCTTCCTCGACATTGGCCACGTACAGTACTTGCTTGGCGGTAAGCAGTTGCAACTCTGCAAGTAGCTTGAGGTTGCCTGGGTCTTCGTATTTCAAACTGCGAACGGGTTTCCCCTCGGCGAGCAAGCGTTGACATTCCTCCAGAACGACGAGTTTTGCTTTGGCGTCCTTGTCACCGGTGCGAGCGGTGCGCTTGGCCTTGTCGGTCTGGGACTCGACCGATTGCAGGTCGGCGAGCATCAGTTCGGTGTCGATGGTTTCGACGTCGCGAATGGGATCGACCTGGCCATCGACATGAATCACGTCCGCATCTTCGAAGCAACGCACCACGTGCAAGATCGCATCGACGTTGCGGATGTGCGAAAGGAATTTGTTGCCGAGGCCCTCGCCCTCCGAGGCCCCGCGCACAATGCCGGCAATATCGACCAGTTGCAACACGGCGGGAATGACTTTCTCCGTGGGAATGTGCGCGTGAATCCGCTCGAGCCTTGGGTCAGGCACAGGCACAGCCCCGACGTTGGGCTCGATCGTGCAGAACGGGTAGTTTTCGCTCGCGATGCCGGCGGCGGTCAGCGCATTGAAAAGTGTCGACTTCCCCACGTTGGGTAGTCCCACAATTCCAGCTTCCATGATGCATTCCTTGTCGTGCTCAGCGCAAGCCGCCCTGGGCAACCTTGCGTTCGGGTTTCGAGCCCCGCATTCTAACGGACTCCGCATCAGAGAAACAACGGCTACCTCGAAAAGTTAACGATTCTCACGTGGCCATACTCCGTGAGAACCGCAATAATGGTTGGCATGGCACTGCCAACCCCACAATTCGGTAGTGCGGACAAGAAAACCACAGCCGCGAGGAACTTGAAAATGAGGGACGGACGACAGAGGCGTATTCGCTGGATTCTGATCGGTATGTTCGTGGCGACGACCGCGAGCACCCGTAGTCTGACCGCTCAAGATTCGGCCACCCAGGAATCGCCCCAGCAGGACACAGCAGAAATTCCTGCCCCCAAGGACGCCCCCATCGAGCAAAGCGAGGGAATGGCGGACCTTGATGAAGCACTGAGGTTGAAGGTCACGAGCAATGGGCTACGTGATCTCAACAAGGTGATTGAGCTCGTCGAAACCGCTATCGATAAGGGATTGGAAGTCGAAGACAACGACTTCGCCGAAGGATTGCTGGCGGACGCGCTGATGGAACGTGCCACGGCGCTCATGCAGGTAATCAATACACGCTCGATCATGGACGAACGAGTGCGGAAGATTCGTTTGTTGGTGACTTCCGATCTTCGCGATGTGATCGCCTATGACGATCCGCCTTCGAGTGCCTATCTCATGCTGGGGAAACTGCAAGCGCTGCCCGGCGGCGACCCGCGCGAGGCGCGCCGTGCGATCAGCAAATTTTTGAAGTTTGAAGACTTGCCCAAGCAGCAGCGGGCCGAGGCCTTGGTGCTGCGTGCTCGCATGATGAAGGACGAAGGCAAGGCTCTCGCGGATATGCAGCAAGCCATCGAGTTGGACCCCGAGAACACCAGTTACCGATTGGCCAAAGCCATTTTCTTGCGTCAAGCGAACAAGCTCGACGACGCGCTCGCTACCATCGCCGAAGTCATTGAACTCAATCCCGAAAATGGCAACGCGGTTATCTTGCAAGGCGAAATCTATCGACAACAAAACCGTATCGAAGAGGCGCTCGCAAGCTTCGACAAAGCGACGGAGCTTGCTCCCCAGGCACCCGGCCCTTTTCAAAACCGCGGCGAGATCTTTCGCAAGCAGGATAAGTACGAGGAAGCCCTCCAACAATTCAACGAGGTACTCAAGCTCCAACCGGGGGTCTTGCTCACGCTACTGCACCGGGCCGATGCTTACCTGGCCAACAATCAACTGGAAGAAGCACTCTCCGATATCGACGTGGTGATTGAAAAACAGCCGATTGTCGCTGCCCATCGCCTCCGAGCCGAAATACTAGCCAAAATGGACCGCCTCGATGAAGCGATTGAAGAAATGGAACGCGTTTCGGTTGCGATGCCGGGGCAGACTGAGTTGAAAATGCAGCTTGCGCTCTACTATTTGGTCGACAAGCAGCCGAGCAAGGCGATCACCGCCTACAGCGATGTGTTGGATCAGGAGAGCAACAACTTTTTGGCACTGCAAGCGCGGGGCGACTCTTTTCTCAACGTCGGCAAACATGCCGAGGCAATTGCCGACTTTCAGCGTGCCCTCAAAATTCAACCTAACGATACCACGATCCTCAACAATTTGGCCTGGGTGCTGGCTACCTCGCCCGAGGCGGGTCTCCGCGACGGCAAGCGTGCCGTGGAGTTGGCCACCAAGGCTTGTGAGAATACGGATTACAAGACTCCGCATATTCTCAGCACCTTAGCCGCCGCTTTCGCCGAAGAGGGAAACTTCGAGACCGCAATCAAATGGTCGCAACAGGCGGTCGATCTCAACGATCCCGAACACGCTGAGCAGTTGGTGAAAGAGCTCGACAGCTACCGCGAGGGGCAACCGTGGCGAGAACGGCAGAACGTTGAAGAAGAAACTGAAGTGCCGCTGATCGAAACGCCCCAGGCCGATCCTAACGCACCGATTCCGAGATTGGATGATCCGACCATAGATCCCACACCGCTGCAAAACAAACTGAGGCAATGATGCCGCGAATTGCTTTGCACTGGCAGATCCTCATTGCCATGCTGCTGGGGGCGGCGCTGGGCGTGGCACTCAATGCGATGGCCGGAACGCAGCGGGCTGGGCAGACCACTGAGCATGCTCAGGGAACGATCCAGCTGCTGGGCATGTCGCAGGGGGTTGAGGTCAGCGCGGGCGAAATTTGGTCGCTGGACGCGCCGGAGCGGATTCTCATTCAGCTCGAGAGTGACGCGGCACAGACGCAGCGCTTCGTTGTGGGGGAACGGCAACTTGTGAAGCGCCGGCTGGCTGAGATGGGCGAGCCGTGGCCTGAGGTGGAGGGCGAGGTCTCGCGCACCGTTGTTGACACACTCGACCAACTTAAATCCCAGCACCCAGCACCTTATGCACTATTTCAAATGCATGGTCGTTCGCTGGCGCGCAAGGTCGGTGACTGGGCGAAGACGCTCGGCGACCTGTTCCTGCGCATGCTCAAGATGGTGTCGATCCCGTTGATCATCACCTCGTTACTGTCCGGCGTGACAGGACTTGGCCAGGCTGAGCGGCTCGGCAAAATGTTTGGCCGCACGCTGCTGTACTACCTGGCAACAAGCATGTTGGCAATTTTCACCGGATTGCTGATGGTGAATCTTATTCGACCCGGCGAAACGGGAGCCGACCCCGTCGTCGTGGCGGGTGATGGAGGCGCGCACCAAGCGGCCAAGGGATTGGGCGTAGTGCTGTTCGAACAACTCGAGAACCTGATCCCCACCAACCCGTTCGAAGCAGTTGCGACGGGAAACTTCCTGTCGATTATTGCCTTCACTTTGGCTTTCGGTGTTTGCACGATTCTTGTCGGAGGCACGACCGCCGAGCGCATTAGCGATCTCGTCGACGCAGCGTTTCAAGTCATGATGAAGCTTACGATGCTGATCATCCGCCTCGCCCCGATCGGCGTGTTCTTCCTCATGCTCTCGGCCACCGCTTCGCAAGGAGAGGGCGTATTTGGCACCTTGGGTTGGTACATGCTCGCTGTGGCCAGCGCGCTGGCCGTCCATGCGGTAGTCGTACTGCCGGCGATCTTGCACTTTATTGCTAGACGCAACCCCTTGGAATATGCCCAAGCGATGAGCCCGGCGCTGCTCACGGCGTTTAGTTCGGCTTCGAGCAATGGCACGTTGCCGCTTACGCTGACTTGCGTCAACGAGCGGGCGAAGGTGAGTAATCGGGTTGGCTCGTTTGTGTTACCGTTGGGGGCGACAATCAACATGGACGGCACTGCACTGTACGAAGTCGTGGCCGTGCTATTCATCGCACAGTTCAGCGGTATCGATTTGCCTCTGTCGCAGCAGGTGGTAGTGGCGTTTACCGCCTTGCTTGCCAGCATCGGAGCGGCGGGCATACCCCATGCGGGGTTGGTGATGATGGTGATCATCTTGCAGGCGGTGGGATTGCCCACTGAGAGCCAGGGCTTGATTATCGCTGTGGACCGCGTGCTCGACATGGCACGCACAGCTGTTAATGTATGGAGCGATTCTTGTGGATGTGCCGTAGTGAGTCGCTTCGAAGCGGGAGGAGTGAGTCAGTCCTCCGTGCCGAACCGAGGCGAAGGCAGCGTTGAAATCTGACAGAAACTGGGATGCAGAGACAGACTCGATACTAAACTCTCTCCTATAGTTATAGGTGTCGGGCGCTCGCGCCAATCAATCTGGGCGTGCTACGAGTTGCTCGAATTTCGAGGTGTAGTCCTGCCAGAGTTTGGCAAGTTGTCCGACCTTGGCTGGGGAAGTGTCCGCAAGGTTGTTGGTTTCGGCTCGATCTTCGGCCAAATTGTAGAGCTCCCAGGCTTCGCCCTCGGCGGCCACGAGCTTCCAGTCTCCAGCACGGAGGGCGCGGTTTCCTTCGTGCAGCCACCAGATCGCTTCCCGCTCGATTTCTTGGTCGGCGTCGAAAGTTGCTGCGAGACTTTTTCCGGGCTTCGCAGGGGGCTCTTGCTGGCTGGTGTCGATCGCATTTTCGGCGCTAGCCAAGTCCAACAGAGTAGGTACAACATCTATCACGTGACCAGCCGTATGGCGCCATTGTCCCACTTCAGTGATTCTTGCTGGCCAATGCACTATCAAGGGGGTCGAGATTCCCCCCTCGTGGACCCAAGTCTTGTGTCGACGTAGTGGCGTGTTGGCGGCACTCGACCAACCGGGTCCCAAGCAGAGGTAGGTTTCCGCTGCCCCTGGTTGGGCGTCGGGATCGTGGCCGTCGCCGCGGACCATGATTTCGGCGCTCGCGCCGTTGTCTGAGAGGAACAAGATCACCGTGTTCTCATACACCCCCTGTAGTCGAAGTTGCTCGAGGATCCGACCTATTTCATGATCCATGCGTGTGATCATCGCTGCGTGGATTTCCATTTTCGCTGCCTGAAATCGCTGCTGCACAGGCGTGAGATCCGTCCACTTTTGCTCCGAGGCGATCTCGCCGGGCCCAAGTTGCTGGATGGCCTCGGGGAAAGCGTAGGGGGGGCCGATCTCTGGCTCCAGTTCAGAGAGCGAGCCCGGAAGGCTTTGGAGCTTTCGCATTCTTCGCCAGCGCTCGGCTCGAATATTGTCCCAACCAACGTCGTAGTGGCCACTGTAGCGAGCGATATCTTTGCCTGGAGCCTGCAGTGGAAAGTGGGGAGCTGTAAATGTGACCTGCTGAAAGAAGGGTTGGTCCGCATATTCCTCGGCATGGTGTTGCAAGCATTCGATAGCGAAATCTGCTATGGCAGTCGTGGCATAATAGCCGCTTGTCGAGGTCTGGCGCGGAACAGGGACTCCGTTCCTAAAGTGCTGTTGTGCGGTGAAGTAGCGATTGTGATCGCTCAAGCGATAGGATTTGTCAAAACCTGCTTCTAATGGCGTTCCATCAATGTGCCATTTGCCGGAATGATAGGAACGATATCCCTTCGGTTCGAGCAATGCTGGCAGCAGGGGAGCCCAGGCCGGACGTTGCCCGTGGCCACGGTGAGTAGAGGTCGGCAAGGCATCACGGTTGATCTGTTGAGGGTAGTAGCCCGTCAACAAGGCTGCCCGAGTCGGCCAACATCGGGCAGTGTTGTAGAATTGCGAATAACGGAGTCCTTCTTCAGCGAGTGCATCGAGATGAGGAGTCTTAATTTCGCTGCCGTAGCAACCCAAATCGGAGTACCCCAGATCGTCGGCTAAGAGGATCAAAATGTTCGGCGGCGTGTTGTTTGCAATCGCAGCTCCGCAAGCCAAAAGGGTCACGCAGCCAGCCAGCAGAACTCGGAGGAGAGGGCCAACTCCCGCTGCCTCTAGCGATTTCCCCCAATGCGTCGCACGAGTTCTCATCTAGTTCGCTTTCACTAATACACGGAGTTGATCGATGGCAACATTTCTCAGAGTGAATGATATAGTGTGCCGATCTTCAGAAATCGACACCACATCAGCAGAGTTTGCTGGCGCAGACTCCAGACCTCGATGGACATAGTTGCACTGCAATGTCCAGTTCGCGCCGAGGATATCATTCGTCGCGTTGAGTCGATCATGATTGGCAATTACTCCAAGAATCTCGCCTGCAAAAGTCGCTTCGCCACTTGCTCTGTGCGAGTTTGAGCGCGGTGCGCAGTGAACGAGGTAGCAATCGACCACAGTACCCTGTGAAACCACTTGGGCGGTTTCGTCAAACGTATGGTACGTTCCCGTGGAGCTGAAGTTGACCGGCATGTCGAACGGAAGCGTGCGTTGAATGCTCTCGAGAAACAAAAAAGCTCGATTGTCCAGTTCAAACGCATCATAGCCCAGCGAGCGCGGGTGCTCTTCGGAAAAAATCAGTTGACCAGTGACTTTCGGCGTCTTTTCTGCCGAATCAATCAGCCGAAAGGAAGACGAACCGTCTGGTCGGGGCTTTGCCACGAGTACCTGACCTGCCAGTGCCGTGAGTTGATTTCCTTGCACCTGGTCTGAGAGACGCACACTTCCTTCGGTCACGTGTAGCGACAGGTCTCCGTCTAAGGACTTGCTCACGCTGAACCCTGTCCCCAAGTCTTCGACCTCAATCTGATCGATAGTGACACGAAAGCCAACAGCTGCGTCGGGCACGTGGACAGAGATGCCGCCCCAGGCGAGTTCTGCTCGATTGCTGCCCAGGGCGCGGAATTTGGCGGGCCCATGGACGGCAACCAGCGCGGAGCTTTGAAAGGAGAGCCGCACCACGCCCGACTCGATTTGCATCCAATTTGTACCAAGCGTGTCACCGACTTCGTAGTCGCATTTCTCTTGACCGCCCATATCCACCGCGACGATTGTGGCTGATCCACGAT
Organism: Bythopirellula sp.; assembly: GCA_965230685.1. Classification (GTDB taxonomy): domain Bacteria; phylum Planctomycetota; class Planctomycetia; order Pirellulales; family Lacipirellulaceae; genus Bythopirellula. The sequence goes on from CBDDLO010000002.1 coordinate 2,988,496, forward strand.
GGCCGAGTAGAGACAATCCAAAAACAGCTGCCACAAGAAATAAGGCAGCAGTGGCTAAAGCTAAACGGCCTGGTGAAAGAGCGAGAAGCTTCTGAGACCAAGATTCGGGCTTTAGTAAATTCTCGGGGACTTCGACTACCTTGATGTCTTTCCGCAACGTTGCCCTGGAGGAGGCGACCGAGGGCTCCTCCTCGGATTGCTTCGATGACGGTAGGAGTTCATTCCCCACATCGCGATCTGGCAAGTCTTCTTCACTTAGCAATGGTCTCGAATGCAACTGTTCCAGCTGGGATTCGGTAACGACCAGCTGGAGATATTGCTGACGCAGATGGGGTTCCTCTGCCAGCAACTGCTCGAGTCGCTCTTGCTGCGACTCTTCCAGGCCTTCGTCTCGAACTGCTGAGAAAATTCTTCTCAGTTCTCGTAGTTTTTCATCCTGAAGGTTCATGCCTGAGAGCTGCTTTCTAACCGTCTATTGATACAATTAGCCAGAGCATTTCGAATACGATGAAGCTCCACCGAAACGGTTCCTGGTTTTCTTTGATTCTCTTCTGCTATTTTCTGCACAGACCCGCCGCTGCTGTACCGTGCCTGAACTAGTTCTCTTTGGGCATCGCTGAGCTCGCTTAAGCACTTCCGCAGAGCGTCCAGACGTTGCTCACTCTCTGCCGTGAGCGTTTCGGCATCTTCCGCGATCAGTGCCAGCAATTGATCGTTGAACAGATGTCGGTCCCGGCTGAATCGTCGCCTGTAGGTGAGAACTTCGTAATAGGCCACTTTACATGCCCATGCGCCGAAGTTGGAACCCGGCTCGAAGTCGCTTTCCTTCTCCAGCAGCACAACGTTGGTCTGTTGTAGCAAATCGCGGGCTCGGTCGCGATTAAGCACTAGTGAAAGGATGTAAGCGTAGAGCTGCCCCTGACAATCGAGAATTCTCAATACATAGCTTTCATGGCCTCCGTCTTGGTTGCTGGCACTTGCATCCATCGCCGGTTCTCGTCATCAACTGAAACGCAGAGCTTGCGGACTACTTTGCTGCTGGGCTTCGCAATCGCTGCCATTGGTTCGCATGCCATAATACTACCCACCTTGCGATTATCTTACAGGAAAATTTGGAACTGCTTGGTGTTGCCCCCTCCAGTTGCCTGATTCTTCTATTGCATGGCAAACGAAGCCATGCCCTCGTCGTAAAGGCCTTTTTCGTCAACAGGATCGTCTCCGGCGAGGGCTCATTGGATCCTCTGCGATCCAAAATCGATTTTTTTCAGGATTGTCCGAGAGATGCGTATTTCTTCTGTAAGATCGGGCCGTCGGCGGTAGTAATATCGATAAGGAACGCTTTTTTTGGGGATTTGTACGAGTGCCCCAGCTTTTCTGAAATCTCATTTTCGCTTGAAAATCAGTCAATTCGTCTGACAGAGACAGGATAATGGCGTGAACAACCGAGAGCGTCCGCCGCAGCGTATTGGTATTGCCGATTGGCGTGGAACTTCGCCGATTGTAATTGGTGGTTTTACACTAGTGGAGCTGCTGGTCGTGATTGCCATTATCGGTGTGCTCGTGTCGTTGCTTCTGCCCGCGGTGCAGTCTGCTCGCGAAGCCGCGCGTCGAGCCCAGTGTCTCAACAATATGAAGCAACTCGGTCTGGCCCATCAGAACTACCATTCTGCTAAGGGCGAACTTCCCCCCGGGAACCTGGGCTATGATCCCGCGACGGGCAACTTATGGCCTGCTTCGCAGGTCAAGTCTGGTCAGCGCCCGCCACGCACTCCTCATGTGCTAAACCTGCTTCCTTTTCTCGAAGAGCAAGCACGCTTCGAAAGTTATGATCAGAAGACCGCCTGGTGGCAGCAAAACGCTGCCGTGATTAGCCAAGTACTAGAGACTCCCCTGTCGGGCTACCAATGCCCAAGCGCTGAAACGCTCCAAATGGAGGGAGCCACTGGGGCCAGCATCCGTGACTTCAAGGGCAACTATGGACCCAACTGGGGCTCGTTCTTCTACCATGACCAGGAGAACGAAGAACTCTATGGTCAACTGCTTGATTCCGCTGGCAGAGAAGACGGCCGCAAGGCACCCTTCTGGCTTAGCTACGGCGCCCGTTTCGCAGAAATTACGGATGGCACTTCAAACACCCTACTCATGATGGAAATCTTGCAAGCTCCTTCGGGTCCCGGACCTTTGCTGGATCGCCGCGGACGCATCTGGAACGAAGCGGCTAGCAGCAATCTAGTCTCCACTTACCTAGCCCCGAACAGCGGCGAAACTGATTTCGGAGCCTGCACTGATCAACCTGAGCTGGGATTGCCTTGTACGAAGTTTTTGGCTCCCGAGAGTAGTCATTCGATGGGGTCGCGCAGCCAACATCCGGGCGGTGTGAATGCAGTAATGTGCGATGGTTCGGTGCGATTCTTTGCCGATGCAACGGACTCCGTTGCGTGGGGACTGCTGGCGATGATTGCTGACGATCGGGTTATTTCGTTTAACAATTGAACTGCAATGCAAAAGTTTTATCGACACAATGCAAGCCAAGTCCATGAGGGGATGTTTTAAGAATCGACGGATCACTCAGGCTCGAGGTGCGATGACAGAAAATGTTTTGAGAAGCAGTCGCGCTAAAGTCTCGGTGCTGCAGTGGTCCTGTACGGTGGCCCTCAGTTTGATGGCCGTAGGTTGTGGCGACCCGACCGGAAGGCAGCGGGTGACTGGCACCGTGACGGTCGACGGGTCTCCCTTACCGGAGGCACGGATTTCGTTGCGACCGCTTGCTCGGGGACCACGAACTGGAGGAATTGTCGAGAATGGCGAGTTTCAAATCAGCAAACAGAAGGGCCCACTTCCTGGCGAATATGCCGTCGCCATCCAGTCGTTTCGAAAGACGGGTCGCATGATCTCACCCGAATCAAATCCGGGCGTGAAAGTGCCGGAGCTCAGGCAATCGCTACCTCCCAACTACAACACACGCACCGAGCTGCGCATGGAAGTGACCCCTGGCGGTACGAACCATTTCGAATACGACTTGCAATCTGCCGAGCGAGAATGAATTCGAAGCCTCGAACCTACGCGAGATTCTAGATTCACCAGTTTTTTTCAGAGGGAGAAACCCATGAAGACGATTCGATTCCTAGGACTGCTTGTAATAGCAGCGATAGCGATGCCGCTTGCGCAACACGTCAACGCTCAGGTCATCCTTTCAGACAGCTTCAATCGCACGACGGGTATGTTTGGCGATCCCGGGCCTCCGCCAGTCGTGGGCGATTCTGACTGGGGTTCGTTCGACAACAACGCAGGTGGCGGGACTGCTTTGCCAACTCCCTACCTTACCACCGGCGATGACGGCACAAGCCAAGAACAAACCACGGGCGAGTTCGGATTTATCCCCATCGGACGCACAATTCTCGACTACAACTTGGGGACTGACGCGCAGATTCTCGCAGCCGGTGGGTTTCGCGTGACGGTGGATTTGCAACCCTCGAACATTGGTGGCGGCGGATTCCAGGGACGTGATTGGCTGGGACTGCTGCTGACCGACAGCAATAATACCCAGGTGATTGGTGGACAAGCTGCTACTTTTAATCTCAACAATAGTGATGTTCGAGTGGGGGCCGCCCCGCGCAACAGTGGTTCTGTCCTAACGCGCTTAGACAACGTCCTCTTCGGAGACGGAAAACCTGACCCAAACATCGCCGAAGACATTTTCGACCAGAACGCTTTTGATAACTATGTAACTCTCTTCAACTCCGATGATGGCTCCCCTGGCGAGGATCCCACGCCAGAATTTGTGGACGATTCTTGGTACACCATGCGCTTAGATGTCCGCAAAGCTGCCGGCACGGCTGAAATTTTCGATGCCGATGCAGCGCACACCGTGGAACTCTACATCGGACCACAAGGGGGGGAGCTTCAAAGAATGGATTTCGACATCTCTACGCCTGGAGTGTTAGAGGATGCCTTTTCTTGGGGCGACAACAATCCTGAAACGGGACTGGGCAATCCGGATCCGACACCCGGAGAGAAAGATGCCTACATCGCGTTTGTAGGCAACGGCGGCTTCACAGTCGATGAAAGCGAGCCGCCCAACATCACCAGCGGGCACTACTTCGACAACTTGAAGCTCGAAGTGCTCAGCTCAACGAACGCGGACCCCGCAGACCTCAACGGCGATGGGTTTGTCGATGGTTTGGATCTCGGCATCTTGCTCGGAAACTTCGATCAAACTGCCGCTCCCAGCGGTGGTGAACTCAACGGGACCGACCCCGTGGATGGCTTGGACTTGGGTATCCTGCTGGGTGCTTGGAATCCACCAGCGTTGATCGGGGGTGTCACCGTTCCTGAGCCGTCTAGCTTGCTTTTGATCTCGGTGGCTGGACTTGGGTTCTTGTGGAGAGGTCGAGCCTAGACGTTCCTTAACGCTGCCGTACTTGGATGGCCAACTCTGTTTCACTTCTTTTTCTTTTTTGCAACTTTCTTGGAGGGTCTGACTAATGAAAACTAACCGTGCACTTCTCCTGGGCTTTGTCCTCTCCTGCCTGATGGTGGGTGACACTCGTGCTGCGATCATCACCGATACCTTCAGTCGTACGGAGACGGCTGGCTGGGGAGCGGTCGACAATGGTGCCGTCAACGGCGACTCGGGAAACAAGGCAGGATCTTATCTTCTCGACGAGGCGGGAACCGTGAATGGTTCGACGGGGCAATTCTCGAACAGTCGTGTAGTGCTCGATTATAATTTGGCCGAGGACGCGGATGTGATCGCTGGAGGGGGATTCGTAGTCGAATGGCGGGTGAATCCGGGCGATGGGGATGACACCCTCGGAGAAACTGGCACGGGCCGCGAATTCGCTGGGATCGGAATCGGCGATAGCAAAACTAGCCCGCCGTTTGGTGGTGCTGGGGCAATCACGAACCAAAACAATTCGACTCTGCGCTATGCATTGTTTCCTCGTAACAGCGGCAGCGTTGGCTTTTTGAGTCGCGATCCTGGTCCAGCTCCAGGTCTTTATAATCTTCAAGCTGGCGGCAATCCCAACTCGGGATTCAACGAAACGGTGTTCGACCAAACGGTGTTTGATGATTATGTGGGTCAAGGCACTCCCGATCCGTTTGCCAACAACAAATTCTACGACGTAAAGATTGTGGTTTCGGGAACCTTCGCTGAAGATAGCCCCACACTGGTGAGTTCTACAGTCAATGGAGTCACCTTGCCGACCAAGACTGTGCAATGGGGCGTAGGGGGGCAGGCCTTTGTCTCTGCGATCGCCTTTAACGGTCCGCACCAGTACGACGATCTGAGGATTGTTGCGATTCCCGAACCAGCGAGTCTGGGACTCGCCCTATTCGCCGCGCTAGGCGGGTGTGCCGTTCGGCGCCGCACGAGGAGCTAAAATTACGTTCGCGCTCGAGCCGGGCTGAGCTGCCTGCGGGCCGCTCAGCCTGGCTGCTACGAAGATCGCTAACTCCTCACCTGATGAAGTGCTCCTGTTGATGAACCTCTGAGGTTTCTGCTAGTTGCTGTGCAGTAGAGGAACCCGTGCCTATAACGCGGTGGCAGGGGCGAAGGTCGAGAACAACGATAAAAGAACTTGTCAAATGCCATGAAGCGAAAAATTTGGACCCTATCTGAGAGTGTCCTGTTCTTGCTGCTGACGGGAGTTGTTACCTCCGAACCCGTAGCCAATTCTGCCGAAATTGATTTGCTCATTCTTGCTGGCCAGTCAAACATGGTGGGCCAGGCCAACATCACGGCTACGATTCCCGGCATGAATTCCAGCGATCATCGGATCGAATACTATTTCGACGTTACGAATACGAGCGGTAGCTTTGCCGACGATTCCGATCAAACCTTCGGTCCACTCAGGCCTTGGCGGTTCGACTCGAACACTAGCCGCATGGGTCCTGAGATGGCCTTGGGACGCAATCTGGCCAGCCAATTTGGTTTCGATCTGGCTCTAATCAAGCTGGCAGTTGGCGGGTCCGATATCGCTCGATGGCAACCCTCCGCGGGCGTCGACTATCTCGCGCTTGTCGAGGCAGTTAGCGATGGGGTCCTTGAGCTACTAGCTCGTGGCGACACAGTCAATTTGCTGGGGATGGTGTGGCTACAAGGTGAAAGTGATGCGCTCAGCACTTCCCGGGCCGACGCTTACTCTGCAAGGCTCGATGCTTTTATTAATGGCTTCCGCACACAGATGGAATCGACGCATCAGGGACTGGGATTCGCAGACTTGAAGCTCTTTCTGGTGGAACCCGCGAACTGGAAGAACGGATCGAATCCCAGCATCGCTTCAGCAGCAAACATCGCAAAGGTTAATCAGGCGCTACTAGATTTCGCTGACAGCAATACGAATGCCTGGCATATTCCCACAGACGATTTCGTTACATACGACGATGGACTGATCCATTTCTCGGCGGCTGATCAAGTCTCTTTAGGAGCACGAATTGCGGATTCGATACACAGCTCGCAAGTGCCAGAACCGAGCGTGCGAATCCTGGTCGGTCTCGCAGTTCTCGCCTTCTTACTGATTCATAGCGGCTATCGAAGAGCCAATGCATCTAGTCCGTGGTAAAATCGAAAAAGGCTCTCCACGGTCCATTGGTCACCCTCTTTAGGGGTGCAGTAAGGCCTTATGACGCGACTGGGTGAGATGTGTTAATTTGGTGGTTTCTGTTTCCATTCCCAGTTCTGGGGCAAGCCATCTACCCGTGTGATATTGGTGTCGAGAATCCTCAAGAGGCGTAGATCGTCGAGTGGGCGCTTGCCTTGTACTGGATATCTATCATGCGCTGGAGCACATGGCCGAGATTGCGAAGGGGATCGACACCGAAGCAATTGGCTGGCTCGATACGTCGCGCGAAACGTTGTTGTCGGAAGGTTAGCAGGGCATCGACCAGGCTCTCGTCGAGGCTCGGGGGCGACTCGCAACCGTAAGAAGCGGGCGGCTATCGACGCGTTGCGAAAATTTTATTGGGCAACCACACATAGCACCTGAGTTACGTGGGAGGGCTGGCTGCTGTGCGGACGATTGGAAGTGGCATCGTCGAAGGCGCCTGCAAGAATGTGATCGGTCGCCGATCCAAACAAACGGGTGGCCGCTGGCGACTCCGCCGCGCCAACCGCATGGCCACCCTCACCACAACCCTCAACAGGGACCAATGGGACGAATACTGGGTCTCCGCGACTAAACCCACAAAACGTTACTGCCCCACACTTTCACAGATTGCTGGTGTTTTTGCGCCACGGTAGAAGCGATGCTACCTCTAATCGTAGAGGTCCGTGAATTTGTCAGGGACGACAATGTCGATCGCTCGGGCACCATGGGAGTAGTGCCACAAGAATCTGGGCGCTGCTTGAATATGTGAATTCAACAACTCTGAGAGTTCGTTTCGAGGGACCACCTTGACGCTCGTGACTGTCCGGGTAGACTCGATAGCTTGTTGCAAACTTGACAGCGACAAATGGGCCCGTGGCGGAATTGGCAGACGCGCATGCTTGAGGGGCATGTGCCCGCAAGGGCGTGCTGGTTCGACTCCAGTCGGGCCCACTGTTTTGGTCAAGCCTCGCTTGGTTTGGTCAAGCCTCACTTGGCTAGCGCCGAGATTCGTTTGACGCTAGTGCGGGGATTCGTTTGACGCTAGCGCCGGGATTCGTTTGACGGTGGGCTGCATTTGACAACTGGGAGATGAGGAGATTCTCGATGCTGAGTCAGATTGTGCAAGACGCGATCAACGAGCAGATCAACAACGAGCTGTTTGCTTCTTACAGCTATCTTTCCATGTCTGCCTGGTGCGAGCATCAGCAATTTACCGGCTGCGCGAAATGGCTGCGTATTCAGAGCGAAGAAGAACGCGAACACGCGCTGAAGCTCCACGACTTTCTGCTGGCACGCAACTGCCGAGTTGTGATGCGGCCGTTGGCCCAGCCGACGGTTGATTTCGAGTCGGTGCTCCAGGTGTTCGAAAAAGCACTAGCGCAGGAGCAGGTCGTCACGGGACAAATCGACAAGCTCTACGAGCTCGCCTTTCAGGAAAAGGCTTTTGCCGCCCTGGTCGAAATGGAATGGTTCATTACCGAGCAGGTCGAAGAAGAAAAATCGGCTCGCGAGATTGTTCACAAGTTCCAGATGGTGCAAGACGACCCGGCAGCACTGCTGGATCTCGATCGCGAAATGGGGGAGCGCACCGCGGACGAGGGAGAGTAGCAATAAGCTAGGAATACGCGGTCCGCCCCGTAGTCCGACGTGGGGAGCCACCTCAGGGGTAGGTGTGCCCCCGGCTAGCCGAGCATTTGCGTGAAACTTCCGACCGGATTGCCAATCATCGCCACCGGGCCCCTGACCGCGCCGATACCGCCGTACTCGCGAATTTCGAGATACAGAAATAGGCAGCCCATCAGCAGCGCCACCAACGCGATGATCAGCATCACGGTGTAGACGTCGAGGATCGGCTTCTTGACGATCACGCTCGGCAGACTAGCCGACTCTAAGCTTGGTTGCGACACTGTCGTCCTCCTGAATCTGTCCCACCTGGAATTTACGAATGATACGCGCTACGGCCCGATCGGGTTCGGTTCGGATCACTTCAGCACGGCCGAGATACTTTTGTCCGCGGAAAATTTCAACCGTATGGCCCTTGCGAACGCCATCGTCCGCGCCAATGGTGATTTCGATCAACTGGTTGCCTGCGGTGCGTTGCATCGCGCTGACGACTCCACGCACTTGCGGCACGACGGCATCGGGCGAGGCGGTCGGATCAAAGCCGTTCTCTCGCAACAAGCTCGATTTCAAGGCTATGTCTTGTGTCAATTGATTATTGCGCTCGACCAGCGTGCTTAATTTGCCCTGGGCCTGATGCAGTTTGTCCGTTGCAGCAATCGTGGTGTTCACTGCTTCGTCGCGTTTCGTTTGGTTCTCGAGGAGTGCAGCACGTAGTGCGAGGACTTCCTCGGTCAGTTCCTTGTTGTTCGCCTGGGTTGCTGCTACGGCCGCGGTGTTACCGCGCTGTTCCAGCTGGAGTTCTTCGAGTTGCTTTTGAATCAAGTTGCCCTGCGCGATCAGTTGCACGCGCTCAGACTCGAGCTTGCGAACGTCTTGCAGTGCGGCCTCGACTTCGGCCTTGAGCTGGCTGTCGAGGCTGTTGTAGCGGTTCTCCAGTTGCTGGTTTTCGTTGCGAGCTGTGGCCAGTTGGTCTTTGAGCGTTTCCGCGGCGGTTCTCCAGTTCTTGTGCGTTGCGTAGACCATCATCGAGACGGTCATCAGTGCAATTGACGCCAAGACAATAAAGCCAGTGAGATACTTGCCAAGTGTGTTCATCGCATCACTTCCTTATGGGGTCGTCGCACAATGGAACCAAGCAGTCTTGGCCCAACGCAACGAGGGGGTCCGAGGGAGCTTCCGATGCTCGATGACTACGTCGGTTCTTCACGGCGAAAAGTCTCGACCCAGCTGAGCTTGGTCCCCGAGCGAACTCGAAAACCCGCCAAGTGGGCCCAACTCGGTGCCTGCACACGAGATAGTTCCTGTAACAGCAGTATAATCAAGGTGCGAAAAGAGTGTCAAATTTCTCAGCGGTTATTCGCCTGGCAAAATTGGCAGTTCGTACGGGCTGGAGCGCATTTTTCCGGATTTGCGGGGTGGGGGGTGCAGGGAGCCACAAATGAGGTCCCCTGGTCGGGCTTTACGGGACAGGAGTCGGCCGGACAACCTGCTTTCTGGGCACGTGACGCGTTCTCGCTACCACTGAGGGCGGCGGAGGATTTCGTTGGCGACGATGAGTTGCCGCACACCGTCGGGACTGCAGAGCATGGCGGCGATGTCCGCGGCCACATCGGGCCTCTTGAGTTTGGCCTCATCCTGGTCTTCGAGGGGTTCCAGGCTGCCCAGATCGTGGTCGAATTTCTCGTGCAATCGCGATTCTAACCGCTCATCGGTCTGGCCCAGCTCCGCTCCCAGTGCGCCGCTGTGTTCTGCGATGTCTTTGGTGTCCAGATGCCGCGTCACATGCTCGGCCACGCCTTCTCGACGAAGCTCTGGGGTGATCGGTTGGGCCAATGGTTGGCGACGTGGGGGCTGGGGAGTGGGTTTCGCTCGCTGTTGGGTGCGAACGACGACGGGGCGGGCCACCTCTGACTCGACAGGAGGCTGAGGAGCCGGTTTAGGACGGGTCGTTTTGGGTTGGGCCGGCTTGCCCTGCGCTCGGCGCAAGAAATCCTCGACTTCGCTCCGTAGGGCTTCCTCCTGATTGCGCGGGGCCGCGGGCTGGGCTTCCGGTTTTCCAGCGCCTGCCCATTCCCCGGGCTGAGGGGCTACCGGCTGCTGGGGCTTCGGTCGTTTCGGCTTGACCTTGCGCTTTGCCTCTTCGCGACCGCCCATGAGTTGCCCCACGGTCCACAAGATGAAAAAGATCGCACCGATGACCATTTCCCAAACGTCGGCAGCGGCGAGTAGGTGGGTGTCCATGAAATGGCTCATGTGTTGGACCGGTCGATAGTCTATTCGCGGCGGCTGTCAACGCCGGCGATCGACTCACGCATGTCGGTATCTGCCTGCACGTTCTTCATCTTGTAATAGTCGAAAATTCCCAGCTTCCCCGTGCGAAATGCCTCGGCCATGGCCTTGGGAACTTCCGCCTCGGCTTGAACCAGGTGCCCGCGATTTTCCTCAATTTTGGCGAACTCTTCTTGCTCAGCGGAAACCGCCATCGCCCGACGGCCTTCGGCCTGAGCGCGAGCGACTCGAGTGTCGGCCTCGGCCTGGTCGGCTTGCAAGCGGGCGCCGATGTTGTCTCCCACGTCGATGTCGGCAATGTCGATCGAGACGATTTCAAATGCCGTCTGCGAGTCGAGCTTGCGGGCGAGCACCGCTCTGGAAATTGTGTCGGGGTTTTCCAAGACGTGGGCATGTGTGGCTGCGGAGCCGATGGCACTAACGATGCCCTCGCCCACCCGAGCGACAATTGTTTCCTCGGTGGCACCGCCGATGAGCTGCTCGAGGTTGGCTCGAACGGTGACTCGGGCTCGGACTTTGAGTTGGATACCGTCCTTCGCCACTGCATCGAGCGAAGGACGCTTGGAGTCGCGCGAGGGGCAGTCGATCACCCGCGGGTAGACACTCGTTTGCACGGCTTCAAGGATGTTTCTACCCGCAAGATCGATCGCGGTGGCTTGCTTAAAGGTGAGATTGATGATTTTTGCCTTGCGAGCTGCGATCATCGAACGAACCACGAGCGGCACATTCCCCCCGGCAAGATAATGGGCTTCTAGCGCCTTGGTGGTGAGTTCCTCTTCGTCGTCGAGCCCCGCTTGAGTGGCCATGATCTTGCTTCGGAGTATGACTGTTGGATTCACTTTCCGAAACGTCATTCGCAATAGGTCGAAGATGCCGATGCCGGCGCGGGTGGTGACCGACTGAATCCACAGTCGCCCATACCTCAGCACAACGGCGAGAAAAACAAACCCTGCAATAATGACGGCAAAACTGCCAATCAAGATGATTGTCTTGTCGACGGCCAAGATTGGTGAGACGAACATCGCAGTGCTCATTTTATGGTTGGGAAGCTAATTGCCGAGAACTTCACGGTATTGGCTTTGTACTGGTTAGCGACTTGGATTGCAAGATTGCGATGCTCGGTACTCCGCTGGTCGCCGCAAGCGGCACTGTTGAATGGAGCGGTTCCGTGGGATCAGGCTAACTCAGCGGTTCGTTGAACTCGTCGATGCCCAGTTCTTCGATGGGCGTGGAAAACACATCGCGCGGGTCCTGGACCACGCGGCGGGCTTCGTCCTGGTCGGCGGCACGAACGACGACGCGGTTGGCTCGCACCTCCACTACGACAATGGCCTGCCCCAGGTCGATCGCTCCCCCTTGGCTGATCGCGTCGATGTATTTGCCGTCGATTTGCACAGACCCCGAGGGAAGCATCTTCGATTTGGCAACGCCGATCTTGCCGACCAAGTCGCGGCGGGTGTCTTGGGGTTTTAATTCCTCGTTTGATTTTAGTTCTCCCAGAAATGCCTTACCCATCGGCGTGTAAGGCCAATACTTGAACGCAAGGCCCAGCGTGGAGGGCACTGCAACGAGAGTCAACACGACAAAGCTCAAGCCCGTGGTCGCATCGCGGCGGAAAGCCATCACGACACTAGCGACGATCGCCACGACCGAAAAGAAACTCAAGATGCCGCCCGAAGGAATGAACACTTCAAGCACAACAAGACCGCAACCAATGATCATGAACAGAATGGCCCACGTCAGGGGATCTAGGGTCGACATGATTTCGGCTCCTTCGCGGTAGAAAACCCAATTAGCTCGCTCTCCACATTCTACACCTTACGCTGTGAGAAACGCAAAAGGCTTGATTCACCACCTCTCAGACAGGCCGTTCTTCGGCCATGCGTTTACGCCGGACCGGTCGCTCGGACCACTACCCGGCTGGCTTGGGCATCGACGACTTCCAAAGGCGTCCCGCGATCGAGTGGTTCGCCTTCGGCAATCACATCGATCAGCTGGTGATCCACTTCCGCCTTGCCCGCTGGGCGCAGATGCGTTGTGGCAACTCCTCGCATGCCTATTAAGTAGGAATAATCAGCGAGTGCTTCGCGATCGTCTCTCACGGCGCGTTCCTCGGGAGCGGGGGGTGCGAGAACCACGCTCCGGAAGATCGGCGCGTCGGGCAAGTAACGCCGTGACAGCACCACGCAGGCAATCATCCCGGCTCCGGCGATCGCGACCATGCCGAGAGAGTCGGCCAGTTCGTCCATGTCTTGTTCACTATGTGGACGGACAAAGGTCAAACTCGCCAGTACCAACGATGCGACCACCATCGCGCCGCCACCCAGTCCGAAGATGCCAAAACCTGGCAGCACGAAAATCTCCATCAGCACGAAGCTTACTCCCGCTACGAACAACAGCACCTCCAGCCATCCAGCCGTGCCATTGAGGTACTGGCTCCAAAAGAACAGCATGATCGCCACCGAGCCGACAAAGGCGCCCACACCGACGCCGGGCGTGCGTAGCTCGATGTAGATGCCAGCAAAACCGGCCATCAGCAAGATGATGGAAAACTCGGGCGAGGCCAGGCCTTCGATGAATTCCAAAGCCCAGTTGGGCTTTGCCACCGGTGGATCTTCTGTGATTTGGTAGAGTTGCTTCAGCTCGTCGAAGCTTGCAACGGTTTGCCGCGTGAGTCCCAGTTGGGCGGCCCTCTCCCCGTCGATGGAGAGGGGAAGCCCCGCTTCCACGAGAGGCTTGCCCTTTTGCCAGGTGTCGGAGTCCTCCTGCGTTGCGGCTTCTTCCGTGCTAATCCAACGTGTCTCGCCGGTGGCCTTATTTCGGTAGGCGAATAGTTCCACTCCCGGGTCGACCATCGCATTCATGAGCGACCAATCTCGCTCCGCTAGCGGGGCCAACGATTGGCGAATCGAAGTCGTCGCGGCGGTCAACTCGGCTGCGCGCTGCTGCGCTTGCCGAGGGCCGTTCCAAGGGACGTTCGGCGGCTGGGCTACGGGAGGATTGCCCACGGGTAGGTCGACTGCCTTCGTGCCCAACCTGCCGCCGGGATGCATAACCAACTCATCGCAGGACAAGGCGATGAGTGCAGCCCCATCGGTAGCTTCTGCAGGGACATACGCCACCGTCCGCACGGAATTGGCATCGAGTTTTGCCAGCGTCGTGGCGATTTGCACGCTGGCAGCCAGATCGCCGCCGCTGCTATCAATCCGAAGGCCAATCCAGTTGATGCCTTGCTCCATGGCGGTGGTAATCATTGTTTCAATGCGGTTGGCAAGTCGGCGGGTGATGGGGCCCTGCACGTCGATGATTGTGGGGCGCCACTCGCCGGCCAGCGTGTCCTCCTCAAGGATCGCATCCTCCGGGACGCTGAGCGACTGAGCAAGCCCCGCACGATCACCGGCCAAAAACTTGACGAAGCCGAACTGCCGACCCTCGCGCCCAGTGAACGACGCCAGCGTTCCCGCCGAGACGAGCACCTGCTGGTCGATCACTTCGCGCCGCTGCTCGGCTTGGTCGAACTCTCGGCGGAGCACAAACTCGGTACCCTGTTCCGTTTCGAGCTGTAAGACTTCTGCCGAAGCATCGATCATGCCAATCGCCAGTGCTGCGGGCATCGTGCGCCGAGCCTCGGCGATTTCTCGGTAGGCACCGACGACGGTTTTGGCGATGGTTCCCTCACGCGGCTCATCGACGCCGGCTTCGCCGAGAGTGGCGTCGGGGGCCATGACGATTTCTTCACAGGCCAGCGCGAGCAGCGTACTATGGCCACGAATCGATTGGGGCACGAACGCGACAGTCTTTACGCTGGCCATCTCGCGATTGCACAGAAACCGGGCCAGCGACAGCGCGCGTTCAAACTTACTTCCCGCGCCGCTGTCGGAGCCTTGTTGATGTGGGTCGAACTGCAGGACCAGCATGGGCCTGCGCGAATCTTTGGTCTGTCGGGCACTTTCAACGAGCCGATCGCGCACGCGGCTGATCGTCGTCTCGAGCACCTGATCGGCGTTGCCGGTCAGTGGCAAATGGAGTCGCACCAAGGCCACTTGGCTTGCGTTGCCTCGCTCCGGCGGCGTGTCGTCGCTCTGAGCCAAGCCAAGGCTCACCGTGCTAGCGAACCACAGCAAAGTGGCAATTCTGGGAATAAGCGAAGCCATTGGGGACTTTCAAAAGCCGGCACGGGAGGGACACACCGCCGCAATTATACGACGTGCCTTTCTCGAAGAAAAGCAAACCAGCGAAACCGCATGTTTCCTAGGTATTCGCCCACCACCCGCATTTATTGCCCAGCATAGGCGTAGCGCGTCTCAACGACCGCGTGCATACTGCCGCGAGCGGCGTATTCGAAACTTGCTGCGGCGGTGTGCTCCACCTTCGAGAGCGTCAATGGCCCTGACAGCTCGGCGCGTACAGTGCGGCAGGTCTCGGTCTGGATGACCACTTTGCCGAACGCACGGACGCGAATGGGATTGGCAGGTTCGCCGACCGCTTCGATCGTGGCGGCAAAAACAGCGCACGGTTGACCGTCGATTTCTCGCACGGACTTGAGTACCAATTCAAATTCTGTGACCTCGCCAAACTCGTTACCGAGCCCCAGCAATTGTTGAGCAATCTCGCGTGGGAGCCGAATGCGCTCTCCGATGCGAATGCTTTGCCCCAGCAGAAATTTCGCGAGGGGATTGGGCAGGCCGAAGTTTTGCATGCTAGCGAGCACGATCTCGAACTCTGCCTGCGAAGGGATTGCGCCTTCGAGGTCGGTCACCTGCAGCTTTTCGCCCGACCGGGTGACGAGGTAGCTGCGTTTTTCTACAGCTTGGACCAGCTCGGCTTCGGGGTTTTCGTTTTCTGGCGAGGTGAGTCTCGAGACGGGGTAGGTCACCTGTGCGCGACGCGCTTGGCCCTCGGTGACTTCCAGCACCTCGATGAAACGCTGCTGGCGGCGATTGAGAGTGTTTTGACTCTTGTGCGCTGCTTGCCCAGCCTGAGTGATTTCGGTGCTGAGTTGGAGCTCAGCGACGACCGACTGGGCGACGCGGTCCCCGACCCTGGCGAATTGCTGGGAGAAGGTAACGACCTCGCCCGCGATGGCAGTCGGCTGCCGAATGATCGCTTCATGCGACGCCGGGGTCAGTTCCGCCGCCACAGCCGAGGGGGCGACAGCAATCAACAAAGCAAGCATTCGTGGCACGTGCATCGGACTCGACCTATGAGGAGCAGTGTTTCGGCTGCGGACCATGGCAGCGTGCGGATCATCGCAGCGGAGGAAGATTGGTCAAGCTCGATTTCGCCGATTGCCCCGCTAATTTCCCTCTCACCTCCGTTGCAAGCATTGCGGCCGTGCCGAAATAGCGGTATATTGCTCGATTCGACCAAGCCTACACCGCACCGACAGCTCGCTGTAGCTAGCCGCCTCTGGGAGCTAACGGCGTCTGGGAGCAAATCAAATGACCATCGACAAGAGCCTAAAAATTCGCCGCGGCGGATCGTCCAACCGCAGCGTACTCACCCGGGGCGAGCGGCTAGCAAAACTCAAAGAATCCGAACGCTGGAAAGAGGGTGACTCCCCGTTCGGCTTGGCCAAAGTCCGCGTGCGTAAGCTCGTGATGAAAAAGAAAAAGAAGAAGGCCAAAGAAGATGAAGACGGCGAAGAGAAGTCTGCCACCTAAAGCACGGGCCAAAGGGTCGAAGCAACCAGAGTTGCTTCTAGCCGTCGCTTAGCACGTCGCTTGTCAAAGTACTTGGATATCGGTGTCTAGGGCGTAGAGGTTCCCCGAACTGTTGTTCCAAAGGGCGAGATCATCGCCGTCGACGTCGCCATCATCGTCAGCATCAGCGCTAGAGTTGTGCTGCCAGGTGCCCACGGTGTTCGCCTGCCGAGACCATTCTAGCTGATCGGCTCCATCGACCACACCGTTGCCGTGCGGATTGCCCGGGCCGTTGTCGTCGAAGTCACCCCAACGGTCGAAGACTTCGTCCTGTTCGACACTCGTGCTCCAACCAACGGTCGATTGGCCAGCGCTGCGGAGGGTGAGCGATTCCTGGATGTCCAGATCGCCCCAGTCGATCAATGTGTCGGTAGCGCTGCCGCCGCCGTAGGTCAACCGATCGCGGGTGAGGAGGTAGTTCCAACCGGGCATCCAGATTTCACTGGTACTACTGGTCTGGTTCGCCAGGCCAATTGCTTCTCGGAGGGAAAGGTGGTAGGGATTGTCGCCGACTTCGAAGGTGTCGGCCACCGAAGTGACGACATGATCCGCATCGCCAACGAGATCACTACCGTTGGCGTGAGGCGTAAAATCGCTGCCCGTACCGATCAGATTGTTGCCGTTGCTGACAATGGTTGCTCCACTGGCTGCAGCGATGTCTTTGTGAACGCCGTAGACGGTCGAGTTTTTGGCGACGATCGACTCCTCCAGCGTGACCGTGGAATTGCTCTCGGCATAGACACCAGCACCGGTCCAAAGAGCCGTGTCGTTGGTGATCACGCTGCCAAGGATCTCCGCTTCCGAGGAATTCCCCACGTGGATCGCACCCCCCACGCCGGCGACGCCATTGTTGACAACGGCCACTTCGTCCAAAGTCAGTGCCATGCCGCTGGCATGGGTATTGTTTGGGGCAACGTTAATCGACGCCCCATAGTAGTCATCGCCACCGGTGAGCGTCATCCGCTCGAGCTGCAGCTTGCCAGTCGACTGCACTTCAAAGTGCCGGGTGCTATTGAGTGCGTCGTCGATGTCTAGGACCGTCGCCCCGGCCCCGGCGCCAAGAACTGCCACGTCGCCGGTGATGTCGAGGTCGCCTTGGGTGACGCCGCCCGATCCGCCGAGCGAGAGCGTGTAGTTGCCGCGCGGTACGTAAACCTTTCTCGTCTCCGCAGCGGAAGTGGCATCGGCGGCACGCACGGCGGCTCGCACGGGAACTTGCTTGCCGGGCGTGGCCGGATCGATATCGATATCGTAGAAGCCGTTAACCAGCGTGCCGTAGTCGGCGGAGTCTTCGTTGGTGCTGACGACGTAGTCGACGAGCTGTGTAATCGACTGAAACGTCGGGTCCACCGTCACATTATCACCCGCTTCGAGAATGACGATTTTTTTGACATCGTCGATGGGAAACAGCTCGGTCATGTTGTTGACCTTCACTTCGACGCAGGGACCAAGAAACGGTTCATTCTTGTACTGCAGGTTAATTGTCACTCCGTCAACGTCGGGCAAGCCTTGAACCAGCAGGGTTCCGGTCTGCGCGTCAAGCGTGGCGTGCATCGAGTCGAGTTCGCTGGGGAGGATGACGTCGTAGCCGTAGGCGTCGGCTAACAACTTCACCGCGTCATCATCAATCAACCTTCGTTCAATGTCGGGTCGGCCGAGTTCACTCGGGCGTCCAGAATTCATGAGATTGTCTGGATGCGTGGCAATGTCTTGATGATCGGGCTCGGTAGGATCGGGAGGACCTTCGTACAAGTGCGCGCCGCCTGTCAATGTGGCCGTAAAACCCTCCTGCAAATAGTAGAATCCGTTGGGGTTAAGAAATTCCGTCAATTGCGACGTGTTGTTAACCTGATCGGTGCCTACTACTTCGGTGAGTAGATTAGATTCAGAGCCTGACAAAGCTCCCGTGTTTGCAATCCCCAAGGCATGGCCAATTTCATGGGTAATGATGCGATAAAAATCAAACCCACTGGTCGAGACGCTGGCATCTACGAAGTTTGCCGAATAAGGGCTGAGCAGCCCACTGAATTCCGCGTCGTCGGTCGGGGTCTGATCGAAGAACCAACCTTCTCCTCCGCCATTGTCATCCATGTTGATGCTGCCAGAACTCGGTTTTTCACCAACTGTGAAATTGAAGGAGTTAGGGCCACCCCGTCCAGCCACATTCGAATTAAAATCAGGGCCGGCTGTTACCGTGAGCTGGTATGTATCATTCAAACCCGGATCGTTGTAGTTGAAACTCGGGATGACGCGCTGCCAATCATCAATAGCATGCTCGACGATGGCGCGGGCGATCACTGCATCTTCCAGACCGAATGTGTTCTGGAAGTTATCTGAGTCGTTGCCGATTGCCCCTTGATTGACCCAATCAATGACAAGTAAATCGCGTTGCTCTAGCTGCTCGAATCCTTTGATTTTTCGTGATGACATTGGCTAACTCTAGAACCTTTCTTGTAACAAGATATTGACCTAAGCCGGCTGAACCTACAAATCAACTGCTTGACAGCAGTTACGACCAGTAAGACATGCCAAGAGAGCAAGTGAACTGAACAACGTAAAAAGTGAACTTGGCTCAGGCACTTCCCTGAAGTTGCCAAGTGAAGCCTGCAGACGAACAATGCCGGGTCCAACATCCTCCCGGAATGTCATACTGAAGAGTCGATATTCAAAGCCATTCCACACGTCCTCTTCAGATGGAATGTCTGCACCGATAAGATTAGTACCAGAACCGCCAAATCCAATATCTAGGCTCCACAAGACGTTCTCGTCACCAGGAAAAGTAGTAACAGTTCCACGAACAACACGCCCTGATATTTGTTTTTGGCGCTGCCGCAGGAGGTGGGTTTGCGCTTAGCGGGGGCGTTTTCGTCGGGCCTGGGGATGGGTGCTGAGCCAGGCGTCGGGCAGCAGCGTGTCGAGCGCTGGCTTGTCTTCGCTGGCGAAGGTTTCCAGCAGGTCGCGTACATAGAGAAACGGCTCGACGTGATGCGCTTTCGCGCTGGCCATCACACTGTAAAGCACGGCCGCCGCCTCACCACCGTTGTCGCTGCCGAAGAACAGATAGTTTTTTCTGCCCAGGGCCAAAGGACGAATCATGCGCTCACTCAGGTTGTTATCAATCGCTAGCATGCCGTCCCTGCAGTAGCGCTTCAGCCCATCCCATCTGGGTAACACGTAACCAATCGCCTGCCCCAGCGGGCTCTTGGGCAACACAGCCGCTTTGATCTTTTCCAGCCACTGGTGAAACTCGGCCAGAATCGGCAACGACTCTTTCTGTCGTCGACGATAGCGCTCGCGCTGCCACTTGCGCATCACTTGCACGAGATCGCTGGTCTCGCTTACCGAACAGCGCCATTTGTCCAGCTCGCTCTCCACGGCATACAGCCGCGCAATGAAGGCCAATGCCGCATGCGACTCCTCCGGCTGAGTCGTGCGTGCTTCAAAAAACTTCCGCCGCGCATGCGCCCAGCAGAGCACTTGTTTTACTTTGCCACGGGCGTAGATTCCTTCGTAACCGCCGTAGGCGTCCGCTTGCAAATAGCCGGTAAAACCTTTCAGGAATTCCACCGGCCCATCTCGCTTGCGACTCGTTGTGTAGTCGTACACCGTGTACCGATGGCGCCAGTCGCCGCAGTAGACCCACAGCCGCGCCGTGCGCGTCTTTTCCAAGGCATCATCTCGCACCGGCATGGGCGTGTCGTCGGTGTGAATCACTTTGCTGGAGAGAACTCGCTGTTTCATCAACTGAACCAGGGGCCGGAGCATCTCGGCCGTCGCTTGCACCCAGCGGCATTGCGAGCTGCGCGAGAGTTCGACGCCACTGCGTGAAAAAATGTCTTCTAGCCGATACAGGGGCAAATGATCGTTGTACTTGCTCACTACGATCGCTGAGAGCAGCCCGGCACCCGCCATTCCCTTGGCAATCGGTTTTACCGCTGGCGGAGCGACTTGCACGTGTTCTTCGCAGTTGCGGCAGGCGTACTTGTGCCGCACATGTTGCAGGACGTAAATGACCGCTGGCTCGAAGTCGAGTTGCTCGCTCACCTCCGCGCCGATGCGCTGTCTTTCCTCGCCGCAGCAGGGACACGGTTTTTCTTCTGCAGACAGATCATGTTCAACCGTGCGCCTCTCCAGATGGTCGGGAAGCTCTTGTCGACCCCCACCGCCTCGGCGACGGTGCGATTTTACCGTCGTCTCGGGAACTTCCTGCTCTTTTGACGCTTCCGATGAATTGTCGAACAGCGTTCCCTGATGGGGATCGAAACGCTCAGCGCGCGGGCCGTACTTACTTCTGAGGAGTTGCTGCAGGTGATGCTCCAGTTTCTGCAGCTTCGTATTGAGCTCGTGGATCGTTGACGACTGCTGCGCAATGACCGCTTGCAACTGCTCGACTTCACCGGGCGATGTTGCGACGTCCGTGCTCATGACGTTCGGTTATACCTACCCAGCGCGCCGTGAAAAGACCAAGTGCAGAAAAAGTTTGCTCATGCGCTGCGCTGATAGCGCTTACGGAGTCGTGCGCTTCGCAAATCGATCCCGCCCAGGATGAGCGACAACTGCGTGGCGGTGAGCGGGACACTCTTGGCGTCTTCTGCCACTGGCGGCAACTGAAACGTGCCTGCCTCGAGCCGTTGGTACCAGATGCACAGCCCGTCCTCCTGCCACCAGAGGAGTTTCAAACGGTCGCCCCGACGATTCACAAACACAAACAGCCCGCCGTCGAGCACGTTTTTCTCGATGTGTTCGGTGACGATGCGACTCAGGCCGTCGAACCCTTTGCGCATGTCCGTCGGCTCGACGGCCAGGTAGATCGTTGTGCTGGGAGCGAGAGCAAGCATCACGACCGCTCCAGTGCCGAGAGGACCATGTTCAGCAGCGACGCCTCGCAACCGTGCGAGACTCGGACCGATACGTTCTCGGCCAAGGTAATCTCGATCGGCGCTGGGGCGACAGCGCTCAGCGCGATCGGCAGAAACGGCGACGCGTCGCGCTGACGACGATCAGTCGTTGGCTTGCCCACAGAACTCTGGCACTGCTCCTCACGACGCGCCAGCTCGCGGCGCCAGGCGTAAAACGACGACTCCTTCAAGTTCTCGTTGCGGCAGAACTCGCGAGCCGAGAGCCCGCTACTCGCCTGCCGAGCAATCCGCTCTCGCCAAGCCAATTCCAACGCTGCACTACGCTGCGGTCCCTTCGCCATCAGAATTCTCCAGGGTTCTATGAAGTACAAACCCTGAAGCTAACATACCAAGCAAGATGCGGTTGCTGGAACTGATACGAAAAGTATTAGGATTGAAATGTTTCACCGGCAAGTGAGACTTTTTGGGTCAGTTACAAGTGGCGCTCTCGGTTTCGGGGTAGGGTAAGGTTCTTTGTCGAATGCCGAGGTTGAATTGCTTGCGGCGGTGGCGGGCCTGGGCTAGTTTCAATCGTCTGGTGGACGCCACCTCGTCGGGGTTGCCGCGGTACCAGGTAACGGGCGTTTGGAAATTCAAGGCGCTGTGGAGCCGCTCGGTGTTGTAATGATCGACGATGTCGCCGATCGCCTCCTCGGTGTCGTATCGACCCGTCAGTTCGTAAACTTCAAGCGCTTCGCGATGCGTGCGATGGTAACGCTCCACGATGCCATTCTCTTCCGGGCAATGCGGCTTGATTCGCTGATGGGTCAAGTTATGGTGCGCCAGCAATCCACCAAACTCGCGGCAGATGTAACCGCTGCCGTTGTCGCTACGAATGATCGGTTGCGTCTTCACTTGGCCCGCCGAGTTCATTCCCAATGTCTCCAAAGCGCGCTGTGCGGCCACGCTGATCGAATGGCCATCCATGCTGGTCAGTAGCTCCCAGTACACCAGGTAACGCGAGTACTCATCAATGAAATTCAGCAGGTAATACTGCGCGCCGCCCAGCGTGAGATACATCAGATCGGTCGCCCAGATCTCGTCGGGCCGACTCGCCTTTTCAATCTCCTCGCGATAACGCTTCTTTCTGCTAGGTCGCAAACACATCAGGCTTTCGCCCTTCAAAATCCGATAGACCGTGCTCTGGCTCAAGTAGGCCACGTCGTCGTCGATCATCCGCCAGCTCAGTTCTCGGTGACGAATCTCCGGATGATCCAGCGCAAACTTCACGACCGCTTGTCTTTCTTCGGGTAAGGCTTCAAAGGCTTGCACCGGCGAGGCGGGCGCGGCACGCTCTTGTTGCCATTGCTTCTCCTTCTGCCAACGGAAATACGTCGAACGGCTTACGCCTAAGTGCTTCAACGAAGTGGTCACCGGCATCCCGCTGCGCGTCTTCGCTTCCGCAACGGCAGTCACTACTTGCTGCTGCAATTCGGCCGGCAACTGGCCGTAGTCTTCTAGTCCGAGAGCGTTTTTTTTAACTCCAGGTTCTCGGCGGTGATCTCCGCGATCACCGAGTCCTTCTGACGCAGCTTCTCTTCGTGCTGCTGTTGCTTCCGCTGCTCGGCTTTGCCCTGCTGCTTATCGCCGAACACCGCGTCGGCGCTGGTGACCAGCTGGCTCTTCCAGTTGTGGTACTGGGCCGGTTGGATACCTTCGCGACGGCAAAGCTCCGAGACTTGCACGCCCGGTTCCATACCGGCAAGAACTATCCGAAGCTTCTCTGAGGGCTTCCATTGGCGACGCTTGCGCTTCTCATTCATTCGGTCTCTCCTAGGGTCAGAAGACCGCCAATCATAACTTCCTCAAAGTCTCATTGTCGATGATGCATTACAGGATCGCAAACTGCGAACGCACCCACAAAGGGTGAACAGGAAAGCCTAATTTCATCAAATGGGACTACAGGTAAGTCAGCGAGAGTTAAGTCATCATTCACGGAAGTGCTGTATTGATCCGTCGCGAGAACTACGCCGTTGATATCCAGCGAGATTTGTTGCATTGTTACAGTATTTGTAGACTTGATATCTGAACTTACATCCACCGGTTCGACCGTAACTGTCCCGCGAATCACGTCGCCCTCTTCAAAATCTGCTCTTAAATCGAATGGCACATCGAAAGGACTGACCGTGTTTGGTGGACCGATTGTCGCGTTAAAGGCAAATTTCACAGGTGCAGCCGTAGCCGATAGAGCGGTCAGGGAGAACACCAATATTGTAGCTTTGCTCAGGATTTTGTAGTCTTTGCTTCTCAAGTTCCCACCTCCAAACGTGCTTCATCAATATCGGAAAAAAAGCAGAACTGCTGCCCCTCTACTATGAGTAATTCCCGAAGCAGGTGCAAGCGTTTCCCGCTTGTAGGTTGAGTAGACTTGTGCACTCGACGTGTCGAGCGCGGTCTGATCGAAGAACCAACCTTCTCCTCCGCCATTGTCATCCATGTTGATGCTGCCAGATCTGGGCTTTTCACCCGCGGCGAAATTGAACGGGTCCGGACCACCCCGTCCGGCCACATCATCGTTGAAATCTGGACCGGCAGTAATGGTGAGCGTGTAAGTGTCGTTCAAGAGCGGATCGTTGTAGTTAAAGCTCTCGATGACACCTTCCCAGTCTATGATCGCGCGGTTGACGAGGGCGCGAGCAATTGCCTGGTTTTCTTCGTACACAATATCGAAATCTGGAGAATTAGCTCCAGTTCCGAACTCATTCACCCAGACGATTTCTGCTGCCAACATGCGTCTCTTTTCAAGAGACTCGAAGCGAAGTCTGCGTTGATGTTGCATCAATGCCTCCATGTGATACTATTTCTGAGTTGTTAGTTTTCTTGAATCGGCAACTTAAACTGAACACCAGTGCGGCTATTGCCAGAGACACAGTTTCAGATTCCGGTACTAATGCGAATTCCCTGACAACAGCATTGATACCAAGAGACTTTCCTGATTCTCCGCGTATACCAACCAGAATTGAGCGTCCAAACAAGAATGAGTTCCACACGGATGGCTCTCGGGGGAAACTCGCTGCATCCAGTATTGAATGATCACCAAATAGGCTGAGCCGGAATGAAGAACTGCTAGGTGTTACATCGGGCAGGACAGTCGCATCTTCAGGCCCAAGTGAGCCTCCGACTTCAATCGTGTCTAAGAGGCCAGGAGGAAAGTCAGCAATGTTCCTATTGTTGAATGACCTAAGTGTAAGGTCTTGCATGGACGATGGAGTCACTAGATTCTTTCCATCAACATGAATGGAGGCGACGTAGGGCTGAACTATCTCTAGTGATTGGTTCCCGTTAGCTTCTTCGGGCTCAAACGAAAACATGCCTGAAATCGAATCTCCCACAGCTACGTCTATGCCTGAAACGAACGGAATCGTGTCAAATACTGTATCGATAGTTGCTTCGAAGCGGAAAGTCACAGGCGCCGCTGTGACTGGAAGTGACAACGTACCCAAGGCAAGCGATATCAATAGATGAGCTAGAGTGACTCTAGTGTTTTTCATCTTCCCACCCTCCGAACGTGCCTCGCTGAATAGTGAAATTAGCAAACAGCTTCCTTCCTTTATCATGCGTAATTCTCGACGCCGGAGCAAGCGTTTCCCGCATGTGGATTAAGTAGGCTCATAAACTTCGCGTCGTCGGTCGGAGTCTGATCGAAGAACCAACCTTCTCCGGCGGGTGGCACTGTCGAGTTTGATTCGTGTGTACCACTGGCTCTGCCAGTGTTTTTCGACTGATGGTGAAATGTTATTCTTGCTGACTCGGTCCCTAGCACGTGTTACCTTAGCAGCATGCGTCGGAAACCTCACCGTAAACTTGTTCGGCACCACTAGCAGTTCGTTCAGTTGCACGAGCTTACATTCTCGTGATATCGTCGGATGCCTTTGCTCACCAACGACCGGTGGCGAGGCATTCTGGCCGACAAGCTGGAAACGGCATGTGAGGATGAACGGTTTGCTGTAGTGGCATTTGTCTTCATGCCCGAACATGTTCATCTGTTAGTATTGCCAGATGACAACGAGGCTAGAATCAGCCGACTGTTGGCAAGAACCAAACAGCCGACCTCGAAGGCAATTAATCAACTCGTCATAGAGCATCGATCATCCCTGGTCAAGAAGCTGACCGTGCATGAACGGCCCGGGAAGACTTGCTTTTCGTTTCTGGCAAGAGGGGCCTGGGTACGATCGAAACTTGTTTTCGGCCCAGGCGATCGAAGCGAGTGTCGTTTACATTCACATGAATCCGGTTCGTCGGGGCCTGCGTCATCAGGCTACGGATTGGAAGTGGCGGAGTGCCCGCTATCACCTGTTGGGCCAACAAGAACTCGACTTGCCGAAACTCCGATCCATTGATCCTTCGTGGCTGCATCGTACGGCAAATCAGTACTACCTTGGGTAATCAAAATGAGAACACTGGCAGAGCCAGTGGCACACAAGGATTCAACTGTGGCAGTGCCACCCGCCGTCGGACAACCATTGCCAAAACGGTTTCAAGTGCGGAGTGCCTGTTTGAGGCAAAGCACTGGGTTGTACCTATGAGCGGAATGGCGCTAGCCACCGGCTTTTCACCCTTACCGGCGGCTAGCGCCGTTCCGCTCACCCCTAAGACGAAGAGCTCGTCGTGGCCCAAAACTGACGGCTAGGCTTTGCTCAGCGACTTGCTATATTCGACCCGTGTTCTCGTGGCGGCGGATTGATTGCGAGAGCAACGGGGTCTTTGACAACTTGGTAAACAGCGGTTCGCGCGAGAAATTCTCAAAATGCCAAGCGTTTCGCGCCTCGCAAATTCCTTCGCGATCTGGCGAGCCAGAGCGAGGCAGTAAGAGCGGCGCGCAAAACCTAATGGGTTTTGGAATAAAAAACCGCGTTTGCCGGCGCGCTGCAAAACGTTTCGTGGCGCAATAACATTCCCTGCCAGCCCAATTTTGCCGCGACACGAATGGGGAGCGTATTTATGGCGGGTAGCGCAGTAGCGCGCCACATTGCCTATGGATTGCTACTTCGTGATCATGTCCTTGACCGTCATCCCGCCGGGGATCATGGGTAGGACGTGCTCTTGGTAGGGGACTTCGACGTCGAGCAAGTAGGGGCCATCGTACTTGAGCATTTCTTCGAGTCCGCCCTGCAGGTCGCCCTTCTCACGAACGTAACTCGAGCCCCAACCGAAACCTTTGGAGATTTCCACGAAGTTGGGGTAACGTTCCGGTGGGCCGATGCCATCGCCTTGGCCGGCGGCTTCGGGGTTGTCGATCGGGCCGAGGTACGTGTGCGCCCGGTTGCCCTTCATGAAGCGGTCTTCCCACTGCACCACCATGCCGAGGTGCTGATTGTTCAAGAGCAGCACCTTGACGGGGAGTTTCTCGCAGGCGCAGGTAGCCATTTCTTGAATGTTCATCAGATAGCTGCCGTCGCCGTCGATGTCGATGACCAACCGATCGGGATGGGCCGCCTGGACTCCCATTGCCGCAGGCAATCCGAAGCCCATGGTGCCGAGTCCACTGCTGCTGAGCCAACGACGTGGCTGGTCGAACTTGAAGAACTGGGCCGCCCACATTTGGTGCTGCCCCACGCCCACCGAAATAATGGGGTCGCGATCTTTTGTGAGCTTCCACAAATGGTCGATAGCCAATTGCTGCGTGATGCCGGGGTAAGTGTCGTCGTAAGAGAAGGGATTGTCCTGTTTCCATTTCTTGCATTTTTCGACCCAGGCGGTGATGTCCTCCGGCGGCTTGACGATTTTGTTCAAAGCCTTCAGCGCGAACTTCACATCGCTGCAAACAGGAATGTGCGCTTGCTTGTTCTTGTTCAGTTCCGAAGCGTCGATGTCCACATGGATGATCTTGCCATGCTTGCAGAACTCGTCGACCTTGCCCGTAACACGGTCATCGAACCGCACGCCCAGGGCGATCAGCAAGTCGGCTTCGTCCACCGCGTAGTTGGCGTAGACCGAGCCGTGCATGCCGAGCATATCCAGCGAGAGCGGCCCCGTGCCCGGGTAGGCACCGAGCCCCATCACGGTCGTCGTGATCGGAATGCCGGTTTTCTTGACCAGCTCGCGCAGCTCTTCGCTGGCTTCGGCCAAAACAATTCCACCACCGGCGTAGATCACGGGCCGTTTGGCTAGCTTGATTGCCGCGGCGATTTGTTTGATTTGCTCGGGTTTGGCTTGCGGTGAGTCGAACGAGTAGCCCGGCAGGTTGAGCGGTGCGTCGTAGTCGGGCACGCAGGACTCGAGTTGCACGCTTTTGGGTATGTCGATCAACACCGGCCCCGGACGACCCGTTGCAGCGATCAGAAATGCTTCCTTGATCACGCGGGCCAAGTCACTCACATCGGTCACCAAGTAGTGGTGCTTGGTGATCCCCCGGCAAACTTCGACGATGGGGGTTTCTTGAAACGCATCGGAGCCGATCGCCTTGACCGGCACTTGCGCGGTGATCGCCACCATAGCGATGCTGTCGAGCTTGGCGTCGGCGATGGCGGTGACGAGGTTCGTCGCTCCCGGGCCACTGGTCGCCATGCAGACGCCAACTTCGCCGGTGGAGCGCGTAATTCCTTGGGCCGCAAATCCACCGCCTTGTTCGTGGCGTGGCAGAATGGTGCGCAGCTGGTCGCTGAAACGCGTGAGCGACTGATGCATCGGCATACTACAACCGCCCGGGTAGGCGAAGATGACCTCGACGCCGAGGTTCACCAGCGATTGGATAACAATGTCCGCGCCACTAGTCATATCGCCTTGGGTCTTTTTCTTCGTCTTCTCAATGGTCGCCACGACTACACCTCTGCAATTGTCTTGGTTGAAATCACTGTGCTGGGATCACTGTGCTGGGGACACGAACGCTGGGGACATCCAATCTGGGGACACCGATATTGGTGAACACTGGTACTGGGGACACCGCCACTACCACGGAAGTTCCCTGCTAAACCTATCCATCCTAAGCGTGTGGGGAGGGAGAAACAAGGAGAAGTGAGCTAGCAGGCCTACAGAACGGTCTCAGGCGTGGGGGTAATAGCTGCAATAGCTAACTCCGCGCCCGCCGCGGAATGGTAAACGAGTAGAGCACCACGACCGCCCCGGCACCCATCAGGCTCCAGGGAGCCCACACGGGCGGGACGAGATCTTCCTCAACATACTGCCGCGGATTGTAGGTACCCTCAACGTGTTTTCTCAGCACCGCCTTATCGAGGGCCAGGGCTTCGACACCCAACAGACAGGTGTAGGCGCCCACCGCCAGAAACAGGGCTCGCCACATGGTCAATTGCTCCTTCACTACGGACAACGGGAGGGGGAGGATGCGTCCATCCGTTGGCATCGGCCCTTCCCGCCTTTGGACTACATATTGGGACGACGGGTCTGTTGTTTCTCGTCAATTTGTCTGCCATTTAGGCGGATCGCTGTGGTTGTAAGGGCGTTTGGCTCCTGGAAGAGCTTACCCAGCCGCGGTCTGAAGGTTAATTCAAGGCAGCGCTAACCTTGCGACGCTCATCCTTGAGCCCACTGAGCCTTGCAGCAAAACCTAGATCGACTGGTCAATCTTGCTGATGAAGATGGCAAGCTTGCGGACGTGGTGTTGGTCGCACATGCCATATAGAGCGACAATACGAAAGTTTGCCCGCCGATGCCCCGCGGCAAATCGACACGTGCCTGAAGTCCGCACTTTGTTGAACCTAACCGTCAACTCCGACTGCTGTTTCGTTATCGTGGCTCTTTCCTGAGCGTGTTAGAATGAAGATATGCCCTCAAACGAAAAATCCCGGCTGCGTCCTCGTTGGCGGACCATGTTTATGTTGGCATTGCTGGCTGCGATTGCGTGGAGTGGGTACTCCTACTGGGCGGAGTACAGCGAACTGGCGGCTCGCAAGGCGCGGGAGATGATGGCACCGGCGGTCGGCGCAACCTGCAAAATTCAAGTGCAAGGCAGCGACGAAATGGTCTCTGGCAAGTTCGTCAAACTCAACGACGACTGGATCGTGTTGAGCAATGGCCAAGGTCGCCAAGAGTGGGTCCCCCGCGGACGCGTGCAAATGATGCGTGTCGTGCCGTAGGGGCGTATGGCATCGTCGGGCTACCTGTTTCCAGGCAGAACCGGTAGAATTTCTCCCGGTGCCATGGAAACCGTAGTAACGGCCAAGTCGTCGGCTCGCGAGCTGCACGGTTTGGCTGCCCAACTTGAGCGGCAGAGTGGCTTCGCCCAGGTACTCGCTAGTCTTGCCGAAGGCAATGGCGGTACGCTGGGCGGTGTCTGGGGATCTTCGTGCGCGCTCGTTGCGGCGGCACTCAAGCGGTCTTCGCCGGGGCCGTTGGTCGTGGTGCTGCCCCATGCTCGCGACATCGACAGCTTCTGCGATGACCTTGCCCTTTTCTCAGACGTGGACGCCTCGATGTTCCCCGCGTGGGAGACCGACGCCGGCGAGCGCGTGCTACACGACGAAATCTATGGCCAGCGGCTGCGGGTATTGAAACAGCTGCGGGATCAAAACGAAGCCTCGCCGCTGGTCGTTACGGCCATACAGAGTTTGATGCAGCCCGTGCCTGGCAGTGCAGACCTGCAGGCGGCTACGCGAAAGATCGCCGTTGGCGACACTCTCGACACGGAATCATTCACACATTGGCTCGCCGAGGAAGGTTGCCATAGCACGACGGCAATTGAACTGCCCGGAGAGTTCTCGCTTCGCGGTGGCATTCTCGATGTTTTTTCCCCCGAGGCAGCGCACCCGGTGCGCGTGGAATTGTTCGGCGACGAAGTCGAGTCGATACGCACTTTCGATGTCGCTACGCAGCGAAGCATCGCGTCGCTCCAGAAAATCGACATCACCGTCCTGCAACCCAACCGCGCGCACCGCACACCACTGACCAATTATCTGCCCCTGGAGAGTTGGTTCGTGCTGGTCGAGCCGAACGAAATCGATGAGGAAGGCCGCTACTACCATCAGCGACTGGAAAACCCCAGCGACTTTTTTGCCACAAATACCACGCTCAAGGAAATTTACAAGTTCCCCTCGGTAACCGCCTCGGGAGTTCCGGCCGGCTCGTACGACACCACGGCCCACTTGCAGTTTGAGTCCATCGAGCGGTTCAGTGGCGACATCAACCGGGTGCGCGAGGAACTCGACACCGCCGCAGCCGAGCAGCAAGTCTATCTCGTTGCCGATACCGAAGCCGAGATCGAACGGCTCAGCGAGCTGTTCGCCGAGACAAATCTCGTCGCCGAGGGGCGATTGCAGTTCGTGCTGGGGCGGTTGGCCAATGGATTTCGCTCAGTCAGCGAGCAGGTCGTGCTGATCAGCACGGCCGAGTTGTTTCAGCGCGAGGAGATCGCACGACCCACGCAGCGCAAAACGGGCCGCGCGATCGACAGCTTCTTGCAGCTCAGCGAGGGCGACTTGGTTGTGCATCTGGCGCACGGGATTGGCCGCTATTGCGGATTGAAACTTCTGGAGAAAGAAGGGGGAGCGGAGGAGCACCTGGAGGTCGAATTCCACGGCGGGACGCGCATTTATGTGCCGTCGAGCAAGATCGACCTGGTGCAGAAGTACGTCGGCGGGCGGAAGGCGAAACCCTCGCTCGCACGGATCGGTGGCAAGTCGTGGCTGCGGCAAAAAAAATCGGCTGAGAAGGCCGTTACGGACATGGCCTCAGACATGCTCGAAATCCAAGCCGCACGGGCCGCACGGCCCGGGATCGCTTTTCCCGAAGACAGCCATTGGCAGCAGGAATTCGACGCCTCTTTTCCTTATCAAGAAACCCCCGACCAGGACGCCGCGATCTACGCCATCAAGGACGACATGCAACTGGCCAAGCCCATGGACCGCCTGCTCTGCGGCGATGTCGGTTTTGGTAAGACCGAAATGGCTATGCGGGCGGCGTTTAAGGCAATCGATGCGGGGTACCAGGTCGCCGTGCTGGTGCCGACGACGGTGCTCGCGGAGCAGCATGGCCGCAGCTTCAAACAACGCATGGCGGAGTACCCCTTCGAGATCGCCACGCTCTCGCGATTTTGCACCAATAAGGAACAGCGCGAGATCGTGGCTCGTGCTGCCGAGGGGAAGGTGGACCTGGTCATCGGCACCCATCGGTTGGCCTCGGCCGATGTGAAGTTTCAGAACCTTGGGCTCGTGATCATCGACGAGGAACAACGATTCGGTGTCGCGGTCAAGGAACGGCTCAAAGCGCTGCGCGCGGCAGTCGATGTGCTGACGATGACCGCCACACCGATCCCGCGCACTTTGCACATGTCGCTGCTGGGCGTGCGAAATATCTCGAACCTAGAGACCGCACCCAAAGACCGGCTCGCTGTCGAGACCCGAATTGCCCGGTTCGACGACGAACTCATTCGCCACGCTGTGCTTCGTGAACTCAACCGCGATGGGCAGATTTACTTTGTGCACAATCGGGTCCACGACATCCACGCACTCGCCGCCAGGCTGCAGCGGATTGTGCCGGAAGCGTCGATCGCTATTGGTCATGGGCAAATGCCGGAATCGGAATTAGAAGATGTTATCCTTGGTTTCGTCCGTCACGACTTCGACATATTGCTAGCCACGACGATCATCGAAAGTGGCATGGACATCCCCAACGCAAATACGATGTTTATCGACGACGCGGACCGCTACGGTCTGGCTGACCTGCACCAGCTGCGCGGACGCGTGGGGCGATACAAACATCGTGCGTATTGCTATTTGCTCGTTGGCGAAGACCGCCACTTGTCGCCGGAGGCTGCGCGGCGACTCCGCGCGATCGAAGAGTTCAGCCAAATGGGCGCCGGATTCGCGCTGGCGATGCGT
The DNA here is from genome assembly GCA_965230685.1 of Bythopirellula sp. GTDB lineage: Bacteria > Planctomycetota > Planctomycetia > Pirellulales > Lacipirellulaceae > Bythopirellula. The sequence goes on from CBDDLO010000002.1 coordinate 3,020,370, forward strand.
GACTTGGAATTGCGTGGTGCGGGCAACTTGCTCGGCACGCAACAGAGTGGGCATATCGCCACGGTTGGTTACGAACTCTACTGCGCTCTGCTCGAAAAGGCCGTGCGTGAACTCAAGAATTTGCCACCGACTGACACGGTTGATGTCTCGGTTGATCTGCCCGTGAGCGCGTTTTTCCCTCGGCAGTATGTTGCCGACATGCGCACCAAGATCGACCTCTACCGCCGACTCGGGCGAATCGCCGAGGAGCCGGAGTTGGACGATCTGCGCTCGGAACTTGCCGATCGCTTCGGTCCTGTGCCCGCGGCAGTGGAACAGCTTCTGCAGCAACAGCGGCTACGCATTTGGGCGCACGGCTGGGGCATTCGCTCGATCCACCAGGAAGATAAGTACGCCGTTTTCGGCTACTCCGACCGTCAAAGAATCGCGGAATTGGTTGCTCTCAGCGACGGGCAGCTGCGGATTGCCGACGGACAGAGCGCGTATCTCCCGCTGGGCAAGGCGTTTAGGGAACCAGATACGATTCTCGTGGCGGTAGAATCGCTCTTGCGTCCCGGCACTGCTGGCCACTAGAATCCCGCCGCGAATTTCTATTCTCAGGCGATAAGCAAGCGCAGGCCAACCACGTGCAGAGCAGCCACTTTTCCATTGAATACCAGTTGAGGGAGACGATTGCCGTCGCGGCGCTCCTGGTAGCAAGTGCGCTGGGCGCCACGCTCCGTGCCCAAACGACCAACCCCTTCAGCGCGCCGCCAGTTCCCTCAGTCCCCGGCGTCTCAGTCCCTGGAGTGATGATTCCCCCCCAGCAGGCGAAGTTGCTCCAGCAACCGGCCCCCGCGCAACCTAATCCCACCCCCGCTTCCCCATCCCAAGAACCAATCACTCCCACTGGAGCTCAACCTCTTGAGGGTGGTCAAATCGTCGCGCGGGTCGATGGCCAAATTGTGCTAGCAAGCGACGTGCTCTGGCAAGTCGATCAGCTGATCGCAGCCAACCGCGATCGCATTCCGCCTGACAAGCTCGGCGAAGCCCGCAATGCCCTGTTGCGTCAGCAAGTCATGGGCACCTTAGACACGAAGATGCTCTACGCGAATTTTCGGCGCACAGTACCGGCGGAAAACTTGCCTATGATCGAGGAGAACTTGCGCCAGCCGTTCGAGGATCAGGAGATCCCTCGGCTGATCAAGATGCTCAAGCTCAACAATCGAGCTGAACTCGACGCCTTGCTAAGAAAATCGGGCACATCCATCGACGACGTGCGCCGTCAGTTTATGGAACGCACGATTGCTGGCGAGTGGCTCCGCCAAATGGTTCCCAAGCCTGAGGAAGCCACGCATGAAGAAATGCTGCAATACTACAATGACTACAAGAAAGATTTTTCGTTTCCCTCCCAAGTGAAATGGGAGGAGTTGATGATTCGCTTTGACCGCGTTGGCGGCGACCGCACCAAAGCTTGGCGAGCGATCACCGGCTTGGGGAACGATGTGTGGCAGCGTGTTTCTCGGCAACCGGGATTGCGTGGACCCGTGTTCACGGAGATCGCTCCTCAGAAATCGCACGGCTTCACGGCTAGCAAAGGTGGTCAGCACGAGTGGACGACCAAAGGTGCGCTGCGCAGTGAAGAGATCAACGAAGCTCTGTTTTCGCTCCAAGTCGGTCAGCTTAGCAATGTGATCGAAACGGACCAGGGTTTTCACATCATTCGCGTTCTCGACCGAAAAGAAGCTGGCTGCACGCCCTTCACCGAGGCACAAGCAAGAATTCGCGAAAAACTGGAGAGCGATCAGAAGAAGGGGCTAGCCCAAACCGAAGTCGCCAAGCTCCGCAAATCTAGCCGCATTTGGACCCTTTTCGATGGTGATCTCAAAGGTGACTTCAACAGTACTGCGCAACTTGGCCAAAAGCCCGATGAGACAGCACGGCGGTGAGGCTGGAACTGATGGGGTCGCCCCGTACTAATCTCATTTGCGTTCTCTACCTCCTGCTTTTGCATTTCTTGTGTTCCCGCAAGGCGTTCTCTGCGACTCTGTGAGATGCTTGAAGTCAATGCTTCGCTAACCGCTAAGGATCGCTAATCTCCGCTAATCCGATCTCGGAGGACGCGATTCTCTTTACGGCAACTAAGCAAACCTGAGTGCTTATTCGCGGTCCTCCCGTTTCGGTTGTGAGCGGCAATACCCCTCGGCATTTTCGGCCGATTGAAAGTGTGCCCGACAGCCGCTACAATCTTGTGCAGTCGCTGGTCCCGCTTCTGGTAGACCCGACAAGCTTTTCCCGCAGTCTCGCGGCGACAAGTTCGTTTCTCATATTGAGTGGAACCTTGGAAAGGAAAACTTCGATGAATCAAGCGACGGCCGAGGCCGCCAAACTGTTGGTCGACGACAACGAACTTGAGTTGCCCATCATCGAGGGAACCGAGCAAGAGCGTGGTATCGACATCGGGAAGCTCCGCGCAACGACTGGGCTGGTAACACTCGACGAAGGGTATGTGAACACCGGTTCCACGACTAGCGCTATCACCTTTCTGAACGGCGAAAAGGGCATCCTCCGCTATCGGGGTTATCCCATCGAGCAACTCGCCGCGGAGTGCGACTTCATTGAGGTTGCGTATCTGTTGATCTACGGCGAGCTACCAACGAACGACGAACTCGAAGGCTTTCGCGGCAAGCTGCGCAAGCACACGCTGTTGCACGAAGACATGCGGCAATTCTACGATGGGTTCCCCCGCGACGCGCACCCGATGGCGATACTCAGTTCCGTTGTCGGTGCGATGTCGACGTTTTACCAAGATTCTCTCGATCCGCACGACGACGAGCAAGTCGACGAATCGATTGTCCGTCTGCTTGCCAAACTGCCGACCATCGCGGCGTTTGCCTACAAAAAAGCGTTTGGCCAACCCTACGTTTATCCTCGCAATGAATTAACTTATTGCGAAAATTTCCTGCGGATGATGTTCTCCGTGCCGACCGAAAAGTACGAAGTCGATACCGACTTTGTCGAAGCGCTCAACCTGTTGCTGATTGTTCACGCGGACCATGAGCAAAACTGTAGCACCTCGACCGTGCGCATGGTGGGTTCCTCGAACGCAAATCTGTTCGCGTCGATATCGGCAGGGATTAGCGCACTGTGGGGCCCGCTGCATGGCGGGGCGAACGAAGCGTGTGTGGCGATGCTTGAACAAATTCGCCAAGACGGAGGCGACGTCAAGAAATACGTAGATATGGCAAAAGATCCCGACCATGATTATCGCCTCATGGGTTTTGGCCACCGCGTGTATAAGAACTTCGACCCACGCGCCACCATCATCAAGGCATCGTGCGACAAACTGCTCAAGAAGCGGGGCATCGACGACCCCATCTTCGGCATCGCCCAACAGCTTGAAGAGGTCGCACTCAAGGACGAATACTTCATTAAGCGGAAGCTGTACCCGAACGTCGATTTCTACAGCGGCATCATCTACCGCGCGATTGGCATTCCCGTGCAGATGTTCACTGTGCTGTTTGCCATTGGCCGATTGCCGGGGTGGATCGCCCACTGGCGAGAAATGCACCAAAGCCCGACCAAACGTATTTGCCGCCCTCGGCAAATCTACACCGGCGAAAACGAACGCGATTTCGTGCCGATCGAGAAACGGTAGTTGGCGACGTCGGCCACGCAGTCGACTACAATGAGACTTCCCGCCGAACGACTCCGCCACCGGTAGCCCCTCTGTGTCGAGGCACACGTGTTAATCCAGGCCTCAGCACTCAGCAAGCGATACGGGGCTTTTGCGGCATTAGAGGGGTGCTCCTTTGATGCACCGCGGGGCGAAATCCTCGGCCTGCTCGGCCCCAACGGCGCAGGTAAAACGACGCTGTTGCGACTCTTGCTGGGTTTTCTCCGACCGAGCAGTGGTTCTGCCACGATCGACGGCTTGGACTGTTTTCGCCAATCGGTCGAGGTACACCAACGCCTCACCTACATGCCGGGAGAGGTGCGATTCTCGCGCAAACTGACGGGGCATGGCTTGCTCGATTTTTTTTCTCAGCTCCGGCATTCCACGTCCGGCAACCGCGTGCGAAAATTGGTCGAGCGATTGGAACTCGATGCTTCCCGTCCCATTGGTAAGATGTCGACCGGCATGCGGCAGAAGTTGGGCCTCGCCGCGACGCTCGCGCCGGATGTGCCGCTGGTGGTGCTCGACGAGCCGACCTCGAATCTCGACCCCACCGCCCGGCAAGGTGTTTTGCAGCTTCTCCGAGAAGCGAAAGCTGAGGGCAAGACGGTGTTGTTCTCGTCGCATGTACTCCCCGAGGTAGAAGAAATTTGCGATCGAGTGATCCTTCTCCGCGCAGGACGGTTAGTAGAAACCCTTCGCATGAGCGATTTGCGGAGACAACACCGCATCCATGCCCAGTTGACAGGGCCCTTGGTCGCACCGCAGGGCAAATTGGCTGAGCAGCTTGAGATTTCGCCCAACGACAGCGGCAGTGTGACCATGCTCACCGAGGGCGCGCTGGAACCTTTGCTAGGTTGGCTTGCCGAGCAACCACTGGCCGAGCTACAGATAGAACCCCTTGGTCTCCGCGCCGCTTACGAACGGCACCACCCAACAAGCTAAGCATGCTTCGTCCCCTAGCACTCCGATCACTGCGCGACGGCTTACCGCTGCTGGTGAGTTGCTGCGCGCTGATGTTCGCATTCATTTGGCTGCGGCTCTGGATTGTCTCGAAGATCGATTTCAAAGAAGCGATCGGAATGTTTTCAAAGGTGATTCCCGAGTTCATCCAAAAAATGCTTCCCGTACCGATCGAAGTCATTGCCACGATCGAAGGACGCATCACTTTCAGCTACGAAGAGCTTCCCGTTGGCTTGCTGATTGCGTTGTGGACCGTGACCCGCGGGAGCGAATGCTTGGCGGGCCGCTTGGGCGACGGCACGATGGAAATGCTACTGTCGCAGCCCGTGCGGCGGCTTACGCTGGTCACGTCGCATGTGATGGTCACCGTGTTGGGCGTAGGTCTCATTGCTCTTTCGGCGTGGTTGGCTACGGTGATGGGCATTGCCACGGTTAATTTCGACGAGCCAACCTCTGCGGTGACCTACCTCCCTGCCGCAGTGAACTTGCTTAGTGTGGGCGTCTTCATGGCCGGCGCGGCGACGCTCGCTTCCGCCCTGGGCCGGTCGCGGGCCGAAGCTGTCGCGATCTTCGTCGCGTTTTACGTCGTCGAAATCACTTGCAAGATTCTCGGACTCTTAGCGTCGAGCATGGCCTGGCTCAAGAAACTAACCTTTCTCAGCGCCTACGAACCGACCCTTCTCACGATTGGCTTGCACAACGAATCGGCTGAGCACTGGGCCATGTTCTGGCAATACAACGGATTGTTGTTGGTACTGGGTGTAGTTGCGATAGCGCTAGCCGCGACGATTTTTTGCCGCCGCGATGTGCCGGCGCCGTTGTAAGTGCCAAGCTACAACTCGTCAACAAACCGCAGCATTTGATTGTCGAGCACCTGCAGTTCACTACCAAACGCATGGACAAAATCGGCCACCCGACGCTTTGCTGAGTAGGAGCTGAAGGGGGGCCGGCTCGCCACTCGCGCCAAGTAGCTGCTGTAGTCCTGCGAGCGGGTTTCGAACAAGTAAAAGCTCAGCACCCACGCCTCCGCGTAGGCGTCCAGCGTGGCAGTTTTGAACAAGCGATCGCTGGCCACCATCCGTAACAGCGCATCATCCGGGCGACGTGCCAGGTACTCGCGAAAACGGTCGATTCGTTCGCGGTTGATGCGCGAGTCGCGGGATTGAATCGACCACGCTTCGCGCATCCCCGGCGTCTCAAACATCATGGCCAGCCCTTCCACTAACCATTGAGGTTGATCGGCGCGGCGCTGGTGTACGCCAACATTGTAGGCCGTTTGGTGGGTTGCCTCGTGGACGACCGTGTCCATGACGACCTGGGAGCGGCTCTCGTCAAACAGGAACACACGATTTGAAACCTGTTCGTAGTGACCCATTGTTGTGGAGGGAAGTGACTTGCCTCGCTTGGCGAAGTAATCGAAGTAGTCGCCCCGATTGCGAAAAATGATGGCGACCATCGTCACCCGTGGGTTTTGCGTGGAGATTCCACGAACCCGCATACTGCTACGAAAGGTACGATACAGGGTCTCCATACGGTCGGCCCAGTCGCGCCCCGAATCTTTGGAATGGACCACTACGAAATGCTCGCTGCTGGTCACCTCGAATCGGTGACCGAACTCCTTGCGAAGTCGTTCCTTCATTTCAGAAGTGGAGTAGGGATAGAAGCTCCGCTCGATTTTTCGCGAATTTTTCGCGGCCTTGTTCTTGAAAATTGGCATCGACCCGTCGCGGCAGAGCATGACCATGTCCGTGCGGTCCCACAAAAGAGGCTGCCCTTCCAGGACGCGCCCTTCGACAACGGTTTTCATCATGAAATTGGCTGGGCCGTTGGCCCGCGCAGGGCTGCCAACCCAGGTCATTGCCAGCGCTGGCACAAGAGCAAGGTATCGCTGAAGCTTCATTTTCGAATTCACAATGAGAACAAAGTTGTCGGATGCTCGCCGGAGTCGTCTGAGAAAAGTATCGGGTCGCACTGGCGGCCCAGGGGACCGTCCCACTATCCTTGAAAGCGTAGCTTACGATAGAGAACAACCGTCGTCACAATCGACAATCGCGTTACAATGGTTTTTGAAAATCTCACACTCCCTCTGCGAGTTGCCATGCGTGTATTTCCTTTGTTTCTCGTCGCGAGCTTGCTCTCGCTCACGTCTTCACTACGAGCAGAAACACCCGCGCCGGAGCGAATCGACCAGCTCGTGCGACAACTCAACGACGACCAAACCAAGCGCCGCGACGAAGCGGAACAAACGCTGCTCGAGCTGGCGCCCACGGCCAATGCCGAACAGTGCGACGCGTATCTCGAGTTGCTACCCCAGCCCATCGACGGTATGCCGCCGGAGGTAAGACTGCGGATTGAACGGATTCGCAAACAAATCGAAATCGAGCAGTCCAGCGCTGCCTTGTCAGCCACGCGGTGGACCGTTTCCTCGAAGGATGTGCCCCTAGGTGAGCTGCTTGAGGGGATCCACAAACAAACGGGCAATCGTCTCGCTGACCACCGCGAACAGTTTGGCCAGAACGCCACGCAACGCCTGCTGAGTCTCGAAATCGAGAACGATCGGTTTTGGCCGGCGCTCGACCAATTACTCGACGCTGCGGAAATGACGACCTATCCCTATTCCGGTGAAGAGACGCTCGCCCTGATCGACCGGGAACCGGGGGCGCTACCGCGTGCATCCGGTGCCAGCTACTCAGGTCCGTTCCGCATCCAGGCAATCAACATCGTTTCACGGCGCGACTTGCGCTTGACCAAACAGCAGGGAACGCGGGTCGAGCTGGAAATCGCCTGGGAACCGCGGCTGCGGCCAATTGCACTGTCGCAACCAATCGACGCGATCCAAGTCATTGCCGATGATGGCACGCAGATAGCGACTGCGAAGACGCCCACGGTGCTCAACGTCGAAGTCCAGCCGGGCAGTCATGCGACCGAGTTGACGGTGCCGCTGGAGTTGCCAGTGCGACACGTCTCGAAGCTCGCCAGTTTTCGTGGCACGATGTCGGCGCTCGTGCCAGGTCGGCTGGTTGAGTTCGAGTTCTCTGATTTGGAAGAGGGAAAGCATGCCACAGAGTCACGCGGCGGAGTGACGGTCACGCTCAACGGCATCCGCAAGAGCCAGGAGCTCTGGGAAATTCATATGCGGCTGAAAGTCAGCAGCACCGAAACAGGTCTGGAATCACATCGCGGTTGGGTTTTTCAAAACCTGACCTACCTGCAAAACAAACAGGGCGAAATTCTCGACCACGCCGGTTTTGAGACCACCATGCAATCGGAAAACGAAGTCGGTTTGGCCTATCTGTTTGAGCTGCCTGACGAAAACATCAGCGACTACACTTGGGTCTATCGCACTCCGGCGTCAATCGTGCGATTGCCGGTGAAGTATGAGTTGGAGGGGATTCCGTTGCCGTAGTCGAAACAATAGATCGAACACACGATTCCTAAGAACGTAATTCAAACGATGCGCTATCCGTTGAGAAGATTGTTTCTCATCACTACCGTTGTGGCCATCATCGCATACACGTTCACACTAGGTGTCGGCGAAGCTACTGTCGCTTTAGTATTTTTTGCCCCTCTCGCTTCGCGGAGCAAGAAAAAATCTCGCTGGACTTCGAGTGTGCTCCTTGTATTTCTCTTGGTGGCTCTAGGCGTGTTATCAAGGCGGCAACTCCGATACGACCTCGGTAAGACCTACTCGCCCGACAATGCTTGCGTCGATCTCTACTTCACGGGCAGTGCTCACAACCATATCAGAGAAGTTTACGACCTGCTAAGCGCCGACCTAGCCTATGACCGAACCAGCGTGTCGTGGTCGAGCATGCCGTCCACAGTTCCATTTTTTCGCACTGGATACATTAAGGGATCAATTGCAAGCGAGGACATTGCAGATAATCTATCCGAGGTACGGCGAAAAGTACGTGTGGCGTTCCCCAATTTGGATGTGACAATCTCAGGGTCAACTGAGGAAGAGTGACGGTGAAGCCGCGAAAGCAGGTAGCCGTTGGCGGCAGCAATTTTGTATCGAACTGCTGTCACTGCATCACAATCCCGTGTCAATTCCCGAACCAAACCGTTGCAGTGAATTGTAGCCGCCGCAGCGCTAGGCGACATCAACCGACTCGTAGACCCTGCCGTGTTTTTTGAGCCAATCGATTTCGCCGAGTTTGGCACGTTCTTCGACCTCACGCAGCAATTGTACCGCGTCGGACTTGTAGCAAGGCTCACTCGGGTCGTCGTCTGGAAAAACTGCTTCTACTTCCACAGCGATCACGTACCGATCAGTATGTACCCAGCGTATTCGCTTCTCACATTTGCCGGCGATTTTCATAATTCAGTCACTTGAAGAAATGGATCGTTACCAATTTTGCTGCGTTACTTCGAGGCAACAACGACCAGACTGCTTTGAATTCAGTTCCGTCGGGTAGGGTTTCCTTAATCTCTACAGTAGGATTCGGTGTCGAGGTAGGATGTTCGGCGATGAGCGATCCACTTTCAACTCCAACAACAACCTGCCACTCCAGGATACCTCGCTCCTCTAATCGTTCCACCGCGTGTTGACCAACAACATATCGTTCCCGTTCGACAAGCTGCTGAATCGTCGTGAAGAGGTTTCCCATCAACCTATTTTACAAGCTCGGGGATGAAAAGCACAGGGTTGTCACGTTGCATCTCATCCATCATGGCAAAAAAGCAATGCGGCCGCCCAATGGGAATTGGGGCGACCGCATTTCAGGGAGGGAGAAGAGTACCCGATAGACTCGCCGCGAGTGCTTTGAGACTATCGCCGCTTGAAACTTGGTTTGATCCTTTCATCGAGCGAGGCCAGTGTTTTAAGAAACACAAGGGATGTCCGAAACCAATCACTGAGACTCAAGCTTTGGGTGTGTTCCTTACAGGGTTTGAGAAAAGGGTTACGCGGACTTGTCCAGCAGGCCAACAAACCGGCCTCCGCTGGTGTAGTGACCACGACGAGTAAAACGACACCACGAGAGATCGACTTCAGCGGCAATCCGACCAAGGTTCAGCCCCTCCAGCACGACCAGCGCGCGACGGTCGTGCAGAGGCTGGGGATGTTGAAACGTGATACCACGTTTGTCGAACTCTTTGACTACGATAGGAACCGGCGAGGAATCGCCGGGGGGTTGTTCGTTACCTTGTTTGTCCAGCAGCAGCAGGTGGGCCTTCCACTGATCGCCAAGCACTCGGGGCAATCTCATCAAGTGATCCTCCGGGTTGTGAAGCGGTCGGCAACTGCTTAAGTCACTGCGACCGGCTCAATCGAAACCACTTCGGCACTCAAAAAAACAATTTTGATAGGCAAGCACCGAACATCAACTACGACTCTGGTACTGTCATCAAGGTTCATCACTCGCGTGGAGAATCGTCTGGCGTGCGTCAAATAGAGCGTTGAATAATGCGAAAAGGATGTGCTGTTGACCACCGCGAGGATGGCCGTTGCATGGCGGACACGCTTGCGTTTGCCCGTCACACACCAAACCTACCCGCGCCTCGGCCGAGCTACAACATCGATCTGGCTCGATCTGTCTTTTTCGAGATTTCCTCGTAGAGAAAATCAGCAAGGTCGCCAAGGTTTGACCAGAGTGGCAGGGATCGGGTCGAGATGAAAGCCTGCAAGGGTTGTGTTGGCTCACTCTGGGCGTTGCACTACACTGTTTGCAACATGTCCATGCAGCCATCGTCAACCACGAATAAACCCGGGAAGAACGAATCGGGCTCGAAGCTTGCTCCCGGCTCGGCCGTCTGGCAACGGCGGTGGTATGAAGTGATCTTCGAGGCAGATACGCCCGCGGGCAAAGCGTTCGATGTGGCGCTGCTGGTGGTCATTCTCATCAGCGTTGCTGTGGTGATGTTCGAAAGCCTCTCGGACTCGGATTTGAGCGCCTTTCATCCACGGCTGCGCGTTTGGCTTACGCAAATCGAGTGGGCCATCACGCTCCTGTTTAGTTTGGAATTTTTGGCGCGCATGGCATGCGTGGAAAAGTCGTCGAGGTACGTTTGGAGCTTTTTCGGCATCGTCGATCTGCTGGCTGTGCTGCCGACCTACTTGGGTCTGTACTTCACCGGCACGCAGGCGTTGGCAACTGTCCGCACCCTGCGTTTGCTGCGAGTTTTTCGCGTCTTCCGCATGGGACAGCACGTTGCCGAGGCAGATACGCTGCTTGCAGCGTTGCGTCGTACCTGGCCAAAAATCACGGTCTTTCTTTCCGTTATTTTTTGCGCGATCGTGATTCTTGGCACAGTGATGTTCTTAATTGAGCGAGATCTTAACAGCGGTTTTGATAACATTCCGCGGAGTATCTACTGGGCGATCGTCACGATGACCACCGTCGGCTATGGCGACATCGCGCCCAAGTCGATCGCCGGGCAAACCCTCGCGGCAGTAATCATGCTGTTTGGGTACGCGATCATCATCGTGCCGACAGGCATCTTTAGCGCGGAAGTGCTCTCGCAGGGCGGGCCAGCAAGTGCCCCACGCGCGTGCAGAAAGTGTACGCATGTCGCAAAAGACCCCGAGGCGAAATTTTGTACCCGTTGCGGCGAGACACTTGAGTGAATGCAGGATTTAGCTCCATGGCCTGCAACGCGGGAGGCACAATTCCTGTGCTAGAGCGCGCCGCGTTTAACACGAGCATGCACATGCAGGTCGCCATCCAGCTGCTCCAGCGACAATATGTCGAGCGCAACCGCATCGGCCATGGTGGCGAGGCCCTTTCCCGCGATGGGCGAAGTCGCCGCCGCACCGCCAAGGAGCTTGGGCGCGAGGAAGGCATGGAGTTCGTCGATGGCGTGAATGTCTAAGAGTGTGCCCAGCACTTCGCCGCCACCTTCAACCAACAGATTCGTCATCTGCCGCTGGCCAAGTACCTCGAGCAGCGCCGTCATTTGCGAGCCGCGGTCGTCGCCTGAGAGCACGAGAATCTCTGCGCCAAGTTCTCGCAAGCGTTGACAATCTTCCGGAGATGCGGCGTCAGTAGTCGCTACAATCAACGGCGCTTCGTGGCGGGATTGTACAAGCCGGCTCTTCAGCGATAGCGCGGCACTCGAATCGAGTACAATGCGCGTTGCGGTTCGGGCGCCTGGAGGACGTGCGGTGAGTAGCGGATCGTCGGCCTCTGCCGTGCCGCGGCCCACGAGTATTGCATCGACTTGGCCTCGCAGTTTGTGTACCAGGGCGCGCGACGCTTCCCCGCTAATCCATTGGCTGTTGCCGGTGCGACTGGCAATCTTGCCATCAAGCGTCATCGCCCACTTGGCAATCACCCAGGGCTGACCCTGAGTGGTCAACTTCGCGAAGGGAGCGAGCAAATGCCTCGCCTGATCGCCGAGAACATCCGTCCGCACCTCGATGCCTGCGTCGCGAAGCAATGCCAGTCCCTGTCCGGCAACCTGAGGGTTAGGGTCCTCGCATCCAACGACCACGCGGGCAACCTGGGCCTCGATCAACGCCGCGGTGCACGGCCCCGTCTTGCCCTGGTGGCAACAGGGTTCGAGTGTCACATACACATCGGCTCCGCGGGCGCCTTTACCAGCTTCGCGGAGTGCTTCGATCTCGGCATGGGGTCCACCAAACTTTTGGTGAAAACCTTGTCCCACGACTTGGCCTTCGCGGACAATCACACACCCCACCATCGGATTGGGCTCGACCAGTCCGCGACCTTGCAAGGCCAGAGCGAGTGCCTGGGACATGAAATTGTTGGCGTCGCTGTTGGTCATATCAGACGCTCGGATTCCCAGAGTCCATGACGTGCACGGTCTCCTATCATCACGGTGTCCAGATGGCCGATTTCTTCTCGCCGTCGGCCGCCCCAGCCTGGTCGTCTTCGGGAGTCCAAATGCCGGAGCTTTCGGGTGCTGTTTCGGTTGGCATCGCTTGCAACGGGTTGGGCATGGCCCCCCCGGCTGCGTCCGGCGGCGCTACCAGCCCCGCGGCGTAAAGCAATCGGTAGGTCGCCTCAGCAATGCCGGGTTCGTTCAGGTGCGTCGTACGGATCTCACCCAAAGTGCGCTGCACACCCGTTGCGTCGCCCCGCTCGATGGAGAGTTCCAGCTCCATGAGAGCCCACTCACCCGTCGGCTTTCCATTTTGCTCTGACCACTGCCGTGCTTGCTCGGCCCAGTCGTACGCTTTGCTCGGATTCGGCTCGAGGCGAATCAATTGGCGGTACGCCGCGGTGAGATCCACGCTCTCGGGCAAATCCTCACGAGCAACTAGCTCACGGGCAACCAGCTGCGCTGCCAGCTTTGCCCCCGTCAGCACCGAACGGTCGAGCAGTTTCGCCAACCCGTCCGCGGGCAGTTTGCTCAGATCGAAGCGGGGAACACGCACCAACGGCACATGCTCCAGGTCGAGGTCTGTGGGATCAATTGCTTCGGTCGGTGGCAATTGCAATTTTTGGTGCAGCTCCGCGAAGAGGGGCAACTCTGCTGGATCGATAGCAGCTTGCTGGATGATCAGCGTACTGGCTAAGAGCGGAATGCGAAGTTCCTCGTTGCCAGCCGCTTGGACGGGAGACTGATCTTGCAGTGCCGCGCGGGGCGCATTGGCCCAGTGTTGCAAGATCGCTTCACGTCGCTGCTGGGCAAGGAGCTGCTGCCGGTGATCTCCGGGCGTGTCGTTCGGCAGACGCCAGCGCCAACTGAGTGATTCTTCGCTTACCGACTTGTGTCCGACAACTTCTGCTTCGGTGGCATCGGTCAGCTGGTTGTCGCTCACTTCAACAAGCAACTGCTGGACTTGCTCGAAGCGATCGTCGCGGTCGGTGGTGACTTCTAACCGGGCATCGCGATCGGTTCGCTTGCCAAAGAGGCTCAGAAAAGCCATCACGTGCGGAATTTCGCTCCGCTCGATGCCAACGCCTGTCGCTGGCGTGGGTATGTTGAGCAAGATGTAGTTGCCGCGCGGCCGGGCGAGTTCGTCGTCTTCAAAGTCTTCAGGATCGATGGGGTACTCTTCGATGCGCGGATCTTGGGCAAAGTGATCCGAAAGCTTTTCGATGTCGCTGACTTCGTATGTCGATTTCACGGTTTCCAGTTTGGGGTCTTCCAAATCGGGATTCACAAGCTGGGCAAGCGCTTCGGCTTCGACCCGGTTATCCAACGGCGCTTCGAGGCGCGCGTACTCGTGCAATCCCTCGGCAAAGCGTTTTACATCGCCCAACCAGCCACGCAGCAAGGCCAGATTGTAAACGATTTCGGGCGCGGCGCCATTCTCTTCACGCAGTTGGGCAAACTGCGCTTCGGACTGTCGCCACAATCCTTGGAGTGACAACTGAGTCGCTTGATTGAATTGATCTTTCCAAGCCGCCTCCGAGGGGCAGGGTAGCAATTGCCACGACTCACGCATCAGCAGCGGCAAACCGGCCTGCAAGTTCATCCGCAACAGGAGCTCCACGCCACGGTTGTCTTCTTCCGGTGCGATCGCAGCGTAGAGCAGCAAATGCGCCCGCGCTGCCATCAACTCGCCGTCCATCAACAAGGATTGTCCCACGGCACCGACCGCTTCGAGCACACGTAGTGGCATTTCTTGGTCGAGTTGTTCGAGCGCATTCTGCAACGGCCCCACCGCTTTGCGTCCCCCTTCGACCGCGGCGAGTAGTATGGCCGCTTGAGCGCTGGCAGTGGGACTTTGCGGGTGGGCCTCGAGAAAGTCGCCGATCGTGCGCTTCGCGGTATCGAACTCATGCAGTGAAAGCTGCAGCGAGGCTAGCAAGTCGAGGAGCGATGCGCGTTTCGGTTGTTTCGAGAGCAGCTGCTCGACATGTTTCAATGCCGCGTGAGGCTGGTCGCCGGCAACCATTTTCTGCACTTTTTCGATATCGGAGGCGAGGTCCGAGCAGCAGAATTTCAGCTTCTTGCCGCTGCCACAGGGGCAAGGGGAATAAGGATCGATGGCCATGATACTATGATTACCCTGAAGAATCGCGGGAATTGGTGTTGCGCCGACCGCAGTGGGGGAATCCCAGTGTGGGAGTCACTGATCGTACCAAACTTGCCCGCAAGCGGCGAGATCCCACGCAAGCAAGTTCTCCCCGCGCTCTCAGTCATAATCAGGTGAATACGCAAGAATTCAGTTTTCTCAGAATTCCCCTGAAATTCTGTAGAAAAGCCCTGAGCTTGCAGCCCGGAATTCTGCCAGCTTGCTTCCGCCTGGTGCCGCTGAAAATGGTTTTGCATACACTCCCGCCGTGCTATTCGGCATAGAGCTCGCCCATGACGGGGTAAGGCGGCCGCGGGCGGCTTGCAAACGGATGCGACGATCGAGCCGGGTACGCAAGCAAGTGCTGAGGATCGTCACGACGAAGTGTCGGCGCGCTTCTCGCCGATCAGTTTCAGCAGCGCACGCTGAGGGTCGGCGAATTTCTTGACTCCTTCGGACATGAGTTGATTTTCCATCGCTTGAGTGTCGAGGTGGGTTTCGATTTCGTCAATCACTTCGCTTGGCGGCAGCTGATCGATGGTGCGCGGGAAAGTCATGCCGCTGGCTTCGATGGCGTCGTTCATGGCTGGGGGGTTGGTTTGGATGTCGCTGCCTACGATCGCGGCGACATACTTCCACGGCGAGTCGTCGGGTTTCTTGGTCCCCGTGCTGGCGAATACCATTTCCTGTTGCAGTGGTGTCGGGCGCGAGTCCCAGAATTGTTGATTGTCCCTCCACATTTGCTTGGCGTTGAGCAAGCCGACTTGCCCTTGCGCCTCGTCCGAGAGCTCTGGCAGTTCTTTGTCGGTATAGACATCCACGCGCGAAATGAAAATGCTGTAGACGCTTTTGAACTTGTCGAGCGAGTCGAGCCGCTGCGCTCCTTGCCAAATCGCATCGCGGGCAGCACGGTACTGCCGCATAGTGAAAATGAGTGTCACGTTCAGCGGCACGCCTCGCGCGGCTAGCTCTTCCAGCGCCGCCAGCCCAGCCTCGGTCGCGGGTACCTTGATCATGCGGTTGTCGTGGCCGCGCGACCACTTCGTGCCCAACTCGATGTACTGGGCGACGCGCTCGATGTGGCTGAGCGAGTTGTCCTTGGCTTCCAGCAGGGGGTCGATCTCGAAGCTTACGTAGCCATCGTTGCCCTTGGTCTCTTGCCAAACTGGGTGGAACGTTTGCTGCGCGGCGGCAACAATTTGATCGGTTAACGCCCACGCGGTGTCGTGATCGCTCAATCCCTCCTCGGTCAGCAAGCGTTGGAGCTGATCGTCGTAACGGCCCGACTCGATCAGGTTGCTAATGATGATCGGGTTGGACGTAGCGCCAGTGGCGCCAAGCTGGCGAGAGCTAGCAACTAAGTCGGGATCAACCGAATCAAGCCACAGCTTTGTACCGGCTTGGATGATGCTTGCGAGTGGGGAGAGCATGTCGCGAGTTCCTGTGACGGATAAAGAAGGGCGTAGAGTTCGTGAATTCTCAGCCCCCCGACGCTACGAATCAAGCCGTAACAGCTAGTGACAATAGCAGACTGGTGGGTTGCAACTTCTCGGCTTCAGCAGAGAGAGACCCTGTGAACATGGGTGGTTTGCGGCCGCCTGTTCTTGTTGCGGGGTTGTTGCCGCATGTAGCGATTCTAACGTTTTTCCGGATTTTGCCGGATATTCCTGCATCCTGGCCATTGGAGTGGACGATTGGTGCAGTGAGAGGAGATTCCGGCGCGGGAGCGTGCCTGACTCCATGAATAGCAAGTAGGGAGGCTACTGCGGTGAAAATGCAAAGACAATTCCGGCCCAACCAATGGCCGCGACTCTTTTTCGTGCTGCTGGCTGCTGTGATGGCTAGCCCAGCATTGGCACAAGAATACATTGCTCCCCCCGCGGGGTCCCAAATCACTGGGCCTCCCGCGATGGAAATGCCCTCGATGGCTACCGATGCGGGGCCGGCCTACGGTTCGGGTACCCGTGGCTTTGAGGGGCAAGGGAACTTGCCCACGATGGAACTGCCGGGCGCATCGTCTATGCCATCGGAGCCATCCTACGCCGAGCAACCTTATTTGCAGCAAGCTGCTCCGCAACAACCGGCGCAGGAACTGGTTCCCCAACCGATTTCTTCCGAGGAGCTGCAGCCCAGATTGCAACCCTACGAGCAGGGCGAAGATTTTCGCACGCTCCACTGCGAACCGGCCCTGCTGGAAAGCACTGGCACCTGGTTGCGCCGCGGGTTCTGGTATTCGGAAGTGGATGTGATGTTATTGGACCGCGTATGGCGGCGCGACAACTTTCTGCTGGCTTTCCAGGCCAACGGCGTGGGCGAGAATCAGATGGTTGTCGATGGTGGTTACATAGGAGCCGAAGCTGCCCCGAGGTTGAATATTGGCAGATTCTTGTTTCGTGACGATAAAAATCGGGACCACGCGATGGAATTTGTGGTCTACGGAGGAGGGCAGTGGGAGCAATCGGGACGGCTCGACGCCACAGAGGGTAACACGCTGACTTCTGGATTCTATGCAATTACTACTTCTGATATTAACAACGGGGTGATCGCAAACCGGGTTGCACTTGATCAAGGAAATATTTCCTTCGACGGCGCGACCAGCATGCAGTACGAATACGATAGCCGGTTTAACAACTTCGAACTCAACTATCACGTGAAATCACGGATGTTGAAAGACCGGATGGAACTAGTACCGAGTGGTCAATGGGTCCGCCGCGCGCAGCCGACGCTGTCGCGTTCGCTGCTTGCCGGTATTCGCTATTTCAATTTGAGTGAGGACTTTGACTGGGACGCGTTTGGAATTGACGACGACAACAACGCCGCCACAAACCCTCAGTCTGGCAACTATCAAGTTCGCACTGACAACGATCTGATCGGTACGCAATTGGGTTTCAGCTTCAACTACGAGACAGCCCGGTGGAGCCTGGGGTTGAAAACCAAGGGTGGCATGTTTCTGAACCACACCGACGTGAATTCCGAGTTTGAAGTCACCGGCGACGTGACCTCGGGAGACAACGACATCACGGTGGACAATCTCTCGTTCATTATCGAGACTGGCTTGCTCGCCAAATGGCATCTGCGCCCAAACTTCTCCTTGCGAGCGGGTTTGGAACTCATGTCTGTCAGTTCCGTGGCCCATGCCTCGGAGCAGCTGAATTTCATTCCGGTCGCTACTTCCACGGCGACAGTCGTAAACGGTGATTCCACTTTCATGGGCGGCCTGATCGGTTTCGAGGGCTACTGGTAGCGGTGCGAACCCACGCAGCCTGACTTAAAGTCTGCCAGTGCTTGGGGTTCTGGCCAAGCGAACTCGTCCGAACCCGGCGGGTTGCCCCATGTGATAAACCTTACGTAGACTCCCTTGGAAAGGAGTCGAGCCCAAACAGCTCGATCCCAGTCGGCGTAGACTTAGCTAGCGATCCACGTTAGCCTGGAATATTGGCCTTTTCGCCAATAATCCGCATACCAACCACAGCGCCCGCTGTGCTTAACTCAGCGATCTGGGTTCCAGCCAGCGTGGGCGATGAACCGACTCTGTTGAAGAACTAAGCGTTGACAAGCCACGCTGACAAGTTGACAAGGCAACCGTCGTTTCTGGCTCGCAAGACACTGGGGCAACCCAACTATTTCTTGCTAGCCATGCTCGCCGCGTTTCTCCTGGCGCTCATGCCGCGCGGTGCGCGTAAAGCAATCGAGAGCAACACCAACAAGGCCGAAGACTGGCTGCCACCCGGCTATGCCGAGTCGGTCGATCTGCGCTGGTTTCGTGAACACTTCATCGGCGAGCAGTTCGCTCTGGTGAGCTGGGACGGCTGCACGCTCGGCGATACCGAGAAGCTGGAAAAGCTCTCGCGAAGTTTGCTTCCCACAACCAAAGCGCTCGCCAAAGCAGGGCCCGACTCCGACTTGCATCAGCGAGACGAGTGGTACCAGCACATCATCACCGGCCCTGAGGTACTGGAGCAACTAACCGGTTCGCTGGGCATTTCCTACGGAGAGGCCATCAAGCGTATCGAGGGGGCGCTGGTCGGGCCCGTCCGGCGCGATGCCGAGGGGAAATCGCTTGGTAGCGACTCGCGCACGACCTGCCTGATTGTCTATCTCACCGAAGCTGCAACGACTAACAATCGCGTGATGCGTCAAGCGGTCGAAAAAATCGTTGACATCGCCGCGACCGAGTGTGGCATCGCGCGCGACACGATCCACATGGGTGGCCCGCCGGTCGACAACATTACCATCGACATCGAAGGCGAACGCACTCTGGTGCGCCTCGCGGGGCTGTCGGGTATCGTGGGGCTGACGCTCTCGTTTTGGTGCTTCCGCAGTTTTCGGTTAACGAGCATTGTCTTTGCCGTCGGCGTGATTAGCGCGGGGATGAGCCTGGCAATCGTTTTCTACTTCGGCGTTCTCGAAGTAATGTTTACCAGTCTGGCGTCGCCCCGGCTGGGAACCGTCGATGCGATTTTGATGTCGATGCCTGCGGTGGTTTACGTGCTAGGGCTCTCGGGCGCGATTCACATCGTCAACTACTACCGAGATGCACGCCGCGAGAACGGATTGCGAGGCGCGGCAGAAACTGCCGTCCAACTTGGCTGGGGGCCTTGCCTGCTGGCGGCGTTTACCACGGCAGTAGGGTTGGGGTCGCTCTACACGAGTGACATCCTACCGATCAAGAAATTTGGCATGTTCACGGCGATCGCCGTCCTGGCTACCGTCGGGGTGTTGTTTACGATTCTGCCGATCTTCCTGCACCGGTTTCCCGTGAGCGACGACCTGGTCAAACGCCAATCGGGCGGTCACGGCGGGCGCGACGAGAGTCACCTGCCAGAGTGGGCCAAGCGGCTCTTTGGCTTTGTCATTCATCGGCATGCGCTGGCCTGCGCCCTCTGGTTCGCCGTGATGGGGCTCTTCGCTTTGGGTTTCGGCAGGATCGAAACCTCGGTGAGCTTGTTGAAATTACTGGATCCAGACACCGATCTGATTCACGACTATGCGTGGCTGGAGACGAACCTCGGCAACCTTGTGCCGATGGAAATTGTGCTGACCGTCCCCGCTGAGCGAATGCGAGCGGCGGATGAGGTCGCCGAAGCCGATGGCCTCCAGTATCGCGACACGATGTTGGAGCGGCTGAACATGGTGCGCGACATTCAAACCCGCATGGAGAAGTTGCCAGAGATTAGCCGCGTGATGTCCATCGCCACCTACACGCCGCAAAACTCCGATACAGGATACGCTGGGGGCTACGGAAGTTTCGATTACGCAACGAACAAAAGTCTCGAAGAGAATCGCGCTGAGTTGCTTGAGACTGGCTATCTGCGCACCGAGCGAAGCAAGGGGGAGGGAAAACCGACTCTCGATCGTGAGCTGTGGCGGATCAGCGCCCGCGTGGCAGCCCTGGGGGAAGACTCCGAGGGCGTGGACTATGGCCAGTTTGTGGACCAACTCAAGATCGCCGTCGATCCTGTGTTGGTATCCTATCAACAGCGCGATATGGTCGTCGCTGCGTTGCATCAGGCAGGAAAACAACTCAACGGCTCGCAGTTGACGATTCTTTATCGGGATCCCGAGGACAACAAGGAACTGCGCGAAGATTCTCAGGAGAAAGTACTCCGCGATCTCTTGCGGCATAGTGGTGTCGAGCCACGTGCACTCGCCGACGGAACCAGGAGTACCGGCATCACGACCTACAACCTCGCCAAGCTCGACAAGCACGAAGACGACGCCGAATACATGGACCGAGTCATCGGATTGCTCAGCAAACAGGACGCGTTGATTCTGGTTTCCGCCGGGAGTGATCCGCGTGCCAAGGACTTGGCGAGTGGTGGTCTGCAGGTGATCGATGTTTCAGAGGTGGTCGTGCACGAGGGTTCCGCGGCTACACCGCTGGCTACCACCGAGGGTCCGCGACCGATTCGCGCGGTCTACACCGGAATGATCCCGCTGGTTTACAAAACGCAGCGTCAGCTGCTGGTGAGTCTCAACGAAAGCATCATGTGGGCGACGGTGTTGATTGCCGTGGTGATGATGTTCGTCCTGCGGAGCCCCATGGCAGGTTTGATTTCGATGATTCCCAACGTGTTTCCGATTGTGATGATTTTCGGCGCGCTGGGTTGGTTGGGAGTCAAAGTCGACATCGGCATTATGATGACCGCCAGTGTGGCACTCGGTGTGGCAGTGGACGACACGGTGCACTTTCTCACCTGGTTCCGCCGCGGTGTGAAGCAGGGCCTCGATCGCGTGCAGGCGGTGATGCTAGCCTACGATCGCTGCGCGACAGCCATGTTGCAGACGACCATTATCGGTGGGTTGGGGTTAGCCGTTTTTGCCACGAGTACTTTCACACCGACCCAGCAGTTTGGCTATTTGATGATTTCGATGCTCGGCGCCGCGCTCGTGGGCGATCTGTTGTTGCTGCCCGCAATTTTGGCGGGACCCTTGGGCAAGTTCTTCGGTGGAAAAGCGCCGGCAGCCGATGCCGTGAAAGACTGGAACCGGGCTCCCGCACTCGACGCAGCGACGCAGTCGTCGCCCACCGAACCAGTGCGACTGCCCGAGAGCGATCTTCTTCCCGCTGAGGATCCACGCGAGGGCGTGAATAGTGAGACGATTTCGGCTTCGCTAGCCGAAGCATCTCGCGAGGACGGGTTGCAAGGTCCCCACGCGGCATTGCACGCCAAGCTACGCAGCCTGCGGCGCGACGACACGCCACAGGATTCGCTTTCTTCGCAGTAGCTGGTTGGTATTCTCGGGCCGAGTGCCGTGCCCATGAAGGTTACGACGACGCAGGCATGTGGCTCCAACCCTTTGGCATCCATTTCATCGAACCATCTCTGTTCTGATCAGGAGCACGTGGCAACGACGGGTTGCTGTTGGTGTTTTGGCACGCATCAGGGAAGGTGAAAAGCTGCCCATGCTGACGCAAGCCGCGTGACAGTCATGTCGAAAATCGGCCCCTGTTGAAGTGGCATTTCGACAGTGGCAATCATTGATTGGTTTACCCTATGCAGAAAATCCAACACGTTAGATTTCACCACAGAGGACACGGAGGATCACCGAGGATTTCCAATTCACTTTCCTCGGTGTCCCTCTGCGCTCTCTGTGGTTGCACTGAATGCGCTGCGTTGGGGATGCTAGAAGACAACTAAGCGGGTACCCCCGGTAGCCCGACAGGGTAGCATCGGTTGGCCGTCCAGGCCTACCGATGTGACTTCAGTCACCGGAGGTTGAATGCGCTCAGCCAGGAGTCCACAATGGACCCATGTCCGAGAAGCGACGTGTCGTTGTCGAGAACGCAATCGACTGGCCGTGGAGTTCTGCAAGAAGACATCGCTGGGGTCGCTCAGTAGGGGTGCCTATTCATTGGGTGGAGTGAAAACAAACAACCTCCTGTGATTGCATCACACTGGTAGGCTATCGCCAACCAGTGCCACCCGCGCTCGCGAGGGAAGATTCACAGGACAGATGTGAATGAAGACGGTATGGTCGACAACGTCGATCTGCAAATTTGGCAAGATCACCTCTACAACCAATTGATTCATAGCAATATTGGTGGTTTACCGACTTGATTCACCTGGCATCGCCCCGAATAGCCAATCGTCTTGCGATCGGGCATAATACGACTATGCCCCATCGCAACCTACTGCTACTGCTCGCGACCTTGCTGATTGCCTACGCCTGCTATGTGCGGGCCGAGCAAAATCCGTATGCCCGGTATGTCGCGGCCGGCTACTCGGTGATTGATCGTTGGTCGCTCCAGCAACCTCCCGACCAAGCGCTCTTTGAAGGCGCAATGCGTGGCATGATCGATGTGCTGCGCAAGTCGGGCGACGAACACTCCGGCTTCGTCGACGAGCAACAGCACGACGGCTTTCGAGAAGATCTTACGCAGGAGTTTGGCGGCGTGGGCGTACGAATTCGGTTGTTGGGCGAACCTGCACTGCCCACGATCGTGGGTCCCCCCGAACCCGGCACGCCCGCCTTTCATGCCGACATCCGCTCCGGTGATTCGATCGTGGCCATCGACGGTCGTGGGACCGCCGACTTGGGAATGGACGACATTCTCCGCAGCATGCGCGGCCCCATTGGCAAAGCCGTCACTCTATCTGTCCTGCATGAAGGCGATACTAAACCTGAGGAAATTCAATTGACCCGTGCGTTGATCACCGTGGAATCAATCTACGGCGACTTGCGCGACGAGCAAGGCAAATGGAGTTACCGACTCGCTTCGGATCCTTCGATTGGCTACGTTCGTATCACGAAGTTTGGCGACAAGACAGTCGCGGAACTCACGCAGGTGCTTGCCGATCTCACGGCTCCCCACCGAGAAGAACCGATCGAAGCACTCATTATCGACGTGCGTGACAACTACGGCGGTGCGCTGGATGCGGCTGTCGCTATCAGCGATTTGTTCTTGCGCGCCGGTCAGACTATCGTCACTACGCGCGGACGCGATCAAGTGACACGCGACCGTTTTGCATCGACAGGCAATGGCGGGCACACCGAGCTGCCTTTGGCAGTGCTGATCAATCACAACAGTGCCAGCGCCAGCGAGATACTCGCCGCCTGTTTGCAAGATTACGGCCGCGCCGTGGTCATCGGTCAACGCACCTACGGCAAGGGTACCGTGCAGCGGTTGATGCGTATCGAATCGGGCCGCAGCTTGTTGAAGTTGACCTCAGCCACCTACTGGCGTCCTAGCGAGCAGAACATCCATCGCATGCCGGGCGATACCGAGGCGGAGACCTGGGGTGTTCGGCCCAACACAGGTTTTGAAGTGAAGCTCGACGAAGAGCACTATCTGCAATGGCGCAAATACCGCAGCCGCCGCGACCTGCTAGGCGAAAAGCCGAGCGGTGCTCTGTCTGATCAACTCGACAAGGAAGACGGCGCCCTGCCAGCTTCGTACGAAGACCAAGCCCTTGTCCGCGCGGCGAAATATCTTCGGTCGCATCTCTCCAGCGGGGCATGAATCTGCCGGTTTTCTCGCGTTTACTCTGCGCGTAACGGAGGAAAAACTGCGTTCGCTGTTCGTTTCGTTCCTGTACAATGGAGAATGGCACTTGGCTGAGTCCACCCATCTTCCCCTCCAGTGAGAATTCACCATGCGATCGCTAGCTATTGCCGCCCTGTCTGGTTGCGCGTTGATGGCCCTGGTGTTTGTGAGTGAGTCGTGTGCTCAGCCGACTTTCTCGGAGCAAGGCTTCGCGATCTTCGGCAATACTAATTTCAACTCTCGCAGCGCGTCGCTGGCCGATACCGACAACGATGGCGATTTGGATCTCATGTTCCAAGGGGCATTTGGTGCACAGCAACTGTATCGCAACAATTTGATCGGTACGGGCGAACTCACGTTTACCAACACCACCAATTTATTGCCCTCGGGACTGGGCCCTTCGTGGAGCGCGGCGTGGGGGGATTACGATGGCGATGGAAATGTCGACGTCTTCGTGGGCCAATCGAATACTTCGGGTGCGAGTGGCGATGTACTTCGCGGCGACGGGCAGGGCGGGTTTACCAACGAGAGCTTCTCCCTAGGCTTGAACGATCCTGGCTTTCATCAAAACGTTGCCTGGAGCGACATCGACAACGACCGCGATCTCGATCTCATCCTGGCTATGGAAGGTCCCGAGAAGCACGAAATTTACCTGCAAGGGGCAGGTGGATCGTTTACTCCCGTGGGAGCATCGGTCGGCTTTCAAGAGGACTTTGGCACCAAGGCTTACGGCATGGCGATCGGCGATACCGATGGCGACGGGGACATGGACATTTACATTTCCACCTGCATCTCCGGCGGAAACATCCGCAATAATTTTTATCGCAACAACCTCGTCGAGACTGGGTCGCTCAGCTTCACCGACATCGCAGACACCAACGGCACGCAGTTTCTGGACAACAGCTACGGCTCGGAATTTCATGACTTCGACGACGATGGCGACCTTGATCTGTTCATGGTCGGAGCCGACTCACAACAGAGCAAAATTTTCCGCAACGACGGGGGAAATCAATTCACCGACGTCGACACTCTCTTGGGCAATTCGCTACTGACCGACACCGGCGGCGATCTCAACGGCGGTCGGGCCGTCGATTACGACAATGATGGCGACCTTGATTTGTTTTTGCATGATCACCGGGCCGGCAACGGCAACAACGTGGCGCGCAAACTGTACCGCAACGATGGCAATTGGGTGTTTACCGATGTGACGGTTCAAGAAGGATTGCACGAATCGAATCGCGGGGCGTACGACAGCGCTTGGGGCGACATCGACCGAGACGGCGATCAAGACTTAATCGCCCCGACGGACGGCTTTCACGACGAGCGGATATTTCTGAGCGATGCTTCAGAAAACGAAAACCATTGGCTGTACATCGAACTCTCAGGCCCAACAGACAATCGCACTGGTATCGGTGCGTCGCTCTTCGCCACGCTCGACCAAGGCACGGCTGAAGAGCGAACGCTGCGCCGCGAAGCGAACACCAACGCTGGCACATTCAACCAGAGCGACCTCCCCGTACACTTCGGCTTGGGCGATGCGACCGAGATCGACGAGTTGCGTATCGAATGGACGGACGGCACGGTGCAGATTCTCGAGAACGTCGCGGTCAACCAGTATCTCGCGGTCACCACGCCGGGCGACTTTGACGGCGATGGTGATGTCGATGCCGACGATTTGGCGCAGTGGAACAGCGACTTTGGTACGAATGGCAACAGCGACGCGAACCTGGATGGCCAAAGCGATGGTTTCGATTTTCTCGCTTGGCAACGGCAGCTCGGCAACGGCGTCACGACACTCTCGGCCTTGCAATCCGTGCCTGAACCGGGTTGTTTCGCCCTACTGCTGGGCTCGACACTCATCATAGCCGGCATGCGCCGGCGAGCCTAACGCCGGCGGCTTGCCTTCAAGAGTTGGTACGAGTGCGAATTGCGGCATTGGGTGAGGGGTTCTATACTGGGGAACTTCCCCTGATTGGTTTTCCCCTTTCCACCGCATTCCCCTTTAACCTAGCCGCTCTGTTCATGCCTGATCGTGCTTCGCTTGTTGCCTTGGCCGACGCTAAACCACCGCTGTTTGTGGGCGTCGACGTTGGGGGTACTAATATCAAGCTTGGCTTGGTCGATGATGCAGGTCGCACCGTTGGCTATCATTCCATCCCCACGCAGGCGGACCGCGGCCCCGAGGATGCGGTGCAGCGCATTGCCGAAGGTGTGGAGCATTTGCTGCAACAGGCAGGAGCCAAGCCATCGGACGTGGCACGGATAGGCTTGGCCACTCCCAGTGCCGACATCAGCACCGGCAAGGTTTCGGAGCCGGGTAATCTCGCCCAGTGGTGGCATTTCCCAATTCGGCAATGCGTGAGCGATGCTTGCAACCTGCCGGTCCGCTACGCCAATGACGCTAACGCGGCGGCCTACGGCGAGTTTTGGAGCGGCGCTGGCACAGCGGACCACAGCATGGTGATGCTGACTCTGGGCACGGGTGTCGGTGGGGGCATCATCGTCGGCGATCAGTTGATCGAAGGCGCGCACAGCTTCGGCGGAGAGTGCGGGCATATACTCATTGATCCCAGCGACGACGCGCGCGTCGATTCGTTTGGCAAGGCGGGTTCGCTCGAAGCGTACTGCGGTGCCTATGCTATCGTTGGTCGTACCAACGACGCGCTCGATACGAACAGAGAGAGCACTCTCCAGGCCGTTCGCAGCGGCGGACATGAGATCACACCGCTCGATATCGCCAAGGCGGCAGAGTCGGGCGATGAGCTGGCACAGGAAATCGTGATGCACACGGCACGTTTTCTTGCGCTGGGAATTGTCACGTTCATACACACCATCGATCCGACGAGCGTGGTCATCGGTGGCGGAGTGAGTTTTGGCGGCGCGGGCCACCCACTGGGCGAAGCATTCTTGCAGCGCATCCGCGACGAGGTGCGACCCCGCCTGCTTTCCTCGCTACAAGAGACCTTGCACATCGAATTCGCCCAACTTGGCGGCGACGCCGGGTACATCGGCGCCGCAGGCTTGGCTCGACTGGAGCAGATGGCTGGGGCGTAGTATTTGCTGTGCTAGGGCCTCCCAGCCAATGGTAGCTTGACTCAGCATTTGAATTAGAGGTATGTACATTCGATTCACAACGATGGCGAAGGATGAAGACTCACACGCACTGAAAGGTGTCTTTCAAGCTGCGTTTGAGTTGCGAAACTCAGGGGATCTTGCCGAACATGAAGAAACTGAACTCACCGAAGCAATGGACTGGCTCAAGCAGCATCTATAATCACCATCTTGCCTTTCTGACCCGGAAAATTATCGGGCCCTTTCGTGGTTTCACCCACGTGCCGTGAAACCGATGCAGTATGTATGGAGACTGGTTCAAATTCTCGAAGACCATGGGTTCCACATCCAAGTGCACAAAATCACGAATCCTGGAATAGTCATCTACGAGGACGGTTGGCAAGTAGTGGCAAAGCCATTTCGAAATAATAAGAAGAAAAAGTAATGGCCACAAAAAACACAAGTGACACAAGAAACTGAGAGGTTGAAGGTGAGATGGAAAACCCATCGAGACTGCCATGTCAAGAGGATCTTTCTGATTCAGATGTCATGAAACTCTGCGATCAAGTACGTGAGATCGGGTTTGCGCTGCATCAGTTTCTTGGGCCTGGATTTCGTGAGCTTGTCTATGAACGTGGTATGATCCACAGGCTATCCAAGGCTGGCCTCAATGTGTTAGCTCAGCCTTGCATCAAAGTCCACGACGAAGACGGAACGCTGTTAGCTGAGGATCGGCTTGACCTAGTTATTGAAAAAGCATTGGTCGTTGAATTGAAAGCCTCGCGCGAGATTCATGGTGATCATGTCGCGCAAATACTCGGCTACTTGAAAGCGACTAACTTTCGACACGGACTGTTGATCAATTTTGGCTCTGCAAAATTTCAAATTAAGAAATACGTCTTCTAAATGCCCTATCTAGTGAAAAAGAATTCTTCCAGGTTTTTGTGTCCTTTTGTGTTTCTTGTGGCTTCTACTTTATGACCCTTCCCAAATACATTCGCAATTTTTCGATCGTGGCCCACATCGACCATGGCAAAAGTACCTTGGCCGATCGGCTGATGGAGCGCACCGGCACTGTCAGCGAGCGCGAAATGAAGCAGCAGCTGCTCGACGACATGGACCTCGAGCGGCAGCGCGGTATCACGATCAAAGCGCGTGCGGTGACGATGCACTACACGCTCGACGGGCAGAAGTACGAATTGAACCTGATCGATACGCCGGGGCATGTGGACTTTCAGTACGAGGTGTCTCGCTCGCTCGCCTGCTGCGAGGGTGCTGTGCTGTTAGTCGACGCATTTCAGGGTGTTGAAGCGCAGACCGTAGCCAATGCCTATGCAGCCATGGAACATGAGCTGGCCGTCGTGCCGGTCATGAACAAAGTCGATCTCGTGCATGCCCGCCCAGACGAAGTGCGCGAGGAAATGCAACAGACTCTGGGCGTTGAACCCGAAGAAGTCCTCGGCTGCAGTGCCAAAACGGGCGTCGGTTGCGAGGAAGTACTACGCGCGATCATCGAGCGCGTGCCCGCTGCGACGGGTAATCCCAACGCGACCTTGCAGGCGATGGTGTTTGATGCGCACTACGATGAATTCCGCGGCGCGATTACCTACGTGCGAGTGATGAATGGGACAGTCAAAAAAGGGCAGAAGATCAAATTTCTGCAGCAAGGTACCGTACACGAAGTCGTCGAACTCGGGCACTTTGCTCCGCTGCGCGAGGCAGCTAACCAACTCACCGCAGGGCAAGTTGGTTATCTGATTTGCAACATCAAGTCGCTCGGCCACATCCACGTGGGCGACACGATCAGTATCGCCGGCGAGAACCCGGCGGAAGTGCTGCCCGGCTACGAAGAGCCCAAACGCATGGTATTCTGTGGCTTGTACCCTTCCGACGGACAGGACTTCAAACAGCTGCGCGACGCGCTCGACAAGCTGGCGATCAACGACCCCAGCTTCGAGTTCGCGCCAGAAACTAGCGATGCACTCGGCTTTGGATTCCGCTGCGGTTTCTTGGGCCTCTTGCACATGGAAATCGTGCAGCAACGGTTGGAGCAGGAAGCAGATATCGATCTGGTTCAAACTGCACCGAATGTGACCTACCAAGTCGTGACCAAGAGCGGCGAATCGCTCGAAATACACACTCCCAAAGATGTGCCCGATGGGGGCGACATTGAAGAGTTTTTGCAACCCATCGTGCGGGCCAACTTCGTCGTGCCGACCGATTACATTGGCCCCGTGATGAAACTTTGCACCGACCGTCGCGGGGTGTATGTCCGCACGGAGTATCTCTCGCCGACGCGCGCGATGGTTGTCTACGATGTCGCTCTAGCCGAGTTGATTTATGATATGCACGACAAGATCAAGACAGTCACTCGTGGCTACGGCACGATGGACTACGAAGTGCTCGGTTACGAATCAGGGCAACTCGTGCGGATGGATATTTTGGTGAAGAACGAACGCATCGATGCGTTGTCGATTGTGTGCGACCGCCGCGACGCCGATTCGCGAGGCCGGGCAGTCATCAAAAAGCTCAAGAAAGAAATTCCCCGGCACATGTTCGAGGTCGCCCTGCAAGCTGCGATCGGCACCCGCATCATCGCCCGCGAAACCATCTCCGCGATGCGCAAGAACGTCACCGCCAAGTGCTATGGCGGCGACATCAGCCGCAAACGCAAGCTCTGGGAAAAACAAAAGGCGGGTAAGAAACGAATGAAATCGATCGGCTCGGTCGACATCCCCCAAAAGGCATTTTTGGCGGTGCTGGAGACGGGTGAAGAAGAGGGTAAAAAATAGGTAACTTCCCAGTGGCAAGTGTTCCCTTAACCCTGGCCCACGACCAAGGAGACAAAGTGTCGATTTGAGTTGCGAAAAAAATCTGACTCAGCCTTCATCGTCCCAACACACTTCTCAGGGATTTCGTTCTTGCTCCGTTGTTGCTAAGTGTAGTGGGCGTGACATTTTGACTTCGGAAGATTATTCCCGCAAACACTTCAGATTCGATGTCTCAAGTTGCTATTCAGCTAAGAAAACAGACTTGCACGAATCCAGCGTTGGGGAGCACTTGCTAGACAGGAACGAGAAACGACCGATGTGCCGGAATTTCGGTCGTGTTTTGCTCGTCGCCCACAGCCCCATTTTGCGTTCAAAGATACGAGGCGTTACCGCTGTTTGAGCCGCTGATTGCGACCTGCCATGCCGGCCTGCGGGAGAACTTCGGGCTACCAATACTCCACAACAAAGCAAGCCAGGCGAGCAGTGACGAGCTTGGCTCCGGCACTGATACTACCGAAGCAATCGCGGCAGGCGGGTTCCAAGCGCCCAAGAGAATGCCGAGGTCCAGGCCGTCGACGGGGTCGGTGCCGTTGAGTTCGCCGCCCGATGGTGTTGCGTTCTGATCATAATTGCCCAAGAGGATCCCCAGGTCCAACCCATCGACGACCCCGTCGCCATTGAGGTCTGCTGAGGAGGGGTCGAAAATGTGTAACAAGACTTCTGACGGGCGATAGTCAACCAACCAAGTTAGATCACCGGTCAGGGTCGGCAGTACCAAGTTTGTGAAGCTACCGGTCACTGCACTGGCACGCACGATGGAAAAGGAGTCGCCCAGCGCCGGCGTGAACAGTTCGTCACCTAAGTCGAGTAACCGCACTTCTAGGGTACCGTCGAGAAACACATTGCTGTTGGCAATGATTGCCAACTGGTCGTACTCCTCCTCCGCTGTGCCGCCGATCTCGATTTCGAGCGTACCCTCGGCGTCTTGCTGGAAGTCACCAGCTATTTGCAAAGGCGTTTCGGCATTTGGCGACACGGTTCCGGATTCGTTGACGACAAATCCCGAGATGGAGCCTGAGCCGTTGATTGTTCCGTGGTTGGTCACTAGCGGGGAAGACAGCGTTGCATCGTTACTCAGCAACAGAGTTCCAACCGGTGCAACAACAAACTCCTCGGCGACGCGAAGATCGGCCAGCGCCCCGTCGAGACGCAGTGTGGCCGCCGCGGACTCTGGTGTTCCCAAATGGAGCGTTCGCACCTTAGCCGTATTGGAAGGTCCCTGGATTTCGATGGGTGATGCTGGATCAACGACGACGCGATGCATTTCATGCGGCTGGAGACTCAACGTCCAATTCATGCGATTGTCCCAGCTACCAGTGTTCCCACTGCGCCAGTGCAAGGTGGGCGTGTACAGGGCAATGACTTCGTTCTTCCCGCCGGTTTGAGAGTGAAAGGCGATCTGGCCATGAAGGTTTAGCGGGCGGTGCGCGGGGTGGAGCGTTTCGCCAAAAGTGTCGTCGAAGAAACCTGTGCCGCCGATTCCTAGGGTAAAGATGTGGCGATCTCCGATGGGGTCACCGTAGCGAACGGCTTCGACTGTTTCGATTCCATCGCTGAGGAAGACGCCCGCATCCAGGGTGAATTGCCCGGGTGCATTGGTTAGGCTGGCGTGATAAACCATCAATCCCTGCTCGTTGATCGTCACGTCGTCGAAGCGGTCGTAGTATTTTTCGCCGTCGGGCGCGAGGTCTGCCGCACGTGCGATTTGCACCGCCTCGCTGTCGGAGACTCGGTAGAGCGCGACCGCGTCGACCTTGCCACCGTGGGGATGGGCGGGGCCAGAGGTACTGCCGAACTCCACCTTCAGAGCAGTCTGCCCCTGGTTGTTGAAGCCGAGCAAGTGGAATGTGCCGCCGATGCCGTTGCCGTCGAGCGCGGGGAAGCCGGTCCCGATCAGTCTTGTGACGACACCATCTGCCGCGACGTGGATGTGTTGCCCGGCGTCGTCGAAACTGCGAAATGCAACATGGCCCGAGTCGTTGAGTGCCGGCACCTCGTACTGCGGGTAAGACCCCAACACATCCACACTGAATTGACCCGGGATGGCGGGCTTTCCCTCACGGGCCAACTCCTGTAGGACGCCACCTTGCGAGAGGTAGAGCCCCACACCCGCCGTCGTTCCAGCATAGAGCGCGACATCGCCAGCGCTATTGATGCCAGGTTGGCCCAATGTGGTGAACGTTTCCAACCCGTCAGGTGTGGCGCCCCCGTAGCGGACGATTTCTTCCAGCGAACCTGCTTCGTACAAGAAGAGACCCCGGTCGGGACCGCTGCCAGCGAAGGTATTCTGCAAGGGAGCAACAAAGGCCACGGCTCCCTGCGGGTTAGCGACGACCTGGGCAAACCCATAGATATCGCCTTCGCCACTGGGCGTCGGCAGCGGCGTCTCCGCGACCAGTTGGTTACCGGTGGCGGTCCCATAGATGAGCCCTTGTTCGAAACTCTCGTGCAAGTCTGCCGGTCGAATGGAAGTAGAAAACCACACACCGCCGTGCGGATCGATTTGAGGAGGTTGCATCTGGCCGAGGATATTCGCGTCGTCGGCAAGTTCATCTCCGGTGCGTGCGACCAACCGAGTCGCAGTAGGCGTTCCAATAAAGGTGGCAGTATCGGCGGCATACTCGCCCAGCGTATCGCCGAGTGTCGCCCAAAACGCAACTTCGCCGTTGTCGTTGATTACCGGCGTATAGTAGTCGTGAATAAAGTCGGGCGCCTGCGAGTTGCCACGACGGACAAACGTACTGTACTTCTCACCGGCAACCGGCGACGGATCCCCCGCCTCGGCAATCACCTCCAACACGCCGTCGGCGCGCACGCATACCATCGAAGTTAGAACGAAGAACAATGCTGCGAACGTGTAGCGAAAAGCGATTGTCATAGGAATTGAGAGAGCATTGCTACTAGGCAACCCTGTTGTTTCCTGCGGGCCAGTCGCTCCATCACCAGCAGCTGTAGATTGTAGCCGAGTCGGAGGACTGATGCCAACAATCTTACTCGCGCGAATGCGGAGTTCCTGGCGGAGAGTGTTCATCTGTTTTCAAAACGGATGGCAATGCGTCACGTCACCCTGAAGCTGCGTTCTTCGGCAAAGAAGCGGCGGGGACGTCTCACGGACGAAAGTATAATCGCCAGGCAAAGGAGCAAGAATGTTGCCGACTCCGGCACGGTCGCCGCCTCCGCGCCCGCCGGCGGTGGGTTCCACGCCCCCAGCAAGATGCCGAGGTCCAAGCCGTCGACGGGGTCGCTGCCGTTGAGTTCACCGGCGGAGGCAGCCGCGTTTTGCTCGAAGTTGCCCAGCAAGATGCCAAGGTCCAAGCCATCGACGAAACCGTCCATGTTCAGATCGGCCGGTTCGCCCAAGAGTTCTTTCACCGAGAGGAACTGGTCAGCGGTGGCGTCGAACACCGTCTTCCGCCCGCTAGGCCAGAGAATTTCGATCTCCGCCGTGTCGGCGAGGCCGAGGCCGAATTCCAGTTCCAAGCTGCTGGTGCTGGCGGCGTTGCTCGAGCCGGAAACAACTTCACGGATCATGCGCTCGCCTGTCTCGATCGTGCCATCGCCATCCAGGTCGGCGGAGACATAGACGCGTGCACCGATGGCATCGCGAGAGCTGCGAAACTCGCCTGGCAAGTCGGGATCGCCTTCCAGTTTGAGCGACAAAAAATGGTTGGCATTCTCGGTGCGATTCTCGTAAAGCGCCGAAGGACCGCTCCAGGGGTTGATCACCAACAGGTCGAGTAATCCATCGCGGTTGAAGTCGGCAGTCACATCGCCTCGGGAATTTTTCGACTGCGCGACTCCAGCTGCTTCGGCAACATCAGCAGTAAATCCCTCCGCGGAGTTGAGATACAAAAAGTCCGCCGCACCAGTATCGGTGGCGACGTGCACGTCTTCATACCCATTGTTGTCGAAGTCGGCAATTTGCGTGCCCCACGAATAGAGCGCCGGCAGCTCGGTGCTATGCACAAACTCAAGCGAGCCGGTTTCGGAAAGTTGGTTAATCCAAAGATCGTTGCTGCCGCCGTTGGGGAAGAGATCGCGGTTGCTCCAGTCGGTGATATAAAAATCAAGATCGCCATCGTGATCCAAGTCGGCCACATCGACACCCATCGCCCCACCGCTGCGGTTGCCGAAGGCTCTCGGCATCTGGTAGGTGATAGTTTCATAGCCGAGCCATTCGCCCTCGGCGTCTGCGCCCTGGTTGATGTAGAGCATCTCGCGGTCGTGCGGCCCGCCGACTTTGTTGGTGACCAGCAAATCGGGCCACTGGTCGTTGTTGAAGTCGGCGAAGATCACGGCATTCGTGGAGCTGTAGTCTTGCACCAGTGTGCTGTATTCGCCCGAGGAGGTTTCGAAACCGGGCACGCCGAGCTCCATCGTGATATCCGTAAAAGTGCCGTTGCCATTGTTGCGATAGAACGTGTCGCGCTGCCCGGGGATTTCCCCCGGTTGGAGACCGGGCGAGCCGAAGTACTCGTGGTGCGTTCCGACATAGAGATCGAGATCGCCGTCGCGGTCGGGGTCACCCCACGCAGCGGTGAGCGAATTGTCGAGCGCGACTCCCGCGTGGGTTGAACCGGCCAGGCCTTGCTGCGAATCCGTGGCACTTGCCGTTGGGTCGGTTTGCGCGGTCACGTCGGTGTAGATGAACTGCCCGGTACCCACCAGGTTGTTGCGGTAGAGCTTGTTGGGCTGGTTCCAGTTGATCACGAACATGTCGAGATCGCCGTCGTTATCGTAATCACCAGCTATCGCCCCATTGGACGAACTCATGTCGCCTAGCCCAGCGTCGTAGTTAGCGCGCACAAATGTGCGGAGCCCTCCCGCGTTCTCCTGGTTGACGTACAGCCCGTTCGAATTGTTCCCCGCCCGCATCATGTAGATGTCAGCATACCCATCACCGTTGAGGTCGGTAAACACCGCACCGGGTCCGTGCCCATCTCCGGGCGAGGAGGTGAATGAGGCGAGCCCCTTCGCAGCGGTTACATCGGCGAACTGCACTTGGGCCAATGTGTTCTGGGGCTGCAAGAGCAACAGCAACAGCGCAGCAAAAGCAAAACATGGATTTGGGCAACGCATGGCCACCATCTCCTCGATTCCGGTGAAAAGGGTCTCTGCTCAGGAGTCCCATCCTAGCGGATCAGGACAACCCAAAGCAAAGGCCTTGCTTCAACGGCGGGATATTAGCCAGTTGTTCACGCTGATTTAGCGTCTACCGAGCGAGTGACTCTACGCGGTTCAGAAGCCATCGTAGCCGTAGGTGACCTCGTTGCCAGACTCACATCCGCAACCGGCGTCGGGTGCGCAGCTGTTGCAGCTGCTGCCGCAACTTGGTCCGGCTGCATACGTTGGGGAAAAAGCTGGCATACTTTGCGAGAATACGGGAGTGGCGCAAGGTGCTGACATTTTTCCAAACAGACCACGGCAGCTACCGCACCCATTCGCACCAACCAGTAGTGCAACAACAGCCAACAAGGCAAGTGACTTTTTCATGACAATGTCCCTTCGGAAAGCGCAAGGTGTTCGTCGTTGGTCGTTAGTGCCTTGGCTTCAGGCAAGAGTCCTTCACTAACGAGAGATACGACACACGACAAACACTTCTCAGTCCAAGCATTGCCCCCGATGTGGTCAGAAGCAAACGCAGTGTGGTGTTTTTGCCACAATTTCCGTGTGAGTGTGCCGATAGCACGGATCGTATCGGGCGATGGGTTCTGATAATCACTAGATTCGGCACGAAAGACGCCAGTGAAAATTCTACGGCCTCGGAGCCACGGGGAAACGCTGAAATCGGTGGGCCGTTGATTGCACTCGCGGTCCCCGGCGGTTTAGGATGATTGTTGTGGAAGACGCACCTGAACATCAACATGAACGCCTCTGGAGTGCAATTCTTTGGACGCTGCGCGTGACCGTCGCACTACAATGCCTGGGCAATTGGCGGTGGATGACGCAGCTCGAAGAGACGCCCCTGCTCCATTGGATGCTTGATCCAGCAGACATTGGAGGTCTCGCGTGGAAAGAAGCAACCGCACTGGTCGTCCAACAGGTGATCGGTTGGTACTTGTTGCTCGCAGCGGGATGGGTGCTTTGGCGGCCGCAGGCGGCGGTGCTGGTGTCGCTAGTTGTATTTCAATTGCTGGTGACAATCGCGATGTGGCGGATAGGCGAAGGGTATCCGCTGGACGTAAGTTGGATTTCCCCACGAGTGCTGACACTATTTCCGTTTCTCACGCAATTGGTGAGGATTGTCGCGCCGTTGGGATTGCTACTCGTGGGGATCTCCTCCACACATTCTTTTCAACGCTCGGGGCGAGTTGCGCCAGCGATGCAGCTGCTCCGTTGGGCGATCGCCATTGTTTTTTTCGCACATGGCGTGGAAGCGTTGAAATTGAACCCAAAATTTTTGGACTTACTGATCAATTCCACTTACCGCTTATCGGGACATTTTTTGGCACAATCGACTGCCGAGCGACTGCTATTCGTGATTGGCATGGTCGATGTGGTCATCGCCGCGCTGAGTGTTTGTTTTCGCTGGCGCGCAGTTATGGGCTGGATCGCATTTTGGGGCGGAGTCACAGCGCTCAGTCGAATCGTGGCTAATGGCTGGGGGATATCTTGGCACGAAGCGTTTACTCGGATCCCACATTTAGGCGTGCCGTTGGCTGTAGTGCTGTGGTGGCATCTGCTAAAATGCAAAGCAGCCGCCGACAATGGTGTGGGCGATAAACACGAACATGACCAAGGAACATAGACTTGCGGTTCATCACGATTGAGAAAAAAAGCAACGTCCTTACTCTGACGCTGGTTCTAGCGCTGGCATGGGGTATCACCTCTGTCTCTCTCTCCCGAGCCGATGCTCCATTGGAAGGGACGAGCCCCGCCCAGTGGCGGTTGGTGTGGACCACCGATCCGGCCACCTCCGCGACGCTCTGTTGGAGCACCGCCTCGGCGGGCATAGAGCATCGCGTCTTGCTGCAAGAGGACGCGAGCGAGGAAGTGACGCCCGTAACTGCGCAACGCAATGGACGCTATTCAGCGAAAAGTCCCGAGCTGTTCTATCACCACGCGCGGCTCACGAACTTGCAGCCCGCAACGAAATACCGAGTCGTCCTGGAAAGCGATGGGCAGCGTTCGTCGGAATTTTCGTTCGTCACGGCTCCCAGCGACGATGTGCCGATTAGTTTTCTTTTTGGCGCGGACTCGCGCAGCGGTCACGACGCGCGACGTGAAGTCAATGCAATGATGGCTCGCATGCTCGAAGAGTCGTATGCCTCGGGCCGCGTCCCCATTTCGGCACTGGCGCATGGGGGAGACTTCATCGTTGATGGCCGCGATCTCGACCAATGGTCGCGTTGGATGTCGGACCATGAGCTGACGGTCACCACCAGCGGGCGGCTCCTGCCGATCATCCCGACTCGTGGTAATCACGACCATGGAAAATTGTTCAACGAAATCTTCGCCTTCCCGCCCGAGGACAAGAACTATTACAGCACCGATCTCGGCCCAGAAGTGCGACTGATCACACTCAACACCGAGACTAGCGTCGCTGGAGATCAGCGCGCGTGGCTCAGCGCCGAACTTGCCGCATCGCGTTCCGCATACCGCTGGCTACTCGTGCAATATCATCGCCCCGCTTTTCCCGCAGTGAAACAACCGTGGCTGAATCTCTCAGCTTGGGTGCCGCTATTTGAAGAGCACAATGTTGATTTGGTGTGCGAGGGCGACGGACACAACATCAAGCGGACTGTACCGATTCGCGACTTTAAAATAGATCCCACGGGTATCGTTTACATTGGCGAAGGGGGATTGGGCGTGGGCCAGCGCGCACCGAAGAAAGATCGCTGGTACCTCAGTTCGCCTGATGCCAACGCCGGCGAGGGACACCATGTGCAATTGCTGACCTTCGACAAGCAGCAGCTCTCTTACCGTGTCGTGCTTCTGGGGGGCAAAGTGCATGACGAATACACCCGAGCCGTGCGAACGCCTGTCGCCGCTTTGAGCCAATAGTGCATGTACAAGAGACAGACTATTCATGCGCTGCTCCATCTCTGTGTGGCTTGTCTGATCCTCGCCATTGGTCTGCGTACTTGGTTAGTGATGGGATTGATCGAACCCGTTACGGTTGCAGGCAGTTCGATGGAGCCCACCTTGCAACCGGGCACACGTCTTTGGATCGATCGCACGGCTTGGCAGTGGCAAGAGCCCCGTCGGTGGGAACTCGTGGTCGCAAGGAATCCTGCTCAAGGTGATGAGCTGTGCATAAAGCGCATCGTCGCATTACCCGAAGAGACTTTGTCGTTAAAAAGTGGAACCTTGTGGGTCGACGGAAAACCGTTGCGGAGACGAGTGGGCAAGCTCCGAACGGGCCCCAAGTTGACGGACGCGTTTCCCTGGAAAGTTCCGCAGTGGCAACTGGGCCCGGACGAATATTTCTTGCTCGGAGATAACCATCAGGTTTCTATCGATAGCCGGGTGTGGGGCCCCGTGCCGCGGCGACTGCTGCTGGGCCGGCCCATTGGCGTTGATTGAGTGCCCACCCTTTGTGTTGCCAAACTTGCCAGAGACGGGGACGATCTCCATCAGCGAATCGGCTAAGTATGTCTGCCAGGGCGAAAACGCCCGTAAAGCAGGGCTACCCCGGCCTGTCCGAGAATGCTAAACTCTAGGATTCTCGGCTGCCGCCAGGCGCTGAGCCTGAGGCATGCCCATTTCAGAAATAGATTTGGCTCAGGGCGATTAGCTCAGTTGGTTAGAGCACTAGCTCGACAAGCTAGGGGTCATAGGTTCGAATCCTATATCGCCCACTGGAAGTTCGCGTACGAGTCGCCCCAGGGATTGGACCCTGGGGGCGGGCTTGAGTAATATGAACTGTTCCAGTTATACATTTCCGTTGAACCCTTCGAGTCTTTTAGGAGGAACTATTGGGTACAAAAAAATCAGGCAAAGGTCGTCGTAAACAAGGTCGAAAAAAGCGCCGCATGCGCGCCAAGATACGTCATCGCAAGAAGTAGTTCGGCTCTCGATAGCCGCCTTCGCTTGCGAAATAATCTGACATCTGACGTTCCGCTTTCGTCCGGATTCTCATTCGGTAAGAAGGTCATTCGCTCTTCGAAAGTGTGTGTCGGATTTCCCGCTCCGTTGTTGTCTGGGATTCAACCCAAGCGCGGTGTTGTGCGCGGAGCGTTGCCGTCTCTAGTGAATCACTTGGGGCGTGCTATCTTTGTGATTCCGCAATCGAGGTTCCAGCTCTACACTTAAAGCATGGAACGTATTGCCACTAGATCGGCCCAAGTCGAGTTTCGAGCGTCTCGGGATTCAGCGGGGGTGCCCCATGTCGAGGCCGATAGCTGGCAGGATGCGCTCTACGCACTTGGCTATTTGCACGCGTTGGACCGCCCAACACAAATTTTCTTCTCACGAGTGGTCGCGCAGGGTGAAGCTGCGGGACGCATCGCAAATAAACCGGAGTTGGTCGAGACCGATCGGTTTTTTCGTCGCGCGGGCTTGCATCTCAACTTGGATGCAGAAGTGGACAACTTACCGAGCGACACTCGCGAGCAACTCGACTGCTATTGCAATGGCGTGAACGATGGCCTGCAGGAGTCGGGCCGCTCACTTCCCATGTGGGTCACGGGGTTTCATCCGCGCCCTTGGCAGCCGCCGGCGGTACTCGCCATTGGTAATCTACTGAGCTTCGCAGGCTTGGCCGTGGCTGCACAAGAAAACGAACGGCTATTGCTCGAGCTTATCCAAGCAGGCATTCAGCCCGATCTGTTGCGTGAGTTGATGTCGCCGTATCTGGACAATGTGGACCTGTCCTCGCTGACGGACATTCACATCGAACGGCGACTTTCCGACGACGCCCTCGAAATGCTGGCGGATTTGCCCCGATTGGCAGGCAGCAACGCCTGGGCAGTCGCACCGCGCCGTAGCGCAACGGGCCATGCGCTCCTCGCTGCGGATCCGCATTTGGAAGTGAATCGACTTCCTGCGATTTGGTATGAGTGCGCACTGCATTGGGGGCAGAACGATTATGTCATGGGCGCAACATTGCCCGGTTGCCCGCTGATGGCGGTGGGTCGTTCGCGGCAATTGGCGTGGGGAGTCACGTACTTGCACGCCGACACGAGCGACTATTTTGTAGAAGACTGTCGCCCCGGCGGCGCTACTGAATGGCAATATCGTCGTGGAGACACCTGGCACGATTTCGAGCTTCGCGAAGAAGTGATTGAATGCAAAGGCGCGAAGCCGACCACGATGCGAGTATTTGAAAACGAGCAAGGTACGCTGCGCTGGGATCTAACCAATCAGGAACCGGGCAAATATCTTTCTGCCAAGTGGATTGGTAGCCAAACGGGTGCTGGAAGTTCGATCGGATGTTGGCTCGATGTATTGCATGGCAAGAATACTCGGCAGGCGATGCGCATCGTGCGCGAGAATCCTCATCCCACACTGGTCTGGGTGTTCGCCGATGCCGAGGGGCACATCGGCAGGCAGGCTAGTGGGTGGCTACCGCAACGCCCCGACGATCTGTTAGGAATAGCGCCCGCGCTCGCTTGGGAGGAGGCGAACCATTGGCAAGGATTGCTTGACGCCGAGCTCCTCCCCAGTTTGTACGATCCCCCCGAGGGATACCTTGCCAGTGCCAACGAAAACCTCGATCGCGCCGGCGAGTTTTTTCTCCACTCGCACGCGCTACCCAACTACCGGAAGGAGCGCATCGTCCAGCGATTGCATGAAATCGACGCGGTCAGTATCGACGACATGCAACAACTGCAGTACGACGTAGCCAGCTTGCAAGCCCGCCGTTTGCTGCCTTTTTTTCTTCCCTATGTCCCCAGTGGCGATTTCAAGAATGCATTGCAATCATGGGACTTGCGTTACAATCCGGAGAGCGAAGCGGCCACGATGTTTCAACATCTTTACCGTCACGTCGTGCTAGAAATTTTCGGGCAGGAACAGGGTATCGGCTGGCGCAGGATGTTCTTTCTTTGTACGCGGATGGGTTATTCGTCGATGATACTCACCGCGATCGACGATTTGCTTTGTCGTCAGGATTCGCTTTGGTGGAAGGATCGCGATAAGGGGGAATTGATTCGCATTGCTGCAGAGCGCGCCGCGCAAGAACCTGTCACCTCATGGGGCGAGTGCAACTCATTTCACTTCGCCAATCGCTTTTTCGAAAAAAGCCGCGTTGGGAAGTTGCTAGGATTCCATTCCGAACGCAAGGCCATGCCCGGCTGTCAGGCGACACCGTTCCAAGGCCACTTGCTAGCCACGGCGACGCGCGAATCGAGCTTCGCTCCAAGTTACCACTTTGTCACCGACCTCGGCACCGAAGAAGCTTGGACCAATTTGCCTGGTGGTGCGAGTGAGAGTCGATTCTCTAAGTGGTACCGCAACGATGTCGCGCGTTGGTTAAACGGGGAGTACAAGCGTTTATTGCCGCGGATCGAATGAGTGTTTCCGAGTGGCCGCGTTGCCAGCCAACACTTGTTTTGGTCAACTGGTGGCATGAATCCCCCTAGTGAATTTTCCCTTGAGCAGCAGCGTGAGCTAATCGCTACGGCCTATGATCCCGAGACGACACACAGCGTAGGCAAACGCCTTGTCGAATTGCTAGGTGAGCATCTCCGAGATGTTCAAAGCGGCGTGGGACCCGTTCTCAGTTGGCATGAGCCGGAAACGAATACGAAAGCCGCGAGTGCACAACTGGCACGAGGTCGTCAAAACCCCGTTGTGGAGGGTACGCAACTCGTCGCGCGATTCGATGAACTGGTCAGGCAAACGCTAAGCCGGGGACAAAATCTCCACCATCCGCATTACGTTGGGCATCAGGTGCCCGCTTCTTTGCCGCTGGCGGGGCTGTTCGATACAGTGACTTCCGTCACCAACCAAGTGATGGCGATTTACGAAATGGGCCCTTGGGCGACGGCCGTCGAACGCGCCGTCGTGCAGCAATTGGGCGAAGCCCTCGGGTTTCCGGAGAGCAATTTCACAGGACTGGTCACTTCCGGTGGTTCGTTGGCCAACCTCACGGCGCTGCTCACGGCGCGCAACGTGTCACTTGGTGAGAGTTGGTCCACCGGCATAGCCGCACATTCGCCCGCGCCGGTTCTGGTGACGCATGCCGAAGCGCATTACTGCGTGACGCGTTCTGCGGGGATCTTGGGCCTGGGCACCGAGCAAGTCATTCGAGTTCCGCTCGACGGC
This sequence comes from Bythopirellula sp., assembly GCA_965230685.1. GTDB lineage: Bacteria > Planctomycetota > Planctomycetia > Pirellulales > Lacipirellulaceae > Bythopirellula. The sequence continues at coordinate 3,062,000 of CBDDLO010000002.1, forward strand.
GACCGGCGGATGGATGTTCTCCAGCTCGAGAAAACGCTTTCAAAATTGCGTAGTCGCAACGTTCCCATCGTTGCCGTGTCCGCAGCCGCCTGCGCCACACCAACTGGAGCATTCGACCCCTTGGTCGATATTGCTGAGGTGTGTCGACGGCACGAAGTGTGGCTGCACGTCGATGCCGCGCACGGTGGTGCGGCTTGTTTCAGCGCCAAACATCGCCACTTAGTCGACGGGATCCATCTTGCCGACAGTGTGGTTTGTGATGCGCATAAAATGATGTTCATGCCTGCGTTGTGTGCGTTTGTGTTTTATCGCAACCCAGCGCATCGCTATGCGGCTTTTCAACAAGCGGCGCCTTACCTGTTCGACCCCTCCGCGCCCGGCATGGCTGTCTACGACAATGGGATCAGCAATTTGGAATGCACAAAACGGGCTGCCGCGATGGGGCTGTGGGGCGTGTGGTCGCTGTTTGGCAGCCGCTTGTTCGAGGCGATGGTGGATTCTACGTTCGATCTCAGCCAGCAATTCTATGAGCTACTCCAGGTGCAGAGCGACTTTGAAACGTATTGCCAACCCGAGTGCAACATCGTCGTTTTTCGCTATTTGCCCGAGTCGCTGCGGGCGAAGTCATCGGCTGAGGTGGACGAGTTTCAATTGCGGTTGCGTCGTGCCGTGATCCAATCGGGCGAGTACTACTTAGTGCAAACGCGTATCGATGAACGCAGCTTTTTACGCACGACTCTGATCAATCCGTTGACGGCGATCGAGCATCTGCGAGGCTTGCTCGAGTGTTTGCGAACGCAAGGCCAGCAGCTACTCTAGCGCGGCTTCCCGCGTAACCTCCAAACCATCAGCATGGCCAATCCGCCCAGCGCAAGTGTCGTTGGCTCCGGCACGACAAACACATTCGAGGGCATCGCTTCCATTCCTGAGTTGCGCAGTATTACGTCGGCCAAGCTGGTTGCACCAATCGTGGGAAACAGATCGAGCAGACTTTGATCGTTTTCGTAATAGAACCGATCACCCTCGCGGAGTCGTGTGAACTGATCGACCATGATCACATTCAAGAGTTCACCCACCAGGCCGCCAGTGACTGCGTCTTCGGCGACTGCACCGAGCCAGAGATCGATGTCTTCGACCGACTCGTAGACCGAAGCAAGCGCCGCGGTCACAGCCGTATCGGTGGTGATTTCAGAAAAGTCCGAGCGCGGCTGGAGTCCCAACCCTCGTCGCATGTCGTTATAGCTGGGAAGGCCATGGTCGCGACCTCGTTGGATATTCACGGCCGCCAGATCAAGCCCTCCATTGCCCTCGGCGAAAAGAAAATCTCGCACTTCGTCGACAATAAAGGCATCGACATCTTGTGCCTGCTGCATCGAGAGCCCCTTGAACAACACATCCACACCGTGCTCTTGGACAAAGGTGGGGTCGAAGAACGCATCGCGTAGGGCAATCGACCCCATGGAATTGCCCAAGGTATCAACCATCTGAATTTGTGGTGACAGAAGCGTATGCCCCACACGGTAAGCCGCGTTGGCGAACTCGTTGCTGAGCGTCGCATTCACCGACGGGTCGTAGCCAGCGTACTCTGGCAAGACGTTATGCCCGATCAGCATGGGCAGAAATTCGTTGTAGGTGATCGCCTGAATCTGTGCTCCCACGGCCTTGCGGCTCATTTGATAGATGTACTCATCAACGTCGGTTGAGAGGCTCGCATTCAATCCTGCGTCACTCACCAATTGCGACAAGTCGGTTCGTTGGCTAAGCGACTCTGCAATCCGATTGTGTTCGCGGACGAACAACGTATGCGTAGCAGTGAGGCCAACCTGTTCGTTGGCACGAACGTCGCCGGCGAGATACAATTCTTCCGCAGGTGGCGGCGTATCTCCCGGAGCTATCGGTGGGTTGGCGTTCGGAAAAGGGTCGACTGCTCGATTGAAGGGCAAGAGTATCTCGCCGTTGTTGGCCACGCTCGTCTTCAACATCCCACCCTGGAAGGTTCGCAGATAGTTGGCCCGCTGTTGGTCAGAGCCATACACGTTCGAACCATCAATGTAAGTGGTGATCTTGTTGAACTGTTCGCGTGGCGTTGAGGTCCCTGCACCCGTGCCAGGCGCCGGGTCGTTTCGGCGAAAGGGCAAGAAAGGAAAGTCGGCGTTATATAACGGATCGTTGGTATCAGTGACCGGAATCAGCAAGGGATCACTCTGCGGCGAGGGTTCTTCAAGCGCGAAGTCGTGATCGATAAATTGCCCCCACTGCCACACCCAATCGCTCGCTCCCAAGGGATTCAGCATCGAACGACTGCCTTGCGAAGCAACGGTGTTGCTAATTACGCGCGGGTTGGGCAGCCGCGAGGTCCCAACACCAGGTGGGTTGGCAAGGTCCAAGATGCCACGCGGCGTGTCGATGCCGTCTTCGTAAGCCGGTGCAAGCGGCACTGGGTCGAAGTTGGGACGTGCATCGACTAAGACATCGCGCATGCGCACCAGCGGTGTATTCGCACCACCTTGGCCGGAGTGGACCAAGTGGTTCCCAGTTCCGTCGATCGTGCGGAACTCGACAGCTTGCGACAAACTGCAAGTGCCGAACAGCAGCGACGCGCACGCACTGAGTGCGAGAAAATAGTGTGCTGGATATTTCATAGGTTGCCTCATCAATTCGCCTCAGCGAGGGGTATTGTTCACGGGGCTTTGTCAATTCAGGAGAAGTCAGTGATTCTAGTATAATTAGCAGCGACGAAATCATGGAAGGTACGTACGCCGTGGCCAGAGGAAAAAAAGCATGCCCATCAGCAGCAGGGCCGTAGCGGCTGGCTCAGGCACCGGGTGAGCCGTGGCGGACAGGCTCACCGCGGTTCCCGTCAGCTCGCTCTGCCAGGCCAGGAAATCGGCACCATCAACGTCCGTGTCGAGATCTGCGTCGCCGTCGGCGGGATCTGCTCCGCTCGCCGTGCCGAAGCCTTGCTCCCAAGCCGACAAGTCCGCGGCATCAACGGAGCCGTTGCCCGTGAAGTCGGCTCCCCCCAGGGGCGAGGCGATGCTGAAGCTAGCGTCGTTGACATCGATATAATCCTCGCCGGCATTGTCTTGCTGGACTCGTACCCAACTTGAAGGAGCGTTGATTTCGGGAACCGTCCAGTCGAACGTATGCACGGCTCCCGGGTCGATATTTCCCTTGGGCAGGTCAGTCGCGAGTTCGAGCCACGGCCCCTCGTTGCTCTCGGTAGAGTACCACAGATCCCAATCGAGAGTGTTATGCATCACATCAACGTGCCATTCGATAGTGATCACTTCACCGCCCACTAGTGTTTCTCCCCCATTGGGTGAATCGAGCAAGACATGGCCATGGGTGTAGGCAACGGGAACTCCGCCGCTTGCAATTACTACAATGGCGAAACTCCAAGGTGCCGGTTCGAGGTGCGCGCGCAGACCCTGCGCCAATTGCTTAAACATTTCTCTTCTCCTGTTCCAGCGATGAAGCCAAGGGCGACCTTTGAGGCGCATGACAGCACCTGCATCCCTAGAAACCCCCAGCCGTTCTGTTCCGAATCGCGAGTTCTGTTCCGTTTCGCGAAGAGTGGGCTCAGTATAGGGGAATTCGCCCCACAAACAAAATCCCCAATTCGGGGCATGCGCTAGCAGGAACACCTGTGTCCCCGCGGGCAAATGCAATGCCAAGGCGGAAAGTTCTACGGGCTAATGACTTTGGACGATTGTAGTTCACTTTGTCACCATATAAAAAAACTGGAGCGCTCCAGGCGCGACGCCATCAAGGAGAGGTCGTTTCGCGATCACCTTGCTTGTCGGCTCCGATGCAATCCGACGCAGGGTACCCTCCGCCGAACAGCCGGCCGGCGTTTCGCGCCGAAGCCGCTTCACAAAGTCCGCCGAGCCTCACACCGAGGGCGACGCCTTCCACAACAGAGCCCCACACTAGCAAACCGCGGGACGCATTCCCACAACTATTTTTGGCCACCTAAGATTAGCTGCACGCGAAGATCGTTACCGCACATCCTCATGATTGAGTGTACGCAAGTGCCCTTTGGACCCACTCCTTACGTAGGAAAAGCTCACTGGTTAGCTGTATTTGGGCGTCTAGAAAAGTGACTCCGACGCGCGAATCGGAGAGCCCGACACCGCTAAAGCAAGCTGATCGCAATCTTTCCAAAGAAGTTTAAATTGCGCAAAGCATTTCATGCCAGAAAATTTATCGACATCCAAGAGTACTCGGGCCATACTCGCCGACGCCGGTTGGCGGGACCCGTTATTGCCCGGAAGTTTCACGCCGGTGGCAGTTGACCCGCGACCGATATGCTTCGAGAACCTGTCCAGCTAGGTGTGTTCAGTTGGACTCCAAACGGCCAGAATGGCATGATGGCAGAAAAACTAAAAACGGTCATCATTCCAGCTGTTCCAAATGCCTCTGTAAAACTTGCGGCTCAGTTGAAATCTAGACTTGGATGGCTAAACGAGGTTGAGGAAATACAGGCAATCCTCGGTAGAGGCTCACATACGAGAGTAGTTGAGCACCTTCGAGCAGAGTATGTGGATTCGGTGACGTCTGTGCTTGAATCGCTCGGCCTTGGGTATGAGGTTTACGATGACGGCCAAATGCCAGATTTATATTAAGCTCGAATCAATTCCACTGCGGACAACAACTCCATATGGAAAGTTTGGAATAGTAACTACATGACTGTACGTTGGCTAATTGATGGTGATATGTTTGAGCACTACAGGGATGACCTGGTAGCTGCGATTCGAGAACATGGAGAAGAAGTCAAGCTTCTTCAAGCACCCAGCCCACCATACAAATGGGAAGATGTCGGCTGTTCTTACCGGGACACATTCCCCGAAGACGCATGTGTAATCTCACATGGTGACATTGAACTTGTCACGCGTATCCACCGCGAAAAGCGATGGAAACCAGGAGCATTCTGCACCGTGGACAACTTTCGATGCTCTAGCTATTTATGTCATTTTGCCAAGTACTGGATTAACGCCGACTATGTGATGCTCCCGTTCGGTGAACTTTCTCGCCAACGCAATTTTTTGTTTGAGAAGATGGGAGAGAACGGGCGTATTTTCATTCGGCCAGACTCTCCGCTTAAGCTTTTCACAGGTCAGATTGCGACGAGGGAGAACTTTGACGCAGACTTGGAGTTCATGGGATTCTATGAGTTTCCCATCGAGTCACTGGTTGTGGTAAGTTCCCCAAAGACGATTATCAATGAATGGCGATTCGTAGTTGCCGCCGGAACGGTCGTCACAGGTTGTCTCTATCAGAAGGGGACGGAAAAGTCATACGAGTCCACTTACGACCCAGCGGCATTTCAACTGGCATCGGAAATTGCATCCCTAGGGTACGAACCTGACCCTGTCTGGGTGGTCGATATCTGCGAAACATCTGATGGAGAATACCGGATGCTTGAGATTGGAGGATTCAGCTTCTCTGACCTTTATGCGTGTAATAAAATGGACGTCGTGGCTGCCGTCTCCCGCGTGGCCAAGCTCGTTTGGCAAGGCTGATTGCTAAAGCAAGAATCCAATTTATAAGATACGTCAGCTTCATGGTTTTGGGCAGTTTAGCGAATGTCCGTTGGAAGCGTCGGAGTGGCCGTTCGACGTACATTCGGCGAAATATAAAAATCTGTCGATGCGCGTAGCGCTAGCAGATCGTTCTATTGAGCGATCGGAAGACCCACTAATACTTTGCGATCAGATGAGAAGCTGCGATTCCGGACTGGCTGAGAGTATTACCGCTTTGTCATTGCTGGATATGGTAGCGACGCAACTTTCTTGTGCTATTCCAGCTCGAAACGCACTTCGTTCGGCTCGCCTGGTTGGATGGTCGCGTTGAGTCCGCTGGATTGGTAGTCAGCGTACTTGCGGGGGATCAGCGAGGGGGGGACCATTGTGTCGCGGTACTTCTCGCTGCGGTCGAGTGCGGTGATAGTGACTTGGTATTCGCCCGGTGCGAGGCCGTCGTTGGTTTTTTTGGTTGTGATGTTAACTATCTTGCCGTTCTCGATGTCGCCGTTGGCCTGTCTGGAGTGGGGCGAGATAAACGTGACTCTGCCGGACTCTAATGGCTCACCTTGGTAGGTGACTTCTCCCGTGACAGGCACCAAGCCATCGCCCGGCCCGCATCCCATCGTCGAAATCGCAATCATTGCAAGAAACGTCGTTCTCATAGTAGCATCCGGCGATTTACGGCTGGTTGACGACTTCTTCACCTTCGCGCGAGGCGAGCGCCATGTACGTGAAGTGGTCGATGTCTTCGCTGATGAAACCGGCCGACGAGTCGCACATGAGAAAGTGCGCGCCGCCTGGGTGAAAGCTGCGAAAGGTAATGGCCCAGTTCCAACGCAAGTCGGTTGGCAATTTGTTGTAATCTACGTTGCCATGTTCCTGGAATGCTTCGTTCTTGAAATTAATCGGATGGGCGGTCGTGGCGAAGGCCTGGTTGGGGAAGTCTTGATTAATGCACCAATGCCCAACGACTTCGCCCAACGCGAAGGTGCTGGACGTGCCGTCGGTGATGTCTTTTAGCTGCGCGGACCAGCCGTAGCGCGAGATGACCCCACGTGGTGGAATATCTTGGTTGCCGAAGAAGATGTTTTCGGGTGCACCAGGGCCTTTCAGTCCTGTGGCGTTCCAGTAGTCGCCAATATTGACGGCAAAACTTGTTTCCGCAATTGTTTCGGGAGAACCCGTGTTGATGGTTTCCTGGTAGCCGAGTTCAGTCAGGTACGGGCTCGACGGACACGTGAGTACGTCCAGGGGAGTCTGGACCAACTCCAAGTTCACGGGGTCGTGTGGCCGTTTCGTGAAGTCGATTTGATCATGCATGGTCGACTGTTCCAAGGAGGGCAGGAGCTGCGGGAGCCACCCCCAAAACTTGCTGACATTCTCATTGCCATGATCACCGATTTTGAAAAAATTGCTTACGGGGAATCGTCCCGTGGTGTCGTGGTGATTGTGTAGAGCGATGCCCAACTGCCGCAGCTTATTGGAGCAAGCAGCCCGTCGTGAGGCCTCGCGAGCGGCCTGCACCGCCGGCAACAACAGCGCAACTAGCACGCCAATAATCGCAATCACAACCAGCAGTTCTACAAGGGTAAAGCCGCGCCACCGGGGCTCCTGTTTCGAGATCATTTGATTTGATCGAGTCGATTGCATCAGAGAATATTCCCACAGGCAGGTTTCAAGAGACACGCAGTCGATGAGTCTTCAACGCAGTATACCACACCACAGCAAGGAGCGAAGCAGGCTGGGATTGTTTCGCAGGAACACACGAGAATACTCCTTAACCAATAGCTGCCGCTGCGTCGCCTGGTTATTCCGTAGACCAGCCAACATGTAGCGCTTCCTCGGCGAGTTACTTTACGCGACTCTAAGCGGTGAAATCTTGTACAATTGTTGAGAGACTTCCCCGGGCCCGTTTACAATGAGTGAATTCGTGGTAGTCGCAATCTGGCCGTGTGCTTCGTTCTATCCGTTCGAGGAAACCTGTGAAGCGATTGTTCGTACTGACAGCGCTGGTTGTTCTGTCCCCATCGCAAGAGAGTGGCGGCGTTGATGATGTGGATTTCGTGCGCGACGTGCGGCCGATCTTCATGCAACGGTGCTATGCATGTCACGGCGCGGAAAACCAGAAGAGCGGTTTGCGACTTGATATCAAGTCAGAGGCATTCAAGGGGGGCGACGGCTATGGGCCAAGTGTCGTGTCTGGCGAGCCGGGTGAGAGCCCGTTGTTGGAGCTGGTTAGCACCGACGATGAAGATCTACGCATGCCGCCCGAAGGCGAGAGTCTGTCCACAGCACAGATCGCGACGCTGACGAAGTGGATTGAGCAAGGCGCCGTGTGGCCAGACGGGGTCGATCTCGCGCAGCTGGAAGACCGGATGGACCACTGGTCGTTCAAGCCTGTGACCCACCCCGAAGTCCCCCCGGTGCGCGACAGCACTTGGCCGCGGAGCGAAGTCGATTACTTTATTCTCGCTCGACTCGAACGAGAGGGAATCTTCCCAGCGCCCCAAGCAGAACCTTCGGCTTGGCTGCGAAGGGTGACCCTGGATCTAACCGGCTTGCCGCCCACCCCACAGGAACTCACCAATTTCCTGCAAGCTGTCCGTGGTAGCGATGAGAAGAATAGTGCCTACGAAACGGTCGTTGCTAGGCTGCTGAACTCGCCGCGTTACGGCGAACGTTGGGCGCAGCACTGGCTAGATGTAGTGCGCTACGCTGACACGCATGGCTTTGAGGTCAACACCGAGCGGCCCCACGCCTGGCCTTATCGCGACTATGTGATTGATTCTTTCAATGACGACCTGCCCTATGACCAATTTATTCGCGAGCAAATCGTGGGTGACGCGATCGAACAAGATGCTGCGACCGGTTTTCTCGTGACGGCGTCGGTGTTGTTGCCGGGACAAATTGGCAGGGACGAACCTTCCAAGCGGCTGGCTCGGCAAGACTCTTTGGATGAAATTGTCGTCAACCTGGGCCAGACCTTTCTGGGCCTGAGTGTCGCCTGTGCGAGATGCCACGACCACAAGTTTGACCCAATTTCACAGCGTGACTATTACGCCATGCAAGCTTTTGTTGCGGGGGTCGAATATGGCGATCGGGAGATGCATACGCCCGAGGCGGAAGCCCGCCGGCTTGAGGCCCAAAAGTACAAACAGGAGCTTGCTCAGGTCGAGCAGCAACTCGCGCGCTTTGCACCACGGGCGAATTCTGGCGCTGAGCGGCCATCGGTCAACGCGCAGCGGAATACGGATCGATTCGATCCTGTAAAGGCAACTCAAGTACGGCTGATCATCAGCGCAACCAACAATTTGGAACCCTGCATCGACGAGCTGGAAGTGTTCGATACGAACGGGCGAAACATCGCCTTGGCCAGTACTGATGTGACTGTCACATCGACTGGGGACACGACGGTTGCAAATCGTCACGAGTTGCAGTTCATCAACGACGGGCGCTATGGCAACTCGCGCAGCTGGATGTCCAATGAGAATGGCAAGGGGTCGGTCACGCTCCGATTCTCTGAGGCGAAGGACATCGAACGTGTTGTCTGGGGCCGTGACCGTGAAGGCAAGTTCACCGATCGGCTGGCCACGGAGTACCGCATCGAAGTCGCAGACGCTGCGGGGAGTTGGGAGGTGGTTGCTGACTCGTCAGATCGAGCGAAGTTTGTTGCCAACTCGACCGGCAACATCGTTTTTTCTACTCAAGGCCTTAGCCCGGAAGAAGCCGATGCGGCCGAAGTGCTCCATCAGCGCAAGCAATCATTGGAGACGTCCATCGCCCAAGCCGAGACGGGCTTACAAGTTTTCGGTGGTAAGTTTCGCGATCCAGATGATATTCACTTGCTCTCTCGTGGCGACCCTGAGCAGCCGAGAGATAGAGTGGCACCCGCAGTGCTGAGTGAGTTCGGCTCGCTGTCGCTCCCCGCCGACGCGCCGGAGCAGCAGCGACGACAAGTGCTTGCCGAGTGGATTGCCAACTCTGAAAACCGGCTCACGGCTCGCGTGATGGTGAATCGCATTTGGCAGGGGCACTTTGGGGTGGGCCTGGTCGAAACCGCGAGCGACTTTGGTCGCATGGGCACCAAGCCCTCGCACCCGAAGTTGCTCGATTGGCTTGCGCAAGAATTCGTACGATCGGGCTGGTCGATAAAACACATGCACCGGCTCCTTGTGTTGTCGGCGACGTATCGCCAGTCGACGCAGCACAACACGGAGGCTGCAGAGCGAGATGGAGGTGTGCGGTTGCTCTGGCGATATCCCTCTCGCCGTATGGACGCGGAGACAATTCGCGATTCTATGCTCGCTGTTAGCGGTCGATTGGATTGCAAAATGGGCGGGCCGGGGTTTGACCTGTTCAACAAACGGGGCGGTCTGTCGGGCTTCGATCCTGTCGAGTCTTTCCAAGGCGAAGGCTTGCGGCGCATGATTTACGCGCACAAAGTGCGCCGCGAACGCGACGCCGTGTTTGGTGCGTTCGACTGTCCCGACGGGGGGCAAAGTACCGCCCGCCGCATCGAGTCGACAACTCCCATTCAGGCACTGAATCTGCTGAACAGCCACTTTACCCTCGAACAATCCGAAGCGTTCGCAAAGCGGCTCCAAGCCGAAGTGGGCGACGTCATCGAACACCAAATTCGCGCTGCGTATCAACTGGCTTTTTGCCGTGAACCTAGTGCTGCCGAGGTCGCCGACTGCGAAGCGGTAGTGCGTGAACACGGGCTTGCGAGCCTCTGCCGAGTGCTGTTCAACAGCAACGAGTTTTTGTTTTTGCCCTAATTAAGCGAGCTACTGATGCAACATCAAGCGAATTCCATTTCCGGTTGGGGTACTAAATTTCTCAATCGGCGCGGTTTCCTCGAGGATGCCGCCACGGGGCTCGGCTCGGTCGCGCTGGTCAATTTGCTGGGCAACGACCGCTTGCTGGCCGAACAACCGGCCGTCGACTTGGCAAGGCCCTTCGCTCCCCGTGCGCCGCACTTCGCTGCAAAAGCGAAACGGGTCGTTGTCATCTTCTGTGCAGGCGCCGTGAGCCAGCTAGAGACGTGGGATTACAAGCCAGAGCTGATCAAGCGCGATGGCCTGGCTTTGGAAGGGGGGCCTGCGGTGACGTTTCAGGGGCCTGCCGGAAACCTAGCCCGTCCTCAGTACAAGTTTCGCCAGCGCGGTCAAACGGGCAAGTGGGTGAGTGATCTCATTCCGCATCTCGCTGAGCTGACCGATGATATCGCGTTCCTGCATTCGCTCACTAGCAAGAGCAACACGCACGGCCCAGCCGAAAACTTTCTCTCCACCGGCAACATTCTCGACGGTTTTCCTAGCCTCGGTTCTTGGGCTGCCTACGCCTTGGGAAGCGAAAACGCGAACCTCCCGGCCTATGTCGCGATTCCCGATCCGCGAGGCGTGCCACAAAATGGCTCCAACAACTGGGGTCCCGGGTTTCTTCCCGCAGCGTTCCAGGGCACGCCTCTTAGCTCGAAAGAGCCGATCCGCCATCTTTCGGCTGAGGGTGTCGGAGCCGATGCCGACCGCGCTGCCCGGTCGTTGCTTCAACGAATCAATGAGCGACACCTCGAGCAACATCCTCACGATAGCAAGCTTGCAGCACGCATTGCCAGCTACGAACTCGCAGCAAGAATGCAGCTCAGCGTGCCAGAGCTTACCGATTTGAAGTCGGAGCCCGCGCATCTACTTGCTAGTTACGGTGCCAGCGATGAATCGAACCCCACGCGCGCGGCGTTCGCGCGGAACTGCATACTCGCTCGCCGGTTGATCGAAAGCGGTGTGCGATTCGTGCAGCTTTTCAATGGGGCGTATGCCAGCGGTGGCGAACTCAATTGGGACGGACACAACAAGCTCAAAGAGCAATACGATCGGCATGCGATGATCATGGATCAACCCGTTGCCGCGATGATCAAGGACATGCGCTCGCGCGGTTTGCTGGACGATACGCTGGTCGTCTGGTGTACGGAGTTCGGCCGCATGCCGTTCTTTCAGAAAGGGGCGCAGGGCCGAGACCACAATCCCGACGGGTTTACTTGTTGGATGACCGGTGCCGGAGTGAAACCGGGAGTCAGTCACGGCATGACCGATGAATTGGGGCAAAAAGCGGTCGAAGACATCCACCCACTGTATGACTTCAACGCCACGATCTTGCATCTGCTCGGCATGGACCACGAGCGGCTCACGTTCGAGCACAACGGCGTCCAGCGCCGCTTGACCAATGTCGAAGGGCATGTGGTGCGCGAGATCTTGGCATGAATCCGAGACAAGTCCAGCACCCATTGCGATTCAATTTACGCAGCTTATTGATAGCTTTCGTGGTCGCGAGTTCTGGTTTGTGGATTGCGCTCTATGGATTGAGATATCGTGAAAGACTTGCTATCCAAAACTTGGAGGCAGCTGGTGCGGAAGTCGATTTCCTAGGGATGACTTCCTCCTGGAATCAGTCGATCTGGATGGACTTGATGCTCGACTCGAAGACCAGCGTCAGGCGATTTCGTATTCGATACAGAGATGTTGCTCCCGGTACACTTCAGAACCTCCGCAAATTGTCGGAAGAAGTAGTAGACCTCAGCGTGGGCGGATCGCTATTGAGCGATGCAGATCTACGAACCATAAGCCAGTTGAAGAATCTGAGGCGACTGCGAGTTGGAGACTGGAGCAGCGCACAGCTTTCTGATAACGGACTCAGGTGGCTTAGCAAACTTCCAAGTCTTCGGCACTTGCACATTAATGCTCCGGGAATTACTGACGCCGGAATTGAACACCTCTCGAATCTTAGCGATCTCTATTCCCTAAGACTTACGAATACAGGTGTCACTGATGCAGCCATGCCTCACATCTGCCGTCTCAAGTCGCTTCGAAGTTTGGGAATAGGCGCACCTGGTATCACGAACGCCAGCATGCCACAATTGGCGTCTCTACCGGAGCTTTTTTCCTTGGACATCCGCGGTGCAAGTATCTCCGATGCGGGCCTCGATGACATCGCAAATTGCGAGGAGTTAAGCAGACTCTACATTGGCAATTCTCCAGTCTCTAAGTCCGAGCCAATCACTCAAGTGGGACTCCAGCAATTGCGAAGGCGCCTACCCCACTTACGCCTGCGACGTTGAGTTTTCTATGCATTTTGATGAGAGCCCAAAGAACGTACTGGAAGAACGCAAGCTCCTGAGCGTGCGTGATGTGCGCGCCGTCTAGGAAACCGTCATTGGCGATGCTGGTAGTTTGACGCGTCTAGAACACGAAGCCGTGCGGAATTTGACTAAACCGGCAGGCAAAAGAGTCACAGTCTGGGTTCTGCCCTTTCGTGGGGCCACCCATCCCAGCCATCCCCACGCCCTGGCTTTTAAGGAGTTGGCACGGCGGCAGTTATGCCGTTAGGATTGAGTTGGTTTGGATGGATAGTGTCTTACCAACGTCCATTTCTAACGACTCATGTTTCTTGTTGGACGACTTTCTGGTCGCGCTGGCACGCGGTAGTCGTTAGATTGGAAAAGCCGCCCATCGGAGTAGCTCTCCGATGGGCGCGCGGACTCGGCAGATCGTAATGGATCGACGCCTAGACGTCGTGGGACATCAAGATCGCCGGTCCTTTTCGTTCTTAACCCGAACAGCCGAAGGAGCCGCTGACCAACGCGTCGCGAGCTCGAACTTACTATCCAGGGGAAAACGATGAGCTACAGGAAGGTAATCGGAATTGATGTGGCCAGCAGGAAACTAGACCTGTTTGATTCCAAGACTGGTCAGCACAGAATTATCGCCAACTCCTCAGAGGAAATCGAGTCCCTCGTACGGAAAATCGAACGTTCAAGGACCAAAACCCTTGTGGTCATGGAAGCGACGGGAGGGTACGAGAATCTGCTGGTCGAGGCCCTGCATGACAAGAACATCGATTGCGCCGTCGTCAATCCGCTGCAGATCCGCAATTTTGCCCGAGGTTGCGGATTGATCGAGAAGAACGACAAGATCGACGCCCAGGCTATCGCTCGGTTCGGTGAAGTGGTTGCGCCCAAACTGCGGAAAAAACCGACCGAAAGCGAGAAGAAGCTCAAGTCGCTGGTCCATCGTCGTGATCAAATCCTGGCGCAACTTTCTGCTGAGCGCAACCGCCTTAAGCAGACCGCCGATGAGGAAACCAAGGCGATGATCCAGCAAGCGATCGAGTTCTACAAAGACCAGATCAAACACGTTGACAAGCGGATCGAGCAAGTGCTCAAGAAGTGCCAACTCCTGGCTGCCAAGGCAGAGATTCTCCTATCTTGTCCTGGCGTCGGCGCGGCCACGACGGCTATGTTCCTCTCGGAACTTCCTGAACTGGGGACTCTTAATCGGGGCCAAATTGCCAAGCTCGTAGGCGTCGCCCCACTCGCCAAAGACAGCGGTCAGAAGGAAGGCAAGCGCAGCACCTACGCCGGCAGATCCATGGTCCGCAAGGTCCTTTACATGGCAGCACTGGTCGCCACAAGGTACAACGCGACGATGCAAGCCTTTTATCAGCAGCTCATCGCCCGAGGAAAACCCAAGAAGGTCGCTCTCGTCGCAGTGATGCGGAAGTTACTGGTAACGCTCAACGTGATGGTCAGAAACAACGAACAATGGAGCGAGCCGTCACTCGCTCCGCTTGACAAAAACTAAGACAGCCGATGTCCCCGTTGGTTCCCGAACGAAAAAAAGGCTAGCCATTAGAATTTCCCATAGGTCTCCTCTGAAAATGAAAGCTTATCGTTACGTTGTGATATTTGGAATCGCGTACTTTTTTGTAGCCGCGGGTGCGATTCACGTGTTGAACTGGGAGTTGGACCCCATCATCTGGCCAATGAGTGCATACGTAAATGGGCCGTTCGGCTTGCTGATGACGACCACGTTCTTCGCGTTTTCACTCGCGTTGTTTTCCCTTGCAGCTGCGATGCTATCGTCACCGAGAACGCTATTTTTATCTCTCAAAATTGGATCATGCTTACTTGTAATCGCAGCTCTTGGGTCGGTAATCGCAGGCATTTTTCCAATGGACAAAGAGTTCCCACCACAGTCTCTGTCAGGAAAGTTACATGGAATTGGTGGGATGCTCGGTTTTCCAACGATGGCTCTAGCTCCGCTATTCGTTACCTTCGGTTCGTTTCGCAAAGACCTATCGTTTAAACGCTTTATGGCAATGTCATTCTGTTGTTTTGCTGTAATAGTGTGTGCAACCCTTGTCTTGCCTCAGTCGGAACTGGAATTTCCTTGGTTGTGCGTTAGTATAATGCGAACCCGAGGAGAATTCGATGAGCGAGAGCAGTTCCAACAAGCGAGAGCGTCGTCATTTCAGCGGCCAACAGAAGACAGCGATCGTCAAATCGCACCTAGTCGACGGCCAGTCGGTAGCGGACCTGTGCGATCAGTATGGCATCCAGCCGACGCAGTTCTACCAGTGGCAGAAGCAGCTGTTTGAAAATGGCGGCATCGCCTTCGAGCGGAAAGCCAAGCCAGGCGCAAAGTCGCCTCAAGATCGCAAGATCGAGCAGCTTCAGGCCAAGCTGATCAATAAAAACGAAGTGATCGCCGAGTTGATGGAGGAGAACGTCAAGGCAAAAAAAGCCAATGGGGAACTCTGAAAGGAGTTTGGGTTCCCCATGATGTGCGCGACGAAATCGTCGATTACGTTGCCAAGTGGAAAACGCGAACTGAGCTACCCGCCAAGCGATTGATGCAGTGGATCGGCATCAGTTCGAGCAAGTTTCACGATTGGAAACAGCGGTACGGTAAGATCAACGAACACAATGCCCTGGTGCCTCGTGATCACTGGCTGGAAGCCTGGGAGAAGCAAGCCATGGTCGCCTTCCACAGCGACCATCCGACCGAAGGTTACCGCCGGTTGACGTACCTCATGATGGATCAAGACGTAGTGGCCGCGAGCCCCGCAACGGTCTATCGCGTGCTCAAAGCGCACGGCTGTTTCGAGCGTTGGAATAACAAGAACAGCACGAAGGGCACCGGTTTCCAGCAGCCGCTCACGACCCACGAGCACTGGCACTGTGACATCAGCTACGTCAACGTGTGCGGCACATTTTACTATCTTTGCAGTGTACTGGATGGTTGCAGTCGGTACCTAGTGCATTGGGAACTCAGAGAACGCATGACCGAGGCCGATGTGGAGATCACCTTGCAACGTGCGAAGGAAGCGTATCCAGAAGCCACGCCACGGATCATCACGGACAATGGTCCGCAGTTTGTGGCGAAGGATTTCAAGGAGTTTATTCGTGTCTCGGGCATGACGCACGTGAAGACATCACCCTACTACCCGCAGAGCAACGGTAAGATCGAGCGTTGGCATCAGACGATCAAGCAAGATTGCATCCGCCGACACGTGCCGCTGTCGCTTGAAGAAGCGAGACAACTGGTCGAACGTTTCGTCGATGATTACAATCACAGCCGTTTGCACAGTGCGATCGGTTACGTCACACCAGCGGACAAGTTGGCTGGTCGTGAGCAAGCGATCTTCGCGGAGCGAGATCGTAAGTTATCCGAGGCCAGAGCGAGGCGTGCTCGCAAACGTCAGCAGGAATGCGAAGAAGTGACCGCCGCCTGACAACAGCAGAAGGGGCTAGCCGGGCGGTGCAGGAGGATGGCAATGAAGGCCTCCTGCTCTGCGTGAACGCAAAAAAACATGCGGCGATAGCCGTCAAATACACCTTTTAACCCGCTAACGCGTCAAACGGGAAATTCCAATTCACGATGAACCAAGACACCCTAATGATGGTCGCTATAGAAGTAGGGCAAACGACACCGTCAATGCGTATTGCTGGCTTGATGCAAAGGCTATTCTTTGTGTTTTTGTTCATCTGGATGATTTTGACCGTAGAGAGACTTGCTGCACCTTTGGATGTTAGGGGCAAGCGACCAATCGACAACTTTTGACGCCATCCAAAAGCCGTTACGCGAAAGTAAGAACTATCTAACGGAGTTCGACTACCCATCACGCATTAACTATATGCGTTCAGCGTGGAACACCTGGGTACCTTGGAACTCACACAGGACGATGAAGCTGAAGCAGCCAGAGAACTTCGCTAACCCTCCTCAATCTCATATCCTAGTGCCTTGGCACATCGCTCCAATAAAGAAGCACACTTTGCGATATCCTGCTCGGAGCTATAGCCAAAGAGCAGACCTGTATTCGGCATGATAGCAGTATCCAAGTATGCTTCGCCCGGATTTTCTGAATCGGCGAAAGTAACATAATAAGTGTCGTTGGATAGAGACTCTAAATGCTTGATTTCACGTGCTATCGCTTCTTTTGACCAGTACTCATTTGTTCTTTTTTCCTGCATATTCTGCAAAAAATTGATGCGCCCATACATATGACGATGCCCCTCAGCCTTGTCGACAGTTACACATGCAAATTCTCCCTTAAGACGTGAAATGATTTCGAGAGGCGATAAAAATTCGTCGCCAGTAGTCGACCATCCATCTTCTTCAGGAGTCAATTTATGATGCATTCCACCAACTCATTTTCTGCAGCGGCTGGGTAAAAATGTATAGCGTCTGAAGCAGAGCTTTCGAAAAACTATTTGGCAAACAGATAGGCTCCCACAACTATCTACACATGCACAAGCGTGAAACGCCGGTGCGAGTTTGTGCATCGGTCACAGGAAACGGAGCCATTCCTTACTTAACATTGACCACTTCAAAGTCTTGTTGTTTTTTGATATCCAGAGGCCGTTTCGACAGCTCTTTCTTTCCAAATTCAATGCCATCTAGTGCCACCACGCGGATTCGATGATTGTGCATTGTTCGGTAGTAATAACGACGAGTCTTTGTATCCATAGCAGACGTCCATTGTGTGTCACCGAGCAAATCCGTTTGATGCTGGCCGCCCATAGTGCCGATGGGAATGTCGAAATTATTCAAAATGCGAAAAGCTTCAGTTACAGCCCGTTTGCCCGATTTGAGGGTAGGAACCGTGTTGCGCATAGCTGTGGCACGAACGAAGCGAGATGGTGGGGTGAAGTCACCGGGCAATCCAAGCATGCCGCTACCCGCACCCAATGGGTTCACTTTGAGATCGCCGACTACAATCGACTTTGCTGCTTCAGCCCCTAAGCCGACGTAGTTGCTGAGATTCGTAATATGCCAAGGGAAGGGAGGGCTGTTTGTTAGAACTCCAACTCGATTTTCGTAGATGTGCAAAGCTCCCTCGGTATATTCGATAACGATGGTAGTGCCTGATGAATCGGTGACCAGATAGTGCAAAGGTGCAGGAATTCCTCCTATTGATTCTTCCGCAACAGGAACGACTCGAATGTCGGGTAATTTTTGCCGAACCTCTGCGACCGAGGCGCAAGTCGTGAGAAGCCAGTTGCACACTTGCAAGGGGCTGATAGAGACACTCGACTCTTCTGGCTTATAGGGTTGATACTTCGCAAATCCTGGTAGGTAAAGAACTGAAACGGCGAGGCCTTTCTCATTCATTCCGTCTGTGTAGTCGGGCCGTCCAAGTGCATTGATTCCAACTGCTCCATACTTGGCCTGCCACTTCATTCCTGTGGGGCCGTCTGGAGTCACTCCCACATAGCTGTAGCCGCGGTTAATTACCAACAACTCAGGAGCCATATCAAAGCTCCCCCATTCCATTGTCCGGGCTTGAACCGTTGAACCATCTTCGGCATGCAAAGTGATGCCCGTACAGGCATCCAAGGTCAGAGCTGAGGATGCAACGAAAAGAACAGCGGCTACTGAGACTTTGACACGTAATAAATCAAGAAAGAATTTCATCGGTAGGGTACTCCTTTGTTTTCCAAAGTAGCTCGTCTACTTGTTGGTAGCTGACGCCATCAACTTTGCGTCACGGTTCGAGTACTTCGAGTTGGGTCAAAACCAGAGTATTCAAGGCTTGGTCACGTGTATTGATCTGATGACCAATATCCTATCTTGTCGATCAAGTCGCTCAACCCTAGGCGCCTCTTTAGGCCGATTGGCTGCTGGCGGTAAGGATTGCTGTCGGTCTACCTGCCGACCGCGTAACTCTGCAAAGAAAAAACATCAGTAAGAGTATCGACAGCACCAGGCTGTTTGGTTCCGGTACTCCAACCTCGGTAGTCTTAAGCACCACAGGCTCGCCATCAATGCACTCGCCATTGCCTGCGCCCGAGTGAGATTCGATGGCGCCAAGATTATTGAAACTACCGCTCGGGTTATGCAGTATCTCGATACGTCCCGCTCCACCGCATCCGCCTGTTAAACTAGTAAGCAGGCCGCCGCCGTCTCCGCCGCTAGCTTGGATTAAGGTGTCCAGATCCATGGAAACGTCGAAAGCATGCAGCAAGATTCCTCCACCACTCCCTCCACCACCATGTGCGAAGCCGTCAGAGCCGTTTCCCCCGTTGGCTAAAATCGATGCGCCCTCAAACTCAAGCGAAGTCAGCGCTCCGATTTCAATGGCGCCGCTACCCGCGCCACCGCCTCCTCCCAATCGCGAGTTGCTTTGACCGCCTCCTCCCCCACCTCCACTACCAGCAAAGAGGAGATCCGCTAGTGGAGCGCCATAGGTTGTGCCGCCTGCCCTGAAAGTGACTCCTGCCCCACCATGTCCGCCCATCGTACCAAATCCTGCCCCTGGGCCCGATCCGACGCCGCTGACCGAGGCACTGTTTGAGCCGACGACTCCGTGCCCTGGACCGGTGCCATCTTGTCCTGAACTAAAGGGACCTCCATTGCCTCCTCTACCTCCTCCCGCTATTCCGATTCCGCCAATGCCCGTAACGGCATTCTGTATTGCGTCTATGCCGTTTGCGCCACTTACATTGATGGTTCCCTCCAGCCTTGCTGAGCCCCGAAATAATAACGCCAAAGCATTCTTGCCAGTTACTGTGATTGTGTTCCCACTTGCTAACCTGCTGCCACTGTCAAAAACAAACACGGCAATGTCTGGCGCACCACTACCTTGATTTTGCAATACGCCGCCCGGGTTACCACCGATTGTGAGGGCATCGGTGTCGATATGTACGTCACCCGCGGGTAGAGTACCTAGTGACGAGAAGTCGCCGGGGTTCAAGGGCGTACCGATGCACGAATTTTCGGATACTGATAGAACAACCAAAGCAATTGTAACGATGTAGCTTTGCATCGAACCGGTCTCCAGTATTAAGAAATCGTCATACCTCAGTACTAGCAGCAGCGTTGAAGAGCACTCCTAAACGATAGGGGAGAGTAATAGCAGTATAAAACCGTGCAGAGGGACCTGGTAGCCATCTAGCTCCAAACAAGAAGTTTGCTTCGCGTGTAGTCTTGGGCGAAAGTGGGTTGTTCGCTTTTGGGAGCATATCGAGAATCCCGGGCTTTGCAGCTATTTCGGGCTCTTCATGAAATGGGAACCTCTCGCCGCTGGTAGGGGGGGGGCGATGGGCGGGTCGCAGGTTTCTTCGAGGCTGTGCGACCTCCTCTTCGTATCAGTTTTGATATGTTTCACCGGCAAGTGGGAATTGTGCTTGTCTCGAACGAAGGCTCACGGGCGACATTCTTTGATGGTCCGACGGAAACAGCCTTGCTCGCGAGAACGACCTTAGCGGACAGGCACGAGGCTATGGCTATCTCGCTGCAGATACCACGAGCTACATCCTGGAAGACCATGTAATCAAACTTGCTGTGCCGCAGGTACCTAATCTGGGCGACTGGGAAATTCTCCGCACGGTAGCGCTCTCCGGAGATTTCGACTTCGACGGAGATGTAGATGGCAACGATCTCCTGGTTTGGCAACGCGCTGGTGGTTCGCCTGAGGGATTGACGCTCTGAAAAGACAATTTCGGCATGGTCGCGCCGCTATCGATTCGAGTGACAGGAATGCTCGGTACGGCGGATTCGACAAAGTGTGCCAGTCTTGGCACAATGGTTGGTGTAACTCCAGGTGAGGCTTCCTGATCCGCTGAATTCTTGGGAGAGTTGCCATGACGCAACTGAGAGCCGAAAGTGACCAACGCCCTATCGGTTTTACGCTCGTCGAATTGCTTGTGGTGATCGCCATCATCGGCGTCTTGGTGGCTTTGCTGCTGCCTGCTGTGCAGGCCGCGCGCGAGGCGGCGCGGCGGTCGCAGTGCTTGAACAATCTGCGGCAAACGGGGCTGGCGATTCTGAACCACGAATCGGCGGTCAGCACTCTGCCTCCCGGCGGCACTTTTGTGGATGCAGCCGGTTATCACACCGATGTGTCGTGGTGGATTCCCACGCTGCCCTATTTCGAGGCGGGAATTATACAGCAGCGATTCGACTCCAGGGGATTGTTCGCCGGTACACGTGTTGCCGCTCCGAATATTGCACTCTTGCAAGAGGCCGGTGAGATGGGAGTGATGGCTTGTCCTAGCTCGACACTCCCGCGCTCAATCGAAGAAGGGCCATTTGTAGGTATCGCGCGGGCCCATTATGTTGCCATCGCCGGGGCGAAGGGCGATCCGCTGCACGAGACCTCGAATGCCAAGAGATGCAGCTACGGCGACTGTGGTATGCTCTCGGCGGGTGGCTGTTTTCCGGCTTCATTCATGTACGATGGCGCAGGCGTATCGCTGCAGACGGTCACCGACGGCACGTCCAATACCATGTTGGTCGCCGAGCAATCGAACTGGTGTCAAGATGTGGAGGGGAACCTCATCGATTGCCGCGCGGACTGCTTCCACTCCTTCGTCACGGGACCCGTGAACGACAACCCACGGATTTTCAATTTGACGGTTGTCGTCTACGCCATCAACGAAACCTCGGCAGCGCTGCGAGGGATGCGTGGCACCGACAAGGGGCTCTGCGCACCCAACACGCCTATCCTATCTAGCCATCCCGGTGGGGCGAATGCGGCCTTTGCCGATGGGTCGGTGCGGTTCTTGCTGGAAGGACTTGATCTCTGGACGCTTTACAATCTGGCAAACCGCGACGATGGCGAAGCGCCACCAACACCGACCTAGCGCCGCCCAAGGTTTCCCGTCTCAATTATTCACTTTGTCCCAATCATTCACGCAATTTTTACGGCATCAGTGTACGTATTCTCCACACGAACAACATGGCTTGGTGCCCTGCTCTTGATAGCGGGGTGTTCCGAACCCTCGGAACCGTTTGGTGCTGTGAACGGGAGCGTTACTTTCGAGGGGAAGCGTGTGCCCGATGCGATCGTGGTTTTCGAGGCCACCGGATCGCCGCTCAGCATCACAGCCGATGTGGACGAGACGGGCCACTACCAGGCCAGGCGATCAGTGGATATGCCGGGGCTGCCACCGGGAGAATATCGAGTAGCGGTCACGCCGCCCTTGTTCTACCCTGGGCTGGGGCCTGCGGGTGCGAGGCCTCCTCAGCGGGACGACATTCCTCAGAAGTACCGCAATCCAAGTACAAGTGAATTGACCATCGAAGTGACCAACGGACAGGAGCAGGTTCTTGATATTTCTATGTCGCCCTAACTTCCGGCAATTTTGCGCACTTGTATTGATAGTGACCTTGCTGGCGAGCGGAGCAACCGTTCGCTCTGAGCAGGCACCGTTGCCGGGGGAGCGCCCAGAGGGTACTGGCGTCTGGGTAGATCTGCTGGACACTGGTTTGCGCGATTGGGTGGTTGAGAAAAAACTATCCGGCGAGCACGTTCAGCCAGCGGGCGTTTGGACCGTTGCCGAAGACCGCGTCTTGCGCTGCGATGGCCGCGGGTTCGGGTTTTTGCGCTATGATCGCGTGATCAACGATTTTGTGTTTAGTTGCGAATACCGATTGGCCCCAGGAGCCAACTCCGGCATTGGCATTCGCGGCGTGCCTTACTTGAGCACAATCGCGACGCGTCCGTCCCGCGCATCGTACGAACTGCAAATATTCGACGAAGTGGGCACAACCAATGTCAAGGGGAACATGTCGCTTTACAAACACTTGGCTCCGACGAGCAACCCGAGCAAGCCGGGCGGAGAGTGGAACCGAGTCGTCGTTGCCTGCCGCGGGGCGTTGATTCGCGTGTGGCTCAATGGGGCGTTGGTGCAAGATGTGGATCAGCGCGAACACGCAAGCATTCGGGACAAGCCACTGAGTGGCTATTTGCAACTGCAAAATCATCACAGTGTGGTCGCGTTTCGCAATCTGCGATTGTTTGTCGTGGGCAATGACAAGACCGAGTGGCCCCAAGTCACGCCAAGCGGACAAGTGTGTTTTCTTGCCAAGCCCTGAATCGCTCTAGGATTTGTGGCGCTCAGCGTAGGCTAGAGCCAAAGACGCGCTCAATCAGGTTGTCAGCGAGCAAGGGATCAGCTGCGGTTTCGGATTGTTCGCTTCGATCCGCATGCGCGTCATTTGGTTTGGTCTTGGATGGAGCGTGTAGAGGTCGATTGGAGGCTTGGCTGAGTGTAGTTGAGGCTTCGCGAATCGAATTCTCCTCAAGGACACGATTCTTCGCAGTTTCGTTTGCTACGTCTAGCCATTCCAACGCCAAGGCCGCATCGAGCAGTTCGTCGGACGCATAATCCTGTTGCGTTGGTTCCTGCTCTCTGGCGACGATCTGTGAATCGCCTGCGAAGGCCGCAAGTGGTGGCGTTTCGGTTTCGCCGAATGAGGATTGCCAAGAGTAGAGATGGTTCTGCGAGTAGTCGGTGCCGTAGCCGCGTTGCCAGTCGAGGAAGTCGGCACCATCGACATCACCGTCGTCGTCGAAGTCGCCGTTGGTCTCCTGAACGGTGGGCGCGATGTCGTTGGATAGCTGCGTGGGATCGTCGATGCGGCCCATGAACAGCGTGGTTGAGGTGGTGTTGTCGCGGATGAGAAAGTGGAACGGGCGGTTCGCAATAAATTCGTCGCCGTAGTCGTTGTGGGCCCAGACGGCAAACCCCCAGTCTTCGCTACCGACGAAATAAGTGCGATGATCGGCAACACGTAGATTGTACACTGGCTCGGCGGTGCCGGTCGCCACGACCTTTTCGACTTCTGCCCAGTCGTGCATGTTCGTCGACAAGCGATCTTTCGGTTTCAACTCACTCGCGGAAGTCCAGCCTTGTCCCATGACAAAGAAGGGGTGTGCGTTCGTGACGCGGATGACTTTCCCGTCGACAAAGAGCTCTAGCAGGTCCGCATGGCCGTTGAGCGTTTTCTCAATGACCTTGGGCTGCAGTTCGCCTTCGACATTGTGCTCGTCTCGGGCCAGGACGATGTCGCCTTGCTGGAGTTTTTCGATTGGTTTTTCGCCATCGGGGGTTAGCACAGGAGTGCCAGCTGCGAAGCAAATCACGAATTCGACTTCCGTGGCCGCGGCTGCTTCAGTTCCCTGTTCGTTGACGTTCAGGAATGCTTTGTGGAACACTTTGTCGATCCACACGGGAGATTCTGTCATCCCCGAGAAATCGGCTGCCCCGCTTATAAAAGCCGTCGGCATGCCCAGTCCTTCGAGGAGT
Source organism: Bythopirellula sp. (assembly GCA_965230685.1). Taxonomy (GTDB): domain Bacteria; phylum Planctomycetota; class Planctomycetia; order Pirellulales; family Lacipirellulaceae; genus Bythopirellula. The sequence continues at coordinate 3,085,898 of CBDDLO010000002.1, forward strand.
TGGTTGAAGCCTGTGGATACTTCGGTCTCAAACTTGGGGAGAATCACGTCAATAAAATCGTTGGATTCTGGCACGGCATTCTCAAGCCAAACGTCGATTTCGGACAGCAGGCCTGCCGTGAATGCGTTGGTAGTGCCTTGAGGTGGTAGCATCAATATCATGGAAGCGCTGCCACCCTGGAAGGGCAACTCCAGTATTTCGAATCCATGAAGGTTTGTGAAATTCGTCGTCGGTTGGGTAAGCATCATGGGGGCGTGGACAGTTTCCCCATCCCCCAATTGGAACGTCCCTGAGAACGAACGTCTGGGATCAAACGGCTGTTGCCACAAACCATTGAAGAACACGCTGTTCGTCAGCACCATCGCCGTTGCAGGACTGAGGTCGGTTACCAAGTCCTGAATCCTGCCATGCGTTTTGTCTTCGACCCAGTCGTTGATCGTATCTTCGGCCTGTTGCGGATTAGAATAGTCGAGATTCTGCGCGTGGCCGTCGTAGTGCGTGGCAATCGTGTTTACAAAGTCGGTTTCAACGGGCAAACCGATCGCCGGCCACATTGCGTTGGCAATTTCAAAGTCCAGCCCCTCGACCGTCGCGGCTTCTGTGTATAACGACGTGAATAGATTCAAAAAAGAATCGTGAATGCCCGGCTCGCTGCCGAGATGCAGCACCTGTTCCATTTCCGCGGCAGTCTGGCCGCCGGCGCCGGCGTAGGTCATCGCCAGGGCCGACGCAACGCTAATCGGCGAGTAGAACAGATTGCCGTCTTCGTGCTGAAGATGCTCGTAGACGTCTGCCGCGAAAGCGTTGACTGCGTCTGCAGCGCGCGCCGCAAGCATGCGGCGGTCTTCTAAGCGCTCGATCCGCAAAGGGCGGCTTTGCCGGAAGTCATTCTTGCTGGGAGAAATCATCGCTCCTTGAAGAGACTCAATCGCGATCGTCAGCGGACCGATACCTCGACTCACATCCTAAACAAATTGACTAGCTGCAACAAGCAAATCCCAATTGCCTACAGTGGCGGAGAAGCAACTTTCTTGCCGGCACGGACGTCGTCTTGCCACTGCTGGGGCATCTGTTCGACGTTGCTGTCGTCCTCGTATTTTTCTCGTATCTCGGTGAGTTTCGCTTTCATCTCGGCGATCTTATCCGCATAGGCGGGATCGTTGTAGAGATTTGTCAATTCGTCGGGGTCGGTTTCGAGATCGTAGAATTCCCATTCGTCAAAATGATAGAAGCACATCAACTTGTAACGTTCGGTGCGGATGCCATAGTGACGCGGCACCATGTGCACGCTGGGATATTCGTAGTAATGATAGTAGATCTTGTCACGCCACTCAGGTTGCTCGCCACGTAGCAGCGGCACCAGCGACTTGCCCTGCATGTCTTCGGGAATCGACGCGCCGGCGATTTCCAGGAAGGTTTCCGCATAGTCGAGATTTTGCACTAGGTGTGTGTCGCGCGAGCCGGGTTTCACTGTGCCGGGCCACTTGACGATTAGCGGCATCTTGAGCGATTCCTCGTACATCCAGCGCTTGTCGTACCAGCCATGGTCGCCCACGTAAAAACCTTGGTCGGAGCAGTAGATGACAATCGTGTTGTCATCAAGGTCGAGCGCTTCGAGCGTTTTCGTCAGACGCTCGACACTTTCATCGACGCCCTTGATACAGCGAAGATAGTTCTTGGCGTAGCGCTGGTACTTCCAGCGAACCAGGTCTTCGCCTTCCAGATTGGCCGCGTGAAACGCTCGATCTTCATCACCAAAGCCGGCTTTCCACTGTTTGAGTTGCTCGGGTGAAAAACGCTTCATGTTCACGGCCGCCGACTTGTCGAGACTTCTTGTGTGAGGATTGTTGCTGGTACTTGGCAGGTCTAGGAACAAGTCGTAAGCCAGATTCATGTGCCGATCGATTTCCATCTCCTGGAACTTGGCAGCAGGGGCGTTGTCCTCCCATTTGTCGAACAAGGTGTCCGGCTCGGGCATGGTCATATCGTCGTACAGATCCAAGTGCCGTAGCGCCGGCATCCAAGTGCGATGCGGTGCCTTGTGCTGTACCATCAGCAGGAAGGGCTTCTCTGTATCGCGATTGTTCTGCAGGAAGTCCACGGCCATGTCGGTCACCAGGTCAGTGCAGTAACCTTCTTTGCGGACTTTCCCTTCGGGCGTGATGAAGTCGGGATTGTAGTACTGCCCTTGGCCCGGAAGCACGGTCCAGGAGTCAAAACCTTGCGGTGTTCCTTTCAAGTGCGACTTCCCGTAGATCGCAGTTTGATAACCCGCCTTTTGCAGTAGCTTCGGAAAGGTTTGTTGATCCCAGTCGAACGAGTTGCCGTTGTTCATGAAACCATTCTTGTGGCTGTGCTTTCCTGTCATGATCACAGCGCGGCTGGGTCCGCAAATCGAGTTGGTGCAAAAGCTGTTTTCAAACAACATCCCTTCAGTAGCCAGTCGGTCGATCGTCGGCGTGGGGTTCACCGACTTGAGCCACCCGTTGTACGCGCCGATGGCGTGCGGCGCATGGTCGTCGCTGAATATGAACAGAATGTTGGGTCGCTCGGCGGCAAGAGAGATCGTCGCACTGGCCAACGTCAAGATCGGCAGGCAAGCGACTACCAGGGTTCGGACATGCAGGTTTCGAATAGGCGATTGCACGGGAAAATTCCTCGATTGGTCATGGGGACGAGATCAGCGGATTCTAACACGTTCATCGGGCAATTCCAAACGGCCCGAACGGAGTGGAATTACAGGGAGCGCAAATACATCACGGCGTTGCGGATGTCTTCGAGCGGTTGCTGGGCACCGCGCCGTTCGATGGTAAACCAATCGCGGTAACCGAATTCTTCGAGCATGCCGAGCAGTTCAGGGAAATCCGCCGTGCCGCGGCCTAGTTCGACTTCTACTCCTTGGCCCGAGGCAAGATCACGGACCCCGTCGGCAGCGTGGACATGCGCGATGTGTCGGCCCACGGTGGCGACATAGTCAGCCGGCGATTCGTTCTGCGCGATCAACCGGGCGGGATGAAGATCGAACGCTACGGCTCCTTCGGGCAACTTGTCGACCAACTCGTTTAGCAACTCCGGAGCCGTGGCCGATTGTACAACCAGCCGTACCCCCAACCGATCGCCTTGCGTGGCGAGGGACTGCAGCGCCTCGATCGCGGCAGACCATTCCCTCGAGGTACTTTCCGCGGGGAGTGTGCCCAGGTTGCCAATGAGTACACGGGACCCAAGCCTCGATGCCATCTGCATCGCAGAGAGCGTGGCTTCTAGGCGGGGCTGAAGATCGACCGGATTGGCGTATCCGCGTCGAGTGGGAAAGGCCACTGAACCCACCCGCAAATTCAGATCAGCCAGCATTTTCCTCAGTTGCCGCAGGCCGGTTTCGGATAACTCCGCCGGGAGCAGCTCGCTGCGAGCATCAATTTGCACCCCATCGCACTCCAAGCTGCCTGCAGTGTGCAATGCTTTCTTGATGGATTGCGCCAAGAATCGAGTCTGTGCCGCAATTCTGAATCCGATCAAATGTTCCGCTCCAATTCTGTGATCCCGTCAGGCTTACGGCAGCTATGCTCTCCGCCCTCACGTCGCTATTGATTCTAACCGTTCTCGCTACGACTGCCAGTGAGCGACCGGACGACGATCGGCATATCGATGCGGTCGAAGTCTTTTCCTGCGATTTTAGTGACGCTCGGGACGTGAATTATGACGATTGGCCCGACATGTGGACGCGTCAGCAGGGTCCGGAATGGCCCGCCTATGTCAACGTGGGTCTGGCTGATGATCGCGAAGCGATCGCGGGGCGCTGTCTGAGGATTAGTCTCAACGGAGGGAACGCATCGGTCTCCAGCCCGGCACTCTCGGTTTCTGACATGTTCAGTTACGTGGTCGAAGCACGTGTGCGTTGGGAGCAGCTACGACACAGCCGCGCGCAAGTGCGCGTCGATTTCTGCGACGAACACCGTCAAGTGCTTGAATCACACACCAGTAATTGGTTCCGAGGCACTGGCGACTGGACGAAAATTCGCCTGGGTCCGGTGAGCATCACCCATCCCGACGCCCAATTGGTCATGGTCACGCTGCTGGTAAGGCGTGGTGACCATGTGGATCTTGTAGGCCATGTCTCGTTGGATGATGTCTGGATCGCGCGACTACCGCGAATGTCGGTCCATACGAACAGCTCCTTCAATGTCTACACGGATTGGAACGATGTCGTGGTCACATGCGACCTCTCGGGGATTTTGGAAAAAGACCCCGATATTCACTTTGAACTGCTCGACGCGAGCAGCCATCGTTTGCAGAACAAGTCGGTTCAACTCGATGGCCGGTTGATTACAGAGCGGGTGAGCAAAGCGTCGGACATAGCCAACACCTCCAGCGCGAAAGTACCGGGTTACGCCGGCAGCACCGAGTGGCGGCCACCGATCGATGATTACGGGTTTTACCGAGTGAAAGTTTCCATGCAGACCCAGCGTGGTACGCTGAAAGAGGACGTGATTTCGCTCGCCGTAGTGCCCCCGACCAAAGAGAAAGTGCATGGCGAATTTGGCTGGTCACTCGCCGGAGACGACATTCCTCTTTCGTTCGACCAACTCGAGGAACTACTGCCCCGAGTGGCCGTGAGTTGGGTGAAACTCCCCGTTTGGTACGGAGAAACCGAGGCCGAGCGTGGCGAGCAACTCGTACTATTCGCCGAGCGGCTGGCCGCGAAAGACATTGAGGTGGTCGGCGTTATTGACCGACCGCCGTTGGATCTCGATTTGGGGAAGCGAGTCACCTCGGATGTCACGATTGCCGATTTGCTTTCTTCGGAAGACCCGTCCTCCTGGTTACCATCACTTGACGCGGTGCTGACTCGTTTGTCGCTGCGGGTGCGCTGGTGGCAATTGGGAGTGGATCGGGATACGAGCTTTTCCGATTTCCCCCAATTGGAAAAGGACATTGGTGAGTTACGAGATCAACTGTTCCGTTTCGGACAAGATGTCAAACTCGGCTTGGGTTGGCCTTGGCACGAAATGGCTTCCGACGAGGTTCCAGCTACCTGGGATTTTCAACAGCTTTCAGCCTCACCCGCGCTTACCGGCCAGGAGATTGCAACCTATCTCGAACTTCCCCAGCGCAATGGGGTCGCGCGCTGGGTTATGGTCGAACTCCTGGAGCGTCAGTACTACGACTTAGAAACCCGCACACGCGATTTGGTTGAACAAATTCTCGCTGCCAAAACTCACGGGGCCGATGGCATCTTCGTCTCGGCTCCGTTCGACGACCAGCGCGGGCTGATGACCGAGGCGGGCACTCCCGGCGACTTGCTGCTGCCATGGAAGACGACCGCCTCGCTGCTGAGTGGCTCAGAATACCTGGGCAAAATTCGGCTTCCAGGTCGAAGTGAAAACCATATTTTCGAGACTTCGGATGGCGAAGTGTTAATGGTGGTATGGAATCGTGAGCCGACACGGGAGACACTCTACTTGGGTGACCAGGTGCGGGTCGTCGATGTGTGGGGTCGCATCACCACACCCAAACAGAGCGAGCACCGTCAGGTTCTCGAAGTCAGTTCGCTACCGCAATTCATTGTCGGCCTCGAACCCCATGTCGCGAAATGGCGCATGAAGGCGCAGCTTGCACAAGAAAACATCCCCAGCATCATGGGCTACGAACACGACAATTCCATCGACATCACCAATACCTTCACCCAGGGGGCGGGTGGCTCGGTGGATCTGAAGTTTCCCTCTGGCTGGCAAGTTTCACCAAACAAGCTCAGCTACAAGCTCTCCGCAGGAGAACGCACCCGTCGGCCGTTTCAGATAGTGCTCCCCTTCGATGCCAACAGCGGGGCGGCGACCCTGCAAGCAGAGTTCAAATTCACTGCGGACCGAGCCTACCAGTTCAGCATCTTCCGCGATATTGAGGTGGGAGATCAAGATATTCAGATCGAGTTGAACACCCATTTGAATGAAAAAGGAATGTTGGTCGTCGAGCAGCGCATGATCAACAACTCTCCGGAGTTCGCAGACTTCAAGTGTCTGCTCTACGCAAGGGATCGACGCACGCAACGACTTCAGGTGTTCCGGCTAGGTAACAGTTACGACCTGCAAACCTATGTGTACCCCAACGGCGAAGCCCTGCTTGGTACACAATTATGGCTGCGGGCTGAAGAATTGGGCGGAACGCGTGTGCTGAATCATCGCGTGGTGGTCGAGCAGTAGCGGGGTCGCGGACTTGTTGTGCGCTCAGCTACGGACTACGATGCGACTGTGGCTCACGGGCCGATCCTTCGTAGTTCTATTTGTTGTTTTCAATGCCATGCCCACTCTCGGTGATGTCGCCGCCATTCTGGAACAATTTGCCCCAACGGCGCTTGCCGAAGATTGGGACAATGTCGGCCTGCTCGTTGGCGATCCCGACTGGCCCGCGCGGCGGGTACTCACCTGTTTGACAATCACTCCCACGTCGGTCGCCGAAGCCGTACGCGCCGAGGCGGACTTGATTGTTTCGCACCACCCCCTGCCCTTTCAACCGCTCAAGACCATTACTCCCGCGACAACACCGGGCCGATTGCTGCTCGACTTGATTTCGGCAAAAATTGGCGTCTACAGTCCCCACACCGCGTTCGATTCCGCGCCCGCAGGGATTAACCAGCACCTGGCCATCGGGCTGGGCTTGCAAAATATCGAGCCCCTGGTCCCCGCCACGGGTACGGTCGAAGCCGACATCGGCGCTGGACGCATGGGAGCCGTGGGCGGAGAGACCGCCCTGATGGAAGTGGCCGAGCGGGTGAAGAATTTCTTGGGCATCTCCAGTTTGAGAATTGTCGGCAGCGATGAGCAATCGGTCTCGCGCGTGGCCATTGCTTGCGGCAGTGGCGGTTCGTTTCTCGAAACGGCGATCGCGAAAGGTTGCGATTGTCTGCTCACCGGCGAAACGCCGTTCCATACTTGTCTCGAAGCGGAAGCCCGCGGCGTGGGGCTCATTTTGCCTGGGCACTTTGCGAGTGAGCGTTTTGCGTTGCTTTCTCTGGCCGACTACCTGCAAGAACAAATCTCCGGGATCGAAGTCTGGGCCAGCCGCGACGAATGCGACCCACTGCGAAGCGTCTAGCGGCAAGTTGACCCCCTGCATCTGCTATCTAAAATAATGAGACCGCCGTCAGCTGCGACGCTGACGCCCCCCGCCGCTGCCTCTAACGATTGTCAGGCACACTATGACCAGCCACGTTCCGTCCCCCGAGGCCCGTCCGCTGAGTTCGACCCGCTTTCTGACGGCGCTGCCAGTCTATAACGAAGCGAAGCACGTGACCGCCGTGCTCGACGAGGTGGCGAAATATGCGACCGATGTGCTGGTGGTCGACGACGGCTCGACCGATGGCACGCGCGAACTCTTGGCCCAGCGCGATGATATCGACATTGTGCTGCATGAAAAAAACCGCGGTTATGGCGCGGCGCTGCAAACTGCGTTCGAGTACGCCATCTTGCACCGTTACGACGTGATCGTCACCATCGATTGCGATGGGCAGCATGAGCCTCAACGTATCGCGCAGCTTGCGTGCGATTGCTCGGAGGTGGAGATTCTTTCTGGGAGCCGGTATCTCGATCTTGATCAATCCACAGAGCATGTCCCCACCGATCGCCGGCAGATTAACCAAACCATTACTTCTGAATTGAACGAACGCTTGGGATTGAATATCACCGACGCCTTCTGTGGATTCAAAGCTTACTGCACGAAAGCGCTGGCGAAGCTCGACCTCACCGAAACTGGCTACGCGATGCCCTTAGAATTGTGGGTGCAAGCGGCGAAGCATGGGCTGCGCATCCGCGAAGTGCCCGTGCCGCTGATCTACCTGGACGAGGAGCGCAGCTTCGGCGGCGCGCTCGACGCGGCCGACCTGCGGCTGAAATACTACCGCGAAGTGATCGACCGTGCGGTCGAGAAGTACGAACGCGCGGCCTCAAAATCTTCGGCGTCGCAATCTCCTGAGGCGCAGCCCTGCTCATGAGTGCTGCGGATCGCTATCCCAGCTACCGCGCGCCGCAAGCGAATGGCAACGTGCTGTGTGTCCCGCCCTGGAATGCGCTTCGCGCAGCGATCGTCGATTCACTCGCGATGCAAGCATTGGGCTCTCTGAATATCGCGGGGGTCACGCTCGGCGAACTGAAACGGTCGGCGCGTGATGCACTTCTCGAAGAAGCGCTGCGCTATACACGTTCCTACACCGATGCGGAGAACTCCCACGCCGATGAGCCGCTCATCCTCACGGGCCACCAGCCGGAGTTGGTGCACCCGGGGGTCTGGCTGAAGAACTTCGCCGCCGCGAATCTTTCCGGCACAGTCGGCGGTACAGCGATTAGTTTGATCATCGACAACGACTTGTGTCGCACCGCGTCGGTCCGTGTGCCGTCGGGCACTGTGGACCAACCGGTGTTGGAAGCGGTACCGCTGGATGAGCCACGAGGGAAATTGCCCTACGAGGAGCGCACCATCGTCGACCGTGGCGTCTGGAATTCCTTCGGCCAACGCGCTACCGATGCGATTAGTTCGCTGCTTGCCGAGCCGCTGGTTAGCGAGTGGTGGCCTGAGGTGGTTGATAACTCGGGAAGCACCGCACAGCTTGGCCTCGCGATCGCGCAGGCGCGGCATCGCATGGAGCAGCGCTGGGGCAGTCGCACCCTGGAGATTCCACAAAGTTTGGTTTGCGAAACAGAACCCTTCCTGCGTTTCGCCATACATCTGCTAACGAATGCGGAAAATGTGCGCCGCGAATACAACGCCTCGCTCGCCGAGTATCGCCAGGCACACCAAGTGCGCAACAGCGCGCAACCCCTCCCCGACCTGAATCAGAGCGAAGACTGGGTGGAAACGCCGTTCTGGATCTGGAGCAACGCGGACCCCGCGCGCCGCGCATTGTTTGTGAAACCCTCCGCTGAGGGATGGGAACTTTCGGACCGAGACCATTGGTCGGGGAGCATGCCTAAAAGCAGCGACGCGATGCTGCAGCAACTGGTCGAATGGCGAAAAGTGGGAATCAAAATCCGCTCACGCGCGTTGATTACAACGCTGTATGCGCGGCTACTGCTTTCCGACATGTTTGTCCACGGCATCGGCGGTGCGAAATATGACCAAGTGACTGATTTGCTCTGCGAGCGGCTGTTTGGGGTGCGGCCCCCGATGTATGCCACTCTGTCAGGCACGTTGCGGCTACCCATCGACCATGCGACCGTGCCCGCGGCTCGTGAGGCGGAGATTCGTCAGCGCATGCGAGAACTGCGCTATCATCCCGAGAAGCACGTCAGCGATCTTTCTCTCGATCCCGAGCAGCATTCTCGCGTCGAGGCTTGGGTGGCGAAAAAAATGAAATGGGTGCAAGCAACCAAGTCGCGAGAGAACGCTAGTATCCGCCACCAGGGAATTGTCACAGCCAATGAATCGCTGCAGTTCTGGCTACGTCCGAAGCACGAAACACTCGAGCAGCAACTAGAGACTGCCACCTCGCTTGCCAGAAAATCTCAGATACTAGATTCACGAGAGTATTCTTTTTGCCTATTCCCCCGCAATATTCTCCACGATTTCGTACTAGAAAATTTGCCCCGGATGTCTTAACCTCAGAATCAGAGAGAAGCTATGTCCTTCGGATTCGGGAACAGAGAACACTGTCGCACAGCAAGGTGGCAAGCTGCCGGTTAGGTTGATTGCACTATTCATGTCGGCGCTCTACGGGTCATGTCGACGCTCTACGGGTTGCTTGCCATTGGCTCTAAGCCCCTGGGCCAACCCGAAATCGATTGCAATTGATTTGCTAAAGCTTGTTGTCTGCGTGTGCTTAGCCGCTGAGGAACAAGAAGATGGCCACGCTTCAGCAGTCGTTCCAGCAACAAATTAGACGAGCGACCAGCGGGGAACGCAAGCCACGCAGTGCAGCCGCTGCTACGCACGGCTCATCAGCATGCCTGAGGAGTCTTCAAGGCGACAGGCAGATTGTCGTCGCCAACGAGGGCGACCATCCACTCATTGCGGAATTGCTTTCGCTGGCGAATCAGTCCGATCTCCGTGACGATTTTCAAAGCCGGCTGGACGAACCCCGCTATCTGGCCAGTGATCGGCTCCTGTTGCGACAGGCCGGGGAAGTGATCGGACATGTACAAGTCTCCAAAGTCTTTGGCTGGTTTCACGGCCAGCGCTACCCGCTGGCTCGGCTGCAAGACTTTGTCTCGCCTAACCGCTCTCGCACGGACGGTTCTGACTCGGCCCTGCTGGAGGCGGCTGAGTCCGCTGCAATGGACGAAGGAGCAGTTCTCGGCTTAGTCAGGACGGGCCAGCCTCAATGGTTTGAGCAACATGGTTGGAGTTGTTGTCAGGGACAAGGGCACTCGCAGGCTAGCACTTGGGCGCTGCTTTCTCTTCTTGAGCCCCAACAGCAAAAACAACAGCATCCACGCCCGACATTTGAAGTGCGCACCTGGCGACACTTCGAAATAGATTCCCTGCGCAGAATTTATCAGCAGCTCTCCGTGTCGATGTGGGGCGCCAAAGAACGGTCGCTGGAATACTGGCAGTGGCTTGTGGGTCGCAAGGCACACGATCAGATCTTGATCGCGGTAGAACCATCCAGTCCACCATCACTGCTGCTCAAAGCGGGAAGAGCGAACCTTTCGCGAGGGCTCAATATCCTTGGCTATGCTGTGGTGCGTGACTCCTGCATCGTAGAGATGCTGACCTTGCCGGGCCATGTCGGGTTACGCGCCGCGCTGGTGGCGCAGGCTTGTCGCGAAGCGATTGACCGGGATCACCACCACGTTTCGTTGCACACGCCGGCTGACGATCCGATGCACGAATTGATGGTCACCGCTGGTGGCACATGGCTCGGCAACGACTCCAGTGAGCGATGGGTGCTGAAATTGTTGTCGCCGGAGCGCTGGATCGAACGGCTCTACCCTGTGTTGCACGAGCGGGCGCGTGCCGCCGGTTTGAAGCGACCGTTAGAAATAGACTTTGCCGTTGGGAAGCAGCTTTGGCGGTTTTCACTTACGCGGCGCAGCTGCCGACTGGAGAAAATTCGTCGCTCCGCCGTGGCCGTGCAATGCCGCTGGCAAACGCTGCAGAATTTGTTGAGCAGCAATCTGACCTATCCGGAGGCAATCGCTCGGGGGCGCCTTCGCAGTTCGCAAGGAAGGTTGCTGCGGGTCTTGAGTGCGTTGTTTCCGCCACAGCTGTTGTGGCAGTCCCCGTTTCCCCAATTGCGAATTTGACGGCGTGTGGCGTGAGCGAATCACCCCGCTATTTTCAATCGAGCGGCAGTGGTTCAGGCTTCGCGTTAATCCTCTGGCTTGAGCAGCCCGGCGCTCGATTGAAAATATTTCTTGCGGCGCGACGCGGTTGCTGTCGCGTCGGCGGTAGCCGATTGCTCACGCAGGTCTTCAACACTCGCATTGCAATAGCGGCATCCGACCTGTTCGAGGTGGAATCGCAAGTACGCTTCATAATCGGCATCGAGCACTCCGAGCAAGAAACTACCCAGCTGTTCGCGCGTGGGGCAGGAAATGCGTTGCCTTCGCCAGATTCCACCGAGGGAATGCACCCCCGCGTCGCGACGCCCGGCGATGGTCGCCAGCTGATCCACAAGCTGTGGCTGCTCGCGCAGCGCCGTCTCGACCGCGGCCAACCGCGAGGCGGAGAGGGACTCGTCCAGGTACGCTTCGAGATCGGCGTTGGTGAACTTTGGATTCATGAATTCTCGTGGAGTTCAGGGAACACATCTTCGTTCAGTCGTTGGCTGCGAACGATTTTGCGCATGCGCTCCAGGAAGTCGTACTTGAAATTGGCGACCTGCTGTTCGCTCAACTGGAGCTTTTCAGCCACTTGTTTATTGCCTTGGCCGACGACAAAGAGCAACTCCATGCACTGGATTTTTTTCCAGTCGCCTGAGGTTTGCCAGCGTTCGATTTGCTCACGAATGCCTGTGGCAATGGCCTCTTCTTCCATCCCTTGCCGCTCACCGCTGCGAGCGATGCTGCTCGCGCCCCGGGCCTTGCCCACGAGTTCCCAGTTGCCGCTTGAGCCGTCGCCGGTAGACAGGGGGATGGCTGGTCGGCGGCCTTCTCGTCGCAGGTAGTCGGTCAGTTTGTGCGCGGCAATGGAGAAGAGCCAGCTTTCTAGTGGCCGGCGAGTGTCGTAGTTCGGCAAGCTGGTGAGGAAGCCGATGAACGTTTCCTGGACGACGTCTTCGCTCGCTGCGCGGCGGCCCCCTTTTCCAAAAGCGAGTCGGCTATCCACAAACGCCAAAAGTCGCCCCTCGTACTGAGCAATTAAATCGTTCCACGCGTCGGGTTTGCCCTGGCGGATTGACTTTACCAGCAGTTCGTCGGGATTGGCCATCAAGAAAACACTAGCCCAGCATACAAGCGAGGGCGAAAAGGGAACGAAGCCGCGCCCTCGCTGGCGCGTCGGGCTAGCCACGATGGATTAAAAAAGGTCCAGGAGCGCTACTGCAGCGATTATCGCCGCGGGGACGCCAAAAAACAACCGCTTGGTATAGTAACCGCGCGTGTGCGTGTCCGCCTTGAGCAACCCGAATAGTAGGGCCAAGGACCCCAGCACCGAGCCGGCGAGCGTCGCAACCCGACCCACGCGGCTCCATCGCTGATGGTCGCGCATCGCGGAGCGTAAGTGGTCGTCGTCACTGGCGTCAAACTCCATCAGCACGTGGACGATCTTCATTTCGCCGAAAGAGGCTTCTACGGTTTCGACCCACTCCTGATGGCAAATCTCGCGGAGGACGTAGTCTAACTCCACACCGAGTTGCTCCAAGTTGGGCACCTCCGTCGCGGAAGTCAATTGCTCGATGCGGTGGCGCACTGTCTCGCGCAATCGAGGCTCGAGAGAGCGATGACACTCGGGAATGGTCTGGTAACGTTCTGAGGTAAGTACTTCGCGATAGACGTTGCCTACGCGCTTTGGCGGGGTGTCGACCCAAGCTGGCCGTGACGGAGTCTCAGGAGCGGGTGCCTCAACCGGCGTTTGCTCCGAGTCGCCCTCGAGCACAATACGTGAGCGATTCAAGTGTTCCCAAATGTCTTCGGTGGAGGCGTGCGACAAGAAGACTTGTGGGGGAGGCTCCGGCTGTGCGGCGGAGGTGTCGTTGGTGGAGTACGTGTGCGTGTCTCCGTGGCTATGCTCCACATGCACATAGTGACTTGATTTCCTATTGCCAACCAAAAAAAACAGTAAGGCCCCGCCCAAGAGCAAGAGGGGTAACGATCGTGTACGTCCCATCACCACCAACAACAGCAGCACGGTCGGCCACAACAAATGCACAGTGATTCCCATTAGAGCTGCGAACATATCAGACCACCCCCTGCTCGGCGAGTTCTCGTCGCTGGCTGGGCGGCATCCACGGGCTCGCTAGTTGCGTGGTGAAGGCCACCATGCCGGCAAGTACCGCCCCCAAAGGTTGAGGGAACCACCAGACAAACGTTAGCAAGAAGGCTGCGCCGGAACAAGCAGCGATGGACCAGAAACTCACACGGTGGGTGCGTGCGAACTCGGCCTGCCGCCACCAGCGAACTATCACGAATAAGAACGCGAAATAAGCCGTCGCGGTGGAGAGCTGCAGCGGGGCTAGGCCGTTGCTGAATCCAGCGAGTAGCGTTGGGTCGGGGTTCATGTCTAGTAATTCGATAGCGAGGGAATCGCCGGGATGGATTCCCACTTCGCGGGAGACGGGCAGTTGCAGGTCGAGCATGTGTGCTGCGCCGCAAGCGACCATGCCGACCATGGCGCCGGCGATCAGCAGGCTAAATCTCAAGGGTGCTTGATCCTCGACGCGTCCCTCGGCCAACTTGTTGGGCACCATCACGGCCCAACTGCCTACTGTCGCCACAATGGCCATCCACACGAATAATTCGAGGTTGTAGGTAGTGCTCACAAAAGACACGCCCAAGACGGCGAGCAGGCTGGCTATCACCGCGGCAACAATCATCGAACCGACAAGTTCTGCAATGCGATCGCGCGCTGGCTTGGCAGCGACATGCTGGCGGAGTTGCCGCTGCCAACTTTGGCGGCGACGACGGGCATATTGCCGTTTGCTCTGCAAAACGGGTGGGGCGAGTGATTGCGCTGCGGGGACGCGTCCCTGGCCGGCCCGCTCGTTTGGCGGCTGAGTTGCGGGTGAAGTATCGACCCCGCTGGATGGCTGATAGACGACCGCACGTACCGCCCGGTACACCAGGTAAACGAACCCCATCACGAACAGGGCGGGAATCCAAGCCCGGGCACTGAAGACCAGCAGTCCCACCACCGAAATGATGATGAGGGCTCTGCCCAAGGGGTTAAAATTGTTGTGGAAGCCATGCTTGAATTCGTTCCACTCCGAGCGAACCGCGGCGAGGATGGGTTCTTCGTTTGCGTGGGTTGGCCTGGTGGAGATCGGCGGAGTGGAGGTCGGGATGTTTTGAGTTGCTGCTGGATCCCTCTCAACAGATGCGAACTCGTCCGCTCGCGCCTTAACAGGCGGGCTGAGGCGTAATGCGCTCCCGACTTCGGGAAGGCGATCTACCATCTCCGCAACACTCTGAATTCGCGTGTTTGGGTCCTTCGTCATCGCCGAGCGGACCAACTCGCGGTAGGGTTGGTCGAGCACGGTCAGATCGGGTTCGGCGGTGAGGTGCTTCATCAGCACTTCGCCGACGCTTTCGCCTTCGAATGGCACATGCCCAGTGAGCATCTCGTACAGGATGATACCGAGCGCGTAAGTGTCGATCTCTTTGCCGTAGCGGCCGTTGGCGATTTCGGGGGCCATGTAGTGCACCGTGCCGACGCTCTCGGTCTGCCCGCTGCGACGGCTGCAGGAAATGAACTTCGACAAGCCGTAGTCGCCGATCTTGACGATGTCTTCGTCGATGAAGATGTTCGCTGGCTTCAAGTCGCGATGAACGATGCCGTGGTCGTGCAGATAGGCCACGCCGGCGGCAATGCCCGAGAACCAACTCATCGCTAGCTCAGTTGGCATGCCGGTGGGATGCCGGTCGATGGCATCTTCAAGCGACTCGCCAGAGACATATTCCATCACCACCCAGCGGTCGTCGTGCTCGTCGTTGCGAATGTCGTAGAGGGCAACGAGGTTTTGATGTTTGAGATTGAGACACTGCGTCACGCCACGAACTTCGACGTCGAGATTGCGGCGGATCAGTTTGAGCGCGACTTCCTTGCCGGCATCACTCACCGCGAAATAAACTTCGCCAAATCCACCGCGTCCGACCCCTCGCTTGATTTGATAGCCGTCGAGCGGCCTTGAGCCGCTGGCGTAGGTAAAGCGTAACGGGGCAGGCTGCTCTTTTTTTTCCAGCTCTGATTCCGCGGGGGAAGGTTTCATCGGAACTTTCGTTTCGAGTGTGAACACGGGAGTCTTTACCTAGTTTAATGTGAGTGGTGGGTATTCGCTATTGGCGCTTAGCTATTGGCGATTTCTTCTACGCTTAGCGAAAAATTCTCTCCCTCGATCCGCGTGCCGTGGGTGACTAAGCCCCCCGAACTGGCCGCTTCGCCATCAACCTCGCTATTGAGCTTCACCGAGGCGGAGGTGCGGAACTGTAAATCCTCGCCGCGCCGAAACAGCACGATGTCGTCTGTCCATTTGCGGCAGTGAATGTGACTTTGCGACTGCGAGCCCAGCACGCAGCTCTCGGACATGAGCACGATGCTGTCCACCGCGGGTTCTGTTTTGTGGTGTGACTCGATGGTCACCACGGCAGTGCCGCTCAGGGCGTGGGGCTTGCGGAAACGCATGCGTACGGCATCGCCGAGTTCGATGAGGCTGTTGTCTTTGAGTACTTGAGGGCCTGTGAGTTCTTGAGCATCGACGCGAACCTTGTGGATTGGCGTAAGTACATAGGATTCGCCCTCGCGGCGGATTGTGGCGTGACGTCGTGACAAGTCAGCGAGGATGGGGATGTCCGCGCCGCCACCCGTTGGTTGTCCCAGGACGAGTTCATTGCCGAGGCAGATCAGGTAGCCGCCCACGCCGTCGATCCAGGCGACAAATCGTTTGCCTTGCTCTTGGTTCATCGCCCAGGTATCCACTTTCGCTGAGGAGGTCCACGCGTGCGTGCTCTTGACGCTTCGCACGAGCCGCTGCCGATCTTTTTGGGGAAGCACACGTGTCGCCCCCATGCCGACCGCATCCCACGCTCGGCGGCGCGCACGACGCGCAGCACTGTGTGCCGGAGCCAATTCTAACATGCTTTCCGCAGTGTCGAGCACCTCGGTCCATGCCTTTTGAGTCAGTGCCGAGTGCAATTGATTGGTAAGTCGGGTCAAGTCGATAGCGTGCCGTTTGAGATCCGCCTGTCTTGTGTGAAGCATGGTAGCCAATTCGTCTTCGGTGTTGGGCAGCAGCCCTGTGGCACGTTCTAGCATTTCGAGGGCGCTAGTGGTTTCACCTTGCCGCGACATCTCTTTGCCACGAGCAATCAATTGCACAATCAGCTTCCACGTGCGTCGCTGGGCACCACCGAGGTGGTGACTTTCGAGGCGTGCAATTTGATCGGCAGCCAATTTGGTTTCTCCCTGGAGTAAGAAATTCCGTGCGCGCTCAATTCCACGTTCTGTCTGGGCCCGTCGAAGCTCTGCCACACGCCCGTCGCAGCCCCCGAGTCGCGCGGCTTGCTGCAGGTCGGACCAACTGGCGATGCTGTCGCCCTGCTGCAATTGCTGCTCTGCGCGGCCGACCAAGTGCTGGGCTACTTCACGAGAGAGTCGCTTGGCGGGCAAGAAATCACGTATCGATTCTTGTTGCAAGATCCGCACCGCGTCTTCGGTCCGGCCTGTTTTGAAAGCCTGCCGAGCCTCGCGGATTTTGAGTCGCCAAGAGAACATAGTGAGCAGTCGACAGAGGGCGGGGGGGTAGAACAAGGCGGTACCCGCACTTGCGGGCACCGCGCGAGAGGGTTCACTATTTCTCCACGTGCTTCGCCAGCGAAATTGCCGCGGGATTTGACGCACCCGTGCCGAAATACTCCGCGACCTGTTCGGAAATATCCTCAGGTGCGGGACCGTCGAGTGGAATCTCGTCGTGGAAGGTTGTGTCGGCGTTGGCCAACTTAGCAGCCACGTCGAGCTTTGCGCGAATGTCGGCCATTAGCCCCTTCGCTCGCGCGAGTTGGCTGTCGTCGAGCCGCAAGTCGCTGGAGGCTTGTGCGACCTCCACCAATTTGAGTTTTGCTTCGAGGTTCTCAACTTCGACCAGCAGCTGTCGTTGCGAACTCATCATCGTGGCGAGCTTCTGTCGAGCGGCTTCGAGATTACGCTGCCGCGCGTCGCGCATGTCGCGGAGACTACCGATCGTCGCGTCGCAGGTCTTGAATCGAGTAAACCGGCGCGACAGGTCTTGCTTGACTTCGCTGGCGGTGTAGCGATGGCCCGCGTAGTGGAAGACGGACTTGCCCGTTTGCAGGTCGGACTGCAGTCGCATGATCTCGGACTTCTCCTTGACAGCCTTCGTGTCGGCTGCGTTGATGCGTTTGTCGAGTTGCTCGACTTCGACTTCTTCCTTGGCAATCACGTGCATCGATCGGCGAATTTCGGGTTCGAGGTCGCGGACCATTTTGCGGGCACGGTCGATTTGGAACTCGGTGGGGACGCTGTCCTCGACCGACTGGGCGACGCGCTCACACGAGGTGGAGACATAGCTCCAAACATTGCTGCCCAGCAACAATCCCCCAATGACGCCGACGGACAACACACTAACAATCATCTTTTTAAACATGGCTTTCGCCTCCGACTCACTAACAACGACAATTCGGGTCAATTCCAGGCACCCAAACGATGGGTCGCCTGCAGGGATTTCGTGGTCCGTGGGGGCATCTTGGGATTGATAGCAAAAATATTGCGATTTTCTTGGAATGAGCGGGAAAACGGCAGGTAGAGAAGAACTATTTCGACCCACGCTACGTATGACGAAACAGGTCCGTATGGGCAGATTGTGCCTAAACTCGTAAGATTGCGGTTCCGACGCCAACTTCACAGCCACTGAGGTGCCAGATGACCCATTTCGCCAAATTCTCCCCTTTCGCGCTGCTTGGGCTCTGTCTGCTCGTGGCTGCGTCGGGCTGTAGCAAATCGTCTGCCCTGGATGCCAAGGCGTTGGCTTCCCACCGCGCACGCCTAGCTCTCGGAGAGGAGCCGGACAACGTGCAGACCGTCGTAGATGTGCGGGAGACCCTGCTAGGTGGAAGTCACGAAGGTCATGACCACGACGGAGACGGCCACCAGGACCACGCCGCGGAAGACCACGACGACGCAGATCACGCTGCTCACGATCAAGACGCACAAGCACACAACGCACATGCCCACGATGAACACGATCATGCCGGGCACGATCACGCCGAACATGCCCAAGCGACCGAGCCACAGGACGTCGCGATGGTGGGCCACATCGGTGGACTGGCCAATCCCTGGGGCAAGGTGCAGCCGGACTATCCGTTTGCGAAGTCGCAAGCGGTGTTCTTCTTGGCCGACCCGCAGGCGGTAATCGAGATTGCCGAAGCAGGGCACGCCCACGCCCCCGGCGAAGAGTGCGCTTTCTGCGCCGCCCATGCTGCCGACAAGGCCGACCAGCTGGCAATGGTGCAGTGCGTCGATGATCGGGGCAAGGTCCTGCCCACCGACGTTCGTCAACTGTTCGATGTGAAGGAAAACGACACGGTCGTAGTCCGCGGCAAGGCTCACGTCACTGCCGGTGGCATCCTAGTCGTCGATGCCGAAGGTTTGTACATTCGCAAGTAACATATAACTCGAAATCACTCACCCTCTCACGCAAGGAATATCTTCACAATGCGAATCACAACCCTCGCGCTGGCAGCGCTCATTGTGTCCGCCCTTTCTCTATCGATCTCGCAAGCCAACGCAGAAACTGCGGCTCCAGCGAAACCAGCTGCCGAGCATCATCACGCTCCTCCCACCGTGACGGCGACGCTAAAAGATCTGGAGAAGCGGCCTAAAACCAAACTAAAGATCGCCAAGACTGACACGGTGCTGTACGTCGGCGATCTACACTGCCAACATTGCGCCAAAAGCGTGTCTAGCAAGCTGTTCACCGTGAAGGGAGTCGTCAAAGTTCGCACCGACGTCAAAGCCGATGTTGCGATCGTCACTCCGCAGAACAAAAAGAAACTCGACCCTATGGAGCTCTGGAAGGCGGCCAATAAGTCGGGTTTCCCCGCGCTCAAGCTGGTCGGTCCAACAGGTACCTTTGTGCTTGATGCCAAGAGCAAGAAGGTCGTGCGAGTCGCGGATAAAAAGCAAAAAGCCGACGCGCCCAAGAGTTAAACGCACGGCTATTTGGCGGTTCTGTCGGGGTTCGCTCACTATTCCCCGACCGGCAATTTCCACATGTCGCTAGAAATCAGCAAGTGCCGCGACAAACGCGGTGGGTATGTGCTCCGCGCGGAGTGCGTGCTTCCGCAACCGGTCGAGCAGGTCTTCGCGTTTTTTTCTGACGCCTTCGAGTTGGAACGTCTCACACCCCCTTGGCTGAACTTTCAGGTGCTCACGCCCCGGCCCATTGACATGCACATTGGGCAGAAAATCGACTATCGACTCCGCGTGCGCGGTGTTCCGGTGCGATGGCAATCGCTCAACTCCGCGTGGGAGCCCAACCATCGATTCGTCGACGAAGCCTTACGGAGCCCCTACCACCATTGGCACCACGAACATCGCTTCGAACCATGTGCCGAGGGAACACGCGCAATCGACATAGTCCACTACGGCGTCCCCGGCGGGGCACTGGTTCACTGGTTACTGGTGGGCCGCGACGTGCGGAAGATTTTTGAGTACCGTCAGCAGGCGTTGACCCGGTACTTCGTTAACACCAAGTCTACAAACTAGCCGGAGACCTACGTGTCTCCGCCGTCGTCTCTGCGCCACCGTCGCCACGTCCCCGAGTCGCGTAGCGACCCGGCTATTGAAGTGCGTGTAACAAGCTCAGCCTAAACCGACGCGGCGGCGTGCTTCTTTTCGTACTCCTGCTTGATCCAGTCGTAGGTCTTTTCCATGCCGTCGCGGAGCTTGATGCCGGGGGCCCAACCTAAGTACTTCTGGATGAGCGTGTTGTCGCTGTTGCGACCGTTCACGCCCTTGGGAGCGTCGAGGTTGTGGTCGTGCTTGAGCTTCACGCCGGCAATGTCCTCGACCATCTCGGCCAAACCGACGATCGTGATCAACTCGTCGCTGCCAAGGTTGATCGGTTCGAGGATGTCGCTGTCCATGATCGAGCGCACGCCTTTGATGCAATCGTCGATGTACATGAAGCTACGGGTCTGTTTGCCGTCGCCCCAGATTTCGATCTCGTCTTTGCCATTGGCTTTGGCGTCGATCACTTTGCGGCACATTGCGGCGGGTGCCTTCTCGCGGCCACCGTCCCACGTGCCGTGAGGGCCGTAGACGTTGTGGAAGCGCGCGACGCGGGTGTACAGGCCGTAGTCTTCGCGGAAGTGGCGGCACATGCGCTCGGAGAACAGCTTTTCCCAACCGTAGCCGTCTTCGGGCATGGCGGGGTAAGCGTCTTCTTCCTTGAGTGGCACGACATCCTCGTTGACCTGCTTGTCTGCGTTGTAGACGCAGGCGGAACTGGCGTAGAAGAAACGATCGACGCTCTTGTCCACGGCGGCTTGGAGCAGGTGCGTGTTGATTAACACCGACAGCATGCAGAGTGCTTTGTTGTTTTCGATGAAGCCCATGCCACCCATGTCGGCGGCCAGGTTGTAAACGTCGCCCACACCAGCACAGGCATCCTGGCAATTCTGTCGATCCTTGAGATCGGCGACAACGTTCTCGACGCCGTCGATCACTTGATACCACTGGTCAGTTGGTTTGATATCAACACTACGGACTTCGTGGCCTGCGTCTTTGAGGTGGGCAACCAAGTGTCCGCCGATAAAACCACCACCGCCGGCAACCAAAATTTTCTTACTCATCGATGAAATTCTTTCCGCGAAAAAAGCGATTCAGCTGAAAAATCCGTTGTACGATTCTTGCCCCCTCGATTGGGGACCTCCTATTGTAACACCAGGCGTGAACAAGGCTTAGCCTTGCGACCAGGATTATTTCGATATTTTTCCAGTGGTAGCAGATCCACGATTCGTTTCTTGTGCCGCGCTGGGCCCCTGCTCGACCACGTCGCAAAAAAGCCCGCAGAGGTGCTGCTTGCTGAATTGGTGGTCGACCACACGCCGGGCGTCTTGCCCCATGGCCTGGAGAGTCTCGGGGCTCGTGGCGTAGATCTCACGGATGATCTGCTCCGCACGATCCACGTCGCCATATTCGACCGACCAGCCGATGGGCTGCTCGGCAAGGATGTCCGAGACATGGCACGGATTGGGGCCTAACAGCAAAATGGGCCGCGACACGGCCATCGAGCCGTACACCTTGCACGGATGACAAATGCCCACAATGTCCTCCCCCACGGAAACCAAATGCACGTCGGCTGCACTGAGCGAAAATCGCAACGTCTCGAACGGTTGGTAGGGCAGTGAGCGAATGTTCGGCGGATTCTCCTTGGTAATCAGGTCGTCGACTTCGCGTTTCCCCAGCCCACCGCCAATGAACAAGAACAGCAGGTTGTCCAGGTCCTCCACTCGTCTGGCAGCATCCAGAATGGTCGTCACTGGCGAAGCCGGCGAGAGGTTGCCGGAGTACATGATGACTTTTTTGCCCTCTAGGCCCTGCTCTTTGCGGAAAGGGTTGTCTTCGTGAGCGACCGGCTCGACGTGGTCCTCATGTGGCCAAGGGGGGGAGATTACCATCTTTTCCGCCACATCGACTTTCCGCTTGAGCAAATCCGCCATAAAGCGATCCAGAGCCACCACGGCCCGCGCGCGTTTGAGAATGCGGCGATTGAGCCAGTCGAATATTCTGACCGGCAAAGAGTTCGCCCGCAACTTGCCCATCGCCACCATCTGGTCGGGATTCAAATCCATCACCCAGTGGGTAATGTGAACCTTGCGGAAAAAGCCAATCAACACCGCGGCAAGCGGGCACATCGGCGGCGAGGTGCTCACTAGAAGGTGGCTCACTCGCGGCACGAACAATCCCCGCAGGGCGCACTGTAGTGTAAAAGAGAACCCGCCCACGAGACGCATGAGAATCGACGACTTGCCGAAACTCGATAACGGCAAGCGACGCACTTCGACGCCGTCGACCGTCTCTCGTCGGGGGTACACGACGGAGGAATCTTCGTAGCCACGCCTCGAGGTGTAGACCACCACTCGGAATCCACGCTCTGCCATCTCCTTGGCCACATCGTGGACATGCTGACCGACACTCGTGGGGTCGGGCGGGTAAACCTGCGACAGTACCAGCAGGGTACGCTGCGCAGTTTCCGGATTGGAGGTGTCGGGCATCGGCATTACTTTAGAATAGTCACACGGTATGCGATTTCCCCGGGGCTAGGCGCCCATTCAACGGCAAGATTTGCGGGGGGGCCGTGCACATTCCGCGCAATCGTCACTGCCGCGCCCCCGATTGGCTGGCTTCCTGCTCGGCAAGCAGGAGGTCGGCATCGACCATGATCTCCGCCAGTTCCTGGCATTTCACTCGGGGCTCCCAATCCAAGGCAGCCTTCGCCTTCGAGCCATCGCCCTGCATTAGCTGAACCTCGGTGGGCCTGAAGTATTTGGGATCGACCTCGACATACTTTTCCCAGTCGAGATCCAAATAGCCAAACGCATAGCTGAGAAACTCACGGATGGAATGCGTTTCGCCCGTGGCGATCACAAAGTCATCGGGCTCGTCGTGCTGCAGCATCAGCCACATTGCTTCGACGTAGTCCTTGGCGTAGCCCCAATCGCGCCGCGCTTCGAGGTTGCCGAGAAAAAGTTTCTCCTGCAGCCCCATTTTGATGCGTGTGGCTGCGCGGGTGATTTTGCGAGTCACGAACGTCTCTCCGCGTCGTGGTGACTCGTGATTGAACATGATGCCGTTGGTGGCAAAAAGCTCATAAGCCCGTCGGTAGTTGACCACTTGGTGGAACGCATAAGCCTTCGCGCAGGCATACGGGCTTTGCGGACGAAACGGTGTTTGCTCGGTCTGGGGTGTTTCGGCTACGTCGCCGTACATTTCCGAAGACGACGCTTGATAGACTCGCACCGATTGCCGCTCGTGGAGCAACCGCGCGGCTTCGAGTACATTGAGCGCTCCTACGCCTGTTGCCTGCAAGGTGTATTCAGGCGAATCGAACGAGACTCGCACATGGCTCTGCGCGCCCAGGTTATAAATTTCTTCGGGATTGATTTCTAAAACCAGGTTGGTGAGATTCTGGGCATCGGTCAAGTCACCATAGTGAAGGAACAAACGCGTTCCCGACTGATGCGGGTCTTGATAGATATGGTCGATTCGCGCAGTGTTGAAAGAACTGCTTCGGCGGATCATGCCGTGAACTTCGTACCCTTTGGCAAGCAGCAATTCGGCTAGATAGGAACCATCTTGTCCGGTAATTCCTGTAATGAATGCACGCTGTGCCATCAAATGCCTCAACTCTAAAGTCTTACCAACGCGTGTCCCCAGCGGAACAATAGTCCAACCATACTCATTCTACGCAAAAGACTGCAGCTGGCTAGCAGCGCCATACACCAATTGCCCACGCGTAGATTCACGCATAGACTTGATTCAACAGGCAACTCCAGCCAGTCAGTCAAGAACCTACAGGATCCCATGCCAGCTACTGTATTACGATGGAGCTTTCGCTTCGTTCGCACTCCCTTTGCCACAATTTGGTTGCTCGCAACTCTCCAGGCTATGCTGCTGCTGACTCCTTCGCGGTGTCTTGCTGGGGGTGGGCCGGAGAATGTCTTCCTGCTTGTGAATTCAACAAGTGCCGACTCGATGACGGTGGCAAATCACTACATAGCACTACGGAATATTCCACCGACTAATGTGTGCTATTTGCCGTACAAGGGTGTTAAATCGGTCACCAATGGGCACGTGTTCCGTACCCAAATCCTATCACCTGCCATGGAGGAAATGAAACGCCGCAAGCTCACCAAGCAGATTGATTACCTAGTGTACTCGTGCGACTTCCCCTGGCGAATGTTTTTTGCGGCCGACTTCCCTGACTTCAAATTTCCGCCTTCGTACTCCCCCAATGGGTCGCTCACGGGGATGACCTATTTGCACCGCTTCGTGACTGAAAAGCGCAAGGAAGTCGTCAGCCCCAACACCAACTGGTACTTCATGGAGCCCATGCGCGGCATCACCATCTCGCGTGCGTTTCGTAGCCGCTACCACTGGGCGGCAGGAGGTCGCCGAACTGGGCAGGGTCTCACCTACATGCTTTCGTCGATGCTGGGGGTCACCAATCGGAACAGCAACAACGTTGATGAAATCATCCATAGTCTTCAACAATCCAAGGCCTCTGATGGTACGCGCCCCAAGGGAACTGTCTACTTCATGAAGCACGGAGGGCCTCGATCCAAGCCGCGCGACAAACATTTTCCCGCCGCCGCAGCAGCGCTGCGAACCCTTGGAGTCTCCGCGAAGGAGCTCAACGGAAAATTCGCCAACAACAAGGGCGGCGTGATTGGCCTTACTTCCGGGACGGCCTATGTCGATTGGAAGACCGATGGTTGCCGATTCCTTCCCGGAGCCTACTGTGATAATTTCACGAGCTTTGGTGCGCTTTTCTTGCCCCCCAAAAACTTGATCGACAAGAAGACGGGCAAACGCAAGAAACAGCAGGTGAGCGTCGCCGACTTTATCCGCCATGGCGCGACGATCGCCAATGGCACTGTTTTTGAGCCTCGAGCCATGTGGCAGAAATTCCCCTTGCCTTCGGTGCATGTGCATTATGCCAATGGCTGCTCGATCGGCGAAGCCTTCTATCAATCGGTGTCAGGCCCCTACCAGCAGCTGCTCGTTGGCGATCCGCTCTGTCAGCCCTGGGCGGTCGCTCCCCCGGTGAGAGTCGACGGACTCCGTCGCGGACAAGTCTTGCAAGGCAATGTCATTTTGAAACCCACGGTAGAAGAATCCTATCCGGGGTCGCTCCGACAGTACGAGCTGTTTGTGGACGGAGTAAGCATGCAGAGCTGCAAACCCGGGAATGAATTGAAACTCGATACTACGAAGCTTACCGACGGGCATCACGAACTGCGCATCGTTGCCACCGACGACTCGCCCATCGAAACTCAAGGGAGGAAGATCGTTGAAATCACGATCAAAAACGGCCGAGAAGCCGTTAGCGTTTCCACAAGAAAAAAGAAGCTCTCAATGAAAGACGCTAGTGTCAGCTTTCAGGTGGCCTCAACGAAGCAAACAGCGGTCGACCTGTTCTGCAATAGCGAGAAACTTGGCAGTTTGCCCAAGGGAACGGGAACGCTGAGCGTGAAAACTAGCAAACTGGGCGCAGGGCCTGTGGTAGTTTACGCCGCTAGCGAAGGTCAGCGTTCTTCCCCCCTGAAGCTCGAGATTGAACGCTGAGCCCGGCCGGACAGCGCTTCGGTTGCGCCGTGCGGATTGGATGACTTGTGGGGTATCCCAGCCTGATGCGGGAGGTCGCAGCCCTGCTGTGAGGCGGGAGTCCCAGGTTGCATTTTTTGCACACGAGGCACGCCATCGGTGCGAAGATGATTGGCATTCGCCACGAGTAGACGAGAAATTGCCCGAAACGGGGTACTAGCACAAATTTCAAGAGTTGCCGTAAGCCCAATAGGGCAAGGTCTTTATGGCATGCCTGCAGGGCCTACGAGGGATCGCAGCAAGGCCACGCTGCCAGACCGGCCCGAGAGTTGCGGCTTTCTCGGATGACCGCTTGTGGATTACACGAGTTTGGAAAATTCGACGGTTCCGATGGTAACGAATAGACTGATTTTTCACTTTCGCTCCACGAGCTACTCCCTACTTGGTAATTTCTCGTCCGAATCTACTGAGAATGGCTTTCACGAAAGCACCCTTACTAAGACAATGAATAACAGAGAAGACTTCATCCATGCGTAGGCCCGATTGCTGGAATCGTCCACGAGACGACTCCGCTCGTCGCCCACGGAGTACCCAGTGATCCGTTGAGAACAGCAACGGGTTTGCTAGTACTAGGGGCAAGGAACAACTGAAGGCATGTTACTTTACTTACTATTTGTCGCCTGCATTGCCGCAGTCGTGAGCTACCCGTTGACGAATTTCGTCCGTTCGCTCGCGTTACGCTGGGGAATGGTCGACCAGCCTGACGGACACCACAAGAGCCATAAAGATGCCGTCGCTCTGGGTGGCGGCGTCGCTGTGTTCCTGGCGGCTACTGTAACCTTCGCGGTGGAGTTTCTTTCCTCCGCACGGCTCCAGGACGGACTCGACTCCGAGAAACCCTTTCTTGGCGGCTTGCTGGCTGCGTGCGTTTGGATTGTTTGCCTTGGGCTGTACGACGATTGCTATGGCATGAAAGGCCGCTTCAAGCTGCTGGGACAGCTAATTGCCACGCTGATTGTGATTCGCTCTGGATTACAAATTCATGGCTTTAACGCCCTTGGATATGAAATTCAGCTGGGCATGTTTTCCATACCCTTCACCATCTTCTGGCTGCTGGGCGCAATCAACTCTCTCAACTTGCTTGATGGTATCGATGGCCTGGCAACTACGATCGGCATCATCCTTTGTGTGACCATTACACTCATGGCACTTATGATCAACCAGGTCGCGGTTGCCATCGTCGGGGCCGCGTTCGTGGGGAGCCTGCTAGGATTTCTTCGGTTCAACTACCCACCAGCGACCATTTACCTGGGCGACGCGGGCAGCATGCTCATCGGTTTGGTCGTGGGCTCGCTGGCTATTGGCGGCTCGCTCAAGGCGACAGCCACCGTTGGCTTGGCAGCTCCCATCGCCATTTGGGCACTGCCGATGTTCGACTCGATGACCGCAATACTGCGTCGCAAACTGACGGGACGCAGCATCTATGCAGTCGACCGAGGTCACCTGCATCATCGGCTCATGGCACGGTTTGGTAAGAATACAGTAGTGCTGGCCGTCGTGGCCGTGTGTTGTTTGGTGACTTGCATCGGCGCCTTGCTGAGCATCTTGCTCAAGAACGACTTCGTGGCAATCACCTCGGTTGCCGTGGTCTTCGTGATTTTGGTCGCCTCTCAGGCGTTTGGTCATGTCGAAGTGCGCATGCTCCTGAGCCGTATCAAATCGCTGTTCTTGTCGCGTGGAGCTGCCCATACTGCTGCGTTCCAACTCCAGGGAACTCGCGAATGGGATCTCATTTGGCAGAGCCTGGTCGAGTTTGCCGAAAAGAATCAATTGGTGGAAATCAAGCTCGACATCAACCTGGCCGCCGCGCAGGAAGGCTATCACGCTTCTTGGCGTCGTCCCTGCACGAGCGAAAAACGCGAACGATGGAATACCACCATGCCCCTGTTTGCTGGTGACCACGTTGTCGGGCGTTTAGTGGTGCATGGTCGTCATCACTCGGGACTCTCCACCTGCGAGGCCATTGATCAGCTCATCAACTTTCTCGAGCCCATCGAAGCTGAGGTGGTTGAGTTGGCGAACCAGCCCAAATCTTCCCCACGAGAGACCTCGACAACCGAAGAAGACCAGCAACTACCCTCTTCTCAATTGCCCATCTCGCTCGGGACCGATAAGTAAACCTTTTTAGGATCGGTCCGACAGCTCTGGCAAGAAGCACAGATGCCGTATCAATGGGATAATGAATGCCGAGCGCTCCTGCTCCCGGGCGAAAAGGAGTTGGAAGTGCTTCTAGCACGGCGGAAGTATGCTGCACCAGAACTCTTTCAAGTGGATTCCGCGCCCAAGCAGTTTTGGTTGAACTGTTTCCAAAACACGCTTCACACACTACTCGAGCACTATTTGAACGGTACGAGCCTTTCAGTGGGCGATCGGTTGCTGCGGCGACCCATGCGGCAGCCGTCTGGCAGCATCCAGTCGCAGCTACAGCGAGCCTGGCACCTGGCACTCGACAAACTTCACCTCGGTGAGCCGTCCCAACAGCATAGCAATGGTACCGTCGCTCAGCAGTTGGTGAAGCTCTATGAGTTGTTGAGTTCGCAGCTCGAAAATACAGGCAGTGGAGTTTCGCCATCGCTAGTTTCACCAGCCACGATGCCTGAGAAGGGGGAACCTTCCGAGCTGAGTGCGATTCGCAAAATTGCTGCTGAGCCTCTCCGGGGATTGCAATCCGAACTGCTCGTCCAAGGGAGTGTCGGCACTGGCGAGCAAATTGGTTACAGCGACCTGGATCTCTGGCTGGTCGTCTCTCGAGAAGCTCTGAGCCACGCTAGCCATCTTGAATCCCTGGCAAGCGTGACGTTCCGCATTCAGCGAAGCTTGTATGACTTCGATCCGCTGCAACACCACGGTGTGATGCTCGCAAGCGAGGTGGATTTTGCAAGTTATCCCGAGTCGTTTCTGCCACTCGATGCGTTGGGCAAGGCTCGTTTCCTTTGCCCCTCAGCTAATCCAGAAATTGCTATTCGACCCCGTGATGCGCGCCTTGAAGCCAGCCTGGCTTTTTTCGGGATGTTGGCGGTGTTTCGCAACGCAGTCCATAACAATCAAGAGTTTGAGCGTGCCTACCAGACCAAGTGTGTGCTCAGCTATGCGATGCTGCTGCCTTCGCTGTTTGAAGGCGCCCAGGGGCGTCCTTGTTTTAAGGGAGACTCCTTCGCGAAAGTTAGATCTTGTACTCCAGAGGCACTCTGGTCCATCGTGGAGGAACTAAGTCAGGTGCGGCAAGACTGGCGGTACGCCCCTTCGATAATGCGTAGAGTGCTGCAACGAGCAATACGCAATCCTTTTCTGCTACAGTACCTCATGCAGCGCGGTTTGTCCGGGAAATTGCAGCGGACGGTGAACTGTCGTTTGCCTGACGATTGGCAAGCTCGCACCTTGGAATGGGCGGAATTTCTGTGGGAGAAACTATGCAAATCGTCGACGACGTAAAATCTCGCACGCCAGAAGACTACGAAGCGGTCACTCGGGCGGAAGTCGAACGTCTCTCCTCGCTACCCGAAGTCGTCGCCGTCTATTCCACCGGCATGGTTAAAGCACCGGGTATCTCAGACTTGGATCTGATCGCGGTTTTGGATCTCGAAAAATCGGCAGGGCGGGTTCGTCGCCAGCTCAAGACGGCGATGAAGTTTTCGACCGAGGACTACATCCGTACGCACCCAGTGTTTGCAATCTCGCCGCAGCTATTGCCCCAAATGCGCTGGCTTGCCGATTTGAGCACATTGGAATCGCTCTACGGGCCAGCAATCGAACCGGATCCCTTACCCGAGCAGTACCAAAAACTATTGCAAGCAGTCATTACTCTCGAGACAGGCCTTCACAAGTTCTTTGCCTTGCGAGTCCTCGTGCAGAGTCCAACGAGCGGCACGAGGGCACTACTATTGACTTTGAATTCGATTGGCTATTCTCTTTCGCTTGCCCAGCAGTTGGAATCCTGTAGTGGCGAGTTGCAAAATTCTATCGAGGAATATCGAACCGACCTACTCGAGCTGCGCGGACATTGGTTCTCATTGCAGACCCCACAACGTAATGCGACGCTGGAGTCCCTGGCGGGGTTAGCGCCACGGCTGTTGCTTCAAGCATTTGAAGTCGCTTCACAATCCCTTGTAAAACAAGGAGGATTGTCCAGTGTGGCTGCCACGGGAACTGGACAAGTGCGCGTCGAGCCACGGGGCCTCGTCACACTCGATATGAACCAATCCCAAGCCAAGGCTTCGCTGGAGACGCTGCCGTGGGGTGACTCTTCGGACTCCCAATCGCGAGCTGTGTTGCCTGGTCCCCTCGGCGCGGCGATTTCGTTCGCACATTATTGGTCAGCACTCGACGAAGACCGAGCGCGGCAAAAGCACCTGGAGACTCGCGTGCAGTTCGACTCAGCCTTGCAAGAACGGTGCACAAATGTGACCGAATTCATGCGAACTGCGCTACAGCAACGGGCTCAGGTAATGTGCGATTATGCGGAATGGTACCGCCCCCTCTGGACATGCGCGATCTGCTTTTCTCCCTACACCACATGGCTGATGGGCAGGCGCAGCCTTGGAGAAAAGATTTTCAGCAAGCTCGAAGACAAAATGCTGAGATTTATGAACTGAGAGGCCACTCGTCTACGCGTTGGTCTTCGCAGGAACTTAGCCTTGATACTGAGCATTCTTTGGTGCGTAGTACCCTAGCGACCCTTGTTGGGTCGCGAGGAACTTGAAAATAATCGCCACTGCAAAAACGATGACTATCTCTTTGGTGTAAAGAATGAACGCACCATTTCCCATGGTCAAGTGGAGCAAAATGATCGAGATATTTGCCTCGAATAATGTTCGCATCGTCGGACTATAAAACCAGTGCCTGCAAAGTAGTGGGAAGCCTCCGATAAACATGCCTAGCAGACCTCCCATTAGCCATAGCCATTGGTCGCCTAGCGCAATCGACATACTTCCCCAGTAGGTCATCCCGTAAGTGGTCACCGCTCCTTCCGGTACCCCCAACAAACCAAAGGTAAAGAAACTGCTTGCAGCACCGTTAAGCAAACTAATGAATCCAAGGGCATGATCTCGAGCACCGTAAGATGCCACGACATAAAGATCGAGGCCGTTGATACGTCTGCTAATTTTGTAGAAAGTGTCTTCCGCGCTTCGACTATCAACCTGAGTCGATTTCAAGACGGCTTGGAGCGCTTGGGTGGGTGACTTACCCATGCGCAATTGGTTGCGATAGTCCAACACGGGCATAAAAAGAAAAACCCCGGCGATTGCAAATGCAATAGCAAGTGGCTTCAAGCGGCTCTTGAGCTTGCTTGGCTCTGCCGCTAAGAAAATCCAAGTACCGCAGATCGCATAGTAGAACATACCGCTACGCCAACCACCGGCCATTTCCACGAAAACGTAAGTCAATCCCGCCAGGATTGCGATGGCCAGCGCAAAGTAGGAGCGACGCGAGAGCGCCCAAGCCAACAATCCAGTAGTGACTAAGAGCAACCCCCTAGACCCCAGGATGTTTAAGAATCCAGCGAGCTTTGGGATGAAAATCTCACGTGTCACCACCGACGGGGCACCGATTTGCATTCCCAACAGGAGAAACGCGCGCATCGACTGAATGCCCAAGTACAGAAGAAGGATCAATACGAAACTCTTCTCGGGCAGCGACATGGTTGTATCGCGTTTGCGGGGATCGGTGATGCTCCAAAAGAGTCTTGAGGCGAATACAGCCCCCGCAGCAAATCCCAAAAACCCCAAGTTCAGAAAGAAAAATCGTTCACAAACAACCTGGGCCAACTGCTTTCCTTGCAGCGGGATGTGAACCAGAAATGTTTCATGCGGAATGATGAGGCAGAAGGGCAATTTTCCCAGTACCGTACCGACAATAAACAGCGCGATAAACTTAGGCACATTCGACTTGGAAAAAAGCAGCGTCGTGCAAACTGCTAAGCACGAGGCCAAAGTTCCCATGATCAGATGGACGAATGACTGGGAAGGAAATCCCTTGGAAGTCACACACAACGAGAACACGATCACGTGCACAAGCATCATGAACGGGATCAGATACTTGCTGTAGTCTGACTTTTGGGTTGCGTAATAGTTGGGGGGCAGCATGTCGCACCTTAATTGGCTTCAACCGAGGGTTCGCGTTGCGAGATGGCATTCCAAGCAAGTCCACATTGAACCATCATGGTAAGGGTAGCACATAGGAGAATCGTGAGGGCCACACCTACCGCTCCGTATTGGGGAATCAGCAGCCACCCCAGAGCGATGGCGAGTAAGCCCTTGCCTATCGAGGTAGTAAAGTAGTGCGAGTTTTTCCGTAAGCAGATTAGGAAATGGTTGAATACGAGCCCCATACTGTGGGCAATGCACGAAAACAGCAATAATCGCAATGGTAAGACCGAAGCCTGGAAGTTGTTGGGCAGGAAGCTTCCAATCATCCAACCTGCAAGCAGAATCATCGGTACAACCAGGACAAGGGTAATCGTGAGAGAATACATGGCAAAACGAACAAACCTGCCTCGCATCAGCGCAACAGATGTCCCTGGTCGAGTAACCTCCGCAATGCGTGGAACGAGCATCCTCACGGCCACCTGTTGAAGAATCTGCACCGCCGCCATTACCTGGAAAGCTAAGAAATAGTGAGCCATCGAGGCTTCGCCCTTTTGATAGCCCAGCAGCAGTCCATTCACGTGAGGAGCCATCATGTTGCCCAACATGGCAGCGGCAACAAACGTATTCTCAGTCACGAGCCAACGAAGATTCGCGCCTAGGTTTTCAACTACTGGCGTATAGGAACGCCGTACTTGCCACCACTGCGCTGCAAAGCTGCCCAAGCGAGAGCCGAGCAAACAGCAGGCAACAATGAGCACACTCACTTTGAGAGGAAATAGCAGCACCAGACAGACTGTGGAAATGCTGTAGAGCACTTTCTCCACGAGTAGCACCCAAGCATGAGCGTTCATTTCGTAGCGGTAGTCGTACCAACCCCGTGGAGACAACCCGAACAACAGACCGCTGAGCGAGCAGAAAATCAACGGTAACCGATTGTCCTGGGCAAAATCACTGGAGGCTATCCAGAAACTCCCTATTACTCCTACAACGACTGCTAATACAGCACGCAAGGTCATTGAGGCGGTCATCGTGGCGTTGGCGTCTTCAGAATGTGTGAGATCGCGCACCAGTGTTCGCTCGCCACCGAAATCGACAAGCGTACCACTGATCGCCGCCAGCGATATTCCGTAGCCAATCACTCCGTAGGCCTCTGCACCCAAATAGCGGGCGAGCCACATGCTGACGGCGAACGAAATCGCTGCTTGCAGGTAGTTGAATACCAGCAGCTTCGCCGCCACACGCCCCTCGTGAGACTTCGCTGCGGTAACAAAGTACTCTCGCTTGGCAGACCAGGGGATAGTTCTGAGCAAAGACTGTAGCATGAAGGGGGCAGGCGTTCGAGAGCGAGGCATCTATCCGGGTTCTAACAATTATAGGGGTTCCAGGGTCCCCTTGTCACGCTTCGCGATCGCTAACTATTGGCTGTACCGCAGTTAGGAAACATTGCTGGCAGATTAATCGACAGGACAGCAGGCGAATTGCCCCGGACATGCAGATATCCGATCAGGGAAGCGCGCTCGTCATTGAGCCAGCTTATTTTGTCCCGTGTCTCTATTGTAGCTGGCACCCAGTCGAGCGCTTCTTCGGCGAGAGGAATCCCTCAATTTCTTGATCAAGGCAGCCTAGCTATACAGGGCCAGACGATTGTATCAATTTCTCTTGTGGCTCCGGTTTCTCAGGAAATGCGAGTTGTGCTCTCTTGAATCATTTCAAGCAAACCGGAGCAAAACAGAAAGCCTGTTTTCTCCCCCCGGTTTCTAAATGCTCGCAGTTCAAGTATCGTAGGAACCCCGTCGAGTGAGCTCCAGAGCCTCGCCAGGCAACCTCGAAGGTCAAGGAATCAAGCTATATTTCCACAGCTTCGCATCGTGCATCCGCTCCTCCAAGCAACGAGCTACAGTTCTGTTGCAGCGACACGTAGTGAGAACTCTTTGCGATCTGCCCCTGCGTACCGAATTCAGCTCCCGCATGAAAATCCTATTTGTCAGCACCGTCCCGGTTTTTCCGCCCTCCGATGGCGTGCGCATTCCGCCGGCCAACTACATTCGAGGCCTTCGCGAAAATCACGAGATCCATTTTCTGCTCCTAGACAGACAACTTGCTCAACTAGATGGCGATGGCGACCTCGACGCTGATACGGAAGCAACGCGTGGCGAGGTGAGCCGTTTTTGGAAAGTGCCCATCCGGCGGCGAGGTCCTAAGCTGTTGGGGCTGCTGCGAGAAATTGCTTGCCGTGGTCCTTACTACGGCTATTGGCAATTCGAACGCAAACTTCCCGAAGAGCTGACGAATAGCAAGTATGATGCTATTTTTGTGTGCACTCCCAATGCTATAGGAGTCTTCTCCTTGCCTGAGGTGAAACGTTCTTTTTCCGGATCCCCGTTGTGGATCGCCGCGATGAGCGACCTTCACTCACTCGTGGTCGCGCGTGTTTCGCAGAATGCCTCAAAAAATCATCGACTCTATGCTCGCACTGTGGGGCGTTGGATTCATGGATTGCGCAGCCGCACTCTCGCGGTGAACGAGATGAAAATGCTCGAGCCCTACGACTATCAGCTTGTTCAAACGGAAAAGGAAGTCGATTGGATTCGCCAAAAGGGATCGCCCACGCTGGCCGACCGAACGGTGAAGTTAACCAATGCCGTGGATGATCAATTGTTTTCTTTGCCGATCGAGCGCGCGGGGAAAAGCATGGCCTTTGTTGGTGTGTTGTCCTACCTGTATGGAGGACGATTCGAATGGTTCATGCACAATGTTTGGAAAGCGATCGATGCCGAGGCGACGGGACTATCTCTGACCGCCATCGGCCGAGGCGCAAGTGAGCCGATGCAAGACTCGATGCGAGCGTTGAACGTAGGGTACGTCAAATTCGTCGAAAATCTTGACGACATTTATCGCGAGCATGATATTTTAGTGGCCCCGATCTTCAAAGGCTACGGGCTGATCAACAAAGTTGTGGAGGCCATGGCTTCGGGCTGCATTGTGGTTGGTGATGCCACTGCATTCAACGGCATCCCCGAGTTTGTTCCCGGCACGCACGGCCTTGTAGCCAACACCGAGGAAGAGTTCATCGAAGTTCTCACGAACAAACTTAGCGATGAATCTACCCTCCGCGAGATTCGCCAAGCAGCGCGTGAGCTGATGGAAAAACATTTTCGCTGGTCCCAGCGTATTGAAACGATAACGCAGCGAGTCTTGTCGCACACAAGTAACTGAGTACGCGATCTCACCTACGACGCCGCGTCTCCGCGGCAACATCCCACACGAGAAAAAACATGTACGCCGATTTAACGACTGAAAACAGGTCCTTTCTCAAGCGATTCTCGCACGGCACGAGATTTAAGATTGCGTTGGAGCTACTTGACCCGCAATCAGGTGATGAGATTCTTGACTACGGCACAGGCGATGGTTACATGTTGTCCAAGATTCGAGAGTCGAATGATCAATGCCGAATTGTTGGGTATGAGCCGGTACCAGAGATGTTCGAAGAGTTGCGTGCCAAGATCACCGCTAGCATCGAAACCCAATCGTTAGAGATCGTCAAAGAAACAGGGGAATTCTCCAGCGTCTTCAATAAAATATGTTGCCTAGAAGTTCTTGAGCACCTTACCGAAGAAAATCAATGCAAGGAACTTACGGAGATGGCACGGCTGTTGACCGACGAGGGACGACTCTTGATCTCCGTGCCAATAGAAGTGGGCGTATCCTCTCTGTTAAAAAACAGTGCGAGAATTGTACTTGGACAAACGCATGGAAAAACAACGTTCCGCAATGTTTTTTACTCCTTGTTTGGTATTCCTTTTGACCGTGGCGATGAAGACTACAATCCCAGCCACTTAGGATTCTACTACCCCGCGCTCGAGAAACTCTTCCCGTCAGTAGGACTGAGAGTTCGCAAGAAAGTATTTTCGCCGATGCCCATCCTCAAAGGCATCGTAAATTCCCAGGTCTTCTTTTTACTTGAGAAGGCCTAGCCATCGATTGCGGTGGCAATTGGCGCAGCGCAACTCGGGAATTTGCAAGAGCGTGAGACTCCTCGCTGCAAAAAATTAACCTTCTGCAATGAGTGGGATCAGAGTATCCAAGTGCCGCTCATTCGTGAAATTCTCTTCGTAGTGTTTCCGTGCGTTGGCACTAAGGGATTCATAAGGCGTTTCGCTCCTCAAGAACTGACCCAAACACTCTGTCAGTGACTCCACGCTTTTTGGTTCGACAAAGTACCCATTCTCCCCGTGCGACACTTGCTCTGGTATACCCCGGTGCTGGGTCGTCACCACAGGCGTAGCCCAGGCTAGCGCTTCGTTGATACACAAAGGCTGACCCTCCCATGGATGGTAGGTCGGCAATAGGAGTACATGGCAGTTTCTCAAGAAATCAGTTTTACTGTCTCCCGAGACAGTCCCGTGGTAGTGAATGTGCCCCTTCATTTCAGGTTCATCAACAAGTTGCAGGAAATCTGATTGATGATCGGCTAGTGAATCTTTCTGATTCTCAACGATCGACGTCAGGAATTCACCGCAGATATCGCATTGGAAATTATCGATCCCCAATTGCAGCAATTCGCGACATGCTTTTGCGATTTCAAGATAGCCTTTGGTAGGCATCAGGTTGGACATGAAGAGGAACCGCCACGATTCTCCCTGCTTGGGTTCTTCCTTGACGTGCGATGTGGGGATAATCGATTCGTCGATGGGCGTTCCATTGAGGACAACATGTACTTTTTGTTGCCAATTCTCGACAAATGCAAACTGATCTTTGAGAAGCTCGCCCAGGACAATGCAACAATCGGCACGTGAAAAGGCGTTGCGAATAAGTCGCTGAAATCGAGGAGAGGAGCTTTCATAAAAAGGTTTTAGCCCGCTTCCATGCAAATGGAGGACTATGCGCACCCTCAACGCAGCTGCCATATTGATAATGAGAAGATCACGAATGGAGCCAAACTTCGAGGTGGAGACAGGCAGATAGAGTACGTCACTCCGTAACGAATACCACCATGCTTTAAGGACGCACCAGGCTACCACCAGGATACGTGAAAGGTTCAACCCGCCAGCATTGCGTAAGCTGCCTCCCCATAACGTATTCACTATAAACAGTGGGTAGTTGGATTTCTGAAGCCCGTCAATGAGAAGCTCGAAGGCCATGCCAAGGCCCGTTGCTACTGAGTCAACGCGCGGGCCGACAAGTAGAATGCGTTTGTGATTCACGAAAAAGTTGGCTCCGAATACTGGACGAGATCCTCCGAGTTGAGTGCAAATCTACTCGGTCTATTCCTCACTAAGCCGTCGCTGTGTTCACTGGCTTATGGAATTTCTCGTAGTGCCAAGTTTCGCCAATACACTCTGTCTTACTAAGGACGGACTTGTCGCTTTGGACGTAGTTCCATTCTTTCTTTGGGGTTCTCCAGTCACTACCGAAATAGTAGGTCAAGTAGCCCTCAATGTCCGCGGGCCGAAGAATATCCATGTCATAGAAGTTGACAACGTCGAGTTGGCGATAGTACTCAACAGGCACTGCGACCAGGCCGCGTCGATTGCCGGTTGCGATTGCAATGCGACGTAAAGTCTTGGCGATTGCCAGCTTCGCGAACTCTGGTAGCACATCCGAGATTTTTGATGCCAAGTATCGGGTTGTGGGGTATTTGACCCGATTGCGCTTATCCATTGCGAGAGACCCGGTGTGGGAGAAAAGCAATACCCAGTCGGCGTAAGTGAGAAACTTGCCTAGGGCATTTTCTGAATATTTTAGCGGAGCAGTGGCTCGTTCTTCACCAAGTCGCCAAAAAGGGACATCCACCCCGATTCCATCTTTCCAGAGGCCGATCATATTGTTGTAGTGAGAGTAGTATGCCGAGAATCCCTCTTCATTGAATCTTTCACAAATCATTTTCATTTTCGGCAGGTGTACATCCGAGGTTCCCACGTCGATATCGGGGTCCCAAGGCAAGAAGCGACCCTCGCGAATTGCACCCAAGAGTGCCCCCGACGCTAGCCAAAACTTAATATCAAGTTCATCAAGAACTTGCTTCACATGGCGCAGAAGAGATACTGCAGTTGCTTCGTCCACGGACTTCTCCAAAAAATGATGTGCGTCAATCCAATCGAGTTGGCACGGTCAGCTCTGCGAGATAACGGCCTCAAGTATTTCGTCAGTCACGGGCAGCACAAAATTGTCGCTTCTACCTTTAGTGATCATCTCGCTTCGCAAACCAAGAACTTCTTTTAGATTCGGTAGATATTGCGACATTCTTTCTTTTAGCTGGGAATGTTCCAATACAACTTCAAGAGCCGTCAATAGCGCATGCACCGTGTTATGTGAAGTGATCGCGGACACGTCTGTCAGGCATTGGGGCGACTCTTTTGCGCAGAGCCTGGCCACGGCTCCCATTGTGTATGCACAGGCCAATCCATGAGGTGCGCCGAAGTGAGCCGTCAAAGGGTAGGACGTCGAATGGCAGATGGCCGTACGAGTCTGGCTGATGCAAAGCCCTGCTAAGAGACTAGCCTCGGCAATTGCGGAGCGTGCGCCCTGATCTGTTAAATCCGCTGCGAGTCGTGGTATCGCAGTCAGGGCCAGTTCGATTGCGCGTGCTGCGAACAGCGTCGATACGGGCGTGCGATTGCGATTCCAGACGGATTCGAAAGCTTGGTTCAGTGCATCCAGTCCCGTTGAGATCGTAGGCTGTTCGGGCAATTCCCAGGTGAGCTCGGGGTCGACTAGTGCGGTTGAGGGGAAAAATTGCGGACCGACTAGCGACATTTTTTTGCGCCGGCCATGATCCCAGATTGTTGCGAAAGGCGTTACTTCGGAGCCTGTGCCTGAAGTCGTGGGAATCGCATGAAGTGGCAGGATCGCACCGGTGATGTGCTCTTGAGGCGAGGCGATAAGCGTAGCGAGGTCCTTGGTGCCAGCATTAGGCGCTAACGCGACAGCTAGCGCCTTGGCGGTATCCAGTGCGCTACCCCCTCCAAATCCGACAACGCAATCAATGTTTTCCTTTGCCAGTCTGCTGATTTCGGCCTGCGTTTGCTCCAGGCCAGGGTTGGAGAGTACGCTATCGACCCAGACCAGTTGCGAATCGCTACTTGGTAGCTGCGACAACAGCGAGTCAGCCTCAAAGTG
The DNA here is from genome assembly GCA_965230685.1 of Bythopirellula sp. GTDB lineage: Bacteria > Planctomycetota > Planctomycetia > Pirellulales > Lacipirellulaceae > Bythopirellula. The sequence goes on from CBDDLO010000002.1 coordinate 3,124,591, forward strand.
TGCACGACCGCGCTTCGAAGTGACAACAAGGACGCGCTGCCCTTGGATGATTTCTGTCAGCTCGCCACGGCAGCCCTCACCGAAGTGGATTCGTGTCGGATTGTGAAACCGCCAAGCGGTCGATGCCACGATGTCTTCGCTCACTGCTTTTCCTTTGTCAGCCTTGAATACCAAGTCGATTTCGAAGGTGGGTAACAAACAGAGCTTTGTTTTCTGCTGGGCTTTCTTTCGGGCGCCCCAGGTCAGGACGCGAACCGGGACAAACTCGTATTTCTAGAAAGCGCCGACCCGATTTTGTACCTAGTGATGCCATCGCGTCTGCGATTTCCGCAGCGGATTCGACGGGCCCCATGACGGTGTCGTACCCGCAGGCGCTGGCGATCTCGGTCAGCGATACGCGAAATCCGACCGTAGGTTGGCCTCCTACCGAATCATGCACGCCATTGTTAAGCACCACATGTAGCAGATTGCAAGCCTCTTGAGTGCCAATGGTAGCCATGCCTCCCAGATGCATTAAGGCAGCGCCGTCTCCATCAATGCAAGTCACATCCCCATTGGGTGCGGCCAGCGCGATTCCCAAAGCGATTTGCGAGGCGTGTCCCATGGACCCCACCGTGAGGAAATCGGTATCTCGCGGTTGCGACTGCTGACACCGGTGTTCATAAATTTCTCGCGAGATCATGCCGGTTGTGGACACGATGGGTCCACCGGGATTGGGCCCCGCTGCCAACGCGGAGGTGACCTCACCGAGGGCCGCCTCTCTCGAGAGCCAGTTTTTTGGCGGAGGGGAGGGCGAACGCCGCTCTTCCGCCTTACTGAAAGCACCTTTGTGTGCGAGCAAGACCACAGGCCCCTGCCTAGTGGCTGCTTCAGAAAGTGCCCAGATTGCCGCGGCCTCCGCTTCATCAGAGTCGCCCGTAAGTTCGCGCCACGGCAACTCCATGGCTGAGAGCATCTCGCATGTGACTCGGCCTTGTTTCCGATGTTGGGGCTCGTCTTTCACACCGGGTTGGCCCCGCCACCCCACTAAGACCACCATGGGGATCGCATAGACCTCTGGATCGGCGAGGGATAGCAGCGGATTGATCGTGTTTCCCAAACCCGAGTTTTGCAGATAGACCATCGGAGTGCTGCCCGTGGCTAAGTGCACTCCTGCTGCAATTGCAACGGCTGTGCCCTCATTGGCTGCAATCAAATGTTTCTCCGCAGGTAGCGCCGCATCCACGTAGTAGCAAAACTCTTTCAGTAAGGAATCGGGGACCCCTGTCAAGAATTCGAGGCCTTCCCTAGCCAATGTGTCGTAAAACGCCTTGGGGGAAATCATCACTTGCCCCCAGGGATAAGCTCAAGGATTTCTTTCAGCGGCATGAGCTGTGTATCGCATTCCTTGGAGCGACTGTGTTCGAGAATCGACTGTGCTGTATTCATCATGGCGGGATATGCACTTCGTAATAAATGGTTGGCATAGATGACGACGTTCACACCCTTCGCCTCAAGTTGATCTTCGGTTACTGTGTTGTAGCTAGAGGGGACGGCAACTAGTGGCCGGCGTTCTTCTAGCTGATTGTATCGGTCACAAAATTCAAAGATTTCGTCGGGCGTTTTTTGCCGACTGTGGATCATAATTCCATCAGCTCCAGCAGCGATAAATGCTTCCGCACGTTCCATTGCATGATCAACGCCTTTGCCGAGAATAAGACTCTCCAGGCGTGCAATAATCATAAAATCTTCTGTTTGCTGAGCGGCCTTGCCCATCTGAATTTTGTCCGAGAATGCTTCAATGCTTTCCTGGGTTTGCTCAACATCGGTGCCAAAGAGCGAGTTTTTCTTGAGCCCCGTCTTGTCTTCGATGATGATTGCCGAGGCGCCTAATCGCTCTAAAGTTCGCACGGTGAAAATAAAATGCTCAGGCCTGCCGCCTGTATCGCCATCGTAAATAATCGGTTTGGTGGTGACTTCCAACACTTCGTTTAAAGTGACCATGCGCGCGGTGGTGTCGACTGCTTCGATGTCAGGTTTACCTTTGGCCGTTGAGTCGGTGAGGGAGCTTGCCCACATCCCGTCGAACTCACGTCGTCCCGAGGGCGTATCAACAAAGGCGTTTTCAATAATTAGTCCGCTCAGGCCGTTGTGCAAATCCAGAAACCGTACGAGAGGCTTCGCTTGTAGCATACGGCGTAGCGCAGAGCGACGAATGTCGGGCGTGGTGCCAATCTCTTTCATCGCTTGGTGGAACTTTGTTGACGAAATCCCTTCGGTGTAGGGAATTTCAATGAGTTCACCGCCCCACTCCGACAGGGCGTCGATGACAGCTTGTCGGACTTTCGCCTGAACGCCTGCCCGCCAGTCATCACCGTGGACAACATAATCGGGGCGGTATTCTTGCAGATTGGGAATGTAGTCGAGAGTGTGTTGGGGGACGACCTTGGCAACACCCTTGATCGAGCCAATCAACTCTGCCCGCTGCTCCCAATTCATGAAGGGAACGCGTTTGTAGCTGGCGATGGCCTTGTCAGTCAGCAGGCCAATAATAACCTCACCCGATTTGGCCGCTTGTCGAATGATGTTAATATGCCCTGGATGAATCAAGTCAGCGCTCATGCCAACGTAAGCTGTTTTCTTATCTGACAAGGTTGTCTCCGTGTTTGGTTTTGACTCGATCTGCACACCGTTGTGTGCCATCTGCGGGAAGGCCCGTTCCGAATTCTTCCTGGGGAAGGAAGTTCTCAGCAGAACTGCATCAAGCGGCTAGGGAAAGCCAACCAGGCACGCACTGATCTAAGCAATCGCGTTGACTTCGCAGGCATGTCAAACGACGTGTTTTATGCTAACTATACCCTTTTTTTGTGTCAAGAAAGCGTCACCCTTTGTCAGGCTGTTCAGGGAAATCTGTCGAATGACTCGACCGAACATACCGGTTATCCGAATCATGTGGCAGCGGATCCTTGTTCTTGCTTCACCAGAAAAATGGAACAAGGATAAGCTCCTGGTGACACTCGCACGCCTTTTTCAAATTCCATGAATGTGTAACGGGGGAATAGTGAAGATAGCTCCTCCAGGCAGAAGTGATGCAGCAACGACATCGACGCACAGACTCTAAACGAGGAATTACCGGAGAGAAACGCCATCAGCATCGAAGTTTCGTGCCAGAAGAACAGCTCCTGGTCAAGAACCGAGGGAGAATAATCGTATGGAAACCATATGTCATGAAAATGAACAAGCACTCCCGGTGCAAGTCTGGGAAGCATTTCACAGATGATACGTGTCACCTCACCGGCAGGTCCCAAGGTGTGGGTTGAATCGATGAAGAAAAAGTCGCCCTCGCTCAGATGATCAAAGAAATCATAAGAGAGGTCCTGCACAGGTTTGGGGATCAGTCGAATATTGCCTTGGGCTTCGGCATTCTTGAGGAATTCGTTCGGGTAAGGCTCGACGCAGGTTATCTCGGTCTCGAAACCGCCGTCGCGAGCAGCCGCAAGGCAAATGGCTGTTGAAACTCCGCAGCCGACTTGCACAATCCGGGCTGGTTTCTTGCTTGCCACAAATGCGTAGAGGCAATCCGCCTCAACGGGGCCGTAGCCAGCCTCACCGTTCTCATCACATGCAGATTGAAATATATCCTTGCTGGCTATCCGCTCTCCGACACCGTTTGCCATAAGCGCTCGAACATAGGCTATTTGCTCCTCTAAATCGTTGGCTCCTGCGATGCCGATCATCGAATAGGGTTCTCGCCAGGGAGTCGTCGCTTGCAGCTGGTTCAGGTCCGGAATTTCAGAGTAGAAATGTCTCGGCAAGACATCGAACCCGAGTCGTTGTCCGATGCGAAAAGACTTAGCAATGGCCGCTTTGCCAATATTTTTAATACTGCGTTTCAAGCTCACAAATATCACCTATCAATCAAATGAATGCAGATGCCAGAGGGGGAGAAGACCCCCAGTCTGTGCCCTACTCCGAGCAGAAGGAAAAGTTGGAAGCCAATTCTCCTACTGCGGATAACTAACCAACAGTCACAACGTTCTTGCGTGCAGCGATGTGTAATCAAGCTTTCGTAATCTTCTCACGCCCGTGCGAAACATCGCGGGTTGCATTTCTCGTATCCACTACCAGCGGGGAGTGCTTCACAATAAACGAATAGTCATAGTCCGAATGGTTTGTCGCAATGAGTACGCAGTCTTGGCTGGCCAGGTACTCTTCAGTGAGGTCGAAGCTCGTCATCTCGGTCAAGTCGTGAGCACGCATCGGAGGGATCTTCGGGATGTGTGGATCGTTGTACGTGACGATGGCTCCCAAGGCATTGAGAGACTCGATCAGAACAAACGCCGGGCTTTCGCGCGGATCATCCACATTCGGCTTGTAAGCAACGCCCAAAAGAGCGATCCGGCTGCCACGCACCGGTTTGCCGGCTTCGTTCAGGGCCCCCGTGACTCGCTGAATGACATACTCGGGCATGGAAGAGTTTATTTCGCCGGCAAGCTCGATGAAGCGGGTCGTCATGCCGTGTTTCCGTGCAACCCAACTCAAGTAGAACGGGTCGATAGGAATACAGTGTCCGCCCAAGCCTGGTCCCGGATAAAACGCGGAGAAACCAAAAGGCTTTGACTTCGCCGCGTCGATAACTTCCCAGACATCGATGTCGAGGCGATCGCAAAGCACCTTGAGTTCATTCACAAGAGCAATATTAACCGCCCGATAGGTGTTCTCCAAAATTTTGCAAGCCTCGGCAACTTCGCATGAGGTTACTGGCACGATTTCGGCGACGGCCGTCTCGTAGAGGGCCGTCGCTACTTTCAAACTCAGCTCGTCGAAGCCGCCCACCACTTTGGGAATCTTTGAGGCCGAGAAGTCAGGATTGCCAGGGTCTTCGCGCTCGGGGCTGTAGGCCAGGAAAAAGTCCTCGCCAACTTGCAAGTTCGAGGCAGCCAATTCCGTCAATACAACATCACGCGTTGTGCCCGGATAGGTCGTGCTTTCCAGGACCACGAGCTGCCCTGGTCTGAGGATCTTGGCGATCTGCCGAACGGTTGAAACCACATAGCTCAGGTCGGGATCACGCGTTTCCGTGAGCGGTGTGGGCACGCACATGAGTATCGCGTCGGCATCGACCAGTTCGCTGGGTGCGGAGGTGGCACGAAACTTCTCCTTTTCCAGCCAGGCACTGACCCAATCAGAAGGAATGTGACTGATGTAGCTCTGACCTTGGTTGAGCTTAGCGATTTTGGACTGGTCGACATCGTAGCCCAGTACCTCAAAGCCGGCGCTGATGAAGGCGTTTGCCAGTGGGAGCCCCACGTAGCCCATGCCAATGATGCCGATGGTCGCTTGTTTGTCGCGAATGCGACTGGAGAGGTTCTCGAACTGCGACGTGCTAGTCATGAATCTGCTGGTTCTGGTGAAGTCTGATGCCGTAACCCTCCCGCAGTGCCGGAGACCGCCGAAGTTGGCGAGAGTCTGTTATACAGGGAATGCGTGTCGATTGCATCCAGTAGAGCAAGCTTGGCAGCGGAGAATGACTCCGACTCAGGCGAGTCCGCGGTATCTCGGCCGCAGCAGAATGAGCATCAGCAGAGCAAGGCCCAGCATCAGCCAGGTCGCCGGCTCAGGAATGGTCGAAGTGGCGACTCGAGAGAGTGCCAAAAACTCGGCTTCTGCGAAGGCTCCCTTGAGGATTACTAGATCATCGTCATCGACGGTGCCGTCGCCGTTGGCATCACCATCGGCTCGGGTCGCCCCGACTAGCGTGCCGAAATTGCGCTGCCAACTGAGGAAGTCGCCGCCGTCCACGTCTCCGTCGGCATCGAAGTCCGCGGACTCGGTGTCAAACAAAGTCGAAGTTCGCCAGGCCAGGCCAAAGTCGCTTGCGATGTCCTCGCTGGATACCTTGAGCGTGTAAGTTCCAGGCTCCAGGTCGTTCAGATAGAGATGTTCGACGTTGTCCACAGCGCTGTTGCTGAGTCCATCGAGCTGGTTGGAGACTTGACCAAGCTCCACTATCTGATCGCTAGAATTCAGTAGTTCCAAGGTGAGATCCGCTAGAGTGGGATCGCCCGTGTCGAAGGGGGCGGTGACGATGGCGTTCCAAGTGAGTACGACGGAAAGCTCCTGGGCTGTACTCCCGCTGGGGATAGTGAACTCGTACATCAAGTCACTGCCTGGCTGAACATTCTGGAAATCCCAACCATGTAGCGGAGCAGGTGTAGCGCCGTTCGAGCTGCCGAGTGCTTGCCCCCCTTCGGTAATCAGATAGCTGTTGTAAATGTTCAGCTCCCCGGCACCGAAAGTGTCGTCCAGTGGGCGCCAATTACTCGACGCATCGACTTGGCTCCAGGTGGGAAACTCTTCCTTTGTAGCCCCCGCCATCAAGATCGCTTTCATCGCCTGCGGCTCGGCAGCACTGGTGCCTAACACGTTTTGCGAGCTATGCAGAAAAATTGCTGCAGAGCTTGTCACGGAAGTCGCGTTGCTTGTGGATGTCTGTGAGGCGACAAGATCGGGTTTACTACGACCAATTTCACCATAGTCAAAGTGGGTGAAACCGGTGCTGTGCTTCCCGCTCGAACGCCCCACGGCTATCGCGTTGTAGCTATGGCTAAGCAAGTTGGGCAGTGAGGTCTCGACATTGTGCACGCCCACGACGGCGGTGATGTTGTTTGCATTGATTGCGAAGTCAAAACGCCTAAGCGCCTCACGATCATTCGCCAGTTCCGTGGCAGTTGGCACTGGGGTTCCGTCGTTGGCATCTGCGAAGGAGCCAACCCAGCTGAAATTTTGCACGCGAAAATTCAGCTTGTCCGCATCGGGTAAGACGCTGTCTAGGCCACTCGCGTTGCCAATGTTCACGTTAAGCGCAGTGTCCAAATAGTCGTTGGCTTCGTAGACGGTGACTTCATTGGCGCCGGGGGCCGCACTGAAGGAATTCCCCAGCACGAAAAAAGCCTGCCCGGTCGCATGGTTCGAAGTTCCCTTGTTCTCGCCACCGCTCCCGTCATTGAAATTCACCGCGACTCCCGACGAATCGCCGCTTGCGTTGAACTGCCAGTGAGTGGTCTGAGGAAAGTAGAACTCTTCGTTCGGGGGCGGAGCTTCGACGAGAGCAATGGTAACATCAGCACCGGTCGGGATCGGATCGGGTAGGATTCTGATCAGCTTGTTGTAGTCCGCATCCTCAAGCCAATCATCCAACGAATCGGCATGCAGCCGAGAAGCACCAACCCAGAAACATAACAGCAGTGCGCCACAGCCGAGGGAGAACTGCAGTATGAACTTGCGGGGAGTATGATAGCTCTGCATCAGAAAACTCATGCTGAGGTTGCCTGCTCTTGAGCCGAAACGAGAGGCCTTCCGGTGGAGTGCCGTTGATGAACGTACGCACCACCCTGCTTCGTCTCAGCAGCCCTATTCCGGAATTCATTAGCTACTAGTGAACACCCACGACATACCTCTTCCGTCGCCGCTGTCCATCGCCCTATTATCTCCACTGAGTACTGATTTATCAAGCTTTTAGAGCGAAATCGCCGCTCCCTAGCGTGCGGAATTTAACGGAATCAACGATTTTCTTGGACAGTCTGTTGCTCTGTGCAAGAACTCTAGCGCTAGCTGCTGATGAGTCGTAGTCTAGCAGCCAAGAAGGCGGGCGACCTCGCTTACAATTTTCTCCGCAGCATGGCCATCACCGTAGGGATTTGCGACGTTGGCCATAGCATCGTAGGCACGGCTGTCTGTTAGGAGGTGCGTCGCCTCGGCCACGATGCGTTCCGCGTGCGCGCCGACTAGTTTGACCGTGCCCGCTTCGACACCTTCTGCTCGCTCGGTGGTGTCGCGCATGACGAGTACCGGTTTACCCAGGCTGGGTGCTTCTTCCTGGACGCCGCCGGAGTCGGTGAGGATTATTCGACTGTGCTTCGCCAGCGACACAAACTCAGCATAGGGTTGCGGTTCGATGAGACGGATATTTTCGGTGTTCCCTAAACGCTGGTGCACGACCTGCTGCACATGGGGATTGAGGTGCACGGGATAGACGATCAACATCTCCGGGAAGCGTTGACTCAACTTAGCCAGCGCCGTGCAAATTTGATCGAAGCCGTCCCCCAAATTTTCTCGTCGATGACCAGTCACGAGAATGGTCTCGCGCTCAGGCCAATCCAAGCCAATCAAATTGGTGAGCTTCGCTCGCAGCGGAGTTCGAATTTCGACCGCTTCTTGTCGACGCAGCTCCATGAACAGAGCATCGACAACAGTGTTGCCTGTGACAAGGATCGACGAGTCGGAGATTTTTTCTGCCAAGAGCGACTGGCGGGCTGCCTCGGTCGGTGCGAAATGCGAATCGGCTAGTGGGCTTACCAGGCGGCGGTTTGCTTCTTCGGGAAAGGGGGAGTGCATGTTGCCTGTTCGCAGCCCAGCTTCGACATGCCCGACCGGAATACGCTGGTAGAAACTCGCCAGCGCGGCGCACAGCACGGTTGTCGTGTCACCTTGGACTAACACCATGTCAGGGCGCACCGAGGCGAGAACCGTATCGATCTTTTCGATCAATCGCGATGTGAGCCCGGCGAGCGTTTGATCCTCTCGCATAACCTGCAGCTCGTGATCGACGGAAATGCCAAACAGGTCGATCACCTGTTGGATCATCTCACGATGCTGCCCCGAGTTGATCACGACAGGCTCCATCTCGTCGGAGGCGTGAAGTTGAGCAATCACGGGAGCCATCTTGATCGCTTCAGGACGAGTGCCCATGAAGACTGCAATGCGTTGGGGCATGTTGGCTCTCAAGGTGATCGGGTGAATGGGAAGAGGCGAAGGCAGAAATTCATTTATCTATCATCATTCAAATGTAAGCAGCCTGCAATGAATAAAGTCGAGTGCTGCTTGCCGGGGAATGAGCGAGGGCCAACTCAACGAACCACGCAGTTGTTGCCGCCGTACGCAACTGTTACCTTTTGATAGAACTGAATTAGCATATCCCATTCCGAGAAGCCGGCGACCCTCAGTGACAACGCCCAAACCATCACGGCAATCGCTATCCATCTTGCAGGTACTGCCTGCGCTCGAGGGTGGAGGGGTCGAGCGCGGGACGCTAGAAATCAGCCGTGGGTTAGTCGCGCGCGGGCATCGGAGTTTAGTCGTTTCGGCAGGCGGCGGGTTGGTTAAGTCGCTGGAAGATCAGGGGGGGCGGCACATCACACTCGACCTGAGTCGCAAATCGCCGATCACGTTTCTGCAGATTGGCAAGCTCCGCCGCTTGCTCATCGAAGAGAACGTGGAACTCGTGCATGTGCGTTCACGAATGCCAGCGTGGGTAACACTTGGTGCCTGGAAAACCCTGCCCAGAAACGCTCGTATTAGAATGCTGACCACGGTTCATGGGCTCAACTCGGTGAACGCCTACAGCCGGGTGATGACTTACGGCGAGCAAGTCATTGCCGTTTCCCACTGCTGCCGCGACTACGTGCTGAGTAACTATCCGCAGACCGATCCCAATAAGGTTGTCGTGATTCATCGGGGAGTTGATTCGGCACAGTTCCCTCATGGTCACCGGCCTAGCGATGATTGGCTTGCACAATGGCAAAGCGAATTTCCACAACTTGCGGACAAGTTTGTCGTGTTGCTCCCCGGCCGTTTGACTCGCTTCAAAGGGCACTTTGATTTTTTGCAAGTGATCGACCGACTCAGGAAACACGAACTCCCTGTGCATGGCCTGATCGTCGGCGGCGAAGATCCTCGTCGGCAGAAGTATGCCCAAAGTCTACACGAAGAAGTCTTGAGATTGGGGCTCTCAGAAAGAATCACTTTCGCCGGACATCGGACCGACCTGCGCGAAATCATGAGCGTGTCGGATGCTACGGTCTCCACCTCAATAAAACCGCCCGAGAGTTTTGGCCGGACCGTGCTAGAGGCGGTGCGCTTGGGACGACCCACGATTGGTTACGCACATGGCGGTGTGGGAGAGGTGCTATCTACCGTTTACCCCGAGGGTCGAGTGGGACTGCAGGACACCGTCGGCATGGCCGAGAAGTTGGCCCAGGTGTATCGCGGAGAGCTCTCCACCCCCGAGCCGACCGACGCTTTTGAACTGTCCACAATGGTCGAGCGGGAAATCGATCTGTACGAAGCGATGGTTGGCGAAGCGGTAAGCAATGCCCCGAACGTTTAGCTACGCGGCGCTACGAATTGGTGTGTCCAGTTTCTTGCCCCCCTGGCCTTGCAATTGCTGCACTTCGTTCGTCTTTAGTAGTCTCAGGAGGTTGAGGTAAGCCACCGTTAGTGACATCGCTAGCCCCATCGCGCCGCGGAATGCGAACCTGCGGCCAACATAGCATTTTAGAAAATGTAGTGGGAATTCCGTAAACAACCGTAGCGGCTGCAAGCGAATTTTGCGGTGCACACGATCTTGGGCTACTTGCGAGGTGTAGAAATTCATTTTCGCAACAGTCGATTCCCAATTGCGAAACGAATGGTGCCATATACGACTCTTCAGCGTCTCGATTTTCCCGGAGGTCATTTCCACTCGGTCTTTGTAGGGGTGGTCGCTGCAGCGGCCGCGGCGGCGATCGTACAGCCGCATGATTTGGTAACTATAGGCGTACCATTTGGGACGCTGCTCGCCGGGTAGAGTATCAGTCACGCGCATCTGAAAAGCGGCGCACTCAGGAATTCGCCCCGTGAACTGGGATTGAATCTCCGCCGCGAGTTCAGGGCTGACTTCTTCGTCGGCGTCTAAGTTCAGCAACCAATCGTTTCGGCATAGGTCCTCGGCGTAACGCTTTTGCGGCCCATAGCCGGGCCAAGCGTGGTAGAGCACGCGAGCTCCCGCTTCCGAGGCGGCAAGCACGGTGGCGTCTTCGCTGCCGGAGTCGATCACAATCACTTCGTCGACCCAATCAACCACAGATCGTACGGCGCGACCTATGCGGTCTTCTTCATTTTTGGCAACGATGTATACAGAAATAGGGCAGCGCTGGTTGGATTTCATCTCAGGCAACAGCTTTCGTGTTATCCATGGATTGGCGATTGACGGGAAGAAAAATGTAGTTGTTCGAGCGATGTTGTGGACGGCGACGATCCCAACCCTTGCCCGGGTCGTCGTGCACGGACAGCATGCTGTGATCAATGAGCCGCTTGCCGACCAGGACGAAACATTGGTAGCCGAAGCCTTCAACAAAGCGAATGTTTTCATCGGCCTCCGCGCCGATGAGCGACTCCATAATTTCCATGAGCAGCACCGGTCGATCGCGGGCAATCACTTTGCGGGCACCGTTGAGAACCTCGCGTTCGTGTCCTTCCACATCGATTTTGATGAAGCCAACGTTCTCCAGATTTTCGTCATCGAGCCGTCGTGTGGGGACGGTGAACCGCACCAAGTCTGCGTTGCTGGTTTCGAGTTGCCCAACCTCCAAGCTTCCGGCATTGTTACCGAAAGAACGGTCCGACTTTGGCACAGCGAACTCCGCCTGACCCGTGGTGTCCGACAGGGCAACATCCGAAACGCTCACATTCTTCGCAGAGGCGCGCCTTAGCAGTTGCCGCATCGCGGGGTTCGGTTCGTAGGCGAAAACGTGCTTGGTGAGACGCGACAAGAAGTATGTGTACGATCCGCGATTCGCCCCGGCGTCGACGCTCACGCGATCGGGATCGACCAGGAACGGCAAGATATGCAGTTCCGGTTCGTAACGCTTCAGATCGCGATGCGCGCGATAGGCCGCATACCATCGCAACGGAGTGAGGGCATAGCGAATTTTTTGCAGAGGCGTGAGCAATTCGGGAGTGTTGGACATTTCAATGCTTGGGAGGTTTGCGATTAAGCGGCCGCGCGAAACAGTTGGTCGTAAACTGTATTGGTTTGCGAAACCATACTCTCAACGGTGTAAAGCTGTTTGGCCTGGTGCCAGGTCTGCTGGTAGTCTTGATCGGCTTGTTCGCGGTGGCCGAGTGCAGAGTTAATGCGATCTCGAAGCTGGTCCGGCGCCCCGTAGGGGACGACATACGGTTTGGGTAGCAGCGATTCCGCACCGGGGAAGTTCGTCGCAACGATCACCTTCTCCATATGCAATGCTTCGACCATCACGTAAGGAAAGCCCTCTCGCTTAGAAGAAATGGCCACCAAATCGCTGTGCGCGAGAATGGCTGGGACGTCGTCGCGATAGCCCACCAAGTGGACGCGGTCCTTCAAGTGCAGTCGAGTGATGAGTTGTTGCAAGTTCGTGCGCTCAGGCCCGCTGCCGACAATCAGCAAGTCGGCGTCGATCCCGGGCCAAGCTTGGATCAATCCGTCAAATCCCTTCACCTCCGCCAATCGTCCCACCGAAACTACGACGGGCCGTTCCTGCGAAATTTCAAATAGACGCAGGAAATACTGGGAATCGGGGGGAGGCATCTCGACTGGTAGAATGCCGTTGCAGATCACTTGAGCCTGAGGCAACCGGAGATGCTCATGGATCGCGGGGCTGACGGCAATCACGGCGTCCAGTTTGCTGAACGGGCGGTTGTTGCGCTTGAATCCATGCACGGTACCGACGGTTCGAGCGGCAGCGAACCGGCCCAACATCGAAATCATTGCCGCCGCTTTGTTGGCGTGAGCATGAATCACATCGGGGGCGAAATCCTTCAATGCCCGATGCAGGCGGAAATAGTTCAACGGGTTCCGTCGACTGCCGCTCATGTCGAGTGGTTGGAAGCGCACACGCTTGTCGAAACCTTCGCCATGAGCTGGGTGAGCCAGTGCTAGCACTTCGTGCTCTGCGCTCAGCCCATTGCACAGCTGCATGAAGTGCTTTTCAAGCCCCCCATGCACGGGGCCACTGGCCATGACCTGGGCAATGCGAAGTCGTTTCATGCGAAGGCGCGTGGGTGCGATCCGACGGGGAGGGGAACTGCAGGCGGCGGAGAAGCTACAGAAACCCTGACCGAGCAACAAGAGCAGTCGAATCCGCTGGCGCGTTTCCGCGCACCAAGTTCGGAGGACAGTCACCCCCCGCAGATGTGGCACCGTCTTGCCGGAGAAAGAGAAGCGGCGAATGCACACGGACCGCCGCAACCGCGTGGCAGGAACCGTGCTAGCACCAAGGTAGGCGAGCGACGTCGCGGTTAAGCGTCCATCTTATCGACAATCTTGTCGATGATCCGGTATTCGAGGGCTTCGGCGGCGGACATGAAATTGTCGCGATCAGTGTCTTTGTCGATTTGCTCGAGCGTTTGCCCGGTGTGCTCAAGGAGAATGCGATTGAGCTTGTCTTTGGTTTTCTTGTATTCGGTCGCATGAATCATAATGTCTTCGGCTGTGCCCTCCATGCCAGCAGAGGGCTGGTGGATCATGATTCGCGAATTGGGGAGTGCGTGCCGTTTGCCAGCCGCCCCGGCGGCGAGCAGCAAGGCGCCCATCGAGGCTGCCTGGCCAAGACAGTACGTGGCGACATCGCAGGTGACAAACTGCATCGTATCGTAAATCGCCATCCCGGCAGTGACGCTACCGCCCGGCGAATTGATATAGAAGTGAATGTCGGCCTTGGGATCGTCGCTCTGCAAAAACAGCAGTTGCGCGACGATGCTGTTGGCGACATCGTCATTCACACCGGAACCCATCAACACGATGCGGTCTTTGAGCAATCGGCTGTAAATGTCCATGGCCCGCTCTTCGCGGCCCGACTTTTCGATGACGTAGGGAATGAGCGCCATGGTTGTTTTAATCCGTTAATAGGAGTGGTCAGTATGTGGTGGCCAGCGGTCAGAGTCAGAAAATATGGAGGAGTCGGCAACTTTTACTACCTGCCGTCCCCAAACGACTGGCAACTAGTTTATTATTCGTCTTCTTCGTTCTCGCTGCCTGGAGGCTTGGTCAGGATGTCATCCACCAAGCCAAATTCTTTGGCTTCCGAAGCGGTCAGATAGTGATCGCGGTCACATGCCTTTTGGATATCGTCTGCCGTTTTTCCGGTGTGTTCCGCAAGAATTTGGTTGAGCGTCTCGCGAGTTCGAAGAATTTCGTTGGCCTGGATCTCGATGTCCGACACTTGACCACCCACGCCACCGTGGGGCTGATGAATCATTGCTTTTGAGTTCTTCAAGGCATAGCGCTTGCCAGCTTGGCCACCGGCCAACAACACCGCACCACCGCTGGCTGCTAAGCCGACACAGTACGTCGCAACGGCTGGGGTGATCATCTGCATTGTGTCGTAAATAGCGAGGGTCGAGGTGACACTTCCGCCAGGCGAGTTGATGTAGAAGTGGATGTCTTTTCGGCGATTCTCGCTTTGCAAGTAAAGCAGCTTCATTACCAGTTCGTTGGCATTGCCATCGTAGATTTCGCCCTGCAGAAAAATGATGCGATTCTCCAAGAGCAAGTCGCCCAGGGTCATCTGACGCTGGCGCTGGTAGTCGCGCATCGCGGCGGCAAACTGTGGATCCAGCGCCGGGGAATCGGTCACTCGCGGAGAAAACGAAGGCGGAAATTGGGGCGAAGCGTTGTGGTTCATATTCAATCCTTTGCGTGGAGATACGCCATTATCAAATGCTCGAAACCGCCTGTCATGGCTAGCGGGCAGCGGGGAAATCGCCGACTCGGCGGCTAGGAAGCGTCGTCTTCCTCGGACTGCTCCGCGTTGGTCTCCGCGGCCTCTGGAATTGCCGACGATCCGTCGCCACCACCCGCTGCCAGATGGATGGCCTCGACATTGAGTGGCTCGGGCTCGTAGGGTTGGTCGTTGAATTTGGCTTGCGCCTGTACCGTTTCCAGCACTTTGCGCTCGAGAATCTGGTTCTGGAGCACGTCCATCAAGCCGCGTTTCTCGATTTGCGCCCGAACTCGACGAGGCGATTCGCCGCTTTGCATCGACATGAGGAAAATTTCTTTCTCGAAATCGCCCTCTTCAGCTTCGATGTCTTCGTCTTCTGCGATGCGTTCGAGGATAAAGTGTTCTTTAAGCCCCTGGGCAGTTGATGCGGCACTGTTCTGCTGGAGTTGGTTCTCGCGTGCACGAATCTCGGCTTCGCTGAACCCTGCACGACGAAGTTCCATCACGGCTCGCTCGAGCTCGCGAGCACTTTGACGCTTAAGCAGTCCGGGCGGGAGTTCCCAGCTCGCAGACTCGGTGAGCATTGCAGTGATCTGCCCGCGAATCTTCTGCTGTTGTTCGTATTCGAGTTGTCTCTGCAGGTCGGCGTGGATTGCTTCACGAAGCTTTTCTTCCGACTCGAAGTTCCCCATTTCCTGCAAGAAGTCTTCGGTCAGCTCAGGTAATTTCAGTTGTTTCACTTCGAGGACTTCAAATTCGGCGTCAACTTGCTTTCCGCGAAGTTCCTCGTTCGAGGCGTCCTGGGTCAACTCCACCGAGCCGGAACGCTTTTCTCCAGCCTTAACACCGTCCATGAGCTTGTCGAAGCCGTTCAGTTCGCCATCTCGGAAACTGAGTATTTCGCGGATGCGTAATACACGCTCCTCGTCGTGGACAAGCTGCTCGTCATCGTGAGACGTAACGATGTTTACGGTCAAGTAGTCGCCCTCGCTTGCCGGGCCATTGTGCGGAGTAAGCTGGCCGAACCGCGTCAGCATTTTTTCCAGCTGCGCGTCGACTTCTTGGTCGCCGAATTCCTTCATCGGACGGTCGAGCTTCAGCCCCCTCCACTTGGGCATTTCAAACTCGGGACGCACTTCGATATCGAACTCAAAAGTCATTGGCCCTTCGTCAGGCACTTCGACCGCGTCGAGATTCAATTCCGGTTCGCTAATGGCCGTGAAGTCTTGCTTCTCGCTGATTTGGCTGAGGCTGTCCATCAGCAGCGAGCCTTTGATCTGTTCGCCGATTTCCTTCTTGAATTTGCTCTCGACCAATTTGCGAGGCGCACGTCCAGCGCGGAAACCAGGAACCGTCGCTGTGGGCATCAGCTCGCCAAAAGCGTCGTCAAGATACCGGTCGATGTCGGCGCGAGAGACGGTCACCGTCACATGCCGTTCGCAAGCGCTGGGGCTGTCGACCTCGACCTGGAGATCCAGCTCCTGGGCCTCTTCGGCCTCTGCTGCAGGATCGGGAAGAGTGCTTACATCGGAATCGTCGCGCGGGTCGTCAGCCATAAGTAGTATCGTTGATCGTTTGAGGTTAGCCCTAAGTCATTGGTCGTTTGGATACGACTTACGCCTCATGACCGAATATCGAGAGCGGGTGATCGGATTCGAACCGACGACAACAACGTTGGCAACGTTGTGCTCTACCAACTGAGCTACACCCGCGGCACATCGCTTAAGAAACGATATCCCCGAATTATAGAACCCCCCGAAGGCCATGCAAGGGGGACTTCGTGGCCTCCCGGGACGGGAGGGGGCATTTCTGCTAGACTGGCCCGTCATGCTCCTGTTCAAGAAGAAATTCCTCCCAGCGATTCGTGCCCTCGAGAAGACACAGACCATCAGGCTGTGGAAACACCGGATGATGAAAGCCGGCCAGCGGAGCTACATCCCGGGTGTTGGCTATATCCGCATTACTGCCGTTGACCAAGTAGAAATCGACAAGCTCACCGACGCGGACGCAATTCCCGACGGTTTTGCTACTGCCGATGCCCTGCGAGCGGAACTTGACACTCTCTACGCCGATAAAATTGCCGCGGGTTACCAGGCGTATCGCGTGGTGTTTCATGTTTTGGAGGACCAGGAACCAGCCCCGTCGAAGCGTACGCCCAAGTAAGTGGGAAGACGCTGCCACCGGCAAACACGTTTACGTGAGTCCCAGGAAAAATCCGGCAGCTAGCTCCGAGCCGCTCATCGTGTGGCGAGCAAGTCTGCAATCTTCTCGACCGTTCGGTAGTTACGAGCAGTAGCGGTTACGCCCAGTTTGCGTTCCGCATTCGAGGCGAGCTTTGACTGGCCGATGCCTTCGGGTGTATGCAGATAAAAAATACGATCTATCAGTTGAAAGCTTTCCGTTTCGGTCGCCAGATTGCGAATGGCGGCGGTATTGGGTGCCTCTGGCACTGCGTCCAAGAAGTAAAAATGGAGCGTTTTCGGTTCGGCAACTGCCTTTGGGAATGGGTTTTTCGTTTTGGCAGCTAAGAACTCCCCGGCAGTCAACAGCAGCACCTTGGGGCGAAAGTCAAATTCCCCCTCGACCGCATCGAGCAAGCGCTTCGTGAGGTTGGCTTTGCTCTTCGAGGCAGACTCGAAAATGACGTTCCCACTTTGAATGTACGTACGAACCTTCGTGCAGTTTAGCGATGGCAGGAGCAGCTTGAGCTTTGCCATCGGCAAGATGTTCTTGCCGCCAACATTAATGCCGCGAAATAGCGCAACCCAGGTTTGCATAATATTTTTGGCTCGTAGGTTTTGAGGCGTCGGCAAATTTGAGGTTTTAATTCTCTAGCGGGAACTTTGCCGCGGATGACACGGATATTCGCGGATGGGTTTTCGCTCCTCCTAATAGTAACGGCTGTTGCCATCATCTTCACAGCTGGGAATCTCATGGAAGCCAGCAAGGAAAACTGCGTTCGGAGTAATGCGCCGAGGGAGTTAGGAAGGAAATGAGCGGTTGAACCCGAAGCCGTTTCTCGCTTTTTTGGTAGAGGGAAACCATTCGCACAGAAACGGGCCACTTGGGGAGCTGCCGCAACTTGCCTCAGCGTTTCACGCTCGGGCAGGAACGCCAGGGAGCCCAAGTGCGTAATGAGGGTCACACATTTCGCACCAAGCGTTTTGCCGTTTCTGACACAGGACAATCTGTCCTTTGCTACTTACGTCCGCCCCGTTGCTCTGCTCGGCGTTTCACGCTTGTGCAGATTCGACACTAATCGACAGGAGACCATAAGAGGGACTGTCGAGAACCTTAAATGCCCTCCTTCTACCTTCGTTCATGTATTCGCAGGTAGCGGTCTGCCCTTCTTTGAGCACAGCTCCTAGTTCGTAATGACCCGCACTGCGGTACGGCTCGTAAGAAACTTCGCGTTCCCCTCCAGTTGGCGGTAGTTCCTGAAGTATTCCTACTGCCATACTCCGAAAATAAAACTCATAGTCGTCGGTAGCTTGCTCCAAGCCGTTTGCCACTCCCAATAGATACTGTCGCTTCTCCTCAGCCGATACATCTGAATAGCCAAGACAGACTTCAACGGTCTTCCTTCGTGCGTTCTCAGTAGGAATGTCTTGGTAATGAGTCGGCATTACTTCAGCCCACTCATCATCGTGAAACGCGTCATCTGCAACCTTGCGGATAAACGCTGCCATCTGTAATCGAGTCATTTCATTGCCTAGCTGTGACCTTCGCGGACGACGATTGGCTATCGTGGCGGAAGTACCATTGTAGCAACTCTGTCCGAACCTACCTCAGCTTCATCGTCTGAACGCATTTCTCGGGACCGCCAAGGTGCTCAGGACGGAATGTCCTGTGTCACCAACGCGAAATCGCTAAGTGACACATGTGGCATCGTCCTTACGCTCGAAAGGCATTTGCCCTGTTGCGTTCGGATTCATCGACCGAGGCAACTTAGCGATTGCCGCTGCCAAATAAGGTTTAGCCTATTCATCAGCATCACGGGGGCACGTTTCACCGAGAATTAGAGTCCCAGTTCCGGTCAATTCTGGTGGAGCCCTATGTGAAAGTTTCTGGTGGGATTGAGATTGGCCCATTTGCGTGCGAATGGTTCCCGCTTACCTTTTTTGGCTCTGGGTGGGGCACGTATTTTGCCGACGGCAACGCTGTTCCGTTCACAAGTCGCCCTTTTGTTCTAGTCCAACAACTCCCCGAGTTGCTCTGCAGAAAAGGGTTTTACGAGATAGCCGTCTAACCCGTGATCGGTCGGTTCTTCCAATGCACCGGAACCCGTCATGCCGATGTAGAGCGGTGGTTTCTTGTTAGAGCTCGCGGCTGATTGACTGCGCAAATTCGACACGGCGGCGAAGCCATCCTCGCCGCCCAGGTGGTGGTCGATAAGCACCGCGGCTGGGGTGTGCTTGGCCAGTTGCGATGAGGCTTCGTCCAAAGTCGTTGCGGCGATCGGTTTGTAGCCGAGGCTGGCGAGGAGTTGCATCATCGCAGCGCGTACCATCGGGTCGTCGTCGATCACTAAGACGGTTTCCTGCTCTGAGCGTGCTGTTGCCTTGGCAGGCACTGGTGGGGTGGATGTCTTGCCAGTGGGTGCGAGGCAATCTCGTATCGTTTTGCCAAGTTCCAGAGCACTCAGCGGTTTAATGATAAACTCGTCGATACCGTACCGACTGAGTTCCTTCTCGTTCAGTAATCCAGCGAAGCCGGTCATTAACACTACGGGGATTTCACTTCGTAGCTCGCGAATACGCCGCAGGAGTTCCACCCCGCTTGTGCGGGGCATCGTCATGTCGGACAGCACCAGGTCGAACTCTGTAGGCCGAGAAGAAAAACACGCCAAGGCCTCGTTGGCAGAACCGCACGCGGTCACTTGGTAGCCCAGTTGTTGCAACATGAATTGAGTCGACTCGAGTACGGCTTGTTCATCGTCCACGACGAGAATTCGCTCGTTGCCGAGTGATGTTCGCGGCGGGCCCGCAGGGATGCGCGCCAGTTGGGGCTGCTTGTCGGTGCAGGGCAAATAGACGACGAACGTGGTCCCCATGCCCGTTTGGCTTTGCACTTCGACGCGGCCTCCCAGCCCGGTGACCGCACCGTGGACGACCGAAAGCCCCAACCCCGTCCCCTCGCCGGCCGGCTTTGTCGAAAAAAAAGGGTCGAAGATCTTCTCCAGGTTTTCCGCGTCAATGCCCGCCCCCGTGTCTTTCACGATCAGTTGGACATACTGCCCATGGGGCAGGTCTGTATATTCCAGTTTGACCTCGCTGGCGGAGACGGTCAGCGTGCCGGCCGCCGGCATCGCCTGGCAGGCATTCGTGCAGAGGTTGGAGAGGATCTGATAAAGCTCGGAAGGGTCGGCCTCGACAACGCCACATTCGCTATCGACGGACACATCGAAATGAATTTGTTTGGGCACCGAGGCGCGCAGTAGTTGGAGCGTGTCCTGAATCACAGGGGCGATGGCTGTGGGTTGGCGTTGGACCTCGTGGCTTTCTCGCCCGAAGGTGAGAATTTGCCGCACGAGCTCTTTGGCTCGATTCGCTGCGGCGAGAATCTGCAGAACTTGGCTGCTCTCTACCGAGCCGTCAGCGAAGTAACTTCGCAGGCCTTCGGAGTAAATCAGTATCGGGGTTAGCAAGTTGTTGAAATCATGGGCGATGCCGCTTGCTAGTACTGCGATCGACTCCAATCGCTGGGCCTCGCGGAGGCGGGCCTCAGCTTCGCGCTGTTCCGTAATGTCGCGACCGATCGATTGCACTTCGCGCAGCGTGCCCGAGTCGTCGAAGATTGCATGGTCGAGCCATTGATTTAGCGCCAGTTTTCCGTCGGGCCGCAAAACACGATGTTCGTAGCTGTGAATCGGCCGTTCGGGCGTCATGCTCGCAAAGCTCTCGCGTATTTTCTTGCGGTCGCGCGGAGGAACGAGTTCGTAAATCGACGTGCCCAGCAGTTCCTCTTGCGTTTGACCGTGGTACTCGCAGTACGCACGATTCACGAAGGTGCGAATCCCCTTCGGGGTACAGCGGCTGATTAAATCGGTCTGGTCTTCGACGACGTTGCGGTACAGTTCTTCGCTCTCTTTGAGCTTGCGTTCCGACTCGACCCGTTTGGTCACGTCGGTCAGCAGCGCGAGTGCAAGGTGTTCGTTGTCTTGCTTGACGAAGCTAAGGGCAATTTCAACGGGAAACGTCGCGCCGTTTTTGCGGTAGCCAGTGAAATACTGCCCCATGCCTAGGCGGTGGCTGGACGAGCGGGCCAGGTTGCCGTCTTGAATTTCGAGGGTATTGTCGCTCAGATCTTCGGGGATTAGCTTCTCGAACGGTTGACCGAGGATCTCCTCACGGGGATAGCCAAAGAGCTTTTCCGCGAGTGAGTTCACGACCGTGATTTTCCCCGCTTCGTCCACTGCGATCACGCCTTGAGCTGCCGACTCGAGCAGGGCAAGCATTGTTTCTTCGGTGCGGCGCATGTCGTGCGTTGCCACGGAGAGCGACAGGAGATCCGTCACTGAGGCGAGAAACCGTTGCTGTTCGTCGGACCACTGACGAGCAGGGCCAATGTGTTCGCAGCACATGACCCCTCGCAGCTGGCGCTGGACCCGGATTGGCGAGTCCAGTCTGGAAGTGATTCCCTTTTCGGCGAAATAGCTTTCCGCCATTTCCTGTGTGCGCGGATCGTTTAGCGCGTCGTCCGCAGCCAAAACGCGTTCCTGCTCGAGTGCCTTGAAATAGCTCGGAAATCGGTCGACCGCCAGTTCTACGCCCGCGGAATGGGTCCCTTGCTCCGCATCGTAGCTATTCAGGCAGCGCAAGGCCGTCTTGTCACGATTGTAGACCCAGACGATGACGCGGCTAGTTTTCAAATACTTGGCCACCTCCTCGGTGAATTGCTGGATCGTTTGTTCGAAGTTCAACTCCGGCTGCTGCTGCGCGAGTGCCAGCCGGAGCAATATCGAATTGTGCTGATCCAACAGTCGATGTTCCTCCCGGAGCAATTCCAGCTCGGCTTGTAGCGAATCGACGATATTCTGTTGGCTGGACATTAGCTGCAATTCTCAGCAGTGCGAGAGACGAGGCCGCGCAAACTTCTGGAGGTCGCGACAGCACGATTCTACTTGGTCGAAGCGGGTCAGAACACCGGCCCCTCGAAATGCCCTTCCGGAGCCGGAGGAGCCTCACAACGCACAGCCCCTGCATAACGTTGGCAAGTACTTGCACGTCGCTAGCGCTGGAAAATTGGCAGCAATTGGTTGCTCGCTCCCAGCGTGAGAGTCATCAGCGCCGTCGTGTAGGCAGTGCCGTACTGGCCATCGTCAAAATGGCTATCGGCAGCCCATGCACCGCTGGTCTCCTGGTGGTCGAGAATGACCTTAAACGTGGGCGGATAAAACTGGTTCCAATACTCGTCGCCCAGTTGATACATCGCCTGGCATGCGCAGAACACGCCGTAGTGATAGCGATCACGGATGTCGCGTTCGCCTCCATAACGGCGCCCTTCGTTGTAAAGGGGAAATCCCTCGCGCAATAACCAGTTTCCCGCTTGCTGAGCCTCAGGCGAATCGTGGTAACCCGCATGGGCCAAGGCCAAAACCCCCGCCCCCGCCATCGCTCGGGTGACAAACTTATCGCTGCCGGCGATGTAGCTAAAGGTGCTAGACTTCTCAACACTGCAAGCACGAACGTACTCGACGGCATCCTGGATCGCCTGTTGATCCACATCGAACCCTGCATTCTTCGCGGAACGCAGTGACATCAGCATCCAGCCTGTGATCGACAAATCGGCATCGTTGCCGTCTTGGAACAGATGGAGATAGCGCCAGCCACCGTTGTCGATTTCTTTCCGCTTCGGCCAGCGTTGCATGGTCAGCGTTGCTTCCATCGCTTTCTCGATCACCGACTGGCTATCTTCCAGGCTACCTCCCGACATGGAAAACGCTTCGCTGAGAGCAAGGGAGGACAAGGCATGGTTGTAAACCGCCGAGGTTCCGACCGGGTGCTGAACGTTCCGTGAAATTTCCGCGCCTACGGGAGCCACCACCGCAAGCAGTCCACTGGGCTTCTGAGTTCGTAAGATAAAGTCGACAGCTCGTTGAATTGCTTCGCCGTAGGGGCCTTCCCCAGGCATGTGACCGTGAGCCAGAAAAGCCATGACGCACAGGCTCGTTACTCCCGGTTGTCCCTGGGTCAAAGTAGGAAACGACCCGTCTCGTTGCTGCTGCGCCGCAAGCCATCGCAGGCCCCGTTCGACGCTGCTATCGATTTGCTGCCACTGGGCCGCGGAGAGCTGCTCGCTTGCCCGTCGTTCAATTTCTTGAGCGGAGGTGCCGTGCGATAGTGTTCCGGCGACGAGCAGGAGGGAAACGACAAGACTTGTTGCGCCGCCAGTCAGAGAACTCATAAGTGGCATTCCTCAGCGTTGGAAAATTGGCAAGAGTTGATTGTTTGCACCCAGCGTGAGTGTCATTAGTGCCGTCGAGTAAGCGGTACCGAATTTACCATCGTGTCCGTGGCTATCGCGCTGCCAGGAGCCGTTGGTGTCTTGGTTGGCGAGAATCACTTTTGCCACGGGCGGAAAAAATTTTCGCCAGTAGTCGTCCCCCAGCTGGTACATGGCCTGACTGGCGCAAAACGCGCCGTAGTGGTAGCGATCGTCGGTCCAGCCCCCGCCAGCGTACTGGCGGCTCTCGTTGTAGATCGCAAATCCTTGGCCGAGCAGCCAGTCGCCTGCTAGTCGCGCTTCTTCGGAGTCGTGCAGTCCAGCGTGGGCCATGGCCAAGATACCCGCTCCCGCCATCCCACGGCTGCGTCGGTCGGGCGTATCCGCCATGATCAGGAAGGTTTGGTACCGTGGTTGAAAACAGCGACGCACATACTCAACGGCATCGTCCACTGCTTGCTTAGGAACCTCGAAACCGGCATTCTTCGCCGAGCGCAAGAACATCAGGTTCCAGCCCGTCACCGACAGGTCCGAATCGTAGCTGTCGCGATCGAAACGATTCACATACCGCCAACCGCCTTGGTCCGCTTTGCGGCGTTTGGACCAGCGCTGCATCTCGAGGGTTGCTTGCAGAGCCTTTTCGATCACATCTTGATTTTTCTCTAAGTCTCCACCGCCCATGGAATAGACTTCACTCATCAGGAGTGAAGAGAGCGCATGGTTGTAAGCGGCTGGGCTGCCAATTTCATGTTTGACGTTTCTAGTCAGCTGCTGACTTCTAGGAAAGACGAACGCCAACAGACCACTTGGCTTCTGGCAACTAGCAATAAAATCAAGCGCCTTTTGCAACTGTGCGCCATAGGGACCTTCCCCCGGCATGTGCCCGTGCGCGACAAAAGCCATGACGCACAGGCTGGAGACTCCTGGTTGGCCTTCCGCTCGAGTGGGAAACGATCCATTGGACTGCTGTTGCGAGGCGAGCCAGAGCAGGGAGCGTTCGATGCTTTGATCGATTTGCTGCCACTCGGCTGGTGAGAGCATATCGCTAGTTGTCTGCGCATGCGCTTTACAATCGTGCAATGCAAAAAACGATAGTGCAAGCAGTGCGATAGTGGTACGGGTTGCGAGAGCGTGCATGTTTGTCCTTTTTACTCGAACTAGTCCTTTGCACCGTCTTTCGCGCCACTCACTTGCTTGAAATACTGCTCAATCGCACGGCGATAGCGTTCGGGCGGCGCTTTGTCGCGGCCTTGGCGGAGGTCGTCTTCCAGCTGCGAAGCGAGGCGATTCCAGTCGGCAGTTTCGCGGGCCAGACGGGGCATGTCTTTCACCAGATCTTCCGCTTCGGTTTCGTTGAGTGCTCTGGCAACCGCGCGGCGGTAGGCTTGCTCGAGTTGACGCTGTCGCAGTTGCTGCTGCCGTCGCATCTGGTCGAGCATCATTTGCCGATTCGCGCCGGTCATGAGACCATTGTCCATGCCCGGTTGTAGCCAGTCGCTCATGATGCGCAAATTCGAAGGTCGGTTGGGGATTCCCAGCAGCTCATTGAGCGGGAGCTCCTGTTCTAGCCGACGAAGCAGTTCGTCGAGCGTGGGGTCATCGAGTAAGCCGGCGATGGGGTCCTGCACAGGCAGCTTGTCCAGCTCCTTGATTGATTCTTCCACCATGTCGTCGTACAGTTTGCCGGCTAGTTGCAATGCCTTTTCAGCCGACTCTTGCCGAGACGTGGCCCGTGGCAATTGATTGCGGCGCAGCGCATAAACTGCAGCCAACTGGTTCGGCGCGGCCTGTTCGTCCAGTGCGGCGAGCAACCCGCGTGCCTTCTCGGCAATCGACTGTGGTAGTTTTCCGTCCTGGTTTTGCAGCAGACCTGCCATCTGTTGCTCTAAGTTGGCCAGTTTGCCAGCCATCGTGTCAGTTTCGGTAGCCAGGCGATACTGAGCTACCTCAGCGGATCGATGGTAATTCCCCTTTTGCTGCTGCTTCAACTGACGAATCCAAGCGGAAGTTTGTTCGATTAGACGGCGCGTTTCCAGAAGTCGGTTGGTGGCGAAATAAGCAATATCGGGCCGATCTTGCCGACTGCCAATGCGTCGCAATAAAACTTCTAACTGGGTGAAGCGGTCGTATAGTAGTTGGGCACTTGTGGAAATCTCTTCAATACTTGATTCAAGTTCGGTCGAGTCGGGCCCTTCGACACCATCCTGCGACTCAGTCTCGTTGCCACCTTGATCACTGTCGTCGGCGATTTTTTTTGCACGCTTCGAGGCAGCCACGAAGGCAAGACCATCAGCGCTGAGTTCGCGTGTCGCAGTGGCAAGTTCCTGTAGCACTTGCGAGGCCGCTTGGAAATCGGCGTCTTCGACTTCTTTGCCCAAGGGCGACCAGGTCTCGAACCGGTCGTGCAAATCAGAGGCCGCGATTGCTAGGTCCTGCGCCCCTTCGACATGCCGCCCGAGGAGAATTTTTTCCAGGTCCGCGCGTTGGTTTTCTTCGACCGTGGCCCAAGCGCGCGTCTCTCGGTTGAGTTCGGATTGTCGTTCTAGCAAGCGATCTAATTGATTGCGAAGCACCATCTGACTATTACGCTGCGCGTCGAGATAGCGGCGAAGTAGCCGCGGGTCGTCCGCCAAAATACGAGCCAATTCAGCCCGCATCTCGCTCCGCATGTTCAGTACTTCCTGCAATCTTGCGAGATATTCTTCGTCGAGATCGAACTCCGCCATTTTACGACTATACCGGTTGCCATCGCCATCTTGCCGTAGCAAAGCCATCGAGTCCTCGACGAAGAGCTGATACATCTTCTTCAACTTCTCAACCGACGCGGCCATCTTGTATTCGAGTTTCGTTCGCTCGAAACGCTCAGTCAGTAGGACGAGCAACTCTCGAGCACGGACGGTGTGCTGCCAACCATCGCGGATGGCAGCAATACGAGTGTCGTCCTTCGTCTGCAGAGACTTCCAAAAATCTCGCCGTGCGGGACCGATATGCGCTTGGCTGATATCCACTAACTGCAAACCAATGAAGGCGTAGGGAGTGTCGTAGGTTTCGCCTTCCAGATCTTCGACCACCTTGATCGCAGCTTCGACTTGTTCGTCAGCTTGTTGAATATCGCGGCCATGCTCGCTTGCCCACGGTTGTTCCGCATCAGCCGCATCTAGCACCGAGCGCGAAAGCAACTGCGCTTTTTCGAGGGCACGGTCGAGCGCCTCCAGTTTTGGCGCGATGGCAATTTCTAGCTTGATGCGTTGCTGACCATCGTAGCTTCCAGCCCACTCGTCGATTTTCAGACGCATGCGTTGGCTACTGGCGGATTGGGCTTGCTCCACGTCGAGGCCACGTTTGGAGAGCGGATTACCTGGCGACGGGGAACTATCTCCCGGCTCTGACGGAGATCGATCCTGCTGAGCCGACTGTTGCTGTGCCGATTGCTGGTTGGAAGAATTCTGCGCTGTATTCAGGGCAGAAGCCTTGGGCTCTTGCGATTCGTTCGTGTTCTCTGAATCGCTCGGCGATGAGGTTTTCGCCGGTGCTGGGCTCTTCGACGAGGGCGCATTTTGAGCTACCTTGTTCTCTGACGCACTGTCTTCCGCAGTTGGGGATTTTTCGGTCGGCGTATCTACTTTTGGATCGGACTTTGCCATCTTCTCAGGGGCATTGCTAACCGAATCGCTCTGCTGCTGGGCGGGTGCTGATGCGGAATTCGCATTGGCCTGAGAGGGTGGAGCGGAAGCTGTCTTCGGGCCGTCGTTTGCCGACGATTGGGCGGCAGCAGCCCTTGTCCCCGGCGAAGCCTTCGCGGGAGTGTTGGCTTCGGCTACGGTGTCCTGAGGCGGCCTGGGCGTGGAGCCGACCGGTGGATTTTGCGCCTCTACGGTGGCTAACTCGTTGTTCGCTGGTTGTTGCGACGTGGGTGACTCAGTGGATGAATCTGCTTGTGTCTTTGCCTGCTCGTTTTGGTTCGCCGGGTTTGACTGGGCAAGCAGCGAACCGTCGCTGCTGGTTTGGCCTGGAGCCGACTGTTGCCCACGATCTTCACGGACGCGGATCGAGAAGCTCAACTCTGCCCCGTCCACGGTTTCGTACTTGGAAAGATCCAGAGGTACGGTGGCTTTCACTTTCACATTGCCTTGCTGATCCCCCAGCGGAATGGGAATGGTGTCTAGTACACGTGGCTTGCCGCCTTGGCGGTCGCTTTCGTCGTAAACCACCAGCTCGGCTTGTTGGACGCCGACGTCGTCGGTTGCAATGAAGGTGACGGGAACCGTTTCATCGGGCCTCACGGCCAACTCGCTGCTGGGCGTGAGGATCTTTACGACGGGAGGTCGGTCGGGGCGGCAACGAATTTCGCACGTTGGTGGGCGTAAGTTGTCGAGTCCGTGCTCCTCGGTCATCAGGGGTTGGAACGTGAGGCTCTCGGTCAGTGTGGTTTCCCAGCGATACCAACCCTTCGCGTCGGCCGTGAGCGGTTCAGCGAGGTTGGCATCAAATTTCAGCTGCATGCTTCGCAGTGGCTGCTTTGGTTGAATGGCGAGTTCCACGCGGCTCCCCTCGAGTACCGTCATTCGGCGGGGGAGCTTGTTGATCACTTCAGGCGCTTGGCCGGTGTAGGCGGGTGGAGTCAGCGTCAGCTCCACCTTGCCCAGCTTGGGGCGGTCGGCCACCACGATTTCATACCAGTCCGTTTGACCGTCGCCGGCGCGCAGCCGGTACCGCAGCGGCTGCTTCACCGAGCGCAAGCGGTGCGACACCCTTGCCTGGCTGTCCTCCTCAGTACGTGGAGTCAAGGTAATGGTCTCGGCATCTCCCGCCGGTGGTTGCAACAGTAGTGACGCTTCGGCCACGGGTGCACCAACCAGACTGGCCTCAATTTCCAGCGACTCCCCTCGTCCCACTACCAGGTCGCCGGGCAAGTCGGCAAGCTCCGTGGCGGAGATCGGAGTGAATGGTTGCCAAAAGCGTTGCAACAATACGGTTGTTTGGTGAGAATTGAATACGACCGCGAGGCCCAACACGGTGGTAATCGCGGTCAGAAATAGCAGTGCGCGAATCAATCCATCGAGTGGTACTACTCGATCTGCTTCGACGCGCGGATTCCAGCCTTGCGCTTCTCGGGATACTTGCTCGAACATTGCCGGGTGAACGTCGCGAGAATGGCCGTTGGTGGACAGTTCAGTGACGGTTGACCAGCGTTCTTCGAGTTCGGGGATGTGTTGGTCCACCTTCACGGCGACCCGATCGACTTGCCTGGTATTCTTCCATGCCGCTAATGCCCATGCAATCAACGTCGCCCCTGCGGCGGTCCAAGCGGAATACGTCAGCAACGCCCTCCAGCGGAAGTCGTAGATGGTCGCCAGCCAGTCGACGAGCATCGCCACGGCCATTGCCGAAAGCAACACTCCCACCGCGACAACCAATGCCGTGCCGATTTGCACCCTGAGCGAGCGGCTGCGCACAACGTCGAGTTTCTCAGCCATTGCGGCTGGTAGTGCTAAGTTGTGTTGATTCAGCTTTTGGGGGAGTTGTGTCATGTTACACCAGTCCTTTTTGTTTACGGACAATCCACTCGACAACGAGGCAACCTAGTACGATCCACAAGTTGGTCCACCGATTCCACAGCGGTACTCTCTGGACAGTTTCATGAACTTCAGGCGACAGCGAAGCCAATTGAAGCACCTCAGCCAGCGCTGTGGGTGGAACCACCTGTCCGCCCGTAATCTCCGCGACTTGTTCCAGCAGCGTGCGGTTGCAACGTGTATCGACCATTTCCAGGTTATCCCCATCGTCGATGGTGATCATTGATCGAATGCTCGACTTGTCTTCTTCGCTGAGTTCGTTGCCTTGGGGAGCGAGCTCATCGACGACCGTGCCGGTGACGACCAGTTCATACGCTCCGGGCTGTAGCGCTTCCATCGAGCAGAAGTATCTGCCGGGGGTTTCGGGATCGCTGGCTAACTCGGCTGACGCGACCTTTTTTTCCAAAGTACGCGCCTCGACTTGCAGCGTTTGCCCCGCGAGCGGTCGGCCGGTTTGGTCTTTAAGCCAGACGGTCACTTCGATCTGCTCGTTGCGTTGATAGCGATTTTTGTCGGTGCTCAGTCGAATCAGATCGGAGCCAGAGCCGAGGTTTTCGGCGGTGATCCAACGGATCAACTGCCCCCAGAATCGATGGTGGCGACGATCCTGCGCGCGGTAGCGGAGCTTCCAAATCTCCGACGCTGCCAAATAAGCCACACGCCCGCCGCCCACCTGATGCCAGCACAAGAACGCGGGAAACTTCTCGAGCGTTGCCTGGTCCTCGACAACGACCGACTCCTGCGTGGGTACCGCGTGCAACAAGGTCCGCGCCGTCGGTTTGGGACGGGAATATTCCGAGAGTTTGTAGATTGGCTTCTTACGATAGACACCAAGCCAGGCGGCTTCGCTTGCTTGGTTGGATTCTTCGATGGCTAAGGCACTGTGCAGCCGGCCCTCGTCGGTAAGCATCAGCGTGTAGCCCGATGCTTCGTCGTTGAAGGGAGCCGCCGTCACCGGAAGCAGATCCATGAGCGGCTGATTGCGAAAAGCTTGCGGCATATGCTCTCGACCCGTGTAGAGGATCAAGTGGCCGTGGCCATCGCGGACATACTCGACCAGCGCCTGCTGACTGGCCCTACTAAACTGCTTCAAACCCAAGTCGCCAAGGATTACGACGTCGTACACCGCCCAATCATCGACTTTCTCAGGGAATCGAGGGTTCCTTTCCAGCTCGCCTGTTCCGCGCAGCCGTGGATAGAACAACAACTCGTCACACTCAACATGCGAATCGCGGCGGAACAACTGCTGCAAGTAGCGAAACTCGAAGTGCGAAACCCGGTCCGCAAGCAGCACGCGAAACTTGTCCCGAACCACTTCCCAACTGATCGGCGCGACGTTGTTCGCGACGCTCTCTTCCTCTTCCAGAGGTTGGACCGTCAGCTCGTAGTCCTGCCAACCCACTTCGTCGGCCGACACGGTGAACTGCAACCTTCGATCCACTCGATCGCCGGCGAATCGGATTTGCTGGCGATCTATCTCGCGGCCATCGTGTCGCAACGTTACTTCCGTGGAAAGGCCGTCGCAATCGACTGCGGTGACGATCGCGTCAATCACGGTCGAATCCTTTTCGACCACCGTAGCTGGTGCTTCGACCCGATGCAGTCGCAAATCACGCACGAGAATAATGTTGCCGATAGGCACGGTGTACACGGGCAGGTCGGCCAGTTGTGTTGCCACGTCTTGTGGCAATTGCTCGCCGAGCGCGGTGTGGTTGCCATCAGAAAGCAGGATTGCCAGTCGCGTCGATTCCGCAACGCGATCGGTCGAAAGTTGCTGCAAGACGGCGGACAGATCGGTCAAGGGTTGTTGTTTCGATTCCTGGGAGAAGGAAGCTAGCTTCGCGGCTTCGCTCCAGGTGCGCTCCGTGGCGATGGGGGTCAGCATCGAATCGAACTGGAATTTGCGAATCCGCACATCGCCGGCCAGCTTGCCCAACACGTTGTTTTGCAGGGCATCAAGCACTTGGACTGACTGTTCTCGACGCGACAAGTCGTGCGATTCCTCGCCGGCAACGGTTCCCGCGTCAGCCATCTGCTCGGCTAGGTCTTGGGTGAGTGTGTCGAAGCGACGTGTCATGCCAGCGAGATCGTCTCGTAGGACTTCAAGTAGGTTGGTGATTTCGTCCACAGGCGATGCCCCACTGCCCTGAAGCGATTCCACTAACTCGCTGAACGAATTTGTGATCGGACCCTGGAGAAGAGTTTCTGCGCGAGCCACGCGATCGGCGAGGTCGTCGCGGTCACCGGTGAGATGAGCGAGCAGCTTGTCACAATGGACCTCTGCCCGCGCGGTGGCTGTGCGGATTTCCTCGACAATCTGTTCCAATTCTTTGAGCGGTCGGTGTTCAGCGAGCAACTGATTCGCTTTTTCACATGCTTGGCTCGCCAGTCGCATGGCGACTTTCACGCTATCGCAATGACCTAGCGCAGATGGCTCCGCATCAGAGGCGCTTGCGAGGGTCCAGCGTAACCGCTCGGAAGCGTTGGGTGCGTCGACGGTGTTCATGCTCTCGCTGGCATCAGTGAGGATGGTGATCGACTGCTTGACGGTCGAACGCTCAATGGTTTCGTGCACAGGGCCAGACAGCATCCACAGTGCCAAGCCAATCGCTGTCATTCGCATGAGCCAAAACAGCCCCGCCCAGCGTGAACCAATCGTCTGCCGTTCCCGCCACAACAGCCACGCCGCAATTGCCGCGAGCAAGATCCCCACGACCACGGCTGTCGTCGCGCCAACCGTCCCGTCGAAGACGATGCTGTCGGAGGTTTGTAGTGGATCGTTGGGCATGGTTGTTAGTTTCGCGTTTCGAAGTGTGAGTTCCGAGTTATGAGCAAGTGTTAGCTCAGCTGCAATTCGAAAGCCGTAGCGCGTCGAGTTTTTGAGTGACTGGTTCTAGGTGACTGCCACTCCGCTTCGCTGGCGGGCTAGCCAGTTGGCGAGTAGTTGTTCGCCAACCAGCAATCCTACCAAAGCCAGCAGCAACACGCCCCAAATGGGTTCCGCCCGCGGGCGAGGTTCGACGTTGGTGGCACTCTTGGTTGCTGTTGCTTGTTGCCCCTCGAACTGTACGCCTGCGAGTTGCACCAATTTCTCGCGCGCTTCGGAGTTGAGCGGCTGCCATTCGGATTCTTGCGGGTCACGGCTGACATGAAAGGGTAGGGTCGTGTCGGTACCGCCGCTTTCAAACGTCAATTGATACAGTCCAGGCAGCTGGGTCTGCGAGTACCGGACCATACCGCTAGCGTCGCTTCCGGCGCTGGCCAACTGCACCTGTTTTCCGGCGGGGGTGGCGAGGATCGCCGTGGCCGAATCCGCCTCCGCTGGCCAAGGGGCTGCTATAGCGTTGCCTGGTTTCAAATTAAAACGGGCCATCGCCGGGGCGGTGAGGTAGTCGAGCCAGTCTTGGACCATCACGACATAGGATTTCAGTTGAGGCAGATTAGTCCACCCCAGACCCAGCGGAAATGCTTGGATGAGTACGCGCCCTTGGCCAACCAGGTTTTCCACGACCAGTGGATTGCCGTCCCCGGACTCGAGCAGTTTCCACGTGTCGCGCTCGGAGTCGTTGGCGCGTGCGAATTGCCAATACTCGGTGAGGCGGGCTTGGTCGATATCTAACTGCGTGGTGTTGGCAAGCTGCGAAGTAGCAGGGTGATCGGGGTCGGGCGGATGAATCACACCAGCGGGCTTGTTGGTGTCTTCAACCGTGACCAATGAATCTAGCGAGATGGGGCTCATGCCGCCCCCATCGTCATACCAATAGCGATTGAACGCCTTGCGCTGAACCAAATCTCCCAGCGCCACCCATAGCCCTCCCCCACTACGCACGAAAGTTTGCAGCTGCTCCTGCGCTTCGGCAGTAAGCTCGGACAGGTTGAGAAGCACCACGGCTCGATACTTCGAAAGTGGGAGCGACGAGAGCTGATCCACAGTGGCCAACTCGGGCTGGTAGACGGAGTGCCAATCCTGAACTTGCTCGCCATCGTACCCCAGGGCCGCGGTGAACAGGTCCTCAGCGCGCTTGGTCGATTCCTCGTCGGCCTGGCTACGTACCACCAAGATGGGCAGTTGATCGGAGACTTCGATCACAACGCTATCGGAGTTGTCCAAGGCGATCTGATCATCGGCTTCGTTCTTGTCGTCCACCACCAGGCGGCAGCTCACGGCAAAGTTGCCGGCTTCGTCTTGACGCAACTTTGCTGAGACCCGTGTCGATTCACCAGGAGCAAGCGAGCGCAATTCACTCGTCGCGAAAACCTGGTCGGCAACCAGCCATTCTGTCTCGGTCGCCTCGCTAGCAGATTCTCCGAAGTTGCGTACTTGCGCGACGAGTTCCACACTTTCCTTGGGCCTGACCAATTCGCGCGCTGCTTCAACTCCAATGACTGCTAAGTTTTTCATGGCCGTCGTATCGGCTTGAGAAGTAACCACTTGGATCGCGGTCGGTACCGAGGCTTGTTCGCGTGCAGCACCCAATTGTTGCCACTCGCCGGTCGAGCCCAAATGCCAACTCAGTGCCTGCTCGTCGCTGAATACTACAACCTGTCGCGACGAGGGATTTCCTTGGGGTTCTAAATTCACCGCGGTCTGCAAACAGTCGAGCATGTTAGCCGTTCCTTGCGTGGGTTCGACCGCTTGGAGTAACGAGGTCAGCTGCCGTTTTCCTGCGCTAGCAGCGGGCACTCCCTCGGCGGTGAGCCATTGCCCTCCGCCGGCGGCCAGAAGCACATGCACCGTGTCGCCAGTGGACAATCCCTCGACATACTCCACAGCTTGCTCAATTAATTCGTCGTTGGTGGAAACTTCGTTCAAGGTGCGCGCTGTTGAAAGCGAATTGTCGAGCACCAACACGACTTCGCGATCCACAGCCGTGCCAAACAGGGTGCTTTGCAGCATGGGCTGCGCCAGTGCCAATACCAAGGCTGCCACGATGGCCACGCGCAAGAGCATGAGCAGCAATTCTTCCAACCGTTGCACGCTGCGTCCCTTGGTCGTTGCTTGATCCAGAAACCGCATCGCACCCCAGGGCACGACATCGCGTTGCCGACCACGATACAGATGAATAATCACCGGTAGCGCTGCGAGGGGCAAAGCGAACAGAAATGATAGGCCAAGGAAGCTCAAGTGAAGTTGTTCATTGTTGGGTGTTTGGTATTAGTGGTTCCATCGCCACCAATGGCAGCTCAGGCACGGATTCGTTTCGTTACTGCCGATTTAAGGGCGGCACGGCGGCGGAGGTAGCGGGCTAGTGTGTCGCCGATGTCTTGGTCGGTGGTCATGGTGGTCAGGTCTACGCCAGCGTCGGTCATCGCGGCGCGTAGCTCGTCTTGAAACGCTTGGAACTCGGCCAGGTATTGTTTGCGGAGGGCGTTGGGATTGACTTGAATGCGCCGGGGAATTTCCAAGTCCTGAAAAAACGATTCGCGGCGAAACGGGAAAGTGAGCTCCTCGGGCGCGAGGATTTGAAAAACCATCACGTCATGCCCCCGTGCACGGAATTGCTGCAAGGCGTGTTTCAGCTGGCTGATTTCACCGAAACAGTCAGAGAGCAATATCACCATCCCTCGCCGCTTGAGTCGGCCCGAGAGTTCCAAGAGCGAATCGCCGAGCGTCGATTCCCCTGCGGCCTCGGTGTGTTGGAGCACATTCAGCACGCGAGCCAGTTGACTCGCCCGTGGCAGCGGACGGACGTAGTCACGAAGCGAATCCCCCATGACAGCAA
Source organism: Bythopirellula sp. (assembly GCA_965230685.1). Classification (GTDB taxonomy): domain Bacteria; phylum Planctomycetota; class Planctomycetia; order Pirellulales; family Lacipirellulaceae; genus Bythopirellula. The sequence goes on from CBDDLO010000002.1 coordinate 3,158,836, forward strand.
GCCCCACTGAATCGCGCTGCCGCAAGAGCAGGTGCCCCAGGCACGCACTAGCCATTTGGGCATAGTGCCATTTAGAAACGGTCGACATGCCGAACTGCATTGATCCGCTTGCGTCGGCGACTAACAGCGCTTGCAAATTGGTTTCGTCGTCGAACTGTTTTACGAAGTAGCGATCGCTCTTCGCATAGTGCCGCCAGTCAAGTTGCCGCAGATCGTCGCCGGGATTATAAGGGCGAAAATCGGCGAAGTCGGTGCAGCCTCCTTTGTGGGTCGAACGGTGCTTCCCCGAGAGGAACCCATCTACAACCGTGCTGGCGATGATGTCTAACTGACCTAACTTTGTCAGCATCTGCGGGTCGAACGTCGGCCGCTGCTGAGCGGGCTGCCCCTCCACAGTCGCACCTCTTGGCCCTAAACGGTCGGTTGGCTGCGCCAAGGGTTTTGGCCGCGCAGCGACGTCTTCCGCCTGGCGGTCTCGCAAGGACTCGACAAATTGGTTGACTCGGGACTCAGCCACGGAACGTATATTTTGTTGGAGGTAGAAGAGTAGTAACTACGCTTGGGTGACCGACATCTGTTGACCCACCAGGGCTTGGACGATGTCATCGGTGTCCAGCGCAGCGGCCTCGGCGTTGAAGGTGGGGATGATCCGATGGCGCAGTACGGGCGGCGCGACGGCGAAAATGTCTGCGGTCGTCACATGGCACCGCTTATGCAACAGGGCCCTCGCTTTGCCAGCCATGAGCAGCGCAATGCTGGCACGCGGGCCAGCGCCATATTGCACCTTGTCTGCCATTTCAGGGGGCAATTGCCCTTCCTCGGGTCGGGTCATTCGTGCCAGATCAATTGCCGCGTCGTAGACGTGATCAGCTACCACCACCTTCGTGACCAAATCTTGCATCGCGTGCAGTTGATCGATGTCGATGACTTGTCGAGTCGTGTAGGAATAGTCCGTTGTTTGCCGCCGGCAAATTTCTCGTTCGCCTGCGCGGTCGGGATAGTCCACCTTGATTTTCAATAGAAAGCGATCAAGTTGTGCCTCCGGCAGCGGATAGGTGCCTTCGACTTCGACGGGGTTTTGAGTCGCGAGTACAAAGAACGGGTCGGGCAGCGGATAAGTCGTTCCGCCTACCGAGAGCTGGCGTTCTTCCATTGCTTCGAGCAGTGCGCTTTGCGTCTTCGGAGGAGTGCGGTTAATTTCGTCGGCGAGGACTAGATTCGCAAAAAGTGGTCCCTGGATAAAGCGGAATACTCTTTTGCCTGTTGTGTGGTCTTCCTCCAGCACATCGCCACCAGTGATGTCGCCCGGCATGAGGTCGGGTGTAAATTGCACGCGGTTGAAAGACAAATGCATTAAGGATGCCAACTGCGAAATTAGCAGCGTTTTCGCCAACCCCGGCATACCCTGCAGCATGCAATGCCCGCGGCACAGGATGCCGATCATCAATTGCTCGGTCACTTCCTCCATACCGACGATCACCCCCGACAGTTCCGAGCACATCTGTTGGTAGGTATCGTGAAGATTGTCGACCAGTCGCGTAACCTCTTCGGTGCTGGCATCTGGTGTGAGAACTTGCTGATGGTTGTCCGACATAAGATTCTCTCGTGGGTTGTTATCCGAGTTCCAGATTCTGGGAGTTCAGTATATCAAGGTTCAAGCTGTTCGTTCGCGGTCTTCGATTATTGAAGCGGAGCTTCTTGGGGCTGGCTATTGCTGAGCTTCGAGACGGCTGATGAGGCCGTCGCCGTCGCTGTCGAACTTTGCAAATTGCGCGGGACTGCCCTGAAATTCTCGCTGCGACAAATCACCGTCTTGGTTGCGATCCATGCCCACAAACCAATCGGGCACTTTCACTTCTTCCTGCTTGCCAATATCCCGCTGAGCAGCAATCGGTTGCGCTAAGTGACGATGCACTTGTGCTCCGTGCGTTATTGCCAACCGTATTGGAGTGGGCAACTCTCGCGATTCAATTTGGCCGTCCTGGTCGCGGTCAAGTGATGCGAGCAGTGCTTCCACACCACGACGCTCGCGCAGTGTCAGTTGTCGATTGTTGTCGCGATCTACCAGACGAAACAGCGGAAATCCATCGACGACCGCTCCGATGGCAATCTGCGTTTGTTGCATGTCGCCACTCTCGTTCTTGGCATCCACTTTTCCTTGCGCGGCAGAGAGCTCAATATGCCCCGCCGATTGCTCTAATGCGATGACTTGGTCCGTGGAGGCGTGGGATCGCCAACTTTCGCTGCGTCTGCCATTGATTGCAATCAGCGTCAGCTTGGCATCCTTCTCGGCAAACCCGACCCGGGCCACCAACTCCGCAGGCAAGGACAAGAGATTCGCTAAGTTGGCTGCGCTGATGGACCGATCTCCCATCGCAAGTCGCTCTAGTAGGGACACGTCACCCTGGGGTGTGCCGCTCGAATCATAGGCATCACGCAGATCTTTAAGCAAAGACGTCCAGTCCGTGTTTTCATCTAGGACCACGACCAATGGATGGCCGGGTGTGCGCCGGTTAGGTGCCTGCCCTTGGGCGAGTCGTTCAAGTTCGCTGAGATCCACAATGTCGTCGCGGTTGATATCAGCCCGTTTGAGAGTGGTCATCGCCTGTTGGATTTCCTCGCTGCTCAAACTTGTGTCTCTGTTACTATCCAACGCGTTCCACAGTGGTGCGGAGTTCGCACGCCGCCAGGCAAAGGCGGGGCTCAACGTGAGTTGCGCTGGTCCGCCGGTCCATTCTGCCAACAGCCACCGCACCTCCTCGCGCTCCGCCAGCGCTTGGTCAGCTGCCAGGTAGTTTATCAAACGCTGAAACAAGCTCCGGGTCTGCCGCCCTTGGGCGGACACCATCGGCACCTCGTCGGCGTCCTCGTTGTTTTTTTCGTCGCTGTTCTCGTCATTCTTATCGTTAGCCTTCTCGTCAGCGCCTTCTGCGAGTTTCTCATTCTTGGACTTCGTATCAGCACCTTGCGCATCGCTACTTTCAGAGGATGCGTCTGCACTTGCATCTTCGTGTTCCACTTCCCCGGCTTCAGCAACTTCGACTCCAGTGCGCACCAGGAACGTTGCCTTCGCTTCGGCCAGGAGCTTGTCAATCCATGCCTCGCGCGCAGCACGGTAGGGTGCGCCGTTGATTTCAATCGCCACGTCAACAAGAGTAGGCCGAACGGGCCCCAGCAACAGCAGCCGAACCCAAGGATCTTCGCTATTTACCTGCGGTGGGATCAACCATTCCCCATCTTGGGTGCGGACGTAGAATGCGAGCGGATCTTCTTGCTCCGCCTGGTACATCATGGCCTGATTCGCCTCTGGGTACGCATCTCTTCGGGCTGGGCTGAGCGATTGCACCGCCACCCCCACTAAGGGTTGTTGATCGAGCAGAGCCTGTCGATCAGCTTGGCCCCAAAGGACAGAGGTCCGAAACAGCAAAGTGCACACTAGCACCGGCAAGCAGGTTTTGAGAAATCGAAGCATGGGGAGATTCTAACGTTGCAGTTCTTTCGAGTGCGCTACGATAGCAAGCGTTTGATGGGGAAGTCATCGACCAGCGCGATGGGCCGGCCCGTGTTGGACATGTTTTGCGTGTCCGGTGGTACACCCAGCGCAGAGCAAAGCGTTGCCAACACTTCGCCTACCGAGGTCTTGTCTTCCTCGACATGCACCCCGTCGTCGCTGGTGCTGCCGTAAACTTGTCCACCCGCGATACCTCCGCCGGCGAGGACGCAGGACCAGGCTTGGGGAAAGTGATCACGACCTGCAGCGCCGTTGATCTTCGGCGTGCGCCCAAACTCGCCCATCCAGATTATGGTGGTCGATTCCAGGAGGCCGCGCTGCTTGAGTTCGGTCATCAGCGTTGCCCAGCCATGGTCCAGTTCGCCTGAGAGTTGCTTCACCGTTTCGAAGTTATTGGCGTGCGTGTCCCAACCCAACCCGCCGGAGGTGGCATTGTTGAGCGAGACTTCCACAAAGGGGACGCCGCGCTCAACGAGTCGACGGGCCAGCAAGCAGCCTTGCCCGAACATGCCCTTTCCGTAGGCTTCGCGGACTTCGTTAGATTCTTGCGACAGGTCAAACGCATCGGCAGCATCGCTTTGAATCATTTGCAGCGAATTGTCGTACACCGCCTGATGAGCGCGGATGGTTTCATTGGGATGCTGTGCGAGAAAGCGGCTCTCTAAAGTCTTCCAAAGATCGAGCCGGCGCTCCATTTGTTCGGACGAAACGCCGTCGGGTGGTGTCAGTGCATCGACAGTGAGTTTGGCGAAACCTTCCCCCTCGCCCGCTTCTCCACGCCCATTCCGGCCTGCCCCACCGACCACTAGGGGTGCGAACTTGGGGCCCAAAAAGCCAGGGCCAAACGCTTCGTTGTTGATTCCGCGAAACGGGGCAACACTCACGTAGGGCGGCAACTTCACCTCGGGCGAAACCAACTGCTTGGCCAAGGCGGCGCCAATGGCTGGATAGCGCACTGCGCCCATGGGCGACTGGCCGGTCCGCATCAAGTGGGTCCCCCGGCCGTGGTCGCCCTCCTTGGTGCTGAGACTGCGAATGATGGCTAACTGATCGGCTTGCTGGGCCAATTGTGGCAGATGCTCACTGAAACGGACTCCCGGCACGTTGGTGGCAATTTCCTTGAACTCGCCACCATTCTCGTGGTTGGGCTTCATGTCGAAGGTGTCGGTCTGGCTTGGCCCGCCCCCCATCCAGAGCAAAATACAATGTCGCCGGCGCCGAGGGTCGCCCGCGATTTGTTCGGCCAGCGCTGGCAGCCAACCGCTCATGCTCACGCCTAGCATTCCCATGCCAGCCGACTGCAAAAAGCGGCGACGATCGATTTGGTGCAAGTGGTTCATGTTTTGCTCTCCACAAGTGTTCGTGCGACTCGTGCAATTATTGGCCATCGCCGGTGGTCTTAGTGGATAAAGGTAAATTCCGCACTATTCAGCAGTGCCCAGAGAATATCGCCAAGCGCTTGCGAGCGTGCTTTGTCGTCTTCGGCCGTTTGCAAATGCGCGAGCATCGCTGACTGCTCTTCGGGTTCGGGGAAACGCGACAGCGTCGACAGAAAAAGTGTCTCGACGCGTTGTTCGTCGCTGAAGAAGGGCGCGTTGAGTGACTTGAGTTTCCCACTGCTTGACAAATCGGTCGCTCCCTGGACTAGCCGGCCGTGCATTAGGGTGAGCGCTTGAGGAATCCCCGCTTGATAGTCAGTACGCTGGCCAGGTGGTGCCTGAAATTGCTCGATAAACGAGGCGCGTGGGCTATTGCCAAATCGGGCCAAAGCACCTTCACCGCGATTGTTGCTCTGAGCTTTGGGCTCTGCAGCGACCTGAATGCAATCGTACAACTGATCAGCAGAGAAGCTCTTGATGTTCATGCGAGCGAACACGAGCGCTTGCGACGGCTCGTCCGACACAGAGCGACTGGAGAGTTGATAAGCATCGCTGAGCGTAAGCGCTCGCAGCAGCCGCCGGAGATCGTAACCGCTCGCCGCAAAGTCCAAGCTCAAAGTTTCCAGCACTTCAGGACACGTCGCCGGATTGTCGGGACGCATATCGTCGGCAGGTTCGACCAAGCCCAACCCGAAAAGATGTTGCCAGACGCGATTGACGGTCGCGCGTGCGAAACGTCCATTTTGTTTCGTCGTGAGCCAGTCGACCAATTGCTCGCGCCGTGACTTCTCGGCAGAGGCTGGAACTCCTGAGCTTGGGACCGCCCACGGAAGGCGTGGCGGCACAACTTCGTCCGAATCAGGGAGCATGACCTCCCCGCGTTGGTTGTCACGCACGCGCAGCACCGACGAAGTCATCTCCATCTTTCCCTGTGGGCGGGAAATCTGAGCGAAGTAAGCCGCAAAACCCCAGAAGTCTTCTTGTGTAAGCGAGTCGTCGAACTTGTCATCATGACACTGGGCACATTCCATTCGCATGCCCAGGAAGGTCCGCGCAGTCTTAGCAGCCAACTCCTCGGGGTTCAATTTTAGCGCCGCGTAGAACAAGATCGGCCCCGAGTCGCTGACCCGTCCTTCGGCAAGCAGTAAATCACGAACCAGTTGGTCGTAGGGCACGTTCATTTCGAAGCGGTCCGCAAGCCATTCGTCGAACTTGTTGGTTCCGCCGTAGACGCCCGTATCCACTCCGTCGGGAAGTAGCATCTTCCGCCAAACTGTCGCCAGGTGGGTAGCGTGGTCGCGGCTAGCAAGCAACTCGTCGACCAATTGTTCGCGTCGATCGGGTGCGCTGTCTTCTAAGAAGCGATACACTTCGCTGACGATAGGGATGCGGCCGGTGAGGTCCAAGTAAACACGGCGTAAGAACTCCGTGTCGCTCGCGGGTTGGGCTGCGGCGATGCCTTGCTGTTCCCAACTGGCCGCAAGTCCTTCGTTTATCCGAGCAAGCAAATCTTGTTGAGCAAGGGGCTCCGCGGGTATGGCAAGTGCGGGTAGCTCGACCTGAGGAGAATGTGCGCTGGACGCTAACCGTGGTGCAGAGGGCGAAATAGTTTGCTCAGCCTCGCGCGGAACGGTGATGATTTCCTGTGCTTCCAATAGCGTCTCCTCCGCTTCACGATTGTGGTCGTCGACCAAACCGGCGCCGCTTAAACTACCGTCCACTTGGTTCGCCGCGTGAGCAGGAGGATTCCCGTCAGCAGCGCCGACTATTTTGTCGGGCGAATTGGTGGTCTCTCCTTGCGGCACCGCTGCCAATTTGGCTGCTGATTCAGCTTCGGCCGGAAGAGTCTCTGTGCTCAAGGCACGACTGGCGTTCGATTCATGCGGCACTCGCGGTGTCGCCAAGGATGCGGCGACCTCCGTCTCGCGCGGCACGCCCAAAGAATAGAGAGACTCGGGTCCGTCGTTCGGATAGGCGAAATCCAGCGAACGGGAAGCCGAGCGTTCCTCGGCAATCAACCGACAGGACCGCGGTAAGTGGGTCTCGGGATCCAAGAGGACCAGCAGCTTGTGCAGCTTCCGCTCAGCACCCGACTCAAGGAGCGTAACACGCAGCTCAATCTCTGCCGGTTGATCGCCGTGTGGCTCAATACGCCGCCATGTCTCTGCGGCAACTTCAAATTTCGCCATCGTTAGTGGTTGCAAGCTCGCAGCTTCCGAGTCATCGCTCAGCAACAGTCGGAATAGCTGTTCCGATTGCCGCGACGATTGATTGATCGGCTGATTCGTCGGTAAGGACTGTTTGTAGACAATGTCGCGTTCGGATAAATAGCGCAAGGAAGTCTGCTCCTGGCGATTCTGGAACGTGGCAGACTCCTCGCGACGAAGAGCCACAATGCCGCGCCGAGAGGAGACCCAGCCGCTCAGGTTGCTGCTCGAAGAAACCGCCTGCACCCACCCACACTCATCCAAGGCGCGTAGCATGGACGCCCAGCCGTAAGCAGACTGACTGTTCCAAAGTGCCGCTGCAAGCAGCAAGGAGGCAGCGGCGGCCATAGTCACTGCCAGTCGAAGGCCGATCCAGCGTTGGGGGCGTGCCGATCCGGCAGACCCCGCAATACCTGCAGAGTCTTTCATCGCCGGACTTGTCGCAGCACTATGTGGCGACAGATCTTTGGTCGCATGAGTGCGCGCGAACTCCTCATCGAGCTGCTGCAAAAGGGCTGCCTGGTACTTCGCAGTTGGTGGCAGAGCTGCGTAACCGGATTGCAGCAAGTGTTGCAACTCGTTGTCTTCTGGTGAATCGAGGGGTTCAGGTTCATGGGACATGGGAGACTATACCTTAGGTCTTTGCCTGCTACTTCTTGGGCAGTTCGAGGTTGGCGGAAGGCCAGGGCAACCCGACCACACCGTTATTTCCTGACGTACAGTTTTTTGCTGACGATCGGGGATACACTGCCACTTCTGCTGTCTCCGAAATCTCATACAGTCGACGGAACTCGCGACGTGCGCGGTAGAGGGTAGCCTCGACTGCTTTCTCTGTCTCACCAAGTCTCGAGGCAATTTCTCGTACACGCAAGTTTTCCAGGTACTTCCATTCCAGTGCCAATCGTTGCCGCTCTGGTAAGCTTTCCAATATTGTTGCAATCTGATTTTGTTTTTCCGCAACCAGCAGGGTTGCGACAGGATTGTTCAAGTCGTCGCTCCCCTTGCCGTTGCGACGCCGCTGTTCTTCGCCTACACGGGGTAGGTGCTCTTTTACGCGGTAGTTGCGACGATGATGATCAGCTACCTTATGTCGCACGACTGAACGCAACCACGCGGAAATCTTTGCCGCATCTGCGTCGATTTGGTCGAGGCTCTTCAAAAATGCCAACATGGTCTCGCTGACCACGTCCTCGGCAGCATGCGTGTTTTCGAGCTGCGCATAAGCGTACCGCCACGCTAGAGGCAAGTAACGACGCGCCAGCGTGTTCCATGCTTCCGCGTTGTTCTCGCGAGCCTGGCGAATTAGCTCTGCGTCAGTCAATAACGACCTCGCGCGATTGGGGCTTGGCCCGTTTTCCGTAGGGGACATGCCCTGGCGGGAGTAACGGCAGCAGCCGAGTGGACTACCGTCAATGTAGTCGTTGAAGGCAATAAATTCACTCAAAAAACGTTCGCCGCGGTCTGCCAGCTGTCGATGCTATGCATTCAAGCGGAAAAACAGGAATAAATTCCGAAAGCTGTCGATCTCGCTGCCCCAGGGCACTGCAAATACGCTCTCCAAGCGATAGAATAGCCCCGCCATGGCAATGACCATCCTCGAAGAAATAGTAGACGCCAAGCGGGCAGAGATTGCCCTGGCGAAACGAGATCGCCCTGATGGGCTGCTGCGCGAGCAACTTGCTGTCGCGCCCGCTCCCAGGGAGTTCTTCCAAACGCTGGCTGTCCCCGGACCGATCCGGCTAATCGCCGAAGTCAAGAAAGCCAGCCCTTCAGCGGGGCTGATTCGCGCGGACTTTGGCACTGTGGAAGACGCCGTAGGAATCGCCAAAATCTACGAGACACACGGTGCGTCCTGCATCAGCGTGCTTACTGATGAACAATTCTTCCAAGGCAGCCTGAGTTACTTGCAGGCGGTTCGCCAGGCAGTCGAGCTGCCGGTATTGCGAAAAGATTTCATCATCGACAGCTACCAGCTACTCGAAGCCCGAGCGGTGGGCGCGGATGCCGTCTTGCTGATCGCAGAATGCCTGGACGATTGTTTGCTTCGCAGATTGCACAACGAAACGATCGAGCTGGGGATGGTCCCATTGGTGGAACTCTACGATCCTGCCAATTTACCGCGAGTCTTGGAAGCGGGTGCTACCTTGATCGGGGTGAACAATCGCAATCTGCACACGTTTGAAGTCGATCTGGGACATACGCTACGGATGCGCCAAGAGATTCCCGACGACTGCGTCTTAGTTGGCGAGAGCGGCATCAAAACGCGAGAGGACGTCGAACTGCTCGAACATGCTGGCGTTGATGCGATGCTGGTCGGAGAATCGTTGATGCGCCAGCCTGATATCGGCAAGGCGGTTGACCAGCTCTTGAGACGATAGTTTAGTTTTTGCCCGTAGAACGCAAACCAGAGCAGCAGAACGCAAACCAGAGCAGCAGAACGCAAACCAAAGCAGCAGAACGCAAACCAGAGCAGCTTCCGCATTCGGTTAGAATGGGAAGCCGCTCTGTTTTAGCCAACTTCAGCTTTCGCTAGAAAGGTATTCGCTAGATATGCTGCGCTAGAGTTCCCCCTAGACTAGGGATTCTCCTAAGCTTGACGCTTTCCAGCTGCGATTCCAAACAGTGCCAGCCCGAGTAGTGCGAACGTGGTGGGTTCTGGAATCTGAACTTGTGAAAACGACTGATCAATCACGGTCGCACGAGCGGGTTGATTGGCATCGTCGCCGGCAATCGCCAGGATATCTTTAGTCACGCGGAGCTTGGTGTAGTTCTGGTCGAAGAACACCCAATCCGAGAGGTGATTCTCTTGGGGGCCGTTCAAAGTCGTTGCGAAAGCACTCATGCTTTGATTGCTTTGCTGGAACGACTCATCCACAGCGAAAAACGAATCGTCGTCGAGGCCAACGCCACCCAAGAACAGGTGAGCATCCGAGATGCGGAAACCCTGTGCGGCTGCGTCTGGATGGACTTCGACGGTAAATCGGAGCAGGGCATCGGAGGGACCGCCACCGGGCAGGTCCAAGAATGCACCTTGGAAGCTCACACCGAAATTGCCTGCGTCGTCTTGAAAACCGAAGACATTGATGTCCTCAGGAGCCGGCATATCGTCTCCAGGGAGCGTTGAGTAAAAGAACTCGTTAAAGGTCTTGTCGCCGACCGTGAGGCCCGGGACCTGACCACTCAACAAGTCGGCAAGTACCACCGACTGGCTGGAGTTTGGTTCAAGGGTCGTGTTGAGGTGAACGGCTTGCACTGTTGCAGTGCCGAGGGCGACCGCAGCAACACACGCCATCATAAGTTGGCTTAAGGGTTTGTGACTCATCAATAGTTGCCTTTCATGAAAGCAATGAACTTTGTTGGCTGCAGTTGAACAGCCAACCGTAAGCCTTTGAGGTCATCTCAAAGACTCGTAACGGACTGGAATAAGCGCGAATTAGTGCATCTTCGGGTCACTCCCGGCACTACTTGTTGCTAACATCAAACACATATCTAGCTGGCATCTCTTCTCAGCTTCTCACTTTTCATCCCTGTCTCAATCTGCCTCCTGGCTTGCATCTCATCCTTGCCTACCTCGACGGATCCATTCTGCTTCGCGTTCCTCAACGCATTCTCACTCTTCTTCAAGCATTGCATCGCTTTATCTCATCGCATCACTCGCTTATCACCACGTTGGTGAATGCCTCCGGTCGTGTTTCCCTTACGTCGCGCGGGCTTGTTTCGCTTGCGCTTGACACTCGTATGGGAAGCACTCTTTCTTGTCTTGCCACTGTTCCGCTCGGGATGAGAGGAACCATTCGGCATTGATTCGTTGTCGAGTTCGTCGCCGCATTCGTGCTTTTTCTTCATCACTTGTATCCTGGCTGTGAGCGGAAGCTCCTTTGGGAAGAATTCCGCGCGCCGGTGATCTCATTTATGGATGTTTCAAGCTCGAATCCGGTTCTCGCACCTGTTTTGTGTTTCTCTCTAGGCTACTTCTGCCCGGTCGGTTATCGGTAACCGCTCGCCTCAACGTAGGCTGTGGATTGCTTTGCCAAGGCTTTCCTGGCTTCGGCAAAAACCAACTTCAAGCCACTGGGGTCGGCAGCACCGGGTAGGTAAGCCCAGGCCCCAAGTTGACGCGCCCATTGTTCTTCTTCCTGGTCATCCGCTGCACCGCACACAACGAGCAATGCACGTTTGACCCCGCAAGTCTGCGCTGCGATTTCTCGCAACTCCGCGTACGACGCCGATTCTCTGCATGGCAAATCGACAATCGTCAGTGGAACGTCCATCTGGAAGACGCTCCGCAAAAACTCTTGGACTTCGCTGCACACTTTGACTTGCCAAGACTCATCGCGAGCTACCGACTGTAGTAGTTCCGCGCGTTGCTCAGACCACGAAAGAACCAAGCAGCCCAGCAAATCCGGAATCGCGAACGATTTCAACGGAACCTGACTGTCGGCTCTTCCCAAGCTGGTTAGAGCTGTGTGAGTAAAGGCTGACGCCACAATGTTGATTCCCAAAAGTGTCTTTTTCCGCAAGCATACGGTACTCCCTGGTTGGCATACGCCACCCACCGTTCGGACTTACGCTACTAGTTAGCCGGGCTGCCGAATGCCCACGCTGGACAAACTGACACCCGCTAAGGTTGAACTGTTGCACGCAAAACACCGGCGCGGTATCTAATGCATCGATGCGTTACATCTCAGCATTGATTTTCAAACTAAGGCTTGTTTCGCAACGCCAAGACAGTTCTCGGACTGCGAACGCAGATGAGAACTCAAGGCAAGTGTTGCAAGCCTTAAGCGAAAGTTACCACGCCATTTTGCGCTTGCGACGACGATGGATGCCGTTCACCGACTGGGGTGACTTTCCACGACGTCGACCGTGAGTAGGACGCTGTTGCTTGGACGCTTTGGCCGAAGTGCTCCGACGAAAAGTGTCTGTGCCATAATCCGCTTCCAACGCTTCGTATGTTTGTGCGTTACTCATTTGCTGTCTCCTCGTACTGCAGGGAAAATCCGTAAAACTCATTTCTATCGACCCTCCAAAAAGAAGAGCCAACAAAGTGTGTTCGTGGCTTCGCCGTTCGTTCAGGTCCGAACAGATACCCGCCGCCAAGTTCCGAAGAACTTAGTTGAACGGCAGTTACTTAAGCGATTGCTGTGCCAATGGGTAAGAAATACCCAAGAAGTAACCCAAGCACCTTATTTTAAAGGCTATCGGTTCGTGCGCGACGCCACCTGCGCTGGGAGAGACTTTCACTACTATGGTGACAAGATTTGCGGCGAGTCTGAGATGCCACGAGTAAAGCAGGGTCTTAGGGTGTTTTCACTAACTTAGTGAACCTTCACCACTTTGGTGAGAGATTTTGCTAGCATGAATACGGCACAATCGTACTGGCCGCCTTGAAGAATTCGCGCGGAAGAGTCGCAAACTGCGTTGCGGAATGCTAAACTGGAGAAGAAGAAACGTCAGCGAAGGCTCAACAAAGACCAACAAGGACTACGTCGCCTATGCGTCTATTCTTCATCCAAGTTGGCTAGCAGCCGCGTCAGCGTGTTGGGATGAACCCCCAGCATCTCCGCAGCCTGGCCCTTATGGCCGTTGGTGATGCGCAGCGCCTGTTCCACAGCGGCCGTGCGCAGACGTCCTAAGTTGGTGAATGGTAAGCTCGAGGAGCGCTCGTCCGAAGAGAGTTCACTTCCTGGCAGACGCGGCTCGCACTGCAGCACGTAGCTCTGCTCAATGACGAAACTCAGCTGCCGCACGTTGCCCGGCCAGCGATATTCGCAGAAACGATTCAGGGTTTCCGCATCTGGTTTCCAGATTGGTTGGTCGTATCTCGCGGCGAATTTGCGTGAGAAATACTCAACAAACTGCGGTATGTCCTCGCGGCGGTCGCGGAGAGCCGGCATCTCCAGCTCGACCAGGTTGAGCCGGTAGTAGAGATCCTCGCGGAAGCGGCCTTCCTCCACGTCGCGGAACAGGTTGCGGTTCGTAGCCGCTGCAATCTGCACGTCGATTTTCACAGGTTTCGACGCACCCACGGGCGTGACTTCGCCTTCCTGCAGCACGCGGAGCAGCTTAGGCTGCAATTCCAGGGGCATATCGCCCACTTCGTCGAGGAAAACCATGCCACTCTGGGCCGTGCGGAAAACACCTAAGCTTTCGCCGGAGGCACCGGTAAATGCCCCTTTTTCGTGCCCAAAGAGCTGACTTTCGGCCAGTGTTGCGGTCAGTGCAGCGCAGTTTACCGGCACAAACGGCTTGTCGTGGCGAGGTCCCAATTGGTGCAGCAGACGCGCCCAAACCTCTTTGCCGGTACCGGTTTCGCCGGTAATGAGCACGGTGCATTCCACCTGAGCAGCACGCTCAGCGTGATGGGCGATCCGATTGATCGCAGAATCTTGCCCGATTAACAGGCTCGCAGGATCTTCCGGTGCAAGAGAAGCGACCGTTTCCAGCGAAATCGTAGAAGTTGCCATACCTCAGCTCCACAGCGGACCTTCGCCCGCTGAAATTTGCGCTCCCATCTCCATCGCGAAAATCTTGCGTAGAAATGGAAGCTCGAAGGTCAAATCACTAGCGTCCCAACCTGTGGGTCAAAATAAGACGAACGTAAAGGGAAAAAGGTTTGGTCCCGGCAAGCCGGGGCTCTGTTCCGTTCCTGCATTCTAATCAGTTTTCGCCCCAGACTCAAACATTGAGTCCTGCAGAAAAGAAAGTTTTTAGGCAAAATATGCCGGCGAGGCATTGTCATCAGAGTTTGCCGTAAGGTGTTATTTGGAAATGGTTTACGTCAAGTTTCTGGGGTAAGTGCGACTGAGAGGCCACTCCGCTGCCGTCGCTCACGATCAGGCTGGAGCGGTTATTCCGATTCCCAGGCGACCATCTCCTGCGCCGGTAAGGGCGAATCGTCACGGGCGAAGAACAGCACGTGCTGCCAAGGCAAGCCGTCGTACTGCCCCACGAGCTTAAACCGGTTCGCCTCAATCTCTTTCAGCACCTGGATCTTGCTCATCTTGTGCAGCGGGCGAATCGGTACCTCGATGTCTTCCTCACGAAATTCCACAATCGCCACGCGACCCGATTTGTTCAAGCTGTCGCGAATGGCCGACAAAATCAATTCCGGTTCGCTAAGTTCGTGGTAGACATCGACCATCAACAACAGGTCAAGGATTCCCTTTGGTAACTTCGGATCATCGACCGTTGCCAACACGGGTTCGATGTTGTCCAACCCACGCGGCTCCGCACGCGCTTTGAGCAGATCGAGCATCTCCTCTTGGATGTCGACAGCAAACACCTTGCCGCGCGGCCCGACTTGTCGCGCCAGCTGCAAGGTGTGGTAGCCGTTGCCACACCCGAAGTCGCAAACCTGTTGCCCCGGCTTCAGCTCAAGCGATTTCAATAGCTTCCGCGGCTCTTCCTCCCGCTCCCGTTCCTTCCGCGTTAGCCAATCTGCCCCGCTCGCCGACATTGTTGGCGCAATCTGGCGGCCCATGTACCAACCGGTGCGGTTCTCTGGAGGTGCTTCCGCCGTTTGCTGCGCCTGAGATCGAGGCATACCAAGGACCAGAACACAGAGGGCCGTCAGCGTAACCATTCGCATCAATCGCTTGCTTCTCATGGGGTCTCCGCACAATTTTGCATCCGCGTCGACTGACCGCGGAAGGCGATTTTTTATTCCAAAACTCCGCCATTTCGCAACACACGGTTGGCTTGGATCCCACGATAACAAGTGACTGAGGGAGTTCATGTGTCGCAAAACCAATCGAATATTGAGAAATGGGCTGCTACGGAAGTCCGTCGAGCGAGGCCGACGAGTCCCCCGGCGAGCTTCTCCGTTCTACCTCATTCGCGAATCGATTGCAGCAACTATTTTTGGCCGCGCAGCAGTCACTTGTGCGGGTAAGCAAGTTTGATGTTGCGGGCACAGACGATACAGCCTTGGCGCCCAATACGTGGCGTTGTGGAAGTGTTTTTGAAGGCCACGGAACGGCCCGCCACACGGAACGCAATTGATGGGGACGCTGCTGGCTGCATGCCAAGGCCGGAAAACTTGCGGGGCAACGCTACAACTTGGAGGAGATCGCGAGGAAGCCAGAAACCTCTACAATGAGCAGAAGGTGAAAGAGCTGGGTCGGAAGCTCGATGTGATCAGTAACGCGTCCACTCCGGCGTCTCCCATTACGAGAAAAAAGAAGAGATGAACAAGATCAAGCTACTCGCCATCATCACCTTGCTGGCGCCGTCCATGGGAACGGCTACGGAAGTGAATACCGTCTTTGAAACCTCGTTCGAGTCCTCGAAGGATTACGAGAATCCCTTCATAGAGCTCGAAGTCGATGTCCTCTTCAGCATGGGCGACCAGGAGTGGAGGGTTCCCGCCTTCTGGGATGGCGGCAGGGCCTGGAAAGTTCGCTTCGCCGCTCCGGAGAAGGGCAATTACACCTATCGGGCGATCGCCACAGACAGAGCGAACGCGGGCCTGAACACCGGCGATCAGACGCTCACCGTCACGGAATACACCGGCGACAACCCGCTCTACAAACACGGCAAGCTGCAAGTCACCGAGAATAATCGCTACTTCGAGTTTGCCGACGGCACCCCTTTTTTCTGGTTGGGCGACACCTGGTGGAAGGGGCTATGCAAGCGTCTGACGTGGGATGGCTTCCAGGTACTCACTGCCGACCGAAAGAAGAAGGGCTTCACGGTGGTTCAGATCGTCTGCGGCACCTACCCCGATGAACTCGGCCTGCTCAAGCCGAGCTGGGAGAACGAAGGCGGGATGCCCTACCTGAAGAAGGACTTCAGCGTGGTGAACCCAGAGTACTTCAAGTTCGCTGACCGCCGCTTCCAGCATCTGATTGATGCTGGGATTACGCCCGCGATCGTCGGCGGCTGGGGGCGTGCCGTCACTCTTAACGCCGTAGGGCTTCCGGGGTACAAGCGACACTACCGGAATCTCGTCGCCCGCTATGGTGCCTACCCCGTAGTCTGGATCCTGGGCGGTGAAACACAGAAGGATCAGGGCGCCTGGTATGAGGCGGCGGAGTATCTCGAAGCCACCGATCCCTTTGACCGGCTCCTGACCAACCACAGTTCACACTTGCGTGACGCCTTCGATGATTCCGCGGTCTTCGACTTCGATATGGATGCCACGGGACACCGGCGCTGGAAAACCGCCAGCTCTGCCATCGCCAAGGTAATCAAGACTGTTGCGATGTTACCCGCGAAGCCGTACGTGAGCGGGGAATCCTGCTACGAGCAGCACATGCAGGGGAACTTTGCGGATCTGCAGCGCCAGCAGTTCTGGGGCCTGATGCTCTCCGGCGCGGCGGGGCACACTTATGGCGCGGCGGGAATCTGGCACATGGGAACGCCAGAGGAGCACGGAAACTGGGGCGGCTGGGATTTCCAGCCCTACGATTTCACTACCTGGCGCGAAGGGATGCACTTTACCGGGTCAGCTCAACTCGGGCGCTCCAAAGTCTTGCTCGAGGAATACCCGTGGCAGCGATTCGAGCCTCACCCTGAGTGGCTCGGGAAAGACAACCCAAAGAAACGTCTCGAGAGGAACGTCGAATTCGTGGGGCACGGCCGGTTCGTTGCCGGGATTCCGGGCGAGGTTATCTTCATCTATCTGCCGAACCGTGGGAATTACACTTGGGATGGCGTCCAGGTGAAAGACATCGAGGCGGGAAACTATTCCGTGTTCTATTTCGACCCAGTCTCCGGCCGTCGATTCGATCACGGAACCGTGACCATTTCCGGAACCTGGACCTCTCCGAATGTGCCATCGCCGCAGGATTGGGTGCTGGTACTGGAGCAGCAGGCAGCGACCCGTTCGGTTGACGAGTGACGATCAACGATTTGTGGCCGCGCTGCAGTCATTCGTTCCGTTCTTCCAAACGACCCTCCGGCCGTTGGCTGTGAGGTTGAGCAGCGATGAACGCATCGTCCGACGCTATTTGCCAAGCGGCGCTGGGCGCTCCACGATAGGGCATGTTGGAAAGCGCAGCACTAGTTGCCCCTTCTCCCCCGCACCGCGAATGTTGTAGGACAAACGAACCAGGATCGAACTACAGGGCCATGGGGGAGAGGGTTGGGTTGAGGGGCAACGATTCGACCTCTAGGAATGGCAATCGCAATCACCACCGACGGAACCCAAAAGAGGACATGCAACCGCAACGAGTCAATCGCTCTGGCCACAAACCTTTTCCATGGTGTTGCTTGCGCTGTTGCGATGTAGTGTGATTGGCTGGGTGTCCCTGTATTGTCCATGATCCCAATCGTCGGGCACCGTGACGCGTCGGCCAAAGCGGCAATACAAGAGCATGAACCGGAGCGGCGATCACCCGGGTATTAGAGTGGTCATTCAACCGTCGCGGCCCGGTGATTACGAACGCTATCCAGCACGGAAAAAGCGAAACACAGTGCAAATCAGATATCTCATCTTCCTGGCCGTGGTGTCGCTACTAGCGTTATCATATTTATTCAACGCATCGGCCGCCCGTGAGAACGCGTCAGCACGTACAGCACTCATGTACGTGCGCGATTGTGAAAAGCGCCTTGGCCCGTTCCCGAAGTTTCACTATGAAGATGCTATCGAAATTCCCATCACTCAGAACGGAAAGCGAGTGATTGTCACAGTAGAAAATATCGGGAAGAACTTGAAGTCGTGTGAAAAGCCAGCGGCTTTTGGCGCTCCGTGCCAACAGGGCAATCGTGTGGGACGTTAGCCGGGAGGAGTGAAGGGACAGCTTGTTCGCAGAACGTTTCGGCGACAGGTATCACTCAGTACCGTGCTCTTTCTGCCGCGTTGGTGCTTTTCTTTGCCGACGGAACCCTGCGAAATCGCGTTTCTTTTTGGATTTTTGAGGTTTGGCGCGCAAGAAACTGCTCCGCCACGGAAGTATTCTAATAGAGGGCCAAGTTCCAGACGGCCTAGTTCTGCAACGAGCAACTCCCACCGGCAAATCCTTGAACCAGCTTCCCAAAACACGGCATTCACTAATTTTGCGGTTGGCGGATGCTGGCAATGGCGAAGCGTGGAACGAGTTTGTCGAAGTTTACGAACGGGCCATCTTTCGCTATGCCGTGAGCCGTGGGCTGCAGCGTGCTGATGCCGAGGATGTGACCCAGCGTGTGCTGGAGGTCGTGTTGGCGAAATCGCGCAGTTGGGATGCCGATTTGGGTGGTAGCTTTGGTGCCTGGCTGTTTCGTGTGACGCGCAACCTGGCGGCAAAGACCTGGAATGAGCGTGGTCGCGATGCTGTCAACCTGGCGGACGAGAGCGGCACTGCTTGGCTGGACGAAATTCCGAATCCTTCGGAAGAGGAAAAGACCATCTTCCAGTGGGAATATCGCAAGGCAGTTTTCCACTGGGCGGCTGAGCGCGTGCGTGATCAATTCCGTGAGGAGACCTGGAATGCGTTTTGGAAGAGTTCCGTCGAGCTTCAAACCGCCGAGCAGGTCGCCACGGAAATGAGAATCGCCAAGTCAGCAGTCTATGTCGCCAAGTGCCGCGTGTTGGCGCGCATCAAGTCCGAGGTTCGACAGTTCGAGCAGGAGTTCTCTCACCCCAGCGAGATTGAGTAAGAGATGAAGACGCACCAACAATGCTTGAGTGATGAGATTCTCACGACGTTGCTCGAGGGGCAATTGTCCGCGGTTGATGAGGAGATGGCCCAACAGCATCTGCAGTCCTGCGACGATTGCTGCGTACGAATGCGTGAGCACGTCGGAGATGCCGAGTGGTGGGCCGAGGCCGATGAGCTGCTCGCTGACTTTGGGGAGCTATTCGAGCCCGGTGACCAGCCGTCGAAGCGGGAAACCGGGTCGGACCGACAACCGACGGCCAGCGTCATCGCGCATCTCAAGCAGTGGATGGGCCCCACGGACGATCCGAGCAAGCTCGGTCGCATTGGCAGCTTCGAGGTCATTGGTATTGTTGGCGTGGGTGGCGCGGGGATCGTATTGAAAGCGTTTGACGCTCGGCTAAACCGTTTCGTAGCGATCAAAACCTTATTGCCGGCACTGGCACACAGTGTGCTGGCTCGACGTCGGTTCGAGAGGGAATCGCGGGCCGTCGCCGCCATCACCCATCAGCATGTGGTCCCCATTTATGCTGTCGACAGTTACAACGATCATCCCTACATCGCCATGCAGTACGTTGCTGGCCAATCTTTGCAGCGCCGATTGGATGAGCAAGGACCGTTGCAGCCGATCGAAGCGGTGCGCATCGCTGCCCAAATCGCTCGAGCCCTCGCGGCGGCACACGCACAGGGCGTTGTGCATCGCGATATCAAACCGGCAAACATCTTGCTGGAAGAAAGCGTAGACCGCGTGATGGTCACCGACTTCGGATTAGCTCGCGTCATTGATGAAGCGTCCACCCACAGTGGTGCCGTTACCGGAACACCGCAATATATGTCGCCGGAGCAGTGTCACGGGCACCCTGCGGATGAACGGTCCGATTTGTTTAGCTTAGGAAGTGTCCTGTACGCGATGTGTGTGGGGCGAGCCCCCTTTCGTGCCGACACGCTGATGGGAATGCTCCGCAAGGTCTGTGAGTCGCCTCTGCGTGATGCGCGCGAAATCAATCCCGATGTGCCCCAGTGGTTGCAGGCCTTCATCGAGCGATTGCATCAAAAGAACCCCGAAGATCGATTTCGCTCTGCGAGTCAGGTTGCAGACCTGCTCGAGTCCGAGCTAGCACACATGCAAAACCCAGCCACGGTGGTACCACCACCGCGAACATGGGCCCCAAAACGCTCCGCTATTTCCACTCCATCAATCCCGATGAGGAAAATCGTCATGTCTCTTGCCTCTACAGCTTTCGCAGCTTTTTTGTTGTACTCGGCCATTCAAGCACCGACCGAACCCATTTCCAGCAGCGAACTCACCATCGCCCCTGTCTCGCTAGACGAGAGCGGCAAACCACACCCATCGACCGACGGAGTACCACTGTTCGAGTTGCGCGAGTCGCAGGTTTTCGCCATCGAACCTGGAGGCAAACTGGAGCTCGTTGTCGATTCAGGTCACATCGAAACCAAGGCAGGTGAGAATCCGCACGTGGAAGTCGAAAGAGTGCACCGCATCGCCGCGGAAAATGAGGATCAAGCCGAGCTGCTCGCAGCCCACCACACGATGAGCGCAAGTGCCGACGAGGGCACTTTGACGATCCATGCAGAAATGGACCCGGCGTTCAAGAAATCTGACCAACGCAAGAGCTTCAAGCAAATCAACTTCATCGTCACGGTCCCTAAGAGCATGAACCTGGATTTTAAGACAGCGGGAGGGCACATCACCATCGCCGACCTATCGGGCGAAATCAAGGCGAGTACCTCGGGCGGGCACATCAAACTTTCCCACGTCGAGGGGGCCGTCGAAGCCCACACGAGTGGCGGACACATCACGGTTGGTGATGCGGGAGGCAACGTCGAAGCAATCTCTTCGGGCGGGCACATCACCCTCGGAAACGTGACAGGCTCTGTGAACGCCTTGACCTCGGGCGGCCATATTAACGTCAAAGAAGTGCGGGGCACTATTGTCGGAAAAACCTCAGGCGGCAATGTGAAGGTCACCCTCTCCCAGCAGCCGACTGCCGACTGTGCGTTGGAAACTAGCGGCGGCAATGTTCAAGTTCACTTAGCGAAAGACCTCAAGCTATCAATCGAAGCCAAAGTTGGGGGTGGCCGAATTCACGCACCATTTTTCGAGACAAAAAAGGGCAAGGAGAGCAGGTCACTTGTGCACGAACTCAATGGAGGAGGACCGAAGCTCAGTGTCAAATCGGGTGGAGGCAACGCGAGGATCGAGTTTCTGGGTGGGAAGGATAAATGATCGAGCAGGTGCAGGCCACTCCGTCACCTGTCGAGGCAGCGCGCAATCCGTTAGAATCGTGGTTTCCACACGAGCCAATTTCCAGCGGAGACCCCCCATGCCCGGTTTGCTTCCCGACATCGACCCCGACGGCTTGCTTGAATACTCGGTTGTTTACACCGACCGCGCGCTCAACCACATGTCGCAGTCATTCCAGAGTGTGATGAATGATATTTCGGCGACGCTCAAGGGCGTTTACAACGCCGAGGCAGTGGTCGTCGTGCCGGGGAGTGGGACGTTTGGCATGGAAGCGGTCGCCCGTCAGTTTGCCACGGGCAAAAAGTGCCTAGTGATTCGCAACGGTTGGTTTAGCTTCCGCTGGACACAAATTTTCGACACCTGCAGTATCCCTGAGTCATCGACAGTGCTGAAAGCGCGTCAAGCGGAGCCAGGCCCGCAGGCGCCATTCGCACCGGCCCCGATTGACGAAGTCGTCGCTGCGATCAAGTCGGAAAAGCCACGTGTCGTCTTCGCGCCGCATGTCGAAACGGCCGCCGGGATGATTTTGCCGGACGATTACCTACGGGCTGTCGCGGACGCGATCCACTCGGTCGGCGGCATCTTCGTCTTGGACTGCATCGCTTCGGGCGCGATTTGGGTCGACATGCAAGCTAGCGGCGTCGACGTGTTAATCAGCGCTCCGCAGAAAGGCTGGAGCGGTTCGCCTTGTGCGGCACTCGTCATGCTAAGCCCGCTCGGGCTTGAACGAATGGCGGAGACCACGAGCACGAGCTTCGCCTGCGACTTAGGCAAGTGGCATCAGATCATGCAAGCCTACGAAAGCGGCGGCCACGCCTACCATGCCACGATGCCAACCGATGGTCTGAAAATGTTTTGCCAAGTGATGAACGAAACGCAAGCGTTCGGCTTCGACCAAGCGAAGGTGGCGCAGCAAGCACTGGGCGACAAGGTCCGCGCGCTACTCGAAGCCAAGGGATTCCCCAGCGTGGCCGCCGAGGGATTCAAAGCGCCGGGAGTGGTCGTGAGCTACACCGACGACGCCGAAATCCACAACGGTAAAAAGTTCATGCAGCTAGGCATGCAAATCGCCGCCGGTGTCCCGCTTCAGTGCGACGAACCCGAAGGGTATCAAACCTTCCGCCTGGGATTGTTTGGGTTGGACAAGCTGCGCGACGTGGACGGCGCGGTGGAGCGGTTAGCGGGGGCGCTGAGACAAATCGTCTAGGGTGGGGTAATCTGAGCTGAGTCACTCGCTTGCACACACTCGCATGGATTCACGGCAGATCTTTGGCATCAAATTCATCACGCGCGGTGTGGCGAATATGGAGAATGTGAATCGTGTTGCCGGAGAGGGTATAGAGAACTCGATGTCGGTGTTCCCGAGATTGGCCGAACAATAACTCTCGCAAGTCGAACGCGACTTGATCATTTTCACGAGCGAAGCCACAGCGTTCAGGATTCCGCGCAAGCGATTTGATAGCTCGAGAGATGCCAGCGTACCACTCGATAGCGAATTGCTCCGAATAGTTTTCCCTATACCATCGAAAGGCTTCGTCGCGATCTCGCTCTGCCCGTTTCGCGATATGCAGCTCGTGCTTCATGCATCCTGTGCAATGTTATGCTGCCGACGGAAATCAGCATCAGCGTCGGCGAACGAGCGGTGACGTCCGGCCTGCACGTCTTCGTGCCCCTCAGCAATCGCTGCGAGAGTTTCTTCCTGTTCATCCAGGGATCGTAGTGCGGCTCTCAAGACGGCTTCCTCGTCGGAATAGAAACCCGTGGAAAGTTTCTTTTGTACGAGTTGATTTAGCTCTTCGGTCAGTGCATACGACATGAGTCGGCCAGCCATTTGGGTGTCAGAGAGTTGCTCTTAACAGGTTTCGAAAGATTTTCAAAACCGGTTCTACGCTTATTGTATCACAACTCGGACGAAGGTGGCAGCTTACGCAGCCGCTTGTGTTGCGGAATTACTGAACGCGACGACCGAGATTCCTCGCTCTTTCGCCTCGGTGGCGAATTCTTGTTGATCGAGGACGATCGTGCGGTCGGCTTCGATGGCGAGGACTGCGGCCCCGGCGTTGGCCATGGTTTCCAACGTTTTCGTGCCGACAGTAGGGACGTCGAAACGCATGTCCTGCTGCGGCTTGGCGACTTTAACGACCGTGAAACCGCTCGCCGCGCACAGTTCTCCCGCGCGTTGAATGCAGAGGTCGGTGCCTTCAATGGCCTCAACGGCCAGTACGGTTTGATCCTTGATGCAAATACTCTGGCCGATGTCGAGACCGCCCATCGACTTGGCGATCTGCCAGCCGAACTCGATGTCGGCGCGCTGCTTGTTCGAGATCCGTTGGCCCGCCAGATGCCCCGGGCTGACTAACAGCTCGGGCGCGAAATTCGTCGCCGGCAAAAACTGAATGCCGTCGCGAGCGAATGCGCTGACGACGGTTCGGAGCAAGGTGTCGTCCTTACGGTCTCCGGAGCCGAAGAACAGCTGCGGCGAAAACGCGCGGACCGTCTTCCAGTCCGGCCGATGCTTGAGCCACCATCCAGGTTGGTAGAGCAGCACCTTGTGGACCTTGCCAGCCATCGTGGCTTGCTGAACGCCCCAGCGACGAAAATGGCGAATCGCTTTGCCGATGCCGCCGATGCCAATCCAGTCGAACTCGTCGCAAAGCTCCGCGAGCGCGGGGTCGGCATGATCCACGATCCCGACACCTGCCACCCGATGCCCGGCGTCTCGCATCGCTTCGGCAACGGCAAAGGGAAACTTCCCCCACCCGGCGAGCAATCCGATGGGGCAACCGTTATTCGTTGAAGCTTCCGGTGGTGGGGCTTTGATAAACATGGCTAGTCTTTGGGTTCTCAGCAACAGCCAGGGAAACGTGTTTTTTCGTTATGCGGCTTGGTCGCTTGGATTGGTCTCGTTGGTTTCGTTCATCTGCTGCTGCAGTGCCGCGAGTTGCCGTTGCAGGGCTTTGAATTGCTTTCGCATCTCCGGCAACTTCGAGATCGCGGCCATCTGCAGCTTTTGCTTTCGCAAAGCCGTAGCGGGTTGCCCGAGCACGACTTCGCCCTCGGCGATGCTGTTCGAGATGCCAGCCTTGGAGCACAGCACGGCCCGCTCGCCGATATGCACATGGTCGCGCACCCCGACTTGCCCGGCCATCACCACATAGTCGCCCGTGGTGGTACTGCCGGCGATACCGACTTGGCCGCAGATGAGATTGTGTTTTCCCAGCCGACAGTTGTGGGCGATCTGCACCAGATCGTCAATTTTGGTTCCGTCGCCGACGATGGTCGGACCGTAAGTGCCTCGGTCCACCGTGGCGCACGCACCGATTTCGACATCGCTGCCTATTTCGACGTACCCCAGTTGGGCTGAAAGCTCGTGCTGACCCTCCTGCTCGCGGTAGCCAAATCCGTACGCACCAATGACCGCACCCGCATGCAAGATCGTGCGGTCACCGACGCGCGTCTCTTCGTACAGCACCACGTTGGGGAAGATTGTGACGTTCGCTCCCAGTTGGCAGCCCGGCATGATGCGAGCGCCGCTATGAACGACGGTACCAGCCCCGAGAGTGACTTCGTCGCCGATGGTGGCGCCCGGATGCACTTCGACATCTTCCGCAATACGCGCCGTGGGGCTCACGATTGCCGCGGGGCTAACGCCGACCGATTGACGCACACGCTGCGGGCGAAAGTGTGTGACCACCTTGGCAAACGCGGCGTGAACATCCTCGACCAGGATGATTGGTTTGCTTGACGACTCGACTTCGGCGTTGACAATCGCCGCGTCGGCCGCGGAGCTGTCTAACTTGGTGGCGCGATCACTGCTGTCCGCCAGCGAGATTTCGCCCGGCTGCGCCACGTCGAGCGTGGCCGCCCCAACGATCGGCAGATCGCCATCTCCAGTGGCGGCAACAACGAGGCGACCTTCAACGAGTTCAGCTAGCTGGGCCAGAGTGGTTGGCATCCAGAATCCTTTCTGGTGTGGTGGTTGCGCATCCCTGCGCACAGGCAGCTTCGCATTCAATGCGGGACCATCTACGGGAAGATCGTGCGGTGAAATAGTACCGTGACTAGCAGCGGATCAGCAAGAGCAGATCGTGTGCTAGCTACCCTGGGCGACGTGGCTCGGAAGATCACTCGAGGACTCGTCGCGCACCAGCTGACGCGCCTGGTCGAAGTGCTTTTGCAGTCGCAAGAATTGATCCAAATCGCCACCGCGGTCGGGATGCATTTCCTTCGCCTTTTCGCGGTAGGCGGCCAGCACCTCGTCCTCGGTGCAAGGCAATTCTAGCCCAAACGTCTTCAAACACGTGGGCCGGCTTCGCAGTGCCCAATAGGGAGTGACCGGAACCGCCTGCGCCACCACCACCAGTGCCCGACGCAGCGAGCGCAGATACCGACGAAAGTCGAGCACCATGAACACATAGCCTAAGCCCGGTAGGCCAAGGATCACCGCGAGGTAAATCGCGATCAGAACGCGGTCGTACCCGTCGGGCCAACTGTGAATTTGCTCAGCGAGCATTACGGGTGCGATCTCGAGCATAGGCGCGCTCCGTCGCGTCAGTCAGCAACGCGTTCCGCTGCACCGGCAGTCGGGACGCGTCGTCGGCGCGAGTATTTCACTCCGAACACGCTGCAGACGAGCCCGCCAAAGAGAAACGCGGAGGGTTCGGGAACGGGCTGAATTAGGTATCCGATGTCGTCCAGCACTCCTCGGTCCTCCGCCGTAAAGAATCGGCGCTCATCTCCCAGACCAATGTTGAAAGTCATTACGGCATCTGGCACTCCCACTAAGTGGCTTATGCTTGAACCGGGCTGGAAGGTACTGGGTGTAAAGACTTCAACGGGCGTTCCTTCATTGGCTTCTGTGGTTTCGGGGCCGTCGAAGAAGAGGGTTCCAGTTGTCTGATCCGATGAATCCGCGCCAGTATACTCAAACGTGGAATTGTCGATGAGTTTCGAACCATCGGGTCGTTCAAGAAAGCTATCGTAAACGCTGAATAGATCGGGGCCATCGGCACTGGTTTCGTCTCCATCCAAAAACGAGAGAAAACCAAGTGTATGAGTCAGTTCGTGCAGGGTTACACTGAAAAGATCGTACTCAGAACTCGTCGGTGAATCCAACCCTGAATTCCAGGGCACGCCGGTACCACCGGTACCAAAGTTGTACTCAATCCTCGCCTCGGGTGCTGATCCCGTTGAATCTACGCCTGTAGTGATGCGTTTGAACAGGAGTCCATTAGTGAAACCCGTACTCCCGCTGAAGAATACTGAGGCACTCGCCAATGTGTTGGAGGTTTCTGGAATCGTGAGGTTAGATTCTCTTACTTCGATTTCACCTGCTCCCGTATGGTCGAGCACGGTGTTGAGGTATGAGAGCACACTGTCGAAGGTGTTGCGTCTAGCTAAGCCATGGGTCGGGTCGTCAAAACCTATCCCTGTGGAGTTTTCGACATCCTGAAAAGTGCGAGTCCACGTGATCGCCCCCGTAGCGCTTGAAACCAATGCCAATGCCAATACGCTGGTAAGTCCGATCTGGACGAAGTGAATCGATTGGTCCTTCATGTCCAACTCCTTTGCGAAGCAAGAAATTCCACAGAGAGCCCATGGCTGCTGCAAGCCCTCAGGCTATGGTATTTCTTGGCTGCAGGCAAGGAAAAATCCCTGCTGGGCAGGCGTGAGCTGGACACGCGACGGATACACGGCGTTTGTCCCCGCCGTGATCGAATCGAGATGAAACTCCGCTAGCTTTTTTCGAGCGGCGCTCGCCAGCTAAGCTGCTCGGCAGACCTGCCCGCGCCGTTTCCGAGTATAATTCAACCCAAGCACACCACATACAAGCCCGCCGAAGAGAAACGCGGAGGGTTCAGGGACGGCGGAGACGGAGAAGCTATTAAAAAACACGTCGGGGCCGCCATTGCCATTGAAAAGCCGCAGTTGTTCAATGCCTTGATCAGCATTTGAGAACAGATCCCCGGTCACTATGAACTCGCTCCCACCGGTGGCCAGCTCAGTGATTTTCAGCGAAAACGAATCAGCATCAGTAAGTTGGAATTCGAGGTTCAGGCCATCAGTCGTTTCAGCCGGTGTGCTCCCTATCACGTTGTCGGCAGATACCGTGTAGTTTGGCCCGCTTGCTGTAAGAAAGAATTCGAACAGGTTGTTACCGCTTGAGTTCCGCAGGCCAAATCCCACGGCACCGTCGTTGACCGCTTGATTGTCCATGTCGATTGAGAACGTCTGGCCAATGGACAAATCACCAGTGAAGTTTCGGATCGCTTGACCGATACCTCCGCTGTTGCCAAACAACCCGAAGGCCTCACCGCCAACATCAATACTTGTCCCCGTACGGTTGATGAAGCCGCCTCCGAATCCACCCCCTCCGCCATTGTTGATGGTAGTCCAAGCACCAAAGCCAGTTCCGCCATTATCATTGATATCCCAACCTGAGGCACCTGCACCGTCGTAGGCAGGATCTGCTGCACTATCGTTGGCAACGAGGCTGGCTTGGCAATGAGCGCTCGATGCAACCAGGTAGACTATGCTGCCAAAGACCTTCAACAAGAACAGAAAAGCAGTACTTCGCATGCCAACTACCTCGAGATGAGTTTTCCAATATCACGCCGACCGACACGGTTAGTCTTCTTAGAGATAAGCCCAACTGCTCGGTATCCTAACCTCTCTTGTAAGTCCCCAGCAACAAAAAATTGGTATCGAAAACTGGCGAGAGCTGGTGGTTTTTTAAGTGAGCAGGGGGGCTTACCATCTAAGTGGCAGTCGCCAAAGAGGTTATGGCTACGCGGAGTCGCTACGCGGGTTTCCGCAAAATGGCGGGTGGCGGCGCGAGGACGTCGACGTAACGAAAACAGGCCCGCGCTGGCACCCAGCGCGGGCCTGTGAGTGAGTCATGAAACGAACCTGCGATGCTTACCGCACAGCCACCCGCCGCTTGCGAGCAGAGTTCAAACCAAACACGCTGCAGACGAGCCCGCCGAAGAGAAACGCGGAGGGTTCGGGGACGGCGGCACCGTTAACTTGAATGTCGTCAAAAGCAATGTCCTCATCACCAGCTTCCAAGTTCGAAATAGTTAATACCAAGTCAAGAAGTAAGCCCGTTCCAGAAATCGACCGGCTAAATTGAGTCAGTGTATCTGTGATCTCAGCGCCCTCGCCCACTTCATTAAAATCGTCGTCCACCCGCGGAACAGTATTTGTGCCGCCTTCAGATTCAATTGCAAACAAATCCTGGAGCGCCCCGTTATCTATCCTGTATTGCACCATCACAGATGAATTGGCATCCCAATCTTGACTAGTCGGACCATCATCGTCTTCAGCAAAAAATCCTGAAAATGATAAACCCGTTAAGCCCGAGATGTTAAAGTCGTCCCAAGTCAATGTGAGAGTAGTCGGTGCCCCTGGGCCTCCATTAGTATCTTCGGCAGCAAAGTATCCACTGCCTTGAATGTTTGAGATAGAGTAGCCGCTTGGGGTGCTGGCTCCTCCAGCGCCACCAATCCGAGTAAAGAAATCTCGGCCGCTGGCAAACTCAGCCTGTGATGTAGAGTAAGTCACAACTGCATCCTCAAAATCTTCGTCTATCACCAATGCTGCGTGAGAAGTAGATTGGATGAAGCAAAATGCACAGACGATAGTTAAAATAGCCAATCTCATAACTCACCTCTAAAAAAACGAGTAAACCGTGGCAGTCCCAAAATTAGCGACACTGACCTCAAAGTCCGCCCACGAGCAGTTTATCGGTGACCACCTTACCATGCAACCAAAATCCTGCTAATTTTCCGCAGGCTTCAATTTAATAAATTCGTGTTCTAGTCGACTTAAGAACCCGTTTGGAAGAGCCGAAAAACACTGGCTCTCTCGATCTGTTCGTTGATGCGGTAAACCGCTTTTTCATAGCGAGCAGCCCGCAAACCACCCCACCAAACAGTAACCCCGACGGCTCCGGCACGGCGGTGATGTTGAGCGTGACGCCGCCGAAGAGGACTGTGTCGCCGCTGGTGTTGAAAGCTTCGTAAGTTCCCGGCATAAGATCCGAGAAGCTGAGTCCTGTGACCGTGGTCGATCCGGATGCCTCATAACTGTCGCCGGCTTGAAGCGAGAGCTGGCCACCAGCTGCGGCGAAGTTCGTCCCGCTAAGCAGGTCCAAGTCGTCCGCCGTTTCGTTATCCAAGCGAAGACTTTCGTAGGTATTGTTGTACGACATGGTCATCGCCGCATTCATTCCCGTGAGGGACAGGGGCGCACTCAGAGAATAGACGAGCCCTTCCCCCGGGTCATTAATAGCTGGTCCGTAAAGGCCACCGTCGAAGTTGTTGAAGCTCAGCACATCTTGAAGTTCGGCAGCAGAAGAACCGCCGATTGTCCCCGACCCGGTCCAGGAAATCCGCACACCATCTACGCCCACCTTCTGCAAAGTGATCGCGAGATTTGCTCGGCAGAGCCCCGTGTCGAGCGGAGACAACAAGCTCGCGTAAATCAACAGCAGGGGTAGTCGCAGGTGTCGCATCAGGAGGTCTCGTCAATGTGTTGCAGCGGGGTATCGCATTTCGAGTCCACTCGTCCCCGAGCTTGGTTGCGGGGGCGAGGACGCCGCGGCTCGCAAGGGTGAGGTACTCGATGGGGAATCGCTCACGCAAGTTTCGGCGTGGGGCGTGCCCGACATTCTACCTACCGGATGCACATACCGCTACTTTTTGATTACTTTTTTACGCTGCGATTCGCGAACGGGCGGTAGAGCGGGTCGCCCACGAGGGTCATCATCCAGCTATTGAACGGTTTCGTGCGGTAATAGCACTCGACCAGCGTCAGCTCGCCCTGGATCAGCAGCGAAAAGAACTCGTTCGGCCGCGGGAAAGCGACTAGGTACGGTTCGTAGGTGGGCCCGATCGTGGCGCAGATGCCGTCTTCGAGCATGCGTTTGCACCAGACCTGGCTGTCCGCCTTGCGGAGGGTCGTTGCTTCGCCGCTGGCCAAGTGGTATCCCACGGCCCCCGGGGCCCAGTCGAACGCATCGACATACTTGCCCAAGCTGTACCAACCGCAATAGAGGGCCGCATCGGGACAGTCGCCCGGCTGGAACAGCTCGCCCTGTTCGTTGAGTGTCACTTCGAGCGACGTTTGCTCCTGCATTCCCTTGGCAGTGATCAGCAGCGCGCGGTCGTAGTCGGCGTAGCTGCCGGGGGTGACACCCGTTTGATCGAGCTTGCCAATGCCGCGGGCGTCGAAGTAAACCTTGCCTTCCAACCCTTGCTTTTCGATTTGGATCGCGTTGTCGATCAATGCCTTGGTAATTTCTAGCGTGGGTCCGTCCAAGCGCGCCACCATCATCGTGGGAAACGAATCGCGAAGTTGCGAGTTGTCGAACTCGGGTCGCAAGTAGTTGGGTTGCCAGCGCAAGAGTTCGTAGTCGTCGGGCCACAGCACCAGCGATAGCTCGCTGTCGAAGCTGCTGTTCGACTCGTTCTTGGTGGCGGTCTTTAGTTGCTCGTCGATCCACTGCACGCTGGCAATCATCCCCCGCGAGCGGGTAATCAGTTCCAACAGCATCGAGTCGCGCTCAATCGATGCTGCCGAGCGGTCCAAGCGCTGTTGCAGTTCCGCGTAGGCGAGCAGCATACCGCGTAGCCTCTCGAATTCGATCTTCGCGGTCCCCGATGCCGACGCTTCGCCAGCTGCCCGGATGCTTTTTTGCAACGACTCGAGCAAGACCGATATCCCCCCCACTGCTGTCGCGTATCGCTGCACTTTCGCAGCAGCCTGCTGTTGCATTTGCGGATCGGTAAGCTCACGAATGCGTGCCTGCGCGCGTTGCAGTTCACCCTCCAGTTGTTGCTGCAGTTGATCTACCTCCGACTTCTCAGCAGCGTCTTCCCCCGTGTCTCCGGGAGCGCCCCCCTGCTGCCCGTCCCCCGTCAACCCGATCCCCGGTGCCAACAATCCAAACTCCGCCACCATATCGCGGAGGACCTTCAACCGCTTGGTTCGTTCCCCGGCGAGGAATTCCTGGTACCGCGAGAGCTGGGGGCTGCCTTTCTTGTCGCGCCCAATCCGCAACGGCACATCCCACGTCGTCACCAGGCAGCGCAAGTTGCGCTCGGGGTCGTTGTCGAGCAGCCACTTGCGAATCTCTGGGCGCACGGCCCATTTCCATTTTTCGTGCGCGATGGTCTCGCCCTTGGGCATCACGACCTTGCAGATGTTTTCTACAGGGATCTTGCGCTGCTCGGCGTAGTACTCCGCCAACCGTTCCGAACCGCGGCTGCCGCGCACGGCGATAATCGCGATTTCGCTCGGTTTCAGATCGGCGTGGACAAGCTGCGAAGCGCCCATCGCGAGCACCATGTAGGCGACGACCCGCAGAGTCTGTTTCAGGGGCGAATAATTCACGGTTGCGGGTTGATCATTGTGCAGCATCATCCACCCAATTCTCGAGCTGTAACCCCTTAACGCGTTGAAATTCGCGCAAGTTGTTTGTAACCAAGGTGACGCCTAAACTGATGGCGTGTGCCGCAATAAGCATGTCGAGTGAACCGATCACCTGGCCCGATGCTTCGAGCGCGGCACGCAGGTCGCCATAGTGGGTTGAGGACTGCTCATCGTACGGACAGAGCGACAACGGTGCGAGGAATTCAAGGAGCGCCTGTCGATTTCGTTGAACGTGACTACTCTTGGCAACACCGTAGTAGAGTTCAGATGTAGTGATCGAGGAAATGCCTACCGACTCTAGAGGCAAGGACTCAAACTTTCGGGAGACCCAAGCTGGCCGTTGCTTAATGATGTAAATACATATATTGGTATCGAGCAGATACTTCACTGGAACATCTGGGCGCGATCATCTTGCGGGGGCTGCGAACGCTCGTCCATAAAATCGTCCGTAAACTTGCTCAAGCTGTTGAGGAGCACATCCCAGGATTGACCCGTTGGGAGCAGTAGGACGCCATTGCCTAACTTGGTCACATGGACTTCGTCACCCTCGAAGCGGAACTCCTTGGGTAGGCGCACGGCCTGGCTTTGCCCATTTCGGAATAATTTGGCGATCTTCATCGGCGGTCTCTTACGACACCATGCGTGGGGAAACAGGGCACCAAAAAGAAATATATATTTATAGTATATACTCTGTCTCGGTATCGTCAAGCGCTCGTAGTGGAGAGCCGCTATTGAGGTACAGCACTGCACTCAATTCGCCTGCCCGCGATGCAGCTCCGCCAGTTCCTCGGAACCGAGCGCTTCATACGCTTTAGCCAGCGACACGTGAATCGCGGCTAAATCGGGCAAGCCGTTGAGTGCGAACTCCAAATCGTCGACCGCTTGCTGCCACCTTCCCAGCTTCAGCAGAATTTGTCCACGTGTCTCGCGGAAGCGGTGTTCGTTGGGCGCGATCGCCAGTGCCCGATTCACCGCAGTTAGCGCCTCCTCAAGCTGCGCGTCTTCGCCTTCGCTGAGGACCAGGCCATAGTTGTTCCAAGCCACGGGGTTGGTATCATCGCGCTCGACCGCGACGGCCAAAAACTCACGCGCGTCGAGGTACTGCTCGGCGATGGCTGCTTCCGTGCCCACGGCTACGAGCAGAGCGCTCGGCGTGAGTGGTGACTCGCGCAGGGCGACCAACACCTTTTCATAAATCGGCTGTAGATCCCGATCACGGTACAAAGTTCCGACGAGTGAACTAAGCGAATCATCCGCCTGATCCAACTCGGCCGCGCGTAGCCACAGCTCGACGATCTGCTTGGGGTCGGGCAATGGGTCGCGGAGCATTTGCGCCGCCTCGCGACGACAGACGGTCGCGAGCGCCTTTTGCACCTCCGGGCTGTCGGGCTCGATAGCAATCCACTCGTCGAGCAGCGTGCGCATCTGTTTAAGATTTCCCAATACTTCCTCGGCCGCCAACCACTGTTGATAATCCGCCGGTTGTAGCTGGGCGCTGCGTTGCACTTGCGTGGTCATATGGGTCACCAGCGTGCGGGCATCTCGTCGAGCGCGGTCGGTGTTTTCGAGCGCCAGATGGATCCGCATACTTTCGAACGCGGCGTTGGGCATGATCGCCACGAGCGGCTCGAGCACCGTGGCCGCTTCGGCCAACTGGTTGCCCTGCGCCAACCAAAGCGCTCGCAGGTACTGCAAGTACTCGGAGGCGATTTCGAGCGTTTCCAAGTGATCCAAGTGAATCTTGGCGAGTCGCCGCGATTCGTCGTTGTCTGCCAGCAACTCCGCCTGGACCAGCTTGCCGCTCATCAGCTGTTGCACCATCCAATAGTGGGCCGAGGGGTAGCCGGGCCGATCTTCGGGGGCGAGCAGTTGCATCCGCTCGAACGCCTGTTCTAGTTTCTCTTCCTCAGCCAACGCCAGCGCCGTGCGATACTCAGTCAACTCGGTGTCGACCCCCAACTGGGCAAGCTTCCGCTCGAAGAGTTGCGCGCGCTCGTAGTCCTGCGACGCGAGCGCCGCTTTGACATCCGCTTGATACCGAGAGATGACCGCTCCGTTGCCAATCCACCACGAGTACCCACTCATCAGCGCCAGCGGCAACAACAGAACCAGCGCTGGTAGACCCCAACGCATGGCGAACCACTGGCGAGTGACAAACCAGCCGTAGAGGAAACCTCCCAACGCCGCAATCGGCCGCCAAAGAGGTTGCAGTAACCAGATCAGCCAGAGGACGGGCCGATCCAAGTTCAGCGCCTCGCTGGCATGCAACAGCGCGTTCAGCAGCCGCGCTGGCACGGCAGACAAGCCCCCCATGAAGTTAGCCAGCGCCTCGCGCACAGCCTCGGGCAAGCAGAGCCTGCCGAGCGCGGCGACTGCGCGACCTAGCATACGGAAAGGCCAAAACAGCCACGAGCCAGCTTGATCGAAGAAGCCCTCAGCCCCCTCCGCGGCGGAGAAGAACGTGCGAGTCACCGCGGCCACAACCCGTTCGATCGGCGAGACCAACAGGGCCCCGAATTCAACGAGGCCATCAATCAGCTTCGCGACAAGTCGACGCAGAGAATCTAACATCTTCTCCGCAGCCGTGTGCAGGACGATTGCAAAGTCCGCAACTTAGCGCAGACAATATCCAGGCATGCCATACGCGGGCAACCGACACCCAGGCATCCGAAACACGGCGGGTTTGGGGGCATTACCCCCCAAGCTTCCAACCCCCTTGGAGCCCGCGCCACCCAAACCCCCCGGGTTGAGTTTGCCAGCGCATGATAATTGTTGATCACCGGAGCCGACTGTCGACTCGGCAACCGTTTTGGTAGCCGTGGGCAGCGCCCAGCTGAGTCGGAGCTACGCCCGCTGGCCACGTTTCTTGAACCGTTTGGCAATTGCCAAGCAGCCGCAAACCACCGAGCCAAAGAGAAAAGCCGAGGGTTCAGGCACCGCGGTGAAATTGACCGTGAGGTCGTCGATGCCCAGCGCGGCGTCGTTGTCCACCACGTCGCCGTCATGCCAACGCAGCGCGAGATAGCCTCCCACCGGGACGGAGACGGCAAACGTCCCGCTGACGGGCGTTTCATTTGCGACCGCTGAGGGATCGAAAAACGGAGGCGAGCCCGGCGCGAGGGGCGCATCCAAATGGAGGCTCGTTTCGGCTGTCCAACCTGGTGGTAATGGTCCTTGCGAGGGAACCATGTCCGTGATGTTCGTGGGAGAACTGATGAATGAAAAATTGAGCGGGTCCGCCGACGACTCGGCCCGCCGCCACTGTTCGCCCTGGTAGCTGACTTGCACCTCGGAGATCGCCTGCCCCGAGTTGTTTTGAAAGACAATGCCCCAGGCGATGTTTGGTTTTGAGGGCTCGTTGAAGCTACCCATCGCGCGGTCAAAGCTTCCTGGCAAACTACTATGCAGCCCATGCGAGAAGGCCCCGGCAGAACCTGCACCTCCAGCGTCGTACATAAAAAACGGCCCGCCATCTTGCCAATACCAACCGGGGCTGCCACTACTGTTGGCTGGCCCGGCTTGGTTATCGGTCCAAGCATTGGTCGAACTCGCGTTGTCGAGATGGTCGAAATTCGTGGAGTAACCGCTGAGGTCATTCAACACCAGGGCGGCAAGAGCGGGTGTGCCCAGAGAAAGCGACAAGCTGCAGACAGCGAGCAAGGCAAGGCCTTGGCAACGGAGCAGAGACATGAGGAGTTTCCGTTAGCGTGGTACGGATGCAAACAGCAATCCGTGCCTCAGGGAACATCCTGTGCTGAGCAGTATAGAAAGGCGATATTTCGTAGGCAAGAAAATTCCACTGGTGTTTTTCCATTAACCCGATCAAAAAGGCCCGTTTCGCAGAGAATACGGCAGTATAGGGTGAAATTATCAAGATGAGGATCCGGTGATGACCTTTCGAAACTTGTCACGGGTCTCCAGCAAAACCTGCCGCGCTTGCTCGCGCTGCTCCTCCGAGACTTTCCCCACAGCCGTGGTCCACACCTGCACCTGAAAGTTTTGCTTGCCCTGCACACTCCCGCTGGGTCGCAGCAAGCGTTGCCAGATGTAATCGAGAAACGACGACGTGGGCGGCGGCACCGCCTGACCAAACTCATCGAACTGGCAGTACACCAAAAAGGCACTCGCCCCTTCACGCCCAGTGAAGTCGATCGCGACGTAGTCCCAATCGTCTCCCGCCGCTTGTGCGTCGACGATCCGCCGCTCCGCTTGCTGCCAGCCAATGCCTTGGTAGCAAATGGCCAATTCATGCCAACCACCACTAAAAGGATAGTCGCAAGAAACCAACAGCGAGTTCTTGCCCAGCCCCTGATATTCATAAGTCTGCGAGTACTTGCCGAACACGCTGTCCGAACCCCGCTCCTCGAGCTGATACGAAACCCGATTCAGCGAGACACACCGCGCGGGCAGCAACTCCTCGTTGATCGCCAAAGCATTTTCCAACACCAACGCGTTCTGGCTGACTTGCGATTGCTGCTTCTCCAATGCAAACAACCAATCGCCATAGACAAACTGAATCCCCGCCAGCACCGCAAAAGCCAGCACCGGAGCAACACCCCAAAACGCCCCCCGCCCATCCCCAAGAACCGCCTTCCCCTCAACCCCCGAAACCCCACTACCCGAAACCCCGTCCCCCGAAACCCCGTCCCCCGAAACCATTTCTCCCCCTTCCGCAAGAGCAACTTCAACTCCCCGCGGCGTAAACCCTCGCAGAATGCCATCCCAAACGCGAATCAACAGTTGGCCAAATCGGGGTAGCTCTCCGTGAGAGTCGAGCAGCGGCCCTCCGATGGGAGAGACCAAATGCAGCAGCAGTTGATCCGTGCTGACTAGCGCTAAAAAAGCCACCAGAAAAACGGCCAGCCCGAGCAACTCATGCTCCAAACCCTCCGACCAGTCGACCCCCGAACGATCGAAGGCAAAAGCAATCACGCCGATCCGCGCGACATTCATCAGCGTCGCCCAACCCACGCCCGCCACCGTCAAGCAAACCAAATGCACCAGCGATCGGTTGTTCCAAACCGCGTAAATCACCGCACAGGCCACAATCGACATCAGCGAAACGATCCCGCTACATGCTTCATCCACAAACAACTGCTTCTCCGCAAGGTGCAGCACATTGCCTGCCATCAGGTGCGGGATCTGAAACCAATCTAGAAACAGACTGCTCAGGCGACTGCTCTGGCGCTGCAACACCGCGATCAACTGCTGGTCGGGATGCGTGGGCAGCGGCACAATCAGCCAGAGCAAAATCCAAATCCCCCAGCCGTTTTGCAGCTTGCAATGCTGCTGCGTAAGGACCAAGAACCCCGCGATCAAGGTAATCGCGGACACCGCCGCAAACCAAGGGCTATGCACATAGTAGGCCAGCGCCAACTGCACCCAAGCGATCGCCACCAGGCCGCTGCCAAACCAACCGAGCCACTTCCGTTCTGCCGGCTCGCGCGGCGGAGCCTGCCGCAGCCGCAGCCAAAACAACCAAGCAAAGGCCCCCAGCACAAACGGGAAATGTTGGTAGTGCGAACGGTTCCACAAACTGCGAAAGAACTTCGAGAGCAGCGGGCTGTACGCTGCAACCAACACTAGAGCGCCCGCCATCAAGGGCCACCACCGACGCCAATCATTACGCGCGTGTTGCATCACAGTGTGAAGGGGTGCATCACAAGAGAAGTTCGCTGGCCGAGACTGGTTGGCAGACCACAGCAATCACGGCGACCCAATAGCCGAATATCTACCACAGAGGACACTGAGGGACATGGAGTTCCAGCATGCAACTTCTCCGTGCTCCTCCGCGTCCTCTGTGGTAAAAACTTCCACGTCACGGAGCCTCGACCGATACCCCACGCGCGACTTCCCCCGCGTCCGTAACCGCGCTCCGCTGATGAACCGACAACAGAACCTCAACGACCCGCTGGCGATCGCTCGCGGTAAGACTAGATCCGCTAGGCAAACATAACCCTCGCTCAAACAACCGCTCAGCTACCCTGCCTCCGATCATCGGGCAATCGGCAAACACCGGCTGCAAATGCATAGGCTTCCACAGCGGACGCGATTCGATGTTTTCCCGCTCGTGCGCAAGACGCACGTCCTCGGCGGTGGCGCCAAACTCGTCGGCGTCGATCACAATGCAAGTCAACCATCGGGTCGACCGTCCGCCAGCAATCTCGGGCATGAATTGAATTCCCGGCACCTCGGCCAACGCCTCGCGATAATATTCGAAGTTGGCCCGCCGCTGCTCCACCCGCGACCCAAGCTCCGCGAGCTGCCCACGCCCAACCGCCGCCAGCAAGTTGCTCATGCGGTAGTTGTATCCAATCTCGGAGTGTTGATAGTGCGGTGCGGGATCACGCGCCTGCGTCGCCAAGAACCGCGCCTTCTCCGCCAAGTCCTGCCGGTCCGTCACCAGCATCCCCCCACCACTGGTCGTGATGATCTTGTTTCCGTTGAACGAGAACACGCCAAACTCGCCAAACGTCCCCGCCGACTGCCCGCGATAGGTAGCCCCCAACGCTTCCGCCGCATCTTCGATCAACGGCACATCATAAAACTGACAAAGCTTCGCAATCCGCTCGTAATCCGCACATTGCCCGTACAGATCGACGGTAATCACTGCCTGGGGTAATTTCCCTCGCTTGGCGCTCGCTTCGAGCGCTTCGCCCAACAGCTCGGGATCCATATTCCAATTCGCCATATCGCTATCGATAAACACCGGCTTCGCACCGACGTAAGTAATAGCATTGGCAGTTGCCGCAAAAGTGAGCGTCGAAGTGAACACCTCGTCGCCCTGGCCCACTCCTGCCATGATCAACGACAAATGCAGCGCCGCCGTCCCGCTGCTCAAGGCAACCGCATGCTGCGCCCCCACGCGATTGGCAAATTCCAACTCGAACGCGTCGACATGGGGCCCCAGTGGCGCAATCCAGTTAGAATCAAACGCCTCGATCAGCAACTCGCGCTCGCGCGGTGACATATGCGGCGGCGACAAATAAACCCGCGCGGGCCGATCAATGGCTTGCTCTTTAGAGGCGGCTTCTTCAAGTGTTTCTGGCAGTGCGGCCAGATCGTCCTTAGGAGTGGTCTCTGGTAGACCACCGTCTTCAGGCGAATCGTGGTTCCCTGAGTTCTCCCCAGGTGGGTTTGCAGGCCCCGGCCTGGCGGGCACGCCCACCGCGATCACGTGCGCTGGCAAGTCGCTCACGACCGCCGCACCCGCACCAACCGTCGTCCACGCGCCGATCTGTTTCCCCTGTATCACCGACGAGCCAATCCCAAGCATCGCGCCCTCACCCACCGACACACTACCAGCCAGATGAGCGCCCGGCGCAACATGGACAAAATCCCCCAGCTGGCAATCGTGATCCACTGACGAGCGAGTGTTGATAATCGCGTGACTCCCCACCACCGTTTCAGCCTGAATCACCGCGCCCGAAAAGACCACCGTGCCGGGTCCCAGGGTGGCCGTCTTATCCACATCCGCCTGGGGATGCACAACCGTCATCCACTCCAAGTCAAGTCGCTCAGCCAACGCTTGGCGAATCCCATTGTCGCCGATCGCCAAGACCGCCGGCAAATGGCGATAGTCATCAGCCAACGCAACCGGGCCAGCAATCGGAATGCCCAGCAAGGTCTCGCCATGAAGGTGCGGATCATCATCCAGGATGGCGACCACCGTGTGACCCAACTCTTGCAGCGCGCGCACCACAACCTTGCAATGCCCCCCCGCACCGATCACTAACACATCACTCAACTCGGTCCTATCCAACACTCACTCCGAAAAGGTTCTAAGCAATCCCCAGAAACACAAGAACACGAAAAGATCTAATTTCTCTCTGCCCCCACTCTTTGTGTCATCTCGTGTTTTTATCGTGGCAATGATTCAAACAGCGTTTACGGCTACACCACGCTACGTCGTTAGGAAGCCAAAAAAACACAAAAGCACACAAAGAAATTCTGCAATCCCCAGCCCCTACCTTTCGTGCCTTATCGTGTTCTTCGTGGCAATCACTCAAACAACGGTCGCGCCTCTAGCACGCTACATCCTTTGTCTCTCCGTGTCTCCGTGGTTCAATAAAATAGGGCTGCAAACAACGGCCCAAGAAAAGTCCCTCAACCACTGCTTTCTCCATCATATCAGACAAACGACCAAGTAGCCTTGCTGACCCAGTCCCATTACGCACCAAAGCGTCCTCAGGCCCACGCATACTCTGCAAATCCCGAGAACTTTCCCTCTCACCCGCTAGCACCCCAACCCTCATCAGCCACCCAACCGCATTTAATTGAACCATCGGAGAAACTAGGTGCAGTAGGCAGGAGCCAGTAGCCAGAGACCCGTCACCAGAAACCCTTCTCCGCTTTAAGTCTCCAACAACGCCGGTCAATAAACAGGAGCCACAAAAAGCACAAGAGGCCACAAGAGCATCTCCCCGCGCCAATTTTTTGTTTCTCTTCGTGTTTTTCGTGGCAGCAACTCACCCCTCCCCCTCCGGCATCCGCCACCCCCTAGCCGGGTTCCCCATCATAAAACTCCCCGCCACCACATCGCGCACCACCACCGCCCCCGCCGACAGTGACGACTCCGCGCCCACCGTCTTGCCAGGAATCACCATCGCATGCGTGCCCATAAACACGCTTTCCCCCAGCGCAACATTCCCATTCACCACCGCATAGGGCGAGAGCACACTGCACGCCCCCGCGCGACTATCATGCCCCACCGAGGCATAGGTGTTGAGCACCACATGATCGCCCAGCGAGGCGTTCGCCCCCACAAAAGCAAATGGCGC
The DNA here is from genome assembly GCA_965230685.1 of Bythopirellula sp. Classification (GTDB taxonomy): domain Bacteria; phylum Planctomycetota; class Planctomycetia; order Pirellulales; family Lacipirellulaceae; genus Bythopirellula. The sequence continues at coordinate 3,198,995 of CBDDLO010000002.1, forward strand.
TACCACCACGCCCTCGCCCAGCACCGCCGACGTGGCGAGATACGCCGTCGGATGAACAATGTTTGCCCACGCAGCGTCGGCATCGAGACGCTCAACCAACGCGCGCCGCAGCTTCGCATTCCCCACCGCCAACACATACACAAACTCCTCACGCACCCGGTGCTCGCCCACCGACTCCACCAAGCTGCCAGCAATCCCATCGCACTCCACACCCAACTCGCGCAGCCGCTCTTCCGCCGCCGCCGAGTCATCCAAAAACCCCGCCACCCCATCAAACAACAGCCCATCGTACTCCGCCGCCAGCATATCCCGCGCATAAAGCAAAACCTCCCGCCCCAAAGCTCCCGCCCCCACAATCACCAATTTTCTCATCACAGCCATCAATTTCCCAACTCAAAGAACAGAAACAAGAAAACAGAAGCTAGAAGCCAGAAGCCAGTTGCCAGATACCCGCCGCTCCTGTTTTTTCTAGCCACTCGCCACTAGCCTCTATTATCTTTTTTTCTAACTCGTCGCCCCCGCGTCCACCTTCAACTCAACCCCCGTCACTCGTTTCGCTTCGTCCGACAGCAAGTAACCGACCGCTGCCGCCACGTCCTCCACCTCCGCCAGGGTCTGCAGCGCCGAACGTCGCCGAACCTTGGCGAGCGCCTCCGCATCCATGCCCGCCGACATTCCAGTCTCCATATATCCCGGCGAGACCGCGTTGACCGTGATGCCAATCCGCCCCACCTCTCGCGCCAGCGACTTCGTAAAGCCTAGCAGGGCCGCCTTGCTCGCACCGTACACCGACAACCCACTCGCGCCGGAACTCCCCAGCACCGAAGCGATGTTCACAATCCGCGCGTCGTCTTGCCGAAACATGTTCCGCAACGCGTACTTGGTGAGCAGAATCGTCCCCAGCACATTCACGTTGATCACCTCAGCAATCTCGCTCTCATGCTGCGTCGCCAATACTCCGTCCCGCGCCGTCGCCCCGTTGTTCACCAACCCATACAGGGGCCCAAATTCCTCCTTCAGCGACACACAAAACGCATGCAAACCCCCATGGTCCAGCAAATCCAACTTGCGAAACGAAACCCCCTCTCCCTCCCGCACCAACGCATCCAACCCCTCACTTGACTGTCGCCCCGTCCCCACCACCTGATACCCGTCCCCCGCCAACCGCGCAGCAATAGCCAACCCCAGCCCACGCGTAGCCCCAGTAACCAAAACAAGTCCCTTCACATCACAACCCCATCAAAAAAAAGAATTCAGAAGCCAGTAGCCAGTAGCCAGAAACCCTCTTTCTAGCCACTGTCTTCTAGCCACTAGTCTCTCCCTTTCTTCTTCCCCGCCCCCGACAACTCCAATTCCTCAACAACCAACACCCGCGCCGGCCATTTCACCCGTGGCAATTCCGACCGACAATGTTGCAAAACGATTTCACCCAGCGACGCACGATCTGCCTCCGGAGTTGGCTGTACCAACAACTCTGGCACCTGACCCACAATCGGATTGGAGATCGCTCTCGCCAACGCCAGCGCGACTCCCGCCACCGCTAGCGCGACGTCTTCAAGCTCCTGGGGATGCACTTTGTCCCCCGCCACGTTGATCACCCGATTGGCCCGACCCAGAAAGAAATATCGTGGACCTCGCTTCTCGACCAGGTCACCCGTCGGCACCCAAGTGTCGTCAGCCACAAGCGAAGTTTCATTAACCAGAGAAGCTTTATTTGTTGAACTCCGAGGGAGGGAATGTGAAGTTTCGGGTTTCAGGTTTCGGGACTCGGGTATCGGGTATCGGGTTTGCAGTGCACTTTCTGGCGGGCGCACCAGAAGCTGCCCGTTGCCGTCTACCCGCAGCCCGACTCCCTGCAACCCGACCCCCTGTTGCGACTGCTCCAGCAACTCGGCAGGAAATCCTGGCAATCCGTCCTTTACTGCGAAACCAACTCCCGCCTCTGTACTTGCATAGATATGCGTGATGCGCGCCTGGGGAAACGCACTTCGCAGCGCAGCAAGTACCCCGGCATCCGCAATCTCGCCACCGAGCGTCACAAATCGCAAGTCGAGCTTCTCCGCGATCCCTGCCATCAGCAGTTTTCGCCAAGCGCTGGGAGTCGTCGAAAGCGCATTCACCCCTCGTGTCCCGAACTCCGAAACCGTACGCCCAAAGTCCGTGCGATCCGTGGGCACAACCAAACTTGACCCACCCAACAATGCCTGAAGCACGACTTGTAAACCGGCAAAGCGCCGCGGGTCGTACAGCAACCCCCAACGAACCGCCGCCCCCTTCTCACGATCCCTCAGCACCGTCCGCGTCAAACTCGCCAAGTCGTGCCGCACCCATTTCGGTGCACCCGTCGTCCCCGAGGTCGCCAGCAGCCACTGCGTATCGCAGATTCCAATTTGTTCCTCTCCCCCATCCTTCTTGGGTAACAGGCTAGGTGAGGGGGATTCAGAGTTATCGGCTTCCCCCGAGTCCAACACAATCTCCGACGCCCACCCCTGGGCAGCCAGCATGATCAAGATCGCTTCCAGATCGTTTGGCTCGGCAGGTACCACGCATGCTTCTGCAAGCGGCAAGTCATGGCTGTCTCGCAAGACTGCCAGGCGAGCGACCACGTCGCGAGTGGTTAGCGCCGTTTCGCCAAAAAACAGAATTGGCTCGTCCGAGCTACAGTTAGCTAAGAGATTGCTAGGCTGCATGCTGTGATGGAAACGGAAGAAAACCCAGAAGAATACCCAGAAGAAAAACACAGCGAACGAAGGAAGCACTCGCCCTCACCGTTCACTCGGTTTCCTCCTGTTCAAATTTCACTGGTTCAAAAAAACTCACCGCCGCTGCTCCGCAAACCGCTCGTACAGGGCCGCAAACTCCCCCAACGTCCGCGGATAGACGGGCTCCTCCATCAACGTGAACGGATCGTACCCCAATCGGTTCTCCAAATCGACCACCAGCATCGCCAACCCCAACGAGTCCAACCCCAAATTCAAGAGCAACGTCTCATCGCCAAACGCACCCGGCAATTTCCCCCCCGCCAGCTCCAAAGCCACCCGCAAACAATCTTCAATCTCAAAACGAATACTATTCAAAATAAAAATTCAGAAACGAGATGCCAGAAACCAGATGCCAGTAGCCAGTAGCCAGTAGCCAGTAGCCAGATGCCAGATGCCAGATGCCAGATGCCAGATGCCAGAACCCTTTTATCTAGCCCCTCACTTCTAGCCACTAGCCACTGGCCACTAGCCACTATTTCCCTTCAAACTCCGGCATCGTCACATGATCGGTCGCGCTAATCCCCTTGCGGCTTAACACCTGACATACGGTAATCAACAAAATCTTCAGGTCCAACCACAGGCTGCGGTTGTCGACATACCAAACATCGAGCCGAAACTTCTCTTCCCAGCCAATCGCATTCCGCCCATTCACTTGGGCCCAACCTGTCACCCCCGGCCGCACCTCATGCCGCCGCGCTTGCTCGGGTGAGTAACGATCCAAGTACTCCACCAGCAGCGGCCGCGGCCCGACCAAACTCATATCCCCCCGCAGCACATTCCAAAGCTCGGGCAATTCATCCAAGCTCGTTGCCCGCAACCAACTTCCAAACCGGGTCAACCGCTCACTATCCGGCAATCGCTGCCCCGCCGCATCGGTCGCCTCCCGCATGGTCCGAAACTTCAACATCTCAAACGGGCTGCCGTTGAGCCCCGGCCGCACCTGCCGAAACAAAACCGGGCTTCCCAGCCGCCACCAAACCAACAGCGCAATTACCACCAACAATGGCGACAGCAAGACAAGCCACCCCAGCGCCCAAAAAAAATCAAAAAGGCGTTTTATCAAAGAGTCCAAGAGGATAGATCGTAGTCTTTAGAAGGTAGAAACTAGTGGCTAGTGGCTAGATACCAGAGTGCAGACTCTAGCCACTCGTTTCTAGCCCCTAGCCACTGATCCCCAAAATCTCCAACATCTTCTCATTCACCTTCCGCACATCAAACTTCTCTTCCGCGATTTCGCGACTCGCATCGCCCATCGCCTGCCACTGCTCGCGCTTTTCGATGAACCAAACCATCCGCTCGACCAGTGCCCCGACATCCGCCGCCGGCACCAACCACCCATTCACCCCCGGCTCCACGGTCTCCCGACACCCGGGCACATCGGTCGTCAAAATCGGCCGCCCGATGGCCAGCGCCTCCAGCACCGTCCGCGGCATGCCCTCATGATAGGAAGGCAAACAATAAACATGACAATCCGCCAGAAAGGGTCGCACATCGGTCGTCGCGCCGTAATATTTCCCGACACCCGCTTCCTGCCACCGTCGCACCTCATCCACCGGAATCCCATCCGGCGAAGGATCTTCCGGCCCGACCAACGAAAACTGCGCCTCGGGGTACTTTGCTTTCACCTGCGCCGCTGCCTGAAAATATTCCCGGATCCCCTTCTCCCCGAGTAGCCGGGCAATCAACAAGAAATGCGGCGCGCCACCTTCCTTCGAAACCCCCGGCAAAGCGCTCTGCGCGAATTCGTCCATCGGGATCCCCGAGCCGTTGACCACATGGCACTTCTCCGCCGGCACAATACGCCGCTCGACGAACAAGTCACGATTGTCAGCGTTCTGAAAGATCACGCCCCGAGCCCGCTTGAGCGCAACCCGATACAGCCGCGTCACCACTGCCCGCAGCAACCGCCGCTTGAGACTCCCCCCTTGAAACGCGTAGCCCAGCCCAGTGACCAAGGCAAAATACTGAGCCTCGGGACCCCGCCCCCAGTTCGACAGCCGACAGGCAATCCCCCCCCAAATAATCGGCTTGATGGTGTAGGCCAGAATGAATTCTGGCCTAAGCTCAGCGAACGCGGTCCGCAGCTCCGACAGCGTCCGCAAGTCGCTGCCGAGATTGAGAGAATTCCGCTCAATCGAGTAAGGCCGAAAGTCGACGCCCAGCGCTTCGATTTCACCCCGAACCGCAGGAGTCGCCGCCGCCGTCATCACCGTAACGTCGTACCCGACGGATACCAACTCACGAATCAAGTCGCCCCGAAAAGCGACGACCGAGTCGGGATACGCGCCCAGTAAGACAAACCTAGCCACTAGCCACTAGCCACTAGCATCGAGCCGCTCGCTAAGTCAACTCGCCGCGGAATGCAACGACGGAGTCGGGATAAGAGCCCAAGACAAGGATGCGATTGATTGGGTGAACCGTATTATTTTTTTGGTGAAGCCGAGTAACGATGGCCTCACTTCAATGCCCCTCCCCCGAGGCCGGGAGAGGGGTTAGGGGAGGGTGCAGAAAAGAAAACTGGCGTAAGCTCCGCTCGTTGCGAAACCGCCATTAGCCACAGCGGGCCATCTGTCTCGAGCAATTGGTCGCTTTCATAATTTTGAATTCCGAGATGCGATGGCTCAGCACGAGCCCGGGCTCCACGACGACTCCATGGCCCACGTTCGCCCCGGGCAACAGCAGGACACCGGGCCCGATGTAGCAGTCATGCTCGACATGAATCGCCAGGTCACGTCGGCCATACTCAGAAATTCTCCCTGGTCCAGTCGTCGGAATTCTTGGCGCGGTGGAGATAATTTTGGCACCCGCTCCGACAATCGTACGAGCCCCAATCCGCACGCCACTATCTGCGATGATCCGCACATCGGGTCCAATTTGCACATCGTCTTCGAGGACCAATCGGTCGGGGCAATCGAAGTTGGCATCCGGATGGATCGCCACCCGCTCGCCGATATCCGCGCCAAGTTGCCGCAGGGCCTCGCAAATTGCTTCATCGAACACCAAGTGTTCTGGGTAAGTGGGCAGCTTGAAGGGAGCCTGCGACGAGGGGGCCCCACCAAGTTCCTCTCCCCCACATTTCTTGGGGGAGACCCTTTTCTCAGACAAACTCTGCGGCGAGGGGGCTCCAACAAGTCCCTCTCCCCCACTTTTCTTGGGGGAGAGGCTAGGTGAGGGGGCTCCATCAAGTTCCTCTCCCCCACTTTTCTTGGGGGAGAGGCTAGGTGAGGGGGCTTCAAATGGCTTCGACATTCATTTCTCCTTCAATCCAACAGGAATGGCCCGGAAAATCTGCGACCCATGTCACAAACTACCGCGCCCAAGACAACGCCGACGAACGCTACGTTTCGTCAGCACGGTCCCCATTGAATCAGAACGCGCGTCCATTTGCAGCAACTATTTTTGTGCCACTTTTTCTAGGACTCTGCCGCTACAATTCGAGCCGTCCCTCGCCAAGTCCGCTGCCTCTGCCATGGTCAGCGAACGCATGCCGTACTTCTCACGACAGTCGCTGAACGTAGCTAGCACGCTACGCAGGAATTCGAGGTTTTCATGTTGATGAGCGCCAAAGTTGTGCGGATGCCACCACAGATGAAAGATTCTCCGCAGCTTCGCCGCCCTGCGTATCGCTTGGCTGATGCGACGCAGCTTTCTATTTTCCAGAAGAGCAAACCTCGCATCGTAAGGCCTTAAAAAAAGACTCGCCGGGAGGGCAACCAGACCGTCGCGGACCACCACTTGATCCCAACCAATCGTCTCGTCGCCACCCACGGGAAACCACGTCTCCAGCAGCCTGGCCAACCGGCGGAACGGCTGTCGTCCGCTGGCCGCGTTTTCCACACGCCATTGCCAGCGGTCCGGATTGGATCGATAGACATCCAGCCCCGAGGCCGCCGCGATGGCGACGTATTCTGACGCCGCCTGATTGCGCGGAAAGACAATCGAGCGCAACTCTAAATCCTGCTCCGCGGGCAATTCATGAGCGACCCTCAAGTCGGCGCGAAAGGCTGCGGGCGTGGCGCCCTGCTCTCCACAGTAATAGTGCGAATAGGTGTGCGTGCCAATTTCCTGTCGAGGAGTCTTGCGAATACGCTCGACAAGCGAGGGGGCAAAATGCAATGGGTCATCCGCTTCGCCACTGCCAACCGGTTCGGAGTAGGGATTCAATCGCGCATTGGCGTACCTGGGTAACTCTTGCGGTTGGAGACGAGCAAGCATCTCGCTAGTCTCTGCCATCAACATGCCCACGGTGGCCCACGTTGCGGCGATCTCATACTCCTGAAAGAGTTCTAAGAGCGCGCCAACCACCTCGCGCGTGTCCAATAATACCTGACGATAGGGACCATCGGCGGCACAATGGTCGCGCACCCCCCAGTGTAATTCGAAATCGAGCGAGATCACGAGGGCGCCAGGCCGGGATTCGGTCGCACCAGAGTGCTGTGCTAACGAACTCAAAACGCCGCCCCTGCGGGTACCGGCGGGCGTCGCTGCGCTTGCAGTCTTCGCGCTCTCTGCAGTTCAAACAACCGACGATAGTTGGCCCCCGCTTCGACGATCAAGAATAAGAACGGGAAAACCAGTACGCGCTGCCGGGCAATGATGCCGAGGTTTGCTACGATCATACCGAAGGCAATCACGTACATGAGCGCAAAGGGAATCGCAAACCGCAGCATGCGATCGTGCCGCCACATGCGCATGGCCATGCGCAGCTCGCGCCGTCGCCAGTAGATCAGGCTCCATATCAACAGCATTTCACATGCCGCAACCAGGGAAGCCAAGTTGTGGGCTTCCCAAGGAAAGGGGCGGAATAAGACGTTGATGATCCCCAGCGGCACGCTCGCGGGACTACTGCTCACCAGTTCAATCTCGCTCCCCCCCTGTCCGCTGCGTCGCTGCCCTTCTGCGACGTATTCCTGGAGCATCTCCAACTCCACATCGGCCGTGCCAAGAGTCGTGCTCAATGAGTACCACACCACCAACAGGCCCACTCCGACGACTACCAGGGCCTGTGCCAGGTTCTTGCTGTTTAAGCGGTCGAAATTGAGCGTGTAAGAGACGGCCATTGAGAAGACAAACACGGCAGCAACTTGCGGTCGGATGCAGAAAACGAGCGCTAGTCCCACGACTAAAACTAGCCAGTTGATTCTTCCCTTTTTTCCTGCAAATCCGAGTGTCGCAATACCCAGCCCCGTCAGCATCAGAGCCTCTTTCCCAATACTCGACGGCCAGAACCACAACGACGGAATCAAAAACAGCCAGGACCAGTAAGGCCGGAACTCGAGCGGATAGCACCGCTTGAAAGCAACCGCGAAGGCCAGCAAACCACAAAACGAAATCAACCCGAACGCAAAAAAAGTCCCCAACCAACTCTCACCAATCAAAGTGATTACCAACCCGACGGGGTAGCCGACGAAATTCGTGCCCAACCACGCTTGGCTACGAAACAGGTTCGGATCGTAGAGTGGCGAAAAATCCAACTCGCCAAAATACTTCGCGTACAAAGTTCCCCAACGAAAATAAACAAAAGCATCGGCGGCCACTTGCTCGCGCCCCACCGCCCCCAGATAACGCAAGGCAATTCCCAGGTAGAGGATCGTTTTCAGGCGGTTCGGCAGCCGCGTGGTGCTCACAAAACAAGCCATCAAGAAACCGATGGCCAGCGTAATGACTACTCCCAGCAACTGATCCCTGACGTCGCGATTCTAAAAGAGTTCCAAATCACCAATCGTCGCCCGCCAACTGCCCAATCGTCTCGGATCTGGCATGACAAGTCCCTCTCCCCCGGTGGGGGAGAGGCTAGGTGAGGGGGCAAACGCATACGCCGTCAACCTCGGCCCCGTACGCGGCAGAGGAACATACCCACAGCGCAACAGCAGCCGTGAGCAATCCAGCGATCCGCCATTCATGACAATCACCACGTCGACATCCGCAACGCGACCCACTTGCTTCAACAGGCTTCTCGCATGGCGTTGCGAAGCGCGCCTCGCAGTCACAAGCAACTCACAAATACGAAGTTCGCGCAACGCACCCCGCTGACGCGTACGAAAGATGAGCAAGGCTCCCTCGTCACCCTTGCCAGCGGCGAGTGCGTAATACTCGATTGCAGGTATCTCGACGTACCGCCACTGCAGATATCTCGCACTAACTGGAGTATGGAATTCGGCAAGGCGCTCAGCAGCCACAGCATCGATCAACTCAGACACGCCAGGAAGATCCAAAGCCGCGGCCGCAGGCATCGCATCGACAGTGGGCGCAGACACTTCCGCCCCCTGGAGCCCCTTGCCCAAGTAGCTCTTCACCAGCCGCCAAGGCTGCACCGGCCGCACCCACAGCGTCGGCCTGCCGACATCCGACCAGCCCATCTTCAAATAGCCGGGCCGGCTCTTGCTATTGGGGGTGTTGTAGATGAAACCGACCCCCTCCCGCTCCACTTCCTCACGAAGCTGGAGCGTCAGCCGTTTGAAGATTCCCCGCCCCTGAAAGTCGGGATGCGTCGCCGTGTCGACCGCCCGCACGCTGTGGATGCGCTGTTGGCCCGGTTGCCAATCCCACCGCATGAACGCCCGCAGACCGACGAGTAACCCATCTTGCTCGGCCACCAACACCGCCGACACTCCAAAGGGGTTGTTGCTGTGCTTCCAGTTCCAGTATTCAGGAGTCCAAATTGGCCCGTCTTTACCCATGCTGGCTTGGAGAGTATGCAAGATTTTTTGCAGATCGCAATCCGAAGCTCGGCGAAATGCAATAGTGCATTCATTCTCCGGCGTTCGATTTTGTGGGTCAGCTGTTGGCAAATTTTCAAACGTGCTGAAATGTGGATTTGGATGACAGCGGAGTTAATCGAGACAATCGTGCGTGGTGAGCTAACCAACTCTGAAACATCAAGACGGTCCAGATTTGATACTCATGGGCACCCTTGCCGGAGAGAAATTGCGCCCACGCTGTGCGAATCGGTTGGGGGTTTAGGTACCCTTCTTTTCGAAGTCGAGATTCATTGATGAGGTCTTCCGCCCATTCACGTAAGGGTCCGCGTAGCCAAGTCGCAAGCGGAACGCCGAAACCGGTCTTCGGCCGGTCGACGAGCTCACGCGGCACATAGCGATACAATAACTCACGTAGAATCCACTTGCCCGTGCCGCCGCGCATTTTCATCGACAGTGGCAACCGCCACGCGTATTCGACGACGCGATGGTCGAGGAGCGGTACGCGACCCTCTAGGCCTACAGCCATCGTGCAGCGATCAACCTTCGTCAATATGTCGTTAGGTAAATAACCCAAGAAGTCCAATAGCATCATGGCTGAAGTGAAATCAAAATCACCAATTTCGCTCGAAAGAGGTGACTCTTTCGGCTCGTCTCCTTGAATAACTAGCGAATCAGGGTCGGTCCATTGTGAAAGTAAGACCTGATAAAATTCATCGCGTGAATTTGTCGAAAGTAGTCCGGCAATTTTGTGAAGCTTGTAACCGGGAATCCGATGGCGTAGACGAGGCGGCAGGACACCGTCTGTCGTATCGAACAGTCGGTTCCATGTTTCTGGTGATAACGATGTCAATCCTCGGGCAACGGCGGTCCTCAAGGGTTTCGGAAGGCGCTTTACACATGTCCACACTCGCGGTCCCCAACTGTGTCGGTTATAACCAGCGAATAGTTCATCTCCTCCGTCCCCCGACAATGCAACAGTAACGTGTTGCCGCGCAAGACGCGAAACCAAGTAGTTGGCAATCTGTGCTGGGTCGGCGAACGGTTCGTCTGAGAGACTTCCAATAATCTTCACCGCGTCTATTACCGTCGACTCATCGACGAGCAGTTCGGTATGTTGCGTCCCAAGGTGTTCAGCAACTGCTCGAGCATACGACGATTCGTCAAAAGCTGCATCGCTGGTTCCAAGTGTAAACGTACGAACTGGTTGTCCGCTAAGAGATTGCATCAACCCGACGACGAGGGAGGAGTCGATTCCACCGGAGAGGAATGCGCCCAGCGGAACGTCAGAAATCATCCGGTCGCCTACAGCGTCTATCAACACTGAATTGAGTTCTTCCAAAGCCTCATCAGGAGAACCTGAATACATCTGCTGCTGTCCTTTCGAGGCGACTTCCGTAGCAGACCAGTATCGTTGCTGCTGCAGCGAGCTGCGGTTCGGCTCGCGGAATTTAATAACCATTCCAGGTAAAACCTTGAATGCGTTATCGTAGATAGTGTGAGGCGCGGGAATTGCGGAATAGCGTAGGTAGAGCGCGAGTGATGAACCATTAATTGCTGCTGAAAAACTGCCGCATGCCTCAATGCTCGATAGTTCTGAAGCAAACAGAAGTCCCTTGTCGCTGAAAGCATAGTACAGAGGTTTGATGCCGACACGGTCGCGCACGAGCGTCAACTCCTGCTCTCGCGTATCCCAAACGGCAATGGCGAACATGCCATTCATCTTCTGAATCGTGGACTCGACTCCCCATCGGTCGAATCCCGACAAGATGGTTTCCGTGTCCGACGTGCCACGCCAGCTGGTGCAGCGTAGCTCGCGTCGCAACTTCATGTGGTTATAAACTTCGCCGTTGTAGACAACCACGTACCTCCCGCTCGGTGATGCCATCGGCTGGCTGCCCTCGCTCGACAGGTCGAGGATGGAAAGTCGTCGATGTCCAAACCCAACACAACCGCCGTCGCTTATCCAGATCCCTTCGTCATCAGGACCACGATGCGCCAGCCGATCTGTCATTCGTTGAAGTTCGTGAGAATGCGATTCTCTCGAAGCTGACGCCTTGTAAAAAAAACCAGCTATCCCACACACAGAATCTTAACTTCCAATTGACGCAGGGTAATTGTCATCCACAACCAATCGTGAATCGCAAGTAGAGCGCTGAAGCACCTGGCGATAGACATCTTCAAGCTCCCCCTGCATCCGCTGCATGCTGAAATCTTTGACGACCGTTTCCCGCGCTGCTCTCGCCAGCTCGTTTCGCAGTGATCTATCTTCCGCTAAACGGACAACATCGTCGGCCAACCCCTCGACGTCGGCAAATTTGCGCAGCAGGCCGTTCCGTTCGGAACAAATCACCTCGGGAATCCCGCCGACGGCGGTCACGACCGGCGCGGTCTCCATCGCCATCGCCTCTAACAGTGCGATCGGCAGTCCCTCGAACTCGGAAGTCATCAAGTAGACATCCATCACCGCCAGATACGGCAGGACATCCTCCTGCAACCCCGGCAGGTGCACGCGATCGGCAAGCCCTAGTTCCCCAATCGAGCGTTCCACGCGCTCCCGCTCGGGTCCCTCGCCTACCAGCAGAAACTGCACCGCCGGCACACGGTCGGCCACGCGCCGCGCCACCTGCAGCCAGTGATCGAGCCGCTTCTGCTTGCGAAAGACGGCAATCGAACCCACCACCGGCACCCCTGCCGGGATGCGCAACCCCTCCCGCAACCGGTCACCCGTTTCCCCGCTCCGGCGAAACTTGTCGACGTTCACCCCGTTGAGCACGGTCTGCACCGGCACGCGCTCGCCGATGTTCTTAGCAATCGACTCCGCCACCTCGGCCGACACGGCAATCGCCCGCTCCTGCCACGTCCAACTCCAACGATTCAGCAGCCGCGTGGCGGCCCGATAGCGCTCCTGCAGATTGTGCTCGGTGTAGACGACCGGCACCCCGGCCATCCGCCCCGCCAGCCGCGCAACAACCCCCGCCATCGGCAAGTGCGCGTGCACGAGGTCGACTTCATGCTCGCGCAAGTGTAGCGCGACACGCCGTGTGCTCGCCAGCATCGCACCATTGGACGCGGCCGAAAAACAGGTCACCTCGGCCCGCTGCCCCCGCAACTCCTCGACGAGCGCATCCTTCCACGGCAAGAAGTAGGCGTAGGAGAAATCGAATTCGGCACGATTAGCAACGGCAAGGCCTTCGGCGAGCAGCACTTCGGCTCCGCCGCGGCCGAGGGATTTGATGAGGTGGAGTACTCTCACACCGTTTCGCGAACTGCGCCGCTTGCTGTGTTTGCTGACACACTGTGCCCCTGCGCAGTTTTTGGTTTTGCCGAATTCGTCGGCAACGCGCAACGATCACCTAGGGAACGTCGATAAAGGGACTCAAATTCATTTACGCTGCGTTCTAGGGAGTAGTTTTCTAAAACGTTCTGTCGCGCAGCGAGTCCGAATGAGTGCAATTTGGATTGATCGCGGAGCAGCGCGCAAACGGCGCCTACAAATTCCTGTTCGTCCCCAGCCTCCACGACGCGACCCGAATGACCATCGTCGATCGCCTCAACGACGCCCCCTACGTCGTAAGCGACCGTTGTCAATGACTGCGCCCCCGCCTCCAATACCACACCCGGGATGCCCTCCGTCAGGCTGGGCAATAATAGCAAATCGGTAGCGGCCATCAGTCGCGCGATGTCACTGCGTGTGCCCAGCATACGAACTTGACTCATACCGGAAGCCTCAGCATTGATGTTCGCATACAGAGGTCCGTCACCTACGAGTAGGAGATGCGCTGACGGACAGCGCGTCTGGACTTGCTCAAAAATGCGCAGCAAACCCTCGTGATTCTTTTCCCTTGTGAAGCTGCCCACGTGCAATAGAAGTTGTGCGTCATCAGGAAGTTGAAGCTCTCTGCACACCGATTCTCGCGCTTGCTGGCGATCAGCCGCCTCGGTGTCCACGCCTCGGCGGACGACCACCACGGAATCGGGTTGCAGCCCGTAGGTCTTAATCAAGTCATCACCGCTCGCCTCGCTCACCGCGGCCGTCACCGCAGCATGGCCCAACAGCCAGCGGTTCCAAATCCGTTGGCCGGGCCGCCGCAACCAGTCGCTCGACAGGCCGATATTGCAGTAAACAATTGGCCAGCCCCCACCGCCAAATCGCTTGGCCAGGGCGGCATACTTCATCGCATAGCCACCATTGGCTTGCACAACATCGGGCTGAATGCGTCGCAGATACACGATCAAATCACGGGTTATCCGCAGACTCAACGAAGCAGGTGGCGACTCCGTGATGTCATCCGTCCTGACACCGGCGGGTGAAAGTGACTCCGGGGCCGGCGGATTGAGACCTGCAAAAATTACCTCGTGCCCACGGTCCGCCAACTGTTCACTCAGTTGAGAGGCAAATACCTCTGCGCCACGATGCTGGCGACGAGTGACTAGCTGAAGAATTCGCAAGTCAGTTGCGACACATTGATTGATAGAGATTATTCATCTGATCCACGACGTGTTCCAATGTGAACCGACTAAGAAATATCTCCCGGCTCCGACGACCATACTTATCTCGCCGCACTTTGTCATTCAGAAGCTGGCTAATACAACTCGCCAATTTGCTTGAATTGCCAGGCTCTACAAGTACAGCATTCTCTCCCAGTTCTACTATCTCGCGGATTGCTGGGAGGTCGGACGCAACAATTGGTAGGCCTAAGCCCATGGCTTCGAGTACCGCACCCCCGAGCCCCTCGTAATGTGATGGAAATACAAAGAGGTCGGCAGCCGCGAGTAGATCAGGAACATCATCACAGTGACCAAGAAAACGCACTTGCTCTTGCAATCGAGGGGACTCGCTGACAATTCTCGTTAGCTCAGCTGAAGCATGCCCGGTGCGTCCTGCAATCAACAGGACGGAATTCGGCCGCTCCATAGCAACTTGCTCAAATGCCGAGAGCAGTACGGCCTGTCCTTTTTGAAATTCTTGCCTCCCTACGTTGATTAGCACCTCCGCTTCGGATGCTAGCCCCAGTCTTCTCCGGGATTCAAGTCGACGCTCAAGTGATGGGGCACCCAAACGTGCAGCATCGCGACCGCGTGGTACGACCGTAATCTTCTCACTGCTAATTCCTAAATCGTGTACAGCAGATTGTTTTACAGCTTCCGTAATGGCGTGGAATCGATCCGTTAGTTTACGTGCTGACCAGCCATCCACCATTTGAGCGAACTTCAGTTTCCAAGGGCGGATATTCGGATCAGTATAACGCGACGAGGAATAGGAAGTGTTTACAAGACTAGTAAGCACCGGAGTCGGAGTTCCAATCGAAGCAATTCGGCCAATTACATTTGCTTCAAAGATTGTCGTATGCAGCAATTGGTAGTTGCCACGTTTCAGAAGTTCGCGCACCTTTCCTATGCGATCGCGGTGGCTATTACCGTCAACGTAATGCACATCGTAGCCATCACGAGCAACTCGATTCGCAACCCCTTCCTGTTTTCTGTAGAGACACCCTACCGTCACTTCAGTCTTCAGTTTCGTAAAGCCGGGGAGCATTTCTGCTAACGATCGTTCGGCACCACCTGTCCCTAGTCCATTAATCAAGTATAAAACTTTCACACTTGTTGTGAAGCGTTGTCTAACTCATAGCCGAACTTGCGTGCCAGTGGCGCAATCCTGCCGACGTAATTCGGTCCTTCTGCTGTCAGAGGATTCACACTTGCAGGTTGATGAATTTGGACAGGTACGCTCGTTAGGTCACACTCTAGAAAGTTCGAGATGTCTTCGAGAAGACCATCGAGGTCTTTCGCCCACCTTTCGTAGTGCACAACAAGCACATTTGGAGCTTCTGAGAAGGGTAGAATTCGCTCGCTGATGTACTCATAGAGTAAAATGCGTCGTTCCGCAGGATCGTTAGTTGCAGCAAGGAGCGTCCTGTTCATTTCTTGGTTGAATGCGATATCGTAATTCAAGCCTTCGCTCAGGCGGCCGCTCTGATTCTTGAAAGACTCAATAACCTCGAGAGGATTGCGTACGCACACCAGGAAACGCGTATTCGGTAGCAATGGTAAATACTGCCAGAATGCCGGCCACTTAATCGCTAGCACGTAATCAACCGACAGCTTGGGTAGAGGAACTACTTGCGATCCCTCCTTCGTCCAACGTACTGTTCGCTCTGAATGTAGCGCATGGACATCTAGTTTTCCGCGCGATAGTGCACTTGTAGCTTCAATTTCCTTTCGCAGTGACCTGAATAACTCAGCCGGGGCCAGTCGCATGCCATCCCATGGTTCCATGACGCTGACGACTTGCGGTGGTTGAAAAAGTGCCGCGGCTAAGAGAGTCGTCCCCGATCGTGGCACACCGCAGATGATTACATCACGCTCGCCCGGTTCTTGAAGCGGCCTCTCCAAATCGGCAGGATCGAGCGTAAAGCTTTTGAGGAAACGTTCCCAACGCCTACGTCGTGGTGAAAATATAGAGAAGCGTCGACGCCAGGTCGTACGTTTCTCTCGAGGATTAAGCGAGGCCACTAGCTTAGCCCTCGCAACCGATGCAACATTGGGTGCAGACCGCTTAGGATGATCTTGAAGCGATCCATGGGGGTGTCCGAGTTTACGCGCAGTCGTGATATTCGCAGCGGATTACCTAACGGCAGACGGTTAAGGCGGTGATCGAAGGCGAATCCTAGTTGAAAACCATTTTTTGCTGCCGCGTTTAAGACCGCTTCATTATGATTGCCATTGGGATAGGCAATTGCGACTGGCGGACGGCCCAAGATTTCTGTCAGGATCTGCTGAGAGGACTCCATTTCCGCACGGATCGTTTCGCCCATACACTGGTCGAGGCAGGGATGGGTAAGCGTATGATTTCCGATCGCAATTCCCGCCTCCTCCAAGAGCGGGAGCTCTTCGCTGAGGAGTTGTGCCCTTTGCGGAGCAGCGTCGCTCGCCGAGTAACGTAATTGTTCGATCGCATTGAGTCGTTGTTCATTGGGTACCTGTTTGAGCAATCGGACGACATTCTCAGCAGACGCTCCAGCCTCGAGAATCTCACACTTGCCACCCAAACCGATGAGCGCGCCAACTTCATCCCACCAAAAGGGTTGGTCGGTATCGAGAAGGCCGCCGACGACAAATGCAACGGCCGGAATTCCCAATTTTTTGAGCACCGGCACACCGTCTTCAAGTAAGCTACGCTCCCCGTCGTCAAAAGTGATGAGAACAGCATTGGTTGGTAGCGGCTCGTCGGTCTCAGTTGCAACGAGCAGATCTTCCAGGGCAATCGGCGTTAACTCTGCGGCCAACCATTGCATCTGGACTTCAAATTGCTGCGGATCGTCGACGCCGTGATAAGCCAGGACCGCGAGCCGATCTCGGCTGCGAGTTCGCCACCACGCTTGAGCGGGTGACTGAGCAAGGAGGCTGTCTGCAGTAATCATCTAATCAAGATGATTTGGAGGCAACAGGAGTATTGTTGGCGTTCCAATCACTGAGGTCTCGACCGATGAGTTCGCCGAGCAGCCGAACTTCTTGACTAAACTCGTTTTCAAGTTCCATCCTCAGCGGAGTTGGCATAGCTTGCCGAGCGCCTCGCTTAGTATTCAATGTGATTAACTGGCGGGAAACGACGTTTCTAAGCGTATGCGGCAGAAGCGATCGGTATGCCGCACGAGCAAACATTGGCGGATTACGAAACAGCCGACCGAGCGATTGATTTCGAGATTGTTTGCTTTGATTTACAACCGGAAATTTGGGAAGGAAATCGGGCCTCACTCCAAGAAATCCCAAAACCGATCGATAGACAGATTCTACATCGCGCTTAAGTTCTTCGAAAAGAATGATATGAATCTGCTGCGACGCGAATATGCTGAAATACCGCAAGAGTTGTTCATGAAAGTGTGCGATCTTCTTGTATTGAAGTGCGGCTGAAATAGCACCATGAAGCGGTAATCGCCGTCCAGCTAGCCGATCTGGCTCGGCAGCAAGGGCCTCCGCAAAGTCCTCGATGTCTTCGTTGCCGTTGTAGAACCGCTCACCGTGAAACGCATGCATAACTTCCACCGGATTGCGAAGCATCACGATGATCTTCGCCTGTGGGTTGAACTGACGAATGTTGCGCGCCGCGTCGCGTGAGAAAAGATAAAGGGCCGTGGCCTCCCCAACTGCCGAAGCGTTACCGCTGTCGGCGAACAACTGAAGGTATTCAGCGCGATCGCGAACAAAGACTTCACCGTCCCGCTCGCTTCCCGAATCAAGGTCCGTAGCGAAATGCTTCGGCTCCTTTTTGGTCGGCATGAACACTTGTGGATGTTGACGCAGATAGGTGTAAAGCGCACTTGTCCCACATTTCGGGGCACCTACAATGAAGAAATTCGGAATTGACAATCAAAAAAGCGAACGCGTCGCTACCACTTTTCTGCAGGCATTTCTTTGCAATTTTGCGTATCGCTAAATGTGCTCTAGACTGTCCGGACTTGACTTGGTTTCACAAATAGAACGTTGTACGGACGGCTTACATCGCTCTTGTGCTTCTCTTGCTTGTACTCGAATTCTAATATGAAACCGTATTTCTCGATGAAATCGATAAGTTCTTCCGGCGTGTCGCCAGATGCTTGCATCATTTTCTTAGGGTGAATCTCAACTGCGATCGCGCGGCAACTGCTCAGTGTCGCTTTTGCACCGGCTAAGACCTTCATTTCAAATCCCTCGACGTCGAGCTTAAGAACTGATGGAGCGGCGTGCAATTCTTCTGCGATATGGTCTACCGTTGTCTGCTGCACTTTCAGGTTGCATCTGGATCCGTCCTCACCACCAATGTGTGATCCAGCGTGATTTGCTGAAAACAGAACCTCACCTTTCTCGTCAGACACTGCTTTACAAATTATTTCAATATTCTCAAGTTTGCCGGGATTGGCCTGCAAGGTTGCTTGCAAGGTGCGGAAACTTGCAGGATTCGGTTCAAAAGCAAATACACGGCCAAGAGGTCCAACTTGCAATGCCGCAGTAAGCGTGTAATGACCTCGAAAGGCGCCGATGTCGAAAACGCAGTCGCCTTCGTTAACGTGCTCAAGAAGACGTTCGAGAAACACTGCCTCTGCGTGATTTCTCCAATAGTTTTTGTCAAAAAATAGTTTACGGAACGGATGGCCGTTCAGTGGAATATTAAGCGAATTGTTGCCGACATTTCGACATACTGCGGTGATGCCCAACAGTTTCAATAAGGCTGTAGCTGAATTGCTCACGAAGGTATTTAGTTTCATCGGGGGATCAACTTTGAATTACAAGCAAATGGTCAAATGTGCTGTCAGCCACTACCCCATTAATCTCTTAGTGCCGTCCTTAGAGATTTCGCGACAAAGTTGCAATTGTCGTTGAAGCGTTGAAGTACGCGGTTTAACACACGATTGATTCCTGGGTGATCTTGTCTCCGAGCCATTCGAAATAGTAGCCAGAATGATATCGGAATTGCGAACCCCAAACCTGTCATAAGAATGTATTCTAGCGGAAGACGATGGCGCCGCATCGATGACACGACAGCCCACAAGATTGTGCCTGTGGTGAGCGCTGGCAGTGAGGAGGAGATTATTGATCTGACAACATCTCGGAAACTAACGTTCGTTGCTAGATTCGCGAAATAAGTAGTGGTGACCCATGTAATAAGAATCGCTACACCAACGGCCCAGGCTACCCCAGGCAAGCCTGCTTGGCCGGCAGCAAACCAACTACCTGCGACAACCAATACTCCGTATATGATCTGACAAGCGAACAATCGTAAGGGAAAGCCACAAGCTCGGACGATCTCGCCGGTGGTGTTTAGTGTCATTCGGAAACACCCAAACATCGAAAGTATTGATAGAAGCGGAGCTGCAGGTTCCCAAGTAGAGCCATAGAGGCAGACAACAAATTCTGGAGCGAGAATGCAAATAATAACTGACATCGAAAGGGCGATGGCCCAAGACATGGAAAATGCTGTTAAGTAAGCTCGACCCAGCCGTAATTGGTCATTCTGTACTCTCGACACCGCAGGGAACACCACACTCCCTACTGCGCGTCCGAAGAATGTGAGCGGCAACTGCATTAAGTTGTACGCACGTGTGTAGTACCCCAAGCTCGCCGCGGGCATCAGCCGGCCTACTACGAAATAGTCGCCCTGTCGAGCGAAGTAGTTGGCGATCGATGTTAACGACATCCCCGCGCTAAAGGAAAACAAGTCCCGCACTTCTTGATTTGCTATCAGCAGCGAAATCGAGTGTCGCGCGGCGAGATTGCTGAGAATGGCGGAGATGGCCGTTTGGCAAAGCGTTCCGAAGACGAGTGCCCAGTAGCCGTAGCCCAGTACGGCCAGCGTGACCGCAACCAGGCCGTAGCCGAGGATGCTGGAAACTAATTCTATACGGACGGTCGTTTTGAAACGCATCTCCCTGCGCAACAACGCCTCCGACGTGATCCCGAACCCGGTAAATAGGAACGTCCACGCCAGCACGCGAAGCACCGGCGCGACGCGCGATTCATGGAAGAAGTCGGCCACGGGGTTAGCAACGGCGTAGCAGAGGGCGGCGATCAGCACGCCCATCAGCGTCGACAGGGTGAAGCAGACACGGATGTGCCGCTCGGTGATCTCCTCGCGTTGGATCAGCGCGGGGCCGAGGCCGAGCTGCGACACCACGCCGGCAAACCCCGTCACGATGTACGCCATGCCGACGATGCCGAAGTCCTCCGGCGGCAGGAGTCGGGCCAGCGCAATGCCGATGCCGAACTGGGCGACAAAGCGAATGCCGCTGCCCAAGAACTGCCACCCGAGCCCGGTGACGGTCTGCTCAGTCAGCGAAGGCGGTTTGGTTTCTGCTTTGGCGATGCGCTCACTTTCGTTCAGCGAGGTTGGTGACAGGGACTTCCACTTTTCACCTAACCTCTTTCCAAGGACGCGAGGGACTTCTGTTTTGGGTTGCTCGTAGCTAGATGCTTTTGAGACGGTCTCGGGTTACTGCCCACTGCAATCTCGGTATCGCGGTTGCTCACTTGAAGATGTTGCTAAGCTCTGGTTGGATGGTGCAACTGGCCGACAGTTCGAAGCTTGCTTTGCCGCTGAGTTCGAGTTTGCTGTAGGTGCCGGATGTCAGCTGCCACGCTTCGAGTGTCTGTGTGTCGGGGTCCGCGATCAGGTAGTACTCGACCCGCTCCTGTTCGTAGAGGGCGCGTTTTGCGGTGCGATCTTTGTCGGCGGTGCTGGGGCTGAGGACTTCGACGATCAGCTGGGGAGCCGACTCCAGGAATTGAGTGGTTACTTCACCGCAAACGAGCGAGATGTCGGGGCGGACGACGGTGTCGGTGGCAATGCGCCAGTCGAGTTCATAGACGACCCGGCAGTCTGTACAGCCTGTTTGCTTCAGCGCATCTCGCAAAGAGGAAACAATCTCCAGGGCCACTTTCTGATGTCGAAAGTTGGCCGACGGGCTCATGGCCACCGGGGTCCCTTGCCACAATTCCCAATCGCCTTCCCAACCTTCGTAGTCGGTAAGCGTGTAGTGCGGCTGGTAGTGGGCGGCGGAAGACATGGGGGAGTGGCTAGAAGCTAGAGGTTTTGGGTTTCTGGTTTCTGGCTTCTGGCTTCTGGTTTCTGGTTTCTGGTTTCTGGTTTCTGGCTTCTGGTTTCTGGTTTCTGGCTTCTGGTTTCTGGCTTCTGGTTTCTGGTTTCTGGTTTCTGGTTTCTGGTTTCTGGTTTCTGGTTTCTGGTTTCCCGTTTCCTAACTCCTCGCCCCCAGCTTCTCACCCCTCACCTCTCGCCCCTCGAAACTCGGCTGGAAATTCTCGGCCAATTCCAGAATCGCTTCGCGGAGGACGTCGTTGGGGGCTTCGGCGAGGTCGGCGAGGGGCTGCAGGGCTTGTTCGACATCGGCCAGGGTGTGGCGCTGGTAGCGGGCGGCGCGGAGCTTGGGGTGCGTGAGGGGCAGCGACGTTTCGCCTCCGCCGAACAGCTCTTCGTAGAGCTTCTCTCCCGGGCGGATGCCGGTGATTTCGATGTCGATGGCGTGTTCTGGCAGGCCCGCCAGGCGGATCAGGTCGCGGGCCATGTCGATCACTTTGATTTGTTCGCCCATGTCGAGCACCACGATCTGGCCGTCCTCGCCGATGGCGGCCGCCTGGAGGACTAGCTGGCTCGCTTCGGGGATCGTCATAAAAAATCTTGTCATCCGCTCGTCGGTCACCGTGATCGGGCCGCCGTTTTCGATCTGCTGTTTGAACAGCGGCACCACGCTGCCGTTGGAGGCGAGCACGTTGCCGAAGCGGGTGACCATAAAGCGGGTCTCGGTTTCGGCGGCGAGGGCCATCACGTAGCGCTCGCCCAACTGCTTGGTGCAGCCCATCACGCTGGTGGGATTCACGGCCTTGTCGGTCGAGATGAAGACGAACGTGCCCACGTCGAACTCGTGCGCCATGTCGGCGATGATCTTGGTGCCCTGCACGTTGTTTTGAATCGCTTCGGCGACGTTTTCTTCCATCAGCGGCACGTGCTTGTGGGCGGCAGCGTGGAAGACAATGTCGGGGCGATGGTCCTCGAAAACCGACCGCAGGCGGGGTTCGTCGGTCACGTTGGCGATGCGGGCGCTGATGATCGTGTCGGAGTTGAGCGCGCGGAGTTCGAGATCGATGGCGTGGATGCGGTTCTCGCCGCGGCCCAGCAGCACCAGCGCGTGTGGGTGGAACTTCATGATTTGGCGGCACAGCTCCGAGCCGATGCTGCCGCCGGCGCCGGTGACCAAGACCGTCTTGCCCTGGATCAGTTCTGCAATCGACGAGGTGTCGAGCTCGACGGCGTCGCGGCGCAGGAGGTCGGTGATCTCGATGTCTCGCATGGGGATTTTTTGCCCGCGATCGAGTTGGTCTTTCAGATCGGGAATGATTTTTAGATGCAGATCGGCTGCGGTGCAGTCGTCCATCAGCTGGCGCAGGGCGGGTCCCGGCAAGAGTCCGGCTAGTAGGAGCACGTCGGTGGCTTCATGTCGCTCGGCGACTTCAGTGATTTCGCTGAGGGTGCCGACGATGCAGTTCGATTCGAAGCGGCGCTTGACCGGTTTGCCGTGCAAAGCGAGATGCCCGACCAGTTCGTAGCCCCACTCGGGTCGGGAGCCGATCAGGTGATTCAGCCGCGAACACTCGAAATTGTCGCCGACGATCAGGGCCCGTCGCAGGGGGACGCAGTTGTTATGTCGGAGCGATTTCTCCAGCGCGATGCGGCAGACCGAACGCAGCGCGCCGATGGCGAGAATCGTCAGCACCCAATCGAGCACGATGACCGAGCGGGGGATCTGCGCGGGAAAGACAAAGTAGTCGAGGGCGACGAACAGACCTGTGGCGATGGTTGCAGCGCGGAACAGGGTTACCAGGTCTGCGAAGGTGACATACCGCCACCAGCCGTGGAAGTGGCCGACGAAGTAGAAGCAAGCGAGCTTGGTCGCGACGATGATCGGGAGCGTGGTTATCAGGAGCGCTCGATAGTTGGGCGCGACAGCAAACTCGAAGCGCAGCAAGAAGGCTAACCAGTAGACGACCACAAATACCAGCGCATGCCCAAACACCAGGAGCGGAATCCGTGCCTGAATCAAGAGTTGCTTCATCTTGTTCGTCCTATGAAGGGAGTGGTCATTCTAGAATAAGAAATAGGGTGTCGGGTGCGGGTATCGGGGTTTTTTTGGAGGCGGGGTGATGAGTTAGGAATTGTTTTAGTTGCTAGAAACCAGTTGCTAGTGGCTAGTGGCTAGAAAAAAGGATTCTGGCGACGGGTATCTGGTATCTGGCCACTGGTTTCTAGTTTCTGACATTCGTTTCGCTAGGCCTCCGGCCTTATTTCGCATCCACGTGCCTTCCACCCCCGACGGGGAGTTCAATTTTGCCATGCTTACTTTTGATTTGTCTGCCAGGGGTGTGTGTGGTTTTTGTGTTGGACTCGCTGCTGGGCAGGGGTTCGACCATGTCGGCGTGGACTTCGACGGTTACGCCGGTGCCCATCATGGTGACGCCGATCCAGAGTTTCGTCATGTCGTCAGCGCTGAGGATCGTGCCCTCGGCCCCTTTCATGGGGCCGCCGGTGACGAGCACCCGTTTGCCGACGACGAGTTGCGGGTAGAGCTGCAGATCTTCGGGCGTGGCGGTGAGTGTGAGTTGCAGCGAACTGATTTCGCGGCGGAAGCTGGGTTGCAGTGCCTGATCGATTTCTACCAGTCGTACCAAGCGATTCGTTTTGAACACGCTGAGCCGCTGGGGATCATCGCCTGCGAAAAACACGTAGGACTTGAACAGGGGATACAGATTGCGACGCCGGCGCCCGCCGGAGGAGGTCTCCCGCTCCAGCATCGGCAAAAAATAAGGCACTTCCTTACGACACAAATCCCAAGCCAACGCCTTCTCCTGCCGAGGCTTGCAATAGATGGCTGTCCAATTGCCTGGCGCATCGTCGAGCGTAGCCAGCGAAGGCAAAGTCATCGGCGGATTGTCTTGCAGGCGAAGCATTGTTTTAAGTCGTAAGGCGTAAGTGCAAAGTCGTAAGTTGTATGTTGCTTGAACCTCGCGAGCAGCGAGTCGCCCACTTACGACTTACCTACTTCTCTCCACCTGGACTCCGTCCACGTGGGTGCACCTGGAAAAAAGTGCCCCTGGGGTCCTTTGCCTCTTTTATTGGCCGCCTGGTGAAAAGTTCCTGCATTTTCACTGTGGCTGAACAAGTCGCGAGAGTCATTCCCATTGCTTGGAACGCCTGGGATCGAGTAGGGCCCAATCAATTCCTAAGAGGGCGGAGAATCCCTGCTCCGCGCTGAACCCAGTGTAATCGTGGGTACGGGCCTTGCAAGCCACCGCAGCGGCGTGGACGGCGTATTATTGCTGGTCGGAGCTGCTGAGGCTCGCCTGTCCGGGCGAACTGGTACGGTTTATCTGAGCGGCAGAATTTGAGACTGCGGTGCCAGCAGGTCCGATTTTTTCACTCCGATTGTAGGCTAAGACCAAGACTTTGGTCTGGCAACCAGATAGAATGGGAGTCTCCTCGGCGGAGAAAAATTGAGGGCGACGTCGCGTGGCGATATTAGCAGTCGTGGGATGGCCTCCGACTTGATCGGGGCATTTGCGCCAACCGCCTTGAACAGATTCCGCTTCCTTGATTTGACTCCCCTGCATTCGCACCCTGGGAAACCCTAGTTGATGTCCTCGCTGATTGAATACGACGCAGCGCTCCCCGTCGAGCAAGATGGCCGGTCTGCTGGTCTCGAGGGGCAAGAGGATTCGCTGCAGACCAACTTGCTCGCCCTGGCGTGGCAGGCGCGTTGGCTAATTCTACTGACGGTGCTATTGGGAGTGGGGGGGGCGTGGTTGTATTTGCAACGCGTGGTGCCCCGCTACACGAGCATGTCACGCATCTACGTCGAGCGCAACATGCCGCGCATCCTCAACACTGACATGCAAATCGGCGGTTCGTCGAGCTATCTCTACACGCAAGCAGAGCTGATCCGCTCGACTTCGGTGCTCAAGCTGGCCGTCGAGGCGCCGGAGAACTCGCAGCTCACGACCTTTCGCACCGCGGACAACCCGATCGGTTTGTTGCGTGAGGAACTCGAAGTGCAGGTGGGAAAGAACGACGACATTATCAATGTCTTGATCGAATTGCCCAGCGCGGAGGATGCGGCACAAATCGTCAACTCGGTCGTCAATGCCTACATCGCGAAGTATGCCGAGAATCGCCGCACCGACACGGTGGAAGTGCTCAAAATTCTCCGTGGAGAAAAAGATCGCGTCGATGGCGAGCTAAAACGGCAACAAAAGGAATTGGACGAGTTTCGTAAACAAAATGCCGCTTTAGCGGTGCAGTTGGGCGAAGAGAACGTTATTACGAAGCGGTTCGCAGCTCTGGCGTCGGAACTCGATCGCGTGGAGTTGCAACTTCTCGACGCAAAGACGCGCCACCATCGCACGCAACAGATGCTTGAAACGCCCAGTTCGCGGCCTTTTCTGTTGGAACTTGCTAGCAATCAAAACAGTGTTGCACAAGACATCGGCATGGAGAACCGGCAGCAGGCCGACTTGGAGAAGCAACTTCAGGACGTCGAGTTGCAGCTCAATTCGCTGCGGGCCACTTGGGGCGACGGACACACGCGGGTGAGATTGGTGCTGCAGTCTAAGGCCGATTTGGAAGCGCGACTCGCCGAGCAGGAAGCGGCTGTCCAGGAGCGAAAAGACACGATCGTCACGGCGTACGTCGAAACAGTCTCTCAGGAGTACCAGCTGCTCAAGCAAAAGCGCGAAGAACTGCAGCGTAGCTACGACAAGCAGTACCAATTGGCCATGCAAGTCAATTCGCAGGCGGCGAAATTGGAGACATTGCTATCGAACCTGGCTCGGACCGAGCGGACGGTCGTAGTTCTGGACGAGCGGATCAAAGAGCTGAACTTGACTGAAGACGCGGGCGCGATGAACGTGAGCGTCATGGAATTTGCCCAGGCCGCGTCCAAGCCGACGTATCCCAACCGCGCGCGATTCTTAGGCATTGGCTCGCTGCTGGGCGGGTTGTTGGGATTCGGCCTGGCTTGGCTCAGAGATCTGATGGATCACCGACTCAAGTCGATCGACGAGATCGCCACGACGATGCAGTTGCCGGTGCTCGGGGCTTTGCCACTCTCCGCCGGCAAAGACGATCGTCACCAAACGGGTCGCGTGGTCCTCTCCAAACCGCGCTCTGTGGCTGCGGAGTCGTTTCGCACCTTGCGCACGGCGATCCACTTCGGGCTTACCCGCGACGAAGCCAAGGTCATTGCTGTCACTTCCCCGTCGCCGGGTGATGGCAAGAGTACCGTGGCGAGCAACCTGGCCATTGTCATGGCCCAAGCCGACCAGCGGGTTCTGTTAATTGACGCGGACATGCGCAAGCCAAAGCAGCACGAGATCTTCAAGGCGACCACGGAGCTCGGGCTTTCGTCGGCGCTGGGGGAACGCCGCCCGGTCGAGGAGTGCATCCAGCATACCGAGGTCGAGACCTTGGACATTATGCCGTGTGGTTCGCGGCCGTCGAACCCCGTGGAGCTATTGAACAACGGCTACTTCGGCGAACTTCTGGAGCAATTGCAGGAAATATACGACAAGGTGATCATCGACGCGCCGCCCGTGATGCCAGTCGCTGACGCGCGAGTGATTGCCGCCCAGACCGACGCGACCGTTTTGGTGCTGCGTGCGGACCGATCTACGCGCCGCCTCAGTCTTGCGGCGCGTGACGAACTGTGGCGGGTCCGCGCCCAACGGTTAGGGATCGTGGTCAACGCTGTGCCCGCGCGGAAGCAAGCCAGCTACGCTTCGGGTTATGGTTACGGCTATGGCAACTACGGTTACAGCTCCGGCAACTATGGCGACATCGCCTACGGCGAAGAGGAGCCGCCGCTGGAGAATGGCCGCCGCAAGAAGAGCCGCGCCCTGGCTACCCCCGTCCCGAGCGGCGACCTGCCGGATGCTTAAGTTGCTGTCTCCGGCTCGTGCGAAGTTCCCCGCGAAGCATTAGGCACCATGCGTGAGTATACTGGTAGCATTTCGTTCTCGTCCCGCTTGTCGAGTTTCACGTATGAACGACGCAACCCTCATCACTCGGTTTTCTGCGCACTACGATTTTGCGGGTCGAATCCTATTCGACCCTCACCTAAGCAGCCGAGGTAATCGCCAGCCGAATGTTGGCTCGTTAGCGCAGTTCGCCATCTTGTGAGCACTATCGGTAATCGAATATGCCCAAGCAAGTCCCCGCGGTAGTAATGCAATGGCAAACCTACGGCAGCCGTTGGGATTGGTTTTATTTATTCGCAGTGATCGGGATGTTGGTGTTTTCGCTGTTCAGCTTGGGAGTCGTCGAGCCCTGGAGCGAAGCCATCGTGGTCGGATTCGCCACTCTCCTGGCAAGTAGCCTGTTGCTGCGGGTCTGGCTCGATGCTTCTTTTCAACTGCCCATGCGAAGGTGCTACTGGCCTCTAGTTGCCATTGTGGCGTTGATCTTCGCGCAACTTGTTCCGGTGTCGACGGGGTTGCTGCAGACCCTTTCGCCCCAGAGCGTCTCTCTGCGCCAGGAACTGCTGGGCGAGTTGGCTCCCGCGAGCGGAGAGACGACTACGCTGTCGCTTTACACGTATGAGACCTCGCACGATTTGCGGATGGCGCTGGTCTTTATCGTCCTGTTCGTGACCGCAACGAGTGTGTTCCGCACGGCGGAGCAAATCAAACGAGTGCTGCTGGGTGTGTTCCTCATCGGCTGCGCGGAGGCAGGCATTGCGCTGCTGCAGATCCTCACGCTCTCGACCAAGATCCATTGGATGATGGCTGACCGGGGGAGCGTCATCACCTCGGGCAGCTTCGTCAACCACAGCCATTTCTCCCAATTCGTCAACCTTGCGCTCGGTGCGGGTGTGGCCCTGCTGCTGATCCGGGTCCGCGAAGACAGTCGGCGGGATCGGGGCGGCGCGAGCCGCTGGGCCGACCTGCGCGGAGAACGCTACTTGCGCCCGATCACCGGAATCGTGCTCTGCGCAGTCGCGGTCTTCACCTCGATGAGTCGCAACGGAGTCCTCTCTCTGCTGGTCGCGTCGGGCATTGTGGGGCTGCTGCTCTATCGACGCGGCGTGCTCAGCATGCGCGGGTGGTTGATCGGGCTCGTGCCGTGGGGCGTGGTGGTCGTGTTGTTTCTGACGAATTTCGACGCGGTCTACGAACGCTTTGCAGTACTCGAAGATGGCCAGTCGATGGACGCGCGACTGGGAATGACCGCCGGCACGCTGCGGGCTTGGAGGGATTTTCCGCTACTGGGGGCCGGTCTCGGAACGCACGAATATTTGTTCCCCCAATACGATCAGGCGACGATGACCAGCATCGCAGAGCACGCCGACAATGATTGGGCACAACTGTTGGAGGAGTTCGGTCTGCTGGGGGCCGGCGCGGTGCTGGCGTTTGTGGTTAGCATTTTCGGGATCGCGGGGAAGCTCATGCTCAGCGGGCGTAGCTCCCTTTCCACCGCAGCTTTCGGCTTATGCTTGGGACTGCTTGCCGTAGCCTGGCACAGCCTCAGCGACTTTGGTCAGCATTTGCCGGGCATCTTTGCACTGACTGCGCTGACAAGTGGGCTGATCGTCTCGATCGCGCAGCACGAAGCTCGTAAGACAGGCCGAAATTCTCGTCTGGAGAGCAGCTCAATCCAGCAGAGAATCACTCGGTCGGTGGTCTTGGGAGGCTTGCTGGTGCTCTGCGGTTGGGCGACTTGGGGCTCGTTGGCAGCGTACCGCGGTCAAGCTTGGACCAACGTGGCCAGCGCGATTGGGCAGCGCATAGAGAGCGAGCAGTGGGAAGCGACTGATCAAAACTATGCCGACTTGCTCGGCGCGGCCGAACTCGCCGCGGCAGCGGAGCCTACCAATGTCAAGTCGGGGCATGTGCTCAATCTTATGCGGTGGCGTTCCCTCAGTCGCGATCGCGATCCGCAAACTGGGCAAGTCGTTTTAGATCCGGCCGCTCTGCCGTTTGTTGAGCGCATCGCGGACGAGCTGGCCGAACTGCGGAAAATTTGCCCGATTTACGGACCGCTTCACGGCTTGGAGGGCGAGCTGCGTCTGTTCGTGTTGGGAGACCCCGAGGGTTCGCAGTTGATCGAACAAGGCGCTCGGCTGGCCCCGTACGCTGCGGGGGCGAACCTGCTTGCCGGGCAGTTGGCGGTGCGCGAGGGCCGCTTGGACGAAGCGGTCTCCTACCTGAATCGCGCTGTTGCGCTCAGCCCGGGGCAGTTTGCGTTTGTGGCTCAGCTCTACCTCGATACTCTGCAGCGGCCCGACTTGGCACAGCAGCTTGCGGGAAGGGATTACGGGAGGATGAAGCAATTGGTCGAACTCTTAGATCAGAGTGCTAGCAAAAATAGCAAGTACGCCGAACTGGCAGAGACGCTCCGCGCCAGCGCCCTGGATCGATTGCGGGAACGCATTGCCGCGGGGGAAGCGTCAGCAAGCGAAACGGCTGCCTTGGCTGCGAAAGAAATGCGGGACGAGAACTTCGATTCGGCCGTTGCGCTCTATCGCCGGGCATTAAGCCGACAATATGGCCAGGTCAGTTGGCGGCTCCAACTAGCCCACGCCCTGTACGCCCAGGGCGAACCTGAGCAAGCCCTGCGAGAAGCAAAGGCATGCTTGCGTCAGCGCCCGGAGCTCCCAGCGGCGGTGCGGTTGATCGAGAAAATTAGTGTCAAACCGACGATCTCAGAGGATCCCAGCTAAGGGTGGGTTGTCCAACTCAGCTGGCCAGCAGGCCGAGGGCCTGCTAGCTGAGGGGGGCACAAGAACCAACTTAGCCGCTGGCCATGGGCCCTTGCAAAGAGGCTTTCGAAGCTAAAAAATCGAGGGGAATTGTCACTTTCCTATATTCTTCAGAAATGGTTGACTGCCGAAACGATCTACTGTAATCTATCGCCAACAAGGGGTTAGATCTCCATCCCGCAGCCAGCTGTGGGTGCTTGGGTTTGCAGTAATCACTATCAGACACCGTCCGACTTCGAAGTGGATCATCATGAGCAAAACTTCCTTACGAGTTGCAGCGGCCTTCGGCCTAGTTTTTGGATTGGCGAGTTGGGGCTCCACGGCGAACGCCCAGGAAGATGTGGAAGCGTTTCTGAATGCCTCGGGTAAGCTTGGGCCCGTCAGGACGCAAGCGAGATCGTTCAATCCGTTTAATCCAGGCTCGCGAAGCCGGCTCAGCAGGAGCCGCTTTGGACTGCCGACAGGTTTAGACCGTTTTTCTGCATTTTCTTCGTCAACTCGGTTTGATAATCCATTCGACCCAAACAGCACATCGTCCTCCGCCGGCAACACTGTTGCCGACACGCTCGTTGCAGAGCCAGCCATTGCTGCAGATGCAGTGACCCTAACGCAGCCCGTCGTGGTTGAATCGATCTCGGGTGGGCAGTCTCAATCAGGTTCTGCTGCCGTGGGGCCTAGTTTCTCCTGGAATCCTGTCCCGGTTCGCAGCCCCTATCGCCCGCCAGCACGCGGAGCGTTTTAGATCTGGTTAGCTAACATCTGCATTCTAAGATTTGCAAATAGACACATCGCAATAACGGCACCGCCTCAGTCCTCCCAGGTGGTGCTTTTTGTTTGCCAGGCATAGGTTGTGCAAATTCTCTGCGGGCCGTGATGGGCGGGAACCGCTAGGCTAGGCCAGGGTGTCCGTCGCGAGGCGGAATCTGAAGTGAGCTGATGCCGAAACTCGGACTCGACAAACAGAAATCGGATAGAAGGCTCGCGATGGCGGGTAACGCGACACTGGACTCGGACGCCTGATACTCATTCGGAACCATCGCGAATAGACTTGGTCCCAAGGGAATGATGCAATATTAAACCGGGGAGGTCTCTCGCTTCGTCGATACGATCCGGACTACTCGTTCAGCAACAGCTGGAGACAAGGCGAGAGAAGATAAGCCGAGCCCCTCGTAGTTTTTGAGTGCATCGTTCCCTACGATGAGTACGTACGGTGGCGTGGGAGGACGTGAGCCGCGAGACTCCCTCCTACCCGACTGTTTCCACTGTCGAGTCGTCGAGTCTACGGCACTACGAGCGAGGCTGAGGCTTGCGCGTGTTTGCGACTGATCAGGCGAGTAAAGATATTGAACTGGATGGCCTGAGTCACGTATCGCGTGACTGCTTCGTTGGGTGCTTCCTGCAGGATCAACACGTCCTCGGCCTGGACTAGCAGGTTCTGCCGCGGATCGCGGATGGCTTCGTTCAGATCGACGCGAATGTTGACTTGGCCACCCATGGGCGTCTTTCGCAGAACACTCACTTGACTGGGCGAAGGGTTGCCGACACCCGCACCCAGCACGGACCCGTTGAGATTGCTCGTGTTGACACCTCCATTGAGGAAGGGGCCACGGGAGCGTAACACGGCTTCAACGACCGTGAGATCGTAGTTTACTGGCAGGGCATTTTCGCTCGAAGGGATGAGTCCGCCCGTGTAGTACAGTTCCGGCTCGCGACCACGCACCACAATAATATCCCCCGTGTTGAGAACGACATCCTTGGGCCCAAAGGGAATCGGCTCGCCAGCGCGCAGCTGGGTAGGGATCCGCGTGATGCGTCTCCCCTCGGTCGTTCCCAGGAGATCTGCCTCGGTAGGGCTCAAGCACTGAGCAGCGTGGGGATCCAGATACGCATCCCAGTAGCCGCGTTGAATGATGATTTCCTGCGTCGAGTCGAGACCGGGCACTCCGCCTGTGCGAGCGAGCGCGTTGAGAACGTCGTTCTGATGAGCGGGCAGTTCCAAGATCTGACCCACTGAGTTGCGACCGCCGCCGATCGATGCGCTTGACGATCCCAATCCTACCAGGGACGTGCTTTGGAGCGACACCGATGGCTGGCTCGAGTCTTCCCGCATCACGAGTACACGCACATACCGGGGCCGCAACAAGGAGACCAAGATTCGTTTGTCCTCGACGCGGAGAATGTCTTTTTTGCGGTAAGCGTCAACGACTTTCTCTTCTGCCTCTTCGACAGTGATATTCTCGCTTAACGCCGGTTTCGCAATTTTTAGCTTGCCCACGTAGGGCAGCGAAATCGTGCCGTCCTGACGAATAGGGAAAGGGTACCCGATCGAGGGTGGTTCCTCGGTCGAATCCGGAATGTTCACTGGCGGCGGTGTTTCCTCGTTCCCTAGAATGCCCTCGATGTAGATGCCCAGCGTATCGCCCGGTTCGAGCAAGTACTGGTCAGGAGGCGATTGTCGCAGCAGCGTGAGCGGCAAGGGTTCAAAGTCTTCCTTGGACTCTGCCAGCAACTCCTCGGGGAGTATTCTCACCGGAATGCCGTTGGCAGCAGGATTCGTGAGCGAAGCACATCCACTCATCGCGATAGCCGCAGCAAGGCAGAGCATGCTTGCAATAGTATACTTATCAAGTTGTCTCATCTCTTAGCTCCGACTGCATTGCGAGGGGGCCTCGCTTATCGCGATAACTGGCGAAACATTTCTTCAGCTCGGTCCCGCGATTTGGGAATCTCTGCGGGGCGTGAAGATGAAACAGGTGTGAGGGGAACCATGTCGCGATTCTGTGCTGGACTGGTTTGGGGACGCTTCCTCACTTCTTGAAGGGAAGGGTCACCTTCGTAGTGAACGTTCCAGTGGTGTACCGGCTTTGATAGCTTGGCATTTGCAGCATGGGGCTTTCTGCCACCTCGAATTGCGGTGGCAAAGGCAATCCGCGCTGTTCGCTCGACAGAGTCCTGCTGGGTATCTTCAATATGCGACTGAGTCAGGATCGTGTGCTGTTCGAGTCCACGCTCGTCTTCCGCAGAGTCGAAAATGGAATCAATGCCTGGCTCGACGGGAGGAGTCTCGCGATTTCTTATTCTTGGCTCGGGAGGGGGCGGAGTTTCTTCTCCAAAGGGGCCACGTGCCGGTACTGGCATTGCCTCTGGTGAATCAGCCTTGTTAGGGGATTCCCTTGGAATGTCTGCTGCGTTCGGAGTGCCATTTTGAGGGAATGTGGGCTCACTGAAGTCAGACGTCTCCTCAGGGATGGGGCGACCAGGGGGCACAGCCTCCGGCAAATGCGGTGCGTCGAGGCGTGGTGCCGTGAAAGGTTCGGAAGAGCGCGAATGCTCGTGCCAAGCGTCCTCCCAACTGTCGCGTTCTGGGCCCAAGTTAAACACGGAAGCAGGGACAATGGTCTGCTCTCGATATCCCTCGTTGTGCGCAACTTGCGCTCCTAATCGAAAACCAGCGAACCACTGATCAGCCTGAGTGTGGCCCCGCGGATTGCGTTCTTCGACGTTCCAAAACTGACGTGGTGGCACCGCAGGCGGCTCGCCAGAGCCCCCGGCAAAAACGTAGTCTACGAAGCCATCCTTGAATCCTCCAACGTAAGCCGAGGAGTAGCGTCGTCGGGGATGAGAAGCGCACTGCTCGCGCCATGCTTGATCGGCCCACTCCTGGTAAACTTCTACGCTTCGCTTACGATCGCACATCCAGGAGTATTGAGACGGCTCATCAAGAATCGTCCGGCGAGCGTTCTGCCAAACCGTGCAACCCGACAGCAACGTACCTACGAACAGGCAGAGCAAAGCTGCACTGCACTGTTTGTTACTCGGTGCCAATCGTGTTCTACGTCGACCATGACCGCGTGAGGTCATGCAAGACGAGGGCACTTGAAATTGGAGCGGTGATGCTGGATTCATGGGGGAACATTTGCTGCTAGCTAAGTGGCCTCGATCAGACCGCAGCGATCGTCCGCTCGGATCTATTCGTCGCGAGTATCGCTGGTTTCCCCCCTTGGAAACCGTTGCAAAGCACCTTGTCTGGGCAGACTGAGCCAAGAGCATGCTTGGTATAGCTTATCGGATCTGTGGACCTTAACGATCAAGTCGATTCTGCCGATTCCCCAGTTTTTTACCCTGGCTACCAGGGCAGACGCCGAGGAAACGACTGAGTTGCTCCGTAAACTGTTTGCTGCAAGCACCTTGCGGTAAATTCATGAATCGTGGCGTTTCGTGCGATTTCTCCGGTTTGAGATGATTGCAGAACCCGGATCGAGTCATTAGAATGCTAACCAAGTTATAGCCGGGAAAGAGTATCTCCAGCGAATAGTTGTCCTAATCGTTCAAGTCGGGACGTATCCCAACCCTTGCGTTTGGTCCGACACAACAAACATTCAGCCTCACACAATCTTTGGAAAATCCCATGAACGCAACTTTCTGCTCCATGTGCAAGCCATCGTTTTGGTTGTTACTCGCTACGTTATTTACTATCTCATTTGGGGCTTCATCGGCGCAGGCGAATTCGGCGGTCATCGACAGCGAAGGGTTTGAGAATTATAGCCTTGGCGATTTGGTCGGCCAAAGCGAAGTGCTTACCTCAACTGACTGGGTTACCACGGGTGGTAGTGCCGGATCCGCGACGGTCCAGAGTACGATTGTGAAGGATGGCTCCAACGCTTTGGAAGTTTTTCGAGGTGGAAACTCTGCCGACTATTGGACTGTGAGGACCAGTAGCTTCAGCAATCCTAACCGCTACATGTTCATTGACTGGGATATGCGTGTGACTCCGACGGGCGCAACGGACGCTGTTGGTCCGTTTTTCGGCATCGAGACTTACGACGACACCCTGGGTTTCAATCGCCATGCATCCTTAGGAGTCGACGCGACGACGGGTGAAGTCCTATACCAAGGCGAGAACGAAGGTGATTTAATAGCAGCGGGAGTTTCTGCCACCGAGGATGCTTGGCACAACTATCGAATCCGCCTGGACTTTCAAGAAGAGACTTACCAGATATTCTTTGATGGCACCGCGGTGTTTGCTCCAGGCGATGAACAGGGTTTCATCAATCCCGCGGTGTCAGGTTTCACCGATGCCGACATAGTTGCCTTTGCGGCAGACGGGGAGGGACCGTCCCAAGGTTTACCGGGAACGGCTTACTTTGACAACTATGTTGTGCGTGAGGTGTCGGCGGCGGACTTGAATGTTGATGGCTTCGTCGAGGGTATTGACTTGGGAATTCTGCTGGGCAATTTCAATAGCCCCGCGCCACCAAGTGGTGGCGAACTCAGCGGCTTCGACCCCGTGGATGGACTGGATTTGGGCATTCTGCTCGGCGAGTGGTGCCCACCATCATTCGGTCCACTTTCAGCTCACCATGTTCCGGAGCCGACCAGCGGGATGCTCCTGTTGCTGGGCTTGTTCGGTGCCGCCAAAGTGCGTCGGCGTTAGGATTGCAATGATTCGAACCGCTTGCTGAGCCGCCAAAGTGCGTCGGCGTTAGAATTGCATTGATTCGAACCGCTTGCTGATGTGCCAGGCCGACAATTTCGGCTAACTCCGCATTAGCTGCTTTCGTCTCCTGCGGAAGAACTTCACCAAAGGCTAACGAGAATACTTCATTCTCGTTAGCCTTTACTTTTGGGTGTCGTGGACGACAATAATACCAAATGGTATGCACTTGCACGCTATTCGTGATTGCGGGCGCCCGTAGCTCAGCTGGATAGAGCAACGGACTTCTAATCCGTAGGTCCCAGGTTCGAATCCTGGCGGGCGTGCTCCTCTATATCCTAGTCTCCATTATATCCTAGTCTCCTTCGGAAGAAGCGACTCATGCCGACGCGACGCACTTTCTTGAAGTCTTCGACCCTCACGACCTTGGGTAGTGGGATGGCCTACTGCACAGGGCTGACAGCTTGGACCACCGCGACTGCATTGGCAGCCGAGAACTCACAATCTCCCAACGAACAACCGGTTGTGGCCTTTGTGGGCACGGGGATTCGCTTTCATACGTCGTTGGGTCGTGGGGCAACGCAGTATGGGCCTTGTGCGTCGGTTTGCGATGTGGACCTGTTGCAGGCGGGGCGTGCTTACCAGGTCGTAGTGGATCGCCATCGCGAATTTAATCGCCCCATCGATATCCGTATGGCGGAGGATTATCGACGAGTGCTCGACCTTCCCGAGGTAGATGCGGTGATTATTGGCACGACCGATCACTGGCATTCCAAAATCGCCATCGAAGCGATGCAGGCAGGTAAGGATGTATATTGCGAAAAGCCGCTAACACTCACCATCCGCGAGGGGCAACAAATACTTCAGGTCATGAAACAAACGGGGCGGGTGATGCAAGTTGGTACGCAGCAGCGCACCGAGTTCGATAAACGGTTTGCCAAGGCGGCGGCAGTCGTGCGCGATGGTCGCATTGGCGAAGTGAAGCGAGTCACTACCTGCTTCGGTGGTTCGCGCAAGTGCGAGGCATTGCCAGTAATGCCGGTACCGAAACAATTGAATTGGGACATGTGGCTCGGCCAAGCGCCCAAAGTAGAATATCGACAAGGGCCCCTAATTGACACCGACGGTTGGGGCGCTGGGTTTCCGTTTAGTCGTACGCACCGCTATTTTCGCTGGTGGTACGAATACTCCGGCGGCAAGCTAACCGATTGGGGCGCGCATCATGTCGATATTGCACTCTGGGCACTCGACAAGCAGGGGGCCGACATCGGGCTTGTGACTATCGAGCCTCTCAACTCAGTGCATCCTGTGAATTTCGTTGATGGATATCCAGCTCAAGGCGATCGTTTTAACGCAGCAACCGAGTTCGAGGTGCGCGTGACGTTTGAAGATGGTGTGGAGCTGATGGTGCGCGATTCTGCTGTCGACGACCTGGGCTTTGACAACGGCATTATGTTCGAGGGCAGCAAGGGCCGGTTCTTGGTCAATCGTGGCAAGTTGGTTGGTAAACCGATTGAAGACCTTGAGGATAACCCGCTACCGGAAGACGCGCTCGAAAAACTCTATGGTACGAAAGTCCCTGAAAGCCACATGGACAACTTCTTCGAATGCGTGAAAACTCGCGCGATGCCGGCTTCCGACGTCGAGTCGCACCATCGCATTATTTCAATCTGCCACGCTGTAAACATTGCGCTCCGACTTGACCGCAAATTGACCTACGATCCTCAGCAAGAGGCCTTCGTCGACGACCCACAGGCTAACACCTTCCTCGCGCGGGAGCAGCGTAAGGGTTATGAGATCGCTATCTAGCAGCTACCGACTCTAGGGCAACGCACGGGCAAGGCTCCAGAATCAATGTGAGCGTTGCGATCGATTCTGGCTCGAGGGTTCCGATGATGATATTGCCAATGAGGGCGAGGGCCCGGACGTCGTTGGCGGGAACTGGAGGAACTGGCTAACGGGGATTGACGCAGAAGTTGTCACTGGTGATCACGTTGGCCCACTGGAAGGATTCGTGGAAGCAACGAAGGTCGCGTTTGATTTCATCGACGTCGCTTTCGTTTCTCGTCGATAATGGACTTGTACATTCGCCCCCGTTGCCGATCGCGCTCGCGGCGTTCTGCGAGAGTACTAGAGTTGCGCTGCTGCTCGGCTTGGAGTTTTTTGAAACTCGCGAAGCGACGTTGATCAAGTGCTCCCAATTCAATGGCAGCCAAGATGGCACAACCTGCGTCGCCCTCGTGGCTGCAGTCGGTGAATCGACATCGTTCCGCTATCTCGAGCACGTCGACGAACAGGTCAGAGACGCCCTCCTCGCAAGCCGGCAATTGCAGCTCGCGCATTCCGGGATTGTCCATGAGCACTGCTCCGCCCGGAAGTAAATGCAGCGAGCGAGCAGTTGTGACGTGCCGTCCTTTGCCGTCGTGTTCGCGGATTTCGCCGGTATCTTGGTGCGCCGCGCCCAGCGCATTGGCCAAAGTTGATTTTCCGACACCGGAAGAACCCAGTAAAGCTATCGTCTGGCCAGGACGACACCACGATTGCAACACTGCTACTTGCTCCGGCTGGCGAGCATCCAGGGTTTCGACCAGTAGACCAGCATGAATTTCTTCGGCCTGACGTCGAAGTTCGACGGCGTTGTCGCAGAGATCGGCCTTGGTTAAGACGACCACTGGCATCGCACCAGACTGGAGAGCTAAGGCCAGATAGCGTTCCAGTCGGGAGAGATTGAAATCTTCGTTGCAAGAGCTCACCAGAAAGATCGTGTCGATATTCGCCGCGATGAGTTGCGGCTTGACTTCGTCTCCGGCGGCTTTGCGGTAGAGCAGGGTTTGACGCTCGAGTCGCTCGATCGCGCGGTGATTGGCAGCATCGAGGACGAGCCAATCCCCGACCGCGAGATCACCGGCAGATGCCATCAATTGAATAGGTACGCGGAACTCACCGGCTGCTCCGTGGAGCAACACCTGGCTTCCAAAATGTGCTGACACGCGCGCGAGGAGAAACGGCGCCGCCCGCTCAAGCGGGATCTGCTGCTGGAAAAAGGGTTTCCAGCCAATCCGTCGCAGTTTTTCGTCATTCATCGCAGTGAGTCCTTACACTCTTTACCCAACGCGACACAGATCAATGGCGAGGGGTTCGGTGAACAACGGAAAATCAGATGCTCTTCAAGCAACTAGAGTGTGCTAATTTCCATTGGCCGATGGAGGTACCTCTCGCCCTTGGCCCCAAATGAGATTGTCGAGCGAAAAACGACCGCCACCGGTGCACATCAACGCCACATAGACAGCAAGATAGGCAGCAGCGAGCTCTTTCTTCTGCCACGGATCGGCGCCATGAATCACGAACAGCGCGATTACCATCGTGAAAGCCAAGGGCACAGCCGCAAAGCGAGTAAGTAATCCGAGAATCAGCAGAATCGAACAACCCAGCTCAGCGCCGATTGCTGCGATCAGACTCAACCGGTTCCCCATGCCCAGCGGGTCAGGAAATGTGTCCGCCATCTCGGCAAAACCCATCAACTTCTGCCAGCCATGCACGAGCATTAATAAGCCGAAGCAAATACGGAGGAGCAAGACTCCCATTGCGATCAGGTTTTCACGAGAGCTGGGCATAGCTTTTTCCTTTGAGGGCGAAGGCGAGTGACTTGATTCACTGTAGTATCCGCAACATCTGTGAGGCAAGTGCTGAAGCTCCGACGTCATGGGCTGCAGTACGAATTCTCGACTGCTGTGCCTCAAAAAAGGCGGCGAGGTCAGGATGCCTCAGAGAGAGACTGCAGTAAGGCGGGACGGACACACGATCACACTTGATCGAAATAGGCGACTAGGGTGAGAAAGGAGCATCAAGGCACCACCGAGGAGTGCAACCGTCGAAGGTTCTGGGATCGCTCTTGCCGACTCAGTAGACCCCACTTGACTCTGGCCCATTTGACGCATCCAGACAAGCAAATCGGCGCCATCTATCAACTGATTGCCGTCGCCGTCTGCTCCGTCAAAGTCGCTCGTCACGCTTGTCCCAAAAGTTGATTCCCAAGCCGCTAAATCGAGCCCATTGACAGTATCGTCTTTGTTGTAATCGCCGGGTAACACGGGGGGCAGACTCGCCACGATAGATTCAAAGAAATTCAACGGACCGCTGTTCCAGTTGTCCGGTCCCACGATATCCACATCGCCATCATTATCGTAGTCCAGAAAAATCCCCGAATAGATATTCACGGCGTCGATCGACGATTTAGTCCACTGCGTCCCCTCCCCTTCGTTCATGTAGACAAACACTTCTGCAGGCTCGTTGCCCAGCCCCACTCTGGAAATGCCGGAGAGTAGGTCGATATCGCCATCCAAGTCCACGTCAGCCGCGTCTAACGTGTGAAGCTTTCGACTCTCGCTCTGCAGGATGATTTCTGTCCAAGTATTGCCTCCCAAACTGCTGGCTAGATAAACAATGATGCCCTCGGGTTTCACCTCACCCGAACTGTTGCTCAATTCTTCTGAGTTGGTGATGACCACGTCTTCGAGACCATCGTGATTGAGATCCACAGCGAGCACTTTGCTGGCGTAGTCCTTTTGGGTAACGCTGTTGTTGACGGCAGGATACCAGGGCGAATGGTTGACTCCCTCGGGAACGATCTCATGCTGAGTGAAATTGCCAGTATCGGTGAGGTCGGCGAAGTGGGCCGCTCCTGCGTCGGGCGCTTCCAGCCAAACACCATTGAGCAGAATATCGAGGTCTCCATCGTGGTCGGGGTCGAAAAGATCTAACCCTTCGCGCGGATTGGTGGCCAGGAAATGACGATCGAATGTTCCGGCGCCGTCGTTGACAAGCAGATGCAAGCCGTTGTTCACGTCGCGGGTGACGACGTCGACATCGTTATCCCCGTCCATGTCGCCGGCGAAGATTTCAGACATGTGTGCCGGTTTGTCGGCTCCGTTGCTGCCGTCCCAAGTGGCGATGACATGTTCGGTCCAGATTCCAGTAAGCCCTTCCACCGCTGGATTTTCAAACCACGAAACCTGTGCTTGTCCTGGGCCATTCGGTGACTGCGGAACAAGAATGTCCGGGTAGAGGTCGCCATTCAGATCATACACTATCGAATCTCCTCCAAAGCGGTTGGGCCGTTGGTTGGCAACGTGGCTCGCGCTGCGAACGTTGATGCTGTCCCAAGTGCTGGATGTGTTGCGAGTGTGAATGCGAAAATGCGGGTCCGAGCTATTGCTGCTAGCGATGGTGATGAGCTCAGGAATTCCATCGAGGTTGAGATCCGCGCCTGCGGTGGAGATTGCGCCGCCAGTACTTGCTCCTAGTCCGACAGCGTCGCCGACAGGCGCAGCCGGCTTAAACAAGTTGTCGTTGGCGAGCACATCCTCAAGCGCAAAGAGCCAAGAAAAGGCAAGAGCGAGAAACAATTTTGGCATGGGGCTTCAATCTGCGTTTGAGATACTCTGCTTGGGATCAGAATCCGGTAGATGTTGCTGGATTATCACGGGAAAGCTGTCGGTGTGCAACGTTTGCGCACAATAGCCAGCGCGTGAAAAAGGGTCGGCGAGGTGCGGGATACCTCGTCGACCCTCAGGGGGGAGACTGCAATAGGTGGGACTGTCTCGCGATCGAGACGCAGCGCGGATGGCTGGCCTTGGTATGCGCTTAGAGGAAAACTCGAAGGCAAACCCGCTGGGGCACAGCCGCTGGTCGATCGAAACTCTCTTCTACCGATGCGTAAGTAAAGCAAAGCCGGTGCCAAAACTCGGTGCCGGACGAATGGCAGGCAGGAAATCGGGCGCTGGCCTATCTTTTCCAGGGATTGAGCCTTCCTAGACTTTCTCGCTCCGAAGCCTCAAAGGGAAAGGTTGCATCCGTTGTTTGTAAGTCCGGTGCGGTGGCTTTGTAAAATTTTCCGCTAGCAGAAGTAATCAGCGAACACCTTGCTAGCTGCCTGCGTATAGTTCCGCTTACTCATTGCTGAGAGAGTCGCCTGTCTTCAGTGGCATGTGATCGCTATGATACGCGTCTAGCTAGCAGCTATTGGCCTACTGCGTCGCAACCTACCACGTCGAAAACAACTACATCGCAACTGAGATACCCCTGATGCTACTGCTGGAAAATGTCCGCAAATCCTACCTCGAACCTAACGGCGAGGTCCTGCCGATTCTCGACATCCCAAGATTGGAACTCACTGCGGGAGAGCAGGTTGTGCTGCGCGGTCGCAGCGGGTGTGGCAAAACGACGCTACTCAACTGTATCTCTGGCCTAAGTACGGTTGATGAGGGTCGGGTCGTTATCAGTGGCACCGATGTCACGAAGCTACACGAAGTGGCCCGCGACCGCTTTCGGGCAAGAAATATCGGATTCGTTTTTCAAACCTTCAACCTGCTGCCAGCTTTTACGGCGGTTGAGAATGTCATGCTAGGGATGACATTCACTGGCCAGGCAAAGGACAGTAGTCGGGCAGAACAACTCTTGTCCGACGTCGGTTTGAGTCATCGGCTCACGCACAAGCCCGAAGCGCTCTCGGTCGGCGAGCAGCAGAGGGTTGCCGTGGCGCGAGCGCTGGCGAACCAGCCGAAGCTGCTGCTTGCTGACGAACCCACGGCGAACATTGATCCCGCTCATCAGCAGCAAGTGATAGATTTGTTGCGTGGAGCGTGCGAAAGAGAAAATGTGGCGATGCTCTTGGTAACCCACTCGCCCGAAGTGTCACAGCAATTCACACGCATCGAACAATTGGAAACCATCAATCTCGCGGTGTCGAAGAGCCTCACGCCAGCGATGCCGTAGCATCACAGCTGGTCGCTAGCCACCTACCTCTAAAAATTCAGACCATGTCCTTTTGGAAAATAGCCTGGCGGAATATGCA
Organism: Bythopirellula sp.; assembly: GCA_965230685.1. Lineage (GTDB taxonomy): Bacteria > Planctomycetota > Planctomycetia > Pirellulales > Lacipirellulaceae > Bythopirellula. Next base: position 3,241,036 of record CBDDLO010000002.1, read on the forward strand.
GCAGCGGGCGCTAGCATCGTCGTTGACCGGATTGTCGATGGCGCTCGGAGTAGCGCTAATGATTTTGGTGATCGTCATTCACGAAGTCACCGTGGACCAATTCGAGCGAGACGCCCAAGGCTATCACCTAATTGTTGGCGGCAGCAAGGGCGGCGATGTGCAGCTGGTGATGAACACGGTGTTTCACATCGGGCAGGCGATTTACCCGATTGAATATAGGCACTATACCGATTTCACCAGAGGCAAATACGCCCCCTACACCAAGTTGGCTGTTCCCTATTGCATTGGCGATAGCTATCACAAGAACGAGCACAAGTTTCGGGTCGTAGCGACGACCCCCGCTCTATTCGAGGACCTTGCTTACGGGGCCAACGACGATGGCACTGACAAGAGATACGAATTCGCATCGGGAAGAAACTTTCGAGCGGATCACTTTTTCGAGGCCGTGGTGGGGTCTGTCGCTGCCAGCAAAACCGGTTTGAAAGTCGGCGACAAATTTCAACCTACTCACGGTATGAGCGCCGGGGGCGAGAAGCACGTCGAGTTCACCATTGTCGGAGTGCTCAAACCGACGGGCACATCGAACGACCGCGCAGTGTTCGCTAATATGGAAGGCTTCTTCTTGCTCGATGGGCATCAGCTCAATGTGGAGGGAAGCGGCACCTTGGCCGATTACAAACCGTCTGGTGAAGTGGATCCAAGCGATCCCAATCGCGGGTACAAGGCATTACCTGAGGCGATGCGCGAAGTGACCGCTATTCTGGTGCTTTGCAAAGATGACTTCGGCATGATGACGCTGGACAACAAGATCAACAAAGGCGAGGACCGCAGCACGATCGCTGTGAAGCCGGGCTACGTCGTGCAGGATTTGCTCGACAACATCATCGGCCCTATGCGCCTGGTGCTGTTGGTGCTCACAGTGTTAATCATCGTCGTAGCAGGTATTAGCATCTTGGTGAGTATCTACAATTCCATGAGCGAGCGGAGCCACGACATTGCCGTAATGCGGGCTCTCGGTGCCAGTCGTACGGCGGTAATGGGCATCATCCTGGTGGAGTCGATCTTGCTGTCGCTGCTCGGTGGGCTGGCCGGCGTACTACTGGGGCATGCGGTGATCGCCCTGATCAGCCCCATGATCGAAGCCCATGCCGGCATCGTACTAAAATTTTGGCAGTTCAACTGGCAAGAGAGCTTGCTGATCCCCGGGTTGGTCGCGTTTGCGTCGCTAGTCGGTTTTCTGCCGGCGCTGACTGCCTACCGCACCGATGTGGGGCGAGCATTGAGCGGTGGGCGTTAGTTTGAGACACGAGCAGTTTCTACTGGCGTCTCCCCCTCGCCAGGGTACCGATCATGGCCACTCCAGTCCTTGTCGCAAGTGGGCTGAGCTCGAGGGCAGGCTGCGTCTCGCGCGTGAGTTGCTCGATCGGCGCGGACTCTGCAAGTGCTGCACAGCTCGATAAGAAATGTTCGTACGGCCAGTCATACGGACTTAGAGGATGGGGGCCGAGCGAAAATTTCCCCCCCGCGTTTTTTCGGAAGAATGCGCGAGAATCTCCATGAACAAGGGGGATCTCGCTGTTCTCAGAGGCTGTTGCCGATAGAATGAACTACTCGCCGACTTGCTGGCTTTCGCCTTTCCGCATTCCGACTCCAACAACTCCCATGCATGCCTTGAAAAGCGTACTCTTAGGAACTGCCTTGCTGCTGTTCGTCACTAGCTCGGCGGAAATGCACGCCTGTCCATTCTGTAGCGCGGTTTCACAAACGCTCAGCCAGGAGATTGCCGGGGCCGATGTAGTGGTCCTCGCGCGACTTGTGAAGTTACCACCCGAGGCAGATTCCAGCGGCGACGAACCCGCGCCGCTCGATCTCGACAATCCCGATAGCGGTATGGCGGAGTTTGAAGTCGTGGAGGCTCTCAGAGGTGACGAAGCCCCAGCCCTCGGCAGCATAATCAAAGTGGTCTACTTTGGCAGTAGCGAGCGGCACAAGAATTTCTTGATCAGTGGAATTGCAGGCAAGCAGATCGACTGGACCACGCCGCTGCCACTAAGCGATCGAGGCATCGACTATGTGAAGGCACTCGGGACTTTGCCCGAGGAAGGTCCAGAGCGGTTGGCGTTTTTCCTGAATCACTTGGAAGACGGAGACCCACTGCTCGCTCAGGACGCTTACGACGAATTCGCTCGAGCTCCCTACGAAGTCGTCATTGCAATAGGTGACCAGATGGATCGTCAGCAATTGATTGGCTGGATCGAAGACTCGCAGGTGGGTCCCACGCGTCGCCGACTGTATCTCACAATGCTCGGAATATGCGGACAAGCTGAGGATGTTGCGATTTTAGAATCACTCTTGCTGTACGACTACCAGCAACTGAAGCCAGGCATGACGGCTGCCTTGGCAGTTATGGCGCAAACCGGGCCGGCGTTTGGCACGAGTGTGCTCAGCGAGATGGTGAAAGCCGACGTGCGCCGCAAGCAGCAATGTCTCGATGCGCTGATCGCTGCGTACCTCAAGCTGAAGGGTCCTGAAGGTTTGCCGCTCATCGAGCAGCGCTTTCTTTCCAATCCTGCTGCGGAGTACACGCACGTCTACGCGGCAGTGATGGCGCTGCGATTTCACGGCGAGGAAACTGACACTCTACCGAAAGCAAGACTCCTCGAGTCAGTGCGACTCTTACTTGATAATAAGGACATCGCTGACCAGGTCATTCCTGATCTTGCACGATGGGAAGACTGGAGCGTGCTCGATCGGCTGGTAAGTATGTTCAAGACTTCGAAAGCGGATGCCTGGGTTCGCCAGCCGGTGATTTCCTACCTGCTCGCGGCCACTGACCAGGAGGGCCAAGTCGGCGACAAGGCAGAGGCAGCCCTGGCGGAACTCGAAGAACTCGACCCCGAAGGGGTGAAACGAGCCAAGAGCTACATGGCTTTCGGGTTGTTGGCCCGCGCGGGAGCCAAGAAGAAAACGACAGGAGCCAGTTCGGAGGCGACAGTGAAACCTCCCAAAGAAGCTAGCACGACGACGGAAACTATTTCGGAGTCAGAAGGTAATATCGCGAAGCGCTCGGCCAGCGACGCCCCACCAGTAGCTCCGACCGCGCCGGGTGCGCCTCTCGCGATCGCCGACGGTGCGAATTCTCCGGGGCCGAGCCGGCTATTGCTCCTAGGCGGGCCGTTGATCGCGGGGCTCGTGCTGTTCCTTGTTTTCGCGTTGCTGCTGCGTGGCGCTGATGTGCGTTCGTCTAGCAACAGTAAGTCGTAATATTTCAAATTTAACCGATTCAGTAAGAGTTCCCTGACCATGAGCGAAGCAATTCTCGAATCCCAACCGACTGCGGACTACGTCGAAGACGAATTTCAATACCGTCCGCTCAGCACCGCGGCGCTGGCATCTGTGCTCTTGGGCGTGTTGTCTGCGGTCACGTTCTTAGCAGGCAACGTCAGTCTGCAGCATTGTCTCATGTTGTGCCCCATCCCCGCCGTTGGACTTGTTTGTGGTTTAGTTGCGCTGAAGAAATTTCGCGAGATGCCCGGTCAACTGAGCGGGCTTAACGCGGCGGTCGCGGGAACAGTGATGTCCACGCTGGGTCTCGTAGGCGGACTGGGATACGCGGGGTATGTGCATGCTACTGAGGTTCCGCCGGGGTATCAGCGGCTTTCTTTCTACGACATGCGACCCGACGAGGTAGAAAAAAAAGGAGGTGAAAGCGTGCCGCGCGATGTTCGAGAGATGGACGAACAATCGGTTTTCATCAAGGGTTACATGCGCCCGGGCACGCACGTCTCAAAGGGGGGCACCCCGGTGCGTCACAACGTCAGCCAGTTTCTCCTGGTGCGTGATAGTAACGAATGCTGCTTCGGTGACATTTCGACGGTGAAGTACTATGACAAAATGCTGGTCCAACTAACGAATAACCTCAAGACCGACTATTCCAGTGGAATGTTTCGTGTTGCCGGCAAGCTCCGACTCATCCCCGCGGCGCCCCATCAAGGTCGCCCTGAGCCGGCGTTCCTGCTTGAAGCTGATTACATCAATTGAATCGCAGTCCAAGTGATTGGTTAGAGAAATGGTTCGAGGGATCGCCTTTGTCTGCGTCGTCGCGGTAAGTTTGGCCTTCTTGAAGGGTTGCGGTAGCTCGTCAGCGGTTATGAGTTCGCCGGCAGATTCAACCACTGGGTCGCAATCAAAAGCCGATTCCAATGCCGTCGAGGACATCAATTTCGACAAGATCAAGTTCGACATCGAGCCCGACGCTCCGTTTGAAGAGACGATGCTGACTCCAGAAGTGAAGAAACTCTTCGGAAAAAGGATCCGCATCCGAGGTTACATTTACCCTACGCTTAAGAAAAAAGGGCTCAAGCAGTTTGTCTTGGTGCGTGACAACTTAGAATGTTGTTTTGGTCCGGGGGCCGCGCTGTACGACTGCATTCTCGTGCATATGAATGAGGGCAAGACGGCGGAGTTCTCGATTCGCCCCGTGGCAGTCGAAGGCGAATTCGTTTTCGAGGAGTTCCCCGATTACGACGGAACCACCCGAGCGATCTATCGGTTGAATGGCGAGAAGGTGGAGTAAAGTGAAACCGTGCGAGGGTGCGCGCTGTGAGCGCAGCCCTGCATATTCAGGAAAAACGAAACTTGCCCCCTACTCTGGGGTTGGTTTAGCAGAAGATGTCCTCGTCACGTTTCTTCGTATCCTGGGAGTAGGTGTGTCGCGATTCATCATGGCGTTAGTGTTTACGTGCATTCACTCTTTAGCTCAGGTCGGGGCGAATGGTTCGGATTGGATGCGCTTTCGCGGGCCGAATGGTTCAGGGATATCCACAGAGCAGGTACCGACTCCCACAACTTGGAGTGACACCGAGAATCTGAAATGGAAAGTCTCGCTGCCCGGACCGGGGTCTTCGTGTCCGATTGTTGTAGGCAGTCGGGTGATCGTCACTTCTTGGAGTGGCTATGGTGTGAGTCGTGAGGAGAACGGCGAACAAGCAATGCTCCGCCGCAACGTCACATGCGTAAATCGTGATACAGGCGATGTGCTCTGGAATAAGTCGTTCGAACCGTACCTGCCCGAGGATGAGTATGGCGGTATGTTTGCCGAACATGGATACGCCTCGCACACGCCGGTCTCCGATGGCGAACGCATCTATGTTTTCTTCGGCAAGACGGGGGCAATAGCCCTTGATCTGGAGGGGGAACAACTTTGGAAACGCGGCTTGGGCACCGAATCTGGGGCGCGTGGATGGGGATCGGCTTCCAGCCCAATCCTGTACAAGAACTTGCTCATTGTCACGGCTTCGGCGGAGAGCGAAGCCATTGTTGCGTTGGACAAGACGACTGGCGAAGAAATTTGGCGACAAGAGGCGTCGGGTCTCCACGCTGTTTGGGCTACCCCGATCCTGGTTCAAGTCGATAGCGATCGCACCGATATGGTGATCGCAGTCCCAGGAGAAATGTGGGGAATCAACCCCAACACGGGCAAGCTGCGTTGGTACTGTGACGCGCTCAGGGCCAATTCGATCTGCTCCAGCGTCGTGACGCAGAACGGCATTGTTTATGCCATCGAGACAGGGCCTGGCGGAGGCGGTGGGATTGCCGTTCGCGCTGGCGGTTCCGGGGATGTGACCGACACGCAGGTTGTGTGGAGCGGCAATCAAGCAGGTCGCATAGGTTCGCCAATAATTCACGACGACAAACTCTACGCCATCTCGCGCGGCGTTGCCAATTGTTTTGAGGCCGCGACGGGAGAGCAAGTTTACCGAGGTCGGTTACAGGCGAGCGGCACGGGCCCCGCAGAGGCTAGTGAGCCACAGGAACACAGCCGCACTGGTCGGCGGCGTGGTGGACGGGGTGGGCAGGATTATGCGTCCCCCGTGTTGGCCAACGAGAAGATCTATTTCCTCACACGCAGCGGGGAGATGCACGTGCTTGCCGTGGGCGAGGAGTTCGACCAGCTCGCCGTGAATCGTGTTACCAGCGAGCGCGAGGATTTCAGCGCGACACCCGCGGTGAGCCACGGTCAGCTGTTTATTCGTTCGAGCAAGCATTTGTACTGTGTCGCGCAGCCCGATAGGTAGATTAGTCCTCGTCTTCTTCTTCCTTGATGCCAAGAGCCGTGAGCCAGCGCCGGCGAGGCTTGTCGGAGCTTGAGTCTTCAGCCGCATCCTCCGCGGAGTCCGGGAAGTTAGCCCGTTGTTCGTCCAGCGCGGCTTGCTCACGCGCGATCGTCGCGCGCTGGACGGAGATTTCGAGTTCCGCTTCGCGAAGTTTCGCGTCAAGCTGCTCTTGCTGTTCACGGAGCCTGGTCAGCTCGGTCTTGATAGCATCATCATTCCCAAGAATCTCAGCGGCAATTTCTTCTCTGAGGGCATCAGTGTCTGCTGTATCAGGTCTGGACTCTAACTGCGCTTGCAGATCACTGATTTTGTCCTCAAACTTGGCAAGTTGCGTATCTTTCTCGGCCACGACACGATCCGTGATCGAAATGGTTCCCTCGATCGTGGCACGTTGTTCGCGGCGCTGCTCGTCAATACTTCCTTGGTCTTCTGCGTCCAGAGTGGCCAATAGTCGTGCCTTTTGCGATTGCCAGTCCTGCGCTTCGCTGAGTTCTACCGCCGCAGCGGGCGTGGCAGACAGGCGTTGTTCTAAGTCCGCCTTTTCTTGCTTGAGCTGTCGCACATCGTCGACAGCCAACTCGAAGCGACTCTGAAGGTCTTCCAGCTCTTGCTGATTGTCGCTCGACTCGTCCGACACAGGGCCAGTTTCAAGCTCTGCAACTCGTTCGGCTAGTGCGTCACGCTCTGCTCGCAAGCTCACCAGCTCGGGTGACTCTTGAGCATCAGCCGCCGGCCGGCTGAGTAGCTCTTCGTGCAGCTCGGCGTTTTCACGTTTGAGCTTGTGCACGTCCGCCAAAGCGAGTTCAAACTTGCGCTGTGTCTGTTCGAGCTGTTCCGCGTTCTCCTGGAAATCTTGAACCTGTTGGGACAGTCCCGCAATTCGCTTGTCGCTTGCTGCCAATTGCTCGGAGGCTTGGGCGTGGGCTTGCTGTGCCGTTTGTGCGGTCTGCTGAGTCTCCTCTAGCTCGGTCTGCAGAGCAGTGTGTTGTATCTGCAACTCGTCAAACTCCGCTTTCACATTCGAGAGTTGCTGATTGGTTTCCGACAGTGCGTTTTGAGCGAAGGCGCATGCCGAGCATTCTTGGGCTTCGAGATCAACGAATGCTTGTTTGGCAGAGTCGCGTTCTTGCTGCAAGGTCTCGCGTTGCCGGGTTTCTTCCTCGCAGAGTTCGAGCAGCTGCTCCAATTCTGCGTCGCGTTCGGCGACAAGCGACTCAAATTGCAGCGACTGCGTAGCCAGTTGGTCGAGTACTTCTTCGACTTCGGCCTCTTTTTCGGCCAAGGTCTGCTGGACTTGATTAAGTGTTGCGGACTGTTTGGCAGAATCCTTAAGCGACTGCTCATCGCTGAGGCGTTCGCGGCTGAGTTCTTCGGCGACTAACTGGAGCTGCTCGTTCAACCGAGTTTCAATTTCACTCACGCGATTCCGATGGTCCCCCAGCGTTTCTTCTGCATGTCTGCGGAATGCACGCAACGATTCTGCTGCCTTGAGAGAGCGATCGTCGTCGAGGCTAGGTTCGGAGAGCGTTTCTTCCATGAGTGGGAAAGCCCAATTCTACGGAGTGAATTTGTGGAAAACACCGTGAAGTTTCGCCGAGCGGCTCCGCGATGAAGCCTCCGTTGTACGAGTGTTTTCCCAAAGAAATGTAGGTTGCAATTAGACCTCGGTCAAAGTGCCGGGTGCGATCTTGCCGATTGCACTAATAGGAGGAATCAGGAGGAACTTTTTGGACATGAGACGCGGTCAACGCTCGTACATCCGCTCGATTACCCCGGTAAAGTTCTGGATAATTACTGCACGCCTCAGGCTGAGTTTCGCAGTCAACTCCCCCTGCTCCATTGAAAAATTGCGAGGGAGAATAGCGAAATAACCAATTTGCTCCTCGGCGCTGCTGTCGAGGAGTAGCCGATCAATCTCCCGCCGGAAAACCTGGAGGATTTTCGGATGCGTGACGGCTCGGCGGCGGGACCAAACCCACAGGCGTTGCTCCCTTATTTCGCGGCGGAGGGCATCGGGGTTGGGTACGATTAGCGCTCCCAAGCACTTGCGCCCGTCGCCTAGAACGCAAACATGTTCCACTAGCACCGATCCCGCGAGTAGTCGCTCGACTCGTGTTGGCGAGACATTCTTCCCGGTGGCGAGAACGATGATTTCCTTCTTTCGCCCGACAATTCGCAAATGGCCCTTGGAATCGAATTCTCCCAAATCACCCGTGTGGAGCCAGCCGTCGATCAACGTTTGCTGAGTTGCTGCGGAATCTTGCCAGTACCCCTGCATCACACTCGACCCGCGGACCTGAACTTCGCCCTCTGCCGAGAGCTTCACTTCAAGGTTGGCAAGTGGCTGACCGACCGTTCCCGGTTGATAGTCGTCTGGGGCAGTCGCCGACACGACTGGCGAGGCCTCTGTAAGCCCGTAACCTGACAACAATGGCAGGCCCTGTTGCTCGAAAAAAGTCTCAACTTCAGGGGCAACCGGAGCGCCACCACAGAAGCAGCGTACCAGCTCTCCTCCCAGCAAACGCTTGAGTGCACCGGGCTCCGCACCGCGAAGTTGCTGCGCAATCTTCTGATAGAAGTAGGGCACTCCGTTGATTGCCTGAGGTCGAGCAATCTGGCAATCTCGCACAATCGTCTCGCGATTTTCGGCTAGCACCAACCTCGAGCCGCGATACAACCAGCTATACAAATCACAAGTTCGAGCGTAGATGTGACTGAGAGGCAGAAAGCAAAGGCGAGTTTCGTTGGTCAGCGAGCCAACCACCTCGGTCGTAGCGATCGCGTTCGAGACGAGGTTTTCGTGGCTGAGCATCACGCCCCGCGGTTGGCCCGTGGTGCCTGAAGTGAAAAGGAGCGTTGCGAGCTGCGCGGGAGCAATTCTTGATCGTGCAGGACGGTCCTCGGGCCCGTCCAAATGAAGGGTTGAAAGCTCGGAGAGCCCAGGGGACCGCTCTATGTCGCTCTCCGCGAACCGCAGAGTCAAAACCTCTGCGGGCGACATGTGTTCCTCCGCAACCACCAATAGCTTGGCATCCGCCAGTCGCAGCAACTCCTCCGCTTGCGGCTTAGCCAGGGACGCATGCAACGGCACATGCACCGCGCCTAAAGAGAGAATGGCCAAATCAGTGACAATCCACGCCGCGCTGTTCGGAGCATACTGAGCAACACGATCTCCAGGCCGAATGCCAACTTGTTGCAGTCGCTGAGCGAATTGACGCACGTTCGCGTCAATCTCGTTCCAGGAGAGCCAGACGAGATGGCCGTCGTGGATAAGTCCGAGCGCCGGTTGATCGCCAACGCGCGCGACGGTCGCCGCTAAGAGTTCAGGAATCATCGCTAGAGCGGCGTCGGCCATAGGGCCAATCTTGGCTGAGAGTACACTCAGCTGCAAGCGGTTAAGTCCTTAGCTCGCCGCCTAGCTGCTTGACTACCTTGGCAACAATCTGCTCGCGCACGGCATCGGCTTGTTCGTTGGTTAGCGTGCCTTCTGTAGAGCGGAGTTGAATGCTGAACAACAGGCTCTTCTTGCCGGTGCCCAAACGTTGGGCGTCGCGGTAAGTTTCCTGGAAAGTGATCTGTTCGAGCAAATCGCCACTCTCGGCGCGGACGATTTCCTCGACCTCAGACCAGAGGATATTTTCGTCTACCACCAGATTCAAGTCGCGTCCGACCGGCGGGTAGGGTGACAGCTTCCCCACAGTGCGGATTGGCACCGCGGCATCGACCAGTACGCCTAGGTCCAACTCCGCTACAGCTGCAGCTCCACGAAGCTCGAATTGTTCGAGCCCCCATGGACTGACCTCGCCGAGGAAGCCGAGCACACGATCCCCGAGAGCGAGTTGGCTGCCGCGGCCTGCAGTGAAAAGCTGGGCATCCTTCTCGGTCGTGATGAGGTGCTGTCCTGGAGCTACGGCCTCTACGAGCAGCTCGACGACCCCTTTTAGCTCGGCAAAGCTACCGCCGCTGGTTAGCGTCAGCATTCGCCGCTGGTCGGGCAACTTGCCTGCTGCCGGCAAATAGACAGTAGCGATCTCAAAAAGCTCGATCACCCCGTTCGAGAGTTTCTCGTTCGTTCTCCGCGAGGTGAGCAGACTGGGTACCAGCGTTTGCCGTAGGCAGTCCGCGCGACGAAGAACGGGGATACTCACACAAAGCGGACTGGCCTTGGACCAAGGTTGAAATTTTTCGACTTCGCCGCGGTCAACGGCACTGATAGTCATTGCTTCGAGAAAACCGGTGGCCACCATAACCTCTCGCACCTGCTCCAGCACCCGATCTTCGCGGCTACGGGTGGAGGCGACCATCTTTACGCCCGCGTCTTCGGGGATCTGGTCGTAACCATGTATGCGCGCGACCTCCTCGACGAGATCAATCTCGCGGGTGAGATCTGCTCGCCAACTGGGTGGAATTACCTTCACGCAATGATCACAGGTGTGTGTCTCTTCGCAGCCGAGATCAGTGAGAATGTTGCCGACAGTTTCCGGTGGGACTTCAATGCCAAGGATTCGAGGTAATTCTGTGAAGCGGAGTTTGATTTCTTCGCAGTGGCGCACGGGCTCGCCAACGTCGATCACTCCTTCGCACAACTGGCCGCCAGCGAGATCGAGAATGAGCTCGCAGCAGCGGCGACTTGCCCAGTCGATACCTTCCGGGTCGACCCCGCGCTCGAATCGATAGGAAGAAGGGCTATGCAGGCTGAGTCGTCGAGCCGTGTTGCGAATTGACAGCGGGTCGAAATCAGCCGCTTCGATGAGTAGATCGGTGGTCGAGTCGCTAACCTCCGTGTCCGAACCGCCCATCACTCCGCCCAGGGCGACGGCGCGCTCGGCATCGGCAATTACACAGGTGCCTGGCAGCAGCTCATATTCCTGATGGTTAATGGCCTGGAATTTTTCACCGGGCTTCGACTCTCGAACTATGATTTTCCGTCCGGCGAGTTTCGCCAAATCGAAAGTGTGAAGCGGCTGGCCACACTCGAACATCACGTAGTTGGAAATATCGACCACGTTGTTGATCACAGCGATGCCTAGGGACCGCAGGCGATCGGCAAGCCAGTCGGGGCTGGGGCCAATTTTGACGCCCTGAATCACTCGGGCGGTGTAGCGAGGGCAGAGCGCGGGGCAGGTGATCGACACGCTGGTTGCTTCGGTGACGTCCCCGCCCGCGGAGCCAGGTTTCGCCGGGGGCTGCCGCAATTCCTGCTGCCAGAGCACCGCGATTTCTCGCGCCACGCCTATGTGGCCCAAGCAGTCGGGACGATTGCTGGTTACTTCCAAGTCGATGGCGACGTCTTCGCCGATGTTCTCAACACCTTCGAGATTCAATCCCGTGAGCGTCAACCGCTCGGTCAGTTCATCCACCGACATCGGAAGATCGACGTATTCTTTCAACCAATTCCAACTAACGATCATCGTGCTTCTCAGAATTGCTCGAGTTAGAATTGTTGAAGAAAGCGAACATCGTTTTGGTACAAGTCGCGAATGTCGGTGATCCCGTGCTGCCGCATGCAGATGCGTTCGACGCCCAGGCCAAAGGCAAAGCCAGTGACTTGGTCAGGGTCGTAACCGACCGCTCGAAGCACATTGGGGTCCACCATTCCCGCGCCGCCCATTTCCATCCAGCCCTCGTTGCCATCGCCGTCGGTCCAGTTCATGTCGACCTCGACACTTGGTTCGGTGAACGGGAAAAAAGAGGGGCGGAAACGCACATGCACTTCCTCTTCACCGCCGAAGTAACTTTGGCAGAACAGACGCAGCACGCTCTTGAGATCCGCCATCGTCACCCCTTGGTCGACGAGCAAACCCTCGATTTGATGGAACATCGGGTAGTGCGTCGCGTCAGCAGTGTCGGGGCGGTACACCCGCCCAAGCGAGATGATCCGTACAGGGGGCGGAGTCTGCTCCATGATACGAATTTGAACCGTGCTGGTCTGACTTCGTAACAGCAAGGGTGAGTCAACACTAGTGGAATCGCTGCCCTGCAGGTAGAAGTTGTCCAGCGGATCTCTTGCAGGATGTGAGAGTGGGATATTTAGCGCCTCGAAGTTGTGCCAGTCGTCTTCGATCTCGGGGCCCTCGACTGCCGTGAAGCCGAGTCGTCCCATGATGTCTTTCATCTCGCGGATCGTCTGTGTGATCGGATGTAGCCGCCCGATCCTCACCGGTTTACCGGGCACGGTCACATCGTACGCTTCGCTTGTGGCTTCGCCCCCCGTAGCAAGTCGTCCCTGCGCTTCAGCAAGCGCTGCCTCGACGAGCATTTTCACTTCGTTGAAGCGTTTGCCAGCCGCGGGCTTGTCTGACTTTTCGACCTTGCCCAGACCTTGCTGCGTCTTGCGGAGCAAGCCACTTTTGGCACCGAGAAACTCAACACGGGCCGCTTCTAGCGCATCGACAGAGTCGGCCGCGGCGAAAGCAGAGTTCGCCTGCTCGGCGAGGGAATCGAGACTCGACAGAAATTCGGCGAGGGACACGAGCTTGAGGCCTCTTTCGCCTAACTAGGCAGCCAGCGCTTCGCGGGCCTTTTCCACGACCACGTCGAACGCCGCCGGATCGTGAATGGCCATCTCCGAGAGCATCTTACGGTCGAGTTCAACGTGCGCTTTTTTCAGCCCGTTAACCAGTTCGCTGTAGCGCAAACCACGTTCTCGGGCAGCGGCGTTGATGCGGATGATCCACAGCTTGCGGAACTCGCGCTTACGAACGCGTCGATCACGGAAGGCGAAAGCCTCGGCGCGAACGAGCGTCTCCTTGGCCGTGCGGAGCAGCGTACCTCGCCCGCCGACATAACCCTTGGTCTTCTTGAAAAGGCGATTCTTCGCCTTGTTGCGGGCCGCGCCCTTGGTGGTTCTCATCGCTTTGGTTGGTCCCGCAAGAACGGGAGCCCCTATTTACTTGGTCTCACGCCCAGGTCCCTTGCTCCCAATGCAAGGCGTTTCTACCCGACGAGATTGGTTGGCTCGTGGCTTAATATCCGTTGCCCGCCAGTGCTTTTTGAATCATCTTCGAGTTGCTGTCGGTCGTCACGGTCGTGCCGCGGAGGTTGCGCTTGCGCTTCTGGCTCATGCGACCGGCCAGATGGCTGGTGCCAGCTTGGCGGTGCTTGGCCTTGCCTTTGGAGGAAAGACGAAAGCGCTTCTTGGTGCCTTTGTGGGTCTTTTGCTTGGGCATGGGTTACTCTTCCCGTGGGAGCTGTCTTGGAAGCTCCGCATTCTAGCAAAGGAATCGCTCCGCAGAAAGGGCCAAAACGCGGTCGAACTACCCGGTTCCGGCGCGCCAGAATCAGATACGTTCCCAGCTATTTAGGAGCGAGGATCATCACGATCCGCCGCCCTTGCATCGAGGCGTTTTGCTCGACTTTGGCTACGTCTTCCAACTCGTCAATCAGGCGTTGCACAAGCTTGAAGCCTTCGTCGACATGAGCGTTCTCGCGGCCACGGAAGATGACCGAGCAGATGACCTTGTCGCGCTCACCCAGAAACTTGCGGGCTCGGTTGGCCTTGGTCATGAAGTCGTGTTCACCGATCTTCGGTCGCAGGCGGATTTCTTTGTTTTTACCGTGGTGCGTGTGGCCCTTGTTGAGCCGCTTTTTCTGCTGGTACTTGAACTTTCCATAGTCCATGATCCGGCAGACGGGTGGTTTCTCCGTTGAGGCGACTTCGACCAAGTCGAGTCCCGCCTCACGCGCCTTTTCCAAAGCCTCGTCCCGAGTGATCACTCCCAGCTGCTCGCCTTCGTCGCTGATGACGCGTAGTTCTGGGTCTCGGATCTGCTCATTGATCCGCTGTTGCTTGCGTTCGATGTTTTAGGTCTCCAGTGGGGAATAAAAATGAATATTGGAAGTGTTCCGTACACAAGTATTGGCCATCAGGCGAGGAAAGGTCAACACTTTCGTGTGAAAACGTTGAACTAACCGCTTTGACCGATACCACCCGTGGCCTCACCCTCGCCATGATCTGCCACTTGTCGCACGGTCTTGTCGATGACCTCTTGCCGGAGCTTCGTGATCGCTTCGTCCAGCGGCAAGGCTCCCAGGTCCCCCTCGATGCGGTCGCGGACTGTGACGGTGCCGTTTTCGGCGTCCTTCTCGCCGACGACCAGCATGTAGGGGATCAAGTCCAGCTGCGCCTCGCGAATTTTGGCACCTAGCTTCTGGCCACGGAAATCGCCTGTGACCCGGAACCGTTCGTCCTTGAGTCGGGCTTCAACCTGCCGGCCGTATTCCTCGGACTTGTCGCTTACCGTCAACACCCGCAGCTGCTCCGGAGCAAGCCACAGCGGAAACGCTGCGGCGAAGTGCTCGATCAGCACAGCGACAAACCGCTCGAATGAGCCGAACGGAGCGCGGTGGACCATCACAGGCCGGTGCGGCTGGTTGTCGGGGCCAATGTATTCCAGCTCGAACCGCTCCGGCAGCTGATAGTCGACCTGAACGGTGCCCAACTGCCAATCGCGACCTATCACGTCGCGGACGACGAAATCGATCTTGGGCCCATAAAAAGCCGCCTCGCCCTGCTCTGCTGTGAACTCTACGCCCAGCCCCGCCGCCGCTTCGCGGCAGGCCGCTTCGGCGCGGTCCCATTGGTCGGAGTCGCCGACATACTTGTCGCTCGAGGGATCCCGAAGTCCAACCCGCACCCGGTAGTTTTCCATGCCCAGCGTGTCGAGCACGATTTTCACCAGATCCAAACACCCAGCGATTTCATCGGCAAGCTGCTCTTCGGTCACGAACAGATGCGCGTCATCCTGAGTGAACGAACGCACACGCGTTAGTCCGCCAAGCTCGCCTGATTGCTCCCAGCGGTAGACAGTGCCGAATTCGGCAAGGCGGATCGGTAGATCGCGGTAGCTGTGCCGCTCACTGGCGAAGATGCGAATGTGGTGCGGGCAGTTCATTGGCTTCAGGAGATAGCCATCCAATTCGCCTGCCGTGATCATGTTTGACAGTTCGCCGCAGCTGCAGCCGTCGTCGGCCAGCTTTTTCATCTGTTCCCTATCCACCAGCGGCGGAAACTGGGAGTCTTGGTAGTAGGGGAAGTGCCCACTCGTGCGGTAGAGGTCGAGTTTGCCGATGTGCGGGGTGAATACCTGGTGGTACCCCTGCCGCTGCAGGTGCTCGCCGATGAAGTTCTGCAGCTCCTGGCGAATGACCGCCCCCTTGGGTTTCCAGAGCGGCAGCCCCGAGCCGACTTTCTCGTCGAACTCGAATAGCTCGTGCTTCTTGCCGAGCACGCGATGGTCGCGGCGACGGGCTTCTTCGAGCCGGTGCAGATGCTCTTTCAGCTCTTTTTTCTCGAAGAAAACAGTGGCATAGAGCCGTTGCAGTTGCTGGTTGCTGGCATCGCCTTTCCAATAGGCGCCCGCCAGGCTAAGCAGTTTGAAACCCTTGCCGATGAAACCCGTGCTGGGCACGTGCCGCCCGCGGCAGAGGTCGAGGAACTCGCCCTGGCGGTAAAAAGAGAGCGTCTCCTGGTCGGCTAGGCCCGTTTCGATATGTTCGACTTTGAACTGTTGCCCCAGCTCCCGGCAGATTTCAAGCGCTTCGTCCCGGGGCATTTCCAGCCGTTCGTACCGCTCGTTTTCCTTGACTATTCGCTTCATCTCCGCTTCGATCTTCGGGAAATCCTCTTCTGACAGCGGTTTTTCTAGCGCCATATCGTAGTAGAACCCTGTCTCGGTGTAGGGTCCAAAGGCGAGCTGCACGCCGTCGTACAGGCGCATCACAGCTTGGGCCATCACGTGCGCGCACGAATGTCGCAGCACATCGAGTGCCTCGGGGTCGCGCTTCGTGAGCAGACGCAACTGCACTTCGCCTTCGCTTGGAAGCGGCGCATGCAGGTCGATCATCTCGCCGTCAACTTGGCCAACAACAGCCGCCTTGGCCAAGCCGGGGCCGATCTCCGCTGCCACGTCATAGGCAGAAACGGGCGAATCGAACTCGCGGCGTGATCCGTCCGGCAGGGTAACAGTAAGCATGGATTCTCGTGGTTAGATCAATGGTTAAGGTAAGCATGTGCGTACAACAATGCCCTAGAAAGGCCGCACTAGCCCAGGGCTACGAAGCCGCCGAGTCACGCCTCGCGAGTATAGACATCTGTGGCGAACTAAGCCAAGGCAAACAGGGCACTCTTGGTTGAAGTACAGGTCAGAAATCGCGTGATTCTCGCTCCTTTCGGGCGGTTCAGTCAAAGCTCGTCAAGACCAATCCCCACAATATTAGGCGGATCGGCAAAAAAAACTCGTTTTCCCAGTCGGCGTAAGGTGTTTCACAATAAAGGGAAAACGCAGCTGACCGGTCTAATCGGACAAGTTTCCCTAAGAAATCTCCCTACCCGGACTGGCAAAAGTGTTGCAAGCCCGGAATTCCTTGGTAAAGTGGGGTGAGAGAAGGCGGTAGGTCCGCCGATCAACGGGAATTCTTATCTGGGGTAGGAGCATTTTGGCCGTATTTGGCTGGTGAGCCGTCTTTTGGGCGGTTCGAGACCTAGTGCGGTAGAAATCCACTACTCCGGATCACTTGTGTCGATTCGGGTCCAGTAACAACATCGGGCGGGATCGTAACGCGAGTGGGGCAGGCTTCTTCGCGAGTAAGTGTTTTTACTAAACAGGTAGACGGAATTTGTAAGCTCCAATCCTGTTAGTTGACACGTGTGAGTTGATACAAGTGAACTTTATAAGTCATTTCCCCGTTTGATCGAGCCAACCTACCTAAAACAACACACCGGTGTTCATAACTAACGGAACCCCTTAAGCAACACACCTCAGGCAACACAATCGAAGCTTTTGATCTACGCAGCCTTTGACTTGCTTGGTTTGGGGAATTTGGAGAATCAAACATGAAACGCAGTATTGCTCTAATGCTTTGTGCTCTTGCACTGTCGGCCTTTTCGGCCAGCGGTGCTCGCGCCGACGATATTGAAATCGAGCTGGAGTTCAACGGCGGCGACTGGAGCCTCTATGCGGAGGTCGTTGATACTGGCAGCGGTGTCGATGGCAGCCTAGGGCTCGCCTCGATTCGCGCCTTGATCAATGGCATCAACTTCGGCACAGGTGGCGACGGCGTGACCATCGCTTCAGGCATCGGCGCTATCAACCCCGTCAACGGAGGGCCGCCGGTTCTCAACAAAGGCGGCGGCTTGATCGAGATCATCTATGGTCAAGACATCTCTTCCACCGGCAGCATCGTTGGTGGTGTGGGAGTCGGCGGTCGTGACCTGATCGCTTCGGGAACCTATCTAGGTTCCGACCCCACTTTCGGTTCCGATGGGAGCCTGACCTCGCAGGGTCTGTTTTTAACCTCGACGACGCCTGGTGGCGGTAACGCAGTGGATCCGGACAACAATGTGTTGGTCCTCTCCGGCAACCCCGCGGACCTCAATAACGACGGCTTCGTCGACGGGTTGGACCTAGGTATTTTGCTGGGTAATTTCGAGATGAATGCCGCGCCCAGCGGCGGAGAACTCAATGGGACGGACCCTGTAGATGGTTTGGATCTGGGTATCCTGCTTGGAGCGTGGAACCCACCAGCTTTGAGTGCGTTGAGTGCCGCTTCCGTCCCGGAACCGACCTCTTTGGCTTTATTTGCAGTAGCGGGAACGGCGCTACTTGCAACCCGTAGAACCCGTAGTTAGGATTGGAGATTGTTGAAGAAGTCCTGTCCCTGCGGCTTTTGTACTTGTCGAGTTCAGGCGTTTCTCTTTTAAGCTGAGTTTTTGTTAAGTTAAGTAGTTAAGTTTCGATCGTTTTTTCACTCCCATTTTTCTCGCAACTAGGATGATGACTAATGTCTAAGACCCTCATTGCATTGATTGCAGCCCTTTGCCTGCCTGTGTTCGCACACGCTGGCACCTCAACCAATTTTGTTCTGACTGAGAACAACGCCTTCGGCGCTGACGGCGATGGCTTTAACACCTTTGCCATGCGTGTTAACGCCGACACTGACTGGACCAACGCCGACATTGAAATTTCTCTTGACACTGGAACTCTCAACCACATCGAAGGACCTGCAGCCTTTGGTGGTACAGCCCCTACAGCTGGCGTCAATGGCTTGGGCGACACGGCCGTGTTTGGTCCATCTCCCGTTGGTAGCGGTACTGACGCTGCGGGTAACCTTCCTCAGCTGGCGACCGACTTCTCCGAAGGTCCCCAATCTTTTGCCGCTAACTGGTTCAATACGAGTACCGATGACATTGGCGAATTTGACATCGCCATGATTAGCGTATCCGATGATGCCAATGGCGAAATTCGTTTCCGCACCATCTCTGGTGCCGAAGTCGAAGAAGGTGGCTTCACGGTAGTAGGTGGCATTCGTGCCAATCCGACTTGGTTGGTTCGTAACGGTAACATCGAGCTAGTTCCTGAGCCGGGCACCATCGCTCTGGTCAGCCTCGCACTGGTTGGCATCGCTGCCGGCCGTCGTCGTAGCTAGTTGATGATAAGTTTGCTACTTGCTTCAATTAGTGTGGCAAGCAAGCATAAATCTCACGAGCCCTCCCGCCAACCTGTTGGTGGGAGGGCTTTTTGCGTGAACTGCGTCGTTTGGTCCTGTGCGCGGTGTGGTCTCGTGCATGCAAGTCGCCAGGCATTCGAATTTGCCAACGGAGGTTGCAGTGAGTCGCGTGTTTTATGCGGACGAACTGTCGTAATAGTCGCTCCCCCGGGCTGAAGATTGCAGTGTCATTGACCATCGGAAAATCTTCGCGATGCGGAGAGCAATTCTCAAACGACAGCAAGGCTCCAGCTGTACGACATCCGTTGCTCTGCTCATCGGGTGCGCCGCGATTCCAGTCCAACAGCCTGAGTCAAGGAGAGAGATGGGATTCGCTGCTACGAAATTCGGCAGATTGGCCCCGATTTGTGCCAGGCTCGGACAAATTTTGCCTGCGTCCCTAACGTTGAAACCCGTAGATTTCAGAGTTTTTCACGTGGTTGCGGTCGTTTTTTGTGATTTTAGAAGAATCTTGAAAATATTGCTTGTGTGGTTTCCGTTCCCCGTTATAATTGGGGGAGACGGCGACGGTGAGTGCGTCCACTCATCACTTCTGCCAATACTATTTTCGAGGCATGATCTACTGCTGACAACACAAAGAAAGCCCCACTCCCTGAAAGCTTATTCTTCAGGCGGACGGCTTCTTTGTTTTCTATTTGCACCAGAGACCAACTGAGCGTTTTCTAGCTCAGGCTTGTGTCGTTTCTTCTGGTGTCTCTCAGATCAAGTAGCTTTGCCATTTCTCATTGCTTTGCATCCCGTTTGTTGGCTGCATCGCTCGATCAGTCACTGCGAAACTCACTTGGATTGTCTAAGAGACGGCGGAAGAGTCGCCACAAGCGACTTAAAGAAGTCCTCACGAGTTTTTACTCAAAATCCTCACGCATTGCATCACAAGCCAGTAGATAGACACCAACTGGAGAGGTTCGTCTCATGAAGTATCAATCAGGTTCTTGCCCGCTCAATCAGGTTTGAGTCGCGCTAAGAACCGAGCATCAGGCCCGCACTTGCGAAAGTCGCTAAGGGCAGGACCTGATCACGAGTGAGTATCCTGGCGAACTCAGGCAGGTCGGCCGGAAGCCGGTCCTCGACGCCAAGGAGCAGGAAGCGATGTTCGACACTTCGGTGTCACCTATTAGAGTTTTTTTCACTAAAGTCGCGGCTCACCAATGAGTCGCTTTAGCAACAAGTTTTGGAGAATATCACAATGAAGAATCTTTTCTTTGCACTTTTGATCGTTTTGGGTTCGTCTGTTGCCGCTACGGCTGGCACGATGACTGACTTTGTGTTGGTAAGCAACGGTGGTTTTGACGATGCTGGCGATGGCTTCAACACTTACGCCATGCGAGTCACAGCTGACACCGACTGGACCAATGCCGACATGAGCATTGCTCTGACGGGCGGTTCGCTCAAGCACATTGAGGGCGCGGCTCCTTTCGGTGGTACGGCTCCTACGCCAGGTGTTGCAGGCTTGGGTGACACGGCTGTGTTTGGTCCGACGACGCAGCTTGGCGATGGACTCGCAGCAGGTGCTAATGCCCCCCAACTGGCGGCTGACCACGAGGAAAGTGCTACGGCGTTCAAGGCCAACTGGTTCAACACAAGCACTGATGACATTGGCGAATTTGATATCGCCATGATCACCGTTTCCACCGATGCCAACGGCGAGATTCTTTTCCGTACGATTGCTGGTACGGAAGTGGAAGAAGGTGGTTTCACCATCGGAGCTGCTCCGACTTGGGAAGTACGTGACGGAGCTATCGTGCCTACGATTCCTGAGCCGACCACAATGGCTCTTGCCGGACTGGCTCTGGCAGGTGTCCTTAGCACCCGTCGCCGCAGCTAAGCTTTCTTAGTAAAAGCGATCTTGCCTCGGCAAGATATTGATAACGGGCCTCTCCACTCGACTTCGGGTGGAGAGGTCTTTTTTTTATGCGTGGCCAGTGGCCAGCCTCTAGCCATCAGGAGTTCGAATCGGCTTGATTTTCGGGTAGTGGACTAGGCTACCAGTCCTTGGGAGCTTCTGGACTCGTAGCCTCGTACACTACACGGCCATCACTAGAATGAAGATGTGAAAAGCACTAGCCACAGGCCACTAGCCTCTAGCCACTAAGCCTTCTCCCTTCTAAACCTGCTGTTACACTAGGATTGCAGCTACCATAGTCCACTGAAGCTCTCTGACCTGCTCACTCTTTAACATGCATCCATTCGCCATTGATACTCGTTCGTTGAGTCTGTTCCGCATCTGTTTGGGGGGGGTGGCGCTTCTCTATTGGTTCACTCACTGGCAGGTGTTCGAGACATTTCACAGTGCCGAAAAAGCTGTCCCTAGCGATGTGTTGCAGACGTACTACGGCCTGGGTTGGAAGTGGTCGCTCAATTGGTTGAGTGACTCGTCCGCCTACCAGTACTTTCTGCTCGGCTGCGGCATTGTTGCGAGTGGGTGCTTGATTGTTGGTCGGCATACCAAGGTAGCCACGTTTGCCAGTTGGTTGTTGGTCGCCTCGTTCAACAACAATGCCCCTCTCATTGCAAGTGGCGGCGATGCCCTGCTTTGTGCGCTGTTGTTCTGGGGTTTTTTTCTGCCTATCAACTTTCATTGGTCTTGGGATAGACGAAGCGTGGGAGCACCGCTGGTCAAGGCACCGCTGGTCAAGGCATCGACGGTCGAGGCGGAACCAGACGGTGAGCGCCAAGCTGCCGCGCTGCTGACGGTCGCTACCGTTGGTATTTTGCTTCAAATGGCGATGATGTATTTCTGCACGGGCATCTCCAAGTGCAACGAATACTGGTTCAATGGTTCGGCGCTGGGAATCACCTTCACCAACGAAACCTATGTGCGTCCCCTCGGCATCGCGCTGCGAGAGCTTCCCTGGCTGACCAACCTCATGTCACGTGGCACTCTGGTGGGCGAATTGCTTTTTCCATTCTTGCTTTTCTCTCCGTGGAAACCGCTGTGGTGCCGCTCGGTGGCACTGCTAGGGCTGATGGGTTTACACGTGGGTATCGAGTTGACGATGCGGGTGATCATATTTTCGTTTGTCTCGTTCGCCGGTTTGATGCTGTTCATCCCGAGTCGCTGGTGGGAAGCACTCCCCCTGCAAAAGCTGCAACAGTTGCTAGAGCCTTTCGACGAGTCGTCCCAGCCTCAGCAGTCGCGGCAGCAGCGTCGCCAGGAAGCTACGCAGGCCGGCCTTTGGGAACAGACGCGCCTGCAGCGACAGGTGTTGCTGGTGGGCGTGATTGTGTACATGTTCTGCTACAACATGTTCAATGCGTTTGCTTCGCCAGCGACCGGTAAAAAGTACGCCGCAATCCATCAACCGGCATCGTTGTTGGCGCTGAACCAGTCGTGGATCATGTTCAACTATCCGCCGGCACTCTGTTCTCACATCGCCTGTATCGGGCGGCTCCGTGATGGGAGCTTCGTTGATTTGCTTCGCGAGGGTTCTGTGGTCACCGATCGCAAGCAACCGCCGACCGAGCAGCTGGGGGCATTGCCCACACGCGTGTGGAACGCCTTGATCGCCCTGTCGCGGACTGAGAACAAGATCTTCCGTGAGTATTTTCTGCGGCACCTTTCAAACAAGTGGAGAACGCAGGCAACCAACAAGGATCAAGAAGTGATTGAGGCGTTCTTGACTTTTTATCCCCAGGAGCATCACCCGCTTGCAGAGATCCAATCGCAGGACTTGTTTCACCTGGACCTCTTATCAGAAGGCAAATTGATTTATGGCGAGCGGCACGGGCCCTGGGTACTTTACCACGAAAACGGCCAGAAGATGTCGGAGGGGAACTACGAGCGCGGCAAAGCCGTCGGAAAATGGACCTTTTGGGAGCCCGATGGGTCACTCAGTGCCGAAGGCACGATGCAGCGCGGCAAACCCTCCGGCAAGTGGAAGCATTACAAGGATGGCGAGATGCAGGTGATTGACCATTCGGCCTCCGGGCAACCACCACCATCCCAGTAGGAGCGTAATCATGCTTCGTTACATAATCGCTTTGATACTATCGCTTAGCTCGCAAACTTTGTTGGGCGCGACCTTCACACAGTTTATTCATGTTCAAACTGGCAAGTTTGACGACCCCAACCTCGAGGGCTTCCGAACGTTTGCTATGCGCGTTGTCGCCGACACGGACTGGTCGAATGCCGATCTCTTGATCGAGCTGGATTCGGGCACTCTACGCCATCTTGAAGGTGCCGCAGTTTTCGGTGGGACGCGAACTCTGCCGGGCCCAGTTGCACTGGGCGAAACTGGCGTCTTCAGCCCGCTAGAGTCTGTAGGAGATTTGACCTCTGGCTACGATGGCCCACGTCTCCCCTCGACTCAGCATACCGAAACGCCCACGAGCTTCGAGGCGAATTGGTTCAATACCGAACTGGACGACGTCGGCATGTTCGACATCGCGATGATCACGATCTCCAATGATGCCAATGGCGAACTCCGATTCCGCAATTTTTCTGATGGCGGTACAACACTAGAAGAGGGTGGGTATTCTCCGTTTTCGGGCTTCTCGGTGCCGATTCGCGACGGTTGCATTCTTAACAATTTGGGTGCGACCTGTATCCCCGAACCAGCGGCGGGCATTCTGGTAGGCCTCGCCGCATTGCTCTGGCTCGCCCCGCGGCGTTTCGTGTAAGGTTCTCGCCTGCCCGAATTTCCGCCACTTTCCCTGGACCCACGCGATGGATCGCCGCGGTTTTTTTGCCCTGCTTGCTTTGCTAGCGATGGGCAATGGCGCACTGGCGGGGACGACGACCGAGTTTGTGCAGGTTGCCAACAATTTGTTCGACGATGCGGAGCTGGCGGGATTCACGACCTGGGCGATGCGCGTCACGGCGGACACCGACTGGACGAATGCGGACCTCGACGTGAGCCTGGTCACGGGGACGTTTCACCATGTGGAGCCCAGTGTCTGGGGGAATCCCAGAGTTGTGAACGGGCTCGGCGATACGGCTGGGATGGCCCCTACGAATACGCCCGGCAATCTGTACGACGGGTTTAACGGGACCGCGAGTTTTGTGGGAGACTACACGGAGACAGCGACGGAATATCGAGCTTCGTGGTTTTCGACCAGGACCGACGACCTCGGCACGTTCGACATCGCCATGATCACCCTGTCGGACGACGCCAACGGCGACCTGCGCTTCCGCACAATTGCCGGCGGGGCGGTGGAGGAAGGCGGCTACACGGCGGGCACCGATCCTGTCTGGTTCATCGACGGCGGCCGCATCTGTACGTGTCCGCACCCGGTGCTGTTTCTGCCGCAGCCGGCGTCCCTGTGCCTGGCACTGCTGGGCGGCGTGTTATCCGCGACCTTGGGACGTCCCTCTTGGTCGGCGGCCGTCGAACGTCATTGACTCCGCCCCTCGCGTCGGTCAGCCTAAAGGGATGGCAACTTCAAAACAGACCACGGCGAAGAAGACTAAGCGGATCACCGTTCCGGCATTTGCGGCGATGAAAGGGTCGGGGCAAAGGATCTCGATGCTGACGGCGTACGACTATGCGATGGCCCAGTTAGTCGACGACGCGGGGGTGGAGGGCATTCTGGTCGGCGACAGTATGTCGATGGTCGTGCAAGGGCACGAGAACACGCTGCCGGTGACGCTCGACGAGATGATCTATCATGCCGAGATGGTGGGGCGGGCAGTCAGCCACGCACTGGTGGTCGTTGACATGCCGTTTCCCAGTTATCACCTTGGCGCGCCCAAGGCGATCGAAAACGCCGGGCGGATTCTCAAGGAGACGCGCTGCCAGGCGGTGAAGCTCGAAGGCGGTGCGGCCCAGGCCGACACGATTGCCGCGCTGGTGGCAGCGGGGATTCCGGTGATGGCGCACGTGGGATTGCGACCCCAGAGTGTGCATCAACTGGGCGGGTACCGAGTGCAGCGCGACGAGGCGGAATTGCTGCACGATGCGCGTGCGGCGGCCGAGGCCGGCGCGTTCGCCGTGGTGCTGGAGTGCGTGCCGTCGACAATCGCCAAAAACATCACGGCGAAAATTACGATCCCCACGATTGGCATCGGCGCTGGCCCCGAGTGCGATGGCCAGGTGCTGGTGCTGCACGACGTGCTGGGATTGGCTAGCGACTATGTGCCCCGGTTCGTGAAAGCCTACGCCGATCTTAAGTCGGAAATCACCGGCGCAGTGCGCAGTTTCCGCAACGAAGTGCGCGACGGTACGTTCCCTGCTAGCATGCACGAGTACGAATGACTGGGCAAACCGACACCCAATTGCCGATAACCACAGCAGCACCTTTTCTTGATCGCTGTGGAGACTTTTCGCATGTATTGCAGCCATTGTGGAGCTGAGGCGGCGGGGAATTTTTGTGCCGCTTGTGGAACGGCACTGGCTACTAGCGTCGAACCTCGACGGGTCATCGAGCCTGAGCATCCGCCCGCTCCCACGGATTGGGCAGACCTCGTAGACTACGACGTCTTGCTTCGCGTGCCGGAGGTGCGTGATTTGATTGCTGCCCATGCGGCTCGATCAACCACAAAGATGACCGGTGAGCAGTTCCTGGAAATCTGCGACAAGATGATCTCTCCGCTGACGGCAGGCGTGGCGCTGTCGCCATTGGCGAAGGTCGGCCAGTCGATGTACGCCAAGCTGGGCGTGAAAACAGGGAAAACACGCACCGAGTTCCTGCCGTCGCCGGCAGGCCGGGTGTTGGTGCGGGCACTCTGTTCGCTCGCCGAGCGAGGACATGAATTGCAGACGGCCCAGTCGGCCAGCGACGGCTGCATGCTCGAAGCAACGTTGGAGTCAGACATGCTATCCTTCGCTGGCAAGGTGATCGTCAGCATCGAACGTGTACCCCAAGGCACCAAGGTGGAAGCGCTGACCAACATTCCCGGTCAATGGTTCGACTGGGGCAAGAGCACGCGATGTTTGGCGACCTTGTTCGACGACTTGCGGTCGCAAAGCCAAGCGGCCTAGCGGTGCAGTTCGCATGCGCCGTCTTCGCAATTTTCAGTGCCACTGAGTCGATATCGGTTTCGGGCAACCCAACGATACAGCGGCCGCCAGAGCAGCATGCTCCCAGGAAAATAGGTCACCGGCATTGCCCACCACAACCGGCGCAATCGTAGGGTGAGATAGCGAATAGCTTCGGGGCCCCAGTGGCGATCTCCGCGCGTGTCGACGATGCACATTTCCTGCATCAGTCGATCGTGCGACATGTCGGGCCAACGCTGGGCCACTTGCGGATCGTGCAGCGAAAGGTAGCACAGCTTCCCCTGACAGTCCCACCAGGGCAGTTTGCTGATCTGTGTGGTGCATATGCCGCAATCGCCATCGTAAATGACCACATCGGCGTCAGTTCGCTCTTCGGGGGTAGGCAGAGTGTTCGTCATAGTCGTTCAGCATTCTAACCGCTGAAAACCCCGTGTTTTCACCGCCGCGTGTCATCGAATCGTGACACGATACTGCGGCACCGGTACAATAACAGAGAACCCTTTTATCATACACCATACCCCTTATCGTCATACACCGAGGAGCTCCTTCCATGGACCAGATTCGTGAGCAAGTACGGCGGGCACGGCGGCGGTTGTCCCTGGAGCTGTTTCTCAATCGGCTGCTGCGCTGCTGGTTCTTCGCGCTGGTCGCGGCAGTGGTGGCGATCGCCACGCCGAAATTGTGGGCGATTGAGAACTTGCCCGACAATTGGTCATTGCTGTGTGCCCTGGGTGGCTTAGCGATGGGTTTGCTCGTGGCGATGGTATGGACTTGGCTGCGCGGCCGGAGCGAGTTGGAGGCTGCTGTTGAAATCGATCGCCGCTACGGATTGAAGGAACGTGTCGCGAGCAGTCTGTCGCTCACTCCCGATGCAGCGAAGACTCCCGCAGGCCAGGCACTCCTCAGCGATGCATTGCGCGCTGTGGGGCGAGTCGACCTCGACGAGCGTTTCAAAATCCGCTTCCACTCGCGGGCGTGGTTGCCAGTGGTGCCGGCGCTGTTGGCGTTTGCGTTGGCGATGTTTGTCGATAACCGGGTGGCTCAAAGTACGGTCGATCCCAATAAACCGCCATCGCTCACCAAAGAGCAACACGCCAACGCTACCAAAAAGCTCCGCGAGCGTTTGGCCAAGCGCCGTGAAGATGCAGCAAAGAAAGGGTTGAAAGATGCGGAAGGTTTGTTCCGCGAATTAGAAAAGCAGACCGAGAAATTGTCGCAGGCCAAGGACGCGAGTCGCAAGCAAAGTCTGGTGAAAATTAACGACCTTGCCAAGCAACTCGAAAAGCGCCGCCAGCAGTTGGGCGGGGAGCAGCAGCTACGCAAACAGTTTGAGAAGCTCAACAATATGAGCAAAGGCCCCGCAAAAAAGCTGGTTGATGCGATGAAGAAGGGCGACTGGAAGGGCGCCCAGCAGCAATTGGAGCAATTGAAAAAGCAACTCGAAGGTGGCGAACTCGACAAGGAAGCGAAGCAACAGCTGCAGAAACAGCTCAAGCAGGTTCAAGAAAAGATGGCAGAGGCTAAGGAAGCCCGGCAACAGGCGATGGAAGATCTCAAGAAGCAAATCGAGCAACAGAAGCAACAAGGCAACTTGTCGAAAGCGGGTGAGTTGCAATCGAAGCTTGACCAAATGCAGCAGCAGCAGAGCCAAGCGAATAAGCTGAATCAGCTCGCACAGAAAATGGACGAGTTGCAAAAAAGCATGAAAGCTGGCGACGCCGCCGGGGCCGCTGCCGCACTGGACAACATGATGAAACAGATGGAGCAGCTGGAGCAACAGATGGCCGAGGGCGAAATGCTCGACATGGCGATGGATCAGCTGCAAATGGCCAAGGACGCGCTGGGCTGCCAGACCTGCCAAGGCGACGGTTGTCAGGCGTGCCAAGGCGCTGGCCAAGGCAGTGATCGTTGGAGCAAAAAGGGTGGCAACGGCATGGGCGCTGGTCGCGGCTTCGGCCCCCGACCCGACGAGAAAAACGACGTCGGGTTCCGCGACTCTCGCGTTCGTCAGAAGCCGGGCAAGGGGGCGGCGGTCGTTGTGGGCGAGGCTGATGGCCCCAACATCCGCGGCCAGGTTGCTGAGGCGGTCAAGGAACAAATGGCGACCGACGCCAGTACGCCCGCCGACCCGTTGGTGCTTGAACAACTCCCCAAATCTCGCCGCGAGCATGCTGAGGAGTACTTTCGTTCGTTTCAGGAGTGATTGACCTACGAAGTCGAACTCGCGACTTTTTCTCCATTTGGCGTAGGACAGAGAAAATAGGGGTAATATAATGGCGGTGCAACTTGCGACCGCCTTCCCTTAACGCCCTGCTCTGCCATGCCTACCCTCCGTTGTTTTCTTGTCTTTCCACTCATTGCAGTCTCTCTCAGCGGTGTGCTGCACGGCGAGGGTCCTGACGATACAAGTCGTTTGGAATCGGCCTTGGACGAGATGGATCGCTGGCTAGGCGATGAATCTAACGGCAACAAGTGGCGCACCTTCTTGCAGTCGGCAGGAGTGCGCCAACAAATGGAAGAGGGCGGCAAAGCCGACCCGGCGATCGTGGCTCGCGCGTTGCAGCAGTATCGCTCTGAGACCGCAGGCCTAGGCAAACGGAAGTTCGTCGCGGTCCGCGACGAACTCGCCACCTGGCTCGGCGCTTTGCAAAACCAATATGTCGATGATTTACCCAAGCTCGCTTGGGCTGCGAGAGGCGACCATGAGCCGGTAGATGACGCGCGGATGTCCCAAGTACGCGCTGAGCTGCAATCCGCCGCACGAAGTCTTGAAAGTCGCCTGGGTGGAGGCTCTGCGTTTGCCCAAGCTTGGAAAGACTATCTCCGCTGGCCACAACTCCAGCCGCATCTTGCAGGAGACGTAAAGATCACGGGTCAAACACTTCGCGAACTCGATTCAGTGCAGCGTCGTTTGCGAGCCAACAAACCGGGCTTAGAGCATCCTGTGTTTATTCATTTGGCAGATGCACTGGAGCGATACCGCGAGTTGGCTTTTTGGCACGCGCTGGGTCAACGACGTGACACTCGCCCGCATTACGACAATTATCTCAAAGAACTAGAGAAGCAACTCACACGGAATATTGAAAAGCCAACGGTCGAATCTTCGCGCCAGGTGGGGAAGGTGCTGGGGCTCATGCATCAGCTGGGGCACTCCCCAAACGTAGAAGGCCAGATCCGCGCAAAGTTCGCGCGTCCAAATGTCTGGGCGGAGGTCTCTACGCGTTCGCTGCAACGACTGGCTCAGCGGCCAGTTAGCGAAACTACACCTGTGCGTGATTTTATCCTCGGTGCCCGCGTTCGTGGAACGGCTTTTTCCCAAGGCCATTTGAGTTTGCAGACGTTGCCGGCGCACGATCACATCGCACTCCAGCTCCATCTTGCTGGAACCATCCGATCTCGCACCAACAGTTATAAAAAACCTGTCCGAGTGACTAGCCTTGGCAACACAAATTTTTCGGCCACCAAGCGAATTGCTATTAGCGACGATCGTTTTCTGCTGATGCCGTCCACCGCATCGGCGCGCACTAGCACGCGGGTACGTTCGGTGAAGAAAACCGGAGGCAATTTTGGTCGACGCCTTATCGAGCGCATTGCCCGCAAGAAAGTTGCCGAGCAGAAAGGCCAAGCCGAGTACATCGGCGCACGGCACGCGGAAACGCGCATCGAAACCAAGTTCGATCGCCAGGTGGTCGAAGCACTCCACGAGGCTCGGCAAAACTACGATAGCAAGCTTCACCCGCCGTTGGAGCGGATTGGTATGTTTCCGGAGCACCTTTCCATGGCTTCCAGCACATCGGGCATCCAGATCGAGACGAGATTGGCGAACTACAAGCAAGTTTCCACAGACCGCCTACCGCCAGGGATTCGCGCAGACAACGATGTCTCGCTGCGTGTGCACGAAACAGCGGTTAACAATTTCTTCCCCCATTTGCTCGCTGGAGCAAAGATTCGGCAAGACAGTGAGTCGGAGCCACCGCGAATTGAGGGAGATGTACCTGATTGGATGAAAAAGGCCACGCAAAATCCACTGATGAGTGGGCGGGTTGCTTCCACAGAGGACGTAAACCAACCGGCCGGACCCCAGTTGGAGCCGGCTTCGGATTCCAACGAACAGCCCAGCCAATTCAAGCCTTGGTCGTTTCTGCTCAACAACGAGCACCCGGTGAGTGTTGGTTTTGACGATCAGAAAATGACGCTTCGTATTCGCATCGCGGAGCTGACCACGCTCGAAGATGGAGAAGAGTCGGTCCGTAGGAATTGGGATTTCTTAGTCACTTACCGCGTGATTCAAAACGACAAGTTCGTGGTGCTGCGTCGTGAGGGCAAGATCGAAGCACTGCCCACCGGCTTCGACCCCGTCTGGTTCGGCGACCCCCGGTGGAGCGACAAACTCACCAGCAAGCAAGTCGCTGTGCGCAAAAACCTTGAGGAGAATATCAACAAACGGGCAGACGAAGGGGGCGCGTTTCCCGAAGAGATTCCCCTGCCGCCGATCACTCTTCCCACCAACTCTGGCGCTCGACAGCCGCTTCGCCTGCAGGAACTCCATTGCGATGAGGGTTGGCTAGTGCTGGGCTACCGGCTGCCATGACCTATTTATCTCCGCAGGGCGATACTATACTAAAGTGCTCGTTTTTCTCTTCTCAAGACTCTAGCGAGGCCTAAGCCGATGCGTACTCCTGCTGCAGATTGCTCCGCGGCAATCGCCTACCAGCGACAAGCAATCAGAGCATTCACTCTGGTGGAGCTCTTAGTCGTTATCGCCATTATTGGCGTGTTGGTCGCACTCTTGCTGCCGGCGGTGCAAGCCGCGCGGGAGGCTGCCCGGCGGTCACAGTGTACAAACAACCTGAAGCAAATCGCCCTGGCCGTTCACATGCATCACGACGCCCAGGGGCACTTGCCGATCAGCATCACGCCCTGGTCACACGAGAAAAGGATTAAAGAGCCGCCCGACGGATACACCGGCATGGGGTGGTTCGTGCGGATTTTGCCCTACGTTGAACAGCAACCTCTGTATGATCACTTTCAGGTACATGGATCCTCGGGAACGATGAATACCAACAGCCGCACTGGTGGAGGCATTTCTGCTGAGGCTTTGCGTGGAAGCCCCGGTATCCAAACGCAATTGCCCATGCTATCGTGTCCTTCCGATCCGTCGTCTCAGGAGTTGTCCGAGATCCAATGGCAATGGCGCAGAGTCCCCGTTGCCGTGACGAATTACAAAGGGGTGATCGGAGACACTCGCATGGGCGGGAGTGGCAGCATCCACCAGGGCTCCGAACCCGACACGCACAACACCATCGGCTGCAATGGGCTATTCTACCGCAATACATTTCAAGAGCCGATTTCCTTTGAGCAAGTGAGTGACGGCACGTCGCACACGTACATGGTTGGCGAAGATATTCCCGCGCACAATTACCACTCGGCGGCGTTCTATTCCAACGGCGACTACGCGAGCTGCCACGCACCGCTAAACTTCAAACCCCAGCCTCCAATTCCCGAGCAATGGCCCCACGTGATGAGCTTCCGCAGCGAACACCCCGGTGGTGCGCACTTCGCCCTGGCCGACGCATCGGTGCAGTTTGAGAGTGAGAGTATCGACTATTGCTTGTACCGCGCGAACAGTACCAAAGCTGGCGGCGATCTCGAACGAGCTGTCAACTGCGGGATTGATAACACCCCGTAGTCGAACTGCAATCTGACTGATGTTGCTTTTCTTAAGAAAGTGAATTGTGGTATTCACATGGCCCCATTATCAGCACCCAGACTTAAACAGCTTTGGCTCGCATTTACACTACTCATGCTTGCGAGCTGTGCTGATCGTCACGACGCCACGGTCACCGGCATGGCCGATCTCGATGGCAAGCCGCTGGAGACAGGCATGGTCACTTACCATCCAGCCGCCGGCGGGGCTCCTGCGTACGGTGTGCTAGGCCCTGGGGGGCGTTACGAAATCAAGACCGGCGACAAGCAAGGCCTTCCACCCGGGGAGTACCGAGTGACTGTCCAAGCCACCGGACCGTACGAAGCCTCTCCCTCCGGAGGCACTCCTGCTATTCCCAGATCACTCTCACCACCACGCTACAACGACGTCAACAAGACCGACTTGATCAAGGCCGTCGAGAGCGGGGCGAATGAGATTGATCTGTCGCTGAAGACGGAATGATCTTCTTCTGACTGTTTATCCTGTACGGCGTTGATGTCGCACTGCCAGCGCGATAGCCAATAAGCAAACCGTTGTTGGCTCGGGAACCGTAGCGAAAGAAGCCGCACTGTCGAATTGTTCTCTCCACTCAGCTAGGTCGGCGGCGCTCACCCGACGATCGCCGTTGGCATCGCCGTCGGCGTGTAGCGCCGTTCCCTGGATGCCCAAGCCACGTTGCCAGGCTAGAAAATCGGCTCCGTCCACAGATTGGTTCTGATCGAAGTCGGCTGAGGCGTGCTGGACCGACAAGGAAAGCGAAGCCTCGGTTTGCAGCAGAACCCAACCCAAGCCAAGCTCAAGCGTGGGAAGAGTCCATGTGTCGAAGCTACCTACGAGTTCACTAGCCGAGAGTAAGTCGAACTGATCGCCCAGGGCTGGCACGTACATTTCGCCACCACTCTCCATCAAGCTGACGCGTAGCTCTCCACCGAGAGTCACCTGTCCAGTTGCGTCCACCTGGTCGTGCAACGCGGGTGTTGCGCCGCCAATCTCAAGATTCAGGGAAGCCGTGGGCATTAACTCCAGGTTCTCAACCAGCATTGTGCCTATGCCGACACCAGGCTCAACACGTCCCCGCATCTCGATCCAGCCGGTAAAAGTCCCCCCGCCATCGATGGCGTCATTGAACACGAGTCGCTGCGTCTCGTCATTTGGCCCACGGATCGTGCCTTGGTTCTGGACGGGCCCATTGACCGTTCCATTTCCCAGCACATCGAGTAGCTCGGGTAGAAATGTCTGGGTTGGTCCCGCTTGCACTTGCAGTTCAGCGCCGGGCAGCAGCACCAAGCCGTGAGTGGTCGTAAGAGTCGAGTCGTTAACTAAACTCACGATGCCACTTTCAAACACGACCTGATTTGAATCGTGGAGGGTAAGCTCCGCAGGAAGGGCCATCGTAGAGCCCGTATTTTCGCCCACTTCGATCATAGAAAGACTTCCCACGAGAAGATCTCCCGAAAATGTGAATCCCTCTGGCGATGTTGCGTCTCCTAGGGTTGCTGTCTGGGAAACCTCGACGAATCCCGAACCGGCTACTTTTGCGTGGACCTGACCATGCACCATAAGTTTCCCTGCGACCAGCAAGTTGTCGGAAGAAAACGTTCCGTCCTGAATATTCAGCTTACCGGTAGGATGGATGGTCGTAGTCCCCGTGACCGAGGTCGAGGCCGAATCGAAGAGAGAGAACTTGCTATCGACCTCGGTGAGCGATTCTTCAGTTCCGACATCAAGATTTCCCTGAACCGACCACTCCGAGTGTTCATCGAGAATTTCAACCGTGCAATTTGCGGTACCCAAATGTCCGATCTTGACGTTTCTGCTCGTCAGGCGAGCTCCTGACATTATGCGGACATTTGCACTCCCTGAATCACCAACAATGACATCTTCAGCCACAACGAGTTGAGTTTCGACGCTGGCTAGTTCGATTGTTGAATTTGCCGTTGATTCTACGCCCAGAGTCATGTGCCCACCGACGTTTAAGCGTGCTCCTCGAACGATGTGGATCATGGCCTTGCCGCGAACCCCCATGATTAGATCCCCAAGAATGTCTAATGTTGAACCTGGGTTCTCTGCCTGTATTCCACCTAGGCTTGTTTCTTCGACCCCGAGCGTCAGGCGGTTGGTAACCAGTGAGGCTCCTCTCCTGACCCCCAACCATCCGACTCCGTCAAGGCCGACGCTAGCCGGCTCGTCAATCGTAATCAATGACCCCGAGTCCCACGCTCTGAGAACGCCCTCACTACCTTCCTCCAAACCTATTGCCACATTGGAAAAGGTGGTGTTCGCGCCATCGTCCACGACAAATTCAGTTAAGCCTTGAACGCCCAGTTTCAAATTTTCTGACTCAAAGGTCGTGCCAGCGTTGGTCACGTTGACATATCCAATTCCGCCTACGCTAGATCCAAGTTCGACTGAGGCAGCCATAGCATGCGCCTGCTCAGCTACAATGATCTGACCCAATCCCGCGCTGCCCACACGGAGTGTCCCGGATACGTTGAGCACGGTACTCCCGTTGTTGATCAAGACTCCTCCCTCAGCTTCGGCCAGTTTGCCGAGTTCGACATTTTCTGCGTTGAGAATGCCTTCGTTCCTGACGTTGAGGATAGCCTTACCTGCTGCTCCGACGAGGAGAGTGCCGTCGACATCCAACCTCGCCCCAGGGTCTACCACGAGAATCGTGCCATTGCCGCTCGACGCGGAACCCGCGATCAAATCTCCGCTGATTGTAGAACTCCCTTGACCGGAGGTCTGAAAAAACCCCTTTCCTTCTTGACCAACAGTTAGGTCCTTGTCCACTTCAAGGCGAGACGACACGGCAAGGATTCCATCGCTCCCGTGAAAAGCTCCGATGCGCGCGTTGTTCAGCACTTTCACCGTTCCCCTTCGATCGAAACTATCCGGGTGAATTGCTAAATTGCCGACTTCACCAGACTCCCGGGCGACCTCTAAACCAAATTCTGCATCCGTGAGCGTCACCAAATTGTCACCGGGAACAAATGCAAGCGCATCAGTAAGAACCTGTGCCGCACGAATATCCGCATCCCTGGTGAAGTAAACTCCATAACGATTCAACGGGTCCGTTGTTTGCAAGTCGAAGATCGTACGATCACCACTGCCGGGAATCCCCAAGGGAGTCCAAGAACTGGTCTGGTGAAAGAATTCGCTGGTTGGCGTCGCCCAGAAATAATCAGTTCCCCTGACACTAGCACTGACGGGGAACCACATCAAAATCTGAACAAGCAGACACGAAGAGAGAAAACGCATGGCGGAGCTCAGTGGTGTTAAAAGATAGCAATAATCAGCCGCCTGCCACACGCATCGATTGCTAGAGAAGCAGCGGACGGGGAGGGATTCGAACCCCCGGTACCTTGCGGCACGCCGGTTTTCAAGACCGGTGCATTCGACCACTCTGCCACCCGTCCAAGGTGTGGTGATGCTCTATCGTAGTCTACCTACGTGAGTTGGCTCAAGTGGTGGGATGTTTTGGGCGGGGTGCGATCGAACTACTCAGCCTTTGCCAGCGCCGCCGGGGCGATGTGTAGCGGCTTCATGGTACCAAAGGAATCTTCCCACCAGCCTGCGACGAGCGCTTCGCCCTGCGGTCGGCAATCTTGCAGAGCAAAATAGAGCTTGCCACCGCCGCGCTCCCAAATGGCGATCTTCTGCGCGGCAGCCCAAACGGGGAAATCCTGTTCGCCCGCTGCGTGAACAGCAGTTGGTTTGCCAAACGACGCATCGAGTTGCTCAATGGCAGATTCAAAAAGATTCTCCAATTGCCTATGATTGTCGGGAGTCACTCGAGAGAAGACTACAATCGGACTTGCTCGATTTTGCTTACGTGCAGCCGCTTCGCGCACTCTATCAATGTCCTCCTCCGGGATTTTAAATTTGTAGCGTCTCAGTTGCTGCAACAGTTCGGCAATTCCGTCGTGGGTATTGCCGGAGCAGCTCACGACGAGTGACAAGTTCGATGGAAAGGATTGAATTTCGCTTTCGCCGGTTCCATTTTTCATCCACACGTCGTGATCGATAGTGGAAGTTATCAGATCGATCAGTGGGTCGAAGTTGGGTGGGGTAGGGGCGGTCGAATTCGGATCGTTGGGAATCGGTATGACCAGGTCGGCAACGTTGTAGACTCGTGAGGTGATTCTGGTTCGATGCAGCTCAGCTTGCCACTCATCGACACCCCATTGATATCCCGAAAAGTACCCGGAGAGGAGACCAGCTACGCACATAAAGGCGAGCATCAGGGCAGATAAACTGAAACGCAAGAACGGGCGACGGGATGGGCGGGAGGATATTGGTTCGTCCATGAGTTTCTCGAGTGGGGGAGGGCGAAGTCGTTCCTGCGTCAACGGCACGATTGTATCACTCGCCCCAAAGCGTCGCCACAACACGCCGCCCACCACCCTGATTACGGTGTTCGCAGAGGTAAATGCCTTGCCAGGTGCCGAGATTGAGGCGGCCGTCGGTGATGGGGATTGAGAGTGAGCAGCCAAGGAGCGACGACTTCACGTGCGCTGGCATGTCATCGGGGCCTT
Organism: Bythopirellula sp.; assembly: GCA_965230685.1. Lineage (GTDB taxonomy): Bacteria > Planctomycetota > Planctomycetia > Pirellulales > Lacipirellulaceae > Bythopirellula. Next base: position 3,276,842 of record CBDDLO010000002.1, read on the forward strand.
CGCAGGTGTGGCGGTGGGGGAAATCTTCCGGCGCGATAGCCGAGAGCGAGCTTTCCAAGTCGAGCGGCACATCGGAGTCGGCGTTTTCATTGATCGACAGCGATGCGGACGTGTGTTGGAGGAACAAGTTTAAGAGCCCAATACGCACATTTGCTAGCTCCGGTAGGGCGTGCAGTATCTCGCTGGTGATAAGATGGAACCCGCGCGTGCGAGCAGAAAGCTGAACAGTGCGTTGGGTCAATGGCATGGGGAGCCCGGGCGGTTGAAATTGCTGTGGGGTTGACAGAATGTCCAAGTAGAGTCACCGCAATGTGGCGAGAGCCGGGCGGTTTGGGAAGGGGGGGCGAGATTGCGGCGTGCTGCACTTCAGTGTGGGAATTGCGTGTTTTTAGTTGCTTAAGTCGCCTAGCCGACAAACTTTCTTCGTCATCCGACGTTTACGGTCAGAAAGTGTCAGTACCTATTCGGAAAAAACTTGACTTCGGATTCAGCTCGGTAATAATCAGAACTCAGGAATCACCATGCGTCAAAACACCGCTTATTTGATGATTTCGCCAGTGTTGATCATCCGGTAAGTCGGTTATCCAGAAGTGCGGGGAGACCCCCCCGCAGTGCTGATTTGCAGACGCTTGATTAAGGACAATTAAATCCCGTTGAGTCGGCCATTACTAATACTCTAGATCGATTTTGCTTGATATCTAAGAGGAATTAGTCCCGCCGAAGGCCGGCCAGATTGCGAGTCTATCGCGAGAAAGATGCAAAACCATGCCAGACCCAAAACTCAAAAACGTCTTCGAGGCCATTCTCAAGTACGGCCACGATGAAGACTTTGCTCCCAACTCCGACCGTGATTTTCGGTCAACCCAAGCACCTGCCGGTTCGCGCGAAAAGCTCGAAGTGATGGCCGAGCGTGTCCGAGCGGGCCAACCCTTGTGGCACGACAGCGACCGCGCCGACTACAGCGGTCTGACCGGTGCCGTACGCCCTCGCGACTAAACTCGCTTTGCTAGCTGAAAATCGGTCGGACTTCACAGTTACTCTCAAACGATTCTCCCCAAGGCCGCCAGGCAACAGTGCTGGCGGCCTTTTTTACTGCGCGGTGTCGACGCAAATCAATTGACGGTGAGGAGAATCAGGGAAAAGCGACTTGCGCTGCTCCGTCTGGCGGGGGACGGAGAACGCGGGGCGGCTGCCATTGGTGGCTCCAATGTGAGGCAGCCTCATTTTCGAACTAAGCAACACAGTTACGAACTAAGCAACACAGGCGCTCGCCGTTGGCATGGAGACGGTGGAGCCCACGTTGCTCACTTCCAGCGGTTCGAGCTCGTCCCGAAGAACGAGCATATTCTTTGGTGCTTCAATGCCCAGGCGAACTTTGTCGCCACCAATCCGGACAACTGTGATCACTATATCGTCACCGAGCCGAATGCGTTGGGTTTCTTTCCTGGACAGGACTAGCATCTTGTACCTCCTTGTAAGTGCGAATGAATATGAACGTTTGTATAGTATAAGCGTGTCGCGTCCTTCGGCAAGCCTACTCAGTCTCGATTTTAATATTTTCCTTGAGGAGCAATCCTGTTCCCAATAGTCAAATAGCCGTGGTGATGTTCTACCAATGAAGCTCACCACAACCGGTGTTCCCAGATTGCGGAGCGGAGCCTGGTGCTAGTTCAGTGCCGTTAGGTAGTTTGGGTTGGTTGGCGACAAAGTAACTTATCGGCAAGAGGTAGCGATGCCTTCAACTCTGCTGGCAGAACGCACCAAGCGCAAAATTTGCGCAAATGTTCAAGTCGCCGCCATGGGCGTCCGCCCAAGGTGAGGAGCTTGTAGAATTCCGTGGCGCTAAGTGCTAGCGCTCCGGAAAAATGCCTGCGCCAAAGTCGTCTTCGGAGTCCGGTATCGCCGGGCCAGAAATACTGGGCGGCGAACCCGTAGGAGGAGAACTCGGGTTGGCCAGCTCAGACTGCTTTTCGGGGTGTGGCACAGGTCCCGTGTGTGTCTGGTCCACACGAATTTCACGCTTGGCCGCTTCGGCTTTGGTCTGTCGCGGCACGTCGTAGTCCACATCGAAATCGTCGTAGCGCGAAACGTAGTCAGGATGCTTTGAGCGCTGGATTTCTGCCTCGTATTCTTCGATCACGTGGTTTTGAATCATCTCGCGGCAGTCCGAGTTGATTGGATGAGCAATATCCGCGTAGAGTTTGGCACGTCCGTCTGTATCGACTGGCATACGGTCGGTTGAAAGCGCCGCGCCGCATTGGTTGCAGTGTTGAGCCCGAAGGTGATTTTTGGAGCGACAGCGCGGGCAGTGTGCGGTGAGCTTGCGGCTAGGCATTGCCACGAAAGGGCCATTGGTTCCATCGATAATTTTTAGATCACGAACGACAAAGCAGTTGTCGAACGTGATGGAACAAAACGCTTTAAGCCTCTCGCTCGGCTCTTCCATGAGCTTTATGCGCACCTCTGTGATTTCCATGGTACTTCTCCAGACGAGACAGATCCCTGCCCTCAGTGTGATTGCGTTTGGACGTTGCGGTGCTCAGCCTCTTTGATGTCGAGTGGCCTCGGTTAGTAATTGGAAGTTGCGAAGGTGTTCCCCAAATTTTTTCTGGCGAGTTGCTGGGCCGTGCGACGCGCGTGGAGCGCCGAACGCATGACACCGACATAGGCCGAACCGCTACCCGTCATAAATTGCCCGACACAACCTGCCCGTGAAAATGCCTGCCGCAAAGCATCCAGCCAAGGGGCCAGTGGAGCCGCCGCTGCTTCCAGGCGGTTCGTCATATGCCGTCCAGCACTGCTGATCGCTCCGCGTCTTAATGCGGTCAGTAAATCTGTCAGGCGAGATCTCGAACTTGCGACCAACTCGTGTTGCGATTCGTTCTTGCGGCTAAGTTGTGCAAACACTTCGGGCGTCGAGAGACCAGCCTCTGGTTTCACGACCACAAAGTGCAAACGGGGTAACCCAGCAACGGGCTCGATGATTTCACCACGACCCCGGCAAACAGCCGCACCTTGGGACAGAAAAAACGGGACGTCGCTGCCAAGCTCGGCAGCCAACGGCTCGAGTTGTTCGCGACTGTAGCCGACATTCCAAGCTCGATTTGCCAAGAGCAATGCTGCGGCGGCATCGCTGCTGCCTCCTCCCATGCCGGCTTGGAGGGGGATTCGCTTGATCAAATCGAAACGACCGCGTGGCTTAATACCGGCCGTCTTTGCGAGCAGTTTTGCAGCTTGAACTACGAGATTGCTGCCGGCATCGCCCAAGAACGGGTCAGTCTTATGACGAAGGGGCAGCAAGTTGTGAATCCTCAGACTGAGCAACTCGTCTTCATGCCAAGAAAGCTGATCGAAGAGTCGCACAGGGACCATTAGGGTTTCCATTTCGTGAAACCCGTCGGCCCTAGGCCCAAGCACTTCCAGGTACAGGTTTAGCTTCGCAGGAGCCAATATCTCCCAGGCCGGACTAACTGTACGGCCCGTTTGGCGAGGAAACATGAGGTACGTCCAGAGTCATCGTCAGCTCGAACCTTACGTCGGGCACCGTGCCGGGCGAAGTCAAAGCAGTTATATTCAGAGTGGCTACCGACGGAAAATATCACAGCGGTTGCTCTTGGGGTCTGACGTACTAGTTGCTGTGTCGGCCCGATCCGTTTGCAATCGGTGCCAGCTCGCAATGGCCTCTGGCTGTTCGCTTCCAGGCTGGCGTCGGGTTTCCTGATGTCGAGGGAACTGAGAATTACCGTAACCCTAGCCAGCAGCAAATTTTATTGCGTTTGAGCATCGGGGTCAACGGAACTCGAAAAACGAGCGGAGTCGGCCGTTCCCTAATTGCCGATATTCGTTAAGCTGCTCACCTTGCCAAACCCAACTTCATCATGCCAGTCGGCCCTGTCCCCAAATCGAGCGGCTTGTTGGGACAGTTATGTGATATCAAGGAGTCGAAAAATTGTTCCAGCTTGAGCGAAAAGACCTGGCCCAATTCGCCCGTGGGTTCTTGATGGGAGGCGCGGACATCATCCCGGGAGTCTCAGGCGGGACGGTGGCACTGATCTTGGGAATCTACCAGCGACTAATAGCCGCGATTAGTCATGCCGATGGCCATCTGTTGGCGCTCGTCGCACGACGCCAGTGGCGCGCCGCGGCCGAATATTTTGACTTGCGTTTTTTGGTCACCCTCGGTTTGGGCATCTTGTCCGGCGTGGCGTGTCTCGCCAAACTGATGCGCTACTTACTCTTGGAACAAAGGATGTTCACCCTGGCGGTGTTCTTCGGGTTGATCTTGGCGTCGAGTTTCATCGTGATGCGAATGCTGCGGCCGCGCTCAACGGCAGAGCGCTGGAGTTGCTATGCGCTCGCAGCTGCCTCGGCAGTCTTTGCGTATTGGTTGGTGGGGCTAGAACAAGTTGGGTTCCACGATCACCTCGGCTATTTCTTCGTTTGCGGAGCGATTGCTATTTGCGCGATGATTTTACCGGGCATTAGTGGTTCCTACATCTTGTGGTTGCTGGGAGCCTACGTGGCCGTGACTGGCATCATCGAGAATGTGCTGCATTTCGATTTTTCGCAGCGCGAACTGCTCTCGATCGTGGTGTTTTCAGCAGGGTGCGCTTTCGGGCTGATCGGTTTCAGCAAATTACTCAAGTGGCTACTAGTCAGCGTGCACGACCCCATGATGGCCGTGCTCGGTGGGTTCATGATCGGCTCACTACGGTTGATGTGGCCGTTCCAAACCGTTCGGTTCCCTGAGATAACCACCCTGAAGGGGCAACGCTACGATCCGTACATGCCCGAGAGCTGGAGTGGTGATGTGACCTGGTGCGTGGTTTTTGCAGTGGTGGCGATGATCTCGGTGCTACTACTGGAACGTTTGGGACAAACTCCAGACACCACCGCTCACACCCCTCAATAGCCAGCATCACTCACGGCAAAGTGTTGCTAGCCGGCTAGCAGGCTGCTACGGCGCTGCTTTGAATGTTTGCGCCGCGAGGTTGCGAATCTCGTCTTGCACAGCGTCGACCTCGCGATCGGCGAGGATTATGTGCACCTTGTCTCCCGCGAAGTTTGCTTCTTCCAGAAAACCTTGGCGTAGCTGCTCACGGTAATCGTCGCCGCGACTTTCCATGCGATCAAGCTCGTCGCCCATTCGCTTCATGGCATCCCTCGGCGACATGTCGAGCAGAAAAGTGCAATCAGGCATCATGCCCTCGGTTGCCACGCGGCCAACCTCGCGCACCACCGACACATCCAGGCCCCCCGCGTAGCCTTGATACACGATATTCGCCAGCAGATACCGATCCGAAACTACCGTCTTGCCTGACTCGAGTGCGGGACGGATTACCTCGTCGACCAACTGCGCTCGCGCCGCCATGTAGAGCAGCATCTCCGTGCGTGCGGCGATAGGTGTGGCTTCGTCGCTGGTCAGCAAGATAGCGCGCACCTGCTCGCCGAGCGCCGTGCTTCCAGGATCGCGGCAAGTGACGATCTCGCGCCCTTGCTCACCCAGCCACTCGCAGAACAGTCGCATTTGCGTGGTTTTGCCCACGCCGTCTATGCCATCGAAGGAAAAGAACATGCAGCCTGTTGTAACGGAACCTATGTGCGGAATCCAGCACCCACCTACTGCGGAGTACTAGGCCACGCAGTCGAAGCGGGCATCGTTTCGGTGGCAGTAGGCACTTCCGATTGCTTGGCCAGTGCCGGTTCGGCGGTCCAACTTGTCGTGAACTGGCTCTCCTGTTGCGTACGGAGTGGATTTGCGCTGATGGAAACCCCAGACAGGCTGTTCGAGGTGTTTAGCTGCTGGCGATAGGGATTCGCCGGAACGGTTGCGCCGTCAGTGGGGTTCTCCACTGCGGGCCGTCGAGTTGGCAACTGGTCTACCGGTAGAGATGAGGCGGGGAGCTCCAGCGGTACGTTTGGCATTGGCATTGCGACTTGCATCTCGGCAGGTGTCACCGTTGGGCATCCCGTCGATGCCTCTTCGAGAGAAGTCGAGGGATATTCGGCCGTTGCAACGGTTCCTGCGGAATCGATTGCTGCGTCCGTTTCATTCAAGGCTGTTGTGACTTGGATGCCCGTTGGTGGCGGAATCACTTCCTGCTCGGGCTGAACTTCTTGCATTGGCCCATTGTCCAGTGGCACAGACTCTTGCAGTGGTACCTCGTAGGCAGGCGTGGGTTGCAGCTGTTCGGCACCATACACTTGTCGCTGCGCGTGGGGCCCGCGGCTGATGATGCCGGGACGTGTGAAGCCGTAGTCGATAGCGTGACTAGCATCGCGCTGGCGAGCGCGACGAAGTGCGTCGAAGTTGGCCTTGCCCGGCCACGGCCCTTCGGCAAGATAGACGCCGTTGTATTCCAGGAGTGAACCTTTGCGAAAGTGAACCCGCATGATCGCCCGGTTGTAGGAGACCAGGGATAGGTAGTACTGAGACTCCGCTTCGGCTCGGCGACGCTGTGCGTCGAGTAAGACATCGAGCGTCTGACGCCCCGAATCGTAGATAGCCTCGATGGCTTCTACTTCGTCTTCCGCAGCGACCCGGCGATTGAAGTTCGTTTGCGTCAGGCCGAAGTTGAGATCCAGGTCACGAATAGCCTGCCCCAACTGGTGGGAGGTTTCTAGTTCCAAGTCTTGCAGCACCGCACGCTCACGTGCCAACAGTAGCTGATGGTGCCGCACTCCGCTCAACGCATTACGGAAGCCGATCGGCATTGAGAACTGGAGCCCCATTTCCCATTCTTGATAGTCGCCACTGACCAGAGAGTCGAAGGCATTCGTATCGGGGGCAAACGCCCCCAGGTTTCTATTGATGCCGCTCCCGTTGGTGTTGAGCAAGTCATCGCCACCACCCAGCCAGCGGTACCGCCCCACCGCATCGAGCCGCGGCAGCAAGTTGTTCCGCGTGGCGATCAACTCGAGCTCGCGACGCTTCACTTGCCATTTTTGGCGACGCAACTCGGCACGACGCGTCAAAGTTTCGACGTGAATCGTAGGCCAGTCGAAGTGGACTTGTGCGGTGGTGGGCTCATCAATGGGGCGAATCAATCGGCCATCGGAAACCGTCAATCCCATCATGTAACGCAAGTTGCTCTCGACGCGGAGCAACGTTGTGAGTGCCGTTTGCACCTGGGCTTTGAACAGGAAATACTGTGCTCGGGCTTGAGATTCTTTGTCCGCTTCGCCGCCCGAGCCACCCACTCGTTGCAAAGCTTTCACCTTACGCCAAGTTTCTAGTGCACTGTCGCGGCCAATTTTGCGTGCTTCCAAATCGCGGTAGGTAAAGTACAGTTCCCAATAGGCGTCTTCGACGTCGCGCATCAGGTTCCGAACGCCTGCCTCGAAATCGGTGAGGGTGATGTCGTGGCGAATGCGCGAGATGATGACGCCGTCGATTTGGTTTACCACGCCGCCAGCCGCTTGTTGGAACGACTGTGGACCGGCAATGCGATTCGTCTGGGTTCCCGCACCTTGCAGCAAAGGACGAGTCACGGCTGCTTCAAAATTCGTGAACCAATCGCTGGGAGTGGCCCGACTGCCGTTGTTATTCCAATCGTAGAGCGTGTTGTTCCGCCATTCAAAGGTCGTGCCGTCCGCCGCGGCCTTGGTGATACCCATCGTGAAGTTGCCCGTGTCTTGCTGAAAATTGTTCGCAAAGAAGTTGCCAAACGCACCTCCTCCACCGAAGTTCTGCGGACGGTCGTTGTTCTGCCAAGTAATGCTGCTATCGAGCACCGCGTCGAACTGCGAGAGCGCCGATTCCACGCCCGTCCCACTGAATTGGTTGCCCGTACCGGTGCCATTACCACTTTCGACCAGTGCCGGGTCGTAGGTAGTGACCGCCGCACCGGGATTATTCTGCAGGGTCTCGGGTACCGCATTCGAGATATTCGCGCCCCCATCGGTGATTCGTCCGCCGAGCTGGCGCACTACCTGGCTGTTGGTAAGCGTGATGCGCGTGACCTCTTCGAGGGTTAGATCCCAAACATCGAAGTTCTCGGAGTTGGCGAGCGTCAATGGCGCGGCAGCTGACTGCACTTCGTCGAGCGAGGAAGTGTGGACGTCCGGATATTCGATGTCGGTGGCGATGTCCATGTAATGTGACAAATCGCCTGTGCCGAGCAGCTTGCCGTCTTCTTTGAAGAAGAACGGCTGCACCGGCTTGCAGCCCGAAATCAAGAGTAGCGCGCACAGCGCTAGCGACGTGGTGGAGCGAATCTGACGGCTCATGATGCTGCTTTCCTAGCTTCGATGGACCGCAACGGCCAAACAGCCGCTGCCGGTTCCCCCCGGGCTACTACCCGCTAGCACTTGCGACGACCCAATAGCGGGCGCGCAGGTGCTGCCGGTATAGTCAGCAGAGTTGTTATCGTCCTCCTAATCGGTAAACTTTGACAAAAGTCAAGGAAAACGACACGAAGCAGAATTCGCCTCAGTACGTAAAAATTTCACGCATTGCCTGGGCGACATGTTGCGGGTGGGCAAGCAATTGAGACATGCTGACCGCGATCAACGCCAGCGCCGCTAGCAGAATCCCCAACGCGCGCGGATTGGGGGCAACGCGAAGCGGCTTGAGCCTTTCGTAAAGTTCTCCTGCCAGCCGCCGCCAACCAGCCAAATCCTGGCTCCCTCCGCTAGCAATGAGCGACACGTTCCGCATCAGGTCGAAGCTTTCCAAATGAAGCTGAACGTCTAGAGTCGGCAGCGCCAGACTGTCACCCGCCCAGCGCGCTTGGGGATCGATGGTGCGTGCCGCCTCCGCAAGTACAGGCCGCAGCTCGTCGATGCTTGCGTTGTAGACCACCAAGCGCGGCTTGGCCAGCAGCACAGCAAGCCACACGCAGAGCCAATAAAACACGAGCAAGAATAGCCACACATAGCTACCAAACTCGGCAGATGCGGCCTCCGGGCGAAACAGTTCGATTGGCCCGACCAGGATCAAGCCCGAAAGCGCCGCCCCCAAAGCGGCAAGGTCCGCACCGCCCGTGGTCAGGAAAGGCCGCCGTCGCGCGTTGAGCAATCCGATCAGTAGCGCATAAGACGCGAGTGGCACCAGGGCAATCGTGAGTCGGAGCGGATCGGGGAGCATGAGGTTCGATGTTCTTATCGGTTGGCCGTTTTAGGTGACTCTGCGGGGGTAGGTTCGCGCTCTGCTTCACGCAGCTTTTTGGCTATCTTGTCCAGTTGCTGTTCTGTATGAAAACTTCGCGCGGCCCACAGATCTACCAATGCCAACCACAATATCCAGGAGGTCATCACTACCAGACTCAGCAGGTAGGCTGTGATCGACAGCGGTGTGCGCGGCACAGTCTCGAAAGCCAGGAGGGTGAATCCTACCACGCCGACTAGCGAACTGGCCACCGCGCGGCGACGCGTGGTGCGGAGGAAGTAGTCGCACCACTTCGGCTCGGCGTGGCGTCGCTGCTGCGAGTCACGCCACTGTTGCCAATGAGTGGCCAGCAGACACCCAGACAACCCAATCAGTAACAAGCCGAGAGTGTGTGTGGAGTCCATGGGAGAGCCAAAACGGGAGGCAGCGTGATCGGTTCAGTGTTTGGTCTTCAACCATTCTAGAGTAACCAAGCCGACCTTGCCCAGCGAGTCGCCGCTACAACGGCCCGGCGCATCGGCGGTCGTGTGCCAGAAGCGATTGCGGGGATCGGGATACTCGAAATCAATGAGATCGCACACGGGTATTCCGGCAATTCGATTGAGCGGTAGGTGATCGTCGCGGACCTCGTACTTGACTCGGGGGATAAATTCCTTCACCCCCAACCGCTGCGCTGTTCCCCAAATCTCCTGCACTAGCGGACGCGTGTCGTTCCAAGTCGCACTAAAGCGTTCTTGGTAGAGGGTTAAATCCGCGTCTGCGACCATGTCGAACAGTACTCCGGCAAAATACTCATGCTCTGGCGGATGCGCTCGATATTGCCTGGCAAACCAGGTGCTGCCGACGAAATAGGGGCCGATGTCCTTCCGGCCATCGAAGTATACCAGCTCTTCACCATCGAACAGCACAAAGTCCAAGCCATACGAATCGGGCAACTGTGCTGTGTGATGGCCCAGTTCCATGAGCAGCGCTACTCCACTCGCGCCATCATTCGCGCCAAGGAACACGCCTTTCTTACGGATGCGCGGATCCAATTCACGATCGGGGAGTGGCCGAGTGTCGTAGTGCGCGCAGAGCAAGATACGCCGCTTGGCCTCAGGTCGCCACTGGACGATCATATTCGCCATCGGCACGCGCTTGCCGGTGAGTGGGTCCTTGTACTTAAAACGCTGATAGGTAACTGTCGCGCCCAAATTGGAAAAATGTTTCTCGACGAGCGCTTGCTGATTCTTCATGCCCCGGCTGCCGCTCATGCGATTGCCCAGGGCGCAGATCGCTTTGAGGTAACCGTAGGAACGTTGCCCATCAAACTTACCGACCGCGGGCGCTTGAGCAGCCAAACGTGGTGTGCTCAATGCGAGCACAAGAATGATGAGCAAGAGCTGGGAGATGCAACGAGGGCAAAATGGGTGAGGCATACCTCTATTGTACGCCATCCCTCGGCAAGCGTCAGCACGAAGTTTAGGCTGCCGCGGTATTGAAGAACCGCTGGCAGAGAAGTTCCGCGCAGCGGCGTGCTTCGTCGAGTGACTCGGGCGGCGGAGTGAGCAGGCTGCCTGGTCGCCAGGTGCCAAACTGCGTCGCCCAGCCATCACGGAGCAGGGAGTCCGAACCCGCGGCAACACGGCCGCGACGTTTGCTGGGGACCTCCAACACGCCAACCGACGCGCCGCTGGTCAGAGCTTCGTAAACCATCGACACGCTATCCTCACTGACCCAAACCTGTGCGGCTCGGGCCAGTTGCTTCGGTACCCAGCCGGGTTCTGTTTCCTGATGGGGCGTAATGTTTACATTGGTAAACTCATAGTTGGCAATTTGAGATAAGAAATCTACTGGTGTGCGCCGCGAGTTGGTGAGTTGCCAGTTGACCTTGGGGGTCGAATTCACGATCGCGGCCAGCTGCTGTAACATCCGCTCATTGGACCAGCCATGGGCAGCTGAAGGACCACCGATCAACAAGAGGCCGGACTGCAATTCGTGCTGTTGCGTTGGGCAGATCACGTTGAGTACGCCTCGCGTGGTGACGATGTTTGGCGACGGGGAGACGCCATCGTGTTCGGGTATCAAGCACAAGTCGAACAGGGCAGGGGGGAGCGAAGGTTTCATCAGCACGACCGAGCGTCCCCCGCGGGCCCGTTTCGCCGCCAGCACTGCAAAATGCGTGGCATGGCCAGCACCGAGAATTAAGTCAGGCCCTGGCAATCGAGCCCCCGGCAGAAACTTTTTCGACCACAACGCAGGCAATGCACTTCGCCGCGATGGGGCACGAATTGAGTGAACATCCAACGGCAATAGATCTGCCAAAGCCTGGGTTAGCCCACGCAGTTGGTTGCGATGGCCGGGCTTGTCGTCGTGGATCTGCCAGACGGTGATTGGAGTTCTCGCCATTGCCGTTCATGCCGCCCGCTGGTCGGGGGTAATGAGCTGCGATGCGATCAGCGCATCCGCAATCTCGCGCGGGCTGGCTTCACCGCGAACAGCCCGTTTTTCTGTCAGGTATTGCGCCTGCTTGCTTAGCAGTCGGGTGTAAGGTACGGGCGAACCGTAGTGGCGCAGTGTCGTGTGCCGACGCAGAACCGAAGACACACGCTGGTAGTTGCCGGGAAGTTTGAAGTCGTCGCCCGATTGCACATCGAAAGCCGGCTTCTCGAAGGTGATATGAATATGTCGCTGGGCGGTGACCAATCGAGAAGTGTGTACTGCTAAACCCGCTTTGGCACCCAGGTGTTCGAGATTGACTGGATTGAAGTTGTACAAATGTCCTACGTGGAATCGGTTCTGCGGCGCGTGATAAGTTGCTTCCACGTTGGGCACCTCCACAACCAGAAAACCGTCCGTCCGGAGCCAGCCACCGAGATGGCTTAGCGTGGCGCACGGATCTTCGACATGCTCTAGTACATGGTTCACGGTGATCAGATCGAAGCTCGCACTAGGCAACACCACGTCCTGAAAAAACGCGTTGGTCGTTGGTACAGCAAACGTATCGACAGCATACTTGGCGAAACCCTGGTTCGGCTCGATGCCTTGGGCATCCAGACCCATTTGCCGCGCTACATAGGGAAAGAATCCAGCTCCACTGCCCACGTCGAGCAAACGCATCCCAGGCTGAACGAGCGAACTGATCGCCTGATAACGGTTAATGGCCCGACGTGTTTCCCTGTGGACATGTTTTCGCTTCGGCACGTAGGTCGATTTGTACTGCAAACGGTACTCCTCAGCATAGAACTTTCGGGTTTGGTCACTGTCGGGGCGCGGATCGGTCCAGACCAGTCCGCAGCCGTGGCAAAGTACAGTACGCAAGGGTTGGCCGTCGCGGTCGGTCGTGCCGATGCGTTCCGCAGTTTGTTCGCCGCACAGATTGCAGGCGTTCGTGCAAGAGACAAGTGGCATGAGATTCTTCCGAGTAGAGGATGAGCCGTATGAAAAAGGGTGCTACCCAGCTGCGGACAGTTGCTGGGCGCGAAATCGATGTGCCAACTGCTCGGCAATCGCCTGAGTGGCGGTCTCACTCAAGTGGACCGCGTCCAAATACGCGGAGTCGGCAGGCAGCTGGTTGATTAAAATATCGGTGTCGACATAAGCCGAGCCCGTTTCCCTGGCCACGCTTTGCAGGCACTGGTTGTAGCGTTGCAAGTTGGCGTTGCGTGCTGGATCCCCTTGCACTGGCGGGCTACCCCACAGCAGGACGGTGGCATGAGGATTCTTGGCACGGGACAATGCGATCATCGTGCGAAAATTTTCCGCGTACTCGTCGAGTGTCACAACGGGTCCGACAGGCACGAAGCTGCGAAGTCGCGGATTGCGGAGGCGGCGTTTAACGAACTTGAGCAATTTGCGTAGCCGCTTGCGCAAGAAGTTGTCGGGGTAGTAGAGGATGTAAATTCTCGGAATCGTAGTCATCCACGTGTCGACCAGCCCGAAGTTGAGAAGCACCACGTCAGCCGGCTCGGCATCGAGTTGCATCCGCGTGATCCCCTCGCGCGACGTGGCCATGCCACAGCCAAGGTTCTGGCTAGCGGTAGCTAAGCCGTACAAATCGAGCTGGCGGCAAAACTTGTCGAGAATTGTGTTCCCTACCGGCGGCTCTGCGATTCCCCACGTATTGCAATCGCCGACCGCCATCACCCTCAGGGGGGAGTCGTGGACTTCGGTCGAGATGGTTGGACTTTCCGACAATTCCAAAATCCTAAGCGGCGCGTGAGAAGAACAAAACATCATCGCGGCTTTCGCACATTCGCAATGTGAATCCCTGGCGAATGAGGTTGGCAATCAAGTCAGTGATTGCCTCGTCGCCCACGATATGGGGATGCATTTCGATGCAAAGCTTTTTTAGCGACTGTAAGTCAAGGGTTTTCGATGCCAAGTCGACTTCTGCCCCTTCGATATCCATGATCAGAAACGAGGGTTTCAGTTCGTCGATCAACCCTTGTATCGAAACCGATTCGAGCCGCTGTTGCTCACCGCGGTACTGTTCGGAGTTGTCGTAGCGGCTGGAAACGACGAAACGATCCGATGCAAAGAACGCCTGCTCGCCGCCGTCGAGCGAGACCATTTTCATTTCCAGGTGGGGCGAAACCTGGTTCAGCTCGAAGGTTTTCCGTAGTACGGGTTCCAGTTTTGTGTTGGCCTCGAAGGCGTGTACCCGCTCCGAGCCAATTTGCTGACAACAGAGCGTAGTCACCACGCCCATGCCCGCCCCGCATTCCAGAACCGTATCTGTGGGCTCCAGATTGCGAAGTACGATGGCTCGCTCTTCTGCTTCGTGCGTGTCGCGGTATATCGACCGGGCGTAGCTCGATCTGGACTGATCACCCAGGTAGATTTTCAACCCGTCGTTGGTGACCGTGCGTGGTCGAATCAGTTTGCGGTATTGATAGCGCCACCAATTTCGTAGGGCGGCTGGCTTGAGAGCCATGCGGAACGTTCCTCTGAATACGGGGCTATTTGTGCATGATTGCGGCAGTGCTATGAAATTCCCATTTCTTGAACTGCGAGTGTAGCGGGAAGCCCGTAAGCAGTTCGCTCGGCTCGAACAGATCGTGCACTACTTTGTTGATGATCGACATATCGGAATTGAGCAACCGGTCGCGGTGCTGGTCGATGCATTCCAGCACCGCATCGAGAAGCCGAATCAGCTCTGTGCGCTCGCCACCAAGAATGCCCGGATTTACGACCTGACGCTCCGCGTGTAGAAGCGTCCCGAACTGGTCGACGGTTTCTTTTCGCAAGCACCGACACTGGCCGATCGTTTTTCTCTCCGAGCCGATCAGCAGCCGATGTTGTCCAGCGTCTTGCTCGATAATAGGAAAAGGATCTCGCTTGAATGCAACGTCGGAGATATCGGTGACGAATACGTAGCGATCGTCGATTGCTTGTAGATAATCACGTACGATGCGGTGACGATCATGCAGGAGGGGCAGGTCGCTAGGCTGAGTGTGAGCGAACCCCACGCGATCTGTCGTCGCCGAAGTAACACATGCTTCCGGGAGGCCGTCGTGGAGTACCGTACCAGTGAGGCCAACGCGGTTGACTGTAGTCCACCACGGTTTCATGTACTCGAAATATTCGCTGCTGATTTTCTCGCCCCGCTGTGGGTCAGGCTTCGAGGTCATCATCACCGCTATGACGCGCCCGAGAGATCTTGTGCTGGGCGAAGTCTGCACCTCGCTAAGTCGCCCAATTCGGGCTGTCGTGCGACGAGCCCGGTGGCGCTTGCGTTGTTTTTTAGTGAACAGCGGCATCGGGATTGCGACGGATTGGCGGGTTGATTGTTCGGTAGGGAAAATCGGGCGGGAGTTTAGGGAGCGAAGCGCGGCGCGCCAACACAGATCGCGTCAATTCAGATACAGTAGCTTGTAAATTGTGGGGTGCAGCCTGCAGTTGGGCGCTTCGGTCTGCTAGCAAGGCCTGTCGCCATGTTTTGGGCGACTCTTGCCGCTGTACCGAGAACTCTAAGCATGCGAGGTCCAGGCAAACAACCACTACTTTGGCATAGGGAAGACTGCAATGACTTCTTGATCGCGGTTGACATCGGCGCGGCCTTTTCCTATTTCATCGGGCCCCAGTAGCGGTCTGCGCAGGCCGCGTCTCGTCTGCTCTTTGCATTTAGCTTTGCTGCAACACGATGTTGAACTCATTTGCCACGCAATTCTCGCTCGCCTCAAGACTCAGGCAGATGGTACTGCTCTTGAGCATGTTCTCGGCGGTGCTTGTCCTATGCACGGGGTGTCGATCAACTACTGACAATCAGATCGACCTGCTCGAGCGCGAACTCCGCGTGCAAGAAAACTATATCTACGAGCTCGAAGACTATGTGGTCGAGTACAGCGAAAAGTTGCGAAGTTGTCGAAGTTGCCCACCATCACAAACTGCAGCATACTCCATTGACTTGGAAGAGCCTGAGCTCGAACTGCCTCCCACACGCACCCAGAAAAGCTCAAGACGACGCTCCTCTTCGAACAATGAAGACTCCGTACTTCGAAGAGAAGATTCGCCCGAAGCACCGCCGGAAGACGATCTTCCGCCACCGACCGAGCCGAAGCCTGATTCGGAAATTTCCCCGGAGGATATCGAAGTGCCGGATGAAATTGATCTCGACATCGATGGCCCCATAGGCCAAACGGAGGAAGGTGAGACGCTTCAGCAAGTTGCTGCCGAGGCGCTCGAAGACGAGCCAGCGGCAGGAGGAGCACTCTACCTTCCCGATCCAGTCCACTTCGAGTCTACCCTTCGACAAGCTGACGAGGAGCAGATTGTCGACGAATTGTTTGCTGATGATCAGATCGAAGAAACCATCGCGATTGCCGAACCGCGAGTAGCGGAAAAGTTAGAAGTTGCGAGGCTCTTCCGGGGCGAAGGAGACGTTTCGGCTCCATTGAGTTTGCTGACCGTTGTCGAAGCGCTCGATGCGAATGGCGAGCCGGTTGACTTAGAAGGCGAAGTTTCTCTCATGGTGATGACCGCCGACGAGTCGAAGCCAGAGCGACTCGAGCGTTGGGATTTTTCCGCCGAAGAAACTACCAGTGCTTGGCAGTCGACCGATTTGGGCGATGGCCTGCATCTGGAATTGCCCCTTGAGGAAATAAAGCTTCCCTCGACACCGCTGGAGCTTTGGGTGCGTCTGGTCACAGTCGACGGGCGAAAACTTCTCACGCAATTGCCGTTCGAGTCCACTCAGCTGGACGAAGTAACTCCAGAGCAGCCCCCATCCTTGCAGTCTGCCCTAGCAAAGGTGGACGAAGTCACCGGCGATGCACCGAGCAATACCCTACGCATCAAGACAGCTAGCATTCCGCGCGATGACAAACTTTCATTAATGGAAAGCCAACAACCCGCGCAGCAGCCATCCAACGGTGAAAAAACTCGTTGGCGTTCATCCATGCAGCGTACGGACCGCACCAGCGAAAGTTTCTCCACCACTGCGAACAAAAATTCGGGTTGGTCACGCCAATCGCCTGGTCGCTACCCCTTTGTTCCCGCCAAAGTGACGACGCTACCGCCAATACAGCGATCGCAACCCACCACGCCGGCGAACGCCTCCTGGTCGTCGAGCCGGTACTAAGTTCTCCCGCCGCGGCGCAAGGCGCATACAAAACCGCAAGCGGCAAAAGGGCACACTTGCGGGTTCGCGGAGATTTTCGATAGTGAAATTACAGCTTTGCAATCCGCGCGATCAGATCGGCGGTCCGGCTGCTGTAGCCCCATTCGTTATCGTACCAGCTAACAACCTTCGCCATGTTGCCGTCGATCACTTGCGTGAAGTCGGCTGCGAAAATTGAGCTGTGTGGGTCGCCTACGATGTCGGTCGACACGATCGGGTCTTCCATAAAGCAGAGAATGCCCTTGAGCGGCCCTTCTGCGGCGGCTTTGATTGCCGAGTTGATATCGGCTTCCGAGGCTTTCTTACCCAGGTCGACTGTCAAGTCAACCACACTGCCAGTCACCACAGGCACTCGCAGCGCGATACCCGTTAATTTCCCTTGCAGCTCGGGAATCACTAGCCCCACCGCCTTGGCAGCGCCGGTGCTCGTGGGAATGATGTTCATTGCCGCGGCCCGAGCACGGTAAGGATCCTTGTGCGGCTGATCCTGGGTGGGCTGGTCGTTGGTGTAGGCGTGCACTGTCGTCATCAAACCGCGCTCGATACCGAAGGTTTCGTGCAGCACCTTGGCCACCGGGGCCAAGCAGTTGGTCGTGCAGCTGGCGTTGCTGATGCACTTCAGATCGGCCGTGATCTTGTCGTCGTTCACACCGAGTACGCAAGTCAGATCGGCGCCGTCCTTGGCGGGAGCGCTCAGAACCACACGCTTTGCGCCGGCCTTGAGGTGCGAATCGTAGCCCGGCTTGCTGCCCTCGGCACGGCCGGTGAAGATACCCGTACTCTCGACGACGACATCGACTCCCAAGTCCCCCCAGGGCAACTCGGCCGGATTACGCTCGGCCATCGCTTTGATCGGCTTGCCGTTGACGACCAGATGCTCGTCGTCGTGCTCCACAGTCCCGTCGAAGCGACGATGGGTACTGTCGTACTTGAGCAGATGAGCGAGCATTTTGTTGTCGGTGAGGTCGTTGATTCCTACGACTTCGAACTCGCTGCTGCGTTCCATTAAGTTGCGAAAAGTCAGACGGCCAATCCGTCCAAATCCATTAATAGCGACGCGAATAGCCACAATGATTCTCCTTAGTTTGGTTCGTGATGTCCGGCAGCTAGGATCGAGGTGATCATCAAGCCAGACTATAAAAATGGACCTGCACTGCGAGCGGGTGCCGCCTTGCCAGTCCCACTGGGCGAGGAACAAGCACGTCATTATACTGCTCTTCTCGAAGACCAACAAGCGGCCAGGAAAGCCGTAAAAGACCACCGGAAATGGCATGCCGCCTGCTCATCGACCCACTTGGAAACTGCCGCCCGGAGTCTCACGCGGCACTTGGGATTACCTGCAATCACCCTCGGTGGCGGACGATTACGACGACTACTTTGCGCTGAACAGTTTGTTCGAGCACGACGAGCAAGTACTCGCTCAGCATTTGCAGCCACCTGGATTGGTGGCCGACTTGGGTTGCGGAACCGGGCGGGCGTTGGTTCCCTTAGTAAGGGCGGGGCACCGTGGTTTGGCCATCGATTTGTCGGCGCACATGCTTCGTGTCGTTCAAGAAAAGGCCGAACTTGACCGTCTGCCTATCGATTGTCTGCAAGCCAACCTCGTGGAACTCGACGTGCTGGCCGACGACTCGGTTGATCACGCGATCTGCTTGTTCAGCACGCTGGGCATGATTCGCGGCCGGGCAAACCGCCGGCACGCACTGCGTCACTTCCGCCGCATTCTCAAACCTGGTGGCAAATTTGTACTGCACGTACACAACTATTGGTTCAACCTCCGAGATCCTGGCGGGCCGTTGTGGCTAGTGAAAAATTTGTTGACCGCACCCTTCATCAAACACCTCGAAGTCGGCGATAAGTGGTTCCCCTATCGCGGCGTGCCGAATATGTTCCTGCATGTTTTTCGACGACGCGAATTAGCAACCGATCTGGCAAGCGCCGGTTACACAATCGTCGAGACCATTCCGCTCGACATGCCAAGGAGGCATCGATTGCGCTGGCCGTGGTTGTTGGGCGCGTTGCGCACGAGCGGTTGGATTGTGGTGTGCGAGTAAGCAAAGCCATGTTTCAGTCATGTTGCTAGATTGGGCCACAGGCATGAGTGGCAAATTTGCTGGGAAGCATTTCTCGGCTCGAATGTGCTAGCCATGCTATGGTTTGCAGTGGGTCGAATTGATGACATTGTGATCAAGTGAACTCTCTGGAAAAGGTGGTCAGTCAGTCTATGGCGACCAGGACATGGGGACGACCAGGACATGGGGACATAGCGCCCCGGAAGGTTGCACGCCCGCGCTCAAAGCCTCTGTCGATGCACTCACCCGCTTTGCGAGCCAAACCCTGCAGCCTTTCTTGGCATTGTCAGTCGCATGAAGCAGCTCGGGGCCCTTTGACGATTCGACCTTCTTCGCGTACAAAGAGTACAGACGGCTGGCCGGTACACTCGGCCGTCGGCGAGGGGTCTCTGCAATGGGGGCTTTGCGAACCTGGTCAGGGTGGAGACACCGCAGCCATAAGCTTACGTCTCTTTGTGTGGGGGCCTCTCGCCAACGGTCGAGTCGTGCGAATCGGCAAGAAAAATACCTCGCGATTCGAAACTCGCGACCCGTAACTCTTTCCACCCTGCCATTTCTTCTGTGATGACCGACGCCGCCTCTAGTGCTGATGATATCACTCATGGCTATGTCGTCGTTGCTCGCCGCTACCGGCCACAGACGTTTGACGATCTCATTGGGCAGCAGCATGTCTCTCAGGCGCTGTCACGGGCCATCGAAAGCAATCGCGTTGGGCACGCCTACTTGTTCACCGGTGCACGAGGCGTTGGCAAGACCTCTGCGGCGCGGATTCTGGCCAAGGCGCTCAACTGTGCCGAGGGTACCTCGGCCACGCCCTGCGGCGAGTGCGAACTGTGCGAAAGCGTCAGCAGTGGCGACGATGTCGATGTATTGGAAATCGATGGTGCCAGCAATCGGGGCATCGACGAAATTCGCCAGCTACGGCAGAACGTCGCCGTTCGTCCCAGTCGCGCGCGATACAAAATCTACATCATCGACGAAGTCCACATGCTCACCAAGGAGGCCTTCAACGCGCTCCTGAAGACGCTCGAAGAACCGCCCGAGCATGTGAAGTTCATCTTCGCGACGACCGAGCCGAACAAGATTCCGATTACCATCTTGTCCCGTTGTCAGCGGTACGATTTTGCGGGGATCGAAACCGCAGCGATTCAAGATCGACTGGAGCAAATCGCAACGGCTGAGGGGGTGACCGTAGAAGCCGATGCGTTGCAAATTCTTGCGATGCGTGCCGCGGGTTCCATGCGAGATAGCCAATCGCTCTTGGAACAATTACTCTCTACAGGTCGCGACACCGTCACTTCTGCCGATGTTACCTCGATGCTTGGCATCGCTCCCGCCACACGGCTCAGTCAGCTCGTAGTACCATTGGTGGAGCGCGACGCGGCCGCCGCTTTGGCTCAACTCGACGCAGGGATCGGTGAGGGCGCGGAAGTTAGTCAGCTGATTGACCAGCTGCTTGGCTACTTCCGTGATGTCATGACGCAAGCTGTCGGCTGCGACGCAAACAGCTTGCTCTACTCCTTGCCAAGCCAGCACGAAGAAGTCCACGCCTTGGCCGAGCAGCTGGGCGTGCAAACGCTGCTGGCAATCGTCCAGATTTTAGACCAAACGGCTGCGCGAATGCGTGTGAGTACCCATACACGCACCTTGGCGGAGATGGCGCTGGTACGCTTGTGCCAACTAGAAAATCTCGACGATTTGGCTAGTCTCGTCGCACAAGTCAAAAGCGGCGCGGCAGCTACTAGCCAAGTCTCCCCAGTAAAAAAAAACGTAGCACCTAAGCCGCAGCCCAAGCCCTCCCCTCCCCAGCGAGCCGAGGCGTCCTCGCCCTCGATTGCCGGTGTTGCCACCGTTACCGCGGTTGAGGACGGCGCGGCTAACCCCGCGCCGTCTACGGGGCGAGTGGCTCTTGCCGTCGACAATGTCGAGTCTATTTGGCAGCAGGTGCTGGGCAATCTCTCAGGCATGGTCATGGAACACGCTGCGACCGCCGATGAAATTTCGGTCGATGCACAGGGCCGCTTGGTAGTGAGTTTCAGCGAATCTTTCCACCGCGACGTGTGCGAGCGGCCAGCCAATCGCAAACGCCTAGAGCAAGCGTTGCGCGACGTTTGTGGCGATGGGGCTGGTTTCGTTCTAAGTTCCCACAAACGTACCGATGTGGCAGCAAAACCCGTCGCCCGTCCCCCCACGCGACGCCAACAACAAGCCGAAATCGCCACCCAACCCTTTGTTCAGCGCGCCATGGAACTATTCGATGGCGACCCCAGCCGACTTCGCTACGTGCCGCCCAACGAGAAGAGATAGTTCGGGTTACCGCTGAGACAATAAGAATGAAGCGTGGTTTTGTACAAAAGCAGGCTGAGAGGACAGAGAAAAAGCCTCGCTTGCCTGGCCTCGTTCGCTACTATTGAAACATATTTTTAAGTTAAAAAATCGAAAACCTCACGTAGGAGCCCTCATGTTCAAAGGCTTGGGAAACATTGGTAATATCATGAAGCAAGCCCAAGAGATGGGCGGCAAGATGCAACAACTGAGCGACGAGTTGAAAACCAAACGCGTCGTCGGCAGCGCCGGTGCGGGGATGGTCGAGGTAGAAGCCAACGGTGTAGGAGAAGTACTCGCGGTGCGGATTGACCCGGCGCTCATCGAAAAACAAGATCGCGAACTCTTGGAGGACTTGCTCCCTGCCGCGATGAACGCCGCACAACAGAAAGCCAAAGCGCTGCACGCCGAGCAAATGCAAACACTTACCGGCGGCTTAAACTTGCCCGGCATGGACCAAATCCTCGGGGGGGTGGGCACGGAACCACCCTCGGCGTGAGTCAATCACCAGTCCGATAGTTGTGAACTGTATTCTACCACAACCGCGCGTCAGACCAGAAGAAAAACTTCTTGTTCTGCTATGCGGGTATTCGCGAGAGCAATTTTTTCGTTTTCGCTTCTGAAACCCATGCAAATAGGCTTCCGCAAGGTACAATTTTGTGAGGAGCGTGAATTGCGAGCAGACGCATTGGTGCGACTTCAGCAATTTCACGAGTCCCGTTAGCGGTAATTTATTGATTGTGTCTGCTTTTCGGAGTTTGACCTTCGTGGTTTGACCTTCGGGCGAGTAGTCCAATATGGTACAGAGGAACTAGTAGGTTAACGCGCGAACCCGTTTTTAAAGCAATTTCTCCATCGAACTAAAGACTTTCACATCAGCTCAAACTAACAAGACGCCAAACTATGCGACTTTCCCTCGGTCAACAAATGCAGATGGCTCAGAAGCAGGTGCTAGCACCGCGGATGATCCAATCGATGGAGATTCTGCAGTTGCCGATCATGGCGTTGCAGGAGCGCATCGAGCAGGAGATGGAAGACAACCCGGTCCTCGATCAAATCGAACCGGATGGAGACGTTGAGAATTCCGCGGAAGAGCAAGTCAGCCCCGACGCGCCGAGCGAGTCGGAACGTGAGCTAGTCGTCGAGAATGACACGAACAACGAAGACGACTTCGAGCGTCTGATAAACATGGCAGAGAATCTGCCGGACGACTATGAGGAGCGCAGTCGCCCCTCGCGCGGGCAAATGGAAGCTGAGGCGGACCGCCGGCACGATGCGATGGCCAATATGGTTTCGCGCCCCGAGTCGCTACTCGACTATTTGCAGCACCAACTCAGTTGGTTCGACTTGAACGAAGGCGTACGCAAGCTCGCCGAGCGAATCATTTACAATCTGGACAGCAACGGCTATCTAGAAACTCCGCTGCAAGACTTGATTGGATCGCCCCCCGCTGAAGTGAACGGCTCTGCAGATTCCTGGCAGTCTGAGCAATTGAAAATGGCGGAGGAAGCGCTAGCCCTCGTTCAGCGGCTCGACCCGCCGGGAGTCGGTGCGCGTTCCCTTAAAGAGTGCCTGCTGCTGCAGCTCACGCCGGGGCTACTGTTTTACGAAGAGCTACAGGTGCTCATAGAAAATCACCTGGAAGATCTCGAAAACAACCGACTGCCTCAAATATCCAAGAAGACGGGCTTCTCGCTCGAGACCATCAAAGAAGCGTGGGAAGATCTGCGAACGCTCAAGCCCAAGCCGGGGTCAGAGTTCAACGAAAACTTTGCGCCAAGTGTTACTCCCGACGTGTTCATAGACCGCCGCGAAGGGGGCGGCTACGAAGTGCGGCTCGAAGATGGGCAGCTGCCGTCGCTCTACATCAGCAATTACCATCGCAAGCTACTACAAGACCCCGGCACGAACGCCGAGACACGTGACTACATCAAACGCAAAATCAACTCCGCACAGTGGATCATTGAAGCGATCGAGCAGCGCCGCAGCACACTCACGAGAGTGTCGCAGGCGATTGTCGATCACCAAATTAATTTTCTGGACAAAGGCCCCGAGCACATCGAACCGCTCAAGATGCAGCAAATTGCTGACAAGGTAAGCGTACATGTGACCACTGTCAGTCGCGCCGTCGACGACAAGTGGATGCAAACTCCGCGCGGGATTTTTCCGCTTAAACGATTTTTCGTTGGCGGTACCACTGGCGCCGATGGCGAAGAAGTCGCCTGGGACAAGGTACGGCTCAAGCTGCAAGAAATCGTCGATGAAGAAGACAAGAGTAAACCTCTCAGCGACGATGCACTCGTCTCGGAACTTGCCAAGCACGGCATCACCGTAGCCCGACGCACGGTGACCAAGTACCGCAAAGCGATGAATATCCCCAGCTCACGCCAACGCCGCGAGTGGACCGAAGCGAAGGGATAGGAGTCGCGAGAGAGAAGTTAAGTTTTCGCTGCTCCTCGATCTACTCTCCTCGCCCCAGGCATCACACCGCCTCGATGTGCAGCCCGCGCCGTCGGCGCTCCTGCCGGCGCACCTCGTCGATCATCTCAGCCACATCGCGCGCCTTTTCGATTCCCGGCAATTCCATTTCGGGATGAGTGTTGTCGCTGGAGCGAATGTTTATGGTTCCGACGCCAAGGATGCGCTCGACAGGTCCCTGTTGAAAGGACACATCGTCGATGTCGATCGCTTCGATCCGATTGATCTCTCGCCAGAGTAGTCCTCGCTCGTGAATGAAACGCCGGTTGGTCAGAAAGTAGTGCTCACTAAGTTGTCGGTAAAGCAACCGCACGAGTAGTCCAACCCAAACTAAGAAAATCACCGCCAGGGTAGCTAGCCAGCCATTGCCACTGAAGCCGCTAACAGCAGCAATCAGCAGCAGCACTAACGAAAATAGCGCCGCGCCGATCCACGCCCCGATCATCGCAAGCTTCGAGAACTTTCCCTGCCATAGTTCGTCTTCAGGCGAGTCATCGTTCTCATTGTCTCGGAACGCGGCACTCTCAAACCGATCGCGTGGACTCTCACCTACGGCAGAATTGCCAACCCGTTTACCGCATTGGTGGCAATATGCAGCACCTGCCACCACATCAATTTCGCATTGGTTACATCTCATCGCCTATTTCTCCCCAGCCAGGCCGCGGCTGCTCATGAGCCCGCGGCGGGATTGTACCAGCAATATGATGACTCATAAGCTACCGCGAGACGACCTCCTACGGCAACTCCCGGCTTGCCTATTCTCCATCTCTTTCGCTATTGCACGCGAGTTCTTGGCGAAAAATTCTTGCCATAGAGCTTCGTTCTACTGACTGCTTTACGCCGAGCGATGCTTGTGTATAGTGGTGCAATGAAATGCCCCTTCTGTCGGATGGATAACGACCGAGTGATTGACTCCCGCGCTTGCCAAGAGGGCTATGCCACTCGGCGTCGGCGTGAATGCTTGAAGTGCAAGAAGCGTTACACGACGTATGAGCGTATCGAGGAGTCGGCAATCAAAGTCGTCAAGAAAGATGGCTCGCGGGTGCCGTTCTCTCGTGACAAAATCAAGTCGGGTTTGGAACGTGCTTGCTGGAAGCGCCCGATTGCTGACCGCGATGTGGAGCGCACCGTCGCAGCAATTGAGAATGACGTGTACTCGACGTTTGATAGTGAGATCGACAGTCGTCGCCTGGGCGAGTTGGTCATGGAGCATTTACGCGATTTAGACGAAGTCGCCTTCGTACGCTTCGCCAGCGTTTACCGTCAATTCGCCGATGCTGGCGATTTTGCGCACGAGCTGCGTCCGTTTCTCTCCGGTCCGAAACAGTCACCACGCTAAAGACTTTGCCTCTCGGTCGCCTAGACTTTTCTCAGCGTGCACCCTACAATCGTAGTCCACTAGGGGGCGGTAGCTCAGTTGGGAGAGCGCTGCGTTCGCAATGCAGAGGTCGTGAGTTCGAGTCTCATTCGCTCCACTTGGTGTCGGTCGCATTTGTAGATTCTTATTGGGAAAACCGCTCTTCTCATGGCAAGCGGCACGATCGTTGCCTAGAAGGCTGCCTACTTTCCAGCCGCAATCAGAAACGTCGGGTTCAGTGCATCAAACTGCAACCTTTCAAGTTGGTCCGTCCCGCGGGCAACGTTGAGCATCCACACTTGGACCTCGGTGGTATGTTTGCTTAGGGCTTGGCGAAGCTCCTCAAGGGCACCAATGCTCACGAGATTGGCGACCAGGCGGCCGCCTGGCTGCAGTCGCTCGAAGGCTAACTCAGCCAGTCGGACGACTTCGCGGCCGCTGCCTTCTATGAAAATTGCATCGGGGTCGGGTAAGTCGGCCCACACCTCGGGCGCTCTGCCAAGTATGGGTTGCACGTTTTCGACACCGAAGCGCTCGGCATTTTCGCGAATGTAGCCCTCGTCTTCGGCGTCCTGTTCAATAGCGAATATTTTCCCGCTTGGGGCGAGCAAGGCCGCCTCGACGCTGACAGTTCCGCAACCTGCACCGACATCCCAGACCACGCTGCGTGAATGCAGTGCCATCTGCGCGAGTGCAATCGAGCGGATTTCAGCCGGTGTCAGCAATCCATGTTTGGGCGTCGACTGGACAAACGCCTCATCGGGATTCCCTAGCAGGCTGCGCGATTGCAATTCTCGCGGCCGATCGGGGACATTGGTGTCGCGCACCAACACCATCACGTTGAGTGACTCGAACGAGTCGCTGGCTATCTCCGCAACGGTGCCTCGGGTGACACGCTCGTTGCGAGCCCCCAAGTTCTCGCAAACATACACTGTGAAATAGTCGATGTTCCGATCCAGCAGAGCCCGCGCCACAGCCGAGGGGCCATGTTCCTCAGTGGTAAACAAACCCACTTTGTCGGCAGTGCGAATGCGTTCGACGACCGACGAGAGCGAGTGATTGGCGAGATTCGTGAGATACGCCTCGTCCCAGCTTTCTTTCACTCTGGCAAACGCAATTTGCATGCTGCTCACATGAGGAACAATCTCACAGCGCTCGTTACCTAGTTGCTCGCAGAGGAATCGGGCCAATCCGTAGAACAGCGGGTCGCCGATCACGAGAAGTGCGACGCGCGACTCGCCGGTGGCGCTGAGCTTCTCGACCACGTCATCTAAATCGCCGCTGACTGGTATTCGCCGTCCCGTTGCTTCGGGCACCAAAGCCAACGTTCGTTCATTACCGGCCAGAACTTCGGCTGAGAGAATTAACTGCCGCGTGGACTCCGAGACAGCCGCGAGGCCATCGTCGCCGATGCCGATGATTGAGAGAGTGGGTTTACTCATGGGAGAACTGCAAGCTCCAAAAAAAAAAGGGAATCCCAATGCCATTGGGACTCCCTACAGGTTATCGCGAATTGAAGACTGGCTCTAGCCCTACGCCACATAGCACAGGAGCGAATGATGCACGAGGCTGAGCTTGCCCGTACTGGGCAGCGACGGGCCATCTAGTCCAGGGTGAATGTCGCGAGGCATCTCCGCGGCCGTGTTGATGAACTGCCGCCATGGCAAATGACTGACGGTCTCGGAAATGACGAACTCCTGCGTGTCGGTACCTGAATGCATCAGGATCATCACCGGACGCGCCGCGGGGTCCTCTAAGCCTGCAGTACCGAAGACGCAAACAAAGCCTTGCGTCGGACGATTCCAATCCATCGGCTTCCCTGTGGGGTCAAACCAGGCCACGTCGGCTAAGTCGCCGTTGCTGGCGGGGCTTCCCGTGAGAAACGAATCACGACGCACCGTCGGCTGCGTCTTACGGAATTCGATTAAGGATTCAACGAAACGCAAATGTTCGGCATTTTTTTCGACCAGTTTCCAGTCAAACCAACTGATCGCATTGTCCTGGCAATAGGCGTTGTTGTTGCCTCGTTGCGTACGAAGCACTTCGTCGCCAGACACAATCATCGGCGTGCCGTGACTCAAAAGCAGCGTCGCCATCATGTTTTTCACCTGGCGCCTTCGCAGCTCGACAATGGGCTTCCGGCGTGTAGGGCCTTCAATACCGTTGTTGGCACTATAGTTGTTGTTGTCGCCGTCGCGGTTGTCTTCGCCGTTAGCCAGGTTGTGTTTCTGCTCGTAACTCACCAAGTCGAGCAACGAGTAGCCGTCGTGCGATGTGACGAAGTTGATGCTGTCATACGGATTGCGGCCACTAAACTCGTAGAGATCGCTGGAACCGGTGAGCCGCGTTGCCATTGGTCCAGTACGGCCCGGTTCACCACGCCAATAGCGCCGGATATCGTCGCGGTAATGGCCATTCCACTCCGCCCAACGGCGGTTGGCGTAGGAACCGACTTGGAACGCGCCAGCGGCGTCCCATGCTTCGGCAATGATCTTCGTGTCCGCCAGCATGGGGTCTTCTGCGATCAGCTCAACCAGCGGCGGGTTAGGCAGTAACTCGCCATTTTGGCCCCGGCTCAAGATCGACGCCAAGTCGAAGCGGAACCCGTCGATGTGGTAGTTGTAGACCCAGTGACGCAGGCAGTGAAAAATCATCTCGCGGCAAATCGGGTGGTTGCCATTGACCGTATTACCGCACCCCGAATAGTTCTTGTACGTTCCGTCGGGGTTGTTCATGTAATAGACTTTGTTCTCCAAGCCTTTGAAGCTCAACGTCGGGCCATGTTCATTGCCTTCGGCTGTGTGATTGAACACAACGTCCAATATCACTTCGATCCCCGCCGCATGGAGCGCGCGGACCATTTGCTTGAATTGCCGCACCTGGTCGCCCGGCTTGTTGCCGTCCATGTAGCCACGATGGGGCGAGAAAAAGGCAAGCGAGTCGTAGCCCCAGTAGTTTTTGCGCTGCGGCTTGGCCCCATTGGCCTCGAAGATCGGGAACTCGTGCACCGGCATGAGTTCCACGGCGGTCACACCTAGCGACTTCAAGTACGGAATCTTCTCGATCACGCCGAGGTACGTGCCGGGGTGCTTGACGTCGCTGGTCCCGCTACGCGTAAATCCACGGACATGCATCTCGTAGATAATCGTTTCCGCTAGCGGCACACGTAAGTGGCGATCTCCTTGCCAATCGAAATCGTCATCGACCACGACACACTTGGGCGGGCGAATCACCCCATCATGCGACGGTTGAAAACGCCCGGCCAGCGCACGAGCATAGGGGTCGATCAGCCGCGCATGAGAGTTGAAACGGTGTCCTTCTTCCGGGGCGAAGGGGCCGTCGGCTTGAAAGTGATAGAGCTGTCCCGCTTTGATGCCGGGGACGAACACGCTCCAGATATCTCCCCAACGATCGTTGGCCGGGTTGAACTCGACGATGCGGTAGGGTTCGCGATCGGTGACGCGCCGGTAGAGCAGCACGCGCATCGCGGTCGCAGAGTGGCTGTAAACCGAAAATTGCACACCCGTTTCCTGGATGATCGCCCCGTAGGGCATCGGGTACGGGAACTGCATAAAACGCTGGGTGCGCGGCATGACGATGTCAGCAACTTTGGGGAGGCCGGTAAACGTAAGGGAGGGAGTCCACTGGGTTAGCATAGGTGAAGGCTCAGGGTGAAGGTCTAAGGGGTAACAGCCCACGTTGCAGAATTGCAGCGTGCTGCTCTACATGTCCTAGTACCTTCGACAGTTGCCTCCGAGATGCTTCATTGGTTCGTCTCGCGACGGCAGAGCTTTGCCTTCTGGAGTCTCTACTGCTATCGCTTTCGCCGTTGCAACCTCAACGGGCGCAACAGCCGTGGTGTTCCCACGAGCGGGGCAGGTCTCGCTGTCCGCTCCAAGCGGCACAGGTGGCAAGGTACCAGGGGCAGTGCGTTGACCCGTTGCGGTGCCAGCCGTAAAATCGCGTTCCATCCGGTCGATTCTTGGTAAAACCTATGGCTAAAATAACTTACAAGGATAGCGGAGTCGACCTCCAGACCTACCAGGAATCGATGGCCCGGCTGCCTCGTCTGTTGCGGAAAACCCATTGCCCGCGAGTGATTCCCTGGAATAACGGCTTCGCGGGCCTCTTCGCACTCGACTTTGCGGGTGAGCTGTTTTCGCGAAATTACCAGGAGCCCGTGCTGGTCTCCGGCACGGACGGGGTGGGCACCAAGCTCAAGCTGGCCCAGCTAGTGGGAAAACATGATACGGTCGGCATTGATCTCGTGGCGATGTGCGTGAACGACACGATCTGCTGTGGGGCCCAGCCACTGTTCTTCCTCGATTACGTGGCCATGAGTGAAGACGATTCCGGGCTACTGGAACAAATCGTCGAGGGAATCAGTGCAGGCTGTGTGGAGAGCGACGCGGCACTGATCGGCGGCGAAACGGCGATTATGCCCGACCTGTACCAATCGGGCGACTACGACCTGGCCGGCTTCTGTGTGGGCATTGTCGAGCGGTCGCGATTGCTCGACGGTAGCGCGATCGTCCCGGGCGATATCGTACTCGGCATCGAATCGAGCGGCATTCACTCTAATGGATTTTCTCTCGTCCGAAAGATTGTGTTCGACCACGCCGGACTCACAGCCAATAGCAGTGTGGAGTTCAGCGACCAGCTGATGGGCGAGCTTTTGCTCACTCCAACGCAGCTCTATGCCCGAGCGGTGCGCGAGGTTCTCAACCACTACAAAGTAAAATCAGTAGTGCATGGCATCGCGCACATAACCGGTGGCGGACTCCACGAAAATCTTGCACGTGTGTTGCCCGCCAACGTCGACGCCGAAATCAATCGCGACAGCTGGAGCGTCCCGCCCGTGTTCCACTGGCTGCAACAACTGGGCGAGGTCGACGACGGAGAAATGTTCCGCGTCTTCAACATGGGCATTGGGCTCACGCTGGTCGTAAGCGAGTACTACGCCGAGAGCATTCAGCAGCAGCTCGCCGGCCTAGGTTTGGCTAGCTGGCAAATCGGGCGAGCTGTTGAAGGCTGCGGCGAGAGCCGCTGGGCGTAAGCTGCCTACTCAGTGGACACTACGCACAGCTTTTCGTGTCGCCGGGAACGAGCAGTGAATGCCACTCCGAGTAGCGTTAGCACCAAGGCCGAGGGTTCGGGAATCGGCGTGAAGGTGATGTCGTCGAAGAACAGTCCCGCCGGGGCGATCGAGGGGTCGGCCTGGATGATGACATAGGCGATCTGGCGTGCACTGACCGAAAGCACATTGCCGGGAACATCAAACACTGCTGACAATGAGTTGAAGTCCACTTGTCCACCTGTTGAATCGTACGCTTCTACCGTCATGAGGTCGGTATCTCCCCCACCGTCGAATCCCCGTACTGAGAAGTCTGTGACAAAAGGGCTAAAGTCGATGCGAAGGGGATCAACACCCTGTGGGGCAACGCCGCCATTCTCTACTGCGGCGATGCTGTACCGGGCGTCGGAAAACGGATGGGTTGGACCATACCACGATACGCCTCTAGGGTTGGGTGTCGAGAACTCCACACCAAGACCTGCCAACTGGTTGGTCAATATAGTTTCAAAACCAACCGGCGCTCCGGGGAGTCCCGGCCCGAAATCAATGGTCACGGCACTGGCAGATGAAGTCCCCAAGTGACAGATCGCCAAGAAAGCGATCCCCAAAGTTGTTGGCCCAGTCATTAGCTTGTCCTTTCAGATTGGAAAGCGCTCGTGAAAAGCAGCCAACCGAGGGCACTAAGCCCCGTGGATGGTTCTGCTTGCAGACTACTGACTCGGCAAGTCAAAAGCAAGCTTTTCCGCGGAGAAATTGGAACTCCGGGAAATGCTTAAAATGGTCTGGTTTGCGAGTGAAACTGGCCAAGAGGCGAGGTGTCTCGTCTCGCTGTACTTGCGAGTGGCCGGTGACCTGCTTGCTTTCCACCAAGCGGAGACGTATACTTTTTCCAGTCGTGACCAATCACGACGAGCAGCGATGAAGAGAAATAGAAGCGGGCCTTACAAACCTTCCGATGGTTCTTTCCGTCACGTCGCGTGTGCCAAATTCATTTTGGATATCGCGGTAGCCTGCTCTCCATTTTTCGGGGCCATCCTGCGGTTCTCACGAGAACTCTTCTCATGATACGTCGGTACTGTCCCAGCATTTAGTTTAAGTGAGATAGTGATGCCAGAAGGTAAGATCAAGAAAGTATTGTCAGAAAAGGGTTTTGGATTCATTGAGGGTGAGCGGGACGATTTGTTCTTTCACCACAGCGAAGTCCAAGGCACGACCATCGAACAACTGAGCGAAGGCCAAATGGTTGCCTACGAAATCGGCCAAGGCAAAAAGGGCCCCTGTGCCGTATCGGTGCAATTGGTCTAAACACCAAAGACACTTTCAAAAAGCAACGCCTCTGGATCTCCAGGATCCAGAGGCGTTTTTTTATTCTCTAGCCGGTCCGCCACGCGGGCCGAAGTCGTGTGACAACACACCGGGCTAGACGTAGCTCGACAAGAGTTTCCGAGCGTCACTCCATAACTAACGCCTTGCTTCATTCGAACCAGATCGCGAGAGCGCGGCGCCATTTTGCCTGCCTTGGAGCAAGTCTTTCCGTCCAGTCGCTTGGCCGATCGCTTCGATGAGACTTTCCTTGTTGTAGAGTCCGTCCGAAAAGACGATTGGGTGGTACGGATCGTTTCCGGGAAAGATCGCGATCAGCGGCACTCCGATTCCACCCAGCGCTTTGATCGTTCGGTCGATGGGCTCGGGGCGTTTGGTATAGTCGGCTTCCATCGTGATAACATCGGCCAGTGTAAGGGCTTCTTCCACGGGTTGCGTCTTTAGTTCCAACTTCTCAAGCGTCTTGCAGTTGAAGCACCAATCGGCCGTAAAATCAACCATCACTGTGCGACCTTCGCCCAGGGTGTACTGTCCCAATTTTGCTAGCGAAAAACTCTGCCATTCTTGGTCGTTGGATTTAGAGGCTTGGGTGGTGAGAACGGTGATCAATTCGCGTAGTTGCTCGTTGGTCTCGGCGCGGCTCAGGTCATGGGCGATGCGCAAACGCTCTTCGCCAATTTGCTGTTCTGCGTACTTGGCCACCTTCTTCTCAAAACGGGGCAACATGACATCGCGGTAGAGCCAGCCGTAGGAGGCCATCGCCGAGATGACAACGATCATCATGCCGGTAATCCAGCCGTAGGCTTTCTGGTCGGTGGGCGCGGTGATCGGCGTCTGCGACACCCACCAACACCCAGCGGCGATACCCACCATAAGTGCGACAGTCGGCACCACCAGGGGCGAATCGATGAATGTCAGCAACCAGACCACGGTCGCGAGCAGCACCAGGCCCATGATTTTTTTGAACGTTTCCATCCACGCCCCGGGCTTCGGCAAGAAACGCACTAGTCCCGGGAACGCCCCAATCAACAAATACGGACTGGCCATGCCGATGCCCAACACACCGAACACGGAGTACGTCATCCAAGCGGGTTGCTTGATCGACCACGCCAGCGCCGTGGCCATGAACGGGCCCGTGCAGGGCGTGGCGAGTAGCGTGGTGAGAATGCCTTTGAGAAATGCGGCGGTGGGGCCTTCGCGCTCAGTGATCTCGACTGCGGCGCCGGTACCGATGAAGCCTGGGATCGGAATCTCCCACATGCCCAGCAAACTGAGTGACATCGCAAACACCACGCCGATCAGCGCGATGTTGAACCCCGCGCTGCCAAATTGCCCTCCCCAACCAAGCTGCAGCGTGACCGCTAGACTAGCGAGTACGAGGAAGACAAAAACGATGCCGGCGGAGTACCAGATGTTCAGCGCGAGTGCATGGGCGCGGCTCTGCCCCGCTTGCTGGACGAAGCTCATGACCTTCAAGCCAATTACCGGCAACACACAGGGCATCACATTGAGAATCACACCTCCGAAGAAGGCCGTGATCAGATAGTACAACAACGAGCCTTCCTCGGTTTCGGTGAGGCTCACTTGGGAGAGATCGTAGAGATGGGCCGGCGCGGCACTGGCTTGGGCTGGAGCAGATGTGGTGGGGGACTGTGGTGGTGTTTGCCCTTTCTCCGCAGACTGAGTCAAATCGGTGCTCAACTTGAAGCCCACAGGCAACTCAACGCCCTCGCCCAGCTTCGCTTCAAGCTTAGCGTCGAACGGGATGCAGGTTTGGGGATTGCATGCTTGGCCTTCGATGGTGCCGGCAATGGCGAGTCCTGCAGGATCGGCGCTCGGCGGGAGCTGAATGGGCGCAACCCAAGTCACTTGCTTCTCGTGTTCGCGAAGCTCAAGCCCGGTCCAAACTTCTGTATCAATGTGCGAGAGCGGCTTCTCAAGGGGCTGCCAGGGGCCAAGAAGCTTGGCTCGACCGTTGGGCGGTAGCACAATGTTCGTCGCCATTGGGCCGCCCCCATCGTTGGGCAGCACCTGCTGATCGACTGCATAAATGTGAAACCCGTTGGCTATCTCCGCAGTGACAAACAACAGGGCAGGGCGATCCGCGGTCGAGGGCGTGAACTGGGCGCTAACAGTCACCTCCGAATCGGAACCGGCTCGAGCGCCGAAACCACCGAGATCAAACTGCGCCTGTGCGGGGTGCACAAGGGCAGCGAGCAACAAGCTGGGCAAGACCATTTGTGCCAGCGTGCGACGGAGTTTCAATGAAGCTGCAATCATCCCTGGATTCCTCTCGCGAAGTGTACTCGCCCTGGCCACGTCCTGCGGCCGCGCGTTGGACCTTGCTATTGTATGCGGCGACGAAAAACTGGGTCAACGTCGGCATACACCGCTCGTTAAGAGTATTGTTCGACCTGGGGTGGTATACGGACTGTGCGACAGGCTACATTCCACCGGGTTCTACGTGTGCATCCAGGGCGAAATGCTCGCCTGGTGAGGGCCTTCGGCCTGGTTGCTCGGATGGAGCAACCGCTCTCGGGTGGGGCTTGCCAGTGGGTCACTGACGCTAG
The DNA here is from genome assembly GCA_965230685.1 of Bythopirellula sp. Taxonomy (GTDB): domain Bacteria; phylum Planctomycetota; class Planctomycetia; order Pirellulales; family Lacipirellulaceae; genus Bythopirellula. Next base: position 3,310,750 of record CBDDLO010000002.1, read on the forward strand.
CAATGGATCGCGCGGCAAGCGATTGGAGCCGATCGCGGAGCCAGAGTAGCTGAGCGTGTAGCGCGTGAATTTGCGGAAATACGCGGCCTTCGACAAACAGCCAGCGCACCCAGTTGGTCGCGGCACCGATGAGTCCGCCCTGGTCGAAGCCGATCGTTGCACGGCGTTCGTCGGGGGTAAGCGGACGCTGTTGGTGGTACGCTTCGATGCCAGCTTGCCAACTCTCCGGCTGATCGTTGACGATGCTGCCCAGTAGCCGCGCGAGGTCTCCCGCAACCGAGTCGATGGCCACCGCACCAAAGTCGAGCAGCCCGCTGACGCGTTCGCCTTGGAACAAGATATGGTCATGCCGCACATCGCGCAGACACCACTGCAGCGGCAGCGGCGTGTCAGCAACCTTCTGGAGGTAGGAGCCCACCGGCTCGAGCAGATGGCCCATCGCTTCGAGCAGCTCAAAGGCTAGCTCGCGGAGATCGCTCGCCTCAGCAGTTCGAGTTGCCAGCCAGAGTTGTTTGAGTTCTCCCTGCTGCAAACGACGGACCAGTGTCAGGCGTTCTTGCAGTCCAGGCGATCGAGCAAGCTGGGGTTCATCCTTTGTAAACCGGTAGCTTGAGGCGGCTTGGTGGAAGCGTGCCAGCTCGGTCATCGCCGACGTGAGTTTCGTGTCGGTGGGCTCACGAGCAATGCTAGCTTCGCCGGGCATCCACGGGGTGAGTTCCCAGAGGTGGTCTTCGTGGATGAAGTACGTCTCGCCACGGAGAGTAGGGAGCGGCACGGGCACCAGATGGAACCCCGCGCTCGAGACATGCTGGAGCAATCCATGGATTGCTTGCAAGCCGGTGAGTGTCGGGTGCGCCTGGGGCCAACGCCGTAGACACAGCTGCTTGCCTGCCACCGAGACGCGCCAGATGACCGCACCGCTGAATCCACCGGTCACGCCGAGCGACTCCATGCGAGCTTGCGACACGTCCTCGACCCAGGGGGTAAGGTAGCGCAGTTGGCGGTTCGACATCGGGGTGGGCATAGGATTTCTTGCGGCATCCAGGGTGAGATGGATTGGCGATGAGATGAATTGGCAGTTCGTAGCTGCATATTATCGCAGGATCTGCGGCTCTGTGGCAATTGCATTCTGGTGGAGTCGTTGACCCCGTGTTGCCCCCAAGCGCGGCTATACGTCCCACGTGGGGAGCCGCGGAGTTGCCACTTCGCGGCTGTCCCTGGCTATAGGTGACACTCGAACTCTGGAAAGCTATGCTAGGACACTCCTAATTCTACACGTATGTTCCCGCCATGAAACTTATCCTAGCCCTGATCCAGCCCACGAAGCTCGATGCCGTGCAGCAGGCGCTGGCGCGGATCGGCGTGTCGCGTTTGACGGTGAGCGATGCTATGGGTTTCGCCCGGCAACGAGGACAAACCGAGTCGTATCGCGGAGCAGAGTATCAAACCAATCTGCTCCGAAAAGTACAGCTCGAGATTGCTGTGAATGATGACTTTGTCGACCGCACCTTGGAATGCCTTGAGCAGACCGCCCGCACGAGTTCCGAGGGCAATATCGGGGATGGCAAAGTGTTTGTGCTGCCGATGGAAGACGTGGTGCAAATCAACGACGCCCAACGCGGACCAGGTGCGATTTGACCCATGAAGCTCGTGCTGTTGAGCCAAGACCTGATGATCGGTTCCCGCGTCGAGCGAGCTGCGCAGCAGTGTGGATTAGCAGTAGAGACTGTCGGCACAACAGCCGCCGCAGTAGAAGCGGTTAGTCAACCTGAGAGTCGGCTATTGCTAATAGACTTACGTCTGCCGGGCCTCGATGTGCAAGAGTTGGCCAACTCCGTAAGCGAGACCGAAGTGCCAATCGTCGCGTGTGCACCCCACGTGCACGAAGCACGATTGACCGCGGCGCGAGAAGCAGGTTGCGATGCAGTCATCACCCGTGGGCAATTGGATCGCGAATTGGAATCGGTGCTGGCGAGCCTACTCAATGGGGTGTGACGACAAACTGAAGAAGATTATGCGCTCAAACCCAAAGTGCTTCGGACATACTCGCTGACGCTAGTTGGCAACTCGCAGTTTCCACAAGCGGTGGTTCACACGAATGGCACTTAATTTTCTCTAACTCCTTTCAGCATATCGCGTTTCAACGCCACCTCGGCGGTCTTCAGGGCTTGCGAAATCGTCTCCGAAGAGAGGACATCCGAGAAAGGCAGGTCTCCTTCTTGCAAAAACTGACGCTGCAGAAACCGGACTTGTCCACGAATGCGAGCGGAGTTAGAACGGACCATCGAAAGGCCTCCTTGTGGAAGATGGGTTGGTTGACACTACCATCTAAACAAGCGAGGCCTTTTCTAACGACGCCAATTCGAAAATCTCCAGTGGAAGCTATGCTGCGACAGCGGTGCTTAGTAGCTGGGGTGAAACAACTTAGCAAAACCTACGTGCCATTCATGGTTCACTCCGCCGCTGGAACCTCAGCACGAGACACGCAACTGATTGAACACCCCAGACCGAGGTAGGATTCTGTAGAACTTGCCCGAAAACGATGCTTGGCGATGGCGTCACACAATAAAAAACGCCGAGGATTCTAGCCCTCAGCGTTTGATTCTTTCCGGTATTGGGTCAGAAGCGGGCGAGTGTCAACAGCACAAACCTACATGGTAGGATGGTGTGCTTGCACCCATCTTTTCAAGCCCCCAGTCGCTCGGAATGACGAGTTATCGCCGCAACTACGTTAAGGGGGGACCTACTTCTTCACAGTCGTGACTCACCAAAGACGTCCGCTGCTAACGACCCCGTTAGGCAGAACGGCTTTACGAGAGGCGATTGTAAGTGTCCGGCATCGCAGACCTTTCACCCTAGATGCGATTGTCCTGCTTCCTGATCATCTCCACGCCGTGTGGACCTTGCCGCCAGATGACACAGATTTTTCAACCCGATGGCGGCAAATCTAGACATTGTTTACTCAACGTTGGCTAAACGAAGGTGGTAGCGAAACATCTCAATCGCTCAGCAGGGAAATCAAGGGTGAACACGGAATCTGGCAGCGCCGCTTCTTCGAGCACACATGCGTTGATGAGAACGACATGAAGCGGTGTAAAGACTACCTACATGTCAATCCGTTGAAACATAAACTTGTGGAGCGGGTAGTCGATTGGCCTTGGTCATCTTTCCACCGCTACGTTCGGCTGGGCGAATACTTGCCAGACTGGGGATCAGCGGACCAGTGGTACGGTGATGAGTGGCGGAAATTTGAATAGCAGAGCAACACGGCAGGCAACCGTCAAAGATGGGTGCGAGCACCCATCCTACTTACTGAAGAAGATTAAGCGCTCAAACCCAAAGTGCTTCGGACATACTCGCTGACGTTAGTTGGCAACTCGCAGTTTCCACAAGCGGTGGTTCACACCGACGCTGGAATCTCAGAATGGGAATCTGCTGAAATGATGTACACCTCAGGCAGCGTCGAGTTGACTACGTAGCGATTCCTGCCTCACGTAGCATGTCGAGATCTTCCATCTGGTCCTTGAATCGCGAGCTGCCAGGACATGCAATTAGCAGGGTGTCATCGTACCCTTCGCGAACCAACGAACTCATTACGATGCTGAACAGGCCAGAATTGTACGCAAGTTTTCGCCAATCGCCTTCAATTGCTTTTTCCTTTGTTACCACTGCTGTTGTGTCGTGGTCACGTCTAACCAGTTGCGATGGGACGCCGCTGATCGAAAGCGATGCATATTCGGCCTCTGAGATGTCTAATGCCCAGTCAACACTTTCGTAGAATCGTGTGTTTGCTTCGTCCCATATTTCATCAAATGAATCGTCCATGACGCCCAACTTGCCACGAATCTCGACTGCGGCAATTTTTCCGCTCAACTTCACGTGCTTGTATGCATTTGCCCTAAGGAATATTGGTGTCCTGCCGCGTTTTAGGTTATGTACTGTAGTATCCTCTATGATGGCACCATTGAGATATGTATCACCTGCCATACAGTCGTTAAGTCGAATATTGCTGATGGTCGCTCGTCTAGACGGTTCTTTCTCCGATTCACCGCGGACCACAATCCCGGCACCATGAAACGTGCAACAACTGAATTCGAAGTCCCGGAAGCACTGCCGCTCGTGGTCTAGAATCGCATCTACCTCGACATCAGAGATGACTTTCATAGAGAGTGCTCTTTAACGGACAATTGATGTATAACTAATCGTGTAGCCAGCAATCGCAACGGGTCTAACGAATTGCCTACACGGCTTGCTGATACGGCGTTAGATGTGCTGGCTTTCGGATAGTATAGCGAAAGGTTGCCAAGTGCGGTCGTGCACAGTGACCGTCCGCCCAAGACAGTTGGCTCCAACTTTCGTTCCGCGTGAAATTTCAGCCGCACTTTCGGGCTGTTCCGAATCTGGAGCGATCTCGGTCTTTTCCCAAGCTCGAATTCATAGAGATTCCACACGCGGTGGGACTCGTCGACGCTGGAATCAGGTAGCAGTTTCCAAGGTAGAATGTTCACTTCTCCGCTGGAATCTCAGAATGGGAATAGCCCGATTTTTTTGTAGACAGACGATGGTTTCGAGGTGACTGGAAAGCTACATCATCGGATGGTAAAAGTCGGTGTAAATTTGAAGCACGCTATAGGAGACGGCGAATTGCCGCTTTATCTTACTTGCCGATTTCTGCCTATATGTGGCAAGACAACGCAGCAAATACCCATCATAAGTAGGCTACTTGGCTCGGGAACAAGGGATAGCTTCACGCTATCTATTGCTAGTTCTTCCCCGAGGAAAGCCAGAGTGTTAATGGTGCCTTTTAGTTTGACACTTCTGAGACCAGCAGTTAGTGGTGATGAGTTAACCAGGACACCGCCAACAGTGTCAAATTGCGGGCCGCTACCAAAACCAGAAAGTGAGGTCATATCGAAGTCGATAGGATCACCATTCACAATCAATAGATTGTCGCCCCCTCTATCGTCGAAAAAGAAAAACCCCCCGGTTGATGGTGATTGCAAAACAATCTCGGCACGTAACCTTGCAGCCAGAAACATCGCGTTGTCGGGAGTTCCAAGCCGAGGCACGTCGATAATCCTACCGCTAGAAGAACTGCCAGCTGCGACTAAATCGATTTCAACCCCATTCGTATTGATTGTCCGAGGAAGGCTTGCGTTGGTGAATGTTTCGCCCACAGCGAAGTCACTAAATTCTACATCTATCGAACTTGCATGAACTGGTTTGCAGATGCCAACAAGGAAGGTTGCCACTACTGTTGGCAGTAGCACGTATCCCCTGGAAATAAAACTGTTCATTGGAAGTTACCCTGGGTTGACAGAATATGATTGTAGGTTGGCGACTCGTAAAAAAGGTGCTCAGAATAGCCCAGCAAGGGTGATTATATCTCCACGTTTTTGGCCTGGCAAACAACTAACCGCGGTGTAGCTCTTCAACAGTATCGAGACGAACGATGCGCGCGGAGGTGGGACTCTCCTCAGCTAGAATCGGCAGTCTATTCGAAGCGTATTCAGGCTTTCCTGTTTCCTACTGTTTTCAAGAAAGCCTTGACCGCAGAGAACTCTCAACCTTGGCGTATTCTCTTTTGGTGTCACGCCCAGTAGGCATCGTTTTCCGAAAATTTTGGGCCAGAAACGGGCTTAGTGTTTAGCCCTGTTCGTTGTTCATCACAACTCTTTATTGAAACAGAAAAGAAAATTCCCCTAGTTACGATTGTTGCTCTTCGCCTTGTTGGTTCTCTGATCGGGGCACACCGGATGCGCCGGTCGTCAAGGTTGGCAGGCCGGTTTGTGCGGGGTCGTCGGCTAGTGTTACTTCATCCAACTCGCTGGAATCGATTTCTCTCCGCAGTAGTAGATAGACTGCCACCGCCATGGGCCAGAGACACGCCAACGGGTACGCTTTGCGGATGGACTGCCAGACCCAGATCCAAGCGTTGATCGCACGCGAAGCCAGGGGAGACGATGATGCTTGCCAGTTGGCACTCAGTAAATCGGCCGTGCGTTCGCTGCCCATCCCCCAGCTCAATGTCCATTCAGCAACCGCGATCGTTGCCGCTGCGAAGTAGGCGACCACTGCTTCGCCCAAGTAGCAAAGCAGCATTGCGAGTAGAACAAAAAACGCCATGTGCAGCGGGCGCTGGTAGACGTAAGCATAGCAGCGCGACACGCCGTCGAAGGCGTCGCTGCGCTCCACGCCCAGGCAAGCCCACATCAAGGGCCAGCCCAGGAGTAAGCCGACCAGGATGCCCGCGAGCATTAATCCCCAGGCCAGGACGAAGCACCAAAGCAGTCCCGCGATGATCGCCATCAGGTTGCTGCGCAAGAGGAAGCCGAGCAGGACGATGGGCACCGCCAGCGCCGCGGCAAACAACAGGGCGATGAGTGGTGCGCCCGTCGTGGCAGGCCATACGGTGAGCGCGTCGCGCAGTGCCGATCTAGGGCCCAGCGTTTCGCCCCTGGTGAGATAGATTGCCGCGATGCGGGCGATGGCTCCACCGAAGAGTCCCCAAACGAGAATCACCCACACACCATGCAGTAACAGCGCGAGTGACGAATGCCACGAGATTTCTTGATTGGCCAGCTGTCGGAACGGGTGGGCGACCCATTGCCAACCACGCTGCAGCGGGCTTGTGCGTGAACGGAATGGGACTTCAGTTAATGACTGATCGAGCTCGGGAGGAAATTGCAGAAATGGAACGAGAGTTTCATCCGCAGCAAGGCGTTGAGACATCTCGGGCTCTGTGGGAAACCAACGCCGTAGCTCGCTCTCGCCCCACTCCGTGAGCACGACGCCCAGCATCGCCAGCGCCAAGACACGCAGCAGGAGCGTCACCCACAACGCTTTCACCAAAATCAGCCAAGGGCAAATTTCTTTCCAGCGAATCTCGTGCAGCACGCCGACGGGATGGGAAGTGGGTTCAGGCATGAGCGGGAGAGATCACTGGAGAATGCACGTGATGGCAATCGGCGAGACGCCGGATTATACCACGAAACACCGCAATTCCTACCCAAACGGGCCTTGCCCGAAATAGCCCAGCCCCAAACGGCCCAGCCCAAAATCGTTAGTTGTTCGACGGGTTCTCGGCTTCCGCGGGCAGACGGCCTGACCAGTTGTCCTCAGGCACTTCATCGGCTTCGGGATCGGGGGCTTGGGGCAGCGAATGTTTTTCGTCGAGCCACCGCCCCAAATCAATCGTTTGGCAACGTTTGCTGCAGAAGGGCTTCGCAGGCGAACTCGCCAGGTCGAATTCAAGATTGCAGTGGGGACAACGCATGGCTAGTCGCTCGAGCTGGTTCCCTTTTTCGCTGTGCCGTCGCTCTTGGCAGACTTCTTCTCACCGCTATTTGCCGAACTTTTGTCGTCGGACTTCTTCGATTTCTCCGCCGATTTTTTTTCGCTCTCAGCACCTTTTTTGTACGACTCGCTGCGGTAGTCGGTCTCGTAGAAGCCGGAGCCTTTGAACACCACCGCCGCGCCGGTTCCGAAGAGGCGGCGCAGCTTTTGTTTTTTGCACTCGGGGCATTTTCGCTTCACGGGATCGGAGATCGACTGAAACAATTCGAACTCGTGTCCGCAAGCATCGCACTCGTAGTCGTAGGTGGGCATGGAATTGGCTACGCCTGGTTAACCTTCTTGGGGGCCTGTGGAAATGATCACCTGCGCGGGGCGGACCACGCGATCGTGCAGCTGGTAACCTACCTGGGTTTCCTGTAGGACGCGATTCGCGGGTTGCTCCTCGGAGGGTTGCTGCAGAATCGCGTCGTGAATTTGCGGATCAAACGGTTTCCCCAACGCGTCAATTGGTTGGCAGTGATGTTGCTGGAGCGCGGCGAGCAACTGCTGCCGCACGAGTTTGAAGCCCTCGAGCAAACTTCCCGCATCGGCAGTTTGCTCGGCGGCTTCGATTGCGCGGTCCATGTTATCGACCACGGGAAGCAAGTCCCGCGCGAGCGGAAGGGGCGCATAGCGGCGCTCATCCAGGATCTCGCGGGCCGTGCGGCTACGCAGGTTTTCCATCTCCGCTTGCAATCGCAGTACGCGGTCTTTTTCTGCCGCGAGTTGTGAGACGACATCCCCTGTGTCGACTGGAGATTGCTCGTCTTCCACGCAAGCTTGCTTGACTGCCTCAGCGATCGCGTCCGCTTCAGCATCTCCCGCGTCGGTAGAAGTAGATTTGTCGTTCGGCTTAGCACTCATCGGTCTGCTTGTCCTTTGCTCTTCTTACCCTTGCTTTTCTTGCCACCCTTGTCGCTCTTGGTCGTCGATGGCGTTTCCGGCTCTTCAGGGCTGAAATACTCTTTCAGCTTATCAAAAAATCCTTTGCGTTGCGGTGCCACGTTCGTGTGTTCTATTTCTGCCAATTGACGGAGCAGCGTCTCAGCTTCAGGACTGATTTTCTCGGGGACTTCAATATTGACCTGCACAAGCAAATCGCCCAGGCCCATCATTCTTGGGTCGGGCATGCCTTGCCCTTTCAGTCGGAATACGTCGCCCGACTGGGTGCCGGGTGGTACTTCGACTTCGCCCGGGCCATTGAGCGTTGGTACTTCTAATGTTGCGCCCAGCGCGGCTTGCGAATAGGTGATCGGCACTCGGCAAATAAGGTGCTGCCCTTCGCGTTCGAACAAGGTGTGTTTGAGAATCGAGACAACACAGTAGCAGTCGCCCGAGGGGCCGCCACTGGGGCTCGGTTCACCCTGGCCCGAGATTCGAACTTGCATTCCCTCGTCGACACCTGCGGGGATATCAACCTCGGCTTCGACTTTTTTCAGAATGTGTCCCGACCCGCGGCAAGGTCGGCACGGTGACTTAACCGAGGAACCTTCTCCTTGGCACGCAGGGCATGTGGTCTGCACGCGAACAATGCCGGCCTGCTGCACCACCTGTCCATGCCCGCCGCAGTAGGAACACGTCTCGCGTTGGCTGCCTTCCGCAGCTCCAGTGCCTTTGCATTTTAGGCACGGTTCGTGCCGCCGGAACTGGACGGTCTTACGCACCCCCTCGGCTGCTTCTTGCAGGGTGAGCGAAACGTCGCAGCGCACGTCGCGGCCCTTTTGCACTCGCCGCCGCCCTCCCCGGCCTCCGCCACCAAACAGATCGCCGAAGATATCGCCGAAGGCGGAGAAAATGTCCTCGACATCTGAAAAACCGCCGCCCGACTGGCCGTTGACCCCGGCATGTCCGTGGCGGTCGTAACGCTGCCTCTTGTTGGGATCGCTCAACACTTCGAATGCTTCAGAGCATTCTTTGAACTTTGTGATCGCCTCGTCGTCGCCCGGGTTCTTGTCGGGGTGATACTTGATCGCTAGTTTGCGATAGGACGTGGAAATTTCACCGTCCGACGCGGTCTTCGAGACCTGCAGCACTTCGTAATAGCAGCGTTTTTCGGACATGTTTTTCTGCGTCAAATCCAGTTGACCCAAAGGGGATTCATTTCGTAGCTCAGGCTAGCTCGAACTGTCCACAGCCTTGGGCTATGGCGCATAGTCCTTTTGGGCTACCGGCGCGGATTCGTTATCTCACCCGTACACACAACCGGGCCGCTGGCTTGGTAGCGCAGCGGCCCGAAGTGTGAGTTTCAGATCAAGTGACACTATCGGATGCTACCGACGACGCCCTTCTTGTCATCCTCTTTCGGGTCGAAGTTTGTCACCAGCGCTTCGGTCGTGAGCATCAAACCGGCGATGCTCGAGGCGTTGGACAAGGCGGTCTTCACAACCTTGGTGGGGTCGATGATGCCGGCCTTGAACATGTCGACATATTCGCCGTTGTTGGCGTCGTAGCCGATCGACTTACCCTTTTGGCTGATCTCATCGGCGACCACGCTGCCGTCCAAACCGCAGTTGTCGGCGATTTGCTTTAGCGGTGCGTCGAGCACGCCGGCCACGATCTTGATGCCGATCTTTTCGTCGCCCTTCCCCTTCACGCCCTCAACGGCTTCCTTGCAGCGAAGCAGCGCTGTGCCTCCGCCGGGCAAAATGCCTTCTTCGACGGCCGCCCGAGTAGCGTGCAAGGCGTCTTCCACGCGAGCTTTTTTCTGCTTCATGTCGGCTTCGCTACTGGCACCGACGGAGACGATGGCGACACCACCAGTCAGCTTAGCGAGTCGCTCTTGCAGCTTTTCACGATCGTAATCGCTGCTGCTCGCGTCGATGCCTTTGCGAATCTGGGCGATTCGCTTTTGCACATCTTCGTTGCTGCCGCCACCTTGCACGATGGTGGTTGCGTCTTTCGAGACAGTCAGCTTTTTCGCTCGACCCATTTCGGCAAGCGTGACCGCTTCAAGCTTCATGCCGAGGTCTTCGCTAATCAACGTGCCGCCGGTAAGGGTGGCAATATCGCCGAGCATTGCCTTGCGACGATCGCCAAATCCGGGAGCCTTAGCCGCACAGACGTTGAGGATGCCGCGCAGTTTGTTGACAACGAGAGCTGCCAGTGCTTCGCCTTCAATGTCCTCAGCGATGATCATCAGCGGTTTGCCCTTTTGGCTTACCAGCTCCAGCAGCGGTAGTAGATCGCGGAGGTTGCTGATCTTCTTTTCGTGCAGCAAGATGTACGCGTCTTCGAGTACACACTCCATGTCGGCCGTTTGGTTAATGAAATACGGCGACAGGAAACCCTTGTCGAACTGCATGCCTTCGACCAATTCGAGAGTGGTCTCTGTAGAGCGACCTTCCTCAACGGTTATCACGCCGTCTTTACCAACTCGCTCCATCGCGTCGGCAAGCAGGTCGCCAATCACGCGGTCGTTGTTTGCGCTGATGGATCCGACCTGGGCAATTTGCTCTTTGTCGGAAACGGGCTTCGACATCGAGTCGAGGTGATTGATCGCCGCTTCGACGGCCTTGCGGATGCCACGCTGCACGGCGGTCGGGTTGCTGCCAGCGACCACGTTGCGAGTGCCTTCTTTCAGGATAGCTCGAGCCAAGACTGTCGCCGTCGTCGTGCCATCGCCAGCCAGCGACGAAGTCTTATCTGCCACTTCGTGTACGAGCTTGGCGCCCATGTTCTCGAACGGGTCTTCTAGCTCGACTTCTTTACTGACGGTGACACCGTCTTTGGTGACCGAAGGGCCGCCGAACGACTTGTTGATAATCACGTTGCGCCCGGTGGGGCCCATGGTGACTGCGACCGCGTCGGCCAATTTATCGACACCCTTGAGCAGCTTGCTGCGAGCGGTGTCATCGAACATGAGTTGCTTTGCCACGAGAGTTCTCCTTCGGAGAGGTATAAGGTGAAAGTCGTTAGTCGTAAGTGAAAATGGTTAAGTCGGCGAAGCCGTCAGGGATTACTAACGACTTACGACTCATGCCTTACGACTGTTAAACCACTTTCGCGAGGATGTCGCTCTCGCGAAGAATTTTTAGTTCATTGCCGTCGACTTCGATGTCGCTGCCGCCGTACTTGCCGTAGATCACTTCGTCGCCGATACCGACGGACAGTTCGCCGCGGTTCCCGCTATCGAGTAGCTTGCCGGCGCCAACGGCAACGACTTTCCCTCGTTGTGGCTTTTCCTGAGCCGCATCCGGTAGCACGATACCTCCGGCGGTGACCTCTTCGGCCTCGGAAGGTTCGACAACAACACGATCGTCCAGCGGACGGAGTTTGATTTTGGACATATTAGGGTTCCTTATTGGCTATTTGTGAGTTGATTTGTTTGTTGTGATTGGGGCGGTGACACCTCGGGGCGCTTACATCATTCCCGGCATGCCACCCATGCCGCCCATTCCTCCCATGCCCGGCATTCCGCCGCCCATACCGCCCATGCCGCCGCCCATTCCACCCATCCCGTGGTCATGGTGGTCGTGGCCGCCGGCTTCTTCTTCCTCCTGAGGAATGTCGGCGACTAGCGAATCAGTGGTCAAGAGCAACGTCGCGACACTTGCTGCGTTTTGCAGTGCAGCACGAACGACCTTCGCGGGGTCGATAATACCGGCGGCGACCAGGTCGGTGTAGTCATCCTTGTCTGCGTTGTAGCCGTCGTTCTTGCCCTTGGTTTGGCGAACGCGATTGACGACCACGGCTCCGTCCACACCGGCGTTCTCGGCAATGTAACGCAGTGGGTAGTCGAGCACCTTGCGGATGATTTCGATACCGAGCGCTTCGTCGCCATCGAGTTTGACTTTGTCGAGCGCCTTTTCCGAGCGAAGCAGTGCTACACCACCTCCGGGAACAATGCCCTCGGCGAGTGCGGCCTGCGTTGCCGCACGAGCGTCGACCAACAGGTCTTTCCGCTCTTTCATTTCCGTCTCGGTCGCGGCCCCGCAATTGATCTCGGCCACGCCGCCGGCGATTTTGGCAAGTCGCTCTTGCAGCTTCTCGCGATCGTAATCGCTGTCGGTGGTTTCAATCTCGCGGCGGATTTGCTCAGCGCGACCTTGGATGTCGTCCTTCTTGCCGGCACCGCTGACCATCGTGGTGTTGTCAGTGCTGATCGTGATCTTCTTGCACTTGCCCAAGTCGGAAAGCTGCACGCCATCGAGCTTGATACCCAAGTCTTTGAAGATCGCTGTCGCGCCGGTCAGCGTGGCAATGTCGCCCAGCATCGCCTTGCGACGATCGCCGTAGCCGGGAGCTTTCACCGCACAGACGTTGACGATGCCACGCATCTTGTTCACCACGAGCGTGGCAAGTGCTTCGCCTTCGACATCTTCGGCGATAATCAGCAGCGGCTTGCTCGCCTTGGAGACGGCCTCCAAGAGAGGGACCAAGTCCTTGGCATTGGAAATTTTCTCCTCGTAGACCAGAACCAAGCAGTTTTCGAACTCGACCAACTGGTCGTCTTCGTTGTTGACAAAATGCGGCGAGAGAAAACCCCGGTCGAATTGCATACCCTCGACGACTTCGACGTAGGTCTCGTTCGAGCGGCCTTCTTCGACGGTGATGACGCCGTCCTTACCAACCTTGCCAAATGCCTCGGCCAAGACCTTGCCGATGGCGGGGTCGTTGTTGCCCGCAATCGTGGCAATCTGCTCGAGGCTCTTCTTGTTCTTCACGTCGATCGGCTCGGCGAGCTTTTTGATCTGCTCGGCTACCGCATCAACGGCCTTGGCAATGCCGCGGCCCAGGGCCATCGCGTCAGCCCCTGCGGCGAGCATCTTCAGCCCTTCGCGGAAAATGCCTTCGGCGAGCACGGTGGCTGTTGTCGTGCCATCGCCAGCGACGTCGTTGGTCTTGCTGGCGGCTTCTTTCACCAGTTGGGCACCGAGATTTTCGTAGGGGTCTTCCAGCTCGATGTCCTCGGCGACGGTCACGCCGTCTTTGGTCACCTTGGGCGAGCCCCAACCTTTGTCCAGCACGGCGTTGCGTCCGCGGGGGCCAAGGGTGCTACGAACGGCCCGGGCCAGCTTCTCGACCCCGGCAGCCAGCGGCTTGCGTGCGTCATCCTCAAAAACCATTTGCTTGGGCACGTGTTTTCTCCTTCGGAGAGGTGTTAGGTGTAAGTCGTTAGTCGTAAGGGGAAATTTGGCCGGCGAGCTACGCCTCGCCGGGTGTTGGATTCAAATTTTGGCAGCTAGTAAGCTGCGTGCGCGAGAGTAAACGCAACCCCCGTGCCAAGGCACCCTTGATCGACGTAAGTCGATAGGGGGCAAGGAAGATAGGCTATCAGACGACGAAGGAAGAGGGGAGGGGGCGGATGGGGTGAAGTGCCATTTTGGCAGTGCGTGTGAACGGGGAATCCTCAGGTTTGCCGTGTTCAGACGGGAGCGTCGGAGCCTGAGGTAGGCGAAGTATGCCACGGTGGTCTTTCAGATTGCGGCATGTTCCGCTGAGGCTGCTCCCACCTGTCGTTTTGATATACTGGAACACATGCCCCTAGATCCTCACTTGCCACCAGCTGCGATGCCCCCTGCCCTACCACCTACTGGTCTTCAAGGTAACCCTGATTACGTCTGGGAACTAGCAACTATGAACCCTGCTCAAGGCTCGTGGACAGAGGCTCAGTACCTTGATTTGACCGATGGATCCAATCGGCGGATCGAGTTCACCAACGGTAGATTGGTATTTCTTGCAATGCCGACTGAGTTGCATCAAGAGTTGGTCGCCTATCTCTATCGAATGCTCTACGAGTTTGTTGTCGAACGCAATCTGGGTAAGGTCCATTTTAGTGGCCTGCGCTTGCGTATCCGACCAGATAGAGTGCGTGAACCTGATGTCGTTTTTTTGAAGCAAGAGAACTTTCACGTCCGCCACAAGCGTGTTTGGGACGGCGCTGACCTCGTGATGGAAGTCGTCAGCGACGATCTCAAAGATCGTGAGCGAGACTACAAGCAGAAACTTGCCGACTATGCTGAAGGCGGGGTGAGCGAATATTGGATCGTCGATTACGAAAAGAAGCAGGTTCTTGTGCACCAACTCGAGGGCGACAAGTACGTTGTCCGCGGCACTTACACGTCAGAGCAACAAGCGAATTCGGTGCTGCTCGAAGGTTTTTCCGTTGACGTGACCGCACTTTTCGCCGCAGCGGAAGACGTTCCGGAGTGAACCTTGAGTGAAGCTGGTGGACACGGCTCAACGTGTTGCATAATACTCGCGCAATCTTGCTTAGCGCCCTGCAGCAAATTGCCAGTGCGAAGCAGATGCCTATCGATTCGATTGACATTGAAAACTGCGTGAAACGACGGACTGTCGCTCCGCTGTAGCCCATCCGACGACCTGCAAGGTATTAAGCACGCAGGGCAGAAAAGAAGCGGAGAGGACAGGATTCGAACCTGCGGACCAGCGTGAACCGGTCACCGATTTAGCAAACCGGCGCTTTCGACCACTCAGCCACCTCTCCGGAGGGTGGGGTTTGAAGCTTTAGAAGGCTCATTGTAGGCGAGCCCGGGCGTGGTGCCAAGGCGGAAGCATGGTGACAAAAGGCGGAAGGATGGGGGCTGGAGGAAGAGCGTGAGAGGCAGAAGACGCGACAACCTGCCTTCATCCCTTATCCTTCCGCCTTTTCCCTCTCACTGCCCAAAATGTAACGCGTAGAGCAACGGGGCGATGATCATCGCGACGACGCTGATCAGCTTGATGAGGATGTTGATCGACGGGCCGGAGGTGTCTTTGAACGGGTCGCCAACCGTGTCGCCGGTGACGGTTGCTTTGTGCATTTCTTCGAGCTCGTCGCCCCACTTGGCGAGGCCTTCGTCTTTGACCTGCTTTTTGGCGTTGTCCCAGGCGCCACCCGAGTTGGCTTGGAAGATCGCCAGGCAAACGCCGGAGATCGTTACCCCCACCAACAGCCCGCCGAGCATATTTACGGAAATAAGCCCCACAACGACCGGTGTGGCGACAGCCATCACGCCGGGGGCGACCATCTTCTTGATCGCGGCGCCGGTGGCGATGGCAATGCAGTGGGAGTAGTCGGCTTTGCCGTCGGCAGCGCGGATGATTTTGGCTTCTTCGTCAGTAGGGTCGCGTTCTTCGCTCTCGGCCTTTTGAGCGGCGATCAACGCGGGGCGAAGTTCGGGGATTTCGTTGAACTGTCGGCGTACTTCCTGAATCATATCCGATGCCGCTTGACCGACGGCCACCATGGCCATTGCCGAGAAGCGGAACGGCAACATGCAACCGAGCAGAAGTCCCACCAGCACATACGGATCGGCTGCATCGATGCTGACTTGGCCCTGCATCTTGGTGAGAAACGCGGCGGTGAGGCTTAGCGCCGTCAGCGCCGCCGAGCCGATGGCGAATCCTTTGCCGATTGCCGCGGTGGTGTTGCCCACCGCGTCGAGCTTGTCAGTGCGGGCGCGAATGTCGCGGCCCATCTGTGCCATCTCGGCGACTCCACCGGCGTTGTCTGCGATTGGTCCGTAAGCATCCGTGGCGAGTTGAATGGCGATAGTCGAGAGCATTCCCAATGCCGCCATGGCGATTCCGTACAGCCCGGCACATTCGTAGGCGACCAAAATAGCGGCACTAATCACGAGGATGGGAAACGTCGTGGAGTTCATCCCCACGGCAATGCCTTGAATGATCGTGGTGGCGTGGCCCGTGCGTGAGGCTTCGACGATGGTGCCCACCGGTTGTCGTTCGGTGGCGGTGTACCATTCGGTTAGCAAGCCGACAGAGACGCCCGCCGCCAAGCCGCCTGCAACGGCCAACGCAATTTGCCACCACTGGTAGGTTGGATTTCCGGCGATCAAGTCTTGCACGGTAACTCCGCCCGCAGGGACCATCATTTTGATGGCGGCCACGGTGCCGACAACCATGAGGATGCTGGCTATGAACGTGCCGCGATTGAGGCCTTGCTGGGGATCGCCGCCTTCCTTGGTGCTGACGAAGAAGAAGCCCACGATCGACGCGATCACGCCGACCATGGCCACCACTAGCGGCAGGTAAATGGCGTTCATCCCCGCTCCAGCCTCGGCAGCCTCCATCCCGGCGTACCAAGTGGCACCCAATATCATCGAAGAAATGATGGCACCGACGTACGACTCGAAGAGATCGGCCCCCATGCCGGCGACGTCGCCGACGTTGTCGCCGACGTTGTCAGCAATAGTGGCGGGGTTCAGCGGATGATCTTCGGGGATGCCTGCTTCGACCTTGCCGACCAAGTCGGCACCCACATCGGCGGCCTTCGTGAAAATGCCACCTCCAACCCGGGCGAACAGCGCAATCGAAGATGCCCCCAGGGAAAAGCCCGACAGGATGTTCAGCACCAGCTTCGTGGCATCTCCGCCAGCTAGCGCATCGGGGTACATTCTCAAGTAAACCGCGAACAACCCTCCCAGGCCGAGCAGCGCCAGTCCCGCGACAGCCAAACCCATAACCGACCCGCCGGCAAACGCAACTTGCAGAGCCTGGTTCAGGCCGTTGCGAGCAGCAGCTGCAGTGCGGGTATTGGCGGCTGTGGCAGTTTTCATGCCGATGTAGCCGGCTAGGGCAGAGCAAATCGCACCTAGAGCGAACGACAAGGCAATCAAGCCGTTGGTCCGTTGTTCGGCGCCGACCGAGGCGTTCGTCACGCCCAGCAAGACGGCTACTACCACGACGAAAATCGCCAGCGAGCGGTATTCCCTCCGCAAAAAGGCCATCGCTCCGTCGGCGATCCATTGACCAATTTTTTGCATGCGCTCGTTGCCGGGATCTTGGCGTCGGACCCAGGCCGCACGGATCATGGCGTAGACCAGCGCCAGGATGGCAACCAGGGGAACCAGATAGACCACTTGACCAGTATTCACTTTGTCGCTTCCTCCGAAGACACTGTCGATTTTGCTGTCCGTGATGAGACAAGCAAGCATAGCACGCGGCGGTCAACAACGGGGGAACAACCCGCATCGCGGTTTTCTAACCGCTTGCTGTGCCACGTTTCGTGGCACCCCGCCGACCGCCGTAGGGCGAAAGTTTACGCAAGCTTGGAGGTCCTGAAAACCGGAAAATTAGGTAGATCGAG
This sequence comes from Bythopirellula sp., assembly GCA_965230685.1. Classification (GTDB taxonomy): domain Bacteria; phylum Planctomycetota; class Planctomycetia; order Pirellulales; family Lacipirellulaceae; genus Bythopirellula. Next base: position 3,328,133 of record CBDDLO010000002.1, read on the forward strand.
AACTCAATGCGCAGATCGTACTGCGCGGTCCATCATGATGCCTGCCAGATCATCGAGCCAGCACTCCAGCAAGGTGGCCTGATTGGCGTTGCGGTCCAACTGGGTTTCTGCTTCGAGGCAGCGGTCCAGAGCCTCGAGCGCGGTCTCTTCGTCTAGTTCCTCGTCCGCGGCGGCTGTGCGCAACATTGCCCGAAAGTGCTCGCCCACGACATGCAGCAACGACCGCAGCCGCTCGCGGCGGGAGTAGGCATCGTCGCCTGAGCTGACAAATGCCAGCAACTCCTTGGCCAGCCGCACACTTTCGAGTCGGTCCGGCGTGAGCTGCGGGAGCAGTGTTTTCCGCAGCTCCCAAAGTTCCGGATCGGCCAGCTTCCGAGCCTTGCTCAGGCTGCCTCCACACGCCTGCGCGAGTTCAGCTGCTTGAGAAGGCCCGTCGACAAGAGGTTGGCTCAGCAGTAGTTGCTCGACAGTGCTCTCGTCGAGTGGGGAAAACCGCACCACCTGGGTTCGCGACAGGATCGTTGGCAATTGTCGGCCGCGGCTGGTCCCTAGCAGGATGATCACGGCTCCGCGCGGTGGCTCCTCGAGGGTTTTCAACAAGCAGTTGGCGCTCTCACGCGTGAAGTGATCGGCATCGTCGATGATCGCTACGCGTCGCTGACCCATTTGGGGTCGACGAGAAACGTTGTAGCACAGGCCCTCCTTGTTACGACGCTCTTTCTCGCCGACGAACAATCGAATTGGCAAGTCGCGTTTGCCATTGGGCAGGCTCACCGTGTCGAGGTCCGGATGGTTGCCGGCGTGCATCAGCAGACAGGAGTCGCAGTGCCCACAGGCTTCGAGTTGGTTTGCGTCATCGCCTTGACAAAAGAGTGCTTCGGCCAGCTTTAGCGCAAACGTGCGCTTGCCAATCCCCTCAGGTCCCAAAAACAGATAGCTGCCCGCGAGCCGCCCGCGGCGCAGGTTCTGCCGAAACCGCTCGACGACGTCGTCGTGTCCGTGAATGTTCTGCCACATGGGCAAGCGCTGATGTTGGTGCCTGTGGGTAGGGAATTCCGCAGTCTAGAACATGGTGAGGCAGAATGGTAGCTGTTAGGCAGGACGATTCAAAGTTTCATGATACCCAGTCTAGCGAGTAGACGGTCGACTCGGTAAGCGTTTTCTCTGACAGCAGCGGTGAGATTGGGAACTTTGGCGAGTCTTAGCAGATTGATGGCCATGTTTCGGAAGGCTGCCATGTTGTGACCGCCGGTGGGGTTTTTGATTCGGCAGCGGTCTTCTTGCCAGAGCGTATCGCGTACCCAATGCACCCGATTCTCGATGCCCCAGTGGGTGCGCCATATCTTCAGCAGCTTTGCCGCATCTGCTCGGTGGCGCGAAAGACTGGTGATGGCGTATTGGACTTCCGTGGTTGTCTTGCCATCGCGCTTGGTGGTTCGCTCTAGGCGAATCACTTGTTCGAGACCGGGCCAGCGGGTGAGAAAGGGAACAATCCGTGTGCTGGCTTGAAGATGGCGTGAAACGACCCGGCCATGCTCCGTGTGGTGGGTACGGTCTTCGCTCAGATACCGATCACTTTCACGCTGACCGGCGGGGGGAAAAGGAGCGGATGAAGTCGCCTTCAATCGCTGCTTTGAGTTCTTTCTGGTTGTCTTTGACGACCAACAGATAGTCACCCTCCGAATCGACGATTGTCCTACAAATCTCGGGGGAAGTGAACATCGCGTCCCCCGTGATGACGCGCCCTTCCAGAACGAGCGTCTTGAGAATCGGCACTGCGGCTTTCGCTTCATTCGTGTTGGTGGGAACTTGCATCTCGCTCAGGACGCAACCGGTCCGTTGATCGAACAGACTCAGCAGTTGGATACTCCGTCCATGTTCGCCGAGCGTACTGCAGAGCGTCTTGCCGTCGATGGCCAAGCAGGCTAGTTCACCTTTCACGACCTCGGCGTCGGATGCAATCCAATCACGTAACACTTGTTCCAGCACCGTCGGATCGAGTTTCGACAGCAAGTAGCGAAACGCGCCGCCGGTGGGCGGTGTGCGAAAGTACCCCAGCAGGTACCAAAGCTCTTTCGGCTGGAGGTGAATCCATTGGGCAATCGCTTCGTAACCTCGAGCGCCGCACAGCACGGCACAGACAACAGTGGCCAGCATGGCCTGGGATGAGTGGCGCCTTCCTCTAGCTCCACGCGGATCGGGAATCTGCTGCAAGCATTCCAGCAAATTCCCCGCGTGAGCGGCCTTCACAAGCATACCTCCGTGAAAATAAGGGCGATATCGTCAATCCATTCAAACCTCCTACGCAACCGCTGTCCTGTAGGTTCATTCTTTCGCTAGCCCTGAGCTGTTAGGTCGTTTTGTTGCTATTCACGATGAGCTTGGATACGATGAGATCAATTGACTTTCTCCAGCTGTCGAGTACGAAGCAGAATTTCACACGCACTTGTGTGAACTAGTTCAAACTCAGCTCAGGCCGTGCTACTGCGTGTGATCCGCAACGGTTTATGATCTTCTAGGACTTTGCATGGACAACAGTCTCATCCCTGTATACACCGTAATCCTGGCTGCGTTGATAACTGGTCAGCAGAATTCGAGAGTTGCCGCAAATGATAACTTGCGTGTAGTAGCAGTATCGGGTCAAAAGGCGCCGGGCACAAATGCAGGTGTTTTATTTAATAGATTCACAGTTCCTACAATGAACAGTGGCGGGCAAATCGCGTTCCGCGCTGAACTCGTAGGTGCCGACGTTAGTCAATTAAACGGCGTTAGCATCTATCGTTACGATCGCGAGAGAGGTGCGACCCTGATGGCGCGTGAAGGCAGCCTGCTGACTCCCTCCAGCGGCGATCACACTATCGCTTTTATATCGGGTCTGCCAACCATCAACGACGTTGGGCAAATAGCCTTCCATGCCAATCTTAGTAACACGATTGATAGTGATAGGAGTCCCCTCAATGTAATTCTACGAGTGAGTGAGAGTAACCAAGAAGTGATCGCGGGTGAGTCCGACCCCGTTCCCGTTCTCGGAAGCGACGTCCGTGTTTTCGGCATAAATTCTCGCAGCTTGCCGACACTCAATAACGCTGGTGAATCGGCAGTGGTGGTTACCGTAAGAGGATCCAATTCTCTTTTTGGTGATGCGGAAACAGTGCTCTTGGATGGCGGCGACTCGGGTCAACGCATTGATGGAGTGGAGTCCTTTCACGCGCCCGGCACACCCGGTGGCTTTCGCTCTTTTGGCCAGCCCGTCGTGAACGGGTCTGGAGAAACGGCGTTCTTTTCTGAGTTGTTTGCGACAATTGGTGACAACTTTACCAATTCGAGGAACAATATTGCCTTGTTCCGCCGCACAGCAGGTAGGCAATTGTTCAAAGTTGCGAGGCTGGGTGAACCCGTGCCTGGCTTGGAGGAAGGCGTCATCTTCTCAGGCTTCGGCACTGACCGATTTAGGCCTTTTCTTCCACCTGCCTTCAATCATCAAGGAGAATTGGCATTTTACGGTGAGGTTGATGGCCCAACAGTCGGCGAAGCTGATCAAGTCCTCTTCAGCAGTCTGTTCGGGAATCCCCTACAAGTGATTGCTCGCAGAGGCGATCCAGCTCCTCATGCCGGGATTAATGCAACTTTCGGGCGGCTCAACTTCTTCTCACAACTGGTGCTAAATAGCGAAGGACACGCAGCATTTTTGGCCGAGCTCACCGGCGAAGGAATCGACGACTCGAACGACGGTGTCATCTATGCCGAATCCGTTACGGGTTTGCGTCTCGTGGCACGAGAAGGCCAGCTGGCTCCTGAGACGGAACCTGGCACCCATTTTTTAGAATTGCAGGGCGTCAATCTGATCGATGGTTTGCTCTTCAACGGACGCGGGCAAGCGGCGTTCGCAGCAGGGCTTGGGGGACCAGAAGTCGACGATTCCAGCGACTTCGGAATCTTTGCTGAGGACCTCGCGGGCAATTTACGTTTAATAGCGCGAACTGGTGAGGAAATCAACGTAAGCGATGATCCACTCGCGCCAGACTGGCGGCAGATCGACTTTCTCTCGATTAGCGATCGAAACTTGGCGGGCAACGGAGGCAATGAAGACGGCCGACCAAGCGCCTTCAACGACCTTGGTCAACTTGCCTTTCACGCGCAGTTCACTGACGGCACTAGCGGCATCTTCGTCTCCGACCTTGTCGCTATACCCGAGCCAACTTCGTTCGTCATGGTTGCCATCGGAGCGGTAGGGCTGCTTTGGCGTCGCGTGAACTGAGAATTCGCAGCCAATGAGCAGTATGACGGCAGCCAATTTGGGTTAGAATAAGAGCAACGACGCTGATTCTCTTCGCGATAGCGAGTATCCCCATGTCGATGCCCCTTTCTCCCACGCGATTGCTGGTTTGCTCCGCCTGTGGCGCTGTGTTGCCCGTGGGGGAGGAATTGTTGGGCAAGAAGTGTCGCTGCGGGCGCTGCGGGAAGATCAGTGTCGTGACTGAAGAGTTGCCGCAGCGCCAGCAAGACGAGCATGCGCCCGATCCCAACGAGCCTGTCGCGTTCAACTGCCGTGTTTGCGATACGCGGTTGGCGGCGAGAATGAAACACGTGGGCCGCAAGGCGAAGTGCCCAGATTGCGGGGCACTCACTGCTGTTCCAGCCCCGCCGAAGCCGCAGCCTATAAAGAAGCCCAGCGCGATGCATGGGCAGCAGTACGGCGTGTGGGGCGCGGACGATGCGCCGAGTTCGGCGGAGTTGTCGGCGCGGCAGCCGAAGTTTTTTCCGATCTGGTGCCGCAATTGTGACACCCTCATGCACGCGCGACCCGAGCAAGTCGGCAAAAAACTGAAGTGCCCCGACTGCGGTGCGAAGAACGACATCGTCGAGCCGCCTCCGCCCAAGCCAAAAAAGTCGGCGCTCGTGCCCGACGGCAGCGAGTATCAACTCGATGCGGCTCACATTCCGCCGACGCGGCCCGCACCGCAGTTTGTCCCTGCCCATCCGACCACGCCCACTGCTGAAGCCGAAGCAATTCGGCAAGCACATGTCGAGCGTCCGAAGGTGCCGCAGTTGCCAACCCTGCAGGGCGTGTTGCCGATGCTGCTCAGGGGCAACATGCTCGGTTGGAGCTTGTGGCTCACAGTCGTTGGGATGTTGGAAATGGTGCTATTGGGTGTGGTCATGGGCCCGGCGGAGGGAATTGGCGGGTTGCTCATGGTGTTGGCCTGCTACGGGATGGCCTTCTCGCTGGGAGGCATCTGGCTCTCCGGGGCTTCGGCCCTTTGGCTGGCCGTGATGACCGAAAGCTCCGAAGGTAACGACCGCCTGCACCATCCGCCGGGAGCTAATTTTCTGGAATGGTTTGGCGATATGCTGTACTTAGTCACTTCGGCATTGTTGGCGTTCGCGCCGTGGTGGCTGTTGTGCCGTGTGTTGGAAGGCGAGTTGCCAATTGTGGCGCAGGGCGTGCTGCAGGCTTGCGGTTGGATGTTCACTTTTCCATTGCTGCTGTTGTCCTGCTTGGAAAATGGCTCACCCTTGGAGCTTTTCTCACCGCGGATCTTTTCCAGCGCCGCAAAGCTGCCCGGGCTTTGGTTGCTGTTTTACATCGAGTCCTTGGTGTTGGTCGGCAGTTGCCTAGCCGCAATGTTGGGCGCGGTATTCTTCATGCCTTACCTAGCACTGCTTGTTGTGCCGCTCTGTGTGGCCGCAAGTCTGCTGTACTTCCGCGTGTTGGGGCGGTTTGCCTGGTGGTTGGCAGAGCACGAAAAGATGCAGAGCGACGATTGAGCGTGCTCCGAGAAATTCGATGTAGCGACGCCGCTTGCGGCGCGAAGCTTGGTATGGTGGCGGGGCAAGCCCAGCCGCTAAATTGAGTCCGCTATCGGATCCCTGCTCCGTTCGCGAGCAAGCTGCTGATCTGCTTCACTGAGCCGTCGCCACGGCACCTTCACACGTTTGCCATTTGCTTTTTCTAGCACTACGTGTTCTGGGGTCACTTCCACGAGCGCTGCCAACGTACGGTGCTTACCGGTGTTGTCGACCCACTCGCGTAGGACAAGTTCTGCGACGACGGGTTGCTGCTCGGAGTCCGGCTCTGCTTGGCTCGCTGGGATGTCTGTTTCAAGTTCGTGGGTGACTTGTTTGGTGGCTTTTTCGGTGGCTTCTTCGGTAGCATCGGCTAGTTCTGCGACGACTTCCGTGGGCTGCTCGACAACCGCATCGGCGGCGACTTTTTTCGCTTGAAATAGCAGTGTCATCATGGGCGGCAAAAACATGGCAAGGATCGCGGCACTGAGTACAAGCTTGCTGGTTGGTGCTCGCAGCATGCCCGGATTCAAACCAGGTTGCTCGATCAGGCATCCGCAGACTTCTGCGTAGCTGTTGCTGCTGGTGAATTGACAACCGGCAATGCTGTTCTCTGGACTGTCGATTTGCCAGCAGATGCGTGCTTCGACCACATGGGTATGGCCCTCGGCATCGTCGATCGAGAGTTGCACTCGTTCGTTGACTTCAAACTGCACATGCGACGAGAAACAGAACCCACCCGAAGAAAGATTATGTAACGTCGCGGGGCAGCCTTCGGTTTGCGTTTGACGGCGCACCGTGACTTCAGCAGCTACTGGCAAGCGGCGAAAACGACGTCGCTCGGCACCGGAGTTGGTTGCCAGATAGGAAAAGGTTTCGTCCGACAACGCGGGTGCTACGGCACAACCCACCAGCCAGTGCTCCTCGCTGCCTTGTTCGTCCAGCGCGCGAATATGTCGCACCGAAGCAATGCCCTTGTATCCGAGTTCTGTGCCGATCACCTCGATGTTTAATTGCACGGCTTCTTCGAACCGCAAGTTGACCGGTACGCGGAGCTTTGCTCCGTGTTGAGAAACGTCAACTAGCTCGGCATGCAGAGTGGGAGAATCGCTCTCCTCGGTGCGAGTGATCGTCACTAGCACATCGCTGCTATCGACAACCTTGAATCGTGGAGCGCGAGGGACAAGATTGTGGTCGGTGTCGTGCGGCATGGCAGAATTCGATTACGGGTCAAAGAAAATTTCACTCACAAACATAGCTTACAAGGCAGTATTTGGAGGGAGTGCCCGCGTTGGTCAGTCACCATCGACACAAGCGTTACAACTAGTTTTTCTAGCTCGTTGCGATCGATTCAAAACGACTCTCAGGCGCAACAATCACCGCCACTTTCCAGCCCGGCCGAGCATACTGGAAGGAAAGAAGCTTCCCTTCCCTTGGAGAGTTCGAGATGCCTTGGTACGCACAAAGTGGACCGCGAAGGAGTGGCACGGGCAAGTTCCGTACGCACTCGCAGATGGGGCCTGAGAAGTCCGCCAGTGGAGTGTATCGAGATTGGTCCTACACTTTTGTCGCGCACCAAACGGGTAGCAGTGTGCGTCGGATGCGCTATGCTGTCTCAATTTGTGATCCGCAGCAGTGCCGCGTGAAATACCTGCGCGATTTTTCCAACCTCGAGCAGGCGACCCTAGCAGCCAAAGAGTGCATCGACCAACTGCTTGAGGCACGCCTCACCCGGCAAGTCCCGGGCAATGTGGGAACGATTCCGCCGCTATCACTCCGTGAACAGCTTTCACTACATGAAGTAGCCGACCGCATTGCGGAACAGCCGTAAGCCCGCACCCTCGGTAAGATCAGTCAGCCGCGTCCATTGCGGGTGTTGGGTGTGATCGATGAATCGTTCCGGGTGCGGCATCAGTCCGAAGACTCGGCCCGATTGGTCACAGATGCCGGCCACATCGGCTACTGAGCCGTTTGGATTGTAGGCTTCGTTGCCAATTTCGCTTTCGCTGTAGCGCAGAGCCAGCTGTCCCGCTTGTTCCAAACGCTGCAATGCGGCTTCATCGCGGAGGACAAATTTTCCTTCGGCATGGGCGATTGGCAGAAACAACGCATTACACCCGGCAAGCAACGCGCATTTTTCGCTGCTTACTTTGAGCTGCACCCAGCGTGCTAGGTATCGCCCCGAATCGTTCCAAGTGAGCGACGCGGCTGGGCCCTGTTCGTCGTCGGTATCGAGCAATCCCGACTTGATAAGCACCTGGAAGCCGTTGCAGATGCCGAGGATGAGTTTGCCGGCTTCGCGGAATTCTTGCATCACGTCAGCCAAGTGGTGGCGAATCTGGTTGGCGAAGATTCGCCCCGCAGCGACATCGTCGCCAAAGCTGAAGCCCCCTGGCAGGCAGAGGATCTGGTACTCTTGGGCAAGTTGTGGCGCCTCGAGCAGGCGGTTGAGATGCAGGGTGTCTGCAAGTCCTCCCGCGCGCTCAAATGCGAAGGCCGTTTCGGCATCGCAGTTGGTGCCGGGGGCGCGAAGGATGAGCGTGCGAGGTTTTGCCATGTCGGTATGCTCTAAAAGTTCAGCGGGGCCTGCCATGCGGATTTCAACTCAGCGAGTTCCGCGTTGACCAACGCATTCCCCATTGGCTTATCAAAGATTCGCAGTCGTTGCTCTGACGTCGTACTACCGAGTGGAGCAAGCGGCACGCCCGTGAGGTGTCGCTCGAATTCGGCTGCTCGAGCTGGCTTCACTTCGCAGAGGAAGCGGGTGTTGGATTCGGCGAATAGGCGAGCTAGGAGTGTCGCGGATTCCGTCGCGACGGGGACTTGGCTCAAGTCGAGCTCTACCCCGACACCGCCGGCGAATGCCATCTCGGCCGCAGCGACTGCCAAGCCACCTTCGCTCAAGTCGTGACACGACTCGAGGAGACTGCTGCGAATTGCTCCGTGTACTGCCGCAAAGGTTTGTTTGGCGCGCTGGGCATGGACTTGTGGTACGACACCGCCACTCAAATTATTCACCAAGGTAAAGTGCGAACCGCCCAATTCTTCGGAGGTTTCGCCCACCAAGTACAGTTGATTGCCCGCAGCTTTGAGATCCATGGTCACGCATTGGGCAACATTCTCCACTTGCCCCATCGCGCTAATCAGCAGTGACGGTGGGATAGCAATGGTCTGCTTGTTGCCCTCGGCATCGGTATAGCTGAACTCGTTGTTCAAGCTGTCCTTGCCGCTGATGAATGGTGTTTCGAGCACAAGCGACAGGTCGTGGCAAGCGAGCGCCGCGCGGACCAAACTGCCGAGGGTCTCGCTTCGCTCGCAATCGCCCCAACAGAAATTGTCGAGAATTGCCACTCGGCTAGGGTCGGCGCCAACGGCGACGCAGTTGCGCAGCGCTTCGTCGATGGCGCTGGCCGCCATGTGGTAAGTGTCGAAATCGCCGTAGCGCGGGTTCATACCGCAAGAGATCACGACGCCTTTGGGCGAACCAAGCACGGGTCGCACCACAGCAGCATCGCTAGGACCATCCATAGCCACGCCAACCAGCGGTTTCACCACACTGCCGCCCTGCACTTCATGATCGTACTGCCGGATGATCCACTGCTTGCTGGCGACGTTGTAGGAGCCGAGAATTTTCTTCAAGTCATCGGTGTAGTCATCGCGATCAGGCGAAGCTACCGGCTGTACGGGTGCCGGTTGGTAGTATGCTTCGCGTATCACCGGCGGTCGGCCGTTGTGGAGCATATCCATCGTCAGGTCACAGACGATATTCTCGTCGTACTTGAGCACCAAGCGGCCCGTCGGTTCGAACTTGCCGATGACGGTGGCTTCGACGCTTTCGTCAGCACAGAGTTGCCGAACGGTTTGCCAATTCTTCTCAGGAACGCTGAGCACCATGCGTTCCTGGGCTTCGGAAATCCATATTTCCGTGTAACTCAGCCCCTCGTATTTTACTGGGGCACGGTCGAGCCACACTTCCGCGCCGATTTCTTCGCCCATTTCGCCCACCGCGCTGCTAAACCCCCCCGCGCCGCAATCGGTGATCGCCGTGTACAAGCCCTGATCGCGTAACGTGAGGATCACATCCAGCACTTTTTTCTCTTCGATGGCATTGCCAATTTGCACGGCTCCGCCGGAGAGCGATTCACTCTCGCTGGTGAGTTCCGCGCTTGAAAACGTTGCCCCGTGGATGCCATCGCGGCCCGTGCGACCGCCGACGCTGACAATCAAGTCGCCAGCCTGTACTTCCTTGAACGACATCTCGTGCGGTATCAGTCCGACATTGCCGCAATAAACCAGCGGGTTGCCAAGGTAGCGCTCGTCGAAATAAACGGCACCGTTTACGGTCGGAATTCCCATTCGGTTGCCATAGTCGCGCACTCCACTCACCACACCGCGTAAAACCTGCTTGGGGTTGAGGACTCCGGGGGGGAGGGAATCGGTCGGAGTATCAGGCGGAGCGAAGCAAAAGACGTCGGTGTTGCAGATCGGTTTGGCGGCCATGCCAGTGCCAATCGTGTCGCGAATCACTCCGCCGATGCCCGTGTTAGCTCCACCATAGGGTTCCAATGCCGACGGGTGATTGTGCGTCTCGACCTTGAAGGCGAGGTTGTTTGCTTCGTCGAATCGCACGATTCCAGCGTTGTCTCGGAAGACGCTGACGCACCAATCGTCGGGACCCCAGCGCTTGCGTAGCTCTTGAGTGGCCGCGAAAATAGTCTCCTTGAGCATGTTTTCAAACTGACGCTCGCCGTTTTCGTCGCGGTAGGCGATTCGGCCTGCCAGGGTCTTGTGACTACAATGTTCGCTCCAGGTCTGGGCAAGCGTCTCCAGCTCGATGTCGGTCGGCTGCCGGCCCAAATCGGCGAAGTACTGCTGGATCGTTTGCATCTCAGCGAGCTGCAAATAGAGCTGCCCCTCGCGGCTGAGCCGCAGGAGGCCGGCGTCGTCGAGATCGGCAAGTGCCTTCTCCTGCAAGTCGAATTGATATTCACTGCCAAGCTGTAGCCGGTCGAATGGCAGTGGCCCCACAATGAACTGCTCGATGGCGTCGTTGGCGAGAATGCGCGTGCCGAGGGTTTGCAGTTGTTCGTCGGTAGCGCCACGGATCCAGTACTTCCGCATTGTGCGAATCGCGTCGATAGGCATTCCAAAATCGCGTGCTGCCGTTTCGGCACTTTGGGCGACGGGGTCCATGACGCCGGGCTTGAGCAACACGTGGACCAGCGTGTCTGCGGAAGAGTGAGACTCAAAAGGCGACGCTGAGAGGCGGGCGTCTCCAATGGGGGCGATCGTGGGCTGCTCCACCAACACGTCAGCCAGCAAGTCGTTGGCAAGTGTTTCGGCTTGAGCGTTATCAAGCGCAGGGCTTTCGATCAGGAATGCTCGCGCCGAATGAACTTTCAACGGCGCGGAGATACCCAGCTCACGTGCATCAGCTAGCACGCCTGCGGTTTCGCAATTTGAACACCCCGCGCGTGGGTGCAGGTCAACTTCCCAAAGCATCTCGAGTCCGTTTCGCTTGTTGCAAGAATTTTTCCATTGCTGGCGCATCCTCTGCCACGAGATTGACGCGCGCAGCCTGCAGTTGGGTGATCAATTGGTCGATTGCCGCCACCACTCCGGGCGTGTTGTGTGAAAAGATCTGTGCCCACAGCTGTGGGTCGGCAGCAGCGATGCGCGTTGTGTCGGCCCAGCCACTGGCGGCCAGCGGCAGCCACTCCGAAGGTGTGATTCCCGCCAACGCCGAGGCGACTAAGTGCGGCAAGTGACTCGTTAGGGCTAGCGCCTCGTCATGCCGTTCCGGGGACATCTCGACGACCTGTGCACCTAAGGATTCCCAAAAGGCCCGGATTTGCCCGGTTGTTTCCACGGGGGTCGAATCGGTCGGTGTCACAACGGTGACTTTTCCTTCCAGTAGATCGGGTTTGGCATACTCGGGACCACTGCGATGGTCGCCAGCGAGCGGGTGGCTGCCGACAAAACGATTGGGATCAACGCTCTGCGCCATCACAGAGTTGCATATTTTGGCCTTGGTGCTACCCACGTCGGTCACTAGGGCAGCGGTAGCGGTGGTGAGAACCCGAACCACGTCAGCAGAAACTGAGGCAACCGGCGTTGCGACTATGACGAGGTCCGCATCAGCAACACCCATTGTCAAGTCTGTAGTCGAGTCGCCGATAGCTCCGCAGGCCAGCGCACGGTCGAGACTTTGTTGGCTTCGACCGATGCCGAAGACCTCAGCGGCCAGCTCTCGTTCGCGTAAAGCGAGCCCAATGGAGCCGCCAATCAGCCCGACGCCGAGAATCGCAACCTTGGAGTAAACGGGCATAGCGTGGGAGGCCGAACAATAATTTCAAATAGTTGCTAGCAAAAAAACGTCAGGCTTGTCGCCAACGAGGCGTGAAAGCTGATTAGCAAGTGTGGCAATCGACTGATTGTAAGTGGTGGAGCGTTACTCGCTAGGGGCTTCAAGCAGGTTGAGTGGCAAGCAAGACCGGCCGCGACCAGCCATTCAATCGGCAAAGTTGTCCTGTTCGGCAGAAAATGTTCGATTGGAATTGGTCTTCCCCTGTGGGCACCAAATGCAGGAAAATACGGAATTGGTAGTATGTTCCCGAACCTTCCGGCCACATGTGCGGTATGATACCTAACGCGGTTGGTTTTTAGGAACCATCGCAGAATAGAGCCCAAAAATTGGCCTCCACCGGTTGGTGACCACCGGGGGGCTTCATGATCAGGAAAAGTCGTTCATGCAATCAGCGCAGGGATATGTGCGGTCAGGTCGTCCACTCACACGGGAGAGCCGAACCATGCAACGCACCCCAAGAAGTAAAAATTTCAGCCGTCAGTGTTTCAGACTAGTTGCTGGATTGGCCCTGCTGCTCAGCCTGTTATCCGCGCCGGCGGCCGCTCAGGAATGGGCGGAAAAGATGTTCACTAAGTTGGAGCACGACTTCGGGACCGTTGCGCGTGGGGCGAATACAGAGTATCGATTCGAGATCACGAATCTTTACAAGCAGCCCATGCATATCACGGGGGTGACCTCCAGCTGTGGCTGCACGTCTCCCACAGTCGAGAACCCTACCTTCAATACTTACGAAAAGTCCTACATCGTTGCCAAGTTCAATACCCACACGCACGTGGGCCGCAAAGGAGCGACACTGACTGTCCGCTTCGCCCCGCCTTACCAAGCCGAGGTACAGCTTCGCGTTCACGGCAATATCCGCAGCGATGTGGTCTTTCAACCCGGCGCGGTACAGTTCGGTACGATTGATCAAGGAGTACCTAAGGAACAACGCATTACGGTCACCTACGCAGGACGCAGCGATTGGCAGATTATGGATGTGACCAACGACAACAACCATTTCGAGGTGGAATTGCAAGAGACCTCCCGCTACAACGGCAAGGTCTCTTACGGGTTGCTCGTTCGGCTGAAGGACAATGTTCCGGCGGGCTACGTGAAAGACCAACTCACGGTTGTGACCAACGATGGCCGCGCGGAAACGCAGCGCATTCCGCTCATTGTCGAAGGCCGCGTGGTTCCAGAGATCTCGGTCAGCCCCGAGGCATTGTTACTCGGCGATGTCGAACCAGGTAAACCAATCACCAAGAAACTGGTCGTACGCGGCAAAACGCCGTTCAAAATTGTTGATGTCAACTGCGGCGACGACTGTTTCGCTTTCAAGACCGACGAGCAGTCGAAGACCTTCCACTTCGTCGAGTTGACTTTCACCCCCAGCAGCAGTCCCGGCGCAGTTAGAGTCCCCGTGCAGATCACCACCGACCGGGGGCCCAACCGCGGAGCCCAACTCTTGGTCACAGCGAAGGTCGTCAAACCACAGCCGACCGCTGAGTCGCAGGTGGACAGCAACGATCAAACCAACGCTCTGGTGGACATTTCTCGCATCGCGGGTGCTGCTAGCAAGTAGCCCCCTTCGCGGAACCACGATCGCAAATTCATCCTTTTCCTCGTGCGTGCGGGTTGCACGCCGCGAATTGGGTTTTTATTGGCATCCTTCTCGGCGAGGGTTCCGCTCATAGTCCAGGGCCATGACCGCTACTCTCTGAACAAAACCAACGCCACACGGTCATTTGCGATAGCACTCCCTCTCCTCAGGTTCTAAAGTCAAGCTAATTGTGATATGCACCCAAAGCGTCGTGTTCTGTGGCAGCGACATTGACCCCATTGCTCGGTTCAACGATACTTGCGGGGCTGAGGTTGGTCTCCCCGCCTCCGCCCATTTACCTATTGCTGCTCAGTGCGAATCATGGCTACAGCGACCGGAAAAATTAGCGAACCCCCCGACCTCGGCCAATACTGCCAGCAAGTCGCCGAGCGAGCCAAGGCGGCATCGACACTGCTTGCCCAGATTTCTGGCGAAACGAAAATCGCCTGGCTTCGTCGAGCAGCCCAACTACTGCGGGAAAATATCAAGGCGATCGAGGCTGCCAACGGCGAGGATCTGAAGGCAGCAGGAGATTACGGACTCACGGATGCCCAGATCGATCGCCTGCGATTGACGCCCGAACGGGTGGAGGGAATCGCCACCGCGCTGGAAGAGGTGGCCGCCCTCAAGGACCCCATTGGACAGGTCATCGATTCGACAGTCAGGCCCAACGGGCTTACCATCAACAAAATTCGCGTGCCGCTCGGCGTGGTGTTTTTTGTGTACGAGTCGCGGCCTAACGTAACGGCAGACGCAGCGGCGATTTGCGCCAAAGCCGGCAACGCAGTAATCCTGCGCGGTGGAAAGGAAGCGATCCACTCAAGCCAGGCAATCGTCGATCTCTTGCATCAGGCGGCCCAAGAGGTGGGCGTCCCCGCCGATGCCGTGCAGTTGGTCAGTACCACCAATCGCGAAGCGGTGAAACATTTCCTCCACTTGCCAGAGCTGATCGACGTGGCCATTCCGCGCGGAGGTGAAGGGTTAATTCGGCACGTCACTGCAGAAGCTCAGATGCCGGTGATCAAGCATTTCGATGGCAACTGCCATGTTTTCATCGATGCTGCGGCTGATCTCGAGATGGCGACCAGCCTCGTTGTGAACTCGAAGTGCCACCGCCTTGGAGTTTGTAATGCGGCCGAGTCGATGTTGGTTCACGCAGACATCGCGGGCGAGTTCTTGCCCCTCGCAGCCAAAGCCTTGCAAGAGAAAGATATCGAACTCCGCGGTGACCAGCGCACGTGTGAATTGGTTGATGCAGCACAACCGGCAAGCGAAAAAGATTATGGGACCGAGTACTTGGGCCCGATCATCTCGGTGTGCGTGGTCAACTGCGTTGACGAGGCAATTGAACACATTAACCGCTACGGCTCGGGACATACCGACACGATTGTGACCAACGATTTGTCCGCGTCGGAGCGATTTGCGGCTGGTGTGGACAGCTCGGCCGTGATGATCAACGCGAGTACGCGTTTTAACGACGGGGGCGAGTTTGGCCTCGGTGCGGAGATAGGCATCAGCACCGACAAATTCCATGCTCGCGGCCCCTGCGGTATCGAAGAGCTGACGAGCTACAAATACGTTGTCCACGGAAACGGACAAATCAGAAAGTAAATCTCACACTGCACTTTCCCGCAAAGGACTGCGTCATGAGTGGTGATGTTCTCAGCCAAGCAGAAGTCGAAAATCTGCTTAGCGCCATGGACGGTGAGCCGGACGAGGCGGCGGTAGCTGCACCGCTCGGGGCTGCGCGTACTCGCGAGAAGGTGACCGTCTACGACTTCAAACGTCCCGAGCGCGTCGGCAAAGAACAAATGCGCGCCCTGCAGACGATGCACGAGGGTTTTGGCCGCAATTTTGGAGCGGCGCTCTCGGCATTGCTACGGACCATTGTCGAAGTGAAGCTCACTAGCGTCGATCAACTCACCTACAGCGAGTTTGTCTTTAGCCTCGAAAACCCTACTTGTTTCAATTTAATTAACGCGCAACCGCTCGAAGGACAGCTGATTCTCGATATCAATCCTTCGATCTTGTTTCCTATCATCGATCGATTGCTGGGGGGAAGCACTACCTCCGCTGCGCCGGCGAGGCGGCCACTGACGGAAATCGAACTCAGACTAGTCTCCCGGATCACGGACCTCTTCTTGGAGGAAATGCAACATGCCTGGGAGAACGTGCTCCGGTTGGAGCTCGAAGTCGATCGCGTGGAGAGCAATCCCCAGCTTGTGCAAATCATTCCGGCAAACGAAGTCGTAATTCTTGTTAGTTTTGAAGTTGCCGTCGGTGAAACCCGAGGCATGGTCAATCTCTGTATCCCATTTAATTCCATTGAACGCATCAGCCACAAGCTCACTGCCAATAGCTGGATTAGCTACAGCAAGCGGCCACCTACGCCCGAGTCCATCCAGTTAGTGAGCGATCGTATTTCGGATGCTCCCCTGGAAGTCGTCGTCGAATTGGCGGAGACGAAAATCACGACCGCCGATTTAATTGGCCTTCGCGTGGGAGACATCATCGCAAGTGAAAAGGACGTAGGGGAACCGCTAATCGTCTCGGTCGAAGGCACTCCCAAATACCAGGCTAGTCCCGGGCAATTCAAGGGCCGCAAAGCGATCGAAATTCTGCGTTCCATCCAGGAGGAGCACCTCGGCATCGATTCGGCAGTGGCCGCAGCAGAACCTGCGGTTCCTAATAAAACTGCAGCCACTTGATTTCAACCGGTGTTTTCCAGCACAAAACGCGCCGGTAGCAGAAATTGCTGAAGATTCCGAAACGTGAATCGAACGAAGTACTTGATTGACAGATACCCCTCATTTAGTTCACAATAAAGACATTAAGTGGGTTCTCATCTTCTACGGATCAAGCACCATTTGATTTGTACTCATTCCATTTTCTATTATTCGATGCATTAAGAGACGTATGCGATCTTGAGCAGATGAAGTGGGCGGTGATACGAAGGGCGCATGGGTAACTCTACCCAACTGGGCCTCAAAGCCTGGGCGGCATGAGTTGCTCTCGGGGGTTGGATGTTCGGTGGCGGTCGCTGCGGAATCTCGTGGCGACTACTCTGAAGCCGACCTTGTCACGATTGGCTTGTCGTCGCGTGGGGCGGTGACAGGGTGCCTGAGCGAGGAGATCTGTCATGGGGATCCAAGTCCAATGCCCTCACGGGCATCAGTTTAAAGTCAAAGATAAGTACGCAGGCAAAAAGGGGCTTTGTCCTTTCTGCAAAGATCAAGTTGCCGTGCGTGTTCCCGACGCGGCTTCCACGGATAGTGGTCTCTCAAAGGCCGCATATCGAGTTGCGGCAGAGCAGCATGGAGCTGGTGCAGCGGCCGACAGCTCTTCATCTTCGGTGTTCGATGACGACGTAGTGAGTAGCGATCCCAGTGCGAGCTGCAGCTTGTTGGGTTCGTCTGTGATTCGGCACAACCTCCGTTGCAAGTGCGGTGAGAGTGTTCCGATGTGGTTTGCCAAATGTCCCAAGTGCGGGCACTTCTTCGATCATCGATAAGAAATCAGCAGGACCGACCGCTGGCAAGTTGCGAGCTGCTCGTCGGGCTCAGCGGCGGCAACGCTTCTTCCAACACCCCGCGCGCCCGTGGCCAGGCTAAGACCGCCTCGGTGACCATCCAGAGTTGCAGCAGCAAGGTAGTTCCGCCGATCGACAGCAGCAAATAGTTGCCGGTTTGCCACCATCCGCTGTGGGTGTTGAACATCTGCCAACTCAGCGCCCAGATGGGCATGACGACCATGATGAGCATGGGCACTAGCGCGAACCAAATTGGCTTGTTGCGACGAGCCAAATAGAAGACGGTGACCATGAGTGCCAGCCCCGCGAGCAACTGGTTCGTAGCACCAAATAAGGGCCACAGATACAATCCCCCCGTGCCGTAAGCACCCGTCGGACCACGCATCAAGGCAAGCATGAGCGCCAATACCACGGCGAAAGACGTTGCGACATACTTGTTCATGAGTGGCGCGATACGAAACTCGGCGGCTAATTCCTGTACGACGTAGCGTTGAAGCCGCGTGGCCGTATCGAGTGTCGTGGCGGCAAAACAGGCCACTAACACGGCGATGATCGCGATCGACATTTTTAGAGAAATCCCCAGCGCTGCAAGAAAGTTTGCTCCGCCCTCGACGAAAGCGCCGACCTTGGCACCCAGTCCAAAATCTCCCCAATTACCATCGGGATTGTAGCGCGACAGCCATGCCGACTGCCCCGTCAGTTGTGCGCCCGTGCTGTCGACTGCCGCTACGTAGGATCCATCCGCCTCGCGGGTGAACTTTCCCATCCCCACGCCCGCGCAGCAGGCCAAGATAACAATCACCGCCAGCGCCCCTTCCAGCAGCATCGCCCCGTAGGCCACATACTGCGCGTCGCATTCATTAGCGACTTGTTTGCTGGAGGTACCCGAGCTGACCAGGCAATGAAACCCGCTCACCGCACCGCAGGCAATGGTGATAAACAGGAAGGGCCAAATGGGGGGCGCACCGGTGGGCGCCTGAGTAGCGATGGCGGGTGCGCTTGCTGCGAGGTCGGCGTCTCCGCGCAAGCCTGCGACAAACATTCCGCCCACCAGCAGCGCCAGGGCCACAAGCAGCTGATGGCTGTTGATGTAATCGCGCGGTTGCAACAAGACCCACACAGGTAGCACCGATGCGAGAAAGCAATACACGAAAAGAATGCCCGTCCACACGACCGTGGGATTGCCCCAATGAGCTGGCAGTGAGATCGGGTAAAGGGTTCCCAAGTAGATGGCACCATACAAAATCCCTAGAGCCAGCAGCGAGGGGCCCAACAGGTTCCCTCCTAAGCGGAACACCCAAAAACCAATGGCCACGGCGACGGGCATCGCGATCCACACACTTAGCACGGACTCGGGATAGAGTTTAAAAATCGAAGCTATCACCAGCCCGAAAATTGCCAGCACGACCGTCAGTGCAAAAAACAGGACGAGCAGAAATAGCACCTTCGCCCGGGGAGCGATGATGCGTCCGGCGACGTCGCCAACCGTTTGGCCCCGATTGCGGAGGCTCACCACGAGCGCGCCGAAGTCATGAACGGCCCCGATGAAAATAGAACCAAACACTACCCAAAGTAGCGCCGGAAGCCAGCCCCAAAAGACCGCTATAGCTGGCCCCACAATGGGGCCCGTGCCGGCGATGCTGGTGAAGTGATGACCGAAAATAATCTGCTTGCGCGTGGGCACATAGTCGATATCGTCACGAAGCTGTTGGCTGGGCACGACCGCGTCACCGTCCAGGGCGAAGATCCGTCTGGCAAGCCACCGGCCATAAGTGTGGTAAGCAACAATAAAGCCGAGAAACGAGCCGGCAGCAATCAACAGGGTAAGCATCGCGAAAAGTCACAATGGGAATAGGAGCAGGAGCCAACTGGAGTTCCAATATCCTACCAGAAGGGAGCCGCAAATTTAGCCCCGTTGCTTGCGACGGGGATGGAGTTCTATAATCCTTGCTTTCGCCGCACTCTGCCAGTGAGGCGTTCGAACGCCGCACGTGAAAGGAATGACCCCGGTGCCAGAACACGTAGTCATCGTTGGAAGTGGACCCGCCGGCTGGACAGCCGCCATTTATGCCGCCCGGGCCAGTCTCAAACCCCTTGTCTTTGAAGGGGCCGTAACCGAAGAAAACCGGCTCGAGGGGACCCTGCCGTTGGGGCAGTTGGCACTCACCACCGAAGTGGAGAACTACCCCGGCTTTCCCGCTGGCGATCTGAGTGAGTATTTTCGCACAGCGCTCCCCGATGAACATCACTGGATGATCGACCTGCATCAAAAAGAGGGTTGCTCAGGCCCAGAGTTGATGCACCTCATGCGACAGCAGTCGCTCAACTTTGGCACTCGGGTCGAAACGGACGATATCGTCGAGGTCGACTTCGATACGCATCCATTCAAGTTAAAGTCTTTGGGCGGCAAGGAGGTCGAAGCACTGAGCGTGATTATCGCTACGGGCGCACGAGCGAATTACCTGGGGCTGCCATCGGAGGAAAAATACAAGAACAACGGCGTCAGCGCGTGTGCAGTTTGCGATGGTGCGCTGCCCCGGTTTCGTGACCAGCCGCTGGTGGTCGTGGGAGGAGGCGATTCGGCAGTCGAGGAGTCGGACTACCTCTCGAAGTTCGCCAGCAAGGTCTACTTGATCCACCGCCGCGACGAACTACGTGCCTCGAAGATCATGGCCCAACGGGCGATCGAGAATCCCAAGATCGACATCCAGTGGAACTCGGAAGTCGAAGAAATTCTCGGCTCTGACGAGAGCGGTGTGACGGGGGTGCGGTTGAAGTCGACGGTAGACGACAACACTCGCGAACTCGAAGCCAGCGGCGCTTTCATGGCCATCGGCCACACGCCCAACACGAGGTTTCTCGAAGGCAAGCTCGAGATGACGGCCAAACAGTACGTGAAGTGGACGGTCCCCTTTCGCACCAACACGAGCGTCGAGGGCGTCTTCGCCGCCGGTGACGTAGCCGACGACTACTACCGCCAAGCCGTGACCGCTGCTGGTACCGGTTGTATGGCAGCGCTCGACGCTGAGCGTTGGCTAGGGACCAAGGGTTTTTGATTTTCCTTAGCCGCCGGCGCTAGCCGCGGTTCTCCGGAGTGTTAGCGAAGCTCGGTTGGGGCGGGCGCTTTGCATTGCAATTTGAACCCCGCGGCTAGCTCCGACGGATCAGATCAATACAGAATCGAAGGCGAGTCCCCATGGAAAAAATCTCCATTCGCAATGCCCGCCAACCCGATGCGATCGGTAGGCACGCGATGCTCCAAGGTTGGCTCCGCACCCGTCGCGATTCCAAAGGCGGATTCAGCTTTTTGGAAATCAACGACGGCAGTTGCCTGGCCAATATTCAAGTGATCGCTGACGCCGACTTGCCGAATTACGAGTCGGAGGTGAAACGGCTCGCTGCTGGTTGTAGTGTAACCATCAGCGGTGAGATAAAAGCTTCGGGAGGCAAGGGACAAGCGACCGAAGTCCAGGCGTCTGAAGTCATCGTGCATGGGTGGGCGGACCCCGAATTGTACCCGCTACAAAAAAAACGCCACTCGATGGAAAAACTCCGCGAATGGGCCCACCTGCGGCCACGCACAAACACCCTCGGCGCGGTGATGCGGGTACGCAACCAGATTTGCCGCTCGATTCACGACTTCTTTCAAGAGCAAGCCTTTCTGTACGTCCACACGCCGATCATCACGGCCAGCGACTGCGAAGGCGCTGGCGAGATGTTCCGCGTGACGACCATGGATCCTGCGAACGTACCCAAGACCAAGGACGGCAAAGTCGATTTCGAACAGGACTTCTTTGATCGACCGTCGTATCTCACTGTGTCGGGACAATTGGAAGGCGAAATCTACGCAACCGCACTGGGAAGAATCTACACCTTTGGCCCTACGTTTCGCGCGGAGAATTCCAACACCTCACGCCATCTGGCTGAGTTTTGGATGGTCGAGCCTGAGATGGCTTTCTACGAATTAGAAGACAACATGCAACTGGCTGAGCAATTCTTGAAGCGTGTTGTCGGCGACGTACTCAAAAACTGCGAAGAAGACATCGCATTCTTTCAAGCAAGGATCGATGACTCTGTTCAGCAGACTCTCGAAGCTGTCACTGCTCAAGAGTTTCAGCGGCTGAGTTATACGGATGCGGTCGAATTGCTGGAGAATTCGGGCGAGAAGTTTGAGTACCCTATTCAGTGGGGCTCCGACTTTCAGGCGGAGCATGAGCGGTTTCTCACGGAGCAGCATTTCCACTCGCCTGTGATCTTGTACGATTATCCAGCGGCGATCAAGCCATTCTACATGCGCGTGAACGACGACCCTAAAACGGTTCGAGCGATGGATGTGCTCGTCCCCCGCGTCGGCGAAATCATCGGCGGTAGCCAACGCGAAGATCGGCTCGATGTACTCGAATCACGCATGGCGGAGCAAGGGCTCAACACCGACGATTATTGGTGGTACCTCGATCTGCGCCGCTACGGCACAGTGCCACATTCTGGTTTCGGCCTGGGCTTGGAACGTATGGTGCAATTCGTCACCGGCATGGCCAACATCCGCGACGTGATCCCATTCCCGAGAACACCGGGCAACGCGGAATTTTAGCGGTGCGCCAAAAAAGTTCATCGCAATAGAAATGATTGCCCTGGAGACATCGTTTTCCTAGAGGCAGAGTCCATCTGCCTTCGCTCATTGCACTGACTGCACCAGCACCGTCAACAGCGGTGCCGCAGCGACGCACGCTCCGAATGCGGCTAGGCCCGGCGGTGGCGGCACTTGTCGAATGTAATACAGAATCGGCAATAGCACCAGCGAAACCCCACCGACTAAAGAACTGGTGAATAGCAGGAGCCCTTTGAGTAGGGCCATTTTTTCAGCTGCGGGGTTCACCGAGAGGTAGAAGTGGGCGGCCACGGTCAGCAGGTTTGCCACGAGTACCATCAACACCGTCACGGCCCATAGCACGGTCAATGACTCACTTGCCCGTGATTCGTCGGGTGCGGCATCCGGCGTAGTCGTTATCACCTTATTGGAAGCAGTTTTTCGATCGTGGTTTGCCATGGTGGTAAAAAAGCGAAACGGTGATGCCAAAAAACAACATGATGCTACCTTCTCAGTAGAATCCATGGCCGGTGTTTGCAAAAGATGCGAATCGGAAAATACTTTCATGCGTCTGATTTGCTCCAGGGCCAATGATGAGCTACCTTTGTGTAGCCGGTCGGTTTGCGCCCTCGGCTCCCACCTTTTCCTTTGACGGCTCCCCTCCTACCCGCCGTCCGATTTTCCTCAAGATTGCGAGAAATTCACCCTCTCCTGTAACAGGTCAAGGCTTGCGCAGCGGATGCGCCGCACTGACGGGAAACCCAAATTATGACGACTTCAACCTCCGCAACCGAAGCGCTCGAATCTCTACAAGCCACGCTAGAACCCCTGGCGGACTTGCAAGGACAGCACTCCCAGCTAGAAGCGTGGGTCAACGACTCCTGCGAGTCGCTGGAAAAGCTGCACGGTGATCTCGCGGATTGGCAGAACGAGCTTGCTAGGAAGCAAACCGAACTCGATCTTCGCGAAGATGCCCTGGAAAAATGCCAGATCCAGGAAGAGGAGCTGGGCTCCCAAGTTGAACAATGGAAAAAAGACTTGGAAGCGGCCCGGCAGCAGCTGTCGCAAGCGACCGAGGAAAATGCGGACCTCGTCGATCAACTGGAGCAACTCGAGCGACGTTGCATAGAGCTAGAAAACGAGCTGAAGAGTTCGCAAGAACGCAATTCCGAGCTGACCGCGACTCTCGCAGCCGAACGTGAACGCTCAGCAAAGGAACAGGCCCAGTGGAAGCAAGAATTCAAGGGAATGCGTGAGCTCCTCGACAAGCAGTGTTCCTTGCTGACCACGCAAATGAAACCGAGCGAAAAGTCTTCGGCTCCCGCTGTTGCGTCCGACAAATCCGAGGCTGCACAACGGAGCCTCGAACTTCGCCGGCGGGCGCAGGAGCGGTTGGCAGCCAAGCGGCGCGAATCAGAGCAGCAGAGCCCTGAGGAATCGGCGGAGGAATCCTCCTCGTCATGAGCGCCCGACAAAATCGAGCCCATGCGGCCCACCGGAGCAAGTGTCAGCAATTGACTGTTGCCGATCTGCCGCTGGACTCACTGCCGTCGCACTTATTGCATCCCGAATCAGAGGTTGTGCGAGCGCTGCTCGAGCAGTTGGACGACGTCGTCTTTTCTGCACTTAGCGGGAATGATCAGGCTTTTGCCGAGGCCCAGGAGCTTTGGCCCCAGGTCGTCGCGGCAATCGGCTGGGAACTTGTCGAAGAATCGCGTGAACAGTATTTGCGATTCGCCATCGATGTGATCCAACGACTTGAGATCAACAGCGACCACCGACCCGAACGCGCACTGGCGGCTCTCGACATAATATCGCTGTTGACGGAAAAATAACGTGTTTCGATTGCTCCAGCAATCTGAGCCGTCTCTAGCCGCGAGTATTGAATTGCGTAGCAATGAGTGGTGAATTGGCTGACCTTCACCTCGCTATAGCTCCAAGCACCCGCGGCCAGCGCCGACGTCTCAGTGCCCTTGCATTCGCTTTAAGAATTCCCAAAACAGGTAGTGGCTGTCGTGCGGACCGGCACTTGCCTCGGGGTGGTACTGCACACTGAAAGCATCGACTTCTCGATGGCGGACGCCTTCGATAGTTTGGTCGTTTAGGCTACGGTGCGTCACTTCTAGCTGGCTGGGAAGCGAATCTTCGTCCACGGCGAAACCGTGGTTCTGAGAAGTGATTTCGACGGTGCCTGTTCCGAGCTGCTGGACCGGTTGATTTGCGCCGCGGTGGCCAAACTTCATCTTGAACGACTTCGCCCCGCAGGCCAACGAAAGCAACTGGTGCCCCAAGCAGATACCAAAAATGGGCTGCTTGCCAAGCAAGTTTCGGATCGTCCCCGCTGCGTAGTCCAACGGCTCCGGGTCTCCTGGGCCATTCGAGAGGAACACTCCATCCGGCTTCTGGGCTAGAACTTCCTCGGCTGTCGACGTTCCGGGCAACACAGTTACTTCACACCCCATGTCATACAAATGACGAGGTATGTTCCACTTCATCCCAAAGTCAAGAGCCACCACATGAGGTCCAGGTTGGTCGCTTCTCTCCTTGGCCCCGTCGCCGCTTTCAAGATGCGTCCACTTGCTGACGGGTTCACGCCAATCGCAGGGCATGTCTGGCATCACCTCCCGTACCAAGTCGCGGCCGACCAACCCTGGGCTGGCCTTGGCTTTCTCGACCAAGCTGCGGTCGTCGAGGTCGGCCGTGGAAATGACACCCCGCATGGCGCCCTGAGAGCGAATCCGCCGCACCAGTGCGCGCGTGTCGATGGACTCAATCGCCACGACACCCCACTCCTTAAGGTATTCGCCCAGGGAAGCCTCCGCGCGAAAGTTGCTCTTGATCCGGCTGTGCTCGCGTACGACGAAACCGGAGAGATGCGGCCGCTGGCTTTCGAGATCTTCATCACTGACACCGTAGTTGCCGATTTGCGGGTAGGTCATCGTGACAATCTGCCCACGGTAGCTGGGGTCGGTGAGAATTTCCTGATAGCCAGTCATCGAGGTGTTAAAGCAGACCTCGCCATCGACTTCGCCGTCAGCGCCGATCGACGTGCCGGTGTAGACGGTGCCATCTTCGAGAGCCAACTTGGCGACTGCTTGTGAGGATTGTGCCATTTGAATCGTCGCTGAAAGGGAGATCGAGTGGGTAGCCGTAAGTTGATTGTTAAGCCCGCGACCGACTGCCGTCGATGGGGAAATAGGCTGTGGGTCTCTGGTCTCGCATAGTCGAGACCAGTCAGCCGAATTTACGGGGTTCCCTGTTCCGGCGAGCAGGGAGCCTTTTTTTTGTGCGCTGAAGAGATTCTAGCAGCACCAAGCGCAAAGCTGTAGGGGCCATTGTACTGCGACTCTCCGAGTCGTGAGTCCGACAGAGATTTGACAGGATTTACACGAGCAACAGGATGGCAACTCTCAAAAAATCCTGTGCCTCCTGAAAATCCTGTCGAATAAATACCAACGACCCACAACTCGCAAGAGGCACGCTACTCTACTAGTGCCAGCCCTCGTTGTTGCATATTGCGAGCCAGGCAATCGCCGTGGCCCCAAGTTGTCCCGCTATCAACATCAAGATCGTCAGCGACCAACTTGGCTGATTCCATCCCGATAACTCTTCACAGCACCAGACGCCGCTCACCAAGATCGCAAGCGTCGCCAAAACCGAGACAATCGGATGTCGGCCCAAGCAATAGCTGGCCATCGAGATGGAATAGACCAACAGCATGGCGAGGACAAGCAGCGCGATCTGCGCACCCGCACGCTCTGACTGAAATAGGGATCGTTCACCTGGCAGGGCAATCGCGATCAGCAACATCGCGCCGAAAGTGACGATGAGTACCGCCAGCCCCGTGAAATACTTCACGAAGAACCACTGTGTGATGTTCACCGGCCGGGAGCGCCAGAAGATGCCAATCTTCGGTTTCACGTCCTCCAAGAACACGCCCATCCCCGCGACGATGGTGACCATGAATCCGACCCACAGCGTTACCATTCCCAGCACCTCGCCGGGAGTGTTTTGAATGGCGACATTCGGGTTCAGCCACCACACCGCCCCCGTCATCACCAACACCCCTGCCGCGGCGATCAAGGCCAGGGGACCGGTTTCGTGTAGTTGCTTCCAAACGATTGCTGTGAGCTTGCTGCTGCGTGGTGGGCCGAGAGATGTCACGTGGCTCGCCGTCGTCGACTCGCCAAGCGTGCGCGCCGGACGCACCGTCTTGCGCCCGAAGCGGTGCACGAACCAAGCAAGAACGCCAGCGTGGGCGACGATTGCTACGACGACCGCAGGCCAAATACTCTGGTAAATCTCAAGTTGCTTGATCACTGATGGGCCACCCGGTGCGCCAGCCATTATTGGCACCGTAACATAGAGGAGATTCTGCCACTGCCATTTGTCCATGTAATAGCCTGCGGCGCCAATCACAAACCAAATCGCCGCCATCGCCAAAAAACTGACCGCCGCTGAGTGAATTTCGTTCTCACGATTTAACCCTAGAGTTGCGGACCAGAGCAGTAAGCTGGATACGCACAGAGCGCCGCCAATGCCCAACCCCACTAGCCAATTGCTTAACCCCCACGTCCCTCCTAGCAAGCCAAACCTATGCAGTTCTTGTCCCATGGAGTCCCAAATCTTTTGATCCGCACGTACCCATGCGAAGTAACACCCAGCCCATAAAATGACAACGAGAATTGGAATCATTAAGAGAATCCACGACGTCAGCAGTTTGATCGACGCAGGCTTTCGCATCGAAACTGGCAACGTCTGCAGAAACGGCATCGTCCCGCGCCCGTTCTCGCTCGCCGCACAATGAATGCCCAAGAACAGACCGACCAGGCTGTAACAGAATAAGGTAGTGGCAACTGCATAGGAAAGAAGCCCCAGCTTGCCATCCCAGAAATACAACAGCATGGCCATGGCAAACACCGTCAATCCCACGAGCTTCCACTTCTGCTCGTGCCATTCCTTCCACAGCAAGCTGTGCCAGACGGTTCGCATGGGTTTTTGGTTGGGTTGCGACATTGCTCGTTCCCTTACGCGTCAGACTTCAATCTCTGCATGCTCATAGCTCGCGGCTATTGAATCACTTGTACTTCTGCTTGAGGCAGAGGTTCCGCTTTCCCCATCACGTACGCTTCGAAAATCTCGTCAAGATTCAGGTCGACCACGCAATGCTCCACGCCTTCGCGACGGAGATGCTCGAGGGCTTGCTCGGCGCCGGCCACGGTGAGCGCTATGTCTTCGCCGTCGCGGCGCGTGTCGAGGATGGTTGTGTGCTCACCCCACACCTGGAAGGCGTGGCTATTTGTGATAATCTGTTTGACATCAGCACGCAGTGCTTCGGTCTCCGCCTGGCGGACGATTTGGCCGTCCTTCAAAATTGCCACCTCATCGGCCACGGGCTCGACTTCGTACAGCAAGTGCGAACTGTAAAACACCGTGCGGCCTTCGCCTTGCAGGTGGGTGATCAAATCGCGGTTGAATTGCTTGCGCATGATCGGATCCAAGCCCAGCGCCGGGTCGTCGAGGATTACCAACTCTGGCCGATGGGCCAACGCGAGCACCAAGCCGAGCCGCACGTTCTGGCCTTTGGATAGTGTTTTGATCTTCTGGCCAAGCGGGACTTCAAAGTCGTTCGCGTACTTTAATGCCAGATCGTGATCCCAGGTCGGATAAAACGGTGCCATGAACCGCAGGATGTCGCCGCATTTCATCCAGCCGTACATGGTTTGGTCCTCGGCCAAATAGCCAACCTTGGCCCGCACGTCGAGTGGTTCCGTAGCGGGATCGTGCCCTAGCACACGAATCGAACCGGCGTCGCGATTGAGCAACCCTAGCAGCATCTGGATGGTCGTTGTCTTGCCCGCTCCATTGCGACCCAGAAACGCAAACGTGCGGCCGCGCTCGACGGTGAGCGACATGTCGTCGAGAACCTGATGCTTGCGAAACGCCTTGCGTACGTTGCGGATGTCGATCGCTGGGCCGTGCTCGTGAGTCTGTGTCATTTTGCGGTCTCCTTGGCAATTTGTTTGTCAACTTGATCCAGTGCCTTGGCCAGCAGATCGTGAATCTGATCGGCGGAGAGTCCCAACGAGAGCGCTTGCCGGGCGAGTTGGCGTAGCTCTTCGACAAGCTGTTTGCGATGAGCGGCGCGGCTGGTCTTGGGGGCATCCTCGGCAACAAACGTGCCTTGGCCGTGGACCATTTCGAGCAAGCCCTCGCTCACCAACCGTTCGTAGACACGCAGAATCGTGTTCTGGTTGACAGCCAAGTCACGGGCCAACTCACGCACCGAGGGCAACTGTTCGCCCGGCTTGAGCTTCCCCGACGCACAGAGCATCGCGATCTGCCCCATCACCTGCCGCGAAATCGGCACCGCCGAGCCTTTTTCAATTCGCAGGAGCATGGAAAAACCTCGCTGGCCAAGTGACTACAGTAATGTAACAGTAACCAACGGGCCGCGTCAAGCAAAATCCACAAAAAATCTGCAGAGCGAGTCTGCGCCGCGTAAAGGCACGTGGCCCAAAAATAGTTGCTGCAATTCCTAGGAGAATGTCGTAGAGTGCTTGCGTGGTTCCTGTTGCCACCCGTTCTTTGACAACTTGGTAAGCGCTCGAGAATTTCGCGTCTGTTGGAATGACGAGAATTCTTGAAATTGCACCGCGGTTGCGAGCCGTTATTCTCCGCAACCCGTGTCACAACGATGCTTTGCGGCATCGTAAGAGAGGCCCATGGGCCGTGGTTTTGGAATAAAAAACCACCATTCCAATCGCGTCGCAAAATTCGTTGCGGCCCACCGGTGCCGAGGGGACCGAAATTACGCCGCGGCGCGGATTTGGCCGTCGGTGCTGACATCCTCGAACCGAACAGAAACGCGTTTCGAGACGCCCGACTCTTGCATGGTGACACCGTAGAGCGTGTCGGCACAGGACATTGTGCGTTTCGAGTGGGTAATCACGACGAACTGCGTGCTGCTCATGAACTGCTTGAGCACTTCGACGAAGCGGTCGATGTTGGCTTCGTCCAGGGCAGCATCGACTTCGTCGAGTACACAGAAGGGGCTTGGTCGGCTACGGAAGATGGCCAGTAGCAGCGCAACGCAGGTCATAGTTCGCTCACCACCGGAAAGGAGCGAGATGTTTCGCAGCTGTTTTCCTGGTGGGCGGGCAACGATGTCGATGCCGCACTCGAGCACGTCTACGTTGTCACCATCGCGGTCGTCGATGATGATGTCCGCTTCGCCACCACCAAAGAGGCTTGTGTAAAGTTCCTGAAAATGTCCACGAATGACGGTGAGCGAGTCCATGAAAATTTGGCGACTCTCAACGTTGATCTGTGAGACGAGTTTCTGTAGCCGATCCTTAGCGTCACGCAAGTCGTGGTATTGCTGCGAAAGTGTGGAGTGCCGATCCTCAACCGCTTCGAGTTCGGAGAGCGCTTCGAGATTGACGGGGCCAATACCCCGTAACTTGTGTTTGAGCTGATCAATTTCGCGATCCGCCGCGGCTCGATCCTGAATTCTCGCATTCGGGTCAGCCGAGAGGGACGCGTCGGAAGCCAGTACGGCCAACTCGACCGCGTAGTCATCCTTCATGCGTGTGGCAAGGTCACCCCGTTGGTGGTCGTGTTGCTGGATACTCAATTCTACTTGCTGCAGTTCGCTTTGCACGTGGAGCAATTGTTCACGAAGCCCATCGACTTGGCGTATGACTTCAGAGCGCGCCTGCCTGCGGCCTTCACTGTTTGCTTTTTGTTGTTCAACTTGGGCGGTGAGCTTTTCCTTTTCGCTATAGAGTTCGGCAAGTTCGCTGCTCAGCGAAAGAACAGACTGTTGAAGCTGAGCGCACTGTTCACGCGATTCCGCTTCACGGAGACGAGTTTCTTCCAACGCTCGGTCATGCTCTTCGTTATCGTGCATCAGCTGTTGAGATTGTCGCTCGAGTCCATCTCGCCGCTGTTCGCAACGCGCCAATGCGACACGGTGGTCGGTTACCAGTCGTTGCAAAGTCTCGACTTGCGTTTCTAACTGGTTGATCTGCCCAGTTCGGACGACGATGGTTTCTTCCAGCGAGATTGCTGTTGACTTGGATTCGGCGAGTTTTTGTTCGAGGCCGAGGGTCTCGGTTTCTGCCTGCGAAGCCTGTTTTTCAGCAGCCGAGAGCTGTTTGCGAGCTGTTGTCAGTTGCTGCTCGGCATCATCGAGTCGCTCCTTGAACGAAGCGGACTTGAGCTTCGACTCGTTGTAGCGGTGTGCGATGGCTTGATGGTGACTTTTACGCTGCTGTTGTTCGTTGGATGCGGTTTCCAGAGAATCGTCGAGTTGCGAGTTGTGGTCATCGAGCTGTGCGATCTGCTGTTCCATTTCCTGGACTTCGTCGAGCAACGCACGCAACTCACTTCGACGGGACAATAAGCCGGACGCAGATTGCCGGGGCCCCGTCGTGAGAGTGCCATCCGCACCCACCACTTCTCCAAGGATGGTCACAAAGCTGAGCCCACGGCCCACCCCATGAGAGAGCTTTATCGCCGTTTGTAGGTTGTCGACAAACCAATATCGTCCGAGCAGTCGACGTGGCAGAGTGGCCAGGTCGGGCTGCGTTTCGACGAATTCATCGGCCCGCCCCATAACTCCCGGTTCGCCAGACAGCACGATGCGGTCGACGGCGCTTGCGGCTAGCGGGACATCTAGTCGTAAGAAACTGGTGCGCCCTGCCCACTGGCTCTCGGATAGATTGAGCAGCTCGGGGTTGATTTGCTCAATCACTAAGTAGTTGGCAAGTTGGCCGAGCGCAGTTTCGACGAGCGACGCGGTATCCGCATCGACGTGGAGCAAGTCAGCCACCAGTCCACGGACTTTCCCAAAAGGACCGTTGGGCTCATCGCGTGCTAATCGCAGCACGTCCTTCGTGCCGGCGCTGAGTCCGTCGAGGCGACGCTCCAGTTCTTCCAGGACCGTTGCCCGCGCGCGAGCACCGGTGAGGCGGTCTTGCAGTTCGGCTTTCTCGCCTTGAAGCTTGGCGAGTGCTTCGCGCTCGTCGGTAAGTGCTTGCTCTGCTGCGGCCAGCTTTGCTTTGGATTGCCCGTGCTCGCGTTGCAGTTGCTCGAATTCCCGCTGAACGGCCGCGAATTGTTCTGCCAATTGGTTGCGGACCCCTTCAGCGTGTTCCGCTTGTTCTTGTGCTCGCTCGATCAGTGCTTGAGCTGTGGTGCGTTGCGAGTGCAGGGTATGCAACTGCGATTCAAGTTGCGAAGCCTGGTTGAGCGCGGCCGAGTGGCGCTCTCGGCACTCGTTCGTCGCGGCACGGCACTCCTGTAGTGCCTTAGCGACAAGATCAAGTTCAGCTTGTTTGGCTTCGACTAGCTTCAGGTTTTCATTGAATTGCTCTTGTGCGGTGGCCAGCTCGGTATGGGTTTCAGCAACCAGCTGCTGGGCATTGCCGGCACGCGAAGTCATCGTGAGCAGTTGCTTTTGTAATCTTTCGGACTCCTGATGCAGCTCGTCGCTGCGTGCAGATTGACTGCGGCGTGTCGACTCTGCTTGGGCAATTCGTTCGCGAACAGCGGCCGCTTGGGAATTGGCTTCTTGAAGCTCACGCTGCTGAGAGTCCGCAGCGGTCTCAGCGACCGTAAGCTGCTGGTCGCAGGCAGAGATTTCTTGCTGTATCGTTTGCTTGTCGACGCTGAGCAGAGCGGCTTGGTGCTCCTGCTGTCGTAGCGAAGCGGTCAGCCGTTGCCAGTCCTCCAGAGCTACTTGTGTACGCAGCAGCTTCAACCGATCCGATTCTTCTTTAAACTTTCTCGCGCGACCGGCTTGCGATCGTACGCTGCGTAGCCTGGTGTCGAGTTCTTCGACGATGTCGGATAGCCGGAGCAAGTTTTGATCGACGCGTTCCAAACGGCGGGCGGCTTCTTGCCGTTTGAGTTTGAAGCGACTCACCCCGGCGGCTTCTTCGAAGATGAGCCTTCGCTCTTTGGGGGAGGATTGCAATAGTGCATCGACTTTGCCCTGCTCAATGATGCTGTAGGCCCCGGTAGCCACACCCGTCCCAGCAAATACGTCGCGGATATCGCGCAATCGGCAGGGCTGTCGATTGATGAGATACTCGCCTTCGCCACTGCGATAGACGCGTCGAGTGATCTGCACCTCGTCGGCGTCGTAGTCGAGAATACCGGCTGCGTTATCAAATGCGAGCGTCACTTCCGCCGCATTCGTTTGTTTGCGGCCGCGAGCTCCGCTGAAAATGACGTCGGTCATTTCCTTGCCACGGAGTGCCTTGGCGCTCTGAGAGCCAAGCACCCATTTGATGGCATCAACGACGTTCGACTTGCCCGAGCCGTTCGGCCCCACCACCGCGGTAATCCCCTCGGGAAATTCAAACCGAGTGCGATCCGCGAAGCTCTTGAAGCCGTTGAGTTCCAGCGCTTTGAGCATGTCTAGTTACGAGTTCCGAGTAGTAGGTGAGAGCGGCAACACATCGTAGTGGCTCACTACTCACGGCTCGCGACGCGTGATTCCTCCCGGTCGAACTCACGCCCACCCTCTGGTAAGGCGTTGACGCGAAAGCGGCTGGTGAGCGCGTCGGACTTCTTGGCCTGCTGCAGCATCTGTACAACGTCGGGATAGGTGCCGCCCATTTCCACAACGGCACGGATCACGGCTTCGACGTCGTTGGGTACCGTCCGCTGATCGGTGGTGCTCTCGAACTTACTGATCTTGATCTCACCACCGCTCAAGCCGTTCACCAGAATTTTCGGGCCCGCGTCTAGTACCAACGGCAGTCGCAGCTTGTGTTCCGTGCCGAACAGCACGATCTCCGGCCGATGGCTACTAGTGGCGTGGATCATTGCCGGCCCAGAGACGTTCAGCACATGG
Organism: Bythopirellula sp.; assembly: GCA_965230685.1. Taxonomy (GTDB): domain Bacteria; phylum Planctomycetota; class Planctomycetia; order Pirellulales; family Lacipirellulaceae; genus Bythopirellula. The sequence continues at coordinate 3,360,850 of CBDDLO010000002.1, forward strand.
TAGGTAAACATCCCTTTCATATCTTCGCCGCGTAGCGTTGCATCGCTGGGGGCCATCGAGGACATCGCGCGAAACGCACCGTATCGGGTTTCGGCACTCTTCACACTCAGTAGTGAGCGGAGGCTATCATACGCAGCCCCATCGTCCATAGCACTGAGAGCTGCCAGGGCGCCTACACGAAATGCGGGTTCGTCGCGGACGACTTTAGCCAAGGTATCCACCGCGCTGGTTTCGTCGAGATAGGCCAGCGCCTCTGCGGAGTAGTAGCGGACCTCGGCGTCGTTGGAGTTTAGGCCCTCGCTAAGCACCTCGACGGCTTGGTCTCCGCCAATCGCTTCCAGCCGCAGCGCGGCAGTTGCGGTCGTGACCGGGTCGAGGAGTTGGGTGTGCAGTAGCTGTAGCCGTACTTGTCGCTGCGAAGCGGTCTCGTCTAACGCGAGGTTACGCACAACTCGCATGTAACGGCCGACGTTGTCCTTGTAGCGCGGATGCAAAACCAGTTCGACGAACTCATCCGTTTTCGGAGTTGCTACGCCCCTTTTTTTACCATCGATGTAGGAATGAAACCGCTTGTTGATTGCTTTGCCGATTTTCTGGCTAAGCCGAACCGATTGGCGGTCGTGATCAAGAATCAATCCCAAGGTGCGGGACTTCGTTACCACGCCGCCTCCCAACACGCGCCCTCGAGTCGCCAGGGCCTGGTCTTCCTCTCCGTTCGCGGAGGGATCGACAAGCACCGCGCCTTGCGCTGCAGCCATCAAATGTCCACGCCGCACTTGGTCGCCAAGTACAGCCATTTCGCTCAATCGTGTTTCGAGCAAGTGACCGCCGCGCAGGCTGGTCGTCTCGCTGCGTGAACTGGTTCGTACTTCGATGTCGAAGCGGTCACCTGCCTGCATACCGGGGCGGAGGAAGCCGCGAACCAATACCATTGCTGTGGACGGCGAGGCAAGAACTTGCTTAGGATTTTCGACTTCTCGTCGGCTCATCTCGTCCATCAATGTCGCCCGTTGGGGCGAAGGCGCCGGGTCTTCGCCCGTACCAGCCAGGCCGGTGACCAACGAAACCGCTTCCAGCTTGATGTAGCCCAAGCCATAGGGGTGCGCAACATGGCTAATGAGTGCTGAGTTGGATTCAGCTTCTCCCTCAAGTTCGACCTCCGGGCCAGACTGGCGCAGCAACGCGGTCATGCAACCGGTTGCTTGGCCAACGACCAGCGTGCTCAGTGCCAGCCAATAGAAGTTTGCGTAGCGACGCTCGTTTCGTTGTGAACGGCGCTCAGGCGATAAGGAACGGCTCATGTGCGATTCGTCTCCGGTCAGTCACGGCGAGAGTCTGGGCAGCCCGCTCCAATGCTAAGCGCAGCAGGACTCTTGCTCCCGTGAAAATAGGGGTCGGAGAATAGGAGGCAGCGACGCTTCGGTCAAGGCAGACAGAAGTTTCCGAAGCCTCGACAAGCCGAGCGACTTACGGAGGATCGTAACCGCCAGCATTCCACGGATGGCACCGTCCAATTCGTCGCAGACCCCGGAGAGTGCCCCAAACGGCCCCATGCTTACGCACACTGGCAATGAAATACTGGCTGCAAGTCGGCTGGAATCGGCAGCGTGGGCCCAACCACGGGCTCACAAGCCACTGATAGCACTTCGCGGCGAAGACCAATGCCGCCGCGGGTAGCCCCGCGAAAACTTGCCATATGCCATTCATGGCTGGCCCTCTGCGGGACTGCCCTCTGCGAGACTGTCCTGTTTCAGCTTTTTCTCGGCGCGGGCTGCTAGCTGTTGCAGCGAGGTAAATAATCTCCCGACATCGGGTTTGGCACCGCGACGTGGCAATACGACCAATTCAAGATGCCTGGGCAACTCGTGCTGAGCGAGGCGAAACGCCTCGCGCAATGCACGTTTCCAGCGATTGCGTGCAACCGCGTTGCCGCATTTGCGTGACACAACCATCCCCAGTCTGGGGCGTTCGCTCTCGCCGTGGTCGCAGTAGAGGACCATCCAACCGTCCGAGACCGAACACCGCCGACGAAACACGCGATCGAATTCTGCTGACTTCAGCAACCGAACGGTCTTAGGAAAATCGGAGGGAGGCATGAGCGAGAGATTGGGAGAGAAGCAGCGAGGTTAAGGCACTGATGCGGAATCTTGAGAATCGTCGTCGGACTCGCCCGTCGCGGAATCAGAGGACGAAACTCTCGTCCGAGGGATGATTACGTCTGGCGGCACTGCCGATCGCCGGTGTCGATCTCCCCATCGGCGCACCCAATGTCCACCGAGCAAGGTCACCACAATGATGAGCATTCCCAATAAGGCGATTCCCAATATTGCCATTAAGGCAATCTGCCGCACAGGTTCGGGCAATTGCTTAGCAGGCTCGGTTTGCTGAGCGAGCAAGTTGAGAAGAGTAAACTGATGAAGCATCACTACCACTTCAGGTCCAAGCGAGGGTTGTCGGAATACTTTTCAGCGATTTCTTTCAGCTTGTCGCGGTCCGCCTGTTTGATGTCTTTCGGAATCACGATTTGAAGTTCTGCGAAGAGATCTCCCGGCGCACCTTTGGTTGGTTTTACGCCTTGGCCCTTGAGCCGCAGCTTTGCGCCGCTCGAACTTCCCGCGGGTACTGTCAGCGTGATTGTGCCGTGAGGCGTAGGCACATCGATTTTCGCCCCAGCGATTGCCTCGGCCAAGGTGAGGGGCACTCGCACGTCGAGCCGGTTCCCCTGGCGGCGAAAGTGGGGGTGAGGAGCTGCTTTCACTTGGATCAACAAATCACCGTCGGGACCGCCATTGGGGCTAGGGTTGCCTTGCCCGCGCAGGCGAATCTTTTTGCCATCTTCGATACCCGTGGGGATTTTTACTTGAATTGTTTCAGTGTTTCCCTGAGGACGCTGCACAGCAATTTGCGCTTCGCCGCCTAGTACCGCCGTGGTGAACGGGACAGTCAGTTCGTACTCGATGTTGGCCCCGCGAGCGGGAGCAGCACGCCGGGGGTTCCTCTTCCCGCGCGGTCCCATGTTCTTGAAAAGGTCGGCGAACCCACCCCCGCCGCCAAACAGATCGTCGAGATTCACATCAAAGCCAGGGCCTCCACCCCCTGGCTGTGCCCAAGGCTGCCCCCCAGCTCCTCCCGGCCCACCAGTGCCCACCGATTCATACGCGCTACCATAGCGGTCGTACATTTCTCGCTTCTTGGGGTCGTTCAACACTTCAAAGGCATGCTGCACATCGTTGAATTTCTCTTTGGCTTTGGCATCGTCCGGGTTGAGGTCTGGATGATACTGCCGAGCCAACTGGCGGTAGGCCTTTTGGATTTCCTCGTCGGAGGCAGTTCGCCCGACTCCCAGAGTTGCGTAATGATCGTCTGCCATGGGAAAGTTAAGGTTCTCGCTGGTCGCGTCATGGGGAAACTAGTGAATTCCCTATTCTACCGGCTATTCGTCCCAAGTGTAGCGGTTCCGAGTCGGTAAACCGGGTGTGCTAAACTGGATAAGGGCATGCCGAGATTGCCACACGCCGATTTTCTGCCATTCTTTGGGGAATACTGACTTTGCAGCGTCTTTCAGAAATTGTGATGTGGAACTGTACGATCTTGTTTCTAGTGTTCGCAGTGGCCACGCTTCCGAGTCCTGCAGCAGCTGCCAGGTACGATGGCCAATTGACGATCAACGTCTTGGACGAACAAAGCAAGAAACCCATTCCGGTACGCATGGAACTGCGCAACGGCAGGGGCCGTGCGGTGCGAGTTCGGGCTGAGGGAATTATTTCGCACGGCGACTATTTTGTGTTCGAGGGTCGGGTGACTCTTCGGTTGCGCAAGGGACCGTATCAATTCCTGATCGAGGCAGGCCCCGAGTATCAAACGCGCCCCGGACGCTTCACTATCGACCGCCATGCCGAGGACAGTACCGACGTGATCCTGCGACGTCGAGTGAACATGCAAGCAGAGGGCTGGTGGGCAGGCGACTTGGATATTCGACAGCGCTACACGAATCTGCCGCTGCTGATGCGCGCAGCAAGGGTTGATTTTGCTCCGGTAACCGTGATTGAGAATCACCAGGGCAAGTGCTCGGAAGCAAAACAGCGAATCACTCAGCAACAAGCATTCGTGGGTTCACTCGACAATCGCCGTGGGGGTGGGTTGCTCTTGTTTCAACAGTCGCCCCGGCCAGTGTGCAAACTCCAGGCAGACGGAAGCTCACTGCCAATGCTGCGTGACAAGGGAGAAGCGTACGCAGTTGCGCTGAACCCTTTCGCGTGGGATTTGCCGCTTTGGGTAGCCAGTGGCAAACTCGACGCGGTGCAAATCATTCATCGTCATGCACTGTCGGGTGACGTGGTGGATAACGAAGGCTGGGGCCGTAAACGAGACAAGACATTTTTCCCCGGCAAGACTGGCAATGGCCGCTGGAGCGAGGCGATCTACCATCATCTTCTGAACTGCGGAGTGAGTATAGCACCGGCGGCTGGAAGCGGATCGGGGACCAACAAGAATCCCGTGGGGACAAACCGTGTGTATGTTCACTGCGACGAAGAGTTTACTCCGGAGAGTTGGTTCCAGGGGCTCCGCAATGGCCACGTTTTTGTGACCAATGGTCCCCTTCTGCGCACGACGGTCGAAGGACATCCGCCGGGGCATCAATTCTCATTGGATCGAGGTGAGGCGCGCGACTTTCAAATTGCATTGGGGCTTGCTTTCTATGAGCAAGCTCCTGTGGAATACTTGGAAATCGTGAAGAACGGTCGTGTCGAACACGAAATTCGCCTGAAAGAATTAGCCGAAAGCCAAGGGAAATTGCCGCCCTTACACTTTGATGGCAGCGGCTGGTTTCTCGTGCGTGCAATGACCAGTACGAGCCAGAACTACCAGTACGCCTCCACGGGCCCCTACTATGTCGAGGCCGGATACGAGCCCCGGATTAGCCGCAAGAGTGTGCAGTTTTTTCTCGACTGGCTAGACGACGCCAGCACGGAATTTGCAGACAACCAGCCCGTACTCGCGGACATCGAGGCCGCGCGGCCTTACTGGGAAGCATTGCTCGCCAAGGCCAACGCAGATTGAACTCCGCTACCCCGCGTCGCGGGAGCGTTTTTTCGTATTGGACTTGCTCGCTGATGGGTCTTCCGCTGGGTCTACGAGCGTAAACGGTGTGGCAGCTTCGCGGTTTTTGGCAACTTCGATGAGCTCCTTTTGCGAGCGGTGTTCCGGCTCTCCATTCCAAGCTTCAGCATGGACATACGTGCCGTCGGATTGCAAAACACGGGCACGCGAGTTGTCATTGAGATAAATGGGCACGATTTGTTTGCAAATGCGCTGCTTAAGCTCGGGCGACTCGATGGGGAACATCACTTCGACGCGACGCTCGAAATTTCGCGGCATCCAGTCAGCACTAGAAAGATAGACTTGCGCCTTCTGACCCGCGCCGAATATCATGATGCGACTATGTTCGAGAAAACGATCGACGATGCTCCGAACATGGATAGTTTCAGAAATTCCTGGCAGTCCAGGACGCAAACAACAAATGCCACGTACCACAAGCTCAATGGGCACTCCCGCTTGACTCGCGGCGTAGAGTGCTTCGATGGTTTCTTGATCGACTAGTGAATTGAGCTTCGCGAAAATTTTTGATTTCTTGCCCGCACGCGCGCACTCTGCTTGTTCATGAATCAATTCGATGGTTCGCCGGTGGAGGTTCTGAGGCGAAACGATCAGCTTGGTCCACTCATGTCCCTGTGAATAGCCAGTAAGGAAATTAAAGAGAGCAGAAGTGTCGTCCGCAAGATACTTGTTCGACGTAAACAGCCCCAGGTCCGTATACAGCTTGGCAGTGCTGGGGTTGTAATTGCCCGTGCCCAGGTGAACGTAGCGGCGGACTTTTTTGCCTTCTTGCCGAACGACCATGGCTAGTTTGCAGTGGGTCTTCATGTCCATGAACCCATAGACGACATGCACCCCGGCATTCTCCATTTGCCGGGCCCAGACAATGTTGTTGGCCTCATCGAAACGAGCCTTGAGTTCCACCAGCGCGGTCACATGTTTGCCATTCTCAGCGGCCTTGATTAACGCGCGAACAATGGGGCTATCGCCGCTAGTGCGGTAGAGAGTTTGCTTGATCGCTAGGACTTTCTCATCTTCCGCCGCGCGTTCAATAAACTGCACCACTGGCGAGAAAGAGTCGAACGGATGATGCAGTAGGATGTCGCGATCCGCGATCTCCGCAAAAAGATCGTCCTTGGGCCTCAACCCGAGTGGGTGGCGAGGGACGAAAGGCGTGCTGACGAGTGTTGGGTGATTCTCGAGCTGCGTGAGTTCCATGAGGCTCGTCATGTCGAGCATGCCGCTGACACGATACACTTCGCTGTACTTTTCACCGTCGATGTCGTGTTTCGCATACAAGCTTTCCTCTTCAACAATCATGCTTCGCATGTCTCGGTTCATTCGTGAATCGACTTCGAGACGTACCGCTTCGGAGTGCTGACGTCGGCGGAGCCGCTGCTCAATCGCCTGCAGCATGTCATCTGCTTCCTGTTCCAGGAGATCAACGTCCATGTCGCGGGTCACTCGAAACGCAGCGTGATGTGCTATTTCATAGCCGCCGAACAACTCGGGGAGTTTGGCTGTGAGGATGTCTTCTAAGAGAATGTAAGTATTTTCGCTGGGAGGTCCCAGCGGGACGAACCGGGGAAGTACTTGGGGCAACTGCACAACAGCAAACAAATCTGTCGGACCCAGGCCGCTGGTGCGCTGCAGTAGTGCTACCAGGTACAGTCCGCGATTGTGAAAGCGGGGGCTGGGATGACTTGGGTCGATTGCCATCGGAGTGAGAATAGGAAAAGCACGTTGGCGGAAAAATTCGTTGACGATCTTCTTCTGCGGTTTCTCCAAATCTTTTTCAGAGAGTATTCGAATTCCCTCTTTTGCCAGTGCTGGCATGATGGCTTCGTTGAAGCATGCGTACTGCGCCTCGACTAGCTGTCGCGTTCGCTGCGAAATCTTCAGCAGTTGTTGCAATGCTCGAATTCCGTCGGCCGGCACGTCCTGCGCCGCCACGCCACCAAACGCTTGTTCCCGCAGCCCCGCCACTCGCACCATGAAGAACTCGTCCAAGTTCGAGCTGAAGATCGAGAGAAACTTGACGCGTTCCAAGAGCGGATTGGAATCATCCTGAGCTTCTTCCAGCACCCGCGCATTGAACTCCAACCAACTCAGCTCGCGGTTGATGAAATGCTCGGGTTGAAAGGTCGAGGTGCTTCGCATAGTTTTGGCGGGCCGCTGGAGCAAACTTGAATCAGAAAACTCACGCCGGTAGCTTCGCAAACTACAGTAATGCCTTATTCTATCTTATCTCGCAGAAGTGGCACGTGTTTGGCGGAAATCGCAAAATGGCGTTCAGAACACGAAGCTGGTAACGCCTAGCAGGGCTCACCTGTTCCTACGCCCTCAGGAGCAAGCGTAACCCGCTCAGACGAAAGCATCGAATACCCGTACTTCCGACCAGGAATCGCTTTGCTCCGCGAGAAATTGCTCGTGTCGTTCGGACACTTGATACCGATCATGGTCGGCTTCAGTTGCAAAAACCAAAACCAGTGCCACGTCAAAATCCAGATCGTTGACCGGGCGCTGGTAGTCCGCGGCCCTGCCACCCGCACTGAAGTGAATTGTGCCTGCGTGGTCGCTCAGGTATTTTTGGCACGCTGCGATCAGTTGTGCTTGCACTTCAGCTGTCTTTTCCTTCAAAGTGAAATAGACGCAATGTGCAAACGCAGTTTGCTTCGTGGAGTCTGTCATGGAGTGCCTCGCTGGTATTCCTGGTCAGTCGATTGGTGTGCTCTGGATGGGGCTGATAGCAGCGTCGAGCTCTGGCACAGTTCTGTTCGACTCTGAGCCTCGTGTCGATGGTCCAATGAGCGCTTCGATCTCGTCGGTGTCGATAATTTCTTTATCGAGCAGCGCTAGAGCAAGTGTATCGAGCTTGTCCCTATTGTCGGTCAGAATTTGTTTTGCCCGGTCCGCGGCATCGTGCAGGATCCTAGCAATTTCTTCGTCGATGACTTGTGCCGTATTCTCGCTGAACGTCCGGTGCTCGTGGGCCATTTCTCGCCCCAGAAAGGGATGTTCTTCGTTGTTGCTGTAAGCGACGGGGCCAAGCTTCTCGCTCATTCCCCAACGAGTAACCATCTTGCGTGCCAGGGCGGTGGCACGTTTCAAGTCGTTTTCTGCTCCTGCGCTGTACTCTTCGAATTGCATCTTTTCTGCGGTGCGACCACCCAGGGCCATGGTCAGTTGTGCCAACATGTCGCGCTCGCCGATGTTGTAGCGGTCCTCCTCAGGCACGAGCTGCGTCACTCCCAAGGCCATCCCGCGTGGGACAATCGTTACCTTGTGGACCAGATCGCAACCCGGCACTAGCCAGGCGAGCAAAGCATGCCCCGCTTCGTGGTAGGCGGTGATTTTCTTCTCGTGGTCGGACAATATTTCTTCACGGCTGGAGCCCATGAGCACTTTGTCGCGCGCGTATTCAAAGTCCTCCATGGCAACTTTGTCTTTCTCTTGGCGAGTGGCCCACAGTGCGGCTTCGTTGACCAGATTCCGAATGTCGGCACCCGTCAGCCCCACGGTCGCGCGTGCTAACTTCTCAAAATTGACGTCCTCGGTGATGGGCACTTTCAAGCTGTGGAGTTCGAAGAGAGCCTGCCGGCCTTCGACTGTCGGGCGATCGACAGTGATATGGCGGTCGAATCGGCCAGGTCGCAATAATGCGGGGTCGAGAACGTCAGGGCGATTCGTAGCAGCGAGAACAATGACCGTGGAAGTGGGACTGAATCCATCCATCTCGCTCAAGATCTGGTTGAGCGTTTGTTCTCGTTCATCATGCCCGCCACCGAGCCCCGCGCCCCGCTGTCGGCCTACTGCGTCAATTTCATCGATGAACAGAATAGCGGGCGAATTTTCCTGAGCGGTCTTGAACATGTCTCGCACGCGTCCCGCACCAACACCGACAAATAGTTGGATGAACTCCGAGCCATTGATGGAAAAGAATGGCACACCGGCCTCGCCTGCCACCGCGCGGGCTAGGAGCGTTTTTCCGGTGCCAGGGGGGCCCATCAAGAGCACCCCTTTGGGGACTTGGGCTCCGAGTCGGTGGAACTTTTCCGCATCTTTCAGGAAGAGAACGATTTCTTGCAAGTCCTTCTTCACACCGCCTAGACCGGCCACGTCGTCGAAAGTGATGCGCTTGTCATCATCGTCGTAGCGGCGCGCCGGGCTCTTGGTCACGCCGCCCATCATGCCGCCTCCCATCATCGAATCGCGCGTGCGGCGAATCATGGTCCAAGCGAAAGCCAAGATCAGTAGCAGTCCAGCCAACGAAGCAAAGAGGAACAGGTCTTCGTACGCAGTCGGATCTTGGGCGTTGATTTCGACGCCTTTAGCTTCCAATTCTTCTAGCCACTTTTCCCCGACCTGTTGGGGCAGCGTGCAAGTAAAGCGTTTGATTGGCTCGACGTCGGCTGCACGTTCGGCTTCGGTGCTGCCCTTGGTAACGGGGCGAACGGGTTCTTTAAACTCTCCGACGAGCTGCTGTCCATTGATGGTAACTTTGGAGAGGTTCCCCGACGCCAGCTCTGCCTGGAATTGGCTGTAGGTAATCGCTCTGCTGTTGTTCCACGCAGAAACGAAAAACATCAGTGTCAGAAAGCCCAACAAGAGCAGCAGAAACCACTGTAGCGGATTTCCTCGCTTTGGATCAGGATTTGACGAGGGCTTAGCAGGTTTGTCCTGATCGGTCATAGCTACGTACGGACGAATATCTCAGGTGGAGCGGATACACTATTGTGCGTGGAAAAAACGAAATTGCCGCTGGTCATTTCGTGAATCGTTCGACTTCACCGACCAGTTTTCCGTCTTCGAACTTGGCTTCGGCAACTTTGTTCCCGCTTTCGTCCCACTCGGTCATCATGCCGTCCATTTTTCCATTTTTGAAGCTAATCAATTGCTTCTTCGAACCGCTCTCGTAGTAGGTGATCCGCTCGCCGACGGGTTTGCCCTGCTCGTACGAAATCTCAAACTTCGGGACTTCTCCACTCTCGTAGTAAACGATCCATTTGCCATGGCGCATTCCTCCTTTGTAGCTTTTTTGCGAGATGCGTTTGCCCTCTTTGTCGAAGACTTCCCACTGCCCGTCTGTCTTGCCATTACTAAAGGAAACTTTCTTGCAGAGCTGTCCATTGGGGAACCAGTAGCTCCACTCTCCGTCAAAGACCCCAAGCTTGTAGTTGCCCTCCACGAATTTTTGACCATCACGATAGTATTCAGTGTACTTTCCGTCGTTGAGCACGCGATCGTTCGAAAGCTGCGCGACCTCGCGCTCGGCACGTGGCGATTTGTCTTCGTACACTTCTTTGATTTTTTGCCGCCGACTGATGGGCGCGGGCGGTTCTGAGCCGGGCTCTTCCAGGTAAATGGGTTCGCTTTCGGTCGGTTGCCCATGGGAGTCGCTGGCAACCAACAAACTGGCACACAGGGTGACCACCGCTACTAGTAAGTGACTTCTAAAGGATTGCATGAAAGGAATCTCCGACCCCAGCGAATCTCGCGATAGGGGTACTAGGCAGTTTGTACAGGTTCAAGACGCGAACCTCCAGTATGCCACAATCGGGTCCAGCAACCAACCACCGGCGGACCACGGCTTCGCGTTCGAGGCTCGACTGCCGCACGGCGTGTGGTTTCCTGGTACGACTGGGAGAGTTATAAGGGCTGCGCGGCCTGACTCAGGCCTGCCAGCCGTCGGGGAGGCAGGCGTCCTTCTGCACCACGAGTATCCCGTCTCGGATCGCACAAATGTCGCCGATGTTGCCTTCTTGGGTCTCGTCGTGATTCACCACTTGTGCTGCGGTACCGATGCGACAGTTCTTGTCGATGATCGCCCCCTGGATTCTGCTGCCGTCTCCGATGCCGATGGGGGCCAATTCGGAGTGTTCGATTGTGCGGAGATGCTCGGGGGTTTCGTAGTAGTCGGCCCCCATGATGACAGAATTGCGAATCGTAACATCGCGGCCGATGCGGCAGCGCAGTCCGATGACGCTATTTTCGATCCTCGTGCCAGGTTCGATCGTGCAACCGTCGGCAACAAGGCTGCTCTCGATCGTAGACCCGTCGAGGCGCGTGGGTGGTAAATATCGTGGTCGCGAGTAGATGGGCGAGGTTCCCGTCGCCAGAGCGAAGGGCGCATCTTTGCTAGCAAGTTGCAGGTTGGCTTCAAAGAAGGAGCCAATCGTACCGATGTCTTCCCAGTAACCGTCGAAGAGATGGGTTTGCACCCGGCGGTCGTCGATCAACGAAGGGAACACCTCTTTGCCAAAATCTTGGTGGTCACTGTGTTCCAACGCATCTTGGAGTAAATTGCGATTGAACAGGTAGATTCCCATGCTAGCCAGGCAGCTGCGGCCGTCGCTCACGATGCCGTGCCCGTCGATCCAGGCGGGGTCCATGCGTACACGGTTGAGTTCCTCCTCAGTTTTGGGTTTCTCTGAAAAACCCACCACACGCCCCGTGTCGTCGACCTGCATGATTCCCAACGCAGAAGCCTCACGGTCGTAAACAGGCTTCGCGGCAATCGTGACATCAGCGCCCGACTCCTGGTGGGTCTTGAGCATCTTCGCGAAATCCATGCGGTAGAGCTGATCGCCGGAGAGGATCACTACGTAGTCGGTATCGGCTTGGGTGAGATACCGTAGATTTTTCCGCACCGCATCGGCAGTGCCTTGATACCAATCGGTCCCCTCGGTCATGGTTTGCTGCGCGGCGAGGATTTCGACAAATCCGCCACTGAAGTTGTCGAAGCGGTACGTGCCGCGAATGTGCCGATGCAAACTCACTGAGAGAAACTGCGTGAGCACATAGATCCGCTTGAGTCCGCTGTTGATGCAGTTGGACAGGGGAATGTCAATCAGGCGATACTTTCCCGCCAGCGGGACGGCCGGCTTGGAGCGGTACTTGGTCAGCGGCATCAGTCGCGACCCTTGGCCACCACCTAGTACGACGGCAACAACATTTTTCATGCGGATTTCCAATGAGATGAGAGAAGCGGCAGAAGGGTGAGTATTCGAGTGCTTACCCTTTCACGACAAAGTTAACCAACCGCTTGGGTACGACGATAGTCTTGACCACTTCTTTTCCCTGTAAAAGTTCGGCCACACGCGGATCAGCCCGGGCCAGGGCTTCCATCTTAGCTTGATCCGCATCGGCGGGCACGATGATTTTCGCTTTTACTTTTCCTTTGAATTGTACCGGTATTTCCAACTGGGCCTCCACCAGAAGCGCATCGTCGTGTTCGGGCCAGGGCTCGTAAGCGAGTGTTTCGTTGTGTCCCAACAATTGCCACAGTTCCTCGGCCATATGCGGAGCAAACGGAGATAGTAGCAGCACAAACTGTTCCATGATCGATTGTGGACGTTGGTCCTGCTTGGTAAAGAAGTTGGTGAACTCCATCAAACGAGCGATGGCCGTGTTGAACGACAGTTTGGCGATGTCGTCGGTCACCGCTTTGATCGTCTTGTGCAAAACGCGGTTTTGCTCCTCGGTCGGCGGCTCGCCGCTTAGCGCTGCGTTAACTCGCAAAGTGTCCGCGTTATCGTCCACAATCATCCGCCATGATCGATTGAGAAAGCTGAACACCCCATTCACTCCGTCCATGTTCCACGGCTTCATTTGCTCCAAGGGGCCCATGAACATCTCGTAAAGTCGTAAGGAGTCCGCTCCGTATTCATTAACCACGTCGTCGGGGTTGATGACATTGCCGCGGCTCTTGGACATTTTCTCGTTGTTCTCGCCGAGGATCATGCCCTGGTTGACGAGTTTCTGAAAAGGCTCAGGTGTGCTGACCACGCCACGGTCATACAGCAGCTTGTGCCAAAACCGTGCGTAGAGCAAATGCAACACCGCATGCTCTGCGCCGCCGACGTAGAGATCGACCGGCATCCACGCTTTTTCAATTTCGGGGTCGACTGCCGCTTGAGTGTTCGTTGGGTCGAGGAACCGCAAGTAGTACCAGCAGGAGCCCGCCCACTGGGGCATGGTGTTTGTTTCCCGTTTATAGCGCACGCCGTCGATCTCTTGGAGCAGCCACTCCTCCGGCGCCTTGTCCAGGGGTGGTTCGGGACGGCCGTGCGGCTTGAAATCTTCGAGGTGCGGCAGATCGACCGGTAGTTGCTCCTCGGGCACGGCCCGGACGACGCCCGTCTTATTTCCGTCGGCGTCGAGTTCGTGCAAAATGGGAAAAGGCTCGCCCCAAAATCGCTGCCGCGAGAACAGCCAATCACGTAGCTTGTAGTTCACTGCCTCACGTCCACAGCCACCACTTTCCAAGTCACTAGTAATTCTCTGCTTGAACTCCGAGGTGCTGAGTCCGTCGTACTCGTCGGAGTTGATCGCGGTGCCATGGTCGGCGAAGACTTGTTGCCCGGCTAGGATTTGTGCTACGTCTTCCTTAGGCAAGTCTGCCTCCGGGCGGACGACGCACTTGATGGGAATGTGGAACTGTTTGGCAAACTCGAAGTCGCGCTCGTCGTGTGCCGGCACCGCCATGATTGCCCCCGTGCCGTAGCTGATCAGCACGTAGTCGGCGATCCAAATGGGAATCGGCTCATTGTTCACGGGGTTGATCGCAAAGCTGCCGGTGAAGACCCCCGTTTTCTCCTTGGCCAGTTCCGTGCGGTCCAAATCACTCTTGAGTCCGGCTTGGTCGCAGTATTTCTTTACTGCTGCCGCGTTCTCATCAGTTGTCAATTTCGTTACGTACGGATGTTCCGGGGCGATTACCATGTAAGTGGCCCCGAACAGGGTGTCGGGGCGCGTCGTGTAAACACGCAGAGTGTTCGCATCCGGTTTGGCAGGGAAGCTCTCAGGACGCGGTTCACCAGCATTTTCGTTCTGCAAGCGAAAATCAACTTCCGCGCCCGTGCTGCGGCCGATCCAATTGCGTTGCAGCGCCTTGATGCCCTCGGTCCAATCGAGATCCTGGAGGTCGTTCTCCAAGCGGTCGGCATAGGCCGTGATGCGGAGCATCCATTGGCGCAGCGGACGACGTTCGACCGGGTGTCCGCCGCGCTCGCTCTTGCCGTCGATAACTTCTTCATTGGCAAGCACGGTACCAAGGGCGGGGCACCAGTTGACGGGTGCTTCGGATTGGTACGCAAGTCGTCTCTCGTCGACCCACTGCCGTGCGAAGTCGTCGCCGAGTTTTTTCACCTCGTCGGGAACCACGAGCTCACTGATCGGGCGACCACGCTGTTGTTCGGCGTCGAACCACGTGTCATAAACCTGCAAGAAAATCCACTGGGTCCAGCGGAAGTACTCCACATCGGTCGTAGCCAACTCCCGTGACCAGTCGTAGCTGAACCCGAGCGACTTCAACTGGCGACGGAAGGTGTCGATGTTTTTTTCCGTCTGAACCCGTGGGTGCTCGCCCGTCTTGATGGCGTGTTCCTCGGCCGGCAATCCGAACGCATCGAAAGCCATTGGGTGGAGGACCGATTTGCCCTGCATGCGTGCCGCTCGGCTAACAATATCCGTTGCCGTGTACCCTTCCGGGTGTCCGACGTGCAGCCCGTCGCCGCTGGGGTAGGGGAACATATCCAGCGCGTAGAGTTTTTCTCCCTCAGGCAACTTTGGCGCGGCGAAGGTCTGGTGTTTGTCCCAGTAGGCTTGCCACTTCGATTCAACAGTGGCGGGATTATAGCGAGGCATGGAGAAATATCAGATCGATGTTGTCAGATTGCAGAGGGAAACGCGAGGCCCATAGCTTCGCAGCCACACAATTCTAACGCCCCAAACCAGCGGCGCAAACCTCGCTGGGCGTTGACTTTAGTGCCTACGGCTAATTACGATGGACCGTTTCTCGATTGCGTTACAACGGACCCCTTCATGGACAAGACTAAAGTCGCCATTATCGGGCTCGGCACCGTGGGCTCAGGTGTCGCTCAGCTGCTTTTGGATCACGGCGACCGCACCGCTAGACATGCCGGGCGAGTGCTGTGGTTGGAGAAGGCCGTAGTGCGCGACTTGACTCGCGATCGTGATTGCGACTTGCCGAAAGGGGTGCTAACCGACGAGCTGCAAGCCGTCATTGACGATCCCGAGATCGAAGTCGTCGCCCAGCTAATCGGCGGACTGGAGCCCGCTCGCACGGTGATGCTCCAGCTGCTCGAAAGCGGCAAGGACGTCGTCACTGCGAACAAGGCGTTACTCGCCGAGCATGGGCCAGAGATTTTCGATCGCGCTCGCGAGCTTGGCCGTTGTGTCGCGTTCGAGGCCTCGGTCGCTGGGGGTATCCCCATTATCGCCAACATCGGGCAATGCCTCTCTGCCAACCAGATCGAGTCGTTGCACGGCATCCTCAATGGCACGAGTAACTTCATCCTCAGCAAAATGCACGAGGACGGCTCGGCTTACCAGGAAGTGGTTGCCGAAGCACAGCGGCTTGGATATGCCGAAGCAGATCCCACGATGGACGTTGATGGCACCGACGCAGCCCAAAAGCTGGCGATCCTTGCCCACCTCGGATTTGGTGCACGCGTTCATTGGAAAGAGATTCCTCGCGCGGGGATAGACACACTCGACATTGCCGACGTGCGCTACGCGCAAGAAATGGGCTACAAGATCAAGCTGCTTGCTGTCGCGCAACTCGTCGACGAAGCGTTGGAGCTGCATGTCTCGCCAACGCTGGTTCGCGCGGGTCGGCCACTGGCGGAAGTTGGGGGCCCGTACAACGCCATTCAAGTCGTGGGCGATGCCGTGGGGCAGCTGTTGTTCTATGGACCCGGTGCCGGGCAAATGCCGACCGCGTCGGCGGTCGTGGCCGACATGATTGATGTGGCCGTAGGCCGCTCGCCTATTACGTTCCGCTCTTTGGAGCTGTGGTCTGATCGGCAAGCCCGCGTCGATTCGGCCGACTATGCCAACGCACGGGGTCGTTTTTACTTGCGAGTGACTGTGGACGATAGCCCCGGCGTCCTCGCGCAAATCACCCAAGCCCTCGGCGAGCAGGACATTTCGATCGCCTCAGTACTGCAGCATGAGCCCGAAGCCGACAACTCCTCGATCCCGCTCGTGATCATGACGCACGAAACCACTGAGGGCGCTGCGAGCAAGGCTTGCGCGAAAATGCAAGCTCTGGGGTGTGTGCAGACGCAGCCCGTGCGGATGTGGGTGCGGGGTTAACTTGAAGTTTCGAGCAGCTTGACAAAGGCTTGGTGTTCTTTCGTACTTGTGCCTTCATCCACCGCGGCGAACAGCTTGGGCAAGTCGCCTGCCAAGAGTGCCGCGGGATCGAGCCACAAGCCAAGGAATAGCTTGCTGCGCAGTCGTCCGTGTTCATCGGGTTTTTTGGGAACGTACCTCCCATCGACGAGTTCAAACCAATCGACGGCTTGGTCCTCGGTTCGCCAAACTAGGTATTCGCGCACTCCGTTGCGACGATAGGCGTTAAGTTTGTCATGGAGGTCGATGCTGACAGACCTTGCCGAAATTTCGCAAACGAAATCTGGAGCGCCGGAGATATATCCGTCCTCTTCAACGACGGCTGTGCTACCCAAGTGTTTTGGCAAGAGCAACAGCACGTCAGGCTGGGGTTCATTGTCCTCATCAAGACGACTCGTGGAAATATCACTGCGTTCAATAGTAGGCGTCTTGCTGATGTAGTACCCTAGCCAAGTGATAACATCGAATTGGGGTTAGCCATGCTGAACATGTTGGACTGCCGATGGCATGTGAACAATCCCCTCGATGAGTTGCGCCTTCTTGACCCCCGGCATCGCCTCATAACGACGTTCGAATTCGACCCGCGTGAGCCGATCCCCGTTGTGAAGCGGAGGGATCGAGGACGGCGGCACGACCATCGGCACCGCTGCTGCTTGCGTTGTTCTATCCACGGAACTCATCGGGAATCTCCCATTCGCCATCTGGTCGAGTTCATACGCTCAGCTTATATTCTAACATCTCGCCCCCCATCGCAAAACGACAGCAAATCGCATGAAATACGCCATTATCATCCCCGATGGGGCCGCCGACGAGCCGCAGGAAGCGCTCGACGGGCGCACTCCGCTCGAAGCCGCCCACACCCCGGCAATGGATGCGTTGGCTGCCGCAGGGGTCGTCGCCCGAGCTTGCCACACACCGCCATCGCTTCCCGCGGGCTCGGAGGTTGGCAACATGAGCCTGCTGGGCTACGACCCGCTCGCCAACTTCACTGGCCGCGCCCCGATCGAAGCCGCAGCGCAAGGCATCCAGCTTGGCGATCAAGACTGGGCAATCCGCTGCAACCTAGTCACGGTCGAAGACCAAACGATGCGCGACTTCACGGCCGATCATATTTCCACCGAGGAAGCCACTGAATTGCTGGCGACCGCGCAGGAGACGCTCGGCGGCGCTGGTCTGGAATTCGTCCCAGGGGTTAGCTATCGCAATTTGTTACTTTGGCGTGGGGCCGAGCGCCCTGCCCCCTTCACCATGGACATGCGTGCGACTCCGCCGCACGATCTCACCGATAAGTCAGTCCTCGACAGTTTTCCACGTGGCCCTGGCAGCGATGTGCTCAACGAACTGATGGCTGAGACGGTCGAGCTGTTTGCCGATCACCCCGTCAATAAGAAACGTATTGCCGCGGGCAAGCTTCCCGCTACGAATGTGTGGCTGTGGGGCATTGGCAAGGCACCTCGGTTGCAGCCTTTTGGCGAAGCTTATGGACCCCAGGGGGCAATGATAACGGCAGTTGATTTGCTGCGGGGCTTGGCATCGCTCGTCGGTTGGCAGCGCATCGAAGTTCCTGGAGCGACCGGCTACACCGACACCGACTACGCTGCCAAGGGCCAATATGCGATCGATGCCCTGAACGAAGTGGACTTAATTTGTGTCCATGTCGAAGCCCCTGACGAAGCTTCCCACGAAGGTGATTGCGATGGAAAAGTGAGAGCGATTGAAGAGATTGATACCCATGTGGTCGCGCCGTTGGCGGAAGCCTTAAAATCCCGTGGCGACTACCGCGTCATGATTTCCCCCGACCACCCTACGTTCCTCAACACCAAAACCCACACCCACGGCAACGTACCGGTGATCATCGCCGGCACAGGTATCGACCACGACCAATTCACTGCCTACGGCGACACCAACGCGGCAAAGTCCGACTTGGCATTCGACGAAGGCTGGAAAGCTATGCAATGGTTTATCGAAAAGAGTTGAAGAGATGAGTATGATCGTTCAGAAATTCGGCGGCACGAGCGTTGCCGATGCAGAGAAAGTGCGTGCCGCAGCGCGGCGCGCACTGCGTGCTCAGCAGCAGGGGCATCAGGTGGTCATGGTCGTCAGTGCCATGGGCAAGAACACCGACATGCTCGTCGACTTGGCTGATCAGGTGTGTGACAACCCGCCGGCGCGCGAGATGGATGTGCTGCTCTCCACAGGCGAGCAGGTCACGATGTCTGTCATGGCCATGGCGATCCATGACCTGGGCGGCAAGGCGATCAGTCTTACCGGCGGACAGATCGGCGTGCGCACCGATTCCAGCCATACCAAGGCTCGCATTCAGTCGATTTCGACTGACCGCGTCAAGAAGCTACTCGACGAGGGCAACATCGTCATCGCTGCAGGATTTCAGGGTGTTGACGACGACTACAACATTACCACGCTCGGGCGCGGGGGCAGCGACACATCGGCGGTCGCGCTTGCAGCTGTCTTAGGTGCGGAGATGTGCGAGATTTACACCGACGTCGATGGCGTATTCACCACCGACCCTCGCCAAGTCGCCGATGCGCGCAAGATGTCGAACGTTAGCCACGACGAAATGCTCGAACTTGCCAGTCTTGGCGCCGGCGTCATGCACAGCCGCTCCATCGAGTTTGGCAAAAAGTTCAATGTACCGATCCATGTCCGCAACAGCGGCGTCTTCACCGACGAGCCGGGCACAATCATTGGCCCGATTGCAGAGTCGCAAAACCGAGCGGTGAGTGGTTGCGCGCTGACCAAAGAAGAAGCACGGATCACCGTCTCTGGTGTGCCGGACAAGCCGGGAGTAAGTCTGACGATCTTCGAGAAGTTAGCGGCAGAGAATGTGGCCGTGGACATGATCATGCAGACCGCGGGTCACGACGGCTTGGCCGACATTTCGTTCACCGTCTTGGAAGCTGACTTAGCGCGCACATTGGAAGCGGTCAAGGAGGCCGCAGCGGCCGTAGGCGCGATCGGAGTTGCTCACGAAGCAAAAACATCAAAGATCTCGGTCGTGGGCCTCGGCATGGCGACACAGTCGGGCGTAGCCGATCGCATGTTTCGCGCTCTGGCAGAGTCGAACATCAACATTGAGGCGATCACCACCAGCGAGATCAAAGTCTCGTGTCTCGTTTCACGCGAACAAGGCTTGGAAGCACTTCGAGCAGTTCACAACGAGTTCGAGTTGGGCCGCCCACCCGACCAGCGGGTCACCTTTTCCGATTGTTTAGCCGCCGCGAGACGCGCTAAGGAAGCCGATGCCGTGGCAGTCGTCAACCGCTTGCAAGCCATGGAAGACCTGACTATCCACGGCGTAATCCTCGACGACTCGCAAGCCCTGGTCACATTGACTGATGTCCCTGATGACCCGGGTATCTCCGCCGACATCTTTGAGGCGGTCGCCGCGAAGGGCATCGTGGTCGACATGATCGTCCAAGGCATTGGTGCCAATGGTAAGACTAATCTCAGCTTCACGATCCCCGAGCCTGCCACGGGTGAGGCGACTTCAGCAGCCGGGTCCGTGGTAAAAACTCTGGGCGGCAACGTCGAATCCTACCCCAAAATCGCCATCCTCTCGGTCACAGGCGTCGGCATCCGCAGCCACACAGGTGTAGGGTTACGGATGTTCCGCGCGCTATCGCAAGCCGGTATCAACGTCGAGCTAGTCAGCACCAGCGAAGTCAAGGTGAACGTCGTTGTCCAGAATGACAAGGGCCAAGCCGCGCTAGCCGCACTGTTGGGTGCATTCGACGATGTGATCGGGTGAGAAGGTAAGAACGAAGTTGCCCGGCTAGTCCAAGTCGCGCCCGCATCTTAAATCAATCAACCAACCAACTTACATGCCCTCACCGCTCAACAAGTCGGTCAACACGTCTTCGCTGACGTAAATAGGCAGTTGCGGATCGCAGCTCACCGCGACCGCAATCGCGTCGCTGGGGCGAGAGTCAATTTCGATCAACTCGCCCTGACTGCGCACGCGAAGCACGGCGTAGTAAGTGTGGTCCTTGAGTTCCGTGATCATCACATCCTGGAACTCGCCCCCCATCGACTCCACCGCACTGACCAGCAGATCATGTGTAAGTGGCCGTGGAGTGTCGATATCCTTCACTCGTCGGTCGATGCTGGTCGCCTCGAAGAAGCCGATCAGAATCGGGAAGGTTCGCTCTCCGTCAATCTCCTTGAGAAAGATCACCTGCTCGCCAGAGGTCTCGCGGATAATAATCCGAGTTAATTCCATAGGGACGGGCATAGGCAGGGTTCCTCTAAGAGATCAACTACGACAACAATGCGGACGTTCGATTCGCATTGTACCGCCGCAATAGCCGCGACTCAACGAGTCGCCGGAATGGGCGAAACAATTCGTAGCGTGGGCGTCTCGCCACCGCGAATTGCTTTACGAAGATAAATCACAGCTTCTTGAGCGCGGTCTCCACGGCTGCCAACTGCTCTTCGACTTCAGCCAACTTCGCTCGTTCAGCTTCGACAACCTCCGCTGGCGCTCGGCTGACAAAATTTTCGTTGCCGAGCTTGCCGTTGATCGATTTGATGAACTTGGCGAGGTTCGCTTGCTCGGCGGTGAGGCGTTTCTTTTCCGCCTCGGCATCGAAGAAATCACTAATGTCGAGGTGGACTTCCGCGCCTTCCAGTGGTTTGCTCGCACTGCGCTCCGGCGGCGCAACCTCGGGCCCCATCGCGGTCGCCGTCGCCCGTGCCATCGACTCGAAGTAGGGCAACATCGGCGCGAGCAATGCTTGCATTTTCGCGTCGCAACGAACACAGAAGCTCACTGTCTCTTTGGGTGGGATGTTGTTCTCCGTGCGGATGTTTCGCACCGCGGACATGACAGCTTGGAACTGGGCGAACTGCTTTTCGATTGCGGAGTCGATGCGCGACTTCTCGGATTCAGGCCACTCCGCCACACAAACCGACTCCGAACTAGCCGTGGGGGTAAGCCCACGGTTCGGCGCCACAATTCCCAACAACTGCCAAACTTCTTCTGTCAAAAACGGTATCATCGGATGCAATAGTCGCAGCAGCGAGTCGAGTGCATGGGCCAACACGCGCTGAGCAACTGCTCGCTGCGCCGGCACCGCAAACCGTGCTTTTGTGATTTCAACATAAAAGCTGCAAAAATCATCCCAGGCGAAGCTGTAAAGCTCGCGGGCCGCGTCGGCGTAGCGGAACTCGGTGAGGGCGTCGGTGACTTCGCGTGTGACGGTTGCCAATCGGCTGAGAATCCATCGGTCTTCCAGCAGGAGGTCCTCCGTCGCTAGCGCTTCCGGCTGGTAGCCTTCGAGATTCATCAGCGCAAACCGCGAAGCGTTCCACAGCTTGTTGCAGAAGTTGCGGCCCAGTTCAAAACGCTCGCTGGTGACCGCCCCGCGCGGTAGGGCTTTGTCTTCGTCAGCCTGCGCCCACTGTGTGCCAAACGGCTGCTTGCATTTCTCGCACTCAACGCGCGGCAACACCCGGTTCTTTTTCGTTTGCTTGAATGCATGGCTACAGTGCGGACAGACAAACTCCACCGGCATTCGCACGTCCTGCGTCTCGGTCGTCAAATACGCCAACCCAAACCGTAAGGCATCCGCGCCGAATTGATCGATGACATCCAGCGGATCAACGCCGTTGCCTTTCGACTTCGACATTGTCTCGCCGTAACCGTCGAGGATTTTTGGATGAATGTAGACTTCGGAAAACGGCACCTCGCCCATGTTGTAAATGCCGGCCAGCACCATCCGCGCGACCCAGAGCGTGATGATGTCCCGCGAGGTGATGAGCGTGCTCGTCGGATAGAAGGCCTTTAACTCCGCCGTATCCTCCGGCCAACCAAGCGTCGAATGCGGCCAGAGCGCACTACTGAACCACGTGTCGAGGACGTCGTCTTCTTGGACGAAGCCGAGCTTTTCAACTGCTGTTTGTAAGTCACTCCGATCATCGCGAAAACTAAAATATGCAATGCCATCACTGCCATCGTGTTGATGCTCCATAGTCAAGGCAGTTGGATGCTCTGCCCTGTGGACGCGATGATCCGACTCGGAATATCCGACGTCTGCCAATTCATCAAGCGGCGTTATGCTTTCGGCAATCTCGTTTCGCTCAGTGATAGTGTTGAACTTCTTGCTCCAAACCGGTATCCGATGCCCCCACCACAATTGCCTTCCAATTGGCCAATCGCGTTTCTCGCTGAGCCAGTCGTGATAGCCTTTGGCGTAGCGCTCGGGGGTGATTTTCACGCGGCCGTCGGTGACGGCGTCCATGGCGGACTGCGCCAACTCGTCCATCTTCACAAACCATTGGTCCGCCAGGTATGGCTCGATTGGCGTTTTGCTGCGGTCGCTGTGCGCGAGGTCGATCTCGCGGTCTTCGACGTCCTTCTCGGGATCGTGAAACCCGCCTGCCGCTAAGTCGTCCACTACCCGTTTCCGCGCTGCCTTCATCGACAAGCCACGATACGCTTCTGGCACACTGTCGTTCAGCGTGCCATCAGTGTTCATTATGTTGATCGCGCCAATTTCGGGATGCCGCTGCCCAACTTCGTAGTCGTTGGCATCGTGCGCAGGCGTGATTTTTACGCAGCCGGAACCAAGCTCGGGTTTCGCCCATTCGTCACAGATCAGGGGGATTTGCCGATCGGTGAGCGGCAGTTCGAGCATGACGCCGCGCTGGGCCATGTCGCGGAGTTGGAGAAGCTGCGGGAGGATGCTCTTCCGGCGATCAGTCAGGGCGTCGAGCTGCGACTGAATCGATTCTTTTTCCTTCTCCGGTGCATCGGCGAGTTTTTCTTCAAGCTCTGCTTGTGTCTTCGCGAGTGCCGCCTCGGGATCCGGATGCACGGCAACCGCCGTGTCGCCCAGCATCGTTTCCGGACGCGTCGTGGCAATCGTCACTTGCATAGGTTCACCCTTCTGAGGATCAACCACAGGATACGAAAAGTGCCAAAAGTGCCCTTTTTTCACTTCATGAAACACTTCGTCATCAGAGACCGCCGTCTGCAAAAACGTATCCCAGTTCACGAGCCGCTTACCGCGGTAGATGTTGCCGTCCTGGAAGAGTTTGAAGAACGTCTCACGTACCGCGCGGGCACACTGATCGTCCAGCGTGAACCGTGTGCGCTGCCAGTCGCAACTAAAACCCATGCTCTTGAGCTGGCCGATGATGCGTTGTTCGTACTCGTCTTTCCACTCCCAAATCCGATCAACTAATCCCTCGCGGCCCAGATCGTGGCGAGTTTTGCCTTCGTTCTCGAGAATCGACTTTTCCACACGCGCCTGAGTGGCGATGCCCGCGTGATCGGTCCCAGGCATCCACAGCACATTGAACCCCTGCATGCGTTTCATGCGGCAGAGAATATCCTGCAGCGTGTTGTTGAGCGCATGCCCCAGATGCAATGCCCCCGTAACATTCGGCGGAGGAATCACGATGGTGAAGGGCGGCTTCTCAGAGTCCAGTTCGGCGTGGAAGTAACCCTTTTCGTCCCAGAAGGGGTACCACTTTTCCTGCGCGGCCGTGTGGTCGTATTGCGAGGGGAGATCTTGTGATTTAGTCATTTAAGGTAGCAACTTGAGATTAGGTACCTGCTGAAAGTGTTCGTCCCGCGTATCTAACGTCAAGTTGTGCTGCAGCGCCTGCGCTGCAATCCACAGGTCGTTGGTCGGGATCTTTTTGCCCTGCTTGGCAATGGAGACTGCGATTCTTGCATAGTATTCGGCTGTCTCTTCAGTAGGGAGCAATATGCCGACACTAGGTTTGTGCAGAACTTCGTCAAAAATCGTTCATTGCGTTTCGTCTGCGTTCCACTGAGAAAACCTGCTCGCAACTCGCCCACCACAATTAGAGAAAGCCAAACTTCGCTCGCGTGACTAATGCGGTCGACAACCTCTGACACTCCTTGATTGAGGTCATCGTACCGATTGGTGTCTAGGAGCAGTCGCATTGGAATCGGGGCTACTCCCAGTCCCGAGGATCAATCTGTCGTTGTTCCTCGAAAATCGCTCGGCTCTTGTCGTCAATTGAGCATTTCCCCGCAACATCGGAAAGATCGCGCACTTGCTTCGGCTGCGTTACCAATCCCAACCCGCGCGCTACAGCATCAAGCAGTACCTGGTTTAGGCTCTTCTTTTGCGCCGCGGCCTCCTCCCGAAGGGCGTTGTCAATTTCTGCGGGAATATTTCGCATGGTGTACTGCATGCATCAATTCTACCTTCTGCCTGCACGCAAGCAAGATCACTCGCTGTCCGCTTTACACAGCTTGTACTCAATACTATCCACCAACGCCGCCCAACTGGCTTCGATGACGTTTTCATGCACACCGACGGTGCCCCAGGTGTCGTCGCCGTCGGTGCTTTCAATCACGACACGTACGCTGGCGGCAGTGGCGGCGTCGGAGTTGATCACGCGCACTTTGTAATCGACCAAGTGCATGTCGTTCAAGCTTGGGAAATGTCCGTTGAGCGCTTTCCGCAGTGCAGAGTCGAGCGCGTTGACCGGGCCATCGCCTTCGGCCACCTCGTGCCGCAACTCATCGCCGATCAGCAACTTTACGGTCGCTTCGGTGATGGGCTCACCGCCGCGGCTGACGACGCTCGTGTGATATTGTACGAGTTCAAAGTGTGGCTCGTAGGTGCCCGCTGCGCGCTTGACCAACAAGTCGAACGAAGCCTCAGCCGCCTCGAACTGGTAACCCCGGTTTTCCAGGTCCACAACTTGTTTGAGAATGCTGTTCATCAACTGCTTGTCATTCTCGAGGTTGTGCTTGGTTGCCAGGGCGATGATGTTCGACCGGCCGGAGAGTTCGCTCACCAGTACGCGGCGTTCGTTGCCGACGGCGGCGGGGTCGACGTGTTCATAGCTCGAAGCGACCTTGGCAACCGCGTGCACATGCATGCCGCCTTTGTGGGCAAACGCGCTGTGGCCGACAAACGCCTGGCCGTTGCGGAAGTGCATGTTGGCGATTTCGTAGACGTAGCGCGACAATTCCGTCAAGTGGGCGACGCTCTTGCCATCCAGCACACTGTAGCCCTCTTTCTTGAGGGCCAGGTTCGCGATCACGGAGACCAAGTCGGCGTTGCCACAGCGTTCGCCGATGCCGTTGATCGTGCCTTGCACATGGACCGCCCCGGCGGCGATGGACGCCAATGAGTTGGCCACGGCCAGTTCGCAATCGTTGTGCGTATGGATGCCGAGCGGCTTGTCGACCTTGCTGGCGGCGTCGGTCGTGATCGCGGCGACTTCCTCGGGCAAGCTGCCGCCGTTGGTGTCGCACATGACGATATGCGAGGATCCCGCCTCTGCAGCAGCTTGGATAGTTTTCGCCGCGTATTCGGGGTTCGCTTTCCAGCCGTCGAAAAAATGCTCGGCGTCGTAAATCACTTGCCGACCTTGTTCGCAGAGAAAACCAACGGTGTCGCTGATCATTGCCAAGTTCTCTTCCAGCGACACACCGAGCACTTCGGTGGCATGGAAGTCCGACGTCTTGCCGACGATCGTAATCACCGGCGCTTGCGAGTCGAGCAGCGACTTCATACCCAGGTCGTCGGCCGCTTTGATGCCCTTGCGGCGTGTCATGCCGAAGGCACACGCCTTGCTGTTCTTCAGCGGCTTGGCGGCGAGCTTCTGAAAGAACTCTGCATCTTTGGGATTGGAAAGCGGGTAGCCGCCTTCGACATAGTCGAAACCCAAGCTATCCAACCGACGTGCAATCAGCAGCTTGTCTTCCAGCGAGAAGTTGACTCCCTCGCCTTGGGCGCCGTCGCGGAGGGTTGTGTCGTAGGTTTCGATGCGCATTGGTCAGTGGTCGGTTGTCAGTGGGCAACAGCAGGCGAGCTACGTCTCGACGAGTGATATCAAAAAACACGCTTCATAAAAAAAGCCCGGGCACCAACTGCGGCTGCGGGCGAAAACGATCCTGCGGCGGATGAAAGGACCGATTTTACCCGCCGCAGGTTCACCAAGCAACAGCGACACCAGCGCTGCTCTGCAGGCCGATTGTACGCATTTCGCCGGCAATATCGGGTTCGACTCGACGAATACACTCGAGAAGTTGCCCGGCGGGGGACTCTGGCCCAGAGTGGCCCTCGGGTATGCTAGGTTTGTCTATCAAGCCTGTAACGATTTTTCAGTCATCGATTCTCCACCCAAGTTTCGGAAAGAATTCATATCATGTCAGCCGTATTCCTGTTTGTCGGGCTCATCCTTGCCGGATTGATCATCGCAAGTTCGACGCAAATCCGTTCATTCCAATTACGCATGGCAGCGATGGGCGCGGCATTGGTCGTGTTGGCTGTCTTCTTCACGCTTGCCTCGTTTCGATACGTCAGCGAAGAGTCCATCGGCTTGGTGAGCAAGAACATCGGCTTTACCTCGTTGCCCTCGGGCGAGATCATCGCGACCAACGGCGAAAAGGGCCCCCAAGCCCGCATTCTCCCACCCGGTTGGCATCCGTGGTATTGGCCTTTCATTTACGACATCGAGTTTGCGCCGGTCGTCGAAATCGAACAGGGCACTGTCGGCATGTTGACCGCCGCCGACGGGCAACCTTTGCCACCGGGAGCAACCTACGCACCAGCTTGGGAGCCGGGCACAGAACGGCAAATGATCGGCGACGCGGAATTTTTTCTTGGCGAAGGCAACGGTTTCAAAGGGCCCCAGACGACCGTGCTAAAGCCTGGCAAGTATCGCTACAACCCCAAGCTCTTCAAGCTTGAAACGGCACCGGTTTTGACCATCGAGAAGGCGGAAGTTGGTGTCGTGAAGTCCAACGTTGGCGACGCGGCTCCCGAGGGAACGGGCGACCTGGAAGCGGGAGTTCGCAGGCTCGTCGACCAAGGTCAGCGTGGGATCTGGCGAACACCTTTGATACCCGATCAGTTCTACGACTACAGCCATACCAAGGCGTATCAGGTCACCAAAGTATCCACCAAGCAGCATATTGTTCGCTATACGGCCGGCGAAGGGCAGCGAACTGGTGGTTCGGAAGAGACGGAAATCATGGTG
This sequence comes from Bythopirellula sp., assembly GCA_965230685.1. Classification (GTDB taxonomy): domain Bacteria; phylum Planctomycetota; class Planctomycetia; order Pirellulales; family Lacipirellulaceae; genus Bythopirellula. The sequence continues at coordinate 3,388,102 of CBDDLO010000002.1, forward strand.
CGGACTTCCGATGGTTTTACATTTCCAGTAGACGTACGAGTCTAGTACCGGATTGAACCACGCAACGCCCCACTCCTGGTTGCGAGTGTCGGCGACGATCAGGACGGACTGCGCAATGTGATGAATTCCGTCGTCCGAGACATCTTCCGCAACAATGCCGAGGGTGTGAAAGCATTAGACTACGTGAGGCAGCGTTCCCTGCAAGGAGAACAGTCGGCCACGATGCTACAGGAGCAAATGAGCAAGATTGGGGTGACCATCGCCAGTGTCCGCATTGGAGATGTAGGCAATGAAGAGACCCTCGGCACACTGCTCAAAACTCAAAAAGATCGCGAAATCGCCCTTCAAGAACAGGAAACGTTCCAAGAACAACAGCGGGCCGCCGAGCAGAAAAAACAGCTCACCAAGACCGAGCAAGAAGCCGAGGAAGAAAAGCGGCTCGCGACCGCGGCCTACGAAGTGCAAATCGCTGAAAAAGACCGCGAGAAGGTGGTCATTGCGGCCGGCGCCGAAGCCGAAGCCGTCAAGATCAAAGCCGAGGCCCAGGCGAACGCCTACAAGCAAATCGCCGAGCAAATCGGCAGCGGCAACGCGGCACTGGTAGAACTGCTGAAAATTGTGGGCGAGAGCAACATTTCGATCACTCCGCGCGTGATGGTCGTCGGCCAAGGCGGCAGCGGTGGCAAGGATGGCGAGACTACCGCCCTGATCGGCACGATGCTCGACACCATGATGGACAAGACGCCGGAAACAAACGGCGAGGCAAAAGAGTAGCTCGCAGCCGACCAAACGATACCCATTACACAATCGTTGTCGGGTACTCTGGAAAGAGTAACGATTGTCCGAGATTGCCTGTTGGCGAGAAGAAGTCAAGTTGGCCCGCTTCACTGCAGAGCCAAACTTCCTGGGCACCACGATCGAAGTACAGCGAACGCTTTTCTTGCATCTCGCGTTGAGAATTCAAAGGCGAGATAATTTCGACGCAAAGTTCGGAGGCACTGGGGTAAGGTGTCGTCTCGCCGTAGGTCTCAAAGAAATTGTCGCTGAGCCAGGCAACGTCTGCCACCTTGGTGCCTTTGTCCGTTTCGATTGAGCATTCAGAAAGGATCCAACCTCCGGGATTGAGGAGACGTATCTGGTACCCAATTTCCGTCTGTAGCCACGCGTGACGATTCGAGGCAGGCGTCATGACGATCGCTCCGTATTCGTTCAGCTAGATCTTGTATGGCAGATCCTGCAGACACGGATCGGCGAGGACATCGGACCACTGCATAGTAGGTTTCTCCCGCGGAACGAGTAACACCGCCTGGCTACGGCAGTTCCCTTCTTCCATCCCGCATCCGACTCACCAAGCGGCCTGATAGCAAGAAAAGTGCAACGAGTCCGGCAATCATTCGGCGTACTCCTCTTCCTCTTCATACTCGTCTTCTTCCTCCCACTCCTCATCGTCCGAGAGTTCGTTGGCGTCGGCTACTTCGCCATCGTCTTCGTCGTCTTCCCACTCTTCATCGTCAGCAAGCTCTTCGTCTTCTTCCTCCCACTCTTCGCCCTCGTCTAATTCATCTTCCGTCTCGACGGATTGGCTTTCATCGAATTCGCATTCGAGTTCGTCTTCCTCCCACTCTTCGTCATCTTCCAGCTCGTCGTCTTCGTACTCATCAACTTCGCTGTCGGATTCCTCCTCCCACGGCGCATTTTCTTCGGCGGATCGCTCCTCCAATTCGTCCTCCAAGTCACTCGGCTCGTCGGTGCCGGGGATGATCTTGTGAGATCGCGCTGGTTTTGGCTCTACCGTCGCAGCGGTCAATGGCCCGTCAGGCTTGGCCTCGCCGTCGCCATTCATGGTTTCCCACTCGGCGACAGTGATCGTCACTTCCCGCGCCTGGGAGCCGTTGTACTCGCCCACGATGCCGTCTTCGGCCATGAAGTCGATCAACCGAGCCGCGCGGCCGTAGCCAATCCCAAGACAACGCTGCAGCAGCGACACACTTCCGCGTCGCTCACGCACCACAACATCGACTGCCGCTTCATACAGTTCGTCTCGGTTCTTCAGTGGTGCAGGCGCAGCGGCTTCTTCCTCATCTTTGGTTTTGAGTTCAATCAGCTCCTTAGCAAATTGTGGCGCGTCGGTGCCTACGAAATCGACGACGCTCGTAATCTCGTCGTCGGACAGAAAGGTGCCCTGGCCACGCATCAACTGGCTCGTCCCCGGTGAGAGGAACAGCATATCACCGTTGCCAAGCAACTTGTCAGCACCGTTCTCGTCGAGTACCACACGACTGTCGGTCTTGCTGGCGACCTGGAAGGCGATGCGAGCGGGCAGGTTCGACTTGATCAAACCGGTGATGACATCGACGGTCGGTTTTTGCGTGGCAAGGATCAGGTGGATGCCGACCGCCCGGCTCTTTTGGGCGAGGCGAATAATGTGCTGTTCGACGTCTTTTCCAGCGGTCATCATCAGATCCGCCATCTCGTCGGCAACGATCACCACGAAAGGCAACTGTTTGGGGATCGTCTCCCATTCCGCTTCGCTTGTCGGCTGAATGCGCTCGCGCAATTCTTCTTCGCTCAGTTGGTTGTATACGGTCATGTGCCGCACACCAGCGCGAGCCAGCAGCTGGTAGCGTTCTTCCATCTTGTCGACTGCCCAAGCAAGAATTGCCTCGGCTTTCTTCATGTCGGTGACCACCGGATGCATCAAGTGCGGAAGCTTGCTGTAGCCGCTGAGTTCGACCATTTTGGGGTCGATCATCAGCATGCGCACTTCGTCTGGCCCTCGGCTCATTAACATCGAGGCAATAATGGTGTTGAGGCACACACTCTTGCCCGTACCCGTGCGACCCGCGATCAAGAGATGCGGCATGGAGGTCAGATCTACGACAAGTGGATTCCCCGAAACGTCCTTGCCAAGATACACGGGAATCTTCATCTTTTTCGCGCGGCCGTTGGTCTCCTCGATCACATCACGCATGCGTACCAATTCGCGAGTCTTGTTGGGCACCTCGATACCGACCGTGTTTTTGCCGGGGATCGGCGCCACGATACGTACACTGGGCACACGCAGCGCAATAGCCAAGTCGTCGGCGAGATTGGTGATCTTGGCGAGCCGCAAACCCTTGGCCAGCTCGATTTCGTACTGCGAAATCACGGGACCGGTTTCGATCTCGACGACTTTCACGTCGAATTTGAAGTTCTGGAATGTTTTCTCCAGCAGTTTGGCGTTGCGGCGGACTTCTTTTTCGTGGTCTGCGTAGCAGATCTCTTCGGATTCGAGCAATAGGTCGAGCGGCGGCAGCTCGTAGTCGTAGTTGGGGTCGGGCTGCTGGTGATCAGCAGCTTCGAGTTGGTCGATGATTTCGTCGCGTTCGGTGCTCTTGCCAGGTTTCTTGATGCGCAGAGCCGAGGCTAGACGCGAAGTCAGCGCCGCTGCCCCGCCCGCTGCAGCAATCTCGCCTGCGGCTTCCGCTTTGGTGGCGGGGGTTGTGATTTTTAGCTCAGCTGCTTCAGAGGTTTGGTCTTCCTCTTCGTCCTCATCGTATTCTTCATAGTCCTCTTCCGCTGGGTCGTCGTCGTCCCACTCTTCATCGTCCTCAGCGTCTTCCTCGTCGTACTCCTCATCGCCGTCCTCGTACTCGCCGTCCTCGTACTCATCGCCATCCTCCTCGTCGAATTCGTCGAACTCGTCTTCCAGGTCGGTCTTACGGCGAGGCTTGAGGCGCAACGAAGGAGGAGGCCCAAGATGGCCCAACGACATGATTCCTTTGCCAGAGACTATCGTTGTCGCAGCCGCGAATTTGAGTAGCAGGTAATCGGTGCACAGCAACATGCCGGCGAGCAGCACCGTCAGCGCGAGAATGTAAGCACCCGCGCTGGCGAAGTTAGATTCAAGCACAGCATGGCCCATCGCACCCAAGTACCCGCCAGCGCCAATCACGGGACCAGGAGAAGTCCCAGGCAGCGCCATCGTTGCCAGCGTTGCAATTGCCAAGAGCGAGGCAGCCCAACCGACCGCCCGAAGCACGGGCTGATCGATCACTCCACGCCACAGCAGCACCAGCGCCACCGAAGTCAGCGACGCAACGACGTAGTACGCGCCCAGGCCCACGCTCTCGAACAGATAATGCGCGACATACGCGCCAATCGGACCACAAGCATTGTGAAACACCGTCGGTGCAGGGTAGACCAAGGTGCTGGGAGGATCGGAGGCGTTGTAGGAAAAAACCGCGATCGCGAGCAGCACCGTCACCGCCAGTAGAACCAGCGTGAATAGATCGAACTTCAGATTTCGATTCTCAAACATGGATGTCGCAACGATCTCGTTTGCCTTGTCCGTCGCTGCCCTCATGGCAGCACTCAGACCGATCGCAGGGCTCATCCGTGCCCGACTCTGATGTTCCGTTACTTCCCAGTACGAGCCTCGAGCGCGGAAAGTGCGCATGCAGCTCGCATTGGAAGGTTTCGTCAGAATGCGCGGTGGAAAATAACTTCGAGCAGCTACGACCCTAACCCTTGCCAGAGCGCTACGATTGTCAGAAGCGGATCAATTGCTAGTGAAATTACATGCAGCACCGAATAGCCCTGGCCGCTTCTCTTTCAACAGTGCAATCAGTTCTTCCTGTGCGGTCACTGCGGCGAAAACCTCCTCAGGTTGCAGGCTCGTAACACCAGTTTCACCTATCGGAATAAATCGCCCGTGCCGAACTTCGGTGATCTGCGTTTCGGTCAAGATCACTCGCGGCAGTCGCGCCACTGCTGCAATCGACGGAACTTGCCTCGCCATCACCGATTTCGCGTCGAGTTGATCCACTCCCATCGCGCTATCGATAGAAAAGTCACCAATCGCCGTACGCGTCAAGGCCGACATCACCGCACCGGTCCCCAGTGATTCTGCAAGATCGCGTCCCACGCTTCGCACATAGGTACCGCTGCTACATTGCATGGTGAGTTCCAGCTCAGGATATTGGTAGCGGCGCACTGTAAGATGATGAATGGTCACCTCTCGCGGCTGCAAGGTCACGGTTTCGCCGCGTCTGGCGAGTTTATAGGCCCGTTGCCCGTTGACTTTGAGCGCGGAATACGCGGGCGGGCGTTGCTGTATCTTCCCGCGAAATTGGGGTAGCTGTGCTTCGATCTCTGCCGGCGATGGCACGGGGGCGCCCGCGACTTCGGTCTGCTCGGTCTCAGTGTCGTCGCTGGCACTTGTGCGACCAAGCAGAAAAGTCGCCGAGTAGGACTTGGGCATTTGCTGTACGTACGAGATCAACCGCGTGGCTTGCCCTAGACAGACTACCAGCACGCCTGTCGCCAATGGATCGAGTGTTCCCGCATGCCCTGCTTTGACGGGACGAACGAGTCGTTGCACGCGATTGACGACATCGCGCGAAGTCCACCCGGCGGGTTTGTTGATATTCAGAATGCCGGACATGCGTAACCCACTTGAGCGCAAAATGAGCGGCCGAGCTTGCTCGTCGACGCGCCATCCAAGATACTGCATACCCTTGAAAAGTTCACCCGCAACGAAAGTCTGCCCCATTGTCCGACGATATCGCCACTACACTCGCTGCCACACTTGCTGAGTTCGACATCGACTTGCCGACCGATCAGATCGAATTGCTGGATCGCTATCGTGTTGCGCTCTGGCGATGGAACGAACAGCTGAACTTGACTAGGCACACGACGCTCGAAAAGTTCGTGGGACGCGACCTTGTCGACAGCTTGCAGCTTGCCAAGCATCTGGAGAAGGGCGAGCGAGTGTTGGATATCGGCACGGGCGGCGGAGTGCCGGGCTTGGTGCTGGCGATCTGTCGACCCGACTTGCGTGTGAGCGTCTGCGACTCGACACAAAAAAAAGCCAAAGTGGTGCAAGCCATCGTCGAAGAAATTTCCCTGCCAGCACGAGTCTACAGCTGCCGTGCGGAGGAGGTGTTGCAATTGCAGACATTCGACACTCTGGTGGCACGCGGCGTAGCGGCGATGTCCAAAATTCTGTTCTGGCTCAACCCACACTGGGAAGCTTTCGATCGACTGCTGCTCGTAAAAGGCCAGCGGTGGATCACAGAACGAGGCGAAGCACGTCATCGCGGGTTGCTCAAGCAGCTTGAACTTCGGCTAGCGGCTAGCTACGAAACACGCGGCAACGATGCCGAGAGTGTCATACTCAGTTTGCAGAAAGCAGAGCCAGAGGGTGGCGAGAACTGAAGCGTTTGAGCCGAAGATCGCTCAGGGGATGGCACAGTTCTCCAGCGTCGCCTAAGATAATTGCTGCGTACTCGACATCTTTCCGCGAATCCATACACATTTCAAAGGAGAACAACCCAATGGCTGACAACCCAACAGATGCAGCGGATCAAGCTGAAGCACCCGCCGACGAGCAGCAGGGCCAACGAGTGCAGGTGGACGATACCCACGCTACGTGCTCCTACGCCAATTTCTGCCGAGTAACCGGCACGCCGGAAGAGCTGATCGTCGACTTCGGGCTCAATTCGCAACCCTTTGGTGTTCCCACCGAGCCGGTGCAAATCACTCAGCGAATAGTGACCAACTACTACACCGCCAAGCGTATGCTTCACGCCTTGCACCTCTCAGTCCAGCGGCATGAGCAAGCCTTCGGCGTGTTGGAAACCGACGTGCAGAAGCGGGTCGTCGCTCAGCCCAAAGCGCAAAGCTAGAGCGAACACTTAACTAGCCAAAGCTCTGAAATACGCGAGTGGGTTGTCTTGGGTGCTGGACCTTGCATTCCTTGACTCAGCTTACATTCCCTGGCTCAACTTACATTCCCTGACTCAACTGGCGGCTGCGCTCCATCGCGTCTTCAGCCAGACGGATGTAGTCCATGTTGTTTGTCCCCGCGTAGGCGCGTTGGAAGGTGACGCTCATGGCGGTGAAACTGAACGGGTCGGAGGGTTCGATTTCGCAGACGCGCTGCGCATGTTTCACCGCCTGTTCGTGTTGCCCCTGACGCTGTAAGACCACCGCCAACGCGGAGTGTGCCAGGGCATAGTTCTCGTCGATTGCGAGGGCCTCCTGCAGCTTGGCGGCTGCCTCGTCGAGCTTGCCTTCGTTCTTGAGCTGGTCGGCTTGGTCGTAAAGTGCAACTACATCGGACATCGTTCTCTCTCCAATTTCGCTCCCAAGAGCGCTATTCTATCAAGTAGCCGGAGACACACCTGTCTCCGCGGTCAACAGTCGATTTCATGCTAGCAAGACACCGCTAGATGATCATTCTAACGCGCGGCGAAGCCATTCGCCCAGGGCTGCAAGCGAACGCTAGCAAACCGGGCGGATGTGAATCTCGGCAAACTGTGGTGGATGGGCGCGACCAGGAGTGGCAATGCTAACCCACGCAAATGGATCACCCGATATTACCGCTAGCGGCCAGGAGCATGGCCCCGATGCTGGAATTGAAAGGACCCCTGCTGTGAAGATACACCCCTCCGCAATTATTAGCCCCAAAGCAGAGCTCGCCCCGGACGTTGAAATCGGCCCCTATTGCATTGTCGAGGGCGACGTGCGAATCCAAGCCGGGTGTCGCCTGGTGGCCCATGCGACCGTGCGTAGCGGTACAACCATTGGCGAAGAGACTTCGGTGAGCGAAGGCGCCGTCGTTGGCGCTCTGCCCCAACATACCAATCCCCCCGCCAACCTTGGCGGTCTCGTGATTGGCCGACGCAACACGATCCGCGAACATGCCACCATCCACCGGGCAATGCAGCAGGGAGCGAACACTCTCATCGGCGATGATTGCCTGTTGATGGTGGGCGCGCATGTGGCGCACGACTGTCAGTTGGGCAACCAGGTGATTCTCACAAACGGCGCCATGCTCGGCGGACATGTCGAGATCGGCGACCGCGTGTGTCTGGGTGGCAATTCCGCAGTCCACCAATTTTGTCGCATCGGTCGGTTGGCTATGGTTGGCGGGTGTACCAAAGTCGTGCAGGATGTCCCACCATTTGTCCTCACCGACGGTGCCACGGCCTTGATTGTTGGCTTGAACAAAGTCGGCCTGCGGCGCGCTGATTTCTCGCGCGACGAAATCCTCAGCCTCAAGGCCGCCTACCGGCTGATCTACCGCGAAGGGCTCGCCTTTCGCGAAACGGTAGCGAAGCTGGAGCAACGATTCTCCACCGGTGTCGCCGCAGAGTTTGCCGAGTTTTTCCACGGCGGACAGCGCGGATTTACGCAAGAGCGTCGCAGCCCGCCGCGAGTGACGCTTCGTGTCCACCCGGCAGTGGACGAAATCGAGGAAGATTCCAGGTCCTTGAAGATCCCCAAGAAAGCCGCTTAGCAACGGCAATTCTTGTGGTGCTAGGTAGTCGAGTGGCTTTTTTGTGTTTGCCATTTCACAGCTTCTGGACGCTTGCGCCTCGACAATGAGCTAGTACGTTCCGATGACTAGCCAATTCGAACTGGAGTTGCCATGGCAAGATTCACTCCCGTCACCATCTTGTTGCTTGTTTCTTCAGTATTCGCTGAACGAATGGTTCACGCCGAAGAACAGCTGCCCAGCACTGGCCCCGTCGTGGTCGAGTTGTTCACATCGCAAGGCTGCAGCAGTTGCCCTCCTGCAGACCGGCTGCTCACTGAAATCAACACTCTCGGACAAAAAAATCAGCTGCCGATCTTTTGCTTATCAATGCATGTCGACTACTGGAACTCGCTGGGCTGGAAAGATCCGTATAGCAGCAGGGCATTTTCTGAGCGACAGCGAAAGTATGCCAGATCGTTGCAAAGCCGTGTGTATACGCCACAAATGGTGATCCATGGCCAAACTGAATTTGTCGGCTCACGCGGAGGAGATGCGAAGCAAGCGATCTCCGCTGGATTGGCATCGCCTGGTCCAAGCTCTGTCCAACTCGAGATTGCACCATCCAGCAACAAGCAGCGCCTTGAAATACTATTCACCGTGTCAGGCAACAAGCCGGGCACCGAATTAGTATTGGCACTGGTGCAAAAGGAGGCTTCAAACGAAATTCCCCGCGGTGAGAATGCAGGTCGAACATTGGGGCATGTTCACGTTGTTCGGGTGCTCAAGTCGGTGCCTCTTGAGGGGCTCGAAGGCAAAGCCAAGCTGCAAGTCCCCGCAGGCTTGGCCCCGGGCGACATCAGTGTCATCGGGTTTCTTCAAGACCCACGCACCATGCGGATCGGCGGTGCAACCGCAGTCGACCTGAGATAGCGCATAGCAAAAACGCCTCGAAACCATTGTTAGCGAGGCGTCTTGCTGATGCTGATGAACTGAAGAACTAGGCACTCAATGCTGCTTGAGCCGCCGCCAAACGGGCAATTGGCACACGAAACGGGCTGCACGAGACATAGTCCAGGCCGACCGTGTGGCAGAACTGGATTGACTCGGGATCGCCGCCGTGTTCGCCGCAAATGCCGCACTTGAGCTTGCTCTTTGCGGACCGGCCCTTCTTCACGCCCATCTCAACTAGTTGGCCGACACCCGTGGCGTCGAGCGTTTGGAACGGGTCGCGTGGCAGGATTTCCTCGTTCAAGTAGTCCGGTAGGAAGGTGTTGATGTCGTCGCGGCTGTAGCCAAACGTCATCTGCGTGAGATCATTCGTCCCGAAGCTAAAGAAGTCGGCTTCTTCGCCGACCTGATCGGCCGTAAGGGCCGCTCTTGGGATTTCGATCATCGTACCCACGAGAATAGCCAACTTGCCGGAGTACTTCTTCTCAGTTTTTACCTCATCAATGACGGTGCGTACCCGATCGGCAAGCAGCCGCAGTTCGTTGGCGGTACCAACGAGCGGGATCATGATCTCGGCCTGAGCGTCGACCTTCTTTTTCTTACAAGCGATCACCGCTTCGGTGATCGCACGGACCTGCATGTCGAGAATTTCGGGGTAAGTCACCGCCAGACGGCAACCGCGATGGCCCAGCATTGGGTTGGACTCGTGCAGGGCTGTCACGCGGTTTTTCACGACCGAGCGTTTCACACCCAATCGGCTGGCCATCTCGGCCTGGCTCTTGTCGTCGTGAGGGAGGAACTCATGCAGTGGCGGATCGAGCAATCGAATCGTCACCGGCAGACCCTTCATTGCAGTGAAAATGCCGATGAAGTCTTTCCGCTGTGTGGGGAGCAACTTTTTGAGCGCTTCCTTGCGATCATCTTCGTTCTCGGCGAGGATCATTTCGCGCATCGCGAGAATGCGATCCCCTTCGAAGAACATGTGCTCTGTGCGGCACAGGCCAATTCCTTGGGCACCAAAACCACGAGCCCGTTTGGCGTCGGCAGGAGTGTCGGCGTTAGTGCGCACTTTCATCGAACCATATTTGTCGGTCCAATTCATGACCGTGGCAAAGTCTCCTGAGAGCTTGGGGGTTTGCGTCTCGAGTTCGCCGGACATCACTTCGCCCGTGGAGCCGTCGATTGAAAGCACATCTTTGTGGGTGTACGTCTTGCCGCCCACTTTGATCTTGCGACCCTTTTCGTCGATTTGAATATCGCCGGCGCCGGCAACACAGCAGCGCCCCCATCCACGGGCGACCACCGCCGCGTGGCTGGTCATGCCACCGGTGCTGGTGAGGATTCCCGCCGCGGAGTGCATACCGTCGATGTCCTCGGGATTGGTCTCCTTGCGAACCAAGAGTACTTGCTCACCGGCTTGGGTGCGCTCGACAGCTTCGGTGGCGGTAAACGCCAGCTTGCCGAATGCGGCTCCCGGCGAAGCGGGCAATCCGACGGTCAATAGTCCGCCCGTCTTCTTCGCCTTCGCTTTGGCAGCGGGGCTGAAGCTCGGCAGCAGCAGTTGCGTAAGGTCGCCTGCTGGGATGCGGAGGACCGCTTCTTTTTCCTTGATCAGCTTTTCCTTGACCATGTCACAGGCGATTTTTACTGCCGCGGCACCGGTACGCTTGCCATTCCGGGTTTGCAGCATGAAGAGCTTACCTTTTTCAATGGTGAACTCGATGTCCTGCACATCTCGGTAATGCTTTTCAAGCTTGTCCTTGATCTTAAGCAGCTGGTCGTAGACTTTCTTGTTCCACTTTGCCATTTGCTCGACGGGCTGCGGAGTTCGAATGCCCGCGACGACGTCTTCGCCCTGAGCGTTGATCAGGAACTCGCCGTAGAACTTGTTTTTCCCCGTCGAGGGGTCACGCGTGAAGGCCACGCCAGTGCCAGAGTCATCGCCCATATTGCCGAACACCATCGACTGCACGTTGACTGCTGTGCCGAGCAAACCGGTAATGTTTTCCACCTGGCGGTACCGAATCGCTCGTGACTGCATCCAGCTGGCGAAGACTGCCTCGATTGCGAGTTCCAATTGCTTGAGTGGGTCTTGTGGGAAGGGTTTGCCGTAGTGCTTGCGGAAGACCTTCTTGTAGGAATCGCAAAGGGCAATCATTCCCTCCAACGGCACGTCGTTGTCGTCTTTGGCTCGGTACTTCGACTTGATGCGATCAAAGGCCTGTTCAAAGTGTTCGTGGTCAACGCCACAAACGACATCACCGAACATGTTGATGAGCCGGCGATAGGCGTCGTAGGCGAACCGCTCGTTACCGGTCGCATTGGCGAGACCGACCACAGCTTCGTCATTGAGACCCAGGTTGAGAATCGTGTTCATCATGCCAGGCATGGAGACCGCCGCACCAGAGCGAACCGACATCAGTAGTGGCTGCTTCGTGTCGCCAAACTTTTTGCCCAACTCTTTTTCGAGCATTTTGACGTTCTTGTTGACCGCTTCCATCAATCCCTTGGGAAGCTTCTTCTTGCTCTTGTAGTACAGGTCGCAGACCTCGGTGGTGATGGTGAAACCGGGAGGCACCGGCAGACCGATGCTGGTCATTTCAGCCAGGTTCGCACCCTTGCCGCCGAGGAGCTGCTTATGTTTTCCGCCACCCTCGGTCTTGGTTTTGCCGAAGTAGTAAGTCATCTTGGGAGCGCGAGTAGCTTTCTTAGCCATCTTGAATTCGTTCCTGTTTTCTTTTTGTGATAGGGTGGGGGTGTCTAAGAAACTGAGCAGTAGGTTCGGTAGGCAGGCCCCTAGTCGACGACCAGAAGTAAGGACAGTGGTCGGGAGCAATGGGCGAAATCGAACCAATCAAGGTAATTGTCCCTCTGCAAATCGTCAAGGTGCCGGCACTCTCATGCCAGTTGAAACTCCGTGGAAAGCAGCCCAATCGAGCCAAAAGGTCGAGCATTTGCCCTGGCGATTCTTTTTGAGTCGGGTCTCGGATTTGCAGGTTTCGGAGCCGCATTCTTGGTGGGAGTGCCCCTCGCAGAACGACTTCAGCTCACCCAGTCCTCCGTCCAGCGCGGGCTGATAGCCACACTGCCTATGTTGCTGATGCTCGGGCTGCTCACGCTCAGCGACTGGTCGCCGATCGCCAAAGTGCGGCAGCTAGTTGAACAGCTCGTTCGCGAGTTGTTTCTCAACAGCAATTGGCTGGAAATCGCGCTGATCAGCTTAGCCGCCGGAGTGGGCGAGGAATTACTCTTCCGCGGAGCCTTACAACCATGGATCGCGACTTGGACAACTCCGTGGATCGCCCTGGCAGTGGTCAGCTTGCTGTTCGGGCTGGCGCACGCCCTGTCAACGGGTTACTTCGTGATTGCGACGGTGATCGGCGCATACTTCGGCTGGCTGGCGATGGCGTACGACGATTTGGTCGCTCCGATTGTCGCGCATGCGGTGTATGACTTCATTGCGATTCTCTATGTGCAGAGGCGCGTGCGTAACTACTGACGAAGGCGTCTGTGCACGGGGGGCTGCCTTGACTGGGCCTGATGAGTGCAAGACATCCAAGCAACGGTCAAGTAGACTGAGAATTATGCGAGCAACCAAATTCTCACTGGCGAGAGGCAAGGCTATACTGCTCCTTTTGCTGTGTGTTGGGGCTGTGCCTGCCTACGCATTGCCCTCGCTCAAGACGATGTCTTTCAACATCCGGGCCGATTTTGAGTTTGGCAATCCCTCCAGCGCCGCTAACGCCTGGATTGCTACTTCAGCGGAGAATCGCCGCGATCTCGCCACTGCGGTCATCGCCGACTACGCACCCGACATTGTCGGCGTGCAGGAAGCGTTTCACAACCAGGTGCTCGACTTGCGCAGCGCATTGTCTGAATACAGCTTTTACGGAGTGGGCCGCAACGACGGAGCGACCTCCGGCGAGTACAGCGGCATCTTTTACGACAGCACTCGCTTCGAACAATCGGAACAGGGCACGTTCTGGCTGAGTCTTTCTCCTGACCAACCCAGCGTGTATCCCGGCGGACCGACTTTCCGCATCGCGTCGTGGGTGAAACTCATCGATTGCGAAGCGGCCGGAAGGGAATACTTCGTACTCAATTCGCATTGGGCACAGGGATTTGGGGGCACCGCCGCACGTGAGTATTCGGCGGGGCTGGTGCGCGACCGTTTGGCGGCCTTGGCCGATGATTTGCCAGTGATTGTCATGGGAGATTTGAACGCGTTCGATTTTCAGCCGGCGTTCACCGATCTACTCGGTGCGAGTGATCTGACCGGTTTGCAACTGGAAGACAGCTACCGCGAAATTTTTCCCGACAAAGGTCCCGACGAACGTACCAATCATGGGTTCATCGGACACATCGACGGACAACGCATCGACTACCTGTTGCACAGCCGCGAGTTTAGCACGACCGCTGCTGAGATAGTTCACATCAACTTCGACGGCCGCTATCCGTCGGACCACTATCCGATCACCGCAACGTTGGAGTTGAGCCCGCTTGGTGCTTTCGATGCGGACGGCGATGTCGATGGGAATGATTTTCTGATGTGGCAACGCGGGCTATCACCGCGGCCGTTGAGTGGCGTGGACCTGAGCGCGTGGCAGGAAAACTATAGCCACACGGGAACTGCCTCTGCTGCCGCGGCCACTGTCCCGGAGCCCGGCTCCTTAGTCTTGCTCACCGTGGGCCTTCTGCTTTTTCGCGTCATGGCACACCCATTGCCAGACTCTACAAATGGATCTCTCTGGCCGAAATTCTGGCCGACATGCTATTAGCACGCGCTATTTTGAGCTCTTCCGGGGTGGGCGGGATGAACTGCGTCCTGCGGCCCGCAATCGACAACGTGTTGGAGACAGGATCGAGAGTGAGCGTCGTGTAAAGTGGATCGCGGTAAGGAATCGTGTTGCGGAGCGAAGGGTTGGCGTGTTCGATGTGGGCGGGGAAGCGTAGGTGCTGGTATTCACTGCCGACCCACTTGTAGGACATACTGTTGATCCTCAAGTAATTGATATCGGTGATCTGTTGGTGCCGGTCGCTGTGATGGTGGCCGCAAAGGCAAGCGTAGACCTTGCTCCAACCCGCGTCGCGGTTGGCCTGTTCGAGTACGTCGCGGACCTCGCCGCTGTTGGCGACGCCGTCGTCCGATTCGAGCGTTTGGTGCGAGAAGACCATGGTCGGCGAGTCCGTGGTCGCCAAGTCTTCAGCGAGCCATTTTTGCTGATCTTCGGCGATGAAGCGTACATATCCCGACCACTCGCCAGGGTTTTGGTCGTTGCCATCGAGTACGACAAAGTGCCAGCCTCCCACGTCGAAAGAATAGTACCGCTGGGGCATTTCCCACCACTCCATGGTTTGCTCTTTGGTGAACCCAAAGTCGCGCATGTCGTGGTTGCCTAAGACGTGGTACTTGGCTCCCTCGAATTGGTTCCAGGTATCGAGAAAGGGTTGATTCTGCGATCGTGGCAAGGAAAAGTCGCCCAACTGGATCAAAAAATTGGGCTTCTGCTGCTGCATATCGTCGATGAAAGCGCGCATACGGGCGTAGCCGTCGTGGATAATGTCCTGATGCACATCGGCAACCACACCCAAGCTGATTTTTTGACGAGGTGCTTGTTTGGCGGCAACGCTGCTGGCGGGATTCAGAATAGGCAGCGTGAGAATCCCACCTGCCGTGATCGCGCTAGCGGTTCGGTCCAAAAACTCGCGGCGCGAGGGTAACTTGTCGTGTTTTTGCATGTCCATAGACCTCAGCGCGTTATCCATTGCAAGAGTATTCTTATCCGTCGGGATCGTCCAGCAAGGCCTGCAGCCGCTCTCCCAACTCACGGGGGTATTTGGCAGGCCAGGTTTCGTCGATCAGCCCGACGTCGATCATGTCGAGCAGATGCACCTGGTCCTTCTTGCGATGCGAAGTGAGCTTCATGCGCACCAGGGCTTCGAGCGAGACGATCTGAAAATTTCCCGCGTCGTGAGAAGTCGTCACCTCGGATTCCGATATTTCAGCTGCTGCGGCAGGATCGTCAGGCCTCACCTTTTCGCCGGCGAAGAGGATATGCACCGCGTCACGGGCATTACTGCCTTTGCCATCGAGAAACATGTCGACACCTTTGACGTGGCGATAGAGGAAACCCTCTGCTTCCATGGCAACTTTGGCACGATCTAAATCTTCTCGCCTCAGCAGAATATCGACGTCGCGCGTGTTGCGAACAGCTGACTCGTCGATTTTCGCAACCCAGGCGGCGATGGCGTTGCCTCCGATTACTGCGTAGGGAATCCCGGCATTCTCCAGGGTATTTGTGGCCCGCTTCAAGCGATCACGTACTTTCTCCACGGCGCGTTCCATTCTGTCTAAGATCGAGTCGTCGAATGAGACAATTGAGGACATGGGAAGTTAATCCGGAGACCGAAAGAGCCGTCAATTCATTGTATCAAGTGCTGAGCTGCAAGTCTGTATTGAGAAAAACGCATGCAATCACGTGGCTGCAGTCTTGCAGGGCAAAAAAAAACGACGGCCCGATTTGCGATCTTGCAAATCGAGCCGCCGGTCACTTCTTTGACCAAACCCTACTCCCATGTTTGGCATTTCTGCCGGCACACAACGGGCGGGGCTTGTTTATCTCACCACGAACCTACGGGCATACCGGGCAAGGTCGGCAGACACATACAGGAACCTGCTTGCAGTGAACTCGCGGAACACAGCGGGTCACGCAGTAAGGTACCTTGCGTGCAACACGCTTGCAGACCGTGATGGTCTTTTGCGTGCAGACGGGGACGCATACCGAGTAGCAGACCGTCTTCGTGCGGCACTCGGGTACCATGCGGCACACCTTGTAGCAGCAGGTCTTGGTCTCGGGCACCATGCGGCACACTTTGTAGCAGCAAGTCTTGGTGCGGCACTCAGGAACCATGCGGCACACTTTGTAGCAGCAGGTCTTGGTTTCGGGCACCATGCGGCATACTTTGTAGCAGCAAGTCTTGGTGCGGCACTCAGGAACCATGCGGCACACTTTGTAGCAGCAGGTCTTGGTCTCAGGCACCATGCGGCATACTTTGTAGCAGCAGGTCTTGGTTTCAGGAACCATGCGGCACACCTTGTAGCAGCACGTACGAGTGCGCTGCTCACAAACAGTGCGGCAGACCTTGTAGTTGCAGGTCTTGGTCTCAGGAACCATGCGGCACACCTTGTAGCAAACCGTGCGGGTGCGCGGTTGGCACTCGTAGCGGCAGCAGTTGATGACCTTTTCTTCGCAGGTCGGAACCCAAACACGCTTGCAGCAAGTGCGATCCGGAGCTTGGCACGTCAGCGTGCGGCAAGGACCGGGGCAGTAGACGCAGCGGCATTGCGATTCGTCCCAGCTGAACGTACCGGCATCGCGAACAGTCTTCGTGTGAACCTTACCCGGGACCGTGTAGGTTTGAGTATCCCAGTGACCACCACGGACTTGGATAGTCTTGGTGTAAGGAACTCGAACGCGGACATGGTAGGTCTGCTCGCGGGTGCGAGTTTCCCAAACCGGCTTGTTCACGGTGTAGGTGCGAGTGCGAGTTTCCCAAACCGGCTTGCGGACGGTGTAAGGAACTTCGCGGGTGCGAGTTTCCCAGACCGGCTTGTTGACGGTGTAGGTCCGCTGCTTCGTTTCCCAAACCGGCTTATTGACGGTGTAGGTGCGAGTCTTGGTTTCCCACACAGGTCGGTGAACGGTGTAGTTCACGTTGCGAGTGCGAGTTTCCCAGACGGGCTTGTTGACCGTGTAGGTCCGCTGCTTGGTTTCCCAAACAGGACGATTCACGGTGTAGTTCACCTCCCGCGTCTTGGTTTCCCAGACGGGGCGGTTCACGGTGTAAGTGCGCGTCTTGGTTTCCCAAACGGGGCGGCTTACGGTGTAGTTGACTTCCTTCGTGCGTTGCTCACGTCGGTAGTTGGTGACGTTCACGACGCGGGTCTCGGGGACTCGATCGTAGACAGTGCGATAGCGAGTGGAGGTCTGACGCTCCCATTTCACATACCGCACAGTTTTCATGACTGTGTGCCCGGTGGAGCCCATGATCATGCCCCCCGATTTACAACAGTTGTACCGTGCAGCTCCGCAGTACCCCGCCCACGCTGCCGACGGCAGCGACAAAATGGCGATGGCCGCGAGAGCTTGCAATGCAATCTTTGCTCTCATTGTCTTGTCTCCTTGAGTTGCTCACATGGGTAAAATAGAAAGCTTGGTCAAAGTGGGAGCTTTCCCATCCACTTAAGACTTCGACCCATGCAAGCATCCCCCCTTAGCCAGATGTTGCGTTTTTCCCACAGCACCCTACCTCCGCCGGGCGCGCAATCGATACGACCCGTGCGGCACAACTTGCCGGAACGAAAAACTCGTGAGAAAGTGGCCACGTCGTAGGGTTCTTGACCACGATGCCGATTCTCGGGTGATGCCAATTGCGGAGTTGGGGTGAGAAAATGCAACACGAAAGGAGAAACGCATTCTGACGAAGAGCTGGAGTTCGAGGGCGCACCTCATCAGGCTCCTCAATATTCGACGCAACTCGTTACCAGAACTAGTGATCCAGCGAAACCAATCCAAACTTGCGGCTTGCTGCCATGGGTACGGGGATGCTAAAATCGACTGCGGGCGGGATGTACGCGCCCGCATAGCTCGTCCCAAACGCTCTGGCATTACATGAGCACACCTAAGCCAAGCCCCTCGCGGCCAGACTCGAACGCGGTCCCTGCCGCCGTGGTCAACCGGCTCAGCATGTACTTGCGAGAGCTGCAGTATTTGATCGCTGATGGCAAGGAAACCACTAGCAGTAGCCAACTCGGCGAGCGGCTCGGCTTCACCGATGCCCAGGTTCGCAAGGATTTGGCCCATTTTGGGCATTTTGGCCACCCGGGGATCGGCTACCGCTGCGATGAGCTGGTGGGGGCCATCCGAAAAATCTTGGGAACCGACCGCGAGTGGCGAGTGGCTCTGGTGGGGGTCGGTAACCTGGGGCGTGCGCTGCTGGGGTACCGAGGCTTCCTGCGGCAGGGATTTCGCCTAGTAGCGGCCTTTGACACGGACTCCAAGCTGGTTGGCAAGGAGATTGAAGGAGTACCGATTCACAATCTCAAACAGCTGAGCGAAGTCGTAACCGACCAGAAAGTCGAGCTAGGCTTGGTGGCTGTCCCAGCCGGCGACGCCCAAGCAGTGGCCGATCAGCTCGTTGCTGCCGGGGTGGGAGGCATTCTGAATTTTGCCCCCGTGACCCTCAGCGTCCCCGACGGTGTCAACAAGGTGGGTGTCGACCTGGCTCGGGAACTCGAACAAGTGACCTTTGCCGTCGCCAGCCGCCTGCGAAGTGCGGAGTAAAGGCAAGCCTGCACTTCCGTCCGCCGCAAGATTCGCGTAAAGTACCTGAACGGCCTTACCCCGTGGTGTAATTGGTAACACAGCAGGTTTTGATCCTGCCATTCTAGGTTCAAGTCCTAGCGGGGTAGCTTTTGGAGAGGAGTGGGTAGAAAGGAGAAATGCGAGGTTTCAGCCTCCTTTGGATCTGAGCCATTCCTTTGTCCCTCTCAAGTACCTGCTCCAGACCAACTAGTTTCTCTATGTCCCCCATCGATTGTTCTAAGGTCCGTTTTGCTATTGCCGCTGTGCGTGAGGCGGCTCAACTCGTCAAACGAGTGCAAAGCGAAATGGTCGGCCCAAACTCGGACAAAGGGGCACTGGCCAAGGGCGACAAGTCGCCGGTGACCGTAGCCGATTTCGCCGCCCAGGCACTCATTGGCAAGCGTCTTCAGGAGGCCTTCCCCGAGATGGGTTTCGTTGGCGAAGAGAGTGCCGATGCCCTGCGCACCGCCGCTGGCCAGGCGACACTCGATCAAATCACGCATTTTGTGAAATCCGTCGAACCAGCAGCCACATCGGAGCAGGTTTGCGAGTGGATCGACCACGGTGCTGGCGATCCGACGGCCGAGTTTTGGACGCTCGATCCTGTGGATGGCACCAAGGGATTTCTACGCGGCGACCAGTATGCCGTGGCCCTCGGTTTTATTCGCAATGGAGAAGTCCGCGTAGGTGCCCTTGGTTGCCCCGAATTGGCTGAGGCGACGCGGCCCGACCGAGGCGGCGCCGGTTCTTTGCTCATCGCGCGACGTGGCAACGGTACATGGCTCGGCAAGCTCGACGATGAAGAAACGGAGTGGCTGCAGCTGAAGGTGTCTTCGCGCGAGACCGCTACCGAGGCACGGCTGCTCTGCTCAGTAGAGAAAGCCCACACCGATCCCACGGGCATTGGCGCGCTGATCCAATCACTCAAGATCACCGCTGACCCCGTGCCGATGGACAGCCAGGCGAAGTACGCCGTGCTCGCTGCCGGTGGGGGCGACGTCAACCTGCGGCTGATTTCGCCCTCGAGGGCTGACTATCGCGAAATGATCTGGGACCAGGCTGCCGGTTCTCTCGTTGTGGAAGAAGCGGGTGGGCGTGTGACTGATTTGGACGGCAAGCCGCTCGACTTCGCTCACGGCCGCACGCTGGCTACGAATCGCGGTGTGCTGGCCACGAACGGTCATTTGCACGAGTCGCTGCTCGCGGGGTTGAGCGATATCAAAGCGTAGACGCTTACCCTGCACGAAAACCTGCATACGAAAACAGGACGGCCCTAAGTGGACCGCCCTGTGAGAATTCGAGCACAGCGCGCTTCGAGCGCCGGGCGATTTGTTACTTCCGTGAACGCCGTAGCAACGAGCCAACCAGTGCGAAGCCAGCCAACGCTAGCGTTGCCGGTTCAGGAATGACGTTCGAGAGCCGGGCACTTTCGAGTTGCTCGAGCGTGAGGACTTCACCGTAGACGCGTACGTCATCTTGCCAGCCATTGACCGAGGTGTCGGCGGTGGGAGCAGCATCGGTCAGGCCCACAGCGAAACGAGCCGTTAGGCCGTCGATCACACCGGGATTCGTCCCCAGGATTTGCGTCGTTCCCAACTGAGAGACCGGAGTCCCTACACCACCCGTGTAGTACGAAACCGACCCATCCGCCGAGTCGTAGGTCGCAGCAATGAAAGCCCAATCACTGGCGTCGACATCGGCGTCAGAAAAGGCACCATCGAAGCCCGTGTCGCCACCCAAGAACAGGGCAAGCCGAAAGTTGTCGGGGCCCACCACGCCATCATTGGTCGTGGCATTCATGTTGAGCGAAAAGCCACCGAAGCTGCCACCGGTTTGTTTTGCCACCAAACGATTGTTGCCGCTGGTGTAGTCCGCCACTTTGAGCCAAGTCGTCAGCGTCAACGCTCCGAGGCCGTCCAGATCGGCGGCGTCTGATCCCAAAAGATGCGCGAACGCGTCGTCGTTTCGCAAGTCGAGCGACGAGCCTGTCCCGCTAGGAGTGTCGCTCGAACGAACGGCCCCGCCTTCAAATGTGGCGTCGGTAAGCGGTGCCGAACCGTTGTCGAGAGCGTTACCACTGGCCTCGTCAAAATCGTAACCGAGCAGATGAGATGCGTTGGCGGCTGGCAGCGAAATGGCCCAGCAGAGTGCCATCGCTGTGGCAAAAAAAGTCAATTTCCTTTTCATGAGACCATACTCCATATCCAAACCGGAAGTTGTGAGGGGAAAAGCGTGCCCAGCTTCGGCACTTCATTCTGCCCTCACCCTAACCCTAGCAAAGCCACAATTCAAGCTTTTTACTACCTTTTCGCAGTTCCTTGGGTCACAAACGCGCTCCGGAGAGACTTTGCTGCGCAATGCCGAGAGAGCCCCGTGTACCACTGCGTAACACTAGGATTCTGCTGGAACCCGGGCTACAATCGTGGCGATCGACCTATCGGCTATCCGTCACCACCATCCTAACCGCCCGCTGTAATACGAATTGGAGCTGCCTAATGCGATTTTCCCGACTCTTGACTTACACCTGCTGCGCGGTCTTTGCACTCTTTGCCAATGCTCAGCCACTCCTGGCCGTGAGTATTGGGCTGGGTGATTTCTCCGGTTCCGAAACAGTCGTCAGCCTCGCCAATCTCCCGGGAGCTGATGCACCCATCGTGGTTGTGGACGATCTCACGTTCACCAGTAGCCAAGACTTTCGCAAGCAATCCGGACTTACAGAAATCTCCCAGGACGGTTCCTTCACCATGGATCTAGCGGTTCCCCAGCAGCGGGTTGGATTGGAGTTAAAGGCATTCGCCAGCGTGACCGGAGATGCACCCGTGACTTGGAGCGTGGAAGCGTTCGACTCAGCGATGTCGTCGCTGGAAATAGTGCAAATCTCGCAGCCAGTCGCTGGTGCCGAAGTGTTTGGCGGAGTCGCCCGATCCGAAGGCATCGCGCGGATTCTTGTCACTGAAGTCACCCCAGCTCCAACAGGGTCCAATTACGCGACTTTCATCAACGAAGTCCGTTTCGAGGCAATTCCCGAGCCCACCTCGGCCGTACTCCTCCTTGTCGGCCTGTCAGTGAGCTTGCTACGCCGAGTTCGTTGAGTTCTCCTGCTTCCATCACCCCTTCGCGAATGCCGGGGTTCCCATAGTAGATGGCCGGCAAGATGGCCGGCTACGCCGCGTTGACGGTCTACCCAAGGCCAGATAGACTGCACAGCTGCACCACTCGAACGGCCCGAGATGGTGGTTGTATTCGCTGTCGGCCGAGACGATTTCCAACGCTGGATGCTCACCGTGAGGTAAGCACTGGGTACTCAGTTTCGCGTACTCAAATGCCGGTGTGCCAAAGAAAGAGAAAAACATGTCTTCTGCTCTCGTGAAGCAGCTGGTCGAGTCGGGGGTCCATTTTGGGCACCGGTCGAGCCGCTGGAACCCCAAAATGCGGCCGTACATCTACGCCCGCCGCAATCAGATCCACATTATCGATGTTCGCGAGACGATTCGCGGACTTCTGCGTGCTAAGAAATATCTGGCCAATGTTTCCCAACATGGCAGCCTGGTGTTGTTTGTCGGCACCAAGCGGCAAGCGGGCGAGGCACTTCAGGCTGCGGCCGACCGCTGCGGAATGCCTTATGTCAATGACCGTTGGCTTGGCGGCACACTGACCAACTTCCGCACGATCCGTAGTCGACTTTCTCGTCTGGAACAACTTGAGAAAATTCGCGAGGGCGAAGAAATCAACAAGTATTCCAAGAAGATGCAATCGTCGCTCAATCGTGAATATCGCAAGATGTATCGCAATCTCAATGGCATGCGAACGATGAATCGTCTGCCTGAGTGCATGGTCGTAGTCGATCCAAAGAAGGAAAAGAACGCCGTGAAGGAAGCCCGCAAGTTGGGCATCGCCACGGTCGCGCTGATCGATACCGACTGCGATCCGGACCAGGTCGATCTGCCAATTCCCGGCAACGACGACAGCATGCGTTCGATCGACTTGATTATCAACATCATCGCCGACGCAATTGCCGAGGGCAAAGCCCAGGCTGCGACTCAGCAACAGCAAAAAGCTGAGGGCGCCGAAACCAACGGTGCCAACGGTGCTGCCGGCAAAACTGAGTAGCGCAGCGGCGTTGTTTCGCATTCCAGTCGGACATTTGTCGTACGCGATTTCGCGAACAGCACTTCGCCAACGGCTAACGACCAACTACTTACACCTTTCTGCAACACAGGAGTCCCACCATGGCTGAAATTACCGCAGCAATGGTCAAGCAACTACGCGACGATACCCAGCTCCCCATGATGGAGTGCAAGAAAGCACTCAACGAGGCCGGCGGCGATGTCGAGGCGGCCAAGCAAGCCCTCCGCGAGTCGGGCAAGAAGTTCATGGGCAAACGCCAAGACCGCGAAACCGACGAAGGCCGAATCGGCGTCTACTCCTCGGTAGCCGATGGTGTGGGCGCCATCGTCGAGCTTCAGTGCGAGTCCGCCCCCGTGGCTGGCAACGAGGAGTTCGTGCAGCTTGCCAACGATTTGGCCAAGCAACTGGCAACGGGCCCAGGTGCCGCGACGGCCGACGAGTTGTGGGCGCAGCCCTCGCCCAGCCGCAGTGGCACGACGCTCGAAGAGCAACGCGACGAAATTCAAAACAAAATTCGCGAAGTGTTCCGCCTGGCACGCATGGAGCGCTTCGATGCTCCCGCTGGCGGATTTGTTCACATGGCTAAAATTGGTGTGCTGCTTGAAGTCGAGGGTGGAAACGACGAACTAGCTAAAGACGTGAGCATGCACATCGCTGCCATGAACCCACAGGCTGCGACCAAGGAAGATCTCGATGCCGATCTGGTTGCCAAGGAGCGGGCCACACTCTCCGAGGCCGCGCGCAAGGAAGGCAAGCCAGAGAATATCATCGAGAAGATGATCGAAGGCCGGATGCGCAACTTCTACGCCGAACACGTCTTGGAAGAACAGCCCTTTATCCGTGACGAAAAACAGACCGTGGGCGCGCTCGCCAAGGCGGGCGGGATGAAGTTGGTGCGCTTCACGCGTTGGCAACTGGGTGAGGCGGGCTCCGGCGACGAGACGGCAGCATCGGCCGAAACAGCGGCTAGTTAATCGCGAGATGCAACAAGCCCTGAACTTCGTGTTCGGGGCTTTTTTTATGCGCCCAACTATGGGACGATAACTCCAAAGGATTGTGTAAGCCGGAATAAGCCTCATGGCGTAGTACCGGCAAACTCGTAGAACCACCTCGCGAGCGCGCAGTGCTGGAACTGCGCTTCACTAGTTCCGGCCTCATTCTTCCACTCCCGCCATGTCAGAAATAGAATCGCCAACTCCCCCCGGCCCCTACCGCCGCATCGTTCTGAAACTCTCCGGCGAGAGTTTCGCCCCTCCCGGCGAGCGAGGCATTAGCATGGAGGAAGTCGTGCACATCGCAAAGCAAACGTATCGCGCGCAGCAGCAAGGCGTGCAGATCGCGATCGTCATTGGCGGGGGCAACATCCTGCGTGGGGCGCAGTTCACCGCGGGAAACTCGAGCATCCAGGAAGCCACTGCCCACTACATGGGCATGATCGCGACGGTCATCAACGGCCTCGCCTTGCAAGACGCGCTGGAATCGCTGGGTTGCGAAACGCGGCTGACTAGCACAGTGAAAATGGATGGCGTTGCCGAGCCTTACATCCGTCGCCGTGCGAAACGCCACCTCGAGAAGGGCCGCATCGTAATTCTCGCCGGAGGCACGGGCGCCCCGTTCGTTACAACGGACACTGCCGCAGCTCAAAAAGCACTGGAACTAGGTGCTGATATTCTGATGAAAGCCACTCGCGTCGACGGAGTCTACAGCGAAGATCCTGAGAAAAACCCGCACGCCGAACTCTACCGCGAATTGTCGTTCCAGCAAGTTCGTGAGCAAGATTTGCGGGTCATGGACTCCACGGCGATCGCTCACTGCATGGAACACAACTTGCCAATCCTCGTGTTCAATTACCGAGAAGACGGCAATATCGAACGCGCCGTCCGCGGCGAAACTTTGGGCACGTCGGTGACGAGCCGTGCGGCAACGGTAAAGTGATGCCTTGCTCCGGCGATCGACAAGATCGCGGCTATAATAAAAAAACTTACTTACCCACTCACCCACCCACTCACTCACCCACCCTCCACCTACCATGAACGCTGACGAAATTCTTCTCGACTCTGAAGAGCGGATGGAAAAGGCCATCGCCAAGCTCAAGCACGATCTCACCGGCATCCGCACCGGGCGAGCGAATCCCGGGTTGGTCGACACGCTGCGGGTAGATGTCTACGGTTCGCCAACGCCGATCAAGCAGATCGCTTCGGTCAGCGCGCCGGAGCCGACCCAGCTGGTGATCCGCCCGTTCGATCCTTCAACGATCAAGGATATCGAAAAAGGCATCATCGCCAGCGACTTAGGCCTCGCCCCTCAAAACGACGGCAAGGTGATTCGGCTCAACATTCCTGCCTTGTCCGGTGAGGTGCGCCGCTCGATGGTCGCGCGCACCAAGGAACTCGCCGAAGAACAAAAAGTCGCCATCCGCAATGTCCGACGCGACGGCAACAAACACGCCGACCAGGCAGAGAAGGACAAGGAAATGAGCGAAGACGATCGCGACTCGCTAAAGAAAGAGATTCAAGACCTCACCAAGAAGTACGAGGGCCAAGTTACGGAGCTCGCCAAAGCGAAAGAGGCGGAAGTGATGGACGAGTAGTACCGGCTCGGGGCTATGGCTGTTTGAGCGAGATTCGATTACTTTTCGATCGAATGGGAAAATGAGCTCCATGGTGGCATTATTATTGCTCCACTCAAAGTCTCTCTACTAGTTGAAGGTAGTCATCATGGTTCGAAACTCAAAGAAGGTGCTCAGCCTTTCTCTGATAGGCAGCTTTGCCGTCCTGGCAACAGAGTTCTCAAGCATTGCTCAAGCCGTTGAAGTCCATGTGATTGAAGCTGTTTTGCAGGTCGACTTCCTGAAGCAGGAGATTCTCCCTTCGAAGTCCATCAAGGACTATTCCGAAGAGTTTGATGTGTTCAGGAATACGCAAGCAGGCTTGTTGAACTCGCAGTTTGTCTTGCAGTCTGCTTTGGTAAGGCGAGAAATAGCAAGTCTCAAAGTGGTGTTAGATCATGAACCTAATGCATGGCACTGGCTCAGAAATGCCTTGCAGGTTGAACTGCCGAAGAGTTCTGAGTTAATCATCCTACGTCTCTCGGATCGAGGTGACACGAAACAACTCAAGAAGATTTTAGATGCAGTTATAGCTGCCTATAAGCAAGAAGTACTGGGCCGGCGGAGAATCCAGGACTTCGAGGATCATGAAATCCTAAGAAAATACTGCGTGGAGCACTTGGATAAATACAAGACCGACCTTGAGGAGTATCATGCTTCCATGCAAGCACTGCCGCCAAAGAATCCTCAGAGTCATGGCTCTGGGCTAGAAATTGCAAAGCTTCAGTTGGAGGTGGACCGCCTGTTTCTAGCAGACCTGGCTAGAGAAATTAGAGTGCTCGATATGAATATGGAGCTCAGTGCTTCGAGAGTACGAATTGTTCAGCCGGCAGTTGTTGTGAGTCAGTAGGTGTCGTACCCTTGGGGTGAAGCGGTTTTTCTCTTGCTGCAGAAGTGCTAGCACCCGCCCGACTTCTCTTGCCCCGGTTCGAGGGTCCCGTCTATACTCCCGGCCCGATACCCGTTCTCTTCGCGCATCCCGTCGCGCGTGGACCCAAATCTGATACCCGGTTTATGGAGAAACCGTCATGTCTCGCCACGAGATAGAACGCAAGGATGTTGATTCGCGCCCGCTGAGAAGTCTCATCGCGGATTGGGCTTGGAAACACCAACTCGGTTGGATGGTTGCCGCGGCCGTTGTGCTTACGCTGGTGCTACAGTTTCGCGGAGTCGAAGGCGAGCAAGCCGCCCAGGCGCAAACTAGGCAAACCACTCGCTCAACCAGTGCGACAAAGACTGTCAAAGAAAACGCTCCATTACCACGCAAAGAGCATCCTCAACACGATGTGATGGCGCTAGTGAATGGGCAAGACATTAGCCGAACCGATCTGATCAGCGCCTGCGTGCGTCGACATGGTGAGGATGTGTTGGAGAGTTTGGTCAACAAGCGATTGATCCTTTCTCATTGCGAAGCACGCAACATCACAATCACTCAGCAGGATATCGCCACCGAAGTAGATCGCATGGCGAAGCGTTTCAAGCTAGGCCGCGAACAGTGGTTTGAAATGCTCGAAAAGGAACGGGGCATCACCCCCGAGGAATATGCCCGCGACATCGTTTGGCCAACGTTGGCACTGCGCAAACTTGCCGCTGATCAAGTGGAACCCACCCAGGAAGAAATTGACAAGGCGTTCGAAAGCCAGTTCGGCGAAATGATCGGGGCGCGTCTGATCGCTGTGAACGACGAGAACTTAGCCCACAAGTTGCACGCCAAGCTGACCGCCAATCCCGAGAGCTTTGCCCGAGTGGCGATTGAGCACTCGATCGACGTGAATAGCGCAAGCGTGGGTGGTTTGATCCAGCCGATACGCCGCCATGTGGGCGACCCCCAGCTAGAGCGAGTGGCCTTCCAGCTACAGCCTGGACAGATCTCGCCGATCATCCCCGTAGCCCGTCAGCATGTGATACTAAAATGCGAAAATCGTATTCCGCCGCGGCAAGTTGCGCGGGGCGAGATCGAGCAGCAAATTGTCGAGAAAATCAAAGATGAGAAGCTGCGTGGAGTGGCAAACACTCTGTTTGCTAAGCTGCAGAGTGCGGCCACCACAGTCAATGTTTACAACGATCCACAGCTTCGCGAGACCATGCCGGGAGTAGTGGCAACGGTCAACGGCGATCGAATCACGATGAAGGAGTTGGGGCAAGAGTGCCTGCTCCGCCACGGTGAGGAGGTGTTGGAAACAGAGATTTCGCAAACCTTGCTCGAACAATCGCTCAAGCGGGCATCGCTGGAAGTCAGCGAAGCCGACTTGCAAGCCGAGGTCAGCCACGCCGCGGTGTTGGCAGGGGTCGTGGATGAGCAAGGCAATGCAGATTTGGAGCAGTGGTTTGCCCAGATCACTGAACAGCAGGGCATCCCGCAAAAACAATATTTGCGTGACTCGGTCTGGCCCTCGGCCGCGCTCAAAAAACTAACTGCGGAACAAGTGCAAGTCACCGAAGAAGATTTGGAGAAAAGCTTCGAGGCCAACTTCGGTGAACGCGTTCGTTGCCGAGCCATTGTGCTGCCCTCGATGCGCAAGGCTCAAGAGGTCTGGGACAAGGCACGTCGCAATCCGACGGCTGAATACTTTGGCGATCTGGCAGCGGAATATTCTGTGGAGCCGACGAGCAAAGCGCTACGCGGCGAAGTGCCACCGCTGCAGCGTTTCGGCGGGCAGCCTCAGCTCGAAGCAGCTGCTTTCGCTCTGCAGCCGGGTCAGCTTTCGGGGATTGTCCAAGTCGGCGACAAATTTATAGTTCTCCGAGCCGAAGGTCGCACGCAGCCGATGGATGTCAACTTGGCGATCGTCAAGCAAGATCTTTACAAAGACATCTATGAGAAAAAGATGCGACTGGCCATGAGCGAGAAGTTCGAGGCGATCCGCGAAGGGTCGCGCGTCGACAACTATCTTGCCGGAACGTCGCACGCACCGCCGGCAAAGGGCAACGTACGCAACGACTCGGCTGTCCGCCAAACAGCCGTGCAGCGGTAGCGACGAAGTCGCTAGAGCCGCGAGCGACAGCCCGTGATACCCATGCGAACCCCGCGGCTAGCGCCGACGGCTGAGTTGCTGCGCAACGTTGTTGGGTTACAATGCGTGGTTAGCCCACTGCCCATTAGCTGAGGGACACGAATTGTGACCAACTTGCCACACGATGTCGGCGCTGCCGCTGAAGAACCATTCCATGTCGAAGTTGCCCAGCGTGTGAAGCGGCTGCCACCGTATTTGTTTGGTCGGATCAACAAGATGATCTACGACAAACGAGTTGCTGGCGACGACGTGATCGAGTTGGGCATGGGCAACCCGAGCGATCCGCCGCAGGAACTCGTCGTTGAAAAACTTAACGAAGCGGCCCGCGATCCGAAGAACCACCGTTACAGCAAGTCGAACGGGATTGCCAACCTTCGCCGCGAAGTGGCCGCCAAGTATTTCAAGAAATACGGTGTCCGCGTCGATCCCGACGACCAAGTGATCACCTGTCTGGGATCGAAAGAGGGCTTCAGCCACATGTGCTTAGCCCTGATGGGAGCCGGCGACACGGCGATTGTTCCCGCACCGTACTTCCCGGTGCATGTGTATGCGGTCGCGCTGGCATCGGGTAATGTCATTTCGCTACCTGTGACCGACAGCAAGAAGTTCCTTTCGGATGTCGCCTACACCTGCGAAACGCTCTATCCGAAACCAAAGTTGCTCATCGTTTGCTACCCGCATAATCCTTCGAGCGAAGTCGTCGAGCAGGGGTTTTACGATGAAGTCGTCAAGATCGCCAAAAAATACAACTTGATGGTGATCAGCGACTTTGCCTATGCCGATGTGGCGTTCGATGGCTACAAGCCACCCAGTTTCTTGGCTTCGCCGGGGGCCACTGATGTGGGCGTCGAGTTCACCACGATGAGCAAAGGCTACAACATGGCCGGCTGGCGAGTGGGCTTCTGCGCGGGCAACGCGAAAATGATCAGCGCGCTAGCAACGATCAAAGGATACTACGACTACGGCATGTTCCAGGCGATCCAAATCGCCGCGATTATGGCACTTCGTCACACCGAAGCCGCGGTCGAAGAGCAGGCGCAAATTTATCAAGATCGCCGCGACGCACTCTGCGAAGGGCTCTCGCGCATCGGCTGGGAACCCAATGTGCCGAAGGCGGGCATGTTCGTCTGGCAGCCGATTCCCGAACCCTGGCGCTCGCGCATGAGTACGATGGATTTCGCGATGATGTTGCTGG
Source organism: Bythopirellula sp. (assembly GCA_965230685.1). Taxonomy (GTDB): domain Bacteria; phylum Planctomycetota; class Planctomycetia; order Pirellulales; family Lacipirellulaceae; genus Bythopirellula. Next base: position 3,417,605 of record CBDDLO010000002.1, read on the forward strand.
AGCAGGGGAACGTCGCGGTCAGCCCCGGCAGCGGTTTCGGCCCGGCAGGCGAAGGGTTTCTGCGCATGTCGCTGGTCGAGAACGAAGAACGCTTGCGGCAAGCGGTCCGGCAGATCAAACGCTGCCTGAGCGATGCGTAGGCGGTGTGCTTAGAAAGATGCTGGGCTCAATTATCGAAGCCCGGCATCTCAAAGCGATTCGCCACTACATCTCTTTCGCGATGCGGTCGCCCAAGTCTTGGTCGACGTTGCGCCAGTATTCGATCGCACGACTCAGCACGGGTTCTTTCACGCCGCCTTGAAGATGACCGACGATGTTCGAAACCAACCGATCGCGGGCTGCGTCGTCCATCACCTCACGCACCAGCGTTCCGGCTTGACCCCAGTCGTCGTCCTCGGCGTGGAGTGTGTATGCCGAACGGACAAAGTCGCCATCGGCTTGCCAGGTTGCCATTTCCGGATAGCGCTCGCCATCGGCTTGTGGGCCGCCTTTGGAATTCGGCGCGTAAACGGGATCGCTTACGTTGTCGATCCGCATGGGGCCGTCTTTGCTGTAGCTGTTGACTTCGCACTTGGGTCGGTTGACCGGGATCTGCTTGTAGTTCACTCCGAGGCGATGTCGATGCGCGTCGGCGTAGGCGAATACGCGGCCCAGCAGCATTTTGTCTGGGCTGGGGCCGATGCCGGGCACGAAATTGTTTGGCTCAAAAGCCGCTTGCTCGATCTCGGCGTGGAAATCGGTGGGATTGCGATCGAGCGTTAACTTACCCACTTCCTGAAGCGGGTAGTCTGCATGCGGCCAGACCTTCGTAAGATCGAACGGGTTGAAGCGGTAGCCAGCCGCATCGTCGAACGGCATGATTTGCATCTTGAGGGTCCAACTTGGGTGGTCGCCCCGTTCGATGGCGTCGTACAGATCTCGGCGGTGGTAGTCGCCGTCGGTCCCGGCCAGCCGATCGGCTTCGGCCTGTTCCAGAAATTCGATGCCCTGGTCGGTTTTGAAGTGGTACTTCACCCAGAACCGTTCGCCGGCGGCATTGACCCACATGTAGGTGTGGCTGGAATAACCGTTCATGTGTCGCCAAGTCTTGGGAATTCCTCGGTCGCCCATGAGCCACGTGACCTGATGGGCCGACTCGGGCGAGAGTGACCAGAAATCCCACTGCATGTCATTGTCGCGTAGGCCATTGTCCGCACGACGTTTCTGCGAGCGGATGAAATGCTGGAACTTCAGGGGATCACGTAGGAAGAACACGGGCGTGTTGTTCCCCACCATGTCGTAGTTGCCTTCACTGGTATAGAACTTCAGCGCAAAGCCGCGAGGGTCACGCCAGGTGTCGGGGCTGCCGCGTTCACCTGCGACTGTGGAGAAGCGGATTAGCGTGTCGGTTTTGGTGCCTTTCTGGAACACTGCAGCCCGGGTGTACTGGCTCACGTCGTGCGTGACTTCAAATTGCCCGAAGGCGCCGCTCCCCTTGGCATGAGGTTGTCGCTCGGGGATACGTTCACGATTGAAGTTCGCCATCTGCTCGATCAGGTAGTGGTCCTGCAAGAGGATGGGGCCATCGGGTCCGACAGTGAGTGAATGCTCGTCGCTGGGTACGGGGATGCCGGCGTCGGTAGTGGTGGGTTTGCGATTATCGTTAGACATGGTGATTGCTCCGTTGAATAGATGGTTGAAACGATTTTCGCCGAAGCGCCCTACCAACGTCAACCGTTGCCAAGGTACCGCCATACACCCGCTACAACCCGACTTCTCCGCCTGATAGGCGAAAGTTTCTAAAGTGGCATGCCCGTTTGGATCGACACTAAGTATCGGAAGGGTTGATCCTGCCTAGCACGACCACAGCGGCTAACTCGTTTATGACGGGTTGAACTGAGGTCGCTCCCGCTAGCGAAGGAGTGCCCGGCCAAGGGGGGAGCCTGCCAAGCAAGGTGTTAAGAGATAAGTGGTAAGTCGCAAGTAAAAAGGTTCCTGGCGTACTGGGAATGTGTTCTTGCTTACGTCTCACGACTATCAACTGACCCTTCTAACCATGCTCCTAGAATTTTGTAGGCGTTAGGCCCGAGTGGCAAGTCGCTAGTGAAACCCTCCCCACAAGGGAAGTTTTTACCAACGACAAACCACCAACCACTAACACCTGCTGTAGGCCTGCGAGGCGTGGCGAAAGTAGTGATTGAGCCGACTTGTTCCTAAAGTCGCCAATCTAACGAATTTCGCCAATCTTCCAGTGCATGCATTGCCGATAAGTTTACACATGACGGAGCGGATCAGAAGGACCTGAGCCAAACCAACATGCGATTACGGAGTGCCCCGACCCAGGAGTGCTTCAGCAGAGGAGGTGTTAGGCGTAAGTAGTAAGTCCTAAGTAGAACAAACCGCGTCGCGGTAGCGTTTTTACTTACGACTAACGACTAACGACTTATACCTTCTCCCCGACCCGACTGGCTAAAGGGATTCCCACGCCAGGCTGAAGCACGACAACAAGGGGCGCCCAAGTTGCGAGTCTCCCACGACTCACAACTTGACGAGCGTCAACGTAAGACATAATTGGAGTACCCGTGATGAAGGTCTTTACCACTGGTCAGGTCGCCAAGATCTGCAAAGTAGCTCCCCGCACAGTCAGCAAATGGTTTGACTCGGGTCGGCTCAAAGGTTATCGAATTCCCGGTTCGCAAGACCGGCGGATTCCCCGTGAATACTTGATCAAGTTCCTCAAAGAGCACGGCATGCCGCTGGGCGATTTGGAAGACGAAGCGATGGCCAAAGTGCTCATCGTCGCCCAGGATCAAGTGTTGATCGAGAACTTGAAGCGAGAGTTGCCCGCCGAGAAATCGTTCCGCACCTCGATGGCGGCCAGCGGTTTTGAAGCAGGCATTCAAGCCGAGAGCTTCCACCCCGACTGCATTATCGTCGATTTCTCAATCGGCCAAGTCGAAGCGCTACAGATTTGCCAAAATCTGCGTCGCAGCAGCGACTTCGCTGAGACGATCTTGATCGCTCTGCTGCCCGACGATGGCACGACCGCGAGCTTCGATCGTTCGACGATCAACGAAACGTTCAAGAAACCGTTCGACTCCGCTCTGCTAGCCGAACGACTACGAACGCTGATCGGTGCGAAAAAGGAGTTGGTTTAACTAACAGGCGTAAGGCATGAGTCGTAGGTAGTAAAGCAAGCACCCCGCTTTACAGGAAAGTACTTGCGAATTGTGTCCAACGACTTACGACTGTCACGATAGGGGCTGTTGAACGAGTCAACTGCTTGGCGACCGGTTCTCTCCCGGACAAGTCGCCACTCCCCATACAACGAAAACCTCGTCGCTGGCTAGTTCAGCGACGAGGTTTTTTTCGTCATGGCCAACTGGTTCGCCTTGGGCGGCTGAGTGCGTATAATGCATCTAGTGCCACTCACACATGCTGTGGAGTTCTCGATGTCTTCGTCTTCTCCCGACAACATCCCTGAAACGCTTGTCTCTGTCCCCAACGACCTAGAGGCCGCAATGATTGTGAGTACCTTAGCGGCACAGGGTGTCGATGCGACCACCTCAGGGGAGTTTACTGCGGGGTTTCGCGCGGAGGCGCCGGGCGAGGTGAAGGTACTCGTGCGACGCAGCGACTTGCAAAAAGCCCAGGCCGCATTGGGCGACATGCAGCGCACCGCGAATTCGGCAACCGAACGTGAGATTCCGGTCGGAATGTCCACAGACGCTTTGCTGAAGCTCTTGCTTGTGGTTCTACTTGGAGTCGGCATTCTCATGAGCTGCTTTTAAGCGATGTTTGCAGCGGAGCCGCACTGCGGTTAACCCCCGGTAGCATTGGCGGTTATCACTCCGTAGCAGGAACCCGGACTCCACATCTCGGCTCCTCTCGACGCAAGGGGGCAACTCCTTACAATGCTAGTTTTCCGCCGCTATCGGTTTGAGCCACAACATGTCTGAGCTGAGCCATTTCGACGAACAAGGTGCCAGCCGAATGGTTGATGTCGGTGACAAACCGGTCACCTCCCGCCGCGCTAGAGCCTGCAGCGTCGTGCGAATGCTTCCGTCGACGCGGAAGTTAATTCTCGATCGCGGGCATGCCAAGGGCGATGTCTTGGAGGTCGCTCGCCTTGCGGGCATCATGGCTGCAAAACGTACGGCAGATTTGATTCCGCTTTGCCATCCCTTGTCACTTCAGTCGGTAGACCTCGACTTGCAACCGCACGAGGACAATGGCATTCGCATCGAGGCTGTGGTTCAGGTCACAGCACAAACGGGTGTCGAGATGGAAGCACTTACCGCGGTCAGCATCGCGGCACTGACGATTTACGACATGTGCAAGGCAGTGGACCGCGGAATGATTATTGAAAACATCCAACTGGAAGAAAAATCGGGTGGCAAGAGCGGTTCCTTCCAAAGGCAACCACGGACGGGTTCAGGGTAGCAGCATGAGCACCGCAAAAAGTTCGCCAGCGGCGATTCAAGAAGTCCTGGCCCGATTGTTCGCTCCGATTGAACACGAGTTGGCTGAGGTCTCGCTTCGTTTGCAATCCGAGTTACGACACGCCGATCCCTCGATCGATGAACTAGCTCGATACAGTTTTCGAATTGGTGGCAAGCGGCTGCGGCCGGCGCTCCTGTTGCTCTCCGCACAGGCTGTGGGAGCAGTGAACGATTCACACCGTGTTCTCGCTGCGGTCGTTGAAATGATTCACACGGCAACGCTCGTGCACGACGATGTACTCGACGAGGCCGCGATCCGCCGTCACGAACAGTCTGCCAATGCCCGCTGGGATAACCAAACCAGTGTTTTGTTGGGAGACTATTTGTTCACCCACGCTTTTTACTTGGCAAGCACACTGGACACGACTTTCGGCTGCCGCGCCATCGGCCGAGCGACGAACATTGTCTGCGAGGGAGAACTCAAGCAGACCGCCGCCAGCGGCGACTTCGAGCTGTCCCGTGAGGGGTATTTCGACATCATTACCGCTAAGACGGCCGAGCTGTGTGCGTGTTGCTGTCAGCTCGGCTCCCATTACGCGTTGGCAAGTGACCAACTCACGAAATCTTTCGAAGTGCACGGCCGCAACTTGGGCATTGCCTTTCAAATAACCGACGACTTACTTGACTTAGAGGGCGACGAACAACTCACGGGCAAATCACTGGGCACGGACCTGGGCCATCAAAAAATGACACTGCCACTGATTTACCTGCGCGATTCGCTCGCTACCCAAGCACAGCGGGAACTCCGCGAGTTGATCTTTTCTCCCAACGAGGAAAACCGCGAGCGGCTACTCGATTGGTTAGTCGACAGCGGCTCGCTCCAACATGCCCGGGATGTCGCGGACCAACATGCAGAGCTTGCCGCTGCAGCACTGAAGGACTTGGATCTGACACCAGCAAAAACGTCTCTCTTGCAAATCGCTCAGTTCGTGACCAGCCGCGATCGGTAGATGTCTCAGCTCTATCGCTTGACTACAGTTCCGCGATTTGCTTGGCCGTACTGTCTGGGTCGATCTCACCTGCAATCTCTACGAACCGACACTCCGACAGGCCGCGGAACCACGTGCCCTGTCGTTTCGCAAACCGTCGCGTGCGGGCTTTGATTTTCTCAGACATTGCTGCTTGAGTCCCCCCTTCTAAGTGTTCAATGGCCTCGCGGTACCCAACAGCCTGACTCGCGGTGCGGCCGAGTTTTCGGCCCTCGGCGAGTAATCCGCGCACTTCGTCAACCAGCCCTTCAACAACCATTGCATCCACCCGGTGGTTGATTCGCTGGTACTGCTCATCGCGGGGGCGTTGCAGCACGAAGACATGACAGGCTTCGGCTTCGGTGGCGCGCTCGAAGTGTGATTGGCGGTGGCTAATGGGTTCGCCGGTGGCTCGAAACACTTCCACCGCGCGGATCAATCGCCGGGTGTCGTTAGGATGGATCTGTGCGGCTGCCACGGGATCAAGCTGTTCGAGGCGCTCGTAAAGTGCTTGGTTTCCGATCTCTGCGACCTCGGCTTCGATTTCCTCGCGCATCTCCCAGTTGGCCGGGGGGCCGGCGTCCAGCCCCCGGAGCAGCGCTTTCAAATACAGCGGAGTCCCCCCCACAAAGAGCACCTCGTTGCCACGGCCTCGGATTTCGGAAATCTTGTTGCGAGTGGCTTCGAGGTAGCGTTCGATGCTGTACTCCTCACTGGGATCCACGATATCGATCAGATGATGCGGCACCTGGGACCGTTGCTCGGCCGTCGGTTTGGCGGTACCAATGTCCAGGCCTCGGTAGATCGTCATCGAATCGAGTGCGATGATTTCCGCCCCGAGTCGCTGCGCTAGAACAATGCCTACTTCGGTCTTCCCCACGGCGGTCGCGCCGCTAAGAAACCAACAGTCAAGGGCAGTGAATGAATCTTCCACGGGTTCTCATCTCTCGGCTGCAATTGCTCTACCGCCAACCGCGGTTTACACTGAAGGATTCACATTCGTTCACGTACCCCCATTGTGATGCAGTGCATGCCCTGTGGGAAGGCGCGGACCCCGCGAGTACCTCATGCCTGAACAACCTGTCCGACCAATCGACGCTCTCGAGGCTACGATACTATCGCGGCAACAAACTACTGATGAAAAGTCTTACACCGCCAAGCTCTTGGCTGGCGGCGTGGAAAAAATCGGCGCGAAGATCATGGAAGAGGCTAACGAGCTGGTCGAAGCTTCCGGCGAGTCCGGCCACGAGGGCCGGCAGCACACGATCTACGAAGCAGGCGACCTGCTCTATCATACGCTCGTGCTTCTCGCGGCACGGGGCGTGCGTCTCTCGGAAGTCGAAGCCGAACTCGCCCGCCGATTTGGTGTCTCGGGGTTGGACGAGAAAGCGTCACGCAAACGGTAAATACAAGCTCTGCCATCGAAACGTAGCCTTCCAATATGTCACAAAATCTCCGCATCGGTGTTCCCAGCAAGGGTCGGCTGGCCGAACTTTCTACACAACTGTTGAAGGACGCAGGTCTGCGCTTCCGCCGGCAAGACCGGAGCCTGTTCGCGCGTGTTAAAGAAATGCCCATTGATATCACCTTCCTCCGCACCGACGACATTCCCGTCTTGTGTGCCGAGGGGGCGATCGACCTGGGCATCACCGGTGGCGACTTGGTGGCTGAGAGCGGTGTGGAGCTTACGACTCGCTTGAGTTTGGGCGTTGGGAACTGTCGTTTAGCGGTCTGTGTCCCCGAGTCGGGCGAAATCCAGCAGCCCACGGATCTTGCCGGTAGACACATCGCTACGAGCTTTCCTCACGTCACTGAGACGTACCTCGCCAAGCACGGGGCGTCTGCACACACTGTGGAACTGACCGGCTCGGTGGAGGTGATGATCGCGCTGGGAGTGGCTGATGCTATCGTCGATCTGGTGGAAACTGGCAGCACTTTGGCGGCGAATCGGTTGCGCATCCTCGACGAGATTGGCAGCTACGAGACCGTGCTAGTGCAAAACCCGGCGACTCCTCACGGGGCACTGGCCGATCGGATTGTGCGCCGAGTCGAGGGAGTGGTGATCGCCCGGGCTTATTCGCTGTTGGAGTACAATGTCCCGACGGACAAACTTTCCGCAGCGGAGAAAATTACTCCCGGTTTTAATTCTCCCACTGTGAGTCCTCTGGAAGACACGAACTGGCACAGTGTGAGGGCGATGGTTCGTCGCGGCGAGGTGATCGACATTATGGAGAAACTTGAGCAGCTCGGTGCTCGGGCGATTCTCGAAACGGCCATCGCCAATTGCCGCCTCTAGCCTCGTTTTTGGCGAACTGCTCTATTTTTCGCCAGGCAATTAGTTGACCCGTTGGGGAAATCCGTTACCCTGAGGCTAGGTGGTGAAGTTGATCCGATGAGGCAATTTGCTTCCCGGATAGGCTCGCCAAATGAAAGGGCCGTGTCTCGTCCAAGAGAGTCGCCGTCGCGCGAGGGGTGAGAGATGGTCGAACAGTATAGAATTTGCAATGGAGATTGGCAGATGCCAGAAGGTTCGATTAAAAAGCTGACAGACAAAGGTTACGGTTTTATTGAAGGAGAAGCGGGAGACATTTTCTTCCATCACTCCGCCTTGCAGGAGGCCGGCTTCGACAGCCTCCAAGAGGGTCAACGCGTCGAGTACGAAGAAGGCCAGGGTCCTAAAGGACCGTGTGCCGAGAACGTTCGCGTCGTGGGTTGAAGTCGTCGGTTAGAGAGCTAACAACAACTCGCAAACGGAAAGCCGCGCTTCCCAGGTGAAGCGCGGCTTTTCGATTATCTGCTCGGCTTCAGCGTTTCAGCTCGATCGAGAGCCGCAAAAACTAGCCCGACGCTCCAGCGAGGGCGCAAGACAAGACGCAGCACGCAACCTCGCTTGTGCATCGGACTGGTTTGGATTACAGTCGCCAGTCCAAGTGTTCGCCAAGGGCGACCGCCAATGCGTCTTCCGCTGTGGCGTCGTCCAGCAACTCTTCCTCCGCCGCGCTGCGTTGGGCGTAGAGCTGTTCAACACCCCGATCGCTTGTCGCAGCGTCGATGCGGTAACGCAGGTCAGAACTAGCGCTGTCACTCGAGTCAACGCTTCGCTCCAAGCGGGCCGTGGGGCTTTCGCCCTGCTGATTGAGGTCGGCGAGGCGCTCGACTTCGCTGGCCAACGAGGCGAAACCACGGGAGTCAACTGCTCGACCTGTTGCGGTTGTCTCGGTCGTATCGGCAACCCCCATTCCCAATTCTTCGGGGAAATAAGGTTGGATCATTCGAGGAGTTGCCGACAGTCCGGAGAAACCTGTCGAGATGCTGGCCGTTTGCGGGGTGCTGTAAGCGGCTAGCAAATGCTCGCTGCCACCCGAATCTTGAGCTGCAGCAACGGCTGCACCGCTTTCCACTCCAAATCCGTTCTTCCACAGCTGCAGGTCGCCGCCGTTGATGGTGCCATTGTGATTGCCATCGCCGGCAGACAGGGTGGCAAGCGGGGTATTCACACCACGCATCCATAGCAGCAGGTCGGCACCGTCGTGGTCGCCATCTTGGTCGAAGTCGCCCGTCGGTGCGGAACTGGTCGAGGTAACGGTCTGGCCCAGGTCGCCCAGGAGCATCGCCAAGTCCGTGCCGTTGACGTCGCCGTCGAGGTTGGCATCCCCCGAGTCGTGAGTGGGATCGCTCATGCCCACGCCACGCATCCAGGTGAGGAAGTCGTTGCCGTCCACGTCGCCATCGCCGTCGAGGTCGGGATTCTGGTTCAGTGGCGTCACGCCCGGATCAATGGCTGTGGAAACCACGGGAATCGCATAGTCCTCGACTTCGCCCTGCAGCGCAGGACCGACAAAGCTGGCAATGCCTTGCTCACCGTAGCGGAACCGGGCAAAGACGGTGCCGTTGGTCAGATTGGCCGGCACTGGAATCACGAACTGAGTGTCTCCCTGGTTGAGCAAGACTTCAGGGATCACCAATTCTGATGCCTCAAAGATATGATCCTCGTTGAAGTCGAACCAAGCCTGGAGGAATCCGCCGTTGGTGTTGGCGGTGACGGTCGCGGTGATAGTGTCCGAGTTGTCGAAGAGCGTGGAAAAGACGACACCGTCCTCGTCGTCGATCCCCAAGGTATCATCTCCAAATCCATTTGACGTTGCGGGCGCGTCTAGCTCGGCGTCGACCTGACTCCCCAGGAACAAATCGCCGGAAACCTCATGGCGTGCTCCATTTTGTGAGAGAGTTGTAGGATAAAACTGACTAGGCAAGTCACCGAAGTCTGCGATCGCGCGGTTGTGCAAGCCGAAATTAACGCCATTAACGCCGCCGCCCGCTCCAAATGTAATCCGGCTCTCGAAGTTGTCCTCGTTTACTCGCGAACCATCGGGGTTGAGCAGCCCGGCTGGGGTGGTTTGCTCGTATTGAACTTGGTCGAATTCGATTCGAACCGAATAAGAACCCGGAAGCATGTCATTAAAAGTAAATGTTCCGGTTTCTGTAGGTATTACCGAGGGCTCGACAGCGTCAAGCATGTTGTTGCCATTCAGGTCAAGATAGACGGTCGCGATGCCTGCGAGGCCTGGCTCGAACTCACCTCGCTGCCCGTTGTTGTTCACGTCCTCAAACACCACACCCGTGATCACGCCGGTCTCAGCAGCGCCGTCCAACTCAAAACCAAAGTTGAGATTTTCCCTCTGCAACTCGGGTGCGAAGAAGAACGCTTCCTCCCCTTCTGCGGGATTGACGGGAATACCGAAGCTACCCGTGGAGCCCTGGAGTACAACCACGGAATAAAATCCGGGCGCAATGGATTGATCCACAAACGCATAGCTGCCGTCGCCTGCTGTGCTGGTAAGTATGTCGAAACCAGGGGTGTAGATACCATCTTGGTTGGAGTCGATGAACACATCCGCGCCGCTAATTGGCGCATCATCGCCGTCCTTCACATCGTTACCATTTAGATCCGCGTAGACGAAGCCGCTGACGTTGACAATGTTTTCTGGAATGGCGTTGGGGTTGAGCACAATGTTGAGCTCTGGGATGGAGGTCAAACCAAAGTATGAGCTAGATCCATCCAAGGGGTTCACGACGTTGGATCCCGAGACCCGCTCGCCAGGGTCGGTAATCGTAGCAACCGCCAGCGGACCAGCGTTCACGCGATCGAGATTCGCCTGGTTCAACAAACCCGCCGCATCGAGCGAATTGGGATCGATGCGGATATCGTAGGTTCCAGGCAGCAGGTCGAAGAAATAGTTTCCATCGTGACCGATCTGGTAACTGGGGTCGGTGAGGTCACGCTGTCCGTTTGTGTTCAGGTCGGCATAGACAATCGTCCCAGCGGCCCAAGACTCTTGGGCTGATCCCAAGGGGTCGCGGTGGATGTAAGGATCGAGACTGGCAACGATGGCATAAGCGGGATTGTCAGTACTCAAAGGAAAACTACTCTGGGCATTTAAGAGACCAGCTAGAGGGTGAGATTGAGGGACCACAAAGTCGGAATCCACCAGAGCATCGAGCATGTTTGTTTCAGTGTACCGATTGAAATTGTCCGCCAGTGCATCGGGATCAGAAAAGAATCCGTTCGAATCATCATCGACACCGACAGCGCCTTGGATGCGTCCCGTGCCTGCGGTATTGACGCCGTGGAAAGCGACCTCGTAGCTATTGATGTTGATCGCCGAGTCGCCAAAGTTCTCGAATACTAATTTCCATCCATCGACAATCTGGGGACCTAAGGGACGCGGGTTGTTATCACTTATTTTATTCGTTTGTAAATCAGCTGGATTGCTGCTGATGAATAAATGCCCCCGAACGTCGGTACCATCTGTGTTGAGTCGTGCTTTCGGTTCGGTTCGTTCCCCCCAGTGCCGGTTGGTCGTAAAGACCGAATTTAAATTAACGTCGTCATTGGTGATGTTGCCCAGAGGATCTTCATGAGTTCCGCGTTCGAAAATATCGTGGAAGATGGGATGATCTACGTCATTCTTGTGAAAGTTTTTCAACTCCGATTGCGTGCCGTCAGGCGAGACCAAGAAAACGCGCAGGAAATCGTAATCGTTAGCATCATCGGCAGTGAGATCGAGCTCCACCTCGACCCATTCGACGGACATCGACGGAGGAGTAAGCCCGATGTCAAACCCACGCGTGTTCACGGGTGGATCGTCGCCTGAAAATGGTCCATCGGGATCTTCTGGCTCCTCAGCCATGAGATCAGGGACAGCGGGGTCGTCTTCTTCGCCAAACTCATCGAAGAAATCGATAAAAGCATTGGGCTCATCAGGATTTCCATCGCCGACGACACTTCCTGGAATGCGAAACTCGCCAGTCTCTTCGCTACTAACTGCGGCAGCGTTGACTTGGCCGGCAATGACTTGGCCAGTACCCCAAGTGAACTCGCTAGTTTGGCCACCGAGAGTCACCCAGTTGCTGGCCATTTCTACTGCCAGAGTTGCATCAACAACACCGTGAGCAAAGCCGTTGTCGGTTCTGCCGGTAATTTGACTCACTGTGAAGCCCGAACCGTTGGTGAAGAGGGCGGGACGAGTGGGCTGAGCATAGTAAACTTGGGTGTTAGTAGCCGGCGGCATGGAGGGCTGCTCGGGCTGACCGACTGGCCAATCACCGTCAAAGATCGTGTCCTGAGCATTAGGAAGAAACGCACCATCCGAGTCGAACGCCAGCGGATCGTTAAACTCCTGTTGATTGTTGGTAATCCATGACTCGTCATTCGGAGCGTTTTGACGAGAGGAACGCACGAGAATGTGCTGCACGTCTCGGTACGTGAGATTTGGATTCGCTTCGAGCATCAACGCGATCACTCCCGAGACGATGGGTGCCGAAGCCGACGTGCCATTGAATCGCGAGCTGTAGTCTGTGTTGGGCTGATAATCAGCATCAGTTTCGATGCCAAACAGTCCTGGGGATTCATTGAAGCCCGCGTCGCCTAATAAGTCGGTCGTGAAGATACCACTGCCTAACTGCTCGTCGCGAACGATTTCTAGTGGATTGGTTCCACTTGGTGCGGCGACCAAGGCAGCTGCTCCAGATTCAGCATAATTGGTAGAGCCGCCCAGCTCGGAAACCGCAGTGACACCAATCGTGTAGCGAGAGTTCACCAACTCGCTATAATTGCCACCATCGAAAATCCCCCGTGAGTTTCCCGCGGCAAAAACGTGAATGGCGCCCAAGCCATTGACATCCGTGGGATTCACCTTGCGTCCGAAAAACACGGAGTTCCGCAGCGCGGTCGTCGAGAGTGGACCCAGCTCGATGATGGTACGTGGATTGAGAAGTTCCCCATCGTCGGCCAGTGGGGGGGGAGTCCCCCAGCTGTGGTTGTACACTCCGATTGTTTGCGACTCGTAAAGAAATGCAGACGAAATTGTCGAGTCATTGACTCCGAGCGGCGCGAATGGGTCGTCGCTGAACAAACGGATAGGCGCGATGTCGGCTTCGTAGGCGACTCCAGTAATGCCAATGCTGTTGTTCCCGACACCTGCTGCTAGTCCTGCAACAGCAGTGCCATGCGCGTCGTTGCCAGTCGGGGCCGAGTTGCTACCTCCGCCGGCTAAGTTGATCGCTAAGTCAGGGCGAAGATTGTCTCGGAGGTCGGGGTGAACATTGTCGCCTGTTACATGGACGCCGCTGTCAACGATGCCGATTACCACGCCCTCGCCAGTAACCCTGTCCCAAGCGCCTTCGATGTTGATATCCTCACCGACGAGGCCGAAGTACGGTTGGAAGTCGGGATTCCCTGTGTCTTGTCCAAAATTGATGAGGTGCCATTGGTTGGTGAGAAATTCATCGTTCGTCGTGGCGAGTGATTCCAACTCGAACGGCACGAGTGGGTAGTAGTAATCCACAAGCTCGGTATTGGAAAGCGCGTCGACCAGGTGCTGGCTGTCGTCGCAGCGGTTCTCGGCAATGTAGGACCAAGGAACAACGCCCGTTTCACCTGCGAGAACCACTCCGGTTGCGGCGGCAAGTTCACCGGCAGAAACACCCTCGGCGGCGAGGATCACCCATTCGGTGGTGTTGGCTAGTTGCGCGTCGGAATACTGCGACAAGTCCGCGGCGTCGGCCCACTCGTTCAACGTGCGCTCGTCCAGCAGCAGCTCGCGCACTTGGCTGTCGGTGAACTCCAACCCGGCAGTGGCGGGAGTGGCGGACATCACCCGGCGGTCTTCGAGTGTCTCGAACTTGAGATGGCGGCGCTTCTGACGGCGGCTCACGCCAGTGGGACGTCGGCGGCCACGGCGGCCCGAACTATTGAGGCTTCGCGCGGGATTATTGTTTTGAAAGAAATAGCTCACGTTCTCTGTCCTCAGTTGAAGATAGTTTGGTACTGATTTGTTCCGTAATCAGCACTAATGCTAGCGGTCATGTTTCTTGACTAGTAACGCACCTCTCCTGAGGTGTGTAAATTCCCCGCGACTTCGGGCAAATGCAACTCGCTGTGGATTTCAACACAGTCCGTCGAAAAGTAGACAGCTAGAACATTCATAGTAGTTCCCAGCAAATTTTCCGTCAAATTCTGTACAGCCATGACTTGGATGGTACCGCCTCCCTATGGGCCGTTTTGTCATGCAAATCACACGCGCCTGGACAGAAGCCGGTAGAAGAGAGTCGCTCAAGTCACGCTAATCCCCCACTCAATCAGCCCCATTCTTCGCAAAACGATCAAATGTCGGGCCAGCGCGTTGGTAACGCAATCGGGCCACCCGGCGGTTCGGATAGTTCGTCTATTTTCCCATTCCAACCCCAGGAAACCCATCTGCAGAGGGGTTGTTGTGTCGATTCTGACCTGGATGTCGGTTGGCGCGATTTTGGAAATGTTCCGGTTTGGCGCGAAAAGTCTGGTTGTTCGGGACAATCCGGTCCGATAAGAGTTCCACGTTGCCATGTTGTGGGCTTCGCTGAGGATGCGTGTTTTCGACACACGATTGGGCATCCGCGAAGTCTCGGACGGCAACGCGAGGGAGCTGACTAAACCGTTTGCAACCGTCGATCCTGGGTGACTCAGCCCGGCACGATCGAATCAGGGGGAAGCAGGAGATGAAATTCAACACACGCAGTTTCGCGCGCTGGGCCATGGTGGCGATCGTGAGTATCGCGATCCCAACGAATTCCACGTATGCCCAGAACGCTGGCTATCAAACGCCCCGTTTCGCTCACATGGGCATGGGGGTCAACGAAGGAGCCGGCAAGTTGCCGCCCTTCCCCGCTTCGCCGCTCGCCGGCGGAGCAACGGCTGCCCGAGGTGGCCAGTTCATGGACGCCAGCGGCAATCCCATTGTGATTCCTGCCAGCTACTGCCAAGGCTGCGGTCCTGCGGAGGGCGGTTATGGTGGTGGCGGATACTGTGAAACTTGCCCCGGCGGCATGGGGGAAGGTGGCTATGGCGACCCCATGGCTGTCAACTTCGGTGGCTATGGCGAAGACCAATGTGGTCCGCATTACTTCGACGTTTTCTTCGAAACGGTCTTCCTACAACAAGACGACCTCGTGGGCGAAGGCCTACCGGCGCTTGGGTCGATTGGTGTGGGCAACGCTCCTGGCCAGACGAACAATCCTGTGTTGAATGTCGCCAATTCAGGCGATGAACTCGACCCTGGCTTTCGCATCGCCGCTCGTGTTGACCTGGGCGCGCTATCGGTCCTCGAAGCGGAATACACGGGGTTGTATGACTTGGGGTTCGAGCAATCGGTCAACCAAGATCCCGCTCTGCCCGATCAACTCTTCTCCATCTTTTCCAACTATGGGTTTATTGACCAAGATGGTGGCGACGGAATCCAAGGTATTCCAGGGCTCGACGAAGCGTCACAGTATACCCTGAAATACGAATCCGATTTGCAGTCGACAGAGTTCAACTACCGTCGATACTGGCTCGGAGACAACACACGAATCTCTGGTACTTACCTGGTGGGCTTTCGCTATACAAGGATGACCGAGGATTTGATCTTCTCGGCCATCACGCCCAGTGCGAATGGCGTGTTGGGAACGTTCACTCAAAACGACTTGGTCGGTTTCCAATTCGGCGGCGATGGTTGGATTTGCTTGCGACAAGGACTGCGGGTTGGTGCTAGTGCCAAGGGTGGTGTCTACAACAATCGCTACAAGTTCGATACCTCCATAGCCAACATCAATGCCAATGTCATCAACCCCCAGCCAGACGCTGAGGGCAACCAGATCGCGTTCATTGGTGAGAGCCGGGTTTCATTTGTGGCAGACATCCTGCCGAGTTGGTCACTCAAGGGCGGCTACGAGTTTCTGTATCTTAACAGTGTTGTGACCGCGCAGGGAAATGTGAACACCGACATCTTCAACGACCTGGTCAACGGCGCTCCCGCATTGGGAACCCAGGGCCACGTGTTCTACCACGGCTTCCACGCCGGTATGGAATACATCTGGTAAGCAATACGAAGGACCTCGGCGGGAGCCGTGGGGTAGCAGCCCCACGGCTTCGCACCGCCGAAAACCAGGTACTGCTGGCTGGAATTCTCGGGGTAAGGTATAATTGAGGGAACCGTCGCGAACCTCTCGCCGCCCTGGGGCGTCGTTGGTTCAGTCCCCCGCCACACCCGAGGAGCAGCCACCCACCAGTGACATCCACAGACCGCACATCAGGCATGGAGAGCGAGTCCGCCGTATTGGTGGGCGTGCATCTGCCTGAGCACGATTTTCATGGCGAGCCGTTAGATGAGCTCGCTGGCTTGGTCGAAACTGCCGGCGCGGAAGTCGTAGCTCGGCTGACACAAAACCGGCAGTCGCCTGACAAGACCACGTACATCGGCCAGGGCAAGGTCGAACAGCTACAGCTCTTGGTCGAGGCCTCGGAGGCCGACATTGTCGTCTTCGACAACGATCTTTCGCCCGCGCAGATCCGCAATCTCGAACAAACTCTCGGCGTCAAGGTCCTGGACCGCACCGAGGTAATCCTCGACATTTTCTCCACGCGCGCCCAAACCCATGAAGCCCGTTTGGCGGTGGAGCTTGCGCAGCTCGAGTACTCGCTGCCTCGGCTGAAGCGCATGTGGACTCACTTGTCCCGTATGAAAATGGGTGTCGGCATGCGCGGTCCGGGCGAAAAACAGCTCGAAACCGACCGCCGACTTGTCGAAAAGCGCATCAGCGATTTGCGTAACGATCTCAAGCGGATCGAAAAACGCAAAGAGCGCGAAGTCGCCGCCCGCAGCGATCGCATGACAGTCTCGCTGGTTGGCTACACCAACGCTGGCAAGAGTACGCTCATGAACGCGCTGACCGAGGCCAAGGTACTGGCCGAGGACAAGTTGTTTGCCACGCTCGACACGCGCACCAGGCGTTGGCATCTGCCCGGTTGGGGACCCGTGCTGCTGAGCGACACGGTCGGTTTCATTCGAAATTTGCCGCATAGCCTCATCGCTAGTTTCAAGGCGACCCTCGAAGAAGCCCGCCAGGCTGACCTACTGATTCACGTCGCCGATGCGAGCAACCCCGCCGCACTCGACCAAATCGCCGCGGTGAGCGAGGTGCTCCACGAACTAGGCATCGACGAGAAAGACATTTTGCTCGTCTTGAACAAGGTCGATCGTGTGGAAGACTCGGTGCATTTGGAATCGCTCCGCAATCGCTATCCGCATGCCGTTGAGATTAGCGCCAAGTCGGGGCAAGGTTTGTCGAACTTCGCCCAGCGCGTAAGCCGCGCGATGAGCCGCGATTTTCTGGACGTAAAAATCGACATGTCCGTGAGCAACGGTCGGCTATTGGCGTATCTGGCGAAGTACGGCGAAGTGCTCAGCAAGACCTACGCAGAGAATCGCATGACCGTGCATTGCCGCATCTCGCAGCAGCATTTGGGTCAACTCCGCGAAGACGACGATGTGCACGTAAGCCCGTACGAATCGAATGGATCGCCTACGCATGAGCATCCCCATGGCCGATTCGACGGTAGCATCGAAGAGGTCGCCTGACCATCGCGATGGGTCGCCGCAAGCTTCAAGACCGCCGCATTCTGCTTACGGGTGCCTCCAGCGGCATCGGCCGCTCGCTGGCCTTGGCACTCGCGCCGCATGGCGTGAAACTCCTGTTACTCGCGCGTCGGGAAGCACCACTTGCAGAACTCGCGGAGCAGCTCACCAAACTGGGAGCGGCGAGCGTGGAGTACGTGGTTGGTGATGTCACGGTCGCGTCCGTTCGGGAGCAAACGGCTGCGAAGATTCACGGCCAGTGGCAGGGACTCGACATTCTAATCAACAACGCCGGCGTGAGCGCGCACGGTCGCTTCGCGGATAGCTCTTCAGAAGTCCTTCGGCAGGTTATGGAAGTCAACTTCTTCGCCGCCGCTGAGCTGACACGACGTATGCACCCGCTGCTCGCCGCCGGAGAAGATGCGCTGCTCGTGAACATGGGCTCCATTCTTGGCCATCGCGGCGTGCCCTTCAACAACGAGTACTGCGCCAGCAAGTTCGCCCTGCGCGGTTGGAGCGAATCGCTTCGCCCTGAGCTGGCTTGCGATGACATCGAATTGCTGTTGGTGAGTCCCGGCACCACGGACACCGAATTTTTCGAGCACTTGGTTGCCCAGGGCGAGAAACTTCCTTGGGTGAAGCAGCGGGGAATTCCTCCCGAGGCTGTCGCAGCCCAGGTTGTCCGCGCTATTGAGCGCCGGCGTCGCGAAATATTCCCCAATTGGCGCGGCCGGGCACTTGTCTTGCTCAACCGCGCTCTGCCCCGGTTGGTGGACCGTGCGCTGGATCGGTATCGATAAGCAGACATCGGAGCAAGCTTTTCGGACGGCAAACTGTGCCCACTAACATTGGTACCACTTGTTCTGAATTGCAATGTTGAGCGTGTTGCGGGTCAGGTGTTGCGTTCGTACACTTCAGCTACCGATTTGATAGTCTTTCACGAGGGCAAGCGACCATGAAACGACGTGACTTTCTTGGGTCTGGATTAATTGCAGGTTTTTCCTGGCTGCAGATAACTCCTTCGGCCCTGCGCGCGAAAGAAGCGGCTGATGGCCCAGTGTTCTCCCAACCAGCGCTGCCACAACCAGGATTTCGACTGTCGCGTGACGTGTCCACGCGGCTCTACGACGACACCAAGTGTTGGTGTCACCCGCGGGCTGGCATTGTTCCAAATCGAGGGGCCGACGGCGCGCCACGTGTTGTGATGACGATGAACACCATCGATTTGGTGGGCAGTGACATATTCCGCGCATTGCATAGTCAAGAGACCGACAACCTTGGCGCTCAGTGGACGGAACCTCAGCCGCAGGAAACGCTTGCTCCCTGGACCGAGATGAACAACGGCGAGCAATGCCCCGTCGCGGTCAGCGACTTTTGGCCGATGTGGCATGCTGGCTCGAAGACTCTTCTTGGTACCGGGCACACGGTTGTCTACACGCCTGAGTGGGAAGTGAAACAGCCTCGGCCCCGGGATACAGCGTATGCGACTTACGATGGCGACACAGGCCGTTGGGGGGAAGTAAAAAAAATGGCGATGCCGCCGGGGCCTGAGTTCGTCGATGCGGGAGCCGGTTGCACGCAGCGTTACGACTTGGCGGACGGGACCATCCTGCTGCCAATCTACTTTCGCCCACCGAATAAAAACTCACAAGTCACTATCACCCGCTGCGCCTTTGATGGCCAAGTACTCGAATACCAAGACCATGGCGATGTTCTCAATGTTGATGATGCGACTCGCGGTTTGCATGAGCCGTCGCTGACCCGCTTCGACGGCCAGTATTTCTTGACAATTCGCAATGACAAACAGGGCTATGTGACTCGCGGTGAAGATGGCATGCGATTCGAACCCTACAGGCCTTGGTTGTTCGACGACGGCCAGGAACTTGGCAACTACAACACTCAACAGCACTGGGTGACGCACCGAGACGGCTTGTTCTTGGTCTACACTCGGCGCGGAGCAAACAACGACCACGTGTTTCGCAATCGCGCCCCGCTCTTCATGGCCCAAGTCGACCCGAATCGCCTCTGCGTTCTCCGCGAGACGGAACAGATCCTGGTGCCCGAACGAGGTGCCCGGCTTGGTAACTTTGGCATCACGCGCGTCTCGGACCAAGAAACTTGGGTCACCGTCGCCGAGGTGATGTATTCGTACAACGACCGGCCCCGCGACAGCGACGGCAGCGTCTACGTGGCACGCATCCACTGGGCAGAACCCGACCCCTGAGCGCTGCTGCGACCCGTGTCAAAAGTGCCATCTTTGCTTGGTACGAAAACGGGCTTGCGCTCACGGCATCTGTTCGTTATCTCTTCGTTGGCCCGAGCGCTTCGCGCTGGAGAAGCCAGCATGCATAAAATCTTGTCTCTTCCTCCCCTCGCCATTGCGTAGAAACACGGGGACTGTGTAACAGATTTGCAGGCCATTCTTCGAGGTTTCAACAATCGGGCTTTGCCAAGCTAAGTTCCTGAGCTAGCAGAAGTTGGAAAGCCGCAAAACGCTGGATAGGAAGAGGTTGTGACGCTAAAATGAGCTGCTATTCCCCCTGGGTATCCTTCGCGCTTCGACGTGTTCGTGCCCACGGGTTCGTCGTAAATGAAATTTTTCCCCACAGTCAGAATCGCAGCGATCGCACCGACCCTGACGTCCACTCTAATCGAACAAGGCGGGACTCATGAATCACGGAAAACAGTTAACGCTACTCTTATGCATTGTCTCCTTGGCAGGCACTTTCAATTTCTCTTCGGGCCAAGCGTTTGCGCAGCTCACCCACTACGTGGCGTTCGATAGCGCGGGCGGTTACTTCGGCCCTGGCGATCTTCACTTACAAGGCAGCGGCGACCCCGGTTTCGGATTCAACACGTGGTTCGACGGAGCAGCGCCGGGCACCGGTTCGCAAGTTGTGGCCGGCAACCTTTCCTTGCCCTCCCAGGCTATCGGTCTCGAAGTCTCGGGCGATAGCGCCCGCACGGCTGAAACCGATTTCAACCTGGCCTTCTACACGTTCGACCAAGACGAAGACGGCGCGAACGGAGAGACCGGCGAAGACAATCTGGGCGCAGGCGAACATTGGATTAGCTTCCTCGCGCGGGCCGATAAGGGCGCATTCTTCGCAGGCCTATCACTCAAAAAATTCTTCGGCCCCGAAATTCTCTACATCGGCAAAGTCGCCGCAACGCCCAGCGACCGCGACAACGATGGCGACGTTGACGGCGCCGACCTCCAGATTATCCAACGCGACAGTGCCGCAGACCCCGCTGTGCTGGCCCAATGGCAAAGCGACTTTGGCCGCCAAGACACTACCGCCTGGGGCATCGATCCCCAGGACGGCACGGGGCAACGTGTTGTCGAGGGGTCGGACGCCTCGGTCGACAGCTTCTTGGTGGCGAAACTCACCATTGGCCCGGACGCTAATGACGACACCATTGAACTCTTCGTAAATCCCGACATCACTGCCGGCACGCCTACCGGTGGCTTGGTGGTGCCATTCAACGAAGATCCAGACACGTCAGTCCCAGACGATCAAAAGCGGTCCATCGACGAGATTCGCCTCGGTAGCCAAAACGGCGCGTTCTACGCCGACGAAATTCGCATCGGCGCCACCTTTGCCGATGTGACACCTAGCTTGATCGTATCTGCGATCACGGCCGTGCCCGAACCGTCCACGGCGGTGCTGTCCATCGCTCTTGGCTTAATAGCTGTAGCCCGGCGCAACCGACGAGTTAATTTGGTTTGACCTAATTTTTCTGTTCCAAAGTCATTGATCAACTTTTTTGAGGGAGGAAGCTAATGTCTCGCATTGTTACTACTTTGCGTCCCGTCCTATCGGGCGCACTCGCACTTGTTCTCGTAGGACAACTCGTGTTGCCGGCGAGTGCTGCGCTCACACACTACGTGCCGTTTGATGAAGGTTACACGGTTGGCAATCCACTGAACGGTTCAGGCGGATCGGACCTTGGTTTTGGGGCTAACACTTGGTCTGACGGCGGCAATGGAGCCGTTGCTGTGGCAGGAAATCTTCCAGCTCCTGCGGGCTTGGTCGTCGCGGGTGACAGCGCTAGCACGCATCCGGCAGACTTCAATCTCGCCTTCTACACGATGGATCAGGACAACGATGGCAGCAACGGTGAAGTTGGCGAAGACAACCTTGGAGAGGGCGTCCATTGGTTGAGCTTTCTCGCGCGTGCCGAAGCCGATGCATTCTTCGGAGGTCTGTCGCTGGTGAAGTTCTTCGGTCCCGAGATTCTCTACATCGGTAAACTCGGTGGGCAAGGCGGAACCGAGTGGGGATTCGACCAGGGCGCAGCGGGTGGCGTGGCGGCCACCGGTAGCGATGCCACGCAAGACACGTTCCTGGTGGTGAAGCTGACGATTGGCCCGAACGCCAATGACGACACCGCTGATTTGTACATCAACCCCACGCTGGGCGCGGCGCCTCCCGCGGTACCAGACATCGCCGCTTACGCGCTCAATGAGGATGTGAACGACAATCGTGCGATCGACGAAATCCGCCTTGGCGGCCAAAACGGCGCTTTCGTCGCCGACGAAATCCGCATCGGTATGACCTTCGCCGATGTGGCCCCACTGGTTCCCGAGCCGAGTTCACTAATCCTCGCTCTCAGTTGCTCGCTGTGCGGCATCTTATCACGCCGCCGCTAGGCGTAGTTGATTTTGGAGATGAGAACGATCCTTCGCCGGGTGCAAGTCCGGCGAGGGATTTTTTGTGCGCGGTGGCAAAGGAAGTAACCTGCCCTGCGATGTGTAGTCTACCCACCACGATGCCATGAGTTTCACAACGATGAACGCAACGCTTACCGGGATTTTGTAGGTGGATACAAAGGATGGCCGCTAAGCTTTTTGGGGTATCGGGTAATTGTGCTGTTTTGGACTTTGGGACAGGTACGCGATGCTGTTTGAGAGCAACACTTCCACACGTATTGTCGCCAAATTGCGAAGCCACAGATCTGATCGGACTCGGTCCCACAATCTCTGGACAAAAAGCAGACGATGAAATGCAATGTGGATCCGCGAGCAGTAACCTTGGGTGGCCAAAAAAAGTTGTGGATTTCGTCACCCGGTTTGCTATCTTCGTGTTCTGTTGAGTTGCTGTTGCTCTCGGTGTGAGGCTCGGCGGACTTTGGGAAGCGGCTCCGGTGCGAAATGCCGGCCGGCTGTTCTGGACAAGGTACCTTGTGCAGGATTGTGTCGGAGCCGAAGAGCAAGGTGATCGCGAAACGACCTTGTACCAGGAGCGACGGCGGCTGGAGCGCTCCAGTTTTTTTGAATCAAATCAGGCGGAACATCGGGCAACGTACCACTGACTACCCATTCCTGACAAACAACGATTGTCCAAGGCAAGACGCCCCAATGCTCGACATACTCTACGACAATGGCCCCGTGTTGGTGGTGAACAAACCTGCCGGGTTGCTTACGCAAGCGCCGCGGGGAATTGATAGCTTAGAAATTTGGGTGAAGGAGTTTTATCGACAACGGGAAGGCAAAGCGCCCGACTCTAAAATATACCTCGGTCTCGCGCATCGCATCGATCGCCCTGTCACGGGGGCGATTGTGTTTGCGCGGCATGTGCGCGCTGCGCGAAAACTCTGCACGCAGTTTGCTGATCGCACGGTCAGCAAGACCTATTGGGCCTTTGTCGAGGGGCACGTGTCGCCGGACGAAGGCACCTGGCGTGACTATCTACACAAGCGACATGGCATGGCCCAAGCCGAAGTGGTCGACGCCGAACATCCTGCCGCGAAGCACGCTGTGTTGCATTACCGTGTTCTTTCTCGGAGCGACGAGGGGACCTGGCTCGAGATCGAACTTGAAACGGGTCGCACCCACCAAATTCGCATTCAAGCTGCTTCGCGCGGGCACCCGGTTGTGGGTGATTCGCAGTACGGCAGCGTTATGCCGTTCGGCCAGCAACACCCCGAAGTTCGCGACCGAGGTATTGCACTGCACGCGCGGCAGCTAGGCTTCACACATCCGATGACTAGTGAGGCGGTTGATATTGTGGCGCCGACCTCTTCAGCGTGGAACGCACTCGAGCTACCCGTCGAGTCGCCTTAGGGCGACGTGCTCCGTGAAAGAAAATCGTGTTAGAAGCCAAGGATTTCCATGTTGAAGATACGCTCGATCATCCAGAGGACAGCAATGCAGGCGATCACAACCGAGCCCAGGCGGAGTATCACCCACTTGTAAAACCAAGTGTCACGCAGCAGAAAGGCCGCTGGCAGAAAGACGAGCACGATGGCGATTTGGCCTAGCTCGACGCCTACGTTAAATCCCAACAGTGAAACTGCCAGTGTGACACTGCTCAAGCCCAAGTCGAGCAGTACGTTGGCGAAACCGAAGCCGTGCACCAGGCCAAACAGAAACGCGATCGCCCAGCCGGGTACGTGTAGGAACGGGTAAAGATTGTGCAGGGCTGTGACCACAATCGAAAAAGCGATCGTCGCTTCCACCCATTGGCTTGGTAGGGTGACGTATTCCATGACCGCCAACCACAACGTGATCGAGTGGGCGAGGGTAAAGACAGTCACGATCTTCAGCACGGCCATGCAAGCCGGTCGGAATGCTTCGACGGGTTGCCACTGTTTCTCACGCAGCACCAGCACCGCGGGCAGCAACAGCGAAACAAGAAAGAGAATGTGGTCGAAGCCAATCCAAATATGCCAGACACCCTCACGAACGTAGTCTGTGAACGTATGCCAGACGCTGACTTCGCCGGTCCGCAGGACCAAGGTGGGTTCGTCCGGACTGAGAATATGCGTACTCGCTTCGGGGCCGTTGCGGTAAAGCACCAAACCGCGGTGCGTTGGGTCTGCATCGAACAACAGGTTGTATTGGACTTTGAGTTCGTCGACGTTGCCTGGCCCATCTGTGTTGAGAGCGAGCACAGCGTAGCTGCCATCACTGTGGCGCGTGACGAGCAAGTCGTCCAACTCCAGCTGACAGTTCTGGCCATTCGCGGCGATGCGGAGGCGACTCAATGCGTGGGCGGCGATGGCATCGCGTTTCGCTTTCAATTCACCCCAGGTGATTTCGCCATTGTCGTTGGCATCCAGACCAATTAGAAACTCCAAGTCCTTGAGTGCGATATCCCATTCGGCCGACAATCGGTCGCTTCCAGCTGTGATCGTGAGGTAACTGTCACTAGGTTTATGCGCATGCAAATCGTTGCTGAAGACGCCCGTCAACAACAACCCGCACAGGCCGATGAGTAGAAATTGCTTGCTAGTCATTATTCCTGTTCCAGTTTCATAGCAAACCGCTCTAAGACCTCGTCCTCGGTCCCATGATCTCTTAAGAAACGAACGACGGATATTGCGGCGGCAGGGTCGCGAGCAGCAACGGCGGCTTCCAAGACATTACGCGTGTCGCGCTGCTCCTTTTGCTTTTGCCAGTTAGCCAGGGCGAGTTCCAGTGCCCGCTGAGGTTGGTCCTGCAGTTCCAGCAGGTAGCGTGCCTCGAACCGGCCGTGGGGCTCACTGCCGCGGAGCCGGATTTCCTCAAAGCGGCTTTCAAGTTGCGACTGCAAACGCTGGACGAGTTTCTGCTTGCCCAAGCGGCGAGCGGCAATGGCCGTACGAAGCAAGATTCCGTTGTCGTTGGTGTGATCGAGTAGCAAGGCAAACGCTTCTTCATCGCGTTTGCGGTCGAGCAAGAAATCGGCGTAGCCTCGCAAAAGATATTGGTCCCCTGGACTGTTGTCCAACCCTTCTTGAAAGTGCCGTTCGGCCTGCGCGTCGAGGCCTAGCGCCCATGCTATTTGCGATTGCATGGTCAGAACCCACTGCACTGCGTCTGGGTAATCTCGTCGAGCCACGGGAAGCAACTGGGTTACCGTGTCGTAAGCCTCCTTGGCCTGCCCCGTGACCGCCTGAATCGGAACGCGGCAGAGCAAGGTTCGTGACTCGCCGGCAAAATCGCTCATGTGTTCAATCGCTTGCAGCGCGTCTTTGTATTTCCCCTGCACGCGAAGTATGTTGATTCGCTCTACCCAGGCCTGCACGTGCTGAGGCTGCTGTTTGATGAGGAGATCCAAGTCGGCCAGGGCATGGTCGTAGAGGTGGTCGCGTTCCTTCAGCTTGGCCCGAAGCTGAAGAATCTCCGCAGGCGCTTCGTCGGCATCCCACCATGGGGCCAGTGCGGCGCGAGCGTAGCCGTAGAAGCGTGGGTCGCCCTCCTGGCCACCCATCTTCAGGTAACGCGACGCCACCTCGGTCGCCAGTGCCGCGTTGCTTGGCTCCGCCCGTAGCTGGCGACGCAGGGGCGCTAATTCATCTTGGCTGGAGAGTAAGGAAACGGGCAGCGTTTCCAGGACTTCATTGTTGTCGGAGGGAACATAAGGGTCGGCGGCGGTGGCCAGTGCGAGACCGCCCAGCATAGCGAACGGGAAAATCCAAACGCAACTGTTTGCTCGGCAAGCATTTGGCCAGCCGAACGCGACGCTGGAAATGCATTCTTTGTTCGGACTTCTCATGCTCGATTCAGTCGCGGGAAATGATGATGGTGCTGAGCCACTAGTCTAACTGAAATGACTTTGGGGTTAAGAACGCTTCCCAAGAAAATCAGGGTGCCCTCCACGAAAAAAATCCCGCAGCGCTGTGCGCTGCAGGATTCGTTCGTGTGACTGTTACTTGCGCTTCCAAGCTTAAACAAGTCGGCGTCGATTGCCCATGCCTAATGCCGTCAAAGCGAAGATTGCCAAAGCGATTGACGATGGCTCGGGAATGGGGTCGGCAAGGTACGGGAAGACATCACGGAATGGCAGGTTGTTGCCATCTACATTGTCGCTCACAGTAGTTGCACTGCCCGTGAGCAGAGTCAGCTCGGCGTCGATCACGTCATCAGCAAGCCCCCGCCCATTGAGGAATCCAGCTGGATTGGAAGTGTCGAAAGTGAGCACGTCCGGAAGCAAGATAGCAGCCAACTCGGGATCACCGCCCAAGCCAGATATTGCTGTGCGCAGTTCCGCATCGAAGTTGGCAACGTCGGTAGTGGGATCACCGTTGTTAAAATCGTCTTTCCTGCCGGAACCGATCAGGGCAGTGCTGATCGCGGGACGACCTACTCGATCAACTTGTGTACCTCCCACGACTGTGCGTGCCCATACGCCGACATTGGAATCCGCTCCGTTGATTGCTGAGCTGGGGACTTCCAAGACGATTGCGTTGACGTTGGCACCGGCAAACGTGTCGCCGTTGACGAAGTCGAAGCCATTCAAGAAACCAACAAAGTCGAAGAAGAACGGGTCGTCGAACAAGCCTGCAGTGGCAGTGACTCCACCAGCGGAAGCAATCGCCCCCGTGTTGCCAGAGGCAACGGTTGAGCTTCCGTCAGAAACCGTGAACGACTGCACGCCCCCTGAAGCTGCGCCGAAAGTTGTGCTGTAGGTTACGTCTGCTACCTGATCGTTGTCGTTGTCGATATTGAGCTCGTAGGTCACATCCGTACCGAACGTGGTGCCGCTCATGGCATCTGGGAAGAAGGGATTGGCCGACCCTGCCAAGGGGTTCACGGTCATGATCAAGACCGTGTTATCGGGATTCGTCGGAGACTGAAATGCGTAGAGGTCATTGATGTCTCGGTCACCCACGTTGGCAACCTGCAGCGCTGGCGCATCAAGGTGATCGGCCGCCATCAAGTCAGCAGCCGGACTCAGCAGAAGAGCGGCCAGTGTGAGAGCAAGTTTGTGTTTGAACATGAAATGAAACCTTCCCAGAAGAAATCAAAATTGCTGGTGAGCAAGTGTTGGACTCGGTAAGCGGCGCTGTAGCGAACATCATTTATTCGCCAAAGCGTAGCCTGATCGACAACAGTCTCGAGAGACCTACTAATGTTACGGACGAGAGTACCACTTGGATGCAAAGTTTCTAAATTCACCCTGGGCCCGATGTTTGTAGGGAAATTGGGGGATGTCTGAGGCTTGAAGGCTTCAATACCCGCCGTTTATCAAAATGGTAATGCCGGGCTGGGCTAGCGCCTGGCGTGGCGTCTTGCTAACCACCGCCAAATTCCAGCACCTGGTAAATCCACGGGTGGGTCCAGGGATTCCAGGTGGGGAAACTGACTGAGAACACCGAGATCATCAGTAGCACCAGTGCTAGCGCTTGGTGCTTTCTCGTTCGTGCGCACCAGTCGGCTGCGGGGGTCATCGCAATCAGCCAGAGCGGTGCGAACCAAAACATCCAGCGCAGCCCGCTACAAGTGCCGCCGTAGTTGCGGTCTTCGATTGGACGCATACCGAGGTAGAACACCAAACAGATCACGGTCAGCAAACCAATGCCGATAGCCAGCCAGTGTTGTCGCTCGTTGCCGGTTCTCCATCCTATGAACAATCCGGCGAGACTTAGAAGCCATATTGGCGTGAGCGAGAAGATGCCGTGGTGGCCAAGGAGCGCGTGAAAAGCGTACACCGTTTTTGAAGGTTCGCCGCGATCGATTCCCTGGCGATCCATCCAGTAGCTGTCACGGGTAACGCCATCGATCGTGTAGGTGTAGTGGTACCAATTCTGCTCGGGGTCGTCCGAACCCTTGTGCATGTAGGGCGGTGTGAGGCAATCATGGGCCGCGTAGTTCGTGACAAAAAATGCTACGACAACCAACAGCGCCGCGGGCAAAAAACCCCGCAGCCAGGCACCGCGGTCGCAGGTCCAGAGCGCCACGCCCAACAATGCGAGCAGCGCAAGCGCAGGCAACTCGTTAGCAGCGGTGAATGCGGCAAACAGCCCCGCAGCAGCGTAGTAGCGAGTGCGCGATTCGCCATCAAACCAAATGCGGACAAATGCATACAGCGCGAGCGCAACGCTTACCGCAGCAACCGTGTGGTTGTTCAGCACCACGGCAAACGTTGTGAGCAGCGTCCCTAAACAAGCCGCGGCGACGACATAGATGCGGCCCCAATCGGTGTTGCCAAAGCGTTCCACGAGTTTAGCAAGCACGAAAAACATCAGCGCTAGTGGCAAAATATTGATCGTTACCAGCATCAATCGCCCCATCACGTAGGGATGCGAACCGAGCGTCATGCCGGTCAATTGGTTCAACACCCAGTACTCACCGGCCAGCAGCGTGACCAAGAGTGGCGGCTTGCTAGAGTAAAGGTGCAGCTCGCCATCACGGCCCCGGTGTTGG
Organism: Bythopirellula sp.; assembly: GCA_965230685.1. Lineage (GTDB taxonomy): Bacteria > Planctomycetota > Planctomycetia > Pirellulales > Lacipirellulaceae > Bythopirellula. The sequence goes on from CBDDLO010000002.1 coordinate 3,446,121, forward strand.
ACCATGTCGATCGTGTTCCAGACATGGCGATCCAGCAACTCATCAATTTCGTAGGTGCCGTGTTCCACCAAGGCGCGAATCGCCAACCAGCGACTGCGGTCGTTGGCACTGAGAAAAGGCCGCTCGAGTTGGCGGCGCTCGACGACTTTCGCCTTGGCCACAGCGAACTCGCGTTGGTACTGTTCTTCAGGCAAGTTCTTGGCTTTGAGCCTTTGCTCAACGCGCCGCAGGTCCTCGCGGATAAGATGCGACTGCAGGTCCGCGCGGTTGACGGCATTCACGGCCATCAATCGTCCGGTCATGTTCCCCACAGCAATCGCAATCAGCAGTACGTAGATGCTCCAGCGGAGTTGTGCCGACGGATCGAAGTTCGCTTGCTCGACCTGTTCGGCATCGCTCATGGGAGTTCACCTTCGTGAGATTCCGCCTCAGGAGAAGACGTATCGCTGGCTTCGCTAGCCGGTGTGGTCGAAGAACCAATTTGCAATTTCTCGGGCGAGGTGTGCTCCTTGACCGAGTAGAAATCCGCCTCACGAGACACGAGCGAAGCGATCATTTCCGCGACGAATCCGATGGCAAGCAATTGAGTGCCGACCAAAATTGCCACGAGCGAGTAATACAGCGCAGCCGTTTGGTGCAGATGCACGGGGTCGCTCCCGGGCAAACGGGAGAGACACCAGACGACGGCCAAATAAAACATGCCAAACATGCCGGCACTCAGCGAAAGCATCCCCGCCGTGCCGAGCCAATGTTGTGGGCGTTGACCAAATCTTGTGATGAACTGCACCGTGAGCAAATCGAGAAACCCCTTGGGCAATCTCGACCAGCCGTATTTGGAATGGCCATGCTTGCGCGGACGGTGCTCGATTACCACTTCGCCGACTTCAAATCCTCGCGACGCGGCCAACACCGGCACGAACCGATGCAATTCGCCATAGAGTCGCACTTCGTGAATCACGTCGCGACGATAACATTTCAAACCGCAGTTATGGTCGTGCAAATTCACACCGGTCAGTTTTCCGACCATGGCGTTGAAAACCCGCGATGGCCACACCTTGTGCCACGGGTCAAATCGACGCTGCTTCCAGCCACTTACGACATCGAACCCCTGTTCGAGTTTGGCAAGCAGCAAAGGGAACTCGCCGGGGTCGTCCTGGAGATCGGCGTCCATGGTGATGATGATCTCGCCTTCTGCAGCATCGAAGCCCGCGCTGAGCGCCGCAGCTTTCCCGAAATTGCGTCGGAATCGTATGCCGAGCACACGCACGTCCTGCGCGGCGAGCTGCTCAATCAGCTTCCATGTGCCGTCCGTGGAACCGTCATCGACGAATATGATCTGTAGATCGTATTTCTGATGCTTCGCCACCTCGTCGAGTTCGCGGTGAAGTTGTTCGAGACTCTGCGACTCGTTGAGTGTGGGAATAACGACGCTGATCATGCGTTGGGCTCCGTGAGAAAAGCTGCTCGAGAAACCATCACGAGCTTACTTCATCATAGCACAGAGGGCGGTTTCAACCAGAACAAGATGGGAACAGGCAAGCTGGTTGAAATAGTCCAATTATCCGGATTCTCAAGCGAACAAGTTGCCTTTGAGAGATGACGGTTGCCACCTACAATGTGAGCTCCCAGCTGCACGCGACACACGGGTCGCCGCCAACTATCTTTCTCGCACTGAGGTGAATCGTGCCACGCGTCGTTTCGTTCATCGTTCTGCTCGCCGTGATCATTCTGATCGGGTCGATGTTTTTTCAGGTGATGGTGCAGTTCATCGTGCCGCTATTCCTCGCGGCGGTGTTGGTGGTGATTTTCAAGCCGTTGCACTTGTGGGTATCGAAGAAATGCGGCGATCGCGTGCGGCTTTCGGCGGCGCTGACTACCTTTTTGATTGTTGTGATTGTGTTGCTGCCCATCAGCTTGACGTTGTTCAGGGCCGTCGCTGAAGGGGAGACGCTTTACTCCCAATTCAGCGAATCCGAGCAGGCAGCTCCGCAAGAGCCCGTCATCGTGATGCCGGCTAACAGCACTGAAGAAAATCAAGAAGAGTTCGTTGGATACATTATCGATGCGAATTCGTTGAATGTTGTCATCGATAAGCTACTGCCACAGGTGAATGCCATCGCGGAAAAACTTCACCTGCCCGCGCGGAAGCCCGAAGACATCAAGAAGTTTGTCGAAGAAAATCTGAGACGTGTTGCCGCCCCACTGGCTCTGGGGGGCGTGCGGCTCCTGGGAAGCACGCTCGTCGGCTTGGCGATCATGGTGCTTACGCTGTACTATTTTTTTGCCGATGGGCCGAACATGGTCGCGGGGCTGATGAAGTTATCGCCCCTGGATGACACCTACGAGCAAGAACTGCTCGACAAGTTCGGCGACATCAGCCGGTCCGTTGTCGTTGCCGTGTTGTTGTCGGCGGTTGTGCAAGGCATCCTCGCGGGAATCGGGTACTTCTTCGCCGGAGTACACAATGTTTTCTTTTTGACGGTGTTGACTTGTTTCCTGGCTATGGTGCCGTTTGTGGGAGCGGCGGCGGTTTGGGTCTTCGTTTGTCTTTACCTGTTTTACTCCGGCGCCACGACCGCAGCGATCGTGTTGGCGGTGTACTGCGTGTTGGTCGTTTCGATGATCGACAATCTGATCAAACCCCTCGTGCTTCACGGACAAGCGAACCTACACCCGCTGCTCGCGCTGCTCAGCGTGATTGGCGGCATTCAAGCGCTCGGGCCGATTGGCATTCTCGTTGGGCCTATGTTGGTCGCCTTCTTGCAGGCTCTGTTGAACATGCTCAACAAGGAGTTGAAACTCCTCGGGCAAGAGTCCGATGCGACGGGCAAGCCGGTGGTGTTTGCGACAAACGTCGGGAGCGGTGGCAGTCTGTCATCCGACACGTCGAAACCACCAACGCCGCTTCCCACCACGTCGAAGAAGCGCAAGCGGAAGAAAAAGTGATCCGCGAGAGAGGGGCAATCTGGCTGGACGCGCCTGCTATGGCTGCTAGCACTTGCCGTCTTGGACTGCCAGCATCTTCTCTAGGCCAGTTCGCGGGATTGGATTAGACTGATTGCAACTGGACCCACGACTTGGGAGCCCTGTCACTTGGACGAGGGGCTTCGGAAAGTTGCTCGCCGGCCCCGCAAGCCGGCACTCCATTGCAATGTGAAAGGACTCAACGATGGAATCAGCCGCGATTCTTTTTTCGACGATAAAGCTGGTGCTTGTCTCCAGCATGAGTGTCATGTTTGGTTGGCAGCCAATGCCCGATGGCAGCCCCCGATTGGAATATCTCGTTCAGATTGAACCCGAACTCGCAGCAACACTGAAGGAAGGGCAGTCTATTCCGATCGTCAGCGACATTCCCGACGGCATTGGCCCGATTGGCCGTGTTCGCATTGTCGTTGGCTCCGACGATCTGCCGCGCCAAAAATTGGTCACGAATTTCAAACCGTGGCCAAAGACGCTGTCGCGCGACGGGCTGATAGAAACACAGCACCGGGTGCCACCCGTGCAACCTAGTGGCAGCCGCTACGGCGACGCTGCCAAAAGTGCTATTCTAACTCCCGAAGACCAAGGCGCGGCAGCAGCCAACCCCTTTGGCCGTGCACTTCAACAAGGCGCTGCAGAAGCGCGCAATTTGGCTGCCGGTGTGAAGGATCAAATTCTACCTCCCACGGGCAGCCAACTCTTCGGCGATGGAAGTGTTGCTGGGCAGGCTGTCCGCAATGCGCTTGACGACTCAGCCAATCGCCTCCAGCGCGGCTTTCAGCAAGGAGTGCGTCAGGGTGTTGAGCGTGTTGAACAAGTCGCCGACCTCCAAGGTCAAAAGCTCCGCGAAGCTGCTGAATCTGTTGGTCAGCGAACGCGCGAGGCTGCAGACAAGTTTGGTCGTTCGCTCTTGCCGGAACAATCGGTGCTCAATCGAGAGGGCAAGTCCGCAGCAACGATCTTGCCGCCGGACGTTCAAGCGAACTCGCGCCAGCGCATTGACCAGCCTATCCAGCCTCCGCTCGACCAACACCGGCAACGGGAACCTCAGCAACGGACTCCTCAGACCCTGGCACCTCCGCCCAACTACGCTGAGACTTCTGGCGCGAATCGTAACCAGGCAGGCTCTGCTGATGCGAATCGGAGAACGCGCCGCGAGGCAGCTACCTCCACAACTCGCACCAACAACGCGTCCCGCGAAGGATATGGCAACAACTTCAGCAGGGGCAATGGGGGACAAGCAAACCAACCACCCGCCACGAATTTATCATGGCCGAACCAGCAGGGCTACGCCAGAGATGACTACCCCCGTGAAGGCCAAACCCGTGAAGGCTACTCCAGCGCAGGCGGCGATGCCTTCGATGTGGCCAATCGTCGCAACGAGAACCCGTCGCCCCGTTATTCAAACAACGAAGAGCCACGGTTGATTTCGCCGAACAGAGAGTTGGAGTCTTCCGCGCGGCAAAGCGGCGACCCAGGCTGGCCCTCCAACGCACGCACACCAGCAATTACCCGAGACATGCTCAAGCAATCTGTCGATCAGCCTGTTGACGGGGGAATGGCGACCAACGGCAACGCCCGCGGCTACCGAGAACAAACTTCTGCACGCCCGCCGTTCAACACTCAACCCGTCGGCACGCAACCAACTACTACGCAAAATTTGAACGCGCAAAACCTGAACACCCAGCCACGCGATTTCGGTTGGGGCAATGGAAGTTACACTGGCAATGATCCGAATTCGACGGGCGGAAAAACGTTGTTCCCGCTCTTGCTCTCGTGGGTCTTGCTGAGTGGTTCGGGCGCGGGCAATCTGTATTTGTTCTGGAGTTATTTAGACGTTCGTCACAAGTACCACGGCATGGTGCATGGAGCGCCCAGCCGACGCGATCGGTACGATGATTAATGCGCAAAAGCAGCATGCTCACCGTACACCAAGCGGCAATGCGACACCACCTGGCCGCAACCCTTGGGTGATCGGTTCACTCGTAGGAGCAACGGGTAGGGAAGCCACTGGCGTCGGTGGCAAGACGGGCGCGGTGCTCACGGCGGCGAAATTCCCAGGCGGCAATACCGGCGCAGGATCTTGAAAATCTTGCGGCAACATGCCAACAAACGCGGGGGACGCTCCGGTGCTCCAATCCTTACTGCCCACTGCGCCCATCGGTGCGACTGTGCCAGGTGCCGCGGTGCCGAGATCTATTTGGGGATATCCACTTAACACCGGCAAACTCCACAGCGCGGGGTTATCCGGCAAGGTGTTGATTTGAACGGTGCCAACATCGATCGACAAGGATAGCTGCGCGGCCGGCACACGCAGCTCAATATCCTGCGGCAGCGAGACGCCGACGGCGGGATAGTAGCGGTAATCGCTGGCCCGAGTGCTGGCCACCAGCGTGCCGTTGGCGTCGTAGATGTGTTGCTCCAACACCCAGGCTCTTCGGGCATCGATGATCGTGTTGCGCGACATCTGTCCGCCGCGTGTTTGGATGATCGATCGAATTTCCACAGCGTCGGCCCCAGAAGGAAAAGGCCCTTGGTGTTGATCGTTGGGCGAGAGCTGCATCATGCCCAGCGCGTCGAGCAACCACTGCGGTTCGATCGGCATGATTTGCTTGGCGGCGCTGCCCGCGAATTGATCGTGCCGACTGAAGTACAACGCCGGCGGTTCGTTGCGTTTCACCCAGAACCAAAATAACTCGTCATTGGCACCTAAATCGACTTCAGGCCCTGTTAATGCTGTCGATGCCTGCAGCCTTACTTTGCCTGGCTGCTGCGCTGCGATGTTGCCACGAAGCAGCGGTATGCCCGGCATTCCCGGCACGGTGATCGATGCGTTGTTGGTCTGATAGCTAGTGACACGCGAGGAGTTTTGGTTGACTGCCGCGACAACCTGCTCCAAAGACGAAGCGGCCTGCAGCACTTCGGGAGCAGGGGGGCCAACCTGAGCAAACGGGTTGCGAAAAGCGCTGTTGCAGGTGGCTCCCGATCCGCAAAACACGACCGCCAGCAGGAGCAACCCCTGAGTTTTCGAATAGAACTGTTTCATGAATGCTTTCAAGCAACTTTCGGAGTGGAGGTCGCGGTGGAATCTTCGCCGTCGCCATAGAGTAAGTCGATCATCCGTTGCTGGATTTGTTCCGCTTCTGCAGGGTTCGGCTCGTTAACAATCAGTTGGTAACGCTGGTCGCGGCGAGGTGCAAACACGTTGATCACCTCGCGTCCATTTGCATCTTGGCTTGCATCCTCGCGTCGCAACACGCGGCGACGAATCAACAGAAGGCCCAGCACATACCTAAATTGAGTGTCCTGTGGCTTGTCCTCCAAAGCGGTGAACAAGTTGAGTAAGACCTCCGTTGGCGCAAGCTTTGGTGTCTCGTCTTTATCAGGCACCCGCGACCGCCACCATCCTAGACACTGCGCTGGCGGGCCCCGCCAAGCCTCCGCGCAAAAGTCGTGGCGATTGGTCTCGGCTGCTTCCACTTCAAGAACCGAAAAGTAAATCTCTCCCGGCTGCAGCGTCTTGCCCGATTCGGCACAAGTGCGAGCGCAAGTTCGGACTTCAAAATCAAGGAGCATGGTGACCTACAACGCAGTGAACAGATCCCAGGTTCAGTAAAAAGTAGAAATGCCGCGAGATCGTAGGGAATTCATCCCAATGTGGCAATTGCGAGGCGGGGAGTGTTAGCTAGCAACAATGCGGAATCCATGTTGTTGCGGCAATTTGCTGGTACCAAGCTGCATGGTCCGATATATTCTGACACGCTAGCATCTCAATACGAAAGCAAGAGTTCTCATTGTCCTATGCCTACTAGCAATCCCTACACAAACCGCCACTTGCGATTCGAATCGCTTGAAAACCGTCGGCTCCTGGCAGTGCTGACTGTTCAGAATAATCTTGACGATTCGCTAGAAAATCTTGCTGGCGACGGAGAACTCAGCTTGCGCGAAGCAATTTACATAGCCAACAATTCTGGCGAGATAATTGATGGCTTTGTGAGTAACGATGTTGCCGACGAAGTCAACTTCGCAGTAACAGGAGTGATCAACATCACCGATGAACTGGCCATCACTGACGAGTTGACACTTACTGGTCCTGGGCAAGAGCTGCTCGCAATCGATGCTCAGCAACGATCTAGGGTGATCAACTTTACTGCACCCAACGGAACTACGACGAATGACAACCTTACCCTAGTCGGACTCACAATAACTGGTGGACTCACGACGGAGGACAACACGACCTCAGGTGCAGACAAAAATACCCACAGCGGTGGTGGCATTCGCTTTCTCTCGAACGCCACGATCACTCTCAACGATAGCACGGTCACAGGGAATCGCACAGAAGGCTTCAATGCTAAAGGCGGCGGCCTTTACACACGGGCTGGTGATGTCGTCCTGAACAATAGTCTCATTCAATCGAACAGCGCAGCCGCAGACGGTGGCGGCATCTTCGCTCGGACAGGTGCAGTGCTACTCAACGCATCTTCAATTGTAGATAACGGTGTCAGTTCTGATGTGAGTGGACTTGGGCCGCGGGGAGGTGGCATTTTCGCTGACCTCGGCGGTGTGACACTCAACGGCGGAACTCTCAGTGGCAATAGAGATGGTGACTCTTTTCATAATGGAAGTGGCATTCACACCCAGTCAGCAAGTATTACACTATCCGGCGATATTTTCGCAAATACGAATAAAACCCCAAGTCAAAATGGAATTTTCTCCAACGGAGGCGGAATATTTCTAACGAATACTAATTTCGTTGGTGATGAGCTTAGCCTGATCGGCACGCAGTCTGGCGATATTCGAGTTGTGGACAGCACAATCACTGGCGAGAGTGTTTCTGGGGCTGAAATAATACGGGGGATCGATTCGCAATTCGGCTTGGTGACGATCGACAATAGCCAAGTCCACGCGAAACAGGTTTACACTGAGCATGGCGCACTGACGCTCACCAGTAGCACTCTGACCGGTGGTAATGCTTACACTCGGTATTCTCCTGTAATGCTGTTGAACAGCGTTATTTCCGATAGCGAATCGGGCGGTATCTTTACTCGATCGGGCGACGTTACGCTCACTAACAGTACTGTGAGAAACAATTCCCGTGTTGGCTCTGGTGCTGGAATTCACACACTTCGAGGTGGTGTGACGCTTATCAATAGCACCTTGAGTGGCAATCATGCTACTGGCAACGGTGGAGCAATCTACAGTGAGATTGGCGCAATCTCGCTCACCAACAGCACTATTAGTGGCAATAGCAGCGCACAACACGGTGGCGGAATCTATGTCAAAGGTGGTCACGTGTCGGTCGCCCTAAGTACAATCACCCAGAATTCAGCGAGTAACACCGGAGGCGGCCTTAGCCTTGACCCCAACAACTTTTCCAACATCGAAATGCTCTCGCTACGCAACTCCATAGTAGCCGGGAATACAGACGACGGCACGGCAAACAACTTCCTACCGCCCGAAGGCAATCAAGCTGATCTCTTAGTCGAATACAGCTTGATCGGCGATGGCACCGGCACTCTTCTGCCGGAAGCACAAACGCCCGATATGGACGGGAACTTGATCGGACTAGCTATCGCCAGCGGAGGAGGCGGTGTTATCGACCCACGAATGGGTCCCTTGGCCGATAATGGTGGTCCGACGCAGACGCATGAACTGCTTACCGGTAGCCCCGCTCTTGACGGCGGCGATCCCACCTTCGACCCTAGTGTGTTCACTCCACCGCTCGTAACCGATCAGCGCGGCGCCAACTTCGATCGAGTTGTGTCGGGGCGCCTCGACATCGGAGCGTATGAAGCCCAGGCATCCGTCGCTGCCGACTTGAACCAGGATGGTTTCGTGGACGGCTTAGACTTGGGGATTTTACTAGGCAATTGGGAACAAACGGTCACTGCAGCTCAAGGCGAACTCACTAGTATGCCGCCAGTGGATGGTTTGGATCTCGGCATCTTGCTGGGTTCCTGGAATCCACTAACATCGCTTACCGCTTCCTCTTTCGAGGCAGGTGCGACGTTGGCGGACCCACGAGGGGCACATTCGACTGCGCTGATCCACGCGGCTATCGCGTTTGATCAACTAGGTGCTGTGGACGAGGAAGCAAGATTAGTCGCTTTTCAAGTCGCGCACACCCACGGAGTGGTCGCAGATGCTGCGTTGTCGCAACTCGATATTGTGCCGCCCATGCGAAGCTCGCAACCAGAGACTCCGGCGAAACGGCGTAGTCCATCAGTGTCGGGAATCACGCCAGAGCTGGCCGAGGACATTCTCGAACGCGTCTTGGGATAGCGCGCAGACGTCACTGCACGACGTCACTGCACTTTGAAAAAACGCGAGTCGGTGCCGCCTTCGCCAATCTGCAACTCCACCCGCTTTGCGCAGCGGGGGCAGTGCCCCACGTAGGCCGTGTTCGCGCGGTTGGGGTAGATGCGTGCGTAGACATCGCAGCAGATAAAATGAACGCCTAAGAAGCGCCCTTTGCCAGCGGCGGCGTCCGCATCGCGAGCGGTGGCGTCGCTCGTAAGATCAAGTTGTCGGCCTCTATCGGGCATCGTGGTAGTCGCCGATTTCATGGTCTCAAAGCACCATTGTATGCCGCCCCCACGCATTCGTAGTAGCCCGGCTTGAGGGGGAAATGCTAGGGTTTCGGGCTCGAGAGTGAACCTTGACCTCGCCGGGGGGCTCAGATATCCTAAGAAACCATAACTCAGCCCTCACTAACTGATATTATGATTGTCGCATCCTTTCTAGCTCTACTGTTATTACTACTCCCATCGAGCGGAGCCTAGGGCTGGTACAGACGTTGCTAAGACTTCCTGACAAACCCTGAGGCCCGACGGCCTTGGGGTTTTTTTTGTTGAGTCACTCGCCCATTATCCACCAGAACCCACCAAACTCATGTCTGCCAAAAATCCAAACCGACAGATTACCATCTTCGACACCACGCTTCGCGACGGCGAGCAATCGCCCGGCTGCAGCATGAATCTCGACGAAAAGTTGGAAGTGGCGCAAGCACTGGCCGATTTGGGCGTCGATGTGATCGAAGCCGGTTTTCCCATCACCTCAGTCGGTGACTTCGAGGCGGTGCGCGAGATAGCGACGACTGTCTCGGGCGCGACCATCTGTGGGCTTGCCCGTTGTCATCCGCGCGACATCGATCGCGCGTGGGAAGCCCTGCAAGACGGTAACGATGTGCGCATTCATGTATTCCTCGCCACGAGTGCCATCCATCGTGAGTTCAAGCTCAAGATGGACAAGGAGGAAATCATTCGTCGCGCAGTTGAAGGGGTCACGCGTGCGAAAGCGTTGTGCGACAACATCGAGTTTTCCCCCGAAGATGCGGCCCGCACCGAAATTGATTTCTTGTGCCAAGTTGTGGAAGCCGCGATCACCGCTGGGGCGACGACCGTGAACATCCCCGACACGGTTGGCTATGCCACGCCTGCGCACTTCGCTAACGTAATTTCCAGCTTGGTCAACCGGGTCCCGAACATCGACCAGGCGGTCATCAGTGTGCATTGCCATAACGATCTTGGACTGGCCGTCGCCAACAGTTTGGCGGCTGTGGAGAACGGGGCTGGGCAGATCGAGTGCACGATCAACGGGCTCGGCGAACGCGCGGGCAACTGTTCGCTCGAGGAAGTTGTCATGGCTCTCCGCACACGAGGCGATTACTACCAAGCCGACACAAAGATCAACACACCTCGGCTTGTGCCTGCCAGTCGATTGGTCTCAAACATCACCGGCATGGTTGTGCAGCGCAACAAAGCGATCGTGGGGCGTAATGCCTTTGCCCACGAAGCCGGCATTCACCAAGACGGCATGCTCAAAGAACGCACGACCTACGAAATCATGCGCCCCGAGGATGTCGGCTTCACGCAGACGGACTTGGTCCTGGGCAAACATAGTGGCCGGGCAGCGCTCGCCGACCGAGCACAGGCGTTGGGCTACCATCTTAAAGACGAACAGTTGGTTGCTGTGTTTGAAGACTTCAAGGCTCTCGCCGACAAGAAAAAGGAGGTCTACGACGGTGACATCGCCGCGCTCATCGAACAGCGCAAGGCGCAGGTGATCGACCAATGGCAGTTGGTTTCCTACGAGATCCAAGCCACCAGTGGCAAAAATCCAACGGCGACACTCACCCTTTCACGCGGTGGAGAGGAATTGACAAAAACGATCGACACCGGCGATGGCCCGCTCGATGCACTCTTTTGCGTGATCGAACAAATCACGGGCAAATCCGTGGTTGTACGTGACTTTCGTGTGCAAAGCGCGACACGTGGAAAAGACGCGCAAGGCGAATCCCTCATCGAACTGGAGTACCACGGCAAGACCTACCGGGGAAGAGGTGTTTCGACCGACACTGTCGAAGCCGGCACCCGTGCATTCCTCAACGCGATCAACCACATCGAGATCGGCGCTGCCGAACACGAACAACAGCGTCCAAGTGTGTGACCGTGCTCCCAAAACCAGCGTTGCCGCTCACCACTCGATCGTTTACCGTGTGGATTCCGAAACCCATCTTCTACCCAGATTTATTCAACGAACATCGACTTCAACGAACATCGACATGGCCGAGTGGCGGAATTGGCAGACGCTCTGGACTTAAAATCCAGTGGGGGGTAACCCCCGTGCGGGTTCGAGTCCCGCCTCGGCTACTTGTTTTCTAGGGGTTTGCGGAATTCTTCGCGACCGTCATTGTCGGGGGTGTTACCTGGAATGGTACCTGCGGCTTTCCAGAGTTCGTCCGCGGTCGCTTCGGCGTTCACACCGACGTAGTACTTCATCGTGGTTTCGATGGATTCGTGCCGCATGAGTTCGCGTAGAATCGTCGGCATGATGTGACGGGACCAGCGAAAGCCAAACGCCCGGCGCAGGTCGTGGGCGCTGGCGAATTCTTTCACAACTTCGCCCTTCCGCTCACGCTGCGAGGTAACAACGCCCGCCACTTTGCCTATGCTTGCCACCAGGGTGGACACTGAACCAGTCTTGCATGATTGTCACGAGGTGTACCTCGGCACGTTCTACCTTGCTATTTTTGTGTGGCCGTACCCGAGTCTTCGATAGGACCGGATGTCGCCTCCTTGCCGGTAGTGGCACACTCACTCTCGAAGATGGCGCTCAGGTCGGAGTACCCATCCAGGTTGGAGATACCGTCTCGGCAACAATCAACGGCAATTTGGCAATCGGCGATTCGATAGGAGTAGCGGAAGTCACGATCTTAGACCTAACCGGTCGTGGAGATCTAGAGATCGACATCGCGGGACGTGACTTTGATGAGTACGATCGGCTCACGACTTCGTTCGCTGCCAACCTTGTCGGCGATCTCGAAGTGACTTTACTCAATGGCTTCGTGCCGCGCGTTGGCGATTCTTTTCAAATTCTGCAAAGCCTCGGGTCGCTGTCGGGCCAGTTCCGAGAAGCTGGCACCGTGTTACCGGCGCTTCCCGGCAACCTGTCATGGGATATCGACTACGACAATACAAACGGCTTGGTCTTCTTGAATGTGATGTCTCCCTTCTTAGCCGACTTCGACAACGACGGTGATGTCGATCAGGATGACCTCACGAATCCTACCCTCGGCTGGCAAGCTCGCTACGGTGACGACCTCGATGGTAGTAATTTCTTAGAGTGGCAACGTCAACTCGGTAGTGGTGTGGGTAGTGATACCAGTTGCCAATAATATGTTCATTCAGACCTGTAGGAAATGAACCACGAAGTCACTAAGACACCAAGATTTCCTGGAGTTTTTCCTCTTTGTGCCTTGGTGTCTTGGTGGTTCGTTTCCAAACGGTATCACTTCCGCAGTGTGAGCTCGCTAGCTTCCTCGCAAGTTGTACCTGAGCCATCGTCATTGCTGCTTTCCCTACTCGGAGTGCTAACGTTGACTCTGCGCCGGAGCTGTAGCACTTGAATTAGAGCCTAGTCCCTCTTGGCATTAGGGGTTGCTAAGTATTGCTGGCGGTGGATGCAACCATCATCACCAAGAAAACTCGAAACTTGCAGAGGTCAAGATGCCGGATTTATACTTTGCTGTACACATTGGTTTGCCAGTGCGGTTCGTCATCACATCCCCCAGCTGGTCGCATGAAAACGAAATCCTTAGGTGCGATAACTCTGGTCGTTGCCGCGACCTTGGTCACTCCACTCCAAGCCACCAGCGTTACGTCGGGGCTACGCGTCTGGCTGAACGCTGAGAGAGGCACTAGCTCGACCGTCGACGGCGCTGATCTCACCAGTTGGACCGATGCACATAACAGTCATGTGTTTGACCATGCCAATGTCTTGCTTCCGACGTATGTTGCCGATGCCGGTGGCGGCTTGCCCGCTATCGACTTCCGCCGTAGCAGCGGATTCGTCGGCGACTTCAGCTCCTCTGGCGGATCGAAGCTTGGCGACGCGACCGTATTTGTCGTCGGCAAATTCGACGGTTACACGCATCCTGTAGGTAGCTCTTCCTACTGGTTTTCTATCGACTCTTCGACCAACCAATCGGAACATACTCTCGGGCGAGATGCAAACGGGTCGAGTTTCGATGCGCTCTACCACTGGCGTTCACAACCCAGCCCACCCGGCTATCATGGGTCGAATATCGTCGAAGCGAGCGACGACTTTAACTATTTCACTGCTGTTTACCGAGGTGGGAGCGAATCGGGGCTTGGCATGGAGGCTTGGATTAATGGCAGTTCTGGCCTCGCTGGTGTTGCCGACGTGAGTACGGCTGGAAACGACGCCGCTTACGGCGCCGATCCTTCCAAAACCCGAATTGGGCTCTGGACCAACAATGGAAGCGGCCTCGATGGACAAATTCGTGAGTTGTTAATCTACGATCGAGTTCTCAGCCCAACTGAAGTTGATACTGTCGAAGACTATCTCTCAGGCCGACTTGCTGGCGATCCAGAGCCACCTACGCCACCGCCGGAGGAATTCTATTTCAAAGTCGATCTCTCGGGGCAGCCCAATGGGATCGTCCCCGGGTTCGTGCCACATGGCGATCCTGAGGTGAGTGGTACGGCGATGTTCACCATTCGCGATGATAATACTATGGATTACCGCATCGAGCTCTCGGACAATCGTTACCGCGTGACGCAGGCGCATTTATACAACATCGACAAGACCTCGGGCACGTCTGGGAATCCGGCACACGGCGATTCGATCGCTTGCTGGGGAGGGCGCTGGGAAAGTAACGCACCCGGAGGAGATTCGAGCGATTACCTCATGGGCCATGGTTATTCCAATTCCCGCTTGAGCGAGGTATTTGCTAGTCCAGAGGGTTGGGCTTTGATTCTTCATACGGAAGGAGGTCACTTTGCTCTAGAGAATGGCGGTCTTGTTGAATATGATCCGAATCCCAGTGGACCTCAGGAGACCTCAGTCACCGGGGTGGCGCAGAATGAGCGACGGAGCCGCTTCAATAATCGGGTGGGTAAGACATTGCTCGACATGGTGCTGCGTGAAGACAACACGAGTGATCGCGCTGCACCGTTTCACGATTCAACATCGCCTGGCAACCAGAGCGATACTCCGTTTCCCGACGCGGAGGGAAATTTGTGGGTGGAGTCCGACGGCAATGGCGGATTTCAGTTGACGGACGAAGCCATCTCGCGCGGCTATGATCTGAACACCGAATACTTGTTCTACCTGTACGACGATCAGGGACCGTCGTGGGATTTTGGCGGGCCCGAAGGAGCCATGATCGGTTTCCTTCAACAAGTTCCCGAGCCATCGACGCTCGCCATTTTCGCATGGGCGTCGCTCGCACTTGGCTGGTTGAGATGTCGCAGGTAGCCCATGAGTCGATTCGCGAACGCCATGATTCGAATTCGAAAGCGTACGAATTCTCTGATGACGCGTTCTACTTTCGAGTCCCCCTCAGTTGTTATCTAAACCCTATGGCTTCCCCGACAGCTCCAGCAAACTGCTAGCCAACTTCTGCGGGAGGTTGGCTCGTGACGCTACGGAAAGGGCGTAGGTACCACTCGCGTGCGGCGTGCAGCCCTTGGCGGCAGTCGTTCGCCAACAGGAGTGAGCATGGTACGAGGTAGAGCGTGACGATCGTGGCAAACATCACGCCGAAGGAGAGCGATACGGCCATGGGAATCAAGAACTGCGCCTGCAAGGAATCATCCATGAGCAGCGGCATCAGGCCGACGAAGGTGGTAACCGAGGTGAGCATGATGGGTCGGAAGCGTCTGCCGCCTGCCTCGATCGCAGCCTGGTAGAGCGTTGCACCATCTTTGCGGCGGCGGTTCACATAATCGACCATCACCAAGGTGTCGTTCACCGACACACCCGCTAGTGCCAACATGCCAAAGATAGACAGGTAGGAAGGGGTGACATCCATGGCGATATGTCCGAGCAGCGCTCCGATAATAGCGAATGGAACCGCCAGCATAACGAAGAAGGGCTGGCCCATCGACTTGAGCGCAATTGATAACAAACCATAAAGGGTAAACGCCAGCAGGCACGAGCCGATGATTGTGTTCTTCTGCGCTTCTTCGGCTTCGGCGACGTAGCCGACGTACTGATACGAGAGGTTGTGCGGAGCGCACAGCTCGTCGAAGCGGGGTCCAATTTCCTCGGCAATGCCTAGGACGTCGACCGTCTCGTCTGTTGGCTGACCGCCGACTCGCAAGATTTCAGCACCGTCCTTGCGTTGTACAGATGAAGCCGCCTTGTTGAAGGAGATCTCCGCTACGGTCGACAGAGGCACATCGGCGCCACGGGGCGTGCGGATACGCATTCGATCTAGTGTCTGCAGAGACTCGCGATACTTGAGTGGCAAGCGCACCATGACGCGAATATCGTCGATGCCACGTTGCACGCGCTGGGCTTCCTCTCCGAAGAAGGCTTGCCGAATTTGCTGAGCCAGCAGCTGTTGGGTCATTCCTAGCTCGGCAGCGAGGGGCTTGAGCGTGAGTTCCAACTCATCTTGCCTTTGGTTGATGCCGGCCCAGGTATTCGCGAAGCCGTCATACTCTTGAAGTATCTTTCTCATCTCACGCGCAACCTGGGCCTTCTCGGGCGACATCGGGCCACGCAATTCGAGGTTGAGATTTTCGCTGTCGTAATCGCGATCGTGGCGAATGCTCGAGTCCGCGCGGATCCGGAATTCGGTGGCCTCGGGGATTTCCCCGACAATTTCGGACCAACGAGTAACCAGCTCGCTGTTCTTCGGGCCGGGCTCTGTCCGTAACGAGGGTTGCAAAACTTCAAACCGGATAGCGCCACGTGACTTGTCGAAGTCGCGATGAAGCCTGTTTGCCCCCACGAGTTTGGAAATGTTCTGTACGATGGGCTCGCCGTTTCCCGGGTCAATATATTCCTTTTGCAGTTGGTGGACTCCTGCTTCGATTCGGTCCATGTACTGCTGGGTTAAGTCGAGTGTTCCGTCATTGGGCAAATTCAAATCGCAGGAGATCCGCTGCGTATCCACATGAGGGAAGGCAATAAACTTCATCCGCCCACTCAAGCAATAGCCCGCCATCAGCAGTCCGCAGCTAACAAAGGCTGCGACCACCGAGGCTCTATAACGCACGGCGAACTCTAGCGTTGGTTGGTAAACACGCTGGATAAACTGCTCCAACCCGCCTGCGATCGAAGTCTGGATTCGCGCGAAGAAGTTCTGGCGCGGTTCTCGACTCAAGTGCTTGAGGTGCGAGGGCAGAATGAGTTTGGACTCGATCAGCGAGAACAGCAGCACGGGTGCCACGATCGGAGGGACTTGTCTGGCGTAGTTGCCCCACGTGCCATCAAAGAATAACAGGGGAATAAATGCCACGACGGTCGTCAAAGCGCCGAACGTCACGGGGGTAGCGACTTCGTGGGTTCCTTCAATGGCGGCTTTCAACGGAGTAACGCCCTGGTTGATTTTTTGATAAACGTTCTCGCCGGTGACAATCGCATCGTCGACCACGATGCCGACCACGATGATAAAACCGAACAGGCTCATCAAGTTGGCCGTGATACCAAACCACGGCATCATGATGAGTCCGCCCGCGAAGCCGACGGGAATACCGATCACGATCCAAAATGCCAATGCGGGTCGCAAAAATAAGCCCAACAACAGCAGCACGAGAATACCGCCTTGCAGCAAGGACTGAATCAACGTGCTCAGCCTGCCACGAATGGCTATTGATTCATCGTCCCAGACGAATAGGTTGATTCCCTCGGGAAATCGTCGACTAGCTTTACGCACGTACTCACGCACCTGGTCGGAGATTTGGATCGCACTTTCTCGTCCCGATCGCAAGACTTCCACAAACAGTGCTGGTTGGCCATTGAAGGTGACTCGCTTCTCACCTTCCTCGAATCCGTCGTTGATTGTTGCTACTTCGCCTAATAGCAACTCCGCTCCGCCGGCTGACCGAATGGGCAATTGGCTGAAATCAATTTCGTTGTAGGCCTGCCCGCGTGTGCGGATGACGAACGTGCCGCTCTCGCTATCAATCGTGCCGGCCGGCAAATCGAGCGAGAACTGACGGATGGCTGAGGCCAAGTCCTCTAAGCTCAAGCCGTAAGAAAGTAGTTTCTCGGGTTTTGCCTCGACGGAGATTTCGTATCGTTGATCACCCGTCACTTGGGCCCGGCTCACCCCTGGAAGCGACAGTACGTCCTGTTGAACGCGACGTGCGACTTCGCGAAGCTCGTGGGGACCGAGCTTTCCCGTGACTGCGATGTTCAGCACTTCCCACCAGTTAGAACTGTCCGGGATGTAAATGCGCGGTCGTTCGGTCTCATCGGGGAAGGTCGTGATGGTGCTGATCTGAGCCGTGATGTCATCCATCAAAGCACGCAAGTCAGTGCCCGGCTCCGCCTCGATCCAGAACCAGGCATTGCCACGGCTGCCATTGGAGTTCAAGGTCTTGATTCCCTCGACCGATTCGAGTGCCTCTTCGATGGGGATCAAAACAGCTCGCTCGACATCCTTGGCAGTGGCACCTCGGTACTGCACTTGAACCATGACCGATTCAAAGTCGCGTTCCGGCGAGACCTCGAGTGGAATGCGAAAAAAGAGTGTGTAGCCACCAGCAATCAAGATGGCCAGCATCAGGAAATTGGCTGCGATTCCGTTTTCTGTAAACCAGCGAATCATAGGGCGTGATGCTATTGCGTGGCAGAATTATCGGAGACAGGCGAAGAAGTCTCTGCCACGGCTGCGGTCGACATTGCATCGGGAATGATATCGACTTTGGCTCCCTCGGGAGTAAACACCATCGGCGTGGTTGCCAGCAACATGCCCTCGGGAATCTCCGAACGGTCGACGACCACATGCTCCTCGTCGGACCAAAGCGAATTCACAGTGATAGGCAGTAGCGTGAGCTCCTTGGGTTTCACCAAAATCACCTTGTCCAGCTGCCGCACTGCGCGACGCGGCAAAGCGATCACGTCGTGTAGAGTCGTCCCTACAATCGAGGCGGCAACCGGTTGTCCAATTCGGAGCGGCGGCTGTTCAGAGTGTCTACCAAAAGGGTCATCGATCCGTGCG
Organism: Bythopirellula sp.; assembly: GCA_965230685.1. GTDB lineage: Bacteria > Planctomycetota > Planctomycetia > Pirellulales > Lacipirellulaceae > Bythopirellula. The sequence continues at coordinate 3,464,581 of CBDDLO010000002.1, forward strand.
ATGGCGTAGAGGTCACGCGAGTCGGTGTCGAGAACGCCTTCCGTGCGGACGATGTTGGCTTTCCAGGTAGCGCGGGAATTCTTGTTGATTGCATCTCGCAGTTCTACTTCGACCGGTGGATCATCAGCAAATTCCGGAAGTGTGAGGAACTCTCTCTGACTCGCGGAGATTGGCAGGCGAACTTCTGCGTAGTCGATCGCAAAAATCTGCCCCAGGGGTGTGTTGGGGCCCGCCATTTGCCCGAGACCTATCTCCTTGGTTTCCATCCGCCCATCGAAAGGTGCGAGCACTTGGGTGCGCTGCAAGTCAATTTTGGCCTGTTCTAGTTGGGCGGCGGCTAGGGCAACGTCTGCTTCCGCTTGTTCACGCGTGGCCGATGCCGCATCGACTTCGGCTTGGGACACAGCATTTGACTCAATGAGTCGGAGCTTGCGCTGCTCGTTCAACTTGGCGAGCTGCAGCGCCGACTGGGCGGCTAGCAAACGCGACTCCGCCATCGAGACCGCTGCGGTGTAGTTGCGGGAATCAATTTCCACCAGAAGTTCGCCAGCAGAGAAGTAGGCACCGGCTTCGAACGAGGGGCTCACCTTGGTGACGGAGCCCGAAATCTCGGCTGCCAAGGTCACCTGGTTGTGCGCTTGAACAATGCCGTGCGTCCGCACCCGGACGGGATAGTCGGAGGTGGTAATTTCCTGCACTCGGGTCCGCGGGTTTTTTTTCTTGGCAGCAACGGTGGGCTTGGCCTCGACTTCCACCGAGAGTTTGGAATAGCCGAACCAGCCTGCCACGAGAATCATCACTGGCAGTGCCGCGCGTACTAGCATCTGCCAGAGGGAGCTGTTTGTTTGGTTCTCAGTTGTCATACGCTTTCTTGCGCATTGTGCTTGAGGGGAGCGTCACACAACCCTGGGTTGACGGGGCGCTGATTGGCTCGAAAGCCTTGATCATAGCATCTCTGTTGGAGTGGCACCGCCGTGCCGGGAAGGTGGGACTATTGGATTTGGGGGGATGGCCACTCCGAAATGCTGATCGATCCCGATCAACAATTTGCCAGCGACCTGCCTCCACCCAGACGCGCCAAGTGGGAGCTAACCAGCATTCTAATCAGATTCCCCGAGAAAATCTAACGGTTGTAACGCCTGTCTTCGCCTCACTACCCCGAGAATCGGCCGAAAAGTTAAGATATTAGGGCGTCTCCATTCAGGTTGCACCGCTGATCCCGAGAATAACGAACAGTCTGAATAGATGGAGCCTCATGATCCTGCAGGGTGGCGTTACAGACGGACGCCAATGTCTATGCCATTCGCCAGCGGCCAACCAGCCCTCTCACGCCCAGCCGGTGTCAGTTTAAGCCTGTTGCTCTTTGCGCTTCTGGCATCGCTGTTGGCTGGCTGCACGAGCGCACGCCAATGGGCCTCCAATGGTTACAAGGTGGGCCCCAATTATTGCAAGCCGTCGGCAAAGATCGCGGACGACTGGATCGACGCAGACGACCGCCGTGTCTTGCACGATCCCGTCGATCACGCAGCCTGGTGGGCCACACTGGGCGATCCGGTGCTCAACCAGCTGGTCACCGAAGCCTATTCGCAGAATCTCACCGTGCGTGAGGCCGGAGCGCGGATTATGGAGGCCCGGGCACTGCGCTGCTTCGCGGTCGGCAGCATGTTTCCTCAACAGCAGGATGTCTCGGCCAGTTATTCGCACAACTTGTCGACGGGTACGGGATTCGATCGGCACTTCTCAGTTTGGAACGGACAGTTCAACCTCTCATGGGAAGCGGACTTCTGGGGACGTTTCCGTCGCGCTGTCGAAGCGGCAGACGCAGACCTCGAGGCGACGATTTTCGACTACGGCGATGTGGTCGTCACGCTCGTAGCGGATGTTGCAGCAACGTATGTGGATATTCGGACTCTGCAAACTCGTTTGGAACTGGTCAAACGTAATGTTGAAAACCAACGGAAAACCTACGAACTGACCGTGACACGCTTGGAAATCGGTGAGTCCAGCGATGTTGACGTGCAGCAGGCCAAATCAAGCCTCGCCCAGACCGAAGGGTTTGTGCCTCAGCTGGAGATACTACTCCGCCAAACACAGAACCAGCTCTGTGTACTGTTGGGCAAGCCACCCGAGGATCTCACCGAGTGGCTAGGTAATGGCGATATTCCCGAAGTCGAATCGTCGATTGCCTTAGGCATCCCTGCCGGCTTGCTCATGCGACGTCCCGATGTGCGGCGTGCCGAGCGGCTGCTGGCTGCGCAATCCGCCCGCATTGGCATCGCCGAGGCTGAGCTGTATCCAAGCCTTTCGCTCTCGGGATCTGCCGGGGTATCGGCAAATCAGTTCGTTGACCTGTTTCGGAACGGCTCGTCGTTCGGCACAGTGGGGCCCTCGCTGCGCTGGAATATTTTGAACTATGGCCGATTGCTCGCAAACATCGAAGTCCAGGACGCGCGCTTTTGCCAATTGCTTCACGGCTATCGCCAAACGGTTTTGCTGGCCAACCTAGAAGCAGAAAATGCCATAATCAGTTTTCTGAAATCGCAAGAACGTCTGGAGTGGCAGAAGGAAGCTGCGGAAGCGGCTGCCAATACCAATGAACTGGTCACTAGCCTATTTGCTGAGGGCGATGAAGCCGCCGACTTCAACCGTGTGTTCAACGTGCAGAACTTTAAGACTCAGCAGGAAGAATCTGCCGCGGTAGCGACCGGAGCGGTTGCCCAGAACTACATCGCCATCTATCGCGCTCTGGGGGGTGGCTGGCCATCGCCCTTTCTGAACGACGCAATCATCGAAATGCCGCCAGCCGAAGAGCCGATCACGGCAGAGGAGTCAGAACAGTTGGACGAAGCCGTTGATGCGCCCACTGCGGAAGAACTGCCTCCGTTGGATCTAGGAGTGCCGGACGCTCCTGTGCCGTTTTAAGACGATACTAGGGGCGCGATAGTTTGTGTCTGAAGATCGCTTGCTGCCGAGAGCAGCTTTTAGCCCACTTTCAGAGCTTTGGTGAGCGTATCCCATTGAGAATCGCCTAGCGCCCCTGCGTCGAACAGGGCGATGCCACTGCCACCACCATTGCGTCCCGATTCGATGGCCAGCGCTAGCTGTTCCGATTTCAGCGCCGAGACCATAAGCCCGGGATAGATCGGCGCGGGCGCGACGAGCCGCTCTTTGGCTGCCCGCGTTTGTTCACCAATCCAGGCGATGTCTTCCTGGTAGAACGTGTGGTAGAGCATGGGCAGGTAGGCATCGAGCTGCCAGGTGTGCCACGCTTGTCGGACATATTGCCAGTTGGGGAAAACGGCCGCGGTGATCGCTTTGCCATGCTCGCGCGCCTTGGGAGCCAGGTGTTGCTTGACCATCTCAGAAACACCGTCGTAGCGGAACTGACGCCAGGCTGCGTTGGCCGAAGGGTCTTTCAAGTCTTTCAGCGGGTCGATGCCGCTTTGGCTTTTAAATTCTTCTCGACACTGTTGGCAGTAGCAGTAGTCGTACTGCGGATACTCTTTGTCCTGGACGATATCGTATTTGGCCCACAATCCCTTGGCGAGGATCACGTCGGGCAAGCGAACGTAATCCAAGTGGACGCCATCAAGATCGGGGATCGACGAAAGCCCGGCCACGGTGCCTTTAACGAACTCACGAACCGCCTCACGGCGAGGACAAAGAAACTTGTAGTAGCCCACATAAGCGGGATTCTTGTGAGCCGGCTCTTCGAGCCCGTTCACTGCGTACCAGTCTCCATGGTTTTCGACGATCTGACCATTGTTGCAAGGCATGGTCCACATCCATGCATGCACTTGCACACCTGCGTTGTGCGCTAGCGGAATCATCTTCTCCAAGAGAGCAGCACGCGTTTTGACGAGTGGATTGGGGTGCTCGAACAGCGCGGTGGACCCGTTGTAGACCTCGGGGACAACCGCGTCGATACCTGCGCTTTTGCACTGCTCGAAGAACTGTTTCCACTGGTCGTCGGTGCGTCGCGGACTGGGCCTCATCCAGAGCCAGTTGCTGGGAAGCGATTTCGGCCCATTCGTAGATTGTTCCGCTGCCCGTGCAGATAGATTTGGCAACAGCATCGTTGCTGAGGCCGCGCTCGCGACCGACTTGATGAATGTCCGCCGAACCAAGGGTTCGCTGATTGCGGTTTTTTTCATGGCATTTTCTTGGTTAGAGGGCAGCTAGGTCATCTCAAGGGATGCCATTTGTCGGTTTTCGCACTTTGAATGATGGCCTCGATCACATGCATATTTTGCACAGCGTCTTCGATAGGCGTGGGAACAGGCGTGTCGTCCAGTATGGCTTGCGAGAAGACTTCGCCTTGCCGCTCGTACTGGTCGCAAATGGGGAGCATGATTTCTTCGATATTATGGTCGATCTGATGCCACATTTTGCAGGCGACGGACTCAGGTGCGTTGAAGGGGATTTCTATTTCGACGCGGCCAGACGTGCCAAATATATGAACGCGTTGGTACGGCGAGAGTTGTGTTGAGCAGGTAAAAGTCGCCGTGCCAACGCCGAAGTCCAGTATGCCGCTGGCCAGTCGATCGGTTTCAAGCTGCGGGTCGTATTCAACAATACCCATGGCTCGCTGTGGCTCGCGACCAAAGATAAATCGCGACTGGGAGATATTGTAGCAACCAATGTCCATCAAACCTCCACCGCCGATGTCGGCTTGATTGCGGATATTCGCTGGGTCGTCATTGAAATAGGAGAAAAACGATTGAATCGTGCGCAACTCGCCGATCCCTCCTGAGTCGACGATCTCTTTCGCGCGCTGCCACTGGGGATGGTGACGATACATGAAGGCTTCCATCACCTTGAGATTGGGTTGCGCATTGGCTGCATCAACCAACTCCTGCCCTTCGGCGGCCGTCATTGCGATTGGCTTCTCGCACAAAACATGTTTGCCTGCCTCGATCGCCTGAATCGAGATGGAGACATGCAGATGATTGGGCAGCGGATTGTAGACCGCGTCGACCTTGGGGTCGTGAAGTAACTCTTCATAGGTCCCATAGGCAGTGGGGATCCCTAGCTGCTGGGCTGCAGAATTTGCACTCTCCAGTTTGCGGGACGCAATAGCAGTCACTTCGCAATTGCCAGCTCGCTGCATGGCGGGGATCACTTTGTCGAGGCCGATTTTGGCCGTGCTAATGATTCCCCAACGGACTTTGGACATGGAGTTTCTCTTTCGGGCCAGCTGTTGGTGTGCGTAGTTGGACTGCGACTTTTCGTAGGAAGATATTTCTACACGCAAGCGGAACAGTTGTAAATTATGTGAGTTGGGAGAATCTTGGATGCTGGGTACAACTCACAGAAAGTGGACCAGATGCCGAGTTTGCGTGGAGGGTCACATGCCCGTAGAATCAAGGACCTTTGCCAACGTGAATATGCACCTATCTGAAAAGGGACCTATGAGATATTCCTACTTCGCGTGTTTCACATGGGCAATCGCATTGGTCGCCGTCGGTGCGCAAGCGGCGCGACCGCCGAACATCGTCTTTATTCTCGCCGATGATTTGGGCTATGGCGACTTGGGGTGTTACGGCCAGAAGAACTTCGCGACGCCCCATCTCGACCAACTGGCCGCCGAAGGCATGCGGTTCACCGACCACTATGCGGGATGCACGGTCTGCGCACCATCGCGAGCTTGTTTGCATACTGGACTGCACACCGGGCATGGCTATCAGCGGTTCAATGGCAAGATCGAGCTTCGAGCAGATCCCCAAGACACGATCCTGGCGCGTTTGCTCAAGGAGGCGGGCTACCGTACAGGACTCATAGGCAAGAGCGGCTTGTCTTGCATTAGTGAAAATGGCGCCCATCCCAACAGCAAAGGGTTCGACCATTTCTTTGGTTACATCAGCCATCGCGCGGCGCATCGTTACTATCCAAAGATGCTCTGGCGCAACGGCAAATCGGTGGAGTACCCCAACAACCAAGGCAAAGAGGGCCAACAATACTCGGGTGATCAGTTCTTGCCGGACGCGCTAGCATTCATCGACGAGCACCAAGCGGAATCCTTCTACCTGCACTTGTCGCTTCAACAGCCGCATGCGGATTTGTGTGTCCCTGAAAAGTGGAAGCAGCCGTTTCTCGGAAAATTCGATGAACAGCCTTTCAAAGGTGGTGGCTATCGCGCGGAGGAGCATCCGAAATCGACGTTTGCCGGAATGGTAATTTACCTGGACCATTCCGTGGGTGAAGTGGTCGCGAAGCTCCGTGAGTTGGGAATTGCGGAGAACACCTTGGTCGTCTTTTCCAGCGACAATGGCCCGATGAGCGAAGGCGGGTGGCATCAAAATCACTTCGATTCCAGTGGTCCGCTGCGAGGCGGGAAACGCGACCTTTACGAGGGCGGCATCCGCGTACCGACCATCGCTTGGTGGCCTGGGAAGATACGTGGAGGAACAACTACTGACCATGTCTCCGCATTCTGGGACTTTCTCCCCACTGCTTGTGAAGCCGCGGCAATTGAGATTCCCGAGGGGCTGGATGGTATCAGCTATCTCCCAACCTTGCTCGGAAACGCCCAGCCGAAGCACGAATATCTCTACTGGGAGTTCTACGAACGGGGAGGAAAGCAGGCCGTACGAAAGGGGAACTGGAAAGGGGTGCGACTACAGGTGGGGAAGAACCCCCGCGGAGCGCTCGAAGTCTACAATCTCGCCGTCGATCTTGGGGAAACGGAGAACGTTGCCGACGCGCAGCCCGGGATTGCCGCTGAACTCGCCGAGCTGATGGATCAAGCGCATGTCGCGTCGCCAATCGTTCAGTTTGGTTCCAATTGAAGGAATTCTCCAATGCACAGAGGGCGCATTTTTCTGTTGCTCTTGCTGACCGTTGTCAGCTTGAATTCGGGTAAGGCCGTCGTCGGTAAAGAAGCACCGGTGGTTAAGAAACCTGAGGAAAAACCAGTAGAAGCGATTTCCTGGCTTGATGCGCGGAACTTGACTCTCGAGGGGAAAGGTTGGGAAGAAACAGAATCTGAGTTCGATCGCTTGCCCTCGAAAGCGAAGGGCATCGTACGCCCGCCAGTTTGGGGGCTGAGCAAACACTCCGCGGGGATGGCCGTTCGTTTTGTCAGCAACGCGACATCGATCCACGCGCGCTGGACGCTCAGTTCCGAGCAGTTAGCGATGACTCACATGGCCGCCACGGGAGTAAGTGGGTTGGATCTCTACGTCCGCGACAAGCAAGGCGAATGGCGATGGCTCGCTTGCGGGCAACCCAAGGGGCAAACGAACGAGGTGCAACTGGTCTCCGGCATCACTGAAGATGAGCGGACGTATCTCCTGTATTTGCCGCTCTACAACGGTGTCGAAGAGCTGGAAATTGGCGTGCCAGTGGGCAAATCGCTCACTGCGGCACCGCCCCGTCCAGTGGAACTCCGGAAACCGATCGTTTTCTACGGCACTTCGATCACGCAAGGTGCTTGCGCTTCGCGGCCGGGTATGGCCCACGTGGCGATGCTCGGACGCCGATTCGATCGCCCTGTAATCAATCTCGGTTTTTCGGGCAACGGAAGAATGGAAACCGAGGTCGCTGAGTTCGTGGCAGAACTCGACGCGGCGGTGTTCGTCATCGATTGTCTGCCCAATCTGTTTCCCAACGAAGTCGCCGTACGCACCAAGCCCTGCGTCGAAGTCATTCGCAATGCCCATCCCGTCACGCCCATTCTCCTAGTAGAAGATCGCACCTACGGCGATGCCTCTCTCGTGACCGCCCGACGCGAAGAGAACCGCGGGAATCGGCAGGCGCTGCGTCGGAATTTTGAGCAGCTTAAGTCCGCCGGGGATCAGAACCTGTATTATTTGCAGGGCAGCCAACTTCTGGGTGAGGACAACGAAGGTACCGTCGATAGCTCGCATCCCAACGACATAGGATTCATGCGCCAGGCGGACGCGATGGAGCAGGTGCTCGGACGGATTCTTTCTCAATAGCAGTGACAGAACTGGCCATTTTTCAACTGGTCAGCTACGGTGCTACATGCGAAAGTGTTGAGTCGCGCGAACTCCCGCGCACCTTCTCCACAAAACCAAGCATAGCAACGGCCGCGTTCCATGACACTTACCACGCTCGATTGGATCATCATCGTTGGCTACTTCGTGCTCACGCTGGGGATTGGCTTGGCATTTCGGAAGCAAGCGGGCCGGAGCATGGCGGATTACTTCGTCTCGGGCCGAAGTTTTCCCTGGTGGATTGCAGGTACCAGCATGGTCGCCACGACGTTTGCGGCCGACACGCCGTTGGCTGTGACCGCGTTGGTTTCCAGCAAAGGCCTCGCTGGGAACTGGTTTTGGTGGGCCTTTGCGATGGGGGGAATGTTCACCGTCTTCGTGTTTGCCAGGCTTTGGCGACGCACGGGGGTGTTGACCGACGTGGAGTTGATCGAGCTTCGCTACGGTGGACGTCCTGCCGCCTTTTTGCGCGGTTTTCGTGCGGTCTACATGGCGCTGCTGGTCAACGCGATCATCATCGGCTGGGTCACGGGCGCGATGCTGAAGGTGCTAAAAGTCTTGGTTTTCGACGGCGCGGCTGCTGACGCTGCGGGTGGGTACCAGGATTGGCTTATCATTCTTGTCATGTTGGCGGCGGTGGGCAGTTACAGCACGCTTTCAGGTTTGATGGGAGTAGCGATCACCGATGTGTTCCAGTTTGTTATCGCCATGGGCAGTTGCATCGCGCTCGCGGTGATTGCTGTCTCGGAAGTTGGGGGTGTGGAGCAGTTGCAAGCGAATGTTGCTGCCAAGTTTCCTGGTGGCGATCAGGCATTCCACTATCTGCCCTCGCTTTCAGGCGAGGGAGCCTGGATGACCCTGGACATCTTCCTATTGATGCTGGGTGTGCAATGGTGGGCGACGTGGTATCCCGGCGCGGAACCAGGTGGCGGTGGGTATATCGTCCAGCGGATGGCGTCCTGCAAGGACGAACGCAACTCGGTGTTGGCAACCCTATGGTTTCAAGTCGCACACTACTGCGTGCGCCCTTGGCCCTGGTTGATGATCGCCTTCGTGGCACTCGCTCAGTACGATTTGACCAGCTTCAAGGACCCAGGCGAAGGGTTCGCCATGGTGATTAAAGACTTCGCTCCAGCGGGATTGCGCGGATTGATGTTGGTTGCTTTCTTTGCAGCATTCATGTCGACGATCAGCACGCAAGTGAACTGGGGGGCTAGCTATTTGGTGAATGACTTTTACCAAAGGTTTATCGCACCGGAGGCCGAGCAAGAGCATCTTACTCGCATGAGCCGCATCGCTTCGGTGGTGGTCCTCGCCGTTGGTGCCGTGGCTGCATTTTGGATGAAGGATGTTTCGGTCGACAATGCATGGAAATTTTTGGCGGCACTCGGTGCGGGAACTGGCGCGGTGTTCATGCTCCGGTGGTTCTGGTGGCGTATCAATGCATGGACAGAAATCGCTGCGATGATTGTTTCTTTGGTGGCATTTGTTGGAGTGCAGCAATTCGCAACGGCCAACCCGGAGTCGTTCCTGGGCCAAGCCGAGGAATACCGCATGGCTACGGTGGCGCTTATTACGATTCCTGCTTGGTTGATTGTGACACTGCTTACCTCGCCAGAGTCCCAGGAAACGCTAAGAAAATTTTACCAACTCGCGCGCCCCGGTGGCCCCGGCTGGAAGCCGATCGCGGCGCTCGAAGCGGAGACGAAGCCGGACGACAACCTGGGCGTCAGCATTCTCGCGGCGCTGCTGGGTGGTTTGATGATTTACCTAACCATCCCCGGGATTGGAGCGATCATCTTGGGGCCCAGTTCGCAAGCCATCTCCTGTCTGTTAGGTGCGGTGGGGTGCGCCGTGGCGATCGCCCTGTTACTACCCAAGGTTCTCAAGTAACAGCTATGCTCTCACGGAGCGCAAAGAAAGCTTGATCGCCTGCACCACCTCGGCACTGGTGATGCGGCGGTCGTTACCAAATGCGACCGATCTCGTCGACTGTCCTGCTCCGGCGACCGAGGCGCTGGCATGCACCTCGCCGACGCCTGTTTCTGCCACAATCCGCGGTGCGTTGCTTTCGTTGACTCCCGCGCCTGGTAGCACCGCAAAGCTTGCATCAGCGCGCTGACGGAGTTGCCGGAGAAGTGGAACTCCCTGCTCAGCCGTGGCTGCTTGTCCCGATGAGAGCAAGCGATCAAAGCCGAGCCCGACGATGTCGTCAAACGTTGCGAGCGGATCTGCAGCCACATCGAAAGCGCGGTGAAACGTCGTCTCCAGCGGGCCCGCGGCGTCCACGAGCTGGGCACATTGTTGCTTGTGGATGCGAAGCTCCTCGGTGAGCGCGCCAAACACAACGCCCTGTACGCCGAGCGACTGGGCAGTTCGAATGTCGGCCAACATAATCCGCAGATCGTCGGCGGAATATACAAATCCACCGTCGTGCGGTCGAATCATCATCATCACCGGGAGCTCTACTTCCGCGAGGCATTGCTCAACCAACCCGAAGCTGGGGGTCGTGCCTCCCGCGGCAAGCGAACTGCAGACCTCCAACCGGTCAGCCCCGCCCTGTTTCGCCGCGCGAGCAGACTCGATGGAATCAATGCAAACTTCTAGCAGAATGGGCATCACGCGTTTGCCAATCCGACGTAGTCGTCGATGTCGGGCACGAGCGAATCCGTCAGATAGTTGATCACGCACGCAATGGTTCCTTCGAGTTCACCACCACTCGCGTGAGCAAAGGTGCAAGCCTCGAACGACGGTTCGAGTGTGTGTTGTTTGGTTTTCTTCACGAGGAGATCGAGCAGATGAGGCAACTTGCGGAAACATCGGCCGTAGATGTAAAACGTGCCCGGGTTGAAAATATTGACCACGCAAGCCACTCCCAGCGACAGGTACTCGCACATTTGCTCCAATTCGCGCAGTACGTGCCGATCTCCCGCTTCGGCCATCGTCAATAATTCATCGAGAGCAAGTTTCCGGCCAAGCGCCTCGGAAACCTTAGCTTCTAAGGCCCACTCGCTGGCGACGGTTTCCAGGCAACCTCGTTTGCCGCAATGACAAATCTCGCCGTCGGAAACCATCGAGATGTGCCCCAACTCTCCGGCGAAGCCATTGTTGCCCGTCAGGAATTGATTGTTCACGGTAAGCCCTAAGCCAATCCCCTCAGAGTGGTCAAGCATAGCCACATTCGAGGTCGTATCGCCGTTGGTGTGGAGCAGTCGCTCTGAGAGCGAAAACGCATGGGCGTCGCGCAGAATCAGGCATTCGATGCCCAGCAGTTCTTGCAGGTCGGCACTAACCGACTTCTCATTGACTAGCGGTAGGTTTGCCGAGAGAACCACGCGCTGCGATTCGTAGTCCACAATCCCTGGGATGCTAATGCCCAAGCAAAGAGTTGTCTTTCCCTCGGCGAGCATGTGCCGTTTCACGCAGCTGACCAGCTTGAGAAGTAGCGAATCGTAGGTCGAAGGAGTGGAAAAGCATTGAGTCCCTTCCTCAGAAACCGCACCGTCCAGACCCGCTGCTGCCACCACGCAAACCGTGTCGCTCAGTGTGACGCCGATGACTTGCGTATCTTCGCTGGCGAGTCGGAGTCGCTTCGCTGGACGCCCCGGCCCCGAGGGCATATCCTCGTATTCTTCCAGCAGCTTCGATTCGAGCAGAGAGGAAACCGCCTTGTTCACTGTGGGGAATGTGATGCCGATCGATTTCGACATCTCGGCGCGCGTCAACGGCCCGTTCTCGCGAATCATTCGCATGACCAGACGCTCATTAATGCGGCTCAGCAACTTGGGCTGGATCGGTGAAAGACTCTTCATGGATTCTGGCCAACTAGAACGGGATTAGTATATGCCATAAAGTAATCTGCAAAGATCAATAGATCTCGAATTTCACAACAGCTGGCGATTTGGTAAACGGCCTTAATTAAATATGCACTCCAGCGAACTAAAGTGCAACACTACCCATGTTGGTGAGGAGCAATCCCATGGTTTCGCGACGCTTTCTTCTAGGTGCCACTGCAGCAGTATCCTTGGTGGTAGTGCAATGTGTCTCAACGAAAAAGGTGGCCGGCCAGGAAGCCCCGCCCGAGACCTCCATTCGCCCCGTGGTGCTTTCGACGTGGCGACATGGTTTGGCAGCAAACGCAACCGCTTGGGAAATATTGAATAAGGGGGGACGTGCGCTCGACGCGGTGGAGCAAGGCTGCCGTACAACCGAAGCAGACCCCAACGTGCTGACCGTTGGCTATGGCGGACTTCCCGATCGTGACGGACACGTCACGCTGGACGCTTGTATCATGGACGACAAGGGGGCTTGCGGCAGTGTTGCCTTCCTGAAGCACATCCAACACCCGATTTCCGTGGCACGCCAGGTGATGGAAAAAACCCCTCATGTCATGCTCGTGGGCGAGGGAGCGCTACAGTTTGCGCTTGCCAATGGCTTTGAAAAGAAGGCCTTGCTCACCGACCGCGGTAAGGCGGAATGGAAAAAATGGCAAGCCGAACATCCCGAAGCGATTCAAGAACGACAAGTCAACATCGAGAACCACGACACGATCGGCATGGTCGCCTTGGACCAGCAAGGCAACCTGTCCGGCGCGTGTACCACCAGTGGAATGGCGTGGAAGCTTCACGGACGTGTGGGCGACTCGCCAATTATCGGTGCGGGGCTGTACGTCGACAACGAAGTGGGCGCCGCCACGGCGACTGGCGTCGGTGAAGCTGTGATCCGTGCCGTGGGAAGTTTCTTGGTGGTGGAACTCATGCGCCAGGGGCATTCACCCCAGGACGCTTGTCGGCTCGCAACGGAGCGGGTCATCCAGAAAAGCCCTGATTGGCGCGACCTTCAGATCGGTTTCATCGCGCTCGACAAGCAAGGCCGTGTGGGCGGGTACGCGATTCATCCGGGATTCGACTACGCGGTGTACGATGAGCAAGAGGGCAATCGCATGGTGAAAGTCCCAAGCCGCGTCGATGAATAATCACAGTGACGCAAAGCTGCGCGGCAATACGATCAGGAGCCCCATCACCAGCAACGACACAGAAGCTGGTTCCGGCACGACCAACGGCAGCACCGCGTTGACCCAGCGCTCGGCATGCAGCCGCAGGCCGGCTTCGTTGAAGTGAACACTGTCGTGTCGCCAATCGCGGCCCAGCAAATCCTCTGTGAGCGCCCCCGCAAACACACGGGGATCGCCGGCAATCACGTCGAGTTGGCCCGCGAGAATTTCTTCTTCCGCAGTGAGCCGGGTCGAGGGTAAGAAGGCCGCTTGTGCCACCCCCCAAGGGATTTCGTAGCCGGCGTCTTCGCGCGTCGCGGCGATCAACTGCTGCAAACTTGCCGCGTACTCCTCTCGCGATGTGCCACGCTGCGAGTCGGATTCGCCCTGATGCCACAGCACTGCGCGGGCTCCCTCCGGTCCGAGGAGTTCCAGCGCATTGCGTAACCGATTGTAGAGCGGCCCCGCCGCATCGGGTCCCGAAGCTTCGGGGAGCCACTGGCCAACAGCCGTGCCTCCCCACCCCACGGACACCACACCCACCGGCACGTCTAGCAATTCCTCCAACCGATCTCCAAACACTGGCCAAGGCGAGCCGCCCGCGCCGCTAGCAACCGGAAGTGGGTCGATTGCTGCACGCCAGAGTCCCTCAGCGTTCATCGTTACCACGCGCTGGCTTGTTGCCGACAGGCGTGTTTGGCCATGATTCGCAGAGTTCGATTGCCCGGCAATCACGAAGACTTCGCCCACTCCCACTTGAGAGCCAACTTGATTTGTGGTGGGCTGTCCTGCCTTCACGCCGCGCGCTTGTACTTCGTACCAACCTCCCGCCGGGAGTTCAAACTGACTGGAGAATTTCGTGTCGGCGATCTCCGCAGCTTGCCATCCCGTCTTAAACGGCGCCGCGTCGCCCGTGGAAACCACACGTACCTCAATAGCAGTCGAGGTCGCAGTGTTAAAAGTTCCCGCCACCTCGACAACGCCTCGGTTGTCCTCACGGCGCTGGACAACCCGGTTGTTCATTGGTTGAGTCAGCAACACATCGGGTTGCTCGAACAACAAGTTGGGACCAAAGCCGAGAAATCGGCCCACGGGCGGCAGGGTAAAGTCGCTGCCAAACAGGCTTAGCGGAGTAATGTCGCCGACGAGCGCAACAGGCGATGCGGCCGTTACGTCGGTGCGGAATGGTTCTTGTTCATCGAAAAACTGCGCGGCGATCGTGTATCTGCCAGCCGGCAGCTCGAGCGGCGAGATCGGTGCGACAAACATCCCTTCGCGAAGAGGTGCATCACTGCCGACGAATGTCGAGACGAGCAGTTCACTCGTATCGGAGTTCCACAACGCAATCTCAGACGGGGACGAATCGTCTAGCAACGAGTTGCCATTGGCATCGTGTTTGCCCAATCCCGAGAGGGTGATGCTGTGCCCCAGCTGAAACGAGTACCCGAGGCTGATATCGGTATCGCGCAACCGCCCCCCTGTTCCCACTTGAAACAACGGGACTTCCGCGCCATTCGCTGATGTGCAGATGCTTAGTGCGAGTAGAAGCAACCAACTTCGTACTTGTATTGGGAGGGTGCTTGTTGTTCGGAGGATTGGAAAGTCGCAATGGGCGCGCATGGCAAGCTCGGTGGGAAGGATGAATAGGGCTTACAGCTCGATGGTACTCTCGTTTCGTGATCCTGCGGCGTCGCCACAGGCTACGATGAAAACGGCCTTCGGCCAAGAAGCTATTGTGCGCTTAGAAAATCAACCCCCCGTTTGTACCCCCCCAATACCCCCCGTGTATCGCATGCCTGTGTATTGTCTGAGCCAAGGTGCGGGGCTAACAATCGTCCTGTAACGACGCCCGTTCTCCTTGCGTTAAGCCAGAAACTAGGCTAAAACGAAGGAAGTCGATTATTCAACAGCTTTTAGTAATTGTTGTCGGTACATTTCAGCTGAGAGTAAGTAGCCCTGATCTTGGGCTTAAACTGCAAGTGAATCGACTGGAACATCGAGAGACGCAAATTCTATGAGGCACACGACCATGCGGAAACACTCAGAGCCCAACCAGAGGCGATCTGGCGAAGCCTCCAGAACTGGCTTTACCCTCGTAGAGCTGCTTGTAGTGATCGCCATTATCGGCGTGCTGGTGGCACTGCTCTTGCCGGCGGTACAGGCTGCGCGCGAGGCCGCGCGGCGCACCCAGTGCATCAACCAACTGCGTCAGATTTCCCTGGCAGCGATCAACCACGAGAGCTCGCAAGGCTTTCTGCCCTCGGGCGGCTGGGGTTACAAATGGATCGGCGACCCCGACCAGGGTTTCGGACGAACGCAGCCAGGCGGTTGGCCGTTTTCTATTTTGCCCTATCTTGAAGCAGGGGCAGTGACGGCTATTGGCGAAGGGCTACCCCTGGCCGAAAAGCAGGCGGCTCTAGCGAAACAAAAAGTGACACCCATTCCCATGTTCTACTGCCCCTCGCGCCATGCTCCCGGCTTGGGCTATGGCCCCGAGTCGTCCCACAATGCGGTGCAATCGCTCGACGGCGAGTTTATCGAGTTGGTTGCCAAGACAGACTACGCCGCCAATGGCGGTAGCTTGTTGCCCAAGGATGGCGGCGCACCTTTGACCGCCGGCCCTGCCTACCAGTGCATTGCTCAGTATCCGAAGCAGCCTGCTTGCGACAACTTAATCACGCAAGAGCGGGCCTTCCAAGGAAACGGCGCGGTGGTTCCTCGCTTTGGCGTGAAGTTGCGCCAATTCACCGACGGGACTTCGAACACGATGCTTTACGCTGAGCGCTGGTTGCACACCAGCATTCACGAACTGCAACATGGCGAATTTCTGGACTGGGACAACAGCTCGATGTACCAGGGCTGGGATTGGGATACCATCCGCTGGGCCAGTGGTCGCATCGAGTCCGACGGAACGGACCTCGCTATGCCGTGGCCCGACAGCCAAGGCGATACAGGTCGCAGAGGCCCGTTGCCGAGTCAGTGCTTCCGGTTTGGTTCCACGCACTCCGGCGGATTGAATGCCGCTTATGTCGATGGCTCGGTGCATTCGGTGTCGTTCGACATCGACCCCGTGGCCTGGAACGACCTGGGCGGTCGCGACGATGCTGGTCGGGTACTGCCCTGATTTGGCTCCGCGGGCAACTACGGAAATCGTCGGCCTCTCGAACTCGAAGGGTATTCTTGCAAAAATTTCTCGAAAATCGCGCCTGATGCGGGAACGATTTTCTTGCGTTTCGGTCGAGATTCGGCTAGAATGGTGATTATTCAAGGGCTTTTAGTTAAACACTTAAACGGCGGTGTGGCTTGTATTGCGTGCCACTTTAGGTGAAACTCGTTAGATGGAACTTCCAGCCTTTTCGTGGAAGGGCGTTTCGCTCTGCTGGAAGATTTGCCAAGCAAGAATTTTAGCCGGACCAAAATTATAGCCGGACCAAGGAGTGCCGTAATGCGCAAGAGAATCTCGCAAACCAGACCCGCTCGGCTGTTCCGCTCTCGGTTGAACCGTGGACAGCAATGTGCCGCTTTCACTCTGGTCGAGTTGCTCGTAGTGATCGCCATCATCGGCGTGTTGGTGGCGCTACTTCTCCCGGCAGTGCAGTCCGCACGCGAAGCGGCCCGCCGCACCTCGTGCGCGAACCAAATGCGTCAGATGGCGCTTGCCCTACAGAACCACGAAAGCTCGTTAGGTATTTTCCCTACCGGAGGCATTGACCCCTGGCCGTGGATCGAAGACTACGCCGCCGGTGGCAGGCCATTTGCGGCGCCGAAGCAGGGCCTCAGTTGGGCCTTTCAGATTTTGCCCTATCTCGAACAAAATGCGATCCACAATCTCGTCAATACTGAACAGCTGCCAGACACTCCGGTGAATATGTACTTTTGCCCGTCGCGACGTGGTCCTACACAAAATATCGGAGCGACAGCTCTGCGCGGTCGCTGGTTGATGGACTATGCAGGTTTCGTGGGTGCGCCAACTCGCAGTAGCCTTGGGGACAAGCTGAGTGGGCTTTACTTCTCTCGAATCAATAGCGAGGCCGATTACGATGCGGGCCTCACCAATGGAAAATTGTGTAACGAAGCAATGTTTTGGGGGGGAAGAGGTTTGAACCACATGAAACCCCCTAAAGATCCTTACTCTGGAACTCCCACGGGGGACATGTTTCCCACCCAGGGAGTATTGGTTCGTAGCAGCTACTTGGTGTTAGACGGTTCGACGAGTTCGGGTAACCCCGTGGTGAGCGAACTTGGGCTCCCAGGGCCGAATGGTTTCAAGCAGATCACCGATGGTGCAAGTAACACTGCGGTGCTTTGCGAAAAATATATTAGCACGAATCTTTACGAAGGCGGAAACGTCGACGACGATGCAGGTTGGTCGGACGGCTGGGACTTCGACACGATGCGGTTGGGCTACTGTCAACCGGCAGCGGATACGGTTGGCGATCCCAGGTCTATGACT
The DNA here is from genome assembly GCA_965230685.1 of Bythopirellula sp. Lineage (GTDB taxonomy): Bacteria > Planctomycetota > Planctomycetia > Pirellulales > Lacipirellulaceae > Bythopirellula. Next base: position 3,481,985 of record CBDDLO010000002.1, read on the forward strand.
CCCGGCTCGGCGCACACGAGTGTGTTTTTCTCTGCCTTCGCCGACGGTTCAGTCCACGGGATTAACTACGATGTCGATCTTGAAACTCTCAACAAGCTGACCAACATCTCCGATGGCGAGGTCGTAGATCAAGAATTTTAAGCCTCGGTTCAACCAGGTTCTTTCCTGAAGGGATTTTCTCATGCCAGATCAAGCCGCCGTTATTGACTGCCCAGTCCCAAACCAGCGAAAGCTGAATAGGGGTTTTACCCTAGTAGAACTCCTGGTGGTGATCGCGATCATTGGTGTCTTGGTTGCGCTGCTGCTTCCCGCGGTGCAGTCGGCGCGCGAGGCGGCCCGGCGCACGCAGTGCGCGAACCAGATGCGGCAGATGTCGCTGGCGTTGCAAAACCACGAGAGCTCGTTGAAGATTTTTCCCACCGGCGGAGTCGAACCCTGGCCGACGATCGAGGACTACTCCGCTGGCGGCAAGCCTTTTGCTGCGCCCAAGCAGGGGCTCAGTTGGGCGTTTCAGCTGCTTCCCTATCTCGAACAAAACGCGGTCCATAACATTTCGACCACCGCACAGCTCCGCGACACGCCGGTGGGCTTATACTACTGCCCCTCGCGGCGCGGTCCCACATTGAGGATTGGCGCAAACGACTCTCAGGGTCGCTGGCTGATGGACTATGCGGGCCTGGTCGGCGCAGGTACGCGAACCTCCGTCGGCGACAGAAACGATGGGCTGTACTACGCGGGGATGCGTAGCGCGGAAAGTTTTCAAGCCGCACTGGATTCTGGAAACACTTGTCGGTCAAACCTTTTCTGGGGAGGCGCTACCACTTTTGTGACGATGGGCTCGCCTACGATGCAAAATGGCCCCAACAGGCAAATCTACAACACGCATGGCGTCCTCGTCCGCAGCAAGTACTTTGTAAACACTGACACGGGGCAATCGGGGAATCCCGAGGTCCTCGATATCGGGGGGCCGGGGCCCAACGGTTTTCGGCAGATCACCGATGGTGCCAGCAATACGGCTGTCTTGTGTGAAAAATGGATCAACGTCAACGCCTACGACGGCTCGACACCTGCGGATGACGCAGGGTGGTCGGACGGCTGGGACTATGACACGCTTCGTCTCGGTTTCTGCCAACCGGCCTCGGACGCCTCGCAGCCACAGGGTGAGAGCATCTTGACCGCGGGATCGGCCCACACGAGCGTATTTTTCTGTGCCTTCGCCGACGGATCGGTCCATGGCATCAATTACGATGTTGATCTGGAGACGTTCAATAAGCTGGCAAATATTCACGATGGCGAAGTGGTCGATCTCGAATTTTAAGCAAAATTTCGGCGAACCGTTCCGCGAAGGGTAGCAATTTCCTGCACCAGAGATTATCACTGACTATAACGAAATGTTAGTTTGGGCGTACTGAGGTGATTTTTCGGATCGTTCTTTGCACGAAATCACACCGATGTGCCCAATTCTTTCAGCAATTACCCCTTCCCTATTTCACTCCTGGAGCCTCAACCATGAAAATTGCGACTCTCACCCTGGCGACCTTGTTGGTCGTCAGCATGAGTAGCTTGGCCTCTGCCCAGTACCGCGATGCGGTCCAAGCACTCAGCCCCGACCACTACTGGTACCTCGACGAAACGGACGCGGGTGGCGACACCGGCGGAGCCACCGCGGTCGACTCGGGCAACGCAGCAACAAAAATTGATGGAACCTACGCCGGTTTCTTTGAACTCGAAACCGACGGCATGGCCGGAGCCCCGGGCCCCGATGCCGCCATCGGTGCCAATATCGCTCCTGGCAACCTGGCCTTGCTAGCCAACAACAACGGCTCGGTCGACTTGGGACCGGGTGCGGCGCTGGCCAACACGACCATGACCTACGCCGGTTGGTTTACCGAGCAAGGCAGCGAAGGTGGCGACCGTCTCTGGACGAACAACCAAGGCGACGGCAACGTCAGCTTCCAGATCTTTTTCGGTGGTGCTAATGGTCCTACCGGGGCTGCTCACATTGGTATTGGTCTGAATCCGGCTGTGAATGGTTTTCCGGCCGAGGGTCTGCCCTCGGGCGATGGTGTGGGTAACTTCCACATCGAAGGTATTCAGTTTGGCAACGGAGTGGACGAGGGGACCGTCAAAGATGGCCAGTGGCATCACATCGTCGCTTCGCGAAACGGCAACAACATCGAAGACGTGATCGTCGTGATCGATGGTGTGCACTACGGTCCTGAGACCTGGTCCGATTCGACCGACACGTGGGGCACCACGGGCACCAACGCCCAAATCGCCACGCGAACTCCGGGCGACGGTGGCGGTTCGCGACACGTTCTTAATGGCTCGACCGACGAAGTGGCCATTTGGCTCGGTCGTCAGTTGACCGTGGAAGAATCCATCGGCCTGTACGAAGCTGCAATCGGTGGTGGTGATCCTGAGGATCTCAACGGCGATGGCTTTGTCGATGGTTTGGACTTGGGTATCCTGCTCGGAAACTTCGGCAACACGGCCGATCCCTCCGGCGGTGAACTCGATGGTACCGACCCGGTTGATGGCTTGGACCTCGGTATCCTGTTGGGTGCTTGGAATCCTCCGCCGGTAGCCGTTGCTTCGGTTCCCGAACCCACCTCGGCCGCCCTCGTGCTGCTGAGCGTTGGTTGCTTGTTGGGTGTACGCCGCAAAGCGTAGTTCCCGAGCAAACTAGCTGAAAGAAATCCCCAACGTGCCAGGCATGTCATCGCGACATGCCTGGCATTTTTTGTGCGCAGCACAACTTCTTGGGTAGACTGCCACACCGAGCCGCGACCGTGAGGGAGTCGGTCATTCCTGCTTCAATTGCGCAATGGGTCGACTCCCTTACGGTCGCGGCTCGGAAAGTCACTTTTTAATCGTTTGCGCACAATAGGCTCGGGACTACCGCTTTCGCTACGCAGCGAGTCTAATTAGTGGTGTTATGTCCACTGATCTCTCTCTCGATGCTGCGCTGGCGGGCTTTCATCCCTCGACGCAGACCTGGTTCGCGGAGGCCTTTGCCGCGCCGACCAATGCGCAGCAGCAGGCCTGGCCGAGGATCGTGGCCGGCGAGAGCACGCTGCTGCTCGCCCCGACCGGCAGTGGCAAAACGCTGGCGGCGTTTCTGGCATCGCTCGACCGGTTGATGTTCGCGGAGACATCACCGAGTGCTGAGAAAAACAGCAGCGTTCGGGTGCTCTATATTTCGCCGCTCAAGGCGCTGGGCGTCGACATCGACCGCAATCTGCGCGCGCCGATTGCCGGCATTCAAGCGGTGGCCGAGCGCGAAGGCGCGGCCATCCATGTGCCCACGGTGGCGATCCGCTCGGGCGATACCTCGCAGAAGGAGCGTCGCGAGATAGTTCGGCATCCGCCGGAGGTGCTCATCACAACGCCCGAGTCTCTCTACCTGATGCTGACCAGCAACGCGGAGTCGATACTGACCTCAGTCGAGACGGTCATCATCGATGAGATTCACGTGATGGTCCCCACGAAACGCGGGGCGCACTTGTTCCTCACACTGGAGCGGCTGGAACGATTGCGGCAACGCGGTGAGGGCGACATCCAGCCTTTGCAGCGTATTGGCCTCTCGGCAACCCAGAGACCACTGTCCGAGGTGGCGCGGCTGTTGGGCGGGGCGGAAGCAACCGCCAACGTGGACGAGCCTGTCCGGCCTCGACCGGTGCAAATCATCGACGCGAGCACACCCAAGCAGTTGGAGCTGCGCGTCGAGGTGCCCGTCGAAGACATGGCCAACCTGGGCGATACACCCCCGGGGGTAAACGGCGCGATGAACCCCGATGCTTCGACCGGTTCGCCGCTGACCGCGCCCGGCCCGGCAAGCATCTGGCCATCGATCCACCCCGAGCTGGTCAAGCTGATACGCGCGCACCGCTCCACGATGATATTCGTGAATAGTCGGCGCTTAGCCGAGCGCCTTGCGGCAGCGATCAATGAGCTTGTGCAGGAGGAGCTTGATGACAACAAGTCGACAATGAGCGAAATCGCGCTGGCTCATCACGGGTCGATCGCCAAGGACAAACGCGCGGCTATCGAAGACCGCCTCAAGCGTGGGACATTGCCGGCCATCGTCGCGACCAGTTCTCTCGAATTGGGCATCGACATGGGGGCCGTCGATCTGGTGATTCAAATCGAAGCCCCGCCCACCATCGCTTCGGGAATGCAACGCATCGGCAGAGCGGGGCATCAGGTGGGAGCGCTCTCTCGAGGCGTGATTTTTCCGAAGTATCGCGGCGATTTACTGGCCTGTTCGGCGGCGACTGGTCGGATGATTGCCGGTGAAGTCGAATCGACTTTTTATCCTCGCAACCCACTCGACTTGCTAGCGCAACAAATTGTGGCGATGGTCTCGCGAGAAACGATCTCGGTGGACGAACTATACGCCACCGTGCGTGGGGCGGCACCCTACGCGGAACTCCCGCGGTCGTCGTTTGAGGGCGTGCTTGACTTGCTCGCTGGGAGGTATCCGTCCGATGAGTTCGCGGAGCTCCGTCGGCGGATCAACTGGGACCGTATTGCGGGGACTGTTTCTTCACGGCGCGGCACGCAGCAGTTGGCAATCCTCAACGGCGGAACCATTCCCGATCGGGGGTTGTATGGCGTGTTCCTTGCCGGCGAAGGGCCGGGAGGAACGGGTGGCAGTCGGGTCGGCGAGCTCGACGAAGAGATGGTCTTCGAGACGCACCCCGGCGATGTGTTCTTGCTCGGCGCGTCGAGTTGGCGGGTGCTGGAAATCACGCGCGACCGGGTGATTGTTGCACCCGCGCCCGGCGAACCGGGGCGGATGCCTTTTTGGAGGGGCGACGCCCCCGGTCGGCCGATGGAGTTTGGTCGCGCGATCGGGCAGCTGGCTCGGGAGCTAGTGGAACTCGATGAAGCCGCGGCGAAAACAAAACTCACAACCAAGCATTCGCTTGATGAGCAAGCGGCAGACAATTTGCTCCGCTACCTGAGTGACCAGCAGGCGTCGACCGAGGAAACGCCCAGCGACCAAGCCCTCGTCGTGGAATCTTTCCTCGACGAAATCGGCGATTGGCGTGTTTGCATACTTTCACCCTTTGGAGCGCGTGTCCACGCACCCTGGGCCATTGCTGTGGCAGCGAAGTTGCGTGAGGAAGAACTCGGCGAAGTCGATATGCACTGGAGCGACGACGGCATCGTTTTTCGCCTGCCAGAGTCCGACACTCCGCCCCATCCCGAACGTTTCTTACCCGGTGCCGATGAAGTCGAGGACTTGGTGACCCGGCAGTTGGGGTCGACGGCACTGTTCGCGGCCCGGTTTCGCGAGAACGCCGCGCGAGCGTTGCTCTTGCCGAAGCGGCGACCCCAAGGCCGCACGCCGCTGTGGATGCAACGACGCCGAAGCGCGGACCTGCTGCAAGTGGCGGCCCGGTACCCGCAATTCCCCATCTTGCTAGAAACGTACCGTGAGTGTTTGCGTGACGTGTTCGATCTGCCGGGATTGGTATCGCTGCTGAGCGACATCGAGCGCCGCCGCATCCGCATTGTCTCAACGCAGACGGCAGTCCCTTCGCCCTTTGCGTCGTCGCTGTTGTTCAACTACACAGCCAATTTTCTTTACGAAGGCGATGCTCCGCTGGCTGAACGCCGCGCGGCGGCGCTGGCGCTGGATCACACGCAACTGCGAGAGCTGCTGGGCAGCGCGGACCTGCGTGATCTGCTGGACAGGGAGATTCTCGAGCAAATCGGTTTGGAACTTGCACGGCTCGACCGTCCGCAGATTCGTGATGCAGACCAAGTGCACGATTTGTTGCAGCTCTTGGGCGATCTCACCCGCGAAGAGTTGTCAGCACGCTGTGATAGTGCTGTAGTCGGTGGCAAGGTGATTGACGAATGGATTGAGCAACTCATCGCCACGCGACGCGTCATCGAACTGCGAGTTGCCGGAGAGCAGCGCCTAGCCGCTGCGGAGGATGCCGCGCGGTTCCGTGACGCGTTGGGTGTGAATCCTCCGCCGGGGCTACCAGCGGCTTTTCTGGAAAAGGTTGCCAACCCCCTGGGCGATCTCGTTTCGCGGTATGCACGCACCCATGGCCCCTTCACTGCCGACGAAGCAGCAGCCCGCCTAGGTTTGGGCGAAGCGCCGGTGATCACGGCGCTCGACCACTTGGTCGAAGCCGGCCGTGTTGTGGCGGGGTCGTTCGTTGCACGGAAGAGCAGCAAGCAATGGTGCGACGCGGGCGTGCTGCGACAAATCAAACGCCGCTCGTTGGCCAAGCTGCGTAAGCAAGTCGAAGCCGCACCCGCCGAGGCACTCGCGCGGTTTCTACCTGTCTGGCAAGCAGTGACCCAACCCCGTCGCGGGCTGGATGGTCTGCTCGACGTGATCGAGCAATTGCAAGGTTGCCCCCTGGTCGCCAGCGAGTTGGAGTCGGAAATCCTCCCATCTCGCGTGAAACACTATCAGCCGTCTGACCTCGACGAATTGTTTCTCGCAGGCGAAATCACCTGGCGGGGAATCGAGAGCCTGGGTGTTTCGGACGGCAGGATTGCTCTCTACCTGGTAGACCAGTTGCCCTTGCTCGCGCCGTTGGTTGCCCCATTGGGTGAGGGCGAATCGACCGAAGACCCGACCGCGGACCGTCTCCGTGAGCTACTGGCTGAGCGAGGTGCGTTGCGGTTCGACGAAATTGTTTCCGCAACCGATGCGTTTCCCAACGACTTGTTGAACACCCTTTGGCGTTTTGTTTGGTCGGGGGAGGTAACCAATGATACACTCGCGCCGCTCAGGTCCATGCTCAAAGGAACTGAACGAAATTCCGACAAACGGGGTTCACGACGAAATCGTCGCGACAGTCGTCGCAGCCGAGGCCGCGTCTCCGGCTTTCGTTCGCGGCGTCGCGCTCGGTTGTCTGGTTCCGAAGGGCGTTGGTCGTTGTTGCCACAAGATGCGTCGGCAACGCCCACCGAGCGACAAACGGCCCTGGCAACGCAATTGTTGCAGCGCTACGGCGTGTTCACGCGCAGCATGGCGACGCGTGAATTGACCGTGGGAGGATTTGCGTCGCTCTACCCGGTGCTCAAAGCGATGGAGGAAGCGGGCCGTGCGAGGCGCGGTTATTTTGTCGAGGGGCTCGGTGGTGCGCAGTTCGCATGCGCTGGGGCCGATGATTTGCTTCGGCAACCCGCCAGCGACCAAGCAGAAAAAGCGATCGTGCTAGCGGCGACCGATCCGGCCAATGCTTATGGCGCGGCGCTGCCTTGGCCTGCAACGCCAACCGAGCAGCAGGCGAGCGAAAATGAACCGGTTCGGTTGCAACGAGCTGCCGGTGCGATTGTCGTCCTGGCGGAGGGAAAGCTGCTGGGGTATCTTGGCAGGGCGGGCACGAAGCTGACAACGCTAATCGCAACCGAAGAGCCCGATCAAACCAAGCAACGCAAGCAGCTCGCCAAGGCGCTTGCCGAGCGCGCGAGAGAACGTGGTTCGCTGCTGCTCGAAGAGGTTGATGGCGTCGCGCCAGGGGGCTCGCCGCTGAGCGAAGCACTCGCCGCAGCCGGATTTCTGGCGATGAGCCGAGGCTGGGTGCACCGCGGCGTGTAATGACAACTTCGGCAAGAAAGGATTGCACGGATGCCCGAAGGAGACACACTCTATCGCATTGCGAGTCGAGTACGGCCCGTTTTGGCGGGTGCCAAGATTGTAGCGGCGAGCGCCAACCCGCCGCGGTCTGGCCCGACGATCGATGCCGCGTCGTTAGTGGATCAGCGTGTGGAACTAGTCGAGGCGACTGGTAAACACCTGCTGATCACGTTTGAATCGCGGCAGGTCTTGCATTCGCACCTGGGTATGACAGGCTCGTGGCACATATACAGGCATCAGCAACCCTGGCGGAAACCGGCGGCCAATGCGGGAGTGGTGCTGACGACCGCCTCGCACGTGGTGGTTAATTTCAGCCCGAAGTTCTTGGAACTCGTGAGCGAACAGGCAATCCGCCGCAACACGTACTTGCAGCGTCTGGGACCGGATATGATGTTAGCGAAGACGGACGTGGCCGATGTGCTGCCGAGAATCCGCCGATGCGACCCTGTTCCCATCGGCGAGGCCGTGATGAATCAAACCATTGCCGCAGGGATCGGCAACATCTACAAGTCGGAGTCGCTATTTCTTGGCAAGTTGGATCCTTGGACTCTCGTGGGCGAACTTTCCGATCAACAGTTGCTCGACTATTTTCGGCTGACGCAGCGGCTCATGCGTAGGAATCGGCAAGGAGGGCAACGCACCACGCGCTTCGCAATGGATGGTCCGCGACTATGGGTTTATGGACGCAGCGGAGATCCCTGCTTGGTTTGTGGCGAAAAGATTTGCCTGCGTCGCCAAGGGGAACAGGGGCGAACCACTTACTGGTGTCGCGATTGTCAGCAACCGCTACACGCGAATCTCGCAGAGTAGGGCGACCGCTAGTTTTGACTAAAATTTAGATGGGCTTTCGTCGGGCGAGCAAGAGGATTTTGCACAAACCGCTGACGGCAGTCGCTGCAGAGATCGAAACGTTGTTTGTGGTAGACCTCGTCGCATACTTCTTCAAATTCTTCTTCTCGCGAATCGTCCAATCGCTCCAACATTTCTTGGATTTCTTGCAAGTGATCGCGATCGTCGTCGGCCTCATCTTCGAGTGGCTCGAGCGCCGCATAGACTTCTAACCTGACAATGTATCGTAGTTCATCGCTCGAATCGATTCGTCGCTTACAGCAGTCGCAGGTGTAGTGAATCATGGCACTGAGTTCCAAATAGAATTGGCTCCGTGAATGTCTTGTAGAGTCTCGGAATAGCAGTTCCGGTGCTGAAAAGTAGCGACGGGTCGAATCCCGCACTGGGTAGTTCTATCCTAGCGACAAGTCAGCGCGAGTAGCAAGCGAAACCTGGCAAAGAAAAACGAGACTCCACCGGAATCGAGCCGCCAATTTTTCGCTGTGCTCAAGCAAATGCTGTGCCCATCGGTAGACCGCGACCGCATAGACGCTTCGAAACTTTCGGCCATAGGATTGGCAGCCGCTGATGGAGTTTCAGACCAATGAAAGCGAAAAGCCAAAGAGCTTTACTATTGGCGAGTTATTTCGCTGCCAAACTCGATTTGTAGTAGTTTTTACCTGGTTTCAAATCAGACAGCGATCCAAGAGAAGAACTCCAATGGTGGTTTCGATCTCTTAGGTTGGTTAGAATAGCAATATGGTGATGTGGCTTTGCGCCTAGCCGCAAGGACGGTAGTGAACCTTCGACAGCTCAGTGCTGACTTCTCGGTAGGGAACAGGCCCGTAGTTGTCAGAAGATTTGCGAGAATGCGCGCTCTGCCTGAACATTGAGTCCGCGGTTTTTAAGTCCTACTCAGATTTCCCTGTCATTGTATCCAAGTATTTCACTTGAAAGGATCGGCGAATGTCTGCCTGCGAGGTTAGTGGTCTTAACTCGAGTGTGCTTGTTCTGAATCGCCAATACATGGCGGTGCATGTCGTCGGGGTACGTCGGGCGCTCGGACTGCTACTCAATGAGATGGCAGAAGTCATTCACATCGAAGACGGACAATATGGAAACTACGATTTCCACTCGTGGCGAGAAGTCAGCGAACTGAAGTCGGAGTTCAAGCGGCCCGAAGAGGATTGGGTACGTAGTGTCAATTTCGAGATGTGCGTGCCCCGCGTGTTGCGGTTGCTTTACTACGATCGTCTACCCAAGCAGCGGGTGCGCCTCAACCGGCGCAACATCTTTGCCCGCGATGCCAACCGCTGCCAATATTGCGGCAAGAAGTTTCCGACCAGCGAATTGAGCCTTGATCACGTGGTCCCCACCTGCTTGGGCGGCGGCGCGAGCTGGGAGAATCTTGTCTGCGCTTGTGTAAAATGCAATGTTCGCAAGGGCGGTCGCACGCCGAAGCAGGCCAACATGAAACTCATCTGCAAGCCCGAACGGCCCCATCGCAGCCCTCTGCTAACGATCAAGCTCGGCAATCCCAAGTATGCCAGCTGGAAGACCTTTCTCGACGCGGCCTACTGGTCGGTCGATCTCAAGTAGTCCGCCACACTACACCAGGAGCGGGCGATGTCAGAGATGTTCAGTAGCTTCGGGGCATTAGGGGTACTCTCTAAATAGGTTTTCTATTCTGTAGAGGGGATCTCCACTGCTGCTTCACGTTGGAGTGTAACCGAGCGTTGCATGCTCCCTCCAACGAGAAATCGGGGCAGTACGAAGCCGTTTTCTCCCGACATCGGAATACTTACGCTGACGGTCACTTGCGAGGTGTCGTCATTGATGACCGTGGGGTCGATGACCACTTCAGCCGATGAAAAGCCGACCGCTGCGAGTTCGTTGGTGGCTGCCTGTTCACACTCAGTTGCTGTTGCGCCTGGGATAATGCCGCGCCGCGCTCCTTCAGTAGCTGCTACGACTGCGGTGTGCTGCAGCATGTTCGCTCGGCTAAACTCGATAGCGCCCATCAGTAAAAAAAAGAGAATCGGCGCGGTCAGAGCAAACTCCACGGTGGTGGTTCCACGACGTGCAGCTAAACAAGAGTAGTTTGAGTGGAGGTGCATGACGTGATTCCCGGAACTACAGGAAAAAGGAATTCAAAAAAAACTCGAACTTACTACTCGGTGATCTGAGCGATCTCCGCGGCCAGTTCTCGAAAAATGCTTTCCAAGGCGGCACCATCCGACGCATGGTAATGCCGACCTCCTCCTTCGCGCGCGACATCAGACATCGTATTTTGATCAGCGAAGTCGCCAAACGTGATCGAGTTGACAACGATGTCTGCGTTCCGCGCATCGGGTGCAGCTGCAATCGCGCTTCCTTCGTTCTCGTGGCCGTCTGTCAACACGATCATCACTTTGTTGGCGAACCGACGGCTCCGAGTGGGATGGGTTAGTTCCGAAATGCCAGTACGCATTCCAGATTCAATAAAAGTATTTCCATTCCAAACGGAAGTGGAGAGGCGATTCATTTCGCTTTCCACAAGCGAGAGATCTGTATCCAACGGGGAGTCGAGCGAACTGGGCTGCGACTCGGCCCCACAGAGAGCCGGCGAGTAGCCAGAGAGATCGCTGGAATAGGTCACTAGCGCCACTTGTTCGTCGGCACTCGAACTGCGAAGTGTCTGCACGAAGATCTGTACGGCACTGTCAAGCGAGGTCCATCGACTTGTAGCATTGGGTGCGCTGCAGAATCTGGAGTCGGCAGTATTCATTCCCGCTTCGCTCGAATCAGCATTTAACTTCATCGACGTCGAGCGATCTAGCACAAGGCAGATATCGACGTTGAGAAAGCTCGCCGTAGCGGTTTGGACGGGTTCGAAATTGGTCTGTCCGACGAATCCGCCGAAGAAGAGAGGAACCGCACCGCCCAAGGAACTCGAAGTACGGTTCCCGCTCACGCGAACCGAGTTGGGTGGCGTGGCTCCGGCACTGAAAACCCAGCGTCCATTGCCGTTGGGAAGCGAGCGACCAATTTCGATATCCTGGTCTCGTAGCTCCAGGGTTGCGCCTCCCACATAGTTGCTACGGGCGATTTGCTTGGCACGTTCTCGAGCGAGTACGATGTTGTCGGTTTGTGAAAGTGTTGTTGCTGCGGCTCGAGCGGCGGCATCGGTGGCTGCACGCAGTTCCATCCGTGCATTTTGCATGTAAGCAAGATCCACGGAGAATCCGAGTAGAATCATCAGAACCGGCAGAGTGATCGCCACGAGAGGCAGTATCGCGCCGCGTCGAAGATTGCCACGAGTCGACAGGCATGCACCACCGAATCGATTGGTATGGATCATAGGATTTCGCTCTTGAAAAAGAAAAGTCGATAAGATCTAAACGCCAATGTTTTGCTTTATCGCGTTGCCACTAGTCTTCCGGTCACTTGGTCTGAGGAGACGAAAAACCCATAAACGCTCGTATTCGAGCGAACGTCAGCGCTCACTTCAATAGTAAGCGTCGTCCCGGGTGGGACATGGGCGATGTTGGTGCCCGCCGGCAGGATCGTGATGGTGCTATTCACCACGTCACGGGCATCGAGGACTTGCTGAATTCGCGCTTCGACTGAAGCGTTTGTGGCATTGCTCTTTGCCAACTCAAGCGAGCCTTCGTACGCAGCTGCCGTAGCCGCGTGCTGGAGGAAAATGAGGTTTGTTGCCTGAATAGATCCGAACACGACCAGTGAGAGGACGGGCAGACAGATTGCGAGTTCGACCGTTGCTATGCCTGACCGGGACTCGTGCGGACGAGACAGCTGCTTGCGGAACTTCCGAGGAAGTCTTGACGACTCCGCTGCAATGGAAATGGTGTTTGACACGTTCGGTCCAGGTTCGCCAAAACAGAAATACCTTCACCGCAAGCTTGTTGCGGTTTGCCCCCTATGCTGAAGCCTATGTCGAACCGGGACGAGGGGCCGAGACAAAGATGTGGAGGACAGCAATTTAAGGCGATCTTTGCCGGAGTAATCGTTGCAGAGTGACCCAAACCACGCTGAAACCCGAGACAGGCAAGCCTGGCCGTTGGACAGTCCAACATGCAGATACCAAAAAACCTTCGCCAGAGTCCTATCCGGCGAAGGTCATAAGTTGTGGTAAAAAAGCCCCTGGGCAATCGCCCGGAGTTCATTTGCTGGTCCCAGCTCCGCATAGTGCGGACTCGCTGCGGACTGGCTTAGGAATCCGCTAGCGGTTCTTTCTTCTCGGTGATCACTGGCAGCGTGGGCGCCATCTCTGCGTTGAGTTCGGTGAAAGCTGTCCATTCCTCGGGAACATTGTCCTCGTGGAAAATAGCTTCGACCGGGCACTCCGGGACGCAAGCTTCGCAGTCGATGCATTCATCTGGATGGATATAGAGGATTTGTTCACCCTCGTAAAAGCATTCTACGGGGCAAACAACGACACAGTCGGTGTATTTGCAGGCAAAGCAGGGTTCGCAAACTACGTGAGTCATTTCTTCAATTCTCCTTCTATGACAGCAATCGATGATCTCAACTCAATCAGCGAGAATCACACAGCCTAGATCGTGTTCAGATCACCCAATTTGGGCCTCCGCGAAGACAGCAGGCACTCGCACCCTCGAATGATAACTCTATCGGCAGACCAATGGCAAGTGATTACCTGCAAAGGAGTTTTGTCCAGCTCCGGCGTGCGTCCAACTGACATGTCTCGCTTCGCCGCGCACCTTGCCCTGCAATCAAGGTGGTTAAGGCAGTATTTGCGGAATATTTCGCCCCCAAAATCCACCGATTTGTGGGATTATCTTGCCGCGTTAGTTCTTGCTATCTACAATGGAACTTGAGGGAACCGCCACAACCTCGGCTAGTCGGCAACCGGCCAGGTTTGAGTTAGTGGCGTCAGGGGGCTGCCTATGATGGGCACCATGCTGCTGAAATCCCTGGCCAGACCAGAATCATGGGGGTGAGGCAGAATAGGAGGCTAAGGAGCGTTAGGGAGCCAAGTCGCGTAAGAAGCCGCTGCACCGCGGCGGTTTGGCCTATTGCCCGTCTTCGCGTCCTGGTAGCCTTCTGGCCAAGTCAACGATTTTTGTTCTGCAAAATGCCTCTCAGCCTAACTTCTTAATAGTCCCCCCTCATCACTCGCAGGCTACTCGACCGTGGCACTATCCGATATTGATCGCAATTTGCTGGAACGCTGCCTGGCTAACCAGCCCAGCGCCTGGGAAGATTTCGTAGACCGCTTCATGGGGTTGGTCATGCATGTGATCAACCACACCGCGCAGTGCCGATCGATTCTTCTTTCCGCTAGTGATCGAGAGGATTTGGCATCAGAAGTCATGCTGACGATTGTTGACGACGACTTTGCCGTGCTTCGGCAATTTCGCGGGCAAAGCAGCCTGGCAACCTACCTGACGGTGATCGCACGCCGCGTCGTGGTGCGGAAGATGCTCCAGAACCAAAACTCCACGCCACTGGGCATGGTCGCCGAGCAGTCTCTTGAGGATGGCTCGGCCGGAGTCGAACAGCGGATGACGAACGAGGAAGAGGTCGAACGCCTGCTGGCACATCTCGAAGGCCCCGAAGCGCACGTGGTGCGGATGTACCACCTCGAGGGCAAGACCTACCAAGAAATCAGCCGCATCACCGGCATGCCCACCAACAGTGTTGGCCCCATGCTCAGCCGAGTTCGCACACGATTGCGCGGGCAATCGCGAGTGTAATTAATCGAGGCTTCCGGCTGGTCAGTACCCCGGTCCGCGCAAATCAATTTCCCCATCGGGCCACTTTCGGTCGTTCGGGTAAATCATGACGACGCGATCCCAGAAGGGCGAGGCCTGCATGTCGTCGCCGAGGCTATTGACGATCTTGTTCTCGATCGCACAGCAGCCCAGTTTCTCGTAGAACGGCCTCACCTCCGGCGAAGTCTGGAAAAGAGCAAAGAGAAATTGCTCGTCGTCGATGGGCTTTAAAGCGGCCCTCGTAATCATTTCGCCCAGGCCGTGACCGCGCTGTTGGGGGTCGATACAGACGCGCGCCAGACCGGCAATCGTGAGCTCGCCTGTGCTCGTGCCAATCGTCCTTGGCAGAATTGCCGAGTGGGCTATTACCTTGCCTGCTTCGCGGATGACAAACGACCGTGGTGCCTGCTCGTCGCTGCCGTGGTAGTCTTGTCCCAGTTCCAGCATCTGACGTGCCCGCACCGCGGCGGTCTTTCCCGGTTTGGGCCAGACCGTGGCTAGAAGTTCACCGATGGCTTGGGCGTCGGCGTCGCTGAGAACGCGGGTGTCGAGGGTGTCGATATTCATGACCATGTAGGAATCTACGTCACAGATCGCACCCAAGCAACAACTAAGCTCGCCGTGGTTCTAGATGATCTCGGTAGACTCGCTCGTAGTAGATTCTATCATCTGCCTGCGAGTCGGCTTCGTCTTCGAGGATGTACGCCAAAGCGTCGGTGCGCTCGCTACGGGGCAGCTCGGGTGTGGTCCACTCATAGACCGTTTCTACACGCGGGGTTGGCGCAGGCTCTACCACTGCTTGAGTCTTCGGGAGGACGCGCTCTTCGACAACATCCTCAATGACTTCTTCTATTTTTTCTACAAACGGATACTCGTAGAACTCTAGCCGTGGGGATTCCACCACTGCGGGAGCTGGCCGCGGCTTGCGTTTCTTCTTCGGCTGGGGTGGTGCAATGGTTTCGACAATTTCCTCCACCACCGGATCAGGCTCGGCGATGAACTCGCCTGTGCGGCTTGGCAAACGACGGCAGTCAGCATCGAGCGATTTGAACATTTGCCACATGTGTTCATGGCAGGTGAAAACCAGGATTTGGTGGCCCCCCGAGGCAAAGTCCATCAACACTTCGGCGGCCCGTTGTGCTCGGACCGCATCGAAGTTTACCAGCACATCATCCAAGACCATCGGCAACTTGATGCCGCGGCTGGCAAAGTTGGCCACCAGCGCCAATCGAACACTGAGGAACAACTGCTCGCGGGTTCCCCGGCTGAGCTGATCGACAGAAAGCGATTCGCCCACTGCGTTTTCAACCAACAGAATATCATCGGCTAGGGGTGTCCAAATGCGATGATACTCTCCACCGGTGAGCTGTTGCATGTAGTTCGAGGCGACCGCAAGCGTCTCGGGTTGGCGGTTTTGCTCGTACTCGCTGCGAATGCGCTCGAGTACGCGGTTCACCGTGGCATGTTCGCGCCATGTCTCACGCGCATCGGCGAGCTGCTTTTCGACGATGCTGAGATCGAGCTGTCTCTCCGCGAGTGAGCGATCTTCCGACAAAGTGCGTTGTTCTTGCCGAAGCGCGCCGCGCTGGTCCGCCAAGGTAGTGAGCTGTTGCTGCTGAGTATCCAACTCGGCTGTGGTAGTTTCCCACGACGATTCAAGCTGCTCGAGCTTTTGGGGAGCCAGCAGTTCGGCGAAGGAGTCTTCGGTTGCGTGCTGTCCAATGGCAGCGACAATCTCTCGCGAGATGGATTTGCGTTGGTTCTTCAATTTCAGCAATTGCTGTTGATCCTCGGCCAAGCGGCGATACGCGGTCTCGTCGTCGCAATCGGCAGTTTGAAACAATGCCTCTCGGCGGCGACGCACGCCGGCAATCTTGCGGCGGTGCTTGGCTTCCTCGGCCTTGAGTTCCTTGGCTCGTTTGAATAGCTCTTTGCGTCGTTGCACTTCGCTGAGCTGTCGCGTCCGCTGGCTGACCAAGTATTCGAGTTGATCAAGGGTGCCGACCTCGACCTCGTATTCTTCGCCTTCTTCATCCACTTCGACTTCCTCAGAGACCAGCACACAGCTCACCTCTTCGGCGAGGTCCTTTATGCGGCGAGTGAGTGTCTCGAATTCTCGCTGCCGTGCGCTGGCGTCTTCGCGTCGAAGCTTCGCCCGTTCGCTCAGATCGCTCAGTGCTTCGTACCGTTCCGTGACAGAGAGGAATCGTTGCGGATCTAGCTTCTCGGAAAAGCCGAGACTGACAAGCTTTGTGCGCCATGTCTTCAGCACCTTGTCGAGGTGCGTCTTCGCTTCTGCGAGTCGCGACTCGGCCGTCGATACGTTATGGCCTGCCTGCTTACGCTGTGCCTCTACCGGCAGCACGTTTTCCAACTCTGCCAAGTGACGCTCGGCTGCTTGCAGGCGGATGAGCACCGATCCATCGGTCATTGGCAAGCCGACATCGAGTTTCTTTTTTTCGCGTTCCGCTTCTTTGATCTGACGAGCCACGACCTCCAATTGCCGTTGGCAGGAGTCGAGCTTGTCCGCCGCAGAATCCTCGGCAAAGAACTTGAACACGAAGCTGAAGACGAGCATGCAAAAGGACACAAACACCATGAGCCCACCAATGTTGCCGAACGGTGTGCCGGGCAACCAGAGCCAGCTCCCCAGGATCAGCCCACTCAGGACGACGCCGGCCAACATCCAGTTGAACGTGGTCAGAGGGATCACCTGATCTTCGAGCAAGTCGTGGCTCTGTTGCTCGAGGTCCATCTCGTGGTTGCGTGCCTGGTCGATGCGTTGTTCGACTTTAAGCCTGCTGCGAAGGTTCGCAACAAGATCACTGGCCTCGCGCAGGTCCATAGGCAAGCCGTGGTGCTCGCCACCGACAATGGCAGACTCGATCTTCACTTTCAACGAGCGTTCGCTTTCGGCGAGCTCATCGACGGCCCGTTGTGTGCTTTCGACTTGCTTTTGAGCGGAGCGCAACTCTTCGATATTGGGCTGCAGTGCTTCGATATCAGCAGTGCTGACTACATGCAGATGTTCGCGATCGGTGACCCCCAGCGCGCGACTGATGCGTTCTTGTTCGTTCTCGAGACGCTGTTCAAAGTCACCCGCTTCGGTTTCGAGATCTTCGATTTGCCGCTCGAGCGATTGCAACCAGTCTCGTTGTTCACCGAGAGCATCAATGCGGCAGGCATTTTTCACGAGCAGTTGGTTGATTTCCAGTCGGTCGGATTCTTCCTTGAGCTGCTGCCGTTGACCCTGCAGCACGTCGGCCTCACGCTGATGCTCTTCGATTTTGCGATTCAGCTTGTCGAGCCGCTCGATGCCATCGTCGGGCAACTTCACGGTGCCTCCAAACTGCTGGATCTGCGCAGTGATTTTTGCGCGTTTGCGCCAGTTGGGTTTGAGGCCAACGGCGATCTCGATGGTGCGTGCCCGATGTTGGCAATCTGCGACGATCGCTTCCTGTTGAGCGATTTGTGCGTCGAGTTCCTGGATTCGTACGGAGAGCTGCGACCACTGTCGGTTTCGTTGTGAGAGTTGCTGGATCTCGCCCCGTAGCACTTCGCGACGGGTGACAAGTTGGCTGATGCGTGAGTCGTGTTCGCTGGGGGACAGCAGGTCGAGGCGAGTTTTCTTCAAGTTCTGGATCACATCGTACAGGCTCACGCGATCGAGTCCCGATGTGAGCCGATACAACCACTCCGCCGCTTGGCTGCCATCCAACATGCCAAGAGTTTGAATTTCACTCAGGCCAATGGCGAAGATGTTTGTGTAGGTTGCTTCGTCGATATCGACCAGAGCTTCGCGGAGGAGTCGGTCGCCAGTAGCCTGGCCATCGCCGGTGGAGACGCGCACGAGCCCAACATCGTCGGCCCCGCGGTCGGCGATACGGCTCACGTCGAAACGCTGCCCTTCTTCGACGAGGCCCAGCGACCCGCCGGGTTGGCCGCCGTTGACCGGAGGCAGATACTTGTGTCTCCGTTCGGGCGACATGCCGTAGAGCACACTGCGCGTGAATTGCATCACTGTGGTTTTACCCGCTTCATTGGCGCCGTAAAAAGCAGTGACGCGTGGCGACAGGCCGCCGAGTTGCAGGTCGTGCCAAACGCCAAATCCATCAATGCGAATGTCGGTGATTTTCATGAGTAGAAGTCGTAAAAAGTAGTCGTAAGTCGTAAGTGAAAGTAGTGAGAGTTGCGTTGGTTTAAAAACACTAACGGCTTACGACTTACTACTTACACCTTCCAATTCTTCTTCTCCGTCGAGCAGATCGACGGCCATTTTTGATGCGGCCCACAACAGGCCGGCGCGGTCTTGTTCGGTGACTTTGGCAAGTTCGGCTCGCGGGCTGGAAAGAAGTTCCTCGGGTAAGAACTCTTCTAGACGCAACGGGATGTCCACATCGGCTTCGAGGGCACGAAACTCGCGGAGCATGTCGCCCATGATCGTTTCTTCATCAACCCACTCCTGCGGAACATCCAGCGGGGCATGGCACTCGATCGCCACGGTCCAAATGCTAGGCGAGTTCTGGCCGTATTGATTGCGAAGTACTTCTACCATCTTGTCACTAATGCCGCCGCGGCGTATATGGTTCAACACCTTGCCTCGGCCCTCGATTTGCCAAGTGATCAGCAGACGGCTGCCGCTGTGCTTGGTTTGCAGTTTGCCAATCCGGGCTTGCAGCTGAGACATCAGGGCGTCTTCGTCGGTCCCGGCAGTAACCTCGACCGTTTCTGAGATCCACCGCAAACGGTCTGTCGCGATAAAGCTCGTTTTTACTTTGCCGGAATCGTCCACAGTGACAAGTGTGCAGCCGTGGGCGCCAGTCTCTTCCGGTGTGCGGCCCTGAGGTGAGCCGCAGTAATGAGCAATGCCCGGCGATTGATCGACCGTTTGCCGTTGGTGTTGTCCTCCGAGGGCCATGTAGTGGACGCGGTCGCCCTCGGCTCCAGGGGCTGCGGCCGTGCCATACGACACGCCAATGGTAAAGGTACCGTGGGCATCACGATGAAACCCACTGTCGTCAAGCGCAGAACCTTGGTTGCGGCTGATGCCCTGAATCTTGGCAACGACTTTGCCGTCGCGCTCCAGCTTAAATTCTTGTGCTCTGCCGACCGAGAAGATGTGGACATTTTCGGGCAGCGGCGCGCTGGCGGGCCATGACTCGGCGGGGTCGACATTGCCGCAGGCCCAATAGACGGGAATGCCGTGGTCGCCCAATCGCTGGAATTGTTCTTCGAGGAAAACGATCGCCCGTGGGCCGACCAGGTCGAAATCGACCACATCGCCGGCAAGCAGGAGTGCGTCGGCCCGCTCGGAAAGGGCGGTCTCGAACACTTGGGCAGCCGCCTCGAACGGGGCGTCCAAGAACAGATCTCGCAGGTGCGAGGGCACTTCAGAGACTCCCCCCAGCGGGCGTTCGAGGTGCAAATCGCTGGCGTGGACAAAGCGGAGCGACTGTTGCGATCGAGAATGAGACCGGCTTTCAGACGCTGAATCTGCAGCAGTAGTGGACGCTTTCTCCGACATCGTCGCCTCCTTGCGTACGGGGATCCTGAACTTTGCTCGCTAGTTTACCCCCAATGGCGAAATCGACCAACTTCAGTGTTGAGCGGCTTCCAGTCCCCAGCACTCTGGGGCAGAGGAGGGCGTCCCGAACCGCCGACCCAAACCTTCGACGACCGATAGCCAGAACCGCTTGTCTTTGGATAGAATGGGTGCCTACAATACGCGTCAAAAGTCGTCCTGCCAGGCTGGCTAGGGTGATGCTAGCACGCGGCTTCGTGGCGAGTTCTCAGAACGGTTCCAACAGGTAGTTTCGACGGGGTTCAGATTCGATGACGACGGTAGCTTCTCTGGAAGATTCAACAACAGCCTTGCCTGCTGACACCACTTGGCAAGGCGGACCTGCTCAGTTGGTCAATCCCCTGGCGTCAGACATCGACGATCCGTTCGATGACTTCGAAGACGATGACTTTGACGATGATTTCGACGACGATTTCGAGGAAGACTGGGAAGACGATCTCACCCAAGACGAAGAATTTCCCGACACTTTTGGCGGCCAGGAAAAGAAAGAAGACGACGCCATCAAATCGCCGTTCAATGACGATCCCGACTTCGACGACTGAAGTCCTCTCAATGACGAACTGCCCAAGGACCATGAGTACCCAAGAAGACCAGAATGTCGCTTGAGCGACGCTTTGGTGAACTCTAAGCTAACTTTCTGTCTCTGTAATTTCGAATTCGTATCGGTGCTTGGGTATTCGGGTACTTGGGTACTTCGTCATTCACCCAAAGGGTCTCATGTTTCCTGCTGCTCCCAAAGGCGAAACCTTTCCTGATCGTGAACTCGCCATCGGCAAGTTTTGGAAAGAGCAGGGAATCTACGAGAAAACGTTGGCCGCGCGCGAGGACGCCGAGAACTTTGTCTTCTACGAAGGCCCGCCAACGGCCAATGGCATGCCGCACCCGGGACACTGCCTGACCCGGGCGATCAAAGATTTGTTCCCTCGCTATAAAACGATGCGCGGCTATCGCTGCGAGCGTCGGGCGGGTTGGGACACTCACGGCCTGCCAGTCGAAGTGGAAGTTTGCAAAGAACTCGGTATCCACTCCAAAGAAGAGATCGAAGCCTACGGCATCGAGCCGTTCATCCAGAAATGCCAGGCCAGCGTCTGGCGGTACATGCAAGAGTGGGAACGCCTCACCGAACGCATCGGCTTTTGGGTCAACTTGGAAGACGCGTACGTCACCTACCACCAAAGCTATGTCGAAAGCGTCTGGTGGAGCCTCAAAACGCTTTTCGACCGCGGGCAGCTGTACCAGGGCCACAAAATCGTCTGGTGGTGGGCCCAAGGAGGCACGGCACTTTCTGCGGGCGAAGTCGGGCAGGGGTACCGCGAAGTCGCGGACCCGAGTGTGTTTGTGAAAATTCCTCTCGTCGATGAGAACCAAGAAGAAGTGGGCGTATCGCTGCTGGTCTGGACAACTACACCCTGGACGCTTCCCAGCAACCAGTTCGTGGCCATCAATCCTTGCCTGAAATATTGTAATGTTTTCGATGAGGAGACGAAGGAAACCTACATCATTGCAGAAGATTTGGTCACTTCACTGGAAGAGAAAATTAAGCGGCCGCTGAAAACCGTCGGAGAGCTGGACGCCGGAGCGCTGGTGGGAGGTCACTATCTGCCTCCATTCGATTGCTTTGTTGGCTCAGGTCAAAGTGCGTGGAGAATTGTCACAGCCGATTTCGTGACGACTGACAGCGGCACCGGCATTGTTCACATCGCTCCCGCCTTCGGCGAAGACGACTACGCCGTGTTGCAACGAGAACGAGATGCGCTGGGTGAAAAGGCTCCCGACCTCATCAACTGCGTCGCCCCCGACGGCAAGTTCACAGACGAAGCCCCCGAATTCCTGCGCGGTCGTTGGGTGAAAGACTGCGACAAGGACATTAACCGCAATCTCAAGGATCGCGGGCTACTGCTGCATCAGGAACAGTATCGGCACGACTATCCGTTTTGTTGGCGCGCGGAAGAGGACCCGCTGATTCAGTATCCGCGGGAGAGTTGGTTCATTCGCACTACCGAGGCGAAGGACCAGATGCTGGCGAACAACGCCGAAATCAATTGGCTGCCCGGGCACATTAAAGATGGTCGCTTTGGGAAGTTTTTGGAATCGAACGTCGATTGGGCGCTGAGTCGTGAACGCTACTGGGGCACGCCGCTGCCGATTTGGGAGTGTGAAGAGACGGGCAAGCAGGAAGCCGTGGGGAGTTATGAGGAGTTGCTTGGGAAACCTGGCATGACCGGCGACCAGGTATGGATCGC
Organism: Bythopirellula sp.; assembly: GCA_965230685.1. Taxonomy (GTDB): domain Bacteria; phylum Planctomycetota; class Planctomycetia; order Pirellulales; family Lacipirellulaceae; genus Bythopirellula. The sequence goes on from CBDDLO010000002.1 coordinate 3,503,990, forward strand.
GGCTAAGGCCGAGAATCCTGATCTGCCCAATGATCTGAGGGTTCACAAGCCCTATATCGACGCGATTACGTACGACTCGCCGTTTGCAGAAGGTGCTCGTATGAAGCGCGTGACCGAGGTCATCGACTGTTGGTACGACAGTGGGGCGATGCCGTTCGCGCAGTGGGGCTACCAGGGGCAAGCTGCGGGCGAGGAACGTGAGCGCTTCGAGAGCCAGTTTCCCGCCGATTTTATCAGCGAGGCGATTGATCAGACGCGTGGGTGGTTCTACAGCCAACTCGCGATTAGCACGATGATGTTTTCGAGAGGGGAAAATGGAGAGGGGAGTGGAGAAGATATGCAGCCCCCTCCTCTGCCTCATCCTTTCAAAAACTGTATCGTGTTGGGTCTCATGCTTGGCGAGGACGGGCAAAAAATGTCCAAGTCGAAGCGGAACTACCGCGATCCAAGCGAAATTTTCGATCTCTACGGGGCCGACGCGCTCCGCTGGTATTTCTTCGCCAACCAACCGCCCTGGACCTCGATTCGCTACAGCGAACAGGCGATCAAAGACTCGATCCCCGAGTTTCTGCTGCGGCTTTGGAATGTCTACAGCTTCTTTACGATTTACGCCAACATCGATGAGTTTGATCCCAAGGATGAAAGCGGAAGGCGGAAGGCGGAATCGGAGTTGGATCGCTGGGTTGTGAGCGAATTGAATTCAACGCTGGCCATCGTCGTCGAGCGGATGGATGCGTACGACAACTACGGCGCATGCCAGGCGATCACCGAGTTTGTCGATGCGCTCTCGAATTGGTATGTCCGCCGCAGTCGCGATCGTTTTTGGGCGAGCGATAAACAGTCGCCAGAAAAGCTTGACGCTTATTGGACGCTCTACGATTGCCTCCTCACAACAACAAAGATGGTCGCACCATTTGTCCCGTTTTTGGCGGAGAGTTTGTGGCAGAATCTAGCCGTGGTCCCCAATTCACCACTAGCGGGAAACGCAAGCGAACGAGTCCCCGAAAGTGTTCATCTGTGCGACTACCCGACTGCAAATCCCCAAGCAGTAGATGCGGCGCTGTCAGAGCAAATGAACCTCGTCCGTGAAATCAGTTCGCTGGGTCGGCAAGCGCGCAGTGGTGCCGAGCTGAAGGTGCGACAACCGCTCGCAAAGGTCGAAGTCATCCTCGCCGACGCTACGCACCAGACGTGGCTCGAATCACATGCCGGCTTGATCGCCGAGGAATTGAACGTCAAAGCAGTTGAGTTCACCGAAAACGCCGAGCAGTACATCGACTACGCGATTCATCCGAATTTTAAACGCCTCGGGCCCAAGCTGGGCAAGCATATGCCAAAAGTCAAAAAGCTGCTCGGCGAGGTCGACGGTGGCAAACTGCTCGCCGAATTGAAATCTGCCGGGAAGTATACACTCGACTTGGGTGGCGACGAGATCATCGGCCTCGACGAAGAAGACATCGAAGTCCGGCTTCAGGCGAAGGAAGGTTGGACCGCGGCGCAGGGGCGCGGCGTGGTTGTCGTCTTGGCCACGGAACTCACCGAGGAGTTGATTGCCGAAGGTTGGATGCGCGACCTCGTACGAGTTGTACAAGACCGGCGAAAGGAAATTGGCTGTGAGTTCACCGACCGAATTGAAATCGGCTTGGTGTCGAAATCTGAAAGTCTTGAACGAGCGATCGAGCAGTTCCGAGAGATGGTGGGCAAAGAGACACTCGCGGTGAATTTGGGTCTGCAGCCACTGGACGGTGTCGAGCCGCTCAGCACGAAGCTCGGCGACGCCGAGGTGCAATTGTATGTGCAGGTGGCATCGTGAGCCGCCCCGAGTTGCAGCCACTGCGCGTTGCCATACTCATCTCTGGCAGTGGGCGCACCTTGAAGAACTTCGTTGACCTCGCCACCGAGGAAACCCTCCCCCTAGATATCCGCCTAGTCGTTAGTAGCACACCGCAGGCAGGCGGGCTTCAGCACGCGGGGAAGGCGGGAATCGCATCGCAGATTATTCAGCGAAGTGAATACACAAGCAGTGAAAAGTACGGGGAGGTAGTGTTCAACGCCTGCCGCGAGGCTGAGGTGGAGTACGTACTCATGGCGGGGTTTTTGAAGCTCGTCCCCGTTCCCGCTGATTTCGAGGGCCGCGTCCTGAACATCCACCCGTCGCTCATTCCTTCATTTTGTGGCCATGGAATGTACGGCAACCGCGTGCATCAGGCCGTGCTCGACTACGGCGCGAAAGTTACGGGGTGCACGGTGCACTTCGTCGATAACCAATACGACGCGGGCCCCATCATCTGGCAGCAACCGGTGCCCGTGTTCGATGACGACACTGCTGATACCCTTGCGGCGCGCGTATTTGAAGCTGAAAAAGAAGCATATCCCCACGTGCTGAAATTGCTCGCGGCAGGGAAAATCGCGCAGGAAGGCCGGCAGGTCACGATCAAATAGACCGGTTCTGCATGTAAGCTGCTGCACCGAAGGGCGACACAAGCTGAGACTATGCTGAGAAGATGTCAATCCGTTCCACAGCTCCGCACTTATTTACTTTTCGAACAATTTTTCTGTTTGCGGCCTGGGCGGTTGCGCTGTTCGGCTCGCTGCAAGTGCACCGCTGGGAAGACTTGCTGGGGCACGCCATTTGTGGGCCGTGGGGGTGTGGGCCTCCCCTGTCAGCGCTGATCGGGTATCATGGCTATTGGTTCCTGCTGCTGCTGTTACCGGCGTGGTTGTTGAAACATCAACTCGCCGCGGATACCTCGCGGCGGATTGGGGCCGGTTTGTTCCTTGTGGCGACGATTGGAATTGCCTTGCTGCTGGCGGTCGACGGTTGGCAAGCTTGGCAACGCGAGTCGCTCCGTCCGTACCTCGTGCAACGCATGCTTTTTCGCTTAGCGACGTTCGTTGATTTCCCGCTCGTGCAGCTGGGTTTGATCGGGCTCTGGTTGCGGAACCCTGCCACTTCACACCCAAATACTTCTTCAGAAGACCCTGCAGACGATGACAGACTTTCGTGAGTTGAAACAAGAAATCTGTGAAGTTGGTGTCCGCCTCTATCATCGTGGCTTAGTAGCCGGTAGTGATGGAAATATTAGCGTGCGGCTCACAGACGACCAGGTGCTGTGTACCCCGTCCATGTTGTGCAAAGGACTCATGAAGCCCGAGGACATTTGCCTGGTGGACATGGAAGGTGAGCAACTTGGAGGAACGCGGCGGCGCTCGAGCGAAGCGCTACTGCATCTAGAGATTCTCAAAGCCCGGCTCGATGTGCAGGCGGTGGTCCATAGCCATCCTCCGTATGCGACGGCATTTGCTCTGGTGGGTGAGCCCCTGCCGCGCGGTGTCTCGGCAGAGGCGGAGATCGTTCTGGGCGACATTCCGATTGCGCCCTATCAAACCCCGGGCACAACAGCGCTCGCCCAGTCGGTGTTGCCATTTGTCGAGCAGACCAATGTCTGCTTATTGGCGAATCACGGTACCGTCACTTTCGCTGCGAGTTTGGAGCAAGCGCTCGGTTTGACTGAGGCCCTCGAGTCCTACTGCAAGACAGCGCACCTCGCTCAGCAGCTGGGCAAGATGCAGAAATTCAGTGACGAGCAGCGACAGGAGTTGGAATCTACTCGTCACCGCGCTGGTTTCGCGCCGCCCACAGCGAAAGCCGAAGCTTAGGATATGAGCACCGTAGAAAATTACCCACAACTCGATGTGATCGCTGTAGGTGCGCATCCGGACGATGTTGAAATAGCCTGCGGAGGCACACTCGCGAGACTTGTCCAGCAGGGCCATCGAGTCGGCATCGTCGACTTGACCAATGGCGAACCCACACCAGGATCGCCAGGGCCCGAAACGCGGCTTGCCGAAGCGAAAGCGGCTGCGGAAGCGCTCGGCGTGCACACACGGATCACACTCGACTTGCCGAATCGCAAGTTGTTTGATTCTTACGAAGCGCGAGTCAAGCTGGCGATCGAATTTCGCAAGTACCGTCCGCAATTAGTACTCGGCTTCGGCGAGAAAACTCCGATGGCGTCGCCCGATCACTGGCAAGCGATGCAGATCACCGACGCGGCGGTGTTCTATTCCAAACTCACGAAGTGGGACAAAGATTTCGCCGGTCTACCTCCTCATACCATTGCCGCGCAGATGTATTACACACTTGCTTTCTACTCCAACAAACCTTTAGAAGGTGCTGGCCACCTGGTTGTCGATATTAGTCGAACACTCGAGAAAAAAATGCAGTCGATTCGTTGCTATGCCACGCAATTCCCGCCGGAGAAACAAAGCATCTTTCCACGCGTCGAAGCCTGGGCTCGACAGGCGGGGCAGATGGCTGGCTACCCCGCGGGCGAAATGCTCGTTAGCCCTCGTACTCTCGGCACAAGCGATTTGATGCGTACTATTTTTGACGGAACCTGAAACAACGAAAGCTGAATCAGGATGAAGCTCGGGAGTCGCAACTCCCCGGCTTCGTGTGTCTGCGACCGCTCCGAGCTACTTCGCCAGCGCGTCGCGGATTTCGCGGAGCAGTTGGATGTCCTCGGGTGGTGCTGCCGGTGCCGCTTCTTCTTTTTTCTTCATCGAGTTCATCGCCTTGATGACCATGAACAAGGCAAACGCAACGATAATGAAATCGAGCGTTGCCTGTGCGAAAGCACCCCAACCCAGTTCCGGCGGCTCGACATTTGGAGGCAACCCCGGAACATTGAGCACCGTGGAACGTTCAGAAAAATCCGCGCCGCCGGTCAATGACCCCGTAATCGGCATGATGATCTTGTCGACCAGTGCCGAAATTATTTTTCCGAATGCACCACCGATGACGATGCCGACCGCCATGTCGACTACGTTGCCCTTCATGGCAAATTCTTTGAACTCTTGCATCATTCCCATGCGATATTCCTCCTTGCTAGTGAACTCTCGAAACGCGACGCGGCGAGCCGAAAGTATCGGTTGTCGCTTCGTTTGCTCTCGCCGCTGAGACGTCCCCCCTGGTGGGGTATCATCGAGCAGGTTCTAACCTGCAGGGCGAATTTTTCGCAAGATCAATAGCAGCCGCTCAAGATCGGCAGGCAGAGGTGCGGTGAACCCTAACGACTCACCCGTGGTGGGATGGCTCAAGCTGAGACGGTGGGCGTGCAGTGCTTGCCGCTGGAGAAGCACTTCGTCCTCCGCCAATTCTTGGGCTGCGTTCTTGTCGCGGCACCAGGCGCGCAGTTCTCTGGCGGTGAGCTGCGAACGACCGCCATACAACTTGTCACAGAGAACGGGGCAGCGGATATGCGTCAGATGCAGCCGAATCTGATGCGTGCGGCCCGTCTTGGGAAATGTTCGCAACAGCGCAAGCCCAGGAAACCGCTCTTCCACTTCGTAGAATGTTTGCGCTTCGCGACTGGAGGAGTGGCCCTTGCGGAGCGTTTTGCGTTCGCGTTGCGAGGGATGATCGCCAATCGGGTGATCGATCAGATCGCGATCACGATCGGGGCAGCCTGCGACGATCGTAAGATATTCCTTCTGAACAGTGCGAGCCTGAAATTGGCCAGCAAGTTGTGCGTGCGCTTCGTCAGTCTTGGCGACGACTATCGCGCCGCTCGTATCACGATCGAGCCGGTGGACGATTCCGGGACGGGAAGGGCCGCCAAAACGGCTGAGCTCCTCGAAGTGATGCACCAAAGCACTTGCCAAAGTGCCCGACCAGTGCCCTTTCGCCGGGTGGACCACCATGCCCGCCGGCTTGTTCACGACGGCGATCACCTCGTCCTCGTAGAGTAGATCCAGCGGAATCGGCTCCGCTTGCGGTCCTTCCGCGGGCGGTGGAGGAAGCTGGAACTCTACCTTCTCATCCTCGCGAAGCCTGTAAGAGGATTTGCGCGGCGAACCATCAACCAAAACCAAACCAGCGCCGATAACGCGTTGTATTCTGACGCGGCTTGCTTGTGGAAGGTTCGCAGTCAAGAAAGCATCGAGCCGCTGGCCAACGTCCGCCTCGGAAACCTGGAGGCTGTCGCTAGGCGGTGGCTCAGGTATAGAGTCTTCGGTCATTCCGAGACTGCATCGCTCTCTTGGTCATCCGTTTCCTGGTTGTCGCTTGAGGGCTCCGTCGCCCCTTCGTCTGTTCCGGCGGGCTCGTCATCCTCACCGTAGCGATTCTGTTCGTCCGTAGTACCAGGCACGTCAGTGTTGAGTTCGCCGAGCAATTCTTCGAGGCTCTTTTGGTTAATGCTATCGCCTGCTGCTTGGGCAGCGGGGACAGCCGCATCGAACTCGGGCCGCGCACCGGTGGCACCTTGACCACCGGTCAGGTCGCGCTTGGGCAATTCGGCTGTGGCCAACCAGGCACTCGCCTCGCGGACCGCTTCCGACTCCAATTGCTCAGCTCGTTGTTTGGCTTGCGGCTGCAACTCGCCGCGCACAGCCAGGTACTGATCGCGTGCTTCGTCCAGTTTGTTCTGTAATTCATAGACCCGCGCAAGACCGAACCGAGCTCGATTCAGAACTTGAGGATCGCTGGCGGTACTGGCGAGTTGCTCATAAACTCCCGAGACGCTGCGGAGCAGGTCCTCGGTACGTTCACGGTCGTAGAGATACGTCCCCATGGCATTGAGCACTTGCCGATCCGCCCAACCAACATAGGCCCATTCTTGCATGGCCGTGCCGGCATACTGTTCGTCGCCAGCGACCTGTTGCAAGCTTTTCATCTCGGGGTCGCTGGTATCGGTTGCCAGAGCGAAAGCATCCCACGCCGCCCGCTCGCGGCTGGCTGACTGAGAATTCCAAACCGTGAGCCCCATGTATGCCAAAGCCAACAGCACCAGCCCCGTCACAATTTGTCCGGTCAGCGGCTTGAGTGTTTCGATCGTCTTGGCCAGCCCGGCCGAGAGTTCGTTGGTTTCCAGTTCGTGGCGATGTTCGGATTTCATAGCGGTGGTAACTTGCAATAAGAAGGGAGTAATCGCTTGAGTGACGAGCGAAGCAATCTCCGAAGTGTAAGGCTAGCCAGAGGTTAGCGTCAAGTCGGGCTTCAACGGTTCGACTGTGGGCAGATGGGAGCGGGCGGCCTGCTAGACAATGTCCAAAGCCGTCGCAAGTCCTTACGGGCTCGTGCTTGGTGGGCTACGATCCAATACCTGATATTTTCTCGACTGAATTGCACGATGATTGAATTGCACGATGTCCGACAAACTCAATACTGCCCAACGCGATGCTGTGAAGACGCTCCGCGGCCCCTTGCTGGTCTTGGCGGGGGCTGGCACAGGCAAGACTCGGGTCGTGACCCATCGCATCGCCGAGCTAATCCGCCACGGCACGGCCCCTGAGCGAATTTTGGCAGTGACTTTCACGCGGAAGGCTTCCGGTGAAATGCTCGAACGGGCCACGAAGCTGCTGCCGAAAAGTCGCGCAAAAAAACAGCGACAGCCGCGACCGTTGATTTCGACATTTCATTCGCTCTGTGTAAAAATTCTGCGGAGGCACATCGGCGAACTGGGTTATCCCCAGCGGTTCACAATCTGCGACCGCGGCGACCAAGAATCCGAAGCCCGCGCGGCACTGCGCGAAATACGCTGCCCCAGCGAGTCGCTTCGGCCCGGCGACTTTCTGGCCATTGTTGGGCAGTGGAAAACACGCTCCGTTGAACCGACTCGGGCCGCGTCGATCGCCGAGACCGATAAAGAACATTTGGCTGCGGCAGCGTACCGCAGATACCAGAGTAACTTAAAAACGAAAGGAATCGTGGACTTCGACGATTTGCTACTTCTCACTCAACAGCTGTTTGAGAAATTTCCAAAGATTCGACGCGCAGAGGCGAGCTTGTTCGACCATGTGCTGATTGACGAATATCAAGACACCAACCAAAGCCAGTATCAAATCGTGAAGGGCCTGGCGATGGGGCACCGCAATTTGTGTGTTGTCGGCGACGATGATCAGTCGATCTATGGCTGGCGGGGTGCAGAGGTCGAGCACATACTCAGCTTCAAAAAAGATTGGCCCGACGCCAAGGTCGTTCGGCTGGAAGAAAACTACCGCTCTACCGCCGCGATTCTCGGTTATGCCAACACGCTCATTGCTTTCAACAGCGTACGGCACGAGAAAGTGTTGCGTCCTGCGCGCGCTGGTGGTCAACGGCCACGCGTGTTGCAATTCCGAGACGAAGTTCTGGAAGCAGAGAAAATCGTGGCGGATATCTCTCAGGTCCTCTCGCAACCAGGCGTGCGCGCGCGGGATTTTGCCATTCTCTGCCGCACGAACGAGCAGCCACGTAGCTTCGAGACCGAGCTGCGACGCGCCAACTTGCCCTATACCTTAGTAGGTGGCCAGAGCTTTTTCGATCGCAAGGAAATTCGCGACTTGCTCGCTTATCTCAAGCTGGTTGACAACCCGCACGACGAAATGTCGCTACTGCGAATCTTTAACACCCCCGCGCGCGGAATTGGCAATTCTACGGTAAAGAAACTTGTGGATGCGGCCACCTCGCGTGCCGGGCATGTCTGGGACTTGTTGCCAAGTGTGAGCGATGGCAAACTTCTTCCGCCGCCGGCGACGCAAGCCGTTGGGAAATTCCACCGTCTTATTGCAGGCATACGCCAGTCTGCGGGAAATATCTCGCTCTCTGAGTTGGTGCCGCTGGTTATTAAAGAATCCGATTACCACCGCGAATTGGACCGCGCGTACCCCGACCCCAACGACCGCGAAGCGCGCGTCAATTCCCTCGAAGAAATCGTCAACGCCGCCGCCAACTACGAAGCGCAAGCCAAGGAACCAACCTTGTTGGGCTTTCTCGACGAAGTTGCCCTCGGCAATCAGGACAGTAGTGACGACAAAGAGAACCAACTCAAGAGCAACGCGATTGCGCTGATGACGATGCACTCGGCCAAGGGGTTGGAGTTCCCCTACGTCTATATGGTCGGCATGGAAGAAGGCATCCTGCCGCACCGCCGCGCAGTCGAAGCCGAAGGCGCCGCAATCGACGAAGAGCGCCGGTTAGCCTACGTGGGTGTCACACGCGCGCAAGAGCAGCTGACGCTTTCAATCGCGCTAACCCGCCGGAAATGGGGTAAGGCGAGGGACACCGTGCCGAGCCGATTCTTGTATGAGATGACCGGCCAGGCCGAGAAGGCACAGAAAGCAGCAGGCAAAACACCGCACAGCCGCGTTGCCAAACAACGAACGGGGCGCAGTTGATAGCTCTAAAATGAGACACTTCGCTGTTCGATCCTTTGCGTTCGAGTTAGCCCGGGGCGACGTCCTCGGTCGATCCACTTGCGAGCAACTCTGCCCGGGCTGGCTTGTTGGAGCCCCCTGGGAGAAGTCCTTGCATCATAAATTGTACAGAGGCGCGGTAGATAACATTCGCGGCCAATACAGGATGGCGAGTAAAACTTGTGCTGTATTCATCCCAATTTCGATAGGCATCTCTCCTTTCAGCGGCTACCATAGGCGCTGTCGCGATCGTTATCACGCCATTGTCGTGAGCCAGAAGCGAAAGGCATAGCCATGCGGCGAAGGTCGCTCTTGTCACGCTGTAAACAAATGCCTTGAGTAGTTTGTTGCCACTTCGGGAATTCTTATGCCGCAATACTGTCGGGTGAGAACAAGCCGTCAAATTGGTTTTACGTTGGTGGAACTGCTGGTGGTGATTGCGATTATCGGTGTGTTGGTAGCGTTGTTGCTGCCCGCCGTGCAATCTGCGCGAGAGGCTGCCAGACGATCGCAATGTGTGAATAATACGCGGCAGATCGGGCTGGCATCGCATCTCTATCACGACGCCCATAAATCGCTACCACCAGGCTACGGGCCCTTGCCTGATCATGGATATGGAAGGGGGCTGACCAGAGGGACACCGTATGCAGAGTGGTCGTGGGCCGCACGGTTATTCGGTTATGTTGAGCAGACCACTTTGTACGGTGCAATCGATTGGAATTGGAATCCTGGAATTCTGGATGACGCACCACCTACGATCAAGGAGATCGTCTCGGCCAGAATTCCTTCGTTCTACTGTCCGTCTGACGTGACGGTTCAAACCAATTTCAATGAAGGAGCGCCGTGCTACTCCGGGCAAATCGTAAAGGATGGATATGGACGAATTTCCTATGCTGGGAATTTTGGGCAGGGGCAGCTCGAATCGCCCAAGTGGCCTGATGGAACCGGCAGGGACGGAGTGTTCGGATACAATTACGGAGATTCGTTCAAAGATATTACCGATGGCACTTCGAATACATTACTGACGTCGGAAATTTTGATAGGAGGGGTGTGCACAATCCGTGGAGTTTTCGCCTATGACGAAGGGCCCGTTTTCATGCAAGACTTTGCTCCCAACAGCGACACGCCCGATTTGGTGCGCTGGTGCGATCCCAAGGATATTCAGGCCGGTGCTGCAGCGCCATGTGTGGGTACGTTGACGAAGTTGAACATGGTGCGACACACGTCACGCAGCGCTCACCCCGGCAGTGTCGTGGCAAGTTTGTGCGATGGTAGCACACGCGTGGTCGCAGATGATATTGAACTAGACGTTTGGCAAGCCTATGGCACGCCTCGTGGTGAGGAGGTGCCATCCGGTGATCAACTCTAGGCTTCCGCGTGCATCTTTCTCGTTGTCGATGATCCAATGCACCTCTCGTAACCTGAACTCTACGAGCATTGCAACGATATGCGTCTTTGTGACACTCGTCGGATGCGGCCAGCGAGGGATTCCAGTTCACGGAACCGTTACCGCCAACGACAAGCCCGTTGACTCTGGTACGATCACATTTAGTAGTGCTGCCCAACCTGTCCATCGACACGGTGCAGTTATCGAAAACGGACGATTCTCATTTGGAGAGACTAGCCAACTCACCAGCGGCGAATATGAAGTGATGGTCGAAGGGCTGCAGAAAACGGGCCGAACCGTCAAGGACCCGCAGCGGGGCGAGCTTCCCGAAATGGCGACATTAAAATTTGTCAAACTACCACTTAGAATCACTGTATCTACTGAGAATGCTCAAGACATTCAGGTGAGTTTGACGACTAGCAATTGACTCTAGTCCCCCAATTTTAATGGGGAAGTTTTCCTTCGTATTTCGGTTGCCGCGTTGCTTCAGTGCGGCTCACAGTGTTTCGTCTTTGTGAGGTTATTTACCAAGCCGCGGATCAACTCCAAAACTGCCGATCCAGCATGCGGTAATTGATTGCTTCGCTGATATGGTCGACGGAGATGGTGTCTTGACCATCGACATCGGCTATTGTGCGCGCCACGCGTAGCACTTTGTCGTGGGCGCGGGCGGACAAGCCCATGCGGTCGACGCTTTGTTCGAGCAGCTTGTGGCACGACTTGTCGAGGGTGCAATACTCGCGCAGTTCGCGTGAAGACATTTGCGCGTTGGTGCGAGAATTCGATTGCGTGAAACGTGCGTGTTGCCGTCGGCGCGCTGACAGCACCTGGTCCTGCATCGTGAGGCTATCCGTGCCATTGGCTCTTGATGCCAATTCATTGAACGGCACCGCGGGCACTTCTATGTGGAGGTCGATCCGGTCGAGCAGGGGGCCGCTGATCTTGCTCATGTAGCGTTCGATCTGCGGGACACTGCAGTGGCAATCGCGGCGCGGGTCGTTGCGGTAGCCGCAAGGGCAGGGGTTGAGCGACGCGATCAGCATGAAGTCGGCAGGGAAATCGGTCGAACGCAGCGCCCGGCAGATCGAAACGTGCCCATCTTCCAGTGGCTGGCGCAGCACTTCGAGCGTTTGGCGGTTGAACTCGGGCAGTTCGTCGAGAAACAACACGCCATTGTGAGCCAGGCTAATTTCGCCCGGTGAAGGGATGGAACCGCCGCCTACCAAGCCGGCGTTGCTAATCGTGTGGTGCGGCGCTCGGTGAGGACGACGGGCCAGCAAGGGCTTGCCTTGGGGCAGCTTGCCCATCGCGCTGTAGATGCGTGAAGTCTCGATGGATTCTTCCGCGCTGAGACTAGGCAGAATCGAGGGCACACGTTTGGCGAGCATGGTCTTGCCGGATCCAGGAGGGCCGATCATAAGCAGGTTGTGCCCACCACTAGCCGCCAAGACAATCGCCCGTTTGGCCATCTCTTGCCCGCGCACATCGGCGAAGTCGACTTCGTAACCGCCCAGTTCGCTGAACAATTCGTCAAGCCGCGAGGGCGTCGGTTCAATTTGCAATTGCCCGGCAAAAAACGCCGTCGCTTGGGTGAGGCTATCTACGGCGATCACTTCCAGTCCCGAGACCACGGCAGCCTCGTGAGCGTTAGCCGAAGGGACGACGATACCTCGGGCACCGTTCTTTGCTGCGGCCATTGCCATGGAGAGCGTTCCCTTGATGGGGCGGGTGTTGCCGTCGAGGGCGAGTTCGCCAACGGCGGCGTAGCGATCAAAAACGTCGGATTCGAGCTGCCCGCTGGCTGCGAGCAATCCCAGTGCGATAGGCAAATCGAAGGACGCAGCTTGCTTGGGTAGCTCCGCCGGGGCGAGGTTAATCACCACACGATTCTGCGGCCGGACGTAGCCACTGTTGACGAGTGCCCGTTCGATGCGGTGGATGCTCTCCTTGACTGCCGCTTCGGGCAGGCCCACGAGAATGACTTTCGGCATCGCAGCGGGCGACACATCGACTTCAACCTCGACAGGCAAGGCATCAATGCCCAGCAGCGAAAGGGTGTGCAGTTTGGCGAGCATGCGACAGTCCTCTGAAAGACAGGCAGGTGACAGATGTTCACTATTCTGCCCGGTTGCAGGAATCGATGCAAGCTACTCCGATGAAATTCAACGAACACCACGTAACTGGTGACCGCCACGATCGAGAAATGAGTCTGAGCTGGTTGTCGAGTTGCGCGACGCAAACTATACTCAGCACTTCACTTGGGACGAATTCTTGGGATATCGTGATCGAGTGAAAAAAATTTCCCAGCATACCGAACCGGCTTGATAGCAACTACGTACGAGTGTAGTGGCTGTTTGCGCGGGAATTCCTAGTTCGCACCTATTTTCATAGCATTTTTATCTCTTTTTCATTCCACAACCTCCTTCTCAAGTTGGGCCATGAGCGAAGAAATTGTTGTTCAAACGCGGTCTCTTTCCAAGGTTTATCGAGATTTCTGGGGCCGGCAAAAGGTCCGGGCACTGAAGGCCCTAGACCTCGAGGTACGTCGGGGTGAGGTGTTTGGCTTGCTTGGGCCCAATGGCTCGGGCAAGACTACCACCATCAAACTGTTGCTCGGTTTGTTGTTCCCAACGTCCGGCGAGGCGTTGATCTTCAACAAGAGTTCCAGCGACGTCGGGAAGAACGAGCGGCTCGGCTATCTGCCGGAGGAGTCCTACCTCTACCGCTTCCTGAATGCCGAGGAGACGCTCGACTTCTACGCGCGGCTGTTCGACATGCCGCCAGAGACCCGGCAAGAGCGTGTCGATGCGTTGATCAAGCAAGTGGGTCTGGACAAAGCTCGCAAGCGACAGTTGCAGGAATACTCCAAGGGCATGACGCGTCGCATTGGCTTGGCACAGGCACTGATCAACAATCCGGAACTCATTTTGCTCGATGAGCCCACCAGTGGCCTCGACCCCATCGGCACGCGTGAGATGAAGGACATGATCCTCCGACTGCGGGACGAGGGGAAGACCGTAATTATGTGCAGCCACTTGCTGGCTGACGTGCAGGATGTGTGCGACCGCATTGCCATTTTGCACCAGGGCGAATTGAAGGAACTGGGCCGAGTGGACGAGCTGCTCACCGTTGCTGATGTCACCCAAATCCGCGCTAAAGGCTTGTCCGCTGATTGCCAGAGCGAGATCCGCGACGTCATCCAGCGCCATAGCGGCGAGGTCCTAGAAATGGACAATCCCACGACCACGCTGGAAGAACTATTCCTGCGGATCGTTCGCGATAGCGAAGCCCGACCAGGACGACGCGCTCCGGTGTCGAGTGACAAACCGGCGGAAGCGGCGAGTGATGGGTAACATTCTTTGGCAGTTCGGCTTGGCCTCTGATGCAAACGGACCCCCTCTCGCATTCTGAAATCCCCCTTCTTCAATCTCACATTTTCCATGGTTCTCGAACAAGACATTCTGCCCTATCTGCAGTGGTTCCTCGGCAATTCGGAAATGCTTGGAGCGCTGCCCCGATTCCTGTTGATCGTGCTGGGGATCGCATTATTGGGGCTCTTGGGCGGCTACCTTGTTGCGGCAGCTCGCCACGGAGTGTTGCGCGGGGGCGACATTACCTATCGCACCGTAAGTGGTGGTTTTCGAGAGCTCTTCGAGATGTCGCCACGGAGGATTTGGGCTCTGGCTCGGCTGGCAATGAAAGAAGCCTGGCGACGTCGCGTATGGGTCGCGTTGGCTGTGTTTGTGATCATTCTCATCTTCGCGGGTTGGTTCTTGAAGACCGACCATCAAGATCCAGCCAGGCTGTACATCAGCTTCGTTCTTACGGCGACAACCTACCTAGTGTTGGGAATCGCATTGTTGCTCAGCGCGTTCAGCTTGCCGGGTGATTTCAAGAGCAAGACGATCTACACGATTGTCACGAAGCCCGTGCGTTCCGGGGAAATCGTCTTGGGCCGCATCCTGGGCTTCACACTCATAGGTACTTTGTTATTGGCAACGATGGCCATTTGTAGCTACATCTTCGTGACGCGTTCCTTGCAGCATACCCACATTGTGGAACTCAACAGCGTGAAGAACTTGTCTGGTGAAGAGGGCTTCGAGGGGCAAACCTCCTTGGATGCCTATCATCGCCATTTCATCGAACTAGACGCTGAGAAAAATGGCGACGCACTGGGGAACCACGGCCATTTTCATGCCATTGAATCGCGTGGTGAAAACTTGGTCGTTGATTCGGCGGAGGGATTCCTGCGAGCGCGAGTGCCACGCTGGGGAACACTAGGCTATCTTGACCGCCAAGGTGTTGCGAAGGAACGAGGAATCAGTGTCGGCAGCGAGTGGACCTACCGCAGCTTTATCGAAGGCGGCAGCCAAGCCGCAGCGATCTGGACATTTAACGACATAGCACCCCCTGCAGAGAATTCGAGCCTTGCCGAGGAAGACGAAGGTCTCCCCATTGGATTGATCGTCCGCGTATTCCG
The DNA here is from genome assembly GCA_965230685.1 of Bythopirellula sp. Taxonomy (GTDB): domain Bacteria; phylum Planctomycetota; class Planctomycetia; order Pirellulales; family Lacipirellulaceae; genus Bythopirellula. Next base: position 3,519,037 of record CBDDLO010000002.1, read on the forward strand.
AACCCACAAAGGAATCATCGGCAAACCCATCACCGGTTCTATCCAAGTTCGCAATCCCGAGACCGAGCTTACCAGCGAGCTAATTCCCTTCGGCGCCCTTGATGCCAAAGTGGACGAAAAGGTCATCCCCAGGAAGCTGACGGGTTCCAACGGCGAGAAAATTGATCTTTATGACGACCTCGTCAGCGACAATGGCCAGCTGCAAATCGTGGTGCAATGTCTCGAGCGGGGCCAGTACTTCGGCTTTGCCAAACCAGACTGCTACCTACGGCTCCCCGACGGGTCACCGGGGTGGAATTTTGTGAAAGTCTACCTGAGCATTTGGGTGCAAATGGTGATCGTGATCGCGATCGGCGTAGCAGCCAGCGCGCTGCTCAGTGGGCCGGTAGCGATGCTGTTTACCGTTGCGTTCATACTGCTAGGCTTCTTCCGCGACTTTTTCGTCGGTGTGGCGACGGGGTTCATGGGCAGCGGAGGGAAATACTACGGAGGTGGCCCCGTCGAATCGCTCGTGCGGTTGGTGACGCAACAAAATGTGATGTCGCCCTTGAAGGCCGGTGGAGCCGAGCCCGTGGTGCAGGGTGTCGATAGTGTCTTTCAATTTTTGATGCAAAGTCTCGCCCAAGTGCTTCCCGATTTTTCCGCGTTCAGCACGGTGAACTTCGCCGCCTATGGCTACAACGTGCCGAACGATCGTGTTTTTCAGGACTTGACTACGTGCCTCGCCTACATTGTCGGGCTGGCAGTGATCGGCTACTTCCTGCTGCGTACCCGTGAAGTCGCAAAATAGCGCTCACAGAAAACTTGGCAACGAAAACTTGGCAACGAAAACTTGGCAACAACGCGCAAGTGAGTTTATCCAATGACTGAACATGGTTCTTTCTATCGCAAGATCACGTACCTGGTTCTGATCGCGGTGCTGCTGTTTCCGATTTCGCAATTGGGTGCACCGGCCACTACAGAAGACGAAGGCGGACGCCTCGCGCAGTTGCGCGCGGACTACGACCTCGGCCAGTCCGACTTGGGCGACATCGACCCGGCCAGCGAAACGATCCGACTTGCGACACTCGGCATGCGTGGGGTCGCGGTCTCGATGCTTTGGTCCAAGGCAAACGAGTACAAAAAAAAGGAAGATTGGACCAACTTTCGGGCAACACTCAATCAACTTTCCAAACTGCAACCCTACTTCATCAAGTTTTGGCTCTACCAGGCATGGAATTTGACCTACAACGTGTCGGTCGAGTTGGACGATGTACGAGATCGCTTTCATTATGTGCGACGAGGCATCGAATTCTTGAAGCAAGGCATCAAATACAACCGCGATAGTCCCTATTTACTCTCTGAGCTGGGCTGGTTTATCGGCAATAAAATCGGCCGCGCCGATGAGCACAAAGATTATCGCCGGTTGTTCAAGAAAGATCCCGACTTCCACCCTGCTGATCGTCCGCCGGAGCAGCGGGACAACTGGCTGGTTTCGCGTGGTTGGTACGAGACTTCGATCTCTGCGGTCGATGACAAAAAGAAAAGCATTGGTCAGAAGAACCCAACGACTTTCTATTCCGACCCGGGGCGTTCGCAGATCAACTACGCCGAGGCCATTGAAGAGGAAGGTACTTTTGGCGAGAAGGCCAAATCGGCGTGGCAGACTGCCGAGCGCATTTGGAAAGACTTCGGCCAGCGCGACCTCAAATCAAGCCTCGGTTTTAATATTCGCTTGGGCGATATCGAGCGACTCACGGCTGAAACGGTCGAAGCGGAAAACAAGCTCAAGGAGCTTTCGGCAGGCGCTCGGGATAAGGTCCGAGAAGCCAAGCTTGCAGAGCTGACCGCCGAGCAGAGAGAGCTCGTAACTGGCCCGAGCACGGGGCTCACCGATGAAGAGCTCAACGAATTCTACGAGCTCCAACGCGAAACCGCGGTCGAGCCTGACGACGTAGCAGACTACATTGCCAAACAAGCCCCCGCCAAAGCCGCCGAGGCGCGTCGTTTGGCCCATAAGGTCACCTTCAACCGCGAACGAATACGGCTGACCAACAACAACCGCGACGTGGTGAACTACCACTATTGGAAGACCCGCACCGAGCTTGAACAGTCTTCTGAAGCGCTCAAAGCTCGTGAATATGCCCACGAGGGACGGCGCGCATTCAAAGTCGATGCGGACTTGCTCGAAGCCAAGCAGCTCTATGAAGAGAGCTTCAACCAATGGGCGAAGGCATTCGAGGATTTTCCCGAAATGCCCATCGATTCGCCGACGGGCTCGGACATCATGGACTATGTCAAGCAATACTCATCCGTCCTCGAGCAGCTCGATCTGAGTTTGTCTGACGATGAGGTTGGCAGTAAGTTTCCACTTTGGCACTTGGTCGAAGCCAACGATAATTCGATGGATTACGCTGAAGGGGTCGAGAAGTTTCATCACAAGGCCCACTCCAGCGATTCTCCAGCGGACGTGGACGAGCCCACAGAGTCGGACTCCGAAACCGAGGCGGAGGCAGAGCCCGCTGCCGAGACCGCCTAGTCGACTTGCAGCGAGCGATGCTCGAAGCCATGCAGAGTTGTTGGGTTTCCCCTGTTATTTCTGCCCGTACGCTGCTTTGCGCCGTATTTGGCTGTACCTACTGCCATTCGCACTTTCGTGGTTCGGGGTCCGCCCGTAAAATCTTTTCCTTTGCCCTCGGCTTCTGCCTCGGTATCCAATACCTGGGCCTACGGAATGGTGAACGAGCGAATCTATGCGAATTGTAGTTCTTGGCGCAGGCACGGTGGGAGGCTCGATTGCCTCATTGCTCTGCCTGCACCGACATAGTGTCACGCTAGTCGATAGCGACCCCGACCAGATTCGACACGTCAACGAAACGCTCGACGTGCGCGGTATCACTGGCTCGGCCTCGCAATCGAGTATTTTGTTCCAGGCCGGCATCGGTAGTGCGGACTTGTGCTTGGCGGTGACGGGCGACGACGAAGCCAATATCGTCGCGGCAAGCATGTCAAAAGCCATGGGAGCCAAGCGGGCAATCGCGCGCGTTTACGCGCCCGTGTTCCGCGACCTGAGTACTTTCGACTATCGACGACACTTTGCCATTGATCGGCTCTTGAGCCTGGAGCACCTCACCGCGTTGGAGCTGGCGCGTGGCATTCGTCACCCTGGTTCAGTCGCAGTGGAGAACCTAGCTCGGGGCGAATTAGAGGTACACGAGGTAGTGGTCAGCGAAAATGAAAAAGGGGTCGGCAAAGCGCTGAAAGACTTGAGTTTGCCAACCGGGGTCCGGGTCGGTTCGATCAGTCGTGATGGGAAGTCGTGGATTGCCGGGGCGGAAGACGTCATCGAGGTCGGAGATCGGCTCACTATCCTTGGCAAGCGTACTGATGTCGATACTGCCAAAGAGCTATTTTGCGCCGGAGGACAAGCGAAGCTGGGAATCGTGATCGCCGGCGGAGGCGAGACAGGCTACCATTTGGCAAGCGTGTTGGAGGGGCAGCGATTCGCCGTCGTATTGATCGAGCAAGATCGTGAGCGGTGCGATTTTCTTGCCAGCCATCTCAAGCAAGCGGTCGTCGTCCATCGCGACGCCACACGTCGTGCAAACCTTCAAGAAGAGCGTGTTGGCACTGCGGACGTTTTTGTCGCTTGCATGGGCGAGGATGAGAACAACATCATGGCCGCAGTCGAGGCACGCGACATCGGTACAAAAACCATCATGGCCCTGGTAAGCCGCCCCGACTATGCCCATGTCGTGGGCAAATTGGGGATCGACCAAGCGGTGAGCCCCCGCGAAGTCATCGCCAAGCAAGTCCTCGGTTTCCTCACCAGTGGCCCTACCGTCTCAAAAACCAGTCTTAGCGAAGGAAGCGAGTTGAGCGTCCTCGAAATCGATGTCCGGTCAGGTTCGCTGGCCACGGAGCATGTCCTCGCAAACCTCGGACTTCCGTCGCAATGCGTGGTTGCGGCCGTCATTCGCGAGGGTTTTACCAGTGTGCCCGGCGCAGATAGCCACTTCCAATCAGGTGATTCGGTGATCGTTCTGGTAGCCGACGATGTCGTCGAACAAGTCGAGAAAATTTTCGACGGTCCCGACGCGTAAGTGCCCTCGCACCAAATCCACTCGTAGTTCGAGTCATTCCCCCATGAATCTCCCGCTGGTATCGCGTTTGTTGGGAATCGTTTGTTGGCTCATTGGCCTGACCATGGCGTTCAGCCTGCCAGCTGCTTGGCCGGGTGTCGGGGGGCAGGACCAATTTGAGGTGAGCGGCTTCGGTGCGCTCGTCACTTCGATTGTCGTGAGCCTGTTCGTAGGTATCGTCCTGCGACACCTCGGGCGCAACGCGACTGACACGCTGTTTCGCAAGGAGGCTATGGCTGTCGTGGGGCTGAGTTGGATTCTCGCCACGGTCCTCGGCGCGATGCCCTATTATTGGGCCGGAGTGAAATTCCGCAGCGATCTCTCAGGGCAACCTGTCGCGATGGGAATCGCCGAGGCCCTGTTTGAAAGTCAATCGGGCTTCAGCACCACGGGAGCGACCGTCCTCACCGACATCGAGAACGAAGGCTGGGTACCCCGTTGTATTTTGTTCTGGCGCTCAAGTACTCATTTTCTGGGCGGCCTGGGAATCATCGTGTTATTCGTGGCCGTGCTGGGGCAGGGGTCGGCTGGCAAAGCGCTGATGCGGACCGAGATGCCGGGCCCGCAACAGGAGGGTTCCCATGAGCGAATGCAACACACGGCCTGGATCTTCGCGGCGATATATTGCGGATTGAATTTGATCCTGGCAATCATTTTGAAGTTGGAAGGCATGAACTGGTTCGAGGCAATTTGCCATGCCTTCGGCACGATGGCTACAGGCGGGTTTAGCACACTCAATGCTAGCCTCGGTGGTTTTGAATCCAAGGTCATCGAGTACACGGTCATCGTCTTCATGATTATGGCAGGAACCAATTTCACGCTGATGTATCTAACTCTGATAGGCCAACCGACTCGACTGGTAAAGGACCCCGAATGGCGAGCTTACATGGGAATCATCGCCGGATCGACGGTGCTGATTTTGATCTTCGGCTTTTGGGCAAGCAATGACTTTAATGTCGAGAATCAGTTGCAACGGGGCGAACACTACGAAACTGCGTTTCGTGATTGCCTGTTTCAGGTGGTCTCGATCCTCACGACCACGGGATTTGGTACTGCCGACTTTGATCGCTGGCACAATTTTAGCCGGGCGCTGTTGGTTGTGCTGATGTTCGTGGGAGGCTGTGCTGGGAGCACGGGCGGGGGGATGAAAGTGATCCGACATATTTTGTTCGTAAAAATTCTTCGCCGCGGTGTAGAACATTCCTACCATCCGTCGGTCATTCGGCACATCCGTCTCGGTGGCGAATCAATCGTCGATCCAGAATTGCCTCGCAATATTTTGCTCTATGTCGGATTAGTCGCTTTGATTTTTACCCTAAGTTCGCAAGTGCTGGTCGGCATCGAGCCCGATTCAACATGGGTCGAATCAGGCCAGCCGCTAACGAACAAGTTGGTCGATTCTTCCAGCGCGGTCGCCGCTACGCTCCACAACATCGGCCCCGGTTTGGGCATCGTAGGAGCCACCCAAAACTATGCCGCTTTCACCGCACCGTCGAAGCTGTTATTCACCTTCCTCATGATGCTGGGCCGATTGGAACTGTTCGCGATTCTCGTGCTACTCATCCCCGGATTCTGGCGAAATCGCTAGCAAACACGTGTGCCGAGCGAGTTGGTCGGTTATGATGTCTTAAGCAATAGTGTATCTTGGATGGACAACCGGTCACCAGAACGAAGTCATGCTTGTTCAACGAGAATTCTTCACTGCGGTTTTTCTGGCGTGCGTGGCTGGGGCTCCGTCGTGGGCAAGCGATTCGCTGTTTGAGACAACCGTTGCGCCGCTCTTTGCTGAACGTTGCGTGGCGTGCCATAACGACGGCGATCCCAAGGGTTCGCTCTCGCTGCAAGCGAGTGCGACTGCACTCGGCGAGAGCGACAGTGGGCGTACTCTGGTCCCCGGAAGTCCGGACGACAGTTTGCTGCTGGACATGATCAGCGGCGACAAGCCGGAGATGCCGAAGCAAGCCGAACCGCTCAGCGATGACGAAGTCGCCGCAGTACGGGACTGGATTGCCGACGGCGCGGAGTGGCCCCATTCGTTGCGTCTGAAGGCGCGAGACACTTGGTGGTCGCGTCAACCGCTGCATCGACCCACAGTTCCCAAGCTGCCACCCGAACAGCAAGAACGAGTCCGCACGACCATTGATGCGTTTGTCTTGAAGAAGCTTGGCGAGCGCGGCCTGGAGTTTTCGCCGGAGGCCGACGCGCGTACTTTTGTAAGGCGGTTGGTTTTCGACCTAATCGGTTTGCCACCCACGCCCGATCAAATTGCAGAATTCCAACAACAAGTGGACCAGTACCGCCGCGAGCATCCCCAGGAATCTGCCGATCAACTCCCGCAACCAGTTGTGGAGCAGTTAGCGGACGAACTGCTTGCCTCGCCCCAGTATGGCGAGCGTTGGGCCCGGCATTGGCTTGACGTGGTGAAGTATGCCGACACCTGCGGATACGATAAAGACAAACTACGTCCCAATGCTTGGCCCTATCGCGACTATGTGATTCGTTCCCTGAATGAAGACAAACCCTACACTCGCTTCGTTGAGGAGCAAATCGCTGGCGATGTGCTGTATCCCGACGAGCCTGAGGGGATTTTGGGACTCGGTTTTATTGCTGCGGGGCCCTGGGACTTCATCGGCCATGTGGAAGTTTCGGAGTCCAAGCTGGACGGCAAAGTGGCGCGGAACATGGACCGCGACGACATGGTCTCCAACACGCTCAATACTTTCTGTAGCGTCACGATTCAATGCGCCCGCTGCCACAACCACAAATTCGATCCATTCACACAGCAGCACTACTACGGCTTGCAAGCCGTCTTTGCCGCTGTGGATCGGGCGGAACGCGCGTACGATGACGATCCGCAAATTGAGAGTCAACGGAAAACTCTTGGCGAGCAGGTCGCGACGCTAAAAAAGCAGTTGGACCAACATGCAGAGAATGCGGAGCTCAAAACGCAATTGAAAGCAGCGGAGCAGCAGCTCGCTGAATTGCCTCCGCGCAAATTCGTCTACGCAGCGGCGACCGAGTTCCCGGCGCAAGGTAATTTCCACTCAACTGCGGGCAAGCCGCGGGCCGTGCACGTTTTACATCGCGGAAACATCGACGCGCCGCGCGAGCCAGCCACGCCAGGGGCACTACCCCTGCCCACCAGTGAACTCGCCAATTTCACGCTGCCATCCCCACACGACGAAGGCGAGCGACGCGCTGCCCTGGCCCGTTGGATTACTGACGAGAAACATCCACTCACATGGCGATCAATCGTCAACCGTGTTTGGCTTTACCATTTTGGTCAGGGCATTGTCGACTCGCCCAATGATTTCGGACGCATGGGGCAGCGACCGTCTCACCCCGAGCTACTCGATTGGTTGGCCGTTGAGTTTCGTGACGGCGGGCAGTCGCTCAAGCAACTACATCGACTGATTGTCACGAGTCGCACCTATCGCCAGTCGTCAGCGCACGATGCAAAGTACGCGGCCATCGACAGCGGCAATCGCTACCTCTGGCGAATGAATCGTCGCCGCCTCGAAGCCGAAGAAATTCGTGATGCGATTCTTGCTGTCAGTGGCCAACTCGACCTGCAAATGGGCGGGCCGGGATACTACCTTTTCGAACTCGAAAAGGAAGAGCATTCGCCTCACTACGAATACCACAAGTTCGATCCGAATGACCCCAGTACGCACCGTCGCACGATCTATCGGTTTATCGTGCGCTCGCAACCAGACCCGTTGATGACCACGCTTGACTGCGCTGACTCCTCGCAAAGCACCCCCAAACGCGATGAAACACTCAATGCGTTGCAGTCGCTCTCGCTGCTAAACAACCGTTTCAACTTGGTGATGGCGAAACACTTTGCCCAGCGCGTGGAGCAGGAACATGCAGAAATCAATGAACAAGTCACCCTCGCCCTGCAGTTAGCAATCGGCCGCGAGCCGACCACGACAGAACAAGAGCAACTGACTCACTTCGCGAAGCATTTCGGCATGGAAAACCTATGCCGAACGATTTTTAACTTGAGTGAGTTCGTCTATTTGGATTGACAAGCAATTATCGAGTCGGTTGTTTGCCTTCTACTATTCGCTCGGCACTTTTGAACGCAGGATGTACCCCTGGTTGGTTCCGCCGACGACCACGTGGACGTCGCCGTCGTGGATGGGGATGAAGTGATCTAGCCAGTCTTTTGCGTGGCCCGTCGGAACTGGGCCGATATTGCGCCAAGTTGTACCAGTGTCGTTGGTGAAGAATAAATTACGATCGCCCGTGTACGTCGAGTACAACGCTCGGCGGCCACCGAGCCAGGCGAAGTCGTCGGCAGCGTCGCCCACGATGCCCTGATCCTGCCATGTCTCGCCGTTGTCCTTGCTCGAGAAGAGGTTGCCGCTCTTGGTGCCGATGAGTGCTGCACCATCGCCCAGATACTCGATTGCGTAGAGGTCCGAGTCGATGAGTTTCCCCATGTCGTTCCAGGTCGCTCCGTCGTCAGTACTCCTGTAAATGTGTCCAGCCCAGCCATTGACGATTATCCCATCGCCGACCTGGTTTAGTCGGTAGAGTGCGCGTGTAGAAATAGCGCCCAGGTCTTTCCAAGTCGCGCCTTGGTCCGAAGAGCGATGGATATGCCCGCCCGTGCTATCGGCGTCCGCGACTAGTAGTGTTCCCGTACCAGTTACCAGCATTCCATAGGCATTGGCGTAGTGCGGATTATTGCCTTGAGATATTTGCCCCAGGTCGCGCCAAGTTTCTCCGTAGTCGGTTGTTTTCCAAACATGCACGTCTTGTCCCGTCAGCAAATAAGCCACGCCATCCGCATCGGCACTCAAGCACGTAATGAAGTCATTCCCGGTAATGTTGCCAACGTGGTGCCAGGTAGCGCCGTAGTCGTCACTCTTGTGAAGATGGCCTGGTTGGGAGCCCCGTGTTCCCGCGAGGACAACGCCGTTGCCGAGGTAGGCAATTGCATCGATGCGACTTCGTGGCTCAACTTCGACGACTTCGAAGTTGAGCTCTACTGCCATCGTGGAGTCGCCCAAGGCAAGTAGTAGCGTGCAGGCCGCTGCCAGGTGCAGTTGTTTTATTGCTGGAAGCATGGTGGATATACATAAAAATGTTGTAGTGGGATTGAGTAATCGTCCATTCTAAGTAGTGAAGAAAAATTCGCTATAGTAGCAGCGTTTCGAGCGACTCGTATCTTAGTGGGATCTTCTTGCTGCTGGTCGCTTAGTCGCAAAGCCAATGGTCCAAGCAACTACGGTCAGTGCCAGACAAGTCGGTTCAGGAACCGAGGTGATCACCGATCCAATTGACGATGGTGCAAAGTGTGCTCGCCAGAGGGCAAGATCGTTGTCGCCGAGCGGGTTGGGGGACCGTCCCCGCTGCCAATGAAGGAAGTCTTGTCCATCGACTTTGCCGTCGATATTAAAATCACCGGAAAGCGGGACGAAATCTCGTGCTTCAAAGCCCGCCCGCCAATTGGCGAGATCCGCGACACTGGTGCTGGTGGGCGACTGGCCGCGTTGCCAGGCGAGAAGGTCCGCCCCGTTGGTGTCGCCATTGTTGTCGAAGTCTCCCGCGAGTCCCGCCGACGAGGGCAGAAAATAACTTAGCCGCCAGTTCGCCAGATCAGCCGCGGTGAGAGGCATGGGAGAATTTCCGCGCTGCCAACGGAGGAAGTCCTCGCCATCGACCTTGCGATCCTCGTTGAAATCGCCTGCGAGTCCAATCGAAGGAGTTTCTAACAATCCCGCCTGCCAGTCATCCCGGTCCACCGCACTCAGGGGTTGGGGAGATTGCCCCCGCTGCCAATCAAGGAAATCATCGCCGGCGACGTCCCCGTCGCGGTTGAAGTCGCCCGGTTCGTTGGCCGGACGCAGTTTCGTGTCGCAGCTCCTAAATTGGCTGAGTTGGCATACCGCAAGTAGATCGACTTGCGAGATTTCGCTGCGTGTGCCGGAGGGCTTCCCCACGTTCGACATCAGCGGGCCGGACAGGTTTAAATGCGATCCGCTCAGAGGAATTGAATTTCCGTCGAAAGAATCGAACTGCACATCGATGTCTCCATCGAGGCCTTCTTCTGTAAAAAAATCGAACCCTACAAGCCCTAGAGCGTGACCGATTTCATGCAACGCGATGGTGTAGACGTCTCTGGAGTTCGCAACATGTGGAAAGACTGCAGTCAGGTCGCGCCGAGTTTCAATAGAAGGGCCGCCAAAGCTGGTAAATTCTTGCCTGGCGAAGGCGAACTCTTCGTGTCGCCTGGGCGTCGCGTCGAGAAACAACGGGGCAGTGCCCGTGTACTGGCTATTGAAGGCGAGGCTCCCCAACACCTCTCGCATGGGGGACCCCGTTGCGTGAAGGCCTTGATGGAAAGCCGTAGTGGAGGCCTTGTCGGTCGGAGCCCAACCGAAATTCAAAGTCAGCGTGTGGTCATCCAGGATGAGCGCTTCCCAGGTATCCGCTGCTGCACGCACCACCGACTGCAAATTGCCACCCCCGACCGTGACACTCGTTGGTTGCTCCGCTCTGCCGATGCCGTTGATAATTTGCCCGGTAGGAACGAACAAAGTGTTGATCGTCAACGCAACCGCGATCTCACAGAAAGCGAAGGCCCAAAACGATATCCAAGTGAGAGAGAAAAGAAATCGAAACATTCAGAAGTGGACTCAACCGAAGCAGGGCAAAAACGCATGATGCAGAAATTTGGGTAAGCAGTTCATTGTTGCAAAAAATCGCAAGCCAAGCGAGTCAAGAATTTAGCATCACACCGTTTGCTCGGCGAGCATAACGCGAATCCACTAAACGGCAGAAACAAGCGGGTTCCTGTAGAGTAAGCTGGCAAGCAACTCCGGCGAGCCACGTTCCCCCTCGCAATGCCACTGCTCGTGGGTAGGGACCCACGCTTCGTCCAACGGCCACGGGTCGAATGGTTCGCCGCCTAGCGCTGTGGCGAGCGCCGACGAATCCATTGCGACATTACCTGCGCGCGGCGGCATGGGGCCTGCTTCGAGGCGGGGACAGCCCATCAATAACTGGGAGTCGTAGCCACCGACACGGTTGACAATCTGGGCAATTTGGTAGAGTGATAACCGGCGCGGCCCCCCGGCATGGTAAAGCCCCTCCAAATCGCTCGCGAGGGTGCGATGAAAAACTTGATTTAAGCAATCGGTGTATGCCGGTGTGCGCACTTCGTCGAAATACAACGTTGCAGGTTTATCTTTCTTGAACCGTGATTGAATCCAGTCGATCGCGCCCGCGTGGCCATTGAAGCTAACGCCCATGGGCAGCGAGATTCGCAACGTGCAGGCCCGCGGCAGCCACTCAGCGAGTAGCTGCTCGGCCGCGACCATGGTCTTGCCATAGACCGTCACCGGGTCCGGCGTTTCCGCTTCGGTATAGCCACCCCAATCCTGCGGCGCATCTTCTCGACCCGCGAAGACCAAGTCAATCGACGCATGCACCAACCGCACTTCGCGGTCGGCAATGATCGAAAGTATATTCAGCAGTCCCTCGACATTCGTTCGCCAAGCCAGTCGGCTGTCGAGCTCGCAGGATCGCAGCGCGCAATTCCCTGCACAATTCAACACGCTGCGAAATTCGTAGCGGTCAAAAAGCCGGAGCAAGGTCTCTCGATCTTCGGCATTGCAGCCTTCGACGCCCGGTCGCGAGAGGGGCCAGTTGTCTTTCTGGCGGATGCCGATTACTTGGCCGGGGTATTTCGCCTGGAAATAGTCGAGCGCGTTGTAACCCGCCACACCTGCGACTCCGGTGATTAACAAAGGCAGTGGGGGATCGTCTAGGTGTTGATGATGCATCGTAAACCGATTGTAGCAGTTGTCGCGATCGAGCTGAACTCGATTCCCCGGATGTTTTTGACATACCAGATGCACAAGGTAGGTTTGCGCGTCGCGATGTGCGAACTCCTGGCCCATGGTCTCTCCTAATGACGCACGTATTATGTCTGACAACAACTTGCTGACCGAGAAATCTCACCTACCCATCCACGAATCACCAGCAACCTCGCCTGAGGAAATGCTGGCGCGCTTGCGGGATGCAGAACAAGCGATACGAGAGTGTCTCGACACTTGCGATCCGACGGCTTCTTCCGAGAGCAATCCGCCTGCAGGACAGCTGGAACTGTCCGTTGTGATGCCCTGCTTGAACGAAGCCGATACTCTGGCGATCTGCATCGACAAAGCACATCGCGCTATGAAAGAGCATGGTATCCACGGGGAAGTTGTGATTGCCGATAACGGCAGCACCGATGGCTCGATAGACATTGCTGAGGCCCATGGCGCGCGCGTGGTGCATGTCAGCGAAAAGGGCTATGGCAATGCCCTGCAGGGTGGCATTGAGGCTTCACGCGGGCGGTTTGTCATCATGGGAGATGCGGACGACAGTTATGACTTTCTCGAAATACCCAAGTTCGTGGACGAACTTCGAGCGGGTCACGATTTAGCGCAGGGTTGCCGATTGCCCAGCGGTGGCGGAACGGTCCTTCCCGGCGCGATGCCGAAATCGCATCGCTGGTTGGGGAACCCCATGTTCTCGCTCATGGTCCGCAAGATGTTTCACGCACCGATCCACGACGTGTATTGCGGATTGCGAGGATTCACTCGCAAGCTGTACGACAAGCTGCAACTGCGAAGTCCCGGTATGGAATTCGCCACAGAGATGATTATCAAAAGCAGCCTGTTCAAAGTAGACATTGCTGAAGTACCTACGACACTGCATCCCGACGGACGCAAAGCCCACGCGCCGCACTTGCGAACGGTACGCGATGGTTGGCGGACACTACGATTCTTTCTGATGTACAGCCCCAAGTGGTTGTACCTGGTACCAGGCTTGGGATTGTGTCTGATGGGATTCTTAGGTTATGCACTCGCGCTGCCAGGGGCCACACTATTCGGTGCGACATTAGATGCGCATACACTGTTGGCCGCCAGTTTGTCTGTGCTGCTTGGGTTCCAGTTGCTGCAGTTTGCGGTATTTGCCAAGACATTTGCGATCGCCGAGGGATTGGTTCCTCCTGACCAGAATCTAAGCCGGTACCTCAATTTCATGAACTTAGAACGCTGCTTGTTGGCCGGCGTCGCATCCGCAGTCGTTGGCGGCGGGTTACTCGTAGCCGCCGTTAGCCAATGGCAGGCCGCTCGATTTGGCGCGCTCGACTACGCGACCACTATGCGTTGGGTCATTCCCGGCGTGACTCTCGTGGCTCTTGGTTGCCAAGTCGTGTTTTCCAGTTTCTTCGTGAGTATCCTGCGCTTAGGCAAGCAAAAGTAAACAGCCACGGAGCCCATCAATGGCTAGCCTGACCGCGGAAGCCACAGAGTTCGACGCCTTCGCCGCGCAATATGAACAAGCGCTGCAGTCCGGGCTCGATGTCTCTGGTGAGGGGCCTGAGTACTTCGCCCGTCGGCGCATTGAGTGGACTTATTCGCTGCTTGCCGGTCACTCGATTCCACGTCGGGTCCTCGACTTTGGTTGTGGTGTTGGCGTGGCTGTACCGCTGCTCCGCGAAATTATGCGACCGCAGTTCCTCTGTGGATTCGATCCTTCTCGCACTGCAATTGACCGCGCTCGCGAGGAACTTGGCGATACCGATACAGAATTCACTGCCAAGAGCGACCAGATTGCTGCCGAGGTTTTCGATCTGGCCTATTGCAATGGCGTATTCCATCACATCCCACTAGCCGATCGTGGGGCAGCTCTCGCCACGGTTTACCGCGCGCTTCGCCCAGGGGGTTGGTTTGCCTTGTGGGAAAACAATCCTTGGAATCCTGGCACACGCTACGTCATGAGCCGCATTCCATTTGATCGCGACGCGATTGTGATATCGCCACCAGCGTGTCGGCAAATGCTCCGCTCTGCAGGGTTCGAGGTAGCGCGCACTGACGCGTGGTTTCTGTTTCCTCGGTCGCTTAGCTGGTTGCGTCCGCTGGAGAGGCTTGTGCATCGACTCCCGTTGGGGGCGCAGTATCTCGTGCTCGCACAGAAACCTTTGGATAGGGATGACCCGTGAGCGAGAGGCAACCAACTTTGCGCTGGAGCCGATTCCGTAGACTGGCACGCAAGCAGCTTGCGGCAATCTTAGCCTGCGCTCTCGCGGCGCTCTTGGTGGGAGCAACCTTCTCTGCTGTCCGTCTTCCCGTGCCCAAGGTACACGACGAGTTTAGCTACTTACTCGCTGCAGACACCTTTGCCAAGGGACGGGTCACCAACCCTTCGCATCCGCTGTGGGAACACTTCGAGAGCTTCCACGTAATCCAACAGCCTTCCTACGCCTCGAAATACCAACCAGGGCAGGGGCTTGTGTTGGCGCTTGGACAAACTGTGGGCGGGCACCCGATTGTTGGAGCGTGGATTGCCTCGGCGATAGCAGCGGCCGCCATGTGTTGGATGCTCCAAGGTTGGGTGCCCCCACGCTGGGCGCTCTTGGGTGGTCTGCTCGTGGCGCTGCACGGGATCATGCAGGTGCGCTGGTCGCTCAGCTACTGGGGAGGCAGTTTGCCGCTGGCTGGCGGAGCACTGATGTTTGGTGCTTTACCGCGGATTCAGCGCAAGCCCTCGGCGTCGACTGCGCTGCTGATGGCAAGCGGTGCCGTCCTGCTTGCCGCCACGCGACCCTTCGAAGGGTTCGTCGTTGGCCTCACCGTTGCAGCAGCGCTCCTGGTTTGGATGTTTGGGCACAGGAGTGTGAGCTGGGGAACGGTGCTTTGCAAAGTGGTCATTCCCTCGGCAACGGTGCTTGGGCTGGGGATCGCTGCGTTGGGGTACTACAACCTGCGGGTGACGGGCGACCCCTTGCGGATGCCGTACCAAGTTCACGAAAATCAATACGGGTACAGCCCCCTGTTCCTTTGGCAGTCGCCCGAGAAGCAACCGGAGTACCGACATGAGGTGATGCAAGCGTTTCAAACGGGCTGGGCCATCGAAGACTATCAAGAACAGCAATCTCTGGACGGTTTTCTCGCCGCAAAAACGGCGGGGCTAAAATCGCTGATCGGGTTTTTCTGCGTCGGCACGGTATGGGTGCCGTTGTTGATGTTAAAACTCCTCTTAGCAAACCAACAATTGCGATTCGTTTGGATCGCCTTGGCTGTTTCGTTGCTAGCGCAGATGTCAGTGCCCTGGTTGTATCCGCACTATTTCGCGCCGGCTGTGCCGTTGGTGTTTCTATTGATTGTGATGGGGATGCGCTATCTCGCTGTACTGCCACGCCGCGGCCATGCATGGACACGATTGGTGGTTCCGGCAGTGCTTGTGATCCACGTCGCGGCCCTCCCTTTCTTGCTAGTCCAGTACGTCAATTTGCAGCCCGAAGGTTGGGAATGGAACCGTGCGCGGATTGCTGAGCAACTGGACCACATGCCTGGCAAACACCTGGTGCTGGTGAGCTACGGCCCCGAGCACAACGGCCATGCCGAGTGGGTATACAATCGTGCCAATATCGACACCGCCAAGGTCGTCTGGGCCCGTCCGATGGGACCCGAGAAAGATGCGAAGCTACTCGACTATTTCCAGGACCGCTCGGTCTGGTTGGTCAACGGCGACGCTGAGCGGCCAGACCTGGTGGCGTCTAGCGTCTCAAGGCAAAGGGATGTCCTCTCTGCCGCCTTGTCGAATAGAAAACCATAGTATTCGAGAATTCTTGCGTGAGCTGTGCTCCTGTCGCGAATAGCAACATGCGCATACCTGCAGCGACTCGCACGAGGGCTTACCCGCCCTGCCCGCTCGAGGTAGATTAACCAAGTTGTTCGCTCTCTTCAAAGGACGGTTCTTCGGTGATCACCATTGCACGGCTAGCTCCCTTCGTTTTTTTGATCGTGTCTGTGAATTCCGTCAGTGCACAGCAGTTGGCAGAGGGCGAAATTTTTCTTTGCGAGCAGTTGCGAGAGGTCGAGAATGCCATCGAGAGCGGGCTAGATTGGTTGGCAACTCAGCAGCAACGCAATGGTTCCTTCCCCACTCTCGCGCCTGGGCAACCGGGAGTCACGAGTCTCTGCGTCATGGCATTTGCCGTCAATGGGCATCTTCCGGGAAATGGTCCTTATGGCCGGCAACTTGAGAACTCCGTCGAGTTCATAGTGAGTTGCCAAAAGCCGAATGGGCTGCTCGCTGTGGTTGCCCCCGTCGGGGATCAAATTTCGCGAAATGTTCGGCTGCAGATGGGGAGCACAGCAGTCTACAACCACGCCCTGTCCGCATTGGTACTCAGTGAAGTTTTTTCCATGAGTGGTGGCGATGCCAAAGAACAACGCGAGGCCATTGAGCGGGCTGTGCAAGCGACACTGACCATGCAGCGCTGGGACAAAAGACTACCAGCAGATCAAGGTGGCTGGCGCTACCTGACAGACCGCCCGGGCAAACCCGACTCCGATCTTTCGGTATCCGGTTGGCAGGTGATGTTCCTCCGCTCCGCGAAAAATGCAGGGTTCGATGTGCCCGAGCAAGCCATCAAGGACGCGGTCGCATATATTCGCCGCTGCTATCATCCACGCTACGACACATTCACGATGCTAGCCAACACCGAGGACCGCAGAAGTCGGGGCATGGCCGGCGCCGGTATTTTGGCAATGGCGCACGCGGGACTGCACAACTCGAAAGAAGCGCGCCGCTCAGGCGACTGGCTATTGAAAGAAGGGTTTCCTCGCTACAACGAGAGTCGGCACTACCACGGCCCCAGCTATACCGACGATCGGTACCACTACGGAGTCTTCTGCGCCAGCCAAGCCATGTATCAACTGGGCGGAGAGTATTGGCGAAGTTTCTTCCCGCCAGTTGCAAGTTTGATTTTGAAGAATCAACAAGCGGACGGTTCTTGGGCAAAAGACAGCCACTACATGGATAGTCGATACGGCAAGGCCTACACCACAGCCTTGATGGTGCTTACCTTGGGGTCATCCAACCAACTACTTCCCATCTTTCAGCGCTGATGGAAGAGAGCCAAGCAGGAGAGTACTCTAGCCTGCCATGCGACGCTGGACAAACGCAGCGTAGTCCTCAGGAGTATCAATCCCGCGTGTCGGTTCGTTGATCTCCGTCACGAGTATCGTTTCGCCGTGCTCCAAGACGCGCAGCTGTTCGAGCCTTTCGACCTGTTCAAACTGGCCTATTGGGAGATCAGCCAATCTCAGCAATAGCTCCCGTCGGTAGGCGTATACGCCGATATGCTGATGAAACAGGGCGGGCTCGGACTGAAGTAGTTCGTCACTCCACTCGCGCGCATGCGGAATGGCGCTACGGCTGAAATACAATGCTTCACCGGTGGCGCGAAACACAACTTTCACACACGACGGATCATTGAGCTGCGACCGCTCACGGATCGGCGTGGCGAGCGTGGCCATCGCTGCCCCCGGGTTAGCAGTCAGCGACTCAGCCAACTGGTCGACTGCCGCGGGATCGATCTCTGGTTCGTCGCCCTGCAGGTTGACGATGATGTCGGCGTGGTCCAATTGTCGCACAGCTTCGGCCACGCGATCCGTGCCACTAGGGCAATCGGAGCTGGTCATGACCACTTGCGCTCCAAACTGCCTTGCCTCACACGCGAGGGTTTCGTCATCGGTGGCAACGACGATCTGCTCAGCGCAGCTTGTCTGGCAGGCCGCTTCGTAGGTGTGTTGCAAGACCGTCTTCCCGGTCTCTCGGAGCAGCAGCTTGTCTGGCAAACGGGTTGATCGCCGACGAGCCGGAATGACCAGTACGCACCGCTCTAGTTTACTATTAAGCACCTCGAATCCTTTCGGGTCTGGGAGAGGCTTCGGAATTGACTGATTGATAACCGATACTCAAGGGCGATTCCACGGCAATTGGGTCCATGACAACGCGAATCGGGGCGAAATGGCTTGGGGACGTTCCGATGGCGTTCAATCCGCGAAAATGCTAGTCTGAACCGGTAGGCAATAGCCCGCGGGTCAGGTTGCTAGCGTTCTTTGTGCTGAGACGGAGGTCAACAAAATCGATGTGTGGCATTGTGGGATATGTAGGCTCGAACGAGGCTGCTGACTTTCTTTTGGAAGGTTTGCGGCGCCTGGAATATCGGGGCTACGACAGCTCAGGGATTGTGACAGCCGATCAAGGACAGTTGGCTGTCAAGAAATCGGCAGGCCGGGTCGAAGAACTTTCGCAGCTGCTGAAGCATTCGCCAGCGCAAGGGCACGTCGGCGTGGGGCATACCCGCTGGGCGACCCACGGGCCAGCGACCAACGAAAACGCGCACCCGCACCTCGGCGGCGAACAAGTCTTGGCGTTGGTACACAATGGGGTGATCGAGAATTTCCGCGCGATCAAGCAGCGGCTCCAAGAGCGCGGTTGCCAGTTTCGATCCGATACTGACAGCGAAGTCGTCGCCCAACTACTGGCCTACGAGTTGGACAACCTTCCGGCGGAGGTCAATAGTTCTCTCGATCCCTATGCTCCGCTAGTTGCCGCAGTGCAGAATTCGCTGGTCCAATTGCAGGGTACCTACGGACTGGCGATTGTGTTTCGCGATTGGCCTGATGTGGTGGTTGCAGCGCGCCTGGGCAGTCCGTTGGTGATCGGCGTGGGGGATGGCGAAAATTTTATCGCCAGCGACGGATCGCCACTTGCTGGCCATACTGAAAAAATCGTCTACCTCGCCGACCACGAAATTGCCATCGTGACGGCAGATTCTATTCGTGTGATCCACCGCGACCAAGGCGACGTACGCCACGATGTGAAAGTGCTCGATATTGAAACCGCCGACATCGACCTGGGCGGTTTCCAGCACTACATGCTCAAAGAAATCTACGAGCAACCCGAAACCGTGCGGAACGCCCTGCGAGGTCGCCTGGACCACGATGAAGCAACGGCCGTCTTTGGAGGACTCAACCTCACACCTCAACAGCTTCAAACGGTGCGCCGATTCGTACTCACCGCCTGCGGCACAAGCTGGCACTCAGCGCTGGTGGGCGAGTACATGATCGAGAACCTCGCTCGTGTCTCCGTCGAAGTGGAATACGCCAGCGAGCTACGTTATCGCAACCCACCGTTGGGACCTGGAACTCTATTGTTCGCGCTCACTCAAAGTGGCGAGACGATCGACACCCTGGCAGCATTGCGAGAGATCAAGCGCAAGGGCCATCCTACGATGTCGATCTGCAATGTGGTGGGAAGCACCATCGCCCGCGAAGCAGATGGTGGTATCTATTTGCATGCGGGTCCTGAGATCGGCGTCGCGTCGACCAAAGCATTCACTGCGCAGTGCGTGGTGATGTCGTTGCTTGCGCTCTACTTTGGTCGATTGCACCACTTGAGCTACGAAGCTGGTTTGCGAATTATTAAAGACTTAGAGAAGTTGCCAGAGCAAGTCGAAGCCGCGCTCGATACCCACGATCACGTCCGTCGAATCGCCGACAAGTATGCGGACTGCAACAACTTCCTGTATCTGGGCCGGCAGTACAATTTCCCAGCAGCTCTGGAAGGTGCGCTCAAGCTCAAGGAGATTAGCTATATCCATGCCGAGGGCTATCCAGCAGCGGAAATGAAGCACGGCCCCATCGCGCTGGTCGATGAGCAAACGCCCAGTGTCTTTATCGTCCCGCAGAGCGCGGTCTACGACAAAGTATTGGCCAACGTCGAAGAGATTAAAGCCCGCGGCGGGCCTGTGATCGCCGTAGTCGACGACGAAGATAGCCGAGTAACCGAGGTGGCCGACGATGTGATCGTCGTGCCCACCGTGGCAGATTTCCTGCAACCCATCGTTGCCTCAGTCCCTTTGCAGCTGCTCGCCTATCACATCGCTCTGGTGCGCGGTTGCGACGTCGATAAACCTCGCAACTTGGCGAAGAGTGTCACGGTGGAGTGAGATGCAGTCGCGTGCAACGCAATTTGAGATTGCCAACGACGCAGAATCGTCTCCGTCTACGCCATTCGATCGCTTGCCCTGGCCGCTTTTCTTGCTACTTGCATGGATCGTGTTTGAGCTGACAGCAAACGCCTCTTTGTCGCTGGTGTTAGCCTGCTTGAAATTTGGCGCAAACGATTTCCGCACTGCCTGGTGGTTGTGGCGCGTTGATCCCCATCGACCGCGCGCTCGAGCCTGTGCTACGTTCTATGCCGCTTCGGCTGTTTGGAAGACTACGATCGTGCCGCTACTCACCGCTGCTAGTATAGGCATCCTCTGGGGCATGCTTTCACCTCAGGCGATGCGCGTAGGACATCCCATCACCCGGCAGTTGGTCCTCGCACTGAATGTCAGCATTTGGGCAGGTCTGCTTTTGGTTGTGTTAGTGAGCCTGTCAATCGTTCTGGCACGGCTCGCGCGCTGGCGGGTGTGGGTACATCCCAATTTGCATCTCTCTCGACGCGAGAAAAATTGGCCACCCCAATTTGCGCCAACCACGGTTCGGCAAGCCAATCAAGGAATTTTGGTGGTACTCACCGCGCTGTTCGCAGTGGTTTTACTTGGTCCCGTCATTACGCTCATCTTGCTCAATGCACTCAATCTTCCGGCACCAGTACAAAGAACGCTAGAACTGGCGGTGGTCTTTGGCTTTCCCATTTTTGGGGTGCTCTCGCTTGGCTTGCTCCGTGGGAAACTCTTTGCCAGTTCTCCTTGGGAATGCTGGCCAGAAAGCATCCAGGCGTTAGAGGCAGTGTAAGCCTGGGTTCTTCTGCTGCTGTACTGCTACTCCCAGCAAAATTGGTACCCTCCGGTCAGATCGGACGTTGAGACGTCACAACCCCTATTTTCCTCACGTCAACTCGGCACGATTTTCATGGAATTCTCGTCGCCTGCATGAGAAAATGAAGGTTGATCATCTTGATCACCTTCTCTTCGCTGGTGCAGATTGCCATGAAATTTGTCATTTGGATACTAGGTATTGTCCTCGTAGCGTATGGTTCTCGCTTAGCTCAAGCGGCCGTGACGGTGCAAACTACCGACGGGCGAGTGATCACTGGCGAAGTCGACGCAGAGACGAACAACAATCAACTCTGGATTCGTCAACAGCGTGAGCAGATTGTGCTTACCACGGCCATCGCTTGGTCGGAAGTGTTGTCCGTGTCACAAGATGGCAAATCCCTGCCCAACGAACAGCTCGCAGAGTTGCTCCTGCCTCAAGCCACTAGCCAACCCCCACCGCCGTTTATCGTGCAGCCGGCGAGATACGAATCGCCCGCGAAACGGCAGCACTTCAAGAAACCCCAAGTCCGCAGCCTTGCGATCGAAGCATGCCTGATGAATTTCGATCGCGATATCGAACCCGATGGAATTGAATTGCTGGTTGCGGCACTAGATAGAGACGGCCTGCCAGTACCGGTGCAGGGGAGTCTCTCAGCTCGGCTTTGGGGCGAGCGTATTCAGCCACACGGTTCGCTCGTGGGCTACGAGACTTTGCAGCGATGGAGCCAAAGAGTGGTGCCCGACGACTTCCTGGATGGCAGCGCTCGCTATACGATGCGATTCCGCACAGTGGAACCGGCGCTCGACCTTGGACTGCACTCCGAAGCACTACTGCATGTGCGTTTGGGAGTTGTCGGACAGGGCAATTTTGCGGCGAGTGCGCCGGTGCAGATTCGTTGGTTCAACCCGCCGCGTGATCGGTTGCAACTCACGCGGGGTAGTCGTTATCTACCCGATGAGCTAACACATGAAGTGCGGCATCAGCTGCCATTTCGCACTCATAGTCGACAGCTCAGGATTCGGTAGCTTCAGGCGTGTCGCTAGCACGTCGATCACTACCAGTCCTGCGCTCTTCTCCTGTGGGTGAATCTTCCACGCTCTCTACGGCATCGTTTTCCGCGCGGCGCTCTTGGTTGCGTTTCTCGATTAATGCCGCTAGCTCAGGCGGCACGTCCAAACGGTTCGGCATAGTGAAGACCTTCTCTCGAGGGCTAACGGTAATGGGGCGCTCGACGTAATGCCTGCTGTGGGACGAGCGCGGGTTGTGGAGTCCCTACAGGAGGAAAGCACAGCGGGCCGTCCTCACCGACTGGCGGCGGTGTCGTTAGAGTGGGTTCAGCTGGTGTTTGCTGCAGGGTCACCATAGGGTGGGGTGCCTGAGACTCGGGTTGGCAATGCCGCCCCACGCAGATTCGCCTCGGGTTGTCGAACGTGTCGTACAGTTGCGCTTCGTAGGGTCGGTGAAAACGATTAAGCGGCGGAGAAAGTAGCGGCTGCTCGCTGCGCATCATACGGTGATCGTTGATGGCAACACGCATGGGTGTGTACGGCATCACGTGGGGCACGAGGGTGACGATGATCTCGGCCCGTGATTTGATGAGTTGCCGCTTCTGAAACAAGATGCCAGCGTAGGGCAAGTCGCCCAGCCAGGGCACTTTCGATTGCACGTTACTATCGACTTCTTGAATGAGACCGCCGATGACAAGCCCCTGGCCATTGTTGAGCAAAATGTCGGTTTCGACTTCGACTGTGTCTTCCGCGGGCAGGCCTGTCTCGGGGTTCACCTGTCCCTCGGAAACCTCTGGCTTAATTCGCATCAGGACTCGCCCGTCACGAGTGACTTGTGGAGTGACTTCCAGCACCACACCCACATCAATGAACTCCACACTTTCCAATGTGCTCGTCTGAGTGGTTGTGGTCACACGGAATCCCAACTGCTGCCCCGATTGCAATCGAGCTTGCTGTCCGCTCACAGCGAGTAGTTCCGTCGATGCGAGGGACTTCGCATCGGTTGTATTCTTAAGCAGCTCGACCAGACCATTGAGCGAGCCGCCAGTCAGTTGGATGAAGCTTGTGTTTGTTGCTGAGGGGTTCGGGACAACTCCGTTATTCTCACCATTAGCGAATCCTACAGTAGAGAAAGCAATCTCGTTGCCAGAAAGGCTAATGAGCTGCTCAAGGTTAACTCCACTGCGGCAATCGTCTTTCAAATCAACTTGCAGTATGTTCGCCTTGATCAAAACTTGCCGAGGCGGTTGATCTACTTGGCAAATGTAGTCGGCAATCTGCTGTAGGTTGCCAGGGTAATCGACGACAGCAACGACCTCTCGCGACTGGCGATTGTCGGAGGCGCTGCTCTCCATGACCCAAGATTTGCCCGCAGGCGATAGCAGTCCTTGAACCGTTTGATCGACATCCACAGCCTTAGCAAAGTCGAGTTCAAAAGTCTCGACACGTCGGCCGCCTGCGCGAGGGGCAATGGTTTCTGCTGCAGCAAGCGTGGTCACGATGATAATGCCCCGATCATCTGCCCAAGTGTAGCCTGACGAAGCAAGCAGCGATTCTAGCGCCTGCTGCCAAGGAACCCGGTTTAACGAACTCGTGATTCGGGTATCCTCAGTTGCCGAGAAGACTATGTTTACCCGCTGCGTTTCGGCAATCATTGCCACAACCTGCTTGAGCGAAGCCTCACGCACCTTCAGTGAGATCAGCCCCTCGCCCTGCTCTTCGACTTGAATCTCACCTGCATCAGCAGGTTGAGCAAGCGGAATCAGTTCAGGCGGGGCTGACTGCGCCTGCTGTGGAGCCGGCAGTAGCCCTTTCAGAAATTCTTGAGGCGATTGAGCAGCCGCAGAATGCAGTGCAAGCAGCAACGAGAGCAATCCCATTGCCGTTCTCACCGAAGCCTGTGCAATACCGCTGCGAATCATATTTTATTGCCGAAAAGATTGGTTCTCGCTACGCGAGAATTCTTAGTTTGAGTTCAGCGGATCAAGCAGAATACCTTGTGGGGTGATATCTTTGACCCGATACCCCTCGAGAAGATCGCCTACGAAATACTCTTGTTCTCCAATAGTCGCGGATCGCTGCTGTTGGCCAATGACCACGATCGACGCTCCTTGTTTTCGCAACTCTGCTAACTCAGTCTGATTCTCCCGGGGAACCGACTCGGTGGGGTCGGGCACGGGCTGTTCGCGTTGTATCCAACTGGGGCGCTGAAAAGGATCATTTTCTAACGCAAGTTCCAAGCTGACTTCAGGCCATGCCGAAACCTTGTCCTTTGCTGGAGTTACTTGTACTAAACTTGTCGCGTTTTCCTCTTGGTTGGCCGTTTGGGGTGGTACTACCGAAGCGGATTGCGGACTGTTGTGCGAGCTTTCTGGCAGTTGTCCAACAATCACCGCCACGAGCACCAACGACAAGACGCCTATCAATGCTAGCTTGCCAGGTGTGGCTCCACTTTTCTCAAGCCGCTTTTTGAAATTCACGGAACACCTCATCTCTCACTTGTATCGTTGCTATTGCCATTGGAATACAAGACAAAACCTAGCTGAACTGGATACTCAGTAGAATTCTCAGACGAGTCCAACTCAAACTTGGAAAGCTTCGTAGTCTTGGTAAGCTGCTCAGCTTTGTCCAGGAAATGACAAATGCTGGCATAGCTGCCAAGACAGCGGAATTCGACTTCGGCTTTTGAATGCGAGGGGTGACCCTCAGCTAAGCCGACTTGATAGTCCAACACCCGCAGGCCTGCTTGGCTGGCAAGGTTGTTGATTTCGCCGATAACCGCGGTTTCCGTCTTTTGCTCAGCGAGTTGGCGATGTATCTCAGCTACGGAATTGGTCATCTCTTCAAATTGATTACGCAAGTCTCGATACTCAATGCTTTCTGCCCCAGAGGTGAGCAGCAACTGATCCAGCAGTTCGAGACGAGCCTCCTGAGCGCGGGCCTTCTGCTCCAAGGGCTGGAAAACCAGCGCATAGAATATGGCTACGAGTACCGCACACGAAGCGGCCCCAGCCAAATGCAGCAAGGGTGAAAACCAGCGATTTTGTTGTCTCGCGATGAAACTCACGATGAACTTTCCAGCAGGACTAATTGGCACATTGGATCGTAAACATTTGATTGGCCTGTTTCCCCTCATGGGTGGTCGCGTTGGAACTGAGTTCGACCGTAGCAAACGGCCCTAGCTCGCGAAGCGAGTCCGCCAAGCTAGTAACAGCTCCGCTATCGACCGTTACTCCCTCGAAGGTGACTTCTAAGGTTGACGCGTCATCCGTATCGAGAGGGAGTGGTTCTCGCTCCATCTCTAGGTGAAGCAGGAAGAGTTTCCCCTCTTGCGCACCGACTGCGCGCGCTGCTAGACCAATGAGACCTAACAACGGTTGATGGTTGGCCAATTCGAGAGAAACTTTCTCGGTATCTCGCAGCGACTTGATTTGCTTTCGAATTCTGCCGTTTTCTAGTTTCAACTGCCGAATCGGCTCGTATTCGTTCTCAGCAGACAGTTGTTTAGCATGCACATGAGCACAGGCGCGCCACTTAGCAACCCCAACTATCGTCAAGAACAAGGTAGTAACCACAAAGGCACGTGACCAAAGGCGGATACAATTTCGCAGGGCGTTTCGCTTTTGCGACCGCTCTGACATGAGGTTTAATGAACGCTTCACGACCCCTCCCATGCCAAGGCGGAGAGGCCGATAGCGGTTCCAAAAAGGCAGTCGTCGTTCCGCTCCAAAGGTGAATACTTGGAGTCTTGTGTCCGCAGTTGCCAGTTGCTTACCGGTAGTTTCAATTGAGCAGACAGGTAGCGATCCATCTGCTCAATCATGGCCCCGCCGCCGAATAGCACCAATTCTTTCGGACGCGATGCCTTACACAGGTACTGGAAGTGCCCGATAGAACGTTGTATTTCTGAAGTAAGCTGACTTAACGAATCAGTTACAATCTCTCGAACCAGTTCCGCAATCGCTTGGAATTCTGGATCGGGATGCGTGGCAACGGAGTATTCTTCAAGTAAGCGTTGCGCTTCGAGACTGGTGACTTGTAGGTTGTCGACCAGTGCATCTAGCGAACGACTCAAGCCACAGGCTTTTAAACAACGCACGTAGCTTGGTTGGCCTTGCTCGATAAAACAGAGCGTCGCACACCCGCTACCCCAGTCGAGTGCCATGACGGGTGCGTCGGAACTTTCGCCGTAGACCAGGTTAACCGCACGAGTCATTGCCAAGGGCAACGCATCAACTGCCTGACAACTCCAGCCGGCTTGGCAAACGTCTTCAGCAAGTTGTGTACTCCAGCTCCGTGGCACGGTGATCGCATGTGACCAGCCGGGTTTGGATTCTGCCGCGGGAGCAGACCAAAAATCGCACTGCAAATGCTCTGCCGATTGCTGTGTCGATGTTTCGACTATCTGCCGAAGTGCGCGACCTGGGTTGGCCTCTCGTTGCAAATCGCGGTCGACTCGATGTAGATCGCAAAGGCTCATGGGCAACGCCGCAGCAACGCTTCGACCTTGGTACCCTTGCTGTAGGGACCGCGCAGCTTCTAGGTCGCTAAGCGAGGAAATTGCGTCAGACTCATCACCGCGGTCCGTTGACCAGTTCGCTTGTCTCGGGACCACAGCCGAGGCGACCAGCCGCCATCCGCGCTTGTCGCGGGCGACTTGAGCGATTTTCAGAGCGGAAGTGCCGACATCGACACCAATCCAGCCGAGTTTTCTTGGGGCAAGTTTCATTAATGCCCCCCCGCGGCGAAAGTGGAAAGGTCGAACACTGGCAACATCACAGCTAACACCACCACGGCAACGATGCCACCCATTACGACGGTGATGATCGGCTCCAAAACACCGACCAGTTGCCGCAATTTGGCTTCTGATTCTTCTTCGTAGTATTCTCCGAGAATGCCAGTCACTTCTGAGAGATTCCCCGTCCGCTCAGCAGTGATCAACATCTCTTTCGCACTAGCAGGGACCACGTCGGTCTCCGACAAGACACTCGCCAGGCTTTGCCCATTGACGACGGCTTCTTCCATGTCGCTCAATAATGTCTTGTAGAGTGAGTTTCCAATTGCCTGACGGGTCAGACGCATACTCTCCAGCAGCGTTACCCCGTTTTCCAGCATCAAACCCAGTAGTCGACAAGTTCCACCGATGCACATGCCGCAGCAAATTTCGCCGACCATGGGCCCACGGATCCAAAAACGATCCAACGCCATGCGGCCCCCTGAGCTCTTCCGCCACAAAAAGAGTCCCAGCACGCTACTCAGCACGGCTGGCAACCAAAACCACCAGTGTGCGTGCAACTCATCCGAAACTCCGAGGAAGAACTGAGTGATAACCGGCAACGGCATTTCGTATTGCTCAAAAATTTCTGAGAACCGCGGCAAGACAAATAATACGAGGGCAGCCAACACCGAACTAGAAACGACCAGCAAGAGAACGGGATAAGTCAGCAAGGCTCGAATGTCACGGCTTCGGCGGATGTCTTTCTTTTGCATGCTCGCCAATTGCTGCAACACTTCGGCCATACGCCCCGAGGCTTCCCCGGCAGCGACGGTTGCCACATACGCAGGATCGAAGATTGCCGGGTGCGCCTTGAGTGCCTCAGAAAAAGCGCTTCCCGAGAGGACGGACTCACGCACTTGTGCCAGCACCTCGGCCAGGGCGGGCCGCTGGCACTGTGATGCGAGCGATGTAAGCGACGAAGCGAGATCCACTCCCGAGCGAGTCATAATCGCCAGCTGCGCAGTGACTTCCGCAACTTCAAGCTTTCGCACAGGTCGTCCTTGTGGTCCGGAGGACGGGGATTCCCCCATCGGCTCGAAACCATTGGCGTCGTTTTGCCAGCCCGAGTCAGGCACCAATGGGGCCTGGAGTGCAGGGTCTGCCATTGTCGAATTGTTGAGTGTTGCGGTACTCATATTTCTGATCGTTGTTTTTGCTTGGTTTCTACTCGAAGAACGCAACTCGCGCTACTTCTTCCAAACTCGATTCCTCGCGTTCTGCAAGATCCAGGCCACAGCCGAGCAGGGTGGGGAATTCCTGCTCTTTTACCCACTCGGATATCGATTCCAACCCCGCTTCTTGCGCGATGAGCCGGCGTAGTTCCGCCGTAGCAGGCAGCACTTCGTAGATACCCATGCGACCCTGGAAGCCGGTGTCGAAACATTCGCGGCAGCCTTCTCCCTTGGAGAAACTCCGACGCTTGTCACCGCGATAGTGCAGGGCCTCGAGATACTCTGCCGTTGGATAATAGGAAGTGCGACAGTGTGGACAAATGGTGCGTACGAGCCGCTGTGCAACAACACCCACCATCGCGGCGGCCAGTTTGTAGCTTTCGATCCCCATGTCCATCATCCGCGTGATCGCGCTCACGCTGTCGTTGGTGTGCAGAGTACTTAGCACCAGGTGTCCCGTGAGCGCGGCCTGGACAGCGACCTGCGCTGTTTCGGCATCTCGAATCTCACCTACCATGATTACATCGGGATCCTGCCGTAAGATCGAGCGCAACGCCTTGGGAAAGCTCACCCCGCGCGTCGCATCGACTTGCACCTGGTTGACCAATTCAATTTGGTATTCCACGGGATCTTCGACGGTGATGATGTTTCGCTGTACTGACTTGATCAATTCTAGGGCCGAGTACAGGGTCGTCGTCTTTCCACTACCCGTCGGCCCCGTGACTAGCAGCAATCCATGTGGTTTGGCCAGCAGTTGCTTGACCATGACCAGTGTCTCCGGGGAAATACCTAGCTTGTCCAGGTTGAAAGTCAGTCGTTGCTTATCCAGCACACGAATCACGATCTTCTCACCCAGAACAGTCGGCAATGTGGAGACGCGTAGATCGACCTGTTTGTTGTCCGCCACAACCTGGCAGCGTCCGTCCTGTGGCACACGCTGCTCAGCGATGTCCAGCTTCGCCATCACTTTAATACGCGAAACCATCGCGGGGTAAATGTCCCGCCGTGGGCGGAGCATTTCCACCAATTGTCCATCGATACGAAATCGTACAGAGGCGAAATTGCGGCTCGGCTCGATGTGAATATCACTTGCGTTCTTGCGTATCGACTGAAGAATCAAATAGTTGATCAAGTTGACTACTGGACTGCCATCCACCAAATCGTGCACCGAAGCCACGTCGACGTCCGAAGTTTCCAACTGCAGCTCGACATCTGAATCGTCCAGATCAGCCGTTACCGCATCAACGCGAAAATCCTCGTCGTAGACGCGACTGAGCATTTTCTCAATGGCGGCTTGAAAGGCGAAGACAAAGCGGACCTCTAGGCCTGTAAAGTGCTCGATGCGATCTAGCTTATCGAGATCGAGGGGATCGTGAGTGGCGACAATAAGACGGTTCTTAACCCGAAAAAGGGCGAGCACCTCGAGACTCTGTGCCAGCCCCCGCGGAAGCAGCCGCACCGCTATCGGATCGAGCATTCCTTCCCGCAAGCGCACGCTGGGCACGCCGAGCTGTGCCTCGACGAACGGGAGCAACTGATCCTCACTGGCAAATCCGAGTTCAAGTAGCACCTCGCCCAGCTTCTGCCCGTTCTCGGCCTGTAGACTGAGCGCTGCTTCCAACTCGTCGGAAGCAATCAGATTCGCGCTCAGTAATTGCTGACCCAGCGGGCCACGCAACGGAGCGCGACTCAACGGGTCGCCATCGCTCTCGGCATCGAGCGGGACCGTCAAGGGCAGCACTTGCTCTTCTTCAACTTCGGGAGTGAGGACCTTGCTCATCGAACAAAGCTCCCCGCCGCCGTTTTGGTATCGGCGTAGGTCTCGAAACGATCTGCGAGGCCGGTCACTCGAAACACATCTTCGCAGAGCTGCGATAGTGACGCGAATTTCAACGAACCGGAAGACTGGCGCAAGTGGGTTTGCACGTCGAGCAAACATTCCAGCCCAGCGCTGTCAATGAGCGGTACATTGGTCATGTCAATTACTACCATCGGCTGACCGACAAAGGACTTCTCGGTAATCGCATTTAGTAGATGGACTGCATTCTCGTGGTTCAGCGCGACTTGAGGCGCGATCACATCCACAGCCCCTTGTGATTCGATCTGGAACATGGCTAGGGCCCTTTGCGAATCGGAATGGTGGCTGTGAATGTTGTGCCTTGGTCGATTTGGCTTTCGACGGTAATATCACCGCCATGCATGCGAATCACCTCGCGTGCCAACGATAGGCCCAGGCCGGTGCCGACTTCGTCCTGCACGCGCGGGTCCGAGCTGCGGAAAAATTTGTCGAACACCTTGGAAACTTCTTCGGGAGCAATCCCCATGCCCGTGTCTTGAACCGCAATCTGCAGTTCCTTTTCTTCGAGCTTCACTCGTAAGGTGACCCGCCCCTTGGCTGGCGTGTATTTGGCGGCATTGCCCAGCAGATTGACCAGGACGGCAACGATCTTGTCTTTGTCGAGTTGCAAGTCAGCCATTTTCTCGGGAAGCTGAACGTCGAACTCTAGTGACTTCTGTTGCATCAAAGGCTTTACCTTGGCGAGGACTTCCTCGAACAAGCGAGCCGAGATCGTGCGCTGCCGATCAATCGCCATCGACCCGGCTTCCATGCTGCTGATACTGAGGAGGTCGTCAACAAAGCGCGCCAAGCGGGTGACTTCGCTATTGATGATGTTGCAGAATTCTTTCTGCTGCTCGACTTCGATTGCATCGCTGGTGACGAGCGTTTCAGCGTAAGCCTTGATGTTGGACAGTGGGGTCCGCATTTCGTGAGTTGCCACATCAATGAACTGATCTCGAGACTTTTCGGTCAACTTTTGTTGAGTCACATCGCGGACTGACCAGACATGCCCTCGAAGGGGTTCGCCTTCCAGTGGTAACCGAGCCACTCGCAAGGTGTGCAGATCATCATCTCCCTGAGGTTGGATTTCCGTGACTGCCGCTCGATGCACGGTGGCCCCTTCGAACAACTCCGCCTTGTTGTTTTCGCCAAACGATTTGACAATTTGCCCCTCCAACTCGATACCAGCCAATTCCTCGAGCGGAGATTCTGTATTTAGCAGTGCGGCAATGGCTCGATTGGCGAAGGTGATTCGACCTTCCATGTCGGTGACGGCAATTCCATCGACCAGATTGTTCAGGACGTCATGCAAGCCCTTTTCTTGTCGAGCTGCCACGACTTCCACCAAACGACTCTTCAAGTCGTCGTTGTCACCCGATGCGGCTTGCTTTTCCATCAAGGCAACGATTCTATTCCAGCCAATCGAAATAGCGTCTTTCGCAGGAAGTTGCTTCAGCTTGAACTCTGATGTGGGACGTTGGAGAGCTAGTCCGCGTAGTTGCTTGTCGACCTCTGCCATCGGACTAGCAAGCCGGGCCAGGAATAGTCCCCCAGCGGCAATAAGCACAAGCGGTAGGAATACCACAGCCGGCGCGACGCGAGCTGTTTGCGTAAAGGTATTCCAAAAAGTAGGCTGGGGCACCGCGAGGCGAAGTGAGCCGAAATGGTCGTCGTCACCAACCAGCGGGACGCGGTATTCGCTGATGGATTGCCCTTGTTCGTCCAGGAACTGAATTCCCGAGACATTCCCCCAGCGAAGCGTAGTTCCCTTACGTTCGCTAGCCGGCTGACCAATCAAGGACGGCTTGGAATGAGCGAGAACGGTGCCCTCTAACGAGACTACCGCAGACTCGAACGCTTCCCCCGCCGATTGATTGCTGAGCAGAGTCTCTTGCAGATTCTCAGTGCCGCTGCGAACATACTCGAGTTCCAGCGCCGCAGCTTGCTTGCCCAACCGAGCGAGGCAAGCGCTGCTGGCTCGGGAGTCAACAACTGTGTGCGAGGTGTAGAGGATGCCAATTGCAAGCCAGCTCACGGCTACCAGGCAAAACAACAGATAGTAGACGACTACCTTTCTCGGAAAACCCAAGTTGGAGCTGCTGCGAAACATTGTTGAGCCGTGATGTTCTCATGTCCTGAGGTACTGTGTGGTTCCCTGAACACCCTGTCAAACGCACTCAGGTTCTTGCGTACTGGTCAAAAGTTCGCGACAAGACTTGACGATCGCCGACGGACTAAAAGGCTTTGCGAAAGTGGCGTTGATTCCCAACTCGTCGCGGAGTCGTGGTAGTTCCAACTCCAGCCCCTTGGCAGTCAGCAAAATGATTGGGCAGTTGGCATAAGTCGGCAGACTGCGCAGCTCTTGGCAGAGTTCGACGCCCGTCATCTCCGGCATTTGCTGGTCGGTGATGACGATGTCAAACTGCGTCTGCAAGGCCGCGTCTAGCGCCAAACGACCGTTGTACGCAGTTTGCGTCTCGAATCCTGCTCCGTCGAGTGCGAACTGAGTGACACGAGCTAGCGCAACGTTGTCATCGACAATCAGCGCTCGCTTCGTGTTATCACTCATCGGGTGTCCTGCGCAGATGGGAATGTTGTCAAGTAGGGGTAGCATCAATGTGCAGATGCGATACGAGTCTGGGCTCTACAGCGCGTCATAAGTCAGAGTCGCCGCATCGTCCGGATTGGCTGTTAAGGCACCACTATTGATGAAAAATTCACCCGTGTTGTACCGCCAGCCTTGAGCTCCCCCCGTTGTTGCAGCGACTGAGACGGCATTGCTCCCTGCATTAGCCCCGACGGGACAAGTTGGGAAAATCGACCCGCGAATCAAAGGCATAATGTCGGTCAGGAAATTCGCCTCTGAATCGTGACGAGGCAAGGCGCCACCGTTCTCCGCGGCGAATAGCTCCACCGCATCTCGGACAATCGCTAGGGTCGTCCGTGCGCTATTGTCAGAAGCTTTCGAAGAGGTGTCGAACAACTTCGGCGCGGCAACGCCTGCCAAGATGCCCAGGATCAAAATCACCACTACAAGCTCAACGAGAGTAAAACCAGTTTTACGTTGCATATCATCCACCTCCAAGGTCATTGGGTTCACACTACAAGCCTAGTTTGGGAATTCGAGCCTCTAGTGCTTCCCATGCGTCTTTCTATTTGACTCATGTGAAAGCGTAGCATGCGAATTTGACATTAGCGGTAGGGCTTACCACAGATACGCTTTCGCGATAGCTCGCGCGACTGTTGCAATTGGAATGATTGGTAACATCCGCAACCAGTCGAGCAGAATCATCGTAGTGCAGCGGGTATGAGCTACGTTTGAGCAGCGAAGATTCTCGCAGCAGGAATTGCTGCGCTTCCTGGCAACAATGTTTCACCTGCAATTGATTAGAGCTAGAGATGGTAACCACGGTAACTGTAAGCTGCGATCCCATAAAAACTTGGCAGCATCAAGGCGTCAGAGAATTAGCCCAAGCACTGAATCAACCGTTCGCACTTTGGACACATGAGAATACTCTAGGGTGGACTTGCCAAACTCGAGACGAAGCCGACGTTGCGGAGAATGGCAGCGAGGCCCTTGATGATATCCCGATTGCAGACATCCTCCCGCTGATTGAGGCTGCCGCCTCTTCGGGAGATCCTGTCACACGAGAAATTTCGCCTGGTCGCTACTTGTTGATTATTCCACTAGGCAGCGAGACCCTCGCCGCGACCAGCTTGAACAGCTGCGATCAGCTGGTCAAAGTGGCCAACTTGAGTGGACGCTTTCTCCAGCAGCAGGAAGAACTCTACCGATTGAGGGAAGAAAACGACTTCTTCCTGAAGCAAGTCAGCGACGACTTCGAGGAACTGACCTTCCTACGTTCCATGGCTGAACGTTTGGGGCTAGGTGACAGTACCCATACGATCGATCAACTCGTCACTGCTTCGCTTCCCGAACTAGGGAAGTCGGTGCATGCCGAGGAGCTGTATTTCTTGCTCAATACAAAACAAGATCCGCTGCTCCTGGCGGCTTGGCAAGCGGAAGGCCTTGATCAGCCCCTAGCGGAACAGCGCCTTACGGAACTCCTGGGGGAACTGCTTCAGAACCAGGAAGCACGTCAGCCGTTGATCAAGAACGGTTTTGACACGACACCGTATGGGAAGAAGTTCGTAGGAGTACGAGATGTGATCGTGGTGCCCGTGGGCAAATCTGACATCCCGGTGGGTTGGTTTATGGCTATCAACCGCTTGCCAGAGGAACAAGACGAAGCGAGTAGCTTTCCCGAATGGCGGCTCAATCAGCACGAATTCGGCACAAGTGAAGCCTCGCTCCTTTCGACCGCGGCAGCAATGACCGCCTCGCACTCCAACAATCTGTCCTTGTTTCAAGAGCGCGAGACCTTGCTCGTCCACGTGGTTCGCACACTCGTTTCCGCGGTCGAAGCCAAAGACGAATACACTTGCGGCCATAGCGAACGCGTTGCCCTCTATGCGAAACGCCTCTCGCAAGAATTGGGCTATGGCAAGGAAGCGAGCGAATTGCTGTATCTGACGGGACTGCTCCACGACGTGGGCAAGATCGCCATCAACGACGCAATACTCAACAAACCCGATCGCCTCACCGACGAGGAATTTGCCGAAATCCAGCGTCATCCGGAGGAAGGGTGGAACATCTTGCAAGGGCTCGAACAATTAAATTATGTTCTCCCCGGCGTGTTGCATCATCACGAACGCATGGACGGTAAGGGATATCCCGATGGACTTGCTGGTACGGAAATTCCCTTCGATGGTCGAATTCTTGCCGTGGCGGATGCCTACGACGCGATGACCAGCAACCGTGCTTACCGACAAGGCATGCCGCACGAGAAAGCTATTGCCATTCTTCGCGAAGGTGCCGGCACACAATGGGATCGCGAGGCAATAGAAGCATTTCTTGCGATTGAATCCGACATTACCACAATCCGCACAGGCTATCAGCCTCGCGAAAAACCCAATCGCACTCCAACCGCCGCAAACACTGTTTCTGAGCAATAGATACAGCGCTGATGACGCACAAGCACCGTCACCAATTTGGCTTTACGTTCATTGAGGTGGTCATCGCCATGCTGGTGATGGGAATCCTCGCTGGTGTGGCTGCGCCCAGCTATCGGTCGGCGTTGAACAATTTTCGTGCTCAGTCGGCGGGGCATCGTCTGGTTGCTGACCTGCACTACGCCCGCTCCGAAGCGCAGCGAACCAGTCAATCTCGAACCGTGCAGTTGGAATCTGCCAACGACCGCTACACCCTGGTCGGCGTTGCCGATCCCAACCACCCGGCGAATAGCTACCTCGTGGAGTTGCAGGACGATCCTTTTTGGGCGACTTTTGTGAGCGTCACCTTCGGTGGCGATGAAAGCGTCGTCTTCGATATGCATGGCCGGCCGGACAGCGACGGGAGCGTGGTGATTCGCTCAGGCGATGCCCAACGCACCGTCCTCCTCGCCCTCGATGGTACAGCAAGTCTGCAATAGGTTCCTATGAAAAGAAATTCGGCGCAGTTTGACTCACGAGCAAGAACCCGCGGGTATACCCTGCTGGAACTCGTGGTCGCGTCGGCCTCGGCTGCGATCTTGGTGGGTGGGTTGTCGTCGTCGCTGTATATCGCCAGTCAATCGCTCGAAGTCAATTCTGGTTCGCTTGCTAAGAGCCGCACCGCACAACAAGCAATCGCTACGATCAACCGCAACTTGCAAACGGCAATCAGTCTCAGTGAACTCACTGCCACATCAATCACGATGTCAGTCCCCGATCGCAACGGAGACTCTGTACCAGAGACCATTCGGTACTCCTGGTCCGGCACCGCAGGCGACCCACTCACCGAGGAGTACAACGGCGGCACTGCTACTACCCATGTTGACGATGTGCAATCGCTCTCGTTTGCCTGGATGACGCGACTGATCGAGGGTATCTCGTCGAATCCCATTGTGCTCTTCGTCTCGGGGCAGGCGCCCGATGGCGACGGAGGACTCGGCACGCCAACCGCAGCCGAGCAACAACGCATCGACTTGATGGAAGGCTGGGGCTACGACGTGACTGTGATCTCGCAACAGGCGACGCAAGTCGAGTTCGATGCCGAGTTTGCCAATGCCACAGTCGTCTATGTGTCGGGCGTCTGCAACGCGGGGACCCTTGGCACGAAGCTTAACGCGGCGGCTATCGGTGTGGTGACCGAATCGTTCATTCATGCAGAAACCTTGGGCTTCTACGTCAACCTCTCCGGTTTCAGCATGAGCAACACCGAGATCAACCTGGTCAACACCACGCACTACATTACTACGGGCCTAGCAGTTGGCACACTCGAAGTCTTTTCCTCGGACCAAGAGTTGAAATGGACTTCCTCGACACTCGCACCCGATGCTGCCACTCTCGCGAACGTTAGCTCTGCATTGAATTACCCTACGTTGCTGACCCTCGATGCTGGCGATGAACTGGCCGACAGCAGCGCTGCCGCGGGACGGCGCTGCCAGTTGCCCTGGGGCGAAAGCGCCTTCGACGCTACCGCACTCAACACCGATGGCCAACTCATCATGCGACGCTCCCTCGAGTGGGCCGCCGGGGCAGGCGACGATACCGAGACCACTGGCTTGGAATACAAAGAGTTCGAGGAAGACACCGCTAGCGGTACGAGTATCACGGTAGATCGTCCGGCAGGAACCTCAACCGGCGATCTACTGATTGCTGCCGTGGCTACTGACGGTTCGACCGAAGGTTCGCTCGCCCCACCGGCGGGCTGGAACCAGATCGATCTGGCAGGTCGCGATGGTCGAGTCACATTGGGCGTCTGGTGGAAAAATGCCACGGCTTCGGAACCGAGCAACTACGACTTCACCTGGTCTGGCTCTCAGGAAGCGTACGGCTGGATCATGCGGTTCACGGGCCATGATGGGGGCAATCCGATCGACGACTATGCAGCCAGCGGAGGGAGAAGCTCGAATCCAGAGTGCCCCGAGGTGACAAGCAGTGTGGATGGCTCGCTGATTCTCAGAATCGGCGGTTTCGATAGCAACGACATCAGCGTAGATGCGCCCGGTCTCACTGGTCTCACGAGCATCACCATGGACGAAAGTAGCAATAGCAGCACCCGCTCGGCGTCTGGCGGTGCTGGCTATTTCATGCAAACGACAGCCGGTGGCACCGGGACGGTCGACTTCGCCCTAACAGGCAGTGAAGAGTATCGCACCGTGACGATCGCCATCGCCCCAGATTCAAACCCGTAATACAAAGACTAAGCATGTATTGGCAAACCAATTCAACTCGACGCGGTATGTCGCTCACAGAAGTCGTCGTTTCGACACTTCTGGTCGGAACTGTCGTGGTCGGTTCGCTCGCTACTTTGGGAACATCCGTGCGTACGCAGGCGGCTGCCAATGATTTCATCACCGGACCGTTGCTTGCCGAAGCGCTGCTTGGTGAAATCATGTCGATGCCTTTCAACGATCCCGAAGACGGCGGCGGATCGATTGGTACCAATGCTGGAGAATCCAGCGCTGTCCGAGGTGATTTCGATGACGTGGACGACTACGACGGATGGTCGCCAGCCGCCATCCAAGATCGCCAAGGCAACGCACTCACCCGGTACGCAGGCTGGACCCGAGGGGCTCGAGTCAAGTGGGCCGATCGCATTAACGGCAATGAATGGTTTCTGTACAACACGGGTCTGAAACGAATTCGGGTACAAGTGACGGCACCCGATGGAACGGTCACTACGCGATTTGGGTTTCGGTCTGTCGATGGCTCACTCGAGCAACCAGACACGGTGGACAAGACCGTAGTCACTCAAGTCGAAACGACGCTCACCGTTGGTGGTCCAACAGATCCGGCCTACGGCGTCACGAATTTGATGAATCACGTTGAAGATCCCAACTAGGAACACCCATGTCGATTCAGAAAAAGAGCAACGGCTGCCAGCAGCGCGGCTCCGTCTACATCGCCGTGATCGGTACGGCTATGCTGGTGGCAATGATGGGCCTGTCGGCGATCCACCTGACGCGTCTTGAACTACGCGGCGTGACTGCGCACAACGACCGGGGATACGTTCGGCTCCTCGCCGAAGCAGGCGTGGAAATGGCTCTGGCCAAGATTGATTTAGATTCTGATTGGCGGACGAAATACTCCTCGGGTGTGGAAAACACGGTCGATCCGATGGGGATGACCGAGAACCTCTACTTTCGTCTGATCGATCCTGCTGACGGAAACCTGGATAACGACAACACGCAACCCGTCGAGATCCAAGGCATCGGCCGCTACGGTACATCGACCTTTGTTTACAGTGTGAACTATGCACCCAGTGTCACTTCAGAGCAGCAAGTGGGGCCGCTAGTAATTCAAAGTTTCGAGGGAGGAACTTCCACGGAAGAGAATGTAACGGAAGACAATTTCCTTGGACACTACTTTGTGCCGTCGCTTCCGGCAGAAGCGCTCAGTTGGAACCTCACACGCATTGATGTCTACTTCGAGCAGCACGGAGCCCCCAACAGCACTTTGCACGTCAGATACTACAACAGCGACGTGAACGAGAGGCCGGGAACTCTGATCGAAACCGTATCTTTCACCGAATCCGAGCTCCCCAGTAGCTACGCCTGGCACCAGGTTGACTTCTCCGGCGTAACAGCACTCGTTCCAGGGGAAGGAGTCTGCTTCACGCTCGAAGGCGCGGGCGGCGGGAACACGCTTACCGTTCCCTACCAAACTGGGGTCTCCCAAACCGATTCTCATCTGCTCCGCGGGGGGTGGGGCAGTTGGAGTGTACAGGATACGCAATCGTTTCAGTTTCGAGTTTACGGTACCTACACCACGGAAACCGCCAGCGGGGAGTTTACGATCAGCCCCGGCAGTTGGCAAAGTACAACCGCGCCGTAACGGCTAACTCTCAAACTCTTCAAACGCAAAGTCTAGCTCGAAATGGATGTCGTTCGAGTCTTCAACATCGATCAGCGTGTCATTGCCTCCTCCGCCGTGCAGGAACGCAAAGCGTTCGACCGTCACTCCTTCCAATTCCAGGGTATCGTCGCCGCTACCCAAGAGGACGAAGAGATACTCGAAGGCAGATTCGTTGATGGTCACTTCATCCATGCCTGCCTTGGTCGAGACCAAGGCCGAGTGCGTCGTCACTTGGTCCATGAAGACGAGATCATCGCCGCTGGCGGTCACGATAGTCACGAAATGTGTGGTGGTCACAGCCGACAGAAAGATATCATTCACCCCACGTCCCAAGATCGTCAGGCTGCGACCCGCATCGACACCATCGATTTCCGAGGCGTTGCTTCCATTTCCCAAGGTGATCAACACCGATCGGCCAACGGTCGAGTCCACCACAAACGCAGTATCGTCGTCCGCTCCCGTGCTGATGCGTAGTTTGTCGTCGATGTGGCTCTCTTCAATCAACACGTCATCAATGCCCGCGCCGGTAGTGATGTAGAGGTCGTCGTCGATGGTGCTCGCAATGATATTGACCAAATCGTCGCCCTCCGCCGAGCGTAGCACGACATCGTCGCCGACCACCACGCCGTCAAATTCTGTCTCCGCGATATCCGCATTGGAGCGGAATCGCACGTCCTCGCCGATCGTGGCTTCCGTGAAGTCCAGCACCGATTGGGTGATGCCAGTTCCCTCGGAAACGAGGCGTACGCTGCCATCGACGGTCGATCGCAACAATCCGATGTCGCTGAACTCGGCAACGGATTCTGAGGTGAGATCGCCGGTGATCGTGGTGTCTGTCGCTGAGACGTTGCCACCATAGCCTCCTGCGGAATCGAGGAAGCGGACGTCGCCGCTGATCACGGAGTTGGTGATGTTGAGGGTTTCAGAACCTGCCCCACCCAGGATCGAAACATCCCCCGAAAGATTCAGCGTGTCGACAGCCTCACCAAGTTGCACCCGATTGGAGCCACCGTCACTAAAATCGACACTCACGTTTCCCGTGACTCCCGTCACCGTCAGCGGTCCGGCTGAGCCATCAAACGTGGTTCCCGCCCCGTTGAGTAGGAACTCTCCCGGTGTGGCGGTTCCCACGAGTTCCACATTGTTATCCGCTGCATCGCCTTCGAGGAACAAGTCGCCACCCAGGACCGACACGGCGACGTCACCGGCTAGGAGATTCTTCTGCTCCAAAGATTCCATTCGCAGCTTTTTGTTGTTGGAGTAAGTGAACTTGGATTCGTTACGAGTGAGGCTAGTTCGTGGAAAAGGAAACATGATTGTTGACTCCCAGAGAAAAGATAAGCAGTAAAGGCACAGAGCTGGTCACTCGTTCAAAGCAACGCGAAGACGTCGGAGCACATAGCAATCTAAATGCCGCGTGTTACGAGGCCTAGTGGAAAACCCCATTACTCACGCGAATTTCTGACAGACACCTGGCAGCATCAGCAAAGCTGTAGAAGTGAACCTATATTCGCCTAGTCCGATTGTGGGGGTCTTACTGGTTAAGTGAGATTTGCAAACCCAGAGACGATTCACTCGGTAATCTCTCGCAAATCTAGGCAAAAAGTGAGGCGAAACTGCGCTATTTCGTCGCTTTCAGGCCGCTCGGGGTCTGGGGCAACCTATTCTCTAACGGAGGGAGTTTTTCTTGCGCACAACTCATGTGCCTGAGGGAAACTCCTAGGAAACACGCGTAGAAAACCGAAACGCCGGTGCCCCCCCGTTAGCAGATATAGACGTGAGACTACTAGCCAACCTCAAACAGAACCAGCACCGCTTTCTCGAGCCGCTGCTGATTGCAGTTGTCTTCGGCGTGAGCGCGCTCATGGGGTACTACTCCGTTGAGACGCCCGTCTTGCTACACTTGTTCTACGTTCCCGTTGTGGTGACGGGATCGCTACTGGGACGCTATCGTGCGCGGGTGATGGCCCTGCTGTGCATCTTATCCTCGCTGATCATTTTCGTGCCGAACCTCCGTGAAGAGACTCTCAGTGGTGTCCCCTTCGCAACGTTGGTGGTGTTCTTGCTGTGGGCTGCCACGTTGGTGCTGATCGCAATGATTGTGGGATCTCTCAGTGACGGCTGGCGCAGTGCGATGCACAAGCTAACCGAAGCCCACAAGAAAGACGTGCTTACCGACCCGCTCACTGGAGTGGCCAACCGGCGCGCCTACGAGTTCGAACTGGCCCGTCGCATCGCCGATTGGAACCGGAATGGAAAGTCGGTATCGCTGATTCTCTTAGACATCGACTATTTCAAAAAGTTCAACGACCGCTACGGACACCAGGCCGGTGATGCCGTACTTAAAGCCGTAGCCGAAGTGCTAAGCCAAACCAGCCGAGAGACCGACCTGGTCGCGCGCTACGGGGGCGAAGAATTCGCGCTCGTGCTCACCGACATCGATGTCGACCGAACCAAGGAAGTCGCCGAACGGATACGAGGACTCATCGAGTCGGCTCGTTTTCCCTTCAACGGGCTCATTTTACGACTCACGATTAGTATCGGGTTCGCTCAAATTCGCGAAGGCGAAGATGCCACCGCCTTTGTGCAGCGGGCCGACGCCGCCCTGTACAGCTCCAAAGAAGCCGGCCGCAACTGTGTCCACTACCACGACGGCAGCACCTGTCAGCAGCATGGCAACGGTATGGCGACCGAAATCACCGAGACCTTTAAGGGCGAAAAGAGATCGCGTTCGGTCTCTGACCCCTACACAGACGAGACGACCGGCCTGCCCACACAAAAAGTGTTTCTCGAAGAGTTGCGACGCCGCGCGGCTGAGCGAAATCGTTACGACACCAAGCTGAGCCTCGCCATTGTCGAGTTTGTCGAGGACCTAAGCGACTCGGCCCAGGATAAGCATGCCCGCAAGAGCTTGCTAGCCACGATCTCCAAGCTCGCTAGCTCGGTACTCCGCGACACAGACTTGATCACGCGATTCGATTCGAATAGTCTCGCCAT
Organism: Bythopirellula sp.; assembly: GCA_965230685.1. GTDB lineage: Bacteria > Planctomycetota > Planctomycetia > Pirellulales > Lacipirellulaceae > Bythopirellula. The sequence continues at coordinate 3,560,486 of CBDDLO010000002.1, forward strand.
CTTGCTGCCCGCTACCGAATTACAAAGCGCGTTGATCCCCTTGCTCCGACTTCGTCAGAACGCTGCGGACTATTCCGATTCCAAGTACGCGTCGCTAAGCTACGCGGTCAGCATTGGTGCGGTCGAGGTCCAGCAAGACGAACACCCGGGTTCGGCGTTGCAACGTGTCGAGTCTGCCTTGAAAACGGCCACCTCGACTGGGGGAAATTGTTTGTATTTCCATGATGGCGAGCGCAGCATTCCCGGTGAAGAAGCAGTGAACACCCCAAGTTAGCTCGCTTCCAGCACAGCTCTCTCGAGGGCTAAAGCGTAAAGAAGCCCAGTCCCGCCACGGAGTTTTGACTCTGTCGGAACTGGGCTTCTTGTGATCGCACAACCACCAGTCAGCGATTCCACCGACTGGGGAACAGCCACTAAGCCTGCATGGCGGGATCTTTTCCGTCGACCCAGGGGCCTGCGAGCTTTTGGTACGCTGGCGGGTAGAGGACGCTTCCCTTGTCGCCACCGGTCCAACCGGGAATGTGATTGGGCTTGGCGCCTTCGCTGGACATCTTTTGCCAGTGGTTGGCCCACGTGCTGTCGCCTTCGGAAAACTCCATCTTGTCGCGGTCGAAGTGGAAGACTTTTCCTTCGCGGTAGCTTCGAGCACCCAGTTTGACAATGGTCATTGCCGCAGCACCAAGCTCGGGCGAGCAGTTCACCGCCGACGGGTCTCCCGCGCGGGCTGCCTTGACGAAGTTCGTAAAGTGAACCAGCGAGCTATTTTCCACTTTGCCGACCTCGACGCGTTTGTCCTTGATCGAGCTGTCGTGGGTTACCTGCGGACGCTCGGCAACGAAATCGTAGCCGGTAAATTCTTCCCCGGTGCCAAATACGACCGAGCCGTTGTGCCCGCGAATCATCTGGCGAATCGGCGTGTTGCCGCAACACATGGTCGCGGTCACGAGCCCCTGCACTCCTTCAGGGAAGTCCGCCGCGACGGTTGCCACATCGGGCACACCACGTCCGTCGTATTCCAGGTAAGTACCGCCGGCACCGACGACGCGACCGGGGAACCGCAAACCCGTGGCGAGCAACATCGACGTGGTGCGGTGGACAAAGAGATCGGTAAACAATCCCGAACCAAACGACCAGTAGCAACGCCATTGGGCGAACTTGGCACGATCGAAAGGCATGTCCGGGGCGAGGTCGAATTCGCGCCCTAGGAACGTATTCCAATCGATGTTCTTAGGATTCATGTCCTCGCTCAGATGGTAGTAGCGCCATTGACCCATATCCGAATTGCGGAAGAACTCGGTCTGGTATTGCAGCACCTTGCCAAGGTCGCCGGCGCGAAGCGACTCATTGACCTTTTTCCACACGGGGAGCGAGGTCGACTGGACGCCGACTTGCATTACGTTGCCAGACTCTTTCCACTTCTTGTGGACTTCGAGTGCTTCCTCGACGGTGTGAGTCATCGGTTTTTCGCAGTAGACATGTTTGCCCGCCTTGAGTGCGTCGATGGTTTGTCGAGCGTGCCAGTGATCGGGTGTGGCAATGACGACCGCGTCGATGGAGTCGTCTGCTAGGATGTCTCGGTAGTCACCCGTCGAAGTGGGCCTTTTGCCAGTGTGCCATTCGATCTTCGCTGCCGTGCGATTCACATTGTTGTTGTAGACGTCGCAAACCGCGGCGAGTTCAGTCGAGCCGCCGTGGGAGTGCAAATGCAGAGCGCTGTCGACATGTGCCTGGCAGCGTCCGCCCACGCCAATAAAACCAATCCGCAGTTTGTCATTGGCACCTGTACTCTTGGCGATGGCGCTAGCCGAAGTCGCAGCCAGCGCGGCGGTGGCTGTCGAACCTTGGATGAACCGACGGCGCGAGACGTTGTTCTTGACGTTGGACGTGCTGTTGTCGTGAGACATAGTGAGTTCCCCTGCGAAAAAGTCTTTATGGAAATGGACTGATGAAAATGAAATTGGTTTGTTCTACGGCAACGGTTTTACTTCTATCGAGCGGAAATGGACCTCGCTGCCTGGGTCGTGCCCTTGCAAGGCGAAGGTGCCGCTCTTGAGCAGGCGGCCCTCGAAACCTTCCCCGCGTTCTGGGTGCTCAGGTTCAGTATAATCTGCCGTGACTTTACCATTCACCTTAATGACCACATTTTTTCCCTTTACAGTGACCTCTTGGGTGAACCACTCGTTATCCTTGGCTGGCGAGTCGTTCATCACGTCGTCGACCGCGTACAGGCCGCCGGTTCTTTTCGGGTCGCCATGCGAGTTGTTCACTTGGACTTCGTAGCCCTTGGCCGGCCAGCCGTCGTCCTGCCACTGGGTGTGAAAATACATGCCCGAGTTGGAATTCGGCTTGGTCATGACCTCGCATTTCCAGACGAAATTCTTGAATTCCCCGCCGTTCACGTCTCCGACGTAAAACAGGTGGCTACGGGGACCACGGACGACCAACTTGCCATCCGCGACCTTGAATGTTTCGGGGTTTTCGTTGGCCTTCCAGCCGGACAAATCCTTGCCGTTGAAGAGCGAAATCCAACCCGACTCTTCCTCGGCATGGGCCGCATGCGAACCCACCAGAGCCAATACCAGGAGCAGGAAGAAAGTTCGTAGGGCAGTAGTTCGCATCAGTTCTCCAAAGGGCAAGAAAAGATTGATGTGTAGGCAAGAAGGCTATCGTTGGTCCCCCATTATAGGGCAAAACGGCCTGCGTTCCATACACGGGAGCCTGCTACCGGGAAATTACCTTTCACGTCTTCGAGCTGCCAAGTTGCTCCTGCTAATTCAGCCCCAGAGCGCGGACCGCCGCGTCACTGAGCTGCCTGTAATGTTCGGCTGCAGCGGCGGGCAAAAGGTCTTCGCCGTAGGTCGGAATCAGCTGCCGGATGGCCGAATTGGCGGGGTCAGAGCCGAGCAATTCCGGCATGCATTGGGCGATCACATCCGTCATGATCGCCACGGAGACCGAAGCCCCCGGGGAAGCCCCCAGCAGCGCGGCGATGGATTTTTCCTCGTTGGTGACGACTTCCGTTCCATAGTGCACAATGCCCGCTTCGCCGTCCTCCTTCTTGATTGCCTGCACTCGTATGCCGGCATCGACCAATTTCCAGTCGTCTGCCTTCGCCTCGGGGTAGTAAGTCTGCAGGAGTCGAATCCGCGAGGCCATGCTTTGTGTGCCTTGCTGGACAAGATATTTGACGAGGGGCAGATTCGAGAGCCCCACTTTGACCAACGGGCCCAGGTTGTCGAACTTGAGCGACCCCGGCAAGTCGGTCCAACTGCCACCTCGGTGGAGAAATTTTGTGGTCCAGGCCGCGAACGGACCGAACAGCAACGCCTTCTTGCCGTCGATGATGCGCGTATCGAGATGCGGCACAGCCATGGTTGGTGCTTCGTCGAGCGCTTGGCCATAGACCTTCGCCTGGTGCTTCTCAACGATTTCCGGCTTATCGCAAACAATCCATTGCCCACCGATGGGAAAACCGCCAAATCCTTTGCTCTCAGCGATACCGGATTTTTGTAGTAGCTGGATACTGCCGCCGCCGGCGCCGACGAAGACAAACTTCGCGCGGTTCGTGAACGTGCGCTCCGTTCGTTGGTCGCGCACCACAACTTGCCAACCACCAGCCACTGAGCGATCGAGATCGACCACGCGGTGCGCCGTTGCCACGCCGCACCCTTCCTGCTCGCCGAGCCATGTGATGAGCTTTCGTGCGATCGCGCCGAAATTGACGTCGGTGCCAGAATCCATTTTTGTCGCGGCGACGGGCATCTCCTTGCGACCTTCAATCAGCAGTGGAGCCCACTGGTGAATTTTATTGCGATCGGTTGTGAACTCCATGTCGCGGAAGAAATGGTGCTGCGACATTCCCTCGTATCGAGACCGCAAGAAATCGACCTGCTTCTGTCCGTGGACAAAGCTAATGTGCGACACGGGGTTGATAAACTCGCGGGGGTTGTCCACCATCCCTGAGTCGACCGCGTGCGCCCAGAACTGCTTCGATTGCTCGAATTCTTGGAAAACCTCGATCGCTTTGGTGATATCAACCGCACCATCTTCGCCCACAAAAGGCGTGTAGCTCAGCTCACAAATACCGGCGTGCCCTGTACCCGCGTTGTTCCAGCCGTTCGAGGCTTCTTGCGTTAACTCGCCAGTGACTTCGTAGAGCTGGATGGTGAGACTCGGTTGCAACCGCTTGAGCAGCGCGCCCAAGTTCGCGGACATGATTCCGCTACCGATCAGGACGACATCGGGATTGTCGATGTGCGAATCTTGGCTCACTTGGGCACCTTCGGAGAATGCTTTCGTACTGGCACGACTTCCGTGGCCACGTCTGCGGCTTGCAAGGCTTGGAGAAAACTGCGGTCGGTCTGCTCGTCGGTGATCACCACATCCACCGCAGACAGATCGCCCGAGTAGGTCATCGACCGTACACCAAACTTGCTATGGTCGGCCAACAAGAACGACTGATCCGCCGACTGCATCAGCAGTTCCTTGATCGAGGCATGCGCTGTCGAAGCTTCGCTATAGCCTCGTTCCACGTCGATTCCCTTGCAAGAGAAAAAAACCTTGTTGATGGAAAACAACCGCAAGTTTGCCTCGGCAATGGGGCCAAGTAGGCAAACCGACTTCGTGTCGAGCTCCCCACCAGTCGAGATGACTTGAATCTGCGGACGGTCCAGCAACATGCGCGCGGCATCCAGTGAGTAGGTAATGACCGTCAGCGGAATGTCTGGCAACAAGCACGCCAACTCGAGTACCGATGTCGAACCGTCAAGCGCGATGACGTCGTTCTCGCATATGTGTTCCAGCGCTTGTCGCGCGATGCTCTGCTTCTCAGGTGCGCGGCTGTTCTTGCGAACCGTTAGCGGCAGATCGACGCGGTCGCTGCGGATGCTTAACGCCCCGCCGTGGGTGCGAGCCAAGTGCCCCGCTTGACTAAGCTTGTCGAGATCGCGGCGGATGGTTTCTTCCGCCACATCGAATCGCGCCGCCAGCCGTGCCACTCGCACCGACCCTTGCTCTTGCAATGTCGCCAAAATCTCCAGGCGACGCTCTCGAGCTAGAGGGGAAATGACAGTAGCCATGGGCGAGGGACCAGTTTTTTGAAGAGGTTTGGCGAATCTGGGGTTTTCGGGTGCTTGACAACCGACATTGTAAGTGGGATTATGTGGTTTCGCAATCTGTAATCCCACTAAAAACCACAGTAAGAACCGCAGAAAAAATGGCCACCACAACGGTAGAAGCAAACCACGTCGACAATCACTGGGACGAAGCGAAGGTCAAGCAACTTTCAGGGGTCGAGCGACTCGTGTTTCGCTCTAACTCTCTCGGTGCCGATCAGCGAATTACCAACACGGGCGGTGGCAACACTTCGTCGAAGCTGATGGAAATCGATCCGCTCACCGGCGAGGAAGTGGAAGTGTTGTGGGTGAAGGGCTCTGGCGGCGATCTGCGCACGGCCAAGAGCGAGAACTTCGCCGCCCTCTACATGGACAAACTGCTCGGTTTGCGAAAGACCTACAACGACCAGCCGGAACGCGGCCCTAAGACTCCCGCCGAAGATGGAATGGTCGGCTACTTCCCACATTGCACGTTCAACTTGAACCCGCGTGCTAGTTCCATCGATACTCCGCTGCACGGTTTTCTTCCTGCTAAGTTTGTTGACCACATGCACCCCAACTCGGCGATCGCCATCGCCGCCAGCCGCAACAGCGAAGCGCTCACCGAAGAAATCTTCGGCGGCGAAGTCGGCTGGGTGCCGTGGCTGCGACCCGGTTTCGAGCTGGGGCTGATGATGCAGGATGCTGTCGAGAAAAATCCCAATCTGAAGGGATTAATCATGGGGCAACATGGCATCATCAATTGGGCTGATGATGATCACGAGTGTTACGAATTGACGCTCGAGTTGATCGACCGCGCGACGGATTACATTGATTCCAAGGACAAGGGCGACCAAACCTTTGGTGGCGAGAAGTACCAGACCCTCGGCGTGGAGCAACGTGATGCCATCCTCGTGGACTTATTACCTTGGTTGCGTGGCCAAGTCAGCCAGCAGAAGAAATTCGTCGGCACCCTGCAAAGCGACGAGAAGCTTTTGCGTTTTGTCAACTCGCACGATGCTCCCCGTCTTGCGGAGCTAGGCACCAGTTGCCCCGACCACTTCTTGCGCACGAAAATCAAGCCGCTCTACGTCGATTGGAACCCGCAGAGCGAAGACACTGCAGCACTAAAAGAAAAGATCGCCTCGGGGCTCGTGCAGTACCGCAAGGACTATGCCGCGTACTACGAAAAATGCAAGCGTGAAACGTCCCCCGCCATGCGCGACCCCAACCCGACCGTCGTGCTGATCCCCGGCATCGGCATGATTGCTTGGGGGAAGAACAAGAGCGAGTCGCGCGTCACCGCCGAGTTCTACAACTGTGCGGTCGAAGTCATGCGAGGCGCCGAGGCCATCGACGAATACATTGCCCTGCCCCAGCAAGAAGCGTTCGACATCGAGTACTGGCTCTTGGAAGAAGCCAAGCTCAAACGCCAGCCGCCTGCTAAAGAACTCGCCAGTAGCATCGTGCTTGTCGCGGGTGCGGGATCGGGCATTGGCAAAGAAATCGCGTTTAGGCTCGCCAAAGAAGGGGCCCATATTGTTTGCGCCGATCTGAATGCCGAGCAAGCTCAGGCGACCGCCGACGAACTCACGGAAATTTACGGCCAAGGCATCGGCGTCGCTGGCACGGGAGTCTCCGGTTGCGGACCTGCGATTGCAGTTGGCGTGGACATCACCGATCACGATTCGATTCGCGCGGCACTACAGAAAACCTTGCTGGCTTACGGTGGCTTGGATCACATCGTCGTCACCGCTGGGGTATTCATGCCACCGAGCCGCGATGGCAAACTTTCCGACGACGCTTGGAGGTTGACCTTCGATGTGAACGTCCGCGGAAGTTACAACCTAGTCGATGCAGCACGCGAACTTTTCGAAGAGCAGGGTATGTCCGGCTCGATCGTGCTGACCACGAGCGTCAACGGTGCCGTCGCCAAGAAAGGTTCTGTAGCCTACGACACTTCAAAGGCCGCGGCGAACCACTTGGTGCGAGAGCTCGCCATCGAGATGGCCCCGCTGATGCGGGTGAACGCCATCGCCCCCGCCACAGTAATCAAAGGCTCGACTATGTTTCCCCGCGACCGCGTGATCGCTTCGCTGACGAAGTACGAAATCGCGTTCGACGAAAGCGAATCCGACGACGAGCTACGAAACAAACTTGCCAACTTCTACGCCGAGCGCACCCTCACCAAGCGCCCCATCACCCCTGAAGACCAAGCCGAGGCGGCCTATTTCCTGCTCTCAGAAAAGTCGAGCCGCACCACGGGTCAAATCATCAACGTCGACGGTGGGTTGCACGAAGCGTTTCTGCGGTAGTTCGAGCGCCTCGCTTACCTTTCATTCAAACCGTACGCTGACGTGCGGCATCAACGACAGTTAGCATGGGCGACCAACGGCCGAAGCTGCGCGGCTGTGGTGGTTGTCACCCTTCACCCCTTCTATAGCTTTAGGCCGAGCAACCGGCTGGGTTCCGTTGTTAGGGTACCGCTCAGATTCGTGTAATTTTCCGCGCTAAGCTAAGCCATTCCGGGCCAGATTGCCTGAAACCGTACGACGCTTCGGTCATACTCGCCGACGCTAGTTGGCAACTCGCAGTTTCCACAAGCGGTTGTTCACACCGCTTGTGGATAGATTAGGTTCGCAGTCTGCTTAAATGTTGTGCACAACGTGAGGCATTGGCTACGAAAAGTACAGAATCTGACCACAGCTACGCAAGTTCTATAAATCGGGATTACGGTCGGGCATTCTCCCCGACGGCATTAGCAGCAGGCCGTTCGAGCTGGCGGTCATGGACACCGCCGGCTCGAAATGAACCTGAAAACAGGGTGACTTTGAGCCCCAATTGACCCCGGTTTCGCACGCTCGTTCGTGAAGTGGGTGTATCACTACGCAACCAGTTAGCTAATGGTCGTCTCTTTGTCGGTCGGGAACCTTCGCTTCGCTTAGCTCGGCAAGCAACCTTCCGCGACGATCGTGATCTGGTCAGCGTCGAATGTCAGTCGTCCGTTGTTTTGCCTATACCGTTGTACGAATCTCGCGGCGTTAGAACCGCAGGTTGGAAGGAATCATTTACTTTTGTCTACGGCGCGAGGTAATGAGGCCGGCGATTGCCAAGGTGCCCAGCAGCAGTGTCCTTGGCTCGGGGACGGTGAACTTAACAAGAAACGCATCATAAAGGCCCGCGTTGGTTCCCTCCAGGCTGCCGGAGGTATAGCCAGTGATGTAAGCGTTGCCCGCGCTGTCGACTGAGATGGAAGTGCTTACGTCATCACTGCTGGTGCCGATCTGCTGGGTCCAGAGCTCGCTGCCACTGCCATCAAACTTGATTAGAAAAGCATCCCTCTGGCCGGCGTTAGTTCCTTTCAGACTACCTCTAGTAGAGCCGCTGATGTAGGCGTTACCCGCGCCGTCAAGCGCGACGGAAGAGCTAAGATCATGATTGGCAGTGCCGATCTGCTGGGTCCAGAGCTCGCTGCCGCTGCTGTCAAATTTGGTGATAAAAGCATCATAAAGGCCCGCGTTGGTTCCCTCCAGGCTGCCGTAGGTAGAGCTAGCAATGTAAGCGTTGCCCGCGATGTCGACCGCGACTGAAGTGCCATTTTCAAATCTGCTGGTGCCGATCTGCTGGGTCCAGAGCTCGCTGCCGCTGCTGTCAAACTTGGTGAGAAAAGCGTCAGTAAGGCCCGTGTTGGTTCCCTCCAGACTGCCCCAGGTAACGCCGCTGATGTAGGCGTTACCCGCGCTATCAACTGCGACGGAAGAGCTATAGTCAATACTGCTGGTGCCGATCTGCTGAGTCCAAAGCTCGCTGCCGCTGCTGTCAAACTTGGTGATAAACGCATCATTAACGCCCGCGTTGGTTCCCTCCAGGCTGCCTGAAGTAGTGCCACTGATGTAGACATCACCCGCGCTGTCAACCGCGACGGAAGAGCTAGAATCATCCCCACTGGTGCCGATCTGCTGAGTCCAGAGCTCGCCACCACTGCTGTCAAACTTGGTGATAAACGCATCATAACGGCCCGCGATGGTTCCCTCCAGGCTGCCCCAGGTAACGCCGCTGATGTAGATGTTACCTGCACTGTCGACCACGACGGAATCACTTCTGTCAATACTGCTGGTGCCGATCTGCTGAGTCCAGAGCTCGCTGCCACTGCTATCAAACTTGGTGAGAAAAGCGTCAGCAAGGCCCGTGTTGGTTCCCTTCAGGCTGCCGGAGGTATAGCCAGTGATGTAGGCGTTGCCGGCGCTATCTACCGTGCCGGAAATGCTAATATCGTCACTGCTGGTGCCGATCTGCCGAGTCCATTCGACCAGGTAGGGTGCTTCTGCGAAAGCGGCGGCAGGAGCGAGCAGGGCAGCCCAAGCAAAGCAGGTCGCGGCGAGTGTGGCTTTCATTAGTCGGTTCCGTGTAGAGAGTCAGGAGTTGTGAGGCGCTATTTAGGTGATAAGCTGTAATACGGTAGGTTGCGGCAATTTCGAGGTTACGAGCCAAGTCCTGGACTTGCCGAAATATCTTAACTCACAGTTTTCTGATTATGCTACCCCCGGAGTGCACTATTGCCAATAATCGCCAGAAGTCTCCTATTCTCTAGGCGCCTCACTGTAGTCGATGTGCGACCAGTTGGTAGAACGTGATAACTTGCCCCAACTCGAATCGACATGTTTTGGCGTTGCTGGCGACTTTAGGGTTGTGGGAATCTAGCTCATTGGGACGGGCGCGTTGGCCGTGAGTTGCGGTGCGAGGGCCGCTGCCAGAAATGGACGTTGGTTTCGAGCCAGCGGTGAGAATGACCTCACGTACGAACGGCAGCAGCTGCTTGCTGCGGTCGGGGATTCAACCGATGGCATTTTCCGCAGCAAAGGAAACGCTTTCCAAACATGATGTTTGCTGCCCAAGAACAAGGCAGTGCAGCTTTCGTCCAGGGTTTGGCTGACCAAGATTCCACAAGCGGCGGGACTCTTCTGCGCTGGAATCGGGCAGCCTGTTCGAAGCGTCGGCGTGGACGTTCGAAGCGTCGTAGCAAGTCCCAAGAACGTCCGTTTTTGGGACCGTAGCAAAATAGAGCCCGGCGTAAGCACTGACGTGTAATACATCATCGACAACGAGACCGGGAGCAAAATTGAATCCGGGGAATTGTCGCTTGCCTCTACAGTTTGTGTGCCTTCAAATAAGTCGATGTCAGTACCGGAAACGGCGTGAACCGGCGCAACTGCAACGATCATCGTTATGGCTGCCGCGAATACAGTAATCTTCTTGATTACTCGTGGGAACACCTTCGCACAACGCACATCAGCTACGACGCTGGTGAAGGTGGAGCGGTAATCGAATTGTTTATTCCCTGAGGAGAGTTTGATGCGTTAGAGACCACCACCGGCGAGACGCCTGTCGCTACGGGCCTGAACCACCCTTTCGCCCCCAGCAATAACGATGTTTGGCTTTTCAATGTTTCGCTGCAATCGTCGGATGCTGCGAACTTTCTTTCACAATGGAACTGGACAAGTAGCGATTTCTTTGCATCGCATGGCGATGGTGCGCCCGGGGAAGGCCACGGTGAGATTACTTTCGTGGGAGCTCCTAGCGATCCTGCTGATCTGAACATGGACGGCTTTGTCGATGGCCTCGACCTTGGCATCCTACTTGGCAATTTCAATGAAAGCTCCGATCCTTCAGGGGGTGAACTTAATGGCACACCGCCCGTCGATGGGTTGGACCTGGGTATCTTGTTGGGAGCGTGGAATCCGCCGCCCGTTCCGCTCGCGGGATCTGTGCCAGAACCTACCAGTGCGTTGCTGGCGCTAACCGCATCCGCGTTCGTTGCTGTGCGAAGGCGTTGGTAAGCTGGCGACGATGCAGGGCACAATGCAGGCCACGCCCTCGAGTAAATAGTTTTTGGGCGTGGTCTTAGGGTACTGTACCGCGCCTGTTGTGGAGGAGTCCGTTGCACGAACAAGGCGGCCTGCTTTGGTCGATCAAGAAGTGCATTTTGAGCCACGACTGAGACGCAGACTGTATTCCGTCAGGATCAGGATACGAGCTCGTATTTTTTGCTCGTCAGTTACGCCAACACTTCTTTCACAACGTCACCATGCACGTCCGTCAGGCGAAAGTCGCGGCCTGCGTGGCGGTAGGTCAGTCGCTTGTGATCGAAACCGAGCAGGTGCAGCATCGTGGCGTGGAGGTCGTGAACGGAGACGGGGTTTTCGACAGCTCGGAAGCCGAAGTCGTCGGTCGCACCGTAGACCGTGCCTCCCTTGATGCCGCCGCCAGCCATCCAAAGCGAGAAGCCCCAGTGGTTGTGATCGCGACCCTGGGCCGCTCCGGAGCCATCGATTCCCATCTCCACGGAGGGCGTACGGCCGAACTCTCCGGTGCACAGGATGAGCGTCTTGTCGAGTAACCCGCGCTGCTTGAGATCGATGATGAGCGCGGCTAGCCCTTGATCGCATTGGTTGGCGACCTTGCGATGGTTCTTCTTGATATTCTCATGGCTATCCCAGGGCTGCCCCTCGCCATGCCAGGTCTGCACAAAACGCACACCGCGCTCGACCAACCGCCTTGCTAAGAGTAACTGGCGATTCCGCGGACCCTCGCCATACAACTTGAGCATATGCTCCGGTTCGTCATTCACATTGAAGGCGTCGGTCGCTTCGGTTTGCATGCGGTAGGCTAATTCAAACGAACGAATGCGCGCTTCGATGCGTGCTTCGCCTGGTCGCTGGGCGAGATGCCGAGCATTCAAGGTTTGCAAGAGCTCAAACTGCTGCCATTGTGCAGCAGCGCCCAACCGCTCGTTGCGCACATTTTCGATCAACCGGTCGGGGTCGGTCTCGAAAGTATCGACGAGCGTTCCCTGATAGACACCGGGCAGGAACGCCGAGCGCCAGTTCCCCGCGCCCCCCACCGGCAGCCCTCCGGGGCAAAGCGCGACGAACCCTGGCAGGTTCTGATTTTCGGTGCCCATTCCCCACGTCAGCCAGGAACCGAAACTGGGACGCACCAACCGTTGGTCGCCGCTGTTCATCAACATGAGCGACATCTCGTGGCTGGGGAGTTCCGCGTGCATCGACCGTATCACCGCCAGGTCGTCCGCACATTGCGACAAGTGCGGAAACAAGTCGCTGATCGGAATACCACTCTCACCATGACGCTGAAATTCGAATGGCGAAGGCAAAGCCACGCCCGTGCGACGCTCCGTCTGCAGGTTTTCCATCGGCAGCATCTGGCCGGCGCGCTTGGTGAGTTCCGGTTTAGGGTCGAAAGTGTCAACCTGCGACATCCCACCGTTCATGAACACGTGGATGACATGTTCCGCGCGTCCGGCGAAATGCGTGGGCGAGGTTGCTGCGTGACTTTCGCTCGACAGCAAGTCGGCAAGGGCAAGCGAACCGAAACCCATGCCACATCGCTTGAAGAATTCGCGCCTACTAGCGGGGAGGCCATTGGTTGGTTGTTGCGCGTGCATGCAATTCAATCTAAATAGGCTCAATCCACAAACACAAATTCATTTGCAGCGAGGAGAACGTGCGCCAACTGATGCCAGGGATTGGTCTTTGCGCCCTCGCCTGCTTCAATTTTCTCAGCGCTTGCCACGTATTGCAATGCAGCTTGTAGCTCATGCTCGTCTGGATTACGAGAAAACGTGCGCTGGTACATCCACTGCACGCGTTGGTCAATATTGCCAATCTGCGATGCTCGATTTGCCAGGGCCAAGGCGCGGTCCTGGATGAAAGTAGAATTCAGCGCGAACAAAGTCTGTTGAGGCACGCTGGTTTCTGGACGCTTGGCGGTGCAGGTGCTGGGGTCCGCACGGTCGAACGTGCTGGCGAAACTCGAAATCACATCGCGGTTGGCGAATGCATACAGGCTGCGTCGAGGCACAATCGGATCGGATTGAAACTCGAAAGGGCGACCGCCGATCTTCGAGGTATCGAGTTCCCCGGACACGGCTAGCATTGCGTCGCGCATGGCTTCCATATCCAATATTCGACGAGGCATCCGCCAGAGCAGCTTGTTTTCGGGGTCCTTATGCCGTGCAACTTCGTTTTCTATCGCCGCTTGTTGATAGGTTTGCGATAGCATGATCCGGCGATGGAGTTTTTTCAGTGACCAACCGTCTTCCTTGAACTTCACGGCCAGGTAGTCGAGCAGCTCTGGGTGTGTCGGCGGTTGACCACGCACCCCCAAGTCGTCAGGAGTGCGCACCAAGCCCCTGCCGAAGTGATGCTGCCAAACCCAATTGACAATCACCCGACGCGCAAGGGGGTTGCTCGGATCGACAATGCTCCGCGCGAGTGCTAACCGTTTGCGTCCATTGGGGAACGGCGCAGTCGGTCCTGGCGATACGGCAGTAAGAAAACGCGCCTGCACCATTTCGCCACGGTTGAGCGGTTGGCCACGGCGCAAGACGTGGAAGGGGTTGCCGGAGGTCTGCTCAAGCAAACTCATCGCGCGCGGTGGAGACCCGGGCGAATTGAGATGTAAATCGTGAATCGCTCCCCGTTTGCCACTGAGGTTGTCTCTCACAGTGCGGTTCAACATTGTCGTGGTGAGGTTGTCCGACATCGCGGTGGGCGTGCCAAACTGGTACAGGTGGCGACGCAGTTGTTTGTTGATCGCGCTGTTGATTTCTGCATGCCTTTTGTCTTCGTCGGGAATGATTTCCGCACCATTACTGGCTTCCAATGTTGCGTCTAGCAACGAGCGCAGCCACTGCTCGTGCAACTCCGCAAACAACGCACCGTAGGCATCTGCAACCTCCTCCATGGAACTCACTTGTGCTTTAGCAAGGGCTTCTAAAACGCGCGGGTTCCACTTGGGTGCGACGGTTCCAAGCTTGTGCGCTTTGGCAAACTTTTCGGGATCGCCATTGTCTTTTTGCCAAAGCGTCAAGAGTTGTTCGCAACGCGCTGGCAACTCGTTTGCCGAAACCTCTGCAAGCTGCACCCACGGCCCGAACACCGGATCGTCGGCCGGCATCTTGGCCAAGTAGGATCGCCAGCGTTCGAGGACGGCCGGACGCAAGTCGTCGGTACGATACGAAAGCACCGACACGGAGAGATCTTGCTCAGGTGTCCCCTGGGCAAGTTCGCGCAAGTACATACCCACTTGCATACGAAGCCGACTGCGCATCACCTCCGTCTGATCGCGGGCCATGTCTTGGTAGATAACTTGTCGCTGGGACAGCTCAGCTTGGTAGTTGCGAAGCGGCTCGGAATCGGCTGGCTCTCCCACCATCGGCAAGGTCTCGGGGGGGTGACTATCAGCCAGCGCCGCGTACAGCGAATAGTAATCCGTTGTGGGTATCGCATCGAACTTGTGGTCGTGGCAACGTGCGCAGGAAACAGTTAGCCCCAATAAGCCACGTGTGACAACGTCGATCTGGTCATCAACCACGTCGTGGCGATTGCGAAATTGCCTGCCGACCGTGAGGAAGCCGAGTCCCGCGAGGGCGGGATCGTTTGCCTCGAGGTTCAATTGATCGGCAGCCAACTGTTCGGTCACAAAGCGATCGTACGGCAAGTCCGCATTGAATGCGCGAATGACATAGTCTCGATAGGTGTAGGAGAACGGAAACCGCCGAAAGCCAATCGCACTGCCACCATGCGTGTCGGCATACCGAGCCAGATCGAGCCAGTGCCTCCCCCAGCGTTCCCCGTATCGGGGTGAAGCGAGCAGCCGGTCGATCACTTTTTCATAAGCCTGCGGCGAGTTGTCCTCTACAAATGCTTCGACCTCTTCCCAAGTTGGAGGAAGGCCAAGTAGATCGAACGTGGCGCGGCGGATGAGTTGCTGGTTAGAGACGCTGGGCGAAAGGCGCAGTCCCTGAGCTTCCAACCCCGTGACGACAAAATGGTCTATCTCAGAGGACCTAGGTTCCGTGGGACGTGGAACCTTTGGCAATTCAATGGGCTCAAAGGCCCAATGCCCTTCGTAGTGCGCGCCCTCAGCGATCCACTGGCGCAAGAGGGCAATGTTTTCAGCGCTCAGCGACTTGCCCGTTTCCGACGGTGGCATTTTCACGTCTGGATCAATGGCAGTGATCCGCGCGATCAGCTCGCTTGCTTCCGGCTCGTGAGCAACGATCGCGATCTCCTTGGCTGCATCTTCGACATCGAGTCGCAAATCGCCCTCGCGATGCGTTTCGTCAGGCCCGTGGCACTGCAAACAATGTTCGGCCAGTAGCGGGCGAATCTGTTCGTTGAACCTGACTGCAGCAGAAGCGCAGGCCAAGAACGGACCCAGCAGGAGCGTTCCTACAGCAACAAATCGAACCGAGGTTTGCATGCCCACCATTCTAGCCGCAATCCCGCCCGTTGCACGGCTCGACACACATACTTACCAAAAACCCAAGGCAGACTGCAGGATTTGAGAAGAGAAAAAGTAGTCCGGGAGGGACTCGAACCCCCGACCAAGGGATTATGAGTCCCCTGCTCTAACCAACTGAGCTACCGGACCTGGTGGGTTGCGGTGGGCAGCAATGCCAACGCGGTTGATGCAGCTCGTAGAACTTCCCGCATTGTAATGCACATATCCCACTCTGGGAAAGAGTCGATCAAAGGTTTCACACACGCTGAAGACAATTCGACACGAGAGATATTTGCCGTTAAAATCAATGGCAGTGGCTTTTTCGAGGCTTAACATATCGACAGCAGCATTTGAAAGAAACCGAAATGCGTTCGATTACACGGGCACTGCAAAATCGTTGCTTTAGTCTGCTGGCCCAGGCTTTTTTGCTTGGTGCGGTTGTGTTTGCATTGTCCTCTGTGCGTCGTAGGTGCTCGGACAACCAAGAGTGGTTGGCCCCAGTCACAGTGGCAAGTTGGGAGGGTAATGCCTCTACCGCACTGCAGCGTGTTCGATTCGTCGGCCCTCTCCGAAGTGCGTTTCTAGTTCGCGAAGTTGGTAGCTTCCTTCCTGGATTCAGACAACGCCCGGAGGATCTCCGAGAAAACTTGCAACAACATTTCGATGCTGTTTCTGACATTCTTGTTGCGAACGCCGAGGCAAGTGTGGAAACTGCTTTGGACCGCTTGGAGCAGGAGCAGGGCGACCGTTGGAGTTTGCGACAACGGCAAGCGTGGCGAGCAAGACTTATTGCGGAGCGCGAACTTAACCTTTCTCGCTTGCAGGCCTACCGAGATCGTGGAGTTTTCCCTCGGAACGAAGGTCACGCCGATTTCGCTATTCCCATCTTTGTGGACAAGCACGATACGGCTTGCGCGGTGGGGCATTTGATGCGCTGCGCGGGCTGGGAAAGCGAAGTTGCAGGAATCGCCGCCACGCAATTGTTTGTGTATGTTCCCGACGTAGAGTCAGGGCCGCTTGTCGATTGGGTGCTTACCTCGGGACTCACGCAAGAGGAAGCGGCGCTGATTCAACCGGGGTATGATCCGCCTCCGTCAGATGTACGCCTAGACGAGCTTTTGAATACTGGTGAATCAGTGGCCATGGACGCGCGATGGTACGATACTTTCGGTCGGCTTCGTGAAACGAAGAATGGGTTAGTCTTCGAAAACTTCGAGTGGCAAGTTCTTCCTGGAGTTTTTGCTGACAACGCTCCGCCGACTACTGAATATATGGGCGTACGAACCGACTTTGATACGGTACAAACTGGAGGGATTCAACAGATTCCGTACTCTCCCGATTTCTCCAAAGCCAACATTTTCACGACTGGTGTGTTATTCGCCAACGAGAGGACTGAACATCCTACCTATTTGAAATTCTCGTTCGACGTTATTACAGCCGGCCCGATCCGGGATATTCATCGTGTCGGAGTCTGGTTAGCCCCCGGCTTCAACTTTGGTCGGATGCAAGTTCAAACAGTCGTTGTGCCGCTTGGTACGCCGGTAGACTTAAAACGAGATTGCTTCTTTGATTTACTCTGCCACGATTTCGCATCACCAACCTATCCTTACGAATTAGACGGAGATGATGCGTTGGGCGACATCACAATTTCAGGATTCTGGGACAATCCAGACTCGCTGCCTTACGCTGAGTCAGCATCAATTGATCGTGTTAAACAGGTAACGGTTCATTCGCTGATACGATTCGGGGGAGATTTCTCGGACGCTTACATGGGGGGCCTGTCACATACCATAGGTTTTGTCGGCGTCCCCGAACCCTCGTCCGTCGCTTCGCTCCTTGCTTTCGCAGTGGTGAGTGCTTCGTCGCGATTGCGCGGGCTGCGAGGTGCATAAGCGGTTTGACGGCAGCGCAAGAAAAAGCCCAGAGATCGCGATTGATCCCCGGGCTCTAGTAGGCGAATATCTGAGCTTTTACGTGAGCTTCCGGCGTGGCCGCCGGCGTTAACGATGCGTCGGAGCGAAACTCAGACGCCGCCCTGACCGGCCATCATCTTCTTAATCATGCCGATGATCGCGACGAGGATGCCGCCACCTCCACCGCCCGCGGCGACGTCGCCGAAAATGTTTCCCAGGTCAATGCCACCAGCGGCACCTGCGACATCCGCGACCGCGCCGGCATCGCCACCGAGAACGCTCAAGAGCAAACCACCCAATCCGCCGCCGACGCCGCCGAGCACGGTTTGAAGAATTCGGCTTAGGGGAATGTTCTTTAAGATGGTGCCGACGACATTGCCGCCGCCTGCGCCGCTGACGATTTGAATGATAAGTGGGATGAGCCAAGCCATAATATTCCGCCTTTCAACCGTAGGAATTGGAGAGATCTTTTCCCCTCCGTGGGATATCAGTCACTATACGCAAGCAGGCAGGGCAAGTCTACGAAAGCAGTAGTTTTGCGGGTTTTCGTTGAGAGTGACCCACACAATTTGGCAGATTTTAGCGGTTAGCTAAGTTGGTGGCGGTGCCGTAGGAACGAGCCGGCCATCGGGTCATTCATCGTCTTCACGCAAGCTTGCGAGGACGCTGTAGTCTTCCAGTGTGGTCGTGTCGCCGACCGTTTCTTTTCCCGCGGCGATGTCCTTGAGCAAGCGGCGCATGATCTTCCCGCTGCGCGTTTTGGGTAGTGCCGCAGTGAAACGAATGTCGTCGGGCTGGGCGAGTGCGCCGATTTCTTTACGAACGTGTTGTTTCAATTCCTGCCGCAATTTGTCGTCAGGCTCCGTGTCTTTCACACTGACAAACACGGCAACCGCTTCGCCTTTGAGCTCGTGAGGGCGACCCACTGCGGCGGCTTCGGCCACGTTGGGATGCGAGACCAGCGCGCTTTCGATTTCGATTGTGCTCAGACGATGACCAGAGACATTGAGCACGTCGTCGATGCGTCCCATGATCCAGTAGTAACCATCCTCATCGCAGCGCGCGTTGTCGCCGGCCAAGTATTTGCCGGGGACTTTACTCCAGTAGACTTCTTCGTAGCGCGCATCATCGCCCCAGATGCCGCGCAACATTCCTGGCCAGGGATGTGCAATCGTGAGCCAGCCCCCCTGGTTTGCGGCGACGGGTTGACCCGCTTCATCGACAATTTCTGGAATGATCCCAGGCAAGGGTTTCGTACAACTACCCGGCTTGGTCGGGATCGCTCCCGGCAGCGGACTCATCATGATGCCGCCGGTTTCTGTTTGCCACCACGTATCGACAATCGGGCAGCGCTCGCCACCGATTTTCTCGTGGTACCACATCCATGCTTCGGGGTTGATGCCTTCACCGACCGTGCCCAGCACGCGCAAGCTCGACAGGTCGTGTTTATCCACGTGCTGATCACCCCACTTGATAAACGCGCGTATGGCAGTTGGTGCGGTGTAAAAAATTGTGACTTTGTATTTTTCCACGAGTTCCCAGAAGCGACCTTCGTCGGGATGGTTTGGCGCACCTTCGTACATCAAACAAGTCGCGCCAGCAGACAAGGGTCCGTAGACAACGTAGCTGTGGCCGGTGATCCAGCCGCAGTCGGCTGTGCACCAAAAAATGTCTTCGTCGCGATGGTCGAAAACCCACTGAAACGACTTCTTCGCATAGAGGTTGTAGCCTGCGGTGGTGTGCTTGATGCCCTTGGGTTTACCCGTGGAGCCACTCGTGTAAAGGATAAACAGCGGGGCTTCGCTATCGAGGGGCGTGGCGGGACAATCGTCGGACGCCTCGGCCATGAGCTCGTGCCACCAGTGATCACGGCCCTCTTGCATGGGAACCTTTTCGTTCACGCGATCCAGCACAATGCAATTTTCCACGGTCGTCGACTTGGTGAGTGCCTCATCGACAATTTGCTTGAGTGCCAATGCTTTCCCGCGACGCCAGGCAGCGTCGGCGGTGATTTGCAACTTCGCATTCGCGTCGTTGTTACGGTCGGCGATCGCCTCGGCAGAGAATCCGGCGAAGATTACCGAGTGAACCGCACCAATCCGTGCACAGGCCAGCATGGCAATCGCCAACTCGGGCACCATCGGCATGTAGATCGAGACCACGTCGCCCTCGCCCACGCCGAGTTTCTTCAAGCAGTTGGCAAACTTACAGACTTCAGCGTGCAGCTCGCTGTAGGTGAGTGTGCATTGATCACCGGGTTCGCCTTCCCAAATAATTGCTTTGCGGTCGCCTAGCCCTTGCTCGATATTGCGGTCGAGGCAGTTGTAGCTGGCGTTTGTCTTGCCACCAACAAACCATTCGGCGTAGGGCTGGTTCCAGACCAACGCGTTGGAGAAGGGCTCGAACCAATGCAGTTCTTCTCGCGCGAGTTCCGCCCAAAACTCGGGGGGATCGGCCTTCGCACGTTCCCACAATGCCTGGTATTCGTCGAGTGACTTGACTTGCGCCTGAGCCGCAAACTCCGTACTGGGCGGAAACAGCCGGCTTTCCTGCATAACCGTGTCGATTTGGCCACTCGGATTGGACATTGAACAGACTCCCAGACGAAGGAAAAGAATCACGTTTCGAGATCGCCGATTCTACAACAATTAGCCAATATTACTAGCCGTCGAGCTTGGCTACGACCTCGGCTACGATTCACTCTCGCGCTTGACCGGGGCTTCGTACAGCGCTTCATGCGTCTCTCGCAGCCAGCCCGGAATCTGTTCGGCGAACGGCGATTTCTTGAGCGCCACTTCGAGGTCGAGTTGATCGACAGCAGCCGCGTTGAGACCTGGAAACCAATGGCTACCATTGCCTAGCAAGTTGTAACGCATTTTGGCGTACTCGTGCATGTCGTACGCTAATGTCAGATACCGCAGCCACAACATCACGGGGATGTTCATGTAACCGGGAGCGTCTTCCCAGTTGGGGAGCCCTTCCCACCATCGACTTTCATATTTCTCGCCAAGTGCATCAACTGCTGCAGAGTAGAGCTTGTCGAGAGTCTTATCCAAATACCGTTCGGCAGATTCGATGTGGTCCAGAGCTGATACTTGCAGCTCGAAGTCTTCAGGGCAGGATGCGCCCAAGCTCAACGTATGAACACTCGGCTGTTGCAGGCAAAACAAGCAGTTAAACACCAACGGGTGCAATGGTTGACAAAGTTCGACGAGTTTTTCTGGTGGCTCATAGAGCATTCCGCCCTTGTTCGCGGGGCTGATGATGAACACGCCCATGTCGGCTGCGGTTGCGGCCTCGACCGCGGGCCAGTTCTGTTGGTTGATGTAGTACCAATGCAAATTGACATAGTCGAACCCGCCATCGCCCTCGTGGCGAATGGTGTCTAGTATTAAATCCAGCGGCGCGTGCGTAGAAAAGCCGACGTGTCGCACCAAGCCTTGAGCCTGCAACTCCCGCGCTGCCGCCAGACAACCGTTCTTTTTCACCGTGTGCCAAAGCAATTCGTACGTATTGATGCCGTGCAAGCCCAACAGGTCGATGTGGTCTAGCTGCAATCTTTCCAGGGATTCGTGCACGTGACGAACAAACTCCGCCGGATCGGCTGTCGGCGCGACTTTGGTTTGCACGATCAACTCGTCCCGCGGAATCGACGGCAGCACTAGACCGAGTTGACGTTCCGAGGAGCCGTAGCCGCGCGCGGTCTCGATGTGGTTGATGCCCAGCTCGACCGAGCGGCGAATCGTCGCTTCGAGATTCTCCTGATTCTCCGGTGGCACCTCGCTGAGTGGTACATCCTGCCACTTGAACTGATAGCGCATCCCGCCACAGCTAAACACGGGCATCTCGAGTTCAGTGCGACCGAAGCGGCGGTAAAGCATGGGGGAATGTGAAATTCCAGAGGTAAAAAATATTGCCGTCAAGACTGCATTTAGCGGAGTAGCCTGCAACACCGTGGCCTAGCTACCGAGCGAAAATTTTCCCCGAGTCGATGTTTCCCTCGCCGATGTCCCCCGCCTCGACATCAACGAACTCCCCTGCTTCCACGCCCTCGACAACCGTCGTTGCATAGCGGCAGGCGGTGCCGACCATCTTGCCGGGGTGCTCCTCCGATGCCGATTCCGCGAGGACTCGCAATCTCATGCCACGTAGGGTCTTAAAGTATTCGTCGCGCAGCTGCGCTTCCAAGCGGCTCAACTCTCGTCCGCGCTCCTGCTTCACCTTTTTCGGTAACTGTCCTGGCATCTCGAAGGCCGGCGTACCGCGTCGGGCGCTGAAAGGGAAGACATGGATTTTTGAGAACCCGACTTCCCGCGCGACGTCGCACGTTTCTGCAAACTCCGCGTCGGTCTCACCCGGAAAACCGACGATGATGTCCGTCGTAATTGCAGGGCGATCGAGGCTTGCCTTGAGCAATTGACAGCGGTCGATGAACCTCCGGCTGCCCCAGCGGCGGCGCATACGACGGAGTACACTATCGCTGCCACTTTGCATGGAAATGTGCAGGTGCGGGCAGACTCTGTCGCCGTGGTCTTGCATGACTTGGATCAACTCGCGCGTAACTTCCGTCGCTTCGATACTCGACAGCCTCACTCGAAAATCGCCAGGCAGCTCAGCGAGCTCACGCACCAAGTGAGAGAGTCGCGTCCATTTCTCTTTGGGCACCCGTTTTCCTTGGGAGAGCTGGCGATTCCAATCAACGCCGTAGTGTCCCAGGTGTATGCCTGTCAGCACAACTTCACGATAGCCATTGTCAACCAATCGGCGCACTTCATCCAAAATGTGTTCCCGAGGGCGACTTGTGAGTTGTGGTCGCACGTGGGGAATAATGCAGAAGCTACAGCGTAGCAGGCAACCGTCCTGCACTTTCACATAGGCCCGATGCCGTCGTCCGAAACCGGAAATGCCTGTCGGCACGTCGGTCACTCCGAATCGGCCTAGCAGATCGGGCAACTCGCGTTTGTCGGTGAGTACCTCGGTCACATTCGGCAGCGCCGCGACTTCCTTAGGCGCCCGCGTGGCGTAGCACCCCATCACGACAATCTTGCTCGCCGGGTTGTCACGCGCCAGCCGGCGGATGATTTGTCGACTCTTGCTATCGCCTTCGCCCGTAACCGTGCAAGTATTTACCACACACAGGTCCGCAGGCTGAGAATCACCAGCGTCTTCATACCCGATTCCCTGCAAGCCTTCGCGGAGGTACTCGGTTTCGTATTGGTTGACTTTGCAACCGAGGGTGATGGTTTTTAACTTCATTGGTGAATCCCGTTGTGGCTGGCGGTGCGAATGCTTGGCTCCTGCTACCTAATTCTATTTCCGCCCCGTTACTCAACGGGTTCAATCGTGCTCCACATCGAACCCTTGCTGCTCTCCAGGTGGTCTTTGCCGTAGGCGTGAATTTGATCGCGTTTGAGCTCCGCGTGTTCCAGCGTGGTCGTGAGCACGACCGCCTTGCCGTCTTTGTCGACTTGCTCAGCAATTTTCATGCAGGCTTCCTTTTTGTGGCCAAAAAGTTCGCGGAGCATTTTTTCGACGTAATCGAATGTGTGGTCGTCGCTGTCCCAAAGCAGTACATTGTACCGTGGTTGGCGGTGCGCCTGCTTGTCCTCCGCTTCCTGCTTCTGGGGTGCGATGGTTGTGACGCCATCGTCCGCGGGAAAAGGTTCATCCTGAAAGGGGGGCATCTCGTTCGGTCCTTGCTGCTCGAAGTCCTTGGCTAAACAGGTGGTGCAAATCGGCAGGGCTCATTATATTGGATTGCTTGGCTTTGGGGAAACCGTTCCTTCACTGCTTCTGCCCCTGCTTTTGCTTCCAATACTTTGACCGCGAGACGACTTCCTGCCGTGACCGTGAATAAACTGACTGACTCGCCGCTCGACACAGTTTTCGGATACGTCGAGCAACATCGCGCGCAGTTTGAAGCCGACCTCTGCGAGTTGTTGCGAATCCCCAGTGTCAGTGCCGATTCTCAATTCCAGGGCGACGTGCGCCGGGCAGCTGATTGGCTGGTCGAGCATCTTGAGAGTTTCGGACTTGCCGCTGAACTGATCGAAACCTCGGGCCATCCGCTCGTATATGCAGAGTCGCCTCCAGTTGCTGGTGCGCCGGTCGCTTTGGTGTACGGCCACTACGACGTCCAACCCCCAGATCCACTCGATCTGTGGACTAGCCCACCGTTCGAGCCCACCGAGCGTGAGGGCAATCTCTACGCACGCGGTGCGACTGACGACAAAGGCCAAATGCTTACTCATGTGAAAAGCGTGCAGTCGTGGCTTGCCGCGGCAGGTGAGCTCCCGCTGCAAGTCAAACTACTGATCGAAGGTGAAGAAGAAGTCGGCAGCGAGAACCTTGAGACATTCTTAGCCGAAAACAAAAAGAAACTGGCTTGCGATTGCGTGGTCATCAGCGATACCGCACAGTTCGCACCCGGTGTTCCAGCGATCACCTACGGGCTGCGCGGCATTGCCTACTACGAACTGCACCTCACGGGGCCCAACAGCGACCTGCATTCGGGAGTGTTTGGCGGCGCGGTGACCAATCCTGCAAATGCGCTCAACAAGATGTTGGCTGCCTTGGTCGACGAGCAGGGGCGTATTCAAGTGCCTGGGTTTTACGACGATGTCGTGCCACTCAGCGAAAGCGAGCGGACACAGTTTGCAGAACTTCCGTTCGACGAGCCAAATTTCAAAGAGCAACTCGATGTCGAGCAGCTTTCAGGGGAAGTCGGCTACACGACATTGGAACGTCGCTGGGCACGCCCCTCCTACGACATCAATGGTGTCTGGGGTGGGTATCAGGGCGAAGGTTCGAAGACCGTGCTGCCCGGCAAAGCGGGTGCAAAGTTCAGCTTCCGGCTGGTTCCAGACCAAGACCCCAAAAAAATTGCCGCCAGTTTGCGGACCTTTCTTGAAACGCAGCTCCCGCCGGGCGTCACCATGGAGTTGATCGACTGCCACGGTGCCCCGGGAATTGCGATGCCGCTAGAAAGCCCGTATCTGAACGCAGCCGCGGACGCGATTGAGATCGGCTTTGGAACGCGCCCCGTGTACATGCGCGAGGGGGGCTCGATTCCGATCGTCAATACGTTTGCCGATCGACTCGAAGCTGATGTGTTGCTCTTGGGCTGGGGACAAAACGACGATAATCTACACGCACCCAACGAAAAATTTTCCCTCGCTGATTACCACCGCGGCATCCGCGCCAGTGCGGCCCTATGGAATTCACTTGCTAACTGTGACCTTCCAGCCACAAAAAACACAAGCTGCACAAAGACCTAATTGACATCTATTATTTGTGTCCTTTGTTTTTCGTGTGGCATATAACAAACCTCAAAACAATGTAGCGATTCATGCTCGACAAGAAATTCATATTGGCCAACGCCGAGGCGGTGCAGCAGAACTGCAAGCATCGCGGCGTGAATGCCGACGTGGGCCGTTATGTGGCGCTCGAAAACGAATGCCGCGAGATTCAGCAAGCAATCGAAGAGCTTTCGCGGCAAGCCAACACCGTCAGCAAATCCATTGGCAAAGCCAAAGACGACGCTGAGCGAGAACAACGCAAAGAAGAAGGCCGGCAGCTTCGCGAACAGAAGGACGCGAAACAGACAGAGTACGATCGCATTGCAGCCGAAGCGGGGGCCATCTACCGCAGCCTGCCAAACATGACGCACTCCGAGGCGCCCATCGGCGAAGAAGCCCACAGCCGTGAACTTCGCCGCGGCGAACACGAGGTCAAACCACTGGGTTTTCCCGTACTCGACCATGTCGAATTGGCTGAGCAGCACGATCTCATCGACTTTGAGGCAGGCGCACGCATCGCAGGTGCCGGCTTCTACTTCCTCAAGAACGAAGCAGTCTTGTTGGAGCTTGCACTGCAGCAGTACGCATTGCAGTTGCTCGTCGGCGAGGGATTCGTACCCACAATAACGCCCGACCTCGCGCGTAGTGAAATCCTCTCCGGGGTCGGTTTTATTCCGCGTGGTCCAGAAACACAAATTTACAGCATCGAAAATTTCGATCTGAATCTGGTCGCCACTGCAGAGATTCCGCTCGGCGGCATGTATGCCGAACAAGTCTTGGATGCTGAGGACCTGCCCCTGAAACTCTGCGGCATCAGTCACTGTTTCCGAACCGAAGCGGGCGCTGCGGGACGGGCTTCTCGCGGCCTCTACCGCGTGCATCAATTCACCAAAGTCGAAATGTTCGCCTTTACTTTGCCAGAGCAAAGCGAAGACATGCACAACTATTTCTGTGACTTGGAATGCCAAATTTTCGACGGACTTGGTATTCCTTACCGAGTGATCGACACCGCAACGGGTGACTTGGGTGGGCCAGCCTATCGCAAGTTCGATCTCGAAGCGTGGATGCCTGGCCGCGGCGAGAGCGGCGAGTTCGGCGAGGTCACCAGCGCCAGCAACTGCACCGATTACCAGGCCCGCCGCCTCAGCATTCGCTACAAGAACAAAGGCGAAAAGGGTACGCATTTCGCTCACACCCTCAACGGCACCGCCATCGCCATCAGCCGCGCGATACTCGCCATCCTAGAAAACTGCCAACAACCCGATGGCACCATCATCGTGCCGGAGGTGCTGCAGAAGTGGGTGGGGAAAGAGCGGATTGGTGTGCGGGAATAGTTGGCTGGTGGCGGCTCCCGCACGTATCGCGAATTGGCCCCACACGTGATGAATCGACACCATCACCTGTAGATGCGTGAGTACATTCGGCTGAGGTGTACACGATTCCACACCAAACGTGATGGAGGGCAAATTCAGTCTTGTCTGAAAGTGCCTCAGCGTTTCACGCTGAGGCACCTTAGCGGGTGGATGTCATGTGATTAGACGTTCAATCCGAGGCCTCGTAATTGGCAAGCTGAACAGAAGAGCAAGAAACAGAAGTTCGAAAACCGCGACAATCAGCGATGCCTTCGCTAATCCGCGAAAGCCATTCCGCCTAACAGCAAGTGTTGACTGGTCCGGTCGGACCTTAATCAGCGTGGCCACAGAAATGGTTGGGTTCAATCTTTGGCACGTTCATATTCGAGAACCCTGCTTGACACTAAGTCCGTGAGAACCAAGACTTCATTCCCTTGCTTCGTCATCTCATAGTCATCGCGACGGCTAGCATTCATGAAATCCTCGAAGCATTTTTGGGCGAACCACTGTGGCCCTGGATTGATAGGACAGTCTTCTATAGAGACTACTCCGTTCTCCACCTTCCAACGATAGATGCCAATATTGAGGTGGCCTTCGATACGACCGATCGCACTTCCATCTGGCCGCAACTGCAAAGAATGACCATCATTGCCAAGCCATGTCCCGAGGAGGGCTTGCTCTGCGGCCGAATCCCGATTTCCCCAGGAAAACCGGTCGTAAACAACAATCGACGTTAAGACCCCGACAATTGTGATGAGGCCTACCAAAATATATCGCAGTCGCTTTGACCCAGGCTCTTTCAAAACCGAAGATTCTTTCCGATTGCTAACTCTGGCAACAATACAAACAACGCATTTTGAGCGACATCCCTAGTGGTTTATCTGAAGTATAGCCGACCGCAATCGCACTCGCCAAACACCCCAGCTACCCTGCCTCAGATTCATCGACTGAGGCAAGTTAGCAGTAGCTCGAATCGTCGGAGTTGCCCCCGACTGGGCTGTGCCACATCGCCTATTCAGCCTTGCATACTTGCAATAGACTCTGCTACTGCAATCAATCCAAGTAATTTCGTCTTGTTTTCCTGCGTGCCACTCTGTTGGCTTAAATTGGCCGCGCATGTATCACGGCGAATTGTCTAGGCTTCATTTTACTTCCAACCAAAACGGCATCATCACCGCCACCGGCTCACGCATGACCCGGCGAAGTTGAAAAGCTTGGTGCAGAGGCTCGGCTAACTCTGGCGCAAGTTGGCTGATTCCACCCAACACACTTACCTCGCGCTGCTTGTCGAGGTCTGCTCCAAACAGGGTTTCCAAGGGGTTCTCGGGTTCTGGTAGAATTTCCAAGCCCGTTTTGGTGTCCGCGTCGATCCCCGCGAAGTCTTTGGCCACAGCAATGGCATCTTTCAGCGTTCCCAGTTCGTCGATCAGACCGTTGCGCTTGGCATCGCGGCCGGTGTAGATTTGGCCGCCGGCGAGTGATTCGAGTTTTTCGATCGGCATGCCGCGTCCTTCGGCGGCCTTCGTGGTGAACAGGCGGTAAATATCTTTCATCATTGCCTCGACAACTTCTCGTTCGTTTGCGCTAAACTTCTCGGTGGAGTTGAATATACCACTGTTCTCGCCGCGGATGATTTTATCGGTTGTAATACCCACCTTGTCGAACATGCCGCGCATGGCGAGCTTTCCGCCTACCACGCCGATGGAACCAGTGATGGTTCCAGGCTCCGCGACAATGTGGTCCGCCCCCATAGCGATGTAGTAGCCGCCACTCGCGGCAACATCGCCCATGCTTGCCACGATCGGCTTGTCTATTGTTTGCGTTGCACGCCAAATGAGATCACTCGCTAGGGCAGAACCCCCAGGGCTATTGATGCGCAATACGATCGCCTTGACCTGTTTGTCGTCGGCAGCTTCGTTGAGCGCTTTGACAATAGTCTCCGAACCCATCAACTGCCCGGTGAACGGATTGTCCTCGCTTTTGCCCGACATGATCGGGCCGACGGCATACACGACAGCAATCTTGGGTCCTTTGTCGCTGCCCCCACCAGAACCAACGCCCATAATTTGTTGAAACAATTTGATCATGCCCATCGGTCCAGAGAAATCGGTGTCGACCGACTTCTTGCCATAGTTGATGACGTAGGCGAAATCTTCGGCTTCGTATTCTTTAGTCAATTGCTCCCGCAATTCATCGGGATACGCCACTCGGTCGACCAAACCTGCATTGTGAGCGTCAGTCACAGTGAGCAGCCCCGTATCGATCAAGTCGCGAACTTCATCGACTTTGAGGTCGCGGTCGGTGGCGATCGTTGTTGTCATTTGATCAAACAAATCGTCAACCATCGCGGTAAGATTCTTTCGCACAGGTTCACTCATGCTGGTGCGTGTGAGTGGCTCAGCCGCGCCTTTCGATTCGCCCACATGCAGCATGTCGGCCTCGACGCCGATCTTGCTCAGGAGATCTTTGTAGTACGCAACCTCTGCACGCACCCCCGCGATGAGCACCATACCAGCCTCGGGCATGATGATCTCGTCGCAGGCGGTGGCAAGTAGGAATTGAGGTCCCAGAGCCGATTCGAGGTGGGCGTAAACTTTTTTGCCCTCAGCGCGAACGCGGCCGATCGCCTCACGCAGTTCGTTCAATTTGCCTCGCGAAAGAGAAGCCGGTCCAATTTCGAGAATGAGCCCCGCAATCCGGTCGTCTTGGCCCGCTTTGTCGATTCGCGAGATTGTCTTCCGTAGGTCGATTCCTAAGTCGCCAAAGAAGGTCATCTGCCCTGGGGACTCCGGCATATCTCCTTTGATTTTGATATGAGCAATACGTGTCTTCGAAATTTTCTTCTCTGCTTCAGATACTTGAGCACTTTCGGTTTGCCCGTTCGCCTGCTGGGTGCTCGCTGGCTCCGCGGCGATCGTTACATCGGCAAGCAGCGCAGATGGCATAGACCCCAGGCCTATCATTGCTGGCAGTGTAAAACCAAGTCTTCTGAGGCTGTTCATTGTGTTTCCTTTTGTGTGTTTGCGAAGCTTCGATGTTTCGTTTTGCTATCAGATTCATCAGCAAATGATTATAGCAAGTCGCTCTTGTGTGTTCGTTGCCGAGTCCGAAATCTTCCCTCCTGCTATCTGCAAGCAGGCAAAAAATGCCGTGAGAACCGCCCTAGTGAGAGGCTCTTGGTTTTGGTACTTTCCCCGCCTGATTTCCCGCGAAATAACGTAAATCGATTCAAATGAACTCGGAGATTTCCCCCATGCGACGCCTGCTGCTTGCTTCGCTGCTGACCCCTGTCTTGTATTTTTCGCCTGTCCCAACCTCGAGCGTTGCCAACCCCTTGTGGCAGAAGTTGGTGCCTCGCCAACAAGTGGCAGCCGATCCGCAGGGAGACTACACGCTGGCCAAAGAGCATGGGCCTTGGCTGATCATGGCAATGTATTTTTCGAGCGAGGAAGGCGAAGCGAACGCGCGCGAGTTGGTCCTGGACCTCCGTCAGAATCATGGCTTGAATGCCTATCATTGGGGCATGTCGTTTCAACAAAACGAAGTTAACCCAGGCCGTGGCATCGAAGACGATGGCAGCAAAATTCGTCGCCGCTACCGTCGTGGAGATCAAGTGACCCAGCACGCAGTGCTCATTGGTAACTTTCCCTCGCTGGGCGATCCCGAAGCCCAGCGATTGCTCAAGCAGATCAAAACCATGACACCGAGTTGCCTGGGCGTCGATAGCGATGGCCCTTCGGCTGAGACCTTGACGCACGTGGGCAAGTTCCGCAGCTATTTGCTGAAGCGGCATGGCAAGGAAGCGCAGGCGGGGCCAATGGCTCATGCGTTTGTGACACGCAATCCACTATTGCCGAAGGAGTATTTCGCGCCAGTCGGCGTGGATCCGAGCGTAGCGAAATGGAACACTGGCCTTGATCATTCCTTGCTCGATTGCCCCAAGCAGTACACGATTAAGGTCGCAACTTTCAAGGGGCGTACCTCTTTGAAAGCGGCCAAAGACGTGGTTGGCGACACGCGTACCCGCAAAGCCAAAGCCGACGACCCGCTGGTTTTGGCAGTGAAAAACGCACACTTGCTCACCGTCGCGTTACGTGAAAAGGGCTGGGAAGCGTACGAGTTTCACGACCGGTATGAGAGCTACGTTGCAGTGGGTTCATTTGAAGAGGCACAACCAACCGCAGACGGAAAACTGGTGCTCAACCATCCAGATGCCCAAACGATCATTGACACGTTCGGTGCGATGACACCGAACAATATCTTCAACCGACCAGCCAGAAAAGACTTGGAACTCGAAGCAGAGAAGAAACGGCAATTCGAGACGATGCTCGGTGATCAAGGACAAGTCGCGGGCGGCTTTCATCCTAAGAAATTTGTCGGTTTGCCGTTCGATATCTACCCTGAACCCATCGCCGTGCCCAGAACTTCAGTGAGTGCTGCTTACGCGCGGAATTGATCGAGGAGCTAGCCAATGTTCCGCGCTGCGAGTACGTTGTGTACATGAGCAACGTAGACCCAGGAAGTTTCGAACTGCTAATAGGCACGAACAACCTTGCCAAGGGGCGCGAGCTCCGAGAGTTGCTTGAGCCGCAAGGCTTTCTAATTCGCACGCTGCAGGATGTCGCGGAGCCGATCGACGTCGTGGAAGATGGCGACACCTTCGCCGCGAATGCACAGAAGAAAGCACGCGAGATCGCGAACCACTGCAATTGCTGGGTTCTTGCCGACGACAGTGGATTGGAAGTGGACGCGCTGGGCGGTGCCCCTGGGATCTACTCGGCGCGCTATGCGCGCGAGGAGGTTGGCGACGCGCACAACAGCCATGCGCAACACAACGACGAGCAGAACAATGACAAGCTGCTCCACGAACTCGCAGGTGTTCCAGAGCATAAGCGCACAGCGAATTACTATTGTCACGTCGCCGTCGCCGATCCGACAGGCGCAATACGCGCCAACAGCACAGGTATCTGCCGCGGGCGCATCCGTACGGAACGCGCAGGTAGCAACGGCTTTGGTTACGACCCACTGTTCGAAGTCGTCGAGTACCACCAAACGTTCGGGCAACTTGGTCCGCGCGTAAAATCTGTCCTCAGCCACCGTGCACGAGCGATGCGTGAGATCGCGTCGCAGCTGGCAGCCTTGGCAGCGAGCGGCGGCTGGCGTTAGAATCGCCTGAAGTAGCTACTTCATTGAGGAAAATAAAGAGCCGCTGCGAGTGGATGAACTCGCAGCGGCTCAATAACAAGAGCTTAGAATATGTATGCATGGAATCTATCAACTGGTGACAAATCTGCAAAGCGATTTCCGAAGAATTTTCGGGAAATACTCAGTCGCCGGGGGCTCGCCGTGCTGCAAGTTGCCCTGGGGGCAATAGTTCTGGCGTATGGGACACCTGTTAGCTCGTCAGAACTTCTGGAGGATTGGCTGAAGCAGAAAATCCCGCAGCTTGCCCAGCTTTATCAAAGTCTCCACCAAGCGCCGGAGTTGTCATTTGAGGAAGAACAGACAGCGGCACGCATGGCGGAGCAGATGCGTGAATTGGGGCTCGAGGTGACAACCGGCATCGGCGGGCATGGCTTGGTAGCGGTGCTTACGAATGGCCGGGGTAGCACCTTGCTGCTTCGCGCAGACATGGACGCGCTACCCGTCGCTGAGGAAACCGACTTGCCCTACGCTTCACAGGTCCGTGTGCAAGACAAGCGCGGTGCGACGGTTGGCGTCATGCATGCCTGTGGTCACGACATGCACATGACCAATCTGATCGGAGCGGTTCAATATCTCGCCAGTCACCGCGACCAATGGCAGGGGACTTTGGTGGTGATGTTCCAACCTGCCGAGGAGCGCGGCGCGGGCGCTAAAGCCATGCTCGAAGCGGGACTGCTCAAACGATTTCCGCGGCCCGATTTTGCACTCGCACTGCATGTCGCTGCCGACAAGCCCACCGGAACGGTCGAGTACCTCGCCGGCTACGCATTGGCCAATGTGGATAGTGTCGATATCACGGTTCGTGGTCGAGGAGGTCATGGTGCTTTTCCTGAGACCACGATAGACCCCATCGTGCTTGCCGCTCGGCTAGTACTCGACTTGCAAACCATTGTGAGCCGTGAGATTGCTCCCATAGACCCCGCAGTGATCACCGTCGGTTCGATTCACGGAGGCACGAAACATAACATCATCGGTGACGAGTGCCATTTGCAACTCACGGTCCGCAGCTACACTCCAGAAGTTCGCAATCATCTGATCGACGCGATTCGCCGCAAAGCACTTGCCGCAGCGAAAAGTGCCAATGCTCCGGAGCCAGAGATTTCGACGACCGAAGGAACTCCAGCACTCTACAACGATCCCGACCTGGTCGCGCGGCTGGTTCCTGTGTTCGAACAGGCCTTGGGCAAGCAGAACGTCAACGAAGGAAAACCATCGATGGGCGGCGAAGACTTCGGCCGCATCGGTCGCGCAGGAGTGCCGATCCTGATGCTGAAGCTCGGCACGATCGCACCAGAACGGCTCGACAAATACAAGAACGAAGGCGCACCACCGCCCTCGCTGCACTCTCCCAAGTACTATCCCGATCCAGGGCCTTCAATTGCGACGGGCGTAGAATTACTTGTCAGCGCGACATTAGAGTTGTTGCAGTGATTTTTTTCGATCAGTTTGCATTGCGTGACAACGCGGCTACGATTCGATTCGCAAAGAAAAAAACTGGAGCGCTCCAGCCGCCGTACCACCGTGTGAAGTCGTTTCGCGATCACCTTGTTCTTTGGCTCCGTTGCAACCCCACGCAACAAAGTACGCAAGACAGCCGGCCGGCGTTTCGCGCCAGAGCCACTTCCCAAAGTCCGCCGAGTTCCACACCCATGGCAACAGCAACTCAACGAACACGAAGATAGCAAAGTGGCTGACGAAATCCACAACTACTTTTGGCCACCCCATTGTTCGCCGGCACTGCGGTAGAAATGAATCAACGAGGGCTGCTCCTGCAAAGCGGAACTACTCGACTTCCGTAGACTGAGGCCGTACCCCATAATCCGGCTCTAAAAGGTCCAACATCCTCAAACAGAAGCTGCACCGTCGGCCCGCTATTCAGCAGCAGCCAGACCCCGAAGCAACCATCGAGAGGGGTGCCCCCTCGCTTTCTGTGCCACAATCTCAACAAATTCTAGGATTCGCATATCTCGGCTTTGATTCACCTTTGTCGCTGCTCGAGAACTTGAAGCAATCTTCCAAGCTCTTTTCCTGAGTAGAGTTGCATCGATCAACGAGCGACCAAAACGGCGAGAGGTAGTTAGTAGTTTTGCGCAGCATGCACATCGGTAGAGGAGCGACGAGGTGTGCTCGACCAAATATCCAAGTTGACATGAGATTGAATCGCGTTATGACTGTCGTTGGATCAGGACTTTTCTTGAAATGCGAGCATGCACACTGCGTGTTCGCGCGGTCAGAGGAGGAGAGGGGATGTTGAGAAGCACACTGAGACTGGGGAGACGCTGCGCAAACAGGGTAACGATATTCGTCGCCACTCACTTATCAAACAACCGAATATTAAGGAAGCGAATCCATCAAGCAAGGTCACGAGCAACAAGTCTCGTTCCAGCCCGACGCTTCGAACAACTCGAGCCTCGGTGGGCATTGAGCGCAGTGCCGATCACGGCAGTGGCGTTTGATGATCATCAAGTCTTCGCAACTACCGAACCTCTGCTTTTTAGTGGGGAAGCCACGGATTCGGTAGAAGCGGCACACGCCGCTTCGATGTCTCAGGCCTCGGGCACAGTCTCCTTGTCTCTTACCGCGTCATCGACATCGGGTCGTCAGGCCTTGTTTAGCAAGGACCACACGGGTTACCAGGAGGGTGGCCACCTGACGGTTTGGGTGACCGAGGGCCGTGTGGAAGCTCGCCTGCAGAGCGATTCGCAAACGGTGACGCTGTATTCGGCTACGAATTCGATTCATGCTGGGCAAGAACATCACGTCGCGGTGGGCTTTGGGGAAGACGGCTTCCGCCTGTATGTGGACGGACGTATCGCAGATGCGCGGCTCGACTTTACGCAGGGGATCTCGGAGAACTTCAATCCACTCACGTTCGGCGTGAGTACGGTGAGCCGCCAGGGCGACCTGCCGCACCGGACCGATCCGCTAGACGGCACGATCAACAACTTCGCCATCTACGATACGCAGTTCAACTTGCAGGATATTGCTGCTCTAGCCGGCACGGCCGAAGTGCCGTTGACTACTCCCACATTCATCAACGGGGTACTCTTCGGCACTGACCAAGATGATTTGCTTTTTGACACGAGTAACAAAGCAATCGATCTGCTGGGAGATTATGGAGACGACACGCTGTTCGGCACGAGCGGAAATAATCGGCTCGACGGTGGTCCCGGCCAAGATCGACTCTACGGAGGGGATGGCGACGATGTGTTAGTAAGCCGAAGTGATGGCTGGGAACCGAAGATCGACCAGCTCTACGGCGCTGAAGATGATCCGCATGGCGAAATCGATCCCGTGACCCGGACACTCTACTCGGATCAACCGATTGCCTCGGACGATATGCTGGTGGGTGGCAAAGGTGCGGACACTTTCCGTTTCGAGATTCTGATTAATGCCAAAGAGCGCATCCTCTTCAAGCACACCCGCGAGGATGGCACGATCGACTGGAAAGGTGTCACCGGCGAGAACCGCTTGGTGCATGATCACTGGGTGGATCGCATTGGCGACGAAGTGATTCACGACTTCAATCGGGCGGAAGGCGACAAGATCGAAGTGGTGGGACACACTTCCGACGTGTACCAAGTGACCCACGTCGATACCGACGGGGACAATGTCTTGGATGCTTCAGTGCTGTATGTGCAGTCGAATCAGGGCAACGCTGGCGCACACAACAAAGACAAGCTCGGTACGATCACTGTCTATGGTGACTTGGTTCGCGACAGTGACTACACGGTCCACGCTCACGCCAACCTGGGTATCGTCGAAACGATTGGCGAGCTAGCCGAGGCAATGGCACCTCGCTACGGCGATCCGGTGGTGTCCGATGGTCAGTCTCACTGGCTAGTTCCTGAGGTTGCCGAAGAGGAGCCTTTACCTGCGGGAGCCGTTTTTGGGCTGGGGCAAGCCGTGGAATTCACCGGCGAGCCAACGGATTCGGTAGAAGCCTTGCACACCGAGGCCATGGAATTGGCCTCGGGCACGGTCTCCTTGTCTTTCACCGCGTCATCGACATCGGGTCGTCAGGCCTTGTTTAGCAAGGACCACACGGGTTACCAGGAGGGTGGCCACCTGACGGTTTGGGTGACCGAGGGCCGTGTGGAAGCTCGCCTGCAGAGCGATTCGCAAACGGTGACGCTGTATTCGGCTACGAATTCGATTCATGCTGGGCAAGAACATCACGTCGCGGTGGGCTTTGGGGAAGACGGCTTCCGCCTGTATGTGGACGGACGTATCGCAGATGCGCGGCTCGACTTTACGCAGGGGATCTCGGAGAACTTCAATCCACTCACGTTCGGCGTGAGTACGGTGAGCCGCCAGGGCGACCTGCCGCACCGGACCGATCCGCTAGACGGCACGATCAACAACTTCGCCATCTACGATACGCAGTTCAACTTGCAGGATATTGCTGCTCTAGCCGGCACGGCCGAAGTGCCGTTGACTACTCCCACATTCATCAACGGGGTACTCTTCGGCACTGACCAAGATGATTTGCTTTTTGACACGAGTAACAAAGCAATCGATCTGCTGGGAGATTATGGAGACGACACGCTGTTCGGCACGAGCGGAAATAATCGGCTCGACGGTGGTCCCGGCCAAGATCGACTCTACGGAGGGGATGGCGACGATGTGTTAGTAAGCCGAAGTGATGGCTGGGAACCGAAGATCGACCAGCTCTACGGCGCTGAAGATGATCCGCATGGCGAAATCGATCCCGTGACCCGGACACTCTACTCGGATCAACCGATTGCCTCGGACGATATGCTGGTGGGTGGCAAAGGTGCGGACACTTTCCGTTTCGAGATTCTGATTAATGCCAAAGAGCGCATCCTCTTCAAGCACACCCGCGAGGATGGCACGATCGACTGGAAAGGTGTCACCGGCGAGAACCGCTTGGTGCATGATCACTGGGTGGATCGCATTGGCGACGAAGTGATTCACGACTTCAATCGGGCGGAAGGCGACAAGATCGAAGTGGTGGGACACACTTCCGACGTGTACCAAGTGACCCACGTCGATACCGACGGGGACAATGTCTTGGATGCTTCAGTGCTGTATGTGCAGTCGAATCAGGGCAACGCTGGCGCACACAACAAAGACAAGCTCGGTACGATCACTGTCTATGGTGACTTGGTTCGCGACAGTGACTACACGGTCCACGCTCACGCCAACCTGGGTATCGTCGAAACGATTGGCGAGCTAGCCGAGGCAATGGCACCTCGCTACGGCGATCCGGTGGTGTCCGATGGTCAGTCTCACTGGCTAGTTCCTGAGGTTGCCGAAGAGGAGCCTTTACCTGCGGGAGCCGTTTTTGGGCTGGGGCAAGCCGTGGAATTCACCGGCGAGCCAACGGATTCGGTAGAAGCCTTGCACACCGAGGCCATGGAATTGGCCTCGGGCACGGTCTCCTTGTCTTTCACCGCGTCATCGACATCGGGTCGTCAGGCCTTGTTTAGCAAGGACCACACGGGTTACCAGGAGGGTGGCCACCTGACGGTTTGGGTGACCGAGGGCCGTGTGGAAGCTCGCCTGCAGAGCGATTCGCAAACGGTGACGCTGTATTCGGCTACGAATTCGATTCATGCTGGGCAAGAACATCACGTCGCGGTGGGCTTTGGGGAAGACGGCTTCCGCCTGTATGTGGACGGACGTATCGCAGATGCGCGGCTCGACTTTACGCAGGGGATCTCGGAGAACTTCAATCCACTCACGTTCGGCGTGAGTACGGTGAGCCGCCAGGGCGACCTGCCGCACCGGACCGATCCGCTAGACGGCACGATCAACAACTTCGCCATCTACGATACGCAGTTCAACTTGCAGGATATTGCTGCCCGTAGGAATTCCGATGCGGTCGATCTCGCGCTAGCTGAGTTCATTTAGCACGGTGAGACGTAACGGGCACCCGCCAAGGGGCGGGTGCCCGCGTAACGCTCACTTTGACATCCTCACACTGCCTGCAAGCATTCCAATTCCTTGGCCAACCGCTTACGGGCAACGTGCAACCGGCGTTTGATCGTTCCCACTGGAGCGGAGAATTCGTCGCTCATTTCCAAGAGCGACTGTCCATCCAGGTAGAACGCCACCAGCGTGCTGCGATCCATCGACGCAAGTCGGTCCAAACCTTCGTGTAGTTGGTCCGTCCGTTCATCTGCCACGAGCGATTCGAACGGCGCGGCGTGCCGAGTGTCTGCACGATCGATTGTGTGCGGTTCGACGGCGATCGACGGCGGACGACGCGTACTGCGGTTAATCGATTGCCGTACTGCGATCGACTTGAGCCAACCAGGAAACGCAGCGGGCTCTTGCAACTGATGCAGCTTCTCGAACGCTTTGACGAGCACGTCTTGCGTGACCTCTTGTGCTTCGGCGTGGTCGCGGAGTCGTTGCATCGAAACGATGTACACCATGCGTTCGAACCGGCTGGCGAGTTCGCCAAACGCTTCGGTCTCGCCGTTCTGCGCGGCGCGCACGAGGTCTTCGTTCTCTGCTTCGAGGTAGTCGAGCACTTGATACGTAGTGGGCATGGTTCTCTCGTTTTTCTTCTTGCGGATGAGCTCACACAGGGCCAGCGATCCGAAATGGAAATGGCAATGGGTGCGACCAGTTGCAGCGAATACGCGATGTGCAGACCGATCGACGAATCCGTGCTTCGAGATTGGGAAGTCCTTGCTATCGGACTTGGGCATTGCCCTCTCTTGGGAGAGGACGGCTTGACCCCAAACCTAGGCAGCGGCGCGGTGACACATAATTTCGTGTCGCCGCTGGTGCTGCGTCACGACAACCGGTGTCATCGCAAAGCAGCTGGGCGTACCGACGCGTGGTTTTGAACCCGCTAGATACAACCCTTGCCAAGCATCAATACTTAGCCAACTGGCGAGTATCGATGCGAACGATCGCAGCGCGTCGGAGAAAGCGCAGAGGGAGCGCGAAGCTTCAACACGGACGATCAGCGCGTTGCCTTGGCGTACAATGACGTTGCCTAAGGTGCTGACGATGTTTTGAAACTTACGCATGATGACCCTCGCTGCGCTGAGCGCCGCTTGAGAGAAAACCTAAAAAAACGAGCGGGCAAATTCCGCTCCCACATTGAAGTGTGTCAGCCAAGTGCCCGCGGGTCAAGCGAATCTCGCTCCGCGAAACGAACACTGCACGCTCCAATCGCCCCAATGACAGTGAAATCGGGTATGGGGTTCGCGGAGTTGGAGAGTTTTTTTGAAGAATTCCTTCCGCTGACGCCGTATAGCCGTAAGTTTCTACTGAGAAACGACTTCCAGCACGGAGGAGGAGCTGGAAGAGTGTCCTGTGATGGTGTAAATTATTGGGCATTCTGCCCTATTTCTCCGCGAACCATCGGATTCTCATGTCTAACGACGCCCTGCTTCAACAAGTCGATCAAGCTGTAACCGACGAAAAAATCACTCCCACCGCCGGCGACAATATCCGCATCTGGCTCACCGAACCTCGCTACTCCGAATACGCCGACCAGGTGGCGGAGCATATCACGTCGGAAAAGTGGCAAGCGCTGGACGATGCGTTCTGGACGATCATTCCTTTCGGTACCGGTGGACGCAGAGGGCGAATGTACCCGATTGGGAGCAATGCGATTAACGACCGCACGATCGGGGAAAGTGCACAGGGCTTGGCCGACTATGTGAGAAAGTTTCATGGCGAAGGCACAAATTTCTCATGTGCTATCGCTTACGACACGCGGCATCGCTCGGAACATTTCGCACGGTTGTGTGCCGAGGTGATGGTTGCTGCTGGGTTCAAGGTCTACTTCCTGCAGGGGCATCGCAGCACGCCGGAGTTGTCGTTTACCGTCCGGCAAAAAAAATGCTGCTGTGGGATCATGGTAACTGCCAGCCACAACCCGCCCAGCGACAACGCAGTGAAGGCGTATTGGTCGACCGGCGGGCAACTGTTGCCACCGCACGACAAGGGTACGATCGACAAGGTGATGTCGACCGACGAAATCAAGCGAGCCGATTTCGACGAAGCGCTCGCCTCCGGTAAGATCGAAATCTGCCAAGAGGAAATCGACCCGTTGTTTTTTGAGGCCGTCCTACGACAACAAACTCCGGGACCACGCGAGTTGAAGGTGGTGTATTCCCCCCTGCATGG
Source organism: Bythopirellula sp. (assembly GCA_965230685.1). Classification (GTDB taxonomy): domain Bacteria; phylum Planctomycetota; class Planctomycetia; order Pirellulales; family Lacipirellulaceae; genus Bythopirellula. The sequence goes on from CBDDLO010000002.1 coordinate 3,599,770, forward strand.
CGTAGGGGCAACGGCTGTTTGTCCGGTTCTTGAACAAGCGGGGTTCAAAGACGTGGAGCTCTATGGCCCGCAGTCCAAACCCGATGGCGATTTCCCCAATGTGCCCGGACATGTTTCTAATCCCGAAAATCCCGCCGTTTTCGACGATATCGCGGCCCACGCCCAGTCCATCGGCGCCGACCTGGCGATGGCGACCGACCCCGACTGCGATCGCATTGGGTGTTCTGCACCAGTCAGTACCGAGGCTGCCGCAGAGTGGCGCACACTCACCGGAAATCAAATCGGTGCACTGCTTGCCGACTACGTGCTGGAGGCTCGGCAACAGCGGGGCGGTTTGTCGCCAGAGAATTTCATCATCATCACCCTAGTGACAACACAACTCACTAGCCGCATTGCCGAGAGTTACGGCATTAAGTGCCATGGCGATTTGCTCGTCGGCTTCAAATGGATCGCTGGGGTGATCGACGACGAAGGGCCGGAGAATTTTCTCTACGGCACCGAAGAATCGCACGGCTACATGGCCGGCACGCATGTACGTGACAAAGACGGCGCGGTCGCCTCGCTACTTCTCTGCGAACTGGCTGCAAAGTTGAAAGCCGAGGGCAAAACGCTGCACGAAAAGCTTGACGATCTCTTTTGGCAGCATGGACTTCACGCTGAGAATACCGTTTCGGTGCAGATGCCGGGCAGCGAAGGGATGGACCGAATGAAGCAGGTGATGGCGCAATTCCGCAGCGATCCTCCTGCGGAACTTGCCGGCAGCAAGGTGCGGCAGATGCGTGACTATCTTAATCAAACCACGCGCCTTGCCGACGGCACCGAGCAACCGCTCACCGGTCCCCAGGGCGACTTGATCATTCTCGACCTGGAGCTGGATGGCAACTATGTCGCCATTCGCCCCAGTGGCACGGAGCCAAAGATAAAGGTGTATATGTTCACCTACACTCCAGCCGAGCAGTTGGCGAATCTCGATACGACTAAAGAGCAGCTAGCGGAGCGGCTCGCGAAAATGGAAGCTGATATGCGCGCTTTCGCGGGAGTGTAACACAGACTTGCAGACTCTCTGCACCGCTAATCTATGCTAAATGACGTGCTATTTGACGCAACTTTCATGCTGAGAATACGGTTATTCTTTAGAGTCTATTAACGCAATTTGCGGTCCCTAGGGCTGGTTGCGAATTGGGGCGTACCGCTCTACACTGCGCCTAGCTGTCAGTTGTTTCCCTGGTTTCTCTTGTAGGAGTGAATTGACCATGAAGAATACATTTTCAAACAGTGTTGTTGTCGCTGCTTCCATGATTTTGCTGGCCGCGGGCATCACCACCGCTTTTGCTCACTGTGGCAAATGCAAGACCGACGCCAAGTATTTCGCCGGTGCGCTGGACGACAGCAAAATGACACTCGCCGCTGCCGCAACACTGGCTGAAGTCGAAACTAAAGGCAAAGCCGTCCACGCCACGGTCCAGCGTTTGGAAACCGGCGTCAATGTCGAAGTCCATTGCCTGGTTGATGGGGAGATCATGGCCGTCGTCGTCGACGGCAAGAGTGGCAAGGTGAAGAATAAGTCAACTGTGGGTGACTTGGAAGCGCACGCCGCGGGTTAGTATTTTTGGGCGCGCTAAGCCGCAAGCGGCCGCTCGCGGCTTAGCGTTCTTCCTATTGGGTTGGTCGAATGGGCCAATATGCCAGGGAAGTCTCTTCCCACGAGACTTGGGTCTGCCAGAATGCCATTCGGCTGGCCACTGTGGCGAGTTAGGCATACGATTACTCGCTATGGCAAAATCTGATCCTTCTAAATCAACTGCTTCGGGCGAGTCTGTGGATGCATCCGCGGGCGGGAACGCCGCGGCTCTCTCTGATACTCAAGCTCCCAAGACTCAAGGTGACTTTTTCCACCGTGCTGCGGAGAAAGTTCGTACGAAGTTTCCCACTACCCCCGGTGTGTATCTTTTCCAAGACCAAGCCGGTCGCGTGCTGTACGTTGGCAAAGCAGTCAACTTACGAGCCCGTGCAGGCAGTTATTTCCTGAAAGCGGCCGCCGAGGATCATCGTACAGCGCGACTGGTGAAAGACGTCTACGACGTCGACTATCTCGATGCGGAGAGCGAAGTCGATGCATTGCTGATGGAATCTCGGCTGATTAAGGACATTCAGCCGAAGTACAACCAGGAGCTGCGCGACGACAAGACGTTTCCCTATTTGCAGATTACCACGCACGAAGATTTTCCGCGCGTGGAAATCACACGCGAACCTCGCTCCACTGGTGTGAAACTCTACGGCCCCTTCACTTCAATCGGAAGTCTGCGCGGGGCGTTACAGGTATTACAGCGAGTGTTTCAATTCCGTACCTGTTCGCTCGACATCAAGGAAGACGACGAGCGCTGGCGGTGGTTTCGCCCTTGTCTGTTGGCGTCGATCAAGCAGTGTACCGCGCCGTGCAACTTGCGCATCTCGAAGGAAGATTATCGCCGCGACATTCAGCGGCTAAAAAAGTTCCTAGATGGCAAGCGCAAACCGTTGCTTAAGGAAATGCGCGCTGAGATGCAAGAAGCGGCAGCGAAGTTGCGCTATGAACAAGCGGCCCGGCTGCGCGACGAAATCCAAATGCTCGAGTCGCTCGACGAACGGGGCGAGCTTGATAAGCACGCGCAGCCCGAAGTGTTTTACATGGATCCGAAGAAAGGGCTCGCGGGTTTGCAGAAGGTGCTCAAACTCAAAGAAACGCCGCGCACGATCGAAGGGATGGACATCGCCCACCTAGGCGGCGACGAAACCGTGGCGAGCATGGTGCAGTTTATCGACGGCTTACCCAATAAACCGGGCTATCGTCGTTATCGAATTCGCGAAGTGAAGGGTATCGACGACTATGCGAGCATGTACGAAGTCGTCACTCGCCGGTTCGCACGGCTAAGCGAGGAAGGCGTTGTTTTCCCCGACATTCTGTTGATTGACGGCGGCAAAGGGCAACTTGGCAAAGCAGTGAAAGCTTTCGAGGCGCTGGATATCGAACCACCGCTCATCCTCTCGCTCGCCAAAAAGGAAGAGCTGATCTATCGCAACGGCCACAAGGAGCCGCTCAAGCTAAGCCGCAACGCGTTCGCCTTGCGGCTGCTGCAATATGTGCGAGACGAATCGCACCGGTTCGCGCAGCATTATCACCATCTTCTGCGGCGGAAGCGAACACTTGGTGAAGACTAAGCTGTCTACGACGCAGTTTCCGGCCTGATAAAGCTGTGACTCACGCTCTCTCGAAGACTCAATCCGAGGGCATTGGAACAAACAAGTGTTCCCCTGTCGGAGCTTTGGAACGTATTGAAATTTCTCGCGGAAGGTTCTTGCATCGGGGCCCAATTTCGGTAGAATTCAGTCGCTAGGAGTGGGTCATAGGCCCATGTAATATAAAAAAATGAGATTGCTGTGGGGATTGAGCCCATTGCACTGCCAAGGAGGAGGGTGATATTTAGCGCGGCCTTCGGCCCGAACGAGACTTCATGCCTGATGCTGCCAATTCCGAACTCCTGCTGCTTGGCGAGTGGTCTCGATCGCTCGACGAGCGATTTCGGCTTTCGTTGCCGACGGAATTGGTCGAGCAGCTGAGCAGCGACATTAAGGAATGCGTGCTGGCCAAAGAACGGCCTGGGTGCGTAAGCCTCTGGAACCCGTCTCAGTGGGAAGCTTCGATGGCCGATGGTGTCAAGCTCGTCGCCGACAAGGTGCAAAGTGGTCGCCTGGCTAGCAAGCTAAGTAACGTACAGATGTTGGGACGGTTACTGTCGACACGCCACCGCACGGTGCCAATTGCGGGGCGTGGACGCATCGCCCTCCCCGAGAGTTTTCGCGATTTTTTGGAGGTTGAACCCGGAGGAAACCTGTTAGTAGTTGGTGCCGCCGTGTGTGTTGAACTTTGGCACCCGCGTCGTTGGAGCGAACACATCGGCGAACAGATGCCAGCGTTCCGCACGTTGTTTGATGAATTAGCAAACTAGAACCAAGTACAAGAATCTTCCCTTGGTCCTCCTCAGAAAACGGAGGATGGAAAGCAAGGGGCACAATACGCCGCGCCTTGTCCGGTCGGCACGATAGCCTGTTTTTACCCCGTCCGTTGTCACCCGGTCTGGGATGCAAGTCGTTTTTGTAACAAGGCTATTGAATCGTAATCGTCGGCCGGACACGGCGCATTTTCATGCGCTGAGTAACTATTTCTACGCGCTGGGCGACTGGCCCTGCACGGTGATGAACATCATGCGAAGTTGGTGCAGCATGTCGGTGATCATCGTGTCTTCCTCGGTCGTGAGGTTGCCTTTGGTCTTTTCTTTGAGCATGGCAAGCATGTCGATGGCGTAGCTTGCCTGCTCGGGGCTGACCGTGAGTTCTTGGTTGGCGGGATTGGGGAATTGACCCATCGCGATCATCGCCTCGGTGGCGAGAGTGGTGACGAGCATCTCAAAAGTTGCAGGGGGCATCTGAGGCGACGCTTCCCCAGATGCCGAAGCATCCTGCGCCGGTTCTGATGCAGGCTGTGGCTCTTCGACATCCTTTTTGAGGGCTTCTTTTTCTGCGGCGACTTGGCTTTTCCAATCGTCATCGATGATGATCTTTTTCTCGTCTGACATGGTAATTTTGGGAGCGGGGTTTGATCGGGAGTTGGGTTCGCGGTTTATAAGTGATAGGGTTTCTAGGGCATCGGTTGTTCCGTCGGCTCTGATTTTTGTTCCGGTTTGCGTTCAGACTTCGCCGAGTGGTGTGCAACTGCCGCCGCGATAAACCCGGCGAACAAGGGGTGCGCCTCGGTTGGTTTTGACTTGAACTCGGGGTGATACTGCACGGCGACGAACCACGGATGCGCTGGGATTTCGACGATCTCGACCAACGATTCGTCGGGGCTTGTGCCGGCGATGCTCAGGCCGTGGGCGGTGAACTGCTGGCGGTAGACGTTGTTGACTTCGTAGCGATGACGATGTCGCTCGGAAATTTCTGTGGTGTCGTAACAGCGAGCCGATTCGCTGTCGGGTTGCAGCTTCGCGGGTTGCGCTCCCAAACGCATGGTGCCACCCATGTCGGTTTTGGTCTTTTGGTCGTCGAGCAAACAGATGACCGGGTGGTTGGTTTCCTTTTCGAATTCCGTGGATTGAGCGTCTTCCAAGTCACACACATTGCGAGCGAACTCTACGACCGCACATTGCAGCCCGAGACAAATGCCAAAGAACGGGATGCCCTTCTCCCGAGCGTATCGAATAGCGGCAACTTTGCCTTCGATGCCGCGCTCGCCAAATCCACCTGGCACCAGCACCCCATCAAAACCCGCAAGCAATCGCTCGGGCCCCTCCGACTCGACATCTTCACTGCGAATCCGAGCGAGACGAATCTGCGCGGCGTTAGCCATTCCCGCGTGATCGAGGGCTTCGTAAATCGACTTGTAAGCATCCCGATGTTCGGCGTATTTACCGACAACGGCGATGCTGACTTCGTGTTGGGGTTTTCGCAGTCCTTGCAGCAAGTTGTGCCATGCGCTGAGATCTGGCTCCGGGGTTTTAAGCCCCAGCTTCTCGCAAATCAATCCATCCAGTCGATGCTCGAAAAGGCTGATGGGGACTTCGTAAATGGAAAAATCTTTGTCTCGCTCTTCGATAACCGCTTCGAGCGAGATATTGCAAAAAAGGGCGATTTTCTCGCGGTCTTCGCGGCTGATTGGTTGCTCGGTGCGACAAACCAAAATGTCGGGCTGAATGCCGATGGCGCGCAGCTGACCGACCGAATGTTGCGTCGGTTTGGTCTTCAACTCGCGGGCCGCTTTCAAGTACGGGACCAACGTGAGATGGAGATACAGACAGTTCTCTTTGCCAACGTCGAGGGCGAACTGGCGGATGGCCTCGAGGAAGGGGAGGCTCTCGATGTCGCCGATCGTGCCGCCGATTTCGGTGAGCACCACGTCGACATTATCCTCTTTGTCTTCGGCGACCTTGTGAATGACCGACTTGATCTCGTTCGTGATATGCGGAATCACCTGGACCGTCTTACCGAGAAACTCTCCGCGGCGTTCTTTGTTGATCACCGACTGGTAGATTTGACCGGTCGTATAGTTGCTGTTGCGGGTGAGCTTCGAGTTGGTGAACCGCTCGTAGTGGCCCAAGTCGAGGTCGGTCTCGCTGCCGTCGTCCAGCACGTAGACTTCACCATGCTGGTAGGGGCTCATCGTGCCCGGATCGACGTTGATATACGGGTCGAGCTTCTGCATCCGCACCGTGAGGCCCCGTTCCTCGAGCAACATTCCAACCGATGCAGCAGTGAGCCCCTTTCCTAGAGAGCTAACCACTCCGCCGGTGATGAAGATGTGCTTGGTCATGGTTGAGGATTCCTTCCTGGAGACGTCATTAGTCTGGGCCAGCGATGTGTGCAATCCCCCATTCTAACGCGCGAGGGCATCCAAGTGGAGTGCCCGGATTCTCGATGGATTCGTGCTAATAGTGGGAAAAGCCTGCTCCAAGTCCTCAATGCTCCCAATGCGTTCCGAAAGTTCTCATGCCCCGTGTTCATCCGGTTTGGAGCTGGGAAGAAGTGGCGGCTAACGTGATGACCACGCTATCCGCGCTGGCGAGCGGCATCGTTCCTAGTTGCAAGTAGCCACTGACGCTAAGCCCCAAAATGCCTGAAGTCTCATTGGGTCCCTCCCATTTCTATGCTATCTCCGGCAAGGCCCATCATGCCCGTGAGATGTTGCCGATGAGAGTTTACCAAAGTAATGGGCACCGCAGCGTCTAGTGCTATTTGGCCGAATGAACAACTAATTCAGTCTCGTAACCATTGCGAATCGTTGCCTTGGAGAGTTTTTTTTAGGATAATCGTCGTGTAGGCTGCTCACTGGGAAGCAGATCGAAGCGAGGCGGAATAATGCTGACCGAATGGATCAAACACCGCGTGATTGGGTCGCCTCTTCAGCGACCGGCGGAGTCGTTGCGTCATTTGGCGACGCTTCCCAAGCGGCTGCGGCATCCCGAGTTGCGGGACATCTTTCTCGAGGGGCGTCGCGCGAGCGTGGTGATCGGCCGTTCAGTGACGGAGGGCATGCATTGTCTCGATGTTGGTTGCCATCTTGGTTCGGTGCTGAGCGAATTCGTCCGGCACTCACCGAGTGGTCAGCATATTGCGATAGAACCGTTGCCTTACAAGGCGGCATGGTTACGTAAGCGTTACCCTCAAGTTGAAATTATCGAAGCAGCCGTATCGGAAGCCGAAGGCGATGTGGAATTCACTTGGAACAAGTCACGCCCTGGATTCAGCAGTTTGGCGAAGGAGAGTCCCAACGGCGACGAAGTGGAAAGTGTGCGGGTGCGTACCCTCCCGCTCGATGAGATAGTTCCAGTCGATCGGAAGATCGGGTTCATGAAGATCGATGTCGAAGGCGCAGAGCTGATGGCGTTACGCTCCGCGCGGCGAATTCTCACTCAAGATCGCCCTGCCGTACTATTCGAGTGCGCTCGCCGATCGACCGAAGCCTTGGGATTTCAAGTGGACGAAGTATTTACGACGCTGACTAACGAATTCGGCTACCAGGTCATGTATCTGCACGAGTATCTCAACGGGCGGCAATTGCTCGACTTGGAAACATTCAAACAGTCGATGTTCTACCCCTTCAAGGCATTCAACTTCATGGCCGTCCCAGGCTAGTTGATTCACTTCATCGGATCCGCCGTGAATTCTTTGAGCTATTTCAATGGGGCGTGGGTCCCTCACAGCGAAGTCGCCATCGCCCCCGAAGACCTTGGCTTTGCGATGGGGGTGACTGTTGTGGAGCGGTTACGCACATTCGGTGGAACATTGTTCCGGAGCGAAAAGCACATGGAACGCTTGCGCCGATCGCTGGAAATCGTGGGGTGGGATGCCGATTCTCTTTGCCAGGAGATAGCGGCGGCTCTTGCCGGTTTTATCGAGCACAATGGCTCGCTCATCGCAGAGGGAGATGACTGGGCCGTGGCGGTTTTTGTCACGCCTGGCAATTCAACAGCGGCTACCAAACCAATCCTCTGTGTGCACGGATTCCCACTTCCGTTCGCCAATTGGGCCGACCAGTACGAAACAGGACTAGCAACAGTGATTGTCGATGTTCGGCAAGTGCCCGAAAACTGTTGGCCCTCCGAGCTAAAATGCCGCAGTCGAATGCACTACTATTTGGCGGATCGACAAGCAGAACAGCAGCAACCAGGGGCGCGGGGGATTGTCCTCGATCAAGAGGGTTTCATCGGCGAAGGAACCACGGCAAACGTTGTCGCTTTTTTTGCCGACCGCGGTTTGGTGACCCCACCACGGTCGAAAGTTCTGCCGGGCGTTACTCAAGAGGTGCTCTACGAGTTGGCCGAGGGACTCGACATTCCGTGCGGCGAGGCAGATATTCTGCCGGAAGAATTAGCCACTGCGGACGAAATTTACTTTGTGAGCACGTCGATTTGTTTGCTCCCGGTCGTGCACCTGGATGGAGGATCCGTCGGCACTGGCAAACCTGGACCGATGTACCGGCGGTTGTTAGCGGCGTGGTCGGATTTTGTGGGAGTGGACATAGCGTCGCAAGCGTTGCAGTTCGCTGTGAGACGCTAAGCCGCCGCACGGTCGCTCATCAACACTTCCTGCAACCGCTCGAACTCTTCGTGATTCTTGAAGTGGATAGTAATGCGGCCTTTGCCTTTGGCGGTTTGTTTGAGATCGACTTTCGTGCCGAGTGCCAATCGTAGTCGCTCTTCCATTTGTGAGAGATGAAGTCCCCCGCCGGCCGACGCGGGCTTGGCTGGGCGGATATTTCCATCTGCACCGACGATGGACAAAGGTTCACCATCAGCATCTCGGATGTGATCTTGAACCAGCTGCTCGGTCGCGCGCACTGAAAGCGAATCACGCTTGATTTGTTTGGCGAAGCTAATCTGCTCGGACTCATCGCCCAGCGGCAAGAGCGAACGCGCGTGGCCTTGCGAAATGTCGCCGTCGATGACCATGCGTTTGACTTTTTCGGGAAGCTCCAACAACCGCACCAAATTGGCAACCGTCGAGCGGTCGATGTTCACTCGGCCAGCAAGCTCCTCCTGCGTGCAGCCATACTCTTGCAAGTAACGCTGAAACGAAGTCGCTTTTTCGATCGCGTTGAGATCTTTGCGCTGCACGTTTTCGACAATGGCGAGCTCCGCCATTTGGCGGTCGTCGACGTCACGAACTTGGACTGGCACGCTTTCTAAACTGGCAAGTTGCGCCGCGCGGAAACGGCGCTCGCCGGCGATGATCTGATACTGATCGCCAGCCTGGCGCACAACAATCGGTTGCAAGAAACCGTGGGAACGGATGCTATCACAAAGATCGGCAATCTCCGCTTCGTCGAAATGCTGGCGCGGCTGGTAAGGGTTGGCGGTGATAGCTGCTAGCTCCAGCCACTGCTGGCCATCATCGCCCTGAGTGATAGCATCGTCCGCCGCGGTGACCAAACCGAGTTTTACCTCGGCCTGTTGCGTGCTAGCAACTTGCTCGCGGATTGCCTCGGTGGATGGCTGAGCTGGAGCACTCTCAGCGGGCCGACCTAGCAAAGCTTCGAGACCACGTCCCAATCTTCGTTCCTTCGTAGGGTTCGCTTTAGACACGTTCGAGCACCTCCTGGCAAAGTTCTACGTAAGCCCGTGCACCGCGCGAACGCGGGGCGTAATCAATCACCGAGCGTCCGTGGCTTGGCGCCTCAGACACGGCGACATCTCGTGGGATGATATTTTGGAAGACTACTTCTCCGAAAAAGTCGCGGACCTCGCGGTCGACTTCGACCGTCAGCTCCAGCGTGGCATCGTACATCGTCAGCAAGATGCCGCCAAATTTTAATCGGCTCTCGGGCCGCTGCATCACCTGTCGGATTACATCAATCATCTGGGTTAGGCCCTCCATGGCGAAATACTCGCACTGGATCGGCATCAACACTTCGCTAGCACTCGTGAGCGCGGTTTTCGTGAGCGGCCCTAGCGATGGCGGACAATCAATCAGCACCGTGTCGAACGAACCGAGACTGCCGGAGAGATGCGTTGCTAGCATCGTTGCGTGGGTGTCCGACGAATTGGCTAGCGCGTCGACGTCTTGGAAACTTCGCGAACCCGGCAGAAGCGACAGCCCAGCTTGGTAGGAATCGACAAACGATTCCCGCAGCGGTTTGGAATCGACGAGTGCGTGACGTTCGGTGGGCGCGACACCCAGGCCTGTGGTCGCGTTGCACTGAGGATCCAAATCGACGAGAAGCGTTCGCTGCCCCGCGATCGCAAGCAGCACTGCCAAGTTCAGCGACGTGGTCGTCTTGCCGACGCCCCCTTTTTGATTCGCAATACAGATGACTCGGCCCATGAAGCGATTTCGGAATGCGGATCTCGGAGTGACTGACTCCCCTAGCCGCGAGCTAGTAGCTCGCCGGCGAGCTGTTAGCTCGCGGCTAGGGAAACGCGCTGTGGTACAATCAACCTATCGGCCACGCCACGCCGAAAAAGCCGTTGTACGTGAAACAATCGACAGGGCTTGCGTGTTTCACGTGAAACACGCAGCTTGCCTGGTCGTTGCTGTCGGTTGCTACAATGGAAGGATGCCAGTACTACACCGTGCGCAACTCCGAATGAAAATTAAAGTGCGGAAAATTGAAAAGCCATCTAAGGATGGATATTCACTTCACGAGTCTTACAAAGATTTTTGGGTGAACACGATCATCGGCGTAGTGCTTGCTCTGGGTATTTGGCCCTATGGGATTTACGTGTTCAGTGTTCTCGATGAACAGGTGAGTCCAATATTTTCTGAGTCTGTGCCAACAATGGTAGTGGCGATGCTCATGCACCTTATGCTGGGGATCACGATCAGCGTGGTGGTTGTGACAATAGCAGCAGCTACTGCTGCCGCCTCCGTCGCACTCGTATCTGCATCTTTGAGGAGAAATCTGGAGAATAGAAAAACAGCCAGTTTAATTGGCGGGGTAACAGCCTTACTGGTCACACTGCCGATACTCTCATTTTCCACATCGACCCGGCATGGTTGCACGATGCTGATCTTAGCGATGCTCGGCGCGCATTCGGGCGCGACATGGGGAAGCCGGAAAGCGATGGTCGCAACCCAGAAGAAAATGAAGTACAGGCGACCCTCAGCCAGCATCAAACGATTCGGGATTCTCGACATGCTGATCGTTACGACTTGGGTAGCAGTGGCGCTTGCAAGCCTGAAAGTCGCGGGGCTACTCACGATGAGGGCCGCACTCGTACTATCTGTTTGGGCACTGACACAAACAGTACTAATTCGATTCTACTTCTATGACTCCACAATCTCTCAAGATGAGCTGGATGTTGGCTAACGCGGTTCCACGTGAAACGGTTGGACGACCAGAATGGCCGGCCTATGGCCTATTCCAACGGATTGATCACCAACCCGCTGAGCAGCTTCGGATAGAAATACGTACTCTTCGCCGGCATACGTTCGGCGGCGTTGCTGATCGCGCGGATGTGGTCGAGGGTGGCAGGCATCACCAGGGCCGCCAACTCGAAGCGGCCACCGCTGGCCATTTGGCCGGTGTGGTCGCGGCCGACGTCGTCGCCCTGTTTGAGGCCCTCGACAACTTCGTCGATGGAACGGACGTATTTGGGCGCGGCCACGCTCGGCATATCCAACAACGTGCCGACGATCAAACGGTGCAAGATGCTGACGCCCAGGCCTTGCCATTCGGGGCAGTGGTCATCGGCGACCTCGGCCATTTTCACGCGGCCCGCTTTCGTAAGGCGCACCATCGTCCACTGCTGGTCCTCGGCGGTGAACAGGCAGAGCGTGCCTTGGTCGTCCTCGGTTTCGATTTCTTCCCACAAATTGGCGGCCTCGTCGGGGCCGTCGCCGGCGGCGCTACACGTGAAACAATCGCCCAACTTGTCCTTGAGCTGCTTCGCCGTCATCGGCGGCAGGCCACGAAACAGCCGGTGCGTCGGCAGCACGATCATGCCGGGGTCGCTCATCGAGACGCACATCATCAGTACAAAGTTCGCCGGGTGCTCGGCGTCGAGCCCTCCCTGCTCGTCCGCCAGTTGGTCGCGGTAGTTGCAAGCCGTCTCGTAGCGGTGATGGCCATCGGCGACGTAAATCGGTTTGCCGCCCATCGCGGCGGTGACCTTTGTGATCACCTCCACGTCGTTCACCGGCCAGAGCCGATGCACGATTCCCAGGTGGTCCGTTGCTTCGAGCGGCGTCATCCCCACGATCGCTTCTTCGAGTAAGTCCTGCGCGATGTTCTTCGGGTCGGGATACAACCCAAAAATTTGGCTGAGGTTCGCCTTGCAGTTCTGCCACAGCTTGAGCCGGTCGGCCTTCGCACCGCCGTGGGTTTCTTCGTGGGGGTAGATATCGCCTTCGCCAAACGGTTCGAGCCGCGTACGGCACATGAACCCCTTGCGAGTGTAAGCGACACTGCCGTCGTCGAACTCCTGGTGATAGACGTACAGCGCCGGGTCACCTTCGACGAACAACACCTGGTCGCGGAGCCAGTCCTTGAGGAACTTTGCACCGCGGGTGTAGCGGTTGGGGCCGTCGTCGGTGTCGCTCTCTTGGTCTTTGCCGAGGATGAGGCGAGTGACGTTGTACTCGCTCCGCTGGTAGAGCGCGTCCTGCAGCTCGGCGTCAATTACATCGTAGGGCGGGGCAATCACATCGCTCAGCGAGCCGACATGTCCCAGGTCGTAACGGATGCCTCGAAACGCGGAGATGTCTGGCATGGCAATCTCAGAAAGGGAATACTCAGTGCAGGGGGGATACAGCAAGTGAGTCTACTGCATCGGAGCGCATAAAAAAACCGCCGGGCCGCGGCGGCTAGTTGGCGCTTCCATTCTTGCCTCGCAAGATGATCTGATTCACCCCATCGGGATCGAAGATGTGCAGGCTACCGTGCTTGCCGACATAGACGGCGCGCCGCTGGGAGTAAGCCAACGCCTCGGGGTGCTCAACATTGATACGATTGCCATTGAGCAGTTCCACCACGAAGGGTTGAAAGGGCTCTTGGCGCCGCATCTGGGTCAGCGTTTCTTCAAATACAAGTGGCATCATGGTAAGTAAATTATAGCCCAAGAGCCGCCAGTTTCCACTGGCGGCTCACGGCAGGATTTTCCACTAGTCTCTTGTCACTGGACTTTCTCAATACCGATAGTGATCCGACTTGTACGGACCCTCGACCGGCACGCCGATGTAGTCGGCTTGGTCTTGGGTGAGCTTGGTGAGCTTCACGCCGATCTTGTCCAGATGCAGACGGGCGACCTCTTCGTCGAGCCGCTTCGGCAGTCGCACGACGCCCACTTCGTAGTCCGCGCTGTTGTTCCACAGCTCCATTTGGGCAAGCACTTGGTTGGTAAACGACGTGCTCATCACGAAGCTGGGGTGACCCGTCGCACAGCCAAGATTGACCAAACGACCCTTGGCGAGGATGAGCAGCGAGTTGCCTGACTTCTTGAAGGTGTACCGATCGACGGCACCTTCTTTCTCGCCCTTGATCTCGTCCTTGGTGGCGCGACCGGCGGCGACTTCCGCCTCGAGCCAGGCGACGTCGATCTCGGTGTCGAAGTGACCAATGTTACAGAGGATCGCGTCGTCCGACATGTGCACCATGTGCTCGCCAAGGATGATGTCCTTGTTGCCCGTGGTCGTGACGAACAAGTTGCCTTCCTTGCAGGCGGCTTCCATGGTCGTGACCTCGAATCCTTCCATCGCGGCTTGCAGAGCGTTGATCGGATCGATCTCAGTCACCAAGACCCGGCAGCCATAACGCTGCAGCGAGTGAGCACAACCTTTGCCGACATCGCCGTAACCGCAAACGACAGCCACCTTACCAGCGAGCATGATATCGGTCGCCCGCTTCACGCCGTCGGCCAGCGATTCGCGGCATCCGTACAGGTTGTCGAACTTGCTCTTGGTCGCGCTGTCGTTGACGTTGATCGCGGGGACTTGCAATCGGCCCTCGCGGACCAGCACGTCGAGCCGATGAATACCGGCGGTCGTTTCCTCGCTAAGGCCCTTGATGTTGGCCAACAGCTCGGGGAACTTGTCGTGGACCATTGCGGTGAGGTCGCCGCCGTCGTCCAGGATCAGATTGAGTGGCTCGCCCGAGGGAAATGCAGTGAGCGTTTGCTCGATGCACCAATCAAATTCTTCCTCGGTCAATCCTTTCCAAGCAAAGACGGGCACGCCGGCCTTGGCCATCGCGCAGGCGGCGTGGTCTTGGGTGCTGAAGATGTTGCAACTGCTCCACGTGACTTCGGCGCCGAGCTCGAGCAGCGTCTCGATCAGAACGGCCGTTTGGATCGTCATGTGCAGGCAACCGGCGATACGCGTGCCGGTCAACGGCTTGTCTTTGCCGTACTTCTCGCGGAGAGCCATCAAGCCGGGCATCTCGTTTTCGGCGAGGCTAATTTCCTTGCGTCCCCATTCGGCCAGGCGGTCGAATTCCGCATCGGAACAATCGAGAACTTTGTACTTTGGTTGGGTTGCTACTTGGGCCACGGCTGTGAACTCCTAGTCAAAAAATGGGTGGACTGAATGTAAGTGGACGGATTGTGGTGGACAGAAAGACCAACCACGGACAGCTCGCAGGGCGCAGGCTTGCGCTGTCGAAGACTATCTATATTCTAACCCGCATCGCCCAAGCTTGACAAGGCGGAGCTTTGCCGCGAGCTAATCTGCTTGCTCAGCAAACGCAGCCTCCGCAGAGGCGATGAATTCTCGCACTCTTGCCGGATCCTTGACACCCGGTGAGCTTTCCACACCGCTGGCGACGTCGACTCCGTAGGGCTGCACGGTACGGATCGCCTCGGCTACATTCTCGGGAGTCAGCCCCCCGGCGAGAATGAGCGGAATATTCCCCAGCCATTCTCGATAGTCGGCCAGCCGAGACCACGAGACGGTTTCGCCCGTCCCTCCATACTGCCCTGGCGAGTGAGCATCGATGAGCACCACTTCGGGCGAGCGTCCGGCAGAAGCACAGTTGGCAAGATCCGCGGTGATTGGGGCCACCCCGCGATCGTCCATCCGCCGGGCGCGGATTACCGGTCGCTCGTTCGATTGGGCCACAACCTCGGGCGGTTCATCGCCATGAAATTGGAATGCGGAGAGATTGAGGAGCTTACCCATTTCAGCTACCCAGTCGAGTTGGGCGTTCACAAAGACACCCACGCGTTGAATTCCCGCAGCGGCTTTGGCGCACTCGCTCGCAGTGCTTTCGGTGACAAAACGCGAACTCTCAGGAAAAAAATTCAGCCCTATCGCATCCGCGCCGGCGTCGACCGCCAGCTTTGCATCTCCGGGTGAAGTAATTCCACAAATTTTGATTCGGAACACGTGATCCCCAGAAATGGACATGCGAACACCGGTGCGATGTGCCTGCGATTTGCCGGCTCACACCACGCTTCATTGTTCGCCTGGCAACACGGCAGTCAACCGAGACTGAAATTGTTGCCTGAACCTGTAGGCGAGGCAACGCTAGCGCCGATGGAAGAACTACGGTCCGATTGGAATGGACTGTGGTGCGCCCAAGGTTTGCCCAGAACTAGGCGACACCATTTGTTTAGCAGCCCGAGCTGAAGGAAATTGCCTGATGACCTCCGCCCAACCGTCCGCCGCAGCTCCTCGTCCTTTTGCGCTTGCTCCTGACGCCCGGTGCTATTTTCCTGCACAAGCCGCGGAAGAAGCCCGACAGCGTATTTGCCGCAGCGTCGAGCGGGGCGAGGGTCCCGTCTTGGTCATTGGCTCGGCAGGACTTGGTAAGACGATGTTGCTCAGTGTTGTGGCAGCGCAGTTTGCCGAACAGCTGCGTGCAGTGACTGTCGTTGGCGGTCAATTGTGTACTCGGCGGGCGCTGCTGCAAATGGTTCTTTTTCAGCTCGATTTGCCCTACCGCGACATGGACGAGAGTGAGCTTCGATTGTCGTTGTTGGCCTACTTGCAATCTCCCGCGGAGGAGTCGCGTCGAATTCTACTCTTGGTAGACGAGGCCGATGCACTGCCGCCTCGGCTTTTGGAAGAGCTTCGTACGCTCACGAACCTCTCTCGTGCGGGGCAGCCTCTTGTGCATTTGGTGCTGGCGGGCAGTCCGACACTCGAAGAGTTGTTTGCCGACCCGAAGCAGGAGCTTTTCAGCCAGCGCATCGCGGCTCGGTGTTATTTGTCTGCTTTCGGACGCGAGGAGAGCTTTCAATACGTTCGGGCCCAAGTTGCTTCAGCGGGCCATGATCCCGCCGCACTGTTTAGTAACGACGGACTCGAAGCTGTTTTCGCCGCGACGGACGGTGCTCCGCGATTGCTCAACCAGTTGGGGGATCAGCTCTTGTGGAAATTTTCTGAGTCGGGGTCCATGCCACTCGACAACACGGTTGTCCAGCAAGCCTGGTCCGAATTGCAACAACTCCCAGCACCTTGGAATACTCAAACAAGCGAAGCCTCGGGTGCGGCCATTGAGTTTGGCGAACTCTGCTCGGACGACGAAGGACTTGAAGAATTAGTTCTGGAAGAAGAGGAAGAAAGCTATTCGATCGTCTATGAAGAGGATCAGCCCGCATCGATACCGATCAACGGTTCGACCCGCTCGGCTGTGGAAACCGATCCATGTAAATCGAGTGCCAAAGAAACCTTCGATGCCACTGAGCAGTTGCTCGCCCAATTACATGAGATGGATGCCGCCGAGGGGAAAAGTGAGATAACAACCAGCGTTGAAATTGCGGCCCGCAATCCGTTCGCCGAGAATTTCGAATCCGAGGAATTGGTGTTGGATCGCTACGCTACATTTGAAAGTCTACTATTGGCCGAGGCTCCGAAGGTGGTGAATCACACGGACGCCACCTTTGCAGACCAACTGAAAGAGTTGGAGATCACGGACACTCCGGCAAGTCTCCCTCAACTCGGTGATCATGAACACACGAATGCTCAGTCACAGTCGCAGGACCTGCGCGAGACCGAATTGCCTACCTTCAGCGAGTACCCTGGGGCAGAAAGCCTCTCCCTGTGCAGCGACGAAGCGACAGCAGCCACCATGCCCGAGGAACCGGGCGAGGTGCTATTAATCGAGGACAACGAGCGGCCGCAGACTTCGATTGTCCAGGGCCAAAAGTTCCGCCAGCTCTTCAGCCGTCTCGAACAGGGAGAAGAATCGCAAACTGGTTGATTTTGGGTTGGGGGCGGAATAGAACTAGCTTGCCCGTATCCCTCGTCGCACGCTCTCTCATCTCCACGAGATTCTCATCATGGCCTCGTCCGCGTCGACGCTTGTCTCTCTGGCCACTTATAACGAAATTGAGAACCTTCCCACTCTCGTAAATGCCATTCGCGACGCATTGCCCCAGGCAAAGGTGTTGGTGGTGGACGACAATTCTCCCGACGGGACCGGAGAATGGTGCCGCGAATTTTCGCAGCAACACGATTGGTTTTCACTGCATTCTCGCACCGGGAAACTCGGCCTGGGAACGGCACTCAAGTTTGCCCTGCAATATTCCGTCGACCAGGAATTCGACCAAGTGATTACCCTCGACGCCGATTGGAGTCATCCGCCCGAGCGATTGCCGGCACTCGTTGCTGCTGCGGAAGAGGCCGACGTGGTTATCGGCTCGCGCTATTGCCAGGGCGGGAGCATCGTGGGGTGGCCCTTGCATCGGAAAATTGCCAGCCGGCTGATCAACGGGCTCACGCGACAAATGATTGGGCTGCCGCTGAGCGATTGCAGTGGAAATTTTCGCCTCTACCGCACGCAGCTGTTGAGTCAATTGCCGTGGGACGCATTGCAGGCAACCGGTTATGCCTATCTCGAGGAAGTGCTTTGGCATCTCCGCAAGTTGGGTGGCCGCTTTGCCGAAGTGCCGATCGTTTTTACCGAACGTCGGGCAGGGCAGTCAAAAATCAATTTGGGAGAAATAGTCGGCGCGGCGAAGACACTTGTGCGATTAGCACTGCGCGGGGGTTAATCTTCGCATCTAAGTGGGCTTACGCAATTCGGTGCCACATTCATTCCCTCGGCCTTTACCGACGGAAACCAGCACCCACATTGAAGCCGAAGAAGCCCAGATCGGCGGTTTCGTTCGATGCGTTACCGGCATTGCCCCAGTATTGACCTTCCATGGCCCCCGAGATCAACCATTGCCAGCTGCTACTCCGTTTTCGTGGGCTCATCCATTCCAAACCCACTCGAGCCTCGCCAATCGAAAGCAAGTCTTCGCGGTTGGTGGTACGCGTCGTGATGAAATCGTCAGCCACGTTGGCATTTTCGTCCGCGAAGAGCCGCGAACTTCCATCACCAAAAAGCAAGGAGCCTCGTGCTGCGCAAACTAGTTTGACACTGCGCGCTAGCGGCCGTCGGGCAGAAAGAGACATGGTTGGACCTACGCCTTCGATCGCGTGAGCAAAGTCGATTTGGCCCAGGAGTGCATTGTTCACATCTCGCAGACGAGCCGAGTAGGTTTGGTCTGCAGAGGCGTACCGCACGCCGCCACCGACCCCCAAATGCCAACCGCACACGCGTGCGTGTTTAAGTGCTTCCACATCGATGGTATACGCATCTAAGCTGCTGCTGGCAGTGAAGGTATCGGTCGGAATGATGGAGGAGATATCCACGTCCCCAAAAGTCGGATGGGTTATTTCGCCAAAGCCATCTGCGTCGGGTTGTGCTGAAGCCACCCCCGGCGCACCATCGAACTGCCAATAGCTCACTCGCCATCCCCAGTTGTCGCCAGACATCGCTTCGATCCAAACCCGCGGCGTGAGTTCCAGATCGTAGTCAAACTCGTTCTCCGTGAAATTGCTGTTATTCACAGCGTCGCCATCCATCGTCGTGAAAGCGACATTGTGCGAGAACCGCGGCTTGACGAAGCTCCATTCAAAGCCTGCACTGCAGCTCATTCCGCCGAAGCCCCTATTGAGCAGGCCACCCGACCCATAACCCAGGCCGCAAGAATTACAGCCGTAGCCGTCGCAACTGCAGCTGGGCTCGTAGCATCCTTCGGCATCGCAGCTGCAGCCAGGCTCAAAGTAATCATCGCACCCGCAGCCCGGCTCCAGCCCAGCTCCACAGTGACAATCAGGACCGCAATCGCAATAGCCCACGGGCTCGATGTTGTGGTCCTCGTGGTTTGCTTCTGCTACCGAACTCTCCGCTTGGCGATAGTTTGCCTCACTGAATAATGCGGGCTCGGCGTCTGCCCGCGATTTATCTGCATCGAACCGATAGTCGAACTTCTCCGCTGGCGGTCGCGACGCACGCTTGGCAGCCACCTTGGGAGTGGGTTGCCGACGTCGATAGGGTCGCTTCGAAATGCGCCCGTAGCGGTTGAGGGTCTCAGAGAAATTAGAGCCCGCGCGAGGGCCGAACTGTTCGGTTTCGGCCGAAGCTGGCATTGCCAGCGTGGCGGCGCAGAACGTAAACAGCAACAAGAAAGTCAGCACGCGGCATCTGCGCGCGGCGAATAACACGGCAGTAATTGATAAGCCCACTTTGGCACACCTTTGGTCGCTGCTTATGCAACAACGCTGTCTAGTGCGCCCCCCTGCTGACGGACCTGCGATGCTCTACCGCAGTCGTCTCCACCATCATCGACGACCCGATCGTCAAAGTTGAACAAAAGGTTGCCAAAATCCAGTTGCTGATGTGTTATACGCTAGCATCGATAGCTACGACGCGCCGTTCAACAGATCGATTTCGAACTCTTCGTCCTGAGCAACGCTATTGCCATCAACATCGGTGATCGCCGAGTCGAGCAAGAGCTTCACTTTGGTGCCCCCCGCGAGGGCATCTGCGAATTCGCCGATTCCGGTATCGCTGAAGCTCAGTGTCACCCCATTCGTGCCATCCGCGGTCACTGTAAGGGCCGTCAGGGTGTTCCCTGCAAAGCTACCGTCGACGGCTTCGAGTTGGTAGTTGGTGTTGGTCAGAGCTGAAGCTCCTAGCGCTCGCTGGAACAAAATCGTGATCTCGCTGTCGGCGAGCGACACATCAATGCTCTCGGAAACGGATTGCACACGCAGACTGTCGATCACATTGAGTTCGATGTCGATGGGGCTCAAGGCTTCGGCTGTACCGCTGCTGGGCACATCGTCGCCTAAGATACGAACGATGTATCCTGTGCCGATGTCGTCTGTCGTGGGGGTCCAACTGAGGACACCGCTACCGCTCAGCGTGGGAGCATTCGCACCAAACGCTGTCCCTGTCGTGAGATCTTCGGATAGCGTAACTGCGTCGCCCTCGGGGTCACTCGTGAACGACTGAATATCGACATCGTTGAGACCGCTCACATCGGGATCGCTGGAGGAAAGATCGAGGTTCACGATCACTCGCCCGGCAGAATCAAAGGCCCCCGATGGCAGCACGCTAGGAATGCCAGTGGCGTCGCTGATGTCGATCGCCGGCGCGCTGTTGACACCGGTCACGGTGATTGTCGCCATCGCTTCGTCGCTAACTGCCGAGCGTGCGTCGGTGGCTGTGTAGTTGAATGTGACATCGCGCGTGACCCCTTCGGCGAGGTCTTGGAAATCATCCGCGGGGTCAAAGTTGAACGAACCATCGTCGTTATTCGTTACTGTACCTTCGCTCGGCTGGGAGGTAATCGTGTAGACCAGCGTTGCCGTTTCGCCTTCGTCGACGTCTGAACCATCGAAGTTGATGTCGACATCCGTGCCGTTTTCGACTGCAGCGCCGGTGACATCGTTGGCCACGGGATCTTCGTTCACGCCGTTGATGGTAATGGTAACGGTGGCTTCGTTGCTTAGCTCCGCACCATCGGTGGCGCGATAGGTGAATGTTACTTCAGACGTGGTTCCCGCGGCGAGGGTGTTAAAGTTTCCGCGAGGGTCAAAACTAAACGTGCCATTGCTGCTAACGGTCAACTCGCCCATGCGGCCGCCAGTGTCCGTCAGCGGAATCGTATTAGCGATGTTTGCCGCATCGCCGTTGACCTCCGCAACACTTAACCCGGCGACCCCGGAGTCGTCGGTGTCGTTAGCCAATACGCCCAAGGTTCGAGAAGTCTGTGTGAGCAGAAGATCTTCATCCACAATGAAGTTGGGGTCGTTGACCGCAGTGGGTGGCACGTTGTCCTCGATGATCAGCTGCGCAGGCACGGTGACTTGCTCGCCGGCACTGTCTTCGATGGTGACCATGAAGTCGATCGTCGGCTCAGCTCCCCCTACCACTGTATAGTCGCCATCTGGATTAAACGTCAGATCGCCGTTCAAAGCAAACGTGCCACCCTGAGCCGGATCGGTCGGAGCTTCGACGACCGAAAGTGTGTCGTTGCTATCGAGGTCGGAAACGGCAGTAAGCAGGGTCGCCAGATCCAGCACCGTCTCGCCGGCTGCTTCGCTAATGCGGAAGACGGGGACTGTTGTGGTCGCCGTGGGCGCATCGTTCGCACCGTTGATGGTGATGGTCACCGTCGCCGCGGTGCTTTCGTTGCTCTCCGAGTCGATGACCGTGTACTCGAAGGTTTCGGTGGCGGTCTCGTTGGCACCCAGTCCTTCGAACTGTCCGCTCGGGTTGTAATTCACCTGCCCGTTGGCGGCTACTTGCAATACCGCGCCACTGGGCAAGGTAATCGCTTGGCCAACCGTGATGGAGGATCCCCCGGCTGTCACTGAGTTGACGACGAAGGTGTCGTTGTCGACGTCGGTGTCATTCGCCAGGACGTCGCCCACCACGGTATCTCCATCGTCTTCACCGACGGAAAACGGATCGTCGTTGGCAACAGGCGCCTGGTTCACCGTATCAATGCCGATCGAGTACACTTCCACATCGGAACCTCCACCGTTATCGGTTGCGGTGACTACAAACACGCCTGGACTCGACGCAGCTTGTTCAGCGGTAGGAGTCCAACGGATCTGTGCACGATACAGGCCATCGCCATCTGGCGAAACTTGAATCGTGTTGTCCGAGCTGTCGTCGGACAATCCATTGGGAGAAATCACCGCGCCACCAGGGCCGTTGGTGATTCTGAAGACTAACAAGTCCCCCGTGTCTGGATCGGAAGCGACGAGGTCGAGCACATATTCCTGTCCGACCACTGCGTTGGGCAGATTGGTGATTTCCATCAAGTCAGGACTGTCGTTGGAGCGAGTGATGTTGACCGTCGTGGTCGCCGTTTGGCTGTCCTCGGCACCATCGTTCACAACGACGTTGATCGTACGCGTTTCCAAGGGATCGTCCGACGTGTTATTGTAAGTCAGCGTCCGCAATGTTTCTTGGAATAGCGAACTGTCAGCGAGCCCACCACCATCGACCGAGATGATTAGCACGCCCGGGGTCGAATCATCGACAACGAGTCCCGCGGAAGGGGTCACCGCGAGAGTTTCCAAGCCATCTGCCTGCGTACTGTCGATTGCGATCGTCGCCGACGAGAGCATGCCGCTGCTGTCGGACACGACCAAGTCGGTGTCAACAATGCTGACGGGAGTGCTGTTGTCCGCCTCGGTGAAGTCCACCGGGCCAAAGTCGATGCCCTCGTCGTCGAGGCCATTGAGGTCGACGACCGGCTGACTGCTAACATCGATATTCAGATCAAACGAGTACGCGTCCGACAGCGGGACACCTTCCGAGCCGCCATCGTCGGTTGCGATTATGAATAAGCGGAACATGCCCGTCTGCGAAGCCGTTGGCGTCCAAGAGAAGTCGTACGTGTCGTCGGCTGTGTCAGTCGTGCCCTGATCGTTGAAGCTCAAAGTGGCACCATCGGGCGAAGCACCGGTGATTCGCGTGCCTAAGTCGGGGTCCAGTATGAGGGTGATATCCTCCACGGCCGAAGCGCCCACCCCTGCATCGCTCACTACGCTGGACGGGCTGATTTGAAAAGCGATTTGCGTCTCCGCAGGTAGCGACTGCGTCTGATTCGGCACGATCGCATCCAATGCCACATCATCGAGCTCGGGTGCACATTCGTTACCGGCAAAGCCCGACGCGCTCAGCACCAGACGGCCTTCCATGGTTTCGTACCGCAAACGACGGCCTTGGGGGAAGAGCTGCGCGCGACGAGTCGTGGTGAGAAGTGATCGAATTTTGCGGAACATGGCCTGCTCGTTGATAAATGGGATGATGTACCGGTAGCGGGGTACTGCTGAACAGAATCCCCTCCAAAAAATCTCGTCGCCAGTTTCGAGTTGCAAACGTGGCTACTATTGAGAGGCCGAGAACTCAGGCAAATCGCACGGATTGGGGTGACTAAATACCCTTGGTCGACTTCCTTGAGACGGCATCGCCTTTGAGATAGGCGGCATTCTAGCGGTTGGTTCCGCAAGATGCAACGAATAGGTTAAGTTTGTTGGCTGAAATTGTTTCGTCAGAAATGCGAAGCAGCAGACAAGAAACGCCACACAATAAAATGGGGGGTCCAGGGTGGCTGGGTTGGCTCACCGCTTCCTTAGATCGGGGTCACCTCAATGCTGATCAATTGCGAATCGAGATCAGAACCATTGTCGGGAGTCACCCGTCTCACAAGAGCTTGGATCTCCAGCGTGCCCTCAAAATCTGTTGGCGGGGTGACGGTGAGCAAGCCGGAGTCACTCACGTCGAACGTGTAAGCGACCGTCCCCTGAGAGACCGCAGAAAATACGAACGCATCTCCTTCAACATCAGTTGCCGTAAGCTGAATCTCGGCTGAGGTCCCCCTGGCAATTGACACCGGGGCAATGTCACCCAAGAACGGGCGGCCATTGAAGGGCATTCTGGTCGTGTTGTTCGGCAGGGTTTCGACAAAGTCGTCCCGATCCTGTTCTACTGTGACCGAAAATACTCTGTCAAAGGTGTTGCCCTGTTGGTCAGAGACAGTGACCGTCACTTCCACCTCCCCCGTAGTCCCCTCGGCAGCCCTGAGAAGCAAGACGGCGTTTTCGTCGTCTTGGAATATCTCCACGTCTTCCATTATCACATCGAATACGGGAGAAGAGCCGTTCAACGCAGTGTCGCTAATTGCCGCCCGGTTCGCTTCGCCTTCGACGAGGACTCCAAAAATCGAATGATTGAAATCTAGGTTGCGTAAGTCTGTGGAGTCACCCTCGGTGACAAAGAACTGGGAGTCGTTCGTATCGTCGCCACCTTTAGCATAGGACAACATTCCAGATCGATTGTGCTGTAGGTCGACATGGAACTGATCATCGAAGTCACCGAGAGTCGAGCCACCAGTGCCATTACCGTTCGGATCCCCACCCTGTATCACGAAATCATTGACTACGCGATGGAACGAAAGACCGTTGTAAAAGTCGTCGTTGGCTAGCTCGATGAACCGCTGCGTGGGCCGTGAGGCGCGCTCCTCGAATAGCTCAAAGACCAGGTCGCCAAAGCCCTCGACATTGATGCGCGCCGACCGATTCGGATTGCCCGCGGCTCCGGTGACGATCTCGGCCGTAACGCCTGCGTTGTTGGTCGAGGCAGAATAGGACAGCGGTCCACCATTAGGATCATAACCATCGAGGCTAATATGTAGTGGCGAGCCAATCACGAGAGTCTCTACGGTGATGGGCGCAACAAACGGGTTGTCAGAGACAGGTATCGCCACGCCGGAACGCTCCGAGAGTGTCTCCAGAGATTGTTCTCCCTCAAGCCGGGTTGAGTCGGGGAAGACCCAGGTAGGGTAGCGGTCGATACCAAATTGATCGCCTACCGTATTTCGCGAGCGGTCGGGATTCGTGACTTCGACAAATGGGAGGAACTGCCCGCCATCTTCGAACAACTCTTTCTGAGCCGTGCACGCAGGGCACCAAGCAGCGCCGAAGAAGGTCGTCCCCGATTCGGCTAGGGCCTGAGCGAAGCCGACCAGGTCGGGATTGCCAATGGCAATTTCTGCGGTTGCGATGGCGCTATCCCTTGTGCCGTCGTTGACTTTGATCTCCACGGTGCGAGTGAGACGCGCGTTGGGCGAGATGTTTTGGTAGGTCAACGTGCGCAGCACTTGTTGATAGTTTTCCTGCGTATCCTCGCCTGATAAAGTGAGTGTTCGCAAGTTCTGGTTGAATGACGAGACGATGTTCGTGCCCGTAGTATCAACTTCTAAAAATTCTTCGCCCGCGTTGCGAATGGTGTCGAGCTGTGCGGTCGCTTCGCTGATAGTGCCGCCGGTCGCGCCGCTGATTAACAGGTCCTCGTCTGTCAGGGCAACAGGATCTCCGTCCACGAGGAACGAAGTCTCGGTGTTCGTGCCGGCCTCATCGGCGCCGTTGAGGTCGATCAACACTGCACCGTCGGTCACGGTCACCTGGAATTCTTCCGCATCGGCTAGGGGAGGCTCACCATCGTCGGTGACCAGCACGCGGAAGTTCACGACCGAGTTTTCATCGGCCGCCGCAGGGGTCCAGCGGATACGAGCCGTGTTGTTGGTAAGTTTCTCGATCGTCGCGCCAGCGGGGGAGTTGGTCGGGTCGAGTTGGTAGGTCAAAATGTCCCCCGCGTTGGGATCGGTCGCGGTGACGGTCACGGTTAGCTCCGTTCCTGGCGCGATCGTTTGATCGTCGATAGTTGCCAGATCAGGAGTGACATTGGGTTCCGCTGGACCGTCGTCTTGGAAACGTTGCCCATACACTCCCTTGCGATCTTGTCCGCCGAAGCCTTTCCACACAATTGCCCCGCTGCCACTCGCGTCGAGCGCCGCAGCCGGGTGTTCTTGGTGCCCCGAGTTGACGCCTGCATTCAGTGTATTCACCGGTAGCTCACCACGGACCCGCCCGCCGCTGGCGTCGAACTCTTGCATCATGACTTCCCAGCCGCTGCCGTCCGCCACGCCTGACTGCCAGGTGACAAGGTACTGATCTCCCGCACCGGCAATTTGCGCGTATCGTTGATGCCCGACGGTGGACGTGTTGACGATCAACTCGTCGCCGACCGCGACGCCTAAAGCGCTAAAACGCTGCGCGGCGATGGACCAACTATCGCCATCTTGCTCGAAGCTGCTCCAGACGACCATGAACGTGCCGTCGTCTTGCATGGCTACAGATGACTCGCGCTGACTGAGCGCTGTGGTCGTATTGACTTGGAACTCGTCGCCTTGCCGTGCTCCTTCCGTGTCGAACCGCTGGGCGTAAACCCCCACGTCGCTGCCGTCCTGATCCAAGCTGCTCCAGGTGACGACATAGTCCCCGCTGCTATTCATTGCCACATCGGGTTCGGTTTGGTGATTCGTCGTGGTCGTATTGACCAGCTGCTCGCCCCCAAGCGGAGTGCCATCCGCGGCAAATCGTCGCGCGTAGATGCCCGACGCATCGTCGCTGCTAGGCCCAGTCCACACGATGACAAAGCTGCCATCTGCCGCCATAGCGACGGCAGGATCTTTTTGCGTTCCGCCAATTGTTTCGTTCACGAGTTGCTCAACCCCGACCGAACTGCCATCTGCGTTGAAACGCTGCAAGAAGATGCCATCGAGATCGCCGGAGCCGCGCCCCTGCCAAACCACAACCGTATTACCAGCCGCATTGGCAGCTACTTCTGCGCCCGTGCGTTCGCCGCGAACCGTGGTGCTGGCACGCTCCGCGTCGTTGAGCGGCATGCCACTGCCGTCGAATCTCCGTATGAAAATGCTTTCGCGCCTTCCCGCACCCAGGCCTTCGTAAACGGCAACCGTGCCAAAGGCCTCGCTCACGGCAACCGACGAGACGTTGGCATCGAAGCCCTGGAAACCGCGCATGTTTTCGCTCACCAAGAACTCTGCGCCCGTCGGGTTGATGGTCATCATCATCCGCGGTTCAAGCCGTTCGTGGGTGAACTTACGATGCTTCGTGAAAGTGGAAGCGGGTCGTGAGCGTCGAAACTTACGAAGGAGTTGCTGAATCATCGATGTAACTCATCAAAATAATGAAACGTGACACGTGGGCAGGCGGGAGTCCATCGAGATTGGCGGACACGGGGAGTCAGGCTTCATTATATCAGCGGACTCCCAATTGTTGTCGTTTTCGGTGGGAGCTGGGCCAGGACTCGCGTATTGCCCGATTGACCCACGACGAGGTGACACCTACATTCGTTAGTACCCGTACAGCCCCACCAACGCCTCAGCCGTCGTGTTCCAGCTCTCCAAAAACCACCTCCGTTCTGGCCTGAGGCAAGCTCTCTCGTGGGCGACAATCGCCGCGTTAATCGCTTGTTCCGTGGGGTTTCCGCTGCCAGCGAGTGTTGAGAAAGAGACGGCCGTTCCCTATCCCTGCATGAACAGTCCCTGCGGCTGCAAGGATGCTGAATACTGCTGGCGAAATTGCTGCTGTCACTCGCTTCAAGAGAAATTGGCGTGGGCGCGTGACAATGGGGTCGCGCCTCCGGCCTATGTGCTGGCGGCAGTAGAACGCCCTGCTTGCTGCAAAAAAGATGTCCAAAAAAATGTTGCCAAGACATGCTGCTCCGCGCATGCACGTCCCATTGGCTGTGCAAGTGGGCAGGTTTGTCAAAAGACAAAGTCGCTCTCCAAGCCAGGCACTCGCAGCAGGACGGTCATTTCTTTTGAGGTGCTAAACTGCCGGGGGCATGCTGCATCGTTTTCCCTGCTGCCGCCATCGGTTCTCAACTGGCCACTCGTCCCTGCGTTTTTTTCCGCTCCTTCGGGTGCCATCGCGCTGGGCAACGACTTGTTTGCTCCGCGTTCGCTCGCCGGTCCCGACACGCCGCCACCGCAGCAGTCTGTCTAGGCAATTTCTCACTGCTTACGGTCACCAACCTGGTAACCGTTAACCTAGTCACAGGACTGGAATCATGCGCAGACACTCTGCGCTGACGCTGGTTGAGTTGCTGGTGGTGCTGACGATTCTTGGAGTGCTTATTGCGCTGCTGCTACCCGCGGTGCAACAAGCACGCTCCGCGGCACGTCGGACCCTCTGCCAAAACCACCTTCGTCAGCTGGGGTTGGCGATGGCGCAGTTCACGAACAACAACGACGGCCACTTTCCGCGTACTTCACATGCGGGAGCCGGCAGGTCGTGGGTGTTCACACTGTCGCCCTACCTCGAAAACGTCGACGAAATGCGAATCTGCCCCGAGGACGAGCTGCGCGCCGAGCGTTTGGCAAACGACGGCTCGAGCTTCGTGCTCAACGAGTATTTGGTGCGGCAAGTGTACGACATGGATGGCGATCTCGCGTCGGTCGAACGGATCGACGATCTTGCTTCGACTTCCCAAACGCTGGTCGTGTTCGAAGCCGCGGAGCGAGACGATCAAGTTTCCGTGCACTTCGACCACGCGCATCCCAGCGATTGGTTCTCTCGTAAGAGCCTCAGAAAAGGGCGGAGTTGGGCGAAGCTCGTGCGAGAGATCCAACCCGACCGCCACTACGGACCTACGGCCAACTACCTTTTTGCGGATGGCCACGTGCGCACCATTCCCGAAGACACCATCGCCCAATGGGTCGCTGACGGCCACAATTTCGCACTCCCCAACCTCGCGAGAATTCCCGAATGAACACTCTATTTACAAGTTTCCTGCGGTTGCCCTGCCTCTTGCTTTTGTTGTTCTCGTGCGCCAAACACGTCGCGGGCCACGACGGATCAATCAACGTGCGTGTCTACAACGCGACCAATCAACTTGCGGTCTTCGATGGGTATCTGGCAGGCAATTTGGAATCGAGCGAAGGCTCGGACATTTTCACTTCAGATCCCGGCATCGGCATTAACAGCACGGTCAATGGATTTCCTGAGCAGGAATCTCTCTATCTCAACGTGGTGCAAGAGTTGCTCTTTTGGAATGGAACCGAAGTGACCAACACCGATGAAAATCTAACGATAGATTGGCCAGAGCGCGAAGGACAATCGCCCGTGGAAACTTACTCGATCACCGCCGCAACGGGTTACCAATTGGGTATGCGTTGGGGAGAATATCGCCCTGACCGTTTCGGGGGGTGGGATGCGCATGGCGATTACGCGCTCGCTTCAAGCACTCCAGAAATTGGTATTTATGGCGTGGTGTTGCAGATCGCCGCGCCGGGGTTCGTTTCCAGCGAGCCATTTCTCGTGCCATTGATCTACGACCCTGCTGGGACGATGGGTCCTAATGAAGTGGTAACAGGCACCGCCGCGCTGATCGATAAGATCAGCCCGCTGCCCACTGCCGATTTTGATCGTAACACGGTTGTGGACGAAGCAGATTTGGCGATTTGGCAAGGCGGCTGGGCGATCTCGCACGGAGCCGCGCTGGTACATGGCGACGCCACGGGCGACGGCAAAACCGACGGCAGCGATCTCCTCGCGTGGCAACGACAGCTCACTCCTCAGCTCAGCAATTCGCTAGCTACTTTCGTGCCCGAACCAACGAGTATCTGGTTGCTTGGAGTGGCGGTCATTGCAGCACATCTCACCTCATTTTCAAGGAGATTGGTCCGCGTCTGTTCATGACAACGTCGTGAGCATTCATAGGAGCCGCCTTTCGCAGAGCTAATTCGTTTTTCCTCCGTCACAGTATTAATTCGACAAAACAGCAGGTCAGCAAGCAAACCCTACGGCATTTTTTTCACCTTCATGAGGAGTTCCTACCGTGAGAAACGCAATCCCATCTTTGATCGTTCTGCTCGTCGCCACAACAGTGACAGCAACGCACGCCGCAACCACACGCTTCCGCGCGGCGCTCAGCGCAGACTTCGTGCAGCCCCAGACCGACCCCGACCATAGTCAGTCGACCGCAACGGGGACTGCTGACTTTGTGCTTGAATACGACCCGTCGGACCCAGCGGCGACGCGCCTCACTTACGAGGTTGCTTTCGCTGGTCTCGACGTGGCGCCCAGCGATGGAGAGAACCTACTGGACGACATCACGGCACTCCATTTTCATGACACGACCGCCTGCGCCAACGCTTCCCTCTGTGGCGACGGATTGGGCGGCAAGTTGCCTGGTTCAACGGCGGGCACTCGACACGTACTGAATGTTCTGGGAATGCCACGCGTCGACGACGCCGACTTACAAGTCTTTGCCGATGAAGAACGTATTACGGGCGTGTGGGATCCCAGCGATGCCAACACGCTCTCGCCGGCTCCCTCACAGTCGATCGCCGACCCCGAAATCCTCGACTTGCTCTTCGCAGGAAAGTTGGCAGTTATGGTCCATACCAACCTGGTCTCCTCCGGAGAAATCGGCGGCGCGATACTCCCCGTGCCCGAACCAAGCGCGGTGTTGCTGCTGGTATTGGGCGCAACAGTGGCAATGCACGGAACTGGTCGCCCCCCGCGGACGTCATGCGACCGTTGAACTTGCGACTAGTAGTTCGCCCCACTCTTGCGGATGTGGGTCATCGGTGGTGCGTCGCTGTGGAGATCGCCGCCGATGACCTTCGCGAGAAAAATACGATGGTCACCCGAGTCGGCGTGCGTAGTTGGCTCACATTCCAAGTGGCCTAGGCACTGCGATAGTATCGGCACGCCTCGGGAGTCCTCCGTGAATTCTATTCCTTCGAACGCAGGCTCGCCGATGTCGAATCCGCTACCAAAATGCTTGAGCAGATCGAACTGCTTTTCCGCAACGATATTGAGAGTGAACGGCTCGCCCGCGGTGAGCCACTCTTCGACATAGCGCCCCGATTTGACCGCGACCGAAACCATCGACGGCTCGAAGCCGGCTTGCATCACCCAACTGGCCAACATGCCCGTGGCTCGGTCCCCTTGCCCCACTGTGAGAATGTAGATGCCGCTGGCAACGCGGCCGAGGGCTGCGTTGTGATCGATGGTGCTCATGGGTTGGGCCGCGTAAACAGTCAGGGTTTTCTAACGAAGTCTTCAACGAATAATCTGCAAGATAACACCTCGCTCAACTCGCCTCAATGCCCTGCATTGTGAACGTCAGGCCATCGTGGGCTAGGCACGCGTAGCAGGGGGCAAGCCGCTGAAGTTGCCTGTCCCATTCTTGCCCGTAGGGTGACTCCGTTGGCTGGCCCCGTTGTTTCCGTTGCTACCTTCCGCCAAGTAGAGCGAATTGGTTCGGATGGCTGTCCCCAGCTCGGTCCCAGCTCGGTCTACATCGCAATCGTTTTCAGTTGGTTCCGCTGAGTGCCGCAGTAGGATTGCAGAGACTGGTTCGTGACCCTGGATTTCCGCGCGGAACCACTTGTCACCTTGTCGATTTTTTTCAGACACTTGCGTCTCCCAACGGTGCTACTTGAAACGAAAAGATTTGATAACTTTCAGCCATCTTTCTTCGTGCTCTGCGAATCGGCCAGGTCCGTTAATCTCAATCGCTACTCTCGATTTCTCTTGCTCGAAAAGAACTTTCCAGAAATAAAAGTACTTGTCGGAATCATGAGGCCACTGCTCGAATACAAGTTCAATTCCATCATACTGCAAGTGTACTTCGCCCTGGCGAAGCACTTGAAGATTGCTAGTGGTGCCCCCATAAACTGGCTCACTGTAGCATTGCTTAAACGAATTCCAAAGGAACTCATCCGATACTAGATCAACCAATACCGTGCCATCCCCAAAGTCTGCACCAAACTTAGGAAAAGGCTGAATCTCTCTTGCGCCATCCGGCAACCAAATCGATGCAGATTCACATTCAAATAGGGTATGACCGTCCATTTACCATAGTTGCTCATAAGGGAATTGGAAGAACTAAGAACTTTCCTAAACGGGAAACGGGGCCGGGAAACGGGGCGGGAAACGGGGCCACCCATACTCTCCTCTTGGGGACGAACGGGGACAGCCAACTTCAGCGGCTTGTATCCTAGCGCCGGAAGTCGCTTCTTGGAAAGGAGCTGGTGCGAGAGCAGCGTACTCATCGGGGTTGGCCGTCCCCGTTCTTCGCCCGTTTTTGTCGCGGCGCGCAGCTGACTCCAGCGGACACGCCTTGAAGAGGTTAGCCAGCGCCTAACTCAGCAGTTCGCTTCGCCCTGGGCGGAAGTGGCGCCTTGCTTGCCGACGGAACCGCTGCCAGCCCGGCGAATGGGGCTGGCCCTCCACGCGGTGAAAGTGCTCGCTGAAATGGCTCACCAACGGGAGCCAATGGGTTGGCGACAAGCCGAGTCGCTCGAAGATCGGTGGCAGTTCACGGGGAATGCTTCCGCGCTTGCCCGGCACAAGTTGCCGACCGGTCCAGTCGAGCAGCTCGAGGTACTCGGCCACGGACATAGGCAGACTCCCCTTGTCGCTACAGCGTAGGCCGTGCTCGTGCGGTTGCGGGCTGATCTCGGTGTTATCTAGCGGCAAGGGAGCGAGCCAATCGTCGGTGGATTGGCTGCTCGTTTGGGATGGGCTGCTTGTTTGGGGTGGCCTGCTGGTTTGCGATTCGATCCGTCGTTGGGCCGAGGTGAAATTGCTTTGCTCGGGCGTCGTGGCCAGCCCTGCACGAATGGGATTCAAGTCGACATACGCCAACGCAGCCACCAGCGCTGCTTCGTCGCACAAGCGGACGCACTTGTAGCGGCCTTCCCAAAATCGACCGGTGACTTGGTCTTCTTGGTTTGCCTGACGAGCCACGGGCTCGGCCACCATCCGCATCAGCCAGCTGATGTCGCTCAGACGCTGGCGAATGGTTTCCAGTCTCTCTGAGTCGTTGGCAATGGTATCGAGTTCAGCCCGCGTTGGTTCGAGGGGTAGGCCCTCAGATGACTTGCGCTTGGGGCACAACATCATCCACCGCCGGGCCACTTCGTCGTCGCTCCACGTGGCAACCACGTCGGGCCGGCTGCGGAGTACCAGGTGAAAATGGTTGCTCATGATGGCGAAGCCGATGATGTCGACGCCGAACTGGCCAGCAAGAAACTCGAACCGCTGCTCCAGCCAGGCTTTGCGATGGTCGTAATTGCGGCCAGTGTGAGTGTCGTCGCCACACAAAAAGCACCGCCGCACACAACGATTGACGCAGTGGTAAGCAGCCACTTCGCGGGGATCGACAATTTCACACCGTGCCAACCGAGCCATAGGAGTCTCGCACACCAGGATTACCAGATCGCGGCATGCAATATACACCCGTACAGTATCGTGTCAAGCAGATTCTCAGGGAAAAATGACAATTGGAGATCAAAGGATGGGTGTCCCCGAATGTCCCCCGAATGTCCCCGAATGTCCGGGATGGGATTATGAGCACCAGGAGAGCCGAGGCTTAATATTTGAGCACAACTGGGGCTGGATAATCGGGCCAAATCGTGAGCAATTCGTATCAGTTCCAGCAACCGCATCTTGCTTGGTATGTTAGCTTCAGGGTTTGTACTTCATAGAACCCTGGAGAATTCTGATGGCGAAGGGACCGCAGCGTAGTGCAGCGTTGGAATTGGCTTGGCGAGAGCGGATTGCTCGGCAGGCGAGTAGCGGGCTCTCGGCTCGCGAGTTCTGCCGCAACGAGAACTTGAAGGAGTCGTCGTTTTACGCCTGGCGCCGCGAGCTGGCGCGTCGTGAGGAGCAGTGCCAGAGTTCTGTGGGCAAGCCAACGACTGATCGTCGTCAGCGCGACGCGTCGCCGTTTCTGCCGATCGCGCTGAGCGCTGTCGCCCCAGCGCCGATCGAGATTACCTTGGCCGAGAACGTATCGGTCCGAGTCTCGCACGGTTGCGAGGCGTCGCTGCTGAACATGGTCCTCTCGGCACTGGAGCGGTCGTGATGCTTGCTCTCGCTCCCAGCACAACGATCTACCTGGCCGTCGAGCCGACGGACATGCGCAAAGGGTTCGACGGCCTGAGTCGCATCGTCACCGAACACATCGAGAAAAACGTGCTCGACGGCGGGCTGTTTGTGTTTGTGAATCGTCGGGGCGACCGTTTGAAACTCCTCTGGTGGCAGGAGGACGGGCTGTGCATCTGGTACCAACGGCTCGAGGCAGGCACGTTTCAGTTGCCGCCAGTGGCAGAAGACGCCAAGAGTGTCCCGCTCACCGCCACGCAGTTGTCGCTCATCCTGGGCGGGATCGATTTGCGAAGCGCACGACTCCGTAAGCGCTATCAGCGCAGCGCATGAGCAAACTTTTTCTGCACTTGGTCTTTTCACGGCGCGCTGGGTAGGTATAACCGAACGTCATGAGCACGGACGTCGCAACATCGCCCGGTGAAGTCGAGCAGTTGCAAGCGGTCATTGCGCAGCAGTCGTCAACGATCCACGAGCTCAATACGAAGCTGCAGAAACTGGAGCATCACCTGCAGCAACTCCTCAGAAGTAAGTACGGCCCGCGCGCTGAGCGTTTCGATCCCCATCAGGGAACGCTGTTCGACAATTCATCGGAAGCGTCAAAAGAGCAGGAAGTTCCCGAGACGACGGTAAAATCGCACCGTCGCCGAGGCGGTGGGGGTCGACAAGAGCTTCCCGACCATCTGGAGAGGCGCACGGTTGAACATGATCTGTCTGCAGAAGAAAAACCGTGTCCCTGCTGCGGCGAGGAAAGACAGCGCATCGGCGCGGAGGTGAGCGAGCAACTCGACTTCGAGCCAGCGGTCATTTACGTCCTGCAACATGTGCGGCACAAGTACGCCTGCCGCAACTGCGAAGAACACGTGCAAGTCGCTCCGCCAGCGGTAAAACCGATTGCCAAGGGAATGGCGGGTGCCGGGCTGCTCTCAGCGATCGTAGTGAGCAAGTACAACGATCATTTGCCCCTGTATCGGCTAGAAGACATTTTTTCACGCAGTGGCGTCGAACTCTCGCGCAGCTCGCAATGCCGCTGGGTGCAAGCGACGGCCGAGATGCTCCGGCCCCTGGTTCAGTTGATGAAACAGCGAGTTCTCTCCAGCAAAGTGATTCACACCGACGACACGCCCATGCCGGTGCGAGATGATGCCTTGGAAAAGACGCGCACGGCGCGGCTGTGGGTCTACTGCGGCGACTGGCGCCATCGGTACACGGTGTACGACTACACAACGAGTCGCAAGCGAGATGGGCCGGTGGAATTCCTGAAAGGTTTTACCGGCTATTTGCAAGCGGACGCCTACGGCGGTTACGAAGGAATCTACGCCCGTGGCAAAGTAAAACAAGTGCTCTGCTGGGCGCATGCGCGGCGGAAGTTTTTTGAAGCACGCACGACTCAGCCGGAGGAGTCGCATGCGGCATTGGCCTTCATTGCGCGGCTGTATGCCGTGGAGAGCGAGCTGGACAAATGGCGCTGTTCGGTAAGCGAGACCAGCGATCTCGTGCAAGTGATGCGCAAGTGGCAGCGCGAGCGCTATCGTCGACGACAGAAAGAGTCGTTGCCGATTCTGGCCGAGTTTCACCAGTGGCTGGAAAAGATCAAAGCGGCTGTGTTGCCCAAGAGCCCGCTGGGGCAGGCGATTGGTTACGTGTTACCCAGATGGGATGGGCTGAAGCGCTACTGCAGGGACGGCATGCTAGCGATTGATAACAACCTGAGTGAGCGCATGATTCGTCCTTTGGCCCTGGGCAGAAAAAACTATCTGTTCTTCGGCAGCGACAACGGTGGTGAGGCGGCGGCCGTGCTTTACAGTGTGATGGCCAGCGCGAAAGCGCATCACGTCGAGCCGTTTCTCTATGTACGCGACCTGCTGGAAACCTTCGCCAGCGAAGACAAGCCAGCGCTCGACACGCTGCTGCCCGACGCCTGGCTCAGCACCCATCCCCAGGCCCGACGAAAACGCCCCCGCTAAGCGCAAACCCACCTCCTGCGGCAGCGCCAAAAACAAATATCAGGGCGTGTTGTTCGTGGAACTGTTACAGCAATTCTACATTGACTTTTGGACCAATCCAAACAATCCAGTAACTTTTGTGCCACCTAGGTCGACTATCAAGCCCTAGTGAGCGGATCAAGGTGGTTTGAAAAGTATAGAGATACTCGCATTTCGCCGATGAGAAAACTATCAACTATTAAGATCCTTTGGTGCTTGTTGATGGGGTTGGCAGCGCTATTTTTACTGCTCAGCCTGAGGTCGCATTTCGAGAATGCAAACCCAAATAGATTTTTACTTGAAAAGCAAAGATCTATAGCCATATATGTTGCTGTTCTGTGCTTTTCCTGCCTTGGACTAGTACGAAATTTCGGTGTCGTTGTATATGCTCCTTTACTGGCAGGATTACTGAGCGGTGCAATTTTAGTCTCAGGGGTCAATCGCGCAGCCCAAATGCTATTATCTTTATTCACTGGGTTGCTAGTGGGTGTTGCGATCGAAACCTTATTGCGAAAAAATAGAAAACCTTGATCAGTAACCGCTACCTCCGAAGGGCAATTCCGTCGTTGAAAGGTCCGTGTACTCTCCGTATTGGGATACGTTTATTCTCGATGGTGCCGAGTATCTGTACTGTATACTGGACGCCGGAGAGACCCCGAGACCGGCTTGCAGTTGAATCGGAATCGGTTCTATGCCTCGCATCTGGGGAGATGGGTGAATCGGGATCCGATTGGTTATTCAAGCGGCAGCATGAACCTTTATAGTTACGTTGGTGGGATGCCAACCTACTATGAGGACCCGCATGGCCTTGCCCAATGGTGGAATGATAGTGGCTGGGATTGGCTAAATCCGTTTGCGTATAGTGCTTTAGTTGGCGATTGGTTAGGAGACACAGCCTCTGCTGTCTATTATATTGATACTGATTTCACCGCCAATCAGCAGCTGGGCACACAGGCGATCCTAAACGGAAGAGACCCGAGGCCACATCAAACTGTTGGAAGTTTCGCATCTACTACAATGACGAACTTAGCTGAGGGGAGTATTAACTTCACGGAAAAAACGGAAAAAACGGGGACAGCCAACCAATGGAGTCTCCATTCTAATTTCGCAACGGCTTCTTTGGAAACGCCTTACAGCAAGTAGGAAGTATTCGTTCGGCTGGCTGTCCCCACGTTGCACGCCACGTTGCACGGTCCCCACGTTGCACGCGACAATCCGCTCCGGCGCCGGGTGCCATGCTCACGGAGGCAACGACGTGGGCATGCGAATCCAGGTGGAGTTAATTGCAATCGCACTTGACTTCCACCAGAATCAGGGAATGCCACATCGCAAAAAATGCCGTCGCTATGACCAACCGGGAGACGCCCATTTCCTGACGTTTTCCTGCTACCGACGTCTGCCCCTGTTGGGCCGCGATCGCTCTCGACGTTGGTTTCTTGCAGCACTGCAACTTGGCCGCGATAGAAGCATGTTCGACCTGTGGGCCTACGTAGTCATGCCGGAACACGTCCATCTGGTACTGCTCCCGTTGGGAAAGACGAAAATATCGCACCTCCTCTCCACGGTGAAACAATCGACTTCGAAGAAAGCACTGAACTGGCTGCAGCAACACGCGCCCGAATATCTGCCCACGCTGCTCGATCGACAGCCTTGTGGGAAAGAATCTTATCGCTTCTGGCAGCGGGGTGGCGGGTACGATCGCAACTTGCGTTCGTTGCGTGACATTCACGAGAAGATCGCTTACGTGCACGACAATCCGCTCCGGCGCGGACTGGTCGAACGTGCCATCGATTGGCCGTGGTCGAGCGCCGCCAGTTGGCAGACGGGAGCCGATGAGCCACTGGCGATCGATAGGGCGAGTCTGCCACCACTGACGCCCTTCGATGAACCGACCGAGGGGAGTTTGATGCGACGATGGGAGTGATGACTCCACGTGATTCCGCATGCCCACGTCGTTGCCTCCGTGGGCATGGCACCCGGCCAGTTGGCAGACGGGAGCCGATGAGCCACTGGCGATCGATAGGGCGAGTCTGCCACCACTGACGCCCTTCGATGAACCGACCGAGGGGAGTTTGATGCGACGATGGGAGTGATGACTCCACGTGATTCCGCATGCCCACGTCGTTGCCTCCGTGGGCATGGCACCCGGCCAGTTGGCAGACGGGAGCCGATGAGCCACTGGCGATCGATAGGGCGAGTCTGCCACCACTGACGCCTTTCGATGAACCGACCGAGGGGAGTTTGATGCGACGATGGGAGTGATGACCCCACGTGATTCCGCATGCCCACGTCGTTGCCTCCGTGGGCATGGCACCCGGCAATCATATAGTTACGGTCAGAGAAACAGGCATCTGTAGAAGTAAGTGCGACGAGATTGAAATGGCTCAAGAATATGAAATCGTTGTGCGCAAAGTGGACTGGGGAAGTGAAATAGTCGCGCCAAGTTTTAGATTACATTTAGCTCCTCTGGACAATGCTCAAGACGATCATGTAGTTTACTTGGGGACTTCCGCAACATTAGAGAACGCAAGGAACATTGCTAATAGAATTCGTAAACGCACGGGATGGAGTATCACGGGATGCGATATTTCATCAGTTGATTCTATGTAACCCGAATGAATAGAAGTTGTCCGTAGAAAACCCTGGCCGCAATTCGGAGATTGATAACTCACTGTTTGCTCCTGCGGTGACAACTAATTCTCACAAGAACGGGCACAAGAACGGGCAAGAACGGGGACAGCCACACCCAGTGAATACGCTGCTCTCGCACCAGCTTGTGTCCAAGAAGCGACTTGAGGCGCTAAGAGGCAAGCCGCTGAAGTTGGTTGTCCCGGTCCTTCCCCCTGATAGGATTTGCAGAATCGACAGGATTTTTACGCGCTGGTGAGCGGTGATTTGCTGCGCTGCAGGAAATCGCCCAATTCTGACTCACAGACAGCAGATCCCGTTCATCCTGTCGATCCTGTCAAAAAATCAACAGCCAGAAAACAGAACCACTGTTTCAAAGCCGTCTCAGTTCCAGCGTCGTACGCGTCATCGTAGTAAAGCCTGCAACCACGTCGTGAGGGGCAGCCGGGGGGGCTGTCCTCTTATCTTCCACGCCCTTCCATTAGCGACCCTCAGCACACATTAGCGGTTGCAACTTTTTTTGAACCGCTAATTCACGCTAGTGGACTCAAATAGACGTTAATGCGCGCTCAGGAACATTTTCTACCCCCCCGCAACAACCATTGCCAAAACGGTTTCAAGTGCGGAGTGCCTGCTTCACGGCAAAGCATTGGGTTGCACTTGTGAGCGGAATGGCGCTAGCCACCGGTTTTTCACCCTTACCGGCGGCTAGCGCCGCGCCGCTCACTCTACGACGAAGAACTCGTCGTGGCCCAAAACTGACGGCTAGGCTTTGCGCAGTGACTTGCTATATTCGACCCGTGCTTTCGTGACGGCAGGTTGATTGCGAGAGCAACGGGGTCTTTGACAAATTGGTAAACAGCGGTTCGCGCGAGAAATTCTCAAAATGCCAAGCGTTTCGGGCCTCGCAAATTCCTTCGCGCCCTGGCGGGTCAGAGCGCGGCGGTAAGAGCGACGCGCAAAAACCCAAGGGTATTGGAATAAAAAAGCGCGTTTGACGGCGCGCTGCAATATTCGGGGCGAGCGCAGTTTTAGAGATTCGGGCCGGGCAGCTTTTAGTCACCCATGTGAATGTAGAATCCGCTATCAAAATTGATCATTTACTGGGAAAGTGAGCATTTACTGGGAAACCGCGCGCCTCAGTTTCTGCTCGACGCTCGCCACTTTCGATTTTAGCCGTCCTGACTGGCC
Source organism: Bythopirellula sp. (assembly GCA_965230685.1). GTDB lineage: Bacteria > Planctomycetota > Planctomycetia > Pirellulales > Lacipirellulaceae > Bythopirellula. The sequence continues at coordinate 3,639,105 of CBDDLO010000002.1, forward strand.
CCTGCGGTAGTCGAGTTTGGCGGCGCAGGTGACGCGGTCGGAGTGGGTGGCCATCTGCTCGATGCAGCGTTGCATCAGCGCGAGCACATCGGGCAGTTCGCCCTCGACGATTGTGCCCATCGAGTGGAGTTCGTAAGCGAGTCCACTTTGGTCGATCAGGTTCACACATTCGGCAACCTGGGTGCTGACGCTCTCGCCAACGCCCATGGGAACAAGGCTCAGTTCAAGGAGGACCATACTGCTCTCTTTCGAGGTAAACGATTGGTTCTGGGAGTGCCGGGGCACGACGTCTTCGTCTCATAGACTCATCTGCGTAGAAGGCAGGGGAGTAGGGGCTAGCCGCCATTTTAGGGGGCCAGGCCGGCGTGTCGACCGAAATGCTAGCATGGTCGATTCTGCAAGATGCCTAGACCGGTCTTCGCAGCCCGTCGGCTTTTGCCTAATCTTCTGCGGTCTCCCTCTCACGAATTGCCCCTAACATGATAGCTGCTCGACTTCCAACGCTGCTTTTCGGCGCGCTGGCTGCATGGCTTCTTGCCTGTGGTCTGGTGGTGCGTGCTGCCGGAGCGCCGGTTTGGCAACCGTATCGTGAGCTCGCGGCGCCCGCTCCGCACACACTCGCCGCGCAACACCTGGTCGAGATGCCGCGAGAGGGTGTACCCATCGATGCTCTGACGGATGCCGATCTCAACGTGCTTAGCGGTGCGTACGTCGGCGAGTCTTACGCCTGTGACTGCGCGGAAGTGGATCCCATCATTGGCATGCACACGGCGGACTCGCAAGCGGGTTTGGTAGCCAACTTCGACGGCAACTCTGCCGGGCTTGAAGTGCTTCCCGGCGACGTGATCTGGCACTCCTATTGGGCAGGGGCGAAAGAACCTCGCACCTCGGCAAATCTGTTTCGAGAGAATGGCAACAATGTTTCCCTGCTCGATGTCTCGCTTGGTGGACGTGCAGCAATTCTGCGCAATGCGAGTCGCAATGCCGCGGGGCTCTGGAATGGTACGGAGTTGCAAATTGAAGGAGCCGCCATCTTGCGACTCAACTTGGATGAAGACTGGGATTTCGACTCCACTGATTTTCGGTTCGGCGTACCGCTTATTTTCGCCCGCAATCAGGTCCATTGGAAACTGGCTTACTATCATCTGAGTTCGCACGTTGGTGATGAGTTTCTGGTGCGAAATCCGACATTTACACGGATCAACTTCAGCCGCGATGTGTTGGTGTTCGGTGCCTCATACTATCCGCGTCCCGCATGGCGGTGGTATGCCGAGACAGGGTGGGCGTTTTACGACGACGAAGGTTCCGATCCGTGGGAATTGCAATTCGGCGTGGACTATTCGCAGCCGGGTGCCACAGGCACGCGCGGAAGGCCGTTCTTCGCGGTGAACGGCCACCTCCGCGAGGAAGTGAATTTTGGCGGAAATCTGGCAGCTCAAGCCGGTTGGCTGTGGCGCGGACGTACCGGGCGGGTCTTACGCACAGGTTTGCACTACTACAACGGCAAGAGTTCGCAGTTCGAGTTTTTTGATGAGTTCGAACAACAAATTGGCGTAGGTGTTTGGCAGGAGTATTGAAACGGATGTCTGTGCCTTTTCTGTGGCAATGTTGTGTGCCACAATGTTGCCATGGCGAGAATTCTTACTCTGGAAACAACCTGCGATGAAACCGCTGCGGCGGTGGTAACAGACAAGCTGGAAGTGCTTGGGTCTGTGGTCGCCTCGCAGGAAGAGTTACACACCCGGTTTGGTGGAGTGGTTCCGGAAATTGCGTCGCGAGCGCATGTCGAGCGGATCCTGCCGGTGATCGACGAAGTGCTGCAGCAAGCGGGGACAACACTGGACAAACTCGATGCTGTGGCGGTTGCAAACCAGCCGGGCTTGTCGGGTTCTCTGTTGGTTGGGCTCATGGCGGCGAAGTCGCTGTGCTTCGCGCACGACTTGCCGTTAATTGCCATCGATCACCTGCAGGCACACATCTACGCCTGCCGCATCGCCAGTGGTAAGGACGTCTTTCCGTGCGTGGGACTCATCGTAAGCGGCGGGCACTCCAATTTGTACCGCTGCGAGACGCCGCTCGATTTCACCCCCTTGGGCGGAACGATCGACGACGCCGCAGGTGAAGCCTTTGACAAAGTCGCCAGTATGTTGGGTCTCGGCTACCCTGGTGGGCCGGCAATTGCGCAGGCAGCGGAGAGCGGAGATTGCAAACGTTATCGATTGCCACGGCCCTTGGTGGGAGACGATACTCGCCTCGACTTCAGTTTTAGTGGACTCAAGACTGCCGTTCGGTACGAGCTGTTTGGTAGCGGTCGGCCCGTCATGGGAACGGACGCCAATCTCGACCCTCAGCTGATCGCCGATATGGCGGCAAGTTTTCAGGAGTCAGTCGTAGACTGCCTGGTAAACAAATCTCTGCTCGCTATGCGGCAAACGGGTTACCAAAGGTTGTGCATCGGCGGCGGCGTCGCGGCAAACACACGCTTTCGTGAAGTCATTCAAGCCGCCGCGGAAAACGCCGAATATGAGCTGCACATTCCGCCGCTCTGGCTCTGCACCGACAATGCCGTGATGGGTGCCATCGCGGTGGAGCGTTACCAGGCAGGCGAGTTCGAATCGCTCGATTTGGATATTAGCGCGGGGTTGGTTCGGCTGTCTCGCTAGTAATGGCTCGCTAGTAACGGCTCGTTAGATAAGGCAACATAGTAACGTGAGCGAAAAAAAGCGGTCTGGGTGATTCCCAGACCGCTCTCGCATCCGTTCAAACTATTTGGACTCCGTTCAAAGGCTCTACTCAGAAGCTCCGTTGCGAATTTTTCTGACACGAAGGGCAGTACGACGGACTCACTACCGACGTGCCAGTGGCGGGATAGCCGAATGTTCCATCAGGAGTCGAGTAGTTCTTAACCACTTCACCGCGATACGCGGTCGCATGGTAGATCGGTTTCGCGCGTTCACCCTGCTTGTAGGCTGCGAGTGTCTCGTTCCACTCAGAATCTGTCAACTGGCCTTCCTTCTTGGTCAACACGACCGTGCCCGACTTGTCGATAATCGCCGTAAAGGGAAATCGCTCGGCCTTAAAGACTTTGGCAACCTTGCGCCCGTAAGCAGTGCTCGCATCGACGTGACAAAGTTGGTACGAAGCAAGCAGCTTGGCTTGTTCGCCGTCAGTGTCGAGTTGTTCGTCTTCTACTGCCGTCTTGGGGCTGGTGGGATCGTCCAAGACGACCAACAGCGGGCGATCGTCCGAACGTGTCGCTGCTAAGGCCTTGCCATAGTCAGCTTGCCACTCGACGGAATGACTCGACACAGCGGTGGTGAGGGCGAGCACAGTGAGAACAAAATTCGGAACCATCTTCACAACTCCTTTCGTGACTTGATTGCAAGAAACGATATTTCCAGCAACTGAAACCCGGGCTACAAGCCGAGGCAATCGTTTCTTGGAGCTTCAAGCCGGCAAATGCAGAATCCTCTAGTAGCGGGCTTCTACGCCTCAGAGCGAGGCAAACGAAACGCCACCCTGACTAAACTTCTGCAACTAGGTAACAAATACTTAGGTGGGAAAATACAGGTGGGCAAAAACTGAGGCGGGGACCACAACTCGTGACTCGAGCTTGCTTGGAGAGCAAACTCATCTAGCCACGTGAGCTGTTAAGTACTTTAAGATTGTCGAGAAATCGATTTCCCGTTCAAGGGTGTCTTCTCGGAATGTGGCAAGTCACCACGCCCAAAGTACCTCATTAGAAATTGCGGGGGAATGTCGTAAGTTCAAGGCATCAAGGAGTTTGCGCTCCCATCGCGAAGCCGGCTTAGTCTGCGGCGAGAGTGATCGGAATTTCCAGTTTTTGCCCATCTCGTAGCACCGTAAGCCTCACGACGTCACCAGGTTGATACTCCAAGATCTTATCGCGAAAACGAACGCCGGTCCGCATCGGTTCACCATCAACGGCGAGAATGCGATCAGCTTGCGAGCGATCAATCGTGACTGTTTCGTAGAGCACACCACCTTGGCGTTTGCGTTGGACAATCTTGCGGTAGCCCCGCAAGCCAGCTGCCTGGGCAGGACCGCTCTCTGACAGACGCCGCACTACCAATCCCGCTTCGGTCTCCACGACTTCAACGATGCCGATGTTCGCGCGCACTATTCGACCGTTCTGAAGAAGCTCTGGCACGAACTGCTTAATGCGGTCGATGGGAATGGCGAAACCGACGCCGGCGTTTTGTCCTGTCTTCGTGGCGATAGCAACGCACATGCCGATCATGTGTCCTTGCGTGTTGAGTAGCGGTCCACCAGAGTTGCCAGGGTTCATAGCCGCATCGGTCTGAATCAGCGATTTCATCGGCCGACCCGGCACACGACTAGGCAGATCGCGATTCAAGCTGGAGATGATCCCGGTGGTGAGTGTGCCGTCCCACCCGAACGGATTACCGAGTGCGTATACGCGCTGCCCAACGCGTAGATTGCTAGAACTTCCCAGGGTGATCGGTTGCAATTCGGCCGGCGTCGCTTCAATCTTGAGCACCGCGATATCGTGTTCCTTATCCCCGCCGACAAACGCTGCCTCGATCGAGTTCCCAGAAGCGAGTGTGACTTCGATTTGATCGGCCCCTTCGACAACATGGAAATTGGTGATGATGTGGCCCTGACGGTCAAGTACCGCACCGGAGCCCGAGCCCTCAGCCTGCCACTGGCGCATAAAGAAGTAGTCATGCGCTTGTTGGATGCTGGTGGTGTTGATGTTCACGACGCTGGGGTTGGTGTTTTGGTACACCAACACATTGGTTTGCTCCTCAGGGGTCATTGGCGCGGGAGCGGGATCGACCTGAAGAGGTAAAACGGCAGGCTCTTGAAGGATTTGCTGGGGGGCGACCGTCGTCTGCTGAGCCTGGGCGCGACTCGGTTGCCAGCCAGACTCACTGCCATTCAAGGCCATGCCGATCGCTACACCTGCTGCCACAGATGCTCCGCATAGAAATAAGGCAGGTTTCATCGCATAATTCTCCTTGGATCACTCGGTTGGGGGTGGTGCTTGTCTCTACGATCCTGCCGAAAAAAAAGTTCTCGGGCAAGGCCGACGCATCGGCTCGAACCGCCACTCGTACCTTCTTACCTGCTGAAGGGCCACAGCAGCGGTATCAGCACCAGCGCTCCTGCTGTCATGATCAAGGCCAAAGGCCAACCCGCACGCCAGTAGTCCCGCGGCTGGTAGCCGCCTGGGCCCAGTACCATCAAGTTGGTTTGGTAGCCGATGGGGGTCACGAAACTGAGGCTCGCTGCCAGAGTCACGGCAATGATGAAGGGCCGCGGGTCGTAGCCACCGACGACCGCCACGCTAATAGCGATCTTGATCATGATCGATGCCACAGCAACATTGGTGACCGCCTCGGTGAACAGCTGCGACAAGAGGTAAATAATTGCGAGTAGCAGGTAAGGCATCCAACCGGCACCGAGTCCCAGCGCAGCGGTTCCATCGACGAGCGACTCAGCCAGCCACGTCGCTGCGCCGCTCTGATCCAAGGCTTCGCCGATTCCTAATGCTGCGCCGATGGTGAGCAGCACTTGTAAATCGATCGACGCGCGGGCTTCGGCTGTGGTGATACAGCGGGTGACAATCATTGCCAAAACAATCGCGATCGCGGCGGTGGATTTGGAAGTGAAATTTCCCCAGCCCAGCAGTTCGGGCCACAAGCTGCTCACCGTCAGCCAAAGGATCAATGCGAGAAACAAGAATCCAGCCCAAACTGCGCGATCGTGTCGCCGGGCGGCAGTTTTGCCGACGCGGCTTACCAGGTAGAAATCGCGGCTGTTACGGTGCGATTCCACAAACTCGTTGCGGGTCTGTAACAGCAGCGTGTCGCCCGGTTCGAGCCGGACGTTGCCGACTTTGTTCGTGAGCCGTTCGCCGTTACGGTGCACCGCCACGACCGCTGCGTTATAGCGTTTGCGGAAATTGCTGTCGCGCACGGTCAGACCAATCAACGGAGAGGTGCGCGACAGTACTGCCTCGGTTAATTCACGGCGCACGCGTTCAGCGGGACGAGTTTCGAACGACGTATCGACCGCGGGGACTAAACCGGGGATGCGCTCCAAATCGGCAATGGTTGTGACCACGCCGGTAAAAATCAGTTGGTCGTTGGACCTGATGACATCGTTGGGACTCACCGGCGTGATGGTTTCTTCGCCGCGAGTGATTTCGATCAAAAATAGCCCCGGCAGATGTCGCAACCCCGCATTCTCAACCGACTTGCCGATCAACGGGCAACTGGGTTGCACCTGCATCTCGACCAAATAGTCGCGACGATGTTCGTCGAATTGCTCTATCAGATCGGTTCGATTTGGCAGCCGCTTGGGCGCGATCAGCAGCATGTAAGTCACCCCCAACAACGCAAGCGGCACGGCTACCGAGGTCGTTTCAAAAAAAGACAACTCGCCAATTCGCTCGGCTATCTCGGCGAACTCGCTTCGCCGAGCCATGCGTGCCAACTCACCATTGATAACCAATGTGGTGCTGGTGCCGATCAGGGTGCACACGCCGCCGATGATCGTGAGATAACTGAGCGGAATCAGCAGCCGCGACGGCGAGATGCTACGCTGTCGGCACCAATCTACGACAACCGGTGCCATCATCGCGACAAGTGGCGTATTGAGTACGAATGCCGAAGCAGGCACGATGGCCGCCGCTAAACGAACCAGCGCGCCGCGTTCGGTAGTCGCGCTGCCCAGGAGTCGGTTTCCAATCCAATCGAGCGCCCCTGTGACACGCAGTCCGGCTGACGCAGCAAACAGCGCGGCAATCATCACGACCGCCTTGTTGGAAAATCCTGCCAGAGCTTGTTCGGGCGTGAGCACTCCTGCCACCGTCACCAACACCAACCCACCCAAAAACAGCAGATCGACCGAGACCGTTCGGCGACGCTGCATCGCAGCGAAAATGGCTACGGTGACGAGGATTGCGATCCAGCCATCGACGGTGAGGCTAGCTTGTTGAGCTAGCATGTGCGGCTTTGGCAGTAAGAAGATGTTCAACGCAAGCACTCGTGTTGATTTTTTGTCGTCGCTTCTGGGGCGGCCCGGGGCTTCCCTACCCTCGTCAAGGGGGCACCATTCTGCAAGCCGTTAGCTCCCAGACTCAGCCACGCGCCCTTCGGGTTCACCGTCGGCGAGAAAATCGAGGCTGAACCTGCCAACAAGGCACCGCAGCCTTGTTCGCGGACAATTCTCCCCAAACCACTGCCTCACCACAAGTTAAGAACGGCATGAAGTCCCAGAATTGCGGCTTGCAGCGGCTTTGTCGCCTGTGACGCCTCAAGAGCGGGCTCAAGGGGCCAAATATACCCCCTGACTCACCAGTTCTGCCCACTTTATTGTGGCAGCCACGCCCCACTCAGCTTAAGATGAAGGTACCGGTGATTTCCTTTTTCAGCGGCAGCGATAAGGCATTCCCTGCGCTGGTGTAGTCGGTTTTCCGGAACAACTGACCGCCGCGCAGATAGCACAAAATGGGAGCGCTTCAATGCGTCACTACCAGTTCCAGTTTTCAACACGATGGCTCGTTGCAACTTCAGTGTTTGCGATAGCTTCACTCTTCCTCAACTCGAGCGCTAGCGCTGCCGAGCCGGCGCGGTTGATCACCTATCAGCAAGAGGGGCAAACCTTCTGGGCGTTGAGTCTTATGCCCGAGGTGGCTCAGCAGCAAGCCGACTCAAGTGCAGTGGTGGTGCTGTTCGATACCTCTGCTAGTCAACAAGGTGCGTATCGTGCCGCCGCGATGCAGTCGCTGCAGTCGTTGCTCGACAACTTGCGTGACACCGACAGCATCGAGTTGCTCGCCGTCGACCTCGGTGTGAAACCGATGACCGACGCACCCTCAGCGCCTGACGGATTGGAGATGGTCGCCGCAGTCGAACGACTCGAACATCAAATTCCCTTGGGCTCCACAGATCTCGCGGGCGCACTGTCCGCCGCCACCGATCGTTTAGAAAAAAACAGTTCCGCGCAGCGCACTGTGATCTATATCGGCGACGGAGTCAGTGTCGCCAATCTGCTTGACACACCTGCGCTGACGAAGGTCGTCGACAAACTACGTAAAGCACGCGTGAGTGTGACCAGCTTTGCGGTGGGTCCGAAGTTAGACACCAACTTGCTGGCCGTACTCGCCAATCAAACGGGGGGTAACCTCTACGTGCAAAATCCAATGGTGTGGCAAGACGAAGCCGCCGGGATCAGCGACGCGCGAGCCCAAGCCGAAAACATGCGTAATGCCGAGAAGGCCGGCCAGCAACTGGCAACCTGGTCTGCTGCGACCGTACTCTGGCCCGAGCAAGTCGATTTTGCCACGGAACTGGGCAAGAGCTTCCCCGCGGCGCTACCGCCATTGCGTTCCGATCGCGATAGCATTGTCGTCGGTGTGACCCGAGATACGCTTCCTGAAACGCTGGCTGTGAGCATAGAAACTGGCGGTGTCACCGGGCCCAATGAACTGACATGGCAGGCTCAAGCCGAACCTAGCGAAGAAGATCACGCCTTCTTGGTCGAAATCATCACGGCAGCCAAGGCCGACGACGGTCTGTCCTTGCCCACACTGGGTTCGGTCGGTTTGCTCGAAACGGCTCGGCTGGTCGGCGCACGCATGGATCAACTTACCCAACTCGCCGAGCGTGCCGTGGCCGCGGGCGATCATGAAGCCGCCCGTCGCATTTCGGCTGCTGTGTTACAGGCCGATCCAGGTAACGCCCGAGCGCGTACTGTGCAGCACGTCGTAGAACAAGCGGGCCCTTTCGATCAACTGAGCGGCGAGTCTATTGTCGTCCAGCCTACGCCAGTGTCGGAAGAACTTCCTCCGCTTCCTGCACCGACTGATTTCGCCGCTCCTGCTGAGGGCGACATTCAACTCGTGCAACCCACACAGGCCATCGAACAGGCCCCGGGCACGGTGATTTACGAGGGTGCCCCGGTCGTTTCCGGTCCTGCCGTCGGAGGCGGACTCCTGGATCAAGTGGTCGAAGATGGCGATTTTCTCGATCAGGTTGAGCAGGAGCGTCGCGTCTTTATCGACATGCTCCGCAAAGAAATTCAAAACGCATTGATCGACGCACGAGCACAGATGGCGACCAACCCCCAGATCGCGATTCAAGACTTGAAGCTTTCCTTGGAAAGCGTGCAGCGAGTCGCCGACCTCGACGCCGGGCATCGTGCTGAATTGGTGAGCAAGCTACGCAGTGCACTCAAAGAAGCGACCTACCAAGCATCGCTGAAGGACGAACTCGACAGACAGCGCGAGGAAGAACTGGCCGCAAGTCGCGCTCAGAAGCTGATCAACGAACGCTTGATGCGTCGCATCGAGCGCGAAAAACAACTGATGGATCGTTTCAATGCCCTGGTCGATGAACGCCGCTATATCGAAGCGGAGGAAGTCGCGCAAATCGTCGAAGAAATCGATCCAGGGGGAGTCACCGGGCGAGTCGCTACTCATTGGGCTCGATTCAAACGGCATGATTACCTGATGCAAGCCGCTCGCTCGGCGCGTCACCAGGCATCGTGGGACACTTGGTATCAAATCGAGTTATCGCACATACCTAACCCCGACAACCCGCCGATTATCTACCCCGAGGCAAGTGTCTGGGAAGAGCTGACCAAACGCCGCGAACGCTGGAAGTCGGTTGACCTCAGCGCCCGAAGTAAAGCGGAAGAAGGCATCCAAGCCGCGTTGCGCGAGACTTTGAGAACCCCGCTGAACTACGATGGTGGCGAGCAATTGAATATCGTGCTCGAAGGAATTGCCGATGAATACAAGATTCCCATCGTGTTCGATGATGCCGCATTGGACGAACTGGCCATCAGCCCCGAATCGGAAGTCACGATCTCGCTGCGAAACGTCTCGCTTCGCTCAGCGCTGAATCTCATGCTCAAAGAGCCGGGGCTAGAAGACTTGACCTACGTCATCGACGAAGAGGTCTTGCTAATCACTACCGAGGAGAAAGCCAACGAAACACTGAAGGTCAAAGTTTACCCCGTGGCTGACTTGGTTCTGCCTGTCACGACACCTCAACTTCTCGGCGGTGCCGGTGGTGGCGGCCAAGGTGGCGGTGGTGGTGGCCTTGGCGGCGGCGGTGGTGGCGGTGGCGGTCTTGGGGGTGGTGGCGGCGGCCTGGGCGGCGGCGGTGGCGGCGGTGGCGGTGGCGGCTTCTTCAATGTCGCCGACGACATCGAAGCGGACTCATCCCAAGCCGACGAAGCTGCGATTGCAACCTCGAAGAACGCACCTGACTCGGATGGCGAAACAACCGATTGGCAGTCTCGTTTTGCGACGAAGAACATCGATCCGGCCAAGGTCCGCGAGTTGGCCCGCCAGATGATGAAGCAGGGCAACTCAGCCGAGGTCGTCACGCTCATCCAAGCCGCCTTGCAACACGGCCAGCCCCAAGCCTGGATGTACGAGTCGCTTGGCATTGCCATGGAACTCGAAGGGCATCCAAAAAGTGAGATTGAACGCGTCATCATGTCGGCCTGTGACTTTAGCAATTCGCCCGAAGAGCTAATGCTCATCGCACAGTATCTGTCGAATCTCGGCATCGATTCGCGGGCTGTCGAGGTTTATCGGCAGGTCGCCAAAATGGCGCCGCTTCACCACGAGGCCTATGCCTTGGGACTACGTGCCGCACAGCGGGCGAAGGACCAAGCGGGCATTCGTTGGGCGACGGTAGGTGTGCTATCCAACGACCTGCCCAGAGCGCAGCAAGCGATCACCGATACCGCGCGACGCGTAGCCAAGTCGGTCCTCGACGAGATGAAAAAAGCCGGTGCGACCACTGAGTACGACAGCTACTATCACGACTTGGAACTCGCACTCGCGCGGGACATCATCGTGAAAGCAACTTGGTCGGGCGACGCCGATGTCGACTTGGTCGTCGAAGAGCCGGGTGGCTCGATCTGTTCTCTGCATGAACCTCGCACGACCGGGGGCGGCGTATCGCTAGGCGACGATTATTCGAGCTACGATAAGCAGAGCAGCGCTGGCCACAGCGAACAATACTCTGCTGCGGAAGCCTTCCCCGGCACCTACCGAGTTCGTGTTCGCAAAGTGTGGGGCGAGGTCGTCGCTGGCAAGGTGACCATTGAAGTTTACAAGAACTTCGGCACTGAGCAGCAGCTCTACGAAAAGCAGCGCATTTCGGTTCCTGACGATTCGGATGCGATGGTCATGTTCGAACTCGAGCAAGGGCGTCGCCAGCAGCCTCTAGCCGCGGAGAAACTGCAGGTTGCCGTCAATCGGCAGCAAGCCATCAGCCAATCGGTTCTGGCCCAACAAATCAACAATGGTTCAGATCCGCGCATTACCCCAATCCGTCGTGGTGGTCGGGGTGGCAACTTGGCCGACCGACTCGCACTCGCTGGTCGAGCCGGTGCGGTGGGTTTTCAGCCGATTATTACCGTCTTGCCGTCCGGTACGCAGATGCTAGTGACGGGCGTCGTCTCCTCGGACCGACGCTACGTGCGAATCTCGGCTTCGCCCTCCTTTACGGGTGTCGGCAACGTGCAGACCTTTAGTTTCGCCGGTTCGGTGCAGTCAGGCGGAGGCGGCGGTGGCGGACTTGGAGGCGGTGGTGGTGGCGGGATTTGAGCGAGGGTCTTACGCAGAGGGCATAGGCCACGCTTCGCCCAGTGTGTCTCGCTGTAGCTTGCTAAGCTCACCGATGCCATGCTGCGCCACCTCTACGAGCGACAGCAATTGCGAGTGGCTAAAAGTCGCCTCTTCGCCGGACCCCTGCACTTCAACGAACTGACCTTGCCCAGTCATAACCACGTTCATATCCACGTCAGCTCTCACGTCTTCGCTGTAGTCTAAGTCCAACAGTACCGTGTCATCGACGACTCCCACGCTGACTGCGGCAATCGTATCGACAATGGGTGAGCACGCTGCCTGATCCAGTTCGGGGATGGAGCGAACCGCCTCGACGAGCGCAATAAACCCGCCGGTGATGCTGGCGGTGCGGGTTCCGCCATCGGCTTCCAGGACGTCGCAATCGACAGTGATCATGCGTTCGCCCAGGGATTTTAGATCGACGATTGCCCTCAGGCTACGGCCGATAAGCCGTTGGATTTCCGACGTGCGGCCATCGACTTTGCCCCCTCTTTCGCGTCGCTTTCGTGGTGCAGTGCTGCCGGGGAGCATGTTGTACTCCGCAGTGACCCACCCCTTTTCTTTACCCAGCAGCCAAGGCGGCACGTTCTCTTCGACACTGGCGGTGCAAAGTACACTGGTCTTCCCCGCACGCACCAAAACACGGCCGGGGGCCGCGCCGGGAACGTCGCGATCAATTTGAAAAGTTCGCAGATCGTTGTCGCTGGTTCGTCCATCGGCGCGTGCTGGCATGATTCCATCCTGAATTGGATTAGTAGTAAACTTGTCGCTGCCCAACAGCGGGAAACGCATCTTTCAGGTGAGTGATCCGCGGATGCTTTTCGCTCTCAGGCCAAACGACTTCAACCACATCGAAACGGCTCGCATACTCCAGCAGGCCATGCGACTTGAGAAACGCTAGTGCCGCGCGAGTCAGGCGGCCCTGTCGCTCCGAGTCGACCGCCTCGGCCGGGCGTCCCAAAGCGGCATCGCGGCGCGTCTTCACCTCGATGAACACGACCGACTTTCCATCAACGGCAATGATATCAACCTCACCGTAGCGCTGCCGATAACGCGTGGAAATGATTTTATATCCAAGTCGCTGAAGAAATCGTACTGAAGCACGTTCCCCACGCTCGCCGAGCGACAGGGGCTGAAACCACGTTCGTAGTCGGATTCGCCAAACTTCGGCAAGGTCCTGGCACGCTGTCCAAAGTCTGGTGACCCCGGCTAACGTGTTCGTTACGAACGAATGCATCCTAAGATTTCGTGCGTTCGACGCGACGTTCCTTGAGCCGTACGGCCTTGCCGGTGCGCTCGCGGAGGTAGTAGAGCTTGGCACGGCGAACAACGCCGCTACGTTTTACCTCGACTTTGGCAATGCGGGGCGAATGCAGCGGGAATTTCCGCTCGACGCCTTCTCCAGAAACGATGCGGCGAACGGTGAACATTTCACGCGTACCCGATCCGTTGCGGGCAATCACCACGCCGGAAAAGACCTGGATGCGTTCTTTTTCGCCTTCCAGAATTTTGGTGTGTACGTCGACCGTATCGCCGATGTCAAACTGTGGCGGATTGGCCTGCAGACTCTCGGCTTCGATGCTCTTGAGAAGTTCTTGGCTCATGTGTTTTCTTTTCTAATACTTAAGTGTCAGTTCTTATTCGTCGAGCAAATCGGGCCTGCGCTGACGAGTTCGCTCGATACTGTTTTGTTCGCGCCACTTGGCGATGGCTGGGTGGTCGCCGCTGAGCAGCACTTCGGGTACATTCAAACCGCGGTACTCGCGTGGGCGAGTGTACTGGGCATGCTCAAGCAGTCGGCGTTCTTCTTGGAAGACGGCATCCGAAAACGAATCGAATCGGCTGCTATTTTCATCTCCCAACACCCCCGGCACAAGCCGAATGACCGTGTCGATCAAGGTCATCGCAGCGACTTCGCCCCCATTGAGCACAAAGTCCCCAACGGAGACTTCTTGCGGCTCGAGCAATTCCGTCACACGCTGATCAAATCCTTCATAGCGACCACACAACAGCAACAAACGCGGCTGGGTGGCGAGTTCTTCGACCAGTTCTTGGTTTAACTTCCTCCCTTGGGGCGTGAGCAGAACAACCCGTCCTGGCTGTTGACCTTCTGTTTGAACTTGTTCAACGGCTTCGACCACGGGCTCCGGCTTGATGACCATTCCCGGTCCACCCCCAAAAGGGCGGTCGTCGACGCTGTCATTTTTCTCGCGACTCCAGTCGCGAAAGTTGTGCAGTTGGATCGAGACAAGCGAACGTTCAATGGCGAGCTTCAACAAACTCTGCGTCATGTAGCCGGAGAAAATTTCCGGAAACAGCGTCAGCACATCGAATCGCATTCGCGCTCAATTCTGTCTTTGTCAAATTCCGCCTTGTCGCTAGGAATCCGCTTTTGGAGCTTCCTCTTTCGCAGGTGCTTGTTCAGGGGGAGTCTCTTCTGTTTTGGCTTCTTCTCCGGCTGCTGTGGCAGACTCGTCAGAAGCGTTCTCGTCAGCTTTCGTCTCGGTGGATTCTGGGGCAGGCGATTCACTCTTTGCCTTACTCTCCTCGCCTTTGGCTTCTTCGCTCTTCGCTTCCGCGGGCTTTTCTTCCTCGGGCTTTTTCGGCAGCGATGCGGGGGCACCGGGGTCGGGAATTGATTTCGGTGCGGCGAGCTCTTCGAGCGCGACCTTCTGCTGGTCGAGGTGCGTGCCGCCGGTGCCATACTTCTTGATCAAGACTGCAACCTTCTCGGTCGGCTGTGCGCCGACGCTCAGCCAGTAATCGATGCGTTCGGAGTTCAGCACAGCACGGGCGTCGGTATTGTGGATGCTGGTGTCGTACGTGCCGAGTTCCTCCAGGGCACGTCCGTCGCGGGGCGCGTGGTGGTCAAACGCACAAACGCGGTAAAAAGGTCGATGGCTACGGCCCATCTTCTTTAAACGAATTCTTACTGCCACGAAGTTCTCCTCAACCTTCTTTGTGTATTGGCTTTTTGCTTAGTGCCTGCCGCTTACTCGGTCTCAGACCGGGGATCTACAGACAAACCAGGGCTACCGGCGAATCGCTTATTCTTGCAGATTCGGTGGGGATTTGAAAGGGGGCTGCTCGCCGCAAGGGATGCGCTGAATTGAGGTTTGCGGGTGCGGATTGGCCTGGGCAAGGCCTCAGCTATTTCCGTCGTTTCTCGCGTTTGCGGCGGCGGATTTCCTTGTCGCGTTCCTTCTTCAACTTGGCCCGTTCCTTGGGGCTGAGCCGCTTGCCTGTCCCTTGTTTTTTGCGGGTCATTTGGCCGTTGGGGTCGGTCATGGTGGCCTGCATTTCCTTGACCATTTTCATCCGTTCCCGCATGCCCTTGCCAGCCATGCTGGTCATCATCTGCGACATCGCGTCGAACTGCTTCACGAGGTCGTTCACCTCGTGCGGCTCGACGCCTGAGCCGGCGGCTATTCGCCGCCGGCGGCTCTGGTCAATCACCTTCGTGGGGTTGCGGCGTTCCTCGGCGGTCATGGAGTCGATAATTCCGAACAGGCGTTTCATATCCTGTTCCGGATCCATGTCGTCCATGGCGTCGGTCAGACCGCCCATTCCAGGGATCATGCCCATGACTTTCTGCATCGGCCCGAGCTTCTTGATCTGCAGCAGTTGCTTCTTGAAATCCTCGAGGGTGAACTCGCCCTTCTTCATTCGCTCTTCTTGAGCGAGCATCTCGTCTTGATCAAATTCTCGCTGGGCTTTTTCGACAAGCGAGAGGATATCGCCCTGACCGAGGATGCGCCCTGCCATACGGTCGGGGTGAAACTCCTCGAGCGCGTCGAGATGTTCGCCCGTACCGATGAACTTGATCGGCACGCCGGTCACTTGCTTGACGGAAATCGCCGCGCCGCCGCGGGCATCACCATCGAGCTTAGTCATGATTACGCCGTCGAGCTCCAGCGCTTCGTTGAACGCTTTGGCACTGTTGACTGCGTCCTGGCCCGTCATGCCGTCGACGACCAGGTACACCTGCTGCGGATGGCACTGTTTATCGATCCGTTCGAGTTGGCCCATCAATTCTTCGTCGACATGCAACCGGCCCGCTGTGTCGAGGATGACGGTGTCGGCCCCCTGCTTCTTGGCTTGTTGCACGGCCGCTTTGCAAACCTTGACCGGGTCTTTTTCTTTTCGATCGGAGAAAACCGCGACGCCTACTTGCTCGCCCAACACATGCAACTGGTCGATGGCCGCGGGACGCTGCAGGTCGGCAGCAACGAGCAGCGGCACGCGCCCCGCCTCTTTGAGCATTCGAGATAGCTTGCCACAGCTGGTCGTTTTCCCTGAGCCTTGCAGACCGCACATCATCAGTACGGTCACATCGCTCTTGCCTTGCAGGTGCAAAGAATGGTCCACGGGACCCATCAGGTTGATCAATTCCTGGTGGACAATGCCAACGATCTGTTCGCTAGGATTGAGCGCTTTGAGCACTTTCTCGCCGAGGGCCTGTTCAGTCACTCGGCTCATGAACTCCCGCACGACGGGGAAGCTGACATCGGCCTCAAGCAGCGACTTTTCGACGAGCTTCAGCCCGTCGCGCATGTTCGACTCAGACAGCTTTCCCTGCCCACGCAGTGTCTTGAACGCGCCAGAAAGACCGTCTTGGAGGGCTTCAAACATTTTTTCGCGATTCCTGTCTGGGAGTCGAAATTCGGCAGAATTGCTCATTCTACAGCATTTTCACCACCCTCGGCAATGCACGTGACCGCACGACATGCACTGCAGTGGGGCCCTCATTCTGTCCGCACATTCGGTATGACTGAAAACAGCTGCAGGGGCGAGTGGCTGCGAGTGTCTCTTCATCAACCATGAAGTGGACAGACCCGGCATTGTGACCCATGAACTAGTAAGAGACTTCGCGCGCAAACCGCAAACAGCGCACGCCAAGAATTCCCAGCTTTTTCAAGTGAATAGCATGACTAACCAACTACTGCAGTCCCTGTCCGATCCAAAGAGCCCAACCGTCGCCACTCCGGTCCCCCCCGTTGCACCTCAAGACGGTTTCCCGAGCGCTGCCGCTGAACTGATCGCGCCGGTCAAGTTTGTGCCTGAGGAGCCACAGGCTTTTGAGGAAACCGGCCTGGAAGAGAGCACGCTGGAAGGGTTGATTCTCAAGCTGTTGGTGAACCGCGCCACTCTCACTGGTCGCGCGCTGGCGGACCTGATCCAACTCCCGCGCCCGCTGGTTGCCGAGTCTCTGGAAGCTCTCCGCGCGGAACTGTTGATCTCCATCAAAGGCTCCGCGGGGTTGGAAGATTACAACTACCAGTTGACGGAAGCGGGGCACGACCGTGCGCGTCGATTGCTCAAGCAATGCACCTATGCCGGTGTAGCCCCTGTGCCGTTGGAATCGTACATCGACGGTATGCAGCAACAGTCGTTGCAGCACAGCCGGCTTACGTTCGAGGACCTACAGAAGACGTTCAGCGATCTTCGCCTCAATCCCACGCTGCTGAGTCAACTAGGCCAAGCAATTAACGACGGCCGCGGGATGTTCCTTTATGGCCCCCCCGGCAATGGCAAAACGAGCGTGTCGGAGTTGGTCGTCAGCTCGTTTGGCGAGTTTGTCTGGATTCCGCACACGATTACCATCGACGGCGAACTCATCCGCCTCTACGACCCCAGGAGTCACCATGCTGTCGAGTCAGACCAACTGCAACAGATGAAATTTGATCACCGTTGGATTCTCATCCATCGGCCCACGATCGTTGTGGGGGGCGAATTGACCATGGAGCAGCTTGATCTGCAATTCAACGACATGACAGGAATCTGCGAGGCGCCCGTGCAACTCCGGGCCAACTGTGGTGCGCTGGTGATTGACGACTTTGGTCGCCAACGCATGCCGACTTCCGAATTGCTCAACCGCCTGATTGTGCCCATGGAAAAGCACCACGACTTTATGAACCTGTCCAGCGGCCGCCAAGTTTCGGTACCGTTTGACTTGTTACTCGTGTTTTCTACGAACCTCGAACCGAGCGACTTGGTCGACGAGGCCTTTCTTCGACGGATTCCCTACAAACTCGAGGTGGGCAGTCCTGACGAGGCGGAGTTTGCCAGCTTGTTCATTGAACTGGCCGCGGCTCAGGGCTGTCGCTGCGACGAGGAATCGCTCGTGTACCTGCTGGACAAGCACTACCGCCAGGCGAATCGCCCGCTGCGCTATTGCCATCCGCGCGACCTATTGCGACAAATTCGCAACTTCTGCGAATTCCACACCCGACCGTTAGAGGTGAACCGCGAGACAATCGACGTCGCCGTACGCAATTATTTTGCCGGTCTGTAAAGTGGCGATTGCCTGATCCGCAGCCAGCGACTAGGATGGGTCTTCTCGGGGCGTGGCGCAGCCTGGCTAGCGCACCTGGTTTGGGACCAGGGGGTCGGAGGTTCGAATCCTCTCGCCCCGACTTGCCTAAGGCAAGCAGAGCAGTTGAATGGGCAGCATGATCCCATGATACGCTCCGCTTGGGGAATGGCCCTCTGCGGCCAATGTTCTACGCACTCAGCTTCGCCAGTGTGTCAGCGAGCGATCTGCCCAAATCTTGCACCTGCGATTGCTTTCGTTCGTCTTTTAGTTGTCCACTATTGTCGAAGGCGTCTCCCGCGCTAGGGACCGCGACCTGATCGGGCAACACTAGGACTCCGATGCTGCTTAGGATTGAGCGGACATGCACCAACCCGCGCATTCCCCCAAGCCCCCCCGGTGACGTCGCCATCAATGCGGCAACCTTTTCCTGATAGGCGGCGAGTCGGGGTTCGCCCTTAACGGGACGTGAAACCCAATCAATCGTGTTCTTCAGCAATGGGGTGATCGAGCTATTGTATTCGGGACAGGCGATCAACAGTCCCTGGTGCTCTAGGAAAATTTCTTTGAGACGCACTGCGTTGTCGGGCGTGCCGGCCTCGCGCTCCAAATCTTCGTCCATCAGCGGGAGTGGGTAGTCTTTCAGGTTGAGCATTGTCACTTCCGCTCCGGCAGACTGTGCCCCGGCAGCAGCGATCGCCACCAACTGTTGGTTGAAGGATTTCTGCCGAGCGCTCCCCGAGAAAGCAAGTATGCGTGCCGACATTTCTCAAGCTCCATAAAAAGTAAGGCGGCTTCCACATTCGATGTGGAAGCCGCCCATTCTAAGTAAACTGGATCGAGCTTTCTACAGGGGCACGTTCAGCTGGGCCTGGACCTCGAAGTCGAAGAAACGGTCGTCGCCGTCTGTGATCGGCGTCACTGTGCCCAAGCGGAACTGCGTCCCGTTGTTCATAACCGTATGCAGACCGAGAGTGAGATTCACCACGTCCAATCGATTGCCCAAACTGGTCAGATTGAACGTGTTGAGCCCCGTGTTCACTACGACCGTGTCGGAATCTTCCAGCGTCGTCGTATAGTGCAACTCCGTGAGTGCATTGATCCGACGTATGTCGAATCCACTGCGACTACCGCGGCTTGCCTCGTGCAACAAGGTGCTCAGCGAGTAGTCGACATAGAACAAGGTTTGTTCCAACAGCTCGGTGTTGACAAACGCAGGACTCGCATCAGAGAACTGAATCGCATTGGCGTTGGTCGGCACATCGACCTGCAAGAACCCCTGGTGCGTACACAAGTCGCCGGGAGCAAACAAGAATCCTACGAACGGCGCCAGATGCACCGCATCGTTGCTGGCGACAACGCTTAGGGGGGTCGTGTCGAGATTCAGCGTTGCCGAGACATCCTGCCCTGTCGGAATATCAACTGACATCCCCGCAGCAAATGCCGAAACGCTATCCGAAGCAAGCACGCCCTTGAAAGTGACTGAAAGGTTGCCAACTTCTGAGCCGTTGCGGCTGAACGATGGGGTCAGGATATCGTTGTTCGCCACTAGCGGCAACCGGACATCAATCGAGCAAAGCCCGTCCAGGCAAGTCTTCTCAAAACCAAACGTGTAGCGATCCACATGCGTGTCGCCATCAAAGTCATCCACCGCATTGTGAAAGTGATTGTAGTTGAAAATCCAACGATCCATTGGCAGAGCGGCACTGTTCTCGGCGATCTTTGCTCGAGTCGCTCCCCCGCCGGGTGGCAGCAGTACGCTGGGTTCATCGTGAAGCGGAATGAGTCCGCTGTTAATTTGAATGGACGGTGCGAAGCTGTCACCAAGCAAAAATGGCGCCCGCGCCAATCGTGGCGAAAACGGACTGTTGTTCCGGGTCGAACGATTGGCCGTTGAGAATGGCGATGTCCGTGCTGGCGTCTGGGCAGCCGGGCGGGCTACCTGGGCCAAGGCTGTAGAATCAAGCAGACTTCCTGCCGCAAAGGTTAGCACTCCCAGTGCGGCGCATAGTAGCGCGTTTAGCCGATCCATGGCTTTGCTCCCCTAAGTCACTCCGAGTGGGCATCCAGGCCCGATGGGTCAATTCGCAGGGTACACGGGTGGCGCCAGGAGTGACCTGTGGCTCCGCCTTGTATCAGCCCTATCGGTCGCAATTGGTCCACGACTTCACTGAACCTTACGGTTATCCGACGCTAGCTGAGGGGATAGCCGTTTGCTCGCTTCCTGCTGACTCTCTTTTGAGGATCCCAACTGCTTGATATCGAATTCCAGCTTCTTCAGGGTTTCAATGGACTGCTCGAGGAACTCATATTCGACAGATTCCGCTGCGAGGCTTTCGAGACCTTGCCTCGACTCCTGCACCAGGAGAACAGCGCGATCCAAATCTTTTTGATTGGCATTTTGCTTACTCGCCACGGGTTCGGCCAGGTTTCGAGTAAATGTCACGAGTTGATCGGCGGCGGTGTGGTTGTTGGGGTCGACTCTCAACGCTTGCAACAGACTGTCTCGGCATTTGTCGAACTGGTCGATTGCTTGTTCATCTTTCTCGGCAAAGAACAAGAAGCCCGCTCGATTGAACTGCGTCTCTGCCAAAGGGAGGCGAAATCGAAAAACGTTGGGATTTCGCATGGTGAGCCTCTGCAAGAGGCGCTCGGCATGCAGGTAGTCTTTGTCGGCTGGAACTTCCGAAAGTAAACGAAAATTCGCATCGGCACGCAACCGATAGCAAGTGGCCAAGGCGAGTTGGGTATCGAGTTGTAGCTCCTCGGCAGGAAGTTTTTCGTAAGCCGCGATTGCCGCCGTCAAATCTTCCACACCCCGGACCAACCGTTGGCGATAAGGTTCGTCCTCCAACTCCAAGTCAGCAGCGGCCAATTCCGTGTTGGCCATGTTGAAATACCCTAGCGCTAAATCCCGACGCATAGCGTGCTCTTGGGGATTTTGCTCGAGCGACACCTGTCGCATCTCCTGGGCTCGTTGCATTGTTTTGCGCGCTTGATCCGCGTCGCCAAGTTTTCTGTTGGCGTAGCCGAGTTCGCCCCGTGCAATACCTTGGTTCATCATGGCGCTAGCCAGTAACCGGAGCGATTCGGTATTATTCGGTTCAGCGGCGACGACTTTCGTTCGCAGCTGAATCACTTCGGCGGCGTGTTGTTGCCACTGCTGCAACTGTTGTTGAGACTCGGTCGCTTGATCATCGGGTAGTTTGCCTTGCTGTTGAAGTTGGGTCAGGCTTTGCCAACGTTTCTTCGCCCAGCGAGCCAATTGGTTGTGCGTTTTCGCCAGTGCTGCGAGGTCGGCTGTTTGGGGCTGCTGCAGAGCGGCCAGCTCTTGCTGTACCTCGAGTGCGGCAGTGAGTGATTCGCGTGCTTCAGTATCTTCACCCATCGCCATCTGGACCTTGCTCAACATAAATTGGGCCTCGGCCATTTCGCGTTGCGAAGCACTGTCCTCTGGCGTTAGCTCCACGAGCCCTTCAAAGTATCGCAATGCCGTTTTCAAGAATAGCTCTCGCGCCTTTTGCATGCCTGGTTCTTGCGCGAGCACATCTTCACTTGCGAAAACGAAAGTCTCGGTCATTGCTGAACGAAGATTCTGTGAGTTTTCCTTCGCTTTCCCCAGCGCGCGATTGGCCTGGAGCCCGAAGCGAACTGAAACGATTGTTCCCACAATAAGCGCGGTAGCAGTCAGCGAAATTAGGGCCGCCTCAATCGGGTTGCGTTGGCACAAGCGTAAGATGCGCGCCCAGGGTGCGAGTGGCCGCGCACTGATAGGAAATCCGTCTAGAAACCGTCGCAGGTCGTCCGCCATTTCATCGGCTGAGGCGTAGCGGTCATGCGGATTCTTCGCCAAGCATTTTTCACAGATGATTTGCAGGTCGCGGGGTACGGTGTGTGTGACCGAGGTGATTGGCTCTGGCTCAGCACGAACCACTTGCCGAATGGTCTCAAGCATGGTTCCGCCCGAGAAAGGGGGCTTTCCAGCAAGGAGGGCGTAGAGGGTGGCCCCCAAGGAGTACACATCCGTGCGATTCGATATCTCGTCGAGTTTGCCGGCAGCCTGCTCGGGAGCCATGTAACTGGGTGTACCCATCACCTGCCCGGTCATCGTGAGCCCGTCGTCCTCATGCATGTTCTTGGCGAGCCCGAAGTCTGCGAGTCGTGGGGATTCGCCGTTTTCGAGCATGATGTTGGCTGGCTTGAGGTCGCGGTGAATCACCGCACGATCGTGCGCATACTGCACCGCGCGACAAACTTGCTCCATCAGCTGAGCGGTGCGCCGCGGCGGCAGAGGCTTGGCCTTGCCCCCCACGAACTGGGACAAGCTGGGGCCTTCGATGTAGGCCATCGCGTAATAGTGGTTGCCGTTGTGCTCTCCAACGTCGTAGACGGGAATGATCCCTGGATGATCGAGCCGCGCGGCCGCTTCTGCTTCGATATGGAATCTCGCGATGTCGACCTCGTCGCGCAGCCCGCCCCCTGTGATGACTTTTAGCGCGACGGTGCGCCTGAGGGAACGGTGATAGGCTTTGTAAACGACCCCCATGCCGCCTTGGCCAATTTTCTTTTCCAGTTCATAGTCGCTGCCCACGAGGTCACTGGGCTCACTCTGCCGTTTGCGAGCCGACTTGAAATCCTCCAGGGAATAGTTCTCCCGTGTCTGAGCAGGATCGAAAGTTTTCGTGTGGAACTCGTCCTTGGTCTCGTCGCCGGCATGCTCGGCTGCCGTGTCGTTCTTGGTTTGCGAAGCCATCCGTGAAACTACTTCGCTGTGAACGTCGGGCGAACTGCTCTGAAGTTTGGCCAAATAGTCTGCCCGTTGTTCGTCAGTCAACGGCAGTACTTCAGCCAATGCTTGTTCCGTTTGCTTCCACAAATCAGATGCCATGCGTCATCGCTCTTTCGATTTCGTCTGTGGACTTGGCACTCAGAACTATTTTCTCGTTCCGGTTGAGAAGAACGGTGGGGAGGAGTTTCACGCAAGATGGCCTACTCACTCAATTTTAACCACCGCCGAGGGTGCTGAACATCGCGGCTGGGCACTGTTTTTCTCGCAATCTGCTGAAGCAGCACAATCGTTGAGCGACTCAGGGCGAGCGTGCGGATCATGCGGATTGGAGCGGCTGTGGGGACGATTGCTCAATCAGTTGTCATTGACCTGAACGGAAGCGAGATCTATTGGATTCGAGCTTGGAACCCTGACCTATGTTTGCGAAGAGATTAGTTCAGAAATCAATAGTATTCCATTCCTTCCTAGGGACTGAGTTCATGGCAAAGAAACGCATCGGAGTTCTGACAAGTGGGGGTGATTGCCCGGGGCTGAACGCAGTGATTCGCGGTGTCGTAACCACGAGCGCGCAGCTTGGCTACGACTGCGTGGGGTTTCTCAAGGGCTATGAAGGGCTTTACGACCCGGTCCGCTACGTGACACTTACCGAGCAGAATACGGTGGGCATTCTCAACGATGGCGGTACCATCTTGGGTTCTACGAATAAGGGACGATTTGCTGCAACCGTCGGAGTGGACGACCGCGTGGAGCTTGATCCGAACCTCCTCGCTGGCGTGATGACCACTGTCAAGCAACTCGACATTGACGGCCTCGTCTGTGTGGGTGGCGATGGCTCGCTGGCTGTTGCTGAGCAGTTTCACGAATATGGAATTCCAGTCGTGGGCGTGCCGAAAACGATTGACAATGATCTCTCGGCAACCGCGTTCACCTTTGGATTTGATAGCGCGATCGAATGTGCTACCGAGGCTCTCGACCGATTGCAAACCACCGCGGCGAGCCACGAGCGGATCATGGTCCTGGAGGTCATGGGTCGACACGCGGGCTGGATCGCACTGCATGCCGGCATCGGGGGTGGGGCTGACGTGATTCTCATTCCAGAGATTGGTTGGACCTACGAAAACATCTGCCACAAAATTTTGGATCGTGAAAGCGAAGGGAAACGCCATAGCTTGATTGTTGTTGCCGAAGGCGCGGAGCTTCCCGAGGGAGGGCTAGTCAGCACAGAGCAAGCGGGAGCCCAGGTCAAGCTGGGGGGAATTGGGGCGCTTGTGGCGGCCGAAATTGAAGAGCGGCTGCATCGTGAAACTCGCATCGCCGTGCTTGGCCATCTGCAACGCGGCGGACCGCCGACCACGTTCGACCGGGTGCTGGCCACTCAGTATGGAGCGCATGCTGTGCGGCTGATCATGGAAGGCAAACTTGGCGAGATGGTCTGTTATCATCCGCCGGAAATCGAGAGTGTGCCTATCATCGAAGCCGTCAATCAAATTCGCACCGTGAATCCTGATGGCTCGACCGTGCAAGCAGCTCGGGGTTTGGGCGTCTGTTTCGGAGATCGATCGACGGACAAGAACCCGTTTGGTGTGCGAGAGGAGCTACGCAGCATCGAGTCGCCTGCAGAGGTATGCACCTCAGAAGATATTGAACTCGATGCGGAGTTCACCCTGGACATTGCCGAAGCGGCGGCGGAAGAAGCGATTAGCGGCTAGGACTGCAGAGCGGCTGAGACTTCATCGCACAATTGCTGGGCCGACGTCGCGGTAGGTGCCTCTGCAACCACACGGACAATCGGTTCGGTATTGCTCGCGCGGATCAACAACCACTTGTCAGGCCAGTCAAGCCGCAAGCCGTCGAGGCGGTCAGCCTTTGCTTCAGCGAAGTGTTTTTCGAGCGTGTTCAGTGCAGCGGGCACATGTTCTGGCGAAAGCTCCACTTTCGCTTTTTGAATTGCATATTTCGGAAGTTCGTCGGCTAGTGCGCTGACGGGCATTTCACGAACGCACATCGCTTCCAACACGAGTGCCATGCCGACGAAGCTATCGCGTACGAATCCAATGCGAGGATCGATAATCCCGCCGTTGCCCTCGCCCCCCAGGACAGCTTTCTCTTGCAACATGAGATCGACTACGTTGGCCTCGCCCACCCTGCTGCGAAAGAAGGGCACCGCGTACTTTTCTGCCAAATCTTGAGTCATGCGGCTTGTCGAGCAGTTGGTCACAACCGCTGCTGGGGTGTGACGTAGTACGTGGTCCATGCATAGCGAAACAGTGTATTCTTCACCGATGTAGCGCCCAGTTTCGTCGATGATCGCGAGCCGGTCGGCATCGGGGTCCTGACAGAAACCGATATCCACTCGATTCTCTTTTACTAGCGCTAGCACACCCGCAAGATTTGCAGCCGTCGGTTCAGGTGTGTGCCCAAATAGTCCGTTAGGCTCACCGCCGAGCAGCGTGATCTGGCATCCCAGCTCTTTCAGCAATGGCACACCAAGAACACTTCCAGATCCATTGTTCGCGTCGAGGAGTACTTTGAACTTCCGTTGCCTGATGCGATCCACATTGCAGACTGCGGCCACCATCGCCAAATGGGCGGTGATAGTGTCCTCCACAGTGTGACACTCGCCCAGTTGATCGAATGTTTGCCAAGTCGGAGGCCCAGCGCGGTAACGGTCGATCACCTCTTTGCCCGGTGCGGCTGGAATGACACGGCCTGTGCCATCGAACAACTTGAGGCCATTGTACTCAGGCGGATTGTGGCTGGCAGAGATCTGAATTCCGCCGATCGCGCCCAGGTGGCGCACGAGTATTCCCGTCGTCGGGGTGGCAGCAACGCCGGCGTTGAGGCAAGTGCGCCCCGCTGCCATGAGCGCGGCCTGGACTGCCGCGGCGACCATCGGACCGGTATGCCGTCCGTCGCGTGTAACCACAACGGGGCCTTCAGGTAGGGACTCTGCAAATGCCGCCACATAGCGCATCGCGAGATCGGGGGTGAGCGATTCGCCGATGATACCCCGGAGGCCGGAAACGCTGATGATAGGTTCTTTCATGGTGCCGATGTTACCAGGATTGCGAGACGAACAACAGTTGGCGGCTGCCCGCCTGTGAATGTGCTGCTTATAATGTCGTCATGAGCAAGTCAGACGGACACTCGCGGCGAGATTTTTTGCAAGGTCGTGCGGCAGTGCGCGCGGCCGCCGATCAGGCCCAAGCGTGGCTCGACTCGACCTCGGAACTGTTGGGGGCCCAACTGGCGACCGGCCCCGTAGCCCATGTGCATGCCAGCCGCCGTGCGATGGCCTGCGAATTCGCGGTTCAATTTCACCAAGCAGATACCGAGCTTCAAGTAGAAGTGCTAGCGGCATTCGACTTGATAGAACGCATCGAAGACCAACTCACTATCTACCGCGATGAGAGCGAAGTTCTAGAAATTAACCAGCTCGCTGCGCGCGAGCCGGTTGTCGTCGACTGCGATTTATTTGCCTTGTTACAAGTTTGCCAAGATCTGCATCGGGAAACCAGTGGAGCCTTCGACATCACGAGCGGACCGCTCTCGCGTGCATGGGGATTCCTGCAACGCGCGGGCCGGGTACCTGAGGCAAGCGAACTCGACGAGGCACTGGCGCATGTTGGTGGAGAGAAGGTCGTGCTAGACGAGGCGGCACAAACCGTGGAATTCTCCGAAGCTGGCGTCGAGATCAATTTCAACTCTATCGGTAAGGGCTACGCGCTAGATTGTGTGGCACAACAGTTGGACAAAAGTGAGCATAGTGATTTTCTCTGGCACGGCGGTGGTAGCAGTGTGCTGGCGCGCGGCGAAAATCGTAGCAGTCCAGATGCGTGTTGGAGCGTTGGACTACGGCACCCACTGCATCCTGAAACGCGACTCACTGAATTTTATCTCCGCGACCGGGCGCTTGCCACCGCCGGCGGAGCCTCGCAGTTTTTTGAGTGTGAAGGCCAGAGCTACAGCCATATTCTCGATCCTCGCACCGGCTGGCCAGCTGAGGGAGTACTCACCGCGACGGTGTTGGCACCTTCGGCGGCATGGGCGGATGGACTCGCAACGGCTCTGTTCGTGCTAGGTGTCGAAGCAGCCAAAGACTATTGCTCGCTTCACTCAGAAGTTGCTGCGCTAGTGGTGTGCCCTGCTGCGGAACCCCCAGGAATAACGCTCCACGCCTTTGGATTGTCCGAAACCGATTGGAGTCCTCCGGCGTCAGCATCCGGCTGCTAGCGGTGAAGACTCTAAATTGGCGAGGCCTCGGATGCAAACCGATAGTACAATTAGCTGCTGCACCACATCGCAAATCTGCAGTATTGAACAGACGCTAGCAAGACAGGTCTCGTGGATTTCTTACTACTCAATGGCGGTTACTTTGGCATCATTCTGTTCCTGGTGCTTACTGGGTGTGGGCTACCCATTCCCGAAGAAGTACCCATCGTCCTGGCGGGCGTGCTGAGTTCGCAAGGCAAACTCGAACCCGAACTCGCGTTTGCTGCTTGTCTGTTCGGAGCGTTGCTTGGCGATAGCGTGATGTACGCCATCGGCTATCACTTCGGTCATGGGTTGCTCGCAGAACATCCGAAACTCGGCAAATTCGTTGGTGCTGAGCGCGAGGAATATTTCGAGCAATCCATCCACCGTCACGGCTTCAAAGTCATGCTCTTGGCTCGGTTTATGGTCGGTGTTCGCGGCCCTGTCTATTTAGCGGCTGGTGTGGTGCGAATGCCGTTTCGCAAATTTCTGCTATGGGACCTTGTCTGCGCGACACTAGTCGTGGGCACGTTCTTTGGGCTTTCGTTTGCTTATGGCAGGCAGATCACCGAATTGTTGCGCGATGCGGAAAAAACGCTCACGCTAGTGGTCTGCGCCGCAGGCTTGTTCGCAACGCTGTGGTGGATGCGACGCCGCCGACATCGCATACTCGAAGAAGCGTCGGATCAACATGCAGAGGAAAATCCACTCGTCAATTCCCAGGCTGTCGCGAACGTGCAGAACAAGCGAGTCACACTAGGCAGCAAAAAAACCAGCGAAGACGTCGCTTGAATCAGTCGAATCGCTCATTCCTAGCGAAGCGACCTGATTGAGCGTCACCTAATTGAAACGCATAGTGTGTCCTCGCCAGCAATGGCTGTGGCGGCATCAGTAGCTGCTGCCATAGCATTCCCATTCTGCCCTCGGCAGACAGGTAATCGACCAACGAGTGACTCCGTCTCACCGAGTGCGTAAAGTCGATGCACCGCAAACGTTGTTGAGCTTCGCCCAGCGTAGCTGGCTGATACACACCCGACTTGCCAAGCGCGTGTTTGCGACCGCGGCCGTTGCTGAAATGGTAGAACCGCATGGCGGGATCAAGTTCGTTGGTGGCGATAATCAGGCGGTCAAATTCGGCCATGGCGCGGCCATAAAACCTCTGAGGCTGCAGCCAGTCTGAGTCGTAAGCAGCTGCCAAGAGGGCTGCGCGTACGGGAAGCCTCCGCGAATGGGTTCGCTTGGTCAGTACGAGGGGCCCCAGTCGTCCCCCCGCCAACAAGTGTGCCGCGCCACTAACCACACGTGAACCGTAACTGTACCCAACGAGCGAAATTTCAGCCTTGGCAGGCATTTTGTCGAGTACCCAGGCCAGCTGCCAGGCCGCGGGATTGGTACGCTGGGCTTTGACGACATAGTCTTTGATCGGACCAGGAATCGGCTCCGAGGGCCAGGACCAGATCACAAACCGTACTGGGCCCGCTGGTTGAGTGTGCGCCCTCAGCGAACGATACACCTGCATCCCCTGGGCAATATCCTTGCCGACTGCGACGCGGTTGCCGTGTACGTAAACGATGGTGGGGAGATTGCTGGGCGAGCAAATCAACGGTCGCCAGTCCGCAGGTTCCCAAGTCGAGGTGCCGGCAGAATTTGCGCTAAGTCGAATGCATTTCAAGCCGCGCTGCATACTGCCGCTATCGCAAGCGGTGCCGATTGCGCGGGTACTGACGAGCAATATTTCATCGCGCACTATCGGCTTGGGAGGTGCAGCGAACAGCAGGTTGTCTTGCGCTGCGATTACCGCTGGAGACTCACACGCAGTGCTTCCGTACAACAGTGCGCAGAAAAGCCAACCATAGCGGCCTGGCCACCGTGCCACGCGGTAGGTGCTTCTTGTTTTCATTGGTCTAAAGGGAATCGAGTCAGAATGTGTCAACCGTGACAGCTAGCCGCAAAGATTGGGCATGGAAATCCCGTGCTTGGTGAGCAGAACTTCCGTGGTCACTCATTTCCGTAGCCACTCATTGAGTACACAGTGAATCCTTGTGTACTTTCCCCTCATTCCGTGTGGCTATTCCCCTCATTCCGTGTGGCTAATCGAAGTGTAGCATTTTTTCTACACGCGTGACGGAGAGTGTTGCAAAAAAATCACACGTTGAATTTGCACATCGACGTGAGTGTTGTAGAGTTACTCAGCCCCACCGTTTCGTACCCTACGATAAGAGCTGAAGGCTGTTGTTTAAATACGTCCAAGCGTTGCAACACGCATAGCCATCAGTAGAATCCCGCCTGCGGTCGAGACAACCCTCCCCACCCTGATGATTGCGACAGTTCAACAAGCGAGCTGTCCGTGGAGTACTCACTGATGAGGAAACCAATGAGGAAAATGCTAGTTCTGTTGGCGTTGTCCATTTTGACCCTGTCCACCACCGGCTGCACGCGCTGCCGCAACTTGTTTCGACGCGGTTCACCCTGTGGCGGAACGGCACTCGCGGCCCCGGCAATGCTCGGGGGGGCGATTCCTTTGGGTAACCCTGTTGCGGTGCCACAATCTCCCCAAATTGTGCCTCAGAATATCATGACCCAGCCGGGCGTTTGCTGTGAGGGGGCCGCACCCATGTGTTGCGAGCCTTGCCCTACCAACTGCTGCCCAGACGGTTACATCGGCGGAGGTGCAAGTTATGGCGGCGATTGCGGCTGTGAGGGTTCTACCGGCGAATACTTCGGAGGCTACCTCGAGGGCAGTGCCCCGCCCATGGATGGCTCAGTCATCGAAGGTGGATCGGTTTATCCGCAAGGAACGAGCCTTCCCGGCGGTACGGATTCTCAAGGGTCCGGCACTTACCCAACGCCCACCAACTGACGGAGTTTGCTATAAAAAACCGCGAAGCTCACCTGGCAGGTACACACCACACCCTATCCCAACCACTGGGCCTGCCAACGCTTTGCGACTTGAAATAGCGAGAGAGGAAACTCTCGCAACCGAGAATTTTTGCTAGCCGCTCGACCGCGCCATCCTGAACGCGGTCGGGCGGCTTTTTTTGTGGCAACTGCTTGGCAGCCACAGTTCGAGCCTTCGTTTTTCGACCCCCACGATCGGGAAAGCTATAATGGAGGGTACCCCTCAAGGAACCACTCCATGTATCGCCGCGCGCCCACCTGCTTCTGCGTTCTTTTATTTCTTGCTCCATGTGCGCAAGCGCAGATTAGTAGCGACACTGCCGCCACCGAGTATGGCGTCCGCTTCGGCAATATCCAAGTCAGCCGCTACCAAGTCGGCGCCTCGATAACAGCTAAACGAGGTGCAGTGCGCGATGTGCTTGCAATCGTTGCGGTGCCGCTGTCGTGCCCCGAGCAGCAGGTAGAGATCGTCGAAGAGGATATCACCGAGCATGTCCGCTCGTACGACTATCGGATGCTCAACGGCAACGGGGCTCGGCAGATGCTCATCCGCGTGCCCTACTTACCAAACAAAGCGGAAGCTCACGCGATTCTCACGTTCGATGTTCGCACCCGTGTGATCTTGCCGCCTGAAAAAACCGAGCAACTGTCAATCCCCGTAAAACCGCCGCGCGAACTCAAACGCTTTCTTGGTAAGAGTCCGTTTATCGAAACGAATCATTCGAAATTCAAGAAGCTCACTCGCGAAATTTTCGCGCAGTTGGAAAACCCCACAGAAGTTGACAGCACAACGTCAACCGGCGAATCCACTTCTTCGAGCGAATCCAAAGATAGCGACCTCAGCGAGGAGGCTCCAGCCACTTCAACCATCTCCGACTGGCAACGCGTCGAAGCCATTTACGACCACGTCCAGGAAGCGATCCAGTACATCGAGTGCGACGACAAATCGGCGCTCGCCACCTTGAAAGCAGGCTCGGGAGACTGCCAAAACATTAGCGCCCTTTTCGTTGCTCTCTGCCGGACGGCTGACATTCCAGCGCGGATCGTCTGGGTGCATGAGCACAACTATCCGGAGTTCTGCCTCACCGATGCCGAAGGAAACCTGCACTGGTTCCCTTGCGAGTCCTCCGGCATGCGTGCCTTCGGCGAAATGCCCCTCGCTCGTGTGATCCTGCAGAAAGGCGACAACTTCAAAGTCCCCGAGCAGAGAAAAGCACTGCGATACGCCTCTGAATACATGACCGGCTCTTCCGCCCAGCCCGGCGGTGGAAAACCGTCGCACCGCTTCATTCGGAAACAGCTTTGAGGCAAGCCGTTAGTTGGTCGCAGCCAACGCCTGATCAATGGCTGCGGACATGCCCTCAAGGTGGTGCCCCGACCAAACGGCCGTGCCGCCAGGGCCGAACACGATCACCGTGGGCAGTACCTGCACGCCAAGCATATCCATCATGGGGCCGCTGCCATAACCGACGGGCCAATCGAAACCGTCGACCTTAGCGATAAACTTTTCGACCATTGGCCGGTCGCGTTCCATCTCGGAAGTGAGCCCCAGAAATTCCACGCCCAAGGGCTGGTACCGGGCATACAACTCCGCCAGTTCCGGCATTGCCGCGCGACAAGGCGGACACCAAGTCGCCCAGCAATCCACGACCACCACTTTGCCGGCAAACCGTTCGCGGGAGACGCCTTCCGCGGCATTCAACCAACCTTCAGCCATCAGCGGTGGCAATGGAGTGCCCAAGGGGACGGGCTCTCCCCCTGTTTGTCCGCGGTTGGAATTCACCAGCACCACGACCACCAATGCCAACAACGCAAAAGCGAAGAATTCTCCTCGGCTCATGGTTGACCTGGAAGCTTGTTAGTGGGTGGCAGCAGAGAAACAACTAAGCCGCACGACGCCGACGCGGGCAACACACGGCCATCAGCAGAGCCATCACCATCGTCGAGGGCTCGGGCACCGTCGCCGCGGCCAGGGCCATCAACGGTGTCGGCGGGCCACCCAGATCACGAATGATCCGGAAGTAGTCCCCACCATCCACATCGCCATCCCCATCCGCATCGCCAAACGCGCCGATGCTACCGGCGGGTGCGGTGAGCCCGAAGAATGTCCGCCAAATCAGAAGATCAGCGTCATCCACAATGGTGTCACCATTGAAGTCGGCACCGATGATTGGAGTAATGGTCAAGCTGGCGACCTCAGCATACAGGGTTGTGCCTGAGGGATCCGCAGTGAACAGCCATTCAACACCTCCTGCGGTCGTAGTTGTATTCAACGGGACCCCCATAATTCCGTCTGTAGCTTGCAGTACTTGGTATTTGTCTCCGACTTGGGGCTCAACCCCTGCAGAATAATCCAAAGCAAGAATTGCATCTGTGAGATCAATCTCACCAGCGATGTCCAATGTGCCCGTCTCGGGCCCAGCAGTGAGCCCCAGCAGTCCCCCCGAGAAGATCAGGTCCC
Source organism: Bythopirellula sp. (assembly GCA_965230685.1). Lineage (GTDB taxonomy): Bacteria > Planctomycetota > Planctomycetia > Pirellulales > Lacipirellulaceae > Bythopirellula. Next base: position 3,671,461 of record CBDDLO010000002.1, read on the forward strand.
CAACGATCAGCGATTCACTATCGGAGAGAACGAGAATGCTGCCAGAATTGTTGATTCCTCCGCCGCCCGGCACGTGCAACGTGGTATCTCCTCCAATGGTCAGTGAACCCCCGTTGGTGAGACCACCGTTGAAGTGCATAACAGCATCCCGAGCGACGATTTCAAGATTGTTTGTAACAGAGGGTTCAAATTCCATTTCACCGCCTAGCGACAGAATCGTACCATTGTTGGTGATGTCGGTACTCGCGTCGGCAAAATCTGCCACATAGAGCCGCTCGCGGACGTTAGCCAACGACGCAGCATTTCTGAGCGACCCGGTGGGTGTAATATCAAAGCTATTCGTGGCTTGAATCGTACCGGAACCGTGCATGACACCGCCATTCATCAAGTCGTAGGTAAGCAACGTTCCGCCGCCAAACTCGACGGTACCCAGGTCATTCACATTGGTTTCACCATTGGTGAACATCTCAGCGCCCGGCGTAGAGTCGAGTTCTCCGATGCTGACCAGCGCCTCCGAATTGATCGAGAGAGTACCGCGTCCATTCTCGTCATCACCATTGCCCCGAATCGTGCCGATCTCGACGTCCCCTTCGTTTGTCCAGCGCGAGCCCTGCCCAGAAAATCTAGCCAATCCGTGGGAGCCATTCATGAGTCCGATGGCCGCGGTGTTTGAGCGGAGTGTACCTCGATTGAACACGTCGATGGTCCCCGATCCGTACGAACCGATCGTCAGATCGCCGGAATTGAATAAGGAACCGAAGCCGTCGACCGTAACGATCCCCTGGGAACTAAAATCTTCGGCGATAATTGTGGGTGCCGATTGGACCATCCCCATGCCGTTGTCGTCAACGACATCGACTGTCGCGCCCCCAACGAGACTCAGGTATCCAACACCAGCCTGCCCCACTTTAAAGGCAGTCCCTCCGGCGTTGACGTTGACTGTCCATTCTGAGGTGATCCCAGCGACTTCGACTTCGCCGAGACCGGTTCTCTCAACGCCGATGATGCCTCCTTCCGAAACCAGTGGGTCGGTAAACGAGGGTCCATCAATGGTTAGCCGTCCGACGCCGTCGATACCGACCTGGATGTCCCCCGATACAGAGCCCCCGAACGCAGGAAGGGCGGGGTCGGAGTCGGGGGTCACGTCGCCCACCGCCAGAACATCCGCCCGGAGTTGATCGAGATGGCAGGACAAGTAGACGATAGCGAAAAGTGCAACGACTATCGAGCTAACGCATCTAAAAATACGACGACTCATATTGTGTATGTGCATAGTTGTTCCTAACCGAGATGATGCCTCGTGATCTCTGATTCTGATGCCCCAGTGAATGCGATATTTATACATAACTCTATTGTCCCTAGAGATTTCGGTGGTGTCAAATTTTCGCCACTTAGAGCCTTCTCTCACTCGATGCGGCGGCGCAAACGGATGGCTTTGTCCACGTTGTGGTTCTCACCAGGCTCGAAAGCGACGGGCACCGTACGATCTACAATGGCAAATTCTCGCACCCGGCGAATATCCCCCGTTTCGCTACCGGCCTCTTGGCCGAGGGCGTACCCTTCAGGATAGACCCGGTCGTACAGGGCACGCAGCTGATTCACCGGAAGTGAGCCAGCAGGATCATTCAGAGCGGTGAACGTCGTCTCGAAATCGGGAGCTTCCTCGACCTCAAAAAATCCGATCGTCACCCATACGGCATACACATTCGAGCGCGTGGTGGTCATGCTCGACAACCGGGTCATGGGTTGGTATCGGAAGTAGGGATTGCGATTGGTGTTGTTGAACGGCAGAACGCTTTCGTTGATGAACAGTGGATCTCCAGTATTGGTCGCGTTGACGCTTCGCAGCGCCGTGCAATGGACGGGATCGGTGACCATACTCGTTAACGGTACCAAATTTCCGGCGTCAGGCGCCCGGAAGGGATTCGCGAAAAAGGTGGGGCTACTAGAACCAAGCACCAAGAGAGAAGGAACCGCAGGGCTGTATCCGCGTCGGCTACCCGCCAGGTTTTCCGCCGATCCACCGATCTGAAAAAGGGGACCCGTGTGCCCAGAAACACCAACTGTCGGATTCGGCGTGCGGTAGTTGTTGCTCACGGGATGCCAAGGTTGGCCCGGAGTGATCAATTCTCGGTGCAGAATGCCGCCGTCCCAAACATCGGCGCTCATAATCGTGTTGAGATTCACCTTGCCCGGTTCGCGGTAACTGCTGATGCGATTGAACGGGGGTTGGAGCTGATAGCGCGGATCGTTGGAATTCTCTACCGGTGTGGTCGTGTCGCCGAACATCACGGGGTTCAACCACGTTTCGGTCCCGACATAGGGACTGGGCACGTGCACATAATCCAACACACGAAACAGCCCCGCGATGCCAGAATTCGCCGAGGAAAGCGGCGTCCCGCCGGTGTCCGTGTTGCTCGTGCGGAAGAAGTTCGGCTGGTGGTTGAACGGTCCGTCCGCTTCGCGTTCTGTCACCGTGGAGATCGCCGAGCCGTTGTATTTTTCCTTCGAGCCTGCGCCCGTGATCGTTGAAAATGTCCGCAACAGCTGCGACGAGCGCACCTTGGGCACATGCATCAATTCCGCATCACTCGCGAAAGGGCGATTGTTCCACGTGAGCCAAGGAAACGGTTGATCGGGAGTCACGTCAACAGCGGTTCCGCCCGCGGGCAAGGATTCAGAGAACGCGCTATTCAGGAAACCGAGCGTCGCGTCCGGCGCGCGCGAGAAACGATGTCGCTGAGTACCGTCAGGTTTGCCATTGCGAGAATAGCCTGGGTTTTCAACGTTCCAAGGATTGTCGAACTGATTCTGTTTCGCCCCGCCCGCTTTGCCGCTTCCGAGAAGAGATCGTTCTGCACGGACTATCTCGTTATTCTGTCCGCGCTCGACACTGGCAAACCCGATGTAGGCGTCGTTGTTCTTGAAAATCTGATTGTTGATGACCTCATCTCCCAATTGTCCCGTGCCGCCAGCCTTGACGCGGTACTTGGGGTCACTGCGGCCATTAAACACGGTGAGGTTCACAGGACTCGTATCGATTGTGATATAAGGGTTCACCGCAAGATCGGGATTGTGAGTCAGAGGATTGGCAGGCACCCCACCGACGGTGATTGGCTCAGGATTCCAAGGTAGCAGAGGATTGGCCAGTCGCTGCAAATAGACCCAGCGAAAACCGGGTGCAAAATCCAATCTCATGAGTTCGCCGTTGAGATCGTCCTCGCGATTGTTGTCGAAGGGAACATCGTAGGAATGACCTGCAGGCAACTGAGGCGGATACTCTCTGGAGGTAGTTGAGGCGACCGGTTCAGAGAAAGTAAAGCGACGTGGCTCACCATTAGGAGTACCTGGAGTCGCTGGCACTCCATTCGAGGCCGGCTTGCTGTCCCCCGCCCTGTTCATCACGGCTATGTCCGCCATGGAGCGCGCCGAGGCAGCCTCAGGGTCTGCTGGTGCTGCAAAAGCGATACTCGAGGCCGGATCAGACAGCGGATCGACAACAAATTCGATCGGATTGCTCGGGTCGTTTGGTCGCATCACCATTCGCCAAGGGTCAGGACTGGGCGCACCTGCTGGTTTTGCCGCCAACGTCAATTCTCCAATGGGGGATTCGTACACCCCTGAGGTCTCCTCGCCCGAGCCAATGACCATGAAACGCCCGGGGCGTACCACAGGGCCGTTCTGTTGGTCAGCAGGCATTGATGCTCGCAAAGCGAGCATGTCTTGAGTGCTATCGCCTTCGAAGAACGCCACCCCATCTTCATCCCACTTCCGCACTGGATCAGGCGTAGAAGGATCAACTAAGCTGGTTGGCCGCTCTGGCACCTCGGGATCAAAGCCACAAAAGTAAATGCTGCGGTCGATCATGTTTGGTCGCTGATTAAGTTGCGGGGCATCGGGATCCAGGGCCACCGCGACTCGGGGGTCCAAGTATTGTGGTGGTGACACCTGACCGGCGTTACCGGTTTTTGTGTAGGCATTCCGATACACAGCCACGCGCCAAACAGGAGAATTCCTCGTCAATTCATCCACGGCTGCCAGATCGACGCCCAAGTCTTTCGTGTCGGTGGGATCGCTCCGATCAACCGCATGCGTGTCGGCATTGACCGCTGGATTGGCAGGCCAGGGATTGTAGAGTTCGATGAACCCCGCACCCAGCGGAGGGATACGCTGATCAAAATCCTGATCAGGGTCTTTGGAGTCTTCCACGCTCGCCGCTTCGTCGCCGGTTTTGCTGGTGTCCTCATCCACGTGGTCCTCCGTCCGGCGATCATGCCAAGCGAGGGTTTCGGTCACTAGCAGCTCGGGGCGTTCCAGACCCCACACGACTTCGCGTCCCGCGGCGGAACCTTCGTCGGTCGCCAGGTTTCCATCGACGCTCCAGCCATCAAACGGATTTTCGTCGTATTCGAACGCCGTCATGATGTTGTCAGGATCGCGGTAATCGACGATGTTGATTGCCCATTGGGCCAGTTGGCGGGCACGTCGCTCGGTGTCGTTGTTGGTTGCCGTCGGGGGCAGCGGGTCCACCAGCGTCAATGCCATCACGTACATATCCCGGGCCAACGTCTGACGGCGCAAATTGTGCACGGTCACACGCTCCGCGAGCGTATCGATCGCGTCTGTGATGCCCAGTTCCATTTCTCGCAAGTCGCGGTCTTGATTGTTGATGACGTTATCGCCATTGAGGTCTGCTTCCAGGAAAAGCGCGTCGTCTTGGTAGCGTCCATTGATCCCAGTGAACGCATCAAGTCGCGCATCGTTCGACACCCAAAACGCGCCCTCGTTTTCCCCCGGCTCGTCGACCACGCCGTTGTTGTTGTCGTCGCGGCCGTTGCCCAGCGGGCGGTTGATGTCGAGACGCAGGCCGTTGGCCAAGTCAGCTGGCAGAAGTCTGTGTATCTCCAAACGAAGTGCCGCCAAGCGAGTTGGATTCGTTGCGTCGTCTGCCTTCTGCCAAACCGGAGATTGAGCAACCCGCAGGCGATATTCCAGTAAGTCAGCAAAACTCACCCCAACCGCCGGTTGGTTCATCACTTCCACGAAGTCATCCGCATTGCCCGCGGTTGCATCGGGCCCTGACAGCATCCACTCTGGCACGGTCACGCTTGGCACAGGCAGGTCGTAACTGTCGGTCGTGACCGTCGTCCGCCAAAGATTCAGCTCGCCGAGGTCGGGTGTCGTGGCCGCGCCGTTTGGTTTGAACTCACCAGCCATTTCCCAGATGCGCGATGGCAACGCGCCCGCATCGGGGTCGAAAGCACGCAGTACGCGCTCCAACTCAGCCATGCTGTAAGCCCCATCGGCAGCGGACGGATTGTCTCCGCGCGAGGCGTCCATCGACAGATCAAGTTCGTAAGGCGTGTCGGCGTTCAGAGTCACCGGGTCGTAGCCAAACGAGGCGTTCCCAAGAGCTTCGTAGACGGGCTGGCCAAACTCGTTGAGTCCCAAACCGTAGCGCCCGCGGTAATCCGGTGGTGTGGCGAATCCGCCCAGCGGTGCAAAGTTGCCGTTGGAGGGGAGCTGGCCATTGCCATACTCGGGCACGCCCATCATCTTTAGCTGTGCCGCCGTGTCAAAACCCTGATACCCAGGATCGGAATCTCTGCCCGATGCGCCCATCCCCAGTTTGCCCATCCGGCGACGCGTCATGACCCGACTTCCACCGTCCTGCGGGATGAGTCGGTCGCTGTTGGCAACGCCCTGAAAAACGCGTCGGTACCACTGCCATCGGTCGGTGGCCGTGTTGCCCGGCATCAACGGTTCGAGACTAATCTCTGCTGGCCCGAAGCCCACGCCGTGCGGCAGGATGTCACTCATGTTGTTATTTCCGGCAATCCGCTGCGGCGCTGGTTGCATTGCGCTCATACCTGGTACTTTCGCCTGGGCTATGTCTTGGCTCCCATGCGCATTGAGATTCAACCGTCCGTCCATGTCGAGTACCAAGATCGCGGCGAGCGGTTTCACCAGCCTGCCGTCGGCGTTCTCCATCACCGGTGCGCCGAAATCGACCCACACGCTGTCGCGCACACCGTCGTTGTCGTTGTCTACGTCCCAGGGGCCGAAGATCGAGCGACGGATCAAATTGTTTGAGGCGTCAACCACGGCACCGTCCGTGGGATCCGGGTTCGCAGCGAGTGCTGTGCTGAGGGTACTTACCAACGAGGCCACGTCGGGATTGCTCCCCGTAAAATTGGGGTGATCAAACCAACTCGGCCGCATGGCGACCTTGCGAAGCAGCTTAGGATTCGATTGCAGATCCGCGCCGGCAAGATTCCACCAATAATTGATCAGTGCCGGGCGATGCAGCGAGGGTATCGGCATCGTGCTCAGATTGACTGGCAATGGACTCGTAGTCACATCCGGCAGCACCGTCTCGACACGGAGTGGATTCGGCTGCAGCAACCCCAGCATCATATTCTGAAAATCAACCGCATCGTACGACTCGTCAGCTCCGCCGAGGCCCGCCGAGCCGATAAGATTCTTCAAGCGAATTGCGTTGAGGTGCGCGGCAAGCGAGCCATCGTGAATATTTAAGGGATCGGCTCCCCCCTCCCCTGGTTTGAGTGCCTGCAACGGCGTGAAGTGGTAGTTGTCGTCAATAGTGTTTCTCACTACCTCAACATCGCCAGTGACGAAGGAGAAGGGGGCAGGCTGGTCCGTGTCTAAAGCCAAACTTTGGAAGGAATTGTTGGGCGTCAACGATAGCATATGGGCATTGCCGAAGAAGTTTTCTGCCATTGTGAGCTTCGCAGCATTGCCAGGGGCCGCAGCGTACCCCACGCCCGTTCCATTGAACGGCCGGCCATTGATGAGAATCCTCCGCACTTGAGTCGGTGTGGGGTTGAGAACACTGGGATTGGTAATAGCCGAACCATTCGCGAGTCGAGGCGACATCACTCGGAAAATAGCCCGTGCGTTGCCGGTTGGGCCCGGGGCAACCGCTTGATAACCTACGATCCGTACCGACTGACCCCGCGCAGGTCCGTCGAGAAATGTAAGCAGCAGGCCGTTGTAGGCGTTGTCAAATCGGCTCAGCGTGGGGAAATTTGGAAGAGGACTTGCCGCGCGATCCACACTCGAGGGATCGAAATTTATGCCGAACTGATTGGTGACGGCAGTGGGATTTAACTGAAACTGCAGCATTTGCCCGGAGGTGAAATTGTCACCATTGCCCCAGACGGCCGTGGCCCATTCTACCGTGTCGATTCGCATCTCCGCCAGAATCCCGTCGTTGCCGTACATGTCGCGGAGCAGGCTGTGGAAGCGTAAAGTGCTGTTTTGGTTGTGAGTGTCGCGGACGAGTTGGTTGAGCACCTCGTTGAGCAGATTTTCCTGGTCGATCGAGGAGTTGGAGGTCTCCGTCAGCCGTGCCTGTATCTTCTGCGCCTGTCGATACTGGTCCGACGAAACAATGAACGCCGTGCCGATCAGCAGAAACAGTGTCAACATGCTCAGCACCACCAGCAGCAAGATGCCGCGGCGAGAGGGAGAGCATGCTGTTTTGCTACGGATGTTGTTTTCGTGATTGCTCATCTTCACTGCTCCAAAAAAACTCGACGCCCCGGTAGGCGACGCAAGTGTCGCCGCTCAAATTTTTTTCCCCTCAGCCAACCCACGAGCTCCTTCGAAACTCGCCTGAAGCCCCGGTCCTTTCTCACTGCATCTGCCACAACGACGAACTTTCCATTCGCATCGGCTTGGTCACGACGCTGATGGCGTCGGGGAAGATGCAAACGCCGATCGCTTCAATATGCTGCTGAAATTGGTCGGCAGTCCCAGGGATTCGAGTCGCCGGCCAATCGGGACCAGCCAGCATCATTCGGCGGCCCTTCTCGACATTACCGGTCGATACAACGTCAATATCAGATGTCTCATCGTCCAGCGACAAGATGCGGTACCACTTCAGAATAAAATCTCCTGTCACTTGGTTCACGCCAGTCAGTGCAATCCAGGTACCGGGTCGCACATCTTCAACTGCATTGTCGACATCTTCCTTAGGATTCGTGCTGCCTAATGGAAAAATCACCAGCTCACCGCCCGGTAATAGTTCGCCTAAAATAAATCGTTCACTCGTGTTGGAGGGTGTCTCGTCGCGCTTACGAAAAACGACAACAGACACGTCGTAAGCGACCTCACCATAAGCTGGGTGCGTAGGCTGCAGTGCAGCGACACCTTCGGCATTTGCAGGAGCAATTGTCGCCAACCAGGAGTAATCGCCTTTGTACTGTCGACGAAGTAGCAGATCATCCGTCGGATCGTTCGTCGTGCCATTGGGATCCGAGGTATCCCAGCGTTGGAGGCTCGGCCGATCACTTTCGTCCGGTTGCTCCACGGCTAGATCGTCACGGAGCCGAAAGATCGTCTCGGCAACTGGACTGGGCATGAGAATCGGGGCGGAACCCCCAGAAGGATTCGGGACAGGCAGCGTGATACGTCGCACAGGCCAGGTACGACCAGACAATAGAGGTTGTGGTTGCATGTAGCCTATTAAGGAAATCCACTGAAACCAAGGACTAGTGTCACCGCCGCCTAATCGAGTGGCATAGGGAAACCGAATTTCATTTTCATTCGCACTACCTAGCGGATCAATCACGAATGCATGCCCCGGTCCATCATCCGAAGTGATATTAAAGCTGCCCGGTGCGGATGCTGTCGGAGGCTGGATCACTTCTAATCCATTTGTGACAGTGCCTTGGGGTGGTAAACCGCTATACAACCAAACCTCCGGCCGTAGCATCCCTCTTGCCTGCAACTCCTCAAACGCGTTTTGCGCTAGGCTCGAGGCGAGATCAAACTTCTCGCCTTCGACGACGTAATAGTTGCCCACGGGGAAAATTGCCGCGACGCCCATCAGGCCGAACAGCAGCACGAACATCGAGATCAACACTTCGATTAGCGAAATACCGTGACGGTATGATCTCACCACAGAGGACCCCGAGAGCGCAGAGGAAGCGCCGTTAGTTCGTTTCCGTGACCTCTGTGTCCTTAGTGGTAAATGCATGATTAATTTCCTCCCGCCGCGTTCATCTCGTGGGCGAAGCTGTGGGCCGCTTCGATTTGCTCTGCTGCCTGCTCAGTCGCATCCAAATTCCCAAACTGCCGCGCGTCGACGAATGCCGGTTCGCTCACAACGACCCGCCCATTGCTGGGCACGATACTGAGCAGCCGGCTGTCGAGGTTGAGCCAGTTGATCTTTTCCTGCTTGTCGTCGAGCGTGGCTTTGCTGTCGCCCGTGTTCATGACCCACTCGCTGCCCGTGAGTCCGCCGTTTTCCACGCGCCCGAGCAGCAGCACGATCCGCGAGGCGTTTTCCATCTCGATGCCGTTGAGCAACAGACTTTCGACAGCACCAGTCGGCGAAAACATGATGCCCACGTTGTTGGGTTGCTGCGTTGCATCGGTACTGAACAGCGAGATGCCGGTCGGCCCGCGAAAAGGAACATTGGCAAACTCGGTTCCCTCGGCCACCGACGCCTGCATGTCGATCGCAATGCTCGCAGGAAGCTGGTACGGCGTCGCCGTGGAATTCGTCGGCTGGCGACGGATGCGGTAGCGTTTGTACCCAGTCGGAGGGACTTGCCCGTCGTCGTTTAACCAAACTGTGTGCAACACTTGGATCGTCGTCAATTCAGGTTCCAAATACCAGACCCCACTATTCGGATCGCCACTGATCACGCCATACTTTGCTTCCTCATTCGGGTGTGTGCCCCGATCATTGTCGTCGACAAGCAGAAACTGGTTTCCATCGATGTCAACAACGTCGCCGATTCTCAGTGTCCGTGGCGGAAAAGGGTCATTGGTCTTCGCGCTCCCGTTAATGGGCGGTATGACGAACTCGAGTGCGTAAATAGGCTCGCCGTTGTACTGCGGAAATTTGGTCCCACCATTCTCGGCGCCGTAGCGGTAGGGATTTGGGCCACCTCCAGAGAGTACAATCTCTACCTGGCAACGCGAATCTGTACTGAACCCCGCGAACGGCGGCGGGACTTCCAGGCCGAACACTTCCAGTGCGACGCCGCTGCCGGCGGAGCTTTCGCGGAAGGCGATGCCATGCGGACGGCCCGTGCGGGCGGCTTGCGACTGGGCGACGGTGATGTAGCCTTGCAGCCCCCGCGCGGCCGCTTGGATCTTCCGCACGTCGTTGTTCGGCGACAGCACGGGGATCACCCCACCCACCAACGTCGTGATGATCACGATCACCACCAGCAGCTCGATCAAGGTGAGACCTTGGATGTGAGATTTGAGACGGAAGATTGATGATGTGGAAGGAGCGCAGCATCGGCGTTGCGGCTTCTTATTGCACATCTTCAATCTCACATCAAACATCAAACATTTCCCCTATCGATTGTCCTGCAAGTGGTTGTGAATGTTGTCGAGCGAGTTGTCGTCGCCGTCGTTGTTGCCATCAAAAGGGTTGCCGAACTGAAAGACGGGATCGTTGCCATCGATCTCGTAGGGATCTAGGTTCACCAATGCTCGTGGCGAACTATTCATGTCAGAAACACCGTCGGGGCCCGTCGAATAAATCAATGGCACGAGTCGAAAAGCACTTACAGAACTCATGCTTCCATCGGGCAGCCGCAACACAGTACTGTTGTTCCTGAGCCGCAGCTGATTAATATGCTGCTGAACAGTTGGAACACCTAGCGATGGGTATGCAGCAGCGACTGGCACAGTCACGCCCTCCGCATCTCTCCGAAACACGTCAAAGGAATCATGATCTTGATCTGCCAGCAAGGGACCGCCCATTAAATCCGAGCGTTGCCAAAACCCGGCTGGCCAACGCATGAACTGGATGGGATTTCCCCATCCGTCAAGGAACTCGGGAGCACCATCGCCATCAGTGTCTCCAATATCCTGCTCACTAAACAGAGTGCGCGCTTCACCCTCCCCAGTGCTAAGCATGATGGTCATGTAAAGGCACTCCGCACTCTGATTCTGAACAACCCTAAGCCCATCAAGGGGAGTATTATCTTGTGACTGCAACGAATAAAAGCGTCGACGATAGGTGGATGTTATTGCTGGGAGGGCTCCGAGAATCGACGGAGATCTGGAAACACTTGTAATAGGGTTCGAATCAAGAACCCCGTTCAAGAGTACATCGCTCCAGCGATCCGGCATTTCCAATTTCATCAGTTCGCGAGTGGCGAGCAACCGCAGATCGGCGTTGGCCATTCCTAGCAAGCGACGAGCCTGAGAAGCAGCGGGCCCCGTCGTGCCTGCCGGCAACAGGTTATTTCGCAGGGCCTGCGTCAGCGCGGGATCCACATCCACGCGCCGCGTAGCGTACGAGTTCCACTTCTCCATCAACAACCGGTGAATCTTGCCGATGGTGGTTTTGGTGCGGGCCTCGCGGGCCGACTCCATGGCGAGTCGGCTTGCGCCGAGGAACGTCGCGCTGAGGACCGCGATGATCGTGATTGTGACGAGCAGCTCGATCAACGTCACTGCGTGACGTAAGGATGAAGGCTGAAGGATGAAGGACGAAAGCGCGCAGGCTCTGCGTCGCGAATACTTTCCGCCTTCCGCCTTCATCCTTCTGCCTTCGTACCTCATTCTTGTTTATCCTCTAACGTACCGGTCATAAAATTCCCCAACGTGTCGGCGATGTCGCCGATGAACGGACCTTCGGGGGCGACTGTGACCCCGGCATAGCCGTTGTCTAGATAGGAGAACCCTGTGAAATTTCCCCAAACGTCATCTGTGCCACAGTGGAGTACTTGAAACTTTTTGTCTTCGACAAAGCGGATGTCTTCTGGATTTTGACGAGCCGCGGTTCCCTCTCTGAACTTCTTAATTGCATACACTTGGGGTTCGCGAATACTGTTGCCGTCGTAGCCAAAAATTGGCAGATCGTATTCCGCCGGCAAATGCCGCGAGCAGTCATAGTAAACGATCGGCTGTTGCGAACCTTGAGGAGTGTACTGCCAAAAATTAATGCGGCGCAGGTTGCCAGTGCGCGGATCGGTGTACGTAATCGAGCGACCGTTGCCCGAGGAGCTGTCAAAAACACCTTCAGCGGTCCGCGGACCCAGGCGACCGAGATCGAACTCGTAGCGAAGATTTCGATCTTCCAAGACTTCGCCATTGCCAGAGACTGAGTTGTCGACCGCAAACGAAGGGCCGCCCGGCCCCGAGATCGGGTACTGCACATCGCTGCTAAAGCCACCCAGCCAAAAGAAGACCGCCTCAGCGCCGGTCATACCGCCGGGAAGCAGTTCAACATCGTTATTGTTCTGAACATTGCCCGTGACGCCAGCCAAGGCGTAAATCAAACGAGGTGGCTCCTGGTTGCGAGGAAACGCCTTCTTGAACATTCGCAAAATATCATCTTGCGCGAGGATGTTGGTCGGTGCGCTTGGCTTGACCATGGCGTTGGGCGGATAAGCCCCCAGATCGTTCTTGAGATCCTCGATCGACCCGCCGATCTGTTGCAGCTCGGCGGTGATCGCCGCTTCTTTCGCCCGGCCCAGTGCGTTGACCGCGGCCCCGGTGATCAGTCCGGCGAGGATAGCGATGATCGTGATCACGACCAGCAGTTCGGTCAACGTGAAGGCTGAAGGATGAGGGCTGAAGGATGAAGGACGACGCGAAAACCTCAGTCGCTGGCCTTCCGCCTTCTGCCTTCCGCCTTCCGCCTTCGCAACCGTCTCATTTTGAGTCCAAAACATCTGCATATCTCCTGTGAGGTATCCTGTCCTTGATAGAAGCAAATTGTGTGCGCATCGGGGTTTGCGACCCAGCGAGCGGCGGACGCCGACCCGGTTTGGGCAGACGCAACCCGTGAAAAGTGCGACGAGACGGGATTTACCCCTCTCTTGGGGGTTATTTTAGCCGTCTGGCCTTTTGTTTCCCAGGGGCAACGCCGCCAGGGGGAATTGTATCACAATCGAACAGTGCAAAGGATGCTTTTGATGCATTTAAGTCGTAAGTCGTAAGTCGTAAGGGGCAAATCGTAAGTAAAATACGTCGGTGACTCGCATGGCGAGAAGCTACTTACGACTTCTTCCTTACGCCTACCCTACCCCGTGAGGCCATTGATTAGCTCTACCAGCGGAATAAACAAGGCGATCACGATGAAGCCTACCGCACCGCCGAGGAAAATAATCAGCAGCGGTTCCATCAGCTTCGTGAGTCCGTCGGTGAGCACTGCGACTTCTTCGTCGTAGGTGTCGGCCACTTTGTAAAGCATCGTATCGAGCTCGCCGGTCTCTTCGCCGACGTCGACCATGTTCACGACGATGTCGTCGACGACGCGTTGACGGTACTTCATCATGTACATCAAGATGCCAATCGGCCCGCCGATGAAACAGAACCAGAAGAACGCGGCGACGGGATGAAAGCTGAGCTTCGAGTATTCCTTCATCGGCTGCGCGATCGCGTCACCCTCGCGGATGCGCTCGCTGATGCGGGCGTATAGTTTTTCGAAGACCGCGTTGCCAGCGGTTTCGCGAGTGATGTTCAGCGCTTCGAGAATCGGCACACCGGACGAGATGAGCGTACCCAGCGTTCGCGAGGTACGAGCCATGATGTTCTTTTCGACGAGGTTGCCGAAGATGGGCATCTTGATTGTGAATTGGTCCCAACCCATGCGGCCCGCTTTGAACTTACGGATGAGTTTGATCGTCAACCAAATGGCTATCGGCACGCCCGGTATGAGGTACCAGTAGTTGACGCACCAGGTGGAGAGCGCGATCAGATAGATCGTCATTTTCGGCAAATCAAGCTCGAAATCGTCGAAAATGGCTTGGAACGACGGCACGATCTTGATCATGATGAACGTCAAAATACCGACGGCCACGGTGACCACCACGACCGGATAGATCATCGCACCTTTGACTTTGCGTTTGAGCGATTCGGCCCGTTCTTTGAAGTCGGCAAGGCGCTGCAAAATGATTTCGAGGGCACCACCCGCTTCGCCTGCTTTGATCATGTTGACGTAGAGTCGGTCAAATGCTTTGGGCGATTTGGCCATGGCCTCGGAAAGGGTGTCGCCCGCTTCGATAGATTCGCAAGTGTCTTCGAGCGAGTACTTCAGTCGGCCCGGTTTGGATTGTTCGGCGAGGATGCGCAGGCTCCGCAGAATTGGCAGCCCCGCGTCTTGAAGGATGGAAAGTTGCCGGGTGAAGGCGGTCAGGTCTTTGGACTTGACCCCGCCAAAGACAAAGCCGCGTTTCTTTCCTGCGCCGGCCGCCTCAGCCTTCTTACGCGCCTTTTTGACGGAGATCTTCGTGACGAAGTAACCCATCTGCCGAATCGTGGCTTGGGCGTCTTCTTCGGTGGCCGCGTCGATCACATCTTTGATCTCCGCGCCGGTCGAATCCATCGCTTCAAATTGAAAAGTAGGCATGGCTGTTCCTAGCTGTAAGTCGTAAGTCGTAAGTCGTAAGTATCCTGCTTTCTACTTACGACTAACGACTTACACCTAACGACTTTCCTTACGCATCGATAATGGTTTCTCGGATCACTTCTTCTGGCGTGGTGGTTCCTGCATATGCAGCTTTCATGCCAGCCTCGCGGAGGGTGATCATGCCATGCTTTTGAGCACAGACGCGAAGGTCGTCTGCAGACGAGTTGGACATGATCAATTCGCGGAGGTCGTTGTTCATGATCATGAGCTCGAACAGACCGACGCGTCCCTTGTATCCAGTATTATTGCAGTTTTCGCATCCTGAGCCACGAAAAAACTGTTTTCCCTTCAAATCTTCGGCCGAGAGCTCCAGATCGTCGATCACTTCCTGGGACGGTTCGTACTTCTCGGCACATTTGGCGCAGACTCGCCGCACGAGCCGCTGAGCTAAAATCGCCTCGACCGTCGCGGTGATCAGAAAGGTGGGAACCCCCATGTCTTTCATGCGGGTAATGGTGCTGGGGGCATCGTTGGTGTGCAATGTGCTGAACACCATGTGCCCGGTGAGCGAGGCTTGCACGGCAATTTCGGCTGTTTCCAGGTCGCGGATCTCGCCCACCAGAATTTTGTCAGGGTCCTGCCGCAAAATGGCCCGAAGGCATTGGGCAAAAGTGTTGCCGATAGACGAGTCGATCGGCACTTGGATAATGCCTTCCATATCGTATTCGACAGGGTCTTCGGTGGTGATGAGCTTGTCTTCGACCGTGTTGAGTTCGTTCAGTGCCGAGTAGAGCGTCGTGGTCTTGCCCGAGCCTGTCGGGCCGGTGACTAGCACAATGCCGTTGGGTTTGGCAATCACATCGCGGAATTGGGACATTAGCGAGTCGTTCATGCCGACGTTCTTCAAGTCGAGCGACACCACCGAGCGATCAAGCACTCGCATTACGACACTCTCGCCAAACATGGTCGGCAGCACACTCACGCGGAGATCAACGGGGTGGCCACCGACGTTCAGCTCGATGCGTCCGTCCTGCGGCATGCGGCGTTCGGCGATGTCCAGATCGGCCATCACCTTGATCCGCGTCGTGATCGCAAAAGCCAAGTGGCGCGGCGGCGGCACCATTTCGTACAGCACGCCGTCGGCCTTAATGCGGATGCGGAATTCGTCCTCGAACGGCTCGAAGTGCAAGTCAGACGCGTGGTCTTTGATCGCGAGCAGCAGCACCATGTTGAGGAGTTTTCGAACTGGTGCGCTATCGGCCAAGGCTTCGACGCTAGTCAGATCGACCGTTTCTCCTTCCGCGGCGGCTACGGCGGCGGCAAGCTCGTCGTCATCTTCGAGGTCGGAAACGATGCTCTCGACACTCTCGGAGTTCTCACCATAGTAGCGATCGAGGGCCGCAAGCATGGCCGGCTCGGTGCAGACTACCACGTTGATGTTGTAGCCCAGGAAGGTTCGCAGTTCGTCCTGCACGGCCAGATTCTGTGGGTCGCACATCGCAATGCTGAGCGTGTTGCCGTCGAATTCGGTCGGCACGATGCGGTACATTTGGGCCATCGGTTCGGTGACCATCTCGAGCACTTCGGGCTCGATACTGAGATCGCCCAGCGCCACCGTTCGCAGCGACATTTGCTCGCCCAGTGCCTGAGCGAGCTGCTCGTCTTGGATCAGACCGAGATCCATCGCCACTTGGCCCAGCATCTGGCCAGGGCGTTGTTCCTGTTCGTCGACGATCAGCTCCAACTGTTCGTCAGAGATGTAACCGAGGTCGACGAGAATTTGTCCAATGCGACGGAGTGCCATAGAAGTTGAGGGGTTTGCAGTAAGTCGTTAGTCAAGAAAAGTAGCAGCGATCTTACAGATCGCCGGGCATGTACAATTTGTTCGCTATGGTTGAGCTATAGGGTTGGGCTATTCGCCATCATCGGGGGCAGCGTCATCGTCGAATTGCCCACGCTCAGCGCCTGCAATTCGCTTGGCGAGATCGTCGGGGCTATTGGCTTTGGCGATGACGTCTTCCTTGGTGACCTTTTCGTTCTTCCAGTGTTCGAATAAATGGTCGTCGAGCAGCTTCATACCATGCTTCGAGCCGGTTTGGATCGCCGAAGTGATGCGGAAAATCTTGTTTTCGCGGATCAGATTGGCGATACCCGGCGTGACGACCAATGTCTCAAACGCAGCGATCCGGCCACCGCCGATCTTCGGGCACAGCTGCTGCGCGAGAATGCCGATGATCGAGGTGGCTAGCTGCGTGCGGATCTGGTCTTGCTGGTTCGTGGGGAACACGTCGATCACGCGGTTGATCGTGCCGGCGGCGCTGGAAGTATGCAACGTGCCGAAGACGACATGCCCCGTTTCCGCCGCGGTGATAGCCGCTTCGATCGTTTCGAGGTCGCGAAGCTCACCGACTAGAATTACATCGGGGTCTTGCCGCAACGCACGGCGAATGGCCTCGGCAAACGAAGTGACATCGGTGCCGACCTCGCGCTGGTTGATCGTTGACTTCTTGTGGTTGTGATAGAACTCGATGGGGTCTTCGATCGTGATGATGTGATGGTCGACCGTGTCATTGAGATAGTCGATCATCGCCGCCAGAGAAGTGGACTTTCCCGAGCCCGTAGGCCCTGTCACAAGCACCAAACCACGCGGGCGCATGATCATGTCCTTGAATACGGGCGGGATCGCCAATTGCTCCATGGACAGCAGATCGACAGGGATTTGCCGTAACACGAGCGCAACATTACCGCGCTGGCGGAAGACAGACACACGGAATCGTGCCTGGTCGCCGAAGGCAAACCCGAAGTCGGTGCTACCCGTCTCCTGGAACTCTTGCTGGCAGCGGTCAGGCGTGATGCTTTTCATCAAGCCCATCGTGTCGGAGGCTTCTAGCACCTTGGTCTTCAGCTTCTGCATCCGGCCATGCAATCGTAGCACGGGCGGTTGACCGACGGTGATGTGCAGATCGCTCGCGCCCTGTTTGACCTGAGCGGAGAGCAACTTGTCGATTAAGATTGTGCCCATGTATTTTCCTGTTCCAGTTGCCGGCGAGCCCTCGGCGAGAGCCGCCGGACTATTTGCAGCTATTCAGTTCGCTTCGACACGCGGAACACTTCGTCGAGTGTCGTGATGCCGTTGAGCGCTTTGAGGATTCCGTCTTCGTACAGTGTGGACATGCCCTGCTTGATTGCTGCTTTTCTAATTTCGACTGTGGAGGCTCCAGCGAATGCCAGCTCGCGGACTTTCGAAGTCATCGTCATCAATTCGAAAATGCCAAGCCGTCCGCGGTAGCCACTCTTACCGCAGTGGGAGCAGCCGGTGCCCTTCATGAATGTTGCGCTCGCCGCTTGCTCGGCAGTGATGCCTGCGGCTTCGAGTTGCCCTTCGCTCGGCTCGAACGGCTGTTTACATTTGGTGCAAACCACGCGCACCAAACGCTGGGCCAAAATGCCGATCACACTACCGGCAACTAAGTATGCCGGCACGCCCATATCGACCATTCGCGTCACCGCGCCAGGCGCGTCGTTGGTGTGCAATGTGCTAAACACCAAGTGACCGGTGAGCGAGGCCTGAATACCCATCGAGGCGGTTTCATGGTCTCGCATCTCGCCGACCAGAATCACGTTCGGTGCTTGTCGCAACATCGCGCGAATAATCAGTGCGAAGTCGAGCCCGATGCTGTGACGAACTTCCACTTGGTTGATGCCGGGCAAATAGTACTCCACAGGGTCTTCGGCAGTGATGATCTTGCGGTCGGGGCGATTGAGTTCGTTGAGCGCGGCGTAGAGCGTTGTCGTCTTGCCAGACCCGGTCGGACCGGTAACGAGGAGAATGCCATTGGGGCGACGGATCAGGGCGCGAAACTTGCGGAAATCGGCATCCGATAAACCCAACTGTCGCACGCCGACCTTGATATTGTCCTTGTCCAGCAGTCGCATCACGCAGGATTGCCCGTGGCTGGTGGGCAGCATACTGACGCGGAGGTCCAACTCCTTGCCGCCGGCGGTGATCTTAATCCGACCGTCTTGCGTACGTCGACGCTCGGCAATATCCATCTTCGAGAGAATCTTGATACGCGACAGCAACGCACCCAACAGACGCCGTGGCGGGCTATCCCGCTCGATCAGCACCCCATCGATGCGGTAGCGAATTCGTACGCGCTCCTCGAACGGTTCGACGTGAATGTCCGAAGCACGCAGTTGCACCGCCTCGGTGATCATCAGCTGGACTAGCCGCACAACCGGAGCGCTGGTCTCATCGACCACGTCGTCTTCGTCCCCCGCGCCGTCTTCTTCAGTCTCGGTGAAGTCAATTGCTGTGTCGGTGAATTCTTGCAACATCGAGTCTGCCGACTCGCCATCGACCTGTCCGTAGTTGCGGTTGATTGCTTCGAGAATACTTTCCTTGGTCGAGAGGGCGATCTCGACCTTGCGATTGAGAATGAATTGCAACTTGTCGAAGGTCTCGAAGTCGAGCGGATCACTGACGACGACGCGTAATTTGCCATCATCTTCGGAGAACGGTATCACCGCGTTTTCGCGGGCGACCGACTCGGGCACTAGTTCGACGATGGCCGGCGGAATCGGCACGTTGTTCAAATCGACATATTCATAGTCATGCTGCTCAGCCAGGCAGCGCATGATTTGCTCGCCATTGGCGTAGCCGAGTTGGATGATCGCGTCCTGCAGCTTGAGCTTGCGCGACGACGACACGGTCTGAGCCTCTTGCAATTGCTCGGGGCCAATGACGCCTTTTTTGATTAGATAGTCGCCCAAGTCTGCCATAGTTGCGCTACTCGCTTGCTGAAAAGTCTATCCGTATAACGGGGTTCCACTCCGCATGGGGCCGAGAAAAGCAGTTCCGGGCACAATCAAAATTGCCGGAAGTCCCAGCGGCCTCGAAAGTTACGTGCAGAACCTGCCATACTACCCCACTCTCTCTAGGCTAATGAGACGCAGGCCATCTGTCAATTATGGCAGTGTGGGTCGTAGAGCGGTCCCGAGGGGCAAGAATGAGGGCTTTCGAAATCTTCTGATAATGTCGCGTCTAGCCGTTGTCAGATGCCGCCTGATAGGTCCCCCTTTGGCGAGCCGCGCGTGGCATGCTGGCCTCGCTTTGCTTGATCTTCCGTGCATCTCGCCGCATCCGCCCGGCGACTTCGCGCAGCGCGTCGGCCTGTTCGTACAGGTCGAGGTGTTCCAATCGGTTTGCGGTGGTGTCAAGCTGCCAAGCGGCTTCCCGAAGGGCGGAGACTTTGGTCACTGGTTGAGAAGAATCTCGGTGTGAGAGTTGCTGGAATTGTGGTTGTGGGCGTTGCGGCAAAGCGGGCGATGCGCTGGGCTGAAGAATGCTTCGTTCATGCTGCTCCGAAGAGTCGTGGGGCCAATCTTGCAGTTGTTTACGCCCCTCCAGGATCGAGCCTCGTTGTCGAAGGATTTCTCGTGCGGCCTCGACATCCTGCTCCACATTTCTATTGCCGCGAGGGTCCAAGTGGCGATCGCTGGCCACCGCGGCCTCGCGACCCAGATATTGCTCGTCCGCTCGCAATGTTGAATTTGCGGTAAACGCGACCATGCAAATGGCTAGCATCATATTGTGAGGCATCGCGAAATCTCCGGAGATAGTGTTGTCCTACGTTGTTCTAACGCGCGGACAATTCAACCTACAAGGTCGGTGTCTTTTCGTAGCAATGTGTGGCTCACGAACCACTCATTTCCACCGCCAAAAGCGAACAACTCTTCGCAAGCCATCACAAAAATCCGCCACCGAGCGAGTTGCCGAGCTGCCGCTGGACGGAGAATTTCTAGGATATCGTTCGTGTTGGCATCCAGGTGGGCTAACCAAGCTTCGCACGTTTTCGCGTAGTGCTTGCCGCTGACTTTCCACTGCTGCTCCATGCGTAGCGGTTTGTCGAGTTGCTCCAGTAAGTCAAAACTCGGCATCACCCCACCACTGAAAAAGTGTTGGGCCATCCAATCGTTCTCGCTGCTGTTTTCTCCATTGGCGATAAACGGATAGAACAACTCTCGGTGGCAGAAGGTGTGCAGAAAGCATTTGCCTTTCGGCGCTAGCCACCCACTGATTTGGGTGAGCAACTGTTGCCAGTTACGCACGTGCTCGAACATTTCAACGGAGACCACTCGGTCAAATTGTTCGTCGAGGTCGAGTTCCGCTACGTTGCAGACGCGCACTTCGATGTTGCTCAGAGCTTGGCATCGACTTTGAATAAAGGACTGTTGCGAACGCGAGTTGGAAATCGCCACGATGCTGGCTGCCGGATGCTGTTCCGCTATCCACTGTGTGAGCGATCCCCAACCGCAACCAAGTTCCAATATTCGTTGGCCATCAGCGATCTGCGCCCGCTCACAGGTGAGCCGCAGCATCGCTTCTTCCGCTGCGGCAAGTGTTTGGCAGCCGTCATCCCACCAGCAGCTGCTGTATTTTAGCCGTGGTCCAAGCATTCGTTGGAAGAAGCTGGCGGGGACTTCATAGTGCTGCTCGTTGGCCGCGTTGGTTTCGACGGCGATGGGGCCCGATGCGAAGAGCGATCGGATGCGCTCGGCTCGCTCTCCGTTAGCAGTGCGTTGTTGTTCCTCGCGCAGACGCGCGTCCAGCAGGCGGCGGATTCCAAAACGCACCAAGGCGTCTGGCAGCAGTCGACGCTCAGCCAATTCGAGGAGAAGGCTCAACTTGCATCCCTTTTGGGGAACCACGGCACAAAAGGACTGGTGGTCCGTTGATATCGGCGATAGTCGTCGCCCCGGCTGGCGAGGGCCTGTTCTTCTGTGGGAGGAATCCCTGTAACAAACAACACCGTGTAAAGCAGTGCTGCCGCCACGCACGCAGAGATCCACCAGTAGCCTGACCCGAGCGAGAGCGGAACATAGGCGCACCAATGAATCCATTCAAAGAAGTAATTTGGATGCCGCGAATAGCGCCACAGTCCCTCGCGGCAAGTTGTTCCCGAATTGTTCGAGTTCGCCTTGAAATTCTCCAACTGCCGATCAGCTAGTGCCACGCCCCCCACTCCAAGTGACCACAAGACGACCGCCAACACCACAGCCCAGCTTTCCGGTGCAGACTCACTGCGGCTAACGACCAGCACAGGCAGGGCGAAAGTCCACGCCGCGAGTGCCTGGGCCTGATAGAACCAAAAAAACCGCTTGTCGGCATTTTCACCCCACGTCTGCCGGAGGTTGGCGTAACGGCCTTCTTCGGGGTGGCCGACCACGCGGCGGAACAAATACGTCGTCAAGCGCAGGGACCACAGGGCAATCATCGCCCCAGCAGTTCCACGCAACCAACCAACGCCAGAGGGCCACAGCGCATAGAACACGCCAATCGCCCCAACGGATGCTGCCCAGGCGACGTCGACAATTCCCGCATTGCCTCGTGCCCGCTGCACTTGCCACAAAAGGGCCATCAACACGCAGACGCAGATCAATCCTATTGCAGGGGGCATCCAATAATCCATGCTGCTCCTATTCACTCCGCTTCCGGGCGCTTCATTAAGAGCTGGGCCACACCGATTTGACGTTCCAAAAATCCAGCCGCACAGTAGGCGAAGTAATAGTCCCAGGTGCGGATGAAGACGTCGTCGAATCCAAGCTGTTTGATTTCGTCGAGCGATTGATGAAACTTATCACGCCAAAGAAGCAGGGTCTGCGCGTAGTCCGCTGCGAAATCTTCAACATGAGTGATCCTCAGATCCGAAGCTCGACTGGCGGAGCTTGCCAGGACCCCCAGCGAGGGCAAACACCCGCCGGGGAAAATGTACTTCTGGATAAAATCGACATGACGGCGATAGTAGTCGTAGCGATCGTCAGGAATCGTGATCGCTTGGAGCAGCATCTGCCCCGTCGGTTTCAGCAAGGCGTTGCACTTCTCGAAGAACGTGGGCAGGTACTCGTGGCCGACCGCTTCGATCATTTCTATAGAAACTAACTTGTCGAACGAACCTTCCAGATCACGATAGTCGCAAAACCGCAGCTCCACCCGCGGTGCAAGTCCTGCCCGAGCAATTCGCTCCTTGGCAAATTTCAACTGCTCCGCGGAAATCGTCACTCCCGTCACTCGGCAACCGTAATGGCTCGCAGCGTACTCGGCAAATCCTCCCCAACCACAACCTAGCTCAACGACATGGTCGTCAGCAGAGAGCTGAAGCTTTTGGCAGATGAGTTCGTATTTAGACAAGGACGCTGCTTCGAGCGAATCAGTACTATCAGCGAATACGCCGCAGGAATAGGTCATCGTGGGATCGAGAAAAAGCGCGAACAGTTCGTTGCTCAGATCGTAGTGCCTGCGAATGTTGCGGCGACTGCCACTGCGGCTATTGCGGGTTGTTCTCTGTAGCAGCCGTCGACCCAATGCTCGCAGCGGCAGCGCAAACGTGTTGAGGTCTTCTTGTTGGTTCAGTTCTTTCGCAAAGAGGCGCATGACCGCAAGCAGGTTGGCGCTCTTCCAATAGCCGCGAACGTACGCATCGCCGGCGCCCAAGCTGCTGCCGAGGGCAATTTCGCGAAAAAAACGTTGGTCAAGCACTTCGACATGCGCTTTTTCGTCGAACTTGGGTCGTCCAAAAGTGCGATGAGAACCCGAATCGCAAAGCTCAAGCTCACCGCTCTGCAAATCGCGCAAACGCTTGATCACTGCGTACTTCGCCCACTGGTCGATCCAGCCAGTTCGAGGACGTCGCTCAGAACTTACACGTTCGGTGGTGTGTTTCGATGGGGATGAGGAAAGAAGGGGCATCTCTTTTTCCAAAGCAATAGGGCCTGCCAGTAAATTGCGGCTAGAATTTGAGCCGACATCAAGGGGTAGCGGACGAGCAACGCTCGCACCGCGGTATGTGAGAGCTCGCGGCGGTGCATGACCAACGACGCTCGAAAGAAAGAGTTTCTGTTGCGATGGCTTGTGATGCTCGCTGCCAAGGTCCGCCCCGGCGCACGAAGCCGCCACTCGTAGTCAGCATCCATTCCCATGAACGGCGAAACATGAAACCCCTTGGGATGGCGATATCGTAGAGCTCTTGTTGCAGGAATTTGATTACCAGCATGAAGCACATAGGCGTGTCGCTCATTCCAAGGAGTATTGCTCACCTCTGCCACGATCGCTTCGGGCTGAGAGCCGCTTTCAGGGTAGCAATAAAACAAGTTCAGTGGACTGAAGTAATGTCCGAAATAGCGTAACTGCGTTAACAGGCGAACCGGGCCACTGGGGCGATTGCCCGTGGTTTTCTCCACCCGCTTGCGGACGAGAGTGGCGAGGGGCCGCTTACTGTCCTCAAAAATACGCTGATGATCACTAGGCAGAAAACTGGCCAACGCGAACCAACGTGAAGAGAAATATCCGTTACGTCCCACGACCGTCTCCAGCTCATCGAGGTCGAGAAAAGCCATCGCCAAACGCGCATCAAATCGATGCGACATCGGCGTTTTCCTCACATGTTGGACTCGGCCTTCGTAGAGACAGCTATGCATGGCTGAGCCAGATCCTCAAGAATAACTTTAAAGTGGCGACATACAGCAAGCGCGCTCTGAACTCCATCTTCGTGAAATCCGTAGCCCCAGTAAGCCCCGCAGAAAAATATTTTTCCGTCTTCGTGAAGACGATCTCGCTGCTGCTGGGCTTGCCGGGTGTTCTTGTCGAACAAGGGATGTTCAAACTGGAGCTTCTGCAGAACTTTTGTTGTGTCGATTGGCTGGGTAGGGTTTAGGGTTTGCAGGAGTGGTTGAGGTGAGGACACATTTTGCAGCCGGCTCAAATCGTAGGTGACCGACGCGGGTCGGTCAGGTTCCTCGGATAGGCGATAGTTCCAGCTCGCCCAAGCCTTGCGGCGCGAGGGCAACAACGACAGATCGGTATGCAAGTAGGCTTCGTTAGGTTGGTAGCGAAATGCCCCAAGGACTTCTTTTTGTGTTTTTGTGGGCTCGGAGAGCATCGCCATCGCTTGGGGAGCATGAGTGGCCAACACCACCGCATCGAACTCGATGGACTCCCGGCCTGCGACAGCAACCTGCACACCCTTCTCAAGCCGCTTGATTGATGTCACCGGTGAACTAGTTCGCACTAAATCACCCAGCGGATGCAGTAAGGCCCACAAATAGCCCCGTGCCCCGCCAGGTATCGTCTGCCACTGCGGGCGGGCGAATATTTGTAGTAGGCCGTGGTTCTGCAAAAAATCGAAGAGAAAGCTTGCGGGAAACTCCAACATTGCCTCAGGCGGCGCGGACCAAATCGCTGCGGTCATGGGCAGCAAGTATTGCTGAATGAATTCTTGAGAGTACGATTCTGCTCTCAGAAATTCACGCAGCGGCACATCAGCTGTGGCGGAGTCGATAGACCTGCGTGCAGCTCGATTAAAACAGAAGATGTCTTTGAGCATGCGATAGAAGCGAGGACTGAGCAAGTTGCTCCGCTGCGCAAACAAACCGTCGAGCGAACTGCCCTGATACTCCAAGCCAGTGCGCGGGCAGCACACACTGAAGCTCATGTCACTGGCCTGGGCTTCGATGCCGAGCAGCTCAAGCATCCGCGAAAATTGCGGATACGTACGATCGTTGAACACCATGAAGCCAGTATCGACGGGCCACATCTCGCCAAAGGCCTCGACTTCAAGTGTTTGTGTGTGCCCACCTACACGATCCGCGGCCTCCAGCAGTGTTACTTCGTGGCGCGTCGCCAACAACCGCGCGCAGAGTGATCCACTAATTCCTGAGCCAACCACAGCAATCCGTAACGCTCTTGCCATTCTTCCCCGACCGATCAAACCTAGCAGCAGGTAACACAAAAAAGGACGCTCCCCTAGGGAAGCGTCCTTGTGGTTGTCTTTGTTGTTTGCTCACCAGTTAGATCAAATACCCTGGCAGCGAAGTCTCAAACTCGACGTCGACGCGCCCATCGCCATCAAGGTCGATAC
This sequence comes from Bythopirellula sp., assembly GCA_965230685.1. Taxonomy (GTDB): domain Bacteria; phylum Planctomycetota; class Planctomycetia; order Pirellulales; family Lacipirellulaceae; genus Bythopirellula. The sequence goes on from CBDDLO010000002.1 coordinate 3,696,730, forward strand.
CGTAACGATCCACACCGTTGCGCGTGTAGCGCTCGCGGTAGCCATTCGCCTCTGGCCGAACATCGACATAGCGCACCTTGTCGTAGCGTGGAACGTCGTGTCGGATACCTTCGTAGCGGGTGCCTTCGTGCCGGAAGCTGTCATCTTCCCAAAAATCACGCTCAATGAAACGCTCAGCGGCCGGATAGGGCTCCACCCGGTAGGTGCTGCGTTCGCGTGGCAACTCAGATTCGTAGCGCAGTCGGCGTCCAACAGGAGCACGGTGATAGCGCGGCTGACGCACGGGCGTAGCGATTGCCCAGCGAAGGAGCAGGCCGCGGATGACTGATAGTGACAATCCGCCGATACGTTCCTGGCAGGCATACTTCGCTTCGCGCCACTGCGTTTCACTGCGGGCGAGTTCAAGTAGCTCGTGCCCGTCATGGGTGAGTCGTACACAGGGGACTCCCGCGCTGGTGCGGTCAATCTCTTTCAATAGGTTAGCATCAATCAACAAACGCAGATGGTAGCGAACCTGTTCTTCGGATTGGTGATTAGTTCCGGATCGTAAGACACTTACCGAGCAATCCGTGCCACGGTTCTCTATGTCGAGCAGCAATTGCCGCGCTAGGTCGAGGTCTCGTTTCATGGGTGCACCTCCATTTGCACATGCGGGAGAAAATTAAATACGCTGGGTCAAGAAACTCATCCTGTTTCGTGAAGCCTGTCATCGCTGGAACGATTGACGGTTATGGCGTGAATTTGTCCCAATCTCGCTTCGGGGTCAACCTCGGTTTGATTGCTAGCAACAGGAGGAATCAGCTGTGAAGCAGCTGACCTTCGGGAACCAGCAGCGTCGCCCTCAGCAAGGTCGGCCTCCAGGCGGCGACACGTATCCTGTTTCCGCTGGCTAGTTCGCGCATCACGGTCCATCGAATGCGCAAGCTTATCGCAAATCTCCGCGTAATCCGCACTATTGTTGCCCACAAGAGCCTAATGTGCTGGGCTCCGTCCGACGGTCGCTTCTCCAGGACCACTCCTCTCAGTACAATATTGGGCTTGCGATTTATCCACCCGAGGTGACCGATGAAAGCAGAAAACCGCGACGCCTACCACGACAGCGAAGGCCCCGACCAACTCGAACGCATTCCTTGCCAGATGTTTCGTCATGCACGAGATGCTAGCATCTACGTCGCCCGGCAGATTGCCGACCTCATCCGAAAGCGGGCCGAATCCGGCAAGCAGTGTGTTTTGGGTCTGGCCACGGGGAGTACGCCGACGACCGTTTACGAAGAGCTGGTTCGTTTGCATCGTGAGGAGGGGCTGTCGTTTCAAAACGTCGTCAGCTTCAACCTCGACGAATACTACCCGATGCAACCAGAGGAACTGCAAAGCTACGTCCGCTTCATGCGCGAGCACTTGTTCGACCATATCGACATCGATCCAAGCAATGTGCATATCCCTGATGGAACCGTTGACGAGGAGCAAGTCCACGAAGCTTGCAGGCTCTACGAAGAAAAAATTAACGAAGTAGGTGGCATCGATATCCAACTCCTCGGCATCGGCCGCACGGGGCACATCGGCTTTAATGAACCTGGTTCGGGGCGTAATAGCCGCACGCGCTTGATCACTCTCGACCGGGTAACTCGTCGCGATGCTGCCAGCGATTTCTTTGGCGAAGAAAATGTCCCTCGTCGTGCGATCACCATGGGCGTAGGTACCATTCTCGAAGCGCGACAGATTTACTTGCTCGCGTTTGGCGAGGGCAAGGCCCCCGTCATTCGCAAGGCTGTCGAAGAAGACATTTCATCGATCATCGCTGCGAGCTTCTTACAGGAACACCGCAATGCGCGGATCATCCTCGACGAGGCAGCTTCGGAACAACTTACCCGCTCGCGCAGTCCTTGGCTGCTCGGCGATGTGGATTGGGACACCGCTTCCATTCGCAAGGCGGTACTCTGGCTCGCCCAAAAGCTAGACAAGCCGATACTCAAGCTCACCGAGGAAGATTACAACGAAGAAGGGCTGCAAGACCTACTCGCCACGCACGGCACGGCGTACGACATCAACCTCGAAGAGTTTCGCAACCTGCAGGCCACAATCACCGGTTGGCCTGCTGGGAAGCCGCAACATGCCAAGCAACCAGGTGACCGCGACAAGCCCGGCGATGACATTTTCCCGAAGAAGGTGCTTATCTTCTCGCCGCACCCGGACGACGACGTCATTTCCATGGGCGGCACGCTGATTCGGCTGGCCGACCAGGGGCACGAGGTGCATGTTGCCTACCAAACCTCGGGCAATATCGCCGTCTTCGACGATGATGTCGTGAGCTTCAGCGAGTTTGCCACGGAATACGATCAGCATTTTGGTATCGACGAAGCAAAAAGCTCCAAGTTGCAAGAAGAAATTCTCAGCTTCCTGCGCAACAAGGAACCCGGCCAAGTCGATAGCGACGCGGTCCAACAGATCAAGGGCATGATACGTCGTGTCGAAGCGCGGGCCGCGACGCGCAGCTGTGGAATTCCCGGCGAACAGCTTCATTTCATGGATATGCCATTTTACGAGACCGGCCGGGTGCGGAAAAAACCGTTGGGTGAGGAAGACATTCAAATCACTGTCGATTTGTTACAGAAGCTGCAGCCGCATCAAGTGTACGCTGCCGGCGATCTGTCAGACCCACACGGCACGCACCGCACCTGTTTGAGCGCCGTGCTACAAGCCTGTAACCGGTTGAAAGACGAAGCGTGGTACCAGCACTGTGTGGTGTGGTTGTATCGAGGTGCTTGGCAAGAATGGAGCCCGCACCAAATCGAAATGGCCGTGCCAATCAGCCCCCGCGAGTTGCTCCGCAAGCGAACCGCGATCTTCAAACACGAATCGCAAAAAGACCGCGCGTTGTTCCCGGGTCCCGACCCCCGCGAGTTCTGGCAGCGGGCCGAAGACCGCAACCACATGACAGCGACCCTGTATGACAGCTTAGGTTTGGCGGAGTACGAAGCGATCGAGGGATTTGTGCGTTGGCAAGGTGACGTGGATAGCGTCTGACCGAAGAACAGGGCGCAGCCAGGAGACCAATTCGACTAGCTCGGCGCGCCAGCAATGGCGCGGAATTGCCACAATGAATGCAGTTTACCGTCGCTAGCGCATCGGTTCTGTTGCCGTTAAAAACTCCACTAAATTTTCTTCATGGAACCCCACCCCTACGGCTGGTTCAGTTTAGCACCGCCAATTGTGGCGATCGTGTTGGCGATTGCGACGCGGCGGGCCGTGCTCTCGTTGCTGGCCGGCATCTTTGTCGGAGCGCTACTCACCACGGGTGGCGATGTTTGGCGAGCGCTGTACGACACTTGCGAGATTCACCTCTGGCCGACATTTGTAGACGCCGGTAAGTTGCGCGTGTTTTCGTTTACTCTGTTGATGGGGGCAATGATTGGCGTCATCTGCCGTAGTGGCGGGATGCAGGGGCTCATTGGGTTGATTGCACCCTTCGCTCATACACGGCGCGGTGGGCAACTCACGACTTGGTTGCTTGGACTGGTCGTCTTTTTTGACGATTACGCAAACACGATCCTGCTCGGCAGCACGCTGCGGCCACTGTGTGATCGGCTGAAGATCTCGCGCGAGAAGTTGGCTTATCTGGTCGACTCAACGGCCGCGCCGGTGGCGGGGTTGGCGCTCGTGTCGACTTGGGTCGCCGTGGAAATTGAGTACGTCAACGACGGCTTGGAAATCCTCGGCCCTGGCGCCGGACTCGAGGCAGTCCCGCTGTTTCTTGGCAGCATCCCTTACCGATTTTATGTGCTGATCGCGTTGTTGCTGGTGCCGATGGTCGCGATCTCGGGTCGAGACTTTGGGCCCATGCTCAAGGCGGAGCGGAAACGATTTCGTGCTGAGAATAACGATGATCTCGCCGAAGACGACTTGATGACCCCCGGCGACGAGGAAGCCCCGCCCCCCGCCCGGTGGTACAATGCCGTGCTGCCGATCGCGCTTACACTCTCGACTGTTATGGTCTTGTTGTATGTTACCGGCACACACGGATACCAAGAAGAGAATGGTACCGACCCCACGAAGCTACGTGATATTCTCGGCTCCGCGGATTCCAGTCTGGCATTGCAGTATGGGGCCCTTCTCGGCTTGGGGCTTGCCATTTTCCTCGCACGCACTCAGGAATTGCTAAGCAGCAAAGCGATCGGCGATGCCATCGTAGGTGGCGTGCGCGTTGTGCTGCCGGCCATTCTCATCCTGTGGTGCGCCTCTGCCATGTCGAAGATGACGAGCAACAAATCGTATGAAGGCGAGCTCACGCAATCGCCGTACGAATTCAAAGACCACCGTCTCTATACGGGCGACTTTCTCACGCAAGCCGTGTTGCCCGACGGGAAAGCACCTGCCGAGGGTTCCGAGAGTGTGGCGCTGGATCGCACTGTGAAGTTGCTTCCGACCGCCGTTTTCCTCTTGGCCGCTGTGCTCTCGTTTTCAACCGGCACGAGCTTCGGCACGATGGGAATTTTGATGCCGATGGTCGTTACGCTAACGCACTCGATACTGTTAGCCCAACATGGAGGCGTGACAGCGCAAGATCCAATTTTGTTGGCGTGCATTGGTAGCGTACTGGCTGGCGCGATTTTCGGCGACCACTGCTCGCCGATTTCGGATACAACGATTCTTTCCTCGCAATCGTGCGGCTGTGATCACATTGCGCACGTAGTCACGCAACTGCCCTATGCACTGACTGCCGCGGCGCTCGGGGTCGTTTTCGGCACCTTGCCCGTGGGCTGGGGCCTCTCGGTTTGGCTGCTGTTGCCGCTGCAATTGGTAGGGCTGGTCGTGATCCTATGCTTTGCGGGCAAAAAAGTGGGGTAGGCCATGAAAATCGAAGGCCAATACAGCACTTTCTGGGACGCCGTTTCCTGCAACGACGTCCAACAGGCAAGCGAGTTGCTCGACAATGATCCCACACTCGCCTCGCGGGATTTGCGACCACCCGAAGAGCAAGACGCTCACACCCATGCTTTTCCACTGGTGCAGGCGAGTACGGAAGGGCACTTGGCCATGGTCCAATTGCTGCTCAAGCACGGCGCGGACGTGAACGCCAAGAGTCCCGCCGAAGACCAACGCGAGTTCGGTATGCCGTTGCATTTTGCCGTGGTCAATGGTCACTACGAGGTAGCGAATCGCCTGCTGGATCATGGGGCGAGTGTCTACAGCTATCCTTACTGCGACAAGTCGACCACCCAGCGCCTGTATCATGCTGCGATCGAGGCAGGAGCGCCAGCTTCAATAATCCGACACGGAATGACCAAGTACCTCGGGCCCGTCGATACCGCCAAGTACGGCGCGCTTGAGGTTGACGACGACGCTCCCGAAGTCGTCACACTCCTGGTTCGCTTCCTGTCGCTGGGAGCAGATCCGAGCCTCTCGTCCATCGTTCGCGCTGAACAGAACGACTTGATCGAGGAACTGCTGCGAACATGCCCAACGGCGGCAGGCAGCCGACACGATTGGCCCGCGGGTACTGTCTTCGAAAATACTCTCAGCGCCGCAAGCTGGTTGGGCTATCCCAAGGTCGTGCGGATGTGCATGGACATCTGTGCGGACCTGTACGACGCCGAGATCGCGCAGCACGCCATGCAGCGCGCCATCATCAGCCACAACCGCGACGGCACCTGGCAGGAGTATCGCGAATTGATCCATGTGCAGTTGTCCTATCTCGAGCAACGGGACGAGCTGGAAGCACTCCGTGCCGCAGGAGATTTTCAGCCGCTCTTTCTGCTAGCCGAGAACTACTGCTGGCCACGCAACTACGGTCACAAAGCCGAAGTCTCGACGCCCGAGGGAATGATTGCCATCGCCAAGCTATTTTTAGACCACGGTTTCGACGACCTGGACTACCGACATCCGGAATCGAACCTGACACCTCTGGCAATGGCCAAACAGCGTTCGGAACACCCTTGCATGGATGAATTCACGCATTTTCTTCTTGCAAATGGTGCAACCGGCTGAAGTGCATAGGCTCTTGTTGAATGGGCAAATTTATCGCCTTGGTTCCATGGTCGAGCTGCGGTGTGGTAGCGAATGCCCACGCAGGTAAGCCGAGTGGATTCTTCCCGTTATGAGGCCCAAATGCCTATAGAATTGCTCCTTGCTAAGTTGCAATGACCTCTAATGGTAGTTATAAAAAGAATTGGTTCACGGCATGCGCTTGTGACCACTGCGGCGAAGAGGGCAAGAAACAAGGTTGGGATGACAGCTACGTGGTTTGCAGCTCCAAGGGTTTGCAGCTAGTACGGCTGGCAGGGTTTAGCTTCAGTTTCCAGATATCACATTGAATGTCTCTAGCTAGGCGTTCAGTCATGGCCCCATTCGCGATAGTTCTATGGACCAGCTTACTCCTGAAAATGCGTTCAGTTCGGTCGAGTTTGCCGAGAACCCTGAACCGCGTGTGCCCTGTGTTCTGATCGTAGACACTTCCACGTCTATGCATGGTCCAAGGATCGACGAACTCAACGAAGGCCTGCAAGTTTATCAACAGGAACTGCTTGGAGACCCACTCGCAGCGAAGCGGGTTGAAGTGGCGATTGTTACCTTTGGCGGAAGAGTGACCCGGTTGGTCGATTTCGTTTCGGCAACCGAATTTCAGCCACCCAAGCTGCAAGTTATCGGCGGTACGCCAATGGGGGGCGCAATTTCCGAAGCGCTCGACATGATCGAGGAGCGTAAGAATAGCTACCGCGAGCATGGCATAGCCTACTACCGGCCTTGGGCCTTCTTGATCACCGACGGCGAGCCCAACGATCACTGGAAGCCCGTTGCCTCGCGCATCAGTGCTGGTGAAAAAGACAAGTCGTTCTGTTTTTTCGCAGTAGGTGTGGAGGGAGCCAACATGGAGGTACTCGACGAGCTTTGCGTCCGCAAACCACTCTGGTTGCAAGGACTCAAGTTCCGTGAACTGTTTAGCTGGTTATCTAACTCCCAGCAAATGGTTTCACGATCCACGCCCGGCGAAGAAGTACCACTGGCTGATCCTACGAGTGGGCCGCTCGGTTGGGCCCAAGTCTAGGCGGGCTATTCCTCATGTGGAAGCACGTTGCTCAAAGCCTGCAGGGTCCCTCGCATGTCGCCGATGGCACGGTCTGCCAAGACAGCCATCTGGTGCGCATTGTCGGTAATGCTCCCGCAGAAACGCTTATCGCCTGTGCGGCCGATGGGGCGGGTAGCGCCAAGCAGAGCCACCTTGGCTCTTCGCTGGCCTGCGACACGATCACAGAAAATGCCGCGCGGTATCACGAGACTCATGGGGACTTCATGGCCCTGCAACTCGATGATGTTGTAGCTTGGTGCGACAACGCCCGTGAAAAATTCCGCGCAGCCGCCGAGTCGAAACGTTTTGCATTCCGCGAGTTGGCCACCACGCTTTGTGTGGCAATCCTCACGCCAGAAGGCTCGGTCTTTTTTCAGATCGGCGATGGGGCAATTACCGTGGGAAATAATGGCGTTTATGGTGTAGTGTTTTGGCCTCAATCGGGAGAGTACGCCAATGTGACCAACTTCATTACTTCCGACAGCTACCAAGACGAAATAGAGTTTCAAGCCACGACTAGCTGCTTCACCGACGTCGCCCTATTTACCGATGGCATCGAGCGGCTGGCGCTAAACTTCGGGTGCCAAACGCCACACTTGCCCTTTTTTCAACCACTGTTTCGCGCGGTACGATCCTCGGGCAAAGGTACGACTCTAGAAAAAGACCTCGCACAGTTCTTGGAATCAGAGTCAGTGAAAAACCGCTCTGACGACGACAAGACACTGATACTCGCTACCTCCCAGGCGGCAGATTCTTCCAGTAGCCCTGGAGGAGGTACGAATGCAGTTGACTGATTCCGAGGGCAACCCTGTCCACCTGGGCAGTCGAATCGGCAAAGGAGGCGAGGGCAATGTCTACGAAGTCACAGGAGAGCCGTCGCTGGTCGCCAAGGTGTACCACCAAACACCGCTCAGCGAAGAGCAATTTTGTAAACTTGATTGGATGGTTAAGCGTCGCTCCAAGCTGCTCAGCCAAGTTGCCGCCTGGCCTGAGCAGATTCTTCGAGACCCACGGGGTAACGAACCTTGTGGGCTGTTAATGCCCAAGGTCGATCGATCGCGACAGCTTCACGAGCTGTATGGCACAACGAATCGCCGGTTACATTTCCCCGAGGTGCGCTGGCACCATTTGCTTCTCGCCGCGCGAAATATGGCTGCCGCGTTTCATACGTTGCATCAAGAAGGCATCGTTGTCGGAGATGTGAACCAGGGCAACTTGATGGTGAACAACAATTACAGCGTTAGATTCATCGACTGCGATTCGTTTCAAGTGACCCATGGCGATAAGGTTTACTACTGCCCAGTTGGTACACCGCACTTTACTCCACCCGAGCTACAGGCAAAAAAATTGGGCGGAGTGGCACGCACGTTGGATCATGATGGATTCGGGCTCGCAGTGCTGATTTTTCACTTGGTGTTTGTTGGACGGCATCCGTTTGCAGGAAGGTTTCGCGGCGAAGGTGACTTGCTTATCGAGGAAGCAATCGCCGAGCGCCGGTTTGCATTCTCGAGCGATACCGATGCAACGATGATTGAACCGCCGCCGTATTCGCTGAGGCTCAGCGATTTACCCTCGGGAATCACCGATCTCTTTGAAAGAGCTTTTCGCACCGGCGGAGTGAACGGAACTCCGCGGCCCACGCCCGAAGAGTGGGTCAACCAGCTCGACGCACTGATAGCGCAACGCACGGCTTGCGAGCTGGACGATCTCCACATTCATTACAAGGAAGTGCGTCTTTGTCCCTGGTGCCGCATTGAAGAAGAGGGAGGCCCCACGTTCTTTGTTCGAGATAGCGGAGCCTCGTTTGTCTCGGATGGCCGGCTGGCAATGCTCGATGAAAAGATCAACGCTTTGCGACCGATCGAGTTTCCCGACTTGCCTCCGAAGCAAATCAAGCCACCTGAGAATGTCGCGATTAAGAAAACCAGCGAGAAACCAAAATTCGAGCAGCCCGACATCGCAGCCCATTTACTCGTAGCTGCGGCACTACTGTGCTTGGGGGGAATTGCCTCGGGAATTTCCCTGCTGTTGGGAGCTCTGCTGTCCGTCGGGGCGGGAGGGTATCTCATTCTTAGCCAGCCAGGAAAATCTCGGCGGCGAAAACTGCAGTCCTTCGACAACAAACTCGCCAAGTTGCGGAACCACATGCTTCATCTGGGGCAGCAGCTTCGAACCAAACATCAACACCGCAGAAAACAATTCGACAACAACATGGCCGAGCTGCGAGAGACGGTGAAGCACTACTGCAGCGAAGGTGACCAGATCAAGCAAGTACTGCGGCAACAAACTAGCCAACACAAGAACAACTATCTTCGGAGTCTCATTCTCCGTGATCACATCGACGAGATCCCAGGGCTCAATGCGTCGCTCATTCCGATGCTTGAATCTTACGGTGTGGAATCAGCACTGGATGTACACAAGCTGGGAGTGTATGGCGTCCCCTCAATGAGTGCCGAACTCGCGATGGAATTATTGCAATGGCGACAGGATGTCGAGCAGGGGTTCGAGTTCAAGCCGGAACATGGTGTGACAGCCGCCGACTTGGAACGAACTCAAAACGCAGCGATTCAACGGTTCAAAATTTCTCAGGCACGTAAAATTCTGATTGGCGCACGGCATCTCGATTCCTTGGCGATGGTTGGCAAGGCGGCCGTCAAGCGCGCAGGCCGCGACTTTGATACCTTTCGCACACAATGGAAAGAGCTTGCTCGAAGCAAAGGAGAGTATCAGCAAAGTCGTACTCCACTAGAACGCAAGATCAACAGGTCTCCTGCGGGTATCATCGCTGTGGCTGTGGCGATTCCCGTCGTTGGGGGACTGATGTCGTTGATATTTGGCTAACGCCAGCCGCTCGGCAGTGGCGGACGTTTCATACCTTGGTACTTTCAATCAGATCACCAAGCGAGATTTGCCCGGCAAGTAGTTTGGCAACGGCATCTTCGGCAAGCGACGTGATCTTTTGCTTGCGAGCGTGTTTGGTGATCTCGACTTCGCTGGCACCGTCGACGATGAGCCGCTCGATGCCCATATCGATGGGCAGCATTTCAAACACTCCTATGCGACCCCGGTAGCCGCGGTTTCCGCATTTCTGGCAGGCGCGTGCTTCGTACACCGTCGCCCCGGCTGCATCAGGACGGCCAATATTCTTGGCTTCAATTTCCGTGAGTTCGCGCGGCTGATGACAATCGGCGCAGAGCCGCCTCACCAAGCGTTGGGCCACACAAAGCCGCAAAGTCGCGGCAACTAGAAACGGCTCAATCCCCATGTCAACCAATCGCGTGATAACACCCGCAGCAGAATTGGTATGCAAGGAGCTGAAAACCATGTGCCCGGTGAGTGCTGCTTTCATCGCAATGTCGGCAGAGTCCTCGTCGCGAATTTCACCAATCATGATCACATCGGGATCGCTCCGCAGGATATTACGAAGCGCCGATTGGAAGCCGAGCTTTTCCGAAGAATCCACCTCGGCTTGTGCCACGCCGACGATATCGAACTCTACGGGATCTTCCACTGTGATAATTCGTCCTGGCTTGTTGGCCAGTCGGTGTCGGAGTGCTGCGTAAAGAGTGGTCGACTTGCCACTACCAGTGGGTCCCGTCAACAACACCATGCCCTGCTTTTGATTGGTGACCTCGGTAAACTTTCGTAGTGAGGGCTCGGACATTCCAAGCCGGTTGAGTGTGAGCAGTTCGGTTTCCAGTGCCAAGAGCCGCAAGGTAAGCCGCTCGCCATGCGTCGTTGGCAAGCAGGCTGCACGGATGCTGACTTTTCGTTTGTCAGGACCAAGTTCGTAGGCAAATTGACCATCTTGCGGCATGCGGCGTTCGCTGATGTCCATGCGCGAGAGTACTTTGAACCTGCCTACCACTGCCGGGTGAAAAGCTTTGGGCAGCTTGCGCAAGGTTTCGAGCTGTCCATCCACGCGGATTTGGATGAGCACAATATTTTCTTCAGGATCGATGTGCAAATCCGATGCTCGGCGACGGTAGGCGATTTCGAGAAGTTCATTGCACAATGCAACCGCGTCGGCCAACTGAGCGGCACCAGCTAGCGCCTCTGGACTTCCCTTGAGCTTCTTTCCTAGTCCGCTGACCAACTTGCCGAGGGCCGTGCTTTGCTCTTCCTCTTCTAAGGGAGCTGCGGCAACGGGCGCAGCAGTCGTGATTTCTAATCCAGGCACATACGCTGCAATGGTCCACTCCTCGGAGTCGGCGCGGCGTACGCGATGCGTTGGCATCAAGTTGCCAGACTCTGCCCAGAGCTGGAGCTTTGCCAAGCTGTAGGGGCCATAAGTCTGGCCATCGCCAATATCGAAATACCACTGTTCGCTCATGGCTTGATTATAATCCAACCTCAGCTTGCCACGTATGGCAAACCAAAATACTCGTGGATAAACGCCTTCCGATCTCCCTCGTGCCGGGCGTATTGGACCATCGTATACAACTTGCGTTGATCGCGATGCAGTTTCTCGTCGAGCCGCTTTTGGTCCACCAACTGGGGAGCAATATCCTTGAGTACCGTTAACTGCCGGCTGTCTGGACCGCGAGAGAGTACGCTGTGTCGTTCGAGCATTGCCAAAACGGTTTCCAAACGGCTGTCATTCGCCTTTCTGCCGTACAGTTTTTGCTCGACCCACTCGATCCCAAACGCTGCCACTTGCTCTGAATTGCGCGTCAGCAGCCCGTAAACACGTTGGTAAAACTCGGCGTTGGGATTGCTCCCAGCGATGAACTGCATTTGGGTGTTGAGATCATGCTCGTCATACAGCAACACACACTCCGACGGCAAACCGTCGCGCCCAGCGCGGCCGATTTCCTGGTAGTATGACTCCAACGAACCCGGCACATCGGCGTGAATTACGAACCGGATGTCGGCTTTGTCGATGCCCATGCCAAATGCGTTGGTGGCTAGCACGAGTGGCGCATCGCCACGCATGAACTGCTCCTGAACTTCCCGCCGTTCGCGACTCTCCAAGTCTCCATGGTAGCAAACGTGGTCGATGCCGGCGGCGGTCAACCTCTCGCTGAAGGTGATTAGCACCTTGATCAAGGTGAAGTATACGATACCGCTTCCCGACCCGAGTTGGTGCTTCGCCGTGTGAGTGATTCGCGACAGCTTCTCCTCATCGCCCCAAACTTGCTCAACTTCGAGCTGCAGATTCGGTCGGTCTATGCCCTCGTGGAACAGTTGCATCTCGCCGCCGCTAAGGCTCAGTTGCTGGACAATGTCGGCTTGCACTTCGGGTGTCGCGGTGGCGGTCATTGCGATAGTTGTGGGCCCACCCAGCAGTGTTCGAAACTCGTCAAGTCTTGTGTAATCTGGCCGAAAGTCGTGTCCCCACTCGCTAACGCAGTGCGCCTCGTCAATAGCGAGCAAAACTATGTGACGCTTCGAGATTACTTCCAAGAACTCTGGCTTGCGAAAACGTTCGGGCGTGACATAGAGCAACTGAAACTGCCCGTCAGCAATGGCTTGATACTGCGAGGTTCGCTCCTGGCGATCCAGTGAGGAATTAATGAAAGCGGCGTCCACGCCTTTGTTGACCAGCGCTTCCACTTGATCTTTCATCAGTGCAATTAACGGCGAAATCACCAAGGTCAGCGCCTTGGGGTTCGCTTGGCCGTGCACCAACGCGGGAATCTGGAAGCAAAGCGATTTGCCCGAGCCGGTGGGCATGATTACTAGAGCGTTCTTGCCAGCAAGAACGTGTTGGATGACGGCTTCCTGCTGGCCGCGAAATGCGTGGTAGCCAAATACTTGCTTCAAAAGTTCTGACGGCTCCACAACAAAGATACCTCAAACGTCCGACTGTTCCAGTAGTTCCCAGCGTGCGTAGGCACTCGACAGCTGCTGTTCGATCTCCTGAAGTTCAGCCTGTTTAGCGGCGATCGCCTCGGACGGTTGTTTGTAGAAGTCGCCTTCGGCCATGACTTCGTGGAGTTTCGCGGCCCCAGCCTCGAGTTGTTCAATTTGTGCGGGGAGCAATTCCAATTCCCGCTTTTCTTTGTAGCCCAACGCCCGTGGCTTAGATGCCTTCGCCTTTTTCGCTGCCTTTTTCTTCTCCACGGTCTCGACTTGTGGTTTCGCAGCACGTTGACGCAGCCAATCGTCATACCCGCCCACGTACTCTCGTGCCCCGCCCTGCTCAAATACGATTGTGCTAGTGACCACGTTGTTCAAGAACGCTCGGTCATGGCTCACCACGAGTAGCGTGCCCTCGAACTGAACCAATCGCTCTTCCAGCAATTCGAGGGTCTCGGTATCGAGGTCGTTCGTCGGCTCATCGAGTACGATGACGTTTGCCGGCTTCGCGAACAGTTTGGCTAATAGCACGCGGTTTCGCTCGCCACCGGAAAGAAACTTCACTTGCGTTCGCGCACGTTCCGGCGTGAACAAGAAATCCTGTAGGTAGCCAATGACATGCTTCCGCTGCCCGTTCATTTCGATGCTGTCTGAGCCCTCGCCGATAGTATGTTGAACCGTCTCTTCATCATCGAGCTGTGCGCGAAGTTGATCGAAGTAGGCCAGTTCCAGGTTGGTGCCGAGCCGCACGCTGCCTGATTGTGGCGGTAGTTGCCCAAGGAGAAGTCGCAGCAGAGTCGTCTTTCCCGCCCCGTTCGGGCCAATGATGCCTATTTTGTCGCCCCGCATCACACTTGTCGAAAAATTACTGACGATCGGTGAGGTATTGTTATAGGCAAATTCTATATCTTTCACTTCGGCGACCAGCATCCCGCTGCGGCCCCCTTCTTGGATTTGCAGGCGGGCAGTGCCGACTTTAGCGCGACGCTCGCTGCGCAGCTCTCGCATTTTTTTCAGTGCACGTACCCGGCCCTCGTTGCGAACTCTTCGGGCCTTGATGCCTTGCCGTATCCAAACTTCTTCCTGAGCTAGCTTCTTGTCGAACTCAGCGTTCTGCTTCTCCTCGGCCGCGAGTGCGGCTTCCTTACGCGCGAGAAAAGTGTCGTAATCACACGACCAATCGAAAATGCGTCCGCGGTCAATTTCTAGGATTCGGGTGGCCAGGTTCCGCAAAAACGCCCGATCGTGGGTAACAAACATGAGCGTTGCCGGCCAGCGGAGCAGAAAATCTTCCAGCCAGGCAATCGCGTCGATGTCCAAATGGTTGGTTGGTTCGTCGAGTAGCAAGACGTCGGGCTCAGCCACAAGCGTTTGGGCAAGCAGTACACGCCGCTTCATGCCCGAGGAGAGTGTTCCAACTTCAATCGCAGGATCCAACTCCATTTTCGAAAGCAGCACCTCGACCCGCTGGTCAGCTTGCCAGGCATGCGCCTCGTCGCGTTCCTCAGCAGAAAGTCCCAGTCTTACTACGTCGGCTATAGGTCCCTGCAAACCGTCTGGCACATCTTGTGGCAAGAGCGACACGCGGGTCCGCGGCGCGATGATGCACTGCCCCTCGTCGGGTTGGACATCGCCGCTGATGATTCGCATCAGCGTTGTCTTGCCCGAGCCGTTGCGTCCCAAGAGTCCAATTCTCCCACCAGCTTCGACTTGGCAGGTGACTTGGTCCAAGAGCGGCGGACCACGAAACCCGATGCTCAGTTGCTGCAGTTGAATCAGGGACATCGGCGAAAGAGCAAACTCAGGAGGGCAAATAAGCATTGTGAAACGGTCGAATCGACCATCGTACAGGACGTTTTCTATCGTTCATAGGCGTTCCCATTGGGAGTTTGCAGTGCATGCTTGGCTTATTCTTGTTCGGTTCGCTAGAATTATCGGCAGTCTGAAAACCACTGTTTGTACGCAGTCGCCCCAAGGAACTCTCATGTTTGGATCTCAACCACTGGTCGGCTGGCTAGCAGGTTCCTTCAATTTACTCGTCGGTCTACTGCTTGTTCGTCCGGCTGCTGGCGAGCCATTCGACCTTCACGAACCACTGATCTGCGAAGCCAGTGTCTTGCTTGGTGGTGCCAGTGGGGCAGCCCAAGAGAACATCGGTTTGGTAATAGGTGAACAACGGAGCGTGCACCAGGTGCTGTTGGAACAAGTTGCGAGAATCGATCTCAATCGCGACGGGCAACTTCATCATCGTGAGCTTAAGCTCCTCGATCACGCCCAGCGTCGAGAGCTGTTGCAAGAACTTGACTCCGATCTCGACAGAAAATTGAGTCCCCAAGAATTAGCTAAGTTGGAACAGCCCATAAGGAATCGACCATCGCAGGTAAGCGATCCGTATAGTTCCGCACCTCGGGAGCAGTCCCCGAAGCGAGAATCCTTTCAAAATCTCCGACGATTTGGATTGGGGATCACTCGCACGAAACCTGCAACAAAAAAACAGCCAATCGCTCAGGCGGCTACCTTCGGAAGCACCGGGAAATTCTATCGGGCAGCACCGCGGTCTAATGTCGGCCGTAGTTCGGGAGCGAATAGGAAAACCTATTACTGGCGCGTGAACACGCCTGCTCCTGTTGCGGTGGGTGGCTGTCGCTAACTCTTGCTGGGAGGGATACGTCCCAGTTCGCGGTGGTTGCTAACTCTCAGACCAAACGCCCAGTTCATTGCCGTGCGGATCGAGGAATTGGAATCGGCGCCCGCCTGGGAACGAAAAGATCGCTTTGCTGAGAGTGCCCCCGTTGGCAGTCACCCTGTCGCGCGTTGCTTCGAGATCAGTGGCGTAGAGGATGACCAGTGCCGCCCCGTTTTCGGTCGTCGAACGCCGTTCCGAACGAAAAATGCCGCCAGACAAATTGCCATCGCTAAACGCTCGATACTCGTGGCCAAAGTCGGTGAAAACCCACCCAAACACGCTACGGTAAAAAGCCTCAAATGCGTCGAAGTCGGCTGCCGGCAATTCGACGTAGTCAATTCGCTTGTCGGTAGGCATGGGTCGATGGTCTCACTCACACTTTGAAAATCGTCGCATCACTCGTCCGCGATGCTGAGCTTTTCAATCTTGTCACCCTGTACGATCGCATTGACGACCTCTTGCCCGTCTCCCAGCACTTTACCGAACACGGTGTGCGCACCGTCTAAGTGGGGCGTGGGGACATGAGTGATAAAAAACTGCGAGCCGTTGGTGTTTGGCCCCGCGTTGGCCATTGAGAGAATGCCCGGGGTATCGTGTTTGAGTTCCGGGTGAAACTCGTCTTCGAACTGGTAGCCGGGACCACCCGTGCCGGTTCCCTGAGGGCAGCCTCCTTGTACCATAAAGTCGTCGATAACGCGGTGAAACGACAGTCCATCGTAAAACCCTTCGCCGGCCAGTTTCTCGAAGTTCGCCACGGTCTTGGGCGTCTTGTCGGCAAACAACTCTAGGCGAATTTCGCCCTTGTTGGTGGTCATTGTGGCAACTTTCATGGCTTTGGGCCTTCCGTATCGCGGTTTGTGAAAGCCATTAGGATCGCAGCCTACCTCTGATTCTGCAAGCCCTCATGGCTTGTCGGATGCAGCAAACAACACTCGTAGCGACCCTGCAATATTCAGAAGTTCTTCACTGCTACGTCCGCAGGGTATGGCTCATACCCACGGCAATCGGCAGGAATACCATGATCGGCAGCCATGCGGCCAGTGTTGGGCGCAGCAGATTCAGCCCGCCGAGCGATTGGCAAGCAACCGAGGCCAAGGTGAAGGCGACCGCCACAGCCAGGCAGATGCCGATAGACAGAAACACGTTTCGTTGTCGGCGTGAGAACATCAAGGGCAAGCCGAGCATCAGTAGTGTCGCGTCCGTGATTGGTTGCATGACGCGAGTGTGGACCGCCACGCGGACGTCGGCACCGAGTTCTGTGCTGGGACTGTTTAGTTCCTCGATTAACTCACCGGTCGATGCGTAATTCCTCCAAGCTGAACCGTTGGCCAAGAGTTGAAACGACATTTGTGAAACAACGTATGCTTGACCTGGTTCCAACCAAGAGGCATCGCGAGAAGTGACGACAACCGGTTGATCATCAATTAGCAACGACTTTCGCCGGTCAATGCGCGATGGCGTTGTGACGTTCAGCAATAAGTAACCCGCTGGATGGTCGTTCGTTGCATCGCGAAATAGTGCTTCCTCCGCAACGAGCTTTTTTCCGTAGGTATCGAGCGACGGGGGCAAAATAAAGGTTGGCTTGATGATTTTTTGCTCGAGCGCGATGGTTTTTTCCCCACCAATAAGAATGTCGGTTTGGCTATCGAAACGCGCTTCTAAATCGCGCGCCTCTGTGCCACCCAGATCTTTGGTGCTGCGTGTAAGTTGATCGCGAATCTGGGGGATCACGCACTCGCGACTCACGACGGCAAGCAGGCTAACCGCGACGGCCGCGATCATCAGTGGCCGAATGATGCGAAACTTCGATATCCCCGCCGCCAACATCGCCGTCATCTCCTGGTGCCTCTGCAGCCAGGTAACCGTAAACATTGCCGCGATCATCGCCAAGATGCCACTGGTGCGATCAAAGAAGCCGATCGACTGGTAGCCGTAGTAAGTGACGATCACCCGAATCAAGCTGCCCTCACGCTCCGCCTGTGCTGAAAAACTGTCGAGATGTCCGAACAGATCGATCACGAGGTACAGCCCCATCAAACTCAAGAAGCAAATGCCAAAAATCTGCACGAACTGACGGAGCAAGTAGCGGTCGAGGAGTTTCATAAAGGTTGGGCCAGGTAGGGGGCAGGACGCGAAGCGTATCCGGACCGGTTTGCTAGCGTCAAGACGGAACAACCCCCGCCAAGCTTGTCCGAGCGGTTGGTAGTAACGCTAGCATGCGGTATACTGCTGGCCTTACGGTTGTTGAGGGCCTCCCATGTCGATTGTTCGAACTCCCCTATTGCGTCGCCTAGCCGAGGGAGCAGTCGATCTGCTGTTTCCCGCTAACTGCTTGGCGTGTCATGCGGAACTGCACCAAGCTTCTGACCGCATTGGCTACTGCATCGACTGTCGCTATGAAATGACACGTGGCAAATGGCCAGTGTGCCAGCGCTGCGCCGCCCGCGTTCCCAAGATCCCGGGCCCCGTCTCCGAATGCGGGCACTGCCGAGGGCAAAAATTCTGGTTCGATCGGGCAGTCGCGCTGGGAGACTACGAGGGCTTGCTCCGCGAGCAGGCCCTGGCGATGAAAACCGATCGCAGCGAACGGCTGGCCAACTCGCTCGGCAAATTGATGGCAGCCCGATTGGGTAAAGACCTGTGCGAATCTCCACCCGACTTCGTGGCCCCGGTGCCTATGCACGCTTGGCGACGACTGGCTCGCGGGACTAATCCACCGGCGGCTATGGCAACCAGCTTGGGACACGGGCTCGAGCTGCCCGTGTCCTCGCGGCTGCTATTTCGCCGACGCAACAGCCAGCCGCAAGTGGGATTATCGCATCCGGCCCGGTTTCGGAACATTCGGGGCGAAATTGGGGTTCGCAAGAGATACCCCTTGGCAACGGCTCATGTGCTGCTTGTCGATGACATTCTTACCACCGGGGCGACATGCAGTGAAGCCGCCCGGATGCTCAAAAAAGCGGGCGCTGCGGAAGTCACCGTGGTCGTCGCAGCCCGAACCGCAAGCTATTGAGTCTGCATAATAGCGCTTCTTCGCAAGTCTGCCTTGTAAGATTCGTGGCGATGCAAACAATAGTGGCACATGGACATCTCTGAGATTACCCCCGGCAAGCAACCTGGCCCGCTCGACCCCTTCCGCAGGGCCGTGCTGCGCGGACTGGCCGTGCTGCTCCCACCGCTGTTGACGATCGTTATCTTTCTTTGGGTCTGGAACACGGTCACTGACTATTTGCTGGCGCCGATGGAGTCGGGTGCGCGGCGGTTGCTCATCAGCCACTATCAGAACAACATTCTGGGAGCGGACCAGATCCCAGCCGATGATGTGAAAAACGGTCGCGCGATAATTGGTGGAGTTGAGTACCAACAAGTCGATGACGGCCAGTTCGTGGTCGGCAATGACTACGACAGCCTCCAGGAACAGCTCGGCTTCAAGCCACCTGGCGAGTCAGCCAATAAGTTTTATCAAGTATTTGTCGAGCAGAAATTCTTGCAGTGGTACATCGTCATACCATTTTTTCTCTGCGTTTTTCTATTGATGCTTTACCTACTGGGTAAATTTCTGGCAGCTGGTGTGGGGCGATTTTTCTGGATGCAGTTTGAACGCGTGATCAATCGATTGCCCGTCATCCGCAATGTTTACTCGTCGGTGAAGCAAGTGACCGACTTCATGTTCAGCGAGCGCGAGATCGAGTACACCCGCGTCGTGGCTGTCGAATATCCCCGCAAGGGTATTTGGACCCTAGCCATGGTCACCGGCGAGAGTTTGCTCGACATTCACTCGGCCGCTAACGAGCCGGTGCTCTCGGTGCTAATTCCCACCTCGCCGATGCCATTCACGGGCTTCACTGTCACCGTGAAAAAAAGCGAGACCGTCGACCTAAACATTACGATCGACCAAGCGTTCCAATTCATCGTCAGCTGCGGAGTGGTCGTGCCAGCGCAACAAGTCTTACCCGATAGCGCTCTGGTAGTGGATTCGTCAGTAGCACTACCCGAGTCGAAGAATTGACTCTCATGCCCGCTTCCCCTATTCGTATCGGCACGCGCGGCAGCCAACTGGCCCTTTGGCAGGCCAGGTGGGTCGCCAAGCAACTCGCCTTACAAAACGTCGCGGTCGAGCTGGTCGAAATCACCACCAGCGGCGACGTGCAGCAGAGTGGCCCCATCGCCAATGTCGGCTTGCAGGGCGTGTTCACCAAGGAAGTGCAAGCCGCAGTCCTCGCGGAACAAGCCGACATTGCGGTGCATAGCTTGAAAGACTTGCCCACCGAGCAGGTCGAAGGGCTCGTACTTGGCGCGGTTCCCCTGCGCGAAGAAGTCGCCGATGCGTTGGTAACCAACTCAGCGAAGTCGCTAGCAGAATTGCCGTCGGGATCACGCGTCGGCACAGGAAGTCTGCGCCGCCAAGCCCAACTGAAACATTTGCGACCTGACCTGTACATCGCCGGCATCCGCGGCAATGTGGACACCCGGTTGCGTAAGTTAGAAGCCGGCGAGTACGACGCTATCGTGCTGGCCGCTGCCGGGCTGCGACGGCTCGGTTGGCATGAGCAAATCACCGAGTTGCTCGCCCCACCACGAATGCTTCCGGCCGTGGGGCAAGGCGCGCTCGGGATCGAATGCCGCGCGGACGACTCAACAACGCTTGATTTGCTTGATCAATTAGATGATGAAACCTCCCATGCTACAACAAATAGCGAACGTTCAATGCTTGCGCTCTTGCACGGTGGATGTTCCGCACCCGTCGGCGCTTGGGGGCATTTTGAGGGAAAGAAGCTTGTTCTTGATGGTCTTGTAGCAAGCAAGGATGGCACACAAGTGCTCACTGCAAGCGCTGCCGGAAATTTGTCTACCTCCCAAGAGGTTGGCCAGCAGGTTGCCAAGCAGTTGCTTTCCCAAGGTGCCGCCGACATTATCGCGGCGGCACGCGACAGCTAATCCCGCTGCTAGCGGCCACATCGACCGGCAATACCGACCAATTCCGGCAGATACCGCCGCTTGCGGCTTAGCAGCACCGCCACACTTCGCCCGCAGTTTCCCGCTTCAATTCCAGGCTAAACTCGTAGCAAAGCTCCGAACATCTTCAGGCGGCACGAGACGTGCACAAGTAGAACGGCGATAGCAGGGGGGTGTACCTGCTAGCAACACGCACTGCCATGTCGTATGGAATGTATCTCTCCGCCGAAGGGGCTAAAGTCCAGTCGCAACGGTTGGAGTTCATCGCCAACAATTTGGCGAATCTTGAAACGCCCGGATTCAAGCGGGATGTGCCGACGTTCCAAGCGCGGTTTGCCGAGGCAATTCAGCAAGATCAAGACTACCCGGGCAGCAAGTCGCAAAACGATGTTGGTGGCGGCGTCAAGCTGATCGAAGTCGATAGCGATTTCTCTCGTGGTACTCTTCGCTCGACGGAAGTGAAGACCGACTTCGCTGTCAACGGCGAAGGGTTCTTTCAAGTCCGCACTCCAGCCGGCGAGAATTTGCTAACCCGTGCGGGCAACTTCCATGTGGATGTCCAGGGCCGATTGTTAACGCAAACCGGTCGCTACGAAGTTCTCGACGACAGCGGCGGGGCGATCAAACTCGACCCGGAACAACCTTGGGAATTCGGACCTGGGGGCATGATCAACCAGGCGGGTTCCCAGACACCGATCGGTTTGCAGAAGCCCGAGTCGCTTGGCGATTTGGTGAAGGTCGGTAGCAACGCATTCCGCCCTCTCGGCACGGTTACCCCTGTGCCCAGCGAACAAAGGGATATCCGCCAGGGCTATCTCGAACAGTCGGGTGTGAGTTCCACGAACGAAATGATGGCGATGATCGAAACCTCACGTGCTTTTGAAGCCAATACGCGTTTGATCCAACACCAAGACGGCATGCTCAGCCAACTTCTGAGTCGTGTCCTGTCCAGCTAAATTAAACTAAGCGTCCAGAAACCAGGAACCAAACCAATGAGCGTTCAAACTCTCTACACAGCCGCGACGGGCATGCAAGCCCTAGAAACGAAGCTTGACGTGATTGCCAATAATATGGCGAATATCAACACGACGGGGTTCAAAAAAGATCGTGCGAATTTCGAGGACTTGTTCTATCGCCAACAACGTTTGCCCGGCTCAATCGACGCCGATGGCAATTTGACTTCCACGGGCATCGAAGTCGGCCTGGGCACGCGAGTTTCCAGCACGCAGACCAATCACAAACAGGGTTCCCTGAACACGACCGACAACCCACTCGACATTGCGATCGAAGGCGATGGGTTCTTCAAGGTGAGCACCTCCGCCAATGGCGACTTTTATTCGCGAGCTGGCAACTTCGGCATCAACGCCGATGGTAATATCGTGCTGGGTTCAGCCCACAAAGGTTGGGTGCTTGAGCCCGCGGTAAACATTCCGCAAGACGCGATCGACGTAGCAGTCAGCAGCGATGGTCAGGTGCAGTTCCGAACCTCAGGCCAGGCACAGCTACAAACTGCCGGTCAGATCCAGCTTGCGACATTTATCAATCCCGATGGATTGCTCAAAGTCGGTGATAACCTTTATCAGGAAACCGCTGCGTCAGGAGCGGAGATTCTTGGCAACCCAAGTGATCCTGGCTTCGGAGTTCTTGCGCAGGGTGCATTAGAAGCCTCGAATGTCGAGCCCGTTGAAGAACTGATCGATTTGATCACGACCCAACGCGCGTTTGAGCTCAACTCGCAAGTCGTGCAAGCCGGCGACCAGATCATGCAAATCGCCGCTAATCTTCGTCGTCTCTAATCGCTCACGCAACTTCCTGGTTTTGTCATGAACTCCTGTATTTACCACTTCGCTTTGATCATCAGCTTGCTGGTCCCCATGACCAGCCGGGCTGCAGACATCGTACTTCGCCAACGTGCAACTCAGCACGGAGCCATCGTCCGATTGGGCGACATCGCGGACATCGCTGCCGAATCCACAATCGAGCTGAACGGCTTAGCAAGCACTCCGCTGCTGCCAGCACCCGCCGCGGGGACGCAGCAATTTTTGAATGCTGCCCAGGTGCGCGACCTGCTTGTAGCCCGGGGTGTTCGCCTCAGCACGCTCACTTTTCGAGGTGCCAGCATCGTCGAGCTTGGCAGCGCCTCTCTCGTGTCAAAGGACGAAATTGAATCGCCGCCGCAGTCAGATACCGAGATCGAAGCGAGTGTCCAACTTGCCATAAGCAATTGGCTGCGGAGCAAAGTGAGCAATGGACGCTGGAGAGTGGAGACAGCGCTCAACGATCGTTTAAGAAGCGAAGTAGCTGAACTCGGTTCAATTTCCCAAGTGCGGGGACCGCGCCTGCCCCGATCGGGCCGGCAGCGGTTTTTCCTGATCAATGCTGCAAACAACAAGGAACTCCTGGTCACAGCCGAGATCACGCAAATTCAATCCGTCGTAGTCGCTCGCCAACCCATCGAGCGCGGCAGCATCGTCCGCAGCAGCGATCTGGAACTGCAAGAGCGGGAAGGAAATCTGCCTCGCGGGACGATTGGGGACTTGCATTCAGTCCTCGGAAAGGTTGCTGAACGTTCCCTTCGAGCTGGGGAAGTTGTTCAGAGCAACCAGTTGCGAGCGGCGTGGCAGGTACGTCGCGGCGAGACGGTTAACGTCTTTGTCCGCACTGGTGGGGTGGTCGTGCGAACTCGGGCTATCGCCAAGGCGGACGGCGCGATGGACGACCTCATCGAGGTGGAAACACTCGAAAACAAGAAAAAGCTGAGCGCCCGAGTGGCGGGCCCCGGTGAAGTCATCATTCACGCCACCGGTGGCCACGCAACCGACTATGCGTCGCTCAACCGTAACGATCAACGGCGTCGCTAGGAAGAAAGTACTATGGCATATCGAATGGAAAATTGGATCGTACTCATCCGCGGATGTCTGATCTCACTGGCACTGGCCGGTGGCAATCTGCACGATGCCTGCGCGCAGGATGGTAGCCTGTTCTTACGTCCCGCGGAAGGTCCGCAAGGGATGACACTCAAGAATAGCTCCTTCATCTACCGCGAATTGCCTCCGGAAGCCCGGCCTCGCGAGCTGATGAACAACGACATCATTACCGTGATTGTCGATTTTCGCTCACGGTTCCTCAGCGAAGGCGACGCCGAGAGCCGCAAAACCGCCAGCCTGACCGCGGTTCTGGCCGATTGGATCAAGCTCGATGGCGGCGCGCTCAAGCCCGCGCCACAGTCCGATGGGGACCCCACCGTGTCGGGTACCCTCAATAGCCAATACCGAGCAGAATCCGACGTGGAACTGCGTGACTCACTCTCGTTCCGCATGGCAGCCAAAATCGTTGACATTCGTCCGAACGGTAACCTCGTGATCGAAGGCCACCAAACGATTCGCAACAACGAAGAACGGTGGCGCATTTCGCTCACGGGAGTGGTACGACGCGAAGCAATCCAAGCCGACCGTACAGTCAGCAGTGATTCCATTTACGACTTTGATGTCGACAAAGAAGAACTTGGCCAGGTGCGTGATGGTTACGAGCGCGGCTGGATTACAAAATGGTACGACCGTTTCAAGCCGTTTTGAGAGAACAATTGTTGTTCGATGGTAGTCAGTGAGAACTTTCGGTACGAGATTGCTATGAAACATACCACGATATTTAGCTTGATCTTACTGTTTCTTGTTTTGCTGAGTATCGAACAGCAAGCGGTGGGTCGCACATTGTTGCGCAATATCTGCCGGGTGAAGGGGCAGGAAGAAAATGTGCTCCGTGGGTTGGGGCTCGTTGTTGGGCTCAACGGCACGGGCGAAGCAAACGACCCCGCCACGATGCGTGCCTTGGCTCGCTCGTTGGAAATCATGGGCAGCGCGTCGCCACAGACCGGGCTGCCTGGAGCCGAGAGCTTGCAAGAACTTCGCCGCATCAAGAACGCGGCATTGGTTTGGGTAACGGCGACCGTGCCAGCCACCGGTGCGCGTCGTGGCGACAAAATGGACTGCAACATCAGCGCGATTAACGGCAAGAGTCTCGAAGGCGGCCGATTGGCGTTTGCTGCATTGCAAGGGCCGAATGTGCTGGACAACCGAGTTTACGGATTAGCGGAAGGTGCCATTCACCTCGATGTACCCAACCAACCTCTGGTCGGACGCATCCATAATGGCTGTCAAATGGAGGAAGATGTCTTTACTCCGTTCGTCGAAGACGGGCGAGTAACCTTGGTCTTGGACAAACACCACGCGAATTTCCAGACGGCCACCGACATTGCCTATCGAATTCGGCAAACCCTCTTTCCGCAAGAGCCAGATAAAGTCCAGACACTCAATGCGGCAAACATTCTGATTACTTTGCCAGAAGAATATCGAACAGACCCGGTCGCCTTTATTTCGGAAATCCTTGAACTCGACACGTATAGCCCTGAGCCTGAGGCACGCGTGGTGATCAACGAGCGAACCGGAAGCATTGTGATCCACGGCGATGTGCAAATTGGCGATGTGGTAGTTTCGCACCACAATATTGTCGTGGAGGCCAATGAGGAAACGCCTCGATTCGCGGAGATCAGCCAAGGCGAAGAAGCGTCGCCCAAACTACGATCACTCGTCGATGCATTGAATGCTCTCAAGGTTCCTAACATTGACGCCATTCAAATCATCAAGGACATCGACCGCGCGGGCAAACTACACGGTCGGCTGATTGTTTACTAACGTCGACCCGCTCTTCATTTCGCCTACCAATTGCTTCAAAAAAAGTCCGCAAAGCGGCATCAATCGCCATGAAAATCAACCCTGCTCAACTCAACGCGATCAAGCCTCTGCGCCCTGGCCCTGCTTCCGCCCAGCAACAGATTGCGGAGGCCAAGGAAGTGCAAGAAACGTTTCGCACCTTCGTGGGTGAATCTTTCTTTGGGCAATTGATGAAATCTATGCGAAGTACGCAGGGCAAGCCGGCGTATTTTCACGGCGGACAAGCTGAGGAAGTGTTTCGCGGTCAGTTGGATCAGACATTGGCTCAAAAGATGACCGAGGCCAGTGCGGATAAGATCGCGGACCCCATGTTTCGGCAGCAATTCCCACAGCAAGCGGAGTTGCTAAGTCGCGAGGCGGAGTCCTCGAAGAAAACCCTTGACGATTTGAAGCAGTTGCGTCGTCGCTAACACACGGCTCGAGCCGATACGTTTTCCCTTTCGCAATAATCGAGAACGACAACGATGGAAATTCCCTCTGAAGCAGAACTAGGCGAACTCTTGGAACGGTTAGCCGGCACGCAAGAGCAGTTGCTCAACTTACTGGCGCGTAAGCACGACTTGCTAATGAAACGCGATCATGCGGCGTTGTCCACACTGGCTCCGCAGGAAGCCGATCTCTGTACCCAACTGCAAGCATGCCACGAGCTGCGCCAGCAACTACTAGACCGGGCCGCTGAGGCGGGGCTGCCAGCAGATAGCATCCAGTCTCTCACTCAAGCTTTGCCCGACGAGCAGGCGCAAAGTCTTAGGCAGCCACTAGATGAGGCAAATCGCCGCTCGCAATTGTTGCGCCACCAAAGCATCTCGCAGTGGGTCGTTGTGCAACGTACGGTGCTGCATCTGTCACACATGCTTGAGATTATTGCGACTGGTGGCCAGCTACAGCCGACATATGGAAACGGGGGGCTCGCTGAAAATAGCGGGACACTCATGGACCAGGCAGTTTAGGAAAAGGCGCGAGTTTCGAGGCGTGGGTCGCGCGTGGAGAGGAACTCGCGACCCACGCCTTGAAACTCGAAACTTATCATGTCACTCTTCAGCTCACTTCAGATGGCGGGCAACACGCTGCAGGCGATGCAAATCGGCCTGCATGTGGTGGGCAACAACATCGCCAATGCCAACACGCCTGGTTTTGTGCGTGAGCGCGCGATTTTTGCGCCTGCGCCAGTTCAGAGACTCGGTAAGCTAACGCTTGGGCTTGGTGTCGAAGTCACTGGCATTGTCCAGAATATTGACAAGTTTGCTGAGGAGCGACTCCGCGACGCCGGTGGCGACCGCGCGAGTGCAGAGGTGCAAGAAGGGGCGTATCGCGATCTGGAAGTCATCCTGAATTCGCTTGGCGATTCGAGTATTTCCGCCAAGCTAACCGATTTCTTCAATTCCATTCAACTGATCAACGACGCCCCTGAGAACCCCGCGAACCGCGCACTGGCGATCAGCGCGGGCGAGGAGCTTACGCAGTCGATCAATACGCTGCAGCGGCGCATCAACGTCGAGCACAGTGATCTGAACACTCGAGTGGACCAAATCGCTGACGAGATCAACACGTTGTCCGAAGAGATTCGAAATCTGAATCTGCGTATCGTCAGAATCGAAGGCGGGGGTGCCTCGGGAAGCGATGCGGGAGGTTTGCGCAGCCAGCGCGGAGTGGCGCTGAAGCGGCTTGCTGAGATCGCCGATGTCGAGATCAATGAAACGCAAACAGGCATCGTAAACATTACTTCCAATGGCCAGTTCATCGTGTTCGAAGGCACTCGACGTGCGGTCGTAAGCGAGCAAACCTCCGGCGAGGACTCGGTCAACAATCACATTGTGTTTGCCGACGACGGTGGTGAGTTGCTCGTCACTGGCGGTGAGTTGCGAGGGATCTACGAAGCACGCGATACGATTCTCGGAGGATTCCTGACGGGATTCGACGAGTTTGTCGGCACGCTCGCCTTCGAGTTTAACAAGGTGTATTCCCAGGGGCAGGGTGATGATGGCTACGCATCGCTGACCAGTACCTATCGCATTGACGATCCCTCCGCGGCGCTGGATGACATTGGGCTGCCATTCACGCCAAAAAATGGTGAATTCAACGTACTCGTACGAAACAAGAATCTAGAGCCTGGCGAGGGAGACACCGAAAGCCACACCATCAACGTTGATCTACTTGGTACTGACGGTAGCAAAACCACACTCAATGCACTCGCCGCCTCACTTGATGAGATTAGTGGCATCTCGGCATCAGTCACGCTGGACAATGAACTCACGATTACCTCGGATTCGCCTGATATCGAATTCGGCTTTGAAAAGGACAGCAGCGGCGCCTTGGCAGCGCTGGGCATCAACACCTTCTTCACGGGCTCGGACGCTAGGAGCATCGGGGTCAATCGTGAGTTGCTTACGGGTACAAATCCTGGGGCCAAGTTCGCTGCGAGTTTGAACGGCATCAATGTCGATGCAGAGAACTCGCTCAAGCTTGCCGAGCTGCAAGACCAAGCGCTCAGCGGTGAAGACGGGCAAACGATCAGCGGGTTTTACAAGAAACTTATCGATCTGACGACTCAAGGCGCTTCGACGACAACCTCTATCGCGGACGGATTGCGGATCTTTGAAGGCACCCTCGAGGCTGAGGCACAGTCGGTCAGCGGAGTCAATCTCGATGAAGAAGCCATCGACATGATCCAACTACAGCGCGCTTACCAGGCGTCGGCCCGATACATCAGCACGTTGTCGGACCTGTTAGATTTGTTGGTGAATTTGTAAGTTCATTCGCACTTAGGTCCTTAGCTTTTTTCTGGTCAAGAAATTCGCGTTCCATAAACCGAGTTCCATGTAATGTCCCGAATTCCGCCGGTACCCACCGCACGAATCCCTAGCCTGCTGGCCCGACAACGTTTGACTCAGCAGTACCAGAATGATCAGCTCGATCTGTTTCGCTTGCAGGAACAGATCAGCACCGGTCTGCGCATCACTTTGCCCAGCCAAGATGCGCCATCAGCGCTGCGCGCGATCTCGTTTCAGACCCTGCTCTCGCGTAAGGAACAACTCGGCTCGAACATCAAGAACGGCCTGCTTTTTCTTGGCAGCACCGACTCGACGCTTGGCGGCACAGAAGGTGTTGCGGATGTGCTCAGCAAGATCAAGGCCGACACGCTCGGCGTCGTAGGAACGGTCCCCACGGATCAGGAACGACAAGCAGCCGTCAATTTGATCAATGGTGCACTGGAGTCTCTCGTTACCCTTGGCAACCGACAGTTCAATGGGCGGCATCTGTTCTCTGGGTCGCAAACGGACGTTCGGCCCTACGCGTTCGAGGACGACAGCGTCGTCTACCATGGCGACGATCGAGAGGTTCGCAACTATTCGGACATAGGTGTGCTATTCTCCTCAAGCATTTCGGGGCAAGAAGTCTTTGGCGGGATCTCTGCAGCAGTCGAAGGACAAGTGGATTTGAACCCACCGGTGAGCGCCGATACGCTGCTCAGTACGCTCCGCAATGGTCGAGGCATTAACCCCGACGGTTCGATCCAGATTGCAGATGCCACCAGCAACAGTACAGCCATAGTTGATCTCAGCACTGCCACAACTCTTGGCGATGTGGCCAAGCTGATTGAAGACAATGCCCCCGAGGGCACGCAAGTCGATGTGACCATTACGGGAAATGGAATACAAATCGCGCTGGACGCTGGCAGTCTAGTCGTCAGCGAAGTCGGGGCGGGCACAACGGCGCGCGAGTTGGGGTTAACGGGTCCCAATGCCTCGGCCACCACGCTGGTGAGCGAAGACCTGGATCCGCTGTTGCTGAAGACAGCGAGACTCGAGGACTTGTTGGGAACCAAAGCTCGCGCCGTGCTCAAGTCGGGTGCCAACCAGGACAACAACGATATCTTCCTCGAAGCCAACGTTAACGGAGCTTCGCTCGACGGAGTCACAATCAGCATTGTGGACGGCGGAGACATCGGCACGAACGTGGGTGTCGTCTACGACGATATCGGCAATACGCTGACCATATCTGTTGATGACGATGGCGAAACGAATGCCAACCAGGTGATTGCCGCGATCAATGCCGAGGGAACGTTTCGTGCTGAGCTCGACCGCGGTGACTCGAGTGATCCGTCGGAAGCGGGAACTGGTCCTGTGGCGTTCGGGGCAACGGCAATCACTACCGGCGGTGCTGGTGAAACGCTTGACACCAGCTCGGGCGTACGAATCGTCAACGGCGGAAAGACTTTCGACATCAAGTTTGGTGATGACGAAACGGTCGAAGACTTGCTCAATCGTTTGAATCGCTCTGAAGCCGGAGTGTTGGCAGAAATCAATAAGTCAGGAACAGGAATCAACATTCGCTCGCGCTTGAGCGGGCAAGACTTTCAGGTAGGTGAAATTGACGGTGGCTCGACTGCGACTCAGCTAGGCCTGCGCACATACACCCAAGATACCAAACTAAGTGATTTCAACTATGGTGTCGGCATTCCGGCCAAGGCACCTAAGCTACAGGAACTCAGTAAGACCGACGTGAACATCGCCACCAGCGATGGACAGCAGTTCGACGTGGATTTGACCGGGGTCGTCGACATCAACGACGCCATTACGGCCATCAACACCGACCTGGACAACGTCGGCTTGGTCACGGCCCAGCAAGCGACCGATATCGATGGCAATCCGACGAATGGTATCGAGCTGGTCGATAACACCGCGGGTTTGGAACGGCTAGTAGTTACTCAAACGGGTGACTCGATTCCAGAAATTGACTTGACGATTCCGTCGGTAGATTTTCTTGTTACGGCGAAAGATGGTGCAGCGCTAGCGATCGATGTAAGCAGCGCGGAAACAGTGGCCGATGTGCTGGATTTGATTAACAACGAGCCGGCCAACGTGGGACGCATCACTGCGCAACTGGCCCGAAGCGGCAACGGCATCGAGTTAGTTGATAACACAGGCGGAGCGGGCGAGTTGAGTGTCACCAAAGTCGGTACGGGACAAGCAGCGGAGTACTTGGGGTTCCTAGACGCCGACCAGACGACCAATAGCACCTCACTCGATTCGCTGATCAGCACTGATCGCAACGCGCTAGAAACCGATAGTGTATTCAATACGCTCATTCGCCTTCGCGATGCACTGGACTTGAACGACTTGCCCGCTATCGAACGCGCTGCGGCCAAGTTGGACGACGACATCGAGCGGGTCACATTCGCTCAAGCAGAAGTCGGCACGCGCTACAAGAACTTAGAGCTGTCGAGACTCAACCTGGAAGATGAAGAGGTCCAGATCAAGGCAGCACTGTCCGAAGAAGTCGATGTCGACTTGGTCGAGGCGATCTCGCAAATGACCGCCCGACAGCTCTCGCTGGAGGCCTCGCTTCGTGCGACAGCTAATATCATGCAGCTCTCGCTGCTGAATTTCATCTAGTGCGTCTCGGGATTGTCGAAGTCCAAAGTCGCCCGGCCCCCGATGAAGTCCAAGACCCAAGCGGGCCCAAATTCCAGTCAGCACCAGTAGCTTCCGAGCGGGGAACTACTTCGGACCAGCCAGGAGCATTGGGGGATGTCCGGGAATGTCTCAAGCAGCGGGGCTGAAACAAGCAAGCGTGGTAGTCTGCGCCCGCTTCGATGTTTGTGCCCGCTGTGTTTGCGGCCACTATTACCGCGATTCCAGTTCGCCAATAAGCTTTGGCGGTTTGCAATATCGCAGCGCACTACCAACGCGCTTTTTTATTCCAAAACCCTTGGGTTTTTGCGCGTCGCTCTTACCGCCGTGCTCTGACCCGCCAGGGCGCGAAGGAATTTGCGAGGCCCGAAACGCTTGGCATTTTGAGAATTTCTCGCGCGAACCGCTGTTTACCAATTTGTCAAAGACCCCGTTGCTCTCGCAATCAACCTGCCGTCACGAAAGCACGGGTCGAATATAGCAAGTCACTGCGCAAAGCCTAGCCGTCAGTTTTGGGCCACGACGAGTTCTTCGTCGTAGAGTGAGCGGCGCGGCGCTAGCCGCCGGTAAGGGTGAAAAACCGGTGGCTAGCGCCATTCCGCTCACAAGTGCAACCCAATGCTTTGCCGTGAAGCAGGCACTCCGCACTTGAAACCGTTTTGGCAATAGTTGTTTCCGCGGTAGACAATGTTCCTGAGCGAGCATTAGCGTCCATTAGCGTAAATTAGCGGTTCAAAAAAAGTTGCAACCGCTAATGTGCACTTATGGTCGCTAATAAAAAGGATGTGGATGGCAGACTTGAGGCAAAGCTTTACCGCGATGACCCATACGCCGCTGGAACGGCGACGGAGTAGAATGAGTGCCCACGTTGTCCGGCAAGAAACGCAAACCGCTTTTCCAGCCAGGCTTTGCGATGGTCGTAATTGCGGCCTGTGTGAGTGTCGTCGCCACACAAAAAGCACCGCCGCACGCAACGATTCACGCAGTGGTACGCAGCCACTTCGCGGGGATCGACAATTTCACATCGTGCCAACCGAGCCATAGGAGTCTCACACACCAGGATTACCAGATCGCGACATGCAATATACACCCGTACAGTATCGTGTCAAGCAGATTCTCAGGGAAAATTGACAATTGGAGATCAAAGGGTGGATAGTGTCTTACCAACGTCCATTTCTAACGACTCATGTTTCTTGTTGGACGACTTTCTGGTCGCGCTGGCACGCGGTAGTCGTTAGATTGGAAAAGCCGCCCATCGGAGTAGCTCTCCGATGGGCGCGCGGACTCGGCAGATCGTAATGGATCGACGCCTAGACGTCGTGGGACATCAAGATCGCCGGTCCTTTTCGTTCTTAACCCGAACAGCCGAAGGAGCCGCTGACCAACGCGTCGCGAGCTCGAACTTACTATCCAGGGGAAAACGATGAGCTACAGGAAGGTAATCGGAATTGATGTGGCCAGCAGGAAACTAGACCTGTTTGATTCCAAGACTGGTCAGCACAGAATTATCGCCAACTCCTCAGAGGAAATCGAGTCCCTCGTACGGAAAATCGAACGTTCAAGGACCAAAACCCTTGTGGTCATGGAAGCGACGGGAGGGTACGAGAAT
The DNA here is from genome assembly GCA_965230685.1 of Bythopirellula sp. Taxonomy (GTDB): domain Bacteria; phylum Planctomycetota; class Planctomycetia; order Pirellulales; family Lacipirellulaceae; genus Bythopirellula. The sequence continues at coordinate 3,728,990 of CBDDLO010000002.1, forward strand.
CTGCTGGTCGAGGCCCTGCATGACAAGAACATCGATTGCGCCGTCGTCAATCCGCTGCAGATCCGCAATTTTGCCCGAGGTTGCGGATTGATCGAGAAGAACGACAAGATCGACGCCCAGGCTATCGCTCGGTTCGGTGAAGTGGTTGCGCCCAAACTGCGGAAAAAACCGACCGAAAGCGAGAAGAAGCTCAAGTCGCTGGTCCATCGTCGTGATCAAATCCTGGCGCAACTTTCTGCTGAGCGCAACCGCCTTAAGCAGACCGCCGATGAGGAAACCAAGGCGATGATCCAGCAAGCGATCGAGTTCTACAAAGACCAGATCAAACACGTTGACAAGCGGATCGAGCAAGTGCTCAAGAAGTGCCAACTCCTGGCTGCCAAGGCAGAGATTCTCCTATCTTGTCCTGGCGTCGGCGCGGCCACGACGGCTATGTTCCTCTCGGAACTTCCTGAACTGGGGACTCTTAATCGGGGCCAAATTGCCAAGCTCGTAGGCGTCGCCCCACTCGCCAAAGACAGCGGTCAGAAGGAAGGCAAGCGCAGCACCTACGCCGGCAGATCCATGGTCCGCAAGGTCCTTTACATGGCAGCACTGGTCGCCACAAGGTACAACGCGACGATGCAAGCCTTTTATCAGCAGCTCATCGCCCGAGGAAAACCCAAGAAGGTCGCTCTCGTCGCAGTGATGCGGAAGTTACTGGTAACGCTCAACGTGATGGTCAGAAACAACGAACAATGGAGCGAGCCGTCACTCGCTCCGCTTGACAAAAACTAAGACAGCCGATGTCCCCGTATGTCCCTGAAACCGCCGTCGAGCGACATCGTCAAACCAGCCCCCCAAGCAGCGTCCGGCAAGGGTAAAAGTGGCAAGCGAAAGATCGGCGGTCAGCCGGGACATCGCCGCAACCAGCGCACGCCCTTCTCGCCTGATGAAATCGACCAGACGTACCAATACTACCATGAGGCGTGTCCCGACTGCGGCGGCAAGCTCCAGAATTCTCGTCAGGCCGATCGGGTGATTCAGCAGGTGGAACTCGTCGAAAAGCCGTTTGTCGTTAGCGAACATCGCGGCTTGGCGCAGTGGTGTCCCTGCTGTCAGGCAGTCTGCCGCGCCGACTTGCCGCCGGTGATTGTCTGCGCTGGACTCATCGGTCCGCGGATGACGGCGTTGGCCGGTTATCTGAAAGGCGTTTGCCACGTGTCGTACGAGAAACTCCGCGAGTTTTTTCGAGACGTGTTGCATCTTCCCATCAGCACCGGTCAGTTGGTCAAGCTGACCGGCAAATTGGCTAGTGCCTTGGGCAGCGCGTACGACGAACTTCGCACAGCGCTTCCAGCGCAGGTGCAAGTCGGCGCCGACGAGACGGGCCACAAAGAAAACGGCCGTAAGATGTGGACCTGGTGTTTCCAGGCTCCTGGCCCAACCGGCTTCACACTCTTTCGCATCGACTCGTCGCGTGGTTCGCAGGTCTTGGAGGCCGTGCTGGGAGAAAAGTTCTGCGGCACGCTCAGTTGCGACTTCTTCAGTGCTTATCGCAAGTTCCAAAGAACGGCCAATCTGTCGTTACAGTACTGTTGGGCGCATCTGATTCGCGACGTTCGCTATCTGACCACGTTGTCGGACCAAGTGACAAAGAACTACGGAGACCGTCTGCTGAAAAAAGTAAAACAACTGTTTCACGATTGGCATCGCCGTGAGAGTCTTTCGGTCTCGGCTTCAAAGCGACGTCTGGACAAACGTCGGGAAGAATTGCTGACCACTGGCAAGCGGGCTCCGCCTCGCAAAGAAGCTCAGAACATCGCAGACCGCTTTCGCGACTATGCTGACGACTACTTTCGGTTCTTGGCGAATTGGTCGATTGAGCCCACCAACAACGGACGCGAACGCGCACTGCGGCATGCAGTAATTGACCGTAGAATCACCCAAGGCACGCGCGGCGCCAACGGACGCCGCTGGTGCGAACGTATCTGGACCGTCTTAGCAACATGCCGACAGCAAGGACGATCGCCATTCGAGTTCCTGGAGGAGACGATAGCCAACCACTTCGCCCAGCGTCAAACCCCGTTACTGCTGAGCGGAAATCCGTGAACGGTTACGCACAAGTTGATGCTTCTCAAAGCTCACGTAGATCGAATCTAGATAGCCCCCGTGATGTCCGGAATCTTGTTCGATCACCTCTTCCGCCGTCTTCTCAAACAACATCGCAAGCGTATCGGGATCTGTTGATCTTGAGTTGAAATGCACCAGGCTAATGCTTGAGCATCAAATCCCTAGATTTGTTCAGCGGAGACTACGATCCTTGCTTTGTGACTCCCAAGACAACAGAATAGAGTGACTGGGGCGTTAGCTTAAGGTTCTTACACCATGAACATTTCGTTTGTATTCAACCTTGCCCACAGATCGTTGCTAAATAGCGTCCAGATTCTGGCGTTTCTACTTGTTTCCAAAGCTGCCGCTTTTGCAAACTCTTACGAGGCGACGCTACTCCATCCGCTGAGCGGTTTCACCAGAAGTGCGGGCAGTGGTATCTCCGAATTGAGTCAAGTAGGTGCCGGCTTCAATGGTGGAATTCTTGGCAGTGAATCCAATGCATTGTTGTGGAACGACACGCCTGAAAGCGTTACAAATCTTCATCCAACTGGATTTAGCGACAGTGGAGCCAGGGCGGCTACACAAAGCGTTCAGGTCGGATACGGCTCGGGCCCGGTGACAGGGGAACGCACTCACGCTCTTTTATGGCGTGGCACCGCCGACAGCGTCGTCGATTTACACCCTGAAGTATTCTACGAGTCACAGGTGTCCGGTGCTTCCGGAGATAGCCAGGTAGGGTACGGTGATTTGAATTCTCGCGATCATGCTCTGCTGTGGGAAGGCTCAGCAGATAGCGTCGTCGACTTGCACCCGGACGGTTTCATCAGCAGTCTTGCACTTGGCGTTTCAGGTGCGAAGCAGTCCGGCTTTGGACTCATGCAAACCGACGAAGGGTTTGAGAACCACGCACTTTTGTGGACTGGGACCGCCGAGAGTGTTGTGGACCTACACCCAAATGGATTTAGTGATACGTTCTCCCGAGCTATCTCAGGCGACAGCCAAGTAGGCGACGGGCGAGGTAGTTCGACAGGTGATGAAACCCACGCACTTTTGTGGACTGGGACCGCCGAAAGTGTTGTGGATCTGCATCCCGATGGTTTCACCTCAAGCCGAGCGATTGGTGTTGCTGGTGGACTTCAAGTCGGCATCGGCTCGCTTTCCAGTCAAAATGGTCATGCACTCTTATGGAAAGGCACGCCTGAAAGCGTCGTCGATCTTCATCTTACGCTTGTCGATCTTCCAGTTTCATTTGTTCGTTCCTTGGCGAGCGATGTTGCTAGTGATGGAACCATTGTAGGAACAGGCTTCACAGCCGATGGGCGATCTCATGCGATTCTCTGGACGCCGATCCCAGAACCACGAACGTCTCTCATCCTTCTTTTTGCAATGGCCATTCTAGGGAGTTTCTCCTATCGCACTGCAGCTCGGAAAGCTTGTTGATCCGCACTAAGAACAAAGGATCTGAACAAGGAACTATCGACCGGGGAAAACGGGGAAAACGGGGGAAAACGGGGACAGTCAACCAAGGGCGTCTCCATTCTTATAGTTCGTAGCTGTTTTGCAGGTGGTAGCTGGCACTGAATCCAGCGACTGTTGCTGGTGAACTTTATCTTGACAGCGGCAGTTCAGCCTGAGGTACGCCCGGTTCGCATTTTGGCCAATTTTACTGGCTTGCCTAACCCGCCGCTGCCGATGAGTGAAAAAGCAGGTGGTTCGGTCTGCGCCGGTTACAACTTGTGTCCGGTAAATTCGAGTGAACTTGCCTCAGGCGATCAGTCCCCGCCGGACTGAGTCGGGTTTGTCCGTCATGGAAGGTGAAGGTGCGTCATGGATGTTGTAACCACACGTTTTGGCACTTTGTCCGTTGATCCCCAGGACGAGTTGACGTTTGAGTTTGGGTTAATTGGTTTGGAACACTGCCGCCGCTGGGTGGTGCTTACGGACACCAAGAATGCGACTCTCGGTTGGCTGCAAAGCATCGACGAAGGGCACATCGCCTTGGGTGTGGTGAGCCCACGGCGATTTGTACCCAATTATCAGCTGCGAATTGATCGCAGCGCCTTAGGTCCGCTCGAACTAAGCAATTCGCGCGATGCCGAGGTAGTGGTCATCGCTAGTCGGCATGCTAATGGACCCGAAGCGGGAGGTCTGACGCTCAACCTTCGGGCTCCTTTGGTCATCAATGTCGAGCAACGTCGAGGGTGCCAGGTCATCGCCAAAGACGATCTGCCCGTGCAATTCCCCCTATCGGTTCCTTCGTTACCACTAAAACGTACTGCATAAAGTCGGGCTCTGCTGCAGTCGCCAGGACTACCTAGGCGATACCCACTGTAAAGAATATCCCTAGCTGCTCCAACTGCGGCACAAGATCCACGGGGCGAGGCGACCCTGCAAGGAGTTTGAGATGTTGGTTTTGTCGAGACAACGCGACGAGTCGATTATCATCGGTGACAATGTCGTGATCACCGTAGTCGATGTGCGTGGCGACAAGGTCAAACTGGGCATTGATGCTCCCAGGGAAATTTCTGTCCATCGCCGCGAGGTCTACGAAGCGATTCAACGCGAAAATCGCCAGGCAGCCCTCTTGAAACCCGAAGATGCCAAGCTGCTTGATCCGAATCAGGGCACGGCTGGTCAAAATTAGTCGCTTGAGTGCTGGTGCCTTGTTACTCGGTCCGGGAAACTCTGAAGTTTCTCACTGCGGTCGATGGTTTCACTTTCCCTGCATGTGACGATTTCTTGTTGGTCACGCCGCTGCACCTTGTCATCTTTGACGGTCGTGACGGTTAGATGCTTCTTTTCCGAACAGCGGAAGAATTTCGTCCTGATTTCTTCTATTGCCCTTAAAGCACCTAATTTGCCAGGTCGATAATTTCCCTAGACGAACCACTAACTGTGGGTGCTTACCAAATCAGTGCGCATGCGTGGTTTCTGTCCTAGAGTTGTTAACTCAACGCTCCCCCAGGACAGTGGGAAGGATGCCGAGGAACGTCTGAGACGGACTTAGACAACGGTGAAATTACTTTAGCGAGGTAAGTGTCCTCGGCGCCGTGATAATTTTGATGTGAGGCCGGAGTCGACAGACTCCCCAGGAAAGAATCCGGTCTTCCCTAGAAAACTGGTTAATAAAATAAAGGGGTGTTTCTATGAGTCGAATTAATACTAACGTTGCCTCACTGATCGGCCGCAATACGCTGGGCCGCTCGAACTCGAGCTTGCAAGAAGCTCTGACCCGGCTAAGTACAGGTCTGCGTATCAACACGGGTAAAGACGACCCGGCCGGTTTGATCGCTAGCGAAAACCTTCGCAGTGACATTACCGCCATCAAGAAGGCCGTCAGCAACACCGACCGCGCTACGCAGGTGATCGCTACGGCGGACTCTGCTTTGGGTCAGGTCAGCTCGCTGCTGAACGATATCCGTGGGCTGGTCACCGAATCGGCCAATGCTGGTGCCTTGTCGGACGAGCAAATCGCAGCTAACCAACTGCAGGTCGACTCCTCGCTGGAAGCTTTAAATCGAATTGCTCAAACTACCACTTTCCAAGGTCGTCGTTTACTGGACGGCAGCTTGGATTTCATCACCTCGGCGGGCAATAACTTCAGCGAAATCTCCGATTTGAAGATTGACCAAGCGAATCTTGGTGCAACTGGCCAGGTATCTGTCGATATTGACGTGAGCTCCGCCGCCACGCAGGCTGCTGTGGATGTGACTGACATCCCTTCAGCGAAAGTCGCTGCGAATGGTGCCTTGTCGTTCAACGTCCGCAACGGCAGTGCCACTCCGGCAACTGTGGATGTGACACTTGGCGAAGTAACCACTGCGCCCGTCGACGCCCAAGCGGATTATACAAACCTAGCCGATGGAACGCTTGCGGGAGATCCGACCTTCAACAACGACGGTCTGTTCCGCGGTGCCACCGGCGACAACCTGGTCATTACCTTTGCAGAAGATAACGGTACCGTCGTGCATGACGCGTCGCTATCGGGCAACAATCTGACCATCACCATTGGTACTAATGGTGCGGGCACGACCCACGACTTGGATACTGTCTTCCAGGCTCTGCGTGACTCCGGAAACTCGGACTTCACCGACGTGTTTGACTATCAAGATGGTGACATCACTGCTGGTAATTACACCGAGACGACCGACTCCGGACAAACGATCACGTTCGGCAGTGGTGCTGACGCGGTTACGGACACGGACACGATCTTGATCACTGCCGACGCATTCCTTGGTGCTGATGCAAACGACTTCACGATCTCGTTTGAGGAAGCGGATCTGGGTGCTGGTGAGACGGCCAATGCCATCGACAATGGAGACGGCACTTACACCGTCCAGATTAATAACGATGACACCGTGACGGGAGTCACTCACGCAGAAATTGCGACTGCGATTTCTGCTCTAGATGACTTTACTGCCGTAGCGAACGATGGTACTGCAAGCTACCAATTCCGCGACAACGCCCCACCGGCAACTCAGAACGTGGGTTCGACTCAAGCAGGTGTGACCGACGAAGCAGCTATCACCTTCGATATTGCTGCAACCTCCACGTCGGGCTTGAATGGCAACCTCGAGATTGATTTCTCCTTCGCGTTGTTCAGTGGATCAACAAAAACCAACGTCGTTGATAATGGCGATGGCAAATACACGATCGAGTTGGATAACGACAGTCAAGTGTCGGCTGACAACATCAAGACTGCCCTCGAGTCGATCGACGAAATCGAGTCTGCCACACTCACCGCGGGTGCGCTCGAGACCCTGCAATTCAGGTATGACCAGACCGCTCTGGAAGCTGCTGAGACGAATCTGACCGGCGGTGCCGACGCAGGTATCTTGGTCGATTCGGTGATCGAACTGGCTGGTGCTACTGGCAGCGAGGTGTTCAACCTCAAGGCTGGTACGAGCATCAACGAGTTGGTCACGCAGATTCAGTTGGTGAGTGATGCCACCGGCGTTACCGCGACAGCGAATTCTGACACTTTGGAACTGCGATCCGTTGGCTATGGCTCTAGCGAATATGTCGACCTAAAGGTGATCTCCGAAGAAGCTGGCGGAACCTTGAAGAACTCGGTTGGTGAGGGCCGTCGCTCCACGGGCAAAGACATCGAGGCTACGGTCAACGGCGTCTCGGCAACGGGTAATGGGAACGAGCTGTCGATCAACACCGCGACACTCGACTTGACCACCACACTTTCTGCTGGCTTCACGGGAACGTCTAGCTTTACGATCACTGGTGGTGGAGCTCTGTTCCAACTGGGACCAGATGTCGTCTCGAACCAGCAAGCTCGCTTGGGGATCACGAGCGTCAACACTGCCGCTTTGGGTGGTGTCAGCGGTCTGTTGTACCAATTGGGCTCAGGCGGCACCGCCGACCTTAAAGCTGGGACTAACCTAGGTGCCGAAATCGTCGAAGAGGCGATTGACCAGGTCACTGGGTTGCGTGGTCGTCTGGGTGCTTTCCAGCGTACGACATTGGAAACCAACAAGAACGCCCTCAACGATACGCTTATCAACCTTACTGAGGCGGAAAGTTCGATTCGCGACGCAGACTTTGCTGCCGAATCGGCCGCGTTGACTCGGGCTCAGATCCTCGTGCAATCGGGTACCAACGTGCTCTCGATCGCTAATCAGAACCCGCAGAACGTCTTGGCCTTGCTTCGGTAAGCTAAGCGTGTTCAGAAACGATAACGAACCGGTTCGGTCCCTAGTGGGCCGAGCCGGTTTTTTTGTAGGCGTAAGTCGTTACTAATAGGGGTTGCTAGCATAACGCGGTTCGGACGAGAGAAACTCTAGCGGCTAGGTAAAAAAGACCGATATTTTCAAGGGCGGGCCCAATCGGCGCGCGGGGGCAACCTATGTTTTCGAAGCCATGCGCCAATTGCGCGCTCGGACTACCTGTACTTACGACTTGCACCTTAAGCCTTACGACTCCGACTCATGGGCCGAATTCAATCCAATGTGGGCTTGATCACCGGGATTCCGATCACGGAGACCGTTGAGCAATTGATCTCAGTCGCAGCGCGACCGCGGGAGATTCTGACAACGCGCACCCAGGGCTTGCAGCAAGAGCAGCTCGCAATCAATTCGCTGTCGAGCCGTCTACTAAGTCTGAAGTTCGATCTGGGGAAGCTAAAGGTCTCAACGCCGTTTCAGTCGCGCAGCGTGACCTCGTCCAATGAAGAAGTGCTGAGCGCCGTCCTCGTCGAGGACGGGAAACCACCACTGGGTAGCTTCTCGCTGCGTCCCGCCCAAACCGCCAGTTCTCAACAGCTCATTAGCCAACGCTTTGAGTCACTTGACGACATCCAAGAGGTTGGCTCATTTTCGTACGGGTTCGGTGGGTTTGTCGACAAGGGCATCTCGCTCGACGAACTGAACGACGGTGTAGGAGTCTCGCGGGGTGAAATCAAAATCACCGACCTCGACGGCAATGCTTCAGTCATTGATTTGACTCTGGTGCGCACGGTCGATGATGTGGTCGAAGCAATCAACAACGACTCGACGCTCAATGTGACCGCGTCGGTTGACGGTGACGCATTGGTGCTGACCGACGTCGTCGGAGGCGATGGTACGCTAACCGTGCAAGAAGTCTCCGGCGGGTCGACCGCTGCCGACTTGGGACTAGCGGATATAAGCACGACGGAAGCCACCGCGACCGGTGCCGATGTCTATGGCATCCACGCCGGGACCAAGCTCGCGAAACTCAATGATGGCAATGGCGTACGAACCATTGAAGGTGTCGACGATTTGTTCTTCACGATTGCCGATGGTACAACGGACCTCAGCATTGATCTCCACGATGCCAATAACATTGGCGATGTCGTCGAGGCTATCAACGAGGATGCGTCCCTAACCGGCAAGGTCTCTGCAGCCATCTCGTCAGACGGAAATCGGTTGGAAATCACCGATCTGACCGCAGGCGGCGGCGCGTTCACAATCACCAGCGGCACGACTGGCTCGTCCGCCGAGGACTTGGGGCTCACCGCTGCCGCGAGTGGTGGCGTGATTACCGGCCAACGGTTGATTTCTGGCTTGCGCGACACGCTCGTATCGAGTTTAAATGGTGGCCAAGGGGTACAGCTCGGTTCAATATCCATCTTCGATCGCAATGGCGACGACGCCTCTATTGATCTATCGGGAGCGGAAACCTTGACGGACGTCATTGCGACAATCAATGCTTCGTCGATTGGAGTCACGGCCGCAATCAACTCAGCGCGCAACGGCATCACGATCACCGACACGACCGGCGGCACGGACAACCTGGTAATCTCTAACGCCGATGCGTCCAATACGGCCGATGCGCTGAGAATCGCAATCGACACTAGCGAGGATCTAGTCGACGGAGGTTCGCTGAATCGACAGACCATCAGCGAGGCGACCTTGCTCTCGTCCTTAAATGGTGGCGAGGGCATCACCCCTAGCGACATTCGGATTACCGACACGAATGGCGAACAAGTGTCGGTCGATTTAAACACTTCCGGCAGCGAAGCCAAGACCATTGGCGACGTGATCGACGCGATCAACGCAGCCGACGTTGAAGTTGAAGCGCGGATCAACGACACGGGCGACGGAATCTTGGTGCTCGATACGGGATTCGGCAGCGAAACGCTCACGATTGAAAACGTCAATGGCTCGCTCGCAACCGACCTCAACTTGACGCGTGCAAGCGAGACAATCGACGTCGACAGCGTCGACACACAGGCGATCGATGGCCGAAATAGCTTCAACATCGACCTGAGCGATCTGGAAACCTCGAGTTCGTCGATCAGCCTTGCTTCGCTCAACGAGGGGAGCGGAATCACATTTAGCGACATTCGCTTTACGGACTCCGCGGGCGAGCAATTGAGCTTGGACCTCAATGGAGAATTCTCCAACATCACGACCGTCGAGGAACTCATCGACGCGATCAACTCCGAGGCCACTCGATTTGATGTGGGAATCACGGCCAGCATCAACAGCGCCGGTACGGGAATTTCAATCGTTGACACCGCGGAGGGCTCCGGCAATCTCGTAGTCGAAGACGTCAACGGCACTGCAGCGGCGGACCTGAATATCCTCAGTACCGACGCCACGACCGACAGCATCAATGGCTCCGGATTATTTGCGGCACAAAATGCCAGCCAAGGCGCGTTGCAGAATGTTGCGACGAGGATCAACAACTTGGAGTCCGGCGTTACGGCGAGTGTACTCAATGATGGCGAGGGCTTCCGCTTGCAGCTAGTGGTCGACCAGACAGGCGCAGGCAATGAAATTCTGGTTGCCGCGGCGGACTCTGGGCTTGAGTTTCAAGAAACCAGCTCGGCCCGCGATGCGTTGCTCGTCGTGGGGGCTGGAGCAACGGCCGGATCTGGTGTACTCGTTAGCTCCTCGACCAATGAATTTGAAAAAGTGATTGGTGACGTCGATCTGGCCATAAGCACTGCCAGCGACCTGCCTGTCGATGTACTGGTGGAGAAATCTGAGGAGGATCTTCTCGATCACGTGCAGAGTTTTATCGATTCGTACAACACCTTACGCGGCGATCTGGACGAGCTGACCAGCTTCAACGCAGACGATTCCACTACCGGTTTGTTGTTCGGAACGACGGCAGCATTGCGAGTCGATACCGGGCTCTCCCGCATTGTCACGGATCGTTACTCTGGCTTGGGCGAATTCGAGTCGCTCCAAGAAATAGGTATCAATGTTGATGATACAGGCAAGCTTGCACTCGATAAGGAAAAGCTGAAAGCCGCATTTGCAGAAGACTCTCAAAGTTTGCAGACGCTGTTCACTACCAAAGACCGCGGTGTTGTAGCAAAATTCGACGCCGCGATCGAAAGCTTGGCCGGCGCAGAAAACGGCCTGTTAACCAATCGTGACAGTTCCTTGCAATCCACGATCGATAACAATCAGGCCCGCATCGAGCAGTTTAACGAGTCGCTTGATCGCCAGAGAGAAAGGCTCCTGCTGCAGTTCTTTCAGCTGGAACAAGTCATCGCAGGCATGCAAACCAACCAAGAAGCGTTGAATAATTTCCAATCCGTACCGCCGCTTGCATGAGCGGGCTTTTAGCATTAGTCGTTTTACTACTTCCCAACTATTTATTCGCAGAGTAAACACTCCCATGTCTCAGCCGTCTCGCAATCAGTATCTCGAAAGCAAAGTCCTCACCGCCTCGCAGCCGCAGCTACACATGATGCTGTTAGAGGGAGCTTTGCGTTTTGGCCGCAATGCGAAGGAAATGTGGACCGACGGCGCTGATTTTCACGAGGTAGATCAGGAATTAGAACGCACCGCGGATCTTATCGACGAACTCACGCATGGTGCTGCGTCTGCGGACACTGAAATTTCGCAGCAGTTGGAAGAACAATACGCTTTCATGTACCGTGAACTAGCCGCGTGTCGGATCAATCAAGACCCGCAACGGCTCGACACTTGTCTGCAGCTCTTGACATTCCAGCGCGAGACTTGGCGGCTTGCTTGTGAACTATTGGAGAATGAATCATCCGTGCAGACTCAGCCGAATGCAGCTCCCATCCCCATACCGCATACCAACGCCAATACGAACCACGCTTCAGTGGGCTTGTCTCTGGAAGCCTAGTTGATGGTCTCGCAAGTGAATGCGAGCTGCATCTTCCGGTTAGCAATCAAGACGACCCGCCAAGCGATTGACGGGCAAGCCAGCCTCGGCCTATGATCTGGCTTGGACTTTCGTTGTTGTGATGCTAGTAATCTGGAGCTTTTGACGTGTCGACTACCGAAACCAAGCGGCTCATTCGTGTGGGGCACAGCCCTGACCCCGATGATGCCTTCATGTTCCACGCATTGGCCAACGAGCAGTTGGACACGGGCGGGTACCTTTTTACGCACGAGCTGGTGGATATAGAAACGCTAAATCAGCGCGCGTTCGAGGGAGAGCTCGAACTCACCGCCATCAGCATCCACGCTTACGCCTTTCTACACGATAAATATGCCCTCTGCAGCTGTGGTGCGAGCATGGGCGAAGGCTACGGGCCGATGGTTGTTGCCCGCGAGTCTTGCAGCGTCGAAACGCTCAAGACCAAGACAATTGCAGTACCAGGCAAATTGACCAGTGCGTTCCTTGGGCTGCGTCTTTGCCTGGGGCAAGACTATGATTTTGTGCTCGTGCCGTTTGATGAAATTATCCCCGCCGTGCAGAAGGGCGAGTTTGACGGGCAGTCCATCGACGCTGGTTTGATTATTCACGAGGGCCAGCTCACCTACGGTGACAGCGACCTGAAGCTTGTACTCGATTTGGGTGTGTGGTGGAAGGAGCTCACCGACGGTTTGCCCTTGCCGCTGGGTGCCAATGCGATTCGCAAGGACTTGGGCGAGAAGACTATCCACGAGGTCCAGCGACTCTTGCACGCAAGCATCAGCTACGGACTCGAGAATCGCCAAGAAGCGCTCGACTACGCGCTACAGTATGGGCGAGACCTTGACCAGCAGAAAGCGGACAAGTTCGTGGGCATGTATGTCAACGATCTGACGCTCGATTTTGGGCCAAAGGGGCGCGAGGCAGTCGCACTCTTCTTGAAAATGGGTCACGAGCAAGGAATTCTGCCTGAACTGGTTGTGCCGGAATTTGTTGATTTGTAGTAGCGCGTGCCTACCCGCCTCTGAGACGACAAAGACTCGCACTTATGCCGACCGAATGGAAAGCGAAACTCGATGCGGTTGTCGCAAACACCGCCGATCAAGTTGTTGCGTTGCGCCGCCACTTGCACATGTACCCCGAAGTAAGCGGCGAAGAGTTGCGAACTAGCCTGCACCTCTACCAAACTCTTGGCAAGCTTGGCCTGCACGTCCGCATGGGGCCAGATGGCTGCGGCGTCATTGCCGAAAACAATCTCCCCAACTCGAGCGAGTCTTCCCCAGCGGGTGAACTGTCGTGCAGGGGTCTCATCGCATTTCGAGGCGATATTGATGCGCTTAGTATCCAAGACGAGAAAGACGCCCCTTACCGAAGTACCCAGGACGGCGTGATGCACGCCTGTGGCCACGACGCGCATTCGGCGATGGTTTATGGCACGATCCTTGCGCTAAGGCAACTAGAACAAGAAGGCCAACTCCCCTGGCCAGTTCATTGGCGGGCTATTTTCCAACCTGCGGAAGAAACGGCATTGGGGGCGGCGAAAATGATCGAATTCGGCGTGTTGTCCAATGTGGAGAAAATCTTCGCTCTGCATGTCGATCCTTCGCGCCGCACAGGTGAAGTCGGCTTGCGGTCTGGCCCGATGACGGCACATTGCGATCTGCTGAAACTGACAGTGCGCGGGCGCGGTGGCCATGCGGCGCGTCCTCACGAATCGAAAGACCCGATTGCCGCTGCCGCACTCTTAATCAGCACACTCTACCAATTCGTGCCTCGCGCGACCGACAGCCACGAGGCGGTGGTACTCACGATCGGACAACTCCGTGGCGGCGATAATCCGAATGTGATCCCTGATACGGTCGACCTTTCTGGAACCATGCGCACGCTTGACACTAGCGTCCGCGGAAGGACTGTCGAGCAAATCAGCCAAGTGGCTCGCGGTGTTGAAGAAATCACGGATACCACCATCGAAGTGGAGTTCGACGCGAGCATTCCGTCAGTGAGCAACGATGCGGACTTAACTCGAATGTTGTGGCAGGAGGCAGAAGACACGCTTGGCACGGAACACGTGCAGCTGATCGCTCGCCCCAGCATGGGCAGCGAGGATTTCGCTTGCTACCTGGAACATGTGCCAGGGGTCATGTTTCGGTTGGGGAGTGCTATCGATTTGGCGGCCACCACGCCGCTCCACACTTCGCATTTCGACATCGATGAAGCCGCACTCAAAATAGGGGTTCGGATCATGGCCCGCGCCATCATTAGGGCCGCTAGGCCGGACACAGCTTGATTTTTCCTCAGGGAATCCATCATGGGAACGATTCATTTTAATTCCAACGATCGACCCACGCTGGGAATCGAAATCGAGCTTGGGCTCGTCGATGATCATACGATGGCCCTGTCGAGTTCTTTCGCCGAGCTGGCAGAGAAACTTCCGACGGATAGCGACTCTCAGCTTAAGCCTGAGTTGATGCAGTGTGTTGTGGAGGTAATCACCGGAGTCTGCGAGACCGTGGATGACGCAGCTATCGACCTTACCGGAAAGATTTCCGCGGTCGAAGCAGTTGCCGATCAGCTTGGTCTGCGTTTGTGGTGGGGAGCGACGCATCCGTTCTCGCCTTGGCGAGAACAGCAGGTAACGCCCGATCAGCGGTACCACCAGCTTGTTGAACTGCTGCAAGAGCTAGCGCGTCGATTGGTTACGTTCGGTTTGCATGTCCACGTGGGCGTCGACTCTGGCGACAAGGCGGTGATGATCTGCGATCGCATCATGCGGCATTTGCCGACATTGCTTGCACTGAGCAGTAGTAGCCCTTTTTGGGAAGGACGCAAGACGGGCCTGCAATCCCATCGCTCGAAGATTATGGAAGGCTTACCCACCGCCGGTATGCCCACGTTGATGCGCAATTGGAGCGAGTACGTCTGGTTGGTGAACCACATGGTCGACACGGGCTTCATCAATACGATCCGCGAAATTTGGTGGGATGTCCGGCCGCATCACAATTTTGGCACGGTTGAAGTGCGTGTCTGCGACATGCCCGGCAATTTGGAAGACACACTGGCCATCGCGGCGTTGGTTCAATGCTTGGTGAAAGCACTCTCCGATGAAATCGACGATGGCACTTACCAACACGACTGTCACCCTATGATGGTGCGGCAAAACAAATGGCGCGCGACGCGTTTTGGCACGGGCGCTCAGCTCGTGGATTCGTTTACCTACCAGGTCGAGACAGTTTCGCAAGTAATCGAGAAGCTGATTGATAAGCTAACACCCGTTGCCGCGAACCTCGGTTGCGAACATCACCTAGAACATTGCCGTCACATAGCAGCATCGCCCAGTTGGGCCGATCGACAGCTCTCCATCCTTGCCGAAACAGGCAGTGCCGAAGAAATCGTGCGACAATTGACCGCGGTGTCGCGAGTGTCGAAGTTTCCTAAGCAATAGTGAAACCGGGCACTCAGGCTTTGTAGAATCTCCTATGGAACCAGGGACGAGTGGAGGCTTTCATCTCACCTTGCGATGTCATTGCTCAAGAAGAAGCCCAGCATGCTCTAGAATGTCACCTGCTACCAAATTTCACTTTAGAATGCGAAAGAGTTCTTCACTCTCACCACTGCGGCAATACCGCGCACGAGTGGGCTGAGAAAACCCACGAGCTAAGCTAGACGAAGATTAACCGAAGTAGTCCGGCTCATTGCCGGGCTTCCACTTGATGTTACAGCCGAGGCTGGGTGTTTGCGCTTCGATCGGTTCTTTGCTAGCCAGCACGGCGTCGAGGGCCGCTCGCAAGTCTTCGCCTGTCACTGGGATACCACTGTCGGGGCGGCTGGAGTCGAATTGGCCACGATAAACAAGCTTCTGGTCTCCGTCGAATACGAATAAATCAGGGGTGCATGCCGCGCGGTAAGACTTGGCGACTTCCTGCGTCTCATCATACAGATACGGAAAAACATAACCCCGATTTTCTGCCTCCGCGACCATTTGCTCTGGCGAGTCGGCAGGGTAGTTGGCGACGTCGTTGGAGCTAATTCCCACGACCGCGATGCCCTGGCTCATGTACTCTTGCGCTAGCTGAGCGAGATGGTCAGCCAAGTGGATGACAAAGGGACAATGGTTGCACATGAACACCACCAGTAGCCCGGGTGCATCGGCGAAATCGCTCAGAGAGACTACTTGTCCATCCACATTCATCAATGAAAAACTGGGGGCTGCAGTTCCCAATGGCAACATCGTACTTGGTGTGCGAACCATTTATTACCTGGCCTCTCCATATACATACTAGATCGTGAACCAATTCTATACGCCGCAGTCGGCATGTCCATTATCTAACAGCTACCCGTTTTCAGCAATCCACCCCAGCCGTCTTCGTTGACAGTATTGACCGAATCTCCAATAATCACCTGAGATTGGCTGAGGGCACAACTAACGCATAACGTGATTTTTTTGCAAACAGACTTCCAACAATTTTAATGGAAACGAGGAAATAAGATGGGTGTTCAAGAAATCAACGATGGCAATTTTGAAGCGGAAGTGCTGAAGTCTTCTGAACCAGTGCTGGTTGACTTTTGGGCACCCTGGTGTGGCCCCTGCCGGCAGATTGCCCCGCTGGTTGAAGAACTCGCTGGCGAGAACGAAGGTTCTGCCAAGGTGACCAAGCTCAACGTCGATGATGCTCCCAACTCGGCCCAGAGCTATGGCGTGAGCAGCATCCCTACAATTATGCTCTTCAAAGGTGGCGAGGTGGTCGATCGCTTCGTTGGCGTCCAACCGAAGACCAGGTTGCAAGAAGCTATTGACGCGGCGAAAGCATAGACTGCTCGAGAGTTTGACTCTGGTTCACAGTGGCCGTTGCTCCCCTGTTTGGTAGCAGCGGCTTTTTTCGTGCTAGCGGTGCTGCCAGCGGATTCAAAAATTCTCTAAAGAATCAACTCCTGTCGCTCGAAGTGCCGATGAGACATTCTGGGTAAAGTTTAACGGTTACAGGCGTTTCCGGGCACCCAGCTCTCATCGCAACCTCAGGCAAACGTATGGCAAGCGACAGTCAACACGAAGTCCACGAGCCACCAATCGACTCGGATGCGTCCAAGTCGCGAGAGATCCGAGTGGATGCCGCACACGAAGTGCGTCGTGCGGGCAGCACGGAAAAATCCGCCGAGTTGATCGCCGTGGTTACTGAACAGAAACACCACGCCTTGGCCAGCGCGGAAGAATCGCTGGGGCAATTGATCGATGCTTCTGCATCTCCGGAAGTCCTAGCTAGCCAGGCGGTCGACCTAGCACAACAACTGCAAGAACAGTTGAGCGATCTCGACAGACGCACAGAGCGAATCAATTCGCAAGAGGCCGACTTCGAGTCACGGATTCGAAACTCTCGGCTTTGGCTGGACGAGCGTGAGCACGAACTTGATGAGCGGGAGAAAGCGCTTGAGCAACGCGAAACAGAGATTTCGGAGGTAGCCAACCAGGCACGCCGCGCATTCGACCAGCAGCCACTCAAAGAGCGCAGTCAAGAGCTAGATCAGCGCGAACAGCAACTTAGCAAGTTGCAAGCGGAACTCGAACTCGGCAAGACTTCGCTCGATGAGAAACTCACCGAGGTGGAAATCCAAGCGGCGCTCTGCCAGAGTCAACTCGAGGAAAATGACGAGGGTAAACACTCCTGGGAAGAGCGGCAACGAGAACTCGATTCTCGTGAGGCAGAACTCTACAAAGCACTGGAGCGTAATACGGCTGACGAGATTTCGTTGGTTGAACGCACTGAGAAAATCAATGCCACTAGTGAACAGCTTACCAAGCGACAGGAGGAGCTGCGCGAATGGGAGCAGCGTGTCGGCGAGCGTGCCAGCGAAGCTGAGTTCCAGCGAGCCGAACTTGATCGCAAGCTCCAGCAGCTCGAGCAGCAGCAAGTGAATCTCGACGAGCAGGAGCGGCAACTCCGTTTCCGCGAGCAAGAAATCAAATCCGCTCTCGAGCGGTACCAGCGACTGAATATTACCGAGCAAAAACTCGTGAAACTTCAGCAGCGAGAGCATGAGTTTGACATGCGTGACACGTATCTCTCTAATGCCGAGTCGCTGCTCGCCGAACAGCAAATGCAACTACTCCAGCAACAGCAAGAGCTGCAGCAGCAGGAACTGGCGTTTGAGAACCACGTGACTAAGGAACGACGCGCAGTGACGCAAGCGTCCGAGCAAGCCGAGTTCGAATCGAAGCAGCGCGAGCAACAACTGGATCGCCGCGAGGCCGAGTTGCAAAAACGTCATGCGGCACTCGAGCAACTGGGCGAAGAGTTGCGCGCGACACAGCGTGAATCACTCGAGATGAGGCTCGCCACCGAAGAAACCTGGCTGCAACTGCAAGGAGCACTCGCACCAGCAGCATTGTCGCGCTCGATTTCACAAGTCCGCGCGAAGTTAGCAGACCATTTTCAATTGGCAACCGACAATCTGCAGTCTCGCCAGCAGGAGCTGGAGGCTATTCGCGAAGAGCTGGCCGAGCAAAACGCTCAGTTCCAACAACAGCGTGCCGACTTGCAACAATGGCTCGAGCGTCGTGAGCAGGACATCGAACAGCGGGCTGCTCGTCTAGTTTCTCGCGAAAAAGAACTGGATGCCCAACAACGACACTACGAGCAATCAGCACGCGGCTGGCAAAGCGAACAAGCCAAGCTAAATCGCGAGATTCAACATTTGCTGTCCGAGCAGCGCCAGCTCGCCTGCCCAGCAGCCTAGCCGCACGCCACCAATCGCACGAGCTGAACTTAAAGTGTCATTCTCCAGCTTCAAGTGATGCAGCTTCGATCTCCACCTCAACATCGATAACCTTACCTCTGGTGCCTTCTTGGTAGGGTTCTTCCTCGTTGGTTTTCTCCGACGCGCGTTGGCTTTGCGATTTCCAGTTGCGAGGTGTTACGGTCTGGCCCAGAGTCATCGATTCGGCGCGGGTGACAATTGCCATCGCAGCGTGCATCTGGTCGCGACTGAAGTAGGAGTGACGCACGGTGCTGCGGACGGTGCCGGTGAGCTTTGCGGCGAGATCGTTCCAGCTTACGTTGCTGTTGATGTGCCACGCGGCGGCTTGGGAGGCGCCGTGAGGGAGTTCGCCGTTGGCATAGGCCTTGACGATTTCAATCAGCGCGGGGCTGGTGACAACATCTTCGATCGGGCGCACTTCGTACGGCTTGCTGGACGAAGGATCACGCAGGCCGTGGTCGAGACATAGCAGAGGCACATCGAGGCGACCGATTTTCTCGGGAGCAATGTTGAATGCGCCACCGCCTCGCCCACCGCCGCCGCCACCTCGACCTCCGCCACCGCCTCCTCCCACACTCTGTTGGCCGCCGCCGCCACCGAGTCCGCCGCCACCACCGCCTCCTAAACCACCGCCGCCGCCGCCACCAAATTGACGTAGGACGGGCACCCCAGCGAAAGCTTCGGGCACGAGCACGCTGACGGGCTCTTTGGTCTTATTGGTCATCACAAGACGACCTTTCTCGGCGCTGCGGGCGACAAACTTCACGTCGATCAATTCTTGGTCAATCGCGTCGAACAAATCGACCGGGGTTGCCTGCGAGACCTCGGCTGTTGGAGTGTCTCTTGGAGAGGCTCCAGGAGCGGAGTCGGCCGCTTGGGCCTTGAACGTGGAGCTTGCAGATGCCAAAAGCGCCAAGGCCAAAAGCCACTTGGTGGGGGTCATCGTATTCTTGGTGTTCATAGCGTGGGAATGCCTTCTCGAATGCCAAATGTCGGATACGCGAAGCTGTGCAAAGATCCAGCCAGTCGCTTCCTCCAGCATAGACGGGGCGGAGCGGAATGCCAAGGAAAATCGCTGTAGTCGCGAGTTTGGCAGGGTGAGCCGCTGGGCCACTCGCCAGGCACTACCGCCTGTTCGTACGGCTCAGGCGGCCGTCCTACTGGCAATTCGCGTTTCCTGCGTCAAACACGTGGTAAACTTCACTACCACCACCAACACCCATCACTTGCCATATTCCGTGTCCACCACCGCTGCCACACGCCGTTCCAGTTGGATTGTCTCTGCTTGGTGGGACCTCAGCTACATTGTTGTGACTCCTCTGTTGATTGTGCCGGTCGTGCTGATTGCAGCCCGTCGTTGGCTGACGGCAGAGGAACTCTCGTTGGTGGTGATTGCTTTCGCTTCGCTGGGACACCATCTTCCTGGATTCATGCGTGCTTACGGCGACAGTGCACTGTTCTCACGCTACCGTACACGGTTCTTGCTGGTACCAGTTTTGGTACTCGGGTTGGCCTTGCTGTTTTCGCCACCCAGTGGCTTGGCATCCGCGTTGAGGTTGCCCTGGACCCATCTGCATGGTTTAGAGTTGATCCTGCTCATTTGGGGCACGTGGCACGGGCTGATGCAAACATACGGATTCATGCGCATTTACGACGTGCGGCTGGGGGTCAATGACCGCTGGACAGCGCGGCTCGACCATTGGCTTTGTCTAATTGTGTTCGTCGCGGGGGTCGTGTTTAGCGATGCGCGGGCGTTCGGCGTGGCTGAGGCGATGTGGCAATCGGGGCTGCCGTTGTTTGGGCCGGAGGTATTGAAGTGGACGCGGCTAGTTGTTGGCAGTGTCGGTGTCTGTGTACTACTGGCGTACCTTTTCAACCAACTGCGGCTGCGCAATCGAGGCGTACCGTTGAGTGGGATCAAGTTGTTATTGATCGGTACTACAGGCTGGTTCTATTGGTACACAGGCCGCCTCTCGACGAACGTGTTGATTGGGTTGGCAATGTTCGAGATATACCACGCGGTGCAATACTATGCCATCGTGTGGATTTACAATCGGCGACTGTTCGCGAGAGCCGGTGAGAAGTTTGGCCCACTCGGTTTTTTG
Organism: Bythopirellula sp.; assembly: GCA_965230685.1. Lineage (GTDB taxonomy): Bacteria > Planctomycetota > Planctomycetia > Pirellulales > Lacipirellulaceae > Bythopirellula. The sequence goes on from CBDDLO010000002.1 coordinate 3,749,536, forward strand.
TTCAGTGATCGCTGGTCGATGCTTGGCATCTATCTGGCAGCGATCGCTGCGTACAGTTCCATCCGCTACTTCACGGTCGATGCCAACGCCTACGTATTCCGAGGCGGCAGTCAAGACGCACATCAATGGTTAGTCGCGCTGTTTGTCACCTCTTCCTTCTTGCACTTTTATTTCGACGGATTCATTTGGAAAGTGAGCGAGAAAAAGACGCAGCAGAACCTTGTCGATGAAGTCGTGAACACCTCCATTGCCGAGCGCTACGTACCCGGATTCTTGCACGCTGGCAAGTGGGCAATCCTGCTAGCCATCGCCTGCGGATTGTTGCTGGCTGAGCGGTATCAGGCTGTCAAGTATGGGGCACGTCGCGAAGTCGCGCGGCTGCAAGCGCTGATGGCCCTCACGCCCGACTTGCCAGAAAGCCAATCGCTGCGGAGTCGTCAGGCGTTGGCACGCGGCAATGCGCGTGCCGCCATCGAACACGCGCAGCAAGCACTCCAACTGAGACCCAACTCCCACACGATCCACGCCGATCTTGGCCTGGCTTATTTGAAAGCGGGAAAGTTGGGCCAAGCCGAAGCTGCGCTACGGGAGGCGTTACACCTCGCACCCGATCAATGGGAGTATCACTGCGACCTCGGCTTGCTCCTCGCCAAACAGGGTGACTCTGAACAGGCGGAGCAAGCGTTACGTCAAGCTGTCGCATTGTGTCCTGATCTCGAACAACCGCGAGAACATCTAGCGGAATTCTACTTGCGCCAGGGAATGGAAGCGGAGGCAGCCGACCAATTTACTGAAATTGCCAAGCGGTTCCCCAAATCGCTCAGTGGCGAACTCGGGAAAGTGTTGCTGTTAAGCCGCCAGGGCAAGCACGAGGAAGCCACCGAGTTAGCAAGCTTTCTGGCCATAGGCAAGCCGCGCAACTGGCGTGTGCAGCTGGCGTTGGGATCGGCGATGAACGCGAGCGGCAATGGCGAGCTGGCATTACAGGCGCTTCAAGAAGCAAGAAAGCTGCGCCGGCGCTCGCCGGAGGTGCACTACCAAATTGGGCTCGCAGAGTTTCAAAGAGGCAAACCGGCACGTGCCATCAGGCCGCTTCAGCAGGCAACGCGACTTGCCCCGGAACACTTCGCTGCCCACTTCCAATTAGCAAACACTTACTACACCCTCGGGAAATTTGATCAGGCCCTCGACGCTTTCGCGCGTTGCCAGGAAATTCAGCCGCAGAACCCCGACCTGTGCGCTAACCTCGGTGGGCTGCTTGCTCAAATTGGCCGCATTGAAACCGCGGAGAATGTGTACCGTTCCGGCCTAGCGGCGCACCCCAAATCGACGCAACTGAGTTTCAACCTCGGTGTTTTGCTCTGGCAATTGGGCGATTATGCTGAAGCGCGAAAGTTGCTGTTGCAGGCCGAATCGCTTGGCATGGAATTGCCGGCCGAGGTGCGCGCTGCCATCACAGAGAATTCCAACTCGGCATCAACCAGTGGCGAAGAATAGCCAGTCGGTATGCTGCTCGTCGATTAGCCGATTCTCATAGTTGACCGGTTCGATGCGGACGTGCGAAAAAACTTCACGTAGCGAGTCCGCGAACGGCGAGTTCTCGGCATAGGACCACACTCCCAGCACGCCGTCAGGGGCCAGATGTTGACGAGCGGACTGCAAGCCTTCGGCATGATAGAACGAAACGCTGTCGTGACCCAAACGTTCGTCGGGCGAATGGTCCACGTCGATAAGGATCAGATCAAACTGTTCTTTAGCGGGCTCGGCAAGTTGCTGATATACGTTGCCTTGAGTAACCGTGAGACGCGGTTCTTCCTCCATTTCCGCAGCGAGCGGCACCATGCCATCTTTCAGCCAAGCAATCACCTGTGGCAACAATTCGACGACCTCAACGTGCGCGACTCGCTCCGCCCGCAGCACTTCGCGAGTCGTGTAACCCAATCCTAATCCCCCCACCAGCACGCGCAGCTGCTCGCCAGCGTGCATCTCCAGCGCGATTTGCGAGAGCACTCTCTCGGAATCGGTGTACAAACTGCTCATGAGGAACTCATGATTCAGCGTCACCTCAGTTACGAAGGTGCCAGGCTGAGAGAGCAACTCACGCCGCCGCAGACACAGCGGTCCCAACGGGCTTTCGTCGTACGCAAGAATTTCCAATTTGGATTTTGACATGCAATGCGTTCGTGCGCGTTCAGCCTGACTCGTTCAGAAGTGATTCCCAGTCAGTTTCACTCAGCACCGCTACGCCCAGCTTCTCGGCTTTGGCGAGTTTACTGCCCGCTTGTTCGCCGGCAACCAGATAGTCGGTCTTTTTCGACACGTTGCTGGCGGCTTTCCCGCCGTGTTGTTCGACCAGTGCATGGATTTCGTCGCGGGTATATTTTTCGAGCTTCCCAGTGACCACAAACGTCTGTCCTGCGAAAGCTAACTCTCCCTCGGCTTGCACGTTTGCGGGCGCAGCTTCCAGCGTGACGCCCGCCGTGCGGAGTTCGCCGATCACATGCTGCCCCGCGTCGCTGTGCAGAAAATGATGCAGCGACGCGGCAATCTCGGGGCCGATGCCCGATTCTTTGCCATCGACCTGAAAGGTTTCGATATCTTCGCGCGAAGCTGCAATCAGCGCGTCGATCGAACCGTAGTACTTGGCGAGTATTTTAGAAACGGTGGAACCAACGTGGCGAATGCCCAGTCCGCACAAGACGCGATCCAGGCCACGGGTCTTGGCAGCTTCAATCCCGGCGAGTAGGTTGTCGACCTTTTTCTCGCCCATGCGTTCCAGTTCTAGCAACTGTTCCCGACGCTTGTGCAGTTCGAAAATGTCGCCGAACGAGTTGAGCAACTCCGCCTCCGTGAGTTGCCCGATGCTCTTCTCGCCAAGGCCGTCAATATCCATTTGCCCGCGTGCGGCAAAGTGGATCAACCGCTCGCGCAGCTGGGCGGGACACTGTGGATTCATGCAGTACCGAGCTGTTTCTTTACCTGCTGAGTCTTGTTCTGCCTCGACTTCGCCACCGCACTCGGGACACGAGTCTGGGGCGGAGACGGGTGGCAGGTGAGCAGGTCGTAGATCAAGGTCGACACGCACCACTTGAGGAATGATCTCGCCGGCCTTTTCGATGATCACCGTGTCGCCGATGCGGATATCTTTACGGAGGATTTCACCAAAATTGTGCAAGGTCGCGTGCTGGACTGTGGTCCCCGCGACGAACACCGGCTCCATCGTCGCCCTGGGCGTGAGCTTGCCCGTCTTACCAACTTGCCAAATCACATCGAGCAATTTGGTAATCGCCTGCTCCGCTGGGTACTTGTACGCGATACACCAACGAGGGAATCGGCTCGTTGTGCCAAGCTGTTGCCGATAGTCGAATCGATCTACCTTCACCACCACGCCATCAACGCCGTACTCCAGCGCGGCACGTGTCGCCTCGAATCTCGCGATGTACTGCCAAACTTCCTTTAACGAGGGACATAGCTTGACTAAAGGGTTGGTTGGGATGCCCCACTCCACTAGCGTTTGCAGGAAATCGCTATTTTTTTGAACCTCGTGGGAGGTCAGTTCACCGAAGCCGTGGGCCAGAAATTGCAATCGTCGCTGGGCAACCTTGCTCGAGTCAAGTTGCTTAAGCGTTCCGGCAGTCGCATTGCGAGGATTGGCGAATGGCTCCTGGCCCGCCGCTTGAAAAGACTCGTTAATGCGTTGAAATTCAGACTTGGGCATGAATATCTCGCCCCGAACTTCCACAACCTCAGGAATCGCGAGCGGTGCTGTCTCGGCAAGACGTAGAGGTATCGAGCGAATCGTGCGAATATTGTGAGTTACATCGTCGCCGCGGGTGCCATCTCCACGCGTGATGGCCTGCACGAGCACTCCTTGTTCATAACGCAAGCTAATCGCTACGCCGTCGATTTTTGGCTCGGCAAGGTAACCGCCGTCGATTGGGTAGCCATCGTCCTTTTCCGCCTCCTTGCCGTCTTGATCTGCGTGGAGAGTTCGGTAGCAGCGTTGAGCCCACTTGGTCAATTCCTCGAAATTGTAAGTGTTGTCGACAGACAGCATCGGTTGGGCATGGGGCACCGTCTTGAACCCGTCGATGGGCGCGCCACCTACGCGCTGCGTGGGGCTGTCCGCTGTGACCAACTCAGGATGCTCCGCTTCGCACTGCTTTAACCGGCGAAGCAGTTCGTCGTACTCCTGATCCGAAATGGTTGGTTTCGCGTCGATGTAGTAGCGTTGGTCATGCGCGCGGATTTCCTCGCGCAGCAACGCAATCTCTTTTCGGAGTTTACTCTTCACGAGGCGCTCTTTCGGTTTCTTCCATCCACCAGCTGTCGGTGCCAATTGCGCCGAGGGTCAGAACGGCCAGAATAGCCAGCTCGATGAGCATCGCAGTCATGCCGTGGGCTTCTAGCCATTGGAATAGTGGGTGGTCGGCGGTTTGCTCAATTGCCGCGCGGCCTGCGTTGACCTCTTGAAACGCCATCAAGCCGTATGCGAAGCCGGTGACGCAGAATGCCGCCCCTGCGGGTATAAGCAGTGTGTAAAACGGATTTTTCCATTTGTCGAGCGACATGCAACAGACTCTGTCTGGGGTAATATTTGGAGCGTGGCCAGTCGATTGTACCAAACGCCACACGCGTTGGCAGCTAGCGCCTGGCTGTTCGTACGGAGCTAGCTGCGTTAAACTAACGAGATTGCAATTCTGCCGATTTCTTCCGCTGGGCGCTACGCACCGTGACCAACTCGACAATCCGCCTCCGTGGTGTGGCGGTGAACAATCTTCGCCACGTCGACCTCGACCTGCCCCATCGGCAATTGGTCGCGTTCTGTGGGGTGAGCGGTAGTGGAAAAACAAGCCTAGCACTCGATACTCTGTATGCTGAGGGGCAACGGCGCTACATCGAGAGTTTTTCTACCTACACGCGACAGTTCCTGCAACAGCTCGACAAACCCGATGCCGAAAGCATTGAGGGCATTCCTCCGTCGATTGCTGTGACGCGTAAATCGGTCAGCCGCTCAAGCCGCGCTACCGTCGGCAGTGCGACGCAAATCAACGAACACCTGCAACTGCTATTCGCGCGCATCGGCGAGGTGATTTGTTACGGCTGCGGCCAACGTGTGCAGCAAGATTCCGCGGAGTCCGCCGTGAATCGCCTCAGTAAGTTGCCTCAAGGCACTAGGTTGATGGTCGGTTTCGCCTCGCAGCGCGGGAGTCGAACGGCCGAAGTTTGGCAGGCTGATCTTGTCTCGCTCGGCTATTTTCGTTGCGTAGTGAACGGGCAAACATTGGATCTAACCTCTTCCGCGGTCAGCCAATTGTCTGACTTGGATGCCATTGAGGTGGTTCTGGATCGTCTCACAGCCTCACCGGAATCAAAAACCCGGTTAGGCGACTCGCTCGAATCGGCACTCGAAGCAGGTCGAGGCGTCTGTGTCGTTTGGAGTGAATGCGATTCTTCCGAGCAGAGAAGTGTGGAGATTGACAGCCGTGGATGGAAGAAACACCAGTTTAGCCACTCGTTTTGCTGCGACTCATGTGGCATCGACTATCCCACGCCTGAGCCACAGCTGCTGAGCTTCAACAACCCACTCGGAGCATGCCCAGCGTGCGAAGGCTTTGGCAACGTAATCGACGTTGATATGGAGCGGGTCGTGCCCGACCCCAATAAAACGCTCCGCGACGGAGCGATCGCACCTTGGAACACGCCAGCCTACTCGCACGAACTCGAAGAGTTGCTCACCCTAGCGAAAGATTTTGGACTGCCTGTCGATGTACCGTATCACGAACTTACTGAGGAGCAGCGACAGCTTGTCCGAGAGGGTGTGCCGGAGCGCGATTTTGGTGGGCTTAATGGATTTTTCAATTGGTTGGAACGTCGTAAATACAAGATGCACTTGCGAGTGTTTCTGAGCCGTTGGCGAAGCTACTACCCTTGTGGCGACTGTCAAGGCGCTCGGCTTAAGCCCGAGGCACTGGCGGTGCGCATCGGTGGTTTGAGCGTTGCCGATCTGTCCGCTCTGCAAATTCACGACGCACTCTCTTGGTTTGCGAAAGTCGAACTTACCCCGAGGCAACGCGAGATTGGTCGCTTGTTACTTGGCCAAGTCATTTCGCGATTGGAATATCTTGATCAAGTTGGCGTTGGCCACCTTTCACTGGATCGATCACTGCGCACGCTCAGTGGTGGAGAGGCGCAGCGAGTGTCGCTCACTTCCGCGCTGGGGTCTAATTTGGTGGGAATGTTGTACGTGCTCGATGAACCTTGCGCGGGATTGCACCCGGCTGATATGCCGCAGTTGGTTCACACGATTCGCGGCTTGCGCGATCGCGGGAACACCGTGGCTGTCATTGAGCACGATCCACTGCTGATACGTGCCGCGGACGAAGTTGTCGAGATCGGCCCAGGTGCAGGCGAGTTTGGTGGCACGGTCGTCTTCCAAGGTCCGCCGACTGAAATGCTTGAATCACCCGAGAGTCGCACGGGAGATTGGATTACTGGCCGGCGTACGTTGGGCGTGCGCGAGCAGCGTCGCGCGACCGATCACGGTTGGCTACGCCTTGATGGTGCTAGCGGTAATAACTTGCAGGACCTCAGCGTCGAATTCCCCCTTGGTGTCTTGTGCGTCGTGACCGGGGTGAGTGGAGCGGGAAAGAGTACACTCGTGGAACAGACACTCTATCCAGCGGTTGCCGGACGGCTGGGCATCGAAGCGAATCGACCCGCACCGTATGGTGATCTGTTCGGAGCTGGCCAAGTGGAAGATGTCCTGCTCATCGACCAGAGCCCCATCGGTCGCACGCCACGTTCCAACCCCGTCACTTACATCAAAGCCTTCGATCCTATCCGTGCTCTCTTCGCCGAGTCGAGCGAAGCGCAAGCACGAGGCTTCAAGGCCGGGCATTTCAGTTTCAATGTCGATGGAGGCCGTTGCGAAGCCTGCCAGGGCGAAGGTTACACGCAAATTGACATGAAGCTTATGGCTGACGTCTACATGCGCTGCGCCGAATGCCAGGGCCAACGGTACCGCCGCGAGGTGCTTGATGTAAAATACAGGAATTGTAACATCGCTGAAGTACTCGACTTGTCGGTGCGAGAGGCGTTTACGTTCTTTCGCGGACACCGAAAAATCCTCACTCGGTTGAAGTGCTTAATGGATGTGGGGCTCGACTATTTGCGACTGGGCCAACCGGCGAACACGCTCTCCGGCGGCGAAGCGCAACGACTGAAGATGGCGACCTACATCGCTGCCCCGCGCAAAGGACGCACGCTGTTCGTGCTCGACGAGCCGACCACGGGTTTGCATTTTTCCGACGTGCTGCAGCTCCTAGACTGTTTCGATTCGCTGCTCGACATGGGCCATTCGCTGGTGGTGGTCGAACACCATTCGTTGATGATGCAGGCGGCGGACTACATTGTTGACATGGGGCCTGGCGCAGCGAGCAATGGGGGCCAGGTCGTTGCAGTAGGCACGCCTGAAGAGGTCGCAGCCCACTCTGATTCAGCCACAGGCAAATTTCTCGCGGCTGAGTTGGAACGCTCAGCTGCCCTAATAGAGTGACACTCCGCATGCACGTACCATTTAGCTTTTCAGTCCTCGAACAATCGGAGTCGTCCGCTCGTGTCTTTCTTCAATTCCCTGAGAATGTGGTAGTTCGTTCATTCACGGGAACGTTAAAGGGCCCGCAGTGCAATTACGCTCGTACATTACCCGCCGATTTTTCCTTCTCATGCATAAACTCAAAGAACCAAGCTGAAGTAACAGGTATCCAGTGCCCCCTGTATTCGGCACAGGTGATCGACCCATGTTACTGGACCGCCGAATTGCCTTTTTTGTATGATCTTCAAGTCTCACTGGTGACGGAAGATGGACAGCAGCTAGATCAAACGACACAAGTTGGACTCACTCGCTGGGAGACGCACTGGCGAAATCTCATGTTGGACAATCGCAGAACCGTTGTTCGGGGTGCGAGTACTGACGCAACTGCGATGGACGTGCTCTCCGACGCGCGAGTTGCGAGTACGGCGTTGCTGATGGATCACTACGATTCCGCGTTTTGTAAAGCTGCCAGTGAGGCTGGTGTTATTCTTTGTGTGGATCTTCGCACTGCTGGCGACTCACTTCCCGCAATCGTAGCTCAGCTTGATTTCTCACCTTCGGTATTGCTGGCATTTATCGGCACCGACCAAGCTAAACAAGAGCATCTCGCCGATCATTGGCCATCTCATTGTATCGTTGCTCAACTCGTTTCTAAGACTGCCACTTCCGAAGACTATTTAGATTCAAGAGCTGTTGTAGGCTTGGAACTGAGCGCAGGCGAGAGACCTCCCAGTTGGTTAGCAATGGCTTCGCGACCTGTTGTTGTGATCCGTCGAGGCGAAGACTACTCTGACCTCGGCGAGGCGCGGGCAGCTTGCGACCGTCTCCAAGCCGAACTCGCACCCGAATTTGACCTCGCTGGATACTTCGTCGCCCCATGAGTAGAAACGCCCCACAACTCGACCGCTATCGCCGTCAGTTGCGTTACGCGCCGCTCGGTGAAGAAGGACAGCGCGAGTTGCTCACCTCTCGCGCGCTGGTTGTTGGTAGCGGGGCGCTGGGGTGCGTGGTTGCTGACACGTTGGTCCGTGCTGGGGTCGGTTTTGTGCGACTCGTTGATCGCGATTTTGTCGAGGTCGACAACTTGCATAGGCAAGTGTTATTCGACGAGAGCGACGCTGAGGAGCAGCTTCCCAAAGCCATTGCCGCAGCCAAGCGGTTGGAAAACGTCAATTCTAGCGTGACTATCGAACCTGTCGTCGCCGATCTCAATGCTACGAATATTCGCCAATTTGCCGACGATGTCGAGGTCATCGTCGATGGCACGGACAACTTTGAAACCCGCTATCTCGTCAACGACTACGCGGTTGCCAACGATCGGTCCTGGGTGTTCGGTGGCTGCGTAGGTGCCGAGGGGCAGACGCTTGCAATTGTTCCTGGCGAGACGCCGTGTCTTAGTTGCATCATGCCTGAACCTCCACCAGCCGCGACACAACCAACTTGCGAAACGGCCGGCGTGCTGGGGCCGATCGTCAATGTGATTGCTTCACTGCAAGCGATCGAAGCACTCAAGCTGTTGAGCGGCAATCACGCCGCGCTCAACCCCGCAATGACGATTGTCGATCTATGGCATAATCAAATACGTTCGCTGGGCATCGCGGCGAGCCGCAGCGCCGACTGTGCCACTTGCGGGCAGCGCGACTTTGCTTGGCTCGAGGGTCGCCGGGGGAGCGCGGTCACTCGCCTCTGCGGGCGCAATTCCGTGCAGATCGCACCCGATGCTGCCAAGTCCGTCGATCTGCCAGCACTTGCCGAGCGACTTGCGAACATAGGCCGCGTTTCCACGAACCCGTTTCTGTTGCGGCTGGCGGTCGATAAGTTTCTCCTAACTGTGTTCGCCGATGGCCGCACGATTGTTGGTGGGACTGATGATCCGGCAGTCGCCCGCACGGTGCTGGCAAAATACCTCGGTAGTTGACGGCAAACCCGCCGCGGTTTCGCTAGGTTAACAGCCCCGTACGTTTGCATTCGTGTTCTCACCGTTTCCACGTCGAGAACACCCACTCATTTCGCCGATCAAAGTCCTAGGCCGACCATTTATTGGTCGGCTGTGTCAGTACTCCGCAAACTGGCACTGCTCTTCGATAGAACCTGGCCCAACTGACCGACCCGTATGGCAATCGCTGAATCGACAACCCCGGTCCGCGCCAACTTTGCCGCGACCCAACCCGCCGAACACTCAAGCGCCGTTGGCCGCATTGGCCCCTGGCAACTGGTTCGCTTGTTGAGCGAAAGTGAACTGGCCCGCGTTTATCTCGCTCGCCCCGCTGAGGCCGCTAGCCAGCAGCCAGCGACCTATGTGCTGAAGGTGCTCCGCCGCGAATGGTGGCGCGATTCGCAAGCGATCGAGATGCAACGCCGCGCTGCTTGGATCGGGCGAAAGATTTCGCACCCGCATTTGTTGCCCGTTCTCTCGGCAAGTACGCAGCAAGCGCCATTCTATTTCGTTACACCATTCCTTGCGGGCAGTTCGTTGGCGATGCTTTCGCAGCAGGGCAAACGCCTTCCGTTGCCGGTCATGCTGTGGATCGCTCGCCAGGTGGCCGAAGCTCTTGCCGCACTTCACGAATCGGCCCACATGATGCACGCCGATGTAAAACCGAGCAACATTGTCGTTGCCCCCGATGGGCATGCCACACTAATTGACCTGGGATTCGCACATACTTCTTCCGAAGCCCGGCATTGGTCTTCACGCCCCGTCGTAGGTACTCTCAATTACATTGCCCCGGAAGTCGTCACTTCAAGCTTAACCGCCGAAGTTTCAAGCGACCTCTATAGCCTTGGCGTATCGCTGTACGAAATGATCACCGGCAAATTGCCTTTCGCCGCAGGTGCTCCTGACGAACTGGTACGCTTGCACCGCGAGTCGAAACCAACATGCGTCCGCCACGCTGTGCCGCATTTGCCGAAGTCGGTCGCCTCGCTCGTACATCGCCTGTTGGCGAAAGACCCGCTCCGCCGCCCAACCTCCGCCGCCACTGTCGTCGAAGAGCTGATGCGGTTGGAAATTGAATGCTTTTCCTTGCGAGCAGGTTGACGTGTCAAGTGCGTTCCGAGCTATTTTTGCACTCGCACGTCGCTCGAATTCTAGTGTGTAAAAGTCGTCTCGCTCGAACATCGCCAGTCGCTCGTTCGACCGCTGAGCGTAGGCCGAGGCGGCATTTTCTGCCGTCGCTCACGTCCGATATTGCGCAAGCAAAAAATAACATGCACGCTGCAGTCTTCGCTGTTAGCGTCGACTATGCTACCGTATCAGAACGAGCAATGCAGCAATGATTCTTGGCCGGGTACGGCATTTCCCAAGCTCCGTGACGTCAACGGCTTCCTTGTTTTATTCGCAAGAGAGGTCGCGATTTTGGCATGCCCTCGCCGCAGCGCACAACAAAAGCCGCCCCGGCAGAGGAAGACGCGAACAACGGCGAACAACGGGTACATCCAGAACAACGGGGACATCTATCTAGATCTCCTGACTCAGTTGCCTTTGTCGACTCGCACCCGAGTGTATGCCCTGAGCCTAGGAAGGGCTTTCCACTGATCACAGGCACACGAATATGAACCCAGACTTGAAAGTTGCATTTACCATAGCACTGGCAGCAGCCGCTTTTTGCCAACAGATCGACAGGCAATCGAATGCCCAGCCGCCAAGCTTGCAGTACCTGGCCGATCCGGCTGTCCCAATGATAAGCCTGCCTTCCAACTTCCGTTCGCGTCGCAGCAACAGTGACCGTCGAATCCCTGGCGACGGCGTGGCCACAATTGCGCAACTCAAAGGTCCAGGATGTGTGCGCCATCTTTGGCTGCTGCCGGGTGACGATGTTCGTCTTGTAGTCCACGTCGACGGCGCCTCACAGCCTCAAATCGACGTGCCGCTGAAACCGTTCTTCGGGGTTATGCACGATCTCGCCCCCTACTTTATTGACTGTGCGGCGTATAGTGTACTTCCTAATCCGGCCAAAGGGGTGCCCGGGACGCCAGGCTACAATCTGTACTTGCCGATCCCGTTCGCCAAGTCTTGCCACATAAAACTTGTCGGCAACGAGGGTGAACGAGCAGTGGCGATGACTGACTGGCACGCTTACGAGGGTTCCGCCACGATTACGCCGTATCGTCTCCACGTAGAGCACAAGCGACTACAACCCTCACCCAAACGCGGCGGTTTCGTAGAAATGGCCAACATTGGAGGACAAGGATTCATCGCTGGGCTAGCTGTGGGTTATATCCAAAAAAACTTCACTGACATGGTCTTTCATACTGGCGGAACAACATTCCTGATCGACGGCGAAACTGACCCGTACGTGATTCGTGGCCACAACGTCGAAGACGACTTTGGCTTCACCTGGGGATTCAACGATCGGCAGACTCGCTGGGCTGGCTGCCCGTACCATGTCAACCGGGGTCGCCTCGACCAAGACGGGGTATTTTACCGATTCTATGGCCCAGACCCGATTGCTTTCCGCAGCTCACTCATCTTTCGTACGGGTAGCCGTGGTGACGATATGGAGAGCGTTGTCTACTACTATCGGATCCCGAATACCGGGCCTCCGGAAATCCAGACCCCCGACAGTTGGCAGGTGGCAGGACTATTCCCAAACGCCAATCATTGGGAGAGTTTCAGAAATTCAAGCTTTGTCGAGCAACTCCCCAGGGGCAAATGGCCTGTGCAACTTGCCGGCGCAAGTCACGAAGTCTCAGTGGCGTCGTTAGACGCCACGCGTGGATGGATCGACCTGCAGCACGTCTATTTTGAGCGCCACCATTCGGCAACGCCACTCACAGTAGTCAACAATGCCGCCTACCTTCGCGCCAACATCCAGAGCAGTGCAAGTCACTTAGCCGAACTCAGGCTAGCACTGGACGACTGGGCAATCATCTGGATGAATCGGGAGAAGGTTGCGACGATTCGAAACGAAGACAGTATTCACACACACCGAATTCCTGTAGAGCTACAAGAAGGAAACAACGAGCTTCTAATCAAGACAAACAACAGAGATACTCCACTCAACAAACGGATGTGGGCAATTCACTGTTCGGTGACATCTTCCCAACAATCATCGCTTACTTTGCCCAAACGACAAACGGCCGATGGCCATAAGTAATATGCTGCCTTCGAGTAATGTTTTCCTTGATTTTCCAGGATCGAACCAAGTGTGGCATTCTTATGTTGATCTCAAAGCGCAGGAATAATTTTGCATGAAGAAGCCGAAGCTCATAATCTATGCTCTGTGCGTGTTGCGATTGCCACTGCCGCAACCACGTCCAGCTCAAGAAAAGATTGCCACATGTAAAGAGCTTGTTACGCAGTTTCAACGCAAACTCATTACAGCAGGTCCGGCTAAATATTTGTCGTTTTCGGCCATCAACTGGGACATCCATCCAATCCGACTCAATCCTAACGGCATAACTGCCGCCGTGCCAATTCCTTAGAGCCTGGACATGGGGATGGGCTCGCATGGCTGTCCCCACGTTTGGGGATTGGTGTTTCTTTCGCCGCCGTAGCGCATCAAAAAGACGCCCCGGCGGAGGATGACACCGGGACGCCTTTCCGAAGGATGTTTTCTCTGGACTAGCTGGGGTTGGTTTGATTGGCGTCTACTGGGGTAGGTTCAACGCCGTCGAGGAAGCCGGTGAGGGTTCGGGAACGGTACGGCGATTGCAACTTTCGCACGGCTTTCGATTCGATCTGCCGGACGCGTTCCCGGGTGACGGAGAAAATCTTGCCGACTTCTTCGAGAGTGTAGGTGTAGCCGTCCGCCAAGCCGTATCGCAATCGCAGAATTTCGCGTTCGCGGTACGAAAGATCTGTCATTACTTCTTCGAGGCGCTCTTTGAGTGCTTCGAGGTTGGTGTCATAAAGCGGATCTTCGTCGCGTTGCTCTTCGAGGAACTCACCGAAGTAGTTGTCTTCGTGGTCACCCACGGGTTGGTCAAGCGAAAGTGGTTGTCGGGTCATCTTGTACACACACTTCGCGTCTTCGATCGACATGTCGGCTCGCTCGGCGATCTCCTCGGGGTTCGGTTCGCGGCCAAACTCTTGGACAAACTCGGCAGTCACCGTGCGAATACGGCTCATCGTGTCGATCATATGGACCGGCAGGCGAATCGTGCGACTCTGGTCGGCAATGGCGCGGGTGATTGCTTGGCGAATCCACCAGGTGGCGTAGGTCGAGAACTTGTAGCCTCGGGCATGCTCAAATTTGTCGACGGCTCGCATCAGTCCTGTGTTGCCCTCTTGGATTAAGTCCAAGAAGCTCATGCCGCGGTTGCGGTAACGTTTTGCAATCGACACAACCAATCGCAAGTTGGCGGCCGACAGGTCACGCTTGGCTAGGTCGTAGCGGCGTTTTCGCTGCACGGTGCGCGAAGTGAGCCGCGACAAGGTTTTCGGCGTTTCCAAAGTGATCCGCATCAGATACTGCAGCTCCTCCCTAAACTCGTGTTGCAAACCAGAGTGCAACAGCTGCTCGGGGTGAGCCAGTTGCTCTTTGATCGTCTCCATCCGCGAGGAGATTTCATGCAACTGCTCCATCAGCGGTAGCAAACGTTGCAGCCGCAGGTTGAGTTCTTCGATCAGCCGCACGGCTTTGTTGCGACGGACAATCATCCGCCGCCAGGCGCCCTTCTTTTCGGCCAATGTGCCACGACGCCCCACGGCGATGCGATAGTCGGCCTGGTTCTGGTCGAGCAAGTGACGAATGGTGAGTAGATTTGGGCCAATGCGTTTGAGCACCCGTTTCTTCTCAGCAGTGTTGGTAACTGAAATTTCGATCGTGCGGTCAAGCCGCAGGTTGCCATCGGCGACCTTCTGCAAAAGTTCTGCAGCACCGTGCAGCATGAAATCATTGCAAAGCATCGTGCGGCGAAAACGAGTGCGAGTAGCCTCGATGCGCTTGGCGGAAGTGACTTCCATGTCGCGGGTGAGCATAGGAATCTCGCCCATCTGCATCAAATACATGCGAACGGGATCGTCGATTGCGGCGGTGTCGTCTGCTGCTGATTCGCCTGGGGCAAGCTTAGACTGGCTAGCTATCTTGGAAGCCTTCGCCGTGGTTTTCTTACCATTGGGAATACCGTTGGAGGTCACCTTGTCGCCGTTGGATGGACTTTTCCTGGTTTGACGAGACATGCTGCTTCCTCCGGGACCAACGATGTGGGTGGCAACGCTTCGGCGACACTGCCTTGCAGAGGTCATGCCGTGGTCCAGCAAAGCAGGGGGTTGGCAAGCAGTAAGTTACATGATCCCATAGGGTTACGAGCAAACACGCCCTGGCAGCCGAGAGTCGACAGGGGTTGATGATGTTGACTACAAGCAACGCCTGACTGGGAGTCGTGTTGCTTCCAGACGACATGAAATCCCTAGTTGAACTTCCCATCCATGCGATTCGCCCGCGTAGCCAGCCCTCACGACCGTTACGATCCAGCGCTCGACCAGCTGCTGGGGACGGCAGACTTAGATGTGCTACAGCTCGATTTCCACTGGTCACAGAAGTATCCCGTCGACGACATCTACGCGGCCGGTTTTCTGGGGGGACTGCGCCTGTTACACAAAACGATATTTCTCGACCCTCGGCTACATGTGATCACCAATGCCGGTGGCGGGAGCCCGCTTGGCTGTATCGAAGCGGTGGCAGAGTTCCTATGCGAGCACGGCAGCGAAGACCTGCCACTCACGCTGATTCGTGGAAACAACCTCCTACCACGTCTCGAAGAATTACTTGCATCGGGTACAGGTCTGATCGAGTGTGATAACGGCAAACAGTTACGGGGGCCAGCACTTCCGTTTCTCGCTGCTCATGCTGAACTTGGCGCTGGGCCATTGGCTACCGCCCTTGGAGAGGGAGCGCGAATGGTTATTGCGGGTTGCTACGACACAGCTGCCCCCGGTATTGCGGCGACGGTTGATGCCTACCAAGTGCGCTGGGAGAATTTTAATACCCTGGCCAAGGTCGCTATCGCGTCGCAAGTTCCCCACCGATACTTGGAGATTGCAGCTAACGGCGAAGTCGTCGTGCAGCGTGATCCTCACTCAACACTGGAACCCAATAGGGTGCTACTGGAGTTCGATCGAGCAGGGATAATTCGTTATGCTGATGTACACTGTCATGTTGGGAGTTTGCTGAAGCAAGAAATTATGGCCGGTGATTTTGACGTATCTGCTGTGACAGGTAAGACTGCTGGTGAAATGTGGCGAATGAGGCTGACAACCTGCGACAGCGCACAGCTAAATTGCTGGGTTCCCCGCGACGCGGTTGCCGTCTCCGTTGATACCCGCCCCGCCCACGAGTGGAAGTAGAACTGCCCATGTACATGCAAAGCGAACTTGTCGAAGTGAAGGTGACCGACTGTGCGGGCACGATAATTCTCAATCGCCCCGACCACGGTAATCGTCTTACCAAACAAATGATCCAGCAACTGGGGGAAGCGCTGGACGATTTGTACTTGGAGCGTAAAGTGAGAGCGATCATTCTCACGGGTGCTGGCGACGCCTTTTGCGAAGGTCAGGAATGGCCCGATTTGAAGGTTGAAGCTGATGACACGGCCGCCCAAGCGAGCTGGGGTGAAGACGCGGCCGAGTGGTGCGAACTGCTCGTACGAGTGCTGGAAATCACGAAGCCAATCATTGCGTCGGTCAACGGTTCCGCGCTGTCGGCGGGGGCTGCGTTGACACTTGCGAGCGACATTGTCGTGGCATCGAGTGACGCCACGTTTGGCCTGCCAGAGCCCCGCTACGGCTTGGTGGCGGGCGTTGCTGCACCCTTGCTTTGCCATCGGTTGGGCACTGGGCAGGCAGCACGGTTGTTGCTCAGCTCAGCAACGCTGGACGCGGACGAAGCGCAGCGCGTGGGCTTGTTCCACGAACTGGTTTCCCCCGACATGGTCTGGGCACGTGCGATGGAGCTTGCTCGAGAATGTGCTGCCGGAGCGCCTGAAGCGATTCAATTGACCAAACGCTTGCTCAACGAAACCATGGGTGAACAACTGCAAACCCAACTATCTTCTGGGGCTGTGATGCGAGCGACCTCGTACACAACCGAGGCAGCGCGCGAGGGTTGTGCGGCCTATGCGGCTGGGCGGGCGCCGAATTGGCTGTAGGAAATCCTTTCCGTGGTGTTTCTGATTTTTCCCGTAATATTTTTTGACCGCCCCGGATTTGTGACCTATTTATTGAGTAGCGGCGAACTTTCGCTGCTCTTATCCAGACGAGCATCTCGCTCAAGGCAAACCGGCTGTGAAGTCGGGGCGCAAAGCCATGGGTCTCACGCAGATCGCCAGGCTGCCGAGAAAATCTTTTTCAAGGTAGATGGTGGAGCAACGACCTATGTGTATCTTAGAGGACCAAGCCTCGAAGTTCCGCTCTCCCGTTAAACCCAGTCGCGAATTTGCGGCTGACAATTAGCATAAGGGATGAGTCCGAAACGAGGCGTTGCTGGTGCCCCCATAACGTCGGCGTCGGGCTCATCCCGATTTTTCATGAGCTGCCAGTGCTTCTGACTCGAGTGCATAACAGGCCTTAGCGATGCCGGATAAGGGGTATTTGAACGTCTCCATGTTTTTGACTTGGAGTTTTCAGCTACTGTCTTGTTTCGTCAGTCCAGAAAAGCTTCTTGGTACATTGGCATGTAGCGGTAGTACACCTCCAGCGTCAAAATCGCCAGCGTAGTGGAGTACAACCGACCGCCGCGGTCGCTCCAGTCTTCGTCGATGTACCAACTGCCTGTCTCGTGGCCTTGAGTGGCTTGAAGTGCGACCAGGTAGTCGCGCATCTTGGGGTTCCAGCGTTTCCATGCGGAGCCGCCGTGGTGGCGGAGAAGTTGGCTGGCGTAGTAGTTGAAGTACATGTTGTTCTTTTGTGGCAGCGCGTCCCCAATTTGTGCGACGCCCCGCAGCAGCGGGCGGTGATCGTGCGGCCAGCCGAGCATCATTCTCGCGAACAGTCCCACTACCGACATTGAGGGCTTTTTGCTTGTAGGTTGTTGGTAGCCATACGCGGCCCCTCGGTCATCTTGCAGGCCATCAAGAAACGACATTGCTCGGTACCAGACCTCGCGCGGAATTTCTAGCTTGCCATGCGAGGCGCTCTTGAGCGCAGTGATTTGCCAACCGCTGACCGATAAGTCGCCCGGTTCACCCGGTTCGTAGCGCCAACCTCCGCCCTCGTGTTGAGCGTGAACGATGAAATCGACGGCCTTCTGGGCCGGCGCTACCCAGCGCTCATCGCGGGTCATGGCGTAGGCTTCGCATAGTGCGAGTGTGGCAATAGCGTGCGAATACATGTCACCATTTTTCTGCACCATCAGCACATTGCCCTGTTGCTCGGAGAGCAGCGAACGATCGCGCAGGTCGCCACCCATCGACGTCAGCAACATCTTCCTATCCAGATAGTACAACCCATTGGCAACGGATTCTTGGTACGGCCCTTCTTGATGGGTGTAGCCCGCACCCAAAAAGCAGAGCAGTGCCAAACCAGTGGAGTCGGTCGTGGAGGTACGAAACCCAGAGTGCCGGCAGGCACCGGCGCATTGCGGGCATGCTTCTAGGTTGAATTGCCAGCTGCCATCGTCTAACTGGTGCGCGGCGAGCCAAGCTAAGCCGCGCTCAACAGCGGACTCACTTGCCTCAGTGCCACCACCAGCCAATGCTAGGCTACGCCGGTTTCGGGCCATGCGCCCATCCAAACCGCCACCTCGCGAAGCCAGAGGTTGCGACATCGCGTCGGTGGTGCTGGCCGCACGCGTCGACTCGGCCGTTGTCGTGGGGAGCTCCAATTGGGAGGGTTCCACAATGCTGGTGTTTGCCAGGTTGTCGGTCGTGGGCAGGTCGATCGCGAGTTCCTGGGCCATCGACAGCTCGCCGGAAGCCGAGTCTAGTTCGTTGACGTCCAGTTCAAGGGCAGAAGACGCTTCGTCGAAAGCGCCTTGCAGCCATGCCTGGGGACGCTCCCGAGGCATTTGGAACAGCACCAGTGAGAGTAGCATGAGTGCTAAACCGTGCAACGCCGCACTAGTCAGAAGCGAGACCGACTGCCCCACCGCGCGTTGACGGTGGGGAAATACCCCCGCAGGTGATGGACTTGAGGGTGCCTCGTGGGCCGAGTGTGAGTGTGGGCCGCCCGTTTCGGCTTGGGAGCCTGTCGGCGGCAGTTCGTCATACAGGGGCGGATTATCGGCTGGCAAGGACTTCACTTGGATCTTTCTTCCACAGCTCAACCCGGAGAATATCGCTTTTCTTGGGCGGTGAAATACCACAAATGGGAACAACCTGGGCAGAACGCGAGGTGGCGAACCTTCTGCCAGCGGCTCCAATCCAATTATACCCCCACATAGGGTTTGCAGATGGGCCAATTCACCACTGGATGAAATCGCCAAATGGCCGTAGAATCTTGCGTTTGAGAAAAAAATTCCTACCTCAATCAACCAGCACCCCAACCCCCCTCCAAGAGCATGGCCAAGAAACCAGGCGGCAAGCGCAAGAAGAAGGTCGAATCGGTTTTTCTCGTCTGCGACGAGACTGGCGACTACAACTACACAGTCCGGCGTAAAATGGGCGGCGAGAAGCTCAAACTACAGAAATACTCGCCAAGGCTGCAAAAGCACACCATGCACACGGAGAAGAAGAAATAGCGTTCACGACCTTAGGAGCGAGGATCTGGGAGCGAGGGATTTGCTGAGTGCTCGAGGATGGTCGCTTCTAGCCGCCCGTCCAACTCGATCTTCGAACCTCACTCCTCGCCCTTTCCATGTCAAAACGCTGGCGGATTGCCAATTGCGATCAACAGAGCGTAGCCGCCCTGCAACAGGCGGCGGGCATTCCAGCAGTTGTGGCTCAACTCTTGCTCTGCCGCGGGATTGAGGACCCAGACGATGCGAGGCTCTTTCTCGACCCCAAGCTCAACGGCCTGCGCGACCCTGCTCAATTGCCCGGTGCATCGCTAGCCGCAGAGTTGATCTACGATGCAATCCAAGCGCAGCAGAAGATTACTATCTATGGCGATTACGACGCCGATGGCATGACCGCCACGGCGATCTTGCTTCGCTGCCTGCGATTGCTTGGTGCTAATGTAGATTTCTACGTGCCCCATCGCATTGACGAAGGTTATAGCCTCAACGCTGGGGCATTACGCAGTCTGGCCGAGCAAGGCACTAAGTTAGTCGTAACAGTCGATTGCGGCGTCGCCAGCGTGGAAGAAGCCTCCGTTGCCGCGGAATTGGGGCTGAAGCTGATTATCACCGACCACCATCAACTCGCCCACTCGTTGCCGACTGCCGCGGCGATTGTTCATCCCGACTTGCCCGATAACGACTACCCCTTCGCCGGGCTTTGTGGCGCGGCGGTTGCCTTCAAATTGGCATGGGCCATTTGCCAGTGCGCCTGCGAAGGAGACCGAGTCACCGAGCGGCTACGAACTTTTCTGCTGCAAGCGGTTGGCCTCGCGGCCATTGGCACGGTTTGCGACGTTGTGCCACTGGTCGATGAGAATCGAATCCTGGTGCGATCGGGTCTCAACACACTCAAAGCGCAGCCAACTGTCGGTATAGCAGCCCTGATGCGATCAACAAAGCTCAACGAAAAGAAGCACCTTGAGGGTGAGGACATCGGATACACCATCGGCCCAAGACTGAACGCCGCTGGTCGAATGGGACAGGCTGAGATTGCCATCGAGTTGCTCATCACTGAAGACGCACAGCGGGCCGACACGATTGCAAACTATCTCGACGAACTCAATCTTCAGCGACAGTCGATCGAGCGTAGTATGAGCCGTGCGGCAACGAAACAAATCAAAGCCACCGAGGGCTACCAAGAGGCTCCAGGATTCGTCCTGTCAGACCCCGACTGGCACGCTGGGGTAATAGGCATCGTCGCGGGGCGATTAGCAGAAAAGTATCACAGGCCCGTTGTGATGATTGCGGAGGATTCGCTCGGTGTGAAACCGGGCATCGGTTCCGCGCGAAGTATCCCCGGTTTCAACTTGCACGAAGCCCTTGCTGAGTGTGGCCACCTGCTCGAAAGCCACGGGGGGCACGCCGCTGCCGCTGGATTGAAAATTGAAAAGAAGAATGTCGATGCCTTCCGCGCAGCATTCTGCGCCGTCGCGGCCGAACAAATTTCGCAAGCCCAGCGTACCGCCGAGTTGCTGATCGACGGCGAGGCTTCGTTGCAAATGCTCACCCGGCAAACGGTCGAGCAAATCGAAAGTCTCGCACCATTCGGGCATGGAAACTCGCGCCCCGTGCTATGCGCCAGTGAAGTGCGGCTCTCAGGCGCGCCTAAACGGATGGGAGCTACGGGCCGGCATCTTTCTGTGATGGTTGATCAGCACGGCGTCAAGATGCGTGCGGTTGCGTTTGGCGGCGGCGACTGGGAAGAAGAACTCTCGCGGATCGAGGGCCCCCTCTCAATCGCCTTCCGTCCCGTGATCAATCGCTGGCAGGGCCGGGTGACGGTGGAAATCCACCTTGACGATTGGCACGTTGACGACTGAATGGCACTGTGCATTAGGCATTTGTGCTAGCAATCGCTGGAAACGGAGTTTACAGGCCATGCGACGATGCGTATTCTCCGCAACCCGTCATATCGATGCCTCCCCGATAGAGGAAACCCACTCATGCCCACGCGATTCTTGCTGAAATCTGTTGCTCTCGTTCTGCTGCATCTTGCTCCAGTTTTGCAAGCGGGCGAACTGCGCATCGAAACCGATGTCTTTTCCGGCGATACCGAGGAGCCGATCAGCCACACGGTTACGCTCTTCGACTCCGGCACGGTTTACGATTTCGTCGACGGGAAGCAAGAGATCGCTGTTTTTCGACTGCCCACTTCGTCTCGTTCAGGAAAGTTTATCCTGCTCGATTTGAAATCGAAGCGACGCACCGAGGTTTCGACCGACAAGATCGCTGGACTCATGGACAAGCTCTCCAAATGGGCCAAAGAGCAGGACGACGAGATGTTGAAGTTTTCCGCCAACCCGGATTTTGAAGAAACTTTCGATTTAGGCACCGGGCAACTGAAGCTACAAAGTGAGCCTTGGACCTACACAGTCGCCACCGTTCCAGCCGAAGATCCTGAGACGCTCGGCCACTATCGTCAGTTTGTTGATTGGTACACGCGGCTCAATGTGATGATGCATGGCGCGCCTCCACCCGGCCCACGCTTGGCTCTGAATTCAGCGCTTGAAAAACACGGCGTGGTTCCCGTTGAAATCCGCCGAGTGGTTCAGTCGCAATCAACTCCACTTCGCGCGACACACCTGTTCTCGTGGCGTTTGTCGCGGGAAGACCGGGCTCAGGTAGAACAAGTCCGCGAGCACCTGGCAAACTTCGAGAAGGTCGAGAACAAGGATTTCCTCGCGAGCCGCGCGGGGAAAGACATCGTGCGTGGGCAGTCGAAGTAATTGCCAATACGGCTATGTAGATTGGCTTCCGCAAAGCGAGCGAACGGTGCCTCTTCGCCCAAATCCTCGAAAGCATCCGCTTCGACACGTCCAATGATACTCGCGAGAACTGGACATGCGTGCATGTCATGGTGTGTGATTTCTCGCTTGATCGTGTAAAGTAATAGGATGTCCGAGAAATTCAAAAACGGGGTCCTCTCCCGGCGCGAATTCTTGCAACATAGCGCGGGCGGCTTTGGCGGTCTAGCGTTGGCCTCGATGCTGTTCGATGAGGCCTTGCTCAATGAAGCCCATGGTGCTGGCGGAATGCTTGATGCATTGCACCACGCGCCTAAAGCAAAACGCGTGGTGCAGCTCTTCATGGGTGGAGCCGCGAGCCACATCGATCTGTTCGACTACAAGCCGGCGCTAGAAAAAGTGCATGGCCAGCCGTCGGACTTTGGCGAACACGTCGAGGCCTTTCAAGATGGCCTAGGCCCGTGGATGAAGTCGCCGTTCAAGTTTCGCCCCTATGGGCAGTCTGGAAAGATGCTCAGCGACGTGGTCGCGCCGCTGGGGAAATGTGTCGATGACCTGGCGTTCGTGCACAATATGGTTGGCAAGACGGGCGTGCATTCGCAGGCAACCTATTTGCAAGCCACGGGGTTCGATACTCCAGGATTCCCCGGCATGGGATCGTGGATTAGTTACGGACTCGGAAGCATCAACGAGAATCTGCCGACATTTGTGGTACTACCCGACCATCGCGGCTTTGCCAGCAACGGTCCGAAGAACTGGGGGAGCGCGTTTCTTCCCGCTAGTACGCAAGGCACCGCGATCTTCCCACAGCGTGATCCACCGATCGAAGACCTGTACGCCAAGAGCAAGTTTGTATCGCAAGAGGCTGACGCCGAAACTTTGCGGCTCCTTGGTTCGATCAATAGAGCTTATCAACAGCAGCGCCCGGGTGACTCGCGGCTTGAAGCGCGCATTCGCAGTTACGAACTAGCCGCGGCAATGCAACTGAGTGCGCCTGAAGCGCTCGATATCTCGAAAGAGCCGCAGCACATTCTCAAGATGTATGGTCTCGATGTTGGGAAGAACTCTTACCCCGACGAAATCAATGCGCCCGAAGAAATTGAATATTTCGGGCGCAAGTGCTTAATTGCGCGCCGATTGCTGGAGCGTGATGTGCGCTTCGTTCAAATCTGGTCGGGCAATGACAACGGTTTCCCGCGTCGCAATTGGGACAGCCACGAGGATCTCCGCCGCGACCACGGGCCGCTTGCCGAGGGGATGGCGGTGGGTGCGTCGGCTTTGATTCGAGATCTTAAGCAGCGTGGTCTGCTGGAGGACACGATTGTTTTATGGACCACCGAGTTTGGCCGTATGCCCTCGACACAGGGAACTTTGGGTCGCGACCATAACCCATATTGTTTCACCAACTGGCTTTGCGGTGGCGGCGTGAAGCCCGGTGTCACCTATGGTCCGTCCGACGAATGGGGGTACAAACCGTTGGATCGTGATCGCCCTACACAAGTTTACGACATACACGCCACTATTATGCACCTGCTGGGCATCGACCACGAACGACTCACCGTCCGCCACAATGGCATCGACCGCCGGCTGACCGACGTGCACGGCCATGTGTTGAGTGAATTGTTGGCGTAACCAAGAGGTGCTAAGTTATCGCTTGATGAATGGCGCGATCATCGCGCTGGCAAAGCACGATGCTGCGACGATAGCGAAAATCAGTTCCGTTCTATCGTTGGATTCTAAAATCCAACCAATGAGTGGCTCGCCAAATCCTGCAAACACGTAGGCGAAGGTGTTCATGACCCCCGTTCCAGTCCCCGCCCGTTTATTACCTAGAAGATCGGGGCATAGTGCCCAGAAAGCAGACTGGGGTCCGTAGGCAAAAAACCCAGTGAGAAACAACATCGGGATGCCCAGGGTATGATCTTTCGGGAGAAGGAACATGGCGAGCGAGCAACAGGCAGCTAGCGACATAAACAACGCGATGACTCGCGATCGGTTTGCGTTGAAGAGAGTATCCGACAGCCATCCATTCGCCATCGCGCCTAAGGCCATCCCCACCGGCAGGGCGATGCTTACCCATTTGGTCTCGGAGTCCTTCCAGTTTTCTCCCAGAAAATGCACGGGCACCCAGATTAGCAACCCGTACCTAGCCATGTTTTGGAAACCAATCGCCACGCATGCCGTCAGGAATCGCATGTCCGAGAGTGCATAGCGATACCGATTCCACGAGGTTTCGTTGGGGTGGCTATTTTTTTGAGATCGGTCCCTTTCGAGGGACTTTGCTTCTCCGTCGTGCAGCGATAGAAATCCGAGGTCCTCGGGATTGTCTCGTACCACGAGATAGTAAGTTATCCCGCCCACTAGCAGGAGCAGAACCGGCAAACGAAAAATCCATCGCCAGCTTAACCCAAATTCCAGAATCAGCGTCGAAGTCGTAAAGGCCAGTACCGATGCCATTCCCGCGGCGAAGACGTAGGCCCCATAGACCTTTCCTCGCTCATGCTGCTGCCACCAGTTCGAGAGCACCCGACTGCCTGGCGCCCAGCCCATCGATTGGGCGTATCCGTTCGCGGCCCAGGGGACGATCAAGCTGAAGGTGTTCGTACCAAAACTCGTACACCAGTTAAGTGCGCAAGAACTAATCGCGCCGAGGCTCATCAAGCGACGCCCGCCATACTTATCGCCCAGGTTTCCATTGATAGACTGCCCAATGGCATACGCCCAGAGCAGGGCCGCGCTGATCCAACCCAACGCGGTCTTGGAAAGTCCCAAGTCTTCTTGGATTCCTGGAATGGCGAAGCCGAAGGTTTGGCGACCTGTGTAATAGAACAGGTAACAAAACATCGTCGCGAGTAGCATTCGCCATTGTGCGGCACGAAACTTGGGTGGCATGTGGCAACTTTCTCGCAGTTGATGCTGGATTTATGACGTCCGCTGAGTCGCCGAGAACGCGGAGGAGTGGGTGGAGAGTCCGTTACCTACTGGGCGACTTAGCATGAGGCATTGTCGCTTGTGGTTGCTCTGGGCTGAACTATATTGATCTCTGCTAATCGACTTTCCAATGGTGAGAGGCATTCAATTGTGGAAATGGATGAACAATGGGTCACTCTGCGTGATGGAGCAATCTTTGAACTGGGGGTAATTCTTGCACGAGCACGCGCGCAACGAATTTTTCTAGTTCTCGATGATAACGCTTACAAGGAGTCAGGAGCCGAAAATTTTCTCGAACCATTGATCCAATCGTACCAGGTCACGAGGTTTAGCGAGTTTGAAGCGAACCCGAAAATTGAGGATGTTGAGCGCGGGGCCGCACTCTACCGAAACGCCCAGCCCGATCTGATCGTTACCGTCGGAGGTGGGACGGCTTTGGATTTGGGCAAGCTCTTAAGAGCTGCAAACTGCCGTGAAAATTCCCTACGTGAGATCATTTCAGGGTCGATTCCTGTCGTTGCTGATCAGGCCCCACTCGTTGCCATTCCCACAACCGCCGGCACGGGCAGCGAGGCCACCCACTTTGCCGTTGTCTACGTGGCGGGTGAAAAGCATTCGCTGGCTCACGCGTCCCTACTGCCGGAATACGCGATCATTGATCCCGTGCTAACACGCAGCATGCCGCCTTCGATCACAGCATCAACAGGGCTTGATGCGTTTTGCCAGGCGATCGAATCGATTTGGTCTGTGGGCGCCACGGAGCAGTCGCTCGCCTTTGCTAAAGAAGCTGCATCGCTGGCGATAGAGCATCTCGAAGTCTCCACGAACAACCCGGCGGCTGAGAACTTCGCCGCGCGGCTCGGCATGGCGCGCGCTTCGCATTTGGCTGGCAAGGCGATTAATATCAGCAAGACCACGGCCTCTCACGCGCTTTCATACGCTATTACATCAAAGTTCGGCATTCCTCATGGGATCGCCGTTGCGCTAACTATCAGGCATATGCTGGCCTACAATGGGGCCGTTACGGAGCGCGATTGCTTGGATCCGCGAGGTGCGGAGCATGTCTTGAAGCGGATTGCGATGATCTCCCAAACTCTCGGGGTGGAAAGTGTTACCGCGGCTTGCGAACAAATCGAAAAATTGATTTCCGCGGTTGGCTGTCCAGTGTCGCTTCGAGATGCGGGAATCACAAGCGCAGCGGAGATTCGCTGGATCGTGAGTCGAGTCAACCAAGAGCGATTATCAAACAATCCACGGCAGGCAAACGCCGAGGTACTCTACCAGTTGCTATCGAAAAAATCTGCGTGCTAATCGTCGCGGCCAGCTAATAGCCAATATGCCCAACAACCCTGTCGATGGCTCGGGAACTGCAGAGATTGGCGAGGTGAGTGATGCAGAGTTGCCAAAATTACCTCTCCAATCGGCCAATGTGGAAGGCGACAAGGGCCCCGGCGAAACGCCCAGCTGCCAGAGCAGAAAATCCTCGCCATCGACTTCGCCATCGTTGTTGAAGTCGCCATCGGTTTCCGGAGTCTGCAATTCCAAATTGCATAGGCTGAACTGGCTCACTTGGCATACGGCAAGCAAATCGGTTTGAGTGATTTCACTCCGCGATCCCAGCGGTCGTCCGGTGCTGGACATGATGGGGCCTACGACGGCCAGATGCGACGCGGTAGTTGGTAGTATCGTGCCGTTGAAGGGGGCAAGCTCGACGTCGATGTCGCCGTCTCCCGTTTCACTGTTGAAAAACGACCAACCAGTCATTCCCAACGCATGACCAATCTCGTGCAGGGCCGTGGTGTACAAGTCATTTGCGCCACTGGGCTCCGGAGAGATGGTCGTGTAGCGGTGCAGTTTTTCGATACTCCCACCACCAAAGTCTTCAAACTGTTGTTGCTCGAACCGGAACTCTTCGCTTACCTCGGGTGTCGGATCGAGGAAGGTAGTGAATAAATCCGCGTTATCGCCGTTGAACGCCAAGCTGCCGACGGTCTGACGCTGCGGACTGCCGCCGGTGCTAACGCCTTGGTGATAGGCTGTGGTCGAAATGGGGCGTGTCGGATACCAGCCGAAATTTAATATCAGTGTGAACTCATCGCCGATCCTTGCTTCCCAAGCATCCGCCGCTGCACGAACGATGGACGGTAAGTTGCCGCCGCCTGAGGTATTACTCGCCGGACCGGTGGCCGTCCCGATGCTGGGAATTTCGCTTCCACTGGGGGCAAATCTCGTGTCAATGGTCAGCGCGAAGCAGGGCAGGCCACCGCAGCACAAAACGATTGCCACAACAATCTTCAGGCCGAGTGAGTTCATGTACGCCTCTCAAATTGCTTTGCGTCGAGTTAACCCTTAGCAGAATTCCATCCTACCAGTCTGCTTGAAACTGTCCCATCACATCGGGCAACGTGCTCAGTGAGTATTTCTTAAGGTTTTTCCCGGAAAAATGCCCCGCCAAGGATTTGAGGTGAGAAATAGTCCAGAAGAGAGGGTCAGGCAACTTGGGACGATTAGCGAGGCAACGAAACTGTTATTTGCAATTGGTCCTTCGCCTCGACGATACACGAACCATGCGGCTGCGGACATCAGTTTTCTTGGGCAAGGGGCAAAAGCAGTGAAAAGTTTGAGAGGAATTACTTCATTGTTTGGCGGGCCTCTACAGCTGGGGAGAAGCAATGCGCGGCGGTGCGGGTTTGAGACACTCGAACCTAGGCAAATGCTCGCGGCCGATCTGGTGCCGGCCGGCGGAGACATAAACATCGGGTTCACAGGTGGGATGACCGGCAGCATTAGTGGCAGCGTCTTTGCCAATCACACTGCCCAATGCGAGGAGGCTGTTGCCAACAGTGCAACGGCGGAGATGCTTATCCAGTTGCTCGACAAGACTGGCACGGTGATTGAGGAACGCCTTACTGCTGCCGACGGTAGTTACCACTTTGCCGACCTACTTCCCGGGCATTATTCGGTTCGGCAGCCCGGTGCCGCAGAGACGGCGCTCGATACGGATCAATTGGATCAGATTGTGGTGGAAGCGGGGATGTCTCTTGAGGGGTTTCATCTGGAAATCGCAGCCTGTGATTTGGCTGAGCAAGACATGGCGCTCGAAACCCTGGCCACTCCAATTGTGGCGTTGTCGCTGCAGATCCCCCCGCCATCTCGGCTGGAGACCCTCAACGCTCCGACGATTATTGAGACCATTGACGTGGCTCAGGTTACACAATCCCTGCTCAGCCGGCCGCGACCTGCGGAAATCATCGGTGGTTCTAGCCGGTCGCTCCAAGAATCAGTCGACATCAAGACTTGGGAAGAGTTTCCCATGGACCACTGGTTTTCAACCGCTAGCTATTTGGAACTTGTGAGTTCGGAGCCAGTGACGGTCGACGAACTCGCATCAGGCCTCAGCGATACGCTGCAAGAGACGTCGGAAGTTGAGGAGGCACCCTTTGCCGACAATTACACGGTAAACACGATTGAGTGGTGGGAAGGCGACGAGGGTCTGCAACTGGAAGCTTTGATCGGCGATGAGCAGGTGATCGAGATTGAAACTGCACCGGAGAAGACAAGCCAGACAGGTGCGGCTAAGTTAGCACGTCGCGAGTTGCGTGATTCGGAGCAGCTTTCGCGGGTCGAACGGTAGCACTGCAGTTAAGACGCTTTGAGTTTAGACATTTCTTCGTGCGCTTTGTCGATGTCGGCTTGCAGGCGTGCAGGCTCGTCTGGGTCGTCGGGCTGTTGCTTGGCTGCTGCGAGGAGAGTTTGCATCTGCGCGATTTTCTTGCGTAAAACTTCGATTCGTTTTTTGGCTTTTTTGTCCATTGGAGGTCGTTAACTGTTGGCGGATGTTAGTGCAAAGTTCGGAGAATAGCAGCGATGACGATGATTGCCAGCGAGGCGAGCCAACCAATGTTGAGCCACTTGCTCATACTCTGGCGAAAGCGCTCGGCCGCTTCGGTCTTGCCGGCGAGGATGGCTGAGATGAACATGACAAGTAACGCCAGGAGGAACTTCGCCCCGAAGAGGATGTGGTAAGTGGGTGGTAGCTTCACCTCGGCAGCTTTGGACTGCTGGATGACGACAATCAGGTTATAGACGCCGCTTACCAGCAGAAATGCCGACGCGATGCCGACCCATTTTGCCCATACTGCTCTTCGCCCGGCGAAGCAGGCATCCGCACCTGCCGGGGCAAGAACGCTGCGCATGTAGAATAGTCCGCCAACCAACACGATTCCTGACAGAATGTGCAGCACTCGCGAGACGAGTTGGATCACATACGGCCCGGTGATCTCGACGGCGAGCAAAGGAAAATCCGACAGTAAACTATCCACGCAGCATCTCCTGATCAAAGCCCTAAAAGTTCGATGGTACGCGTCTCGCACCGGTTCGTCTACGGGCAACTCCTGTCAAACCTGGTCCTTTAGCCATTGTTCGGCGAATTCGAGGGCCTGCTGTTGGTTGCCAATGTCTTCCATCAATTGGGCATCGCGAATCGCCGTGAGCAGTTTTCCAAAATTCCGTCCAGGGCGAAGCCCATGCGCCAGCAGATCATCACCGCTGACCAACGGGGGCGGATTGAGTTTCTCGGCGGGCAACCGTTGAGTGGCTTGGAACTCTTGCACGCCGGGGTGCTCCGCACCCAACGCGGCGATTGCCAAGGTGTGCAATTCGCTAGCCCCATCGTGAATTGCAATCCTTTGCAGCTGAGGCCAGGGTAAATCGGGAGCCTGCTCGACATTCGCCAAATTCGTCACGAGCCAAGAAGCCCGTTCGATCTCCTTGTTGGTGAAGCGCAAACCACGGCCGAGTTGGCTCACCAACGCGGGGTCTGGAACATCACAGAGGAGTGCCGCGAAGGCAGCAGGCAACGAAGGGTTTTCGAGTGCACTCAATCGAGCCTTCAGCTTGCTCCAAGCAGAATTATCTAGCTCGGCCAAGTCGGGTAGCAAGGGCCGGAGTAACTGGGTTTGGCGTAGCAAGATCAAGGCCCGCGCCCGCGCGGGGTGCAGCAAGACTTTCCGCAACTCCGCGCCGATTCGTTCGGCGCTGACCACAAGCACCCCGCCTGCCATCTTGCGAATGGCTTGAAGGGTTGCCTCGTCGATGCAGAAATCGAACGTCGTTGCAAAACGTACCGCCCGCAACATGCGGAGCTTGTCCTCTTCGAAGCGCGCTGTCGGGTCGCCAATGGCGCGAACGAGCCCTGCCCGCAGGTCTTTTTCGCCGCCAACGTAGTCAATAAGCTTCGCCTCTACAGGATCGTGAAAGAGGCCGTTGATGGTGAAATCGCGGCGCTGGGCATCTTCGTCTGCACTGGTGAATACAACCTGTGTGGGATGTCGTCCATCGACATAGTCGCCGTCGCTGCGGAAGGTTGCCACTTCAATCGGCTCGAGAGGTTTGCGCCCGAGGACTGAAATGACTCCAAACGACGCGCCAATTGCCAGGGTTCGTCGCCGGCCGAATAGTTCACGGACTTGCTCAGGTCGCGCGCTCGTGGCAACATCGTAATCCTTAGGCGCGAGGCCGAGCAACTCGTCACGCACACAGCCACCCGCCCACAGCGATTCGTACCCGGCCTCGCGCAGCTGCTCGACGACGTAAAGAGCAAAATCCCGTTGTGTTTGTGGTGAGGACATGGGTTTCAGGTGGATTGTAGCGAATTCTACGAGAGTTGCGCGGCAATCGCTTGGTGGATTTGTTCGGTAACCCTATCGCGGGCGGCGTTATCCCAATGAAACGAATGCTCCTCGCCGCTGCGTAAGAAATGCAGCACGCACTCGACGGGCGCCGCGCCCAGCGCCTGTTGACATGCAAGGTGGTAGACAAACATTTGCAACTCGTATCGCCCGGCTAACGGCCGGACACCGTCGGGAGTGGCGTGGTTCGACTCGACATGGTTCGTCTTGTAGTCGAGCAGGTGCCAATTCCCCGATTCATCCTGGTAAAGGCAATCGAGGTAGCCATGAATGCTCCGTGAAGGGGCGCCCTGCTCGAATGACTGCCGCTGTGCAGTTGGCGGCCACGGTAACAAGAACTCCACTTCGCGGTGAACGGAACCGGCTGCAGCAAGTTGTTGAGCCCGCTCGCTGCTGAGGAATCCACGCACGAGTTCCGTGGCCTCTGCGATTACTTGTGGTTTGGCGATGTCAAACCAACGCGGAGCAAGGAATTCGCAAAGTCCGGTAATATCTGTGGTAGGTTGCCGAAAGTCGAGCCACTCTAGCACACCGTGGACCAAATTTCCCAAACCACGTGCGACATCGGTGGTCGGTTGCGCATCTCGGTCTCCCTGCTGACTGGTGAGTTCTGCATTATGACTAGGAGTTAGCTCCACGTCGTCCGTATGGCGTGGTGGTGATTCGATTTTTCCCGTCAGACGTGAAATCGAGAAACGCCGACGGGCTTGCGTGGCGATGGCGATCGGCGCGACTTCCATCGGCACGTTGCCCTTGCCCGCTTCCGCGAGGTGGTGAGTTTTCTCGATCATTTTCCGCAGGTCCGCGCCGCCGCGCGGGCCTGCCGGTTTGCGCGTAGACTTAGGTTCGCTTGTGGTGACGAGGATTTCGGGGGGAGTGTAACCTGCGGGTAATTCCACCAAACAATCGCCATCGGCTAAACCGAAACGCTTGCCGAGTAGCTGCATCCAATCGCTCGACGGTTTGTCGAGGTTTTCGATGCTGCTGGAAAGCAGCAGGTAGTCCGCTGCGCGCGTGCAGGCAACATACAGCAGTCGTTTGCGTTCTTCGCGTTCTTGCTCTTGCTCGGCAAACTGGTGCATGTCCCAGCCGACAACCGAACCCTTCTCCACCGCTTTCACCAACGGCCCCAATTCTTGATCGAACACCGGTTGATAGTCGCCCGAATTGCTGCGGCGCTCGAGATCGGGTAACACTACCAGCGGAAACTCCAATCCCTTGGCATTGTGGATTGTCATGATGCGGATCACATTGCCTTCAGTACTCGTCGCAGCCAGAGGTTCTCTGGGAGTGCGGACAACAAACTCCGACAGCTGTGTAACGAATCCTTGCAAGTCGCCGGGCCGCGTCCGGTCCAGGGAGCGCGCCTGCTCGACAAGCTTCTGCACATTGGCCCATTTGCGGCGTCCGAGAAACTCGGTGAGCAGGATCGCGTCGTACCCGGTCGCAGCGATCGCCTTGTTCAGGAGTTCGGCAACCAGCAAACGGTCTTTCTGCTCGCGTAACATCTGGAGCGTCGCAGCGGCACGCAGCGCCTTGGCACGCTCACTGGGGCTGAGCTCGTCGGGGAGGTCCGCGCCAAACAAGCCGCCGCTGAGCGAACCACCGTGCTCAAACAGCCAAAATAGGGTTTCGTCTTCGATCGCGAAAATCGGGCTTCGCAGTACGCCAGCCAGGCTCAATTCGTCAACCGGGCTAGCAATCGTTCGCAGCAAATGCAGCACATCATGGATTTCTTGTTGGGCATAAAAGGCACGACCACCTGCGAGATAGTAGTCGAGACCATATTCGCGGAGGGCCGCTTCGTAAATCGCCACATCGCTGAGAGAACGCAGCAGGATTGCGATATCGCCCAGCTGCAGCGGTCGGGTTGTTGCAGTGCCGTCGTTGTTCTCCGCTACGAGTGGCGTACCCTCGTCGAGCAGCTGCGCCAGCCTCCGGGCGATGTAACGGGCCTCCTCGGGCCGGGCGAGTTCCTTATTTTGCTTCCCAGTGGGCGTGTCGGGGAGCGACCAGAGAAACTCGATTGCAGGCGTAGGAGTCGATTGCTGGCGATGCGGCACGAGTGGTTCATACTCTTCGGAAAAACAGTCGTGGAACAACGCGTTAACGAAATCAAGAATCGCCGGCTGACTGCGGAAGTTGGTCGTGAGCGAGAGCCGACTCTCAGCGGGCAAGTTCTCACGAAGTTCGCTCGAAACGCGCGGCTCAGCGCCGCGGAATCGGTAGATGGATTGTTTCGCGTCACCGACGACGAACAACCCTTGTTCTGCCCAACTATCGCCACGTAGGGCTTTGACGATGGCAACTTGTTGCGGGTCGGTGTCCTGAAATTCATCGACCATCAACAACCGCGTTGCTCGCGACAAGTTTTCGCGAACCTGGGGATACCGGTCGTCGCTCAGTAATGCCGCCGTCCGTGCGAGCAGGTCATCGAACTCCATCACATTGCGTCGCTGTTTTAGCAACGAGTAGCGCTCGTCCACTTCGGCAACCAGTTGCAAGAGTTCGAGCCCGATGTTGGCTGTGGAGTGCAAGGTCTCCTCGACCAGCGGGAGCCGCAAAAAGCTCTTATCAAGCACCCCGTCGCGCACGGCTTTGCACGTATCACGAAATGCTTCGTACTCCTCAGTATTGTCCCAATCTTTGGCGGTGCAGAAACCTTTCATCATGGCTAGGTCTCGCAGCTGCTGCACGGCCTGTTGCGGGTTGTCGCTCGCATTGAATCGTTCCAACAGATCCAGGATTTCACCCGCTCGTGCGAGAAATTTTTTTGTCGTCACCGGCGCGGTTGCACAGAGCTTGCGCAGCCGCTCAACAGGTTCCGCTGCGAGCAGCACTGACAGCGCTGCCGGAGCGTACTGCGTTTCGTACTGCAATCGCCAGTGGGCCACGAGTTGCTCAGGTGTTGCTCCAATCCACCGGGTGAGCACTTCCTGGACATTCTTGCCGAGAAGCTCGGCCACGTGATTGCGCAGATTTTGCAATCCAAAATGCGTGGCCAGGCTAATCAATCGTTCATCGCCCGCCACCAGCAGCCGGCGCAGGTGGTCATCCAGCGTTTGCAATCGCAGCAATTCCGTCGTTGCCGTATCGAGGAGTTCAAAATGCGGGTCGACGCCTGCTTCGGCGGCGTGGTTGCGCAGCAGAGTCCCACAGAACGCATGAATAGTGCTGATTCGCGCGCCATCGAGGGTGGCCAGCAGTTGTTTCCAAGCCGCGCGTTCCCCAGGGTCTTCGGCAGATTGCCAGCGCTCGTAGCTGCGGCGGCGTATGCGATCGCGCATCTCACGCGCCGCTGCGTCCGTGAAGGTCAGTGCGACCAACTCCGAGAGCTCAGCCGAGGGCTCCAGTTGTCGCGGGTCGAGATACGACAGGTAGCGCTCGGTCAGCACGAACGTCTTTCCACACCCAGCCCCCGCAGCCAGCGAAACGCTACGATCGTGCGCTGCAAGAGCCGCAGATTGCTCCGTCGTCAGTAGCGTGCGTAGTTCCTTGTTCATTGGTCGTTGGGCCTGACTTCATTTTCCACCGTCCACACCTTTTCCAAACTACGAATCTGCCCAATACGGCAAATGGTACTCAGCGAGCAGCTGCGCGTGCAGTTCTTGTCGTCGTTGTACACAGGGAACTCGCCTGCGCGCACCCCACGGATCAGCTCTCGCACGCGCTCGAGAATGTCGGGTTGCAATTGCTGCCAGTCGTCGGCCATTTGTAGTGCCGAGTCGTTGAGTTCCCGCAGTTGCAATGCGATGTTGTCTTTCTTTCCCGTGAAGAATCCGTTGCCGCGGATGTTCCAGTACCCGGTTGCCAGCGTGACGCCATCTGCCTCGGTCATCAACAACTGTTCCGCTGCCAGGGCGTACAGGGGCAACTGTAGCTGCCGACCCGAGCGCAACTTGTCGTGCTTCAGCTTGACCTCTTGACCGGTCTTGTAGTCAATAATGTTGAAGACCGTCACACCCGCTGCGCTCCCCACGTCGACTCGATCAATCTGCCCCGTGAGGCGAATTTTTTCTTCGCCCAGGTCGAGTTCGAAGGGCAGGGGGGACGATGCTGGGTCGGCATACTCGCCGGGACCACCCCGCTTGTTGGGGCCAAACCGCACCTCAAACATTGTCGGCCGCAGTGGTTCGTCGAGGTGCTTCCAGTGGTCGCGGTAACGGATCTCCTGCTCAGCGTAGCCGGGGGCCCAGGTCTCGATTTCGCGGCGTTCGATTTCGCGCAGCGATTGTTCCAAACCACGCAGCGGCGTGGCACGAACTGCCTCTTGCAAGGCAGCCACGAATCGCCGCAGCAGATCCGCAGCGTCCAGTTCGCTGCCGGTTTCTTCCTCGCCCGCTTGGTTTAGCTGTTGATGTACCGTTGCCAACACCTGATGCAACAAGCTCCCCCGACGGCGCGGATCGTTACGCAGTGCCAACTCACCAAGGGGTTCCAGCTTCAGCAGCTGCTCACCGAAAAAACGAAACGGACAAGCAGCGTAGCTTTCTAGCTGGCTAGGGCTCCACAGATGGTTGGGATCAAATCGCCGAGCGAGCACCGCTTGGGCTGTATCGCCGAGCAGCAAGCCTTCGTGGCTTCCGAACAGGTCGCGGGTGCTGCGTTGGGCAACACAGTCGATGCCCGCCAGCACAGCGCTGCCTGTTCGCGCGTATTGCTCGTCGGTAAGCATTCCCGCCAGCCAGCCTTGCTTGCCCGCCAGCGCTTGCTCGACCGCCTGTTGTCGAAACGCGCTTACGCTGTGGGGCTTTGCTTGCTCATCGCTCTCGCGGCTCAAGGACAACGTTGTGTGAGAGATGCGATCCTCGCCGACGCTCCGTTCCAACTCGGTCAGCAGCGGACTAGGCGAGAGGGGTTGCCCTTTGGCATCGAGCGCGGCATAGCTGAGTGTGAGGCTCTCACTGGGGCGAGTGACAAGCTCGTAGAACAGCAGCCGCCCGTCATCACGCTTGGGCTGAGGCTCAGGGGTTGGAGCGGCATCCGATTCTTTGACTTCCGACGCAGATTCCGCATCGACGACTACCGTGCTGGAAAACGATTGCTCGCTGAGCCCAGCGAGGAACAAGTGCTTGATCGACAATTTCCGAGCCGACTCGGCTTTCAACAAACGCACACAACCGACTTCGTCGTTTTGGGCAGGCAATTGCTGCTCGCGCGCGACAGCAGCAATCGCCTCTTGCAGTTCTTGCAGGGGGAGCGACTGCTGTGGGTGATGACTCCACAGGTCGATTCGTTCCAGGTCCCGCAACCCGCGTTGCAACAGGTTCCAAGCAACACTTTCTCGAGACTGGCGTGCAGTTCGCTGGTCCAGCGCGCCCAGCCGAGCGAGCAGTTGCTCAAGTGCCGTCGCCCACTGGCTGAGCGACGCTTCCGCTGGCAGCGCATCCAAGGCCGCTGCAAGTGTATTCAGTAACTCCCGAGCAACATCTAACTGGGCCGCTAGCTCGTCGGCTTTGCCTGGCTCATTGGTGGAGGCAAGTTCCGAGCGATACTCCAGCTGTTCCAACAGTGGTGCCTTTCCCGAGGGGAGTTGCGCGCTCCGCAAACAAGCTTCCACTGCTGGGCGCGGTTGAGTGGCGTATTCCGCTGTTGGGTCCTCTGCATCGAAAGCTGCAAACAATCGATTGCCCACAACTTCCAACAAGGTTTGAAAGGGCCAATCTTCCATATGGAGCCGCAATAATGCTTGCAAAGCGCGCAGCAAAGGTGCAATTTCCAGTTTGCTGCGATGTTCAGCATAGTAGGGAATGCCATAATCAGGCAGCACCGCGTCGAGCAAGACCGCCGCAGCCTCGCCTCCGCAAGGGACGACCACGATTTCATGAGGAGCGGCCTGTCCGGTCTGCAAGAGCGACTTCACGCGCTCGGCGATCGCTTCGACTTCGCCCAACTCGTGGTGGGCTGCCACAATTTCGAGCCCAACGGCTCTCTCATTCACCTCGTCGCACGCTTCACGAAACAACCGATGTTGCACGAGCCGGAGCGTGGATTGCGTCGGCGCCGTCGCTTGCAAAGGCTCAACTCGCAAGGGCGGGAAGGATTCTCGCAATTGCTCCAGAGTATCACGTGTCTTAGCAAACTCGAGCGTTCCGCCGACTGTTTCGCTATTACTACACTCATGCATCAGCGAGAAAACCAACTCCGCACTACGCTGTCGCAATAATCGCAAGATCTGGTACTGTGCGATCGTAAAATCGTTGAACCCGTTTACCACGACCAAGTCGTACGCATGTTTCGCCGACGTTGAGCTCAGAATTTCTCGCGCCGCCCAAAACCGACCTTCCGAGTCGTAGAGGTCTCCCTCGTGCAGTTGCTTTTGGTAAGCAGCGTAGAGCAACCCCAGCTCGCGGCGGCGTTGGTCGGCGTGGCCATAGCGCTCGCCGTACTCCTCGGGGCTGGTATTGGCCCGTTTTTGTTCCGCGATGAACGTGTCCACCTGCGATACAAATCCGGGCGTCGTCGCCACCCGGGCGAAGTGGTCAAGCTGCTGCCGCCGGGCCGCCGAGCGAATCACCTGCTGCAGCAGACGGCGCTTTTGGGCGGAGGTGATGTACCGCACTCGTTGCGGGCTGCGCTTGATCAATGCTTCGGCGAACCGGTCGAAGGTAAACACACCGGGGGCGAGGATAGCCCGGTCTGCCGAGTCGAGTAACCGCTGCTGGATTTCCGCCGCTGCGACGTGATTCGGCGACAACCAGCAACAGCGACCCACTGCTTGCCCCGTCAGGAGCCGCTGGCAATATCGCTCCAGCAGCATCTGGGTCTTCCCCGTTTGGGCCGCACCAGCGATCAGTTCAACAGTGGCAGGCATGTTTTCGTGGGTCCGTTCTCACAAGTTTGCTTGCCATTGCAGCAATTCTGGGGCAGCTGGATTAGAAGTTGGGTGACCCTTGATGAAACCTCTTGTTGAAACGCCGCTGCATTCGGCAAAGTTGTTACGAGCGTTCGCCTCATCTTCCGCTGAGCGGCAAGCCGCACCTTGCCTCTGGGAGTGGACACCACTAGGTTGAGGCGAAACGTGGAGGAAAGTTAGCTAAGTTGTGGGTCAGACTAGGGTTAACGCAGGCAATTCCCGAGAACCTGATTGACAGCACCGCCCTTTTTGGCGTAGACTGTGGACATACTTGATCCCTGGCAGTCGGGGACTCTCGGATGGTCTTTTCAAGTTCCTACTCTTTTGCAAGCCGCAGATTGTGAGTGAGCGGATCGCGAAAAACACTTCCGGCGAGACTTGCATTTTAAAGGTCGTTTGGTCGATTGGCCACTCGACTTCGATATTTGGCTGCTCGGGGAAGTTCGTCGTGATGGCGTAGTTGTTACGCTATAGCAGCTGTGCTATTGTTGTTGCCACGCCGCAAACGACGAGTCATTTTTGTTTTCATTTTTTCTTTCCAGAAGGAGGCATCACAATGGATGCTAAAACCCAACGACGCGGCTTTACGCTCGTCGAACTGCTGGTGGTGATTGCCATCATCGGCGTCTTGGTAGCTCTGTTGCTACCCGCTGTGCAGGCAGCCCGCGAGGCAGCCCGACGCAATTCGTGTTTGAACAATGTCAAGCAGCTCGCCCTCGCGCTGCACAACTATCACGACACCCGCAAGGCACTGCCTTTTGCCTCGACCGGACTGTTCCAGCCCGACGCGGTGGTTGGTAGCCAGGATGATGGCTATAGCTGGTTGTTTCAAATCTTGCCACAAATGGAAGGTGGAAATCTCTATGACCGCGTGAAGAACGCGCAAGAGGAAACCGGTGGACCTCTTGGTGGCAACGGCTCGATGAAGTTGCTGCAGGGTCCGTTTGATCCCCTGGTTGTTGTGGATCCCAATGCCACGGGAGACGATATGTTTGCACTGAAGCAACAGGTAGAAGCCTTCATCTGCCCCAGTTTCCCCGGGGCTGAAGAGACTAAAGGCGCGGTCTACAATGGCAAGTCGGCGGCAGTCGGCAATTACATGGCGATGCCATCGACTCACTACAACCCGGACGGCACCGGCACGGCGACAGACCAAGGTGGTCCTGATGGCTCGCTTTACGACAGCTACGCCAATGGTCAGCCGAAGCAACGAGGCGGCAACGGAGTGATCACTTTCGCCCAAGCTCGCGGCAGCAATCCAGTCGACAATTTGGATAGACCGCTCATTAGTACGCTACAAAGGCCTAAAACCGGTGCCAAATCGAAAGGTACGAACTTCGCTGCGATACGCGATGGTACTTCCAACACCATCATGTTCACCGAGTCCCGTGAAGAACGATACTCGTCGTGGTTGAGTGGATTGTCGGCATATGTAGTCGCCGCTGATCCAGGCGGACCAGGTTCAATCGTCAAGCTCGCACCTGTGGCCCCAAGCACGGGTCCTGCGGTGCTGATGTACCAAGACGAAGAAGGTCAGATTGCCTTGAACATTGGTGATGGCGTGAAGTTGGCCGGTGGTGACAGCGCGACTGATCCCAGCCCAAGTGTGGTCTCTGATCCTGCTATTGAAGCTTACTTCTACGCCTATCCCTACGCGCATGCGTCGGAGAGCAGTCCGCAGGATTCGCGTTGGTATGGGCCCAGTAGTGCTCATCCCGGTAGTGTGCAGCACGGTTTTGCTGATGCACATGGCAAGTCGATCAACGACGACATCGACCGCGATTTGTACCTACAACTGGTCACTCGCGCCGGTGGCGAAGTGATCGACAGCAATTTCTAGGGAACTGGAATCGCTGTAAATAGTTTGAAACGTTAACGGCCGTTGCTATTCGCAGTCATGTGAATAGCAACGGCTTTCTTCATGGACACCCCTGATATGAGCGAATTTCCACTGGAAACCGATTGCCAAACCGTTCATCAGCTCCGCACCGCGGGCGCCGAATTTTTGCTGCTTGACTGTCGCGAGGCTGACGAGTTTGCCATCGCGCACATCGACGGCGCTATGCTGCTTCCCATGAGCGATCTCGAGGCCCGTCGCGTGGAACTCGACAAGCATGCGGATTCGCACATTGTGGTCCACTGCCACCACGGCATGCGCAGCCTGCGGGTGGCCAAGTGGCTGCGCGAGCAAGGTTTTGCCAAGACTCAATCGATGGCGGGAGGGATCGACGCCTGGAGCGAGGAGATAGATCCCAGCGTCCCGCGATATTAACCCCTCCCCAGCCGGCGAGCTACGCCTCGCCGCGGCTATTTACGCATTCGGCGAGGCGTAGCTCGCCGGCTGCTGACGTGCGTTTCAATATCGGCGGCGCTCTTGCAGAGAGTCTTGCCATTTGCCAAGCTAAAGCACACTCAGCCCGAGTGGCGGAATTGGCAGACGCGCATGGTTCAGGTCCATGTCCACGCAAGTGGGTGGAGGTTCAAATCCTCTCTCGGGTACTTGGAATAGGTATAAGTCGTAAGCCGTAAGTTTTTTTACTTACGACTTACTCCTAACGACTTACACCTTCAACCAACAGCGGGTGAAACTGCCCGCCCATCTTTTCGCCGCGGGGGATCGCCGCGGCGCCATCGAGCAGCGGTTCGTCCTGGTCGCTCACCACGCCGTCACGGAATAGGTTGATCACCACCGCACGACGTGGTCGATCGCTACGGTTTTCGTAACTGCCGTGGAGCATTAGCGGATGATGGAAGCTTGCCTCGCCAGCCTTCATTTCGCACGGCACAGGTTGGAACTGCTCACGCTGCTCGTTGCTGAGAATCTCGCGAATTGCTTCCATCCCCCCGGCGAGATTCGTCGTGGGAAGCAGCGGCCAGCGGTGTGACCCCGGCACATAGTGCACGCAGCCATTTTCGGTGGTCGAGTCATCCAGTCCAATCCAACAGGTCAGGTGCGCCATGGGCTTGGTGCGCGTCCAGTAGGAGTAGTC
>CBDDLO010000002.1:3792500-5658347 GCA_965230685.1 Bythopirellula sp.
TTAGTTGCCAGCGCGTTATGGCGGGGACTCTAATGAGACTGCCGGTGTTAAACCGGAGGAAGGTGGGGATGACGTCAAGTCCTCATGGCCTTTATGGCCTGGGCTGCACACGTCCTACAATGGCAATTACAAAGGGAAGCTAACTCGCGAGAGTACGCAAATCCCAGAAAGGTTGCCCCAGTTCGGATTGCAGGCTGCAACTCGCCTGCATGAAGCCGGAATCGCTAGTAATCGTGGATCAGCATGCCACGGTGAATATGTTCCTGAGCCTTGTACACACCGCCCGTCAAGCCACGAAAGTGGGGGGGGCTTAAAGTCGTCGAGCTAACCTTCGGGAGGCAGACGCCTAGAGTCAACTCCGCGATTGGGACTAAGTCGTAACAAGGTAGCCGTAGGGGAACCTGCGGCTGGATCACCTCCTTTCTAAGGATTATTAGAACGCAAGAACGCAAATTCTTGTGACATTGTTCCGTCTGGTGACAGACGAAATAAACAATGGGGACAGTACTTGTCGAGACATAGAAGTCAGTTGTCGTTTCTTCGGAAACGTTTCAGCAGCTAACCAGAATTGATTTGAGAAATCCGGTGTAGGGAATAGCCATCCTGCACCGGATTTTTTTATGCGCCCACACCAACTAGTTCTCGAATTGTTCTGTACATCGCTCAGCAAGATGGTAATCTTTCTCAGTCACATCGATCGTCTCACTGCGATCGTCGGTGACTCCGCTCGTGCTTCTCGGTCCCTAGGTCCTCGTATCGCGAAGAGGTTGCGTCGCATACATGAAGCTCGTATTCTGCGTGACTTTCTTGCCAATTCTGCTCCCAGCCAGTTTGTTTACGGTGGGCCCCGGTACAACATGCCTTGCCGTTGGCAACGATTGGGTTGAACTTGCACCCATGAATCGTCGCCGTGGAGAACACGGCAATGCCGTCGTGGACGGAAAAATTTATGTGATCGGAGGCATCTCACAGGCAATCGATGGTCCTGACGAGATCGAACAATTCGATCCCCACACGAACCAATGGATCGACCTCGGCACAATGCCGTTACTGCCGACGAATCGATCTCGGCACCATATCACGATAGGTTCAGCTGTTCATGGCAAAGAAATATGGGTTGTCGGGGGCAAATGGGGAAACGACAACACCGGCACGAACTTCGTCGATGTCTATGACACTGCCGCTCAGCAATGGCGTTTGGGCCCCGACTTACCGGAAGAAATGTGGGGAGGTCCCAGCATAATTGTCGGCGACACGCTGCACGCTTTCGCAGGTGCCCAAGGACGCACTGCCACTCAGGCGTTT
The DNA here is from genome assembly GCA_965230685.1 of Bythopirellula sp. GTDB lineage: Bacteria > Planctomycetota > Planctomycetia > Pirellulales > Lacipirellulaceae > Bythopirellula. Next base: position 3,793,806 of record CBDDLO010000002.1, read on the forward strand.
CATTTCTCACTTGACTTGACGAAATTGGATGCGACCTGGCAAATCGAACCCGAAGTGCCAAATCCTCGGGTGCATCTCGCCGGTGCCACGGTTGATAACAAGATCTACCTGATTGGTGGCGAACTCCATCATTCGCACGATGGCGACACAACCACGGTGCAGGTGTACGACACAGTGACCCAAACTTGGGATTTCGGAGCAGACTTACCCCTGCCCCGTTCTCACGCCGAGTGGGCCACCTTCTCTCACGCGGGCGAAATCTGGTCGGTCAGTGGCGTTGATAGTTCCAATGCCCCAAATCGGGGACAGTCCGAGATCTTTATTTACAATCCCGACGACGATCGCTGGCGTCAGTTCGAGAAGAATCTACCAGGCAATCTCGTTTCTCCGGGCGCGAAGATCATTGACAATCGGCTCTACGTCTTTGGGGGTGGGGTGAATGACTGGTTCGAGGGCGATATGAGAACGACGCATGTACTGTCGTTAGCTGCAACCCAAGAGGGGGATTTCAATCTCGATGGCGTGATTGATTCGGAAGACTTTTTGATGTGGCAACGGGGCGATTCTTTCAGCCCAGCCAGTGCCTCCGAACTGGCCTATTGGAAAGCTAGCTTCGGCACAGAGGCGGAACGGTCAGTGGGTGAATTCAATGGCGACGGAGTAGTGGATGGCGACGACTTTCTGATGTGGCAACGTGGCGAACTGTCTGACTCTCCTAGCATGCTTGATCTTGAGGGCTGGAAGACTAACTTCGGTATGTCGCAATTTCGGCCGCAAGTGATGGGTGAATTTAATGGCGATGGGGTGGTCGATGGAGTCGACTTACTGGTGTGGCAGCGTGGTCAACTGTCTGATTCTCCCAACTCGCTTGACCTAAAGTCTTGGAAAACCAACTTCGGCAATTCGAACAGTCAGCCGCAAATCACGAAAGCAGTTCCAGAACCCGCCAGTTGGTTTCTGCTGGTTCTATGCGCACTTGCCCTGCGGAGGATACGAGTGCCAAGCACGGCGGAGTTTCCAAATCAAGCAGGGGCTGTGCGGTTTTTCCCTTCAAGCACTTCAAATGCTTGCTAGTTTTACCCGAATCTGGCAGAGTGGATACAGTCTCTCTCCGTCATTTCTTTTCTCCCGATTATGAGTGCCTGCAATGCCATCCGAATCTGCCGTCAAGGACGGCATTCGTACGATCTTCATCCGCGACGAGCGGTTGGTTGAATCGTCGCAAATCACACGTTTGTTCGAAGATATCGAAGCAGAACTCAACAAGTGTGAAGAAGATCGGCTCATCCTCGACTTCTCGTCCGTGGCCTTTATGGCATCGTCGGCGTTGGGCAAGCTTGTCTCATTAGAGAAGAAGTCGAAGCAGTTCAACGTAAAGATGAAGCTTTCGGGAATCACCCCAGAAATTTACAAAGTCTTCAAAATTTCCAAGTTGCACAAGCTCTTCGACATTGCCAAGGATGAACCGGCCGCGCGCAAGGCCCATCAAAAGACGGGGCTGTTCCGGTAACTCATTGCAATTCTCATCAATTACACATAGCCTCACGTTATCAGCGGTACCGCATGCCGTCGAACTCCCTCAGAGAGCCGATCTGAATGGCATGCCACAGAATTGCTTGACGCCGCTGAGGTGGTCTGCCTAGCATGGAATAGTACGATCCATTTCTACGGGGCATTCGTCATGCGCTTCCTTGATACCATCGCGGTCTTATTATTGAGCAGTATGATCTGCGAGCCTGCTAGTGCAGAGCCCAATGTGGCACGGGTCTATTCTCGACAGCGGGCGAATACCTATCGAGTCGGCTGGGATAGTAGAGTCCAGTACGCTCAGCCCTATTTTGGATATGCTCCCTACCAACCGGTGGTTACCGGTAGCTGGTACGCACGACCGTATCCTTATCATCTGGACTATCACCAAGTGCGATCGAGAGTTCAACCGCTGGCGCACCATTGTTCTTGTGCGACTGAGACCGCGTCCGACTGAGTGGAAATCACCCCGGTGAAACGTACCTCGTCGGGAACTCGTTTCGTGACTTGCGACTCAAGGTACGCAACTAGTTCCTGCCGAATCCCATACTGAAGCTGAAGACTTGCTTGTCGTCGTTGGGATTCTCGTTGAGCGCCCAACCAAAGTCGAGCGCAATCGGGGCAGGACCCAGTGCCGGAACCGTCACCCGCAAGCCGACACCGGGCACAACGCGGAAGTCTTCGATCGTGACATCACGCTCAACCGTACCAAAGTCGCAAAAGACCACACCGTGAAGCATCTCGTCGGCTGTGACAGGGAACAGATACTGCACCGAGTTGAGCCATTGAAAATGGCCACCCACTTCGACGTTTCTCGCGGTATCAACAGGTGAAGCACCGCGGAAATCGAAACCACGCATGGTTGAGAATCCACCTGCGAAGAAGTGCTCGTAAATCGGCGCGTCGTCACCTAACCAACCAATGGCACTCGAAAGGCTCAGCACATGGCGACCTGAGTGGTCCGGTCGCTCTTTCAGCAAGAAAAAGCGTCGAAAGTCTGCTTCAACTCTGGGGTAGTCAAAAGTTCCCGTTACGTACTCCCCAGACATCTCCAAGTAGCGGCCCTGTGTCGGGAGGAAGGCATTGTCTCTTGTATCATTGATCAAGGTGAACTTGAACCCGTGCAGAGAGTTGGTTCCTAGTGCTTCTGCGAGATCTGCGTTCGGTGGAATAGCGGGAATAGCCGGTATAGCCGGCATCGATTCATCTACTCCAGGTGTCAAGGGATCGTCAGGCACTGCAGGAACCGCGGGAGATCCTGGGATTTCAAGCCCTGCGGGGGCATCGGTTATTTTGACATTCTCCCCGCGATACGCCACATTGGCCGCGAGGTCTCTTTCAACCCATTGCCAGCCTAGTGAGACTCGCCCACCCAGCCGCTGTTCATCCCAGTCGCGAAAGCGGCGGTCGAAATAGGAACCACTCAAACCAAGCGAAATTGGGCTGTCGAAAAGATAGGGTTCTTGAAAGCTCATCAAGTAGCGATTTACCTCGCTACCCGGCGACGCGTCGATGCGAAAGCGCTGGCCGGCGCCCCGGAAAGCGGTGCCGTTGCGGAAATCTTCGAAGCTGGTGGGTGGTCGGCGCCAATCGAAATTGCGTTCGTCAAGGACAATATTGCCGACCAAGCCGGCGTCGGAGTTCACACCCACTCCAAACATCAACCGACCAGTTTGTGTTTCCTGGCCGTTGAAAATGACATCCACGGTCTGCTGCGGATAGGGCTGACCAGGCAGGCCAAAGTGACCATCAGGAAAGAGACGGTAACCAGGAACCGCGTTGGCAGAGAACCCTGGCGTAGGACCGAATGACCCAGCGGGGGGCGGTAGATTTTCTGAATACTGGGCAGGTTGCACGCTGCGCGAGGCGACAAGCGTTTTCGTTGCCGGACCCGTCGCCCCCACAACCTGGCCACCATACTGGGGCAGGGGCGCGCCAACTGCGGGTAAGCCGGAGTACGCGCTCTGTGGAGGAGTGGGACTTTGACCACGAATGTCTTGATAGGGGGAGGCTGGCTTACGGGTACGCCGTTGTTGCAGTCGGCTTACCCAACCCGATGGTTTCCTGGTTGGTGCGGGGCTTTGCCCACGAATCACCGTTGCCTCGGTCGGTTGAGTGCTCTTTTGTTTGGGTGGTGGTAAGACCAGGGGGCCTTTGTCCTGGGGAGCATATACTTCGGGACTTTGGCCTCGAATTCCTCCCATTCCGGGGCGTCCGCCAAATCCGCGAGATCCCGAACCTTGTTGCGAGTTCGCTGGCCGTCGACTTGGGCGACGACGCGGCCGAGGTCTTTCAGCAACACCGTACTCGGCTCCCTCCTCGCTGATGCGGTAGGTGAGTTCAGGCCGCACATTCGCCGCGGCGTCGACATGAAAGAGCTGGCTACTCGCCACACGCCGCCGGCTGGAATTGATTTCTCGAATGTCGGCAATGTCACCGGGTCGCAAACTCATGCGGTTCAGCACGGTTTGTATTCGCGTGTGCGGATTGTCACCGTCGATGTTGACGATGATGTTGCCAATGCGGAACTGCTCCCCCTCTTCGATGTGGTAGATCAGATCGACTTCGCCAGGTTCTTCAAGAAAAACCGGCTCGGGTTGAACGTCGGCGAAGACGTAGCCGTGGCTGCCGTAGAGCTCTTGGATCCACTGTTGGTCCACACGCATCTTGGATTGTTCGTAGTACTCTCCCGAACGCAGCTTCGCGGCCTCGGCTAGTGCTGTGGGCTCGAACTTGGTGTTTCCCATGAACCTTACATTGCGAACCTTGTAACGCATCCCTTCGTGGATCACATAAGTTAGCTTGATCCACTTTTTACTTTCGTAGTAGTCGAGCTTGCGACTCACCCGCGCTTGGAAATATCCAAACGATCGGTAGTAAGCCGTCAGTCGGTCCACATCGGCGTCAATTTCCTCACGGTTGAGGTAGCCCTTGAAGAATAAGAACTTCGGCGGCTTGCTCTGGACAATCGTCTTGAGCCGACCATCGCTAACAAAATCATTGCCTACGAACTCGACATCCCACACCTTCTCTAAATTGCCTTCATTGATGAGGTAAACAATTCCCTTGTCGGTCGACTTCGTGCCTTCCATGATCGTGACTTGCACGCCGTTGTATCCACGGCCTTGGTAGTATTCCACCAGCTTTCGTCGACCCTCTTCCACCGCATAGGGATCGACTGCGCCGCCTGCTTTGAGATTGGTCTCTTTGCCGAGTTTCTTGTCCGAGATGTCTTCGTTGCCCAGATAGGTCACGTAGCGGGTTGTCGGACGCTCGACAACCTGAAACGTAACAATAGCACCTTCGGCTGTGTTTTCAAAAAGAGGTTTCACGTCAACGAACCAGCCCAAGTTGGCCAGCTGCCGGACGTCGTTTTGTACAATACTTGGATCGAACGGCCGCCCCACGCGCGTGTTGATGTAGCCATCGATTTGATCTGTGGGAATGGTGTCGTTGCCTGTGATACGGATCTCCAGCACGTTGCTAACTGACGCTGGCGAAGCGACAGGTGGCGAGACTGTTTCTTGCGCAGTAGCTGGCGAGAAAAAGACTCCCAGGCAAGTGGCAAGCAGCAGCAAAGCCGACCGAACCGCGAAGGGTAACGTTCGAGGCAATGGGTTTGTAACATGCATGGGCAAGTCTATCGCGTTGTAGTTCGGGAGATGCGAGGAGGCGGTAGCGCATTCACAGCGCTTCAGGGCAGCAATTCCGCTAAACTGGCCGCGAAGAAATAGCCAATGCACCAGAGAGCGGCAAGATGAGTTTGCGCCAGCACCGCCCTCGGGCACTGCTAGCATTCTTCATTTCGAGACGGTGTTCACACCGCTAAGGGGCCAGCAAAGGGCTCAAAAATCAGTTTCGCCATACGCCTCGAACTCTTCGTAGGGTTTTTGCGAATAACTGCGGAAGCGAGTGAAATCATGGACCCAGGCTAGTTTCACGTCACCCGTGGGGCCGTTACGCTGTTTGCGAATCAAGAGGTCCGCTTCGCCGCGAAAACGCTCTCGGTCCTCTTCGTTGGTCTGATAGTACTCTTCGCGATGCACGAACATCACAACATCGGCGTCCTGTTCGATGGCCCCCGACTCACGCAGGTGGCTCAATTGGGGCTTGTTGTCGCGGGTCGCTTCCACCTGACGATTCAGCTGAGCAAGGCAAAGCACGGGGACTTCCAACTCGCGCGCGAGACCCTTGAGACGACGAGCAATCTTGGCGACTTGTTCCTGGCGGGGGTCGCGTGAGTTGTCCGGATCAATCAACTGCAGGTAGTCGATCACTATTAAGCCCAAGCCCTCGCGCCGCTTGAGACGACGCGCGTTGGCCGAGATCTCGGTCATTGTTCGACTAGGAGAGTCGTCAATAAACAGAGGGGCCTGGCTGACTTCGGCGGCGGATTGTACGAGCTTTCGGCGCTCATCTCCGGTGATCGTGCCGTTGCGGAGTCGTTGGCCATTGACCTCCGCGACGGAACAAAGCAGCCGGTCGCCTAGCTCAATTGCCGACATTTCCAAGCTCACGAACAACACGGGGGTGAGTGTTTTTAAAGCCGCGTGTTCGGCAATGTTCATTGCCAGCGCCGTTTTCCCCATACTTGGTCGAGCGGCAAGGATAATCAACTCTGAATTCTGCAGGCCGCCAGTGAGTTGATCGAAATCGTCGAAACCGGTCTCTAATCCCCCGAACGAGTGTTGGTTGTCCATTCGCGAGTCGAGCCGGTCGAGCGACTCTTGAAGCACCTCGCTGATCATGCTCAATTCACCCGTGCCACGTGACTCGAGGATGCCGAATATCTTTTCCTCAGCCTTGCTAAGCATCTCACGTGTCTCGGACGTGGGATCGTAAGCATCGTGGGTGATATCTGTACCGGCGTGGATTAGCGAGCGGAGTACGGACTTGTCAGCGACGATTTTGGCATAGTACTCAGCATGTGCTGCTGTGGGCACTACGCTCCCCAGTTCCGCGAGGTAGGCGGCGCCGCCAATAGATTCGTACTGGTCCGCACTTCGCAGGCGTTCGACCAGAAGCATGGGGTCCAACTGCTGGCCCCCGTCGTGCATTTGAAGTAGGTGCTCGAAAAGGATGCGATTCGAGTCATCGTAAAAATCGTGAGGACGAATGACGAGCGCGACTTCATCGAAAACTTGAGGCAGAAGCAAGATGCTGCCCAAGACGGCTTTCTCCGCCTCTAAGTTGTGAGGCAACTGTCTCTCAAGGGGCGCCGAACTGGAATCGCGCGCACGCTTTCTCGGACTGCGATCGACTGTTGCCATGACACCTTGCTCCGTCGTAGTGATGTTGCTAGCAGTTCATTAAAACGAGCAACCAACAAAAGGAAAAGCCCGCGGAGAACGCGGGCAAAACGCAGCGAGTCGAAAATATCCGCGAAAAGTCCGCGTCGTTCACAGGAAAATATTTTTTTGAAATTTACTCACCGACGGTGGGAACAACCCACACTTTCAGTTCACCTTCGACTTCACTGGCCAGGCGGAATTTGACGGTGTAGAGGCCCAGTTCCTTGAGCAACCCTTCCAAGCGAATTTGGTCGACCTTCAGATCGATGCCGTTTTTCTTCAGCGCGGCCACAATCTCCGGTGCGCCGACACTTCCATAGAGATGGCCATCATCGGTGGCATTGGCCTCGATAGTTACGCTTTGCTTGGCAATTTCACCAGCCCGCTTACGCAGGTCTGCTTGTTGCGCTTTCTCGATAGCTTGTAGCTTCGAGCGGTGTTTTTCGACCATCCGCTTATGGTGATCTGAAGCCAAAGTTGCCATGCCCTGAGGCAGCAAGTAGTTGTAGGCATACCCGGGACGCACCTCAACGACATCCCCCTGATGCCCGAGGTCGTCCACGCTATGAATGAGAAGTAGTTCGATGCCGCCATGAGGGCCACGAGGCAGGCGTTGGGTATGGCGAGGGGTACGATTCTTTTTCTTGGCTTTAGTCGTCATCAGTCTTCATCTTTGGTTTCGCTGTTGAAAAACAGCTGGTTGGCTCTGATCGTGGATAATTGCGTGGATTCTAAAAGGGAATTTCATCCGCGGGTGGCATGGAGGGTGCGGGAGCTCCGCCCTGCGAGGCGGACTCGTGGGTTGGCTGGGACGCAGGGCGGCTTCCACCACCGCCACCTCCACCATTGCGGCCGCCCACCATCTGCATTTTCTCGGCGACAACTCGGAGCTTGGACCGCTTTTGCCCGTCTTTTTCCCAAGTGTCGTATTTCAGACGACCTTCGATCAGGATATTGGAACCCTTGCTCAGGTATTCGTTGGCGACCTCGGCAGTTCGGCCCCACAACGTAACATCCACGAAAGTGGCCTCATCGACCCATTGATCGTTCTTCTTCACCCGATCGTTCACCGCTAGGCCAATTTCTGAGACCGCCGTGCCACTTGAGATGTATCGGAGTTCGGGATCGCGAGTGAGATTGCCCATCAACACTACGCGGTTGTAACTTGCCATGCTAATGGTTCTCCCTCGATATGAGCATTCCTTATCTCAGGGCAAACTCCTGTGCCCTGATACCTAGCTTGCTGCCACTTCTTCAACAGCTGCGGTTGTTGCAGTTTCCGCTTCGGGTTCCGGCTCTTCAGCGGCCGTTCCCTTGGCGTGGTCTAGAATCGCGTCAACCAGTGCATCGGGCAAGCGGACGAAAAGCTGCCGAAGGATTCCTTCATTCAGTTCACAACTTCGCGTCAGCTCTGACACTTTACCAGTTGGCAGGCGGAAGTAGGTGATCCAGTAGGCACCTTTGCGTTGGCCCCTAATGGGATAGGCGAGTCGCCGTTCTTCCCAGAGGCGGCTGACTTCGATATCACCATCTACGGCCTCGATCAGCTCGGTTACTTCTCGGGGGAGGCCCTCGCGATCACGCGCCAATCGATTGGCGTCAAAAATGAACAAGCCTTCGTAAACTGCCTTTTTTTCTGCCAAAATCTAAACTCCCAAAAAAGATGTCTCAAGACCGCAATTGTGAAATGGACGGTGGTATGTATTCGACTAGGGACTGGCCGCTGAGCCGTTAAACTTGTTCATCGCAGCAGTGCTGCCTTCGCTGACCCAGGTTTCGATAGCTTCGCAAATTCTGGTCAATTCAGCCGGCAGGGCTTTTATTTCTTCTGTGTAAAACTTGCCGAGCACGAAATCTGCCGCATTCCAACGGTCCGGCACGGGGCCGATTCCTACTCGCAGCCGGGCAAACTCGTTAGTGCCCAGTTGTTGGATTGTGTCTGCCAAACCTTTTTGTCCGCCGTCAGTGCCGCGAGCTCTCAATCTCAGGGTTCCGAACTCAAGATGAAAGTCGTCGCAGACTAACAACAAATCTTCTGTTTCAATTTTATAAAAATCAATGGCCTGCCTCACACTTCGACCACTCAGGTTCATAAATGTGTGCGGGCGGAGCAACAGCGTTCGATTCCCGTGGATGGAACACTCTTGCAGTTCGCCATCAAACTTCTTCCTGCTCGCCTCCGCGAGATGCCGTCGCGCTAACTGCGCGATCACCTCGAAGCCTATGTTGTGTCTTGTTCGATCATACTTACCGCCAGGATTCCCTAAGCCGACGACGAGTTTCATCCGTTCTGCTGGGCGAAACATTCAATAGCTGCCAAAGCCAAATGCCAGCCAGCCTATTCCGCGTCGCCCTCCTCTTCATCAGCCTTTTCGCCAATCACTTCGGGCTCTGCGCCGTCAGTCGAGACAGCTTCTTCATCTGCTTCCGGTTCGGCTGTCGGCTGAACGCAGTTGACGATCACCAATTCATCGCTGCCGACAAAAGTCGCTCCCGCGGGCATGTCTTCAATATCGGAAGCCCGCAGCGTGCCACCAAGATGCAAATCGTTAATCGATACATGTAGCTGTTCTGGGATACTTGCAACCGACGTTTCAATTTCGATTTCGTGCCGCAAGTGCTCCAAGATGCCGCCTTCGTCCTCGCCGGGGGCCTCGCCCCGAAGTACCACTGGCACTTCGACTTTGACGAGTTCCTTAGCGTCGACCCGCAGAAGATCGACATGCAAAATGTGCTGTTGGAACGTGTCCCACTGAATATCTTGGAGCAGGGCCTGCCCCTTGGCGGCACCCTTCAGGTCGACCACTTGAGCACCATGACGCAGTGTAGTACGCAGCTGATCGGCAGCGAGGGATAAGCTCACCGAGCCTTCGCCATGACCGTAAAGGACCGCGGGAACAATGCCCTCGGCTCGGAGCCGACGGCTGTTCAGCTTTCCGAGTGTTTCGCGTTTTGAAACTTCAATGACTTCCGACATTCTGATTTGGACCTCATGTGCCAACGATACCCCGACCAACGGCCAGGGCGGGTCCGAGAAGGACTCACCCTACGATTGGGCTCAGGGGCTACAACTACTAGCGAATTCCTGATTGTCGCTGAATTTGTGGGGATTTCAACCCCAAGAATCACCGAAACAACCGGCTCACCGACTCATTGCGGTGAATGCGTTTGATCGCCTCGCCCAGCAGCGGGGCAATTGTGAGTACCTCTGTCTGTGGCAGGACCTGTGAAGGTTCCAGAGGGATCGAGTCGGTGCATACCAGGCTAGCCAATTTTGCCGATTGCAGCCGTTCTACGGCGGGCCCGCAGAGCACGGCGTGCGTGGTGGCGACGTGAATCTCGCGGGCACCCTGGTCGTGGAGAACTTTGGCGGCTCCGCAGATCGAGCCAGCTGTGCTGATCATGTCGTCGAACATCAGCACAATCTTGCCCTCGACCGGCCCGCCGATGACATTTTCCTGGACAGTCGTCTCAGCGCTGGTGCGTCGCTTGTCAACGATGGCGAGGGTGCCGCCCAGCCGCTTAACGTGCCCTAACGCACGCTTGATACTGCCCTCATCTGGGCTGGCGATGACCAACTCTTCGGGATCGAAATTTTGCTTGAGAAAGTGTTCGTTCAGTACCGGAGCCGCATAGAGATGGTCCACCGGCACATCGAAAAATCCCTGGATTTGAGCGGCGTGCAAATCCATCGCCAGCACACGGTCGGCTCCGGCGCGCGTGATCAAATTGGCTACGAGCTTCGCGGTGATCGGTACACGGCCTTCGTCTTTGCGATCCTGACGGGCATAGCCGAAGTAGGGAATAACGGCGGTCACACGCTCGGCACTGGCCCGTTTGCAGCTGTCGATCATCACCAACAGCTCCATGAGATGCTCATTCGCCGGCGGGCAGGTAGGCTGGATGAGATAGACGTCACGGCCACGAATGTCTTCGAGAATTTTGCAAGAAGTTTCGCCGTCAGGGAACGCGCTCAGGGCAATTTTGCCGAGGTCAACGCCCAAGTAGTTGGCAATCGCACGACCAAGTACGGGGTTGGCGTTGCCGGTAAAGAGCATCAAGTCAGCCATCAATTTGCTCCGTCATGTTTCATTCGTTGCATTTCACCTTCTACCAAGGCCAACTCTTGAACATTATTGATACTCATCGCTTCGCAAGGTTCCAGTACTTTGTGGGCACTTACCTTCTTACCGGCGGCCAACAACAGAGCGGGACAATCGGTCAGGTAGTACTCTTGCTGGGCGTTGTCTGAGGAAAGCCCATCAAGCGCCGACAAGAGTTCGCTTGCTTCAAATACATAGGTGCTCACGTTCACTTCGCTAAGCGAGCGTTGTTGGTCGGTTGCGTCTTTTTCCTCGACGATCTCTGCGAAGTTGTCCTTGTCGTCTCGAACGATACGCCCGTATCCCGTTGGGTCAGGCTTATCAACCGTGCCCAGCAAGCACGCCGGCTGCTCTTCACGGAAGATATCGAACAGCTTTCGCACGGACCGGACCTGTACCATGCACTGGTCCCCGGCGATAACCAGTACGGGTCCCTTATGTTCGGCTAATTGCTCGCGGCACATCATCACAGCGTGGCCAGTTCCTAACTGTTCATGTTGCTCAGCAAACTCGACGCCAGCCTCGCCGCTTAATTCGGCCCGCACTTTGTCTGCTTCGTACCCCACCACCACAACGGTGCGCTGAACCCCCGCCTCACGCAAAGCGTCGGTCACATACCGAACCATTGGCCTCCCACAAACGGGAACCAGTACTTTGGGCAGTGCCGACTTCATGCGCGTACCCTTGCCAGCGGCAAGGACGACGGCCATCGCGGGGCGGACGGGGAGAGGGGGCATAGCAATAGTCAACCGAGAAAGAAGCAAACAGAATTCCCCATCTTCGCCAATTGAAGGCAGCCTGCCAAGTCCTCAGCGGAGTACGCTCTTGTGAGGTAAACTAAGCAGCTCTTCCGCCGGAACCTTGTCGCCTCTAAAATGACTTTTCCGTCCTAATCCTTAATCTCCTATTGAGACGAAGACCTCCCTTGCAAGACGCGATCCAAAAAGCCGATGTGCTGATCGAAGCGATGGGGTGGATCCGTCAGTTTCGTGACAAGATCACCGTGATCAAGCTCGGTGGCAGCGTGATGGAAGACGCCGAGGCACTGCGTCATCTGCTGATCGACATCGTGTTCATGGAAACGGTCGGCATGAAACCTATCGTCGTACATGGCGGGGGGGCGGCGATTAGTCGGGCCATGAACGAAGCGAACATTGAACCGCGATTCATTCAAGGGCGTCGGTTCACTGACGACGCCACGCTGGCTCTTGTCGAGCGTGTGCTGGCTGGCGAAGTCAACGAACACATCGCCTCGCGCATCGAAGAACTCGGCGGACGGGCGATGCCGCTGAACTTTTCGGGGATGAACAACAATGTGTTGTTCGGTGAGAAACTGCAATTGTCTGATGAAGAGGGACAGCCCGTTGATCTTGGTTCCGTGGGGCAGGTCACCCGGGTGGATCGCGAAACGTTGGATAATCTCACCTACGCAGGTCAAGTGCCCGTGATTCCGTCGATGTGCGAAACTGATCATGGAGAAAGGCTCAACGTCAATGCGGACACAGCCGCGACTGCCGTGGCCACAGCGGTCGGAGCGGAAAAGCTCGTTTTTCTCAGTGACATCAACGGCGTACGCCGCGACAAGCAAGACCCAGATTCATTGATCCACTCCCTGACTGCCAAGGACGCCCGCCAGTTGATTGCCGATGGCAGCATCGAGTCGGGCATGATCCCCAAAGTCGAAGCCTGCCTGGAGACACTCAGCAAAGGTGTCGGTAAAATTCACATTATCGACGGCCGGTTGCGGCACTCCTTACTATTGGAGATTTACACGAACCGCGGCGTGGGGACCGAGATCGTCGGTGAACCTGGCTGAGGTATTAGCGTCTGTAGTCGAATGATTAGCAGGCAATTGCTAGTCGGAACCAACCCGGAGCCCGTTTGTGACCACTGCTGAGAAAACGACGATGTCGCCCACCACCGGGGCGCTCTTCAACCAATACGTAATTCCTAATTACGGGCGATTTCCCGTCGCGTTGGTACGTGGCGAGGGTTCACAGGTTTGGGATGACCAGGGGAATTGCTATCTCGACTTTTTTCCCGGTTGGGGCTGTAATCTACTGGGACATTGTCCAGCGCCGATTGTTGAGGCCGTCCAGGACCAGGTCGCCAAACTCGTCCATGTGCCCAATACTTGGTACATGGAAGCACAAGGCCAATGGGCTAAGCTGCTTAGCGAACGAAGCTTCGGTGGCCAGGCCTTTTTCTGCAACTCCGGTGCCGAGGCAAACGAAGCCGCCATCAAACTAGCACGGTTACACACTCCCGCGAGCAAGTACAAGATCATCACGTTTGAGGGCGGATTCCACGGCCGCACTTACGCGGCAGTTACCGCAACGGCTCAGCCTAAGTATCACGAAGACATTGGCCCGATGGTGCCGGGCTTTGTTTACGCTCCTTTTGGCGATCTCGAGTCAGTGCGGAGCAAAATCGACGACGAGACCGCAGCAATCATGGTCGAACCGATTCAGGGTGAGGGTGGTATCCGCCTGCCGCCGGAGGGGTTTTTGCAGGGCCTACGCCAGCTCGCCGACGACTACGAACTAGTGCTGATCTTTGACGAAGTGCAAGCCGGCTGCGGGCGCACGGGCAAGTGGTTCGCACATCAGCATTTCGGTGTGGAGCCCGATGTGATGACGCTGGCAAAAAGTCTTTGCGGTGGAATTGCTGGCGGGGCAATGCTTGCGCGCGCGGAAGTCGCACCCAGCCTCCGCCCCGGCATGCACGCTGCGACCTTTGGAGGGAACCCGATTGCTGCACGTGCCGGCATAGCGGCAATCGAAATGATAGAAAGAGACAACCTGCTCGAACGTGCCGACGTATTGGCAGAAGCTTTTCGTGCACGGCTGAGTCCCCTGGTCGAGGAACTTTCCTTCGTTAGCGAACTGAGGATCAGTGGGCTGATGATCGGGTTGGAACTGAGCGTCGACGCTACGCCGCTGGTACAAAGTTGCTTGGAAAAGGGTCTGCTAATCAATTGCACACAAGGAAAGGTGGTTCGCCTACTGCCGGCGCTCACGTTGACTAATGACGAACTCGCATCGGGCTGCGAGATTCTCACCTCAGCAATTCGTGACTATGCCAAAGAGCTTTCCTAGAGGATAGGCCCCAATGCGAAACCTTATCACTCTCGATGACGTATCTCGCGAAGAGATCCTCCGCATCTTTGCGCTGACTTCCGACATTAAAACGAAGTTCCAACGAGGCATCCGCGAACCGCTCTTGCCTGGTCGTGTGATGGCGATGTTATTTGAAAAGCCCTCTCTGCGCACGCGGGTGAGTTTTCAGGCCGGCATGGCCCACTTGGGTGGAACAAGTATGATGCTCGGCGAAGACGTTGGCTTTGGTAAACGAGAACGCATCGATGATTTTACCAAAGTACTCTGCCAATTTGTCGACGTGATAGTCATGCGCTCCAAGCAACACGAAACCGTTGTGCAGGTGGCCGAGCATGCCACTTGCGCGATAATCAATGGATTGACCGACGTCGCGCATCCCTGCCAAGCATTGGCCGATCTTTTCACACTTAAGGAAAATGTGTCCTCTCTCAATGAAGCCAAACTTGCCTGGATTGGCGACGCCAACAACGTGGCTCGCAGTTTGGCCGTGGCTTGTGCAAAGCTAGGTGTCCATTTTGCGCTAGCCTCGCCAGAGGGATACGACTTTGCGCCGGAATTTCGCGAACAGCTGGAAAACCAGTGCCCTGAATTGCAAATGACGGTGACGCGTGATGCGCACGAAGCGGTTGCTGATGCTTCGGCTGTCTACACTGACGTCTGGGCAAGCATGGGACAGGAGAAAGAGCAGGCAAAGCGCAAGCAGGATTTCGCGGACTATCAAGTGAATGAGAACCTCATGGCGTCGGCTCCCAAAGATGCCTATTTCATGCACTGCCTGCCAGCTCGGCGCGGCGAAGAGGTGAGCGACGCGGTATTGGACAGCCCGAATAGCATTGTTGTCGAACAAGCTGGCAACCGAATGCACGCGCAGAAGGGCGTGTTAGCGTGGTTGTTGGGAGCGCAGGGCAGTTAGTTGCGTCTGCCCAGACAGTCACTGCAATCCCAGTCACCGCTCATGGATTGGCTGTTATGGGAAATCGTTGTGGCTGGCGATCTGAACTGACTTTTTAATCCCACCACCAAACTGCATCATTGATAGCTGACGATGGTACTGCTTTGGGTTTCGCTGCCTCGATTCTAGCCTCTTCCACCTTCAGCGTCTTTCGTGCATCGATCCATACGCCACCACTTACTCCGGCAATTATATGCTTCCGCCGAATGACTCGGTGGTTGATGACAGTTTCTACGGTGGATGGTAATCGAACGGGCGGCAGGGGCAGCAAGGCTGCGTTGGCAAACGATGTGGGTTGCCAACCGGCGCGCTCAACTAAGCCCTCGTGCTCGAAAAGCGCCAGCACGAGCGAGAGATCAAACACGTTGCGCAGTTCTGTGTAGAGTGGGTGCTTTTGGCAAATCGCGCCGAAGGAATCGCTAAATGACGAAGCGAATCGGCGATTGAGCTGCTCAGAGGCCCCAGTGTGAATGCGCCGACCGCGCGCTGCAAGCCACTCGTTCTCGCTGAGTACTTTCGCTCCAGGGCCTTGGAGATGAAATGAAGTGCGCTCCAAATTTCCTTGGATCGGGTGGTACTGCATGGCGAACCACCACCGTAGTACGGTCATCGGCGGGACGCTGCCGTCGGCGCCGAGGGAGACCGTGCTGAGGTAACTCTCAACTCCCTCGACTCCTTCAGCTAGGCCCATGCCGATGAGTTTCATGTGGTAGTCGGCCACGAGTAGCACTCGAGCGACATGCGAATCGGGCTCGATACCGAAGAATTCGACGTCCTGCTGGCCGAGCTCTTGTTGAAGCCCGGTTAGCCAATTGTCCCGTTCACCGAACTCCAAGGGCTGGGTATTACTCGCACGCACATATTCTTGCACGTTAGCTAAGTTCGCTTGTCGCGGGTTGATCGAGACGCCGAACGCTGCTCCGTTCCGTTCCAGGTGCCTCCGCCATAGCGTTAGCAAATCGTCCAATCTCACGACAGGCTGTCCTGTTTCCAGTGCAACAATCTTGCCGTCGGTCTGGACTCGCCAATCTCCCGCGGGGCCGGCTAGCACCAAGTCCCCTGGCTCTGAACCCTTCGCGGGAACGACAAACACATGCTCGACGCGCTGCAAACCGGCGAGTGTAAGCATTGCCTCGCTGAGTGGTTGCTGCAGCCGCTGCCTGGATTGGATTGTTGCTTCTAGCCTTGGCAAAGAAATAAAGCGTAGCCTTGATGTTTGTCTTACTTCCGAGGCCGCGGTGGCAAGCTCTGTCGGAGGCTGATAGCCCACTTCCAAAGATTCTGAGACTTGCTTAAATCGCAAAGTCCCTTTTGCATCGGCGTAGACACCGTTGGGAAACGGCTGTACTTCGCCTTGGCCGGTACCGTTTTCCATCCATGTGTCGGCATCTACGGTCGAGGTGATCAAGTCAATCAGCGAATCGAAATCTGCTGACGCGGCACCACCCGCGGCCCCACTACTTGAGCCAAGACCTTGTGGCCCGCCAACGAGACTAGTTTGGGGTTGTCCCTGTCCTTGACCAGTGCCTGGGGCGTTCGCAACCGGTTCCTGGGCACGGGACATGGTCGATGAGTGCAGTATCACCAACAGCATGATGCCAAGGCAATCGCCCAAGACTATTCGCATCACCAGTGCTCCTCTGCTCTCATCGACAAGACGAGGAAACGAAGTAGGTTACCCGTTCCGTACTGTCAATCATTGTGGAATGAAGGCCACTTGATGTCCAGCAATATCGAGAAAGCAGCGGCAATTTCCTAATCACTGTTGGTTTGCAGGGCATTTGAAGCCTCACAAAGTATTGCGCAATCTCTCCCACAATAGAATCCCGACGAGCGATTTGGCGTCTTCGATCTCTCCGCTCTGGGCCATGGCAACGGCCTCGCTCCAGGAGACAATGTAATTGTCGATTTCCTCACCTGCTTCGCGAGCGGGCGGACCAGCAACGAGGCCGTCAGCAACGAACAGGTACATGCGCTCGTTGAGGATTCCAGGGGACATGAAAAAGCTCGGCATCTCCCTCCAACGGGTGGCTCTATACCCGGTTTCTTCTCGCAGCTCACGCTCAGCTGTTTGCTGAGCTGCTTCCAGAGGCTCAAGGGTTCCGGCGGGCAGTTCAATAAGCGACTTGCCCACGGCGATCCGATGGTTGCGGATCAGACATACCCTATCACCCTCCAATAGCGGCACTATTGCTACGGCTCCTGGGTGCTGGACGGTGTGTCGTAGTAGCGGCTCAGAACTGCCATCATCGATGCCCTTGTGCTCGAGGACGTGAAAACGTGCTCCACGAAAGACGATTTGAGCATCTCTAGTCATGACCAGTTAAGTTCGCATTAGGGAAGTGAATCGCGGTAGGCCACACCGTTGACCTCGTGTAGCGTCTATTGCGCTGGGCTTAGAAACTCTCTTATTCTCGCCGCAACCGTATCGAACGGCAATTCGGAACAGGCGAAAAACTAGGAGGAAAAAAACGCGGTTTGCCGCTCTGGGAGCACCCTGCTAGGATAAAGTAACAGGCCGGGGTTTCATAATGGGGGTGAAACCGCAACTCTTCAGCTGGATTTGTGGACGGAGTCGAGTTGGTATGATCAACCACTCGGTAGACAATTGGAGTCTGTGTGTAGGCCGACCCGGCGGGGTTGAGCTGCGCGTACATATTCTTTGGCCACTCACTGCCTTAACGGTTTTGCTAGCGGTGAAATCGCAGTTGGTGGACCCGACCAAAGCGATGTGGGCGTTAACTATTTTCTTGATCAGTGCTGCACTGCACGAACTCGCGCGGGCACTCACCGCCACACGGGTTGGAGGTCATGTCTCGGCCCTGGTGATTAGTCCAGTCGGAGGCCTCTCCAAGCTGCATCTGCCCGTCGATCCGCCGGCGCACCTGGTCACGGCGTTAGCGGGACCAATGACTTATTTGGTGCTGCTTGTCGCAGCTGGCTGCGGCTTGGCATTGAGCGGAGATCACGAGGTCTTGCGGTTGTTGACGAGTCCCTGTTCGCCACGGATTTCTGGGCCACACCTCGAGTCGTCGATGGAGACACTTCGAACCATCGGACAGCTCACTGTCTGGATCAATTGGTGTCTCCTCTTGGTTTGCTTGCTGCCGATCGACCCTTGCGATGGCGCGGATCTGCTACGCGGCATTTTGTGGCCTATGGTGGGCCGATCAACCGCAAGCAGCGCGACGTCGCGAATTGCTCTGGGGGCGGCCGTCTTCGCCGCGCTGCTGGCACTGTTTATTCCCGAAAGCTATTCCACGGGCCCCATCCCCACTTGGTTTCCTCTTTCAGCCATTTCCGTTTTTTTGCTTTTTAGTGGTTACCGCTATACCAACACACGGCGTTACGATGTGGGATTAGCAATAGATGAATTGGATTCCGACGATGAAGAATGGCTGCTACAGGAGTGGGACGACGAAGATCGGGAAGCCGTTCTGGTCGAGCACTTGCAAGACAAGCAACAAGAAGCGCTCGACAGAAAACGTCGCGAACGAGAAGCCTTCGAGGATCAACGCGTCGATGCGATCTTGATGCAACTGCGTAATACTAGCTTCGAGCAGCTCTCCGAGGAAGACCGGGCCACGCTCAAACGGGCTAGTCGACGGTATCGTCAACGCCGTGCTGAACAGGGCGACCCCAGCTAAGACGCCTCTTGCTTTACCTCTGCGACGTAGCACAACCGCTACAATCCAGCTAGTTGCACCACCTCTAGCTGTGCCGCTGCAAAGTAGTGGGCATCTGTCTCCGCAGTGCGGGACCACCCCCTATGTTTATATTGCGATCATGCGATCGTCCCGATTCATACCGTATCGGGAATCCGTAAGCATTCTAGGGCAGAGTAATCCCGATGAACGTTTCGCTCGACACTCCGGCCCGTTCTCCAATTGGCGAGTCCTACCGCAGTTCGAGCTCCGCGATGTTGAGCGGCTTCGAGGATGCTCTGGCAGCGTTGACCCAAGCCTTTGCTGAGCCTTTCGCCTTGGTGGATGTCCAGTCGGGCAATCTGGTGTACTCGGACCACGCAGGTTTGAGTTGTGATTTCTACGAGCGCATTGAACTGCTGGGCGAAGTTAGTCGCCGCGGTGAACCAACGATCATTGAAGAAGAAGCGCCGCTCACGATGCTGGCAATCCCTCTGCGAACTCTAGGGTTTGGTGCCAACTTGGTCGCGGTCGGGGTTTTTGTCAATCAACAAGTTGCCCGAACCGAGGAGATGGCTGCAGCTGCTAAAGTCTTTGGTGTGGATGTCGGACGCGCGCTGCGTTGGTCCGAAGGGAGAACGGTTTGGCCGGCCTGCGTTCTTCAGCGGTTGGCCGAGACCGTTATGGAGAATCTTTCTCAGGGCCTCCAGCTGTCTCGCCTCGAGCGCGAAGTCGTCGAGGCGAATGCCCACACGGAAGACATCTACGCCGAGCTGGATCTACTTCATCGACTAACCGGTGAGTTGCATCTCTCGGAAAGTGCCGATGAACTTTGGCAGAGCTCACTGAGTTGGCTATCCGGCGCAGTACCCGCGCAGTGTTTGGCTATTGTATTGCGAGAAAACACTGCCGGAGAACTAACTCGTGAGAACCTTGCGGAATGGGAATATCTCTCGGTGGGAGAAAGCCCCATCAATAAAGAAGAGCTTTGTGAGCTGTTGCGGCGCTTCGGCATGAACGCACTTCGCGAACCCGTGTTGCTTAATCGGGCGGAGACCACTTTGCCGACGTGGCACTGTCCCACCGTCCGGGAACTTGTTTGTGTGCCAATCGAAGGTTGCCGTCAACCGCGCGGATGGTTGGTGGCCATGAACCATAGTGGAGATGCGAAGGCGGGAGTTTGCGAGTTTGGTTCTGTCGAAATTCAGTTGCTCAGCAGCGTGGGTACTATTCTTGGTATTCACAGTAGCAATCTGGATCTCTATCGAGAACAGTCACAACTCTTTGCAAGCTCCGTTCAAGCGCTGACCTCGGCAATCGACGCCAAAGACCGATACACCTCTGGACATAGCAATAGAGTCGCTTATCTTTCTCTGGCACTGGCCGAAAGACTAGGCTTGAGCAAAACCGACTGCGACACAATTTACCTTGCAGGGTTGCTACACGACATCGGCAAAATTGGTATCGACGACCAAGTGCTGAACAAACCTGGAAAATTATCCGACGAAGAATACGAACAAATTAAACTGCACCCGCAGCTCGGCTACGAAATTTTGAAGGGAGTTCGTCAACTCGACAAGGTACTTCCCATCGTCCTGCACCACCACGAAGCGTGGGACGGCACTGGCTACCCGCATGGACTCAAGGAAACAGAGACACCTCGGATGGCTCGCATCATGGCGGTAGCTGATTCCTTCGACGCGATGTCGAGTGACCGCCCCTATCGTCGGGGGATGCCCGACGAAAAAATAGACTCCATATTCCGCAGTGGTGCCGGCACTCAATGGGACCCAGAAATCGTGGCCGCCTTCTTTGAGATTCGTGAAGATATTCACCGAATCAGCCAAGTCTCTTCATGTCAGGCTGCGCTCGAGCGTGAAAAGGGGTAGACTGAACTCGACTTCACTGCCGAGAGAACTCCCCTTGTGAATCCCATGTCCCGCGAACCTCAAGACCGCGAAGACTTGTTGCGCGACGCGACAGCCTATCATGCTAGAGTGCAGCTCATGGTACGCTGCTGTCAGCAAGATACAATCGTCTTTGCCGGTTTTCGTGCCAATCAAGCGGCGAGTTTTTACTTCGATCAAGACCCGGTCTACCATTTCAACCACGCCGGTCAACTACGACGAGCGTTTGTCGAGGATCGGTTGTTCAAAGCCGAAGCGGGGCGACTTGTACGTTGGCATCGTCACCGAGACGAGTATCAAGTTAAGATGGTGCGAGACGAGCTTTCACCTGACCAGCAGCGATGTTTTCTGAGTGTTGTGACCAAGCAGTTGGTTGCATTGAATAACTGCCTTGTCAGAGGGCAGTACGAAATAGAAGGACAAGTTTCCCCAATTGACATGAGCCCAGCATTAGACCTGCTGACAACGTTTGTGAGTCAAGTTCGAGAAATTGAAGTGGCAAACTCTCCCGGGGTGCATGGCTAGGAGGCGTTTTCGCCAGAAGCCACTATGATCGCACTGCCAATGTCGCTCTCAAGCTTCGTGCCTATGGCGTTCGAGCCCCGTCGCACCATCGCGAGAGCCAGCGGGCTCTGAGTGCGCGGTGACCAGCACGCGCTGGTTACTTTTCCAACGTCTTTCTCAAGGTGCCGCAACGCCGAACCTACGGGCGGCACTGTCTCTGCTGTGAATTGGATTGTCACTAGTTTTCGGTTGACGTGCCCCAGTGCATCGATCCTCGCTATCGTTTCTTGGCCGAGGTAGCAGCCCTTATTGAAATTAATTGCTTGTACGTCACGGTCCACTTCTTGGGGTAGATTCTCTCCACTAAAATCAATCCCTAATAGCGGGAATCCTGACTCGACACGCAGGGACGTAACTGCATCGGAGCAGCATGAACTGTTGGCAGGAGTGCATTCTGTCGCGCCAGCTGACTCCAACAATTCCAAGAGAGTCGCTTGTTCCGAACTCTGGCACTGTAGCAAATAGCCACCAGGCCATAGCAACTCGCATCGCACGAGAGCATAGTTCTTGCCGTTGAAATCCAAAGTGATGTTCTGCCAATCTTCTTGCAACGAGTCCGCACTGTCACGGGCCAAGCTGGCGAGGACATCTCTTGACTTGCCTCCTGAAATTAGCCACCAACATCGCTGTGCTGTGTGATCGTGTAGTTGGACGTCCTCACGAATAATGTACCGGTCGAGATGCGAGGTGAGAGGTGTCGCTTGGTCGGGGACTGTCAACAGTTCGAGTCGGTCTTCCATCGCGTGAACACCGATGTGCGCGACGAGCCTGCCTTTGACGTCGGTGCAGAAGGCTTCACATCCCTGGCCAACCTTAAGACGACGGATATCGTTACTGCACATGTTGTGGAGAAAAGTGTGCCGATCGCTGCCTGTAAGCGTCACTGTCGACCAGCGAGTTAGCGGCGTGCAACCACAGCCTTTGGTGAGTGCGTCGTACTCACTGGAAAACGAACCGGCCAAGCTGCTCATCGTGCCACCTCAGTCTCCACACTAGCACCAAGAGGGAGCAGCTTGTCAGCATCTTCCAAAAGGACACAGGGGCGGTGCGTCTCGATTAAGCGCTGCAGCTGATCATCGCTATCCAGTGGAGTGATTCCCAGGCCTTCGACCACTGCTGCAGGCAGTTGGCTAATCAGAAAGACCGGGCCTTTCCGCAAACGTCGGCACAATAGTAGTGCTACGCCGTTGTCGGTGGCCAGAGTTCTGAGGATTTCGCGTTCGATTAGGTCGTAGTCGTCGCCTTCAAACAATTGGCTCAGAGCACGTTGAGGTGGCACAGATATCTGTGAGTGAATCGCAATCGCTCCGCCCGGTTCCAGAACGGCCTCTGCTGCCGTCAAGGCACGTCCAATTGCTTGCCACGACTGATGTTCCGCGGAACCAGAGAGCGTCGCAATGACCAGTTCGCCGCGTGACACGATCTCCACCTGCCAGATTTCTTGGAACTGTGCTTGAGCTTGTGTGGCGACAATCGTCGGATCCCCTGCTAGTACGGATGCAAGCCTGTTGCCAGAACTCGGTACCACGTGCAAACAAAGCAAGACCCCAAGTTGTCGGTGGCAATCCTCGATTTCCGACTGGCACGCTTCGCTGATCTCCGGAAACTGCTTGGCGCTGGCCATCGAGAAACGCTCAATTGTTTCTTCATCGGAAAACGTGGGAAAAAGTCCCAAGACTTGTGGGCATCTTCTCAAGGGATGTTGCGAACCAGTCGTCGGGAGAATAGGCAACACAAAGTCGGCGTCGCAAAGTTCTCGATTCAGTCGCAGGGCATTGTCTGTGGTCGAGACACCAAGAAATGCCAGCTCCTTAGGCTTATTCGCGTTATGGGCCTGTACACGCACTCGTGGATGGCCCAACTCAGTGAGATCGCTTGCCAACGCCTCCGCCTGAGCCGGCGAATCTGTGACCAAGATAGTGATTAGCGAACTTTCTGCCTTGGCAGCAATAAGTGCCTTCAGTGTTCCGTCAATCACCGCTGCCTGTTGCGGGATTCCAGGGGCTACGGCTACAGCGATTCGATCACCTGGAACAATCGCTTTCGCAAGCGGTGGGAAACCGAGTGGTTCGGCCAGTTGGGCTTGGACTTGATCTGCGATCTCCTCAACAGACATGGGGGCAGAATTTTTGGGACCGAGCTGCTGTACTTCTGGCAGCTGGAGCGCGTTCGCGAGTGGGTCGGTCGAAGTGGTGCTATGGGACATCAATCTAATCTTAATATGTTGGGGAATAGTGCTTTAGGAATGAACTACTTATTTAAAGAAGGCTGGAGATTGGTATGCTCAACGTGTTGGGTGCCGGGCTAGGCTCGGTTTTCGGGTTCTGGTATTTTGGAATGTCTTATTGGCGCAGTGTTGGTAGGTTTGGTCAAGTGCTACCTTTCGTTCGCTGACCGCGTCTAGCTCGATTCTTACTGGTAGGACCATGGCCAACCGATTCTCGCTGTTGTTGTATCTCTCTCATGCCTGCCCGAATGGCAATTGGCTTCACTTCGGTCTGCTGCTCCTTCTCAGTAGTTCGCTTTTCACAGGGTGTGGCAAGCCCTCGGCAGACTCGACTCCTTCGGGCAAAGCCGAGCAAGTCTCTTCTGCTCTAGCGGAATCTGGGCCTGCTGCTCAAGAGATACTTCAGAAGATGCGTAGCACCTACCGCGAAGCAGAATCGTATACCGACAATGGTTCGATTGTTTTTAATGCGGTCGTGCGTTCCTCTGGAAGCGAGCAGGCGACACCCTTTACGCGTCTCTCCGTAGCCTTTCAACGTCCAAACCGGCTGCATGTGACTCTCAAAAAGAATATTTCGAGCCCACAGGAGGAAAGCTTTGAAGTCGTTTCCGACGGCACGATCGTTCGCTCGCTTGCCAGCGAAATTTCAAACCAAGTCCACGAAGCCATTGCTCCGTTGCAATTGTCGACGGAGAATTTCATACCTGAGCCCGCTCTGCGAGGAGCGATTCTGGAAAACTCGCTAGAGAATTCGCTACCGCAACTGGCGATGCTGCTAACGAAAGAAAACGAGCAGACGGTTTTCACTGGCGAATCGCAAGCAAGACTGCTCAGTGAGGCCTCGCTAGACGGAAAATCATACCACCGGGTGGAGCTACCAAGCCCCGCGGGGAATCGTGTACTTTGGGTTTCCCAAGAGAACTACGCGTTGCGGCGGATGGAACTTCCGATTGACAACCAACGCGAGCAAATCAACGCAAACGATCAATATTCAAAGTTTGGAGTGTGGATTGACTTTCAAAATGTCACGATCAACCCCGAGATTCAGGCCGGTACATTCACCCTCGCCAAAGCCGAGGGTGCGCGACGAGTTCGGAGGTTTATTCCACCCCCCCCGGTCGCGCCTCCCGAGTATCTGGGGAAACCCGTCAGGCAGTTTGTTTTTAAATCGCTTGTGGGGGAAGATATTACTCCCAAGACACTTGAGGGGAAGGTCGCGGTTCTAGATTTTTGGTCGACCAATTGCCCCCCTTGCCGAGTGCAGACCCCGGTGCTGAATGCTGTTTACAATCACTTCGAGGGCGAGGAGGACGTGTCATTCCTTGCTGTAAGCACCGACAGCCGTGCGTTGTCGAATGGAGTAGTGCAGAAAACGCTTGCCAGCTGGGGCGGCCAAATGCCGATCGCGCGCGATCCCAAGTCGTCGGGATTCCACGACCTCAGTGTTCGACAAACTCCCACTTTGCTGCTGCTGGATCGCGAGGGCCGCCTGCAGGTCTTTCAGATCGGAGCTCACCAACGTGCCGAGCCATTGATCGAGGCCATCCAACAGCTCGTCGACGGCGAAGACCTTGCTGCCGTAGCCCGCAGGCAACATGCGACTTACTTGGCCAAGTATGAGCAAGCACTCGACGCGGCGGAGATCAAGGACTCGATTGTCGAAGTGGAACTTGCCAAGCCCGAGGTCTCACCACGCCAACTGCCCAAGAACCTCGTGCTCGAACAACTATGGAAAAGTTCGCCCGAGACGATCGAACGTCCTGGCCAAGTACTTGTGGTGAAGGAAGCGCAGGGCGATGATTTTCACTTGTTGGTCTTTGATGGCGGAGGAGCCATCGTCGAACTGGACAGCGTTGGCAAATTGGTCGGACGCCACGAATTGCCCGAACACGATGAGACGAAGAATGGCTTCCTGCGCTCTGCAAGCGATGGCGAAGGTGGCCGTTGGACCCTGGCCAGCGGAGTGGGGTGGCAGCAAGTTTACGTGTTCGACGAGCAATGGAATCAAGTAGTGTCATTTCCCGACGAACCCCACTCGGGCATCGGGGACGTGCTATTCGATGACCTTACAAACTCCGGTACGCCAGTAATGTATGTAGGCTATTGGGGGGGACTGGGTGTGCAGGGGGGTACGCTCGATGGCCGAAGACTGTGGTCCAATCGCCGGCTCGACCATGTATTGCAAGTTGGTGTGGGCCCCACTCTCGCGGGTGGTGAGAGTACGATCTGGTGTACAAGTACGCGTGGCACGCTGACGCAGCTCAGCACCTCCGGAAAGTCGATGCTAGAGCGCTACGTTAACGGCCAAGCGCTCATGCACTTCGCTTCGCAACCAGATCATCAGAATCAATGCGGATTGGCAGTAGACAAAGTTGGTCAGTACAGGGCTGTTGGATTTGATCAATCGGACACTTCCCAATGGGAATATCCCTTGCCGCCAGGGGAGTATGTTGAGCAAGTACCGCGCGTGCTGAGTGTACGGCTCCCTAATGGCGACGCGGGCTGGTTGGTCATCGCCGCCAATGGTTCGCTGCACTGGTTAGACTTGACCGGGCAGCTTATCGATCGTTTTGAATACGGAGAGGTGCTGACTGGCGTGGCGACCGGGACCTTGAAAGACCAATCGTTGCTTTTCGTCTCAACAACCGAGCAGCTCACTGCTTGGCAAGTCAGCCCGACCCCGTCGGCTCCACCAGTAAAATCGCTTGCCTCAGAAACTCTCCAACGAGAATCCAAAAGCGAGAGTTCCGAGGACACCGGACCGGCGGCACAGAACTCGTCAGATTTGGAAGAGCCGTCACAACCCGACGCAGACGACACGGGCAAGTGATTGTCTTGCTGACTTCCCACTTGAAGGTAGTTAGCTTTCCTCGCCACGATTTCGTTCTTGTTTCTCTTCTCACCCGCTTGCTTTCTAGGGATCTGCACACTCGCCAATCGGAGTATTCGTTACGAACGAAACACGTGGAAGTGAGGTTCGCAGGCGAGCTAGCATTTCTCTGAAACACGTGAAGGTTTTCGGCAAGGCGCGTCGATACGCATTCATAACCAATGGAGCGTTCGCCGCTCGACCAAGGATCCGAGACGTTTTGAAATCGCGTCGGCACTCACCAACTAGTAGTGCGAGCGAGGCGTCAACCAGGTTGATCGGCAACAGTGTTTCCCCCCCCTTTTAGGAGCCTTCCCAATGAAAAATCACCTTCTTTTGTCGGCAGCTGTCGTCGCAATCGCTTTGAGCTGTACGAGCAGCGCCAGCGCGTTTTTTGGCTGTGAGCCCAGCTGTGGCTGTGCCGACGCTGGCTGCGAGCCGAGCTGTGGCTACGCCGATGCTGGATGCAGTTGTGCCGCACCGATGTGCTGCGACCCTTGCTGCAAGCCACGCTGTGGTCTGTTGTCCAAGTTGCGTGCCCGTATGGCCGCTCGTAAGTGCTGCAAGAGCAGCTGCTGTGAAGTGTCCTGCGGATGTGCAGACGCTTGCGGTTGCGAGCCCAGCTGTGGCTGTGCTGACGCTGGATGTGCTGGTGGCTGTGAGCCGAGCTGTGGTTGCGCCGACGCTGGCTGTGCCGGTGGCTGTGAGCCAAGCTGCGGTTGTGCCGCTCCCGCTTGCTGCGAGCCTTGCTGCTGCAAGCCCCGCATGGGCCTGCTGGCCAAGTTGCGTGCTCGCTGTGCCGCTCGTAAGTGCTGCAAGAGCAGCTGCTGCGAAGTGTCCTGCGGATGTGCAGACGCTTGCGGTTGCGAGCCGAGCTGTGGTTGTGCCGACGCTGGCTGTGCCGGTGGCTGTGAGCCGAGCTGCGGTTGCGCAGGCTAGTCTGAAGGGTTGAATCCCTACAGAAAGCTTACGTCAAAGTGAAGTAGAAACAGAAGCGGCTCCTTGCCAAAGTGGTAGGGGGCCGCTTTTTTTGTGCGTGGTTTGAGTTGCTGGACGGGCCAAGCTGCCCACAATAGCGTCCCGGGTAGAGCTTTGGTTGGGAAAGAGAGGGCTTTTATCCGCTCGCGTCTTCATTCCGGGAATCGCTCAATTCCCGACCTGTGCGCGAGATGCCCAGCAGTACCAGCCACACCACTGCAACCAAGCTATTCGGCTCAGGAACCAATTGTTGGCTAAACAACCAGGGATAGAGTTCGCCATGACTGCCCCGGCTCTTAACGAGCTGGCCGTCGTGGTAGAGCTGAGTGTAGGATACCGCATAGTCGTATTCGCCGCCCGGCTCTTGGGGAATCATGAGCGCATTAACCGCAGAGACATTCCTACGCACAAACTCGGAAGAGAAGTCGAGAGTATCCAGATCGGTGAAAGTACCCTGGGCGACCAACAAGGGAGCCTCGTAGGTCGCCTGAACTTCGCCGGTGCCCGCTCCCGCGCCTGGAAGGGTGCCGGAGAATTGGCCAAGCCCCTCGATATTGTTCTCATCGTCAGACCGAAACTTCTGTCTCCCATAAATGGGGAACTCATCAGCGCCGCTCCGTTGTTCGGTAAAGCCCAGGCTAGTGCCAGTCGCGGAAGAAAAATCCATCTTGGGCAAAACGTTGGTAACCGTGTCCGCACCGACCAGATCGACATGAACGATGCCTAATCCGCGAGTTTTCTGTGTTTCGGCACTCACCCAGAGCTGGAATGTTTTTCCTGCTGTATCCACGTCGAGGCTGTACACGACTGTCGCAGGAAAACGATCGACATCGTAAATTTGATCCCATATGGGATGGCCTTCGGACGGCATTTCTGAGTACCTAACATTTGCTTCAGCCGCAAATAAGGCATCAGTCACCGCGCGAGTTGCTTCCACAGGCACGACACCATCGGCAGTCCCGTGGAAGGCCCAGAGGGGTGTATTTCCAACATCTTGGGCGTAGTCACTATAGGGGTCGTCGGGGAATGGCTCATCAGGTTCAAAGGGCGGAGAATAAAAGCCGGCTATCGGCACTCCTGCCGCAAAGTAGTTTGGGAACTCGCGAAGCATGTGGAACGTACCAAAGCCACCGAACGATAGGCCCGTCATATACCGACGACTAGTATCGCTTCCGTAAGTTTGCTGAACACTCTCAATGGCTTCCTTAATCAGCCGATCGTTGTCCATCACTTGCCAGTTACCTCTTTCCAATTGAGGTGCAATGAGAATACTCTCGTAGGGGCCACTGGTCAGTGCCTCGACCAATCCCGCCGGTGCGCGCTCGACGTCGCGATCGGGGTTCACCACGGGCTTAATGTTCGAACCGTCGCTACCATGTAGGAATGTGGTTAATGGATAGGATTTCTTTGGATCAAAGCTATCAGGCAGGTAGAGCCGATACCACATTTGCCCGCCCTCACCGTCGTCGTATCGCACGACACTTTGCTCAGCGTGTGCAAATGAGAGGGTAACTACGAACGGAACTAGGCATAGGGCTACCCGACAGATCATCGACATAGAAATTCTCCGCAGAGGTATCAGAGATGCAGCGCACGAACGACTTGGCGTGTACCGACACCCATTGGTAATCGCTAGACCCTAAGGATAGTCGCGGGAAGAGGGGATTTCTTGCACGAGAATTAAAAAAATGCTGAACTCGGCTGAAGCCGGCATTCTTGCCTAGTCCCCGATGATCTTCACTAAAACCCGTTTTTTCCTTTTCCCATCGAATTCGCCGTAGAAAATTTGTTCCCACGGCCCGAAATCGAGTTGGGCTTCGGTGATGGCGACAACCACCTCGCGGCCCATTATTTGGCGCTTGTGATGGGCGTCGGCGTTGTCCTCGCCAGTGCGGTTGTGGTGGTATCGCTCGGGCGAGGCGTCGAACGGAGCGAGTTCCTCAAGCCACCTCTTGTAATCGCGGTGCAGTCCCGACTCGTTGTCGTTGATGAATACGCTCGCCGTGATATGCATCGCATTGACGAGGCAAAGTCCCTCTTGCACGCCGCTTTCCCTCAAACAGGCGTCGACTTCGCTAGTAATGTTGACGAACTCCATCCGCGCGGGGACGTTGAACCAGAGCTCTTTGCGGTAGGATTGCATTTTGGCTATTGGCTTCCGGCTAATTCAAACTGACTTCAGCCCTCAGCACACTACTCTCTTGAGCTTGAGGTACTTGCGGTGGGGAAATCTTCAGGGATGTCGAGGGTGACTTCACCGGTAGCCGCCCACTCAGTGCCACGTAAGAGTGTCGTAATAAACCCGACACAATGCATCGAATAATCGGCGTGACCGAGCATAGTGTGAAACACTCGGCCGTCGCCGTACTCCAGTACCATCAGCATCGGTTCGTCGCGGTCGGTGCCAGCTTTGTCGGGGGAAGAGTACGCGGTGGCGAGGATATGCATGTTCTTGGCGGGGCCACGCATGCTGTCGTAGAGCTCATCCTGCGCGTGCATCCACACAGGCGGCAAACCGCGCGTGATTGGGTGCTCGCTGTCGCGAAGTCGTACGGGATATTCATGCTGCGGCCCGTGATTGCCGCACCGACCATCGGAGTTGTCTATTACCAGCTTGTCGTCTTTGTAGTAGACGTAAGGGCCCGCACTCGCGTCGCGTCCATACCAGCCGCCAAGTCCACAGATTTCGTTGTACTCGGGCCACTTGGCGAAGGCATTGTTCGCTGCATGGACTGAGACAAACCCCCCACCGCCGCGCACGTATTTTTCAAAGTCGCTCTTGATTTCGTCGTCCCAATATTGCCCGTTAAAGTTGCTCATTACCACGTCATATTCCGAAAATTGAGGGCGGAAGTGTGACATGTCTTCCCCCTCCGGCGGAGATGTGGCAACCTCGACGGTGAAACGACCGGATTGGCGGAGGTAGTGTTGCAAGATGGGCGTGGTAGTGCGCCAGTCATGGTTGTTTTGCCCGTCCACGATCAAGACTCGCAAAGGCTTGGCCTCCTTTTCTGCAGCCCTGGAAGTTGGGATGAAAAGCAACCCAATGCAAGCTGCCCCAAGAAAAGATATTGAGACTGTTTTCCGAATCCACATAATTACCTCTGGTTACGAATTGAAAAGCCTTGCAGGTAGGAGCACCCCCGGCAGGATTCGAACCTGCGACACATGGTTTAGGAAACCAATGCTCTATCCCCTGAGCTACGGGGGCTCGCGAGGTGCTTCCGTCAAGGTAAACGGTTTGCGTGTGGGTCGCAATAAGCTTCGGCATTTGTGGACGGGCTACGCGATTTGGTCAGTTGGCCTCGTTCTCATCCAGCACTGCACCATTGGACTGGATCACACGGCGATACCAGCTTGCTGAGTCTTTAAGTGTGCGTTTTTGGGTATGAAAATCAACGTGCACCAGCCCGAATCGCTTGCCGTAGCCTTCTCCCCACTCAAAATTATCGAGCAACGACCAGTGGAAGTAACCTCGCACGTCGATGCCCTCGGCAATGGCTTGCCTCAGCCAGAGTAAATGGCGATGGGTGTAGTCAATGCGCTGCGGATCGTGAACCTGGCCATCAATCGTGACCCAATCGACATTGGCCATTCCATTTTCAGTGATAAGGAGTGGTGTGTCGTATCGTTCATCATGGAAACGAAGGCCCCAGTAGAGGCAATCTTCCACCACGGGCCAATCAAAGCTCGTGCGAGGTACGCCGAGTGGGTGGGGAACTTCGCGCCACCCACCGGAGCCATCTGTTTCCGTCCTGTCGGCCGAGTAAATATTTAACCCAAGGAAATCAATGGGTTGGTTGATCGTTTGCATGTCTTTGGCGGAGAATTTTGGCACGTGTGGGCCGAATGCCTGCAGGCCCTCGTCGGGATAAGTACCAAAAAAAACAGGGTCGTTAAACCAGGTATTGTTCCAAAGCATGTCGCTCGGCACAGCGCGCATGGCCTGCATCGCTGCGTCTATGTCGGGCTGCTCTGTGGTGATGGGCGACTTGACCACAGCGACCGGTGCCCAGCCGACCATTGGCTTCGACTTTGCGACTTCGCGAATGGTTTGCACACAACGCCCGTGGGAAAGCAGCACGTTGTGCGTAGCAGTCAGTTGATCTGCAATGCTCAATTTGACTCCAGGGGCGTTCGTTGCTTCGCCATGTCCGAAGCGAATGAAACACTGCGGCTCGTTGATAGTGAACCAATGCTGTACGCGGTCGGACAGTCGTTCGACCACCACGCGTGTGTAATCGGCAAACCAGCTTGGGCTTTCGGGGTTGAGCCAGCCACCTTCGTCGTAGAGCGATTGGGGATAATCCCAATGAAAGAGTGTGACCCACGGCTGGATGTTTGCTTGTAGAAGCCGATCGACCACTGCGTCGTAGAAGCCCAGTCCCGGTTCATTCACACTTCCCTGGCCTTGAGGCAAGATCCTTGGCCACGAGATTGAGAAGCGATACGCCCGCAGGCCAATCTGCTCCATCAGCGTGATATCTTCTTCA
This sequence comes from Bythopirellula sp., assembly GCA_965230685.1. Lineage (GTDB taxonomy): Bacteria > Planctomycetota > Planctomycetia > Pirellulales > Lacipirellulaceae > Bythopirellula. The sequence goes on from CBDDLO010000002.1 coordinate 3,825,480, forward strand.
AAACGATTCAGGTGATCACAAGCGAACTCGCCAGTGTCACGATGACGGACTGCGCCCTCCCGCTCGCAGAAACTATCCCAAACACTGGGCCCTCTGCCGCCTGAGTTAACCGCTCCTTCTACCTGGTAGGCTGATGTCGCGGCTCCCCATAAGAAGCCTGCGGGAAACTTCGAGTCCTGGATTTCGTAGGAATTCATCGGGCATTGGTACTGGAGGGGACAACTGGGCATTAATCCCGGCCGATTCCATTAAAACTCTTTAAGTTCGGCGGCGATAGGCAGCAATTCTCGGTGCGCGAATACCCCAGCTTAAGGGATAACGCCTAGGATTCACGCTCCAAATTATCCGGATTCGGACTTACGAACTCTGAATTCGGCGATTATGATGGAGCTAAGCGACTTGAGACCGGCAAAATAGTAAATTGCCCGGTCTCATTGTTTGCGAGAGTGGGTTGTGATGGACTTGCTCGTGGCAAAGAAATAGAGCGCAACGGTCAGTGCCCTTTGAGTTTCGCGATTGAGAAAGCGTCCCGATCGTCAAGCAGTACTTTTCTAGTGGAGATATTTGTCATGCGAGTCTTCTTGGCGGGTTTATTCGGTGCGGCTGCCTCCGCGGCGGCTTGGTTGGCAGCGGAGCACTTTACTCAGTCTAGCTACGGCTGGATGGTCTGCCTCGTAGGGCTAGTGACAGGCTTCTGTGTCTTGAAGGCAAGAACCGGCAACACTGGTGGCGTCGCTCGAGGGGCATTAGCGATCATTCTGACACTCTCAGCGATTCTTGGCGGCCGCTGGGTCTACGCAAGAGTGATGGAAGCTAGTGCCAAGGATACCTCCGCCGCCGTAGCAGTGAACATTGACCCGGCGGGTGACGCAGCTGATGAAGACTCTGATACGGACGACGCCGTGGCGACGACCCCAGCAGCAATCGCCATTCCTGAGATAGATCCGAGTGCAGAACTGGCTGGTGGCTATTCCAAGAGTGCCATGAAAAAAAGTGGCACTGAATGGGACATGATCTGGATGTGTGTGGCAGCGTTGGCTGCCTACGTAACTGGCAGGGGCGGCGATGGCAAGGCACCGACCGTCGTCGTGGAAGAGGAATCCCACGCCGCCGCGGAAGAACCCGACGGCAGCTCAGAAGACGAATCAGGCGAGAACGCTTAGCACTGCTCAGCGCATAAAATTTGAGTCAGTGTCAACTTCTCATGGGCCGTCGAAGTTCGTTCGCTCGAACTTTGCTCGCATGTTGAGCATTTCTTTGTCGGATAGCAGGCCAAACCGAACAAACGCCTCGGGATCAGAGTTGTTGGGGTTGTAGTGCGAATTGTCGAAGTGAGCGACTGAGTACAACGCCTCGCCTGCTTTCAGTCGCAAAGGATTGACGAACTCGTACGTCCTCTGCCAGTTGAAATCGTACGCGGGAATCTTCAGAATTAGTTCTCGTTGCTCATCGGCGGTCCCGGGGTTTTCAACCTTGTAGAGCACAAAATCTTTTCCCCGGTAGTGCATGTGCGGTGCCAACGCGTGGATAAGCACGTCGGTTGTGAACTGGTAGTAGCTAGTTTTCTCATAGTGGAGCGTATGTGGTCGCAGGCGGAGGTCTTTGCGGTTGAATACCTTAGTTTCGATGACGTGTTCGGGTTTCTCATTCGCCCAGACGATCCCCATTCTTGATAGATCCGGCGCTTCTTCCTGCCCGGTGGGCGTGTAATGCATTTCAAAAAAAAGATCATGACCCGCGGGTAGCTTCAGCGCGAATCCCTCTGGATAAGTCCGAGCGTTGAACGGGTCGCCAGGAATATAATCGCCAATTTTCTTTACCTTGTCTCCCGTCAGCCCGTACAACTTGAGAAGCGCTTCGTTGGCGGAGAGCGTTTCAATCGAACTTCGGCCAATGATCGCGCCCATGTGATGTACAATCGATTTGTTTCCTGGGCGCATCTCGATGGCTTGGATGTAACGGTCTTCAGGAAAGTTGGCTTCTACTCGGTAGAACTGATATTCGTCGAGCCGATCCTTGGGAACTACGTAGGGCTCAGGCATTTCAAAAACGAACTCCGGCGTGCCTATCTGCCAATCATCGCCACTAGGCCAATCGGGTTTTGCCGGGGCAGCTTCGGGGTTGCCCGGTGGGCAGTCTTGTGCGACCCAAGCGCGAAACAGGTCGATTTGAGAATCCGTGAGTCGTACATCGCCTTGAAATCCACCGAGCCCGTTGTGGGGATCGGTACTCGCATGCCAAGGTGGCATAAGCCGGTTCTCGATGCGGCTGAGCATTACGCCAGCCATCGAAGCGACTGCCTCGTATGAGTCAAACGCTGCGAAAAGCTCTGCTCCTGGTTCGCCCGCTCGATGGCAACTTTGGCAATTCTGCTGTAGCAGCGGTAAAATGTCCTTGTAGAAGGTAACACCCTCGTAGACGCTCAAGTCACGGGGTGAGTCTTTGGCGATCGCGCATCCGGAGGCCGCTGTCTCAGCAATTTTGGGCTGCTCTCCGCGCAAGAAACTCGCCAGAGCATCTGCTAAATAATTCTGTTTTTGGTTATTGGCTCCCCCTCCAAACCACTGCCCATTGACTTGGCCACGGTAAACAACCTGTTTGGGTTTAAAGCCCCCACGGGTATCGAGTACTACAACTCCCGGCGTCATGGTGAGCCCCAACTCAACGTGCCAAGGCGAGTCGGGATCATCCTGGAAAACAGGAAACGCAAGTTCAACATCAACGGCGTACTCCGCAATAGCGCTGATATTGTCCATGCCATTAGGAAACAGGGCGATGAACTGGATGTCGTCGTCGAAGTGCTTTTTTTGCATTTCATTCAGTGCAGGTACCAGCCGTTTTGCGAGGGGGCAAATGGTAGAAAAGGCGACAACTACCAAGGCCTTGGTTTTTTTCGTTTCGTAGTCTGCAACTAACTGGGCAGGTAGCCGTGTGTCTCCCCAGCGTCCCGTCAATACGGAAGGTGCCGCCTGGAGGGACTCGAAAGTCATAACCGTTACGAGTCCTACGATTATCCAGTTCGTGGCTTGGCGTTGAGTCATTGGAGAACTACTGGGAGTCGGGGTGAATGAATGCGTTGCTTTGGTCCGATTCGTTTCAATAGGTAAGAAGCTAGCAGGATTTTTAAACAGCCTAGCATTGCAACTAGTCGTTTAGCTGTATTTTCGGAACGCCAGTAATGTTTTCTCCAGAAAACACACTGAGCGAGTGTTATGAAGATTCGCCATGTTACGCACCAAGATGATTCACTCGCTACTGTCCACGATACCGCTGCTGCTTGCCAGTAGTGCGGTGGTTGCAGGGGAATCGTACCCTGCCCGAGTCGCTGAGGCCCTAGCGCTTTTTGAAGGTGCGGAGCTGCGTTTCCAAGCCCCTGACCCGGAGTGGTTTGAATCCACTCGCGAGGCGCTTGCCGCTGAGACTATCAAAGTGGAAGCGGAATTGGAATCTCACGGCGAAGAGTATGCAGCCGCTTGGAAAAAGCACTTGCGTTGGCATTTGCTCTCAAGCAATCTGGGCCCAGTAAGCCAGACGGATGCTTCCGAGTTGGCGGTAGTGCGCCGCTGGCTGTATTCCAATCGCAAGGGTTTGGAGTATCCCTTCTTTGCCAAGTTGCGAGAATGTATTGACGCACACCTAGACGCGGCAGTGACTTTCACGCAGCCCGCGCTGGAAAGCGAATTTCTCCAACACGTTGAAACTGCAAGAGTGCAATTGACCACCTTGGCGAAGGAACCTAACGACGCCAACGCGGCGAAATTAGGGCACACCCTGGGATGGTTCGAGCAGACTGGGCAACTCACTAATGAAACAGCGCAGGTTAGGCAGCTGCTGTCGAAAGCGAATGCGCAGATACTAGTTCGCAAGGCGCTGTTGGAGCGCATAATCGATTACCTGTCTGGGGAAGTTCAACAGACACTACCAGTCTCGGATCGTGTCTCGGTGACAAGTAGTCGCTTGCTGGGGAGTGACAGAACCGCGAACGTGCGAGGCACGGCAGAAACGAATGGAGAAATCGACTTCGAGTTGGTAGCCAACCCGAAACTAGCCGACATGCAACTGATTTACAACGGCGACATTGATTCTCGCTGCCAAGCAGTCATTGGACCTGTCAACGTGGCGATGCTTACGGTGGGTACGGTTCGCGCCGTCACGCCAGTGCAGATCAGTATGCAAGGCGTAAAATTGCTTACGACAGAAGTGATGCCGAAAGTTCACACTCACGTGACTGGTGTTTCTGCGCGGAGCGATTTTCTCCGGCGTATTGGGGGGCGCCGTGCGAGGGAGCCGAATGCCAGACAGCAGATGAACTCACGCGCACGCGTCAAGGCGGCTAGCCTGATCCAAGAGGAAATGGCGCAGCGTGTGGAAACTGCCATCGATGAAATTCGCGCCGAATTGCAACAAGCGCAAGATTCGCTGGACAGTTTTCGAGACGTCCTAGCACCCATTGTTCGCGAGGGTGCCGCACCTCGCTGGGAGGGACTCGAAAGCACTGAAGCAAGCGTCATCGCCAATGCCACAAGCCGTCGACGTGAGCAGTTCGGTGCGTTGCTCGCCTGCCCTCACGACGCGCTTTCCGCGGATGTGCAGGCGCGGTTCCATGTTTCGTTCTTCAACAACATGGCCGAGACGATCATGGCGGGGAAGACCTTTACCGACAAGTACTTCATGAACTACGGCAGGATATTGCAGGCCGAGCTGCCACCTCAGCTGATGGTGCATGCTCGCTCGGTTCGGTGGGCCATTGTCGCGGCCAAGCCTCGCCCATTGGTAATCGCGATTCCTGAGTCAAATCAGATCCACATCGAGCTGCGTATCCAACGAGTGGATGTCGGCGAGGATCAATTCACAGGCCCGACCAGTGCCAAGGTGCGTTACCAGTTTGTAAAAAATGATTTCGAAGAATTCGAACTCCAACGACAGGGCGAAGTCGAAATTGACTGCACTCTTCCAACACCCAGCCGCGAATTCTTGCTTGCGAAGCTCAGCGCATTCTTTGCTCCCGTCTTGGATGCTGGAGGCGTGGCACTCCCAGAGGGAGGGGCTCTAGGTCGTCTACGCGAACTAAGACCTCAGGGGGCAATTGTCGCTCGCGATTGGCTCAGCCTTGGCGTCAACGTGCCGACAGAGGTGATGCAGCAATGGTTGTCTGGCGTGGGTCAAGGGGCTGAGTAGCTCATCTAAAAATCGCCAGCAATCTCTCTCAGTAGAGGAGGGTTCTAGACAACCCTTTCACTGCCCAGCTAAGGGCAATCGCCTTATTCGGTGATGTTGAAAGCGGTGTCGTTTCTCGCGCCAGGGCGTTTGACCCTGTCTGTGTATCAGCCTACTAATTCAGACCATTCTGGCACTTCGTCTAAACAGGCTGTACCCAATACAATATCTATTTTGCGCAATCTCAAACCTCTCCAAAAAAATGGTTCTGCCCGGGTTGGACTTTCGTTATACTGCACCCGAATTACCGCAACAGCGGCCTTGCTTTCTATTCACCTACTATTCGGCCTAGCACTAATGAGCCAACTGTAACCTCTCTACTCACAAGTCATTTGCGAAAGATTCTAGATTCACTTCTTAAATTCACTGAGGGAGATCAACGATGACGCAGAAACTACATTTGAGCACATTGTTATTTGGGTTGGCAGTACTGATGCTAGTTCCGCTTGCCCATGCCCAACCCCCCGAGACAAGCGATCCCGATTTTCGGCTGAAAGAGAATTTTGACCAACCAGGAACCTTTCCGACAACAGTCAATGCCGCAAACATCGACCTGACTCCGATGTCAGGCGCGGAGCTCGACGGGTCGGGTGAAGATATTATCAAGGCCGGATTCCCCGCCGCTGGACCGCTCAAGTGGACCTCGTCGCGGATCAATTCCGGCGATTTGGCGCTCTCCATTGGGCCCGCATTTCCAGACAACCCGCTTTCGTACCCCGGTGATGCTTTTCTCGACAATTTTCAGGCAATGAACTCGAATTTTGACGTGATCGACGAGAATACCAACGATTTGACCACTTTAGCCTGGCGAGTGAACAGTCAAACAGGTGCTCTCCTAGCGACCACGCGACACAATGGCGTAGACGACGGCTACGTGATCACTGCAGGCAACCCAGTGGGCACGATGAAAGGCGTCGCTTACTTCACTACCGACTTCGGCCAGGGTTGGGGATTTCGACCGAACGATGGCATATTTGGTAACGGTGGTAATGGTTCTAGTGACCTGGTCATGGGACACGCCGGCGATGGTACAGGATTCCACGAAGCGGTATTTGACGTGTCTGCCACGTACTTGCCCTATGAACAAGGCTGGCAAGGGGCATGGGTCAATGGTGCCGAAAGCGGCGAGGCAACTTTCTCCAGTGGCGCACCGGGTCTAGCGACCTCGACCGTAAACTGGACCGCTGGGCAGGCGTCGGTCTTATTGCCGGATGTCGATTCCGCCAGCGACGGCATGCTGTTTGTGTCCCCAGCGAATGGATCGAGTACCACCCGCATTGCCTCGGCCTATCCGAACAGTTCGGGTGGTTGGACCACTACTGCACGTCTGGACGACGACGCGGACACGACCGGAGCAACCTATTTGGACTTCGATGGAAACGACTTCCAATTCGTGTACGTGCCCTACGACGCGACTAACCTCATAGGCGCGCATGTGGATGGTGCTGACGGCTCGGCGATTAACTCGGCTGGCGACGCTTCGTTCAACTTGGTTCGCAACAGCAGTGGTAAGTATTCGCTCAGCGTCTTTGAAGATGACGGTACTACCAAAAAGACGGGAGACTCGGGTACGCTCATCCTCTCGGTTGCCGACACGCTTGGGGGAACTTCGACACTTGGTTCCAGGGCATTTATGTCGTACGAGTATGATAGCGCTTCGGGTGACTTCCTGATCGAGTCGAACGAGCTTGTCGACACTTCAAGCGATACTCCGTTCGACAACTTTGGCAATGAGTTTGCCGGGAGCGATTCCGACTTTTACTTTGCTTGGATTGATTTCACGAATCCACTTTCCCTCGGAGTGCCTGCGGACCTGAACAACGACGGCTTTGTCGATGGCTTGGATTTGGGAATCCTGCTGGGTAATTTTGATCAGAGCGGCATTCCAGCCTCAGGCGGTGAACTCAACGGTACTGATCCTGTCGATGGACTGGACCTAGGGATCCTGCTTGGAGCGTGGAACCCACCAGAGGGTTTGGCTGCTGCCTCAGTGCCTGAGCCGGCATCTGCAGTGTTGCTGATCGGTATGTCTGTCGCCCTACTCTCGAGAAGGAGAGCCTAGGGACGCGCATCTGGCTCGTTCGAGCCCTAGGTAGTTTACTTCAGGAAGCTAGTTCCTTGTCGAGGGGCTAGCTTCCTGTTTTTTTATCCCCGTCCTATCGGAGTCCTGACAAAATCGCCGGCCCGAAATTCGCCTATCTCGCCGAAGTTTAGTCCGCTATCTTCGATTCCTGTCACCATGCAACTCATCATCCTGCATTATCATCTGAATCGCGGCGGCGTGACCAGCGTCATCGAGAACCATCTGCGTTCGCTCGCGCGGCTGCCGCCGAAACAGACGCCGTCTCGCGTGTCAATTATCTACGGCGGTCGCGCCGCGGCTTGGAATTCGCAACTTGCCGAGCAGCTGCCGTTTGAGTGTGAGCTATGCGACGTGCCAGAACTGGAATACGACCACTTACAGGCAACCTCAGGCAATTTGTACGATGCTTTGCAATTGATCCTGCAATCGTTCGATCGTGAAGACACGATTCTTCATCTGCACAACCATAGCCTGGGCAAGAATGGCGCAGTGCCGTCAGTCGTCAGTCGGCTCGCAGAGGAAGGCTGGCGGTTTTTGCTCCAAATTCACGACTTCGCCGAAGACCTGCGCCCCGATAACTACCAGCACATGGTTCGCGAAGCAGGTTCAGCCGAACGATTGCACCGGCATCTTTACCCGCAAGCAACGCAGATTCACTATGCGGCGCTGAACCGTCGAGATCAGCAAATCTTATCACAAGCGAATGTGAGTAACGACCGATTGCATTTACTCCCTAATCCGGTGCGGGGGCCGCAGCTTCAGCCAGACCAAAGTCAAGTATTGTCGTTCCGACGCCAACTGGCTCATGATTTAAACTTTTCCGAGGGCAATCAGTTTGTTCTGTACCCCGTGCGGCCTATCCGTCGCAAGAACTTGGGCGAGTTGTTGCTGTGGTCCTTGCTAGCGGAAGGGGCGACTTTCGCGCTGACACTGGCGCCACTCAACCCGCAAGAACATGCTGCTTACCAGCGATGGGTTGACCTTGCCGAGGAGTTGCAACTCCCGATAGTGTTTGAAGCCGCTAGCAAGACCACGCTGCCCTTCGAACAAATTTACTCCGCCGCCCAGGCAATTATCACCACGAGCGTTGCCGAAGGGTTTGGGTTGGTTTATCTCGAAGCTACACTAGCAGGTCAACCGCTGGTGGGAAGGAAGCTAACGGGCGTCTGCAGCGATTTCGAGGCGGCTGGCATGAAGTTCCCGGCACTGGCTGAAGAGATGACAATTCCCGCAAATCAAATCGATTTGGAAGCCCTTAGTCAGTCGCATCAGGACTTGAACGCCCAACTTCGAGAGGACTACGGACTGACCCCTAAGACGCATGTGAACTCCAGTGTAGAGTCATTGTTTTCGGGTGACACGATCGACTTTGGTCGTTTAGGACCGTACCAACAGCGAGTTTTTTTGAAGCGATTGAAGACCGATGCTGAGCTGCGAACCGAGGTGCGCCGCTTGAACCCTATCACGCAAGAACTTGGGGCGGTTTGTGATCCTGCACTGGGATTGACTCTACAACATAACGCTGATGTGATCGCTAAGAACTATGCTCCCAAGGTGATTGGCGCACAACTTCATGGCATTTACCGTTCGCTTCTTGCAGCACCTATCACGCAGGTAGAGCGCGAGCCTGCGATTGCTGAGGCGATTCTTCGCAGCTTTGTTGATCCCCACCAACTTTTTCCGATCCGCCTCGAACCATGAACGACGTCGACTCCGCCGAAATCATTCGCAACAACTGTCGTTCGCTCGAACCGCTGCCCACGAATGCCGATACCAAACTCGACAAATTGCTGGGCATCCGCGCGGTGTTGTTCGATATCTACGGCACGCTGCTCATTAGCGCTAGCGGAGACATCGGTGCCAACGCAGGCGACCATCGAATGGCGATGCTTCGCAATACATGCGAACTGTTTGAGCTTGAATTGAAGCACTCGAGCGAAGCGGCACTCCAGCACTTTGCGGCAGAGATCGCCAAGGCCCATGTCGCAGCGAAAGCACAAGGCATCGAATTCCCCGAAGTGGACATCGTCGGCATCTGGCAGGCCGCGCTGCCCCAAATCGCCACCGGAAACTTGGTTGGTCTCGACTATGCCCGCTATGCTTTAGAATACGAAGTGCGAGTGAACCCTGTCTGGCCAATGCCCGGCCTTGAAACCATTCTGACTCAAGTGACTGCTGCTGGACCTGTTCTGGGGATTGTGAGTAATGCGCAGTTTTTTACTCCACTATTGTTCCCTGCTTTGTTGGGCAAATCACTTGAACAGCTGGGTTTCTTGCCAGAGTTGTCGTATTTTTCCTATGCGTACCGCCAAGCGAAACCGGGCACGTTCTTGTACGAGCTGGCCCAGCAAGAGTTGGAGTCTCAGGGCATCACCGCGGCAGAAGTGCTTTACGTCGGCAATGATATGCTCAACGACGTCACCGCGGCAGCGCAGGTCGGTTTTCGTACGGCACTGTTCGCAGGCGATGGCCGGAGTTTGCGATGGCGTGCCGAAGATGCGCGAGTCGACGGAATTGTGCCCGATTTGATAGTCACCGAATTACAACAACTGGCCGACTGCTTAGAACTTACAACCAGCTGACAGTCCGGAAAGAAGAGCACACTAGCGCACATGAGTGAAACCCTAGGTCACAAGATAGGCTTTGTAGGCGCGCGTTTTGCGGGGACCGACGGCGTTTCTCTGGAAGCGTCGAAATGGGCCAAGGTATTGTGGGACCACCGTCATACGAGTTACTGGTTCGCTGGCAAGCTGAACACTGACCCTGCCGTGAGTATGCTGGAGCCTCTCGCTTACTTTGGTCATCCCGAAATTCGGTGGATCAACGACCGCATTTTCGGGCGAGTTCATCGAGACAGGGAAGTGACGGAAAAGATTTACAAGATCAGCGAGCAACTCAAGAAGTCGCTCTACGAATTCGTCGAGAAATTCGACATCGAAGTTCTTGTCGTTCAAAATGCGTTGTGCATACCCATGCATGTGCCACTGGGATTAGCCATCACGACGTTTGTGGCTGAAACAGGTTTTCCTACCATCGCACATCACCATGATTTCTATTGGGAGCGAGACCGCTTTTCTGTCAACGCGATTGGCGACTTTCTCCGGATGTCGTTTCCTCCTGATCTGCCGTCGATTCAGCATGCGACGATCAATTCAACCGCCCAGCGCGAGCTGTCGCATCGCTGTGGAGCCTCGTCCATTTTGGTGCCCAATGTGTTGGATTTCGAGACCCCGCCGGTGGGGCTTGATGATTTCAACGAAGACTTCCGTCAAGAAGTTGGTTTGGATTCTGATGATATAGTGTTCTTGCAGCCTACTCGTGTGGTTCCGCGCAAGGGCATCGAGCACGCGATCAGCTTGGTAGCAGCGCTTCAGAACCCCAAATGCAAACTCGTGATAACCCACGAGTCGGGCGACGAGGGCGATGGCTACAAACATGCCCTGACCGAGATGGCCGAAGCCCAGGGCGTCGACCTGCGATTCATTGCCGAGCGGATTGGGGAACTACGGGTTGATGAGGAAGGGGTGAAAACCTACGACCTTGCCGACGCCTATGCCCATGCCGACTTTATTACTTATCCCAGTATCTACGAAGGTTTTGGTAATGCTCTTCTCGAAGCGTTTTACTACCGCAAGCCGGTTTTGGTGAATCGCTACTCGATTTTCGTCACGGACATCGAGCCCAAAGGGTTCCAAGTAATTACGATGAATGGCTACCTTACCAAAGAGGTGATTGAGCAGGTGCGAAAGGTCATTTCCGACGAGGTTTACCGGCGGGAGATGGTGGATAATAATTTCGAGCTGGGCAAAGCGTTTTTCAGCTATGCTGTGCTGCGTAGAAAACTTCGGGCATTGATCACGAACTACACTGGGGCGGAAAATTTGTGATTGTGCGAGTTTACAGGGAATCAGAAAGATGGAGCGATGATGAAGACCGTGCCTCTCGATCGCAGGCGAGTAGAATCCCGAGCAGCGCGGCTCTACGCTACGGCGGCTCCTGAGGCGGTTGATACGATTCTCGCGGCACTTGAACGCGTCGATCTCAACATTGATGCATCTACTAACGACGAGCGGTGGAACGAGCAAGACGTTGTACTGATCACCTACGGCGATCAAATCAGGAGCGAGTCGCTCAATCCCCTGCAGACACTGCATAAGTTTCTCATCGACGCCGATCTGCCAAGCCTGATTAACACAGTGCACTTTCTGCCTTGCTTCCCCTACACCTCGGACGACGGGTTCTCGGTTGTCGACTATCGGCAGATCGATCCTGAGCTAGGCAGTTGGGAAGACGTCGATGCCATTGGCAAAGACTTTCGCCTGATGTTGGATCTGGTGTTGAACCATATTTCTCAAGAAAGCGATTGGTTTCAGCAATATCTCAAGGGCAAGTCTCCTTACGACCGTTTCTTCATCGAAGTTGATCCCAGCGAGGATCTCTCCGCCGTCACGCGACCACGAAGTTTGCCGCTGTTGTCTGTGTTTGAAACCAGCCGTGGACCGCGCTCGTTGTGGACCACGTTTAGTCGTGACCAAGTGGACTTGAATTACGCCGAGCCAGCCGTGCTGGCTGAGATGCTGGCGATTCTGCTGGAGTATGCCGCTCATGGGGCGCGAATCGTTCGGCTCGATGCAATTGCGTACCTTTGGAAACAGATCGGCACGAACTGCATTCATCTGCCGGAGACTCACCAAGTCGTCAAGCTCATGCGAGACGTACTCGACCAGTTGGCTCCGCAGACTCTGCTGCTTACCGAGACGAATGTGCCTCACGAGGAGAATATAAGCTACTTCGGCGCTGGCGACGAGGCGCACATGGTCTACCAGTTCAGCCTGCCGCCTTTGCTGTTGGATGCGTTTCTGAACGAGGACGCCTTGCCGCTTAAGCGTTGGCTCGAAAACTTAAAGAGTCCGCAGCCAGGGACGACGTATTTCAACTTTACCGCTTCACACGATGGCGTGGGAGTGCGTCCGTTAGAAGGACATGTCGACTCTGCACGCCTACACACACTTGTTGAGAAGGTCCGGCAACGTGGCGGGGCAATTGGTACTCGACGGCAGGCAGATGGCTCAGATGCGCCTTACGAACTCAATGTCAGTTACCTCTCGGCACTGGCATCGGACAACGGCGACTCGGTAATGCATGTGCGTCGGTTCCTTGCCACGCAAGCGGTCATGCTGGCCCTGCAAGGTGTGCCGGCGATTTACTTTCACAGCCTCGTTGGCACGGAGAACGATGTCGATGGTGTGCGCGAGAGCGGCATTCCACGACGCATCAATCGACGCAAGTTCACATTGCCAGAACTTACTGCGAGGCTGCAGCCCGAGAGTTCACTTGCCCGGCGGGTCTTCGACGGTATGTGTGGCTTGTTGAAGATACGCAGGCAACAACCCGCTTTCCATCCCGATGCTGAGCAGCGTTATATTGAGTCGGGCAACCCTCGAGTACTTTGTTTTGAGCGAATTCATCGGCAAGCAGGGCAATCTCTTCTCGTCGCCGCCAATTTCGCCGAGGACCCTACTGTGATACAATTGCCTGCGGAGTACTTTGGTGCTGGTGACTTGCTGGACTGTAAAAGGACTTCGAGTGGAAATTCGCTCACAATGGGGCCCGCCCAAGTGGTGTGGCTAGAAGCAAGGAATTAGCTTTGGCAGATTTTTCGCAGGACGGACCGATCACTACGATTCATGACCTCGACACGGTCAAGCCTGGCGAGCTCGAGCAGCGGCTGAACAAGGCGACGGCCAAATATCCCCTGGGTCTTATTTTGCCGCTGACCGCATCGGACATGCGTGCCGAACCCTTTCCCGCAATCATCGATCAGCTGGCGAAGACCGAGTTTCTCGATACGATCGTGGTCGTGTTAAACCGCGCGGATTCGCCGGAAGACTATCGCCAATGCAGGGACCTGTTGCGGCCGTTGGGGGACTGTGCCCACTTGCTCTGGACCGATGGTCCACGTGGCCAAGCACTCAACGACGAATTGGTTAGCTATGGGTTCAACGTATCAGTGCCCGGCAAGGGCCTCGCGGTATGGACAGCGTTTGGCTACCTGCAGGCCGATCCCAAGTTGAAGGCCTTCGTGCTACACGATTGCGACATCGTCGACTACCACCGCGACATTCTCGTTCGGCTGAGCTTACCGATGGCGGAACCGAGCCTTGACTTTGATTTTTGCAAGGCGTATTACGCTCGCTGTAGTGATCGCATGCATGGACGCGTGGTTCGCTTGTTGTTGACGCCCGTGTTGAAGGCGCTAATTTCTGTTTTGGGTAGTGACGATTTTCTTGTTTACCTGCAGAGTTTTCGGTATCCGCTCGCTGGCGAGTTTGCCGTGACATCGTCGCTTGCTAAGTCGAACCGCATTCCCAGTGATTGGGGGCTGGAAGTCGGCACCCTAGCCGAGGTGTTTCGCAACACGTCGCCCAAACGCTGTTGCCAGATCGACATCGGACGTACCTACGAACACAAGCATCAGGAGTTGTCGCTGGGCGACGCGTCGAAAGGCTTGATGAAAATGGCGGCGGACATTCTCACCAGCATCTACCGCACACTGGCGAGTCGCGGCATTGTGTTCCAGACAGGGCATTTTATTTCGCTACGAGCAGCCTACTTACGGGCCGCTCAAGACGCGATTCGCCAGTACCATGCAGACGCGGTACTCAACAGTCTTCGCTACGATCGCCACGAGGAAGAACAAGCCATCGAGGGTTTCGCCCAGTTGATTATTGAGGCAGGCAACCTCTACCAATCAGACCCTGCCGGCACTGCGTCGATGCCGACTTGGTCGCGCGTGATTACCGCCTTGCCAGACTTTCCCCTGAGATTGCGGGAACAAGCCACTGCCGACGCAGCGGAGTATGGCTCGAGCAGCTAGCGGCTCAAACGACTAGCGCGACCAACGCTATGCAAACAAGGATTGTGGCCACGATAGTCTTCACGCCAGTGCCCAGAAGTCGTCCCGCAAACGCGGCGCGACCAACCCGCAACGACTGGCGAGAACTCTCGCCGCGGGTGCGTTCGGCAAGGGCGGCACCGGCCAATGCTCCTACCGCACCTCCGAGCACTGCGGCCAGGGGCGGACCGATCAGCGGAATGGGAATCCCCAGCGACGCTCCGCCCACCGCACCCACCATCGAACCGACGAGCGAGAATACAGCGGCGCGGCGGCTGCCACCGGCGCGACGTGCTCCCCACATGCTGGCGGCGAATTCGGCGAGTTCTCCCCCGGCAGCCAAAACAGCCATTGCCATGGGGGTGGTCCAGCTGATTTGGGTGATACTGCCGGTTGGAACGAGCCAAGCATAGAGTGCTGCGGCAGCAACCATGAACCAATTACCTGGCAGTCCAAGCAGTGTGAGGCCCCACCCCGCGGCGAGCGCTACGAGCAGCAGCACAAGCGCGACGGTGAGGAGCAGGTAATCCATAGGTCAGCATGATACGCCAGGACTGCGGAACTGCGAAAGTGTCGGATTCTCGCAGTTTTTCGCCCAGTTTTCATACGGCCCGGTTTGGTTACAATGGAGCGTTTGCTGCCAACATGTGTGGGTCAAACTACGGGAGAGTTGCGTGCCAGGAACGTGCGTTATCGGATTGCAGTGGGGCGACGAAGCCAAGGGAAAAATCGTCGACTTGCTTACGCAAGACCACGATGTGGTCGTGCGGTATCAGGGCGGAGCGAATGCTGGACACACGGTCGTGGTCGGCGAGGAAGTGTATAAACTCTCTCTCTTGCCGAGCGGCGTGCTTACTCCGGGTGTCACTTGCGTGATTGCCGGCGGCGTAGTGCTCAACCCGGAGAAAGCCATTGAAGAACTCGACGAGTTGGCGTCTCGCGAGGTGGAAGACTCCGATAATCTGAAAATCAGTGACCGCGTTCACGTCATCTTCCCTTGGCATTTTGCCGAAGATCAGGTGATGGATAAGAACACCTCCGATGGCGAGAACATCGGCACCACTGGCCGGGGCATTGGGCCCTGCTATCGCGACAAGGTGGGACGATCGTATGCCGTGCGTCTGGGCGACATGTACCGCGACACGTTTCGCGATCAGGTGAGACACAACACCGAGGTTAAGAACGAGTTGCTCAAGAGCATCTCCCCACAGGGAGGGTTTGTGCCGCTCGATGCGGAGGCGATCTATGAGCAGTATCAAGGTTATGCCGACCGACTTAAGCCCTATGTCGCCGACACCACCGAGTACTTGCTGGGCGCTGCAGAATCGGGAAAACGCATCTTGTTTGAAGGCGCGCAGGGAGCTCTACTCGACGTTGATCATGGCACTTATCCGTTCGTGACCAGTAGCAATAGCTCTGGCGTGGGAATCTCCAACGGATCGGGGGTGCCTGCTCGGTATCTGAACCGCATGATCGGCATCGTCAAAGCGTACACCTCGCGCGTCGGTGGCGGACCCTTTCCCACGGAACAAGACAACGAGATCGGGCAGAAGATTCGCGATCAAGGCAACGAATATGGCACGGTCACCAAACGGCCCCGCCGATGTGGATGGCTCGATGCGGTGGCCGTACGCTATACTACCCGACTGGGCGGAGTTGATTCGATTTGCCTCATGCTGCTTGATGTGTTGAGCGGCCTTGACGAACTGAAAATTTGCACAGCCTACGAACTCGATGGCCAGCAAACTACGCGTTTCCCTAGCCACGTCGACGACCTTCGCCGCGTCCTGCCGGTGTACGAGACGCTGCCGGGCTGGCAGAATGATCTCACTCAAGCGACTTCGCAGTCTGACTTGCCCTCCAACGCCTTGGGTTACATCGAACGGGTCCGCGAATTGATCGGTGTGCCTGTGGAGATGGTTTCGGTGGGTCCGGCGCGAAGTCAAACCATTGCTCTGAAACAATGACCGAAGTCGAACGACAATCTAGTGCGGTGGAGATTCCGGCCAAGGAGCGGCAGCCGCACCATGTGGCAATCATCATGGACGGCAACGGCCGATGGGCGGAGCGACAGGGGCTGCCACGGATTGAAGGACATCGCCGCGGAGTCGATTCGGTTCGCAAGGTGACCGAAGAGTGCGCACGCATCGGGCTTGAGCAATTAACGCTCTACTGCTTGTCAAGCGAAAACTGGAAACGTCCGCAGCAGGAAATTGATTTTCTCATGCACCTGCTCGAACAATACATGATCGAGGAACGCACCACGATCATGGAAAACAATATTCGGGTCCGCACGCTTGGTCGTCGGACCAACATTCCTGATCAAGTTCTCACGGAGCTTGATCATACTGTTGCCATGAGCGCTGCCAACGATGGCATGTGGCTTAACCTGGCGATCAACTACGGTGGGCGCGCGGAGTTGGTCGACGCGGTGCGCGCCATTGGTGGCAAAGCGGTCAAGGGTGAGATCGCTATCGACGACATCAGCGAACAGACCATTAACGATCATCTATACACCGCTGGGAACGCGGACCCCGATTTGTTGATTCGCACCGCGGGTGAAATGCGTATCAGCAATTTCTTGCTATGGCAAATCAGTTATGCAGAAATTTGGGTCACTGAAAAGTGCTGGCCGGAGTTCGACCAGGCAATATTGCACGAAGCCCTGCGCGACTTCGCCGCCCGCAACCGAAAATTTGGTGGGCTAGCGACGTAGCTAGTTCGCGTTGGAAATTATTCGAGCAACTGGTTACCTGTGCTACGTTGGCGACTCTCGCTTGGTCCGTTGGTAATCGTGCTGCTCGCTGCGCTTTGCTGGGCTGATGCGCAAGCCACAAGGCCCGGCATTTGGCTCATGCCACTAGCTGTGGTGCTATGCCTTTTCGGAACCCAGGAGATGCGCCGCTTCTTTCGTGCCAGCGGTGGCGAACCTCTTGCTTGGAGCGGCTACATCGGCACCCTGTTGCCCGTATTGGCGGCTTGCGCACCGATCTCTTGGATGACTTACCCCGCAGATTGCCCCGTCGGACGACTGGGGTGGCTCGCTTGTGGATTGGCAGCAGGCTTGCTGGTCGCGATTGTCGGTGAGATGTCGCGCTACACGAAGCCAGGCAAGACCATCGTCAACCTTTCCGCCGCAGCGCTGTCCATCTTGTATGTGGGGGGACTCCTCGGTTTCTTGATCCAGCTTCGATTGCTGCCTGTCGCCGGGAATATTTCGCGCGGTGGACTGCTCGCCTTGTTGTCGATGATCGTCGTCGTAAAAATGACTGACATCGGCGCGTATACGTTTGGTCGCCTGTTTGGTCGGCACAAACTCGCCCCCATTTTGAGTCCTGGCAAGACTTGGGAGGGTGCTCTCGGCGGTCTGACGCTCGGAGTTCTCGGTGCGCTGATTGCGCTTGGTCCGTTGGCGGAGCGAATGGGAGTTGCCACCGAACGTCCTTGGCCACTCTGGATCAGTGGCGCGCTGGTCTATGGCGTTGTCGTTGGTGGCGCCGGTATTGTTGGTGATCTGGCCGAGTCGCTACTTAAGCGCGACGCGGGCGTGAAGGACTCGAGTACCTGGTTGCCGGGCTTCGGCGGAATACTCGACTTGCTAGACTCGCTGCTAGTCGCTGCACCCGTAGCCTACCTGTGTTGGGTCAGCGGAGTGGTCAATTAGCCAGAAAGTCAACTTCCGCAAAATCCCTACAAAAAGCACAAACCCAATGCTGGCAGGTATTTAGGTTTCGCGATCTGGGCCCGGGTGGTCACTCCGCGTCGCGATTAGGTATAGTTGGAAAGACTTGAAACACTTAGTCAGAACCAGCGGAAGCCAGTGTGCAGCCGCTCTTTGCATGATCGAATCTACCATCTCGGTTGGAACCGCCGATAATCTGGTCCTCCTGTTGGGCACAAAGGATCAACATCTCAGGCAAATTCGCAACTCAATTCCTGCGAACATCTCGGCTCGCGATGGCAAGATTCTTGTGCAGGGCGACGAGAACGATGTCATCCAAGCTACGGCGGTGCTCGAAGAACTGCGTAAGCTACTCCGGCGAAATGGAGAGCTTAACCCTGATGCTGTCTCGCAAGTAATTCGCCGAGTGACCAGTGGCGAGTCGGCTCTATCAACCGACCCGATCGGTGTTCGGGGAGGGCGCACGATTCACCCTCGTACCAAAGGGCAAGCCACTTACGTTCAGGCTATTCGAGACCACTCGCTCGTTTTTTGCACGGGACCAGCAGGCACCGGTAAAACCTACCTGGCGGTGGCAACGGCGGTAGAAGCGTTGCGTGCTCAGCAAATTCGCAAAATTGTCCTTGTGCGTCCTGCAGTCGAAGCGGGCGAAAGTCTTGGCTATTTGCCTGGCGATCTGCAGGCAAAAATTAATCCCTACCTGCGCCCGTTGCTTGACGCATTGAACGAAATGATGGACTTTGACCAAATGCGTCGCTATATGGACGAGGACGTGATTGAGGTCGTGCCGCTTGCCTACATGCGAGGCAGAACATTGAACCAGGCCTTTGTCATTTTGGATGAGGCACAGAATACTACTGTCTCACAGATGAAAATGTTCCTTACCCGTATGGGCGAGGGATCGCAGATCGTGGTTTCGGGGGATACGTCTCAGATGGATCTTGCCCCGCATACCAAGAGTGGCTTGATCGACGCGCTGGCGCGATTGCGTAACATCGACGGATTTGCCAAGGTGGTACTCACCGGCGAAGACATTGTTCGGCATCGCCTAGTTCAAGAAATTGTTCGCGCCTACGATGATAGTAAGAAGAAATAGGTAGAGTCTTTAAGCCGTCTCTCATTTCGCTCCATCAACGCCCAACTCACTCAATGCCTAACGCCAATCCAACTCGAACCCGTCAACAGCGTGTGGCGACTGTGGAGCTTCCCCCAGGAACCTGGCGGAAGTTGCTCAGCCAGTTGCAACGAGGTAGCGTGCTGCTGCGGTTAGTCTTGTGCCTGCTAGTGGCAGTCATCTTATTGGTTTACACGCGAGGTTGGGATCCACCATTCAATTATCGCGAGAAGGATATTCCTTCGCGAGACATTGTTGCCAGTGTCGATTTCGAGCAGGTGGATTTGGAAGCTACGCGGGATGCCAGGGACCGAGCCCGCCGACTGGCGATGGCGATGTACGATCAGGATCCGCAGCCACTCATTCAACTGCGAGCCCAACTGAGTAGCGAAATTTCAAAATTGCTATCTGCCGAGAACTTCGAAGATCTCGACGAACAGCTATGGCTTGAGTTTGAACCTCCCTTGGCCGAAGGAACACCGGACCCCACTGCAGAGGAACGACAAGCACAGTTTGATCGCTTTCGCGAAGCCTTCGCCGAAGAGAAGGCCATGGAAAATTTTGGCGAGCAGCTGGCTGCGGCGATGGCACCTTTCGAACAATGGGGCTTGCTCGAAGAACTGCCGCCCGAGCATGAAGAATTGAATTTCGAGAAGATTTTCATTCGCACTCGCGATACTGCCAACGGCCTTCTCAGCGCCGCGGCAGGTCGGGACGTAGCCAATGTGAGAATCGAAAACGCTGCCGCTCACTTGCAGACTTCACTCAACGAGAAGATCGCCTCTGCGGAGGTTGCCCAACGGACCTTCGCCTGGCTGCGGCCGCGATTGATGACCACTCTCACGATGGATCTTGAGGCGACCCGCCAGGCACAAGACGAAGCAGCCGAGCAAACGCCTCTGCAAACGCGTCCCTTTCACGCAGGCGAAGACACATTGGCTCGCGCCCAAAAGCCGCTCACAGCTGAAGCAATTGATTTGTTACAGCTGGAGCACCAAGCCAAACTTGATCAACTCGATTTGGGCCTGCGTCTAAGGAGAACGCTGGCGATGTTGGGTATGTACATTGCGTTGTACACATTGTGCGGGTTCTACATTTACACTCGTGAACCGCGCGTGATGGCCGAGCTATCGCGATTTGTCGCGCTTCTTTCACTCGTGCTGCTTACCGTCATGTTGGGCTGGACAGTGAGCCAGTACCTATGGGGCACCGAGATTATCGCCTTGCTCTTGCTGGCTATGACCTTGGCTGTTGCTTATCAACAAGAAATGGCCTTGCTGCTCTCTGCGTGTGTCACGCTCGTGCTTTCCGTAACGATCGGCCACGACATTGCCGAATCGCTAGTACTAATGGCGACGATTGCTGGTGCGATTTTGGTGCTGAAAGATGTTCGTACCCGGAGTAAATTATTTACAGTTGGCATTGTTGCTGCGGTCGTGGCGTTGTTTACGACTCTGGGGGTAGGAATACTCTACGGCCAACCTTGGTCAGTGCTGTGGATTGATGCCTTCAAGCTCTCGCTTTGGTCATTAATTGCCGGGGCACTGATGTCAGTGTTGCTGCAGACGGTCGAGAAAGTCTTTGGCGTGCAAACCGACCTCAGCCTCATAGAACTAGGCGATCCGGCCAAGCCACTCCTCCAGGAATTGATTCGTCGCGCGCCCGGAACTTACAACCATTCAATCACCGTTGCCGCGCTGGCCGAAGCGGCGGCTGATTCGATTGGTGCGCGAGGGCTGCTTGTCCGCGTGGGTGCTTACTATCACGATATCGGCAAAATGCTCAAACCTGGGTATTTCATCGAGAACCAAAGTCAAGGTGACAATCGCCATGATTCGCTTGTGCCGGCAATGAGTACGCTGGTCATTATCGCTCATGTGAAAGACGGTGCTGATCTTGCGCGGCAGAATAAGTTGCCCGAGCAGATTATCGATTTTATTCAGCAGCATCACGGTACAACCCTGGTCGAGTATTTCTATCGGCAGGCCAGCGAGCAGCATCAAAAAGATCCGGAGAGTGCCGAGGTCGATGAGAGCTCGTTCCGCTACCCTGGCCCCAAACCGCAGACCAAAGAGGCTGGTGTGCTCATGCTCTCCGACGCGGTCGAGAGCGCCAGTCGGGCACTCAAAGAACCAACGCCTTCGCGAATCGAGAATATTGTCGAAGAACTTTCTCGCAAGCGGCTCCTTGATGGCCAATTCGACGAATGTGGGTTAACTCTGGAAGAAGTACGCAAAATCGGTGAAAGTCTGGTAAAATCATTGACGGCCGTATATCACGGAAGAGTGAAGTATCCCGACCAAGAAACTGCTTAGAAACAGAGTGTCAAACTTCAAGAGAATGAACGACATTAAATCGACATTGAATACTCCCCCGGAGGAAGATACTTCTTCGGGAGAGCAAGCGCTCGAAGTCGATGGGGAACCTCCGGAGCCCAGGTTACGCATCCTGATCGCTAACCAGCAGGAGACTTTGGCTGTTAAAGAGTCCCTGCTCCATCAAGCGGTTCATGCCAGCTTTCGTGATTCGCCATACGACTCAGGCTGCGTCAGTATCGCTATAGTTGATGACCCAACTATCCACGACATCAATCGGCGGTACCTTAAGCACGACTACCCGACAGATGTGTTAAGCTTCGTCCTGGAAGACAGCGAGTCCCATCTCGAAGGTGAGTTGGTCGTGAGCGCCGATACCGCAGCCAACAACGCCATCGAATATGGCTGGCCGGCGCTCGACGAGTTGTTGCTCTATGTTGTTCATGGAGCACTTCACTTGGTTGGCTATCTCGATAAGCGGCCGAAGGACATCGCAGCAATGCGTGAAGCAGAGGCGAGAGTGTTGAGAGAAATAGGCGTTGAATTGCCGAGCCAGTCACAACGATGGTCCCGTGAGGTACCGCGTTCGTGAGCACTACGCAACTTTTTTGGACAAGCTGCTTAGCTCTGATTGCTACGGCGATCTCTAGCTTGGGTGCCCGTGCTCTGCGAAACTTCTCCCGGCACGATTTGGAAGAAATTACCAGCCGCCACGGTCAACCCGAGATGTTTGGCCAGGTGCTTCGCCTGCATGAGACGATTGCACTAGGAGTGGAGATGCTGGCCATCCTCTGCGCCTCGTTGGCTATGGTGTCTGGCAGTTGTTGGATCTCGTTGCACTGGGCCACAACCTCCAGTGGCAGTTGGCAACAACTCCTCACTATTTCGGCAGGTTTGGGGTTGGTGCTCGCAGTGGCTGCGACTTGGCTACCGTGGGCTCTATCGCGGCTCTCAGCCGAGGAGTTCCTATACCGCACCTGGACACTGTGGCGAGTACTTGCAATCTTGACTGCGCCACTGGTTTGGGGTGCTCGATTTGTGGATACGGCACTACACCGCATTGCCGGTCGCACCCCGCAGAACGTGGATGAGGAAACGATCGAGGAAGAAATCCGTGCGATTGTCACTGATGGACACCGTGGAGGTCTCCTGGAAGAAGATGCCCGCGAAATGATCGAAGGTGTCATCGAGTTGGGCGACGCAGATGTCTCGGAAATTATGACCCCTCGGACCGATATGCACATGGTCCAGGTGGACATGCCATGGGACGATATGATCGCCGACGTTATTGAGGCAGGCCACACGCGCATCCCTGTTTACAATCAAGACCGTGACGACATCGTTGGCATCCTTTACAGCAAGGATCTGTTACCAGAGCTAGCCACGGGCGAAGAAGGTTCGCGTACGCCGATTCGTGAAATGGTGAGAAAGCCTGTCTTCGTCCCACAAACCAAACCGGTAGACGACTTGCTGCAAATGTTCCAACAATTGCGAACACACATTGCAGTAGTGCTTGATGAATACGGTGGTGTCTCGGGATTGGTGACCATTGAAGACGTGCTGGAAGAAATCGTTGGCGAAATTGAAGACGAGTACGACGCGGAAGCAGTCGAAGACATCCAGGTGCTGGACGACGGCACCTGCGAAGCCCTAGGACGCACGCACGTTGATGTGATCAACCAAAAAATGAATCTCGAACTCCCAGACGATGGCGATTTCGATACCATTGCTGGCTTCGTCTTCACCCAACTCGGCCGTGTGCCTCTGGTAGGCGAATCGCTCGATTGGCAAGACCAGGTCCGTATCGAAGTCGTCGAAGCCACTCGCCGCCGGATTGAGCGCGTACGAATTGAGCGATTGGGCAATAGGCACTTAGAGAGTGCGTAGCGCCATTGCTAGCACTTCACAGCGTTTGATATTGTCACTCCCTGCGCGGTTTCCTACGGTTCCTCCCTCCGAGGCGTAGGCTGCGCGTAAAGTGGATGGCAGTCTGGGTTTCTGTGTCCTCATCCCATGACACGAAATGGCTCAACTTATGCTGGCTCTGACGGTGACCGTGCTGCTCGCGACGAGTGGCTGTTCTGCGTTGAACTTGAATCCCATGAATTGGGAAACGCCACCGCTGTTTGCGGGGCCCGCGCCGGTGGGAACGCCCACTTGGTGGAAGCAAGAGAAGAAAAATGCCGAATTCGTACCGGGCGAAGGGTACCGAGTGGAGGGAGTTGAGGGATTCTT
The DNA here is from genome assembly GCA_965230685.1 of Bythopirellula sp. GTDB lineage: Bacteria > Planctomycetota > Planctomycetia > Pirellulales > Lacipirellulaceae > Bythopirellula. The sequence continues at coordinate 3,849,021 of CBDDLO010000002.1, forward strand.
TGACCAGGCGGGCCGCCCTATGCAGGCCAAGGCCGCGAAGACGATCAAACAAAACGCGTCGAAGGGACTGCTCAAAGATGTGAACATGTCCGCGACGGTGGCAGATTTGAAAAACCAGGTGGGGCTTGGCCCCGATGAGTCGCAAGCCAAGCTGGCCTTCGCCAAGGGCGAAGACATGTTCCAGCGGGAGAAGTACGCGGAGGCGGCCAAGCAGTTTAAGAAAACTGCCGCCCAATGGCCGAACTCTACTCTTGCACAAGATGCGCTATTCTTGATGGCTGAAAGCCAATTTTTCAATCACGACTACGCGGCTGCGATAAACTCCTATGACACGCTCCTCGAGGAAAACCCCAACTCGAAACATCTCGACAAAATCGTTCGCCGCGAATTCGACATTGCACACTATTGGGAAAAGTTCCATCAAAACGAACCGCACTGGGCAACAACGCCCAACATGTTCGACGACAAACGCCCCCTGTTTGATACACTTGGTCGAGCACTGAAAGTCTACGAAAATATACGGCTGAACGATCCGACGGGCCCGCTCGCCGACGATGCAATTATGGCAACTGGCAATTCTTATTTTTTGCGTGGGAGGTACAACGATGCAGACTACCAGTACCAACTCATCCGTACGGAGTACCCGCAGAGTGAGCACCAGTTTGAGGCGCACATATTGGGTCTGCAATGCAAGCTGAGGAAATACCAGGGGCCTGACTATGACGGCACACCGCTACTCGAAGCCAAGCGGTTAGTGAAACAAATTAAGGTGCAATTCGCCGGAAAGCTTAACGAAGAAGATCGCAGCCGCCTAGAGTTGGACGAAGCCACCCTACAGAAGCAAATGGCAGCACGTGACTGGAAGCTCGCCAAGTTTTATGAAGAGAACGGCCACAATGCTAGCGCGAAGTTTTACTACGCCAAGGTGATCCGCAATTTTAATGGTACGCCGATCGCCAACGACGCGCAACAAGCCTACGCTGCCCTCGAAGACCAGCCTGATCACCCCGAAGAGCGGTTTGAGAGCATTTTAAATCTACTCCCAGAAAACGCGGAACGCGTAGCTATCCAGCAGGTGCCATTGCTCGAAGAACAGCCTACGACGATGCTCGCACGCCCACCAGCTGAGACTGGAGACGATGCGACGATTGTTCGTTGAGATGATTTCGCACTTTCTCACAAGAGTCGAGTCTAGCCTAGCAGAAGCCATTTGGCTTCGTTGGTTGGTCAGGTTGAATTCTGAATGCTGTCGGGTCTGGCTTCGAGAAATGATCGTGAGTACCCAACTGCTCTGTTTGTTCGTTGTGCTCCTGGTAAATTTCACGGGTTGTGCCTCTTACCGCGTTGGCAATCGGACGCTTTACGCCCCGGATGTGCAAACGGTGTACGTGCCGATGATCGAAAGTACCAGCTTTCGTCGCGATCTGGGCGAGCGGTTGACCGAGGCAGTCGTGAAAGAGATCGAGTTGAAAACGCCGTTCAAGGTGGTCGGCACACCCGACGCGGATAGCATTCTCTCGGCACGGATGGTGGGCGACACTAAACGCGTGACGATCGAAAATCAAAACGACGACCCACGTGCGGTGGAGTTCAGCTTTGCGGTCGAGATTAGTTGGCTCAATTGCCGACGGATGCCAATCCAGGCGCCGACGACACTTGCGCTACCGCCGGCGTTATTACCGGTTAGCAACACCTCGATGCTGATCGCCGAGGCCGGCCAATCGACTGCGACAGCCCAACAACAGGCCATCGGCAGATTGGCTCAGCAGATTGTCTCGACGATGGAAGAGCCTTGGTGACAGTGGTGGAATTCCGCTTACTTCTGAAGGATGAGCCGGTTGTTTCGAGTCAGAAACAACCGGTATCGCTCGCCCTCATGGCGAATGACGATGGCCTTCTGGCCTTGGAATAGTTCTTTGGACTCATACTCCCTGGTCTCTTGCCCGATCTTCGAGCTCTTTAGTTGGGGGTTCTCTTGGGGCATCTTCGGACGATTTCCCTTCTCTAATGGGCTACAGAATGTGGTAATTCCATTGAGTGCAACTCAAGGAGCTTAAAAAAATGCCCATGCTTTTTACGCACGAGGGGTTGTGTTAATGGTGATTATCGATATCTTATTGCTAATGAGACTTGTTATCAAGTAGATTCCGAGCCAGCTTCGCCGATTTGGTTCTTGCCAACTCTGCTCCACGCCAGCCAGGAAGTCATTGCTTGTTTAGCTAGGTAAGAAGTGTTCTGGCTAGCTAAACACTGCATTCCGCTATTCCTGGTTTTTTGGAGGAGAGTTCTGTGTCTTTTCGCTATTCAAGAGCCCACGTTACTGTTCTGCTGCTTGCGATCGCAGCAAGCGCGTCGGCGAGAGCCGCCACGCCCGTTTTCTCCGAAGAGTTCGTCAATGCCGCCAATTGGCTAACCGGCGACTTTTCCGCACTTACCGAAGTACCTAGCGGAGGGCCAGGCGGTAGCAGCTATGTTTCGCTCGACGCGGCCTTCAAAGACATTGGTCAGGGTACGATCTTCCGCGGTCACGCTGCGTTTGGTGCGAGTGACGGTGCTTTCACCGGTAACTGGATCGAGGAAGAATACCTCGAACTTTCCACCTTCGTGCGACACAACGCTCCGATTCCACTGAGCTACTTCGTGCGAATCGCAGCACCTGCCAATTTCCCTGCCGCGGGCGTTGCCAGCTTTGTGCCTGTTCTTCCAAATACCTGGACCCAGGTCACATTTCGCACGTTCAGGGGTAGCCCGCAGATCGTGACGCTCGAGGGTTCCACCTATGACGCGATCTTCTCCAATGTTGGCAACATCCAGCTCGCGGTCAGTGTGCCAGACAACTTGCAAGACAGTGCCACCGAGTACACGTTCGACTTAGACAACGTCACAGTGTCGATCGTGCCCGAGCCGAGTGCTTTGTGTTTGCTCGCGGCTGGAATGTTGGCGATTACAGGAAATTGCCGGAACCGTAAGGCGAGAGGGAGAAATGGCAATGGATCTTAACAAGTGGCTAACGACGGCGATGTTGTTGAGCATTGCGACAACTACAGGCACTTACGGCGAGGTTGTCACGTGGTCGCATCCGGACATCGATTCGTGGGTTTATGTCAATGGTGGCTCGCCAGGCTCGCGCCCGTGGGGCCCGTCGTTTACTGGCGGTCTAAGCTTGGACTCTACCGGGCAGCACTTCGAACCACGCACGGCCAGTGATCCGGCGCGACTCGGTTCGGCGCTGCTGGCATTCGAGACTTCTTCGCTGATTCCAACTGGTTTGTTGCCAGAGCTGTACCAGGTGCATTCGGTGACCGTCACGGCACGCGTAGACAATGGGACGAATGGTTCACTGGCTTACGAAGTGGATCCTGCCACACCAGCCGAGTATCTTGCCGATTTCCGCGGCCCCGGGCTAGATGCGCAACAAACAATGGAGCTTTTTGGTGTTGGGTTTCGAGAAGATTTCGAAGGATTTGCCCTTGGTGAAGACCAAACGGGACTGAGATTTAGCGAAGCTGATCCGCCCTATTCAGCTGTGGATGGGACGTACGTCGTTTACCCGACAGTGGGAGATGCCGATGGTTCGGGGACGTATGCCGATGTCTCGAACAACATCACCGGCGGTTTTAGTGCCACAGAGTCGGATCAGTTTACTGAGCCTTTCCTGGCTACCCCGTGGGCCGTTGGCAGCACAGACCTCGCGGTGGGCAGCGCTATTCCGGAAGAAACCACCTTTACGTTTGATCTCGATATGTCCTTGCCTGGTGTTGAGCACTATTTGCAGCAAGGACTCTCTGAGGGGGCGTTGGGGTTCATGCTTTCTTCGCTCCACTCGACAACGCAGCAAGGTGGTGCGGGCGCGTACCCTCAATGGTTCTTACGTGAGTCGGTAACGGGGTCAATTGCACTCCCCGGTGGCGAGGCGCCGACTTTGGAAATCGACTTCACAATCGGCCCAGATGTTCTCGCCGGCGACTATGACCGAGACAACGACGTGGATGGGAATGACTTCTTGCGCTGGCAAACTGAACTTGGATCGGAAGCGTTCCCCAACGGCAGTGGTGCTGATGGAAATGGCGACGGTAGAGTGAACCAACTGGACTTGGCGATTTGGAAAGACCATCTTGGAGACATTGCCATACCTGTTTTTGGAAATGTTGTGCCTGAGCCGACGGGAATGAGTTTGCTATTGGTGGCGATGCTTCTCCGGATAGGACAACGACGTAACCCCATTGCAAAATGCTCCTCCCGAGTAGGGTTTTCGCTCGTCGAACTCTTGGTCGTGATTGCGATCATCGGTGTGCTGATCGCGCTGCTATTGCCGGCTGTACAGGCCGCACGCGAGGCGGCGCGCCGCACAAACTGCCGCAGTAACTTGCGTCAGCTCGGGCTGGCGACATTGAACTACCACGATTCACAAGGGCATCTGCCACCACCGAAAATCGGAACGGCTGACACTTCTCCATTAGGCAGTACGCTGGTGCTATTGCTGCCCTATTTGGAAGAAGGTGCTCGCTTCGCGCAATACAATCATTCTAAACCCATCTACGACCCGCAGAATACTCCGATCACCTCGAGCACGGTAACGCCTTATTTGTGTCCTTCGATGCGGCTGCCCACCGGTAGCCCCTCCAATGGCGCACAACCCTTGGGCCCTGGTAGCTATTTGATCTCGACGCGCACCAAGTACCTACCATTCACCAACGATGGTGCGTTCGGCGAGATGCCCAAGGATGGAAACTACCAACTTGCGTTGCGACATATCTCCGACGGCACTTCGCACACAATTCTGGCGGGAGAAATTAACTACGCATTTCCAGCGGAAGAATCCCCCGCGAGTGCCACGGGCGTCAGCACGCCCGGCAAACGCTCTTCGTTTGCTTGGGCCGAGGGGTACTGGTTACAAGCTTGGGGGCACATGGCAGGGAAGCTGCCCGTGTTGTTCAACAATAGCAAACAATATGTGCCGCCAATCAGCAGTCGCACTTATCGCAGCGATCACCCAGGCGGTGTGCATTTTGTGCTGCTCGACGGTTCGGTGCATTTACTTTCGGACGACTCAAGTCCGAAAATTCGCGAAGCATTGGTCACCCGCGCTGGTGGCGAGATCTGTTCGAAGACCCATTGAATCCATTCTTCAGTTCTGCAAAGGAAACTCATGAACCAATTCACCTGGCGTGCAGCCGTGTCGCTGCTTCTGCTATCGCATTCACTTTCATTCATTCAGCCAAGCCACGCCCACTTTCCTTGGATAGCTTTGGATAAACAGGGACACGCCTTGTTGTTCTTCTCCGAGAGTCCGACTGACAGAGACTACCACTTGCCTGAGAGCGTTCTGCAGGCCAAGGTCACCGCGCACAACGCAGGACACAAAGAACCACAGCCAATCGAGTTCGTCACGCTGGAATCAGGTGACGTCACGGGTACGCGCTCGAAAGAACCCATCGGCCGGAGCAGCACGCTCAGCACGAGCTTCACCTACGGGAACTACCATGGCACGCTGTTAAAGTACTACGCCCAGTTGCTCCCACCGATTGGCAGCAAGGAAGCCGCCGCGCCATCCGCAGGCAGCACCAGCCTCTCAGCAAGCATTACTGCGACGAAGCTCGGCATGGAGGTGACGGTGCGTTGGGACGGCAAGCCACTGGCTGGCGCGGGCGTCACGATCATCGATGCCGAGGGGGAGCAATTTGAGGATAAGACAAACGCCGATGGCAAAGTGTCTTTCTCGACACAAGCTGCTGGGCAAACGGGTTTTGTCATCGCGCATGTTGTTAAAGAAAAAGGCGAATGGGAAGGCAAGGCCCACACAAGTGTTTCGCACTACGCCACGGTCACCACGTCCTTTGCTCCGACTGCGACGAGCAGCCCCATCTCCAAAAAGCCTTCAGCTAGACTCGAACGTCCAGCGGCTGAGAAATCTTCGCGTTACGCACCGCTGCCGGAAGCCGTTGCGAGTTTCGGCGCGGCTGTTTGCGACGGCTGGTTGTACGTCTACAGCGGACATACGGGCAAGGCGCACGACCATTCACGTGATAACCTGTCCGAGAAGTTTGCTCGCTTGCGTCTGGAGACTGCCAGTGAATGGGAAATGCTACCCCAGGAAGCTCCGTTGCAAGGGTTGCCGCTCGTAACGCATGGCGGCAAGCTTTATCGGGTTGGTGGGCTGAGTGCGGAGAATGCGAGCGGAGCAGACATAGACCTGCACTCACTCGATGAGTTCTGCTGCTTCGATCCAGACGACAGGACTTGGACCGCGCTGCCAAAGTTGCCGGAAGGCCGCTCCTCCCACGATGCCGTTGTGATGGGCGATAGGCTCTTTGTGGTAGGCGGCTGGCGGCTCAATGGCGGCAGCGATGGCGAGTGGCTCGACACCGCCTGGGTTTTTAACTTAACCGATCACGACAGCAGCTGGCAGTCTGTCCCCAGCCCACCGTTTCGCCGTCGAGCGTTAGCTGTCGCGCATTGGAAGGGCAAAGTCATCGCACTCTGCGGTATGGGCGAAGACCACAGCATCTCTCGGTCCGTAGACTGTTTCGATCCAGCCACTGGAGAGTGGTCTCAGCTTGCTAGCTTCCCTGGCGACGAAGGAATGAGCGGCTTTGGAGTATCGGCATGGAACGCTGGTGGCAAGCTCTTCGCGTGCGGAAGTGAAGGGGTCGTCTATCAGTTGGAAGACACGGCTCAATCGTGGAAGAAGGTCGCAGAACTCAATCGTCCACGGTTCTTTCACCGCCTCGTGGCGCGCGACGCTGGGGAACTCTTGGTTATTGGCGGAGCACCGCTCGACGACGAGGTGCATTTAAAGGACATTGAAGCGGTCGATATCAAAATCGACTGAACGCGCCGGGGTTTCGGTTTACCTAGCCCGCATGGTACTCTCGAATCCATGGCAACACGAAGCGACGTCCTACAAGCTCGGTTTCCGCAACGCGCGGGTAATTGGCAGCTACGCACCCAAACCTTAGAGTTTGGTCGGCGTCCATTGCTCATGGGCATCGTCAACGTGACGCCCGATAGTTTTTCGGACGGGGGCAAGTTTTTTGATCCAGCGGCGGCCATTTCACGCGGCCTGCAGCTCGTCGCCGAGGGTGCGGACATTCTCGACATCGGCGGCGAAAGTACGAGGCCCTACGCGGAACCCGTAACCGCGGACGACGAGCTACAGCGAGTCCTCGCCGCTTTAGAAGCACTTGCTCAACAGACTAGAGTCCCCATTTCAATCGACACGACCAAATCGCCCGTGGCGAGGGCCGCTTCAGCGGCCGGGGCGGAAATCATCAACGACATCACCGGACTCATGGGCGATCCCGAGATGATCGAAGTTGCTCTAGAGTCTGGCGCAGGCGTTTGCGCTATGCACATGCAGGGCACGCCACAAACGATGCAAGACGATCCTCGCTACGAGAACGTCGTCGCTGATATTTTCCAATTTCTGGCACAGCGTCGCGATGCACTCGCCGCCGCCGGAATAGCTCCCGAGAAAATTTGCCTCGACCCAGGCATTGGTTTTGGCAAGACGCACCAGCACAATCTCACACTGATGGCTCACTGCGGGGATTTTCACAAGTTGGGCTGCCCACTACTAGTGGGTCATTCGCGGAAGGGATTTTTGGCGAAATTGCTCGGCGATAAAGAAGCAGACCGTACTGCGGCAACAGTCGGGGCCGCGCTCTCCTTGGCGGCTCAGGGTGTGCAAATTGTTCGCGTTCACAACGTCCGACCAGTGCGAGAAGCCTTGCTGGCGTTCGAGGCAACAGGCGGTATTGATGGGCTAGAACCGACGCTAGCAGAGTAAGTCAAGAAGCTACACCCCGTTTCTGGATCTCCAATTAGGTCAAGTTATTATTGCAGCACGATAGGCATGGATTCCTTTTTGGTTGGTTTGAGACCGGGACCACCAACTTTCGTCAGGCTTGCTATCACTGCCGCAGTCGATTCGCAATTCGTTTGCCGATTCACTTGCTTGGCGATCTCCGTTGACACCCTCCGGGCCAGCTGTCATCATCCTCGCCCACATTTCATGGGGCGGAATGCGCAGTTCACACTCTTCTACTCAACCGCCGAACTTGCATGGAAGCGAAACAGGACACCGCACGGCTTGGCTTCTGGCGGCGGCTGTGCGCTGTCATCCTGCTAATGTCGATGCAATACGCAGTTTGTCGCGGTGAACGACCGCTGAGCGTATTTGACGACGCCGCACTTTCTACACCCTTCGCAGGGGTTGAGCAAGCAGACTGCGAGTCGTGCGACTCCGATGCCGCGGCGTTCGACAGCTGGGAAAATGTGACCGAAGGCTACGAGGAGACAGCTTACTGGGATGATCCCGTGTTGAAACCATTCGATTGGGTGCGGCACTTGGGCTTTCGACATTCGTCGACACACGGGCGGCATATTGGTCGCGGATTGCCACTTGAGGGCACCAGTTGGATGAATCGTCCCTACCACGTTGATTGGTTCTCGGGTCCGCTATTGGGCGACGATCTGGTCGACAACCGTGTGGCACAAGACAATGAGTTGTTCGGCGGTCTGCGTATCGGTTGGGACTTTGATTACTACTGGGGTTTGGAAGCCCGTTTTGGGTGGGCGAATCCCAATGTGCAGTTCACCGATCCGCAGCCTGTGGCTGACAATGGTAGTTACTTCGTGAGCGACGTGGATATTGTGTACTACCCTTGGGGTGATTCCAAAGTGCGGCCTTACATGTTGCTTGGCGCAGGATTGGCGCGAATCGACTTTGTTGACGACGCCAACGTAAATTTTAATACGACGCTGTTCACCACGCCGTTTGGTGGGGGGGTCCAGTTTCGGCAGTGGCCCTGGCTCATCTGGCGTTTGGAGGTCCTTGACAACCTGTCTTACGGGGCGGATGGCGTGGACACGATGCACAACATCTCGCTCACCGCGGGCATGGAGTTGCGATTCGGTTCGCGGCCTGCCTCCTACTGGCCCTGGCGATCAAGTCGCAAAATTTGGTAGGCTAGTGGCTTCTGGCTGCGGGTATCAGGCTTCAAAAAGTTGAAGTTGCCTACGGTCTTCGAGCTTCCGAATTTGACCGCTGTGCCTCATTCCAATTCAATGCCGACCGCAATTCGTTTGGCGGTTGTCGGCGGCGGGATCACGGGGCTCACCGCCGCTTACAGACTGCATCAACTCCTACCGGCCGCACGTATTGAGCTATTCGAGGCAAGCGATCGGCTCGGAGGCGTTCTCAGTACACATCGCAGTGGAGACACGCTGCTCGAGCTCGGAGCCGATAGTTTCATTGACAAGCTCCCAATGGCAGTCGAGCTGTGTCAAGAAGTTGGGCTCGGCGATCAGCTGATTCCCACGAATGAAGCACAAAGGCGAGCGTTGGTTCTGCACGACGGAAAGCTTCATCCGGTTCCACAGGGGTTCGTCCAAATGCGGCCCGAGCAGTACGGGCCTATGCTGCGTACTGAGTTGCTGAGTTGGCGCGGCAAGTCGCGGTTACTGGCCGAGCGATGGATTCCAAGTCCTATTGAGATCGCCAACGTAGACTATGACGAAAGTGTGGCCTCGTTTGCCACGCGACGGCTGGGTCGAGAGGTATTCCAGCGGCTCGTGCAGCCTTTGGTGGCCGGCATTTACACGGCCGACCCGTATCAACTCAGCGTGGCAGCGACGATGTCCTCGGCGCTCAAGGCTGAGAAGAAGCACGGTAGCCTGCGCGGCGCAGTATTAGCGCGAGGCGGAACCGCAAATGAGAATTCGAGTTCGAGAGGCGCACGCTATGCCAGTTTTGTCACGCTGCGTGGCGGACTAAGCGAATTGGTCGACGCCTTGGCCAAGAGGCTTGCTCTCGCAAGTTTGCACTTAAACCATTCCCTTTCAGGTCTGGCTCAGGCTGCAGATCATCGTTGGTCGATTACGCATTCGAGTGCGAAAAACCCTGAGGTCTTCGACGGTGTCGTTGTTGCGCTGCCCGCCCCACGCGCTGCCAACTTGCTGGCGACCACCGATACGGAGCTGAGTTACTCGCTGAGTCGCATTTCCTACGCCAGTAGTGCGGTGGTGGGACTGCTCTACCGTCGCGATCAAATCAAGGACCCGCTCAACGGCTTCGGAGTTGTGGTTCCGACAATCGAAAACCGGCGAATTGTCGCTGCCAGTTTCTCGAGTGTGAAGTTCCCTGGTCGCGCGCCCGATGAGCAGGTGTTGATCCGGGTGTTTCTCGGGGGAGCGCTGCAGCCAGAGCTCTTGGAGCGGACGGATGGCGAATTAGTGGATTTAGCCCATGCGGAACTCCGTGTGATTCTCGGCATTGAGGATAAGCCACTTCGAGCAGACCTGGTGCGTTGGAATGAAAAGATGCCCCAGTATCACGTAGGGCATCTGCAGCTCGTCGAGCGTATCGAGCGCCAAATCGACAAGTTGCCAGGCCTCGAACTGGCAGGCAATGCTTACCACGGTGTCGGCATTCCCCAGTGCGTTGCCAGTGGCGATAAAGCAGCTCGGCGGCTAGCCGAGAGCTTAAAACTAATTCGACCTGCCCGCGACGAGTAGTTCAGCGGCCTGAGCACGAGCCCGCACGATCCGTAGTGCGGATACTTGCCGCTTGAGAAAGTGCAGGTCCTTGGTTGCAAGATGCCGCAAGGACACACTCAACTCCACGCCTGTCGCTCGCCGAAGCACGACTTGCTTCGTCGTGGCACGGACCAACTTGGCATCGTACTTGCGCTTGGTGCGGATGTCGCTCCACGTGCGCATCGCGGTGCTGCGCAATCCGCCCGGTTGGGCAAGTTCGGTCAGTTCCTTGTCTGGCTGCTGCTCCAAATTAGGCCGGTCGTTGCCGAAGGGGTCGTAGGGTTCGAACTTTTTTTCTTCCGCTGGCTCTGCCTCTTCCGGCTCGGATTGCTCCGGTACGGCAGGCTGCGTTTCAGAGTCAGTCTGTTCCAGTTCAGTTTGTTTTGGTTCGATCTGCTCAGGTTCGGTCGCTTCGGGCTGTGTTTCTTCAATTTCCAACGAATCGCCATTGTCAGCAGGAGCAATCGGTCCGAACGGGTCTACTTCTGAGGTATTGGGCTCACTGGTATCTTGTTCAGGAATGTCTGGCTCGGGTAGCGTTACTTCGGGGCCTTCATCGACGGTGCTTGCAGCAGGTTCGTCGAAAGGGTCGGGAGGTTCGTCTGCGGGGACCGTTGGTAACACCGCAGGTTCTGGCTTGGCGGTATCTTCCCGCGCTTGAGGTCCGAGCACCGACGGTTCGGAATAGCGATCTCCTAGAACAGAGTGCTCGGGTTGGTCGGGCACTGGTGTGGGAGTGGGGCGATTCTCGGCGAGGTTTGTCTTGGACTCTGTGGCTTTGGACTGCACCGATTCTGGCGCAGCCGGTTGCTCAGGTGGAAGGCTGGGTGTGTCAATTGGAGTGTGGCTGGGGTCAGCAGAAACTGTCTCGCCAAGTGGATCGAAGTTCTCCACTGGGGCATACGATGGTAGTGCCTGCTCAGAAAATGTCGTGTCCGAATGTTCTACATTCGGCTGCGGAGCTGTGTCACACGGGGAACACACTCCTTCGTCGACAACACCAGCTGATTCGTCAACGACTCTTGCTGAGGGCATTTCCATCAATGCCGCTACGCATTCAGGAGCGCTGACTTTTACGGTTGGAGGTATCTTACAAGTATCGAAGCTACAAGTGTCAACACGCTTTGGTGAACAAACTTCAATACACTTTGCTCGACAGCGACGGCGACCAAACAAGAGTCGCGCGGCAGCGAAGTCAACTGCCAAAGTCGTTACCAGCATCCCCACCAACACACATCGCGATAAACGCTTCATCTTGCTTCTCCTCAATACATCCCAAAAGCCGAATCAAGTTGACCCATTATGCTAGTTGTTGGGGCAACGAGAAGCAATTAGCTAGAATCTGGGAGGCTGAGAAGATTTCTGCATTGAGGGACGACTAATTCTCTGCTCGTCGCATAAAGCCAGCCATGGCGGCATGTTTGTCGAGAATCAGCTTTTCTTCCATTTTGTGCTGGGTTGCGGAGCTCTGCCAGCTCGCGGCGAATGGTCCTGAGAGCTTATTGCCAGGCAGTTCAGCAAGTAGCTGTCTGGCTCGCTCGAAGAGTTCCATGCCCGTGTTGTGCCAGGCAAGCACATCATCGAGATGCGAGGCCAAGCGTGGGTCAATGCCATTTTGGTCGATCGCCTTGATCGCTTCGACTACGGCTTCGTGGCCTTGCTTGCGATGCACGATATGGTCGTACAACTGGCTGTGCCCCGCCTTCGCTCGATTGGATGACTCTCGGCGTACGGCTGTGTCCAGTTTTTCCCACGCAGCTTGAGTGGCAGCTCGCTTTTCTTCGTCAGTCAATGCCTGCGGAACGACTACGGGATCCGCTTGCGGCTGAGTGGAAGCTTCCTGTGATACGTCGGCGAAGTCGTCGGTTCCGGCTTGATCCGTATCGGGCGAACTATTTATGGCCGAGTGTTCGTTCCCCAAGCTATGAGCCAGTGCTGTTGGCTCGTCATTTGGGGTTTGTCCCTGAAGAATCGCTGGCACTTCGATGTCCGCCTTCTCACACAAATCGACCGCCACGCCTTGCATGTCGACACCGAGGTAGACGGACCCCAGTACGATCCCACCGCCGAGGGCTGCGATACAACCGATAAATTCAATGAAGGTGACTCCGCGCCGAGCGGCAGCGAGGCGGGTCGTTTTGGAAGGCGATGACATTTTGTGGCCTCGAAATCTCTGCGGGATAGACGAAGTACTACTGCTCTCAGTTTGTGGGTACGCACCCAAGGGTACGTTTCCCAAGCATAGCTTGCGTTGGAGCGCAGATGCTTTCGCGGCGTTTTTTTCGCTGCGCGCACGCATTGCAGGGTCGAAAGGAGAACGGAAGATACCGTTTGTAGGAGTTCTACGACGTTGCGCGCCGCGATGCTCGGCGGCGGTCCGATTCGCTCAGCAGAATCTTACGCAGTCTGACGGCGGTGGGGGTGACCTCGACGAGTTCATCTTCTTCGATGTACTCGAGGCAAGCTTCGAGGGACATGTCGCGAACTGGGCGCACTTGGCTGTTGTCATCTTTGCCGGCGGCGCGCATGTTGGTGAGCTTTTTGCCTTTGACGACATTTACCATCAAATCGCCAGCGCGGCAGTGCTCGCCAACCACTTGCCCCTCGTAGACGAAGTCGCCAGGGCGGACAAAAAATTCCCCTCGATCGTAGAGGGCATCGAGCGAGTAGGCGGTCACCGAACCGGTTTCATTGGCGACCAGCACTCCGGCGACGCGGCCCGGCAAGATTCCGCGCACCGGTTCGTACGCTAACAGCGTGTGGTGCATGATCGCCTGCCCTTGGGTAGCGTTGAGCATGCGATTGCGCAGACCCATCAGCGAGCGCGAAGGGATGGTGAATTCCATATGAACGAACCCTCCGGCGGTGGTCCTTTGGCTCAGCTTCGTCATGGTTGCCCGCCGGTCGCCGACCAGAGCCATGACGGCACTTTGGCACTCTTCAGGGCAATCGACAACAAGTTGTTCTATCGGTTCGCACTTCTCTCCATCGACCTCTCGGTAAATCACCTGAGGTTTGCCAACGGAGAGTTCGTAACCCTCGCGACGCATGTTCTCGATCAAGATGCCCAGGTGCATGAGGCCGCGGCCCGAGACGCGGAATTGCTCCTGTGTTGCTCCGGGGGCGACTTGCAGGGCGACGTTCGAGCGCAGCTCCTTGTCTAGTCGCTCCGAAATTTGCCGACTCGTGAGAAATTTGCCGTCGCGCCCCGACAGCGGGCCATCGTTGACACGAAAAGTCATGTGAACTGTCGGCTCGTCGATAGTTACCGCCGGCAATGGCTCTGGGCAACTGGGGTCAGTGACCGTATCGCCGATCTCGATGGGCTCGAGTCCAACCAACGCACAGAGATCGCCCGCTTCAATTTGATCCACCTCTACGCGGCCCAAACCGTCGAAGGCCAGCACTTGGCCCACTTGCCGCTCCGAGACCTTTCCTTGTCGATCGATTACCGCAACCCTTTGCCTCTTGTTCACCGCGCCTTCACGGATTCGGCCAATCGCAATTCGACCCACATAGTCCGAATAATCGAGTGTCGTGATCTGGAGTCGCAGAGGTTGGTCATCAAGGCCAGGTTCTGGTGAGGGGACGTATTTTAGAATCGTTTCAAAAAGTGGTTGCATTGTCTTGCTGGGAGCATCTAAGTCGAGTGTCGCCCACCCCTCTTTGGCCGAGGCAAAGATCGTCGGAAACTCCAGCATCTCGTCTGGAGCATCGAGCTCGACGAGCAGGTCGAATACCTCGTCCACGACTTCCAGAGGGCGTGCGTCCGGGCGGTCCACCTTGTTGACGACGACAATCGGTCGCAAGCCGTACTGCAACGATTTCTCCAGTACAAACCGCGTTTGCGGCATAGGGCCTTCGTACGCATCGACCATCAGCAGCGTGCCACTCGCCATTCCGAGCACGCGCTCGACCTCGCCGCCAAAGTCAGCATGGCCGGGAGTGTCGATCAGGTTGATACGATAGTCCTCCTCTGAGAGGCTGGTATAGCGGACCGCGCAGTTCTTGCTGAAAATCGTGATGCCCCGTTCACGTTCCAGATCGTTGGAATCGAAGATCAGCCCGTGCTGACCTCCGGCCAGCTTGTCGAGTTCTCCATCGCGAAACTGCCCAGACTGATGCAAAAGTTGATCCACAAGCGTGGTCTTACCATGATCGACATGAGCAATGATTGCCACATTGCGGAGCTGGGCAGTGGAAAGTGAAGTGCGAGTGAGGTTCATTGGTCAAAAGCTACGACAAATACAGGGGGACGGAGACGGACTCGCCGAGGGGGGACTCTCTGCAACGGCGAGTATCCGCCGAATCGCGCTAAGTCAATTCAACGGAGCGGGGGAGGAACAGGAATTGTACTCCTACCGGATGCTAGTGGGCAGCTCAGTTTACTAGTTTCCCAGGGATTCACCTTGCTTTTTGGTGACACCCCGCAAGCCAGTCAGTCTCATGTAACAATTTTCATGAAATTACTGCGAGAGAACTCACCACCGGACCTTGTTCTGCCCGAAGTCAATTTATGGTGTCCTAAACTTGTTGGCCGCTGAAACGGCACGTATACTACAGACAGTAGTGCCTCGAGTCCTCCGAAATTGTTGAACCGCGCCATTGCGTGGAGCCACCTTCCGAACGGCACTGAGAATAATGTCCGTGTCCGAGTCCATCGTGTCATCTGACGGAGCTTCCGGTAAGGCCGAATTCTCGTCCTCGCGGCCGAAGGTCCTCTACCTGGGCGGTACACACGACCAACAGATTGATCTCCGCGGCCACCTGGGCGCAGACGTCGAAGTTGTAGAGGTCGCATCTCCGGTGCGGGTTGTCTCGGAGTTCGCTCGCGATGAATACGTTGCCGTCTACTGCGACGCCGATCACTTTGTTGCTGCAACCGATGTAGCAAGACTCATTCGCAACGATCGGCTGCTCGAAACGATGCCTGATGGCGTGGTGTTGCTGGATTCCGGGAACACGATATTGTGGAGCAACGGCCGATTGCGGACCTGGTGTGGCCGCGACGAAGTCATCGGCGAAAACTTTTACCGCGTGCTCGGCAGCCCCGAGATTCTTGGCCCAGACTATTGTCCTTTTCACACCGCACTCTCGACTAGTACCGCCAGCGCTTCGACACTTCGCAGTACTGACAACAAGTACTATCGCATCCATGCCGCGCCAATTCTTGAGGTTGGGCAAGACATGCCGCAAAACCTCGTCGTCACGATCCGCGACGTGAGTGAAGAAGTGCTCCAGCAGCAGAAACTCGCTGCTATCCACCAGGCAGGCGCAGAACTAGCCGACCTGACGACAGACGAAATTGCCAACCTCTCGATCGAGGAGCGTATTGAACTGCTCAAATCCAACATCCTGCAGTGCACGCAAGATGTTTTGCAACTGGACGTGCTCGAGATTCGTATGCTGCGGCAAGACACGCGCGAATTGATTCCGATCATGTCTGTGGGAATAGTTCCCCTTGCTGCAAAACGAAAACTGTCTGCGAAGGCCGAGGGCAACGGTGTCACGGGATTTGTTGCCGAGACGGGCAAGAGCTATGTTTGCGAACATACGACCGATGATCCGCTCTATATCGAAGGAGCGGAGGGAGCGCGCAGCTCGATGACTGTGCCGCTGGTGCTGCATGACCAGGTGATCGGCACCTTCAATGTGGAAAGCGCCGAAGCGAACGAGTTTACTGAGAGTGACCTCCAGTTTCTGGAAATCTTTGCTCGCAATGTGGCTATCGCGCTCAACACGCTTGAGTTGCTCGTCGCTGAGAAGGCCAGCACGGCTGCAGCCAGCGTCGAGGCTATTCATAGCGCCGTTGCCATGCCGGTGGACGAAATTCTTAACAATGCGGTCAAGGTCATGGAACGCTACATAGGGCACGAGCCCGAAGTGGTCGAGCACCTGCAAGGGATCTTAAGAAATGCCCGCGACATCAAGCGAGTAATCCAGAAGGTCGGGCAAAGTATGGCTCCCACCGTGGCTAGCCCCAGCATAGACGAAACCGCCGCGCGTCCCTCGCTAGCAGGGAAACGCATTCTTGTTGTGGATACCGACGAATCGGTTCGTTCTGCCGCGCACGAGCTATTGGAACGCTACCAATGCATTGTCGAGACCGCTCACGATGCGACAACCGCTTGCTCGCTCGTGCGAAACCTGGGCACCGATGTCAGCTATGACGTGATCATTGCCGACATCCGACTTCCTGACATGAACGGGTATGAGCTGCTCCGCGAACTCAATGAAATTCTTGATACGGTGCCGCTCGTATTGATGACAGGTTTTGGCTACGACCCGGGCCATTCGATCGTAAAAGCGCGTCAGGCGGGATTACGAAGCGTGCTGTACAAGCCGTTCCGCTTAGACCAATTAGTCAGCACAATCGAGGAAGTTGTCTCCGGCGAGGTAGTGCCTCCTCCTGGCGAGTAAGGCAATGCTCTCGGGGGAGTGGAGCCATCCTACAGTGTAGCCACTATTCCTAGAGCAAACGGCTGCTAGAGTAGCTGGCTTAGGAAGTAGATTCTCCGAAAAGGGTTCACTGTGACACTTGTGCTTTGGGTTGGGCTGCTGTCTTTCGCCATACTGGGTCACGGCTATCTCTGGACCGATGCGGTCAACCGTATGCATGCCTGGTCTGGGCCGCGGAAAATCATCGATCTCTTTACGCTGTTTTGCTTCTCTGCTTTTCTGCTATTGCCTTGGATCGTTGGGTTGAATTGGGGCAATTTCGCACTACTCGAACTGAGTGCCTTGTGGTCTGAGATGAGCTGGGTCCACGGCTACTTCCTGCTATGTGTGGGCTGGGGACTCTATTCATTGATTGTCAACGGCGTGCGACGCATTCAAACGGACAACCCGCGCACACTGCTCGACTGGAAGCAAAAATTAGTGGGCACGAGCGCGACACTGCAGGAGAATGTATTCCGGGAAGGGGTGCCACGGCTCCTCTCTAAGGTTCCGTTTAACGAGGCATTGCACCTCACGACTGACAGAAAACGCCTAGCAATTCCGCGGCTTCACTCGAACCATCTAGGGCTCACGATCGCCCATATTAGCGATCTCCACATGACAGGGCAGATGGGGTTGCCGTGGTACGAGTGGGTTGTGGAGCAGGTCAACGGCCTGCAGGCCGATGTAGTTGTCGTCACAGGTGACATCGTTGAGAAGGAACAATGTTGGCCTTGGCTGGCGAGTTCCTTGGGTAAGCTGCATGCCAAATACGGGGTCTACTTTGTCTTTGGGAATCACGACTACTACATTGATACCAACGAAACTAAACGTCTATTAGAAACGCAAGGACTCGTCTGCCTTAGTGAGCGTTACATTGAAACTACCTGGAACGACTCGCCCGTGTTGCTGGCTGGCAACGAACGTCCTTGGGCACCGCAGGCTGCGGACCTGTCCGAGGTGCCCGCCAAATCCGCCGAGCATTTGCCGCTGAAGTTGATGCTCTTGCACTCGCCCGACCAATTCAATTGGGCATGTCAGAACGATGCTGACCTTGCGCTCGCTGGCCACACTCACGGTGGGCAACTGAGGTTCCCGCTACTGGGACCCATCGTCAGCCCCAGTATTTATGGCACCCGCTATGCTTGCGGTGTGTTCCGGCGCGGCAACACCGTGATGCATGTCTCCCGCGGCGTCGCGGGCAAGACTCCTCTGCGCTGGAACTGTCCCCCAGAGATCGCATTGCTCGAGTTGACCGAAGCTTAGTGAGCAAGTTCCGTGCTAAGCTCTCGCTCGGCGAGGAGTCAGGGCAGGGGATTGCTTCGCGGCGGTCCATCACTCTTTTTGGCCACTCCATCTTCGCGCTTCATTAACGACAACTTCGGCAACCAATATCCCATGTGTAGTAGATGCTGCACGTGATCGGTTTCGTTGGGTCCCGGTGAGCCATAGAGCGAGAACCCCTTTCGCTCAGCTTGGCGGTAAAGCCGTAATTCCCCAGCTTCTTCCGTGAGTTCCGTGGGTAAAGGCACAACCAGATCGACAGGTTGTGGCTCCAGGTTCAACTTCTCCAGTAAATAGTCAGCTGTCTCGCGTGTACTGGCATAGCCGGGTGTTGGGCCGCAGCAATGGGTGACGAGCATCACTTTTTCTCCGTGGGATGCTGCTCTGGCAAATCGTAGGAAGTCCTTCATTAGTCCAGGATGTACTACGCCCGACTGAATCGCATCGGTTCCGTCGCCGACGTATCCGCAGTAGAGTGAGTCGACCATGTAGATCCCGTCAATCTGGTCAAAATATCTGGGCGTTTTCAGCACTTCACGCACCGCACCAAAGCCGGCACTGAATGAACTAATCGCTAGCTGACCCCACTCAGCGTCTTTAGAAAATCCAGGGTCGTCATGAAGTGCGTCCAGCGCTTCTTCGAGAATCTTAGCAAGCAATTCTTGATCTTCAGCAAACGGAACTCGATACACCGAGGACAACCCTGCGTAGTTTACGCCGATCACTACGCAATTGATTCCCGCGGCTTGGCAGCTCGCGCTGGCTATCCGCGTCGACCCATGAAAGTTCACCAGTACGTCGACCCGATTACCGTGCAGCTCATAGTCGCCAGGAATCCAAAGCGTATGGCGGGAGTCGCCCGGAAGCGACAGCTTCCGAAAGGACGTACCCGTTATCGGCTTAGTAGAATTCTGCTCAGGCGGAGCAGCCAGCACATTTAAAAAATGGCTGCCGATAACTACGAGGAATAGCAGGAATGCAAGCGGTACTTTGACCATGGTGACCAATATGTTTGATGGAAATGAGAATTTCTGTTGGTGAGTGAAACTAGAAAGTGGCGAGCGCGTAAGCTTATCTTACCGAAGAATTGTGGCTATATGCTAGCATGCCGACAATTCTTTCAAGTCAGACTAGTGCGATTCCGAACTAGCTAAGGATGGTGCATCGTCTTGCGCTTTGCTAGCTCTTCTCTTCTTTACGGCAGCTGTTATCCGGCAACGGATATTCGGCGTCTGTGCATGTCTTTTCTCAGTCAATTCAAAACCGTTGCGTGGTTGCTCGCTTGCGTAACGCTCGTAGTTGGCTGCAAGCCGCCCTCGTTTTATCGACGACAAGCAGATCGGGATGCCAACTGCTTGGTCGATCTCAAATCGGCAGCGGCAGGCGTAACGCCGGGGGAGCATCGCATCGACATTGATCCACGCTCACGAATGTACGATCCGCACAACCCTGACTGCGAGCCGATGCCGCCCGACGATCCGACGTCGCATCAGTTGATGCTTTGCGTCGACTGTAAGAAAGGAGAGAAGTGTTGGAAGTGCTTGCCGAAGACGCCGTTCGTCGAAAACCCCGGCTGGTGGGAACATTTACCATTCGACAATAATGGGCAAGTCGTCCTGGACCTGCAAGGCGCTGTGCAGTTGGCGCTGTTGGAATCTCCTCGTTACCAATCGGCCTTGGAAGAGCTGTATTTATCGGCACTTGATGTGACCTTTGAGCGTTTTCGTTTCGACACACAATTCTTCGGTGGTTCAAGCGTTTTTTTAACAGCTGATGGTGAAGTGCGCAGTGGCACGGGCGAACCCTCCAGCTTATTTGTCGCTAGCCCGGCGAGCCCAAGCAGTGCCTGGCGAGCGCAGAAGCTGACCGCGACGGGCGGGCAACTCGCGGCTGGTTTTGCCAACTCGCTAGTCTGGCAGTTTGCCGGGCCGGACGACTATTCCAGCAACACATTGCTTGACTTTTCGCTCGTCCAACCGCTGCTTCGCAGAAGTGGCCGGGGTCGTGTGTTGGAACGTTTGACGATCTCCGAGCGGTCACTACTGGCCAATGTCCGGCAGATGGAACGATTTCGTCGGAATTTTTATGTGAGCATCTTCTCCGGCGACGACCCAGGGCAGGGACCTTCGCGACGCGGGGGTTTCTTCGGCGGCAGTGGGCTCGATGGATTCTCGGGCGTTGGTGGTGGCGGGTTTGGTCGCGTTGGAGGCGGTGGAGGAGGCTTTGGCGGCGGAGGCGGCAATACGGGGGGGGCTGGTGCGCAAGGTGCGGGCGGTTACTTGGGGCTTCTGCAGTCGGCTCAGGTGCTGCGCAACCAACGCGCAAATGTTGCAGCGCTGCGTGATAGCGTCTTGCAACTGGATGCCTCGTACGAAGCGGGCCGTATCGACCGGTTTCAAGTCGATCTCGCCCGCCAAGCACTATTCAACGCACAGAGCCAGCTGCTCAGTTCCGAAAATTCGTTCCAAACGAGCTTGGAGAATTTCCAGGTGAACATCGGATTGCCGCCGGAACTCGACGTGAAAGTCGACGACCCCATGCTCGACCAGCTTAATTTGCTTGATCCTGAGCTGGAAGTACTGCAAAAAGATGTCGCCGACATCCTCACTGTCCTCCGCCAAGGTCGCGAGCAAGCCGCCGACGAACAACAGCCAGCGGGAGAACTGCTAGTGCCGAACTTGCCGAGAGACGCGGCGGAGCCCGTAGAACCCAAGTTGCAGGTGGAAGACTATCTCGTAGCGGCGACAGAGATCAAGGCGTCCACACTGCTGCGATTGGAGGATGTAAAGCAGGACTTCCAGCAGCTCGAAGCCACTCTGCCGGCGCGTCGCGAGCAGCTCAAGCGGCTGGGCAAACGGCCCGAAGTCCAGGGAGCGAATATTGATCCGCAACTGTTCAGTCCGCGGACGCTCATCAGTCGGGTCGATAAACGCCGGTCAGAATTGAAGGCACTAGAAATTCAACTCACCAAGAACTGTGAGCAATTAGAGCAACTCGCGGAGTCTTCTGCCCAGTCACCGAACCAGGTTCTCGACGTCTTGATCGAAGTACTCAGCGAATTGTCGGGACAATTGTTGGAACTTTCACTCGCGCAGGCCAGCGCGCGTCTCGATTCGATTGATTTCTCACCTGTGGACCTCTCAGCGGAGCAGGCGCTTGCTATCGCGGCCCAACATCGACGCGACTGGATGAACGCTCGCGCAAACCTAGTCGATGCCTGGCGATTGATCTACTTCAATGCAAATGATCTGCAGAGCGATTTGGACATTGTCTTCAGCGGTGATCTCGGCAACGTCGGCGACAACCCGTTCCGATTTCGAGAGACTAACGGCCGGCTTCGTGTTGGCTTAGAATTCGATGCTCCGTTGACACGCTTGGCCGAACGGAATGTGTATCGGCAGTCATTGATCGAATATCAGCAAGCTCGCCGCAGGTACTATCAGTACCGAGATCGCGTTTACCAGGAGCTGAGGAACACATTGCGACAGATTCGCTTGAACGAAGTGAATTTCGAACTGCGCCGCGCCGCTGTTCTCGTGGCGATTTCACAGGTGGATCTCACTCAATTAAGACTCTCCGAGCCGCCTCAACCCGGTGAAACATCTCAGTTCGGTAACACCACGGCCCGCGATCTCGTGCAATCTCTTTCTGATTTGCTGAACGTACAGAACGATTTCCTGAGTGTTTGGGTCAATTACGAAGTGCAGCGAATGAAGCTGGAAGTAGACCTCGGCGTGATGGAACTTGCGCCCAACGGACTTCGGATCGAGAACAACATTCCGTGGGAAACATACTTGGCGAACTCGCCACTCAACTCGGCCGATCTTGGACCCGTGGTGATGCGCGAGCTGCAATGCCCCCCTGTGGAGCTTGAGCAGCCCGAAAGTAACCTACCCGAGATTCTCCCGGAAAGTGACGCTTCCGAACCGTTGGAGCCGCTGCCAGCACCGCGCGACAACGGCTCAAGCGCCAGAAGTGCTGCAAGCCAAATTCAGTTAATCTCTGCGGAACTTCCTCGGCCGAGCGACAGTTTACCCGCAGTACCACGACCATTACCACTCCTTGGCTCTGAGCTGATCAAGTTGCGTGAGCATTAGAGATAGGTGCGCGTAAAACGAAGCATTACAGTGAGGCTTTGGCATGACACAGCAGCGGACGATGCCTACAATACTATTACCCCTTCCCGCTCCGAATTCCTTTTTGGCGCAGACAGTACCATGAAGCGTTTCCCCTGTTCGGCAAGTGCTCCCGTCGGCGCGAGCCGCTTTGTTACCCTGTTGTCACTCGTAGCGGTTGGTATGGCCGTTTTTCTCGGTGGCAAGCAGTATTGGAAAGAACAGTCTGCCAGTGACGACAAAGTCGACGCGATTTTCCATGAGGTCGTGCGCAATGATTTTGTGCTCTCAGTTACCGAGCGAGGCGAAGTCAAGTCCGCAGGTGTCACGGAAATTCGCTCCGAGGTGAAAACCAAGAGCACCCCTGGTGTGGCCATCTTACGAGTTATCCCAGAGGGAAGCGTAGTGAAACAGGGGGACTTCGTCGTCGAGTTGGACGCCTCCGCGCTCAAGGAGGAACGCACTACCCAAAAAATTTCTTGTAACACGGTTGAGGCGTTAGTCATTGAAGCTCGCAACCTCTACCAAACGGCAGTGATCGCCAAACGTGAGTACTTAGAAGGAACATACGTCGAATCACGTCAGACCATCGAAAGCGAAGTTTTTGTCGCTGAGGAGAATCTCAATCGCGCTAAGGAGTATTACGTCTACAGTAAGAAATTAGCCACGAAGGGCTACGTCAACGACCTGCAACTCGAAGCGGACAAGTTCGCAGTGGAAAAGTCGCGCAAGGAACTCGAAGCTGCCAATACCAAGCTGAAAGTGCTTGACGAGTTCACTAAGGCCAAAACCATGAAGCAACTCGAAAGCGATATCCTTATCGCCAAGGCGAAGTGGGAGGCAAATAAGAACAGCTTTCAGTTGGAACTCGACAAGCTGAGGGACATCGAGGAACAGATCGAAAAATGCACGATTCTTTCGCCCAAAGAGGGCGTCGTGATGTACGCCCACGAACGAGACCGGCACGGCAATAGCGACTTCATTGTCGAGGAGGGGGCCGTCGTTCGTGAAAGGCAAGCCATAATGCAAATTCCCGACTCGAGTTCGATGCAAGTGGAAATTAACATCAACGAATCGCTAATTCAGTTTGTGAAACCGGGAATGCCCGCGAGTATCTCGCCGGTCGGCATGGGAGATGTCGTACTGCAGGGCACTGTCGAAAAAGTGAATCGCTACGCTGAGCCTTCCGGTTGGCGAAAAGCGAACGTCAAAGAGTACAAGGCGTTTGTCAATGTCGACAACGCTCCTCCTGGCTTGCGAAGCGGGTTGACAGCCTCGGTGACAATTGAATGCGCCTTTGTTCCCGATGCGTTAACCGTACCTGTGCAAGCTGTCTACGCACACGGCGAGAAATTCTTCTGCATGTCTTACGACGGCAGACAATGGAACGCCCTGGAAGTCACATGCGGTCCGACGAACGACAAGTTTTTCGTCATCGAAGCCGGTTTGGAGGTCAATGACCGTGTCGCCTTGAACCCGCGTCGATTCGTAAGCGAAGTGAGCTTGCCCGAACTTTCCCCCGAGCAGCAACAACGGGCGGTGCCGCAGGGGAAGGTGATTGCCAAAGAAGTGACCACCGACTCGACGGAGTCAGGTGGCTAACTTCATTCGCGTTGCAGTCCTCGAATCTCATGGTATGCAGTGACAGTCCCCGTCGAAATAACTCCTGCCAACACTTCGCTTGCCGCCTGCGTTCGTGAGATTCGCAAGGACTACGTTCTCAGCGGGGAGACGGTTCATGCACTTAGGGGTGTAAGCTTCGACGTTCCTCAAGGCGACTATATTTCGATCATGGGGGCATCGGGTTCGGGAAAGAGTACCTTGTTGAACTTGTTGGGATGTCTCGATCGTCCTTCGCAGGGGAAGTACCTTCTGGGGGGCGATGATGTTGCCGAGATGTCAGATGATCAACTTGCTGAAACGCGAGCCGAGCGCATCGGTTTTGTTTTTCAGTCGTACAACTTGCTGCCCGCCTTGTCGGTGGTGGAGAACATCCAGGTGCCACTACATTACAGTGGGCAGCTGACGGAAGAAGCAAAAGTTCGCAGCCACGATCTTGCGAAACTCGTGGGCCTCGAAACCCGTTTGGGCCATCGACCGGCTGAGCTTTCCGGTGGCCAGCAGCAACGTGTGGCTATTGCACGGAGTCTGATCAATAACCCGCGATTTATTCTTGCTGACGAGCCCACGGGCAATCTTGATTCTTCGACTACCGAGGAAATTCTCGACTTGCTCGCGCGGCTTAACGGCGAGGGCCGGACAATCATCATGGTTACCCACGAGCCCGACGTTGCCGAGCATACCCAGCGCACTATCGTATTACGCGACGGTCTCATTCTTTCAGACGAGAGGCTTTGACAGTGGCGACTTGGTGGCGAACCATCTTGCTGAGTATCAAAGGTGTGCTGCTGCATCCCTTGCGGTCGGCACTCACTGTGCTTGGTATTTTCATTGGTGTGGCGAGCGTGATCTGGTTGCTCGCGATCGGTGAAGGCATTGGCCGAGCGGCACAGGAGCAAATTGCCAGTCTGGGGGCGCGAAATATTTTGGTGCGCACCGTGAAACCGCCAAGCGACGAAGTGGGGGACTCTGGCTATGGGCTAACGCGTAGTGACTTCGTGCGGCTCGTCGCCACAGTGCCAACCATCGACAAGGCGCTCCCCATCCGCATTCTCATGAGAGAGTTTCGCTTTCGCACGCGCTCCTTCGAAGGGCGACTCGTTGGCTGCACACCTGAGTATGCGGAGGTGACACATCTGCGGCAGGACCTAGGTCGCTTTCTCAGCGATTCCGATCTCGACTACGAAAAAAACCATTGTGTTCTCGCTGCTGAAACGGCCAATCGGCTTTTCCCTAGCGGTAACTCACTTGGCGAGCGCGTGATGGTGGATAGCGATTTTTACACCGTGGTCGGAGTTATGAAATCGCGAGCACCTTCGGCCGGTATTGGCGGCTCTCTGGCTGCAGAGGACTACTCACGCGACATTTACGTGCCGATCACTACGCTGTGGCGCCGCAATGGCGATATGGACATTGTCACTAAACCGGGCCAATTCCAACGCGACATCCAAGAAATTAGTCAAATCACGATTCAAGTAGAAGATCGCGATCGCGTGCTCCAAACTGCCGATATCGTTCGCAATACTATCGCGCAAGACCACACGATGGAAGATTTCGGCGTGACCGTGCCGCTGGAACTGTTGCAGCAAGCACGCACGACGAGGCTGATGTTTATTCTATTTCTCGGCTTGATCGCGGCGATTTCATTGGTGGTTGGCGGCATCGGTATCATGAACATCATGCTCGCAACCGTAACCGAACGCACTCGAGAAATCGGCATTCGACGTGCGCTCGGGGCTAAACGCCGCGACATCACTCGACAGTTCTTGGTCGAAAGCACGGTGCTTTCCGTCACCGGCGGGGCGCTGGGTTTGCTCGGCGGGCTCTTTTGCCGTCCGTTGTCGGTCTGGATTCGCCGCGCGTTGATCAACTGGTTCCCCGACCAGATGAACACCCTGCCCGAGCTGATTCGCACCGTCGAACCGCAGTTGGTATCGTGGTCGATTCCCTTGGCGTTTCTGATTGCCGTTTTCGTCGGTGTCGTCTTCGGCGTCTACCCTGCGATGCGGGCGGCACGGCTGGATCCCATCGAAGCCTTGCGGCATGAATAATAGCACGCTGAGGACGATTTATTATCAATTGCCCCGCTGCGGATCGACCTTACGCCTGTTTCTGAATCTCCACACAAATTCCGCCCGCTCGAAAGGCCTTGTGCATTTTGGTGAACCAAATTTCTTGTTTGCACTTCAAACCGAGCGTTTCGCAGACGCGGAGTAGTTCTTTCCGGTTGTAGGTACGGCAATACCAGAGGCGACTAGTCCACGCGCCTGAGAAGTTGTCTTCGGTGGTGAGTAAGAACATCCGGCCGCCCGGTTGCAACACGCGAGCAATTTCTTTCAATCCTGGGGTGGGGTCGGCTAGGTGTTCGAGTACGTAACCGCAGGTGACACAATCGAACGAGCCGTCAGCAAAAGGCAAACGTGCCAGATCGGCGGCGACGAACTCTGGCGTGCCCAGCTTAAGACGGTTACGCGCACGACGTAACATCGGCTGCGACAGGTCAGTGCATGTGACTTTGGCTTCGGAATCAGCGTATTTTAATAAGTGCTGAGCGATTTGGCCTGCGCCACTACCAACATCGAGAACGGATCGTACTCCGCGCAAATCGAACTTACGTGTGCGAAACAACCGTTCGCCCAGCGGGATGTGTAGCGAAACCATGCTTGCCACCGAGAGTAGCGCACCCTTGGGGCCACCGTAGACGCGCTTCACCTTCTTGCGATACTCATCGTCGCTGACGCGCGAAATGAGATCGTTGGAAATGATATTGTGAAGCTTCTGCCGTCGTTCTTGCCGCTTGGCTCGGCGACGGTTTTTTCTGTTGGTGAGTGTGCTAGGCATCGAAAACGCAGTGGGGTGTGATACGCTCGGATCTCGTCGCGGACAGTTAAGAGAGTGGCATCGGCAAACTCCTGACAAGGGGTAACGCCGTTTCAAATAATGCTTATGTCGGCGTGAGTCAGACGTAAACTCGACGATTATAGATATACCACTCCAGCACCAGAACAGCCAGTACCGCAACGAGCAAGGGCTTCCACAGTTCGCGGCGGACAGGAGATGTGGGAGACTGGGCCGCAACGTCGACGTAGCCGATAGAAAGCGAATCGACCGTTTTTAGACCAGTTTCGCTATCCTCTCTAACGCGCAGCCGGATGTCACTTTCGTTACGGTCGAACTGGTTCACGGCAAACCGCGTTTTCACTTGACTTCCCTCAAGAACTTGGTAAACGCCAAGTTGATCGGTATTGTGAATCGTCAGCCGACCGGGTTGATCGAGCCCGGCTTCTCTTGTCTCGCCATCGGGCAGCCGAAGGGTCAGTTCCTCGGAGGTGTCGGAAACCCGCAGTTCTACTGGTTGGCCAGGTCGGTTGGGTGCCGACATTGCTCCTGGATCGCCGGCGAAGTATTCCAGCACGTTGAGCCAAAAACCAGGAAAGCTGTGCTTGCGTGGCCAGTCGGTGTTAAAGGTGCGCGCACCTCCCGCTTCGCTGCCTACGATTTCGAAACCGAGCACTGCATCCTCGTACCGATCGCGGGGCGCGATGGCCATGATGGGCCCTTGGGTAGAGTCAATGAGTATGCGGCCACCCAGCGGAGGGCGTGTGACCAAGCTGTCGATGATTTGTACGTTGCCCAGTTCCAGTAAGCTGAGTAGCGGGTGGTCGCGTTGCCAGTCAATAATTTGTGGTGCGGAGACAGAACTCGCGGAGTCCTTTTTTTGCCAATCCTTTTGCGGCGGCAACCGGCCTATGAACAGCGTGTTCGCCCGAGGCATGGTTTCGGGTACGCATTGGTCGAAAATGATCAGGTCATAGTAGTCGGTTTGTGCTTGTTTCTGAAAGTTAGCCGACTCCAGGACTTCGACCGCAACTTTCTCAGTCTTGGCTATTCGGTTGGCACGATCAGTGGAAAGCGCGGATTCGACGGTTGCGTTGCCCGGTGTTACCAGCAGCACACGCCCATCACTCCGCGGACCGAGCACCGCAAAGGCACGGTTGTCCTCAGCAAGTCGATCTTTGAAATCGGTGGAGATATCGAGCTGCGCACGCAGAGCACCCCGCACATCTCCACTTAGATTGAACGTGGAGGATGCGACTTCCCCGGGGAGTACGCTCAGCTCGGCGGCGTCGAGCAAACGCTGTTCCATGTACAATTCAACGAGAGTGCTTTGTGGCTCATCGCTGAAGTTGGCCACCTGCACAAAGGCTTGCTGAAGCTCAGGCCGCTCGTCGTTGCGGCGCGTGTTGAAGGCTGTGATTGCGAGGTTCTCCCCCCGAAACGAGCCGATCGGCAGGAAGAGGGGGCGCAGGTTGCCAAGCGAAAAATCTTCGATTGTGGGAAAGCGACCGTCGCTCAAGATGAGAAGCTCCACGTCTTGCTGTTCGGTGACCTCAAAACTTTGGTCGCCCTCTTCGCTCATTACACGGTCGGGATTGGCAAAACCGTCGGCGAGTTCCAACGCTCCGCTTAAGTCGGTCGCGCCGGAGCTGAGCTCAACGCGGTCGAGCGCTTCGCGGAGCAGTCGCTTGTTGTTGGTGAATTCCTGCACAACGTCTGGCTGCTCATTGAAAGTAATTAGCATCGCTGCCATATCGGTTTCGAGCTGGTCGATGAGGGCTGCGATGCGCTGCTTGGCCTCGACAAGTCGCGGCACTCCGTTCTCTGTGTCGGTGGCGGACATGCTGGCAGAGTTGTCGAGCAGGAAAATAAATCGTTGCCCTTCGAGTGACTGCCCCTGCCATCCCGGCCTCAGCAGCGCCAACATCGCCAGCCCTACTACCAGCAATTGCAAAAGTAACAACAAGCTCTTGCGCAGTCGTTGCCAGAGACTGTTGACATGCAAGTCTTCAATCACTCGGTGCCAGAGATACGTGCTGGGCACTTCAAGTGGTTGGCGTTTAAGCTTAAGAAAATACAGTGCAAAAATTGCAGGTGGAATGAGCCCCATCAAGAGCCAACCCGTCGTTCCCAGCGAGTTGCGAAACAAGGTGTCCATTTACCGTACCAACCCTCGCCGCCGGAGTTGCTGCGCGACTAGCTCTTGCACCGGCATTTGGTTGTTCGCCAGAAGGTAGTGGATGCCACGACGCGAGCAGAACTCCTGCGCGCTAGCGACGAAAGCGTTCAGCGTCTTCTGATAGCGGTTCAATAGAGGTGCGCTCACGGTAATCTCCGCCTCGTCCTGATCCTCGCAGTCGACCAGCTTGAGATCACCTTCGACGTCGGGCTCTAATTCTTCTTCCGAGAGGATATGGATCACGTAACAATCGACTTGATGCGAGACAAAATACCGCAGCGCTTGTTCGTAGCCTGACTTGTCCATCAGGTCGCTGATGAGAACGACGACGCCGCGACCTGGGTTGCGGAGGCAAAAGTTTTTCACTCCCTCGGCCAGCGGTGTGCTCTGCTCGGCGGGTTGGATCGCTTCAACATGTTCCAGCATGCGCCACATGCTGTGCCGGCCGCGGAGGATGGGGCCGCGATCGCTGACTGGTTGGCTGAGTGTTTCGATGCGAACGCGGTCAGTGCGAATCAGGCCTATGAATCCGAGCGCAGCAGCCAGTTGCTTAGCGTATTCTAGTTTGGTCGGCGTGCCGAAATCCATCGACAAACTCGCATCGATCAGTGTGTAGAAATGTAAGTCCTCTTCTTCAAGAAAGAGCTTTACGATTAGTTTGTCGAGTCGCGCGTAGAGATTCCAGTCGAGCAGGCGCAGGTCGTCTCCTGGCACATAGTTGCGAAAGTCGGCGAACTCGACACTTTGCCCTTTACGCTTGCTACGACGCTCTCCCTTCATACGACCGCGGAAGACTTTTCGCGTGACCAGCTCGAGCCGTTCGAGCTGCGCGAGTAGTTCGGGAGTCAGCAGTGAGGAAGTGGAGGTGGGCATTCTGGCAGCTATTTCGCTTCCTTCTCTGGGACGTGCTTCATGATTTCGGTAAGCACCTCGTCTGGTAGGATGCCCTCAGCCTCGGCCTCAAAGTTGAGAATCACTCGGTGCCTCATCGCAGGGAGGAACACGCGGCGGACGTCGTCGAAGCTGACATTGTACCTGCCACCGAGGAGCGCACGCACCTTGGCGGCGAGTGTGACGGTTTGCGCTCCGCGCGGGCTGCTACCCCAGCGGAGATACTTGTTTGTGCTTGTCTGGGCGAAAGGCCCTTCGGGATGTGTGGCCAATGTTAGTCGTACGAGGTAGTCTTGCACGTGGGGGGCGACGATCACTTCGCGAACGAGCTGTTGCCACTTCAAAATCTCGGCGCCGTCCATCACCTTTTCTGCCTCGAGGGATACGCCGCGCGTGGTCCGGTCGATGATTTCGCCAAGTTCCTCGCGCGAAGAGTAACCTAACAGCAACTTGAAGAAAAACCGGTCGAGTTGCGCCTCAGGTAGCGGGTAGGTACCTTCCTGCTCCAGCGGGTTTTGTGTGGCCATCACGAAAAAGGGTAATTCCATCGGGAAAACTTTACCCGCAATGCTGACTTTTTGTTCTTGCATTGTTTCGAGCATTGCCGATTGGGTCTTGGGTGTGGCTCTGTTGATTTCGTCGGCAAGACATATTTGCGTGAAAATGGGACCTTTTTGAAATTGGAAAGCTCGTCCGCCAGTGTCGGTTTCGATCACCATGTTGGTGCCCAGAATATCGGCAGGCATCAAGTCGGGTGTGAACTGGATGCGAGAGAAGTCGAGATCAAGCGTTTGGGCGAGAGTACGCACAAGTAGTGTCTTACCCAACCCCGGCACACCCTCGAGCAAACAATGTCCCCCTACAAACAAACAGGTCAACACGCCGTCGACGATGTCGCTGTGTCCCACAATCACGCGGCCCAACTGTTCTTGCACCGCCTTGTAGCGTGCGGCAAACTCCTGGGCTCGTTGTTCTATCGATTCGCCTATACTCATGTGTTTTGCCTTTGTGCCGAGTGTCCGCTAGATTCACGCTGATGCCATGAACGAGTTGCTCAGCGCGCGATAGCGGTTGGTCTCTACGTTGTGAATGGGGTTTATTTTTCTTCAGGGCCTTTTTTTCGATCTTGCCAAACTTGCTTCTTGGCCTTGAGCAAACGCTCAGTGTAAGACGGGCTCTCTGCTGCTTCGGGGGTTTCCGCTGGGGGCGACGCTGGTTTTGGAGGCGTCTCTGAACTAGCGGAATGGGATACTGCGTCCTTAGCATCGGGTGACTCGGGGGGGTGTTCGAATCGCGTTGCCGCTTGGCGTCCTTTGATTTGCTCTTGAACCTCGCGTTTTCGGCTACGCAGCCGGCCCATGGTCTCGGGGACTGCCACCGCCCGCTCGCGGCGGAGCACCCAGTCTCGGGCGCGAGTCCACAGCGGCGTGAGCCAGTCGAAGCTTACATGCACGCGTCTCACAAACACGTCCGCAAAAAAAACGCAGCTGCCCAGCAGGATGATCCAGGGCCAAATTGACTGGTTAGCAATTGCCGGCGGCATATCACGACGAAAGGGGTTGGCTGTATACAATTTTTCGGGGTCACTTAAATTGAGCCCAGCTTCAACCAACACACCCGGTGGGCCGTCTTTGGCTGACATGTTGGCGAGCGACTTGAGCAGTGCTAAATTGGTTTGATTGTCGCGGTATTCAGCCGAGTAGCCGACGTTCACCCCCGTACGAATCGGCGCGCGGCCTGCACCTGGGTTCACGACAATCAAATAGCTGCCGGCCAATTCGGAGGGAAACTCGCCGACGTATCGCCCTGGTGCTGTTTGCTCGATCCGCAACGGCACTGACGCCATGTCTGGCGCGACGACTGAGCCTGAAATGGATTGGTCGTTGAGAAACTCTTCCTCGGCATCGACAGCTGTGACAACGACTTGCGTCTTGCCATCGCGAACGTTGGTCGAAACTGTGAAGTTGTCCGTGTCGCCGGTAGGGCGCATCGCCCAACGGACCATCTGGCTAAATAGTTTGTCGTAGCCCTCCCAGGCGATCCAACGATCTGCCCAACGGTGGCCCGCGTCAGTGGTGAGTGCGACCGTCTTGCCAGCACCATACGTCCATGCAGCCAGGACGGTGGAGTTCTTTTCCGTCGCCGGCTGCGGCGATTGCAGCAGGACTTCGACGAGCGGGTTCTCTTTCACTGTGGTGAGAACAAAACCGGTAATTGGAGGTACTCCACTTTCAATTCCTTGCAGCATTTCGTGTTGTGAGACGATGCCAGGTTGAAAAGCCGGTTCGCGCTCGTAGACCAAGGGTCGGGCGATCCGCCGGGCTTCGCGCTGATAGATTTTGGGCAATGCTTTGGCGCTCTTCACAACGTAGTACTTACCGCCGGTGTAAGTGGAGATGCGTTGCATCTCGTTGCTGCCGATCATTCCGTGTGAGCCCACCGCGACAGTACTGATTTTCACCTGCAGCTGCTTAAGACGCTTGAGAGTGGCTGATGTGGCAGGGGTCGGGTCACCGTCGCTGATGATGATCATGTGTTTGACCGCCGCGTCGGGGACCCCCGCGAAGGCAGTGGCAGACATTTTCAGTGCAGGGTCGAACGCCGGCATGTCGCCGATCGTCATGCGGTCAGTGCGGGCAAGCATCATCTTTCGGTTGGGTCCCACGCGAATGAGTCCCCCTTGAGACTGACCCCACAGCCATTGGTCCGTACCATTCCATTGAACCAGTCCGCAGTAGTCTCGGCTGCCGAGAATCTTGATCGACTCCGAGGCAATGCGCTTTTGCCAGTAGTTCGAGCGTGGCATCTCGCCGGCGTGCATCATCAGTACCAACGCGCCGACTGGAGTGACCTTGGTGTTCTTGATCTCGAAGTCAACAGGCATTGCCTTTTCGAGTTCAGTATTCGTCCACCCGCCAGCGCCATAGGTGTCAGGGCCGCCGAGCATGATCAGTCCGCAACCCAGTTCGCGTGTGTTGCGCACCAACATGTTGATCTGGTCGTCGGAGAAACTGCTCACATTCTCGGCGTCGGTTCCGGTACTCCGTGAAACGTTGCCAAGAATCACACAATCGTAGCGCTGAAGCTCTGCAAGCGAGGTGAACAGCTGATCGCTGGGGGCGACAGTGACAGCGATGTCTTCGTTACGAAGCCGATCAACGAGATGATCGAATCCACCTTGCTTGTCCCAGTTCTCGATCAGCAACACCTGGCCCTTGCCACGGACGTGCGAAAATGCTGTCGCCTTGTTGTTCTGCGCCATACCATCTTCGGCCGGATCGTCGGCGCGGAAACGAGCCTCGTAAGTGTAAAAATTGGGCTGGTCGATTTCCTCGGAGATGGTAAACACACGCTTGCCAGGCGGCACGACGACCGGTTGGGAGACAATCGTTTCAGGGCCTTCACCAGTCTTGCGAATTATGTCCAGGGTACCCGAGACTGATTGCTCTCTCCCCTCCGGCGCATCATTTCCCAGGACCACTCGCATTTCAAATGGTTGGCCTCGTCTGGCGTTGGCCGGAATATCGATTTTTTCAACGGCCACCTCATTGCGCGGCGTGAGCATTACAGGCACCACGTCGATGCTCACTCCCGAAGCGGTCGCGCCCTTAGCCTCGCGCTGGGCACTACCCATGTTTTGATTGCCATCGGTTACGAGTACCACTCGTTTTGCCGCGTCGAAAGGAAACATTGCCTGCGCGCGCTGAATGGCGGTTGCAAGGTCTGTATACTCAGGGTCGAGAATCGTTTCAACCCGCGGAGGAAAGGCGATGCCCACTTCGACCAGCGGCATCTCCACACCGGCGTCGCGACCGAAGACGATCACTGCGTAGCGATCTTCCCGCGTGTCGTCCTGATGCATTTTAATCGACGCGTTGACATACTTCGCCATCTCTTGCCGCTGCTCGATGGGGATGCTCAGCGACTGATCGAGCAAATAGATCACCGCGAGCTTATCGCTACGGCGCTGGTACTGGACATCAGCGAGCGCGAGCACAACTGCCGAAATTACTAGTGACCGCAATCCAAGTGCTATCCACCGTCGCCACTTGCCTAACCCCGACAGTCCAGCGAAACTCAACCACCACATCATAGGCAGCAGCAGCAGGAGCAGCAACAAATAGCCGGGGCTGTCGAAAGTGAGAGAGTGATCAAACATTCGTAAAATCTTGAACAGGAGAAAGCTAGTTTCTGCGGGCGGGGAGGCAAAATTTCAAAACACGATCCGTTGCACTCGGTGGTTGTTAGAGTCCAGTACATGCAACCGACCCTGGCTGTCTAGCGCCAGCGCCCAGGGGTTGTGCAGCTCGCCAGGGCCCCGACCATGACGGCCCCAACTGGCGATAGGTTTTCCCTGAAGGGTAAATTTTTGCACGCGGTGGTTGCCATATTCGCAAAGGTAAATGTGTCCCTGGCCGTCGAGCGCCAAATCGTAGGGGTAGTACAGCTGACCCACACCGCTGCCTTCTTCGCCCCATTGTTTCAGTAATTGCCCCTCGGAGTCGAACACTTGAACGCGATGGTTGCACGCGTCAACGACCCAGATGCGATCTTGCTCGTCGATACCCCCTTTTTCTATCGCCAAGTTCTGCGGACGGCGGAACTGGCCCGGTTCGCTGCCGTGGGTTCCCCATTGTAGGAGGAATTCGCCATCGTGCGTAAATTTCTGGATGCGGTCGAAATCGCCGTACTCCCCGATGTAATAATTACCCTGCGAATCCTCGACCACGTCGGTGACAAAACCGAACTGTCCCGGCTCGCGGCCCATCTCACCGCCGATGGTCGCTTCGTCGATCGTCTCGCCTGCACGATCGTAAACTAACATCCGGTAGTAGTGGGTGTCGGCAACTAGTAATCGTCCCGCTCGATCAAATGAGAGCCCTGATGGCCTACCGTTTTTGCTAACTGGTGTTTTCCAACCACGCAAGTAGTTGCCATCCGTGTCGAATACCTGAATTCTCGCGGTCATATCGACGAGGTAGAGTTGGTCGTCCGCATCGATGGCGATTGCGCGCGGTTTCTGCAATCGCCCCGGTGTGATGCCGGCCTTCCCCCAAATCAGATCCGCGGTGCCTTCTGGCTGCAAGCCATCCGTGCAGCCGCAACACACTAGCATGCTAATTGCGAGCAATGCCACGCTCACCTGGTGGTTGAACCTGCCAGAAATCAGGCGTCTAGTTAATTGCCCCGAATTCCGGCGAACCTGGCTGAGGTATATGGGCAGCGCAGCTTGACCCGCGTTATCGTTCAGCGATATATTTGACATCCTGTCAGGATACCACTGTCGTTAGGCTGGGGCACTAGGTGCCTTTGTCGAGGGCCCGTTGCAGCGTCTCCCTATCCTCATCCTCGACTTTCGCGGAAGGAAACCGCAGGCCGACTGCCTATGCCGCCTCTTGTGATCGACCTTCGTAAAGCCGACGACCGTCGTGATGTCGTGCATCGGGCAGTGCAAACGTTGGCTGAGGGGAAATTGGTGGTATTTCCCACTGAGACAGTCTACGGCGTTGGGGCGAGTGCGCGAAGCATCGAGGGGGTCCAGAGAATCTACGAAGCCAAAGGCCGTGACCTCCAAGCTCCGTTGGCCTTGGCCATCAAGAGCGCTGAGGAAGCACTCGACTATGTGCCCTATCCCGGGCGGCTCGCTGAGCGGTTGGCCCGACGTTGCTGGCCAGGGCCGATCACGCTGGTCATGGACCGAGGCGGAAGTGTCCAGGGAAGTGGTGAAGGGCTCATTGGCCAATTGCCGGCTGAGGTTCGCCAGCATGTCGCCCCTGGCGATACGGTTGGGCTGCGGGTGCCCGCCAACGAAACGCTGCTTGCCATTTTGCAAATGCTGGCCGGTCCGATAGCATTAACGAGTGCGAACCGTTCAGGCGAGCCCCCAGCAGCCACCGCAGAGCAGGCCGTCGCGAGCCTGGGGGAGCATGTCGCTCTGTTGCTCGACGATGGAACCTGTCGCTACAGCCAGCCCTCCACTGTTGTGCGGGCAACTGCCGAAGGGTTTTCCTGTCTCCGTGAAGGGGTCGTAAGTCAATCTGCATTACAACGTCTGTCTAGTATGATCTTGTTGTTTGTGTGCACTGGAAACACCTGTCGCAGCCCAATGGCAGAGGTGATGATGCGCAAATTAATTGCTGAGAAGTTGGGTTGCGAGATCGACGAGTTAGATGGCCGTGGTGTGATCGTAGCCTCGGCAGGGATTGCAGCTGCACCCGGGTGTAGTCCCAGTCCCGAAGCGGTGACGGTGATGGAGCAGAAATCGCTCTCGCTGGCCAATCATGCATCACAGCCCTTAACCGAAAAATTGGTCCGTCACGCCGACGTGATCTACACGATGACCTCCGCACACCGACAAGCCATTCTCCGGCGGTGGCCCGAAGCGTCGAACCGCACGCAAACGCTACATTCCAATGGTGGAGATGTCAGCGACCCGATCGGGGGCCCCTTAGGCGTCTACCAAGAATGTGCCACACAGGTAGAATATGCATTACGCGAGCGGCTTGAAGATTTAGAATTGAAGTAAGGCTTTGGCTTCCAAAAGGGAAACACTATGCGAATTGCCATCGGCAGCGATCATCGGGGCTACCACCTCAAGGAAAAGCTGACCAACATACTGCGGACCAAGGGTCACGAGGTTTCCGACGAAGGGACCTTGGCGCCAGAGTCCGTGGATTACCCAGACTTCGCGGCCATTGTTGCGAAGAAAGTGAGCGAAAGCAACGCGGAGCGCGGTATTCTCATCTGCGGCACCGGGATTGGGATGGCCATCACCGCGAACAAATTCGCTGGGGTACGAGCGGCAGCTTGCACCGACGAGGTCACAGCAGAAATCAGCCGCCGCCACAACGATTTGAACGTCCTGTGCCTTTCGGCCGATATGCTCAGCCCGCGAAGTGTAGAAAGAATTGTCGAACTATGGCTCGATACTGAGTTCGAGGGTGGCAGACACTCGCGAAGGGTGGAGAAGATTCACCAAATCGAATCCGCCAACATTGAAGCCATTAGCAAGGCCTGATGGATTGTTACTCAGACTTTGAGAGCTTTCAGTACGGCAACGCGGAGTTCGCTCGACTTAACGGGCATTTGCAGCACGATTCGCCCTTTGCCAACCTCTGCTTGCTTGGCCCATTCCTTATGTTGGTCACCCAAGAGCAAGATTACCGGCACCGCTTTGGTCGAGGCCTCGGTTCCTAGTCGGTTAAATGCCTTGACCGCCGAGAGGCCTACGTGGCCTGTGCTTAGCAACAACACGTCCGCTGTCTTGTTGTTTTCGTAGAAACGCTGGAACAGCCGCTCGGGATCGCTAGTCATTAGCACGCGATAGCCCCGCTTTTTGAAAAGCTCCCGAAACACGTCTTGCATCTTGGTATCGGACTCAACCACCATGACTTTGCGAGGCTCGCCATTCGCGTCGTGTCCTTCGAGTGGTTCCGTGTCGGAGGGGTCAACGATAGCCTCGGGACCCTGTTCCGACATCCGTTTCATGGTCAGCTTCAGATCGGCGAGCATTTCGCCGGGAGTTTGGTAGCGGCGCTCGGGGTCGAACTCGAGTGCCTTGTTCGCGATTCGCACTAAGGGCAATGGCAGCTCGGGTGCGATCGTGGCGAGCGATTTAATCTCTTTGTATCGCGTCTTATCGAGTCGCTGCACACGGTCGCGGGTCTCAGCTATCGCGGGTCGGCCGCAAAGAAGTTGGTAGAAGATGCAGCCAGAAAAGAAAATGTCGCTACGGGGGTCGTCCTTACGGACGTTGGTAGCGCGTTCGAGTCCAGCGTAGTCAATAGCTCGTGGGTTGGCTCCATCGGCCTCGCTGGGGTCGTTGCCTCCTAACCCTGCGAGCCCAAAATCGACCAGTTTCGCTTCCCCATCGCTGGAAAGAATCACATTGGACATTTTTAGGTCGCGATGCGTTATGCCTTGCTGGAATGCATAAGTAAGCCCGGCGAGCATGCCCTCGGTTATCTTGCTGGCCTCGATCGGTTCGAACTTGCCTCGCACTTTGGCAAAATCTCGAAGATTGTGGCCTTCGACGAAGTCAAGCACGATGTAGTGCGATTTACCCTCAGAGGCGGCTTCGTGGATGGCAACGATATTGGGGTGTTTGAGTTTCATACCCAGCTCACCCTCGCGGCGGAAGAGATCCGCTTCGCCGGGAATCTCGGCTTTGCTCTTGCGGAGAACCTTAACCGCGAACAACTCGTTCGTGGTTTTGTGAGTCGCCCGATAGACACGAGCAAACGTGCCGGCACCAACCAGGTAGAGAACTTTGTAGTCGCCGTAGAAGAAGCCTGTGCGGAAGTTTTGCAGCAGGCGCTCGAGTTGAAAGTTGGTAATCAGCCCGCGGCGGACAAGCAACTGCTTGAATTGTTCATACTCGACATTGCGAGTTCCGAGCTCACCCCAGACAGAGCGCAACTCATGCTCGGTGACGATGTTAACGTCCAAGGCGCGTTGGGCAAGTTTTTCAGCGGTAAGTTCGGCTGCCATGACGCGCGATCGCTTTAGTTCCAACAATAGTATCAAGGTTCCAGCCTAGCGGGAAAGCAATTTGCGAGAGACCTCGCATTCTTCGCTCCCGGTGATGGCTGATGCTCTCTTGCTTGTTCCACTCACATGCTAGTCGCTCGTCAGAGCGTTGCTCACTCACGTAGTCGTGAGCCCTTGAGCGAAAGTACGAAATAACGAAATCGTAAGTCCACCTACTCTTCAAGTTTAAGGCGGTACTCATCCCGTTCTCGCCGTGTGGCTTCCAGGTCGAACATGAGGTATTTCATGTCGAGCCGAAGCTGCCCCAGGGCATCTTGGACAAGAGTGAGGATACGTCGACGTCGCTTGGTACTTTCCACGACAGCATCGACCAGCGGGGCTAGCTGGGCTGCATACTCGTCCGGAATATGGTGCAGTGCTACAGTCAACTTCTGCAAGTCCGCGGGAATTTGATCAGCCGTGCTAACGGAAGTCTCGGATGAATGATTCATGGGTGCGTCTCCTGGAGTGCGTCTTCGGCAGTTGGGCCGAAAAATGAAGGGTTGACGCGATAAAAGCAGAACGCATACCGAACTAGGCAACCATCCTGACTGGTCCGTCGCAAGTAATTATATC
This sequence comes from Bythopirellula sp., assembly GCA_965230685.1. Taxonomy (GTDB): domain Bacteria; phylum Planctomycetota; class Planctomycetia; order Pirellulales; family Lacipirellulaceae; genus Bythopirellula. The sequence goes on from CBDDLO010000002.1 coordinate 3,888,030, forward strand.
GCAATGACTTGCAGCGAATCAACGGGCCTGATAGCAGTTTTTGCCTATGCCGGCCGATGCGGTACTTTCGCCACCTATCGAACTGGTTGTTTGGCGGAAATGCTGCTACAAGCTCGACTTACATCGCTGGGGCCATCCTCAGCCCGCTGTTGCCCGAGTGCAACATGGGCGAGGCCGGCTGTCCAACCCCCTTACCAGCTTAACCAAATGCCACGGTTGCGGCGACCACTTTGTTCTCCTCATTCTGCTTACATCTGCTTTCAGTTGGCACTCTGAAACGGTTGGGCTGCGCGGTCGGTCTGCTGGTTGCATTGCTTGGGAGACATTCTCCGGCTATCGCGGAGCCGCCCGACAGTTTGACCCTCCCTGCGCTAGTGGAGAGCCTGGACGGGCCCTCGCCCGTTCTGCGGCCACTTTTGCAAGGAAGTGGGTTTACTCTTGGACAGAGGGTCGTCACCCGAGAGTTCTTCCGTTATGGCACCGGAGCTGAAACGATCCAAGTGCATGGTCCTGCCGGGCGTTCCGCTCAGATTGTGTTTGAGCTCTCCCCAGCGCCTGTGATCCAGGAACTCCGTTTTGGGGCGGATGTTGCTACCAATCGCACGGGTCTTCAGCTTGCTGCCCGGGTTGTGCTGCCTCGTACATCAAACAAGGCCACGGGCCGACCATATGAACTACTACTTCGTGGCGGGACCATTGCCGTGGGCGGCTCGTGGGAGCAGCTCACTCTTGATGCATTGCCAGAAAAACTAGCCAAGCAAGCACGCGTTGCTCGTGTTCAATACGGGGCGGCGCTCGACGAGCGTGGCGCGTATGTTTCGCAATTGGTATTCTTAGCGCCTGGCGGAACGGGTCTGACAGAACTTATCGTTGATCGCATCCGCGTGTTTGGCGTGCTGAATCACGAGCCCAAATTGGTCGCCCCAAACTATTCGCAAGAAAAAGAAGTGAATCCGAATCACGCTCAGCGCAGAAAAACTCGCCCGGTGGGCACGGACGCTTCGGCACTTCGAACGGTTCGGATTCCGCGGATTATTCAGTGGCAAGGCGAGTCGTTTGAACTGCTGCAGAAGATGGGCTTCAATACGATCGGCATGAGCCGTTTACCTACGGAACAAGAACGCAGGCAAGCCGCTCAGCTAGGCCTCGCACTGTTCTGTCCACCACCAACCCTTGAGCAATTGAGCAAGAAAGGCATTACTGCCGAATGGGACTCAGTGCTGGCATGGAATCTAGGCGAGCAGCTCTCCACGGACGATTTGGACCACATCGAGCACTTGCAACAGCAAGTCGCCCGCACCGATACCAAGGATACACGCCCAACGGTTCTTGCCCCTCAGCTCCACACTCTGGAAGCAAGCCGCATGACTGATGTGCTCTTGTTGGGTCGCGCGGCTGTGGGGACGAATCAGACAGTTCGAGAGTACTCAGCCTGGCTTGCACAACGGCAGCGACTGGCCCGCCCAGGCACGCCTGTTTGGTCGATAATTGAGACGCAGGCAAGCCGCAGTCAGCGGCGGCAAACAACAGCTCTCGGTGGCACCTTAGGCAGTCTCAAGCGGACTAGCTACGCCCAACTCTTGGCTTTGACCTCGGCCTCGTTTGGCATCAAGCCGAGTGGCTTTTATTTTCAATCCGATGCATCACTTGTGGCACAGAATGATGCGACGCGTCAGCGGGCACTGGAGCTGGAATTGTCCAACCTCCGCCTTCAGCTTGCCGAACCTTGGCTTATTGCGGGCAAGGAAATTTCGGGAGCCCGCGCAACGCATCCCGAACTATCAGCCCTAGTATTGCAGTCCGAGAGATCGGAACTCCTTGTGCCGGTTTGGTGGTCCCTGGAATTCGATGCTGTCACTCATCCGCGCATTGCTGGGCAGGTTTCACTGATAGTTCCTGGCGTATCGGAATCTTCCGAGGCATTCCTAGTGACACTCGCTGGCATGCGACGCGTTCCGCACAAACGTGTGACGGGCGGAGTTCGCGTAACGCTTGAAGAGTTGCCCCTTGATAGCTTCATCCTGCTTTCAGACGATCCACAGGCGATCGCACAGGTCACACGTTATCTACGAAGGATTGCACCGCGAGCGGCACAAATTCGTCGTGAGTTAGCAAATACTCGCTTGCAACAGGCGACCCAACTCACAGCAATCATGGGATCACGGGACGGCGAACCCTCCGAATTGCAGCGAATATTGGCACAAGCTCGCGGTGAGCTGGCTGAATGTGATCGCGCACGAGGGGCTAAGAATTTTCTGCTGGCCTACCTCCAAGCCGATGCAGTTGATCTGTCAATCAATGGGCTTGAAAACCAGTTGCGGAGCGAGGTTGGACCGAGTGGTTCTAGCCCCGAAGCTTTCCTAGGCTACTCAGGCCTGTCACAACCAGAACGACAGAAGCTGCTCAGTACGCTTGCTCGTGCACCTGTGAGCGAGAACATGCTTGTCGGTGGCGGATTTGAAAACTTGCCTCAGATGCTTGAGAACGGGTGGCGACATAAGCAGTTGCCGCTTGAGGGCATTACTACCGCCGTGCGTTTATCGCCAGAGTCGCCACACAGCGGATCGTACTGCTTGGAGCTGAAAGCGCGCTCGCTGGACGAAAGCTCCCCCACCGCGATCGTACCGACCGCCCCGGTGTGGATTACCTCAGCTCCCCTGCAAGTTCAAGCAGGGGACCTCGTCGAAATCACGGGTCTCGTACGCATCACTGAACCGCTGTTAGGCAGCGTCGATGGACTGCAAATCATTGACACTCTCGGAGGTGCTGACATGGCGGTGCGAATGCACGAAGCTCCCACTTGGCGACCCTTCCGCATAATTCGCTCAGCGACTGCTGACGCGCAGGTATCGGTAACGATCGCGCTGTCGGGGCTTGGCGAAGCCCAAATTGATGATCTCGCGGTCCGGCGAATTCAGCATGGAACTGTCCGCTAGTTCAGTCTTTGCTTTGACTGCGGGCGTGAATACTGTCAACATGTCTTATCTATGTCCACTTGCTCTAAACTACTTCGCGAGCATGCCCAAACAATTTGGCGGGCAGGTGTCGAAGCCGTGAAACCGGCGCGACTTGTCCCAGAATTCGTTGCCGTCGAAGGTGACATGCTTTGGCTGGGCGAACAGGAAATAGATCTTCGCGAAGTTGAGCGTCTTGCCATCATTGGTGCCGGTAAAGCCGGAGCGGGGATGACGGTTGCGCTCGAAGGCGCGCTCGGTGCTGAAGTACTTGCCAAAAAGCGGGTTCATGGCTGGGTGAACGTACCGGCCGATTGTGTGGAGTCCACTCAGTGTGTGAAGCTACATTCCGCGCGTCCGGCAGCGGTGAACGAGCCTCGGCCCGAGGGGGTCGTGGGAACCCGCGAAATTTTGCGCATCGTAGAGCAGCTTGGTCCACGAGACCTGTGTTTGTGTGTAATTTCCGGGGGCGGATCGGCGCTATTGCCGGCTCCCATTGAAGGGTTCACGCTCGAAGAGAAGAGCGCACTTACTCGCGAAATCTCCGCCCGCGGCGGCACGATTGAGCAACTCAACACGGTCCGACGCGAACTGAGTACCATTAAAGGTGGCGGATTGGCCCGTGCCTGCGGGGCGGGGAGAATGGTCTCGCTCATATTGTCTGACGTGCTAGGCGATGACCTGGAAACAATCGCCTCGGGGCCCACAGTCGCGCGCGAGCCAACCCCAGAGAAAGCCCTCCAAGTGCTCGCCTCTTTGCGGCTAACCGATCATCCCGCGGGCAAGGTCGCGGTAGGACTGCTGCGATCGCGTAACCGGCCTGCGACAGGGCACACAAGCTCACGGTGCGAGGTCACGAACATTCTGGTCGGTAACAACGCGACCGCCGTCGACGCAGCGGGCGTCGAAGCGGAGCGCCTTGGTTACAGCCATGCAATGATCTCAGCGAGACAATCGGAAGGAACGGCCGAATCAGTAGCAGAGCACTTAGTGGAAATGGCAAAGACGATGCGCACAAGAGCCGGCCCCGACTGCCTCATCTCTGGGGGCGAACCTACAGTTGAACTAGCTCCAGTGGGTCAGCGTGGCAAAGGCGGCCGCAACCAACAGCTGGCACTTGCCGCATTAACGAAGCTCGACGACTGGCATGGCATTGTCATGCTCTCGGGTGGCACTGATGGGGAAGATGGCCCAACCGACGCGGCGGGCGCATTGGTTGACGAGCAACTCGTCACATTGGCGGAAGAAAAACAACTCGATGCACAGGACCACTTGCAACGTAATGATGCGTATACCCTATTTGATCAAGTCGAGGGTCTAGTCAAGACAGGTCCCACAGGGACAAATGTTTGCGACCTGCGCGTAGTGGTGGTTGATAATGAGCATCAGCCGTCGGCGCTAGACGAGGCTATCTGAAGCGTGGCGCAAGTCGACCCACGTGGGTCGCAATCGCTCCCGAAACTCGCGGCACGCTTTCTGCAGGGTTGCTGACGCCTTCCTGCCGCAAGAAATCGACCTCAGTCCCACCACCAAGTATCCGCTGGCAATTCGCTGAGGTTGATTGCCTGGTGTGCCTCGGCGACCTCGCCTTTATCATCGGCGAGCAGGTTCTCGGCATCGAGCGCCTGAGTTGCTTCGATTTGTACGCCACCGCCTAGCGGAGTGGCCAAGTGTTGGCCCTTCCACATGCTGTTTACAGCAGTAGCAACTTGCTGCGGGGCGTTGTAGGTTTCGACGGGGTAGGTGGCTTCGTCTCCCAATACCGACAGGTCCCAACCCGCTTTGCCATAGAGCTCATTTTGCTGCAGATAAGCGGCCGCGACGAGCATATCGACGCAATTGCGAAGTTGTCCGTAGACCGGGGCATTTTCAGCAATCTGTGCGTATTTGTCAGTGAAAGTCTGGGTAAACCGACGACTGGCCCGATTTTGGCTGCCAGACTGAATGCGGCTGCCATCGCGGGCAACGAGTTCGTCTTCGCCGACGAGCTTCACGCCCGTGCCTACAAATTCCGCCGCGTTGCCGTCTTCCGACATTCTGATCCGTTGGTAGTCGGGCACGAACCACCAGCGGCACATCGAGTTACGAGCGATTGTTGCGAAGCTGGCCAGCGAGACATAGGAACGTATTCGCGCTGGGGCCCGCTCCAGGCCAATGCCAATGAGCTTCATGCGATAGTCGGCTTCGACCATGACCTGGGCGAAGTGGGTTTTGGGCGAAATGCCTCCGAGAGTGATAACTTGCATGCCCAAGCTCTTACGCAGGCCCTCGACAATGTATTGTTCATCGCCCGGTTGAATCTGCCGGCCAATGCTGCTCAAGAATTGCTGCATACGCTGCAACCCTTCGGGTGTCGCGTCGATGGAGCAATAGACCAGTGGGTTGGCCTGTTCGCTGGGCGGAAAGGCACGCAGCGCAACGACCAAGTCTTGCAGCTCCATGGTGGGTTGACCCGTGTGAAAACCGACGACGCGGCCGGCAGGGGTTTCCACCCAACCTTCGGCTGGACCGGCTAGTACTATATCTTGCGTATCGGGATAGTAGAACACGTACTTGATGCGCGTCAGGCCAGCCAGATGTTGCATCGCTTCGTCGGGGCCGTGACCTTCGTCGATTGATTGCTTGATCAGCTTGGCCAAGCGGGTGAGTGAGACTTTTCGCAACGGGCTTCGTGCGGTAATCTCTGTGCCAAGGCGCGCCTTCGATTCTTGCACGCGCTGACGCGTAAGTTGCCCGGTTGGATCGTTGACGGTAAGTCGCTGAAGCACGCCGTCGGCATCGACCGCAACGCCTGCGGCGATAATGGGCGGGTCATCCCCGGTCGTCTGCGCTTGGGCCGATGGACTAGCTAGCAGGAGCAGCACGATGGCGAGTGCGGCACTCGCGCGGTGCGAAGTTACGACAAGGGAATCTAGCAGCGACATGGTGACCTCTGAGGTGCGATGGAATTCTGTTCCGACCCGCTTAACGGCCGAATCATGGTAGCCGGCATTCGCGGAATATGGGTAGTTAAGGCTAACTTTGATCTTAATTCCCCCGGGCCTGCGAAGCAAGCAAATCTCCGGTTGGAGAAGGGCTCAGGGCCTGGAAGTAGCGAAAATGGCGGGAGTGCGGATCATGAGGGGAATTCCCTGCCGGGGCATAACTCCGTCCGCTCCTCGCGACTCTCGAGTTCTAACAAATTCCCGCCTACGACTCGCAACTCTGGCACAACCGTTGCGAGCCGCCCTACGATGTTGGCAAAAGTCACCCAGCGGCGTTGATTAATCGCATCATGTCTTTCCTAGGCGTTACAGTTTATCAACCATTTCCGCGCGCTCTTCAATGCGCAGAAGGGTTCCGTTTATATCTGTTGGATTGTGTGGCAAACCTATGTTCACCAGCGTCAAGCACCGACTCTCACTGCGAGCAGCGGTTGGGTTGTGCGCGGCCATGGTGGTCGGCTGTGCGGGGCTGCCGAGGATTGATCCGAGTGGTGAGCGAATATTCCTTTGGCCCAATCGGCAATCTACCGCAGTTGCCCCGGTGACGAATAATGCGCAAGCGCCGCCAGTTTTCACAGCTCCGGTCTATCCTCCTGCGACAACCGGCAACACAGCAGCAGGACAGACTAATGCGGGCGTGCTACCACCCGTGCCGCAAGACATTCTCACCATCACTCCCAACCGCGTGCTTGCGCCAGTAGGAAGCGAAGTCATATTGAAGGCCGGATTGTGTACGCGCGAAGGTTTCTTGCTAACCGATTCGAAGGTCGATTGGCTTGTGGCGCGCGACGAAGTTGGCGAGTTGGTTTCACTTGGTGGACGCGGATATTGCAGGAATCCGCTTCTGCCTTGGAATAAACCCAAGAAGATCGACAACAACTTTGGCACCGGTTACACGGCGAAGGTGCCGCTGCAAATCTCGCGAGGAACAGCCGACACGACCGACGACGTGCAAATCGAACCTGGCGAGGCATGGGCAAGCATCACCTCTCCGGTCGAAGGCACAAGCCGAATCACAGCGGTGGCACCGGAAATCGAAACTTGGTCAACCCGACGTGCGACGGCGACTATCTACTGGGTTGATGTTCAATGGACTTTCCCGCCCGCGACGGTCACGGCGGGAGGTTCCCAGGTGCTCACCACCACGGTGCGTCGCCAGACCGACGGTACGCCGATCGAAGGTTGGTTGGTGCGCTACGAAGTTGCCGATGGAGGTGGACAGCTCCGGGGCAGTGAGTCGGGGCAAGTCGTCGAAGTGCCGACCGACGCCCAAGGCCGCGCGAGCATTGACGTGACCCCCACCGGCAGTGCCGGCTCATTTACCCGCATTAATTCCCAAGTCGTCCGTCCTGAGCGTTATGCCGAAAGCAACGCACCACGGCTGGTGATTGCCAACGGCACGAGTACGGTCAACTGGACGGACGGCGGCAGTGACTACCTCCCCCCGCCTGACAACTTCGACAATCCCTTGCCGACCTATCCGGTTCCTGAGGACACTGTCCCGAGAGATGTACTTCCGTCCGTAGAACCGACGCCTGCCCCGCCGGTGTCGCGACGCGGGCCGGAGTTAGAACTAGTGGTGAACACGAGTGACACTCAGGTGCAAGTGGGGCAGTCAGCTCGATTTGAAGTCATTGTAAAGAATCTTGGCGGAACAACGGCGACGGGCATCGTGCTGGAAGACAGCTACGACGAAGGGCTCACGCACCCCAGCGATCCTCAGCGGTTTCTCAAAATTAAAACAACCCTCGACGACATTCCCCCCGGAGGTGAAGCGACGAAGTACTTGACTTTCGAGACGATTCGACCTGGGACTCTGTGCCAGTACCTGACTGTGACCTACGACGGAGGAGGTAGTACTCAGAAGCAAGCCTGCATAGAAGCAATACAGCCACGAGAACAGCCACAGGGGCGATTGCAGGTCACTAAGGAGTCTCCCCGACAGCGCAACGTGGGAGAGATGGCTATGTTCTCTCTTCGTGTCCGAAACACGGGCGAAGCGCCGCTGACGAACATTGAAATAATCGACGAGTACGATCGTGCATTCCTCCCACAACCGCCGCCGGCTATTGGCGCGCAACTTCGCGATGGCCGAGTCGTTTGGGCGATCTCTCAACTCGACCCAGGTGAAATGAAACAATTCGACGTGAGCTGCCAGTGTGTAGCGCCGAAGCTCGAGGCTTGTAGCGTTGTGAACGTGTCCGCAGAGACAGGAACCTCTGCCGGAGTCGTGAGTACGACCGAACGCACCTGCATGGAGATTCGCCAGGCCGAGGTCGATGTCATGCCTCCGGTTAGACCTGCTCCAGATGGCAATGTCTTGCCTGGAGTCAACCCGCCTCCGGCCGGTGCCGTGAACCCGAATACCTCGCCGCTGCAAATGGAGATCACGCCCCTATTCACCAATCCTGCTCGCGCCGGCACGCGTGCAACCTATCAGATCGTCATCCGCAACGCTGCGGCGGCCGCCGATCAACAAGTTGAGCTTCGCGTATTATTTCCCCAGGAGCTGACACCGGACGAAGCGGCTATTCGCAATGACGCCCGTGTGGCGTCGACTCTCAACGTCGCTAACGGTGAACTCTTGTTTGCGCCAATTCAAGAAATTCGTCCCGACGAACGGCTGGAGTTCATCATTCCTTGCAATGTGAACCAACAGGGCGCGCGCACTGTCCGGGCTGTGTTGTCAAGCCGAAATATGCCTCAGGCACTCAGCCAAACGCACAACATCGAAATCCAAGCGCGATAGTGCGTCCGTAGCATGTGAGATCTTTGCATATTTTTTTTGGCAAGCACTTGCCATAATGCAAGATATGATGCTTCGCTTCGTCATGCTCCGTCACAAGTGCCCGCCCGACCTACGAAAACCTAGCCATTGGGATTTCATGCTTGAATGGGATGGGGTGCTGCGCACTTGGGAATTGCGTGAGTTGCCCGAGACATGGGCCGATGCGCTGGGCGAGAGTTCCCATGTAGCGGCAGTTAGTGCGCTGCCCTTGCCAGACCACCGGCTGGCCTATCTTGATTTCGAAGGAACCATAGATGCCGATCGAGGTTCGGTGCATCGCTGCGACCGGGGCACCTACGAGTTGTTGGAATCCAACGTGGACATGATTCTCCTCGAATTGAAGGGGGAGCTTCTGCAGGGCACTGTACGATTGGCGGCCCATCCCGGCGGCTGGATTCTTGCGGCAAACGACCCCGAAACAGTGGTTTCGAGCCAATCCGATTAAAAATTCGCAACTATCGCACGAAAGTTTGCGATGCCTAGAGCGCGGAGGTAAAATCGACGAACCTTGAGAAAGTTGAAAATTTCATTAGATTCCGCAGGCGTCGGTTTGCAGCGGGGCATCGTCAACTAACAGGGCATCGTCCGCCGCGAATAGCATCCGAAGCCATCCATGCTGTAGGACTAAATCTATGTTTTCTCGTCTCCACCTCAAGAGCGACCTGCTTCGCAATACACACTGCCGAAAGCTGCACGTTGAGTCGTTAGAGGACCGACGCATGTTGGCGACCATGGTCGTCACAAACTTAGACGATGGCCCCATCGGTACAGGAGACGGCGAACTCTCGCTCCGCGAAGCCGTTCTGTCCATCAACATCGGGGCTCCCTTCGATGGCATCGGCCCCTCGAGTGGCACTTTCGGGGTCAATGACACGATACTGTTTGACGCGTCGTTATTTGCTGGTGGGGCAGGGTCGCTTGCTCTGGATTCAGGGGAGTTGATTCTTGCACGAAGCGTGACCATCGCGGGTCCGGCGAGTTCTTCGCTGACCATCGATGCTGAACAGAATTCACGTATTTTCGACATCCCCGAGGGTACTGCCGACATCACCTTGAGCCAAATGACGCTCATTGGCGGACTCACAACTGCCCAAGACGAACGTGGCGGGGCTATTCGTTCTCAGACGACCGGTGAGCTGCTGCTCAACAAGGTGACAGTCACCGACAGCGCCACAACTGGCGATTTTTCAACTGGCGGTGCTGTATCTGCCACGGGGTTGGTCACCCTTTTTGACAGCACAATCGTCGGCAACCGCACGGAAGGAACAAGCGGCAATGGAGGAGGGATATTCTCCATGGGAGAAATTCACTTCACACGTAGCACCGTCGCCGACAACAGTACGGCCGGGCAATTTGCCAGTGGTGGCGGGGTGAGTTCTGATGCCGATATTGTAAGCCGCAACAGCACATTCTCTGGCAATAGCGCGCTGGGGCCTGCCTCTTCCGGCGGTGGCATCCTCGCTGTTGGTGATGTGCAGTTGACCGAAAGTACCGTATCCGGAAATGAAACCAATGGCGTGACCTCATCCGGCGGAGGCATAAGCGCCGAGGGCACGATTTCGGTCATTCGGTCCACAGTGTTTCGCAACCAAGCCCTCGGGAACAACGCCACGGGTGGTGGGCTTCACACCGCCACGGGAGCGATTCTCGTCTCCGGGTCTATTATTGCCAACAATGGTGCCGGTGGTGGCGATGGAGATATTGAATCGGGCACCGGCGACCTCACGGTGGAATATAGTCTCGTGAGTACAGCATTCACTTTGAATATTTCTCCTGCGACGAATCTGCTGAACCTCGATCCCCAGCTGGGGCCGCTCTCGGGTGGAGGCACAACCAAGACACACGCGCCGCTGCCGGGTAGCCCCATCATTGATGCGGGTAATCCTTCGATTGTAGGTGCTCCCTCGACGGATCAACGTGGTGCGTCTTTTTCGCGTATCGCCAGCGGAGATGGCAGTGGAGCGGCAGTGATCGACATGGGTTCGCACGAGTTGCAAGCTCCTGCGCTGGCGGATTTCGACTCGGATGGCGATGTCGATGGCGCGGACTTCCTGGATTGGCAACGGAATGTTGGCACGACTGCGGCTGCCGTCCGATCCGATGGCAATGCCGACGACGATACCGATGTTGATAATCACGACTTGGCCGTATGGGTCGTGCAGTTCGGCGATGTTGGTCTGCCAACCCTTGCGGCGAGCCAGGAACTTAGCACGTCGTCTTCGTCGCAATCCGCGTTGGTCGATTTGGCAATCGCAGTCGAACTGGGCAGTGTTGTTTCTGACTCTGCTGACTTCGTCGATCTCGGGAACGAAGTCAAAGAGCTTGCGGCCGGTTCTCGCCAACTGGCATTCGCGTCACTCGGGTCGAGTAACGCACCAAGTGTTGAGGTCCTCAGCAGCTTGGCGAATCCATCTGAGCAGCGGGACGCTCTGTCGGTGGACCTGGCGATTGGGGAAGAGGGGATTGGCACTAGCATCTAGTGCTAGCACTCCAGAGACATGTGCTTCCTAAGCAGCTGACGTTGACCGGGGTTCTCTATCCACTAGAATCTTACCTCTCTTAACGTCCATCCCCGCTCCCAACCGCCGCTTGATCATTTTGGTGGTCACCTATGTCGACGCTGCTCGAGAAACCGATGACGGATCCAGTGGAAAACGACCAGAACTCGCCCCTCGAAGCGGCCCGACGTGAGAAAATCGCGCGGCTCGTTGAGCTCGGTGTCGATCCTTGGGGACAGCGGTTCGACGATCGGTCACTCATCGGCGAGATACGCTCGCGAGACAGCGAGATTGTCTACCGAGTGGACGGAAATGACATCGCTTTGCCCGACTTTGAAGACGCTCCTGAAGATTTCAACTTTAGGCAGTGGAAGGCGGATCAAGGAAAGGGCGGTGAAATGGTTGGACCCAAAGTGCGGGCCGCGGGGCGGATCGTCTTGCATCGCGACAAAGGCAAGCTGCACTTTGTCGATATCCGCGATCTCACAGGCGACGTCCAACTCATGATCGGTCAAAAACAGGTCGGCGACGATTGGGCCATCGTAGAACAGCTCGACCTGGGCGATATCATCGGGGTCGATGGCATGCTCGGGCGCAGCAACACGGGTGAGCTCTCGATCTTTGCCGAGCGGATTCACTTTCTCACTAAGAGCATCGAAACCCCACCCGACAAGCACGCTGGGCTGCAAGATCCGGAGCTGCGCCAGCGGCAGCGGTACCTGGACCTCATCCATACCGAAGGGATGTTGCCGCGGTTCTTGGATCGCACGAAAATCGTCCGTTCGATCCGCGAAACACTCAATGCTAAACAATTTGTGGAGGTTGAAGGTCCCACGCTACACAGCATTGCCGGTGGAGCAGCTGCGCGACCGTTTACCACACACCACAACGCGCTCGACATCGACCTCACGCTGCGGATCGCTTTGGAATTGCATTTAAAGCGACTGATGGTCGGTGGAATCGAGCGCGTTTATGAGTTGGGCCGCGTGTATCGCAACGAGGGCATCGACCAGACACACAATCCTGAATTCACAATGCTCGAAGTCTACCAAGCTTTTGGCAACTACGAGTCGATGATGGATCTCACCGAGAGTTGCATTTGTAACGCGATCCAAGCCATCGGTCAGCCCTATCGGCTCGAGTGGGCAGGCAAGCAAATCGACTTTACTCCGCCGTTTGAGCGCTGCACTTACGATGAGTTGATCCAGAAACACGCTGGCGTCGATCCCACGGATGAGACGGCGATCATCGAGCTCGCTAAGTCGCTGCATATCGAGACCGAGGGACGACACCCTGACGTCATCAAGAACGAGGTCTTCGAGGCGAAAGTGGAAGACGCCCTCATAGGCCCCGTCTTCGTGATGGACTACCCCAGCAGCATTTGCCCGCTCACTAAGCGGAAGCGTGACAACCCAGCCATTGCCGAGCGGTTCGAGCTGTTCGTTCACGGTATGGAGTTGGCCAACGCCTACACCGAGCTCAACGACCCCGACCTGCAAGAAGAATTATTCAAAACGCAACTAGCCGGCCTGGACGAGGAAGAATCGATGGCGAAGATGGACCATGACTTCGTGCGGGCGCTGCGCTATGGCATGCCCCCGGCGGGCGGACTGGGTATCGGCATCGATCGATTGGTGATGTTGTTAACCGATACCCAATCGATTCGTGATGTGATCCTATTCCCGCTGCTGCGGCCGGAGAAAACCTAAGCAATATCCGGCGGAAACCGTGGATTTGTAACCCCACGGCTTCAATACACCGTTCCACACCCAAGGATGGGTCATGTACAAACTCTTACTCTGCTGGCGATACCTTCGCACGCGGTACATCGCATTGATTTGCATTGTGAGTGTGATGCTCGGCGTGGCGACGATGATCGTGGTCAACAGCGTGATGGCGGGCTTCACCTCCGAGATGCAGGCACGCATGAACGGCATGCTGGGCGATCTCGTGTTCGAGAGCCGATCGTTGGATGGCGTGTTCGATGCGCGAGCCCACATGGCGAAGATTCGCGAGGTGGCGGGCGATTCGATTTCGGGGATGTCGCCAACCCTGGTTGTGCCGTCGCTAATGTACATGGATGTGAATGGTCAACCTTGGACCAAGCAAGTCACCCTGGTCGGCATCGACGAATCGACACACGCCAGCGTCAGCCAATTTGGGAATTACCTTCAGCATCCGAGCAATCGCGAGCAGTTGACCTTTGAACTTCGTTCTGCAGGCTACGATGTGCGCGACCATCAAGTTCCCGACGACAGTGAAGCGAAGCCGCGCGAGCAAATGAAGGTCGCTGGTTGGGAGCACCGACGCCGTATGGCGCGACTCAAAAAGCGGCGAGAGAGGTACCAAAAACTCCACCGCGGCGCGATCACAAGATCGGGATCAAATGCCGAATCGAACGCGCGGAAAGATCCATTTGCTCTCACCACAGCCGAGGATGCTGAATCAGAGGATAGCGACTTCGATCCTGCGACAGAGGCTCACACGGGTATCGTGTTGGGCATCGGCGTCTGCAGTTTCCGCAATGCCAACGGAAGCGACCATTTTGTGGCTCTGCCTGGCGACGATGTGCGCGTGAGCTTTCCTACCGCCTCGCTTCCGCCAAAAATCCAAAGCGACTTCTACACCGTTGTTGACCTCTACGAAAGCAAAATGAGCGAGTACGACGCGCAGTTCGTTTTCGTCCCGCTGCAAGCGCTCCAGAAGAGTCGAGGTATGGTTGATCCTACGACCGGAGTTGGCAAGTTCACAACGATCCAAATCAAGTTGCATCCGGGTGTGGATGCCGAAACAGTTCGCGACGCCTTACGCAACGAGTTTCCCGCGCAGGACTACCTTGTTAGCACTTGGCGAGACAAACAAGGCCCACTGCTCGCCGCAGTGCAAATGGAAACGGCGGTGCTTAATGTGCTGCTATTCATGATCATTGCAGTAGCCGGGTTTGGGATTTTGGCGATCTTTTACATGATCGTGGTGGAAAAGACTCGTGACATTGGCATCCTCAAATCACTTGGCGCGTCGGGCCGCGGGGTCATGGGTATTTTCCTTGGCTATGGATTGAGCCTAGGCATTGTTGGTGCAGGGGTTGGGATGGTGTTGGGCATTGTTTTCGTTACTTACATTAACGAGATCGCCGACCTGTTGGGTCGCATCACCGGGCAGCCGGTGTTTGACCCGTCGGTCTATTATTTCTACAAGATTCCTACGATCATCAACCCGCTTACGGTTACTTGGATTTGCGCCGGTGCAGTGATCATCGCTGTGCTGGCTAGTGTCCTCCCAGCACGCCGTGCCGCCGCACTCCACCCCGTCAGGGCTCTACGTTACGAGTAAAATGGCTATGAGTAGATTACAATCGCCCCCGCCAGCGTCGCCTCGATTCACCAGCGCCGCCGCATGCGATTTCGCCCCGGAGAATTCTCAACACAGAGAACACCTCGCTGCGCGCGACTTGTTCAAGAGCTACCGCAAGGGCCTGGTTGGCATCCCGGTCTTGCAAGGCATCAACATGTCGGTTTACGAGGGCGAGTTCCTCTCGATCGTCGGGCAAAGTGGTTGCGGGAAAAGCACACTGCTGCATCTGTTGGGTACATTAGACCAACCCAACGCGGGCGAAGTTCACTTCGAGGGGCACCGGATCGACAACTTGCCCAGCCGCAGTCGCGACTTGCTACGCAACCGCCACTTCGGCATGATATTCCAGTTCTACCACCTGCTCCCGGAGCTAACGACCCTGCATAATGTACTCGCTCCGGCGCTGATTTCCGAAAGCACCTTGGGTTATTGGCGGAAACGAGGTGCTCTGCAGCGGCGTGCCATGGATCTGTTAGATTTGGTAGGCCTCAGCGACCGGGCCAAGCACAAACCGCGGGAACTCTCCGGCGGTGAGATGCAACGGGCTGCGATTGCTCGGGCCTTGATGCTTGAGCCACGGGTGTTGCTAGCCGACGAACCAACGGGAAACCTTGACCGGGGCACCGGCGAGCAGATCATGGCCATGCTGCGTGAGTTGAACCGCCAGCAAAAGCTCACTATAGTCATGGTGACTCACGACAATTGGATTTCGCAGCAAGCCGACCGCGAAGTGCGGCTTCTTGAGGGTCGGATTCAGGTTGCGTGAACCGCGGTGGGTGTAGCGTTGTCCTGAACTACACGCGGTGGACGCCGATTTGGGCGGAGATTCGCAGCAATTAGGCTGCGTGCTTAGCCAAACGTGCGGAAGTCGCGTTTCATTAATCTTCCCCCGATATAATTTTATGTCGCGACTAGTTCACATCAACGGCAATCTCGTCCCGCAGGCCGAAGCAACCGTTAGCGTATTCGATCACGGATTGCTCTACGGCGATGGCGTGTTCGAAGGATTGCGCAGTTACGGCGGTAAAGTCTTTCGACTGGAGCAACATGTTCGCCGTCTTTACGAATCGGCCATGGCCATCTGTCTGGAGATTCCCCTCACGCAGCGGGAGATGTGCTCGGCGACAAACGAGACCGTGGCAGCCAACAAAATCGAGGACGGTTACATTCGGTTGATTGTCACCCGCGGCGCTGGCACCTTGGGGCTCGATCCAAATCGCTGTAGCAACCCACAGGTGATCATCATCGCCGATGCGATCTCACTCTATCCGCAGGAGCTGTACACACAGGGCCTCGAGATCATCACCGCCAGCACTATCCGCAATCACCCAGCCGCACTGAGCCCACGGATCAAATCACTCAACTATCTGAATAATATCCTGGCAAAAATCGAGGGCCTGCAAGCCGGCTGCGTTGAAGCATTGATGCTCAACCATAAGGGCGAAGTTGCCGAGTGCACAGGCGACAATATCTTTCTCGTACGCGATGGCGTGCTGATGACCCCACCGATGGATGCGGGCATTCTGGGTGGAGTCACGCGCGACGCAGTAGTCGAGCTTGCGGAACAGGCCGGAATCAAAGTGATGAAGGTGTCACTCACGCGTCACGATGTGTTTGTCGCGGACGAATGTTTTCTCACCGGCACCGCCGCCGAGGTAATTCCCGTCGTCAAAGTCGACAACCGCATCATCGGCACCGGTCAACCGGGGCCTGTGACGCTGGACCTCAAAGAGCGATTTCACCAGCTTACGCGGGCTTAGCTCGGCACCTTGCAGCCAACTAGAATTACTTCCGAATCAGCTCCGAAAAGTCTTCGCGTTCGGCAAACATCATCGCTTTGGGCGTGATATTAGCCGCGGCTTTGGTTTCTGCAAAAGTGCCCGTGCGCACGATGAGGCCCTCATTGTAAGCCAGTTTGTCAGAATAGCCGGGTAGCAGAATGTGATAATCGTAGCGAAGGCGCCGAGGCGAGATGCGGTTGATGTGGCGTGCGATGTTCGTGGTGCAGTTGTTGGTGACTGTGTTGTAGAACTCCGGGCGACTAGCGAGTTCATTGGTGCGTCCCAATACATCGACCAACAGCCGACGCGCCTGTTCCGGTGTGGCCGTCGTGCGGTAGCGGTAGACCTGTTCGCCGCGGTGGGCGGCGCGCACGCCGATGACATCTCGCTCGTCGGCAAGTACGTACATCAGCTCGTACTGCCGCGCGCTGCCTTTCCACGCGGCGTACTCTTCGCCTTGCTCTTTGCGAATCTCCACACTAGCGGCCAGCCACTGCGGCTCTGCATCCGGCGGACGGAACTCAAAACTGAGCATCGTATGCGCGATTGCTGGCATGTTTTCAAACGGAATGATGAAGAAATCGACGTATTGCAAATCTTCCAGGTCGTAGGCACGGTCCGAGTGGTTCACGACGTAGGTGTCGTTCGAGAAATACTCGCATTGGCGCACGTTATGAACCATGACTTGATTCCCTGTGAGTTCCGCATAGGGAAGCACTGCCTGGTCGGAGGACCAATTGCGCACATTCGAGGGGGCAGCGATTTTGGTTGCCGCCTGGCAGCCGAAGCTACTCGCGATCCAAAGCAGGAGAAAAGTCCGCATGCCGCTGACCAGTTAAGGAATGGACTGCCGTAAGATATGGCAGATAAGCAAGGCGGGGATAATAGCTTGCTTCAGCATTGCGGACAAGACTGCAGCAAACAGGCGGTTTTCCTGCTAAAATAGAGGTATCACATGCTTGCATTTCACGCGAGAAAGCTAATATGGCGTCGCCCCTACAACCCCGAATTCGTCAGCTAGAACTTGTGCCTCTCGAGAATGGTGCGGAACCGACCTATGCATTGCGTGACCCGCATGGCTTTGCGGGCACAGCAGCGCTGCCGATGGGGGCAGCCATGTTGGTCACACTGATGAATGGCGAGCGCACACTCGGCGAGCTGCAAGCGGCATTCCTCGAGAAAGTGGGGCAAGAAATACCGCTCGCAGAAGTGGAGAAGGTGGTTCAGCAACTCGATGAGCGGATGTTCTTGGACAACGAAAATTTCGCAGCGCACCGCGACGCCATCACGACCGCCTACAACGAGCTCGATGTCCGTCCCGCTGCTCATGCAGGCGGCGCTTACCACGGGGAGCCCGACGCGCTGAAGAATCAATTGGCCGAACTATTTACTTGTGACGACGGCCCAGGTTTGCTTCCTGG
Source organism: Bythopirellula sp. (assembly GCA_965230685.1). Lineage (GTDB taxonomy): Bacteria > Planctomycetota > Planctomycetia > Pirellulales > Lacipirellulaceae > Bythopirellula. Next base: position 3,905,810 of record CBDDLO010000002.1, read on the forward strand.
GGAAGGGAACACCAACGGCGATTTTGCGGGAAGCAGTGAGCGAAGGCTATGTGGGGTGATGAGCCCGCATATTGATTTCCACCGAGGAGGTGCCGCGTTCGCATGGGCGTACGATCGCGTTGTGGCCGAGTCCGATGCCGAGGTGTTCGTCATCTTGGGCACAGCGCACACGCCGCTTAAAGGGCTCTTCAGTGTTTCAAGAAAACACTTCGATACTCCGCTGGGTAGGGTGCATGCTGATCGCGAGTTCATCGACAATCTGCGCGTAGATGTCACGCGCCGCGCTGGTGTCGAAGAAGCCGATCAAATTTTTCAAGATGAGATGCCACATCGCCGCGAGCACTCCATTGAATTTCAAGCTCTGATGTTGCAGTACATTCTCGATGGGCGGCGCGACTACACAATTGTGCCCATCCTTGTCGATTCTTTCCATCCGTTCGTGCTGCACCATCGCTCGCCCGGCGAATCGCCGGCGGTTGGTGATTTCAGCGCCGCTTTGCGAGAAACGATCGCAGAGTGCGGGAAGCAGGTCTGCTACATAGCGGGGGTCGATATGGCGCATATTGGCCAGCAGTTTGGTGACGAGCAGCTGCTCGATGACAGCCGCCTCACGCAGCAATGGCAGGCCGATCAAACCCTGCTTGCCGCAGCTTGCGAGGGCGACACTGAAGGTTGGTTCGTGCATGTTGCGGCAGTGCAAGATCGCAACCGCATTTGCGGACTGGCACCTACTTACACGATGCTCCACGCCATGCAGCCCGAACGCGGTGAGATACTCAGGTACGACCAAGCCGTGGCAGAAGATCGTACGTCCTGTGTGAGCTTCGCAAGCATGGCTTTCTACGAGTAGTTCACAGGCCGCGCCGCCTTCTTGGAATGAGCGACATCTTTTGCCTGCACGGGCTATCTGCTAGACTTTTTTTCTCAATTTCTCCCCACTAGTCTTCGTTCAAACGGATATTACCATGTTGAGAAAACTAATTGCTGCGGGGCTGATTCTTGCCACAAGTTCTGCTCTCGCCGATGCCAAGAACTGGCCCGAATGGCGGGGTCCTCATGGCAGTGGAGTGGCAGTACCCGGGGACTATCCAACGGAATTTTCTGCAGCCGACAACGTCGCTTGGAAGGTTCAACTCCCCGGTCGCGGCAGTTCGACACCAGCGGTTTGGGGCGATCGAATTTTTGTCACCTGCCCCATCGATGGGCAAGATGGCGTGGTTTGCTACGATTTCTCCGGCAAAGAGTTGTGGCGAAAACAGTTGGGCACTCAGCGTCTTGGCAAGCACCGCAACGGCACCGGCAGCAATCCCTCGCCAGTCACCAATGGCCAGCACTTGGTGGTGTATTACAAGAGTGGCACGGTCGCCTGCCTCAGTCTGGCAGGCGAACTGCAATGGAAAAAGAACTTACAAGAGATGTATGGCGAAGACACCCTGTGGTGGGACCTTGGCACATCGCCTGTGTTGGCAGCCGGCAACGTAGTGATCGCTGTCATGCAGGACGGGGACTCTTACATGGTTGCCCTTAATTTGGAAAGCAGCAAGGTCGCGTGGAAACAGGATCGCAAGTTCCAAACCGCAGAGGAGTCCGATCAGAGCTATACAACGCCACAAGTAGCTGAGCTGAATGGCCGGGAGGTGCTTGTCACCTGGGGCGCAGACCATCTCACGGGTCATGCGGCTGACAGCGGCGAACTGCTCTGGCAATGTGGTGGCTTTAATCCAGAAAACACGGCTATGTGGCGGGTCATCGCTTCACCAGCCGTCGACAACGAAGTTGCGATTGTGCCGTATGGAAGGGGCGAGTTCCTGGCGGCGATTGACCTCCAACAAGCCTCGGGGGACATTACTACTTCTCATCGACGATGGGAAAAGGCGAAGCTTGGAGCCGACGTGCCTACGCCAATTATTCAAGGTCAACGGGTGCTTCTTCTCACCGACAAAGGTGCGGTCCACTGTCTCGACAAACTGTCCGGCCAGCAGCGCTGGGAAGGCCAGCTTCCGCGAGCCAAGCCGAACTACTATGCCTCGCCGATTCTGGCTGGCGATACGTTGTACTGCGCTCGTGAGGATGGCGTGGTCATGACCGCCGAACTCAACCAAGGGTTGAAAAACGTTACCGAAAATGACCTCGGCGAATCGATTATGGCCACACCGGTCCCCGTGCGTGGACAACTGCTCCTTCGCGGTGAAAACCACTTGTTCCTCATTGGCAGCAAGTAAATAGAGTTTGATGTACGAACATCTGCGGCACAAACCTCCTCGCAAGCTAGCGGAACCGAGGCCATTGTTGGTTGTTTGCGCGCCGCTGCGTAGCAAGGTGAATCTTTCGCGGATCGCTCGCGCGGCGAGTTGCTGCGGAGTAGAGCGCATTGTCTGTACGGGGCAAGCGAAACTCGACAAACGCATTGCAAGAGATGGGGCAGCGACACTTGCCATCGAAACCCACCGCACATTGCCGCCGATGCTTGAGCAGTTACGCGGCGAGGGTTACCGACTTGTGGGCCTGGAACAAACGACCAACTCCGCCGACTTGCATTCCTATGCATTCCAATGCAGAACGGCCCTGGTGATAGGCAACGAACGCACGGGGCTAACCCCAGAGTTGCTGAAGCTGCTCGACGATGTGGTCGAAATCCCTGTCTGGGGAATGCCCTACAGTTACAATGTTGCTACAGCCACGGCGATGGCGCTTTATGAATACTGTCGTCAATACCCGGACGGGTAGAAATAGGCCACTGGTGGTTGTTCTGCTTCAATTATTTATTGGGAACTCTGGTTCGAAATGCTCGTCGAAGAAGGAATCTCCTTGTAAACAGCTTCTCGGAAAGCTTTGCTAAGCGTCGTCGCACCTGAAAATTGAGACCACGCCATGCCAATGAGTTCGTTCTTAGGGTCAACAAAGAAAAAAGTATTCCCGCCTCCACCCCAGCTGTATGAACCGGTTGCCCCTGGTGCTCCCGTGCGAGCAACGTCGGTGCACACTTGAACGCCGAAACCATACCCCCAGCCGGGACGAAACTCGCCCGGAAGTTGATTGCTCGTCATCAGGGTGACTGTCTCGTGCTTGAGAATCCGAACTCCGTCGAGTTCGCCTTGATTGAGCAGCATCTGCGCGAAACGTAAAAAGTCTTCCACAGTCGAGATCGCCCCAGCTCCGCCTGATAGAAAACTGACTGGAGCCATGAAAGTTGAGGTCTCGGTAGGTCCACCCCAAGGTAAGAGGTTTCCCTGCTTGTCTCGAGCGTAGATTTCCGCCAACCGTAGACGGTGCTCGGTCTTCAGAGCAAAGCTTGTATTTTTCATACTCAGAGGTCTGAATAGGGTTTCCCAACAGAAACGATCGAGGCTTTGGCCGGAAACACTCTCGATCAAGTGCCCCAGTACATCGTAAGACACGCCGTATCGCCATCTTGTCCCAGGTTGTTCAGCAAGCGGTAGTTCGCGTAGTTTAGCGACCATGTCGCGAAGTGTTCCCTTTCGGTCCAGAATAGCCGCATCGAAATAGAGTTTCTCGATGGGGGAATTTGGGCCGTATCCGTATGGCAATCCCGCTGTGTTTCGCAGCAAATCTCGAATAGTTACAGGCCGTTTGAGCGGCACACATTGCGTTGGGTCGTTCTCGGGCGCCTCGCACACGCGGAGCTCAGCAAACCACGGTAAGTATTTTGAGACAGGATCGTCTAGCTTGAAGTGACCCTGTTCATAGAGACATAGCGTCGCGACACTGATCAACGGCTTGGTCATCGAATAGAGCCGAAAAATAGTATCCGGTGACATCGGCGAGTTGGCCGAAATATTTCTTAGTCCAACACACTCAAAGTGAACTACCTTTCCCTGCCGAACAACCACCGTGATAACACCAGGTAGTTCTCTGCGATCGACGTAGGCCTTCATCAGGGGTCGAATGCCTGAGAATGATCCATTCTCCAATCCCACCGAAGCCAACGTGGCGCGCGGTAGAGACTCACCTCGGCTCGATGAACTTAGTAAGATGACGAGTCCGAGCCAACATTCTGCGAACTTCAATAACTTGGACATCGCGGACACACTTCCTTCGAAGCTGCAATGGTAACTTGGAGGTGACTCAAGGAGAAATCTCCGATGATGAAACTAGCTTGGCTACGAAGGCGACCGAGCGCCGAGGCTGGGGACACAGCTCCGCGCATAGCTTGACCGCGATGTATTCAATACTATCATAGGTGGCAGGCGTTCCTTATCGCAATTAACTCGTCTAGGCCGGTTCTTGATATGCCTCTTGTCCAAAGAATCCCACACCGTCGTCGCGCTTTTACGCTCGTCGAGCTCTTGGTTGTGATCGCCATTATCGGCGTGTTAGTAGCTCTGTTACTACCTGCCGTTCAGGCTGCCCGCGCAGCGGCGCGCCGCGCGCAATGTACGAACCAGGTCAAGCAGTGGGGCTTGGCGATGCATCTATTTCATGATGCCAACGACCGACTGCCGCTCGGTTCGAGTCGCAATCCAAGGCAAACTTGGGTCCGCTATTTGTGGCCATATATTGAACAGAATGCACTTGCCGATCGCGGCGACAATAAACTCAACTTCTACGAACCACCGGGGACCGTCGGTGGAACTCTGAATGGCACGACTGGACAATACGTGGCGCTGTACCGCTGCCCCGACGATGTTGATGGCGTTGACCAAACCGTGGGCAACTACCAGCGACGGCGCGGAAACTACGTGGTAAACTGGGGCAACGTGAGATACGACCAAAGCCGGAACCAGGAGGGCGTGTCAGTGGATGATCTGCCTTTGGCTCCGTTTTCTCACGTTGGAGGCGACCGTACGAAGCCGCGCGAGACCTCGCTTGCAGACATCACAGATGGGACCTCCTCGACATTGCTCTTGTCCGAAACACTGATGGCCTGGAGCGAGGAGGACAACGACTGGCGTGGCGATATTCACAACGACGATGGTGTATTTCGATTTCACACCATCACACCCCCAAATAGCAGTGTGGCTGACGAAATCCTGCGGGGCTGGTTTCAAGAGACCGGAGACATCAATATGCCAGCGGTTGCCGGTAGAGCGACGCAGCAGGTCTCGGCTTCGCGCAGTCGGCATCGTGGGGGTGTGAACGCACTCTACTGCGATGGCTCGGTGCAGTTTGTCACCGATGGTATTTCGATTGATGTGTGGATGGCCCAGGGAACGATTAATGGCGGAGAAGTCACGCATGAGTAGAGATAGCTGTAATAACCAACAAGCTAAGTCCTCTTACAGCCCCTTAGTGGTTGCAATGTGCTTACTCCTCGCGGGCTGCCAGGAATCGACCACTGCACTGGTAACGGGCTCGGTCACGGTCGATGGAGAGCCCGCCAAGACTGGGGCGATCTCTTTTTTCCCTGTCGATAGCAAGGGTACCCCCGTCGGAGCAAGTATCAAAGACGGCAGCTACTCGGCCCTGGTGCCCTTTGGCGAAAAGAAGGTGGAGGTGCGTGTTTCGAAAGTTGTTGGCAAGCAGCGACTGTACGATACTGCGGACAGTCCTGTGAAAGAAGTTATGACCGAAGCACTTCCTCCCAAGTATAACAGCAGCTCCGAGTTACGCCTCACGGTAGAGCCGGGCGAAATTCAGCAGGACTATCACTTGGAGACTAAAGCCGATCAGTAAGGCTGCTGAGTCCGTTATTTCAACCCTACGGCTTTGCCGTCGAGTTCCCAGGCGGGGTCGATCTCTACTCCGAGGTGCGTGAGCGCTGTCACCGGTAGATCCACGATAAAGGCTTGTTGCTCCAGCGCACCTTGCTTCGCTGCGGCCCCGCTGACCAGCAGCACGGTGTGCAGGATTTCAGGAACCTCGTGGCCATCGCTGTGACTCGTCCCGCGCCCACCATGGTCCGAGGATAGCAGGACAAGCCAATTTTCCGCGACATACTTGGGACGCGATCTCAGTGCGGACATAAGTTGTCCCACGTAGCCATCCACGACTTCGATTGCTTCTAGATAAGGCTTCACAGAGGGATGAAAACCGTCTCGGTGTCCGGTCACGTCGACGTTGCCAAAATAGACCATGGTGGCATGTGGGTCGTTCTCGGCAAGGTAAGCACTCGCGTCATTGGCAAGCTCTGCATCAAAGTTTGAATAGTCTTCGCCTTCCTGGGGTGCGTAGACTTTTTGATGATCGGCATGCGAGACGAGGAACTCGTCGATCGGTTCCCAGTTTACGAACGAAGCCGTTCTTGCGGTGGGGAATTGCGTTTTGATACGAGAGAAGAGGTGAGGGAATTTTTCGTATTTCCGACCTTCAAAACTGTTGTCGTGTACGCCGTGCTTGTCGGCCCAAACGCCCGTGAGCAAGCTCGACCAACCAGGACCACTAATCGTGTTGTTCTCTCGATAGCGGGTTCCAAGAATGAGTGCGTCGTGTGCAAAGGCACCACTGGCAATTAATTCGTCGACGTGTGGCGTTGTTGCTGTGGCCATCGCATCGGGTCGTAGGCCATCAATGCCTATCATGAGGACATGTGCTGTTGGCGGCTGGGCAGGCGAGGGGGGAGCCTGGAGGATTAGCAGTGCGACGAGAGCGAAGAATAGTGACTTGACCGGCATGTTCATTCTCCGCGCCAGTTTTGGTAGGCCAGGACACCCCAACCCAATATAAATGATAGACCGCCCAATGGCACAACCGCACCGAGTTTTTTCCACTCGGTGGGCAGAAAGGTCATCGCGTAGAGCGAGCCGCTAAATAGTACGATGCCCAGCAGAAACAGGATTACTACCGAGCGTGAGCGGGGCAAACCTGCCACAAGGAGGATGCCCAGGGCATGGTAGAGTTGATAGCGCACTCCCGTATCGTACCAAGCTAGCCGCTGCGGCAGATCGGCGACGTAGCCAAGGCTTTCAATCCGAGCTTCAAGCCCATGCGCGCCGAATGCTCCAAGAGCAACCCCTGCTGCCGCCAACAGTGCTCCCAAGGTGACTGTGTGGCGGCTAAACATGCGTTGGCTTCTACCAAATCTATTCAGGAGAAATTCCGAGGCGTTCCTCTTCTTCTTCCTGAATAATGATATGCGGTGTGACCATCATCATCAAGCTGTCCGTCTCGCGACCGATGCCGACGTTGCGGAATAGACGATCGACGTAGGGCACTTTGCTCAAGAGTGGCACACCAAACTCGCTTCGGCCTTCTCGCAATCGCTTAATACCGCCGAGCAGGACCGTGCCGCCATCGGGCACACTGACCGTCGTCGCCACAGAAATTACCTCGAACGTCGGCAACTGAACCGTCGTGCCGCTACGGACCACGTTGTTCGAGTTGTCGTCCGTCTCGTTGTTGCCGTCATCGTCGACGTCGGTGGTGCTGGTATCGGTGGTCGTGGTTTCCGATCCCTCGAATGTGAACGTATTCACTTCGCCGATCTGGCTAAAGAACGGCACCAGCGTAAGCCGCACGTAACGGCGATCGTCAGAGACGACTGCCTGCACGGTCATCATCGTACCTTCAGAAAGCACCACGATCACCGGCTGCTGTGCTGCGGCAAATTCGCCGACCACGGGAATCACGCTAATCACAAACGGAGTGAAAGCCGTGTCCACGACAATGGCTTGCTGGCCATTGAATAGAGTGACCTTCGGTGCCTGCAAAATGTTGGCACGCACGTCGCCCTGCGAGGCCTCGATCAGGAAGAACGCTTCGATGTCGCTGAGGATTGCGAAGCCAAACTCTCCGATTTGCGAGGGAGTGCCAAACTGCGGCGTGGCCATGCCAAAACCTCCCTGACGGAACGGCACATCCAAGTCCACCGTGAAGTTGGGCAGCGGATCGAGCAATCCTGCATTGTCTACATCCAAACCGACGGCTGCACTACGGCGTGGCGGTTCAAACGCTCCTCCCGCGCCATTCAGAGCTCCCGAAGCAAGACCGCTGCCGTCTTCGATGTTAAAGTCGAAGTCGATACCAATACGTTCAAAAAAGCTGTCCGTTAGTCGGATGAAGCGAACCTCGATCGTGACCTGCAGGTCTTGCAGCCGACGAAGCTGAGCGAGCAGATCAGCAATCTGTTCGTGCACACGCTGAGTTTGGCTAATCACCAGGCTCAAGTTCGTGGGGAAAGGCTGAATTTCGCCTTCGCCCGTGCCATTTTCCATCCAGCTGTCGTGATCGACTGTGGAGACGATCAAGTCAATGAGCGAATCAAAATCGGCTGCTGCGGCACCACCTAGTCCACCGGGACCACTACTCAGCGGCACTCCGCCACCGGGCGTTCCACCGCCTCCGGTGGGGAACTGCTGTTGCAGCACGTTCGGATTAGCGGGCACACCGCCGGGGTCCAACCCTGTCTGACCCGGCACGTACGCTATGGGGCCACCGCCGGAGCGGTGCACATTCGGCAAGGCAGCATACCCTTCGTTGATTAGTCCTTGTAGCCCCATATTCGAGGTGGGTACGAAGTTCGGGATTGGCACCACCAGATCAGCCACGTTATAGACACGCGGTTGGATTTCGCCGTCGCGAAGTTGTTCACTAGTTACTTTTAGTACTTCGTCTTTGATCATGTACGTTAAATGCAGTTGCGTCAGAATGAGATTTAGCGCGCTTTCGAGCGAAATCTCTTGCCCCAGGTCCAACGTCACAGGCGTATCGGTCCGCACGCCTTCTTGGCCCAGTCCACGCGGGTCGAGGTGGATGTTCACGCCCGTGAGGTCCGAGAGACTCTGCACCACATCCGACAACGCCATGTTGTCATAACGAGGTAGTACTTTCGTTCGCAGCTTGCGCTGGATTTCTATCTCGCTTGCAGACCTTCCAGAATTGCTGTCGCTAGAGGAACGCCGCCCGGCAATCTCACCCCAGGTGTCGGCGTTGTACCGAATGGGTGTGTCGATGTCGCGAACGGCTTCGCCCGCAACGCGTCGGTTGTCACGAAATGCGCCGTCCACGCCGGCTTCGGTCATGTCCGCGATTTCTTGGTTCAGCATCGAGCGACGGATAAATTTCGCATTCTCCCAGATCTGCTTGGCCACTTGTTCATTGGGAGCCATATCGTAGGCGCGCTTAGCGACGACTTCCATTTCGGCGTAGCGCTGCTCGTCTCGCAGGGTATTGTACTGCTCCACCAACTCGGCGAGCCTTACTCGCACTTCTCGCTGAACCTCGCGCTCACGGTCGATATCTTCGAGCACGGCTTGGTTCGCCTGGTCCAGTTCGATGTCCGCACCATTGTCGCGGATGAAGTTCTTCGTCTCACCGATGCTCAGCGCGACGCGGCGATTGAGCTGTGTCTTCATGTTCTCGTCGAGTCCCGACTTGGCGACCAGTTGGTTCGCTTCCTCGAGCATCTTTAGAGCTCCTTGCGGATCGGTCTTGCGCAGCCGAGCGGCTTCGGTCTGACGCTTGCCAATCTCAGCCGAGAGTTGGCGAGCCAAGACGGCTTGGCCCGACGAAGCCGAGTTAAGCAATGCGCCACCATCGGTGCGAGGCAGGGCAGGGTTCGCCCCAGCCGAGAGCATTTGTAAGTGGTCTTGCAGTTTTTGTTGGCTCAACACGTCGAGCTCGTTTCGCCGCGTATGTGCAAACTTAAACATCTTCAGCGCCTGATCGCGATCACCTTGGCGGAGTGCCGCCTCTCCCATCTGCAATAGCTGAAACGCATCTTCCGGAGCTGGTAAGAGTTCGTCAGAGCTGGGCAAGGGAGTTAATTTGCCGGCCGGAGCTTGGGCCAGCTGCAATGAGGATTGACCGGAGGCCGTTTGACCAGGGGAACTCAAATTGACTGGCACGGCTTCGCTTGCCGAGGCTAAGACCACTTGTTGGCCGGCTGGAGTTTGCGACTCAGCAGTGGTGCCAGGGTTGGGGCGGAAAGGATCCTTGCTGCCGGGAGGCGCCGTTACCGTAGGGTAGCGCGGTCCAGCGGGAGATGCCTTTGCCTTCGGGGCCGACTTGGCCGTCAGCTTCTGGAGGTCGCGACGCAACTTCGCGGGCGAGTCACCAAAGTTTAGGACCGGGTACTTCACCCCGGCGTTCTCCGCCTCGCGTGCCAGCGCTTCGGCTTCGGGCAACTTGCCCGCCGCGAGTGCCGCCCTGGCCTTGGTCAAAATTTTGTTGACCTCCGCTTTGGTAAGCGGTGCTTTGGCCTTGGCCGGTGGCTGATCTTCAGCCTGGGCCGGGGGCATCCACGAGGAAGCTGTTGCCAACATCACAGCGGACATTAGCAAAGAAAAACAATTGAAACGCTTTCTAGACCAGTTCAACGCGAGTCTCCTTTCGAGAACTTCGTCAATCCTTGACTTTGTCTCGCGGCGCTAAAAACAGGTGATGGGGTCATCATCTGATACGTACTACGAAAAGCCCGACGGGCCGGCGGCCTGTCACCAAATTCACTGTTGCAAAATCTTGTCTCACAAACATGGGTCGCAGCCGTTCAGCCGCAATTCTCCCCGCATGTTTCGCCCCAATTGGGCGTTGAGAAGGGGTTAAATACTTGCCGCCAGAAACTGCGTCAAGCCCAGTGCGAGAATCCGCTAAGAAAAAATGTGCGGGCCGCGTCTGCTTTTACAGGCTTACGGATTGCTAGCAAGAAAAAGGAAACGGAGTAGTCGGTAGCCATGCTTAAAAAAGTACTGGCGCAGGCTGAGGTAGCCGCATCGCAACTCGTTGCGATCGATGTTGCCAAGGCTAGCGCCGACGGCAATACAAGCGGCAATTTTCTGGGGAATTAGTAGCCTTCACCGCCGTAACCACCCATCTCACCGCCGTAGCCACCCATTTCGCCGCCATATCCACCACCTCTGCCGCCCATGCCACCGCGATTGCGTTGGTTGTCCTCGGTTTCGATGATTGTTTCGAACTCTTCAAGAGTTTCGAGGTCGTCCATTTCTTCCTGAACAAATAGCTGCCCCGCGGCATCCATCAGCAGCGCACGCGTGGGCTCGACAAGTTCTTTGTTTTTGCTGCTGAGTTTTTCACCGCCGATGAAATCGAGGACTGTAATGCCCGTGAGAAAGTCGAACGAGGGTATCTCATTTTCAGGCACTTCAAAACGGTTGGCCCAAATCACAGTCGCTTTGTCGATCATATTTAGCACACTGCCTCTCATGAAGGACTGTTTGCGCCCGACCTCTGCGGCATGTTCGCTATTGAGCGCCTTGATGAGTACGTCAATTTCTGGCTCGTCGGTGTAGCTGTTCTCGCGTGCTGCTTCGGCAGTGACGAGATACACTCGCGCTGGCATCGGAACACTCGCCACGGGGCTGGGCTGGCTCCAATCGGTCCAGCGATAGCTCTTGTTTCCCGAGGCTTCTCGGCGTTGTGAGACTTCTTTGTCGAGGTGTTGAGGCGGAACTTTGTGATTGACGTCTTTGAGCACCAATCGCACTCGATAGCGATAGCTGTGGCCCGGTTTGACGCCGTTGTCAAAGTAGCGAAACAAGATGTGAGGCGTTTCTTGATCCCAGACGAAGGTCTCTAGGGTGGTGTCACTTCCTCGTCCCATGCTACCGCCATAGCCTCCGCCACCGTAGCCTCCGCCGCCATAGCCACCCATTTCTCCACCGTAACCACCCATCTCTCCACCGTAGCCGCCCATGCCGCCATAGCCACCCATTTCACCGCCATAGCCGCCGTATCCGCCCATCTCGCCGCCGTATCCGCCGCCTCGCCCGCCGTAGCCTCCCATTTCACCGCCGTATCCGCCCATGCCACCTCGTCCGCCACGAGCTCTTGCATCGCGCCCAGCACGGCCTTGGTCTCGCCGAGTCGACTCGGCGAACAAATCAACTTCCCCATCGGCTTTTTCTGGTTCTTCTGCCTCTTCTTCGGGTGCCTCTCGGGCTTCTGCTTCCGCTTGCATTTTTTCTGCAGCTAAAGGCATCGACGAGTGACTGACCTTGTCGCCCCATTCACGTAAGATGAGCGGCGGTAGCGGATGGGTCAGCAGTGGGTGCTTGACATCCGGATCGATCACGTCGGGAACATTGACCGGGTAGGTAGAGATCTCTTTGATTAGTTTTTTGCTGTTGATTACATCCACAGTCTTCCACTCGCCCAGCCCCTTGCTGGTGACCTCGGCGCGGTCAATTTGGTAGCCGAGGTAGGTGGGAATATCGACGCGTTCGTTGTAGCTTTTCGATTTTTCTACAGCGTCAAGATACTGCTGCGTTTGTTGATCAATGGGCACTTTGGCCAGCACTGTGACCCAACTCTTGGCTGTGATTTGCTCGAAACCTTGGAGCTGGGCACCACCACGAGGTCGATGGACGATCGGAGCGTCTTTGGAAACCTTCCCCCCACGACCCCCACGCAGTCCCTGCCGGCCAGCGCCATAACCACCTTCGCCGCCCGCGCCACCATACAGCCCTCCACCTTCTCCACGAGCACCTCTGCCACCCGCATTACGTTGGGCTTTTTCTCGCGCCTGTTGTCGTTCTCTCTCCTCCTGAGCTTGTTCTTTCGCCGCTTCGAGTTGTCGCTGGCGAATCACCTGCGGATCAGCCGAAGCCCAGAGGCCAGAGTCGCCGTATACTTCTAAATCTTCTGGGGCCAGCACAACGGGGTCGGTACGGAGCGTGATGGGGTCGGAGACAGGTGGGTCAAAAATTTGATCGAAGTTGGGAAACACCTGAGGTGGAATCTTCGCCATGGCCGACTCCGGAACTGGCTCGGCGATTTTCTTTTCCTCTGGCTTGAGATTTTCCCAAGTAGTTTTTGTCAGGCCACTCGAAGTTTGACTGGCCAAGCTCGAAAGTTCGCCCGGCTCGACACCCAGACGCTCTCGCCCCAGTGCGGACCAAATCACCATCGCCGTGCAGATGCCAATTGCCAGGATTCCCAGCTTCTCTCCGTGAGCGAGTAACAGGCGGACGATTGCGTTGCCACTTTTCAGATTGGTCTTCATGGTACGGTTCTCCGATTGCCGTCAGGTACTCGCGCGAGGGCGAGAAGAGTTCAATGTTTACCGTTGAGTTAGATCCGCGACGTCCGGCGATCCACCCGCAGCGGCAGTGGTTGCGTCGGTGCCGGGATCGGTGTCACCAGGGATCGCCAATTCGGCGGTGTCAGGTTCGTTGTATATGTACACCACTCCGCGAATTTCGACATCCGCCAAGTTGGGGTCCGGCTCAATTCCTTGCAGAGCGCGTGCGCGACTATTGGGTCGCGATCTCCCTGCAAAGCCTTGGCTCGACTGATTGGGATTGATTCGCAGTTGCTCCACTTCCACCGGCAACGCCGCGTTGGCGCACTCGATGAGAATACGCGGTATCCAGCGTTGGTCCATCATCAATTGCATGCGCACGGGCAGCTTGCGAAACTCGGCGGTTCCGTAGGTGCCAGAAGTACCGGGGTCGGGATTTCCGTCCGCGTCGAGATAGCGATTGGTGACCGAGCCACCGGGTCCCCCGCCGCCCGCCACGCCGCCGCGTCCGCCGTAGCCACCCATTTCTCCGCCGTACCCCCCCATCTCGCCGCCATAGCCGCCCATTTCTCCTCCGTAGCCACCCATCTCGCCGCCGTATCCGCCCATTTCACCTCCGTATCCCCCCATCTCGCCGCCATAGCCGCCGTATCCCCCCATTTCTCCACCATATCCGCCCATCTCACCACCGTAGCCACCCATTTCGCCACCTTCAGCACCCTGCTTAGGTTGCGGGATGAAGACCTTGCTCATGGATTTACCCGAAGCCTCACTGCCGACCTGTAAAGCGACGATCGCACGCACGGCCGTGTTGTCGGGGCGCGTCGCTCCGCGCGCTTTGTTGGTGTTCGAGATCACTTCGAGTAGTGTTTCGATGACCCACAAATCTTCTTGAGTAACCCACACTTGAATATCCGTGGGAATGTCTTTGAACATTAGCTTCATACGCACCTTGTCCTGGTCAATCCATTGCACGAGATAATCGTCTTCGACGATATCGCCCTCCGCTCCACGTGCGCTGCCGTAGCCACCCATCTCGCCGCCATAGCCGCCCCCACGGGCTCCTCGTTCCTTGTTTTTCTTGGCATCAACGATTTTCAGTAAGCCCTCGAAGCGGTTCTCGATGTAGTTGAGATACCGTTCACGCATTTGCTTGCTGATGCTATCGCCGAATTTCTTGCCCGCGAGTTCCTCGATAAATTGCGGTCCTAAGCTTTTGGGCCAATAGAGGACTTTGTCGCGTTGCGCTTCGTACAAATTTTGCCAGACGGTGAGGACAAAGCTTTTTTGCTTTTTCGCCTCTTTCATGTCTCCTGAGTTGATCGCTTCATTGGGATGGATCGGTTCGTTCTTAATTCCTTTGACGGCATTGTGCGCTTGTTCGATCTTGCTTTTTCTCGAGTCGAACGATGCGGATAAGTCACTTGCAGCCATGTTCCAGCTCATAGCGCCGACTATGATGCCAATAATGATCAACACCCAGAATCGCTGGGTCCAAACGACACGGAGGAACGCACGTACTTTGTCCATAGTTCACACTACTTTCGATTTCGCGAAGAAAATGGTTGCTGAGTCACTTGTCTTCGAGTCCTACTGAAGCTCTGAGCCACTTTGATCATCAACGGCAGCCGTATCCGCACGCGCGGCTGCTTCGCTGTCACGTCGGGCTTTGGCTTTCGCTTGCCGTTCACTCTTGGCAGTTTCTTTCCAGATGAAATGCACGATAAAGTCGTACCGCTTGAGTTCGACGATGCGCGATTCTTCCTCTTCTTCTGCAGCTGCGCTCGGGTCTCCGCCACCGTACCCCTCGCCGCCATAGCCACCCATCTCACCACCGTACCCCCCGCCGCCACGCCGGCGGTCGGAAACTTCGCCTGTTGGATTGTCCAAGTCGATTTTAACGTCCTTGATCTTGCTTCCATCCACCACCCAAGGGTGGCTAATGCCAAGGTCCGCAAAAGAGACTCGCACGAGTTCTCCGTTGGGGCCATCAGGTAGCTCGACAAACCCCTCTTCCAGATTCTTGATTAGCGTGTCGTTGACAAAGCTGAAGGTTTGATTGGACTTCTCAAGGTTGTGGAAGTGATGACCGGTGAGTTGGACCACCCATCCTGCACCGCTCGGCGCGCCGCCGGGCGCTCCGCCTTCCTCCGCACCGTCGGTCGCTTCCCCTGCGGCGTCCATGCCTGTGTCGTCAGCCCCTTCGACGGCGGCATCAGCCCCCGCGCCAAGACCTCGAGCTTCTTGGTACGTGGACTCGACGGTTCCCCAATACTCGCTCAAATCGTCGTATTGCTGTTGCTCAATGGCAACGATGTGCAATTCTTTGCGATTGCTGATGTCCTCGGCAGTTTCTTCTCGTTCTTCCGCGGGTCGCTCGTCCTTGGGTAGTGCAGCATCAATTGCTTTCATAAGTTCCAGCCACAACAAGCGTCCCTCAACGTTGCTGACCAAGTTCTTCCCAGTGGCCTGGATCTTGTCGAACGCGGCATGGATTTCGCTGCTAGTGCTCTTAAACTGACCGGAGGTGGTTTGCACCCTGCTGAGGGCGCTTTCCGCGTCTTTCATCTCCTTGGTCGCCGTGTCTTGCCACGCGGAGACATGCATGGCGTAGTTGAAGGTCATGCCCATCAGCAGCGCCGCAACACCCGCCACGGCCCAGGGCTTTTTCGCACGAACCAACCGTGAACGGACGATTTCCTCGGGCAGTAAATTGGTGCGAATCTCGGACTTCCCCATGCCTTGCAAGCAGAGTCCATACGCCACGGCGAAGCTGAGAATGTTCTGCTGAAATTGCGATTGGCTCGTTGTGCTGCCCGCGGAAAGATTCGCGAATTCCTCGATTGGAATGACCTCCTGTTCCAAGTTTTGTGAGAGGTAACGCTGCAGGCCGGGTAGTTTCATCGCATTCCCCAACACGACCATTTCGCCAATCTTGGCCGACTTGTCGATGCTGCTGAAATAACCCAGCGAACGTTGGATTTCTGCGAGCAAGTCGCTAAACACCGGCCGCATCGCTTGGAACACCGCCTTCGGATCATCGGCCTGCATCGCGTTGCGCTTCAGATGCTCTGCCTTGACGAACGTCAGCTTCATTTCTTTGCTGAGCGCGCGAGTGAAGTGGTTGCCGCCAATTGGGATGTTGCGCTGCCAGACGCGGTAGCCGTTGGTCACGACCAAGTCGGTCGTGTCGGTTCCCAACGAAATGACCACGGTTGAAACGGGTGGTTCTTCGGGATCGTAGGGTCGCGATTTGAGATCTTCTAGCCGATCGAAACAGACATAATTGTAGATCGCTAATGGCATTAATTGGATGAAATCGACCTCGATGCCCGCATCTTCAAATGGCTGTAATGCGCGAGCCACTTGGTCACGTTTCATTGCGAACAGGCCGACTTCAGGTTCGAGCGCGAAACCGTCTTCTTCGCTACCACCACTGAGCTGTTGGTAGTCCCAAACCACGTCTTCAAGCGCGAAGGGAATCTGTTGCCGTGCTTCGTATTTGACGATGTCGGGAATCTTTTTCGACTCGACCGGCGGCAACTTGATAAAGCGGGCCAAACCGCTTTGCCCCGCGACGGAGATTGCCACGCGATCGCCGGTCAAATCATTGCGCTCAAGAAATTGCTCGAGCGCCTCGCGCACGAGTTCTTCCGGATCGGCTTCCGGCTGCGAGAGAATCTTTGGGTACTCGATGTAGTCGAACGACTCGACCACGATCTGGTTCGGGTCTTTTTCATGCGGCCGACATTGGAGCGCCTTCAGCGCGGTTTGCCCAATATCGATCCCCCAAACGGCATTACTTCCAGCCATCGCAGAATCCTCTTGTTCCGAAGAGAAGGTGTTGGGCGTGGGTCTGTAGTCGTTCGTACATGCGGTTAACGACTAATCTCCAAACGCCTCATGTTCAATTTACCCGTGTTGGCGTGGAAAAGTCAATCTTCCCGCGCAGCACCGGGGTCTTGTGCGAAAATTCACGAAGTCGGCCGCGACCCTCGTTTCCTACCACCAGGCCGGCCTCGCCAGTCTCCCCACGGTTACCATTCTAGTCGAGATTTTGGGTTTGTATAGAATTGGCTAATCCTGTCTGCCGGCCCGGGGGCAGCCGGGTCGGGAGACCCCAAAGCTAGGCGATCCCAGGCAGAAAGCGTGGGATCGAGGAAAGAGACCATATAGCTCCTCATTGGCGGCTTATCACCGGACACCGACTACAATCTCGCCTGTGCGACCTCGCAATGCCGATGCGATAGAGAATCGGACCTTCCTGCTTGGGGAGTTTGTTTGACGAAGACCGTGTGGAGACGTAGACCGTGTGGAAGTGTTACAGGAAATTGGCTCAATCGCCACGCGAGAGCGTTTGAAAGCTGATTTCCAGCGTACGTCGGCCGCCATCAGGCCGAGACGTCTTCACCTTCTCAAGGTTCATCTTCTCAAGTCGAATGCCGAGTCAATCAGCAAGTTGGGAGTGCTGCAGATGTCTCCACATAGGACCTGGGCACGTCGTGCCACTGCTAGGATCGATCGGCGTGATGGTTTTACACTTGTTGAGCTCTTGGTTGTGATTGCGATCATCGGTGTGCTTGTGTCTTTGCTACTCCCAGCGGTTCAAGTAGCTGGAGAGATAGCCCGCTCGTTATCGATGTGTCGCACGATCAGCCCGAAGTGAACATCGAATTGGACGACTACTGGCCCAGCTCGCCCGAGGTCGAAAAGTAGGTAATCGAAAGCGCGGCGACTTGAGAGACCGTCACTACGGCTCGATATTTATATCAAACTCGATCGACCCTAGCTCCTCTTCCACAGTCAGCCGAAATGGTGGTACTTCGGGATCGAGATACTTCTCCGGCAAGTAGCTCCGGGCGGATTGGCCGTTCATGTTAGGTTCAACTTCCCAGCAGAAGGGAAACACTGCATATTCGCCAGGGAAGAGGCCGTCGCCTGGCTCAAACGATTTCACTGAGTACGCCCCGTCAGCTTCATAATGCGCCAACCCCGCGCGGCGGACATAACCAGGCGCCACCTTCAATGGCACAAATCGCAGATAACCCTTGCCGGGCATAGCCTCGCCAGCCAGCGTGACGCGCCCGCTGACAGGAATGAGACCTCGATCCTCTCCACAGCCGCTGCAAAGGAGCAAAGAGAGGAACAGGAAGTTCGCAGCAAGAGCCGAGTGATGTAACGGCGAACTATCGTGACGCTCCATAAGTCCTCTGCCCCTTCACTGCTCGATCTGCGCGACTTCGTCACCGGCACGCGAGCCCAATCGGTTGTAAACCAAATAATCCATCGCGTCGGTTATAGCATGCACGCTGCCATCGGCCATCACAAAGTGCACTGTACCGGGATGCGCGCTTTTGAAACCACCAGTTTCAAACCAGTTGCTGCCTAGGTTGAAGTCTTGCGGATACTCCGCGTCGCGATCGCTGACGAGGTTATTGAGTGGAATCGTGGTCGAGGCGACGGAAAAATTGTTGGAGTACAAGCCAAAAAAAGAACATTGCTCGGGCAGCGATTCGCCGACCATGAAGGTGTTGCTGGCTCCGTCGGTAATTGTGCTGAGCGTGATTTTGGGAATCGTGTGCCTTCCGAAGACCCCTTGAGTGCTTCCCGCAGGATAAGCAATTGATTTCCATTTTACATCCAGCCCTCTTCCCGGTTGGGTACCCCAGTTGTGTCCCAAGCAGCAGACGTTGTCTTCGCCGGTAGATTGGAGGGCCGTGCAGACTATCGAACATTGGTCGGGCGAGGTGGGCCCCATTGAAGCTACATACCAGGTACCGACTGCAATTCTCGGGTTGTGTTGAAAGCGGTCCTCGAACAACGGGTTGTTCGCTCCGGGCGCGCTGGGGCAAATGAAGGCTGGTACCGATTGCTTGATCAGCTCGCTGTTCTGAGTTGACCGGTCGTCGAATAGTCTTGTGAAATCAAGTTGATCGTGCAGGGCGGACTGTTCGATCTCGGGGAAGATCGAAGTCGTCCATAATTCGCCGGGCCGCTTGCAACATTCGGGCGCTCCCGCCGGGAATTGGCCTGCGCGGTCATGGTAGGAGATCAACGCCAGCCCAATTTGCCGCAGGTTGTTCAGGCACTGACTCCGCCGTGCAGCCTCCCGCGCCGCCTGCACAGCGGGAAGTAATAGCGCAACCAACACTCCGATGATAGCAATCACTACCAGTAATTCGACTAGCGTAAAGCCTACGGATTGGCTGCTAGGGGAAGAACCCGATTCCTTTGCGACTCGCATGGGACGCTGTGGACGCATCGTGATTTCTCATTATGCAAGGAAGCATTTCAGCAATTAAAATTAGCTTAGCAGAGGCACCGCGGGGATTCTAGCATGGGATCGCCAAGGCGTCTGTTGGGCTTGGCCTATCAGCACTGCCGATCCAAGATGAATTTAGGTACTATAGAAGTCTAGCTAGGCGAGGGTCGCTCGCTGGCTATCGCCCCTTTTCCCTCCTTTGCCCCATGATTATCACCATCGACGGTCCCGCTGGGGCGGGCAAGAGTCTCGCGGCGCGACAATTGGCGAAGCGGCTGGGATATCACTTCTTAGATTCAGGGGCTATGTACCGAGCGGTGACTCTGGCCGCAATGCGGGCGGGAATCGACTGGAGCGACACAGGCTCACTGGCCAAGATAGCGGCCAAACTGAGTATCGAGTTGATTGATGATCGGGTGCTGGTTGACGGCGAGGATGCCACTTCGGCCATACGCTCGTTTGAGGTCACCACGCTCACACGCCATGCCGCCGACAATCTGGCGGTACGCGAGCGGCTCGTTGAACTGCAACGAGCGTTTGCGGAGGGGAGAGATGTCGTCACCGAAGGCCGCGATCAGGCTACGGTAGTCTTTCCCGATGCGGAGTGCAAGATTTACCTCACTGCCAGCGACGAGGTTCGGGCGCAGCGCCGTTTTGAAGATCTCATCCGTCGAGGTGAGAGCGTGACCTTTGACGAGGTCCTGAAAAAGCAGATTCAACGCGACCAGCGCGACCTGGAACGAGAATTCGGGGGCCTACGGAAGGCAGAGGACGCGATCGAGGTATGCACCGACGGCATGGCAGCGGAAGAAGTGGTTGAGAAGCTGGAGAAGCTTGTTCGCTTGCGGCCGAGCGATTGAAGATTCAGCTGGTGAGGCTCGACTTCTGTGTCTCAAGGTATTTGGCGATAACGACTTAACCCGATTGTAGTGATCCTGCCATTTTGGTACGATAATGAGCTTTCATTTCCCGCCGGTATCCTGAGGCCAAGCTAGCGTTGGCGGCTTCGGGAGAGGCAATTCCACTAACGAGGTTTTCGGCAGACGTACTAGCCATCACTTTCAGTACACTCGTTTCGCTGTCGGCAACCCCACATGGTTTTAATTTTTACATGGTCAACCGTAACTTAATTCGTGAATTCGACGTTTCTGAGGATGATTGGGAAGCAGCTGTTGGCGTACTCGCCGAAGATGATGCTGGCTGGCTAGACACGGAGTATGTCGACGTCAATCAGATCGTTGAAGGCACGATCATTCGCGTCGATGACGAATTTGTACTCGTCGATGTGGGTTATAAGAGCGAAGGCACGATCGCTCGCGATGAGTGGGAAGAGGAAGAACAACAACCAGAAGCTGGCCAAAAAGTCCGCGTCCTTGTCGAGGATGTTGAAGACGCCCAAGGCCATAACGATGACCGTGGGATGATTGTTCTCAGCAAGCGCAAAGCTGAGAAGATTGAAAAGTGGATGAAGGTGATGGAGACCGTCCACGAGGGCGATGTGGTCTCTGGCGAAGTAACCCGCAAGATCAAAGGCGGGCTGCTTGTCGATATTGGTGTGAACGTCTTTCTCCCAGCCAGCCAAGTCGATATCCGTCGTCCCCACGACATTGGCGAATACATCAACAAGACGATCGAATGCATGGTGCTCAAGATCGACGACGCGCGGCGCAACATCGTAGTGAGCCGTCGCAGCTTGATCGAAGCGCAACGCTCGGAGAAGAAAGCCGAGTTACTCAAGGAGCTCGAAATTGGCCAGCTACGCAAAGGTGTGGTGAAGAACATTGCCGACTTTGGCGCGTTTGTCGATCTGGGTGGCATCGACGGTTTGTTGCACATTACCGACATGAGCTGGGGCCGTATCAACCATCCGTCCGAGATGGTCAAAATCGACGACGAACTCGAGGTGCAAATCCTGCACATCGACTACGAAAAAGAAAAGATCGCCCTGGGTCTCAAGCAGAAGAGCGCCAGCCCGTGGGAAAATGTCGCGACCAAATACCCGGTCAACACGACCGTCAAGGGTACGGTCGTCAACGTGATGAGCTACGGTGCGTTTATCAAGCTGGAAGACGGTATTGAAGGTTTGGTCCACATCAGCGAAATGTCTTGGACCAAGCGGATCAGCCACCCCAGCGAGCTGGTGAACATCGACGACGAAATCGAGGTCGTTGTGCTTCGTATAGATGAGCAGAAACAAGAAATCTCGCTCGGCATGAAGCAGACGCAATCCAATCCCTGGGAAAAAGTGGCCGACAAGTATCCCACTGGACAGCTGGTCCAAGGCAAGGTGCGCAACCTCACGAACTACGGTGCGTTCATCGAAATCGAGGAAGGCATCGATGGTTTGTTGCATGTGAGCGATATGTCCTGGACACGCAAGATTAGCCATCCGAGCGAACTGGTCGAGAAGGGGCAAGAAATCGAGTGCAAGGTGCTCTCGGTCGATCAGGAACGTCGCCGCATCGCTTTGGGGCTGAAGCAGATGGACGAAGATCCCTGGGCTACCGACATTCCAAATCGCTACCAGCAAGGTCAGCTTGTTACGGGGGCTGTCACAAAGATCACCAACTTCGGTGTCTTCGTGGGTTTGGAAGATGGTCTTGAGGGCTTGCTGCACATCTCGGAACTCGCGGACCACAAGGTCGAAAATCCGCAGGACGTGGTCAATGTAGGGGACGAGCTCGAAGTGAAGATTTTGCGGGTCGATTCCGAAGAGCGGAAGATTGGCCTCTCACGCAAACGGGTTGAATGGGCCGCAGAAGACGAAGCCGCTGCGGAGGCCGCCGAAGCCGCAGAGCAGGCGAGTCGCGAAGCGCCAGCCGATTTGAAGGGCGGCATCGGAAGCGATTCGGGGCCACTGTTTAAGTCTGCCGTAGAGACAGAAACGGCTGTCGCAGAAGCGCCTGCTGAGGAAGAAAAAGCAGTGCCGGTGGATAGCGACACAGAGGACTCAGCTCCTGAAAAAACGGACGATCCCAATTAACCGGGTTGTCAGGTCCGAGAGACACTTCTGGGCACCGCGGGTTACGACCTGCGGTGCCCTTTTCTTTGTTATTGTCGGAACGTCGCGCACATTCGTCGCACGATGTCGCAAATTGCGCAGTATGCAGACTCTGTTGGCCAAGCGTCGATAGCATCTACTGCAACGGTATGCCCACAGACACCGCCCTTCCCCGACAATAGACGGTACTCCCAACATGGCCACAAAGACCAAACGCAAGTCCGGATCTGCAGTCCAATCGCCGCTTGAGACCTACCTTCGCGAGATCAACGAAACGGCCCTGTTGAGTGCAAAGGAAGAAAAAGAACTCGCCACAAGCATTGGTGAGGGCGATTCAGCTGCTCGCGATCGGATGGTGCGAGCCAATTTGCGGCTAGTGGTCAACATCGCCCGCGGCTATTCCGGCAAAGGGCTAAGCCTGCAGGATTTGATCGAAGAAGGCAATCTGGGTTTGCTCCGAGCGGTCGAGGGATTTGACCCCAGCATGGGAACACGTTTCAGCACCTACGCCAGCTACTGGATTAAGCAATCGATCAAAAGGGCGCTCATCAACACTGGCAAAACGATTCGTATTCCCGCCTACATGGTCGAGCTGCTCTCGAAATGGCGTCGCGCGACCGCTCGCTTAACCGAAGAGCTCGATCGCACACCCACGCCAGAAGAAATCGCCCGCGTACTTGGGCTGCCCAAGAAAAAGCTGCCCATTATTAAGAAAGCGATCAAGATCTACAACGCCACGCCGCAAACGGACCAGACCGAAGCTGGCTGGACCCTCGGTGATATGGTCATGGACGAACGGCAACTCAGCCCGGACGAAACGCTGGTTGAGAACGACAGCCTGCGGCACGTAATGAGCATGCTCCACACGATGGACGAACGCGAGGCCACGGTGCTTCGGATGCGCTTCGGCCTGGAAAATCACGACCCCCGCACACTCAAAGAAATTGGCGAATCGCTCGGGCTTACCCGCGAACGAGTGCGTCAAATCGAAACCGAAGCCCTCAGCAAAATGGCTGAAAGCATGACCGACCCACGCGATCGGATGTAGACACGGAGTCAGAGCTGGGTGCAGTGTAAGGTATGATTTTCTTTTCTCAGGCGACTGTTATGTAGCCCTGGCAAGCTGTACGCTTCTTGACCCTGCGCTTTCGGCAGCGCGGGGCTAACGGAATGAATAGTTCTCATGCACCCCTTCCCAGCCCTGCATAGGGCTGGTTGCACCCTCGCCTCATATGCCTAAGAATAATGGCTGATTTTCTTGCGGGAATGCCGTATGATAGGCATCCTGCAATGAGTTTCTCCCTGAAGCTGGTTGCATGAGCTTCCCGGCCGATAATTGCTAACGCATAATCGGCCAGATTGTTAATATTCTCAGTACACAAGTCGTTACTGGCCTGTGTATTGGCTTAGTCAACAACGGGCAGTAAATTTTGCACGAAAATTTCGACTTGCCGTCGGAGTTGCAAAATGCCATCGCTAACATTTATTCACTTTTCTCAATCCCATTTTCCTGTGAGAACTACCATGCCTGAGACTTCCCCCAGCCGACGCGACTTCGCTAAAACTGCCACCGGGTTGATTGCGGGTGCAGCGGCCGCTCCCTATTTCTTTTCCTCGACTTCTGCATTGGCGCAGAAGGCAACGTCTGCCAACGACCGTTTTCGTATGGGCCTCATCGGCTCGGGGGGCATGGGCGTAGGCAATATGGACTCGGCGAAGCAGTGGTGCGACGTTGTGGCGATCGCCGACGTCGATTACGAACGTGCCAGCCATGCGAATGGAAAGCTTTCGGGTTTTAAAGCGGACGTGTATCACGACTACCGCGCACTTCTGGATCGAAAAGACCTCGACGCGATTCACGTCGCGACGCCTGATCACTGGCACACCAAACCCGTGGTCGAAGCGCTGCGCGCTGGATTTGACGTGTACTGCGAGAAGCCGCTGACGCTAACAATCGACGAAGGCAAGCTGATACGGAAAACCGTTGATGAGACAGGCCGGATTGTGCAAGTTGGCACGCAGCAGCGAAGTACATTCAACTTGTTTACCAAGGCGATCGCGATTGTTGCCGAGGGGCGATTGGGAAAAATCAAGAGAGTGCAAGCAGCGATTGGCGGCGCTCCCGATTCCCCCGCCATCCCCTCAGTCGAGGCGCCCAAAACGCTTGATTGGGATCGCTGGGTGGGGCCCGCCAACATGGCGGAATTTCGCCAGTTGAAAGACGGGAATAAGAATTATACGAATGGGCACTACGAGTTTCGTTGGTGGTACGAGTACTCCGGCGGCAAACTCACCGACTGGGGTGCGCATCACGTCGACATTGCCATGTGGGCGCTCGAAGCCAACGGGCAGTCGACACTGCCAACTGAAATTGGCGGCAAAGCGACGCACCCCATGCCATTCAAAGACGGCTACCCCACGCAAAACGACCGCTACAACACGGCGACCAAGTTCAACCTGGTGGCCAAGTTCCCCGGAGATGTGGAATTGGTCATTCGCGACGACACGGACAATGGAACTCTGATTGAAGGGGAGAAAGGTACTATCTTTGTCAATCGAGGGAAACTCACTGGCAAGCCTGTCGATGACCTCGCCGAGAACCCGTTGCCGGTTGATGCGATTCAAAAAGTCTACAAAGGCATGCCTATGGAGCTGAACGAGCGGCAAGCGCATTGGTTGAACTTTTTCCACTGCTGCCGTGAACGGAAGCAGCCAATATCCGAAGTCCACTCGCACATGCGTACGCTTAATGTTTGCCATTTGGCTGGTATCGCAGCCCGATTAGGGCGCACGATCAAGTGGGATGGCCAGTCCGAGCAGATCGTCGGCGACGAACAAGCGAACTCATTTGTGGCGCGGCCGTATCGCGAGGGATATGCGATTGAAGGGTAACTTTGCCACTCGGAACCGCGAGCGACGTTGCTGGTGGTTGAGCCCATAAACCTGCTTCTGACAAAATGGGGATAACTGATGAGGCGCTTTGCTTTGCTGGGGGTGTTGGCCGTTCTTTGCTGGCAGACTTTTTTGTTTGCTCGTGACTCGCAACCCGATTTGCCAAACATCGTCGTAATTTTCATTGATGACATGGGTTACGCGGACATTGGGCCATTCGGCGCAGAAGGATACGAAACACCGAACCTCGATCGGATGGCCGAAGAAGGTCGCAGGTTTACCGATTTTCATTCGGCAACGGCCGTCTGTTCCGCTTCGCGAGTGGCCCTGCTCACAGGTTGCTATCCCGAGCGCGTCAGCATTCTCGGCGCGCTGGGCCCCAACGCTAAGCATGGGATTAGCGCGGACGAGTTGACACTCGCGGAACTCTGCAAGCAGAAGGGCTACGCGACTGCCTGTTTTGGCAAATGGCACCTTGGGCATCACCGCAAGTTCTTGCCGCTGCAGCATGGCTTTGACGAATACTATGGGTTGCCTTACTCAAACGACATGTGGCCATTCCATCCCGACTACGTCAACTTTCCCCCAAATGTTGCAAAACGGAAGCAGGGTTACCCGAATCTCCCGTTGATCGAGAACAACGAAATCATCGACGACGAAGTCACCGCGGAGGATCAAGAGCTGCTGACGACCGACTACACCAAGCGGGCCGTCGAATTCATCGCCCGTAAGAAAGACGAGCCGTTCTTCCTCTACGTGCCACACAGCATGGTGCATGTGCCGCTGTATGTGAGCGACAAATTTCGTGGCAAGAGCGGGGCAGGGCTGTTTGGCGACGTGGTCATGGAGCTTGATTGGTCGGTGGGCGAAATTTTGGGAGCACTCGAAGAGCATGGTCTTGATGAGCAGACGGTGGTCGTGTTCACTTCGGACAATGGTCCTTGGCTTAGTTACGGCAACCATGCCGGTTCGGCTGGACCGTTTCGAGAGGGCAAAGGCACCATGTTCGAGGGTGGCATTCGTGAGCCATGCATCATGCGTTGGCCTGGCAAGATTCCCGCGGGGACAATCTGCGATGAGTTTTGCTCGACACTAGACTTGCTGCCAACAACGGCTCGTTTGCTGGGCGTCAATTTGTCCGAAGACCGCACCATTGATGGCAAGGACATTACAAACTTGATCTCTGGTGAGCCAGGAGCCAAGACTCCGCACGAAGTGTTCTATTGCTACTACGGTGGGGAACTACATGGCGTGCGCACCCCCCGTTGGAAGCTGCACGTTCCGCACAAATATCGCACGATGCAAGGCATGCCCGTCGGCAAGGACGGCAAGCCCGAGCCGTACGACCACGTAGATATTGGGCTGGCTCTGTATGACATGCAATCAGACCCTGGCGAAACTAAGAATGTTGCCCGCGAAAATCTCGAGATAGTCGGACGATTGCAGCGTTACGTGGAGCACGCCCGTGAAACGCTCGGTGACCGGCTGACGGATCGCAAGGGTAGCGAGGTGCGGCCGCATGGAGTGCTGGAGTAGCCTATCAATCGCTTCCTGTGGAGTTTGCGTTGCAAATTGAAACGATCGACGAACGGATGGTTGCGATTCTTCACGAGAAAACACCGACTCAAAAGGTGGCAGTGATCTCCGCTGCCCATCGCACGGCAGCGTTTCCGGCGCCGGAGCTTTACGTTCGTAGCTATGCAGCGTAAAAAGCGGTTGATCTCAAAAGTCCCTTCAAGCTGATTCATCCCGCGTCGGCTAACAAGATCGACTTCATGGTTTTGCCGGATGTAGCGTGAGCGCGACCGCAAATCGATCGACGAAGGTGGGTTGAGCTCACCCCGGGCTGCTTGGGTAGCGTGGCGGCTCCCGAAGATGTCATGCTCGGCAAACTGGTTTATTACCAGGAAGGCGGATCGGAAAAGCATCTGCGAGAAATCGCAGGAATTCTCAGGATCACTGGCGAAGCGGTGGATATGAACTGCATCGTCGATCAAGCCAACCAACTCGGCGTCGCCGCGATTTGGCGGCAAGTTGTGAAGTGAACTGACGCTGGATGGTGCCTCAGTCGATCAAGCTGCTGAGGCGTCGAAACGACTCGCCTAGACTCCATGAGCTTCTTGCACCTGTGCCGTTCAGTGGTCATCGTTTTCGGCAAATACATGCACTTACCTTGAAGTCACGAGACAGAGAATTGGGCTCGAGTAAGGATGACCAAAGCGTGTTGCACCACTCCGAGCTGGGCAATTTGAATTAATCAAAACGAGCTTTTTCACCGCTTATCTGGCGTTCAGAGAAGTTCCTGCATCCATCACTTGACAGGCAACTGACATATTGGTATCGTGCTGTCATCATGACAGACGAGCCAACCAGTACTACCAAGGGCACATTGGTGACAGAGCTAATTCTGGCTCTTTTTCCACTGCATGGTTCCCTACTTTCTGCTGGGGACAGGCTGAGTAGCGAAGTGGGATTGAGCAGTGCCCTTTGGCAAGTTCTAGGTGCCCTCAAGGAGGCACCACGTACTGTCTCTCAAATCGGTCGACTCATGGGTTTGACGCGGCAAAGCGTTCAACGTTCGGTCAATATTTTGAATGAGGATGGTTTAGTCGAGTTCCTGCCCAATCCGGACCATCAGACATCCCCATTAGTTCGGATGACAGGCAAGGGTGAGAAGGCATATCAAAGAGTGATGTGTCTTCAGATTGAGTGGTCAAACAAACTGGGAGAGCGATTGAAAGTGGATGACCTGAAGGTCGCGGCTCAGGTGTTACGCACTTTGCTAGAAACACTTGAGAATAACGAGAAGCAATACTGAATGAGAGAAAACCATGCCACAGTTAAAAGAATTAAATGAGAGCGTATCACTCGCTCAGCAGATGGAATCCACCGAAGAAGGCCCCATCGTGTTGGTAAACCTTTTCACTATTGAACCATCAGATGAAGAAGCGTTGATTACTGCGTGGAAGCACGATGCGGACTTCATGAAGCAGCAACCGGGATATATTTCAACCCAAATGCACAAAGCAATCGGTGGAAGTCCGACTTTCATCAATTACGCGATTTGGGAAAGCGTCGAATGCTTTCGGACAGCATTTATGAATCCGGAATTCCAAAGCCGAATCGCTCAATACCCAAGCAGTGCGGTCGCTGCTCCACATTTATTCAAAAAACTTGCTGTTTCTGGCCACTGCGTCGAATAGAGAGGAACAACCGATGTCGGTGAAGAGTTCCGAACACCGCTATGGTGGGGTAGCGATTGCTCTCCATTGGGTCAGTGCAATACTTATTCTAGGAATGTTGCTGCTTGGCTTTCTGATGCAAAATGCTGGAGAAAGTGACAGACTTCTTTGGTATCGACTGCATGCCGGGATTGGTTTTTCCGTCTTGCTACTTACGATGGCTCGACTTGTTTGGAAGTTGCTTGACGTGAAGCCTGCACCAACTCCTGGGCTAACTGGAGTGCATTTGCGGGGTACGGAGCTTATTCATTTTTTGCTTTATCTAGTTTTGCTAGTGCTTGTAGTTAGCGGAATAGTCCTCACTGTTCAGAGTGGATTAGTTGATGTACTTCGCGGTGAAACTCAGGAGTTTCCAGGCTTTGCGGAGTTTGGGTCAAGGCGGGCACATGGAATGCTGGCCAGAATTTTCATCGCCCTGTTAGTCTTCCACATTGGGGGAGTAGTTTTTCACCAGCTCCGACACGGACATACTTTCGCTCGAATGGGTGTCGGAAAGTCAGATGTTTCTTAACTTCTTACCTTTAAAAATTATATATCGGAAGGACGTCGAGTTATGCTTAGAATCGAGCCCATGCAGGATGATGGCCAGCGACTACCAGGACTCCATGGACATGTCATTGGACTCATCGATAGTTCCGAACAGCTAAACGATGCAGTAGAGAAGCTCATCGCAGATGGCTTCTCAGAAGAGTGCATGATTTGCCTTGCTGGAGCGGACGGCAAAGCACTCATTGAACGGATGGAGCGTCACTACTTTGGCGATAGCGAAAGTGAGATTGGTGAGGTCTGCACCTCAGCACTCCGGAAAGAGAAACTAGTGTTCGCAGTCAAAGTCGGAGATGAGGATGAAGCACAGAAGGCCGCTTCCGCTGCTGGGGCAGCTGGAGGGCATCGATTCATTTACTTTGGCTTCTTCATAAATACACAGTTCAACTAGCGTTGGAGATCAAAGAGCTCAATGCATCTGCGCGTAGCTTTGTGTGTTGCGGTTTCTAAGTTGCTTTGGCGAGCCACTTCAAGAGCAGCTTGTGGCGTTCGCTTCAGTCTATAGGTTGGATACACTGGCCTGTGAAAGTCAACCAACTAATCTAAACAGGTTCAGCAGACAGACGCACTGTCGGGTTTTGGGTTCTTGCGTTCGGCGTGAAACACCCTGTGCCCACGTGCAACAAGTTCACGAAATCCCCTTGCTCCGAATCCCGCGAATAACACCTCAATTTGCCAGCGGGTGCTAATCGAGGTATAGTGTACATCTGTATGCTAAACGTCGATTGGCTATTTCTGGATATGAACTCCTTCTTCGCGTCAGCGGAGCAGCACTTGCAGCCTGCGCTGCGCGGGCAACCCGTGGCGGTGGTGCCGTCGATGACGGATCGGACTTGTTGCATTGCGGTCAGCTACGAAGCGCGGCCGTACGGCATCAAGACGGGTACCAACGTCGGCGAAGCGCGGCGGCGGTGCCCTCAATTGCAACTCGTTGCGGGACGACATGAGGACTATGTACGGATTCATCATCAGATCATTGCTGCGGTCGAGACCGTGCTGCCAGTGACCAAAGTCTGCTCGATTGACGAAATGGTTTGCCAGCTCTCGTCACAACATCGGGAAGTGGGCCGGGCGGTCGAGTTGGCACACGAAGTGAAGGAGGCGATCTACGCCCAAGTTGGCAAGAGCTTGCGCTGCTCCGTTGGCCTGGCAACAAATCGCTTCTTAGCCAAAGTCGCCAGCAACATGCAGAAACCCGACGGGTTGTCGGTGATCACTCGCGAGGAATTGCCGCGTAGGCTCCACGGATTGAAGCTGACCGACTTCCCCGGCATTGGTCGGAACATGCGTCGACGACTGGAGAGCAAGGGCATCCGCACCACGCGTCAGTTGTGCGCCTTGTCACGCCGCGACTTGAAAGACGCCTGGCATAGTGTGTTGGGGGAGTCGTGGTGGTACAAGTTGCGCGGCCAAGAAGTGTTAGAGAAAGAAACCACGCGGCGCACCGTGGGCCATTCGCATGTGTTGCCACCCAAGCTGCGGTCCGACGAGGGGGCCCGCGGCGTGTTGGTGCGATTGATTCACAAGGCGGGGATGCGGCTGCGGCGACTGGACCATTGGGCGTCGCGGATGGTTGTCACACTAAAGTACACAAACGGCTGGCCGAAGTGGAAGGAACCCGTCTACCTGGGGCGATGTCAGGATACGCCATCGCTGCTCAAGGGGTTTGAGCGTGCGTGGGCAAAGCGACCTGTGGGGCCGAGGCCATTTCAAGCGGCGGTCACGTTGATCGATCTTACTCCAACGCGGTGTACAACTCCTTCGCTATTTCCCGAGGAACGTCGTGCCCTGGCCGCAGCACAAGCGATGGATGCCGCCAACGAGCGGTTTGGGCCGAACACCCTCTATTTCGCTTCTATGCATGAGACCCGCGATTCGGCCCCAATGCGAATCGCGTTCACGAATATCCCCGACGTGCCGGCTGAAACGAGTCCAAGCGAATAGTGCCGTCGCCTCAAACTCTCGGAGTTGCTGTTCCTGACGGCTGTGGAACAAGATATCTTTTATCTGCGAGTGCCGTGGCCAATCGCTTGACCACGGCCAAAAAAGAGCAGTTACTCCACGGAAAGCGGGCTTCGGTTGTTTGCAAACTCTCGGATGACAGAGTTCTCACGATATCGTAGGGCACGAGCATTCATGGCGTGCTGCGCGGGTGTCCTGCTTGCCGGCCTCCCAGCCTCTGGCATCGCTCAAACGCCCTCTGTCTTGAAGGTGCCAGCGACGAAAGCTGATTCCGCCGCAGTGCCCTCCCGGTCTTTGGAGGAATGGCGATCGGAGATCGAACTACGGCTAAAAGAGGCCGAAGCTGAAACGGAACGCGCTAAAAAGCAAGAGAACGCTCCACCGACAACATTATCTCGAGAACTCGAGGTCTTGGCTCGCATTGATCTGTTGCTGACGCAGCTTTCCGATAAGCAAGCGAAGCAAAAGAAGTTGAAAGCAGATCACGAAAACCTGAAGAAAGAGCTTGATCGGCTAGTTCAGCTAGGCTTGCGAGAAGATGAGCAAACTTCCTTCCTCCAGCTCGACGCAGTGCGTGACGAGCTGCGAGCGGAGCAGAATCGCCTCAAGCGGATGAAGGAGAAGGAGCGAACAGCAATCACCGCTTCGGATACCGCGCAGCAAGAGCTCAAAGAAAAAGACAGTGCTCGGCGATTGGCGAAAGAGAACTTTGAGAGTAACGATAACGACAGCCAACGTAAGGAGCTCAGCGACGCTCTCGCTGAGACAGTGCGTCAAGCCGAACTCGCAGAAGCGACGGCGCAGTTGCGAAAACAAGAGGCTGCCAATGCGAAGGCGGCCACTCAGCTGCAGGAATTGCAAGTCAAGCTTCTCAAGGAGAAGGAGGCTCGACTGCAATCGGTCGTCGACTTTGATTCTCAGGAACTCGACGATATCATCCGCGAAATCGACCGTCAGGAGGACCAGCTCAAAGCAGAAGCGGCCAGACTGGAAGGGGCTGCTACGAACTTGAAATATCTGGATGATCAGTGGATGCGGGCCCAGCGCCAGCTCGATGCATCCAACGGCGACGAGCCCGTTCTTCGCGAAGAAGTCAAAGCCTATCAGCTGGGGCGACGTGCGATGCAGCAGCGGCTACCACTGTTGCGTTCGCAGTTGGAGCGGCTCAGCACACGGAGAACGCTTTGGAAGCGTCGACAGCAGGCGTTCAGTGGTCAGCCCGCACGCAAGGACGTGCGTGATTGGACGAAAGCATCTGAGGACGCGCTGGCTCAGCTCCAGCCGGAGGAGCGAGCGCAGACTCTAGAAATCGAAGATATTCGTGACGAGCTTGAGCCGCTAGAGCAGGATTTTAAGGAACTCGATAAGAGGAGTCCCAGAGCTTCGTGGTTAGGAAAGCAGCTTGAACATCTGCGTTCGCTCCGCGAGAGTCATCAAGCGGACCTCGACAGCATCCAAGCAACAAGCCGGCTGCACAAGAAGTTGTTGGCAGCGCTCGCTACCGACTCACTTGCAGCTACCGCGAAAGATCGAGTCACCGATCTCTGGAATAGCGTCGAGTCTATCTGGAACTACGAACTCACCTCGTTCGGTGACGACTTTGTTACTGTCCAGAAAGTAGTGACAGCGCTGCTCGTGTTGTTGGCAGGAATGATATTCTCTCGAGCACTGAGCCGGGCATTGGGTCGCCAGGTGTTGCGGCGGCTCGACATCGATGCGAGCGCTTCGGCAACGATCCAATCATTGTTCTACTACGTGCTGCTACTGATGTTCGGCCTTATTGCCTTGAACGTAGCGAAAGTTCCACTGACTGCGTTTACCGTCTTAGGTGGAGCCGTTGCGCTAGGTGTTGGTTTTGGCAGCCAGAACATTATCAATAATTTCATTAGCGGCTTGATCCTGCTTGCGGAGCGGCCCGTGAAAGTCGGCGATCTTATTCAACTTGACAACCCACAGGGCGATAGACTTTACGGCAATATCGAACATATCGGAGCGCGGAGTACGCGTGTTCGGACGGGTAGCAATCTGGAAATCATCGTGCCCAACAGTTCGTTTTTGCAAAACAACGTAGTCAATTTCACGCTCTCCAGTGATAAGGTACGAACCAAGGTCGAAGTGGGCGTGATCTATGGATCGCCAACAGTTACGGTGACTCAATTACTACGCCGAGCAGTGATCGAAACGGGCCGTGTTGCGAAGGATCCGCCGCCGATAATCTTGTTCAAGAATTTCGGCGACAATTCGCTGTTGTTCGAAGTCCACTTTTGGCTGCGGATGCGGACGATGATGGATCAAATGCAGATCGAAAGCGCCGTAAGATTTAGAATCGACCAATTATTTAGAGAAGAAGGCATTGTGATCGCCTTCCCGCAGCGGGACATTCATCTCGATACCACGGCTCCTCTGGACGTACGAATTGCTTCGCCAGAGGACATCACTCCGGACGATAAGACTCGGCCCTCCTTATCTTAGCAACCCCCCAGAGCTAATACTCTTATGAAACTTTCCCAGGTGCTTCAGTCGCGCAAAGCTCGCCGCTATGGGCAACGGGGTACTCCGGGCGCGCGACCCGGCTCAATCGAAATCCATCCTGAGGCTAAACCCGCCAAAATTCACATCACCAGCTATGGTCCAGACGGAATAGAACAGCAGAGTGAATGCACGGTCGACCAGATCCAAGAAATAATGGGTAAGAGAGCGGTGACATGGATCGACATCGTCGGAATCGGGAGCACGGAAACATTCGAGCAAGTTGGCAGTTTGCTCGGGCTTCATCGATTGGCACTTTCCGACGTTGCGCATGTTCCACAACGGCCAAAAGTTGAGGACTATCCTGAGCAGATCTTTCTTGTCGCGCAAGTTCCCATGACGGGAACGGCCGGAGAAACTGGTCAGGTTAGCTTTTTCCTTGGGAAAGACTACGTCCTCAGCTGGCAAGAATTTCCGGGTAGAGAGTTTGTTGCGGTGCGCGAACGGCTTCAGCACACGGGTCGCCCCATTCGCCAGTTAGGAGCGGACTACTTGTTGTACGCTCTGGTGGATGCCGCCGTTGATGCTTTCTTCCCCAAATTGGGTCAGTTAGGCGACCAGCTCGACGAATTGGAAGAGCAGATATACGACAATGCGGATACCAGCATGATCGTGGAGTTACATAGTCTGCGTCGTCAGGTCAGGCACCTTCGTTCCGTGATGTGGCCGCTGCGCGAAGCGGTCAGTTCCTTGATGAGCAACCACGAGTGGATGATCAGCAAAGACGTGAGTGTCTATCTACGAGACTGCCATGATCATACCGTTCAGGTGATTGACACTTTGGAGTTATACCGCGAATCATGCTCTGACTTGCGGGACTACTACAACACCGAGGTGAGCAATCGCCTCAACGAAGTCATGAAAGTGCTGACGATCATTGCGACGATCTTTATCCCGCTCAGTTTTATCGCGGGAGTCTATGGCATGAATTTCGACCCCGAGGTTTCAAAGCTTAACATGCCAGAGTTAAAATATCGCTGGGGTTATCCGATGGTGCTAGGCTTAATGGCTGCCGTGGCTGTGGGACAGTTACTGTTCTTTCGTTGGCGCGGCTGGTTGGGTGATGGTTTATTTACCAAGTCGAAGCGGCAAAAGTAGGCAAGTAGCTGGTCTCTAAGAAATCGTTGTATTAGGAATTCGGAACAGGTTACATTCATTAGATTCCGCATGAAAACTCTCATCAAAAATGCTTGCGTCGTCTTGCCATCCGGCATCGAAAGAACATCGGTATTGATCGAGGACGGGCGCATTGTGGCGATTGATGCCGCTCTTCAAACTGCGGTGGATGAAACGGTCGATGCTGCGGGCTTGCATCTGCTACCTGGAGTCATCGACGACCAAGTTCACTTTCGTGAGCCGGGATTGACGCACAAGGAAGACCTGACTGCGGCGAGTCGGGCATGTGCGAAGGGCGGCGTAACGACCTTTCTGGAGATGCCCAACACCCGTCCTGCGGCGACGACCCAAGCGTTGGTGGATGAGAAGTACGCGCTTGCCGCGGAGAAATCACTGGTGAACTACGGCTTTTACATTGGGGCAACGCCTAACAATGTTGAAGATTTGAAAGCGGCTCAGAACATCCCGGGAATAAAAATTTTTATCGGCTCCAGTACGGGCGATTTGTTGGTAGATGACCAGGAAGCTCTGGAACGAATCTTCGCAGAGACGACGCTACCCATTACAGCGCACTGCGAGGACGAATCGACGGTACGAGCCAACGCGGAACGACTCGCAGGGACGGCCGATGTGGCGGACCACTCTCGCATTCGTGATCACGAGGCGGCACTCATCGCGACTCGCAGGGCATTCGATCTTGCGAAACGGCATCGCCATCGGTTTCATTTGTTGCACGTCACGACAGGAGCTGAGACGGAGCTGCTCAACGATCATCAAGGGTTGATCACTGCTGAAGTTTGCTCTCCGCATTTGATGTTCACCATAAGTGACTATCCGCGGCTGGGGACGTTGATCCAGGCAAACCCCTCGGTGAAGACGGAGAACGACCGTGAACAACTTTGGCGATCGCTGCTAACGAACCAAATTCAGGTGATTGCCACCGACCATGCGCCGCATACTCTTGACGAAAAGCACCTGCCGTACCCCCAGTCGCCGTCGGGTATGCCGTCGATCGAGAACAGTTTGGCACTGATGCTGAACGAAGTGCACAAGGGACGGCTGACTGTGGAACGCGTGGTCGAGGCAATGTGCGATGCGCCGGCGAGGGTGTGGGATATCGTGGGCAAGGGCCGTATTGAGGTTGGCTACGACGCGGATTTGGTATTGGTTGATTTGAACAAGACCTCAGTCGTTCACAACGAAAGCCAAGTCACCAAGTGCGGCTGGAGTCCCTGGAACGGATGCGAACTAACCGGCTGGCCCGTGCGTACCTGGGTGCTGGGGCAAGAAGTGTATTGCGAGGGGCAGATTGCCACGAAATCGCATGGGCGACCGGCAATTTTCGATCACCAGCGAGGTGGTTACTGGGCTACTTCGTAAGATATCGTTTCCCAAAGCGTCAGACTGCTTTCCCCCGCTGTTGGACATGCCCGGCCTCAGCGATAGAATGTATTCTTTCATTCACATTACTTCTGTGGCAGGACCACTCCCAGCATGTCGCAGCGACTTTGGTACCTGAAAAGTTGCGACCTCTTTCAGCAGCTAGGTGCTGAGCAGCTCTCTGCATTGGAATCACGCTGCCGAGTGCGGAAATGTCCGCGTGGCACGCCGATCTACCTGCCAGCGGATCAAGCCGATGGAGTGCTTCTTCTGGCCGAGGGACGCGTGAAAATCGGCAGTTTCACTGAAGAGGGTAAGCAAACTATTCTGGCATTTGTTGAGCCTGGTGAAATATTCGGCGAGCTCTCGATCATGGGGGCCCAGGAACGCGAGGAGTATGCCGAAGCCGTAGAGAAGTCCACCATAGTGCTGATTTCTAACGAAACTATACAGGAATTGCTAGCGGAGAATCCAAGTGTATCGCTGGGAGTAACCAAGTTGTTTGGGCTGCGTCGGCAACGCGTGGAGCGACGGCTAAAATATTTGCTCTTTCGCTCGAATCGCGAGCGTCTGATCCACTTGCTGCTTGAATTGGCCGGACAGTACGGGAGGCAAGTTGACGAAGGTGTGGAACTAGGAATCAAGCTTTCTCACCAAGATCTGGCTAGCATCATTGGGAGCACTCGCGAGACGGTTACTGTTGTGCTGGGCGAGTTGCAGACGGAAGGTCGGTTACGCCTGGGTCGGCGGAAAATCGTGCTGACGGAGCTTGCCTGGCTGGCTGAGAGCGTGAATATGGCAACGCCCCGGCTCAGTCGTGCCTAGAGCCGGAAAAAACAACGGAATTCGCACTGTGAACCAATTCACAGACATGACTCGGCAAAATGACGAAGGTATAATGAGACATCTACAGCGAAACCGGTATGACTCCCCTGCGGTTTAGGCTGCTCCAGCAGAAACTTTTTCATCATGAGTAACGATAACCAGAATTTGAGCGAAAGCGGTATGGGTGGCAGCATCCAATCGGACGAATGGCAGCAATGCCCCTCCGGGGAGCTGACCAAGATGGTCCATCGCTTGGACGCGTCGCAGAGGCGGTCGCGCAACCGGCAAGTACTCCGCACGGCGACAATGAGTACAGCGTTGTTTGCGGGAGTCGTGATCGCCTTGGGATCCTGGATGAGTGCCCGCGACGCTTCGTACGGTGGCATCAGCTGTTCGCAGTGCCGCGACGGCATGGCTGAGTACCATTCCTCCGTCGCAGGCGAGTTCAAAATGGCAGACTCCGCATTTGCAACTAGCATGAGAACCCATCTCAATCAGTGCACCTTTTGCCGCAGTCGCTTCGAGGCACTCTACCCTGAGCCGGGCACAGCTCGGACGACGTTAACGCGTCCGAAGATAATGTTGGCGTTGCACCCGTCTTCAGTGTTTAGTCTGCAGGACGCTTCCTACTGAGGTTGAGCGCAGTGTGTTCTTCAGCGGTCTTCGTACCGCTGGCTGTCCCGGAGGAATTGGTCCTGGTGTTTGGGCGAGGCAAAGTAGTAGCGTTTCCCTCGGTACCAAGTCAGCAACTCAGGAAGACCCGCGGTAGTGGTTGCTTCGTCAATATCGCTCACCACACATTTCCCGTCAGCAGCTAGATCGGCGTCGACATACTTGTCAGGGTTCTCACCAAACGCCCGCTTCTCGGCCGCACCTGCGAACAAAAAGAGCCGGTCCTCGAATTGGGCGGCGTGATAGATGCTACCTTGCACGTGGCGATCTTTGTCGACTTTGCTTACGACACAATTGCCGCCCAAGGCGGGTAAGTAGATGCTTGGATTGGTGGAAAACGTGTCGCGTTGCGGCTTCCCCGCGAGGTGATAAGTTTGCCCATCTACGGAGAGCTGAAAACGCGGTTGGCCTTCTACCCAATTGCCATTTTCGCGAATTGTGACGGGGCAGTACCCGCCCATTGCCAGGTCTGCGGTTTCAGCCTTGTCTACTTTGGGAGTGAGTGAAGCATTCGCGGATGGTTTTTGAGGGACCAATGAGCTCTCGGACAGCAGCGACTTGGTGCCGCTACCCTGTAGCACTGCAAAGTGGTTCGCGGCTGGGGGCTTAGGTTGTACAACACCATAATTTGCTGTGTTCGATAGAAAACGGCGCTGCTCGTTCTGACCAGAGAACTGGTAACGCAACCCCTCGACAATTACAGTCGTTTCGGGAGATCCCGGCAGTTTTTTATTCTCGTCGGCCTGGCTGACTAGGCAGTATCCCTGATTGGCCAGATCCCCATCGGCGTACTTTTCAGGGCTGGCGCGAAAGGTTTTTTGCTCTGCTTGCCCGCGAAAGAAGAAGAGCCTTTGGTCATGGAGAATTCCAAAGCGGGGGTCGCCACGTACACGTTTCCCGCTCTCCGCAAAGGAAACGACACAATCGCCACTCAATGCGGGAACGTAACGTAGCGGTGTTGCGGAGAACATTGCACGCTCGCGCATCCCAGCGAACCAATAAAGCTTACCGTCAAAGACAAGTTGGTGCATCTCCGAGCCGCGCGACCACTCTTGCCTTTCACGTAGCGAGACGATGCAAAACCCGCTAATACTCACCGGCAGTCGAACATCGCGATTCACAGGCGGACGATACGGATTCGCCCCGTGTGGTTTTGGCTCCGCGAAAAGCCGCTGGGTAGTGGGATTTGCAGCAGCCAACGAGCTGGGCGTTGCAGCGATAAACAGAGGACTTCGCTGCTGGGCGCACGCAGGCGAAACAAGTGCGCAGCACCAAATTACGCTCCACCTCAGAATGCGTTGTCGATTAGCCATGGAATGTCGCTACAGCAGAACCCGTGGTTCATGAATCGGGCGGAGTGTAACGACTGTTGCCAGCAGCGCCGACGGCGATTGACGCTAGCAACCCCAGTGCAAGGGAGTCCGCAACAGAAGGAGAGAAAAAGCGGTATTCTAGGTGGGTGTGGCTGGCGGCACAGCCGCATGGCTATGCGGACCATGGGCCGGGTTGGGGTTTGGGGGTCGCCGCCAACCACAACACCTAGAGGACACTTTGCATCGACAAACTCATGGTATGCACAGGTTGCTTGAGGTTCTGTGAGCTGACGCACACTTCCAAATAAAACGCGGATTGGCTTTGCCTAGCGTACTTGTTTCTTTACTAACCACCATTCCATAAACAGCGCTGCGAACAACGGCACAAACTCTATCCAGACGACCACAAAGTAAAAGAAATATACCCCGTTGTAGGGCGTGCCTAGCACGGGTGGTAGTGGAAAGTGGGCCGTGAGCCAAAATCGCAAGTAATACAGCATCGTTAGCGCTGCAACGAAATACCAGGTGCGGTAACGGGCGAACGGCAGCAGCGGTAATACCCAACACCAGTACCACGGATTCTGAGTGGGACAAGTCAGCCAAAACCAGGCGAGCGTCAACATCGCCGCGCGACACCAAGCACACGGATCGTTCTTGCCTGCTGCCGTCCAGGCGAGAATGCAAGTTATCAATCCAAAGACGGTGCCGGTTAACAATCGCGCGAGTGAAAACGATTCCGCGCGATACTCTGCAGGGGTTCGTGGCTTGGCAGGGTTCTTTTTTAGAAACCGATCCTTGAATTCGATCCAACGAGTGCCCACGCGGCGAGACCACGCATCGCTGGTGAACACGAACCATGGTTTCCGTTCTGGTTCGATGTCTTCCTGCTGCCTGAGGTTTTCCAAGACAACCATGAAGAGCAAGTCGTTCATTTCCCATTGAGTAAGGAATGCTCGAATGCCTTGGTCGGGTTCGACCGGCGGCTGGGGAGCTTGAGAGGGGACGTTGAGTTGCCCGGCAGTTTTCACGGCTATCTGCTCCGGTTGCGCGGCAGGTTCTGGTTTTGTTGGTCCAAAAAGCGGAAACAGGAGTGCTCCAGCAACCAGACCGGTCGATACCATTCCACTAGCGGCAGCCAACCAACCTCGTCTTCGCAACCAAACTCCCGCAAAAAGCGGTAATAAGACTACTGGGTACAGCTTTGCCCCAATCGCGAGTGCCAATACCCCACCCGTCGCTATACTCCAGCCACGCGAGGATACGGCCCGTCGCGACCTGACGAGCATCCAAATGGCGAGTGTCGTCAGAAAGACGGCGATCGAATCCAAGTGTCCGCCATTGGCGACTTCTTTCATTATTAAAGGGCACCATCCGTAGGCCAGACTCCAACCTGGGTGCATGCCGACTTCAACTAGTAACAGGACAACCACAACTAATGTGCCAAGATCGAACAGGACCAGTAGCGCTTTCATGATCACGAGCCGAGTTTCTCGCGTGGCAGTGTCGGGTGTGACCTGGGCAGAGAGTGCAAACACTGCTTGGCTCACTGTCGGATAGGGTGAGGGATACTGCCCGAAGTGAATCGCGTGCAAGCTCTCGCTGAGTGATTGGCTGCGTGATTGCAGCTCAACGAGTCGCTGCAGCGCCGGATCGGTATCCGTACCACCGACTTGTACCGCTGCTTGAACTTCCTGCGGCGAATAGCGGTAGGGGCTTACGCCTTCGGCTAGGACAGCGCCGTCCCACAAGTAGCGGTAAATGTCGATCTCGTGGATAGGGACAGATGGCAAGAGGAGGGCTCGAAAGAGCAATGCAGCTGCGAAGATACCCATGACTAGCCTGCGTGTCGGCGGCACCCGCACGGCTAGCCAAAGGGCTACCCAATACTGCAGAAAAAGTGCTACGAACACACCAAGCATCCACAGTGTCGGTCGCTCAGCGACAACGACATCGCCGCCGAACTGTTTGCTCATCCATAAGAGCAGTCCGTAACCCACGGCACTCGAAACCCCTAACGCTTGGAGCGCGGAATTTCGAACACTGGTGTTCGTCGTCATGGCGAAGCTCCTCGGCCCGCCTCCTTCATTCTTTGGCTCGCGGCGCTGGCAACCTTGCTGCTCCAGCAGCCATACTTGGCGATAGTGAACAGAATCTTCGAGCCTGCAGAAATTGTACCACGCACGGTGCCGCTGATTTTGCTGACTCCGATGCGTTTGCGATAGCGGACGGGGACTTCGAGGATGCGGAGCTCCGCCTTGGCGGCCTTGATTTGCATCTCGACGGTCCAGCCAAAGTTGGTGTCGTTCATTTCCAGCTCCTGCAAATGCACATAGCGGATCGCCCGGAAGGGGCCCAGGTCGGTGTACCGAGCTCCGAATAGCAGTCGCATCAGGCCGCAGGCGAGCTTATTCCCGTACACGCTTTGGGGCGGCATTGCACCAGACTCGCGCTTTCCCAAGAGACGTGAGCCTAGCACAAAGTCTGCCTGATGAGCGAAAATAGGTGCTACCAACTCCGGCAATTGCTCGGGATGATCGCTGTAGTCGGCGTCGAGAAACACGACCACCTCAGACGCTCTTGCACTGCTGTCAATTAGCTCACCGAGTTTTCTCATTCCTGCCAAACAGGCCGAACCGTATCCAAGTCGTGGTTCGTCCACCACGATTGCCCCAGCAGCGGCTGCGACTTCGGCCGTACGATCGGTAGAGCCATTGTTGGCGACAATTACTCGCCCCACCGCGGGCAAATCGCGCAGCACTTTCGGCAACGCGGCCTGCTCGTTAAAGGCGGGAATGATCACAGTCACACGGTCTATAGACATGCCGCCAGCCTAGCGGTCCGAGGGTCTACAAGCAAACTCAAGATGCGCAGGCAGGTAACCCACGGCCCCAGTGGTCACCTTGAGCCACTGCCACCGCCGCCGTAAGTCGAGGGGAGGCTTTGCTGAGATGTCGGCGCGTAACCCTGTTGCGCGGGTGCGTAAGTCGCGTGAGCTGGCGAAGCCACTGGGCACGACCCACCACTACATCCCCCAGGATAGCCACCACCGTATGGTGTATGGCAAACCGCGGTTCCTACTCCCCAGACCACAGCAGCCAGGGCGACTACGATTCGATACTTACAGGAGAACATGACAAGAATTCCTTTTCGTACAAAAAGCCAGAGCAGGGACTGTAACCCTTGGTTAGCATCGGCCGTCATTGACCATCGTCTGTGTGAGACGCCTCACCTACCTACGGGTCGGTTGCTCGTTAAGACCCCAATCGTACGACATGAAGCTCACCTTGGCTTGCCCGCTGACGGCGAGCTGTCGGGCATGCTCAGTCGGCAAGTACGGTGCAATCGCTCGCAACTGGGCTGCCTGGTCTGCACCAAAGTCTCCGCCGAACCAGCTGAGAATTTTCGAGAGTTTTAGCTCATTCTCGCCAGCGGCAAACTTGGTGGGATCAGCAAAAAATTGCTGCGCGTTGTCGGTCATTTGTGCGTCCAGCTGCTGAGCTGTGTAAGCTTCGTTTCTTAGCGAGGGGCAGCTAATCGAGGCACACACGATCGCAAAGTGAATCCTTGGCTCGCCCATTTTTCGTAGCAAGTCGTGCTCGATATTATTCAGTGAATACCGTTCACCACCGACAACTAGCAACAAGTCGTCCCAAATTTTGTAGCCGAAGGTGAGCGATTGATGATCTTTGATGCTCTTAGTTGGGTATTCGAGAAGGATCCCCTTGATCGTCAACGCGTTGTAGGCATTGATCCAGAATGCGAGCTTGCCTGACTGCGCGGCGGTCAGAGAGGGATTCGCTTGCGACAAATGCGCAAGGTAGTCGTCGAGTTGCTGCACGTCGGCCGAGGAGGCCTTCCAAGCCTGGTAGTCTACGAAACCCCGGTCGTCGCAATATCTCTGCAAGAGCGCATTCCACGTGGAGTGGTCAATGCGATCAATGGAAACTTGCTGGGCAGCGGGAACCTCGCGACCGACCTCCACTTTGCTGCCTGCCCAAAGCTTCAATGGAACCGCCCCCGATAACAATAGTAGGGTGGCGATTGCGAGGGCAATTTTCTTTCGCATGGGGATGACTCCAAAATTTCGCGTACTGGCTATGGTTCTACAGTTGGGACGCGTGAGCGGTGTTCGAGCTTACATCCAACGCTCACAGTATTTGGATTTTTCGTTGAATCACTCGCTATAGCTTGCTCAGCACCTACTGAGACTGTTTTAGTGTAGTCGCTTCAGTGGCTCGCAGTCTGTGGGATCGGTTACGCAGGGCGTGACCGCAGGTTCGCAAGGAGTGGCGAGAGTGCTATCATGGTTTTATGTCCGACACGACTCGCTACGCCTTGGTGACCGGAGCCGGCAGTGGCTTGGGCAGGGCGTTTTGCCTGGGGCTGGCGCGCGAGGGATGGCATGTCGCGATCACCGACATTCAATTCGAAGCGGCGCGAGAAACCCTGGCATTGCTCGTTTCTGCCGGAGGTTCGGGGCAGGCTTTGCAGCTGGATGTGACCGACTCTGCTGCGTGGCATGAATTGCGGGCGAAGCTGGAAGGCGAATTCCCGCGGCTGGACTTGCTCATTAACAATGCCGGCATAACGGCCTCGGGCGAGGTAGGCATCGCGCCGCTCGAGGACTTTCGAATCTCCATGGACGTGAACTTCTATGGAGTGTTGAACGGCTGTCATGCGATGATCCCGTGGATGAAGGAGACTGCATCGGGTGGCCATATTGTAAATGTTGCTTCAATTTTCGGTCTCGTTGCTCCCCCATCAATGGGAGCCTATTGTGCTACGAAAGCAGCAGTGGTCGCACTTTCCGAAACACTCTACGGCCAGCTGCTGCCCGAGGGTATTGGCGTCACGGTTGTCGCCCCTGGATTCTTTGGATCGCAACTGATCGCGAATGGACGTTTCGATACGCAGCTGCAAGCTCAGGTCGCAGCCGAGTACACCCGGCATGCCCGCCTGACTGCCGAGGAAATTGTGGATCGCACGCTTTTCGCCGTAGAGCGCCGTCGTCTGTATGTCGTGCTGGGACGCAAAGCTCGCTGGATATGGCGAATCAAGCGATGGATGCCATCGCGATTTGCCAAACTTATAGCTTGGCGGTACCGCCGGAAGATGGCACAAATT
This sequence comes from Bythopirellula sp., assembly GCA_965230685.1. Lineage (GTDB taxonomy): Bacteria > Planctomycetota > Planctomycetia > Pirellulales > Lacipirellulaceae > Bythopirellula. The sequence continues at coordinate 3,949,548 of CBDDLO010000002.1, forward strand.
GCTCTGGACGATTGAAAGATTGCGCAGGGTTGGTGATACTGTTCGCTGTCTGACACCCCGCACGCTGGCTGACATGTTGCACCTGAAAGCTCCCACCGACGTAACCTGGTTTTCCCAGGTCGATGCGCATCTGGACGAAGTGCTAATCGATCATGCTCATTGCGAAAAAAAGGCGGCGGGGACGGCACTGAATCTCATTTTTCACTATGTGGAGAATCGCGAGTTGTGTCGGGAAATGACAGAGATCGTCAACGAAGAGCTGGAGCACTTTCACATGGTGCTCGACTTGTTGGAGCGACGCGGTATCAAGTTCCGTCGTATCAAACCGAGTCAATATGGCGCCAAGCTCCACGCCCTGATTCGCAAACAGGAACCCGATCGGGCCGTGGATCGGCTACTGGTTGCCGGCTTGATCGAGGCCCGTAGTTGCGAGCGGTTCCACGCACTGGCTGAACATGTGGATGATGCTGAGTTGGCAGCATTCTATAGTAGCTTGTTCGAGTCTGAAGCACGGCATCACACGACCTACACCCGACTGGCCAAGCATTTTGCCAGCGAGGAGGTCGTCAACCGCCGGCTCGAGGAGCTGTACGACGCGGAAGCCGAGATCATGACCGATCGCGAGCCTCATGCGCGAATGCACAGCTAAGGGACCACCTCGCCGCTTGAGGTTTCTCAGGTTACAATGGCGGCTTTCGTCAGATTTCCTCCAGTGAAGTGACCATTCATGAAGCTCGCAGTGATCGGTGGCGATGGCATTGGCCCAGAAGTGGTCGGCGTCGCCTTGAAGGTATTGGAGGCGGCTGCCCCGTCCCACGGACTGAAGTACGAAACTACCGCGTTTCCTCATTCGGCAACGCATTTTCTCGAGACGGGACATGTACTCGACGACGAAGACATCGCTACCCTCCGCAAGTTTGACGCAATCTTGCTTGGTGCTGTCGGCGGTTTGCCGAACGATCCGCGACTGGCTGGCGGGGTGATTGAGAAGGGCATCCTGCTCAAGCTTCGCTTCGATCTCGACCAGTACATCAATCTGCGCCCTGTCTCGCTATACCCGGGCATTGATACGCCGCTTAAGGACAAGATTAGTGAGCACATCGACTTCGTTTGTGTTCGCGAAAACACCGAAGACCTGTATTGCGGGCTGGGAGGCATCGCTCGCAAAGGTACGCCACAGGAAGTGAGCAACCAAACGATGGTATCCACGCGGTTCGGCGTGGAGCGGTGCATCCGCTATGCATTTGAGCTTGCCAAAACTCGTCAGCGTCGGCATCTCACACTGGTGCATAAGACGAATGTGCTGAACTTCGCCGGCGACACGTGGCTGCGCGCATTCCAAGAAGTCGCCGAGGAGTACCCCGGCGTGGAGACGGGATACCATCATGTCGACGCTTGTTGCATGTTCATGGTGGCCAAGCCGGAGGTTTATGACGTGATTGTCGTGCCCAACATGTTTGGTGATATTATCACGGATCTCGGTGCAGCTATTGCCGGCGGGATGGGCATCGCCTCGAGTGGTAACTTGAATCCCGATGGCGCGGCTCCTTCGATGTTCGAACCTGTGCATGGCTCTGCGCCCGACATCGCAGGCAAAAACTTGGCCAATCCGATCGCGACGATCGACTCGCTGGGTTTGTTACTCCGAGAAACGGGCCGCATCAAGTCTGACAACGCTGCCATCCAATGTGGCGATCAAATCGGCGCCGCTGTACGGCGCGTAACACCCCAGTTCAGTGGCAAAAACCTCGATCGCTCGGGCTTCGGAACCGATGAAATCGGCCAAATGGTAATCGACGCACTCCAGGATTAGTTCGATGAAAAAATATTTGTGCCTAATAATAGCCGTCGCCGCCTTGGTTTCCTCGTCTCGTGCCGAAGGACCACTCTCTGGCGAGGAAACCGTGGCATCGATGCGGGTCTATGGCGATCTTCAATTGCAGCTCTTCGCCGCCGAGCCGATGATTTCTAATCCGACGAACATCACGGTGGACGAACTTGGACGCGTCTGGCTTTGTGATGTGGTCAATTACCGGGGCAACCAAGGCAAGCGGCCCGCGGGAGACCGAATTCTGGTATTGGAAGATACCGATGGCGACGGCCGTGCTGACGAGTCGAGAGTGTTCTACCAAGGTCACGATGTCGATTCCGCGCTGGGTATCTGCGTGTTGGGCGAACAGGTGATTGTCAGCTGTGCTCCCGAGGTGTTCGTGCTTTCCGACGAAGACGGTGACGGCCATGCGGATAACAAACGCGTACTCTACACCAAAACTGGCAAACCTCAGCATGACCACGCCGCCCATGCGTTTGTCTTTGGTCCCGATGGCTGCCTGTATTGGAATGTCGGCAACGAGAACGAAGGTGTGTTTGATGCCGAGGGAAACGTGAAAGTGGATCTGTTTGGGCGAGAAGTTCGCAGGGATGGCAATCCTTTTCGGCAGGGGATGGCCTTTCGCCAGAGTTTTGATGGCAGCGAGTTTGAAGTCCTAGCCCACAATTTACGCAACAGCTACGAGCTCACTATCGATGCGTTTGGTGACGTGTGGTTCACTGACAACGACGATGACGGCAACCGCGGCACGCGATTTTGTTTTACACTCAACGGTGGAAATTACGGTTACACCGATGAACGCACAGGCGAAAGCTGGCGAGGTCATCGGTGGACGGGAATGCACCAGGAGATTCCGCTGCGGCATTGGCATCAAAACGATCCGGGTGCGGTTCCCAATGTGCTAAATAATGGCAGCGGCTCGCCCTCGGGCGTTGAGATTTACGCAGGGAGTTTACTTCCCGAGAAGCTGCGTGGCGGTATTGTGCATTGTGAGCCAGGGCACAACACCGTGCGAATTTACCTGCCAAAGGCTGATGGTGGAGGGTTTACGGCAGAAACTGTTGAACTGATCGATGGTCGCGGCGACCCCTGGTTTCGCCCTGTCGATGCGGCGACCGCACCAGACGGCTCACTGATCGTTGCCGATTGGTATGATCCAGGCGTCGGTGGTCATCGTCAGGCTGATATCGAGCGTGGCCGGATTTATCGAGTAGCCCCAAGCGGCGTAAAATACCATTGGGAGCCTGCAAATTTCGAAACTCCCAAACGCTGCTGCGACGCATTGTGCAGTGGAAATATGTCGACTCGCGCTGCGGCGTGGTCAGCATTGGCCAGGCTGGGAACCTCGGCAGAAGCCGAGCTGCTCCAACTATCGCACAGCGAAGACTCGCGAGCACGGGCACGTGCTTATTGGCTGCTGACGCGTCTCCCTGAGAATGGCAGAAAACATTTGAGAAAGGCTGCGAATGATGCTGACCCCCGACTACGTGCTGCCGCAGCCCGAATGACAAACCAAGTGGACGAAGGCACTGCGGAAGAAATTCTTGATAATTTGGCTGGCGATCCATCAGCAACAGTACGTCGCGCCACTGCAATTGAGTTGCGCCGATACCACGACAAGGAATTCGCCCCACTTCTCTGGGCGCGGCTCGCGCAGCAATTCGATGGCACCGATCGCTGGTACTTGGAAGCTCTCGGCTTGGCTGCTGAGTTCGACTGGGATCGGTGCTTGAATGCTCGGAGTGCAGCCGCAGGTGAGGATGCGTGGCAAACTCCGGCAGGTCGGCAGTTGGTATGGCGGTCACGCGGCAAGCAGACTTTAGATCTTCTCCTAACACTACTGGCCGATCCTCAGACTCCGCCAGAAGAGCTGCCCAGGCTGCTGCGGGCGATCGATTTCACCCCCTCGGAAGACCTCAATGAGCGAATGCTCGAGTTGGCGGAGAAAGCGCTAGAGCAGGAATCGCCGCGACGCATGCTGATTGCCAGCGAAGCCTTACACCGACTGGATCCCGAGTTTAAGAGCGAACGCCTCGAAAAGCTGCTAAACGATTTGCTTGCCAATTCTTCTCTCGACGAGAACTACGCCTCGCTAGTAATGCAATTTCAACTTGCGGATCGCTATGCTGACTTGGTTTCACTAGCTACAGGGCCTTTGGCTGACACGGACTCCGGCATCCAAATCCTGCAATTTCTCGTGGGGCACAGTTTCGTGGAGCCGCTCAAATCGCAACTGAATACCCAAACCCTTGCGGGGTTGCAGCTAGCCAGGATGCTGGCACTAACCGCGGAGCCGCAAGCTTTGCAACTTCTGTTGCCAATGGTGAACGACTCGAATGCGGACCAAAACGCGCGTCGCGAAGCCGTGCGTGGGCTCACTGTGAGTTGGAGCGGCTCGGATCAGTTGCTCAAGCTCGCCGAGGCAGGAGATCTGGACGAGGCGATGTATCCTCCACTCGCGTTTGCTCTGCAAACTAGCCCGTGGCAGGAGTTTCGTGACCGAGCGGCGAAACTGTTTCCCGAAGGTTCTGCTTCTCCGGCTGAGCAATTTCCTGTCGCACTTTGGATGGATATCGAGGGCGATGTCGAACGGGGCAAGCTCGTATTCGCTGGCAAAGCCAACTGTGCGACTTGCCATAAAATCGGTGAGAATGTTGACGCAGTGGGCAAAGACGTGGGACCCGCGCTCACGGAAATTGGCAGCAAGCTCAGTCGCACGGGCTTGTATGAGTCGATTCTCTTCCCAAGTGCAGCTATTAGCCATAACTACGAAACGTACGTTGCCCTCACCGACTCCGGCGTCGCGGTGACTGGCGTACTCATTGGCGAGTCGGATGAAACGGTCACTCTTAAAACTGACAAGGCCGTGGTGCATGAGTTCCGCCGCGACGAATTGGAATCGTTCACCAAGTCGAAGCTCTCTCTCATGCCCGCCGGTGTGGATAAACTCATTTCGCCGCAAGAACTGTCGGATTTGGTGGCCTACCTCGGAGAACAGAAGAAAAAATAACTCGTAGTGCCGGCAAGCCTCGGCGTTCTGCATTGCTCCGTTTCACACCCGATCGGCATCGCCCGTGCGATCGGACTTTCCGTTATGGTCGAGAAGATGCGACTTGTAGAGGATGGGGAATAATCGGCGACTGACCTTGCCGATTTCTAAAACTAGGCGGATGAGACAGACGTTGCGTTCTGTCACCAGGAAAGCCCCCAGCAAGTGAGACACAGGAGGTCCCCAGCAATGGCCCAGCAGGATCGAAATCGTTCGGCGTTCTCTTTTTCCACATTCCTAGCCAGCTTGGCAGTACTTGCCGCCGCGTACTTTGGCTTCGTGCGACCCGCACAGCAGCACATGTTGTTGCTTGAGCGGCAGTGCAACAAGCTCGTCATTGCAGTCAAGAAACTGCAAAATAAAGATGACACCGCTCGGCATGGGCTGCGGCTGATCAACTTGTTGGATGCCCAAAGCGAGAAGCTTGCCAGCGCCGAACGGGCATTGGCGAAGTTCACGACGCTCCGCGAGCATGTGATGCAAGAAGCGGAAGAGATGGCACAGGCAACCGCAGCGCTCGAGCGGTTGGAAGCAGTGCGGTCCGATGTGGACTACTACGGCCAAACGCTGGCGACAGCAGCTTCGACTTTAGGCGAAATGGCCGAGGTCTCTGCGTCGATCACTGCATCGAGCGACATCGCTCGGCAAGCGAACGGCTCGCTGGCAACGCTTGGAAATTTGCAGAGCGACTTGGCGGGCGGCATTGCCGAGCTGAGCGAAAAGGTGGCGTCTCTTGAGTCACGCCTAGACCTCCGCAGTCAAAGCTTGCCGCAGGCCGAGCAAGCTCTTTCGCACATTGACCAACTGTGTGAGCAATTGGCTACCCAGACTGCGAACATTTCAACTGCCCAGGCTCACCTGGGTGAGCTGGCTGGGCTAAAGGAGGAAGTGCTTGAGCAGTCCAACAATGTTACGGCTGCTGAGGCAACGCTCGACCAGATTTGGGATCTCAAAGAAGGACTCTTGCAGGCCAAGGGGACACTGGACAAGGCGCAACAGCTGGCGCTCGACATGATGCTGCTCGAACCAGTGCTGGATCAGGTGACAAAGACCCTGCAGCCGGCTAGCGAGGCGACTCGCCTCAGCCGCCGTGCCGCGGCCAAAGCCCCCAAGACCCCGCAGTCGGTGGCGAATTCGGGTGCAGTTTCGCCCTGGTCGAGTGCGATCAACGTATTCGTGGCTTTACTGGGCAATGTCGAGTAAAGCAATGTCGAGTGGATCTGCTGAAGGAATCGCGGCTTAGGGTGAAACGAATTTCATAATATCGCCCTGCAAAGACGTAAAGTAGACCTCGCCCTCGTTGTCCTCGCCGAAGGTAATGACCGGGCCACCTGATTCTCGCAACGTGCGGTTGGCGGTGACTTGCTTTGAGTCGGTATCGTACCAGAGGGCCCAAATGTGGCCTGTAACGTAGTCGGCATAGAGATAAGCCCCGGCGAGTTCCGGTACCTTGGTCCCTCGGTAGACCGTGCCGCCGGTGATCGATTTGCCCAGGTCCCGGCCATATTCCCAAATAGGCTCGGTGAGATTAACACGTGGCCCCGTGCCGCCGGGGCCGAAGGGGTGCTTGCCTTCGCGGAGGTTCCAACCATAGTTCCCTCCACGGTGGATAATGTTGACCTCTTCCCACAGGTTTTGCCCAACGTCTGCTGCCCAGAGCGAGTTTGTTTTGCGGTCGAAGCTCATCCGCCAAACATTGCGTAGTCCGTTGGCCCATATTTCGCCACGAGCAAAACTCTGGCTTTGCGCAAAAGGGTTGTCATGCGGAATGGCATACGCGAGTTCCCCCTCCTGGTGATCTACGTCAATGCGAAGAATCTTCCCGAGCAGACTCTGCAGATTCTGTCCGTGCATGTGCGGGTCGTTGGCTTTGCCACCATCGCCTAGTGCAATGTAGAGATAGCCGTCGGGTCCGAATACGATTGTCCCGCCGTTATGATTCCAATAGGGCTGATCGACGGTGAGTAGAACTTCTTCGCTGTCAGGGTCCGCGCGATGAGGATCATCAGCGGAGATCCGGAAACGTGAGACGACACTGCGCCTAGGCTTACCCTGAGGGGTGTAGTAAACGAACAGCTGCCCATTCTCGGCAAACTGCGGATGAAAGGCGAGCCCAAGGAAGCCCTCTTCGTTTTGCTTCGGGCTGTATGAGACACGGTCGCGAAGATCGAGCAGCGTGTTGACCTCCGTTGCTTGGGGTGAATTGTCAATCCAAAAAATGGTCCCGTACTGCGTAGCAATAAACAGACGATCCGTTTCATCTCGAGCCCCGGTGATTACGATAGGCAACAGTTGTCGCTGGATGCCCTCATCCTCTCCGGTCAACCACGCGGGCCATTCCAAATTAGGGAATGCGGGTTCGATCGCTACTTCGAGGAGACTTTCATCCACCTGAGCGTGAAGTGAGCTGGGGAGTCCGAGCAGTAAGAGGCTAAGGCCAAACTTGAGCAGCGAGTGTCGCATGGAGAATTCTTTCCTGGAGTGGGCGGATTTAAAGGGTGTTCTCCATTAGACGAAAAAATGACCCCATTTTCCAGACGCTTGATTCAAAGGTAGAGCATGAATGAAAGGACCTATTGCCCGAATTACCAGTAGAAACACACCCGAGTGGGTATTTTCTTGACAATCAGAATTGTCGCAAGCATAGTCGAAAAAGAGCATGGGTTTCGACCGCAGGTGGTCAGCCGTGGACGAAACAACGTCGCTTCTCGCATTCAGGACCAGCCGACAAAAAAGAGGCATGGGCGTGGTGGTCTCTCCCCCGATTGCAAATGCAGGCTGCACGCAGTCTTTTGCTGCGCTAATTGATATTAGGGGTACCCAATTTTTAGCGACGACTTTTCGCAACGGAGAAGGTAACTACGATGAAATTTTCTATGAACATGGTCACACGATGCGCGGCCCTTGTCGCAATGGCGCTGCTGGGATTTTCTCACACTTCGGCAAGTGCTGGCACTTTTTCTTGGGGCGACATTGCGGGAACGGATGTGATGTTTCTCGACGTGAAGGAAAACAACAGTGAGGTCACCTCGCTGTTTGCCCCCGAGCCGGGTACGGGTGGACCGACTGTCTTGGGCAATTCTTTGCACCTTGATCCCCAAAATTTCGCTTCTCAATCGCAAAACAATTCTGCCGACTTGATCGACAGCCAACTCTCGACCGTGATTATGGCGGGCCCTGGCGGATCGCTTGAAGGGATTACCATCAGCGAGCTAGGCGACTACTCGCTGGGCGGTTTGATCGGTGGGCAGGCAAGCGCCGAAGTTGGTGCAGCGTTCTTCTGGACCGTGCTGGAAATCGATAACGCGTCGGTCGGTCTTGCTACGCAGGCCACAAACTTAATCTTGGGATCGGGGGCCGGGCCCAACGGCGGTCAGTATGACCGACCCGGTGACGATGGCACAGCTGTCATTTGGAGCGGTACGGCCAGCATAGACCTCGGCGGCTACCTCGATAGCCTGAATCTTGCGGGCAACGTTACTAAACTCCGTCTAACATTCGACAACACGCTGCAAACTTCAGCAGAAGATGGCAGCACTGCGTTCATCAAGAAGAAAAGCATCGACATCGACGTTGATGTGGACCCAGTGATTCCCGAGCCAACAACCGCGATGTTATTGTGCCTCGGAATTGCTACCGTTCATTGCGGGCGACGTAGAATTTAGCGTCTGCGAAGCTGATAAGAACGCCATAGCGTCATATTTCTCCGAGTCGTGAAGTAACTGACACTTTGCGGCTCGGAGTTTTTCTAGCTTACCCACACGCACCGATAGTGCGCAACCAACAGTGGGCCATCAGTGCCGCGCCAGCTGGCGTGGGATGGACTCCGTCGGCGGCCCAGTGTTCGGGCGGGGCGTGTTGGATGGCGAGATTGAACATTCGCTGAAACGGCACCAAAGTCGCGCCGGAGGCTTTGCTGACGCGCCTTGCTGCTGCTAGGTAGCCGTCAAAAGCGGGGAACCACTTCCCATCAACCGCCCCACAGCGTAAGACAAACGGCTCGCAAACCACCAGCTTCACCTCGGGCAGGGCCGCCTTGGTGCGTTCGATGAGGGCCGCGAAGTCTCGTTCGTATTTTTCCACGCTGCCATCGTACTTGCCATTGAGCTTGTGCCAGATATCGTTCACACCGATGAGAATGCTTAGCACATCAGGTTGAAGATTGAGGCAATCCTCTTGCCACCGCTCTGCAAGTTGAAAGACCTTGTTGCCGCTGATCCCGCGGTTGTAAATTTGCAGGTCGTCTTCCGCACGATCGACGAGCAACGCCGCCGCGGCTAACCAAGCGTAGCCAGTCCCCAGGGGCGGTTGCTGATTGGGCTTGTCAGCCGCCACGCGATTGCGCCCCGAATCGGTAATCGAATCACCCTGAAACAAAATCGTGTTGCCGGGCTGAACAATCGGTGGGAGTTCAGGCTGCTCAGCAGCTTCAGCATTGGCACCAACTAAGGCGGAATACCCTAGGGCAGCCCCAGAAAGGCCCGCGGTCGCTTGGACGAACATGCGACGATTGGTATTGGAGCGAGTTGGGGAGTTTATTTTGGGCATGTCTCACTCCTTCGTCTGAATCAAGGCGATGAAAGCTCGAAGGGTGCTGTTAGTCCAGTGCCTTCTCGTGGCTCAACAGCCACTCGTAGAATTCCGGGTTGTTATACGTTTCCGTCCACGAATCGTGGTTGGCGTCGGGGTAGATTGTGAGTCGAGCATCGTTGCCTACTTTGTAGAGTGCGCTGGCCATCTCAGTGGATTCGCGATAGTGGATCACGTCGTCCTTACCCCCATGGAACATCCAGATTGGCATGTCCTTGAGTGTCTCGGCATGGCCCGGCTTGCCGAACGCGCAAACTGGCGCGATAGCTGCAAAAACTTCGGGTCGGTGCATGGCCAGGAGCCAAGTGCCTTGTCCTCCCATACTGAGTCCCGTGAGATACACACGTGACTTGTCCACAGGCAGGGTCTCTAGTAAGTGATCCACCAGCGCGCTGAGAGAATCGGCCTGCCACCACTCGTCTTGGGGTGATTGAGGTGCAACGATGATCACGGGAAGCGCCAGCTCAGCAACCTTTTTAAACGGTCCGTGAATTTGGGTCTTAGCAAGATCGTCGCCCTGCTCACCACGACCATGAAGGAATAAAATCAGCGGATAGTTTTTCTGGGGGTCGTAGTCTGCAGGCAGCACGGTCCGATACTTCAGGCCGACTTCCTTGGTGATCGTCTTCTTGAACTCGCCATCTTTGATTTCTCCGCGAACTCCGGAGGCACAACAAAGAATCAGCGTAACACTGAGCAGCTGGATAATTTGAAAAACACTCATTTCGAGTTTCCTCGCTCGCTGAATGGTTTGTGGGGAAACTCAGTCTAGCCTCGAAACCCTCCACAGTGCAAACGGCTACACAGGAATTTTAGTGCAGTGATCCAGCGGGGACGTCTAGGTCTTGCTCTACCTGCACTGGGAGCGCCGTGTTCTCGGCCCTCACTTTGAACTCCAGATGGTAACGCCCAGCGGGAAGTTGCGGCACGGGAAAAACCAGCTGTTCGGATTCGCCCGGTAAAATCCATCGACCGAACCCCGCTTCACTTGTCAGTTCCCTCCCAAGCTCGTCTGTTGCAAGGAGTTCGGCATGGGCTGCCAAGTGCTTGTTTCCGAAGTTCGTAATGGGCAATTGAATACTGCCGCGATCAGAGTTGACCGACCATGTGGCTGGACGCGTACTCCACTGGGGCACTTGCTCATCCACGCCGTGTAGCAACGCCACGGGCAGAATCTGCGACCCGCTGCTGGTCGTTTCAGTTGCCGATATTTCCACTCGTACATGGCCGTACTGATTCTTCGAGGCAGTCGTCCTCTCCCGAACAGCGACCATGACCTTTCGCTCGCGCCCTGAGGGCAACGCAAACGACTTGGGCCGAATGGTTAACCAATCAATTTTCCCACCGTCCAGGCTTTGTGGTTCAAGAACGACTTGAACCTGATCAGCCGCGCGATTTCTTAGGGTCAGTGGCAGCACCCGGTTTCCACCGCGGGCAACCGAGAGTTGCAGCTGGCTGGGGGAGACTTCGACGTGCCGGACCACTTGGGCAACAAGCGACTGCTGGGCTGGAAATTCATCGGCTCGTATTTCGAGGGATTGGACCACCTTTTGCTTCGCCCTGTGTGCCAAATCGCTCGTCGAGACTACGAGTTGGTACTGCCCTGCAAACAGCGGCTCCGGGACTGGCGCGTGAACCACGACTCGACTTCCCGCAAGCAGTGGAATTTGATTGCGTGAGGGCTCGGGTTGGTTGTCTCGCACTGGAAGTCGCAAGGGAAACGTTGCTGAGAGCGGTCTGCCATCTTGGTCGAAGATTTGCGCAGCGGCACGTAGTCGAAGATTCGCGTTAAGGGAGTCAGGAGACTGCAACTCGGCATGCACCCAAGCTCGTCCCTCTCTTTCCACCAACTTTGGCGAGAGGATAGTCGGAGTCTCAACAGTCTTGCTTCGCGTGACAGCCAATGCCTCCAACCGTAACAAGTAGCGAGTCACGAACCTCACACTTGCTGCTCGCGCCCCTGATCTGGCAGTGGGATCTGGTCCGTTGAGGTGATGCTCCGTGACCAATAGTCCGCTGGCCAAAAAATCCACTCGCATCGTGGGGGATTCTCCATGTGCCTCGAAGGACGCGCTTGTCGCCCTGACGTAGCCGAAGTATTTTGTTCCCTCGCAGCTTGATCTCGCCGGCGGGCGGGGTTTCTTCATCAGGGAGAATCAACCCCGAAATACGCTGCGCAATACCAGTCGGTTCCACTAGTAGCTCGATGTCTTGGCGGTGCGCATCGATCACGACCTCGAAGGGTACTTCCTGCCCGGGACTTGCGGAGACCGAAACCACCAACGGCGACATGCGGAACGAAGCTTGCGGCTGCACCTTTTGCTTGAATTGGCCAAAAGTTGGGTTGGTGGCAAAGAAAAAGACCGCCAGCAACAGCCATCGAGTACGAGTTCTTGAACGCACGCTATTGCTGCTCCTGCACAATGCTGGGAGAGATGAAGATCGCCACTTCAGCCTTCTGATCTTGCCTTTCGACGCGGCGGAAGATTTTTCCCACAACAGGAATGCTGCCCAGAACTGGCACTTTATTAAACACGTTGACCTTCTGCCTTTGCGTGAGTCCGCCGATCACGATCGTTTTGCCGTCGCTGACTTGCACGGTCGTGGCAACGCTGCGGCGATTGATCACCGGGAACCGATCTGTTGAATTCGATTGTGTTTCGTTGGCCCGGATGTCCTCACTCACTTCCGCGCGCTCAATGGCCACGGTCACGTAGGGATCCCGAATTGTGGGCGTGATTTCTAGCACGATTCCCGATTCGACCTGTTCGATATCCTGACGAAAGACCAAATTACTCACCTCAGGCTGAACACTAAAAAACGTTTCCCGACCGATGTGGATGCGAGCCTTCTGGCCATCTTGGGCCATGACCCGTGGTGAAGCACGAATTTTCACGAACCCGCGCTGTTCCAAATTACGCAGAAACGCGCTGGTGTCGCAAAAGTTGTTGAGATCGCCCTGGATTGGAACCTGGCCCACATGACCGGCGATGTTCAGCGAATTAACCGCGAGGCGCGTCGAGCGATCAAAAATTCTTACACCCGCATCGAAATCGAATCCAAAGCGAAAGTTGGTTTCCGGTGAATAGACGCAAATAAGCGCTTCCAACACGACCTGAGGTACCGGCTGATCCAGTTGCTCCAAGGCAGCCAGGATTTGTCGCGCGTGATCCTGCGGAGCTTCGACCATCAGCCACCCACCGGCTGGCGAAACGCGTAAGAAACGGTGGTAACGCTCCGGCATCAACTGCAAAAGTTGCTCGGGTGATCGGTGCAGCGCTGTGTAGCGGTAGCTCTCCGCGAGCCAAGAGAACAAAGGCGAGCTGGGATCCGGTGTACCAATATAGTAAGTGCCTTCCACCGGGCGGAAGACAAAGCCCAATGGTATCAGTATCTGGCGCAGGGCGTCATCGAAGGACTGATCATCGATCGTCGCACTCACTGCCCCGCGTACATCGTCGTCTACCAAAATAGTCGCGTTGGCTTGTGTGGCAAGAGATTGCACCGCTTGCCGAATGTCTGTTTCAATAAAAGTGTCACTCACCCGAAACTCGGCGTGCGTCGGTACCGGGATCGCCTCGATCGTCTCAGGTTGGTTGAGTGCAAGGGGAGCCTCGAAATCAGCGGGTTGCACCTTTTCAGCTGGTTGCACCGGATCTGTCGGTTGCACGGAGGCGACGTGAGCTGCGCTGCGATGGTGAGATTCGAAGTGCTCGACACGTGGTTTTCGTTCCGCCGAGACTAGCACAAGCTTTTGCTTGACTTGCTCGAGCTCTGCTCGAAGAAGAGCCAACTCATTGTTATTGGCTTCTTGGTTGCTGTCGGGAGTGCTAGAGGGTTCGCGGTTGGGATCGATTTCTTCGGGCAGCTCGAATTCTGTAAGAACTGTTTTCCCACCAGGCCAAACTTCGTTCCCCGGTTTTGCGGAAGAAATAGTATTCGTTGCCTGGCAGCCCCACGAGAGTCATACAGCTAGCGCAACGATCAGCGCACGCGCCGATGGTTTCGATGGTGTATGTTTCATGGGTCCCCCCCAGTCCACTACTATTTTGCTGTGATGGTCGTGCAATAGATGCCCGGCAAGAGCGTCGCTGTATCTCCAGTTATGAATGTCACCGTGAGGTCAAGTGTGGCGTTGCCTGCATCCGTCGACTCCGCCTGGACTGTGGCAATCTCGTCTGGAACGACGGCCGCGTAGTCGGTCTGGTCGCTCGCTATCGTCGCTGACCAACCCGAGCCTGGGTCAGATGCAGAAACGGTCAAGTCCAGCCTCACATCGCGCTTGTTGACAGGAAGCGTTTGGTGTGTCATCGCCGTGAGCGTGGAAAAGGTGATCACCGATCCATCCGGATCGTTAGCGATGCAATTCCACTGAGTCGAAGGAAAGACATTATCGTTAACCAATCCATCGTGAACTATCGAAACCGGTGCCGTGGGGCCGATGACGCCCAACGCTTCGGAGACGGAGATGCAGAAATCAAGATTCGCGGTGAGCTGCGCAGAGAGGTTGTCCGCCCGGCAAAAGATCAGCGCGGCGAAAAGGGCAAGAGCAATACATCGAGACTTATGCAAGTTCGACTCCAGTGAGCAATGCAAGTAGAAGATTGAACGACTGGGCGAAGGCCCGAGTTCATCATCTTCGATTTCAGTGGCAAGTGACGCCGGCTTGCAATACGGGTGAGTGACCTGAGGCGTCGCATATGCGATGCCTACGTATCTCTTACTATCGGTTCACCACATCGATTTGCATGAGAGTGATTGACTCGGCCGTTTTGCAGCTCGCGATTTCTCGCGCTTTTTAGCGGGAAATCTAGAGGCCGAAAACATAATGCAGTTGCTGCATGTTTGATGGAAACACGCAGATCACTGCGGATTAGCAACCTCTTGAAAGGCCCAAAACAGCACGGGGATGTCTGTATACGGAGTTCGCTTACTATCGCCGAAGGGTGCGCTCTAGCGGCGTCGCCCGTCCTGCGGTCACATGCGCGCGGCGGAACTCGGGCATGAAGCCACGGGTTCCGTGGACTCCGATGCGACGGCCCACGTAGGGCGAAAGATTGAGGTCGGGCGTGGGAGTGACGAACGAAACGACTTTGCCTTGCTCGTCAACCAGCGCGTACTTGGGGGCTTGTTCGCGTTTGGAGACTACCGGCTTAAGCACACCCGCAGCATCAAAGCGTGGTTTTGTTCTCGATGCATTTTGTGAATTCTCACTACTGGACTGTGAATTGCTCGCCAGATCTTTGCGTGCGCGGTCGCGGACCGTAGAAGACAACCCCGTCAGCCCTTTATCGCTCGGTGCGGTACTTTCTAGAGGCTCTGTCGCATCGAAAGGATCTTGTTGTACTGCCTGCACGTTGGGGTTTGTGTAACGCTTTTGCACTTCTTGGAATCGAGTGATGCGGTCGAGAACCTCTCGTAGCTGCGCTCGCACCGGCGGTGTTTTCGTGTTTGCGAGCAGCGTATTGGCTGCGGCTTCAAGTGGTGTTAGTTCCCACTGTTCGGGTGTTTTCACCACGGCTTGCGACAACCGGATTTCCAGTTCCTCGACACTGCCAACCGTGGCAAGGGTCGGCGAAGCCAAACCCTCGAATCGTATGCGAGGCTGTGAGTTAGCAAAATCATTCGTGGCAGATTCATCACTAAGGAGTTTCGGAGATGCAACGCGCTTCGCTTGGGCTTGAAATTGTGCTAAGAGCAGATCAGCGGGTGAGCCGGATATGACATCAACTGCGCTGGTTGGCAACGGTTGTTCACCTAATGGCTTTGGAGCTTGATTCGGCACGCGAAACTGCGAGCCTGACTGGGTGTCGTCAGTAGCGACGTTGAGATGGTCGAAGCCAGTGGTTTCTTGGTGACTAGAAGTTTCATCATGTTGTGAAAGTCGCGACCACTTAGAATTAGTTCCTTGCGGCAAGGGCGAAGATTCGAGTGGGGGATGCCGGGAAATGTCACTCGCGGCGATCCAGCGAAATTCACCAGCCGGTGCAGCAATACGCACCCAGCGTCGATCGTCTTGGGCTGTCGGTACGAGCTCCAGCCGTTCTCCTTTGGGGAGCAAGACTTGGACCGCGCTGCGATTGGGCGCTATCGTGCTGCCTACCCGCGCGACAACGTTGTCATCAATCACCTCGACGATGCCATCATCTTTGGTGCGCACCTGGTGACTTGCCACCCAGCTAAAGCTTCCGCGCGGCGGCCGCACGGCGCACCATTCAGCGCCATCGTGGCGATAGACTTCCACAGCAAAACCTTGTGCCAATTGGTCGGTGGGATAGTAACGCTGCCCTGGCCCGCTGCGAACGTAAGCCTGGTCATTTGCAATATAGGCCGTGTAGGGGAATGGTTGGGCGCTCGCAACACCGATGCCAATCACCGCAGTCGTCTTTGCCAGCCAACACGAGAAAGTTACTAGGAGTCGGTTCATTTTACCGCTACCCAAGGTAGTTTGAAGAAATTGAAGCGTGGACTTATAGGAAAACGCGAAAAACCGTTCAAGGTCCGAGTTCGCAGTAGGACTTCTGCTAGCTGTTCTTTCGTTGTGTTGGTAGAATGGACTGGGAGCAAAGCGAGCGCCACTGAGACACGCTATGAAACTCGAGCAACTCGGACCGTATCGGATCGTCAAACGGATTGGCAGAGGCGGCATGGGAGCCGTCTATGAAGCAGTGTGCGACGAGTCAGGCCCTCACGCGGGCATGCATGTGGCCATCAAGGCACTGAGCCCGCAGCTAGCAATGGCGGAAGGGTTTCGCGAACGATTCGAGGCCGAAATCGAATCGCTCAAGAAACTAAAGCATGATGGCATCGTTCGGCTTTACGGCTACGGCGAGCAGGATGGCATGCTGTTCTACTCGATGGAGTTGGTCGAGGGCCCCAGTCTTGAGGACGAGATTTCCAATGGCCGGAGATTCGATTGGCGAGAGACGTTGCGAATTGGCATCCAAATTTGCCGAGCACTGAAACATGCGCATGACCACGGGGTTGTGCATCGAGATATTAAGCCGGCCAACCTGATGTTGGCCGAAGGTGAGAAAGTCAAAATCGCCGACTTTGGTATTGCTCGCCTTTTCGGCGGCACGCAGTTGACCACAGCCGGGGGCGTATTGGGTACCGCCGACTACATGTCGCCTGAGCAAGCCGACGGGCGTGCGGTGACGGAAAAGTGCGATCAGTACAGCCTCGGCGGGGTGTTATTCGCATTGCTCTCGGGACGCCCGCCATTTCGCGCGAAGACTATGCCTGAGATGCTGCAGTTGCAACGATTCGCAGAAGCCGAACCCGTCCTTCGTTTCGCGCCCGACACTCCTGGCCAGCTCGACCGATTGATTTCCCAATTGCTGGCCAAGGAACCTAGCGAGCGTTTTCCCAATGTGCTTGTGTTGAGCCGGCACATGGAGGCGATGGAAAAGGCGCTGTCTCGCCCGATTAAATCGCAAACTCAAGTAGGGGACACCACAGCCTCTTTTGCTCAGCCGGCTTTGCCAACCAGTTCTGCTCCGCTCACAGCCGCAGCAGATGACGCAGCCACGCGTGCAGCTTCTGCTGCGCCGGTCATCTTGCCCCAAGAAACGCTAGAAGGCACGGCACATGCTGATTTATATGATGCAGCCACACTTGATCAACCACTAGACAACCCCAGCAGTACGGGCAATTCGATCTCGCTGATTGAACTGCCTCCGACGCCTGACGAAGTTGTGGTGCCGAGCTCAAAGACGCACTTCACCACAGTCGACGAAGAGGCTCGTCGCCAGCACGAGCTGAGCCGAGGCAACCGCATGGTAATTGTCGTCCAATTAGCAAGTCTGATGGCGGCTTTAGGGTTGTTAGGGTGGGGCGGTTGGCATTTGATGAGGCCACCCACGGCTGACCAACTTTTTGCGAATATCCAGCAGGCAGTCGAAGTGGAAGGTGTTGAAAACCTCTCTCGCGATGCGGTGAACGGAGTCGAGGAAGCTGTGGAGAAGTTTTCAGCTCGGTTTCCAAACGACCCCAGAACACCGCAACTGCAGCCACTTCGTGAGCAGCTAGAGTTCCAGGCCTATGAGCGTCAAGCACGTGCACGTGCCAAATTCACGAACACTGCGGATCTCAAACCTATTGACTCTATCTACTTCAGTGCGACGACGTTGGCGGAGAAGAATCCTGCGAGAGCACTGGGCGAATTGCGTGCACTCTTAGAGCTATACGATCCAGAAAATCAGGTCATGAGCATGCAATCCGCAAAGCAAGTTACAGAGAAGTTTGAAGAACTGGGCGAGACGCGGTTGTTGGTGCTTGCTCGTCAACGGATAGAGCAACTCGAATCGCGGGTCAAAGAGATCACGACTACTCAGTTGCCGGCGCTGCGAGAACGACTCGCGAAAGCCAAGAGCCTGCGACAGTCTGATCCAGCGCTGGCCCAGCGGATGTACCAAGCCGTAATACGACTCTACGGAGATCGTGCCTGGGCCCAGGACGCGGTTCGTTCTGCTCGCGGGGAACTATCAAACCTGAGAGCGACTATCGACGAAAATGCTGACCGTTAGGGAAAACCAATCACTATGACTACTAAGCCAACACGTGCTAGAAGCGAGGCTGCTTTTGAGTACGCTCAGCAACTCATGCCCGGTGGTGTGAATAGCCCAGCTCGCGCTTTTGGTGCGGTCGGTGGGACACCGATTTTTTTTGACCGTGCTGAGGGCGCGTATCTCTACGATATCGATGACAACTGCTACCTCGATTACATCGGTTCGTGGGGACCGATGATCTTGGGGCATCGCCATCCGGCGGTTATCGCGGCATTGGAGGAAGCCCTCACTCGCGGGACGAGTTTTGGTGCTCCAACGCAAGCCGAGAGCGAATTGGCGGAACGGATAATTGAAGCGGTGCCCTCGGTCGAAAAAGTGAGGTTAGTCAATTCGGGCACCGAAGCCACGATGAGTGCTATTCGATTGGCCCGTGGTTTTACGGGCCGTGATTTGCTCGTCAAGTTCGCGGGCAATTACCATGGCCACGTTGACAGCTTGCTCGTCGCTGCAGGCAGTTCTGCGGCTACTCTGGGTACTCCAACTTCCCCGGGCGTGACGGTGGGGACTGCTAAAGACACCTTGGTTGTTGGATATAACGATGCTGCGGCACTTCAAGAAACATTTGCGAAGCATGGCGAGCAGATCGCTGGAGTCATCTTCGAGCCTGTCGTGGGCAACATGGGGGTCGTTCGCCCCAGCGAGGAATTCTGCAATGCCTTGCAGCGGCTCACGCGCGAGCATGGTGCGTTGCTGATATGCGACGAAGTCATGAGCGGCTTTCGTGTCGCATTCGGAGGCGCTCAAGAAGTGCTTGGCTTGCAGCCGGACCTGACCACACTGGGGAAAATCGTCGGCGGGGGCCTACCTGTTGGTGCGTACGGTGGACGCGGCGACGTGATGAATCACGTACTCCCCGCCGGAAAAGTTTTCCAAGCCGGCACTCTAAGTGGCAATCCGTTAGCCACCGCAGCAGGTTGCGCAACATTGCAGCTACTCAAGGACGACCCACCCTACGATCGCCTCGAGTCGTTGTCAGCCCAACTCGAACTGGGACTAAGCAATGCCGCTGAGTCGGCCGGAGTGCCCGTTAGTCTGGCGCGAGTTGGTAGTATGCTAACTCTGTTCTTCCATGACTCAACCGTCGAGAATTGGGACGCTGCCAGCCAGTGCGATACGGAGCGCTACGCGAGTTACTTCTGGGGCATGATGGACCGTGGTATCTATCTGCCATGCAGCCAGTACGAGGCCATGTTCGTCTCAGCGGCACACACCGAAACAGACATCACGCAGACGCTCGACGCGGCGAAAGCAGCGCTCGGTGCAATTGGATGATCGCGGTGGCTCAATTTCTCAAGGCACACCCAATCCCGAAAGCAGTCTTCCTCTCGATGTACTGTTGTGCTCGAAAGAGCTGCTCAACGGAGCCTTGATTACCTATCCGCTTTCTCTTCCGCCGCGCTCTTGCGATAGTAATGAGGGACGAGTTGCATCGGATCGATGGTGTGGCCGGCTTGAAAGGCGGAGAATCCTAACTGGCCGACCTGCTCTGCCTTAGGAGGCCAATGTTTTTCATCGGCGATGCGGACCCCCTCAGGCATTCGCCCGGCGAGTTTCTTGAGCGGCGGACCGCTCACGACCTCCCCAGGGCGAAGCTGTTCTAGCCATAGGTCTACGGGGAGAACTTGGGTCGTGGGGGTTTGCTCCTGCCAATTCGGTTCAAACCGTGCGACGAACAGTTCCTGGCGTTGAGCGTCGAGAATTGCCCAAAGCCTGGGGGCTGAAAACTCTAACCCCGCCACCATTGCAGCCAGTGTGTGTACGCCAACGAGTTTCGCGCCAGTGGCGTAAGCGAGAGTTTTAGCCGTGGTGACGCCAATGCGTAGACCGGTGAACGAACCTGGGCCTGTTGTCACGCAGATCAACTCCAGCTGGCTGGGCTTCCACCCACAGTCGCCCATTAGGGATTTCATCGCTGGCAGCAAAGAGTGCGCTGAGCGCTGGTCGCTGGGAAGCGTTGCCGCTCGGATGACCGTGTTCCCTGAAGCTGAGCATTCCAACGCAGATAGGGTGCCGATGCGTTCACTTGTTTCAATTGCTAAGACTCTCAATATCCACCTTTTTCGGGGGATCGCCGGGGAACCCTGCTGTGGGGACCGATGGGTGAGGAGCCTGGTTCGTGCTTGACCCCTTTCTGTAGGGAACCTAGACTAGCAGTTTGGTGCTGGCAGTCCAGCGTCTCGTCAGCGCGGTTCTCATTGCTCGTCCGTAGGTCTCTCGCCTGCTGCGAGTTGGTTGTTCTGAGACGGCGTTGTCGCCGGTAGAAATTATCCGCCCTGCGAGCGATAGGTCAAATTTCAGGTGAAACGCGCGGTCCTTAGCGATATCCATGGCAATCTCGAAGCGCTCGAAGCGGTGCTCGCTCATATCTCCGACCAAAACGTCGATGAGATTTTCTGCCTCGGCGATATCATCGGTTACGGCCCCAACCCTTGCGAATGTCTTGACTTAGTTATCGACAAGTGCAAAGCATGCCTTTTGGGCAATCACGACCAAGGTGCGATGTTCGATCCCGAAGGCTTCAACAGTGGCGCGGAGCGTGCTATTTTTTGGACGCGCGACCAGTTGGAAAGCGCAAACGGGACTCGCGAACAGATCGACCGCCGTTGGGATTTTTTGGGTACTTTGCCCCGCGTGCATCGTGACGATCCCTGGTTGTTTGTGCATGGCTCGCCGCGCAATCCGGTTAACGAATACGTGTTCCCAGAGGACATCTATAATCAAAAAAAGATGGAGAAGCTTTTTGGCCTGATCACGAAAGGGTGCTTTCAAGGCCATACGCATGTGCCCGGGGTATTCCTGGAGAGCCTAGAGTTCATAACTCCCGATCAAACCCAAAACGTCTTCCAGCCCAAAGAAGAAAAATTCATGGTCAACGTCGGCTCGGTGGGTCAACCCCGTGATGGCGATCCGCGTTCTTGCTACATCATCTTGGAAGACGATAAGCTGACATTCCATCGAGTCGAGTACGACTTCAACGTGACTGCCGCAAAGATCTACGATACGACAGACTTGGATAATTTCTTGGGGGACCGCATCAAGGAAGGCCGGTGATTGACGAATACCCACCTAGCAGTACCTCCCGAGCCAGAGTTCACGCACTGAACTGCAGTATCCGTCGCCCTTCGTCATTCTGACTGACTTTCATCATTTCCTCTCCCCACCGAGCGAACGGTTTCGCTGCGAACAAGGATTTTCCCCCGTGGATCAACGTCGGCTGTTTCTATTTCTCACGCTTTGCTTCCTGCTGATGATCGCGTTTGGCCCAAAGCCCAAACCACCGGAGCAGCTTGCTGACGATCCAGCGCAACTTGCCGAAGTGGACGAGGCCGCGGACGCCCCCACAGACCCAGTCGCGCAAGACCGCGGAAGGTCTACCGGTCCAGACGCCAACCAAGAAGAGAACAACGAACCGCAGGCAGAACCCGTTGAGGCAGTCGAAACCGACTTGGAGTATGTCACTCTCGGCTCGGTGGGTGCTAGTTCGCCGTACCGCCTTGGAGTGACGCTCACTAACCGAGGTGCTGGGGTGAGGCGTATCGAGTTGGCCAGTCCTCGGTTTCGCGATCTGCACGACCGTGGCGGGTACTTGGGGCATTTGGAACTGACGACTGACGGTGATGGTGGGCTTCGCATCCAGTCGCTTGTCCCGGGAACGCCGGCAGCCGAGGCGGGGTTGGAGATTGGCGACCGGATAGTCTCATTTAGCAGCATGGGCGAACCGCAGCCGCTCAGTGCGATTGCTGAACTCAGATTATTACTCGATAAACGCGAGCCTGGACAGCAGCTCACCCTGCAAGTTGCGCGTGGCGAGGCGGAGCCCGTTGATCGGAAGATCACCCTCACGCGTCGTCCGCTTGAAGTGATTCGCCCCGAAGTGGAAAACGTGCTGATGCGCACTGACGATCTGCAGGCGATTAGCGCGAGCCCTCCTTCTTTCCTGTTCACACTCGACCAGATCGGTAAGCGAAGGCTTCCTACAGAGGACAAAGTAAAGGCACTTATCCAAGCGGCTCTGGAGAAGGACGAGAAACCTGAGATCCCAAGCGAAATCGAAGGAGTGACGCTACTCAAAAGCAATTGGGAAGTTGTAGAGTATGACACGTCGCGCGTCACGTTTCGCCAAAGTGTGCCCGAGCATAAACTCGAAGTGTACAAGCACTATCGGCTCGAACGCGTGCCGGCCGAGGCACAGCAAGACGAGAACTATCCGGGCTATGGCCTAACTCTTGAGATCGAAGTAAGAAACCTGGGCGAAACGGATGTTCCCTTGCGCTACCAACTCGATGGCCCCAACGGTTTGCCCATCGAGGGGTGGTGGTATTCGAACAAAGTAGGGCGCAGTTGGTCGGCGGCGGGAATTCGCGATGTGGTCGCCCGCTACAAAGGCAGCGACACGGTTCAAGTCGGCCCGGCAGCGATAGCGAAAGACGAATCAGAAGTGATGCAAGGCCCGCCGCTGGCATTCGCAGGAGTCGACGCCCAGTATTTTTCGGTCGTACTGCTTCCAGAGAAGCCAAATATCGATACGAAGTGGATTGACGAGTTACGAAGCATTTCCTTCAGTCCAAGACCCAAACCAAGATCCAGCGAGGGTCGCTATGCCAATGTGACATGCCGATTGATCAGCCAAGAAATCGAACTCGATGCTGGGGAATCGCTAAAGCATTCCTACGAAATTTTCGCCGGTCCCAAGCGGCCCGACCTCTTAGGTAATTACCACGCCAGCGAAAGCACGCAGTACGGCCTGCGCGATCTGATGTACTACGGTTGGTTTAGCACCGTGTCGAAGGGCATGCTCGCAATTTTGCACTTCTTTTACGGAATTGTTGGCAATTATGGCATCGCGATCATCATGCTCACCGTGCTGGTGCGTGGTTGCTTGTTTCCTATTAGCCGAAAACAAGCACAAAGCATGGCCAAGATGCAAGCGCTGCGTCCTGAAATGGACAAAATCAAAGCGAAGTACAAACAGGACATGCAGAAGCAATCGCAGGCCACCCAAGAGCTCTATCGCAAGCACAACATCAACCCACTCGCCGGGTGTCTACCGATGTTCATCCAGTTGCCCGTGTTTCTTGGCCTCTATCGGGCGTTGATGGTTGACGTGGAACTGCGGCAGGCGCCGCTAATCAGCGAAAGTGTTCGTTGGTGCTCGAATTTGGCCGCTCCGGACATGTTTTACAATTGGTCCAAGTTCATGCCGGACTTCATTGCCAGCGGGGAAGGTATTTTTGGCTTGGGGCCGTACTTGAACATTTTGCCGCTGATCACCTGTGGGCTGTTCGTTCTGCAGCAGAACGTCATGATGCCGGAGCCGGCCAATGAACAGGCGGCGATGCAACAAAAAATAATGAAGTACATGATGATCTTCATGGGTCTTTTGTTTTTCAAAGTCGCCGCTGGTCTATGCTTGTATTTTATATCGACGAGCCTGTGGGGCATCGTCGAACGCAAGCTGCTACCCAAGCCAGTTGCAGCTCCTGCCGTTGCCTCTGCCGGCAGTGGCACGGAGGACTCGGCGATGGCACGCACCAATGGTGCGAGTAGTGCGACACGCCGTCGTAGCAAAAAGGGAAAGAAAAAGAAACGATAACGTACAGCGATGTTTCGAATTCATTTCTGACGGTCGCGGCCTGCTGAGAACTTTGCTGCATGCAATACGATCCCCATGACACGATCACGGCGATTGGCACTGCACCGAGTGGGGCCTTGCGGGGGATGGTCCGAGTCAGCGGCCCCGGAGTGCTGAATTGCTTAGCCAATTGTTTCCGAGCTAAGGATTCTCGACAGCGAATCACTGACCTCATCGCGCCAACCGTTGTTCAGGGAAACATTTCTGCCACTGAAAATCGGCCGGCTGAGTTGCCCTGCGATTTGTATCTTTGGCCGGGCCAGCGCAGTTATACGAAGCAACCCACAGCGGAGCTACACACGCTGGGTTCGCCGCCGCTGTTGGAGACTCTGGTACGTACTTTCTGCAAACAGGGCGCGCGTATGGCCCAGCCAGGGGAGTTCACACTCCGCGCCTTCTTGGCCGGTCGAGTGGATCTGACGCAGGCCGAGGCGGTGTTGAGGGTCATCGATTCGAGCAACGATGCCGAGCTACAGACGGCGCTTGCGCAACTTGCCGGTGGACTATCGCAGCCCTTGTCGCAGCTTCGGGAACAATTGTTGCAGCTCGTGGCTGAGCTAGAGGCGGGTTTAGACTTCGTTGAGGAAGACATCGAGTTTATTTCGTCGGAACAGATTTGCGAGCAACTCTCCAAAGCACAAGCACGTGTGTCGAGTGTCGCAGATCAACTCAGTGGTCGTGCAGAGGCAATCGACTTGCCACGCGTCGTGTTGATTGGCCCGCCCAACGCGGGAAAGAGCAGCTTGTTCAACGCTTTGGTCAGACGCTTCTCCCCAGCTGGGTCGGAAAATCAGTCGCTCGTCTCCGATCGTGCAGGTACGACACGCGATTTCGTCACCGCAGAAGTGCATTTTCATGGTTTTCCCTGCGAGCTGGTTGATACGGCTGGCTTGGATGCAGCAGCTCAAGTTGATTCTATTGATGGGCGTACTCAGGAAATGAGCCGTGAACAGTACCAGCGTGCCCGTTTAGTGCTCCACTGCGAAGACGCAAACGCCGGTCGTACCGCCATCCTCAGGAAAACATCATTCAAGGAGATCGTGGTGCGGACGAAAATGGACCTCTGCAGAGCTTCGCCTTTGACTGCTCTGAATCATGTTGCCTGCAGTAGCGTCGATGGCAGAGGGCTGGAACGATTGGCCTCAGAGATACAAAAGCAGCTTAGAGATTCTCGACATGAGACAACCAACCCACTCTCGCTCACTGCCGCACGCTGCGATGAGAGTCTGCGTGCTGCTGGGGCTTCTCTCGGGCGAGCTCTGGAGCTTGCCACCATGCACGGTGGGGAGGAACTCATTGCCGCCGAAGTACACATTGCATTGCACGCATTGGGCGAGGTAGTCGGGGCAGTGTATACGGATGACATTTTGGACCGTATCTTTGGGCAGTTCTGCATCGGCAAGTAGAGAGGCATCGCCGCGTTAACTTGAGCCTAAGTGCGAAGTCTCTAACAGTGTCGGTTGTACTGTTACCACCATCAGAACATTGAGCACTCTGTAGATCTCTACTGATTTCTGTCGCTTCGGATCGTTTCTCCGGGTAAGGTTTGATAGGGAAATCCGTGTCCTCTCACCGAGAAGCGTCGCATGCCTGCTCCGCAACCCGTCCGTCCACTCCGACCTTTGCAATTGCGATGGTCCCTGTTTCGGGCTTCGTTGTACAGTTCCGCATGGATGACACTGGTTCTCTGTGGGCTTGGCTGCTTGGATTTGCATAGTGCTCGTTCCGCTGAAAACCTGTGGCTCAATGTAGCTCGCTCGTCGATCAGCACGAGTGAGTTGCACGGCCATGTGAGTGTGTTGGCGGACGACATGTTCGAGGGCCGCGAGGCGGGTACACGCGGCGGTCACGCAGCGGCAAAGTATCTCTTGAATCGATTGAAAGACGCTGGCCTTCAGCCCGGTGGTGAGAGAAACCGCTTTACGCAGCCGTTTGCTGGAAATTTCCAGAATATCCTTGCTGTTCTTCCCGGCACGGATCCAGGGTTACAAGACGAGTACGTCCTAGTGGGAGCTCACTACGATCATGTGGGCTACGGCACGCGGCGAAATAGCTATGGGCCCTGGGGCTACATCCACAACGGTGCTGACGACAACGCGAGCGGAGTGGCTGCCGTTCTCGAAGTGATCGACGCGCTAACGCAGACCCAGCACCGTCCGAGACGTTCCATCTTGTTCGCGTTTTGGGATGGCGAGGAAAAGGGGTTGCTCGGTTCGCAGCATTGGAAACAGAGTCCAACCATCCCCTTGCAGGCAGTAAAGCTTGCGATCAACGTCGACATGGTCGGGCGTCTCACGGATGGCCGCATCGAAGTCGGTGGCACCCGTAGCGCTTTTGGCGCGCGAAAACTGATGAGTAGCACGCGACTAGGCGATGGGCTGTGGCTCGATTTCAACTGGGACTTCAAGAATAACAGCGACCACTGGACTTTCAATGGAGCGGGAATCCCTTCTCTCTACGTGCACACAGGAATCCATGACGACTATCACCGCCCTTCAGACGATGTGGAAAAACTAAACATTGATGGCATCCGACAAGTAAGCGGCTACCTGCTTGAGCGCTTGTCGGAGTTGAGTGACGCGCAGACATTGCCCCAGTTCCGTCCCAATGCCACGCAAGAAAATTCGGTGGCGCGGCGCAAAGCCGAGAAGCCCTTACCTGAACTGGTCGCGAGGCTTGACTTTTCATGGGAGTATGTTGTGAGCCACCCCGCCACTGTAGTGGTGCGGCATGTGCCCGTTAACTCGCAGGCTGAGAAGAGTGGTCTCGCGGTTGGTGATCGTATCGTCGCCGTTGACGGTCAGCCCATCACAAGCGAAGCCACTATGCCAGCTATCGCTTGGCAGGCCGAAGCGGATATTTCTTTGCAGGTCGACCGAGCAGGCGAGAGCGAACCACGCACGATTTCCATTCCACTTAATGGGAACCCCACACGACTTGGACTTTCCTGGCGTGCCGATTCTGCTGAGCCGCAAGCCGTCTATGTCACGCGCGTCGTCGCCTATTCCCCCGCCGACCTGGCGGGCATCAGGGTGTACGACCGAATCTACGCACTGAGCGGCGAACCCCTATCTGGTGCGGACGAACTACTCAATCGAGTGCGAGCATTGCTTGACCAAGGAGAGCAGAGGTTGCAACTGCAGGTGGAGTCTCGTGGCGCAATTCGGGAAGTGACTGTCCCGTTGGGCCCCACTGTCGCTTTGCCAACTGATGCTACGCTTTAGAATGCTAGGGATTTTTTCGCTGGCTTAGTTCTCGTAGCCGTTCCCAGGTGAAGAGCCCGCTGTTGTGTCCGTCCGACCAATGGATGCGAACCGCGTAGCTGCCGACTAGTTCTAGCTTGCTAACAGCGATGTCGGCGGGAATCGTGGCCGGGTCGAGAATCTGCTCGCCGGTCCATTCGTTCACGCACTGAGCGCAGGCACATTGCCCACGAAGGAATACAAACGGAAAATCAGCTTTGCGCTCGCCCCATGCAACCGCCAGGAGTCGATCGTCGCTCAGCGCTCGAATATCGGTTGGTACTTCAGACATGCTGGCCTCAGAACTCTTGTGAGCTGGAAATATTCGCGCGACATGGCAAGCAAACATTCTATCAGAAACTCAGGGGGTTGGTCGGAGCCGAATGGGTAGCTATTCTAGTACCTGATCTGGTCGGACCAGGTGCCGAGCGGTCGAGTTTCTTTTTTCTCCATATTTCACCGATTGAAGTGAGCCGAGATGGATATTCATATTGAACCCAATCCCACCGCGATGGGCACCAAAGCCGCGACCGCGGCGGGTTCGCTCCTCAGCGATGCCCTTGAGCAACGAGGCGAAGCGAACCTGATTCTCGCTACCGGAGCCAGCCAGTTCGAGATGTTGGAAGCGTTGGTGCAGGCCGATATCGATTGGAGCCTTGTCACATGCTTTCATTTAGATGAATACATCGGTTTGCCTGACACCCATCCGGCCAGCTTCCGTAAGTACCTGCGTGAGCGATTTGTCGATCAAGTGAACGGACCAAGAGAGTTTCACTGGGTGCGAGCCGACAGCGGCGACCCCGCAGCAGAATGCAAGCGATTGGGCGAGATTATCGACCGCCACCCAATCGACGTTGCCTGCATTGGCATCGGCGAGAATGGCCATCTAGCTTTTAACGATCCCCCCGCGGATTTTGAAACGACAGACGCCTATTTGGTCGTCGAACTTGATGAGGCTTGCCGCCGGCAGCAACATGGAGAGGGCTGGTTTCCTACGCTCGACGACGTACCACGGCAGGCGATCAGCATGTCAGTACGACAAATTCTGAAGTCAAACGCCATCGTTTGCACAGTGCCCGACGAGCGAAAGGCCGAGGCAGTAAAGGCCACCGTGGAAACTGCGGTGAGCCCCACCGTGCCGGCCACAATTTTGCGGGAGCATTCCAACACCGGCTTGTTTCTTGACTCGGGCGCGGCGTCGCTCTTGAGCAAATCGCAGCGGGGTGCATGAACTTCATGGCTAGCCTAACGCCCAGTTCAGTTCCCGAGGGTTACGTCGACCTGCAAGTCAACGGCTTTGCCGGCGTGGACTTCAATAGTGACGGATTGACCGACGAATCTTTGCAGCATGCTTGTCAGGCAATGCGCGAAGATGGTGCGGCTGGTTTCTTACCAACGGTTATCACCGCGGACTTAGAGGCAATGACCCGCCGTTTGGCAAGGCTGGCGGAGTTTCAGCAGTCGGACCCCCTCGGGCAAGCCATGATATTGGGCATTCACATCGAGGGGCCTTTCATCAGCGACGTCCCGGGCTACGTGGGAGCCCATCCGTCAGATGCGGTACAGCCTGCGAGTCTCGATTCTCTGAAAGTTCTACTAGAGGCTGCCGGCGGGTTGACGCGCATCGTCACTCTCGCTCCGGAGCTTGATCGTGGGCAAAAGCTGACGAGGCATCTGTCTGACCAAGGCATCGTCGTCTCGGCCGGCCATTGTAATCCGAGTTTGGAGGACTTGCGGTCGTCTATCGATGCGGGGCTCTCGATGTTCACACATTTGGGCAACGCTTGTCCGAATCAAGTTCACAAGCACGACAACATCGTGCAGCGGGCTTTGAGCCTGTCGGATCGGCTCCATTTGAGCTTTATTGCCGACGGTGCCCATGTGCCTTTTCCTGCTCTGGGGAACTACCTACGTGCGGCAGGAATGGATCGCTGTGTTGTCGTGAGCGATGCTATTTCGGCGACGGGATTGGGGCCAGGCCGGTACCCCGTTGGCGATCAAACCGTTTACGTCGGTGAAGATTGCGTCCCACGCGCAGACGATGACTCTCACCTTGTGGGCTCCGCGACGAGTGTCTCTCGCATGGCGGACAACCTGCGGACGAACCTCCGATTGCCAGAGGCTAATGTTACTCAGCTCACTTCGCTGGGACCTCGCCAAATTCTGCGAATAGAATAATATTTCGCGATCAACGACCTTAGGAAAAATTGTCTATGGTATTTTTAGACTACGTGGTCTTGTTCGGCTACTTCGCCCTCATGGCTGCGATTGGCTTTATTTGCATGCGCCGAGTCAAGGGACAGGAAGACTATTTCCTCGGCGGGCGAGGATTTGGCAAACTGCTCCAGACTTTTGCCGCCTTCGGGGCAGGCACCGGGTCGAGTGATCCGGTCAACACTGGTCGCACCACATTCACCAGTGGCATGAGTGGAATGTGGAGCGTCATGTATTGGTTGTTCGTCACACCTTTCTACTGGATCACTGCCATCTGGTACCGGCGCATGCGGCTCACCACGCTCGGCGATTGGTTCACAGAACGCTACGAATCGCGACGCTTAGGCGCGGCATACGCCCTCTTTGGCATCTTTTTCATGGTGACCTATGGGTCCATGATGTTCTCGGCTGTCGGCAAGGTAGCCGCCCCGTTAGTTTCCACCGGAATGATTGAAATCGCTGACGATTCGCTCGGCATCGAGTACAAACTGGTTCCAATAATTGGCGTAATCGTTCTGATTTACGGAGCCGCCGGAGGGTTGCAAGCCGCCTATTGGACCGATCTCATTCAGGGCCTTTGTATTGTGCTGCTCTCGATTCTGCTGCTGCCGTTTGGGCTGTCGGCACTGGTCGAAAAATTCGGCGATCCAGATACGATGGGGTTGCTCGATGGGTTCCGTATTATGCACGAACAAGTTCCACCGGAGTATTTTTCGGTGGTAGGTTCCACCAGTGCAAGCGAGTTTCCGCTACATTTCATTGTGGTCGTTGTGTTGATCAATCTCATCACAATCGTCGTTCAGCCCCACTTCATAATCACCGGCGGCGGCTCAGCCAAAGACGAGCACAGCGCCCGCATTGGGCTGGTTGTTGGCAATTTCCTCAAACGGCTTTGCACCGTGGGATGGGTTTTAACGGCCTTGGTTGCACTGGCATTGTTCGCTGACAGCCCCGAACTATCGCAAGATCCCGACAAGACCTGGGGCGTTGCCTCGCGAGAACTATTGGGACCCGGACTGCGTGGGCTAATGCTCGCGTGTTTGCTTGCGGCGCTGATGAGTTCCATTGACGTGTATATGATCGTTGGGTCTGCACTGGTCGTGCGAAATATCTACGTCCCATTCATCAATCCTGACGCGAGCGAGCAACAGTGTTTGAGAATGGCCCGCTTGACGGGAGCACTCGTGGTGGGCGGTTCGGTTCTGCTATCACTTGCGATGATGAATGTGTTTCAACAATTGAAACTGACGTGGATCGTGCTGGTGCCGATTGCAGCGCCTTTTTGGATTGGAATGTATTGGCGTCGTGCGACCACGGCTGCTGCTTGGATAACGATTGCGTTTTGCACGCTCACTTTTTTCATCTTGCCCTGGTTGGCTCCTCTGCTAGCCCCCAGTTTGCGGACGAATCCCAATTTGACTCAAGTGACGCCGCTGGTGGAAACGACAACCAAACGCAAGGCAGCGCCCACAGATGTCGCCCGACGCAACGCGGCCATACGCGTTTGGGAAGATGCCCAGGAACGCGGTGATCCAAAACCTGCGACGGCGGCACCGCAGCCCCTCGTGCTTGGTGATCCATTGGAAGAAACCTCAGTCACCGGAGGCTACCCCATCTACTGGACCAGTGCTGTTTTTCCGGTAGATAAGAGCGGCCAAGTCTTATCTGATGTCCAGCGAGGAGAGACTGACATTACGGACCCCGAAACACCCAATGTCGTGCGCATCGAGAAACGTTACGATCCTGCCGTACCGCTCATGGGCAGCGGAAAGTTACGCTGTGATTTTTTGATTTACAATCTGCTCGGGTTAGACTTACGTGAGTTCTCCGATTCGACATTGCGCACACTCGACTTGCCACCGAAGATTATTGTGCCGTTCCTGATCATGGTCCTTGCCAGCCTAATCACTCCGAGAAATTCCGAGGCAGCTCTGGATCGCTACTATGTGAAAATGAAAACGCCCGTTCGTGGTAGTCCAGAGGATGATGTTGAGCAACTCAAATTGTCGTATGAACAACCCCACCGCTTCGATGACCGCAAGCTGTGGCCGAATTCAAGTTTGGAATTCCAAAGGCCAACTCGCGCAGACGTGGTCGGTTTCGTACTCAGCCTGTTTGCCTGCTTCGCCATCATTGGATTGGCAATGTTCCTCGCGGGAATTGGAGCAAAGATATGAGCATCCTGGATTCGACTAGTCGCCGCAACTTCCTCCGCCAATGCGCGACGACCACAGCTGTTGCAGGGGGGCTGGTGTCGCTGCCGCAGTCGACACTTGGCATTGAGGCAATTCCTCGCAACGGCAATCCTAAGTTCAAGTTCAGCCTTGCCGCGTACAGCTATCGCGATTTATTGAAGGGCGACCACCCCAAACTTGCACTTGCCGACTTCGTCAACGACTGCGCTGCAATGGATTTAGAAGGCACTGAGCTCACTTCCTATTATTTTCCAACCCCTACCACAGTGGACTACCTTCGCGACTTGAAGCAGCAATGTTTTCGCTTAGGACTGGGGATTTCAGGGACCGCCGTCGGCAACGATTTTGGCTACCCCCTAGGCAAGGAACGCGACGCGCAGATAGCGGGAGTTAAACAGTGGATCGACCATGCCGAGACACTTGGCGCGCCGGTGATTCGCATTTTTGCTGGCAAACAGAAGGAGGGGTTATCCTCTCAGGCGTCGCACAGACTGATGGTCGAAGGCATTGAGGAATGTTGCGACTACGCAGGCCAGCACGGTGTGCACCTGGCGCTGGAAAACCATGGTGGCCCGACAGCCACTGCCGAGGGATTGCTGCGATTTATTCGCGACGTCCGCAGCCCGTGGTTTGGCGCTAACCTCGACACGGGGAATTTTTACTACGAAAATCCCTATCCCGATCTGGCGAAAATAGCCCCCTATGCGCTAAATGTGCAGGTGAAAGTAGTCACTGCAACAGGCAGCCAGCGAGAGCATAGGACGCCCACCGATTTCGACCGATTGGCCCGCATACTCCGAGAAGCGGCCTACCGTGGTTACATTGTATTAGAGTACGAGGAAGCAGGCGACCCGCGGGTTGAATGCCCGAAATACATGGAGTTGTTGCGTGAAGCCTTTGCTTAGCGAACCGTGAACTCGCGAAAGGGTCCGTTGTTCTGGAGCATTGGATTTGCTAGACTGGTCGACTTGGGTCACCCGTGACTCGCGACGTTGGATTGCTCGCGACTATCGTTTGACTCGAATCAGTATTTTGGGGATGTGGCGGAATTGGCAGACGCGCTGGATTTAGGTTCCAGTTCCTTCGGGAGTGCAGGTTCGACTCCTGTCATCCCTACTGGCCACTGGCCAGAAAGACGAATTACCCAAGGATCTAACCACTCAAAAAGAAGATGCGGCGCCCAAAGTGTGGGTGCTTGGGCAGTTGCTGCCTCGGGTATTTCTTGCGAGCTCGTAGCTCAGTTGGTAGAGCAACGGACTTTTAATCCGTGGGTCGCGCGTTCGAGTCGCGCCGAGCTCATTTACGAAGACCCCGGCGGCGTTCCTGTAACGCGGTTGGGGTTTCTTCATGCTGTCTTTCCAAAGTGGGCAGGCCTTCAAAGCATTGATATCTCCACAAGAAGATTGCTGGAAGTACTCTTAATCCACTTAACCCACAGTTGCCAAGTGGTCACCGCCGGCTACTTGTTGGCCGGTGGTGACCAATATCTCGTGCACGGTGCCGCTACAGGGGGCGGCGACTGAGACTTCCATTTTCATCGCTTCCAGTACGAGCAGTGTATCGCCTGATTTCACCTTGTCGCCGGGGTTAACCACAGTTCGCAGTACCACGCCTGGCATTTGTGCTTTAACGTCGGTTGCAGCGCTCGTTGCATCGGGGGCCGCTAACTTGCCAGTTGCGCGGTTGCTGATATTTACCTGATAGACTTTGCCATCAACGGTGACATTATTGCCCTCGAATGCCAGGAAATAGTCTTTGCCGTTGACGGAAAGTGAGTATTGAGCTGCTTCACCCGGCCGCGCTGTGGCATCTGTAGCATTGCCATCCGGTTCGGGCTGGACTTTGCGGATGCCCAGCTCGGACTTGCCTTCCAAGAACGCCAGCCCCTTCTCCTTGCATGCGGCGACAATGAACAAGTTTTCGTCGGTCTCCGGCAGACTCTTATCTTTGAGCTGCTTGCGGGCTGCTTCAACGCCCTTGGTGGGGTCTTCGTCGTTAATTTCCAGTGGAGAGCGTGTGGTTGGCTCTAGTTCCAACTGCTTCGCTGCAAGCGCGACAATTTCTGGGTCAGGCGGCACTGGCGTTTTGCCGAAGTAGCCAAGCACCATCTTGCCGTAGGGCTCGGCGATTTTTTCCCACGGACCGAACATCACATTGTTGAATGACTGTTGGAAGTAGAATTGCGAGACCGGTGTAACCGACGTGCCATAGCCTCCCTTGCGGACTACATCGCTCATGGCTCGAATCATCTCGGGATAGCGGTCCATGATGCCGTTGTCACGGAGCATCTGGGTGTTGGCGGTCAGTGCTCCGCC
Source organism: Bythopirellula sp. (assembly GCA_965230685.1). Lineage (GTDB taxonomy): Bacteria > Planctomycetota > Planctomycetia > Pirellulales > Lacipirellulaceae > Bythopirellula. The sequence goes on from CBDDLO010000002.1 coordinate 3,983,186, forward strand.
AGGCATGGGGCTCCAAGGGATGAGCGGCTCGACGGCCGTCGCCTCAGGCGGTAAAAAATAATCGCTCATGCATTCTTTGAAAACTTCCTCTGCCTCACGGATTTTGTCGATATCAATGTCCAGTGTGTACTCGCTGCCGCGCAGTGCGTGCCACATCACCAGCACATCGGGCTGGCATGTACCTCCTGAGCAAGGTGCAAGCGACAGATCAATGGCATCGGCTCCCGCGTCGAGCGCGGCCTTGTAAGCCAAGACCGAGACGCCTGCAGTTTCATGCGTGTGAAAGTGAATGTAGGTGTCCTGGGGTAGCAACTTGCGGGCGCTTTTAATCGTTTCGTACACTTTCGAAGGCACGGCGGTGCCGGAGGCGTCCTTGAAGCAAACTGCGTCGTAGGGAATCTCGGCATCCAAGATTTGTTGCAGAATCGAAGCATAAAATTCTGCATCGTGGGCGCCGCTGCAGCCGGGGGGCAGTTCCATCATTGTGACGACAACCTGATGCTTCAGCCCTGCGTCAACAATGCATTGGCCACTATAGATGAGATTGTTGACATCATTGAGTGCGTCGAAGTTGCGGATGGTTGTCATACCGTGTTTTTTGAACAGCTCGGCATGAAGTTTGATCACATCGCGTGGTTGCGATTCCAGGCCGACGACATTGACACCACGAGCTAGGGTTTGCAGGTTTGCCTCGGGGCCGGCCGTCTCACGAAATGCGTCCATCATGTCGAACGCATCTTCTTGGCAATAGAAATACAAAGACTGAAAGCGTGCTCCTCCGCCCGCCTCGAAGTAGTTGATGCCGGCGTCGCGCGCTGCCTCCAAGGCTGGTAGAAAGTCAGGCGTTTGCACCCTCGCCCCATAGGCCGACTGGAAGCCGTCACGAAAGGCGGTACACATGAAGTCAATTTTCTTAGCCACGTTGTTTCCTTACCAAAGTCGTTTCGTTGGTAGTGAGGGAATTTATGTTGCGTTAATTTGTTAGTACCGACCACAGCACGCCCGCGGCGACGGCGGAGCCGATGACCCCCGCGACGTTGGGAGCCATCGCGTGCATTAGCAAAAAATTATGCGGGTCTTCTTTTTGACCAACCATCTGTACAACTCTTGCTGAGTCCGGCACCGCCGAGACTCCGGCCGCACCGACTAAAGGGTTGATTTTTTCGGTGAGAAACAGGTTCATGAATTTGGCAAATAGCACACCCGCTGCTGTCGCCATAGCAAAAGAGAGTGCGCCCAAGCCGAAGATCAACAAGGACTCTTTCCTCAAAAAGGTCTGGGCTTGCGTGCTCGCTCCGACGGCAAAGCCCAGCAGGATTGTGACGATGTCAATCATCGCAGTGCGGGCTGTTTGTGCCAGCCGCTCGGTGACCAAGCTCTCCTTCATTAGATTGCCGAAAAATAGCATGCCGATCAGTACCAGCGAACCTGGGGCGATCATCGTGCAAATCAGGAAAGCGGCGATGGGGAAAATAATCTTCTCGTGGCGGCTGACGGTGCGCGGGGCCGCCATACGAATGAGGCGTTCTTCACGCGAGGTCAGCAGATTCATTATCGGCGGCTGTATCACGGGGACCAAAGCCATGTAGGAGTACGCTGCAATCGCTACTGCCCCCAGCAATCGCGGAGCCAATTTAGCGGCGAGAAAAATCGACGTTGGTCCATCGGCCCCTCCGATGATCCCGATGGCTCCCGCCTCTTTTGGGGTGAATTCTAAGTACATCGCGCCCAACAGCGTGAGGAAAATGCCCAACTGAGCGGCGGCTCCTAACAGAATCAACTTGGGGTTGGACAACATGGTAGAAAAGTCAGTCATAGCACCGATGCCAAGAAAAATTAAGGGCGGAAACAACCCCTGACTCACGCCATAGTAAATCATGCTCAGTACGCTACCTTCGTCGTACACACTCAGCGACATGTTGGCTATCGTTGGGATGTTGCCGACGATCACACCGAAACCAATTGGCAGCAGCAATAGCGGTTCGTAGTCTTTAATGATTGCCAGGCCGATGAATACGAGGCCAATAACGATCATGATCGCATTGCCCCAAGTCATTTGGGCGAAGCCGGTGGTCTCCAAGAAGTTGTAGAAAATGTCCATCGAACGATTCTTTCAAAAAACACAAAAATGCGATGTCGCGTTAACCGGGCCCAGCCAGCCGACTTGATTTGCCTAATTCACTGCTTTGATGCCGCTTTTTTCATTTCCTGATGCAGCACGAAACCAATCGCGGCAACGATCCGTTCCTTATCGCTATCCAGGCTCTCGGCTGCACTAGGCGGCTGGTCATGGGATTCCAGACGCGGCAGAATCGGTTCCAACACCGCGAGTACTACGGGCAAGAGACGAATGAAGAGGCTGATGAATGACAGTGCGAAGAAAACGATCAGCATCCCCGTCACGGCAATGCTAATTCCGTTGCCATCGGCTATCGCTTCAAAACCGGAAGTTTGGGCAAAGATAGAATGATTAGTGAGCAACGGTGTATTCCTTTCGAGGAGTCGAGTTCGCACCATAGTAACCGACAGACGGGTCACTTAAAAGCGGCTCTGAAAGGGCAATTTGTTGCTGGATGGGCTCGGGCAATATGGTGGCCATCGCACTCGAGTCGGTCAGCTAACAGATCCGCCATAATCTGGGCTCATGCGCCTCGTGCCTAGCACTAGCGCTGCGAGCGAGATAGCCGAGAAGCCAGCTCCGCGACGCGGGGATCTTCGTCTTGCACAGCCAATTCTCGAGCTTGTTCGACAAGATTGGGAGCATTTGTCGTGGCTAGAGCGACCAACGCTCGCAATCGCACGTCGGCGTTGCTGTCTTCCAGTAGCCAACTCAGGAATTCTCGCGACTTCGCTGCAGGCAGCTGCGAAGTATCTTCGATGAGTCGCAGCCGATCCGCTACGACAGGAGAGCTGAGTTGCTGAAGCATGACAAGTTCCGACTCAGGGAATCCACGGTTCGCTAAGACTCGACGGGCGATTCCAGCTTCGTAGAATCCCGTACGACGCAATTTGAGCAACAATTCTTCGTTGGAAAGTTGTCCCAACTGAGCCGCTCGGCTGGCCATGTCTTTCGGCGAGGGGATGTCGATAACCGCCGTCCTCTTGACCTCCGTCTGTTTCTGGATGGGGCGGATCTGCGACGCATCGACGGTTGTAGGCTGACGCTCGCTGGGTGCATAGGTTGTGATCAGCGTTGAATGGGGCGAGTGGCTCTCTGCAAGACTTTGATTTTTCCAGCTTAGCTCGTTGTTAGATGCGACCCGACCTCCTGCTGATGTAGGATACGGTTGGCTTATGGAAAGGCTGGAAGACTTTTCCCGATATGACATCGGCGCGTCAAGTAATCGTTCGCTGGCATGTGTAAGTGGCGCCATCATAGGTGTCGGTGAAGCTATGTGACTTGAGGTGATATTTTGTCGCACCGGTTGATTCACTGTCGCGACAGTTCGCAGCTTGGGTCCCCGCGCTGGAACAGCAGAGAGAATTCTTTCGCAGTGATCCAACAGTATCCGTGCTTGCCGTGCTGGCAATTCGTCAGCCCACGCGATCATCCGCAGTGCGAGCTGCTCGGCCCATTGTTGTCCAGTGGGGCCGAATTTGCCCATGTGCGCAGCAAGTGTCGTGGCAAGTAGTGCCGTTGAGCTGGCCGCTTCTAACCGCGCGGTTACTGAGCGAGGTCCTTCGGCCGAGACTTGCCAGGAGGCTACCTTTTCATGGAGAATTTTCCGCGCGACAGTGGCAACAGCGGCTCGAGGCGAAGCCGCACAGATAGTTAGAGGTTCAATCGCCACGACCCCCAGCTCGGCAAGCTGGCGTAGGGGGATTTTCGCCTCTGCGTCACTGGCGGATTCGACCTGCCGGAAAAGACCCTTTGCTAGGCGCTCGTTATGCCACCGCGAAAAACGAGGGGCGGCCAACAAGGTGGCAAGCAGCAGGACCGCGCAGGCAAGTATTGCCTTAGTTAACCGACCTCTGTTTGCAGGAGGTGCCATACGAGGAGATGCTTATCTGGGGAAAGGAAAATTGCTTCGAGATTGTCTTGATTGGCTGAAAGCAGCACAAGGCCGCCCAGCGATTTTCGACAAAGATGCTAGCATGCTGTAAATTCTGCTCGCAGGAATTACTGGGGAGGCCCCCTCAGAAGCGCCGAAATAGTTCTACAACCTGCACAGCTTCTCATGCGGTTCGGGTAACACAAGGGGGGGATGAATGCACCGCTGTTCTAGCCATGCGAGTGGCGCTGCGCAGAGAGCTTGGAGCCAATGCGCAGCTCTGATCTGCTTGTTTCTGTCTCGGAGGACCGGCGTGCGCGCTGCATTAGCTGCGTGTGTGCTGAGTGCGTCAGGAGCAGCGACTGCAGCGGACAGAGAAGTGCCGCAGCACATGCAGTCTACCACTTCGGAGGCTGCCGCGCGTGAGGCAACCCGGGCAATTCCACTGAAGAAAATTCAGCCGGAGTATCGTCGTTCTGTGCAGAAGGTGCTGGCCGACAGTAGTCTGTTTCGGCGACTGCCCACGCAGATGGTGGATTGCGATCCAGAGCTATTCACGTTTCTGGCGAAGAATCCCGAGGTGCTGGTCGAAATGTGGCAACACATGGGCATTAGCCGTGTGTCATTGCGGCGCACGGGGGCGAACACGTTTTCTCTTGCCGACGGCGCTGGCACCACAGGCGAGCTGGTAATTGTCGAGCAGCAATGCAGCGCCGGCGCTCAGAATCGCATTGTCATGTATTCCGAAGGAGCTTACGAAGGCAAACCCTTCAAACGCCCCGTGCGCGCCCAGTGCGTGTTGCTCCTGCGAAGTGGATCCGTGAGAGAAACCAACGGCCGCGACTATGTTGCTTGTCGATTGGATTCGTTCGTCCGCATCGAGCGAACCAGCATCGAGCTGTTCGCCAAAGCGCTGCACCCTTGGGTAGGCAATACAGCGGATGCAAATTTTGTCGACACGATCGCGTTTATCAGCAACTTCTCTCGAGCCGCCGAACGACGTCCCTCGTCGATTGAGAAACTGGTGCACAGTCTGCCCAGAGTGGCTCTGCAACGACAGCAAGAGTTGGTAGGCATCGCTTACGACTGTTCCAAGAAATACAGCAATGCCGCGATGCCTCGCGTGGCACAGAAGGCGAAGTAATCGTGGCGCTCGTTACGCTTCAAAATGTTGCTTTGCAAGCTCCCCCAGTCCTTTCAAGTCTAGCTTCCCGGTTCCAAGCACGGGAATTTCCTCGACCTGTAGAAAGCTGTCAGGGCTAGGTACCCAAATGTTGGGTAGTCCCAAAGACTTTAGGTGCTCACAGATCGCTTGAGGTGTTTGGTCTAACTCGGTGTGGACAACAACCAAACGCTCGCCTTTGCGTTCGTCGGGCACTGAGGTGACCGCGACCCGAATGGCTTCGTCGTCTTCGTGGGCAACAAGGTGTTGGATGGCTTCTTCGACATTGAGGTGTGGAACCATCTCACCACCTATTTTTGAGAAGCGACTTTGACGTCCTGTGATCGTGATAAAGCCCTGCTGATCAACGATGGCGATGTCGCCGGTGATGTACCAGCCCTCTTTCACGACTTCCTGTGTCTTGTCATTGTCGCCCAGGTACCCACGCATCACGTTGGGGCCCTTAATCAGCAACATTCCGGCTGTGCCGACTGGTAAGTCATCCAACGTATCGGGATCGACGGTCTTGGCGAGGACCCCGGGCACGGGGCGGCCAACAGAACCCTCCAAGCAATCGATTTCCTTGGTGTGAGAGCGCGTTGGAGGGACGTTGACCGACACGAGTGGTGAAAGCTCCGTCGCTCCGTACCCCTCGACGGGGCGCACGCCAAATTTCTCTTCGAAAGCATCGCAAAGCTCCACAGGCAACTTTTCGGCACCGGCGACAACGATGTCGAGCTTCTTAAAGTCTTCGGGGGCGCATCGCTTGAGATAGAGACGCAAGAATGTCGGAGTAGCAAGCACGACCGTCACGCCCCATTTGCCTGCCAGCTTACTTATCTGCTTAGCTTCCTGTGGATTCGTGTGATACACACAGCGCACATCCAATCCCAACACGGTCCACAATGTGACCATGTAACCAAACGAGTGAAAGAATGGTAGAATACCCAGCAGTGTATCGTCAGGTGTGAGGTGTACGACCTGGTCAATGGCCGTCACATTCGAGCCGATATTGTGATTGGTGAGCACAACACCCTTGGGAATGCCAGTGGAACCCGACGTGAATATGACAGTGAGTTCGTCGTCGCCGGTCATTTTGTGCAGCCCCAGCAGACGCTCTAAGAGGGGCACCGGCGTAGCGTAAGCCAAACCGGCGCCAATGGCTTTGTCGATGATCGTGAGTTTCTCGCGGAAGTCTTCGAGCAGCACCACTTTGGCATCCAGGTCGAATTCGAACTTATCGAGAACTTTCTGGGTGGTGAGCACGTGTCGGATGCCGGCCTTCTTGATGCAGGCGTTCATCACGTCGTTGCTGACGGTGTAGTTGAGATTCACAGCAACACGTCCTGCGAGAGTCACCGCCGCGTTGGTCACGACCGCGCCAGTGGTGGGCGGTATGAGGATGCCGACATACTGCTCTTCATCTTGCAGAGTCTCACGCAACAACAATCTCCGCAGGATGAGCGATTTCATCAGCAGTGTGCCGCCTGTGAGCCTTGCGCCGGTCGAGTCGGCCATCTTGAAGCGAAACAGCGCCTTGCGGCACTTGCGGAGCATCAACCGAGGGAGAACCATATTGTGTTCCTTTCTGCCTGTGGCGGCATCGGTGCCGAGTTCTTGAACCGCATGTTGGAGTCGTTGGATGTCGTGTGGCGGTTGCATTGGTTCGCCAAACCAGATCGAGACCTTCCGTGCCGCTAGTCGGGGCCACTTCCAAAAGAATCGCCCGCCACGAAACGTAAAGATACTCCCCCACAGCTCATCGAGATAGACGGGAATGATCGGCGCGTTGGTGCCTTTCAAGACATCAAGCGTGCTGGAGCGAAATCGCTGCAGAGTGCCAGAACGAGAGATCCCCCCCTCGGGAAAGATACATACGAGATCTCCATTATTGAGCGCCTTACGAGCTGCTTCGATGGCTTTGCGGGCGACCTTCGGATTGCGGCGACTGATCGGAAACGCGCCCATGATGCGCGCCAATCCCCGTGCCCACCAGCTCGTTACCAAATCGCCGGTGATGATCAGCCGCACGGGGCGAGTTGAGATCGCTATCATCAGCAAACCGTCAATCCAGGACACATGGTTGGGTGTGAGCAATGCTGCGCCTTCATCGGGCAAGTTATGTCGCCGAAAGAGGCGTACCTTGTAGAATGTGTGCGTGGCGAGCCAAGCCAGGAAGCGGAGGGTTGCCTGCGGGATGACCCACAGGATGTAGGCAAATACGGGGATCGTCATCACACCGCAGAGAAGAAAAATCTGTCGCGCGGTTAGCATGGGATGTCCCACAACCTCCTGATACACGGATCGCACGAGTGATTCGCGGTCCGGATATTCCATAACGAAAGCATCGATGTCGGGATTGGGTGTCGTCTTCATTGCGCGGTACACCTCGGAGACGAACTCAGCATTTGCGGCAGCATGAGGATTCGTCTCGAGCAGTTTTCCAAGTGACCCTTCCGAAGTCGGTGCCCGCATCACCCCAAATGCTAGGGCTACAAACAGCACTCCCGAGAACGTGAGGAAGTTACTTGCCGCAAGGATCGAGCCGCGCGATTCTTTGGGACTGTAATGCTGCATATAAGCTGCCAGTGGTACATCGAACAGACCTCCAAAAAAGCCAAGCAGAAATAGCAAGAAGCTCGCGGCCACGTAACTGGCTGTCCAATCTGTGCCGGGGTCGACGAGCGTTCCTTCAACGGTAAAGAGCATGAACGCCGTTAGCGCCAACCCACCCGCCCCGAGTGGTAAGATGCCCAATTCGACGCGTCCGCCGGACCAAAAACCGGCAAGCACGCTACCCAAACCGACGCCGACGACCAAGGCGATCAATAGGGGAATGACTTGCGTCTGGCGTGTCGTACCACCCTCAGCTGCGAACTGATCGATGTTCAGTTGCGCGAGACCAGCTAGTGACCAAAAAAACATGATGCCGATCGCAACGCGAAAGATGTCTTTGCGACGAAACAGTTCTTGCAAGTCGCGACAGGTTTGCTGCGCCGCGTCCCAGGGAAAGGTTCGCTTAGGATTCGCCACGGGGAGATTCTTAATCAGCATGCTGGCACCCCAACCCAGCAGAGCAGTGCCGACTAAGACAAGCGCAGAGAGCCACCAGCGCTCTTGGCCCATCGCGCCGGTGGCTGTTGCTAACCAGTTGCCTACTGCTGTGCCAACTGCGGCGGAGATTACCGTCGTGAGCCCAATCAAACCGTTGGCTGCAGAAATTCTTGAGTCATCGAGCATTTCGGGAATGCAACCCAACTTCGACGGCCCGAACAGCGCGCTCTGCGCTCCCATCAAAGCCACGACCACAAGCAATAGCGATACGCTTCCGACGAAAATCGCCAGAATCGCCAGCGCCATGATCGCGATTTCTGCTTTCTTGCAGGCAACGATCACCCGCCGTTTGCTAAAGCGATCGGCAAGGTACCCTGCAGGCGCGGCAAGTAGTAGGTAGGGCAATACGAACGACGCCGTACCGGCCATCAGAATCCAACCAACTTGGCTCTTGTCGACGTATTGCTTGCCGACGCCGATCACCAGCCAGCGTAGGATGTTGTCGTTGGCCGCACCTAGTAGCTGCGTGATCAGCAAGCCTTGGAAGCTTCTGGACCGAAGCGTGCGCTCGCGCGGCACGAGAGCAAGCTCTGTCGTGTCAGAGAGAGTTTCGCTTGCCATCGTGAGTTTTCAGTTGATTCCAGGAGGGGCCCGCCGCGGAGCGTCTATCTTAGCTGGTCGCCCGGATAGCTACCAATCGCAGTTCTCGCTGTCGAGCGATGTTCCGCATAGTCGGTGCTAAGGAGATTTTGCGATTTCCAAAGCGAACAAATCGGCGATAATGCTCACTCGGAGCCTACCCGTTTTACCCTATGGAAAAGAACTTGCCCACCAGTGCCCTTATCGATTTGACCACCGCTCTCTGGCTCGGCTTCATCGGCTCGTGCATCGGCAGCTTTGTGAACGTGGTCGCCTACCGCATGCCGCGCGGTGAATCGGTGATCTGGACGTCGTCGCACTGCCCCAAATGCGACCACTCGATTCGCGCATACGACAACGTGCCAGTGCTCGGTTGGTTGTGGCTGAAAGGAAAATGCCGCGACTGCGGTCAGCCTATTTCGCCCCGCTATGCGATTGTCGAATTTGTCATGGGGCTGGCGTTTTTTGTGTTAGCATACGTTGAGCTTTTCAGCGGTGGGGCAAATTTGCCAGAGGGGCCTCTCACGGAGTTTACCGGGGCGTTGCACAATGTGTGGGTGCCGCAGTGGAAGTTGATCGGGGTGTATGCGTACCACGGTGCGGTTCTAAGCTGGATCATGAGCGTAGTGTTAATTGCCATTGACGGGCTGAAGCTTCCAAAACTGCTTTGCCTAGCGGGTGTAGCTCTCACTGCTTATGCAATAGCTAGTGGAAGATCGCTTGTAGAGATTCTTGCTATGCTGGGTTTGGTTGCGGTAGTGGTGTGGCTTAATCTCAGCCGACGGTAGACGAGTTTCAATGCAGTTATTGACTGTCTCTTAGTATTCTCGCCACCTCCCGTGCGAAATAGGTCAATACCCCATCCGCCCCTGCGCGTTTGAACGCCACCAAACTCTCGAGCATCACCTTCTCGCGGTCGAGCCAACCGCGTTCTGCGGCAGCGGAGAGCATCGCATATTCACCGCTGACCTGGTAAGCGAATGTGGGGACCCCGAAGATCTCTTTCACGCGATGCACGATGTCGAGGTATGGCATGCCTGGCTTGACCATCACGCTGTCGGCTCCCTCGGCAATGTCGAGTGCAACTTCACGCAGCGCTTCGTCACCACTGGCGGGGTCCATCTGGTAGGTGCGTTTGTCGCCGCCGCCAAGGTTGGCTGATGATCCGACGGCATCTCGGAAGGGGCCGTAGAATGCCGAGGCGTACTTGGCGGCGTAGGCCATGATTTGCACATCGACAAAGTTTGCTTCGTCGAGCGCATGGCGGATTGCCCCCACTCGGCCGTCCATCATATCCGACGGTGCGATGATGTCGCAGCCGGCTTCGGACTGTACGACTGCCTGTTGGCAAAGCATCGCCACCGTTTCGTCGTTGACCACGTAACCATCGCGCACTAGCCCGTCTTGCCCATGACTTGAGTAAGGGTCGAGGGCGACGTCGCAGATAATGCCGATCTTGTTACCGTGCGCGGACTTTGCCGCGCGAACGGCTCGGCAAACTAGGTTGTCGGAGTTTATCGCTTCCTCGCACTGGGGCGTCTTCTTTGATGCTTCTGTAGCGGGAAACAGTGCGACCGCGGGAATACCAAGACCTATGGCTTCGCCAATTGCCTCAATCGCTAAATCGATGCTGAGACGCTCAACACCTGGCATCGAGGGAATCGTCTCGCGATGGCTATCACCTTCGCAAACAAACAATGGCCAAATGAGATCGCTAACAGAGAGCCGGTTCTCGCAAACCAACTGGCGTGACCACTCGTGGCGACGAACGCGTCTCATGCGAGTGTTGGGATAAGAGGAGCCAAAGGACGACGGTTTAGGCATAATGGGCTTACGCTTGCAGTCGAGAGGTAATAAAGGTTTCAACCTTCCATTATCCAAGGCACAGCCCGTAAAATCTACGGCAAACTCAACGACACCTTCGAACCCTCCGCGAAACGAAGTTCCATGCAAGAACCCAAAATGGCGTTGGGGCCGTTTCAGTTCCGCCCGGCCAATGTGAGAGTACAGGGAAAACCTTCACTTGCAGAGTGGGAAGGGCCATTGCAGTTCGCACTTTGGTGCCAACGGGCGAGCCCTTGGTGGATCGGCGATATGATCAATCGGGGCGAAGATCTCTACGGTGAGGAGTTTGGCGAGGTTTGCGGTGCGACGCTCTCCACAGAGATGGTGAGCCGTTACGCGTCGGTTGCTCGTCGAGTGCCTGCCCAGAACCGACGTGCCGCCCTTTCCTGGTCTGCGCATGCAGCGGTGGCCCGTTTACCCCATGCTGAGCAGCGGAGGGTTCTCTTGGAAGCAGAAAAGCAAGGCTGGAACAGCGACGACCTCCGCAAAAAAGTGCGTGAGATTGTCAAGAAAAATAGCCCATGACTTACACTCCCACTGAGATAGCGCTGATTGCTGGTATCATGTTCTTTGGTAGCGTGGTGCAGGGGGCCGTTGGCTTTGCATCGGGAATGATCGGGGTGCCTCTGCTGGTGTTGGCTGGTTTCTCTTTGCCCGAGTCGGCGACGATCAATCTGGTGTCGACGAGTGTGCAAAACATCACGGGCGCATGGAAACTCTGGCCGCACCTGGCGCCGAGCGAACTTCCGTTTCCGGTCTTCGTCCGTTGGTTGGCCGTGCCTTGTGGTACCTACGTGGCTTACCTGGCGGATCGGCATCTCGAAGCAGCCCAGGCGAAACAATTGGTTGGCATTTTCTTGTTGGCGGTTGTTGGCCTGTTGTGGGGGTTCAAGGTGACGCCCCGCGAGACCCTCAACCGAGGTTGGCAAACGCTGGCGTTTGCGTTGTCAGGCTTCCTGATGGGATTTGCTGCGATAGGGGGCGCCCCGATGGTGATTTATGTCAATTCACTTACATGGTCTACCAGCAAATCACGGGCTTTCCTGTTCTTCTGCTCAGCGGCTACACTGCCCATCGCCGCTGGGGCGTATTGGTATGAGCATGGGGAGAAAATCTTGCCTGCTGCCGTGACGACCGTCTGCATATTGCCTTTGCTGCTTGTTGGCTTGTGGATCGGGATGTATTTCGGTCAGCGGCTTTCGAAGCCGTTGTTTCGTCAGATCACCTTTGGGCTAATCGTTTTAATAGCGATTAGCGCCATCGTGACACCTTTGCTTGCAGACTTCTTTTAGGGAACGCTGAGCCATCCATGTATACTGCCGACGAGAGCCGTTACGACGAGATGAACTACAACCGCTGTGGCCGGAGTGGCCTGAAACTGCCCGCTATTTCACTGGGCTTGTGGCACAATTTTGGCGGAGTCGATGCTTTTGAGACCGCAAGATCCATCGCCTTGCGAGCATTCGACTTGGGAGTGACCCATTTCGATCTAGCCAATAATTACGGCCCACCGCCTGGCTCTGCAGAAGAGAGCTTTGGCAAGCTCTTGCGTGACGACCTCGGGACGCACCGTGATGAGCTGATTATCTCCACCAAGGCCGGCTACCACATGTGGAAAGGGCCCTACGGCGAGTGGGGATCGCGAAAGTATCTGTTGGCGAGTCTCGATCAAAGCCTTGCTCGGATGGGGCTAGACTACGTTGATATATTCTACTCACATCGCCCCGATCCTGAGACTCCCCTGGAAGAGACCATGGGCGCTCTGGCCAGTGCCGTGCAGCAAGGCAAGGCAATCTACGTCGGAATTTCCAACTACTCAGCAGATGAGACGCGGCGAGCTTCCGAGATACTTCACGACCTGGGAACGCCGTGTTTGATTCATCAGCCGAGGTACTCCATGCTCGACCGTTGGGTTGAAGGGGAGCTGCTGAGCGAACTGGAGCAGCGGGGTATTGGGTGCATTCCTTTTTCACCGTTGGCTCAGGGCTTGCTAACTGATCGTTATCTCAGAGGCATTCCTGAAGGCTCGCGAGTTGCTAAACCCCATGGGTTCTTGTCGGCCGAGCAACTCGATGAGGCGACGCTCAGTCGAATTCGCCAGCTCAACGACATGGCCCTACAGCGTGGGCAGAGCCTGGCGCAGATGGCACTGGCCTGGGTTCTAAAGGACCCGCGGGTCACCACGGTGCTAGTAGGTGCAAGCTCGATCGAGCAGCTGAATCAGAACCTTGGTTGCTTGGCCAATGCGAGTTTTGACGAGTCGGAATTGTCAGCGATTGACTCGATTCTTGGTGATTGAGTGTCAATAACTTGGAACCAGCGGAACCAGCTTCGTGTGTGAGTGACCAGCTTTCATCGCGCATGAAAAAAGAGGCCGCCTTCCGGGAGGAGACGGCCTCTTATGAGTCTCTTGCAATTCACTCCAGCTAGAGCTAGCTAGCTCGACGTGAGGCGAGCATGCCAATCAAGCCCATCGCGGCCAGGACAACCGAAGTTGGCTCGGGAATCATGCCTTGGGGATCGATTGGGGTATCGACTTCGATGTCGAAGTCCTTCTTAAAGATACCAGCATTGCTGCCTGTTTGGCTGAGAGCACTTAGCGTGTTGTTGACACGTGCGGTCAGTTTCGTCGCTCCAAGGACAAACGATTCTCCAGCATCAGTCAAGGCTTGGTTCAGATTGAAGGTCGAGGATAGGTCCCACTGACCGGAGATCAGGCTGCCAGGTACCGCGTCAATGCTGACCTGCTGAACGTCGTTAAGCGAAATTGGAGTCGCTAGGGGCACACCGTCTACCTCTACGATGTTGAGCTGAAACACGTTCATGGCAGCCGACACGCGTCCTAAAGCAGCTCCCAGCGAGTCGATGGTGTAGTCACCACCTTCTGAAAACGTGATCATGCTAATGGCTTGAGTAGTTGGCACATTGTTGACGAGGATTTCCTTACCCATAATGGTCAAGTTCAGGAAACCATCGGTCAGGTCGCCATTGCCACCAGATGATTGAGCACTGAAGCCAAGGCTAGGGTTGGAGGATGTCGGCTCGAAAAAAGCCAGGTCGTCGCCATCAGCAACCGGGGCACCGTATAGCGGCACCGGATCTTGCGATGTCTCGGAAATGTCCGTGTAAGCAACGCTAGGACCCATAACCATAGGATGCGGTATGGTGCCAGCATTGGCGAACGGGGCCAGCACAAATAAAGCTAGTGCCAGCGCAAACGCAGATTGCGTTAGAAGGTTTCTCAAAGTTGTAGTCTGCATTAGATCTCACTCCCGGATTAAATGTCTCAAGTTGCTCGAAAAAAGATACTCCGCAACACTTGAGGCTATTTCAAGTTGAAAAGCCTCCCTACCTATAACCTTTCCTACAAAACCTCTGCTACATGGTTTTTTCACCCAAACCATGCTCACGAGGCCTAGTCTAGCGGTCTGGGCCAGACTATGCAAACGAATTGTTCGTATTTCTTTAACATATTTTTGGGGTTATCTACCTAGTAGCCAGGAATTCGCAGAGCCAGCGAGTCTTGAATGCGCTGTAACCTATTTGTCAAAAGGCAGTTAGGAAAAACGTCGTGCTAGCACCAATCTGGGTGTTTAGCGAAGAAAAATAAGATTTTCCTGCAAAAAAACTCGTGCAATCCATGTGTTCAGGGTGTTTGAGGGTAATGGGTAAGTGGCCTCTGGGGTGGAATCGGGCAGCTCTGCTCAGGAATTCGTGAGTTACATAAATAATCAAATCCAAATGCAGGTGCATGGTCGTAACAATCTAGTCGCTCACAGTCATACAAGGCTGGGTAATCAATCTGTTGCTTAGACGCGAATGGGGTGATGACTTGGCCCTGTGTAAATCGTTGAGAGACAGTTCGAATTTGTAGTAGTTCCAGTGACTGACGGTTTTTGAGTGAGTGCTCTAAGCGTCGGTATTTTCCCCGTTTCTCTTAAATTGGTGCTAATGAAAAGATGAAAATGAAAATTCTCTCGGCAGCAATCGCTGCATGCCTTGCGGCAAACACTGCCTCTGCCGCGTTACTGACCGGTGTCACGGATGAAAATCAACTCATCACGTTCGACACCAATTCCCCCCACAATCTCCTGCTCGCTAAGCCGATTGTCGGGTTGGCTTCGAATGAGACAGTGCGAGGCGTTGACTATCGTCCGACTACCGCCGTTCTTTATGCGTTGGGAAGCTTCGGGAACCTCTATACAGTTGACCCCTCCACGCCCGGCGTCGCCACGGCGACTTTGGCTTACAATTTGAATGCCAACGCAGACTTGATCGCTGATGGTGGCTTGAGCGGCACCAACTTTGGTGTGGACTTTAATCCGGCTGCCGACAAGAGTGGCTCCAATAGCCTGCGCATTGTGAGCAATACCGACCAGAATCTCGCTGTCAATGTTGACACGGGAGCCGTGTTGGTTGCTACGGACGTGAGCTATGGCGGATCGCCTGCTCCCAATATTGCCGGTGAAGCGTATATCAACAGTTCGCTAGGTGGTGCCGACTCGACGACCCAATACGCCATCGATTCTGGTACCGATTTCTTGGTCAACCAGGCATTCAACGCCGGTACGCTGACCAATATCGGGAGCGGACTCGGAGTGAATGCAAATGCGGACCTTGGCTTTGAGATCGTGGCGTTCAGCAACGGTACGAATCAGGGTTTTGCTTCAATCGACACGAATGGCTCTAACACGAGCGATCTGTACTCAATCGATCTGGGGACGGGTCTTGCTTCGTTTATCGGCGAGATCGACGGTGGCATCTTGGTTCCCAATCTAACGTCGGACCCGACGCTGCGTCAAAACCAGATCGTGCCGGAGCCTACTACCTTGGCCCTTGGATTCTTGGGTCTCGTTGGCTTAGCGACTCGCCGAAGGCGGTAGAGTTTTCGAAGAGTTGGTGCTCATTGAGAGTGCAACAGTAAAAAATGGGGCGGCCTGCCGGAGGAACTCTCCGGCAGGTCGCTTTTTTCGTGCTCCAGGTTTATCCGGGGTCCGCCTAGTTTGGCTCCAGAGGGATTGATGACAAACGGCCTGCAGTGACTTCGATGGCGTGCCCAAATGCGAATGGAAATGATGTGGTTCTGCGCACTTGCCCACGTGTCAGGCAAAGTGTGAGTTGACAGCTCTTTATCGCGAACAGTGAGCCCAATCTTGTGGCACCTTGTCGGGTATGTGCGCGCTCGGATGCACGATTGCCGGTCGAGACACCAAGTAAAATGCGGTCGGTTGGGGTGAGGGCTAGATTTCTGATGACAAACTCGAGCAGTTGCCGATAGAAACCTTGCCCGCGGAATACGGGATCCACAACGGCAGCAAACAGCCAAACCTCATCTTCATCCAGACGGTATTTGAGCCCCAATTCGGGTTCGGCAAAGCTTCCCGTCGCTATCCACGCGACTGCTACGGGGCGGCCCTCTTTCCAAAGCACTGCGGCTCGTCGCGTCTGGCCATTCCATTGGGCAATGTTTTCTTGCGTTGCGAGCTGGGCAAGTTCTTGCGCCTCTTCAGAACTGGTGATCCAACGTGCTTGGCAGGCAGCAGTACCGCCATAGTCGCGCGCTCCCGACTCTCTCGCTTTAAGCTTGATTTCATAAACGCCAAAGGGGCGAAACCTGATCAGACCGGCCGGAAAAAAATGCAGGCACCTTTGGACCCCTAGATACAGCCAAGAAGTCAGCAGTCTGGTAAACGCGTTCTTCATTGGCAACGTATTTCAGCAAATCGAACGAGAAGCTAGGAGAAGATCATATTGTAATTGCCACTCGAAACTGGTGGTAATTGAAAGTTCAGTTGACCGGACATGCGTCGGCTAGGCCTGAATCGCATGATGGGGTAGACTTGCAGCGATCCTTGGAAAGCGGGGTTTATGAGCTAGTGTTTCCCTACTTTTCGCACTTTGTCAGGAAAGCGGTATGGCTATGCAGATTACCAAGAATTCCGTAGCGGCGATTGACTACACCCTGACCAACGACGGGGGTGAAGTGTTGGATACCTCTGAGGGGCATGAGCCGCTGGCCTATTTACACGGTGTTGGCGGCATAATTCCTGGATTGGAGCGCGAGTTGGAAGGCAAGCAGGTCGGCGATCAGTTCCAAGCGATCATCGTTCCGGCTGATGGGTACGGCGTGCGCAACGATGCCCTCGAACAAGAAGTCTCTCGCGAGCAG
Source organism: Bythopirellula sp. (assembly GCA_965230685.1). Taxonomy (GTDB): domain Bacteria; phylum Planctomycetota; class Planctomycetia; order Pirellulales; family Lacipirellulaceae; genus Bythopirellula. Next base: position 4,000,047 of record CBDDLO010000002.1, read on the forward strand.
TTTGAGGGAGCTGAAGATTTGGAGCTGGGCATGCAGTTTCAAGTCGAATCGGACAATGGCCCGATGGTCGTGACGGTCGTGGAAATCGACGACGACGTGGTCACGATCGATGGAAACCACCCGCTTGCTGGCGAAAACCTCCACTTCGATGTCACGGTCCGCGAAGTACGCCAAGCGACGGACGACGAACTCTCGCACGGGCATGTGCACGGGACCGGCGGGTGTGAGCATTGAGTTAGAGGGAAGGTTCTGCAGAGGAAACGAACTTCGTTGGCGAGTGACTTCTGGAGAGGCTTATCTGGCGTTGAATTTTCAGCTATTCGAAATAAGCAAGCGAGGTAGGTTCATGGTGATTCGCATACTAACTGGCTTCTGGGTTGCGCTACTCGCAGGAAGCGTTTCAGCCTTTGAATTTTCCGTCACGTCCACAAACAGTTACTTAGACAATGTGGGGAACGCCGACAACTTTGCCACAATTTTTGAATTGGCTACACTGCCCTCCACATCTGGTGGGCCTGCAACTGGTGGTGACCTGTTGCGGCTCGAAGTGCTGGGAGATTTTTCGCTCAATGGGACGGAGACGGGACCGGATGCGTCGCTTTCGAGCGGCCTGATGGGAGTGTTTAGCTCTTCAGATGTATTGCTGGATGTGGATGCGTTCAACCCGCGACTGAGGGTCGTCGACGCCATTGATGCAGGAGTCGACTTCGTTACAGACTCTGACATTCCGCAAGATTTTCTCATCGACCAGATCGTAGTTCGCATTCCTACGGGTGCTACGCACTTGTTCCTTGCACCTTTGGACGGGTTTGTCGGAGATAATGCAGACGACAATAGCGACTTTGGTGCTCGTCTCGAGGTTGTTCCCGAACCCGCTGGCGCGGCCTTACTAGCCGTCGCGATGGGGATCATCGCTGCGTCCGGCCAGCGAGGGCGAAGCGCTTAGAGTATTCGCTATTTCTCGTACTTCATCAAAATCTCGTCCGGATCGAGGTCGGCTATGCTCTTGAATTGGCCGTCGGCAATGGCACTGCCCAGTTGCGTTACTTGTTTATAAAAGCGATTGCTCGCACGTTGGCCGGTTAGTTTCTGAGTGAGTTCTTGGCATAAGATGTCAGCGGAATCGCGAACGAGTCCATCTTCCTGGCGGGAGGCGTAAAGCGAGGTGCAGAGCATCGTGATCAGGTCTTGGCACCGCCCCGATAACTCCGCCATTCGGCATTGACGGTCTGCAAGCGAGAGCTGGAACTTCATCATCGTGTTGCTGATTTCCAGGGCCATTCCTTGCAACTGATCGCAGGCGAATTCTGCGTGCTTGGCCAAGGCGGTGGGCATCGAGGGCAACTCGCTTTTCGCGGTGGGCATAAGTCGTCGCGCCACTAGCCATTTGAGGTAGGGGAATGCCACGCTCTTCAGAGCCCAAGCGTGTGCGGGGTTCAACGGGTTTGGCTTCTTGATGCCCGAGGCTGCGAGAACCCTGCCGACGGGCTCGAAGTAGGTCTTGCCGTGGTGCTTCACCAGCGACTTGAAGAACGCCATGCCGAGCATTTCGCCCTCGCCCTCGTAGATGCACGGGGCGAGATATTCGTGAATGTTATCGCCGAGCAGGTGGCCATGCAGGAACGACCGACCGCCATGCGTTTTCATAAACAGCTCTATTGCGGCGTGTTTCTGCGCTTCGCTGCCGAATATTTTGGCGATGATGCATTCCATTTCGCCACGGTAGCCACGGTCGATCAGGCCAGCACACCAGTGCGTTAACGCATCACAGGCGGTGATTAACCCGGCGAGTTGCCCAAGACGGCGCTGGACCAACTCGCGGTTGGCGATGGGTTCGCTGTAGGTGACGCGGAACTTCGCCCAGGGAATCATGCTTGCCATCATAATTCGCATGGTACCTGCTGCGTTCGCGCATAGCGAAATACGACCCAGGTTGAGTCCATGGTACGCGATCGTCAGCCCATCACCTCGAGTCGGCACCAACAAATTTTCTCTTGGTACCCGCAGGTCTTTGAAGATCAAGCCCTGGTTGAAGGTGTGCTTCAAAGCCCATAGGCCATATTTGCGGAGTTGAAAGTTTGCGTTTTCTTCTTTTGGCAAGTCGACTATCAACACGGCGGGTTTGTCTTCGATGAGACAAACCAACCCAATCGTGCGGCCGGGAACTACATTGGTAATAAACAGCTTTTCGCCGTTGACGACGTAGCTATCGCCGTCGAGTACTGCGGTTGTCCGCAGTTGTGTGAGGTCACTTCCTGCGCCTGGCTCGGTGAGAGCAAAGGCACTGAGCCGGGTGCCGTCGGCGAGGCCGGGTAGAAATTTTTGCTTTTGTTCGGCAGTGCCAAAGGTGCGTACCGGATCCACCGCCCCGATGCAGCCGTGGACCGATGCAAGCCCCGCGATCGTGGGGTCGTGCATTGCCATGCGGGTGATGAATGGGGCGAAAGCAGCGAAAGGGGTGCCCGAGCCTCCATACTCTTTGTCGACTAGTAGTCCCCAGTAACCTGTTTCGGCCAAATCTTGCATCACCGTTTCGGTGATCTTGCCATGGTTATCAAGCACGGAATTCGCCGCGCGATGCCGCTGTACTACTGCAACGGACTTGTCCATGACTTGTTGGGCGTCGTTGGGAGTCGTCGCCACCTTGCTTTGAAATAAATCGACAGGCACTCCGCGATCCCAAACCGCCGCATGGGCAGGGCTGTTGACGGTTTGGTACTGGGGAGCGAAGAGCGCTTCGACTTGATCGTCGGCCTTGTCGATTGCCCCAGTGCGGCGGGCTTCGTCGTCGCTCTTACCCCCAAGTTTGAGTGCGGTTTCGGCGAAGGAGGCCTCTTGGTCAGTGTCCTGAGGCGATTTGATATCAGTGGTCATGGTCGTTGCCGCTATTTTGAGGTAGTAGCCGTGATGCTACGCATCGTTCGAATGCGAATGACGGAATAGTGTCAAATTTCTTCGCACTTCAATTATACCCTATGCTCGTGATTTGTCCGTTGTAGGAATTGCCTAATCGCTTTATCCTTTTTATGAAGATTCTTGTTTTTCTGTGTAGTTTGCTCGAGCGGTGCGACGTATCACTTATTTCTTTGGCTCTATCTCCACGAACAATCCGCTTCCATGAACGATCCGCGCATCAATCAACTTGCGAACTTGCTTCTCGATCACAGTTGCGACCTGAAGAAAGGCGAAACGGTACTAGTCGAAGCCTTTGACCTACCCGAGCCGAATTTGGTGACCGCGCTGGTCGAAGGCATCGCCGAGCGTGATGCCGTGCCGCTGGTCTCGTGGAAGAGCAACGCTGTACTGCGTTCACTCTACCGCACTGCCACCGAAGTGAGCATGAAACTCGCCGCCAAGTTCGAAGGCGAGCGAATGCGGGCAGCCAACGCCTATATTGGCATTCGCGGCACAGCCAACGGGAGCCAATTTGCCGACGTACCTCACGAGCGTATGGATCTGTTTCAGACGCACTGGTGGAAACCGGTGCATGGCAGCGTTCGCGTGCCCGAGACCAAGTGGGTCGTGTTGCGTTATCCGACCGACTCGTTCGCCCAAGCGGCCAACATGAGTACAGCGGCGTTCGAGGATTTTTACTTTGATGTCTGCACTGCCGACTACGCGGCGATGGGTAAAGCACAGCAGCCGTTGGTGGAACGGATGCAGGCCGCCGACCGGGTGAAAATTGTCGCACCGGGCACAGAGCTGGAGTTTTCAATCAAGGATATCCCGGTGATTCCTTGCTTCGGTGAGCGGAACATTCCGGATGGCGAAGTCTTCACCGCACCTGTGCGAGAGAGCATTAACGGTGTGATCCGTTACAACACACAGTCTCGCTATCAAGGGACGGTTTTTGATAATATCGAGTTCGAGTTCAAGAATGGCCAGATCATCCGCGCCGAGGCAAGCGAGCAGAAAAAGCTCAACGAAATTCTCGACTCAGATGAAGGAGCCCGCTACTGCGGTGAATTCGCCATCGGTACCAACAACCGGGTGCGGCATCCGATGCTCGACACGTTGTTCGACGAAAAGATCGGCGGCAGTTTTCACCTCACCCCCGGCCAAGCCTACGACGACGCCGACAATGGCAACAACAGCAAGATCCATTGGGACTTGGTGCTCATCCAACGCGAAGATTACGGTGGCGGCGAAATCTGGTTCGACGACAAACTAATTCGCAAAGACGGCCACTTCGTACCGGACGATCTGCAGGGGCTCAACGTGGGTCTGTAATGAACCACGATTCCGTGGCCCCGTTGCAATGCGGCCAATAAAAAATTCACTACGTGAAAAAATTCACGATCATGACTTCCGATATGCCAGTTGCCTTGTGAAACAATTCACAAGCATTTAGCGTTCATTGCAACTAGCCGGCGTTGGGCAGTCGATGGTATGCTTAAAGTAGGCCAAGTGCCGGGCCGGTCTTTTCACGGAGTTCACTTCTCTCTTTTTTTATTCGACGAACTTGCTGCTGGCGACGACGCGAGTTCCTATGCGGAGCAATGATCATGTCCCAAACTGCCGCACGCGATTTTATGACCAAGAAGCTGGTGACTTTGCGTCCAGAGATGGATGTGATGGATGCCGTACAGCGACTACTTAAGAATCGAATTTCGGGCGCGCCGGTCGTCGATGCGGATGGCCAGTTGCTTGGCGTATTCTCTGAGAAGTGCGCAATGCAGGTACTCTTGGATGCGGCCTACGAGCAGCTTCCGAGCAACGAGATTCGGCTGTTCATGGACACCGACGTTCAGACCATTGAGCCCGATACCCAGCTGCTATCGATCGCACAGGTATTCTTGCTGACTTCGTATCGTCGGCTGCCGGTGCTGGAGAGTGGCCGATTGGTAGGGCAGGTCAGCCGTCGCGATGTCATGCGGGCCTCGCTTGACCTGCTTAAGCACTCTCCTGTCCGCAACGAGGGGTCGTCACTCCTGTATCTTAGCGCCCTGGTCGAGCGGAACGATGCCCCGATGGCGTAGACTGGCGAACTCGTGGCACTTGGCAGTACAGGGCGGCTTTGTTACGCTGTTTTCTGCTTAATTTCCACCCGCAAATTTTCTGCCGAGCGAATAGACGAACATGGCCCAAGCCATTGCCGGGGTAGTTCCCGATACGGAAAAAGAAGTAACTGTGATGACTGTCTGGCCCTCGATCGCCGCAACGGCGTACGGTCGCTGGTGGGGTCGTCGTTTTGCTAACGACGTCGGGATTACCCTGTTCGGTGTGCCCATCACGATTGGTCGCATTCTCGCGCTGCTGTCTATCCCGTTAATTTTGCCCGTCTATTTCCATATGGTCATTCCGCGTTTGCCATTCGTACTGTTCGGTGTGCCGAACCCCAGCTGCCGTCGCTATCGGTTGACCAACCGCCGAGTGATTGTTGAACAAGCCTTCGGCGGGGGCGAACAGCAGAGCGTGTCGCTCGACCGCTTTGATTCAGTCAGCGTCGAGGTGGAGCCGGGCCAAGCGTGGTACCCAGCAGGTAACCTCATATTCCGACTCGGCGATGTTGAGACCCTTCGTCTCGTGGGAGTGCCACACCCACAATCTTTCCGGCACACCTGTCTCGACGCGAATGCTGGATTCGTCGGCGTTCTGCAGGCTCGCACCGCCGGTGCGGCGATCTGAGAGGGCTGCCAGCAGTTCCGATTATTCCGGCCAGGAAGTCTTCTCCGAGCAGGGACAGGCTGCGGATCGGCGAGACCCCGGCTTTCTTGAGGAATGTGCCTAGAAGAAAGATTGTCCCCCCCTGCTGCCCTGCATGCGCCGATGATTTCATAAGAGCCAAGCGGTGAGCCACAATGTGAAGCCCCGCGGCCGCACCAGCGCAGGGAGACACGACATGCGATTCGGAATCACGCGGGCAATCCTATTGCCAGGCACTCCCCTATTAACCCTGGCACTGTTATTGAGCCCAGCCACTCTGCGGGCGGAACAGCTTGCGTCGGATCCTGTTGAATCGGAGTCCGAGGTGTCGTTAGCCCAGACCACGTCGGTTAAGCCAACTCTCGGGGCGGAAGCAACAACCCAAGCCCCCAAACCCCGAGCACTTTTTCAACATGCCAGCTACCCGGCCGCCTGGAAGGCTGCCCAGGAGAGCAATCGACCAATCTTGATTTTCGTTTCGATGCCCAACTGCCACTATTGTGTGAAGATGAAAAAGCAGGTATTGCGTATTCCCCACGTGAAGCAGATGGTTGCTGAATCATTCGAAACCCTCCACGCGGACCGCTATGCCAATGCCAAGCTCATCAGCAAGCTAAAGATTAAGTGGTATCCGACAACGGTCCTCGTGAGTCCCAATAACAAGGTGCTGGATGTGATCGAAGGTTACGCTGAGGTCAGCCCTTTTAAGAATCGTCTACAAACGGGGTTGGCATCGCTGCAGAAGAGGACCGAGCTGGCTCAGCTTGCTGAAAATCAGCCCCAATAATCACAAGAGCGGTGTTACAGCCAGCAGCATTCGACCTTCCCAATTATGCGGAATCTTCGATTGGGTTGATCATTTTCTCGAGCTTCTGTGTGGCTGCTCACACGGAATTACTGCCAGGAAGTCGATGATGGGGTAGTGAAAGGCGATTGATGACCTCGGCCCATATTGCCGTGATGACATCAGGCCACTAGAGTCCACCCGTTCGGAAAGAGCCATGACCAAGTCTTTGCCAGTAATTCTGCTATTTGCTCTCAGCGTGGGAGTTTCCCCAAGTTGGTCCAAGCCGCGCGCCAGCTCCTCGGACAAGCCCAAACGTCCCGCGCTGTTCTCGCAAACAAGCATCGAGACCGTTTGGAAGCGAGCCGTCGATCAGCGTAAGCCAATGTTGGTAATGTTTACTTCCGACAATTGTATGTACTGCAAGAAGATGCTGTCAGAAACCTATGGCCACCCTGCCATCAAGCGGATGCTTCAGAGCAAGACCCAAACTGTGTTGGCTCACCAAGACGATTACGAATCGCTAGTCAAGCGCCTGGGCATTCGTGGCTACCCTTCGAGCGTCTTGGTTTCCCCGAGCGGCGAAGTGCTGGACTTTATCGAAGGCTACATCGAGCCGAAAGAATTTGCCCAGCGCGTAAGCCCGCTGCTCCGGGCGAATGTTCAGCAAGCCCGCGTTGCAAAGCCTGCGAAGAAAACTGCGGAGCGGTAGGTTGAGTTGCAATCAGTGAGCTGCGTCACTGAAACACTCGTTTTGCAGCCGCTTCGCCTCGGTTCTCCATTGCAGACGCGATTCGTTGCAGTTGGCTTTCGCCCAAGTCGAACTGCATTGCCGCCGCAGATTCTTCTAGTTGCCAAGGGCGTTTTGCACCGCATAGGGCCGCCGTGATGCCTGATTGGTGAATCGTCCAGTTGATTACGACCGCGGCAACCGATTGCCCACAGCCCTCGGCAACCTCGCGGAGCACATCGACGAACGCTTGATTGCGCTGCCACTCTTCCCCTTGGTACATCGGGTAATCACGGCGGTTGTCATCGACCGAGAGATCGCTCTGTTCCTTCAACTTCCCGGCCAGCAAACCTTTCATCAATGCCCAATAAACAACCGCTGCGACATCGTTTTCCAAACACCACGGCACCGTGCGCTGCTCGATGTCACGCTGCAGCATGTTGTACGGTAGCTGCACCGCTGTTAGTCGGCAGACACTGTGAAATTCCTCGATCTGTTCCAATTGACAATTCGATGCTCCGGCACAACGTACTTTACCGGCGTCAATGAGATCTCGAATCGCCCCTGCCGACTCTGCAATGGGCACGTCGTGATCTGGCGAATGCAAGTAGTACAGCTCCACGCGATCGGTTCCCAGTCGGTGCAAGCTCTCGTTACACTCTCGGTGAATCGTTTCAGGCCGCGCGTTGTTGACCATTTTGCCGTCAGTGTCGAAATGGATTCCGCACTTCGTGGCTATCACAAAGTCATCCCGGCTCTTGCTAAGCGCCTGGCGAATAAGCGTTTCGCTCTCGCCCTTGGCTCCATAGCAATACGCGGTGTCAATAAAGTTGATGCCCAGTTCCGCGCAAGCGTTTAGTGTGGCAATGCTGTCGCTGTCGTTTACCCCCAGCGAAGTAATTCCTGCCATGGGCCAGGTACCTAGGGCAACGGGGGAGATGTGGAGATCGCTGTTGCCGAGTTTCCTCCTAGTGATTTCAGGCATACTACCCAGAGCGCTCGTGCCCTTCCCCCTTAGTTAAAAACGGTTGCCACTGCGAGCCGTGTTTAGGTGCCGACAACGTGGGCGAGGGCTCTGCAAATTTCTCGATCACAACGAGATACGGGTACACATTAATTGAGCGAATCGATGCTTGGAACGGAGTGTTTGCAACGACGACGTTATTTCTATCGGCGGTTCGATAGGCGGCATTGAGGTTGTCGATAAGTGAGCCTACAAAACTAGTGAATTCGTTCCCCAGGCCATGGATGTCTTCGCAGAGGAACACGCCGCCGGGTTGCAGATGTGGGAGCATTTCTTCAAGAGTGACCATCTGTTGCTCGGCCGTGTGGCCACCGTCGTCGATGAGAATATCGACATGCGGAACGGCTGCGCGAAATTGATTCCAGAATTGCCGATTGGCTTGGTCGCCAATGTGGATTGTAGTGTGCTCGTTCTCGTAGGACTTGCACTCCGGCTGAATATCGATGCCGTGAACGTGGCAGCGCTCGCCGAAATACTCTCGCCACATCGGCATGCTCCCACCACTGTAGACGCCGACCTCGACGATCGACACTTCTTGCCCAACGAACTTTTGCAAGTGCTGGTGGTAGGCGTTGAAGTAGTGCAGCCACTTCCAGATGCCGGGGCCCTCGTCTACATTCTCGAAGTATTTCCGCAGCGGGTTATCGTTCTTGGCTTGCTCGTCTTCAGTTGGGCTGCCGGTGGAGAGTGATTGTCGCCAATGACTTGCCAGATAGCTCGCCCGTTTTCGTGCGCGCACATGCGAGAGCTCACGCGCGCTGCGGGCTGGTGAGAGCAATAGGCTCTTACCGGCTTCGGTGACTGTTTTCAAAACACGGGACAATCTCACGGCGGCACCTCAACGCAGCGGGGTCAATTGAGCAAAAAGTAGGCCCAAGTATAGGTGCCGCGGCGATGTCCGGAAATTGCAATTCAACCGGTGTCGCAATGCAATACATCCCCGAAGCATACTGCTTTGGCGATCTGCAAGATTGCGGCTAATCGGTTTGACCAGGGGGACGACGCGGAGTGTAGAGGCAGCAGTCAGTTGGACAGACATCGTGGCTGGGAGGCAAATTGCCGAGGGCCAAGCGTTGGGGATTCTCCGAGACACGCTCGTCGATCAATTCGCGGATCATTTGCACGAAGCGAGGATGTGTGCCTACGGTGGGAATACGTTGCAAGCGAATGCCGAGCTTGTCACAAAGTTCCTTCGCCTCAGTATCGAGGTCGAACAGCACTTCCATGTGGTCGGAGATAAAGCCGATGGGTAGAACTAATAGTTCGCTGAGTGGCTCACTCGTTTCCTCCCTTTGTTTGTGGAGTGCTTCGATGTGATCGCAGACATCGGGTTCCAGCCACGTTTGTTGCGGTGGGCCGCTACGACTCTGGTAGACAAGTTCCCAGTTCGTGTGATTGACGCTTTCGGCGACTATGCGGCATGCTTCAGCAAGTTGAATCTGATAGTTGCAGTTATCCGCCATCGACATGGGAATGCTGTGCGCGGTGAACAACAGCGGGGTCCCTTCACGTAACTGGGCGGGAATTTTTTCCAAAGCCAACCGTACCGATTCGATCATAGGCTCGAGGAAGCCGGGATGGTTAAAAAAAACGCGGAGCTTCTCGACTTCGGGCGCGTTTTCGCCAACTTGATCACGAGCGCGGACTATGTCTTCACGATACTGACGGCATCCGGAATAGCTACTGAACGCGCTGGTGAAAAACGCAAGCGCGCGCTGTATTCCGTCACTGGCCATCTGCTGCAATGTGTCGGGCAGCATTGGTTTCCAGTTGCGATTGCCCCAGTAGATCGGCAGTTGCGGACCGTGCTGGGCGAGTTCTGCCCCTAGCGCTGAAATTAGTTCGCGACATTGCTGGTTGATCGGACTTATTCCACCAAAGTGTTGGTAATGCTCGGCCACTTCGAGCATGCGCTCCCGAGGCACATTCTTGCCTCGCAATACGTTTTCCAAGAAAGGCATCACGTCGTCAGGACCTTCGGGGCCGCCAAACGAGACAATCAAAATGGCGTCATAGGGTGCACTCATGGTCGTGATGTCCCAATGCTCAAGGCGAAACAGGAGTGTGCGTAGGAATTGGCTATTACAATTTTAGATAGACCCGTAGAGTGACGGACGTTTTTAACAGCGCGCCAGCTAGTGCTCAAGGCGCGCTGCTGATTTCCAAACTTAAGAGTGGCCGCTACTCGCCGCAGCGCGTACTCAGGAGAGAGGCTGCGTGGGGATGTGGGAGAGTATCAGTGTTCTTGATCCGAAAATGTATGCGAGGAGAGAAGCCGCTTCGTAATCATAAGGTGGTATCGGTTTACTTCGCGTGTGTTGGAACGCGGTTCAAGTAGAATCGCCAGTCGGGAGGGCAACGACATTTCCCCACACGAATCACCATCATGATCGGTGGGTTCAGAAAACTTGACGGAGAATCGCCCCTACTTGATCGGGGAGCCAAGATGGGCTTGGGCAGGAGAGACGCCGTCTGTGGCCAACTCGAAGCCCAACTCTGAGGCGCCCCGCTCATCGGGGCATCTCGATATTGATCACACAAGTGACCCCTACGGGACTCGAACCCGTGTTGCCGGCGTGAAAGGCCGGAGTCCTAGACCGCTAGACGAAGGGGCCGCGGGAGACAGGCCGAAGCAACCACGAAATACCAGGCTACCTCGGAAAGCTCGATTTGGCAGAGACCGAAAATCACGGGACGCAATTAACTGCCTTTGGGGAATATAGAGTTACGCCTACGGCGTTGCACGTCAAGTGGGATCCAGCAAACCCGTTGACTTGGTTGAACAGTTCTAGCTAGGTCAAGCGGAACTTTAGACTTAGGAGCAAACCAAGTGCGTAACGTGAAGATCAGAGATTCACGTACTTCATGTAGGGGTACTTACGTCTGCTACTCTGCAGGGCTACTGGCGCCAGTCTCGTGATCGACCTGCGCGTTACGGCGAATGGCCTCGTAGACTTCGTTGCGATGTACAGGGACTTCCTTGGGAGCCTCGATACCCAAGCGTACCTTGTCGCCTCGAATTTCGACCACGACGATCGTGATATCGTCGTTGATGACGATACTCTCGTTCTTCTTCCTCGATAGAACTAACATGGATCTATTCCTTCAAACGCTATGGCCGGTATTGCCCCCGAAAAACCGGTGCCGGCCTCCGAACCTAGCCTGATTCTTCAGTTAGCCAACTCAACGGGGCTGACTCGACGGACACAGGCGTGATTAAATGACACTAATTTAGCGCCATTCAATCCACTCTACGTGGTGTCAAGCCGCAGTCAAGCAATCAGTCCACGAGCTTGGATGCCAATTTCGCGATAAAGTGCGGTGTCCCGCACCCCTGGGTGATTTCCACTAGCTCGCCAGCTAATCTTCTGTGCAGTATCACCCACATCGACAGAACGTAAATATAGATGTAAGTGGTTTTATTATAAGGGCTTAGGAACTATTTGAAATAATGGTAGCGGAACGAGTGCTCAGATACTGCAGAAGTTTTGTAGTGATTTGCCGGGCTAGGGAAAATTTTTCCACTTTTTTGACCTCCAGCTCCGGAAAGTCGTTAGCCACCTATTCTGAGACCCTGAGTCTTGCACGTTCCTCAGGCTAGGCGATCCCGTCCAAAGTCTTAACGCAAGGTCACTAGTATTGGGTCGAGTTCGCATCCGTCCTTTGCCAGAAATTTGAGGGTAGTGTCACTGAACGACGAATGATCATGCGATCCAACACATTGAACCGAGAGATTGAACCAAGAGTTCGTACAGACTGCCAACAAAAGTTTGCGGAATGCTCAACGGCGGTTGCAGCTCAGGTTCTGCGTCTTATAATCCATGACTTGACGTCTACTTATAATCTCTGACTTGACGTCAACTTTCGTTTTTCAACTAGCGATCAATGCCAGTCCGTTTGGTCGCCAAGTCATTTATTGGAATGCGGGTACAATCGGCAGCAAAGCGATTCTTTAGCAACTCTCATTGGGCTGCTGAAACAACATACCGGAACTACATGCTGGTTAGGAATTTGCGTGCTAGATAGAAGAGAGGATCCGAAGCGAAAATGATTCTTTGGCTCAAGCGAGTCTTTCCTTGGCTTGGAAATGTTGTTGAAGCTGTCTCTACCGTCCTGAGTGGCATGTGGGTGACGCTCCGAACGTGGTTCAAGACCTATGAACCCGAGCGGAAGACATTCACCGAACACTTTGAGTACCCCGAACTTCCGGTACCAGTTGCCGCCCGCTACCGTGGCTTTCATCGGTTCGATCTGACGACTTGCATCTCGTGTGATCAGTGTGCGAAAGCCTGCCCCGTCGATTGCATTTATATTGGCAAGGAACGCGTTGAAGGAAGCAAAGGCTTCAAGATCACTGGCTACGCCATTGATTACAGTAAGTGCATGTTCTGTGCGTTATGCGTCGAGCCGTGTCCTGTTGATTGCATCTTCATGGGGGCTACGCACGACCTGAGTTGCTACAGCCGCGATGGAACGATCGTCGATTTTTCTCGGCTGCCGCTAGATGTTGCCTGGGGTCGCTCATCGCTCAACCCGACCGCCGTTGCTCAATCCAAGGTGATCACTGAGCCTGTGCATGGCGGACCGAATCAGTAAGTCGAAGGTTGTGGGTAGAAAGTAGAAATAATTATGGCAACGCCAACTGCGATTGTGGCCTATCTTGCACTGTTTGCGGCCGTTGCCGCGCTTTTTTTGTTTGCCAATCTTCTAGTGGGTCGCTTGGTTCGGCCTAATCTGCCGAACGAGGAAAAGCTCGAAGTGTACGAATGCGGCGAGCCTGTGATTGGTTCGAGCTTTGTGCAGTTCGACTTGCGTTTTTATGTTGTAGCGTTGCTGTTCATCATTTTTGATGTCGAGGTGGCGTTTTTCTTTCCTTGGGCGACTGTCTTTGGCAAAGCGACTGAATTGACTTCGCCCGCGATGGTAGCTGCCACTCAGGAGCTCGAGGGAGGCCAGCTTCCGGCGGCGGTTGGCAGGACGGTGCAAGAGCTTGGGGTTGGCGACCTAGCGGCAGTAGACCCAACAAGAGTGAGCGAGACAGCCCAACAACTCGCGCTGACCTCGTTTGCCGACATTTGCGTTTTCTTCGCGGTGCTGTTGGTCGGGTTTGCCTATGTCTGGAAGCGGGGCGATCTCGACTGGGTGCGTACCGTGGCTAGTCAGCGCGGCGAAGTCGTGACACGCGGTCCGCCCGAAAGCGGCGACATGGTACCGACGCGTTCTGCGGGGTCGATTCTGTCGGCATAGTGATCATCGGCTGCCGCTACGGTTCAGCTTGTTCCTCAATATTTTAATTCCTAACCCCTGAAGCCTATCGCTATGAGTGGACAAGCGTTTGTTGATCAACTGAAACAGAAGTTTGGCGACCTGATCACGGGCTCGAATCTCGAGAACCTCGATCCGTGGATAGAAGTTGCCGCTGACGGGATTGTGGAAATCTGCACGTATTTGCGGGACGAGCCGAGCTTGGCATTCGACTACCTGAATACAGTGACGGCCGTCGATTATCTGCATACCGACGAAAAGAAGGCTGCCAAAGCCGACTGGGAGCCGCATCTCGAAGTCGTCTACCACTTATTCAGCATGAAGCACAAGCACAGTCTGGTTTTGAAAGTGATGTTGCCGCGTTGGAAAGACGAGCAGGTAGGCGAGATTCCTGAGCTCGACTCCGTTTCCGGCGTGTGGAGCACTGCGGATTGGCACGAACGAGAGTTATTCGATCTGTTGGGAGTACATTTCAACGGCCACCCCAACCTCCGCCGCATCCTCTGCCCAGAAGACTGGGTCGGCCACCCTTTGCGAAAAGACTACGAAATGCCGTTGGAGTACCACGGAATACGGGGAAGATGATAATGCCAAATTGAGTTTTTCCATTGCCTAATCGGAAGAGCATGAAGTGGCCTGAACTTTAAAATTTGAACTCCAAAACTGAATAATGTCCACAACCATCGACGACCCACGGGTCATTGAATTTGATGTTCGTACCGACGAGATGCTCGTCAACATGGGGCCACAGCATCCCAGCACCCATGGCGTGCTGCGGTTGGTGCTGCGGACCGATGGCGAGATTATTTCTGAGGTCACGCCCCATTTGGGCTATCTGCATCGCTGTGCGGAAAAGATCGGCGAGAATCTCACGCCTCGGCAGTGGATTCCCTACACCGACCGGATGGATTACCTGGCCGGAATGAACATGAATCTCGGTTGGGCTCTTACAACTGAGAAGCTGCTGAAATTCGAACCTGAGGAAAAAGGCCGCCACCTTCGAGTGATTATCGCCGAAATGGGTCGCATTGCCAGCCATCTGGTCGGTATGGGCGCTTATGGCCTCGACTTGGGTTCGTTCAGCCCATTTCTGTACGCCTTCCGTGAACGCGAGAAAATTCTTGATCTGTTCGAGGAAGTTTGCGGTGCGAGATTGACTTACAGCTACTTGACCGTGGGTGGAGCGACGGCTGACTTGCCGCCGGGGTGGCTGCAGAAGTGTTCGGATTTTCTCGACCAGTTCGAGCCGATCATCGCTGAGTATCATGCGTTGCTGACCACGAACGCTATTTTCATCAAGCGTACTGCCGGCATCGGCGTCATGTCGCCAGAGATGGCTATCGACTATGGCACCAGCGGACCCGTGTTGCGCGGAAGCGGCGTGGATCATGACTTGCGCCGTGATGGCGAAGAAATTTACACGGCGATGTACGATGGCTATGCGTTTGAGGTGATTGTCGAAAAGAACGGGCACTATCCCAAGGACCACAACTATCCAAACGTACCACACGAGGCGGTACTGGGCGATTGTTGGCATCGCTTCTACGTCCGAATGCTCGAGGTTATTCAGTCAATCGACCTGGTTCGTCAAGCGATGGAACGCTACAGCACGGCGTCGGGGAGCTACGGCGAACCCGTGAAGCTCAACGCCAAACTGCCTAAGGGAGAGGTTTATCTCGAAACTGAGGCTCCCCGCGGGCAGATGGGGTTCTACCTGGTGAGCGATGGTAACGCGATTCCCTGGCGGGCTCGTGCCCGCAGCAGCTCGTTTTGCAATCTGTCGGTGACTGGGCCACTCTGCGCGGGCTGCCTTATTGCCGACGTGCCGGCGATCGTCGGGTCGTTGGACATCGTCATGGGCGAAATCGACCGCTGAGCCTCGGGCAAGCCGCTATAACCCTCTCTGGCCCCCTTTGCGCCCGGGCGCGGGCTGCCATTGATCAAGCTTGCCAAATGCCGTGAACTCGATCACGCTTAGGGGCAGACCAGGTACCACTAGGAGCAGGAGGCTAGCCATGTTGCGTCCAAAAATCTTGGGTATTCTCGCGATCGTTCTGTGTTCAACGCTGCCCGTCACGGCGCAGACCTTGTGGAGGGAAAATGCTGAGAACGGCCTGGCCGACATCCTTGATGGAACGAGTTCGGGCTACTCGCTGATCCAATCAGATTTTGTGTCGGAGGGGTCCAACGCCTTCCACCTGGCGAATCCCGGCTTCGAGGACAATTGGTTCGTGCTGGATCAGGACATCTCGATCCAGGCCGACACGAAGTTGTTTTTTCAAAGTCGATTGTCGTGGGCCACGAGTGGCCAAGTGGCGAAAGTGCAGCTCTCCAGCGATGGTGGGTCGAGTTGGGGGACGAACCTCTACTCCCAGGCCGGTACTGGCGACGGGGGCGAAGGGGCCTTCGGCTTACGAGAAATCGATTTGTCGCCCTATGCGAGTCAGAACGCGCGTTTCCGATTTCTGTACGATCATACCGGTGGGAGTGCCTACACCCAATCGGACACGCACATTGGCTGGCGCATCGACGACATTCAAATTGGTGCCGAACTCGCCAAGACAGAATATTCCATTGGCAACCCCTCGCCCGATGCCCAACTCTATTTGGAATACCTCAACCGCGCTCGATCGGATGCGATGGTCGAAGCCCATCGCCTTGCATCAGAGACAGACTCCGACATTACCTCGGCTTACAACTTCTTTGGCATTGACGCGCAGGACATCGTCGATCAGTTCCAGTGGTACGTGGACAATGGTTGCCTGGATCAATATGCCCAACCGCTGGCGTTCAGCGCTTCACTGAACCAGATGGCGGAACTGCATACGCAAGACATGTTCGACAATGCCTTTCAGGGGCACACTAGTTCGTCGGACCCACCCGCGCCGTTTCCTCCCAACGCAACCTTGGGCGAACGGATCGATGCGGTCGGCTATCAGGGCGCAGCCGGCGAGAATGTGTTTTCCTATGCCGATTCGGCACAACACGGGCACGCGGGTTTCAATGTAGATTGGGGGAATTTGAATCTCTCTTCCAGGCCTTGCTACAATCCTGCATTCATCGGGCAAGGCATGCAGAATCCTGCTGGCCACCGTACGAACATTCACAATGGCGACTTCAAGGAAGCGGGCATCGGCGTCGTCAACGGCACCAACGGCGGTGTGGGACCGCAGTTGGTGACACAAAACTTGGGCGATCCCGGCGCGGCTACGTTTGTTACCGGTGTTGTTTACGAAGACCTCGATGGGGATAACTTTTACGACATCGGCGAGGGACGCTCGGGGGTGCGCGTGGATGTCGACGGCTCCGGGTTTTTTGCCGTAAGCACCGATTCCGGCGCCTATGCCGTGCCAGTCAGCGGGGATGGCACCTACGAAGTGAACTTCTCGGGCGGTGGGTTCAACGATTTTTTGACCACAGCGAATGTGGCAGGCGGTGACAACGTGAAGATCGACTATCTTGCCTCGGCCGCGGCGTTCGATCCGGCCGACTTCAACGGCGACGGTTTCGTTGATGGTTTGGATTTGGCTCAGTGGCGAGACGATTTCGGTGTGAACACTGAGAGCGATGCCGATAGCGACAACGATAGCGACGGCGCCGATTTGCTCGCCTGGCAACGGGCGCTGACGGTATCGTCAACAATCCGCGCCGTGCCGGAACCGACCGCCGGGGTTCTGTTGTCGCTGGGTGGCTCGCTGGGGTTGGCAGCGCGTCGGCGTCGAGGGTAAGGCTCGCGTCGAACGAATGACCGTTACCATGAAAACCCCGCATTTTTCGACGCCGGGGGTGTACAGTTTCGACCCCTTGTGCCATATTTCACAATCTTAGCTGGCGGCGGTCGCAACTGCCTGCCAGCGAAGATTTTTGCTCTGACCATCGCATGCTAAACATTAGCCCGAAAAGCCAATTAAGCAGAAGGATGCAGCCGAAGTGGCAGGCTTATTTAACGACTTCTTAAACTGGCTACTTTCCTTGGTTGGCGGGTCCGTGTCTCAAGACAGCCTGATCGGCTACGTGTTCGCTGCTGGGGTGCACATAGGACTGATTCTTAACCTGGTGGCCGTGAGTGCGCTGGTCTTCATCTGGCTCGAGCGAAAGATCTCCGGCCGTATCCAAGATCGACTTGGTCCCACGCGTGTGGGGGGAAAGTTTGGCTGGCTACAAACCCTGGCCGATGGGTTGAAACTTCTCACGAAAGAAGACCTGATGCCCAACGGGGCGGATGGCTTTCTATTCAAAATTGCCCCTTACGTTGCTTTTTGTGCCTCTATTGGTGCGTTCATTGCGATCCCCTTTGCCGGCGGTCCCTATCCTTGGATCGCTCAGCACCTAAACACGGGCGTGTTTTTTGTACTGGCCGTGATGGGCCTGGAGGTGTTCGGGGTCATCCTCGCTGGTTACTCGTCGGCGTCGAAGTGGTCGTTGTTTGGCGCGATGCGCGAGGCGGCTCAAGTGGTCAGTTACGAAGTTCCGATGGGCATGTGCGTTGTCGTGCCAGTGCTTATCGCCGGTTCGCTCGACATGGTAGTCATTGGCGACCGACAGGCAGGCTTGTTCACCAACTGGCTTGTGTTTCACGACCCATTCACGTTCATAACAGCATGTGTTTATTTCACCTGTGCAATGGCAAGCGTGAATCGCGCTCCATTCGACTTGGCTGAGGCGGAGAGCGAACTGGTTGCTGGTTTTCATACCGAATATTCCGGCCTGCGTTGGAGCTTTTTCTTCATGGCCGAGTATGGCTCGATGTTTGCGGTGAGTATCCTCGCCGCCGTCCTGTTTTTTGGCGGTTGGCATGGTCCTCTTCCAATCGCTTCGATGCTTGGCTTGAGTAATGAGGCGGGCACTGTGGGATGGGGCATCGCCCAAGCACTCGGGTTGGCGAACGTTTTGTTGAAGGGCACCATCGGCGTATGCCTCATGATTTGGGTCCGCTGGACATTGCCACGATTGCGGATCGACCAAGTCATGGCGACTTGTCTGAAGTACTGCACGCCAATCGCCGCAGCGATGTTCTTGGGCGCGACCCTTTGGCAATACCAGTTGCCGGGCAGAAATTTCTTCGGCTTACAAGACCTGCCGCCTGCCGTGTACGAACTGAGCGAGGGATGGCCGGGCGAGACGGCAAGCGGTGAGCCTGAAGTTGACCAGGTCGCCAGCAAGCCCTCACTAGGAGTGCCGCGCTAGCCATGGAAACAATTTACTGGCCGTCGTTTTTCTTCTTGCTGTTCAGCGGCATCGCTTGTGCGTTTGCGCTCGGTGTCTTGCTCTCGAAGAACATTGTGCGAATGGCTTTCTACTTAGTGTTATCTCTCGCTTCCACCGCTGGCTTGTTTTTTCTGGCGGGAGCCGACTTTGTTGGTGCGATGCAGTTGATGATTTACGTTGGCGGCACCTTGGTGCTGCTGATTTTTGGTGTGATGCTGACTTCGCAGGAACGTTTTGTCGAAATGAGAACTAGCAGCGGCGAATGGGTGATTGCGTTTTTTATCGGCACGATGCTGCTGTTCACGCTTGGGAAAGCTGCTTTCGGAGTCGCTGCTTGGGGCGGACTGGACCGCGAAACGGCTGAAGCGATCCAAGTGGGAAAGACGGTTACACCGCTGGCAATGGGATTGCTGGGCGCACGAGTCGATAAGCTCGAAGAACCTGACCAGTCCAAACAAGCGGGTATGGCCGGCTACCTGTTTCACTTTGAAATTGTCTCTGTGCACCTCTTGGTAGTCCTCATTGGGGCGGCCTATTTGGCTCGTGCTAAACGAAAAACTTCCGGCGTGGCCGCTGGCGAACTCAGCGAGAGCTAACTGCGAATAACCATGAACCCAATCATTGCCAATTTGCTGACCGAGCCAGTGGGCGTTTCCCACTATGTGGTTGTGGGCGCATTCATGTTCACTTGCGGAGTGCTCTGCATGGCGACCAAACGCAATGCATTGGGCATATTGATGGGAATCGAAATGGTCCTCAACGGAGCAAACCTGAATTTCATTGCGTTCGGCAGTCGCTACTTGCGGAATGACGCCAACTCGCTCGGACTCGATGGACAGTTGATTTCGTTGTTTGTGATCGTACTCGCCGCCGCCGAGGCGGCCGTCGCACTGGCTATCGTTTTGAATTTTTATAACAACACCGACTCGATCGACGTCGATCGTGCCGATCAGTTGAGCGGTTAGAGAATTTGGACCACTAAATCACGGGGCCACAAAGCAGGGCAAGGTTGTTTCAATTGGGGCTTGCTGCGTGCTTTTGTGGTAAATCAACCGGAAATAAATTAAGAGCGTTATGGAACTTTCCTGGTTACCAACATTGCTTGCCTTGGCCTGGCTTACGCCATTAGTGTCATTCGTACTTATCCTGTTTGTAGGGAAGTATATTGGCTCTCATGGTAAAGGCGCGGGCGCAGTGGCGACTGCCGCAATCGTCTTCTCAGCGATTTGCAGTTTCACTGCACTGTTCGGCGTGTGGCTGCCCAATCATCCGCTGGAAGATGCGTCGCACCATGGTGAGCACCACGAGGAACATGAGGCAGACGGAAACCACGCAGGTCTAGCGTCTCCGTTTCGGCTCGCGGCCGCCGAGTCCGCAGGAAACGACGGTGAGCATGGTGATGCACACGCTGATGCACATAGTGACCACGCCGCGCACGCCAACAACGGCGTTCCCGAGTATGTATCTGGCGTCTGGTACGATCTAGGCGTCTTCGGCAGCTTGAAGTTGCAGATAAGCTACTACATCGACGCCCTGACTGTGGGCATGTTTTGCATGGTCTCCCTGATTGCTTCTTGCGTGCATTTCTACGCGATTGGCTATATGCACGACGAGTTGCATGATTTCACCGACCCCGAAGTGACGCTCGCGGACGGCAAAAATCTCACTCGCCCGGGGCGTTACTACCGATTCTTCCAATATCTATCACTGTTCTGTTTTAGCATGTTCGGCATTGTGATCTCCGGCAATATCGCGATGGTGTTCATCTTTTGGGAACTGGTCGGCATTTGCTCGTATTTCCTAATCGGTTTTTACATCGAGCGGCACACCGCTTCGACTGCTGCGAACAAGGCGTTTATCGTCAATCGCGTCGGCGACTTCGGCATGTTAATTGGGCTGATGGCCTTGTGGTCCAGTCTGGGGACCTTCTCCTTTGGCGACACGACTCACGAAGATGGCACGGTCGAGCAGGGCATGTTCAGCATGCTCCGTACGGAGGAGAACAATTACCATCTCGAGCCTACCGAGGGAATGGAATTTGAGGGGAGGCGATTTGCCCCTGTTCCTGGCGACAGTGAAGGTGAGCAATTGAACTCTGCGCCGCAGAATGCGGGTCATTGGCTATTGTTTGTTGCAGGTGTTGGTATCTTCTGTGGCTGTGTGGGTAAGAGTGCTCAATTTCCACTGCATACGTGGCTCCCCGATGCGATGGAAGGCCCCACACCGGTCTCAGCGCTGGTTCACTCCGCCACGATGGTCGCTGCGGGCGTCTACTTAGTGGGGCGGTTCTTCCCGGTATTCACTCCCGAAGCGTTGCTGGTGATCGCCTATGTCGGCTGCATCACCTTGTTCATTGCCGCGACCATTGCCATCACGGCCACTGATATCAAACGTGTACTCGCTTACTCCACGATTAGTCAGTTGGGATACATGATGCTCGCACTCGGCCTTGGTGGTTGGGTTGCCGGGATGTTTCATCTGATCACCCATGCGTTTTTCAAGAGCCTGCTGTTCATGTGTTCCGGCTCCGTGATTCACGGAGTACATACCAACGACATGACCGAGATGGGCGGCCTGCGGAAGAAGATGCCGATCACGGCATACACGATGTTGGTCGGCTGTTTGGCAATCATCGGGGCGGGCGTTCCTCTCATGGGCATTGGCTTCAGCGGATATTACTCGAAGGACGCGATCATCGAGCAAGCGTGGAGTTATGGTGCTTCGAATCCGGGGCACCTAATCCTCAAGTGGGCGCCAGTCGCAGGTGCGTTCATCACTGCGTTCTACATGTTTCGACTGTGGTACATGACCTTCGCGGGCAAGCCGCGGAATCAGCATCGCTATGACCACGCTCATGAGTCGCCCAAAGTAATGACCGCCCCACTAATCCTGCTGGCGGTGTTCGCCGTGGGGGTCGGATGGCAAATTCCGGGAGTCGCGCTAAATGTGAAAAACTTGCTGGAGCAAGCGCGCCCGGTAGGGACTCTCGCCACGACTCACGGAGAATTGCTGACCGACCTGGTCATCCCGAATGAACACGACAGTCATGAGTGGGAGTTCGTGAAGCCGGCCGGCCTCGCGGCGTTCGCAACTGCCGCCCTTGGTGTGCTGTTGGCGACTTTGATTTACCTGTGGAAGGATGGACTCGATCCGTCAGAACTAAAGAAGCAGCTAAAGCCAGTACACGGGTTCTTATGGAACAAGTGGTATTTCGACGAACTCTATGACTGGTTGTTCGTGAAACCGACGAAGGTCCTGTCCGGCTGGATTTCATGGTTCGATCGCAACATTATCGACAGCATTCTGCACGGACTTGCGGCGACCAACAAAGGCGCGTCGAAAATAGTAGATGTGGTGCTGGACCGAACGATTGTGGACGGCACAGTCAACACCCTCGCCAGTGGCACTTGGGACACAGGCCTGTGGCTCCGAAAAATTCAGACCGGCAGTCTACGGCAGTACGTCATGTTCATCGCCGTGGGCACGATCCTCTTATTCGTGGCGATCAGCTTCGTGCGAAATATTTGATTTGCAGTTTAGACTTTTTTGACCTTCAATAGTTGACGACGAAATTATGGATCTCAGCAACCCTGCGGTTTATCTGAGCTTATTAGTGTTCTTGCCCGCCGTGGCAGCGTTGGTGCTGGCACTTTTTCCGCGTGTGACTGATGATGCGTATAAGCTGATCACTCTCGCGGTGACAATCGTCGTCTTTATGCTCTCGCTTGGCCTGTTTGTGCAGAGCAACGATGTGCATTTCGAGGCTGGCGTTGCAGAGATGCAAAACCTGTTCAACCACCCATGGATTCCATCCTTCAACATCCAGTACTACATGGGTGTCGATGGGATCAGCTTCCCGCTCATTGTTTTGACGACCTTCCTCTGCGTACTTTCAATGGGCGCGAGTTGGCCGATCAACAAAAACGTGAAAGCTTACTGTGTACTGTATTTGCTGCTCGAAACGGGGATTTTGGGCTGTTTCCTGGCGCTCGATTTCTTCCTGTTCTATGTGTTCTGGGAAGTCATGCTACTGCCGATGTACTTTCTGATCGGCATCTGGGGCGGGCCACGCCGTGAGTACGCGGCAATCAAGTTTTTCCTCTACACGCTTGTCGGTAGTGTCGGCATGTTGGTCGCGATTCTGATGCTGTATTTCAACAGCGACCTCACCCGTCTTGACGCCCAGCAATTGGCAGACGCGGGTATTATCCAAGTGACGGACAGCGAAAACGCCGATGCTAAATTCAAGTCGTCGGCTCAGGCTGAGTCTGCCTTGTCCGAGTGGCTCAAGAGCGATTCGCCACTAGCCCAAGAATTTGCTGAGATCCAAGGCGAAGCCGATCCGACCAAGCGTCGACAGCTTCACACGTTCAACATCTTAGCGCTGCAGCAAATGGGGCAGCACACCGACCTGTTCGATGGCGAAATGCTGTTCGGATGGAGCGTGCAGTGGTGGGCATTTGTGCTCTTGGGCATCGGTTTCATTATCAAGGTGCCCAGTGTGCCGCTGCATACTTGGCTTCCCGACGCGCACGTCGAAGCCCCCACGCCGATCTCGATGATCTTGGCCGGGATTCTACTCAAACTCGGCGGATACGGCATCATTCGTATCTGCTATCCGATCTGTCCCGAAGCGGGATACGACCTGGCGTACATTGTCTGTGGCATCGGCGTGGTCAGCATGGTCTGGGGTGCATTTGCAGCACTCGCCCAGACCGACTTCAAGCGGATGGTCGCCTATAGCTCGGTGAGTCACATGGGCTATGTGGTGCTCGGCTTTGGTGTTTGGAGTGCGATGGCCGACACGGGTTACAACGCTGACTACTGGAAGATGGGCGTCAACGGTGCGATGTACCAGATGATTGGTCATGGAATTAGCTCGGCCGGCATGTTCTTTATGGTTGGCGTGGTATACGACCGCGTGCATCATCGCAACCTCAACGAATTCGGCGGCCTGTTCGCCAAGATGCCGGTGTATAGTGGCCTGGCTGTTGGGATTTTCTTCGCCGGCTTGGGCTTGCCCGGGTTGTGCGGGTTCATTGGCGAGGTGTTCGTGGTGCTTTCGGTTTGGAAATACAGCATCCTGCTCGCGGTCATCTCCGCAGCGGTGGTCATACTCACCGCGGGCTACATCCTCTGGGCGATTCAGCGAGTGTATTTGGGTGCGGAGTACAAGGGTCCGCACGGCGAAGCACTCACCCCAATCACGATGCGTGAGCTTTGCATTGCCGCGCCACTGATGTTTTTCGCCATCTTGTTTGGCGTTTATCCCAACAGCATCCTGCACTACATGTCGCCGTCGGTGGATAGACAGGTCGAACGACTCGCTGTTTGGACCCAAGAACACGACGAGCGCGAAACCGCGGCTAACCCGAAAGCACTCGAAGAAGGGCAAATGGCCTCGCTGCAACAGTAGTGCAGATCGGTCCCTGCGGTGCGTTGCATCGCGGCTGTATTGTGCCAACCGAAGAACAATTCAAAGCAAATTGAGTTTCCCCCGTGAATTTCCATACGCTCGTTGATTCCCTGCTGAACGACACGCTCCAGATCAGCTTACCGCTGTTCCGGCCGGAGTTGGTGCTGTGCGCAACGATTGTGTTGCTGCTGCTCATTCGCGTGTTCAAGGGTGGACAGCATGTGCCGTCGTTCGTCATTGCGTTGGCGGGAGCAGTGCTTGCCCTGGGATTCGCGCTTCCACAGGACGGTTTGGCGTCCTGGGCGGACTTGGAGCGGCAGGAACTATTCACTGGCATGCTGGTTCACGACACATTAACCGCCTACCTGCGGGTCTTTTTGATTTCGTTTGCTGTATTGTTTATTGTCCTGTCTCGGCTTACGGGAATTGCTGACCAGCAGGATGGACAAGATTACTACGCCCTGGTGCTTGGCTCGATAGTCGGGATGTGCATCATGGCCTCGGCAAACCATTTGCTCACCGTATTCCTGGCCATTGAAATGGCGAGTGTCCCTTCTTATGTGCTTGCAGGGATCGTCAAGGGCAGGCGTCGCAGTAGCGAGGCCGCACTCAAGTACGCGGTCTATGGGGCCGGTACTGCGGGTGTCATGCTTTACGGTATTAGCCTGTTGGCTGGGGTGCTGGGTTCCGCCCACCTGCCGACTTTGGCGCGTGAGTTAGTGGCGCTCGACCTGCCAAATATGATCGCTACAGGCGAAGAGGGGTCCAAGTTGATGGTTCTGGCGCTGGGCGGCGTGATGCTCGGCGTGGGGTTGGCGTTCAAGTTATCAGCGGTGCCGTTTCACTTCTGGTGCCCCGACGTGTTTGAAGGGGCTTCAGCCGAAGTCGATGCGTTTTTGTCGGTCGCTTCCAAGGCGGCGGCGCTGGCGCTGTTGTTGAGAGTGGGATTGGGGCTCACTTATCTCCCCGAAGATCAGTCTGAGCGAGTTGCTCTCCATCAACCGAAGGTCACAACTGTCGCGTCATCTGAAGCCGATGTGTCCACATCGCAAGTGGTTGCCGACCGAGACGAAGCGTCTGAAAACGGGCCGCTGTCTCCAGTGCGCCGTTTCTTTGTCATGATTTTAACCATCGTTGCTATTGTCACCTGCACTTTTGGAAATTTGGCCGCCTACGGACAGTCGAATATCAAACGGATGTTGGCTTATTCGACGATCGCTCATGCAGGCTACATGATGATGGCCGTCGCGGCGGCAGTTGCGCTCGTAGGTACCGACATTGTTGAAGCCCACGCGGCGGTTTCCGCGCTGTTACTATACGTAACCATTTACCTGTTCATGAATCTCGGCGCGTTCGCGGTGATCGCTTTCTTGCGGAATGCGATGCAGAGCGAAGAAATCGACGACTACGCGGGGTTGATTCGTAGCGCGCCAGTTGTGGCGGTGATGATGACAGTCATCCTAGTGAGCCTGATTGGTCTCCCGCCGATGGCCGGGTTTTGGCCGAAGTTGCGTGTGTTGCAAGCTCTCTTTGAAGCGGGCGGAACATTGATGATGGTGGCTCTTGTGGCAGCGGTTCTGAACACCGTCGTATCGCTCATTTACTACCTTCGCGTGGTGAAAACTATGTGCATGGATCCCGAACCCGATTCCCGTGGCCCCGTGTCGCTTGGTTTCTTGCCCGCTGCATACGTGCTTGTGGTTTCGGTGCCTGTGTTGGTCTTCGGCTTGCTACCCGACTGGTTGGCTCGTTGGGCTGATCAGGCGGCGCAGCAGTTTATTGGCTAGCCGAGAGATGCGGAGTTACCAATCAATTGCTTCGATTACTTCATTCAAAGGTGCAAATTAACAATCGCATGAGCCAGCCCGCTACGAACCAATTGTTGAACCGCCTGCTGGCCATTTTGGGCCGTTCGTTTCCGCAGTACTTGCAGTATTCGCGTCCTCATGTGCCGCCAGGGCAGGGCGATGCAATGGAAACGATCAGTGCGATTGTGGCTGATCAAGACGGCATGGTCGAGCGCGTCAGCCGCATGCTCTACGACGCCGAGACCCCGCCACGATTCGGCGAGTTTCCCATGGAGTACACCGACTTGCACGACCTGGATATCGGCTTCTTATTGAAAGCCGCGGTAAGATATCAAGAGCTAGACATTGCCACTATCAGTGCAATCGCTGAACAACTGCAACTCGCACCGGCCGCGCAATCCCTCGCAGAAGAATCGCTCGGAATGGCCAAAGGGCATCTCGACACCCTTCGCGAGTTGCTACCCTCAGCGGCGGCGCAAAGTTAATCACTTTGCTTCGAGAACATGCTGTTCGACACGCACACTCACCTCGATCAATCGGAGTTCGATGCGATTCGAGCTGATGTGATCGACCGGGCCAAAGCTGCGGGAGTGAATCAACTCATTGCTGTAGGCTGCACAGTAGCAGATAGCCAGAAGTGTGTGCAGTTGGCTTCTGCATTCGAGGGGGTCTTCGCGGCAGTCGGCATTCAGCCCAACTACGTGGCAGAAGCTGCGGCAGACGACTGGGAGCAAATCGAGCAGTTATCAAGAGAGCCGAAGGTTGTAGCCATCGGCGAAACCGGACTGGATCGCCATTGGGACTACACGCCATTCGATCAGCAGCAAGACTATTTTGATCGCCATATACGATTAGCCCAGTCGCTTGATTTGCCGTTTGTCGTTCACATGCGCGATTGTAACGATGAAATCATGGACGCTCTGCGTAGCGCGCGAAAGCGTGGTCTACTGAAGGGTGTGATGCATTCCTTTACAGGCGACGCGTCGATGGCGGCGGAGTGCGTTGAATTGGGATTGCATATCAGCTTCGCAGGGATGCTGACCTTCAAGAAATCTCAGGCATTACGCGACTGCGCTGCCACCATTCCAAGCAATAGGCTGCTAATCGAAACCGATTCGCCCTACTTGTCGCCTGAACCAGTTCGCGGCAAGCGGCCCAACGAGCCAGCTTATGTACGCCACACGGCAGAGTGCCTAGCAAGAGTGCGAGGCATTTCGCTTCAAGAGATAGGCGAGTCAACTACTGCCAATGCCCGAGAGTTGTTTGGCCTGAGTAGCGGCTAGACGATCACCAGAAATCAGCGGTAGATAGTCTCGCCTTCATCACTAGCGCGAAGTTCATCACCGAAGTTGATGTTCCTCTTCGCCATCCTGGCGCGTCGTCCGTGCTGGCTTCCGTAAGGGCCGCCGTTGTAATTTCCGTAGCAGTCGCAAGGGTCACTCTCGCATGGCGGACAGTCAGACCACTCGCTGCAGTACGGCGCTCCGCCGCAGCCGCTAGAGCAACCACAAATCGCGTTTCGCATTCGAACTAGCAAGGGACACTTTGCAAGTGCAGGCGAACAGCCTCCAACGCCGCTACCACAGCCACTGGGGCAACCGCACGACACGTCGGCGCATCCGCAACTCGCGTCGGCAACGCCACAGCTTGGGCAGCCGCAACTGGCGTCCGCCAAGCCACAACTTGCACCCGTCATGCCGCAACCTCCGCAGCCCCTGTTGCTCATGCAAACGCAGCCTACTTGGCTCAATGTGCAGAAAACGACAATCATTGCAAAGATGTGTCGATGGGACATGGTCTGAGTTACTCCAGCTGTAGATTGACATCGCACACCACGGAAAGTGTGGGTGGCTTCGTCAGGATTTATCGGTGGCTAGTCTCGCGGTCATTCACAAATTCGTTAAAATTGACACAGTTTGTCTGATCGATAGCTAGCAGCTATCAACAAGCAAGACTCGGAAGCTAATGCCAAGAGCCCTGTACGTGCCTTTTTTCAATCAATACCACTTAGCGAGATAGCCAGATGCCGGCTCGAACTCTTCAGCCAGGACACTTCAACCACATCGCACTACCCACATGCGATGCGGAGCGTGGTGCGCAGTTCTACTGCGACGTGCTGGGCTTTCGCGTAGTGCCACGCCCCACATTTTCGTTCGATGGACGTTGGCTTTATCGCTCTGAGGCTGGTGTCATGGTTCATCTGATCCATGATGAGCAGCATGAGCCTGCTTCTGGACCGATCAATACGCGTTGGCACCATTTTGCGATGCAATCAGCGGATATCGCCACCGATCTGCAATTGCTGGCCGAGCATGGCGTCGAGACGGTCGAACGCGTGCTTCCCGACCACGGCTATCGGCAAGTCTTTTTCCGCGATCTGGACGGCAATGTTATTGAAATCGGCGAATGGCCACCAGTGGCGGAGATGGATGTGGGCTGAAAGACTAAGACGTTTACTCACCAAAATTCAATTGCACTCGTTTCAACCAATAGACGGATACAAACTATGGAAAAGCAAGCCAAGGAATTCTTTCAGCACATTTTGGAAACCCCCAGCCCGTCCGGCTATGAACAGCCAGTGCAGGAACTGGTGCGCAGCTATGTCGGTGAGTTTGCCGACGAAGTAAGTACAGACTTGCATGGCAACGTAATAGCCTGCGTCAATCCTGGCGCCGACATGCGCGTGATGTTTGCTGGGCACGCTGATCAGATCGGACTGCTGGTGACGTACATCAATGAAGATGGATTTATTTACACCAATACGATCGGCGGTTGGGATCCGCAGCAATTGATTGGCCAGCGGATGACCGTCTACACCGAGAGCGGTCCCATCCCCGCTGTAATTGCACGCAAGGCAATCCATCTGCTCGACCAAGAAGAGCGCAAGCAGGTTGTCAAAGCCAAAGATCTTTGGCTCGACATCGGTGCAAAAGATAAGGCGGAAGCGGCTGAACTAGTTCGAATTGGCGATCCGGTGACTTTGAAGCTGGGCTATCAAGAGATGCGTAACGGTCTGGCGAATTCGCCGGGAATGGATGACAAGACGGGACTGTGGGTTTGCATGGAGGCATTGCGGCGCGCCAAAGAGCGGGGGGTGAAGGTTTCGCTTTATGCCGTCGCGACCGTGCAGGAAGAAGTTGGATTGCGTGGTGCGCGGACTAGTGCCTTTGGCATCGACCCTCAAGTCGGAATAGCGGTCGATGTCACTCACGCTACCGATTGCCCGACCATCGACAAGAACCAGGAAGGCGATGTCCGTCTTGGTGGTGGGCCAGTGGTTTATCGTGGACCCAATATGAATCCAGTAGTTGTCGAACAACTTCGCGGCGCTGCCGAAGAAGCAGATATTCCTGTGCAGTGGGGAGCAATTGGCCGAGGCACCGGAACCGACGCCAATGCGATTCAGCTGAACCGTGCTGGCGTAGCAGCCGGCTTGGTTAGTGTGCCCAACCGCTATATGCACAGCGCGGTCGAAATGATTTCGCTCCGCGACCTTGACACGAGTGCAGATCTATTAGCTGCATTTGCTACCGGTATCGGAACCAACGATGATTTCACACCGCGTTGAGGAGAGAAAGCACCGATTCGTCGAACTCGCCTATACCTCGTCTCCCGCATGGATCTGCAGGTAGCTCTCGAAGCGGCGCACGTCGATGTAACCATCGGCGACAGCATCTTTCACCGCACAGGGTTCTTCGTGTGTATGCGTGCAGTCGGGATAGCGGCAATGGCTAACGTACGGTCGCAGCTCGCGAAAATAACCGGCTACCTCTTCTGGTATGACATCCCAGAGCTGAAACTGCCGAATACCTGGTGTATCCACTACAAAACCGCCTCCGGAGATCGGAATGAGTTCGGACGTGGTGGTCGTATGCCGGCCCTTCTGCGAGTCGCCACTCACGGACTGGACGCGCAGTTCGAGCCCTGGCTCGATCGCATTGAGCAAACTCGATTTGCCGACGCCGCTTTGGCCGGTGACCGCCGTTTGTCGATTGCGAAGTAACGCTCGCATCGCGTCGACCCCCCAGCCCTGATCCGCCGAGAGTAGCAAGACTTGATAACCGAGTTGGCTGTAAACTCCGACAATCGGCTGGAGATGCGCGGCATCCACAAGATCGTTCTTGTTGATGCAGAGTATTGGTCGGATCCCAGCCTTTTCGGCGGTGATGAGATATCGGTCGATTAAGTTAGGCTTCAACCGTGGCTCCGCTGCGCTCGCGACGATCAACACTTGGTCGACATTGGTTACCAACACATGTTGTCGACCACGGCTTGTGCGGCACAAAATGCCACGACGTGGTTCCACCCGTTCGATGATCCCTTCCGACTCTCCCTCGGGTCGTACCCAAACGATATCGCCCGCAGCAACGACGTGCCGCTGGTCGGTGCTGAGTGTCTTAAGGAGGCGGCGAGTCGCGCATTGCCGGACGATACCACTGTCTTCTTGCACAATACTCACCAAGCCCTGCACGCGCAATACCCTACCTTGATTGCAGATTGCAGGATCGATGGCAGGTAGCAAAACGGCGCCACCGTCGCCCTCCGCCAGTTCAGCGCCCGCAAGAGTGCGTTTTCGTGTCAGTTCGCCTTTGCCTGTGACGCTTTGGCTAGATTCCGCGTCTTCAACGGACTGACTATCGGCATCGAAACTGCGTGTGAGATCATTCTGCCGCGTACGCACATTGCGATTCTTGCGGAAGTCTGCTCGGAGTTTACGCTTTCTCTTCGCCATAAAAGCGGATCAGGAAGCTGCGTCTAGCAAAGTATGGTAATTTGCTTAGCAGACTAATCCCTCAATACTCCTCTTGGGATCCAGCCCACTAGCCTCAAACGGGCTTATCCGGCAAGTTGATTTGACCAGCGCTATCGTCGAGCAGATCGTATCGACGAAATTCGCCATCGTTGCGGCGGTCGTTTTTCGCAGGCAGCTTGTCCTCGTTGCGGCCTTTGCTGCTGCCCAATCCTGCTCGAGAAAGTAGCGATTCGGTCATGATCTCGGCGGGCAAATCTTCGGGGGGCGGCGGACCTACCGCACCAAGATCAGCAGGTGAATATTCCAATTCATAGTTGTGCTTCGAAATAGCGACTTTGTCGCCGGGGCTAATCCGCTTCTCCTGAACACGGATGCCGTTGACCTTCACGCCATTTCGGCTATTCATGTCGCGGATGTACCAATAGCCACCGTTGATTTGCAGCTGGCAGTGATGGGCCGAGACGTTGGCGAAACGCAGCACGATATCGCAACTTTCGCGTCGTCCGACCAGA
Organism: Bythopirellula sp.; assembly: GCA_965230685.1. Taxonomy (GTDB): domain Bacteria; phylum Planctomycetota; class Planctomycetia; order Pirellulales; family Lacipirellulaceae; genus Bythopirellula. The sequence goes on from CBDDLO010000002.1 coordinate 4,031,193, forward strand.
AGTTGTTTCTTCAGAAGCGGAATAGTGTCTCCACCACCCTGAGGAATGAGTTCACCGTACATTGTGCTAGACTCTTGCGTGAATGGAACTTTGCCCCGAAAATCGACAGTGCCGCGAATCTGTTACAGCTGCGAACTATAACGACTCATGCCCTCTGTCCGTGGACCTCTATCCGTGGAGTGGTACACGCAAGAACGGCTGTCTCGCTGAACCTCCCCTGGCCAACACCCACTCTACGCAAAGTCACCCTTGTCGTCAACTAAATACCTACCTGCAAGCGATTTAGAGCCGAAATGGCGCACGGCGGGCCTGCGGTTTTACACCTATAATTTCGCTCTTAAGCAGAGATTTGGGTGTCGTGTGCAAAAAGTCAGTTTGGACGCGGGGTTCACCTGTCCTAATGTTGATGGCACCGTCGCAACGGGAGGTTGCACATTCTGCGACAATCGTAGTTTCAGTCCCAGTCGGCGCTTGCCCCGCGCGGGAATCTTAGGTCAAATCGACCAAAGTATTCTGCGGATGCGAAAGCGATACAAGAACTGTAATACCTTCCTGGCCTACTTCCAGCCGGCTACGAATACCTATGCCCCGGTCGAACGATTGCGGCCGCTGTACCAGGAAGCCCTCTCCCACCCGCAGGTCGTCGGCTTAGCCATTGGCACGCGCAGCGATTGTGTACCGGACGAGGTGCTTAACCTGCTTGAAGAAATCGCTGCGACTACGTACCTTTCTGTGGAATTTGGTATGCAGACGATGCACAACCGGACTCTCGACTGGATGAACCGCGGCGAGCATCACGACTCCTTTCTCGACGCGGTCGAGCGTAGTCGAGGCCGGGGATTTGAAATCTGTGCCCATGCCATTCTCGGCTTGCCCGGCGAATCGCACGAAGACATGCTGGCCACGGCTCGTGAGTTAGCCCGGGTCAAGATCGACGCGGTCAAGCTACACAACTTGTACTGTGTAAAAAACACGAAGCTGGCCGAGCAAGTGGCGTCGGGAGAAGTGGAACTGATGGGACGCGACGACTATGTAAGAACGGTGGTTGATTTCCTGGAACTGCTGCCACCGACGATGGTTGTTGAGCGAATCAGCGGCGATGCACCGCCGGACTATTTTGTGGGGCCAAGTTGGTGCCTCGACAAACCGGCCGTGAAGCTGGCGATTGAGGCCGAACTGGAGCGGCGCGATTCTTGGCAGGGCAAAAAGTATTTGTTGAAGAATAATTGAGGGTTGATATGTCGCGAAGTGCAGCGTTCTTAACCACTATGTGTTTTTTCGTCGCAATGCAATCTGTCGTGCTGGCAAAGCAGCGGTCGGAGCTTCAGGCCGAGCTTGATGAACTCCTCGACAACGGCCCAATAGCACGCCGGACAACTGTTGCACTGAAGGTCGTGGACCTCGAAACGGGCAAAGTGCTCTACGACCGCTACGGCGATCGGCTCTTCACACCGGCGTCGAACTTGAAGATCTACACCTCGGCGTGTGCGCTTGATACGTTCGGCCCAAAGCACTGCTTTCCTACGTACGTCTCCGCAAAAGTCAGTGAAAAGTCCGGCACCATCGTGGGCGACTTAAGAATTATTGGCGGCGGCAATGCGATGTTGTCCTCGGAAGACCTGGAGTCGATAGCGGACCGAGTCGTCAAGAAATGGAGTGTAGATAAACTCCAAGGCGAAGTTGTGGTCGACAACTCACGTTACAGCGACACTCGTCTCGGCCCCGGCTGGATGTGGGACGATCAGGCGTACTACTATAACATGCCAGTCACGCCGTTGATGGTGGACTTCAATGCGGTGGCGATTCCGGGTGAGTTCGATTCCGATGGTGATCCCCAACGCGTAGCGATCAAGGACCCACCGACGTGGATTGCAAGCCAACTCCGCGAAATGCTTCGCGCGCGGGGTGTGAGAGTCGAGACATCGCAAGGCGGCCTGAGCTCCGGGGTTGAGCAAACCACTACTCTCAACGGCACTGAGCTCGCCGAAACACTGCGGCATTTCAATCACGAGAGCGAGAACGCCGTTGGCGAGGTGCTGCTACACGAGATTGCCATCGCCGGCGGCTTCAAAAGGCCGAGTTGGTCAGACGGATCCAAGGCCATCACGGCTTGGCTGCACGATACGGCGGGACTCGAACAGGGCTCGTTCAAGCTGGTCGATGGCTCCGGACTCTCTCGCTACAACCTGATCAGCGCGGATTCCTCTGTGAAGCTACTGGCTTGCATGCGACGGCACGAACATTACGAGACGTTTCTCAATTCGCTTCCCGCGTACGAGGTCGAAATGCCAGACGACAGCAAGCAGGAACTCGTCCGCGCAAAACCCGGTGGCATGAGCGGTGTGTCGACGATTTCGGGCTACGTGCAAACCCTCGATGGACGAGAGCTGGTGTTTTCGTTGCTAGCCAACGGATTCATCGGCTCAAGCAGGCCGGTGCTCGAGTTGCGAAGGAAAGTGTGGCGGGTGTTGGTGGGTGTTGGTGGGGCTACGCAGCGTTGATTACAAAGGGACCAGTCTTTCGCTACTCAAGCGAGCCAATTAGTGCCGACTTCGTGACCTAATAGTAAGTGCAATTACTCCTGAAGCCACCGCAAACACCAGCGATGACGGTTCAGGTATAACGTTGCGATATAACCAAAAATGCCCTGAAATTGGTCCAGATATTGTAAGGATATCAGTAGTAATTCCGCCTTTGTAGAAGTTATTGCCTACTGGATTTATTGCTCCTGGCACAACCTCAATGCCGCCTGCCGCTGCCACAGCAACTATCTTGAAGCTCGAATTTTCTATGGCTAGGACTGGCGTGGCATCGACTACCAAGCCCGCAGCAGCCCAGAGTCCCAGGACTTCCAGAATGTTGATTGTGCAAAGGTCGCCGTAACAGTTTATGTTAGAATTCCTGTGATCGACTATCGTGCCTACAAAGTCAATGAGTGTTCCAGCGGATTCGCCATCGGGCCATTCTTGGATTCGCTGTAGGTCTAACTCAATCCAATCGACGCCGGCAGAATCAGCGAGCGATAGAACATCATTGACTGTAGCAACCGAGAAATCTTTCAGCGTACCATTGGTAGACAACGCAGCATTGAGTTCATCCAATGTGAAATCAAGTGTTTCCGTCAAGTCCATCCACTCCCTTTGATTTACATCGTCGTAAGTCAACAAGCCATCGCCAGGGGTGTGGAAGTCTCGCTCGAATACCGCGGCACTTGAAATCGGGGCGAAGCTGCATAAGCAAAGCGTCGCGAGAGTGAAGCGGTGCATGAGCGGAACCTTTCGTGGCGGACAAAAATGCGGTACTACTTCCGGTCAATGTTAACAGCAATCGTGCGAGGCAACCGAGATCAATGGATAGCGTCCAAAGCGATTTGACCTCGGCGAGGCGTAGCTCGCCGGCTATTGAAATGCGTTCTCCCTCTCTAGCCGGCGAGCTACGCCTCGCCGCGGTCCGTCACAAATAGGCCCCGCGTCGTTCATCCCACTTCCAACCTCGATGACGGGGCAAATAGCGATTCATCAAGTGGTCGAAATGCACGCGGTCTTTCACGCGCTTGCGAGAAGCGCCATCCGAGAGCCAGGTGCGCTCTTCATGTCGCGCTTTTAGTTCGATGGTCAGCTTTTTCTTGAAGCTGTTTCGTTTTTGTTTACAGCTCTTGAGATCGCTCCAACTGGTGAGCAAGTGGATGTGCGTGGCATCTGTGGCAACGGAATGAACGCGACAGCCGATGTGTCGCGCGGCTTCGAGGACCGCGTCGATTGCGGTTTGCTGGTGATTCTCGAGGAAGGTCACTTCGGATTCGGTCATTCGCACTCGGTAATGATCGGCGAGTGCAACATCCGTTGGTTGAATCCCCTGGTCTCGCACGACAAAACCTTGTTGTTTGTCGGGTAGCCAACTGCCGTAGGTGTGGTAGGTGAAGAGATAGCAAGGCATGGGGGCACCTCTGGTTTCAGATAGGGGTAAGTGTACATAGGTTCATTTGTGTTGCAAGTCTTTTCTCTCCGCGGCGAGGCGTAGCTCGCCGGCTAGGGAGGGCGTTCTTCAGTCGCCGGCGAGCTACGCCTCGCCGCGGTCCCCCAAACCTTGCTAGAATAAATCACCCCAAAGAGGACCGGGTGATCGCCGGTCGTGGCTTCGTGCTATGACGGGAGGAAAGTCCGGGCACCGTAGGGCAGAGTGGTGGATAACGTCCACCGGCCGTGAGGTTAGGGAAAGTGCCACAGAAAAGATACAGCCGATGGGGGTAGTAGTCGTAAGCCGTTAGTTAATGAGTCGTCAGTGCAGTTCCGCAGTGCGGAAATGTTCTTCCTTACGACTTATGGCTAACTCCTTACGACTATTGCCCCACAGGCAATGGTGAAATGGTGCGGTAAGAGCGCACCAGCAGGCGGGGTGACTCGCTTGGCTAGGTAAACCCCACTCGGTGCAAGGTCAAACAGAGAGCAGAGTCGGCCCGGCTCGCCACGACTCTCGGGTAGACCGCTTGAGGCGGCAGGCAACTGTCGTCCTAGAGGAATGATTGCCGCGGCTCGGTGCGCCGAGACGGACAAGACCCGGCTTACAGGTCCTCTCTGGGATTTTTGATCTGGGATTCTCGAATTGTTGGGTGATCAGCAGCAAGTAGAATCTACGTGCCAAAAACTTGCAGCTCACCATTCACCGCAAATGGTTCATCATGAAAAGGGCCGCCCCCTTGCGGGGGCGACCGCTGACGCTGTCATCCCGTAGCAAGTGTTGTCTAAAACCGGGGTTGGGTAGGCTTGAACGGCGAAGCCACCTGCTGTTGGGTTGGTGGTTGGTGAAGGTGCGGGTGAGTTTGTCCGACCGCAGTGCCGACCGGAGTTGAAGTTCCGACCGGCGTTTGGGTCCGGGTCGGCGTTGGGGTCGCACTCGCTGATGAGGCCGGCTTGCTAGCAGAAGCACTTCCACTGCTACCGGTCCGCTCATTCGGAATCATCTCCTCGCCGATCACCTGAAGCAACTTCGAGATACACAGCTTGTTCATGCTCGTATGCATGTCATGAGCCTCGGTACGCAGGTACTCGTGCATGCTCTTCGGTAGTCGGACGGTGATCACGCGGGTGGGTTCTGCCTCGGGGTCCGAAGAAGTCCGTTTCTCGCGGAGCTTCACCAGCATTTTTTGGATCGCTTCGAACTCTTCGCTCTGCTCAAACTCTGAAAGCTCTTTGAAAGAAGGGAAGCTCTTGCGGACGGCACCATCGATGCCTACGACTTCGCGAAAGAAGGTCACCCAGTCGGGGTCCTGGCGGTAGAGGTTTTCGGCGACAGTCAGAATTTCCCGGTATTTTTCTTGAGGTTGCGTCAGCACGATTCGTGTCTCCTTACGCGTACAGCTTGGTGGTTGTCTCGAAGCACCACAACGGCCTCCGTGTTGCCCCAGTATTTACTAGCAGGCAAATGCATCACGCAGGTTCTTGCACTGCTTGCACTTACGTCGATTGGTGGGGCCTGCCTATTTTCGGGCAGCCCCTGCATTGGTGCTGATTTGTCGCACTGCCTAATTCTTGGGCAGCGGTAAATTCCCGGAATCGCAAGTGTCCACCACAGGGTAAATGCAAGCATAGGGGTCGTATATGCTGGAAAACACGGAGCAGCGCACGAAAATGGCGGCCCTCTGAGAGGGCCGCCGGTGTTTGCAAAATTTTTCGAATTTGGCTTAAGCCGAGGCGAGCTGGTCGCGAACGCGTTCCAGGAGCCGCTTGGTCAGCAGCGTGCCTTCAATCTCATTGGGCTCGCCCCCTTCCCATTCGATGCCCACGTAGCCGTGGTAACCCGCATCGATCACGATCTGCATCATTTTCAGATAGTCGATTTCGGCTTCATTGCCTTTGTCGTCGAAAATGTGGCTCTTGGCGCTGACGGCTTTCGCGTGGGGCATAAGTTCTTCGACTCCCTGGTACTTGTCGTACCACTTTTCCGTTCCATCTTCATTGTCTCCGAGTCGGAAGTTGCCGAAGTCGGGTAGTGTGCCGCAGTTTGGTAAGTCAACCCGTTTCATCACCCCCGCCAGCCAACTGCCGTCGGAGGAGAGACCGCCGTGGTTCTCAACGAGAATGTTGATGTCGTGGGGAGCGGAAAACTCGCACAGACGTCGGAGCCCATCAGCTGCCAATTTAGATTGTTCCTCACGAGGTCCTTCCGAGTGGGCATTGACGCGGATCGAGTGGCAGCCCATGGCTTTGGCGGCTTCAACCCACTCGTAATGGGCTTCGACCGCCGCTTTTCGCCCGCCCTCGTCAGGATTCCCCAGGTACCCCTTGCCGTCAGGGATATCAACCATGATTAGCAGCTCCTCGACGCCCGCATCCACAGACTTTTGGTGCATTTCGCCCATGTAGGCCTTGTCCTTGGCCTTGTCATTGAATGGGCCCATCCAGTACTCGACCCCATCGACGTCAAACTTTTCCTTGCAGAAAGGACCGTAGTCCCGAGGATCGAGTTCGCCAGCCCCAATCAAGCGGTGCAGCGAGTATTCAGCAACAGAAATTTTGAACAGTGGCGATTTGTGGTGGTCGGCTTGAAGCTCGGGCATGGAGAGAGTTCCTAGTGACAATCCGGCTGTGGTAGCCGCAGTGGTGGAAAGAAAATCACGACGATTGGTATGGTGCTTCGAGGGGCTAGGCATGGCAATTCCGGGAAACGAAGGAATGAAGCAGGTTATTGTAGTGGAGTAGAGTATAGGGCGAACCGTTGCGAGCGGTAAACAGCCCCTGCGAGGACCGAGTCTTGCCATCTTACTGCTCACTATTGACCGAGGACAGTTCCCGGTCGAGAATCGCTACTTTAGTAATTAATCGAGGCCCGGCATGTCCGTGTGCTTCTTGAGCCCTGACCATTGTTACGAAGCCACATACTAGGAGATCTTTCCCATGACCGAAGTCGCCTCCGGCCAACCGATCACCAAGCAGGGCGAGTCTCTGCAAGTTCCCAGCCACCCAATTATTCCCTTCATCGAGGGCGATGGCATTGGGCCCGATATCTGGCGGGCTAGCCAAACGGTGTTCGATGCTGCAGTAAAAAAAGCGTACGGCGGCGATCGGCAAATCGTCTGGCGCGAAGTGCTTGCCGGTCAGAAGGCATTCGACACGACCGGCAGCTGGCTTCCCGACGAAACACTCGATACTTTTCGCGAGTTGCTCGTTGGCATCAAGGGTCCGCTGACAACACCCGTCGGTGGAGGGATTCGGTCACTAAATGTGGCTTTGCGGCAAATTCTCGATCTCTACACATGTCTGCGCCCCGTGCAATATTTCCAAGGTGTCCCCTCGCCAGTGAGGCAGCCCGAGCTGACTGACATGGTAATCTTCCGCGAGAATTCCGAGGACATCTACGCAGGCATCGAATTCGAGGCAGGCAGTGAAGATCTGGAGAAATTCAAACAAGGCTTTAGTCAAACCTTTCCCGATCGCTGGAGCAAAGTGCGTTTTCCCGACACAGTTGGCATTGGCATCAAGCCGGTGAGTCAAGAGGGTACGTCGCGCCTCGTCAAAGCGGCCATCCAGTATGCAATCGACAATGAGCGCGACTCAGTCACCTTGGTTCACAAGGGCAACATTATGAAATTTACCGAAGGGGCTTTCCGCGACTGGGGATACCAGTGCGCGAAGGACGACTTTGGTGCGAAAGAAATTGACGGGGGTCCCTGGTGTGAATTCAAGTCCCCGAAGAACGGCAAGTCGATTCTCGTGAAAGACGTGATCGCCGACGCGATGCTGCAGCAGATTCTCACCCGGCCCGCAGAGTACGAAGTGATCGCCACACTTAACCTTAATGGCGACTATATCAGCGACGCACTTGCAGCGTGCGTTGGTGGCATAGGTATCGCACCTGGTGGCAACATCAACTACGACACAGGCCACGCGATTTTCGAAGCCACACACGGCACTGCGCCCAAATACGCTGACCAAGACAAAGTCAATCCAGGGTCTGTGATCCTCTCGGGCGAGATGATGTTTCGTCACCTAGGTTGGACCGAAGCGGCGGACTTGATTATTGCTGGAATCAACGGGGCAATCGGCGCAAAGACCGTTACTTACGACTTCGAGCGTCAAATGGACGGTGCTACCTTGGTCAAGTGCAGCGAGTTTGGCGACGCAGTGGTGAAGCACATGGGGTAGTCGAGCAGAGTGGTAGCTCGAGGCGTGCCAGCTTCACGAAGCACCTCGGATTTGCGGCGAGAAATTGACCCTGTGAGTTTCCCTTTCTAAAATAGACAGAACTGCAGTGCCGAATTCTCTCTTCACCAGAGCCCGTGATGTCATTCCCCGAGGATACCGACGCTCACCGTTTCGCTACGGAAGAGGTTGGCGAGGAAATTACCGTTCTCGCTGAACCGGGGCCACTTGTTGCTGATGTTTTTCCGCAGGGGCTTTCGCCGCGCGAGTTGGCTGTGACCCTCAAGGGACAGCTGCTGGGCCATTTTTTTCTGCAAGAGTTCATCGGCGGCGGCGGTATGGGCGCTGTGTTCAAGGCACTCGATACCACGCTCGATCGAGTTGTCGCGGTGAAGGTAGTCGCCTCGCAATCGATCAGCAGTGAGGACTTGCAGCGGCGTTTTCTCGTCGAAGCCCAGTCGACTGCCCGGCTCGATCACCCCAATATCGCCCGCATTCACTTCGTGGGCCGCGATCGTGGCCTGCCGTACATTGTTTTTGAGTACATTGACGGCGCGAACCTTCGTGATCTAGTTGTCAATCACGGCCCCATTCCCGTCGGCGATGCGCTCAGCTACACCTGCCAAATCGCCCACGCTCTGGCGCACGCATGGCAAAAAGAAGTTGTTCATCGAGATATCAAGCCCTCCAATATCCTGATCAACCGCGAGGGACAGGCCAAACTTGTCGATATGGGCTTGGCTCGCTTGCAACAAGTCGATGCCGTAGAAAAGGATCTCACAAACACCGGAGTCACCCTGGGCACATTCGACTACATCTCGCCTGAACAAGCGCGAGACCCCCGCGAAGCCGACACGCGTAGTGACATCTACTCGCTTGGTTGCACACTCTTCTACATGCTCGCTGGTCGCCCACCGTTTGCGGATGGCACGGCGGTGCAAAAGTTGTTGCAACATCAGGAACAGGTCCCAGCGCACCTGACTCACCTGCGACCAGAGATTCCTGAGTCGATTTCGCAGTTAGTGAGTCGCATGTTGGCAAAGTCACCGTCAGAGCGACCTCAAAATCCAGGCGAAGTAGTCGCCAGCTGTCATGCGATCTTTCAAGAACTAGGTCTTCAGCCCCCCACACCATTGGTTCCTACGAAGCTTGCTTCGCCCAGGGCCAGTGTAGCAACATGGTATCGACATCTGCCCTGGGCAATTCCGTTGTGCGTGTTGTCAATAGTGGCCGCAGTGAGGATGGCTAGCAGTGTTGCCCCAGCTGATGTAGTGGAATTCCCTCCTTTACGACGCCCCCACTCCACGACAGTCACGGAAAAAAAGAAACATGAAGTTCTTCCGCCCTTAGATGTCTTGAAACCGCTATCCACCGCAATTACGAGCCCTGGCAGATTTCCAAACCAGGTTACAGCGGAGCATGTTCAATCGGGGAGGGGCTCGCAAGAAGATTGGGAATCTGCTGCTGTGCAAGCTCCGGCACCAGCTTCTTTTCTCGATTTTCCTCAGGCGATCCCAATCGCAGACGAATCAATGACTAACGAAGACGAGTGGACATTGGACTTAGAGAAAATCTTTTTGGATAAGTAGTGCGGCCACTTGAACGCTTTGTGGCTTGCTTGACAAGCCCATAGTGCGGCGTTCTACTAATGTCTTAATGTTCAGGCCACACTGCATTTCTAGCAGGTGGGCTTATTTTTGTTCGCTGAGTACAGAGAGCAACGAGGAGATAAATTGATGCAAAAGTTGATTCTAAGTTTATTCGTAGCCACCGTAACAGCGGGTGGACTTGCCCAGCCAGCGCAAGCTATCAAGCAATTTAGCGACGAGTTCATGAAGCTCTATGGCGTTGATAAGAAAGACGACAAGGAATCTGATTTTGAGAAGAAGGTATTGGAAGCAAAATGTCTTTGTTGCCATCAGGGTAAAAAGAAAAAGAATCGCAACCCATACGGCTTAGAACTCTCGAAATTGCTCGACAAGAAGAAAGATAAAAAGGACACCGAAAAAATTGTTGAAGCACTAAAGAAGGTGGAGAAGATGCACACCGACCCGTCTAACGAAAAAAGTCCAACCTACGGCGAGATGATTAAAGCTGGCAAGTTGCCAGGCGGGCCGCTCGAGGAAGTAAAGCAGGAGCCCGAGGGTAACGACGAGAAGTAAGTGCACTAGCCCAGCTCCGTAGCGTACTGCTAGGGAACTTATTGAACTGACAAGCGCCGTGGAGCTTCGCTCTCCACGGCTTTTTTTTCATGCGGCTCCGCCGGCCGTTCATGGCTTCGACTCGTTTGCAGTGTCGAAGTCATGAGAAGGACTAGCGTGATCAATACCCAACACGTCGAGCGCATCTGGATGGGGCCTGCGGTGCCCAGCGCAATCGCCAGCAGCTTTTGCAGCAGCATGTAGGTGAGCAGCAGAGCGCAGAGCAATGAGAGGCTCGCCAGCGCGCTGCCGCCCATCATCGCCATGCGGGCGCCAACGGGAAAAACGACTAGCAGCCAGAAACCCACTGGCAATTGCAACAACGTGACAGCGAGCGCGATCCACGCCGCCCGCCGCGCCAAGGGCACGGCCGAGTCTTTCCAATTCTCTTTTCCAATTCTGCTGGTCAAAAAAATCACTGCCATGGCAGAGACGGCGACCGAGGCGAAGATAAAATGAGTCGTCAGCGCCAGTACTTCACTACGCATCATGAGTGGTAACATGGTTGCTCGGTCGAGCTGTCTCGCGTTAGACCAGTGAGGGTCGCTGGCCAGCATCCCCAGTACGCTCATCAACGGTGGAAAGTGATAGAGTAAATTGCTACTCGATAAAAGCGCCAGAGAAGCATGCCACCAGCGATGCGAGCGCAGTGCGTTCCAACATCCAGCGTAGAGCAATAAGAGAACCAGTGAAAATACAAGTTCGAGACCAGCGAACCACAGCGCGCGACTGGGCAGTCGCGCGAGAGCCGCTTGCAATCCTGGCGAGGGAAGGAGTAGAAATTGAGCACCTCCCGTGAGCATGCCCATTAGCATGGCAGCGACAGACCACCAAGCTAGTTTACGCCCCACTCGATCCCAGAGTGGATCGCTTTGCAAACCAGCTCGACCTAGCCAAATGCCGAGCAATGGCCCCGCGGCAGCAAGATTGACAGCTAATAGATGGACTGTCAGCAATACAACGCTCACCCAACTCAACAATTCACACTCCTGACAATTCGCGACCGGATTGACACAGCTTGCCCTATCAAGCTACTATCTTAGCTGCAATAAGCACATTGCAAGGGGCGATTAGCTCAGTTGGCTAGAGCGCTTCGTTTACACCGAAGATGTCGGGGGTTCGAGTCCCTCATCGCCCACTTCGTCTCTTCCTTAATCGACACCATCCTCTTGCGTGGTTTCTTGCTCGTGAAGTACGCTTTGGAGCGAGGTTAGGCTAGGGCACGGCAGACTGTTTACGCTCTCGGAGCTAGGACTGTTCCACTACGGCGGCAATGCTCTGCGGCGGCAATGCTCTGCGGCGGCAATGCTCGTTGACGCGGCTACGGCGAGTTGGATCTGTACGGGGGGGTTCTACGGATTCGTGCCTCTGCTGGATAACTTGCTCGGTGCGAGGATATTGCCAGAGCTTCGAACTCTCCCAGGCGAGCTAATTTCTTATGACAGACTCCACAGATAGCTCGGCGGCTCCGGTAGCTGTCGGCATCGGTGAAGTCTTATTCGATTGTTTTGCTGATCGCCAAGTCTTGGGCGGTGCACCGGTGAACCTCACCGTCCATATCCATCAACTGTTAGCGACTTCGAGTGGCAGGGGCGTGGTTGTGAGCCGTGTCGGCAACGACGATTTGGGCCAGCAGTTATTGAACGAACTCGATGAGCGCGGTTTAGCGACGGAGTTCGTTCAAGTTGATTCGCGATGGCCTACTGGAACGGTTCACGTAGAACTGAACGCCGATGGCGAACCTACTTACGAGATCGTAGAAAAAGTTGCTTGGGACCACCTCGAAAATGTGGAGGCACTCGAACGACTAGCGAGAAATTGTAACGCGGTTAGTTTCGGTACACTCGCGCAACGTAGCGAACAGAGTAGGGCGACAATTCAGCGTTTCCTCGGCCACGCGAGCAACGCCATTCGATTCTTCGATGTGAATTTGCGACAAAGCTACTTCACTTCCGAATTGCTCTTCTCGTGCCTCGAAGTCGCTGATGTGGTGAAGCTGAACCAGAGTGAATTGGCACAAATTGCTCAACTTCTGCCTGATTCATTGGGCTGCAACGGGGAATATGATCAGACCATCTATCGGATGATCGAAACTTTTCAACTCCGTTGTGTTGCTGTTACTCGTGGACAGCAGGGCACTCTGCTTTACCAAGGTGGCAGGATACACGAAAGCGATTCCGTTGCTCTTGACCGCGGTGAGAACGCAGACAATGTAGGGGCGGGAGACGCTTGTGCCGCGGGCTTGCTGTTTGGCCTGTTAAATCAGTGGACTCCTGCTAAAACACTTCTGCTGGCGAACCGCATGGGAGCATTTGTGGCTTCGCAATCGGGTGCCACTCCACGACTGCCTCCGGAATTACTTAGTCAAGTTGCGAGTCTCACGACTTGATTGAGCTCGCGTCTTAGCAAATTGGGGAACGTTTCAATGAGCAATCGAGTCTTCTTCTGGTCGCTTACCTCCGCACTTGCGGGATTTCTTTTTGGCTTCGACACGGTCGTCATTTCTGGGGCTGAAGAAACGATTCAAGCTTTGTGGGGACTCGGTGCAGGGCAACATGGATTGGCGATGAGCATGGCACTGTGGGGCACCGTTTTGGGCTCCTTCGTCGGAGGCTGGCCGACGGACAAGTTTGGCCGGAAGCTCACGTTGCTTTCGATTGGCGTACTCTACTTTGTCTCTGCTGTTTGGTCCGGATTGGCTAGCGATGTCAACGGATTCATGATTGCCCGCTTTATAGGCGGGCTAGGTGTTGGCATCTCCACGGTTACCGCGCCGCTTTACATCTCAGAAATTGCGCCCCCTGAGCGGCGCGGGCGACTCGCCGGCTTGTTCCAGCTCAATATCGTCTTTGGCATTCTTGTTGCTTTCTTGTCCAACTGGCTGATCAACAGGTTCGTGTCCGTGGATGCATGGCGATGGATGTTAGGAATTGAGGCGGTTCCCGCGCTGGTCTACACCCTGTTTTGCTTTTCGTTGCCTGAGAGTCCACGCTGGCTGATTGGCAAACGCAAAGATCGCGACGCCGGGATCCGGGTGCTGCGTATGATTGATGCCGAGGCAACTGAGGACGAAATCGCTGCCAAGGCGGACGAAATCGCTGCCAGTACAGAAGTCACCGAATCGGCCGCCAGCCTTTGGTCAAACCAATTGCGCATCCCTGTGCTGTTGGCTTTTTTCGTGGCCTTTTTCAATCAGCTCTCGGGGATCAATGCGATTCTTTACTTCGCGCCGCGGATTTTTAAGCTGGCCGGTCTGGGCGAGGAAGCCGCTTTACTGAACTCGATTGGCATCGGAGTTACCAATCTCCTTTTCACGTTGGTAGGGCTTTATCTCATAGACCGGCTTGGGCGACGGACCTTGCTTTACATTGGTTCGGTCGGATATATCGCATCGCTAGGGCTCTGCGCTTGGACGTTCTTTACTTACGCACCTCAGTTCAAAGTTGCCAATTCGGCGATGTCCCTCACCTCGGCTGTAGAAAACTTGCAAAAGGCGGAGCAGCTGCCAGTCCAGAACGAAGCAGACAATCTCCGTTTCGCGGAAGAACTCGAAACAGCACGGAAAAAACTGATCGAGGCAACGTCCGAAGAATCATTTCAGGGAATCAGCGTAGAGATCTCAGACAATGCAACCTCCGAAGCGTTGACTGCTGCAGCTGAGAAGGCGCTTGAGCAGGCCTCGGATCTGGCCGGCTCGGGTGGCACGGTCGTCATGCTTTGCATTTTTGCATTCATTGCCGCTCATGCCATTGGCCAGGGCGCCGTCATCTGGGTATTTATTTCGGAAATATTTCCAAATCGTACAAGAGCGGCAGGCCAAGCGCTAGGGTGTTTCACGCACTGGATTTTCGCAGCGCTGCTTACGGCGGTGTTTCCTTGGATGATTTCGGCCTTCGCACCGGGTTACGTGTTCTTGCTTTTCTGTGGAATGATGGTGCTACAGCTGTTGTGGGTCAAGCTCATGGTCCCCGAAACCAAAGGCGTGCCATTGGAACAAATTCAGAACCAGCTGGGAATGGTGTGAAAAGCACATGGAAGCTGCCAGAGGTTCGTTCTCGAGGAGCACTCTGGATTTCGGCTGTACTGTCCGATACACTGCCGAGATTGATTATTAACTGAAAGAATGACGCGGCCCAGTTACTTCGAGTGGAGCGTTTTGAGTAGCTCTTCGGCTCCAATCGGTGTGGAGTAAGTCGAAACTTTGTTCACTCGAAAAGTTTGTAGATCGCACAAATCATAACAGAGGTATCCGAGAAATGACAAAATTCAACCCTAAGCTGCTACTCTCCTTAGTTGCCTGTTCTTTTCTCATGCCGGCTGTTTGTGGGGCGGAGATAAGTGTTCCGAACATTTTCTCAGACCATATGGTGCTGCAGCGCGGACAGCAAAACAAAGTGTGGGGTAAAGCGAACCCTGGCGAAAGTGTTTCCGTGAGTATCGCGCAGCAATCGAAGAACACCACCGCTGACGCCAGCGGACTTTGGAGTGTCCTGATCGAACCACTTCCCGCAGGGGGGCCTCACGAGCTCGTCATTTCAGGCGGCAATGAAATTACCATTAGTGATGTGCTTGTCGGCGAAGTTTGGATTTGTTCGGGCCAATCGAATATGGAGTGGCCAGTCAACAGAAACTATGATGCTGACCTAGTGAAGGCTGGTGCTAAGACGCCGAAGATTCGCATGGTTAATTTCCCAAACGTGGGTCGGCAGCAGCCAGTTTGGTCTCACGAGAACGCTGCTTGGATGGTCTGTTCACCCGAGTCAGTCGGTAATTTTTCAGCGGTTGGATACTTCTTTGGCCGCCAACTCTACGATACGCTCGGTGTGCCGATTGGGTTAATCAATAATGCCTGGGGCGGCTCGGCAGTCGACGCTTGGATCAATCGAGATTTGTTGGAGGCCGATGAGGATTATCAAGCGACGCTAAATCGTTGGAAAGAATCGGTTGCCCTACGGGACAAATTGGCCGCGCAAGCAGATTTGTCAGATGAAGACAAGAAGAAACTCCAACAAGTTGAAGCTCGGCTGCGCGGCAATCAACGCCCCGCGAATATCTACAACGGAGTACTCAAGTCGCACTTGGGGTATGGGATCCGGGGCGCCATTTGGTACCAGGGGGAGTCCAACGCAAGCCGCGCCTATCAGTACCGCGATTTATTCCCGATGATGATCGCAAACTGGCGTGACGAATGGGGGCAAGGCAATTTCCCATTCTACTGGGTCCAATTGGCAGACTTCCGAGCGGAGAAATCCGAGCCAACCGAAAGTGACTGGGCGGAACTTCGCGAAGCGCAAACCATGACCATGGAGAAACTCCCCAACACGGGCGAAGCGGTGATCATCGACGTGGGAGAAGGTAACGATATTCATCCCCGCAACAAGTCCATCGTGGGTCAGCGGCTAGCGCGCTGGGCACTTGCCAAACAGTATGGCCTGGACGTCGCTTGCCACAGCCCGGCCTATCAAACTATGGAGAGGCAAGGCAGTGCTATTGTCTTGTCATTCAGCCACTTGCATGAAGGCTGGCGGCCATTCGACAAGAAAGAACTGGTTGGGTTCACCATCGCGGGTGCAGACAAAAAGTTTGTGAACGCGGAAGCAGAGATCGTCGAAGGAAACCGCATTCGTGTCTCCAGCAACAAGGTGGCTGATCCAGTAGCAGTGCGCTATGCATGGGCGGACAATCCTATCTGCAATATGTTTGATGGCGTCGGTTTGCCGTTAACACCGTTCCGCACCGACGATTGGCCGGGCATCACTATCAACAAACGCTAATTTGCGGTAGGCACCCATGTCTTTTTTTGCTGATCTCCGCTGGCGCGGGCTGGTCCACCAAACGACGAATGACGACGCGATCGAGGCGTGGCTCGACGAGAAGCCACGTACGCTTTATGTCGGCTTCGATCCCACTGCCGATAGCTTGCATGTTGGTAGTTTGATGGGTTTGCTGATGCTGCGACGTTTTCAGCGGGCGGGACACAAGCCTATTGCAGTGGTAGGCGGGGCTACCGGCATGATTGGCGATCCCAGTGGCAAGAGCGACGAACGGAATTTACTCTCAAAAGAAGACCTGGAGCGCAACATCCTCGGCATGGGCGAGCAGATGCGCCGCTTTGTCGATTTCGACGCGGTCAGCTGCTCAGCAGAGTTGGTGAACAATTTCGATTGGACAGGCAACTGGTCCTACCTGCAGTTCTTGCGCGATATTGGGAAAAACTTCCCCGTGAACGTCATGCTCGCCAAGGACTCTGTGAAGAGTCGGCTCGGGCGCGCCGGAAGCGACGAGAACAAAAGCGGTGGGATGAGCTACACGGAATTCAGCTACATGTTGCTGCAGGCGTACGATTTCGTGCATCTCTACGACCAGTTTGAATGCGAGCTGCAAGCGGGGGGTAGCGACCAATGGGGAAACATCACAGCGGGCATTGACCTGGCTCGTCGAATGGGGCGGCCTCAATTATACGGCATTACTTGGCCACTGCTAACCAAAAGCGATGGCACCAAAATGGGTAAGACCGAGAGTGGCGCTGTTTGGCTCTCCGCTGAGAGGACCAGCCCCTATGAATTCTACCAATTCTGGATCAATGTCGACGATACGGATGCAGGTAGGTGCCTACGGAGGTTGACGGAACTCGATCGCGCTGAAATTGAAGCGTTGGACACGGCGCGCGAAGCCGATCCAGGTCGACGAGAAAGTCAAAGACGGTTGGCCGAGGAGATCACCAAGTTGGTCCATGGAGACGAAGGATTAAGCGTAGCACAAAAAGCCACAGAAATATTTTTCGGTGCCGAGATCAATGCGCTGAATGATCAGCAGATCGAACAGATATTCACAGACGTGCCTAGTATGGAGATCGACCGGGCTCGACTCGGTGAGAAGAACTTGTCGATCATCGACGCCCTGGTTGAGTCCGGTTTGGCGAAAAGCAAAGGCGACGCGCGGCGCACTGTGGGGCAGGGCGGGGCGTACATCAACAATCGCCGTGTCGAAGGGATTGATACCCACCTCACGGCCGAACATCTGGCCAGTGAGACAGTTCTCGTACTTCGCAGCGGCAAGAAAAAATACGCACTCCTGCGGTTTCAATAGAGTCGACGAATTGTAAGAGCTTGCTCCCTCTCCTCAATCTGGCGAGCGATGTGTTGACTATTGAGAACCCAGTGTGACTCAGCTTGGGCACGAGGAATTGCTTGATAGGGTTTGCATCACGCGCTCGAATTCCTGATGAACCGCGTCGATGTCACTTTCTTCTACGAAGTTCTCAGTGTGCCGGGCTACCATCTCCGCGTGTAATTTGACAGCTTCACGGTCCTCAGTCTGTTTGACATGCCGTGCGACGGAGCGGAGTGCTTCCAGCAATCGTATAGTCACGCCTACTTTGTCTTGGCTGTTCTGACGAATCAAATGAAAAGACGTACCAAGCACCTGCGTGAAACTCTCGGGGCGTGCAACGATTCGTAACTGGCCCTGGTCGTCGCAACGTAGTGGAGTGAGAGGTCGCCGTTCAGCCAAACGACCAAGGGCGGCACCGAGCCGGTCGATACAGTTGTTTGCCGTGAAGGGATCGTTGATTCCGGGCGAGAGCGCTCGCACCGCGACCTCCACTAACTCATTGACCGCACACTCCACGTCTTGTCGAGGCGTTCGGCGAACACCAAGGATGACTTCTTCATTCAGTGTTGCAGTCAAGTCTTCGACGGAGATAGATTTCCATGGCTCGCCCTCGACGAACCATACTTCCGCCAACGGCGAGTCAACCGCTACGAAGTCGCCAGGTCTGGGAATTAGCTTCAGCACAATATCGTTTGATTGAGAGCATGCCATCAAGCTTTCCGTGGCGATGGCTTGGATGTACCCCTCTTTGGTCATGAGAATTCGCGTGGATTCGCCCTGCAAACCAGCTTCTTGCTCTTCGGCATCGCTCAAGCTTGAGACGTCTTCTTCGAGAGGATCGCCAATCCGTTCTGGAAATAGTCGAACGATCGCGTCATCCAAGTCTTCAGCCACCGCCGCCACTACGTTGGGTGCTTGAATCAATATTGCCACATGGTGGATGAACATGATCAACATGGCCATGCTGAGTATGGCAAATCCAATCGCTAGGAGTACCGACAAGTGCGGCGCGATGATTCCATCTTCGCGACTCTCAACAACTCGCAAAAGGAGCAGGCAATAGAACCCCGTGGAGATGAAAACACCGAGTGTGATCTGCGTAGTAAGGTCGTACATAAACCTTCGCAGCAGCCGCGGGCCAAATTGTTGCGAGGTTAGTGAGAGTGTCACTATGGTAATTGAGAAGACGGTACCCGTGACGGCGATCATTGCACCAGCCATCGCAGAAAGCGTTGCTCTGGCCGTGTCTGTTGTCGTGAGAATCCACTCTGGCAGCTCTACTCCCGACTCAGCCACTAGTTCGTCAATATGTGGCAAGCCAAACGAGAGAAGCAAGGCAGTAGTGGCAAGCAACGAGGGAATAAACCAGTAGCTTGATCGGACAGTATCCCACAGATGTAGTAGATAGGTTTTCATCGACGAAACTTACTCCTCGTCAAGAAGATCATGGCCTGCTTCAGGGGAGCGAGACATTTTCGCTTGTTGTTTGATGTCGGCCGCTTCACTGGAAAGATAGCCTTCGGCGGAATTCGACACGGAATCTTCCTCGTCATTGGTCGTCATCTTCTGTTGGACAGAGTCTTGATTGGAAATCCCCGCCTCCAACATTTGCACAGGTACTCCCGCAGGGAAGACGACTTCACGAGCTTCGTCAGGCATCGAGATTCCTGCTTGCTCGAAGGCAGACTTCACTTGACGAATCACGGCCGAACGCACCTTCATACTGCTATATTTCTCCATGTCGACCCAAAAGTAGATGCGCATGTTGATGGTCGATGCTCCAAGCCCCTCCACCAGAACTAAGGGTTCCGGGTCGTCGACAACCGCGGGGTGTTCGTGGAGTACCGTCAAGGCGATCTGCTGCGCTTTGGAGATGGAGTCGTCGTACCCGATACCCACTGTGAAGTCGAAGCGGGCATTAGGATTAGCGGAGAAATTGGTGATGGTTTCCTTGTAGATGGTTGAGTTTGGGATTTGCACATGGTTTCCATCTAGCGTCATCAGTAGTGTGGAACGCGTGTTAACGCTCTGAACAAACCCTTCGTGACCTGCCACTTTGATCATGTCGCCTTTGGCGAAGGGGTGTTGCATACTAATCAAGATGCTCGCCAGAAAATTTTCTGCAATGTCACGAAAAGCGAATCCAACAACTAGGCCCAACAAGCCTGTTCCCCCCAACACGGTCATTGCCAATCGAGTCAGTCCCGAGATTTTTAGAATCAAATAAAGACCAAGCAAGAAGACCGGGATTGCCACTGCTCTCGATGCGACATCTCGGAGCAGCGGACTCTTGAGCCTCTTTCCAAACAGAGTCCGAGCAGCAAACATCGACCACTTCGTGGCCAACCAAGTGGCTGCCAGCAAGGCACTGCCAACGAGTATTAGAGGAATGTTTCTCACCGTCGCTGCTGTGAGTTCTTTGACTTCGTTCCATGCTGGTGTCATATCCCAAAGCGGTTTTTCAACAAGGACGAGCCGATTGACTACGGCAACAACGTCCTTCGTTTTTCCAGCCAAGCGAGCAGCCCATTCCCGATGTTGCTCGTTGTCGACCCTCCCGCGTAGAAAGACAACTCCCTCATCCACTTCCACTTGGGGCGCAATAAACCACTCGGTCGCTTGAAGGATTTCAGTCAACCGAGAGGCAATGTCTGTGTCTTCTGTGAGTGGTTTTACATCCACTTCGCTAGGAACTTCGGGAGCCGATTCCTCTGTAGGATCCTCAGCTTCTAAGGGAGGTTGTCCAGAGCAGGCAGTGGCAAACACGAAAGGCAGAAAAAAAACGAACCAAGAAAGTTTCACACGGCACTCCCCCCAGGAAAATCGGCGATGTCAGTAGAAAAGTTGGTCTGCAGCGAAACTAATCACTCGATGCCGAGCTATTGGCTTTCGTTCGCAGCGGTTCCGGGAACCAGTGCGTACGTTGAGGGAAGGGAATTTCGATCCCCGCCTTATCTAGCGACTGTTTGACTTTGCGCACGACTTCGTCTCGTGACTCACGAATTTGCAGTGGGGTTGAACCAGTCCACCATGTGATTTCAAAGTTGATGCTGGAGTCTGCGAACTCTTGGGCGAAAATTTCAACCGGCAAGTCAAAGCTCACTGTTGAGCAGGTGTTGACGGCCGTGGTTAGTACTTTGCGCGCTTCGTCAAGATCAGTGTCGTAGGCTACACCGCACAGGACTGTCGTTCGACGAGAGGGCCTGCTTGTGAGTACGTCAACCGCGTTCTTGAACAACATTGCGTTAGGGGCAACGACTAGCTGGCCATCAACTTGGCGGATCATCGTATTGCGAATCGTGATGTCTTCGATCTTCCCATTGATCGTGTCGCACTCAATAAAGTCTCCCTTGTCGAACGGATATTTCCAGAGAATGAGTATACCAGCGAAGAAGTTCTCAAAGATGTCTTTGAATGCAAAACCGACCGCAACGGAGCCCAAACCCAATACGGCAAGTGCTTTCGATGGCGTCATTCCTGGAAACATGATGATCGCAGCGATCAAGAGACCCACCAGCCAAATAGCGATCGTGAGCAGCTGTAGAATGAGGTCTTGCAGGCTGGTCCGCATGCCACTCCTTTGAATCGTGCGCGCACCAATCGCGTTTGCCAATCGGCTTACCAAGCTGGTACCAATCAGCACGACGATACCAGCAACAATCAAAGGCAATCGGTAAAGAAAATCTGTCCACAAAGTCTCCACGCTCGTCTTGACGACTTTAAGCGTGTTGGCAACATCGACCTCTTTCTTGACCTGAATACGATTAACTACGGCGGCAACACCCTCGGTATTTCGCACTAGCGAACCGGCCCACTCGCGGTGGTCTTCTTTTAGGGTGCTTCCTTCAAGGAAGGTAACACTCTCGCGAACTTCGACGCTTACGTCGTCAAACCATCCCGTTGCTTGAAGAATCTCATCAAGTCGAGATTGAATTGCCGAATCATCGGTGACGTCGTTTACCGAAACATGTTCAGCAACGTCCGACTGGTCGGTCGGAGTGTCATCTGCGGCTGCCGACTCAGAGGATGCTGTGTCCTCTTGAGCGAAAGTGGGGGGACAGATTGCGACTAGTCCCAACGCAAGCAATCCCAACGCGAGGAGAACTTTCCATCCGTTCATCAAAGACTCTTTCAGTACACGAGCATCTTCTGCTCGATAGGAGGCCCACTCCCGTACATGAAATTCGTAATTTACCCAGTAGTCTCAATACTCTGGCTCTGGCAGAGGCAGATTGTAACACAAGCGCAGCACAGTAGAGCGTAAATTTGTGCAAATCTCGCCGATAGAGCAACGGCTTCGAGAGATGCTCTGCGAGACGCACCGGTGTAGGCAAATATGAAAGGAGATGAGCTCAGTTGCCGCTTGTCGCGAGTTCACCGCCGTCGCGCGTAGCCATGGCCCGCCAGATGGTCAGATCGATGTCACCGATGATCGAATCCACTGACCCATCCATTTTCGCGACGTTCACCAAGTTCCCGCTGTGGTAACTTCGGGCGGTGACCGCAGCGTAGGTGACGTCGGTTTCCTCGAGATAGGCCGTAGGATTGCTTTCGCTCCAGCCAACGACGCGATGGCTATTGAAATCGACATCGTAGGTGATGCCATCGCCCGAGTGCTCAACGGTTGTATTCGGGGCAAAGGTTGCGGTGAACCCCGACTGATGAACTCGCCCATCAATCCATTCGGTGTGGCCAGAATTCTTTTTGAAACTTCCACCTAGGCTACTCACCATGGTGGAATCGTTCGGAATCGGTGGGGCACCGCCGACGTCGCGAAGGTAAGGCTGCCACCCCTTAACTTCTGCCAGCATGAGCGTGTTGGACAAACCGTCGGAGAAATTTCGAGTTCCCAGACCAGCGTTGGGGAAAAATGCTCCCGAGCCGCCTGTGCGTGTTTGGGGATCGTAGACCATCCAAACACCATTGTTGACGCCATAGTTCAACAAGTAGTCCCTGGGAGTTCCGTCGTCTGTGGTGCGCACCTCGTCCCGCACTTCGTCGGGGCAGATGTACGTCGGAATGCGGAGTGATTTGAGCAGTTCACCGTTGAGCATCACATCGTGATAGTCTTGATTGAAGCTAAATCCGCTGTCTACAGCACTCTGTTCGATGTAAGGCAGAATTCTAGCCTGAGCCGACCATCGGTACTGGTTCTCGCCAATGAACAAACTTGGTGGAAACCTCTTGTTGGCGCTCTCGTAGTTTTGCATCGCTAAGCCGATTTGGCGTAGGTTGTTTGCACAGCTCATTCGACGAGCTGCTTCCCTCGCGGCCTGCACCGCGGGTAGCAACAAGGCTACCAGCACGCCAATGATCGCGATTACCACGAGAAGCTCAACCAAAGTGAAACCAGCTTTAGAGGGTAGGGTTCGCTTGGCTAGCATGGGAGTAGGTTCCTTTTTCAGGCTGTTTACAGCCAATCCAAGTGGTTGCAGGAGGCGATGTTAACGAGACTCAGTATCATCAATTATTTGACGCAATTATCAGCTTTTTAATTCCCCTGTCAATGGCGAGCGTAAAGAATTTACGCAAACAATCTTGCGTAGCCAGAATAGATGGCTCAATAGAGAGAGTTAAGCCCGTCGCAGCACATGCCAGTTGAGCATAATTCTGATGTGGCTTGGTCAGTTCACTTGGTAGCGGCTGGTGAAATGCCTATCCTCTGCAGAAAGCCGGAGGGCTGGCCTCTTTTGTTAGCTCTTGCGGCTATGCCTACGGAAACCTTAGCTCCGGCATCAGTCTTAGGGCTCGCCGGTTTTTTCGAGTTTAACGCGCAGTAGTCCAGTTGACCCAATGAGGCAAAATGATTGGTTTCTACCATAGGATAGTGTGAGCCAGTGAATGTCCCTTGATCAGGGTTGCGATTCGGTGCGAGCAGCCACGGGGGAGAGGCCTTGCTCAGAGGCAGCGTTTCAGGCGAACTCAGTCTGGGCGAAACCGACTTTGCCCGTTCACCAGTCGATACGGCCCAGGGTAGAACTGACTTGGGTTGGACCAACTGCTGCGAAGCTAGTCCAGCAGGCGCAAGACTAAGCCCTGAGATAACGGCTACAGCAAATCGATTTAAACGGGACATCACTGCCGCCCCCGTGGGCAATTGAAACTAACAAGCGGCAGGAGTGTTGGCTCGTGAAATACAAAGCCGATTCTGCTGAGGAATCTATCCGCCTGGGTCAAGGGCCTCATCCGTTTCTAATGAGATGCCCATGAAACAGCTTATCGGCTTATAGGCAGCTCATGTGCTTGCAGTGGGTAAGGAATCCGCATTACCAATTGGAAAATAGCAACCGATACGGACGGTATAAGCGGACGTGGAGAACGAGGTAGGATGCCTACAATTCGCGAGTGTGAATCGCTATAACTGACGTTGCGAGTACAGCAATTGCTAGCCGCTCTGTTCGGGTTGTGGGACTTGTGACGGAGCGCACCCTCATAATTGGAATGATCGGTAACTCACTTGGACCTCAAGCTGTACGACTTGACCCTGTCTGGAATTCTCCATGCCTTCTGTTTCCGTAATCCTCCCAGCCGCAGGCGCAAGCCGACGCTTCCGGGACAAGAACTACAAGAAGCCATTCGCGCCACTGAGTGGCAAAGCGGTCTGGCTGCATTCGGCGGAAAAATTTCTCAGCCATGCTGATGTTAGGCAAGTGATTGTTGTGATCTCAGAGCAGGATCGTGAAGAATTTCAACGCAAGTTTGGCGCGAATCTTGCCATTCTTGATGTCGAGGTTTGCCAGGGCGGAGCCGAACGCACCGATTCCATCGCCAATGCGTTGACGAGAGTTCGCGGAGATGTGGATTTAGTCGCAGTCCACGATGCCGCGCGGCCATGCCTTTCGGAAAAGTGGCTAGATGCGGTTTTTGAGGCTGCATTCCACAATGGCGCGGCCATTCTTGCTGAGCCAGTGTCAGCAACGCTAAAACGAGTCGACGAGAAGAACAAAAAAATCGAAACGACGGTAGACCGCCAGAGCTTATGGGCGGCTCAAACACCGCAAGTCTTTCGACGAGATCTATTGTTGAGGGCTTACGCAGCACGCAGCGATACACCGGCGACGGACGATGCGATGTTAGTTGAGTCCCTAGGCGAGCAGGTAATGGTCGTGCCCGGCTCGCCACTCAATATCAAGATCACTACGCGTGACGATTTGCGACTTGCTGAGCAGATACTCAAAATTTTACCCAAGCCCCAAGGTCCAACGGGCAATCCTTTCGCCAACGACGACCTCTGGCGCTGAGTCGTGAGTCACCCCGCTCAATATTCTGTCGAACGTCTACTCGCTGAGTGCGAAATCAAGCGCACACGCGCTTCGGGACCAGGAGGTCAGCACCGCAATAAGGTTGAAACAGCCATTGTGGTCGAACATGTTCCTTCAGGAATCCGTGGCGAAGCAAGTGAGCGACGCAGCCAGGGGCAAAATCGCAACCAAGCGATAGCTCGTTTGCGAATGAAGCTCGCGGTACAGGTTCGCCATGAACCCTCTACGCACCCAAGTGAACTGTGGCAGCACCGGATTCGCGGCAGACGAATCTCGGTGAGTCGCAATCATGAGGACTTTCCATCGCTGCTGGCTGAGGGACTGGATAATTTGGCAGCAGAGAAGTATCTGATTCCCCCTGCTGCGCGGAGACTCGGCATCACTGCTTCACAGTTGGTGAAGCTTCTAAAAGTCGAACCCACAGCCTTGGTCGCGGTGAATCGTGAACGCAAATTGCGAGGCGAGCCGCCTTTGCGGTAATCTCGTGCACTTGCCTCGCCAGTGTCGTCTGAAAAGTCTACAATCTTCTCTTCTGCGATTTTGTCTCAAATCCAAGGGCAAAGATGTACGCCGTACTTTTCGACATTGATGGCACACTTCTGCATACCGGCGGGTCTGGGCACTCGGCGTTTGCCGAAATCTTTCGCGAGATCTTTGGACTCGACGAGATGCCGAAAGATATACCCTTCGCAGGCCGCAGTGATCGAGCGATTGTCGAAGAAATTATGCAGTGCGGCGGTATTGGTGTCTCGGAAGAGAATTGGGAGAAGTTCTTTGCCGAATACCAGCAGCGGCTTGGTCGAGTGCTTTCCTTGTGCAAGGGGCAGCTTCTTCCTGGCGTTCTTCAACTGCTCGACACCTTGGGTGAGAGCAAAACAACTGTGATTGGCCTGCTTACAGGCAATACGGAGTTTGGTGCGAAGGCAAAAACGGAGCACTATGGGTTAGCTGACCGGTTCGCGTTTGGGGGCTATGGAGATAACCGGACCAACCGTGACGATATCGCTGCCGACGCAAAGCAAGCTGCGGAAGCGTATGTGTATGAGACGCACAGTGACAAGATTTGCGGCACGATGGTCATCGGAGATACCCCAGCCGATGTACAGTGTGGCCGTGCGATCGACGCCTATGTCGTTGCCGTGGCAACAGGTAGTCACACGCTCGATGAGCTAGCGGTTTGCCAACCCGATTTGTTAGTCGAAAACCTCACCGACTCTGAGGCATTGCTAGCGGAAGTTTTTAAGTTTGCCCCTTGATAGCGAAACCAATGCCGACGCTCGATCGCATTACCGTGTACCCCATCAAATCGTTTGACGGTCACCAACTGTCTTCGTGTGAGGTCCTCTCCAACGGAGGTTTGGCGAACGATCGACGGTACGCTTTGGTAGATAGTTGGGGGAAATATATCAACGGTAAGAGCTGCGCCGAAATTCACGCCATTCGCGCAAAATACAGCGATGACCTGCATGGTGTATCGCTCAGTTTTGCCGGCCAAGAACGCAGCTTCGAAATTGCCACTGAGCAAGATGCCCTCGCATCCTGGTGTGGCGAAGTTCTTGGTAAGAAATGTCGACTCATCGAAAACTCCGACGGTGGTTTCCCCGACGATTGCGAGTCGCCGGGACCGACCCTCGTCAGCACAGCGACCCTGTTGGCAGTGACGGAATGGTTCCCAGGTATGGATTTGGCGGAAGTACGACGTCGCTTTCGCTTCAATTTGGAATTGGCAAACGCACCGCCGTTTTGGGAAGACTGCCTTGTCACGGGAGTGGACAACGTGCTTCGCTTTCGAGTGGGCGATCTCATTTGGCAAGGACGGGGCGTCTGTGAACGGTGCGTAGTCCCGACGCGCGACAGTTTGCAGGGGGAGGCGTGGCCTGGATTCGCGCGTGATTTTGTGCGAAAGCGCGAGGCAGAGCTGCCCGACTGGTCTCCACGCGAGCGTTTCGACCATTTCTACCGCTTAGGCGTAAACACGCGGATCGATTCGTGCGATAATGGAGACGTGCTGCGGGTAGGAGATGCTATCGAGAAAATTCGCTAGGGCAAAGTTTGGGGGAGTCTCAGTTGGCAAGCGTCGCGGAACCTAGAGCTGATGCGCTGGATAGTACTACGCCAGACGCACGCCCGCGCTCCGTCAATCTTCGTGACTGGAGTTTTGCTGAGCGACACGGGCTGCTGTTGGTTTGCATTTCACCAGTGCTTGCCAACATGCTCGGCAGCGTCTTTAACATACTCTACAACGGTCAACAGATCGAGCCGATGCTGAGCGCAGTACAGCAGCAGCGGTTTGAAGCGTGCTGGCAAGTCTTCAATTTAGTGGTCTACCCGATCGCTATCCTGTGTTTTGTCTTGCCACTGTTGTGGCTGAGGCCAATTCACCAATCGCTTCTGCTAGGGCAGCAAGTGGCCCCAGACCGACTGCGACAATCGCAACGCTGGGTGATCAATTTACCCTGGTGGTTTCTAGCGGTCACGGCGGTGGGGTGGCTGGCCTGTATTCCTGCCTTCCCGCTGGCACTCTGGGTCCTGCCCGAGTCACTTCGCCCGGAGGTCGTTTGGCACTTGGTCACCTCGTTTGTAATCGCCTCGTCGATTGCGATCACACAAACCTTTTTTGCTGTCGAGATGGCGAGCCAAAAGGCACTGTTCCCGGTCTTCTTTCGTCGCGACAATCCCGCGTTGGTGCCTGGCGGAGTGCCGCTCAATTTGAAACCACGGGCGATGATGCTCTATGTCTCCACGGTAATTAGCCCAGTTGTCTCGCTCGTCTTGCTGCTTGTGGTCCCTGATGAGGTACAAGACAATCGACTGTTTGCTATTGCGGTTGCCGGGGCAGTAATAGCGTTTGGGTTGGTCAACTTCTGGATGTATGGACGGTTAGTGGAAGTGCCTGTGCGACTGCTCAGACGTGCGGCGATGCGAGTGGCGGAAGATGATCTCAACGTGCGTGTTAATCTTCAGCGGGCTGACGAGTTTGGGCCACTGATCGAGCGGTTCAATCTCATGGTCGAGGGCTTGCGAGAACGGGAACATCTGCAGGAGACTTTCGGCCGCCATGTGGGCCGCGAGGCGGCGCAACAGATATTACTCCAAGACGGTGGATTGGTCGGCAGCGAGCAGACCATCAGTGCGATGTTTGTCGATGTGCGAAATTTCACCTCGCACTCCTCCGACCACTCACCAGAAGAAGTCGTTGCAGTACTCAATATTTTCTTCCGCGAGGCAGTCGATACGGTCGAGTCGCATGGCGGCATGGTCAACAAGTTTTTGGGTGATGGATTCATGGCCCTTTTTGGCGTCGGAGCGACTTCGGGCAACCATGCGCAGCAGGCAATCGATGCGGGGCGTGCGTTGCTCGCTTGCCTAGACGAATCGGCAGAAGAGTTGGAGCAAGCAGGCTGGCCAGGGTTAAGAATAGGCATCGGCATCAACACGGGCCCCGCAATCGTCGGCAGCATTGGATCTCCTAGAAGGCAGGAGTACACGGCGATCGGCGACACGGTCAACGTCGCAGCACGTGTGGAGGCTCTTACCAAGCCACTCGGTTGCGAACTTCTAATTACCGAGGCATGCAAAATTCACGCGGGGCTAGAACTACATCTAACCCCGATGCCTCCGCAATCGGTGAAGGGCAAGGGCACGCCATTGGCCGTTTTCGCCGTCCAGCGTGCCTGAGCAGTACGACCGCTACAGCTTGCCTCAGCGGTTTCTGCGGAATTACTGCGGCGACTACTTCGGCTAGCATATCCAGCACTCGATAAGTATCTGCAGACCACGCGCAGACCACTTATGTCGATTATTATGCAACTACGGTTTATTGCTATCCTCGCGATCATGCCGCTCAGTGCCGTTCTGGGCGGCTGCAAGTGCCCTGCCGGCGGGTGCGTCCCAAGGACGGCGTGCGCGCCGTGCGCGAATAAGCTGACCGTGCCAGCAAACGAATTACCAGATTTCGCCGAACTGGTTTCGATGGAATCGCCCGTGGCTCTTCCGTCACCGAGCGAAGTCTATGAAATGGTTGATGCCTCGACATGCCAATGTCGCGCGGCGACTAACCTAACCAGCGCCCAGCTTGTCGAGTTGGAACGTCACTGGGCCAAAGTCGTCATTCAGTGCGATTCCAAAAACGTCCGTGAAAACTATTGTCTCGATCGTGATTTGTTGGCACTCCACGCCGCAGGTTTGAGGAACGAGGCAGCGGGAAGTGCGTTAAAGGCGTTTTACCAACTGGCAGGCCTCGAAGTGCAGAAGCACTACTTGCAGCTAGGCTTCAACGAATCGCAGGTCACTCTCGACCGCATTGACAAGCTGCAAGCAAAAAGTATCGAGCTACCTGAAAAGGTGGATCGTAGCGTAATTGTCAGTCAACTGGCGGAATTGGAAGATCAACAGCTCCAGCTCGATTTCCTGCGTATACAGCTCAACGGTCAGTTGCAAAAACTCATGGGGTGTCCGCTCGACGAGAATACGTTTTATTGGCCGCAGCTTGATTGGCAGCCGGACATGTCTTCAGTCGATGTTGAATTTGAGCTAGCCGAGGGGCTGGCAACGCGAACCGACTTGCGTGGCTTGGGTATTGTTATCTGCCAACTAGAAAGAAACACCCTACCCGTGGCTCGGGCAGTTCTGAAGTTCGCTGAATCAACGGTAGGTACCGTCGAGCCTCAAGATGGTATCTACCACTGGGCTCGCTGTTTCCGCTGCAACGAATCGGAACTGCCTATCCGCTGTCGGCAGCTTGCCATGTTCTATGAAGAGACCGAGCAGGGAGCGACCGCTGAGATCAAAAACGCGGCTTACCAAATTGTTTTGCAGCAGCAGCGAGTCGTGGCCGCCCAGAGACTGCTTGAGACGTTGCAAGGTCGTTTGCAAGCACTGGAAGATACTCGCGACATAGACGACATCAGTATTTTCGAGATCAGCAATGCCCGCGCCCGCATCTTCGACGCGCAAGCCAAACTTATTGAACAAGTCGTTGGGCTGAAAATCGCTTGGGTTACCCTGCGCGAAGCGCAAGGCCTCCTGGCTGTCGAGTGTGGGTACTCGCCGAAGCTGTGCCTGGAAGGCTGCTGCGAGGGAGCGTGCGTGCGGTGTGAGAAGTAGGCGTGTATTGCCGGCAGCCAATCGGAGGCTGGCATCAGAGGATTTTCCCGACACTTTACTGCCGATTGAACAGTGCTTGCCTTAGCTCCTGCTCGAATGTAGCGCTCTGCTCCAGTACGGCGCGGAAGTCAGATTTGCCTAGTGAGTAGAAGACGCATTTTTCTCGAGCGATGATTGAAGCGTTACGCGGTTCGTCGGTAATCAGCGCTGCTTCGCCGAAATATTGACCCTGATTGAGTTGCGCGACCGTCCTCTCCTGAGTATTCTCTTCGATGACCACGTCGACCGACCCGCTGCGAATCAGATAGAATAGATCGCCTGGGTCGCCTTGTCGCAACACGGTGTCACCCTCGTCGGCTTCGTGGACCATCATCTGGTCGGCCACTTCGGCCAAAGTGTTTGGAGTGAGATCGGCGAACAGTGGGAAATCTTTGAGGAATTCGCAGATGACTGAGGTCTCTTGCACGGCAACGTCGGATTTGATGTGGCCATCGACCATATTCACAATGCGATCCGCTACGTCAAGAATGCGATTGTCGTGCGTGACCATGATGATTGTGCAGCCCTCGTCGCGGGCCAGCTCTTGAAACAGCGTGACCACCTCGCGGCCTGATTTTTCGTCGAGCGCGGCGGTTGGTTCGTCGGCAAGGATCAGCTTTGGCTTGTGGACCAAACCTCGGGCGATCGCCACGCGCTGCTTCTGTCCGCCAGAGAGCGAATTGGGTTTGTAGTGGATACGCTCGCCCAGTCCGAGTCGTGTAAGCAGCGATTTGATTCGCCCGTCCGCGATCATTGGATCAATCCCTTGCAGCTCGGCGGCCATGTTGACGTTCTGGTAAGCGGTGAGCGACTCAAACAAGTTGTGCGCTTGAAAGATGAACCCCATCTCGCGGCGAATGCGCACTATCAGGTCGGTGCTTGCTCCCAGCAATTCGTTGCCTAAAACACTCAGGCTACCTTCTTGAACGGTTCGCAAAGTGCCAATGAGAGTCAACAAGGTTGTCTTGCCCGAGCCGGAAGGCCCGGTCATGATGACTATTTCGCCTCGGCGCACATCGAGGAAATTATGATGAAGTGCCTGTTTGCGCAGTTCTCCTTCGCCGAAGAAGTGGTTGAGGTTTGCCACGCTCACCGTCTTGGGCAAACGCATTCCATCGGTGAAGGCACCGCTTGTGGCTGGGATAGTAGTTTGTGAGACCATGGTGAGTTACTAAGCGTTAGTAGGCATTCGTTAGTAGTGAGTAGTTGCTGGATATTTGCCGCGGTATGAATCAGAACAAACTTGCCGGGTCCGCTGCCAATAATTTTCGCAAAGCCAAGAGTCCCGAGGCCACGCACATCGCAATCGTCGCGATCAGAACGAATAGCAGGCAATCCCAGGTCATCGTCATTAGCAGCCCTGTTTGCGAGGCGAGCCAGCCATACAACAGGCGACTCACGATCGTGCCAGGGAGGAATCCAACTACCGCGAGCAGCAGGGCTTCTACGACAATGAGTCTCACGAAATAGGCGGCGGGGTAACCCATCGCTTTTAGCGTGGCGAATTCTGGCAAATGGTCCGCGATATCTGAGTAAATCACCTGATAGCAAATAACCATGCCGACGATGAAGCCAATAATTTTGCCAAAGGTAAAAATCGTGCCAATGGGCGTACTCTTGTCCCAGAATCCCACCTCGGCAGTGCGAAACTGAGTGCGAGTCAATACGTCGACGTCTTTCGTAAGCGTCTTTTTGAGAATCTGGTGCGTTTCGGAGAGATCTGCACCTGGCTTCAAATGGACGACTCCGATATCGATCACACTGAGTGGATCGCCAAATCGTTTGCGGTGTGGAAAATACTTGGCAAAATTCTGCGCGCTCATGACCAAGTTGCCGTCGTGGGCGAAGTCGGTGCCTAGCTCAAAGGTGCCGACTAGACTCAGCCGTTTATTGGCCAATTCGAGCTTGTTCTTGGCGAGCTGAGTATCGTCATCGCGGGCAAACACAAATTTCTTGCGTTTACTCTTTTTGTCGATAATCGCAGCATTGGGTGCGTGTAGCTTGGTGAGTTGCTCATTCACACTTGGCACTTTGAAAATTGGGTCGTCGAGCTGAAATCCTATCGAGCGAATGGGAAATCCCTTGTTCCCCATGCCTTGTTCAATCTTCCGCAGTACAGAGGTCGTTAGCTCCGAGTAAACGGGGTAAGCTCCCAAGACTCCTGGGCACGACGCCGCTTGGTGCAATCGGGTGATGGGAAATCGTTTTTCTGCGGCCAAAGTAAACTTGGCCTTGCTGATCAAAAAGATGTCACCCTGCAGTTCGTCGATCAATTTGGCCTGACTGTCGAACAGCGCATTTTGGAAACCAACCTGTGTGAACATCAGCAGCACAGCGAACGCAATCCCAGCAATCGCCACCGCCAACCGACGCCAATCGTGCGTCAAGTTCTTCCAAGCCAGAGGTGTTTTGCGATGTTGAGGCATGGTTAGAATAAATCTGCCGGGTCGGCTTGGTACAATTTACGCAACGCAGCCATACCGGAAATCACACAGATGGCAATCGCTAGAAGAAGTACACTGAGCATGATCGCCGGGGTCATGTACATCGGCATGCCTGATTGTTGTTCCACGAACCAATACAAGCCGTAGGAAATTACTAGCGAGGGAAGGTAGCCAACAATTGCCAGAAGCACCGACTGCTGCAAAACGACCGTGGTAAGATAGCGGTTGCTGTAGCCCATGGCCTTGAGTGTGGCGTACTCTCCCATCATGTTGGCAATGTCGGTGGAGAGAACTTGATACACAATTGCTACGCCTACGAACATAGCTACCCACACGCCCAAGGTGAATATTTGCCCCAGTGGGGTATCCACCACCCAGCGATGTTCTTCGACGGCATTCACTTCTGCTCGAGTCAGAATTTCGACATCGACGTTGGTCAACTCCGCTGCCTCTGAGGCTCTGACAGACATGGGGATGCCGTAAATCTTCTGGAGCTGGTGCTTGACGTCCTGGGTCGAGCGGGGATCTGAAAGCTTCAGCAGACCAAAATTGATTTCGTCAATCGTTTGCCAGGGGCACGCACGGACATATCCCTGCGGGTTGGTTAGGCATGCCCCGTTGGATGCCATTCCCGTCCCGAGTCGAAAGAGACCAACGATCTTCACCCGGTTGGGGCCGAGCGAAGTCTCAATGCCGATGTCAGTAGCGCCGAAAGTATCCCCTGAGAGGGGACCGTATTCGGCTTTCGATTTCACGTCGACGATTACGAATCGCGAGTCGGAAAGTTTGCTCGCAGCCGTGCGGATGTCTTCATCTACGAATGCGGGATCGTTGGGTTCTGTACCCATGGTGATAATGCCCCGCCACTGTCCAGAACGGTCTTTCACTGCTTCGCTTGCTTTGGTTAGCGCGGTCCCATGCAACACCGGCGCCTGCCATTCACTCAGACCCAAGTAGAAGGGCCTGGTTTCCTGAACTTCTGACAACGATGCAGCTTGATAGAGCCGCGATCGAGGAAACGAACGTGGCTCGGTGAGGTGCAAATAGGCGGGCGAACGCAACATGAGATCGAAATCGAGCGCGTCGTAGATCTGTGTAGCCGTCTTGCGAATCGCCCCTTTGAATCCCATCTGCATGAAGATGAGAATCACCGCAAAACCGACACCCGCGACACCTATGGCGGTGCGGACCCGGTTATGCGTGAGATTCTTCCATGCGAGTGGGGTTTTCATGAGGGAGGATGGGAGATCTCAGATTGCAGGTGTAAAGATGAAAGCTGCGATCGAATAGATCGCTGGAGGATGAAAATCATTCTTCCTCTTTCTGCGCTCCGCTCTCGTTTCTGGGTTTTTCGCCGAACTCGGCTGTTACTTGCAAGCCGACACGTTGGGCGGCGTGTTCAATGGCGGCTGGATTCGATATTGCAATACGTACTTCGACCACGCTGCGATCGGCTGGCGCTAAGGGGTTGCGGTTCGCGAGTCCCGGAGACGCGATCAAGTTACCAATTCTCTTGACGCGTCCTTGAATCCCACCTGTACGACCACCGGTCGTCGGGTCGACAGGACCATCGGCGAACTTACCGGCAAAAGCGGGACTACGGAGGGTAACTTTTTGTCCGATCGCCAGTTCCTTGATGTCTGCTTCGTAGACCTCAGCGATGCATACCATTTCGCGCAAGTCCCCGAGCTGCATAATAGGCATCTGGGTGATAAACTCGCCGGGTCGTACAAAGACTTTCAACACAGTGAACGGTCCAAAGGTCATCGGTTGGTCTGCCTGGCGATCAACTTTGCACTCGACGTCGGTCACATTTTCTAGCGAGGCGACAGGCACGCCAGGGGCTAGTAGCACTGAGCGTTTCAGAGTTTCCTCGGCAACGATAATTTCTTGCTCGATGGCTTGCTTATCGTAGCCCTCGTCGAGCTGCTGGAGTGTCATCGCCGCGACGGAGATATTCGCCTGAGCCGCTGCAACGGCCTTGTCTGCGGCGTCCTTTGTCGAAGCATAGCTTTGGTTGGCGATCAGGAAATCTTGGTTAGTCATCTCCATCAGGTTGGCTTGTTTCGCCAACTGATGCGATGTGACCAACTCGGGGTCGGTTTGGCTCAATTCAAGCAATTGAGCATATTCATCAGCAGCGAGTTGGCTAGCAACTTCCAATGCCCCGAGTTTACCGCTTTGCAGTTCCAGCTCCTTCTGCTTTGCCTCGGCTTGAGCCAAACCCGCCTCGGCCTGCGCCTGTTGGGCGGCGGCAACTTGGATTTCGTGTTCTCTTTTTCGTTCAGAAAGCTCTGCTTTTTTTTGCAGCGCACGAAGTTGTGTCTTACCAATGTCGTAGCTTGCCAAGAGCCCAAGTATGCCGTTGGCTGGTGTTAATTCGTTTTCCTTGACATCCGGATCAAGCTCTTTGAGCCGTTCACCAGGTAGGGCGCTGATGGATATTATTCCCCCAACGGGCTCAAGTCGGCCAAGGGCATAGACTTGACGTGGAGCAGACGCTTCAGAAAGGCCTCCTGGCGCGGTCGAGCTTCGCTCGCAACCCACGAAGACACAGCCCAATAGCAATGCGAGCGCTAAGCTGTAAAGCATGCCGTGTTGTGTTGGGGAGTGCATCAACGGAATTTTTAACCAAGTCATGGCGAAAATTGTGTCGCTAATTGAGAAAGGATACAGCGCTAGAGCGCAAAAGTACGTAATGAGCAGTCAATTTTCCAGAATGGACAAGCTTTAGGGAAGTGTCAAGGAAAACCAAGCCAGCAAACAACTTACGACCCGCAGTACCTGCACAATCGGAGGTTCGAGCGACCAGGCTTGCCCAAAGAGCAGCCCGTGAACTAGGCTTGGATGACTCTGATTTCCTCCACAATCTATATGAAAACTCCAATGCGCCGATTGATGACATTCTTGATGGGAATGATTGCCGGCGGGCTGTTTGTTTGGGTGGCTATGCAGTATCACCTGCTGCGTACGAACGAGGGCTTTCGTTTAATCCCAAAGATTGCGGCAGGCTTGCCAAACACCTATGTCGATATTCGCAGCTATACGGTTGCCGATTGGGCGCGGAACACCGATCTAGCATTGGCCCTTTCTAATTCCAACCACGAAGGTCTGATGGGCAATGCCGCCGAAGATGCTGTGAGGAACGGATTAGATCGCTGGATCGAACGCGGTAATTAGTGACCAAACGAGCCACCAAAGCTTCTCAAGCCCGCACTCAGGCTTGGGTGTCGGAAGATTCAGAACCGACAGCACCACTACAACCGGATAGGACTTGGAGCAGGTCATTTGCTTCGGACGATGATTGTTGCTGAACCCCATGCGTTCTCTTTGGCAATGTTGTCTTTCCTGAGCATCCGGAATTGAATCAGCAGGTGTGGCCGTGGAATTTAATCGCAACCAGTATTTCTTTCTGGGCGCTATAATCCTATTCCTGGGACTTCAGGTCCGCATGGTCAGCGAATATGTGTTGAACGAAGACGCGACACGTTTTCTGGCTGAACGGACACAATCCTCGGCTTCGTCTCCCGAGGCAGCACTTGTTTCTTTCTCTAGCGGGGCGGGGTTGATTCCGAACAAAGTAATTCGCCCGCCAGAATGGTTAGGTTGGTGCCTGATTTCAGTGGGTGCGGTGCTCATGCTCCATAGCCTAGCCATGCCGCGACCGACCTGACGCGTATTGGCCTTCGTGGCTTCGCGACATCTTGATTCAACACGAGCACTGAGCAATTTCATGAGCAATCTGAGCAAAGTCCCTTTCGGCGTTCTGTTGGTCGCCTTTGTTATTCAGGCCGCAGCAATTGAGGGGAAGAGTATGGTCGCGCAAGACGGTTCTGCGTCGCGTGAACAGTCACGGAGTTTCTTGCGACGTCGCAATGACCTGTCATCCGATTCAGCGGGCACCGCGAAACGTCGACTTAGAGAAGGAACTGTGATCAGTGATCAAAATGGATACTTCCGCGAAGACGGAGATGGAGCGACGTTCGTGTCAGACGAGGGTTGGGAATTTGGTGCCTTACCAAATTTGAATTTGGAGCGAGTCGTTCGCCAGCTTAAAAATGCTGAGGAGCCCAGCAGCATCCGTTGGAACGTTTCAGGTCTGGTTACGGAATTCTCGGGCAGGAATTTCCTACTGGTCAGTCGGGCCGTATACAAGTCTGCGACTCCCCCGCCGTTGCCGGATCGCGTCGTCAAGTAGTGGTGGTGGAACTGCCAAGTCCATAAGGCAGTTGCTTGAGCGAACTCAGCGAGGTACTTCGGCTGGCTGCTTGACATAGGTTTTCACGAAGATATGATCAAAGCTTTGGATAAGTGCTGAGTGCATTGGGGCCCTATTTTTTGCTCGGGTATTCTTGCCTCATCGGTCAAAGGATATGAAATGCAGTGGGAATGAACTGCGTTTAATTCCGATGAAGGGACATCTTAGGATAAGAAAACCCAGCTGGATTTGTTAAGCAGACCAAGTACGAGTACCGGGATCATGGGTAATTTGAATCGCATTGAAGTCAGCGAATCAGCAAGCGTCAGTGTGATTCGATTTTTGGATCAGAAGATTATTGATCCCGAGGCCATTCAGGAGTTGGGGCAGGAGCTGTTCGATCTTGTCGAACGGGATGACAGGAAAAAATTAGTTCTCAATTTCGCGAACGTAGAATTCCTTTCTAGCGCCGCGTTAGGAAAGCTCATTACGTTTGAAAAGAAATCCAAACGCAACGATGCGCAGCTGATCCTGACCAACATCTCTCCCGAGATCTTCCAAGTCTTCGCGATTACCAATCTCGACAAACTGTTCCAAATCAAAGACACCGAAGCTGATGCATTGGCGGTGTTGTAAAGGCGTCCTGGGGAGCATCTATCTTTATTCGGGCAATGGCGCATACCTGGCAAAGCGACAACCATGTCTTCTCACGATGAGCCCGAAAAAATCCAGTCCGAATTGCCGAGTTCGCTGACTGCCTACCACGAGTTCATAGAGCAGATATTGCAGAAACTGCGAGATCTGGGCTGGGAAGACAAGGTGTTGTTCGGCATCCACATGGCATTAGAAGAATCGATTAGCAACGCGATACGACACGGCAACAAGGAGGACCCGCTCAAGAAGGTGCTCGTAGATTGTGAACTCGGATCGACTCGCTTTTGGGCTAAGGTCTGCGACCAGGGGGAAGGCTACGATCCCGGCGAGGTGCCCGACTGCCGCGATGCCGAGAACCTTGAACAACCGGGGGGCCGTGGCCTGGCGTTGATTCGAGCCTACATGACTCACGTAGAACATAGCTCCTGTGGCTGCTGCGTGACCATGGAGAAGCTGCTGAAGCCTGTTTGAGCCGTCTTGCCCTGTCCAGAATCTGGAGCTAGAATCGTAGTACATTCCTCGGTAGCTCAGTTGGTAGAGCAGGCGGCTGTTAACCGCCTTGTCGTAGGTTCGAGTCCTACCCGAGGAGCTTTTTCTCTTGTACGGAAGAGTATTCTAAAGTGCTCACTGTAAGATGCCCATTGGCCGCCTTAGTGCTTGTTGGCCAATCACTTTGGTCAAGCTCATGCGTGGCCCAGCAGTCTACTGTTGCTTCTGATGGGCAGGCCGTGATCGCAGAGTCTCCGCTGCTATTCGAAGACGATTTCGAGAACGGCATGCGAAGCTGGATAGCGTCGGACCGTGCGTTACCCACGTCGGTGTGGAGCGTAGTCTCAGGAGATCGAGACGGCCAGCAAACGAATTTTCTGCGCGTTTCAGGCATGAGCAAGTACGAGCCGCCGTTTCGCAGTCCCCATAGTGTTGCGCTGATTCAGGACCTTGTGGTCGGCGACTTTGAACTGAGCGTCCGGGTACAAAACACCAACCCCAAAGCGGGTGCTCACCGCGACCTTTGCTTTTTTTGGGGCTATCAAGACCCGGCGCATTTCTACTACGCTCATTTGGGCGCAAAGCCCGATCCGCACTCGAGTCAGATTTTCATTGTCGATGGTGCCCCGCGACGGATGATCACACAAAACGAGTCG
Source organism: Bythopirellula sp. (assembly GCA_965230685.1). Classification (GTDB taxonomy): domain Bacteria; phylum Planctomycetota; class Planctomycetia; order Pirellulales; family Lacipirellulaceae; genus Bythopirellula. Next base: position 4,069,493 of record CBDDLO010000002.1, read on the forward strand.
CCCGGTATCCCGTGGACTGACGGCTGGCACGATGTTAGAGTAAGCTATCAGGCCGATTCTGGAGATATGCGTGTTTACTTCGACGACATGCAAGTTCCAGTCTATGTTGCCAAGGACACGTCGTTCCGTTGGGGGCGAATTGGTCTCGGCACTTTTGATGACAATGGCAATTTCGACGAGGTGCGAGTTCGTGGAACCTCAATTCATCCGATCCCGGCGGGCGCAAAACTTCCCTAGCGGAGTAGGCCTGCACTGATGATTGAGATCGACCACAAACTTCGGCCCGCTGATCTCGCAGCAAAAATTGAGACCTTCTGGAGTCACTCGGCTGAGTGCCTGGATGCCATTGAAGCGGATTTTCCGCCGGGCTCGGCGACCCCCGTGTTCACCGTGGAAGGCAAATACACTGCCCAAGGCTGGACCGAGTGGACCCAAGGCTTTCAATATGGATCGCACTTCCTGCAGTTTGATGCAACCGAGGACCAGCGATTCTTGGATTCTGGTGTTGAGTGCACCGTCAGCTCCATGGCATCGCATCTTACGCACGTGGGCGTTCACGACCACGGATTCAACAACGTCAGCACCTACGGCAATCTATGGAGGCTAATGAATGAAGGGCGCGTTCCTGAGAACCGATGGCAACGAAACTATTGCGAACTAGCACTTAAAGTCTCCGGCGCTGTACAAGCCTCCCGCTGGGCCACGACTCGCGACGGAACCGGCTACATCTATTCCTTCAATGGTCCTCAGTCGCTCTTTATTGATACTATTCGCTCTTGCCGAGCGCTGGCTGTAGCGCATCAATTGGGGCATGTGCTAATGGGTGAACGAGATGAGACCATTAGCTTGCTTGATCGCCTCATCGAGCATGCTGCAAACACAGCTCGATTCAATGTCTACTACGGTGAGGGAAGTGACAACTACGACTTGCCTGGGCGAACTGCGCATGAATCCTTGTTCAATACGAACAATGGCGACTATCGATGTCCCTCTACACAGCAAGGCTATTCCCCCTTCAGTACTTGGACGCGGGGCTTGGCCTGGGCGATGCTCGGATATTCAGAAGAACTGGAATGGCTAGCCACTCGCTCCGATGCGGAGCTAGACATTTGCGGTGGTCGGGAAGTGATTGACACTATTTTTCTAAAAGCTGCTCGAGCGACGTGCGATTTTTACATTGAACACACGCCTCGCTGCGGCGTGCCTTACTGGGACACCGGGGCGCCGGGCTTGGCAAAGCTCGGCGATTACCTCGACCGACGGGCCGATCCGCTGAATGAGCATGAGCCTGTGGACAGCTCCGCCGCCGCGATTGCCGCTCAGGGCTTGTTGCGGATGGGGAGCATTCTGCAGCTACGTGGCGAGGAGGAAAGCGGTGAAAGATATCGGCAAGCTGGGCTGACGACCGTGAAAAGCTTGCTAGACGAACCTTATCTATCGACGGACCCGAGGCATCAGGGATTACTGCTGCACTCCATTTACCATAGGCCGAACGATTGGGATCACACACGAGCTGGCCAAGCAATTCCCAACGGCGAATCGAGTATGTGGGGCGATTACCACGCTCGTGAACTTGTACTCTACGTGCAACGATTAGCTCGGGGCGAGAAGAGCCACACCTTTTTTGGCCCGGTGAACAATCATGTCTGAGAGCTCAACGAACCGCGTAGCATTGATCACCGGCGGGAGCCGCGGGCTGGGGTTGGCGATTGCCGAGCAGCTGGCCGCTGATGGATTTGCTCTAGCAATCAATGGCCGACGTAAGCTCGACGAAGTTGCCCCCGTCATTGAACAGTTGGAGGGGCTGGGTGCCGATGTCATTTATTGCCAGGCCGATGTCGCGGACCGAGGCAATCGGCAGGAAATGGTTGCCCAGATTCATGAGGAGTTCGGTCGGCTCGACGTGCTAGTGAACAATGCGGGGGTTGCGCCCAGCGAGCGAGCTGACATCCTGGATGCGAGCGAAGCAAGCTTTGAACGGTTGATCTCTATCAATCTACAAGGGCCTTACTTTCTGACCCAGTTGGTCGCTAAGTGGATGATCGAACAGCAAGGTAGCGACGAACAGTTTGCGGGCGTGATCGTCAACATTTCATCGGTCAGCGCCAAACTCGCGTCGACCAACCGAGGCGATTACTGTGTCAGTAAAGCGGGCGTGTCGATGGCGACAAAGCTTTGGGCGCTGCGTCTGGCCGAGTTTGGCATTCAGGTTTACGAAGTTCGGCCCGGCATCTTCCAGACGGATATGACAGACAAGGTGAAGGAGCATTACGAAGAGCTCCTAGCCGGAGGTCTCACTCTGGATAATCGCTGGGGCGAAGCCGCCGAGCTTGGCCGCGCGGTGGGATTGTTAGTCTCAGGCAAACTTTCCTACGCAACAGGCAATGTGCTGACGGTCGACGGTGGGATGACCTTGCCGCGGTTGTAACGTGGGCGAAAGCAAACGGCAAGAAAACTGCTTTGATTGCCGCCTGCGTTCGGTTAATCTGGAGGTACAGTCCTTTGGAGAAACCTACGCATGATCAAGCGAATTCTTGTCGGGCTTGGCAGCCTCGCTTATGCCCATTCGGCGACGGCTAAGGCGATCGAACTGGCAAAGTCTCATGACGCACAGCTCACTGGGGTGACCTTATTCGATGTCGGTCGACTTGATCGGACGGGACCGGCTCCCATCGGTGCCGGCCAATTGGCCAAGGAACTTAAAGAGAGTCGGCTGGACGAGGCGAGCGGAGTGATCGCTGCGGCGGAAGTGCATTTTGCGATGGCCTGTGAAAAAGCCGGGATCGCCTACCAACTCCGGAGAGAAGAGGGTGACCCCCTTTCGGCACTCGTCTCGCTGACACGCTATCACGACATGGTCGTTTGCGGACTGCAGAGTTTGTTTCAGCATGGTGTCGTCGACGACGCGCCCGATGAACTAGCCACGATCGTCCGCGAAGGGGTCCGGCCCCTGCTGGCCGTTTCGGATGAAGATCGGCCGATCCAGCGAGCGATGATTTGCTACAGCGGTTCCATGGAATCTGCTAAGACCATGCGGCGGTTCATTCAATTGCGACTCTGGTCGGATTTGCAATTGAAGATTGTCACCTTTGGTCAAAAAAAGCCCGAACCTGATCGTCTGCTCGCTGAGGCAGCAGAATACTGCAGCTCACATGGTTTCGATTCAGAAACCGAACACGTCGTCGAAGCTCCCAAAACGGCATTGCTCCCTTACGCCGAGTCGTGGAACGCGGATCTGATCGTCCTCGGCAACAGCGCCAAACGCATGCTCCTCCGCCGCTTGCTCGGGGAAACCGCACTACACGTAATGCGAAATGCGGAAATACCTCTGTTCTTGGCGCAGTAGCCTCTCGCCCCGCTAGTCAGCGGTCCCCAACGCTTCCTCGAGTTCGATTACCCGATAGCCGCCAGTAGCTTTGTAATAAAGCAACAAGCACAAATAGCCAACGGCCATCGCCGCGGGAATATAAGCCGTCATCTTCAGCGCCCGACGACTCCCGCTCAAATAGGCATCTTGCACGGCGGGGACATCCTCTGCAGCCGATGCGAGTAATGCTTGCTTGTCGTCAATTTGGATAAGCTCAGAGTCAGAAATGGCAGAGGTATCAATGATCGATCTGTCGGCCTCAACCTTGATAGAATTTGCCGCGTTGAGACGCTCGGGAACTATGGGTTGATACGTGTATCCCCAACTAGTTGTTGTTTCAGGTGCAACATATCTTTCGAAAGTTTCGGGTGCGTTGGCTTTTAAATCGTCGGACATCGCATAACCTTGCTGCGCTCCGATACGCTCGCCAGCAACCAAACCAACTGTCAACATTCCGGCAGCACCTAGTGCGCCCATCGCCACGGATCCACTTTGTGGGTAACGCTCTCCCGCGACTCCTAGCATGGTTGGCCACAAGAAAGCTTTTCCGAAACTGTAGAAAGTGGCCGCCAAGAAAATGACAGCCACACTCTGAATTGGCGATGCGAGCCACAGCAGTCCAAGAACTGCAACGATCGAACTTGCAAGGAGCAGCCCGATAGGATTGATCTTGTGGACAATGGGTCCAGCAAAGAATCTCAAGACGAACATCAATGCCGAAGTATAGACGAGAATGATAATTGAGTTTGGCAATAGGTTGGTCATGAGCTTGGTAATCCAAGAATCAACGCCCAACTCCATGTAACCTACCAGTGCGTGCAGTACGATTAGCAGCAAGAATGGCAGAGACGCGAAGCAGGAGAACACTTTCGAGAAATCGCTAGAGGATTCGCCAACCGTATTTGGGAACGCCTGCGGAAAGGCGAGAATTCCATATAGCAGTACGAAGACTGCGAACGCCGAGAGCGAGACCTGCCAGGGAAGCTCTGCAATCCAGCATTCACCACCAATAAAACAGGCGGCGAACAGCCCACCCAAAATCATGCCACCGGGCCATCCTGCGTGGAGGATATTCAGATAGTGCGTCTTTTCCTCCGGGTAGAGCTGGGCAACCAATGGGTTGATGACCGCTTCGTAGAGCCCCATGCAAATGGAATAGAGAAAAGCGCTATACCAAAGGACGCTATAAACTTTGCTTGTCGCCTGAGTAGCATCGGTCTCTGCCACTGCGGCGAAGATGGGGTTGGCGAAGTAGAGCATGCCGGCACTGATCAGATGCATGAAAAACGCAAGAAACAACAGTTTCTTATAGCCAAACTTTTCGACAAGGATGCCGCCGAAGAAAATCATCAAGCCGAATCCCAAAAAACCGGCGCCCATGATCCCGCCGAATTGTGCTCCGCCCAATCCAAACTCGCGCTCCCAAACACCGCCTGCAGCAGCCCGCGTCGCGAAGCCAAAGCCGGCGGCAACGAGGGTCAAGAAACATGCCCAAAGCAGCTTGCTTCGAGCGCCAGAACTTTCCATGCTGGAACTATCCATTGTGAGTCTCCTGAAAAGATGATTCTTGTAGATTAGCTGTGGGCATCCGATGGCGTGCCGCATCCTAGTTGGCAACAGTATAGATACGTCTTGCAGCTTATGTAAGAACTGGAGACAAACTATTGTGAGATACTGCTGCTGATGCCGTTCGTAGAGATTGGGCCTATCGATTTGCTGCAAAGAATCGACTGAAATCGGACAGGCGGCCCAATAGCTCACGAATACGGTGACTCCTAAAGTACGTCAAGCTACCTTGCTCGACGCCCAGCGAAGTAGAGCATCGCTCCGCAGACTATCGCCACCAAGCCCGAAGGCTCGGGCACGGACTGTAGCGTCGTGATGGGGCCGGAAGCACTGATATCTCCAGCACCGAAGTTTCGCAGCCAATCAGACAGATCGTCGGCGCTCAGGCTATCGGGCGAATCGCCTCGTTGCCACTGCAGGAAATCGTCGCCGTCAACGTCGCTGTCGAAATTGTAATCTGCTGGATTGACCAGCTTCACCAGGAACGCGCCGGGTACACTGGGAGCCAAACCGCGCGGGTCCTGACCAGCCACCAAGTAGATCTCCCCGTCGGTGTCTTCGCCTAAGCTAAAGATGCGGTCGGGCAGCATCCCTGTTGAATCGGGTATAAAATCCCCAGAGGTATCGATGGGAAAGGTTGCTCCAGCGGGATTGATGGGAAACTCAAAAAAGTCGCCCACGTCGCCGTCTGGGTCGTCCTCATCGACGATGCCATAAAATAATCGGGCATGGTCGCGAAGTTGGCCGAATTCGGCGAAGACATACTTCCCCACCAAATCTGGAATCGCCGAGCCCCGATACACGAACCCACCAACCACCGTTCTCCCCTCACTGCGACGGTATTCAAACAAGGGGTCGACGGATCCTCCCGGGGGTTGTGTTCCTGTGGTGCCCTCGCGGTTGGGCCAGCCATAATTCTGACCAGACTCGATGCGGTTGATTTCTTCGCGAACCGACGAACCCACGTCACCAATGTAGGTGTCGCCGTTTGCTCGGTCGAACCCAATGCGATAGGGGCTCCGTATCCCGTACGCGAAAATTTCTGCCAGCGTGTCCCCCTCGCTATTCCGATTCGTCGATTCTTCCGGATCGTCTCCATTGAAGGGGTTGAGCGGCGAGATGCTGTAGGCGGGCAGGCCGGAATTTTGGCTCGTACGCACAAGACTGTGAGCGGTGGGATCGGGGTTGATCCGCAGTATGTTTCCATAAATATTCGAACGATCTTGCGAGACGCTCGATGCGCCTCCGCCGTCTCCGGCGGTGATATAAAGCTGGCCGTAGTCGTCGCTCCCTGGTGAGCCATAGGGGTTAAAGGAAAGATCGTAAATGTCGTGGTACGGGCCCGGCTGATCGACACGTAGAATCTCGCGTGAATCGCTCAACTGCAACTCTGGCAGCGAGTTGATCGCTGCATTGCCAGCAATCGCGCTCAAGTCCCACTCACGGATGATATCCTGGTGGACCTCGTTATTCAGAAAGAAATCGACCGACGCGTTTGGCAAACCGCCCCGTGAGTTGCTGTTTTCGGTGGAGATTGTGTAGAGCTTTCCATGCCCGAAAGTGCCCGGGGAATTAAAGTCGGGATGGACGGCGATCCCGGTCGTTCCCGATTCTTCCTGCAACTGCAACCCGAGTTGGCTGGTGGTCAGCACCGGAGTTTGAAACAAGTGGCCTTGGGAGTCCAGCATGCGAAGCGTGCCACCGAGAGTAGCCAGTAGGAGCCGCCCTGTTCCATCGTGCAGGGGAATCAAATCAGTTGGTGTCAATTCAAAATCAGCCACTCCAGGCATGATCGGATCGAAAGAGTCGGTGATCCGTAGCGTTGTCTCTAACGACCCCAACGGAATTTGAGCAGAGCTCCGTGTCCCGCAGAGCAACACTATGCCGATCAAAAACGCTTGATGGGAACAGAGAATGACTTTAGATCGCATCTTGTGTTTCCTGTTGAAGCTCTCAAGTGGTTGGACGCCATCGTCCGTGGACCCAACGCATTCTGATTATTATAGGCATGGGTCGCTGGCTCTACCGATTATATGTGCACCAAACCGAAGAAAATCCCCGCAATTCCATGGGGAGACGCTGGGAGAAAAAAGAAAAAGGCGCCGCCCGGATTCGAACCGGGGATGTCGGATTTGCAATCCCGCCGAAGGATTTGAACTGGATTCGCATAGGGTTTGAATAGCTTGTTTCATGGGGTAAGATGGATCACCTGTTCAAGCTTACAGTGAAGGTTTTTTGTGGCCTTAGGTGACATTTTAGGTGGCGCAGCGATGTCGGACTAGTGATCCGCTGCTGCCATCGCACTTTAACCAATCAGCCCGGTCGCTCCGGGCGTCGCAGTCCTGCTCAGCATTTCCTTTCCGGGTGCTGGGCGGGACGGCGGGTTGGACCGGAAAGGAATTCTGATGAGTATCTTGAGCACTCAAGAGATTGGCGATTTTCGCAATCATCTATTCAGTGAGATTCAATTCGTCCGGAGAGCTGAGACCCGCGACGATGAAGCACCGCTTCGTAGGAACCCTAGCCTACAGCGCCGAACGCCAACCCGCCGGGCTGTTCGCGCCGCTCAGTTGTTGAGTGGCCATCAATCAAGTGAGAGGCGACGTGAGCTATTCAGAGTTGCCGCAAATTCGATTGAATCCGAGACTGGCCTGAAAAAGATATTGCCGGTGCTAGAATCATCCATTAGAGGCCATGTGATATTCCTCCAGATGGTAGTCGCGGGTGGATCTCCTGAGATGGCCCTGGACGAGTCAGGAGTATCTGCCGCAATGGACAAGTTGCTATGGTATTTGCCACCGGAAGCCACGCCCAAGCCCGAGGATCCGCCAAAGGACATAAAGGACAAGCCGAAGGACAAAACAAAAAAAATTCCAACCGATTCCAAAACCATTAGGGCCATCACGTACGTCAACGACTTCCGCAAAAAAGTCGCCAAGGGAGAATGCCAGCCCATGGATTTACGCGATATTGTCGCCGAATTTGCCGGAGATTCGGGCGAAAAGGAAGTGAACAGGCTCTACCGCGCACTGCAGCCCGACCGCCACGGCGGACACCTAACCTGAAGATTCTCGAAGGACAACCTGTTTTGTCCATTCTGTAGATATCTGTAGTCTTGCCCGCAGTTTGTTCGCCGCTAATGCGAACCCTTTTTCAACTGCGGAGAATCTGACAATGGCATCCAAAGAGCCCGCCGAAGCCCCCGGCGGCGTAATCTCGGCCAACGCGGCCTATTCCCTAGAGCAAGTCAAAGCACGGCTCGGTCTCGGCACTGCTGCCCTTCGAACAGCACGACGCAAAGGGCTGACGGTTCGACGTGTCGGCCGGCGTTCGTTCGTGCTCGGCAAGGACCTGCTCGAGTATCTGGAAAATCACGCCACGATTGTCGTGGGGGCTGAGCAATGACCACCGACGCCCAACAACACCAGCTGATCGGCCTGCTTGCCGACATCGCCAGCGAGGGCAAGCTCGGCGAGCTGCGGGAGCGTTGGTCGTACGCCCGGCGCGAAGTCGCTGAGCACGACGCTCAGGCGATGGTGCACGCTCGCCTCGACGCGTCGAACATCGCAGCAGTGGCAGCCGACCTACTTGGCATCGGCCGCGATGCAGCAATGGCAATTGCCCTGGAACAAATCGCGCCCGACCCGATGCTGCAAGCAGCAATCGACTTGACGCAAGAATTGCACGAAGAATTGTTCGGCCCCCAGCATGATCCGGAAGCGATTGCGCCATCCTCCGGCAAGGAGCAAAAGTGGTAAACGAAACGCTAACAGTTTCTTGCGGACCACTCGATGCCAACGGTCGCCGCAAGGTGACAGTGCAGCTAGGCAAGTTGCACTATAACGATCACGGGAATCCCGACCAAGCATTCTGGCGGAAGAAGTGGCGAGAATCGATTATAAGCCGATTTTCCTTGGCTGAAGACGCTCACGAGTTTTTGGAAACCGAGCTGCAAATCGCAGTTGAAAGAGCTGACGACTTTGGCAGTCACCTTTGGGAGGCAATCACAACCACGCTCGCTGACGTCAACGCCTCAACACCCGACTATCTCTGGGAAGGTCGCGTCGCTTTCGGAATGCTCCATTGTGTTGACGGAGATGGTGGTGTTGGCAAAGGTCTCTCGCTTATGGACCTTGCGGCGCGCGGTTCACGCGGCGATGTGATGCCCCCAGACAATGCTCCAAGCGGGACAAACGATCCATGGTCGACGCTATTCATCACGAGCGAAGATTCCCCTGAGTATGTTCTGCGACCCAGGGCGGAAGCTGCTGGCGCTGACCTTTCTCGAATCATCACGATGTCGAGCGTACAGATTCCTGAATCTGATAAGCGATCCGTTGCCCTGCTGCAAGACTTGCCGCTGATAGAGCAAGTTATTCGAGACAACAACGTCAAGCTGCTCAACATCGATCCGTGGAGCGAGTTTCTGGACCCACAGTTCAACGTCAACAGCGATCCCGATAATCGCAAGGTGCTTGGGCCACTGTCCGAGCTGGCTCAGCGCACTGGCGTCGCCGCGGTCCTTGTCAGACATCTATCGAAGAAAGAGGGCAGTGCTGCCCAATACCGAGGGCTCGGTTCTACTGCGCCGCTCAATGCATCCCGTGCCGCTTTCATCGTCGCGCCCGATCCTGAAGACCCCGATCTGCGAGTGATGGCTTGCACAAAGTTCAACATCGGACTCAAGCCATCTTCGCTTAGCTTCCGGATTGAATCTGCAGGCCTCGCGGCCAGGGTCGTTTGGGAAGGCGAAACCAGTCTATCAGCTAACGACCTCGTCAGCCCGCCTAAGCAGTCCAAGGGCGGCAAGCTTGATCGCGCCAAGGAAATCATCGAGGAAATTCTCAGCAGTGGCCCACGTGGCTCGTCTGAGGTGATGGGCGCATGTGAGGCGGAAGGAATCAGTCAGCGGACTTACCACACAGCTCGGAAAGCCATGAACGTGAAGTCTGAGAAAACGGATTTTAGGGGCCAATGGCTGCTCACATTACCAAGCACAAATGGAGCCAGTTTTTGATTGCAACCTTTGCAACCTTCGCCCCAAGGTTGCAAACGGTTTGCAACCTTCGTCCCTAGAGAGAGTATTTTTGCAACCTTCGTATATTTCTGCAGTTTTAGCCAAATTCACCCCCTCGATATTTTGCAACCTTCGTAAGGAGATCCCCATGATTGCAAACACTGACACTCACACGGAGAGCCGATTCGCCGAGCTCTGCAAATTGGATCCTAAGTTGACCGAATTGGCAGCTGAAGCAACCAGGGCTCGCGCCAATCCAGGAGCCCCATTCTGTGCCAACTCAGTCTGGTTTGGCTATGACGGCTACCGCGGAATCAAGCGTAGGCTCGTGCAGCTAGTCGGCTGGATGAGACACGATGAAAAGCCTGAGCTGAAGACAATCGACGCCTACAACGTGGCATACGATGCGATTTACGGGCTGCTTCCCGAGTGCGAAGGGGGCTGTAGCTGCCTGCCTGTGCCTCCCGTACTTGCAGGCTACGAAGAGGGCGACACCAAGTGACGCTCGACCTGATCCTCGCTGGCTACTTCGGGCTGTTGATCCTGTACGGCATCGCTAGCGAGAGGCACTTGTGAGGCCACCCACCCCAAAGGTACTTCGAAACGACCCTCCGCGGGGTGCTACGCAGTAGCGATCGCAGCACTTTTACGCGCGGAATATTTTTTAGGCGATTGATTGATTGAGTGGCATGAGAACGGATTGGAGCAAAACCCCGATAGTGTTCGTGCAGCGCCCTGGCTGCCCGGCATGCTGCAGCGAGCGGATGGACCACGTCAAGACTCGCAGCAACGGCGATGGCAGTCTAACGCGGCAATGCGTCTGCAGATCGTGCGGAGAAAAATTCAAAGTTTCTGTTGAAAGTCCCCGCTCGGGACAAGACGTAGTCTGGCCCCATTAAGATACCGCTATGAATACCACTCTCGACATCATCGCCATCGGCAAAGCGGTTTGCGAAATCCAGCAATCGCCCGAGCGGATACTCGCTACGGCGCGTGAGCTAGGAATTCACCCCGCGATCATCATCAACGGCGTACCGCACTTTTCACGGCCTGACCTTGCGATACTCGCCGAACGGTTTTACCCCGTGGAGCGAGCCGAGCAATGATTTCTACCAATACCATTGAACTGGTTTCCATGATGCCCGAAGCGGCAAGCCGATTCCAAGCGGCAATGTCTGCAACGCCGAAGCCAATCGGCACCAAAGCGGCCAAGCCTGAACTAGGCGAAACGGCCATCGGTACTTTTGACGGCATCATCACGCCACAAAGCAACGCCATGTTGCGCGACTGGATGGAACGGGCTCGCACAAACGACAGCGTCACCGAAGCAGTGTTGCAACTGCGTTCGCCCGGTGGGTCCGTGGAAGGAACAGCGGAGACGTTCGAGATTGGCCACCGACTAGCGATGACAAAGCCGTTCACGGTCTTGGCTTCAGGCTACTTATGCTCCGCGGCATATCACATTGCTGCCCCTGCATCCAACATCTACGCATCCCCCAGTTGCATCGTCGGCTCGTGCGGCGTGATTGCTGTTCTAGTCGACGATTCAAAAATGTTCGAGGCGATGGGAGTTCGCGTGATTCCGGTTACCACCGGCGACGCCAAGTCTGTTGGCCTGCCCGGCGTTCCGGTCACTGAGGAAATGGTCCAGCGAACTCAGAAGCGTATCAACGATATGCGAATTGCTTTTCAACGCAACCTGCGTCGCGCCGGTCGCATGACCGCCCAGCAACGTGAAGATGCGTTTGAGTCTGCCGATGTCTATCTCGCCGAAGATGCCAAGAAACGCGGCTTCATCGACAAGGTGATGATCCCCGAAGATTACATCAACAAGCTACAGTCGAAAATACGCGCAGAGTACTTCCTGGACCTAACTGGCGAAGAGGCTGACGAAAAGTTCGAAGCATTGGCCTGCAGACAATCTCGTGTTTCTGACTACTACGACGCTGAAGACGAAGACGTCGACAAAGTGCGGTCGAAGTATCCCTCACTCTCGCGAGCCCGCGACGACTACCGTTCCCAGCTGAGAACGCGAAGACTGTAAACCCGACACTCACTAAGGAGAATCGATGCCTACCAAAACCGGATTCGAACCTGCGAGCCTCAACAGCACAACCGCGGTGAAGTCCAAACCCACCAAGGCAAAAGCTAAGCCCGAAAAGTCGAAAGCAGTAAAGGCAAATCGGGCTCCTGCGTCTGTCGCTGACAAGTTAATCAAGGAACGGGAAGGTCGTACAACGGACCTTGCCATGGCCGCCTATGACATTCTTGATCGGCTGGGGAACCACGCCGAAAAAGATCAACTAGAGGCAGTGCACGCTACTTCTGCCGAGGAGTCGATACTCCGCGAGTCTGGAATCAAATTCAGTAATCGTTTTGAGCTTTGTAGAGCTGCTCGAAAGCAGGCTGCCATATACAAAGTTCGCGTCGAGCTCGGTAGTAAGGACGCTTTGAAAAATGCCGAGGCAGCACTCGAAAACGCCAAGGCCGCAGAGCAGTCTGCGCGAGCCAGTCTAGAAGACATTACCGTTGCTCCGAAGGACGGTGAATCGGTATTGGTCGCACAAGCAGAAAATATCGCGGGCCTTCTGGACGAGATGCGGAACCGCCGCGAAGCAGCGGAACTCAATCTTCGAAATCAAGAGTCGAGATACAAGTACCTGTGTGAAAATGCTCCCGAACCGGTAAGAAAATCGGTCGCAGAGAACACACGCGAGTCGAAGCGAACATGGCCGGGCAGAAAACGGTTCAATGAGCTTCGCTGCTTGATAGACGGTTGCTCAAAATCGTTTGGTGGGCATCGTCGCCAAGACTTAAAAGTTTCATTCGTCCAAGGGCACTACGATGCGTTCCTCGAAAGCTTTGCGCCTGAGTTAGATTGCGGCTATGAGGCTAGAAAGCGGTCGCTTGTTGAAGCCCAAACCAAGTTCATGGAGTTTGTGCAGCGAATAAACAATTCAGAAATGCCGAAATGGAAGAAGGAATTCGAGGGGCTGAAGAAAGAGAAAGAGGCTATTCTCGCTGATGCAAAGAAGCCACTCGACGACTGGATTGCGACGGGCAATCTAACTCCATAAATGGCTGCACGCCGCTAGTTGCAGCATCTACCAAATCAACCTCGATCGGAGAAAGAACAATGACCACAGAAGCAAAAACTAAACTTACCGAATATCGTGCGATGGCACATCAGTACATGGAGAAACACAAGTGTCGCTGGTCCGAGGCGTGCTTGGAGATTAAACGCAGACACCCTGAGTCGCGTGCGGAGTTTGGTGCACCGCCGAAAAGAACAATCGCCTAGCACCAGTACTTGCGGGGCCGTGCCGCCGTCGCTGTAGTCTCGGTTTGGCGGCGGCGGCCGGCTTCCCACTGGTGGCAACACGGGCGATCTAGTTGAAGTGGTGCCGACTAAATAGATTCCGCGAGAGTCGCGTCGTGGCGGGTGCTCCTCCCGTGCGGCGCGACCCTTGGCAAAGTGGGCGGGGGTAACGGTTCCTCTGGGAGGGGCTCCACTGGGGGCGTTGCCAAACGCGATCTAAGCACGCTTCCCCATAGAAAATTTTTTTTGGCGGGTAAGTAAGTAAGCGACGTCACGGAGACTGGATTATGCCAGAGCTGATTTTTGCCAATCGCGGCGCAGCAGAAACCATTCGCTTGCAAGAGAAGCTGAACGACGAAGCAGCTGAACTTGGTGCCATATATGCGAGGGATTCCAGCGAGGCCGAGAAACTCCGTCGAGCTGCCAAGGCGATCTATGAAACGTCGCGATCCGAGCAAGACAAGCTCATCTCAAAAGTTGCGAAAATCAAGAAAGCTCAAGAGGAAGGCTTGATACCACCTGCTAAAGCCAAGGTGGCGCTCAAGCAGCTCCAGAGTGAAATGGAAGACCTGGAGTCGCAGTCCAATAAAACCTTCGGCGAGGGCGCCTTGGGCCGGTTAGCAACGTTTGCAGGTGGCCTAGCACCGATTGGTGCGGCGCTGGCGGCTGTCACCGCAGAGTTCAAATCACAATTGGATCTCGTCGACAGAGCAGCGCAGACTCAGATATCGCTTGTCCCTGGCAGACAGAACTTGATCGACAACTTGCGCGGTCAGGATCCAAAAGAAATCGCACGTATACTGTCAGAGTCGCAGAAGATTGCTTTGACGAGTGGTGTATCGGAAGCATTCATCAATCCCGCTCTCGGTGCGAGCGTGTCAGCGTCCGGTGGCGATTTAGCTGGCTCGCTGTCTGCAGTTCGATTTGCTGCCAAGCAGTTTGCCGACCGACCTGAACAGATTGAAGGCTTTGCCGGATCACTACTAGATATCAGTGCGGTTACAGGCTCCAAGGATCCGAAAGTGAATGCCGGCGTGATTGGATTGTTAAGCCAGCAATCGCGGCTAACCAGCGCTAGGCAGATTTCAGTCAATGCACCGAAAGCTCTTGTTGCCGCACGCGGATTCGATGCTTCATTGGAAACGGCGATCTCTCTGTTTTCAACGATCTCGAATGCGTCAAAGGACTCAACGGGCGAAGTCACCAAAACAGCGATTACCAACTTCACCAAGACATTGGACACGTTTGGGCCAGTTGCGAACTTGCCAAATGCTCGGGAAAGAATCGGCGCACTGCAGGCCGATGCAGCGTTGCGAGATCAATTCATAAAAAAGGCGGGGCTGCCAGGTGAGGCGATTGTGCCAATCCGGGAATTGTTGACCCCCGGTACGGCTGTGGCGAAGAGCTTTGCTAGAAATCGATCGGCGGTGCCCGGCTTACAGGGATTGGCGTCACTGGCTGACGAGGGAGTGACTAACCTCGGGTTGGATCCGTTGCAGCCAGTTGCGACGGCGAAGCGTCAGATCGCGGCAATCAATGAGGATCTCCGCAAGAATGCAACGCAAAACCTAGACGAAGACACTCGGCTGCAGCTGGTCGAGATACTGCAGAGAGTGGGCCAGTCAAACTTGAGCGCCCGAGGCAAGGTGTTTTTCGGTCAGTTGCAAGATAGCAGCTTGGGCGTCTCGGTTAGTGAAGCTGCGAACATACTTGAAGGTGAAGCCAATAATCTAACACGCACTACGAACTTCTACGGAGCTGCTGGCGTCGGTGCACCTGGCGTCGTGCGTCAGCGTGAGGCGACTGACGAGGAGAAGCAAAACGCGAAGGCGCTGCAAAGAGTTTCCGATGTGCTTGAGCGCTCCCTGGAGGTGCAGAAGGAGACTAGTCGCAAGCTCGACAACGTCGGGGTTAGTGCGGGCGCGGACTGATGGTTGCGGTCGGCTGAGGGGTAGAGTGTTTGGTCTTTGACAACTTGGAACTGCATCCCGCGCGTCAGTGCGTAAACGGCCGGCGTGGGGCTAGTCCGCTGCCATTTTCGCATGCGAGACTGGTGCGCAACTCACCTCGGCATTTCACGCTCGGGCAGGATAGCCAGAAATCCTAGGACGCAAATGTGGGTCACACATTTCGCACGAAGCTTTTTGCCGTTTCTAACACATGACAAAGTGTCCTGAGTTACTTACGACGGCTCGGCGTTTCACGCTAGGCAAGTCAGCAAAGACTTGTCGCGATGCTACTGGCCTCGTAATGTTACTTTCAATTCAGGAAGGGCGATTCGCAATTTGTCGACGGATTTGGCACTTACGTGCGTTCCGCCAACTTCTAGATATCTAAGGCTTTTCATATCGCTAAGCTTCCCCAAACCGACATCGGTAGTTCTAGTCTCGTTTAGTGTTAATCTCTCAAGATTGGGAAGGCCGACTATCGAATCTATCGCTGCATCCGTGATGGAAGTTCGAGAGAGATACAGTGTCTTCAGATTCGCAAGTGAATTGATATCTCTAATGCCAATGTCAGTTACGGTAGTACCTTCTAGCATCAACCACTCCAAACTCTGTAGCTTTATTATGTGGGACATTGCCTTGTCACCGATTTTCGTATCGTTCAGACAAAGCCATGTCAAATTGGAAAGTCCTTCTATGTGTTTAAGGCCTTCATTGGTTACCCGCGTTCTAAGGTCTAGGGTTTTGAGTTTAGTCATCTTGCCAATTATTGGCATCGACTTGTCGGTAACCAACGCACCACCAAGCTGCAGGTCCTCCAGTTTCAACATTTCCTGGAAGCTCGCGAGACTTTCGTCTGTCAGGCGAGCACCGTGAAATCGAAGTACTTTTAGCTGTGTAAGGTTCCTGAGGTGAGCGGCTCCAGAATCGGTAATTGGCAGGAAGTCGAGCCATAGCTCTTGTAAATTCTTGAGTTGGCCAATGTACTTGAGACCCTTATCAGTCACATTAGTATCAGTAAGTTGTAAAACTTGCAGATTTGATAGGCGAGATAGATATTGCAGTCCTTCATCGGAAACGGGCAACCCCATCAGGCTTAGCTCTCTCAACTGACCCCAATTCTGAATATGGCGTAGGCCATCGTCGGTGATGTAAGGTCCTGCCGCACCAGAGGACATTCCGGCGACCTTCAGTGCTTCAATGTCTTTCCAAGGAGTCAGGCTCTGTAGTTCTGCATTGGTCGTGGCTTGGCTAAACCAGACAGTCCTTGTGGGACCTCTCTGCCACCAATGGAAATTGCCATCTCGAACCATTGGAACTTGCTTGTCTTGTTCGGCCAAAGCTGTCGACAGTAGAAGTACCATAGGGACAAAGGCGAAAAGAATGCGTAATGCAAAGTCGGAGCTCACAGCAAACCTCCTGATGGACACTTCAGCATAAGAGTTCAATCCTTTCAGTTCCCTATATGCTGACAGTTTAAGCCATACCTGTCACCCCGAAACAGCTTCAGCTTCATCGGCTGAACGCATTTCTGAGGATTCCTAAGATGCACAGGACAAAACGATCTGTGTCAGATAACAGAAATGGCTTAGCGACCCATGTGGCATCGACCTTACGCTCGAAAGGCATTTGACCAAGTCCCCTCAGCTTCATCGGCCGAACGCAGATAGGTAACTTGACGCACCAGCCCTATTCCCGCAAGAAACACCGCCTTGCAAAATCCCGGACATTGGCTCAGAATGCGGGAGCTAAAGCTTTTTGAAAGTAATGTTGATGCTAAACCCCATGTTGAAAATAGAACGTCGTGGTGCGCAGGTTCGGGGAGTCCGTAAGGCCCCCAAGGTGGGTCAACATCCGCCTAGCAGAGCCTTTGCACCACGGCGTTTTCTTTGCGCCACTCTCTGGCGCAGAAAGGGATCACTCCCATGTCTCAAGAAACGCAACAAGACCAAGTTCATGCCGACAAGCATGAGGAAGCGCAACGCATCACCGACCTACTTGGCGGGAAGGTTGGAATTAAGTACTGCCCAGAGGCGTATGAAGGGGACGAGTCCTTCATGAGTCATCGAGGCCCGACGCAGGGCCATCTTTATACCTTAGACTTCCATCCCTCTACCGGGCTTGAGCTTGAAGAGCAGCAGTGGGTTGATGATCGTGATGCTGATGATTTGATGGATGCTGTGTTATCCAAGTTGGTCGACATCTCCGACGAGTTCTCGACCATCTGGCATGACGCAGAACGCGCATTGCGGCCAGAAAATGTTAACGAACATGGTCTCCGAATTCGCACCAACAGAGACGTACCTGCGGACGCTGGTGTGCCTGCGGCAGAATGAACAGCTTGTCTATTGAGCCGGCCGTCTCATCTCGGGGCGGCCGGCATTTTGCCAAAACGGCAGCCACAGAACGCCGCGTAACGAGCGCGGAGCGATGAACCCGACCCGTAACACCCCTGGAGAATGAAGCGATGAACGAAGATATCAAAGTTCACATTCTGAAACGCAAAGGCCGCGAGAACTTCTCCATGCGGTATCTCGACCCGTTCACCAACCGACACGTGGAACGATCGACCGGCGTTAGCAAGCAGCGCGAGGCCGAGAAGATTGCAGCGAAGTGGGAAGCGGAGTTGCAGGAAGGGCGGTATCAGAAAAAGTCGCGTATGCCGTGGTATGAATTCCGCGAATGCTACGAGATGGACGGCGCGGCGGGTTTGCGCGACAAGACCGTACAAGCCTACATCTCGACGTTGAACGCGTTCGAGACTCACTGTAACCCAAAGACCGTGGCGGACCTGACAACAGCGAAGGTAACGGGATTCGTACGAGAGTTGCGCAAGCCGCGAAAGCTTAGGTCAAAAGATGAGAGCGGCGAATTCAAAGTTCATCGGCTGACGGAAGCCAGTGTCGCTCGTCACCTTCGACACTTGAAAGCAATCTGCCGATGGGCGCACCGCCAAGGCATCATCCACACGGTGCCGACGTTCGATATGCCGAAGCGATCGAGTGGTGCCACTCGCATGAAGGGCAGGCCAATCACCACCGAAGAATTCGAGCGTATGCTCCAAGTGACGCCAAAGGTAATGGGGGATATCGGCGCGGAGTCGTGGAAGCTGTTCATGCGGGCGTTGTGGGCGTCTGGACTGCGAGTTGCCGAAGCTCTTACCTTGCGATGGGATGACAAGCCCGGCTGCGTTAGCGTTCGCCTGGACGGCCATCGCTCGATTCTGGTATTCGATGCCGATTCCCAAAAGTCCGGCAAGGTCGAGCTAGTGCCGCTCGCTCCCGAGGCTGTTGCACTACTCGAGCCACACCAGCGGGAACGAGGCTACGTGTTCAACCTACTGGGCGTAACGGGCAAGACAATCTTGAGGCGATCCTACTTGGCGAGCAAGTACATCGGCCGCATTGGCGAGAAAGCGGGCGTCATCGTCGACACCGAGCGGGGCAAGTTTGCTTCAGCCCATGACCTGCGCCGCGCGTTCGGTCACCGCTGGTCCCGCAAGGTCATGCCAGCCGTTTTGAAGGAGCTGATGCGCCACTCCAGCATTGAAACAACGATGACGTACTACGTCGGCCAGAACGCCCAAGCTACCGCCGCGGAGCTCTGGAAAATCTCAGGTGACATTTTAGGTGGCGCGCCCTTGCCTGAGCCGTCGAGTGATACGGCCAGCACAACAAAAAACCCTACAAGAGTAGAGTTTGAATAAAAGGCGCCGCCCGGATTCGAACCGGGGATGTCGGATTTGCAATCCGATGCCTTAGCCACTTGGCTACGGCGCCGTGAGAGGGCCGCCCGCAATTAGTTGCAGCAGCCGATGAGATATTTCGTTTAATTCGGCTTGTGACAGTGAAATCCTGAGCGATCTGCCAGAAATCCAGCCACTGCTGGAAAAGTAAGCAATTCGCGAGTTTTGGTCAAGCCCAGCCAGCTTTGTCGGTTGGAGCTTATTGGCAAAATGCTGGAATATGCGCGGTTAAGCCGTCGCCGAGCCCCACCGGCTTTCTCCTGCAGACACTGGTCACGCCCAATCGATGCAAGAGAGACGGCAGCATTTTTGTAAAGGCTCGGTCTATCGAGCTCTGTATTTGCCCAAACGAGCGGGCTGTCTACTTAGCGAACAAATTTGGAAGGACCACACATATGATCAATATTATTGCCAGCCTCTTCCGTGCGGCTTCGCCGGGCCAAATCGAAGCTCTTTCTCGTCAAGTGGCCGAGTTGAGTCTCGAGAGTGTTTGCCAGCTTGTGGGTAATCAAGTCGAATTCATGACGTTCTCTGAAGCGCGAGGGTATGTGCGTGCACGGGCCTCTCGAATTGTCCGCAAGCAGTCGGTTCTGGTGCTGCATCGTCAACCAGGGACTGACCCTGCTTGGTTGGATGCTGTAGCGGGTGCTGCAACCGAGCGGCTTGTGCCAGTCGTGCTTCGCCAGACTGGGGTGGGTGTTCCCAAGCTGCCGAAGACAGCGCTGCGCCTCGCCGCGTGATTATCTCCTCCTTCCCAACCAGCTAGCAGTACTGCCCAAATGGACACCAGCCATTACCCTTCGTTGCCCTATCTCGGCCAAGTCAACGCACGCTTACGGAGAAATAACCATCGAGTCGAGGCTGCCATTGATGCCCAGCTCGACGAGATCGAGCGGCTTTTCCACGCTGCCACGGTTGAAGACTGGTCCGCCATAGCAGACGCTTCGCGGGAATTAGCCGATTCTGTTCCTGAACTGGTTGGGAACGCCGTGATACGAGAGGCTCAAGCTGTTTGCAATGAGCTAAACGACATCGCAAGTGGAGCCAACAAGCCCAAGCATCTGGACAGTCTATTGGATGCTTGCCGTTGTGTGCGTAAAAACTGCCACTAGTAGAGTTAGAATACAGCCTCGCAACGGAAGCAAATTCTAACGATAGTACGTTGGATAGTAGGGAGAAATGACCACGACTGGACGCTGGCTTGTGTACCAAGCATAGGGGCGATTGCCAGGGCGTGTCCAAGTGGGACTGTACATCGTTGTAAATGGAATGCCTGACGCGGTTGGGCGACTGGCAGAAAAGCCGTACCAGCGCATGCTTTCCATGCGAGTGAGCCGCTGGCGAGCTCGTAGCTCGGCTCGCTGGCGTCCAAGAGTTTTGGCCTCTTGAGGCTCGCCAGTGGGCCCGTAATACCATTCCTTTTCGGCAGCAGCAGAGTCTGGCTTCACTGATTGATCCGGCTCCTGCGCCATGGCTGTTGTCGAGCAAATCGAACCAGCGAGCAAGAGGAGGATGGCCGGCAGCAACGGGAAGTGGCACTTCATGGGGATAGTCCCAAGGTCGGAGGTGTAATGGATTCGCGAGTATCGCGCAGTAGCGAGGAACTTTGCATAGTGTCCTGTTCAACTTTAGTCGGTTGGAGGGGGCATTGCGTATGAGCCCGATCCTCGATCTGCACTTCCAATCCCGGCCAGCGGTGCAGGTGAGCAACACTGCGCAAACTTTACGGGCTCAAGCCCTGCGTTGGGTGGTATTGCAAGGTCTCGGGCGGTCCTGAGGCCAGGTTCACGCTCGACTATTGCCACGTAAGATTTAGTTCATTGCCAGCTAGAACTCCTAAGGCTAAGTTGAATGGTGAGGCGGCTGGGCTTGCGCCGGTCGCAATTTCGAGGAACGATAACACTCTTAGAGGAGATACGAGCTATGAAGCGATTAAGCTATCTGCTGCTTGCGGCCTGTTTTTGTTTGCCCGTAGTTGGATGCGGCGGTGGTGCTGATAGTACCCCCGCTCCGGAGGCTTCCACACCTGCGGCAACGACTGAAGAGGGAAGCGATGCCAAGGCCGATGCCGCCGGCGGTAGCGACGCCAAAGAGTCGGACTCCGCAGCCGAGTAAAGTCGGTCGCGAGTCCCTCCGATCAATCATCAGCAAGCCTGGTACTCAGACGAGTATCAGGCTTGATGTTTGAGCCACTGTGTTTCAGCTGCTCTGTTTTAGCCGCTACTGGCTGAGCAGCAACTTGCGCATGCCGTCAGATGCTGCGTTTGGGTCGGGGCACACGCCCTTCGCGGCCAGCCGACTTCTTGCCACGCTTTCCTCGCCCTTTGCCGCCTTTTTTGACAGAGACGGAATCGACAGGCTGTCCTACCGCGTCGCGCATTAGTTCGATGCGATCGCGAATTGTTGCGGCGCGTTCGAATTCCATCGCGTCGGCCGCCGTATGCATTTCCTCTTCTAGCTCTGCGATGTATTCGTCGGTGATGTACTGCGTTTCGTCTGTGCGCCCCACGGCAGCGTTTGCTTGAGCATGAGCCGATGCCTCGGCTTCGATACCACGATGAATTGCTTTGATAACCGTAGCGGGAGTGATACCGTGTTTCTTGTTATACGCTTTTTGCAATTCGCGGCGACGATCGGTTTCGGTGATTGCTTTTTGCATCGAGTTGGTCACCTTGTCGCCATAGAGAATCACTTTCGAGTTGACGTTCCGGGCCGCTCGGCCGATGGTTTGCATGAGAGAGGTTTCGCTGCGCAAAAATCCTTCCTTGTCAGCATCCAATATCGCCACGAGCGATACTTCTGGCAGGTCCAACCCTTCGCGGAGCAGGTTGATTCCCACGAGTGCTTCAAAGCGGCCTTCGCGCAGGTCGCGTAGCACCTCGACACGCTCGAAAGCGTCCATCTCGCTATGCAGCCATTTACACAAAATGCCTTGTTCGCAGAAATAGGTCGACAGATCTTCGGCCAACCGTTTGGTAAGTGTCGTCACTAGCACACGTTCGCCTGCTGCGGCCCTCTCCTTGATCTGCTCTAGCAGATGTGGCACCTGGCCACGCGCCGGGACGATCTCGATCACGGGATCAAGCAATCCTGTGGGGCGAATCACTTGCTCAACAACCTCTCCGCCGGTGCGTTCCAACTCAAAGTCTGCGGGAGTAGCTGAAACGTAAATTGCTTGCTTCATCCGCTCTTGGAACTCTTCGAACTTCAACGGCCGATTGTCGAGCGCACTCGGCAAGCGAAAACCGTGTTCAACAAGCGTCTCCTTGCGACTTCGATCACCAGCGTACATCGCCCGTACTTGCGAAACTGTGGCATGAGATTCATCGATGAACAGCAGGTAGTCGTCGGGAAAGAAGTCGAGTAGCGTACTCGGCGGATCGCCCGCCGCGCGCCCCGCGAGAATGCGGCTGTAGTTTTCGATGCCTGGGCAGTAGCCGACTTCCATCATCATCTCGATGTCGAAACGCGTTCGGGCATTGATTCGCTGTGCTTCGAGCATACGTCCATCGCTACGATACTGCTCCAGTCTCCCGGAGAGTTCTTTGCGAATCTCGTCGACGGCCTTTTCGATCCGCGCCTCCGGCAATACAAAATGCTTGGCTGGGTAGATGTAGATTTCTTCCAGTTGGTCGATGGACTCACCGGAGACGGGATCGATGATCGACAGCTTCTCGATCTCGTCCCCCCAAAACTCAACGCGGAAAGCGAACTCTTCGTACGAGGGCCAAATCTCCACGCAGTCTCCACGAACGCGGAACTTGCCTCGGGCTGGATCGGTATCGTTGCGTTCGTACTGGATATCGACCAACCTGCTCAGTACATCATCGCGGTCGAGGTTCTGCCCCACGTGAATGCCGACCATCATCTGCTTGTAGTCTTCCGGTGAACCCAAGCCGTAGATGCAAGAAACGCTTGCAACGACGATCACGTCGCGGCGGCTGACCAGAGAGCTTGTCGTGGCGAGCCGCATGCGGTCGATTTCTTCATTGATCGACGCATCTTTTTCGATGTAAATATCCCGCTGCGGAATGTATGCCTCGGGTTGGTAATAGTCGTAGTAGCTAACGAAATAACTGACCGCGTTGTGAGGGAAGAACTCTTTGAATTCTGAGTACAGCTGTGCCGCCAAGGTCTTATTGTGCGAAAGAACAAGCGTAGGGCGTTGCACTTGCTGAATGACGTTCGCCATAGTGAACGTCTTGCCACTGCCAGTGACACCCATTAGCACCTGTTCTTTTTGCTTGTCTCGCAAGCCTTTGACCAGCGCACGGATTGCGGCGGGCTGATCTCCCGCGGGCTCGAACGGGCTTTGGAGGTCGAATTGCATGGGCGGGGATTTCGGAAGAAATGCTCATTGGCGTCCTCACTCGGTAACGCACGAACACGTCATTAGAACACAAGTTCAGCAGGAAAACGACAGGGCTATCTGGAGTAGGTTGGGCTTGTCGTAGACACTAAATTTCCGCGTGAATCGCGAATCGGGAGAATACCGACAACGGAGACCATTTCTGCTGTCCAATGGGAAATCCCGGCGATACAATGGCGGCTGCGAAAAGTTAGTGCCCTGTGAGATCCACTACCCGGTTCTTTTCCCCCAAAAGTCTCTCACGCTTGGAAACCAACGTTATGCGCTCTAAAGCATTCACAGCGTTTTTTTCGTCAACCGATTTCCAACCGGGTATTGTCCGGTACGTGCGTGCGATGGCCGCAGTTCTCACAATCGCTTGGGCTCTGGGATGGCCTGCCGGAGTCCTTGGTCAACCGACTTTCACCGACGTTACACTTTCAGCTGGAGTTGACTACCTTCAATGGTCCCAGGGGGCCACTCCTCGGGATTCGCTCCGAATGACCGGCGGTGCCGCTGCGGGAGACGTTGATGGTGATGGGTATCCCGACCTTTTCGTCTCACAGATTGATGGTCCTGGAATCCTGTTTCGTAACGACCGACAAGGGGGATTTGTAAATGTCGGTACAGAATCAGGGATTGCTCCCAATGTGGCGACCAACGGAGTGGCACTAGGGGATATCGACAACGACGGTGATCTGGACATGTACTTGACCGCAGTTGAAGGAAATCGGCATTTTCTCTATGTCAACGATGGTACAGGACATTTTACGGACGAAACGTCCGCACGCGGTGCCGGCATTGAGACGAAACTCGAGCATTTTGGTACGAGTGCTGCCTTTGGCGACTACGATAACGACGGATTACTCGATCTGCATGTCAACGAATGGGGCACCGGGCGATTTGAACAGCCCCCGACGCTCTTGAGTCATGCCCGTGTGTTGCACAATCGAGGTGATACGCCTGGTCACTTCGAAGATGCGACGCTAGAAACAGGCATATACCTTGACGACTATGTGGGGCAGAGCATCGTTCACGATTTGCCTGGAGTTTATTCTTTCACATCGACCTTTGCCGATTTCGACCGCGATGGCCATGCCGACTTGGCTATCGCCGGCGACTTTCGTACCTCTCAATTGTTCTGGAATAACGGGGACGAAACTTTCACCAGGGCACCTGGTCCCTCTCAGGCAGGCTCCGCTGGTATAGGCACCGATGAGAATGGAATGGGTTCGGCCATCGCAGACTTCAATGGTGACGGACTATTAGACTGGTTTGTAACCTCGATCGACGACGAGCTTTCGCTCTGCCCGGAGAATGGCTGTACCTGGGGCGCAAGCGGCAATCGCCTCTATTTGAACAACGGGGATCGTACGTTCAGCGACGTCACCGACCAATATGGCGTACGCGATGGCGACTGGGGTTGGGGGGCTGCGTTCTTCGATTACGACAACGACGGTGATCTCGACTTGACCATGACCAACGGCTGGACCGGTCGTGGACCGTTGGAGCAATTCGAGAACGATCCCATGAAGCTGTGGCGGAACGACGGTGGCACTTACACCGAAGTCGCCGTGGCAGAAGGTCTCGTAGACGATGGCTCAGGCAAAGGCTTGCTTACCTTCGATTACGACCTGGACGGTGACCTCGACCTATTTGTTGTCAACAATGCGGGCTCGCCAAAATTGTTTCGCAACGAAACGAACTCTCGAGCAGCTTTCATCACCCTTGAAACCGAGGGCGTCGTCTCCAATCGTGACGGAATCGGCGCGTTTGTCACACTCATCGCCGATGAAGGCGGCCCTGCACAGACCCGGTACATCGCCGGAGGGTCCAACTATCTCTCGCAGTCCGAACTAACCGTCCATTTCGGCTTAGGCACGCGAACGGATCCCATCCATCAAATTACCATCGAATGGCCTTCGGGAATTGAGCAAACCCTGAATGATATTCCGATCAATTCGCGGCTGAGTGTTATCGAGGCGGTTCCAGAACCCTCTGTGGATTGCCTGCTGCTGTCAGGAATCCTTGCTGGTGGACTTTTCCGACCTAGGCGATGTGCCGCCGACAAGAGGGCGTAAGCCAAGGTTGTTCGGCAACGCAGGCGTCCAGTGTGTTTCGCAGCTAACCTTGACGAAGCGGGGGTTTGCCAACTGCAAGGCTTCATGTGCAAATCCCTTGGAGTCAGTCGAGAAGTCCATCGACAAAAAAATACCCTGAGAGCCGCGTCGGCGATTCTCAGGGTATCGTAACAAATTAAGAGAGGACTGAGCGAACTCAGGCACTTCTCCGCAAAGCAAAGGCGGCGAGTGCAATGCTCATCAGACCTAACGTCGTGGGCTCAGGAACCGTGGCACCTCCGAGCCCTGGCGGGGGATTCCAGGCACCAAGGAGAATTCCCAAGTCAAGACCATCGACAGGGTCGGTACCATCGAGTTCGCCGCCATCGGGGCCAGCTGTTTGCTCAAAGTTCCCCAACAAGATGCCGAGATCGAGTCCATCAACAAATCCGTCGTTGTTTAGGTCTTCTGGAACGCCGGCTACTGGAAGAACTCCGTCGAGTTCTTCCTGCGTGTAGATATCCAGTAGGTCTGTATCATCATCTTGAATGAACAGGAAGCCATCAATCAGCCCATACTCCTCACGTGTGCCGATTTCAAATGTCAAGACTTCACCGACCTGGTCCTCAGTCACAATGTACTCGGTCTTGAAACCGTAGTTACCCAACCAAGCGCCGTCCGCAGCGATATTGTTCGATGTCGGCTTCCAGTACCAGACAAAGTTACCATTGCGTAAGGCGGGGTCGTGCGTGTTGGGATTGATGACGCCTGCGCTCTTGACCAGCCAGTCGGTCATTTCGTAGCGACCATCGTCCTCGTTGTCGCCCACTTGTGTAATCCAACCGTCTGGGTCAAGACTCTCTCCAGGGATGGGAATGTCCACGTCTGGTAGTTGATCATCGTAGTGCCTTCCCTCGTAACCGATCCAGTCGGTGGACGAGTTGGCGTTGAACGAAGGCGGCAACCAAATCGAATCCTCGTTGCCATAGTTGTCGTTGCCGCCAGCTTCATAAAGAGAGATACGGGGATAGAACTGGTACGTACCAGCTTGAGAAAATTGCACTTCCCACGTGGCCGAGTCGCGATGACTGTAGCTATCACCCAGTTGGTCCAAGAGTGCCGTGCCTGAAACGTTTGAATTGGCGGGCAGAATGTCGAGCCCCTGATTCGACTGAACTGGATTCTCTTTGCTGGCTATGGCGAAACCGTTCCCCAAAGTCTCCGTATCACTCAGTGAGCTATAGTCTTCCGCTTCCACATAAAGGTAGTTTCTCCCATTGAACACGTCACTTGCGCCTTGCACGGTCACTGCACGAGCTTCACTGGCGAGCACTGTCAACAGCGTAACCGCGAGCAACTGGCGTACAACTTTGAACTGCCGAGTCATAATCTCCAACCCTCCAAAAATAGAGCGTGAAAAGCTAAACAGGCGGGATCTTCCCAGCGGGACGGGATCTCCCCAGTGGGAATAGTGGAACTACGATTCCTGAATTGAACTTGGATAAGTTATGCGCGTGGCGCTGTTGACCAAGTCGATACCGCCTGTTGCATGGACGACAACCTATGAGAGCTGAATTCTAAGGTCAAGTCTTTTTAAAAAATGTTCTCAAATTTGGTGGTCACGAGCGGGAAAGACTTCAGAGTTTCCTCAATTAATCGAAGCGGCTTTCTCAAATCGCGGGTGTTGAGGATTGCTGCAAAGTTGAATGAAAGCGGTTGTAGTCGCTTGCCCAGGACAATCCAATTAGCATCAGAATGCCGAGGCGGTGCCGTGCGAATTCAACGTGAATTGCCGAATTAAACTAATTAAATGCTTCGTGTCTTTTTTGGTCTCAACCTGAACGACTCAGACCAGAAAAAGTGGCTGAGAGCACCATGCTCTGTACCATGACTGGACCGCCAAGGATGTCTGGGACAGAAGGCAGGGTTGATCCAAGGTTTCTTAACTGACGCTATTCACATTCGCTTGGGTGTAGGTTACAAAGCACTTGCTTGATGTGTGAGTTGGACATTTCTCCGGCTCTAGTACTCTTTTCCAAGTAGTCTAATCCTCTCGCCGCCCGCATTCCGAGTATGCTGATCCCCCCGGGTCTCGATGCTTTTTCCTTTCTCTTCGAGACAGAAAGATAAGTAGAGCCAAGATCAATGATGAATCGCCTCTCACGATGTAGTCGAATCCTTGGGTTAGGAATTTCGCTCTCAGTTGCGGCCGGCTGTGGAAATAAGTTGCCTTACGACTTTGTTCCTGTCCATGGGACAGTCACCTATGAAGATGGCAGCTTGATTGATGCCGAAGTCTTGATGGTTGCCTTTGAGCCGACAGACTTCGAACGTGAGGAGGGCAAAGTCCCGCCATCTGGTCAAACCGAGGCAGACGTGGGTAGCGGTATCTTTCATAGCGTGTCTAGCTATCGCCCCAACGATGGACTTGCCGTCGGCAAGCACCGCGTACTCGTAGCAGCGTTCAGCCAAGCCAAGAATGGGCGTCGCATTCCCAGTCCTGCCGTTCCCAAAAGGTATTCGCGGGCAGAGACCACACCCATCGAAGTAGAGATTAGCGAATCTGATCAAGAACTTGAAATAAAGGTAGCCAGGCCATGAAGAAAAAATCCTGTCGCTCAAATACCTCGGCGTTCACTCTGGTCGAATTGCTAGTTGTTATCGCAATCATTGGTGTCCTCGTATCCTTGCTGTTGCCAGCAGTTCAAGCGGCTCGCGAAGCAGCGCGGAGGACACAGTGTCAGAACAACTTCAAACAGGTTGGCTTGGCTCTGATAACCTTCCACGACGTGAATGGGGCGTTTCCACCTGCAGCTTCATACGATGACCAGACTGCACGCAATCCCGCCTATGCGCGAGTGCACCAAGCGAACTGGATTATCCAGGTGTTACCCCAAATGGAACAGGCGACGTTGTACGACTCGTTTGATTTAACGATCCCCATCTCGGGCGATGAGAGTACCTCTCCCGCAAACTACCAAGCCCGTGGTACCTCGATACCAGCACTACTCTGCCCGTCGGACTCCTACAATCGGGAATCTATGTTCAAGGGTCGATCTAGTTCCGAAGGTGGAAACTGGGCGCGAGGCAACATTGGAGCAAACGGCGCACTGGGTTTCATGGGCATCTCCACGAATCCGGCAGGCAACAAAGATCAGATATATTGGAAAGATGAGCGAACGCGTGGAATTATGGGGGTGAATACTTCGATCTCTATGCGAGAGATCACCGACGGAACATCGAATACGATTCTGGCTGGGGAACTGCGCGCTGGAGTTGTCTCAGCAGACTCGCGGGGCACTTGGGCGCTCAATGGGCACGGAGCGAGTAGTCTCTGGGGGCATGGTTCAGACAACGCCAACGGCCCTAACTCTTGTCTGCCTGGAGGCGACGGGCTCTTTGAATGCGGCTCGATTGAGGGGGCCTTCGGAGGAAAAGATGCCCTCGTGAGTGAATGTATGCCTTGCGACACGATCGCTGGGCAAGGAGGCCCGCGCAGCCTGCATATCGGAGGAGCCTTCTTTACTTTTGTCGACGGTTCGGTTCACTTCATCAGCGACTTCATTGACAAAGGAAATCAAATTACCAATTGGGAATTGGATCCCGAAACCTATCGTACCTGGCAACGCTTATGTGCCTCAGGCGATGGTCAGGTTATTGGCGAGACGGACTTTTGATCCGTTCACTCTTGATGGGTTCTCAATAGTCACTTTCCGGGCTGCAAAATCACTGTGCGTGTGTTGATGAGGAAAGACTATTCGAAGGTCTCCCCGTAGTCGGAGTTCACATCCGCCCAATCCGTGTCCTGCGGTATGGAGAGCAGGTACGGCCGAATTTTTTCGAGCGTCTTGTTGCCGATACCGTCAACGCGCACCAGCTCCTCCACAGCGCGAAACGGACCGTTCGCTTGCCTCTCGACCAGGATGCGCTGTGCGAGCGTCTCGCCTAGTCCAGGAAGCTGGATGATCTCCGGCCAGTCCGCTCGATTGATATCGACGAGAAACTTGGCGTTCAGCGGCGGGGCGCGATCGATTTCGACCAAGCCCCCGCGATGTCCGCCATGATACACCCAGTAGCAAATCATCATCACCAGTGCACAGCCCGCGAGTACGAAGCTGCTTAGCAGTTCGCGCGGGGTCATCCACGGGCGAGGTGGAAGTTTCTGATTGTCGGGTTGCTTCTTTGCCATGCGCAAGGCGATATTGGAAGGTCGAGTTGTCGCCTCACTATAGCAAATCGCAGGGGAATTTCCCGGTGCCAGAAATCAAGACCATCCAATGGAATCAGCAAGTCAACGATGCCTGTCGGTTGATAGTGCAGTTGGCGATTGACGAAGATCTCGCTGGGCAGGGTGACTGGACCACATTGGCCCTTGTGCCAGCAGACGCCGAGGGAGCGGCCGACGTTGTTGCACGCGGGTCGGGTATCGTGGCAGGGATGCCTGCTGTGGCAACGGTGATCGAGGTGATGTCCGCGCAGATCACTGCTGAAACGGTTGTGCAAGATGGCGAAACCGTGGAGGAGGGCGCGACGCTTCTCCGTCTGCGCGGTAACGTACGAGATTTGCTTACCCTCGAACGTACACTTCTCAATCTGTTGTCGAGGCTCATGGGTATTGCAACGCTGACAGGCGAATATGTGGCGAAGGTCGCGGATACCACGGCGAGAGTTTACGACACACGCAAAACAACGCCCGGTTGGCGATCTCTAGAAAAGTATGCCGCGCGTTGTGGAGGAGCCTGCAATCATCGCATGGGGCTGTACGATGCATTATTGATAAAGGATAACCATCTCGCGCAGCGAGGCCTGGCGGTGAGTGATGTCGCTTCGGCGGTTCGCGATGCCCGAAGCTTCATCGACGAAAGGGAGCATCTTAAACAGTTGGTCGTTGAGGTCGAAGTGGACTCACTTGAACAGTTTCAAGCAGTGCTGCCCGTGGACCCCGACATCGTGTTGCTCGACAACATGTCCCTTGAGCAGTTGCGTGAGGCGGTGGCTCTGCGAAACAGCGAGGCTCCGAACATTCAGCTTGAAGCCTCGGGGGGCGTGAACCTGCAAACAATTGGTGAAATCGCGGCGACTGGCGTCGAGCGCATCAGTGTCGGAGCCATCACCCACTCGGCGTGTTCGCTTGATATTGGTTTGGATTGGGCAAGCGAATCGGAGTAATTGACTTTGCTTCGATGCGAGAGGCTTCGCTGCGGTCCTTACGCTACTCGAACGGATCCTCCGAATTCTTCAACGTCAGGACTTCCGCTTGAGTTTGCTGATCTGCTTCGATAGTCAGCGGCTGGCGTTCCGATCGATGTCCAATAGCACTCACCAGGTAGCTTCCCGACGGCAACCTTGCCGAGTAGTTTCCGTTGGTGTCACAAGCGATTCGCGGACGCAGGCCAGAAGCATCGAGAGATTGGAAGCAAACGCGAGGCAGGCGACTCCCGGACGGATGGGTCCATTCGATCTTGCCGCTGACTGCGCCAAACTCAGCATCTTTATCGACGAGCAGGAGATTGCCGCATCGCTCAGCGTACCAGGCCTTTTGCGTGCCTCGTCCCCAAGCCAGGTAGGAGAAGGACTCGTCTTCGTCTCGATCAAGAATGGAGACGTCGAAACCCATGGATCGACCGGCACTGACGATGTCACCGGTTTTAATTCGCCACTCGTAGACGCGACTCTTCGAGTTGCTGCTAGTCTTCACTAGCACTTTCGACCGCATGTGTTGCAATTTCGTGCCATAAAAGCTGAACTGCTCGACATTCGATCCATTTCTTCGATGCTCGTCGTCGAGATAGATTTCGTTGCCGTCCTGAGCCGTCCAATCCTTGCTGGCAAAGTTATTGACCACATTCGAATCGTCGTCGACTTCAACCGCGACATAGATTGCTTGCTCTTCGACATTGTACCCAACGCGAAAGCTTGCACTTGCGTCGTCGTCGCCCTGTGGATTCTCGCCAACCTCGCAATGAGCGATAGGATAGACTTGCAAATCCTTAGGCCAGTCCGAGAGGTCGCCGTCGACTGTAATCTGCGAAACAGGATAGGCGAGTGCAATGGAATCATTGGCTGCCCGAGGATCTCCAGCTGCGGTCATTACATTGTCGCCCGATCGCAAAAGGAGATTGTTCTCACCCCAAGCGACAGTGTTGTGGTTATGGTTATAGTTTTGATGAGGAGTCTTCGTAGCTACTGAGACCTGTATTGGTTCGAGATCAACAGTTTGGTCCTCGCTGATTGTCACTTTGACAGGCTTGGCCTGCTCGAAGTGGTGGTCGACTCCATCGGCAATCTCGACGGAATATTCGCCCACGGGCAAAGTTACCTTGTAGTCTCCTGAAGCAGCTGCTCTCGCCATCGTCCACAGCTTGGGCGAATTGAGCGACGTGAGTCGGACACGAGGTCTCAGTGCTGTATTGGTTTCATTGAGTACGACTCGGCCAGCGACTTTGCCCAGTTGCGTTTCTTCGTCAATGAGAATGACATCTCCGCAACGCTGGGAATTGTAAATCTTTTGCGTTCCACTGCCCCAGGTGAGCCAGGTAAACGATCCATCGCCATCTTTGTCTAAGAGGGCGACATCCATTCCCAGGGATCGACCGGGCTGAACTCCATCGGGTAAATCGATTCGCCACTCGTAACAGCGCCCAGATTGCGGATCGGCATTATTCTTATTGGTTTTGGGATGACCTACTTTCAAGTCCACGCCTCGGATGCCTACATTGCTACCGTAAGCATTGAGGCTGTCCCCGTATCGAGTGTATTGGGCCAGCGGCGACCCTTCGGGACGATGTTCGGAGTCGATGTAGAGTTCACACCCATCTTGAGCATTCCACTGAGTTTGCCCAGCTACGGGGTCGAGGACGTAGGAGTCGTCCTGCACTTCCACGACAACATAGAGCGCATGTTCCGCGGAGTTGTAACCCACGCGAAAGCGGGCTTCCAAGTCGTTGTTATCACGAGGTTGGTTGCCCACTTCTGCCCGCTCTAGGGGATAAGATTTGAACTTTGCCGGCCAATCAGAAGCGTCGCCATCCACGGTAATTCCCTCGATCGGATAAGCAAACGCGATTGCGTTGGGGTAAACCAACGAAGGCACTTTCGCAGGCGCGTCTAATACGTCGAGGGACGCAGCAGGTACAACCTCAACATCTTCTGAAAACTGTGCGGAGACGGTAGGCTCAGCAAATTTGTCCTCTTTCACCTCGGCGATAATCGGGGATGCGGACTCCACCTGCTCGGGGTTCTCAGCAGTGCCATTACTCAAGACCCCAGCTGCAAAGCTGCCAATCAATAAGATCGCGAGACAACCCATCGCAGCGACCAGGCCACGCCCAATTCTTTTGGGTGAAATTTCGTCGGCAGCTTTCTCCGACTGCGACCACAAACGTGGGGGTGTTTGTACCAAAGTCGGATTCTGTAGGTGAGCCAGCTCTTGCGAAAGCACAGCGGCCACTTGATCTGCCGACTCGAAGCGATCTTCTTTCTGCTTTGAAAGTAATTTGCGAATGAGCGATTCGAGCCACTCCGGAACTTCAGGAGTGGATTCACGAATTGGGCGTGGCTCGGCTTCGCAAATACGACGGATTACGCCGTAAACCGTCTCCGAAGGGAAGGGCGCCGCCGCGGTGCACATTGCATACATCACACTACCCAGGCTAAACAGATCGGACCGCTGGTCGATTTGCTCGCCGCGCGCTTGCTCCGGTGCCATGTAACTAGGAGTCCCGGCGATCATTCCGCTCAGGGTCACGGTCGCACCGTCGGTGACTCGAGCCAAGCCGAAGTCGGAAACCAATACGCGATCGAGTCCGTGCTCGAGCAAAATGTTGGCTGGCTTGATGTCGCGGTGTACGATGCCCTGGGCATGTGCGGCCGCCAGCCCGCTGGCAATCTGCATAGAAATGCGAACCACTTCGCACGGATCGAGTGGGCCTTGCCGTTCGATGCGATGCTGCAACGAAGCGCCCGACACATACTGCATCACAAAGTACGGCAATCCTTGATGCTCGTCGACAGCGAAGATAGGAACAACGTGTTCGTGAACAACAGCCGCAATTGCCCGCGCTTCGCGTTCAAATCGTTTGCGGGCAGCTCCGTTGCTAGAAAGAGTGGGTGATAGCAGCTTGATCGCGACATAGCGATTCAGACTGGGTTCAAAAGACTTGAGTACGATTCCAGTGCTTCCTTGACCGACGACACCACAAACCTCGTAAGTGCCAATGCGCCCGAGCATATTCGGATGGTCAGTGGGTCCAAGTAGCTCTCTTAGTTCTTTCACTCTGGTTGTAAGCGGGGCTGACTCGTGAACGCAAGTTTCCTCCATTTGTTCATCGTCGGCAAGAACTTCTCCAGCAAGTCTAGAGGGCAACTCATCCCAAACTGCTTGTTCTGCAGCAAGAGATTCCAGTTCCGTTTGGCAGGTGTGGCAATTATCCAAATGCTTTAGCACATCAGTCTCGACGTCCTGGGCGAGTTGCTCGTTGAGCAGTTGCTTCAGCTGTTGGGGGTCGTAACACTTGTCTTGAAGTTTGGACATGATTGAGCCTTGAGGGTTGCGATTAATTTGGTTCAGAGCTAGGTGAAGGGGGGCTTTCTTATTCGAGAGCTAACGTAGAGGCTTTCCCTGGGGAATCTCGTTGTCTGGATCATGCATCTCAGCAACTTTCGCGCGAATGCGAGCCATCACACGGCACTTCGATGTGTAAACGGTGCCGACGCTCACTTGCAGCTTTGCAGCGACCTGCTCCGCTGGCATCCCTTCCACGGCGGTCAACCAGAAGGATTGCCAAGTGATTTCGCGGATTCCTGGTCTGATTTGGTCGGCCGCCCATTGGAAGGTCGCGCGGCGATATTCCAAATGAAAGACCGAGGCGTCGGCCGCGCTCGGGACTTCAGCAAGCATCTGACCAATGGCTGTGTCGCCACTTGCTGTGGCTTGCCGGGCGCGACGACGGAGCGTGTCGACGGCTATGTTGCGAGCAACTCGAAATAGCCAAGCTCGCAGACTTCCTTGCGAGGTGTCGCAGTTCCAACTCGCGATACGGTCGTGGACAGCTGCCAAGACTTCTTGTGTGGCGTCCTGGGCGTCGGCATCTTGCAGGCCCCGTGATCGGCAATATCGAATTAGGGCCTGCTCGTAGATCTCGATGAACTCACGCCAAGCATCGCCGTCGTGCTGTTTCAAGCGAAGGAGCAGGCTGTTGCGAGTGTTCAACAGTTCGTCAGTCATAGCTAGTCCGGACCCAGGGAAGCGATTGTCTGAGTGTAACTCGTGGAGAGAAGAGCTTTCTTACAAGCCAATTTGAAATGTTGGTCGTGAAAAAGGGAGTTTAGCTGCTTCCCAGTGTGAAACTTGGCCCGGGTCCTGCAGATTGCTCAGGTTGGCGGAAAGGCCATTGAGGAAGGAGAGGTGCTATCTGCCCGCTTTGGCTGGGGGCCGGAGATTTCCCAGTGCTTGGAGGCCGAGATTGGAACTCAGCTTGGAAAATCGGAAAATCTTCGCTATTTTGTTTGACAGCACTCGGATTCCTCTTTAACATAAGGAGATCGGGGCTAAATCCCCGCACTAACAAGTCATTTTCACTTTGATTGGGTTGTGGACTCCATGAACATTCGATCGGCGATGAGTCGAGTTGACTCTTACGCTGTCCGAGCAGGCGCAATTGACCCCATAAGGGTTTGCCTGAGTTCACAACACCATCTGTCACGTTGATCATTTAGAGTTCAGCACTCGCCTTGACGAATTTAACGATCGTTAAGGTTTCCCGAATGGCAACGGTTTTAGCAGATGTCTCTTTTCTGGACTCGCTTTCCCGCTCAGCAGTGCTTCGGTGCTGCATAGTATTGGGTTTCAGTTTCGTCTGCAGTATCGACTAGCGCTTAACAAGTAGGGTTTTGTCACTAATGGCACCCTGTTTGGCCAGTTGAGCTTTGGGCACGCAGTCAATTCGACGCGCTACAAGTGCGCGAATAGAGCAACGAATCCAAGTGGTTCCGAGCAGCTTCTCCTGCACACATTCAGTGTTTCGCCCATCGAATGAGGCTTCGCGACAGAATACGCGATGCCTGCCTTTGTGAAGTGCACTCTCGATCCAACTAACTGAGGAGATTTCGGCTACCGCAAGTCATTTGCTGTTATCAGCCACTCATCTGGCAAACGCGGCTAAGCGGTCGGATCGGAGAAACAACGTATGAGAATTTCATCGCAATCAGCAATTCGGAACCTCGTGTATTCACAGGCTTTAATGGCGACAGTCATCCTGGCCGCCACGGCTCAAGCTCAGTCCAGTGTCACTTATGAGCTCGGCGAGAGTGCCCGGCTTCTGGAAGCTTCACTGAAACTAGAGCGGGGAGAGATTTCTCAGTCTCAGTACAATGCCATTCAAATGGACGAGACCTGTAAGAATCCTTTCAGCCGGCTTCAGGATCGTAATCGTCCCTGGATTTCGGTATTCAACACCTCCCAGTCGGCAGACGAGATCACTTCAGTGACCATCGACCTGACCGAGCCAGGTTTTGTGTTCGGAGACGGGGACAGTGCCGGAGATGGCTTTGATGGTTTGCTTTCCATGCTTCACTACAGGTCTGATGATGGTGTGGAGCTAGATTCGGCAACGCATGGTGAGGATAGCTCTGAATTAGTTTTGAATTTTTCCGGTTTGACCGCAGGCATGGCGGCAATTTTCCGGTTAGACCTGGACCAACCCGGCGGCATGTTTGATTATCCGGATTTCCGGGTTGCTATGCTTGGTGCTGATGTTGGGAACGGCCCTGGTGGGCTCGCGATGCTGACTTCCGAGTTTAGCTCCGGTGCGTCGAACACGTCGATGTTCCCGCGATCGGATGGCATGCTTGATACTGCTATGCTGGAAGATTACCATGCCCAATCGATGAGCCCCATTATTCCTTCGAGCACGGTTCCCGAGCCAACATCCCTCCTGCTGTTGCTTGCTGGAGTGGCCAGTGCCGCTAGCGTACGCCGGTATCGCTAGGAACGTTTGATCGCTTGAGCAAACTCGACACTTGGCCAACAAGGGCCGGTGCCCCCGCGTGGGAAATCACATCGGTGTCTTCTCACCTGCTGAAATCGATTCCAATCTAGAATGCCAGCAAGCGGCTCAGCCCGTTAGCTGGCATTTCTCTTTTACTGGGTCGTTGGCGTTCCTGCGAGAGCAGCAGCTACCTCTCTAGAGAAGCTGGTTGTGAATCTTTTCGGGCTGTACGAGTCGAACTGCTTGTAACGTTCCTTCGGATTATGCGTAAAAAGACGAAAGTATCAGTCGTCCGGATACCGATCTCACTCACTGCACGAAATATCGAACGCGCGGCGGACGCTCCTACATACGGGTAGTTGTCCACAACTCGCAGATTCAGATCAGGCGTGGTGCCTGATTAGCCGCCAAAATGCTCGATAAATCCTTGAGGGGGGATGTTCGGATGAAACTTCAGTTGAGGGAAATGGCTGCGCTTGTTGCATGCCTCGCTTTCTTATGTACGCAGTCTGCTAGCGCTCAGCGTCAGCGTGAGTACCAGACTGCTTCGCAAGCTGCCGAAATGGCGGGAGCTTCGCTCGCTTCCTACAACAGTTTTGATGCCTGTGGCGGGAGTTGCGACAGCGGTTGCTGCGATGGTGACTCCTGTGACAGTGGTTGCTGCGGCAGCGGACTGTGCGGTGGCGGTGGCGGACTTGGAATCGGGAACGGTTTCCTTGATCGACCAGGCCAGATCTTTGCAGGCGCGGAGTACATCTACGCTCGGGCAAGCTTCAGCGAAGCACTCGCCTATGTCGAAAACGACATCAATGCGTTGAGTCAAGACTACGTTGAATACGATTTCGACTATTCGTCTTCGTATCGCTTTTACGGTGGATACCGTTTCTGC
Source organism: Bythopirellula sp. (assembly GCA_965230685.1). Classification (GTDB taxonomy): domain Bacteria; phylum Planctomycetota; class Planctomycetia; order Pirellulales; family Lacipirellulaceae; genus Bythopirellula. Next base: position 4,106,738 of record CBDDLO010000002.1, read on the forward strand.
GATTGTGGGGCTGAGATTGTGTTTGACTACGCCCGATTTCGAAGTGAAGCAGATTTCAACGTTGCGGACTCCAACCCCGGCAACCAGTCGAGCATTCGCGGCCCTTACGAGGTTGATGCCCCTAATGGAGGCACTCTTGGAGGAAGCGCGGACGTAGATATTCAATCCTATGGGCTGGGGCTTGCCAAGACGATTCCGCTGGGATCGCCTTTGTGCTGTGACTCGGGTTGTGACTGTGGCGATAGCTGCTGTGACGACTCCTGTGGTGGTTGCTGCTGGTGTCCCGCTTGGGATATCACATGGTATGGTGGATTTCGGTACGCCGAGGCCGGTTGGTCAAGAAGTTCAGCTGGCGTCTTCAGTGCTGCGGACGGTGGTGGCATTGATACGACCGCTTTGACTCGGCTTTCCTTTGAGGGTGCTGGTGCCCGCGTGGGGCTTATGGGGCGACGTTACCTAGGCCTTCGTGGACTGGCTAGTGTTTACTGTAAGGGTGATCTTTCCTTGCTCGTAGGCGACATGGACATTCGCACCGATACGCAGGACGTTGGTAATGGGACGCCTTTGACCGCGGTTCACCAAAACTCCGCACGTCGGGTCATCCCGATCACGGAGATTGAAGCTGGTGTCTCCGCTCACCTGGGCAACCATATCACTTTGAGTTCTGGATACTTTATCGCTGCCTGGCATGACCTCGGTATGCGAGACACCTACCACTTCGGCGATGCTTTTCAGCTTGGTCACTACGACGACGCCAATATCCTTGGTTTCGACGGCTTCTTCGCTCGTGCAGAAGTTGCCTACTAGGTCGAGAGAACTCCTCAGGTGGAATCGAGCAGCTTGACAAGCCAGCCCCGGCACGACCGGGGCTGGCTTTTTGCTATACTGCCAGAAACCAATTGCCTATTTTAATCCGAGTCTGTCGATGGTCAGTGGAGATGAAGCAATGAACAACTCGACAAGACCGGCTGTTCTGTTTCTTTGCACGGGAAATTCCTGTCGCAGCCAGATGGCAGAGGGGTGGGCTAGGGCTCTGCATGGCGATCGCTTTTCAGCACACTCCGCGGGTATTGAAGCGCACGGGCTCAATGCACGAGCAGTCCAAGTGATGCAAGAGGCGGGTGTGAATATCTCAGCCCAAAAATCGCAGCGGTTGGAAGATCTGGACGATGTGGAATTGGATCTAGTGATTACAGTCTGTGGACATGCGAACGAAAATTGTCCCGTGCTGACTACGACATGCAAGAAAATACATGTTCCGTTTGATGACCCACCCGCTCTGGCACGCAATGCCGCGAATGAAGCCGATGCATTGGAGCACTACCGCCGAGTGCGCGACGAAATCCACGATTTCGTGGAGCGCTTGCCTGAGTTGCTGCCTGAGAATAGCTAGCAAAAACCCTATCTACCCATCAACCGTTCGCGTCGCGAGCGGCGAGCGGCTCTTAAGCGGGCTCGTCGCTTCGTCTCGCTGGGCTTTTCGTAAAACTCGCGGATGCGAATCTCTTTTTTGATGCCGCTTCGCTCAACAAGTTTGCGAAAACGACGCACTGCCTCCTGAGCAGTCTCTTTGTCCCGTAATGTCAACTTAACCAACTCAAACTCCCTCGGTAATTCTCTAGTGTGGTGATAGTATCGCCTTTTTGGGCATGCCACGGTCGGCGATCGCAATTCCATAGAATACCACCACGGCCTAGCCGGGTCTAGGTCTTCACGAGAGAATGAGAGCCTCTCCGGTATAATCGTCACAATGGGATTCCCACGGGGATTTCGGGAGGATTTTGTCGCTGTCGTGGCTCCACCAGGCTAGTTGACACTGCCGAAGGAAACTGTGTCTGAGTCCTGGCCATCTGGCTTGCGACGTTCACTCCTCCCCCCGCTCCGGCACCAAGATGAGCCTTATTGCACCTCAAGAGAAGCTGCTACAACTTGATCAGCAGCACATTCAGTTGATCGATGAATTGGACGCCCTCAACCAGCGTCTCGAACTGGCACTGGATTGTTTCAGTCCTCAATCAGAATCAGAACGAAACCAAGCCGAAGCTGAATCGGAACTCTAGCCTTGTCCTGTTTTGATGGGAGAGCTTACTTGTGACGATCGAGGCTCCCTGATTTGCTGATCGCACGCAAGAGCCGGAGTCCCATGGCTGCGCTCAGCGCCATTCCCAAAGTGCCGGGAACAGAGACATTGCGTATCGCCCAGACATGATTGTTGACCAACGACACGGATCCAATGAATAGAGAACTGGAGAGCAGGCCAAGCACCAGTCGGTTCACTGAAGGTTCAAGCCCGCGATGATCCAAGTGAACATCAAAGCGCCCGCTTTGCACTTGTTGAAGAATGTCTCGCAAGCGGCGCGGGACCACCTCGGCTAGCTGCTGCATTTCGTAAGCAACTTGGCGTGCCTTGCGAAGCTGTCGCGAGGGCGACAAACGCTTGGCAACAATTTTTTTGCGGTAGGGCTCCAGCACCTCCATCAAGCTGAATTCCGGCTGCAGCTTTTGGGCCGTGCCTTCAAGCATCACGAGCACTTTGATCAGCAGTGCAATAGCAGACGGCAACACTATTTCGTACCTCCGCATTAAATCGAACATTTCCGTCAGTGCTGCCGCAAGCTCAAATTTGTCTACGGACTGATGGGCGTAGTGAGCGACGTAGTCCGAAATGTCGAGTTTGAGGCTCGTCTCGTCCAGGTTGGATGGGACCGCTCCGACGCGAGTCACGATCGAAGTCAATCGCGAGGCATCTTGCTCAACAATAGCTAGGAGCATGTCCTCAAAGTCTTCACGCAGCGAATCGTCGATTCGCGCAACCATGCCAAAGTCAAGTAAACCGATCACGCCACCGGGCATCACTAACAGATTGCCAGGGTGCGGATCGGCGTGGTACAAGCCGAGATGGAATACCATCTCCATATACATCTCAGCTCCCCGGCGCGTCACTTCAGGCAAGTCGATAGTGGTCTTGCGGATGTCTGCCGGTTTGGCAAGCGGAGTCCCCTCCAGCCACTGCATCACCAAAACCCGTTCTGTGCAATAGTTGGGATAAACCCGAGGGATTGCGACATGATCATTGTCCGCGAATGCAGCGCCAAATTGTTCGAGGTGACGACGCTCACGAGTGAAATCCAACTCACGACGCAAAGCGCGTTGAAACTCGGCAATGACCGCTTGCGGGCGATAGGGACGCAGCTCAGGTAATTTCGCTGCTAGTTGTGCCAGTCCGCTCAGAATGTCTAGATCGACGTGGACTATTTGATGGATACCGAGGTGCTGAACCTTGACCGCCACCGCTTCGCCTGACAACAACCGCGCACGGTGCACTTGGCCAATCGATGCGGAAGCGATGGGCTCGTCGGAAAACTCGGCGAAGATCTCGTTTAGGGGTTTCCCCAGTTCGGCTTCCACCACGCTGGCTACTGATTCGGGGTCGTCAGCGGGAACTCGCGTTTGTAGTTTCTCCAGCTCGTCGGCCAGCTCACCTCCAACGAGGTCGGGCCGTGTGCTCATAATTTGGCCGAGTTTGATGAATGTTGGGCCAAGTTCCTCCATCGCCAAGCGGATACGGGTTTCGCGGCTCTCGTCGGCCAATATTTGCCCATTGCGATTCTTGAGCCAAGACTTTCCCACCGCAAAGTCAAAGCGACTCAGCCAATCGGCGAGTCCGAACTTGCTCAAGACTGAGAGAATCTCCCCCCAACGATTGACGTTGCGATAGACTTGCGGAATAGCGCTGATTCGCATGGCAGTAGGACAAGATTGTTGCAAAGCGGAAGAATGGAATACTCATTATACCCACGCCGCGGTACCGTCCATAGGCCGTCGCTCTTGGTTGGTTCTCTACGATCTTGTCTCAAGCGGCGTTTGGCGCGCCTCACGCAACAAGTTCCACAGATTGGCAAGTTTCGCGACCGACGATGCTGATACGGACTGTGGGGAGTAGGCTGCTTCGTTGTAAAGCCGCGACAGTTGCAAGGCCTCTGCTCGCAATGCTGATTGCGGTGGAGTAGCATGGCGGACCAACTCCACCGGTGTCTGATCCGGTCGACGCGGATGGTCACGCTCCCGCGCCCAGGCCTCGAACGCCTGGAAGGTGTATTGCACCAGTTCATCTGGAGGCATTGCGCGAGCTTGCCCGCTAGCGAACGGGTCGGCATAAGTCGCAAACAGCCGGGGCGGTGGACCGCTAGGTTTTTTAGGTTCCTGTTCGGCAACATTCGCTGAGCTCAGTTTCCCGCCACCAAACAACCGCTGCCAAAAGTCGCGCAAAGCTTGCAGAATGTCTCGTAGGGCTTTTGCTATCTCACGGCGATTCTGCCAGGCGAGAAAAATGAGCGCGATCCCCACTAGGGCGTAAAGCAGCAGCTTGAAAATCCCTGCCAGTCCAACCGAAGTCGGTATGAAATTGGAAACCGAGGAGGGTGCGCGAACGGGTTTCGTAGAACTGTCGGAGTCGGAGTCGGAGTTGGCATCGCCTGCGGGCCTTGAATCCTCCATCGCTTCTGAAGGGGTTTTGGACGAAGTATCGCTGGGCGAAGATTTCTCCGACTCGGTCGATTCACTCTCCGTAGCTGGGGCCGGTTGCTCAGACTGCGAGTCTGCGGGTGACGATTCGCCAGAGCCCGGCTGCTTGGCTTGCTCAGATTGATGGCTAGGCGAATCGCTCGAGTACTCAGCCTCGCCTTCGCCGCTACGGGGTTGCTCATTTCCCTCCTTGGTGTTTGTGGTGGGATTTTCGCCTTCGCGTGTGGCTGTGGCGTCGGGGTCGGTCTCTTCGTTGGTGATTTTTCTCCCTGTGGAGTCGTCATCCTCTGTGCCATCCTTGCCAAGACTCGTTCTGGACGCTGCGAGATCAGTCTGCGAACGCGCTTGCCAGGGTACTTGCGAAATGGCGTACTCTGCTTGGGGACGAGGAATCAAGGCGGCGAGCAACATCACTACAACGATCAATGCGCCCCCGCAAGTCACCCAAGTAGTCGCCATGGGTGTGGGCATCTCGATGCGCCGCTGCCGAAGATACCGGCGCAGGCCAAGGAAACTGGTGGTGACTAGCAATCCGAGCCCCGCAGCGACGTAAACGGCCAACAGCCCAAACGCGTACTGTCTCCGACCGCTGTCACCTGCAGGAATCCACTTTTGTCCGATCCCAAACAGCGGCAACGCAGCCAGCGAAAAATACAGAACCCACAAACCGGGCGTGTGGGGTGTTTTCTGAGGTTCCGATTCTTTTGAAAGTGAAGGGCTGGGCGAGGGGTGTTGGCCTGCCTTGTCTTGGGTCGAAAGGAACAGTTCGTTGATCGTATTTCCTTGTTCCTCCGCGATCTCGTTGGTGGATTCATCGACTCCAATACGTTGCATCAACCCCTCGCCCGAGGCATCTTCGCTGTCGTCAATGAGGGTGCAGTCCCAGGTGAGTTTGTGGGTACTCCACCAGACGATTCCGAGCAACGCGAGGTTAATGCCATGGCTGAACGGACTGGAATGTTGAACAAACTTGGCCAGCACCAGAAACATGGCAATTCCCAGCGGCAGAGCGAACAATGCGGCGCGTTCAGCACCCATTTCGATTGATATTCGACCGATCAGTACGGTGGCAAACACGAACAGAGCGAACACATAGTTGAGTCGAGCGTGATATTGGCCGACGTAGAGCACTTCAATCAAAAAGAAGACCAAGCTTCCGACCAAAGTCATAATCAGGGCAGGACTAGCCGCGATCGCGACATAGTCGGCGTTGGTCATTCGCAGTTTCGGTCGCCTGGCCATTACCTAAGCACGCAATTGGAACAGAGAACGGGAATCGAGGCTTCGTCAAGCAATTGCCGGCATTCGACGCGCTGGGCGAGCAGTAATCCAGACATGGCGGCAAAATCAAACGGATCGTAAGTATTTAGAAGCGCCGTAACCGCCAAGCCGCGCCTGCGAAGATTACCTAATGCAATCGCTGTTTCAGGCGTCACGGTTGTAAGCACCGCTATGACGGTAGCACTGGTTGGCAGCCGGCTCGCTGTCTCGCGCACAAGTTGGGCAGACGTGAGTCCGTCGGTGATTTCGGCGCGGGCTAGAGTTTCCAAAATGTGACCTAGCTGTAAATTGCCTCGCTGGGTTGGCACGACCTGGGGGCGGAGTCGATCGCCGTCGTCGTCCATTGCCGCAGTGGCTTGGGCAAACTGTCGGCTGGGCAACTGTTCGTGGTGCCAACCGGTCCGTTTCACGCGCTCGGCGGCATCGCGGGCATTGGTGACTAGCCCGACTTGTTGACCCATTTCGCAGATAGCGCTAGCAATCGAAGCGACCGCGGTGATCGCCAATTCCGAACGCATCGGTTCATGTCGCGGGTCGAACGCCGCTTGGTGGAAATCAAGCAACAGCGTGGCACCAGCGACAGTCGAAGGCTCATAAACCTTGCTGTGCAACACACCCGTGCTGGCGGTTGCGCCCCAATGTACACGGTTCAGCGGATCGCCGGCCTGGTAGGAACGTACCCCCGCCATACGCGTTGGGTCTTCGTACAACCGGTGCGCCATCCTCACTTCACCGATGGGCCGACGCGAGGCGATATCGTACCCTTCCAATGGAATAACCTTGGGCAGAGCGAGCAAGAAACTGGGCTCGCTAAGAATGCGGTAACGACGGTACAAGCCAAAGACATCACCCGTCTCAGCCACCAGCGGGCCGAGTTGGTAGTAGCCGCGACGGTTGCATTGCAATTGGTAGAGAATCGTCTTGCGGGCCCCTCCGAGCAACGAGACCAATTGCAGTCGCCTTCCGGTGGGTTGCAAATTGGGCGGGTTGTGGATCATCGCGCGTCGCGGGAGCAAGTCTTCGAGCAACATCCAGGGAATTGGCAACCAGCCACGATTTTCTAGCTGAACGACCACGGCAACGGTGTCGCCGATTTCTACTCGGTTGCGGTTGGTTTCGCGGGTGGCTGTCAATTGGCCAGACCAACTGTCCGCCAGCCAACGGCTCAGAACGATCACTCCCAGCAGCGCGTACATCGCATAGGCGAGCAACCCGAAGTCGAGCAAAACCGCGAGGAACAGAATGAGTAGGGCACCGACGAGCCAACGCATGGGTTCGCAAATACTGGGGCGGTGGGGAAGACTTGCTAAGACGATGAACGACTTGCCACGGTACGCGTTTCCAGAACAGGCACAGGAATCTCATCCATGATTTCCACAAGGACTTCCGAGACTTGGACATTTCGCAGCCGGCTTTCGGCGCGGAGGATCAGCCGATGTTCCAACACTGCTGTGAGGATCATCTTCACATCGTCCGGCTCGACGTAGTTGCGGCCACGAACGGCTGCAACGGCTTGCGATGCACTAAACAGTGCGATTGAGGCTCTGGGACTACCACCAAGGCTGAGATCCTCATGCTGTCGAGTGGCGTGGACAATTTGCGTGATGTAAGTACGGATCTTTTTATCGACATGCACGGTCCGAACGGCGCGCTGACACGCCAGGAGTTGCTCTACGGTGACGACCGGTTTTAGCTTGGCGAGTGGATGCTCAGTTTTGAGCATTTCGAGCATCTGCGCCTCTTCTTCTTGTGTTGGATAGCCGAGACTAAGCTTCATCAGAAATCGGTCCAGCTGCGCTTCGGGCAATGGGAAGGTCCCTTCGTGGTCGATCGGGTTTTGTGTAGCGATGAGCAGAAAGGGTGGCTCCAACGGACGCGTCGTGCCATCGGTCGTGACTGCCGATTCGGCCATGGCTTCGAGCAGGGCGGCCTGAGTGCGTGGCGTTGCACGATTGATTTCGTCGGTGAGCACCAACTGCGCGAATATCGGTCCCGGTCGAAACTCGAACTCGCTCGTCTTCTGATTGAAAATCGAACCGCCCGTGACGTCGTTGGGCAGCAAATCGGGCGTGCACTGAATCCGCTTAAAGCTGCAACCGATGCTGCGAGCGAAAGCCCTTGCCATGATCGTCTTAGCCACTCCGGGAACGTCCTCCAGCAGCACGTGCCCTTCGGAATACCAGGCGACTAGCACCTTGACAATCTGCTGTCGTTTGCCGACGACGACTTGCTCGACGTTGGCAATGATTCGCTTGCTGAGTGTGCTAACGTCGAGCGTTGCGCGCGGTTTGTCGGTCACTTAGCCTGCTCCTCTCTAATCGTGCTTAGCCGATGGCCTTAGCGAAAGGTGTTTGTTCCCTAGGTCAGTCTAACCTCGCACTGCTCAGGTGCCTACACTTTCCCCTCGAGAAAGCCGGTCGCAATGCGGCTTCGCACCGGGTATGATTTGGCAAAAGCGCGGCCTCGGGGCAGCACAATTCCTATCGGTGGTGAATCAAGACGGAAAGGAAAGTATGAGCATTCGACTTGGAATTTTGGGAGCGGGAACGATCGGCAAAGTACACGCGAAGGCCGCAGCTGAGGCTGGATCGGAAGTTGCCTGGGTTGCGGATTTGGATTTGAGCAGAGCCCAGGAGTTGGCGGCAAAACACGAAGGTTGCTCTGCAACGGAGGATACCGAAAAGGTCATTGCCGACGATGCGGTCGATGCGGTTGTAGTCTGTGTGCCCAATCGCTGGCATAAGCAACTCGCGAACAATGCGATGCTGGCAGGCAAGGATGTCTTGCTGGAAAAGCCCATGGGATTGAACGCCGAAGAGTGTGTTGAAATCAACAGAACGGCTGACGAGACAGAGCGCATCTTGCAGGTTGGCATGGCCTATCGGTATTCAGCTGCAGGACGCGCAGCGAAAGAGGTTGTCGAGAGTGGTGATCTGGGAGATATCTACCACGCCAAAGCTCATCTATTTCGTCGCCGGGGAGTGCCCGGCTTGGGCGGTTGGTTTACCACAAAAGAACTTTCTGGGGGTGGACCGCTGATTGACCTCGGTGTGCATATCATTGACATTAGTAGCTGGTTAATGAATTTTCCTAAGCCGCTGCGTGTGAGTGGCAAAGTCTACTCAAAGTTTGGCAAGCGTATGCAAGACTACGTCTACGAAGACATGTGGGCTGGTCCACCGAACTTAGAGGGAGTTTGCGACGTGGAAGACTCTGCCCATGCGATGATTCACTTCGAGGGCGGTATCTCGCTCGATCTGCAAGTATCCTGGGCGTTCAATATGCCAACACCCAACATGGAGAGCGCAGAAACCATCGGCATCTTTGGTGACCGTGGCGGGTTGACTTTCAGCCTGTTCGGCGAACATGTTGATGTGGCGACGGAGCAGTATGGCCGGAACATTGACAAACGCATATTGCTCGCGAAGACGGACCAATTTGTTGAACAGGCCCGCATGTTTGCCCAATGTGTCAAAAATCGCGAAGTGCCAGTCGCCACAGGCGAGCATGGTCACTATGTGCAGAAGCTCATCGACGCGATTTACGAATCAAGTCAGACCGATTCGGAAATCACGCTGAGTTGAGATCGAAGTTTCCAGCCGCTACTTTCTACTTCCAAGAGTTGAGGATAATCCCATGGCCAAAAATTTGTCGTTCGCTTGGTTCTGCTTGCTCTTAGCTACCCCGCTGTATGCCGAGCCTTACGAGTCCAAACAGATTGGCGAGGTTTTACGGCTCGATCCCGCCATTGATGCTCTGGTGCCTACGGACGCGAAAATCGAACAATTGGCCGAGGGTTTCAAATGGAGTGAAGGGCCAGTTTGGGTTCCCGAACAGGGGGGGTACTTACTGTTCTCCGATGTGCCGGCCGATGTGGTTTTGCAGTGGTCAGAGACGGGTGGTCTCCGGCAATGGCTTAAGCCATCGGGCTACACCTTAGTGGATCCGCATCACGATGAGTCGGGCTCGAATGGACTACTTCTTGACGATCAAGGTCGTTTGGTGATTTGCCAGCATGGAGATCGCCGCGTCGCAAGGATGGATTCCACCTTAGCTGAGCCTGACTCAAAGTTCGTGAGCTTGGCAGATCGTTTCGATGGCAAGAGATTCAACAGTCCCAACGACTTGGTCTTCCATTCCGATGGCTCACTGTATTTTACGGACCCTCCCTACGGTCTTGAAAAGGGTTGGAACGATCCGAAACGTGAGACGGATTTCTGTGGCGTGTATCGACTATCAACCGACGGCGAAGTGACGCTACTTACCGACAAACGATCGGCTCCGAACGGGATCGCTTTCTCGCCGGATGAGCAGACACTGTACATCGGCCAATCCGACGGCAAGGAGCCGTGCGTCTTTGCCTACGATGTTCAAGCGGATGGTAGCATCGACAATGAGCGTGTCTTCTTCGACGGCACTGAGTTGGCGAAGACGAACAAGGGATCGTTCGATGGCCTGAAAATCGATAAACATGGCAACTTGTTCACGACTGGTCCCGGCGGAGTCTTGATCATCACGCCCGAGGGAAAGCATCTGGGCACAATTTCTACCGGCGAGAAGATCGCCAATTGCGCCTTCGGCAACGACGGAAAAACACTCTATATGACGTCGCACATGCTGCTTGCGCGAATACGGCTTACGACAACCGGTGATGGGTTTTGAGCTCTCAAGCTGGGCTCACCAATACCCTGGCCCCTTGAGCTGGTGGCGTAGAGAATGCCGTGGCATCGGTCCCGGTCCGTTCTCGATAGCGCTGACAGATCTCCGCTGCTAGAGTAGCCCAGGCGTCCTTTTCTACTAAGCTAACGGTGCACCCCCCAAATCCGCCTCCGGTCATACGCGAGCCAATCATGCCTCGCTCGGTTCCTTGGTCCGCAGCGAGTTCAACCAGGAGGTCAAGTTCTGGGCAGCTCACCTCGTAATCGTCGCGCAGTGATGCATGGCTCGCGTACATCATGTTGCCAACTTGGTTCCAATGGGTAGACTCCAGCGCGGTTGCCGCGTCCAGAGTGCGCTGGGTTTCGCTGATGACGTGCCGTGCGCGTCGATAGAGTACTCTCTCTAAGCTCGATTTATGCTGTTCAAGCATTGCTAGGTTTGCGTCTCGAAGCGAGCTCACTCCTAATACTTTTGCTGCGGCCTCGCACTGCTGGCGTCGTTCGGCATATTCGCCACCTGTGAGTTCATGCTTGACGTTGCTGTTGATGATTAGGACTTCAATGCCGGGGTTGGTCATCGGTACCATCTTGGTCTCTTGACTGCGGCAGTCGAGTAGCATTAGATGTCCTTCCTCGCAAAGTACTGAGCTGAACTGGTCCATGATCCCACAGGGCATGCCCGCGCCGCGGTGCTCGGCGATTTGGCAGAGTAGAGCTTTACGAACTGGTGAGACGGACTTGCCCGTAAGTTGCTCGATGAGCGTAGCGGTCGCGACTTCGAGTGCCGCGCTGCTAGAGAGTCCCCCGCCCAGCGGGACGGTTGAGTCTACAACCGCGTCGAACGCAGTCGTGGTAATTCCTTCCGATGCGTAGGCATCGAACACACCGCGAATGTACCGTGTCCAACCGGGAAGACCCGAGACGTCGCCGCTCGTCAGTGGAATCTCCTGCTGCTCTTGCATCAGGTTGCTGTGCACTCGGGCCACCTGGCCCTCGGCCCTATCGGCCGCAATGACCGCGTACCTATCAATAGCCATGGGCAGCACAAAGCCATCGTTGTAGTCCGTGTGTTCGCCAATCAAGTTGACACGCCCTGGTGCGGCCACCACGATGCTGGCCTCTCGTCCGAACTTGGCCTGAAAACTTTCAGCGGCCCGGTTAGCCACGCTTTCGAGTGTCGCTTCTTGGGGCATGAGATATCCACGAATATGGCGGGAAGGGTTTGCAAGCGATCAGAGTAACTGCTTTGTAACGCAGGAGCAAACGTGACGCGGATCCCTTCGAGGCATCAACGCTGCAACACGGGTAACAGTTGATTCGACGCGCCAAGCGACAATACCATCAGCGCGGTGGTATAGGCGTTGCCGAATTTGCGATCGCTAGAGTGGCTTTCGGACTCCCAGGAGCCGTCGGCGCTTTGATTCTCTAATATGACCTCAACCATCGGTGGAAAAAACTCTTGCCAATGACGACCTCCGAGCTGATAGGTTGCCTGCGTGCAAAAAAACACGCCATAGTGGTAGCGGTCGTCAAGCCAGCCCCGTTGGCCAAAGGGTTCAACCTTGTTGTATTCCAGGAAGGTGTTTTCCAAAATCCAGTCCCCCGCCGTTTGAGCTTGGACCGACCCGTGTTCTCCCGCTAATGCGAGCGCGATAACTCCTGCTCCCGACATGCCTCGGGTACGGTGGTCTAAGTTTGAGGGCATCAACACGAACGTGCGGTATTTGGGATGGAAGCAGTTGCGGATGAAGGTGACTGCTGCATCAATGGTTTCTTGCGGTACATCGAAACCCGCGTTCTTTGCGGAGCGCAGAAACAGCATTTGCCAGACCGTGTTCGACAGGTTGGAATCGACCGATTCTCCCTGGGTGAGAAAAAGATCGAGATACCTCCACCCGCCTTGGTCTACCTTGCGTGCCTTGGGCCAACTTTGCATTTCCAGAGTCGCCTTCAACGATTGTTCAATGGCAGTTCCAATTTCTTTGGAAGAGGTATCGTGGCTCGAGGCATAAACTTCGCTCAGAGCCAGCGACGAGATCCCGTGGTTGTAGGTCACGGTCGCTCCCACATTGCGAGGAACATTGCGGCTGATTTTCACTCCGGCTGGTGCGACCTGCGCGACTAGCCCGTTTGGCTTTTGGCAAGAGATGATATAGCGAACGGCAGCACTCAGCATTTCACCATGCGGCCCTTGGCCAGGTGTGTGTCCGTGAGCAGCAAATGCCATGACACAGAGTCCCGTCACGCCTGGTTGCCCTTGCATGAGCGTGGGAAACGAACCGTTGCGCTGCTGCTGGCTGGCCAACCAATCGAGCGCTCGATGGACTGATGCATCGACTTGCTGCCACTGACCTTCGGAAAGCGCGTCGTGCGAGGGCTTGGCTGGGGACTGAGCCGATGAGCAAGTAGGTGCTACTAGCAAGCTACTTGCAGCCAGCAGCGCGAAAGAAAGTTGGACGCAGCCTCTGAACCTAGGGAACATGGTCTAGCCCTGAGTAGAATCGTGCAAAATTGACACTCGCCACACCACTAGTGTCGCTCGTGGGGAAAAATTCACTCATCGGTTCCAGGCGACGTAGAACGGAGAATTTCAGAAATGCGTCGGTTGGCGGCTCAAAAATTCGCCGTGACCGAGTTTGCCAACGAACTGCCCATCGCGAGCTTGGATCTCACCCCGAACCGTGACAAGACTTGGTCGGCCTTGCAGTTCCCACCCCTCGAAAGCACTGTAATCGACGTCCATCAGGTGCGTTTCAGCGGAGATTTTACCGCGATAGCTCGGGTCGTACACGACGAGGTCGGCATCACTGCCGACTTGAATTGTTCCCTTGCGCGGGTAGAGTCCAAACAACTTTGCCGCCTGCGTACTCGCGGCATCGACAAAGGTGTTGAGTCCAATGTGCCCCAGGCAAACGCCGTAGGAGTAAAGCAAATTGACGCGGTCCTCGACTGAAGGAATGCCGTTGGGGATTTTTGTAAAATCTTCCTTGCCCATGTCTTTTTGCCCTGCAAAGTCAAACGGTGCGTGGTCGGTCGCTACGGTGCTAACAAGCCGTGAACGCAATGCGGCCCATAACGCGGGGCGATGGGCATGATCGCGGAGTGGAGGGGACATTACATATTTCGCTCCCTCGAAACTCGGCAATTCTGCATGGGTCTTGTCGAGCGTAAGATAGGGGACGACCGTCTCGACCCAGGCATTTACGCCTCGCAATTGGGCCACTTGAACCGCTTCCAATGCTTCGCGGCAAGAGGTATGAACGCAGTACACATGAGCGCCGGTCATTTCAGCGAATGTCATTAGGTGATGCACGCCTTCTGCTTCGACTCGCGCGGGGCGGGACGGTTCGTGCCATTCCGGGCCAGTTTTTCCTTCGGCAAGCAATTTGGCTTGCAGCGCCGCCACGAGTGTTTCATTTTCGCAGTGGGCTGTGACGATGACCCCCAATTCCTTGGCGAGCGCGAGTGTGCGATAGAGCTCCTCGTCATCGACGCCAAACGCACCTTTGTAGGCCATGAAAATTTTGAACGACGCGATGCCTCGATTCACAATTTCTCGCAACTGGGCTTCGGTTGATTCGTCGAAGCGGGAAACACCCATGTGGAAGGTGTAGTCGCATGCCGATTCGGTGGCTTTCGATTTCCAAAGTTCGAACGCCTCTAGCGGCTCTTCCTCGCGGCTTGGACAGCACATTTCGATGAGCGAGGTTGTCCCGCCCACCAGTGCGGCCCGACTTGCCGATTCGTAGGTGTCCTTGGCAGCGGTGCCCATGAACGGCAAATAGATATGGACGTGCGGATCGATGAAGCCGGGGAAGACATACTTGTCCGTCGCGTCGATCACCTGTGCATTCGCGGGGCTATCAAGGTGCGGAGCGATTGCGGTGATGACCTCGCCCTCGCACAAGATGTCGGCTACGTAGTCGTCGCTGTCTGTGATGATGCGTCCGTTTTTGATCAGCAACGTCATAAGTTTTTTCTCCTGGTGGGTGGAAGCCTCATTTTCAGGCTCCCGCTGGTCCGGTCAAGTCGATTGTATCGGATTTGCGTACACACAGGCCAATATCTCGTATTGCTACCACTACTCTCACACCACCAAGCCCCGAGACAAACTCTGCGAGCTACTTTTTCACTGACATTAGGCGGTGGTTGAGATCCACACCAAGGCGAATTCAAGCGAAGGTAGTGTTCGTATGCAAATCAAAAGTCGATTCTTTCTGGTCGCTTTGCTAGTTTCCAGCCAGGCTGCATGTCTGGGCTTTGGGACCATCTGGGCGACGGGCTGGCTGTGGACCGCCTTTGAAGTCGTAGTTCACGAGCACGTGTCAGCCAAGGGGCAGGCCCTCGCGCACGAGTTGGCATTAAAAGCAACGGAGTTGGAGCTGGGCGACGTTGAGCCCGGCACTCCCGATTGGCATCGACTCCAATCGCTCTGCGAATCGACGGATATCCCACATCAAGGATTCATGTGCATCATGCGCCCCGACAGTGGCGCGATGCTCTGCCATCCAGATTTGCAAGACGATCCGGGTCTTTTGCGGCTCTTTCCAGGTCGCTGTTTGCTCATGAACGAAGAAGGAGCAGCGCCTATTACCGCACTACTCCACGAGGCAGAGAATGAAGATTCGCGTGTTGTCACGGGGAAAGTCGAACTCGACGGAGAACTCCACGCATTCACGGGCTTCAGACTGTCCGAACTCAACGCTGTACTAGCGGTCTACCAGTCGGATTATGCAATCGATCAATTTATCGCATCGACGATCGAGCCAGTGATGCAGGTCGGCTACGCGCTGACTTGTTTTGTTGTAGGTGCGACGGGAATCATTACCGTCTTTTTGATCAATCGCTACGAAGCGGGGCTCATCGAAGCGAATGTGAAGTTAGAGAACAAGGTTGAGGAGCGGACCCGCTCGTTGGTTCGAACTCGCAATGCCGTGATCTTTGGGCTGGCGAAGCTGGCTGAGTCACGTGATCGCGACACGGGCGAGCACTTGGAGCGCATTCGTTCCTACGTCACAATCCTTGCGACAGAACTAGCGAAAAGCAATCCCGAGATCGACCATCAGTATGTTGCCGACTTGGCAGTGGCGTCGTCGCTTCATGATATTGGCAAAGTTGGAATTCCCGACGCAGTGCTTCTGAAACCTGGTCCGCTGACACCGACCGAACGTCGAGCCATGGAACTGCACACGGTGCTTGGAAGCGAATGCCTGTCCGCCATCCAGCAACAGCTGGAGGAAGATGACTTCTTGGAATTGGCCAATCAAATTGCAGCGTCCCACCACGAACGCTGGGACGGCAGCGGATACCCAGAGGGAGTGCAAGGAAAGAACATCCCGCTTGCGGCACGAATTGTCGCCTTGGCCGATGTTTACGATGCCTTGACCACCTCACGTCCTTACAAAGGCCCCGTCTCGCATGCAGAAACTCGCGAGTGGATTGCCAGTCGCTACGCGACGCACTTCGACCCGGCGATTGTCGAGGCGTTCGTTGCTCGTGAGGAAGATTTCCTGAAGGTCAACGCCAACTATGCGAATCGACCGAGTGAATTTTCGAGTGCCGTGTCAGACACCGTTCAGGAATTCTTAACGGAGCAAATGAAAAACAACTCGCCTGAAGCGATTGACAATGCCGAACAGCGAGCGGCGGCTGTTGAATAGCAATCGCGGGTCAAGCAGTTACTCTGCTTCCGCGGCGAGGACTTCGGCTTCGTGGAGTAGCTCGTCCACTTTCTTCCGCGCATTGAAATAGTAAAACGCCCCGACGGCAGCGAAGACATAAGTCATCGCGCGGTACGCCAAAGCCACGATGGTGCCGTCGCCTTTGCCGGCTCCAATTTTCGTATACAGGTATTCCATCCCTCCTTCGAGCCCGCCGATACCACCCGGGGTCGGCAGCACCGCACCCGCGACCAATCCCAGCGGCACCAGCGAAGCGTTTTGCACGAATGTGGGACCGTGGATGGGCAACCCTCGGCTGATCATCCAAAACGCGGAGATCAGCAAACAATGGGTTACCAGGGCCAAGCCTAACCCCGCAAACAGATAGCCGCGTCGACTCCGATAGACGTCGGCCGCCTCGATCAATCGCGTGACTGTGTGACCAACGAATGGTAACTTTTCGGCCACCTGTCGAGCATGTGGACCAGTGGCCCAAGGGCTCAAAACGAACGCCAGCCCGACAGTCCCAGCAAGTGCCGCGGGCCAGACCGAGAGTTGCAGCGAGCGCAAGAGTTCCTTCGAGCCAACCGTTTCGCCCGCCAGCAAGAGCCCCAGGCTGGCGATCAGCAACATGGCGTAAAGACCCACGACTCGGTCGATGAGTACGGTGGCGACGGCTTCGGTCTTCCGCTCGGGTTGCTCTCGCGCAATAAACACCGCTTTGAGAAAATCTCCCCCCACGCTGCCGGGAGAAATTTGGTTAAGCATGAATCCAAGTGTGCCCAGTCGAAACGCGTCGCTCAGCGGGAACTCCAGATCAAGTCCTCGCACCAGCACGTGCCACCGCACATAACTTATGGAAAAGGCGACTAGAACCAGCAACTGCGCCAACACCAGTGAGCCCCAGTGTTTTGGTGAATGGAGCAGCCGGTCGAAGCCGTCGGCGTCCTGTATACGCTGAAACAAGTAGCCCAATATGGCGATGGCGAGGACAACTTTCACGGCCGTGAGCAGTGTTTTTTGCGGGCGTGAATGCTGAGCCATGTGCTAGCGCAAGTGCGAGGCGAACAGGGGGGGCGCGGTTCCCAAAGGGGTGGGCGACAAGCATGCCACGTTGACAAGCAATACCGCTGCTGGTAGTCTGACATCTTACCTGAAAGTTGGCCAGATCGGTCCGTGCGATCTTGTTCTAGCCAATGGGGTTTCCCACGGGGGATTAGCTCAGCTGGGAGAGCGTTTGGCTGGCAGCCAAAAGGTCAGCGGTTCGAGCCCGCTATCCTCCACTCGACGAGACACCGGCCTCCACTGCAATAGCCAGCGAGAATCCGGGGTTATTTCTGCTTGCCATCTTTGGGCAATGCGGTGCTTTAGAAGAGCCTAAGCAGGCGATTGCCTACTTGGCTATTTGAGCAACCCACAACTAGGCCAAGACTCTCTCAGCCTACCACAAGCATCACGCCCAGCGGACATTGATGTTCGAATTCAACGGAAGCGGCCCTCTCTCGGCTCTTACGCAACTGTTGTACCCGCAGTCGCCGAAATCCGAGTAGTTCGGACAAGCAGGAAGCGAGCTCTTGGCAAGAGCGTGATGAAATCAAATAAGCGGGTTAATCGCTCGGCCTTCCCCGCAGTTAGAGCAGCAAATAATAATCCGCCAGAATAATCATTGGAGCACTCATGGATCAACCAAGACCGCGTCAGCTCTTTCTTGCATTGTCAGTTGTTCTTGCCGTACTAAGCACGGCAAGAGCCGAGCCAGAGTCCTACGAATCAGCGAAATATGAAGTGATTGAAAAAGATGGGGCTTTCGAGATCCGCCAGTATCCAGACCTCATGCTCGCTACAACGAAAATGAAGTCTGAGGGGCCGCGTGCAAGCGGCAGCTTTATGCGGTTATTCCAGTACATCAGCGGCGCAAATCTCCAGAACCAGAAAATAGCGATGACAACTCCGGTATTTACGGAAACCGCTGCAGGTAATGACGAGAGCGAAATGGGGTTTGTTGTTCCCAATGACTTAGCCGAGAAAAGCATTCCAGAACCGTCCAACAAGCAAGTGCATATCAAGAAGCGGAAAGGTGGGAAGTTTGCTGTCATTCGGTTTAACGGCTACATGAACGCCAATTCGGTTTCACAAGCAGAGAAGTCACTGCGAGACTGGATCAAAGGCAGAGGCATTACCGGCGAGAAGGTTTGTGAATTCGCCGGCTACGATGCGCCGGGTACCCCTGCACGTCTGAGACGCAACGAAGTCCTGATCAGGCTAAAGCCTCTGCTCGAGTCACCGGGCGAAACGCTTGATGACTTAGACGATCCACTTGGTGCGACTTCGTCTACGGAGTCAACTTCAGCTCCAAGTGAGAACTGAATCCTCGAGTTGATGCGTTTCGAAACTTCCTTGGCCAAGAACGCCCGAGCTGCCTTGAAGCCCGCCAGCATCACTTCTGAATCAGGGTTCGTCGGGAAAGGGATTGGATGAACCCGATGACACTGTCTGGCTAGGAACCCCTCTAATTCCAACCGTCGTTCTTCCGGCCGCTCTTGCGCTTCTCACCAGCCGTCAACTTGTCGGTGAGTGAAGAGATGCGGTACTTGATTGCCAGGCGCGTCAGCAAGGCAGCTTTGTCGGTGCCAAGCAACATCATCGCGCGGGACTTGTGGTTGTCGACGGTCGATGGCGCTAAGCCGAGAATATCGGCTGCCTCTTCAGTGGTGCAGCCGAGGCTAATGAGCCGCACGACTTCGCACTGCCTCGGCGTTAGATCATGTTTGGCCACGGAAAAGCTTCCCATTCGAGGTGAGAGGAAAGTACCAAGTTAAACCTTGGCTGGCTGAGTTGGAAGTACCAAACGCCGCAAAATACTAGCCCCCCGCACGGCTGAGCCGTCGCCGCAGACGTTGTCATTTAGCTAACCAGTGGGCCATCGAGAGTGGCTCGCAAATGCCGCAGATGCGGTTCATCGAGAATTTGAAAGGCCTCGGTGCTATCCTGCCAGGGTTCGCCCCGCTGCTGGATGCGATTTTCCGCAATCGGGCCGAGGTGGTCAGCGACCAATTGCAGGTAGCTAATCCGTTCGGGGAGTAGGCCGATGATGCGGGCGGCAGTGGCATCAACGGCCGGTAAATTTTTCCCAACGAGGACAAGCCCCATGTGCTTGGCGCTGCCCAGAATTGGGCCGTCGCCCTCCATGCAGTCGATGCCATCAACAATCGCCAGAGTGTTGGGAAGCGTGGCATTGATGTCGGCAACGGTCTGAGGAATGCCATTGTGATGCAGCACGTTCTTGGGCCAACCGTATTTAATTCCAGGCAGCACGCCATAGAAATTCTTCATGCTGCAAGTCAGTCCCACCCAGTGGTGTGTTTTCAACTTGGGCATGGACACCACATAATCCGCTTCGAGAACGTTTTGTGGAAAATAGATTTTCTTCAGCCGACTGAAGCGGCCGCGATTTCGACGGTAGCCAACTTGTTCGTAATTTAGATCTGCAAAAGTCAGGTCGGCATCGCGGAGCGCTTCGCCGACACCCGACTCAACCAGTGCCATTTCTGTGTCTCGCACATGCCCCGGAGCTTCGCCCACAAGAACCTTGGCTCCCCAGCGCCGAAAAACTTCGCTAGCGGCGATGATCATCGCAGGGTGTGTGGTCATATGTGGCACTTCGCGCGAAGGCTCGACCAAGTTGGGTTTCAACAGCACGCGTTTTTCCACGAAGCTCGAAGGTTGAAATCCACAACTCAACAAGCCATCGCGAATCGATGTTTCCAAACCGCCTGCATACTTTTGCCCTCGTGCAATAAACACTTCCGCGCGTGGAGCGGTTGCCCAGTGCACGGCTTGACTCCCCGCGACGCAAGTCAGCGCGGCCCCTCCCAGCGCAAGCACGGCGCGCCGGCTGGGCTGCTGCATCTCCTCGCACGTCGGGTCGAGGCTCGTTGACCTGGTGTTACGTTCATCCATTAGGACGGAACTCCCATTGCTCGATTCGATTCGCCCACAGCACTAAACCGTGGCAACCAATCTGTATTGGACCTGCCCGCAAGTGTTAGCAGTGCGAGCTTGTAGAAACTTGGTGCTTCACCCTGCAATTCGCGAGCAAGAGCTGCATTTAGAAGCCGCTCGGCGCGTAGGGGACGTTGTTGGTGAGCTGTCAGGCCGAGTAACCCATAGCAGAGCGAAGCTGTCGTGGTATCCTGTTGCAGGTTTTGCTTCAGATAATTGAGCGAGCGCGCGATCCGTAGATCTTTGACAGGTTCGTCGGCAATTGCCAACATGGCCAGCCCCGTGGGCTGCACATGGGGCAGGGTGGCTTGGCCTAGAACACGGGTATTGCCATAGTTGCAGCCCCCTTGCTCCAGCTGCCGGTCGATGATCAGCCGAACTCCTTCGCGAGCTCTTGGAAGATTGCTTCTCCCTAGGGCACGCAAGGCGAGTACAAAAAGACAGGTTGGCTCCAACCACGAGTGAGTTGCCGCTGCCCACGACCAACCAACAAGGGTGGTGTCGTGTCCGATGTGATTCTGCTGGGGAGCCGTTCTCCCTTCGGTTTGCAATGCCCACTGAAGGGCTTTGTTTTTGGCTACCGAAAAACTGTTGCTCTTGGTCGTTTGGTCATGAGCTTGCCAAGCGAGGATCGCGAGGCTAGTTGGCCAGGCAGGCGTGGCTTGATCTTGTGTCACGCCTACTGATCCCGCGGGGCTTTGCAGCTCAGCTAACCAGCTGGCCAGCGGGAGAGCTTCTTCCAACCAATCGTTTGCGATCAAGGCGAGGCAGGCCAGTGCTGCTGGTTCCGTAGAGCGAGGCCCGTTGGGGTGGTAACCCCAGTTGCCCTCGGATACGTTTTTTCTAAGTAGAGAGAGTGCCTTGTTCACTGCTACCAACTCCTGTGAGAAAGATTCTTCTGTGCAACGCTAGGTTGCGGTTTCACAACATGCCGAGAAAAATTGGCGATTTTCTGCCACAATATTGCCCTGCGATCTGGCTTGCACGGGCCATAGCAATGATTGCGGGGGAAAGTTTCCTAAACCTGCTTCGGTTTGTTTGACATCCAAGAAACCTGACATAGGTTTCAAGTGGAGAGGGAACGACAGGTGGTTGCTCTCACTCCAATGGTAGATGCCGCAGGCGTTTGCCAGCTTTGCTTCTCTTATCCTTGGCCAGGTTCTGGCTTCTCACGGAAGTCTTAGGTGAGAGTTGCATGGCGATTGAGCCTGCTGCGTTTTCCTCGAACACGACATTCGGGCGACAAGCCCATTTGTTGGGCCGCGGTGGCGAGGACGGTACAAGCCGTTCATGCCAACACGGTTGAAGCAAGGAGGCACGTTTCGTCACGGCGAAGCGAGACTTCAGGACAAGTCGCGAGGAGACGCACTTGGATGTTTTATTTTTGTTAGGCGCGGAGTTCGCAAGCTCGCAGGCTCCTGGACCAGGAGGGTCTGGAAGCGAACGAGGTGCCTTAGACCGGGAGCGAAAATGGCTCCTGACAACCTTGTTAGGGTGTCGACCCCATAGGGGTACGACACCGAGAACCGGAGGATGCTATGAAGAATTTTGCTAAGAAGGTGCAGCGTTTCCTCGTCTCGGAAGATGGTCCGACTGCTGTTGAGTATGCTGTCATGCTCGCACTGATCGTGATCGTGTGTCTCACGGCGATCCGCTCCGTTGGTACCAACGCCAACGCAACGTTTACTTCTGTTGCTGGGCAGTTGGGTAGCTAGTCGTTGCGGATACACACCCTATCAAGGAAGAAAATAAGTGTGAATCTATTCCCCTCGGGGCACTCGTGTCCCGAGGGGTTTTTCCTTGTGACCATTTTCAAGGGAAACAAACGGCGAAACAGCTGAGAAAATGGTACCGAACATAAGAAGCCAACCAAGGCTTCTGACCATATACTAATTCGGTGTCGCGCGAAATGCGGTGCCATGAACTGGAGAATACTATGAAGAATTTTGCTAAGAAGGTTCAGCGTTTTCTTGTTTCGGAAGATGGTCCCACGGCGGTGGAGTATGCCGTCATGCTCGCCCTCATTGTGATTGTGTGCCTCACGGCGATCCGCTCGGTAGGTACCAACGCCAGCGCGACGTTCACTTCGGTGGCAGGCCAGTTGGGTAGCTAACCGTTCGCCCGTATGGCCGAAATTATGCGCAAAATAGCGCCCCTCGGGACACACGCGTCCCGAGGGGTGTTTTTGCGTTTCGTGGAATAGGCTTTCTTTCCTGTCCGTCGAGACAACAAACATACTGGCTGAGACCTATTCCACGTTTTTTTTAACGGAGTCCTAAACGTAAGCTATGGTTCGATAGTGCTCACCGCTCCAGCGGGGCGGGGACAAGATTCTTTAAAGTAGAGGAGGGCAATCATCATGTTGAGCTTGATACCCGAGGAGCTGTTTGCCGCGGCTTGCCAGCTCGCCTGCTATTGCTTCGTTGCTTTTACGGCTGTGGTAGCTTGCCTATTTGCGCCTCGCACTTAGTCGTGAAAATCCCTCGAGAGATACGCGAACTAGAACAAATCACCTTACGCATTGGATGAAGCAGATGTCTGAATACACTGATATGGCGACTTGGTTTGCTGAAACTTGGCATGTTTGGGTGGTGACGATCACGTTGATCGTCGCGGCCGTCATCGACGGGTTGCAACTCAAGGTACCGAATTGGATTACTTACCCCATGATCATCAGTGGCTGGTTCTACAGCATGTTTCTCTCGCCATATCCGGGCATGGAGGGATTGTGGTACAGCCTTGTGGGTACCGCAGTCGGCCTGGCAGTGTTGCTTCCCGCCTACGCAATCGGCGGCATGGGCGCGGGCGACGTGAAACTGATGGCGGGCGTCGGTGCTTGGATGTGGGGCACGGTCACATTCTATGCATTTGCCGTTTCGACTATCGTTGGAGCGATCATCGCCGTCGGCATGGTGCTCTGGACCAAGTCGTGGGACAAGCACAAGGCCCAGTTCTGGGGAATCATTAACGAAATCGTCACGGTCAAGGATCCAGAGAAGCTGGCCGAGATCGCCGCGGAGCGGAAGCCTCGCATGTTCCTGTTGCCCTATGGCATTCCTATCGCCATCGGGTCTATCGGATATTTCGCTTGGCATGGAATGCAGTTGTAGAGTTGCAGCACACGCTTAGAAAGTGGGCGGAGAAGCCAAAACCTAGCCATGAATTTGTAGGTGCTAGCTGTTGAGAAGTAGCAAAATCGTCGGAATAACCTGGACGGTTTGTATTGGGCGTGCCGAATAGAACGACAAGGTGCGTAAGCTAAGGCGGTTGCCGGAAACGTTGGTTTCTAGCGAACTGTGGCTTGACCCAAACACACAACTGTCCGGGGAACCAAACCAAGAGCCTCGGATTGGCCTGAGAGCAAACCCGCTCTCACAAGCCAAGTTACAAACGTATTGACCTCATGCCAGGGGGGTATGATGAGTCCCAAGTCATTAGTATTGTTGGCGATTGCGCTAGGCTGCGGCCTAGTTGCCTCGATCGCTATTAGCCAAGTCATCGACAGCAACAACAAGAATCAGGTCGTGGCAGAAACCACGCCTATCTATGTTGCAATGCAAAATATCAATCTTGGCGATCCCGTCGACGATACGATGGTTTCGCTGCAAGAGTGGCCCAAGGACAAGGTGCCCGTTGGGGCAATCACGGCTTGGGAAGATATCGAAGAACGCCGACCTCGGACGGCCATCTTCCAGGGCGAGCCGCTCTTGGATGGCAAGTTCTTGGAAAAAGGCCAAACGCAGGACCCGATTTCCTCGATTCCCGAAGGCATGCGACTGCAGACCGTTTCGGTCGATGCTCGCAAGAGTGCCGCCGGTCTGTTGAGTCCTGGGGATCGCGTCGATGTGCAGATCTTTGTGCATCGCAACGAGCGGGAACAGATACCTCATCCGTTCACTAAGATCATTCTGCAGAACATTCGCGTCTTTGCCGTTGACCAGGCCGTTCAACGCTCGGCGGACGGCACGGAAGCTCGCACCGTTGCCAAGACCGTTTCGCTTGTCGTGACTCCTGCCCAAGCGAACCGTGTCACAACGGCAGCTAACCTGGGTGAGATCAGCCTGATTCCACGTCACCCAGACGATGATCAAATCGTCGACGATGCCGAACAAGGTGCTGACTTCCTGTTGGGTAGCAGCAGTGCGAATAGTCGTGAAAGAGAGCAACGTGGTTTGGGTCGCGATGGCGACGAGTTCGATGGCTTCGATGAATCAGCTGCTGTCGAAACAACCCCTTCGTTCAAGATGCGGATCATTTTTCCCAATGAAGTATCCGTGCGAGAGTTTTCCGGAGAAACCGGCGAGCCCTTGTATGGTGATGATGGCGACGGCTACGGAGCAGTTGGCTCCAGTAGCGAAAGTAATAACAGTGTGACTACCAGTAACCTGGGAAGTGGTGCTGTTGACCCTGATGTCGGTGCGGTTAGTCCAGACTTCCCGATCGATCTCAACCAAGAATAGATAAATTGTTTTAACCCATGGGTATTCGAGGCAAGGATGTCTCGAACCTACCGCTCGGTCGTGTGACATGTGCGACCGACTGGCTTCAACGCGAAGGAAGTACAAGGATGTACGTCAAAAAAACTCCGCGCCCGAATTTCGCCACTTTTCCCGTTCGGTTGTTGGTGGCACTGGGAGTTTCGGGTCTGCTCGCCGGTCTGGCGAACTCTGTCTCGGCACAGCCTCAGGTCATTCGTAATATTACCGAGGCGACTCAACGGCTCGAACTGACGGTGAACACCAGTCGGATTCTCACGCTCGACAAGCGTGTACCGAAAATGGTTGTCAACAACCCCGAACTGGTGAGCGTCACGCCAATCAGCGCCAATCAGGTGCAAATCGCAGCGAAGAAGCCGGGCGTCACTCAAATCAACCTGTGGGACGAAGATGATCAAGTCTACACGGTTGATCTGATGATCTACGGTGATGTGCGTGAGTTAGAACATGCTCTCAAAAGGCTTTTTCCTGAGTCGTCGCTCAAGGTCATCCGCTTGACCAACAGCCTCGTGCTCGAAGGCTTCGTCGAACGGCCCGAAGCGGTGAGTCCCATCGTACGGCTTGCCGAGGACTATGCCCCCAAGATTGTCAACAATATCACTGTTGGCGGCGTGCAGCAGATTCTGCTCAAGGTGAAAGTCATGGAAGTTTCGCGGACGAAATTGCGAAACCTCGGCGTCGACTGGGCCCAGAGTAGTGGAACCGACTTTGTCACAAGCGGCGTTTCAGGATTGCTGTCTGCGGTAAGTGTTTCTGGAGGAGTTGTGGAGCATACTCGCTCCGCAAAAAGTACGTTCGCGGCGTTTGTTGCTGATGGTGATGACGCTTTCTTAGGCGTGCTCGAAGCTCTCCAGGAGAACAAGGTCGCCAAAGTGCTTGCTGATCCCACAATCACCGCCGTCAGCGGCCGACCGGCTCACTTCAATGTGGGCGGCGAAGTACCGATTCCGATCCCGCAGGGCCTCAATCAAGTGGCCATCGAATATAAGAAGTTCGGCACGCAAGTCGACTTCGTGCCGATCGTGCTGGGGAACGGCAACATCCGCCTGGAAGTTCGACCCCGGGTCAGCGAATTGGATGAGAGTCGTGGCGAGGTTGTGGGTGGTTTCAACGTGCCTGGCTTTACCACCCGCGAAGTTGATACTGCTGTGGAGTTGAAGGCGGGCCAAACGCTAGCCTTGGCCGGTTTGGTGCAAACACGCATCGAAGCGCAAGAGCGTGGCCTACCGTTCCTTAGCGACTTGCCGATAGTCGGCGCGGGCTTTCGCAGCGTGCGAGAACAAGTCAACGAGATCGAACTCTTGATTCTCGTCACGCCTGAGTTTGTCGATGGGATGGAGCCGCACGAAGTGCCACTGTGTGGACCAGGGATGGAAAGCGTTTCGCCCACCAATTGCCAACTCTACTGGGGTGGGCACTTGGAAGTGCCAGCCTGCGGACAATGTGGCCCGAACGGTGGTGGTGCTGGCTGCGGGGCAGGAGGCTGCCAAACGTCTTACCAAGGCGCGGCGGTTGGCTCGTCGTACATCAGTGATGGCGGCTACGGCAGTGGTAGCTACAACAATGGCGGGATTGTCACGGGCGTGACCCCCACACCGACTGTCGTGCCAGATTCGCAACCAAGCTACGATTACGGCCAGCCCGAGCCGATGAACACTACGGAGCCGATTGGAACTCCGTCACCCAATAATCTGAATCTACCGCCGCAAACACCACCCGTACAGCAGCCAGGAGAGCCGAGGCTTGGCCCTGAGCCGCCGGTGGAACCCACGGCAACTGGGCGACCGAGTTGGATGGCCAACCCGCCTCGCACGGCGATGCAGATTCCTCAAGGCTATCAGCGTCCCGCATTGCAGCCGGCAACAGCTCGCAGCGGAACTAGTACGCCGGGGTTGATGGGGCCGATTGGTTACGACGTGGAGTAAAGTTCCCGTTTCGTTTCCGCCAGTTGGCTTCGTTGGCTATGACAATCGAAGTGCCGAACTGAGTTCCTGTTCCGTCGTAGCCGCTTTCGGCGCGACGGGGCCAACAAATTGACCGCTGCCCACTGCTCGGTGATCACTACACCATGTCCAACGTCCTCAGAATTGCCATCGTCGATCCGAACGACGCCTCGCGCGAGAACCTCAAGTCGGTTCTGCTTGGGCTCGATACGGTTTGGCTCGAAGCGGAGTGTTCACGCTACGAATTCTTCGCCGACGTCGTCGAGCAAACCAAGCCGGATATCGGCTTGGTGGCAATGGACAGCGACCCTGAGAAAGCGGTTGCCCTGGTTGCCGAAGTTGCAGCGAAGTCGCCCGAGTGTACGCTGCTGGTTTCCAGCGCATCGACCGACGGACGATTGATTCTCGAGTCGATGCGGGCGGGGGCCAAGGAGTTTCTCACCGAGCCGCTCAAAGAAGAAGACCTCGCAACTGCGCTGCAACGCGTGAAGAAGCAACAAGCCGGTGGAGTCGAGGGATCGAAGGCAAGTTGCCGAGTGATCGCCGTGGGCGGGGCGACGGGCGGCGTAGGCACCAGCAGCATTGCCGTTAATTTGGCGTGTTCTCTGTCTGCGGGCGAAGGCAACCAGGTTGTGCTGATCGACTTGGACCTGGCACTGGGCGATGCGGATGTGTTTCTCGATACAATCCCTGAGTACACGCTAGCCGATGTGGCACAAAATATCTCGCGGTTGGATCTCACACTGCTGAAGAAGTCGCTCACGCGGCATAGCTCGGGCGTTCACCTCTTGCCCCGGCCCGTGCAGCTTGAGGACGGACACATGATTACTCCGGACAGTCTGCAGCGGGTTGTGGGATTGCTCAAAACATCGTTCACTCACATTGTCTTTGACATGTCCAAGAGCTTTGGGGCTCTCGACATGGAAGCCATCCGGCTCGCGGACGATGTGTTGATGGTCACGCAGCTGGATTTACCTTGCCTGCGAAACGTGGTGCGGTTGATGATGACTTTCGACGACGACCCCGCACTGCGGGAAAAAGTAAAAATCGTCGTGAACCGTGTCGGGCAAGATACCGGTCAGATCAGCCTGAAGAAAGCGCAGGAGACGATTAACCGCGACATCTACTGGCAGATACCCAATGATTACCGCGTGATGGTCGAGGTCCGCAACAACGGCGTGCCTCTCTTGGAGCACGCCCCCAAGGCGGGGATCACTAACTCGATCAACAAGCTAGCCGACGCGGTTTGCGGCAAGCTGGATGACGAGGCGGACGAGGACGACAGCGATAGTAAGAGTCGCCGCTGGTTAAAGCTAGGATGGTAGGCGCTCAGCAGTGTCCTCCGACCTGCCAAGACCTGCTATGCCTTTACACTAAAAGCTCCTCCGAGTGGCGAAGCCGGTTTTCTCTTCAACGACCGGTCGCAGACGACTCACGGCGGCGAGCGGCCACCAATACTCCGCCCATTAGGCAAAGGGCAGCCGAGGTTGGCTCGGGGATGGTCGCTGCGGCGAGGCCCTCGGGGGGATTCCACGCCCCCAGCAAGATTCCTAGGTCTAGTCCATCAACTGGTGCCGAGCCGTCGAGTTCGCCGCCTGAGGGCGGGGCACCTTGTTCGAAGTTCCCCAGCAGGATACCCAAGTCCAAACCATCGACGAATCCATCGCTATTCAAGTCGGCTGATTCAGTTGCATCGGTCGTAGTAAAGCGAAAATTGTCGACGTAGAACTCGGGTATTGGCACGGTCCCTCCACGAGGGTTTTCCGCAACGGAAATCATCTGGAACTGAGTCCAAATTGCGTCGGGGTTATACATCGCTTCGTCTGCGTACCGCCATTTGAAGTGGTAGGGAGCCCCTGTCTCGCTGGGCGTGAGATCACGGAACGTCGTCATGAACCCCCCAGTGCCGGCGAAATCATCTTCCTGGTGATTCAGGTTGAATCCCAAGCTGGAGAACTTACCTTCTTCAATGGCGTCCTCTGCGATGTAAACGTCCATTTCAATTGTGTTGTGAAAGTGGAAAGCCTCGACTAACTCGAATGTCGTATTCAAACGCGAGAGCAAGCTCCAGGCGCCAGAGGGATTGGCGGTAATTCTCAAGGCAT
The DNA here is from genome assembly GCA_965230685.1 of Bythopirellula sp. Lineage (GTDB taxonomy): Bacteria > Planctomycetota > Planctomycetia > Pirellulales > Lacipirellulaceae > Bythopirellula. The sequence continues at coordinate 4,135,407 of CBDDLO010000002.1, forward strand.
ACTCGCCGTCTGTAATCGCTCCAACTGGCGCACCTCCCGCAACGTCGACCGATGTCGGGTTGCCGGCGTAGATGTTCTGCCCGGGGGGTAACTCGGCCCAGCCGTCGGTGGAGTCCTCAAACGAGGAGAAGTACTCAGGGTCTTGGGCCTGCATTTGAGTGCAATACGCGAACGTCGCAGCGATGGCCAGAAGGGCAGCACCACCAGAAATAGAGTGAGACTTCTTCATTTTTCGAGCTCCTGAGAAGACCACTGAACCAGCCCAAATGAACCACACATCTGCACGGTGGTAAAGCGCTTTCAGTTAATTTCTCCGGCTATTGTAACCAAATCCAGGGATTGCTGCATCTTGTTCTCAGCGACTCTGGACTGCTCAGAGGAATTTCCCAGGGAAGAACCACCATCGGAAGCCCCCCGGGCTGCGGAAATAGCGTTCCGCGAGGGGATCTCTGCAGCGAGGAACCCTGCTGCCGCGACATTCGTCACCATCGGCACAACGGGTCGCGGTGAGGCGTTTGCGTCCCCAGATGTTGTGAACTTACGACACCTCGGCAAGCTGTGAGCTATGTTTGCATGACGCAAAATTAGATGGGCGCTTTCGCAATCACTCCGCACCAACAACTCCCTGGTGAAGTCTATGACAAAGCTCAACACCACCATGCCTGATATGGCTGCCGACGACCGAGCCGCTGAGTTCGACAAGCTCAAGCAAAACATTCACTCGAAGTTGGTCGACAAGCTCGATCTGTCACACGTCGGCGAGCTTGAGGGCGACGTACTCCGCCGGGAGATTCGGCTGGTCGTCGAACACCTGTGCGACACCGAAGATACCTTTCTGAACCGTACCGAGCGGGAGAAGCTCGTTGACGAAGTGCTGGACGAGACGTTCGGGCTCGGTCCGCTGGAGATGCTGCTCAAAGAGCCTGCGATCAGCGAAATCATGATCAACGGGCCGAAGAACGTGTATGTCGAGAACTCCGGCAATTTGGAGCTCACCGGTGTCAAGTTCCGCGACGACAAGCACTTGATGCAAATCATCGACCGCATCGTGTCGAAAGTTGGCCGTCGCGTGGACGAAGTCTGTCCGATGGTTGATGCTCGGTTGCAGGACGGCTCGCGTGTGAACGCGATTATCCCGCCACTGGCTTTGGATGGCCCGAGTGTGACGATTCGGCGATTCGGTAGCAATCCCTTAAAGCTTGAAGACTTGCTCAACTACAAGTCGATGACGCCCGAGATGGTCATGCTTCTGGAAGGAGCGATGAAAGCCCGGCTCAACATCATCATCTCGGGTGGTACTGGCTCGGGTAAGACGACGCTGCTTAACACGCTGTCGAGCTTTATCTCGAACGAAGACCGCATCGTGACAATCGAAGACGCAGCGGAACTGCAGCTTCAACAGAACCACATCGTGCGGCTAGAAACACGCCCGCCGAACATCGAGGGCAAGGGCCGTATCTCCGCAACCGACTTAGTTCGCAACTGCTTGCGTATGCGTCCTGACCGCATCATCATCGGCGAATGCCGTGGTGCGGAGACGCTCGACATGCTCCAAGCGATGAACACGGGCCACGACGGTTCGCTCACCACTTGCCATGCCAACACACCACGAGACGCAATCGCTCGTCTGGAAACGATGATCATGATGTCGGGCTTCGAGATGCCGATTCGTGCGATGCGTACGCAGATCGCCAGTGCAGTGGATTTGATCGTGCAGGTCAATCGGTTGTCAGGTGGCCCGCGTAAAGTCACGGCGATCACCGAGATTATGGGCATGGAACAAGACACGATCGTGATGCAAGACATCTTCTGCTACCAGCAAGAGGGTGTTGACGAGAGCGGACGATGCACGGGGCAGTTCGTCTCGACCGGCATCCGCCCAAGCTTCATTCCACGTTTGGAAGCCCACGGCGTGCGATTGCCAGCAAGTGCATTCCGCGAGCGGAGCATGTTGAGAGACTAGTTCGCACTGCATTTAGCGACGCCGCTGGCGGCGTAGAAAGCACAGCGGCCCAAGGGCGCAGCTAAATGGAGCGGCCCAGTAGACAAACGATCGACAACGACACAACACCCGCCGGGGAAACAGAGGGGTCCCCGGCGGGTCAATTTCACCAACGACTAACGACCAACTACTTAACACCTACGTGAGTTCAGCATGTCTGCTAGCCTTTTAATCATAGGCGCCGTTTTCCTGGGCGTGGTCGCGTTGATCCTATTTGTCGCGATGGCATTTCGAGATAGGAATATCTCGCAAATCGAAGGGCGACTCAACACGCTCACGGGTAACGGCAAGGGGGACATGTCCAGCCTCGCCGAGATGACCAAGGCTGTCGCTCGGGACATGGACACCAAGAGTGCCCTCGAACAGTTCACGACCAAGTGGTTCAACCTCTCGTTGATGTTTGAACAGGCCAAAGTCGAAATGTCGGTGGTCACGTTCCTGGCGATCTGCCTCGGCATGGGCGTCGGAGCGACATTCCTTTGCGGATTCGCGGGAATCAGCCTGGTAATCGCACCCATATTGGGTGTTATGTTCTCCGGCTTCCCGTTCCTATGGTTGATCTTCCGCCGCAAGCGACGACTGAGCAAATTCGCCGCTCAGTTGCCCGAGGCGTTGGAACTGATCGCCCGTGCCTTGCGTGCCGGTCACAGCTTGGCCGCGGGTTTTCACCTGGTTTCGCAAGAAGGCTCGGACCCGATAGCTGAAGAGTTCGGCCGGGTCTTCGAGGAACAGAACCTGGGTATTCCGTTTGAGGAGGCTCTGGAAAACCTCACCGAACGAGTACCGAACCTCGACCTCAAGTTCTTTGTGACTGCCGTGATACTGCAACGGCAAACGGGCGGCGACTTGGCTGAGATTCTCGACAAAATCGGCCACCTAGTCCGCGAGCGGTTCAAGATTTGGGGCCAAGTGCAAGCTCTCACTGGCGAGGGTCGCCTGTCGGGGATCGTGCTGTTGGCTCTACCGCCACTGCTGTTCATCACCGTCTATCGTATGAATCCCGACTACATCCAGCTGCTGTTCACAGACGACCTGGGCAAGAAGATGCTCATCGCCGGTGTGATTAGCCAATTGGTTGGTGCTTTGGTCATCCGCAAGATTATCAACATTCGAGTCTGACATGTATTCTGTAGTTGCCAGTTCAGTAGCCCCATCTGTGGCCAATACCCTATTGGTTGCCGACCTGACGTCCTCGCCATTGGTGATGCAGTTTGCCATTTTCGGTGCTGCCGCCGCAGGAGCGTGGTGGCTTCTGGACATTATGTCCAGCCGCAAGCCTCGCACCGACCAGCGACTGCAAGATATCCGCGAACCCAACAGCCGCAAGAGCGACATGCTGGCCAAGGGCAAGGGTGGCGCAATGGCCAAAATGTTGGAGAAAGCTACCCCGGCACTCTCCAAACCGATGCAGTCGGACAACGAAGAAGAGATCGGCAAAACAAAGAACAAGCTCATGATGGCCGGCTTCCGTAGTGAAACAGCCCCGCAGTTGTTCCACGCGTTGCGAATGCTCGGCTTGTTTGGCGGGTTCTTCTTGGGCGGCGGAGCGGTTATCCTCACCCGCGGCTTCGATACCGACTCGCTAATCTGGGCAGGGGGAATCGCTTGCGTCTGTGTCTTCCTACCTTCGATCGTCGTGTACATCGTCACCAAAGGTCGCCAGGACAACATCTTCTACGGCCTGCCTGATGCCTTGGACCTCATGGTCGTCTGTGTCGAAGCCGGTTTGGGTCTCGATCAGGCGATGCGGAAGGTCTCGGAAGAAATGAAGAAGACCTACCATGTCATCGCCGAGGAATTCAGCCTCTGCAATCTCCAACTGCAGATGGGACGGGCACGCAATGACGTGCTCCACGATCTGGGTGCTCGGACCGGCGTGGACGATCTCAAAGCCCTCGCTGCGATTCTGATCCAGGCCGACAAGTTTGGCTCGAGCGTGGCTCAAGCACTACGAGTGCAGAGCGACTCGATGCGAACGCGTCGCCGCCAGTTGGCCGAGGAGAAGGCTGCCAAGACCGCGGTGAAGTTGATTTTCCCGCTGGTGCTGTTCATCTTCCCAGCAATCTTCATCGTGCTGGTTGGCCCCGCCGCGATTACGATGATCAACGAACTATTCCCGTCGATGAACGGCGAAGGGTAGGCGGCTCGCAGTCGGGTTCGTTGCTAGCGGTGTCGCTAATTTTGGGTTTTCTGGTTGCTATGCTGGATTCTCCGCGCTACAGGGCGGGACCTGGTTTGGTGGGATGTGCCGCCGTTCACTTTGGGTAACCTGCGCAAGGAAACCCGGTTCCACCACAAGTAACGTAGATGCTGGTGCTCAGCGGACGATACCTGGACGTAGGTGCGAATGTCCGCCGGCTGCGGTCTCGCCCCGCACCGGCCCACCCCGCAATTTGCCAGGATCCAGATCAATGAAAAATTTCAGCGTAAGAATCTCCACGATCGCGACGGGTACTCTGCTGGTGCTTGTCTCGGCTTGTTCCGTTACTTTCGCCCAGAATTGCGACGGTCAGTACTGCGGCACTCCGCAATACGGTTCCCACCAATGTGGCAGAGGTTGTGCGCCCTCGATGGGGCAACTCTTCCGCGCTGGCTACGACGCCAATGTCCAATGGCCCAGCATCTATATTCCGCCTGCTCGCCAGTCGGTTTGTGCGACATATAGTGCGATGATTAATAACGGTTGGCGTCGGCAAAATTTGTTGGGCGACTATCACTTTAATCAAGACACGAACGAGCTAACCAACGCTGGCAAGCTCAAGGTGAACTGGATTCTTTCACAAGCACCCGTGCAGCGTCGCAACGTCTTTGTCCAACGCGGGGACAAGGAGGTGCAAACCGTCGCGCGTGTTTCTGCAGTACACGAATATGCTGGCAACATGAGCCCCTCTCGAGGCAACGTCGACGTGAACGACACACATATTGTTGCCGAGGGACATTTGGCCAGCTCGGTCGACAGTGTGTTCGTGGGCTACGAGGCAAACCGTCTACCGCCAGTACTGCCCACAGGTACCAGTGGCGGCGAAGAACAATAAACAAGTTGTAAGTAAGAACGAAGCAGTTCGAAGGAAATCACTGCGGCGAGCAAGGATGCTCGCGTCAACGCTGTCACCAGGGAGGGTGGTTACGTGCGTAAAATTTTAGTGTTCAGTTGTCTGTGGTCCCTATCGTGTATTGGCTGTGCCGGCACGAGTATGCTCGCTGGCGGATCACAATTAACGGCGCAACCGCAGCAGACAGCGCTTCCCAATGGTGTGGTGCAACAGCCCAAACCTAGCTGGACGCAGAAGGTGACCAACGTCTTCACCGGGAACTCAGGCAACCAGCCTGCTGGCGCGGGGAAGCCCGCGGTGAACTCGGAGCTGGATCCCATTGCTCTGGGCTTCGCGTCGGGACCTCCCAATGCGGACTTGTATCTCTCGATGGCAAAGATGAGCGATCAAGGAGGCAATATTCCACACGCTCGCAGCATGTATCAACGTGCGCTGACGATTGAGCCCACTCACCTAGACGGAATGCTGGCACTAGCTAGGCTCGAAGACCGCGAAGGCCAACTTGATGCCGCCTTGCACTACTACCAACAAGCGGTGCAGATGCACCCCCAAAGTGCGAAGGCGCTCAACGACTTGTCCCTCTGCTACGCTCGGCGCGCTCAGGTCAACGAAGCCTTGGCTCCGCTAGAGCAAGCTATTCGTCTCGAGCCCTCCAAGCAACTTTACCGCAATAATGTTGCTAAGGTGCTGATCGAACAAAACCAACTGGATAGGGCGCTACAGCACTTGGCTGCGGTGCATCCGCCTGCGGTTGCTCAATACAATCTCGGGGTGCTACTGCACCAACGACGTCGCGATAACGAAGCGGTTCAGTTCCTCGCAGCTGCGAAGCAAACCGACCCCAGCCTGACCGCAGCGGACGTCTTGCTTTCCCAGCTGACGGGCGCCCGTCAGCAAGTGGCTCAAGCCAACCGCCCGCCGTCGAACGACCACATTCTGCCCACACCACGGATCGCGCCGGGGCGAGTCTACCCCAGGACCAGTGCGGTGACGGCATCGCCAGCTTTCCAAACGGTCCCCGCCGAAACCGCCCGCGTCCCGGTTGGCTACACACCCTCGTCGCTACCGCCGGTGCGTTGATGTTACTCGACCCGCTCGGCGACCCTTAGCTTCGCGCTCGTTGAGCGTGGGTTTCGCTCCGTTTCTGCGTCGCTGGGGCGTACAGGGCGTTTGGTCAACACGTTGAGTCGCGAGTCCTCTCGGAAGGCGTGTTTCACCAGGCGATCTTCCAGCGAATGGAAGCTGATGATCGCCAGCCGACCGCCGGGTTTCAGGCAGTCGGGGAATTTCCGCAAGGCTTGTTCGAGGGAATTCAATTCGCCGTTGACTGCGATTCGCAGCGCTTGAAAGGTGCGCGTCGCAGGGTCGATGCTATGCCCTCGGCTACGAGGCACACAACCACGCACTAATTCTGCGAGCTGCTGGGCAGTACGAATGGGATCGTCACGGCGGCGCTCGACAATCCGTCGGGCAATCCTTCTGCTTAGCCGTTCTTCGCCGTACTTGTAGATGAGATCTGCAATGCTCTTTTCATCAAGCCTGTCCAGCAACTGCCACGCCGCCTCACCGCGTGTGGCATCGAATCGCAGGTCGAGTGGCCCTGCGCTTTGGTAACTGAAGCCCCGCTGATCGTCGGCAAGTTGGTCGCTGGAAAGGCCAATGTCGAGCAGGATACCATCGACCTGAGCCTCCCCCGCAGATCGGAGCATCGCGGGAACCTTGGTGTAGTTGCCAATCGCGAAGTCGATGGGCAACAATTTAAGCGTTGTGGTGCACCGGTCGATGGCGTGTTCATCAAGGTCCATCGCATAGAGCCGCCCCCCGGGTTCGAGCCGCTTTGCCAGCGCTGCCGCGTGCCCCCCTCCTCCGAGTGTTCCATCGACCAGCCGCATACCGGGCGAGGGAGCCAGCCACTCGACGACTTCTTCAAGCAGCACAGGAACGTGGCATGTGGTATCGGACATAGTCGGGGCAATTACCTTCTCGCGTTTTCTTTGGTACGGTGGCTGTGATGGAACCCTGGATAGAATACACGCTGCCCAACGAGTTGGTCGCCCAAGAGCCGCTGAACAATCGCACCGATGCGCGGCTGATGCTTGTCGATCGTAAGCAAGGCACTATCGATCACCACCATATCCGCGATCTGCCGACGCTGCTACGTCCGGGCGATCGGTTGGTGCTCAACAATACCAAGGTCATTCCCGCACAACTCCGGGGCCGGCGCACGGCAACCGGCGGACGCTGGCAAGGACTATTTTTGGGCACAACCGCCACCGGCGACTGGCGAATCGTCTGTAAGACTCGCGGTCGGCTCGAGCCGATGGAGAAGATTACGCTCAAGGACCGAGAGGGACGCGACGCGACCCAGCTATGGCTGTTAGAGCGCGCTGAAGATGGCGAGTGGTTGGCTCGACCGGAGGCAGAAGTGCCCGCGATGGAATTGCTGGAGCAGGTTGGCCGAGTGCCATTACCCCCGTACATCCGCGGCGGGCAGATGGTGGACAACGATGTGCAGGACTACCAAACGGTTTTCGCCCGAGCCCCTGGTGCCGTGGCGGCACCGACGGCCGGTTTGCATTTTACCCCAGAGCTATTGCAAGCTATCGAGCAGTCAGGCGTAGGTTTTACCGCTGTCACGTTGCACGTCGGCCGGGGGACATTTCGTCCCATCGAAGCCGAAGATGTCAGCCAACACCCCATGCATACCGAGTGGGCCAAGCTCTCTGCATCTGCCGCACAAGAAATAAACACAAGCCGGCAGGAGAGCAACCGTATCGTTGCCGTAGGCACTACGGTAACTCGTGTTCTAGAAACCGCGGCAAGCGCCGCGGGGTTGCCCCTGCATCCCTGGCAAGGGGAGACCGATCTGTTTATCCGCCCGCCGTATGCATTTCAAGCAGTGGATGCGCTACTAACGAATTTCCATTTTCCACGCACGACGTTGCTCCTGCTGGTGCAAGCACTGGGAGGCACGGAGCTCATCAAGCGAGCCTACGAGGAAGCCATCCGCCAGGAGTACCGTTTCTACAGCTACGGCGATGCGATGCTGATAGTCTAAGAACTAAGGGCTGCTCAAGAACCGAAGGCCGAGTCGATTGCAGAAGCCGAGTTGTCGAAGCTGGCTGCCGTCTCATTGGCGAGCAAATTTACCGAGCCAATTACTGCAGCCACGAGTAGCGCTAAGATGACCGCGTACTCGACTGCAGTCGGTCCGTCTTCCTCGATCAATAGTCGATATAAGAGATCCTTCATGGCTATTCCGTTGTGAAATGAGTTTCTCAAAGAGGGGCATGAGCTTGGTCCTGTCCTTATTCCAAGCTTATGTTACTTCCGGGCAAGAGATGCCGATTCGTCGCGCGGAGACAAGGCTTCGATTCGCGAATTTCGCTGTTTACAGTAGTTTGTGACAGCCGTGACGATTATGACGGCACAGATCTGGGAGACCGTCGGCGCATAAAAAAACCCCGCAGCTAGTGCTGAGGGGTTGTGGGTGAATCGCAGTGTACGCTTACGCCTGGAACGAGCTACCGCAACCGCACGACTTGACCGCATTGGGGTTGTCGAAGGTGAAGCCCCGTTTTTCAACGCCATCGTAAAAATCGACCGTCGTGCCGTCCAGATAGAGGGCGCTCTTCTTGTCAACGACTACGGGGATTCCGTGGTACTCGTATTTTGAGTCAGCCGACTCGTCGAAGTTCTTATCGAAGCCCAGCGAGTAGCTAAACCCACTGCAACCACCGCCCGCTACGCCGATCCGCAGCACGGTGCCGTCTTCGAGCTTCTGGTCTTCGATGATTCGCTTGACTTCTTTAGCCGCTTTTTCGGTGACGACAACACTCATGTTCAGATTCCTCAGCTCGCGGGAGAATGTTTGGTGCGCTAATGGTGTCCCATGGACTTACCTCAAGAGTATACCATACCGAGGGCCGGGGAAAGTGGAGCTCCTTCCATAACTGGGCTACTGAGGGCCCATTTTCCTCAATTGCTCGATGCCTTGGGCGACAGCTTGGATTGCCTTTTCAATCTCCGCCGACGTATTAAACCGCCCCAGGCCGAACCGCAAACTACTCCGAGCTTGGTCTTCGGTCATGCCCAGAGCAACGAGGACGTGGCTTGGCCCGGGATCACTCGACGCACACGTGGCACCTGAGCTGACTGCAAGCTCCTGGATCGCAAGCAACGCTGCCTCGCCATCGACGTCGCCGAAGGACACATTCAGGTTGTTCGGCAAGCGCATTGCCGGTTCGAGCGCAGGACCGCACAGCTGCAAATTCTTGCACCGCTCTTGAAGACCACTCCAGAGTCGGTCCCGCAGCTCAGTTTGTCGTTTCCCCTCAAGAGGCAGTTCTACGAGGCACAGCTCCAATGCCTTTGCGAAGCCAACAATACCGGGCACATTGAGCGTGCCGCTGCGTTGGCCGGCTTCCTGTCCGCCACCAGTGATCTGTGGTTGCAACCGGACACCACGTCGTACGTACAGCGCCCCTACCCCTTTGGGACCGTACATCTTGTGTGCGGTGAAGCTTATCAGGTCCACGTTGAGTGCTTGCACATCCACAGAGACTTTCCCCACTGCTTGCGTCGCGTCGCAGTGGAGCAGCACTCCGCGCTCTCGGCAAATTGCCCCGATCTCGGCAATTGGTTGTAAAATACCGATCTCGTTGTTAGCGAGCATCACGCTCACTAGCACGGTGTCGTCGCGAAGCGCGTCGGTCAATTTCTGCGGATCAAGCCACCCCGCGCGGTTGCTGGTGTACGGCTCGACGTCGAGCAAGGTCACTTCGTAGTCGTGTTTCTCCAATCGGGCAAGTGGGCCAAGCACGGCATGATGTTCGGTGCGAACGCTGATCAAACGATTCCCGCGACGTCGCGAACGTTTCGCCACGCCAAGAATAGCGAGGTTATTGCTTTCGGTAGCCCCGCTGGTGAAGACGATCTCCCGCGGGTTCGCGTTGATTCCTAATGCGATCGACCCACGTGCCTCCTCAACCGCATCTCTTGCAGTTTCGCCCAAAAGGTGAGCCGAACCCGGGTTGCCGAACGATTCTGTCAGGTACGGCAGCATCACTTCGACAACACGGGGATCAACCCGTGTCGTGGAATGATTGTCGAGGTAAATCATGCGTGGCTTCGTTGCAGATGTGAGTCGTGTGATGGGAGGACCGAACACTCCCTATTCCAGTCTCTCGTGCCAAGTACTTGAAGTCTAGCGGCTTGGAACCGGTGTTGGAGTCTCAGAGCAGACTGTTACCCCAATTCCCGTCGATGCGGTTAACAGCTACAATAGGCTTTGTCGCTCGACTGCTACTCGTCTCAAGGGCTCCGATCATGCACCGCTCCCTGGTTCTTTTTGTTCTCGTTTTTCTCAACGCCTCCTTGCCGGCTCTTGCTCGGGAAAATCTCAGCCCGGGTGTCCACAGGTTGACTCCGGGGGCGGGTTTGCAATTTCAACTTCAAGAGCTACTGGTTCAAGCCGTCCCGGGCGATGTCATAGAATTTAGTGCTGGGCGGTTTGAACTCACCCGGCAAATTGACATCGTTACGGACAACCTCACCCTACGCGGGGCGGGTTCAGGCAATACAACACTTAGCTTCAAAGGGCAGCTTGCAGGAGGCCAAGGGCTAGAGGCCACGGGCGACAACCTGGTGCTGGAGGGCTTTGCGATCGAAGACACGGCTGGCAATGCCGTCAAAGTCCTCGGTGCTGAGAACGTAGTGTTCCGCGATATTCGAACCGAATGGACGGGACCTGCTCAAGCTTCAAACGGTGCCTACGGAATCTACCCTGTGCAGTGTCAAAATGTATTGATTGAAAAATGCACTTCGATTGGGGCTTCCGACGCGGGATTGTATGTCGGACAGTGTCACAACGTGATCGTCCGCGATTCTCGGGCTGAGCGCAATGTGGCCGGGATCGAGATCGAAAACACTATTGGAGCCGACGTCTACAACAATGTCGCGACCAACAACGCGGGGGGGATTCTCGTGTTCGACCTCCCCGGTTTGCAGGTAGCAGCGGGGGGGCAAGTGCGCGTCTTCCAAAACCGCGTGTTCGAAAACAATCACGAGAACTTTGCTGCACCGGGGAATATGGTTGCTACCGTGCCCTCGGGCACTGGGGTCATGATCATGGCCACTGACGATGTCGAAGTGTTTGAAAATGAAATTGCCGAGAACAATACGGCGAGCGTTCTCGTCTTGAGTTTCCTAGCGACCGGGAAACGTCAAAGCGATGAAAAATTCGACCCGTTCCCCAATCAGATATCGATTCACGACAATCAGATTCGTGACGGTGGGAAGAAGCCCGCCGGGCTGATCGCCGCCGCACTAGTGCCAGTGATGGGTGCACCGCTTCCCGAAATTTTGTATGACGGGGTCACTCCTCCCGATGCGGAGCAGAGACCACCTCTCTCGATGCGTGATAATGGCGACGTGAGTTTTGCGAACTATGACATGCTGCACCTCAACCCCACTGATATTCAAGCCGGGCGGCACCGGATTGGGCGCGACGCCACGCTCTACAATGCTCAGCTGGAGCCAATCGCCGAAGTCGACCTTCCGCCCCATGATCCACCGGGTCCGAACGGTAGCGTGACCGTCGAAGTCTATCGATCAGCCCCCGAACTGCTTTCAGAATACGAGTTGTTCCAGGGAGATTTGGCTGCACACGAACCGGCCGAGGGTGTGTTTCACTACGAGTTGAACACCACACTGTTCTCCGACCACACCTCGAAATATCGCGTAATCCGCCTCCCCTCGGGAAAACCAATCGATTATCGCGAGGAGGGTGTGGTCGCTTTTCCGGTGGGCACGCTCATCGCAAAGACCTTTTCCTATCCGCGTGACTTCCGCGACCCCTCGCAGGGCGACAGCCATCTGGAGACGCGCATCGAGATTCGCCGCGAGGAAGGTTGGTACGGATACTCCTATCAATGGAACGAACAGCAGACCGATGCGAAGCTGGTGTTGGGGGGAGCCGAGCTGGATGCGCGCTGGATCGATGAGCAAGGCAAAGACCGTTCGCTCACTTACCAAATTCCCAACGCCAACCAATGCTTGAATTGCCATGCACAGGATAAAAAGTACGAGCCAATTGGACCGACTGCGGCGAACTTGAATCGAGCCGCTCCGCACAGTTCGGAAAATCAGCTACAGATGCTGATTGACTCCGATCAGCTCGAAGGATCGCCGCCGCTGGACCAGATTGCCAGCATGCCGGTGGCTGGTGCCAGCGAAGACTTTTCGGTTGCTGAGCGGGCTCGTGCGTGGCTGGATGTCAACTGTGCTCACTGCCACAACCCTCGAGGCACGGCGCGCCCATCAGGACTCGATCTTCGCTATCATCAAGATGAATTGGCACGGATTGGTGTTTGGAAAACGCCCGTGGCGGCTGGCCACGGTTCCGGTGGCCACGAGTACGACATCGTGCCTGGCAAGCCAGATGAATCGATCCTGTTGCATCGCATGCAGTCGGTGGATCCAAGTGTAATGATGCCAAACGTGGCGCGTCAGCTCGTACCGGAAGAAGGCTTGCAGCTAGTCCGTCAATGGATTGCCGAAATGTCGCCCACTGAAGCCGTACCCAACTGAGAGGTTTTTCCGCATGGCAAAGAAGTCAGCTGACAAGTGGTTTTCCGAATACGGTGACAGTCACCAGAATGCAACGAACAAGCTGCTGCATTGGGTGTGTGTGCCGGCGATCGTCGCGAGCTTGTTGGCTTTGGTCTGGTCTATTCCGCAGCCGGCTGTGATGAAGCCAATGTTGTACCTCAACTGGGCAACTCTGCTGATTGCGGCAGCGATGGTGTTTTACTTTCGTCTTTCGATTCCGCTTGCCTTAGGGATGTTGGCGTTTCTGGCGATCTTGGTTCTTGCAATCGCTCGCTTGGATCGCATGGGCGAGCCACCTCTTTGGCAAATGGCACTGGCTGTGTTCGTGCTGGCATGGATCGGTCAGTTCATCGGTCACAAGATCGAAGGCAAGAAACCATCGTTTTTTCAAGACCTACAGTTTCTGCTTATCGGCCCCATTTGGTTGCTGGCTTTCATCTATCGACGCATCGGCATACCCTACTAGCCCTGCAAATCGCAACCTATTGCTTGAGGAAATGCATGCAAACGACTCTCGACTCCGAGACCGAGCTGACAGAAGCAATCTCAACGCTAGAGCGCGGCGCGGTAAGGCTCGCAAAGCTCCCACTGGCAGCGCGGATAGAGCTGACCCAAGCCTGTGTGGAGCCGGTACATCGCTCAGCAGGCGAGTGGGTCGAAGCAAGTTGCCGAGCCAAGCGTGTTGAACCGGGAACACCAGCCGGCAGCGAGGAGATCACGGCTGGCCCTGTCGCCGTTTTACGCTACCTGCGACTCATGTTGGCGACCATGCGTGATGTTCAGCAAACAGGCAAGCCACGCTTGCCAGGAGCGCCGCGCCGGGTTGAAGGACAGCTACGGGTCCCCATTTTCCCCACGCGGGAACTCTACGATTCGCTGCTCTTCAAAGGGTTTCAGGCCGAAACTTGGCTGGAGCCGGACGTCGAAGAATCCGACCTGTTTGGTCCGCAACTAGACTACCTACGAGGTTCCCAGACACCACCGCCGACGGTTGCGCTCGTCTTGGGGGCGGGCAATGTGTCGTCCATTCCGGCGACCGATGCGCTCTCCAAGATTTTGCAGGATGGTCAGGCGGTGCTGCTGAAAATGAACCCTGTGAATGCCTACTTGGGAGAAATTTTTGCCGAAGCATTACGACCTTTGATCGAAGCAGAGTTTTTGCAGATCGTCCAGGGGGGAGCAGAAACAGGAGCCCAAGCCATTCAAGACGATCGCATCGGGGCTATTCACATTACAGGATCGATCGAGTCGCACGACACGATTGTGTGGGGCTCACCCGGTGCAGGTCAACGCAATCCCGAGGCAAAGCCACTCATCGACAAACCGATCACCAGCGAGCTGAGCAACGTCAGCCCGTGGATGGTGGTGCCAGCCAAGTACTCTGCGAAAGAACTTCGCTCGCAGGCAGAGACGGTTGCGGCCTCGATCGCGAACAACGCCTCGTTCAATTGCGTGGCGACAAAGATGGTCCTAACCAGCCGCGAGTGGCCTCAGCGGACAGAGTTCTTGGACATGCTAGATGCCCAGCTAGCAGCGATACCTAAGCGATTTGCTTACTATCCTGGTGCTGTCGATCGCTACGAGAAATATGCCGGTTGCGAAGTTGATGAGGCGGACCAATACCTTCCTTGGAAGCTGCTGCGAGACAGAAATCCTGCCGACTCGCCGCAGTTATTTCAGCAGGAGTCGTTCGTCTGTGTCTGCGCTGAAACGGCTCTCGATGTCAACTCGGTCCCAGAGTTTCTTCAGCAGGCTGTGAGTTTTGCTAACGAAAAACTCTGGGGCACATTGAGCGCCGCAATCACGATTACCAGTAGCGCCCGTCGACAGTACGGTGGTGATTTTGAGCAAGCTCTAGCCCGGCTTCGATATGGGACGATTGGCATCAATCAATGGCCCGCGTTGGTGTTTGCGCTGATGTCTCCGCCCTGGGGAGGCTACCCAACAGGTGCAAGTCTGCGAGACGCCCAAAGTGGCCTAGGCTCAGTTCATAACACCTATCTGTTAAACCGCCCTCAGAAAACAGTGCTGTCCACCCCAACGCAATTGTTCCCCAAGCCGCTCTGGTTTGCCAGTCACCGTCGTTCGCACCAGGTAGCCACACGGCTTTCCGACCTCTACGCTCAGCCCAGCATCTGGCACTTGCCGGGGTTGTTTTACCATGCACTGTTGGGATAGCAATTTCCCGCAATTGGTCCCTGGGGAATTGATGTAACAATTTACAAGGGCCAGATGGTACGGCCCTCAGAGCCGACTTCCTGGTCTCCCGTGGTGCTACTTCAGAGGAAAATTGCACCAAACTATGGCGGTTTATTTGCAGGTAGTTAGAATAAGGTAAGCGACGTTCGCTCGCTAATGCTGCTCAGCATGGGGTGTCTCGTACCGTTGACGCTGATTTTTTTTGCCTCAAGCTGCTGCTCGCTGTGCAGATTAGAAACACGAATTGATTCCAACCAGTAGTTTTTACTTCAAGGAGTACGCTCATGACCCGATTCAGTAAGGCCGTTTTCACCACGGCATCCGCGCTTCTCATTGGCCTTGCCAGTTCTCATCTCACACATGCCGATTGGTCGGAAGACTTCAATGGCAGCACGCTGCAGCAGCCCTGGTTTTTTGGCAGCCAGTTGCCGAGTGGCGCGCCGAGCTCCACTTTCCAGCCGAACGACCAATTGAACAACTATCCTGACGCGATTGTGAATAATCAATTGCAAATGTTTGATCCCAACGCAGTCAGTGCCGGTGGAGCAGCCAACGCGTTCGGTGTTAATGTTTCTGAACCATTTACGGACGTCCGATATACGGGCATCCTCAATCCAAATGGGAGCGCCTCAAGTAGCGACACGCTCGCACTGATCGCACGCGGTGATATCGGTAGCGGCAAGTTCTACGCTGCAGAACTGAGCTTTGAAGACAATCGACTAATTCTCTTTCGTAACAATGACCTGACCGGCAGTGCGAACGATCTAGCTTTTGTTGAGATTCCTGGCTTGGACAATTCCCAGAGTGTCTATCTTGATTTTCGTGTAATTGGCCAGACGATTTCAGTCGACGCGTTTGATGCGCCGGGTGGCAATCCGCTGGGCAGCCTATCCGTCGTCGACAATGACCCGGTTCTCAAAATCACCAATCCGGGCGTATCTGGCACGCTGGTCTTTTTCGCGGGGGATCTCGACAAACCGTTGTTGGGTCAATTTGACGACCTCTCCTCGATGAGGATTCCGGAACCGACCTCTCTGATGCTGGCTCTTGTTGCTTTGTCGGCAGGCTTGGTAGGTGGCCGTAGCCGCAGGGCTTAACCATTCTTCGATATTGACAAGAATTGGACGTTGATTGCCGCGTCTCGAAATGATATCGAGACGCGGCAACTCCCATTACCCTAACTTCGAATGCCAACTGCTATTGCGAGGAGTTGAATGATGCGATTTACAAGATGTCAGACCTTGATGGCTGCGATCGTTGCGGCAGCGATATCCATGAGCTTTGCACAAAGTGCCCATGCCGACTGGGTAGACGACTTCGATGGCGGATTCGATCAATTTTGGCAGTTCGGTAGTGATGGAGGAAACGCGACCACATTTCCGGGTGGACAAATCATCAACGACCAACTTGTTCTGACCTCCACAGAGACTCCTGATGATGGTGGTGTACCAACTGCTTTTGGCGTCGTGCTCGCTGAGTCCTTCACCGACGTCAGAATGACAGGGAATTTTAATCCCAATGGGGACGAGAATATCAACGACACGATGGGGCTCTTGTTCCGCGGTAACACAGTGAATCAAACGTTCTACATGGCAGAACTCAACTACTCGGAGAGTTCACTGATCATCTACCGCAACAATCCGGGGGTTACCGGTGGCAACTCCAATTTGGCGACGGCTCCAATCAACAACCTACTGTTTACTGACAGTGTGTATGTCGAAGTCGAAGCTATCGGGAATCGTATCGAAGCTTGGGCCTATGAAGATGCAACGAAGGCCAATCAGCTGGCGAACACTTCGTTCGTTGATGACACAGAAGCCGCACTCACTTCGGGCCTTTCTGGCGTGCTGGCAAACGAGAATTTTGGCGGCCTACCACTCTTGGCTGTATTCGATGACGTAACCGCCTCGGTGATTTCGTCCACGGCTGCTGAAGATCTCAACGGCGATGGATTCGTTGACGGACTCGATCTGGGCATCCTGCTTGGCAACTGGGATACGAACGTCGATCCCAGCGGAGGCGAATTGAACGACACACAGCCAGTTGATGGCTTGGACTTGGGTATCCTCTTGGGTGCGTGGAATCCGCCGCCGAGCCTGGCCGCAAGTTCCGTCCCTGAGCCTTCGGCCTGTGTGTTGCTTTTGGGTGCTGTGCTGCTGACCAGCGCCACAAACAGAAGGCGGGTGTAGACGCTTAGCTGCCAAGACAAGACTGGAAAGCACTCAGACGACTCGGAAGCCAAACGAGACCCGTCTAACCGAACAACGCTCGCACAACGATTTGTGACCAGGACTCGAACTGATCCAATTGCGATTGCAGTTCCTCGATCGGCTCAAAGCCGGCGTCGAGAATATCGGCTTCGCGAGGTTTGACGTTGGGGCTTTTGACATCGTACAGGTGGACCATTCCTAGGTGGACCTGTCCGACGGGCGTTTCGTCGTCGTTAATCAGCCCGACGAGTTCGTTGGTGTACTCCGTGTCGATCGTGACTTCCTCGTCGAGTTCCCGCCGCATTCCCTCGCGGTAGACGTCATGTTTGCTACCAGCATCGCCAAGCTTTTCCTCGTCGAGGGTCGAGATGTGACCACCAATCCCAACGCTCCGCTTCGCGTGTAGTCGCGCTTCGCCCTGACCGCCGCCCCGTTTGTACTGGAACAATCGTGGCGTGCCTGCTGCATCGACGTGGCGAAAAAGCACGTAGGGGATAAGTTGTTTAAAGCTGGGGTCTTGCTCCATTTCGCCACGAGGACGG
Source organism: Bythopirellula sp. (assembly GCA_965230685.1). Lineage (GTDB taxonomy): Bacteria > Planctomycetota > Planctomycetia > Pirellulales > Lacipirellulaceae > Bythopirellula. Next base: position 4,153,024 of record CBDDLO010000002.1, read on the forward strand.
TAGCTGAGCTGCTGACTCTCCAAGAGTGCTGGGAGATATTTGTCGATGTCCGACGAAAACCCTTGGAAATGTCCCAATGCAAGGAACTCGCTCGTGGGCACTACCAGTACTTGTTCTTCAGCAACGGTCGACATCGGGAATCCTTTCGGCTTGAGCGTTTAATGGAGCAATTGTATCGCTTCAATTCTCAAGAAGCTACCACCTCGCTAGTCAGAAATCCGCAGCCTGATCTCATCACTGTTCGCTTTCAACTCGGGAGCATACATGGCCGAGGCACGCGTGGGCAAGGCACTGAATTTTCCTGGGATCTCGGCACGAAGGCGATAGGAAACGCTGTGACTGCCTCTGGCAAGTCGCGCGACAAACAGACTCACGCGGTCGTCGCGGTACTCGACGTAGGCACCGAGCTCGTTGCCGTTGTATCCGCTACGCAGTTCGACGGGCTCGAACCCGGCGGCTTTCATGTCTTCTAACAGGATGTACTCGTAATCATTCTTGCTTTCGACGAGCAATTCGACTTCCACTAAATCGCCGCTTGTGAGATCGGCAAGATTGACGAGCGGTCGACGTTCGTAGTCGGCCACCTGCTTGTTCACGACTTGCCCACGCCCGCCCGAAACCTCGGTATTGTTCAGCTTGGGAGTCAGCTTGAAAAGACGTCTCTCGACCTTCAGTTCCAGTCCCGCGGCGCGAATATCGTCCTCAAGTGTGAAGTTCGTAAGATAACCGTTCCAGTAGAGAGGCGAGCTTCCTCTCGTGCGGAGTTCAATCGTGTGTCGCCCCGACTCCAAGGCATTTCCAGTGAGTACGAGTTGGTTGTCAAACGAGAACAAGTTCTCAGGCGAAATTCTTACTGCTTTCCGTTGCTGGCCATCAATCCAGACCTCGACAGCGACATCGGGTTCGCCTTCGCCAGTAGCCGTCAGGTAGTCGGCAAACGCTTCGACCACCAGAGCCGTATCGCGAGTGCTGTTCCAGTAGGTTGCGTGCTTGCGGTTGTTCAGCAAGTACTTCACAAGCCGCGGAGCCACTTCGTGTTTGGGTTCTGTGGCGACGAGCAGCTTGAGGTAGTAGGCATGAGCTTCGTATTCGCTGCCATACCAATACCACCATCCGCTGCGAGGAATTTCCAACCAGGCGGTCTGGTTCTCTTCGTCCTGACGGATATGCTGCTCGAGGTTTCGCATCACCATGGACAGTTTTTCCGCATCTCCCTGCCTGTGTAGCGCCAGGCCGTAGGTTGCCAAGCTATACAGTGACAGATGTGTGCGATCGCGGTAGAGATACTTTCGCATCGACATGTTGTCGCGACCCGCTTCGACAAGAACCATGTAGACCAGCGCATCGAGGTTGTCGGCAAACTGCTTGGAGCGAGGTTGCTCTTCTTGATCTCGCAGTTGCCAATTGTCCAAGTGCTGCACCTGTGTGGTTTGATGATTCTCCAACCACGTCAAGCCACGCTCCAGCACGTCAGGCACAATCGCCACACTGTTTTCTTTGGCAAGCAGCAACCCGCGTACGACCACCGCCGTGGTGTGTGGGTAGCTCCGCTCGCCCCAGCCGCTAAACCATCCCCAGCCCCCGTCAGAGAGCTGCATTTCGGTTAGCCGATTGACGCCGACGTTTACGATCTTGTTGAGTTCCTCCTCGTCGAACACGGGGTTGCGGTCCAAACGCTTCCAGCCTTCGCTGCTTTCGCCATCAGCGTCGACTTCTTGTGGGTTGAGATTGGTTCGTTGCTTCTGGATGGCCGCGAGAGAAACGCCCATCTTGCGAAGCGTTCGCTGAGTCATCACCGCGGGAAGGAAACGATTGAGAGTTTGCTCTGTGCAGCCGTAGGGGTAGTCAATGAGATAAGGCAAAGCGTCGATCATCGCCCCAGCCAGTGTGGGCGTATACCGAACTTCCAATCGCGTTTGCTCTGCTTGCCGCTTCTCGGGGATGGTGATCTCAAATTTGCCGCTGGCTTCTTCCGGTTTCACCACACCGGTAAACGGTTCCGTTTTCAGCATTCCATGCACGTAAACAGGAAAAGTCATTTGCATCGCGTCCGATTCTTCGTCGGTGAGGGCGGAGACGCGAATGGTGGTTTCGCCCTGCCGGGCAACGTAAACCCGCCAATCGATGCGCCGTTCGCCGCCGGACTCGATTTCAACGTTCTTTTCAAGTTTTTCGGTAGTCGTGATTTGTTTGCCGTCGATTTGAAGCTGCACGCGTACTTGTTTAGTCTCGTCCAGATAGTTGTGGACGTTCGCCGATAGCACCACCTCGTCGGTCTCGACAAAGAATCGCGGGGCTTGCAATCGCACGATCAGGTTCTTGCGTGTGACAACTTCCGTTTCTCCTGCGCCAACGCGTGTACCGTGCCCCATGCCCCAGACGCGGACTTTCCAGGTCGTAAGGTTTTCCGGCATATCCAACTCCACTTCAGCAATGCCTTCGTCGTTAGAAGTTAACGAACCTCGCCAGAGTGCTGTGTCGGCGAAGTTTTCGCGCACCGTTGGCTGGACGATCGCTTCCTCGGGGACACTGATTTGACCAGCATCGCCAGCCTCATCGATGTCCTCACGATCCATAAACGTTCCTTCGGAGGCTACTGCCGCTACCATGGGAGTTCTGGCAGATCTATTACGCCGAGCTCCCAACCTGCTCAACTGCTTGCTGGCGCTCACGTTTCTGATTTCGTCGGCAGCCGTTTGGCCGAAGACGCCAATGTCTTGCATTGTTGGCCTATCGTGTTCGACGAGGGTTGGGCTAGTTCGTTCCAGATTGGTCTCCCCGCGCGGCTGATGGCTGCGGCGCCATTTCCAGAAGAACTCGCGGATGTCGGCGACGTTACTGCCACCGGCGATCGTCTCGACCGCTTTGTCGTAGATGGAGAGGGCGAGCGAACCGGCGAACGGCTCGCCGTGCTCGTCGGTCAATTTCAGCAAGAATTTCGCTGCCTGTCCTGGCAGGTAGGCCTCGGCCGATGGCGCGACTTCGATGTTGAGTACGCGTTTTGTCGGAGGTACGAATAATTCGCGCGCGACCACATGTGATCTACCACCATGCACCGTAACTGCTTCGACAAAAAAGTTTGGCATATCCGCATGGGTTACATCGAGTTCGACAAGTTTGCTTTTGCCGTCAAGTCGCACTAGCTGCGGCGGCAAATAAGCACCATTAGAAGGCCGCAGGAAGAGCAGTACTGCCGCGCCTGTGCGGTTGGTGTTGATTTGCAAAGAGACTTTTTCTCCCGGTTGGTAATCTCGTCGTTCGGGTACGAGCTCCAAATCGTTGAACCGAAACTGTGAACCATCGAACCCTGCTCCTGCGATGGTTAGCACTTGCCCTCCTTCGATAGTGTGGCCCTGTTCGTCGGTCAATTCGTACGAAAGCCGGTACTGTCCCGGCTCGGACGCCTTAATTTGCATTTCAGCCTGGCCGCTTGCGCCGCTTGGCAACTCCCAGCGGCCGACCTCAGTCTCGACGGGTTGGGCGTCTTCATATCGAATTTTCAGCAGACGCAGCACGCCCTCGCCACTGACAGGCTTTGCATCGAGCGTGCGCGCCGCGGCACCCACGGCGATTGTGTCGCCCACTCGATAGTAGCCCCGGTCAACCCAAACTTGCACATTGAAGGGTTCTCGAGCCACGAGCACTTTGCCACTGCCCACGATAGTTCGCCGCGATTGGTCGACAACTTCTGCTTGAATCTGGTAGCTGTGGTCTAGGTCAGGATGAAATTGCTTGGCCGCGCGAGTGTCTATCTCGACCTCAATAGTTCCGTCAGGACCGAGAGCGACTTCGCGCTCCGCGACGACCTCAGGCGGAGTGGGTGCCCGCCAGAACCACCAAGGCGATGGTCCCCGGCACCCCCACCGTACCCAACCCGGATACCATTCGTAGTTCTGCCCAAACCACCAATAGCCCGACCCATAAAGCCAATCCCACGGCATCGGGGGGTACCAGGCTTGTTGGTGGGGCGTGCGCAAAATCTTGTATTTCACTTTGCCATTGACGACCGGCGCACCGAAAAAATACCTCGTAGAGATCTTCGCGAAGACCTTGTCGCCAAGTCGGATCGGCCTGTCAGGCGCTTCGACTTTGACCTCAAACTCCGGCTTTTTGTACTCCTCGACGCGAAAACTGCCGCCACCATGGTTGACGACGTTGATCTGATACTGCCCCAGTGTGGCCCCGGCAGGTATTTCCCATTCGCCCTCTAAGCCACCGTAGGCGTCTGCGATCAATTGGGCGGAATGCACTTTCTCGCTTTTGGGATCGCGAACTTCGATTTGGAACGACTGCGATGCATACTGCGATTCGTCTTCGAGGTCGTACCGCGCGTGGCGAACCCAGAACTTGAACTGCACCTTTTGCTCAGGCCGATAGACGGGACGATCTGTGATCGTGAACACTTTTACCTGTTGGTACTGTTGATCTCGGTAGTTGCCGGACCAGACGCCGCGAAAGCCGAGATAAGCAAGCCGCCCCGCGGGCGTTGTCGCAATGGCTACCCATTGGTGCCGGCGGTTTGCTTCGTCGGCGGCCAGTTCGACCATGCCGTCCTCGTCGGTGAGCTTGGCAAAGTTCTTCGTGTGCAACCGATGCTTGTTCCCGTCCGAGTATTCCTGCCAAAAGCCAAAGAACTCCACATTGCAGCCTGCCAAGGGTTGGCCGGTAATCGCGTCGGCCACATAGTACAGCGACTTCTCGCTGAGTGGTTTCTTGACGAGAGCCGTATCGTTCAGCCAGAGGACAATTTTTGTCGTATTCCCGTCGGCCATCTTAGCAGTGAGCAGATAGGCTCCCGCTTTCTGGAGCGGTGTGGTGATGGTGATGCGACGGTCTAAATGCGCTTCGCGTGGTTCCAGGTCGAGACTCCAGCGCGCGACTTCTTTTCCGACGTACTGCGTTTGGGATTGCGTTACGAGACGATGGCCCAAGTTCTCGATCTGTATCTTCTCTGAGTTGAGTTGCGTGGGAGCCGATTTGAGGTGCGCCTTCACATCGGTGAGCAGTTTATCGACATTGATTGCCCGGGCGGTGAACTCCACGCGTTTCCCATTGCGAAAGCGGAAGTCGATGGTTGCGCCCTGGCCGGCCGGCTGGCTGACGACGGGCTCAAACCGACCCCAGTGGCCTTCGATTTGCTGAAGCTTTTCCGCAGCCATCTTGTTGTTTGCATTTTTTTCGATCACCTTTCGCCAATTTTCCGCGGCGCGGGGCAGCTGCCGGCGATTTGCATAGAGGCCGGCTAGTCTCCCATCTGCCCCTACTGACCGAAATAACTTTAAGTGGTTCTGGTCATCGGGAAGCTCGAACCTCTTGATCCCTGTTGCTAGCCGCGCGATGGTTTCGTGGTCCCCTAGGGTATGCAGCGCAAAAGTACCCGTCTCACCCTGAGGCATATCACTTTCATGCTGGCCCAACCTCCAGCCGAAGTTGGCCATCGTCTGCACCCCGAATTGTGATTGCAAGAAGTCCGCTCGTCGCAGCGTCAATGAACTGCGGAGCGAGGGGGCTTGGCGGCTAGCCTCTTCCAACAACCACCGCCACCGTTCGCCGTCGTTCTGCGCGGCTTCCCAAGACGACGGCACTCCGTAGAAAACGGGGTTCCCGTTGGCATCAACCGGGGCACCTTGCGGTGAGTTGCCATACCCCCAGCCTGCTTCGTAGTCGGGCAGATCCTGTAAATCGGTGAGCAATTGCAGCTGCCACGCCTGGCTATGTCCGCTGAGGACTGCACGGGACATTCGGTCCAACAAGTTGGCCAGCTGCCTGGCGGTGTCCTGCGCGGGTTGCGCTCGCAAGAGTTCAACCGCCTGCCAATAAAGTTGCAGACTCCGGACCCGATCACGAGCTACGGAGTTCATTACTTTCCCACCACCCCGATGATTCCCGCGCCGAAAATTGCCTGCAATCTGATACCCGTAGTGAGGACCGGTCAGCCAGCTGCGGGCGATCTCCGCGAGTACTTGGGCGCGGTCGTCGAAACGATTTGCAACTTCCTCGCGGAAGGCGTCAACTTCATCGACTCGATTCAGCTGCCTCAGGCAGTTCTCGGCTAATTTGAAATTCTCAAGCAGCGCTTGCGTGGAACTTTTCGTCTCGCGCAGAACCAGTTGCGCTTGCGTGAGTGCTTCCTGATAGTTGCCGTCTTTGTAAAGCTGCCTGGCTGCTGGAGCAGGGTTTGCTTCGTCGGCGCCACTCAGGAAAGATGTTGTGCCGAGTAGCGACAGAAATGCTGTAGTGCAACTCGTTAACACTGCCAGTTTAGTCATGGTTGCTCCTCACAGAATTTCCAGTTGTGTCGTGCGTCAAAGCTGTAAACCCACAAAGGGGTTCGTCGCCTTTTCTTCGCCAATAGTGGTCGCGGGGCCGTGGCCGGGGAGAACGATGGTTTCGTCGGACATGGCAAAGAGTTTGACGTGGATCGACCGTTTAAGTTCCTCAAAAGAACAGTCGGGGAAGTCTGTGCGTCCCACGCTGCCGGCAAACAAGACATCGCCACCGAAAACCTGTGGGGGACTCAGCCCGTAGGCGATGAAAACCACATGGCCCGTCGAGTGGCCCGGGGTTTCTAGCACACGCAATTGGAAGCCGGCCAATTCGAGTTCCTCCCCCTCAACGACTGTTTGGTCGGCGGGAGGGCTGATTAGCTCGATGCCGAAGCCAGCAGAGAGATTTTTGGCCGGATCGATCAATTTCTCCGCATCGCCTGCACCAATGACCAGCGGGCAGTCGGGCCAGCGCTCTTTCAGGGCCCCGTTGCCCGCGATGTGATCGGCGTGGCCGTGGGTGCAGAGAATAGCCGCGGGAGTGAGTTTTCGCTCGTCCAATACCTCGAAAATCCTACTGGGCTGCATTCCCGGATCGACTACCAGGCAGTCCTGCCTTCCGGGGGAATGGGCGACATAGGTGTTTTCGTCAAATGGCACGGACGGTATGGAAAGGATGGTTGGCGTGGACTCGCTCATTTGCGTAAGTTCCTCTTCCCCACAATTTGCTGCGGGGGTAACATTTCTGTAGGCGGTTTGATGGCTTTTGCTGGTGCGCTAATAAGTCAGCAAAATAATCCGATTGGGTAAGCAAGCCATGCTGGAGCGATGATTGTAATTGTTTCTGTTGTAACCGGCGATAGTTACCACAGGGCCGATATCCACTTTGATTCGCATCAACCATATCGTCGGCCTTGCCGCAGGCGTGTTTTTCGAGCGACCCGAATGTTCCGCGAGTGTCAAAGGAGTGTTGGAACGTTGTTTGCACCAAGATGGTTCGCAATCGGGCTGAGGTGCTAGCAGCTTGTTCAGGTCGCTAGCTTTCGCTCCTAGACCGCCTAACGTGAAATTCATTAACCACTGAGGTCCCCGTCAGCCCGGGTTTGCCGAAACAACGGAACACTACGGTCCACCGCAGGAGTAGAGAAACTATGCGTACTATTCGCTTCGCCAGCCACACTCGGGCACTCGTTGCCCTGCTCGTTGGTAGTCTCGCCACGCACGTAACCCGAGCAGAGGCTCAAGCCCCCAATGCATCACTCATCGAGCCGATCTACCGCGTAGATCACGAGGCAGCGGCAGGCCAGCCGACTCAGGTTGCCTCACGAATTGCGGTCAGTAAGACCCAGGCCCCCTTCGATCTAACGCAACAGCAGGGTGAACATCCCCTGATGCCCGCACTCCGGTTGGCGAAAAACTCACTGCGAACGATCGACACCCGCATTCGTGATTACAACGCAATCATGATGAAGCAAGAACGCATCAACGGCGAACTCGCCGACAAAGAGGTTGCCTACGTCAAGGTCCGCCACCAGCCCTTTAGCGTCTACATGTACTTCTTGGGCGAGAAGAAAGGTCGGGAATGTTTGTACAACAGTATGCCCGACGGCTCGGTCGGCAAGTTGATTGCTCGCGACTGCGGCTTCAAGAAACGCTTGGGCAAATTTACGCTCGACCCGATGGGCCCGCTGGCTATGAAGAATCAAAAGTATCCGATCATGAAACTTGGTATTCGTGAGCTCACGAACGAACTGGTCACTGTCGCCAGTAACGATGTGCAGTACCGCGAATGCGAAGTCACCCATGGCCAAGGCCAAATGGAAGGTCGGCCAATCACCTGGCTGCAGGTCGTGCATCCCACGCGGCGATCCAACTTCCGCTTCTACAAGGCACAGGTCTTCATCGACAACGAACTGCAAATCCCCGTGCGGTACAATGCCTACACATGGCCTGAAACCCCGGGCGGCGAACCTCCGCTGGAAGAGTCCTACACGTACCTCAAGCTCAACGTGAACAATGGCTACACGGACGCCGACTTCGACAAGGACAACCCGGAGTACTACAAGTAGCCTCGCTTTCGGGAGAGCTTAATCGGGCGCTTGCAGTTGCTCTCTTACGGCATCGGGTAATTTGTCCCAAAGCTGTGGGTGTGTCTCGACAAGGCGAGCGATGTCGGCAAGATCTTTAAGGCGTTTGCTCTGCCTGCGGCTAGAAGTACTCCAGGCTTTCAGCTTGCCACTAAGCGTATCTTCGAGGGAGGCGACTCGCATGAGGATGCCGTGGACATCGGCCGGCACAGCACGCGCTGGGAAATCCCGATAGAATTCCTCTGTGCTTAGCTGAAGGCTGATCTTCGATTGTCCTTGAAAATTGATTGACCACTCAAACCGCTCGCTGGCGAACCCCGACTGTTCAAGGGCCTCGACGGACCTGTCGAGAGCGTCAGTGACCACCACAAAATCGACGTCTTGGGTGACCATCGGCTCCTCTGCCCAATGATTTACTGCCACGCCTCCAATAGTGCACCAGTCGATGTCGGCGCGCTCGAGGCAGTCCACCAGCCGCATCACGTCGTCGGTGCCACCCGAGGTTTGCCAATCGAAGAACTGCTTTTCGGTCATACAGTCCAATTTAGCACAAGCGAGTTGGTGTTGCTATTAGCCAGTTTAGGGCAAGTCGACCTGCTCACCGCCGGCAATGGTGAATAGCGATTTGAAAATCTCGGTATCCATCGAGAGCGACAAAATGCGAACCGAGCCATCGCAAAATGCGGCGATTATATAATCACGGTCATTGCGTCGGATCGCTTGCATGGGATTGTCAAAATCCACGAGCCAGTCCTTGGGTTCGGTCCACGCGGAGGCGCTATCAGCGGGGACTTCCACCAGCATGACTGTGTTGCTTAGGCCGTCCGTTACATCTTTGATCAAAGGCCCACTCATGCCCGCAAAGAGCGTCCCTGGCCCAGTGGGTACATGGTAAGTGGTCCGTCCTGCAGCGTTCCGGTGGGCGAACGCCCGATCGGGGTCCGCATACACTTCCGGCATCAGCGGAATGAGCAGCCGGTTGTGTTCGCTATCCCAAGGCTCGTCGAGACGGAACTGCTTGTAGAGTTCGCCTTCTTCCATGTAGGGCAGGATGTGCACGCGCCAGCTTAGCAGCGGCTTGCCGTCGTCAGTGTGAGTAGCCTGCGGCGGATACGAGCCCCTGGCACTCTCGTAGTTCAGCATCGCCAGGACGATTCGCTTGAACTGGTTCATTCGTTGAGTGCGTTGAGCGGCTAGTTGGGCCGCTCGCACGGGCGGGGCGACCAGCCTGGCAATGCGGTCCGCGTCGCCCAGCAGCTCGTCAAACGAGACGACGAATTGGCCACGGGTTGTCTTAGCTTTGATCAAGTCAGTAAGTGCTTCGAGTTCGTCGACACTGAGGAATTGTGGGCTTTGCGGAACCTGCTTGAGTAATTTCAATCCCTTCGAGAGCGCTGCTTCGAGTGTTTTAGCTGTCGCTTCCGAGTCCGTTTGGGCAAGCAGACGCAGCCGGGGTTTCGGTGGCAGATCTGCCACCACGCCGCCCCACTTTAACTGGTCCGCAATCAGTTTGCCGTCGATGGCTTGAAAGGGTTCGGGGAGTTTGGGAAACATCTCACGAACCACCCGCCGCGAATCGCTGTCGCCGAACACCAAGAGCCCTAAATGCCCCTTTCCAAGTACCTCCCAGGCATCGGCCAGGTCACGCGGCTGGGTGGGGCGCTTCGACTTGAGGAGTTCCATCTGCTCGGCCGTGTTGGCACCCAGTACCTCGCCACCATGCGCCTCGCAACGGCGCGGTAACAATCCCAACCGAGAAGCGCTTTGAAGAACAAGGCGTGGGGCTAGCTCACCGGCGTTGATCAATTCCGCGACGGCCTCGGGATCGCCGTTAGCCGAGATTGGCACTACCCATGTCGGTCGACCGTATGTGATATCCGAAGCGCGAAACAACACGTAGATAAACCGTACTCCGTGCTCCGCAAACTGATCAAACTGCTCCTGCGCGGTAAGCATGGTTTGCATGGCCTTGCCGCGGTTCTCCGACGAGGGACCGAAGCCCAGTGTTTCCACCCATTCGAGCATGCCAATCGTGTCGATCTTCGACAGATCTAGATAAGCGACGGCGACCACGTCGTCGGTCACATAGTTGTCGAGCGCAATGTGGTCTTGGGCGATGGCCGTGGTGGCAAGTGCGAAGAACGTCGCGACTGAAAGTGTTTTCATGGTGTCACTTTGCAAGTTGAATTTCGAAACGCCAGGCGACGCCGGGCATGCCGTCGCTAAAGGGTAACTCTAAGACGGCGGTGTCACCACCAAGACGATATAAAAACGCTTTATTCGTGATCGGATTGTTCGGCACGGGGACAACCTGCACTTCGTCGAGCGCCCGTGGCAGTGCGCCAGTTTTGAAAGCGTGCATGCGGAGGGCTTCGATCACGCGGATTGCATCCAGCTGCCACTGCGTACGAATTTGCGAGGTCCTCGCTGCCGTTACCGCCGGTAGCAATAAGTTGGCAAGCATTACGCCGAAGCCATCGGCTATTTCAGCTCGACCGAAGTTGACTTTTTTCATCGCGTTGTAACTTACGAAGGTCCATTTTTCATAGTTATCGGCCAATTTTCGGTATTCCCGCGCCGTGTCGATCAACAGCACTTGTGCTACCGACATTTCCTCCACGGTTCTGGGTGCCATCCCGGCGGCAATCAGCCGCTGTTTGGCAGCCGGATACACCACAAACGAGAGGCCCGTGGCAGTCAGTTGCGACAAATTTTTCTGCTCCCCACGAAAACCGTTTCCGCCAATGAGTTCGGAGGCCGTACCCAACTCTTTCACCATCGTTGAGAGCAATCGCTTCCACTCTTCGGCAGAGTGTTGAGCTGTTTCCACGTCGAGCAAAACCGGAAACATGCGCAGGCCGAGTGACATGTCGAGATTCATTGCATCACGCATGTCAATAATGGGTCGCGGGAGCTCGGTTAGGGCCCAATACAAGTTGGGGGAATTTGGTGCGCCAATCAGATCGACTACGGTCAGGTTCGCCATCTGCACTTCGGCTAGACCAATCAAGCTGCAAACCAGAAATCGCTGCTTACTAAAATCTTGCCCCAACTGATAATTCATACGAATGAGGTTGATTGCATCGCCGTAGCGCTGCTCAGCAATAGCCAAGCGAGTGCTGAGTGTGATGGCGCGCGACATCTGCCGCGATTGTTGAGCGTCGGGTAACAAGTACTCGATGGCCTTCATCCCCCGCAGATCCATTTCAGCCAACCCCCACTCACATTCACGGCATCGGGACGCCGGTTCGAGATGATTGTAGAGGTAACTATGAAACGCCTGTGCTGCTTCTCGGACTTGCTCCAGGGGCAAGTCTGCGATGGCAATTTCATTTCGACCCCAGCGATCTACCTCATCCCCAAAGCTGTCACGCACTCGCTTCCAAGGGCCGTTCAAACTATTTTCGCCCAAGGAGCGCAGGTAGTGCGTTGCCGCGTTGCCAGGTTTGCGCAAGTGCAACGGAAGCCGAAAGCGATGTTTTAGTGCCGGGATAGGCTCTGAGGCGGGAGTGACGACCATTTTGAAGACGGTCAAGCCCTCATGTTCCTCTTGGTCTCCAATAACCGTCACACCCGCGAATGTTGGCCTGTGAAGCGACGTCAACAGCAGCTGCACAGCGATCAGCAAGGACAGAATTTTAGGAGCAGCGGCACCCATCAGGAAGATTCTCCGAGTGTGAATTTGGTCCACCAGTGGGAAAAAGGCTCTGGTGTAGCATCCGTTCGTAACGTTTCCGGCAAAAATTCTTGAAGGAGCTCGCTGCGCGACAATGCGGTCAGCGTGGGGTGCACATCAACCGTTTTCAAATCGCGAAAGTTGTCAAACTCCGAACGAAGAGCCCGTTCCCTCATCACTAACAACGAAGCGGTAGGTGAGTATCGCCCTCGCGGAACTGGACCGCTACGGGCGATATCGTTCTCGATTGTCGATTCGGCAACTGGGGTCCGACTGAGGGACTGCGAAGCGGGGGAGAGGAGGGGCGCGGTCTCCGCCCGCTGCGGTGGACTCGTCTGGGGTAGCGTAATGGTGAGCAGCAGCGCGGCAGCCAGCGCCGCAGCTGTACCGGGCCATAACCAAGAAGGACCACCCTGTGCTTGCTTCTTCGCAGCATCCCAACCTGCTCGATAAAACAGCACATCGCGATTTATCGCACTCGTGGCAGGTACGAACTGTTTGAGATGTAGCTCCAAATCATTTAGTCTAGGTTCGAGCGACATGGGGTCTCCATTTGCTTGTGTAATTTCTTTAACGCGGCGACGTAGCGACGCTGCGCACTGCTGGAGGAAGTGTCGGCAAGATTGGCGATCTCTTGCCATGGGAGTTCGCTCCAAACTCGCAGTACAACGATTTCACGCTCAGTTGTCGATAAGTTGTCAAGAGCTTCGAGCAGAGGTTGAGTTTCTGTGGAGGCAAACGGATCCGTGGCAACTCGCTCTTGTAGTCGCGCGGCAATTTGTTCGTGGTGTTGACGTCGACGGTCGGCGCGGGCGGCGTTGTGGGCTTTGTTACGAACGACTTGGTAGAGCCAGGCAATGGGGTTCGTTGAGGTGCTGCCCGGTTCCTGGAGCAGACTCGCTAGGGCGATGAAGGTTTCTTGGACCGTGTCTTCCGGTGTGGTGGTCCATTGGGAGGCGTATAGTTCCAGGGCTGCGGCGTGCCGATCGACGAGCTCGGTGATCAGGCGAAGGTCGCTCGGCACATCCACGAATTGAAAACCCCAGGAAGGAGATTCGGTTGCTCTGGTTCCAGAAGAGAAAACACCTGCCAGCGATCAGCTTCCCAGAAATTCGTGGAGAAATCCAGAAAAAGGCCTGAAATCTGCGGTTCACCCTGGGTAGGGTTAGTCGCCAATGCGATAGAGGTGCGACTCGGTGCGCAACAGCAAATCGCCGTCTGCGACGACGGGCGATGCCATGATTTGCCCATCGAGGTCGTTGGTCGCGAGTTCTTTAAACTCGTCCCCTGCGGCGATCACGGTGGTGCGTCCTTCATGGCTGCAGAGGTAGAGACGACGACAAGCGTAAAGAGGCGAGGCGGAGTACTTGCCCCCCACACGCTGTTTCCAAAGCTGCTTCCCTGTGTCGGTTTCAAAGCACTGTGCGATGCCTCCATCGCTAATTGTGTAGAGCCGCTCGCCGAAGACGATCGGCGACGGTTTGTTGGGAATTTGCTTGGTGTATTTCCAATCGACATGCGAGGAACTCACGTCGCCCTGGCCGTCGGGACGTACTGCCCACAGTGTTTCGCCGGAAAAGCCTGTGCAAAAATACACGCGTTGACCATCAAAAACAGGGCGCGGAACTACGGAAAACCCACGACCGTGGTCGATACGCCAAATTTCTTTGCCGGTGCGCGGCTCGTAGGCAACGCACCATTGGGCGCCGGGAATCACGAGCTGATATTCGCCCTGGATCTGGATCAGTAGTGGCGTGCAAAAAGATTTGCGAAAGTCGGGCTCGTCAGTGCGGAGCGGAGGCCGATCTGTTCGCCAAGCCACGGAACCATCGGCCGTATTCAAAGCGGTGATATGCTGAGAGTGCATTCCATCGCACGTGAGTATGAGCAAATCTTCAAACAACACGGGTGAACTGCCCGGCCCTACGGAGTGATCAAGTGGAATACGCTCGCTCCAGAGAATTTCGCCGCTTGCCGTGTCGAGACAAAAGGTTCCGTAATCACCGAAGTGGCAATAGAGTCGCTCGCCAGATAGCACGGGTGTAGGCGAAGCAAAGCTGTTGAGCGCATGAATCGGTTGCGGGGAATCGACATCGGAGAGCTTGATCTCTTGAACTACTTTTCCCGAGTCGAGGTCAACCTCGGTAGCCCACAATGAGATCGAACTGGCGACGTCCAATCCGTCTGCACCCATCTTTCCTTCAGTCTTTGCTTTGCGTTGTTCTTCGCTGGCGGCCACATGCACTGCTGAGGTGAGCCAGATTCTTCCCTCGGCAACGACTGGCGAAGACCATCCTTCGCCCACGATTGGCGTTTTCCATACAACGCCTGTCGACTCACCCCACTGAAGCGGCAAATCATCGACGTCGGAAAGACCCATCCCGCTTGGACCACGAAACTGAGTCCAATCGGCTTCGGCGCGAACCACAATTGGCAGCACCATGCAGCAAGCGAATACTGCGAAAAATCTCCAAGGCATAGGAGGCTCCCTACAAGTCCACAGGCGAATCCGAACTCGCACAGTATATCGCAGATTGCACGTCTGGGCCAAGGAGCGCTGGGAGGGAATCTCGGTGACGCCAAGGTCGCCCGCTAGAGAGATTGCTCAGTATGCGTTCTCTTGTTTGAAAACGACCAACGCGGTTTGCAGCAGAATTTGGATGTCCATCCAGAGGGTCCATTCGCGGATGTAGCGGTGATCGAACGCAATTCGCATTTCCATTTTTTCCAGCGTCTCGGTCTCCCCTCGCCAACCGTTGACCTGGGCCAATCCGGTGATCCCAGGCTTCACCTTGTGGCGGAGCATGTAGCCGTCGATCAGGGTGCGATATTGCTCATTGTGAGCCGAAGCGTGCGGCCGCGGACCCACGAGCGACATGCTGCCACCGAGTACGTTGAACAACTGGGGTAGCTCGTCGAGCGATGTGCGACGCAAGATGCGACCGATAGGCGTGATCCGCTCGTCATGTTTGGTTGCCTGTTTGATTGTTTCGCCATTCTCGCACGCGCGCATCGAGCGAAATTTCCAGACGCCAATTTCTTCGCCTTGCAATCCGTAGCGCTTTTGCCGGAAGAACACGGGCCCCGGTGAGGAATATTTCACAAGGATCCCGATCAACGCCATCGGCAATGCCAGCAGCATCAAAGCTGCGCCCGCAACCACAAGATCGAAACCTCGCTTGAGTACGCCGTCGATGCCCGTGATGGGTGTTTCAAAAACACTCACGACCGGCAATCCATTGATTTGATTCCAACGTGCATGCAGCATTTGGAAGACGAAAAAGTCGGGCACGATGTAGACCGACGCGGTCGTGTCGCCCAATTTGTCCAAGTAGTCTTTGATTCTTTTCTCGGCGCGCATGGGGAAAGTAATGAACACCATGTCCAATTCGCCACGTCGGGCGAGGCCGACGAGCTTGTTGAGTGTTCCGGCACGAGGACAGAGCTTTTCGCTAATGCCATTGTTGCGGCTCGAAGGCCGATCGTCGAAGAACCCCGCCAATTGCAAGCCTAACTCCGGCGAGGACTGGATGTTTTGTGCCAACTGAAGGCCTAGTTGGTTCACGCCACAGATTGCAAATCGTCGCGTGTTGAAACCGCGTTTGCGGAGCGTTTTGAGAATCATACGCAACACGACTCGGCCGCTGCCCATTAATAGCGGTGTGACAATCAGCCAGACCACTTTAGTTTGGTAGCTAAACTCCGCATTGAACTGGGTTAGCAGACCGATTCCAAGCACGGCGGGCGCAGTGTACATCCAGTTGAGCAAGACACACCACAGCTCCAACGACATCCGCGAGCCACGCCAGCTGCGATACAGACCGCTTACCTCGATCGCAATCATATGAACGATCAGTGTCGTGGCGCCAACGACGGCCAGGTTCTCAAGATGTTCGTTATCGGTGTAACGTGTCGAGAATAGCGCCGCGCTCAAGATGGCGGCAGCATCCAGCAGACGATAAGCGACATCCACCAGCGAGCGATGCGTGCGGACTTGAAAATCGGGAGTGGAGGTCACTGCGGAGTCCCAAGAGGTGGAAGTGAGTTTATTGGCATGCCTGCAACTCTACGTCCTCGCGACAAGCAACGCAGCGTATTCCGTGAACGAATCGGCAAGGAGAAGGTCCAGCTGGGCCGATCTTGCGGCCCGCGTGGTTGGAACAGGCGAAAGCGCGTGCCACGGTGTTGTGAAAATGCAACGTGGCGGCCCAGGTGCTGCGATTCCCGATCAGCGATTACAAGAATGACGAGTCGGACAGAGCACTGGACGACGAATCCGAAACCGTTCGGCGGAGGTGAGGAGATTCTTCGCGATCGTCTGCAGAATGGGCGCCCGGGAGCTCAAGAGTGAAACGGCTGCCCTGGCCTGGATGACTTTCTACTAAAATCTGCCCCGAGTGTTCTTCCATGATTTTCCGGCTAACCGGCAAACCCAGCCCTGTGCCGCGCCCCCCTTTGCGAGAGACAAAGACGCTGAAAATCGCTTCCATATCATCGGGAGCTATCCCGGGGCCATTGTCTTCTACGACGAGACGGGCCACGTTCTCCGTTTCGGAGTACTCGGTTGTCAAGGTGACTTGGCCCTCCTCGACATCGTCACATGCTTCGACGGCATTGCCAACGACATTGAGCATCGCGCGGTGAATTGCTTCGGGGTCGAACATCAGTGTGGGAATTTCTTCTGCAGGTTGCCACAGTAGCTTCACCCCTAACTCCTCGGCACGCACTTGGGTTAGCTCGACGACATCAGCAGCAATTTCGTTCCAGTCCGAGGGCTTGGGCTCTGGAGTGCGTTCTTTGCTGTAGCTGAGCATGTCCATGGCCAGCTTGGAAATTCGCTCTTGGTTGCGCTCGACGATTTTCCACCCTTTGCGGATCATATCGACCGATTTGCCAGCCTGCGCTTCGTCCATGCTCCCCTCAGCTGATGCTTTGTCATGATCCCCAAGCCCAAGTTCGATGAGATAGCTCCCGCCCCGGACACCCTGCAAAATGTTTTTGATATGGTGCGAAAGTGAGGCGATTGTTTGGCCCACTGCGGCCAGCCGTTCGGCTTGCACCATGGCTTTGTAGTACGAAGTGTCTTCGACTGCCAAAGCGGCTTGATGTGCAATGGCGATCATCAGCCTCAGATGTTCTTCGGTGAACTGATCGGCTTTTCCCTCGTTCATCATCATACGCTGCGGTGTAATTGAGGTGTCGATATAGATCACTCCAACAACGTTGTAGCGGCCCTGCATCGGGACGCAGATCGCCTCGCGAACGCCCATTTTGACAATGCTTTTCGCGGGGTCCCAGCGTTCGTCGTCGCGGGCGTCGCTCGTCATTACACCTTCGTTGTGCTCGACAACATAGTCCAGGATGGTTTTACTGATGGAGATTTTCTCGTCAGTGCGCACTCCGCGACGATGGCGGCGCACTTTGGGAACCAGCCTATCAGTTTCGAGATCGTGGAGCATGATGCAACCGCGGTCGGCATCGACCCACTCGAAAATCATTTCCATGATTCGCGCGAGCAATTGGTCGATGTCCATCGTATGGCTGACCGCGAGTGCCGTGCGGTACATGATCTGGAGATTGCTACGGGCGCGTGCGATCCACGGACTCGACGAACTGCCTGCGTCGGGCAGCATCCACTCACTGCCTTCCGAATGGCTGAGCGCTGCGACGATGCGTGAGCCGTCTTCGGCGCTGCTGGCTCTGGGGACGATGTCTACCTTGTCAGCAATGTCTTCGTAGGAATCTTCGATGGAGCCGGTATAAAGCAGCAGCGACTTACCGAACTGAAGCTGGTCGCCGCTGACGAGTTCTTGCTCCGTAGCCGGCTGACCGTTGACGAAGGTGCCGTTGGAGCTGGACAAGTCGCGGAGGACGTAGATATCTCCTTTGCGGTGTAGCTCAGCGTGCGAGCGCGAGACTTCCGTATCGTGCAGACGCACGGAGTTGTCCTGCGTACGCCCAACGGTGTGCAGCGACTCTTCCAGGGGGAAGCGTGTACCCTGATCACGTCCACGAATGACAAACAACGACGCCACAGATCTACGAACTCCGACAGAGAAGATGGGAGTGGCAGCGGCAACGGACGCTTAAGCAAGCGGCTAACGTTATCCGCGCGAGAGGCCAGGGCTTCCCAGTAAGCTCTCAATTTTACGGATTAGCGGCGCGTAATGGTAGGGTTTCGCGACCACATCACCGTGCGAAAGGGGACGGAGATCACGGTGGACAGTTCCGAGTACAACGATTGGGATAGCATTGCGGGACGCCTGCCGAGCCAATTCGCGGGTTGCGGAATTGGCAGGGGTACGATCACCGTCGGCATCGCAAACGATCAAATCGAGCGTTTCTCGCTCGGCGATGATCCTCGCGGACTGCACTTGCGTGGTTTCGACAATCTCCGCGCCCTGGCGCCCGAGGAGTGTTCGCAAAATTTCGCGTGACTCGCGCGAGGCATCGACAATTAACACGCGTGCTTGAGTAGCCAAGAGATCAGGGCTCCGGTGGGGATTGGGAGTCGTCGGGTGACGAGTTTTGGGGGAGGCGTTTAAGGCAGGGACGGAAAAGAATAGGAACTGAATAGCCCGATGTCAAAGGTGAAACGAGCAGCAGAAAATCCTGGGGCCGTAGCGCATCGCGCTGCGGCCTCGAGACCTCAGACTGAGCGACGGGTTGAGGTTGTGCCGCTGCTAGCAGTTCAGAAAAGCAGAAGGTAGGAAGCCAGAAAAAATGCTATTTACGGCTGTGCTGCTTCTCGGCACAATACGCCACGCAATTTACTGACCGCCTCCCAGCAAAGCCGTTTCCCCGAATCTACAACGGTGCGTGCATTGTTGCTTTGGGCTGGTTCCACCCGTTCGGTCAAGGATGACCTCTTTCAGCAAGGAGTGCTGACGTGAAAACCTCGCTTCGTTTCACAATTGCCTCGGCAGCCGTCGTATCTGTTCTGTTCGTTTCGTTTGCAAAGCCCGTTGTCGCTCAGCAACCGGCCGCCTCGCCCAGCGCCAATGCCACACGCTTTGGTATTGCTGTCGTGGATGTGAACTACATCTTTAAGAACTACTCGCAGTTCAAAACTGCGATGGAGGGTATTAAGGCAGACATTCAACAAGCCGAGGGTACGCTAAAGACATCGCGCGAGTCGATTCAAGCCAAAGAACAGCAAGCCAAGCAGTACCAGCCCAGTTCTGCCGAATTCAAGCAGCTTGACGAAGAAGTCGCGCGGCTGAAGGCTGACTTCAACATCAAGGCTGGTCGCACGCGGAAAGATTTCCAAGAGCGGGAAGCCAAAGTCTACTACCAGACCTATTTGCAGGTCAGCAGCACGGTACAGTACTTTGCCCAGCAGAATAACATCGGCTTGGTACTCAAGTTCAATGGCGATCAAGTGAATCCTGATCGTCCAGAGGAAATCTTGAAGGCCATCAACAAGCCGGTTGTGAGTCAAAACAACATTGACATCACGCCCGACGTATTGGCTCTCTTGAATCGTGGTGGTGCGCCCGGAGGAGCAGCTCCGGCTGCCAGCCGTGCGGCTCCTGCGCGTCGCTAAGTAGTGCTTTCTGCCCACCAGCCCGCCAGAAGCTGGATTGATCTTCCCTGAGTCTTGTCACGATGCAGTATTCTCGATTGCAACGCACGATTGCTCACCCGGTTGCCGTCCATGGGTATGGCTTTTGGAGTGGCGAACCTGTGGAAGTGGAATTTCGGCCCGCGGCAGTCGGTAGCGGCATTACCTTTGTCCGTAACGACATGGGTAGCAGTGCCCGGGTTCCTGCCAAAGTGGAACACCGTCTGGATGTGCCGCGGCGTAGCAATCTGAGTTGTGCTGGCGCGCAAGTCGAGATGGTTGAACATATCATGGCCGCATTGTCGGGAATGCAAATCGACAACTGCGAGATTGTTGTGGATACGGCTGAAATGCCCGGCTGCGATGGCTCGTCCTTGGCGTTCGTGCAGGCCTTGGACTCCGTAGGAGTCGTGGAGCAAAACGATGACGCTCTGCAACTTCACATCACGAAGACAGTGCGGTTGGAAGCAGGTGAGAGTTGGATTGAAGCTCGGCCCGCAACCCACTGTCGGTTGAAGGTGGAGTTTCAACTTGATTACCCCAATGATCCGATCATTGGGCGGCAATCGGCGTCGTTGTCGGTGACCCCCGAGAGCTTCCGTGCAGAGTTAGCAGCTTGTCGCACTTTTGTTTTAGAACGCGAAGCCGACGCGATGATTCGCAAAGGCCTGGGAACCCATGTTACACCGAACGACTTGCTACTGTTTGGAAAATACGGGCCCGTTGACAATCGACTTCGATTTCACAATGAGTGTGCCCGCCACAAAGCATTGGACTTGGTCGGCGACCTGGCTTTGACCGGATGCGAAGTGATTGGGCAGATTGTTGCATATCGGAGTAGCCATCAGCTCAACGCAGCATTGGCAAGTGAACTGCTAACACAGTTTTCGAAAACGGTGCCCCTCAGGGCGAGTGCGTAGCAAAACCAGTTTCGGGATACGCCCGTCCAGTGATTAAGAGAAAATGAAATGGCAACTAGCATAGCAGCAAATGCCTGGATCGACCCGCGTGCCGAGATCGACCAAGATGTCGAAATTGGTCCGTTCTGCACTGTCGGAGCAGGGGCAAAAATTGGTCGTGGCACGAAGTTGCTCAATAACGTCACGCTGATGGGCAACGTCACCCTTGGCCGCAACAATGTGTTGTATCCGAATGTCGTAATCGGTGCAGAGCCTCAGGACTTGAGCTACCAGGGAAGCGACACGTGTGTCGCGATTGGCGACGGAAACACTTTCCGCGAAGGTGTAACCGTCAACCGAGCCAGTGAAAAAGAAGATGGCGTGACTCGTATGGGTGACCACAATTTTCTGATGGGTAACGCCCATGTCGCACACGATTGCAAGTTGGGCAATCACATCATCATTGCCAATGGGTCGCTGCTGGCGGGACATGTGCATGTGCAGGATCACGCTTCGATCTCGGGCGGGTGTGGAATCCATCACTATGTAACCATTGGTAGCTACAGCTTCTTGGCAGCGCTCAGCCGGGCGCTGCACGATGTACCACCCTACATGTTGGTGGAAGGTATCGCTGCCAAGCCACGTTGTATCAATATCGTTGCCCTGAAGCGGAATGATTTTTCGTCGGCTGCAATCGACAGCCTGGCAGTCGCCAATCGATTGCTCTACCGAACAAAAGTTGGACTGGTCCACGCGCGGGAAATATTGGCCTCGAAGGATCAACTGACGCCGGAAGTCGAGAATTTGCTAAACTTCGTCGAAGGCCAACAAGAAGGAAAGCACGGCCGAGGACGTGAACTGAGGAGAGCCGCGTGACCAAGTTGCGGTTAGCAGTCGTTGGTGCAGGCCACCTGGGACGAATTCATGCTCGCATTGCCTCGGCCTTAGAAGGCGTGCAGCTCGTGGGGGTGGTCGATCCCGTTGCGGAAAATCGCTCACGTGTTGCCAGCGAATCGGGTACTCCCGGATTCAAGCATATCCACGAACTGTTTGGATTGGCTGACGCTGCCGTGATTGCGACTCCAACGACCACCCACACCGGTGTGGCCAAAGAATTGCTCCAAGGCGGGGTACATCTGCTCATCGAAAAGCCACTCACGGCCACTCTGGCTGAGGCGGACGAGTTGGTCACTCTCGCTAAGCGGCAGCAGCTAACACTTCAGGTCGGACATGTCGAGCGATTCAACCCGGCGCTCACTTCAGTCCGAGACAAGTTAAGCGACCCCAAATACATTGAGGCCCGGCGGTGTAGCGGTTACACCTTTCGCTCAACCGATATTGGTGTCGTACTCGATTTGATGATTCATGACATCGATGTCGTGCTGAGTCTGGTCCAATCACCGGTCACCCATGTCGAGGCCCTGGGGATCTCGGTGCTCGGTGATCAGGAAGACATGGTCAATGCCCGCCTGCGATTTGCGTCCGGCTGTGTGGCGAACCTGACCGCGTCGCGAGTCAGCCAGACCCCAGAGCGATCGATGCAGGTCATAACACCAACCTGTGCGACAACGATGGACTTCGCCCAGCGACGGTCGTCACTTATCGAACCAAACGATGCGATTCTCACTCGCGAGTTCGACGCTCAGTCACTCGCCCCGGAAGAGAAATCGCATTTGAGTGAGAATTTGTTCTCTGACTTGCTCGCCAGTCGCGATTTGCCGGCACTCGATGTGAACGCGATCGAGCAGGAGCAACTCGACTTTGTTGGCGCTATTCGCACGGGAACTAATCCCCAAGTAACCGGCCACGCAGGACGCGAAGCGGTTGCGCTTGCCGAAGCAATTCTGCAACAGGTCGCATCACACGCTTGGGACGGCCAAAATAGCGCTCGTACGGGCGCATTTGCGATGCCCCTGAGCCGAGCGATCACGCTAGAAAGCGACCCTTGGTCGACCGAAGACACGGTGATTATTCGCCGTAAGGCGGGGTAGGCGGAAATCTAAGCGAGATCGCGATCTTCGAAGAAGATCAGTGCCAACAGCATTGCCGCGACACAGTAGAGAGCGCTATACAGTAGGGCCGTCCACAAGTACGCTGCGGGAACGGTAGATGCGCCAGCAATTGCCCCTTCGATTTCGTAGTGGTCCAACACCGGTAGCATCACGGCAATCAGCCTGCCGATGAACTTCACGAAGACGATCTCGCCCGCAGCCGAATTGACGATCAGTGGGCCCAAGTGCCCCAGCACGTAAATCGAGCCGCAGATGACAAGGTTGGGCAGCATCGGCAGCCGCGTGGAGATTGCCACGCTGATCGCGGCCATGACGACCGCCTCGAAGAATGCTAGCAAGAGCCCCGGTACGATTCGGATGACCTCGACGAAGCTCTCTTGCCACTCGGGCGTTGTCTTCGACGCTTCTCGGGCGTCATAAACGACCTTGTAAGAGACCGACAGCAAGAAAACAATTCCCAGGATGACGAAGATAAGAACAATCGGCCAGACAATCCCCAGGAACTTGCCAAAGATAAACTGCCGTCGTCCGACGGGCTTGGAAAGCACAGTCAGCGCGGTTCTTCCTTCGATTTCGTCAGCGACCGAGACACTCGCTGTCCACAGCGCAACGATAATTGCCAGCACTTTGATCAGCGTCATGCCGGAGGTTTTTAGCATCTTCACGTCTTCGCCGAACGTGTTGTACGGCACGTAGATGAACGAGATCAGCGCCACAACACCGACAATCGTTAGCAGCAAGAAAACCGGCTGCGAAACGGCTTCTTTAGCTGTTGCGGTGGCTATAATCGAAACTCGCGGCGCCAGCCAGCGAACGAGAAAATAAATCGCAAACAGGCCGAAAACACTCGCCGCGGTAAGCGGAATGTAGTGCACCTCGGGCATTTCCACGTCGGAGACAAACGTGCCTTTGACCGTGGTTGGTAGGTCGCTTTCGTTAGTGATAAACAGCTGCGAGACATCGGCCTCGAAGCCGCGCGCCACATTGTTGCCGGGTGTCCAAGTGTAAAGACCATCGTCCACGATCACGGTCGGATCCGCAAAGCCCTTGTTTTGCTCCGTCGCGATGGCGATTTCTTGTTCGCTCTCGATGGCATAGCTCTGCAACTCATCCACACGGAACGGTAGTGGGACCGCTTCGTCAGGGGTTTGCGGCTTAACGGTCACCTCAAAAGTCTGTGTACCCACATCCGACATGCGCTTCAGCGACGAGACCATGCGCTCAAAGGGCATCGTGGGGCTGGCAACGGCGACCAATGCCGCCAGGGCCACGAGCGCGTAACTGATCGGCAGTAAAATGCCTTCAGCAACCGTTTCTTGGATCGAGCGAGCCACGCCGCGATTGAACAGCCAGCACAGGCCCCAGATCACCACGAGCAGCAACGCCCCTGCCGTCGTACCCACCGTAAGTAACCAAATTGGCGTCAGCCAGATCGTCAGATTGGACATAGAGAAAGTCTTCGCAAGAGAATTGTCAGATTTAGAGCGATAACGCCCATGTTAATAGCGGATGGTGAACTCCGCAAATTGACCCAAAGGGGGCAGTCGGTTCCCTTCGACGCTACGGATGTGTCCCGACATATGTTCGCCCAATTCTGCCAAAAATCGGTCCAGCTCGGTCGCCGCCCCTTCGATGACCAATTCCACCCGACCGTCAGGCAGATTTTGAACGTAGCCCACCACTTCATGACCGCGTGCGACCGACTGTGTGGTGTAGCGAAAACCCACTCCCTGAACATTCCCCGAATAGGTCAGCTGTCGACGCTGTAGTTCTGAAGCACCCACCGCTCGTTCCTCGAATCACCTCCGGCTCGTTTGCTTCCTAACTGCTAGCGGCTCAATATAACCCGACCCGACCTGGCGGGCTAGTTGGTGTTTTCTTTGGGTTTGTCTTGACCCCTTCGACGGAGTTCACTAATCTCCGCCCGCCATGACCAGCCCTCGCCGTTTATTTCCGTTGTTGACAACCGCGACCCTCCTCGCCGCCGCCTTAGGGACGCTCTTGCCGTGCAATGCCCAGTCACTCGATGCGAAGCCACTCAACGTGAAGCCGGTGGAAGGGATCGTGGTTCTCCGCAATGGCAATTTGCTACAAGGCAAGGTGCAGCGTCGCGGAGAAGACTATCTTGTACACCTACCCAATGGCAGCCTGCAGGTGCGCGGTGGTCAAGTCGAAATGGTCTGTCAAAACATGGAAGAAGCTTACCAGCGTCGTCGCGGAAATCGTGGCGGCACTTCAGCCGATTCGCATCTTGAGTTGGCCGCTTGGTGCTTACGGCACGATTTGCTTAGCAATGCTGAGAATGAGATTCAAAACGCACGGACCCTCGACGCATCGCATCCCCGTCTCGGAAGATTACAGCGGCAGCTCGAACAGGCGGCTCAAATCGCCGAGCGGCGTTATGAGCAGCACACAAAGGTTGAGGAAGTGCCGACCACTCCTCCTCTCGATGCGGCAGAGTTAGACAAAGCACCCGACTGGGCACGAGCGCTCTTCGTACGACAGATTCAGCCATTGGTGGTTCACTCGTGTGCAACTGGTGGATGCCATCAATCCACGACTCCTTCAGATTTTCGGCTCAATCGCTTGGCGGTCGAGGGCGCAGGCCACCCCGACGCGACGCTTCGGAACTTGGCCGAGACACTAAAACAGATTGACTGGGAAGCCGTTGAGAACAGCGACCTGCTCGTTCGAGCGAGAAAAGCCCATGGTTCGAAGAATGCATCAACGCCCCTGTCCGCGCGCAAGCTGCAGGTGCTTCGAGGCTGGGTGGAGCAGTTGGCCGAGGCGCATCGCAAAGACACCGAGCTAAGAACGGTGCCCCACTTAGCGGAAGTCGCGCCGCCACTGGAACTGATTCCACCACAGCAGACCGTGGCAAAGCTCGACGGAAAGATTCATGCAGTCAGCTACGAAGCGGCTGATCCCTTTGATCCGGCTGCCTTCAATCGGCAGCGGCCGATGACCAGTGAATCTTCCATGGAAGAGTCCGCGGTTCCTCACATCTTGGCGCCCACTCATCCCGTGCCTATTCCGCTGCCTCCAACGGAGTGATCACCTCGCCCACCACGTGTTCGCCTTCAAAGGGCTGTGGTGTGGGGTGATGCGAGGTCCCCAGCGAGCCGGAGCGCGCACCCTGGCAGCTGTAAGGTCCATCAAGCACGGGCGGCAGATAGTCGCAGCTGTTGTCGCAAGCGCAACAACCACAACTGGCCAGTAACAACGTCAGCACGGCAATGAGTTTACGATCCACTTGGCACCCCCTGTTGCGCAATCGAGTAGACTTATTTTCTCATCGACCAGTTGTCGAACGCCGTGCCAGTGCGTTTCGAGCAATTTTCCTGTATCTCCCCACTGAATGGGTGTAAACTGAGCGCAGTTTACCTATCTTCAGATTGCACTTTGTCTATGCAAGAACTCGCAAAGAGCTACTGCAAATTGAAGCACTCACGCCGCGTATAGAGGTAGCCAGTGGGGCATTGATGGTTTCTAGGTTGCTGGCGTTATGCCCAACGCCTCATAAATTTTTCCGTCCGCTAGTGAATCGACGACGAGCTTCACCCCATCGAAATTGTGCTGCGCGCTTTGCCCCTCGGGCACGGCGACGGCGAATGTTCCCGCGGCGACGGCGGCCTGGCAGCCGATTTGGCTGTCTTCAAGCACCATGGTCTGTTCCGGGGCGACGCCGTGTTTTTCCGCTGCCAGCAGATACACGTCTGGGGCCGGCTTGCCATTGGCAATGTCCTCGGCAGTGAGAACGAACGAAAATCGGGGCTCCATCGCAAACTGGCTGAGCACACGGTCAACAAACACCCGGCTGCTGCTGGTGGCTATCGCTTTGGGCACGTCATTGGCTTCCAAGCTGTCGAGCAAGCCGGGCAACCCCGGCATCGGTTCCAGCTGGTCGGGCAGCAATCCGAACATGATTGCCATGGACTCCTCGGCAAGCTCAGCCGGGGTGTCGTCGAGCTTGTGCCAGTCGATCATCAGCTGCAGCGCCTTGTGCGCTTGTCGCCCCATCATTTGGTCGATCAAGTCGCTGGTGAATTCCTTGCCGCGCCGCCGAAGGACTTCACTGCCAACCTGTTGATACAGGCCCTCGGTGTTAAACATTAGCCCATCGAGATCAAACACAACGGCTTGTAAGGTCGGCGGAGAGGGTGTCATGGCTCTTGAGTTGGTTCGGTGGCGGTGGAATAAATTGTATAGGAGTCGTTCGCATAGACGATAGGCATCAACAAGGGGGGATACTCGACGGTGAGTACATAGTCCAGTTTGTATTTTTCAGCTATGGCATGAATGCGCTCTGTCCCTTGGCTTGCCAGTGAGCCGTAGTGGGCGATGTTCCCCTCTTCGTCGATGTAGCGATGCACGTGGCGCATGCGTTCCTGCCATTCGAGCAAGGCAGCCGGGCTCTGTGGCACATCTTTCCAGGTGACCAAGTCGGACCGCCCCGTATGCCACTTGAAAGACTGGGAGTTGCGCGGCACGAGAAAGAGCGCGTCTGGCGGAGTGTGTTCACGTACCCAGCCGCATGCCTCTCGAAAACCAGCAGGGTCCGCCAGTTTGCGATCGGCGGGGGGGCAGTGTGTTTCAAGCCGGCTGCGGCTAACAGCAAGTAGGTGCAACGCGGGGAGCACTGTCGCTGCAATCAACAAAGCCGTTGCCAGTGGTGCTCGACGCTGGATCCAGGCATCTGCAAGCCAAACGACTCCCAGGCTCACCGCTATCGGCAGGCCAACGTCTGCCAGGCGGAACAGGTAGAACTTTAGCACACGCGCTCCGAGCTCAGGGTGGTTCCAGGTCGCCATCTCCCAAGCAAGCCCAGCAACACTGATGAGCAATGTGGCCAATGCGAATTGCATCACCAAATCCAACGCTTGAAATCGAGCTTTTTGAATGGGTACCGTTCGCGAGCCCAGAAATCGCAGCACTGCAAATCCCACCAACAGGATGCCAAATCGCACCGATTTTTTAAGTAATTCGGGACTTCGCATCGTTAGCGGAGACAAGTGATGCGGCAGACGGTCGAACACGTATATCTGATTTGCCCGTTCAACGATCTCTGGAGAAGTTGTTTGTGTCAGTTGCAGAGCGGGCAAAACGCCCGGCAGTGCAAGCGCGGCACCGAGCAGTAGCGCGGGACTCATGGCTAGCAAGGGCGTGCGTCCGCCTCGTGGTTGCCACAGCCAGACTATTCCAGCCGCAACGGTCGCCCAGCCACCGACCAACACATGAAACGCACTTGCCAATCCCAAGCAAGGCCAAACCCGGCGCCAGCGCAGTGAGGCTAGTTCCGCTAAACCCAAGAAAACGAAGGCGTAGGCAAAACATTTTCCTTCGACTCCTCCGACCACCCACTCGCCGGCAAAGTTGGTCCAGTCGATGAGCGTGACGAAGAGCATGGCTGTCAGAACCGCGCGAAAATGCAAGTTCGTGACGAAACGATTGAGACGTTGCCAACTTATTGCCAATGCCAGCCACGCAGCGACGCGTCCGATCCAGGCGACGGTGGGCAACTCGAACCAATTGGTGAGGACTCCCACGGTCCAATAGAAAGAGAGATGGGCCTTGCCCGACTCCAGAAATAGATCGCCCGCGCACCAGTCCGGCTGCCAGTATTGTTTGGCTTTGGCGAGATAGTGCGTCTCGTTGACATGCGGTACCGGGGCTCCGCCAGCGACGAAAAAGACCGCGAAGATCAATGCAATCTCAAGCCAACAGCGCAGAGACTTAGATTTCACGGGCTGGTCTGGTAAAACCAAGGAAGGACTGCTCACGATGCTTGGGTTTGTTCAAAAAACGGGACATGGGTTCAACAATCCCACCTGATAGTAACAAGAGAACAGTATAATCTCGCTTTTGGAACCCGCTGCGCCTATTTGAGCTGTGACAAGATGCGAAGAATAGTGATCACACAATTGGTCCTTGTTTTGCTGGTATCCGTGCTTGGTTGCCAGGAGCCGGAGCCCGAACCACCTGCCGGGAAGCCAGCATCAACGGCACCAAGCCCTTCGGCCTCGAAGCTCTTAGTGTTGGTCATCGAAGACGATCCTTTAGCAACGGGCCTCAAATTGCTACGTGGAGAATGGCAACAACTCTCAGGCGCGGAGTTGCAACTGGAGCAATGGTCCGTGAACCAGCTACTTGACGCTGAGGAACTCGCTGCAGACTTGATCGTATTTCCCTCTCGCCACCTGGGAACGCTGGTGGATCGGGAGTGGTTGCGCCCGGTGCGCGAATCGGTGCTTCAAAGTGACGATTTGGCTCGGGACGAGCTGTACCCAACGATTCGCAATGAGGTGCTTCCCTACGGCGGAGAGGTCTACGCACTCTCGCTAGGAGACCCACCACTAATGCTCGCCGGCTGGGGCGAGCCCCTGTCGGAAGCACATTCGACCAGTATTTCCACGTGGGAAAATTTTCGTTTTCAGCTCAATCCAGAGAATTCCCCACTGCAGTATCCGCGTGCAGTCGAGTTGCTCGTGAGGGGGGCGGACTACGACTCGCGACGAGAGCAGTCTTCCCGCTTGTTCGATGCAGAAACCATGCAGCCACGCATCTCAAGCGTTCCGTACGTACAGGCCCTGACAGAAATGGTCGAAAACGTACGCTTACCCGCTGACGCCCAGGTGCAGCTAGCAATCGCTTGGCCTATGGCGTCAAACGAAATGTCGTTGGACGAGACTTGGTTCGCCTCGCTACCTCGGGCCGAACGGGTTTACGACCCCATTCGCGAGAGATGGGAGGCAAACGATTCCGAACGGGTCACGACTTTTTTAGGCTTTGCTGGTCGTTCGGTGGGAGTCTGCAAGTCGACACGAAACTCCGCATCGGCATTCAAATTGC
Source organism: Bythopirellula sp. (assembly GCA_965230685.1). Classification (GTDB taxonomy): domain Bacteria; phylum Planctomycetota; class Planctomycetia; order Pirellulales; family Lacipirellulaceae; genus Bythopirellula. Next base: position 4,182,377 of record CBDDLO010000002.1, read on the forward strand.
TGAAATGGCTAGTCCGAGAGAGTGTCGCAATTCAGCTCAGCCCGCGCAGCGATGCCACTGTTTGGTTTCGGACTTCTCAGGCTTCTCAAGGAAAGAAATGGCTGCCAGAACACCCCACGAGCGCTGAAACGATCACTCGAGTGTCCGAGCTACTTTCGTCAGATCGGTGCTTCCTGTTGCCTCGAATTCCAGGCATCGATGGCTATCTGCAATTGCTGGAATCCGTAGTAAGTCGCTCGATTGATGGCGAGCTGGCGCCCAAGGAAGCGCTCGCGGAGGTCGAAGCCCAATGGAATAGTCTGACTGACCGGCAAGGTCGCGGCCGTCTGCGGGCCGCCTATCGCAAGCATTGGGGGCTGGAGTGAGTCAGCGCGGTGGGTTGCCGAATCTGGGGTGAGGCGGTAGGCTCAGGGATTCGTTGAGCTTCGAGAAACCCTGCCTAGCCAAGGGCTTCCTCACCAACCTCGTGCCCCGTCTTCGCCATGATTCGCAGCGCTCTGGATGACCATCGTGTCGTGATTACCGGCATTGGCCTGACTGCGCCGAACGGTGACACGCTGGCCGATTTTCGCTCTGCGTTACTGACGGGAAAGAGTGGCGTTGATCGCTACGAGATCCGCTATGTTGGCAAAACCCTCGCTGGCCAATGTCATTTCGATGAATTGCAATACCAGAAGCGCAAAGAGCTTCGCCGCGGGACTCGCGCAGGAAGCGTTGCCATTTACTGTGCGAACGAAGCGGTTACCGACTCAGGCATCGACTGGCCAAACGTTGATCCCGCACGTGTGGGTGTCTACATCGGTGTGACCGAACACGGCAACGTCGAGACGGAGAATGAAATCAACGAAATCAAGGCTTTCGACTACGACACCAAGGTTTGGTCGCATCACCACAACCCGCGCACCGTGGCCAACAACCCGGCGGGTGAGATCACGCTGAATATGGGCATCACGGGTCCGCATTACACGATTGGTGCGGCCTGCGCCGCGGGAAATGCGGGTATGATCCAGGGGGCACAGATGCTCGCGCTCGGCGAATGCGATATGGCGATTGCTGGCGGTGTTTCCGAGAGTATTCGCACCTTTGGTATTTTCGCCGGCTTCGCCAGTCAGGGTGCGTTGGCCGAGAACGACAATCCGGCAGCTGCGAGCCGACCGTTCGACCGCGATCGAAACGGGATCGTGGTCTCCGAAGGCGGTTGCCTCTACATTCTCGAGCGCTACTCCGATGCGATGCACCGCGGCGCGAAAATCTATGGCGAAATTGCCGGGTATGCGATGAACAGCGACGCCAGCGATTTTGTGTTGCCCAACCCCGCCCAACAAGCACGCTGCATGACCATGGCACTTGATCGCGCTGAGATCAACGCCGAGGAAATCGACATTGTCAGTACGCATGCCACGGCTACTACCAGTGGCGACATTCAGGAATGCGAAGCTGTACGACGCGTGTTCGGCAAATCGACCAACACTTTGATCAACAACACCAAGAGCTACATCGGCCACGCCATGGGGGCCGCCGGCTCGCTGGAGTTAGCTGGAAATCTGCCCTCGTTCGACGACGGGGTTTGCCACCCGACCATCAACGTGGAGCACCTTGATCCCGAATGCGAACTCCCAGGTTTAGTGCTCAACGAGGCACGAGAAAAGAAATCTGTGGACTACATACTGAACAACTCTTTTGGTATGCTGGGCATCAATTCGGCAGTTGTCATCAAGAAAAGTGAATGACACTACATGCGTGTAGGCGAGTGAATGAGTTTGTTTGTTCGTGCGTCTACTCATGGATGCCTCGCCAACCGAGCAGTTTCATCCCCCACTCACCACACAGACACGAGCTCACCACAGAGATACGAGATCTTACCCCATGACCAATCCCGAAATCCGTGAAGAAATTCTTGACATTCTCGAGGCTATCGCTCCCGACGAGGATCTCACAAGCATCGACGACGCGGTCAACTTCCGCGATCAGCTTGAGTTGGACAGTATGGACTTTCTCGACATTGTCATGGAGCTGCGAAAGCGACATCGCGTGCAAATTCCCGAGGACGACTACGTGCAGCTCGCCAGTATGAACAGCACAGTCACGTTTCTCGAGCCGTTGATGAAGGATATTCAAAAAGTGTGAGGTACGAGTAGCGCGGAAGTTTCTATGCCTGCTTAGTTTTGGGTTTGATCAATCCTGATTTCCCGCTCCCCCCATGTACGACACCCTCATAATCGGCGCAGGCATGTCGGGGCTGGCGGCGGGGATCCGGCTGGCCTACTTCGACCAGCGCGTCGCGATTCTGGAGAAGCACTATACGATAGGCGGGCTGAATTCGTTCTATCGCATGCGCGGCCGTGATTACGACGTTGGGTTGCACGCGCTGACCAATATCACACCGAAGGGCACCAAACGGGGCCCCTTGGCACGATTGCTCAAGCAATTGCGGCTGTCGCGCGACGATCTGCAAATCTCTCCGCAATTGGGCTCGGAAGTCGTCTTCCCCGGGAGGCGGCTGCGTTTCAACAACGAGTTCGACTTGCTACGAAGTGAGATCGCGCGCGAGTTTCCCTCGCAGGTCGACAATTTTGAGAAGCTTGTGAGTGAGATCGTCGAATACGACGATCTCGACGAATCCCACCAAGTAATTTCCGCTCGCGAAAAACTGGGAGTGTTGATTTCTGATCCGCTGCTGATCGAGATGTTCTTCTGCCCGCTGATGTTTTACGGTTCAGCTCGTGAGCACGATATGGACTGGGGGCAATTCTCGATCATGTTCCGCAGTATTTTCATGGAAGGCTTGGGGCGCCCCTACGCCGGTGTGCGTTTGATTCTCAAACATTTGGTCAGAAAGTTCCGTGCGTTGGGGGGCGAGTTGAAACTCCGAGCGGGAGTCGAAAGCATTGCGATCGAAAGTGGGCGAGCCTGTGGGGTGACCCTCGAAAACGGTGAGCATCTAGAATGCCGTCGCGTCCTCTCATCCGCCGGTTGGCCCGAAACGATGCGGATGTGCGACGATGGCAGCCCCGTTAGTAGCCTCGGCTCGGGTCGACTCAGCTTTTGCGAAACCATCGCCACGCTCGATAGGCAGCCACAAGAACTGGGCCATCGCAGCACGATCACGTTTTTCAACGACTCGGAAAAATTCTACTGGGAAAAGCCCGCAGAACCTTGCGATCTGCGGAGTGGCGTGATCTGTTCGCCGAACAATTTCGATTACGGCAAGGAACTTCTTGACGAAGGCACGATGCGAGTGACGACGCTCGCCAATTTCGATTTCTGGCAGGGACTCAGCGAGCGACAGTACGCGCTCGAGAAAGCGCGGTGGTATGATCTCATCACCGATTCTGCTGTGAGATTTGTCCCAGATTTTCGGCACCGTGTAATTGACACCGACATGTTCACTCCCACGACGGTCGTGCGTTTCACAGGTCACGAAGGCGGCGCGATCTACGGCACACCAGAGAAGCAATTCGACGGACGGACCCATTTGCCTAATCTCTTTGTCTGTGGCACCGACCAGGGTTTCGTCGGCATCGTCGGCAGCATCGTCAGCGGCATCAGCATGGCGAACATGCATTGTTTGCGAGACTGACCTGCCACCCGTCGGCGAGCTACGCCTCGCCGGAAACTTTGGGTATAATGCAGGAACTAACCGCCCATTCCTTGGAGACACCTGTATGGAACCTGATGACCTCAAAGACCTCATCAAAGAATGTCCACTTATCATTCGCATGAATGACGGCCGTGAATACTTCGTGGAGAAGCCAGAATTCATCATGGTCGGCGACTACGCTGCAGGCATTCTGTATGACGACAACGGCGTGAAGCGTAACGCGGTCGCGTCGATCATCAACATCAGCACTGTCATCACTAACGCCACTCCCGCCGGCAATTAATCTCGCTGGATTCCCCATGCCTCGCCTGCGGTTCTCGCTGCTGAACCTTGTCTTTCTGATGACGTGTGTGGCGATGGCGGTGGGACTATGGCAGCTGAACACAGAACAAGTTCCGCTTCGTGTCGAAAACAAGCGGTTGAACGGAGAGCGTGGCACGCTTGTTGTCGAAGACAGCACCAAGGTGAACGCCATGCGGGTCCCCACGCGATTTGCAGACAATCCGGGAACGTTTCGTGTACTTATACCTGATGGTGAGAAGTATGTCGCAATAGTTGCGGTGAACGACATTCCCAAGGAAGGATTGCCAGAGGTCGAGCACTGGACGGACTCAGCGATGGTTATGGGGCAAGTCGGGAGAAATGCTTTTGCAACTCTGGCTCCCGGTGAACATCAAGTTTCGCTTTTCGTCAAGCGAAATAAGAATGGCAGAAACTACGCCACCTTTGCTGTAGGATCGGGCTTTGGACCAACAGAGTTTGTCGTCCAGAGTCCTAAGGGCGAATGGCCAGAAGTCGAGCCGGAAACCTACTCAGTTTTCGGTGACGGTGTGCAAGCTACCACAGAGTCGATCCGGGAAGATCAAGTGCTGGTTCTCTTGCGGCGCTGAATTCGAGCCGATTCGAGCTCAAGATCGAACGTCTCTTTCGCGATGCCTGAGCCGGATCGTCCTCTCGATGGCTTGATGCAGTGGATCGAGCCGCTCTCCGACAGCGACGCCGAGCAATAGCTGCTTGGTGGCGAGACCTAGCTCGCCGGCTATTGAAGCCCCATCGAAATCCTGCACAGAACGTGCTAAACTGCAGGGCGTTCACCCTTCATCCTTCATCCTTCAGCCTTTTGTTGATGCCCAAAGACTTTCTCCAACACGCCCAAGACCGTTACGACGTTGTCGTGATTGGCAGTGGCCTCGCCGGACTCACGTCGGCAAACATACTTGCGCGGCAAGGCCGCAGCGTGCTGCTGCTCGAGCAACACTACAAGCTCGGCGGCATGGCGACGTGGTTTAAACGACCTGGCGGGCACATTTTTGATATCTCGCTGCACGGGTTTCCCTACGGCATGGTCAAGTCTTGCCGGCGGTATTGGTCGAAGGAAATTGCCGACTCGATCGTGCAGCTCGACGGGGTGCGCTTCGACAACCCGATGTTTTCGCTTTGGACCAGTTTTACTCGTGAGGACTTTACGAAGAAGTTGACGGAAGAATTTGATGTTCCTGTAGACCAAGTCACGGCGTTTTTCGACAAAGCGCGGGGTATGAATTTTTACGATGATCAAACGACAACTACTCGGGAGTTGTTCGACCAGTTCTTCCCTGGTCGCGAGGACGTAGTCCGCTTGCTGATGGAGCCGATCACTTACGCCAATGGCAGCACACTCGAAGATCCGGCAATCAGCTACGGTATTGTGTTTAGTAATTTCATGTCGAAGGGCGTGTTTACTTTCCAGGGGGGGACCGACTTGCTCATAAAGCAAATGGAAGCGGAACTGAGAAAGAGTGGTGTCGATATCGCCATTAACTGCGATGCAACAAGCATCAACATCGAGGGCGAGAGCGTCGCCTCCGTCGAAGTCGATGCCAAAGGCGCCACGCACACTATCCGCTGTGATGCAGTGGTTTCCAACGCGAACATCCGCCAGACAATTTTTGAGTTGGTTGGGCAGGAAAAGTTCGATCAAGGTTTCATTGATGATGCTCAAGCTGTGCGGCTGAATAACAGCAGCACACAGGTCTACATGGCAATGCAGGAGAATGACCTTCTCGACGTGAAGGAACTGGGCGACTTGCTGTTTAGTAGCACGGCTTCGACATTTGAAACCGAGGCGCTACTTTCCCGCGACATCACCAGCCGGACGTACTCTTTTTATTATCCGAAAACACGCCCGCACGCGGATCCACGCTGCCTGATTGTTTCTAGCACGAACGCCCACTATCAAGATTGGGCAGACTTGCCAGACGAAGAATACGAAGCAAGTAAGAAAGACCTGTGTGAGACCACACTCGACGCGCTCGACAAGTATGTGCCGAATGTGCGCGAGCGAGTCGTCCACGTCGAAGCCTCGACTCCGCGCAGTTTCAAGCACTACACCAATCACCCCGCTGGCGCAAGTTTTGGCACCAAGTTCGAGGGCTTAGCTGTCAGTCGCGCTCTCCCGCAGCAGATTACGGGGCTGTACCACGCCGGCAGCGTAGGCATCATCATGTCGGGTTGGCTGGGGGCGATGAACTACGGAGTGATCGTCGCAAACGAAGTAGATAACCAACTCATGACTGGTGGCTCTCGTTCCACTGTGGATGCTGAGAGTTCGGTCGTAGAAGACGTCTCAGCAAGCTGAAATAATTCCATGTCGATTGAAGTCATTCTTGCTGCGATTCCGCATCGTCCACCTTTCTTGCTGCTTGATCAAGTCATTCAGCAGTCGGCCGAGAGCATTGTTTGCAGCAAGCAATTTACGGGCGAGGAATTCTGGTACCAGGGTCACTACCCCAGCTATCCGCTGACCCCGGGCGTGTTGCTTTGCGAAGCGGCTATGCAAGCAGGGGCTGTACTTCTGTCGAACGTCACAGTCGATGCTCAGGGCGGCGCGGGTCTCGACGGAGCCGTCCCGGTGGCCACGCGGATGAACAATGTGCAATTTCGAGCAATGGTTCATCCGGGCGACGAAATAACCATTGATGTCGAATTGACCGAGCGGCTAGCCAATGCTTTCTACATGAAAGCCAAGGTGACAAACGCTACTAAAGGGAAACTCGCAGCGAGGTTGGATTTCGCTTGCACGGTGGCCCCACCCGAAGCTAGTCAACCTCCAGCGAATCCGCCCCGAGCGAAGTGATGGCCGACGAATTTCTCCAACTAGCAGGGCGTCGAATAGTCGTTTTTGGCGTCGCCAATCGCAAGAGCGTCGCCTACCACGTGGGCAAAACACTCGAAGCGGCGGGTGTGGAGGTGATTTACGTCGTTCGTTCACCCGACAGAAAAACGACAACCGCAAAGTTGCTAGGCAAAGCACCAGTCTTAGTTTGTGATGTCGAACACCAATCACAAATCGACCGGCTTGCTGCGGAGCTGGCTGAACAGCACGGCGTGTTGCACGGAATCGTGCATTCGATTGCATTCGGCGACTACTCAGAAGGCCCCAAGCCATTCCACGAAACGAGCAAGTCACAGTTACTTCGGGCGTTCGATATTTCGTGCTATTCGTTGATGGCCATCTCCAATGCCCTCAAGAGTAGCTTGGCAAACGACGCGTCGGTGGTGACGATCTCCATCTCCACTACGCGGATGGCGAGCGAGAACTACGGGTTCATGGCCCCGGTTAAAGCAGCCCTCGATTCCAGTTTGGCTTTCCTCGCCAAGTCGTTTAGCAATTTTTCGGCGGTCCGATTCAACGCCGTCGGGCCAGGGTTGCTCAAAACGTCGGCTTCCGCGGGGATTCCCGGGTACGTTGATTCGTATCTTTTTGCCGAGCGAGCTACGCTTCGAGGGCGAGCCGTCGAGACGCAAGAAGTCGCCAACGCCGTAGCTTTCCTGCTTAGCCCACGTTCGAGCGGGATTAACACCCAGAGCTTGGTAGTGGACGCGGGGATGGGAGTAAATTATTTCGATGATCGCCTTGTGCAGGGGTTTCTTCGAGCCGATGCCGAGCCAGACGATTCTACCGATTGAGCGGATCAGTCCCCTCAGATGTCCTCGAAAGGCAAGTGGCAACTCGCCATTTTCGGTGGGAAAAAGGCTGATCTTGGGGAAGAATAGTGGTAGCTTAGCGCTTGAGATGATATTCTAAAGGTAGGCAAAATAGATGTATTGTCGGCGATGTGAAACTGGCATCGTGGAAAGGATCGATCGGCAATCTTTAAGGATAATTCGGAACATAATGCAGACCTCATCTTAGTAGATCAATTCTCCTTCAGGTTGGTTTCAGCTATCTGGGGCCAGCCGTTGAGTTCGTTGATCGGCAATAATCGCAATAGGCAAGCAGGCGAGTTGGAAAATATGCCAACTTGAAGCGCATTGTCTGACCTCATCCGACATGAGAATCGATGACCAAAGTGGCCCAAAGCTTCCTGGACTTGGTGAAACGCAGCAAGCTGGTCGAAGAAGATCAGTTGGAAGAGTTTCTCGCTGAGTACCGCAAGCAGCACGGCGAGGAACTGCCGGAGCGCCAAGAGGCATTGGCAGAAGCCTTCGTCGAAGCCGGCCTCATCACCGAGTGGCAAGCCGAAAAGCTCCTCGCGGGCAAGCACCGCGGTTTCATGCTCGGCAAATACAAATTGCTCGGGCAACTAGGCAAAGGCGGAATGAGTACGGTCTATCTGGCCGAACATATTTTGATGCGTGCTCGCCGCGCGATCAAAGTCTTGCCACGTGATCGGGTGAAAGACGCGACATACCTTAACCGCTTCAAGCTCGAAGCCCGCGCCGCGGCCAAGTTGGACGATCCCAACATTGTCCGTGCCTATGACATCGACAACGAAGGTGAGACGCACTACATCGTGATGGAGTACGTCGAGGGCCAAGACCTGCACCAGTTGGTGAAAGAGAAGGGCCCGCTCAAGTACGAAACCGCTGCGGACTACATTGCTCAGGTCGCACGTGGGCTTGATCATGCCCACCAAATGGGTTTAGTCCATCGTGACATCAAGCCCGCCAACTGTCTGCTCGACAACAACGGCGTGGTGAAGTTGCTCGACATGGGACTGGCGCGAATCATCGACGACACCGCTTCGTTGACAATCGACAATAATGAGAATGTACTTGGCACGGCCGACTATCTCGCACCCGAACAGGCACTCAACAGCCATAGCGCAGACGCCCGAGCCGACATCTACAGCCTGGGTTGCACACTCTATTTCTTGCTCACCGGGCACCCGCCATTTGCCGAGGGGTCGATTTCCGAGCGGCTGATGAAACACCAAGTCGAATCCGCACCAAGCGTGTTGAAAGATCGCCCCGACGTGCCGCCTACGCTGCTCCACATTTGTGAAAAGATGATGGAGAAGAAACCAGACGACCGCTATCAAACCGCTGGGGATGTGGCAGAGCGGCTTGTCGAGTGGCTGAGCGATCGTGGTCAGCAGGTGGGGGACAGCGGAAAGAAACTAGATTCGGGTTCTGGCGTCGGCAGCGGGATCCTGCGTAGGTTCAACGATTCCAGGATTCGCAGCTCCGGAGATTCGGGCAGCGCAGTGCGCCGTGATGTTTTGGACTCTTCTTCGGTCGGCAAGAAGAGCAACTCCCCCGAAATGACCGACGAAGACCTGGAACTTGCTCCTTTGGACGAAGAAGCCCTGGAAGAGGACGACGATGCCACTTTCAGCAAGGGGGAAAGTAGCACCGACAATCTTACTTCGTCTCTCGACGACACGTTCTCAGAGCTACCCCAAAAGTCGCTCATCGAAGAGGCGTTCGATCGACAGGAGGCCAAGGAAGCGGTTAATCAAAGATTCCAAAAGCAGCCGGGAGAAATCGACCCGCTGCGCCCACCGGGGTACACTGGTCCCAGCCAAGGTTTTCCCGCCTGGCTCTGGGTTGTGCTGGGAGTCGGTGGTGTGGTGCTTCTCGCGATAATTATCGCCATGGTGGTTGGCTAGCGCGAGAACGTCGCAGGCCCCGTTGGTGTTGCTTCTCCCAATACCCGACTAGTGTTCCACTCCACACCGATCATCTGACAATTGATCCCTGAGCCAATCCCAAGCATGGCAATGCGATCTTCCGATTGGATGTGCTCTGCTTCCAGTGCGAGTGCCATCGTCAGTGGCAACGCAACTGCGCCGGTGTTGCCCAGCGTTTCCAATGTGGCGAAATCAAGATCCGTCTCCAGCCCTAACGCTTCAAACAAGAGCTTACGGTGGGCTACGCCGACCTGATGGCAGACGGTTTTGTCTACATCGGACCGTTGCCAGTTCGCCTCAACGAGAAATTGCTCGAATGTTTCCGCGCCAGTGGCCACTCCACGTTTCATGAGTTCTTCGCTGTCGGTTTGCATAAAGGTCTCGAGACCCGCACTTTGGCAAAGCTCATGATGTTCGGTACGGGCCATCACGCTCGCTGAGGTCATGCGATTATTGGTCTTGCTAAGCGATTCCTCGCAGAGCAGCATGGCAACGCTGCCCGAACCGATGGTAAGCGATGCGACCAGCAACTTGATGTCTTGCCGCGTTAGGCTCGTGTCTTCGTTGAGACGGCTAACGGTGTTCTCCACTAACTCCCGCCCGCACTCCGTACCAACCACGACCCCCGCCTGGATCTGCCCGAGTTCGATCATGTTGGCGACTTGGATCACGCCGGTGAGGATTCCCAGGCAAGCGTTCGAAACGTCGTAGATCAGACATTCGGCCGGCAAACGCAAATGATGATGCACCTTGCACGCCGTTGCCGGTTCGAGATGATCGCGGCAGACCGAGCCATGCACCAGAGCGCCGATAAGCCCGCGATCTATGCCACTGGCTTCGATGGCGCGCTCAGCGCTGCTCATACTGACGCTTCCCGGGGTAGTGCCAGGCTCGTAGAACCGCCGCTCGCGGATGCCGGTCATCAACTCCAGCCGACCCTCGGGCAGCCGCAGCCGTTCGTAGACCGGGGCAAGTTGCTGTTCAAGCTCGTCGGTCGTGACCACTTCTGGTGGAAGCGTGTAGCCGAACGATTCAAGGCAAACCCGTTGATACTGCATGCGACGATTGTAGCACGACTCTTCGTCTGATGAGTAGCCTCACCTGTCACGCCCTCCGAGCTCCAAACGCGAGAAATCGCTAGAGTCACGAATCGTCGTCTCGTGTTACAATGACGCGATGAACGCCACAACCCGTCGCGATTGGGTCGCCGTACTCTTCGCCCTTGCGCTCCCCACGTTTGTCACACTCGCCTACTTCGTCTGGTCAGAAGGATTGGATGCTGGGCTCCGCCAGACGGTTTATGGAGTCGCGAAGGTCGTCCAGTTTGGATTTCCTATTTTTTGGGTAGGGTTCGTGCAACGGAATCGCCCCAAGCTCTGGCCAGTGTCGTACAGCGGCGTGGGTGTCGGAGTCGCGTTTGGACTTTCGGTGCTGGTTGCGGCCCTTGGACTTTATCAAGGTTGGTTTAAAGACGCCCCGTTCTTCACTGCTGGCATCGGTCCAATCCAAGCCAAAATCGCTGACATGGGGTTCAACGCCCTCTGGAAGTTCGCCGCCCTCGGTGTGTTTTACAGCCTGTTGCATTCGCTGCTAGAAGAATACTACTGGCGGTGGTTCGTGTTCGACCAACTCAAACGATTAACCCAGCTCGGGCCTGCAATCGCCATCTCTGCCCTCGGCTTCATGGCTCACCACGTTCTCGTGATCGGCGCTTTTTTTGGCATGTCGAGCCCGCTCACGTGGCTGTTGTCAGCCGCCGTTGCGGTCGGTGGCGCCTTCTGGGCATGGCTCTACCATCGGAGCGGCTCGCTTATGGGCCCCTGGTTGGGGCACTGTTTGGTCGACGCAGCGATATTCTTGATCGGATATGACCTAGCAAAGCCGTTGTTCAGTTAATCGGGACGGGCACCGAACAATAGGGTTTGCCGCAGCGAATCTCAGTATCTTGTGCAAGCACTACCGTGTAGGACCCAAGATAGGGAAAATGCTTGCGGGCCCAGCAGTTTTCGATACATTTCTCCTAACGACTTGCATCGTGGATTCGGCCGAGTGACGCGGCCTTATTAGTCAAAGGAGTTTTTGAGGCCACCCCGCGGCCAACGCAACCGCAGGACTCATGAGATAGGGAAATCGATCCGGCGCGTCCTTGGGGATTTGCGCCGGTTTCGCCTCAGCCAATTTGGATTCGTGCAAGTGCCATGGATGGTCTGCGTTGCACCACAGTCCCGGAGTCAAGCACTCTCGGTTATGTGATTGCCGTTCTACTATGCCCGATTCTGAGGATTCTTGTACAGCATTATGCGCTTCAAGAATAGACGCCCACTGAGCAGGGAGCAATTTGTTCCTAGCGACGTTGGCAATTTCGGTGGCTCCCTACTCTCAGAGGAATCTTAGAACTGCTGAGACTCAGTCACGGCGGCGCAATCGATGCGTCGGAAAGGGAGTGCAAGATGATGACTAAGCCAATGATCGGCGTAAATGCAGACTTCAAACCAGGCCAGGGAGATTCCCCGGCGTTCTCGTATGTGGCGGCTGGCTACTTCGATTCGATTTTAGAGGTGGGTGGGGTACCAGTCTTAATCCCTCCCTACAAGACAGAAGAAGACATCGACGCGGTGCTCGATCGGCTCGATGGAGTGATGCTAATCGGCGGGGCTGACCTCGATCCGCGCCGAGATGGTTGGATGCTCCATCCCACGGTTCGATGCCAAGACCCACGGCGCGAAGCGTTTGATCGTTGCCTGGCCCGCAAGGTGGCCGAGCGACGAATGCCGTTGCTTGGTATCGGGGCAGGAATGCAACTGCTCAATGTGACGCAAGGCGGCAATCTTTTCTTGCATATCCCCGAAGACCTACCAACGGCCTTGCCTCACAAGGATCCGCTAGATCCGGCTCATCGTCATACGCTGGAACTTGTCCCCGGCTCGCTCATGGACCGTGTCTACGGCGATGGCGAGCTGCGTGTGAACAGCATGCACCACATGGCGATCGATGAAGTGGCTCCTGGGTTCCAGGTGACTGCACGGTGCCCGGACGGTGTGGTCGAAGCAATCGAAAGCACCATGAGTGATTGGTTTGCGATCGGTACCCAGTTCCATCCAGAGACCGACACCGCGTCGGCTCTGGATGTTCGTATCTTCGAGGAGTTCCTCGCAGGTGTCAGCGAGTACGAGGGTGCGATGAGGTTGGTCGCATAGAGGAAAAAATAGAGCTCCGCCATTCGTGGCGGGGCTTTTTCATTTCGAGAGCAGAGAGCAGAGCACTCGCTGCACCCCGCAAGTTCAGACCGAGTGCGAGGCCGTTCGACGGATCCGAACGCGAGACCCTTGGGCTTGGCGCTGGCAAGGGATGCCGATTCCAAGCCCGTTTTGATGATAAAATACCAGCGGCGAGCGGCTTTACTCTACAGTCGTATTCAATACCTTTAAAAACTCCCGCATCCAGGCCGCGTTGGCTGGCCAGGCGGGGGCGGTGATCAGGTTGCCATCCATGCACACGCTATCGAGCCCTTCGCTCGGTTGGTCCCAAATCGCACCCGCCCTTTCCAACTCGGGACGCAGCGTTGGGTACGCCTGGCATCGGCGACCTTTCGCCACGTCGGCCGCGGTGAGCAGGTAGAGCCCGTGGCATGTCGCCGCGAGAGGCTTGCCGGTCTCTGTAAAGTGCTTCACGATAGCGAGGACGCGGCCGTCGAGTTGGAGGTACTCCGGGGATCGCCCGCCTGGGATCACGAGGGCGTCGTAGCTCTCCTCATGAACCTTTTCCCAGGCCACGGTCACCGGAAAATTGTGCCCGCGCTTTTCGCTGTAAGTTTGTTGTCCCTCAAAATCGTGAATAGCAGTGGCAACCGTATCGCCTGCTTGCTTATCAGGGCATGCTGTATCGACTTGGTGTCCCACCATCTGCAGAATTTGTAGCGGGACCATGGCCTCGTAATCCTCGACGAAGTCGCCCACAAGCATCAGCACTCGCTTGGCACTCATTCACGTTTCTCCTTGCGATTCTCAACTTGTAAAAAGTCGGGCATCCGCTGCACGACACCCTCGCTTGTGACACAGGCGATCGTACTCTTTCCCTCGGCAAGCAGCGTGTCGCTACGTAAGACGCGGTAGGTATGGTCAATGCGGGCCGGGGTTGCGCGCTCAACGGACGTCACAATCCGCAGCGTGTCGCCAAACTTGGCAGGTAAGTGGTACTTGCAACCGATGCTGTGAACCACGAGAAGAATGCCTTCTCGCTCTAAATCGGCGTAATCGTAGCCGTGGGCTTTGAGCATCTGAACACGAGCGAACTCGAAGTATTGGAAGTAGTTCGCGTGGTGGACAATCCCCTGGCCATCGGTTTCGTAGTAGCGAACCTCGATCTCAATCTCATGTTGCATGGTGGCAGGGCCAGGTGGGTGATCGTCGGCAATAGGCTCGGGTGTAGAAACTACCATCGTAGCCGACTCGGATGCCGCAACCCAGGAGGCAAGTGCGGATTCCGTTGCAATTAGGAAGCAAGAAACTTATACTAGCACTCGCTTTACGACGAAACCAGCACGGAACAATTCTTGGGCCCAATCCGGAGGAGGTTGCCAATATGTTGGATGACGATATTTCGATCTCGGACGACGATGGCATCTCGGGCGGTGAGGGCACTGGAGTCGGCTTCGCTACGATGCGAGGTCGAGACTATCCCTCGATTCGCCAGTTCACTGTTTTCTTGGAAAATCGGGTGGGGCAGCTCCTCGAAGTCGTACGTCGGTTCGAGGGTAGCAATGTGCGGATCGTCGCCTTGACGATTTCTGACTCAACTGAGTGCGCGGTCGTAAGATTCTTACTCAGCGACCCGGAGCAAGGCCGCGAAGTGCTCGAACGGGCCGGATTGGCCATCGTCGAGTCGGATCTCATCGGCGTCGAGCTTCCAGACAGCCCGCAGCCGCTACTGCAAGTTTGCACCGCACTGCTACAGGCGGAAATTAATATCTCGCAAGTCTATCCCCTACTGTCGCGACCACGAGACGCCCCCGCAGTCGCCCTGATGGTTGATAACATTGAGATGGCCCTCGACACGCTCACCAACAAAGGCTTCCGTCCCCTGAACGAAGACGATCTGAAAGAGAGTGGTTAGTTCAACAGCGCCCCTCCTTCATCAGCCGACGGGCGATAGCCCCCGTTTCTTTCGCGGGAACCGCGTACAGACGCACCTCGGCTGATAGGTTTGGCTTCTTCGTACTTCATAATTCACCTTTCGAATTCATCCATGCCCATACCAGTCACTTGCCCCAGCTGTCACACGCGTTTCAAAGTCGGCGATCAACACGCCGGCAAAACCGGACCTTGCCCGAAATGCAAAAAGCCGATTCAAATTCCTGAATTGGGCGACGAAGTCGTCATCCACGCTCCAGAGCTAGAAGCAGGCGCAAAGGACTCGAAGGGCCGCAGCGTTCTCAAGCCAATCAAGCGCAAGGAAGCCAAGTTTAGTCTCAACATTACCGTCGTTACGACGGGTTTGGTACTGTTGAGTGTCGCCATTGCCTGGCTGCTGGGTCGCAGTGACTTAGGCGACAACCAGCTTTGGGCTCTTGCGGGCGGAGCTATTCTCTTGGGGCCACTCTTGGCCTATGCCGGCTACACATTCCTCCGCGACGACGAGCTGGGCATCTACGAGGGCAGTGCCGCGATTATTCGCGCAGTTGCTTGCGGACTGGTGTACGCGCTGTTGTGGGGGGTCTACATTTTTCTTGGCTCCCAGGTCTTCGGCAACGAAGCGTTCGAGGAAGGTCTGGAAATGGTCCAAATCGTCGGACTTGGCGTGGTCTCGATGGGCATCGGAGCGTTCGCGGCGTTTGTCTGTTTCGACTTCGATTTTCTGACGGGCTTCTTCCATTACATGCTGTATTTGCTAGTCACAATTGGTCTGCGCTTCGTCATGGGGCTGCCGTTCATTCCAGGAATGGGTTGAAACGAAGGGCAGAAGGCGGATAAATGAAGGCTGATGAGAGACCGCCGATTGCCGAGAGTCCGCTGCGCAGCGTGCCTGAACTCGCTGCCTTGCGATCCAGTCGTGGGCTGATTCGCATTCCGCCGGAGTTGGATGTGCCGATCACGCCGCGGGTTCGCCGGCTTGTCGATACGCCCCAGTTCCGGCGGCTTGCCGGCATCAGCCAGCTCGGGTTGGTGAGCCTCGTCTATCCGGCCGCCAATCACTCGAGGTTCGAGCATTCGCTCGGTGTGTATCGAATGGCGCTCCGGTTTCTGGACCGGCTGACCGACGACGCCCGGTTCGCCAGCGCCGTGACACCGACCGATGCAGAGCGATATCTCGTTGCGGCCTTGTTGCACGACTTGGGCCATTGGCCCTTCTGCCATCCGATCGAAGACGTTTCGCTGCCCGCGCTGCCCCGACACGAACAGTTTGCCGAACGGTTTCTGCGGGAGCCTCAAGTTACCGACGCGCTTCGCGAAGACTGGGGCCTTGCGCCCGAGGACATTCTCACCTTGCTCAGCGGCCCTCCCCGCTGTTCGACCGACAAGCTCCTGCAGAGTCTGCTCTCGGGTCCGATCGACGTGGACAAAATGGACTATCTGATGCGCGACAGCCTGCACGCCGGTGTGCCCTATGGCCGCAACTTCGACCAAGCACGGCTGATCCAGAGCCTCTGCCTGAACGCGGCCGGCGACGGGCTCGCTATTACTGACAAGGGCAAAACGGCCGCGGAGATGATGGTGTTCGCGCGTTACGTCATGTTCAGCGAGGTCTACTGGCACCACGCGGTCCGTTCTGCCACCGCGATGTTGCAGCGGGCCTTTGTGCTGCTGAGCGAGGAACTTCCCCACGAGTCGCTGTTCGCGCTTGCCGAGCGGCCGATGATCGAGAGGCTGTTGAGTGTGGCGGGCGATGGGCCCGCGGCTACGTTGCTCGACGGTTTGTTCGGCCCGTCGCGGCGGCTCTACAAGCGGGTTGCCGAGTACAGCCTGTTCCAACAACCGGAACACTATGCGTTGTTGGCCCGGCGACCTTACCTGTGGTTGGTCCGCTGCGCGGAAAAATTCGCCGAACGGGCCAGCGCCGAGATTGGCATGGAAATCGCCTCCCACGAAATTCTGTTCGATGCGCCGCCGGAAAAGCTCGAAGTCCAGTTCGAGATCGATGTGCACTTCGCCAAAGAAAACTGCTATCGCCCATTGGGCGAGATCTCGCCCGTGGTCAAAACGCTCGCCCAACAGCAGTTCGACGACTACGTCAAACGGGTGCGGATTTTCGCCCACCCGCGAATTTCCACAGAGCTGTCGAACCTGAAGGATTTCGCACGGCTGATTGCTGACGCCGCCGCCGATATCAACAATCAGTGAACCCGCACGGCGGCAACACTCAGGCCGCTCGCAGTTTTGCGACGCTTCGAATTTTGCATGACCGCGACAAACGTGGTTTTTTATTCCAAAACTCAAGGCGTCAAAGTCCCGACGAGTTGGTTCCGTCCTCGGTTTATAGGTGTTCGCGGGATACAAGGTTTATCCAGTGGGGTGAGTTTTGAGAATTTCTTACATATCGGACGTCTGACGCAATATTCCACGTCACTGGAAAACAAAGCCTCTCGCAGAGGCGCGGAAAACGTATTACGTGAGCCGTCGGCTCAGCGTGCCTCATTCAATTCGGCCAACTTCCTGCCACACGTCACCGTTCTACCGCATCGGCAAGCCGATTTCAGCAACTGTTTTTGGCCACTTGAGTGGCGGTCATCGCCTCAATGAAAGAACCTTCTTGCTCACAGGTGTTTCTTGTGGCGTCCGTGTTGCAACACATGCGGTTTGCCTAGTCGGACCGCCACGGGAACAACGAAATAGCGCAAGCTCATTCCGCCGCAACACAATATAGACACTCGTTGCTGCGCAAGTAGAGTTTTCCTTCAGATACTGCGGGAGAGGCGTTAAAATCCGTTTCGTCGCCGGCAAACTTATTTTGCGCAATTGGCTCGAATTCTTTGCCCGGCTCGTACACAATTGTTCCACTCCGTCGCGTAACGGCGTAAATATGCTCGCCAATGAGCACCGGCGATGCATAGACGGGGCGGCCACCCTCCAAATTGTCGACGCGCTCTTTGTAAACGACCTCGCCATCTTTGGCCGAGGTGCAATAGGCGATTCCTCGATCGTCGATCCAGTAAAAGCGCTCCTCAAACAACAGTGGCGTTGCCACGTACGAACTAGAACGGTTTGTCCACAGAGTGCGAGAGTCTCCATCCTCCTTGCCGCTTGCCGTGATCGCAATGCTGCCAGAAGAACGAAATCCGCCAAAGCTATAGATGGTTTCACCATCAACAATCACTGACGGGGAAACGTTCCCCGTCATTGGTGTTGTCACGTACCAATTGAGTTTACCCGTCGATGGATTCAGCGACCACATTTCGCCGGGAACGCTAATCGCAAGCTGAGGACTGCCGCTGCTGGTCGTGACCAAGCGAGGCGTTCCGTAAGTCAACTCAAGCGCGCCAGCCTCGGCTCGCCACAGTTCATCCCCGTTCTCTTTACTGAGTCCGACGATGGACTGAGATTCCTCGGCGGCGTTCACGATGACGCTGTCTTCATAAAGCACCAGGCTAGCCGCCGAGCCCCACTCGCGATTGCTGGACTCTTTGCCAACTCCGACGCTCCAATTCTTGTTCCCATCTAGGGTCAGGGAGTGAACGCCCCCTTTGCCGAGAAAGACGTAGATGTTCTTACCGTCGCTCGCAGGCGTATTGCTAGCGCAGCCATGTTCGGTGAGATAGCCCTTGTAAGCGTCTTCCCGATAGTCCAGCGGAAAGTCAACCGACCACAGTCGATCGCCTGTGTTCTTATTGAAGCACAACACTTGTCGCTTTGGCGCGGTGGCGTCGCTCACGTAGCAAGTCAAAATCACGCGATCGCCAACGATGATGGGGCTCGACGAGCCAGCGCCCGGCAAATCGACTTTCCAGCTTAGATTCTCCGATTCGCTCCAATTCGTCGGTACCGTGTCGTTGCTACGAGCATTCCCTCCCGGACCCAAAAACTCCGGCCAGTCGCTGGCCTCTGCGGAAACTAGTCCCAGCTGTAATACGACGAGGCAAATAGTAAATCGAGCCATAGTTCAGACCTCAATTCTCCTACTTGGTATGAGAAATAAAACAGAGTGGCGCGATTCAACTTGCGGGACGCCGCGGACGATTTCCAAGGCCCGGCCTTTCGGGCCTCCCCTGACCTGAGCGGCCCCGTCTCGCACCACCTCGCTGCCCGCCTGGGCGACCAAACCCGCTCGGCTCTTCAAGCTGCTTTCGCTGCCCGTCGGTCAAAATTTCTGCGAGCTTTGCGTCGACGGTTTTTTGCAGATCCGCCAGTTGCTCTTTTTGCTCGTTTGTTAGCTGCAGTGAGTCCTGCACAAAATCAGGGAGCACCTGCCCCGGTCGCGGTGGACCACCACGACCGGGGCCTCCACGACCTGGGCCACCTTGGCCAAATCCATCCCGCCCTGGTCCGCCGCGGCCTTGAACCAACTGTCCGGGACCGCCGCGCCGTGGGCCGCGCCTAAAATCTTCCGATGGTGTGCCGCGATACATGCGGGGGACGACGGGCCAGGCTTCGGTTATGTAGTACGCATACGTGCCGTCGGGGAACTCGGGTGTTACCGTTTGGCGGCCGTTGCATTCGTCCAAGTCGCCCGAGCCCTCGACGTACTCATAGTCGGCCACAAACGTGCCATCGTACTTGCCGCCCGGTGCGTCGCCCCCGGGTCGGTCGCCTTTTTTGAGTTGATAACTTGACGTGAGCGGTTGCACTTCGGATGTAGCATCATTTGGGTCGCTGTAACCATACACTGCGTAAATGGGAAAACCGTCGGCGGCCCAGCCGACTAGCGGCGAATGTTTTGCCGGATCAATCTTCACCGCCTCCAACAAACCAGTCGGCAAGCCATGGTAGTGGTACTTGCCGGTCGGTTGCACGTGGGCGTGCGATACGTCGATGCCCAAGTCAATCGCCGCCGACAGCGGTTCGTACTGCCAACCCGGCTCTCCAGCGTAAAATTCACCCGCGCCGGGCTCAAACGGCACTCCATTTACCGCGAGGCCGAAGACGTGCTGTATGGGTGTGGCGCGATCGGCAACCTCTGGCTTTGTGGGCACACGGTATTTATGCAATTGCGGCGAAATACGATTCGGATTGCCCCGGTTGGGGAACTGCCCGGTCTTATGATTAGGTATTGCGTTGGATGTAATGACGCGCTGGTCGCCTACGACTTCTATCTTTACTTCATTCTCCGCATCGGGCGTCGATGTCGCCGGCAGCGGTTTGAGTTCTCCCCGCTCAATAATGGAGTGCATTCGCGGCGGGGGTGGCTGAGCGATGGATAACAGGGCAAAAGCCGACCCAATGACGAGGGAGCAGGCGATGATAGTTTTTTGTTTCATGGTCAGAGTCCTTAGGAAAGTATCTTGCGAGTATTGGTCCGCCTTCAGAAAATTTTCCTTTGGGGGAGCATACTTTGTGGTTAGTTAGTGATTTACTAAACCCCAGCCTAGTCGATTGGTTTCGCAAGCGAATATCTCGCACTAGCAACAGAATGCTTGGTGAGGCGCTTTGTCAAACTGTTCCAATCCAATATTCCCCATTTGGATTTACCTCCTGATACGACTCCAGGCTCATTTTGTCGGCGTTCGCAACGACAAGTGACCTCCCACCCCTTCAAGCTCCTTGGCCGGGATTCTGCGCACGTAGTGCGCAGACTTGTCTCCCGGCAGGCAGCACATTGGCTGCCTTAGGCTCCTTCGCGCTGTACCTAGCCACGACCCGCGGCGGCAGCGCCAACCGCTCGATGCAGTCGGCCAAATCACCACGATTGCTCCTCTTTGATTACCAATTGAGAGTTCCCGAAACTACCTCGACTTCGTCGGCCGAGGCTGTGTAGCAGATGTCCGTTGGACGCGCCGGCGTCGACTGGCGATTCGGGTTGGCAAGTGCCAAAATGTACGCATTTGGGCCTGCCACCGGGCGTACTCAGAGATCTTCAAATTCGGCTTCCCTTCGATACTTGCGCGGCGGCGGGCCGGCACCCTGAAGCACTGGCTTCATGTACAGCTTTTGAAGAAGCCACGAAAAACAACATGTTAAATTGGAGTGCTTGGGTATTCTCTGCCGATATCTGAAGCTAGACGGAACAAGTGTTCCTGTCCGGCTCGCAATGGACGCGTGTCAATATACCTTTCCTCTGCGCTAGTGAGCGAATGAGCAGCGCTCGCCAGCGGCCCCAGATGGATCAGCCAGTCTCGCCCACCTTCCTGGCTGATAGTGGTAACCATGACGTCCAACTGTCCGCATTACTTGCTTTTTAGTGAAGCAAGCCAAGACCCGTGTTCCGCGCCCGTTTGGCGCTTTGTGCTGCAAAACGTGGAGAGCCAACGTCGTTTCGCCGCGACTGACTCGGAGCCCTGCGACTGCGGCGAGCGGCTCGAGCTGCTGGCGGTAGTCCGAGGACTCGAAGCCTTGGACGGACCCGCTCGGGTTACACTCGTCACCAAAAGCCGCTACGTGAGCCGTGGCATAAAGAAGGGCCTGGCTCAGTGGCGCGAGAACCATTGGCGTTGGGAGCGATTTGGCCGAATTGTGCCGGTGCGAGACTGCGATCTCTGGCAACGCGTGGATCGCGCGTTGCAATTCCACGAGGTGACCTGCCAAGCGTGGCAGTTTGAGACCGTCGAAACTGAAATGCCTGCTGACGATCAGGTCCCCGTGGTCACTTCACGGACCCGCCGACGTGTCGACGGCCCCCATCGAACTCGCGGGCCGCGCGTGGTCCACCCGGTACATCGACTTGGGCGCCGCGCGAAGAGGCAAGCTGCGAGTTTGTCCGACGCGTTTCGGTCTGTGACCGGAGCCCTAGGCGATGCAGTGGGGGCATCGACGTAAGCGCCAGAGTGGAACGAAACCCCTGAAAAACGAACCCTCACCCCCAAAAATCGCTGCTTTCGGGAGCATCCCGAACGCATTTCAAGTACAACAGAGCTACAGAAGGAACTCCCCGTGCGATCTCAGGTTGATGTCCAGCAAATTGCGCCCGTCATTCATGGTTACCATGAGAACCCCTTCGAGGTCTTGGGGCCGCACGAAATTGTGGAGAACGGCCGTCAGGCCCTAGCCATTCGAGCCTACTTGCCTGAGTCGCAGCAGGTCTGGCTTGTCGACCCTGCGCAAGGCCTGTCGCAGCCGATGCGGCGAATCCACCCGGCGGGACTTTTCGAAGCCATTTGCCCCTCCGGGTTTACAAACAAACAGAAAGGCCCGACATACAAGTTTCGGTCCATCGATCAAGCCGGCGAACAAACTACCATGCACGACCACTATGCCTATCCCCCGTTGCTTACCGACTACGATCTGCACTTATTGGGCGAAGGTCGCCACTGGGACAGTTACGAACGGCTAGGGGCGCACCGGCGCGAGATCGACGGCGTGGTGGGCACGAACTTCGCTGTTTGGGCGCCCAACGCCGAGAGCGTCAGCATCGTAGGAGACTTCAACGGTTGGGACCGCCGCACGCATGCCATGCGTAAGCACATTCCGAGTGGCATCTGGGAATTGTTTATTCCGGAGTTGCAGGCTGGCACTTTGTATAAATATTCGGTCAAGAGTCGAGGCGGCAACGTCGTCGAGAAGTGCGACCCCTACGGTTTTGCCGCCGAAGTGCCACCGCGCACAGCGAACATTGTCGCCGATCTCGATAGCCATGAATGGGCTGACCAAGAGTGGATGGCCAATCGCGAGCGGCACAACGGGCTCGACGCGCCCATGTCGATCTATGAAGTGCATCTGGGCAGTTGGCGTAAGAACCACAATGGCAATGGGCAGTGGAAAAACTATCGCGATCTCGCACACGAGTTGGTCGAATATTGCCACCAACTCGGCTACACTCATCTGGAGTTGATGCCCGTCAGTGAACACCCCTTCACAGGCAGCTGGGGCTACCAAACGGTCGGCTATTTTGCCGCGACGAGCCGCTACGGTTCGCCGGAGGATTTTCAGTACTTTGTCGACCATTGTCATCAGAACGGCATCGGTGTGTTGATCGACTGGGTGCCGGCGCACTTCCCCAAAGATAGCCACGGTCTCGATAATTTCGATGGCACGGCGCTCTACGAGCATGCCGATCCCCGCCAGGGTGAGCATCCCGACTGGGGCACGAAGGTGTTCAACTACAGCCGCAACGAGGTGCGAAACTTCCTTACCTCCAACGCGCTGTTCTGGCTCGACAAGTACCACATTGACGGGCTCCGAGTGGATGCCGTCGCTTCGATGCTCTATCTCGACTATAGCCGCGAAGAGGGCGATTGGATCCCTAACGAATATGGCGGTCGAGAGAATCTCGCGGCGATCTCGCTGCTGAAAGAATTCAACGAACAGGTCCATCTGCAGTTTCCCGGTGCACTGACCATCGCCGAAGAGTCCACCGCGTTCGGCGGCGTTTCACGGCCCACCTATCTCGGCGGACTCGGGTTTAGTTTGAAGTGGAATATGGGCTGGATGAACGATACGCTCCGCTATATGCGGCACGAGCCAATCCACCGCGGCTACCACCACGACGAGCTCACCTTTTCCTTGATCTACGCGTTCACGGAGAATTTTACGTTGCCGTTCTCGCACGATGAGGTGGTCCACGGCAAGGGTTCGATGCTCGACCAAATGCCGGGCGACCTCTGGCAACGCTTCGCCAATCTGCGACTGCTGTACGGATACCAGTGGACCCATCCCGGCAAGAAGTTGCAGTTTATGGGCGGCGAGATCGCACAGTGGAACGAATGGGATTGCGACAGCGAACTGCAGTGGGACCTGCTGCAGTGGGAGTCGCATCAAGGCATGCAAAAAATGGTGGCCGATCTGAATGCTGTCTATCGCCGAGAACCAGCTCTGTATGAAGTCGACTTCGAGCACCAAGGCTTTGAATGGATCGACAGCCACAACTATGGCGACAGTGTGTTGGTCTACATCCGCCGCGCGAAAGACCCCAACGACTTTGTCGTAGTTGCCTGCAACTTTACTCCGGTGGTTCGCGAGAACTACCGCCTGGGTTTGCCGGAGGGCGGGTTCTACGATGAGATTTTCAACACCGACTCGAAGTTCTACGGTGGCAGCAACGTGGGTAACTACCCCGGCTTGCAGGCTGAGGAGCGAGAGAGCCATAGCCGACCGTTCTCCGCCGAGTTCACATTGCCGCCGCTTTCGGTAGTGGTGTTCAAGCCGCAGCGAGGTTGAGTTCGTCCTCAGCGACCTCAGCCGGCGGTGAGAAGGTGCGGGCTGCCGCTAGAATTCCAGATTCCGTTGTCTGGCAAGAAGGTCGCGATTGCCTTATACTGCGGGCTGCTTGTTCCTTTTCGCATTTTTCTTTTCTACATGGTTTTGCATCCGATGATGTGTCTCTGCCGAAGGACCTTGACGAAGACCACTGACCGCAACACTCCAAAGTGGGCGTTTACCCTCGTCGAGTTGTTGGTGGTTATCGCCATTATTGGGGTGCTGGTGGCGCTCTTGTTGCCTGCGGTACAAGCCGCGCGTGAGTCGGCGCGCAGAACTCAGTGCATTTCGCAATTGAAGCAGTGGGGCTTGGGAAGCATCAACTCTCACGACGTGAGCGGACACTATCCGACTGGCGGATGGGGGTGGGCTTGGTTGGGTGACGCGGATCGTGGATTTGGGAAAGACCAGCCAGGTGGCTGGATATACAACTTATTGCCCTACGTCGAGATGGGAAATCTTCACGCGATCCCCGGCGACGGCGAACCCGATGTCATCACTCCACAGCAGCGGGAAGCGGCTAAGATATTAGTGGAGATGCCGATCACCATTTTCCAGTGCCCTTCGCGACGCACAGCCACGAATCATTCCGTCTCCTCTGGGTTGGCAGCCTTGCTCAGAAATTCCGATGCGCCCGACGCAGTAGCCCGAGCGGACTATGCGATGAATTCGGGAACTTATTGGCCGGAGTTTGATAGCGGACCCACAACGCTGACGGGGTCTCGGTATGACAATTACAAGTGGATGATTACTCGAAAACCGGCCGAAGAGTTGAACGGTGTCGCCTATCAAGCGAGCGAAGTCTCGATTGCTCAAGTCACCGATGGCACTAGCAATACGCTACTCATCGGCGAGAAATCGCACTTGCCTAGTGCCTACGAAGACGGCAGCTGGCCCGCGGATAATGAAACGTGGGGAACCGGTTTCAATAACGACAATTACCGTATTATGCAGGGTGACCCGTCTCGGCAAGACAGCATCAGAACTTCGCTAAAGGAGCCGTTGTCCGACTCCGCAGCGGAAGCCTTGTATGAACGGTATCGTCGCAACGACGGGACGTCCAAAATCGCGCAGCGATTTGGCAGTGCCCACTCCAGCATCTGGAACGCGACCTTTTGTGACGGCAGCGTCCATTCGCTCAGCTACGACGTCGATCCGTTCATTCTGCAGTACATGGCTGACCGATTTGATGGAAACGTGGTCGATTCCACGGAACTGTGACAGTCTCCAGGCATTTCCTTACTGTTCATCCTGCGACAAGAACTCTTCGAGTTTGTCGAGGTTGAGTCCCACTCGCTCGGAAAGCTCCCCGAGCAGTTGTCGTTGAGCGGAACCCCACCGAGCGCTGTTCATCACACGACCGCCGTACCAGGTGTTGATTTCGCTGAGGAAACGGTTTCGCAGTTCTTCCTCGGTCTGCTCGCGGCGATCAAGCTGAATAAGATAAGCCGCGGAGCCGTCGTAGTTCAAAACCGCTGCCTTTTGGTCGGCTTCTAATTCAAAAGCTTTCGTCATGAACTCGGGGCCGATTTCCTCTAGCGGAGGGGCATCGCCGAGTCGTGGGCCGCGCTGCATTTCTTGCGGTGTGGTGCCGAAGTTGAGCCAGCTGAACATGTCGCTCGTAACCACTTCGTAGCCCGCCTCTTTGGCAATCTCTTCCACGCTCTGTTCATTATCCTTGGCCTGTTTGGCCAATTCCTCGGCTTTGGCAAGCGCCAACTTGGCTGCTTCTTGCTGTTTCCATGCGGCTAGTACCGCGTCCTTCACTTCGCTGAATTCTGGTACTCGGGTGGGGACGTCTTCCAACTTACTCACGATGTAAGAATTTCCGTCGAGGTCGAGTGCCCGATAGGGTTCAAACAGTTCCTGGTCGCCAAACATCGCCTGGAACACACCCTCGCGCCGGCTTTGTGCATCAAACGCTCTGCCGACGAAAGTTTCAGACAACTCGAGTTGGGATAGTAGCACGGTCTCTTCGCTTGCTAAACCGGTTTCTTTGGCAAGCGATTTGTAGTCGGAGAGCTTCGCAGGAGGGGCGGGGAGATCGCTTTCGTTCGAGCGGGCGTTCACGACGCTGACGCCGTAGGGCGTGTAGGCTGTCTTCAGCCTGGTGTAGGTTCGATCGACAATCTTTTGAAGTTCCACCACCGCTTTGTCACGAGCAAGTGTGCGACGGATTTGTTCCTTTACTTCTTCCAGCGGCACGTATTCAGCTGGCGCTTCTTCGGATGTTGATTCTTCAGTGGAATCGTTGTTGGAATCGTCGGTGGAATTTTCGACGGCGGAATCGTCATTGGCTTCGGCGGTACTGTCACCTTCGCTTTCGACGGATGCCGGCGCTGCGTCGCTCGATGCTTCATCGCTGGCGGTTTCGCTTTCCGGCTCATCCGCTTGAAACGCTGCTAGCTGGAACGGACTCTGGGGAGTTGTGCTACTCGAATCGTCCTCGGCTGGCTGATCTTCGTCAGTGTCATCGCTCGAAGAATCATCGCCTTGAGAATCATCGCTTGCGGATTCGCCATTGGCGGTTTCTTCCTCGGTGATTTTCTCGAGTTCGTTAAACAAACTGTCTGCCGAGTTCGATGCGTCCCTAACGAACTGGGCGCGTTTATTGCGCTCATAGTAGTCGGCGATCTCCGCGTCAGTCACCTGGTCGAGCGTTTTCTGCGTCCAGTCATCGACGCTGCCTAGCAGGTACTGCAGCCTGACCCGCCTCGGTTCGCGGAAGCCAGGGTCAGGCGACGAGAGTCGCGCGCCCAACACCAATTGGGGGATATCGGGAACTCGATCCTTGTGGAGTTCGTAAAACTGTTGCAGCTCGGCCTCGGTCGGTTCGGGGACTTCAGCGACAAACTTGTCAGCGGGAAGAATAGCCGCGTCGATGGCGATTCGCTCGTTAATGCGTTTCCAGTCTTGCCAGCGTTCTTCCGGCATCACACCGCGGGTCGCCAGAGAGTAGCTGCTGATATAGAAATTGCCCATCAATAGTTCGCGCAATCCCGAGAAGAGGGCCCGGTCTGACAATCCCGCCCTGCTAAGCAGGTTCGCAATCTCCGCGTCGCCCATGCGTCGCAGGCCCCACTCTTTTAAGTAGTGGTTGATCACCTCGTGGCTGACGGAAATTCCCGACTCCTCGGCCAAATTGGCCAGCACGCGAGTCGTCACGCACCCCACCTGAACCGAGCGGGGATCGGTGTCTTGTAAACGAAAGTCGGGCAGAGTGGGCGGCACGGGAGAACCCCCCTCTTGTTCGACCATGCCCGCGGCAATGCCGACGAGATTTGTCAGAAATTCGCTAATTCGGTAACGCCTCTGAGCGAGCGACTCGAGTTGTTGGAGGTTGAGAGATCCGCCCTCCCATGTGGCGACTTCTGTCTCGGCGTTTCGTTGGCTACCACCATTGGCCTGTTGCAACCAAGTCATCAAAGGGTCCGCCAGCACAAAAATAAACATGGCGATCACCGCGGCAATGGCGATGAATGCACGCTGGTACTTGCGAAATAGATAGAATGGGCTGGCCATTGAAACTTCCTGAAGGAGTGAAATCCACCGAGGGCCACTTGACAGGCGACCCACTGCGGCAGTAATGATTGACGAAGTCGTTCTGGTAAATTAGTGAGGAAAGTTGGCAAGTGATTCTATGGCAAATCGACGTAAATGCAATCCCAATCGGTAGTAGGGGCGACGACCCCGCGGCTGGTGTGAGGGAATTGACTTGCACTGGCAGGCCTAGGGAATTGCCTGTGGCCTGAGACGCCGGGCTCACTCCGATTACTCCGATCAGGGGGACAGGAGTGAGTTGACTCACGCCAGTATTCCCAAACCACGATACTAAATTCACGCACAATACTAGACCACTCGACCCAACTAGCAGCGTTCAGCAGATAGAGAATTCATGGCCAAGAAGAAATCAGCAGCCTCGAAAGCCAACGGACAAGCCTTGGTGATCGTCGAATCACCGGCCAAGGCGAAGACCATTGGCAAGTACCTTGGCCCCGGCTACCGCGTCGAAGCGAGCATCGGCCACGTCCGCGATCTGCCGCAGGGGGCCAAGCAGATTCCCGCGAAGTACAAAGGCGAACCCTGGTCGAACCTGGGTGTAAACGTTAATGACAACTTCACGCCAATTTACGTGGTCCCCCCCGGCAAGACCAAGCACATCAAGATGCTCAAGGACGAGCTGGCCAAGTCGGATGCACTGTATCTCGCGACTGACGAAGACCGCGAAGGAGAGGCGATCAGCTGGCATCTGCTGGAACTCTTAAAGCCGAAGGTGCCCGTGCACCGGCTCGTGTTCCATGAAATTACCAAGGATGCGATCCAAGCCGCCATGGACGGACCACGCGACGTGGATGAAGGGTTGGTTCGTGCCCAGGAAACGCGCCGCATTCTGGACCGACTGTTTGGCTACGAAGTCTCGCCCCTGTTGTGGCGCAAGGTGCGTCCAAAGCTCTCTGCGGGCCGAGTGCAAAGTGTCGCAGTGCGATTGATTGTGCAACGCGAACGCGATCGCATGGCGTTCGTCACGGGCAGTTGGTGGGACTTGCTTGGCATGTTTGCCAAAGAGAGCGGGCAGCAGCTTGAAGCACCACTCATGACCGTCGATGGGAAGAAGATCCCTTCCGGCAAAGATTTCGATTCGACCAACGGCCAATTGAAGGATGCAGACAAGTTAGTGCACCTGGATGAGAAAGGGGCACGCGACTTGGCCGCCCGCATTCAGAGTGGCGAATTTCGCGTGGGAAGCATTGAAGAGAAACCCTACACAACCAAACCCTATCCCCCGTTCACCACGAGTACACTGCAACAGGAATGCAACCGCAAGCTCGGCTTCACAGCACGCCGCACGATGCAGGTGGCCCAAAGCCTGTACGAGAACGGGCACATCACTTACATGCGTACCGACTCGACCAACCTGGCCAAGGTCGCGGTTGAGGACGCACGCAAGTTGGTCGATTCCAACTACGGCAAAGACTACCTCCCAGATGCGCCGCGGAGTTATAAATCCAAGGTCAAGAATGCTCAAGAAGCTCACGAAGCCATTCGCCCCGCGGGCCATCCTTTTGAACTGCCGGAGGTTATGAAAGCCAAGCTCAACAACGACGAGTTTCGGCTGTTCGATCTGATTTGGAAGCGCACCATCGCTAGTCAGATGGCCGACTCGAAGGGTCGCCGGATTGTGGTCACCATCGAGGGCGAAGACTGTGTATTCCAAGTAAGCGGCAAGACGATCGATTTCCCTGGCTACTTGCGGGCTTATGTCGAAGGCTCCGACGACCCCAACGCGGAACTCGCCGACCAGGAGAAGGCTCTGCCGAATCTGGAAGTCGGCGAAGTACTCACTTGCAAGTCGCTCGAAGCCAAAGAGCATAGCACGCAACCCCCCGGCCGATTCAGCGAAGCGTCGTTGACCAAGGCTCTCGAAGAACGCGGCATCGGTCGGCCGAGTACGTATGCGTCGATTATCGACACGATTTTGGCGCGGAACTACGTCTTCAAAAAGGCGAGCGCACTCGTGCCGACATGGGTGGCTTTTTCGGTAGTGACGTTGTTGGAAGAAAACCTGGGGGGGTTAGTTGACTATGCATTCACCGCGCAGATGGAAGACGACCTCGACTCGATCAGCCGCGGCGAGCAGGGGCATATCGACTATCTCGAAAACTTCTACTTCGGCAACGGCAATCCGGGGCTCAAGCAGCAGCTGGAAAACAAGATCGACGAGATCGACCCGGCGAAGATTAGCCGCATTTACATCGGTACCCCTGAGGGTGGCGAGCCAATTCACGTGCGCGTCGGACGTTACTCCCCCTATGTCGAGCAAGGTGATCGCACCGCGTCTCTGAAAGACGAAACACCGCCGGACGAGGTGACTCTCGAAGCGGCGCTCAAGCTGCTCGAACAAGCGGCACTTGCGGACGAGCCACTTGGTACTTGCCCCGATACGCAAAAGCCGGTTTACCTCAAGACGGGACGGTTTGGGCCCTACATTCAGCGTGGTACTACCGACGACGACGAGAAGCCGCAAAATGCGGGTTTGCTAAAGGGTATGAACCCCGAGGAAATTGACTTTGAAACGGCGCTCAAATTGTTGTCGCTCCCGCGCAGCTTGGGCACCCACCCGCCGATGCCGCCGGTGAAAGACAAAGAGGGTAACGAGAAGCCCGACCCCCGCACAGACCAGGAGGTTCAAGCTTTCAACGGTCGCTACGGTCCGTATATCAAGTGCGGCACGGAAACGCGTTCTCTGCCCGCGGACATTTCGCCGCTGGACGTAACTTTCGAGAAAGCCATCGAGCTGTTGGCACAACCCAAAACGCGTGGCCGCGGCGCGAAGAAGGAACCTCTCAAGGTGTTCGAGAAGCCGTCCCCCGTGACGGAGAAGCCCGTCCAGATTCTCGACGGTCGCTACGGCCCGTACATCACCGACGGCACAACGAACATCTCGGTCCGCAAGGGGATGGTAGTCGAAGAAATCACCTACGACGAAGCGCTCCAGCTTCTTGCCGAAAAAGCTGCCCAAGGCCCCGCCCCGAAAAAGAAAAAAGCGAAGAAAAAGGCAGCTAAGAAAAAGGCCCCCGCTAAGAAGAAGGCCGCCAAGAAAAAGACCACCGCAAAGAAGGCAACGCCCAAGAAAAAAGCGGCGAAGAAGAAGAGCTAACTAATTGCGTTCCTTGGCCCAACTGACTTCCTCATGAATGGAACTGTTCTAGTTCTTGATGCGATGGGAGTTATCTACGAGTCAGGTGATGACGTAGCAGAACTGCTCGTGCCGTTTGTTATTGAGAACGGTGGGTTGTCTGATGCAGTGGAAATCGAACGGCTGTATACCCTCGCGAGTCTTGGCGAGATCGAGGCGGCTGACTTTTGGAATGCGGTCGGCGTGTCACCAA
The DNA here is from genome assembly GCA_965230685.1 of Bythopirellula sp. Classification (GTDB taxonomy): domain Bacteria; phylum Planctomycetota; class Planctomycetia; order Pirellulales; family Lacipirellulaceae; genus Bythopirellula. The sequence continues at coordinate 4,213,041 of CBDDLO010000002.1, forward strand.
CTCTGGAAGAAGCCTACCTTGCCAGTCATCGACTTAACGAAGGCTTGGAAGCATTTCTCAATGCGTTGCCATCCTCCATTGAATATCTGTGGTGTCTCTCAAACGACCTAGGAGAGTGGTCGCGGACCTTGCGCGATAGGCACGAATTGACGCAGCATTTTGCTGGGTTTGTTATCAGTAGTGAAGTCCATTCGAGAAAACCTGAGAAAGAGATCTACCTGGAATTGCTATCTCAAGCACAAAGTGAGCCAGCCGAGTGCCTCTTTGTCGATGACCGCAAGAAAAACCTTGATGCGGCGAGGTTGCTCGGATTCCAGACGGTTGGATTCGGCAAGAGTGTTGCCGTTAAACCAGAGCATCCTTGGGTTGAGTCTTTCGCGCAACTATCGGATTACATGCAATGAGAAACATCATCACCGATTCAGTACTCTTGCCCGCTGCAGCGGAGCGATTGTTTACGATGTATCTCGACCCCGCGGAGCACTCTGCATTCACGGGCCATCCCGTAACGATCTCCGCAGAAGTTGGGGCTAAGTTCTCAGCGTTCGACGGCCAACTCAGCGGTCAAATGCTGCACGTGAGTGCGCCACAACTGATCGTCCAATCGTGGCGGTCTACGCAGTTTCGCGAGGAGGACTCCGACTCGACGCTGGTCCTCACGTTTACACCAGTGGGCGATCAGGGTCGCATCAACCTGGTGCATCTTGATGTGCCCGATCACGATGTGGAGGGCGTCACAGCGGGTTGGAAGAAATTCTACTGGGAGCCGTGGCGGAAGTACCTGTCCAGCAGTTGAATTGCCGAACTTCAGTCGAAAGATTGTTGGCCTACATCAAGCGAAGGATGTAGGAAACGTTCGATTCGTACTTTGTCAGCAAGGTTGCGGTAGTAGATGCTATAACCACGGTGAGAAGACAGACGCATCGAGCTTCCCAAATCCTCTCGACTCTAGCCCATTTCTGAATTGTTGCCGATCAACTCACACGTTCTTATCAACTCTTCGGCGAAAGCAATTGCCGCATCGGGTTTGCCGCGTGCAATGAAGTCGATGATGCTGCCGAGATCAGATAGAGACTGTTCCGAATAGATAAGTCGGTTCATGCGTACTTTTCAGCCGCTTCTTGAGCCATCTGCCGAATTCGTGCATGGGCTTCCGCAGCAGGCACATCTGGAGAATCGATACCAGCTTGAACCAACGCTTTAAGCTCTTGCAGACTTTGCAAGTCCTGCCCTTGGTGGCTCAGACTTTGCATCTGCAGAAAAGAACTGACATCCATCATGTAGCAAACAATATTGCCGTGGTCATCCTGCATCGGCACTGCGCTGTCTTCATGGGCCCGGAGGACTGCCTGTTGTTCTGGAGTGATCTTGGAAGTCATGTCCAGTCCTTTTTTAAGAGTCTAGTCCGGCATATTTCAATTAAGAACTAAGAAAACTCTTTCGTCTTGCGAGTGCCAGTAGGGTCGCGAATAGAACAACGGGGAGACTCGCAGGCTCAGGTACCGCTGTGGCAAGCGATTGTAATACCCCGCCACCCGCCTCAAGACTTCGCTGCCAAATTAACAAATCAGCTCCATCGGTATCGAGATCGTTATCACCGTCGCCCGCTGCGCCGACTCCGAAAGACGTTTTCCATTGCTGGAGGTCGAGATGGTCGACTTTTGTGTCATGATTGAAATCTCCCGTCACAAAAGCAGACACTGTGAACTCAAGGGTTTCGCCAAACAAGCTTTGAATGGTCCAGTCGCCGGCCACGAGGGGGCCCACGGAACCTTGGAGGCCGGTCACGGGAAAGGAGACGTTAAGACATCCTCCGTCGGGCTCGCCTACGGCGTCGATGGAAATTGTTCGTGTCTCGTCGATTACGTTGATTTCTAAACGATCTGCCTCAAAGCCGAACAATGTTTGGTAACAGTCGTTGCTGTAAGTTTGGCCATCGGCAACGAGGGAGAAGTCGATCACATCATCGGTCGTCGGCGAGGTAGGATTGGTTGCCTGGGCCGGGGGACTCACACCTGGAAAACCTCCGATGGATTGCGCCCTGCCATCGGTACAGTAGATCGACCAGATCATGGTGAGCAAACTGAGCAGGCGAAACATGGGCAGAAACTCTATCGAATTGCATTGAGGTATTGGGCAGCGATAGTTTACATATTTTCTTGTGGACCAATGTTGTTGTCAAAAATAGTGCGTGCACAGAACTGTGCGTACCCGCTACTCTGTTGATGCATTCCCCTCCGCGACGGCGTACGCCGTCGCGTGGCTGCGGCAGTGCGAGATGCTGATGTGCAGCTTCTTGATTTCTAGTTGCTCGGAAACGTCGCGGGCGCCGGCGTAGAGGGTGATTGTCGGGGCGCCGCTTGGTTTGTTGCGGACCTCAATATCGCGCCAACTGATGCCACGCTTCCAGCCGGTGCCGAGGACTTTGAGCACCGCTTCTTTCGCTGCCCAGCGGCCAGCGTAGTGTTGCGTTGACGCCTTTTTGGTCGAACAGTAAGCGATCTCATGCTCGGTATAAACGCGGCGAATGAAGAGTTCACCATGACGCTCGATCATCTGCGCGATACGCAAGCATTCGATAATGTCGGTGCCTATGCCGAGGATTTGCATAGCGTCTAATATCCCGTTAGTCCACAGGCGTCCTGAGCACGCTGCAAAACTTCGCCTGCTTTCTTGCGCGCAAATGCGGCACCGGTGGCCAAAATTTCGCGGACGTCGTCGGGGCGCGAAGACCAGTCGTCACGCTGAGCGCGAGCTTCGGCAAAGAACGCTTCGGCTGCCGAAGCGAGTGATTTTTTGACGTCGCCATAACCGAAGCCACCGCTGCGATACATTGCGGCCATTTCTTCTCGCTCGCCCTGGGAAGCAACTAGCGAGTAGAGTTGGTAGAGTATGTCGCTCTCTGGATCTTTGGATTCCTCCATCGGACGCGAGTCGGTGGCGATGCGCATGATTTGCTTTTTCTGCGCCTTCACCTCATCAAACACCGCGAGGGTGTTGTCGTAGCTCTTCGACATCTTCTCGCCATCCGTGCCCGGCACACGCGCAGAGTTGTCGAGCACCTTTGCCTTGGGCAGGACAAACACTTCGCCGAATTGGTGGTTGAAGCTGCCCGCGATATCGCGGCAGACTTCGATGTGTTGTACTTGGTCTTCGCCGACGGGAACCGTGTCGCTGTCGTAGGCCAAGATGTCGGCTGCTTGCAAGACTGGGTAGCTAAACAGTCCCGCGTCGGCGGACAACCCTTTGGCCTTCTTGTCCTTGTAGGCATGGCAGCGTTCGAGCAAGCCCATCGGCGTGCCGGTGAGCAATAGCCAACAAAGCTCGCTCACCTCGGGGACGTCCGACTGCACAAACAGAACTGCTTGGTCGGGATCGAGACCCAGCGCCAACAGATCAATGGCCGCGTCGAGCGTGTATTGGGCCAGTAGCTCTTTGTCGCGCACCGTGGTGAGTGCGTGCAGATTGGCGATGAAGTAAAATGCCTGGTCGGCTTCTTGCAGGGCGATGTACTGTGTGATCGCGCCGAAATAGTTGCCCCAATGGGGCCTGCCAGTGGGTTGGATGCCGCTGAGAACTTTCATGGGGTAGTTTCGTTCTACGAGTTTTGAGTTTTCAAGCTGCCTACAATTTCGCTGACGCCTGACGCCCCCAGTTGGGACACCGCCGAGGGCAGTTCGTCGAGAATCGTCATCGATGCTGTTGGATTGTAGAAGTTTACCGTACCAAGTTGAACCGCCGAGGCACCGGCGATGAGGAACTCCATCACGTCGTCGAGCGTTGCGATGCCGCCAATGCCAATGAGGGGCGTATCAACGGCCTGGGCAGCTTGATAAACAGCGCGCAAGGCGATTGGCTTGATCGCCGGGCCACTGAGGCCGCCAATGACATTGCCTAGCAGCGGGCGCCGACGTCGCCAATCGATCGCCATGCCTTGGCAGGTGTTGATCAATGAGATGGCATCCGCTCCGCCGGCTGATGCTGCGATGGCCATTTCTGCGATGCTCGTCACGTTGGGCGTCAGCTTTGCCAGGATTGGGTGTTGGCAAGTCTCTCGGCACGCAGCGACCAACCGTTCGCACATGCCAGCATCGGTCCCGAAATCAACGCCGCCGCTTACGTTCGGGCAGGAAATGTTGAGTTCAACAGCATCGACAGAGTCTTCCTCGGAAAGCTGTGCCGCCATGGCGACGAATTCGTCGTGCGTCCTTCCCGCAATGCTGACAACGGTCGCTGTTTGTTGTGTTGCTAAGTAGGGCAGGTGGTGCTGGACGAAGGCGTCGATTCCGTCGTTATCCAGCCCGATGGAATTGAGCATCCCCGCTGGGGTTTCGATCGTTCGCCAGGGTGCGTTGCCTTTGCGAAGCTGTTTCGTGATCGTCTTGGGCACGATGCCGCCGAGCCGCGACAGATCGACGAGAGACTCCATTTCTCGGGCATAGCCGAAGGTTCCCGAGGCGACCAAAATGGGATTCGCGAGCGCTAGGCGTCCCAGTTGGACGGACAAATCAACCTTGGTGTGTGTCGGTGCTGATGCCAAGAAAGTAACCGTTACGCGGGAGGTTCGCCGAATGAAATCGTTCTGCGTCCAATTTACACCGCGTCGCGACCAGGCACAAACGCACGCGAAGTAAATCGGGCGAATGTCCGATCCTTCTGCGCAGACCGGTAGCGCAGTTCGCCAGCGCGTGCTGAGCGAACGCGCTCCGTCGGCTAGATAATGCCGCCGTGGGTACTGTGTGGTGTCAGGTGCGATGGCATGTCTAGGAACCAAATACGTTCCCATTCATCGAGCATCGCGCGCAGATTTTCTGACGTGTAGATCAGCTGCTGGGCACGACGGCCCGGATCGGCTGAGTACATCGGCAGCAAGCAGCCAGTGCTGCTCGCCAACGAACAGACCGTCACGATAGTTAAGAGCCATTTACGCATCGGCGTAGCTCCTCCTTGAGCAAAGGAACTGGCGGCCGGGTAGAATCGGCTTCCAGATCCAAAAATACGGTGTCTGCTGTCGATGCGAACACGCGACGACATAGGGCACCAGTCCCACAATTGATAAGGCCTTTTGGACTGCACTACCGAAGCACAACGGGCTTCGCTGGTAGTACCGTCTGGTAGAAAAGGTGACGAAAGGTAGCGAGCAGAGACATCGTTGTCGAGGCCAGTTCCTCGATCAGCAGATTCCGGCAAGCGAATGGCCTGGAAGACCAGCTAGCTTGCACGGCTCGATGGGTGACTCGATCTATGTTTCAGAGTTTGTGCTGGAGTCGTAAGTCGTTGGTGGGGCGAGGCTTTCGCTCACCGTGGGGGTAGGGGCGGCTGCCCCGTTGTTCTGATTGGCTTTGCTGTGGTCGAGCGCGGCGGCTTCGTTGGCGCGGCGTTCTAATTCGCGGACGCGCTCTTCCATCTCTTTACCGGGCTTGAATGTGACCACGTATTTTTCTTCGACGAAGACTTTCTCTCCAGTTCGAGGATTCCGTGCCTTGCGGGCTGCCCGCTTTTTGACTTCGAAGACACCAAAATTCCGCAATTCGATGCGTTTGTCCTCGACCAACGTATCGACTATCGCGTCGAACGTCTTCTGGACGATCTCTTTGGTCTTGAGCTGGGTGAGGCCGATTTCCTCGGAGATGGTCTTTACGATTTCTTTTTTCGTCACGACGAGGTCCCCCCTCCAAGTGCTCGATGCCGCGTACCCAGTGTTCGGTACCGGGCTAGAAGTACCAAGAAGCCAAGGTCTGTCGCCGCCCAAAAGAAGCTGGCGGCGATGTAGTGTTCTCGCTCCAAGTGTAACTGGCGTAAGCATTAGTGTCAAGTTAGACACCCTCCGGAGTACCCCGTTGGGAGGCCAAAACACGAATTCACGGCACCATGAAAAGGTGGGGTGAGACGAACCAAATTGTCAAAGAGCAGCTCCCCAAATCGCCTTAATTTGCGGCAATTGGGGTGTTCAGGCCATTCCACGCCCTTTGGCGAGGCTTTGTCCCGTAGCATGGTGATCGGCCATCCCAGGCGGCGAACTTGAACTAACCGCTACAGATTGCCTGACCCGATACGGTCCGCTGCCGTCGATAGCTTTGATTTTGGCGGCTCTGATAGATGCAGGTGTTCAGACAGAACATGCGGAAAGCATCCGTGACTATGGCCATCTACCAACAGTTCTTTTCTGAAGTGGCTTGCAATGTCGGCCGGTCTTTAGATGCTCAAGTCGATTCCGATTGGCTTTGGCAAGGGCGCCGTGTCTACATGTTCGATGGCTCGACGGTCACCATGGCCGATACGGAACTCCTTCGACGCCTAGCTTCATCGTCCTGGGCATTTTAGCAGATGTCCGTTCGACGCTTCGGCCATACTCGCCGACGCTACTTAGCGAACCTGGGATATGTGCCTCAGCGTTTCATGCTGATGCACGAAACTCGGGGGATTTTAGTGTGTAGGCCATCGCCCAAATTTGCAATCGAGTGACCCTCAGTTGCATTTTTTTGACAAGAATTTGCGGGCAATAGCGGCCTTGCCTACAATCATACTGACCCACTAGATGACGGCGGACACTAAGTGTTTCTTGCGGAGTTTCCCATGAGGACTGTTTTAACATTGGTTCTGCTAGGTCTACTACCATTTGCAGTCTCTGTTGATTGCAAGGCAGCATCGATCATTGACGATTTCAGCAAAGGGTCGATCACGATTGTCGCTGATGAGCCTAACGCGAATCTTTTTCAGGCCCAAGACGGGCTCGGTGAATCGGTGCTCTTGGGACGCCGCACGGTGACACTGCAGGGTGATATCAACGAAGGAAGTATCCAAGTTGATTTAGCTCAAACCGCGGCGGGCGTACTTGACTACATCTCCAACTCCCCTGTTTTTCGCACGGCATTTCCGCAGAACCGAACATTTGATGGGCGTGTGATCCTAGATTATTTGCCAGGCAATCGTGCCACTAGCTATGACCTGTTATCTCTTGTTGACGGTGACGTGTTTGCTGTTGATGTCTTGCGTGCGGACTTTGGTGAACTCGAACAGTTTCCCGTGGCGATTGGCCTGAATGGTCTCAGTGAGGTTGGTCGATTTCACTTGCACAGCTCGGAGAGCCCTTACACGGTGCTGATTCCGTTCTCAGACTTGACTAGCGACATCGTACCGCTGTCTCTTAATAATGTGCGTTCACTTAGGTTTGATTTTGGAATTGCTGACTTTGTTGGCATACCGCCAGACGCCTCTTTCACGCTCAGTGCAATTCGAGTGGTTCCAGAACCTGCTTCAGCGCTGCTGCTTGTTCCTACGCTTGCCTTTCTCGCCGTTTTTTCTTCCCGCCATAGGCGGGCCTGTTCTCCAGGTCTTCCTGAGCGACTCGCCATTGTCACTCATGAACACTGATAGCAACGCATTTTCGGCGGTCCACTTTCGGCTACTGGGTGGTTATTATCAAAGGGATTTCGCACTCGAAGTCGAAGCAGACAGCGATGGCGGACTGGTAATTCAACCACCTAGGTCGACTTGGAAACGGGCATTAACTCGTGCAGCATTCCTCGGCCTAGCTTACGTCGGTTTCATATGGTTTGCGTCCGCGACTGATAAGGGCGAAGCCGTTACCAAGCTTTACTGGGGTAGGCTTGCGGTCTTCGGGGTTGTGTTAGTAATCGGTCCAGTAGCTTTCGCTTCAATTCGCGTCCACTATCTCCGAAGAAAAAGTCCGCTAGTCGCGTACTCAAGTTCTAATGGCACAATCAGTATTCTAAACGGTCGGCATGTATTCCCCGTGTCCGATGTTTACGCTTTAGTTGGGCTATCTTTAGCTGACTTCGGTTCTAGTAATATTGAAGCGGACCGAAAATCCGAACTGCAACTCGTAGTGTGGAAATCGGGGGAACTTGTTCCGCACCTCATTATTGCAGACTTATCTGAGTCGGCGAAGCAATGCTACGGAAACGTTTTGTCTGAGTTCGAGAACTCTACAGGCATTCGCACGATGGTCCTTGAACCAAATTCATCGGGGCGATTGACACGATTAGACGCGTAAGCGAAAGATTTGCTTCGTAGAGCAGGTAGCACTCAGTGTCAGCCTTATTTGCATCTTTTCAACTACCGCTTTGAGCGAAGAATGTTTCTTCGACGGCGCCTCAGCTTCATCGACTTGTGCAGTTTAGCAGATGTCCGTTCGCCGCTTCGGCCATACTCTCCGACGCTAGTTAGCAACTCACAGTTTCCACCCTTGGAGGTTCTTGCCGATGCGGGGAAATTCGGGCGTTTGGATGATTAACCGAGGATTTTTCGAGTATACTGCAGCGACGGACCAGTATCGCCCTCCTCACGTTACCGTTAGCGGAGATCCCGTTCGAAAATGCGGTCCGACATGTGGCTTTAGTCCGATAGACCGGCCTTCATACATATGAGGCCAACATCTTTCAACGAATTGCTGCAGCACGCAGAAATGCGCTTAATATGCGTGCTACTCCACGACCAAAATAAGGTTAGCAGGCAAGGGCCTTGTTGACTAACTCCACTCAAACTCGGGCGTATCGAGTTGGGTGAATTGATTGATAATTTTGCAGCGTATTCGTGATTCGGTTTGTTGATTTTCGAAGCTTCGATTTTTGAGCGTTGGGCCAAAAGTTTGTTTCACTCGGTACATGGCTGTCTCTGCTAGGCTGCGACGATGATATCCGACTTCTTGCTTCCACCCCTTCCGCCCCCGACGGCGAATGCCGCGAATCGCTTCGTCGCGGCACAAAGGCTCGTCATTGCAGTTGCCATGCTGTTTGATCTTCGCGTTGTGTTGGGGCGGAATGATCGGCTCGATTTGCTCTGTCGCCAACGCTTCGTACACCTTCCAGGTATCGTAACCTCCATCGCCGTAAAATTTCTTGACCGGCTGACTTATCTGGTTCAGCATGGCTGGGACCGCCTGCGAGTCGTGACTGCTGTTTTCAGTCAGCACTTCCGCAACAATCTCTTGCGTTTCGGCATTCACCGACAGATGCAGCTTTCGCCAAGTCCTCCGCTTGCTTTTGCCATGCGTACGCGTTTTCCACTCGCCCTCACCAAATACTTTCATGCCCGTGCTGTCGACCACGATATCGATCGCGCCCTTTTTGTTCGCCACCTTCAACGCGACGCCCAATTTGGAGGCCCGCTTGGCCAACGACGAATAGTCGGGAATCGCCACCTCGGCATCCAACAGTTTGACGATCGAACGACTAAACCCTTCGGTCTGTCGATACGGAAGTTTGAGCAACTCTCGAATCGTCAGCAAGCACTCGACCGCCGTGTCACTGTAAGTAAACGGTCGCCCCACCTTGATTTCGTCATTTGGGTGCTCCCAGTTCGCCAAAGCATCGTCGCTAAACCAAACCGTAATGCTGCCTCGCTGCACCAGCGACTCGTTGTATTGCTTCCAATTCGTGATTTTGTAAGTTAACTTTCCGTTTGAACCCATGATCGATCTCCGTAAATTGGCAAGGTGATTCCATTCCATGCACTATTTACGGGAGATTCGTGTGAATTGTTCAACAAGGCCGCAGGCAAGTGTAAAGAATGCAGAGTCCTGCTATCATATGGGTAAAACCCAGTCACACCTCCATCACATCTGCGCATGGCATTGTTCTGGAGCCTTCAGTGACGTATCGGATTTTTCCCGTTATCAGTTTTCTATTTCTTGCCCTGACGGGCACGGCGATCTGCGGGGTTGCTGCCGCAACCGCCTTTCCAATAATCGATTTTGAAGATGTGTCGGTGCCAGTAGGGGTCAGCCGAAAAAGTAGATCGATATCTTCGGGCGGTTTTTTTCGCAGCAAACTTTTTGCGACGTAACAATAGATTCGTAGTGCCTGACAATGGCTCTACGCACCTATGGATCAGCGCTTTCTATGACGAGAATAGCGTTACTTTCGCCGGTGATAATGGCGAATCGTTTGGGCTCATTGCTGTCGCTCTGACCGGAGTTACACATACTCGATGTGCCTGTGAAGACCGCGGTAATGTTTTAGATGCCGCCACCAGAGTCGAATTCACTGGCTTCTATTCGCTTGGCGGTACTATTCAGCAATCCTTCGAAATAGCGACTGCCGACGAAACTTGGCAGACCTATCGATTCTCAGGAGCGTGGACCGGTCTTCGATCGGTCGTCTTTCAGGGTCCTGGCGCTCGGCGAGATAACAGTTTTGCAGTAGATAACATCCGTCTTTTTCCCGAAACCGCCAACCCTTGCTTGTTCTTTACCGTATCGTTGCTTTTTCTGGCAAAGAAAAGATGTCGTGGTATGCGGTTACCTAATCCTTGCGTCAACAGAATACAGTGATGCTGTATTGAGAATAAAGTGCGTCACCCCACGCACCTCGCGCCCTGGTTGTGGATAACTACGACGCGTCAGACATGAACGGCGGACACGCTACTCGTCTGTTTCTCGCCCGGCACCTGACAGCTTCTTTCAACAGCCACAAGCTGGCAGAGTCCACAAGCGGTGGGACTCTCTCCGCTAGAATTGGCAGTCCGCTCGAAGCGTCGGAGTGGACAGCCCGAAGCGTCGAAATGGCTGCTAGATTATCGTGAAAACGAACGTTCCTGCGATAAGTAATCTTCTATGGAAGGCACCTACAATCGAGCATGAATTTTTCTCGAAGAACTCTCATCCTCGGATTTGCATCGAGTTCGGCTGGTAAGAGGGTCAAAATCCTGTGACAGATTTGGTACCCTTGTGCAGTTTTAGTCAAGGATCCGTTTTTCCGAAGTGAACAACTGAGTGGCCCTGGTAGAGCGAGCTACACTCGCACCACTGCCACTTGCTCCTCAATCTGCTCCAGCTGGTAGAGCTTCCCCTTGCCGCTGCCGGGGCAGGCTTCGCAGGTTTCGGCCCAGGTTTTTTCGTTGCGGACGTTCGATTTCCAGAAGGGCCAAGTGCGACATTGGCGGGGACGTGCAGCGTAGACGGTACACTTGCGTGTGGTGGCGTCGAGGAAGATGCAGTCGTAGCTCTTACGCAACTCGACGAGACTGCGGCGGATGCCGATGTGGCGGACGTACTTTTTTTCGCACTCGGCTGAGGTGATGTTTAATTCCGCGGCGATTGCGTCGATCTCGGCTTGGTTCACCCAAACATAGCCGGGAGAACCCGTGCAGCAGTCGCCGCAGCCAGTGCACTTGAATCGCAGTCCGTCGGCGTACCAGGGTTGATCGTTGTCTGCTGCTTCTTGGTTTTTCATGGGAGGGATTGATTTGCTAAGACCGAAACGGCTTCCAAGGTTTGTTCAATCTCCGATTTTGAGGTTGCCCACCCGGGACTGAATCTCACCAAGCCGCCATGGTTTACGGTACCCAACGACTTGTGCATCAATGGCGCACAGTGCAAACCTGCACGGCATTCGATGCCACAACTCGCGTCGAGCGCGGCGGCAAACTCTTGGGGATCATAACCTTCGGCAGCAAAGCTCACAACGGCCACGCGCGGCATGAGGATGGCCGGACCGAAGACTTGAATGCCGGGAAAAGTTTCGAGACCAGCGAGCAATTGCTGAGTGAGATCCTCGTGATGCGCTTGGATGGCGGCGATTGTTTTCTTTTCAAGAAACTCCATCGCGGCGCACAAACCGGCGAGGGCCGGGACGTTGAGGCTGCCTGGTTCGAAGCGAGACGGTAGCTCGTCAGGTTGCGTTTGAGCCAGACTATCGGTGCCAGTGCCGCCTTGCAGCTGGGGCTGGATTAGTTGTTCCAGACCGGTACGCATATAAAGCAGCCCCGTGCCGAGCGGCCCCAACAAACCCTTGTGACCCCCACAGGCGAGCATGTCGATGCCGAGAGCTTCGACGTCGAGTGGGATACAGCCTGCCGTTTGAGCTGCATCGACAAGCAGCAACGCCCCCGCTTCATGGGTGGCACGAGCCATTTCTGCGACGGGTTGGATAGCCCCCGTTACGTTCGACGCATGAGTGACAACAACAAGACGTGTCTTGGAATGAATCGAGGCAGCGATTGCAGCAGGATCGACGTACCCGTCCGTATCGCATTCGACATGAACCACTTCTACGCCGTTGTGTTCCGCCTGCCAATGCAATGGCCGGAGCACCGAGTTGTGTTCCGCTACTGTGGTAACCACGTGATCGCCCGGCTTGAGCAAGCCGTGAATGGCAAGGTTGAGCGCCGCGGTGCCGCCGGAAGTGATAACGAGTTGCTCAGCACTGGCAATTCCCAACAGTCGTGCGCAAGCGGCGCGTGTTTCGGCGACAACACGCTGGGCTTGTTGCGCGTTTTGATAGGCGCCGCGACCCGCAGACGCGCCGACTTCGCGTTGGTAGCGATCGACGGTGTCATAAACAGCATTGGGTTTAGGCCAACTCGTGGCTGCGTTGTCCAGGTAGATTCTTTGCATATTTAGTTCACAGCGGAATGGGAACTCTTTGAACAGGAGCAAGCAGAGAGAGCAGAGAAAAGAAAAATAGGTCCTCTTTCTGCTCCTAACTTTCATCCGCCGATTTGGTACATGGCCCGGTCGGGTTGCTGGAAGTCGCTGTCGCCGATTCCGTGAGCGGGCATTTTCGCGGCAACTGACCCACGCAACAGTTTTCGCAGTTGCTCGTCACTAGCGCCTTCACGCAGCAGAACCCGCGCATCCCACTCGTTATTCGAAAACAAACAATTGCGAATCTGTCCCTCGGCGGTGAGTCGCAATCGATTGCAATCGCCACAGAAGGGTTCGCTCACGGGGTTGATAAATCCAATGCGACCGCTGCCATCGGCGAATTGAAAATCCATTGCAGGTTGGCTTGCTTCAACGCGTTGCACGGGCTCCAGTGGGCAGAAAGCTGCTTCGAGTGTCTCACGAATTCGCGCACCGGTTAGTACGTCGTTAGTTTTCCAATGTCCCTCCGCATCGAGTGGCATGAATTCGATGAATCGTAGCTCGAAGTCGTGCCTCCGCGAAAACTTTGCCAGGGGAATGATTTCGTCTTCTGTGAGTCCTCGGATGGCGATGGCGTTGAGGCGAATGTTGTCAAAACCTGCTTCCCGCGCCGCGAATATGCCGTCGAGCACTTTTTTCAGTCCCGATCGACGCGAGATGCGCTGAAACGTTGCTTCGGTGAGTGTGTCGAGGCTGACATTCAGTCGAGAGAGTCCCGCGGCGTGCAACGCAATGGCTTGTTCTGCGAGCAACATACCATTGGTCGTGAGGGCTACGTCTACGATGCCGGGGATGCGAACTAGTCGAGCGACGAGCTCGTGCAGATCGCTGCGTACGAGCGGTTCGCCCCCAGTGAGGCGCAATTTGTTAATGCCGAGTGTTGCGGCGACTCGCACGAATCGCTCAATCTCTTCAAACGTGAGCAGTTCTTCTCGTGGTCGAAACACGACATCGTCGGCCGGCATGCAGTAGAAGCAGCGGATGTTGCATCGGTCGGTGACGCTGAGTCGCAGGTTGGTGTGCCTGCGCCCGAGGCGATCTACGAGTATTTTGTCGTTGGTGACTGGGGGGTTCGTCATTCGCCGTTCTTCGTTCCCACCGGATGCACCCACTGTGTGGTCCCATCGCTCCAGTGTTCTTGTTTCCAAATTGGCACTTGCTCTTTGAGAGTGTCGATCAGCCACTCGCCAGCTTCAAAGGCAGCGCGGCGGTGGGGGCTCGCGGTGACGATGGCGACCGACGCCTCACCCAGCGGCACACAGCCGAGTCGGTGAACCATCAGACACTCGACGAGCTTCCAACGCTCGCGTGCTTCGGCTTCTAAGTTTGCCAGCTCGGACCTCGCCATTGTTTCGTACGCATCGTAGTGCAACTCAGTCGTTGCCCGTCCTTGAGTAAGTTCTCGGGTGACGCCCAGAAACAAGAGCACTGCACCAGCCAGCGGCGACTGTGCTCGTGCGAGCAGCGGTGTGGTCTCGATTGGTTTTCGCGTGAGTTCAACCATCGCATTCCCAGGCAGTCTATCCGCCGCTAACCGGCGGGATACAAGCGATATCCGCGTGTTCAGGTAGCAGAGTTTCGTCCGTCGCGTATTCGGCGTTGAGGGCAAAAGGCGAGTGCGAAACCAGCGGAGCGAGCGCGGGATACTTGGTGAGAAGCTCCGCCCGCAGATCTCCCACGGTCGCACCCTTCGGCAATGCGACAGTCACCTCGCGTTGCCCGACGGCCTCGCGCGCGCCAGCGAACATTTGCACAGTTACCTTCATGTTACCACCAGATCTTCGCCGGGGCTATCAAGCAGCTTGCGGATCTCGGGCATGAGGCCGTAGGCGAGGGCCACGAGTTTGATCGGATGTACCGTTGGCTTGGTGGTGCCCTGTTCCATTTGAATCTTACATGTGCTGCAGTTTGTTGTCGCGGCTTGGAAACTACCGCTCCGCACGGCAGTCAATAGTGGCAGGCCCGCCCTCAAACTGTTGCGGTAGTTTCCACGCTGGAAGCCGTACATCCCCGCGATACCGCTGCAGCCCTTTTCTAGTCGTTCGATTCTTAGTCCGGGAATTAACTCGAGCAGGCTCTCTGCTGGTGAGCCAACTTCGAGAGCTTTCATATGGCAGGGCGTGTGCATGCCCAGGGTCATTGCGAGTGGCACAAAATCGAGCTGGAGTTTTCCTCGTTGATGGCATCGCCACAGGTAATGACACGCTTCAAAACTGTTCTCGGCGACGAGCTTGGCATCGTGATCGCCCGGCAGCAGTATAGGATATTCGTGCGTCAGCGCGAGAACCGCGGACGGTTCGGTCGCGACGATGGTGTAGCCTTGTCGCACCGCCTCGGCTAACAGGGCAACATTCTGCTCTGCAGTGCGACGCGCAGGGTCGAGCACTCCGCGCGTGATCAACGGCATGGCAGCATGTTGCTGCGACTCGGGCACATAGGTGTCGATACCATTGTGTTGCAGTATTGTCAGCAGAGACTCGGCGAGTTGCGTGTCGCAGTAATTGGCGTAGGTATCGACAAAGTACAGCACTTTGTCCGCGGAACCGCGCTGCGGGCGATTGAGCCTTCGCGAGGCCGCTTGCTGCAGGAACGGTCGCTGGGTAAATCGCGGCAGTTTTCGACCCTGAGCGATTCCCGTGATTTTTTCAATCATCCAACGCGCCCCCCGATTGCCAACTGCCCAGTTTGCAATGCGAGAAAATCTCGACGCGATTCCGCACATCGCATCAACTCGAGTAAGCATCCAGTCATGCAAACGCTGGCCATTGGTGGCAACATAGGTCGCCTTGGCCTCGATCATTAGTTTTGGGATATCAACATTAGCAGGGCACTCGAAGCGGCACATGTGGCAGTGGATACACAAGTCAGCAATGACTTTGCTTGCCTCGGTCAGGGTGATTTCGTAGGGCACGGTGTTCGTCAACACGCCACGTACTAGATTCGCTTTGGCTCGAGGAGAAGCCTCTTCACGTGGAGCAAAGCGGTAGATGGGACACATCCGCGCGTTGTCGCTCAAGGTGCGGCACGCCGCGCAGCCGTTGCATTGCCGGGCAGAGTGCATGATCTCCGCAGGTTGCCAATCGAGCTGCAGTTCGGTGACCGTGGGGGCAATCTCCTGATCATGTGCAGACGCCACTTCCTCAGTCGATTGAAACTCAGCCGGACGAAAACTCAGATGCCGAAGATTGTCTGTGATCTCAACGCCGCCTAGCGAGACAATTTTTCCCGGATTCAGCAGTTCCTGGGGGTCGAAGAGTTCTTTGACTTCGCTGAAAGCATCGGCCAACGGTCCGTACTGTTCAGCAACATAAGGTGTGCGGCTCAGCCCATCGCCATGTTCGCCACTAATTGTGCCACCCGCTTGCCAAACCTCTTGATAAATTTGATCCGCAAGGATGGCTATCTTGTTGACATCGGTCTGATCGGACAGATCCAGAAAAGGCCGAATGTGGAGTTGCCCATGCCCCGCGTGACCAAAGAAAGAGGCAGTGACATGTTCTTTCTTGAGCGTCTGTTGTACCTGGTGCAGGAAATCGGCCAGCGCTTCCGGCGGGACCGCGATGTCTTCGATGAACGGCATGGGCCGCGAGTTGCCCTTCAATCGGTAGAGCGTTGGCACATAATGCCGGGCAAGTTGCCACAGCATGTGGTGATCGTACCGATCGTCGGCGACGTAGGCACCTGACGCAAGCTGCGACCGTTCTAGAACCGCACGAACAGTGGCTGCCAGCCGCTCGGCCAGTTCCTCGGCCGAGTCTGCTTGATGCTCCACTAGCAGGACAGCCTCGGCGGCTTGCGGAATGAGCAACTCGTAGCGAGGATCGCTTTCACGAGCAAGACTCAAATGCCGACGATCCATCATGTCGCAAGCGCTGGGCCCGAGCGAAGCCAGCTCCAGCGATCCATGGGCCGCTTTCTCTAACGACTCGAAAAATAGCAGCACGCTTCCTACGTGCATGGGCAGTGGGGAGGTGCGCAGCGTTGCACCTGTGATCAAGCCAAGAGTTCCCTCACTACCCGCGACAAGGCGCACCAAGTTGAGATGGTCGCCGTCACGCAGGTCGGTCAAGTGGTAACCACAACGGTTGACGAGACTTCGCGGTTGGCATGCTGGAATAAACTCGGCGTAGCGATTCAAAATCACTTGCATGCCGTCGAGCAGCTTGGGCAAGGGTTCTGGGTTTTCGTTAATACCGGCAGTGGAAATATCGTGCGAGGAGAGCTGCACGAGTTCGCCGCTGGCCAGTACGACTTCTAAGGATTCGATATGGTCGCGCGCTGAGCCGTAGACGGGCC
Organism: Bythopirellula sp.; assembly: GCA_965230685.1. Lineage (GTDB taxonomy): Bacteria > Planctomycetota > Planctomycetia > Pirellulales > Lacipirellulaceae > Bythopirellula. The sequence goes on from CBDDLO010000002.1 coordinate 4,229,725, forward strand.
AATGGCTACCAGAACCGTCCAGTGAAATCACCCCGCCCAGTGTGGAGACATGGCTCGTGGCGGGATCAGGTCCAAAATGCCTGCCACTCGGTTCTAGCTGGCGGTTCAATTCATCCAGTACCACGCCGGCTTGAACGGTGACGGTCTCTTCGCGAATTTCCAGGACTCGCCGCATGAACCTCGAGAAATCGACGATTAAACCGCGCCCCAGCGATTCGCCCGCAAGACCCGAACCGCTGCCGCGGGCATGCAAAGGGATTCCATTGGCTGACGCATAGCGAACTGTGGACAGCACGTCCTCCACATTCCGTGGCCTCACGACACCCAGCGGCGCCATTTCGTAGTTGCTTGCGTCGGTGGCGTAGAGCTGCACAAACAGGTCGTCGCAACGCACCTCGCCCGCGAGCTGCCCGCGGAGGTCTTCTTCGATGCGTTGTTGTTCAACTTCCATGGACGACTTTCGTCATTTCGCTTCCAGCCGAGCTGCCAACTGGCGGTACTTTTCGTGCGTTTCCAGGTCGAATTGTCCGTGGCTGTCTAGTTCTTCTCCGCCTCGGTATTGCGCTTGGCAGCGGTAACACATCAGCGCATCTCCCACCATCATATACAGCAAGACATCGACAAGTGCCGTGGCAAACAAAATACCAAAAGTCCACAGCAGATCAGAATAGTACCAGGCGATAGAGCTGCCCACGATTCCCACGACGACCAGAGCAACACCCAGCCGTTGTGGAAAATCCTTGCGGACAAAGAGATCCGTACTCGGACAAACCAAGCAGCGCCGCACGCAGTTTCCCTCGACGGCATCCGGGGCTAGGGCGATTTTTTCGTGGCAATGCGGACAGGTGAGCTCCGCCGTCTCGGCGTCGAAATGGGTGCGCACTCCTTGATCGCAAGCAGGGCAGGCGTAAGTCACGTTCACGGTTTTAAGTGGGCAGTGGGCAGGGGGCCGTCGGCAGGGGGTGGCCGCGACCCCATTATGCTGAGATCGAAATACTGCCTACTGCCCGCTGCCTACAGCCCACGATTATAGCGGAAACAGCGACTCGCTCGACAGTAGCAACGCCATCGTTTCGCCCACGAAAGTGCCAATCACCGCGACGTAGAGAATGCCCGTCGCGCTTTGGGTATTGGGGATTTTCAATGTTTGCCAAGCCATCCACGCCATCGCTGCGACGCCCACAATGCCGAACGTCCAGCGCAGGAAGAGAAAAAGAATCCACTGCGTGGTGGGCGATGGACCGTATGTCAGTTGACCCCACAGTCCAATCGCTGAAAGCACAGCCTGCAGCCCAACAGCGAGTGCCATCTTCGATATCAGCTTTCGCAGTGGAGCCAATTCCATGCCAGGAGAATTGAGATACCAATGTCCCAGTAGCATCGCAGCCATTGTCGTGCCCAGTAGCAATCCAGAACTGAGATTGGAAAGTCCTGAATGCAAGTCAGCTGCTTCGAGCATTGCAGGAGATCGCAGTTGGAATCTAGTCCCACCGGTGGAGTCGCTCAGCAACCTTTCATCTGAAGCACGCCCAGAAACATCTTTCGAGTAGTTCGGGCTTTGAATGTTACGTTCATTCGTGGTCGGGAGGAGCCGCAATGTCCCTAGGAACGATGCCGAAAATACGAGAAAAAGCATCAGCTTTCCAGCCGCTGGTTTCTCGTACAACCAGCAGACAGAGCCGACATAGCTGAGAGCCGCCGCAACCGCTGCCAACCATAATACTTCGGGAGAAAGCGAATTGCTGAGCAATGCCGCGAGCGACGCCAATCCCAGGGTCACGTACAGATGATTCCGAAAGTACCCGCTGCTAACGAGCTTCGGCGAGGTGATCGCCATGCCTAGGGCCAGGCCAAAGGTGAGCCGAAGCAGGAATTGGACAAGGAGCGCCATGGAAGCAGTTGAACAGGAGGAAACAGAGGGAACGGAGGACGAACGGCCCTCTCTCAGTTTTCTCCGTTACCTCCTGTTCATTCTTACGACTACTTCTTCCCGTAGATGAGCGTCATCACCTCGGAGCGGCTCGACAGATTTGAGCGGAACAGGCCCTTCATTGCCGAGGTCACACAGAGGCTCCCCGGCTTGCGAATGCCGCGGATCGACATGCAGGAGTGCGATGCTTCGATCACCACCGCCACGCCTTTTACATCGAGTTCTTCGATCAGCAGGTTCGCGATCTGCTCGGTCATGCGTTCTTGCACCTGGGGGCGGCGCGAAAATTCTTCCACTACGCGAGCCAGTTTGCTGAGCCCCACCACTTTGCCGTTGGGCACGTAGCCGATGTGAGCCTTGCCGTAGAAGGGGAGCATGTGATGTTCGCACATGCTATTGAAGGTAATATCGCGCACCAACACCATCTCGTCATACTCTTCGGTGAAGAATTTCTTGAGATGCACGCTTGGGTCGGTGTGGAGTCCGCTAAACAGCTCGGCATACATCCGCGCTACGCGAGCCGGGGTTTCCTGCAGCCCCTCGCGGTCGGGATCTTCGCCCACGGCGGCGAGGATCTCTCGCACAGCGCGCTCAATCCGCGGCAGGTCGACAGCGTCAGAGGGACTTGTGGCGTTGCCTTCGTCGAGTTCGCCGCTCAAGCTGCCGCGATCGATGGCCTGGGCGTTATTCTTGCTAGTCATGAATGGTGAACGGTAGAGGAAGCCGGAGGGCGGTCAGGTGCAGCACATCCCCAAATCGTACTTGCTGTCACGCACCAGCGTCAACCAATGGCGAGCGGCTCAGTTCGAGCTGAAGGGGGGAAGATAGCTACTGCCGAGCGAGGGGCGGCGGCGTCCTTGGGCGGAGTCGAGTGCTCGAAGCAACATTTGTGCGCGGCGATCAATGTCCGTTTCGGCGAGCAAGCGGATTTTCATCTTCAAATCGAGCGGGACTGCAAAGCTCACCAGATCGGTAAGCACGCTCAAGGGAATTTCCGTTGAGAGCAGTTCGTCGATATTCGCGTTTGAGGGTTGCCGCTGTGGTAGGCATTCTTGAAACTTTTCTGTAAGTTCCGCCTGCAGGGCGTCCCGCGCACCGTCCTTCTCGGAATAGCAGAAGTCATCGAGCAAGGTTACCTTGGCCTCGCGATACGTGCGATCGGTGGCGAACTCGCTGTCGATCTGTATTCTCCGGAGCCCCAGCAACAGTACGTTGTAGTGCCCGTCTTCTTGTCGCTGATGTGTCACCACTTTACCCAGGCAAGCATGGGGAAGCACCGCGGGTTGGCCTTCGTAGTCTGCTTCCCAGCCGGGGGCCAAAACACTCATGGCTATCAGGCCATCGCTGTCGAGTGCCGAGTTGAGCAAGTCCCGATAGCGGGGTTCGTAGATATGCAACGGCTGCATCACATGGGGATACATGACCAAGTCAGGCAACGGAAACAACCGCGCGGTCCCATTGAAACGCTCTTCGTCGATGGTCAAGTCTTCGGTATTCCAGGGCAACATGGGTTTTAAGGGGTAAGTCGAAAGTGGTTGGTCGTAAGAGATTAGCCGAGTTGCAATGCAACGTCGGGGTGGGGGATCACGCCTCAGCTTGCTCGTCCATTAAATGAATTTCTGGAATCGTTTCGGGATCAATGTCAATCTTCGGCAGTTCTTCCTCGTTGCTCAAGACCTCCGCGAAACAAGCTTCAAATTGCGAGAGGAAGCCTTGAAGATCGAGTCCTTCGTAGACGGGGGGATATTCTTGCAAATACCCACGGCTCGTGACATACACCTTTTTCGCACCGCGAATGTTGCCGTTGCCGAAATGATGCAGGGCGACCGCCACCTGGATGAGCCCCTGGTAAAATTTGCGGGCTTCTCCTCGGTACTCGGTCCACAACTCTTCCCAAGTCTCGTGGGCCTCGAAGAAATCGCACTCATTGAAATACTCGATCCCCTTGAGATAGAGCGGATCGTAATTGCGAGCGGCTTGGGGCATATCAAATGGGTACGGGTGTGGATCTCGCCTAGTCGAGCAGTAAGTGCCTTCCGAGAGATTATAGGCAGATGAGTGCCTTGAGGCTAGCGAAGCCTAGAGAGCAGGTTCCACAGAGTCTCAACACATGCAATGAGCTTACTCATGCAGGCGGCTTGACATTGGCTGCAAGTGCGACACAATAGCCGCCTGAACGACCAAATTGCCGCATTGGAATCGGTCTCAAAGACGCTCGTAACCCCCTGTAGTTCTCGTAAACCGAGTGACGCTGCTACTGTGGCCACTTCCGATAATTGCTGGGCGACGAAACCTCACGCAGCTAAGGTGCTTCGTCGGCTCAAGGCGGATTATCCCGAGGCTCCCTGTGCGCTCAACCACAACACACCCTTTCAGCTGTTGGTGGCCACCATCCTATCTGCCCAGTGCACTGATCAGCGCGTCAATATAGTGACGAAAGACTTGTTTCGGAAATACAAGAAGCCGGAGGATTTTGCCACGGCACCCTTAAAAGACCTCGAAAAGGCCGTGCAGAGTACGGGTTTCTTCCGTAACAAGGCGAAGAACATCAAAGCTTGTAGTATCGAGTTGGTTGAGAAACATGGAGGGAAAGTGCCCAGGGATTTGGAGGACCTGGTTCGCTTAGCAGGCGTGGGCCGTAAGACGGCAAATGTGGTTCTCGGAACCGCCTTTGGTCTGGCAACGGGTGTGGTCGTCGACACCCACGTTGGCCGACTCTCGCGCCGGTTGGGACTGACCTCAGTGAAGGATGCTGTGAAAGTCGAACGTGACTTGATGCAGCTGCTCCCCAAGAAGGAATGGATTCAATTTTCACACCGCATGATCCACCACGGCCGGGCGATTTGCAATGCACGCAAGCCGCTCTGTGAAGAGTGTTCCATGAGAAAATTTTGCCCGCGTGTGGGCTTGTCGTAGCGGTGGCTTCCTGCCACCGCGTCCTCCAAACAACGGCGGCGAGATGCCCTCGCTACGAAGTAGAACTCGCAAGGAAAATTTCCGATGATTCTGTCAGGCAACGAAATCCTCAACCGATTGGGTGAGGACATTGAAATTGATCCCTTCGACCCCGCGCGGGTGAATCCCAACAGCTACAACATGACGCTTCACAATGAGCTGATGGTGTACGAAGAGGTCGTACTCGACATGGCCAAGGCGAATCGCGTGCGGCGGATCGAAATTCCCGACGAAGGCATCGTGCTGAGCCCCAACCAACTTTACCTGGCTCGAACCGTTGAGCGGACCGTGACACACAACCTGGTCCCACAGATCGAGGGCCGATCCTCCGTGGGCCGGCTTGGACTGTTCGTGCATGTGACTGCCGGATTTGGCGACGCAGGTTTCTCGGGGTTCTGGACACTCGAAATGTTTGCCGTCCAACCGGTTCGCATCTACCCAGGCACAGAGATCTGCCAAATTTTTTATCACGAACTCACCGGCAGTGTCGAAGAGTACGACAGCAAATATCAGCACAACCACGATATCCAACCGAGTTTGCTCTTCGAGGAACTCGACCCCGATCACGAAAACGACCCGCAGCTGCCGCTGGATTTTGGGTTAGAGCGCTCGCATAGCTGATTGCTTTTCGATCCCTGCTCGGCCAATGTACTGAAGGCGCCCAGCGGAAGCCCGGTACTTGGCAAGCAAAAGGTTGGGCGTCGTGAAGTTTGCTAGGACGATGCTGCCCCTACTTTCTTGAACTTCACGACAATCCCTATAGGGGATTGCGTATGATAGAATCAGATCAAGGCCCGCGTCTTAGATAACCGTCTCGATGTTCTTAGACGTCAGTTTGCTTGAGTACAAATTCCATTCAGAGGTGCCTAATGAAGCGTTGTAACATCCGTGCTATTCTCCTAGTTGCCATTCAGCTTGTGGTAACTCCAGCGTTGGCAGTGCCGATAATGTACGATGAGCAGGTAGATGGTGACCTGCCTGATCCATTTGCTAGTAACCCACCTCTCCTAGTGCTCGCGAGCGGAGTCAACACAATTGCTGGATCGATTAGCTTATCCTCTCTCCAGGGGCAGAGCGATCCCGATAATGTTCTGATAAGGATTCCGCAAGGTCTCACCCTCAGATCAATCGTGACAGATATCGCTCAAACTGAGGGGCTCTCGCCAGCACTGGCTCGACTGATGACTTTGTCTGAAGTCGTCGGAGTCGCAACGCCAGGGAATGAATTGGCGACAGCCGTAATCTCAATACCGTCAACAGGCCGATCTGTGTTTGAATTGGCACTTCCACTAGGTCCTGGTGACTACCTGATCTATGATACGGCCTTACTCGGTACTGGTTCCGGCTTATCGAAGTCGAGCTACCTGATTGAGATGCTTGTTGTGCCCGAACCTATTTCACTCTTGCTAGTGCTAGTCGGAGCCATGGTGCTAGTTCTTCGGCGACCTGGTGAACGCGGTTGGCGGCAAAATGGGAGAGCCATCCAAAGCTCGTCTTTTCCAGCTAAGCAAACTCTCGCCAGGGCACACCGTAGAACGTAGTAAGGTGAGGTTTGCTAAGAATCGACTGTGGTTCTCTTACCGCCGAAACAGCAGCAGCGAAATATCGTCTGCCTTGCTAGGTACGTCGGGTTCTTCATGTACCATGCGGTAGCGGGCGGTGGAGATGATTTCCTCGGCGGCGTGTTCGACAGTGCCGATTCTTGTCAGTCGCGTGAGTTCCTCTTCGAGAAAATTATCGAACACGCCATCGCTGCCGAGGAGCAACGTGTCTCGTTGTGCCATCGGTCGGCGTGAGCCGATTTCGAAATGAGTGCTTTCGGCACCCACGATGTTGGAGACAATATGGCGGTCTTCGTGTTCGATGGCCTGGTCTTCGTCGATCAGACCGGCTTCGACGCCGTAGCCGACTGGCGAGTGCGAGACCGTTTGCAGCTTGAGCTTCCCGCGGCCGCCGACCAGTAGCACTTGCGAATCACCGGCGTGGATCGTGCGAACCTTCCTGTCCTCGAGAATGGCGACCACCACTGTCGTGGCCGACCCTTTTCCCAAGGCAAGGATGGCTTCGTTGGCTAGTTCGAGTCCGTCGAGTACGGCGCCTCGCAGGGAATCTTGAGGGTTCCACTTCGAGAGCTTGCGTTGGATCTCACGAACCACGGTCTCGGCGGCGATTTCGCCACCCTGCATCCCGCCGCAACCGTCTGCGACGACGAGTACCCCTTGGCTGTCTGAGACAGAAAAAATTCCGATCGCGTCCTCGTTGACTGTCTCTTTGTCCGGGGAGCGATGGGTGAAGTAGGCCAACTTGCCGTCGAGAAAAGAAGTCTCGCAAACCTCATTCATATCGGTGGTCAAAAGCATTTTGTGGACTGCGTCTAAGGTTTGGCTCATCGTTGGGCCCCCGCCAGTTTTTTCGCGCACCACGGGCAGTAGGACCAATAGTCAGCGGCAACTCCCCAGGAGCAGGAGGGACATCGCTCCGTTGTGCCAGCAATTTTCCAAGCCTTCTTCACTTTTTGCTTGCACCATACGCAGTATCGCATAAACGGCATCAAAATCTTGCGACTGCATTTCGAGTTGGTGCATTTGCCTGAGTAGCGTTTGTCAGTGAGTTCCCGCGTGGTGCTGGGTTCAAAACCGGGACCGAAGCACCAACCACAGTACAGCCAATCGGACTTGACTCCGCGATAGCACCGCGGGCAGCAGAGCGGAAACGTCGTCTCAGCATTATGCTTGAGTCGCTCTTTACCACACCAAGGGCAGCAGTGCATCGCCTCGGAGACAGGCCCCTGACACTTGGTGCACTCGTACTTGGTTTCCAATTGCTGGCCAAACTGTCGGCGAAATTCACGCCAGCACAGAGTCCGCCATGTCTTGCTCGCGACTTTTTTTCTTGACCGCTGGTTTTTTTGCGGCGCTTTGGCAGGATTGCGGATTCGCGAAAATGCCTCCAGCATCTTGCCCGCATTGGTGTATCGCTTGCTCGCTGTGACATCCATACTCTTGCGGAGAACCTGGATCAACTCGGGGTGCACCTTGCTACGCAAGCGGTCGTAGCCCGGTGGTGGCCAAGTGAAAGGCCACTCGGGCACTTCTCCGGTGAGCATTTCGTGGATGACTACGCCTGTCGAGAAGACATCGGACCGCACTGAGGGTTTACCCAACGCTTGCTCGGGGGCAATGTAACCCAGCGTGCCGGACCCAGTACCTTGCAGTGTACGATACGCAACTCGCGCGATGCCAAAATCCGTAAGCCGTAGCAAGTTGTCTGGGAACAGGAGTAAATTGTCGGGCTTGATATCGCAGTGGACAATGGAAGAATCGTGTGCGCACGTGACCGCTTCCAGCAACTGTTCCGCAAAATCGAGCGCTAGCTTGGTTGAGAGTCGCCGCGACAGTCGGTCTTCCAAGGATTCTTGGCCAAGGGCAGTGACCACGACGAAGTGCCCTTCGATGTAGTCGGCGTACTTCAGCGGCAAGATGTTGGGGTGGTCCAGCGCCGCGACGAGCCGTACTTCCTGCCGAAACATGTCGAGCGATTCGCTGCTCACCAGGTGGGCGTGCGGAATCTTCAGCGCGACTCGAATTCCCTCGATGGTGTCGCGGGCTTGGTAGACCGTGGCAAACCCCCCCTCGCCGAGCCGTCGCTCGATGACGTACTTGCCAAATTTTTGCCTCGCCCGCAATTGCACGCTGAATCCGCTCCGGCGATACGTAGCATCGCGGCTCTCGAGTTACTTCACTCACCACCTCCACACGCTTACATGATGGCAAAATAGTTCTCGACCGCATAGTCGAAATACTCTTTGCACATCAGGGGCGGGACATCGAGGTAATGGCAGTAGTTGCGGATTTGAAGCAGCAGGTCGCGCGGTTGGCAACATCGGAACGGGCGTTTGATCGGCTTGTAGTGTGTCTCGATCAGGTAGTCGAGCGACTCTTGATCGAACTCCATGCCGACGATCGGTGCCATGATCGTAAACAGCTTGCGAAACTCTTCCTCGCTGGGGTCGGGTACTTCGATCTTGTAGGGAATACGACGCAGGAAGGCGTCATCGACCAGGTCTTTGGGCTCGAGGTTCGTCGAGAAGATGATCAATTGATCAAACGGCACTTGAATCTTCTTGCCGTTCACGAGCCGCAAAAAATCGTAGCGTTTTTCCAACGGTACGATCCAACGGTTCAGTAGCTCGTCGGTCGTCATGCGCTGACGGCCGAAGTCGTCGATCACGAGGGTGCCGCAATTGCTTTTCATTTGCAGCGGAGCTTCGCTTACGTTGTTGCCAGTACTGGGTTGAACCTCGAGTCCATCCATCGTGAGTTCGCCACCGACGACAATCGTGGGCCGCACGATTTGCACCCAACGTTTGTCGACTGCACTCGTGCTGAGCGGTCCGCCAGCTTGTTCCATGGGGATCTCTTCGTGCAGCCCCGGATCGAACACGCGCATGATTTCGCCATCGATGCCAATTGCTCGCGGAATCCAAACCGTGTCGCCGAACGCTTGCGTCACACGCTCCGCGATGCTCGTTTTGCCGTTGCCCGGAGCGCCGAACAGAAACAATCCACGCCCCGAGTTCACTGCTGGGCCTAGACGACGCAGCATTTTTTGATTGACTAACAGGTCGGAGAACGCCTTTTCCAGGTCTTTCACGGTCGGATGCATATTCGTTAGCGTTTGTTCCGCTACGCTTTCGAGATACGCTTCCAGTGGCACGGGGGCGGCGCCGAAATAGCTGCATAGTTCCGCCAGCTTCTTGGCACTTTCGCGGCCCATATCGGTGAGTTGATACACGTAGTCGTTCATCGGCGCCGAGCCGCGGAAAGCGACGAGCTGTGCTTGCTTCAAATCGGCCAATACGGGTTCGACTAGGCCGAAGGGCAGGGCGTGTTGCTCCGAGAGCTGGCGTCCCGACAAATCGCCCACAGCAGCCAGGCAACGCAGTACCAGGTGCTCCAGCTGCCCCTCGCTCACTCCAGCCTGCTCGAGGCAGGTTGGCTCAGGGGGTTGCCACTGGTTGACATGTTTTGCATTCTCGCCCGATTCTTGGGTCTTGAATGCGGGGTGGGCTTCTTTCTCAGCGAGTTTGGCGATCGGTTGTTTGAGCGACACCGGAGGCTGGGGGATGGCGGGACCAACCGGTTTTGGTTCGCGAGCCGCGGTGGGAGCAGATTCTCCGGCGGCGGGGTCATCGCCCTTGGCCAATTGATTGATGCGACTGAGGAGCGATTCTAAGTCGGCTCCACCTTCGGCTGGTGGCTGTTGGGTCGGAGTTGCGGGGTCGGTGTTCTGAGTGGTCATACTCTGCTCTTCTACGGTCGAGTCACGATGAGTGCGCGGATTCCTCGTCTGCGAGAAACTTTCCGTTGCGCAAGAGTAGGTCTCAGAACGCGGGGGGGCAAACCGCAAGGGGTGCGGTTGTAGCGGTTGGATGGCTCACTTGGTCAGCAGCAGATAGACCACCGCCAGAACGATTTGAATCGCCGCGAATGGCAGTGCCAGTTTGACGAAGCGGATAAAAGAAATGGGCACTTTGTGCTTGTGCATCACCGTAACGGCGACCAAGGTTGATGCGGATCCGATGGGGGTGATGTTGCCGCCGAGGTTGGCACCCAAGATGACAGACCACCACAGAGGCGATTCGCTGGGGATTTGCAGTGCGGCGAGGATTTTTGCCAGCATCGCGGCTAGCGGGATGTTGTCGGTCACGCTGCTGCAAACGGCTGAGGCGACCAACAGAGACGCGGCACCCAGCTTGGGGCCCAGCTCGATGAGCATGGCCAGCGCGCCGCCGAGCGCTTCAAGCACGCCGGCGTATTCCATGACGTAAATAACGACGAACAATCCTGCGAAGAATCCGAGCAGATCCCAGTCAACAATGCGATAAATCTGATCGGCTTCGGACTTGTAGCGAATCAGTGCCACCACGGCAAACGCCATCGCGACAAACCCCATGCCGAGGTCGCTCACCCAGGGAAGCACGCTGGTGGTGGCGATCGTGAGGATGAAGAGCACCGTCATTACGGCACCAAACCAGAAGAAGCCACGGCTCTCGATACCGTCATTTTCGTCGAAGCTGTCGACCATCTCGGCAGCGGTCGCGCGCTCGGCGGAATTCTTCAGGCGACCGATGCCAAACAGCTTGGCCGCGAGCCACAGAGTGGCCGCCGTAGCAACCACCACGTAAGCCACGCTGTAGATGAAGAAATCAACAAAGCTAATCCCCGCCGCGGTACCGACGATGATGTTCGGCACGCTGCTGATCAGCGTTAGCAGCCCGCCAATGTTGGTGAGCAGTCCTTCAGTGAGGAGGAAACCCAGCAGTTGGTCTTTCTGTTTGAGCTTGTCGAGCGACACGGCGGTGAGCGAGCCGACGATGACCATCGCGGTCACGTTGTTCAGCATTGCGGAGAAAACGACCGTCATCACCCCGTAGTAACAGAGCAGCAGCAACGGGTCGCCGCGCGAGAGCTTGGTCACCTTGATTGCCAGCCACTTGAACAGCCCCGACCGCGAGATCACATCGACGAAAACACTTGAACCGAGCAGGATGACGATCACGCTCCAGTCAATCGCTGGGATGTAGACCGGCATGTTGATCTCGTGACCGCCCTCGTGCAGTTCTGCTTCGCCATGGCCAGTTTGGGAGGCAATGTCGGCGGCGACGTCTTGGACTGGGTGGCTGCCGACAACGATTTCTTCGACAGGGAGCAAATGAAAGGCAGAGCCCAGCAACAGGCACACCGCAGCAAAGACGCCAGCGATGACCGACTTCTTCGCGTGGAGCTTTTCCTCGAAGGCCAGGCTAAGGATCAACCCGGCAAGCAACGTGGCAAAGAGCAGACGCACGCCAGTCGAGACCTGCGCTTCGGCGACAAGGAGTGTGTTTAACGCTTCCATAGTGATCGGAAAACTCTCTCTACTAAAATCTAAAGGCTTCTAGCTCAGTTACAGCATTAACAGCGGCGTCTTCCTTAATTCTACTGCCAACGGGTAAGCCAAACCGTGCATGGCGAGTTGGTCTTCGTCTTTGGTGTTCAGGACGAGTAGATCGACCTCGTGCTCATCGATCAATTGCAAATGGTCGCGCAGTTGGTGGCCGAGGGTGACGGAGTATTCGACGCTGACATCGACATTCGCCTTGTTGAGAACTTCCTGACACGAAGCCGCGTAGTCGAGCGGGTCCTTGAGCAGCTGCTTGGGTAACTGCTCGGCAACGGTCTCGGTATCAATCGAGGGGATCTTTGAGATCGCGTCTATGGTGCGCAGCATGGTCGCGTCGTCCTCGACATGCGAAAGAATCAACTTACCACCAGGTTGGGTTAGGGCGACCGCGTAGTTCACCAAGCGATGATCGCCGGCTAGGTGGTCGGTGATCGCCATCACCACGTCGGTGTTCTGCATGTTCTCTGCATAATCGGGGTCTTCACGCGGATTGGGAACCAGCAGCACCGGGACATCAGTAATCTGTGTCAGCACGTCGACTGCGTCGCCCAGACTGTGCGGCCAGCTCCAAGCGTCGGAGTGCAAGTTGCGATAGGTGACGAGCAACTCTGCTTTTTTCTCGGCGACGATTGCCAGCAACTCGCGAACGTTGCAGGTTGCATCAATGGACACATGCTCCAACTCGATTGGCTCGCCATCGCGGCCCACGCCCAAGAACCTGCGCAGGTTTTCGAGCAGTTGCGGCTCGGGGGAGTTCAAGTCCGTGATTAGCAACCCCCGACTGAGCCCCAGCGGAGAGTATTCAAAAGGCGATCGCGTGGCGGCGCGGAACTCACTTTCAAATTGGTCAAGGTTGGTCATGTTGAGACGTGGGGCTGAAGGCTGTAGAGTGTAGTCAAGCTCGGAACCGCGACGCGGTCGATTAGTCTACATCCTCCAGCCTGAAGCCTCTAGCCTAACATGCAACTCGTTATTACTGCCGTGGGGCCTGACAATCGTGGGTTGGCCGATCCGATTGTGCATTGTGTCACCGAACTGGGGGCGAACATCGCTGAGATTCAGATGTTCGACCATGACCAGGAATCTGTGTTCTCGATGCTGACACGTGCCGTCCTCGATCCCGCTAAAATTACCGAGCTGGAACGGGCCATCCAAGAAATTAGCGCTCGGACGGGCCTGTCGATTCGCACTTGGTTTCATCCGACCGGTGAAGCGAAGCCACGCATTGCTCTATGCGCAACCTATCGCAAGGAAACGCCACGCGCCGTGCTGCAAGCGGTACGCGAGGGTACGATCGACGCTGACGTGGCCGTAATGATTGGTAATCGCGACGCATGCCGGTCTTTGGCCGAAGAGTTTGATGTGCCGTGGTTTCAGATCGGTGACGCGTCCGGCAATGCCGACGACGAACGGCTGATCGAAATTTGCGACGAGCAGCGCGTGGACTACATCGTGCTAGCGCGCTACATGCGCATCTTGCCGCCGTCGAGCGTGTGGAAATACGCCGGCGGGCGGATCATCAACTTGCACCACGGCTTGCTCCCCAGCTTCCCCGGCATGCGGCCCTACCATGATGCGCACGCCGTGCGGATGTTGACCTACGGAGCAACGTGTCACTTCATCGTGCCGGAACTTGACGCGGGCAATCAGACGATCAACCAGTCGACCTTCAGCGTTTCGCCAGGGACTGGGTTGAAAGAAATCATCCAGCGCGGTCAATCTGAAAACGAGCCGAAGTGTCTGGTTGAGGGGGTGCGGCGCGTGGTGTCGGGCGAGGTGCAGTTGCACTTCAACCGGGTCGTGGCGATTCCGACACACGACACATAACGGCTGTGACGATTGTAGCACCGCCTGATGCAATTTCTTGACGATTCCGCAACGCCTGAATAGGGTGGAGTTATCGGAATAGTCCAGCATTTCTCCACGACGATCTACTCTGCGAGTACTTTTATGCTTTCCCGAATTGGTTTTGCAGTCGCCCTTAGCGGGCTTCTCCTGGCTCCGGTCTCTGCCCAGACTGTGCGGTTCGACACGAACGTGGGTACCTTCGATATGGTGCTGAATCCGATGGAGAATGACGACCTGAATGGGCACGTTAACAACCTGTTGGCTCACGTGATCTCGGGGCAATACAATAACATTGTCGTCAATCGGGCCGACGATGGGATTGAAGCGAATGATCGCTCGGATGATTTTGTTCTGCAGTTGGGCGGTTTTGGTTTGGAGTCCCTGCTGCTACCGGAAGAGTTTGATTTCCCTGAGGTGCAGGGTTTCGGTAATGTCACGGTGGACTCCGACAACGACGGCAATGTGGACTTCGATGTGACGAACCTTAACAACACTAGAGGCACCGTGACGCTGGCTCTGCAATCGGGTCAACCGAACTCGGGTTCGAGCAGTTTCTTTGTCAATCTAGGCGACAACTCAACCTCGCTAGATGCCCAGGGTTTCGTGCCATTTGCAGAAATTCAAAATATGGCGACGGTTGATCTCATCATGGGCCTACCACAGACAAGTTTGGAGGGGGGTAGCTTAGCTTCTAGCAACATCCCCGTGATTCGGGACAACAGAATCGTCTATGTTGAGCGCGCATTCGTCCTCGAGGACGCTTTGCAGGAAGCGGCCGAGAATCTGCAGCGGCAGGAAGATCTGGCAGCATTGGCAGCGTCTGGGGGAATTGCCCAGCCGTTGACCAGCACCAGCATAGTCTCTCAGACCTCACAGCCTGCTGCATTGCAAGCACTCGCTGTACCCGAACCACCGGCACTGGTGCTAGCGCTGGGAGCGTTGGTGCTGATCTACGTCATGAAGCCGAGCAAAATGCGGTGACACGAGCGTCTTAAACTGTTGAACGCATCGTTAGCGCTGTCTGCTAAGACGAGAAGCCTGGCGGAGTGTGCCTCGTGTGGGTCTTTGTCTTGGCAGACGACGCTAAAGCAGGCTCAAAAATATCTCTGCATTTCTGCAAACTGCTCTTGTCACGGCGGGGGACTGCTCCTACCATCCCGCCGCCTCGCTTTTTTGAGGCACTCTTCTACCAATCTTTTCAAGCAGTCTAGTTTCGAAATGTGATCGTTGCAGGGGCACGTTCGCGTTGCGGGACCGTTAGGCATGTCCTCGGGCATTGCCGTCGCGGCTTACCGTTCGCGCGCTGCATGCATGTTCGCAGCTTGGGGCTACAGACAGGAGATGTATCGGATGAGGACATCAAACTGCCTCCTACCGAAGGTGTTATGGTTTGCCGTGCTGGCGATCGCGTTCCATGTGGGCGTGCCGCCTCTCACTCTCGCGCTGAGCGATGGCGTTGTGCCCGCAAACTATCAGTCTGGCAGCTTTTTCAACCAAAAGCTCGGCCATGTGCTGCGGTTCAACTACAACACCCGCGGCTATGGCACGCAGGACGATGTGTTCTCGCTAGGCGGTATGAAGGTCTGGAACATGGACGGCGCGACCGTCTTTGTCGACGGCCAGGGCACGCTCAGCGATGACTTTGGCGGCGGTTTCAATTTGGGCGTTGGCTATCGACAGCTCACGATGACCGGCATGAGTTTCGATCCCGAGCGCATTTTAGGTGCGAGTTTTTGGACGGATGGACAGAGCTCCACGAACGACAACTTTTTCACCCAGCTCGGATTTAGTCTGGAATCGTTAGGCGAGTCGTATGACTCTCGCATCAGTGGATACTTTCCGCTCGAAAGATCGCAGACCAGTGATCCCGTGCTCAGTGGCACGGGTACGCCATTCTTCTTAGGCAACAACATCTTCGGTGCAACCGAGGTATTCAACACCGATGTCGCTCTCACCGTGGTGGACAGCGAATTTTCTAAGCGGATCAACGACTTGGAGGCATGGGGTTTCTTCGGCACGTACCATCTGAATGGTAGTGGCGTGAGCACCACCGGCTACCGAGCTGGTGTGCGTGGCTATGCTGTGCCTGATCTCGCGCTCTCGCTGCAAGTAACCGACGATAATTTGTACTCGACCAACGTGATGTTTGGCGCAACGTGGTTCATCGGCCGCACGAACAAATGCAACGGCCCTTGCGGTACCATACTCGACCGTTTCCGCGAACCTGTCCGACGTAACAACTTCATTGCGATGACCAGCCGCCGCACCGAGCGGGGTATCGGCGATCCACTAACAGACTCCACCTCGAACGACACGATTCGAGTCGTCCACATCGATAGCACGGCTGGCGCTGGCGGCGATGGTACCTTTGAGAATCCTTATGATGAAGTCTCCGACATCGACGCCATTCTCAACGCCGCGAACAGCCAAGAGGGAGATATCCTCTTTGTACATTCGAACTCAACCTTCAACGGTGCTTCGGGCCTCGCGACTCTGCAGGACAATCAGCGGCTGCTGGGTGAGGGGACCGACCCCGACGGGTTGCCCGTTCCCCATACCGTCGCGACCAACGAATTGGGCATCGTAAATTTGCCTGAGACGGATCCGGATAACGGTTCCTCCACGCTTGCTCGCGCAGTCATCAATGCAGGCGGGGCGGATGTGTTCACCTTAGCTGACAACAACTCGGTCAATAATTTCACCATCAACAACAGCGGCACGGCTATTTCGGCCAGTCCCGACGATATCGCGACGGATCCTTTGGATGCACTCCAAGCCCCGCAATTGGGTAATTTGCTGATCGACGGCACGACCAACGGTATCCTGCTCACAAATACCAGTGGTTCCGCAGTTGTGGAAAATACGGTCACGATCAACAACGCCACCGGCATCGGTGTAGAAGTGAATGGTGGTAGCAATACCGTGGCCGTGGCCGCAACGATCAACGACACCACCGGCCAATCGCTTGTTGTGCAAAATCGCACCGGCGGTTCGGTCGACTATACCGGCATGATCGATGACGACACCGACGAAAGCGGCGACTTTAGCGATGGTGTCGCGATCACGAACAACTCCGGTTCGACGATCAATCTTACCAACACCAACAACATCCGCGTCGATGACGGGTTAGATGCCATTGAAATCAGCGGCAATACTGAGACCACCGTCCTCGTCTCGGGCGCAACCGATGCGACCGCCGCGGGTACGGGCCAGGCCGTTAACATCTTCAACAACGATGCAGACTCGACGTTCACGTTTAATGATCTCAATGCGACGGCCGAAAATGGCAATACGGTTAGCGTTCGCGGCAATGGCACGGCTACGTTTAGCTCCGCCGACGACACGCGCATGATCGCCAACACGGGCATCGGTACCGCGTTCTTCAACGATGGGGCAGCGGTCGATAATCCGCCCGCTGGAGCTGACCCCGGCGATTTCCAAGCGGGTAACGCAACGTTAACGGTGAACTCCAACATTGACAATTCAGGTGGCGGTCGCGCTGTGAGCATCGCCAACCGTAATGGCGACAACAACATTCTATTCAGTGGTACCGTCACTGCAGACGACGCTGGCAGCGGTGTGCTGATTCAGAACAACATGGATGGTACGATCGCCTTTGCGGATGCTCTCACCCTCGATACGGGGGATAACAACGCGGTTGAGATTCTTACGAATCCTGGTGCGACGGTAACCTTCCTCGATCTGGATATTGACACCAACAATGGCGACGGCTTTGTCGCCACGGGCGGTGGTAGCCTCATCGTGGCAAGCCCGAACAATGCGAACTCGATTGATGTCACGGGGACCGGTCAAGCACTAAATCTCACTGGTTTGACCATTGAGACAGGCGACGTCACGTTTGACACGGTTAACGTGTCCAGCAATGGCGGCGGCATCAACCTACAGAACCTCGCAGGGGACGGAACTGTCAATATCGGCGGCGGTACTGACGCCGGCGACGGTGGTACGCTGACGACCACCGGCACGGCGATTAACGTTAACGATGCCAACAACGTGGCTGTCACGAATGTGACGATCTCCAATGGCGGTGTGAACGGAGGTGTCAATGTTACGGGCCAGCAAGCTGGTTCGACGGCGACGTTTACCGGGCTCAATGTCAATACGATCAATGCCGATGCAGTGAGCGTGAACGGCAATACCGACGGCACGATTACCTTCTCCGATCTTGACTCGAGCAGCACGGGCACTGGCCACGGTTTTGCTGCAACTGGTGCTGGTAATATCACGGTGAACGGCACGAACACCATCGACTCGACCGGGAACACGGCCTTCGATGTCAATGACGTCGAATCGCTCAATGCCTCGAACGTTACCATCGCCAATTCGACGACGGCAGGTGTGAACGTGACAGGATTAAATGATGCAACCGACGCGGTGACGCTAGACAACTTCGATGTCACTACAACGACTGCGAATGCGGTAACGGTGACCGGCAATACCAACGGCACCGTAGTGTTAAGCAATATGACTGCGGAATCCACGGACGGCGACGCTGTGGTTGTCACCAATAACACGGGGGCAACGGTCAGTGTCAACGGAGTAACCGCCACGGCGACGGGATCTGGCGATGCGTTCACCGCCACCGGCGGCGGCACACTCATTGGCAACTCGGGCACGAACAACGCACGAGCAAATACTGGACGTGGTGTGACCATCGAAGATATGACCATCAATTCGGGTCTCACGTTCGCCGATGTCGATGTTACGGCAGGCACCGACACTGGCATCTCGCTCGACAACGTCACCGGTGCGCGGGTGACCGTCAACGGCGGTTCAATCAACACGGCGAACAACTCCGTAATACTCACGGGAGTTACCGATTCGGCTTTCAACAATCTCACGGTAGAAACCTCTAACAACGTGGCAGCTGTCTTGGTTAACCATGATCAAGCGACTGCCTCGAGTACTTCATTCAACAACCTGCAGATTACCACCGTGGCTGGCTCCGGCAACGGTGTGGTGGTCAACGACAACGGCGCGGGCGAACTCGACTTCACTCTACAGGACAGCAGCGTGAACGTCGTGGCAGCTGATACGGTTGGGTTTACGCTAAACACCAACGCAAACGCGGGTGAGATCGACGTGCGGCTTACGGGTAACACGATTATTGCCGACTCGAATAGCGCTGTGCTGGCGAATCTCGACAGTGGCAGTGGTGATGTTCAGTTCTTGGTGAACGACGGTAATGATTGGACGAACAACAATGGGGCCAACGCCACGGCGAGCTTCCTGGTCACCGCTAGTCGCATACTCAATGCCACTATCGGCGACCAAATCGGCAATGCTCCGTTCGACGAAAACCGCTTTGCCAATGCCGCAGGTACAGCCTTTAGCATGGAGTCGAACAATGTCGCGGCGACTGTAAACCTTGATTTGCGCGGAAACACGGCCAGCGGCCTTGCCAACGACTATTTGTTGACCGAGACGGCGGGTACCTTTGGCGTTGTGGATCGCACCGAGACGATCACCAACGGCACGAACAACACGGGCACGGTGACACTTGGCGGTGGTGGCGTGGAAGCCAACTTCGACGACCTAGCACCGCCAATCAAGCAGGTGGACTAGCAAATAGTCGCCGTTGGAGGTGGTAAAGATGCCGACCGCGACTTTGACTTGCCCCAACTGCGGTTGGCAGACCACTTGCAACGAAAGTGAAATCGTGCGGCGGCTCCGCAAGCTGGGGCTGTTGAAACGCGCCAAGAATCCACCTGAGGTAATGCTCCGTGAGTTGCTTACGTCCAATGCTGCGCGGCTGAGTTGCGACAGTTGTCAACTTGCGGGGCTCGCTCTTCGCGAAGCTGATGATCTCGAGGACTACGACAATGGCGATTGGCAACAGGCCATTGTCTGCGAAGTTTGCCACAAGCCGATCTTGCCGGAACGAGTAGAGGTTTTCCCCGACGCCAAGCGTTGCGTCGAATGCCAAGACGTGGCCGACCGCGGTGCGGAGCCCGAAGAACCGGAGTTCTGCGAAAAGTGCGGTGCGTTGGTCGAGCTTCGTGTGAGTCGTGGTGGGGGAATTACACGTTACAAGCGGTTTTGCACTGGCAGCCCGGCGTGTCGGCTCTAGCGAGTGAGCGGTAGGCGTGCGATGATGTCGCTTACGGCGAAGTGTAACTCGCCGTCACCCTTCCGCCTTCCTCCTTCTGTCTTCCGCCTTGTTCACTCTCGTTGCTACCGCTGCTTTTGGCCTGGAAGCAATTGTGGTGCGCGAATTAAAGGCACTTGGTTATGAGGCAAAAGTAACGCGCCCGGGGCGGATTGGGTTTCGTGGAGATTTGTCGGCCATCGCGCGCTCCAATTTATGGCTGCGGTCGGCGGACCGCGTGTTGTTGCAACTGGGGGATTTCCCAGCAGCTGATTTCGACGCACTGTTCGAGACGACGCGCGACTTGCCATGGGAGGAATGGATCGCTGCGGATGCCGCCATCTTGGTTCGTGGTCGGTCGCATAAGTCGCAACTCACTAGCGTGCCGGCTTGCCAACGCACGGTTAAGAAAGCGATCGTCGAGCGGTTGCTAGCCAAGCATGGCGTCGCCGAACTCCCCGAAACTGGTGCTCCGGTTCCTGTGGAGATTGCACTGCTCGAAGATCAAGCCTCGCTGTCGCTTGATACGTCAGGCGATGGATTAGCGAAACGAGGGTACCGCACCTTGACCGGCCCCGCGCAAATCCGCGAGACGCTCGCGGCGGCGCTCGTGCAACTCAGTTTCTGGAAACCCGACCGGCCACTGATCGATCCATTTTGCGGCACGGGCACGATCGTCATCGAAGCAGCAATGCTAGGCCGCAAGCTTGCGCCGGGCCGCCTGAGGCAATTCGCAGCGGAGCATTGGCCTGCCATCTCAGAAGAGCCCTGGCAGCAGGCGCGCGAGGAAGCAGCGGATTTGCAGTTGCCCGCATTGCCTGAGCGGCCCATGGGTACCGACATCGAAGCGGACTCATTGAAACTGGCACGGTTCCACGCCGAGCAGGCGGGTGTGGTCGACGATGTGCATTTCCAGCAACGTCCGTTCGATGAGTTGCGCTCGCAACGACAATACGGCTGTACGATCATGAACCCGCCCTACGGCTTGCGGCTGGGCGAGGAACGCGAAATCGAACAGCTGTATCGCACGCTGCCAGAGGTTTTGCGGCGCCTGCCCACGTGGTCGCATTATATTCTCTCCGCACGCGGAGATTTGGAGCAACTTGTCGGCCAGCAAGCCGACCGCCGTCGTAAGTTGTTCAACGCGCAAATTGAGTGCACCTACTTCCAGTATTACGGGCCGCGACCGCCGAAGGGTTATGTGGAGCAGCGGACTGATGAAACCACTCCGCTTGAGATTTCAAGAGAAGCTCCAACCAAGAAAGCGCCGCCGGCGCGAGCTTTCGGCGGTTTGCGCGAAGAAGCACAACGCCAAGCCAAGGAGTTCGCCAACCGTTTGCGGAAGGTTGCCCGGCATTTGCGGCGCTGGCCGACCAAGCGGGGGATAACCTGTTTTCGGCTTTACGAACGAGATATACCCGAGATCCCGCTGGTCGTTGACCGCTACGAGGACGCGCTGCACATCGCCGAGTTTGAGCGGCCCCACGAGCGCACTGCGGCTCAGCACGCCGATTGGCTTGACTTCATGGTCCGTACCGCGGCGGAAACGCTTGAAGTGGCTGGCGACAGCGTGTTTCTCAAGCACAGGGCGCGACAACGGGGCGATTCGCAGTACGAACGGGTCGACGAGCGTGCGGCCGTTCGCATCGTGCAGGAGGGGGGCCTCAAGTTTCAGGTCAACCTGTCCGACTATCTCGACACCGGTTTATTTCTTGACCACCGCCAAACCCGATCGATGGTGCGCGATCTTGCTGAGGGTAAGAACTTTCTCAACCTGTTCGCTTACACCGGCGCTTTCACCGTGTATGCCGCCGCTGGCGGTGCAGCTAGGACGACCTCGGTCGATCTTTCTGCCACTTACCAAGACTGGACGCAAGCCAATTTGCGACTCAACGGATTCAAAGGCGAGTCGCATCGCTTGGTGCGAAGTGATGCGATCGAGTTCCTCAAATCTTTGCAGAAGAATGAATTGTTTGATGTGGCCGTCGTCGATCCACCCACTTTCTCCAACAGCAAACGGCTCGACGAGGACTGGGATATCCAGCGCGATCACGCGGCGCTGCTGCAGCAAGTCATCGCCTCTATGGCCCGGAATGGTGTGATCTTCTTTTCAACCAACTCACGACGTTTCAAACTCGACGAAGCAGCGCTTGCCGGAGTCACTCTCCGCGAAATCAGCAAGCAGACCGTCCCCGAGGATTTCCGCAACAAACGCATCCACCGTTGCTGGCGGATGTTGAAAGAATAGACTCGCGGAAGACGCGGATTGGACACGGATGGAAATCCTCGGAATTTCTCCGGCACTTTTCTTCACGCTTTCAGCGGTCAACAAATCAAAGCAACTCACGCAGCTCCGCCAGTTCTCGCTCAAACCCTCCCGACAATATTGGGAAGCGGCACCAAGTTTTGGGGTCGAGATTTTCGTCGTCGAGGTGAAACGACGGGGCGTACCGTTCGCGCTTCCACTGGTTGCGGCACCACAGTTGAAAGAATCGCTCGACCCATTGGCCCAGCTGCTTGGTATCGTAATCGTGGTAGTTTTCACATACTACGTTCCACACCTCGACCGGCATGAGCTTGTCGCGGATCGCGGCGCGTTCGATAGTGTCCAACACCGAGTACGGCATGAGATCGCCTTCGTCGGTTTGTTTTTCCGTAGGCGGGCGAAGTTCGGCGGTGGGTTGCTGAGCATTGACTGCCGAAAGTGCTTGCAGCGGTCCCACCGCCAGCGGGCCTGTTTGCTCCATCCATTCCAGCCACTCGAGCAAGTACGCCTTGTCAATCCCAGTGATCGGCGCGAGCCCTCCGCAAGTGTCGCCATCCATTGTTGCGTAACCGACTGCCGCTTCGCTGCGGTTGCTTGTGGCAAGCAGCAATGCGCCGCGCAAGTTAGCCAGCAACCACGCCCCTGGCCCACGGACGCGGGCTTGAATGTTTTGCAACGCGACATCATCCCGTTTCCAATTCAACTCACGTCCGACGGCGTTCGAGATTGTTTCCACGTAGCCATCGACGAGCGCGTCGACGTTCCACTCGATGAACTCGGCCCCTACCGATTCAGCAACGGTGCTTGCAGCGGTGCGTGTCACCTCACCGCTATTTCGAGTTGCTTGGTACACGCAAGTTAATAATTCGCGTACGATTGCTCGGTTGTCCTCAGCATCTGCTAGTGGCGAAATGTGGCTCAGTTTTTGCAAAAACCCCGCGAGACCAAGTTCGGCCACGCCCATTTCCACCATCAACCAAACCATTGTCACGACGGCCGAGGAGTCAGCCCCACCGCTCAGCGAGACGACAAAACCTCGGGCGCGACTCTTGCGCAAGTAATCGAACAGCGCGAGGGGAACCGCTCTGGCGAATTCTTCCGCTTTAGGCGGGGGCGAGGTGTCCCAGGGTAGCGGTTGGGTCGGTTTGCGAGGAGAAAGGCGTTTGGGAAAATCAAATTCGGCGCTAATCGTTTCTCCTCCGAGCGCTTCGAGGTCGACTTGCTCCGAGCTTGAAATTCCACGGCGCTCTCGCGTCGCCTCCACGTTCACATCCCCCGTTGCCAGCACCCAATCCGCAAAGGAAAGCCGTGGACCTGCGGCGAGCATTTCCCCCTCGCTGGCAAGCAGCGTCCCCCCGTCGAAAATCGCCCGACCCGATTCGTTGCCGAGCAGGTTGGAGTAAGCGTAGCTGACGTGGTGTTGACGAGACCCGCGGAGCACAAAATCGCGGCGAATTTCCTGCTTGGCAAACGCAAAATGGCTTGCGCTGGGGTTGAGTACGATGTCTGCTCCGCGCGCCGCCAAACGGCTCAACGGGCGGTCTGCGACCCACGCGTCGCGGCAAATCTCGACGCCAATCTTCACACCACCGCAATCGAACAGCAAATCGCCGACAGAGTGAGTACTACCACCGACGGTAACTTCGCTGACCTTACCTCGCGGCCAGGGCTTGAACCAGCGGGGTTCGTAGTGAATGCCATCGCCTGCCAGGAATTGTTTAGCAACGAAGCCCAGCAGTTGTCCATTGCAACAGACAGCAATCAAATTGTACAGCACTCCGTCTACCAACAGCGGCAAGCCTAGAGTGGTGACTAAGTCGTGAGTGGCAGGCACAGTTTCTGCGAGCATTTCGAGCGCCGTCTGCTGCACACCGATGGCGAAAAACGCATCCTCGCAACCGTAACCTGAAATGGCGAGTTCCGGTAAGCAGAGTACGCTGACGCCCGCCTCGCGCGCGGCGTCCATCGCGGCGAGCAGGTTCTGACGATTATTGTCCCAAGCAAGCGGTGTGGTGTTCACACCCGCGGCGGCAAGACGGAGTTTGGTCATGTGAAACAATATAACCTACTCGAAGATGTCCGATAGCCGCGTGCCTACTGAGAGGGTCGTGTAAGCATGAGCCGCAGAGCGTTGAGCGCCTGCTTCGCGGTGCGGCTGCGGACGATTGCCGGATGAGCTGCGCAGGGAAGACGCAACTTGCGAGTCCGCTCTGGCGTGGCGATCGCGGCGCAGACGTGGGCATCGGCTCCCTGCAAGTTGGGCGGGTAAGCGGCAATTCCCAAACCAATGTTCGAACCCGACTCGCGACGAACCGACTCGGCGATTTTCACCGCGAACTCACTGCTGTGGGGAACCTCTTTGCCCACGGCCTGATCGGGACCAACCACGAGCCCAGCAATCCAGCTTGTGCCCTTGGGCTGAAGCTCGCCCAGCCATTCGGCAACCAACCCTTCGGTGGCCCATTCTGCTACCGAGAGATTCAGGTCTTGCTGGCCGAGCAACTGCAATACCGTGTGCTCTAGCTCGTCGTCCTCTTCGCCGAAGACCAAGTCTCCAAGCGATTCGCGGATCGTGGCAATCGTAGGGTCCATTGACGCAAAGCAAGTCGTTTCGTCTACGGCAGCAGCAGTGATGCGGAGCGTGATCGTCGCATCACTGACGGTGATGCCCACGCGCGGTTCGCGGTCGCGGCGAATCAAGTCTGGCAGCATCGCTTCGAGGGCACTTTCACCAATGCCGAAGCACTTGATGCGACGATGTCGGATGACCCGTGGCTCTGGTCGCAAGTCGAGGAGTTTCGGCGCGACGGTCACCTCCCACATCTCGTGCATCTCGGCAGGCACTCCAGGGAGCGCGAACACGTTGCAGGGTTCTCGCTGAACCCGGGGAACCGACATTTCAA
The DNA here is from genome assembly GCA_965230685.1 of Bythopirellula sp. Classification (GTDB taxonomy): domain Bacteria; phylum Planctomycetota; class Planctomycetia; order Pirellulales; family Lacipirellulaceae; genus Bythopirellula. Next base: position 4,254,681 of record CBDDLO010000002.1, read on the forward strand.
TCCCTGGTGCCGTTCCGTGCGGGTTGGGAACGGGTTGCGCCCCTTCGGGAAAGTCTGCCTGCACTTGGTTCCGCTCTGGCATCTCGCGGCCCCGGCTCGCAAAGAGGTTTTCGATATAGGCAAGCGACGCGGCATCACGCACTAGTTTTGTCTCGGTTGCTGCGGCTATTGCTTCGCGGGTAAGATCATCGGCCGTTGGTCCCAATCCGCCTGTGGCGATCACTACGTCGGCGCGTTCAAAAGCTGCGCGGAAAGCGGTGACATTGTCAGCCAACTCGTCGGCGACCGTAGTGTGAAACGCGACGTGGAAACCCATTTCCGTCAGCTGTTGGCTCAGCCATTGGCTGTTCGTGTCCAGTCGCTGACCGGTGGTGAGCTCGTCGCCGATCGCAATGATTTCCGCACGCATGGTGAATGGAAGATATGAGATTGTTGATTGAAGATGTGAGAGGATGCGCAGCACACAATCTGCTATCTTACATCATCTATCTGCCATTCCCATTCATTTCGTGATCGAAAACCCGAAGCTAGTGCGAGGTGGCCCACGCCGGTGAAAGCCGCGATGATAGCCGAAATGGGGATGCGCACACGGTGGCGGTCCGTAGAAGTGTTCTTCGACAATCACGGGGGGGCGGCTAGCGACCAGCGGTGGTCCTGCTGCTTGGACGGGCGGATTCTGCATGACTTGGATCACCTCGGTTGCGACGCCCTGTTGGTGCAGGTAAATGACATCGCTCGCCGCGAGCGGGGCGGCAACGCCTGAGGTTCGCACGTAGTTTTGAATGAGACGCGGATCGACGCCGGCGCGGCTCATGTTGATCACTTCTTGTACGTTGGCGGCGCCGGCTTGCACTTGGCGGCCCATTTGGGCGGCGATTTCCGCGCGGTTTTGTGCGGCGAGTGTGTCCATCTCGCTGCCGACAGCCGCGCCTGTCAAGGCTCCCAGCCCAGCGCCAATCAGCGCGCCGCTCCCCGCGTTGCCCCCAGTCGCGTCGCCAATCAGTGCCCCGGCACCCGCTCCGGCCAACGCTCCAACACCTGCGCCGCGATCGGCGTAGTAGGGCGAACGGCAACCGGCAAAGCTTGTGCAAGCCGCCAATGCGATGCAAACAAAGCGCAAGACAACACGGTCGGAACAACCTGACATGGCAACACCCAAGGTGGTCTGTAGAACGAGGGAAGAATACGGGGGCGGGAATAGTCCCAATTCTGCGTAGTGCGGTCAAGATCGGCCAGCAGAGGCTTCATTTTCATCGGCTCTATGGCCAGTTCAAATTAACAGTAGCGCTGCTAGCGGCGTGTCTGATGGAACTCATGATGCAACATTTCCTTGGAATCGGCACAGAAATTCAAGAACTTGCTTGCATCTTCAGGACGCTTTACGTAAACTTAAGGCAACTCGGGATTTGTGGCCGCTTGCAGCCGAAACTGCTAAAGAGCCAAACAAGTTGTCAGAAGAGAGTGACAACGACAATTCAGTAAGCTGGCAATTTTAAGCCGCATTTACCGAGAGTAGATGCGGTTTTTTTAATGCGCGTAAGCCGTTGGTCCGAACACGATTGAGCGCCAGTCTGCTCACGCAGAGAGCGATTGGTCGCCTGGCGGCCATGCCTTGCAGTTTTTTGCGTTTGCTTCACTCCTGGTGGAAACGTTATGAGTACCGTCGAAATGTCGAAGTCAGAGCACAATTCATTGCCAAAATTTTCCGAGAGTGTCTCGACCAAGGCGGTTCACGCCGGGGAGGCACGGCAAAAGCCGGGCGACTCGATTACCGACCCGATCTTCTGCGCGTCGACCTACACGTTCTCCGACACGCAATCGATTATCGACTTTATCGAGCAGAAACAACCCCGAGAGGAATACGGCCGCTACGGCAACCCGGGAGAGCGCATCGTCGAGCAGAAGCTGGCAGCCCTCGAAGGCGGGGAAGACGCTGTGCTTTATTCCAGCGGCATGGCAGCGATGGTGGGGTTGTTGATGTCGAAGCTCAACTCGTGCGACGAGGTGATCTTTTTTGACGAGTGTTATCACCGCAGTCGCGAATTTTGCACCAAGCACCTTTCGCGATTTGGCGTGGTCACCAGGCAAGTGCGCGCATGCGACTACGATGCAATGGAAGCCGCCATCACGCCGCACACCAAGATGCTCGTAAGCGAGTCTCCAACCAATCCGCATTTGAGCTGCGTTGATCTTGATCGATTCGCCGACATCGGCCGTCGGCACAATGTCGACACACTGATCGACGCCACACTGGCCACGCCCTACAACCTGCGGCCCATCGAAGCAGGGGTGGACTACGTGCTGCATTCTGCGACCAAGTACCTCGGTGGGCATAACGACTTGCTGGCGGGAGTGGTCGTGGGGACGAAAGAAAAACTCGAATCGGTCCGTAACCTGCGCGGCATCATGGGCGCCATCAATGGCCCGCAGAATGTTTACCTGCTGACGCGTGGATTGAAGACTTTTGAGCTTCGCATGCATCGGCACAACGAAAATGGCCAACGCGTGGCGGAGTTCTTGGACGGGCATCCGCGGGTTGAGCGCGTGTACTACCCTGGCTTGGTGTCGCATCCGCATCATGAGATCGCCAAGAAAACGATGCGCGGTTATGGCGGATTGGTCACGTTTCTGGTGAAAGACGCCGACTGGCGCGCCACGGCGGACATCGTCGACGCGGTGAAGATACCACGCATCGCGCCAAGCCTGGGCGGAGTGGAGTCGCTGATCGAGCAGCCGCTGGTGATGAGCTACTACGAATGCACTCCCGAGCAACGGGCCGAGTACGGCATCTACGACAACATGATCCGCATGTCCTGTGGTATCGAGAACCCCGACGACCTCATAGCCGACTTGGACCAAGCCCTGAGTAGCTAGCGAATATTTCATGCAAGGTCGCGAAGGCACAAAGTTTTTTCCAATTTTTCGCACTCTAAACGCGCCTTGCCTCTTCGCGCCTTTGCGTGAGGCATTTCGCAAGAGAAAAGAACTAGCCCATGCAATTCCGCACCCGCGCGATCCACGTCGGTAACGAAAAATGCACCGAGACAGGCGCGGTGGTGCGGCCATTGCACCTCGCGTCGACATTTGTCCAACCCGGTGCCGGCGAGTGGGGCGAGTTCGACTACTCCCGCAGCGGCAACCCCACCCGCAAGGCGTTGGAAACAACTCTCGCGTCGCTGGAAGGCGGTTGCGGTGCGTTGGCATTCGCCAGCGGCATGGCAGCAACGCACTGTGTGATGGCGATGTTCAATTCTGGTGACCATGTGGTCGCGGGCAGCGACATCTATGGTGGTACCTACCGGCTGCTGCACAAAGTGACCCACCGCGCGGGCCTTAGCGTGACACTCGCTGACACGACCGATCTTGCCAAGCTGGAGGGCGCGATCACCCCAGCCACAAAGTTGGTGTGGATCGAAAGCCCTGGCAACCCGCGAATGTCGATCACCGACATCAGTGCCTGCGCGGAGATTGCCCACCGGCAGGGTGCGTTGCTGGGCGTCGACAGCACGTTTGCTTCGCCCGTGTTGACACGTCCGCTGGAGTTGGGCGCGGACATCGTGATGCACTCGGCAACCAAGTACCTCGGTGGCCACAGCGATCTGATGGGCGGCGCGTTGGTTGTGAGTGACAAGAAGCTGTTTGAGGAACTTTACTTCGTACAAAATGCCACCGGCGCGATCATGGGCCCCATGGAAGCATTTCTCTGCTCGCGAGGATTAAAAACACTAGAACTCCGCGTCCGCGAGCAAAGCCTTACGGCTATGCATTTAGCGACATGGTTTGCCACGCACGAACAAGTCCAGCACGTTCTCTACCCCGGCCTCGCCACCCACCCCGGCCACAACATCGCCAAGTGTCAAATGCACGGCGGTTTCGGCGCTATGCTCTCGTTCGAGCTCAAAGGCGACTACGAAGCGGCGAAGCGTTTTGTCGAATCCACCGAGCTATTTCAATTGGCCGTGAGTTTGGGCGCAGTCGAATCACTCATCGAACAACCCGCCTCGATGTCGCACGCCAGCTACGACCCCGTCGACCGCGCGAAGCACGGCATTACCGACGGGTTGATTCGGCTGTCGGTTGGGCTGGAAGCGTTGGAAGATTTGCAGGGGGATCTGGAACGAGCGTTTGAGAAAGCGTAAACTGCTTGAGCGCGGCGAGACGTAGCTCGCCGGCTGTTGACATGCATTCTGCTCCCTTAGCCGGCGAGCTACGCCTCGCCGCCCCCAACAACAACTTCACCGCCATGCAACTCGGTTTTGTTAGCGCCATTTTTGGCGACCTGTCTCTTGAAGAAGTTCTCAAACACGCCGCGGCGATTGGTTACGACTGCGTCGAGGTGATGTGTTGGCCGCCGGGGGGACCCGATCGCAAGTATGGCGGGGTGATGCATCTGGATGTCACCGAGTTCTCGCAATCGCAAGCGGATGATGTGAACAGCTTGTGCGAGAAACATGGCGTCGGGATTTCGGCGCTGGGGTACTATTCAATTCCCTTGTCTGCCGAAGCTGACCAAGCCAAGGCGGCATGCGAACATTTGCCCAAGGTAATCGACGCTGCAGCGAAACTCGGCCTCACGACGGTCAACTCCTTCATCGGTGCGAATTATCAACTGCCCCTGGAGGACAATTTCCAGAAATTCACGGAAGTCTGGCCCGATTTTATTCGCCATGCGGAATCGAAGAATATTCGCATCGGCATCGAAAATTGTCCCATGTTGTTCGCGGAGACATGGCCATTCGGCCTTAACCTGGCACGCACGCCGGCGATTTGGCGGCGAATGTTCGAGGCGATTCCATCGGACCATTTTGGCTTGAACTACGACCCTTCGCATTTGCAAATGCAACTCATGGACCCGATCGCGCCGATTCGTGAGTTTGGCCCGAAGATTTTTCATGCACATGCCAAAGATATGCGCGTTGATCGGGAAAAACTCAACGACACTGGCTCACTCGTACCGCCGATGGAACGCAGTACCGCGAAGATCCCCGGATTGGGTGATATTGACTGGGGCAAGTTTGTCGGTGCACTGACCGACGCTGGCTACGATGGCCCCGTGTGCGTCGAGGTCGAAGACGAAGCCTTCGAGGGCTCTGTCGAGCGGCGAGTCAAGTCGCTCCAGATCAGCTATCAGGTGCTGCGACCATTGATCGTTTAGCGAAGCTTAGTCGACTGCGCGGGTATTTCCTTCGGGTTCGCTGTGGCTGCTCCTAATCTATCGCAAACCAGCTTTTCTGCAGTCGCGTAGATGGAGTATCTTAGCAGTTGGTTAAAAGCAAGGTTGCGCCCGACAAGGAGGCATTTCCATGAAGTTGACGGAACGCTGTCGTTCTGATTTTGAACCCGGTGACATGTCGCGTGGGAGAAGTTACTTTCTCGACAGCATGGTTGCGTTGGGAGAGGCCCATCACAATGGTTTGGTGGCTCGGGTAGAGGGTTCCTACGACACCTATTACCATGTTTCGATAGACTGGAGCGACGCCCGCGAGGGTCTACTGGGCGTTGATTGCAGTTGTCCACGGTTTGCGGATGGTTGGTTCTGCAAGCATCTCTGGGCGACGCTGCTCGAGATGGACCGAGTCGGGGTCGCGAAACAGGTACCGGGACGTCGTCGATTGGAAGTGGTCGAAGCTGATGACATGGCCTTCGGCAGCAAATCTTCCTTTACGACTTCTGCTCAGGCTGGCAGCAGAACCAAATCAAAGAAAAAGTCGAATGCTGGTCGCCCGACCAAAAAACCAGCGACTCCCAATTGGCAGCTCGTGCTAGGAAGCGCTCTGCAAAGCCTTTCTTCAGATGAAGACCTGTATGGCTTGGAAAAGACACTGCTCGGCAAACAGCGCGAAGCCTGGTATGTGCTGGATGTTACCCAATGCGCGCGACACCATGAGTTGGTGGTCGAGTTCTTTCAACGCGAAACCAAGAAAAACGGCGATTTCGGCAAGTTCAAGAAATTGAGCGTCGAATCGCGCGAGATTCCTTCGTTCACCGATCCCTCGGATGAGGAGTTGCTTTCTCTGCTTGCCGAGTTTCCAGTCGAGCCGTTGTTCTCGATGGACTTCGGTTATCGATACCAATCCTATGACTCCGATTCCGACAGCGCGGCCGTGCCGAAGATGCTGTACGAAACTCTACTCCCGCGCTTGGCGGCGACGGGTCGATTTGTTTGGCAACTCGATAGCTCGCTGCCGACGGAGGAAGCGAAATCGCTGTCTTGGGATAATGGCCCAGCCTGGCAGTTCCGACTTGAACTGGCCACTGATGACAAGAAGAAAAAGTGGACCCTCTCGGGCCATTATCATCGCGGCAAACAGTCGCGTCCACTGTTTGACGCGGTGATGCCAACGCCGACGGGGTTGTTGTTGATGGACGACAAGCTCGCAAGATTGGACGCGCCAGACAACGTATTTAATTGGCTGATTGCGCTCTTTCAAGCTTCCGGTTCGGTGGAAATTCCCTATCACGATCGGGATCAATTTCTCCAGCAACTGTGGTCGTCGCCCCAGCTGCCGCCACTAAAATTGCCTGAGAACCTTGAGTGTCCAGAGGTACGTGAGCCGCCTCAGCCTTGCTTGAAGATCCGCGCTCCGGAAGTCCATTCGACTTCAGGGAAACAAAAGCTCTATGCCTCGGTAACTTTTCGGTATGGCAAACACGAGATCCCTGTGGAGGACACGCAAAGTGGCCTCGTCGAATCGGAGAATGGTGAGACCAAGGTCCGGGTTCGCAATCGCGAAGCGGAAACGACCCGCTTGTCGGAACTACGAGACTCGGGAGTGCAGCCAAGCAGTGGCTATTACGCGGAGGCGTCAGACGATGTCGAACTGCGTCGTTCACAACTCTCGGACATCGTTGACACCTTGTCAGCCAAAGGCTGGCATGTTGAAGCGGAAGGGAAACTGTTCCGCTCCTCGGGCGAGTTCAAGATCGAAGTGCAATCGAACATCGACTGGTTCGAGCTGGACGCGACCATCGATTTCGACGGCGTCGAAGCTAAGCTGCCCGAACTCCTCACCGCGGTTCGCAAGGGGGAAAAGTACATCGAGCTAGGCGATGGTTCGCGAGGCATTTTGCCCGAACAGTGGCTGGATCGCTATGCGCACCTGGCGGATTTGGGAGAAACTGAAGAGGGCACGGTTCGCTTCAAGCCTTCACAGGCGTTGATGCTCGACGCGATGCTGGCCGAGCAAGACGACTTGAAAATCGATCGCAAGTTCCGCCAATTTCGCGAGCGTTTGGCTTCGTTCGACGGAGTCAAAGCGAAAGACGCTCCCAAAACGTTCCAAGGCCAACTCCGTGACTATCAGCAAGACGGCCTAGGCTGGTTTCAATTCTTACAGTCGCTTGGACTGGGCGGTTGTTTGGCCGACGATATGGGGCTCGGCAAGACGGTGCAAGTCCTCGCCTTGCTGGAGCACCGGCGCAAGCGGCGCTTGAAAAAAGAGGAATCGCGGTACCCTTCGCTGGTCGTCGTGCCCAAGAGTGTGGTCTTCAACTGGATCGACGAGGCTCAACGGTTTACTCCGAAGTTGCGAGTCGCTGACTACACGGGACTAGAACGCCGGGAGCGCGTTGGGAATTGGGACGACTACCATCTGGTTGTCACGACCTACGGCACACTGCGACGCGACATTGCGGAGTTCAAAGAGCAACGTTTTGACTACGCGATTCTCGACGAGTCGCAGGCCATCAAAAACGCCAAGAGCCAATCCGCCAAGGCGTGCCAGTTGTTGCAGGCCGATCATCGACTTGCCCTGACTGGCACACCGATCGAAAACCACCTGGGAGAGCTTTGGTCGCTGTTCGAATTCTTGAATCCAGGGATGCTCGGCCGTTCTGCGTCGTTTGCTTCGCTGTGCAAATCGGCGAAGCCGGGAGAGAGTGATTCCCTCAGCGATTTGTCGCGGGCAGTGGCACCGTTCATGTTGCGACGCACCAAGCAACAAGTGCTGACCGAGTTGCCGGAAAAGACGGAACAAACGCTCTACTGCGATCTGCTGCCCAAAGACCGCAAGGCGTACGACGAACTGCGAAACTACTATCGTGATAAACTCGCAAAGAAGATCGATCAGCGTGGCCTCAAGCAGTCGAAAATACACGTGCTCGAAGCACTCTTGCGACTGCGACAAGCGGCCTGCCATGCGGGATTGGTTGATAAGAAGAAAGTCGACCAATCGAGCGCGAAGCTAGAAACGTTGCTCCAACAAGTTCGTGAAGTCGTGGCCGAGGGACACAAGGCCCTTGTATTTTCGCAGTTCACCAGTCTGCTCTCCATCGTACGCACTCGACTCGACAAGGAGGGAGTTCAGTATGAGTATCTCGACGGACGTACGCGGAAACGCAAGCAAAAAGTGGATCGTTTTCAGAACGACGAAGCTTGCCCCTTGTTCTTGATCAGTCTGAAAGCGGGAGGGTCGGGATTGAATCTCACGGCGGCTGACTACGTATTCATTCTCGACCCGTGGTGGAACCCAGCCGTTGAGGCGCAGGCCATCGACCGCACCCACCGCATCGGACAGACACAGCAAGTGTTCGCCTATCGCATCATTGCACGCAATACGGTTGAAGAAAAAGTGCTGGAACTGCAAAAGAGCAAACGCGACCTGGCCAACGCGATCATCACCGCCGACGAGAGCCTGATCCGTAATCTCACGGCAGAGGATTTACAGCTGATTCTGAGTTGACAGCGTGCCAAACATCACGGGTTGCTCGACAGCTTTTGCCAATTGGAGGAGATATTCGTCTCGCGAAATCTCGACCACTCCCAGCCTCCCGGTATGCGGTGTCCATTGTTGGACGTCCAGCAGCTCAAAACGCTGCTCAAGCAGATGTGTAACCAAGTTCACTAGCGCGACCTTCGAGGCATCGCGCACTTGGTAGAACATGCTCTCCGCGGCGAACAGTCCACCAATCGCCACGCCGTACGTGCCGCCTACCAGTCGCCCCTGGTGCCAGGTTTCGACACTGTGAGCATGACCCAACTCGTGGAGATGGCAGTACGCTCGAATCATTTCGCCTGTCAACCAAGTCCCACCCTCGCGGCCTGGACCTGTCGCACAGCCGTGTAGCACTTCAGCAAAAGCCTGGTTGCAGGTCACTTCAAATTTGCCAGACCGAAGTGTCCGTCGCAAACGGCGAGAAATGTGCAGCCCGTTGAGTGGTAGGATGGCCCGAGGGTCTGGCGACCACCAAAGCATTTCCTCTTCGTCATCCACTGGCCAGGGGAATATTCCATGACGGTAGGCATCGAGCAACCGCTCAGGCGCGAGGTCGCCACCGACAGCAACCAATCCATCCGGCGTGGAATCGGCAGGTGCAGGGAAGTAGTTTGAGGGCATGGACGGGCTTTGTTCGATTTTTCGTAAAAAGTCGAGGACTTGAGATCGAGCGAGGAAAACGAAAACACTGTATAATCAGGGGTAGCACTTCAGCAGCCATGGGCAATGCAACGAATGCAACGGCAGTGGCGCCCGACGGAGATCAGTGAGGAACATGATGATACACGAAGACTCAAGTTCCATGGCAAATGTCCCCGAATCCCCTTCTCTGACCCCCGCAGCCCAGCCAGAAATTCAGGCGGATACGCCGGACACGGTTGCGACACAGCAGGAACTCCACCGACTTCGCCGGTTGTTGTGGATATTTGGATTGTTGTTGGCAGTGTTGATCGCGCCATCGTTTGTCGATCGGATTCAATACGCGCTTACCGCGGCCAAGGAGCGAGCCCACTACGATGTCGCTCGCGAAATGAAAGGGGAGTTTTCGCTCAACGGCTTGTCCGACGCTTCTCGGTTGCTTGCCGACTACGTCGGGCCGAGCGTCGTGAGCCTGCGCACTCGCGGCCAGCGTGGGGAAGGGCAGGGCTCTGGGGTGATCGTGGACGAAGCTGGCTATATTGTCACCAATTACCATGTGGTCGAGCATATCCCCTCCGCGGAGATTCAGCTTAGCGATGGGAGACGGGGTGTCGCAACCGTCGTTGGAGCAGATCCACTGGTTGATTTAGCAGTCTTGAAGACCGAACTGGATAACCTTGTCCCCGCCAAGTGGGGAGACAGCGATGAACTCGATGTTGGAGAGATGGTCTGGGCACTCGGCAGTCCCTTCGGGCTGGAAAAAAGCATCACGTTCGGCATTGTCAGTGCTAAAGAACGCCGCGGCATTCCCAGTCGCCGTCGGTCGATCTACCAGGAATTTTTGCAAACCGACGCGGCGGTAAATCCCGGCAATAGTGGCGGACCGCTGGTGAATGCCGATGGCGAAGTGGTTGGCATCAACACCGCGATCATGGGGCACACTTACCAGGGAATCAGCTTCTCGATTCCCAGTTCAATCGCCCGCACTAGCTACGAACAGTTGCGCAAAGACGGCTGGGTGATGCGCGGCTACTTGGGCGTGGGGCCGATGACGGTCCCCGACGAAGTGGCTCGTGAAATGGGGCTCAACCGCAATCAGGGAGTATATGTTGCAGAAGTGCGTAGCAACACACCAGCCGATGAGGCCGGCATGGAACGCAATGATGTGATTCTCACCTGGGATGCCGTTGAATACTCCGACCCGACGCTGCTGAGCCGTGCGATTGCAGCCACACCTATCGGCACGGAAGTTCCCGTCGAGATTATACGTTTGGAAAATGGGAAACCTACTCCTAGAACGCTGACCGTCAAGGTTGCTGCCCGGCCAACGGATTCGTAGCGTTTTCATTTTTTCGGTGCAAACATTTAGCAGGCCCCTCACTCCGCCCGCAGTTGCGAGATCTATACCTTGTCCCTCTCCGAAATGCAGGATGCGAAAGAGCAGGTACGGCAGGCGATTGATATCGTCGACTTGGCAAGTAGCTACATGGCCCTGCGTCGCCAAGGTCGGGGCTATGTTGCCCTGTGCCCGTGGCATGAGGACTCGCGACCCAGTTTGCAGATCAATCCCGATCGGCAATCGTTCAAATGTTGGGTTTGCGATATCGGGGGCGATATCTTTAGCTTTCTCATGCGAATAGAAGGAGTGGATTTTCGCGAGGCCCTAGAGATGCTCGCAGATCGGGCGGGCATTAACCTCGCTCCCCAAAGGCAACCCGGCGCACAAGAGAGCCAATTCGATCGCCGCAACCTCTACAAGGCGATGGCTTGGGCGGAGAATGAGTTTCACCAGCACTTGCTTCAGTCGCCTGCGGCGGAAGTCGCGCGCAGTTATCTGGCAGAGCGCGACATCACTCAGGAATCCATCGAAAAGTTCCAACTTGGTTTTGCGCCCAACGAATGGGACTGGCTACTGACCCGTGCAAACGCAGCAGGGGGAACGCCAGCCGTGTTGGAAAGAGTCGGGCTCGTTGCAAAGCGGCAAACGGGCGAAGGGTATTACGATCGGTTCCGCGGTCGGCTGATGTTTTCCATCCGCGATGCGCGCTCTCGACCGATCGCATTTGGGGGCCGAGTGCTACCGGGGGTGGGCGACAACAATCAAGATCGCCCCGAGGCAAAGTACATCAATAGCCCCGAGACACCGCTGTTCAGCAAGAGCGAACAACTCTATGCCCTCGACTTAGCAAAAGCAGGAATCAATGCGGAGCAAGGCATCGTAGTCATGGAAGGTTACACGGATGTGATCATGGCGCACCAACATGGAATTAAGAATGCGGTTGCTGTGTTGGGCACTGCTCTGGGAGAACGGCATATGCCATTGATCAGACGGTTCACTGAGAAAGTCACTCTGGTGCTCGATGGCGACGAAGCGGGGCAAAAGCGCACGATGCAGATCCTGGACGACCTGCTAGCACTGTTTGTGACCCAAAAAATAAATTTGCAAATTCTGACCTTGCCAACTGGGGCCGATCCATGTGATGTTATTGCCACGCAAGGAAGCGTAGCGTTTAACAACCTCCTGTCGACTGCGGTCGACGCCCTCGATCATAAGATCAAAGCTGTGACCAACGGATTGGCATCAGTCTCTGAAACCGGTTTTGAATCGGGCTCCAACACCCACGCATCAGCGCAAGCGGTGGAAGAAATTCTCAGCACCGTTGCGCGTGCTTTTACAAGCAACACTCAAGAAACCTCCGCGGCGTTGGTCCGTCAGCAGCAGGTGCTCTCCCAAATCGCCAAGCAATTTGGTCTCGACGAAACCACGATCCGCACGCGAATGTCCGCGATTCGGAGAGAGCAAGATTCGCGTAGACGAACTCGATTTCAGACAGATTCGGGAGACGCACACAACTTGGTGGGCGACGGCGGCAAGCATCTTACCCTGACTGCAGCAGAACAGGAACTCGTGGAACTGCTCCTGCATCGTCCTGAGGTCCTGCCACGGTTAGCCCAAGCCTTAGAAGTTGAAGACCTGGCCAACGAGTTTTGCCGACGGATCTACAGGCTGTCGCTGGAGCTGCACGAAGCGGGTGAGCAGCCTTCGTTTGAGCGGCTCATGGGTTCCACCGACGACAACGACGAAAAAAATTTACTGGTTGCATGTGATGAACTAGGCCGCGAAAAAAATGAAAGCGATGCGGAGCAGCGGGTCAGCGACTTACTCGCTGTGTTCGCCAAACAAAAACAGGCCGCCTGGCAACACGCGCAACTAGCTGAACTGAAACAACAAAACCTTGACCCGAAAGATGAACAGGAGGTATTGGGCGACTTATTCGATGCGTTCAAGAGAAACCAACAACAAAACTAGACGGAGCCTTGGCTAAGGCCATTCCGTACCGTGCTCGCTTAGAAAATATCCCTAGCCGTCAGACATTTCAGTTCATCCATGGAGGGGTGAATGGTCTGCGCGGTTTGCCGCGGCTAACGAAGTTTTCCACGCATCGCGCGTGATCCCCGCGAACTTCCGTTAGCTTGTCCAGACGCACAGGAAGTGCAGAAGGAGATTGTGATGACCCTCGCAACACCCTCAACATCAAGTAGTAGCCCGAACCAAGAGAACCCCACCGCCGCGGCACCTGTAGCACCGCGAAACATTAGTGCCCCGAAGATTTCATTTCAAGAAATCACCGATCTTGCCAAGGCCCAGGGGTTTCTAACTTACGAGCAGGCCAACGATTTTCTTCCCGACGAAGTTACTAACTCGGCGCATGTCGAGCAGCTGCTGGAATTAGTTGATAGTCTGGGCATCGACTTCATTGAAGGGGATCACACTCCACAGCATCCAGAGGCGATCGCGGCGGCAGAAGCAGCCGATGGTGAACGACTGTTCGCCGACGAGTTACCTAAGTTGACCGACGATCCGATTCGGATGTACCTCTCACAGATGTGTCGGATTCCGCTGCTGACTCGTGAAGAAGAAATCACGATGGCGAAAAAAATCGAGCTAACGCGAAAACGGTTCCGTCGCAATTTGCTCCGTTCTTTCTGTGCATTGCAGGCGACCGTCGAAACGCTCGACCGCGTTCAAGCCGGTGAGCTGCCGTTCGATCGCACCATCAAGGTATCGCTCACTGAGCAACTGACCAAAGAGCAGGTTTCCGCGCGATTGCCTGTGAATTTGCCTACGTTGCACCATTTGATGCGTGAACAGCAGCGCGACTTCGCCGTGTTGATCCGCCGCAGTGCCACGGCCGAGGAAAAGCAGCTAGCGCGGCAACACTATCTCAGCCGCCGCAAGAAAATGTTGCAGCTCGTCGAAGAGCTAAGCCTTCGTACTCGTCGTGTGCAACCTCTAATGCAGAAGCTCGAGGAGTTGTCGCGACGGATGGACTTTCTCAAGAATCAACTCGATGAGTTGCGAAGCGAGAATGCCACACACCAGCGCATGGAGCCCGTACGTCGCGAGCTGGAGAAGTTGATGCAGCAGACGTTGGAATCACCTCGTAGCCTACGCAAGCGATGCGAACTATTGCGTAAGCAGCTGACAGAGTTCGATCGCGTCAAGCGAGAGCTTTCCAGCGGCAATCTGCGGTTGGTCGTATCGATTGCTAAGAAGTATCGCAACCGTGGCATGAGCTTTCTGGATCTCATCCAGGAAGGCAACACAGGCTTGATGCGTGCGGTGGACAAGTATGAGTATCGCCGTGGTTTCAAGTTTTCCACCTATGCGACCTGGTGGATTCGTCAGGCGATCACTCGGGCCATCGCAGATCAAGCCCGCACCATCCGCATTCCCGTGCATATGATTGACGTGCTCAGTAAGTTGCAACAAACAGCGAAACGACTGCAACACGAACTGGGGCGACTACCCACTCAGGAAGAAACTGCCGAAGCTGCGGGAATCGACCTCGAGGAGAGTTTACACGTCATGGACATTGGTCGCACACCCGTGAGTTTGGATCGGCCCATTGGCGAGAGCGAGGACTGCAGCTTCGGCGAACTCGTCGAAGACTCGCAGACCGACAACCCGCTTAAGCTAGCGAACAACGGGCTGCTGCGCGAGAAAATTGACGAACTGCTGAAGACTCTCACCTACCGCGAGCGGGAAATCGTCCGACTCCGATATGGATTGGCTGACGGCTATTGCTACACGCTCGAAGAAGTTGGACGCATATTCAAGGTGACCCGAGAACGCGTCCGTCAGATCGAAGCTAAGGCAGTCGCCAAGCTACAGCACCCGGTCCGTAGCTCTGAGCTGTCTGAGTACGTCGTCGATAGTCCCGTTCCGGACGGAGAGGAAGTCTGGGGGTTGCCCCCCGTAGAGGAAATCTCACTGGAAGCGGCCCAAGAGCAATTGGCAGAGCCGCAGCCGGTTGAACAGCAGCTGGCCGCAGCTTAAAGAAGTGAGGCAAAGAATGTCTGCCAAGACGATGGCCCCCGACTTCCCGCAGTCGGGGGCCTTTTTGCGTTTTGAGGTGACAAGTACTCAGCGCCTTATGAAAAATCTTTTTCGCGTTACAATAAAGGAATCATCAACTAGGAACGACTGGGAGGCGGACTATGGCCGTTACCACGGCGGTGCTTCGAGAGTTGCACCGGATTCATCAACAGCTGAGCGACCTGCGTGATCGTCTGGCACGGGGACCTCGTACCGTGCTGGTCCACAGCCAAAATGTGGCACAACAACAGGCAGCCTTGGACACTGCCCAGGCGACCGTGAAGCAGACCAAGATGGCGGCGGATCAGAAACAACTGGATCTGAAGACTAGCGAAAACAAAATTGACGATTTGAAAGCGAAGCTCAATGGCTGCAGCAGCAACAAGGAATACCAAACACTGCTCGAGCAAATTGCCGCTACGGAAATGACCAACAGCGTGCTGGCGGACGAGATACTCGAAGCGATGGAGAAATGTGACCAACTCGAACTAGGCGTCGTCGAAGCCAAGAGCAACCTCGAAGCGGCGCAGGCTGAACTATCCAAGTGCCAGTCAAAGGTGGCTGCCGAGGCGGAGGTCATGCGCGTGGATGTCGAGCGACTAGAGAACGAGCTAGCGGCATCCGAGAAAGAGCTTCCCACAGAATTGAAGACCGATTACGAGCGCATCATTCGCGGTAAGGGCTCCGACGGCATGGCCGAGGTCGATGGCCAGGTTTGCTTAGGGTGTGGCAAGCAAATCACGCTGAACATGCAAAACGAATTGATGCTCTCCAAGCCCGTATTTTGCAAGTCGTGTGGCTGCTTGCTCTATCTCAGCGAACCGTGAGCGAGGGAGTGCTCCTAATTACGAAATGCCCACCGGGTTAGGAGTAGACGCAGCCATTGCAGCAGCACAATGTGAGGTCACTTCCGGCCGATAGCCCGACTTTACAAACGGAACAGCCTGGGACACAATAATTCATTACTTCAGGGTCTTCCGCAGGGAAGGCCCGTTTTGTTGGGTCGAACGTAAACACTCCACGCACGGATTGAAAAGGCTTGAACGAGGTAATCGATGACTGATTCAGTCCCCATGACCCGAACGGGTTACGACAAGCTGAAGGCAGAGCTCTACGAGATGGAGAATGAGCAGATGCCGATTATCGAAAAGCGCATCGCAGCCGCGCGCGCGGAAGGTGACCTGAGCGAGAACGCCGAATATCATGGAGCGCGCGAGAGCCAGGGGATGTTGCAGGCAAAAATCAACATGCTCAAAGACAAGCTCGGTCGAGCCGAGATCATCGACACCGCAACCTTGCCCAAAGACCAAGTCGTGTTCGGGACAACGGTGAAGGTCAAAGATCTGGAATTCGGAGACACCGAAGAGTTCACCCTCGTCGGTGCTGGAGACGAAGACTACGATGCGGGTCGCATTTTGATCACCAGCCCACTGGGCCAAGGTTTGCTTGCCAAGAAGGTCGGTGAAATTGCTGAGATCGAAGTTCCCGCCGGGACGAATCGGTTCGAGATTCTCGAAATTCGCTTCGCTGAGGAGTGAGCAAACTCACTCGCCGTTGCTGAACCGATACTCACACACGTGCCGATAGGTTTCGCCTGGACGCAACACGGTCGTCGGAAAAGTTGGCTGATTCGGCGAGTCAGGAAAATGTTGGGTCTCGAAACAAACAGCCGAATGACGCGGATAACGCTTCCCACTCTTGCCCGATTGGCCTGAGAGTCCGTTCCCCGTGTAGAGCTGCACACCTGGCTGGTCAGTGGCCACTTCCATCACGCGTCCTGATTTCGGATCACGAACTTGGGCTACCTTGCGGACCGTGCCGTTGGAACCGTTTAGCACAAAGTTGTGGTCATAGCCGCCGGCTGGCGTGTCGGTTAGTTCATCAATTCGATCACCTAAGGGAACGGGTTTGCGAAAATCAAAGGGCGTGTCCTTCACTTCCAGCAGTTTGCCGGTTGGAATAGAGGTATCATCGGTCTGCGTATAGCGATCCGCGTCGATCCAAACTTCATGATCCAGCACGCTCGACTCACCATGACCTGCCAGGTTGAAATAGCTGTGGTTGGTGAGGTTGATGATCGTGGGCTTGTCTGTCGTGGCAAGGTACTCGATTCGCAGCGCGTTCTCGTCATCCAGCGTGTAGGTCACTACAAGATCGAGGTTGCCCGGAAAATTCTCTTCGCCATCAGGACTGGTATAGGTGAAACGTATGCCAGATTGCAGCGGCTCAGCATTCCAAATCACTTTGTCGAGCCCTCGTTTTGATCCACCGTGTAAATGGTTCGGACCGAGATTAGTGTCAAGCTGATATTCGACGTTGTCGAGGAGGAATTTCCCTGCACAGATGCGATTCGCATACCGACCCGTGGTACATCCAAAATGTTGGTTGGCCCCTGATTCGTATCCAGCGAGGTCGTCGAAGCCTAGGACCACATCGGCAAGTCGTCCCGACCGATCGGGCACGTGAAGCTCGGTGAGTGTGGCGCCGCGAGATATCCATTTGGCGACCATGCCATGTTGGTTCGTCGTTGAGTGCATAGGATTGGGGCTGGTGAGCCGTAGGTGGTCAGTGGTAGTATGAGTAACGAAAATCAGCGTAGTGGTTGCCAATCATTCTAATGGATTTTTTACCAACTCAGCTACTTAAGAATTCAAACTTCAAATTCGGGAATTGTCTCTTGTCACTCGAAAATATCACCAGCCAGTCTTACGAAGGGCGCGAGGTGTGTCTGCGGATCGGTGTTGATATGGGCGGAAGCGATATCAAACTTGGCGCGACCAACCTCGACGCGGACCAAATTTTGCTGCCGGAATTGGTGAAGGTGCCTAGTCTCTCGCAAGAAGGGCCGCAAAAAACGATTAGCCAAATTATTGCAGGGATCGAGACAGTTTTGTCCGACTTGGGGGCCGATTGGAAACAGATCGCCGACATTGCGGTCACTGTGCCGTGTCCCTGTTCTGCTGATGGAGTGATCCTCGAAGTTACCAACCTGGGCACTCCCGAGACCAAGCACCTTTGGGAGTTGCCTTTCGGCGAACTGTTGGCGGATGCGGTTGAGGCGAAAGCGGAGTGCAAGATTTCTGTCTTTGCCTGCAACGACGCGAACGCCGCGGGCCAGGACGACGACTTCCTCCGCTATGGCCATAAGTCCGACCCGCGCACCAGCGTTTTCATCACCACCGGAACGGGACTGGGCGGCTGCGTCATCGCGGATGGCAGTGTCTTTTACGGCTTGGGACAGGCAGGTGAGTTAGGCCATCTCAAGCTTGCTGTGCCTGCCGAGTACGCCAATCGTTTTTCCGCCGATCCCAATCCACCCTGTGGCTGTGGTGGATTTCAGTGTGTCGAAACCCGAGCATCGCTGACGGGACTGATCCGTCGGGTCACCTGGGCTCTGAGCGACGGAGGGGTTGCATTGATTCGTGCAGAGTTGGAGGCTGCGGGCAGGCAGTTCAATCCCGAGGTCGTCTCCCAACTGCAGGAGTTGCATCAAGACGATCCCAAGCGTGCCGCCTACGAGGTGCGCACTTTTGCCGATAAGCACCAAGACCAGTTTTGCCGTTGGCTGCTCGAAGACTGGGCGATTATGATTGGCGCGCTCTTCGCCAGCATTGGGCCTGTGTTGCATCCCAATTTGTTCATCATCGGTGGCGGGCTGACGGAAATGTCCGACGAAGCGCGCGCGTGGTTTCTCGGTGTTGTCCACGAAGCCTACGACACCGTCAACGCGCAACGCTGTTTTGCACGTCAATCGGGTAACTGCGAAATCGTTTGGAGCGAAAGCGCCGACCAAGGTTGGCGCGGAGCAATCCTCATGGGCATGCGATCGCAGCAATCGTGATTGCAGTTCCACAGCGTATGTGAATTGCGAAACCGCAAACGAACCACCGCTTGCGGTTTCGCAGTGTTCACTAACTCTGCTTAAAGCACGATATCGATATCGTCCTTTTCAACGTTATCCTGCCGATCCAAAACGAGAAAATCGACTTCGCCATCTCGGGCGTCGATCTTATCTTCGCCAGGGCCACCGATGAAGACATCGTTTCCGGGGCCACCATGTAAGCCGTCGTTGCCTCGTCCACCATACATGAAGTCGTTGCCAGCGCCACCGCGAATTGCATCATCGCCGGTGCCACCGCTGACAAAGTCATTCCCACGACCTCCGAACAACCGGTCGTTGCCTTCGTTACCGTGGATTGAGTCGCGACCAGCCGCGCCCACAATCAAGTCGTTATCAGCACCGCCGCCGAGAAAATCATTACCACTGCCTCCGTGAATGGCATCGTTGCCCCTCCCACCGAGAATGCGGTCTCGTCCCATCATGCCGAGCAACACATCATCGCCGAGGCCACCAAAGATGGTGTCGTTTCCTCGCATCACCGTGTCCACAGCCACCGCTGAGAGCGTTGCCTCTGCTGAGGCAAATTCAGCCATGTCTATTTCGCGGAAAATTGTACCAGCATCGGCTAGGTCGTCCCTTTCAAATCGCGTGTCGACTGTCGGTTCCTCGATCGGATCACCGGGCGAGGTGTCGGGGTCGTTGTGCGGATCGCCGATAACAAGATCGTTGCCGGCACCGCCATCGAGATTGTCGTTTCCGCGACCGCCGAGAATGTAGTCTCGACCGTTACCGCCGCGCACCCCGTCATCGCCACTGCCGCCGAGTACGATGTCGGAGCCCGCCCCTGCGTGTACGACATCGTTGCGGTTGCCGGCAAGGATGATGTCATTTCCCTCGCCGCCGGAGACGCGATCGTTGCCAGAGTTGACATTGCCATAGCGCCGGGCGTAGTCAACGAGTCCCGCGTAATCGTCGGGCACGCCATTGGTGGCATCGCCGAACAGCCAATCGTTGCCTTCGCCGCCGGAGAGCTTATCGTTGCCGCTACCGCCGGCGATAGCGTCGTTTCCGGCGCCTCCGCCGAGTCGGTCCGCACCCCCTCCACCGACGATCGCATCGTGGCCCTCGCCACCTGCGATGACGTCTCTGCCCCGACCGCCTTCGAGTAGATCGTTTCCGGCGCCACCGCGGATGCGATCGTTGCCTTCACCGCCGGTCACGTGGTCATTTCCGGAACCCCCTTGGATTCCGTCGTGTCCTTCGCCGCCAGCGATTCGTGTCCATTGGAATACCGAGGGGTCGATACGCACCAGATCGTCCCCCCCCTTGGCCACAACGTGGATGCCGTCGATGTCGTCGCTGGGAACTACCCGCTCGTCGCCATTGACATTCACATGCAGCATATTGTCGTCGTCGACATAGGCGCTGATGCGATCGGCCCCGTCCGTTCCTTCCGCCACGATGACCGTCGTGGGCGGGTCGGCCAGATCGATGTCATCGACGGGCAGCGGCGAGGCAAGCGTCGCATCCGCGGCGAGCAAGACTTTGCTCTCCAGGGCTTCAAAACGTCCGATCCGCGATCGGCGATTTTTGCGGTTTGCTTGACGATGGTTTCTCTTTTTACGTGAACTTTTCGACATGATGATACTCTCCGCTCTCAAAAAGGAAGCCCCCAGGCTTACCGTTTTGCCCCATCAAAAAAAAGTTCTGACCCGCCACTTAGTCACTGCTAAGGGCGAATGGAAAGGCGCAGTTCTAGCGCAGCACGATCGATGAAACATTGAAGGAAAAGTTCTCAGGCGACCTGCCTACTAGCGAAACTGCAAACCTTGCATTGCGTACCTAGAAAAGTGTCAATCGCCCCTGACTGACCCCTTCAGCGAAGAAACTCTATCCAGCCCATCAATGGCCAAGCTTCGCTGAATTCTTGGTATGCCTGCATCCCCCGATAACAGGCACTAGAGTAAAAACCCCGGAGAACTCTGGGGGTTTCCCTCAGATTAACAAGAATATGGAAAAAGTCAAATTTATGTAGAAGCCAAGGGATCGCAACGCGAAGGGTTCCGCTGGGTTCACTATCTCGCTTTTCCCCGTGCCGCTTGCGTGATCTTGTCGCCGATCATGGCGATCTTTTGATCTTGGAGTCGTTTTTCGTTAAGCCAATATGGACTGGTGATTTCTTTGAAGGCGTAGATTGCTGCTTGAATGCCCTCTGCCCAGGCGACGGTGATTAGCTTAATGTCGCCGTGCACGTCACCAATGGCGAAGATGCCCCGGCGACTGGTTTCGAAGTAGGGATCAACCGCGATGCTGCCGTCCTGGTTCAGCCGGACATCCAACCGCTGAAAGGTTTCCTTGGCAGACAGAAAGCCGACTTGCACGATCACGTAGTCGGCCAGCAATTGGTCGCCTTTGCTCAGTGATAGCTGGATGGCACCACCTTCGTAATCAGCGGTTTGGACTTCGGTGCCGAGGTGGATCTGTCCGCCGGTCTGTTTGATTCGGTCGACGCTGTCCGCTTTGCCGACTGGAGTATCTTCGCGCACCAAGACATGGACCTGAGCATTTCGTTCCAAGGCCATCACTGCCGCGTCGAGGGCGGAGTCTCCGCCACCAACTACGACGACTTGCCGACCGTCGTAGTCCCCAATTTTCGGCACCTTGTAAAACACACTCTTCGATTCCAAGGCGTCGAGCACAGGCAACTTCCGTGGGAAGTGCAACAGTCCGCAAGCGATCAGTACTTTTCGGCACAGATAGCTGCCTTCCTTGGTAACCACACGCTTGAGCAGTTCGCCCTTTTCCTCCTGCTCGGTGTCTTCGATACCAACTAGTTCGTCGTTGAAGCGGAATTGCACCAGTGCGTCGACGGCTTGCCGATAGGTGCGCTCGGAGAGTTCTTCCCCGCTGATGCCATCGGGAAAGCCGGGGATGTCGACGATCTTCTTGTCGGCGTACAAGAACTGCGGCTGTCCGCCCGGTTTGTCTTTGGCTTCGATCACCAGGGTGGTGAGCCCGCGGTGCGCCGTCGTGAGGCTAGCCGCCAATCCGGCGGGACCGGCGCCGATAATCACCACGTCCCAGTATTCGAGGCTTTCAAAATCGAGATCCGCAGCGAGTTCAGTGACCTTAAAATCGGCCATGGTAGCAGTCCTGGGGTCGCGTGTAGCTCAAGGCATGGAAGGGCGTATCGTATTGATCGATTTCTAGCGCGCCAGCGGGAATCGAGCAAGGGGTATGGATTATTTCTGCGCTCGCTACGGGCCGGTGACTTTGCGATAGCTGAAAAGTAGCATTTCGTTTCAAACAGTGACCGGAGAGGTTATAATCGATCTAGCAATACCCGCTTATGCTTTTATTGGTTGCCCAGCTATGAAAAATCTCGTCACATACTTTGTTGTCGTGCTCTTAAGTCTTGCCATAGCCGAGCGACTTACTCATGCCCAAAGTCTCAACCCTATCGGTAGCTTTCAGCAAAACCAACGGAGCGGCTTGGGGCAAAGTGCGTTTGGGACGACCAACCAGCAGTCGGGGTTTGGCCTGGTCCAGCAAGGCTTGGGCAGTTCCCTGCAAGGCCGCATCGGAGGATCGCAGCAAGGACCTTTCGGTCAGGCAAACGGTCTTGGTCGGCAAGGTTTCAATCAAAACCAAGGATTGGTGGGAGGGCAAGACGGGTTTGTCGGTAGCGATGCGCAACAAGTCCGAGACATGCAACGCGCCCGCAATCCCCGTCAGGGACGGCGAGCCCTGTTCGACTTTGCGATTGAAAGCCTGAACGAGATGCGCGAGTCCCGGCGCGAGCGCGATGCTCAACGGAACCAAACGCCACCTGTGCGGGTACGACTCCGTCCGCTCTTCGCGGTGGGCCAGCCATCTACTGCAGCGCTCTCGAGTAACACTGCTGAGAGTCTCAACAAGGCGTTACCCAACCGCGCCGCAGCTGCGAGAGTTTCGGTCCAGGGCAACGAGGCTACGATTCAAGGGGCAGTGTCTAGCGAATACGATAAGCAACTAGCAGCCAAGGTGCTTTCGCTGCAGCCGGGAATCTACGAGGTGAACAACCAGCTCACGGTCGAGCCGGGCCAGGCAGTGTCGCCGCAGAGTGGACTGCGTCTTGCCCCCGCCCGGTAGCTCGAGGAGTTCGTTTTTGCGGATTGGTTAGCCGTTGGCCCCAACTGGCTTGGGACAAAGAAATAGAAGTCGTCGCCGGGGCCGGCTTTGATTTCTTGCCTGGAAGCGGCTGAACCTGCGAAGCTTGCGTGAACTGGGCCAGGCGTATGTCGCCGACTTGCGGAGTAGTGGGTTGGGGGTCGCCAGATGCCAACAGCCGCGTGCCCGGCAAGAGGTGACGGGTTTGATCACCGGCCACCAACGGGCCTCCTTCTGGCTCGAATCGCGCAATGAGGCTGATGTTCTTCTGCACGCCACCCACGTCGTCCCATGGGAGCCATACGCTGTAGGAAGTGCCCAGTTTGCACTCACTTTCGTGCTTCACAAACTGCTCGGTGGGAAAAATGAACCGTCGGGTGGGGTGCGTCTCGTGAGCTTCGCGACCATTCTCGTCGTAAGCATACACCACCAGTCGCCCTTCGACCCGGATGGGTGCTTCTCCGCTCTGGTTAAAGAAGAGCAACCGTCCGCCGAAACCGCGCTGCGCTTTCTCTCCCGTGCGGTGCAGCACGGTATCTTGCCAGGTGCTAACTAGCCGTGTGGGAATTTGCGGTGGAGCAAGCTCGTCTTGCTTTTTCAGACCCACTGCACGACGTACATCCAGGGACTTTGCAAACCGCCAATTCCCACCTGAACCTGTTGAGCAGCCCATTACGACTGTCAAGATGAGTAAGAGCGGAGGCCATCCTCGCGGCAAAAGGTAAAACATTTCGGGCTTCCTGCAAACGGTGCGAGAGTGTCGGAATGGGGCTTAACGTGCGGCCGGAACCGGTAGCGGACCCGTGGAACTGGCACCTGGCTCAGGAAAATAGGGCTGTGGAGTTGGTGCCATTTGCTGTTGCGGCGCCATAGTCGGCGAGGGTGCGAACTGCTCGGGTGTCATCTGCGGCGGAAAGACCGTTTCAGATTCGACAACACCATCGCGGTCGGTCTGGCTGCGCAGACCAGCGGGTCCGTGCATCTCGACTACGTCAGAAAGGCACCAGTGCATCCGAGCAGACTCGACTTGCTTGAGCATTTCCGATTCAAATCGGCTACGCACAATATGAGGTGTGAGCACGATTAACAATTCTTTACGGCGCGTCGAAACGCTGTCGTAGCGAAACAGATCGCCCAGCAGCGGAATGTCTGCCAAGATAGGCACGCGCCGGTGGAGCGCGTTGTCTTCTTTGGTGATTAGACCGCTGAGCACGATGGTCTGACCACTGACCGCGCTGACTGTGGTCGTTGCCTCGATGGCGTCTTGAATGGGTTGGAGAATCGGATCCCCGTTCAAAGCCACACCGATGGGCACACCTTCGCTGAGAGGACGTAGCCGATTGTTGGTGGCGAAAACATTCATGACAACCAGTCCGTCGGGACTGATTCGGGGCGTCACCTGTAGCCTTAGTCCCACTTCTACTTGGTCGATTCGATTGGTCGGTGGACCAAATTGAGCGGGGACTACTTCGGAGATAAAGGGCACTCGCTGGCCCACGAAGGCGCTTCCAGTTTGGTTATCCAGTGCCATGATTTGAGGACGGCTCAACACTTCCAGCCGCCGCGATTCCTGCAGAGCACGCAACAACATGCTGATGCTGTTACTGCTGGCCGAAAGTACAAGACCACCGAAGCCGGCATCCGAGCTGACGCGATTCACGCCGAAGCTGGAGAGCGCCTGCCCCGCCACATTGCCCGCAGTAGCCAGCGATGCGGTGCTACCGGCATTGCCCAAGCCATTGCTGGGGTCACCAAAGTTGAAACCGGGAGTGTTGGTAGCTGACTGGATGATCTCTTGTTCAAAAGTCGTGGACCCTCCACCGGCATCATTCGTGATTGTCGTGTTGGTCGTCGTCAGCAGATCGCTGAGCAAGCTGCGATCGAACAGCAACGAGTCTTGCAGGCCCAACTCCACACCAAATTCGTCGACATCGCCCAATTCGATCTCGGCAATCAGCACTTGGATCATCACCATCGGGTCCTGGGCGTCGAGTTCTTCGATCAAGCGCGCGATTTCGTCGTAATAACGGGGCGTGGCGCTGACGATCAGGCTGTTACTGGCAAACTCTGGAACGATGACGACTTCGCGTTCGATTTGTTGGAACGGGCTCACAGTGCCGGGGGCGGTACCCTGCACATCACGCTCCGCACGTAGCCATTGGTTCAGCGCTTCGGCGACATCCGGGGCGAACTTATTTTTCAGGCGATAGACACGGTTTTGCCTCTGCCGGGCGTCGGTGGAATCGAGCGTGCGTAGAATGGCATCGACGGTGATCAAGTCCTCGCGTGTACCTGCTGCCAGGACGCTATTGGTCCGTTCGTCGACTTCGACGCGCAGGCGGGTGATATCACCGTCGTCCGCGTTCTGACCGCCACCCTGGCCACCTTCACCCGTGCCAAACAGTTCCATGAGCATGTCGGCAAGCGCCGCTGCGTCGCCGTTTTCCATCGGGAAAATTTTCAGCTCGATTGCCGCGTCTGGTGCCTGGTCGAGCTGTTGAACCAGTGCTTCTAACAGCGGCATGCTCTCGGTGGGTGCCGTCACAATCAACGCATTGGCGCTTGAAGAGGACGAGACTTGGATGTCGGACAGCACACCCGATTCGAGCTTGCGTCGCCCATCCGCGTCGATGGTCACAAGCCGAAGCAGCTGCGACAGTTTGCTGTTCGGGTCCGCACTGTCTTGTGGAGTGGCGAACGCCTCGCGCAAGACAGTTTGTAGGTCGCTAGCAGCAGAACTTTTTAATTTGAAGATGCGGAGCTCATTGACTGCCTGGCTGCCCAGCTTGTCAATTTGGGCGACCAATTCCCGAACTTCCTCTAAGTCGCGAGGGCTGGCGCGGACAATCAAGGAGTTGGTTCGACCGTCGGCAATAACCTGTGCTTTGGGGGCAATGGCGGTACTAGCGGCCCCCTCGTCTGTCCCATCTGCAGCGTCTGCTAGGAAAAGATTTTTGACAATACCTTCGGCGTCGCTGGCTTTGGCATGCTTCAGCGGAAATGTTTCGAACTGCGTGGCATCCTTGCCAGGGCGGTCCAGCTTGGCGAGCGTTTCCTTGGCGCGCTGCATCGTCGCGGGTAGCGCGATCAGTAGCACCGAGTTAGGCCGCGCTAGGGGATAAACGCCCAGGCTGCCATAGCCGTATTTCTCGTTGTTTAGCGACTCAGTAAAAATTTGCGTGAGTAGCGCCGCAAGTGCTCCCGAATCAACATGCTCAAGCTCGACCACCTCGATTTCTGGATCGCCGATCTCTGCCATCTGTTCGATGTTTTCAATGACCTCCAGCACGCGCCGCACATCACGGGGGTTACCGCGCAGCAACAAGATATCGGTGCCCGCTACAGCTTCGATTTGCACCGGACCAAGAAGACTAACGCCCACGGAGTCGGATTGCGCCGCTCTCGAATCCCCCGAGACATTGCCTAGGGACGGCTCTTGTGCCTCGCCGCCGACTGCAGAAGACTCGATCGCGGCGACGGCTTGTTGGATTTTTCCGCGTGAGCCGGGCCTCGTCGCCACCAACTCGGTTGCGCTAGTCCGGCTTGTTGGCAGGTCCAAGAGTTCAACGACTTTCTGCCAGGACTCGACCTGATCGGCTGGCCCCGACAGCTGAACTTGTTTCTCTGCTGTACTCGCCCAAACCGTGACTGCTGCGCCATCGGCCTGATCAATGTTGAACCCAAGCCATTGCTTGGTGGGATCTTGCGATGTGGCGAGACGTCGGCGGAGAACCTTCTCGAGACGGCTGTGAAGCGATTCTGCTGTCAGCGTCTTGAGCGGTAGCTTGATCTTCTTGCTGGAGGGCGTCTGCGGTTGGCCGGCGACTTCCGCTGGTCTAACCACAAAGCTCGCAAAAACCATCATAGCGCACAGCACGAGTTGAGCCGTGATCGTTCGGCAACAGCTTGTTATGAAGGTTGGTAGCATCATGGCAAGCTTTTGGGCGTTGAGGCAAAGGCGGCCGTGCCGGGCTGGCAGACCGTATAATCGGAATAATCGGCAAACCTTACCGACTCCGCCACTGAAACTCATGGGGCGCGGAAGAACTCGGGAGAAAAGGCAGCTAGCACGCGCGAAGGCAATTGGTGCTAGCTCGCCTGCTCGCTTAACGGCTGTGCCTCGGCAAGAGTCTGGCCCAGTTGGAACTGGACACTGCCGGAAGAAGTCGAGATTACCGCTCTGCGACGATCACCGTCTAATTTTTTGAGGGTCCCCCGAAAACTGCCGATCTTGATTTTGTCCCCTTCGCGAAAGTAATAGACTTTTCCCGACTTCTCCATGCGCACGGTCATCTGCCAACCTCCTTCACCGTAGTTGAAGCCGGAGAATTTCGCCTGCGCGGCGTCTGAATCCGCCGACTCGGTAGAGTTTTTCTCTTGAGGGGGCTCATAGGTGGCGAACAGATTCCGGCCGACGATCGAGTCGCGTAGTTTCTCCAGGGGCTGCCCGATGGCCTCGCTGGATCCCTTGGCAAGCTGATCCTTTCGAGATCCTTCTGCCAATGAAAGTGCGTCAATCGTAAGCGAAATTGTCTTGAGCGATTTACGGTCCTCGCTTGGCAAGAGCTCGGTATGCGAAATCCGATGCAGATGCTTAGCTTGATAGAACTCGTAGAGGAAATTGGTAAACTGTTCCAACGTGCCGGTCGCGCTAACAACGAATGAAAACTGTTGGTAGCTTGCCGAACCGCTGCGCGGACTGCGGGTGCTCAATTCTTTTACCTTGAGCCCGGCCGCGGTGAGCTGTTGCTGGAGCCAATCCTGATACAGCGACTTAGCGATGTCCGCGTCGGTGGGCAACGACTGCCTTTGCCATTGGCGGAGTTTTTGTTGGGCGCGGCGACCCCGCGCCGTAGCTGTGCGTGCCTCGCTGAGTTCTTGAGCAATGGTTTGCTGCTGGCGAAGGTTCTTTGACAGCGCAGCTTGGTACTTTCCCCAGCCTTGGCTCAGCCCCCACAGGGCAACCATCGCGGCCACTGCGGCACTTAGAATCTTTTCCCGATCGCTCATGTTGCGGGCTCCTCAGCGGAGCCACCTGCGGCGGGTGCTGCTTGGGGATCGCTCGCGTTGGTGATTTCAATAGCCGACTTGAAGTGCCAGGGATACTTCTTGTTTTTCTCGCTGGGATCGCTCTTGCCACGCTGCGTGCGATATTCCAACGCCCTGAGTCGATTCTCCAAGGGTTGGACCGCCCGGCTGTTGCGTGCCAGTGCCTCGATAGTGAGTTGCCGCTTGTCGAGCGAAAATTTCTCTAGCACCACATCCTCCTCAGCCGGATAGTCCTTCGCTGCAAGCGGTGCGGGCCGTAGCGACTTGCTAACTTGCTGCAAGTGGAGCAACAAATTAGACGTTTCACTCTGCCAATCACGAATTGCCCTGGCTCGGCGCTCGAATTCGTTCAAGCTCTCGAGCGGCTCTTCCAGCAAGGTCAGCTCAGCTTGGTCTTGAGCTGCTTGCACGAGCGGGGCCTTCAGCTTGGAGTAGCCCGACCATGCGAGGACGGAGAGGAGCAACGCCCCGGCGGTCGCCGCCAGTGCATAAGTGCGAATATTCACTTGCGCCTGAGGTCGGCGACGAGGATTGAGTAAGTCGACCAGCGGTGCTTTCCCGAGTGATTCCTCTATCGCTAGCCCCACCACAGAAAGAACGGGTGTGTGCGGTTCGTCTTGGGCGATGGGGATCTGTTGGGGCGAAACATCAAGCGACTTGACCGGCTCGTGCAGTTTTTCAGAGAGGGATTGTGCCATCTCTGCTGTGGCAGCTTGTTGATGTTCGACAAGTGAAATCGCCACTTGCTGACCGCCTGAATGCTGCGAGAGCGTGAGTAAGGTTCGGCGAAGTTCGCTCTCGACGGCAGACGCAAAAGCCTCGTGGTCGCTCATGGTGGGAAGCTGAATTTGCCGAAAGAGCACGACTTGTCCCTCGTGCGTCGCCCAGAGCGTGGCCTCGTTTTCTGCTGGGGCAAGGAAAATGTGCGTGCTTGGGTCTCGAGCGGCAGCACTTTGCGAGACCAGCGCCGGCCAGCCGATTGCCGTGGGTACGATGCGCTCGAGGGTGAGGTTCGCCGATTTGCAAACTTGCCGAATTCTTGCCAGCTGGCTCGCGTCTATCGAGACTGCAAGAACCTGGTAAGGCGTTTGTTCATCGCCCATGAGGGGCAAGTAGTCGAAGCCGAGGTCCTCCTCGGCATTGCTCGCATCGCGATCGGCCTGTAATCGGACCACGTCAGCGAGTTCTTCGGCAGGGCAGGGGGGTAGGGAGAGATGTTGCCACGCCAACGCCCCGCGTCCCAGTGCTACCACGAGCTTCGTCCGCGCAGTCGAGTGGGGAGCCAAAGCGGCAGCCACACGTTGATCCAGCAGGCTGGGTTCCATGTTGCCATCGGGCGCAACACTCCCCCGCGCCACAACCTGCCCGTCACGGGCTACCACAAAGGGCAGCGTCGGCTCGGTCCAGTGGAGGGCAATGGCGGTGGGCATGGTGGTTTGATCAGCAGTGGGGAGGGTGTGGCCAGCGGTTCTATTCTACATGCCCCGACCCAGTTCGCGAACAATTTACTCCTCCGATTGCAAAACAGCACTCAATGCTGACCGAGAAAAACCGGGGCCAAAAGAGCGAAGATCCCTCTGACTCAGCAGCCGCGTTGGGGCTGCGGAGCGATCCAGAATCACCTCCATGCGAGAGCGGTGCGTGCCCGCATCGAAATATCCTACGATCTGACCACGGTAAACGTCGCCCCCGGTGGTTATGTACGGAAACATGGGTTTGAATTCCTCGAGCGATACCAACGCGTCCGCAATCAGCCAGATGGGGTAGCGTTGCTCGCTATTAAGCACATCAATCACTGGATCGCGGCTTGAGACGATTTGGTCGGCTAATATTTCCGTCATGCCGGGAATAGTCATCAGCACGGGGAGCGACGCTTGGTTGATGTCGATCTGCCCAGCGATGCGTTCTTCGGAACTCGTTGTCGCGTTGTCAAGCAGCAGTGGCAACGACTGTCGATAGGTGCCTGCCTCGTCGCTCCAGGGCGATTCGACGACCTGCGCTGGTTCGCCTTCTTCGCCCTCGACGCTTACCCGCACGCCGATCAAGTCGAGCACCGAATCGATCGTCGTTTGCGGCTGTTTTTCAAAATTAAGTTCCAAACTCCCTGCGCTGGACGTTTCGCCATTCGCGTTTCCATTCGCTGGCCCGAATTGCCGATAGACAATGATGAAATTCGCCTCCGCCTGGCCAAGCACTTGTTGCAGTTCGCTATGCAAGGTTTGCAATTGGTCGCCGTTAAGATCGATTTTGGGTTCCCCCGTCGGCGACACGTTGCCCTCCAAGCTGTGAACAGTCAGATACGCCGCCCAGCCTCGATTCATCTCCCCATTGGTGTTATTGATCACTTCGAGCGCGCCCCGCGGCAATTCGTCAGCGTCGATCTGATAGTTGCGATTGACGTCCAGGCCGTACAGCAGCTCAGGCGTGACCCCCTGAACCATCAGCAGTTCGTCCAAGTGCGAAACTGGACCGTTGCGTGCTAGATAGGGTTCGGGCAGGCTTGAGTAGTAGGAAGATTCCGCCCCGTTAGTACGTGGTGAATCGTCGGCGTCCAGCCAATCCAGAATCGCATCCGCCACGGTTTCGTCCATGCCAGGCAGCATCATTAAGCGCTCACGCGGAGAGAGCACCGAGGAATTGGCGTTTGCCGCCCCTGCGTCGCTATCATCAGCATCCACGAAGGAGTTTATATTCAGCTTGGCCGATTCGTTTTCCAAGCCAAAGCGCAATCCCTGAAAGTAGCCTTGGACCAAGTCTGGCGCCACGACGGAGAATCGCCCTCGGTAACTCTCAATCGCATCGTCAACCACCAACACGTCTTGCATCAAGTTGGGATTGTCGAGCAGCCCGCCCTGCTGCTCGATTTCCACCAATGTTTGTCCAAGCAGTACGCTTAGATACGCCATGCCCGATTCGCACAGCATGTCTGTCTGCCGATGTTTCCCACTATGGTGTGCCGCCAAGTGTTCGTTGCGCATGAGCAATAAATACGAGGACGTGGTTAGCGTCATGATGATGATCGACACCAACACCATCAACAGAATGCTGCCGGAGCGAGGGGAACTAGTGATTGGGGCTAGGCGTTTCATCGACTTTCTCCACCTTGCGATCCCTCAGAATCTGTCCCGCCATCGGGGACGCCCGCAGATTGCTGTGCTCCCTGTGAGGCTGCCTGTGGAAAATTGGCTGCTTGAGGTTCGCCCACATCGGGAAGGGCAACGACCAAGCGATACTCCACTAGGTTCTCCTTGCTACGACGCAATTCGTCGCGCTCGTTGGCCTGCCGCTTGGTTGCTTCCTCGAAGGGTTCTTCCAACATCGTGAGGCGAATTTCCACAGCAGTCGGCAAGCCTTCGGCGAGGCTGGAATCCCACTCGGGAAGCAAGTCGGTCCCGTCGAAATAGGCGAAGGCGATTTCCACTACTTCCGGTGCGATCAAGGTCGCGTCTTCTGTGTTGCCGGTGGCCAAAGTATCGACCCCCTCGGCGTTGGCTTCCATCCAAATGGCAGTCGCGACTTGCTCGCGATAGAGTCCCGCATATCCTGCGGTGATTCCCTCTTCGCTTACCCCGGTGGCGGCCAGTTTTGCAGCGAGCAATTCCTTGCCCTCGCCGATCAGGTAACGCACGGTTTGAGGCATGGCACTGGGCGCGAGTTCGCTATTCGATGCGTTCTCCGCGCCAGAGAGTTCCATTTGTCGAGCAAGAGATTCCCATTGCCAAACGGAGGCACGGTCGATGCGCAGTTCCCTTTCTGTGCCGAAAATTCCTTGCACTGAGGCACCGCCTGCGGAGGCATCAGTTTCGTTACTGGTCTCCGAATTACTGGAGGGCGAAGAATAACGAGCGGATCTCAAGTCTCGGGAGATTTGGTTGAGAAGAGCCCGCGCGAGTTGCGCGGACTCGACTTGCGTGCGGCTGGCATCGACGCGAACGAGGTACGAGTCAATCGCCGTGGCCAACAAGCCCAGGACTGCCCCCGATAGCCCGATGGCTAGCACGACTTCCAATAGCGTAAAACCACGACTACGCATTGCCTCCCCCTTCGGAGTCGCTGCCAGAGTCAGACTCTCCGGGAGATTCCGCCTCGGTCGCTACCCAACGCAGGAGTCGATACTTTACTGGTCGAAATTGCGGTTCCAGGTTTTGCTCGACCAAAACTTCTATCGCCATCAGCCCGGCAAGCGTGGTGTCGCCCAGCGTGACGGAACAAACCCAAGGAATCGCTGAGTCGGTCTCGAGCGGCTGACGAGATTGATCGCTCAGATCGACGATGCCCGAGAGCATTTCATCCATCACGCTACTGGCCAGGAGTTGCGCTTGTGCGATGGCTTGAGCATCCGATGCGCTGCGACTCGCAATGCTCATCGCCTCGCCCAGCATCGCCACCGCGCCCGCAAGAATCGCCAGGGCGAGAATGACCTCTAGCAAGGTGAAAGCTGCCCCGCATCCGCTCCTTCGCAGCGTTGGCTGACCATCACACTCGGGGCCTTCGATATAGTGATGTTGGAACATGTGACTTCCCCCCTCATCAGAATTGCAAACGCTCCACCTCGTCAGGCGTTAGCAACTCACTAGCCCTGGCTACACCGGTCAACGCACGTAGCGTCACTTGGCAAACTAGGTCTTTGTTGTTTTTCAATTGCAATGCAGCTTTGGAAGTCGTGCCATCAGGGAAGAAAAGCACTGGCGATGACCATTCGCCCGCTCCATTCTGGTCTAAACGCTTGGCCTCACGTTGTCCGCCATCATTGGGCGAAACACTCTTCGCTTCGCCAAACGCGATTTCTTCGGGCAGTACCTCTTCGAGCTTCCATTCGGAGAGTTCCACTTCGTCGGCAGTGCTACCTGCGGGCGGGAGTACTTCTTCGGAATCTAGTTGGTCTACCTCGAGTCCAGCCGCCCAGGGATCGACACGGTACTTGTTGCCACCCGGTTCGAAGCGGAATTGGTAAATTTGGCCCGATTCGATGGCGTGGGTACGTGCTTGTGACCAAGTGGCAAGCACTTGATCGGCGCCTCGCCGCAAGCGAATCGAGGCGAAGCTGCCCTCGTACAGTGGCGTGGCCAGGCTGCCGACGATGACAAGCAGTACTATGACAAGGAGCAACTCGAAGAGGGTCATCCCGCTCCGGCGATCTAGAAGATCGCGGCTTGGGTGCGCGCGTCCTTTCGCCATTCGCGTTCGGCCTTCCGCGCTCACCTAGTTCTCCCAATTACCGATGTCGTCGTCGGTGCCGCTTTGGCCGTCGGGACCGTTGGACCAGAAGTCATATTTCTTTGGGTTCTTCTTCCCTTCCGCGAGGTATTGATAAGGGTTCTCCCAGGGGTCGTTTTTGAGCTTCTCAACATAGGGCCCATCCCACTTTTCAGCCTTCGACGAGTCGCTAGGCTCTTCCCACAGGTCTTCCAATTTGCTGGGGAATTCATTCATGCTTAGGCGGTAGCGATTGAAGGGATCCGAAAGCAACCCGATTTGTGCCTTGGCTGCATTGATGTTGGCCGTATCTTGCGTGCCGATGAACACATTCGTTGCCAATGAACCCAGAATCACCAAGATCACGAGCACCAGCAGAACTTCGATGAGGGTAAACGCACCACGAGGTGGGAGGTTGGTTCTTTGTCGGGGCATGGGGGAAGTTCCTTTCCTCAAGGTCTGTTTCTGGTGGGGAGTTTGGGGTGGGCAATAAGCTTGGCGCTTGGTGGGAATTGTATTGTAACCACTAATTCGAATCGTTCCCAGGCGGGACTCTCGTAACGAGGCATTTCTCATAACGCCATCGCAGATTTCAACATCGGCAGCAACAACGCCACGACGATCACTAGCACTGCAGAAGCCATCACCAGCAGCATGACTGGTTCCAGTAAGCGCACCAGCAAATCGAGCCGCCGCCAAGTTTGTTTCTCCAGCGAGTCGGCGATGTTGGTGAGTACGGTTTCGAGGGTATTGGATTGCTCGGCGACTCCTATCATTTCAACCACGTCGGCCGGAAAATGCCCGCTGGATTTCAAGGGCGTGGCTAGTGATTCACCAGCGGTGATGTTTTCAGAAGCCTCGTTTACTGCTGCGGCCAGGACGCGGTTGCCCGTCGAGTCGGAGCTGATTTTCAGTGCTTTCACAATTGGCACGCCGCCGGTGAGCAAGGTTCCTAGCACGCGGCAAAACCGTGAGACGGCCAGATTGCGATAGATTGTGCCGGCCTGCGGAACTTTCAGTCGCCACCGATCCAAGAACCAACGGCCGGCATCCGTGGCCAGCCTCGCACGCAAGAGCATCACACCAATCCCCAACGCTAGTGCAATCAGCACCCCATAGCTGGAAATCGTCTTGCTCAGCCAAAGCAGCCAGTCGGTGAGAAACGGCAACTCGCCACGGTCGCGCAGGCGAGTGAACAGCGCTTCAAACTTCGGCACGAAAAACACGATTAACACGCTCACGATCCCGACACTGAACACGGCCAGGAAGACCGGATACGCAAGTGCTCCTGCTACACGACTCTTGAGTTCGGCCTGTTGGTCGGTGAACTTGGCAACACGCTCCAACGCTTCTTCCATGAACCCGCCTTCGCCCCCGGCGCGCACGATGCTGGTTGCGAGTTCATTGAATGCCTTCGGGTGCCTGGCCATTGCCTCGGCCAACGATTGGCCATCGGTCACGCGAGCATGGAGATCGTCGATCACATGAGCAAGCGCGCCGTTGGTGGTCTGTTGTGACAAGACCTCCAGCGATCGAAGTAGTGGCACTCCACTCCGAAGTAGGGCCGCCAATTGCATGTAAAACTGCGACATCGCCTGGGGCCGAACTCGCTGCGATCCAGTGCGCTGGGCTTGCTTGTTTGCGGCTTTTACCTCGATGGGGAAAAGCTGTTTGCCCGTGAGAGCCACCACTGCTTCACGCTGTGTGCCTGCGGAGAGCACCCCTTCGACCCGTTGGCCACCAGAATTTCTCGCGATGTAGGCAAAATCAGCCATGCAATGAATAACGGAGTCTGAGGGGCGGGTTGGCGAGGCAGGGGGGGAAGCGTTCTGGTAGGTTGGTCGCTCTCGGAGGCAAAATCACGCGGCCAATATCTAGATCTCGGTTCGGAGTTACAATCGATCACTCTTGGTTACGCGGAGGACTTCTTCAACCGTGGTCACGCCGTCGAGCACCTTGAGCCATGCGTCCTGCCGCAGGGTCCGCATGCCATCGGCGAGGGCGGCTCGGCGGATTTCCCAGCTGCTGGCGCGGTCGTGGGCGAGTTGCCGTACCCCGTCGGTCGTTGGGCATAGCTCGAAAATTCCCTGACGACCGGCGAAGCCCAACTGGCGACACTCTCGGCAGCCCTTGGCATGAAAGAGCGGCGTGCCACTCGAAGCGTGCGCCTCCCACGGAAAATCGTCCGGCAAGTCTTCTTGCTTCGGCTCGTAAGCTTCGCGACAAGCCGAACACAGGCGGCGCACCAGTCGCTGGGCCATCACCGCTTCGATCGTGCTGGCGACGAGAAACGGTTCGATGCCCATATCAACCAAGCGCGTGTAGGCACTGGGTGCGTCGTTGGTGTGCAGTGTGCTGAAGACCAAGTGCCCCGTGAGCGCCGCCTGGATGGCATTCTCCGCCGTTTCGTGGTCACGGATTTCGCCGACCAACACCACGTCGGGGTCGTGCCGCAAAATGGCCCGTAGCGATTGGGCAAAGGTAAGCCCAATCTTGCTGTGGACTTGAATTTGGTTGATGCCTTCGAGCTGATACTCGACCGGGTCTTCGGTCGTGATGATTTTTGTGTCTTCGCTTTTGATATCGAGTAGCGCGCTGTAGAGCGATGTCGTTTTCCCCGAACCGGTCGGACCAGTGACCAGGACGATCCCGTGCGGCTGTCGAATAAGTTTGTCGAAACTAGCGCGGAGATCGCCATTCATGCCGAGCTTCTCGAGCGAGAATTCCATACTCCCCTTGTCGAGCAAACGCATGACGATTCCCTCGCCATGAAGCATGGGGATCACCGACACCCGTACATCTACTTCACGGCCGTGAACTTTCAGTTTAATGCGGCCATCCTGGGGAAGCCGTTTTTCTGCGATGTTCAGCCGGGCCATAATTTTGAGCCGACTGATGATCGCCGCTTGAAACTGGTTGATTTCCGGCGGAGTCGGCTGGCGATGCAGCATGCCGTCAATGCGGTAGCGCACCTTCACGCCCGACGGTTGCGATTCGATGTGCACATCGCTTGCGCGCGAGTCGATCGCTTCGATAAGAATTTCGTTCACCAGACGCACCACCGACGCCTCTTGCGCCTCCTCGGAAATCTCCGAACCATCGGTGATCAACTCTTCGAGCAGTTCGATTTCTTCCTCTTCTCGCTGGGCGAGCAAACCTTCGATGGTTTCACTTCCGACCCCCAGGTGTTGTTTGACCCGTTTAGCGATTGCCGCTTGGGGGGCTAACACGGGCTCGACGGTAAGCCCCATCGAGGCTCCCGCTTCGTCGAGCGGATAGAGATTCAATGGGTCAGACGTAGCAACTACTACCGAGCCATTGCGACGCTCAAGCGGAAACAGTCCATGGCGGTGGATCAACTTGTGTGGAAACTCGGCCAAGAGCGATAGGTCGACTTCAGCCGACTCCAAATCGACCAGTCGCATACCGACTTCCTCGCCCCAAGCTCGCAGTGCCTCGGCCTCGGTGACCAGCCCTAGTTCGATCGCGGTTTGGTCGAGTCGAGCACCATTAACCTGCGCGCGACTGGCCTCGGCGTGGCTCGCATCGTCTAGCAATCCATGTTTCAAGAGTATCTGACCTGCGTCCATCGAGTTCGCTTGCTCAAGAGTGGTGAAGGGGGCACCATGCATCGCTAGTTCGATTATGTGCGACGTGGGGGCGGTTCGCAAATGGTGCGGATCCAGCAATCGCGGCGTGTTCCGCTCTAGGCGTAGATTCAGCAATTCTGCTAGGCTGGAGTGATGGACGTAGGTCGATCCCCTGGACCGTCCCCGTGTTGGACTCAGACGGTCTAGGGGACCGTCCCACGAATTGTCGAGAGTACCCAATGATCGAACCAGCTGAATTGATGCAGATGGCCGTTGAAACCTGCCGCGAAGGGCTGGCGGCTGGACAGAGCCCGTTTGGCTGCGCGATCGTTTTGGATGGCCAGGTGATTGCCCGCGCGCACAACACTGTGGTTTTGACGACCGACATCACCGCCCATGCCGAAGTAAACGCCATCCGTGCTGGTTGCCAAAACGTTGACAATATTTTCCTGACCGGCGCGATGGTCGCCACGACTTGCGAACCTTGCCCCATGTGTATGGCGGCTTTGCACTGGGCCCGCGTGGAGACGGTCTACTACGGGGCGTCGATCGCTGATGCGGACAAGTCGGGTTTCAACGAGCTGCAACTTCCCGCGGCCGAATTGCTGCGAATTGGTGGCAGCGAAGTGAAACTAGTGGGTGACGTATTGGCCAAGGAGTGCATCGAACTATTTGCCGAGTGGCAATCGAATCCCACCAAGACGCCTTACTAAAATTTCAATCCCAAGTTGGTTTATGGTTACGAAGCTTGATCTCGCGAAAGATTGGTTGCCCCGTTACACCGGGATGCCTCTGGAAGCATTTGGGAAGTATGTGTTGCTGACGAATTTTCGCACCTATGTGCGGAGGTTTGCCGAGAAATTCAACTGCCAAATTCATGGCGAAGACCGTCCCATGCAGGCGGCGACCAATCAAGACGGATTGACGATTGTCAATTTTGGCATCGGTTCGCCCAACGCGGCGACGGTGATGGATTTGCTCACCGCATACCACCCCGAGGCCGTGCTATTTCTTGGTAAGTGTGGCGGCTTGAAAAGCTCAACGGAAATCGGGAATTTCATCTTGCCCATTGGTGCCATTCGGGGCGAAGGTACTTCGGACGATTACTTGCCGCCGCTCGTACCCGCGCTCCCTTCTTTCAAGCTGCACAAGTTTGTCTCCGAAAAACTCGTCGAGCGCGGACTCGACTACCGCACGGGGGTAATTTACACGACCAACCGTCGTGTTTGGGAGCATGACGAAGAGTTCAAAGCGAGATTGCGCGATTACACTCCGATCGCCATCGACATGGAGGTTGCCACAATCTTTGTTGCTGGACACAAGAACGAAATCGCACGTGGGGCATTGCTGCTGGTCTCCGACCTGCCAATGACCTTGGAGGGAATCAAGACGCAAGAAAGCGATGCCGAGGTAAGCCAAAGGTGGTCCGAGACCCACTTAGACATAGGCATTGAGTCTCTGACTGAATTGGGTGAAAAAGGTGAGAAAATCAAGCATTTCCGCTATTGAGAGCAAGCAATAGCTCCCCAGCCTGCCGATTTGGGTGAAAAATCGCCGGAATGTTTGGAGGCTCTGGGAGGGCTGGGTATGATTGCCGGGAGTTGATTTTCTGCTTGCAGCTCTCGTTCAAAGCCCGCCATGTTCCGCCCTCGGAAGCAATACCGACAGCTTCGAGCCTTTACTCTCGTAGAGCTGTTGGTGGTGATTGCCATCATTGCCGTACTGGTCGGGCTACTCTTGCCCGCGGTTCAATCCGCGCGGGAAGCCTCAAGGCGGACCCAGTGCCAAAACAACTTGAAGAACTTATCGCTGGCGGCCCTTCAGTTTGAAACCGCAAACGAATACTTCGCACCGGCAGCGCAAAAAAGAACCAAAGGTCCGAATCAAAATAGTATGCAGGTGCCAGAGTTGGCGCGGCACAATGGTATCACGTTCTTGCTACCTCACTTTGAGCAGGGGAGCCGATTCCAAACAATCAATTTTGATCACGATTGGAACAATCGCCCCTCGGGCAATGAGGAGAACTGTAAGCAGGACATTGGAGGCATTCTCATTTGTCCTTCAACGCCCATTGAACAAGCGGAGCGGCATGCCACAGATTACATTGCCGCGATACGAGTCGATGCGGAAGACACTGGGCTTGAAGACTTGATTGATAACGGTGGTTTAGACAACAAAGGCGGCATCGACGAGGAGCATCGCAAGTGGCAAGGAATGCTGCAATTGGACTTCTTGCATGCGACGAAACCCAGCGAGTCTGATCGGCGAAGGATTCGGCCTGCCCATGTCAAAGACGGACTCTCGAACACTTGGATGTATATGGAGGTCGTAGCGAAACCATTCCTCTTTGGCCGATATCGAGTACCATCCACTGGCGTTGAGAATTACTTCACTGGGGAGGAAGACCGAAGTCGTAACAGCAGATTTCGCTGGGCAAGCTCTGAGACATGGATGACTATCAACGACTAC
Source organism: Bythopirellula sp. (assembly GCA_965230685.1). Lineage (GTDB taxonomy): Bacteria > Planctomycetota > Planctomycetia > Pirellulales > Lacipirellulaceae > Bythopirellula. The sequence goes on from CBDDLO010000002.1 coordinate 4,293,708, forward strand.
TGCGGCGAGTCACAAATTATTAATTGCAATAATGTGAACAAACCCTACGGCTTCCACCCGGGAGGAATTCTCATTGCTTCCGGTGACGGCCACGTGGATTTTTACCAGGAAACGATCGACCCCAACGTCTTTGTAGCACACGTCACGATGGCCGGTGGCGAGCTTTAGACCGTGGCAAATTCGCGCCGATTCAGCTAGGATGCGGTTCTAATATCTCAAGCTGATTCGGGAGCGTCCCCATGAAAAATCTGCGTCGCTGGTTGTTGATCTCGCTCTTGGCAAGCTGCTTGCCCTGCCTAGCCAGCGCCCACACACCCTTGCGGATTGCCACCTTCAACGCCGAGATCCTGACCGCACCGGGTAGCCGGGATGGGCAGTTCAAAAAATATCGCTGGGATGTTGCACGGTCCGAGCAGTTCGAGCGTGTCGCCGCAGTGATCGAGGCGATCCATCCCGATATTTTGAACTTGGTCGAAGTGACTTCAAAAGAGAGCGTTGATCTGCTCGTAGAAATTCTCCACGAAAAAGGCCTTACAGACTACCAGGGCTACCATGTCGATTCCAACGATTCTTACACCAGCATGGATGTTGCGCTGATCAGTAAGTACATGCCGGACGAGATCCAGGGCAAGATGATCCGCACGATGTTTTCGGAAAACGACGATCCTACGTGGCGCGAAAGCTACCAAGTCATCGGCCGAAGTGGTCGCGCGAGCAATCGCAACGGCAGCATTTCGCGAAACGCTGTGTATTTGGTAACGATAGGAAGTACCAGGCTCGGTTTCCTTGGCCTGCACCTCAAGTCGAACCCAAGTGACGCAGCGGCCAATGCGTTGCGCTCCGCGCAGGCACGAATAGCCCAACGAATCATTCGCCAGGAGATCACTGGTCGCGGCTATCAGCCAATCGTGCTTGGCGACTTGAACGACTACGACCCCGATGTACCGGACCGCGACGCGGAGCGTAATTCCGTCACGACCGTGATTCACGACATCAAAGATTTCGACCACGAGCGGCCGGGCAACGAGCTAGAGAACGTCGCTCGCCGGATACCCCGGGTAGCAGATCGGTACACTTCATTTTGGGATCGCAACGAAAACGGAGCCCGTGATCCGTACGATGTATTTACCATGATCGACCATATTCTGTTGCCCAAGGAACTGATGCCCCTAGTCAAACGCGCATTTATTTTTCACAGTATCGACTTAGAAACTTCCGACCACCGCGCAGTCGTGGTCGACCTGCTCCTGCCAGAAAAGAAGTAAGAATCTCATGCCATCCATCGTTTCGATGATCGACCATGCCGTCTTGCATCCCACTCAAACTGATGACGATTTACGCAAAGCGTGTCAAATGTGCGCCGAATTGGGCGTGGCCAGCGTGTGTGTGAAACCGTCGATGGTCTCCCTTGCGACTGAACTGCTTGCCGGTTCGGAGACGGTTCCCAGCACAGTGATTGGGTTTCCCCATGGTGGAACTTCGACCGAGACAAAGGTCCGCGAGACCGAACTCGCCTGCGCAGCCGGCGCGAGAGAAGTGGACATGGTCGTCAACATCGGCCAAACCCTCGCCCAAAACTGGGACTACGTCGCCGACGACATTCGCGCGGTCGCCGAGGCTGCTACAGCGACCGGGGCACTCACCAAGGTCATCTTCGAGACGGGTCTACTTCCCAACGACGAACTGAAAATCAAGCTCTGCGAAATTTGCGAACAGGCGGGCGTGGCCTTTGTGAAAACTTCGACCGGCTTCGGTTTTGTCAAAGACACAGACGGCAATTTACAGTCTACAGGAGCGACTGAACATGACATCCAATTGATGCGTGAGCATTGCAGCGACAAATTGCAAGTGAAAGCGTCAGGCGGAATCCGTTCGTTTGCCGACGCGCAGAAGTTTGTGGCGCTCGGCGCAACTCGATTAGGTACCAGCGGCACCGAAGCCATTGCCGCGGGCGAGCGGGGTGAGGCAGCGACAAGTGGCGCAGGCTACTAAGAAACCAGGAAAGACACATGCTTGAACTTTTTGATCAGACTGAAGCGGCTGCCGCATACATTCGCAAACAGTGGGACCAAATCCCACGCGTCGGCATTGTTCTGGGAACTGGACTGGGTGGATTAGCCGAACAAGTCGAATCCCCGGTGTTCATTGACTACGGCGACATTCCAAACTTTCCGCGTTCGACAGCGGTTAGCCATCGCGGCCGGCTAGTTTGTGGGAAACTAGAGGGCGTACCGATTGTTGCGATGGAGGGACGGATGCATCAGTACGAAGGCTACCCGCTCCAGCAGATCACTCTCCCCGTGCGGGTCATGAAAGCACTCGGTGCCGGCACGATGGTTGTTACACATGCCGTTGGTGGGCTGAATCCGCAGTACAGCGCGGGTGATGTGATGATCATCGACGACCAAATCAATCTCATGGGCGACAATCCGCTGGTCGGCATCAACGACGATCGCCTAGGCCCGCGGTTCCCCGACATGAGTGCGCCCTACACCCCCAAGCTGATCGAAGTCGGCCAAGAAATCGCTCGTCGCGAGAATTTTGTGGCACATCGCGGCGTGATGGTTGCTGTGACGGGGCCCTGTCTGGAAACGCGGGCTGAGTACCGTTTTCTGCGCGGCATCGGTGCCGACGTAGTCGGTATGTCGACCGTGCCTGAGGTGATCGTGGCGGTCCACAGCGGGTTGCGTGTATTTGGTTTGTCAGTGATCACCGACATGTGCTTGCCCGACTCTCTCAAGCCGGCAGTCGTTGAAGAGATCATCGCCGTCGCCAACTCCGCCGAACCCAAGCTCCGGGCGTTGGTCATGGGCGTGATTGCGCACGAGGCGAAGCAATAGTCGCATGCTCGAACTCGCCCCAAAAATCGAAGCCGCCGCCGGTGCAGTAAAAAAACATTGGTCGCTCACGCCGCGCGCCGGCATCATTCTCGGTTCCGGTTTGGGAGGATTGGCCGAGCAAATCGACGAGGCAGTAACCATTGAGTACGCAGACCTGCCGCATTTCCCGCGCACTTCTGCTCTGGGGCATCGGGGTCGGTTGGTTTGCGGGACGCTTGAGAGCGTGCCCGTCGTCGCGTTTCAAGGGCGATTCCACCTCTACGAAGGCCATTCTCCTCAGCTTGCGACCCTACCCGTTCGGCTGATGCGCGCGCTGGGTGCCGATACACTCGTGGTCACGAACGCAGCTGGCGGAGTAAACCCCGCGTTCGAGGTCGGCGATGTGATGTTGATCGAAGATCAAATCAATCTCATGTTCGCCAACCCGTTAGTTGGAGTGAACGACGACAACCTGGGCCCGCGTTTCCCCGACATGTCGGCGCCGTACGACGCTGAACTGATGAAACAGGCCGCTACGATAGCACGCGGTAACGACTTCGTTTTACACCGCGGTGTGTACATGGCCATGTTGGGCCCCACGTACGAAACTCGAGCTGAGTACCGCATGGCCCGACACCTTGGGGCCGATGCGGTCGGCATGTCCACGGTGCCCGAGGTGATCACAGCCCGCCATGCCGACATGCATGTGCTGGGGCTCACGACGATTACGAACATCGGTTCCCCCGACGCGCCGAGCGGCACGTCTGGCCACGATGTGATTGCGGCTGCCGAGACCGCGGCGGAGAAATTGACTAGCATTGCGCGCGGCGTTGTCGCAAGTCTCTGACCCCGCGCCAAGCCGCAAGCGGCAACGCGCAAGCAACCAGCAACCAGCAACCAGCAACTAGCAACTAGCAACTACCCCATCATGAACCCCGTCTGGACCATTGCAAAAAAACGCGACGGCGAGCAGCTTTCCGACGCCGAGATCGGTCACTTTGTCGCCGGGTACGTCGATGGTTCGATTCCCGACTACCAGATGTCCGCCCTGGCAATGGCAATCTACTTGCAGGGGATGACCACCGACGAAACGGCGGCGCTGACCGACCACATGCTCGCTTCCGGTGCACGGTTTGAGTGGCCGGGCAGCACGGTTCCCAAAGTCGATAAACACTCGACCGGTGGCATCGGCGATAAGGTTTCGTTGCTGCTTGCACCCATGTTGGCTTGCTGCGAACTTCACGTGCCGATGATCTCGGGTCGTGGGTTGGGCGCGACCGGTGGCACGCTCGACAAACTCGACGCGATCCCCGGTTATCGCACCGATTTGTCAATGGACGAGATGCAACGTGTCACCGAGTCGGTCGGCTGCGTCATCAGCGGCGCAACAGAGGGCCTGGTGCCCGCCGACCGCAAGTTGTATGCACTCCGGGATGTGACTGCTACGGTCCCTTCCATTCCACTGATCACCGCCAGCATTATGAGCAAGAAACTGGCCGAGGGGCTCGACGCGTTGGTGCTCGACGTAAAATTCGGCAGCGGCGCGTTCATGAAGACCGAGGCCCTGGCCCGCGAGTTGGCCGAATCGCTGGTGAACACCGGCAAGCGCATGGGCGTGGCGACCACGGCGCTGCTCACGGACATGAACCAACCGTTGGGACGCATGGTGGGCAACGCCGTCGAGGTCGACGAAACCGTCGCGGCGCTCCAAGGCAACGGCCCCGACGACTTAATGGAAGTCACGTTGGCACTATCCGCCGAGCTGCTAGTTGCCACAAATTTAGCGGCGTCGCTCACCGACGCCAAAGCCCGGCTCCAAGAAACCATCGACTCCGGCGCCGCACTGGAGAAACTCGCCGAGATGGTCGCAACCCAAGGCGGCGATCTCAATGCGCCACGCGAAGTGGCTTCGTCAACAGAAGTCGGCGCACCGCAGGACGGCTACGTAACGGCTATCGACGCGGAGCGGTTGGGCGAAGCCGTGATCGCCATGCGCGGAGGGCGTCAGAAAATGGGCGACCCGCTCGACTACTCGACTGGCTTCGAAATGCTCGTGCGCCTGGGCGAGCAAGTCCAAACGGGCCAACCCCTGGCTCGCCTGTTCGCCCCCGCCGATGTCGCCGAGGCCGGCAAACAAAAACTCCTCGCCGCAATTCGTATCGCAGAGGAGAAACCAACCATGGGCCGGTTGATCGCGGACCGCGTAGAGGGATAGAAATCCATGGATGCCAACGAGCAACAACGTTTGATCGACGCCGCGCTGGCCGCTCGCGAGTTGGCCTATGCACCCTACTCCAAGTTCCTGGTCGGCGCCGCGGTGCTCGACGAGGAGGGCAAAATCACGCCCGGCGCAAATGTCGAAAACGCCTCCTACGGCCTCACCATCTGCGCCGAGCGCGTCGCCGTTGGCGCGGCAGTCGCAGCGGGAGCGCGAAACCTGGCCGCCGTCGCCATCGCCACCAGCGGCGGTGCATCCCCCTGCGGTGCCTGCCGCCAGGTCCTCGCCGAGTTTGGCGGCGTAATGGAGGTTGTTCTCGTTGACACAGACAATCCGGCCCGAGTGCAGCACAAAACTCTCGACCAACTACTGCCGGAGCAGTTTGTATTTTGAGGCGAACCCGTAGGATGGTGCCGAGAGGCCCATCATTTCGTCTTACTAAATGCTTTAAGAAAAGAAACCCTGGAAATCTACTCAAACCACTTGATCACCAAGACAGTCGCTACGCACTTTCCGATAACCATGGGCAAAGACGTTTCAGGTTGCAATTCATGAAGTGGACTTACTGCATATTGGTTCGCCACAGACGCCGCCCGGTCCAATCAGCTTGCGCCGCGATGTTGTTCCTAATTGCAGCGTATGTCGTGTCCCAAGGCTGGACTACCAAGTTTGGATGGATATTTGGAATGCCCCCCTTATACATGGCGGTAGTCTCACTTTTTCACCCTCCCGGATGGATAACGATATTTGTTGTAGTGGGAGCATTGGCAAGTGTCTCCGTCGGTGACGTTATGTTTGCTGACCAAAACGGCTCCGCGTCTTTGGGCTGGGTGTTTGTTTTTATTCTCTTCATTGTGTTCGGCTTCTTCATAGGAGGAATGGTTGAATTGAAATTGGAAGACCAAGAATTTCTGAGAGGCTTGGGAAAAGAACGTGGGCCGGAAGTCTGTCGCCGAGACGGTTGCCAAAGGAAGCATATCGCGCTTAGTGTGCTGTGTCGTAAGCATCACTTCGAGATGGTTCGCATAGACCACCCTGAAGAAGTATCTAAACCGTTCGAGACTTCGGACGAAACGGTGTAAGGCTACAACCAATGAAATTCTCTCACAACTATCGATTGAGTTAAGAAAACGAACAGCAGTAGGGTTTACTTCCAATTGATTTGGACAAGTGTTTATTGCAACCAATAGCACGTAGGCCGGAACAAGTCACGAGAGTCAACTTCAAACGAATCGATGGGCTGCCTCTGCGCTTTAGCCTATCCTACGCCTGGAATTATCAATTTCATTTACATGTTTAAAGCCGATAGCGGCGCATATCATTTGCAATAGTTTGCCGTTACTCCATGAACCCATAAACTATCTTGGCCAATTCCTTCACACTAAATGAATGACCGATATTGTGAAATACGTCGTCTGGAATCGGGACTTCAAGCTCCTTTTCCAGCTCCAAGACTCACCCTACTAAGTCAATGCTCTCCCAACCCGACAGTTCAATCAGTTGGTCAGGATACACGTCGTCAGCACGAACGTACTTAGAGTCTACCAATCCGTAGTTCGCCACCGAACGGCGAACTGCTAGAGTGACACGGCTAGCTAGCGGGGTATCGGGAAGGCCACACTCAGAAATGAAATTAGAATCGTGTTGGGACTTTCGGCTCGCTGCAAAATCTGCCGCCATCTCTTCAGCGGTTCGCCACCAACGCCATTTCATCAAGGAGCTCCAGACGTAACGGTCGATTCTTTCGCTGGCGTCTCACTATTAACCGGAATGCTGCATTTCTGCAAGCATTCATCGCACCGTGACGTGACTAACGACGTGTAAAATAGGAACCCGAATCAGCATCGAACAGTTTGACAAATGCAGATTTTGCGATCGGCTACGACGCACAAGCTTCCTCACCTAAGGAAATCCACGCCGGCGATGTGTTACATCGCGGCTATTGTAGGTTCATGCTTTGGCGACTCACGCTTCGCTCTTCGCCGTCAGGCGTTCGTGCTTTTCGAGGTCCACCTTTTCCAACACTGCCAAATACGGCAGGTTGCGGTACATGTCTTCGTAGTCGAGGCCGTAGCCGACGACAAATTCGTTGGGGATGTGGAACGCGGCGTAGTCGGGCGTGTAGTCGACTTCCTGCCGTTCGCGCTTGTGCAGGAGCACGGCCGAGCGAATCGACTCGGGGTTGAACTCCTGCATCTTTTCGATCACGCGCGTGATGGTGTGGCCCGTGTCGAAAATGTCGTCGATCAACAGCACGTCGCGGCCTTCGATGTCGATCATCAGCTCCGAGTTGACGGTTAGCTCGCCGCGCTCTGTCGTTGCCCCGCGGTAGCTGCTGGCCTGAATCACGCCCACCCGCATCGGCAAATCAACCAGCCGAATCAAGTCGGCCATGAGCACCAGGCTGCCGGTGAGCACACCCACAATGGTCAACTGCCGACCTTCGTAGAACTCCTCGATTTTGGCGGCCATTTTGTTGACGCCCTTGGTCAATTCCGTCTCGGTGAGCAAAGTCTTCATGGTGTGTCCCTGAATTGATTTTGGCCCGCGGATAGCGCGGATAGCCGCGGATACTGGTAATCGACAAATTTGCGATGATCCGCGTTATCCGCGGGCAATCCTTACCATAAGGGTTTCGTGCGAAAGTTGCCAGGAGTGTGCGAGTAACCGTGGCGCTGGTAGGGATTTACAGCAGTAAGCTGGCGATGCAGGCGGTCATGAAGGCGGCGAGTGTGCCACCCAACATGGCACGCAGCCCTAGCTGTGCCAAGTCGGACCGCCGCTCTGGCGCGATCCCCCCGATGCCGCCCAGCTGGATTCCGATGGAGCTAAAATTGGCGAAGCCGCACAGGGCGTAAGTCATGATTTGCCGAGTTCTCTCGCTGACGACCTCCGTGCTGGCCGTGCCATCTTCTGCGATGGGTGCCCACTCCGCCAAGGTGCCGTAGGCGACGAATTCGTTGGTGGCCATTTTCAAACCCATCAACTCCGCTGCTTTGCCACAGTCTTGTGTTTCGATACCGATCAGCCAGGCGAGCGGATAGAACAACGTGCCCAAAATGGCTTGCATCGACCAGAGCCCGTTGCCCTCGCCATCGACCTGATCAAACAGCACGGCCGCCCATCCCAGCACGCCGTTGATGACCGCAATCAGGGCGAGGAAGACAATCAGCATCGCCCCGACGTTTAGTGCCAGCTGCAATCCACCTGTGGTGCCTTTGGCAATGGCTTCGAGTACGTTCACGCTTTCGTCATCGACATCGATGCTCACGTGCCCGCTGGTCTTGGGCGTGTCGACTTCTGGCTGCATGACCTTAGCCAACAGCAATGCGCCTGGGGCGGAGATCACCGACGCCGAAAGCAAATGCCCCGCGTTGATTCCCATCGCCGAAAGCGCGCCCAACACACCACCGGCCATCGTCGCAAACCCGCCAACCATCACGGCATTCAACTCCGACGTGGTCATGGTGCTAATGTACGGTCGAATCACCAGCGGTGCTTCGGTCTGGCCAACAAAGATATTTGCGGCCGAGGAAAGAGTTTCTGCCCCGGAGGTCCCCAGCGTCTTCTGCATCACAATCGCCAGGGCACCAACTACTTTCTGGATGATGCCAAAGTAGTAAAAAATTGACATGAATGCTGAGAAAAAAATGATTGTGGGCAGCACTCGAAAAGCGAAGAAGTGCTCTTTGAAGGATTCGCCGAAGAGAAACTCAGCTCCTTCGTCGACGCTATTCAGTAGCCCGACAAAGATGTTGTCGACCTGCTCAAAAACGGCTTTCCCGGCTGAGGTCTTCAGAATTAGCACGGCGAACACAAATTGCAGTAGCAAGCCCGCGATGACAATTCGCCAAGGAAATTTCCCTTTGTGCGAACTCATCAGCCATGCCAAGCCGATCATCGCAACAAGACCAAGCAAGCTGGTGAGATTGGGCATGGCGAGCGGAAAAATAAAGAGTATGCGAGCGGGAAAAGCAATGAGCGAACAGGCAAGTGGCAATGACCGCTTAGCCGCAACCCGAGAGGGGAGCGGAATAGTTTCGCCCTCTTCGTTAGGTTGTGGCGAGGCCGGGTATCAGGCCGGATCGACCGTGTTAAAAATGCGATCGCCCGCATCGCCGAGGCCGGGGACGATGAACTTTTGGTCGTTAAGCACGGGGTCCACTTGGCAAACGTAAATCTGAGCTTCGGGGAATTGCGCTTCGACGGCGTCGACCCCTTCACGCGAAGCGATGAGCGACAGCACCTTCACTCGCTTGACGCCCCATTCGCGGAGCGTCATGAGCGCCGCCATCACCGAGCCGCCCGTGGCCAGCATCGGGTCGACAACAATCGCCACATCGACCGGCCGCTGCGCCGGCAGCTTGTCGTAGTATCGCACAGGTTTGGCAGTTTCTTCGTCGCGGTATAGACCCAAGTGCCACACTTCCGCGGTGGGCAGCAGGTCGAGCACTGGGTCTATCATTCCCAGTCCGGCCCGTAGAATCGGAATCAAGCCGATGCGTTGATCGAGTTCGACGCCTTCTGTTTCGGTGAGCGGTGTTTGCACTTTGGTCTGCCGCGTCGTCAGGTCTTTGGTCGCTTCATACGCCATCAGCGTCGACAGCCGTCGCACCGACGAACGAAACAACGAATGCGAAGTGGACTTATCCCGCAGTCGTGTGAGATGAAGTTGAATCAGCGGATGTTCAACTTCTACGACTCCATTCTTCTTGAATCCCGAGTCAGTGCGATTGCGTTGAGTTCCCATGATCGTCGGAGTAGCCATACCGAGATTCCTTCTACAGAGTGACAAGAAAGGTGGTAGTGGGGCTTGCGGCCTGTGCCCATCTTAGTCACGATTGCGGAGCCTGAAAAGCGGGGTGCACGAGCCTCAAAAGCAGAAATTCGACCGACTGACCATCGCAAATAGTCTCAACTGATAAAGTCTATCAGCGAACTCCTCCCCGGGGCACGAAATTGGGCACTTCATGCCTTCGCGATCGGATGGGTTTTCTGGGGTCGTGTACAATGCTCGTAGTTACCAGTAGTGAAGGAAAGAAACACATGCAAATTGACGCCGGTCGCACATTCGCTGAGTTGGTGATGAATGATCCCTGTCAGACGATACCAATGATTTCAGGAAAACTCTTTCACGCGGCTCCCTGGTGCATGTTCATGGCGGCATTGCTCTTGACCGTCTCGGCAAGGGCTGACGAGTCAAACGACATTCAAGTCCCTCCACGAGAGCGGGCGTATGCCAGTTTATTAGCCCTCTTTGATGAGGATCGTCAAGGGTATGGGACCGATACCCATTTGGCATACGTTGGCGATCAGCCAATGACTCTCGGCTTGGTTCTTTCGTCCGAGGCGATTCGTCACCTGCGCAACGCCGATGACGAAAGCACCCGCCGTATACGAAAAGCGGTCGAGGGACTGCTCCTCAGCCAGGACCTCGATAAGGACGGCGCTCCCGGATGGGGGATTCCACAGCCTTGGGACGCTTGGGGAGATGGCACGGAGAACCCGCCCCATCATCCCTACACAATTACGACAGCGATGGTGATGAATGGCCTGCTTGACGCGTTGGCACTTGCTGACGTGTGTACCGAAAAGCAGCGCGAGGAAATGCTCACGTTGCTTGTGGATGTTTCACGACGCTGGTGCCGGGACGTTTGGTCTGAGGGATATGGCGGTGGCTATTTCTGGTACAGCCCCCGACGTGTGGATGACGTGTTCGGTATTAACGCTTCGTCGATGTTCTTGGGTGCCCTCACCCGCTTGGTAACCGAGCATGGCGCGGTCCTCGATCCTGCTGATCGCGAACTTTTTCTCAACCGCACCGATCGCCTCGCAACGGCCATCGTGACCACCGTTGAGCGACGCCAAGGCGCCCCGTTTTGGCGCTATGCACCGGCGCCCAACCGCTACAACAACCGGGGGCGCAACGATCTAGTGCATCATGTGTACACACTTTGGGGTATCGAAACCTATCGCGACTGCGGCGGTAAAGTGAATGTGCCCTGGTCACGCTCCGAGGCGATTGCTTCTGTCGACCGATTCTGGCAAGAAGATCATCCGGTGCGCTTTGCAACAGATAGTGAAGGCGAGCCGGGAGCGCCGCCCCGTCTCTGGAGTGTTGGTATGATGCTCGCTTTCTATGGCAGTTGGGGACCTGCGGAAGAGGCAGATCGCTGCTATCGCTCAATTTACCGTCACTACGGAGCTTGGCCTCAGCTCATGTTGTTGCCCAGTGCTTGTTCCGATTCGAGAACACCGTTCTATGCGCGCCATGCCTCCCATGTCTTGTACGGCTTAGCGCTGCACAGTTTTTCGCCCCGCTAGTGAAGAACGGTGACACCCCTCCGAATTCGCTCGAGCCTGTTGCTGTGAGAGCATAAATGCGTGCGTGTTGCGTCGCAGGCAGGCAATGGGGTATGACGACCAACGGACTCAAATATAAGCTATGCGGAATTCCAGCCGAACTTTCCGGAAAAATGATGCTTGGGAGCAAACCAACCAAGTGCGAAAAGCACCTTGGGTTGGAGTCTCTAAGGGGCAGAACTCTCCCGAAAACAGTTGATTTCCAGAAAGTGCCAACCCTGCGTCGGTCGATGAATCTGAGGCAGTTCCGTGCCTACAGAAAGCGGGCAACTTGTAGAGAAGATGTAGCATAATCATCTAGTACATCGCGGTATGTACTTTATCGTGACAGACGGGTCACGAACGGCGGCGGATCATCACTACCGACTGCGACAATGCCAGACCAAAGAGGACAATGGAACTACATTCTGGCACCACAGCTCCAACGGTCAAAATCGTATAGCCTTCGAGCTTGCCTGACGTAATGTGCTGCAACGAAAAGTCTATATCTGGCGTTGCATTCGAAATATGCTCCCACTGTGAATCGTCCCAGTATTCTATTGCGTCTGTTCCTTCGATTCGGTCCAATAAATCGGTCAGTGAATCAGAATTTACCCCAAAGACCGCCAGCATCCCACCGGACCGCATGCGGAGACGACTGTCGCCGTCACCATCAACGTCAATGACCACCGCCCTCCTAGCAGCCACAAGTCCGCCATTCTCTATCAACAGGCTACCCGTCCCTTCGTCACCAACAGTCAATTCGTAAGCGATTTCCCAGATCGATCCAATTCCTGAAACCGTGGCATCTCCTGTCGAGCCAGAATGGAAACCCAGCGTGCCATACTCACTGATGGCAACCCCTGCGTCTTCTAGTAGAAAGCTCCCTTTACCACGTACGCCCGCTTGGATGCTTCCTCCTTTCAATTGGGAACCCTGCCCAGATACTATTGCCTCTCCAGATGCAGTGGACCAATTTCCGATCTGAGTTCGTCCGTTCTTGACCTTGCTACCATCAAGGATTCGCAGGGTGCCAGTTCCTTCATTACCTACAGACAGAGTTCTACCTAGTCGCCATTCAGAGCCAGCTCCGCTAATTGTTGCGATGCCCACTGAATTTCGAAATCGACCAATATGACCGTAGGAGCTACTCAAACTATAATGCGAACCCAATATGACCGTAGGAGCTACTCAAACTTGCTCCATCCTCAACGTAAACGGCTCCCAGCCCATTAAGTCCGCGCCCAATGAAGAACGTGTCGCTTTGAACATCCCAATTGGAACCTTTTCCAGAAACGTATACTTCTCCATTGCTGTGTGTGCCTAGCAACGAGATGTTACTGGTTAGTGATGCGCCGTTTTCAATACGCAACACTCCATCACCGTGTTCACTAACCACTAGTAAGTAGGGAATGCGAAGAGTCGACTCAGGTCCACTTACTGTTGCGGTGCCGTTTGAGCTATCCCCAAATCCAAGATGTACTCTGGGAACATCAACCACTCCCCCACTGCTTACGTCGAGCTGACCTTTGCCGTAGCGACCTACGAATAATTCGTTGCCTATCTTCCAAGTTGAATCCTTGCCTTCCACAGTGGCTGCGCCGAACGCTCCCGACTCGTACCCCAGAAAGCCGTCCCCTGAAGAAATAAATCGGCCATCGGCAATCGCCAGCGATGCAGATGCCTTAACCCCAACGCCTAGCGGTGAACTGTTGTTTTCAATGGACGTGTCGAAGTTAATGGTGACATTTTGTCCTGGTAGATCGGCAAATACCAGCTGATTCTGCGAGTCGTCATTTGCATCAAACGTCAGATCATGATCCCCCACGTAATTGGCTGTATTGATGACACCAGTCCCTAAGAGGCTCTCAGGCAATGCCCAAATGCCCCCAGTATTGAGCGTCCCACGATCGAACTTTATTACACTAGCAGGAATAGTGTTGTATCCAATAATCGGCCCATTAAAGGACTCGCGAATTGGTATCTTCCGGCTCGCCCCGACTTTGGTTCCGCCTGCAACGGTAACGACGCCGTGATCAGTGACATTGAGCGTCGCTTCTCCAGATTCATCCACAACTAGATTTTCACTATTGCTCCATACTGAACCGAGCCCATCAACTGTCAATGAGGAACCACTGCTTATAGTCCCGTTCTTGTTCGATACATGCCCTCCATTTTCTATAACTAACTCTCCGACGCCGACTCGTCCTACTAAAAGATCGCCAGTATTCTCCCAAATAGAAGTACTGCCATTCACAAGAACGGAACCAGTCGAAGATCGCTCGTTACCTAGTCTACCGAAATTTGATGTGACATAGCCTCCATTTTGAATTGATAGTGTGCCGTTGCCTTGTTCGCCAATTAGAAGTTCAAAATTTCTCCAGGTAGAACCGGCACCGGACACATTTACAGCACCCTTTGAGTTTGGTTCATAGCCTAAATACGCGCGTCTATTTGTCGCTAGGCCGCCTTCCAATATTTTCAATGTTGCTTCACCCTGCTCTCCTATTGCGATATAGCCCTCTGTAAGTAGCGACGACCCTTCGCCCAATACATTGACCGTTGCTACCGTATCAGGATTTAGCGCAAGCCGCGTATTGAAGAGTAGTCCGCTGCGGCGGACTCGCACTTTACTGCCAGCCGTTACTGAGAATTCACCCTCTCCAATTGCTTCGGCTCCCATGGATCTTGAGGTGCGTCATAAAGTGGAAAGTAATCGCCTGACGGAATGATTGCAGCTTGGGTAATCTCAAGCATTGCGAGAAAAATATTTGCAAGAACTCCACAGAGCACCCGTTGAATACAATCGATACGCACAGTTTTTTCATTCATGAAGCTTGCATCCGTGGGGTGGCGTTGATACTCAGTGTGTATGAGGGAGCTACGGGTCTGCTACATTCATCAAAAAGATACCGCATACGCCGTGTTCTCCCTAGGCCAGTACGTGTTGCTCGGATTGTCGTGTGTCCGAGTGGCTTTTGGGGCAGCAACGGATTTGTTCAATGTGAAATACTAGAACATTGATATCGCGTGATTTGCCATATCTAACTTGACTTCGGCGTGAAGCGCCATTCCTGAAAGAGTTTGTCAAGTAAAAAGTTTTTCCTTGGGATAGCTGCGTACAGGTAGTAATTTGCGTAGTCGCCTGTTTTATCTGTTTGAGCTGTTGGTCGTAGATTTCTGTCTTGGTTTCAGTCTGGTCGTCGTCGCAGCGGGAAGTTGCAATCGTTCTTTTCTAAGGCGATTGCTCCCAACACATTCCTTCGCAAGGTGCCGCCAAGGCTCTTTGAGCCTTAGCGTATATTCCTGTTCCATTGGTCGTCACACCGCGCAATGGGGTTGGCTCTTTTCGCTCCGCCGATATTGCTATGAGAACGCAATGCATTGTTCTGGCCAATGCATCAGTCGGCGATTCGGCAATGCTCCAGCATCGCCTCCGCTGTGCAAACGTAGCTGACCAGAAACGGCCCGAACTCGGCGTAGCGTGCACTTGCTTCGTCGAAACGCATGCGATAGACGATGTCCTTGAGGTATTCGGGGTTGGCGGCCCAGAGCGTGACGCCCCATTCCCAGTCGTCGAGTCCCAGGCCGACGGAAATTAGCTGGCTTACCTTGCCGGCGAAGGCGATGCCACTGCGGGCGTGTTCGCTCATCAGCGCGTTGCGTTCCTCCTTACTGAGCGTGAACCAGTTCTCGCCGACATCGCGTTTCTTATTCATTGGGTAGAAACACGTGTTCGGATAATCGGGAAACGTTGGCGTGAGCCGTTGGCGATTCATGCCTTCGAGCCGTGCGGCGTAGCCTTCGACCTTTTTGGCATAAGTCGGGCTGTCTTCACTTTCGCCCTCGTCAAGCAATCGCTGCCCAAACTGTTCGACGCTGGGCACGTACTCGCTGATCTCGGTCATGGAGACAAACGAGTAGCCGGGAGTGAGGGCAGGGCCGAACGCGCCTGCCATGAGACGCTGATGTACGCGATCGACCTTGAGCGGGTCGGTGTCCATCAGCATCAGCCCAAAGTCGGCTTTGTGGCCGCTGACGACGGACGTTTGCAGACGCAGTGGCGCTTCGTCGCCCTCAGGGGCGAGTGCCGAGATCACGTCGGCTCGGCCGGCGGCCACTTGCTCCGGCGACAACTGGGCGAGCACGCCGCGGTTCCAGGAATAATAGAGATGGCTGCAATGCCAACCGCCCTCTGCCGGGGTGAGAGAAATTTTGGCGGGTTGGGTCGTGTGTGCGGGACGATTCATGGCGGGAGCGAAGCAATTCCAACAGGCGTAGCAAAGAACCAAAATCAGTCCGCATGGTAACAAATCTCCGGGGGTCGGGTCAGGGGGTGAGTTTAGTCGTCCGAGGGTGTCTGCTGAATTTCATGCCAAAGTTCGTTGTAAGCATCGTGAAGCGACGCATCCAGCTGCTGTCCCCAGTCCAAAGTTAAACCGAGCGTGCGAATGAGTTCTTGAACGTCCGCCAAATCTTTACGGCGTCCGGCTGCTCTGCCCGAGGCGAGCTTCAATTCAATGAGACGTGGCAACGGAACGAAGTTCGCGCCGTCGATGTCGTAGACCAGCTCCACGGGATCGGGAAACACGATCGGCCCCGGTTTGCCATCGCCGGGGTAGCCGCCCGCGATCAGAAAGTCGATTTTGACGCCGGTGACCGTGTCTCGTAGATTCTTGCTCTTCTCGAACGGGCGGACGTAGCCGAGGCCGTCGAGATTCGCGTGGATTTTGTCGAGCCCTGCCTGGGTGACCAGAATATCGACGACCTCGGTAAACCGGCGATAGCCGTGAAAGAAAAGGGCCATTCCGCCTGCGATGGCGTAGTCAATGTCGAGCTGCTCAAGCCGCGCGACTAAGCGCCTCAGCGTCTTATGGACGGCGCTGTCGCCCTCAAAATGCATGCTTCCCTCGCGCAGTGCCCTTTGAGGATCGTGATCGAGCTGAGTTTCGTAGGTGATCATTCGCTACCGTTGAGAGGAGCAGGCCTGAGTTCCATTATGCTTGCAACTCGTCGACCGTCGAGTCAAAATCTTCGACCAAGCGGCCCAAAACTTCGTGCGTCAGCGTCGCCGGAACGCGTTGCCGAACCGCGCCGGGGCGCTTTTCATAACGATACATGGCAATCGAACCGCCGCGACGGAGAAACAGTTCGTAGTAGAAACGGCCATCGTCCTCCCGATGTGGCGGAGTGCTACGCATTTGGACGACACAGCCTTCGACATCCGTCTCAATCGGTGAGATAGGTTCCAGCAGATACGTGACTCGCTTGCATAGCGCTTGGCTTGCCGCTTGCAGTTGCGCGGTTTCCACATTCGCTAGCTCCACGGTTTCTAGTACCAACTCGTATACCGTCACTGCAAGTTGTTCGCATTGGTCGATTTCGCACCGAACCGTGCGCGCGTTCTCCATGGCGGTCAAGCGTTGGTGCTGCTTGCCGATCGTGCCGGGGAGTTGATTCACTAAGTCCGCGCGAAGTGTCATGCGGCGTCCTCGCTGTCATCGCTCATATCGAAATGGCCCGTATGATCGAGTTGATGCTCCGTACCATCGAATGAAAGAATCACCTCGGCATCTTCGAGTATGGTTCTTAGATGCACGGGGCGATTCCACAATCGGTACAAATTTCCCAGCGTGTCGCGGGCATACTCTAGCTGCAATTCGACTCCGGAATAGTTGTGCTCGAGAAACAACTCACCGCGATTCTTGTAGTTGCCCTCGGTAACGGAGATGATCGGTTGTCCGCGATTCGTGAGGCTCTGCAGCAGTTGCCGCTTCACCTTCGGGAACTCCCGGCTCTCGATCTCGTACACCTCGCTATGCTCGTTGTAGCCGAAGCGGAAGAACTTGTGCTCGCGCACAAAGTCGAGCGTAAGGAACTCGTCAATGAAGGTGAGATCGTTGTGGATTTTCCGCACCTCGAAGATTTTTTCACGCCCGAGACCTGCCTGGGTGTTCCAGTGCTTCCGCACCTGGAAGTCGTCGCACTCTTCATAGTCGCGGCCGAAGGCGCCACGGTTCCAACGATCTTCGATGTCACGAAAAAGTTCGATGCCGACTTTGTAGGGGTTGAGTTGCGTGGGCGAACTGGCCATCGTGCCGCTGTGGTGATCGCAATAGTTGACGATGTCCGCGGCGGTTAGCCCCTGGTTGATCATGATCGTCGAGTGCCAATAGCTGGCCCAGCCCTCATTCATGATTTTCGTCTGCGCTTGCGGTGAGAAATAGTAGGCTTCGTCGCGAATGATCGCCAAGACATCCGATTGCCAAGGTTGGAGTGGTGCATTCTCGAGCAGGAACAACATGACATCCCGCTCGGGGTGCTCAGGGATTTGGCGAGCTGTAGCTGCCTGCTCCTCGGAGTCGTCTTCTCCGAGTGTTTGTTCGCGAGGGTTGATGAACCGGTCCATGTAGCTCTTGGCCGGGAGTTTTGAGGACCGCTTTTCGTGTTGTTCACCCTCCGAAAAATCGTAGCGGCTTTTTGCCTTTCGGCGCTGAATGAACGGGGAGTGGATGTCAATGAGATCTTCAATGCTCAGGCAGGCGTCGATGAAGTCTTCCACTTCGCCAACCCCCACTTCGTCCATGTGCCGCCGAATGCGACTCCCATGGTTGGCCATCTCGTCCATCATCTTGCGATTGGTTTGCGAGAACCACTGATTGTTTTTGAAAAAGTCGCAGTGGCCATACACGTGGGCCATCACCATTTTCTGGTCAATCATCCCATTGCACCGCATGAGGTAGGCGTAGCAAGGGTCGTTGTTGATGACCATCTCGTAGATTTTTTGCAGGCCGTAATGGTAGCCTTTGTTGAGTGACTCGAACTCCATGCCAAACCGCCAATGGGGATAGCGAGTCGGAAATCCTCCCCGAGCGGCAATGGCATTGAGCTGATCAGCGTCGATCAACTCGAAGATCGTGGGAAAGAAGTCAAGCCCGTAGTCGCGCGCATATTGCTCGACTTCTACCTGGATGGCGGCGAGTTCGGGAGTCAGATTGCCGAGTTCTAATGTCATTGCACTGATTATTCCACTGGAAAGATCTCTCAGATTGCTACTTTCCTTTGCCTAGGAATGTCTTGATCGACTGGTAGATGCCCTCTTTGTCGGGGATCTCTGACAGGACGAGCGCTTCGTTTTCGCTGAACTCACTACCGATCGCATCGATGAAGTCGCCGCTGCCGTAGGGGCTCTCCACTTGGCCGTAGCAGAAAATGTTGGACACGGGGAGCAACTTCTCGCCGAGCAAGTCAAACGCTTGTCGGTTATCATCGCCCCAGTTGTCGCCATCGGAGAATTGAAAGCAGTAGATGTTCCAATCCGCGACGGGAAATTCTCGCTCGATCAACTCTGCACAGACCTTGTAAGCTGAGCTAATCCGAGTGCCGCCACTTTCGCGAGTGTGGTAAAAGGTGTGCTCGTCGACTTCTTTTGCCACCGCATCGTGAATGATGTACCGGGTCTCGATGCCCTTGTATTGGTTGGCCAACCAAGTGTCGATCCAAAACGCCTCGGTGCGGACGATCTCTTTCTGCTCGTCGGTCATCGAGCCCGACACATCCATCATGTAAATCACCGCCGCGTTGACTTGTGGCTGAGGGATGTCGTTCCAGCTGCGGTACTGTTTGTCGCGCTTGATGGGCACTACTCTGGGGTTGTCTGGCGTGTACTTGCCGGTGGAAATCTGCCGCCGTAGCGCCTTGAGGTACGTGCGCTTGAAATGTCGTAGCGATTCGGGACCGGTCTGCCGGATACTGTTGTATTTCGTTTTTTCCGAGACAATGTTGGCCGCCCCTTTGGGCTCAATTCGTGGTAATTCTAGCTCGTCGCCTAGCATGGTTGCCAGCTCGTCGAGCGAGATGTCGACTTCCATCACGTGCCCAGAACCCGGCTCACTGCCTGCACCACCACTACCTGTCGGGCCTTCTCCAGGTTTACCGACAGCGTCGCCCTCTTCACCGTCGCCTTGGCCGACGCCGCCGGAGCCGTTCTTGCCAAAACGAAACCTGGGCACATCGAGCTTCGGCACGGGAATGCTTACCGCGTCTTTGCCACGCCGACCAATCATTTCGCCATGGGTGATGTACTTGCGCAGATTCTCACGAATCCGCCCGCGGACGATTTCCTTGAACCGACGTTGATCGCGCTCAATTTCCATGGCTATTCCTTCTTGGTATCTCCTCGCGCAAAAATACTGGCAACGTAGTTGAGCACGTCGGTGGCGCTTTCGTCGTCGTAGCCGTAGTCGCGGATCAGGCGGCCCTTGACCACGTCGATTTTCTGCTGTGTCTCGGCGTCCACGACGTTCGACACCAGGCTCGTGAGCTTGATAGAGTCCTTTTGGTCCTCGAACAACTTCAGCTCAAGCGCCTTGTTAAGACGCTCGTTGGTTTTGTAGTCGAACTTCTTGCCGTCGATCGACAACGCACCGATGTAGTTCATGATCTCGCGACGGAAGTCGTCCTTGCGGCTGTCGGGGATATCGATCTTGTCCTCGATCGAACGCATCAGTCGCTCGTCGGGCTCTTCGTATTGGCCGGTGAAGGGATTCTTCACCTTTTCCTTCTGGGTGTAGGCCTTCACGTTGTCGATATAGTTGCCGCACAGGCGGGAGAGAGCATCTTCGTCGGCCGCGATGGCGCGTTGAACTTCGAGTTTCACGATATTTTCGTACTCCTCTTTCACGACGCCCAGCAGTTCGCGATATTCCTGCTTGAGGTCTTCGTTGTTGATGAGACTGTGGTGCTTGAGCCCGTTTTCCAACTCATTGAGCACCATGAACGGATTGATGGAACTCGCTTCGGGGTGGGCGACCAGGGCATTGGATATTTTGTCCTGCACGTAGCGGGGCGAGATGCCAATCAACCCTTCGTTCGTGGCCTGGTCGCGCAGCTCGGAGATATTTTCCTCGGTGAATCCCGGCAGGCTCTTGCCGTTATACAGCTTGAGCTTCTGCAATCGCGTGAGACCTGCGTGCTTGGGCTCTTCAAGCCTGGTGAGCAGAGCCCACATGGCGGCCATCTCGATCGTGTGAGGCGCGATGTGTTTGCCGACGACGGATTTGCTGTTGTAGTCTTTTTCGTAAATGCGAATCTCGTGCTCAAGCGTCGTTACGTAAGGAATGTCAATCTTCACCGTCCGGTCGCGGAGTGCCTCCATGAACTCGTTGTTTTGCAACCGCCGGTACTCAGGCTCGTTAGTGTGGCCCAAAATGACCTCGTCGATGTCGGTTTGCGCAAATTTCTTCGGCTTGATGCAGTGCTCCTGGCTCGCGCCAAGCAGGTCGTAGAGGAACGCAACGTCGAGCTTCAGCACCTCGACAAACTCGATGATGCCGCGGTTGGCAATGTTGAATTCGCCGTCGAAGTTGAACGCCCGCGGATCGCTATCGCTACCGTATTCGGCGATCTTGCGATAGTTGATGTCGCCGGTCAGTTCGGTGGCGTCTTGATTTTTTTCATCCTTGGGTTGGAAGGTGCCGATGCCGATGCGATCTTTCTCGCTGAGGATCACGCGTCGGACGCGGACGTCTTGGATGACGCGTGTCCAATCGCCGTCGTACTTTTTGAGCCGTTCTTGGTAGATGAAGCGGCAGAAAGGGTCCAACTCGCCACGGATGCGCACTTTGAAATCGTCAGGGCCACGTCCGTCATTGAGCTGGGAAGTTACGTCCTCGCGAAATCGCTCGGGGATCAAGTGCAGCGGCTCTTCGTTCATTGGACACCATTGCACTTCCTCGGGATTGGCCTCATCGACCCACCCCAGCGTGTAGAGCGCCCCTTCATCGGTCGCTGAGTAGGACTGCAGACCGTGTTTCAACAGGCGAGCGATCGTGCTCTTGCTGCTGCCAACCGGGCCATGAAGCAGCAGCACACGTTTCTCGATGCCGTACTCGTGAGCAGCGCTCTTGAGTGCGTTGACCAGATTGTGCAATGGCTCACGCAAGCCGAACACCGCGTCCTGGCCGTCGTTATCGGGATCGTCGAAGAAGCGGTAGTGGTGTTCCTTCTCACGTCCCTTGTTGATTACCTCGACGCCGTAGCTGAGGATCATGTCGTAAATACGCTGGTAGGAAGTCCGCGTGACCAGCGGATTGTCGCGGACAATGTCCAGATACTCCTCGAACGTGCCGACCCAGTTCTTGCGGCGAAACTGCGCTCGGTCTTGGCGATTCGATACTAGCGATATGATTTCATTGCCTATGGTCATAGCCTACTCTCCTAGGAAAGGACAAACCGGGAATGATGAACCCGTGGAGCGGGGAATAAACCTCTTTCGTATGGGGAGCACTAATAAAGGACACGTCTCGTTGCTGCTCGCTTTTCGAGCCAACTCACTATTGCGCATCCTTGCGCCTTCGCTGAGGCGTTGCACGATCGGTGGGGCAGGGCTGGAGTCCCTTTCTCTATGGGGGAGAAGCTCGCCGATTCAATTCATAGCCAAAAAGGGCGTGGACCAAACATCGGAGCTAGGTCAGACGGAGCGCGTCTGGGAGAGAAAGCAACACTCGCAGCGTTGGGCGATTTCGCGCGCCATGCATGCCAGAGTGCAAACACCTAAGCGAAAGTTGGCAAAGAGCGCTGACGTTTCGATCGGCTTCGCGGAGGCAATTCGGAGTTTGCCGCACGGGCCAACCCGAGCTGATCGGGCGGGCCCGATGCAGTTCGCTTCTGATTCCAGTATCAACACAAAATAAAAAGCTGGCAACATCGTGTTCCCAGAAAAGCCTACCCCATGGTCCCATTGCGAGCAGAGCCGGTATGCAGTCCCTAAGTGCTTGGTTCTGCTTGTTTTAGGGGCTCACGGGCTCTGCCAAGGCACCTGCCAGAGACGGCGTCTCTCCTGGATTTTTAGGGCGGAAGCAGTGGCATGCTGCCTGGACATTTTGCCGGATGTCGCCATTTGGGGATCCGCGTCTGGGGCTGCTTGGGTCGGGGCTATCTGTGCCAGCAACAGCTCCAGGGAGTGAATTTACCGATTATCGCGACTTTTCCGAAAGTCTTGAGTTTTCCGCCGCCGATACCCACTGTACGTGCATTTTCTCGGGGGGGCTCCCGAGACGCCGATCTGTGCTCTTCGCGCAGGCTTGCGTCATGACCAAGGCAGCGGTTGCGTCACCACGTGGCTGCTGAGGGTCGTGCGATGAATAGCTCCTTACGACGAAACTTTCTTGTGCTGGCTACGAGTGCCATTCTTTTCTGCGCGGTCTGCGGACCCACACAGGCGGGAGCAGCGAACTTGCGCTTCCAGCGTCCTGGGGCTGCCAGCGGGCAGAGTCCTCAGGTAAGCAAGAACTTCCGCCGGCCTGGCGTTCACGAAGAAGCGGCTGCGCCTATGCGGGAGAGGCAAGCTCCTGTGACGAAAGCCGCGCGCCAACGGACAGCGCCAAGCGAAAAGGCGCCAGTCGTCAGCCAATCCGCAAAGACAACGAGCGAACCGAAAGTCGCTTCAGTGCAGCGGGTCGCCCGCCGTGATGCAAATGTTACTCCGGCGCGACTCACTCGTGTTGAACAACCTCCCCGCCGACAATCCGATTTCAATCTCGCTTCGCACGGTTGCGAAGTTTGCGGGGATAGTCCCTGTGCCTGCGACCAAGGTCCGTATCTATGCGATGGTCCGTCGTGTGATTGCGAAGTTGGCTGCGGCTGTCCTGAGCCTAGTTGCGGACTCTATGAACCGGGCTGTGGCATTGGCGAGCCAAGCTGCGGCTGTGGTGAACCTAGCTGTGGAATCTGCGAGCCGGGGTGCGGTTTTGCCGAAGCCGGATGTGGCTTGGCTGAGCCAACCTGTGGCTGCGGCGAAGTCGGCTGTGGTAGTTGCGTTGCGCTGCCGGGTCCCGACTACTTCTGCTTCCCTGTCTGTTTGCCGAGGTTCAAGGATCTCTCGGTATGGGGCGGTGTGCAGGGCTTTCGCGGCCCGCGCGACTTCGCCAACGGGCGGAGCGACTCGAACTTCGGATTCCACCAGGGTATCAACGTCAGCGGTCGAGCGCCGTTGGTTGGTCTGCTCTTTCCGCAACTCAGCTACCAACTGGGCTACCAAGGCGTGCAGAGTCGATTGCACGGCACGGCCACATCGACGGACGACCGTTCGCAGCAGTTCGTCACCGCGGGCTTCTTTCGTCGGGTGAATACCGGTCTACAGTTCGGTGCTGTCTGGGACCTAATGCGTGACGACTTAGACAACGACGTCGATCTGCATCAGATGCGCTACGAACTCAGCATCAAGAGTCCCCAAGGCCGCGAGATCGGCTTCTGGGGCACCAATAGCACCAACGATGGACTCTCGGGCGGCACACTCTACGAAGCGGTCGACCAGTACGCCCTGTTCATTCGCTGGGCGTTTGGCAACGGCTACGAGAGCCGACTGTGGGGCGGAGCAACCGGCGATGGTGAAGGAATCTTCGGCGGCGACTTCTACGCTCCGCTTAGCAATCGCTGGTCGGTCGTCTCGGGCTTCAACTATCTCATCACCGACGAGGCCGACGGGCTTGCCGGCGTGAGCGAAGAGTCGTGGAACATCGGCATAAGCATGGTCTGGCACCTGGGCAAGACCGCCAAGAAGGGTTGCAGAAGCCCTTACCGACCACTGTTCGGCGTCGCCGACAACGGCTGGATGTTCGTCGACCGCGTGCGGTAGGGCACCAGGACGATGGCCAAGTCGCATTTTCACCACAGAGGGCACAGGGTAACACAGAGATGCTACTGAATTTTCTCTGTGCAACTCTGTGTTCTCTGTGGTAAATTCCTGTCTTGCCAGTCCTGCTCGCGACTTTGCAGTCCCCCTGCGGATACCCGCCATTAGTTTGCTTGCCTCGCCGGGCTAGGCTATAAAAATAGCCTCGCTCCTCCGATTATCCCCTCGGATTCACACCAGGCAGCCTCCTCATGAATCCTGCGAACACTGGCGCTAGGCGTGTTGGCCCTATAGCTGTTGAAACCAGCCGCGCGCGTTACAGGCGCACCTTTGCGTCCGCGCGGGCGATGCGATTCTGGCACACGCGCCTGTGCGAGTTGGTCGTCTGCGGCGCGGCGGCCCTCCCGGCGACGGCCCTCGCGCAGTTCCCCGCCGTATTCGACCTGGGCACACTCGACGGGACCAATGGCTTCGTCCTCAACGGCGTCGACGCCGGTGACGACAGCGGTCGTTCGGTCAGCAGCGCGGGAGACGTCAACGGCGATGGCATTGACGACCTCATCATCGGGGCGGGGGGGGCTTATTCTAGTGCCGGTGGGAGCTACGTGGTGTTCGGCCGCGATACGTCGGTAGGAGCCGCGGGCTTCGGCGGCACGCTCGACCTGGGGACACTCGAAGGCACCATGGGCTTTGTACTAACCGGCGTCGACGCGGGTGACCTCAGTGGCAGTTCCGTGAGCAGCGCGGGGGACCTCAACGGCGACGGCTTCGACGACCTCATCATCGGAGCGCGTTCTGCGGACCCCGAGGGTAAACGTAACGCAGGTGAGAGCTACGTGGTTTTCGGCCGCGATACGTCAGTAGGGGGGGCGGGATTCGGCGCCACGCTCGACTTAGGTACGCTCAACGGGGCCAATGGCTTCGTCCTCACTGGTGTCGACGCCGGTGACAAAAGCGGTGGTTCGGTCAGCAGAGCTGGGGACGTGAACGGCGACGGCGTGGCCGACCTCATCATTGGTGCGTTCAGTGCGGACCCCAGCGAAAAATCTAGTGCCGGCGAGAGCTACGTGGTGTTCGGTCGCGATACGTCGGTAGGAGCCTCGGGCTTCGGCGGCACGCTCGACCTGGGGACACTCGAAGGCACCATGGGCTTTGTACTAACCGGCGTCGACGCGGGTGACCTCAGTGGCAGTTCCGTGAGCAGCGCGGGGGACCTCAACGGCGACGGCTTCGACGACCTCATCATCGGAGCGCGTTCTGCGGACCCCGAGGGTAAACGTAACGCAGGTGAGAGCTACGTGGTTTTCGGCCGCGATACGTCAGTAGGGGGGGCGGGATTCGGCGCGGAGCTCGATCTGGGGACTCTCGACGGAACCCATGGATTCGTCCTCACGGGCGTCGACGACCGTGATTACAGCGGCTCTTCGGTCAGTAGCGCGGGGGATGTGAACGGAGACGGCGTTGACGACCTCATCATTGGGGCCCATGAAGCTGACACTGGCGGAAACTTTGGGGCCGGTGAGAGTTACGTGGTATTCGGACGCGATATGTCAGCAGGGGAAGCAAGTTTCAGTGCCTCGCTCGACCTGGGGACACTCAACGGCGACAATGGTTTCGTCCTCACCGGTGTCGACGCCGGTGACTTCAGCGGTTATTCGGTTAGCAGCGCGGGGGACGTTAATGGTGACGGCGTCGATGACCTCATCATCGGAGCAGTTGCGGCGGACTCCAGTGAAAGCTTGTCTGCCGGTGAGAGCTACGTAGTGTTCGGCCGCAATATGTCGGCCGGAGGGGTCGGCTTCGGCGACACGCTCGACCTTAGCATGCTTAACGGCGCCAATGGCTTCGTCCTCGCCGGCGTTGACGCCGGTGACCTTAGCGGTCTTTCGGTGAGCAGCGCGGGGGACGTCAATGGAGACGGCGTAGACGACCTAATTGTCGGAGCACCTAGGGCGGACCCCGGCGGAAACTCTAACGCCGGCGAGACCTACGTGGTGTTCGGCCGACGCGCGGTCGTGCCCCCCGGCGATTTCAATAGTGACGGCATCGTCAATGGGTCCGATTTTCTCGCGTGGCAGCGCAACCCCAACCTAGGCAATTTGGCTGACTGGAAGGCAAACTTCGGGCAAACAATCGACGGACTTTCCGCCTCGCGTGCGGTCCCCGAGCCAAGCAGCGGCTTGCTCGCCGCGGGTGCCCTCGTCGCAGGGTTTGGCACCCGCCGTAGGAACCAATGAACCCTAGCCCCAGAACTATGCGCTCTTGTTTGCTCGATTAGCCGGACGGATGGGCTTACTGTACAATAGAATCTCAACGTCGTTCATCCGATTGTCCTCTTGAATTTACACCCGGAAACTGCTCATGAATCGTGCGAAATCTGGCGTCGGGCGTGTTGTCCCTGCTCCTCTTGAATCCAGCCGCGCGCGTTACCGGCGCACCTTTGCGGCCGCGCGGGCGCTACGTTTCTGGCGCACGCGCTTGTGCGAGTTGGTCGTCTGCGGCGCGGCGGCCCTACCGGCAACGGCCCTCGCGCAGTTCCCCGCCGTGTTCGACCTGGGCTCGCTCGACGGGACCACTGGTTTCGTACTCACCGGCGTCGAACCCGGTGACGTCAGCGGTCGTTCGCTCAGCAGCGCAGGGGACGTCAACGGCGACGGCGTCGACGACCTCATCATCGGAGCACATAATGCGAGCCCCGGCGGAAAAACTCACGCCGGTGAGAGCTACGTGGTGTTCGGTCGTGATGCGTCGGCAGGGGCAGCGGGTTTCGGTGCCACGCTCGACCTGGGGACGCTCAACGGCACCAACGGCTTTGTCCTCACCGGCGTCGACGCCGGTGACGTCAGCGGTCGTTCGGTCAGCAGCGCTGGGGACGTCAACGGCGACGGCATCGACGATCTCATCATCGGAGCTGTCGGGGCGGACCCCGGCGGAAATTCCAGGGCCGGCGAGAGCTACGTGGTGTTCGGCCGCGATACATCGGCAGGTGGGGAGAGCTTCGGTGCCGCGCTTGATTTGGGCTCGCTCGACGGGACTAATGGATTCGTCCTCACCGGCGTCGACGAGCATGACTTCAGTGGTGGTTCGGTCAACAGCGCGGGGGACGTCAACGGCGACGGCATCGACGACCTCATTATCGGAGCGAGAGCTGCGGACCCCGGCGGAAAGTCTAGTGCCGGTGAGAGCTATGTAATCTTCGGACACGATAGGTCTTCTGGGGGGATGGGCTTCCCCGCCACGCTGGACCTGGGTACGCTCGACGGGACCGATGGATTCGTCCTTGCCGGCGTCAACGGTAGTGATGGCAGCGGTGGTTCGGTCAGCGGCGCGGGGGACGTCAACGGCGATAGCATCGACGATATCATCATCGGAGCGGCCGGGGCGGACCCCGGCGGAAACTCCGGCGCCGGGGAGAGCTACGTGGTGTTCGGGCGCGATACCTTGACCGCGGGAGCGGGCTTCGGCGCCGCGCTCGACCTGGGGACGCTTGATGGGACCAATGGCTTCATACTCACCGGCGCTTCCGCCGTAGACTACAGCGGTGGATCGGTCAGCAGGGCGGGGGACGTCAACGGCGACGGCGTCGACGACCTCATCATTGGAGCGTCCAATGCGGGCCCCGGCGGAAAGAGCTCAGCCGGTGAGAGTTACGTGGTCTTCGGACGCGATTTATCGGCTGGAGGGGCAGCCTTCCCCGCCACGATTGGCCTGGGTACGCTCGACGGGACCGATGGCTTTGTCCTCAACGGCGTCGACGAGTTTGACCATAGCGGTAGATCAGTGAGCAGTGCGGGGGACGTGAACGGCGATGGCATCGACGACCTCATCATCGGAGCACCCAATGCGGACCCCGGCGGAAACTCCTTGGCCGGCGAGAGCTTCGTAGTGTTCGGGCGCGATACCTTGGCAGGGGGGACGGGCTTCGGCGCCGCGCTCGACCTGGGGACGCTGGGCGGAACCGATGGCTTCGTCCTCAGAGGCGTCGATTTCCTGGACAATAGCGGTGGTTCCGTCAGCAGTGCCGGGGACGTGAACGGCGACGGCGTCGACGACCTCATCATCGGAGCGTCCTCGGCGGACCCCGGGGGAAACTCCTATGCCGGTGAGAGCTACGTGGTATTCGGACGCCGCGCTGTCGGTCCCCCTGGTGACTTTAATAGCGATGGCAACGTCGACGGGTCCGATTTGCTCGCGTGGCAACGTAAACTCAGCATAGGCAACTTTGCCGATTGGCAAGCAAACTTCGGTCAAACAGAAAACGGAGTTGGCGCCTTGCAGACGGTCCCAGAGCCAAGCAGCGGCCTGCTCGCCGCGGGCGCCCTTGTCGCGGGGTTCGGCACTCGCAGCAGGAACCGATGAGCCTACTAACACCTCGGCGATGACATGCGAATTGCGAAGTCCCGCTGCTCGGCGAATCTGCTGAGAATAACAAACCACAACGACACTACGGACACCACGGTTTTCGCGTTGTGATCGTTGTGTCGTCGTGGTTAGCTTTTAGTGGATTGTGGGATGAGGACAACGAACCCTCGTTACGTGACAGCCGTCAGCAAGAGCGACGTCGCCGACGGTTGGCGCGACCGCCGCGAGGGGGGCGGCGTGGTGGTCGATGTCGTGACCGACGAAATCATCACCGAGGGATTGTCGATGCCGCACTCGCCCCGGTTGCACGCCGACTTCCCGGGCAAGCTGTGGCTGGTGAACTCGGGCACCGGTTTCTTGGGCTACGTTGATCTCTCAAGCGGCAAGTTCGAGGAGGTGGCGTTTCTCGCCGGGTATGCGCGCGGGATGGCGTTCGCCGGGCCGTACGCCGTGGTCAGTCTGTCCACCTGCCGCGAGAACCGCACGTTCAGCGACTTGCCCCTCGACGAAAACTTGCGCGAGCGCGACGCCGAGCCGCGCTGCGGTTTGCAGGTGATTGATCTACGCACCGGCGAGTCGCCCCACTGGGTCCGCATGAGCGGGCTGCTTCAGGAACTGTACGACGTGGTCGCGCTGCCCGAGGTGGTGCGGCCGATGGCGCTCGGTTTTAAGACCGACGAGATCCGTCGGATGCTCCGCTTGGCGGAGCCGGGTTCGCTGTAGCCGCGGCGTCTGCGTCAAGAAATAGCACAGGAGATCGCAGAGAGAACAGAGACTTGGCAGTAGACCCCTTGGAGATGGCTCCGTTCTCTCAGCGCTCTCCTGTCATAAGAACAACGGGAAATTGTTTTTTCTGCATTCCTCAGGACCAAACCGCGTTCCCTAGCCGGAGACCTACGTGTCTCCGAGGTCCCCCGGTCCGTCCCCGGTCCGCGTAGCGGGCCCGGCTATTGGGGTGAGGGGCTGCGAGCTGCCTCACCGACGGGCAAGTCGGATATTTTGCCCAAATTGACAGAAATCACTCTTCTTTTCGGCCGATTTGGTCGATAGAATTGAGCGATTCCCACCTGTTCCACCAAATCTGGCTGGATCATTTCCCCTAGTTTTTTACCGGAGAAGAGCGATGCAAAAAATTGAAACCAACTGGGAGGACGAAGAGAACAATCGCCAGGTGTCGGTTGCCGTGGAATACACACGCGACGAGAACGCTGTCGAGATCAAATCGCTCACTCCGAAGCAAGTCACCTTCCTCTGCCCCGAATCCAATAGCCCGTTACGCAGCGTTGGAGTTTGGACTGAAAAGGGCCGCGAATTGCTGGCCAAGCAGATTCACGCCGCCGGCTACCTGCCGCAGCTGGAAGAAGAAATCGAAGCTTCGCTCGCCGTCTAAAGGCAAATCAAGAGAGTCGCGCAATACTCAGCCGTCGGCACCCGCCGACGGCTTTTTTTATCTTCTTTCGATTTCAATCGAGGGTGGCAGAATCTGTGGGGCTTGGCGAGGCACACGAAACTGTTGCTGCAGCTGTTGCCTGGAACGGGTCATGTCGATGTCGCCCCAATCACCGAAGGTGACTTTTACCTGCTGAGGTTGGTTTTTCCGCACGATCGTAAGCGTGGCCGAGTCGCCGGGGTGGTGTTTGGCGATGCGCTGGGTGAGTGTTTTAAAGTCGGGCATTCTTTCGCCATTGAACTCGGTGATGCGATCGTTGGGTCGGAGGCCCGCTTTCTCTGCAGCGGAGCCGGGTTCGACTTGGCGAATGCTTCCCTGAAAGTCGCCTCGAACTCCAAGCACAGCCCCCAGTCGAACGTCGACCTCGACGCGCGGCTTTTGCGTATTGAATTTCTGTATTGCCTCGGGCGAAAGCGGTGTGCCGTAGAGTTCGACCCGCCTCAAACTGGGCAGTTCGGCCAGGCGGTCGAGCACAGAATCTTCAAGTGGCGCAGAATGGAGACTGATCGTTGCGACCCGAGACAAATCCGCCAGGTGCTTGAGCCCCTCGTTGCCACCTTTCCACTCGGGTCCGAAGACAATTTGCAAACTCCCGACGCCCTGGATGGGCGTGTCCCCTGAATATCGGGCCCCCAGCTTGGCTAGCTCTTCAAGTGCTTTGCTTTCACGAGCCTCGGCGAGCAAACGCGTGGCCATTGCCGACTCGCGAGGCCGGTTGGGCAGCTTGGCGAGATTCTCCAGCGACGAGAGACGCAAAGGTTGCTCCTCAGCTTCGGACCAGTGCAGCAAGATGTTGATGGCCCGCGTGGAACTCTCCAGCGAGCCGTTCTTGGCGAGTTCTGCAACAGGTCCCAGCGCCGACCGCCCGGCGGTTTCCAACGCTTGTTGTGCTCGCTGTCGAGTGTCGAAGTGATCGTCATCGAGTTCGACAATCCACTGTTCGATCTGATCCGGGGTGATGTTCGCTTGACTATCCGGGCGATTCTCGGCCGCGTGCAAGTTGCCAGCAATGCATAGGAGTACGACAACACAGAGTCGCAGGCTTGGCGTGACGAGGTGAATCATTGCGACAACACGCGGGTAGAGGTAGGGAAACAATGCTTATGCTAGTCGCAATAATCTATAACGGAACTAGCTTCTGTCGTTAATGGTACTGCCGTATTGTACCATTTTCCTGTGCGGGCTCAGGGGCAAATTTTCGCTCAATGTGGCTGGGGCAGGCGAGCCCGTTGTCGCTATTGGCGGATTGGATTAGACTCAATAATATGAAATTCGCACTGCTGGGGACCGATCGAGAATGCCAAACGCTGGCCCAGGCCGCCAAAGCGGTAGGGCACCAAGTCGTGCCCGATCCGGGAGAGCAATGGCAGACTCTGCTGGAGCAGGACGCATCTGAGTCTGGCGGTGTCGATGCGGTGATTCTCGGCAGAGACACTGCGAGTGATATGGACACTGCGGGCGACTTGCGTGGTCAGCAGTTGAATCAACTGACTCGCAGCGGCATGCCTGTGCTGACCAGCTTTCCGCTAGTTGATTCGGTGCTCACCTATTACGAAATAGACATGGCCCGCGGCGAGAGCCATGCCGTGCTGCAGCACTACAATCCGCTTGTCGAGCAACAACCGACGATCAGCGAGTGTGCCCAATGGATTGCCGAAGGACATCCCGATTTGGGAGCAGTGGAGCAAGTCGTCTGGGAGCGACCACTCGCCGAGCGAACACGTGAGCGCGTGCTGTGGCATTTTGCCCGCGACGTCGAGTTGCTCTCGCTCGTGGCGGGAAGTCTCAACCGATTGGGCGCACTAGGTTCGCCCGATGAGGCAGCGACTTATGCTGGACTCAGTGTGCAACTACTAGGCAAGCGCGGCGTGCCGGTCCGTTGGCAAGTGGGGCCAGTCGAGGAGTCGACGCAATCCACACTGGTACTCGTCGCGCAGCGCGGCAAAGTATGCATCGAGTTCGACGAGGCGGGCAGCGCGGTCAAGCGCGCAATTAGTCGAAAGGGGGAATCGGTCGCTGAGGTGCCAACTGCGGTCGACTCGGCTGGAGAGCGTATTGCTCGATTTGTGGCAGCAGTGGAGGCCGGGCAGGGCAGTGCTAGTACCTGGGCGCAGGCTCTGGCAGCCATGGAACTGACCGACACGATCGAAATCAGCCTCCGCCGCGGTCGGATGATCGAAGTCCACCAGCAGCAGCTGACCGAACAGATGGCGTTCAAGGGCACGATGTCGGCCCTTGCTTGCGGTGTGCTATTAGTGATGCCACCTGTGCTGCTGCTGAGCGGTTGGGTCGCTGATCTGCTTGGACTCCCCATGGCTAGGTTTTGGCCTCATGCGTTGCTGGGCATGCTAGCGTTGTTCCTCGGTATGCAGCTGATCCCAAAGTTGCTTTTCTCCCCTTCAGAGGAGTCACCCGACAAGGCGATTGACCTCTGTTCTTCGTGATGTCACACGTAAAGATTTGCCGGTTAGGCAAAAGCTGCGGGCCATGAGAGCCGATAAGAGCTGAGTCGGTCCCGGTGTGCATGGGTCGGCCGTAACTCTCGAAGCTGGGAAGCGTCCACAGTGGCCAATTGCATCTTGATGGATTCGCGCGGTGTGCTAGCAAGCCTGTTGCTGTGCTGTACTGGCTGTGCGGCGCAATGGTGCCATCTGCCGGACGACTGCGCGCACGTTTTTTACCAGACGCAGTTGGGCTGGGAATTGCAGGATGTCTGCAGCAGTTGCCCGTTGGAACGATCCATCAGCCACTGCGGCGATGGTTGTGACGTCGAGTGCGGCGTGTACGTCGACGACGAAGCTGTCTGGCTGGATGAGCCACCCTCGGTATGTGCGGAACCGGTCTGCCATCGGCCTCGCTTGGCCGTTGGCCCGCCTCCTGAGCCTTATCGGCCACCGATGCCGCCGAAATTTCTTCCCGTGCCTACGCGTTCGGTCTTCACCAACGTCAACCCGGCTGCCCCCATGCATGGCACGGGCCAAGTCGAAGTTGGCTACGGCAACTCGCTCGAGTTTCCCGCCGCCGATTGACGGCATTCTTCCGATGCTGCTCGACGACAAGTGCGATCCCACTCGCGTGGCATTTCATTCTAGGTGGACTGTAGCGGCTAAGGGTTGTGCTGTTTAAGCCTGTCGTAGTAGCAATCCGATCTGATCAGTAGCTCCCGGCCTTCCCGCTGGCTGGACGACTTTGCCGCTGTTCGGGGTGCTCCCCGTGCCGTTGCGCGATCAACTTTGGACGACCCACGATGCTGAATCTGCGCACTGGCAAACCCGTTTGCTTGCCCTTTGGAAATTGGTCGGCCGTGCTAGCAATAGCTGGCGGTATCACGCTGCTGATGACGCTGCCGCTTAGCGCCAGCGAGCGACTCACACCCATCGTTCGGGCCGTGCGGGATTGCAGCCCTTCGGTGGTCAACATTCAAGGCCAAAAAACCGTCACCGAAACTTCCGACGGCAAACCCACGCCAGCGCGTCAAGTGAACGGGATGGGTACGGGGATCGTGGTTGACCCACGTGGCTATCTCTTGACCAATCATCACGTGGTGGACGGTGTACGCCGCATCAACGTAACACTGCGGGGAGGTCAAACCTATGTCGCGCAAATCGTGGCCAGGGATAAGCAGACCGACCTGGCAATCATTCGCATACGTACTCCCAAGCCACTTCCGGTGGTTCGCATGGGGACTTCACTCGACCTTATGCCTGGCGAAACCGTGATCGCGGTCGGCAATGCATATGGCTACGAAAACACCGTGACCACGGGCATCATCAGCGCACTGCACCGCAATGTGCAACTGAATGAAACGCAGCGATACCTCGACCTCATCCAGACCGACGCGAGTATCAATCCAGGAAACTCTGGTGGGCCGCTGCTAAACATTGACGGCGAGGTCATTGGTGTGAATGTCGCCGTGAGAGCTGGGGCCCAGGGCATTGGTTTCGCGATTCCTATCGACAAAGCCTTGGAGATTGCCACTCGGCTGATGAGCATCGAGAAACTCGACAACCACTGGCATGGGATGGAGGCGCTGTCGCTCGATGGCCCGCAGGGGCCAGTCACCGTTTCAAAAATCGCGCACGAAGGTCCTGCCAATGCGAGTGGACTGAAGCGTGGTGACAAGATTGAGCAAATCGGGGGAACCACGATCCAGCGACCGCTCGACATAGAGCGCGCACTCCTGGGGCGTCGCACGGGCGAGCAAGTGCCGGTGCGAATCACCCGCGGGGGTCGGCAGCTCGAAATCGAAATGGCCGTCGCCCACCGGAACACTCGCGTTCGTACTCGCACCCCATCTCATGGCACGAACGAAGCACTCCAACAAGCCACTTGGGAAACACTGGGGCTAAAGTTGCAACGCGAACCCCCCTCGGCACTGCAGGGATTGGGAGTGCCCTATCAAGGTGGTATGCGCGTGGTTTCTGTGCGATCTGGCAGCTCTGCCGAAGAACAGGGCGTTCAGCAGGGCGATATTTTGGTGAAGATTCACCGCTGGACGACCACCTCGGCGAGCGACGTTCGCTATGTCGTTGATCGCGCCGAGAAACTCGCCAACAACCAATCGGTGAAGTTCTACATCGTCCGCGGCGAAGACACGTTCTTCGGCCACATGGCAGTGGCGCGACGCTCAGAATCGGCAGTTCGCTAATGCTCCTTGCGAAACCCAACACCGCGAACTGAATCGTTCGTGGTTTCGCAATAGAGTGGGCAGCCTAAATCCAGCGCCACCGTCTATTCCAGCGCTACCGTCTATTCCAGCGCTACCGTCACCGTTTTGTTCTCGGTGTAGGCCTCGAGGCCTGCGGCACCCAACTCGCGGCCTATTCCGCTTTCTTTGAAGCCGCCAAACGGTGCAGCCGAGTCGAAGACATCGTAGCAATTGACCCAAACCGTGCCAGCGCGAACCTGTTTTGCGAACCGGTGCGCCTTGGCGATGTCACGGGTCCAAACCGCTGCGGCGAGGCCGAAGTTGGTCGCATTCGCGCGGCGGGTAATTTCGTCGATGTCGCTAAACTTCATGACGCTCAGTACGGGGCCGAAAATTTCGTCCGTGGCGATACGCATGTCGTCGGTGACCCCGGTGAACATGGTTGGCTCGACAAAGTAGCCTTGGTCGCCGTGGCGTTTGCCCCCCGACACGCAGTTTGCGCCATCTTGCTTGCCGTACTCGACGTACTCGAGAATTTTGTCGAACTGCGCTTGATCGACTTGCGGCCCCTGTTGAGTCTCGGGATCGAAAGGATCACCGATGCGGCGTTCTTTGTTGAGTTCGGTGAGTCGATCGATCATCTCGTCATGCACATTGTCTTCGACGAACAACCGGCTGCCGGCACAACAGCATTGACCTTGATTGAAGTAGAGGGCAAAGTGTGCTCCCGCCGCGGCAGCTTCGAGATCCGCGTCCGCGAAAATCACGTTGGGGCTCTTTCCGCCGAGTTCAAAAGTGAGCCGCTTCATTGTGTCAGTCGCAGCGCGTTGGATGATCTTGGCTGTCGCCAATTCTCCTGTGAAGGCGATTTTGTCCACACCAGGGTGTTTGACCAACGCCGCACCCGCGGTAGGGCCATACCCTGGCACAACATTGATTACGCCGTCGGGAATGCCTGCCTTCTGAGCAAGTCTTGCCATGCGCAAGCATGACAGTGGCGTTTGCTCCGCGGGCTTCATCACGATCGTGCAGCCAGCCGCGAGCGCGGGGCCCCACTTCCAGGCGGCCATCAGCGCCGGGAAGTTCCACGGAATGATCTGCCCGACCACGCCGACCGGTTCGCGACGCGTGTAGCAGAAGAACTCGCCATCGATGGGGATCGTGTCGCCCTGGATCTTATCCGCCCAACCTGCGTAGTAGCGAATACACTGGATCACTAGCGGAATGTCGGCAGCGCGTGAGTCGGCGATTGGCTTGCCATTGTCGAGTGTCTCTAACGCCGCGAGTTCTTCGGCGTGCTGTTCGAGCAATTCAGCAAACTGGTACATGAGGCGACCGCGTTCGCGTGCACTTAATTGCGACCACTCACCGCCATCGAATTGCGCTCTCGCCGCGTCAACTGCCAGGTCGATGTCCGCGGCGTCTCCCTCGGCCACTTGGGCAATGACTTCCTCGGTCGCCGGATACAGCGTGTCAAAGGTTTTGCCACTGGCTGCGGGAATCCACTTGCCACCAATGAAGCATTGGGTTTGATGGACTTCGGGACGTGCGATTTTTTGTTCGGCGACGGTTGCCATGCGACTAATCCTCCAGCAAGAAAAGTGAACTACACCAGGTGGCGAATCGGCATTGTAACCCGAGGGCGCTCTGATCGGCTAGCGGAAAACCTGATCGTGGACGGGCGAGAACACGCTCCAATCTGGCGGTGGGGCTTGGGCAGACGAGTCCATAACGACCAATTCACACGGCTTCTGGGACCGAAATCCTAGGTTCCGCCGCACCCGTGTTTGTCGAAGCCCCTTTGCGAAAAACGATACCATGGTCAACCTCAATGAATCCCAACTGTTGGTAAAATGCCAAGGCTCCTTCGTTGGTTGACATGGCTTGCGCTTCGACGGTTCCCACTCCCCGCCGGCGTAGCAAGCGGAACGCCTCGCCCAATAGGTAGGTCGCACATCCACGACGCCGCCAGTCGGCTTCGACATAGAGATCGCACAGACCGGCGGTGCACACGCCCCACCCAGCGGAAAGCGGCTGCACATCCCAAAACGAAGCCGATGCTACGACCCTCTGCGTGGCCTTATCGACTAGTTGGAAATGATCGCGGTCTTGGCTGCCCCAAATGCAAGCTTCCCACCAATTGGAAGCGGCGGGGTCTAGAGTCTCATTGAACAACATGGGTCCACGCAATTTGCGAACCTTACGCGAGACCGACGGTCGGAAGCGAACCAAATCGCATTGCAAAATACTCACTCGCGCTGACTCACGGTAGCCGAGTCGTTCGCAAGCCTCGCAAAGTAACTTATTCGACTGCAGCACTCCGGGGATTTCGCTGCCGCCGTAGAGTCCCAAGTAGAACGAGTTGAGTGGTTTGATGCCGCCAGCGTATACTACGCTGGCACCTTGGTCCCGCAGATACTCTTCACTCGCGGCAAGCAGGTCGTCCGCCAGATTGGCATCCTGGTGACCGTCTCGCACCATCAGCATGTACGTCGTACCCAGCGAAGTATCAATCGCGTCGCCGGCTTCGTTGGGTCCAAATCCTGCATGAACAAAGCCAAGCGGAACACCATCGCGGGTGGCCACAATGAGTCCACGGCGATCGAAGTGCATCTTGGAAAAAACTGCGTACTCCAACAGAGGTGCCGATACCGACTGAAGCATGCCACGCTGCGGCGGTTGGCTGCGCCAAATCTCCGCGAGATATGGAGGATCACTATTGCGGAAGGGCCGAAAGCGAAGCACGTGGGTCTTGCTGGGGCAGGGGAGAGGGCAGGATTGCAATTGCAATCCCTCATTATGGCAATACTGAGCCGCTAAGCAAGCGGATCAAGATGCTTGGATTTGCAGAACGTCCTGGGCTTGTGTCAGGCTGCCCTCTCGCGTTTTTGCTGTCGCCTCGCTTTGCGGCTGGGTGGTTCGCCCTTCCACCGACGATGCACCCACCAGTATTGCTCGGGCGCTTGTCGAATGAGCGCTTCCAAGTGCTGCGTGTACCACTCCGTCAGAAGCGGAATCGTATCGTACTCGAAATCAGAGTCGAGTGGATCGACGATCTGGGCTACGTGCATATCGATTTTCAGTGGCTTACCTTCGCGGCGGAGTGCTGCGGTGACGGCCGTGGGTGCATCGCTTCCCAATGTGAACACCGACACCGCTTTGTGTGTTCCTGCTGGCTTACCGAAAAAATCGACCCAGCAAGCACCCCGCCCCGCGTGTTGATCGCCCAACAGGGCCAACGTGCCACCGCGCTCGAGCAGCTCCGCGATTTGCTCGCCACTGCCTTGCTTAGGCAGCATGTACTGTCCTGTACTGCCGCGAAATTCGTTCACAAACCGATCCAAATAGGGATTGTCGAGAGGTCGCGCGACGGTGTGCGTGGGGTAACCATGCATGGCCAGCAGATAGCCGCCAAGTTCAAAATTGCCGTGGTGTCCGGAAATCATCACCGTTGGTCGCGAGTCGATCAGCCGCACCAAAATTTCCTTCATGTTGGGCGTCGAGGAGAACTCTCGCCAGTTGGTGCGTTTGATTTTTCGAGGCGCGTGGGCGATCTCCATCACCATTAATAGCAGATGACGCCACATCCCCAGAGCTATCGTATCGCGCTCCGATTGCGACTTCTCGGGAAAAGCAACGCGTAGGTTTTCCTCGGTGACTTTGCGTCGCAATTTAAGCACATGCCAGCAGAACCAACCGAGATGCCTGGACAGAGTCTGGCAGGTTGCCAGCGAGAGTGATTGCACCACGCAAATGAGTATTCGCACGAGGAGATAGACAGAGTAATCGGCAACTTGATTGACTCGCAACGTGTGGCTCCTTCCGAGGGTTGGAAGGAGCTATTGTTCTGAATAATAGCTTGTTGTGACAGAGCGATTTGCGATCGTCTGGAGTGCTATCACCCTAGCTTCGGATCGCTTTTCAATGGCAGCTTCACGAGCTTGCCTGTCTGCGCAGCTTTGTATATGGCGAGAATGATTTCGACTGGCTTGCGACCCTCGTGGCCGTCGACCGCCGGGGTGCCGTCGTTCTTGATTGCTTTGACAAAATCCTTGAACTGCAGCGTATGGCCATGGTGGCCGATCGCCGAGGGGTCAGCGGCACCGCCACCCGTACTCTTGCTTTTCTTCATGGCTTTGTGGATCGCCGCGTCGGCTGGTTTTTTCTTGGCGAAGTCCCACGCCTTGAGGTCTTCCTCTTCCAGTACTGCCGTACCGTGGCTGCCGTGGAGTTCAATCCTTTTCAAGTAGCCAGGATAGGCGGCGGTGGTGGCTTCGATCACTCCGAGCGCGCCGCTCTTGAACTTGAGTGTGGCGGTGGCCACGTCTTCGACTTCGATCCGTTTGTGCGCGAGGGTCGCGGTCTGCGCTTGGATTTCTTCCACGGGACCCATCAACCAGCTTAGTAAATCCACCGTGTGCACAGCCTGATTCATCAGCGCCCCACCACCGTCGAGTTTCCAGGTACCTCGCCAAGCACCGCTGTCGTAGTACTCTTGCGTGCGGAACCACTTCACGTAGGCGTCCCCCAGAGTCAACCGCCCGAAACGGCCCTGGTCGATCGCCTTTCTCATTTGCACAGAGGAATCGTGAAACCTGGAAGGAAAAATTGTGCCGAGTTTCACCCCGGCCTGTTCGCAGGCATCGATAATTTTGTCGCATCGTTTGAGTGTGATCTCGAGTGGCTTTTCGACGATCACATGCTTGCCCGCTTTCGCGGCTTGGACGGCGGGCTCCATGTGCGCGCCGCTGGGTGTGGCAATAGTGACCGCATCAATGGCCGGGTCAGCGAGCATCTCTTTCATGTCGGCGTAGGGTGCGCAGCCGACTTCGTCAGCAAACTGCTGGGCACGCTCCGCAGCCATATCGCAACAGGCGACGAGTTTCGCACCTCGCACGTCTTCAATGGCTCGGGCGTGAAAACGACTGATCATTCCAGTACCTACTATGGCGAAACCTATTGGCATTGTTGCGTGTCCTTGTTGAGTGACTCGATTGAGTTTTCTGGTTGTGTGACTCGTGATAAAGGGGTGGTGAGATCTAAGGTTGAAAAGTGTACTATGATGGGGTGAAGGCACCTCTTCAATCGGAGTTAGCGAAACTCGATTCCAAAATGGCGACAAATTACCAACCTCGGCTGCACATCGTACTCTACCAACCTGAAATCCCCTACAACACCGGTAGCGTGGGTCGCACCTGCGTGGCGGTCGGGGCGAAGTTGTGGCTGGTGCGGCCGCTCGGTTTTCGTGTGGATGATACGCATCTCCGTCGGGCGGGGATGGACTACTGGCAACATCTGGATTGGCAAGCAGTCGATGATTGGTCGGAACTCGTCGAGCACTTGCCGACGGAGCGACACTGGTATTTCACGAAAAAGGCAACCCGCCAGTACACCGACGCCAAACTCTGCGTAGGCGACATTCTGGTTTTTGGCCGCGAGTCGTTGGGGCTGCCTGATGCAATCATGGCAGAGAGTCCGGCACGCTGTTTGCGGTTACCCACGAGACCCGAGGTTCGCAGCCTCAATTTGTCGAACACCGTGGCAGTCGCGTCCTACGAGGCGTTGCGTCAATGGGACTCGTGACGTCGAATTGGAGGCGCGCTGGGAGCATCCTTGAGAGAATTGTGGTGATTGGGTTCATTTTGTATAGTTTTCCGCTCTTGCCGCGTAGCATGATCGGAGCCTTCCCGCCCGGATTTGAGTCCGCCAATGGGGGGCGACGATGAGTCATCCAAGGTATCCCAATTTTTGGCTAATGACTCTCCCGGGTCAAAATAGGTGAGAAGAATTGACGCCCAGCGTCGGAAACGTCAACATGGAACCTCTGCTGCTGGGAGCCAGCTACTTGCCGCCCCACGGCTGGGTTGGCCCAGAGCGAGGCTTGTCTGTTGGGCGGATTTGGTCGTTTTGAAGGACGTAAGTTTACTTAGGTTAGGCTGAAATGACGCTGGTAAGTGGCTTTGAAAAAATCGTTCGCAAGCAGGAGCCGCTCTCTGAGCGCACCTGGCTCAAGCTGGGCGGGGTCGCGTCGTTTTACGCAGAGCCCAATTCGGTCGACGAGCTGGCAGCCTTGGTCCGACGCTGCCGTGAGGAAGAAGTGCCCATCCGCGTTCTCGGTGGTGGTTCCAATGTATTGATACGCGACGACGGTGTGGCGGGGATGGTGGTCAGCCTCACGAGCAGTGTCTTTTCCGACATCCAGATCAGCAACGGCCGCCTCACCGCTGGGGGTGGAGCCCAGCTAGCTCATACGATTAGCGAGACCGTTCGTGCAGGCTTGGCAGGACTCGAGCCGTTGGTAGGCATTCCGGGAACCGTCGGGGGAGCATTGCACGGAAACTCCGGCAGCCGTGGCGGTGATGTCGGACAGTGGGCATGTCGCGCGACCGTGATGACCCGCTCAGGGGAGATTCTCCAGCGAGATCGCGAGGATCTTGTCTTTGCCTACCGCCAGAGCAGCTTGGATGAACTGGTGATTCTCAGTGCAGAGTTCCAGCTCGAGGAAGATGACCCCGAGCAACTCACCAAACGCATGCAGAAGCAGTGGATTGTCAAGAAAGCTTCGCAGCCGCTCTCTCACCAAAATGTCGCCTCGGTGTTTAAGAACCCGCGCGGCATGAGCGCGGGCATGCTGATCGATCAAGCGGGGCTCAAAGGAACTCGCGTCGGTTCTGTCGAAGTCAGTCAGCGCCACGCCAACTTCATCGTTGCCGGCGAAGAAACCACCAGCCAAGATGTACTGCGATTGATCGACATGATTCGCAGTCGCGTTGCCGAACGCTTAGGCGTTGAACTCGAAACGGAACTCGAGATTTGGTAGGAGAGGCTCCAGGAGTTGGGAGTTAGTCATTCGGATGCATTGCAGCTAGGCGGCAGTGTTTTGGGCTTAGACTAATCTCTACTAGCGACTCAAGCCTACAGCATGGAGGTGTTGCAATGGTTCGTATCGTAACCAAGCAAAAAAATGCCGCGCGGCAGGCACAAGATCGCCCGAGGTTGGTGAGTCGGCTTGTGGCGCAGCGGGTGCGATTCGTCGTCGCGTTGGCAGTTGTGGCCGGCCTTGGATGGGGGATGCAGGGCGTATGGCACCATGTTGCACCCCAGATCAGCCAGCGCGAAAACTATCTGCTCACCGAGCAACGTATCGCGATCACCCCGTTGCCCGAGTGGATCACGAGCGATGTGCGAGCTGAGGTGGTTC
Source organism: Bythopirellula sp. (assembly GCA_965230685.1). Classification (GTDB taxonomy): domain Bacteria; phylum Planctomycetota; class Planctomycetia; order Pirellulales; family Lacipirellulaceae; genus Bythopirellula. Next base: position 4,335,382 of record CBDDLO010000002.1, read on the forward strand.
GCAATGCTGGCTTGATTGGTCGGCTTTCCGTGCTTGATGATGCCTTTGCCCAAGTGATCGAGGACGCATTCGTCCTGCACCCCTGGATCGAGTCAGTGGATCGGATCACTAAGAGCTACCCCGCGGGAGCGCAGGTGGAACTGACTTACCGACGGCCCGTCGCCGCTGTCGAGTTGGTTAGCGACAACGTCGTGCAGCTTGTGCCAATCGACCGTTACGGAGTTCACCTGCCCGCCGCCGACGTGCCGAACATACGCAAACGCTACTTGCCACGCATCGGCGGCATCGTCGAACGTCCGCCGGAGGGCCAGCCCTGGAGTGATCCTCGTGTGTTGGGCGCTGCCGAACTTGCCGAGCGACTCGCGCCCGACTGGGAGTCGCTGCACTTGGTTGATATCCTTCCCTCGGCTCGTCCCGAAATTCGCGAGCGTTACCGTTACTACATCTTCGACCTGATTACCCGCGGAGGCACGCGCGTCGTGTGGGGTGCGGCCCCAAGTGCGGCGCCGCCAAGCGAGGATGAATTTGCTGCGAAAGTAGGGCGGCTCAAAGACTTCTCTCAGCAGAACGGCCTGCTAGATTCTGTCACGGGTCCGAAAATCGTGGACGTACGTAGAGGCTTAGCGATTACCCCCCGATCGGCAAAGAAATCCTCGCCCCGAACAGCGAAAAAGCCCAAGCACACAGAGGAGGACAGTGACTTGGTCAAGTGACCAATGCCGAGATGGTAAGCGAGGCGGAAGTTAGCCGCAATCGTCTTAGGTTTTCACTTTCGCGGCAGCTTGCGTAACGGCCCGCGCGGCTTCTACTTTCGACTGCTCCGCTCGCTTCAACTGCTCGGCCAACTCTTCGCGTACGATCGCCATTTCCTGCGGGGCGTCGATGCCCAGACGAACACCGCCATTACCGATCTTTACCAGTGTCACGGCAATTTTATCGCCAATGAGAATGCGTTCGCCAATTTTTCGTGAAACGACTAACAAGTGGAAAACTCCATTTCGGTTCCAATTTGCAATAGCGAAAGCACAACCATGATCGCACTTCCTGCGGTAATACCAAATGAGACTCGGCAGCTCCGCACGAAGACAGCTATGCAACTTAGTGCCAGCAATTGGCAATTGCAAGCAGTGCGCCCACCCGTTGTTCAATCTTTCGGCTAACCGAGAGGCACTCACACTCAATCCCGTTGGTTTGGGCGAACTGTGGCCTTTAGGGGATTCGCAGTTGTTGGCGATGCCTCCACTCGATACGCTGAGGAATTGATCTGCGTTAACAACCAGGGCGAGTTTCGTGTGAGTTTGGAAAGTGAACTGCTCCAATGGCTTCAAGAGCATCTGCCAGGTGGTCCCTGCCTAGCCGTTGGCTTAGGCGATGACGGGGCCGTATTGAAGTCGACCACTGGGGCGTCGGTGGTCACTACCGACATGCTGACTGAGGGTGTTGATTTCCTCATTGACGAAGTGACTCCCGAGCAAGTTGGGCACAAAGCGCTTGGTGTGAATCTCAGCGATTTGGCGGCTATGGTTGCGCGGCCGGTAGCAGCGTTTGTCTCGTTGGCGCTGCCTCGATCAGGAACTTCGCGGCTCTCTGCGCTTGAATTGGCACAGGGGATGTACCGCGGCATGCTGCCGCTGGCGGAGAAATTTCACACGACCATTGCCGGCGGGGATACCAATACCTGGGACGGCCCACTAGTTTGTAGTATAACAGCCGTCGGCGAGACGACCCAACAGGGCGCGCTGACTCGCAGCGGTGGGAGAGTCGGAGACCGACTCCTGGTTACCGGCTCGCTGGGCGGTAGCATCTTGGGTCGGCACCTCGCGGTGGAGCCGCGCGTTCACGAGGCCCTTTTGCTTCAGGAGAAGTATGAACTCCATGCGGGAATCGACATTTCCGATGGGCTGGCATTGGATGGTTCACGATTGGCCGCGGCAAGTGGCATCGGTGCGGTGCTCGATTTGTCGATGATTCCAATCAGCGCGGCGGCGTGCGAGTTGAGTGAACAAGACGGCAGTACACCCCTACAGCATGCGCTCGGTGATGGCGAAGATTTTGAATTAATGTTCGCGGTGCCCAGTACCGTTGCCGAGCGAATGATTAAAGAGCAACCGTTGGGTGTTTCGCTGACGGCCATCGGAGAACTTGTCGCGGAGCCGGGACTCTGGCAGTTGGACGACATGGGACAGCGATTGCCACTTGAGCCTACCGGGTTCGTGCATGGAGGTTCCGCATGACAAGTTTTCGATTTGTCGCCGAAGACGAGAAAGCCACTGATCGGCTTGGGGGTCACCTGGCTGAGGTCTTGCCGGAGGGCACAGTCGTTGCGCTGGTGGGAACTCTCGGTGCCGGAAAGACTCGCTTAGTGCAAGCCGTTGCCACAGCGCTGGGGGTACCACGCTCGGGGGTCACCAGCCCCACATTTGTCTTAGTGAACGAATACCTCGGTGGTCGGATGCCCATCTACCACTTTGATACTTACCGTCTCCGCGACGACGATGAGTTCTTGGAACTGGGGCCCAACGAGTATTTTGAGGGCGAGGGCCTTACCTTCGTCGAATGGGCCGATCGTGTTGCGGATTGTTTGCCATCGGACTACCTGCAAATCGAAATCGAAGTCACCGGAGAGACTTCGCGTGAGTTTCTCATTGCAGGGAGTTCGCAAAGTGTCGCACCTCTCATGGAAGAGCTTGCAGAAAAGGCCGAGTAACAGAGAGGTCTCACTCGGAGTGTGAGGGAGAGCCGGGGGAAAGCAAAATTTGAAAACCCTGTATGGCTTCTCCGACTCTGAGCGAGGCACTTATGCCGCCACTAGTTCCCCTACTAAGAATCTACTAAATTAGCCGATTCCCCTACCAAACTGTAACGGAGCTTGCGAGAGATGGCTAAGAAAACAATTGCCGACGTCGATGTTGCTGGAAAAAAAGTCCTCATGCGAGTCGATTTCAATGTTCCGCTCGACGACGCCGGAAACGTCACTGACGATCGCCGGGTGCGGATGGCGGTACCAACGATCCAGGACGTAGTGAAACGCGGTGGCGGTGTCATTCTCCTCAGCCACTTGGGCCGTCCCAGCGGTGCGCCCGACCCCAAATATAGTTTGAAACCTGCGGCAGTAGCACTGGGCAAGCTCATCGATGCCCCCGTGAAAATGGCCCCGAACACCACGGGCGACGAGGCCTCAACCGCTGTGTCGGCACTCCAACCGGGCGAGATCCTTGTGCTGGAAAACGTCCGCTTCAACGCGGGCGAGAAAAAAGGCGACGACCCGGCTTACGTGGACCAGCTTGCCAGTTTTGGCGATGTCTATTGCAACAACGCCTTCGGCACTTGTCATCGCGAACAAGCGTCGATGTATGCGGTTCCTAAGGCGATGAAAGCCGCCGGCAAGCCCGCGGTGGTAGGTTTCCTGGTCGAGAAAGAAATTAAATATCTCGCGGATACCTTGGCCAACCCCGCGCGCCCATTCATCGCCATCCTTGGTGGCGCTAAAGTAAGCGACAAAATCAATGTGATCGACAACCTACTGGGCATCTGCGACAAGGTGCTCATCGGTGGTGCGATGGCGTACACATTTTCACTGGCTTGCGGCGGCAAGGTCGGCGATTCTCTCGTCGAGCCTGACAAAGTCGAGCTTGCCAAGCAGCTGATTGAAAAAGGTGGCGACAAGTTGGTTCTCCCCAGCGATACGCATTGCGGGGACGACTTCAGTAGCGACTGCAACAAGAAAGTCGTTTCCGCCGGTGAGATTCCCGATGGCTACGAAGGCCTCGACATTGGTCCCGAGACCGCGCGCACATATGCCCAACTAGTCAGCAGCGCTAAAACGGTTGTCTGGAACGGTCCGATGGGAGTGTTTGAAATGGAACCGTTCGACGCTGGTACCAAGGCGGTTGCCCAGTCGATTGCCGCGGGGGACGGCATTAGCATCATTGGAGGCGGGGACTCTGCTGCGGCGATCGAGCAGCTGGGTTTCGCCGACCAGGTGAGCCATGTCTCTACCGGAGGCGGCGCGAGTCTCGAAATGCTCGAGGGCAAGTCGTTTGCTAGTGTCGAGCTGCTAGACGAAAAGTAGAGGGCTTCCCCTTACCGCGGTCCAGGCCATCGTCGGCCGGTTGGCCGTGATGGCCGCCGAACTCGTCGCTGAGTTCGGGCATAGGATTCCACTTCCTTCCCGCTGTTGGTTCGGCAGGAAGCGGACTTGCCGATACGTTCGACGCGATGCTTGCGCCCGCCCACCTGAGGCTAGAACCTATGATTGCCACTACTCCCTACGCCAAGCTGCTTTTCTGATGAGCCGATGTCCTCGCTGATTTTTCATCGGTTGGGAAAGCAACTCTAGCGACAGGAACACGGTTAAACGTCCAGCCCCAGCAGTCGCATCAATGAGAGGGCATTGCTCTTGGGGACGACACCGTCGCGCATCCGGTAGTCGAATGTCATTTTGCCATCGACCCAATCATCGCGGAAGTGGACATTGCGGGCGGGGGCTTCGAGTTCCGTAACCATTTCCGCAAGTGCCAGATCGTGGGTAGTTACCAGGCCGAGGGCCCCGGCGTTTAGCAGGCTCTGGATCACGCCCTTGGCACCAACCAGCCGGTCGTGAGAATTGGTGCCATGAAGGATTTCGTCGAGCAGGAACAACACCGGTGCAGCCTGATCGTTGCGACTTTGAGCCAGGTTAACCACGAGCTGGATACGTTTCAGCTCCGCAAAAAAGTGCGACGTGCCCGTCTGCAGCGAGTCCTGCATCCGCATTGCCGCAGCGATTCGCAAACGTGAAAGCTTTAAATCGCGAGCACAGACTGGTGCGCCGGCCCAAGCCAACACCGAATTGATGCCCACCGAGCGGAGCAGCGTGCTCTTCCCCGACATGTTTGAACCCGAGACCAATAGCAAACGACAATCGTCCGCCAGTGCGAGATCGTTGGCAACCGCTGCCTCGCTCGGAATTAGAGGATGCGCCAGGTCTCGAGCGACAAATCGCGGCGTATCGCCCAAAAGCTGCGGAAAACTATACCGAGGGTTTTCGAAGTGCAGCCGCGAAAAGGCGAGCAGCGCCTCAAATTGGCCCACGGCATCGAACCAACGCGCGACGTGCGGCCCGTGGGTTTTCCGCCAACTGTCGATGGAATACGAGTAGTGGAGTCCAAGCATCGTGACGAATGCCAGCGGGGCAAGGATCATGTTGTGACGGATGTTCTCGAACTGGCTGACTTGGCGCTCAAGCTGATGAATCGATTCTGACGCGGTGACGTTGCCGTCGAAGAACTCGTCTCGCAGCCGTCGAATTTCACTGCAATCGCCTGGAATAGTTTCGAGTGCTGCTACGATTTGCACGATGCGACGCAGTTCGGTAACAGCATGTCGACTCTGGTTCTTGATTGCGAGCAGAGGCTTCCGCAAGGGATAGACGAATGCAAGTTGTGTAAGCACGACAAGAATCAGTGGAACTCTCGATCCTGGCACAAAGAGAATGATCAGGGCAGCCGTTCCGAGCAGACCAAGCAAAATGCCTGACACGCGAATCCAAAGACCCGTCAACTCGCCCGGATTGCTAAGCCAATTTTGCAATTGCTCGGCATCGCGTTGCGATTGTTTGGTGGGTCCAATGATTGCTAATTTCTCACGCAAATCGAGCTGATCACGCAGTGCTTGAACGGCTTCCTGCCGCTTATAAATCGTTTCGCTGCTGGGAACCGCTTGTTCGGGCTGGGGAGCAAGCCACGAAGCTAGAGTCTTTGCGCCCGCGGGGGTGACCGGTGAGTTCAGCAACTGAAACAGTGAGCCATTACCAAATAGGTCGAGATCGCTGCTGTAAGGATGTAGCGAGTCCTGGAATTCAACGCCGTCGGGCCCTATACCTATCCACTCGCCGTCGAGCCGCTGCAGTGCGATTTGGTAATGCTCGATAGCCCGCTCCGCGACGCGCAGCTGGCGTTTCACCCCACCGTGATAGACGATCGCTGCCAGGAAGAGCGCGATAGGAAGCAGCAGCAGTTGCCAGGGCACGCCCCAACCCAGTACGACCCACGCAACCAACACTGCGACACAAAACACCGCCGTGCGAAAACTCACGGCGTGGTCGTCTTTACGTCGAAGCTGCTCGCGCGTTTGCTTGCGTGCTTGCAGTCGGCGTTCGTATTCGGAGCGTGGCGTAGTTTTCATGAATCGCGGCTTGGTAGCAGGTTCACCCTTGCCGAAGCAACTACAGAATGAATTTGCTCAAATCTTCGTCTTGGGCGATTTCCTCCAGCCGCTCCCGGACATAGGCCGCATTTACCTCGACCTTGCCGGTCTTCATGTCAGGGGCTTCGAAGCTGAGTTCCTCGAGCAGGCGTTCCATGATCGTGTGCAGTCGCCGAGCGCCAATGTTTTGTGTCGATTGATTTACGTGATGTGCGTAGGTAGCTAGCGCTTCGATCGCATCGTCTGTGAAATTTAATTGCACCCCTTCAGTATCCATCAGAGCCGTGTACTGCTTGGTTAACGCGTTGCGTGGTTCGGACAGAATGCGAACAAAATCGTCTTTGCTCAGATCGTCCAGCTCCACGCGTATGGGAAAGCGGCCTTGTAGTTCTGGCATGAGATCGCTGGGCTGCACTTTGTGAAATGCTCCCGCGGCGACGAACAGTACGTGGTCGGTGTGGATGTAGCCGTAGCGGGTCTGCACGGTCGTGCCCTCGACAATGGGCAGAAGGTCGCGCTGGACCCCTTGTCGAGAGACGTCCGCACCGCGGCCTCCTTCACTGGCAACCACTTTGTCGATTTCGTCCACGAAAATGATGCCCGTGTTCTCGGCCAACTCGACGGCTTGGGCGTTGACCTTCTCTTCGTTAATGAGCGCTTCGCATTCTTGGTCGTATAGCACTTTGCGAGCTTCGGCGACGGTCATTTCGCGGCGAGAGACGTTCTTGGGTAGAATCTTCTCGAGCATGCCTTGCATGTCGATGTCCATGCCCTCCATCCCGGGGCCGCCCATGCCTGGGATGAGCATCGCTTGCGCCTTTTTCTCGATGGTGAGCTCCACGTTGCGGTTCTCCAATTCGCCACCAACGAGCATCGCCCGCATTTTCTCACGAGTGCGTTCGTAACGCTCCGGGGTGTCGCTGCTATCGACGCCGACATCGAACGAAGCGGGAGCCGGCGCAAGCAAATCGAGTAGTCGCTCGATCACGCGTTTGTTGGCCTCTTCTTCGACATTCGCAAGCTCCCGTTCACGCACCAACCCGATAGCGTTCTCCACCAATTCTCGGACCATGCTCTCAACATCGCGTCCGTAATAGCCCACCTCGGTGTACTTGCTCGCTTCGACTTTGATAAACGGTGCGCCGGTGAGCGTGGCCAACCGTCGGGCGATTTCCGTCTTCCCGACCCCGGTAGGCCCGATCATGAGAATATTTTTGGGGTTTACTTCCTTGCGTAGCTCATCATCCAGCTGTTGTCGCCTCCAGCGATTGCGGATTGCGATGGCGACGGATTTCTTCGCTTCCCCTTGACCAACGATGTGGCGGTCGAGTTCGGCTACAATTTCGCGGGGAGTTAGGTTTTTCACGGCAGTTCCAATTTTCAGTCACGAGTTGCGGATTGCGAGGCGAGCGTCTTCAAAAAGAGGACTCGCTCCTCGAAACTCGCGGCTTACAACTCTTCAATAGTAAGATTCTGGTTAGTGTAGACGCAAATGTCGCCGGCGATTTCAAGTGACTTGCGCACAATGTCGGCAGCGGAAAGATTGCTGTGGGCGACCAAAGCCCGGGCGGCCGATAGTGCGTAGTTCCCGCCAGAGCCGATGCCCAAGATGCCATCGGTCGGTTGAATCACGTCGCCGTTCCCCGACACGAGAAGCGTGTGTTCAACATTCACCACGGCAATCATTGCTTCGAGCCGTCGCAAGGCACGATCGGTGCGCCACTCCTTGGCCAGCTCGGTAGCTGCACGGGGCAGGTTCGCGGGATAATCCTTCAGCTTGGCTTCGAGCCGTTCCATCAGTGCAAACGCGTCTGCCGCTGCGCCAGCAAAACCGACGAGGACACTGTCGTTCATCAGGCGACGAATTTTCATGGCGTCGGCTTTGACAACCGTCTGGCCGAGTGAAACTTGCCCATCGCCACCCATGGCAACTTTGCCGTTGTGACGGACGGTGAGAATGGTGGTGGATCGGGACTTCATGGCGGATCGCGTCGGAGGGTGTCGAAACCGCCCATTGTCGCAATCAAGTGAGAAAGGCGAAAGGGGGAGGTCCGTGGGTAATGACGAAATACCCAACGATCAACGCCGAGACACATGTCGAAATTAGCGATCGTCCTTAGGCGAACCAATCTTTTTCGCCTTGCAAAGCCATTTCTTTGCATTTGCCGCCCGCCCGCATTTGGTGCATGCATACTTTGGTTCGGCGACGATTTTCTGGAGCAGGTCAAAATGCTCGCGCAACTGGCCTTTCGACCATTCGCAGATTTCTTTGTGAGGCTTCTTTTCAGACATAGGCGATTCGCGAGGGAAACTCAAACTTCCACTGGGTTTTATTGTACTCGTCGCGTATTCTGTCAGTGAGTGATTCTTCCTCGAATGGAATGGTTTGATGTCTGATCGTAGCGATAATCCGCTTCCCACGGTCCCAAGGAGCCCCGAGTTGATGCGACCGCACGACACGGGACTACTCGTGGTTGACGTGCAGGAGCGACTCCTCGCCGTGCAAGCCGATGGCGAGCGCGTCGCTTGGAATGTTCGGCGGCTCTTGGACGGCGCGAAAATCCTCGGGGTCCAGTCCGCTGCCACCGAGCAGTACCCCGAGAAACTGGGCTCCACAATCCCCGACCTGGCATCACGCCTGTCGTTAGCGCCGGTGGCGAAATTGGCCTTCAGCTGCCGTACTTGCGACGAAATTTTTTCCGCCTGGCGCGCCGCCGGCATCCATCGCATCCTCGTCTGCGGAATCGAAACGCACGTATGCGTGCAACAAACGGTGCTCGATTTGCTCGCCGCCGGCTTTCAAGTGGTCGTCGCCGCCGACGCGGTGACCGCCCGGTTTGTGATGGATCACGAAATCGCGCTGCGACGGATGGAGGCGTCCGGCGCGCTGCTAACAACTACAGAAGCAGCACTGTTTGAATGGTGTGGTGAGGCGGGGACAGAAGAATTCAAGGCAGTGAGTGTCTTGGCAAAGGAAGTTTTCGATCAAGGTGATGAAGCGATCTAGTCTACCGGCTTTCGTGAGACGTTGCCTTCCACTCAGCCGCTGCCTCACCATCTAACCGCAGAGTGAGGCACTTTGCGCTGCCGCCTGCCTTCACAAATTCGCTCAGCGGAGTTTCGATCGGTTGATACCCTGCCGCTTTAAGCTGTCGATGGAGTTGTGGGCAACCGGTGTTCGTCACGACTGCTTGGCCGACAACCACGGCGTTGCAGGCAAAGGAGCGAGCCTCGTCGTCTTCGACGGGGATCAACGTAGGCACGTGCTCCTCCAGCACTTTCTTACCATAATCGTCGAATGCGCCGGGAAAGTAGATCGCGGTGTGGCGCGACAGCGGGCAGAAACAGGTGTCGATGTGGTAGTAGTACGGATCGATCAGTTCGAGCGGCAGGACACGCACCCCGAACATCTGGCCGATTTGTTGCAAGCCACTGGCATCGCTGCGCTGGCGGTAGCCAGCAAACAGCGTGTCGCCACAGAACAGCGCATCGCCGGCTCCCTCGAACGAGAAACCTTTGGGTGGGGGGATTACTCTCCAACCGTGGTTGGTAAGCCATTCTTCAAAATGTGGTTCTTCGCCTTGTCGCTGTGCGTGTTTGAAATGTGCCAGCACGGCCTGTTGCTGATAGATAATCGCCGCGTTGGCGGTGAATACCATGTCGGGTAAACCCTGGACCGGCGCGAGCTCTGAAATCTTTGCTCCAGCCTCCACAAGTTTTTCACGCAGCGCCCGCCACTGTTCGACCGCGAGGGCATGGTCGGCTTGCCGCTCGGTGCTCATCCAGGGGTTGATTTCGTACTCGATGCCGTAGAAATCGGGCGGGCACATCAGGATGTGGGGCTGGGAGTCTTGCATAAGCTGCGTGTTTCGTGAGGTCCTGGGGTGGGTTTTGAAATTTCTGCTTCACTTTGAAATGCCCGTGCGTTAATCCTATTCAGTAGGCAATTCGCTAGTTTACTGGGTTTGCGGGGCAACTCTTAGATAGCACAGAAAAGGGACTAGAACCATGCGTATCAAACGCTCAGCGGAAAAAGCTCGTCAGAAGCGAGATCGAAACCGTCGCTTGGCCGCACGAAATAGCGTAGGCAATCGATCGCTGCGCTGCGAACCATTGGAGTCTCGAGTGCTTTTGGATGCCGGGGGGCTGCTTCCGCAGTTCGAGCCAGTGGCACCCGACCCACGGCCGGCGTTTGGATCGGCAGCCATCAGCGGACGGGTGTGGGAAGATCTCGACGGGAACCGTCAATACAACGGTAACGAACTGGGCATGGGCGGAGTGACGATTTATTCTGACCTGAACTTTAACGGCATCTTGGAAGAGTACGAGCCCCGCGCCGTCACCACATTCGACGATCCGGTGACCGACTTCGACGAAGGCGGACTCTACACGCTCGCCAACTTGCAACCGGGCTACCACAATGTTCGCCAGGTGACCCCGAACGGGTTCGAGCAAACCTTTCCTTCGTTGCCCGATGGTTATTTGCCACCACCGTGGGGCGATCCCAGCGTGCATGTGACGTTCGTCGAGCAAGGGCAGACGGTCGACGAAATAAACTTCGGCAACAAGGAAGTCCAACCCAGTGCGGTCCACGGCTTCAAATGGGAGGACACCAACGGCAATGGCGAGCGTGATGCTGACGAGTTGGGCCTCTCGGGCGTGATCATTTTCTCCGACAGCAACCTCAATGGCGTACTGGACCCCGGCGAGCGGCAGACGGTCACGTCCGCAGACAACCCCGACACCGATTTCGATGAAACGGGCCATTACTCGCTTGAGAACCTGGAGAGTGGTTGGCATTGGATTAAGGAAGTCGTTCCCGACGGTTTTCGGCAAACGTTTCCCGGCCCTTGGATTCCACCTGTTAGTGGACCCGAAGTAAGTGGCCAAATTGTAGCACCGCCCCCAGTCGGCGGCGTTCCTCACGACGTGTTCCTGCTGCCAGGGCAAACGGTCGACGGCATCGACTTCGGCAATCAGCGTACCGTGCCGGGATCTGTGTACGGAGTGAAATGGGAAGACGTCGATGGGAATGGCGAGCGAGGCGCGGACGAGCAGGGGTTGGCCGGTGTGACGATTTATTCTGACCTCAACTTCAATGCCCAGCTGGACCCTGAGGAACCTCAAACGGTTTCCATGGCTGACAATCCGTTAACCGACTTCGACGAGAGCGGCATGTACTGGCTCGACGTGGAGCCCGGTTTTCACGTGATTCGCGAGGTAGTGCCCGACGGATATCGCCAGACTTACCCGTTGTTTGACTACTTCTTCCCCGCCATAACGCCTGCGGACGTCGGCATTTTGCCTCCGCAGGGCGATGCGCACTTTGTCACAGTAGAACCAGCGCAAGCGATTGGCGACATCGACTTCGGCAATCAAGAGCTATTGCCAGGTTCGATCAGCGGTGTGAAGTGGGAAGACTCCAACGGCAATGCGGAATTCGATCCGTGGGAAAGTGGCTTGGCGGGGGTCACGATTTACGCCGATCTGAACAATAACGGCTCGCATGAAGCGGACGAACCCAGCGCGATCACGACAGCCGATATTCCAGAAACCGACTTCGACGAGGCAGGAAGATATACACTTTCGGGATTGGCGGAAGGCGACTATTTTATTCGCGAAGTCGTGCCCGATGGCTTTCGCCAGACCTACCCACTCAATGATGCTCACTTGCCACTTTCCGGGCGTGGCACTGAAGCAGATGTCCTTGTCGAGGAATTCGCCACGGTCTCGCCTGAGATGCTAGAGCTGGACTTGGCCGCGGGCGAGGTGTTTGCTACGGAAGTCTCGATTTCCGTACATCCCAACATCTTCGTGGCGATGGAGTTGGAGGTGATTGCTAATTCTGCCAACGTGGAGCTACTCAATCTCAGTGGACCGCAGAGCAACGGTGGCGGGGGCGATGTCTCAAGCTTCGAGATCATGCTCATTGGCGATGGAAACTCCTACGACGGCGAGCTGCAGTTTATTGACTTGGCTGGTGGGAGTGTTGTGGCCGCGATTCCGCTCTGGATCAATACACCGACGAATAATGAGGACGGCGCCCACCGAGTTTGGCTCAGTGCCGGCGATCAAGTGACGGGCATCGATTTTGGCAACCAGCGGGACGAACGGCCGCCCACTGGTTCCGTCGGCGGCAGGAAATGGGAAGACGTGAACGGCAATGGCGAGCGTGATCCGAACGAGCCGGGGTTGGGCGGAGTGACGATCTACGCCGACCACAACTTTAACAGCCGCCTCGACCCCGGCGAACCGAGTACTGTCACCAGCTACGACATTCCCGAGACCGACTTCGACGAAGCTGGCTTGTACAGTCTGGAGACGATCACCGGCTTCCAGGCGATTCGCGAAAACGTTCCGCTTGGTTTCGTGCAGACGTTCCCCATCTCCGATGCCGCCTCACCCCAAGAGCAAGGTGCGCACTTTGTCAACGTCGAGGCCAACTCGCACACGGATGGTCTCGACTTCGGCAATCAGCGAGACGAAATCCCTCCGAGCGGCAATGTCAGTGGCACGAAATGGGAAGACGCCAATGGCAATGGGCAGCGCGACGGAAACGAAGTTGGCCTGGGGGGAGTGACAATCTACTCCGACCTGAATTCCAACCATCAGTTCGACCCAGGCGAGCCACACGCCGTCACCGAATACGACATCCCTGAAACCGATTTTGACGAGGGCGGGTTGTACACGATCCGAGATCTCGCGTCGGGCTTTCACGTGATTCGCGAAGTGGTTCCGATTGGTTTCGTGCAAACGTTCCCCATCTCGATAGCTGCTTCCCCATTGGAGACAGGAGCGCACTACGTGCTACTCGTCGCAGGTGGTCAATCTGAAGGACTCGATTTCGGCAACCAGCGCCTCGATGTGCCGCTGCCGGGCGACTTTAATGGCGACGGCGTGGTGGATGCTGGCGACCTCGAAGTTTGGCAAGCTGGCTTCGGTCCCAACGACACACTTGCGACAGACACGGCCGGCGGTATGGATGGGGCCGACTTCCTCGATTGGCAACGGAACCTGGGGGCAGTATCGTCAGCCGCAACCCGATTGGTCGCGGCAAGTGTTGCGACCGAAACACCCAGCACTCAGGCGACCAGTTCTGCGGTGGACCGAGCGGGCAGACCAGTCGGCTCGTCCAGCGGAAAGTTGAGTACCAAACTTCGCAGCCGACTCAATGTCCGGGAGACCCTCTTCGCGGAAGCAACGGATCGCACTTGGCGCTCGTCGCCTTTGCCCTACGAGCCAGTAGAGAACTCGACTCGACCCACACGCGAGGTCCACATGGACCAAACCGAACGCCAGACTCTCGCTGACGCAATTGACGCGGTGTTGGCGAGTGAGTTTGGTTGAGGCAGGAATTCCTCACTCTAACTAATGGCTGGGTGTGAAATGTTTCACCGGCAAGTGAGACTTTTTGGGTCAGTTACAAGTGTCGCTCTCGAAACAGACGCACTTGCTCAATGACGACTTGCGTAATCAATTCTCGCAATGTGAGTCCCCCACCGTCCTCGTCAAGATCAGGTGGAAAAGGTATGGACCAGTCATCCAGAATCCGCTTCCTATGGCCTATTCTCTTGGTGGAAATCGTGATCTGATTTGACATGCTGTTGACTCAGGTTAGGCCATTTTTTTCTGCACACCAAGAAATCAGGGTCGTTTTAACCGCAGTATTTGATGAGCTACATCGACATTTCCAGAGAGCCTACCCAACTAAACCCCTACCACCCGCCTCCAACCGCCGCACTTCCGCGACGAGTGAACGTAGAAATGGCTCCACATCGGTGACTAAACTGATGGTTTGAAAGCTGCCGCGGTCGCTGAGTTTGATGACGGTCGAGGGGTTGATGTCGACGCAGACTACATTCACCGTCGCGGGGAGTAGATTGCCTACGGCGATCGAATGCAAGGTTGTCGCAATCATCAGGCAAAACGTGACGTCGCCAATGCTGGCGCGCATACGGCGTTGGTTTTCCAAGGCATCGGTCACCACGTCGGGCAGAGGGCCATCGTCGCGAATGCTGCCGGCGAGCTGAAACTCGACGTTATGCTTCACACATTCGTACATGATGCCCGAGGTGAGTACGCCTTGCTCAACAGCCTTGGCAATCGAGCCGGCACGTCGGATACGGTTGATTGCACGCAAGTGGTGCTCGTGCCCTGCGTCGGCCAAGCTACCTTCGTGCACGTTCACGCCAAGGCTCGTGCCAAAGAGGGATTGCTCAATGTCATGGGTGGCAAGTGCGTTGCCGGCAAACAGCTTGTGAATATACCCGTCGCGGATTAATTCGCAGAGCAATTCGCCACTGCCGGTGTGCACAATCGCTGGCCCGCCGACCAGCAATGATTTCATGCCGGCCTGTTTGTTCTGGAAAAGTTGCTGAGCAATCTGCCGAATAATCACGCCCTTGGGTTTTTCCGTGGAAACTGCGCTGTTCATGAAGGCGAAGGAATGAGCTTGCTCGACGCGCTCCAAAGGGAAAACGCGTACGCCCATGTGGCCCACGGCGATGGGCATGCCCTGCTCGACTTCGGACATGGGCACACATTCCGCTCGTAAAGTGTCTGGAGCAACGAATATGCCGCAGTCCATTTCTTGTTTCGCTACCGGTAGCCACTTTCCGTCGAGGCGAATCTCGGTGCGCTGGTTTGTGGTGCTATAAAATCCCTCCGGGAACGCGCCGTCCATGTCGGCTTGAACCAACTGGCAATCGCCACCCGCCGTCGAGACCGCGCCGTGATCAGCGATTTGCGCGAGGAGATTCTCGAGTTGCTGTGCGGAGTTTGCTCGGACCTCGATGACCGCGTAGCTCGAATCGTTGCGTTCCTGGCCGATCGTGATGTGCTTGATAATAAACGTGCCTTCCGCGGCAGTGATGCAGTCGAGCACCTTTGGCAGCAGGAGGCTGTCGATCACATGGCCACGGATTTCGACTTCTTCGACAAAGTCAGCGGCTTCGTTTGATGGGTTTTCTATCATGGGCTCAGTATGGTGGGGAATTTGCGGTTGCCGCAAGCGGTGATGCCAAATGGATTCGATTCGTGCCTTTTCGGACGGGAACAAACGCCGTATATTAGAGTCCCTCTGCCCAGCAGGCCAACCGTACATCCTCGGATCGCATTCCGCGAGTTGAAAACATATGGACGAAGAAAAGAAAACAAACGCATGGGACTCGCTGCTCGAAGATTTGGGTGCGGAGCCAGACTCCAAGGCGTTCGAGCGCCATCAGCCGCCAGCCCAGGAGATTCAACCAACCGCGGAATGGTCGGAAGCAGAGTCGGCTACCCCAGAGCCGAAAGCCTCGGCGGGCGATTGGAACTCTTTGGCTGAATCGCTCGGTCTGGAAGTCGACGAGTCCACCTTGGATTCGCCCCCAGTGAATTCAGGTAGCGACGAGCCGCCCACTTCCAGACAGTCTCGCTCCGAAAAAACCTACGATAAAACCTACGAGGAGCCAGGCGCTGCTTTTCAGCAGGACGCTCCGACGGAGGAACATCTCGCCGACGATGTTTCGTTTGAAGAGGATTCCACAGTGGCATTCCCGTCGAAAGCGGCTCAGGGTGAGTCTCGTTCGCAAGATGAAGCTGGATCTAGTGAAGACCTACCTCCGCTACCAACACCGATGGACCAGGCATTGAGCGAGACCGCTTGGGACGACACAGAAGCGAGTAGTGGCGAAGAGAGCGGTGACGAGACGAGCGGAGACGGTGAAAACGCCACGACGGCTGATGCAGACCATACAGAAGGCCAGGGGATAACTGGCGAAGCCGCGCGGAGTGCTTTCGACGCACTGTTTTCCGAAGGAGCCACAGGCTGGGGCAGCGCGTTCCTCCCCACCCCCAAGCGAGAGGAAACTGCCAGAGGATCAAAGCAAGCTGGCGGCGATGAGTTGAAGGAAGTTTTTTCCGAATCAACAAACGCCCCAGAAGCCAAGGCTGGCGGGGAGGAAGATGGCGAGCCCCCCAAACGCAAACGATCTCGCCGACGACGGCGGGGTGGCAAGGGTCGCAAAGCGGCGGGTGAGCGGAAGTTGGAAAATCGACCCGATGATGGCCAAACTTCGGAAACACAAAGTGAACTCTCAGAAACGCATTCGGAGCAAGCGAAACAACAGCGAACACGAACACGTTCCCAACCAACCGAAAGCGACAAAGATGATGATGACGATCTCCTGCTAGATGGAGAAGCGGGAGATGGCGAACGTTCGGCGGGATCAGGTCGAGGAAGACAACGGCATCGCAACATTCCCGCTTGGTCAGAGGCTATTGGCATGATCGTGGACGCCAATCTCGAACAGCGGGCCAAGTCCCCGAGCAAGCCGCAATCCTCGCGCAGTCGGGGTGGCCGCGGCCGTGGGGGCAGAAACCGTGGTGGTAAGAAGCCCGAGCGCAAGTAACCCAATGGGTCCTTCAAAGGCAGAGGTTCACGATGAACGGCGACGCCATGAGGGTTGCGGGACAGGTCGTTGATCTTCATTCTCGCCGCATCACGGGAGCGGAGATAACGATCAAAAATGGTCGCATCTCAGCGATTAACCCCGCGGATTCTGCGCCAGCGACCTTCTTGCTCCCCGGTTTCATCGACGCGCATGTCCATGTCGAAAGCTCGATGTTGGTACCCACCGAGTTCGCCCGAGCAGCCGTGATTCACGGAACTGTCGCGACGGTGAGCGACCCCCACGAGATTGGCAATGTGTTGGGTGTGGCTGGTGTCGAGTATATGCTCGAGAACGCCAGCCACTCGCCTTTCAAGTTCTACTTCGGTGCCCCGTCTTGCGTCCCCGCGACGACGTTTGAATCTGCCGGCGCGACGATCTCCGTCGAAGAGGTCGAGCAACTACTCCGCGATCCGCGAATATTGTATCTCAGTGAGATGATGAACTTTCCGGGTATCCTGGGCGGCGACGCCGATTGCTTGGCGAAAGTTGCCGCTGCCCACAAACTCAGCAAGCCGGTCGACGGTCACGCACCGGGTCTGCGCGGTGCCGATGCAGCCCGCTACATTGCTGCAGGGATCACGACCGACCACGAGTGTTTCACCAAGGACGAAGCTCTCGACAAGTTGGCAGCCGGGTGCAAAATTTCCATCCGCGAAGGATCAGCCGCACGCAATTTCGATGCGCTTGTCTCGCTGCTCGGTGAGTATCCGCAGCAAACGATGTTGTGCAGTGATGATAAACATCCTGACGAGTTGCTCGAAGGGCACATCAATGTCCTCGTTCGTCGCGCAGTCGCCGCGGGGATTGATGTTTTCGACGTGCTCGAGGCGGCGTGTCTTAACCCGATCTCGCACTACAAGCTCGACGTTGGCCAGCTGCGAGTCGGCGATCCCGCCGATTTTATCGAAGTGGATTCCCTGACCGAGTTCAGTGTCTGCCGCACTTGGATCGACGGCCACTTGGTTGCCGAAAATGGGAAAACGACGATCCCGCGCGTGGAACCGGCGATCGTGAACCAATTCGTCGACAGTGAAGTCTTCCCGGAACACCTAGCCATCGCAGAGCAACAGGGAAAGTTGCAAGTCATAGAAGCGCTCGACGGGCAGCTGATCACCAATCGCCTGGAGTTCTTGCCCAACCTCGTCAGCGGGAAAGTGGTCAGTGACATCGGCAACGACGTCCTTAAACTCGCCGTAGTCAATCGCTATCAAACCGCTCCCCCCGCGCTTGCATTCATCAAGAATTTCGGTCTCCAAAGCGGTGCGATGGCGTCGAGCGTTGCCCATGATTCACACAATGTGATTGCGATTGGTACAGACGATGAAGACCTATCCGCCGCAATCAATGCCGTGATGCAGGCTGGCGGTGGGCTCAGCGCAGTCTGCTTGGCAGAAGACACCACGCTTGTACTGCCGCTGCCCGTCGCGGGGCTGATGGCCACGGGTACTTGTGCGGAGGTTGGAGCGGCTTACGAAAAACTAGACGCTGCGGTAAAGCGCTGGGGCTCGCCGCTTCGCGCTCCTTACATGACGCTTTCGTTTATGGCATTGCTCGTCATCCCTGAGCTGAAGCTAAGCGACCTCGGACTGTTCGATGGCGCGAAATTTGAATTCTCGCCGTTGATTGCATGACCGACCAGTTTCTCCAAGTTGCGATTGACGAAGCCCGCGCTGGATTGGCGGAGGGTGGCATCCCGATTGGTTCCGTGTTAGTCATCGACAAGCAAATCGTGGGCCGGGGACATAACCGACGTGTCCAACAGGGCAGCCCCATTTTGCACGCGGAAATGGATTGCCTGGAGAACGCCGGCCGGCTCACGGCTGCAGAGTATCGTCGGGCAACGCTCTACTCCACGCTGTCGCCTTGCGACATGTGCAGTGGTACGGCGCTGCTCTACGAGATCCCTCGCATCGTCATTGGCGAAAACCGCACTTTTCAGGGTCCGGAACAATATGTCCGTTCGCGTGGAGTACAGCTGGAAATTGTGAACAACGACGAGTGTTTTCAGCTGATGCAGGCATTCATCACAGCTCATCCCGCCCTATGGAACGAAGACATTGGAGAAAGTTAGGGTTAGAATGAAGGGGTAGCCGTGTAAGAAGCTTTGCCCAGCAACGACATCCGTCCTCCATCTTATTGCACACATGTTCTTTTCATCGCGCATTCGCCTTAAGCCGCTCGCCCAGCTGTGCCATCGTTTGGCTGTGTCGACCAGCGCGGGAATCAAGGACCTCAAAATCTGGCAGAGTGAAGCACAGCGGGGATCTCGACTGCAGCAGAGCAACCTCGCACAAGTGGCAAGTGCCTTATCCACAGGGTCGTCGCTGCCGCAGGCGCTCGGATCGACCGGGAAATTCTTCCCGCCCTTGTTTCGGCAAATGGTCGAGGTGGGGGACGTCAGTGGCCAACTCGACCTCACCTACAAGCGGCTCGCTGAACACTACGACCGCACACTGGCAGCAAAGAAGGCATTTCTCGGGCAGCTGAGCTGGCCCGCGCTTCAGCTGGGAATCGCGCTGCTGGTTGTAGGCATTTTGATCTGGGTGATGGGAATCTTACCCGGCAATCAACAGGGCGAGTCGTTTGACATGCTCGGTTTGGGTCTTGCCGGCACCTCGGGATTAGTCGTGTATTGTAACGCACTCATTCTCTGTGCAATTGCTATGCTGCTGTTGATCGAAGCTTTGCGTCGTGGAGCGGTGTGGGTACGACCCTTGCAGCACGCGGTGATGAAAATACCGGCAGTGGGTCAAGCGTTTCAAACACTCGCTTTGGCGCGTTTTACCTGGGCGTTTCAGTTGGTACTTGGCACTTCGATGGATTTGCGCAAGGCGTTGCCTTTGGTCCTCGACTCGACGGGCAACGATTATTATGCTCGATTCGGGCCTGAAGTGGCAACGCGCGTCGAGCAAGGCCAGGACATCCACGCAGCCCTCGCGGCAACGCGGGTTTTCCCCCAGGAACTGCTCGAAAACATTGCCGTCGGCGAAGAAAGTGGCCGCTTAGCGGAAACAATGAAAAGATTGTCGAAGGAATACCAGGAACGCGCCACAACGGCCATCTCTGTGTTGGCCCAAGTCGCCGGGTATCTGGTCTGGTTCTTGGTGGCCGCGTTGATTGTGATGTTGATTTTCCGCATGTTCTCGTCCTACGTCGGCATACTGAATGACGCAGCGAAGCCGATATAGCAAGTGGCTGTGTCGGCCGCGTCACAAGTGAGTGACCAGGCGGATGTCAGCGAGTTGCTGTGGGACTTGTGGTAAATCGATTACTTGCTCAGGGCTTGTAAATGCTCTGCTAGTGCGCCTTCGGCACTAGCCAACTGAGCATTCAGTAACTCAGCAAGGGATCCGGACTTGCCTTGCTGTAAGTCGGCGAGATAATCGGTGAGCAGATGCGAAGATCGCGGTGTCGACTCCAACAAGAAATGAACCCAAGCCCACGACTCGGCGTAGTCTTGTTGTGTCATGTCGGCGGCAATGGCAAGTTGTTCGAGCCGTAGTAAGTTCGGCTGCCATTCTGTTTGGCTCGCAAGATAGCCAATGTGTGTCTGATTCACACCGTTAACTCCGGTGCCGACTTCGAAATATTCAGCCAACCCTTCATCGAGCCAGAGCGGCAAGCGCGGCAACGCCGCATGGAGGTAGCCGTGTGTGACTTCGTGGCGCAAGTCCTCGGCAGTGTGATCACCCCAATGGGCGTAAACTGCGAGTTCGGTATCGGTCTCGACGAAGATGGCTCTGCGCGAGGGAAAACTTGGAAACCGTAGCGCGAGAAGGTCGTAGTAATTCGCAGAGTCGGCGAACAGGTAAATGTGAATCGGTACGTCAGTCAAGGGCAAACGCAGCTTGTTGGAGAGCAACTGGCGCTGCGAACACAGCTCGTCGATGAGCTGCTGATGCTGCTCAAACGAAAAATCACTGTGCAAAACGATTTGTTCCCGTCGCAATTCATGTGCGAAGACCGCCAACTGACCGGGGGTACGGACCAGCTGACAACCGGCGAGGCTAGCTATTGCGAAGACGCAGCCAGTCGACCAACCGATTAGATAGCTCCGAGGCTGCTGGGCCATAAACACACCAATGGAAATACAATGCCGAGTGTGTGGCATTCTAGCGAGGCCGAACGCCGGGTCGAAGAGCACTTTCCTCTATGCTTGTGGTTCTGGATTTTCAGTAAATACGCCTGAAAGTTCATGTATTGGATGGTAGGATAGTCAATCTGCGGCGTTGTTGCCTTTCACGTTGAAACATAGGGCATCAACGAAATTCAGCATCCAGCCAATTGCTGCCTCCCGTCTATTTGGAAACTTTATAAGCACACCTAGCAACAATGATCCGACTTCTACTTTTTCTAGTGCTTGTCTCTGTTGGACAATCTAACAATTTTTGCTGGGCAGAATTTCCTGGTTGGCAAGGACTGCGGGTCATCGAGCAAAAAGGCAAGCCTAGCATGATGCGCGCCACCGACCTAGATGGAGACGGTCGTGAGGAACTAATCGTCGTCAACAGTCGGTCCTCGCGGCTAGACATTTATGCCCAGCGGGAACAGTCGAGCAGCTTGGCGGAAGAGACGCCCGACTCGCGGCAACCCAACGAGTTGCCACTCGCTCCTGATTGGGAGCATCGCGAGCTGCAACTCGACCAAGTGCCGCGCGATGTGCAGCCGCAAGACTTGGATGGCGATGGCCAACCGGAGTTGGTCGTGTTGGTGACTTCGCCTAATCGCATCTTGGTGTTTCGAAATGATGCGGGTGAGTGGGAAAGTCAATTCAAGATCGAACTGCAGAGAGGGGAAATCGCCTCACGGCAGAATGCTTTGTTAGTTCGCCCCAGCGGCGTAGGAAATTTTCAGGCTTTGGTAAGCATTAAGAAGGGTATCCAACAGCTATTCCTGGAACCTGGTGGGCAAGCTGAGTGGCTGACGCCACGCGAGCAACGGGCTCGTGTGAACTGGTGGCTGGCAGATCTCGATGGCGATGGGCAACAGGACCTGGTGGAGCAAACCCGCGAAGCAAAAGAATCTATTCGTTGGTATCGGACTACGGAAGAGGGCACGCTAAACCCAGCGGCAGTACTCCATGATCGCGCCGTAAATGATGTGGAGATCTTGCGAAATGGCGAAGCTGCGCGGCTAGCCGTAATCGATGGCAATGTCAGCGGGGTTCTTCGACTCTATCAACTCGAATTAGGCGAAGCGAGTCGGCTTGGCCGGCAACGACCGTTGGCTCTAGACAACGGCCACAAAGCCGTTTGGTGCGGTATGAAAATGGGCGACAAACGTGCCCTCGTAGTTGCCGATAGCGACGCACCGCGATTGTTGAGCTATGTGTTGGGCGAGAATGGTTGGCAAACGCAACGGACTTACCCCGCACTCACTGACATTCGCGCGCTAGCTCCACTTGCCAGTGAACCCGACACCTTACTGCTATGGGCCAAAGACTCAGCGGACTTGTATAAGAGTCAGTGGGAGTCGGGGAGACTGACCTATCCTGAGCCTTGGTCTGAAGGTCAAGAAGTTGAAGACCGCAAGATTCTCGCGCTCCAGTCGGTGGGACCGATTACTTGGTGGGTTCAGCGGGTCGGCAAAGATCTCGATCTCTACGTTGCCAGACCGGAAGCGACGGGGCCGCAGCGCACTCGTTTTCCCAACGTGGGGACGAAAGCCGATGAAATTTTGTGGCTCGGTGGTGAGCGGCTGCTAGTCAAACAACTACATGGACGTGAACTCAAGTTGCTGACCTTGGAGGGAGACAAAGCGAAAGTGAGCTCACCGACGCACCTCAAAAAAGCCGCGATCGCTGAGTTCAAACTATTTCTTGTCGACGACGACTTGCGAGTAGGTCGAGTGACCGAAGGCGTGTTGCAATGGCTGGGCGAGGATCTGCAAGCGCAGGAGCAAGTAATGCTGCCCCAGGGGCAGGAACTAGCAGACTATGTGCCGATTATCAGGGCAAAAGGCGACAAGTCGAATAACGATGGGGCGAGTGGTTGGGCCTTGCAGAACGACAGCCCCTATGTCCATCGCATCGCGATCGACGCCTCGAGTTTGAGCAAATCCGTGGAACGGGTGAAACTTAGCCAGGGAACTCATTTGGTTCGCGATCCGGTGCTCGGATTGCTGTTGCTGGGGCACGACCGAGTGACGCACCTCGACAAGGGTCAAACGGCAAAATTGAAGTTGGTTGACGTGATCGACGATCGAGTGGGTCGCGCAGGCGGCGTGCGCAAGACACGATTTCATCGCCTGGCTAGCACTGACATCGACCGCGATGGTTACGATGACTTGGTTCTGTTCGATGAATTGCAACATCGTATCACGGTGTTGGGCGACATAGTTAGCAAGAGTGGTCAACACTCACTGAAACCGAAGATCGCCTGGCCAGTGTTCGATGACAAGGTGTATCCCTATAACGATGAGTCTGACAATCTTGTGAAAGAGCCGCGCGCCGTGCTAGCGGCTGACTTCGATGGTGACAAACTGCCTGATATGGCCATCTTGAGCCACGACCGTTTGATTCTTTACCTAGCCCGCGAGCAATGATGAAACCAGGAATGATGAAGCGACGAAAGCCCCAAATTTGCACGTTCCTTGCACTGCTTGCGATTGCGTCGTCAGCGCACTCAGAGGAAATCGTCACAGTCAAGCTCGCTGGCGGTGCGCAGTTGACTGCGACGCTGCTGCAGAAAACGGAAGACCGCGTTGTACTCGATCTGGGCCACGAAATCGTCTCCTTCGACGCGAAGCGCGTTTTGTCGATGGTTAGCCCCGAGCAAGATGCGAAGGGCCAAACAGCTGCACAAGGTTTCTACACCCTGGGCCGACTGGATGAACGCCCGGTGTCGCAGCTGGTCAAGCGTTTCGGCGATGCGGTCGTTACGGTCTCCACGCCCAGTGGCATGGGCAGCGGTTTTATCATCAGCCCCGAAGGGCATCTCATTACGAATTACCATGTCGTGGAGAAAGAACTCAAGGTGATCGTCACGGTCTTCCATAAGAAAAAGCAAGGCTATGAAAAGCGGCAACTCAAGAAGGTGAAAATTCTCGCCCTAAATCCCCTTCGCGATCTCGCCCTATTGCAGCTCGACAAAGCAGAACTGGGTGATTTTGAACTGCAACACGTTGTCATCGCGGAAAAGCCCTCGGTCGGCGTGGGCGATCTTGTGTTCGCCATCGGCAATCCCTTGGGATTGGAACGGACCGTCACCCAGGGCATCGTCAGTTCGACGACACGCACACTCGGACACCTGCGATTTATCCAAACCGACGCGTCAATCAATCCCGGCAACTCCGGTGGACCAATGTTCAACGCTCGGGGCGAAGTGGTCGGTGTCGTCTGTGCGGGCTACAGTTTTTTCAGCGGGTTGGCATTTGGTATCCCGGCGACGGATCTCGTTGATTTCTTGCGCAACCGCGATGCATTTCTCTTTGACCCCACACAACCTCAGAACGGGGTCAAGTATTTCCAGCCACCGTTTCGGGCTTCGGAAAGCTCGTTGAGTTCTGGGAATGGTACGACTACCGCATTGCCTGCCAAGTAGTTGATCCAGCCAGAGTTCAGGGATTCAAGTTCAAAGATCCAACCTGCTGATTGCCAGCGAACCAAAGTCAGAAAAGGAGTCGTGACCGATGTTCACACCCAACCCTAACCGTATTGCTGCTTCTGCATTGCTTTGCATATTCCTAGCCAGCGAGAATTGCCTAGCCCAATCGTCTTGGCAGAGCTTGCCTGACGAAACCGTGGTCGCGCTGCGCATACCCGATGGCGAGGCCTTCGCTAACGCGTTTATGGCGACGAAGCTAGGCGCGACGATGCTAAATGAAAAGCGTCGTAACGCGGTCGTGGAAATTTTGGAATCGGATAGGAGTAGTGAGCTAGGTGACATCCGTAAGCAGCTGCAAGAGTTCGGACTGGAGACGGCCGACTTGTGGAACCTCATGATGGGGGAGTCGGGTTACGCAGTCGTAAAGGGTGGGGGCGACGAAGACGAGTCTCAGTTCTTTGGCATGGGTTGGCTGGAACCGGGAGAGGAACTGGCGGCAAAAGTGTACGGCGCGCTTGGCAAGGTCATCGAAAACCAGGACGACGAGCAACCGATCACCCGGGTAGATCTCAAACTAGGCAACCGCCCCGTCATGCAACTGCGGTTTCCTTCGATTGAATTAGAACATGAAGAAGAATTCATGCTGGGGGAGGAGTACGAAGATCTCCCCGAAGAAGAGCAAGGCGACGCCTGGGAGAAGGCGTACGAAGAGTGGCAAGAGAGTGCGGTGGAATTGGTTGTCTATCGAACGATGTTAATCTGCCAATTTGACAACCGCTTGTTGATTACTCATAGCTATGAGAGCGAAGACGAGGAAACGGCTGAAGCCACTGCCGAGCGTTTGAGCGCGTTGCTCGGACGATGGATCGCAGCCCACGCAACGAGTTCGGGCAACTATGTGGCACAAGTCACCAAGGAACCTGGCGCTGCACGCGTGATGGCGCTCGAAGGGTTGTCAGTACTGGAATTACTAGGTGATCTCGCGCCCTTGGTTGAGCTGCTCCGCGAGACAGCGCCTTCTGATGAGAAAGCGGAGCAATTGATTGGCGTCTTGGGATTGGATGGGCTGGGTGCGATTGCTATGCGTGCGTCCGTGGCGGGCAAACTGTGGAGAACACAGATGTCCGTTGCTGCTCCAGCGCCCAGACAAGGCTTGATGCAACTTCTCGACCAGGAGTCCCTGGCCATCGACCCTCCGCAGTGGGTACCTGCTTCGGTAGTTCGTTACCACCAGTGGAGTTTTGACCTGGGAAAGGCGTATGAAATATTTAAAACAGAGGCCACACGTATGTTTCCCGAACAAGCCGGCTCCGGTTTCGCGATGGTGGAAGCACAGGTGCAAAATTTCGCGGGAGCAAGTTTGACGGAGGTGCTTGGTTCGCTGGGAAACCGACACACCTTCATGTCCTTTGGCATGGAGTCGGGCGGCGGTGCCGACAAGGAAGCCGCAACCGAGCGGATGGCTGCTGTTTGGCAAGTGGAGGACGAAGACCTGTGGGCGAAACTTCTCAAAGTGCTCACGCCGCTAGCCGGAATGGCCACGGGCGCGGAATTCACCGAGGAGCAGGGCTTCAGTGGTTGGCGCATGACGAGCGAGGAGGACGAGTTCGAGGGCGGCCTATTTCTCGGCAAAGGCTATTTGGTATTAGCTATCGGCGAAGGCGTACTGGAGTCGGTACTCTCGTCGCTTAATAATCCTCCCAGCGGCTCGAATGCGTTTCGAGGCAGTACCGTTTTTAGCAAGGCCGGCGACCTCGTGGACCTGGAGCCTGCACTGGCGATAGAAGTCACCGACGGCAACCGCTACATGAGAATGATGCAACACTGGATGAACGAACAACTTGATTCCTTCGAAACACTTTTTGCCGTAATGGATAACAGCGAGAACGACTCGGACGACGAATCCACAAAGCTATTCTTTAAGCTAGCCCGGGCAGTGCTGCCCACCGCCGACGAAGTCGAGGGGATGTTGGACGTGATCGTGAATCGCTATGAGGTAAACGACGCAGGGATGTTTTTGGAAGGGGTGCAAGTGATGCCGGGGAAGTGAGAGAAATGAGGGCGAACAGGAGTCGCATTTGCCTTGCGAGCTGGATGGCAACCTCTCGCTCAGCTACTAAAAAGGAAATGGATTTCTTGTCGGTGCTCGAAGATGCACTTTGCGCGAGAGTGAAAATGTACACTTCGAATTCTAGCGATGTTCCAGAAACTGAGGCTGTTCAACTGGACGCAGCAACCAACCTATCTAGCTCGCGCTTCAACCGCGGGAGTATTTCCTCGTAGGAAAACTGCCCTAGCGATTCCTCACCCTTCTTGAGATTCACGTAATTCGGACCGCACCAAAGACCAAGGTCGGCATCGTCGGTTTCGCCGGGACCGTTCACTCGACAGCCCATCACAGCGATAGTCAGCGCGTGGTCGGCGGCGTAGCGGGTCATTTCTTTCACCTGTTCAGCCAGGTCTATGAACGCTTCATTTTCGACTCGTGAACAACTCGGGCAGCTGATGATATTGAGCGTGTCGAGGCCGTAGTCGACGACCGAGCGCACCCGACCCGCAGCGATGTCGGCCAAAATGTCGCGTCCAGCAGCGATTTCCTCCGGCTTGCGCGGGTTAGAGACCGTCAGCGAAACCCGCACCGTATCGCCAATGCCCCGGCTGATGAGCTGCTCGAAGGCGATACGGGTCTTGATGATTCCGTCAGGTGGCATCCCGGCCTCGGTGACGCCCAAATGCAGGGGCACCTCGGGACGTCTCTCGGCGAATCGGCGGTTGACGTCGATAACCTTCTGCGGGTCGGAGTCTTTGAGCGAGACACAGAAGCGTGTGAAACCCAGGTCGTCGAGGTGAGCGCAATGCTCCCACGCGCTGTGGAGCATGGGGCCAATGGAATCGCTGGCGTCGAACTGCGATTTTTTCTCAGGGTCTACGCTGCCGCAGTTCACGCCGACGCGCATCGCGCAGTCATTGTCGGTGGCAACCGCGGCTAGATACTGCACTTTTTCTTGCCACGGTTTGGAGCGCTCGTGGTGGTAGAGATGCCCGGGATTGTAGCGGAGTTTGTCAACGTGCGGAGCGACGACTTCGGCGAGTCGGTAGTTTTCTTGCAGGTCGATGGCGAGATTCGCGTCGGTTTGCTGGCGAATCTCGGGGAGGGCAGCAGCGTCTGCGTTGTTATCGGCCGCAATGCGCACTACATCGGCCCCGGCGGTGTGTAGCGCATTAATCTGTTCGACCGTTGCGTCGATATTCCGCGTTTGGGTCGCGGTCATGCTCTGCACGGCGATAGGCTGTCCGTCGCCGATGGTGACGTTGCCGATGCGGACAGCGCGGGTGGGATTGCGGGGGATTTTCAAGGTTTCCTCAACAGGATGAAGGCGACGCGATGGCTTAGGACCCTACGGTCCCCTCCAATTGTAGCCAAAGCAGCAGCATCGAATAGCCGTTGAACAGCATGTGCGCGGTGATACATGGCACGAGACGATGGGTGCGCTGGTAGAGATAGCCGAGTACGATGCCGAACAGAACCAGCGAAATCGGCGCCACGCCATGACCCACGTGGGCCAGTCCGAAAGCGACTCCGCTGAGCAGGATGGGTGTCCAGCCATGGGGGAGATCGGGAATCCAGCCGTGGGCGGGGCGGGGCATGCTGCTGAGGTCCAACCCCTCAACGACTTGTGGCTCTAGTGGAGGGTCAGCGGGCAAGTCGGATTCTCTGTCAGAATCTTCCACTTCGAAAATCACGAGCGGCGGTTGCCGCAGTGTAGCCGTGTACCCAAGAACTTCGTCTTCGCGGCGCTCCAGCCAGCCTTGGAGCAAACATCGGAAAGTGAACTCTTCGAATAGCGGCGCTGCTACTACGGCCATGGCAATCCCAAGTAGCAACATAGCAGGCGAGTGGTTTTTTTCGAGTTCGGTGACCAAGGGATGTTGCGTGTCGGACTGGAACGCGTTGATCAGCAGCAACTGAATGGCGTAGATCGGCAGCAGGGTTGATACGGTGGCGAATATGCCAATGCCAACGTCCCTCACGAATTGGCTTAGCTTGGTGGGCCAACCCAGGTCGCGCACGCCTGCACGATAAAAACTCGCGATCCAGGTCGACACAATCGCAACGAACCCAACCAAAAACACGAAATTTCCCCAGCCATTGCTCAATCGCGCTTCGGCGGAGACGCTCTCGGGTGGCGGGGCGGTCTCTCCCAAGAAAAAGGCTGCTACACTTAGCGCCGGTATCGCCATTGCGAGTGCGGCAACTCCCGGGCCCCACGGCACCCGCCGTCGTGACTCATACGCCAGCAACGGCTGGCCACTCACATGTTTCTGAAACAGATAGAATAGTGCCAGTAAGCTGAGTCCGCAGGCCGCTAGAATCAACGTGATTGCAGATTGCGGTACACCTTCGGCCATACGGTTTCGTCGAGACTTATTGAGTGGGTTTGGCAGGGCGCATCATTTCGATCGCTGCTTGTACGTAAGTGTAACCGGAGTACAGCGTCACTAGAACCGTCGCCCAGGCGACTAATGGCAGTCCCTTCGACATCCAAGCGGGTGGCGCAATCTGCCACTCAGTGCCCGCGGCGTTGAGGTAGGAGAGATGCACAATACTCCAGCCGGCAGCAAGGCACTGCAGCACCATTTTCCACTTGCCGATCCACTTGGCCGAGAAATCGCCGCCCCGTTGTTCGACAAACGTCCGCAGCGTAGTCACCAGCAACTCGCGCCCCACGATGACCACCGCCATCCAGGCGGTAATGCCCGACGGCTGGGTCCCATTGACCAGCGGTGCCGTGGCCGCCAGAAAGATAAACACGCCACAGATGAACAGCTTATCAGCGAACGGGTCGAGTACTCGCCCCAGTTGCGTGATTTGCCCGTACTTTCGTGCCCAATAGCCATCAAACCAATCGGTGAATGCTGTGATCACGAACAGCACAAGACTCGTAGCGTACCAACCGAGTGAAAGAAACAGAAACAGTACAAGCGACAACACGATCCGCGCGATCGTGGCAACGTTGGGAACATTGAGCAAGTTCGCCGACGAAGTGGGGGGCGATGATGTGGGGGGCGTTGTCGATGCGGTCACGGTCGTTTCAGACATGGCTGTCTTATCGAGGTTTCTCAATCGCGACGGCGATCAGGTCGTAATCACGGCGCGCGACGATTTCACATTTCACCAAGCGACCTACCCCAAGCCCTTCGCCCGTCACATAAACTACCCCATCCACGTCCGGCGCGTCAGCATACGAACGGCCAATCCACGCGGTCGCTTCTCCTGGGACGGGGGCATCGAGGAGCACATCGAACTGGCGACCAATTTGCTGGTCGTTCCAAGCAAACGCGATCTGTTGCTGCTCAGCCATCAGCCGGTCGCGGCGTTCCTCCATGACCTGCTGGGAGACGTGATCCGGTAGTTTCGCCGCGGGGGTATCGGGCTCGAGCGAATAGGTGAACACTCCGGCCCGTTCGAATTTATGCTGCCGCACAAAGCCGACAAGTTCCTCGAACTGGGCGTCGGTTTCGCCCGGAAAACCAGTGATGAACGTGGTGCGCATCACCAGGTTGGGAATCCGCTCGCGGAGGCGAGTAAGCAGGGCCTCGGTGTCCACGCGGTTCACCCGCCGCTGCATGCGTCGCAGCATCGTGTCATTGGCGTGTTGCAGCGGCATGTCCAGATACGGAACAATCCGCCGGCTGTTGGCAATTGTGTCGATCAGCTCGTCGTCAATATGCATTGGGTAGAAGTACATCAGCCGAATCCAATCGAGCCCTTCAACCTGGTCCAACGCACGCAACAATTCTGTGAGGCGGGTTTCGCCGTAGAGGTCTAGTCCATAGTAAGTTGTGTCCTGGGCAACGATGACCAGTTCCCGCACGCCATCGGCAGCCAGCTCGCGCGCCTCGGCGACGACTTCCTCGATCGGCTTGGTGGCATGTTTGCCGCGCATCTTGGGGATGGCGCAAAAAGTACAAAGCCGATCACACCCTTCGGAAATTTTCAGAAAAGCGAAATGTTTGGGGGTAATTCGCAGCCGCGATGTGTCGGGAAGTGGGTGCGTGGGAGCAGGTTGGAAGATGCTCCGCTGTTCATCCAGTCCACCGATCAGGCGGTCGGCGACTTTCGTCACCTCTTCGCGCCCAAACACGCCGACCAATTGATCGATCTCGGGGCGTTCAACAAGCAGATCCTCTTTTTGTCGTTCCGCCAAACAGCCCGAGACGATCACGCCTCGTAAATCGCCCCGTTTTTTGAGTTCCAGCATTTCATCGATCGCGGCGAACGACTCATCGCGGGCTTGCTCGATGAAGCCACAAGTGTTGACCACAGCGAAGTCCGCTCCCTGCGGATCATCGACCAGTTGGTAGCCTTCAAGCTGCAACATGCCGAGCATCCGCTCGCTATCGACGAGATTCTTTGGGCATCCCAGGCTGACGAAGGCGTAACGGCCCTTGCTGGCAGCGGATTGCTGATCGGCAACGAAGATTTCAGACACAATGCGAGATTTTCAGAAAAAGCGAGCCACGTCATTCCCCGACGCAGCAAATGGCAAGGCGAGCCACGTCGTCCCCGACGCGGTAACAGAGACTCAAGCATACCCGATTCTCTGCGGTTGGGCGACGGGGCAGTAGCGCGGCTCGGGGACGAGTAGGCTCGCGACGGATTTTTCTTGATGTCTGTGCGAGGCTTTAGTATAGTGTACGCATGAATAGTATCACTGCAAGCACTTTTCTTGGGACTCAACGCGATGCTCACTGAAATTCCGACAGAACAGTTCGCTGCAGCTGTGGAGACCATCGCGCAAGAAGTGCTTGCCGATGTGGGTTGGAGTGAGCCGCCGGTAGATGTCCTCGCCGTGGCTCGGCGGTTGGGAATCTTGGTCGCGCGAGACGATACTCTGGATACGCGGGCTCGATTCGTTCGTTTGGGGCAGGTGCGTGCGTTTAGGCAAGAGACCATTTTTCTCGCAGAAGAACCTCGCAGCGAACGTCGCCAATGGGCCGTGGCACACGAGGTGGGTGAGTCGATAGCCCATCGAGTCTTCGCACAGTTGGGAATCGCGCTGGTCGACATCCCACCCCGCAGTCGCGAACACGTCGCGAACCACTTGGCCAGTTGCCTGCTACTGCCATGCGATTGGTTTGCGAAAGCTGGCGCGGCAGTGCGTTGGGACTTGAGAGAACTCAAAAGCATTTACGCCACGGCGAGCCACGAACTCATTGCCCGGCGATTGCTTGAAATGGCTCCAACGGTAATCGTGACTCTGTTTGACCAAGGTGCCACTCAGTGGCGCCGCAGCAATGTGGAATTGCGGCCACCTGCGCTGTCCCTCTCAGAAGCTGAGGTGTGGCGTGCCACTTTTGAAAGTGGCGAACCTACAACCTGCGACGATCGCAAGTTGCCCGACGGCATCGCGGGCATCCAAGGCTGGGCCATCCACGAACCCGGCTGGCGCCGCGAGATTTTACGGACGGAATTGGTGGAGTGGTAGCACTTCAAGAGGCGATGCTCTGAGTTGCAAGAGCCTGGACCAGCTCTTCAACCACATAGGGCTTGGCAAACACTGCGGTTGCGCCGGCTGCCTTGGCCTGCTCGAAGTGTTCCACACGGGGGAAATCGAGCAGTGCGAGGACCGGGCCGTGCGTTTCGTGGCAATATGCTCTAAGCCGTCTTAATTCTCTTGCATCGAGCTGACTTCCGTCCCAGATGCCTGCGTTCGCGGCTGTTACTGATTTACCGTCACCTCTCCAACTTGCGGATATTCCATGTTGTCGGAGTGCGAAGGCGAGTGTTTCAAAGACAGCAAGGTCGGTCGTATCGATCTGTACAAGCAGCTTCTTAGAAACAGGCAGCGTGAACGAGCGGTCCGACGTCCATCGTCCGGAATGCGGGTGGTCGAGCGGTAAGGACCACAACGGGCACAATCCCGCGGCGTGTCGTTGAATTGCTGCCTGCCACCATGTCGCTAGTTCGTACCAGTACAAGCGAATTACTCCCGTCGGCGGTGCGCCCGTTCGCAGTTCTCCCTCGCACCAGGAACCAACTACGATCACCAAACGAGTGAGTGGAGAGAGTTTCTGCAACCGGTCGATGTCGTCTTGCGAATAAGTGCTGGGCAGCGGCTGGGCGAGGAAAATCAACTCTGGTGGTTGTTCGTACTCCGGCAACGCGTGGTATGCAGCAGACAGGTCAGCCAATTGGGGCCAGCCACTTGCGGCTTCCAGACCCGAGGTTGCTGCGGAAAATTCTCGTTGTTGCCACGGTCCAACGGCGAGAGCTGAGATTTCTACGCCGAGAGGCACACCGTCGGTCGCTGCAACTGACTCTGACATTCGGCAAATCCTAATTACAGTTCGCTATCGCGGGCGTCGATGAGTCTGAGTGCGGCCTGGGGATCGGAGGCCTCGCGCAGTTCGGCAAGCCACTCGGGATCGCTGATCAGGTGACTCACGCGAGCCAACATCCGCAGATGCTCGTGGTCGCTGGTCGCGGCAAGCAGAAAAAAAACGTCGGTCAAGCCGCCAGCACCGCCGAAAGGAATGCCCTGGCTGGTGATTCCCAGCGCCAGTACTGCCTCGCCGAGAATCGAGGTTTGCGGGCGCCGCGGATGCAGGAGCGCCACTCCGATGTCAAGCGCCGTGGGATGCATCTCCTCGCGCGCTGTGACCGCCTCGCCCATCTTTGCGGGGTCCCAAAGCATGCCGGTGGTCGCGGCTAGCTCGCTCATTGACGAGATTACCCGGCTGCGCGTTTTCGCTGCCAGCGGTACTGCAATGTGTTCCAGAGGTAAGAGCCCCGCAATCGACACGTCGCCCATGTCACTCGTGTCAGTGCGTTGCAAATTGGTTTCCATCTCGGCCAATTCATCGGCGCTGGAAAGTCCTATCCGCTGCTCAAGCCAGTGGTGAATCTCGGGGCGTGAGAAGCGCCATTGCCCACTGATCCGACGTGCAGGAATCTTGCCTCGATCCGCTAGCTTGGAAATTTGCGCAGGCAGCATGTGCAAGTGTGCTGCGAGCGAGCTGATGTCAAAATCGTCGTCGGCCATCGGTCTTTTCAAGGTAAGTGGCTATGCGACTGGGCTCTTGTTGGTGCTATCAACCTACCGTCTCAGGTCTCTGGCCTCCAGCCAGAAAATCCGTCTTGACGCGTTCTGTCAAATCAACACAATCTGCCTCGCTCGGTGGACACGACCCAAAATGACCGCCGCGGCCTTGATCGGAAATGGATTTCTGATCGCGAACCACGAAGGTTGGCATTGCTGCTCCCGCAATAAACGCAGTGGTTGCCACCCAGGCAAGGAGGCCTGGCATGCTACAAGAAAATCGATTTGGCGAGAGCGACCCCACGGCGGTTCTCCGATTGGCTGAGTTGCTCCCCTCAGCAACACGCACTGGCTTTGACGATGTCGAAGTCACTTCCTGTGCGACTGACTGGCGCGAAGTTCAGCCGGGCGATGTGTACGTTGCCCTGCCGGATACGGAAGCCCGAGACGACGATGGCCACCTGCACGCCCAACGAGCTGTTTCACATGGAGCGGTTGCCGTGGTTTGCGAACAGCCGGTGCCGGTGTTCGATGTGCCCACGTATCTTGTACCCGATAGTCGCGTTGCCTTGGGCGAAATCTGCCAAGCGTTGGTCGGTCACCCGAGCCGATCCATGGAGGTCGTAGGCGTTACCGGCACGCACGGAAAGTCGACCACAATTGCCCTGCTCGAATCCATATTTTCCGCCGCTGGTAAACACTGCGGAAAAATAAGCGGACTTGGTTGCTACGACGGCATGACCCACAGCAGTGGCATCAGCGATACAATTTCTGCTCCTGCCTTGGCCTCACGTTTGGCACGGATGGAGGCTGCCGGTTGCACACACGCTTTCGTAGAAATATCCAGCCAAATGTTGAGCCAAGCTCGTATCGCGGGCGTACAGCTCTCCGCTGTCTGCGTAACGAACGTGACCGACGCCCATCTGGACCAACACAACACGGTTGAAAGCTACCGCGAAACGAAACGCCGTATTCTAAAACATCTATCGCCAATGGGAGTGGCGGTCCTCAATGCCGATGACCCCGTTAGCATGAAATGGATTGGCAGTTTGTCGGGGCCAGTGCTGACTTATGGGTTAGGTACGCAAGCAGAAATTACCGCAACTATCATCGAGTGCCAGGCGAACGAGCAAACATTTTTGCTCACTGCCGGTAGTGAGTCTGCCGCGGTACGAACATCCATCATCGGCGAACACCACGTGTCAAATTGTCTTGCGGCGACGACGCTATCGTTGTCCTATGGTATCGATTTGCAAACTATTGCCAAGGGTTTGGAAGCAGTGGCCCAACTGCCTGCTCGAATGGAGCGTGTCGATTGTGGCCAGGGTTTTCCTGTCTTCGTTGATGCAGCAGATACGCCCGAAGCATTGCGAGCCAGCTTGCGAACAGCGCGGCAACTTGCCCATCGGCGGGTGATCTGTGTCTGGAGTGACTTGCCAGATGTAACGGGTAGCGAACACTTGGAAATTTCACAGGTGCTTCACCGAATGGCTGACTTGGCAATTTTGACCCAACCGCTGACTGATTTAGAACCGAGCAACAGCGATAGATTCGCGGTCACTGAAGTCGTTGCGAATCGCAACGAAGCCATTGCCTGTGCTGTGGCGATTGCCGAGCCGGGCGACGTGGTCGTGATTGCAGGGAGTCAAGTTGAACCAAGTTTTGCCTTTGGCAACGCCTCGGAAGGATTGTCCGACCGCGAAGTGACCCGCGAGCTGCTGTACGCTCGCGCAGAACCGATTGCTCGTCTCGTCGCTTAGGGAACTTACTCGTCGCCTGTTGGATGTCAAACGGAGTCAAGAATGGATTGGACTGATACACTAATGCTCGAGGCGGCTAGCAATAACTCATTGGCCGAATCGAACGAGGCGATGCAATTCACTCAAGTCTTGACTCTGCCAGACGTTACCCTGTTGTGTGCCAACGCGACTTCACGATCCGAAACCCATGCGGCCTTAGAACTACTGCGAGGTTTTAAGGCCAGCGGACGGCGCGTAGTGCTTTGTGATACCACACAGTTTGCAGTCGGCAGACAGTTTGGTTGTGAAGTGGTCGAGCAAGGTGCTGCAAACTTGCTTGTTAGCTGTGGAATCAGCGGTCGCGAAGTGGGCATCGGTGCTCGCGACGCGGGGCTGAGCTTATCCGGTGTCGTGGTCTGTGCGAAACCAAACTCAGGGGGCCAAGTGTTGGCCCACCGCTTGTCTGCCGGAGACGTTGTGCTGCTGCTTGGTATCGACGAACAGATGTGTGAGGAATTGGCTGAGCTGCTCACGACCCGGTTTTCTAGGAATCAGGCGTTAGCGGCATAGTTTTCCCAGAACCCAATGAAAATTTAAGGTGCAATTTATCTTCGGTACATGTTGAAGCTTCGTCGTTGGTTTGTTGGATTGCGGGGTCTGACTGACCGCCCTCCCTGGGGTTGGAGCATTTACCTCGCTGTGAGCGACTTCTGGGTCAGTTGCTACAGCGAGCGCTTCACGATGGAGCTTAGGTCTGAGCACTGGGGCGACGCTTCGCGTCGCCCCAGTGGCTCAGCGGATACACATTCCTTCAACCCGTTAGTGGTACCATGTCTTCTGCCCCTCACATCATGTTCGCTGGGGGTGGCGCGGTCAGCCATCTTGCTCCGGGCTTGGCTGTTGCCGATAAACTTTCTGAACAAATGCCCTCGGCACGTATTTCTTTTGCAGGTCCTGGCAAGGCACGAGAAAAGCACACGGTCCGCAATGCAGGCTACGAGCATACCACGATTCCCGCGCAGCCCATTCCGCAGAACCCACTGCAGGCGTTTCGATTTGTCACCGACAACTTGGCTGGTTACTGCGCGGCACGCTGGATGCTCAAAGAGCAGCAAGTTTCGCTGGTCGTAGGGCTTGGCGGTTTTACCAGCACCGCCGTGGTTCGCGCTGCCGCGGAGCGAGGTATCCCGTTCATCCTGCTTGAACAAAACGCCATACCTAGTCAAACAACACGCTGGCTGTCGCGTGCTGCATCAATGGTTTGCGCCGCATTTGAAGAAGTACGCCCTCATCTGCATGTGCAAGCTTCGGTGGCCGTGACAGGAAATCCGTCGCGACAAAGCTTCGAGCAACTCTACCGCACTCGGGAACGAGCACAGCAACAAAGCTCACTGAAAGTAAGTGGACAATCTGCTTCGGGCCAAAAACGCCTGGTTATTCTGGGCGGAGCAGGAGGGGCGCGTTCGCTCAACGAATCGATGCCCGGCGCGCTGAAACTAGTGTGCAGCTGTCTAAGTAATTGGCAGATTGTCCACCAAACCGGCGAAGGGCAGCTTCAAGAAACCGAACACCGGTACCAGCAATCAGGAATCGAAGCGCTGGCTGTTTCGTACATCGACGAAGTGGCTTCTCTACTGTTCGAAAGCGACTTGGTTGTGTGCCGTTCGGGAGGTACAACCCTCGCGGAGTTGGCACTAGCCGGAGTGCCTGCACTTCTGGTGCCGTATCCCCATGCAAGCGACGACCACCAAATTGCGAATGCCAAGGTCTACACTGCGGCAGGGGCTAGCCGGCTGATTGACGAGAGTTCTCAAACGGGCGCCCTGGAGACGGCACTCGCGCGTGAACTGACGCCCCTCTTGATGGAAGAACCTGCACGGCACCAAATGCGACTTCGCATGCAAAGCCTTGCCCGTCCCGACGCGGCCGGTGAAATTGCCACAGCCGTTCACGAAACCCTCTTCGGTGTGCAAGATCGTCGAGCGGCGGCGTAAATCGTTACGTCAGCCGTAACCATCCACCTCGACCTTGCCACGAAAAGTCCAATACACAATCGCCGTGTAGCTTGCCACCAAGGGCATGCCGATCAGCGCGATGATAAACATCGTCTTGAGCGTTGATTGGCTCGAAGCCGCGTTGTAGATGGTTAGGCTGACCACCCTGTCAGAGCCCGCGTTGCTGGCAGTTACGAGATTGGGAAACAGCGCGAACCCCACCAGAAAAACTTGGCACGCGATCGTCAGGCACGAAGACACGAACGCCCGTCCAATCCTTCCGTTGAACACGGAGCGCGGGATGTTGGCGATCGCCAGCACGTTGACGACAACGATGCCCCCGATCCACGGTGCGTACTCTGAATTTGGCACCGCCTGCGGGACGAAAACCAACGTGGCCATCGTGGTGAGGTTGTACAACACGAGAAACATGCCCCAAGTGTGCCAGATCCACCGTCCCGAGCGCGCTTGCACATGGCCTTCTGTCTTTAAGTGCAGATAGATCGCGCCATGCATGGCAAACATCGCGACGCTCATCGCGCCCACCAGAAGCGGGTACGGCTTCAGTAAGCCGAGAAAAGTGCCCACGTATGCGCCTCGCTCGTTGAGTTCCATTCCCGCCAGGCCATTCCCGATGGCGATGCCGAACAAGAGTGTGGCGACCAAACTGGAAACGAAAAACGCGAGGTCCCACATTCTTCGCCAAGCCTTCGAGGCCACCTTGCTGCGAAACTCCAAGCTCACTCCACGGAAAATCAGGCAGAACAGCAGAAGCATAAAGGCCGTGTAGAATGCCTGAAATATAGTCGCATACGCTTCGGGAAACGCAGCGAATAATGCTCCGCCAAACGTGACAAGCCACACCTCGTTGCCATCCCAAATAGGGCCGATGCTGCTCATCGACAGTCGCGCTTCGGCGTCGTCGCGCGATAAAGGGTGCAAAATGCCCACTCCCAAGTCGAACCCGTCCAAAATCGCGTACCCCGCAAGCAGGATTCCCAGCAGCACAAACCAGACGAGGTTCAAGTGAGCGAGCATCACGTCCCAGCATGCCCATGCCGCAAGCACTCCGCTTGCCAAGCCAAGACAACCAAGTCGAATGAGCTGCGACTTACTCACGGTTCTCTTTCCTCCAAGAGCGACTTCTCATGACCGGCCCAGGATGAGGCGGCATCAAGCGCGCCTCCCGACGACTTCGATTCTGGCTCGAAGTCTGGCCCGTGAGAAATCTTCTGATGCAGTACGAACACCCAGACAAAAAATAGCAGCATGTAGATTGCAGCGAACATGATGATCGAGCCAACTACCTGCTCGGCGGCGATCATTTTCGAGACCCCGTTCGTGGTGCGCAGGCCCTGCGATTCGTCATATTGGAAGTAGCCGTCGTCGTCGAGAAGAGGTTCGCCGGCTGCGTCGGTGATCAAGGGAGCGTACACAATCCAAGGTTGCCGGCCGACTTCCGCGGCAACCCATCCAGCTTCGTTGGCAGCGAACGCCGGCAGCACCGCCGCGACAGCGATCCACAATAGCCAGCGCTGCTCAAATAACTTTCCCGTGATACGCAACGCAGATGCCAACAGAGTGAACGCGGCGAAGAACACTCCGATGCCAACCATCAAGTGGTAGCTAAAAAATGCAATCGCAACCGGCGGGCGGTCTTCCCGGCGAAAGCGGTCTAAGCCTATCACTGATTGTTTCGGATCCGAAAACAAAAGTGTTCCTAAACCACCGGGTATCGAGATATTCCCGCGTACCGTTTCTGACTCGTCGTCAGGCCAGCCCAACAAACTGAGATCGGCTGGCCCCGTGTGGTAGTGTGCCTCGAACGCGGCCATCTTCGCTGGCTGGGTATCGTACACGTTCTGCGCTTGCAGATGACCGCTCACGAACATCAACAGGCTGGAAACGGTCGCCAGTAGTAGCGCACCGGTGAAAGAGCGCCGAGCAAACTCTTCATGTCTGCGATGCAGCAAATACCAGGCCGAGATGCTCATGATGAATGCCGCACCCAAAATGAAACAGCCGAGCCAAACGTGAATCAGCCGGTGCACCGTGGAGGGGTTGAATACCATCGCCCAGAAGTCAGTGATTTCGGCTCGAAGGATGGGCACACCATCGACGAACCAGGGCTCTCCATCGCGCGTCATCTGCACGATCGTGTGTCCGGCGGGCGTTTGTTGCCAACTGTTGGCCACGGTGATCCACACGGAACTGAAAATAGAGCCAGTCGCCACCATCAGCGTGGCAAAAAAGTGGAACTTTGGCCCGACCTTGTCCCAGCCAAACACGAGTACCGCCAGGAACCCCGATTCAAGAAAGAAGGCAAAAATGCCTTCCGCCGCCAGCGCCGAGCCAAACACATCGCCCACGAATCGCGAATACGTGGCCCAATTGGTGCCGAACTCAAACTCCATGACAATACCCGTCGCCACGCCAAGTGCAAAGTTGACGGCAAAAATTTTCGTCCAAAAACGGGCCGCCTGCTCATAAATCGGCTCCTTCGTCCAGAGGAACATTCCTTCCAAATGCACCAGCACCACGCCCATGCCGATGGTGAGCGGCGGAAAAAGATAATGGAACATGATCGTCAGCGCAAACTGCCAGCGCGAGAGCATGACCACGTCGAGTTCGGCGAATAATTGCATCGTACTGCAAGCTTTCTTGTCTTGAAGCCGGCTGGACACGTGCTTCTATGCAGTGAATCGCAGGATGTTGAAGGATTTAATTGCGAATACGCATCATGAAGTCTACGGCACTGGTACCCACTCGCAGCGTGGCCAAAAGAGTTTCGCATGGAGCTTCGTCAACAGATTGCTTGGCAAGTGCTCTCGGTTCTGGCCGTCGTCGGGTCGCACCGTCAGCCAGGCAGCGATTGCCCGTTTCAGCTGGGGTTTCTCGTCCTGGAAACCGGGCCTGGTTTGCAGCAGGGACCAACGCTGGTCGGCGACATTGATCCAGGCCGGAGAAGTCGTCTCGCGGACGCTCTTAGCAATTTTCACAGTCGCAACAACGAAGTATTCGTCATCTCGTCCACATCCTAGCTCGAGCATCGGATTGATATAGGGCCAGAGCCTAGTAGGTTCCGCTTTCAGAATGTACAAACTCACGAGCGAAGCGCTCATATACGGATTCAGCTCCAGCACTTCCCAGTGGAGTTGCTTAGCCCGATCGCGCTTTCCCGCGACGTGGTGTGCTCGGGCCAGGTCGAAAAGATTGTCGGTCGAGCGGTTTTTTTGGCAAGCTTTCTCCAGGTAGGGGAGCGCTTTCTTCGCTTTATGATCGATTAAGCAACGACCGAGTATGCGCGCCGCCTCGGGATGCTCTGGATTGCGCTCATAGAGGGTGCGAGCTGCTTTGATTGCGGCTTTGGCTTTGCCGTGGACGTTGTAATGGATCGCTTGCCGATACAGGAGATTGTCTGAGTCTGGGAACTTCTTTACCGCCCAGTTGAGGAACGCGCCGCCGTGTTGCAGCAACGAATGATCTTCCATCGCCTCGGCGAATAGTTCGGTCAGCGATTGTCGCCGGTCA
The DNA here is from genome assembly GCA_965230685.1 of Bythopirellula sp. Taxonomy (GTDB): domain Bacteria; phylum Planctomycetota; class Planctomycetia; order Pirellulales; family Lacipirellulaceae; genus Bythopirellula. Next base: position 4,375,853 of record CBDDLO010000002.1, read on the forward strand.
GCAGCCGCCTTCTCAATGGAGTGGCGAGCAGCTTTGACGGGCGACGCGTTCGCAGTGGCCAAGAACTGCAACGCCGTCTGTGCAGTGGGTTCTCCCTCGCACAATACTTCTTCCAGCAAATAGAGGCTGGCTGAGTGGTCATTCAGGTATTCCGCTTTCAGTTCCTTGAGTCGAGTCGAATCGGGCCAACGCCGCAGTCCTTGGTCGCAAAGTTCAAGAATCTTTTCTTCGGACCGGGTGTGACTTGCCAGATTCAAGTTGGCCTTGAGGGAGTCCTCGTATAAATCATCGCCGGATTCCTCGGTGATTTCGACCGACGAAAGTAGCTTTTCTGCTTCCTCATAGCGTTGCCGATCGATGTTCAGCTGTGCTTTCATGACTTGTATTCGTTTGCCGCAGAAGTAACTAGCATTATCTGCAATGAGTTTTTCCGCGGCCTCGTCGGATTCATGTTGAAGCGCGAAATTGACTTCCTCTTGAAAAAAACCGAAATCGTACGGGAATTTCTGTCGTAGTTGAGTTGTCGCTTGCCGCCATGCATCTGCATTGGCCAATGTGTCATGCACCGCCCGAACCATGTACATTGCTCCATAGAGGCCAGGATTGATCTTCAACGCACGCTCAAAGTGGTCGATGCTCTCCTGGAATTTTCCTTGCTCGTGCCGAACCACTCCCATGCGATAAAGAGCGGACGAGTGGGCCGGATACTGCTTGATCAACTCTTCAAGCTCAGTCAAAGCGCGCTCGATCTGTTGGGCCTTCTCCATCAGAACGATTCGGTTGAACCAAATTTCAGTGTAGTTGCGAAACTCTGGCACAACTTGCTCGATCCAATCGACAACTGACTGAGCCACTTTGAGAGTGGGATTGTTTTGATCCACTAGTTCGGTGACATGGCTGGCGAACCAATGGGCAGCACCGGGCGTGCTTGTGGGGAGCAATTTTTGAATCTGCTTTTCCGTCGACCCGGGAGACAAACCGATAGTGAGTCGCGCGGCAAGCAAACTCGCTCGCTCGTACCACAGCAGTGCCCCTTCCTTCTCGAGCTGGAGCAACCGCTCGAGAATTTCAGCTCGTCGCGGTTGCACTCCCTGTCCGTACAGGCTCAGGAGTTGCTCCTTGTCCTCCGGAAGCGGATCGTCCGCCTGTGGTGAGTTCTCTTGCGAGGCGACCTTGCCGCTTGTTTCAACTAACTCTTGGTTGATTGTTTCCGTGAGTGGAAACATGTTGTCTAGTAGCGCGTTGCCGGCTGCAGCGAGCTCGTCGGCAAGTTCGGCTCGAGCTTGGTGACGGTACCATTGAATAAGCGTTGAATACGCACGGGGGTCGCGGGGATACCAGTGCATGTACTCCCGAGCGGCTTGCTCAAAGGCTTTGCCATCGGGGCCATCGTAGAGCGCGATCGCCTTGCCCCAGAGCAACGATTTGTCGTCGGAGTCGGTCTCCAGCAGCGATTGGAACTCTTGCAGGTACTCGGCATAAGTGAGCTCGTTGGCTGTGCGATTGAGCAACTTCTCTCGAAGGTAGAGGCGATGCGGATCGAGTTGGATCGCCAAGTCGAGCGCTGCTCGGCATCCTTTCTGGTCACCTAGCTCGGCCAATATTTCCGATTTCAAATCCCAAAAACTGGAGACGCTACTGCCGAAGAGCAGCAGTTGCTCAACCAGTTTTCTCGCGGCTTTCCATTCACCGTTGTGCATCAGCTGCATCAGGCGGAGGTAACGCTCTCCGCTGGGGCCTAACTGAAGTTCTTCCTCCTCGACAAACTTCTCCAAAATGGCATGCGCTTCGTTCGATCCGAGCGTCATGAGCGCCCGAAAGCGAGAGATGCTATTTACCGAGTCTGATTTTGCGTAGTGCTGCATCCGCTCGCCGAAAGTATCTGGCGAAATGGCAATACAGTTGGCAAACCCGTCTCGGAGAAAAGCAGCCGGCGAATCGTCGGCGATTTTTGCGTAGGCCCGCTCTGCATTTTCTCGCGCCCCATTGGCAGACGCTTCGGCAAGATCAAGGAGCGCTTCGCACTCGCAATTTTGGTGCACTTTGGCCAGCTCGATGGTCGCTTCGGAACGCTCATCAATAATCGCTAGCACGGAATCGTAGGCTTCGTATCGTTGAAATACCATCTCCACGGGAATTGCACTCGGTGCCCAGTGCATCGGGTCACGGACGTAAAACACATTGATCGCGCGATTGTAGCCGCAAATTAGTTCGACGTGGCTGTTGAACGGGAGCTCCAGTACGCCCATCAGTGGAATCTCCGCGTCGAGTAGCTTGGTAATTACCCCTTCCTCCAATCGCACGGGAACAAGCCGAAACCCGTGCGAGCGCAGCCAATCTCGCATGCGCCAAAGTGCTGTCCCATCGCGTCCCTTCATTTCAGCGAAGAGCGTCGGGGCGTCTAACAACCGCCCCTGAGGATACGCCGCCATCGCTATGCTGGTCGGTACGCATTGGTTTTTACTTTGAGCAACGAGCGGAACAGGAATAAATCGGTGTGGTTGGTCGCTTGGGCAATCTTTGAGCGAAGGTAGCGCTAACCGTTCTTCTTCGCCAGCAGCGAGTTCTGCGGCCTCCTCGCCGCGGTCGAGTTCGACCAGCAACACACAGAGTGTGCGCTGGACCCAGCGCCGAAAGTCGGCTTGGGGCCAGTTGTCCAAGAGCGCCCTGAACCTAGCTTCGGCAACCGCAAAGTCACCCAAAGAGAACGACAGCATTGCCGCGCAGACGTCTAAGGTGGAATCTTCATGTCCCAACTCTTGACCCACGCGGAGAATTTCCTGGGCTTCGTCGACTTGGCCTTGGGTCAACAAACAATTGACCAGATTGCTTCTCGCACGTGACCATTGGGGAGCGGCGTTGAGGCATCGGCGCGCGTAATCGATCGCCTCAGACCACTGCTGCATACCCGTTTGTGCACCCGCGATCGTGTACAGGGCAAGAGCCGATTGTTCTGCTGCCGAATCGTCGATCTTCGCGAGCCAGTTCCGACACGATCCCTCGAAGCCGGCGCTCCCGTAGACATTCGCTAGCTCGGAGATCCACTCGACCCGGTGTGTTTTCGGGAGCGTCTCCTCGAGGCTCTGCAAGTACTCAATTCCCTGCATGTGCAGGCCGCGGGTGAGTAACATCCGCGCCTGATAGAGCTGCAGGAAGGGGTCGTCGGGGTGGGCTTTCACCCCCAGCTTGACCAGGCCTAGGTAGGTGCGATTTGCCGAGCACGCCCGAGCGATTTCGATATTGAGCAAGAAGTCGTTCGCGGTATGGATAGCATCCCGACCCTGTTGATTCCGACCACGTTGCGACTGACTCAAGTTCCATGCTTCGCTCGAACGACCCGCCAGGAAATGATCCCGCGCGGCTTTCCAGTTCGGACTAACCTCGGGGACAGAGTTTCTGAGTTCGAACAGCATCGGTAGTTCTTTGAAATCGCGATGTTGGTTTCGTCAAGACTGGAAAAAGTATAGCGAAAGCTCACCCAGCTCGACACATTGGGGCTAGAGAATGTTCGAGTGGAAGCTAATCGCCAAGGACTGCATCGAGTCGCGATGGAAGGCGTGGGCACAGCTCGCACGAGGCCAGCCTAGTCGTAGGGAACCATTTTGGAGGGTTATTCCGCTTGTAAATCGGTGGCAATCCGCTACGGTGAGAAGAGTCGTTCGCCTGATCGAGTAAGTCTGTTCTGCGCGATCCTTATCAAGTTTTTATAAAGAAGTCGCTCAAGGTGAGTTGACAAAGAGAGACTTTAAAAATATGGCCAATTCTTCGGACAACAAACGGATACTGCTCGTCGACGACGACGCGGAGATTATCGAATCGCTGCGCCTGGCATTGGAAGCGCACGACTACGAGGTGCTTGTCGCCCGCGACGGCAACCAGGGGTTGGCGCTCATTGAGCGCGAAGCGCCTGACCTGGTGATTCTCGACATGATGATGCCGAAACGCAGCGGCTTCCTCGTCCTCGAGCGCCTAAAACGCATGGGCGAGAAAAAGCAACGCATTATCATGATCACCGCCAACGAGGGTGCCCGCCACAAAGCCTACGCCGAAATGCTTGGCGTGGATGACTACGTGCGAAAGCCGTTCCCCATGGATCGATTGATCCAGAGCGTGAAACGCTTGCTAGGGTGAGGGCGAACACTCTTCGCGAAGATAACGAGCATGGAGTACTCAGTTTACTTCATGCAGTATTACCCCAACGCAATCGTTCGCGCTAACGGTTGAAGCACTGTCTCCACCACATAGTTATCTACCACGTCGCGGGACATTTCGTAGAGACGTTCGAGGGTTTCGAGGTAGGTTTGGTTTGCTGCGAGGCTGCCGTACTGGCGGGCGGTGACGTAGACGCTGATCTGGTCTTCTTGGAACTCGCCGGTGCGGATTTGATAGGCATTGGTGCGTGACTCGACGCTGATGCGACACTGCAGACGGCAATCGTCGTCTAGCGCGAAAGTGATGTTCGGCTCGTTGTTGATAATCGTCGCGCCAGGCAGTTGCCCCAGCCGTTCCATAGCGGGGCAGACTCCCAACGCTTCGGCGATCAGCTGGTTGTGATTGCCCCGGTAGGTAAAGTCGAATCCAATCAGCAGGTCGAGTGCTTCGCAGTCGAGCGGACTGATCGACAGGGCATACGGGGCGATGTCCAGCGCATGACGATGTTGTTGGATGACACCATCGAGCGTTGCGGGATTCACCTGACCTGAGCAAACTCGCTTCTGTTCGACGGTACACCAGCGATAAGTGCCCTTGTCTTTTTCTTCTTCCAGGACGAATTCGCGTTTGTCGCGCGAGTAGAAGTTTCGCATCTCGGGGTACTGTTTTTGCACCTGCTCGAAATAGTGCAGCACGGTCTCACGATTGCAGGGAAGTTCCATTTCCGTAGCGAGGTTCATGTTGACGTAGTAGTCGTCGGAAAGCGAGCTGTAGGGATTCATCGTAGGTGAGTTTCCTCGGAGAATTTTCATAGCCGGGCCGCAGCGTACTGGGCCGCAATTCACGCCACTGCATTCGGGCCATCAGTATATGTGGAACGAGAAAACACTGTCAAAGACCCCTCCTCCGGATTCACGCGGTGGAATGCTTGTTCAAAAAGCCGCAAACTCGTAAGCTGACGGATGGTCATTGTTCCACCACGAGATGCGAGGAACCCAACTGATGGAAACGCTCGTTTTTGAAACTGCCCTGGGTCACACCGCTCTGGCACGTCGTGACTCAGTCGTGCATGCACTGACTTTTGGACACACCAACGATCGCGCGGCGATGAAAGCAATAACCAAAGTGCTACAGCCGATTCAAGGAGTCGACGCAGCACAGCATTTCGCTCCGGCAGACTTCATCGCTCCAGGCGAAGACCCACTCATCGACCGCATTTGCGAGTTCGCTGCCGGCGAGCCGGGCGATTTCGACGATCTACTGCTGGAATCACGCCACCTTACCCCATTCGGACGTAAAGTCACCGCCGCCTGTCGCCGAATTCCCTGGGGCGAAACGCTCACCTACGGCCAGCTGGCGAAACGGGCCGGTCGCCCCGGCGCGGCACGCGCCGTAGGCAGTGTGATGGCGCGCAACCGTGTGCCGTTGATCGTGCCATGCCACCGCGTAGTCCCGGCAAGCGGCGGGCTAGGCGGTTTTTCAGCGCCGCAGGGCGTCTCGATGAAGCGGCGGCTGTTGGATATGGAACAGCCTGCTAAGTCTTTGGTCACCCTGTAGCTATCCACTTAAAGTGCGTGTCTTGGTTTATCGCAAGTTGGAATTTCTCAGTTGCATCGTTAGCGATCGGCGGGCGTCACATTGCTGATCGCGCTGTGCAAACGGCTGTGATTGTCATCATCGACGAAACGTTCGACCAGTTGTCTCGCTTCTTCAAGCACCAGCGGCACGCGTTGGCGGATGCAATCTTGCTTGATGACCTGATGCCAACGCTCGATCTTGCCGTTGCTCTGCGGGGCATGCGTTCTCTGAGTTTCCAATACACTCCGACCAAGTTCCCTTCTTAATTGGAGCGTAGCGATGTTGAATTTCTTGCCGAATGGGAATGGCAAAACATGGAGTTAGGCAACGTCGCTCGGCAGCGCATCCATCGAGGAGAGTTGCACGAGCTGAGGAGAGTTGCACGAGCAAGTGCTGGTGCTCGAAGCCCTACGCGAGCGGATTGCGGCTGAAGTCGTCGAAGCAGTGGCCGACGTGGCGAGCTACCGCAGTGCGATGGCTATCGCTCATGAAGCGATTCGCTCTGCACAGAAAAGTTACGAAATCAACGAACCACGGTTCCTCGGGAACGAAGGCTTTACGATCGAACTTCTGCGATCTAAGCCGAAGCGCGCATTGCCTACACGGCCACGGTGGCGAACTACAATCGGGCGAAGTACCAGTTGATGCGCCCAGGGCAGCCCCGCCGCCGGTGCCAGCAGCGTAAGCATGCCACGAAAAAAGCAATTTAACCTGCCCAGAGCAGTCGATTTGCTGGTTTTCAGAGACTTGCAAGGTTGATTGGTTAGTATTCTATCCGGTAGTTTAAACTGGTAACTAGAGCCCATGAGTGCATCACCAGCGGTGGTTAGCCCCAGGGGTTGCAACGGAACCGGAACAAGCAGATGCATAGAACGCCGATATCTCGATTCATCACTGCCGTACTGCTGGTGCTTGCGCTGTGCCCCATCGCGCAGGCGATCAACATCAATGTGCAGTACACCCCTGGAACGCTTTTCTATCCGGGCATAGACGCCACCGCCAAGGCGTCGATCAATGCTGCTGCCGCCGATGTCAGTGCAGTGATCACTTCGTCGCTCGACGGCCTCTCCGAAGATGTCTTTATTGGCGAGTATGAGAGAACAACAGTCACTTACGACTGGAGGTACTTCTATACCAATCCTTCGACTGGGGCGATGGTGGATATCAACTCACCTCAGATTGGCTATGACTCGGTGACTCTGTTCGTAGGTGCACGCAACCTAGGCGTATTTCCTGGTGGCGTTGCTCCTTTGGGAGTAGGTGGTCCCGCGGGAATCGGTGTTTCCCTGGGAGCGAGTGGCTTCCCCGCGGAATCTCCGATTGCAGTTACTAGCGGGGCGAATCAATCTCAAACAGCTCTCTCGCGCGGCAATGGCCCCGTCATTGGCACCGTCAGCGGCGATTTTGACTTCTTTGGAACGGTGACCCCCTACTCAGTTGATTACGGCGCAGCCTACGGGGTGCTTTCGTTTGATGTAGACGAAGACAACGACGGATCCAGAGACTCCGCGTCGTCGCTGGACGAGTACTGGCACTGGAACCATACGACTAATGTCGGTTCAGGGAAGAACGATTTGTACACCGTCGCAGTTCACGAGATTCTTCATACACTTGGAATCGGCGCTTCTAATTCTTGGGATGAGCTCACCAGCGGAACGACCTGGAACGGGTCAGAAGTCCAAGCCATCACAGGTTCCGGAGCCAACTTGATTAGCTCTGGCGGGGACCATGTTGCTTCTAGTGTGATGAGTACACGAATCTCGGACGGCTCGCCTCAGGAAGTCGTCATGGACCCGACCATCACCAACGGTAAACGAAAAGAGCTGACCGTGCTCGACTTGGCGTTCCTACGTGACATCGGCTACGAGACTATCACTGCCCCCATGCCCAATCCTCCCGATTTCGATGGAGACGGCGATGTCGATGAGCTTGATCTCATGGTAATAACCGACGCGTTCGGTCAAAGCGGGGCAGGCGATGTGGATGGGGATACCGACACCGACGGTGCGGAACTCTTGGAATGGCAACGTCAGTTTACTGGCTCAAGTGGCATATCCTCGCTCGCCACCATTCCCGAACCGAGTAGCGTGTGCCTCTTGCTTTTGGGTTTGGCAATGGCAAGTCGTCGCCGAGTCGTGACTCGGCTATAATAGAGTTATGGGCAATCCAGCGGTAAATATAGGCGAAGTCATCGCGCATGGGGTCATGTTCGACCCCAAGAACGGTGCAAGATTAAGGAATATGGATCTCAACCAGCTTTTCGATGCGATCCCACGTTTGTTCGATCTGCTCGAAGAGCGGGAGATTGATTACGTCCTTGTTGGCGGTATTGCGATGTTGGTCTACGTCGAAGGACGAAACACGCAAGACATCGATTTGATTATCTCACGAGATGGCTTGAGCAAGTTGCCCGAGCTTATAGTCGAAGACGACAGCCCAAACTTCGCACGCTGTTCTTTGGGTGACCTGCAGGTTGATCTTCTGTTCATCAGCAACATCCTCTTCGAGAGAGTACGTCAAAAGCACGTCGCAAAACAAGAGTTTGTCAACCGTGCTGTGCCTTGCGCCACCGCTGAGGGCTTAGTTCTCCTGAAACTTTTCGTTCTTCCCTCTCTATACCGGCAAGGACGATTTGACCGAGTGAGAGCTTATGAGAAGGACGTGGCGGATTTGCTTGCCAGTTTTTCTGTGCCTCTTGAGGAAGTGTTTGCCGAATTAGGTCAACACTTAGCGCCTTCGGATAGCGAAGAGCTACGTTCGATTGTCACCAAAATCGAAACCGAAATTGCTGACTCGAAACGTCGCTTTACTGCCGACGAGTAACCTCGGGGGTTTTAGGCTGCTTCCAGCGGGCGCGAGTGTGTGGCGAGTTCCACCCACTGGGCGATTTTTTCGCTTGCCGGGGGATCGCCCGAACGCAGAATGCGTTGCCCTTCCTTGGTCTCGCAGAAGGTCAGCACTTTCGCTACGAGACTCTCGGTACTCAATCGGGAGATTTGATCAGGCTCGGTCAGTCCACAGCCCACGAGCAGCTGCGCTCCGTAGCCGCGCAGTTCAGGGATTTGGCAGACCAAACGCGACTGATGTTGCCAATCGACAATCGTTTCAGCCTTGATGTGGCTCACCTCGAGTTCTGCCGCGGTGGAGTCGGGGTCGGCTTCTAGCAAATCGGCGACCGTGCGAATGCCAACCTTTGCCAGTCGAGTTGCCGTTTTGGGGCCGATCGAAGGTGCTTCCTCGACATCCTGTTCACGACTTAGATAGAAGCGGCGTTTTCGCGAGGACTTACGTGCAGAACGCGCTGATCGTTGCCGACGCTCGCGATGGTTCTCTGCCTTCGCTGGGGCACTTCGAGCAGGGTGCAAATTCCAATTCGAGTAACGGCGTTTTGAGTGCTGCCAGCGATCACGGTAGTGGCGTGCGCCGTCGCGCCAGCCAAGCAATCGCGAGCGGCTATACCGCGCGGCAGAATCCCTAAATCGACGACCCAGATCGCTACGCAGGAAAGTCTCAATCGAGTGCATAAGCACGTCGAAATCAGCATCGAAGAGATCTTCGGGTGAATGAATGCCATTGGCGGCCAAGACTTGGGCGTCTTTGAGTGTCAGGTTTGGCACGTGGCACATGAGCACCATGTGCGTCTGCCAGAGCCGGACCGTTTCGGCACCAATGTTTTTGCGGTCCAAACGGCGTGCTATTTCAGTTGCGTCTGAAACTAACAAATCGCTGATGGAATAAATGCCGAGTCGTCCCAATAGCTTGCCTGTGTCGGCCCCGAGTACGGGGAAATCCTGGAACGTGGAGCTCTCCGCGAGGTAAAACACCTCTTCGTGCTCTGCAGTTCGTTCCACATTAGCCAGACCCACACTTGCCAAACGTAGTGCGGGCGTTGTGTGTCCATCGCGGGTTTCTCGGACTACTCGCGTACTCGTGGTTTGCACGGTGGGAGTGGGCTCGGGCGTAGGCTGTGGCGTCGGTTGAGCAGGGGCGGGGCTCGAACTTCGTAAGCTTTCCAGGTCGAACGTGGTGGCATGCAATGAGTCGAAACGACGCTTGGCTTCGCGCTGCTCAGTGAAAACGAGGATCTGGTGACCTGCTCGCGCAAACTCGTCGAGTACACCTACCATTGTCGCGGCGTGAGCGGCATCTTGTTGCAAGAAGGGCTCATCGAGTACGAGCGGCAAGTGAATGCCGCGTTGGGCGTAAGAGCTTACGAGCGACAGGGTCAAAGCGAGGTAGAGCTGATCGTGTTCGCCAGCGGAGAGGCTCTCGAGGTTGCGCGACATGCCGTGGCGATCGACAACAGTGGCTTGCAACTGGCTGCGTTCCAGACGGATTTGCACGAGTTGCCCGTTAGTTAATTGGGCTAACAAGTCGGAGGCACGCCAAACACCCGCTTGAGGTGTGGCTTCGGGTACGTTTGCCTTAGTTAGTAACTGACGAATGACCGTCTCGAGCCGCTCGAGTTCATTTTGCTGTTCCTCGATCGAGGCTCCGTTGATCAATCCAGCCCGCTCGTTTTGCAAGTCCTCCCAGCGAGACTCCAAGCGTTGCAATTCTTGCTGCAGTGTATCGAGCTGACCCAGAAGCTCGTTCCGCTCGCCAGTAAGCGTGCTGAGCTGATTTCTCGCTTCGGCCTCCTGCCGACCACGGTCCGCACGTCCAAGCACCATCACTTCAGACCGTTGCACAAAATCGCCGTGATGTTCGCAGCGACAGTGTTCTGCAGCGGGTGGCTGGGCAGTGAGGCATGCGGACTGCCCGGCCAACTGTCCTCTCTGAATGAGCGACTCACGGCGAGATAGTAATAAATCTAATCGTTCGCCCAGCTCGGTATGGACCCGCGAAAGCTGACGCAGCTCTGCGTCGAGCTGTTGTCGACGGACGATGCGTTCTTGCTCGGTGAGTTGGCCACAAAGGGTGTAGACTTGTTGGCGTAGCAATGCCGCCACAGGTGAGAGTTTGGCGTGGGATTCGTGGCCCACACACCGGCCCGGTTCGTTGGCGCGGGCCAACTGCGAAACTTCCGCGTCCAGGTCATCGAGCAGCTGTTCGAGTACGCCGAGCGTCGCGCGGCCATCGGCCAGACAGGTGACGCTATCCGCCGTACCGTCGGCGCCGCATTGGGCAAGCTGTGTACGGAGCACGTTTTCGCGTTGCTGCGAGCTAGATAGCGATTTGCGACAGCGAGCAATTTCGCTATCGAGTTCGGCCAGTTCCTGCTCGTACTCGGCAGCATCGTCGAGCCGAGGATCGTGCTTGACGTGGCCTTCTAGCGAAAAATAGCGGAGCCGCGTTTCAAGTTCCGACAGGTCTGCTTCCACCGCACGAAGCTTGGATTTGAGTTGCTCACTACGGTTTCGATTTCCGGCAAGTGTGGTGTTTAGTTCGTTGATTTCTTGTTCGAGGAGTTCACTCTCGGTCCGCCGCACTGACAATTGCTGTTGAATTTCGCCGGCTATGGCATCGCGACGACGGGCAAGTTCATCGATGCGCTGGCTGTCCACGCGATCCACGACACTGCTTTTTGCAGGCACACAGCAGGAAAACTGGTGGTTGGCGAAGGCACTCTTGGACTCTTCCTGCGAATTCGAGAACTCACGTGCGAAGGTTTCGCTTAGCAGCAGATCGGCACGCGGCTTCTCGGCGAAATCCACCATGAACACTTTTGAGGCTAGCTGAGGCGACAGACCCGAAAGCAGGTGACCAATCGTTTTGCTGCCGGTGGAATCACCGCGGCTGGAGGAAATGGTAAGGCGACTGCGCCGGTCGGCATCGTAGTGTCGGTGCAGCACAAAGTCGCCCTGCGGGCCTTCCAAACGAACGGACCCCTCGGCAGTCGCAACCGTTTGGCCGAACTGTCGGCGCCACGAACTCTCCGTGCGACCGAACAACAAATGCCCCACGAGCTGGGCGAGGGAACTTTTCCCCGCGCGCGGCGGGCCATAGAAAACATTCAGCTGCGGTGAGAGTTCGTTCACAAGCAGGTCAGGCCAAGCTCCCTCTCCATCGAGGGTGAGCTGAGAAAGTCGCTGTGAAGATCGTCGGGTGGATTTACTCATGGGTGCTTCCTTGCGGTGAGTAAGACTACCTGTTTGTAGTGGGGCGTTGGTCAGCTTGGCGCTAAGTTCGCGAACCCGGTTGCCAATTTGTCGGTATTGTAGTTGCGGCAGAAGGCGTTTGCGGGACGCCCACGGCACAAGTCGATGCAAAGCTAGCGGATATCTTTGATCCGCACAACAGGAGATCGGCCCAGGGAATCAGGCAGCTAGCACACAAGAAACGGAGCTGAAAGAAAGGCTACTTCGTTGCAAGGCTGCCAAGGCGAACAAGCAACTCCCCGCCCAATTCGTGGTAGGGAGGGGTGAGAGGCCGTTGACGCACGATTCGCACGACGACTTGAATCGGAGACTGGCTTGTGGGCGATAATTCGATCGCGATGTACTCGGTCTCAATCGGAGCATCGTGGACCAGTCCCACACCTTCAGCGGAAAGGTTTGCCACCATGATTTGAAAGGGATCACCAACGGGCACGAGGCCAACGCCGAGTTTCACGGCAGGAATGACCAGCGACTGCGCGACGCGCTCCGAACGCCGCTGGTTCTGCATCTTTGTGCTAACCTGCCGGCTTGCTAGTCGCACGGCTTGTCGTCTTTGGTCCAAGCTAAGTTCCGATTGGCCTGCAGTGTTGAAATACCGCTCGTCGAGTCGAATCATTGCGGCGTTCTTGAGCAAGGCTTCCTTCACACAGCACGCTACGTACGGAATATTGCATTTCGCGCACAGCCATACTGCCGCGGGCTCTTCATCTTTCGAGAGCCGAAGCGGCAACTTTTGTTCGCAACTACCGCACTGGATTTGCGGTAAGCCGGTAGAGTTAATTTGTAGGCTTTCGAGGGGCATCGACTGAGTCTGAGTCCTAAACGAGGTTTGCTATTAGGAGGGGTTTGAGGCTAACGGTTCAATGTCCTCGGCTGAACGTGCCCGTAATTCGGTAAAGTCTAGCTTACGTATGCTGTTTGGCGAAGGCGAAATTGTCGAGTGGCTCGACAACTGCGGGAACCCGCGAATTGCCATGGCGATCAGAAGTGCGGGGGCTTGGTCAGAAGAGGTCTTCTTCTGCGACGCTCCCTAGTCGCACGAAGAACTCACCTCCAAACTCCCTCAGTGACGAATGCAGCTCCTGTTCGCGAATTAACCGGACAACGACTTGGACCGGTTCTTCCTCATCCAACGGCAACTTTAGAGCAACGTATTCCGAGTCGATTCTTCCCTGGCATACCATGTCCAGGCCTTCACGCGAGACGTTCGCCACCATGACTTGGAACGTGTTTCCCATCGGGTTCAGGCTTGCATTTAACTTCACAGCGGGGATCACTAGCGAGTGCGAAACCCGCTCGGAGCCACGGTTTTCGTTGTCAGCGCCGGTGTTAGACCGTTCCGCCAACCTTGCCACTTCACGGCGCAGTTTGTTGCTGATCGGTGGCAGGCCATCTGTGTCGAAGTAACGTTCATCTAGGCGAACCATCGCGCCCAAGCTGTGCAGTTGCTCTCTTAGGCAGAGTGATACGTAGGGCACACGGCACTCAGCACAGAGCCAGACCGCCCCATGCTCGCCGAGTTGCGACATCCGCAGTGGCAATTGGCCCCAGCATTGTCCACATTCAACCTTGGGGGAATCTGCCGTCTCGATTGTTTGGAGAAGGTTGGTAGCCACGACTCTTCGACTCCAGACAAATGATGAGATCGGCGCCAGCCGCTCTCGTTAGCTGAGAGTCATCGCCTAGCCTTTTGAAAGTCTACCTCGTAAAGGGGGGGTAGGCAATTCGACGCAACTGGTTTTCCAGGAATAGTTTACGGCGTGATTTGCTGCCGGTGCTCGACGGTCAGCCACCCCAATGTGGCAAATCCGGTGAGTGGGGCCTCCCAGATGGCCGTGCTCAGCGGCTGGCCGGCTGGCTTATTTCCTCGCGCACTTTTGCCTCGGATGCCGCCTGTATACCGTCGTAGTAGTCGTACATATTGACGACCTCTCTGCCCAGGGCGGCTTCGTAGGTCTTTTGGGAGTCGGGTTTGGCGATGCCGACGTTGCTCACGTCCTCCAGCCCGATGTTCGAGTTGAAAATATTGGTTGCCGCAGGGCCGAAGAAGTCTTCGTATTGCTGGGGAATCAAACGCACCTGGCCGTTGATCACCATTGCGTCGAAATCCTCCGCCAAAGCACTTCGCTGTCTGAGGCGTGGCTCGCGAATTTCAAATGTGAAATACGCAAGCTGTCTTTTCCAAAGATCCAACGGGCTGCTCGGAAATTCGGCGAGGGCTTCACGCATGACGGAGTAGTAATGGTCCGCGTAGTTGGGATCGCTTTCGTTCAAGGCGAGGGCTTGCTTGCCAGATTCAAAGAGTGACTCGAAGAGCTCGCGACCTGCGGGAGTTAGCGCTTGCAGACGCTCTTCAAATTCCACAAAGGTCTCTTGGTAATCCGCTGCAACGTACGTTCCATCTCCCTGGGGAAAGTTCAAGGAAATTGCCGGCGCGAGACACGAGGTTTGACGCAGAATGACATCCTTCCCGACGGGGCCTTGCCAAACGGGAATCGTCTGGATGCCTTGACGGCACATTTCCTCATGGGCCGCAGGCACCGAGGCCACCGAGGGGGTGAGATGGTTAAATGCCAAGGAGTTGCTGATCAACACCTGTGCAGCGACCTTATTAATGCTTCGCAGTTTTTCATGTTCGTCGAGGCTGACCAACGCCTCGTTGGGTCGAGTGAATACTGCTACGCAACACTTCACAAAGCTTTTCGCCTGCTCCTGTGTGAAACCCCCTTGCTCTTTTCCCGTCGAGATGAGCTCGATAAACTGTGCATCGAAGAGGTGTCGTCGTCGGATGATTGCTTCCACGAATTCACGGTGCTCCTTGGGGATGCAATCGAGCGACAATCGTGAGCAGAAAATGCGAAAACCATTGAGTTTGATTTCCTCCTGAGAAGTCGGGCGAAAAGCAGTACTCTCGACTGATACTCGTTCTCGCAGGTCGTAGTAGTTGACGGGTTCGCAGTCCATCAGGCCGAAGATTTCGGAAATTGTGCGGAGCTCTTCAGCCGACGCGCAGCGAATTGCAGCGTGCATTATGCGACCCAGCCGTTGGGCTTCTTCCTCGCCGGCGCGATTGTTGATGGCGGTGGCCACAGCCATCATCTGCTGGTAGAGGGGCATCGTCGCTTCAAACGACGCCAGAATTCTTCGGACGATTTCCGCGCGAATCCAACTTGGCTGGACGAATTTCTTGCTCATGGAAAATTCATTTGCAGTTGTTGTTGTCGAAACGGTTGGCTTAGGATGTTATTCTGAAAGTTGATTAACGGTCAGCTTACGAACAAATTGTGTTGTTACACCTACCATTTTACCTGTGAGTTCGCGTTTATGCATCGTATCTTACTCCTTGGGGCAGGCAAAATTGGTCGAATGATCGCTCGCCTGTTGGTCGATTCGGGCGACTACGCAGTGACTGTGGCAGACGCGGATGAGGCAGCTCTGGAGCGCATTGCGCAACGGGTTGATGTAAAAGCGCAGCAAGTCGATGCAAGCAGCCGTGGCGACCTGCTCAAAGTGATGGCCGACTGTGAATCGGTAATTTCTGCGCTGAGCTTTCGATTTAATCCGCTCATCGCTGAAGCAGCCTTGGAATCGGGGGCCAGCTACTTCGATCTCACCGAGGACGTCGAGACCACTCGCCGCGTGCGCGCTGTTGCCGAGAAGGCGAAAGCGGGCCAGATCTTCATGCCTCAGTGCGGCTTGGCGCCGGGGTTCATTTCGATTGTCGCCAACCATCTCGCTCAGCCATTCGAGGAACTCGACACGGTCAGGATGCGCGTCGGCGCGTTGCCACAATTCCCAACGGGGGCCCTCAAATATAACCTCACTTGGTCGACCGACGGACTCATCAACGAGTACTGCAATCCTTGCGAAGCAATTCACAACGGCAACCGGCTCGATGTGTTGCCCCTCGAGGGGCTGGAGCATTTCTCGCTCGATGGCGTGCGTTACGAGGCGTTCAATACTAGCGGCGGCCTAGGTACGCTTTGCGAAACACTTGATGGCAAGGTCCGCGAGCTGAACTACAAGACGGTTCGCTACTTGGGACACCAGGAAACCATGCTGCTGTTGGTGAACGAACTGCGACTCAACGACCGTCGTGAATTGCTCAAGGATATTTTGGAGCACGCTGTGCCGGTGACTTTTCAGGATGTTGTGGTCACCTTTAGCTCCGTGACTGGCATGAAGGATGGCCAACTGGTGCAGATCAGCGACGCTCGAAAAATTTACCACGAGTCGATCGCCGGCGAGAACTGGAGTGCGATCCAAATTACTACCGCAGGCGGCATCTGTGCCGTCGTCGATATGCATGCCAAGGGCGAACTGCCCAGCCAAGGTTTCGTGTTACAGGAACAAGTTGATTTCAACAAATTCCTGTCTAATCGCTTTGGCAAATGTTATGACTCCGACAAGTCCACCAAGTTCAGCAGTGTTAGCCATGAATGAGTATGTCAAGAAAGCGTTGACCGCGGTTGGGGCCAAACAACCCCTGTCTGGCTGTGCGGTGGGTGACCAATGGCACGCGGGGCAGGGCGATGTGCTCGAGGTTTGCTCGCCTATCGACGGTAGCCAACTTGCGGAGTTCGCGATGGCGAGTGCCGAGCAAGTCGAAGCCGCGGTCGAGTCGGCCAGTGCGGCGTTTCGCCAGTGGCGCAGCGTGCCGGCTCCGGTGCGCGGTGAATTTGTGCGTCAGTTTGGCCAGCAACTCCGTGAGCACAAGGCGGACCTTGCCACGCTGGTTAGCTGGGAGGCCGGCAAAATCACACAGGAGTCCCTGGGCGAAGTTCAGGAGATGATCGACATTTGCGACTTCGCCGTGGGCTTGAGCCGCCAGCTCTACGGCAAGACAATCGCCAGCGAACGGCCCGGCCATCGGCTCGCCGAACAGTGGCATCCGCTAGGCCCGATGGGTGTAATATCGGCGTTCAACTTTCCCGTCGCGGTCTGGGCTTGGAATGCGGCGATCGCTTGGGTCTGTGGCGACCCGGTGGTCTGGAAGCCGTCGGAAAAAACGCCACTTACGGCAATCGCTTGCCAGGCGCTGTTCAACAAGACTCTAGCCAACTGCCCCGACGTTCCCCCCGCAATCTCTAGCTTGGTTGTCGGGGGCGCTGACATAGGTCACAGCTTGGCATCCTCACGAGCGTTACCACTAATCTCCGCGACTGGCTCCGTACCGATGGGGCGTGCGGTCGCGCAGACAGTCGCTGCAAGGCTGGGTCGTTCGCTCCTCGAGCTAGGCGGCAACAATGGCATGGTCGTCGCGCCGTCGGCCGACATAGAACTGGCCATCCGCGCCGCAACTTTTTCCGCGGTGGGCACTTGCGGCCAGCGTTGCACAAGTCTGCGGCGGTTGATCGTTCACGAATCGATTGCCGACAACTTGCGTGACAAACTTTTAAGAGTTTTCGAGGGTTTACCGATTGGTGACCCCACCGTTGAGGGCACGCTGATTGGCCCGCTCGTTGATGAACGTGCGGGCAAGGAAATGAACGCCGCGCTCGTTGCCGCCAAGGAACAAGGGGGCACGGTGCATGGCGGCGGGCAGGTGACCGACGGCGTTCCTCCAGGTGGAGTTTATGTGCGTCCGGCGCTGGTGGAAATCGCGGCGGACGCCCCCATCCTGCAGCAGGAGACCTTCGCACCGATTCTGTATTTCATTCGCTATAAAGAACTCGACACCGCGATTGAACTGCACAACGATGTCCCACAGGGGTTGTCCTCGGCGATTCTCACTCAGGACGTGCGCGAGGCGGAACGTTTTTGCTCGCCCGCGGGATCGGACTGTGGTATCGTCAATGTGAACATTGGCACCAGCGGTGCAGAAATTGGTGGCGCATTCGGCGGCGAAAAGGAGACGGGCGGTGGTCGCGAGTCGGGCAGCGACGCCTGGAAAACCTACATGCGTCGCGCGACCAACACGGTCAATTATTCCGACGACCTGCCGCTGGCGCAGGGTATTCGTTTTGAGATTTAGTCAATAAAGGCTCGCCTGTAACCTCGAGGGTCCACCATGCAACGCCGTGATTTCCTTACCAATAGCTCAGTCGTAGGCGCAGGATTGCTAGCCGCAACTGCTGCACGCGCTCAACCCTCTTCGGGCCAACGCATGTTCCAGCTCAAGTACGCCCCGCATTTCGGCATGTTCAAGAATTCGGCAGGCGACGATCCGATCGACCAGCTTCAATTCGCCGCTGAGCATGGCTTCACCGCCTGGGAAGACAACGGCATGAAAGGCCGCCCGGTTGAGCTGCAAGAGAAAATCGCCAAAACCATGACCGACCTGGGCATGACGATGGGCGTTTTTGTTGCTAACTCGATCGACTGGAACAAGCCCACGCTCACCACGGGCAAACAAGAGGTGCGTGACAAATTTCTGCAAGAGATTCGCGACTCGGTCGACGTGGCCAAGCGCGTGAATGCCAAGTGGATGACCGTCGTTCCTGGCTATGTCGATTTGCGGCAGGAGTTGGCTTATCAAACCGAACACGTCGCCGAGACGCTGCGACAGGCGTCAGCCATCCTCGAACCGCACGACTTGGTGATGGTACTGGAGCCGCTTAACTGGTGGGCGAATCACCCTGGGCTGTTTCTCAACAAGATTCCACAGGCGTACCAACTTTGTCGGTCAGTCGACAGCCCGGCGTGCAAAATTTTATTCGACATCTACCACCAGCAAATCCAAGAAGGCAACCTGATTCCCAACATTGACAAAGCGTGGAGCGAGATCGCCTACTTCCAAATCGGCGACAACCCCGGCCGCAAAGAGCCCGGCACCGGCGAGATCAACTACCGCAACGTGTTCAAGCACATCCACAAAAAGGGCTTCACCGGAGTGATGGGCATGGAACACGGTAACTCGCAAGAAGGCAAAGCGGGGGAGCTGGCGGTGATTGAGGCGTATGAGCGGTCGGATGACTATTAAATCAACGAGGAGCCCCTCTCTAGACCGAAGAGCGTCAGCTTGGGAATACGATTTCAACAATTGGCTCGGTGACTAGTCTAATTCAGCAAGTCGAGCTGTGGCGGCGTATCCTTGCACAGCCGTTGTTGCCCCCAGCCCCGTGACGCAACACGCACCAGCAGACGCCCCCAGTCGTCCGGCGTCAGCGGTGCCCAGTCCGCGCAGGATACCTGTGAGAAGTGCGCCGAAGAATGAATCACCGGCGCCTGTCGTGTCGATGACATCGCCCGGCGGCGCGACAGCTGAGATTTCAACGTAATCGTTCTTGCGAGGGCTGAGCAGTGCTCCCTGTTCGCCAAGTTTCACACCCAGCAATCCCGCAGCTCCCGCGCTGCGATAGGCGGCGATGATTTTCTGAGGGTCGGTTTCGCGGGTTTGGTTGATCGCTTCGGCATGGCTGGGGACGTAGAAATCGAGATGCGGCAAACAGGGCTCCAACGGACCGAGAATACCGCCATCGCCGGCCGCGTCCAGCGCTGTTTGACAGCCCGTCTTGCGAATGGCAGCCAACACTTCCGGTAGATCGTCTATCAGATTCGGCAACAGTGGATAGTAACCGAGCAGCATGACTTGGCTTGATGCGAACATTTCCAGACGATCGAGAAACGATGACTTGTCGAGTTGCTTTGGCGCGCCGACCGCGTGGAGAAAACTGCGCTCACCGTCTTCGTCGATCAAAACAGCGGTGGTGCTGGTGGGTGCAGAAGAGTGGCTGATCAGGCCCCTAGTGTCGATGCCTTCGGCTTGGTAGCGGGTGCGGATGATCTCGGCCCACGGATCATCGCCGACGTAGGTCATCACGCCGACGCGCATACCCAGTCGCGCGGCCGTGATGCCTGAGTTGGACACGATGCCGCCGGTGGTGAGGACAAGCGGCTCGGTGGGGATAAGCAGTCCGGCGCCGATCGGTTTATCGAGCGTGACGGGGCGAACAAGCACGTCGACAACGCACGAACCGCAGACGATCAAATCCAACTGTTGAGCCATGCTGCAGCTCCAAACGAAGTGCAAGGTAAAGATGGCCCAGTATCGCAGATTTGCTCACACGTTCCAGGCTCCCGCGAGGGAATGAGTGGCGCTAGATTGGGCTACAGTCGAATCGCCAACATTTCGTCTTGCAGCGCGGCGTCGATCGAGGCGGTCTCAATTGGTGAACCCTGGCTAGGGGCGGTTGCCTCGCTCGGAGGGTCGTTGGCAAGCGGCGGGGCTGCTGCGGCAGGTGCGGGTGGGTCGAGAATTGCGGTTGAAGCTATCAGTCCGGTAGAGGGCGGCTCGCTTAGGTTTGTCAGCGCCAAGTCGATCACGACCAATCGGTCCACAGTGGAAGCCGCCGCTGGCGCTGAATAAGAGGCCGCTAGTGCGGGCGGTGGATTCCACGCCCCGAGCAAAATGCCCAGGTCCAAACCATCCACAGGCGGTGTGCCATTGAGTTCGCCTTGACTCGCACTGACGCTCATTTCCCAGCTGCCAAGCAGGATTCCGAGGTCTAAGCCATCGACAAACCCATCATTGTTGAGGTCAGCGGGAACCAAGGAGGGCTGTACTTCGAGTGCCCCGATATCGATGCGACCGTTGTGAACTCGGGCGAAAGGCGCCCCGCGCTGGTCGAAATCGGGCGGTGAGGCAAAGTTGGTATCGCCAGCATCAAGTGCCGGGCTTGCGGGCAGCGGGGCGTGTGTTTGCGTAGGTCCGCCGTTGTCTGACAACGGGGCCAATTGCGGATCAAGGGGCGAAACCGCCGTCCCAAGCTGGTTGTTACCACCGCTAGTAATGTTAAACCCATCGGCATTGCCGATCAGAGTGAAGTCCACATGGGTTGTCACCGATCCGGTCCGCAAGTCGGGAGCGATGCCTGCGGCCGAATTTTCGGCGATGATGGAATTGTCGATCAACACAGGGTCGTTGCCGAGGCTGTCGAAACCACCGCCCTTACCAGGGATACCGGCGGAACCAAAGACACTGCCAGTGCCACCCGCACCACTGGCATTGGCAGCGTTTCCGGTAACAGTACTCGTGGAAAGCTGCAGCTGCCCCTCGACCGAGTAAAATCCACCCCCACTGCCACCGTTGCCTCCATCGCCGCCTTCTCCCGCTTGTCCGCCTGTGCCGTCGCCAATGGCGCCGCCATTAGCGCCATTTCTACCGACACCGGTCGAGTTGCCACTGATGGTGCTGTTGGAGATAGTTACTGATCCGATGCTGCTGTAGAATCCGCCCCCATTACCGCCATAGCCACCATCTCCGCCTCGGCCACCTGAACCGGCAGTGGTTCCGTCGCCACCATCGCCCGCCGCGCCGCTCAGTCCACCCGCGCCCGTTGAGTTTCCGCTGATGGTCGAGTCGGTGATAGTCAGACTGCCACCATCGATAAAGACGCCGCCGCCGTAGCCTCCACTGCCGCCGTTGCCTCCGTCGCCGCCGTTTTCACCCGCCGTGCCGTTGGCTCCGTCGCCGCCACTGCCACCATTGCCACCGGCGCCGGTGGAGTTGCCGCTGACAGTACTGCGTTCAATGGTCAGGGTGCCGCCACTGCTAAAAATGCCCCCGCCGTCACCCCCACGACCGCCACTGCTGCCGTCGAGTCCCACTCCGCCAGAAACTCCAACCGTGCCAGGGCCGGTGGCGTTGTCTACGACTGCAACCTCCGTGAGTGTGAGATTCTCGCGGTTGCTAATTGCACCGCCTTTGCCAGTGACATCGCCGCCGGTGAGTGTCATCCCTTCAACGGAGACATTGATCATGTTGCCGGAGTCATTGTCGTCGATGTCGAGCAGTCGGAATCCGTCTCCAGTCGCGGCGAGATTATCACTACCGTCGCCGGCATCAATGGTCAGCAGAGCCGGACCAGGACCGGTGATGGACACACCACCGGTAATCGTTGGCAGAGCGCTGTCGAGGGCCAGCGTTTGCGGAGTTGTGAACAAGCCAGAGTTGAACACGATGTCGTCCGTGCCGGCTGAGTTGTTGGCATCGACAATCGCTTGGCGAAAACTGCCGGCGCCAGCGTCGTCAAGATTGCTGACCGAGAAAGTCGCCAGCATCCGCCGATCTTCAAGGGTCTCCAAACTTAGCCTTCGCGGCCCGGCATTTGGGGGCGTACGCGGATTTCTCGCTCGGGTGCCCATATTCTGACCTTCGCTGGCCTGGCGGTGGAGGGTGCCGCACAACGTGTGAAGCGACTGATTGAAGAAACTTTGATACCTCGAAAATAGTCGAAATTGCAGTCGTCCGCAAATATTTGGCAGTGTTGGAGCCTGTTGGGATTTCACCGAAATATCAGCTTCGCGAGCGCTTGATAGCGTACATGTCGCGATCCGCGTCCTGGAGCAAGTCTTCGAGATGCGGCGATTTTCCTTTTGAGAAAGCGGTGCCGATGGTAACGCCGACCTGTAAATCCAGCCCAGCAACCTCCACGGGAAGACTAGTGACTTCCCGCAACCGACTCAGAACGGGCGCTGCTTGATCCGCGTTCTCAATGCTTGTCAGCAGCACGACAAACTCGTCGCCACCGTATCGCACTACGAGATCGTCGTCTCGGAGACAGCGCTGCCAGCGCTTGGCCAAAGTCAACAACACCTGATCACCAACCGCATGGCCATGCAGGTCGTTGACCTGTTTAAATTGATCGAGGTCCATGAACAGCAGTGCCAGAGGCGATGGGGTTTCTCCTCCAATGTGTTGCCAGTGCTGGTAGTAAACTCCCAGGGCACGACGATCGGGCAATCCGGTGAGTGCGTCGCTGCTTACTCCCAGGGATCGCGCTGCGTCTAGGCTTTGAATTGCGAGCAAGAGGAAATCATGTTCCGAACCGAGCAAGGGCACCGCGCGAATCTGTAGGGTGATCTCCTCCCCCTGGCCGGCAGGGAGCGACGTTGTAAAACTCTGTGCTATAAAACTTTCCGCCTGTTTATCATTTTGATCAAGGGATTGGATAAGTTGCGAGGAATCGAAGCCTGGGAGAATCTCTTCAATTGAATTCCTCTTGATGGATAAGTTCACATTTTCGAGGATTTTCTGGGCGGCAGAATCCATCGACTCAACGCAGCCTGACTGGGGGTTGACCAGCAGGTAGCCCTCGCTGGGTGGTCCAAACGCATCTGGGTGAAACAGCCCACGGACGTGATCATTCATTGCTGGATTCAACGGCATTGTCGGGGCCTTCGAGGAGTAGCTTCACGGCTTGTTCTCAGGGATCTACGCCATCTCGCTACGACAGATTTGCATCAGTCCTGAGTGAAAATACACCGGAACTGACGGAAGACCGTAGCGGCGTGTGGAAAACGGCGAACTCCCAGCCAGTGTTAACCGCAGCGTTCCGAAACGAATGAAAAAGTCATGGAATTTTCAGCAATAACGCTTCGACCTGACCCGCCTGCTCATTATAATCGCTCCGACGCTTGAGTGGGACCAGATTGGTCGGAACCCGTGCGTGGTTATTGCGTGCCGTGCAGGGAAGAGGCCCAAGGATACGTGTCCAACCTCGAATGCCCGGCATCAGCTGCAAGGCATCGGCTGCCCGGCACCGGAGCCAACTCCTGAGCATGGAGTCTCAACCCGAAACGCAACCCCGCCTAATTAGTTCAGGAAATTTGTTTTACACCCTTGAGGAAAAGGGGAGGTTTCTGCTCCGGGCGACCGCTGCTGCGATTCGTCGGATACGTTCCCTCTCCAAGGATTGCTGTATTTCTCGAAGAGAATCGTTGCGCCTTGGGCCCTAGCTGGGGTCAAGAGTAAATTGATTCTACAGATTTTGATTCTGCGAAGGCCTTGCTTAGCGCAACGGGTAGTTTAGGCGTGGAATCGACAAAACGAATGAGCAAGTAAGAGAGTTAGACATGACTCAGGACACCACCGCGTCGGATGCCAATCCGCGCAGACTTCACGCTAACCTACTGCAAGTGCGCCGTGAACCAGGCGGTCACTTCTTACTCAACGACGAAGATATCCGTTTCGCTGCCGATTGTGAGCGCATGCGCGTCGATCGCAACGGATCGGTCTTGTCGCTTTTGCTGGTGCGACTCAATCGGCGGCACGCCGAGGATGTGGCTTTTTTTTCGCGCGTGCTCGAGGGCAGACTTCGCACGACCGACACCCCAGGGCAGCTCAACGACGGGCGGATTGCCATATTGCTTCCCGACACTTCAGCCTCTGGGGCATGGAAGGTCGCTGCCGACATCAGCGAGGTCTATCCACCTGGGCCGGGCCGCCCCGAGTGCGAGGTTCTGGTTTATCCTCACTCGGGCGTTACTGGAGAGGCTGGCTCGGCGCGGCATCACGATGACGAAGGTTCCGAGCCTTTTGATTCCAATGATGGCTTCGACCCACCCTCCGATAATTCGGAGAATGGTCAAAAAACACCCGCTGCGACTCGTCCGCCCGCAGGGCCGCAACCTACCGACGAGTTCTTTTTTGCCAAGTCGCTCCCTCTTTGGAAACGCTCACTCGATGTGCTGGGTGGCTGTGTTGGGCTGCTCGCGAGTGTACCAATCCTGGCGGTGGCTGCCGCGGCGGTGAAGGCAACTTCTCCTGGGCCGGCCTTTTTCCAGCAGCAGCGTGAGGGGCACGGAGGGCGACGATTTACGATGTGGAAACTGCGCACCATGCACGCCGACGCCGAGGCACAGAAGCAAGATTTGAGAAAATACAGCCAACAGGACGGCCCAGCATTTAAGATGAGGGTTGACCCGCGCACAACAACGGTGGGCCGATTTCTGCGGTGGACGAGCATGGACGAGTTGCCTCAGTTTTGGAACGTGCTGAAAGGCGACATGTCGCTGGTGGGACCGCGGCCCCTGCCCACGGAAGAATCGGTCGCCTGCGAGGGTTGGCAACGTCGCCGCTTGCAAGTCGTGCCCGGCATGACCTGTACCTGGCAAGTCTGTGAGCGGGGTAATGTGACTTTTGACGAGTGGGTTCGCATGGATTTGCGCTACGCGCGTGATCACAGCATATGGGCCGACTTGCGACTATTGTTCCTGACAATTCCTTCGTTGCTCTTGCAAAAGGGAATGCGGTAGCAATCCCTTTGCATGATTCCTTCAACACGCTGCTGCGAATTGCTTGGGCTGATGCCTCACCATGAAATCTGCCGCAATATCATCTGCTCAACCCCGTCAACGAGTGTTGCTCGTGACGCATTCGTTCGACGCCAATTTCTCCATGGAATCTCGTCTGAGTTGGTTCCGCGCTAAGAATGCGGCTAAGCACTACGATGTGACCGTCGTCTGTGCCGAGCCGTTTGCCGATGTGCGATGCGATTTGGATGCGAATATTCCGGGGGTCAGCGTGGTCGCCGTTCCTCATTCGGCGATCGAAAAGCTCCTGATCGCAACGCCCATTGGTTTTTATCTCGCGTATCGCCTGTGGCATCGGCGAGTCTACAGAACAGTTCGCGCGTTGCACGCTCGAAGTCCCTTCGCACTCGTGCATCAAGTGAGCTACTGCGGTTACCGCGAGCCTGGGTATTGCTGGAAATTGGACATCCCGTTCGTCTGGGGCCCGATAGGTGGAACCCAAAACGTTCCCTGGAGGTTTCTCAACCAGTTCGACATGCTGGGCGCGATCAAGGAAAGCTTCCGTAGTGTTGCTAATTCGATCCAGCTTCGTTGGGGACGGCGAGTAGGACAGGCTTTCGGAGCGGCGAAGAAGGTATTCGTCGCCAACCGAGAAATTCAGCAAAGTTTTCGAGAGACTCGCGATATTGCCCTGCCCTGCCAACTTGAAATTGGCATCGAGCATGTTGCTCAACAACCTCGCGGTGAGCGTGATAGCAGCCAACCGTTGCGAGTGCTTTGGGCGGGTCGATTAGAAAATTGGAAGGGGTTGCCGCTTTTGCTACGTGCGGTCGCCGCCTTGCCACGAGACCTTTTGATAGAGTTGCGCATCGTTGGCTCGGGTAGCCAAGAAAATCGGCTCAAGCGATTGGCTCGACGACTAGACATCGAGGACCGCCTCGAATGGATCTCGCTACCCGACTGCGGAGCGCGCGACGAGCACTACCAGTGGGCGGATCTGTTTGCTTTTACAAGTTTGCGAGACACTTCTGGCACAGGTCTGTTGGAATCACTCGCAGCGGGTATTCCCATCGTGGGGCTCAATCACCAAGGAGCCCGGGACATCATGTCAGAGGATTGCGCGGTGCCGATCTCGGTCGAGTCTCCACGTCAAGTCATCGATTCGTTGCAAAATGCATTCATTCGACTTGCCGAGGATTCTGAATATTTGCACAGGTTAGGTTTGGGGGCATTGGATCGTGCGGACAGATTTAAGTGGGAGCATCTCGATACGGAAATGACTGAGGCGTACGCCCAGTTGGTGCACCCTGTATCCGAGCGAAGGCATCTCATCCAGCACGAGAGCAGAGAAGCCTTTGTTCAACAAACGACCCCCGTCCCCGGATAGTTGCCTTCAGCGCGCATCTGCACATGGAGAAAACCCCCGTCCTAGAACCGGCTTCTCGAGTGACCGATAGCAACGGTAGTGTAAGCGTTGCGCGCGAGGAGCGCTCGCGCGGCGATTTCGCACCAGAGAGTTTGAAGACTTTCCCGCCGTCAGCGAAGGAGCGGTTCTCGCAGGTGGTTTCGCGTGTTCTAGGAAGTGTCTCTACATGGGGGTTTGTCGATCAGGCGGTCGTGAGTGTCACTAGTTTCATCGTTGCCGCCTGGGTTGGGAGAACTTGCGGCAGCATCGAACTAGGCATCTACAGTCTCGCCGTAAAAATTTTCTGGCTTGCTGCGGGCATCCCCAACGCTCTGGTGTGGATGCCCTACACGGCCCGCGCGCCACGCATGGTTGCCCAGCGCCGTCGCTACTTCCTCGGGAGTGCAACGACGCATCTGTTGTTCATCGCTGGAGCAATTTCGCTGGCACTGCTGGTGGTGGGGATCTTTCCGCTGGTGGGGCTCAGTGACAAGCGTTGGCTATTGCCAATGTGCATTGCACTCGTGCCTTTCTCCATCTTGATGATGCTGAAGGAACATTTGCGTCGAATCTTGTTGACGCATATGAATACCTCGGGCCTGCTGCTGGTCGATGTGCCGATTGCCCTGTTTCAGTTGTCCATCGTCGGATTACTGGCTTGGTCGGGACGGCTTACGGCCGTCACTGCCCTGATGGGAACCGCGGTAGGATGCACTTGGGCTGTGCTGTGGATCGTGCGGCATCGGGACCGCTTCCGCGTGCAGCGTCGCCGAGTCGAGTCTCACTGGGGGTACAATCTGCAGTTCGGCAAGTGGCTATTGGTCGTCTCGATCGCCTGGCTTCTGGGTGAGGCCTCTTACTATTGGCTGGTCGAATCGTTTCATGGTCTGACCGCCATGGGTAAATTCTCCGCCGCGGCGATCACGGTCACTTTTTTTAACCCGATCATGCTCACCGTGCAAAACCTGGCCCGCTCGATCCTGTCCAACAGCTACGCCCAAGGCGGTCGTGAAGTGCTTTGGGGCCAAACGGTGCAAGGAACACGGTTGATCGCTGCGGGCTTTGCCGCACTCTTTCTGCCGTTGGCGATCTACGGAGGAGAACTAGTCCACTTGTTCTTTGGCGACGAGTTTGCCGGCTTAGGGGCCATCGTCGCTTCGCTCTGCCTGGGGATGTACTTGCAAGTCGTTTGCAGCCCCGTCGAAGGGGCACTCACGACCCTCCAGGCGGGTCGTGCGATGCTAGTTGCCTCGCTGCTGCGTCTTGGCCTGATACTCTTAGCAGGTATTCCGTTGATCGCCGTGTATGGAGCAGTTGGCGTAGGGTTTGCTATGGCGCTCGGCGCGTTGGGTGCCGGTGTTTACCAATGGGTGCTTTTCTCTGGGAGGAGCAGTCATGCAGGTTAATGGGATCCAAGCCAGTGGTGGGCTCGCCACGGTGGGTAATTTTAAAACCCGCAGCGTAGCGGCAAGCGGAGTCACGCCGTGGGCGGAAATTCTCGTTGGCAGTTTATTTGCACTCTGCTTGATCGGTCTGACGCACGACGCTGCGAATCTGGCGACGAAGAACGAGGATTCCGTCGAAGCGGGTCGCGGCATGGAAGACATCGAAGAATTTCACAGCGATGTCAGCGCTGCTCCGCTTTACCGAAAAGTTGGCTTTCTGGGCCTAATCGGATTGGGCTGCTACTGCTTGGCGACTGCGCCTCGCGATACTCGATTGCAAAACTTCGCAGTGATGTTGGTCCTGGCAGCGTGTTTGACCTGGCTCGCGGCGAGTTTTCTCTGGTCGGTTGCCTGGCGGGACACCGCTCGAGAGTTTGTGCGAATCGTGGCTTACGCATTCGTCGCGCTCTCGATGGCGCTCCGCTTTCGCCCTCAGAAACTTTGCCTCGTGATGATGCTCGCCCTGTGGGGGTCGGTCCTTGCGGCGACGGCCGCTTCGGTATTGGCAGGGAACTTTCAGCCTTGGGCGAGTGACTTTCGCCTCCACGGAACTTTGCACTCAAACTTGCTCGCACACCAAGCATTGGTCGTGTTGCTGATTGCCGTGGCCTTGCTCCCTGCGGCGCGGCGAGTATGGTTTTGGCGAC
The DNA here is from genome assembly GCA_965230685.1 of Bythopirellula sp. Taxonomy (GTDB): domain Bacteria; phylum Planctomycetota; class Planctomycetia; order Pirellulales; family Lacipirellulaceae; genus Bythopirellula. Next base: position 4,404,156 of record CBDDLO010000002.1, read on the forward strand.
TCGTGCTAGTTTCCGCCGTTGCAGTCATTTTGCTTACCAAGACGCGCGGGGCGCTTGGCTCCGCAATCTTGGGAGTCGTCGCGATCAAACTCATCGGCAAACCGATTTGGTCCGTAGCGTTTGGCGGGAGTATCTTGATCACGCTAGCCCTTACGGGGGCACTGATAGTTTCCGTGGCTGGATCGCATGCACAGAATCGACTCGAAGACATGCTGATCATGGGGCGCTCCGAAGGGGTCGGCACGCTCACGGGTCGTATTCCGCTTTGGGAAGCGGTTTGGGACGAAACCCAAGGACACCGCTGGCATGGGCATGGCTACGGCGCGTTTTGGACCATCGATCGTACTGAAAAACTCTCCGAAGAACTTCAGTGGTTCCCGCGACATTCCCACTCCGCGTACATGCACACCTTGGTCGATCTCGGCTTTATCGGCGTCGGGTTGTTGTTGACACTGGTAGCGACGTGCCTCGCGGCGGCTTGGCGGATGTTTCGGGCGACCGGCGATCTCGCTTACACATTTTACTTTGGCTTCCTGGCGACGGGGCTGATGGATGGCTTCGTCGAGATATGTTACGTGTCGCCGCGCGAGTTAGGGCTTTTTGTCAGCATGGCTATCCTGGGGCTGATCGTTGTGCATCCTCCCGAGCTTTCCAGCACGGATGCTGCCGAGAAGCCCGATGTTCAAACGACACCGGCATTACAGACCGTTTAAGTTTCATAAACATGCAATTGAGAAAGTAGCGCGATGGCTGAAGTTACCGTTTCCATGAATATCTACAACGGCATGCCTTGGTTGCCGGAAGCAGTCGAATCGCTTCGCAACCAAACGGTCGAAGATATTGAAATTTTCTTGGTGAATGACGGTTCGACCGATGGTTCTCGCGAGTATCTGGAAAGCCTCACCGATCCCCGGATTCGCGTCTTTCATCAAGAGAACTCTGGCACGGCAGTCGCGTCGAACCTCGCCATCGAACATTGCCAAACGAAGTTCATCGCCCGCATGGATGCCGATGACGTTGCACTGCCCAACCGCATCGAAGTGCAGCTGGACTTCATGAAGAAACACCCCGAAGTAGGTATGGCGGGTACGCAAGCCGCCTGGCTCGGGCCGAACGCGGTGGGCAAGAGTATCAAATTGCCGACAACGCACGACGCGATCTGGAAAGCGCTCGTCGAAGGGCACCATGCGATGGTCCATGCCACGCTGATGATGCGCACCGAAGTCATTCGCAGCGTGGGCGGCTATTGGTCGATTCCCAAGTTGGACGACGACACCGACATGATGCTTCGCATGGGGGAGGCTGCCAAGCTCGCAAACATCGACCAAACGCTCTACCACTACCGCATCCTGCAGGGCAGCTTGTCCGGAGCCGGTATGAAGCGGGTGCGGTTCAGCTACGAGTATTCTATTGAACTATCGCGCCGCCGACTGGCGGGATTGCCCTCGATTACGCCGGACGAATTCGCTGCGACCCGTGATTCGCGCCCGTGGTGGAGGAAGCTCTACGACCCGATCGACATCCACGCCCGTTGCCAGTACCGCATGGCGACGGAGGAGATATTTGGCGGCAAGCAGCTCCGCGGCCGCGCCAGGCTTGCCTGGGCCGCGCTCTGCTCGCCCCGGCTTACCCTGCAGCGACTCAAACGCATGGCGCGGCGTGAATCAGCCAGCCTCGGAAAGGCGGCAACCAAGGCCAGCTAGGGCGAAAACCCTGGATTCAGCTATGCCCTGTGCTTAAGATAAACAGTTTCTCAAAATTTCCTCATCTCTTCCCATTGCTTTCCCAAGTGCAACTCATGAGCCTACAAGTTGAAAATAACTCTGAGATTCTCGAACGAGAAGAACCCCAACACGATACAGTCGAGTGTTCAGCCGCCGAGACAATGGCGTGCAGCGACTTCGAGCAAGCAGACGGAACAATGCACCGCAAGGTCCGCGTCGTCCTTCCTGCTTACAACGAAGAAGAAGCACTCGCTCAGTTTCTTGGAGAAATCGTCGAGACACTTACCGACTCCGACGTGGATCACGAGGTGATCGTCGTCGACGACGGCAGCACAGACAGCACTGCCGAAGTCGTTCGTCAGGCATCGCTCTCTATGCCTGTGCGGTTGATTCAGCACGAACAAAACCAAGGGCTCGCAGCCGCGATCCGCACCGGGCTTCTCGCGGGAGCCGACGGCGCGCAGCAGCAGGACGTTGTGGTCACAATGGATGCGGACCGCACGCAACGGCCCGAAGCGATTTTGCTGATGCTCGAGCAGATCGAGGCGGGCAACGATTTCGTGATCGCCTCTCGCTATCGTAAAGGAGCCAGCGTGGTCGGCGTGCCTTGGCACCGCAACCTACTCAGCCTGGGTGGCCGTGTGTTGTTTCAAACGTTGTTTCCTACCAAAGGCGTGCGCGACTACACCAGCGGTGCTCGCGCGTATCGCGTGGGCTTGCTGAAGAACATGATTGCTCGCTTTGGCGAGAACTTGGTTTCCGAAGAGGGGTTTTCGTGCATGGTTGACGTTTTGCTCAAGGCGCGTGCCTTAGAGCCCAAGTTCAGCGAGGTACCACTCGTCCTGCGATACGACTTCAAACCGGGGCTATCAAAAATGAGTGTCGCTAGCAACGTTTGGAAAACTCTCTGCCTGGCAGGCCGCGTACGGACCAGAGGTATTCAATCTTCCGTTCGTAAGCCTGCCTGACAACTTAGTTACCCTGATAGTTCGGCAAAACACACTACCCAGCAACTAGGCAGATCACCTCGGACGAAAACACTGTGGGCAAACCCTTAGACAATCTCGAAACCCAGCGTTGGGGCATCGTCGGCGGTGGCATGTTGGGCCTAGCGCTGGCTCTGCGTCTTGCCAAGGCGGGCCAGCAGGTCGTGCTCTACGAGGCGGCTCCCGAGTTGGGTGGGTTGGCCAGCGCGTGGAAGCTCGGTGATGAAAACAACAGCGTCGAATGGGATCGGCACTACCATGTCACACTGCTCTCTGACACGACTTTGCGTGGCGTACTCCAAGAAATCGGCTTGGAAAAAGAGATTCGCTGGGTAGAAACCAAGACTGGCTTCTATACCGAGGGCAAACATTATTCGATGTCGAACAATGTGGAGTTCCTCACGTTTCCGCCACTGACGCTGATCGAAAAATTTCGCCTGGGCTTCACGATTTTCTATGCCTCGAAAATCAAGAACTGGCGGCGACTGGAGTCTCTGCCCGTCGCCGAGTGGCTCAACCGCTGGTCGGGCAAGGGCACGTTCGAGAAGATCTGGCTGCCGCTGCTCAAGGCAAAACTTGGCACTGCGTATAAGAAGGTTTCCGCCGGGTTCATTTGGGCTCACATCAATCGCATGTACGCGGCTCGCCGGACGGGTTTGAAGAAAGAGATGTTCGGCTACGTGCCTGGTGGCTACGCCCGAATCCTGCAACGATTAGGGGAAGAGCTGACCGCACTTGGCGTCGAGATTCGTTTGTCCAGCCCTGTCGAAGCCATTCGCTCACTGCCCGACAAGCAGATCATGGTCAAAGCCAACGATGCGGAGCCGGAAGTGTTCGAGAAAGTGGTCGTTGCGGCCCCGTCGTCCATTCTTGCACGCACTTGTCCCGAGCTTCCCGCCGCGGAACGACAGCGTCACGAGCAAATTGAATACCTCGGCATCATTTGCTCTTCGATGCTGTTGAAACGGCCGCTCAATGGCTATTATGTCACCAACATTACTGACAGCTGGGTGCCCTTTACCGCGGTCATCGAGATGACCACAATTGTCCAACCCGAGGAAATCGATGGACATCACCTGGTCTACTTGCCGAAGTATGTCACCGCCGATGATCCGACCTGGCAGTGGTCAGACGAACAAGTGCAGGAGCGTTTCCTCGCTGCCGTGGCAAAGATGTACCCCGATTTTGAGCCCGAGGACGACGTCGTCGCCTTTCGCACTTCGCGCGTGAAGAGCGTGATGGCACTGCCCACGCTCAACTACAGTGATAGTTTGCCCCCCATGCAGTCGGCGATACCCAATTTGTACGCGGTGAATTCCGCACAAATCGTTGGCGGCAATCTGAATGTGAACGAAACCATCGCGCTCGCCGAGCGTGCACTCGACGAAATACTTCTTCCCAGTATTCCAAAGTCCTCCTCCGAGAAGCAGAGCACAACCCCACCCCTCGAAAGCCACACCGATGAAGAAGCCGCTGGCGAGCTTGTCGCTCGATCTTGATAACAAATGGTCGTACCTCAAGGTGCGCGGAGATGCTAGCTGGCAGGATCTGCCAAGCTATTTCGATACCGTTGTACCACGCATTCTGGAAGTGCTAGATGCGGTGCAGGTCAGAGCAACCGTTTTTGTCGTCGGTCAAGATGCCAAACTCGAGAAGAATCGCAACTCGCTCCAGTCGATTGCTGAAGCTGGCCACGAAATCGCGAACCATTCGTTCCACCACGAACCGTGGCTGCATCTCTACACGCCCCAGCAGATTGCCGAAGAATTGGAACTTGCCGAGGACGCGATCCGCGCGGTCACGGGAGCAGAACTGCGGGGTTTTCGTGGGCCAGGTTTTAGCATCTCTGACGAGGTCCTGCAGGAACTAACTCGACGCGGCTACCAGTACGATGGCACTTCGTTCCCCACATTCCTCGGCCCGGTGGCTCGCTTGTACTACTTCTTGCGGACTCGCTTGAACCGCAAGCAGCGTGAAGATCGCAAGGAGCTGTTCGGCCGTTTCAGCGACGGTTGGCAGACGCTTCGCCCACATCCTTGGCGATCTGCCGCTGGCGAGCTGACGCGAATTCCCGTCACGACAATGCCGCTGTTGAAGTTCCCCATTCATACGAGTTACTTGATGTACTTGCGCGAGTTCTCGCCGGGACTGGCGATGGCCTACTTCCGCACCGCTTTGCGACTTTGCCAATGGCTGAAGATCGAACCGTCGCTGCTGCTCCACCCACTCGATTTCTTGGGAAGCGACGACGAACAGGACTTGGCTTTCTTCCCAGGGATGAAGTCTCGCGGCAATATCAAGCTGGCTTTCTTAGTAAAGCTCTTGACGCTTTACGATAACAAGTTCAATGTGGTCACGATGGACGAACATGCCGCGACCCATCGTTCCGAGCGGCCTTCGTCGCAAGGTGACGTGCTGCCTGAGACGCCCATAACCGAATCAACTGAAGCGGTGCTAACGACCGCTGGTCGAGAGAGTTAGTTGAAAACCCAAGGCGTTGTCTTTGCCGTGTTGTTGTTGGGGGCATTCGCATTACGCGCGTGGAACCTCTCGGCGCAATCGCTCGACGTCGATGAATTCTCTGAGCTGCAAATCACACACAAGACCTATGGCGAGGCAGCGTTTGCGGCTGATTCGATGCCGCCGCTCTACCCGTGGTTGCTCAAAACCTGGTTGAAGGTTTACCCGGGCGAACACGCCGGTCGTTGGTTCTCTGCATTCATTGGTGTAGCTACCGTTGGCGCGGTTTCGTTGCTTTGGTCGCGCGCATTCGGCTACGCACTGGCGACTACTACTGCCGTGTTACTGGCTTTTTCGCCGCTGCACATTTACTACTCGCAGTACATCCGCTCCTATGGGCTGCTGATGTTTTGGACGGCGTTGGCAATCGGCACCCTTGCGGTGGCCGTTCGGTCGGAGCGTATGCGCGACTGGGCCTGGTTCGCCGTGAGCGCACTGGGCGGACTGTACACACACTACTATTTCGCAGTTTTTCTCGCCGTGCTGTCGTTGACTCTAGCGTGTTGGGCGTATGGCTGGAGGTGGAGTCGACAGTGGTGGGCAACTAACGTCTGCATCGGCGTACTCGCTTTGCCGCTCATTGCCTTCGTCGGCGAAGACTTGCACTTTCAAAAGAGCCTGCGCGAATCGCGACCCCTGGATGTCAGCTCGCTGGGGTACACCTACGTCTCGATGCTCACGGGCTATTCGATTGGCCCCTCCAAACGTGAGTTGCAGATGCTGGACCGCAAACAGGCGCTCGCTGCCGCGCTACCAATCGCTACGGCGGTGGGTGCAATCTTTTTGGGGCTCGGTTTCATGGGAGCCGTGTACCTGCACAAGCGACGGCTGCTCAGCGTCTTTCTGGTACTCGCCGTCGTACCGGTATTGCTCGTGGGGCTGTTGGGGTTAGTGGCCAACGTGACGTTCAATCCACGCTTTGTGGTATGGAGTCTGTTTCCGCTGCTTGCTGTGCTGGCAGCGGGAGCTGTTCAAGCGCCCCGTTCTTGGGTCATTCGTTCTTCTCTCCTGCTACTCATGTTGGTCTCCTGCATGGCGATTTATAATCGCCACTGCGTTGCCGAGCATCAAAACGAAGATGTACGTAGCCTGGGAGATTTTCTTCAGCAGAAGCCGACGCAGCGTGCCCCAGTGTTCGTGATATCGAACTACATGGCGCCGCTGATTCCCTACTATTTGCCGGGCGAGTGGGAAGTGCTGGAACTGCCGAAGGTGGACGACGTCGCCGAGTTGTCAGACTCACAAGGCTTAGTATCGTTGGCCGAGAAGGCACTCGCCGAGAACTTGCAGTCCGGCGTATCCTATTGGTTGGTTTACACCAGGGAGTTCCACGGCGATCCCGACGGAGACATTCTCACTCGACTGCGGCGGCGAGACGATATCGAGAAAGTGCAAGAGTTCGCCGGCATTGTGCTGTACCGTGGCCTGGTTCAGTCAGAGCCCTGAACTGCCGCGGGACCTTCGTTGGTTTCGCCTGTGCAGTCTGGCGAGGGGTTGGTGCAGGCGTCGCAAATGGTGTTACCTCGCGCATCTTTCATGTTCGCCAGCCCACCACAACTGCCTTTGAGGCGGCGATTGCTGAGGATCACCCCCACGGCCATCCCCGCCATGACCAACGCGAACGCAACACCAGTGAGAAGGAAGGTTTGCCACATGCGTTTACCTCGCTGAGTCTTTTTCGGTCCGTGCTTGAAACTGGGGCGTCGCCACTTCGCGCACCTGATCGTCCTCGCGAATCAAAAACAGCGCCGCCACGTCGTGTTCCACACACCAATCATACCCGAGCTCCTCGCCCATGACCAACAGCGCCGTGGCGAGGGCATCGGCTTCCAGGCAAGTGTCAGCGAGCAGCGTTACGGACCAACCGCGAAAGGGCAGGGGGCGGCCTGAACTAGGCTTGATAATATGGCTGACTTTTTTGCCATGGAACGTACGGAAATTGCGATAGTCGCCCGATGTGGCCAGTGCTTGATTGTCGAGAGCGATGACGCGTTGAATTTTTCGCTTCTTGGCGGCTGGACTCTCGATGCCAATCCGCCAGAGCTTGCCGTCAGCGCGTGTACCTCGGGTGCGCACCTCGCCGCCGATTTCAATCATGTAACCTTCATAGCCGCTTGATTCAAGTAACTCTGCTACCGCGTCGACGGCGTAGCCTTTGGCGATTGACGAGAGGTCAACTTCTAATTTGGCGATGGATTTGCGGAGCGCTGGAGGTTCGCGTCGCACTTCTAAATGCTGTCCACCGACTTTGGTTTGTGCCTCAGCCAGTGCATCCGCAATAGGCGCTTCGAGCACAGCACCGATGGCGTGCCTGCCCGGACCGAAGTCCCACAGCTTCACCAACGGACCTACCGTCACATCCAAGGTCCCTGCTGTTTCTTTGTGGAATCTTAGCGCTTCGCTCGTCACAAACGCGGTCTCCGGCGAAACAGCAAACCACTCAAGTGTTGGAGCTGCATTGAAGCGAGACAATTCAGAATCGGGCAGGTAGGTCGACATTTGCTGGTTGATCTTTTCCAGTACGCGATCGACCTGCTCTTGAGAAACGGTACGCGTTCCCCATGAAGCCTTTACCGTGTAGGTCGTGCCCATCGTCCTACCGAAAAAGTCTACAGTGATATCTGCATTTAGCTTGGCTTGCCAAGCTGGCAGCAAGAGACCCGTTAGATTCCCCAGGACAAAGACAAGGGCGAGTATTGCGAAAGACCACGCTATCGCGCTCGTCTTTTTCTTACCCACCGAAATCATCGTACGCGATGTTTTCTTTCTCCACGCCCAGGTCATCAAGCATCTTGAATACGGCGGAGTTCATCATGGGCGGGCCGCAGATGTAGTATTCGATGTCTTCAGGCGCCGGGTGGTCTTTGAGATAGTTGTCCAGGAGCACTTGGTGGATGAAGCCGGTATAGCCTTCCCAGTTGTCTTCGGGCTGCGGGTCGGAGAGCGCGATATGGAATTTGAAGTTGGGGAACTCTTTCTCAATTTCGCGGAAGTGGTCGATGTAGAACAACTCTCGCAAGCTGCGACCGCCGTACCAGTAAGTCACTTTGCGACCGGTCTTGAGGTTTTTGAACAACTCGAAGATGTGGCTCCTCAGCGGAGCCATGCCCGCACCGCCGCCGATGTAGACCATCTCGGCGTCAGTGTCTTTGATGAAGAATTCGCCGTAGGGTCCAGAGATTGTGACTTCATCGCCCGGTTTGAGCCCAAAGATGTAGGACGACATTTTCCCCGGCGGAGTATCTTCTGGGGCGCGAGGTGGGGGGCTTGCTACGCGGACGTTGAGCATGATGATGCCCTTCTCCCCCGGGTAGTTCGCCATCGAGTAAGCCCGGACAACGGGTTCGTCGACCTCGGAAACATACCGCCAAACGTCGAACTTATCCCAGTCGCCGTGGTACTCCTCTTCAATATCGAAATCCTTGTAAGCCACCTTGTGCGGTGGGCATTCGATTTGAATGTAGCCGCCCGCCTTGAAGTCGACCTCCTCACCTTCGGGCAATTCCAGGACAAACTCTTTGATGAAGGTCGCAACGTTGTGGTTCGACTTGACCTTGCATTTCCACTTCTTGGTTTCAAAGGCCTCGGGCGGGACTTCGATTTGCATGTCCTGCTTCACGGCGACCTGGCAAGAAAGCCGACAGCCTTCGCGGGCTTCTTTGTTGGTGATGTGCGATTTCTCTGTCGGTAAGATGTCGCCGCCCCCTTCGAGGACTTTCACTTCGCACTGTGCACAGGTACCGCCCCCGCCACAGGCGGACGAAACAAAAATCCCCGCGTCGGACAATGCCCCCAGCAGCTTACCGCCGGCGGGAACTTGCAAGGTCTTCTGGCCGTTGACTTCGATTTTTACATTGCCGCTCGCCACCAACAGCGATTTGGCAAAGAGAATAATCATCACCAGCGCGAGCACCACCAGGGTGAACATACCCACGCCGAGAAAAATTGTCATTCCGCTCATGTTTGTTCCCCCGCCAACAACGGGTTATTCAGTTGGGTCCGTATCAGATGGTGTTGTCGCCTCAACAGCGGGCGTTTCGTCCTGCATGCCGATGGCCGCGAGAGGATCTGCCGACTGGGCGGCTTCTTCAGAGAGGTCGATGCCCCCAAAGCACATGAACGCCAGCGCCATTAGCCCAACAGTCATGAACGTGATGCCTAAACCCTTCAGCCCGTCGGGCACATCGCTGTAACGCAGCTTCTCGCGGATCCCGGCCAGCGCCGCAATAGCCAGCGCCCAGCCGAAGCCCGAGCCCAATCCATAAACAACACTTTCGGGAAAATTGTAATCGCGTTCTTGCATGAACAGCGAACCACCGAGGATGGCACAATTTACCGTAATCAGCGGCAAGAAAATGCCGAGCGCGTTGTAGAGCGGGGGGAAGAATCGGTCGAGCGTCATCTCAAGAATCTGCACCATCGCGGCGATCGTGCCGATGAATGTGATGAGCGAGAGGAATTCCAAATTGACTTGCGAAAACTCGCTCCCAAACCAGCGAGACAGAGACCCCTCTTTGAGTAAGTTCTGCAGAAGCAGGTTGTTCGCCGGAATTGTGATCCCCATGATCACGATCACTGCCAAGCCTAAGCCGATGGCGGTCTTTACGTTCTTCGACACTGCCAGGAACGTACACATGCCGAGGAAGAAGGCGAGTGCGAGGTTCTCAATGAACACGGCGTTCAAAAAAATGTTGAGATAGTGACCCATCGCTATGCCTCCGCTTCGACTTGTTCAGGCTTCCATGTGCGCACCGCCCAGATGAAAAAACCAATCAGGAAAAACGCACTCGGGGGAAGCAACATCAGTCCGTTGGGCACATACCAACCGCCCTCGCTGTGCACTGGCATCACAGTGTATCCGAGCAGCTTGCCCGAGCCGAAGAGTTCACGAAAGAAGCCGACAATTATCAGAATCAAGCTGTAGCCCAAGGCGTTTCCAATACCGTCGAGGGCACTAATGAGCGGCGGGTTTTTCATAGCAAATGCCTCTGCACGACCCATTACGATGCAGTTTGTGATAATCAGGCCAACAAATACGCTCATCGTCTTGCTCGCCGCGGGGGCGAATGCTTGCAGGAACTGATCGACGACAATCACGAGCGACGAGATAATCGTCATCTGCACGATGATGCGGATGCTGCTGGGAATGTACGCGCGGATCGAGCTTACCGCAGCATTCGAGAATCCCAAGACGACCGTCACCGCGATCGCCATGATGATCGAAGTTTTTAACTGCGTCGTCACCGCAAGAGCGGAGCAAATCCCGAGTACCTGCAGCGCGATCGGGTTGTTGTTCACCAACGGATCAAGCAGAACATCTTTGTATTTCGCTTCAGCCATAGCAAATCTTGTGAGTTATGGGTTGCGTTGCAGTTCGAGGTACTTGCCGAACCCGTCGGGGCCTACCCAGTATTGGACGAGGTTCGACACACCGCGCGAAGTGATCGTTGCGCCGGAAAGTCCATCAATCTGATGACTCGCCTGTGGTGAATTGGGGTCCACATTGCCCTTGATGACCTGAAATTCGACGTTCCAGTCGTCGTCGAAGAGCACCTTTTCATCCCACTTGGCTTTCCAGCTAGGATTGTCAACCTCGCCACCAAGGCCGGGAGTTTCTTTATGCTCATAGAAAGTGATCCCCGCGACCGTCCGTGTATCTCCCTCCAAAGCGAGGAAGCCGTACAGTGTCGACCACAGGCCTTTGCCGTACACGGGTAGCACATATTTTTTGACGGTTTCTCCGTTCATAATTTGGTAAACGAAGGCATACTGTTCGCGGCGGGAGACTCCTGGCGTTGGGCCACCGTCGGCCTGGACTCGCTCGCTGAGTTCGTTGCTGCTCGCAGCTTTGCGAGGTTCGTACGTGGCGACGTCGATACCGGCTTCCTTCGCGGCTTCCTCCTCAACCACCTTGCCACTGCTGAGATCAACTAGCACTCGGCGAACCTTGCTCTCGTCGTTGAACATCGAGACGATCTCTTCGTCCGACATATCGGCGACCGCTTCGCCTGCGGCGGCCAGTACGTTTCGTTGTTGGTCAAGCTTCTTGTTGGCCTCTTGCAAGGGACGCAAGAGAACCGCCGCGCTCGAGACCAACACCGAACAAACGACGCACAACACTAGCGCGACCAACAACGTTCGGCCAATGCTATCAGGCTTCATAGCGAGCCACCCTTCTGGCGATGTTGGCTTGGATGACGAAGTAGTCGATCAACGGTGCCATCACATTGCCGAACAAGATGGCCAGCATGATCCCTTCGGGAAACGCTGGATTGATCGCGCGGACCAGCACGGTCATCACACCAATGAGAATGCCGTAGATCCAGCGACCCGTATCGGTCATCGCCGCAGAGACGGGATCGGTGGCCATAAATACCGCACCGAACGCAAACCCGCCAATGACCAGATGCCAGTGCGGCGCGAGGTACGTCATCGGGTTGTCGCTACTGCCGCTGCTCGCATAGAGCAACGCGGACATGGCGAGCAGACCGACAACGCAGCCCACCATAATTCGCCACGAGCCAATGCCCACGGCGATCAACAGCGCCGCGCCCAACAGGCAGGCGAACGTCGAGGTTTCGCCCATTGAGCCTTGCGTATAGCCCCAGAAACAATCCCACCAACTGAGATCCGTCAACGCGGAAACCGAGGCGGTCGCGGGATCTGCCGCAGCCATAGCCCCCAAAGGTGTGGGCCCCGTGATGCCATCCGCGGCGGCCCAAACGCCCTCGCCCCAGCGATTGGTTTCGCTAGAGATTTCCGAAGCGTACGCGAAATACAGAAAGGCCCGCGCGGTGAGCGCCGGGTTGAGGAAGTTCTTGCCCGTACCGCCGAAGATTTCTTTGCCGATCACTACACCGAATGAGATGCCAATCGCGACTTGCCAAAGGGGAATCGTCGGTGGCAGGGTGAGCGGAAACAGCGCTCCGGTCACTAAGAACCCTTCGTTCACTTCGTGTCCACGAACCGTGGCAAAAAGCACTTCCCACAGCCCGCCCACGGTCATCGTCACGAGATACACGGGCAGAAAGTAGAGCGCGCCAAGGATGAAGTTGTCGAGAAAACTGCCGGGGTCGTGACCCAGACCGAGCGTGCCGAGGATTGGCTCGCGCCAGGTGTCCAACTGCGTTCCTAGGCCGTTGGCAACCGCGTAGTTCGCTTGGTAGCCCGTGTTATGCATCGCCATGAAGAAGCAGGGGGCGAGCGCCACCACGACCAGCGACATCATCCGCTTGAGGTTCATTCCGTCGCGCACGTGCGCCGGGGCGCGGGTCGTGTCGCTCGGCGTGTACAGAAACGTATCGAGCGCTTCGTACAAGGGGTAAAGCTTTTCCAGCTTCCCATCCTTGACGAACATCGGATGCAGGCGGTCGAGAAATTTCCGTAACACTGAGTTATCCTTCGTGTTCAATCGTCGTCAAACTCTCACGCAGCATCGGGCCGTAGTCGTGTTTGCCGGGACAGACGTAGGTGCAGAGTGCGAGGTCTTCTTCGTCGAGTTCCAATACGCCCAACTGCTGGGCAAACTCGGTGTCTTGACTCGTCAGTGCCTTAAGCAAGGGCGTGGCGACTATATCCAGCGGCATCACGTCTTCGTACATGCCGATGGGAATAATCGCCCGCGGGCTGCCTTCAGTGCTGGTGTTGAATTTGAACCTCTGCGGTTCGTTGGCTGTGGCACTCCAAGCAGACGCGAACACGTTGCGTATGGAAAAAGTGTCCTTGCCTGGCATCGCCCAACCAAGAAACTGGCGCTCACCCCCTTCGGCGAGGAGGGAAATTTGGTTGTGGTAGCGTCCCAAAAAGTCCGCTGGGGGTGCACTGCGACGGCCAGACAAGACTGAGCCCGAAATGATCCGTACCCCTTGTTGTGCGCCGGTTTGATACTGGCCTTCGCTTAGCTCGGTGAGGGATGCGCCCAGACGCGTTCGCAGCAGGCGAGGCTCGGTTACCACCGGTCCGCCCAAGGCGACCACACGCTCAGTCCAAAGTTCGCCCGTCAAGAACAAGTGGCCAGCTGCGATCACATCTTGATAACCGATATACCACACGGAGTGTTCGTGGCTCACGGGGCGCAAGAAGTGGATGTGAGTGCCAGGCAACCCCGCGGGGTGAGGGCCATCAAATGCGTGGAACACGGCGGGCGTGTTGCCTTCGCCGGGGATGTTGGACCCCGCCTTGCGGCAGACTTGCAAGTGGCCATCAGTGAGCGTGCTGAGTACTTCAAGTCCGGCGATGAACTGAGCGGAGTATTTTTCTACCACCACCGCAGGATCGGCGGCCAGCGGATTCGTGTCCATCGCGGTTACGAAAAGTGCGGTGGGCACCATGTCGAGTGCCGGGATTTTGCTGTAAGGACGTGTTCGCAGTGCCGTCCACAATCCTGTGGTGACCAGCTGCTCGCAAACATCCCGACGGTCGAGTTTCGCCAAATTGTGGTCGGGGTACTTGTTGAACGTTTCTTGCTCACCACGCTTTTCTGCGTCGTAGTCGATTTCGATGACGAGTGACTCGAACTTCCGCTTCGCACCGCGGTTGATAGACGAAACGGTACCGCTGGCCGGGGCTGTGAACTGGACCCCCGGGTTCTTCTTGTCAGTGAATACCACTTGGCCCAGTTTGACGCGGTCCCCCTCAGCGACGTTCATGGTCGGCTTCATGCCAATGTAATCCTCGCCCAACAAGGCCACCTGTTTCACGTCAGGCCCCTCAGAAACGGCCTGCTTCGGCTCCCCCGCGATCGGCAGGTCGAGCCCTTTCGTAATTCGAGTGACGCTTGTCATGGGATGGCAGATGACCGGGCAAAGCCCGCTTCAACAGGTGGGGAAGGCTCAACAAACAGGGCTTGTGAATTTTTTCACAATCAGATGGCCAAGTCAATAACCTACTGCCAGCACTGGGTTTGGGCAAGGGCGGCTCCTCGGCGATTCCCTCTTTCCCCTTCAGACCTCCTGCTTGCCAAACCGTTCCTTTTGCACAACACTGCCCACCATGTCAATCTCAAAGCAGGCAATTACCGCCGCCCGCGGCTTAGCACGGGCTGTCGACAAGCTGCACTTCGCCGAACCGGTCACGCACGTCTACAACCCATTGAAGTACGCCTGGGCAGCCCACGAGCAATATCTTCGGCGACTCACGCCGACGACGCGAGTGTTGTTTCTAGGAATGAACCCCGGGCCGTGGGGGATGGCGCAGACCGGCGTGCCCTTCGGCCAGGTCGTCGCGGTCCGCGAATGGCTCGGCATCGAGGCGAACATAAAAAAACCTAAGCAGGAACACCCCAAGCGTCCCGTCGAAGGTTTGGCCTGCCAGCGGAGCGAAGTCTCTGGCCAGCGATTGTGGGGCTTGTTCCGTGAAAGGTATGCTTCGGCCGACGCCTTCTTCGCCGAGCACTTCATCGCCAACTACTGCCCGTTGGTGTTCATGGAGGCCAGCGGCAAAAACCGCACGCCGGACAAGTTGCCCGCTGCGGAACGTGAGCCACTTGACGCCGCCTGCGATGCACATCTCCAGTCGTTACTCGCGGCGATGCAGCCCGAGTGGGCGGTCGGCATCGGCGTGTATGCGGAAAAATGTTTGCAGCGCGTCGTCGGCGACAGCAGCGTGCAGGTCACTCGCATCCTTCACCCCAGCCCCGCCAGCCCGGCGGCTAACCGCGGTTGGGCTGAGGCGACAATCAAGCAATTGATCGACGCGGGAGTCTGGCGATGAGTGCCACGAGCGTGAGCATCTGGGTTGTGGGCTCGGGAATGGGGTTCTGGGTGAAAAGCACCACATCGTTCCCATCCCCACCAGCGTAGGTGATGCGCAAGTCCAAGCCACCGAAAGTGCCGACGATCGCATTCTCAGGCAAGTCTCGAAAGATGCCCGTGCGCTCGTTGCCGACCTCGATAATTGGGTACTGCTGCCCGAGGGCGAAAAAGTCGGACGTCGGTGCGACAACCAACAGCTCGCCGCCGAGCATGGCGGAGCCGCCAATCGTTAGTTGATCGAATTCACTTCCGGCGGTCGTGCCGCGCAATTTAAACTGAGCGCCTGCAAATTCAGCGAAGCTGACGTCGCGATCCGCGATGAGAGTGCCAACATCCGGCCCCACGTCGAGACTCCCCATGACGTCCACATTGCCATTGATCCGACCCACGGCGCGCAGCGTTGCACCGCTGGCGATGACCACTGCACCGCTACCCGCTTGCTCGCCTTCAAACACCAACGTTCCCGCGGCGATGTTAGTCTGCCCCGAATAGTTGTGCTGCCCCGACATCCGAGTGGTGCCAGGGCCCACGAGTACCAAACTGACGTTTTCGTTCAGACTCGGCTGCAAGTCGAACAATGGGCGGTCATGATTGACGACGATTTGTCCCCCGCCCACCTCTCCGCGAATTTCCCCAGCGTCCAACGCACCGATTTCGCCCCCAGCGCCAAGTAACAAGGTGCCCAGGCTGAAGTCCGTGATGCCCAGCGAGATCGTGCCCTCGCCAGTGCTACCTACTCGCAATGTGGCGCCGTCGCGAAGCGATACCGTGCTAGGCTCGCCGTTAGCGGCTATCGAGAGTCCGTTGTCAAACGCGAGTAAAGAGCCGGCATCTTTCACCACTGCAGTTGGTTCATCTCGCAACGGCATTCCAACTAGGAACCCACTATCGCTCGTGACGGAGCCGCCCTGCTCGACGACAAGCTCTCCCGCAGCCCCGATCTGAAAAGTGCCACTATTGGCCCACGTGGAATCTTGCCCGGCGACCGTCGCAACGGCACCTGCTCCTAAGGTTGAAATCCTGACGTCCGCGCTGGTGACCGTACCGCCATTACGCACATCGAGCGTTCCATTGTCAACAAATAACTCGGTCTGGTTTTCCCAACTGGAGTTGGGGCCGTCGACCAGCGCGGAACTGGCGCGAGAGCCTCCCACAATGCCTTGCTCGGTGTTCTGGACTTTACCTCCGTTGGTAATCTGGAGCGTGCCGTGGCCCCTTTTGCCAATCATTGTCATGCCGGTGGAGATTAACGTGGAACCGGCGCCGTCGACATTGATCGTCCCCTGGCTGACATATGGATTGTTGTTAACACTGGACGATCCCGCTAGGACGTGGCTAGCCGACTCCACGATTGCACCATCCAGCACCGAAAGCGTACCTGTGCCAAGCGGGCCAACTAACAGACTGTTGGTTGCTGACAAACTCGAACCCGTGCCAGTGACAGTGACATCGCCTGTACCGAAAAACATGCCGTCTAGTGGCCCAGTACGAACGTTACCTACTAGGAGATCGGCGACCACTCGCCCTCCATTTCGAACAGTGACACTTCCCGTGCCAGAGTCGCCGACAACGAGACTACCACCTTTCCAGATCGAGCCCGTTCCATCGACGATGACCGTGCCAGTGGATCTGTCGACCAGTCCGATTCGACTGTTGGGGCTGGTAAGCGTTCCTCCGTCTTCGATACGCACGTTGGCCGTACCAAAGAAGGTCGTGGCGATCCAAATCCGACCGGTCGAGGAGAGGCTCGATCCTGCACCGCTTACGACGAGCTCTCCTTGGCCACGTACGCGCGATCCCGCGGAGACTTCGCCGACTGCTACAGTTCCTCCCCCTTCGATGCGTAGTTTTCCCACTCCGGCTCCACCGAGCAAGAGACCTGCGAAGGTCGCGTCACCGCCGGCCAAGACTTCCAAACTACCAGAGGAGGTTCCCACGAAATTTGCCAGTGTCACGTTATTCGCTTCGACCGGAGACGAGATTTGTGCGGTGCCACCGTTGGCGATGTTGGCGGCAGACATGTCCGGCGTGGGCACGCCATTGTCCCAATTGGCCGCCTCGGTCCAATTGCCAGTCGTGCCAATCCACTCGGTGACCTGCGCCTTTGCAAGCTCTGAGTGAAGTAGCAGGCAGACGAAGAACATCGAGGGCACGAAATTAGAAAAAGTTTGGCGCACGTGGTTTCTAAATCGCATGCAAGAATCCCCCCAGGAAAGGACAAGCGGTTGCGCCTCATGCAATGAGCGGCAGTCGAGCTGGGCCTCCAAGCGAACCGCGGAATCTTACCACAATCGAATGACAAAACGAAATTTCCCCTCCTTTGGAAGGAAGACTGGCTCATGTACAGGCTATTGCTGGGCCTTGCCCCGTTGACCCTGCTTGTAGGGCAGCGCTATACTCCACACCTGCGACAGAAATACGTCTTCCCCGTTGCCCTCCGAGTTCCCATGAAAATACACGAGTACCAGGCGAAACAACTGCTTCGCCAAGCCAACATCGCCGTGCCCGAGAGCATCGTGGCCCGTTCAGGCGCCGACGCTGCGGACGCATACAAGAAACTGGGCGGCAGTATCGCTGTGGTCAAGGCGCAGATCCACGCTGGTGGGCGAGGCAAGGGCACGATCAAGTCGAACCCTGAGCAGCGCGGTGTGCAGCTGGTGAAATCGGCGGAAGAAGCCAAGCTTGTCGCAGAGAGTCTGCTCGGCAACGAGCTGGTGACCATACAAACCGGCCCCGCAGGTAAGAAAGTGCAACAGGTGCTCGTCGAGGCTGGCTGCGACATTGCTCGTGAACTCTACCTCGGCATCGTCATTGATCGCGCTTGTGGCATGCCGGTGTTGATGGTCTCCAGCGAGGGCGGCGTCAACATCGAAGAAGTCGCTGCCACCACCCCCGAGAAAATTCTCAAAGAGCATTTTCATCCCGATCAGGGGTTGCAAACCGCGCAAGTCGAGTCGCTCTGCAAGCAGCTCGACATCACGGGCGGCTCGGTGCAATCGGCCGACAAGTTCATGAAGGCACTGTGCAAGCTGTTTGTTGATCTCGACTGCTCGATTGCTGAGATCAACCCACTGGTCGTCACCGGCAGCGGCGACATCATCGCGCTCGATGCGAAAATTAACTTTGATGACAACGCCCTGTTCCGCCACAAGGAGCTCGCCGAACTGCGCGACCTCAGCGAGGAAGACCCCGCGGAAGTTCGCGCCGGCGAGGCAGGGCTCAGCTACGTGCAGCTCGACGGCAACATTGGCTGCCTGGTCAACGGCGCCGGCCTCGCGATGAGCACCATGGACATCATCAAACTCCACGGCGGCGAGCCAGCGAACTTCCTCGACGTTGGCGGCGGTGCGAAAACGGAACAAGTCACCGAGGCGTTTCGCATTTTGCTCAGCGACAAGAACGTGAAAGCCGTGCTGGTAAACATCTTCGGCGGTATCATGCGTTGCACCACAATCGCCGAAGCCGTTGTCGCCGCCTACAAGCAAGTCGGTTTCAACGTGCCGCTGGTCGTCAGGCTGGAAGGCACCGAAGTCAAAGAAGGCCGCAGGATACTGGCCGAAAGCGATGTGGACATCATCGCCGCCGAGGATTTGACCGACGCCGCGAACAAAGTAGTGGCAGCTGCCTCGTAGAAATTTACCACGAAGAACACTAAGGACACGAAGAAGCATGGGCTTCTTTTCCTTGGTGCTCTTCGTGACTTTGTGGTTCAAGTTTCAAGAGATCGATTGAATATGAGCATTCTGGTCAACAAACACACAAGAGTCGTATGCCAGGGCATTACAGGCCGTGCTGGCGAATTTCATAGTAAGAACTGCATCGACTACGGTACCAAGTTGCTATGCGGTGTTACCCCCGGTAAGGGCGGGCAGGAGGTACTCGGTGTGCCGGTTTACGACACGGTCGCCGAAGCTGTCGAAAAACAGGGCGTCGACGCGAGCATGATCTTTGTGCCGCCGGCGTTCACCAAGGACGCCATCATCGAAGCGGCCGATGCGGGTATCAAAACGATTGTGGCAATCACCGAGGGCGTGCCGGTGCTCGACATGGTGCGCGTCTACGACAAGATCAAAGACATGGATTGCCAACTCATAGGACCTAATTGTCCCGGCGTGATCACTTCCGACGAATGTAAAATTGGCATCATGCCCGGCTACATTCATAAGAAGGGAACGGTCGGTGTGATGAGCCGCAGCGGTACGCTCACCTACGAAGCCGTGTGGCAACTCTCGGAAGTCGGACTCGGTCAGACGACTTGCGTCGGCTTGGGCGGCGACCCCATTGTTGGCACTTCGTTCATTGACTTGTTCAAGATGTATCAGGAGGACGATGCGACCGAAGCGATCATCATGATCGGCGAGATCGGCGGCACGGCCGAGGAAGAAGCCGCCGCCTTCGTGAAGGAAAACGTCACCAAGCCAGTCGCCGCATTCATCGCCGGCCGCACCGCCCCTCCCGGCAAACGCATGGGCCACGCCGGCGCGATCATCTCCGGCGGCAAAGGCACCGCCGAAGAAAAAATCGCCGCCCTCCAAGACGCCAACATTGAAGTCGCCCAAAGCCCCGCCGACATGGGCGCGGCGATCCAGCGTGCGATGAGCAGATAGTTTTCGCCACGGATGAAACACGGATTGAACACTGAAAGTTTGCCAGTTGGGGGGACTCAAGCTTCAGCCGTGTTTCTTCCGTCTTCAATCCGTGGCTTTTTATGATTTTGTCCTGGCCATCGCCACGGATGAAACACGGAGGGATGTGTTGATTCTTGTGCTAGTCATGGAGGTCTCCCGCCTTGCCATTACAACACGAAGAAATTACAGAGCAAATCATTGGCTCAGCCTTTGAAGTCTATCGCATCTTGGGCTACGGATTTCTTGAAAAAGTCTACAAGAAAGCTTTGCAAGTAGAACTGATTTCGCGTGGGTTGGATGCGAGAATCGAAAGTCCCATCCGGGTAAACTACAAGGATGTAAATGTAGGTGACTACTTTGCGGATATCTTTGTCGAGGAGCGCGTGATCGTCGAGCTGAAGGTGGCTAAGGAATACCACTCTGAAGATGAGCCACAGCTTCTCAATGAACTCAAAGCTACCAACATCAAAGTTGGGTTACTCATTAATTTTGGACGCACAAAAGTCGAATTCAAACGTATGGTCTTTTGAAACTCAGTCGGACGAATCCGTGTTTCTTCTGTGTTCAATCCGTGGCTGCTCTTTTGACTGTCGTGCTTGGAGCCACGGATGAAACACGGATTGAACACGGAAAGTTTGCCAGTTGGGGGGACTCAAGCTTCAGCCGTGTTTCTTCCGTCTTCAATCCGTGGCTAGCTTCTCCTCCTAGTAAGTCACCCCCGCGCGGACAAACAACGAATCATCCAGCCGCACGTTCGGCGTCGCGGAGTCGAACTCCAGTTCGCGGCCGAAGACGTAACCCGCCTCCAGTCGGCGGCTCAGACCCATTTGGCCCTTGCTTTCGATGCCGATGAGTACGCGGTAATCGTTGTAAGTGAGCAGGTCTTGCATCAGCGTGTCAGTGCGCTGGATCGACCAGATGCCGCCGCCGAATTCGCCGCCTAGGTAGAGTCTGCGTTCGCTGTTGCTCCCTTGGCCTGACAGACGCCAGGAGACCCGCGGGCGTGGCATAATTGCCTCGTATTTCACGTTGGGCGTGGGTTCGTAAATGAAGCCCGCCGCGGGAATGACCGACAGATCGCGGCGGTTGAGATACACCACGCCAAATACCCACTTCATTGCGGGCGACGACTCGTAGACCGCAAAAGCTTGGCCCGTTACACGGAATGCATCGGCGTCGCCTTTCTCAAAATCACTGTAGTGGCCTAGTGTCACCGCGGCATTCATCGCCCAGGGGCCGTTGCCGAATTTGCGCAAGTGGCGAAACGAGACCTCGGAGTCGTAAACTCGTGGTGGTAGGTCGGGTGCGACAGGACCATCCAGATAATGCACCGCAAAGCGCGGTGTAATCAACAATGGCGCGGTCACGCGAAAGAAGGGCACGGCGAAGACCATACCCATCTCGAGGTCGTGGAACCCGAGGCTGTCGTTTTCCAGACGTGGAATGTAGGTGCCGTTGGCGAACACCTTTTGGAAGAAGCCCTTGCGAAACCCTGCAGGCATTGCGCCGGCATCTCTCACCGCAGATGAATTGGAATCAGCGGACGAGGGACCTAGCTCACAGAACTCTTGGCATTCGTCGAGGAAGATCGGAGTCGTGTCGTTCAACTCTGGGGCCAAGGCATCCGCTTCAAAGGGCACCAATTCTTCAACGATCTGCCCACCGTAAATCGGTGGGGCGATGGTTCGTTGAGCTAGTGCTTGGTTGGAGCGAGCAGCTGCACCGCACAGGAGGACAAGCAAAATCGCGGCGACATGTAGGCCGCCCGTTCTCTGTGGATCGAGTGCGTGCAAGCAGGGATGCCTCAAAAATCGATGCCCGCTCGGACCATGAATGTGTCATCAAGTTCCAAGCTTCGGGTATCGGTGTCAGTGAAAATTATTTCGCGATCAAGGACATAGCCAATTTCGATATGACCGTGGGCCTGAGTTTGAGTTTCCCATTCCAGGCCGTAGATGATGCGCACATCGTTGTAGTCGATGTCGTCGGACACTCCGCCAATGCGTTCGACGGTCCACCGTCCACCGCCGTACTCGCCAGCGAAGTAAATCCACCACTGGCTGCTACCCACATTGATCGACCGGCGACGAATCTTGGGGTTGGGAAAGACCAGATAGAAGTCCCACAGCCCGTTGGGTCGCCAATGAACGCCCCCCGCGGGAAGCACTTTGATCCGATTGCGATCCAAATACCAAGCACCTACCAAAATATCGAACTGGGGTGAAAATGCCAGCACACCCAAGCCGCGTCCCAAGATGCGGAGTGAGTCGCCATTGAGTTCATGGAAGTCCGAGTAAATCCCGGTGCGTAGACCGAGGTCGGCGTGGAGCCAATCGGTCAGCCGCGGATGCCAAGCGGCATCGAGATAGGCATCGAATACTTGCGGTGGTAAATCGGGTGGCATGGGAGCTGGCGGTACGGGAGGCGGCATCGGCGTCGGTGGCGTATAAGGACCATCGAACCAGTTGAATGCAAAGCCAGGGGTCAGCAGCAAGGGCGTGTCCGGATTGTAAAAAATCGGCACTCCAAATGTCGCGGCAAGCTCCGTACGGTTGATTCCCAGATCGTCTGCACCGTCTTCCGTGAAGAGCCACGTGTGCTCAAAACTAATCTGCTGCAGAAAGCGTTGGAGTCGTTCGACCCGGCCGTCGGAATTCTGATACTGATACGTCCCCGATTCCCACTGGAAGGGAAACCCATTCGGGAAGAGCGACCAACCACTTTGTGGCGTTGCGGCCGCGCCGACCTGTCCAGCTGGGGGAAGCACCGATTGACCGAACTGTGGTGGCACGACCGACTGGCCATACTGCGGAGCAGCCTGTCCATACTGGGGAGCCGGTTGGACGAGCTGTGGCGAGGGCTGCCCGTACTGGGGCGACACACTGTACGGCAAGTCTGCCGGAGGCGTGCCTAGCAATGGGTTCCCATAAGGATCGAAGCTGGGCAACACATTACTAGGTGTAGGCGGCGGGTTGAAGTTCGGTGCCGCCGACGGAAACTGCACACGCTGCGCGCGAGCTGGGCAGGCGAAAACCAACCCACCTGCCACAAGCAAGACAATCACGGATAGTCGACGGAACACGAGATGCCTCGCGCAAAGTGCGCAAACAAACGGGGGAATAGGAGACACGGGAATGGGAGTAATTACTTCTCCCGGCCGAGGCAGTCAACCTCGTTCCCAATGCTAGCGACGCCAAGACTACTTTCGCTTGTGGCTGAGCAAGCATCCGGCCACTACATGTCTGCTTGAACATGAGGCCCCGCGGGTTTGCTAGCATGTGCCTTGTCGCGCCGGAACCGACGCTGTGAAGCGCGTTTCATTCGCCGCTGTCCGCGACTTCGCAGTGCAACCAGACAAATTTCCTGACGGTTGAATGACAACTGCCGCGTGCGCACATCTCGGTAGCCCCATGTTCGCACCCGATCAATAAAGTTCGGTAACTCCGCGGCGAGCTTCATGTCGGTGAATTTCAGCGTAAGAATCATCCCCCGGAGATTGGCTTTTTCGTTTTTCACGACCTGTTCTGCAGCGTCGAGAGTGTAAGTCGGCGTAGCGTTCAGATCGGCGGTAAGCCATTGGACGCCACTCAATTGCTTGCGAGCTATCTCGGTGGTGCGGCGACGGATGTGCGTGAAGTTCGTGTCGCCCAAGACTTCCGGGGCTACTTCCGCGGGATCCACACCCAGCACCCGCAGCCCTCGTTCGAGCAACGCTTGCGAAGTTCCGCCGGGAGCGCAGCCGAGTTCCACGCAAAGATCACCACGCTTCACCGGCAGGGCCGACCATTGCAGTGCTTCCTGCATTTTGAGATAGGCTCGGCTCACGGCATGTGCCGGCAATATTTGTGGAATCACTCCGCCCGGCCAACAGTCGAGACGCCGCGCGGTGCGATGGCAACCGATCCACCATTCGCCCGGTTCGACAATTACGACATCAAGAATCCAACAATTCCGACGACTCGGCGGTCGCGGGCTCGCGGGCATCTCTCTAAGTGATTCGAACGGTGCTTGCTTGCGAATCTCTGCTTCCACGGCGAGCGCTAATGGCGATGGCCCCGGTTCAAACCCACGCACCCCTGGCATGGCGGAATCGCGTTGCCAGACATGAAGATCAGCAACCGGCTGCTCGGCCATTACTGCCTCCACGTTTGGGAGTTGCCAGAGCTGCGCAGCGAGTTCCTGGGCCGAGTCGCCGATCACTTTGCCCAAGGAAAAACCAAAGCTGCGCGCGAAAGTTGAGGGCAGCTGAAACTGCTCCGGCTCAGCGCAGGGTTCCGCCAGTTTAAAAGTGACAAAACCTGGACGCGAGTAGGCAAACCTTGCATCGATTGGCCCAGCGGTGATCTCTTGTTTCAGTGCTTGCTCGGCACCGTGTTGACAGACGGCAAACAGAAACTGCAGGGGAGTGGGATCAGGCATGGTCTGGCCAGAATGCGTAGGAAGGGCTGCGACGTTCCATCGTAGCAGCACGTTCGCTCCTGGAACACCACTGCGGTGGATGGCTTATCGACCTGCGGGCCTTAATGGGCTGTGGGCTAACACAAACCGTTTCTCTCCGGCTGTCGCAAATCGCACCGTTGCGCGGCGTTTGCTCCCGGCCCCAGACAGTGCAACAATTTTTCCTAGACCGTGCTCAGGATGAATCACTGCCATACCTTGAGCAAAAGCGTCAGGCGAGACCCGCTCAGCAGTTACGAGATTGGCACCGGCGAGTTCGGCTGCAGTGGTGATTCGAGCCGCTTTTGATTGTGTGTTGGGTGAAGCTGCGGGGTCTTCCAAGGTAGCGATATCAAATGAGACATCGTCCTCAGCCAATTCATCAATCTGTGGTTCGGCTTCCCAGTCCGGTTCTGACCAGTCGAGGTTTGGTCTGGATGCTTGCGTGAGTTCTATTTCCTCGCGAGGTAGCTCCATCAGGAACGAACTCGGCACCGTAAGTCGACGCTGGCCGCGGAAGTCGCGCTGTACGGCGTAGCTGAGTTGCAGTTCCTCCTCGGCGCGCGTGATGCCGACGAACGCGAGACGACGCTCTTCTTCCACCTCGGCCTCGTCGCTGGTGCTGCGCTCATGCGGCAGCAAGCCGTGCTCCACAGCGACGAGATAGACGCAGGGAAATTCCAATCCTTTCGCAGCATGCAAGGTCATGAGCGTGACTTTGTCGTTGTCGTCGTCCCAGCCATCAGTTTCATTCACCAACCATGCGTTTTCCAAGTAGGTTTCTAAATACCCGCCACCGGGATTGGCTTCGTCGAACTGGCGCGCGTCTGTGAGCAGTTCCTCGATGTTGGCGAGCCGGTGAAGATCCTCTTCGGTATCGCCTTCGCTAAGATGAGCGTGGTAGCCCGACTCGCTCAGCACGGTTCCTAGGATTTCCTCCATGTCACCATCGGCGAGATTACTCAGGCGATCGGCGAGTTCCACGTAGACCGCGACTTTTTTCACACTCCGCGCCGCAAGACCTTCAACCAACTTTGCCTCGCGTGCAGCATCGAGCAGCGGCAGTCCATGTTGGTAGGCGTAGTCTGTGAGTCGATCGACCGTTTTGCGACCGATGCCCCGCGCGGGGGTGTTGATCGTGCGCATCACGGCTTGGTCATCGCGGGGATTGTTCATCAACTGGCAGTACGCCAGCACGTCCTTAATTTCTTTGCGTTGATAAAACTCTTGTCCGCGGATCATCTGGTACGGCACATTCGCTGCGCGAAGTGCACGTTCCAAGCCGCGGGAGAGGGCATTCACTCGATAGAAGATCGCGAAGTCGCTTGCCTTGCGCCGACCTGCACTGATTGCGGTGGCGATCTGCGTGGCGATACTCGCCGCTTCGTCGTCTTGGGAGGCATACTCGACTAACCGAACAGCTTTGCCCTCGCCGTTATCAGTAAAGAGCGCTTTCTTTTTGCGACGTACGTTGTGGGTGATCAACTCGTCGGCCACGTGCAAGATGCGCTTGCTGCTACGGTAGTTTTGCTCCAGCCGCACAACTTTCACGTTCGGATAGTCGGACTCGAATTGCAGGATGTTCTTGATGTCCGCCCCACGCCAACCATAAATCGATTGGTCCGGGTCGCCCGTGACTGCCAAATTGGGATGATCGACCGACAAGGCACGAAGCATGACATACTGCACTCGGTTCGTGTCCTGGTACTCGTCGACGAGGAGGTACCGAAAGCGGTCGTCGAGTGTCGCGCGCACCTCGGCGTTCTCGTAGAGCAACTGCGCGATGTGCAACAGAAGATCGTCGAAATCGACTGCCGACGAGGCAAGCAGCCGTTTTTGATACGCCGGATACACTTCCGCAACGATGTGGCTGAGCGGGCTGCCAACACGAGGTTCGTATTTGTCGGCCGTTATCAACTTGTTCTTGGCCGCGCTGATTGCGTGCCCGATGCGATCGGGCGTGTAGTGCATCGTCTTGAAGTTGCCTGTTTCAATCACCCGCGCGAGGGTTTGCTTAGCGTCCGAGGTGTCGTAGATCGTATAGTTGGGCGTAAGTCCCACCTGCTCGGCATACTGCCGCAAGAGCCGCGCGCCGAAGCGGTGAAAGGTGCTTACCCAAACTTTTTCTCCCGGCGCGAGTCGCTCAACCCGCGTTTTCATTTCCTCAGCGGCTTTGTTGGTAAACGTGAGGGCAAGAATCTGGGATGCGGGAATCCCTTCACGCAACAAATGCGCAATGCGGTGCGTCACAACACGTGTTTTGCCGCTGCCCGGTCCGGCAAGCACCTGCATGGGGCCATCGACGTGCTGGACGGCGGCTATCTGTGCGGGGTTGAGCGATTGGAGCAGGGGATCCAACAGGGAGTCCTTTCGAGAGGTTTGCCCGCCAGAATCAACAGGTTCGCCGGGGTTCAATGTGCCAGTACTCATAGTAGGCTGCTGATGGATGTTCGCCAATGCTAGCAGGCAAATTGGGCTTGCCAAAAAACTTGGAGTTCTTGGCGGATTTGCTGGTAGCAGCTGTCTGGGAATTGCTATACTTCCCGGTTAAATGGTAGTTGCTCGTGTGGTAGCTGTGCTGCACGTTGTCGACTGAATCTGCAATTCAAACTCAAACCAGGGGAAGGAACCCGCCATGCCTCGCACCCGCATACCACTAAATCAAGCCGAGCTGACCAACCAGGGAATGAAAGAGCGGCTCGAAATGAGCACCGCCGAAATCGGCTTGGCCGTTCGCACGACCAATTGCCTAGAAGAAAAGGGTATCTTCACGGTCGATGATCTGCTGCACTGCACTCGAGAAGATTTGCTGAGCATTTCCAACTTCGGTGAGAAAACGTTGGAAGAAGTCTACGCAGCCCTCGAACAGTTTGGTTTCCCGCGTCCCACACGACCGCGCTAGATCGTCGATTCATCACCAAGCAGTCAGCCTCAAATAGAACAACACACCGAGACCGCGCCGACCGCGCGGTCTTTTTTTTGCAATGTGTCCAATGCGGCGCTTCTGTATCCACCACTTCAAGTGCAGCAGAACTCAATTTTTCGATTCCCTCGTCGAACTTTGATGCGTATCTTTTCGTACTGATGTCGGAGTGCATCATCTGCTTGTGGACGTGTTGCTTTTTTGCAACTTGCTGGCAAGGAAGTGGGGCGTCTCGATCTCGAAGCGGGCACGGAGCCCATTCGTGGGTTACAATATATTCTGCCGGGACAGTGCTGGCTTAGAGTCATCAGATAGCAAGCTGGCGTGTTTCGTTGCTCCTCAGGACGTTTCGACGAACTTAAGTTTCCCAGGTCGCAAAGTCTCCCCAGATTGTATTCACAACCAAATCACCAATTCATGGCAGAATATCATTGCCAAGAGGGGTGGTTGGAGATTAAACCAAAAGATAGGAAACCCTTGAGGGCTTCCGCTCCGTTTATGAAAATCAGGACTTCGATTATGAAACCTTTTGCGTTGCGTGCCTTGTTGTATGGCTTGGTGCTAGTTGCTTTAACGATAGTGATGCCAGCGGACGCGTCCGCACAGTGCGCTACTTGTCCAACCGCGGTGGTTCCAGCTACGACGGTTGCCTACTCGCCCGTTGTTACTCAACCAACGGTTGCCTATCGGCCATACACAGGTTGGTACCCCGGCAAGTGGTTGGACCAATGGCGTATGCGTCGTGCCGGGGTTGCTGCGACAGTTCCAGCTTACTCGGCGGCCTACGCACCAACCTACAGATCGGCTTACGCAGCGAGTTACACTGCATCCTACGCACCGACTTATTCCGTCGGCTACACGGCTGCCTATCAACCTTACGTGAGTTCGTATGCCCCTTTGTCGTCGCCAGTGGCACAATCGTGCAACACTTGCGTGCAAACGGTCGCGAGACCTGTGTTGATGCGTCCCGTCGTTGCGGCACCGGCATGCAACACTTGCAGTTTCACACCCGACTGCGGTTGTGACACCTGTGCCTCGAGCGGCGTGAGCCAGGCAGTTTACAGCGAACCGGCTTGTTCAAGTTGCGCCGGTAGCAGCGTCACCTCCAGTGTGGTTCCTCCAGCAAGTTCGGCATTGCCCAATGTTGGTCCTCAAACTCGACAACCTGACTACGCCCCTGTGCCGAGTGCAGCTGACTCAGAGTATCGCAGCAACCGACAGATTGACGAAGGCCGTTCCCCCGCGGTTGATCCGACCTCTGACGACTACGATCCCTTGGAGAAGTTCGATCCCGGCCCGAAAGGCGACCTAGACCCTAGCACATACAACGCGCCCAGGTTGCTCGATCCACGTGATCGCACGGCACGGTCCACCCACCGTAAACCGACGGTCGATGTTTGGACTGCCGTCTATCGCGGCCCTGCACAAGATCGCCGTGTGCAGCAGACCAGCTCTCGCCGCACTCGTAGTCGAGCTGAACTCGATGCCGAGGGATGGACTGCGGTTCCCCCGAGCAATCGCTAGACGTGAATCACTAATAGTAGAGACCCAGACGCCTTGATTGTCACAGCGACGGTCAGGGCGTTTTTTTGGTCTCCGCAAGAACTCCTATGCGGTGAGTTGTTGCATGGCACTGTCGAGGTGCTCGGCCTTGGATTGCAAGTCTAGTGTCAACGGCAACTGGGCAACACCGAGCAGCCGCCGCAGGATCTCAACGGCGGCAAAGTCTTCCACCAAGCTCCATTGAATAGTCTGGGCAGATCGCGAATAGAGTCCAGTCAACAAGTCCGTGTCAATGGACGCACCCAGCAGGTGACCATGAGCTAACAGGACCCCAAGATCGAACTCCGAGCGCCCGCAGTGGGAAAACTCTGGGTCGATGATTCGTAGGTCCCCCTCACAAAACAACCAACTGCCAGGGAAAAAATCGCCATGCACGAGTTGATTGCCATCGGACAAATAGCAATCCCCGAGCTGTTTGAGGCGACCCTGTAAGCGAGGTTGCTGAGAAATTGATTGAGCAAGTTCTGCGAGCCCTGGGGTTATCGCATCTAAGTCGACTGCTGGTGTTGCTAGGAAGGGTACTACAAAGAGGTGTTGGTGATTCAACCGTCTCAGCGCTCGGTTAGCAAATCGATTCGAGCCGTCTTGTCCCATAGACACTCCATGCAGCAGTTCGAGCCACTGCACGAGTCCGGGAAGGAGTTCCGCAAACTTGGCGGCGGCATTTTCGTCCCGATATAGCGACGAGGCATCGGCCGACTCACCCAGGTCTTCAATCACAAGCAAGTACCTCGCAGGGACTGCCCCCAACAACCGAGGCATGCGCGCAGCCAGCGCGGGGTCGGCACCTACGGCTTGGTAGAAGCGCAGCTCTTGAATCGAGCGTTCCACCGGCGCCGCGATCTGCGGGTATTTCTCCACCCAGGGACGCGATTGTTTGACGATGACACTACGCAGCGAAGTTCGCACTCGAAGCGTCAGGTTCATATTTCCGTCGCCGGCACGCGAGACGCTAGTGACCTGTTCATCCGCCTGAATAATTCCCTCACTGCGGAGCAAGTCTTCAAGCTGCGCTCGCGATTCCACAGTCAGCCATTCCAAGCAGTCTGACTTCGAACTCTTCGGCTGGGGGATGGGAGGTTGGGGAGTGCTGCGACCGTTTGTTGCGGAGTGGATAGGTTCCACGTCTCGGTTAGGGCTGGTTTCGTGCATCGCTCTCGGTGGATTTGCTTAGGGCCGTCCCAACCATGAAGAGTTCTTGTCGCATAACTAATAATTATATGTCAAGATCGAACGAAAAGCGACATCGAACAAGAGACCAACGAAGACTCAGAGCCAGGCTCCACAACACCTCAATAAGTGGTTGGTAATCTGTAGGGCTTACAGGAGTTCTCCAAGCCAGCTGTAGTTTGTATGACGATACACTCGAAGATAAGTTGCTCACTGTTCGACTCGAGAGATGTTGCTGATGCTTTTGCCGGCAGGACAATATTTCCAGTGTCTATTTTTCACTCTGAGTGTGGGATTGCTAACGTTGGTAGGCTCGACTGCACAGGCAGAGCCTCACAGTTCTGTTGAGTGTGGCACTGGCGTGTGCAAGGTAGATGAGTCCGACATGTCTCGTTTCCAGATGGCCGCCGATGCCTATCAGCAAAGCTTTATCGACAAAGACTTCAGCTGTTTGGAGCAAGCTAGCAGCCAGGGCTACTACTTCGGCGATGGCCTCAAACGGCTTCGAGCGTGCGAAAATTGGGTTGTCGATTTGAGGGGCGAGTACCGCCTGCGTTTTTCATGACGAGGCTAACCTGCGCGGCAAACCTCTTGCCGGACGCAACGACGATTTTTCTGCTGCAACGGACTCGCTTATACGCTGACGCGACTTTCCAGCGATGGCTCCGGTTCTACGGCGAAGCACTGGATGCAACCAGTGATGGCAACGAGTTCATCGAACGCGTGACTGAAATCAATCGTTTCGACGCGATCAACCTATTTGTTGAGGCGCTATTGTTCGATGATGTGGCCAATGGCTCGCGTCGGTCGGCAGGAACTCATCTACGGGTTCCAGCGTCTGGTCTCGAGCCGCCCATGGCGGAATGCAACGGTCGCATTTGATGGCTACAAATTGTTTTGGCAGAGTGATCAGGTGGGTCAAGAGATCGATGTCATCGGCACCTGGTCGATTACTCCCAGGATGCACCTTGCAGCGGGGTATGCCCATTGGTTCGTTGGCGACTTTTTTTTGACAGCCCTGTTATCCAAGGCGGACCCGCTGGTGCTGCGACCAACGGAGCCAACGGCAACGACGCTGATTTTGCCTAGGTCCAATGGACGTTACGGTTCTAATTCGCATCCAGCAGCGCACCGCGAATTTCGAGAAGTTGAGCTGCGATGCTCACGGCAATTTCGGCAGGGTGATTACTGCCAATGGGTAACCCGACGGGGCAGTGAAAGGCAACGCGCTCGGCGGAAATACCGGCCTCAAGGAGTTCTTTACGTAGTACTGCGGCTTTCGCTTGGCTACCAATCACACCAACGTAGGGGAACGTGTGATCGAGCTGCAAGAGGTGCTTGAGTACGGGGAGATCGCTGCGATGGCCTTGTGTCATACAAAGCACAAATGAACCCGGGAGCAACGCATCAACTGCGGATTGGGGGTCGGTGGTTTCGATGGCAGTCACACCGGCAGGCAGCCGCGCAAGCCAATCTGGCCGTGGGTCAATGCAAGTGACTTGGCAAGGCAACGTGGTGAGCAAACGTGTGAGCGCCTGAGAAACGTGACCTGCCCCAAATACAACGATTTGCCAAGACGAAACGCCCTGGCACTCAAAAAAAATCTTGACTCGTCCGCCGCAAGTCATTCCGATGTCAGCCTTGAGACTCCAATCTCGATACTGCGAAGTTCGTCCCTCTTCCAACATTGCCAAAGCTTCGTCGATTGCCTGTGCCTCAACGCGTCCGCCTCCGATCGTGCCGAGGTGCAAACCATCGGCGGTGACGATCATCTTCGCGCCGCTGTCTTGCGGCGTCGATCCGGTTGCTTCCACCAGCGTGACGAGCACAAACGGCGTCGCTGCATCAGCGAGTTCAGTACAACGGCGGAGCAGGGCAACATGGTTCATACTTGCGCGGGCACCGAAGGGTCTTGTTGAGTCAAAGCCGTGATTCTCGTCAATAGTTCTTCGCCCGTAGCGGGAATCGATAGATTCACCGGTTGGTCGCCAGCTAACGAACTCAACGCGTCTTGAGCTGCCAGCCAAACTGCGAGACCCAACATCAGCGGAGGTTCGCCGACGGCCTTGCTGAGTCGGACATTCTTCTGATGCTTGGGATTGTCGATGAAGTCGATATGCATTTCGCGCGGAAGGTCGGTCACGTTCGGGATTTTGTAGGTTGTGGGTCCCGTGGAGAGGAGCTGGCCGCCTTCGTCGTAGCGCAGCTCTTCGTTCGTGACCCATCCAACACCTTGGACGAAGCCCCCAATCACCTGCCCGCGATCAACGCCAGGGTTGATCATGTGTCCTACGTCCATCAGCAGGTCAGTGCGCTCCTGAGTCAACTCGCCGGTGAAACGGTCGATGGTGACTTCAGCTACGGTAGCCCCTGTCGTGAAATAATAAAAAGGATTGCCACGACCCGTTTCTCGGTTGTAATCAACTCCCGGCGTGGCAAAAAAACCACGTGCACCAAGGTCCACTCGTTCACGGCGAGCCATCGCGCAAAATTCGCCGAACGCGATGCGATGAGTCGTATCGGGATTGCGATCATCGCATACCCAACCGCCATCGATCACTACATGCTCCGGTGAACTGACCAAGCCGCGCTGTTCACTGGCAAACAGAGTTGCAGCATACTGCTTCATGCGACCGATGATTAACCGGCTAGCATGGACGGCCGCCGCGCCATTGAGATCGGTACCCGCGCTTGCGGCGGTGGGGGAGGTGTTGTGGTTTTTCTCTGTCGAAGTCGTCATAAGCCGCACGGCTTGTGGTGCAACGCCAAACTCATCAGCAACAAGTTGCTGGATTTTGATATTCAGCCCTTGCCCCATCTCTGTGCCACCAGTTGAAACCTGCACCGTGCCATCGGTATAGACATTCACGAGTGCGTTGGCTTGGTTGAGAAACTTCGTTGTGAACGAAATACCAAACTTCACCGGCGAGAGTGCTAAGCCCTTGATGTGGGTGCGGCTATTTTGGTTGAACTTCTCGACCGCAGTTTTTCGCTGATAGTAATTGGACGACTCGACGAGTTGGTCGAAGAGTTCTTCGAGTACATGGTCTCGTACGATTTGTCCGTAGTGTGTCGTGCTGCGATTGGGATCGCCATCGCGGTAGAGATTCAATCGACGGACTTCCAGCGCGTCTCGTCCCACGACTTGTGAAATGTTTTGCAGGCAACTCTCGATGACCGCGATACCCTGGGGGCCACCAAAGCCGCGGAAGGCGGTGTTCGGCGGCAAGTTCGTGCGGCAGACCTGCCCCGAGCAACGCAATTGGGGAATGGAATATGCGTTTTCGGCGTGGAGCATAGTGCGCTCCATCACCGAGGTGGAAAGGTCTGCAAAAGCACCGCCGTTTGAGAAAAAATGAAACTCTGCGGCGAGTACTCTTCCCTCGTCGTCAAAGGCGACGCGGTAATCGGATTGGTACTGATGGCGCTTCCCCGTGATGCGCATGTCGACGCCGCGTTCGAGGACCAGCCGGGCTGGTCGTCCCGTGTGATGTGCGACCATCGCCGCCATGACCGCCGTGAGCGACGATTGGGTTTCTTTTCCACCAAACCCACCACCCATTCGCGGGCACTCGCAAACGACTTCGTGCATCCCTAAGCCTAACGCCTCGGCAACGACGGCTTGCGCTTCCGTGGGGTTTTGAGTGGAAGAGATAACCTTCACGGTCCCGCGTTCGTCGGGTTCAGCGAGCGCAGCTTGGGTCTCAAAATAGAACTGTTCCTGTCCCTTGCTATGAAACTGCCCGCTGAGTTGGTGTGGTGCTTTGTGGAAGGCGGCTTCAAAGTCGCCGTCATCTTCAGCACCAAGACTCACCATCGTGCGCTCCGGGCCGATAAAAGACTTGGCCTGAATTGCTTCGTCGATACTAAAAATGCCAGATTGCTCCTCACAATCGACGACCACGAGTTCACGCGCACATTTAGCAGCTGCTGGGGTTTCCGCGCCAATGACGACAATCGGTTGGCCGAGGTAAGCAATCTCGTCTTCGACCAGAAAAGGTTCGTCAGAGAGGATGGGACCGAAGTGGTTAGGGCCTCTCAAATCGCGATGTGAAAGCAAACAGACCACTCCCGGCACTTCGAGTGCTTTGGAACAATCGAGCGACCGAAGCCGGCCCGCGGCGACTGGTGCCCCGACAAATTCCACATGCAGCTCACCTTCACGGCGGGGTAAATCATCAACATACAGTGCCGAGCCTGTCACGTGTCCAATCGCCGAGTCGTGGGGGAGCGGTTTTCCTACTGCAGACATGGTCAGGCCCCCACCGATTGCATGGAAGTGGAGAGATCGTAAAAACACTTAGTGAAAAGATTCTCAACCAATTGCAATCGATAGTCGGCGCTGCCTCGCACATCGCTGATAGGTGTGATCTCTTGCCTCGCGATGCGCCCCGCGCGTTGCATGTTTGCTGCGGCCAGGCTTTGACCCGTTAGCGCAGACTCGGCTTGCGGTAACCGCACCACCGTGGGGCCAACGCCACCTGTGGCGATCCGTGCGCTACGTATAGATACGCCGTCTAACTCAAATAAGAACGCGGCTGTGACGGTACTAATATCCATGTCTCGTCGTTTGGAGATTTTATAAAGCTTCAATCGTTGGTTGGGCTTGGGCAGTGGAGTTCGCACGGAGACGATGACCTCATCAGGCTGCAAATCAAGCTGCTTGTAGCCCAAGTAAAAATCCTCGATTGCCACCTCGCGGCGATTACCTGTGCTCGCCAATACAACCGTGGACCCCGTGACGTAGTGAAAGGGTATCGAATCGGCAATGGGCGAGGCATTCGCCAGGTTGCCGATCAACGTACCCGCATGACGTACCTGAGGGCTTCCGAATCGCGTGAGGATTGCGTGATACTCGGGCACTTGGTCGCGGAGAAAGTTTTCGATACACGACCAAGTCACTGACGCGCCGATCAGTAATTGGTCTGCAACGATTTCCAACTGATCAAGTTCCTCGATTCCGACGGTATAGAGAATATCACTCGGTGCAATTTTGCCGTGGTTATGTTGAACGCCCAGGTCCGTTGCTCCAGCGACTAGCGTGGCAGCAGGGCGCTCGAAGCGCCGGGTTAGCAACTGCTCGAGCGTGTGTGGGAGGAAAATCTCTGGAGGCGCTGACTCCTGGAGCACTCCGTTGGACTGCCAATTGTCAGCACGCGGATTAACATGCACGGGACCACGATCAAGAGCAGCGATCTCGGCGAGCATTGCGGGCTCATCGAACTTGGCGGCTGCCCCCAGCATGTTGCCGACATCCAACGAACGTCCCGCGTCGAGGATTTGGGCGTAGCCCGTGCATCGGCAAAGGTTGCCAGAGAGTCCCAATCGCATTTCCTCGTCATCCAGTGGCTGCTTGTTTCCCTGTTCACGCTGCTCGACGATTCCGTGCAAAGCCATCACAAACCCCGGCGTACAAAACCCGCACTGGCTACCGTGACAATCCACCATCGCGGATTGCACCTGTGAGAGTTCTTCCGGCAGCTCTATTCCTTCGACCGTGATGACATGGCATCGATCCATTTGGTAAACGAAGGCGATACACGCGTCGATCGTTTGGTAGTCGAACCGTTTGCCATCGGCAGTTGGCTTGCCAACGAGTACTGTGCAAGCGCCGCAGTCGCCTTCGGCACAGGCGACTTTTGTGCCCGGTAACCTCGGAGTAAGTCCGTCGCGAAGGAAATCGGTCAAAGTGAGCGCAGCTTGGTGGCCTTGCACACGGTGCCGGGTACCATTGATGAAAAGGACAAGATGGTCTCGCATAGCGAATGTTCTATCTGGAACGAACCCGAGTACCCTGTCATTCACCCAACAGCAGGATGCTGACGAAGCACAGGTCAGATTGCCAACGAGCCTCGGGCCCGATATGCTCAGGAGTCGCCTAGTTGCACGATAAGTTCGCATGGAATTGGAGTCAATGCCTGCCGTGCGTCACGAACCCGCTTAACGCCAGACCATGTGCCAAAAAGTAAATCTTCTCGCAGATCAGGTGATGCAGCGCTGCGACGAATTGGCACAGTGTTCTGAGGAGGACTGTCGACTTACACGGCGCTTTCTCACAGCACCAATGCACGATGTGCATACACGCATGCAGAATTGGTTGCGTACGGCAGAGCTGGACTCCCGCGTCGACAACGTCGGCAACATCGTTGGACGCCGAACCGCTGAAGGTGCGAAACGCACCTTGCTATTGGGCTCTCACTTAGACACGGTCCCAAACGCTGGAAAGTTCGACGGCGTGCTGGGCGTCTTAATTGCGTTGGCCGTTGTCGAGGCACTTGGTGAAGAGCGGCTGCCGTTCCATCTCGACGTGATTGGTTTCAGTGAAGAGGAAGGGGTGCGCTACAACTTGCCGTACCTGGGAAGTAGCGCCGCAGCCGGAATGTTTCGTGATGAATGGCTTGAACGGTTGGACTGCGATGGCGTTGCTCTACGCAGTTGCTTGTCGAGTTATGGGCTGGATTCCGACGAGATCGCCGCGGCGGCTTACCAAGTTGACGAAGTGATTGGCTATGTGGAAGCGCATCTCGAGCAGGGACCTGTGCTCGAAAGGGCTGGCCTTCCGCTAGGTGTTGTGAGTGGAATTGCTGGCCAATCACGGTTGCGCTTGGAGTTCTTGGGCGCAGCGGGACACGCCGGCACGACTCCCATGAAAGGCCGGTGCGATGCGCTCGCGATGGCCGCGGAGTTTGTACTCGCGGTGCAAAAGATTGGTCAAGAAACCAAAAGCCTGCGGGCCACCGTGGGCCAATTGCAAATAGAACCCGATGCCCCCAACGTCATTCCTGGTCGTGCCGTGCTTGCGCTGGAAGTTCGACACGCGGACGACGCAATTCGTGAGTGCGCCGTAGACGAATTGCTTTCTGCCGGTGTGAAAATTGCGGAGCAATCTGGTGGCACGTTTGCTGTGAGTGAACAAATTGCCGAGCGTGCCGTGGCAGTCGACGCGAACTTGAACCACTTGCTGGCCGAAGCGATCGTGCATTGTGGTCATCCGGCACAACAGCTAGTAAGCGGAGCAGGGCACGATGCGGTGATGATGGCTGAGCGTTTCCCCGTAGCCATGCTTTTTCTGCGTCATCCCGGTGGAGTGAGCCATCATCCAGACGAATACGTTGAACGCGACGATGTTGCCACAGCCATAGAAGTCATGACGCATTTCGTGAGAGCGCTAGCGCAACAGTATGACCCCAGTCGATTAGGAGTGAGCAAGACAAGATGAATGCCCCCTTTGGCGAAACACGGACTGTGGTAGAAACGAACCACGCGCTTATTGCACCCGATGGGCACGTCAGTTCTCCATTGTATGGTTGGGAGAATGCAGAGGGAGTGGTGCTGATTAGCCCGTCGATGCAGGGCGGCGGGCCAAGATTTAGTCAGTACTTAGTCCAAGGTTCTGCAGAGTGCCGATCCACTGGCGCGACTGCCGGCATGCAGCGACTGGTGTATGTGCTCTCGGGCGAAGCCAAAGTAGATGGCAAGAAGTTGCACGCTGACAGTTTCGTTTGGTTCCCGCCGAACGACGCTTGCGAACTCAGTGCCGGAGAGGGCACTACGTTGCTCGTGTTTGAAAAAAGATATGTACCACTCTCGGGAATCGATGTGCCCGCGCGAATAATCGGCACGTGGAAAGACGCACCCAGCGAACCGTTCATGGGCGATACTGATGCCCTATTATCGACCTTGCTGCCTGTAGAGCCGGCATTTGACATGGCTGTCAACGTGTTCTCGTTCCAGCCGGGCACAACACTGCCATTTGTAGAAACGCACATCATGGAGCACGGACTCTACATGCGCACCGGGCAGGGGGTGTACCGCCTTGGAGATCGTTGGTATCCCGTGCAGGCGGGGGACGCGATCTGGATGGCGTCGTACTGTCCCCAATGGTTTGTGGCGATGGGCAAAGAGTCGGCCAGCTACATTTACTACAAAGACATCCACCGTGATCCACTCAATGCGAACTTGGATGCGGAGGATGCGCTGCAATGAGCGAAAGTAGCTCACCGCCGGTAGATGTTGATCGTCTCATGGGGGAACTGCATCACCTAGCCTCGATCAGCGATTGTTCCGAACCGGCGCCGGCGGTGACCCGCGTTGTGTTCACGGAGACAGACTTGCGCGCTCGGGAGTATCTCCGCTCACTCTACGAAGATGCAGGCCTGAGCGTACGAGTCGATCCGATCGGCAACACATTCGCGCGCTGGGAAGGAGCTGATCCAACGTTGCCAGCAGTAGGCACAGGCTCGCATACCGATGCAATTCCGCACGCGGGAATGTACGACGGCACAGTCGGCGTGCTTGGCGGTTTAGAGGCGATTCGCTCGCTGCAGCGTATGGGTATTGCACCCCAACGCTCGATCGAGTTGGTCATGTTCACCTCGGAAGAACCAACGCGTTTTGGCGTTGGCTGCACCGGTAGTCGCGCGATGAGTGGGGCGTTGTCGCCCGGAGAATTAGCGGCACTCGAAGACACTACAGGCGACAGCTACGACGCCGTGCGACTTGCCGCGGGTTTCGAGGGAAAACTCGATGATGTGAAGCTCTCTGCAGACCACTATCACGCGTTTGTTGAGTTGCACATTGAACAAGGCCCCGAGTTGGAAGCTGTAAGCATACCGATTGGTATCGTCACCGCCATCGCGGCTCCGGCGACCGTGGAATTTTCCATTACAGGCGAAGGAGGGCACGCCGGGGCGGTACTGATGCCCAAGCGTCGTGACGCACTCACGGCGGCAGCGGAGATGATTCTCAGAATCGAGTCACTCGCGCTCGAAAGCGGCAGCGCCGACTTGGTCGCCACCGTGGGCGTGCTCGAGGTGCATCCGGGAGCGATCAACTCTATTCCTAGTGGCGTGAAGTTCACGCTCGATTTACGAGACATTGATGGTGCCAATCGCGATGCGGTACTGGCTGCCATCGGTCGAATTGCCGACGAAATTACCGTGCAACGAGGTGTTTCAGTCGAGCAGCGCATCCTGAATGCCGATCCGCCTGCCAAGGCTGATGCGCGGGTCGTAGAAGCGGTTGAGAAAGCGGCACAAACACTTGATTTGAAGAGCCAGCGCATGATCAGCCGCGCGTACCACGACTCGCTGTTTATGGCGCGCATTGCGACGATGGGAATGATATTCATTCCTTGTAAGGGCGGCGTTTCGCATCGCCCCGATGAATATTCCTCGCCCGAAGAAATTGCCGCTGGGGTAAAGACGCTAGCACTGGCTTTAGCTGAATTGTCGAGTTGAACCTGCTGGCAAGTTTTGAAAATAAAAAAAGATGGGGCCCCATCCGGGTCCGGGGTCTTGGGCATTTCGCGATCACCGTTGGTCGAGCAAGATCGAACTCCTGAGAGCCGCCACCCCGCTGCATTTGCGACAGGGAAAACGTGTTGGCCAACCTCGATCATTGCTTGCTCGACGGATCAGTCCGCTGCTTTCCGCCCGGCTTCACAACAGGCCCCATAGTAGCGAACCGGCATAGAATTGCGACAACTATTTTTGGCCACTACGACTCCGTGGTAATTGCCTTGTCCTGCGGAAGACGCATTGCCCCACCACGGCTGCTAGTTAGAATGCCGTGGGACTGAAATGATAGTGTCTTCTGCTGCTGAGGGCCGGGTTTTGTAGCCGGAGCGAGCGGTTTCTTTAGCGAAATATTTTTTCCCCAAGAATAGGTGAACCCATGCGTGGTATTTTGGCGTTGGTCGTCGTAGTTATGATTCTTGCTCTGGTCGGATGGATTTCGTTTGGTAACAACGCCAACGAAGCAACAATTACGATCGACAAGCAAAAAGTGAAGCAAGACGTCGATCGGATCAAGCAGTCGGGCAAGGATCTTGGCGATAAACTGGAACGCGAAATTAAATAACGGCTCGCGAAGTGAGTATCCAGGGCTCAGTCGCGCACCAGCGTTGCTTGGATGTAACCGAACGGTTCGTCAGTGGCGACAAACACTTCATTGTGATTCTCATGGCCAAACGGTGAAAGATCGGCCAGATGGTGGTGCTTATTCGGCATTGAGAGGGTGATTTGCTGAATTGCGGGAGATGCTTCGAAGGCGGCTTGGCCCATTAGGTACAACGATTCCTGCACGCTGCGACTGAAATGGTTAGTGAAGCGTGTCAGCATGGCTTGGACAACGGCTTGCCGCTCTTGGGCGAAATCGTGTCCCTCCGATGTATACCACCACGAACCGGCCAGCTCGGTAGCGAGAATGCGATCGTCGGTGTCGGCGAGCGTGCGGTATTCGCTTTCGTGGAATTCGCTGAAGCCACTCTCCGTTGTTTTGGCAATCAGCAAATGCTCAATCCCTGCGCGAACAATCGGGGGAACATCGCGCGTAAGAGTCACCTCCGCAGTCGGAGTGGCGCGCTCGTTGGCAATGAAGCAGTGCGGCGAGTCGAGTAAACGCGACCAGATGCGCTCAGTCAGCGAGACATGACAGCGAGAAACCTGTGAGAACTCACCCACGAAATATTCTGCGATGGCCAAGCCGAATGACTCGATGGACTCTAGCGAGTGATTCTTGGCCAGCGCGTAGACCGTGTTCTTGCACGTATCGGTCGCTACGATAGCGCGATTGTCGCCTTGGGTGTAAGCGGCTTCGAACGCGCCTTCCAATTCGATATCGACCGTGGCCTCAGCGAAACGGTGTAGCTCGGTGTTGGCGGGCGCTTGCCGGGGGCGGTTTACCTTGCTCACGCGAACGCGGTGTTTGCCGTAGCTGTGTGATGCCAAATGTCCGGGCATGTGAACCTCGAGGGTTTTGGATACAATGTTGTTGCGATCTACAACATACAAAACCCGCGTGCATCCATGCCAGCCGATTTGGGTAATTTTGAACTGAGTAGCCGACAAGTAGTCACACCAGCTGGAGTGCGTGCCGCCACAATAGGTGTGCGCAACGGGGTGATCGTTGACATCAGCGAATTTGATTCAGGGCAGGGAGAAGACCTTGGCGACTTGGCGATCCTCCCCGGCTTGGTCGATCCGCATGTGCATATCAACGAGCCGGGGCGTACGGGGTGGGAAGGATTTATGACGGCGACTGCGGCTGCCGCTGAGGGTGGGATTGCGACGCTAGTCGACATGCCACTCAACAGTGCGCCGGTCACGACCACAGTTGCCGCACTTGCAGCGAAGAAAAGGGCGGCAAAGGGTAAGCTGCACGTCGATGTCGGATTCCATGCGGGACTCATACCGGGCAACGAAGCAGAGATCCCTGCGTTGCTTGATGCGGGCGTGCTGGGTGTGAAGGCTTTCCTATGCCACAGTGGCATCGACGATTTTCCTGCAGCGACAACCAAAGAGCTAAGGGCTGTGATGCCGCTGCTGGCCGAGCGCGGTGTGCCGCTGTTGGTGCATGCGGAGTTGGAAACTCCTGTTCCACCGATGCACAATCCACGTCGGTATGCGGACTATCTCGGCACGCGACCACCCAAGTTCGAGCGCGATGCAATCGCGTTGATGATCGAGTTGTGCCGCACAACAGGATGCCGGACACATATTGTGCATCTGGCCGACGCGGAGTGTCTAGCAATGTTGCAAGCAGCGCGCACGGAAGGCTTGCCGATTACTGTCGAAACGTGTCCCCACTACTTAACATTCGCCGCGGAGGACATTCCCGATGGCGCGACGCAATTCAAGTGCGCACCGCCAATCCGCGATGCAGCGAACCGTGAATCGCTATGGCAGGGACTCGCTGAGGGCGTGATCGACATGGTCGTTTCAGATCATTCGCCATGTCCGCCGGAGCTGAAATGCATTGGCGAAGGCCGCATCGATTTGGCGTGGGGGGGAATTAGTTCGTTACAGCTGGGGCTGGCGGCGATCTGGACCGAGGCCAGCCGCCGCGGACACACGCTAGCCAACGTAGCGGCATGGATGTGCCACGCTCCTTCGCAGTTAGTCGGTCGTGATGCGGGTATTCGAGTTGGAGCGCCAGCCAATCTAGTACTGTTCGATCCGCAGGCAACTTGGAGTGTTGCAGGAGAGCAGCTTCATCACCGTCATCCACTTACGCCGTACGAAGGACGTACTCTCTGCGGGGCAGTTCATCAAACCTACATTCACGGTAAGCCTGCTTCAGCAGGCGAGGGCAGAATGATATGAAGCGAGATATTGTCACGTGGCTCAATAACTTAGCTCCGAGTGACGCCCACAGGCAGTTCCGCAAATGCTGCGGCGCCATGTTTTGGTGCGACCAAATGGCGCAGGCCACGCCGTTTGCAGGTGCTGCAGAACTCATTGGGTCGGCTGATCGTGCTTTCGACGAAATGCCTGAAGCGAGTTGGCTGGAAGCTTTTGCCAGTCACCCAAAACTTGGCGACTTGGACTCATTGCGTATGCGAATCACTGGCAACAAGCAGTGGTCAGCCGGCGAGCAAGCGGGCGTGG
This sequence comes from Bythopirellula sp., assembly GCA_965230685.1. Lineage (GTDB taxonomy): Bacteria > Planctomycetota > Planctomycetia > Pirellulales > Lacipirellulaceae > Bythopirellula. The sequence continues at coordinate 4,446,248 of CBDDLO010000002.1, forward strand.
AGGCCACTGATGAACAGACTCTGCGAGGCTTGGCTGAAGGCAATCGAGCGTACGAAGAGCGTTTCGGTTACACTTACATCCTCTGCGCCACCGGCTTGAGTGCTGATGAAATGCTAGAGAAGCTCACCGAGCGACTCCAAAACGATGACAAATCGGAATTCAGTATTGCCTGCCAGGAGCAGCGTAAAATTACTCACTTGCGTTTGAATAAGCTAACGCCAGGGGCGCCTAACGCGCAGGACGAACAATGAGCCCGATAACTACGCACGTACTAGACCTTGCACTTGGCCAACCCGCCGAGGGAATTGCTGTAACTTTGCACCAGGTGCAAGCCGATGGGTCCAGCAGTGAACTAGGACAAGGGGCCACTGATACGGATGGCAGAGTCTCGGACTTGCTGCCCAGTGGCACGAAGCTCTCCGGCCAGTACCGATTGGTTTTCAGCACGGCCGACTATTTCGCGACGACGAAACGAACCTCTTTCTACCCTCGAGTGGAGATCTTGTTCGAGGTCGCGTCAGGCGGCGAGCATTACCATGTTCCGTTGCTACTCTCTCCGTTCGGATATTCTACCTACCGCGGCAGCTAGCGAGGCTTTGCAACTATGCTTATTAACCACCAGTCGATACATCTCCTCTCTAGCTTGATGGTATTATGCCTTGCTAAGGCGACGGTCGCAGGCGAGCCGCGTGTTCTGTTGCCGGGAACTCGGCTGGAACTTGTGGCATCGGAGCCGGGCATAGTGACGCCTGTGGGAATGGCCTTCGACCACAAAGGTCGCTTGCTCGTCATCGAGTCCCACACCCACAAACGTCCCGAGGAGTACGAAGGGCCGGAGGGTGACCGCGTACTCTTGTTTGAAGATTCCACGGGCGACGGCCAACTCGACAAACGCAGCGTATTCGCCGAGGGGTTTCAGCAGGCAATGAATTTGCTCCCCGGGACAAGTGGAGAAGTCTATTTGGTAACCCGGCGTTCGGTGGATCTGCTTATTGATGAAGACGAAGATGGGCAGATGGACAAGCACCGGCCTGTGCTGCGGTTGGAGACCGAAGTGAACTATCCGCACAATGCACTGAGCGGAATCGCTCACGATGGACAAGGTGGATTGCTCATTGGTATGGGTGAGAATTTTGGCGCCGAGTATCGTTTGATTGGCACCGACGGCAGCGAGTATCGCGACCGCGGCGGTGTCGGCACCATCTTCCGCAGTACTCGCGAAGGAAAAAAATTGAAGAGATATTGCCACGGCTTTTGGAACCCGTTTGCCATTTGCAACTCGCCTCGAGGTTCGGTGTTCATGGTTGATAACGACCCCGATTCGAGCCCGCCCTGTAGGCTCATCCATGCGGTTGAGTCGGGCGACTATGGCTACCGTTATGAATACACCCGGGCGGGCACGCATCCACTCCAGGCGTGGGACGGCGAGCTGCCGGGTACGCTGCCGATGCTTGGTGGCACGGGGAAGCACCGTGCGCCGTCGTGCCGCATCGCGGCTACTTGTGGGTTACCAGTTGGGGCGACCACCGCTTGGAGAGGTACGAATTGAGCGCTAGTGGAGAAACATATCAAGCTAAGCAAACCATCGCCGTGCAAGGCGATACCAACTTTCGGCCCACCGGCTGTGCTGTTGGGCCCGACGGTTCGCTCTACTTTGCGGATTGGGTAGACCACAGTTATGCCGTACACAGCAAAGGCCGTATTTGGTGTTTGCGGTTCGAGGACCAAGCAGCGGAGGCCGCGTTTCCCGATATGCAAGCGGAGCCAACGATTGCTTCGGCAAAAATGCGCGCGGTGCTCAATTCATCAGATCTCTTTGAGCGGCAACGTGGAGTTCACACTTGGGCCACTGAAATGTTAGTCGCGGCTCCAGGGGCAGAGCCGCGGACATTCCCCAACGAAACCGCAAGTGAGCGACTGGCCCGTTTGCAAGCACACCGCTGGACGCGTCAACCGGTCGCGGACCAGCAGCTACGTTCCTGGTTAGACGATGCTGACGTGGGCGTGCGAATGTACGCCGTACGCTGGATCGCCGACGAGCGAATTCAATCCTTGCGCGACGATGTTGCTGCGCTCCTGGATCAGGATATTCCCAACCAACGCTACTACATGTCAGTACTCAGCACACTGGAATGGCTTGACGGCGAGCGAACCTTACGCAGCTCAACACTCAACGATGGCCTGCTGGTGCGAGAGCTGAAGAACAACGATCGCTCGCCGCAGTTGCATGCGTTGGCGTTGCGGTTGGTTTCTCCCGACAACGAGTTTTTATCACTACCGCAGCTCCAACGCTATTTGCAAAGCGACCACCAGCCCCTGCGCCTTGAAGCAGTGCAAACCCTGGCGTTGCAATCCAATCCTGATCGATTCGAGTTGCTCGCAAAAGTAGCACAAGACTCTACACAGAGTGATGTCGTCCGAGCAGAAGCCGTCGCGGGGCTTGCAGCGAGTGAAGCGAATGCCTCGGTCTTGGATGCGTTAGCGGAAGACGCAAGCGAGGTGGTTCGCGATGAAGCCGTGCGTGTGCAAGTTCTGACAGGTCACCGCGCGACACCCGAGGAACAGAAACCGGCGGCAACCGACTTGGCTGCTTGGAACGAGTTGCTCGCCACGTCGGGAAATGCCCCCGCGGGACGAAGGCTGTTCTTCTCGGCAAAGGGTGCCCGCTGTGCGGTCTGCCACCAGTTTGCTGGGCGAGGTGGAAAGATCGGGCCCGAACTGACACGCATCAGCGATAGCAATTCGCGCGAGCAGATCATCGCTTCGATTCTGCAGCCTAGTAGCGAAATGGCACCGCACTACCAACCCTGGCTGCTACAGACCACAGCGGGTAAATCCCTCGTAGGCCTACGGTTGCACAAAGCCGGAGATGGGGGCGAGGAGATTTTTGCCGATGCCGAGGGCAAGCAGTTTGAACTGCCCAGCGACGAGATCGAGCTACGGCAAGCGAGCGAAACTTCCATCATGCCCAGCGGCTTGGAGAAGACCGTCTCGATCGACCAGCTGCGCGATCTGGTCGAGTTTCTCTGCAGTAAGCCGCAATGAACCAACCCGAGTTTGCTGCGGGGATTCCATCCTGCTGCGGAATAGAATTTGACTCGGGCGCGGCGGGCACGGACAATGTCGGCTAGCTCAACTCTGATTCCGCGACACCGAAAGATTTGACCCATGTGGCTAGTTCTCCTCTGCGCCCGGCGTACGCCTCTTTGCCTGCTCGCACTGTTGCTGGCTAGTCAGCCAAGTTCACTTGCCGTGGCAGCCTACAAGATTCAGCAAATCGCCACCGGTCTCGACTTGCCCGTGCATGTCACGCAAGCGCCCGGCGACTTGAGTTCGGTCTATGTCGTCGAACAACAAACAAATGACTTTCTGGATATGCGCAGCAGCGGGCAAATCGTCAAAATTGATTTGGCGACCGGGGCAAAGACTTCGTTTCTGCGTGTACAGGATATCTACAAAGATCCGGAAGGCGGACTTCACACGCTCGCGTTTCATCCTGATTACGATGCCAATGGCAAGTTTTATATCAGCTGGGTTAAGAATCCGACCGTGGGGGTGGCCGAGCCCCAGTTGCGTTTGGACGAGTACCAGTTGCAAGGTGGAGTCCCCATTCATACTCAAAGGCTGTTTGACCTGACGAATCTCGACGCATCGGGTGATCACGGCATCAATTGGATCGGCTTCAAGCCCGGCGCTGTTGGCGACGAGAGAAATTACTTGTACTTCACGACCGGTGATGGGGGAATCCCCGCAGACGATGTGAACTTCACTGCAGAGTCGCAAGACCTCAGCTCCGTGCGTGGGAAAGTTCTTCGTATCGATGTTGCCGCAGCCGACGCCTATCCGGCGGACGATGCGCGAAACTACGGCTTTCCCGCGAGCAACCCGTTTGCCGGGGATGGCGACGAACAGACCTTGGGAGAAATCTATCACTACGGATTTCGCAACCCTTGGCGGGCCAGCTTCGACCGCGAGACAGGCGATTTCTACATCGGCGATGTGGGCTTCGAATCTAAAGAGGAGATCAACTTCGCCAAGGCGGACCGTGCCGGGTTGGATTTCGGTTGGTCCTCGCGCGAAGGCACTATCAAGACCCCCGTTACCGGAGTTGGTGCACCCCGTCGTGGTTCGGAGCATCCTATTTTTCAATTAACGCACAATTTTGACCAGGGCATCGTCAATCTCGGTTCAATCACCGGTGGCTATGTCTACCGAGGGCCCATCGAAGAGCTTCAAGGTCAGTACATCTTTGCCGAGGCAAAGGCGCGCGAACTGCTCTCGGGCTCTTTCGACCGCGACACGCCACCGGGTACGTTTCAAGGCGATAATTTTACCGACTTTACGATTCGCACCACGGAATTCGCTGACGCGGTGGAAGGGGACGGAACTATCGACGTGGTGGTGTCCTTGGGGGAAGACGCCTACGGGCACTTGTATTTGGTCGACTATTCGGTAGGACTATTTGCCAACATGCTCGACGAAGGCGAAATCTATCGGCTGATTCCCGACTTGCCTGCGGATTTCACGGACGACGGCTTCGTCGATGCGGCCGATTTGGCCAAGTGGCAAATGGACGTCGGCATCAATGGCGACTCCGATGCCGACGGCGATGGGGACAGCGACGGCTTTGACTTTCTCGCCTGGCAGAAGTCCATGCTCTCGAGTACTGGCAACGCGGGGTTGTACGCCACGGTTCCCGAACCCACTACGCTGAGCCTGTGCGTCTTCGTCCTGGCATTTGGTTCAGTGGTTCCCAGGACAAGCGGCCGCTGGTTACACTGACGAGCATGACCAATCGCGACATTGCCGCTGTGTTCGAGCAACTTGCCGACTTGCTCGAATTCCAAAATGCGAACCCCTTTCGCATCCGCTCCTATCGCAACGGCGCGCGGAAGATTGCGGATATGAGCGAACCCTTAGCGGCAATTGTCGCTGACCAGGAGCGAGCACTTACCGATATTGAGGGTATCGGTAAAACTCTCGCGGAAAAGATCCAGGAGCTGCTGGCCTCAGGCCAACTTGCAGCACTCGATGAGTTGCTCGAGCAAGTTCCACCCAGCGTGTTGGCCTTGTTGCGTGTGCCTGGACTGGGACCGAAGAAGGCGGCTGTCCTGCACAACGAATTGGCAATCAATTCATTGGACGAACTCCAAGCCGCGTGCGAGTCGCAGCAAGTGCGTGAGTTGAAAGGCTTTGGCGCAAAGACCGAGGAAACGATCCTCAAGGGCTTGGATATTGCCGCGCAAGCGGAGGAGCGCACGCGATGGGCTGAGGCCGACGTGGTCGCTCAAGAGTTGCTCACGCACATGAGCGAAATCTCGGGCATCGCCCAAATGGAAATGGCGGGCAGTTATCGTCGTGGATGCGAAACGATTGGAGATCTTGATCTACTCGTTGAGGCAGACAATTCCGAGGTTGCTAGGCAGCGGTTCGGGTCATTTCCCGGAATTGCGGAAGTGATCGTCGAGGGTGGCACCAAAATGTCGATACGCCTCAACAGCGGGTTGCAAATCGACTTGCGAGTCGTACCCCATGAATCGTTCGGTGCGGCGCTGCAGTACTTTACTGGTTCGAAGGACCACAATGTGGTGGTTCGCGGAATGGCAAAGCAGCGCGGGCTCAAGGTGAACGAATGGGGAGTGTTTCGTATTGAAAAGGACGGCGCAGAAACCTATCTGGCTGGCGCGAAGGAGGAAGAACTTTATGCAGCGCTCGACTTGCCCTGGTTTCCGCCGCAGTTGCGCGAGGCGCGACAAGAATTCGAGTGGGCAGAGCAGGGCGAGTTGCCCAAGCTCGTCGAATTGGCCGACATCCGCGGCGATTTGCACATGCATACTACTGCCACCGATGGCAAGGCATCGCTCGAAGAAATGATCGCTGCCGCCAAGAAGCGCGGCTTGGAATACATCGCCATCACCGACCACTCGCAACGCGTTTCGATGGCGAACGGGCTCGACCCAACACGCTTGCGTGCTCTATGGCAGGAAATCGACCGGGTGCGTGAGTCAGTAGAGGACATCACCGTGCTGAAAGGCATAGAGTGCGACATCCTTGAAAAAGGAGGCATGGACTTGCCTGATGATGTTTTGGCTGAGGCCGATTGGGTGATCGCCAGTGTTCACTACGGGCAAAAACAAACCAGCGAGCAGATCACAGAGCGTATTTTGGGCGCACTGGAAAACACTCATGTAGATATCATCGCGCACCCCACGGGCCGATTGATCAACCGTCGCGAACCGTACGCTGTCGACATGGAACAAGTCATCGCCGCCGCCGCGAAGCACAACAAAATGCTCGAACTCAACGCCAACCCAGCTCGACTCGATCTCAACGACATCCACTGCGCTGCCGCCAAGCGCCACGGCGTGCCCATCGTGATCAGCACCGACGCCCATAGCACCACAGGCCTCGACGTCATGCGTCACGGCGTGCAACAAGCACAGCGCGGCGGGTTGACCGCCGACGACGTGGCAAATGCGCAAGGGTTACAAGGGTTTCAGAAACTGCTGGGTAAAGGCTAAACATTGCCGATGCAAAATCTCTTACAGAATATTAATCGCAACCGTCGCGTGCATGTCGCCCGACTTAATAAATCGGAAAGCGCGGGCCCGGAGCACAACTGAGTCTTGTTCAACCAGATGCCACCCCGGGAAAATCTCAGCAAATCTCTTCATCTAGTCGTAGTTCGGAACGGCGCACAGTCACGATTATTTCTTTACCTCAGGAGAATCCCAAGAGCTCAGTACTGGCCAAGTACTGGGTTTGAGAATAGCTGACCAGTCTAAAGGGTTCGATACAACCGAAAGTGGCTCCCACTGATTACTAGCTTGTGAAGTCAAGGCAAGGAACGCTTTGGGATTGGCTATCGAGTGGCATCCCTCGACGACTATCCTTTTTCGGACATCAGCTTAACTTCACAGAACTATGAATCAAAGCTTTTTGGAAGTTCTATTTCTGTCAACATTGGAGCCTCTCAATGCCGTCACACTGAGGTCGTTCCGCCATCACTTTGACAACTCGTGGTTTCAGGAAATTCGAAGAATCAGACACGCAAAATGTTTCAGAACTTCTTAGGTGGTCGCAACTTGGGGCAGTTCGACTCAGAAGACATGGCAAGTGGCGCGAAATTTGCACTATGTTCCTTCGTTTATCGGCTCCTTAAGTCAGACGAGCAGGCTAGTAGAGTGTTTTTCAACATTGGACGCCCTGAATTGAACACTGTGTACTCAGCGACGGCGTGGTTGGGCTTGAACGTTGCAAGAAAAGTAGGTGGCTGGAAATAGCAATCCGGCAGGGCATTTATCGAAGGGAACTAGTCACGCAAGAATTGCACTACAGCGAGGAATTCCCGAGTCGTGCATTTCTTGGAGTGACACTTATCGATTGGAAGTGTGGGTGATGAAAAATCTATTTCGGTGCGCGTTGATTCTGCTGCTAGGTGTCGGTATGCAGCTACCGACCTTAGCGATTCCCTATTCCATTATTGCAGAAGTCGAACGCCTTGCTGAGGTTGACGAATCGTTCAGCTATAACTATTCGGTTTCGCTAGGGCGGCTTTTAATACCAGCGGATACACGCGAGGCGTCAATTAAGCTGTTCTCCCCCCAGGGGCAACAATTCATTGAACATCCCTTCCCTGGGTCGGTTCTGGCGAAAGGCAAATCAATCTCGCCGGAGCAGATTGATGCGATATTTGCCGGCACCTGGCGCATTGAAGAAGCCTTTGCTGGAGGTGCTATTGAGCAATATCAATTTACAATTCCAAGTGTTGTCGATTCTAATCGCTTTCCATCGCCGCCGGTAATCACCAGTCCAACAGATGGCTCAGCAGTAGATCGCGAATTCGACCTGCTATTTACAGTGCCAGCTGATGCAGAAAATAGCGGCGGTACGCGTTCTACAATAACTCCATTTGCACCGACACCTGGAGCACTCGCGTCCCTGCAAAGACAGGGCACTGCTCCTGGGGAGATCAACTATCTCGCCAGAGGCGACTTCAGTGGTAAGAACGTAACTATGCGGGTCTCTGCTAGTGGTGATTCAATTAAGGGGTTCCCAGTTACTCCGCTTACACCTGGCGCTGACGCTGAATTTAGGTTCTCCTTCTTAAATTTCGACACATTCTCCGAGTCCATCACGTTCTCCGTAGTTCCTGAGCCGTCAAGCTTTGTGCTAACTCTATTGTGCTCAGTCGTTGGGCTAAATCGTCGCTCTAGCTGAACTGCGATAGCCCACACGACTTACGGACAGTGACAGGCCGTTTTTTTACGCCGCAGCTACCGGGGCGTTGTCGGCTCCGTATTGCATGGGAGACTTGCAATTGGGCATCAGGTGAAGTCGCTTACGATTTCAAAGGTCTCGATGTTTTTGACCCCTCTCCAGCTGATCTCCTAGAGCGTGCCGCTCGTTTCGTGCTTCGTCCACACGTCATGCAATGACCAGAAGAAATGTTCAGCTACCGAATTGTCGTAGCTTCTTCGCACTGCAGCTTGCTGGGTCGCCATGGAAAGCTAGTGCGATCATGGCATGATTGAACTAGGCCGGCAAGCAATTTCTAGCTTGTTCGGAGGGTGTTTGTAAACACTCCGCCAGAGGAGTAGAATAAGACGCCTCGCGCTGAGTCGCGGAGAGTTTGTTGCAACTCCCCCGGTCCTCTTGCTTCGGTGCGAACAAGCCTCTGCGCGAATAATTCTTCTTAAGTCTAAGGAAATTCACGTGAATTCTCATCGGCGTTTCATCCACACGTTGCTGAAAGCGATTGCATTTCTGGTCCTCCCATCGCCAGTATTTGCCGACTTAGAGCGCCCGAACATCGTTTTCATCTTCTCCGACGACCACGCTTACCAGTCGATCAGCGCGTACGGGTCGGAGCTGACACGAACGCCGAACATTGATCGAATTGCGAACGAGGGCATGCGTTTCGATCGCTGCTACGTGACCAATTCCATTTGTGGCCCGAGTCGCGCTTGCATTCTGACAGGCAAATATAGCCACAAGAATGGCATGTATGGGAACACGCAGGACTTTGATACCAGCCAACAGTCGTTTCCGGCTTTGCTGCAAGAGGTGGGCTACCAAACGGCGATTGTGGGGAAATGGCACTTGGGGCATAAGCACCAGCCAGTTGGTTTCGATCACTGGAACCTGCTACACACACAGGGTTTTTACTACCAGCCAAAGTGGGTCGGGCCGCTCGGCGAGCATCAGCATGTGGGTTACGTAAGCGACTTAGTTACCAAGTACACTTTGCAATGGCTGGAGGAGGGTCGCGATCCTAACAAGCCGTTTATGCTGATGATGCAGCACAAAGCGCCGCATCGGCCGTGGGATCCGGCACTCGAGCATATTAACGACTTTGCTGGTACGACGTTTCCAGAACCGGAGACACTGTTCGATGATTATTCCCATCGTTCCAGCGCTGCGCGTTTGGCAAAGATGCGCATCTCGAAGGATATGAACACTCGTGGACCGGATCTCAAAGCTTGGAGCGACGACCGACTGAACAACGATTGGCAAACGGGCGCTCGCAATTGGTTCGAGAACAAACTGAGCGTCGAACAGTATGCCACTTGGAAACCCGCTATGGATCAACTGAACCGGGTGTTTTACGAACAGGAACTCAAGGGGAAAGACTTGGTCCGGGCTAAGTACCAACGCTACCTGCAAGACTATCTAGCCAGTGCGGCGTCGGTGGATGACAGTGTAGGTGAGATGCTTGATTATCTTAAGAGCGAAGGCCTCGCCGAGAACACGGTCGTCATTTACAGCTCGGATCAGGGTTTTTATCTCGGCGAACACGGTTGGTTCGACAAGCGGTTTATGTACGAAGAGTCGCTGCGTACACCGCTGTTGGTGCGCTGGCCCGGTAAGGTGAAGGCGGGCTCGGTTGATCAAAACATCGTATCCAATCTCGACTTTGCGGAGACATTTCTCGACGTGGCTGGCGCGACAGTGCCCGACGATATGCAAGGGCGCAGCTTAGTGCCAATTCTCGAAGGCAAACGTCCCAACGACTGGCGGGAGTCGTTCTATTATCACTACTACGAAGGTAAGGGACACAATGTGGCCGAGCATTATGGGGTGACCAACGGGCGGCTCAAGCTCATTCATTTCTATACGCTAGACGAGTGGGAACTTTTCGATCTGGAAAGTGATCCCAACGAGATGCACAGCGTTTACGGCAATACCGAATACGCCGACGTGCAACTCGCTATGGAGAAGGAGTTAAAGCGGCTGCGCACAGAGTTAGAAGTGACAACCAACGAAGTGGTCAAGAAGTAAATCTTTGTTGCCATTTGCTCCTGACCAAAAGCGAATCAGCCGCAAGGCGCTAGCCGCGGTTTCATGAAGCGCTAGTCATACTACGCAGGGCGCTACGGCCGCACTTCCATGCAAGAACCGCGGATAGCGCCGACCGCAGATGTCGCTGCGCTACCGAGGTTTCCACTTCAGCCGCTGCACCGCCGCCTTTGCTGCGGGGTGTTGCATGAACAGGTCCCAGATTAGTCCCGTGCGGGCATTCTCGATTGCGAGAATCATTGGACCATCGTCGATGCTGAGGTAGTCGGGCGTGCCTTGTCGGTCTTCGCGGTCAAGGTTAAAGCTATCCAGGAGACCATATCCGCCCTGTTCCATGTCGCGCCATACGATCAAATTTCCCTGGTCGTCCTTCAAGTGACGAAACTCTTTGAGCGCGGCGACGGATTCTTGAGGCATGAACATGATTGCCGAGCCCGCGGCGTAGGGCGTGACCGTCCCGCCACAAAAGTTGTCGCGGTCTTCCATGCATGGTTTGACGGACTGCACGATATAGCCAATTTTGCCTTCGTCGTTGATGTCGGCGGCGGGACTCATGCCCCAGCGATTGGGGCCGAATGTTGTGAACTCGTCGGCCGACTCGACACTACGTTGGCGATGGGTGAGGAGCGCCCGGCGGGAATTCTCAAACCAATCGACGGGCGTTTGGTCGACGCCGAACAATTGAGGATCGTCGGTGCCGAACTTGGCGTAATCGATCCAGCAATGGGAGAAAAAATAAGTAAACGCCTGACCTCCCCAGGAAACGGCGTGTGGAGGCATGTTCTTATGTTGCTTGATCACGCGATGCAGCTGGTAGTACATCTCTGGTGCAACAGCGAACTCGGGGTTTGGAGCACCGACTGCCAGGAATGTGACCAGCAGTTCTTCCGCACTTGCTTTGTACCACGACCAAGGTCGAAAGCTGCCGGGACCATCGAGATTGTGTTTCTCCTCGGGCCGCCAGCCGAAGGAAACGAACTTCTGCGTTGCGCCCGACTCGTCACGGCGGATGTTTTCGTTCAGTTCCACCTCGTAGATTTTCCAATTCGCTTCTGCGACGAGCCGGTCGCAAAGCGTGTTCACTTCGCCACCAAAATAGACTGCCGCCGTCATAGCACCGGCCTGAAGCAGCGCGTGGTCGACAGTGCTGGCTTGCACCTGCGCTCCCTCGGCATAGTGCATGCCGCCGTTGTTGAGATCGACGTAGTGCAGATAGATGCCGAATTTTTTGTTGTCGTCTCGCTCGATGATCGAGCGCAATGTTTTCTCTGCTCGCTCGGCTCCTTGTTGCTTAGAAATCCAGCCTCGTTCAACGCCAATAGGAAGTGCCGAGAGCTGGAACCCCACGCCTGCCAGGCTAGAGACTTTGTCATTGGTGAGGCGGTCCTTCACAATGGGCACGGGGTCGCCGACTTCGTCCCAGAGAAACTTAAAGCAGCCACGTTGAATCTCGGTAAGCAACGCTTCTTCTTCGGCACTGAACTGGTAGCCTAGTGCGGCGGTCGTTGCTGGGCTGCGATCGATCTGCGCGAACGCATCCGGGCCGCACCCCAAAAGCAAAGCAATACAGAACACCGCGCTGGAGTAGATTGAGAAAGTAGCAGGACTTGCGAGCATAAGAGCTCTCCAATCACCAGGCTTGGCAGGGGGGCGAAAAGCAGCGGGGAAATCGTGAAACGTGGCTCACAGCATGTGCATATGAGAAAGTTGACACAGGCAGTACCCGCAGGATATTCTTTACTGAAAGCGCTGTCAAACACGATGCTAGTTCTATCCCGCCCCTGCTACTCATGCGCTGGAGTATCGTTTGGCTGTTTCCATAGAAGATGTTGCCAAGAAGGCGAATGTTTCGATTAGCACCGTGTCGCGCGTCCTCAACCGGCGGAACATCGTCAATGCCGACACTCGCAAGCGAGTCGAAGCGGCAATCCGCGACTTGGGATACCGGCCGAATGTGTTCGCGCGGGGGTTGATGCTCCGCAAGAGCCACATCATCGGCCTGATATTGCCAGATCTTTACGGTGAGTTTTATTCCGAGGTGATTCGTGGGGCCAACTTTCGCGCGCACGAGTTAGGCTACCAATTAATGATTTCCTCGGTCGCCAAAGACGACGACGGCGACGCCTTACTCTCCGGCGTGATTGGACATGGATTGGTCGACGGTGTGGCAGTGATGGTATCGGAAGTCGACGCGAAGACTCGCGACACGCTTGCCAATGTCTCGCTGCCGTTCGTTGTCCTTGATGGCAACGCCGAGGGGGTTAAGCACGACAGCGTCGTCATCGACCAACGCCAAGGTGCAGATGCGATGGTTCGCCACCTTGTCGAGAACTGCGAGGCGCAGCGTATTGTTTTCGTCGGTGGGCATGAGACAAACCTCGACAGCCGAGAGCGATTGGCAGCGTATCGAGAAGTGATGGCCGAGTCCAAGCTGGATATTAGCCCGGCGGATGTTTTCCACTTGGACTACCGCTACGAAACAGCCTATCAACTTGGGCTGAAAGAGGTGCACGGCTGGAAGCGCGACGACGCCTGCATCTTTGCCGCCAACGACGAGATGGCCGCCGGTATTATCGATGCGGCGATCGAACAGGGCATCGCCGTTCCCGCCCAACTGCGCGTCGTCGGCTTCGACGATACTCGCATCGCGCAGATGACGCACCCCCGGCTAACCACGGTGCATGTTCCCATGTCGAATATGGGCGCCTCAGCAGTGGAACTACTTTGCCGGCGCCTCGATGAGCCGAAACGTCCCGCGACCAAGCTCACACTGCAATCGGAACTCGTGGTGCGAGTTTCTTGCGGCGCGGTAGCTCGTTTCGAGAGTTGATTTAACCAGGCTGTTCCTGCTGCCGCTGTTTCAGCGCGGCTTTTATCTCGTAGCAACGCTCTTCGGTGAGGGGGTAGCGGAGCGTGAGCCAAATGGAGACGATACTAAGCAGCAAGGGTAAGCCAATTTCTATCACACGCAAACGCAACAAGGTCTCGGGTGCTTGTTGCTTGAGAACGACAGAATTGGTCATTGCAGCAGCGAGTGACTCCAATAGCATTGGCTTCTGATATGCACGCCCTTCACTCAACTCTCGCAAGGGTTCAATGGCACCTCGCAATTCGGAAAGTTGCGATAGCAGTGTTTGCGTATGTTCGGCGCGTTGGGGAGCATTACTCACGCGTTGTTGGAGATGCTCGCCGAGCTGTTCGGCATCTTCAAGGGCGGCATGAAGTTCTTTGTCCAGTTTCTCTGCTTTTTCTGCGGTGATTACCCCTGCCGTATCCCATTGCTCGACTTCAGATTGCATGACCGCCAAACTACTGCGCAACTCATCGACCGAAACGTTCTGCTTCTCGTCGAAACTGGTCAAGACAAGCAGCGCGCCGGTGACAAAACTCGCGAACGCAGTGCCCATTTTAATAAACCACCAATATACCGAGTAGTAGCTCCCCTCGGAGCGTGAGCCGGTCTTCAGGTCATCTTCGTCACACACGTCTCCGACCATCGAAGCGCCAAGCGTGAAGAACATCAGCATTCCCGATGAGAGTAAGACGGTTGGGATCAACACAAGGTATGGGTGCTCTGGATCGTAGCAGCTTATTTTCGATACCTGAGCAGCACACATCAGTAGTATTGCCACGAGAAGTGTCAAGCTTTTACCGAAGCGGCGACTCAACCAGTTGAGGGGAAAGACGGCGACCAATCCGGTGACGGCCCAAACGGTGCCGTTGATGCCGAGCAGCTTTCCCGCCTCTTTGGCGTCACCACCGTAGAGATAGAATATTGTGATGTAATAGTTGAACAGTCCGACAAAGTTGAACCCCATCGCCAGCGTGAAGATGATGCCAACGAGAATCAGAAACGTGCGGTTGCTGGTCGTGGTCCGCATATCTCGCCAAAAGTGCGATTTCTGCTGGTTCTTGGCGATTTGGAATCCGGGCTCTTTGAGAGAGTAAAACCACCACACAGACATGGGAATCAGCACGAGTGCGATGATGAGCGACACGTACCGCATACCATCGACCAAGTCGCCACCCTTGCCAGCGAAAATTTCGAGACCCGCGAGGAAAATTAACCACGGCGTGCCCATCGCGAATAGATTGCCCAAGAAGCTCTTCGCACTGAACAGCCGCGTGCGCTCGTGGTAGTCGCTGGACATTTCCATTCCGAGCGCGCCATGGGGAATTTCAAACATGGTGCATGCCGTGAAAAAAACGAGCAGGCCCGTGAGAATGAATCCGAGCTGGAACCAATTGTAGACCGCCTCAGAGGGGAACAGAGCTTCGAACGCGTCGCCACGGGGAACCCACCACATCGCCACGAAACTTAGGGCGACGGCAATTCCGCCAAGGAGGATATACGGGCGGCGACGCCCCCAGCGAGAGCGTGTGTTGTCCGAAAGATGCCCCATCACGGGATCGGAAATGGCATCCCAAAGTCTTGGGATGATCATGATAAATCCCAGCCAGAAGGCGCTCAGCCCCAGCGAGATGTTCCCCAGGAGCCCCATAAGTTGACCGGCAATGTTGAACAGCGCGATCGGTATCAGGCCACCCATCCCATAGGCGATCAGTTGCGGCCAGGGGATTTGGTCGTCGGCTTCGATCTGTTGGTGCTCCTGGATACCTGCGGAGGCCGAACCGATTCCACTTGCTTGCGAGTTGGACATGACCATGTTTCCTGTGGGTGCCAACCTAAGTGCATGGTAAGAGGGACTCCGGATGCCATGCATTGAATCTTGCAAACGCTTTCAGTGCAAGGCATAATACGAGTTAGTTTTTTTATCGAGACTCTCGTTTCAATTGGCCTCTCTCGCGTGGGAAGAGGCAATGTGCTTAGAATAGGCCCAGACATTTCTGGGAAGTCATGGAATCCAACACTCTTACCTCGGCCTCCGGTCCAATCGCAAGTTTCGATCGACAGCAACTGCCGCAACAGCCGCCGCCCCTACAGCTGCTGCGCAATGACCAGATGGAAACCATGGTTACCGCGGCGGGATCAGGTTATGTGCACCTTGATGAGCGTGCGCTGACGCGCTGGCAACCTGATGCTACACGTGATTCAGACGGATATTTTATCTACTTGCGCGACCTAGACAGCAGCGCCTATTGGTCGGCAACTTACCAACCTACGCAAGTCGAGCCGGATGCGTACGAAGTGCAGTTTTGTCCTGGCACGGCGCAGTTTGTTCGTCGCGATGGGGAGATCGAAACTAAGCTGGAAATCTTTTTGGCGCCGGACGCCCATGTCGAGTTTCGTAGGCTGACAATTACGAATCACGGGAACAACACGCGGCGGTTGGAACTGACGAGCTACGCGGAGATTGTGCTGCAAGCCCAGGAGGCCGATTCAGGCCACCCGGCTTTCTCAAAGCTGTTTGTCGAAACTAGCCGCGGACCATCAGGAGTGCTGTTCGCTCGCCGACGACCCCGTCAGTCGGGCGACACAACCCTCTCCGCCGCGCACTTCCTAGCAGGAGCTAACGGCGATACCAAATCGACCACGTATGAAACCAGCCGCGCGAGCTTTTTGGGGCGCGGGAACGACGTTTCCTCTCCTGCCGCGTTGCAATCCACCCAAGCATTAAGCGGCAAGTTGGGCAGTGTTCTCGATTCCATTTTTAGTTTGCGGCGAGTTATAGAACTTGCGCCCGGAATGAACGATTCGGTAACATTCGCACTCGCTGCCAGCGAAGATTCTGCCGAGCTTAACGAGCTCGTAGAACGGTTCTCTAGTACCGCGGCAGTAGAAGTAGCACGCCTGGCCGCCGAAGAGTCGGTAACCAGTGCTGGTGGGGATGCCTCGGAGCGTGAGTTGCAACGCTCAGCATGTGATTTGTACCACTTGCCGCACACGGAAATCGCCCAGCAGTCGCCTGTCCAGCACGTCAACCAGGCAGCAAAATGCACAAGCGGTGCGACGTTCGACGAGCCCTTGCAACATGACAATGGTTGGGGTGGCTTTGCTGCGGATGGCAAGGAGTACGTAATTCGTCTGCGGCCGACCGACGATCCATCGGCCCAATTGCCGCCGATGCCGTGGGTCAACATCGTCTCCAACGAACAGTCTGGTTTTATCGTCTCGGAAACCGGGGCGGGCTACACCTGGTCGGGTAATAGCCGGCTTAACCGGCTCACGCCGTGGCAGAACGATCCGATTTCCGATCCCCACGGCGAGGCGATTTACCTGCTCGACGAAGAGACGCAAACGTTTTGGTCGCCCACCCCCGGCCCGGTTCGGCAGCCAGTCGAATTCGAAGTTCGACACGGTTTCGGCTACAGTCGATTCCGCCACACGAGCAACGAGTTTTCGCATGACCTCGTGCAGTTCGTTCCACGCAACGATTCGGTGAAGATCACTTGGGTGCGTCTGGAGAATAAGAGCGACCGCGTACGGCGCCTCAGCTTGTTCAGCTACCAGCAGTGGGACCTGACCGATGGTACTCGAGCTCAGCGAAAGCACACGGAAACCACGATTGCTCCTCAGCAGCACGCAGTGCTTGCCACCAACAACCAGCGTGGTGTGTTTTCCAACAACCGCGCCTTTGCGAAGCTGGTTCCTCCCCTGAGCGCCGAGCCGGTACAATCGACCTGCGACCGATTTGAGTTCTTGGGGAGCCACGGAACACTCCATTCACCCCGGGCCTTGGTAACAAACGAAGAGCTTTCTGGACGTGCCGGCAAGGGGTTCGACCAGTGCGCAGCAAGCAAGGCGAGAGTGGAGCTTGGCCCTGGCGAAACCGTCGAGTTTGCGGTGCTGCTCGGAGAATCCCAGGGCGAAGCAGCAGCGCTGGATTTGCTCGATCAATATAAAACGCCGGAGAGCTGGGCGGCCGCGCTGGTGGAAGTG
The DNA here is from genome assembly GCA_965230685.1 of Bythopirellula sp. Lineage (GTDB taxonomy): Bacteria > Planctomycetota > Planctomycetia > Pirellulales > Lacipirellulaceae > Bythopirellula. Next base: position 4,463,388 of record CBDDLO010000002.1, read on the forward strand.
CAGGATTTCTGGCGGGACAAGCTCGCAGCAGTGCAGATCGAAACGCCCTCGTCCGCTGTCAACTTGATGACCAACGGATGGTTGCCCTACCAAAATTTGAGTTGTCGTATGTGGGGACGCTCGGCACTTTACCAATCGGGTGGCGCCTTCGGCTACCGCGACCAGTTGCAAGATTCCGCGGCGCTCATGCACCACTGGCCCGAAGTGACTCGACGACAAATTTTGCGCAACGCCGCCCACCAGTTTCGCGAAGGCGACGTGTTGCATTGGTGGCATCCGCCACAAAGCTTGGGCATACGCACGATGTTTGCCGACGATCTGCTCTGGCTGCCCTTGTTCGCTGCGGAGTATGTTGCGGCGACTGGAGATGAGGCACTTTGGGCTGAAGACGTGCGGTTCCTCACTTCCGAACCCGTGCCCGAGGGCGAGCCGGAGATTATGCTCACTCCCGAGGACTCCGGGGAGAAAGGTTCGCTCTATGAACACTGCTGTCGAGCGCTCGATCGTGGGCTAACCACCGGTCGCAACGGCCTGCCACTGATGGGCTCAGGTGACTGGAACGATGGCATGAACCGTGTGGGCCAAGGCGGCAAGGGGGAGAGCGTCTGGCTCGGATTCTTCATTGACTACATACTTGCCCGAATGCTGCCGGTATGCGAGCAGCAGGGCGATCAGGCCCGCGTCGAAAAGTATGGCACCTACCGCGAGCAACTTCGTACCGCGCTGGATGACGCGGGGTGGGATGGTGGTTGGTACCGTCGGGCCTTCTTCGATGATGGTACACCGCTAGGCACTGCTGTAGCAGACGAATGCCAGATCGATGCGCTCGTCCAGGCCTGGGCCGTGCTTTCTCGCGCAAGTTCACCCGAGCGGACTGCCAAGGCCATGGAGGCCGCAACCAAGCGGCTTGTCGACGAAGAGGCCGGCATGATTCGCCTGCTCCATCCGCCCTTTGATAAAATGACAAACGATCCCGGCTACATCAAGGGATACGTTCCCGGCGTGCGCGAGAATGGCGGACAGTATACTCACGGTGTGCTGTGGTTCATCCGCGCCGTGGCCGAATTGGGACAAGGATCTCAAGCCGTGAAGCTGCTCGAAATGCTCACGCCAATTCATCACACGCGCAACCTCGACGAAGTGAATACCTACCAAACTGAACCCTACGTGGTTGCTGCCGATGTCTATGGCAAGTCGCCCCACGTGGGTCGCGGTGGTTGGTCTTGGTACACCGGCTCCGCGGGTTGGATGTGGCGCGTTGCCGTTGAGTCGATCCTGGGCATCCAACTCGTGCGCGGCGATACTCTGCGAATAGACCCGCGCATCAGTGCCGATTGGCCCGAATGCAAAGTGCGCTATCGACTTTCGGACAACAAGACGGTTTACGAAATCGTCATTCGCAATCCAGGGTCGAACGAATGCGGTGTGCAGGCGTGCGAACTCGATGGGAATTCTCTGACAGTCGAAGACGGCGTGGCAAGTGTGCCGCTCGCAAAGGACGGGGCGACGCACAAGGTCCTCGTGACTCTTTGAAAGTAAGCATTCTCCGAGCCACGCATGTCAGGTAGCGTTCCAACAGCTTCGCGACTTTAACAATGCTCCCTCACGCTCGCGGCTCGGTTATTGAGCAGTGCTGTGAAGATTGCGACGCACACAATCGCGAGTACCAAGCCACTCGGCTCTGGTACGCTTGCCGCAGCAATTGCTTCCCCGGCGTCTCCTCCGAAATTCGCCTTCCAACCGACCAGGTCAACGCCATTGAACTCGGGGCTCTGTTCACGTTGCCATTTCAGAAAATCGCCGCCGTCGACATCCCCGTCGGCATCGAAATCGCCGTGGATGAATGCGGGGGCCAACCGATCAGCAAAGAAATCGTTGTCTATGCTTTCTACCAATCCGAACAAGAGGAACAGGTGATCCACCAGTCCCGTGTCGCCCGGCACCCAGTTGGGTTGCGTTTGCGATTCACGCACCAAGCCGTACTTGTAACGTGGGTCTGAGGTTGGGAACTGGTTGTTGTAAAAATCAAGGAACGCATCCATGTCGCCCCAGGCGGCAACGGCCTCAGGTGAAAAAACGTTGTTCGGGTGATCGAGTATCGCGTCAGCGTGGTATCCCTGTGGGCTCACACCAGCGGTAATTCCGTAACGCGAAGATTCGCCCAGCGTGTTGGTTGAATACTGCTTGTCGAACTCCTGCTGGCGATCAAAGTAGAACTCGAACTCGTCGCTGTGCCGAAAGTCGCCATTGAAAAAATGCATCTGTTGGACCCAGAAAGCGGGGGCGTAGCGGTTGGGATTGTCAGTGAGTGTCTCGTTCCGCTTAGGCAGGTTGTCGACATCGAGCCACACGTCTTTCACTGCGAGTGCGCGATCGTTGTTCGGTTGTCGTAGAGCAAGACTCTCGACTAACATAAACTCGTTCCAGGGGCTCACCGCGCCGCCCGCACCGCCACCTTGCTTGGTCATGTCGAGATAGATGCGACCATCGAGGCTAGGGTGGATCGCCGCGTTGAAATCGATGCTCTCTGTCAGCTCAGACGCGAGTGATGAAATCATCGTGTTCTCTGGAAAATGCTTGCTCGCGAACTGCGCTCCTGCCACCAGCAGCGCCGAACCGATGGGCGTGTACGAATCATCCCAGCCGGGCGGATCGCTGCCGTCGACGATGTCGATGAAGTGCAGGAAATGGCCATCGGCCGAGCGATCGGGACTGACTCCCGGTGTATGTCCCGCGTAGGCCGAAAGGATATCGACGACTTTCGCTTCCGCGCTTGGCAGCTTGTCCAGGTGGTCCAGAGCGCTGAGTCCCAGCAGCGCAAACCCCGCTGCGTCTGGCGTGGCGGGGTGAAAGCTATTCCCGCTCAGCACCAACGAGTCACGAACTAACCCCGATGGCTGAATCGCATCGACGATGTAATTCTTCAGCCGATTGATTTGATCGTTGCGTGCCGTGTCGAGATCTTGCGCTCGGGCTGCTGAGGCCACAGAGCCAGCTAAGAGAAGCGTCAATAAAATTTTGCAGGGCATGTCTTTGAAAGCACCCTTCGAGACGGAATGAATAAAGAACCGCAGAGGCCGGTGGCCCGTTGCTTAACTCTATTTTAGACACTGAGAGCAAACCGTGCGAGAAAATGTTCCGCACAGAATTCTCGAAAACCCAGCGGAAGGCTACAGGGCATCGGTGAGGTCGACTATCTCATCACCGTTGCGGGTGCCTAGGGCGTTGAATACGGCAATGTCGATGTCGAAACTAATGTGATGTGCCGATGCATCGGCAAACACCGAGTTGATGCCACCAGAGTGCGCGGAGCCAAAGAAAAAGACATCAATCGTTTCAAAGGGATCGCAAGCATTCCGGACATTTTGTGTGGAGCTGTTGCAGATACCCGAGTCGCTATCACTAATTGGAGGATAGCCGGTGTAACGCATCACATCCGGATCCCATCCATCGCTCCAACCGAAATCGTCCGACGTGTTGCTGCCTTCATACAAATCCTGCCGAATGAATTTCTCAGAGACTACCAAGGTATTGCTCGTGCCATCGGTGATTTGAGCGGGCTTGGTGGCCTTGGGAACCCCCTTGGCATAGACTCCCTTGGCGGTTGCGTTTGGCATGGCCGGCTCGGTGACCCTCCACGGTGTTCTCACAATCACACCGTCATACACACCAAAGTCTACCGGCGCCCCGCCATTAGAACCTCCCTGGCACCAGAACGCTTTTCTTCCAAAATTGACGGTTTGCCCAGAAAAAGGAACCATGTGCTCAATGGGCCGAGGCCAACGAACAAGTCCACCATTGTATGGGCATTGATAGGTGTAGGGCTGCGCCGCAGCATAGTCCATGAGCGCCCGATTGTTGTTGGAAAAGGTCACAGCACGCCGCGACGGGCAGAAGTAACCCGGTATTCCCACTCCGGAAATCGCATCCGCGGTGGTCAGCGCCTTGACATTGGACTGCTCCAAGAACGGCAGCAGCTGGTAGCCCCAGCCCAAACCTTGTTCGTTGGGGCCGTTGGGCGAGCCGGGACTGTTCCCTGTGCCTTTTTGATAGTTCACAATGTTTGGGGCGTTCGATGTGCCCCCTGTGGGAAAAACGCGGAAGGAGCTGATGTGATTTTGCATCGCAAGGCCGATCTGGCGCAACTGATTCACGCACTGCGTACGCCGTGCTGCTTCGCGTGCCGCCTGCACAGCCGGCAACAATAGCGCCACCAACACGCCAATAATCGCAATGACTACCAACAGTTCAACGAGCGTGAAACCTCGGGATCTTCGGGGTTGCAGTTGTAACCGAGTTGGATGCGACATTGCAGCATTCCCTTCCTAGAAACGTAAGCTCGAAATATAGTAGTGATGAGTTGAATGAACTAGACGACAGTCGTCGCAGAGTGTGAGTTTCTCACGCCTTCGAGGTACTCTTGAGCCTTTTGCCCGTGAGATTCCATTCTCACAGGAGGCTCGTTAAATCTTTCCCCAGCTGCTTAGCTGCGGCGACGTCTTGTGCCGGTCACTAAGGCCAAACCGGATAACAGCATCACTGCGCTCATGGGCTCGGGGACCGAGGCCGCGCTCAACGCTGGCGGGCTCCAAGCACCGAGCAGGATGCCCAAGTCCAATCCATCGACAGGGTCGGTGCCATTGAGCTCACCGCCGCCGGGCGATGCGTTCTGCTCGAAGTTGCCTAGCAGGATACCGAGGTCCAGCCCATCGACAAATCCGTCGTTGTTAAGGTCCGCAGGATTGCCTCCAACGATTTCCAATACGAAATCGTCATAAAAGGCCGACTGTGGATTCGCGCCCCCATCAACTCCACCGGTCATCCCGGCAGTAACGCGAACTTGCGCGGCTCCGGCTGGCGCAGTGCTCGTCAGTTCGTGCTCGTACCAGTCGTTATCATTCCCAAAGCCGATAACGTCGAGGGTTACGGGAGTACCGATCACCTGTTCGCTATCATCAAGAAACGCAAGTTCCATCACCATGCTATCGGCTGCGAAGTTGGCTTCGCGTCTGGACCAGCCAGAAAATTTGTACTCTTCTCCAACGATGGCATCGACTGCTTGGCTGATCGAGCCATCCACCTTTGCTTCTGGTTCTCCAAAGAAGGAACTCAACCAGACCCCGGCCGTACCGCCTGACTCAGGCCGATTAGCAAAAGCGAAGGAGGCACCTCCGCGAATGACCGATTCGTTCGTTGGGTTGCCGGGATCAACATTGACCACGTCCCAATTCTCTAAACCAGTCGGCGGTGCTTCTTCCAAGTCTGCATTTGCCAGCAACTCGGTTCCCGGTGTCGAAGTTTCGTGGAAAGAAAAAGTATCGTAAAACGCGGACTGCGCCGGATCGATATTCCACAACATGTCGTTGGCAGCAGCCTTCACCCGGGCTTGGGTAGCACCGGTGGGGGCGATCACATTGCTGAGTGTGTGCTGGTAATAGTTGTTGTCATTGATGTCCGAGACTTCACTCGGATCGTTGCAGAACGGATCCTCATCGCAAATTGCTCGAAAGCGATCTGCCTTCACGTCGAAGACGGCCGGAGTCCCCACGACATTTCCCGAACCATTGAGGAACTCTACGATCAGCTCCATTTTCGTCGGAGAAGGTCCTCCTTCAAATGGCGTATTCGCTTCAGGATCGTTTGCGATGGTATCGACTCCGCCCGAAAAGTTAGCTTCAAATCGCGAATAGCCACTGAAGTTGTATGAATTTCCTGCGGTAACGTCCACGATTTGCGACAGTTCCGCGTTGATGGGGGCGACAAACGGAAAGGGCATTTCCAGATCGTCAGTACCTGATCCACTGTTAAACGCCGGCAAAAAGAGGTGACGATCACCGCTCTGCGCGGTGGTCGCGACATTCACGTTTCCAGAGTTCACCGTGCCACTTTGACCGGTGTAAAACTCCTCGAGGGTCCATCCAGGCACGCCCGCAGATTCCGGTTCAAAGTCGCCACTCAACAGTAAGTTTTGAGCCTGAACGAGACTGCTGGAAAGTATTAGTGCAGCCGCGCAGCTCATCGTCAACAAGTTTCGCATGATTCTTTCTCCCTCAATAAAAAGTCCAACGGGTCGCTCTTGTTGGACAACGAAGTTTCTCAGCCGGTGAGAATTCCGCGTTCTTCCGACACAAGAACTACAGTCAGAATGCCAATTGAATTCCTCGGATTTCGTAACTGTTAAGCCACTCGAACCGAAGTTACTCCGGTTCATTCTACTACGACCGCTTCTGTTGGGCAGCTGGGGTGACGCTAATTCAGTTGAAACGCCGTCGACTGAATTAATTGGACGCGTGCCTTTCATGCGCTAGTTAGGTCGCTTATGAAATGTCACGATGCTCTGTTCTCAATTGAAAAGCCGCCTAATTAGATTCATTATAGGCATGAAGGCCTTCTTTGCAAGCGCTTTCGTATATTGGTTTGCAGGTATTTCGCGTAAATTCCCCGATTAGATGACCAAGTAATCACGGCTCGCCGTGGGAAATTGCGATCCACGCCGCGGCCAGGACTGGCTGGCTCTTCGCTCAGAAAGTCTGATCATGGTTCACCTGAATCGCGGCTGATGGTGAAAAAACCAGGTGAATTTAACTAATTTAAACGCGCCTCGCACGCGGAAATTGGCCATTGTCGCTGATCTTTCTTGACGTCCGAGCGGGATAGGACTAAGTTACCCGAAGTATGCAAGCGCTTTCATTCGTGCCGCTCAACGGAATACCCTGGGGTCATTGGTTTAATCACCCCAAGGGGACAGTTCGGGGAAAGTCGCTTGCCACTTTGTCGGTGATACCGTTTCGCCGGCTCTCCTGTTTCACTCCTTTTGATTTTGGAGGGTAGTTCTCATGAAGCGTTGTAGTACTTTGGCGACCTTGATGTCGCTGGCGATGGTTGCCACTACGGCACACGCCAATCTCTTGGGAGATCCCAGCTTTGATTTGTCAGACTCTACAACTCAGACCAGCAACAGCGCCTGGGTTTTGGACGTAAACGATCCGGACGGAGCGACGACACCCGACCAAGCGGGTCAGTTTAGAGAAGCTCCCTGGGCGTCAAATCCGGCGGGGCAAGACGGCAAAGGCGTTTGGTTCCGATCTTTTGAGGGTGACCAAGGCGACAGCGGTGAAGATCTGGCTCAATTGAAAATATCTCAGTTGGTTGGTCTCGGCAGTCTCGTGATTGGTTCGGAGGTTTCTCCTGATCTTACCCCCGCGACGCCGAATGGGGGTGCGTGGGTTCAGCATACTGTTGTTGGCGTTGCACCTGCAGGCACAACTGGCGTTCGAGCTTTTGGCTTAGGTGTCAACGGCGAAGATCACAACGATACGGCTCTCGGTTCGCAATCTGCTTTCTTTGATGATTTCGACCTGACCTTAACCGGAACCGACACCTACACGCTTACGGCTTTCCTTAAAGTTGAGAACGATCACATTTCCGACTCGTTGAACATAGGGATCGAGTTCCTCGGTGTGCCCGAGCCGACCACAGCGGCTTTGGCCAGCATGGGGCTGCTCGGTATGCTTACGTTGCGTCGCAAGCGATAGGCTTCTGAAGTTTTTGTTGCAATGAGTTTTAGACGACGGGACACTTAGCCTTGGGGCTGGGTGTCCCGTTTTTCTTGATCTACTGAAATCGAGGTGTTAAGGCGTCGAGCGGTGATGCAGAGTTGCTGATACTGGAAAGTGGTCCGAGGGGTAACGCCCCTCACGGTTTGTGCGGATGATCTCCGCGGACTCGACTTGCCAGTAGTCGCTAATGAGCACCGCGTCGATCTTCTGGCCCTTGGTGCGACCCTTGAAACCATTAAACGTTCCGACCTCGGTGGCATCTGGAAGGGAGTCGCGATACGAGTCGCGTAATCCCGTGGCAACCAGCGGCGACCGAGCCGGGTTGCCTTCGCCAACGTTGAAGTCGCCCATGACAATTACGGGATAAGATTGGCTGAGGCTACCGGTGATGCGCTCTGCAATGAGCTTGCCGGCCCCCTCGCGGGCTGGCTGCGATTGGTGGTCCCAATGCGTGTTGTAGACGACGAGCCGCTGGTTCGTTTCACGATCAAGCAACCGGGCCCAGCAGCAGATTCTCGGCAATTCATTCCCCCAGCTGGTCGATGCGGGCACATCGGGCGTATCCGACAACCAAAAGGTACCCGAAGCATCGACATCAAATCGCGAACTTCGATAAAGCAGGGCGGAGTACTCGCCGGTGCCGTCTGCCTCGCGGCCCACACCCAGAGCGGCAAACTCGGGGAATTGCGCGGCTAATTCTTCGAGCTGCCCGCGGAGCGCTTCCTGAAGGCCCAACACGTCGGGGGCAGCTTTGCGAATCACGTCGAACACCATTTCCTTACGCAGTGGCCAGGAGTTATCGCCGTCGTTGGCGGTGCCGTAGCGGATGTTGAAAGTCATCGCGCGCACCGAGTCGGTGTGAGAGGTCGAATCGACATCGGCCGCCGCATGCATGCCTGTGGCAAGAACTAGGGAAATAGCCAGCAGTAGTCGAATCATGTTAGCACCTGGTTCGAGGAGAAGTTTGCCCAAAGTATTTCTTCGTGGTCGCTCTCTGTGTCGTCGTTAGGGTCGGCTTCTCCCCAGCCGTATAACAAACTCGCGAGCGCAAGGTCGTGCGCTGAAAGTCGCGGTGGTTCGGTAGTCGCCAAGGGTTCGTTGGCCAAGTTAGCAAGCGGGGCAGTCTCACCGAATTGCTCTTGCCAGATCATGTTGTCGAGTGAGTCGACATCACCGTCATGGTCGGCGTCGCCGTGCTTGGGAGCGGCACTGGTTGTGCCTAGCCCACGTTGCCAGGTGAGAAAATCGTTGCCATCCACATCGCCATCGTTGTCGAAGTCGGCGCTGTTTGCCGGTTCTCGAATGGCAAGAAACTGGTTGGCCGAAACGTTAGGAAGCAACGTCTGCCGACCGCTTCCCCAGACGATTCTCACGTCGGCCGTTGTTGCTCGCCCAAGACCGAACTCCAATGCTAGACTGCTAGTCGTGGAGGATTGCGAGTGGCCAGAGAGTACTTCCTCGATGCGCGTTTCGTCCGCAGCGACAGTGCCATTGCCATCGAAGTCAGCAGAAACGTAGGCACGCGTACCAATCGCGTCGCGAGTCGATTTCATCGGTCCAGGAAGAGTAGGATCGCCTTCGAGCTGGAGTGTCAGAAAATGGAAGTCGATATTCTGCCCAGCCGATTGGTTTTCGTACAGCTGGATGCCTGGATTATTACCTAGCCACGACCAATGGGCGGCGTCGCTCCAGCCGTCGCGATTGTAATCAGCCACAGCAACGCCACGCACCGTGTGCGTCGTCGTGAATCCGGAACCGAAGCCTTGTTCGCTGAAATTGCCGGTCGTGTCTTGTAGGTGCAGGTAGCTGCGGCGGTTGATGTCGGTGCCAACCATCAGATCGACACGACCATTGTTGTCGAAGTCGTGGAAGTTCGTGCCCCAGGAGAAATCGCTGGAGATGGTGGTCCGTGTGAAGGACAGTTCACCGGTTTCGCTGTAGTTATTGATCCAAATCGGGTGCGCCGCGGGGAGCAGTGTCGAGAAATAGTCGAGGTCGCCGTCGTTGTCGATGTCGGCGACGGCCACGCCCATGTCGGAGCTTTCCTCACCACCGAAGCCGATCTCGTAGGAGACCATGCGGTAGCCGAGCCAGGTGCCGTCGAGGTCGTTGCCGCGGTTGATGTAGAGCATATCTCGGTTGGGAGCAACACCGCCGCCACCCATCGTTGCGACGATCAAGTCCTGCCAACCGTCGTTATTGAAGTCAGCAAATTGTAGCGCGTTGTGACCGCTGAACTCGGCAGGAATTCCTGGGTTGTTATAGGTCCCATCAGAGTATTGCCAGCCGCCTACTTGTTGCCATCCTGAATCTGCTTCGTCGTCGAGAAAGCGAAAGGAATCGACCATGCCAGACAAGCTGGGGCCCGTGCCGCCTGTTGCGTCGAGCATCTCGGCAACGACAGTGAGATTGTCGCCGGCAGTGACTCCGCTGAGCGTGAGTGTGTAGGTATTGAACTCGAAGTTGGGCGCGACGGCGAGCAGATTGCCGGTGGAATCAGTGCCACCCGTGCCGTCGGAGGTGAGCGTGATCTGGAACGCGCCGGCCACGTCGGCTAGGTTCTGTTCCACCTTCGCATCGAACTGCAACGTGTAATCGCCATCTTCGGGGGCGACAAGAGTTTGAGCAATGCTGGCGTCGATGGGGTTCGTGGCATTTCCATTAAACCCACGGAACCAAACACCCTTGCTGCCCGTGGTCGAAGCCCAGGTTGAACGTTGGAACACAGCGGTGTTGTTGGGGGCGCTCATTGTCCAGCCGCTGTTGCTTGTTTGGCTGCCGTGCGTGGCATTCTCGAAGCCGCCGTCTTCGAGCAGTGACACCGGCGGGAGCGGTGCCGTGCCATCGGGGCTCATCGTCACATCCGTAAAGGTGCCATCGCCGTTGTTGAGATAAAGCGTATCGCGTTCGCCCAGGCGACCGTCGTCCGCTTCGGACGGGTTGCCGTTTGTGCCATCCCAGCTGCCTACGTAAATATCAATCCAGCCGTCGCGGTTCACGTCGGCCCAAGCCGCTGCGAGCGTATTGTCAAGCAATGTTGTGCTAAACAACGGGTCAGGATTCACGAAAGTGGCATGCTTCAAACCGTGCTGCAGATCGCCGGGTGGATCGGAGGGCGTGGGGTCAGTCGACGCCGTTACGTCGATGAATCGCAACGACGTGGGATCGCCTATCCCCGTAGGATGATCCTCGCGCCACATGTTCTTGAATAAGATATTGTCGTCGCGGAAGTTGGTCAGATAGATGTCGAGATCGCCATCATTGTCATAGTCGGCCGCCACCGCGCCGGTCGATTTGCCACTCGTGTAAGAAGTGCCGCCATTGCTGGGCACTTGGTCGAATTCCCGACCCCCCGAGTCATCCTCGACATTGACGTACAGTCGATTCCCTCGGCTGGACGGCCCGATGAGATAGAGGTCGGCGTAGCCGTCTTCGTTCAAATCGGTGAAAACTAATCCGCCCGCATGATATTCCCCCGAACCGCCCGCGAGTCCATCGAGACCATGAGTTTGCGCGACATCCACAAAACTTGCCGCCGCCAACAACCGCCGATCCTCCAGCGCTTCGAGCGTGAGGCGGCGTTGGGGAATGGTGCTACGTGAGGTCATGGTCGAGTGGCGGAATAAATGGGGATGTGGCTTGCTCTGATTTTAACACAAACTTTTTGCGGCATCGAACTCAAATCGATACCCGCCAAGTCAACAAATCGGGTTGGACCGTCCCGGAGACACTGACCACCGTTTAGTCGAGAACCTTCGACAGAAAGTACATTTCGCCGAGTTCCCCGTCAGGGTTTGGGCAAGAGAAGCCAATACTGCGGTAGATTTTCTGGGCACGCTCGTTCTGTTCAAAGACTTCCAATGTGAGTTTACAGCAGTCTGTCGCTCTTGCCTCGATCTCGACAGCTTCCAGCAGCCGTCGCGAGACCCCTTTTCCACGCATCTCTGGAACCACAAAGACGTCGTGAATGTTCAGTAGCGGTCGTGCGGCAAACGTGGAAAAGCCGCGGAAGCAGGTGACGAGGCCTACAGGCTGGCCAGCATCACTGAGCGCCAAAAATATCGCTGTGGTTGGATGTGCGCGTAGGCCCTCGACCAGTTTTTCGCGCACGTCGTTAGCCAACGGTTTGCCATCGCCCAGGGGATCGGCGGCGTAAGCGTCAAGCATCAACCGCACAAACTCCTGGTGCGTAGGCGAGTCCAGGTCGGCTTTGTGAATGGTGACCGTGGGCACGTGCAAAAAGCTCGGCAATTTGGCATGAAAAAAGACCTCCCCATCGTATCATGGAGAGGCCTTCAGTGGCGATGCGAAATACTTGTCCGAGGCTACGCCGAACGTAGGCGTTGTTTCCGTGAGCCGAGGGCACCGGCGAGACCCATTAGAGCGAGTACCAGACACGTTGGCTCAGGAACGGGGTCCACGGTGATCGTTTTCAGCCGAAATGCATCCGCAACGGCCTCAAAGCGAAACTTCTGAGCGGTGCGTGCACCTAGCGACGAAGTGAACGCGTACGTAACCGTGGAGTTACCTTGAGTGCCACCACCATCGGTGGCCAACCAGCTAATTGTTTCCAAGAAGACTTCGTCTGCGAAGACGTCGAGAGAGCCTGCCTCGAAACCTGTTTCGAAGACAGCGGACTCGATAATCGCGACCGAAGCGGGGGAAAAATCGAACTCAAGCGATTCCGCGCCATCGTTGTTCGCGCCAACTTTGTTCGTGTCGAGCCCAACTCCAGGCTCACCGACGACACCAAGGCCGTCCTGATCGTTGCGGGCCAAAGATCCCGCGTTGCCAAACTCATCAATGCCGTTGACGGTCAGATCGAGCCCACCACTGCTCACAGTGACAGAGCTCATGAACAAGTTACCGGTCGGCAGGCCAGTAGAGGAACCCGTGAAGTCGTAAGTAATCGGCGCGGCTGTGGCCGTCATGCCGACGACGGAAAAAAATGCTAGCGCAAGGCCAGCCGTTGCTTTAATGCTCATCTCAGTTCATTAGCTCCGCTCTGGTAAAAAAATCTTGGGTAAAACGTCTTGGAAGACCTATCAGCTGCTTCTAAAGCAAGCTCATTGCAGCGCGATCGCTGCCCCGGGGCACCGCAACACGAATCTGCATGCAAATACGATATCAAGCCCTCGCCTTCGCGTCAAGAAAGGCAGAATAGGTAATTTGCTGTAGGCATTCTGAACCGGGTCCTAGGCGGCAGGGGCAGCGGTTTTGCGTTTCTGCAACAGGCGAAGAATGCCACTCACCGAGTCAGCGAAACCACCCATGAATGTGTAAGCCATGCTGTAACAGACCGGAATCACTACCAACGTCAGAACGGTCGCGAACGCCAGCCCAAAGACGACTGCCGCGGTCAGCGGCTGCCAAAACTCTGCACCCCCAGAGATATTCAGAAGCAGCGGCAGTAAGCCGCCGATCGTGGTCACGGTGGTGAGCAGCACTGGCCTAAGGCGATTGATACCCGCTTCGAGAACTGCTTCACGCAGCGGCAAACCACGCTTGCGGGCCTGGTTGGTGAAGTCGACCAGCACGATCGCATCGTTGACGACAATGCCCGTGAGACTTACCAATCCGATAAACGACGCCAGGCTAAACGGAAACCCGCAAGCCCACATGCCGAGGACCACGCCGATGAAACTCAGCGGCACAGTGATCATCACGATCGTCGCCTGACGGAAGCTGTTGAATTGCGTGACCAAGATGCCGAAAATTAGCACGACACCGAGAATCATGCTGTAGAGAAGATAACGAAAATTCTTATCCCGCTCCTCGTTTTCGCCGGTGAACTGGGCCTTAATCCCCTCGGACGGCGTGGTCGGGGTCCCCACGAAGACCATCGCATTGCCTTTCACCGGGCGAAACCCCAGAGAGGGCAGGACATCGCCTTGGAGAACACTGAAGACTTCGTCGGGCAAGGTCGGTTTGACTACATCGCACTTGGCAACCACCGCACGGTCGCGTTCGTAGCGGTTAATGCTGTAGAGGCCGACATCGTTTCGCAATTCGGCCAACGCCGAAATTGGCGCGCGCCGGCCATCGGGGGCCGTAATCATCAGCCTCTTGAGCGAATTGGGGTAGCGCTGGTATTCCGGAGCCAGCTGCAGGCGGAGTGTGACGTCTTCGTCATCCATAGTGAGCTGAATCTGCGAGTCGCCGGCGATGGCCAACTGCACGGATTGCGCTATTTGCGCTTCGGTCAGTCCGTACAACCCCACTACCTCAGGTTTGGGTTCGATGATGAGCTCGGGGTTGTCGGGCCGGTAGTCAGTGGTCGCATCGACAGTGCCACGAATGTTCTTTAGTCGCTGGGCGATTGACTCTCCTAAGTGGCCGAGTTGGTCGATGTCGTCACCGGTCAGCCGCACTGCCACATCGGAACCACCGGGCGGGCCATCTTCGACCTCTTTGATAGAAAACTTCATGCCGGGCAGGGGCACAATCTCGCGGCGTAGCTGAGCAATAATTTCTTGCTCATGTACGTTCCGATCCAAGGGTGACAGCAGTTCGACCATGACCTCGCCAAACTCCGGACCGTTCGCAGCGTCGTCTTCGATTCGCGTGGCGAGTCCCCCCGCCGAGCCGACGGAGGTGACGTAGTTGACCAAGATGCCACGCTCTTTCCATTTTTCCAGCGGTTCGGTAATCACCCGCGAAGCGGCGAGTGTTTCCTCGATACTGTATCCGAGGGGCAATTCGTACTTGATACTGAACTGTCCACGGTCACTAGGCGGAAAGAACTCGAAACCCAGTTTGCCAAACAATTTGCCGGCGCCAAACAGAGCAAGCACGCAGAGTACCAAGACCACGCCACGGTTTGCCAGCGCCATCCGCAAAAAGCCTGCGTAGATCCGTGTGCCAAGCCCGAGGTTGGGACGCACCTGGCTGGCTACTTGCGCGGGTTTTACTTCGCTGGGATTGGCAACGGTCGCGAAGACAGCGGATTGGTCCTGCACTGGTTCGTGTTGCTTATACCAACGCGCGGCCAATGTCGGGATCACGAAGTGATCGACCAGCACCGAACCGATAAGTGCGACGCTCACAACCTTCGGCATGACCCCCATAAAGTCGCCCATGATCCCCGGCACCAACACCATCGGCAAGAAAGCCGCAACGGTGGTGAGGTCCGCGGCAATCACGGGCAGGCCGACTTCTTCGATGCCTGTTTTTGCGGCAGTGACCGGGTCTTCTCCCCGTTCGATGTGTCGATGGATATTCTCGGCGACGATGATCGCACCATCGACGACCATTCCCAGCACGAGAATGAAACTGAAAACCACCATGTTCGAGACCGGGATGTCCGCAAAGTAGAGAAAGATCAAGCCGACCGCGCAGCTGAAGGGGATGGCAATCAACACCAAGATGGAAATCCGCAGTCCCATGGTCCAGGCGAGTATGACCAACACCAACATCGCCCCGAACAAGGCGCTTGAACCCAACACGCGAAACATGATCCAGATTTCTTGCGAGGTGTCGCGTGAGCCGGTGAACTCGATGCGGGGATACTGCTCGCGGAGATCTTCGAGCAGGACATTGAGTGCTCGTGCCGCTCCCAGCGTGTTGATATCTGCTTCTTTGCGAACGATGATGGTCGCGCAGTCTTGACCATCGAGTTGGGCGACACTTTTTACGCGGCGGTGCGTGTCGATCACCTCGGCGATATCGCTGATGCGGATCACGCGTCCCTCGACGCTGCTGACGATCGCTTCACGCACGTCGTCAATTTCTCGGAATTTCGACTCGTTGCGGACTTGGCGATCAATGCGAGCGGTATCAAACGAACCAGCCGGGACCTTCGCGTTAAAGTCGGCCAACGCCTGGCGGAGTTGCCGAAGCGTGAGGCCATATTGCGCCATCAGATCGGGATTTACATTGACATGAATCTCGCGTTCCTTGCCGCCGAACAGCTGAGTGTTGGCGATGCCATCGACTGAGGCGATTTGCTCCTCGACCTCCTCGGCAATCTGTTTGAGGGCTCGTTCGTCGAATCCTGGCGGGCCGGTGAGCGTGACCAGCATGAGTGGCGCAGAATCGAAATCAATCTCGCGGACATCTGGTTGTACCTCGCGGCCGACGGGCAGTTCGTTGCGAATGCGGTCGATGAGGTCTTTGACTTCACGCCGGGCGTTGTCGGGGTCTACCCCATCGAGAAAAATCACTTGCGTGATCGACGCTCCACGCATGCTTGTCGAGGCAATAAAATCGACGCTTTGCAATTCGGTGAGCGCTTCTTCCACTTTGCGAGCGATTTCGTTTTCCGCCTCGCTTGGCTGCGAGTCGGGATAGGGGATCGCCACGAGCACGACCGCCTTGGTGATTGCTGGAGTGCGCTGTACGGGAGTGAACACCCCCGCGTACAGTGCTAGTAATAGCACCAGAATTGTGGCCATGGCCACGAACCGTGGATGATCAATTGCTTGTGAGCTAAGTTGCATAGCGAAGTCAGCTCTACGGGCTGTTGTTGGGCACGGGAGAAAAGTTGATGCGTGTTGCTATTCCCGGCGAGAGTTCCTCTCGGTTCATGATGCGAACCGCCTGTCCGTCAGCCAACCGAAACTGGCCGCGGGTTATAACCGACTGCAGCTGAACCTCGTCTTCCGGGACAATGATAAATTCGCCTTGGTCCACCCATTGTTCCAGATCCACTCGTCGGGCGCGGAAGACGTCAGCTTCTCCAACCTTCCAGTAGAGCATTTCCATGGGGGCGGACTCGCTCTCGACCGTAAAGAGGAAGGCGTTGCGCTGCCGAAAAATAACAGCGGCCTCGGGAATCGGGTAGCCCGCGACCTTGGCAGTCACAACGTCTGCAGTGGCAACCATGCCAGGACGGAGCAGTCGCTCGGCGTTGGGGAGTCGGATTTCCACAGCAAAAAGCCCCGTGCGTGGGTCGGCCACCTCGGGGATGCGGTAGACTTCGCCTTCCAAAGTTGGCCAAGAATTGCCAAACCGATCGCGACCCTCCAGGTGGACGTGCGCCCGGAAAACGGAATCGTCGCCGACAGCTTCGTGGCGATTACGGGCCACAACGCGCATTCGCTCTTCCAACTCGCGGATATGCGTTTCGGGGACATCCACCACGAGCAGCACGTCGTTGTTTTCGACCAACTCGAAGACCAATTGATTGGGATTGACCGACTCCCCCGACTTGATCATGCGTTTCGAGATGGTTGCATTGACCGGCGCGCGGAGTGTTGCGTCGTCGAGATTCTTGATCGCGATCTCGTGTTTCGCACGAGCCATTGCCAAGTCAGTGACCCACTTTTGCAGTTCCGAGTCGGTGATTGACTTTCGGTTAGCTTTGCGAGCAAGCTGGGCTCGTTGCATGTCAGACGAGACTTGTTCGATTTGTGCAGCCGACTCGCTTTTCTGAGCGCGAAACACTCGGTCGTCCATAGTGGCAAGCACCTGACCGGCCTGTACGCTATCGCCTTCGTCCAAAGGTTCGCCCCTGGCATTGGTGCCGAGTGAAACTACGCGGCCCGAAACGGGGAACCCCACCTGGTAGGTCTCCCAGGGTTGCACCTTGCCGGCATAGGTTGAGATGAGCTCACAATCCTGCACTTGAACGGGGGTAATAGCGACGGGCGATTTTGGAGCTAAAGTCGCGGGTAACGAGCGAACCGGTACTTCCGCCTGTCGATTGTTGAGCTGCTCTTTCGCACTGAGCTTCCACATCACTCCCACTGCAAAGATGGTCACCACGACGAGGACCAAATAGTGGAGAACCTTCTCGGTCAGAGCCTTCATCGGGGCAATCCAGAGCGAAACATCGAGGGTGGGAAACAGGCGGGAACAATTCGGCCAAAGGGAAGCCGTTTAAGTTCATTCCATGATAGTTTCGCGGCTGCCTAGCGGCAATGCGAACTCGCCAGCGGAAAGGGTAGTAATCCCCTGAGAAGCGAAGGTTAGTCCAGCCCCTCAAACAGCAGGGAACCAATTCGCACCATAGTCGCCCCTTCACGAATCGCCACCTCGAAATCGTGGCTCATTCCCATCGACAGTTCATCCAGACTGGTACCAGGAGGGCATTCTCCAGCCAGCTTGTCGCGCAGCAGGCGAAGCGAACTAAAATTGCGAGCTGCTATCTCGTTGCCCCCGTCCCTCGCTGCCATGGTCATCAATCCGCGAACTTCTACCTGAGGGAATTCCGGCAGTTGCGGCAACAGCGCTTGGAGTTCGTCGGCGGAGAGCCCATGCTTGGCTTCCTCGCCGGAGCAATTGACCTCCAGCAACACAGGGACTACGCGTTGCTGCTGATCAGCCGCGCTGTTAATTGCGCGGAGCAACCGCAGGCTATCAACGCTATGAATGAGTGCGACCAAGGGTAGCGTGCGTTGCACCTTGTTTCGTTGCAGGTGACCGATCAGATGCCAGTGGACTGCCGAGAGGCTTGGCTCCGCGGCCTTGTCCCAAAGTTGCTGTGGGCGGCTCTCTCCCAAGTCTTTACAGCCGGCACGCAGCAGGGCGGCCGTGGTGTCGGCGTCGACGTACTTGGTCACTGCGACAAGCGTAATGTCGCTAGCCGATCGCCCGGTGGCTTCTGCCGCCCGCTGAACGCGCTCCCGAATGTGGGCCAGATTGGCGGTGATAGTGCGATCGGTTTCGGTCATGTTCCAGTTTCTTATGACACACATCGCCGTTTCATGCAATTGGCTTGTGAGCAGAGCAGCAGGTCATTTACAATCACCAGTTCGTCCAATTCGATCGAAGATCCCTCCGCCGGTTCAGGAAGAGACAATGCACTTATTCAATTTCCAAGCAATAGTTTTGTTGATCATCATGCCCACCACGCTTGGGGCAGTCGAGGGCCCGTGGCCCCAATGGCGCGGGCCTAATCGCGACGATATTTCCCCAGAGACCGATTTGCTCCAGTCGTGGCCCGAAAAGGGGCCAGAAAAAATCTGGGCGTTCAAAGAGTGCGGTATTGGCTACGCAGGGCCAGCGATTGCGGGCGATCGGCTGTACATTCTGGGATCACGTAACAACCAAGAGACGCTGCTCTGTCTGAGTGCCAGCAATGGTAAGGAAATTTG
This sequence comes from Bythopirellula sp., assembly GCA_965230685.1. Lineage (GTDB taxonomy): Bacteria > Planctomycetota > Planctomycetia > Pirellulales > Lacipirellulaceae > Bythopirellula. Next base: position 4,481,983 of record CBDDLO010000002.1, read on the forward strand.
GGCGTCCCCCGTGGGTCCTGAGTATGAGAATGACTGGGGAAACGGCCCTCGCGCCACGCCCACAGTCGAGGGCGAATTTGTCTATGCCATCGGTGCGCACGGAGACCTGATTTGCTTCCGCGTGAAAGATGGTAGCCAGGTGTGGTCAAAGTCGATGCTTGATTTAGGGGGAGAAGTGCCCAACTGGGGATACAGTGAGTCGCCCCTCATTCACGGCGAAAAACTACTCTACACCCCAGGTGGCGAGCAAGGAGCGATAGTCGCACTCGACAAGACGTCGGGCGACTTGATTTGGCAATCCGAGCAGCTTACCGACACTGCCCACTACAGTTCCATAGTAGTCCAGCAGCGTGGCGGCAAGACCATGGGCGTGCAGTTGTTGCAGAGCCAGCTTGTGGGTTTTGATGTAGACAATGGCGGGGTGCTATGGACTGTGCCCTGGCCGGGCCGGGTGGCGGTCGTGCCAACTCCAGTTTTTTGGCAAGATTGCGTTTATGTGACTGCTGGCTATGGTTGCGGCTGCATGTTGGTCCGAGTCGACGACAAGCTCCAGGCGGAGGTCGTCTACGACAACAAACTCATCTCCAATCAACATGGTGGCGTGATTTTGCGTGAGGATCACATCTTCGGATACGCGGACAGCAAGGGATGGACCTGCCAAGACATCGCGACAGGGAAGAAAGTGTGGCTGGAGCGCGACGAGCTCGACAAGGGAGCAATCACTTACGCAGACAACCGCTTCTACTGCATCGGCGAAGACACCGGAGACGTGGCTTTAATCGCCGCAAGCACCGAGGGTTGGCAGCAGCATGGGCGTTTCACTCTTGCCCCTCAATCCGAACTCCGCAAACCTCGAGGCCGAGTCTGGACCCATCCCGTTGTCGCCGACGGGCGGATGTATTTGCGAGATCAAGAGTTGCTTTACTGCTACAACGTACAGGCGGAGTGAGCAGCTACCCAAGAGAGACGCGACCGTGAGGGAGCGTCCACCGCTAATTGGAACTATTCGTTCGCTTCCTTACGGGCGCGGCTCGTTTTGGGGTTAGCACTAAACGTACGGGCGTCCCGATTGCCGGAATATTTTTCTTGTTGGCTTCAAACATCAAGCCGTCGTTCACCTGACTGCTTTCGACGGGGATGTCGAGCGTCGCCGAAGAAAAATTAGAGACACAAATCAAATCTCCTCGCTCGGCCAGATAAAACTCGTCGCCCGATTCTTCGTCTTTCCAAAACCCGCTGCCGGCGAAGACCCAAGGGTGAGTCATTGGCTTGCCGGCTTTTACGTCGGTAATCCACTGCTGAGCCTTTTGCGATTGCCACTTCTTGTCTGCGTCGAGCCAGCGAACTTCGATTTCGATCTCGGTCCCTGCGGGCGGCTCGAACTTCGGGTCCCAACGCACAGGATGCCCCGGTTTTGCTCCCACAGCAAGCAGAGCGGCATGAACCACTTGGGCACTGCAGTGCACGCCGACGATCGATTCATGCTCTTTGGTGCCCTGGGGGCAGGCGAACATCTCGAGCAGTCCTTCGTCCAGCGACACGTAGCCATCGACCAGCACTCGCTGCTGTTCTGCATCCACCCAGACCCGATGCGGTTTGGGCATCGCTTGGACCTTGCCTTCTGGGTCTGGCAAGCGGGGCGGCTCAGCGGGGATTTCAGGCACCACCTCCGCCAGGGGTGCTGCGTCCACAGCCGGCTCTGCACTGGCCCAACCGCACCACGAAAAAGTGAATACGGCTGCTGCCAGCGGAAAGCTCCAACGGACAGAAATATGAAGATTCCTACGCATCGGCCTTCTCAAAGGGTGGGTGGGTACAGGAGGAGATTGGCATGATGCTTCACTATAGCGAATCGTAGCGAGCCCGTCGTGGCGATTCGCGACCAAGAAATCCGCGGCTGCCCCTTCAAACAGCCGGCCTCTGGGCCCTAGAATGGCGAGTTCGCTCACGCGCTGTGGGGCGAGCGCTCGCCGCAGTTGGCGACACTAGATTTATCGAACCAACATCGCGGCCCTGTCCAACAGGGCCCGCGCGATTAGCTTACCACTAGGAACCCCGATGGCCACGACGACCAAAACCTCGCCGAAGGTAAAGACGCAAGCAGAGACCCGCGTCGCCGAAAAGCTGTCGCTTAGGAAGGCGAAATCAAAATTCTGGCGTAATTCTGCTCCGAAGGGTGTGGACGGTGATGATTCGTGGACCGTTTGGTCACGCCACCTTGCCAAACGCAACAATGCACCGGCGCTGCAACAACTTTGCGAATCGTCGTCCACTCCCTTGCGGTGGGGGCTGAATGTTGCCGAGCTCTCGCCGCGAACGATAGAGATGCTTGAGTGGCTTGATCGGCTTAGTGATCAACCAGCCAAGAGCAAGCGAAGTGTCAGCGCAAAATCTACCGAGCCGCTGCTATCGAGTTGGTTGGAAGGCTCGCGTGTGTTGCCGCTGTCGATTGATTTCGCCTTGGAATGTTTGGTCGTTGCTCATGCCTTGCCAAGAATCTCTGATCAGGTTCCGGCAGATTTTTGGTGGTCCCTGGTCGACGGGTTGTGGCAAGTAGTAAATTCCGCCGGCGATTGGCGCTGCGACGAGGAACTTCCTCCCGACGAAGGACTCGCGCAGCAGATGCTTGCAGGCGAGCTGCCGCTGACCCTCGCGCACTTTCTTGCCGAAATGCGTCCGGTCTACAAACGGCGCGCGGCGGCACGCGACGCACTGTCGGAGGGCATTGCCGAGCTGACCAATGGCAACGGGCAGGTACAAGGCGAATACCTGGGACATCTGCGTCCGTTACTGGCCTGTTGGACCCGTTGCCGCTTGATTGGTAGCCAGACGAAAAAAAGTTGCTGGAATCGAAAGTCGGACGAGCAGTACCAATGGATGATTACCCACGCGTTGGGCCTTTCGTCAGCAACCGGTGTTGCGCTCCTGGCCGAACCGCACGGCGAGGTCTGGACTGCAGACTTTCTACGAACCGCGATTGCCGCTGGTGGTGACCAAGCCGATGTCGCCGCCGCGAAGTCGATCTACAGCAAGAAGCTCACCGCAAAGCTAAAGGCCAAGGCAAGTGAGCCCGTGCCCGACACTTCGGACAACTGCGAGTGGGCCGGGGTCGCCTACATGCGGACCGATTGGGATCGGAAGCATCCCGTCTTGGCTATCGACTACAGCTCGCCCGATCTGAAGCTCGAATGTTGGCTGGGTACGCAGCGGCTGATTAGTGGTACATGGACCTGGGAAACCACGCTCAACGGCAAACGCATCGAGCCGGTCGGAACGTGGGACGAGAGTTGTTGGTTCAGCGACGACGATGTCGATTACTTGGAGCTCTCGATGGAGCTTGCCGGTGGGGCGCGGTTGGATAGACAGATCTGCCTGGCGCGAGATGAGATGTTTTTGCTGTTGACTGACTATGTTCTCGAAACACGCGGAGGAAAGCTGAGCCACCGGTATCGGTTGCCCTTGGACGGCGAGATCGAATTTGAACCGGAGCGCGACACCCGCGAGGGTTTACTCACGGCGGGCAAGACACTGGCTCGCGTGCTCCCGCTGGCACTTCCTGAATGGCGCAGCGATCCGCGCGTTGGCCAACTGACAGCAAACAACCACCGCTTGCAGCTGGAACAAGAACGCGAAGGGCAGAGCTTGGCTTGCCCCTTGCTGATCGACTTGGACAGGTCACGCGCGAAGAAGCCCTGCACCTGGCGGCAACTCACGGTCGCCCAATCGCTCGAGGTGCAAACGCCAGACGTTGCAGTCGGGTACCGCGCACAGTGCGGCAAAGACCAATGGCTCGTGTATCGCTCGATGACCGAACCCGCTAACCGGACGCTGCTAGGTCAAAATCTCTCCAACGAATGCCTTGTCGCACGGTTCCTGCCCGAGTCGGGGGAAGTGGATGAACTGCTCGAGATCGAGTGAGGGTGTCGAGCGGAGACCGAGCGTATTGCTGCCTCAGTCTAGGGCATGGATTCGGTCGACAACTGCTCCTAGTTAACTAGCTTGCACCTGTGTGCGAACTCCAGCTTCAGAAATTGCCTAACAAGAAAACAAGATGACCGAACTAAAAGAGCTCACTCCGAACACGCTTTTCGTTGAACTATCTGGGGCGGGTATTCCCGAAGTGGATGGTCTCTTTGTTCCATCGACAGCACCGCCCACCAAATCGGAGTCAGGTACCGTATCCAGTCTCGGCTACTGGAACGGCAAATTGGCGTGGGATCGCGCCGATGGGAAATCTGCCAGAAGCCCCGCGCTCTCCTACTCCAACAGCTACAAGTCCTGGAGAATCTGCCGCCTCGATGGCCATCTCGCTTACGACATCACTTGCGAGGACGAACTGCCGCCCACAGACAGAGAATGGCACGTCTACAAAAAGGGAGTCGCACCCGCTCCAAAGGTTGTGATCCACCACTACGACCCACGGCAGTCCTGCCCCAAGCCGAACGTTGTGTTCGTCCTCGGGGGTCCCGGCGCCGGCAAGGGAACCATGTGTGAGCTCGCCGGGTCTCAACTTGGTTGGACTCACTTATCCACGGGCGATCTTCTTCGTGCTGAGCGCCTCAAGGGAGGGCCCACCGCTGACACCATTGAAGAGATTATCTCGGCTGGAAAGTTAGTGCCCAACGAAATCATAGTGACCCTGCTCAAAGATGCGATGGAGCACATCACCCGCACGACAGGAAAGAACAATTTTCTACTGGATGGTTTCCCCCGCTCGCTCAAGAACTTGGAAGGCTGGTACGAGATTTTTGGCCGCAAAGCGGAACTCCCTAAAATGTTGTACCTGGAGTGCCCCTATACGGTGCTCGAAAGTCGCATCTTGGGCCGAGCGAAGTACACAGGCCGAAGCGACGACAATGTCGAGAGTCTGAAGCAGCGATTCGACACGTTTAAGGCCGAGACGCTGCCCATCGTCGAGCTCTTCAAGAGCAAGCAGAAGTGCATTGAAATCGACACCAGCGGAGACCGTCAGGCCGTCTACGCGCTCGTCCGAAGCAACCTCGCAGAGTACACCGATAGCAAGCTGGCCGACAAGCCGCTCACCGAGCGAGCTGAGATGCTTCTAGGTCTGAAACCATTTCCCAGGGAGGAAAAGGTTTGAGAGAGAGCGGGACAATTTGTCGGTTATTCAACGGCCAGTTGACGTGGCAAGTAGTCAACAAGTTACTCTAGGCAAGCGGATTCTAACGGGAACACAGGTTGACGCTCATGCTACCAACGGCCCCACGACTTCCCCATGCACATCCGTCAATCGAAATCGTCGTCCCTGGTACTTGTACGTAAGCTGCTCGTGGTCGATGCCCATTAGGTGCAGGATCGTTGCGTGCAGGTCGTGGATGTGGACGCCACCGTTGACGATGTTGTAGCTGTAGTCGTCCGTTTCGCCGTGCGAGTGTCCGCCGTTGGAGCCGCCGCCGGCTAGCCACATCGTAAAGCAACGGGGGTGGTGGTCGCGGCCAAAATTACCGGGCTCCATCTTTCCCTGGCAATAGCTCGTGCGGCCGAACTCGCCGCCCCAGATGACCAGCGTATCGTCGAGCATGCCGTGGGACTTCAAGTCTTGGATCAGCGCCGCGGTGGGCTGGTCGGTTTGCGCGCACCTGTGGCGAATGGCACTGGGCAGATTGCCGTGGTGGTCCCAACCAGGTTGGTAGAGCTGGATGAAACGTACGCCTCGCTCGGCCAATCGCCGCGCACGTAGGCAGTTTGCTGCGTAGGTCCCCGGGGTGTTTACGGCGTCGCCGTACAATGCCAAGGTCGCTGCCGACTCGCCCGAGATATCCGTCACCTCAGGGATCGAAGTTTGCATACGGAAGGCCATTTCGTACTGAGCGATTCGCGTCTCCACTTCAGGGTCGGCGTGTGCGGCCACTTGCAGTTGGTGCAATTCTTGCAGTCGATCCAGTGCGTTGCGGCGACTCGCGCGGTCAATGCCTGAGGGGCTGTTGAGATACAGCACTGCATCTTCGTCGGCTCGCAATTGCACGCCATCGTATTTGCCTGGGAGGAAACCACTACCCCACAAACGCGAAACCAACGGCTGCCCGCCGCGATCGTTGGAGACCATCACCACAAACGCCGGCAAGTTCTCGCTCTCGGAGCCCAATCCATATGCCATCCAAGACCCCATACTGGGTCGGCCCGGGAATTGGGAACCAGTTTGCATCATGGTCACGCCGGGGCCGTGGTTGATGGCTTCGGTGTGAACCGTTTTGACGAAGCAAAGCTCGTCTGCGATTTTGGCCGTGTGCGGTAGCAGCTCGCTCATCCAAGCGCCGCCTTCTCCCCGTTGTTGAAACTTGAACGGCGAACCTGCGAGGGGCAGACTCGCCTGGTTGACACTCATGCCAGTGAGTCGCTGGCCCTGACGCACCGAATCGGGAAGTTCTTTGCCGTGGTCCTGGTTCAACCGAGGCTTGTAGTCGAACAAATCCATCTGCGAGGGAGCGCCGGCTTGGAAGAGGAAGATGACTCGCTTGGCGCGCGGGGCGAAGTGCTGCGCGACCTGCGCAGCACTCGTCTGCTCGGCTTGGATCAGCGATGCCAGAGCCATGCCGCCCAAACCGTGGCCGAAGCGGTTCAGGAAGTCGCGTCGGCTCAGTGAGTTCGTCGCTTCGCCACCTGTGCAGAGTGCCTTGTCCCTTAGCAAATCAGTCATTGGTGTCTCACACTTTCATCTAAGTTCATAAGCGAGTTGACCAGCACCGTAGCCGCAGCTAGCTCAGGGGACAGTTCGGCTTTATGCTTCGCATCAGCGCGCGAACTCAACAGACTCTCCACTCTCTGAGGGTTCGCTCGAAACTCGCGAAGTTGCTCCTCGTAGAGCGTTTGTAAAATTTCGGCCTCGCGCTCCGTAGGCATTCGGCTGGTCAACAGACGAAAAGCCTCTGCCGCAAGAGACTCAATGTCCTCTCCATGTTTCACCAACAGCCGCGTCGCACAGGCTTGTGACGCTTCTACAAATTGTGCCCCGTTCAGCAGAACCAAGGCTTGCAGTGGTGACGCGGTCACCTCGCGCCGCACTCGGCAAACTTCGCGTTTGCTGGCATTCATGGTCATCATCACCGGGGCCGGTGCGGTCCGTTTCCAGAAGGTGTACAGGCTGCGTCGGTGCAGGCCATCGCCTTTGTCCACTTTGAGGGGCGTGTAAGCAAGCGCTAGATCATACGGTTTGACCGGCGGTCCACCGACATTGCGAACCAACAGGCCACTGACAGTCAGTGCATTGTCGCGAATCATCTCTGCAGAAAGTCGCTGGCTCGGCCCACGGGCCCAATGGAGATTTTCGGGGTCGCGCTGCCTCTGGTCAGGACTCACCATGGCACTTTGTCGATAGGTGGCTGACAATACAAGCGTGCGCAGCAACCGACGGACATCCCAACCATGATCCACAAAGTCACGCGCTAGCCAATCGAGCAATTCGGAATGTGTGGGGGGCTCCCCCTGGAAGCCGAAGTCCTCAGGTGTTCGAACCAGCCCTTCACCAAATAGCATCTGCCAATAGCGGTTCACAGTCACCCGCGCGGTGAGGGGATGATCGTGCGAAGTCAGCCATCGTGCGAGTCCCAACCGGTTTCGCGGGGCGTCCCTCGGAAAGGCGGGCAAAAACGCGGGAGTATCAGCGGTGACTTGTTCCCCACGTTGGTCGTAGGCACCTCGTGTCAGCACATAGGCAGGGCGGGGCGAAGTCTGTTCCCGCATCACCATGATCGCAGGCGTAGCATCCAAAACTACATTGCGTTGTTGCCGTGCTTGTTCGAGCTTGGCCACGGCCTTTAGTGTTGGCTGGTGAACAGCGGAGGTATAGTAGGTTTTCAATTCCTCACGCTGCTGATCCGAGAGATCTTTGCTCGGAACACGGAGCATTTCTTCGAGCGAAGATTCATCGAACAGTTGCCGCGCTTCCAGTGGGGACAGGCATCGCCCGAAAAGGCGGAATTCATCGACCAGCCCATCCTTGAAACCGCGATCTCGAAAACGAGTGCCAATCGCGAAATTGGAGTGCCGGTCACCCCAATTGGAGATTTTACGAGTAAGATGATCTTTAACGACAGTGGTCTCGGCAAGTGCTCCATCTACGTAGATGTTGAGCCCTGAGGCGCGACTTGACCCGTCGTAAGTGACTGTGACGTGATACCAACGGTTTGTAGTAAGCGGTTGGCGAGTCTTTACGCATATCACATTCCCAGGCCAAAAGTGGGCCAATTGCGCGACCAGCCGGTCTTTCTCTTTCACGAGCGAATAGCCCATGCTCCCGGCATCGTCCCAGCCACACGAATGACGAAAGATGACATCTCGCTCGGTGATCTCGGGCGAGTTGATCCAAAGCGAAACCGAGAACGGCTGATGGCGTTCGTATTGTCCTAGCTCTGGAAGTACAACCGGGTCATCGCCAGTCAGCCGCAAGGCATTGCCGTGCTTGCCGGGAACCAGCACGTTGCGATCGGAGGTTCTCGCCCGAGGCGCCTTGGGCACTTCATTCAGTAGTTCCCGCCCTTGTTCGGGCGGGTGTTTTCCGCCGTCTTCGTCTTGGTACTTCTCGCCGGATATCGGTTCGAGTTTGTCAAACGAGAGACTTGCAACCAATCCAGGCAGAGGTTCGCTTGCGTCGCGTTGTTCGAGCCATGTTTGGAACTCGGAGTCGAGGGTTTCTCCTGCTTCGGTGAGTTTGCGCTCCGCGGAGCGGACGACTTCAGTGGCGGCAGCGAGTTCCTTCTCTTGATCAGCCGAGGGCAATGGCATCGCGGGAGTGGGTACAGCACCGGTGAAAAAGGAAATGAGCCCGCGCTCTTCGATGTTGGCAAAAAAAGAACCGAGCTGGTAGTACTCCTTGGTCGTGATGGGGTCGTACTTGTGGTCGTGGCATCGAGCGCACTCGAAAGTCAGACCCATGAAGGCGGTTGCCACGGTGTGTGTTCGGTCGGCAACGTACTCAACGCGAAACTCTTCAACGTCGGAACCGCCTTCTTTTTTGTGCGAATGGAGGCGGTGGAATGCGGTGGCAAGTCTTTGCTCGCGCGTGGCATTAGGCATCAGGTCTCCGGCCAATTGCCATGTGAGAAATTCATCAAACGGCATATTGCGGCGAAACGAATGGATGACCCAGTCGCGCCACGGCCACACATAGCGCTCGTCATCGCGCTGATACCCATACGAGTCGGCATAACGCGCCACATCCAGCCATTCGCTGGTCAAACGCTCCGCGCAAGCGTCAGAGTCGAGTAGTCTTTCGACGACGCGCTGGTGAGCTGCCGTGGTGGAATCATTGAGGAAATGGTCCAACTCCTCGAGAGTTGGCGGCAAACCCGTCAAATCGAACGACACGCGGCGGAGCCACTTTTCTCGCGTCGCTTCGATGTTGGGCGTGAGTCCAAACTCAGTATGTTGCTTAGCAATGAAATGGTCCAATTTATTCTGCGCCCAGTCTTTTCCCGCATCCGGAACCGTAACCGCTTTGGGCAGAGGAGTGAACGACCAGTGGCTATCGAATGGCGCACCGTTGAGTATCCAGGCGTCGAGGATGTCTTTTTCTGCAGCGGAGAGTACGCGATGCGAATCGAGCGGGGGCATTTGATCGTCGCCCGTGCTGCGGATGCGCTGGTGCAATTCGCTTGCTGCCAGATCGCCAGGTACCACACCTGCATAGCCACCTAAGTCGGCAGTAGCAAATTCGCGGGTGTTGAGTCGAAATTCGGAGTCCTGGTTCTTCGCGTCCGGCCCGTGGCAATGGAAGCACCGATCGGAAAGGATCGGCCGCACGTCTCGATTGAAAGAGACTTCTTCCGCTCCGTCGGCAGCCGAAGCCCATACGATGGCCAACAGAAGTTGCACAACTAGGAATGACGTCGGTGATGCAGTTCGATTCATGGGACTATGCCATGATATCATGAACCACGTGCCCGTGAACATCGGTGAGCCGAAAGTACCTGCCCTGGAAGCGGTAGGTGAGCGCCTCGTGGTTGATGCCAAGGAGGTGCAGGATGGTCGCTTGCAGGTCGTGGACATGGACGGGATTTTCTACGACGTTGAATCCAAGCTCGTCAGAGGCTCCGTAGGAAATGCCCGGTTTCACCCCGCCCCCCGCCATCCAGAGCGAGAAGGCGTACGGATGGTGGTCGCGTCCCCACCGCAGACGATTATCGAGGGCGCCTTGGATGAACGGCGTACGGCCAAACTCGCCGCCCCAAATGACGAGAGTATCGTCTAAGAGGCCACGCATTTTGAGGTCTTGCACCAGAGCCGCACTCGGCTGGTCCGTATCTTCACATTGCTTGTAGAGTGCGGTCGTAAGGTTGCTGTGCTGATCCCAACCGGCGTGCATCACTTGCACAAAGCGGACGTCGCGCTCGATCAGCCGCCGGGCCATCAGGCAGTTGTAAGCATAAGTGCCGGGCTCGCGCACCTGCGGGCCGTACATATCGAGAATATGCTCCGGCTCGTCTGCAAAGTTCGTCAAGTCGGGCACGCTAGTTTGCATCTTGTAAGCCATCTCGTACTGGGCGATGCGTGTTTGTATCTCGGGGTCGCCCGCTTCCGCAAACTTCATGGCGTTCAGTTCGGCGAGATCATCCAGCAGATCGCGGCGCAACGACTGGCTCATACCTTGCGGATTGTTAAGGTACAGAACGGGATCGCTACTACCGCGGAATCGCGCACCCTGAAAACGCGAGGGCAAAAACCCAGAGCCCCAGTAGTAATCGTAGAATATCTGCCCGCAGGTGACGCCTTTGCTGATGGAGGTCATCACCACGTAGCCCGGCAGATCGGCAGAAGCACTGCCCAATCCGTAGTTCAGCCACGCTCCCATCGTGGGCCGACCCGGCAGTTCCGCGCCGCTTAACAAAAAGGTAATCGCCGGGGCGTGATTCACCGCATCGGTCTGCATACTCTTGATTAAGCAGAGGTCATCCGCGATAGCCGCTGTGTGCGGCATAAGCGAACTCACCCAAGCACCGCTCTCGCCATGTTGGCGAAACGGCTCGAGAGGTTCGAGTATTACCTTGCCCTTCGGGTCGCCCGTCATCGTGCTGAATCGTTTGCCGCCAAGCACTTCCTCTGGCACGGGCGTGCCGTGCAGCTCATGCAGTTTCGGCTTGTAGTCAAACATATCGACGTGCGTGGGTCCGCCATTTTGAAACAGATAAATGACTCGCTTCGCTCGCGGCGGATGGTTGGGAAAGCTTGGTAGCGATGCACTCGGCTCGCCAGCGGCTTGTGCATCTTGCGAAAGCAAGGTGCCCAGTGCTGCTGCACCGATGCCAAGCGCCGATTGGCCAAAAAACTGTCGGCGGTTAACACGCAGCTGTCCCTCGCGGACAGGAGCCGGCGCTGCGGCGTCAAAAATGCGGTACGACATCGATCACTCTTTCGTCAGCGTCTCATCAAGGTTCAGGATGTTCAAACAAAGCGCTGTCCAGGCGGCGTGCTCTGCGGTAGGGATCGCGGTGTTTCGCTCGGACTCACCGATCGACAGGAGCTGCTCAGCGCGCTCGGGATGGGTAGTAAACTCCGCCTTCGCGCGTTCTAAGCCGCGCTGCCAAATGCGGTTTTCTGCTTGGCTTGGAAGGCGGATTAACACCAATTTGCTCAAAAAGTTCATGCGGTCTGTTGTGTCGTCTTCGGCGAGCATCACGCGCTCGGCCAATGCCCGCGCTGCTTCGACGTAGGTGACATCGTTCAACACGGTAAGCGCGTGCATGGGCGTATTCGTTCGCAGAGTTCTTACTTCGCAGACCTGTCGTTTCGCGGTGTCAAAAAACAAGGTCGGTCCGATGATGCGACGCCAAAAGGTATACAGGCTACGACGATACAGTGCATCGCCGTGATCTTGCCGGTATTTCTTGGTATCAAACGTCGCTTCTTCCCAGACTCCTGCAGGCTGGTAGCCATTGACTGGTTTACCACCTCGGTCGGCATGCAGCAGTCCCGATACGACCAGCGCCTGGTCTCGAATCATCCACGACGGCATCCGAAACCTCGCGCCGCGTGCCAGGTAGCGATTCTTGGGATCCCGCTCATAGGTTTCCGGTGAAGTGATTGTCGAGCTACGCGTGTAGGCGTCGCTTGTGACCAGGGTTCGCAGTAAATTTTTCACATTCCAACCCGATTCCATAAACTCAGCCGCCAACCAGTCGAGCAAATCGGGATGCAATGGCGTTTCGCCTTGCACTCCAAAATCTTCCGTCGTTTTTACCAATCCCAGACCGAATAGCATTTGCCAGTAACGATTGACAGTCACACGCGCCGTCAACGGATGGTCGCGTGAGACGAGCCAACGCGCCAGCGACAAACGATTAATCGGCTGATCGCTTGGCAGAGGCGGTAAAATCGCGGGGACACCGGCAGAAACTTCGTCGCCACGTGCTGAGTAGATACCGCGATCGAGGATGAATGTCTTGCGAGGCTCTTGTTGATCCTCCATCACCATCACGCGCACCAGTTGGCGGTTGAGCGTTTTGTGATGCTGCTTCGCTTTGTAGTACCGGTCATAGGCATCGGCCCACTCCGGCTCGTCCTTGCTGAAAACCTGGAACAAATCGCGTTTGTCGAAGAGTCCTCGCTCTGGAATCTTTTTCCCAAGAATTGCCAAGATTCGTTCCGGTTGGTCACGAACAGTGTCAGACGCCGCGGCTGGCTCGCCGTTGGAGCGTGGCCAGATTCTCAGCTCTTCTGCTTCAAGTTTCTTCAGCAAGGCTTGCTCGGTTGCTTTCGCTTCGTCGACTTTGGCTTGCTCTTTCTCGGCGATGATTTCGAGTACGGGAGCAGTTTGCGGATCGTTGCCCGCACCGGTGACGGGAGTCTGGTTGAAGAACGCAGTTAGCGAGTAGTATTCTTGTTGCAACAGGGGATCAAACTTGTGGTCGTGACAACGGCAGCAATTCAGCGTAAGCCCCAGCCAAATGGTTGACATCGTTTCGGTCATGTCCATTACGTAGTCGACGCGGTTCTCCTCGGCAATCCGGCCCCCCTCGCCGTTGATCATGTGATTGCGGTTGAACGCCGTGGCAAGGATTTGTTCTTGGCTCGGCTCGGGCAGCAAGTCGCCCGCCAACTGCCAAACAGTGAACTGGTCGTAGGGCATATTGTTGTTAAAAGCTTTGACGACCCAGTCTCGCCATGGCCAAGCCGTTCGCTCCCAGTCTTCTTGGAAACCGTTCGAGTCAGAATAGCGAGCTGCTTCGAGCCAATCCCACGCCATCCGTTCGCCATAAGCGGGTGATGCCAGTGTACGGTCGACCAATCGTTGCCAACTTCCCGGCTCGATGTCTTCCAAGAACGACCGCACTTCGTCTGGCGTCGGGGGGAGTCCGGTTAGGTCTATCGACAATCGCCGAATCAGTGTTCGCTTATCGGCACGCGCGGTGGTATCCCAGCCACGCTCTCGCAATCGTTGGTCGACAAAATAGTCGATGGGGTGTTCGCCAGTTGGTACCGTGGGGCGCTCTACGCGCTCAAAAGCCCAGTGCTTTCCCCAGGGAGCGCCTTGTTCGATCCACTTGCGAATTGTGGATATCTGCGCATCGGTAAGCGGGCGATGCAGATCAGCTGGAGGCATCTTTACATCAGAATCAACGGAGACGAGTCGTTGATACATCTCGCTCGCGTCGGGGTCGCCTGGCTGAACTACTTGATAACCGCCGCGGTCTTCCTTAACGCTCTCCTCTTGGTCTAGGCGCAAGTCCGCTTCCCGCGCTTCGGCATCGGGGCCGTGACACTGAAAGCATCGATCGGACAGGATCGGCAGAACTTCCCGGGAGAAATTCACCGTGTCTTCGGCCCACGCGAGATTACTGATCAGGCTCAATGCGACGAGTGTGGCAAAGAATGATTCAGCAAAGTGGTTCATTGGGTGAAGATTCCAGTGCCAACTGCAGCAAGATTATTGAGCCTACTCTATTCTGGACTGGTAATGGGGCACTTTGCAAGGCAATCCAGAGACGATTACTCTATCACTTGGCCGTAATTGGCTGATCGACCCATGGTGTATTGGAAAAGACATCAGCGCTGATCATTTCTGCAGGGGGGCAGTTGCTCGCCTGATTGCTGATCTACTGTCTCACGGCCAAACCCAATAGTTCACGATGACCGGCCTTACTGTCAGGCCGGAAAACGTTTGACTGAAGAGTTCATTTCTGCCGAGGCTCATCAAGAAGGGTGTGCTTCGAAGGCTGAGGCCGATTCCAACTGGTTTTGGAAATTCTGCAGCAATGAGAATCTTTCTATCGCTCTCAGCCTATACCAATTATTCCATCATATTAGCCCTCAAGGGAGCCGAGTTCCCAAGCCTTGCTTGGGGAAATACGCACCCGCGAGCCAGCGGTCGGTCTGATTTTGCACAGCGTTGTGGCGGCCGGTATGCTTCCAAGCGTTATCGAGCCGTATTGCGACGGACCTTGATGTGGCGGAGCATGTCAGACGCCGACAACTGCTATGACAAAGCCTTCTTGGAATTATGCTTCGGCACCCTGAAAACTGAATTGCAACTGGAATATGACGCTTCAATTGCCGAAGCCATGCGAGAACTTGCGCAATACGCGGGACAGTTCTTCAGGTGCGACAGGTTTCACGAGATGTTCGTCAAAGCCAGCTTCGAGGACCTTTAGGTGATCTTCGGCTCGGCCATAGCCAGTGAGTGCTATCAGGTTTAAATTGCTATACTTCAGTTCCATGCGAACTTTGCGGGCAAGTTGGTATCCGTCCATTTTTGGCAAGCCGATGTCAACCAATGCAATGTCAAAATCTCCATTTTGTATAGCTTCATAACCTGATTCGCCATCGGCTGCAGCAGATACTTGATAATCCTGAAGTTCTAGCAGTTGTTTAAGCATGTTGCGGCTGTCGTCGTTGTCTTCGATGATCAGGATTCGTGCAGACGTGTCGGACGTAAGGTCTAGGTTAGGAAGATCCAGTTTCGGCTTTTTCTGAGAAATCGGAATCCTCACCGTGAATACACTACCTAGATCGAGTCCTGCACTATAGGCAGTGACTGTTCCTAGATGCAGCTCCACGAGCATCTTCACAAGGCTGAGACCTACGCCCAAACCACCATCGGAACGGTCAATCGGATTTTCTCCTTGTACGAACAAATCAAAAACGGAATCAAGCATCTCCGGTGCTATCCCTCTACCGTTATCTTCGACTCTCATGCAGGCGTAGCCGTCCTCGCCGCTGAGCGACAAAGAGATTTGACCTTCGTTTGGCGTGTATTTGACCGCGTTGATCAGGAGATTTATCTGAATCTGCAGTAGCCTCGATGGATCGCCTTCGACATAGATCGCCTCGCTGGGAGCCGAAAGTTCAAGGTGATGGCCACGTTGTTCAATCTCAGCACGAACTGCTTCAATCGCATTGGCAATGATTGTTGACAGATCGACAACCTCAATGCGGAGATCTATTTTGCCCTGTGTAATTCTCGAAACGTCGAGCAGATCATCCAACAAAGATGCCATTTGACTGGTCTGACGTAGTATGACATCCGAAGCTGCTGTCGTGGTCGATGGAGTAGTCACCTTGTGCTCTAGAATTCTGGCAGCATTTGCAACTGCACCCAATGGATTACGAAGTTCGTGTGAAAGCATCGCAAGAAACTCATCGCGACGTTTGACTTCCCTATGGGCCTCGTCTTCTGCAGCCTTTCGGGCGGTAATGTCTTTCGCAATAGTGGCTATTCCTACGGGTTCGCCATCCTCTCCGGAAAGTAATGAGAGTGTAAGCAGAATCGGTCGAGATTCACCAGATCTCGACTGCCGCCATGTCTCGACATTGCGCAGTGATTCCTTGTCCCGACAACGCTGACGCAGTTGGACCGACCTTTCACGCTGGTTTTCAGGCACCAGAACGGAAATATTCTTTCCGATCAGTTCTTCTCGGCTCCATCCATAAGTATTCTCCGCCTCTTGGTTCAAATCGACTATTTCTCCTTCCAAATCTTCAATGAGAATCGGATCGGCACCGTCCATGAAAACTTTGGACAAACGCCTGAGTTGCTCTTCAGACCGCTTGATACTATCAATTTCAGTCAATGTGAGTACGGCTCCATCGACGCGTTCTCTGGACCGGTAGGGTAAAATTCTTAGAAAGTACCATGTTCCACGTCGATCTTGCACGTCGAGCTCAAATGCTTCTTCTAACTCAATTACGCGCCGAACATCATCCATCAGAGATTCATGTTTAATACTGTATGTGAAGGCATTGAGTGTTCTGCCAACATCTTGCGGAACAAGCTCAAAGACGTGTGCTATCTGCGGAGTCAATTTGCGTATCGTAAGATCACGATCTACAAAAATGGTGCCTACTTCTGTGCTACGTAAGAGGTTATCCATGTCGTCGGTGAGTTCGGTCAGTTTTGTGATTTGCTTTTGGTGTTCGGCATTGACCGTATACAGTTCTTCGTTAACAGAATGCAGCTCTTCGTTTGTGCTCTGCAGTTCTTCGTTCGAAGCCACTAGTTCCTCGTTGGTCGCCTGCAACTCTTCATTGGTGGTCTCCATTTCCTCAACGGTTGCCTGCAAATTTTCTTTAGTATATCGAAGCTCTTCTTCTAGTTCATTGATCCTATCGAGGGATACTCCATCAAGATCGATTTCATCGGATGCCTGCAACTGAATCGGTTCTTTAGTGCGTGATTCAAATGAAACAAGGTAGTAGTCTTGACCTGTGCTACGGATAGAAATTGGTTTGACCGTGAGCCTTAGCTGTTGCCCCTCGTCTATTGAGCTAGAGCTTATCTTGCCGTAAACGACAGGCAGCTTCTCCTTCATCGCTCTCTGCAGGGCGCCAGCCAAAGCAAGTTTGAGATCGGGGTTAACATATTCCAACACGTCTTCAGGTGGTCTTCCGTCAGGAATTGCAAGATATTTTCCGGCACCTGTAAACGAGTGGACTAATTTACGATGCTCGTCCACAAGCAAGCTAGCTGGGACGTAATCTTCGAGGAGCGCATCATACGCCTTCAGCAAATGAATTTCAGGAATCTTCTTGAGCGCAGCTTGATTAGTGGTAGGGACTGCCCGGAGTCGTTCTATGCCTGGAGAAAGTGGAAGCCGTAGATTCGTTGGCAATCTCACGTCGCGCCGTTTGCGATAGATTTTCCAGTGCCGGTCTACAGACTCGAACTCATCATCGAGGTCGGCAGTACTTTCACTCGGCCCCAAGAATAAGAATCCACTTGTCCGCAACCCGAAATGGAAGAGAGATAAAGCTTTGGCTTGGGCATCCGGCTGTAGATAAATCAGCAGATTGCGGCAGCAAACCAGATCTAGCTTCGTAAATGGGGCATCCTTTACCACGTTGTGTGTTGCAAAAACGATCATCTTGCGCAAGTCTGAGGCCACTTGATAGCCGATTCCACTCTTTTGGAAATACCTTTGCATCCGTTCTGAAGAAACTTCGGACAGTGCGTCATCGCTAAAGATTCCGCTACTTGCAATTTCTATCGATGCTTGATGTACGTCCGTAGCAAAGATCTTAACATTCAACGGCCTGGAACGGGCTGACAAAGCTTCATGGATTAAGATGGCCACTGAATAGGCCTCTTCTCCTGTGGCACAGCCAGCGATCCATACTCGTAGCTCTTCATCATGAGGGACCTTGCTTAGTAGTTGTGGAATGACTTCGATCTCTAATTTGCGGAACGCATCTGCATCACGGAAAAACTTGGTAACCCCAATAAGCAAATCGCGGTAGAGGGCATTGAGTTCATCCTTGTCATCAATAACATTGCGAACATAGCCGCTGAGGTCTAAGCAGCCAGTGAGCTGCAAGCGACGCTCGACCCGTCGCGTGACAGTCGTCGGCTTGTAGTAGGAAAAATCAATACCGTAAGCCTTTCTCAAAGCATCGAACAGCTCGCTTATCCCAGCTTCGGAGATTTGGTGACCATCAGTATTAGCAACTGCTGAATCAGCATCTCCACGCACCTGTCGGATAATCTCTTCAGCCATTCGATGTGGGGGCAGTACGGCATCGACTACCCCGGTTTCAATGGCGCTGCGGGGCATACCATCGAAGTTTGCAGTGGCTTCATCTTGGACAATCACAAGTCCACCAGCTTCATGAATAGCTCGAATCCCACGGGAACCGTCACTGCCTGTGCCCGAGAGAATTACTGCTATCGCCTGTTCACCAAATTCCTGAGCTTGAGATCGCATAAAAGTATCAATTGGAAGACTCAGCCCTTGCGATGGATCTTTGTCGGTGAGAAGCAGCTTCCCGTCGGCAACGATCATCTCCTTCTTTGGTGGAATTAGATAGATCGCATTAGGTTCCACCTCCATGCCATCTTCCACTCGATGAATTTTCAGCTTTGTATGCCGCGCGAGCAGCTCATTCATCAGGCTCTTAAAGTCCGGCGATAGATGCTGAACCACTACAAAGGCAAGTCCACTATCGTCAGGAACCGTGTCAAAGAACTTTTCAAGAGCCTCTAAACCTCCAGCTGAAGCGCCCAACGAGACAACATTTAGAGAGGCGGCATCGCCCAAACAGACTTGCTCACCTAAAGAATTAGAGGGCGAGTTTGTTGCGATAAATCCGTTGTCAATCGGGATGTCCATAGGGCACCAATCAATAGAGGTGTTAACTTATTCGTGTTTTAGTTGAAAATCGCCTTGTCAATCGAGCTGCGAGCTTACTGATGCTGTGTAGCTTTCGCGTTGCAATCCAAGCAATCCGCATAAGAATTAGGCTGCAAATTCAGTTAGGGGCTCAGCAGTCTCAGGCCTCTTGGGACCATCAGTCACCTCCTTAAACTCTGGCCACTTCTTTTTCAATTTTCGCATCTTTTTGCGTTTCGTTTTCTGATTAAGTGTGTGTGAAGCTCGGTTAGCAATGCGGTAAGTTAACGCAGTCAGGTTGTCGCCCTCAGCTTGAATTACCACTGGCGGCATTCGCCGTAGGTGCACAACACAGCGGCATTGTTTGTCGACACCACCCTTAGGCCCATTGACATCTTCAATGTACAGATAGACATATCTCACCCAAGGCTGAAACCGCTCCAGTGAATCGAGCAAGACTGTCTCCAAATTCTTATCCCAACGGACATTGTGCTTCGTACCGCTAAATCGAACATCCAATCTCATCGTTGTCTCCCTTGTTGAAGTTGGTAGATAGAGTGTGTCGTCGCAGTTAAATATACGCGGCTGTAAGCATTTGGTATGCTTAAATTGTTTGCATTAACACTTTAGATTTATTTAGCAGTGAGGTTTCCTATGGACTGGTTGAACTACCATCAATTGCGGAACTTTTGGGCGGTTGCTCGTGAGGGGAGCGTGCAGCGAGCCAGTGAGGTGCTGCACGTCACACCTGCGAGTGTCAGCGTGCAAGTCAAACAGCTCGAACAATCGCTGGGAGTCAAGTTACTCAAGAAGCAAGGTCGCGGACTTACGCTCACTAAGATGGGGGAGCAAGTTACAACTTATGCCAATGAGATCTTTGCCACGGGACGCGAGCTAGTGGAAATGGTCAAGGGGCAGCCTGTTGGGAGACCGCTCGAGTTACGCGTTGGCGTCCGCGACGTGATGCCAAAGCTAATGGCCTTCCAACTCCTGCAACCTGCACTTGAATCCGAGAATCCAGTGAAACTAGTTTGCCAGGAAGGAGACATGTCTCACCTTGTGGCTGATCTAGCCGTTCATAAACTTGACTTGATCTTGACAGATACCGCGCTTGACCCACTTTATAAGGTGCAAGCTTACTCTCATCGCCTGAGCGAATCGGATGTCGTGATAGTCGGGAGCAAAGCACTAGCGAGAAAGTATAAGAAGGGATTTCCCGCATCACTGGATAGAGCCCCTTTTTTGCTACCGACGACCAGCAGCGTACTTAGGCGTGTCATGGATCAATGGTTCAATGACCTCAACTTAACACCAGTGGTCAAAGGTGAGTTCGCCGATAGCGCGATGCTGAAAATTGCCGGTCGTCATGGTGTAGGTTTATTTGCTATTCCAACTAGCATCCTGGAGGACGTGACAGCAATCTATGACCTACGTGAAGTAGGAATTGCCTTAGGTATCAAAGAACAGTCCTATGCTGTGACCGTTGAGAAGAAGTTGAAACACCCGGCCGTAGTCGAAATTCTCGAGCATGCAATGTCGAGAACCTGTGACGACACCGAATTACCGAAATAATCGGAGAGGCGAGAGTCTAAGCTCTAACGGCTTTGCCGCAACCAGACATATTTTATAGAAGTAGTGCAAAACGAGTCGTTGCAGTTGCGATTCGGTTGCGCAATGCCTTGCGTGTATATTTGCTGTTTGTGTATTCTTCTAGACTAGTTCAGGCTATGACGCTATCGCTCGTATACGACCTGATGATTCTGCTGTCAGCAGGTTTGTTGGCGGCACCGTTGTTGTCTTGGTTCATCGTGAATTGGAATTTCCCGTTTGACGCGTTAGCGGGTTAAAAGGTGTATTTGACGGCTATCGCCGCATGTTTTTTTGCGTTCACGCAGAGCAGGAGGCATTTATTGCCATCCTCCTGCACCACCCGGCTAGCCCCTTCTGCCGTTGTCAGGCGGCGGTCACTTCTTCGCGTTCCTGCTGACGTTTGCGAGCACGCCGCGCTCCGGCCTCGGACAACTTACGATCTCGCTCCGCGAAGATCGCTTGCTCACGACCAGCCAACTTGTCCGCTGGTGTGACGTAACCGATCGCACTGTGCAAACGGCTGTGATTGTAATCATCGACGAAACGTTCGACCAGTTGTCTCGCTTCTTCAAGCGACAGTGGCACGTGCTGGCGGATACAATCTTGCTTGATGGTCTGATGCCAACGCTCGATCTTACCGTTGCTCTGCGGGTAGTAGGGTGATGTCTTCACGTGCGTCATGCCCGAGACACGAATAAACTCCTTGAAATCCTTCGCCACAAACTGCGGACCATTGTCCGTGATGATCCGTGGCGTGGCTTCTGGATACGCTTCCTTCGCACGTTGCAAGGTGATCTCCACATCGGCCTCGGTCATGCGTTCTCTGAGTTCCCAATGCACTAGGTACCGACTGCAACCATCCAGTACACTGCAAAGATAGTAAAATGTGCCGCACACGTTGACGTAGCTGATGTCACAGTGCCAGTGCTCGTGGGTCGTGAGCGGCTGCTGGAAACCGGTGCCCTTCGTGCTGTTCTTGTTATTCCAACGCTCGAAACAGCCGTGCGCTTTGAGCACGCGATAGACCGTTGCGGGGCTCGCGGCCACTACGTCTTGATCCATCATGAGGTACGTCAACCGGCGGTAACCTTCGGTCGGATGGTCGCTGTGGAAGGCGACCATGGCTTGCTTCTCCCAGGCTTCCAGCCAGTGATCACGAGGCACCAGGGCGTTGTGTTCGTTGATCTTACCGTACCGCTGTTTCCAATCGTGAAACTTGCTCGAACTGATGCCGATCCACTGCACCAATCGCTTGGCGGGTAGCTCAGTTCGCGTTTTCCACTTGGCAACGTAATCGACGATTTCGTCGCGCACATCATGGGGAACCCAAACTCCTTTCAGAGTTCCCCATTGGCTTTTTTTGCCTTGACGTTCTCCTCCATCAACTCGGCGATCACTTCGTTTTTATTGATCAGCTTGGCCTGAAGCTGCTCGATCTTGCGATCTTGAGGCGACTTTGCGCCTGGCTTGGCTTTCCGCTCGAAGGCGATGCCGCCATTTTCAAACAGCTGCTTCTGCCACTGGTAGAACTGCGTCGGCTGGATGCCATACTGATCGCACAGGTCCGCTACCGACTGGCCGTCGACTAGGTGCGATTTGACGATCGCTGTCTTCTGTTGGCCGCTGAAATGACGACGCTCTCGCTTGTTGGAACTGCTCTCGCTCATCGAATTCTCCTCGGGTTCGCATTATACTAACGCACAACCAAGGAAATTCCAGTTCCGACTGAGGCAAGACAGTTGTGTCAATAATTAGGTGTTTCGTGAGGTGGACCCCATTGTTTGGACAGCCACCGGGGTTTAAGAAGTGTTCAGGTAGGCTCAATCTGCGGCCATAGAGATCAACAAGAAAGTGCAGGTCGAGAGCAAGAATTCTGAGATAGTGGGTCAATTAGTGGTTCACCGGAACAACTCAATGGCCCTCGATCCTGACGAGATTGAGATGCTAAAGTCCTTGCTGAAAACACTTTAGCTTAAGTACACCCCGTTGGATTCGAACCAGCAACCTTTGGTTCCGTTGACCGATGCTCTATCCAGTTGAGCTAAGGGTGCAAATGACGAAAGTCGTTAGCACGCAAGCAGTTGGGGAGTGTCAGCTTCTCCGGCATGTCTGCCAGACAGCCCAGATTCTACAGGATTCTGTACCGTTTGCCAGCGATTCTGTATCACGCAAGGCGGCCAAATTCCCAACCTCGCATGTCACCTATCGACCGCTGGTGCTGCTCGCTGTCGTCGAGTCCAATTGCACCTTACAATTGGCAGTTCACCTCGGGAAAACACGTCCTTTCTTGGTCTAAGAACTCCGCCAATGGTAAACGAAGCAGAGTCGATAGATGGTGAATCGCCATCCGCTGGCGGCACATCCGAGAAGTCCAATGAGCGCACATGGAAGACTCGACTTCGCAAGTTTTGTATTCGAGCGGGCGTGGCCTTGCTACTGTTGCTGCTCGCCGGATTCGCGTGGGACCAGATTGCGACCTGGAACTTTCTAAGGAACTATCCGCCTCCAGGTGAAATATTGGAGATTGACGGAACTCTAATCCACGCTGTGATTCGTGGGGAGCGAGAGCCAGGTCAGCCAGCAATTGTCATTGAGCCAAGAATGGACGCCGGAACCTCAGAATGGCTCCATATAGTTTCTGAGCTCGAAAATCACTCGCAGGTTGTGGTCATGGACCGAAGAGGGATGGGCTACAGCGCAAGCGGTGGTGGCGTTCGCACGCCGGACCAGAACGTGGCAGACCTCCGGAAAGTTCTTGAGTCGAAAAGCGTCGCTCCGCCGTACTTACTGGTCGGTCACTCGCTCGGCGGACACAACATTCGACTGTTTCAATCTCTGTACGCTGACGAGGTTGCGGGGATGGTGCTTGTCGATGCGGTCAACACAGACCATTTGACGAACTTAGAGGACTCTGGGCCACCGTTCTTTCTGCGATGTGTGGCAGCGACAGGAAGATTCGGTTTAACAAGGGGCATGGGCCTCTTGCTCAGACCCAACTTTCCTCAAGACGATGGAGTCGACTACGACCGCATTGCTGGGAACTACTCACGCGGAAGAACACCGAGAGCCGTGTTGAACCTCTGGTACGGCACTGCTGTGGGTTGGAAAGAGCGGCGGTCAAGGCTCAATCGTGTGGTCGACGTACCTGTTACGGTCATTGCAGCCAAGGGTCCGCCGATTGGTGGAATGCGGTGGAGCGAGGGACAAAAGCTACTTCGTGAGATTTCGCCGGAAGTGAAATACATCGATACTGGAGGGCATCATAACCTTGATGTCCGCAAACCGGACCTCATCACCAGCGAGATTCTGTCGATGCTCGACAATTTGTAGCTGCGCTCGCGTACCCGGCAAGCTGCCACGACCCGCCGCTACCATCCAACAACTCGAACCTGTCGCTTTGCATTCAGTTGTGTTCTGATTCCGGGCAAGCAAATCGAGCAGGCCGTCGCACTTCGCTACAACGTCCGGACACGGCCTTAGCCACTTCCAATAAGTCTAGGTCTTTCCACCGGTGTCCGACGAGTTGCCCTCCTATCGGAAGCCCCTCCGTCGAGTACCCAAGAGGGATGGTGACAACGGGGTGATACGGCCTAAGTTCATGCGTTCGCATGTTGGGGTGGAGCCGAGCAAATCGCTCCAGCCGATAGCGATACCACTCATCGGTAACGTACTTGCCAAAATACATCCGGTGGTCTTTAGTGCCGACCAGCCGATGGTAGATGAAACCGTAGCCAGAGGGGTGCTTGCGAAGAGTGGGAATGCGACGTTTGCGCGACATGGTAACCTCCGTAAAATGCGTCGAGTGATTTTCTACACCCGGACAACACCCTGGAAGTTGTCGCGCCTTCGTGGCTACCGAAGGGTTGCAAGTAATGCAGTGACAACAGTTTACATCAAGTACACCCCGCTGGATTCGAACCAGCAACCTTCGGTTTCGTAGACCGATGCTCTATCCAGTTGAGCTAGGGGTGCCCGCGAGTTCACCATAATCGCTGAAATCGGCGAGGGTCGCAAGGGCAACGCCTAGGCAAAATGTTCATGACGCCGAGGCGGGAGTTTTCAAGGCTGTTCAGAGGACCGAGATGCGTTGGGGCAGGTTCAAGGTCTATCGGGCCTTGTCCAGTCGAGGGGCGTTTGCTGTCGGACTAGGGACTGAATCACGCGGATATCTTCCAGGGCCTGCCGACTCGTTGCACCTGTCGTGGCCATTCGAGCGGCGGCGACTCCGGCGGCGGTGCCGGTAGACCATTCGATTGGATGCAGCCGCGTGGCTGAGTTAGCGAGAAAGCTTTGGGCCATGGTCTTTCCTGCGACCAAAAGGTTTTCGAGCTGATAATGCGTAAGCGCGCGGAAGGGAATGTGGAAGGGCAGGGTGTCGCGGTGAGTCGCCACTTGGGGAGGGAACTCGCAGGTCGAGAGCGGATGCACGTCGGCAGGATACGCACCCAACGCGATACGGTCCGAGAAAACGGTACCCGTCTGCTTGCTGGCCGGTCCCATGAGATCGTCGAAACTCAGAATGAATCCGTCCAACCCAATGGAACGGCGGGTGTCGCGAATGTACGGCAACTTGGCCAGACCGTGTTGCGTGCCGAGTTCCTCCCCGGCGAGCGAGAATTGGTTGGGCTGCAGCGGTGCCGGCGCGTGATTGCGGAACCAATGGTGCCAACCTAAGGCGCGTTGCTCCGCTGCCGCCAAGACGGCCAAGTCCACTCCTCCTTGCCAATCCGCAATCTCGTTCGTCGTTTCGGTCTTCGACTTGAACAAATACCCAAACGGGTAATCGTTGCCGCCTTGTTTTCGACTAGGTGAATAACCCCAGTTTTGCAAACAGAGGTCGCCGGGGCCCGGTTCACCTGTTCCTTGGATACGGCGGTAGGTCCAAATTAAGTTCCACGCGTTTTCCTTCTCTTGGTAATCGCCCAACCCGAGTTGGGAATCATCGCCCCCTGGTGATGTTTGTTCCAGGGGCTTCGCGTGCATTTTTTGCACGAAGCAATAGGCAATCGATTGGCCACAGGTGTCATTACCGCCTGGTTTGCCTTCCACGTCTTCGATGCCTTGCAGATAGTTGGTACCCGAGAGTGCCAACACCTCACCCCACTCGGTGGCGTCGATGAAAACCGTTAACTTGTCCTCGGTTGCGCCGAATCGCAACTCCTCTTTGGTGAACTTTCCCGAGTCGTTTGCGGAATACCAATCGGGCAGTGCCGCCGAGAGGAACTGCTCGTACCCGCGCCCGGTAGTGGGTTGCCGTCGGATAGCTGTGATCGCGCTAATTTTTGAACCGGAGTCCTCCAGTTCCACTCGCTTGACTACGGTTTCTAAGAACACGATTAGATTCTTGGCTTGCTGCCGCTGAAGAGGCAAAAGTTGCGTTTGAAGATATTCGCGGGGCCGGAAGCAGAACCGACTGACCCAACATTCGCCGCAGTTTTTCATGCCGCGCAGCGTCGCAAGGAAATTCGGAGTCATGTTTCGAGGGTCGCGCGCCCACTGTGAGACATCGAGGAGCACTTCGTCGGACTCATCGTCGGTGATCTTGTGCCAAGCTTCGTCAATTGCCGGGACGGCGCTGGAGGTGAGTTGTCCGCCGACCCAGTCCGTAGGCTCCAGCAGCGCCGTCTTCGCACCGCTCTTTGCCGATGCAATCGCCGCGGCGAATGCGGCCGTCGAGCCGCCGGCGA
The DNA here is from genome assembly GCA_965230685.1 of Bythopirellula sp. GTDB lineage: Bacteria > Planctomycetota > Planctomycetia > Pirellulales > Lacipirellulaceae > Bythopirellula. The sequence continues at coordinate 4,507,814 of CBDDLO010000002.1, forward strand.
TGACCACGTCGAAGTCGTTGTGGTCGGTCACCTCTGCCGTGACTTGAAGCTGTGCGTTAATTGACTGAGCAAGAACTTCCCCACGGCCAAACATCAGTGTGGCCAGGCAAGCGAATACGACAAGGCACTCTTGTGACAAGTGGGGCCTGAGACCGCCGCGTGAAATTCCCATAGAGTGGTCCTGCTGAAGTTGTTGTGTTTCTGGCGAAGGGCGAATCTGGCAAGAGCGTCGTAGCCATCATGCTACCAAAAACGGGAAAAATCAACTCGCGAACACTATGGGCTGCCTCTACTAATAGTTAAACTGAATATGGACTCAGCTGTTTACATTGCACTCATGGATACTTGGTTAATTTTAAGCGGGGGGAAATGTGATGATGAATGCAACTGCTAGAAGATCCACTGGACAACATACTGGGCCACGCACCCTTCCACTGGGGCTGTTCTGGACGATGCTCTGGGGGCTTAGTTTAGTTTTGTTGGTCGAGGAGAGGCTCCGCGCTTTCGACTTCAACGAAATTGCCCGCTTCGATCTCTCCGCAACGTCTATTGACGTCGAAAACCCCGAGCCGCACGACATCGGCTCGAATCCGATTGCTGTCGCATGGAATGGCTCGAAGCTTTACGTCGCCGGTTATAATGGCTCGGGCGACACGGTGAACAATCTCGATGTGGGGATTGTTGAAATCACAAATGCCACCGCCACTGGCTTGGTAGATGCACCGAGTTTTGGCACAGCGTTTGGGTTGATCAGCACGCCGACGTTTCGCGCTTACAGTGGGTTGGATCTCAGCGCTGATGGAACTGCACTGGCCGCTACCCATGACAATGGATCTGGCGATAACTCACACGGCATCCAACTTTTCAATACCTCGGATAATTCGCAACGCTGGGCTTTCGAGGCACGCACCGCGACGGGACCGGCGTTTGATCCAGGATGGTCGGGCGATGAGACGGGTGACGGTGTTGCCACCGGTGCGGCGGGATCAGGGCGGCGGCATCTTTACGACACGGCAGATGGAACTGAATTGTTTGGACCTACTGGGGGATTTTCCACACCCGGTTTCGTTTGGACTTCGGGTTCGGGTGGGTTCCTGCCGCGTGACATGGATTTTGACCCTCTTGGCAATCTCTACGTGCGTCACAACAATCGGATCACTAAGACGAATCGCGACGGTGGGAATTCCGCCACCGATCAAACGATCGTCGTTGATCCCTACGGCGATCCAAGCGATCCGACTGGCGACAATTTCCTGGGGCAAAACCTGAGCTTTATAAGCGGCGTGCATCAGGGCGATTTAGCCGCAGACTTGATCATTTACAATGACAAAGAATCCAACGATGCCGATCAGCCGTTTGCTGATGCGGTCAAGGTAGTTTTACCAACGGGCGAGGAATCGCCCCCGCACTTTTCACTGCTCGATGGCGGTTCCATGGCCAATGGAAGCGCTACCTACGACTTCGATTTTGACCCCGCGAGTCAAACTCTCGCCCTGCTCGATTTCAGCAATCGCAATGTGCATATTTTTGCTGTTGGTGGAGGGGGCGGATTCAATGACCTTAATGGCGATGGTTTTGTCGATGGCTTGGACTTGGGTATCTTGTTGGGCAATTTTGGGCAAAATGCAGACCCGAGTGGGGGCGAGCTGAACGGCACCGATCCCGTCGATGGGTTGGATCTCGGTATCCTGCTGGGTGCATGGAATCCGCCGCCGGGGTCGGCCGCAGTAGCACAGGTTCCCGAGCCCTCCACTTGTTTGCTTACGCTGCTCGCATCTAGTCTGGTTGCTGTGAATGTTCACCGGCGTAGGGGAAGAGTCGATTGTTGATTCTGCGGAGAAAAGTACTTGGACCCCACAGAGATTCCCACTTGTGCAACTCCGTGCGAGCCCCCGGCATGCTGGCAAGTACGACTCTTGCGCTGTAAGTCTCGAATCGTTGCTCATCCCCACAAGTATATGCAAGTCAGCACCGGCCTTACTGTCGAGGTGTTGGCATCTGACAGCCGGTCGTTTGAATTGCGTCTCGAGAAGCGGTGAATACAAGTAGTCCTGCGGTGATTGTTTCTCAATCGAGTGTGGGCTGCCAAAGCACTTCTTCATTGCTTCCCTAGCTCCTCGGAATGTTGGTACACTGTGCTAACGATATTTCGCCCTCAGGAGAAGGAATCGATGCAAGACATTGTCCAGCAATTGGCCGACAAGCGCAGAGCTGCGGAGATGGGCGGAGGCCAGAAGCGGATCGACGCGCAGCACAGTAAAGGGAAGCTGACTGCTCGGGAGCGAATTGGCTTGTTGCTCGACGAGGGGTCTTTCGAGGAGTGGGACATGTTCGTCGAGCACCGCTGCGTTGATTTTGGCATGGAGAAAAGGAGCATTCCCGGCGATGGTGTGGTGACGGGCTACGGTACGATCAACAGTCGACTGGTGTTTGTAATCAGTCAAGATTTCACGGTTTTCGGCGGTTCTCTCTCCGAGGCCCATGCGGAGAAGATCTGCAAGGTCATGGACCAAGCTATGAAAGTCGGCGCCCCGGTGGTCAGCATGAACGACTCTGGAGGCGCTCGTATTCAGGAAGGTGTCGCATCACTGGGAGGATACGCGGAAGTGTTTCAGCGGAATGTGCTCGCGTCGGGTGTTGTTCCGCAGATTTCTGTGGTGATGGGGCCATGTGCAGGCGGTGCTGTCTATTCGCCGGCGATGACCGATTTTATTTTCATGGTCAAGGACAGTTCGTACATGTACGTGACGGGTCCCGAAGTGGTGAAGACCGTAACCCACGAGGAGGTCTCCCACGAAGAGCTGGGAGGCGCGACGACGCATTCGACTATTTCTGGTGTAGCAGACCGTGCGTTCGACGACGACATGGAAACGTTGGCGATGGTGCGGGTATTTTTCGACTTCCTGCCAGTGAATAATCGAACCGCGCCGCCCCATCGCGAAACCGCCGATTCTGCCGAGCGCACAGAGCCTTCGCTGGATACTTTGGTGCCGGACGCTCCCACTAAACCGTATGACATCAAGGAGCTTATTCTCAAGACGGTCGACGACAACGATTTTTTCGAGCTACAGCCCGAGCATGCCAAGAACATCGTGATCGGATTTGGACGCATGGAAGGCCACCCCGTTGGCATAGTCGCAAACCAGCCGCTGGTACTTGCGGGATGCTTGGACATCAAATCGGCGATCAAGGCCGCGCGGTTCGTGCGGTTCTGCGACTGCTTTGGAATCCCGTTGCTCACGTTTGTCGATGTTCCCGGCTTCATGCCTGGAACGGCGCAAGAACATGGCGGCATTATCAAGCATGGAGCGAAGCTGCTGTACGCCTATGCCGAGGCGACGGTGCCCAAAATTACATTGATTACGCGCAAAGCGTATGGCGGTGCTTACGATGTGATGGCCTCCAAACATTTGCGTGGGGATGTCAACCTGGCGTGGCCGAGTGCAGAGATTGCTGTCATGGGCCCAAAAGGCGCGGTAGAAATCATCTTTCGCCAAGAGGTGGGCGATGAGCAGCGGCTTGAAGAACTCACCGAAGAATACCGCCAAAAATTTGCTAATCCTTTCATCGCCAGCCGTCGCGGCTACCTCGATGACGTCATCATGCCGCGAGACACGCGTCGCCGTATTTGCCGCTCACTTTCGATGCTGAGAGGCAAGAAGCTCGAAAACCCTTGGCGTAAGCACGACAACATTCCACTGTAGGTTTGCCGTTGTTCAAGAAACTGCTCATTGCGAATCGGGGCGAGATTGCATGCCGCGTGATCAAGACTGCGCGGGAAATGGGCGTTCCCACGGTTGCAGTCTTTTCCGAGGCCGATCACAACGCGCTGCATGTGTCGTTGGCCAACGAAGCTCTGGCCATTGGTCCAGCGCTGGCCAGCGAAAGCTACCTGAAGATTGAGCAGGTTCTTACCGCATGCAAACGCACAGGTGCCGATTCGGTACACCCGGGCTACGGGTTTCTCTCAGAGAACGCCGAATTTGCTCAGCGGCTTTCTGATGCAGGCATTTCGTTTGTCGGCCCAAATATCGAAGCCATTCGTAGCATGGGCGACAAGATCACCTCGAAACATCTTGCAGTTCGAGCCGGGGTGAACACGATTCCCGGGCATACCGAAGTGATCGAAGACGCGGAGCAGGCAGTCACTATTGCGGACGAACTCGGCTATCCTGTAATGCTTAAAGCTAGTGCCGGCGGTGGCGGCAAGGGGATGCGCATAGCGCGCAACAGTGCCGAGTGCCGGGAGGGTTTCCAGCGGGCAACTAGCGAAGCCCAATCCGCGTTTGGCGATGCCCGTGTCTTTCTCGAACGCTACATCGAGCAACCGCGGCATATCGAAATCCAAGTGCTGGCCGACCACCACGGAAATATCGTTCATCTCGGCGAGCGAGAATGCTCAGTACAACGTCGGCACCAAAAGATCATCGAGGAGTCCCCCTCTCCCTTGGTGGACGATGCGATGCGCGCTGCCATGGGCGAGCAGGCGATTGCGCTGGCAGAAGCAGTCGGTTACGACTCTGCGGGGACTGTGGAGTTTATTGTCGATGAGGACTGCAATTTCTACTTTCTTGAAATGAACACCCGGCTGCAAGTCGAACATCCCGTAACGGAGATCGTGACGGGGCTCGATCTGGTCGAGTGGATGATCCGCATTGCAGCGGGGGAACGCTTGCCATTTGATCAATCGGAAATACGGCAGCAGGGTTGGGCGATTGAAGCTCGTGTCTACGCCGAGGACCCGCAACGAGATTTTGTTCCCTCCGCGGGGCGGCTGAGCCGCTACCAACCGCCGAGGGAATCAGATCTTGTGCGCATCGACACGGGCGTGCGCGAGGGCGACGAGATTTCGATCTACTACGATCCAATGATCGCCAAGCTGATCACGTCAGGCAAAAGTCGCGACCAAGCGATTGCCTCGATGCGCGCTGCGCTCAACCAGTTTTACCTGAACGGTGTTGCTCATAATCTTGGTTTCCTTGCCGCTTTGGTTAGTCACGAACGTTTTTCTGCGGGGAAGCTGTCGACAAACATGATCGCGGAAATATTCCCTGAGGGTTACCGACCAGAGGCATACGACTCCGACGACGTGGTGCTACCGGTTATTCTTGCCGCGACGGTGCATGTGCTCGGTGAACTAAGAGCGGCTTCGATTTCTGGTCGACTGGCCTGTTTGCCGCAAACTGTTCAGCATGGTTGGACTGTGGTGATCCTAAACGACTATCACGCTGTCGAAGTGCGCAGGCTACCAGATGCTGAACATTTTTCAGTCTGCTACAACGACAAGGACTATCGGGTTGCAACTGACTGGCGACCCGGCGAAACCCTTCTCGCTGCCGAAGTCGATGGTAAGCCTGTCTATTCACAAGTGCAACGGCGCGGGGTAGGTTACCGCCTACTCCACGACGGCAGGCAACTAGACACGCGAGTGCTGAGTGCTCAAGCGGCGAAGCTACTGAGATGGATGCCGAAACAAGAAGCCACCGAATCCTCGCGTTTTCTGCGCTCACCTATGCCGGGTCTGCTGTCGTCCCTTCGGGTTCGCGCTGGGCAGCACGTGAAGCAAGGTCAAGAGCTGGCTGTCATCGAAGCCATGAAAATGGAAAACATCCTCCGTGCTGAGCGTGACGCCACCGTCAAGGAAACGTTGGCCAACGAGGGCGACACCCTTTGTGTAGATCAAGCAATAATCGAGTACGAGACCTAGTCATGCCTTCTTAGTCCCCAATCTAAATAGCCCTCAAACCCTGTAACTCGCTATGCCCCCACGTCCTTATTTGCTGACAGAAGCGAATCATCGACAACTTTCTAACGATCCACCAACCGTTGCGGTCCTGCCCTGGGGTGCGACGGAAGCGCACAACTGGCATTTGCCCTGTGGAACCGACTTGATCGAAGCAAGTCGACTGGCTGAGCGCGGGGCAGAACTGGCGCATGAGCGCGGCGCGAAAATTGTCGTGCTGCCAGTGATACCCTATGGCAACGACGAACAGCAGCTTGACCAGAAATGTACAATCAGTATCACTACCACGACAGCCCACGCGTTGTTGGGCGATGTCGCGCGCTCGTTATCGAAACAGGGCATCGATCGCTTGGCAATTGTCAATGCCCATGGTGGCAATCAGTTCCAACCGCTGGTGCGTGACTTACAAGCGAAGTACGGAATCTTGATAGTTGTTGTGAACTTCTTTCAGATGATTCCCGAGACTTTCGCAGAAATTTTTGACGATCCGGGCGACCACGCTGGCGACATGGAAACGAGCCTGATGCTGCATCTTTGCCCGCCCTTGGTCGAGATGTCTCACGCTGGACCTGGCGAGCGAGTCCCTTTTGAGATCGAAGGACTGAGACAGCCGGGCGTCTGGACACCACGGCCCTGGTCGCATTGCCATCCCGATACCGGCAGCGGTGATCCGAGAAACGCGACGGCAGAGAAAGGCGAGCGATACTTCCACGCGGTAACCGAAGCACTGGCTCAACTGTTCGTAGATTTGGCGGAGGCAGAGAAGGGGCAGTTGCCCTACGTGTGAAGCGAATGCCCGTCAGACACAATCAGCCACCCGAGTGCTGTGTTGTTCTACGGCGCAGCGAGTTCCGACTCGACGTAGGGGATGACTTTTTCCGCCCACATTTGGCCGTGAGCTTTCAGACCCTTCGGGCTGAAATGAATTCCTTTGCCCTCGAAGTCGCGGTGGTCACCAGTCAATGTGTCGGTGTCGGGGCCCAGGATCGCTATGCCGTTGTCGCAGAGGTTTTTTTGAGCGGTCCGAATAGACTCGAAGCGCGGCTTCTCTGCATTGTGATAGGTCGCCTGGGCAACGAACCAGGGGAATTCCCAACCCGCGTGTTTGGTAGACGCCAGTATCGTGTTCTTGAGCTTTGCTTGGTATTCTACCGCCGGCATGTTCACGTCGGCTTCGCCTTGGTGCCACAGCACCGCGCGAAAGCCCTGGGGCCCGAGCTGGTGGATGCGCTCCATCATCCAGCTCCTGAACAGATCGCCGTCGGGTTGCCACTGGTTCACGCTCGTGCCGCCGTAACCCGTGGTCGCCACGCCGATGGGCACATCGAACTGGCGGACCATCGCGTCGCCAAATGCGGGCCAAAAGCTACCGCCCTGGCTACGATCGGCCACGCCCGGTTGCGGGTCATCTGCTAGCTGCCAATCGGTGCCGCTGAAGGAGGAGACTTTGCCTGTGGTTTGTTGCGTTTTGAACTGCCCGCTATTGGTCGAGTTCGACTGTCCCGCCCCGACGAACACTTCGCCTATGCCAAATCGTGCGATCTTTTCCTCTGCGATCATGTTGCCATTTTTCAAAGCACGGGCTTCGAGTCGGTACCAACCACCCGCAGACAAGGTTTTCCAGATGCTGAATTGGCGCGTGTTCGGCTGTAAATGCAAGGGCTGCCAATCAGTAAGGTGCGAGTCAAGCCCCGCGCCGACAAACCGAATCTCGACCGTGGATGCTTCTCGATTGACGCGACCGCTCACCAGAACACGTCCCGATTCTCGTGTCCTCCGTTGAATGACTTGCAAGTTGCGCGGCGAAGTGATCACAAGGTCGGACTCGCTGGGGACCGCTTTCAATTTGAGTATTTGGAGCCGCTCCGCGGGGCTTGTCTCCCCAGACGTAAGCTTTAGTGTACGGTGCGCTTTGGATTTTAAGGAAACTTGCACCACTTGGTGCGGGCCTTGCCAAGGGCCCCAGAGTTTGTCAAACCCTTCGATCGAAAGTCGATGTTTGCCAGCGAAGAACTGAGCGTGAGTGAAGTCCCCATTGATCGCAGTGGCTTGCAGTGGACTCTCGCCCAACGAACCCGCGCCGACGATTCCGTTAAGTACGATGAAAAATACCAAGTCACTATCAGATCGGTTGACCAACTTCCAAGTCATGTGGTCTTCAGAAATTTCTAACGAATGGTAGCGAGGTCTCCCGTAGCTTCGATGACTGTGTTGCCAATCCGCTCGACATTGGGCAGTTTCAGTGGCTTGCCTAGGTAGAAGTAGGAGCCGCGTGAGAAACCAACTCCTGCGGCAAAGAATTCGACGCCGCCAAGCTTCAGATTTGTGAGGCACCCATCTGGCTCAATCCTCGCGGAATAGCGGGACGTTGTGATGGCAATCGGTTGCCCTTCGAGCTGCACCGAAACTTTGGCACGTAGCTCGCTGACAAGAAGCAGGAAACTAAGACCAACCAACAGAACCCGCGTCATGGGCTGCTCCCTCAATGTGAATGTCGGCGAGGCTAAACGAGCAATTCTTTTATCACCCGGGCGGGCTCAACCCCCGTGAGCCGCTGGTCCAGACCTTGGTAAGGAAAGACGAACCGCTCGTGGTCGATTCCCAGCAGATGCAGGATCGTAGCGTTCAGATCGCGAATATGCATTGGATCTTTGACGATGTTGTAACAATAGTCGTCCGTTTCGCCATAGTCGTGGCCACGACGAACCCCGGCGCCCGCCATCCAGACCGTAAAGCAACGGCCGTGGTGGTCGCGACCGTGATTCGTTGCTGTGAGATTTCCTTGGGAGTAAACCGTCCGGCCGAACTCACCACCCCAAATAATGAGCGTATCTTCAAACATACCTCGTTGCTTGAGGTCAGAAATCAATGCTGCCGAGGCGCGGTCGGTGTCTCCGGCTTGTTGCCTGATTTCGCCAGGTAAATTGAAGTGCTGGTCCCAGCCGCGGTGAAAAAGTTGTATAAACCTAACGCCACGCTCCGCCATTCGACGGGCAAGCAGGCAGTTCGCGGCGAACGACCCGGGACGGTGCACTTCGTCGCCGTATAGGTTGAGCGTGTGCTCGCTCTCGTCGGAAAAATCAACCACGTCCGGCACCGACGATTGCATGCGATAGGCCATTTCGTATTGCGAGATACGCGTGCTGATCTCGGGGTCCAACATTTTCTCTTGGTGCATTGCGTTCAGTTCAGCCAGGCCATCAAGCAGATTCCGACGCCTGCTGGAATTGATCCCCGGCGGATTGTTGAGATACAGAACCGGGTCCTTGCCCGCTCGGAAGCGGACTCCCTGGTGATTCGATGGCAGGAATCCGCTGCCCCACAATCGAGCAAACAATGGTTGCATCGCCAAACGTTTGCCGCGCGAAATCAGCACGACGTACGCTGGCAAATCCTTCGTTTCGCAACCCAGGCCGTAGCTGAGCCATGCCCCCAAACTTGGCTTACCAAGCTGCTGCGTGCCTGTGTTGATGAAAGTAATGGCCGGGTCGTGGTTGATCGCGTCGGTGTGCAACGACCGGATGATGGTAATGTCGTCGACGATCTTGGCCGTGTTGGGAAGCAGATCGCTCACCCAAGTGCCGCGCTGGCCGTAACGTTTGAAATTGAACATTGGCGCGACAACGGGAAATTCACTCTGTCCGCTGGTCATGCCTGTGATGCGTTGTCCACCCCGCACCGAGTCGGGGAGTTCGGTCCCGTGGAGATCTCGCAGCTTCGGGTGATAGTCGAAAAGATCGATTTGTGAGGGACCGCCCGATTGAAACAAATAGATGACTCGCTTCGCCCGAGGTTGAAAATGGGGCAGAGAGGGCAGCCCCGTTGGCAATGCCGAGGGGGTTGGCGAGGCTACTGTCGCGGCGGGAGTAGGCCGCTGTCCCATTAGCGATCCCAAAGCTGCAGCGCCTAAACAGCCCGCAGTGCGTCCGAGCAAATAGCGGCGCGTAACTTGTTGAGAGATTTGATCAACCAGGTGTTTTTCGTAGGAACTCATGGCTCGGCTATTCCTTGGTAATAGTTTCGTCCAAGTTGAGAATCATCGAAGCCACGCAGGTCCAGGCGGCGTGGTCGGCAACGGGCAGCGTCGTGTCTCGTTGGGAATCGCCGACGCTGAGCAACTTTTCCGCAGCTTCGTTATCTGACTTAAACTCGGCCAGATGCCACTCATACTTGGCGAGCAAAATTTCGAGTTCCTGCGCCGTGGGTTGCCGAGAGACTGCCAGCAGGAATCCACGCCGCGCTCGATCTTCAGCGGACGACGGGGCCTCTTTCATCATCCGCCCGGCTAACGCGCGCGATGCTTCTATGTATTCCGGGTCGTTCAACAGAACGAGTGCTTGCAGCGGAGTGTTCGTCGTTTCGCGACGCACGACACAGGTCTCACGATTCGGTGCGTCGAAAGTCACGAGTGTCGGAGGCGGTACGGAACGTTTCCAGAAGGTGTAGAGCCCTCGACGGTACAGGTCGGGGCCCGTCGATTGTACGAACTCTTGTGCTGTGAACTGGCTGTTGTCCTTTTGATGTGCCAGCTCTAACCACATGCCTGGCGGCTGATAGGTTTTCACACTGGGGCCGCCGATGTCGTCGTTCAGCAGACCACTCGCGACGAGAGCTACGTCCCGAATAAACTCCGCTTGCAAACGGAACCGTGGCCCTCGCGAGAGCAAGCGATTGTAAGGATCGTGTACCAGCTTCTCCGGCGTAGCGGCGGAACTTTGGCGATACGTGGAAGACATCACCATCAGTCGAAGCATGTGTCTCACGTCCCAGCCGCTCTCCACGAATTCGACGGCTAGCCAATCTAGCAGCTCGGGATGACTGGGCCATTCGCCCTGAGTGCCAAAATCCTCTGACGTTTCCACGATACCTACGCCGAACAGCATTTGCCACAGCCGATTCACAGCAACTCGCGAAGTGAGCGGATGCGAAGGCGAGGTGATCCAACGCGCAAGTGTTAATCGATTGATGGTCCCACTAGTGGGTAGTGGGGGCAGCACCGAGGGCGTTGTGGCTTTCACTTCTTCTTGAGGACTATCGTATTGGCCACGCCCAAGCCGGAAAGTTTTGCGTGGTTTTGATTGCTCTCGCATCACCATCGTGGTGGTGATGCTTTCGCTCAACTCGTTCAGCTCTCGCTTGTAGGCGAGAACATCGTGGCGAAGCGTTTGGAATTTTTCATGGCTACTGATACTTTCGCGATAAAAGTTTTGCAGTAGCTTTGCGTCCTGGTCACTGCGGTCGGCTTTTGCCTGCTTCACAATTTTCGCGATTGCATTAGGAGTTGATTCAGGCAAACCGCGCAAAGCGAAGTAAAATTCGCACCCCCAGCTAATGTTTACCACCTTGGCAAGGAAGTGGTTTTCGCCGGGTTGCAACTCAATCTCGAACTCTTGCTGCCGTTCGGGCAGGGGCCTTGATTCATCTCGGCTCATGAGCAATTTGCCATTCACCCATAACTGGAGTGCATCGGTACAGCCGACCGAGACAGTAACCGTGCGGGGCGAGTCCACAGTGATCGTGCGTCGCAGATAGGTGGCCGAGCGGCTGTTGCCAATAGCCGTAGTCTGCCCATCGACGAGGTCCGGTTTGGCGCTCCACGAGCGCTCCTTACCTTGGACTACCACGGTCTGCTGGAGATCGCCAAGCTCTGGTGGCTTTAGGTAGTCGGTCGTCAGCACCTTGGCTGCGGTTTCTTCCGAAAAGGGGCCAATCTCAAACCACTGAGAATCACGCAATCCGCGGGACTTGGTTGTCGGGCTTTCGTTCGCCAGTGCAGCTTCCCATTCCACTTGGTCCGCATCCAGCTGCTTCAGCTCGGTCACGAGTTCTTTCTCGAGGCGCTTGATCTCGTTGGTGAGCGTCTCTTGACGGTGCTTTTGCGATTCACTGGGGAGCGCGAGCAAGGGCACGGCGTTACCGCGCTGGCCATCGAGACCTTTCTCGTCAATCGTGTTGAAGAATGCAAAGAATTTGAAGTATTCCTCTTGGCTCAAGGGGTCGTACTTGTGGTCGTGGCATCGGGCGCAGCCCATCGTGAGCCCCATCCAAACGGTGCTCGTTGTGTTAACGCGATCAACTACGTATTCAACCAAGTATTCTTCGGGGATCGCTCCGCCTTCATAGTTGATGCCATGATTGCGGTTGAATCCGGAGGCAACTTGTTGTTCCACGGTTGCGTTTGGAAGCAAGTCACCGGCGAGTTGCCAAGTAGTGAATACATCGAAGGGAAGATTTTCGTTGTACGCCTTGATGACCCAATCTCGCCAAGGCCACATGTCGCGATGGCTGTCGATGTGGTAGCCATGGGTGTCGGCGTAGCGGGCCGCGTCGAGCCAGGCCACTGCCAAACGCTCGCCATGATGAGGGGAAGCCAACAAGCGATCGACGAGACGGGCGTACGCATCGGGCCGTTGGTCAGCCACAAAGTCGTTGATTTCGGAAGGTGTGGGAGGAAGCCCCGTCAGATCCAGCGACAACCGGCGCACGAGTGTGTGTTTCTCTGCGGCTGGCGCGGGTTTGAGGCCGACTTCTTGAAGTCGGCTCATCACAAACGCATCGATAGGCGAAGCAATTTTCGTATTGAGTGAAGCCTTGGGCGGAGACACTTTCTCCGGCGGAGCGAGCGACCAATGCAACTCGTAGTCAGCCCCCTGATTGATCCAGCGTGAGAGCAGTGCAATTTCTTCGGCAGTCAGTGCCTCGTGACCGTCTGCCGGAGGCATGCGCAGATCGGGGTCTTCGCTAGAAATGCGCGTTATCAACTCGCTTTCTTCAGCGCTTCCTGGCACGATGGCGCGGGATCCTGAATCCAGCTCGGCGAGCGCAGCTTCGCGTTGGTCTAGCCGCAGCTCGGCTTCGCGACTTTCTTCATCCAAACCGTGGCATGCGAAGCAGTGCTTTGCCAGTATCGGCCTCACACTGCGATTGAATTGCACTTCTTCGGCGCCTTGAGTGCAGCAGGGAAAACTCGTCGAGAATCCCACGGTCAAGACGAATAGTGTCCATTGCCAACTTACGAATTGATTCAACATACGTCTTACCATTACCAGGAAGATCAGTAGCCTTGTTGCATGTTCACGCTCACCATTCTGGGGGCAACGCGCGTTAGCTCCTTGCCGTCACTATCATACACGATCGCCCGTACACCGTACCGACCTGGCGGAGCCTCTGTGGTGGGCCACCGGGCAATTAGCTTTGCAAAATCGCCCTTATTTGCCAGAGGTTTCCGCTCAGTGGCGATGTATTCGCCCAGGACTTTACCCTGCAAATCGAGGGTTTGAAACACGACTTGGCCAACCTGCTTTGCTCGCAGCGGCGGTAGAGCGATTTGTGCGTGAACCTGGGGGCTAGTGTCCTGCGACCAGGGGACATCCAGCCTTATCGGCATCATCAACGGGCCGCACTTCTTCCAGTGGGATTGCTCAAATTCGTCTACTAGTTCAACTCTGGCCAAATTAGCCGGCTGCTGAACACTCAAGGGATTCCCGAACACAAAAGTCCGACCCGAGCGTGGTCCCCCGTCGCTGTACGAGAGTTCCGCATCCACGCCAATCACCTCGCCCGCAATCGGCTTAAATTCCGGGAAGTTTGCCCAGGGTAATTTGAATTCGACTTCGAGACCAGTTTCAGTAGTTTGCGCCGCGACTTCTATGCCGATTTGTTCGAGGGCATCTTCGTAGCCTGGGCGCAGGCAGAACCGCGGTGCTAACTTGTCGAGATGCATAGGCGTGAAAAAACAATGCACCGAGCCCTTGCCCCATTCGCGATTCAAAAATGTGCTATCACGGCGAGTATCAAAGTACCACTCGACCGCGTCGCCTTCCCAAAGCGGATGTTCGGGCGAAAATTGTTTCTCATCGAGTGTGCGTACTCCGACATAGAAGGCTTCGTCATCCCAGAGAAAGAAGAATTGGCCAGCGCGGTTCTTCACATCGGGGTGGAAGTACTCCACCGGCGCAGCGAAAGCGTTGCTGTATTCATCGAGCTGACCATCGATCTTTACTGCATGTTGAGCGCGAGGGACCACCGCGCGAACAGTTCCTTGGGCATTTTCGTCCGCTTGTACATTGCCCCCAAGAGCAAATACTTGGAGAAACAGAATGGTAATTGCCCTGAGGCTGATCGGCATGGCGTGCCCTCGATATTGCATGCGGAAACCTTCAATTTTATTGGGCCAAACTATTGGGCGGAATTTTGTTCGCGATGTTCTTTATAGCTTTTGGCGAGATAGTTGATTCACGGACGATCAACTCGGTGTCGATGATGATCTGCTGATTCTGGAACTCTGGGTTTCTCACGCTTTGCTTGATCGCTGTGTAGGCGGCTTTAGCGAAGGGCTCGATGGGCAATCGAATCGACGTGAGCGGCTCGGATAACAATTCTGATATCGGATCATTATCAAATCCAGCGAGCTTCACTTCGCTACTCACTTGGATTCCTAGCGTGTTCAAGTGGCGACCGATGATCGCCGCGTAACGGTCCATCTTACCGACGATCGCATCAGGCTGAATCGATTTCATCAATTCACGGCAATAGTCCAGCGTTAGATCTTCTTCATGCGCCTGGAGAACTAACGACGGATCGGCCGGCAAACCGTGAAGCTGATGTGCTTCGCGATATCCCAGCAGTCGGTCAGCCACAGCGGTCGAGACCTCCGGGATACCGACGAACACGATGCGACGGCAGCCCGATGCGATGAGATGGTTGGTAAGAAGTACCCCGCTGCGGCGATTGTCGTAACCTACGCGGACGAACTCGCTCCGTTGAGGATACAAAACAATATCCCTGTCAATCAGCACGACTCGAATCCCGGCGGCGACGAGCATATCGACGATCTTCCGGTTCACGTGCGCCATCGAGTCGGGCAACTCAGCTGGGTAGTAAAGTACGCCGTCAATATTGTCGCTGATCACCCGTTGGGCTGCTCGAAGCATATCCGCCTGCGAATCACGCTGGAAGCCATTGGATTGGGAACTGAAACAATGCAACGAGATCGAACATCCTCCCTCGCTTGCCAACCGTGCAATCCGTTGATAAATCAGCCCTTCGACATAGGGCAGGCTTTCGTCAGACTCGACCCAGGGTACAAAGAAGGAAAGCCGCACGAGTTGATCATCTTTGGGCCGCTCTTTGACATAGGTTCCTGACCCTCGACAGCGATCAACCAGCCCCATCTGTTCCAGATCGCGCATCGCGCGTGAGACTGTTGTGCGTGAGACCTCGAAATGACGCATCAACTCGGCTTCGGTTGGCAACTTCTTTCCCGCGACATAGGAACCTTGCAGGATTTGCTCTCTTAGAGATTCAAAGATCTGCTGATACCTTGGCTGGTTAAGCTGAGAGCCTCCCTTGCCGTTCACTTTGTGAGGGAGTTCAGGCATATTTTGCCGTCCACACAAGCTGAGAGTTGGAGTGATAAGAGAATCGGTGGTCGAACTGGTTTGCAATCGGAACACCATGTTAAATGATATCCGAAGCAAGGGCGTATGCAAGTCTTTTCCCAGTCAAATGCTACAGCTAATTAGTCGATCAGCATAGTATTCGTGACCTGAAACTGGGTCGGACAAGACGCAGGAGCTTGGTTCAAGTTCCTAAAGAAACTGGCCCGCGAGAAACGGAAGTGCATGGGAATCGAACCCACCTGCGTAGTATTCGCTACTCCGCACAACGGTTTTGAAGACCGTGGCTGCCACCAGGCTAGCTTGCACCTCCTGAATTAATGGATGATTCGGATCGAAGTTCCGTCTTCGTCAGACGCTTGAATTGTACCAATCTCTGTGGCGGTTGGGCCAGCTGCGTCTAGGTACTCCTTGGCTTTTTCTTTTGCGATCGCGATGAGCAGCCCGCCAGAGGTTTGGGGGTCGAACAGTACGGCTTGCGATGGCGGCGTTACATCTGTGGCGAACTCGCAGGCGTTTGCGAAACTCTCGCGGTTGCTGGGTGTGAGAGTGCTTTCAACGCCGAGTTCGAGCAGCTCTCTGGTGCCAGGCAACAAGGGGACACGAGATAGCTTCAATTCAGCCGTGAATTGCTTAGGTGTCAACATCTCGAGCAAGTGTCCCGCCAAGCCAAATCCCGAGACGTCTGTCGCAGCGGAGGCTCCCAACTGATGCGCAGTGATAGCCGGGGCGAGATTGCTTTCAAGCATGGTCTCTAGCAACGGCTCCCACCAACGTGCGGGACAGGCAGCGCGCATGTGGGCCGCAAGCAGAATGCCAGTCCCGAGCGCCTTAGTGAGAATGAGTTTGTCTCCCGGAGAGGGCGTTGAGTTGCGCAGGAACTGCGATGCGTCTGTATCGCCGAGGAGCGTAAAACCAAAAGTCAGCTGGGGTCCCGCAATCGTGTGCCCTCCCACGATCGTTACCTGCGATTCTTGGAATTCTCTTGCCGCCCCGTCAAGCAATTCTCTGAGCAGTTGACTCTGCTGAGACTGCGGGCCATAGGGAAGCACTGCGAGCGTAACTGCCGTGCTGGGCGTGACCCCTTTGACATGTAAATCATTCAGCGCATTGAGCGCCGCAATGCGGCCCAACAGATAGGGATCGTCGAGGAAAGCCGTGAAAAAATCGGCCGTAACGGCAAGGCTGTCGCCGCTGACGCGCTGCACGAGTGCCGCATCGTCGGGAGACTCGATACCCGAGAGCACACGTTGCGATTGGGGATTGTGAATCGTGGGCAAGCTCTCGGCAAGTACGCTTGCTGGTACCTTGCTACCGCATCCACCACACGGCATGGTCGAATCAGGTACGAGGCCGGTAGTCTCCATGGGCGCGGGGGCGGAATAGTCCTGATACTTGTCCATGAATCGCGAATCGATTCGATCCTTGAGCCACCAACTCCATTTGGCATGCGCGCTCCAGCCACGGTAGGTTGCAATCGCTCGGCCATCCCCCGTGTTGAGCAGACTGAGAAAAGTTTTTTGCGGCCGCCATTGTTCGAGTGGCCCTCCCTCCAGATAATGCCGCAGGTTTTCCCATAGCACAGGCGCTTGTCGCACCGCGTAGACACCCGCCTTGGCGTAGTCGGTATCTTGTACGGTTCCGGCATCCCCGACTGCAAATACTGAGTCGTTGCCAACACTTTGCAGCGAATCGCGAGTAAGTAGAAAGCCACGATCATCCAGCGGTAGGCCAAAGTTCGCGAGCAAGTTGTGGGCAGTCGCGCTCGTAGCCCAAATGATTAAGTCGACAGCCAGCGGTTCTCGATTCTCTAAGCGAAGGCTGCTCGCATTGGCTGAGAGAACAGCGTGGTTTGTGTTCACCTCTACTTTGCGCTCGGCTAGAGCCCCCAATGCCATGCTGCGCGTTCGCTTCGGCATGTTGGAGAGAATTTCACTGCTTCGCTCCACGAGAATGTACTTGGCTTGAGTGTGAGAACCGCACAGCTTTGCCACAAAATTCGGCAGGCAGCACGCGATCTCCACGCCGGCCGCTCCTCCGCCAACGATGGCAATCCGCAGAGTGCGACTCTCTGGACTTGATAGTAACTGTTCCAGTGACTGTTCTAAGCGATGCAAGAAGGTCTGCATCGGTTTGATCGACAGTCCGAATTCACAACCCGGAAATGTCTTTGCTTTCGAGCCGATGCCGATGCTCAGGGCGTCGAACGGAATGGGTGGTCGAGTGTCTAGCAGCAACAGTTGGGATTCGTGGTCGAGCCCTGTAGCATCGGCTTGGATGAATCGGACCCCGCACGATGCGCACAACCGCACGAGGTCAATTTCCATCCGCGAAGCTGGATATTGGCCAGCGAGTACTCCGGAGAGCATTCCGGAGTAAGTGGCCACAGCTTGGTTGGAAACACACGTGAGCCGAGTCTCTGGCAGGGCGTGCATGCGCCACATACGGATGATGTGCGCGTTGGTGTGGCCGGCGCCTAGCAGAACAATGTCTCGCCGAGGGAGTCTCTCGCTGGCGGAATTCATTCGCATCACGGCGCGGTGTATTGACCAGTAATTTCAGTAAACGGTGTAGACTTCTAGCATAAACTTCACAAGCCAACATGGCTACAATGGACTGCTACTTCAATTCCAGGCACCATATTTAGTGATCGCGACCCCATGCGACGGCACGTACTACTTGGCACGGCGGGACACATCGACCACGGTAAAACTGCTCTCGTCCAAGCGCTGACCGGCGTCGATACGGATCGCTTACCAGAGGAAAAGCGTCGGGGCATTACTGTCGAGCTTGGATTTGCGGCACTCAACTTCGACGACCTCACGATAGGCATTGTAGATGTCCCAGGCCACGAAGACTTGATTAAGAACATGTTGGCCGGGGCGACGGGCATCGATATGGCCTTGCTGGCAATCGCTGCTGACGAGGGAGTGATGCCGCAAACTCGCGAACACTTTCAGGTACTGCGACTCTTAGGGATGTCGTCTGGCGTGATCGCACTCACAAAATGCGATTTGGTCGATGAAAGTTGGATTGGCTTGGTGAGAGATGACATCGCGTCACTGGTCGAGGGTTCGTTCTTACAGAGCGCTCGGGTGATTGAAGTGAGTGCGAAGAACGGGTGCGGCCTGGAAGAGCTTCGTTTAGCACTGCGAGAAACCGCCAGTAGCGTTCCTGATCGCGAGGGCGGCGCCTTTCGCATGGCTATCGACCGGGTCTTTTCTTCCACGGGACATGGCACGGTGGTGACGGGGAGCGTCGCCTCGGGTTCAGTGGAAGTTGGTGCCGAATTAGAAGTGATGCCCCTGGGGGATTCCGTCAGGGTACGAGCCTTGCAGCATCATTCGCAAAGCGTCGAGTCAGTTGTGCGTGGACAACGAGCTGCCATCAACCTCGCCGGCTTGCATTACCGCGACATCGAGCGTGGGCAAATGCTAGCCAGTCCGGGAGAATTGCGGGTCAGTCGCCAAGTCACTGTGTTTATTGAGACACCTTCGCTCGAAGAATACGTATTGAAATCGCCGCAAAATATCAGATTGCATTTGGGGGCTGGAGAATTTCCAGGAGAACTCCGAGTTCTCGCTACGAAAAGAATTGCTGGGGTTTCCCTACACTTCGGGCAAATCAAAACCGCGGCTCCGGTCGCCGCAGTCTGGGGCCAACCCTTCATCCTCCGTGAGTCGTCTGCTAACCGACTGCTTGGAGGGGGGAAGATCGTCGATCCGCTTGCGTATCGAATTCGTCCCAAAGATACGGCGCGTATTGGCTTGGTCGAGCAGTTGGCGATTGGAGATGCAAGGTCGCGACTCTGCGCGGCGGTGGCACTCGCTGGAGAGCAGGATTGGGATCTGGAAACACAATGTCTTCGTGCGGGAGTTGCGAACTGCAGTGAAGTTACACAGCAACTTATTGCAGAAAAGAAACTCGATGCCCTAGAGTGCGGAACAAAGCGCCGACTCCTGGTCCCGGCATTGACCACCGCGCTGAAGAATCGCCTACTCACCAAACTGCTTGCTCAGCATCATGCAGAGCCGCTTAAGAAGTTTGTTCCCTTAGGTCGCCTACGCACAGCGTTTGAAAACCTAGAGCCTCCCGATCTGTTGCAGGCCCTCGTGGCAGAGTTGGCCGGAGAAGAGAAAATTGTATGTCGCGCCGATGAACTCGCCCACTCAAGTTGGGAGGGGAACCTCACTGCCAAACAGAACGATGTGTCTAAGTCGATGATTGCTGCCTGCCGAGCCGCTGGACTGACGCCGCCTAGCGTGGGTGAATTTTCGACTCGCTTTGAGTTGCAAGAAGCGGAAATCGAGGCATTGCTGCAATTCGCTGCGGAATCACAAGAGTTGGTTCGGCTTCCCGACAAAGATTCTCGAGACAGCAAAGCGTCGCGGGCCTCTCGAATGTATCTGCATCCTGAGGCAGAAGATCAGTTAGTCGATCAGGTCCTCAATCTTTGGACTGCCGCCGACGAGTGGACGGTGAGCGAATTCAACGAACAGTTGGGACTCACTCGAAAATATGCAGTCCCCTTGTGCCAGCACCTTGATCAGCGGGGCGTTACAATGAGAATAGGTGATCGTCGCCGCATCGTACCAAACCAACCCAGAAAAACATGACTCCAATGCGCCCCCAGGAGGAAGTTTCCAATCCGCTGCGCATGCTACCCAGCGTGCACGAGCTTCTCCAGAACGAGCTAATCCAGCAGGCGGCTGAGCGGTTCGGAAAATTGCCAACAAGAGAAGTCACGCGGAATGTGCTTAATCTCCTCCGTAATGAATTGTCTCAAGGAACGCTCGACAATGTTTCAGAAGCGATACTCGAATTGCCCGCGAGAATCGTAGCAGATCTAGAGAACCGACAGCAGCAACGTCTACGCAAAGTTCTCAACGCGACTGGCATCCTTCTTCACACAGGGCTCGGAAGAGCACCGCTTGCGGAGGAAGCTGTTCAAGCGGTAATCCAAGCGACCGGCTACTGCAACGTTGAGATCGACCTGCTCAAGGGCGACCGCACGCAGCGGTCTTCAAGTGTAGAAGCCGATCTGTGTGCGCTCACTGGTGCCGAGGCGGCGCACGTGGTCAATAATAATGCGGGGGCTACGGGTCTCGCCTTGGCGGCTCTGGCCACAGGGAAAGAGGTCATTGTCTCGCAAGGCGAGTTGATCGAAATCGGTGGTGGCTTCAGATTACCCGAAGTCTTCCAGGCATTTGGTGCCAAACTAAGAGCTGTGGGCACGACGAACCGCACACGTCCTGAGGACTTCGAGCAGGCCATCAACGGGGAAACCGGTGCGCTGATGCAGGTGCATTCCAGCAATTATCGCATTGTGGGCTTCGAGGAACACCCGTCCTTGAATCAACTGGTTGAGATTGGTGCTTCTCAGAACATTCCCGTCATTCACGACATTGGCTCAGGTGCGGTGGTTGAGACACCGGATGCGGTTACAAGTTCGGATCCCCTGGCACGCGAAAGTATTCACCAAGGGGCTGATATTGTGTTGTTTAGTGGTGACAAGTTAATGGGGGGGCCTCAATGTGGAATTATTGTCGGCAAGAAGGAACATGTTCGACGGCTTGTTAGCCATCCTATGAGCCGCGCATTGAGAATCGATAAGCTGACTCTTGCCGCCCTACAAGCCACGCTCGCCATTTATCGTCGCGCGGAATTGAACCCTCAGCTCTTACATGTGGTGCCTTTTCTGCGAATGCTTCAGACGCCCGCAGTGCAAATTCATAAGCGTGCTGAAAAACTTGCCGCTCGCGTTGCCGAAGAGCGTCTCCCTTGGCAAGTCGAAGTGCTAAAGACGGTGTCGTTTGCGGGTGGCGGCTCGCTACCGGGACATGAACTGGCAAGCTACGCTCTCGGTGTGACACACCCGGAGTACGATGCCGAAGCACTAGCCTATCAATTGCGAACAGGGCATCCGGCCGTGGTGGGCAGGGTCCATGAAGGGGTACTGTTGCTTGATCTTCGTTGTATTGATGCGTCAGAGGATGGAGTGCTCTTATCCACGCTCGCCCAGCTTGAGAGAAGTCTGTAAGTCGACATTGTCGAAATGTCTCATCAACCGCAAATCGTAGCCACTTTTGGTGACTTGTTGGCGCGAACCATCACGCTATGTCACAATAGGGATAGTTGTACGAACCCTCCCGTCTGTATCTTCATCTTTAGCAAGTCTGTATTGGTTTTATGCGATTGAGCAGCGTCATAGTGGCCACCGTGGCCCTGGTATTCGGTTCCAACAGCGCGCTGGCAGTCGAGTTCTCGCAGTCGGTGCGGCCAATCCTGGCCGACCATTGTTTTACCTGCCACGGACCGGATGAAGAAACCCGCGAGGCGGAACTGCGACTCGACACGGAAGAGGGAATCCTGCACGCCTTTGGGGAAGGGGAGTTCGACCAGAGCGAAGCATGGCGACGAATTCACTCAGAGGACCCTGACGAGCAAATGCCCCCGCCCGGTTTTCCGAAGCCTCTCACCGATAGGCAGCGAGCGACGATCAAGCAGTGGATGGAGGAAGGGGCCAGATGGTCGCAGCACTGGGCATTTACTACTCCAACACGCCCAGAGCCGCCGGTTCACGAGAGTGCAGCCCACCCCATCGATCGGTTCGCGTTAGCGAAATTGCAAGACCTCGGGCTAACTCAGTCTGCTACCGCATCACGCGAGACTCTTATCCGCCGGCTCAAGTTCGACCTACTTGGATTGCCTCCCACACTGGAAGAAATCAGCACCTTCGTAGAAGACCAATCGCCCCACGCCTACGAACTATTGGTGGACCGACTGCTCGCCTCGCCCCACTTCGGCGAGCGCATGGCCAGCGAGTGGCTCGACGGTGCACGCTATGCCGACACGAACGGTTACCAAAACGATTTCAAACGGAGCATGTGGCCATGGCGCGATTGGGTCATCAATGCCTTTAACAATAACCAACCATTCGACGAATTCGTGGTCGAACAACTCGCAGGCGATATGTTGCCGAATCCTACACAAGCACAGCGTATCGCCACCGGTTTCAATCGAAACAATCGGACGGTGACCGAAGGCGGATCGATTGAAGCGGAATGGCTGGTCGAAAACGTGGTTGATCGCGTCGAAACCACCGCAACCGTTTTCCTCGGGCTCACGATGGGGTGTGCCCGCTGCCACGACCATAAGTATGACCCCATTAGTCAGCGAGAGTTTTACCAGTTTTTTTCCTTTTTTCATAATGTGAACGAGAAGGGTTTCTACCAAGAGGCTCGCGGCAACGTTGCGCCCGTGTTGCCTGTGATCTCCCCGGAACAGCAGCGAAATCTGGATCAAGTTGACCTCCGATTGGCCGAAGCCGAGTCGACCCTCAAAGATCTGCAGCCTCAGCTCGAGATGCTGACCCAGCAGTGGAAGTTGTCTGCATTGAAGAATTCGCAACAGCCTGCTATTCCTCAGAGCCAATTTCAAGTTTACTTTGCTGGCGACACGAAAGCCTATACAGCTCTGGGGAAAAAGGTGCTGCCTGGCACCGAGACCGGCACCATCGCTTGGATAGAGGGCGTGTTAGGGACCGTGGCGAAATTTACCGGACTCCACACACTCAACTACGACCAAACAATCGCACCCGATCACGATAGCCCTTTCGCTTTCACTTTCTGGGTCAAGCCCGAGAAGCTCGGGGCTATCGTCGACAAAATTGATCCCAACAACTTATCACGCGGGTGGGACATCTACTGGAAGAATCCCGGCAAGTTGGAAATGCACTTGATTCATAGCTGGCCCGAGGACGCGCTCAAAATTTCTACCGATTCGGAGAACGCGGTACCCCAAGACCGCTGGTCGCATGTGGCGATCAGCTACGACGGCTCAGGCAAAGCCGCGGGGATAACCGTGCTCGTCAATGGTACGCCGGTTCCTCTGAAGGTCGAAGCCGACTCCTTGAGGAGTTCGTTTTCTGTTGATAAACCTCTGCAGTTCGGTCGGACTTCGCGAGGGTTTACGTTCTTTGGCTCAGTAACGGACTTTCGCTACTTCGACCAGTGGTTGGACCAGGCAAGAGTTAAAGCTATTGCGAGTGAGGGACTGGCTCGGCTCTTTTCCTCGAAAGAACAAACTCAAGGCGGAGAACTTAGTCCGCAGCGCGTCCACTTGTTCAGCGCATTCTCCGATTCGAAAATTGCCAGGCAGTATCGAGAGGCCAAAGCAACAGTGCGTAGCACTAAGCAGGAAATCGCCAAACTAGAAAAGTCTTATCCGACAGTGATGGTCATGGAAGAGTTGCCCACGCCGCGGGAAACCTTCGTGCTAAAACGTGGAGAGTACGACAAGCCGGACCTGACACAGCCTGTGACCGCTGATATTCCGAATTTCTTGGGAGAGCTTCCCGAGGGCGTGAAGAAAGACCGCTTGGCTTTAGCTAGGTGGATCGTATCGGGCGAGAACCCGCTGACGGCCCGGGTACGTGTGAACCGCATTTGGCAAATGCTGTTTGGCATTGGCTTGGTGAAGACCACGGAGAACTTCGGAGTGCAAGCCGATGCACCATCGCATCCAGAGTTGCTAGATTGGTTGGCCACCGAATTCGTGCGCCTGGGTTGGGATTCGAAGAAGTTGCTGAAGCTGATCGTTACCAGCGACACCTACCAACAAAGCTCCGCAATTTCTCCCCAACAACTCGCTGCAGATCCCGCGAATCGTTATTTCTCACGTGGCCCGCGATTCCGGCTCCCCGCAGAGATGATCCGCGACAATGCACTCGCTGTGAGCGGGCTGCTGACGACCAGCATCGGTGGCGACGCTTTCAAACCCTATCAGCCTGAAGGATTGTGGGACGAGCTAGCCGGCGGTGCAGGTGAAGGCGAGTACGTGCAAAGCCACGGCGAAGAGCTATACCGTCGGAGCTTGTATATTTATCGCAAACGCACGGTACCCCATCCCGTGACGAATACCTTCGATGCCCCGGCATACGAAATTTGTCAGGTTTACCGAGCTCGGACAAACACTCCCTTGCAAGCGTTGGCTTTGCTGAATGATGTGACCTACGTTGAGGCAGCCCGCAAGTTAGGCGAGCGGATGCTCGTACAGGGTGGGGCCTACGACCACGAGCGACTTGCCTTTGGCTTTCAGTTAGTGACTGCTCGAAAACCCACTGACGAGGAGTTGCGAACCCTAGTCCAAGGCCTCGAACGGCACAAGCATCGATTTGCCGAGAATCCTGCTGCCGCAGCCATGTTCTTGGGGCACGGCGAATCTAATTCTCAAGTAGATGCGAATGACGAAGCGTTTGCTGCCTATGCCGCTATGGGCAGCGTGCTGCTCAATCTCGACGAGGCGATCACGAAAGAGTAATCCATGAATAATCTTGATCCCGTTTCGATTACCCAGCACCTCAACCGTCGTCATTTTTTATCGCGTACGGGAACCGCCCTCGGTGCCACGGCTCTCCGATCGCTCTTCCTTTCCGAGCAGTCAAGAGCGTCCAGTGGGGCGCAGACATCCACTGCTGTGCTCAACAGCATCGCCCCTACGGCAAAGCGGGTCATCTACCTGTTTCAATCAGGGGCACCCTCGCAGTTTGAGACCTTTGACTACAAGCCCAAGCTCAAAGAACTCACAGGCCAAGACCTGCCCGATTCAATTCGGCAAGGCCAACGACTCACGACGATGACTTCCGGACAGGAAGCGTTCCCCATCGCTCATTCGATTTTCAACTTTGCTCAGCATGGGAACTCTGGAGCGTGGGTCAGCGAGGCGTTGCCCTTTACGGCGGGTGTGGCGGATGAGCTCTGTTTCATCAAGTCACTCAAGACCGACGCGATTAACCACGACCCCGCGATCACCTTTTGCCAAACGGGCTTTCAGCTTGCGGGGCGTCCCAGCCTAGGGGCATGGGTTGCCTATGGCTTGGGGGCGATGAACCAAGACTTGCCCGCGTTCATCGTGATGGTCTCGCGCGGAACGGGCCGGCAAGCTGGGCAACCGCTCTACGACCGACTCTGGGGATCGGGATTTCTCCCCGGGAAATATCAAGGCGTCAAGCTGCGCGCAGGCAATGACCCCGTACTTTACCTTGCCAACCCGGCGGGTTGCAGCAGCCAGATGCGCCGCGACATGCTCGACGACCTACGTTCACTCAACGAGCAAAAACACGCAGCGGTCGGTGACCCAGAAATTCTCACGCGCGTTTCGCAATACGAAATGGCATTTCGCATGCAAACTTCGGTTCCTGACTTAACCGATGTCTCCGACGAGCCGAAACACATCCTTGACATGTACGGCCCCGACGTACACCGCCCTGGCACGTACGCGCGGAACTGCCTCTTGGCACGAAGGCTGGCCGAACGCGATGTGCGATTCATCCAGCTCTACCACATGGGATGGGACCATCACAACGACCTGCCCGACCATTTTGGAAAACAGTGCAAAGATACCGACCAACCTTCGGCGGCGCTTGTGCGAGACCTCAAACAACGCGGCTTGCTCGACGACACACTCATCGTCTGGGGCGGAGAGTTTGGGCGGACGGTTTACTGCCAGGGCGAGCTGACCGCAAAGAATTACGGCCGTGACCATCACCCACGTTGCTTCACGATGTGGCTCTCCGGTGGCGGAGTGAAGCCTGGCATGTCGTACGGTGCGACCGACGACTTTTCTTACAACATCACCGAGAATCCGACTGAAGTGTACGACCTGAACGCCACGATCCTGCGTATGCTGGGAATGGACCACACACAGCTTACTTACCGCTACCAAGGTCGAGACTTCCGCCTGACAGATGTACACGGCAAGGTACTTTCGGAAATCCTGGTATAGCCACTACTCAGCATCGCTTTTTTGCGCCCGTTCTAACCGCATAGCCTCGAGGCGGTGACGGTATGCTTCTTCGAGATGGCCCGTTTCTTTCAGGGCGACGGCGAGATTGTTGTGTGCTTTCGCATGTTCTGGTCGGAGGGCGATGACTTTGCGGTAGCTTTCGATCGCAGTCTTCTTCTGCCCTTTGGAGAACAGTGCGTTACCGAGGTTAAAGCAGGCTTCGACGTTGTCGGGTTGCTGGGAAAGCGCGATATCGAAATGCTCGATTGCCTCGTCCACTTGACCCTGCGCGGCAAGTGCCGCGGCCAGGTTGTTATGGTAGCGAGGTTCATCGTGAGTCACACTGAGTGCTTGCCGATAGTGAGAGATTGCCTCGTCTAATTTCCCCCGCGATTGCAGAAGCAGTCCCAGGTTGTAGTGGGCTTTGTCGTTTCGAGGATCGCGTGAGAGCACTGCACGATAGCGATCTAACGAAGAGGTCTCGCCCGCCGTATCTGCAAGTGCTTTCGATTGTTTTGGCTTGGATTTGCCGCCTAGTGAATAGAGCCCCAAAACCAAGATGCAAAGCGCGATGGCAAGCAGCCAATAGCTCTTCCGACCTGCCGCATTCGGAGCGGTTGATTCTACATGGCTCTCGCTCGCAAATTGTCGCCGCCGTTCGGATCTCGATAACTTCGCTGTGCGCCTACTGCGTGACATAGCCTTTTCCAAAATGGCTTTTCCAAAAATGGAAGTGATACCACAAAAACGGCACGGCCAGTGCGATCTGGCCGTGCCTGAAATTCTATCAGAGTTGTCAATCGAGGAAAGCGAACTGCAGCTTAGCGCCTGCGTCTGATGCCCAACAAGGCAAGGGCGCTGGCTGCTCCGAGTACTATCGTTGTTGGCTCCGGAACGAGGGTTCCTTCAAAGCGAACTTCCGACAGACCGGCGGCTCCGTCACTCACTCCACCGTGCACCGAGTTGATTGTCAGCCGGACTTCGCGGACTGCGGTCGCGCCAGAGAGAGCAAACACTTGCGCGGGTTCATTGAATCCAGCTGCTAATTGATCCTGCGATGCGGCTAGGTTGAAGGTGCCAATAGAAGTGAATGAATCAGAAAGATCAGGGGAGACCGCCAATTCGAACTCCATGATTTCTCGATCCGGCTCCGCCAGCCCAAATCCGTTTGGCCCGTTGTACTGCCAGATCAAGGCATTGCTCAGGTTATAGATTCCACCCAGATCGAAGTCGATTGTTTCGCCAACGGAATCAGCCACGGCCGTTTGCCACATGCTGTTTTCATCATTGTTGTGCAGCTGATCCTCGACAGGTCCAACGCCGCTCAATCCAGAGCCATTGGCTATGTTGTCGGCATCGGCAAACTCACTCGAAGCACTGACTGGCAAAAGAGGAGCGATGATGTCCGCCTGCGACTGCGTGGCGAGTAACGCCAACACCAGCGCAGAGCCTAAGATACTTTTGAAAAAACTCATTAGCAAACCTCCCAAAGAAAGAAGACAGGAATCTTGAAAGTCAGTCGAATTGGAATCTCAAAAGAGCAGTTTAAGCGAGCGCCTAAGGCTACTTCCTCATAATCCTCAGACTAATCGCCTAATCATTATGAGTCAATGAAATCGCTGCAAATACCGAGTGTTTCCCCTTTAGATCGATCCTAATACGATGTGTCGTTTGGATCCTCACTCCTCCCTACCGAGTGAAATACCACCTGCTGAACAGCAGTGAAGTTAGTAAAATCCCGAGCGACGGGGGTTCAGGGACCGAAGCTAGCGAGGATCTAGCTCCCCCGAACGAAATGCGGCTCCCTACCTGCTGTTGCCAAATAATGAAATCGGCTCCGTCGGTCTGTCCATCGCGGTTGGCGTCGCCGGCTTCGTCCACGCCAAAGGCCGATTGCCAGATTGACAAATCATACTGGTCGACAAGTCCATCCGCATTGAAATCCGCGGCAAGCACATCGGCTGAAAGTTTAGGAATGGTTGCCAGATCAAGTCGATAGGCAACCTGGTTATAGTCGTAGTCTGGCGTCTCAGGGGCTGAGTCGAAAAGGCTGGACGAGTAGGTCCCATGGAAGTGAATGTAACGTCCTTCTGCTTCGTCAAAGAATGGCAACTGCGTTGGGTTGTAAAACGAATACGAACCACCGAGTTCCCCTGTGGGATCTCCGTGCGTCGCGATCTTGATGGCATTTTTCCACGGGCCTACGGGGGTGGGCGCTTCTGAATACCAGACCTCGCCCAGGAAACTTCCGTCGCCAGCGCTCTCGTTGCCAATCATGATCCACTTTTGACGATACTCATTCCAATTCACTGAGGACCGATGGAGCTTTACGTTTCCTCCGCCTTCAAAATCGACCAGTCCAACCGGCGCTTCGGTTCGGTTGAGGTGCCCTTGTGCAACCATCTCCTCAAAAATTTCGGTGCCTAGCGGGTCGACGTTTTTCTTCCAGCCATAGACGGGATGGCCAAGACTATCGAGTTCGAGTGGCGGGTTGGTCTTGTCGTAGCGGGAGTTTTCCATGAGCGGCGTGAACGCTTCCCACTGAGTGATATCCATCACATCGTCCCAATTGTCGCGTACACGAACATTTGGATAGTTCTCACCAAAGTAGAGGTATTCTTCGCCACCCGTCGAATGACGGAACGAATGCCCTGCTGGCAAAATCGGCGGGCCGGTGCCCCAAACCTGTGCTGGAGCTACGCCGTAGTCTTTCGCCTTGATGAACCGCTCTGCGGAATCATTGAAGATGGCCAGCCCCTGCTCTCGCAACACATACTGTGGCAGAAATGACTCGACGTTTACATAATGGGCTAGTAGTTTCTCATTGCCTAAACTATCCGTGGCGGTGAACAGCCCATCCACCCACACTGGCTTGCCCGTCGATTGGTACTGGGGAAACATTGGCCGCGTCTTCGCGGCGTCATCTTCGTAGTAGGTGAAGTCGATACCTTCGTTGGGAGGGAGCCCACCTTGCTCCGGTAGCTGCGAGGTAGCGCCGCTGGTCCAATAGTTACCGCAGATCGTACAGCCGTTCTCGACCTCAAACAGCGAATCGCCCCAGAACCAGTGGACTTGATTGTTGTAGACCGTGGCTTGCACGGAGTCTTGTCCGCGAATTTTTGCGTTGGAAATAGGCTTGGCAATCGGAGCAGGCTGTCCGGCTTTCACGCTGTCCGCGTAGATGTTTGCACCCGTCGCGCGATAGAGTCTCTCAGCCCGGTTGTTGCGAACGATAGGCAGTTGTGCAGAGTTGCCGAGCACAGGAGTCAATTGTTGCGAGGTACTCTCGTATCCGTAACTGGCGAAATCGAACTTCAAGTCTTGGTTCAATAGGTTAGCCTGATCGATTGCCACAATGCCGGCGCTATCGGTGAAGAATTTCTCACCACCGACAGCGACCTGAACCAAGGGTACCCCTCGTCCTGATACGGAATCGATCACTTCGAGGGCGAAAAAGTTCGACATCTGCCCATAAACCGTCGGCACGGGCATCGTTGGTACGAGAACTAAGAAGGGCAGAGTCATCAAGCAACAGAGTTGAGTATGCCAGCGCAAACTGAAACCTCGCAGTGGTAGACTGTTCTACGCGCTTTACTCGGGGAAGTTCAACTTCTTGGTCAACGCCACAAAACGTGGGTCGGTGCGAATCGGATCAAACCAAGGCTCGACGGTCAAAAAAACCAGCTCCCAGGAATGCTCCTCGTAAGCTCGCTCCAACATCTGGATCGCCTCGTCATATTCGCCTAGCCCAACATGCACGTAGGCTATCTGCACAGGAGGCACATACCATTGCTTGTCGAGCCGTTGCAGCTTTTGCAAAACCGATATGGCTTTGTCTCTTTCGCCTCCTAAGGCATAGGCATGGCCCAGGCCAGCTAGAATTTCCGCTAACCCCCCAGAAAGCTTCACCGCACGTTCATAGGTAGCGATGGATTCCTCGAAACGCTGTTGTTGCACATACCCCATGCCGAGCCAATCGTGGGCTGGGGCGAACGTGGGATCTTGCTTGATCGCGTGTTGTGTTTGCTTAATCAACCCAGGCCAATCGCGGCCGAAATAGTGAATCGAAGCTTTGCCGACCTGCATCCCCAAGGAGGAGTCGAGCAGAAGAGCTTGCTCAGACTGCTGCATCGCTTCGGGATGTAGCCCACGCGCCGCTAGATGGAGAGCATACCAATGATGCGACGAGGCCCGGTGGGGATCCAGCCGAACCGCTGCGGAAAGCTCACGCTCAGCGGCAGCCCAATCCCACTGACTCAGCTTAACGATTCCCAGGGCGGTTCGTGCCCCTGCGTCCTGCTCATCGAGCAGTACAGCTTGCCTGGCAGAATGTTTGATTTTCGGCAGTACGTCGTCGCGAGGTACAAAACCAAAACACCACAGCATCGTGTAAGCATCGACCATCCCAACATGGTCAACGACCGCCTGGGGGTTGGCTAGGACATTTTGCTCATAGTGGCGGGCGAGTTGCTGGATGCCGTCTCGAAGTGATTCGCCTGGGTAGGGCAGCACTTCTACGGCTGCGGGCTGCGCTGCTAATGGAGCGGATGGAACAGATACCCCACTCGCTAGTCCGACAACTGCAGACAATGCTGATACCAACGGCAGCTCCAGGAATGCCCACCTCACGTCCGTACCTTCACTCGAGCTAACGCGGGCCGATGGCCCGACAGTACACTGAGCACGACTAAGAGTCCCAGCAAGAAGGTCGATGGCTCGGGGATTCCTTGGAGCGATGCAGTGAGCGCCGCCGATTGGCCGAACTCGCTCGCCCAAACCGTCACATCATCACCATTGACGACGTTGTTGTTGTCGAAGTCGCCTTCGGATTGCGTGGCGGTGAGCGTCGTGTTGAGGAAAGTATCTATTTCCCCGAACGTCATGCCGCGTTGCTGGACGAGAAAATCGTTGCCATCTACGTCGCCGTCCTTGTCAGCGTCGGCAGCTAGATCTTGGGTAACCAGCGTGCCTTCGAAGCGGACTTCCGCCAAGCCGACGTAGTCTTCTGCTTCACCCCCGTGACGAGAATCGACCAGCAGTCGAACTCTGCGAACCCCACTACTTACAAAAGGAACCGCCTGAGCGAAGTTGTTGGCGAAACCGTCATCGGCGGTCAAGCTAAATGTTCCCACTGAGGTGAAGGTCCCACCCGTTCGCTGAGTACTAACTTGCAGCTCGAAGTCCTTGAGTCCGCGGTCGAGTGCGGACACTTCGTCGTTTTCGTTCCAAACATGCATTGCCGTAAGATCGTAGGCACCGTCGAATTCGAACTCGACAATTTGCTCTTCTTCAGGCGAAACGGCAAAGATATCACCGCTGCAATCAACGCCGGGGTCGCCGCCCTCAATCCCCGCGTCCGCACAACCAGAAATCCAGCCGAAGGGTGTTTCCATGGGAATGTTCGGAATATGCCCATCATCGAGAATACCTGGCCCGCCGGCCGCTTCGAGACCGTAGTTGCTAAGACCCACCGCAGCCCCTTGATCGCCATTGACTAGGTTTTCGATATACAACCCCAGGCCAAACTGGCTCGTCGCCCGTACGTCGTTGGGTTTGATGACGTCTGCACCTGCTTGAGCTGCCATTGTCATGGCAAGCGCTATGGCTAATGCGTGTCGTTGCATGGGTATTCCTGATCAAGAGTTCTGAAAAGTCGTAATAGAGAGAAGAACCGATGTAGAGAGTTCTATCTCTAGTCTCGCCGAACCCTGTGCCGATTTCAACAGAATGGTCCAGGAAAACAGGAATATTGCCGACTATTTCCGGGGAAATTGCTACAGCAACTCGTGCGGGCCATCGCTCGAATTTGAGAGTTGGCTTGCCATAGAGTCAAGGGCCTTCAACGAAAACCGCGTGCCAATTACAGCTTTACCCACAACCTTCACTGACGCTTCTGGTTCGCCATAGTGCGATTGTTTAGCGGTGTGGTAAAATAGGATTTGTGGTTACTCGCAAGTGTCAAATGGCCTGATCCAGACGCGCACTGTTAATTCCTGATGCCCCATCCCTCGCCTAAACCTACTCAGGAAATGAACCCGCCGTGGCGCGCGTTGGTGATACTCATCGCTATTGCTACTGGTATTGGCGTTTGGCTGTTATCTCCACCGAAGGATTTTAGGGAAGTTGAGTCCAGAAGCGGTCGCTCGTCAGTGAATACAATCGCATCCAGCCACGCTGATAACCAGCTCGCGGTGCTTACCACTGCGTCGGCCAAGCAGGAAAGCCAACTGACCGAGTTGCAACTCGATCCCAAACAGGACGGTTGGGAAACTGAAGCCGTAGCAGAATCCGCCAAGCAGCTACTTCTGCGGCTGAGCCAACGGCTCGGTGGTGCTTCGATCGACAAAGTCGTCGCCGGCGAAGTGGATCCACAAGTGCGCTGCGGACCACTTCGTCCCACTGACCTGGTAGAGACGTTTAAAAATGGCGACGAGGGGCAACTCTTAATCCGAGAATCCCGCAACGACACGACATCTCATGCTTACCAACGAAGCCGCGAGGCGTTCGCGTTGTCCTTGGACGAGCTTGCCCAACCGTTTGCCAACGCCAAAGATGTGCATGCGCATTTTAAAGTGGTTCGCATCTCGATGACTTCCGACACGGCAGAGACTACTGCGTTATATGAAGCCGATGGGAATACTCCCGACGGCGTCGTGCAGCAGCGGGCCACCTGGCACTGCATATGGCGGCGCTTGCCCGATGGCAAACTGCAACTCTCGTCGATTCGTGCAGAGAAATTCAGAGAGGTGGTTTCCCGGGGTCCCTGGTTTGTCGATTGCACTCGATCCGTGCTTGATCGCAACTCCGCTCTTGACGAGCAACTTGCATTTGGAATCAATCATTGGTTGACGCGGCTGGGGAAAATTCAGGGGATGCATGTGTTCGCGCGTAATGGGCTCGCTCTGGGCGACGTCAATGGCGATGGTTTGGACGATGTCTACGTCTGCCAAGCAGGTGGACTACCCAACCGGCTATTCATTCAGCAGCCTGATGGTACGGCCATAGATGGCTCTCACGATGCGGGCGTGGATTGGCTCGACCAGACCAGTAGCGCTCTGCTGCTCGACTTAGATAACGATGGCGACCAAGATCTCGTGGCGGCAACGATTTCGGGTGTGCTGATTATGGAGAATGAGGGAACGGGAAAGTTCGAGCTACGTAACACCCTGGCTACACGCGATACCGATACCCAATCGATCTCTGCGGCGGATTTCGACCAGGATGGCGACTTGGATCTCTATGTCTGCATTGAATTCGCCAGAGAACTCGCGTTGCAGTACGAAGGCGAGGCGAAGTTCGTCTACCACAATGCAAATGACGGTGCGCCCAATGCGCTTTTTCGTAATGATATTGCCGACGACTCTTGGAAATTCACAAATGTCACGAAGGAAACCGGTCTCGACGAAGCTAATCGGCGGCATAGCCTGGCCTGCGCATGGGAGGATTTCGACAACGACGGGGATCAAGACCTGTATGTGGCCAACGACTATGGCCAAAACTGCCTGTATGAAAATAACCAAGGAAAGTTTAATAACATCGCCGCGGAGGCAAAGGTCGTGGACTCGGCTTCGGGAATGTCGGTTAGTTGGGGCGACTACGATCGCGACGGTCTCATGGATTTGTATGTCGCGAACATGTTTTCTTCAGCCGGCAATCGCATTACGCGACAACAGCAATTCAAAGCATCCGCCGATGACCAGGTGAGAGGCATTTACTCTCGCTTCGCTAAGGGGAATACGCTGTTCAAAAATAATGGCGTGGGCCATTTCGAGGATACTGGCCAGACTGCTGGCGTGGAGATGGCACGTTGGGCCTGGAGTAGTGTTTTCGCGGACGTGAATAACGACACTTTTCCCGACCTCTTGGTGGCGAATGGGTACATCTCCACTGAAGATTCGGGCGACTTGTGAAGCTTTTTTTGGCGACAGGTCGTGTCGCATGGTGGAAGTCCGGTCAGCAACGCCTCGACCAGCGGCACAGCCAACGAGGAGGGTCCGCCGATGGGAGCTGCGCTTCACGAGATGGTGCGCGAGGGGCGCTCGTTTAGTGGGCATGAGCAAAATTGTTGCTTCCTGAACCTTGGTGACGGAAAATTTGCCGACGTCTCAGCCAACACAGGCTTTGACTTTCCCGACGATGGGAGAGCGCTGGCTCAAACCGACTGGGACGGCGACGGCGACCTGGACCTGTGGATCGCTAACCGTAGTGGCCCGCAAATTCGCTTTCTGCGCAACGACTTGCAGACGTCCAACCACTTTCTGGCTGTGCGGCTGAGGGGAGAAGACTGCAACCGTGATGCCATTGGAGCGCGCGTGGAAGTCGTGCTTGACGACGAGAAGCAGACGCGGTTGGTCAAAACCCTTCGGGCCGGTGAAGGATTCTTGGCCCAGTCAAGCAAGGAACTGCTGTTTGGCTTGGGAGGTGCTGAATCAGTGAATGATGTTCTCGTCGTCTGGCCAGGGGGCGAGCGCGAGTCTTTCGGAAAGCTTAAATCGGACCAGCGCTACCAACTGGTCGAACATTCGGGCGAGGCGAAAGTGTGGAGTCCGCCGGCGCGGAAGCTCGACCTCGGCCCCGGTGAGGTCGCAGCTGCAAAGTCGCCAGGGTTGGCTCGAGTCGTTTCGACAGCGCAACTCCCAGTGCCCCCCCTTGATTATACCTCGTTCGGTGGCGAGCAACATCGGATCGGCGAGGGCAACAATGCTGACAAGTCGAAGAAACGCCTTCCGTTGCTAATCAATCTATGGGCGAGTTGGTGCCGAGCGTGCATCCCCGAGCTTCGGGAGTTCGGGAAGCACAGTGAGGAGCTGAAGGCCGCTGGTGTAGAAGTTGTTGTTCTGTCGGTAGATCGACTCGATCAAGAAAAAGGAAAGCAGGTCGGAAATGCTGAAGCAATGCTTGCCAAACTGGGATATCAAGGAACGGCCGGTTGGGCGACCTCCGAGACGGTCGAAATGTTAGAGCTAGTGCATGAGCACCTATTTGATCTTCACGTGCCTCTGTCGCTGCCGACTTCTTTGCTCCTTGATGAGAATGGCGAACTGGCGGTGATTTACCGGGGCCCGGTCGATGTCGCACAGCTCATTGCCGATGTGGAGACGCTCAACGCGAGTGACTCGGAACTTCAACTTCCCTTTCCAGGACGTTGGCACACACACAACCGACGGATCAGTCCGCTCGATTTGGCGTGGAAACTGGTGGAGCGTGGTCATCTCGACCAATCGATCGAGTACATTGACGAGAATCGCCCTCTGTTGGAGAACCATTTCAATGCACCGAAGTTGCTCACTCTAGTGGGAAACGCCGAACTCGGCCGAGGCAACGCGAGGCAGGCACAAACTTACTACCAACAGGCCTTGGAACTGGATGTGAATTACGGCGAGGCGCAAAATAATCTGGCTTGGACTTTGGCGACGCATCCTGATGAGGCACTCCGCAATGGTCCGGAGGCGATCCGACTTGCCACCGCTGCCTTACAAAGTCGCCGCGGGAATATCCTCTCTATGCTCGACACGCTCTCGGCGGCCTATGCCGAGAATGGGCAATTCGAACAAGCAGTGAAAGTCGCCAGGAAAGCGATCGAGATAGCACAACACACTGGTCAGACGACACAAGCGAACAAAATTCAGGGGCGATTACTCAAGTATGAGGCGAGTCAACCCTATCGATCTCCATGACCGTCCATCAGGACATAATGATCTTTTTGCCTTAAGGCCACTAGCGAATGGACCGGTCCAATCGGATGACTTTTCCCAACATTCTGATTCCCCAGATGTTTGTGGAAGGTTAGAATCAGAGTAAATGGCTGCTCTTTTCAGTTGGTCTGCTGATACTCGTCCCTGATGGCAAAGGTCGTCGGTGCTCGGCGAAATGTATTGCACGGTCCTGGAAATAGGTCATGCCTATTAGCATTGCCTACTCACTTCGTTTTCGCTGGAGTTCACCCTATGTATGGTTCTCGAACCTCTAATGCACGCGGCTTTACGCTCGTCGAATTGCTCGTGGTGATTGCGATTATTGGTGTGTTGGTAGCACTGCTCTTGCCAGCCGTGCAGGCAGCACGCGAAGCAGCCAGACGTGCGCAATGCTTGAACCATCTTAAACAGATGGGGTTGGGAGCGATGAACCACGAATCGACCCACGGTATCCTGCCCGGGTCGGGTTGGGCACCTTGGACAACGGGTGACGCAGATCGCGGAACGGGTAGGAAACAGCCGGGCGGGTGGATCTACCAACTCTTGCCCTACGTCGAGCAGCAAGCACTTCATGCACTGCCCGGCGATGGAAATGGGAGTACCATCACCGTTCAGCAACGAGAGAATGCCAAGATTTTGCAACAGACCCCGCTCTCTGGATTCAATTGCCCTTCACGCCGTGCTGCCGTTAACTATCCCTGGGATAGGGATGTTCCGGCGCTGTTTCGCGAGGTCAACTCGAAAGCCTACGAAGAAATGGCGCACAGCGACTATGCAGCGAATGCAGGGGATGCTTTTCCGGATGAACTCGAAAACGATGGTCCCGGCGGATTAAAGTTCTTTTTTGCCTCCGAAGAGTGCGGCTACAGCGCCGGAAAATTCACTCTAGTGTTTCCACCCCGGCCATCGGGTGGCAAATACGATGCAGGCGACACTTTTTGTTGGCCTTCTATAGACTCACAGACTGGGGTCTGTTTTCTTGGAGCAGAAATCACTTTGGCAAATATTAGCGACGGCACGTCGAACACGATGCTCTACGGCGAAAAATATGTCGAGCCCGACAAGTACGAAACTGGCACCGACCCTGGGGACAACCAATGTATGTACAGCGGCTGGGACTGGGATGTGAATCGTTGGGGCGGAGGGTCGAGAGTTGATCCGTCGATCAACGAAGACCTGTTTGCTATTCCCAGTCCCGACCGATTTGGGTTAGAAAACTATGGCACGTGGGGCAGCGCCCATGCTGGGGGCTACAACGCGGTTTTCTGCGATGGCTCGGTGACCAACATCAGTTTCGATATGGATCCCGGCGTGTTGGCCAATCTTTGCAATCGGCACGATGGCCAGGTTAGCAGCACTATCGACTAGCGGCTTGCACCCGAGCAGCCCGTTCTACAAATCAAGCAAGTCTCTGTCGACCAAATTCCAGTAGGGTTGAAGCAAATTGGATGCAGTACCACATAGAGCGTGCCGGTGTATGTTGGCAGTCTTCCTAGCTGCCATGCTGATAGGATGCAGCGGTCGCCACTCAGCGCTCCACCCTCCAGACCTTGACCCCAAGGCTGCTGCCGATCAGGCAATGATTCTCTACGACAATGACGGGGATCGAAAGCTCTCCTCCGAGGAGCTTAGTGCCAGCCCAGGATTGGCAAGCAGCGTCCAGATATATGATCAGGACAGCGATGGAATGATTTCGGACACGGAAATTGCTAACCGTTTGCAGAAGTTCGTGAAACGCGGTATTGCCCTCGCGCGGTTGTCGGCCACCGTCACCCTCGACAACAAGCCCCTCGGGGGGGCGAAAATTCGCTTTGTTCCAGAAACTTACCTTGGTGAGGACATCAAGATTGCCACGGGTACCACCCGTAAACGAGGTTCCGCCACTATGGCAGTCGCTGACGAAGACCTTCCGGAAAATCAACAGGGAATCCGCGGCATTCACGCTGGAACCTACCGTGTCGAGATTACTCACCCGGAGATGGAACTTCCGGCCAAATACAATTCTGCGACGACACTGGGTTACGAGACCACGCCGGGCAATCCCTACGCATCTTTCCATCTCAAGTCTCGCTAAGTAGTTTCTGAAGCGAAGGCGGCACTTCTCGCCAGCTTGTCTGGGATGCTATGATGACGGTTGATTGGATCGGACATTCTGCCCTGCAAGCAAGATTCACGCTGTGTACTCTCCCGCAACAAAATCGCTCGACGCAAAACTTCACAAGCTGCAAGCGGACTCCTCCTGCGACGAATTCATCCTCGCCGATGCGAAGGATGCCGACATGGCATTTGGTCTGGCCGCGCCGGGGCGCTGTTCGCAGAGCGGAAAGCTGCGGACTCTTGGCGAATTCCGCGCGATCATTCGTCAAATCGTTGAGCAGGAATTGATCGACATCGCACTGATGAGTGCGAGTACTGCCGAATTGCTTGTTGAGGAGAACTTGTTTGAGAAGAGTGCAGTCACACCAGCCATCCGTGCGAATGACACCACCGACATTTGGCTCGCCACGGGTACAGGCGACTATCCCAAGCAGCCTTCACTACCGTTTCGTAGCGCGAACCTGGAGCGAATTTCTAGCGTGCGGCTGGGCTTGTATTCGATTACCATGAACAACGATGCGGCTCTAGACCGCGCTACGCTCGAAGCCTATTCGGCTTTCCGAGGGGAGGCAGCAGCGAGTGGCTTTCGACATTTCCTAGAGATATTTCCTCCTAATGCCCCTGGCAATAACGCCCCAGAGAATGTTGGGCAATTTATTTGCGACACTGTCGTGCGGACGTTGGCTGGCCTCACTCGTTCGGAACGGCCGCAGTTTTTGAAAATCCCTTATCTCGGTCCCGAGCTAACGGAGCGACTAGTCGCCTACGACCCCCGCACGATTGTCGGCATTATGGGTGGAGCGTCGGGCACTACGTTCGATGCGTTTGAATTGTTGGCCAGCGCAAGAAAACATGGCGTGCGAGCAGCCCTGTTCGGGCGACGTATCAACAACGCCGAGGATCAACTCGCGTTTGTACAGCATTTGCGCTGGATTGCGGACGGCGAAATCGGTGCGGAAGAAGCGGTACGCAGCTATCACGGGGCGCTACAGGAGCAAGGTCTACCCCCGGTTCGATCGATTGAGGAAGATCTGGCACAAACGCAAACAACGTAGCGCAACAACAAAGAGGAAGACAATTTCACAGGCGGTCTCTTACAAAGCACTGTTTCTGGATTAGTACCATGGCCACCGTAAGATCACTGCATCACATCGGGATTGCCGTTCGTTCAATCGACGACCAGCGTCGATACTATGAGGAAGTTTTGGGTGCCGAGCTCGAGGGCATCGAGGAAATTGCTGACCAAGGTGTTCGCGTTGCGTTCTTCCGCCTGCAGAACGTGTTGCTGGAATTGCTGGAACCCACGAGTTCCACCGGGCCAATTGCAAAATTTCTGAATAAGCGGGGCGAAGCGCTGCATCACCTCGCTTTTGCGGTCGACGACATTCGAGCTCGGATCGAGCAATTGAAGCAAGAGGGGATCAGCATGATCGACGAGCAGCCACGAGTCGGCGCGCACGAGATGTCGATTGCATTCCTCGATCCCAAAAGCACCCATGGGGTGCTGACCGAAATTTGCCAGCCTCGCGCGGACCTCGGCAAAGCGACCTGAGAGGCTTACTCCATGCTCGATGCTAACTTTTCCCTGCATGGCGAATTCCCACCCGCCAAATTTGAGCAGTGGCAGAAATTGGTTGATGCTGGTTTGAACGGCAAATCTTTTGACAATACTCTGATATCGCCGACTCGCGAAGGTATCGATATCAAGCCGCTGTACACACGCGAGGATAGGCCTCCAGTTGATGTTGTCCACACTGAGACAATACCCAGCGTCTGCGAACTAAGGCAAAAACATGCAAACCCAGAACCCCACTTAGCAAACCAAGAGATACTGTCGGATGTCGCTGGTAGGGTGACCTCGCTACAGCTGAGCTTTGACCTCGCTGCCCAGGCCGGGCTCTGTCCAGACGATCCGCGCGCCGCCGACCTTGTTGGTCGAGGTGGGCTGATGGCATACCAAATCGATGATCTTGAGCAGCTGCTTGTCGCGGTGAGCCTGTCCACGCTCGGAGTGGGGCTGGAAGCTGGGGCGGCGTTTCTTCCGCTTGCTGCGATTTGGTTCGCTTCTTGCAGTCGGCAGCAGCTGTTGCCCAAAGAGTTGCGAGGGGCTTTGAATGCTGATCCACTCGGGGCACTCGCTAAAGCTGGCCGATTGCCTTACTCCATCTCGACGGGCTTGGCACAACTCACGGATCTTGCCCAGTGGACTTCGCAGAACGCTCCGCAAGTGACGGCGGTGGGAGTAGATACGGCTCCCTACCAC
The DNA here is from genome assembly GCA_965230685.1 of Bythopirellula sp. Taxonomy (GTDB): domain Bacteria; phylum Planctomycetota; class Planctomycetia; order Pirellulales; family Lacipirellulaceae; genus Bythopirellula. Next base: position 4,547,795 of record CBDDLO010000002.1, read on the forward strand.
ATCGCGGGCGCGACGGCGACACAGGAACTGGCCTTTGCTCTCGCAACCGCAGTCGAGTATCTACGTGCAATGACGAATGCGGGTTTGCAAACTAGCGCAGCCGCACGGCAGATACTATTTTGCCTCAACCTGGACGCTAATCAATTCCGCTCAGTATCTACGCTGCGGGCAGCACGTCTTCTGTGGGCGCGAGTGCTCGAGGCATGCGGTGTCACTCCTGACTCTTCACCGATGAAAATCCATGCCGTGTTAGGTGAACGAACACTTACCAGCGAGAATATGCATTGGAACATGTTTCGCAACTCGGTAGTGGTGTTTGCCGCTGAAATCGGCGGTGCCAATGCAGTGACCTCTTTACCATTCGACTATGTAACCGGGCAGTCGAGCGGATTTAGTCGGAGGCTTGCTCGAAATACAACGCATGTACTCCGCGAAGAGGCTGATTTGGAGAATGCTACCGATCCGGCCGAGGGGAGTTTTTTCTTGGAATGCTACACTCATCAGTTGGCGCAGCAGGCGTGGGATATTTTTCAGGATGTCGAACGCCAGGGCGGTATGGTGACTTCGCTACAAAACGGCTGGATCGGCGAGCAGATCAGTTCAGCGCCCAACAGACCCGAGCAAGATGAAGTTACTGAGGGAGTGGTTTTGACCAACGCGAGGGACTCGACCAATTTGCTAGCTCGAGACCTTGGTGCGCCACCGGACCCGCAGCAACTTCGAAATGCTGCGATTCAACGACTCAAAAAATCACGGAAGAACGTGAGCATGCCAGAGGAGATTTCTCAAGGGCCAGAACGTGTCGAGACCGCTATCGACGCGGCAGGCTGTGGTGCTTCGGTTGGACGATTAAGTCAAGCGTTGGGGTTTCACCGGGAATTTTGTGAGTTGCCCGAGGTTATTGGTAAGCGAGACGCATGACAACAATTCCCAACTTTTCGGATATACCACTACAAACTGCGGCCAAGCAGCAAGCTCCGGATGAGTTGACTGGTGAAGTTCCCGTCGACACTCTTCCTGGCCTGCCCCCTTTTGTGCGCGGCCCGTATGCTACCATGTATGTGCAGCGGCCTTGGACGATTCGCCAGTACGCTGGTTTTTCGACGGCGGCGGAATCCAATGCATTCTATCGACGCAACCTCGAGGCAGGGCAGCGGGGACTCAGTATTGCCTTCGATTTGGCGACTCACCGCGGGTATGACTCAGATCACCCGCGCGTGGCTGGTGATGTCGGTATGGCGGGGGTCGCGATCGATAGCATTGTAGACATGCGAGCGTTGTTTGCTGGCATTCCCCTCGACCGCATGAGTGTGTCGATGACCATGAACGGCGCGGTCTTGCCGATCATGGCTCTCTACATCGCAGCTGCCCAGGAGCAAGGCGTCGCGCAGTCGGAGCTCTCTGGCACGATTCAGAACGACATTCTGAAAGAATTCATGGTGCGGAACACCTATATCTATCCGCCAGGCCCTAGCATGCGGATCGTCGCTGACATCATGGCTTATACCAGTCAGCACATGCCAAATTTCAATAGCATAAGCATCAGCGGTTACCACATGCAGGAAGCTGGCGCGACCGCCGAACTCGAGCTGGCCTACACGTTGGCCGACGGGTTGGAATACGTTCGCACGGGGCTGCAGGCCGGCTTAGAGATTGATGCGTTTTGCCCTCGGCTCTCCTTCTTTTGGGGCGTGGGCATGAACTATTTTCTGGAAGTGGCCAAGCTGCGCGCCGGCCGAATGTTGTGGGCAAAACTGATTTCCCAGTTCTCTCCACAAGATTCCAAGAGCCTTTGCCTGCGCGCCCATTGTCAGACCAGTGGTTGGAGTCTGACAGCACAAGACCCCTACAACAATGTGACTCGCACAACTTTGGAAGCGATGGCCGCGGTCCACGGCGGAACACAGTCGCTGCACACAAATGCATTTGATGAAGCACTTGCTCTCCCGACCGACGCCTCAGCGCGCATCGCCCGAGACACGCAACTGTTCTTGCAACAAGAAACGGATACTTGCTGCGTTGTCGATCCTTGGGGCGGGAGCCACCATGTCGAACGCCTCACACACGACCTAGCAGAACGCGCATGGTCGCATATTTGTGAGGTAGAAGCATTGGGCGGGATGACCGAAGCGATCCAGCAGGGGATTCCCAAGCTGCGGATCGAAGAAGCTGCTGCTCAAACGCAGGCGCGGATCGATAGTGGCCTGCAGACGGTCGTTGGCGTCAACAAGTATCGAACTGATGATTCCGAGGGAGCTGAAGAAGCCATTGATGTGCTGCAAGTCGACAATTCCGCCGTGCGTTCTTCACAAATCGCAGGACTCAAGCAACTGCGAGAGAAGCGCGAGCCAACCGAAGTCGCTACCGCTTTACGGGCGCTCACTCAATGTGCACAATCGAAGCAAGGCAACCTCCTAGAGCTAGCTGTCGCGGCTGCCCGGGCACAAGCAACGGTCGGCGAAATGAGCGAGGCGATGGAAAAAGTATTCGGACGATACGAAGCACCTGTCAAAGTGTCATCCGGTGTTTACGCGGCGTCGGCTGGCAATCTCAACGCCATCGAGAAAGTTCGAGGTTTGGTTGCGATTTTTGCTAAGGCCGAAGGACGTAGGCCGCGGATATTGGTCGCCAAGATGGGGCAAGATGGCCACGATCGCGGGCAAAAGGTGATCGCCACCTCCTTTGCGGACTTGGGTTTCGATGTCGATGTTGGCCCGCTGTTTCGCACCCCTGCCGAGACAGCTCAGCACGCCGTCGAGAATGACGTGCATGTCGTTGGGGTGAACTCGATGGCAGCGGGGCATCTTACCTTGGTACCCCAACTACGTGATGAGCTCGCGCAACGGGGACGCGATGACATGATGCTCGTAGTGGGCGGTGTGATTCCGCCCAACGACTGCGAACAGCTGCTCGCAATGGGGGCGGATGCTGTCTTTGGTCCCGGGACTGTGGTAACCGACGCCGCGGCTCGATTGGTAGAGCTACTCGCCGAACGACTAAAAATAGACCTCGGAATTACCTCGTCTGTGGATGAAACACAAACATGATGGACGGCCGTCATGGCAAGTGAAGGATCCTCGACTTCCAAACGACGCGAACTCTCGCTTAACGATTATTTCGTTGGAGTAAGGAGTGGCGACGTTGCCGTGCTTGCTCGTACTCTCACTTTGATGGAATCCACCCATCCAAGCCATCGTGAAATGGCAGAGCAACTGCTGGCGGACCTGTTACCCCACACGGGCAACTCACTACGGGTCGGCATCACTGGCACTCCTGGCGTGGGTAAGAGCACCTTCATCGAAGCTCTCGGCTTGCATTTAGTTCGTAGTGGACGCCGGGTGGCCGTGCTAGCTGTCGATCCTAGCAGCGAAATCAGCGGTGGAAGTATTCTGGGTGACAAGACTCGTATGCCAGAACTTGCCGCAGAGGCCAATTCTTTCATTCGCCCTGCGCCATCGGCGGGTACGCTGGGCGGCGTGGCCAGCCGCACACGCGAGAGTTTGCTCGTCTGCGAAGCGGCTGGCTACGATGTGGTGCTGGTCGAGACCGTCGGAGTCGGTCAGTCAGAAACTCTGGTGGCTGACATGACCGATTGCTTCCTGGCGCTGATGCAAGCCGGCGCCGGCGACGAATTGCAGGGCATCAAACGCGGGCTCCTCGAATTAGTCGATGTCGTTGCAGTCAATAAGGCTGACGGTGCAGGCCGCGTCGCAGCCCAGCAAACCGCAAGCCAACTCGAGTCGGCTCTCCATACTCAGTCGAAACAACGCGTCTCTGTTTTCACTTGTAGCGCTTTAGAAGGCACGGGCATCGTGGCGGTCTGGCAGGCCATCGAAGCTCACATGAAAGAGCAATCCGACTCGGGGACTCTAGTCAAGAAGCGTGGCCAACAAAGCGTACGCTGGATGTGGAACTTGGTTGAACAACGACTCTTGCAGGCCCTACACAGTCAACCGGAACTAGCGCAGCTGCGGGAATCTCTTCAAGCGAACGTGTTAAGCGGAGCCCTCTCAGCCGAAGCCGCCGCCAGCAGCTTCTTGGAGCAAGTCGGCCTGTTAAAAAAGTGATAAAGTGGGAGCTGGCATATTGGGTAATTTGCATAGATTGCGGTGTGTGTAGTTGATAAATTGTTTGCGAATAAATAATTGTTTTTCGCGTCTTTTTCTGGTTGAAAACTCTAGGTGCTTTGGGATAATTTCGGCTCGCATTTCACTGTTATTTTATAGACATGTGAGTTAGTTAGGCGTTTGGCACGGCCAACATTGCCAGCTAGCAGTTGACAGCGGGCAGCGAGGTCATGCCACGCGCGGCGACACACTTGGAGCATTAGATCGCTCTTGGAGCATTAGATCGCTCTTGGAGCATTGATCGCTGCGGTGAGGGAATAGAGGCGTTTGACAAATGTGACGAGTCGACTTGATCTACCAACTGTATCTACCAACTATGTTTTTTTGCTATCTGGAAAGGTTTTCAACGATGACACCTATGACGAAATCAAGCCTTCAACGCCACAATCGTGGCAACAATGACCTCTACGCTTCGCTCGACTTCGAGGACCTCGAGGCTCGCGTGATGTTGGCTGGCGACGTAACCACAGCTTTTAGCGACGGAACGTTGACGATCACTGGCGACGGCGAAGCGAACGCTCTGCGGATCGATCAAGCAGGCGATACTGTCGTTGTGACGGGGCTCTTCGATGCGGGGAATGTCAATCCGGCAGCCTTCACTACAATTAATGGGGGTGACCAATTCGTAGGGGTTACTGACCTGCAAATCCATCTCAACGGTGGTGATGATATTCTTCTGATTGGACAAAACAGTTCGTTGACCTTGTCAGGAGACCTAAACATCGACATGTCCACCGGTGATGACATTCTCGTACTGGGAACTCACAATGAAGTCGAAGAGCCAAACGGCGAAACTGAACTCGTGGTGAGCCTAGAAGAAAACGGTGATAACGGTAACGGATTGGGATTCGTTAGCGTTGCCCGTGAGATCAACATCGAGCTTAGCAGCGGTGATGACACATTGTTTATGGAAGATGTTTCTGTAGGTACTGAGCCGGATCGTGACGCCATGCGGATCTACGCTGGTACTGGTAGCGACGGCATCGACATGAAGAACGTTTTACTCAATGAAGACCTCTACATGGAATTGGGTGCCGGCAATGACATTGTCAATGCCGAGGGCGTAAGCATCGCGCACGATGTCGAACTCTTTGGCGGGGATGGCAATGACATTGTCGTACTCAACTCAGTAGTCGTGGGTGCCAGCGATTATGAGTTTACTCCAGATAACGCTGATATCGATCTCGGTAGCGGCGATGACATTCTCTGGGCCGTTGGACCTGTCGGCGTTCAAGATCGACTGCGAGTGATTGGTGGAGCAGGTAACGATATCGTCGCCGGTACAGATTTCGTGGCTGTGTTGAATGGCCCAGTCGAAGTGGATGCAGAAGTGGTCATCTGATTGTAGATTCCTCGATTGTGTTTGCGATCTTCAGGACTCCCGTCGCCAACGGGAGTCCTGTTTTTGTGTCCAGTTACTCGATGCCTTGCAAGAACCGTACGACCCACTTTGAATTGACTCAAGCATTTGAAGGGCCCAGTCATGAAGCGAAAAATTCAATCCCATAATTTTGGCCAACCCCAGGTTTCTAACCCATACACCGACCTAGATTTCGAAGACCTTGAATCTCGTGTCATGCTTGCCGGCGATGTGACTGCTGCATTCAGTGACGGCACTCTTACGCTCACCGGCGATACCGCAGCGAATCAGGTGCATGTGCTAAGGTTTTTCGACACAATCGAAGTGGTCGCGACTGATGGAACAAGCATCAACGGCGGGGCCGGCATCGATTCGATTAGCCTCTCGCAGCTCGAGAATTTGAGCGTCGATTTGGGGACCGGTGCTGATGTCCTCAGTGTCAACACTTTCGGCAGTGCCCCGATGAGGTTGTCGGGCGATCTTGACATCAACATGAGTGCCGGGGCTGACTTGGTCGCACTGGGCGTGCGAATTGGTTCGCAATCTGGCAATCTGAACGATCTTGTTGTTGAAGGAGAGGCCAACATTTCGCTCGGCGTTGGTAACGACACTTTGTGGATGGAAGACGTCGAAATTGGCTCGGGCATGGACACGACCGTCCTGAATCTGCTCGCCGAGGATGGCAATGACAACATGACGAACTTGAATGTCACTCTCAACGGAGCGGCGATCATCGACTTGGGTGATGGAGCAAGCAATTCCTACAACGGAGTCAATCTCGATGTGAACTTTGACCTGCGGCTGCGTGGAGGCGATGGATTTGATCTTATGTTGCTCAACAATGTCAACGTTGGTACCGTGCAGGATCCGGTAACACAAGAAACTCTTAATCTCACCCTGTTCAATGGCGACGATCTGGTGCGGCTTGAAGGGCCACTGAATGTTCAAGACCGCCTACGTGTGGTAGGTGGGCAGGGGACAGACACCGTGGAGAATGTCGCCTTAGCCACGACTCAAAATGGGCCGCTGGAGATTAACGTGGAGATCACCACCTAGTCGCAGTACCACCTGAATGCCAGTCAGTATTGCCCGTGGAAACGAGCTGAGACTGTATCGAGTTCATTCGTTCTTGCTCACGGAGAGACGACGGGATCGGGCGGCGGCAGGGTCTGATCGGTGGGCCAAGGTTCGGTTGCCGGTATTATTTCTGCTTCCATGGTTGGGCCAGCCGGCTCGATGTGCTGTGCATAGGGTCCGCAACTCAATGGTTGCGGTTTACTGAAGCCATAGTTTAGCCAGCTTCCGTCTAGGCGTTCACCGCTCAGGAAGGCCTGTGCACTGGGCAGCAGGCCGTTCTGGGCTTCGGATAGATAAACTTGATTGAAGTCGAGCAGCGAGCCCTTTTCGAAGTGGACATTGCGTACTGCCAGGGCGTATTCCACTCGTGCCTGGTGATAGTTTATTTCCGCATCGGCGAGCCGTCGCTGCACGTCAAGCAGCACGAATAGCGAGGTCTGTTCCGCATCAAATGCCGCCCGGATCGATTTCAATTGGTCACTGGAAGCCTGCATGAGGTTGTAGGCAGTCTTCATAGTTTCGTGAGACCGTTTTAGCTCAGCGATTGCGTTGCTGAGGTCGTGAAGCACCTGCCGTTCTTGTTCGCTGAGGATACGGCGATTACGTGTCAGGTTGAGCTGCGCGTTTCGCACAGCAGCGTGGCCCTGGCGAAAGCCTAGAGGCACGTCTACCTGCAGGCCAAATTGCCATTCCTGAAAGTTCCCGCTGAAGAATTCGTCGTAGGCATTGTTGAACGAAGCAAAGTCGGTATCGACTTTAGCGAGGTCCTGCCCAAATCCACGCAAGCGATACCCGCCGATGAGATCCAGTTGCGGGAGCACTTGATTGCGAGCCGCGATCAAGTGCATTTCGCTCAACTTGGTTTGCCAACGCTGGCGTCGCAATTCGACTCGGCGTTGAACGGATTCTTGTGCGGCTTCAAACCAGTCAAACACAACCTCTGCGGCGAGGGGTTCATCCCGGGGGCGTAGCAAGGTGCCGTCATTGATCGGCATACCAATCAGCAGCCGTAGTCGTCGATCCAGCGTCAACACCCCAGTAGGGCTACCGTTAAATGTGCCGCCACTGCTACCGTTGTCGGTTCGTGTGCCGGCGATGAGCCGTCCTGCCAACGCATTCTGCGCTTGTTGCTGAAACTGAAAGTATTGCACTCGCGCCTGAGCTTCCTGGTCCGCACCTACATGACCGCCATCGAGCAGCCCCTTGGTGCGTTGCCATGTGAGGAGGCTCGCGTCACGTGCCTCAATGCGAGCATCCAGATTGCGATATGCGAAGTAAAGATCCCAATAGAGATTTTCCACATTGCTGACAAAATCGACCACATCCCGTTCAAAGTCAGCGAGGCTGATGTCAGTGCGCGTCCGAGCGATCAGCACACCATTCGGCAGACCGGGCATGGCGTTCGGACCTGCGATGCGATTGATTTCCAAGCCAGCGCCGCGCAGCAACGGCTGTCGAGCGATCGCCAGCAGATTTACATCCCAGCCGCTCGAAAACTGATTAGTGAGAAAGTTATTCGCATCGTAGTCGATTTCTTTGCGTAGCGCGAATCGAGTCCCGTGGGCCGTGTTTTTGGTGATTTGCGCATCAAGCCCGAACAGGTCTTGTTTCAGTACTGAGCTGCCTCCGCCGGTCAGAGCATTGGCATTCAGCGGTCGGTCAACGTTTTCGCCGTTGAGAAACATTGTATATTGCGCGTCGAACGCACTTAGCGCGGCTTCCACTCCGAAACGTGGATCAGTCTCAGTGATCGCCGGATCGAATCGCGTGCCTGTCCCCGCGGGTTGCCGAAGAACGGACACGCCAAGCTCGTTCATCACCTCGGCTTGCGAGAGGGCAATCCGAATTACCTCCTCCAGCGACATATCGAGGTACTCAGCGTTGGCCGCATCGTTGAGGGTAAAGGGCTGGACTGCGGTGGCTTCAAAGCTGGCTGCCACGCACTCCGAAGGTGTTTCCATTAGTGCGACGACGCTTCGACAATAGTCTTGGGCTTGTTGTTCGCTTGGGGTGGCGGTTTGAGAGGCCTTGCGCAAAGAACAGCCACTCGCCAGTGCTAGCAGCCCTGCGAGTACCCCCAAGCTGAGAAATCCTCGTCTCGGCATTGGTGTTTCTCGCAGAAGGAAGACTGGACGAAGGATTGAAGCCGGTGCTGCGCAAGGATAATCAGCTTACGCATCGATGTCTTGGTAATCGGAAGGGTCACCGCAGTCCGGACAATCAAATCGACTCGACCATCAGAGGCGGCTTTGTTTGCGCAGATTGCCTATACCTGCTTGTTTGGTAACGTAGTTCTACGTTGCTAGCGGCAGATTGGGCTGCCGGGTCGCTCGAATCCCACGTTAGAAGCCGGCGGACGGCGCAGTTCGTCGAGCGTCAATACAGGCCACAATGCTGCGGAAGCATAAAATCTCACCCCTGAGAGCACTGGCTGCAAGCGGCCGCAAGATGCCCCATAGCGTTCTAATGCAACTTGCTGAAAGTAAACGGGGCCGTGTCGGAACGCCGGGCTGTGCCACTGGTAAGGGAGAACTTCCCACGAACGGCTTGTGCCCGTGGAGTGGTAATAGACGCCCTCCGCGGCAAAATTCTGCTCAGCCAGGTTCTCTGGCATCGAATCGGACGAGACAGAGAGAGTGGCGCGAATTTCGCCAAGCGAGTGAGTGAGCTGGAGTGCTTGGCTCTCTTGAATCGTGGCTTGCTCTTTCATGGATTCTCGATTCTGAACTGTCGCAGGCGACACGATCTCCACCGCTTCATCCGAGAGGGATGACTCTGCATTGATCAGCGTCCACACCAGTGAGTAACTCAGTAGTCGGATCGAAATATTTCTCAATCTCATATTCTCGTACTCGCGCTCAATCAGAAAGTGCGGAAGTTGGTGAATTGGTACTGGGCTCCGAACGGAATGACGCCGTAAATGCCTCGTGTGAATACAAGTTCAATAGCTTCGTCCAGTACTAGACTCTTTCGTTTGGGGATCAGTACGACATCGCTGTCCCGTAGCCAGAGGTCATCGGGACAGGCCGACTTGCCATACAATGCGTCGTGCAAACACGTCTTAGTTGCCATGAGTCTCCAGCAACTATCACGCCGCAGTACAACGACCCTGCGGAGGTCCGCACCAACATTCCACCCACCAGCCATGGCAATTGCTTGAGTAACGCTGGTAGGACCTTCGAGGGAATAACGTCCCGGTGCTTTGGCCTCGCCGAGTACATAGAGATAACGGGGTGCGCGTGCCAGGAGCACGGGAGTAATTTCGATCCCCTCGCCAAATTTCTGGTGGCGGATTTCGATTTCGATTTTCAACTCTTCGAGTGAGAGTCCCTGGGCTTGCACAGAACCGATGCCGGGAAGTTGTACCGTACCTTCAGGGGTTACTCGAGACCTCCGCGACTGCCCGCCATTTCCGGAACGGCTATCCACGGAAGCACGCAATTCTTCTATCTTGGAATTGAGCTTGACTGGGAGGACAGAGATTGCAGGACGCGTAAACACTTCGCTGAGTCGTGATTCCAGCACGAGGCGAAGTTCCTCGATCGCCAACCCTTCCGCATGGACCTGGCCAAGGGAAACTACAGAAATTTTTCCATCAGGCTGCACGACCACCTCGCGATTAATTTTTGCGCGTGTTTCGGATTCGATGCGAAAAATGTCTCCAACGCGAATCCGATACATATCGGAGGTTGCCTCGGCAGTAACTCGGTAGACAAATTCCAACTGGTCATCCACGCGCAGCCGATATTCAGGCAAATGCGGAGTGCGTGCGGGACCCACATAGTCGCCCTGCGAAAAAACTTCCCAAGGAATTGGCCTCGCGCACGCCCAACCCTTTCCCGTTTTGCGACCGCAGCAGTCTTCGCCGGTACAGTGTATTCCACAACGGTCAGAAGGAGTGGAGCTACACGAGCCATTGCAAGCACTGCCGCTGTTCAAAACATTAGCCGGCTCGGCAATTGCATCAATTGCAGTGGAAGTGCCCTCAATATCGATTGCCTCTGGAATTGGCAATGGCTCGAGTTGGCTTAGCACTGTGTGTGTACTTGTGGGTTCATGGTGGTTCACTTGTCGTATTTGAGACTTCAACGATCCAGGACGGTGAAAGCTCTGATCTGTTGCTGGGGCAACTCTTCCGTTTGCAAATTCTTGGATACTGACCCACTGGATAGGCAACTTACTGGTAGGACTCGAGCAATCAATCCGCTTGTTGTGGGTGCGTGCAGCAAGCAGGTTATCTGTCTCCTTCGCGAGGTCTTCTTTGCCAGCAAGTCGGTAGACAGAGGCCAAGTTGGTTAGTACAGCCTCGTTTGTCGTTAGTGCGGCGCTCTTACGTAGTAGTTGTTCTGCTGTCGCGTATTGTTCAGCATGGGCCATTAAAATCCCCAACTCATTGTGTGCGATCGCGTTGTTTTCATCGACGCGGATGGCTGCCTGAAGCAGTGTTGCCGCTCTGCCTCGACGTATTTCCTTGGGACTAAGCGAGCCGAATCTTGGAATAAGCTCTACGCGTGCCAAGGCGTAAAGGGCTAAAGAAGCCTCTCTATCAGCCGCAGCCGAAACCGTGAGCTGTTGCTCAGCCAATGCTAGATACTGTTGGGCGAGAGCGAGTCCCGAACAGCATTCGGGCAGATCGTTGTTTGCGATGCGTGTCTTGTGTTTGGCAACAATGGCTTGCAAGCTCTCTCGATCAGCAGTGAACAATCCATGCTCAGCAATACTGTCGACTTCTTCAAGTGCGGTGAGAGCCTCGCTAAGCGCAAGCGAGTGCTGGGTGTCGCGTGCTCGAGAGTCATGTTTGTTGGCGATTGATCGCAGCGTTTCGAGGAAATTCTCTCGGGCATGAAACATGCTTCCACGACTCGCAAGGTCAAAGCCGTAGGTCAAGTGCTTTCCAAGGCGCTCTGTCAAAAGTGCGCTCTCAGGGCTTGTTGGCAGGCAAGCTGAACTCACAGCTTCACCAAGCAATGGCTCTACCGAGAGAGCAGGGCTTAGTTTCGGAGTACTTGTTTCGTGAATTGCTGAGGTCAATTGCGAGTCAGCCACTGGTTCCTCAGCAGCTTGTTGCTCCCAAGGTTTCAGTGTTTGACATCCAATCAGGCAGAAGCAAGCAGCAGCGCAAACCAAACCATGGATAGGCGATTGAAATCCGTGTGTGACTCGATTCAACTTTCGGTGCCGTGCGCTGGAGTCGCGGCTGTTGCTTTTGGCTAAGTGTATCATGCAACGAATGGACTTGAGTATTCCTGAAAAACGGTATAACCAGACTCACACCTTCCATCGGCAGGATCATTCAATCTTGCCGAATGATTCCGCAGGGAACTGCGCGCTCGCGTGGGGCAGGGCTGGGTTTCAAAGGAAAAAGTAGCGGTCTGGTAAACTGTAGCGATCAGCGCAGCAACAGAGTGCTAGCGAGAACAAGAGAGTTGCCCAAGAGAGAACTATTTACTTTGCAAATTCTGCTAAAGCCAAATACTTTTCGACCACTGCCCGAGGGTATTCAGCCAGGAAGGCCGCGTGTTGGGGAGCCAAGTGGCGGAGCTTGTTGATGCAAAAAACTTGGGGTGTTCCTTGATTCACAACGTGAATGTCAAATTCAGTCATGGAGCAATCTCGTATCCATTGCAGGATCTCGCCCACTGGAGTGGAAATTCCAGTGGCGGCCACCACGGTTTCTGCGCTTGCCGTGTTGGCTAGTATCTCGTCGAGCATCGGAAAGAGATGTTCGACGGCGAGCAAATCGCGGCTTGCGCCAGCTTGTAATTGCACCGAGCCCGCCCGCACCTGCTGCAGCAGGGCAGGTAATAGCTGATGTGCGTTTTGACTCGGCCCGATCAAGTTCGCCAAACGTAGTATAATGTGTGGACCTCTGCTGCTGTGAACCAGTTCTTCACACGCTAACTTGTTGCGGCCATAAGCACAAACGGGACGGCAAGGCGAGTTTTCGCTGATCGGAGTATCAGAGGGAATGTCGTAGATGCGGCCGGCGGACGAACAATAAATCAACCGCCGATGTTCGCGCTCGCACCGTTGCAATGCGGTAAGTAAGAGTGTGCGTTCTCGCTCGAACAGATCGGCTTCCACCGTTGCGGAGTTGCCTGTCCCAGCGGCAAAGAGCAGAACTGGTTGCGCGGGTTGAAATAGCACTCGGGCGGCTCGCGCAATCATACCTCGACCGAAAACGACAAGCCGATTATGATCAGTCTCGAGGTGAGAGGCCTGCGCTTTTGAGATGTCGAACAAGGAACTCATGGATTTTCGCTAGCGAACTGCTGTTGATAGGTCTTGCTGGTTTTTGGATTCTCGATCCTGCTGGCACTTATTTGCTTTGACACGTGCATCGATGCGTATTGACGGACCGTTTAAGAATTCACGCAATGCGTCTCGCCAGTGCGGCAGCGTTTTTCCAGTAGATCGAGTGTATTTGCTATTGTCCAGCACGCTGTTCGCGGGACGAGGAGCTGCTGCGTCATACTCGCATGTGGAAATAGCTTCCATCGGAATATCCAGATTGCGGAATTCGAAAATCGATTTGGCAAAGTCGAACCAATTGGTAGAACCTGAGTTCACGACGTGGTAAACGCCGCGTGCCTCATTCGTGATGAGTTCGAGAGTTGCTTCTGCCAAATGTCTTGCGTAGGTTGGCGAGCAAACTTGGTCATTGACTACATGTACTCTTTTGCGAGTAAAAGCTTGCTTCAGCATGGCTCTTACAAAGTTACTCGCGTTGGGTGAATCGCCATACAGCCCACATGATCTAACAATCAGGTGCTGTTGCGCTCGCGCGGCATTCTGTTCACCTCGGAACTTACTGCAGGCATAAGCACCGAGCGGCTGTGGTTCGTCTGTTTCTAAATAGGGGGCTTGCACGGTCCGGGCGTTACCAAAAACGTAGTCCGTGCTGAGTTGCACGAGGACGGCATCTATCGAGTCACATGCGTCGGCCAGGTGTGCCGGTGCGACTGCGTTGATCTGTTCACACACCTCCACATTTTGCTCGGCTTGGTCAACATTCGTATAGGCAGCGCAGTTAATGACTATTTTGGGACGAAGGCTATCGAGAGTCGATTGGATGCGGTCCTGTTGGGTAAGGTCCAGCTGAGTTCTGCCGAGCAAGAAGTCAGCCTTCGATAGCAGGCGCGAAAATTCGCAACCCAGCTGTCCTTCAGCTCCAGTAACAAGAATGCTCATGGCTTTTCTGCTCTCGAAGCAGTGGAGTGCTCGGTGGAGTTCCTAAATTTCAGCGGCCAGGAGTCGTGAGATCGATTCTTGCAGACCCATTTCCAAAGAGACTTGTGGTCTCCACCCGAGTATTTGATGCGCTTCGTTATTCTCACAAAAGTTTCTGTCGCATTCCGTGGTGCGTCTGTTGCTGGAATCGCTGGCAATGCGAACGTTGGGCTGCTCCATGATTTGCAGGACTAACTCTGCAATTGCTTTCACCGAGATTTCTCGACCTCCCCCAATATTAATCACTTTTCCTGCAAGTGCGCTTCCTTGCCTGGCTACTTCCAAGAAAGCTCGAATCGCGTCGTCGATGTAGAGTGGGTCCCGTGTTTGCTCGCCTCCGTCGATGGTGATAATTTTCTTCTCAGCCAGGACTGATTCAACCACATAGTTGATTAGGTTATGCCCTTGTGTGGGGCCGTAAATCAGGGTTGGTCTTACCGAAATGACCTCTAGGCCATGAAGTCGGGCGTAGTACTTGCAGAACTGCCAGCCGGCCGACTTGGCAATGGCATAAGAACTGAGCGGCTGGTCGGTGAGCTGGCTATGGAAAGGTCCCGCTACATTGCCGTAGGATTTTGACGAATCTCCATAGATCAACAAGTTCCCTCCTGCACGGCGAAAGGCTTCCAAAGTATTGACCGTCAGCTGGAGCGTGTTGTCTATGGACAATTGGACTTGAGAGAAAGACTCTTCGCCATCTGGTGCGGAGGCAAGGTGGTAGAGTGTGTCTGGTCGAAATTCTTCTAAGCAATCTTGCAGTGCGCCGAGATAGCCCAAGTCTAGTTGCTGAGACTGCACAAGTGGCGTATTTGCAGCTGTCGACTCGTGATGGCTTCTCGTGTCTAATGCGAGCACCTCGGCGTTAGCATCGCTCAGCGATTGAACAAGCTGCCTTCCCAGAAAGCCCTGAGCACCAGTCACGGCGATGCGACGGCCCATCAAAGAATCTGACTGCGCTCTCTGAGGCTGCATGAAAGAATCTCCAAACTTGTTCAAAATGCGCCGTCACGCATGAGGATCCGGTAGACGGTGCGGAACAAGATTTTCGTGTCCAGCCACCAGTTCTTTTGCTCCACGTACTCCAGATCGTACTGCACGGTCTCCAAGAAGCTGAGATCTCCACGCCCTGAAACCTGTGCAAGTCCCGTGATCCCAGGTCGAACAGTAAATTTTTGTAGCATCTCAGCATTGTAGTACGGGAGCATTTCGGGAATTTCAGGCCTTGGACCAACCAAAGCCATCTGCCCAGTCAACACATTCCAAAAGTTGGGAAGTTCGTCGAGGCTCGACTTGCGTAGCCAGGCGCCTTGTGGCGTCACACGCGGATCGTTCGCCTGTTTGAATTTGAGTGCTTCAACTTCCGATTCATTGTATTGGTATGCGTAGAGCTCCGGAAAACGCTCTTTCGCATCTGCGAACAGCGTTCTGTACTTGCAGAATGTGAAGGGCTTGAAGTTTTTTCCAACACGAGTTTGGAAGAAAACTGCGGGGCCAGGCGTGCCTTTACGAATGATCCAACCCACGACAAGCATGACCGGAAGCAACAACAGCAACGCGGTGGCCGAGACAATCACCTCGAAAAAACGAACCAGTAGACCAGGTTTCGTCGATTTGAGATCGAATCCCACTGCCAGCGCTGTCATGGCAGCTTCCTCAAGTGCCTGTTCTGCGGTAACTGGCCCTGGGAGCGATTTGCGGTCTGTTTCGGGAAGTGCCTTGTCAGACGGCACGGGTAAGGCGGAAGTTCTACCTCGTCCATTTCGCTCGCGAGTTGGAACCTGCAGGTCGCAGGTTGCCAAAAGGCTTCCGGGGCGGTCTTCCGACGAATCAGTGAATGCCATTTCTATGTTCCGTACACAGGGCGAGACTGCTGTTGAGTCAACTTGCTTGGCTGACTTAGCAGCGGGCTGGGAGTCCAGTTGGGAGTGGGGAGATTGCTCTTGCGGGCCTATAATTTACCTAAACCAGCCAGCCGCCACAATGGCCCCATTAGGCGTATTTTGTTGCAATGACTAGCCGCCCAATTTAGACTGCCAGTGCAGGAATTCTGGCCAATGATGCGCTGCCAAGTACCCGTTCGGCTCGCTCTGAAGCGATACCCAAATCGATGTTGACGATGGAGAAATTTACTCGGAACCTGCTCGCGCATCGGCAGAGTTATCTCTCAGCGATCGGAGTCCTGGCGGCACTCAGTTCTTACTTTGCTTCGTGGCTACAGTATGAGCAAAGCGTTGGCTACCTCTTTCGGACAGACCAAGTCACTGAAGCTGTGAACTCGGATTCTACGTTGATGGTGCTAGTTGGTCTGCCTGACGAACTGTCTCTGCCCGCATTCCAAGAGCTGCGTCTATTGGAGCAAGATCTCGAAGCCTTGGAATCGGTTGCTAGTGTCACTTCTATTTTCGACGCACGCCAGCCAGTTCGTTTCGGCCGGATGTATTTGCCTGTCTATCCATTTCAGATCGAATCCGATGCCGAATTGCGAGGAGCTCACCTCGCAGCTCAGACCCACCCATTAATTCGGAAACAGCTGCTTTCCGCCGACGGGAAATGGATGCGCATGTTGTTGGAACTCTCAGAACAGGGAGGCAACGTCGCTCAGATCGGGCTGACTCTCGCACCAATCAATGCGTTAATCGAACGAAGGTTAAGCGACTTAGAGGTGGATCACTTCACTACGGGCCTACCTTCACTGCAAGTGGCGATTGCAGAAAGTCTGAAACGAGATCAGCAATTTTTTATCGGTGTTGGAGTCTTTTCCGGTTGGTTAGCTGCTCTCTTAATATTTCGGAACTGGCGTACCGTGTCGGTTGTCGTAGCGGGACCGGCACTAGGACTCCTGGTGACATTCGGTCTCATGGGGTCGATTGGCGTTCCCATCAATCCGATCAACGTCGTTGTCGCGCCACTCGCCCTGACGATTGCGTTAGCCGACGCCGTACACTTGCAGCTGGAAATCAATCGCCAGCGCTGCCTTGGCGTAAGTCGCGATGAAGCCATCGTGCAAGCTATGATCAGGGTAGGCCCCGCATGTCTGCTGACTGCTATCACGACAGCTATCGGCTTTGGAGCGCTATTGACCGCGGAGATGCTGACGGTTCGAGAGCTTGGTCTCCTGGGAGGCGCTACGGTCATCGTAGCGCTTGCTGCCGTTCTTGTGCTGCTGCCGCTACTCTCGTCTGGATTTCTGGGAACCGTAGCTGCGCGGAACGTAGACAGCTCTTCTCTACCCCATCGACTGGGAAATATTTTTGTCAGGCTGACTTGCAGCGCTCCGAAGTTCATTGTTTTGGTTGGAGTGATATCTGTGGCATGTCTAGTATTTTGGGCGCGCGAACTCCAGCCTGATATTTCGATTGCTGAGGGGTTACCCCAGTCGTCAGTTGCCAGCTCATCGCTGCAGTTGGCTGACAACGCGTTCGGTGGAACCTCTCCACTCCGGCTTATCCTTTCTTGGGACGATGCAGTGGAAGGTGGGTGGTCCAAGTTGCTCTCGGCAGTTGGAGAACTTGAGATGACCATGGAAGAGGAGCCGTTGCTTGCGGACCCGCTCTCAGTGCGTGATTTACTGATGTCGCTGCCGTCCGATGGTGATCTTTTAGAGCAGCGTGTATCCGAATTTCGTTACCTTCCTGATGATACGTTAGCCACATTCGTCAACGTCAAGAATAAAGAGACCTACCTTTTCACTTCGATGCCGGACGCAGGGTCACAGGCTCTAATTCCAGTGCTTCAGCGCTTGAGCGAAAAAGTCGATTCCATGCGTGATAGCTATCCTCAGTTTAAAGTGATGATCGAGGATGGTAACGTCGTTCATTTGCATTTAGCCGACAGTCTAATTCTTAGCTTGCTGCGAGCAATCATTAGTTCCGTGCTGCTTTGCTCGATCGTGATCGCTTTGGGCACTAGGTCGCTTAAGCTTGGTCTGCTTTCCTTGTTGCCGAACTTGTTGGTTTTGGCGGGGACAGCTGGGCTGATGTTCCTGGCAGGCTTGCCATTGCAGCTGACGAGCATGGCTGTCTTTACCATCGCTTACGGGATCGGCGTGGACGACACCATTCATTTTCTTCGACACTATCAACTCTCGAAGGCGACTTCACCGCAACAGCGGGTAGCCAACACACTTCGGACC
The DNA here is from genome assembly GCA_965230685.1 of Bythopirellula sp. Lineage (GTDB taxonomy): Bacteria > Planctomycetota > Planctomycetia > Pirellulales > Lacipirellulaceae > Bythopirellula. Next base: position 4,565,721 of record CBDDLO010000002.1, read on the forward strand.
ATCACTGGACCGATCGTTTTAACTACTCTCATTTTGGTGGCGGGATTGAGTGGAGTACTCTTCAGCGAGATCCCTTCACTATTTCATTTTGGTGCGCTCTTCATCGGTGCACTAATTTGGGCATTGATCGGCGATTTAGTGTTGTTGCCAGCATCTCTACTCGTATTCTCCAACTCGCAAGGAGAGTTTGTACGGAGAGATATTGAAGCGCAAGCCAGTCCCAGAGAAAGCCAGCGGGTAGAAACTTAAAGTGATTCTCCCGTTTGCCATTTGAACCGGAAGGTACTTCGAACCCAGCGGAGCATGCGTTGTGCGAGAGTCTGCGTCGCTGCCTGAATTCGTACCTGGCAACGCACACCTGCTGACAGTAGGAGATCCTCATTCTCAATGGGCGCACGCGCTCGGTAGACGGTATCCGCGATGCTGCCAACCCCTGACTGATCAGGCTGCATCGCGAGCCTGCCACCAAAGTTGGTTGCGAGAACGAGAGGGCTGAATCGGCTTTCAGCTTGAGAGACTTCAGAAAGCTCGGTCGTTACCGACTGCAGTGGGTGCGAAGCAAAATAGGCCTCGACTTGTGCACCTTCACGTACCATTTCAATCTCTGCTTGTCCAATCAATATGACCAACTCAAGTTTTCGCGGGTCGCCGATTTGACAAAGAAAATCCCCTGCACGCAGATACTTTCCCAAACTCTGCTTGACGAGTGGGTCAGCTGAGTTGTGAGCCGTCGTATTTTGAAATGAAGTGGCACGAAAGTGAGTTGCACTGGGTAACAAGATCCCTTTTTGAGAAGCGTAGCGCACGAGATTCGCCTGGTCTTCCTTGCGTTTTTCCAATTGACGCTGGGTGGCATGGAGAGACTCTTCCAAGGCGCGAATTGAGCGCCCTGCTTCACGAGAAACTAGGCGCGACTTATCTAGACTAGTAAGCTGAGCTTGAATCACTTCAGCGTGCCCCTCAAGTTCCGCAATCGTAAACTCAATTTCTGGATTTGTTAGTTTAGCGATGGGATCGCCCACTTCGACTTGTTGCCCGTAGGAGGCAATAATTGCGTCCAGTTTACCGGGAACTACGGCGTAAATAGTTTCGGCGTCGCGGAAAGTCACATACCCATCGCCGGAAATCGAGTGGGGCAGCGGCAAGAAACAGAACACTAGCAACGCAGAGAGGAACAACCCTGTCGCAATGGCGATGCGGCGAGGGTTCATTCTGTGGGTCATGCCTGGAACGCTCAACACTTTGCCGAACTTCCACAACGGGGCAACCGCGAGTCCTACAAATCCCAGAAATGCAAGGATGTTTCCGAATATCTGCAATCCGTAGAGTGCTAATACTGAATTGAGAAAGAAGACAATCGCGAACAGGATAAACCATCGGTAAACGGCAGAGGCAAGAGCGTAACTGAGAAGCCAGCCAAATCTTCTGCTCTCAAGTACTCGGTTTGATGTCAGCCGGATTCCCAGAAAGAGCTCACTAACCGCGCTGCGTAAGGTGTTCGATGCTCTTCCTGCCAAGTTGGGGATCTCTAGCAGGTCTGACAGAATGTAATACCCGTCAAATCTCATTAGTGGGTTTGCATTGACCAACAGAGTACTCACTGAAGTGAGGAAGACAATGCTCAAGCAAATGCTGTTGAATAGTCCCGGCTCACTAAACCACCAGCCAAATGTTGCGGTGGCTGCGATGATGAGCTCAAAGTAGATGCCTGCCGCTGCGATTGCTATGCGTTTCCATTTGCTTCCTAGCAGCCATGAATCAGAGACGTCGCAATACATCACTGGCATAAAGACTAAGAGCATCGCCCCCATTTGGTGACATTCGCCACCGAATCGCTTGCAGGCAAGACCATGTCCAAACTCATGGACGACTTTGCATAAGATGAGAGACAGAATAAGCCAGTGCACATTGGCCGGGCCGTAAAACTGCGCTGCAGCCGGTAGTCGGCTGACGAAAGTTCCAAAGTTTAAGGTCACCAAGAAAAGTGCACTCAAGACAAACAACGTGGCTATTGCAAAAACAAAGGGAGAAAACAGTGGCCAAGTGTAGCGATTGAGTCTTGTTAGTAAGGCATCTGGGTCGAAGCCAGGAAATCGAATGGCAAACACGTTCGAAAATGCCGCACGCCGACGGGCACGCTTAGCCTGTTCGGCAAGCTGCACGAGCTTTCTGCCCCTACCTGGCAAGTCGATTAGCAGCAACCCTTTCTCATGCAGGCGACCTATGAATCGATTCAATGTCTCCAGTCTCAGCTTACGCGGTGCAAAATCTTTCTCAAACTGGTCTCGAATCGACTCCAGCGTGTTGGATCCATTGAGTAACTTGAGCAATGCATATTCTTCATCTTGGAATCGAAAGTACTTGAGTCCAAGCGGTTCTTTCACGACCCAATACCGCCCTCCCAGACTTTGCTGAGGTCGAATGTCGAGATCGCTTCGTAGACGGACCGGCAGACTCTTGTAATCATGCCCTTTGGTTTGTTGAAATGTGATGGCCATGTGAGGCGGTACGTTTGAAGCTGCGAACAAGGGAGATGTTAGGGTAGGCGGTTGTCCGTCGAGTGCTCGGAAATGGCTGCCCTCTCAACGACACGAATTTTTGCTTCAAGCCCCGCCCTGAGTAGCCAGTTCTCTTGCTGGTCTCGCGGATTATCGAATTCCGACCAGACGCGATATTCGCCCGTTGGTTCCACCATGGGGCTTACGAAATCTATGCTGCCAGCCACTTTCACTGGACCGCCCTCACCAAGCTGAATCGTGGCTGAGACGGGAACCCCGAGAGCCCGATGCGGGGCAAGTTCATCGATGCTCAATAGCCATTCAACTCGCAGTCGATCCAAACGGCATAGTTTTAGAATGGGGTCGCCAGGACGCACCCATTCGCCGACGTGCTTGTAGCGTTCCACTACCGTTCCCTCAAAGGGCGCGCCAATGCGGCAGCGGTCCAGCGCTTGTTGGGCACTACTTAGTTCAGCCTCTTTGAGGGCTCGTTGCAGATCTACAATCCGTTGTTCCATTTGCGCGACTTCCACTTCGAGTTGCGCCTGCTCGGTGGAGAGTTGCAATCGACGCACACGAAGCTGCGGGATGGCTTGGCTGACTTGCTCGTTGATCGCGACGGACTCGGTGTACTCAGCCTGAGCTACACGAGCACGCCCTACAGCCGCTCGGAGTCGACTATCGTTGTCCGCCTGGGTTTGTTCGACAGCCAGTTGCAGCTCGGCGACCTGTTTGGCGATTAACGCTGGCTCATTATCGACCTTCGCTAGCAGATCTCCCGGGGACACTCGAGATCCTTCGCGAGCTGGCAGCTCGGTCAAAACTCCTGTGCTCTCTGCCGAGACATCGACAACGTCAATCAAGGTAAGCACACCATTCGATTCGTTCGCCGAGGCAAGGCTAGGCAAAACACAGGCGGCTAGCGCAAACATGCGAAGCTTGTAGGACAGGTTCGTGAAGAAATTACTCAAGGGGTTACCTCATTTGTGGTTTGGTAGGCAGCACTGACAATCAGAAGATCAGATGCTCATAAATCCATTCAGCCATCTGGTGAAACCAAACGTAGCCAATCGCTCGCCGGCCACAGTGAATTTTTGCCGTGACTTCGGCGCCGGGGTAGAGGGTATCTTGGCTCTGCTTTTCGAACTCCACTGAGACGCGCAAACCAAGCCCTTTACTCTCGTCTAATTCGGCAGATCCACGTAACGGCTTGGTCTTGCCAACGGTTTTCAAACCCGGATTCGCCTTGCTCATAAACTCCACTTCGAGCGGTTCTTCCTGACCGTTTTGTGCCCGAACGAGGTGGCCTAAGCGGCGTTCAGGCACAAACAAATCGACTTCCCATTCATCCTCCAAATCTGCAAGCGTGAGCAGGACCTCACCGCGAGTCACTGGGCGATTGATGAGATTCTTCTCCAGTTCCCAGGTAATCACTGAGCCTTCGATATTGCTACGCACCGAGAGTAGCTCTTGCTGCTCCTGCAGAAGATGGAGTTGACGCGTTAGAGCGTCAATTTTTTTCACGAGCAGCTCCCGCTCTTGTGAAAGCTGATGCCGTTCGACCAAGGTTAGTTTAGCACCGCCCAGCATTTTCTTTTCCGCAGCCAGGGCTTGCTCTTGGGCAGATTGTAAATCACCAAGTGTTTCGACAATGCGGACTTCGAGATCGGTATTTGCAATCGTGACTAGTAGTTCGCCCGATGCAACGAGATCGCCACTCTTTACATGGACTTGACGTACCACGCCATCGAGATCGGCAAAAACATCGCGACGCTCAACGGGTTGGAGCACACCACTGGCACGGATCTCGAAGTCCGTTGGGCAAAAAGTCAAACAAATGAGTGTGGCCAACAAGAGGCCCGTTACCCAAGCAAGCTTGGGAAGCCGATGCTTGGCAAACTGCCGTTGGGCCCAACTTATTTGAGTGAGGAACGGTATGCGGTGATGATCCACCGAATTGGCCAGGGCTGAGCAAATGTGATCCAACAATGGATGAATCAAAGGGGACTGCTCATCGGAAGTCGACTTGTTCTCTAGTTGCTCTATCACTAGAGCGCCAAGAGGTTCCTGGTGCAACTCTGATCGATTGAGGAATGTAGGAGAACTTTCATTGAACTTGTCGTCTCGCGAACTTGCTCTGGACAAGGGGAAAACTGAAACCTCTTTGGCGAAAGACTCGTCCAAGTAATGTTCAAGAGGCATCTCTATTTGCGGGGGTAGTTCCAGCGACTGGCCGGTATACTCCAAGGGCTCCTCCGATTGAATCACGGCATGAGCCAATTCGGTCAGTGACTTGGCGATTCGTGATCGCGGTTCAACCGTAGACTGGCCACTGACTGCACGAAGTTCGCAGCGGCCGTGCTCGTGCGTCAGAACTGAGACACGGTTGCAATCGAGCAGCAATCGTGTTTCGTTAGCGATGGCGTAACAGGTTTCCGTGAGATCAATGCCAGAATGAATCTCTTTAGAAAAGCTCACTAGCCGGGAAAGAAACGTCTCGCGCTGCACAGCCCGGCGATTCGACTCAGCGGTAAACCAACGCCCCAGCAAGCCAGAGAACTGTAGCAGTGCGCGAACATTGCCACGCAAGTCACTGGGCTCCAGTTCTGAATCGACGAAAAGCTCAACAATTCCCACAACTCGGTTCTCTGCACCGGCGGGAGCGCAAACCAAGTGATAGGGAAATGGGTTCTGTCCCTCGCCGACTGCCAATTCGTGTCCTTTCGCTGGTAGAACGGCAGCCTGGCCGGTTTGAAGAATACGTGCCGCTATTGATCGGTGTTGCGAAGCAATCTCCGAGGACTCGTCTGACCACAAGGGTTCAAACTCTCGGTGACTGGCCAATCGTGGTGGAGAGGTATCGCCCGATTGTAGCCAGACGGCGCCGGCCCTAACATTGGCGAAGAGTTGCGTGACCGTATCCAACAGTTGATCTGGAAATGACTCTTCGTTGTCGATAGCCGTTGCGCATCGTTCCAGTCTTCGGTACTCGCTCTGCAGGTGCTGCTGAGCACGCTGCTGAATTTCCGACGATGTCGACATGGGGGAGGATGAAGGCGGGGTGAGGGCGAGGATCCGATAGAGCGAAACTCCCAATGCTATCCCGGGGACGTTTCAGGTTCAACCATTTTGCAGACTTCCGGTCTCCACTAAAAAACTACTGGCGATAGAAATGAGGATGCGGGCCCGCTTACCGCTTCTCGTGTAGAGCGAATTGATAGGCTTCGAGGGTCTGCTCTGCCGCTTTTTGCCAAGTGAATTGGCTGGCGTGCTCGATCCCCCTCTGCCGCAACGAAGCACACAACCTTGGGTTCTCGAAGAGTTGGAGCATCGCGGAAGCCAGTTCTTCGACGTTGTAGGGGTCGACCAACAAAGCCGCTCCGCCCGCGACTTCGGGCATGGCCGAAATGTTGGAAGTTATTACAGGAGCGCCGCATTGCATTGCCTCCAAAATAGGCATGCCGAAACCTTCCCAAAGCGAAGCGAAAACGAAGAATTGAGAGGCTGAATAGAGGTAGTTCAGGGTTTGTTGGTCGACATAGCCCGTTTCGATCACGTGCTCTTGGAGGCCCAACTCCACCAACGCTTGCTCAAGATCGCGGTTATGCCAAGTCCTTTTGCCTGCCAGGACCAATTTCACGGGAGTGTCGATTTGCTTTCGGAATTGGGCAAATGCTTGAAGGGTGCGTTGCAAGTTCTTTCGCTTCTCCAATTTGCCAACGACAAGCAGATAGGGGGCCGTAATCTGGAATCGCTCAGACACATAATGCCGCGCGGTGGTCGGATTCATCGGAGTGAATTTATTATTCACGCCGTGATAAATGACGCGCAATTTATCAGGGGCTAGACGGAACTGTTCGATCGTGCGTTGTCGCACATCTTCAGAGACGCACAGGATCAGTTCTGCTTGCTTGAGGCCTTGACGAATGAGTGGCTCTAAGCGCAGCCGAATCGTGCGTGGGTAAAATTCTGGATGAGCAAAATAACTAAAGCAATGATGCGAAAAAACAAAAGGTGTGGCAACGCATGGGGCTGGCGCATAGGTTGCATGATAAAAGTCGATTCCATGCTGCTTCAGCACACGAGGGAACGTCCAGGGCAAACTGACGAGGCGCGTACCGGGGCGTAAGCAATGAAACACGAAGTTACCCTGTTCAATGCTAAAAGAGTTGCAGGCGCTCTGTGACGTACAGAAAATATGATACTCGGTGGTCTGATCGATGCGAGCAATAGCGCGAATGATTTCATGCTCGTACACCTCGGGCCCACCAGCCTGTCGTCCCGCAGCCAAGACAAGGAGCCCTATTTTCCGTGTCATGGTTGTGGCTCGTTTGATTGCTGCTGAAAGGTGTGTGTCAGCCAGTTTCCCAGCAGCAAGAGACCCGCGCGACTCTTCAGCGACAGGTAGACAAACAGTCGCAAAGGGTGCAGAGGGTGTAGGTCGTGCCATTCGCAAAAGCAGCGGTACGCACCCTCATGAAAGTTGACAATGTGGAAAATCTTCACTCGATAGGGACGTGCTCCACTCCCCTTTCCTTCGTGATGGATCACTCTTGAGAGAGGATGCAGAAAAGTCTTCCACCCATGCTGCATGGCTCGCCGACAGAAAACAGGCTCATGCCAATAGTAATAGTCCTCTGGGAAACCACCAATTTTCTCGAATGTTTCGCGGCGAACCATCATCGCCGCCGCTGAAACCCAATCGACCTCGAAGGGCGAGTCTCCCTCTAATTCTTCTTTGCATAAGTAACGAGAGACTGCTTTGGACTGCGAGAAACGTTTCCCCAGTTTCGTGGTCCGACCAAGTATTGCGTTACTGATAGTGGGGAACTTCCGTCCTGACCATTGCTCGGTCATATCGGGATAAAAAAGCCGACTCGCTACGATGCCCACTTGTGAATGATTTTCCAGAAAATCGACTAAATAATCGATTGCACCCTCAAGCATGATCGTATCGTCGTTAATGAAGAAATAGTAATCGGCATTCGACGCTGCTGCGGCATCGTTTGATGCTTTGCAAAAACCGAGATTTTCATCATTCGCGACTAAAGACACCTCGGGAAAAGAGGCCTCGACCATCGCTACGCTGCCATCTTCTGAAGCGTTATCCGCGTAGATCACGTCCAACTGATGCGAATTCGAGCCACACTCGCGCAGGGACTGCAAACACTCCCGCACAAATGACTTGGCATTTCGGCCCACTATGACCACTGCTACGGATGACATGACTTACCGGGAGGGTTAAAGACGTGGCAGGTGGGCAGGGTTTGCGTCGACACAATCGCGGAGAGCATTTTCATAAAGCATAACCACAGTGCCGGCTACAAACCACCAGCCCTTAAGCGGAAAGCGGAATACATCGCACTGCAGTCCGTAGATCAGGACCGCAATCATGGCGATTTGGCACGCCACCAAAAACCAGTATTCCTCATCGAGTCGTAGCTCACGACACAAGCTGGCCGTGCGAAAGCTGGAGACAAGCAAATGGCCCACGAATCCAAAAAAGACCAAAAACCCAATAATCCCCAGTTCCATAAGGGTTTGAAGGTATTCATTGTGAACCGAGGTTTCGATGGGGACATTGGAGAGGTTCACGCGCGGGGGAACCGCCTTTTCGTTCGAGTAGCCGGTTCCCCAGAGGAGGTTTTCTTCGACCACCTCGAGTCCAGCTTGCCAATAGGCGAGACGTATTCTTAGGGCGGCTGACTTATCTAACGAATAGTTTTGCAGGTCGAGGACGCGCTCGAAGGTGCTTCGATTCAACAGCGGCAAGAGCAGCACCGCGCACAGGCTTCCCGCGACGACCATGCCCGCAGAGAGGCTCCAGAGTCGACGCAATATACACATGGCAAACATCACGAGCATGAGCAATATGGCGGCTCGCGTGTTGGTCAACACTAAATTGGCGACCACTACGCCCAGCCCGAAGAGCAGGGCGAGACGAAACCATATCAATTTGGAACTTCGCAAGAGTGCGAAAAAAAAAGGAATAGTCAAAATAAGATTGATACCATATACGGCAGGGTGAGAGGTTGAGCCGATCGCGCGCGAAACTCCAGTCAGGTCTTGTTCCCATTCCGCACTGTCGTAGCTAATCACGCGCATCCTGTCGCCTGTGGAAAGACCTAAGTTAGGATCGCCTTCGGTGTGTGCACCTATTTGCCATGCAAACAAGGTGTAGACGCCGATGCATACCGAGACCACTAGCCAACAGAGAGTAGCTTTTTTCACATCTTGGAACTTAGTGGTCAGGTTTATCACCAAGAAGAAAAAAAGCGAGTTGCTTAATAGCTGGCCGCTGGCGCGGATGGTTTCATGGAGATGCGAAGAGTAGAAGGTCGAGCCTATTGCAAATGCGATGTACGCCAAGTACCAGACAAAGGCAGGCGGGCAGGAAAGTCGTTTTCGCTGTTGCAGAGCTTGGACCAATAGTGCCGCAAGGGTCATTACTCCGACGAGTCGCATCAGCGAAATCGTGAAAGTGGCATTATCGTTGGTAAAGCGGCCGAAACGTTCTAGCGGGATCATGCCTGCCGTAAGGAAGTAGCCCAGTATTGGTTTCATCAGTATGAGCCAGCAGGCAAGTAGCGCAACGAACAAGGCTATAATCAATTGCCAGGACCCTGCGCCGGCGATTACGGCGACGCTCAGCCCAACCAGGGGACCTGCAAGGAGGCCTAGCAATCGACTTGTTCGCATGGCAGTTAATCATTCGGTTGTGGCGCGTTTCGTTGGGCGACGATCCCAAACTGTGACATGCTGCCAGTGGGGCAGGAGAACCAGTGCCAAACCGCTCACTACCGCAGCGATAAATGCCGCCAGCATCACCAATAGCTTCTTAGGATAGACTGGCACGTACGACGTAGTCGGAGGCGCGAGGATCGCGACATTGGAGGCACGGGCGAGATCCAACTCTTCGGAGACCCGGGCTTCTTCGCGCCGCTTGGAGAATGCAAAGTAGGATTGTTGAAGCAGCTCACGCTCCCTTTCCAGCTGTTCCAGCCGCATTTGTGCATCATTTAACTGGTCCAATTCTTGCTCATAGAGCTCGATAGTTTCTACCAACTGAGAGTGGCGCTCCTCCAATCCAGCGTCTAACAGCCCTTGGACATTGTAAATCTGCTGCTCAATAGTTTCATAGCCTGGGCTACTATTGCTCTCGACTGTTCCCAATTCAATCAGTTCTAAGTGAAGCTTCGTGGCATATGATTTCAGTCCCTCGACCGATCGATCAGGAAGCATTTCTCCCTCTGTAGCCAAAGCGAGCTGCAAGTTGTCTGGCTCTCTCTGGAGAAAGCCTCGAGACTTCAGTAGAAAGGCTGCGTCTTGCTGATTGTGCTCGAGTTGCTCGGTTAGCAGAGATATTCGCTTGAGGAGCAACTCCCTTTGTGTATTAATCGAACTAAGCCCTTGGGATTCGCGTAGCTTCAAAATTTGCTGTTCAACTGATTCCAGTTTCTCGGCGCTCTCGATGACTTGATCGGAAAAAAAATCTTGCGTGATGACATTGCGTCGCACTTGAACGTGATGCTCCAAGTACCGGTCGATCAATGTCTCCAGCACTCGAACCGCTAGTTCACGGCTGGGATGCTGCAGGTTCAACTCGATCGCATCCGAGTTGCGTACAAGTTCCACGGAAAGAAATTTAGAGCAGTAGTCGACAGTCTTCTCACGTTGGTCTAAACGGTCTTTGAGGTTCAAAGCGATGAAGCCATCTCGCAGTGTATTCTTCGTCCAGCGAACAGCATCCTTAGCCACACGCTTCGCTTTATCGACTAGCGTAGCCTGTTGTGCGGGTTCTTGCTCAAAGGCTTCCAGGCCAATGGCATCGACGGTTTCCTCCATGAGAACACGTGATTTAAGTAACTGAATGTTTGCGTTTACTTCTTCCTCACGAACGCCCAGGGAGGTGAACAGGCCACGGTCAACCGTAACCGGAAGCTCAGTGTTCTCACGTCCAAGTCGCACCAGTAACGACGCTGTCGCTTGGTAACGCTCGGTCATGACTTGGACTGCCAAGTAGGCCGTGAGCAGGACACCCAGCGTATAAAGAAGCAGAAACCATTTTCGCGCGAGAACTGCATCGAGATAATCCGACAAAGTTTCGAGTCCAGAGCCGGCACCCTCGGTAGTTGACTTAGAAAACATGATTCGACGCATTTTTGAAGAGTCTGACAGAACTAGGTGGTATGCATTTTCAGGTGCGATGAATTTTCTGGCAGCGGTTGGACATTGGATTTAGCCAAGCGCTGGGAGAGTCGGAGTGTATAGATCGCCTTGGCGGTTCTGAAACTGGAGCTGACCGCTGCAGCGCCTATTGCGCCGTAGCTGGGGATCGCCACGAAATAAAGAACCAAGGCGAATGGCAAGGTCATCATCTCGATGCGCACCAGCGCCTTGGGGGACACGAACATGACGTAATTGTTGACCAGGGGGAAATTTACCATTGCTGCCAGTGCTCCCGGCAGGAGGATGGCCACCACTATCAACGAGCTGGAATACTCGTCGGGGAGTATCCAGCGACCCACTGTCGCGATGGCCAGCCAACCTCCCAGCAGAGCTATGAGTGCCAAAGCTCCCAGCAGCTTCTGTGTTTGTGATAGCAGACTCGAGATCGTATTGCTCTCGATTGCAGGCGTGATTCTTGGGCCAAACAGAACTGCTAAGTACATTCCTAGGAGTTCGGGTATGACCGTGAAAAGATACCCGGCGGCAAAGATGCCCACCTCTTCCACACCGGCAAGTAGTCCGATCAGGAACTGATCTGCTCGGCTGGCGAGAGAGGTCAGGCTGAAGGTCAGCAAGGACCATTTGACGAATCGCAGAAGCTCAAGGAGGAAATGCCAGTTCAATGCGTATTGCTTGAGGAGCTTCCTGCCGCACCAAGTCAGACCAATTATACTCACCACGAAAGGGACTGTGGCCCAAACCGCGAGAATTTTCGCAGGACTCGGCTCCGAAAATGCGACGATCACCCCAACGCTGGAAAATCGCAGCAGGTGGTTCGCAAAATCGAGGAGGCCATACTGCTTGAAACGCTTTTTCAGCTGTAAATGAAGCTGCACGGAGCGCAATAGAAGCAAGCCGCAACCGCTGAGGCAGCTCAAAGCAAGGATTCCATGCAGATCAGGTTGCTGAAATATGGCTTGGGAAATTGGCCCTGAGAGCAAGAGTAGCAGCACTGAAACGAGTCCGGCGGTAGTCAACTTGATAATTATTGCCGAGCGTTCCAAGCCAAGCGCTGCCTCGGGATCTGAAGTGCTTAGCTTGGGAGCAAGTTTCAACACACCGGTATCAATCGCGGTACCCAGTATTGCGTCGAACAGGAGAATGCTCGCAATGCAAAGCGAGTAGATTCCAAACGAAGCGGTTTCCAGCTGATGCACCAACAGCAGGTTGATAAGGATCGTGCCAACACCGCCGCATACTTTGGGCAGTGCCACATACGCGAACTCTTGGGCTAAGCCCTTGCTCGTGATCGTGCGTATCCATCGGGGCAGCATGGCTTCGTAGTTTCTTGCTGGTGCTAGGATGGCCGCACAATCGCCTGGTAGAGGGCTTCGAGTTTCGCGGTTGAATTGCCGAGTTGATAATCTTCGGCAATGAATCGTTGTGCTGCTTGGCCAAGAGATACTGCTAACTCGGGTTGTGCAATTAACTCGTTTATCGCGGCAACGAGAGATTCGGCATCTTGCGATTGAACCAGTCGACCAGTGTGCCGATCTTGGATAATCTCCGGTACCCCGCCGACGGCAGTGGCAACGATTGGCTTACCCGCCGCCATTGCCTGGCAGAGTGCTAGTGGCACTCCTTCGTCAATCGAGGGATGAACGATAAGGTCCGCCATGGCAAATAATTCTTCCAGTTCAACAACAAACCCGAGCCAGACAACTCTATTGCTAAGTCCTAGCTCGGCGCATCGGCGTTTCAACACCGCTTCGAGTGGACCTACCCCCGCGATCCAGAGCTTCGCATGAGGATGCTTGTCGACGATCTCTCGAAAGCACTCCAATAAAAAGCCTTGCGCTTTTTCTGTGTTGAGACGTGCGACATTGAGCAGTACAAAATCGCCTGCGGCGGTTTGCCAACCCTTGCGCAGTGCATCGCGACGTTCTGCCTCAAGCAACAACGGTTGGGAGTAGATGCCGGACTCTAGAATCGAGGACTTTTCCGGTAGAACTCCTCGCCGAAGGGTGCCCGTATGGGTTTTCTGACACTGAGAAGTCACTTGGTCGAAGTGGCGTAGTACCCAAGCATCCACTCGTTGCAGCAGATTGCGACGAAAGCCAAAATCTCCCCAAACATAGACTGACCCGACGAGTGCGACTGGATCGCATTTCCTCGCAAACAGGCCAACCAAGTGAGCGTAGGTGTTATGGGTGTGGATGACTTCGGCTTGATACTTTTTTTGTAATGCGCAGAGCGCGCGAGCAGCGCGAAAGATGGGTTTGCCTCGATGCCAGGGGATAGTATCAACGTGAAATCCACGCCGCTCGGCTGCATCGACAAAAGGTTGCTCGGTTCGTCCTGGGTTGGCAAAACAGACGAGGTGGTTGCTGAAGCGATCTCTATCGAGCGAACGTAGCCAATTCAGCACAATGGTTTCGATGCCCCCAAATTCGATAGTGTGAATCAGGTGGATGACTTGTATTTTCGGCATAGATCATTTCGGCCAAGATTGCGATGCCATGGGCACTATCGTGAACGCATTTGTTCCTTGAGGTTAGAAATAAAATGCTGTGCCAATTCCGGAGAAAATGTGTGGTGATCCGTGCGGAATGTTAGCGACAGTTTGCCGGCATAGCGTATCACACACACGGCGAGGTTCGTATTGGCTTGAATTGGCGGGGCGGCGGCCACGCTATCGAGTGTCAACGCGCCGACCTGTAATTTTCCCTGCTTCCGTGGAAGTCGAACGCGTAGATGCCTCGCGACATCTCCCAAATTAGACAAGATCGCTGTTGAGAAACAGCGTCGCTGGGACGTCAAGAAACGAAGTGCCCCGGGGGTTCGACTAGCGGCCCGTAGCCCGTTCGAAAAGTGATCGGCCAAGTTATGCTTTCTGATCAGCTCGGTTTCTTGGCCAATACTCAGCAGGAGCGAGGCGCTATCCAGAGTTTCTCGCGCTTCGCGCGTGAGAAAGGCAAATTCTATGGCGTTACAGGCTGGCAATTCTTGAGGCAAACGGTTTCGGTGGGAAACAGGCATGGTGATCCGCAGTAGATCGCTGCCGCTATGGTTAGGAGCGTGCGCTCGATTCCATTTTGCCAGTGCAATGAAAAGATCGCAGAGCAAGGCGTCGTTGAGGCTCGCATGTCCACGACCCGCAGCATTCCTGTATCGTTTTGTTTCAGCCGGAGAAAAGTGCAGTGAATGGTACCCACTGGGTGGAATCGGTAAATCGGGCTCGGCAGATTCTCCGCCAGAAATTACCCTGGGAGTTTTCGAAAGCAGCTTCCACGATTCTTTCAAACCGGTATACCAAGGCAAGCAAGCACCAGCTGCCGTGAGAGAAGGCTGATCTCGCTTCCGTAGCGCCAGCGGATCGAATCTAGAAACCTGCTCACGACACAAACTTGGCTCGGTCATTTGAACGTATTCCGCCAGGAGATCGCCGATTATCCGCATAGCGCCGAGACCGTCGACTGTGGCATGGTGGAACTGTAGTACCAGAGTGGAAGTTTCCAACGATGGCCTAACCACCCAGGCGCGGAAAAATGGGGCCTCTTTGAGCCTTGGAGATGGGAGAGGCCTGAATTGACCAGGCGCCTTGGCGTCGAGCCAGTCAATCTGTGGTTTCCAACCTGGGCAATGGTGCCAAGCTGCTCCGCGAAATGGCCGACCTTCAACTCGGCATTTTAGCAAGGGTTGGTTGGCCCAGGCTCTGTGGAGAGCCTGTTCTAACGGTTTGCGGTCAATGGTCCCTGAGAACTCAAGCACGCACTCGAAGACCATGGGGTAGTCTGGCCGGTCGTTGAGCACCATCAGATTTTCAAACGGAGTCAGAGGCAATGGAAATAGTCTATCCGGCAAGGAACTCCCTAGAGTTTCGGCGATTCTATGCGGAGATTTTGTGATATTTTTCATTCGCCTAGACCTGGGCAAACCCTATCTCAAGACAGCCAAAAATGCCCGCAAAACGGGAGATTCTTAGCCTTCTGAGCGTAATTGGCAAAGTTGGCCGGTACAATGACGAACTTCGCATTTCATGTAATCCGCGAAGTCACCCATGTTTTTTAATTCTTTGCATATTTCCCACCATCTCTAAGCATCGCATTTGAATTATACTGTTTGTCTTGCAAAAGCCGGTTCATGGCCACAGTGGGTGCCCAAGGAGGGGTGTAGATACCGCCTAGAGCTGGGTTTGGGATTTGTTCCGAAGAATTCTTTACCCTTTCGTTTCGAAAGCACCAATGATGAGATATCTCTTGCTGACAGGGGCGACTGGTCTCCTGGGAGACTATCTTCTGCGTGATTTCTTGCGAACGGGCACTCTGTTAGCAGTGGTGGTTCGCAAGTCGTTGGTCGAGAGTGCGATTAGCCGCATCGAATCGAACTTAGCTCGCTGGGAACGCAAGATAGGTTACCCACTTCCTCGCCCTGTGGTACTCGAAGGGGACATTACGAAGCCGGAGCTTGGCTTGCCAGAAAGTGATGTCCAGTGGATCGCCGACCATTGCGATCGCATCCTGCATAACGCCGCCAGCCTCAGCTTCGTCAGGACTGCGTCGGGAGAACCGGAGCGTAGCAACGTCGAAGGCACCCGCCACGTTCTTGACGTGTGTGAAAAGGCGGGGTTGCGGGAATTCTTTCATGTTTCGACTGCCTATGTGTCGGGACTACGGGAGGGAACAGTCCGTGAAGACGAATTGCAAGCGGGCCAACAGCCGGCCAATGTCTACGAAGCGAGTAAGATCCTGGGCGAAGAGCTGGTTCGCGATGCCTCGTTCCTCGACCGAGTGACTGTGTTCAGGCCGGGGATTATTGTGGGCGACTCCCTCACTGGCTACACGACAACTTTTCACGGATTTTATGCGCCATTGAAAATCATCCATGCTCTGGCTCCGAAGGCGGCAGAGCCAGTTCCAGGTGCCGAGCTGATGAAGTTCTTGGGATTCTCAGGTAGCGAGCGCAAGCATTTCATCCCCGTGGATTGGGTTTCTCAAGCTATACGGCGCGTTGTCGATTCTCCAATAGATCATGGCAAAACGTATCACCTGACCCCGGACGAGCCCGTAGATGTAAGCACAGCCACTACCGCGATGACCGAGTGTTTGGCGGAGTCGCACCTTAACCGATCGCCGTCCAGCCAGCAGCAAGATTTACCGTCTGCCGAATTAAAAAACAACTTTATGCAGCAGTTGCAAGCGTACCAGTCTTATTGGCGAGATGATCCGCGGTTTGACAAGACGAACGTTCACCAGGCCCTTCCCGACTTGCCTAACCCCAAGGTGGATCTGACACTACTCAAGCGTATGTGCCGATTTGCTATCCGAGCCAACTTTGGGTGGCCTAGGCCGCAACCAATCGTGCCCAAAAAGGATTTTAGTAAGGAATTTCGAGGCTCATTCCAAGTTCAAGAACTATCCGAAGTCGACCCGTCAGTGGTTGGTTTGCAGGTAAACGGCCCAGGTGGGGGCCAATGGAGATTACAGGCAGAAGCGAATCAGCTAGTCGTGAGGCGAGGCCTTCCGGAGCACCCTGATGCCCTGGTTTACATGAACACGGAAACGCTCGGTACGCTCTGGGACGATCCAGAGTCTCTACAACTAGCACTCCAAACCGGTCGGTTGCTCATTGAGGGCAAGTCTCCTCATTTGCGAAATGCCGCAATGATACTACAGCAGCTCGCCTATGCTGCGAATCGGGAGACCGCCGCCGTATGACGTTCTCCCCCGAGCAAATTCCTGTAGCGGTCATTGGCTTGTCATGCCGGCTGCCCGGGGCTCCTAGTCCCGAGGCATTTTGGAAATTGGTTCGTTCAGGCCAACATGCCATAGCTCCGCTATCCAAAGAAAGATTGAACCAGTCGCTCCATTTTGACCCTAGGAAGGGGCAACTTGGAAAGACCTATACGAAGCTTGGTGCGACGATTTCTTACGATGCTGTATGGGAATTGCAGCGGCGTGTCCCCGCGTTGGCCGATTGCAAAGAGCCAACCTTCCTATTGTTGTGCGCAGTAGCCCTGGAGGCATGGGAGCACGCGGGCTTGCACTCGCCATCGAACGGTGTCTACGCAAATACTGGAGTTTATCTGGGCCACACGCGTAGCAGTGGATGCACTTCCGATCGCACCTTTCATCATCTTGCTCCTGAGATGACCCAGATCTTGAGCCGTTCAACTGAATTTCGACAAGCTGTTGGCTCGTCAGCTGAGGCTAGGGCGGAAGCCATTCTTGCGGCCGTGCGATCTAAGTATGCTGAAGCCAGACAGCAGAGAACTCCCCCCAACACGGCGCACCAAGCAGCATGGCGAGTGGCACGTTGCCTGGGAGTCGATGGTCCGACGATGTCGTTCAATGCCGCCTGTGCCTCGTCCATGCAGGCACTAGTGCAAGGTGTGAGAGCACTGCAATTGGGTGCGATTGAGATGGCTATCGTGGGCGGTGCAACCTACCTGCACTCCGAAACGCTGCGAGTTTTTTCTCAAGCACAATCCGTGAGCGCCACTGGCTCGCGACCGCTTGATGCTGAGGCTGACGGTCTCGTGGTCGGCGAGGGGTGTGTGCTTTTTGTGCTAAAACGACTCGATCAGGCTCTGGCTGATGGGAACCCCATCCAAGCAGTGCTTGGGGGCATGGGGATTTCCTCTGACGGAAAAGGAAAGAGCCTGTGGGCGCCTCGCGCTGAGGGGCAAATTGAAGCGATCCGTCGGGCCTACCGCGGTGGCCCTGGACTCAGCTCAATTGGTTATCTCGAAGCTCACGCCACCTCAACCCAACTTGGTGACGCGACCGAAATCAATGCACTGACTGACATGTGGTCGCCGCCGCAGCACACCTCTCAGCCGGGGCGAAGTGAAAAGATCCCTCTGGGTAGCGTTAAAGCAAACATTGGCCATACGCTGGAAACCGCTGGTGCGGCGGGGCTCTTGAAAATGATTCTCGCTATGCAACACGGCGAGATTCCGCCGATTGCCTCGTTGCAAACGCCCAACACGAAGATCGATTGGCGTAGTTCGCCCTTTTACGCGCCAAAGGAACTGACACCCTGGGCAGAGCCCGCCGACGGCCAACCACGTCGTGGAGCGGTCAACTCTTTTGGCATTGGCGGCCTGAATGTGCATCTGGTGGTTGAGGAGTTTTCGCATACGCACCAAGCCAAGCAACCAACGGTAGTGCGGCCAGGATATCAAGTACCGCCCGAGCCAATAGCAGTGATTGGGCGTGGTTGTATTTTGCCTGGGGCAGGGAACTTGGCTGAGCTTGTCGATCTCATGCAGTCACAACGCGACCCCAAACTGGGGCAAGTCCCCGCTGAGCGTTGGTCACCGAATTTGTATCCAACCTCTCCGCAAGGTAGGCATCTCTCGGCTGGCGGCTATGTCACCGACTTCGAGTACGACTGGCGACGTCATCGTGTCCCTCCTAAGCAGGTCGCCACTGCCAATCCTCTGCAGTTCATGATCCTTGATGCGGTCGAGCAGGCATTTGTTGAGGCTGGATACGGTGAACGCGAGTTCAATCGTCAAAGAACCGGAGTCGTTGTGGGGGCGTTGTTTGGCGGAGATTTTTCCTACCAGTTGCAGCTCGGCTTAAGGTTGCCCGAGTTTCAAGAGCGCGTTCGAGAACAGCTAGCGGAACAGGGAGTCACTCCAATAGAGATCGACGCGGTCTGCAAGAGTTTTGAGACGAGCTTCTTGGAAGAGATGCCGGCGCTGACTGATGAGACTGGCAGCTTTTCTTCAAGCAGCTTAGCGTCGCGAATCACGAAAACGTTTAATCTGATGGGAGGTGCTGCCGCAGTGGAGGCGGGGATGTCGTCTTCACTGGCTGCGCTGGAGTGCTGCTGCCATCAACTTGTAGCCGGTGATGCGGAGATGATGATTTGCGTTGGGGGCCAGCGCGACATGTCGCCCGTGAAATACCGCGACTGGGCAGAGTCCAGCATGCTCGCCAGCTCCTCGCCAAGATCGCCTTTTGATAGCCAGTCCGATGGTTGCTTGCCGGGCGAGGGCAGTGTCGCACTGCTGCTCAAGCGGCTTTCCGATGCAGAGCGTGATGGCGATCCGATTGTTGGAACGATCATGGGTATCGGAGCGGCGACGGTAGGCGAATCACAGCATCTGGCTAGAACAGCCCGAACTGCGGCCCTACGCGCTCTTGATCATGAGTCAGTCAGGCCCGAAACCGTTGGAAGTGTGGAGCTGAGTGGAACTGGCCGAAGTATTCTCGACGAGCAAGTCTTCATGGGACTGCGCGAAGTATTGGAAGGCTTCGGTAGAAAGCACCCTGCGTGGCTTGGCTCCATAGTGCCTCAAGTCGGTCATCTGTCAGGGGCCTCGGGTCTGGCTTCACTTTTACGAGCGACCGTCGAACTCGAACGTAGGGAAGCGTTCCCCAATGTTGGACTGAACACACCGCGCACTCAGCTAGCGCGTCAGTCTAGTGCTTTATCTGCCAAGTCTCAGCCAGTAAGTCTGCAGGCCTTTGATTCGGCAGGTCGCTGCTTTGCCGGTGTCCATTCCGGTAGCGTAAACGATGTTCACTACCACGTAGTTCTGCAACGAGGAGCTCCCATCGAAATGAAGACGCCAGGGTTTCAAATTGTTCATTTCGACGCGACCATGCGCCGCAAGAAGCGACTACAGTTCGAGCACTCGAAAAGCGCACCCCGAAACCAAATCGCGCGACCGGTGCCAGTGGCGAACGAGAATCTTGAGCCATCGCCCGAGGCAACGCTCGGCGAACAGGAGTTGGCGGAGTTCTTGGTGAACTTCGTGGTTGAGCAGACGGGATACCCGCCTGAAATGGTTGAACTAGACGCCGACCTAGAAGCTGATCTCGGCATTGACAGTATCAAGAAAGCTCAACTCTTCGGGGAACTCCGTGAATACTTCGATCTCCAAGTCGACGAACAGCTTTCGTTGGATGATTTTCCAACACTGGAACATGTCCGGGATTTTATCTCCGGGAGCGATGAGGCAGATCTCTCGTCTGATGTGACTTCAGCGTCAACAAGATCAGACTTGCCGACAACGTTGGCTTCTCCTGCCCAGCTCAACGGGCATGCACACGAAATCGAGTCTCTGCCGCCCGGAAATAGTCTCTTGAGCGAGGACGAGTTAGCAAACTTCTTAGTGAATTTCGTGGTCGAACAGACCGGCTACCCTCCAGAAATGGTGGAACTCGATGCCGACCTCGAGGCGGATCTTGGTATCGACAGTATTAAGAAGGCTCAGCTCTTCGGCGAGTTACGTGAGTATTTCGATGTTGAGATCAACGAGCAGTTGTCGCTGGATGATTTTCCAACGCTGGAGCATGTAAGCAAGTTTCTCCAACATGGGCAAGTTGCGTCCACCCTAGCTGAAGGCTTCTCAGGATCGACGCGCATGACGACTCAATCCGATGGAGGCACCAATGCGTCGAGCAAGCCCGTCGAGTTTCTATCGCCCATCTTGCCCTCGTCGACGACCGCTCTGAGCCAAGCCGAAATGGCGGACTTCTTGGTGAACTTTGTTGTCGAGCAGACTGGCTATCCGCCCGAAATGGTGGAGTTGGACGCCGATCTCGAAGCAGACCTGGGAATCGATAGTATCAAAAAAGCGCAGATGTTCGGTGAGCTTCGAGAATATTTCGATGTTGAAATCAACGAGCAGCTGTCTCTGGACGAATTTCCTGATTTGCAGCACGTCCTGCAATACCTAGCCGAGAATGCTAAACCGCGCTGATTGCTCTTCCTGATTTCTGCGATGATCTATGTCTGCTTGTCTAGAAATTCCGATTGCTATTGTTGGGATGGCCTGTCGTCTACCGGGAGCCCCGGATGTCGAAGCTTATTGGAAGCTGATACGAACGGGTCGATCGGCCATTCGTGAGCTACCGCCCAGCCGGCTGGATCGTAGGCTCTACTATTCGCCCGACAAAGGAGTGGTAGGAAAGACCTATTCTTCACTTGCCGGAATCATTGAGGACGTGCCGTTCGATTCGCGAAGGGTTCCGCTCACGGAAGACGTCATTCGCAATGCGGACCCTTCACATTTGAGTTTGTGTTCGATAGCCGCTGACGCCCTCCGCAATGGAGGGCAGGACCCGCTGGCTCTCAAGTCTCGCCACGCTGGCGTTTACGTTGGGCATTCACGTGGCTCTGGTGTTTCAGGCCAGCTTCGTTATTCGACCATGGTTGAAACAACGGCACAATGGCTTAAGGAGCTACCAGAATTTGCAAATTCCACTCACGAGCACGAACATGCTATTCAAGAGATTGTCCACCGCGTCCGTGCGGCCAATCCTCATCGCGACGCAAAAGGTGGCCCCAACTTGGGTTCGCACGAGGCGGCACGATTGGTATCGCACGCCTTTGGACTAGATGGCCCTTACGCATCCATCAATGCGGCCTGTGCTTCATCACTGATGGCATTTGGAATGGGAGTGCGAGCTTTACAACTTGGCCAAGTGGATATGGCGATCGTAGGGGGAGCGTCGCATTGTAAATTTGATAGTTTGGTGCTGTTCTCGAAAGCGCAATCGGCAAGTGCGACCGGTTCTCGGCCTTTCGACGCCAATGCCGATGGCCTGATTGCCGCGGAAGGCTGCGTCGTATTTGTACTAAAAACTCTCGACAAGGCATTGAGCAATCGGGATCGCATTATGGCCGTAGTACGCGGCGTGGGCATTTCTTCCGACGGACGGGGCAAGAGCTTGTGGGCGCCTCGTAAGGAAGGACAAATAGAAGCCGTGCGACGCTGCTATGGTAGCTCGCTGGAAATGAGTCGTCTGGGGATGATCGAAGCTCACGCGACTTCCACGCAAGTAGGAGACGAGACTGAACTTTCCGCCTTGGCAGAAGTCTTAAAAGATGAGGTTCCATCGGGTATCAAGATTCCCGTGGGGAGCGTTAAGGGAAACATTGGCCACACTCTAGAGACAGCAGGAGCCGCAGGATTGCTCAAGGCGGTCCTGTCTCTGCAGCACCGTGAGATTCCCGCGAGCATTGGTATCGAGCAACTCAATCCAAAGATCAACTGGGAGAACGTCCCGCTCTTCGTGCCGCAACAAACAACCCCTTTTGCTGCTCCTGCAGACGGCGGACCGCGACGGGCGGCAGTCAACTCGTTCGGGATTGGTGGGCTCAATGCACACATTGTTGTCGACGAGTACCAGCACAATACGGCCAAGCAAGTCGCCGTCTCAGTACCCCTCCTAACGGAAAGAGAGCCCATCGCCATCATCGGGGTAGGGGCGATTCTACCTGGTGCAAGAACCTGGGAGCAATTCGCGGAAGTGGTTCTCAACAATTCTGACTGTCGCAGCATGGTAGCCCCCGAGCGATGGGATCCGAAGCGGTATTTTTCTCCCACGGGGCCTCAGACTTACCGCAGTGCTACCCGCTGGGGTGGTTTCATCCAGGACTACAAATACGATTGGCGAAAGCACAAGATTCCACCCAAGCAAGTTGCAGGGGCGGACCCTTTGCAATTTATGATGCTCGACGCGGTCGATGCGGCACTAGATCAAGCTGGATTGCACGTCAAGGAGTGGGATCGCAAGCGCACGGGTTGCATTGTCGGCTCGCAGTTTACGGGTGAGTTTGCAACGCAACTGCAGATAGGTATACGTCTACCCGAGTTTCGTAAAACGCTTAACGAAGTACTCCGCTCGCGAAATGTACCGGACGAGGAAATCACGAGAGTCGCCGACCAATTTAGCAATTTAGTGTTGGAACGAATGCCCGCTCTTCTCGATGAAACGGGCAGTTTCACCACTAGCACTCTGGCTTCACGCATTACCAAGACGTTCGATCTGATGGGAGGCGCAGCGGCGGTCGATGCAGGCTGCGTTTCCTCCCAAGTGGCTTTGGAAATCTGTCTGCAAAACCTCCTGTCGGGGCAAACCGACATGATGATTTGCGTGGGGGGGCAAAGAGCATTGGGTATGCCTGACTTTGAAGAACTGTCTCTCCGGGAAAAAATTACTCCAGAAACCAAGATAAGTTCGCTCGCACCAGATGCCGTTGTGCCTGGCGAGGGTGTGAGCGTCTTCCTGCTCAAACGGCTTTCAAATGCGCAACGCGATGGCAA
The DNA here is from genome assembly GCA_965230685.1 of Bythopirellula sp. Lineage (GTDB taxonomy): Bacteria > Planctomycetota > Planctomycetia > Pirellulales > Lacipirellulaceae > Bythopirellula. The sequence continues at coordinate 4,588,458 of CBDDLO010000002.1, forward strand.
TCCAGTACTCGCCACAATCAGCAGCTTGACGCATGCTCGGGCTGATGATCCCAAACGCTCGCTTCAAAAGGCCATCCAACGAGCTAGCCTACAGACAACCTCAAATTCCTCAATCAGATTGATCGAGGGTAGTGGTGGCGAGGAGAAGGAATTCCGCTTTGCCCTCGAATCCACCGAGCCGAGCGTCAAGGAACCACCACCGCACCGGGGCAACGCGGTTAGTCAATTTGGCGATCTCGGGGGTGGCTCGGGGATGGTCTCTCTGTTGAAAGCGACTAGCAGTTTGCTAGATTGCGAGGCGGGGTCCGCCTATGTATGGCCGTCTCGACAGAACGATTTGACCTATCATATCACGCTCGAAAAAGAGGTTCCAAAACTTGTAAAGCCCACCTTGATCAAGCCGCAGGCTACGAATGTAGCCAACCTTTATCGCTTTGACGCGGAAACTCTGACAGAGCTAGCCCTGGTACTCTCCACTGAAGCGAAAGCACCCTCGAGTGACTTTCAGCAAGGATCGGAGAGAGGCGATGGCCAACCAACTCGGTGGCGACTCGCTTTTGCCGCGCGTGACAAAGATCATTATGTTGACCAATGTCGATTGGCCGCTTCCCGCGTCGAGCAACCCCTCTACCATGCATCGTTGCAGCAGAAGGGGATTTTTTGCGCCGAAGCAGCAGCACGCAAACCGCTGATTGCTTTTGTATTTCCAGGTCAAGGGTCTCAATACTTGGGGATGTTGCGCGATCTGATTTCGAGCCATGCGCCGGCGCGGCAATCGCTGATAGAAGTCGACCGCTTGTTCTCAGCCTCAGGTTGGCCCAGGTTTTCTGAACTTGCCTGGAGTGAAGATACGGGACTTGGTAAGGATGTCTGGCATACCCAGCTCGCGATGTTGGCGGCGGATGCGATTTTGCTCGGATGTTTGCGGGACTTGGGTGTTGCTCCCGATCGAGTTGTGGGACATAGCTATGGCGAGCTAGTGGCATTGCTCGCAGCCGATGCCTGGACACTCGAAACGGCTGCCGCTGCGACCTACGCCCGCTGCCAAGCAATTACGCAATGCGCAAAAATTCAAGGCAAGATGGCTTCCGTTACTCTGCCTAGAGCAAACCTACTGTCGCTGATCGAACAAGTTGACGCGCCGATCTTTGCTTCAAACTACAACTCTCCACGGCAAACCGTTGTGGCAGGAACTGAGCAGGGGATTGTCGAGCTGTCGCGGCTGCTGAAAAAACACGGCCATTCAATGCGTGAATTGAAGGTGCCGCGGCCTTTCCACACGCCACTCATGCAACCTGCTGAGTCGCATTTTGCAAATCAGCTGGCTGATTTGCCAGTTTCGCCGGTCCGCGTACCCCTGCTAAGTACCGTTAGTGGCCGCTACCTGGCTGACCCGCACGAGATACGCCACACCTTGGTGAAGCAACTTGTTAGTCCCGTGCTCTATCTCGACGCAATTCGCCAACTCGCTCACGAGGGAGTGCAGCTCATCATTGAAGTGGGACCTTCTCAGGTGCTTAGCCAACTTAACAGAGAAATTCTTGCTAATGACAGAGCACTGGTCGTACCAGTGAACCACCGCAAACGAGACGCTCTCGAACAACTCTCCACGGTGCAAGCAGCACTCTTAGCCCTGCGCATAGACACTCCAGCGATTCCCTCGCAAGAAATTGAGTTCCCACCCGCTGTGGAACCGTTGAAACAAACTCAAGAGCCAACACCACCTCTCGGCACAGCGGTGGCAAAGCCAGCCCACCACGATGCAACAACCGAAGATCACGACGATTTGCTGCGTCTCGAAGGCTCAGCGTACGAGATGGGTTGGCAACTAGGTCGCGCGCGACGGGAGAAAATACGTCGAGTCTTGCGGCGCTGCGCTGACCAAAGTGGTAGCTGCAAAAAGGCTGTTCCTGCGCTTGATGAGGCCACAGCCTGGATTGACGATTTATTTGGAGATGACGAATGGGATGAGCTGCAAGGAGTTGCCGACGCGGTCGGAACTTCGGTCGAATCGCTGGCTGCGCTCAACATACGGGTCTATCCCGACTTAGCAGGAGGTTGCACTCACTTTGTCGACTGTCCGACAGACGCGACCAGCAGCGAGTTGCTTCACGGTGCCAACGAAGACCTCCCGCTCGGTCTGGTGCTAGAGGATTGTATTTCGCGAAGTGTGCAGGTGCGGACTCCGTCGGAAGGGCTCGCCTACGTAACTTTCGCCGCGGACGGTCTGCTAGGTGGGATCAATGGCATCAATTCCCAGGGGATCGCTGTCACCAGCGCCCAACTTCTGGACGGCAATACCTCGGGGATCAAAAGCCCCGGTCTGCTGCATGCACTGATCGTGAAACGAATCCTGCGACGCGCTACTGACCTTAATTCAGCGATGGAAATTCTCCGCAAACAACGTGGCACAGGAGCCTGGAATCTCTGCATCAGCGATGCTGCTACGGGCCAAGCAACCTATGCCGAGTGTGATAGAGGAGAAGTAACGCAGGGGCAGGTTGGTGGCACAATCACAGCTTCAAATCACAGCCGTTTGAATGGGGATGATAAGTCCGCGCCAAGCCACTCTTGCGCGAGATTCCAGCGATTAGAGAAACTACTACATCAACAATCTAAAGGGCAGGCAGCGCGATTGGCTGTAGCCAAACGAGCCTTGCGAGACCGCTTTGACCAAACCCGGCAACGCGATGTCTTGCACCCGACGATGAACACGGTGCGCCGAGTAGACAACCAGCTGAGTGTTGTCATGCAGCCTGACAATGACGCGGTATGGTACGCACCCTACGAACCCTTCGGCGACGTGGATGAATACAGACGAATTGACCTAAGTGCGATTTTTGGAGAGGCTTGGCAGCGAAGAGCAGCAGAGGCCGCAGTGGGATCTCATCGGGAGAAAGTGGCACGACGTGATTCTAAGGAAGTGCCCGCTTTAGAGCCTTCAGCAACTACTCCTAAACCCGATTGGAACATTTTTATTGATCGGGCCAACTCGGTGGCTGATGGACCACCCCTGGGAAACCGCAAGCACATATGCCAGCGATTTCTTATGCAAACCTTGCCTTGGCCACTTGAAGAGTCCCAGTCGCCGGAGTCACTGAAACCGGTAGGCACCATTGTATTGGGTGAGGGCCCTCGTGCTGAGACGATGTGTCGCCACTTGAAATCACAGGGAAGCTCTGTTCTCACAATTTCTTTCAGCCAATCGGCTTCGAGTGCGATTCTCGACTTGGAATCTGCTTGGAAAGCGGAAACCTTTCCGCGGCTAATTGTGCTGTCGCCAGAACCAGATGCTTCCTCAGATCTGTCCGTGGCTGACACGTGGAAGGAAGTCCGTGAGGGGCAAGTCCTATGCGTCTACGCCCTGTGTCAACAGTGGATGCGTCTTGTTCTGGAGAGTAAGCTTCTCGACCAAGCTGCAATCGCTGGAGTCGTTCGACTTGGTGGCGAGTTCGGTTTCCGTGGCGAGCCGGGCGCATGGCAGGGAGGAGCGCTATGCGGATTGCTCAAAGCGATGCATGTCGAGTTTGCGCGCTCAATTAAGTCATCTTTTAAGGTGCGGGTTTTGGACTTTGATAGCTCAATGCCACTGGAAGCTGAGCCCGAGAAGGTCTTATCCGAAATCGCATCGGACGATCAGGAGTGCGAAATTGCCTATCGTTCCGGTGTTCGTCATGTCGTGAGACCGATAATCACACCACTTGTTGAAGACCCTGAGACTGAGAACGAACCAACGGGAACATGGGTGGTGACCGGAGGTGCGCGTGGAGTAACGTCCGTGGTTGCGAGGGAACTGGGACAACGTTTCGGTTTGCGGCTCCACTTGCTCGGCACTACAACCTTGGATGAGGCCAAGCCGAGTTACCTTGAATTCAATGCCGAGCAACTCAAGCAGCTCAAAACCGAGGTCATGCGATCGCAGCGACGAGAGGGAGAGCCACCCATTCGCGCTTGGGAGCGTGTAGAAAGAGCCATGGAAGCACTGCGAAATTTGCGTAGTCTGCAACAGGCCGGAGTCAGTGCTGAGTATCATTGTTGCGACGTTTCCGATGCCCAAGAAATCGAGCGGGTCCTAGCCGAGATTCGCCGGACTGATGGACCAATCCATGGAGTAATTCACGGAGCGGGTTACGAGTCAGCCTGTCAGTTTTCGAAAAAGCAACGCGAGCGAGTGCAACGTACCTTGGCAGTCAAAGTCGATGGAGCAGTGAATCTGTTTCAAGCAACTCGTGCCGATCCGCTGCGATACTTTCTAGCCTTTGGCTCGATCAGTGGTCGCTTTGGCGGGCTGGGGCAAACTGACTATTGCATGGCGAATGAACTGCTCGCGAAATTGATCGGCAAGCTGAGAACTGAACGACCCGATTGCCGATCAACTCTGTTTGCCTGGCACTCCTGGGACGAAGTGGGGATGGCGGTTCGCCCTGAATCTAAACACATCAAGGACCTACACGGTATTCGCTATATGCCCACTAAGGAGGGCGCAGAACACCTGATTCAAGAAATTTTGAGTGGTTTGTCGGAATCGGAGGTTTTGATCACCGATTGGCAATATTACAAGCGATTCTTCCCTGATCCTGTGCCCTCGCCACGTTCACCGTCACGAGAATCTCAGCAAACCAAACTACGCATCACACCCGCATCCAGCATTAAACGTGCAGTGTTGCGATTGGCGGATTTAGAGCCATTGCCCAGCGATGTCTGTTTTAGTCCGCAGGGGGCTTGCGCGATTTGGGGCACAGGGCCGCGCGCCACCGCTCTAAAGCAAGAATTGGAAAGTTTAGGAGCAAGGGTTTTCCAGTTCCGGGAATCTTCCGAGGATGACCTAGCGAGGTTAGAGCATGTCCACCAAGAAGAGTTCATACGGCATATATTTGTGATGCCGGAAGCATCTCCTCAGTACCTGTTGCAGAACGGGAGTGCAAGAGCAGTTTCTCTTCAGTTTCAGGCGGTTCAAAAATGGCTCAAGTTGTTGAGCAATGATGCACGTGATGTAACTGTCGCGGCCGTTGTGAACTTGGGCGGCGACTTTGGCGTACAACAGCTTCCAGTCGCACCGGATCATGGTGGACTCGGGGGTCTATTGAAATCTCTTAGAGTCGAGGCGGAGCGCACGGGGACGCGGTCGGTAGAAGCCAAGGTGATTGACTGCTCTGACTCGATAAACGCGAAACAGGCAGCGCAGAGGCTATTACGCGAACTGGCGATAAAGAGTGACGAAGTAGAAGTCTCTTACGCTTGTGGGGATCGGCAGTCAGTGACAACAGTTCGGGCTGAGCTTTCCGAAGGTGGAGCACACACTCCACAGCCCGGAGAGGTTTGGCTAGTAACCGGTGGTGCTCGGGGTGTTACAGCACAGATTGCCCAGTATTTGGCGAAAGACTATCAATTGAATCTGCATCTGCTCGGGCGCGCTCCCGAACCGCGTGAAGATGCACTCTGGAGAAACTATACACCTGAGGAGTTGGCTGCTTACAAGAAAAAAATCACACGCGATATGATCGCAGCGCGAAAGTCCCCTACACAGGCGTGGCAGCGAGTCCAAGCGGATATCGAAATTTATGAAAATCTTGCCGCTCTCAAGCAAATTGGCGTTACGGCTACCTACCACACTTGCGATGTTTCAGATTCTCGCGCACTGTCGGATGTACTAGAGGAAATTCGAAATACTACCGGAGCGATCAATGGTATTCTTCATGGTGCTGCTGTGCGTCATACGGGGCGCGTCGAATCCATCACTAGGCCACAGCTTGAGGCCAGTTTAGGCAGCAAGCTGCTAGGCGCTCTTCATCTCATGCAGCTTACCCAATCCGATCCACTCAAACATTTCCTCGCTTTTGGGTCAGTGGGTGGTCGTGAAGGGGTTAATGGTGGGTCCGACTATGCTATGGCGAACGAAGCACTAGCAAAACTTGTCGGCTGGTTTCGCCACCACCGCGGAGAATGCCTTGCGGCAACGTTTCACTGGAGTGCCATCGAAGGATTCGGCATGATGACACGGCCGCAAAGTTTTGGCCCGTCCGCAATTACAAATACCGCCACCATGACGGTCAACGAAGTCTATCAGCACCTTCGCGCTGAGCTTCGCCATGGATTACCCGAAAGTGAAGTCGTGTTCACACAGTTTGCAGATGAGACGGAAAAGCAGTCTGAGCCAGCATTTCCTTTGATTTGCTCGAACAAGAAAACCAACTCCAGGTCGAATCATTGGAATATCAAGTTAGATCCGGTCGAAGACCCTTTTCTTCGAGAGCATCGCTACAAGGGCCGCCCTTTATTGCCGTTTGTTGTAGGGATCGAAGCGCTAGTAGAGGCTGCATGCGATCAGGAGGGGCTGTCACATCCGTTTGAGATAGTAAACTTTCGAGTTGAAAAACCACTCCGATTTTTCACCGATGCTCAAATTTCAGCGAGGGTTGAGCAGTCAGTAAGCGCCGGGCTAACAGAGTATCAACTCGTGGCGGATTTTCACAATCGTAGAGGGCAGCTCGTTCAGGCTAACCGCGTTCATATGACAGGCAAGGTTCGAAAGGCTAAAATGCCTGCAGGGAATGTGAATCGGCAAGCGCCTGCAGCAGAAAGTTACAAACCCGCATGGTACTTCGATGAGTCGGCCCTCCTCTACCATGGCCCTTGCTTTCGTTGCCTCAAGAGTTCCAGCATGGGCGATCACGAAGGATGGTCTGTGTTGCAGCCGACTCCCGAGGCGGAGTTCGGCGGTCCTCATCGCAAGGGACCATGGCAAATACCCGCGCCGCTGCTCGATGCGGCTCTGTTTAGCTGCGGAATTTATGTCTACGTGCAGCGTCCACAAGCTTTTACAGTCCCATTAAGTATCGACAACTTGCGAATACAGCGATCGCCGCTTGATGCAGAGCTGTGCCAATGTCATTTCAATGTACGCGAGGTTAGAGAAGAAAATGCTTGTTTCGACTTTCAAATTCGAGGCGCAACTGGCGATCTAATTCTACAGGCCAAAGGTTACCATGCGGCTATTGTCAATGGAGCTGCGTCGTGAGCACCATGATTGACAGTAAGACGCGAATTTACTGGCGATTTGATCGCATCAGTCGAACGGAAGCTGACAACTACCGAGGATGGCTAGCTCCTGAAGAGTCAGTCAAATTTGCATCAATGCGCAACCAACGCTCGCGGAGTAGCTTTGTGGCGGGCCGCCGTGTCGCCAAGCAACTCCTAATGCGTCACTGGGAAGAGGCTAACGCCCAGGATTTAATTTTGCGTTCCCGTAATAAATTATGCCAGCAAGTATCACCAATAATAAGATACAAGGGCATCGAACAGCGATTCTCATTGTCTATTAGTCACACGAGTCAATTGGCGGCTGCAGCTGTCTGCTTTGATCCTGCTGGGCGAGTGGGAGTTGACTTGGTGCGAGTCGAAAACCGCCCGCACAGTTTCATGCAAGCGTGGTTTACTGCACTAGAAAGGCGCCGCCTCGACCTGGAGTGTTCTGAGAGGATCGCCTGTTGCTGGGCTGCGAAGGAAGCAGCTTTCAAAGCATCAAAGCTGGTAAGCAAATTCGCTCCGCTGCGTTTTCATGTTTCGGTAGCGAGCCGCGAGAATCCGCTGGATTTACATGTCCAAGCGGGGGCGGAGCGTTTTGAAGTGCGAATTGACCGTTTCTATGATCATGTGATGGCCATCGCAACGCAAATGCCTACTTACCCTATTGCGCCTACGAACTAGCAGAAAGAATCTCATGTTCGTTAACCAAACGCATCAGCCGCAATTGCTACGCAATAATCAGTACGAATCAGCTGAACAGTTTCGACGCGAGAAGAGCTCGCTCTTTCGCTCTGCTTGGCATTTTGTGGGGTTGAGAAGCGAGTTTCAAGAGCAACAATACCGCACACTGACACTTCTTGATCACCCTCTAATTGTTTGGCAAAGTGAGGGGGACTATCACACATTTCTCAATGTCTGTGCGCACCGATATTCGCTGATCTCGGACAAGCCATGCGGGCATGCTGAGCATCTCAAGTGCCAATATCACGGCTGGCAGTACAACACCGCAGGTGAAACGCAGCGTATCCCCGACTCGAACAGCTTTCGTCCCCTTAGTCGCGACCTTGCCCGTCTGAGAAAATATCAAACCGCTTGCGTTGGCGATTTGATCTTTGTGAACCTTGATGCGAGTGCGCCAAGCCTGAAAGATTTTCTCGGTCCCGGCTACAGTATGTGTGAGCAGTGGTTTTCCTCCGAATGGCGACTGACTCTGGCTACGGAACAGAAATTCGAGGGAGATTGGAAGCTGCTTATTGAAAACGTGATTGAAAACTACCATGTCTCTGAGGTGCACAGTCAGACTTTTACGCAGTTCCCCCAAGAAAAAATATGCCATCATGAATTAACGGATAAATGGACTCTCTATCGTGAGGAAGTACCCACTACGAATTCGTTTCTGGGCCGCTGGGGGCTGCGATTCTACCGGTTACTTGGAATGGAACCACCGCCCGGAATCGAAGTGTTTCATTGTTTTCCCCACCAACTCTTCGTCCGAATGGGCCTGCACACGTGGGTGCAAGCGGCTCATCCAAGCGATCATCGATCATGCACAAACCACTGGCGATTTTTCCACTATCGAGGTACCGACTCGAGACCGACTACTCTTCTGATCGCTCAGGCAATGCGACTCTGGGGGCGTCGATTCTTCCAACGTGTTTTGGATGAGGATGCCGCAATTTTACCGGCAGTGCGACGAGGTCTGGCGGCGCCCGACTCGCCAGTCGGAGGGCTGATCTCGACTCGCGAGGAACGTATCTTTCAGTTTCAAGAATATGTCAGCAAAAAAACAGATGAAAACAATGGCGACGCTTTGGTTGCCAATCATAATTGAACACGCAACGACAGGTTAATAAAAGCAACCTGTGTTGGTTGAGACTCCAAGGGAATTTATCAATGATAGATCTTACTGGCAAAGTAGCACTGGTAACGGGCAGCTCTCGCGGTATCGGTGAAGCAACAGCGGAGCGACTGGCAGAAGCAGGCGCGGATGTCATATTGAATTACGTTACCTCTGCTTCGGCGGCTACGGGTGTAGCGGAACGCATTGTTTCGATGAGACGGCGTGCGTGGGTTATCAGAGCAGATATCAGCGAGGAAGACGACATTCTCGAAATGATGGAGTTCATCTCGCGAGAAATTGGGCAACTTGACATCATTGTCAGCAACGCGGCATCTGGAGGTTTTCGCCCGTTATTGGATTCCACTCCACAGCATTTCGAGTCCGCAATGGCAACCAATGCTTTGCCTCTAATCATGCTGCTTAAAGCCTCGATGCCGCTACTGGAGCGGGCCGACGGGCGTGCGAAAGTCGTGGCCATCTCTAGCCATGGGTCTCACATGGCACTACCCATGTATGGACTTGTGGGCAGCTCAAAGGCTGCGCTGGAAAGTCTCGCGCGTCATCTTACTCTGGAGGTCGGCGACCGCGGAGTAAATATCAACGTGGTTAAGGCGGGTCTCGTCGAAACCGATTCGACAAGGATGATGGACCGCACCGGCAAAATGTTCGCTGGACGAACGGAAAAAACCATGATTGGTGAGCGTGTGCTGTTGCCGTTGGATGTGGCGAATGTGGTGACCTTTCTCGCGAGCCCGTTGAGCGATCTCGTGCAGGGAGAGACAGTAACCGTAGATGGCGGCTCAGCAATTCACGTCTGATTTGTGGCGTTAGAAAGATCAACCACTCATGTCGAAAGCCAAACCGCTCTCTACCAATCGCTACGCCTACACGATTGCGGGGCCATGCGATTTTGCGATCAACTTTTTCATCAATGCGACGGTGGTTTGGTGGTTGTTTGGTTCCCAGTCTGAAGTGCCTTGGTACGGAGCCCATTCGTTATCCAAGGTGTGGATTGCTATCGCTTTCTTTTGTGCGACATTGACGACATTTTTCGGCTACTTCAATTCCGTGCGAGAACGTCGAGCGGGCAAGGTTTTGCCTCCCGTTGATGTAGGGCAGCCTTGGGCGCTGACAGCTTGGCGAACTGGCATCGTGCGTGGTCTAACTGCGCTGGTTGTCGCTTTCTCAATCGCGTCAGTTGGCCGGCTTGCGTTCCCTGGTTCGCAGCTTTCCACCCTATGGGCTATTGGCTGGACGGGAACTTACGCGGGGCTACTTGGCTACTGGCTCCACACCTCGGCAATCGTTCGGGCCGGATCACTGAATGTTCCAACGAGCTCGACGGAGGTGAGATAGTGATTCGCCTTCAGAATCTACGCCAACTGGTGGCCCGTTGCATCGACTATTTCTGGCCAGGGCCGTGGTACCCCAATGTTTTTTGGATGCTCCATTCCATGTGGTTGTCCCGCTGCTTGTATGTCGCAGCGAAGCTCGGTATTGCCGATCTGTTGGACGAGAGCCCAAAAACTTGCAAAGAGTTGGCGCAACTGACCGATTGCCATGAGCAGTCGCTTCACCGAGTATTAAGAGCGCTGGCCAGCTTTCGAGTCTTCTCAGAAGATCAACGGGGACGTTTCCGAATTACGCCACGTGCCTGCCAATTACTCAGCGATGCGGACGACTCGATGCGCTACTGGGCGATCAAGATGGGGGAGGAAGGTTGGCTGGCGACCACGGCTATGCTAGAAGCGGTTCAAACGGGGCGGAGCGGATTCGAAATCGTCCATGGTAAGTCGTCTTGGGACTACTACCGGGACAACCCTCAGGCTAGCGATAATTTCATAAAGGCTATGGATTTATTCACGCAGCAGCAGGTCGCCGAGTTAGCTGCTGTTGGTGAATTCGGGCGATTTCGTAAGTTAGTCGATGTGGGTGGAGGTCGCGGGGCATTGGCGATTGAAATTCTCAAGAGGCATCCAAAGATCGAGGCAACGGTGTTCGATTCGGCAGAGACGATTCCGGAAACTCGCTCCCTCATTGCAAGCGCGGGGCTACAAAATCGTTGTAAAGGTGTCTCAGGTAACTTCCTGGAAGCTGTGCCCGTCGGGGCTGATCTGTACATCAGTAAACACTCGCTCCGCGACTGGAACGATCAAAGCGTCGTGCAGATACTACTGAGCATTCGTGAAGCGATACCCGTCGAAGGCACACTCATGGTGATCGACGCCGTAATCCAACCGGCCAACGGGACGGATCGGCTTGTGAAGCTACTTGATGTGGAATTGCTGATAGAAGAAGGCGGTGGGATGCGCACTCTCGATGAATTCGACGCACTCTTAGCTCAAGCAAATTTCAAACGCACACGAGTCCTCAGGACTACGATTCGTGATGCGACGATTATCGAGGCTGTACCAGTTTGAACCTGCTGGCTTACAGCTAGGCGTACCTTCGTCAGGAATGGCGAAAACGGAGATGCGAGATTTTCATTACGTCACGAATTTTCTTATAGGCGGGTGGCCAGTAGCGGGCCAGTCGCAATAGGCCCCAACGTGCTGGATGCTGGTCGATGAATGCCCATTCGTCGATAAACTTGATTCTCGAGTCCCAACTCTCCAGTTCACGGCCCGATTCTATTCCCCAACGGAATACCGCTTGTGTGCTATTGATCGCCGGTACTCGGTGCTGCTGTTGGACAAATTCAGGAGAAATAGACTGAAACACAAGCTGTGCGTCAGGCAAGCGATCAACAAGCGATCGCAACAGAGATTTGAGTTCAGCTTCTGTGAAATAGCAGAACAGCCCCTCAGCAAGTAGTAGCACCGAATCGCTTTCTCGAACTGCGAGTGCATCAATCCAAGCGGTATCGAGAACCGACAGGGCAAGAAATTGATTCCTTTCGGATTCCGTGTAAAATTGCCTCCTCAGAGCTATCGCATCAGGCAGGTCGAGGTCAAGCCATCGTACACGGCCATTATCTAGCCGCAGAAAACGCCCATCTAATCCAGCCCCCAAATTGACGACTATGCTCGAAGGGTGTGCCGTCAAAAATTCTTTGGTCAATCGATCAAAAATTTCGGTTCTTATGGCGACATCCAACTGCACCTTCCAAGCGTGGTTAAATTTTGCGAAGTCATAGTCGAGGGCTTCGACGATTTCCACAGCATAGGAGTCGGTGATGATCGCATCCGGCCGTTGTGACTCGACAGCACGGAAGTAAAGTGGGATTAACAGTGTCTCTTGCACTTGGCCGAGCTGAGGAGAGGTCGCTGTCATAGACGGGACTTTGAGGCAAATCTGGCAATTTTCGTGCAATTCAAGGCTACCTTTGAAGTATAATCAGTCGTTTATCGTTGTTCCGCAAAATTCCGCGACGCTCCATTATCCCTGAGGATTGAATCCCTGGGCCGCGTGCAAAGACGCCTAGTCGGACGCTGGCGACGCAGAGACGAAGCGAATCTACCACGACATGCCAAGCTCTCACATCGATCCATCCACCTTCGTCGCGCTGGTCACTGGCGGGTCAGGTTTCATAGGCTCCAACTTTATTCGGCGATTCATGAGCCGATACCCTGAGGCCATGGTGGTAAATCTCGACTTCCTGACTTACGCCGGCAACCCTGCTTCATTGGAAGACTTGGGCAGCACGGACCGTTATCAGTTTCAGCGCGGCGATATTGGCGACAACGCGCTCGTCCGAACATTGCTTATGAGGCACCAGCCTCAGTGCGTCTTCAATTTTGCGGCCGAGTCACATGTAGACCGTTCTATCGATTCGCCGAACGAATTCATCCAGACGAACGTTGTTGGCACTGCCAATTTGCTGGGTAACACGTTGGATTACTGGAACAGTCTGGCTCCATCGCGCCAGTTGGATTTCCGATTTATTCACGTTTCCACTGACGAAGTCTATGGTTCGCTAGGCCCCAACGGAAGGTTTACCGAAGAAACACGCTACCAGCCCAACTCACCTTACTCGGCATCCAAGGCAGCCTCAGACCACTTCGTGCGGGCATATCGAGAGACCTATGGACTCCCCACACTGATTAGCAATTGTTCGAACAACTATGGACCTTTTCAATTCCCAGAAAAGTTGATTCCTTTGATGACGCTTAATGCGATAGAAGGTAAGCCACTCCCAGTCTACGGCGACGGGGCGAATGTACGCGACTGGCTGTTTGTGACGGACCACTGCGACGCACTGATCGAAATATGGAAGCAAGGACGTATCGGCGAAGTTTACAACATTGGTGGCAATGCGGAACAATCCAATTTGGAAGTCGTGCAAACGATCTGCGCAGTAGTCGATGAACTGCGGCCAGGTATGCCGCACGGGCCGAGTGCCGATTTGATCGAGTTTGTCACTGATCGGCCCGGCCACGACCGCCGCTACGCCATTGACGCAGCAAAGATTCAATCGGAAACCTCATGGGAGCCAATGGTCAGCTTTGATGAGGGCATTCGAAAGACTGTCCAATGGTACATGGATAACTCTTGCTGGGTTGAATCTGTCTCGAGTTGCTCAGGCAGAAACCGCAAGGGTTTGGCAGATTTCTTGGGCTCAAGGGGAGTACCGCTTAACTCGACTCGACAAAGAGAAGTAGCCGAGACGCAAGCCGTAGGCGAAATACATGACGTGGTTGTGAAGCCACTCAAGGAGTTTTCGGACGAGCGCGGGTGGTTAATCGAATTGTTTCGTGCCGATGAAATCAATGAGGAGCACTTGCCGCAGATGGCATATGTAAGCCAAACTGAGCCAGGTGTAGTACGGGGACCCCACGAGCACGCTGAGCAAGCGGACTATTTCGCGTTTGTTGGTCCAGGCGACTTTGAGTTGACCCTCTGGGATGCGCGGCCCCAGTCGCCAACGTTTGGAATTCGCAGCAATCATCTCTTCGGAGAGTCCAGCCCAGCAGCGGTCGTTGTTCCTGCAGGTGTGGTGCATGCTTACAAGAATATCAGTGAGTTTCCTGGCTGGGTCTTTAATGCTCCAAACCGACTTTACGCGGGTGAGGGGAAGAGCGGACCAATCGATGAAATTCGGCATGAAGAGATTTCTGAGACTCCTTACCGATTAAGCTAACCATGAATCGCAAAGGCATTGTACTCGCTGGTGGCGCTGGCACTCGTTTGCACCCCATGACCGTGGCGGTCAGCAAGCAACTGATGCCTGTCTACGACAAGCCAATGATCTACTACCCGATCTCGGTACTGATGTTGGCAGGCATCCGCGAGATACTGATCATATCAACTCCACAGGACACGCCTCACTTCGTGCGACTCCTGGGGGATGGGAGCCAGTTTGGCGTGCGATTCGATTACGCCGTACAACCCGAGCCGGGCGGGCTGGCGCAAGCATTTACGATTGGTCGCGAGTTCTTGGCTGGAGCTTCGGTGGCACTCGTATTGGGAGACAATATTTTTTATGGGCAAGGATTTCACAAGTTGCTTGCCGAAGCAGATTCGCGAACTCACGGAGCTACCGTCTTCGCCTACAAAGTCCAAGATCCCCAGCGCTACGGTGTGATAAGTTTTGATGAGTCGGGTAAGGCAACATCTATAGAAGAAAAGCCGCACAAACCGCGCTCGAATTTCGCAGTCCCCGGTCTTTACTTCTACGACGCACGAGTTTGCGATTTCGCAGCAGAGCAGCAGCCCTCTACGCGGGGAGAGTTGGAAATCACCGATCTGAACATGGGGTATCTTCAGCGGGGAGAACTTTATGTGCAATCGTTCAGTCGGGGCTTTGCTTGGCTGGACACGGGCACTCCCGATTCGCTACTGGATGCAGCGGAGTTTGTTGCCGTGATCGAACGCCGGCAAGGTTCGAAAATAGCCTGCTTGGAAGAAATTGCCTGGCAGCAGGGTTTTATAACCACCGGGCAACTTGCCAAAATTGCCGAAACAATGAGAAGCACTTATGGTGACTATCTGCGAACCCTGCTGGTTTAAGGGACGGCTTGCGACCTAGCTCCACCCTTCGAGCACAATCTTCCCAATGCTGTTGCCCGATTCGAGTGCCTGATGAGCGTCGCGTAAGTTCTGCGCGTTAATTGGCGAAATTACTTGGTTGGCCGTGTTCTGAATCCGACCCTCATCGACCCACTTGCCCACTCGATTAAGCAGTTCGTGTTGTGCGATCATGTCTGGGGTCTTAAACATAGACCTAGTGAACATAAACTCCCAGACAAAGGTTGCCGACTTGGCCTTCATCTCTCCCTGTGCAAGCGGATTTTCATTCTCGACTATTGAGACAATCTTTCCCTGCGGCCGAATCAAGTCTACGACCGCGTCCCAATGTTGATCGGTATTGTTAAAAAGTGCAATGTAGTCGCACCACTTCAGTCCCAGGGCGTCAATTTGTGGGCGTAGTGGCTCTCGATGGTTGATCACTTCATCGGCGCCCAATTGCCGCACCCATGCAATTGACTCTGGCCTCGATGCAGTTGCGATCACTCGCAAGCCGGCAATTTTGGCAAGTTGAATTCCAATCGAACCGACTCCACCTGCTCCGCCGATGATCAGGAGGGTATTAGCGCTGTTCGCGCCGCCAACGTCGATTGCCAGCCGCTCAAAAAAAGCCTCGTAGGCCGTAATTGCTGTGAGCGGTAACGACGCGGCTTGGGGGAAATCGAGCGACTTGGGTTTGTGGCCCACGATGCGTTCATCGACTAATTGAAACTCAGCATTGCTGCCAGGCCGAGTGATGTCACCCGCATAGAAAACTTCGTCACCAGGCTGAAACAGCTCAGCATGGGGACCAACTCCGGCAACGACCCCCGCCGCGTCCCAGCCTAGCACTCGAGGGATCGCTTCTACCGTGTCTTTTGGCGCACGAACTTTGGCATCCACAGGGTTGACCGCGATCGCCTTCACCTCGACCAGCAAGTCGCGATCTGTCGGTTCAGGCTTATCGAGTTCCACATCCACGAGCGACTCTGGGTGGTCGATGGGCAAGTACCTGTAGAGCCCAACAGCTTTCATTTCAGTTGCCATGATGCCCTTAGGCTTCCATCAATTACTAATCCAGAATTTCTTACAAACCGCCGTTCAGCAAATCGGCCTTATAAATTGGCAAATGTCGATAGTAGACTTCAAGCATGAAAGTTGACAGACAGGTAACATACAGCCGCCCCGCGTCGTCACCCCATTCATCGCCATTGGGGTCCCAACTGCCTCGTTCCTTGCCTTCGGCTACTTGATTTTCGGGGAGGATGACTTTCATGGTATCGTTCCACGCGCGCCAATATTTGCCTTCCATGTGATGACAAACCTGAGTTGCATAGTACCAGTAATACACGTCTCGCTCTCCCTTTTCCCAGACGGGCAAGTTTTCGATCAGATATTGCGCTCCAATTCGTAGCCGATTGTCGGTTTGCGACCAGCCTAGGTACTGGCGGCACAACAATCCCTCAGCGGTCATGGCAGCTGTGGGTTGGTTGTTGGGCATGTAGCGATAGAAGCTGCCACCACGCACTCCCACGGAGTCCAGGAAACCGCTGATGCTTTTCAACGTTGGCGTTGGTACCTCCAACCCTGCCATGCGGGCACTCTGTAACGCCATCGCAAACCAACCTGTGACTGACAGGTCGCTGTCTGAGCCTGGGTAATATCGCCACCCACCTTCGGGCGCCTGGACGCGAACACAATAATCGACAGCGCGCTGGGCTGGATCGCGGTATTGCGTGTCGCCCGTCATACCATACAGCTCGCAGATCGCGATTGTGCAAATGGCTTGTGTATAGAGTTGCGCGTGGCTGCGACCAGTATGAAAGAAATTTCCTGCTTCGTCTTGCTGTTGCAGAAACGCTCGCCAAGCTTTTGCTGTCACCTTCGTGAAATCATGTTGCGGGTCGCCTTCGGGAGTATATCCCGCGCCTTGGAAGGCAAGCAATGCAAGTCCGGTCGCCGCCTCACGGTTCTCGTTACGTGCCCCGTCGTCGTAGCGGCCCTTCATACTCCACAACCCGCGGCTAGTTTGATTGCGCTGCAGCCAACGTAGAGCGTTCATTACCGCGCGCTGGGTCGTGCTTGTGCCGCCATAGGCGTCGAGAAGTTTTTGCTGCATGCCTTCGCTGCGACCCGTCAATGCCATGCGAATGGGCGAGGCAACTTGCAGGGACTCCGCTTCAGGCACCAATGGCTCGATCTCCGTTGGCTCAACCAGTACTGGATCTTCGAATGCAGGTAGCTCCTGCGGTTCGAATGCCGCATCAGTCGCTTCTTCCGGGAGGTCGAGATTAAGATCAAATTCGCTACCATCGAGCTCATCGAAGCTGTCATGATCATCGAGTCGCAACAGAAGTTCGACCGGCCGCTCGGGTACAATAAAGAGCAATCCCAAAACAATGACTGCAATCATATGCAGTGCGGCACTGAACAACCACGCCGGTGCTTCGAGAAGCAGGTCGCCCACAGAAACCAGCGGCGGCAAGGAGCCACGATCATCGCGAGTCGGTGACGAGTCGGCGGAGCTTGCGGTCGCAATTATTGGGGCGTTTCCTGAGGCAGAAACAGAGGTCGTGGGACTTGGGTGCAAGCTCGACATGCCATCTCTCCGTTCCAAATCATCGCAAGACGCTCCCCCAGAGTCCAAAATTTCAGTGTACCGGTCGTTGCACCGCCCAGCAAGGAAACTTTCCTGCGCCGCATTCCACAAATCCGCAGAAGAAGTTACACAATGCCCGACTGAGTTCGATACAAAGCAGCAGCTAACGAAGAATTCGCGCCACTTTCGAACCCCACTTCCCTAAGAGATACGAGGTTGCTACAATTAGAAAATCTGACGCGGGGTGGAGCAGCCCGGTAGCTCGCGAGGCTCATAACCTCGAGGTCGTCGGTTCGAATCCGGCCCCCGCCACTTTTACTAAGTCCGGCTGAGACCTAGCCTTAGGTCACCTGCCTCCGTTGGCAGTGCGGCTCTTTTGAAGCGCAAACCGGTAATGCTAAAGGGTAACTCCCGCGGCACTTACCGGTTTGGCATCACGAGAGCAAGGAAAACGCACATGCCACGCCTCTTTCACCGACCTCCCCGCTATTGCCATCACAAGGGGACCAATCAGGCCTGCCTGTACCTCCACGGGGAGCGGATCTGGCTCGGTCCCTTCGGTTCCAAGCGGAGCCACAAAAAGTACCGCGAGATTCTCGATGAGTGGGAAGAACTCCGTCACCAAGAGCAGGCGGCTAACGTCAAGAAAACTGCTGAAGAGGTACTCATTGCTGGAATCACGTGTGAATCGCTACGGCAGAAACGAACCCACGGCATACGACTATCGATTAACGAACTAGTACTCGTCTACGGTCGGCACACCGAGGAGTACTACCGCAAAAACGGCCGCGTCACCCGCGAGGGAGAATTGATGGATGAGGTGCTCCGGTTTCTGCGCAAGAATGTGACGGACCCTGATCCTGAACAGTTTGGACCGGTGGCGCTCGACCAATTGCGCGACAAGATGATCGACGACCTTGATTGGTCCCGCAAGTACATCAACAAGCAGATCAACCGCGTCATCCGGATGTTCTCCTGGGCCGCCGAGAAAGAGTTGGTGTCGCCGACGGTGCCTGTAGCGCTCAAAGAAATGGCCGGTTTGAAGAAGGGCAGAACAAGGGCCCGTGAAACGGCCGGCGTCGTGTGTGTTGCCGACGAAGTCGTGAACGCCACGATTCCGCACCTACCAGAAATCGTGGCCGACATGGTGCGTATGCAACGGCTCACTGGCGCCAGACCGGGCGAGGTCTGTTCGCTACGCCCTGGCGACCTCAATCGATCAAGGGATGTCTGGCTCTATGTTCCCGACGAGCACAAGACGGAGCATCATGAGAAGAACCGCGTGGTGGCCATCGGCCCCCAAGCTCAACAGATCTTGACGCCCTATCTCAATCGCCCCCTCGATGCGTTCTGC
The DNA here is from genome assembly GCA_965230685.1 of Bythopirellula sp. GTDB lineage: Bacteria > Planctomycetota > Planctomycetia > Pirellulales > Lacipirellulaceae > Bythopirellula. The sequence goes on from CBDDLO010000002.1 coordinate 4,607,223, forward strand.
TTCTCACCGGCAGAATCAGAGAAGTTGCGGCGTGCTAAAGCGGCTGCCAATCGCAAGACTGCCCAGCATCAGGGGAACCGACCGGGAACCAATCGCGTGGCGATTCCGAAACGGGTTCCCAAAGCGTGCTACACGACCGACAGCTATCGCAAAGCGATCCAGCGGGTGTGCAAACGCGAAGGGATAGACAAATGGTCGCCCAATCAACTTCGGCACACAGCGGCAACTAGCATCCGCAAAGCTTACGGACTCGAGGCTGCCCAAGTGGTCTGCGGTCATCAATCGGCCAACGTCACTCAGGTGTATGCCGAGCGTGATTTGGAGTTGGCCATCAAAGTTGCTCGCGAAGTGGGCTAAGGGGTTTGCTACTTGCCGTTCTCGGTTAGCACTCGGTCGAGGGTGGCGTCCAATTCTGTTGGAGTCGCTGCCGATGTCCTACCATCCAGAAATCGCTGGAGCGCTTCTAAAGAAGTGTAGCGAACTCCCCCGATGAGTGTTGATTCCAGGATTCTGCCGCGCGCGCCCTTCAGCGCCCAACGGTAGACCGTGGCGTAGTGTGTCTTCTTCCCATTTCGCTTCGGCAGATGATTTGGCACTTCGGACAAGGCAATCACCGTCTCATTCCTCAGGTCGATTTGTCGCATATTTTCATCGCTCGCTTTCGGACTCGCGGTTTCGCCCCGTCGCCTTGTGCACAGCGTCAAGTTGATGCTTAGCACGTCGCGAGTCCGGCATCGGCGGACCGGCGAATTAGCTTCGCATCGGTGCACTCTGCCTAGCTGGCGGCGCGCAAGCACTGCGATCCGGTTACGATAGACAAAACCGGTTCGCTGGCAGGCCCACCAACGGCGAACCAGGGGCGACATCCCGCAAAGGGAAGACCGCGAAGAAGAAGTTGGCCCACTTCGTCCAAGTACGAATGCTTGGCTCTTATCCCCCCACGGCATCCACTAGGATGGGCCAAGCCGTGAGGAGTACGTTATCGACATCTAGAAGCGTTGCGGTGAACGCTGCCGATACGTACAGTTCGAGCAGATACTTTGATGCTATGCTCGCTTGCGCGTGCGGTCAAGAGTTCTACAGGTTCAATTGGCGAGCAGGAGGCAACTCTATTTATTACACAATCAATTCCCAGCGCTCCAGCGTCTTATCGAAGTGCGCCGCAAAGGCGGCTTCGATTTCGTCGTAAGGTGCCTTGTTCAAAATGGCATCGACAATGCTATTTAACTCTTTCTTGATCCCCAGAAGGCTGCGTCGCGTGTGCCGATGCTTGCTCACCACCCAGCTGAACCGCTCATCAAGTTGGTCAATCCACTCGGCTGCCATGCTATTCTCAGCGAGTCTGACAATGTCTCGGTGAAACAAATTCAGGATCGTGCCAAGATCCGCAATCGAAATGTCATCAATGACGCTGCTCTTGCTGTCTTTGCAGGATTCAATCAACTTGTTCAGGTCGTCGAGGACATCCCGTATTCTTGGGAGCCAAAGGTTGCGATCCTTCTCGCACAGTTTCCAGGCCAGCCCTGGCTCAAGGATTTTCCGGCACTCAAAGGCTTCTTCGATTCCATGGCGAGAAATTCCCTGCATCCAGCTACCGCGGCCTTGCTCGCTCTCGATGAATTTGGCGGCCCGCAGCACTGCCATCGCTTCTCTTACAAGCGATCGCGGCAGTTCTAAGTCGTCGATAATGGTCTGCTCTGAAACCCATCCTCCCTCCTTGTATTCTCGCACAATTTGCTTGATGGCATCCTCGCGCGCCAGGCGTTTCTGCTTGGCTGACTCGGTAAGTTGGCGTTGTTTAGATTTATTCGTTGGCATGGCGGACCTGTGGTGGGAAAGTTTCAATATAGTCTCCAGGGGGACCTTCATGAAGATACCCCATTGAAGTTTGACAATCTTTCCTGATTCCCGCACTATCTTGCTACGCTATGGCTGGGTGAGCCAGTTTGGTTCTCGAAGGGAAGCAACCTACTTCCTGAAGCAAGGTTTTCGTCCCGCCTAAAAACTTGGCTGCTGTCTTCGATGCAGCCATGTCACGAGGGCGTTGACAAGTCCTAGTGCTTACGCACTGGTGACCTGGAGTGACTATGGTCCCCGCTAAAAACCTGCTGTTGGCAGCTAGGCAGCAGGTGGACAGCGTTGACAAATCTTGAGAGATGTGACTCTCCTGATTTGGAGGCGACCCAGGTTCCGCGATGCGGTTCCTAGGCCTTACCCAGCCCTCCATCGACGCCAGACGTCAGTTCCCTGGAAATTTCTCACGAATTATGTCGTTAACCTCTTGTACGGTTCGTATTCACCGCTATACTTCACTTTGAGTCGGTGATTCCTCACATGGATTCTCCGAGAATGACGAGCAACGCTAGCTGCGATCTAAAATGCACCCACCGGTGCAGTCTACTGAGGAGTGGACGTGATCTGCCGCAGTTGCTCTGAACGAAGCATATTCCGATCTCAGGAACGAGGTCGCCAATTTGAACCGTAATCTTGTGGAATTCGGCAGGATGTCGTCGAGTGCCAGAGCGAACTCTGGCCAGATGGTCGCCAGCTAGCGTTATCGGCTAACGGCGAACCCATAACCAGGCTGGTTGTGACGAACGAGATGCGTTTCGCCATGAGTCAAGTTGACTCACGGGAAACGTATATGTCCGCACATCCAGTATCTCGAGCGTGCCTATTCTTGGGCGCCGTTGAACCGGTCGCGCGGCTGCGTTTCTCACCGTTGTTGTCCTGGGCAGCTTTCGCAAATCAAGCTGCCATCACACCCCTGGAAGGAGGTTTTCGATGTTGGTTCTGAGTCGAAAAAAAGGTGAGAAGATCGTAATCGTCTTGCCAGACGAAAACATTACGGTCGAGGTCATTGAAATCCGTAGCGGAGACAAGGTGCGCCTCGGGATCGAAGCGCCGCGTTCCATCCCAGTTCACCGCCAAGAAGTCCACGCCGAGATGACTGCACGTCGTGAAGCACAAACGGAAAAGCAGCAAGCCGCATCGGCTGGCGCAGCGTAGCTGCGAAAGACGGTGACGGGGTTGGTGCTCCCGTCGCCGTCATCACTTTCTGTCACCACATGGAGACTCTGCTATGCCACATCGTGTAACCGAGAAATTGAAGCAGTTGAACCTTGACCAGCTTGAACTGGAAGAAGCTAGGCGTCCTGGAGGATGGTCAGATGCTGTCGACGAATTACTGGTAAGCCTCGGCCCACTTGTTCAGCAGGCCTACCCTCACGGTCTCGTTGTCCTCTTTGAGCTGACTGACCAGGGAGGAATCGTCCATACCCAGTTTCCCCTGTCCGAGTCGCGAAAGCACGATCTGCTGTCCTGATGTTCTCACTACTCGCTTCGCGACGCGCGGCGAGTAGCCAACTTGAATTGGAGAAAATGTATGAGTGCAGATTCACAAACAGACACTGTGAAGAAGCCAGCCGCGACGCACGCGGACCATGTCGCTGTAAACCCGCCGGCTACTACGAAAGTGCAAGCCAAGCCTAAATCTGCAAAAGCTCAGGGCGACATGCAACAAAATGGCTTCACGAAGTTTGAGCACGAGGCAGGTGTGAATCTTTCGCGAGAGATCCCTGGCACCGTCGCCAAGGTCTTCGCAATTGGTAAGCTGCTCGCCGAGGTTCACGATTCGATTTGCAAGCGCGGCAGCACATCACTCTACGGTGCTTGGCTGAAGGAATACCTGCCCTCCTTAGAGCGGCGAAGCGTCGATCGCTGGCGCGCCGCCTATCAGGCGTTCGCACCGCTGTTGGCGGCCGAGGAATCTAGACAGGCGTGTCTAGATCGATTCTCGATTACTGCCATCTATAAGCTATCGGAAAAAAAAGCAACGCTGGCTAACCGTAAAACGGCGCTATTGCTTGCTGAAGAGCAAGAAGTAACCGCTGGCCTTGCCGCGCAATTAGTCAACGGCTCGGCAAAGCGTTCAGCCACCGCAAACCGACTGAAGATCGACTTGAAAGGAGTTGGCACGGTAAATGTCAAGCTCGAAGGTTCGGACGATTTTGCGGGCGCCCTATCGAGTGCCTTGAAGCAACTGAATGCCAACGACTAACACACCTCACCACGTGGCCCACTCGGCAGGCGAGTGGGTCCCATGATGTGGTCTGTTTTTTTGAAACACTTTAGGAGACTTACGATGCGAAAGCGCAAAAGAGTGAAACTTCGCGATCTCCCAGTTGGGCGCAGATTTACCCACGCTGATTTCGGCGTCGGCTTCGTCGTGGAGGCAAAGCCGATCGCTTACGGAGACATCATTCACGTCGAGGCGGCTGTCGTCTCATGTGATGGTCCGCTTGTTAGTGCCTTGGTGAAAACTGTTTTTGATGTCGGTGATAAAGTCCGCCTGCATCCTGATACCTTCGTGTTACGCGATCCTAGCCCAGCAAAGCAAGGGGCTGCTGGAAAGTAACGAGCAACAGACTTCGACACGTGGGCCATTCCTCTCTGGCGTGGCCCCTATGATGCAGTTTGAGCTCTTCAACTTAATCGAAAGGAAAGACGATGGCGAAAAAACGAACAGCCTCGCGCCCACAAACTCAAACCCCAGGCCAGCAACATCAACCGCTTCACCCCACTCCCAATCAGCAAGTTGTTTACGAAACTCCGCCTCAGCCACCTTCGCTAGTGGCACAACTCCAGCCGATGCAAATTTCGCAGCTCGATGCGGCAATCGATGAGATCCACGATTACGGTGGCTCCTGTGAAGTCGAATTCAGCCTGGTTAACGCAGATGGCGAATCGGTCCACGTCAAGAATCGTATTCATCGTAACAGACCCGACCATAGGCAAGTCGTAAGTGAAGAGCCGCAAGAAGTCGCGACGCTTGTAATCGTCATCGCGTTGATTCTGACGGGAGCGATCATCTACCATGTGGCCTCTTCGCTTGTCTCTTCAAGTCGGACCGCAGCAGCGTACCAAATCGCACCTGAAGTTGTGGTCCAAATGCAGACGGCTCACTCCGCGTTAGAGATCGTGCGTAAACCGACCGTTGAGACTGCCACTGCAGCGTTACCGGAGCAGCTTGTTGCGACTGCACTGCCCGTCACCAGCGGTCGCCACGCTGGTCGCGGTAAACGTCGGTATTCGTCCACTTCCGCAGCCGCTCCAGAGGCCGCTACCCTCAAGCGTGACTCGGGCAACGCGTGCCTAATCGCAATCGGGTGAGCCTGCATCGTTATGATTAACTCCCAACAATCGAAGCTCGAATTCCTGCGCAGGTTAGCGACTGGTCCACCGCTAGTGACAGATCCTCCGTGGTGGTTCCCGCTCGACTCTTCCGCGACGGCGCTGGCGCGCTTTAGTGAAATGACGGCGGGAGGCTGGCTTCAGCAACTCCAGGTGCAACACGATCCTTTGCCGCGCATCGAGCGTTTTGTTCTCGTGCATCCCAACAAGCCCATTCCGGTCGAGCAAGTCCGTGAACTTCAGCGACGGTGGCGGCGTGAGGAATCGCTGCGAACCACGACGGCATGGGTTGTTACCAAACGAACGAGGCGTTGCTTGGGACTGTCAGCGAGCACCGGCTTCGCGCCCAAAGAGAAAGAAAACTGCTCGCACGATTTACTCTGCGAACAGGGATATTACTACTTCTGCCAGCATTGCGAGGGCGAGTGGATCGGTGAAGCCGTCTACCGTAGCAAGCTCGCACGCCGTCGCAACGAACCGGTCAGTGACGCGCTGCTAAGGCTGCCCGGAGGGCAATTGTGTGTGGCGGAGTGTGTTGGGCAGTATTCGACAGCGTCGATGCGCAAACGCCTCTCCTATTGGGGCCGTTCGAATCTTCTCGTCCTCTTATTTTGAAAAATCGAGATGCACTTGTCAAACTCTGCAAATATTTCTGAACGAGCTCATCGAGTCTGTCACGCGCTTGATTGCTACCGTGCCTTGACGCTTGCCAAGTTCGCAGAAGTCGCCCATTGCCAGACGCTCGATGCGGCGCGTAGTTATGCACGGAGGCTCGCGGCGCGCGAACTGGTGAAAATGCATAGTTCGCCAATCGGCCCCTACTTTCGACTCGGCAAGCGTGCCCCGGCGCTTGGCTACGGGCAACGCGGCTCCCACACGCGGCTTGGCGTGGAAGCCGCACGCAAAACGTTTGCGGCGCTGCAAGTCCTGGAGCGTTTGCAGACTCCGCGGCTCAGCCGTTCGCAGACCCAAGCTCGCTACCCGTTCCTATTGGACAGCGAAGTGCGTGCGACGCGTATTTTCGCGAACGCCGCTCCTGGCGCCATCACCCTAGTTGAAGTCGTTGCCCTCTCGGCTCCTTCAGCGGCAGCGAATGCAATCTTCAAACGATACCAGCGACTCTGTCGCCACGCGGAAGTTCGCCAGCTTGAAGCGCTGCTGCTTGTTGTCACTTGGGGGGACATGGGAAAGGCCATCAAACCGTACCTTCATAACCAAGCATGGCCACCGCCGCCGCAGCAAGTGCACGTCAGAATTCGACTCTCCAGCGTGCTTCAGGAGTTAGTTCTATGAATCAATACGAATTGAAAGAGCAAGCACAGTTCGCTTTTGCCGACGCAAGCTTGGTAGACGGAGGGGACGTGATGTTCGTCATCGCCGTATTCTTCTGTCTCTATGTTGCTTGGCTCGCGCTGCGACCTCCAAAACAGCAACGCATTCCGAGCCTGACGCCGCCCGAAGCATTCGCTGAGATTCGCGCACGCCTGGATGCTGGCTCCGAGCATGATCAGCGCAAATTCGTCCTCGGCTATTGGGAGGGCACCTGAAGTGAGCTATTACTGTCCTCTGTTGGTCGATTTGGAAGACTTACAACTTTTCCTTGTCTTCGGTGGCGCTCGGAGCGGTAAGACGCAACGGGTCGGGCTCCCTGTGATCGAGCAAACGATTCAGGCGGGGCCTGGCGGACTCGGGACGCTCTACAGTTCGTTCGTGTTCGACCTTAAAGCGTCCAATCTAGCAGTCGCTTCACGCCTACATACGGTGCTTGAGAAAGTGAACCGTCGACGATACGCAGCAGGATTGCCGCCCAAGTGGTGGCGTCAGTTCTCATTTGACCATGCCACACACATCTTTAATCCCCTCTGCAGCGAGGTCTTCGCGTCGCTTTCGATCGACCGCAAAACGAGTCTGCTGCTTCGTTTGGTAAAAGCGGTCGACTCCGAGGCATATTTCCGCGAAACCACCTACAACTTCACGAAGAGAATGGTGCTATTCGCCCCGCATGCCCGCTCAGCGCGGGAATTTTGTGCGGTTGCACGCGATATGATTGACCGACCAAAGCGGTACGGACTTGACCGGGGAGCACATTTACATGGTCGCCATTGCATGCTTGCGCTACAAAAGTTCGAAGACATTCCCGCGTTCAACGCGACCCCTGAAACCAGCACGAGCGATCAGTGGGCGAATCGCATCGAGCTTAGCGACCTCAGCCGAGAGCCGGGCGGAGTGATCTCAATTGCCCTGCAGGGCAACGGTGGTCCTATCGTTGAGGGGCTGATGTCGATCTTTTTCATGTGGATTCGATACGCCTTGCAAGCGGTTCCTTACGGCGAGCGGACACGGCTGGTTAGCGGGCTTGTCGATGAGGGACAGGTGCTTTTTGGGTCGGGAGATGCCGAGTCGCATGTGCGCGACTTGCAACAGATACGAGATCTAGTTTCAACGCTCACCATCACATCCCAGTCGGAAGGAGAGTTACACGGCTTCAACCCGACGACCAAGTCGACCTTTGACTCGAACCAGACGGCAAGACTCTGGCTTGACAGTAAAGATGACACGACCACTGCCGACCTAATCACACGCAGTGGAGAAGAAGAGTATCTCGACGAGTCCACTAATTATCGTAACGAACTATTCTGCGAGGTGGAGGTCGGTCGCCAGCGAAAAGTCTTGCGTCGCCCGCGCATTCGTCCAGAGCATATTGCCAGATTGAATAGAAATAGTGAGCTGGCGCTAGTCCACCTGCCCCACAACGGCCTCCATTCAGACATCGGTTTCGTCCGCGTTCCGTTTCATATCAGTAAGCGACTTGCTGATAGCTATCAGGCAGTCGAGCAGCTACCACGCTTTCCTGGTTGTATCGATCCAGTCGACAAGCATCAGCCCGCCCCGGTCCCCGTCGAAGAAGCAGAGCCCAGGTCGGCAATTCTGCGTCCCTGTGCTGAGGATGAAATTGAGGAACTGGTTGAGGCGGTAACTGGTTTGACAACGCCGCAAGTTGTTGACGACGAAATCGAAGAGATCGACGAGTCGATCACCGACCTTGACGATCTCCGCGACAATCAGCGCGCACGGGGTCGAAGGAGCGATAAGCGGCGCCAACGAAAGAAGGGGGGCTGACCGATGTCGATCGCTTTAGTGCAAAGCAAGCCGAAATCAACAGGCGAGCGCACCAGGATGACGTGCAATCACACGCTGCATCATGTCGATGCGGAACTTCGACCGGCAGGGACCTGGCGCGCCGAAGATGCAGGCGATAGCTACCGCGTTTCCTGCCGCGTGTGCGGCAAGTTCTACGGTTACGCTCCAAAGTCTACGAAGCGAAGGAGGCTCAAGTAATGACGAAGTGGTCAAGCACAGAGTTGCAAATCGTTGGTGATTTATCGCTGCGCGTGCCGATGCTCTCCTTCGAGCAAGTCGCCGTAGGCTATTTCGATAGTGACCTTAAGGTAGCAAATCGTTGTCTAGCCCGCCTGATGGTGGCCCATTTGCTGCTTTGTTACCGAGACGTAGCCATTCGCAAACTGCACGTAAGCGGACCGACATTCACCTACAACCCGCAATCCGACCCGCCGCCTGACGCGGCTGCCTGGTCGGAGGAAGTTCGCTCTCGGTGGAACAATGTTATTCCTGAACCAACCACGCTATTTATCGCGAGCAGGCACGCCGCTTACCTGTTCGGCAGTTTCGCCACCGGCGTGTTGCCCAAACCGGCAAACCTCGATCACGACCACCTGCTCGGAGATGCGTGGGTTGCCGAACTACTGACGCGAGCACAAGACGCACGCGAGTGGGATTCGGAGGCCGCCCGGAGGCGAATGGGACACGTCATCGCCGGCTGTAAAGACCCAGACATTTACGTCTCTGACAAACGCATCGTCGACTCGGCCGGGCATTACTCGGCAGCAAAGATTCAGGGGCTAATTGATCATGCCGACCGATTGGGGCTGACACTGGAGCTCATCTAAAATGACCAAAGCACTATCGAAACTCGAAATAAACCTTGTAAAGACTGCCATTCGCTATCAGGCGCTGTTCCTAGAACTAGCCCAAGAGAATCATTTTCACCGCATCAAACCTGCCACGCTGCAGCAGGCGACGCAGGTCTTGCGCGAACGAGGTATCTTAGCAGAGGCGCCTCTCTTCGGACGTGACCTGCCCTACCTTTTTCTCAAACAGAATGTTCCCAGACTGACACCGGCACGCACTGGTCCGTTACCCATCGAATCGCTCATCCGCGCCTTTGGCGTAGCCAGCTACTGCGCCAATCCGAAGCGCCCGCGGATGCGGCTGGGGCGGGCGGAAGTCCCCCAATTCTTACCTGCGATCAAAGGCCGAATGCTCAGCACGACACAGCTTTGCTACGTGGCTGAGCGGAGAAAACAGCATCTGCCAATTGTGAGCGTAGTCCGCGTTGATCAAGTGGCCAAAGTTAGCCGCTGGGTGCGGATGCTCGGACAGATACGGCGTGACATGCAGCAGCTTACTGCAATTCCCAATTACACAAACGAGATCGCTCCTTCTCTGCGTTACGTCGTTGTCACGGCACGACGAGAGAAGGCGGAGCAGATTGTCCGTGAACTGAGACAGCGAGGAGATGAACTGCCGATGAAATTACAGTTCTACATTGATGGAAAGCTGCTTGACTTGGTCGCACCGGCGCCTCTCCAGGTGCCGAATTTGCACTTTGCAGAATCGCAGGCTTCTAAGAACAAGGGGGCGCGTTGAGCGAAAGATGTTAAACAAGTCACTATTCTCCTCGGCCACAGACGAGTGGCCAACGCCTCAATGGCTATTCGACGCACTCGATAGAGAGTTCGGATTTGAGATTGATGTCTGCGCTACTGCTGACAATGCAAAGTGCAAGAAATACTACTCGCCCGATGTTGATGGACTCACACAGCGTTGGACAGGCGTCTGCTGGATGAATCCTCCCTACGGGAGAGAGATTATCAAGTGGATTGAAAAGGCCTATCTCTCGTCCGTCGAGAACGACGCCACGGTAGTGTGTTTGATACCTGCTCGCACTGACACCCGCTGGTTTCATCGTTACGCCATGAAAGGCGAAGTGCGCTTGTTGCGCGGTCGTATTCGGTTTGAAGGCGCCACAAACTCCGCACCTTTCCCCAGTGCAATCGTAATATTTCGTCCCCCAAAATACTGCTTGCGAACCGTTGACATGAATCACAACCGTCAATGAGTCCTGCCTGACACTAATCGATACCCCACTTTGTTCCGTAACTCCATTGGAGGATTTCGTTCACCTTGTCCTGAGTCGATTGACAACTTCTCCGGAAGTTAACGCCCTGCCTCGCCAGCACGAACCCGGCTAATTGCTTCGCTCACATTTCATGCCCGCCCACTTGGCGATCGCGCACGAAGCACGACTTTACCAACCCATCATGGAGGAACTCCGATGAATATTGAACAGGCAATTGAAGACAGGAAGGAGTACGAAGAAGCGAGAAAAGCGTATAAATATTTGATTAAGCAGCTTTACGAGCTTCAAAAACAACTTGCAGAAGAGCTTGCAGACATTATCGCGTGGATCATCTTAGGCGGCGTCCTCGGATTCATCACCGTGATATTCGTCCGCGGCCTACTCTCTCTCCTTCCTTAAACACCCTAGGCAGCGGCACTCCTGCTGCCACTTTCTGCTCCGGCAGTTTATGCACAGCCCGCCGTTTGGCTCGAAACGAAAACGGCAACCAGTTTCACGTCTTGATGGCCCACTCGGCCGGGATACCGCGAGCACACGGAGGCGTGCTCGTTTGATGAGCAGCAGGGCCGCCAAGGAGGAGCAGCTTTGCTGATTGTATAAGCGTTGGAGAAAAACGTTATGGGAATGGATGTCTATGGACTTGATCCAACTGAGCGCTGTGGGGAGTATTTTCGTGCCAGCATTTGGTCGTGGCCAGCGTTTTACGCGCTGACGATTCAATTGTGTCGCGATCTGCTCGATGAAGGGACAATCATCGGCATGGCGTACAACATTGGCGCCGGCCCCAAAAATGCTGAAACCTGTCAAGAGATGGCAGCCTGTTTCGGCGTTTGGATGGACAACAATCGAGGCGATTACCAGGTCTACATTGACGATTCAGAAGAGACTCTGGAGGGGCGAGTCTTATCGCAACTCCAAGAGGCTGGATGGACGACCAATGAAGACCTCGCACGTGCAACGACGCGTTCCTTAGAACGGTGTCACCTAAAAGCATGGCGAGATTTTCTCAACCACTGTGGAGGTTTTGAGGTCTGGTAGCCCGCCAACCGACTGCCTTCGGCCACATTGGGACGAAGGCAGTCCTCACACCTCGGAGTATGGAATCGCTCGCACACCGACGAGCAAACGAATCCTAGTTTCATCAGCTCCTGGCCAGACAAATTGGAACGGAGCCTATGAAAACCCGCGCCCGCAAAAGCGGCTGCGGCTCGGCTCGCCATCGCACGACGCGATGCGAGGATTATCAATGGCATGAAATGGAGATATCAATCATGGCCAGAAATAAATACGACAATCGCAGGAAGGGAGGTGGAAACCAACAGCATCGCAGTAACAGTAGGAGTAAGTCGCGGTCTAGTGGCAGCGACGAACTCAATCGCCCTGTGTTCAAACTCGGGTCCGGTCGCGTTGACCTGGCCGAGTGGTTGGATCTGGAACCTGATGGCAGCGAGAAGCACCGAGTGCAAATCGACTGCTGGTTCCCTGAGCTCGACGACGAGGGAGAGCACACGGGTCAATACGGTCATTCGCCGTACATTCCGATCGAGCAGTTACCAAACGTTTGGTTCTTGGTGACCTCCATGCTCATCCGTCATGCCAAGCACGGTATCCGCTCTGCGGAACGTGCGGCAGAGGGCGGGCGAGATCGGTCGGAACGTGTCGTTCGAAGTGCAGTCGATACCGCTGGCGGCAATGGTCGCCACGACGACAGGGATGCTTACGACCGTAGGTGATCATGTCTGCCCCGCACAGACAGTTTTTTGCGGGATTGGATGAAAGTGCTTGTGAGTCGACCGCCGTGGGGCGGCGACGAGCAAGCCTCATAGCGAAGGATTCGTGATGAGCAAAATTAGGAATGTGCCCGAAGACGAATTGAGACAGTTCAACCCACTCTACGCGGGGTGCGAAGAATCGACGCTCTACATTCTTGGGGAATACTGCGTGTACATCGACCGATCGGCATTGGAATCGCCGTTGTACCCGATGTTTCCTCTCGATGAAGCGCTGGAAACGCATCGCTATCGCGAAAAGGCGTTCTTAGAATCGCCTGATTGGGATTGCCTGTTTCGTCCAACGGCGAGCATGGAGCCTGTCACTGTCTTTATCCACTATTCTGGCGTGGGATTCACAATGATCTCGACCGGAGACAGCGACTATACCGCTGTGTGGATCAAGATCGCTTGGCAGGTGCAGTAAGAGGCAAAGAAGAAACGACACTGCGGTGTACCAGCACCGCAGTGTCAACAACTGATTAAACGCGGCCAAGGATGGCCACTTTGGAGACTAACACAATGGAAATCATCAATGCAAAGAAAGGAGATCTACTTCAGTTCACGTCACTTGGCGAGCGACTGGAGACATTCGAGCGTGAAGTGGAGAAGGAAGAGGAGAATGCGCGATGGCACACCAAACGGCTTCTCGAAGAACTGGGGAAACCGTATGAGCGTGTCGGCGTTGGTGCCTGGACGGGTGTGATCAAAAAGCGAATGCATCCGGAAACTGCAACTGCAGTCTACCGATTCGCCAACGTGAACACCTTAACCGGAAACCCAACCTCACTGTTCTCGCCGGCAGACGTATTAGACCTGCCGGCCTACGTGAGGTCGTTGTTGTGCTTTTTCTTGGATGAGGGAACGACTCCCGAATTGAGGCATGCCTTTGAGTGCATGAACAATCGGTTGGATCTCGTGATTCCACCAGTTTCACGTCACTAGGCGGAAGTTGCCCCGTTGGCCCGAGGGGAATATCGGGCCGCTTTTATTTCGGTCGTCATAGCAGTTCAGAGCGACCACCACAAACGAGCCCCAGCAGCCTATTCAGGCGAAGGAGAGAATTTACTAGCACAATGAGGAGATGAAACGCATGGAAGTGATTAGCACCTACAGTCGGAAGCAAGCGATCGAAGACGGAGTCTTGCATGACGTCACGGAGACCGCGCGAGAAGCAGGGATTATCCACCCAGTTGCGGTGACAGCCGCAGTTTGGAACACCTACGTTACGGTGCCGCCTGCCGCTGTTGGTCAAGACGAGGCGGGAAGGCTCTGGGACATCTTGTGGATGTTCCGTATAGCAGCGTCTGTTTCGGATCGATTAAGCGAGATCGTCTATCCGCTTTATGTGGCGAACGACGCCTCGGGCCCGAAGCTCGTTGAGCTCAAAGCCGTAAGTGGACCCGGTGATACGCTTGCTCCAGTACTCACCATCATGATGCCGGGGGAAGATTAACCGCCGGGAGAATCCGGCGTCACTCTGGCAATGCTATCGGGAGCCCGCCATCTTGGCGGGCTCATTTACCAACATCGCAAATAGGGAGAGACGCGATGAAGCTGAAAACCCTTTATCGACGCCTTCGGCGTAAGAGGAGGCCAAAAACAAGAAAACTGTGGAAGAAAAGACGTGTGTACCGAAAGTCGTTTGAGTTACTGCGTGGCGGCAGCAAGATCACGGTCCGGTACCGAGTATTTGAGACGACGCTGAGGCTTAGTCTTGGCCTGGATGACTCGGTTTGGATCACATGGACGTCGCCGTATCGGCCGGTACTGGGGCGGAGAAAGCCGAGGTGGTCACATCGACCGGAGGACCTCTTGTACGCCCCTGGGTTAGTCAGGCAACTGGCAGCGGAAATGATTTCCACGGGATACCTGCCTTGGAAGACAGCCCGTCAGCTGGCGGCGCTTGAATCGAGATTGAGCGCTGTCTGTCGGCTCGATGATGAGGCTTCGTTTTACCTGCCGGAAGAGGAACTTGACGCCCTTGTCGGCTTGATAGCGGCTTTGTGGAAACCGCTATTGAATAGCTACCGCAAGGCGAGCTTCGGTGATCGGGAACGACATCCGTTTGAGAAGCTGTTGACGCTACGCAATTTGGTTGACTGCACTGAGCGGCGACCAAGTTCCTACTTGTAGCTCGAATCGAGCTTTCAAGCCCGCCCGGAGGCGTTGTATCCGGGCATTTTTTCTCGGTCCCTATGGAGAAATTGACCGACTGATGAGAAACTAACGACGATCTCCCCGTCGCTTAGACTCACGAGTCGTCGATGACTTCAATACTTGCTGTACTTGCCTTGCTTGCGGCCGCTCCTAGCGGCGGGATAGGCGGTAAGCTGATTTCACCCGGAGACGGCGTGATCTATAAGGGAGAAGGCATCCTGTTTGAATTTTACTACTTTACTCCGAGAGATGGCATCGACGAGCGATATGTCGTCGACCAATTCTATGATCGACGCGAAGTAACCAAGCGAAGAGCTGAGAGGATCAGAGAGCAGCGGGCATTGGGTATTTTGAATGACGAGCGTCAGCAAGCGTATCAAGAGCAAGTTGACGGATTGGAGCAATTGGGTCGGCTTCGCCTCCTCTCGGATTTGCTGAACGAGCAATACGTTGAAGAACTACAAACGCCAAGAAGGTTGTCCGCCAGTGACTGGACCCGTTTCGCAGTGTTGCTCGCCGCTGCGATCCTTTTCCCATTTCTGTTGGTAAAATTCGTCTGGTTGCTGCCGGCCACTCCTAACAGGACTCGACTTTGCACTATCCTGCGTCACCTTGCCGCCTCTTTGATGTTTTCGGGCTTAGGCGTTTCGCTCATGCTATTTCTCGTCTCCGTTGGAAACGGCCAGGTTGGCCTGTTCGTGTTGATCCCCGGACTAATTGTCACTTCTCTTGGCGCTCAAGGATTGCCGTCTTTGTACTACCGAAAAGAGCGTCAAGATGCGACGATTCAAGCGTTCTTCCAGGCCGTGCCAACGCTCTATTTTGTTTGGCAGTTCCATCGCTGGCTTGATGCGAGTTATTTCCCCGATGCCCACCACGTACAGGCGTACATTGTTCTGGGTCTGTTTTTCAGTCAGTGGCCGCTCGCTTTTCTGCTCCCTCCCGTAGCGGAACGCAAGTTTGCTCACCAGCAAGAAGACTCTCCAGCTAAGACACTGCTAGTAGGCGTTGCTGATTTTGGCTTTGTCGCGCTCTTGCTAACTACGGCGATCCTGATTCTCGTCCACTTGCACCTAATACTTCAAGCTTCTCCGTACTATATCGAGGCGATCGCTGTCGCCGGTACCGTTCTACTACTTTTTATTGTGCGGCCGAGCTACGGACACTGGCGGCGCTATCGCCTTATCGACGCATCCTCAGCGATCCGCACTTATCTCTGGCTAGGCGGTTGGGCGCTCTACGCCTTGGTCTGTTTTCTACTGGGGGACTGGTACCGCAGCATGTGGGACGGGATTCTTGAACGCCGAGACTTTGAGTGGCATTTTTTTGCCGCCAGTTGTCTTCTGCCACTCTACTTACCAACGTTCGCCGCATATCTTGTTTCAGCACTTCTCGCCTGCCCCTTCGCCGTTGCGCTGAGATTGTTCGCGCTTTGCGCACTACTTCCCGGCTTTTCTACCACCACTTACCGGCGTCCACGTCTCAACTAGGAAAGGCTGAATACCAGTTAGCAGGCGAACGGCCCTCTAGATTTCCGATTTGCCACCTATTGCATACTGCAGTTTGATATGTATCGCAGCCGCAAACTCCATTTCGCACTTGGCATGGTAATCGCCAGCTTGCTCGTGGCGATGATCGCCCACGTTGGTATTTTGAAAATTGCACGGCCTTGGATGCCAGGTACGCCAGAGCACACATCGCGACTGCGTGGGGATCAGTTTACAACTCTCGAAAGCTACATGAACGGCATCGCACCGCACTACGAACCAGATTTCGACTTTACTCAATGGGAGGCAGACCGCAGCGGTCGACGCAAACGATTAGCCGTCTCTACCTTACCGCCTGGTAAACTGCCACTTCCTGAAACGGTCGTGACCAAGGAGGCGCTCGCAGACTTTATCTATGACGAGTTGGTGCAATTCCAACGCAATCTCATGATACAGGGAGTGGAAATCCCCGACTTAAAGTTGCGATTGCAGGAGGTCTTCGAGCTCCTTGCAATTGGGTCACTGGCTGACCTGCATCGAATCGGTCCAGTAGACGTGCTTGCCCTTGAGGCGCACCATCGCTTTGGCGGAACTGAGCGTGCCGAGACGATAGCTCTGCTCTACACTATCCACGCAGTCTGCAGCTACTCCACCGACCTGGGATACCACGCAAAGAGTCCCTACGACGTCGTATTTTTTCATGTGGGGGCAAGGTATCGTTGAAAAGATCTTGGAACACACGAGAACTGTTGACGTTCGATAGGCAGTTATTATTCGTCATCTTCATTTTCGCTGCTTATGCTGCTGCCGCCCTCGCCTTCTGGCGCATATTCTATCCCGACAACCTAGCACCTCTCTTTCTTGCCATTGCCGTCGTTTTTTTATTTACTCAGCTTGCAGTCATGGCAGAGGGGGAGTCCAACGCTCTCTTTCCGATGATCATCGTCTATCTGACGCTGTGGCGAATTGGGCATCATCGTACGCTTGAAGTCTTCTTCGAATCGATAATCTTTTGTTTAATTGTGGGTAGGGGGGGAGTCCTGCTCGCGCCCGACTTGGTGACTAGCAAAGTTGACGGCGTGCTCGCCACAGCGCTCGCCGCGGCGACTTTCGTCGTCACAGCTCATGCGACTATGGGACTATCGCAGCGATGGACCATTCTACTCATCGTACTCATTGTCTGGTACGCCGTTGGACTTCGCGGCCTCGCCCATCGATTCCTGAGTCACATGCAAATACCGACTCGGCTCCGTACGGGACCTTGGAATGCAGCCACGCTGCTCTTGGTCGTGTGCGGTTTCGCTTCAATCTTCGCAGGGGCACGGCAGTTACGAGCCGAATTCTTCCCTAGTATCCTGCCTCAGCATTATTTGTGGATTGTTGCCATAGCAACGGTATCTCTATCGACATCTGTGTTTTCTCTACAATTGCTGCGCCAATTCGGCATTTTCCGTGAGCCGCCTGCCGCGTTTCACTATTGGGAGCTGTATGGAGGTTGGCCGGGCACTTTTCTTTTTTTGTGTTTTACTAATGGACTTTGGAAGGATGCCGATTATCAGCGCAACTTTCGCGCAGCCATATTTTACTTCGTGATCATCAATTGGTCGGCCTGGGCACTGTTAACGCGTTACATGTCGCCATAGCAATAAGCGTCTCGCACTATTTGTCCCGCGCCTCCTGCTGTGCTACGCATACAGAGTCGTTCCCTTCCTTTCGCATCTCAGCAGAGCTACATGCCCTGGCTTCACATCGAGTAGCACGATGCTCCCACTCGCTGAGGAGCCGGTGGCGGTAACCCCGGTTCTAATCAGTGTTTTTTAGGAGCATCCAATGACACATTCTGTTCGTGAGGCGCCTCAGCGAGAGCGCCTTCCACACACACGAGATTCTATTACTCACAAATTCAGTATCTCTGGACATGAAGGATACATCATCGTTGGCATCTATGAGGATGGTCGACCAGGTGAGATCTTTCTAAAGATGGGAAAGGAAGGAAGTACTCTCGGTGGGCTACTGGACACAATCGGCATTCTCACTTCGATTGCGCTGCAGCACGGCGTTCCCTTGGACGTAATTGTCGACAAGTTATCGCACACCCGCTTCGAGCCGAGCGGCTTTACCAAAGACGTGAAAATTAGGGAAGCCTCGTCGATTGTCGACTACGTCTTTCGCTGGCTCACTGACCTCTTTGATGGCTCCGACGAGGATGCCCAGGCTGAACCGACTTCTCCGCAGATTTCTGAAGTGGAGGGGCCATGAACATCAAGCATTCTGAGTCCGAGGTCGCGAAGTTTCTTGAAGCGGTATACGGTTCACGAACTGACTCCGTATCGCTCTGTTTTATTCCTCCCGAGAGCGGTACGCCCGAGCATCGGCGTTGTTCGGTGAGCTATGTCGAGCGTTTCATGAGGTACGCTAGGTACCGAAACGTGCACCAATGGGGTATCTATATTACCCCTTCGGTTATGAAACCTACCGCGAAGAACCGCAAGAAGGAAGCGTTTGTGGAGCAGCAGCGAATCGTTTATCTCGACGCCGATGACCCGGACTCAATCGCCCGGATCGAGGAGCTACTCCCGGAGCCGACTCTACGCGTGAACACTTCGGTGGGCAGGGCTCAGTTTTATTATCGGCTGAGCACTGCTCTCGCTCGGCAGGAGCAAGAGGCCTTAATGGCGAAGCTCGCTATCGTAACCGGAGCAGACCGAGCAGCAACCGACGTCAGCAGGCTGACTCGACTCCCAGGATTTGTAAATTATAAGCCTGGCCGCAATTCTCTGGTAGAAATCAGTTCATGCAGCCTTGTGGAATCCGAACTTGCTCAGTTACGTGCGGTGGCAAGCACAGCGGTTGAGATTGAGATAGTCGCAGCAAAGCCAGGCAGCCCGAAGAGGCGTCCACCGGGAAAAATTACCCAGTCAGAGCGTGATTGGAGTGAAGTGCATCGGCGTTTAGCAATGGGCAAGTCTGTCGGGGAAGTAATCGCTTGGCTTGAAGCGCGTCGCCAAGACAAACCCAACCCTAATTACTATGCCCGTCGCACCGTTGAACGAGCAGCCGCTAAGCGCGGCCTAGCAGTCGACTAGGTCAATAGGGGCCAGCAGGTTTTCGTTTTACCGCCGCTGGCCTCTTCTCTTGCTGTCTGTTGCGTTTTCATCGGGCATATTTCCCACTGCTACTCAATGATCGTGTTTCCAAGTGAGTCCCCAAAACGATTCGCATATTTTTGAGATTTGTGGCATGCTCACTTGATGGATACACACGCTGCCACAATAAGACTTTGCCCGATACGCACGGCGTATACCGACGAGATTTGCACGTTCCCGTTCCTTAGCGGCCAACCTTTACTCAATGGTGCTTTTATTGAGCTAAAGCGAGCCGACGAGTGGGTGAGCGGTTGCTTCGAGTGGTCGCCAGCAAGCGCCGATTGTCCCGCTGTGCGTACTACTAAGGGGCTGTTTGCCATCGATTCCATGTCACTACTGCGAAGGCTCTAAATACAGCCTTGCCGGAGTTACAGGATCAATAGAGCTTTCTCTCAGCTAGCTCTTTGAGGGCGACGCCACCAGACATGAAGGCCGGTCTAAGTCGCAAGCGCCTCCACTGTTCTTTTCTCTCTCCTCCTCTCCTTCGTTCTCTACGAATAAATGAGTAGCCGTCTCTGCGTAGGCTCACCGCTGTGGCTTCAGCGTTGAGCCTGGGCTTGTGCTCTGGTTTTCCCCAAAGGTTTCCAGCAGAAAGGCGGCACACCGTGCGCACCAATAGTGTCTACTGTGAAGATTGCTTCACATTCCTACCCTCTGTCCGTGCAGGATCGGTCCAAACCGTATTTATCGATCCTCCGTACAACATCGGCTTCAACTACGGCAACGGCAGGGCGGACGATCTGCTGCCAGCCGAGAGCTACCTTCGGCGAGTGGATTTGCTCATTCGCCATTGCGAACGAACTCTAACTCCTACCGGCAGCCTGTGGTTTCTCAGTCCGGAACGCTGGGCCGATGAAATCGGTGCCCTGCTTTCTGGGCAAATGCCAAGAAGGAATCGAATCATCTGGCGTGAGACGTTCAATCAGTACAGACGAGATCGGTTTCCAAACGGGCACCGCCACTTATTTTGGCACGTTAAGGAGAAACGCCAGTCCCCGTTTTACACCGATGCGATTCTTGTTCCCTCTCAGCGAATGCTTAACGGCGACCCTCGAGCAAACGGACCTAGAGTTCCAGATGACGTATGGGACATAGCTCGTTTGACAGGCAACGCCAAAGAACGAGTCAGCGGTCATCCGTGCCAACTTCCAGAGAAGTTGCTCGAGCGAATCATCTTGTGTTCCTCGCGACCGGGAGAACTCGTACTTGATCCGATGGCTGGAGCGGGTTCGACGCTTGTTGTCGCCAGGCGACTAGGTCGGAAGTATCTTGGCTGCGAAAAAGAACAGCGTTTCACTCAATTAATCGAGAAACGGCTCAGCCAACACTTCCAGACAACACTTTTCTGAAGTTTTAGTTTGCTTCTGTCCAGGTTTGTGAGGAGCACAGCCTGGGCATTTTCTCCGCGCCAATCAGCCTGCGAACCACACTCCCTCACCTGTCCTTCTCATGGATAATCAAGCGATCTGAGAAGACTTTCCGCTCCTCGACAGCTTGTTGCCAGGGCGGCGGGAGTTTCTCCAACTGGTTGCGGTAGCGATCAAGTGTCAGCTCCCGGCAGCCGTCAAACGGGTTGCTCTCGGCCATCTTGAGCTCGACCAAGAAGTCGAAAAGGAAGTTGAACGTGAAGAGGCGTCTCGCGATGAGTTCCGGTGGATGCTTCCTATTGAAGCGCCTGTCCGCCTCGTAGGCGACAACGAGAATCGGATAGACGCTCTTTAGTTCTGCGCTGCTCTGAATTTGGAACGGGGGACTGTTTAGTATCTCTACAAGATCCTCGACTAACATCTCACCGGCAGGCGTCAGTCGCTTTTGAGATTGGCCGACTGGCAGGATCTTATCCTTCAAGAACTCGAACCCAAGCCACTGACAAAACCTTTCGCCGTTAAACGGGTCGAGATGCCGGCCTTCCCCGGCGCCGTAGCGAAGCCACTCTGTGATATCAAGCGGCTTGAATGCCCACTCGGGAGGCACGTCTGGCGGTAATCCTACGAGATCGGTCCGACTTCGTTTGGGCGGCTCACGGTATATTCTAAAATGAATGTCTTCCCAGGTTTCCGCATCTTCACCTTTGGAAAACCACATCCACCCGTCTACTGCGGGGCCATGCTGGAGCATCCATTCTCGAAACGGTTGCGGTTTTGGGGGTTCTTCTGGCGCCAACTTTAGCTTGGCCAAAGTTCGCATCACCTCTTCATTGATGGTGCGATCCGGTTTCTCCTCGGGCGTCGATATTGTTTCTTGCCAATGATCAGATGCTCTGTTGTCGTGCCCCCTCGCCTCACCCAGGTGTGCTGTCGGCTTGTCGAATTCAGTCACAGCCTGCGCATCCTGATCGGATCGCTTGTCGGACCCCGGCAATGGAACATCCAATCCGCGCTGGAAAATGACCACAAGCAAGGCAATGGCGCCAAGCACTAGCGGGATTCGTAGCAATTCCTGTTTCGAAGTCATAACACGCTCCTGCAGCCACGTATCAGAGCCTAAGATTCTACTCGATACAGTCCAGTATTTGGGGCATTCGTTATCGATTTTCGGCTCTTACTCCAGTCATCTATACACGCTGCTCTCAAGACGGTGTTTCTGGTCGTACATCTGAGCTTACTGAGCCAATGCTGCAAGGCCTGAGGGTTGCTATCAAATGCTTGAGAGAGCTTGTTGGAGCTGTAGTCGCGTTGCCGTATAGACCCGTTCTGCTGGTACGCAGTTCCATCAGAATTGAGCGTGCAAGTGACAGCTGCCGACATCCTTACTCCATAATCAAGAGCCAGTCGCTACCAGGAGAACTGCAAAGTCGTTTTTACCGAACTGTAGGCAGTTCTGGTTCGTAGAAGGGTTCAACAGGGGGGCTCTTTTCTAGGAAGGAGCCTGCAAGGTGTCTACAGAAACTCTTCTCGACGCGTTTTCCCGACTTGACGACCCCCGTTGTCGCCGAGGCGTCCGCCATCCATTTTCTGGCATTGTCGTACTGATGTTACTGGGGATGCTGGCACGGATTCGTGAAATGGAAGTGCTCGTCCGCTGGGCAGGTATTCACTGGGACCAACTCAAGGAGCCCTTGGGCTTTGAACGAGATGAGCCGCCTTGCGCTACTACCATCAGCCGCACCCTAGCGCAATGCCAAGTAGCCGATTTCCAGGCCGCACTTGCCATTTGGCTACGCAACTGCGTAGCCAACTCCGATACCGAAGGAGTTCTTGCTGTGGATGGTAAAACAGCAAAGCAGGGTCTCGACGACAAGGGGCGTCCACTGCACATGCTCAATGCGTTTGTGCATGACTTGCAGGCGGTCGTTGGCCAATGGTCAACCGGCGCCGAGAAAACCAACGAACCAACCTTATTACGCCATCATTTGCAAGAATTGCTCGAAACCTATCCCATGCTGCAGCTAATCACGGGAGACGCCCTCTTTGCCCAGCGTCCCTTGATCGAATTGATGCGAGCCCAGAACCGCGATTATTTGCTACAAATTAAGGCCAACCAGGGCGATACACTCGACGCTCTCCAGCACTGTTTTGCGCGAGCTACCGAGCGCATGCCGGCGGCCGAGACGACCGAAAAAAAGGGGCCTTACAAGAAACCCGTCGTTTATGGGTGGATCTAGACAACGCCGAGTACATCCGAGAAACGCTCGATCTGCCGGATTGCCAAATCGCTCTGCGCGTAGATCGTGAGTTACGTGCTGACGATGGTGAAATCGTGCTGCACGATACGCGTTACTATGTGAGTAGCCTCAATCCCGATCAGGCCACTGCCGCCGATCTCTTACGGCACGTTCGTCAGCACTGGCGAATTGAAAACAGCTTGCACTTCTTGAAAGACCGCTGGTGGGACGAAGATCGTCACCACACCCGCAGGCCCGGTCTCTCTGCTTGCATGGCGGCGATCAACAACGCCGCCCTCTCGATCCACCGGCTCCGCTCCGACCCCGATCTACCCGTCCGAGCCGCCGCAGACTACATCGCCTGGAGTCCTGCCATCGGCCTGCAACTGCTCAATTCCTGACTTTGCAGTTCTCCTGCAGTCGCTACCGGTTCCTTTGTCTTTTCCGCGGAAATGTGCTAATGCTTTCTGTTCCAATGTAGTTCTTTTCTTTCCTTCGAGACATTCTGAAGATGTGACAACAGTGAAGGCAATCGAGCCCCAAGGCTTGCTTGCCTTCGACGTGCAAAACAACAAAGAAAGTTGAGGTAATCGAATGGCAAACTACAACAAAGTTGTCCTGATTGGACATCTAACGCATGACCCTGAACTCAAATATACGCCAAGCGGCACGCCTGTCTGCGAGGTCGGACTTGCAGTCAATGACCGCGTGAAGAAGGGCGAGGAATGGGTCGAAGAAGTGACTTTTGTTCCCATCGTATTGTTCGGCCGAACTGCTGAGGTGTTAAACGAATACCTCAAGAAGGGCGATGCCGCACTTTTTGAGGGACGTTTGCGGTTGGATCAATGGGAGAAGGATGGCCAGAAAAGGTCCAAAATGAAAGTAGTCGCCGAGAAGATGCGAATGCTCGGTGGAAAGCGCCCTACCAAGAACGACGCGGAAGAATCTGCCGATATGGTTGCAGCGGCAACTGGCGAAGAGATCGCGTTTTAATTAAGTCGAAGGTTCTCATTAACTTGCACGTCGGAGGCCTTCCGAACCGACTTAAATTGGCGCCAGAACTTACATTCGCATCCCGCGCTATGGCATCCTGCAAGTATGGCAACTGACCCGAATGACATTCGTCTCAGCCGCGCACAAAAAGAACTCGTTGCCAAACACGCGGATGAAGCCGGAAAGACTTCTGAGGAGATCGCGGCCTTGTTCACGCAGGCGATCGTGCAGATTCTGGATGAACGAACAGCTTGGCTCAAGCTCCAAGAAGACTCACTAGCTAAACTCTGGGTCAACGACGCTGACTCTGTGTTTGATGAGCTTTAGACCTGCGGAAATACATCTCATCCACTTTCCGTTTACCGATCATAGCGCGTCCAAATAACGCCCGGTTACCATTATCGCGCCGCCAGCTTACAACTCGGCCTCATGCGGACTGCATTAAACTAACTGCATGGCAAGCAGCAGGGTTGCCTCGCCAGTCGTGGTTCAAGCCGCATATCGAAACGCTCGATTCGACGCTGCTCATCAAACGGCTCGGGCAGCATTCCCAAGAAGACAGGGATGCTCTTGCCCGCTCACTAGCATCTTGTATTGACGACGCGCTGCTTGCGTCGCTTATCGAAACTGTGGTTGCCAAGTAACGCCGTCACCCGCTTCATCAACAGGCTTATAAGGCGAGGTCATCTTCCGCCGATATGGAATACACTCCCAAGAAAGAAGCTCGTAATTCTTTCCAGCTTGCTTGCGGGCCTTGTTCACTTTCTTCACAATCTGAAATAGCTGTTGGCGCACGGGGGCATACGGCAGGAACTCGACACAGCGTAATCGCATCGCCAAATACTGCGCTGAGCGGTGTGTAGCGAGTCCTAGTAGCTCCGCTTCAATCATCCGATATCGCTCTTCCCCAATCTTCACGCGAGCCTTCCAGCGCTCGTGCCTTCGCCCTTTCGGCATGTTGCGATAATCTTCACCAGCGGCAATTCTTCTTGCCTTTTCAGCACGATGCGCGCGCCTTTCTCCCTCTGTCTTTTTCTCGTATCCTCGCCTACTCAACGAGATGTTGTAGCCGTGAAACCGTAGGGCTCGGTCCTTGCGGAAATCGTTAAATAACAGCTCCCCATCGCGGATGTAGCGCTCAAACACTTTGCTCTTCCCGTGGGTCCAGAAGAGCCAGTAATCAGCCCCAAAGCGAATGTATCTCACGCTTGCATTGCCGAGTTCTCGTTGGTAGGACCTGGCCCGTTTAGGGAGATTGGCGTTGAACTGCACTATTTGGCGACAATCAATCTCTTGTGGAGTGAGGCCGCGGTTGTTCTTCACGCTCCCTTGGTACCAAAAATAATACCCATGACCAGCTAATTGCACTACGAGGTCAACAAACCCCTCAATGCTGGTGACTTCTGCTGGTAGGCGCTCTTCAAGGCTTCTCATGGCCCCTCATAAATCTAATCACTACATGAAAGAGAAGATTGAATGGCAATTGCCTGGCTCAATCTTCTCAAAAAGCCACCTTCGTTAAAAACGCACGTTGCGAATCTCAAAAGCGCACCTCACCGAAGAAAAACGTTTCTCGGGAGCCTCGCAAAGCTTCAACACGAATGTGGAAACGCTTCGCGTTCTTTCTTTGAACCCTCTGGTTTTAATATTAGAGGGTCCGCCTATATAATAGGCGGTCCGCTTAAAGAACCTCTTACACTACTTCGCTCACGCGTAGTCGCACGTCGAGCGTAGCCATCAGAGTTTTCGCGAACAATCGGCGGTTTTCCGGCAAAGGAAAACCACCCATTGTCGCAATAGCCGACCCGTGTAAGAGGTCCGAGCAGCTGCGGAGATCAACTCCTTACAGCTGCCGTGGACACCACTTCGTCCAGCAAGAACTGGGGAGACCTTTTGTCAGACCTCGAGGTTACCAAGCCCCGAGTTCGCGCCATAATGCTTCCGACTGCTAGCCAGAAACATCACTCCATCGCGGATTACTCCGCAACAGACTTCCTAGTCAGTCTCGCTCCCCCCTGCCGCGTTTCACAATCTGTAACCAGATCGCTACTACCACCACGACGACAATCGTGGCACCGAGATATCACCCCCGGAGGCGACAGGTGACTCCTGCATTAGTTACGTGCATCAATATGATGAATGACCTGGTTAGGACGGCTCTACGCCGCTCCGATTTCAACGCAATAGGTTGCAAGCGGCAAAGCTTGCTCCTACTCAACTTCCACACAGATACTTGGAAGATTTCCCGCTATAAAACCAGAAAGTTGCGGTATCGAATGCGTTGAAACATTTCCCCACGCAGAAAGCTTTCACTCTCTACGCTGTTAGCCTACAGTCTTTGGCGAGTTGCCTCACCCGTGCTGACTCACAGCACGCATCACACTTACGAACAACCCCTCGCGGGGCTTTCCCAGTTGAGCTTTTCATCGCCGGGTTTTCCCCGGACGCCGATTCCATCACGGAAACGGTGCACCAGTTGCCTGGATACGAACTCCCTGGATTCGCGGCGTATCAGCGACTACGAGAGTCTACTGCCCGCCGACGGGATTAGGACTTCCAGTCCCGGAGCATATCTGCGCATCACCGTTTACAGTGACTATGCCCACTCACCCGCTTTGAAGATGGCGCTCGCCGAAGGAGCGAGATCCACCTTCCCTTCGCAAGCTCTAGTTAAAGAACAAGCGTCGGGCACGAAACAGCCACACAAAGAACTGAATTCCAGTTACTCCATGCAACGTGTCTGCATCGCCCATCTTTGCAATTTACATCGGGCAGAACTCCACCCGAATATCCATTGGATAGAAACCACGGATTGTTCTTTTTGAGTGCTCCTCCCATACAAAGGGACAAGTACTGAGCACCTCACAGACAAAGTGAGTTGCTCCAAAAAGTTTTCATCGTAGCAGCCCCCATCCCCAACCGGACAAGCCACTCTCATGGCATCCGGCGAGCCCAGTCACGAAGCCTGCAGGAGATAAACCCTGCTCCCTATTACCGGTGGTAAACCGACGTTTCGGTTGCTTCGCCCGGACGAAGTGGCGTCAACTACGCGTTTCTAGCGTTAGTGACAGCAGGAATGATTGCTCACTCCATGCTCTCGCCATATCACGCGACGTATACAAATTCAAAACTATGTCGAACTTTTTTCGCCTAATCCAAGCCAAAGATTTGACTTGTCCACAACCAACGTGATAGGTCCACCAAACTAGAGAATACAAACCGAGCAAGAGGTATCAGCTCGTGGCAGTAAAAGAAGACCTTGATGTAGTGCGCATTTTCGGCGAGGGAGCCGCGCAAGTCGTGGTTCACCAAGTCAGCGACGCCGAATACGGCATACCCTATCTGCTGACACGCACGCGGCACGTTTCGCGGAGACGTAAGGATTCCAGAGACGTTCCGCATCCCAGTATTGGCGAGGTAATTCGCCAGCTTAGCATCGCTGAGAAGTTCATCGAACTGCACAACAAGAATCCAAAGCTAGCCTTGAAAAAGTATCCGGCTGCGCAGCCTCCAGAAACGAGTCAACTAGATCGGAATTCTAACGGTCATAGCCATTTGTCGAATGGAGGTGTATCTCATGAGTAGTTACGAACCCGTACAAGACAAGACCAAGGGCACTTGCATTACGGCCTTTCGTAGCGGTAACACCATTGCTGCCATCATGTGCCGCCTCTCCAAGGCCAACAAACCTTATCTTACCTGGTATCCCCTCACCGCTTTTCGCTACGGTGAGGGCCCCGAACAAATCTCCCGCTTTCTGTTCGAAGAGCATGCGCAGGATCTGCCTGTGGTGAATGAACTTGCCGCCGGATTCTTGCGGGAATGGAAATTCAAGGCGGCGGCCGCCATTGAGCATGTCCAGGCCGAAGAAGCTAATGCTGAGCACGTGGCGGCTTGGAAAAGGGAACTCACTGCAGAACGGGAAGAATTGGTGAAGAAGCTGAAGGCTCTGGAAAAGCCAGACAACCTAAATATCGGCCCTGGGGCTGTTCCAGAGGTGATGAGTGATTACTAACTACTGAGGCCATCATGACAACGAGGCGCCATCATATCGACCCCCGTAGCATCGACTTTGACTTCGAGACTGGTGGTAGAGATGCTCAAGTGCATCCCATCATTCAGATCGGCGCTGTGGCAAGAAATGACTACAACGGGCAAGTCCTTGAAGTCTTTGAAGAGAAACTCATCTTCAGAGAGTCCGCCTGTGAGGCGGAGGCACTCAAGAAAGCTCACTATGACAGAGAACTCTGGGCCGCTCATGCTGTAGAGCCAATCACGGCGATGAAGCGATTTATCCGTTTCCTCCGCCAGCACAGCACCTACGAGAAGGAATCGAAATCCAAGCAATCAAAGTATTACGTTGCCGATCTGTTTGCCTTCAATGCTGATTTCGACAATCAATTCTTGTGGGCTCTTAAGGAGAGGCTCGAAGCAGAATATTGCGATGAGTTCCCGACTGGGATCTTTCTACCCGCGGATTGGCACGTTGGCTGCGTCTACCAACAAGCAGTGAAACTTTTTAAGACACACAAGGAACTTGTCCGTCCCGAGAATTACCAACTTGGCACACTGTGCGAGTACTTTGGCGTGCGCTTCGGCACCAATGAAGCCCACGACGCGCTCTACGATGCCAAGAAGTGCGGCGAACTCCGCTTCAAGATGGATGCTGCCAAGCGTGAGCTAATTACTTGCCACGCCGCCTGAAGGCTTCAGCTATTTGCTTTAGCTCTTTTCTTCCTTAACTGCCCCGAGTAGACGCCTGCCCCTGGCTTCGAATCGGTAAGTCACCCACTTGCCCACATCGCGACTTCTCGCTCGAACCCAGTGGCGTGCACTAGGTTCTTCTTTTTGTTTTCTTACCGCGCAGCTCGGTTTCTCACTCTCAGGCAAGTTGCCGTTTGCAGCATCGCAAGCGTTGCATGAGCACAGTCCCCAGGAGAACTTCTCGATGTCGCTTCAGGAGTTTATGCAGCCGCTGAAGCAGGCGGTTATTGCGGACCCGGCTGAGGTGCTTTCTCAGCTCAATGCAGGAACCACCTTTCCGGTTTCAGCTGAGTTCTACGACACGTATCTCGACTTGCTTCCACCTCGCTACTTGAGTGGAGGACTCTTTGCCTTTGGTGAAGGAGAAGACCCGTTCATCCTCTTTTGGTCGCAGCAAGACGCGTATTTCGCCCGTGCCCTATCTGACGTCGAGACCGTCGCTTTTTGCAAAGCCACAGGCGCTCGTCGCTACCTTTAGGAGTAACTGATATGAAACGTGAAGATGCAAAGGACATTTCTGACAAGGCACTAGCAGAACTAAAAGACTCGCTCGCAAAAGGCCAGAGCGGGCAGATGAAGGCGTTCCTGGCCTTCGCCGCGAAACTTCACAAATATAGTTGGGGCAACATACTGATGATCTTTTCTCAACGCCCCGACGCCACTTATGTTGCGGGATTCAAGGCGTGGCTATCGATGGGTCGTCATGTCAAGAAGGGTGAGAAAGGCATCGTTATCCTCGCCCCGATGACATTCAAGAAAGACTCGGCAGATACCTCCGATGGTGAAGAATCAACTAGTGTGCGGTTTCGCGCCACGCACGTCTTCGACGTATCGCAAACGGAAGGCGATGAGATTCCGCAGCCAAACAGCGTCAGCGGAGAGCCTGCTGAGAAACTTGTTGCTCTTGAAACAGTAATTGCCAATCACGGCATCGCACTACGCGAAGACTATCTACCAGAGGCGCTTGCTGTATCGCTCAAGGGCGAGATCGTGATTACGCCTGGGCTCGAACCGGCGGAGCGATTTGCCGTGCTTGCACACGAATTCGGTCATGAACTTCTTCACGGTGAAGAGTCGAGAAAGAACGACTCGAAGAAGGTCAAGGAAACTGAAGCGGAAGCAATTGCCTATGTGGTCTCTACCGCTTTCGGACTGGATACGACGACCAGGAGCAGTGATTATATTTCTCTATATCACGGCGATGGTGAGACGCTTTCCTCATCTCTAGGTCGGATTCAAAAGACTGCGTCGCATATCATTCAGGAAGTGTCCGTGATGGCGGAGACTATGGCGACATCGCAAGACAGCGCATCGGCTACTTGATTTGCCAGAGTGCGCACCTGATCCGATTGAAGTCCAACGATCACTTATCTAAGTATCCGTTGGAATGGCCAGTGGTTTTGCTGATTGCACGCCGCTGGCCTCCAATATCGGAATTTTGAGCAATTCATTGACGGCTCGTGTGAGCGTAGGGCGTTTCCCTTTCCGGTCGCGATTTACAAAGGTTGCTCTCACGGCATCTTCGTCTCCCGAGGTTAAGTATTCCCACTTGGCGTTTTTTACCAACCAGACGAATAGTCCAGCCGAATTCCTCGTGCCAACTCGTTTCGCGTGTGCCGCCGCTGCAGCAATTCTCTGTCGTCCCGACACGGATCGCTGAACGAATCCGGCCTTAGCGGCCAGCCGGAAGAGACGCTCAATGCCGTCTGGGCACTGCAGCTCAGAGTCATGAATTCGTCCAAGCGGAGCCTTCCAGGGACAGGAATTTTCTGGCTGCGCGCAAGCACCAACTTTTCTTCCACTAGGAAGATTCTTGTTATCTCTCGTAGAGAGATTCTTGTTTATATATAGGGGTGGCGATTTGGGGGGCCGTGCACGGGCAATGGGTGGCGGTTTGACATCGTCGCGCCATTCCAGGTTGACATACCCTCGCCATCCGTACGCCCTACGATACCAAACATCGGCACTCAGTGGTTGAAGCCACCCGATTTCAACGAGACGACTCCTGGCCCGTTTAATGTTGCGTAAATGAACCCCAAACACGTCAGCAATCCAGCTCGACTTGCAAGCGCCAATAGGACGGCATGCGCCATCTCTAAAGTAGAGACACCGCATCGCCTGCCCTAGTACGGTAGCGATGAACGCTGGACTTCTACTAATGGAAAGACGCCGCAACATTCTTCGCGGCATCGGAATCTTGCGGCGGTGGTTTGTGGTGGAATCGATCATCTTCACGACTGTTGCCCGACTTAGGGCGGCTCGAAATGGCTCACCGCAAGAGAATGCGATACCACGCTTTCGAATCTGCGCTAGTCCCAAAGATTCCAATCTCGCTAAGCTTGCTCGGACCGCGGCGGCGTCGCGACGGGTAAGGTGCGTTAGCTCATCAATTTGAAACCGGCGCTGGACTTTCGCGCCAACCTGCGCGCGGGTCATCCAAAGTTCACGAAGTGCCATCCAAACACGGATATCCAACAGCTTCAGGTCGCCGTCTCGGTAGCACCCCCACAGGGCCAGCAACTCGTAACACCGGATAAATGCGTACCCACCGTTCGGCTTGGGTTTGGAATATTCTACGACTTCTTCTTCTCTGGTCATGACTGTCTTCTCCTGTCTCTCGATGGCAACAGGAACGCAGCAGTTATGCGGCAGAAATCAGGCAACAAGAAATTGTCAGTGCAACGCACTGTGACAGTTGACAACACGACTAGGAGTGTACTACGGTGAGTTTGTTGATTGAGTACGAATACACTCTTTGCTGTTTTAGTCAGCTATCTTTTGAAGCGACGTTCCCGCGTCGCTTTTTCTTTTTCTGCTACCCTAGTTCTCCCCCACTCCGTTCTGTGTGTTAACATTGTGCTAGCTGGTTTTAACTTCCTTAAACCACAGCTAGGCGTACAACTGAGATTGCCGCAATGAAAACTTTTGGGGATTTCCGTAGTCTTCTAAGCTACTTGCCTGCCTGCCGGTATACAGAATTGCATTCGTGTGCCGGTATGCCGGCGCTCCCAATCGAAGGGGAGCCCGGCTTGTCTATCTCTGTCGCCAATCGTGTGTGCCGGCACGCCGGCACGGGCATTCCCCGATGGAGCGAAGCTAGTCTGTAGAAACTGCTGTATTGTCGGCCTTCTGTTTTGTGCCGGCAGAGAGGCACACACACTCGCGTCTGCCGGCACTCGCGTCTGGGAGGTATTCCCCAGGAGAGTATTGCCCCTACCTCGACGAGGCCGGTGGGGAGGCAGTCTACTACGACTGCCGGCCTACCTCGACGAGGCACAACCGTGATTATGCCGGCATACCTTGGGGAGGCACACGACCTTAGTGCCGGCAGGGAGGCACTAATAGAGAAGCGACGGTGTTACGTTTTCATGCAAAGCGGCCGTTGAGCACTTCTTGTTGCCACGCCGGTTCGCTTCTCGTCCGCGTTTTGGCATCAACAATCGCAAAACTCTGTAGCGGCAATCCGTTTTTGCGGCAAAGACCGATCGTCTCTCTGAACGCCAATACGAAAACCGCAGATAATCAGCGACATATGTCATGTGCCGGCGGGGAGGCAGTGCCCGCCAATCACCCCTATACCGGCCCACCGGCAGAGAGGCAGATCAATTTGCAGTGATGACGGCATACAGGCGTAGAGGCACGCGGGCGTGGCTATGCCGGCATCCATGCTTTGGGAGAGTGGCGTCTGCCGGCATGACGGCTCTCTTGGGTAGCTCAAGCATATAGGTGCCGGCAGAGAGGCACATTTTCCTTTCTCAAACATCCCTCCAGTGGTACATCTTCAGTAGAATGAGGAGACACAGATGCAAAAAAACCAAATGATACCCAAGGCAACCCATGTGATCGTTCAAGTGAATCAGAAGGGGGGCTGCGGCAAGACGACAACCACACTCAATTTGGCGGCAGCACTAGCGGAAATTGGCATCAAAGTCTGCTGCGTCGACCTTGATGAGCAGTGCAATCTTTGCACTGGACTAGGGTTCGATGTGAATGCGCATAAGAACGACGGTGGTTTCTCCAGTCTCGATATTTTTGTTAAGAAGCGGGATGCGAAGCAAATTGCTGTGCCGTCGTGTAACGAAAACAAAGAACATCGATTTAACGGCAATCTCTATCTCATCCCAGGACATCGGCAACTGAATTCCACGGAGGCGCATTTGGACGGGGAGCGCCATGCCACTCAGTTGCAGGAAAATGCCTCAGAGTTAGATGCGGACGAACTTCGCGAAGAGCAACGACAACGCCTGCGAGTCTCTCTCGATACACTACGCGACGAGTTCGATGTCGTGCTGATCGATACGCAACCAAACCTTGGTTATCTGACGACTTCAGCCTTGATTGCAGCGGACTGGATTCTCGTTCCCGTGTTTCCCTCAGGATATGACTTGGATGGGCTCAACAAACTCAAAGTAATTCGTCGCAAAGTGGCGGAACGATACAATCCAAATCTCAGTTTTCTGGGCGTGTTGTTGGGCCGTTTTGATGCGACCACGAAACTAGACGAAGATATCTACCAAATGCTCTGCGACATCTTTCCGGAGAAGGTGTTCTCCACCAAGATCTATGACTCAGTGAGACAGCGTGAAGCACCAATCCACGGCATCAGCTCCTTAGAGCACGCGCCCACGCATCAGACGACTGAGCAATTTCGCATGCTCGCCCGAGAAGTACTCACGCGATTGCACGAATCAGAATTGAAGGCCCGCGCCGCTTACGACTCGAGCCTAACACGTATGGAGGTCAATGCATGACAGAAGTGCGACGAGGCTTACCCAACAACTATCGCCTAGAAGTAACGGAAGAGGACATGGAGGGAGGACCCGCTGACCTCGGTGACTTTCTGGACGACATGTCGGTTCAGGTCAGGCCACAGCGTCCGGCCCCGAATGAGATGAGAGCCCCGGAGGCTCAGCCAAAGGTGGCCCTCCGGATAGCTCCGACCACTTCGATTCCACCGGGTACTTCTATTTCGGATGCAAGTCCGGACGCTCACGCGCACGCGGAGGACGAGCGGGAAGTTGCGCAGTCGAAAGTGATAAGTAAGAGGCCGGGGCGAAAGCAAATCAACATGAGTCTGAGTACTCAAAACATGTTGCAAGAGCTACTTGAGATCATCGGTCGCTATAGCCAGGAGCCCAATCCAACCAGTTCCGAGTTGCTCCAAGCCTTAATCTCCGCGCTTTTCGACGCCAAGAAGATGCTCAAATTATCATCATTGCCAGCCAGGGGAGCCTGGGGAAGCAAAACCGCAGAAATCTATCAGTCGTGTCTCAAGGCGGAGGTGATGAACGCGATTGGGCAACATCAATTCCATCGCGGGGAACTGAATTCCTTCGAGTCGTGAGACTCCAAGGTGAAATGAGTAGGGGAGCTGTTAACAGCCGTAGCGAATGCGACGCAGGTAATTGAAGAACGTAGCGCGGCAGCCGCCTCCTTGGCGAGAAAACTCCTGTGCGCGAGATTCTTGAGTCGTGTATTGGGGGTCAAGCAGTAGTTCCACCGCAAGCGAGCGGCGGGCATCGGTTTCATCGCTCGGCAGCACCAGCCGCCAATCGAGACCACTCTGCTTGAGTTCCTCGGCGCGAGTGTAAAGTCGTAGCGAGGGGGTACGGATGAGGGGAAGTCGCTGGCCGATCCATTCCAAAATCTCCTGGTCCGTAAACCACGACGTGGCGTGCTGATGAACTTCTACGGCCGATGGCTCAAAACGGAGCACATGCCCTCGGTCTTCCACGGCGGCGACGTTGCGATTGATGGTTCGCCAATCGTTGCTAATGATGACTACTTTACTGCGAGTCGTGAACAACCTTGGGATCTGTTCTGCCTTGAGGCTGGTTGCTGAAGTAGTCCAGGTAACTTGCTTCTCGTCCTCGGTATCGCAGAGCGATTTGAGCAGTCGAATTCCACTCTTGTCAGTATGCAATGCATCGACATCGTTGATTACCACAGGAAGATCGCGATGCAGATACAACTCCTTATAAATCTGGAAGGGGCTGGCTTCGCCCTGAACCCAGCATACATTGTCGGGTAACCGGGCCTTCACTGTGCGGCTCTTACTTAGACCATGACTCCCCACCAGAATTAGCAAATTCAGATGTCCGCTGGAGAAGGCGTCGACAAAAGATTCCAACTCTCGATAGGTCGTAATTACGAGCCCATAGTCAGAGTTGCTACGGCGAGATTTCAATGGACGGCGTCGAGGCATAGGACACAGTACCATGCAGGCACGGTCTATCGCACATCGTTTTTCCTTAGACTCTTAGACTGTCCGATCGACCGTTGCTGACAACGCACTCAAATGATTGCGGCTTCTCATTCTCCGGGGTGCATACGGGAACGTCTAAGTCAGCCAAACTGCTTAGACACTTAGACTCCCATTCAGTTGGCGAGCCCAATGTATTTCGTGAGTAAAACCAGAGCGTTACAACGTTTTTAGCTGGCTAGCTGACTGAAACTATGGCAAGTTGCGATCTAGAAGTGTGGAACACAATCTGCTTTGTGTTCCACGGTCTCACGCGATTAAACAGGAAACTACGAACGGCAGGGATGGAACCAGAAAAGAGGCTAATTTCGGGCGGTACTGCCAAAGGCGACAGAAATGAACCGCACCTTGTGGAGCGCATCGATTTCTTCGCAGCTTCCGATTCGCCGGACCCAATATTGGTCACTCAGTACTTGGTCGACACTCTTTCCAAACAGGCAGCGGCTAGGCCGCTCGCCGCGGCGCTGATTCCCTACATCTGTGACAAGTTGAATTCACCGAGTTCACTGAAGAGTTTCCTCAGGGAGCTAACCTATTTCGAGCGGGCAATGCAGCGTCACGGGAAGGGACTTCTTGACGTCAAAGCGGATGACATCAAGATTTACAAGCGAAGTCTAACGCAAGCGGGATACCGGCCTGCTGCCGTGGCAAGCAAGCTCTGGGCAATCCGAACGGCCTACCGGCAGTGGGCTCATGAAGGGTATGTGAGTTGGGAATCGGCGCGGGCGATTGAAGCGGTTGAAGCTCCGAAAGTGGAGAAAAATACGACTCCAGCACTTACGCAAGATGAGGCAAACGCTCTGCTTAAGGCAATTCCCCAAGATACGCTCAAAGGTGTGCGAGATTTGGCGATGATGAGCACGTACTTCACGACCGCCTATCGGGCGTCCGCGGTAGTGAGGGCGAGGGTAGGCGATCTTGAGGTACGTGGAGGAGATGTCTATCTCCACGCTGTGGAAAAGCGCGACAGAGAGACTAGAAAAAATCTATTCCAGGCGGCTGACGCCGTGCAAGCGTACATCGAAGTGGCGAAAATCTCGGGTGACATCGACGGACCGTTGTTTCGTCCGCTAACGCCAGATGGTTCGGGTTACGCTCGACGGCAGATGGACAGAAAAGTCCCCTGGCGAATGGTCAAGCAGTATTGCCGTCTCATCGGAGTTAGTCCTGAACGTTCCAGAGGTCCCGGATTTGGTGTGCATTCCCTCAGGAAGACGGCCGCCAATTGTGCAAAGAATAACGGCGCTACGCCGCAACAGGTCAAGGTGCTGCTAACCCATCGAAGTATTATGACCACGGAGCTCTACTTTGAAGACCTGGAACAAGACGGTGAGCTGGCTGCTCGATGTATCGGCATTGCGCCTCCAGATTCTACGACGTGACTTGACAAACCATGCTACTCGCTCCAATCAAGTGCAGGCAAGTTGCCTGCGAGCACACTTTGCCAACACTCCAGCAGTCTCTGCCTGACCGAACCCGCCTCCGGTGCAGTAAAAGAGCTGCAACCGAGTGCGGAGGTGGCTTCGTTGAATTTACGCGCCACTGCTTCTAGTTGCGTGTCTGGGTAGCACTGACGAAACTCTACCGATTCGTCAGTTCCCAAAACACTACACGCGGAATGCCAAAACCTTGAGAGTTTCTCCCTCTCCTCTTGCCAGCCGTTTTTCTCTAGGACAGAGCAAATGACCTTGAATCGTGCTGCATCGGCAGGGTGAGCGCTAACGCCGATGCTTCCCGGTAAATCATACGGGTCTGTTCCCAAGACGATTGCGCCGTGAGCGAAGGCCCAGCCATACGCTGGGCCCGCCGTGGCCGCGGCAAATGCATCGCATGCAAATTCTTCCAGCCAATGTTTGGTCCACAATGTTCTCCAAGCTCGCCAACGCAGGTTTACTTCTGCGGCAATGCGTTGCCGACTGCTCCTAGCTTCTTGCTGGCGGAAGTATTCAAGAATCTCCATCGCGCTCATCAGGAGTGCGTCTTGGAATGGCTGCACGCGCGAGTCATTCTCTTCAGCGGAGAGCAAGTGCGGCAGCTCATGATAGAGAGCAGGAAACTGAAGCGGCGAAAGGTCTTCGCAAAACGGGACTGCCAACAGATGAAACTCTCCCAATATCCAAAAGGACTCTTGCGAAGTCATCGTGACTGCGGGACACTGCAAGGGAAACTTCACTTCGCGGTGAATGGTGCGCAGGAGTTTACTAAGCTCGACATCCCTCTCGGTGACTCTTGCGAGCGCAGGAAGGACGAGCGTTTCGATCGTGTTCGCTTCACCAATCAATTCTCGCAAGCGAAAGACCGTGTTCGTCAGCGCTTGTTCACCGGCACTTTGCATACCCGCCGATAGGTGCTCAACTTCGCCGACGAGGCGGTCGACCTCCGCGCCGACTGCCTGCGCCACGACATCGTATTCCGCGTCTAGCCCTGTTGGGCGATGGCTCTTCAGCCAAACCAGTCTGCTCGAAAGCTCACGTAGCGCAACGTCGAGATAACTCTCAATCATCCCCGACTCCGGAGACGCGAAAGAGCACAAGCAGACTCGTTGTGCAGTGATGCGGAGATGCGCCTTAGAACTTCTGTCGCTTTTTCAGTAATGTCTCCAGCAACTAATGCTCGTCCAGCATCGCTCAGATCGCTAGCCTTTAGCTCGAGCCAATCGCAGGCAACCATCAACAGCAAAACCTCGCTATAGCTCTTGCATTCTTCTTCACTGACGCGGATCAATACTTCGCCAAGTTGCCGGATCGATTCATCCTGATTATTGTCAGCTAGCTGCTCAAGCACATGGTCAAAAGACGCGGCCAATCTTCGCATACGGCGATAATGGTTGCTTGATTTCCCGAGATCGCTCATGCGATGCCCTTCAAATTCTCTCGCGTCTGAAAACGGAATGCGTCTTCGTCGTATTCACTTGCTTCATCACGGAGACGGCGGTCAATAAGCCGCAGCGAAAGCGGCACGCGGGAACAATCGTCTGGTTTGGTGAAGGCGAGACAAGAAAGCCAGAAGATGTCTTCGAGGCAATCTTGAAACGGCAGCGTGCCTTCACTGTAGTGCACATGCAGGGGAGCATTTGTGCCTCGATGCTCAAAGGGCCAGCCGGTGTTGCAGACAAATCCGTCCTCTCCCAAGATGAGGTAATCACCGTGGCCAGGATTGCGGATGACGGTCTTCTCTCCTCGCCGCATGACGCCGTAGAGCCTTAGCGGAATCGCAGCAGATTTTTTGATTTCAAGTAGCGCAGCCTCTGCATCTGTAGCAATGGTACCTTCTTGCCTCAAGGATTGTAGTGCACTATTGATTCCTTCGCGTTCCTCATCGTACAAGCGGCCATCGCGATGGATGACAATTCGCCGCGCTTCCCCTAAGTGCGAGGCTTCGGCGCGAATCAGCTCGCTCAATTCATATTCGAGTTGGTCGGCTGCGAGCTTTTCTTTGCGTCTTGATTCTGAGCAGTGCGGACGAATAATTTCAGCTTGGGGGCCAATTAGGATAAGGCCAGCGGTGTTGTTCTTGACATCAATGCCGATGGTAATATCGGCGTGTAGTCTCTTATCGAGTGCAAACGGCCAACGTTCATTAGCTAGGAGAACCTTGTTTAGAGCCAGGCCACGGAGATAGCCCGCCAACAAGCCGCGCCGATTTCGACGCACTCGATATTCGAGCTTTCCGCTACGACTCCTATGTTCCTCGAAACAACGGTGCAGCACCTCGGTGTGGCCAACCGCCGCAGTAATACCTTCTTTGAACAATTCTCGAATCACAAGCGCGGCGAGGCGATCTTCGCTGCGATGGGGCTGGTCCTCGGTGCGGTGAATAACAACTAACGCATGCCCCGGCTCCGCACAGGCCTCTTTGGCTTTCTCCACAATCTGTCGGCCCTGTTCGATGGATGTGCGGGCAACTCGGTCGTTATAGGTAACTAGGGAAGGGTCATAGCCACAACGTTGCGGAAACAGCTTGTCTACCTGCTTTTTTAGCCCATCAACGTAGGTGGCGCCGAAGGTGTCCATGACACTCTCGGGTACGAACAGGTACTGGCGGCCAAGTTCTTCC
Source organism: Bythopirellula sp. (assembly GCA_965230685.1). Taxonomy (GTDB): domain Bacteria; phylum Planctomycetota; class Planctomycetia; order Pirellulales; family Lacipirellulaceae; genus Bythopirellula. The sequence goes on from CBDDLO010000002.1 coordinate 4,645,878, forward strand.
TGGTCAACAAATCCCGCCTGCGAAGAAGTCAGTAATTGGAGTCGCTTCGGCCCCCATTCACGTCGCTCGACAAAGGTCGCGTCCTCTCTACGTCGATTCGTCGTGAGAATTGTGTTGTTGCCAAACTGCAAATCAGGCACACGAAACGATTTTCGCTCGACGAGGGAAGGCTGCTCGGAAATCTTGACGGTGAGTCCGTCCCGAGTGATCTCCGATAAATACTTGTTTCGCCACTTCAGTTGCTCACGACGGCGAGCTGCCGGACGGGGCTTGATGTCTGCCTCGAACGCTCTTGCATCTGGATGCTCCGTGCCGTCAATGGGGTAGCACAAAGCCGCGGGCATATGTCGCGTTGTTCCAGAACTGTGGAAATAGCCAACTGCAGAAGCGTCGTGGGGCAATTCGGATACCTCGCGGGGGACTGGGCGACCGACACGGCGGAGAATGTGCGCGAGCAGCGACTCGGTGCTGCCATTCTCGCCAGCGATTTGAATTTCGCTGACGCTCAAATCGGAATAGCACTGAATACGCGTTTCATACCACCATCTATCGCCGAAATGATAGATGCAACGGGAACCTTGCCAGCGACGGAACTGTTGCCGTGAAATGTGTGTCGGCAAGGGCTGTCTATGCACGATACGGCTCTTGCCATCGATTGCGACTCCGTACTGGCCATCAGGCAATCGGCAGGGGCGAGCGGCGAATCCGCGATAGAGCGCCAGGTCGCCATTGGTCTTCAGCGTTCGCTTGGGGAAGTAGGGCTTACCTGAGCCCGGTTGCCATAAGTCACGCTCTTTTTCCAAAAACCCTTGGATCAAAAAATGCAGAACGTGCAGGCAGAACGGAGCATCCTCATCATTGGAGTTTCTGAACGAGACGGTTCGCACTTCATCAAGGTCATCCAGGCGGATATTGGCACGGACCAAGTTGAATGAACGCGGAACCTCGTCGACCTTCGCATGGACAGCCGCGAGCAACTCATCGCCGTCTTCGTAGACGACTGAAGCGGCGCGCGCGGCCCGTTTGAGCTCTAACTCGAGCCGACTACGGTTTGCGTGGTACTCCTGCTGCGAGGAGTCTAGCCCTCGCACACGGAACAGCCGAAAATCCGTTTCCAGTTCGGCGGCATTTTCGATGGGGAATACGTTAGTCGCTAATTTATGTGAACTCATAACTTCTACTCCCAACAGAGTCTTTTGAACGGGCAGCGCTCGCACTGGCGAGGTTCGTAGGCGGGCAGAAAGTCTTGTGGAGCAAAGTCGCTGGCCTTAGCCTTGCCGCAGAGAGACATATTCATTTCTTCAGCGCGAGTAACCATTTCTTCTTCAAGCGAAGCGTACTCGTCCGAGTCATACTCGTGCTTGCGAAGCTCAGGTGTGAGCAGCTGCGCCTCCCAGAGCCGAGTGTCTTGGATTGGATAGCCTTCCATTGAGGCGGGGAAATCCCTATGCGGAGCAACTTCGCTCAATGCCAGAGAGTAACAGGCAAGCTGTTTGGCCGCATCCGCGTTGCCGAAAAAGTGGACCTTCCAGTCCAAGACAATCGGCGGCTCGTCATCGAAAAATGCGATGACGTCGGGTATCGCGCGAAACGTCATATCCGCAAGATAGAAAGTTAGCGGCCGCTGTTCGACCAAGTACTGCGCTGAGCTCAGGTATTCCAGTAGTTGATCGAGCTCGTAAAGATTCTCGATGGCATTCCTGATTTCGCTGCGAGCAACTTCGATTTGCTCCTCCTGGAGACCACTGCCGTATTCCCGGTCAAACAGCACAGCAAAGTTCTCTGGCAGCTTGGCACCGCTCTCGATGTAGCTTTCCAGTGGATGTTCGCGAACCACCGCCATTTTCTGCTCGAATAGCTCTAGGGCGTGGGAGACTACTGTTTCGCACTCCGGAATCACGCCGCGATTCAGCGAACGAACCAGCCGGTTCGACAGGGCGTCATCGACGACATTCCCTCGCAGAGCTCCGATCGTCTGCAGCTTTGAGAGTAGGTAAGCCTCCCGACGCGCTCTTACCTTCTTGGCGTTTCCATTGCCATAGGTGGTCTTGTAGAACCATTGGCGTTGGCAGCGGCGAAACATCTTGTCTGACGAAAATGACCAAATCATCTTTGTCGCTCCTTCGATCTTAGAAATGCCAAGTAATCTTCCAGTGCAGACTCCTCTTCATCGGTCATTGGTCCCAGCCGGTCGGAACTGCGAAGCGCCGCTTTCTTTTTAGTTAACTTAGCAGGCAAGGGATAGCCGGCCGCAGCGAGCAGATCGGCGTAATCCAAGGTATAGAGTTCAGCAAGTTTGTGAAGAATCGTCGGCGATGGTTCGCGGACCTTTCCGCTCTCTAGCTGACTCAGGTAAGCGTTTGACACACCGGTCTCTCGCTCCACATCACGTTGCGAATAGCCAGCTGTTGTGCGCGCTTTTCGCAGCAAGGGACCGAGTCGTGGATTTGTTGATTTCGCCATCTGTACTTTCCTGCCTGGTATATCTATGATAAGAATACCGAGCATGCTTGTTTTGTCAAGCACAGACTTTGAAGACTGGCATTACCGTCTAGGAGCACTGCAGTGCCCGAATTCTACGACCGATTGGAACGCATTAAGCGCTACGCCGAGGCCTACTCGGGCACGCTCTATCGTTCATCCGCGCCAAAGTATGCCAACTCGCGAGACCTATTAACGGGTGAGGGGAGCAGGCGTTTTGGCGGCCGCTGGAATCCGGCAGGAATCGCCGCTTTTTATGGCAGCTTGAGTCCTGAGGCTGCGATGGCAGAGACCCTTGCCTATATTCGCTATTACGGCCTGCCCGCCCAGTCAGCCATGCCCCGGACCTTCGTCGCAGTCGAGGTCGAACTATCCCATGTACTTGACCTCACCGATGGCAAAGTTCGTCAATCCTTGAGTGTCTCTTTAGCACGTATGCTGGAGTGCGACTGGCGAGCAGAGGTGCATGCCGAGAAGGTGCCCATTACCCATCAGATCGGCGAAGCTGTGTTTAATGCAGGCCTTGAGGGGCTCTTGGTTCCTTCAGCAGCTGCTGAAAGAGAAGTAAATTTGGTCTTTTACCCCGAAGTCCTACAACCCAAGAGTCGCGCCGAGGTTGTGTCAGCCGATCGACTTTAATGCTTGACAGCATGCATTATTGCATGTATACTTGCAGGTTCGAGCGAAGTCTGGTCGATATAGCTTGGGAAGGAGCATCAGCAAAATGGCAAAAAAAAAGACCGCTAAGAAAAAGAGTTCACGTCGCACCGCAACTACCAAGAAAAAGGCCTATCGGGCAGCGGTTGCCGTGCCCCAAACAGGCGGCTTCGCAGTGGTCGAAGATGAGCGGGGGCGGTCGTTACTCAAGCTACGTGCTGGCCTTGGCATGAACCGCGAGAATTTTGCTCGCTTGGTCCCGATTTCCGTGCGTCACCTGGCCAATATTGAAGGCGGACAGCCGCCAACCGAGAATGTATCGCGTCAACTAACTGAGCTGCGACGTGTCGTACAAGCGCTTGGCGAAGTGGTCCAGAAAGAAGCGATTGGACGTTGGCTAACCCAGCCTAACGAGGCGTTTGACGACCTGAAACCGGTGGAAGTGATTGAACGAGGCGAAGTTGATCGTATCTGGCAGATGATCTACTTCTTGCGCTCAGGAGTTTCTTTCTAGCGTGGCATTCACCGAAATCTAGGGGGTGAAACAGAGCAATCGACGGTGCTAAGCGGGTGATCCAGGCAACCCTCATTATCCAGCAACGATTTGCTCAGTCTCCCTCACGTGTTCTTCGCTAATGTCCGCTCCGAAGAACAGCATCGCTGCGGCACGCGCGTCGGCTGACACCTTCTGCTCAGCAAGTTTATTGCTCAAGAGTGTAAGGAATTTCTTCCGCACTGCGTAGCGAAGATCTTCAACCGCAGAGAATTCATCCTTGATGACAGGCCTTGAAACTATGTAGTCGAGAGCACCGCTTTCATTTTCATAGTGAATTGTCTTCTTCACGAACACTTTTGCTTTGAGAAATTGGTCAATCACCATACAGACTTTGTATCCTGAATCCATTATGCCGACGCGCTCAGCTACGGTCTGCATCTCAGCAGTTATTTCTGTTAGAGAGTAGGTCTGTTGCTGGTCATTCGACAACAGTTCGAAGAAATGTTGACTTAGATCGATCCATTCCACGGCCGGGATAAGCGTTACGGGGTCAGGAGATTCTCTGAGAACTTGCCGGTACTGATCGACAAGTCGCAAGAGTTCTGCTTCGCTTATTGCCTCGCCAGCCTTTTTTTCAATTGTGGCACGATCTGAACGAGTAACTCTCAAATGTCTACCATTAGCTTCTACAGCGACACCCAAATCGCTTGAATGCTTGGTTAGGAAACTCTTTAAGCTGCGGCACCCAAAGTCGCAATATCGGAGCTTCTTTTGGACTTTCTTCTGAATGGCCTTGCGAACTTCGTGCCCGCCCAATACCGGACGGCGCGATAACTCATCGCCGATGGCCTCTCGCATTTCTTCAAGGGTTGGCTTCTCCAACCCCTCCGCACTGGCCGCGAGTCCCGCATCAAGCAATTCTTCAAAGTAATCGAATGCGTCGCAGTAGTTCTCGATGCTGTTGCTTGTGTCGCCAAGAATGCCAATCACATGCACAGCGGCGCCGTACTTACGGAGTTCAATGGCGAGCGGAATGAAGTCTGAGTCTCCTGTCACCAGAATGAAATTCTCGATTCCACAACGGGGATCGTGGAGTAAGCCCACTGCGTCAAGCATCATGCGACGGTCCGCGATCTCCTTATGCAGTAACGGCTTGCGTGAAGCTTCACCCCGTCGACCCTTGTTCTGATTCGCACCTGGTTGGCCGCTACTGTCGTTGTCAGTCTTAAATGCGTACGCGTACACTTGTACTGCTTCGAAGCCAGTCTCAATGAGCTTGCGAGGGCATCGCTGCAGCGGCCAACTCGGCTTTTTCTTGCCCTTCTTATCGGCAAACACTTTAACTGTGTCGAAATCTGCGTAGGCACGTTGCACGGTAATGCGTTCTCCGTCTGCCAGATGCTTCAGAACTGCCTTCAGACAGATCAAGTCTCGCTCAAAAGCGAACGACTGGTAGTAATCGTTCCAGGTATCATCCTGATACAGTTTCTTTTGTCGACCGAAGTAGAAATTTTCAAAGTCGAGTAGTACAGCAGTGTTATTTGACATCACATTCTCCGTGCCTCATAGCATAACTGTTGGTAATGCGTCTTTCGAGCTCCATGTGCGGTGAGGCGTTATGAGCCGGTAGCAGGCCAATTGAAAGAAGGTGTATGCATGCACAGTAACGTCATTGCTGAAAAGAGGTATCATTCCGTCATCGGTAGGCTCTGGGACCGTGGCGGTACTCAAGAAGTTCAGGTTGAGATGGGGTTAATGAGATTCGATTTTTCTCCGCCTTGCCTTGGACTGTTGCTTGCGAAAACTCTGATAGAGCTCTACGCAGAGAGTGAAGATGAGGAAGTCTGCTGGGATCAGTGCGAAGAGATTGTCACTTCCATTCAAGAGGTTTTTGACCGTGGGCTCACTCGCCCTCGGTAAAACACGTTTATCCTTAGTGCCATGCTACCGGCACCCACGTTTCCTTGCCAGTTTGGACTAGCAGGGCAATAGCGCCCCATGCATCGTTATAGGTTACTGCAAATCGAGGGACTCTCAAACAAGTTCCCCGACTACTGCCCCAGCCGAGATCACGGACCGCATCCTTGGAAAACCATACTGCACAATCGAAATCGACTCACTGTCCTTCGAAGACCACAAACGTTATCCCGTTCGCATCCGGTATAAGCAGGTCCTGCGAGACGATGTCGAGTCACTTCAACGCATTCTTATTCCGACCCCAGCGGCAACTGATAGCAGTGGGAGTCAGTACGTTACACTAAGTGCGAAACAGAGATACCGCCCCACTTATCCTGCAAATACTCTAGCACGAGTCGACGATGGCAGAGCTTCGGCAAGTGTTCGCTGCACAGCAGGCAACTTGATTGAAATTCTTCTTGGCGAAGCTGATTCTCTATGCTTCGCTTTGCCATCAGTTCCATAAACTCTGCTTCGTAGACTTCCCAGTCGCCACCATGTTTCTTGTAGGCGTCGAGAATGTCTTTAGTCGGAGCAAGCTCCGGGACGTGCTCGTATTCAATATCGGCGATCGTCTTTAGAAAGAAGCGGAGGTCGTCGCGTTTAGCAAAACCCGACAACTGCGAACTATTGTTGAGCCGGACGTCCAGCAGGCGTTTGACGCCCGATTCACGCAGCTTGGTGAAAAACGTTTCGGCAGACTTCTTGGTGAATCCTATCGTAAATGTCTCAATCATGGGCCGCTACTTCCCCTTCAACGTGCGTATCATCGTTGGGTACCGCGTAGGCAATTTCCTCGGACTGTCTGCGATAAGCTTCTTCCAGCATTTCACCTGGCTGTTGAAACAACTCCGGATGCGACATATTCCAGCGTGCAAGTAGCTCTTGCTCAAGCTCTCGTTGAGAAAGCACTTTATGCTCGGTAACGACGTGTCGAAATTCGTATTCGCCTTTGAGTGCTCTTGCAACCAGAATCGTGCGGTGACACGTCAACGGGTCCTTCTCGGCACACATCATCGCAATTCGAAACTTGCTGGCTCCTTTGCGAATTCGCTCAAGACCTTCTGCGAAAGCCGCCGTCTTCTCGATTAGTCCGTATTTTGCCACGCCTTCCACATAGCACTCCCGCTCTTCTCGACGAGCGCCGAGTTCATCACCCAAGAAGACGTACTGAATGTCATGCGTTTTCAGCGACTGCTGCAACGCATCACGATTAAAATGCGGCATGTATCGGCTGAAGGGGCTTGACCGCACGTCAGCCACCGCGTTTATTTCGTTTTGCTTCAGCAGCGACACGAATTCGTCCAACGTCCGTGTCGAGTGCCCGATGGTAAATAAGATGGGAAGTTCGCTCATGTCTGATCCTCATTGTCATCATAGCATCGTATGTAGTCCATGTATTCCGGAAACGTGTAGATGCCGTTGACCTGAACCCAGTAACCATTCTTTCCGTTGGGCGCCTGGTAGGCTCGGCTAAGACCGATGCGCAAATACAGCTCACGCTGAGATTGCACGTGATAGTTCATTTTTGCAATCGCCAAGCTATCTCCCTGAATCTTCGATGCTTGATCGACAAAACCGCGATCCGTTATCGGTAGAAACGAAAACTGATTCCCCTTCACGTCCCAAAAGTTGGCTCGCACTTTACTTGCGTTGTAGCTGTCGCCGACGATTGAAAAGCTGTGTGGTTGTAGTTTAATGGTGATGATGGAACGTGGTGGCATTTCGGTAATCGGAATGCACTTCTCACCGATCGGTAGGCTGTACTCGAACCCCTCTTGTATCGTCTCGAATAACCCTGTCTGCAAAGCGTCTCTAAATTCTTCGCTGGAACAGCGATCGATGTAATTTAGGTCTTCCCATGTGGCGTCTTCAACGTGCGGCGCAGCGGCGTTCGAGAGGGTGAATCTGCCTTCCAGAATTGCACCGGGATGAATGTCGAGCCGTTCGCAGTCAGAGGCGAGTAGGTAAGGCGGATAAGGCCTAATCAGCGTGCCATCGTCAGTGACGCCAGCGGTACAGACATTCTTGCTGCCTTTTTTGAATCGAGTCAAATCGGTAATGATGATTCTGGTTTTCTTGGCCATCTGTTACCTCCAGCGAATAACACCCCAAAAAGCCGATACTTTCCCATCCCTGCATGGTACCAAATACTTGTTTCGATGCGTCAATATCGCATGTTTCCCCAATCGCTGCTACTGAGGCCGCTGCCAGAGCGACGCTACGCGGCAACAAAAATACTGCGGAACGCGTTGTAGCCGGCGCTGACGCGCCAGCATTCGCCTCGGCCATCAGAAAATCTTTGCCGTCAGGTGGTTTGGCGTGCTATCTGGTCAGACATAATGGCCTGTCGAATTTTCCATCGCCTTGTGGCAATCGCTTCTACGCTTGTCCTCCTTACCGTGGCGACCTCGCAGTTGCTTTGCGCCGCTGCCGTTGTTCATGCGGACGAGTGGCAAAGCGTGTCACTGGAACACGAGCACGTACTCTGCGAGTGTGAAGTTTGTCCCTGTTCCGATCGCGAAGCAACTCTCGCAGTCCAGTGGAAAACCATCGACGACACAACTCATCAGCCAGTCGCCATGACTACCGACTCGCGATACGAAGGTCCATCTATGGATTCAACTCGTATCAAGCAGTCCTTCGTGCCCCCGGACGCCGCTCTGTCGTCGCATTTGCGTTCCCAAAAAGTCATCGTCATTCTCATCTGATTCCAACGAATACGTCACGTTCATGCTCGGGAAGAATTCCTCCCGGTTTATGACTCTTTACGATTGTGAATCAGATTATGAAACAGTATCCGACATTCGGGGTACTGGCGTCTGGATTAGCTGTGTTGGCGTTTGTCAATTCGGCCCAGGCCCAGAACCTAACACCAGAAGACAGTCCGGTCGCCGGTCAGCAATCACGGGCTGCGATTGAGTGTTTCGCGCAGGTCAAGAAACGAGTGCTTGCCGGAAACCCTCAGCTCAAAAGCCAGGCTGCAACACTTCGGTCGCTTCACGCCCTTACTCAGCAAGCTGCATTGCTACCCAATCCTGTCATTACGTTCGAGGCCGAGAACTTCGGTGGAAATCGCTCAGGAGATGACGTGGAATACACTGGCGGGCTATCTCAGTTGCTTGAGACCGGAGGCAAGCGGCATGCTCGCACGTCGCTTGCCAGGGCCAATGCACAAGCGTATGAACTGCGTCGAGATATTGCGACGGCAGAGATCCTCGCCAAAGCTCGGATTGCCTATGCGGAAGTGATCGCCGCTGATCGTCGCTTGGCTTTGTCTGAGAAAGAAGTGGCGATTCGCAGGGAAGCCAAGCGACTCATTTCGCGCAAGTCGTCTCACGGTGGAACATTGCGACTCGAAGTTGAGAAGGCGGAAGTATCGCTGCAAACTGCTGAAGTTGTTCGAGATCAGCGGAAACAGGAATCGAAGGTAACTAAACGGGCTCTCGCATCACTATGGGGAAGTAATCAATCTGACCTGATATTCACGACACGCGAGTTGCAACTGCATGGTGCTGAATCTGAACTCCTGGTGGTGGATGCCGGAAAAAGTCCTGATGTCGCTTTTGCAACTGCGAAACGGGAAGCCGCGGAGAAATCCGTAGATTTGCAACGCGCGATGGCAATTCCCGATGTCACGGTATCGGCAGGTTATCGGCGATTTGAAGCCACCGATGATCACGCTTTTGTCGCGGACGTTTCAATTCCGCTGCCGCTGTTTGATCGCAATCAATTCGCGGCAGACGGAGCCGAAGAGCGATTGAAGGCAAGTCAGTTCGACGCTTCTCACGCTCGTACTACGACCAATGCACAACTCGAAACCCTTCGCGATCGCTTGCTACTGCTGCTTCGTGAGCGGAAGCTCCTCAAAAGAAGTGTTTTGCCGCAGACAGAGAAAGTGCTGACGTCTGCAACCGACGCATATCGGCTCGGGCGTATCACCTATCTCGATTACCTCGACGCCCAGACGACCTATCTCGAACGCCGGGAACGACTTGTCACGGTCACACTTTCAGCGATTCGCAATCAGGTCGAAATACAACGGCTCACTGGAACGCTTCTGAAACGTATTAATCAAATGGATCAAGGAGAATGTCATGCCTTATAAACTTGCACGAACAACAAGGAGCATTGTGTTCCTTCTTGGCTGTCTATTCACCTTCGCTGGCAATGTCATCGCAGAAGAGGATGACCACGCTGGACACGACCATGACACACACGAAAGCCATCGTGACAATAAACATGACGACGCCGAAGGCAGAAAAAAGGGCCATAGCGATTCCCATTCTGACACGCGTGAGAAGCACAGCGGGCACGACCATGACTCGGATTCCGATAAGGATGAGGGTGAGGATCACGACGGACATGGCCATGATGAACACAGCGAAAAGCCGGATGAGTTCTTAGAGTTCCCGTGGAAGAAAGCGAAACGCGAAGGCATTGAATTCGCCCGCGTTGGTCCTGCGGTCATTCAAGAGAAGCAGAGTTTCTACGGGGAAACTGTCATCAACGGCATGACGCTGGTTCATGTTGTGCCTCGATTCTCTGGCACGCTCAAAGGAGTCTCTAAGATGCTGGGTGACTCCGTTCGGGCTGGTGAGGCGCTAGCCACGGTCGAAAGTAACGAGAGTCTCACCAACTATCAGGTGAAGGCAGAAATCAATGGCGTCATCATTGATCAAGATGCAACGAAGGGCGAGTTCGTCTCCAGCGAAAAGGTGCTTTTCAAACTGGCGAATCTCGAAACGACGTGGGCCAACATTGCGGTCCCACCGAAACTGCTGGCGGGTATCAAAGTCGGGACACCGGCAACCGTGATCTCGCAATCGACGGATGCGCGTCTTGAAACGCAGATCACCTACGTACGTCCAACGTTGTCAGAAGCGACGAGGTCAGGTCACGCTCGGCTGGAGTTACCAAACGAGAATCAGGATTGGCCGCCCGGAATGTTCATCACCGTGGAAGTCGCGCTCGCAGAGCAGAGCGTGCCGCTGGCCGTACCTGAGAGTTCAATTCTGCTGATTGAAAATAGACCATCGGTATTCGTGCAATCCAAAGCTACCGATGGAGACGAAGGCTTTGAGGTGCGGCACCTGAAAACTGGTCGTTCCGACGGACGGTGGGTTGAAATCGCAGATGGATTGGCGGCGAAGGAAGTTGTCGCTGCGGGCAACACATTTTTACTCAAAGCGGAGATGGGAAAGTCTTCTGCGGAACATAGCCACTAAGAGGTCACGTGCTGACAGCAATAATTCGATTTTCAATCAAGCATCGCGTTCTCGTCGTGCTTGCCTCAGTCTTTATCGCGGCCCTTGGTGCCTACAACTTTACTCGGCTACCGATCGACGCTGTTCCCGACATCACCAATGTGCAAGTCCAGATTAACACGTCTGTTCCGGCCCTCTCACCTATTGAGATCGAGAAGCGTGTCACCTTCCCCATCGAAGTTTCGATGAGCGGACTACCGCACTTGGAAGAACTCCGATCCATATCGCGATACGGGTTATCGCAGGTCACGGTTGTCTTCGAGGACGGCACTGATCTCTATCTCGCTCGTCAACTGGTGAGCGAACGACTGCAAACTGCCAAAGATGCCTTGCCACGCGGTTTGGCGGAACCCTCAATGAGTCCAATCAGTACGGGACTCGGCGAAATCTACATGTGGGCGGTAGAAGCAGAACCCGGTGCGATCAAACCTGACGGAACTGCCTACACAACGACCGACCTACGAACGATTCAAGACTGGATCATCCGACCACAGTTGCTCACAGTTCCCGGTGTCGCAGAGGTGAATTCTATTGGCGGCTACGCCAAACAGTTTCATGTCACGCCTCATCCGTCGCGACTGCTTTCCCTTGGACTGACTTTTCAGGACGTGGCGGACGCACTTGAGCGGAACAACGCTTTTGCGGGAGGCGGCTATATCGAACATCGGGGTGAACAATACATCGTCAAGATGAGCGGGCTGGTCTCGACGCTGGAGCAGATACGCAACATTCCAATTGCGACTCGCGACGGTATTCCGATTTTCGTGGAAGATGTTGCGGGTGTGGCATTTGGTATGGAACTGCGAACGGGAGCCGCAACACTCGATGGCGAAGAATCGGTCGTTGGCACCGCAATGATGCTCGTAGGTCAGAACAGCCGTACTGTTGCCAAAGCTGTCGATGAGGCCATGCAAAATGTCAATCGTACGTTACCGGAAGGCGTTCATGCCAAGACGGTCTACAACCGAACCCGGTTGGTCGATGCGACTATCGAGACCATCCAGAACAACCTGATGGAAGGCGCGATCCTTGTTATCGCAGTTCTATTTGCGATTCTTGGAAACTTCAAAGTGGCGTTGTTCGTTGCGCTTTCCATTCCGTTATCTATGCTGTTTGCCGTTACCGGCATGGTCAGCAACAAGATCAGCGGGAACTTGTTGAGCCTTGGAGCGATCGACTTTGGAATCATCATCGACGGTTCCGTTGTCATGGCAGAAAATATCATTCGCCGTTTCGCAGAGAAGCAGCAAGCCCTTGGAAGAACGCTATCTAAATCGGAAAGACTTACCGAAGCGTTTGAAGCCGCGCGAGAAGTCGCTCCACCAGTTCTTTCGGGTGTAGGCATCATCATGATTGTCTACTTGCCCATTCTTACGCTGACGGGCATTGAGGGAAAAATGTTTGTGCCGATGGCCAAGGTTGTTTTGTTGGCACTACTTGGCTCGCTAATTCTTTCCTTCACGTTCATTCCTGCGATGGCTGCCCTTTTCCTAACGGGCAAAGTGAGAGAAGGCGATGGTCGAATCATGTCGTTCGCCAAGCACTGGTACCGGCGCGCCCTTCTCGCCTCATTGCGATTCAAGAAGGCATTTATCGCCGTTGCCGTCGCGTTCCTTTTGCTTTCAGGGTGGATCGCCACCGGACTTGGCAGCGAGTTCGTTCCGTCCCTTGACGAACAGGACTTTGCAATCCAATCACTACGAATCCCAGCCACATCGCTAAGCCAGTCGATCGAAATGCAGAAGCGACTGGAAAACCAGTTGCTTGAGTTTCCGGAAGTTGAAACCGTCTTCGCTCGCATCGGAACCGCAGAAGTCGCCACCGACCCGATGCCCCCGAATATCGCTGACGGCTACATCATTGTGAAGCCGAAGGACCAATGGCCTGACCCGAGCAAATCGAAGGCGGAGCTAATCGCAGAGGTCGAAGAAGCGATCGAGGAGAATCCGGGGAACGCCTACGAGATTTCGCAGCCCATCGAGTTGCGTTTCAACGAACTAATTTCTGGTGTTCGCAGCGACGTGGCGTTCAAGATTTTCGGCGACGATATGGAAATCATGCTTGCCAAAGCCAACGAAGTGAGCGGCTTGCTTACAAAGATTGCGGGTGCAAGTGACGTGAAAGTCGAACAGGTCAGCGGCCTTCCCACGCTGCGGATTGACTTTAACCGCGAGAAGTTGGCCCGATTCGGACTGGATGTCGCCGACGTGCAGGAGATCGTATCAATGGCGATTGGCGGCAGGACTGTCGGCCAAGTCTTTGAAGGCGACCAACGGTTCGATATCGTGCTGCGTTTGCCTGAGTCACTGCGTGAAAACTTGCGAATGCTCGAACAACTGCCCATTCCGCTTGCAGATGACGGCAATACAGTATCTGAGCAGGATGTTCACAATCCGATATATGAAGCCCGCGTCGTCGCTCTCAGGCAACTCGCCGACGTTTCTATCGTTGAGGGCCAGAATCAAGTTAGCCGCGAAAATGCCAAACGGCGAATTGTGGTTCAGGCCAACGTGCGTGGTCGTGATATGGGGTCATTCGTTTCTGAGGCTTCCGAAGTGATTGCAGAAAAGGTGCAGTTCCCTTCCGGCTACTGGTATCGTTGGGGAGGACAATTTGAAAATTTGGAACGAGCCTCAAACCGATTGATGGTGGTTGTTCCGGTTTCGCTGTTATTGATCTTCGTCATCCTGTTCTCGACGTTTAACTCGACACGCGATGCCTTGCTGATATTCTCTGGCGTTCCGTTTGCGTTGACTGGTGGAATTATCTCGCTCGCAATCCGGGGCATCCCGTTTTCGATCTCTGCTGGCGTTGGTTTTATCGCTCTCTCTGGTGTCGCGGTGCTAAACGGCGTGGTGATGGTGAGCTTCATTCGCCAGCTACTTGAAGAAGGAAAAGACATTCGGACAGCCGTCGTTGACGGCGCAGTCACACGGCTTCGTCCCGTACTCATGACCGCCGTTACCGATGCCCTTGGGTTCATCCCAATGGCGTTGGCTACGGGCACGGGAGCAGAGGTGCAACGTCCTTTGGCAACCGTGGTGATCGGAGGGATTATCTCAGCAACGATTCTCACACTATTGTTGCTGCCGACGCTTTACGCCACCTTTCATCAAACCTCAGAAGAGGACGCACTGGCCTAATGACAATAGCTCAAGGACCGCCCCCCGTGTGAGCGCGAATCTTCTCCGCTTTGAAACCGACCTGTTCGATGGCCAATAGAATTTCTTCTTCAGGCATTGGACAGCAGATTTCCGTGCCGACCACGGCTTCTCCTGCCTCATAGTTGACCCTTACCGCCAGCACTCTTGGAGCCGTTTTGATAGCTTCGGCGAGGATGGTCGCACATCCTTCGCACGTCATGCCTTCGATTTTGAATACGGCTTGATTCATATTCTCGGATAGAGTTGCATCGGCTGCCGTTCCCAGAAACAGGCCGACATAGCTTGGGAAGAAGAGAAAGGCGACCGCCAGCACCGTCACGCCCCATAGCATCACCCTGTTCAAGGCCATCATGCTAAATCGGTGTTTGCCAGTTGGGGCACAGCAATCGTCCGCCACTGCACCTTCCATAGGACAGCAATCGACTCCCACTACGGGAGCCAATTTCTTGGGACGGTACGTGAAGTAAAATGCCGCTCCAAGAAAGACAAATGTGACCACCATGAGCAGCGGGCGATACGTTTCCAGTGTGGCTGCGATCCCGGCTCCAGACACACCAACTGCCAGCAGAAGCAGCGGCAGCCAACAACAGGCCGAGGCCATGATTGCCGAGACGATGGTTCCGATCTTGGCGACCTTCTCCCCTGTCGATGACTTCGCCGTTGACGCAGCCGACACCTTCGAGTCATTCAATCCCAGTTCCTCCTGAGCGATTCGGGTACCCTTCGTCACACTTCCCAGACAGCACGAACCGCCCGGATTGGAGGTCTCACAATGACAGCCGGGGTCTTTCATCTTCGCCCGGATGTCATCCAGAGCGTCGGAGCGACCCTTCGTGCCGAGTTCCTCTTTAATGCTGCCGACCGAATGGCCGAAGCAGTAGCACAGTGGGCGCTCGCCGCTGGACTCCTTCACGCCGACCGAAACTGTCAGTTGTGACTTTGTGAACCGGGTGTCTCCTTGCTCGGTGAAGTACACCACGTCGCAATCCTGCGATGGGCAAAACCGCCAACCGGTGTCATCCTTGATGGATGCGCACCCCTCGCCCTCCATGGCACAACAGGAACGGCTATCTGCTGTGAACTGGTCAGCCAACTGGTCATCGAGCATCGCGCTGACGGTCAATGTGCTCACTCGTTTGGCCTTGTATCCACAGCCCGGACACTGAACCCTCGTCGTTGTCTCTGACTGTTTGCTCATCACATCGTTGCTCCGCGTTCGTTCTCAATCGCGTTTGCTGCATGGGCGACCTTCCTGTATTATCGAGGTTGCACCTAAGTGCAAGGTCAAGCCGAATTCGCAATTCCTTGCTTTTTCGCTGCGAAAGCCGTGTTTCGTCGGTTCGGCCCCGGCCCGTGGAGAAGTAAAATGAGCAAGCGAATGACAATTAGCGAGTTGGCGAAAGCGGCTGACATCCCGACAACGACTCTGCGTTACTACGAGCGAATTGGCCTCGTTGAACCGGAAGATCGCAGTTGCGGGAATTACCGACTCTACGGCGAACAATCGCTTAAGAAACTGAAGTTCATCAAAGCGGCTCAATCCATTGGCTTCACACTGGAAGATGTCAAGTCACTGCTTGCCGACGACAAAGGCAAAACTCCAACGTGCGGTAACGTTCAGAGCCTCATCGAAACTCGTTTGACCGATGTCGAGGAGCGATTTAAAGCCCTGCGGCATGTTCGCAAAGTGCTGAAGTCGGCACTGAAGCAATGCCAGCACCAAAAACAATCGGACTGTTGCCATATTGTGAAAGAGCTACAGTCAAACTAGCCAAAGTCACACCGGCAACCAGACAGCATCACGCAATTAAGGAATCCCATGACCGCGAAATTCTTTCGAGCTGCCCCATATGCCGATGATGCGATGAACCTTCCAGTTCGCGACATCGAAGCGGCGATACCGTTCTACGAATCGAAGATGGGGTTTAACGTCGCGTCGCGATCTGATGACGGGTGTCGTCGCGTCGTCCTTGAGCGAGACACGATTCAAATTGGTCTTGCTGAAAATGGTGGTGATCCATCTCAGGAAGGTTGCTTCTTTGAGGTGGATGACGTCGCGGCGGCTGCGGCTGAGCTTCGGTCGTATGACCCAAGCCTCAAAGCAGATTTCAAAACACAGGAACACGGCGACACGACCTACCGGCTATTCTTCGTCGTTGCTCCCGATGGATTGTGTTATTGCGTTGGCGAAGCGCAGAAGTGATCTCACCTACTGCGTCCGAAGAACCGACTGACTCGACGGCAGTACTCTCGGTAGGCGTCTCCGTGCAATTCCTCAAGCCATGATTCTTCAGCGAAGGGTGTGAGCACCAACGCAAGTATTCCGCAGAAACACAGTGGAAACGTCCAGACTGAGGCAGAGAGGATTGCCCAGCCGCCAATAATGGCGATGTCGCCAAAGTATTGGGGATTGCGGCTGTATTGATAAAGTCCATCCGTTACCAGCGGTCCTTTACTACCCGAAGTTGTTTCCATGCTCAGTTGCCGGACTCCAACCCAGGCGAGGACGTTTCCTCCAACTATCATTACTAAGCCGATCGGCCAACGAACGATGGCAGACCAACCAAGACTGTTCCAGTCGAGGAGGCCAACGGCAATGAAGCCTCCAAACGAGAGAAGCGTTAGAAGCCAGGCGAAATAGTACTGCCAAGTTTGTTGTGCAAGCGGCGGCCACAAACGTTTTGACGGTTGCATGATCGAGTATGCGAGCATCGCGATAACTAGAAGCAGCAATGCACCGGTAAGGCTGGCTATAGTTAATCTCAATGTGACAATCCTCCTCTCAAGATTCCTGTTCGTACGCAAGTAGACGCAGGGCGTTGAATACGACGACGAGCGTGCTGCCTTCATGCAAAGCGACGGCCGGGCCAATGTTGAGTCCGAAGATGGTTGCCGGAACGAGGAATGCCACCATGCCGAGACTCATCCATAGGTTTTGGCGGATGATGCTACGTGTTGACCGGCTGAGGCCGATCGCCAGGGGGAGATGATCGAGGTTGTCGGCCATCAATGCCACGTCGGCGGTTTCTAGGGCAACGTCACTGCCTGCTGCTCCCATCGCGATACCAACCGATGCGGACGCCATTGCTGGGGCGTCGTTCACGCCGTCGCCGACCATTGCAACCCCGCCTTCGCTTTGCAGCTTTTTGATTTCCGCTACTTTATCGTCCGGCATCAGGTCGCCACGAGCCTCATCAAGCCCCACTTCTTTGGCGACGGCATTGGCAACTTGCTGGTTGTCGCCGGATATCATGATCATCCGCTCAATTCCAAGTTCGCGGAGTCTCGTGATTGTTCGCTTAGAGGCTTCGCGAGGGGTATCCATCAGGCCAATGACGCCCAGATAGCGATCAGCACGGCGAACGATCATGGTCGTGCGTCCATCCGCTTCTAGCGATTCGACGATGGATCGAACCTTCTCGGGTAATGGAGGGCCATCGACCTCGGAAAACAGATCGTCTTTCCCGATATGAACGATGTCACCTTCGACTGTCGCCTGAATCCCTCGTCCGGTGATACTCTTTAGGTCTCCGGCATCGGGGATAGCGACGTCGCCAAGCCTCTCTTTCCCATCACGGACGACGGCTTTGGCCAGAGGATGCTTGCTCAAATCTTCCACCGCGATGGCGATTCGCAGCAACTCCGGTTGCTCGACGCCCTCAGCCGGGCGGATGTCGGTGACTTTGGGCTCCCCTTCAGTCAGCGTGCCAGTCTTATCAAAAGCAACCGCGTCGAGACTGCCAAGGCTTTCCAAGGGTCCGCCGCCTTTAACCAAAATCCCGCCTCTTGCCGCACGAGCCACGCCACTGAGAACTGCACTAGGCGTAGCGATAGCCAATGCACATGGGCTGGCGGCGACGAGCACTGCCATCGCTCGATAGAATGACTCGCTAAATGATTCATCCAACACCAGCGGTGCGAACATCAGCAGTACGACTAAAGCGATTACCGATGGAACGAAGTACTTCTCAAATCGCTTCGTGAACTTTTGAGTCGGCGAAACGCGCGTTTCCGCCTCACTGACCATCGTGACCACGCGAGATAAGGTGTTCTCGGCGGCAATCTTAGTGACTTGAATTTCTAGGGCGCCCGATTGGTTGATGGTCCCGGCAAAGACACGATGCTCCGGCGGAAGCGATTCTGGATCGTCAGCCGCTACACCTGCGTCATCGACAGGCTGCTTATCGACCGGAACACTCTCACCTGTAATCGGAGCCTGATTGATGCTCGATTCGCCGAGGATAACGAAACCATCTGCCGGGACTCGCTCGTCGGGTTTGATGACAACGACATCTCCGACCACTAATTCCTCCACGGGAACTTCCGTTTCCGTTCCTTCACGGCGGACACGGGCCGTTCTAGGCGCTAGCTCAGATAGTGCTTCGATGGCCCGTTTGGCACGACCCATCGCGTAGCCCTCCAAGGCATGACCGATGCTAAACAGAAACAGCAGAAGGGCTCCTTCCGCCCATGCTGCAAGCGAAGCTGCACCAGCAGCAGCCATGATCATCAAAAAATCAATCTCGAACTTGCCCGCACGGAGTTTTTCAATCGCTTCGGTGACGGTATAGTAGCCACCGAACAGATAAGCGGCGATGAAACAGACAAGCGGCACCCAGTCGGTGACCTTCGTGAACGTCTCCGTCAGCCATCCGGCCAGAAGGAAGACTCCGCAAAGCACAGCGAAGATGAGTTCACTGCGGGGTCCGAAAATCCCGCCGTGGGCATGTCCGTGCCCGGCGTGATCGTGATCGTCCTCGTGGCCTTCATCGTCGTGTTTGTGACCCGCATGATCTTCCGGTGGCCGCTCAACTTGCTCTGACCAATCGCTCAGAGCGGAACGAATCTTGATATCGCTCGTGGCTTGGCGGTCAAACTCGACACGCAACGTTCCGTCTGGCGCGACCGCTGCCTCCAATACTCCTTCTACGCGACTAAGTCTTGATTCAATTGCCGAAGCTCGGCGAGCGTGCATGGACTCAATACGTCGAACGATATGTCCATAACGTTCGTCCAGTTTCGCTCCCGTTCGTTCTGCAAGTTCGCGAACGTCCGCAAGAGAAATTGCGGCCGGATCGTAGTGAATGCACAGTCGGTCGGATTGACTCCCATCCAATTCAGCAATATGAGCATCACCAATACCGACCTTCGCTTTGAGCTGTTCTGTGATTCGCTGAACGCATTCATCATCAGCGTCCGGCACACCGGGCAATAGAAGCGAAAGTTCAATCTTTGTTTTTTCCATGTTTCTCATCATCCGTTTTTTGATTGCCAGATTCTTTCTTTGCCTCACCGAGTATCTTGACACCACCCTTGAGGACAATCGTCGCAATAATCATACCGATGACCAAGTCAGGGATTTGCGACCCGGTCCACAAGACCAATGCTCCCGAAATAATGACGCCGACGTTTGCGATGACATCGTTTGCTGAGAAGATGTACGAGGCTCGAAAGTTGACGTCGCCTTGTTTGTGTTTGGAGATCATCTTCAAACAGATGCTATTCGCGACGAGTGCCACCGCACCGACTGACATCATCGCAACGCCGATCGGCTCGCCGTCTCCGTAAAAACGACGACAGGCTTCGACCAGTACTCCAAACCCTAGTGCAATTTGCAACACGCCACTGGAGGTCGCCGCTTTTCGACGAATGCTTGCTGCTCTGCCAATGGCGTACAAACTTATTGCATAGACACTGGCATCGGCCAGCATATCGAGCGAATCAGCAAGCAACCCAGTGGAGCTGGCGAGCAATCCCGCAATAATTTCCGCGATGAACATCGCAGCGTTGATCGCCAACACAACACGCAAGGTCGATCGCTGCTGGTCGTTCTCCGCTTCAAGTTCGCATCCGCAATCGGCCATATTTTTCTACTGAGTCCGCTGACTAACGTTGTCCTGCTTGAATACCACAAGATGTTTTCCGCGACCCGATAATAGTAGTGCGAGCATCGGTTTACTTCTGTCGTAACTTGTCATCGCTGCCTGCCAGTCCTCTAGTTCAATAACGGCTCGATTATCAAGTCTCAGCAAGACCATTCCTGCCGCTAGACCTTCTTTATAGGCTGGGCTGCCGATTACGACCTCGGTGATAAGCAATCCACTTGTTGTGCGGGGGTAGCCAAGTTTCTTGGCGTCGTCGCCGCTCAGCTCGTTGATGTAGATTCCTAACGCTTTGTCGTAGTAGCGAGAGCCGACGTCCGCTTGGTCGCCAATGGCAAGCGAGGAGACTGGCTCCTCGCTGTTGTAAGCAGCCATTTCGACCTCAACGCTCACTCTCTGCTTGTCACGATAGAGGGTCAATTCATGTCTCTCGCCCGGCTTCGGCTCGTCGTAGAGTTTTTCAGGCTTAAACGAGTCATCAATGGCGCTTCCATCGAAGTGCGTAATGATGTCGCCCTCCTGGACCTTCGCGATGGCGGCAGGAGAGCCTGCTTCGACATCTTTCACGTACAGGCCGCCAGCGACAGGCAAATCCAACTTTTGGGCAAGGTCAGCGGGTAGCTTTTGCGTGTGGCACCCCAGATAAGCTGGAGGAGCAGCCCTGGGTTGACCTATGGAGCGGATAAATCGCTTGGCGATGTTGATAGGAACGGCCAACCCAATACCACGAACTTCTTTTCTTGTTCCGAAGCCACCGTTGACGATTCCCACGACCTCACCTTGTAGATTGAGTAACGCGCCGCCAGAGCTGCCAGGGTTCGTAGAGGCGTCGTTTTGAATCAAGGGAATGGCAATGCCTGGTACCCATCGGTCTACAGCGCTTACGATGCCTGCACTGACAGACCGCGTTAACTCGTAAGGATTTGCGAGCGAAATAACCCAATCGCCTACCGCAAGCTCATCGGAATTGCCTAACTTCACCGGCTGTAACTCGGTAACGTTTTCTATCCGAAGCAACGCCAAATCCGATTCAGGATCGAAAAGTATCTCTCTCGGTTCAAATCGCTGACCATTCGGAAAAACCACAAACACGACGTCCGCTGATGCAACGACATGCTGGCAGGTAAGGATTAACCCACTCGGGTCGATGACAATGCCTGAGCCTTGCTCGTCTGCAGACTCAGCAGTGAAATCCAGTTCAGTGTGCTTGACAGTTGCCGGGTTGCGGTTCTGCCGAGCCGAATTCAATCGCTTCCATTGCTCGGTTTGGTGCGGCCCACGCATTGTGAAGATAGTGACGAGTCCCGGAGAGGCTTCGTCCACAGCCGCTCGAAAAGCCTTCGATAGCTTCTGAGCGGCAGCAACACTCTCCGTGTCTCGTTCCACTATCGGCTTGGCTGCAAGCGTCGTTTGCAGTGAGATCGCTAGCAAAGAAATCGCTACCAGCGAGGGCACAAAACGTGTCGTCTTCAAGCATCCGTTCATCGCAGTCCTCTGTCGGGTGGCACTAAAAGAAGGCATCAAGATTAGCGACAAACTTAGTGATCGTGCTCTTCGTGATCGTCGTCATGGATGATTTCGCCGCGAAACTGCTTGCCATTGATTGTTACCACCAACTGCGCATCGCCTTCATGGTCTAACTCCTCAGCAAGCTCGGCATCAGTGGACGTGAACCGTGAAGACTTACCCGCCGGGTCGTTGGTATCTGGGCTAGCGGTAAGGGCAAATTGCTCAGCATTGCCGTCATGGCTCAGATTGAGTTTCAGCTCGGCTGCGTCAATCGGCACCGCTTGCTTGGCAGCCGAATCCAGAATGTAGATGGTGACACTACCCGCAGCGTCGTCGTGAACTAGCTCAGCGTGATACTCTTCGTTGCCCAGTTCAATCAGTCCGCCATGATGTGGACCTTCGCTGGGGTGGTCGTGGGCGCCAGCTTCTGTAGAAGCGACTGGTTTTGCTGATCCTTGATCTGACTTACCGCATCCGGTAGTCCAAAGCACAGAGGCAATCAGCGTAAAAAATGACAGTGAGGTGAGAGTTTTCATCGTGTTCTCCAAATAGGGTGATGGGAAAGTAGGCAAGAAATGCAGAGTGCCGAATGGCTTACAAGCGATCTTCTGCGTCAGCCTCCTCTTCTACGAGTTCAACGGACGTATTGTCAGCTTCGACCACAGCGCGTGCTGCTGGCACGCCGATCGTCCAAAACAAGGCAGGTCTGACAAGAAACTCAAGCAGCGTGCTGGTGATTAGCCCGCCGATGATTACGGTGGCTACAGGGTAAAGGATCTCCTTGCCCGGCTCGCCAGCAGCAAGCGCAAGCGGCACTAGGCCGATGCCCGAAGTGAGAGCCGTCATTAACACCGGCGCCAGCCGATCCTTGCCCGCTCGAACGATCATGTCGCGGGTCCACTGCTCGCCCTCATACTTCACCAAATGCAGGTAGTGATTGATCAGCAAAATCCCGTTACGGGAAGCGATACCGCAGAGCGAGATAAAGCCAACCATGCTGGCTACGGTTAGTGTTTGCTGCGTCAGGTACAGCGAGGCCACGCTACCGATGAACGCCATTGGCAATGCTACCATGACTTGGAGGGCCAGATTTGCCGAATGAAACATCTTGTAAAGCACTAGGAACATGCCGACGAGCGACACGGCAAACAAGATTGCTATCATCCGCGAAGCCGACTGCTGGCTCTCAAACTGACCACTGTATTCAACAAAGTAGCCGGTCGGTAGTTCGGCACGTATCGGTGCTAGACGCTCTTTAATGTCGCCTACCACGTCAACCAACCCCCGTCCCGATACGTTGCATTGAATAACGATCCGGCGCCGGACTTGCTCACGATTGACGGTGTTGGGTCCCCCTGACTTGTAGATGCGAGCAACGTCTTCTAGCTTGACGCTACCTCCATCGGGCAGGTCGATTTGAAGCCGCTTGAGGGCTTCAAGGTCTTCGCGAAACTCCTCGCCCAAACGAACCATCAAGTCAAAAGTTCGCTGGCCGTCCAGTACCTGGGAAATGACTTCTCCCTGCATCGCAGTTTCAACAAATTCGTTCACATCGCTCCGCTGCAAGCCAAACGTCTTGAGCTTTTTGCCATCTGCTTCAATACGAAGCTGGGGAATAATGACCTGCTGTTCGACTTGCAAGTCGCGAATTCCTTCAATATCAGCAATCGCCGCTTTCATGCCCTCTGCTTGACGTCTTAGCTCATCAAGGTCGTCCCCAAACAGTTTGATCGCTACCTGGGCTTTAACGCCCGAGAGCATGTGCGAGATCAAGTGAGCTAGCGGTTGCTCAACTGCGGTGACAATTCCCGGAATATCTGCGAGTGCCTCGCTAATCTCTTCAATGACTTCTTCACGAGAACGCTCTGTGTTGGGGTCTACGGTTGCGACGAATTCAGAGACATTGACGCCTTCGGCGTGTTCATCGAGTTCTGCTCGACCCGTCTTGCGAACAAAAGCGACTAAATCGTCGAGTTCGGCAAGACGCTTTTCTACCCGCGCGGCTACTTGGTTGGAGGTCTCCAGCGACGTGCCGGGCGGAAGTAGCACGTTGATCTGCACCGCCCCTTCATTAAACGGGGGCAAGAAATCACTTTCGAGTTTCAATAAACCCCAAGCCGATATTCCGACAACGACGGTAGCGGCGACGAGAATCGGCCACGCGAGTCGAAGGCTAGAACGAATCGTCAGATCAGCTAAACGCTTGAGGCCGCGGAGCAGTAAGCCGTCGCGTTCTTCGCCTTCGGTAGCCTTGCCCCGCAGCAACCAGTAACTCAGTACCGGTGTCACCGTAAGAGAGACAAGTAGCGAGGAGGCAATGGAAACGATATACGCGACTCCCAAGGGGGTAAAGAGGCGACCCTCCATTCCTGAAAGAGCGAACAGCGGAACAAACACCAACATCACGATGATGGTGCCGTACACAATGGAGTTGCGTATTTCTACGCTGGCTTGAAACACAACGACGAGCGGATGCTTCGGCTTCGCTGCGTGTCGGTTTTCACGCAGACGACGAAATATGTTCTCGACATCAACAATCGCATCATCGACCAACTCGCCGATTGCCACCGCTAGGCCGCCAAGCGTCATCGTATTGACCGACAGACCAAAGGCAGCGAACACCATAGCGGTGATGACGATTGAAAGTGGGATCGCAGTGAGTGTGATGAGAGTTGTTCGCAGGTTCATCAAGAACAGAAACAGGATGATAACAACCAGGATGGCTCCGTCACGAAGTGCCTCGACAACGTTCTCAATGGCTAGATCGATAAACTCCTTCTGCTGGTATAGTTCAGGAAGGACGCGAACATCCTCCGGCAGAGAGGGACGCATTTCTTCAAGAGCCTGAGTTACCAAATTGGTGACCTCACGTGTATCCGCGTCGGGCTGTTTGAGGATGGTCAGAACGACCGAGCGACCGCCGGTCATTTCGCCTTGCTCGTTCCGCGCGAACGCCGAGCTGTCGCCCCGCTTCACCTGCGCGCCTTCAACAATCCTCGCTACCTGAGAGAGCGTGATGGACTGCCTATCCCGCTGTCGGATTACAATGTCGCCAATCTCTTCCAGGGAGTTCACTCGACCAAGAGATCGCACTAGGAATTCATTCGGGCCTTGCTCGTCGAGGTAGCCACCGGCTGTGTTTTGATTGCTACGCTGGATCGCCCGCTTGACCTCGTGCAGAGTTACCCCAAAACGCAGCATGAGATCGGGATCGACGAGCACCTGAAACTGCTTGCGGTCGCCCCCCATGACGATGACTTGCGAGACACCAGGTATCGTCAGCAGTCGCTGGCGGATCACCCAATCCGACAGTGTGCGCAACTGCATAGGGGTCGTGTCCCCCTCAGCAGTTACCCCAATCATCATGATCTGCCCCATGATTGAGGAAATCGGCATCAATTGCGGAGAGACGTTGTCAGGTAGGATGTCGCTCGCCAGGGCCATGCGCTCGGCGACGATCTGGCGATCGTTGTAGATGTTGGTTCCCCAATCGAACTCGACGTAAACCACTGACAGGCCAATGCCGGAGGATGTCCGTACGTCCTGGACCCCAGTCGCACCGTTCAGGACGGTTTCGATGGGAAACGTCACCAGAGTTTCGACCTCTTCAGGCGCTAGTCCGTGCGCTTCGGTCATCACTACAACACGCGGGCGGTTGAGGTTGGGGAAAACATCGATCGGAAGTTGTGTTGCCTGCCAACCTCCATATCCAAGAAGCAATACTGCAGCGGCGATGACGAGCAGTCGGTTCTGGAGAGCGAATCTAATAATGGCATTAAGCATGGACTATTACGCCGAATTGTGTCGGTGGTTGTTAAATCTAAGTGCGTAGGTGATTAGTGATTATGACCAGCATGAGGGTCGACTCCGCCACCCGCTTTGTTTTTTAATGCGAGGTGCATCTGATAGGCGCCGTCCCCAGCGATGATGTCATCCGGGAAGAGCGCTCCGTCGTTAGCGATTACGAGAGAATCCTGATCTCGATAAAGCACATGCACCGGGACCTGATCGAAGTGATCTCCGTTCTGACGATAGGCGTAAGCCTCGGCACCTTCCTCGACCACGGCCGTCGGTGGTAACACGAGCTGGTTCTTCCACGTTTCCACGGGAATGTTGATTTGCAGCCGCTGGCCAGGCTTGTATCGCCATTCAAGGACACGCCTGCCGTCATCTTCCTGACGATCGAGTGCCACTTCGTTGGGGAGGCTCAAGTACACCTTGAGTGCCCGTGAAGATGGGTCAATCTGATCCGCAACGTATTGAATTCTTAGGTTCTGAACGGCTGCTCCGGGAGACTCACCTTTCATCAGCCGTGCGGCTACGGATTTCTTCTCTCGTGCAGCGTCACGGATCTGCGAGGCGTCATCCTCAAACGCCAATCCTTCGACGTGAAGTTCGCAGTGGTCCGCCAGGATGGCCAGTTCGCGGCCAACGTCCACCTGTTCTCCCTGAGAGACGCCCAAACTTTGAACAGTAAACAAGTGAGGGCCTGTGCAGGCTTCTTGAGCGTCTGTGTGAGCGGGTGCGCGCACTTCGATGCTGCGGAACAATCGTTGCGTGGTGCGGATGGAGGCAACTTGTTCGTCGCTAAGTCCATGCAGTAGCATGGCTTGTTCCTGCGCCAAAAGTTCCACTTCTAGCTTTTGCTTCTCGTATTTCTGTTCAAGAACTCGTTTCCCTGCTATTACGCCTTCGCCCAATCCTTCCAGTCGCTGAATTTCGCGATTGACGATCTCTAATTTTGCACTCGTGGCCAAGTAGTCTCGTTGGGAGGTCACCAGTTCTTCGTGGGTGAGTCGTAGCTCAAACATGAGATCGCCGGGGGCAATCGCTTCGCCGGTGACCGCATGTATTTTGGAGATTGCGCCGGTAAGCGGCGCGGTAATGTGAATCTGTGAGCGTCCAGGTCTTTCCACAACTATCGCCGGGAGCGTGAGTGTTTTTTGGTATTCCGTGGGCACGATTCGATACGGCTCAAAGCCGATATTCTTCAGCCCTCGGTCACTCAGCTCAATCGAAGCCGATTCATTGTGGCCCGCCTGACCGTGGTCGTGGCCTTCATGGGCGTCGTCGCTATTGAGAGCGGGCGGTGATTGGGATGCGGAATCCGCAGACGTTAAGTAGGGCATCCACTGGTTTTGTGTGGCGAATGCCGCTACCCCAAGACCAATGACCAAGGCAATGCCAATCAGCGGTTTTACGATACGCCGCTTCTGACTAGTTTTTGATGACATATCTCACTCCGCAATCCGCAGGCGCATGATGCCGCCTGTGAGCGAAAAAATAGGAGTTAGCGCGATCCAAGGGATCAAGCGAAAGGAAAACCACAGAAGAAACGGGACTTACAAACCGCGCTAGAGAGTAGCGCCGTTTGGAGTCCTCAAGTGGTTCAGATAAGAAGCACGCCTACCGCGAGGTGCGAGCGCACCGGTAGCTCAGGACCGCCAGAAGCCAGGACCTCAGTTGGCAACGGCTTCTTGAGGTAGCTAATTATCTTAAGCGGCGACTGGTGGTCGACGGCCAATAGAAGCGAAAACGCGGCTTGCGGCGTAAGCTGAAATGCACCGACATCGCCGGTTGTCCAAAAGCAGCTGGTATGGTGGCAAGAATGGGGAGATCCGTCTCCGGGCTCGCCCGAGCAGTCTTCCGAGCAGTCGTCGCCTGCGGTGATCAAATCCTCGGAAGATTCCTGGTGCTCAGCGTGGGCATCGTAATGGTGATGCTCCTCGCTATGCTTCGCTTCGTGGTGCGTCGATTCGACGCCTGCCGATTGATGGGAGCCGTGACTACAACCCGAATGAGCCGCCGCATGAGACTGGTGAGCGCAGCAGCCTACCAGCGTGTGGACCAAAACGGCCAGGGCTGTCAGGCTGCGTAAAAGAAAGCTCAAGTTAAGTCCAATTTACAGTGCAAGTGACTTGCGTATCGCACCAATTTAGGTCTGGGCCGCTGCCGTGTCTATACGGTAAAGCTTATCGAAGGGTTCGTGAACTCGCCGAATAGCCCAAATACTCGGGGTATTGGCGATCCTTACTTAATTCCGCTCATTGCTGATCAAGACTCCCCTCCAAGAGCAGGCTGTCAATCAGCACGTAGCTGCGCCAGAGCGCCTGTAATGCATCGAGGTAAGCTAGGTTAGTCTGAGAGTAAACTTGCTGAGCAGCAAGCAGATCGAGGTAACCCACTTCTCCTTGAGAGTACCCCTTCTGGACTAGCTCGAAGGTCTGTTTCGAGCGGGGTAGAATCTCGCTGGCGTAGCTGTTTGCAATGACCTCCGCGTCGGAATACTCTCGGAAAGCATCGGCCAATCGCCGATTCAGGTCCAACTCGACACGATCGACGTTTCTAATGGCTTCGGTAATTTCGGCTTGTGCCTGCCGAATGCCACCTTGGTTACGATTCCAAAGCGGTAGCGGAATTCCAACTTGGACGCCAGCAATCGTATCTTGGGTTGAATCGTCATACTGCACACTCAGTTGCGTGCTAACGTCTGGTACGGCTTCTACACAAGCGCGATTGAGCGCACGCCGCGCTCTTTCGACATTTACCATTGCCGCCGCCACCTCGGGGCTTTCCCTTTGAACCCGAGCGAGTTGCTCTTGCCAGTCAAGGGGAACCGGCAATTCGCTTATCTCGCCTTCAAGGGGCTGCTCAGGTAGCACTGCTCCCCCAATGATCGCTGACAGCTGACGCCACGCTTGCGACAAAGAGTTTTGTGCAGTTCGCGCTAGGACGGCGGAGTTCTGCTGCTGCACTTCGGTTTGCAACAGCCCGGCTAATGGAATCTCCTCGGCCTCGTAGAGCTGTTTCGATGACTTGACCGCCTCGCTGGTCACGCGAACCAGTTCTTCAGCCAAGTTCACTCGACGCTGAGCAAGCAGAGCGGCGTAGTAACTTTGACGCACATCGGACTGAACTCTCCTCTGCACTGCCGCGAGTTCTTGTTCGGCGCGGGAAATCTCTGCGGCGACGACCGCACGGTTTCGCTGTAGCTTCTTGGCAGTGATAAAGCTTTGCCCAATGAAGCCGCCTTGCTGGCCCGCCGCTCCATCGTTGCCAATCTCACCACCGACATATCCCACGGTTGGATTGGGAGCCAATCCAACCTGAACCCACTTGCCACGCAGCGCTCGCACTCTTGCTGCAGCTTGCGAAATCGCAGGGTTGCTCGCCAATGCCATCTGTTCCAGCGCGTCCAGAGATAATCCGCTGGCTGGAGGCAATCGCTTCGGGACGACCGACTCGGCTACTGCTTTCGCAGCGTCCCCGATGGTCGGCGGCTGAATCAATTCCGGCGTCATGGCGGATTCGTAATCAACTTGCGTGATGAGGCCAGCATCTACCTCGTTGGTATCAGCGACTGGTGAGGAAGTTGCGACGCTCGTAGTTTTTGGCGCTGCTGCACATCCCACTGAGAACAGCAGAAGTGCAGCTCCATATATTCTTACTTGGGTCATCCTTGACCTCCTCGAATTTCATCAAAGTACGTATTGTTTTGTTTATCGGCGCTAGCAATAGGACAGGTCAGCAAAGGCGAATTAGTCATCCTAAACCCCCAACTTCTTAGGCATGTCGTAGCGCGGAAACGATCTCGGTTTGCGAAGCATTCCAGCCGGGGGCGATTCCAGCGAGGATTCCAACAATGACCGCCACCAGCACGCCTTGGACTGCTAGCATCACCGATGGCTCAAAGGCGATCGTTACTCCCTCAGCGGCAACCGACATGCCGGTCAACGACAGGAGCAATACACTGCCTGCCACGCCGAGTATTCCACCGAGCGTGCTGAGCAGCAGGCTTTCAGTCAGCACCAGTCCGAAGACCCGCAACGGACGTAGCCCAAGCGTTTGAAGGACAGCATGTTCTTTGATGCGATCTTGCACCGACATCACGGTGGTAGTGGCCACGAGCGAGAGGACGAGTCCCACACAGGCGTAGCCAAGCCAATGCACAAAGCCGATTAGTTCTGCGAGGTCGGCAAGGGTATCCGCTTGGAACATGCCTTTAGTGCGTGTCGTTGTGCCAACGGGGCCAGCATGAAACTCTTGGTCAATCTGCTTGGCAAGCGATTCGGGGTCGGCAGAGTCATTGAGGTGAACTTCTAGTTGAGTCACCGTTCCCACATCGTTTGCACCTCGTGCCCGCTGCAAAAACTCTAGCTGCGTGAAGATGAGATTGTTTTCAGCCGCGACCGCTGACTGAAAAACTCCTCGCACAACGATAGAGACATCGCCGATAGTAAACTTGTCGCCGACACCAAGATTTCGCCGTGTCGCTACGTCAGCACCAACTAGAGCCGCATCGTCTTGGCTGGCGAATGACGACCAATCTCCGGATTGCAAATGGATGTCTCGCCATGTTTTCAGCTTCTCCGGCTCCAGACCTTGGAATACGATCGCATCGAGGCTTGCCCGGCAGTTGTTGGTGAAGACCTTGATCGGAACGACGTCTTGCACCCCCGGCATTTTTGCGATGGTACCCGCATAGTCTTGTGGCAACCGACTACTTTGCGGACAGAAGCGGTTTTCTTGGAAGACAATCAGCGTCCGTCCTGCGTCGTCACCAGAAGTCAACGCCAGCAACCCTTGCTGCACGGCTCCAATGAAACAGAACACCAGTAGCGCAACGGCTGTGCCGCTCACCGTTAATAGCGTACGAGCGCGATGCCGCCAAAGGCTCTTAAACACATAGGGAATGAACTTAAACATGGAGAAGGATTCCTTTTAGGCGGTCCGCAACTGAGTTGTTTGCACTTCTTTGCCGTTTTCCATGAGACGGCCCCGTTCAAGGCGGATCTGGCGCTTGGCACGTTTCCCTGCGTCAGCATCGTGAGTCACCATCAGCAGCGTCATGCCTAGTTCTTCGTTGATGCGGCTGAGCAAGACTAGAATCTGCTCGGTCGTTTCGTCGTCCAGGCTGCCCGTTGGTTCGTCGGCAACCACAACCGTTGGATTAGAGACGATGGCCCGTGCAATACCGACACGTTGCTCTTGCCCTCCAGACATTTGGCGGGGATAGTGCGTCGCCCTCGAAGTCAGGTCCACTGCCTCCATTGCGATCTCAACTCGCTTCCGTCTCTCAGCAGCTGACATGGGAAGTAGCAGTAGCGGCAGCTCGACGTTTTCGTAGGCTGTCAGAACGGGAATCAGATTGTGCGTCTGAAACACGTAACCGATGTGAGCCGCCCGCCAATCAGCCAGCTTCCCACGTGAAAGCTTCGTGATGTCGGTGTCAGCGACAACGATCTCGCCAGAAGTCGCTCGGTCGATCCCGGCGATGAGGTTCAAGAGCGTACTTTTGCCCGACCCACTAGCGCCCATCAGAGACACATAGTCCCCTTCGTTGACGGTAAGACTGACGCCATCCAGCGGACGGATTGTCTCTTCGCCGTTGGCGTATTCTTTGGTGACGTCATTGACTTCGACAAGCGACATTTTTGGGTTCCTCACAATATTGAGTTGACAGGCTTAGCCGTTGGCTCCGGCTGCTTGGGCCGTGCGAGCAGCAGGTTGGGAATTCCAACTGCCGCCAGAAAGTGTTTTGTCCTCGCCCGAGACACGAATGCGCGCTCCTTCCGCGACCGATTCTCTGCCGCCGACAATCAGCTTGTCGGTCGGCTGGAGTCCCTGGGTAATCTCAACAAGCCCCTGTTCGGTTTCGCCGCGTCCGACTTCTACGGACTTGCGGTAGGCAACTCCTTGCGTCAGATCGGCGACCCAAACTGAGTTACCTCCGTCAGCGGTCGCGATGAGTGATGACGGCACGAACAGTCTTAGTGGCGACTCATCCTGATCTTGCTTCACAACCGGCGACGGTGGTGCGAGAAATGTCACCTTGCCGAGCATTTCTGGTTTGATGACCTCAGGGGGATCATTGACGGCAACTTTAACTTGCAGCGTATTCTTCTGAATATCTGCGAGCGTCGTCACGGAAACGACTTCACCCGTAATGGGAGCTGACAAGGCTGCCGTTTCAATGAGTGCTGGTTGGCCGATCTGTACTTGCGGCACGTCCTCCAGACGCACATCGACCCGAACTTGCAGCATGGCGGGATCATAAAGACTGACAACCGCACTGGAGCCTTGCTCGGAATGAGGGTTCACACCCGAGAGCCGCTGTCCAGGGCGGGCAGCGACACTAAGAACCCGCCCGCTAATCGGTGAACGAACTGCCATCCTCTCCAGTCGAAGCTCAGCAGTTTCTACCGCAAGTTTCGCTTGTTCGGCACGGGCTTTCGCCACGGTGAGATTAGCCTCTGCTTCGGCCAACTGCTGTTTTTCGTCGGTTAGCAGGCGTAACTTCTCAGCAAGGGCGTCGCGTCTTTGGACCAACGAATCATGTTGCCGGACGAGCGTCGGCTCGCGAGCGACAAGTTCCTCAAGTGCATTGGCAGCAGTTGCAAGTTCCGCTTGTGCCTCTCGCAGCACACGCCCCGTAATGGCATCGCCTGCCGCCTGTTTGCGGCGTACATTTTCAGCGGCGAGTTGCTCTCTAGTCTTGGCGGTTTTAATCGCAAAGGGCAGATTGTTGAGTTCTCGATGCAAAGCCGACAGCTTCGCTTCGGAATCTGCCAGCTCTGCCTGCAAGTTGACGGGACTAGCAAGGTTCGTCCGCGCCGCTTCAAGGGCAGCCTCGGCACGCGACACTTCAGCGGCTTGCATCGCATAGCGTGCCTTCGCATCCGCCAGCGCAAGTTTAGCGTCGGCATCGATCAACAGCGCAACGGGTTCTCCTCTCTTAACCTGCTGCCCCTCAATGACAAGCAGTTCTCGAATAACACCGGAGGCCAGCGACGATGCAACGACCGGCGTAGGCCTTGGCTCGATCCAGCCCGCCGCCTGAAACAATGGCGTACCCTCCTGTTTGATCTCCGCACGACTAACGACCACGGGCGTGATGGTGACCGATTGGGCAGGCAGAAAACTATCGCGAGCCGCCCAGGCGAAGAGGCCAACGAATCCCGCTAAAATCGCCAGCGGCAATACATAGCGCGTCAGCCAAGACCGCTTTGCTTTGAGTGTCGGCTTTGCCGACGCACTCCGGTCAACCGCGAGTTGGCTGAGATCAAGTTGTGATGATTGATTGGACATGATTTCTGGGCCTTTGCAGCCGCGTGGATTGTGTCGCTTGTCTAGATCGACTTGATCGCTTCTACGACCGGAAGTCGCATCGCTTTGAGTGCCGGTGGCAGTGCGCCGACAACGCCGAGCAGCGTCGCCACACCACACGCCACTGCGATGCCGACGCTATCTACCGAAAGCATGAACGCCCCCATCGTGAACCGGACCGCTGTGCCATCTACAAGCAGAAGCCCCGTCACACACGCGATCAAGGCGCCTGCACACGCTAACAACGTGGCTTCCTGCACGAGCGTCATTAAAATCGCCCGTCGTCGAAATCCGAGCGCTTGGAGCGTTGCCAATTCCCGAATCCGTCCTACTACTGCGCCGTACATTGTGTTGAGCCCAGCGAAGATTCCTGAACCGGCAACCAAAGCCACGACCACCCAACCCAACATCCGGACTGGCTTGTAGTGCTTCTGCATCGCAGCGTAGTAGGAGCTTTCGGCAACTGCCTTGAGTTCCAAGTCGATCCGCTCACGACAAAATAAGTCGACATCCGCAACTCTATCGGGCGATTCCATGCTTACCGCCACCATGCTGAGGTCTTGCCGTTTGAGCGCAGTTTGTAGGTCGGCGAGCGGGCCCCAAATCTCGGACTCGAACGCAGAACCAGCCGCGGTAAATCGCCCGCTAATCGTCCAGGTTTGCCCATCGAACGTTACCTGTTGTCCGACAGCAAGGTCTTCTTTGCTTGCCCCCAGCTTCGAGTGGGCAAGCCGCCCGACCATCACTTCACCGCTTTGCGGCCAAGCACCTTCCACAAGTTGCACCTGTCCTCTGACAAGCGGAGCCGTTGTCGTGACCCCTCGCACCAAGCCCATGCCCGGTTCCGTCATACTGGCAGTCGAGATACGAGTCCCCAGATAGAGTTCAGGAGAAACGTATTCCACGCCATGCTGGCGACGGACCCCATTTACGCTCGCTGTGAGCAATGTTGGAGTTCGACCAGGGATCGATGAGTTCTCGATGTCAGCGCCCGAGGAAAGGGCGTAGACCAACACGACGTTGGGATTTCCTGTGGAAGCCAATGACTTTTCCAGTCCTCGGATAAACCCGACCACGACCAGCACCAGCAGCACGACGATCGTCAGGCCGCCTAGCGTGAGCGCACTACGGGATGGACGGCGGAATAAGTTCCGCACACCATAATCCCAAGGCAGTAGTTTTTGACCGAACATAGTGAGGACTCCAAAGTCGGCATGGACCGACGCCAGTGAGTTTCGGGTAAAGGTCTATCTACGGACGAACACGCCGCTAGCGAGCATGACAAAATTGCCCGTCTTGTCTTTCTGGGCCGTCCCTTTGACGACAACCATGTCCGACTCTTTCAGGCCGAGCAGCTCACGGGAATCGACCGCCACTAGCTTGCCTTTGCTGTCAACAACCTTGACGAGCGTCGTACAGTTTTGTCGTTCCAGAGCGCAGCAGTCGCCAGTACAAATCTCTCCTTCGGCGGAGTCTTCCCCTTCCGCCACGACGGACATCGAAGCATCAAGGAGTGTGAACGCAGCTCGACCTTTGATCCAAGGATTCGCTGAACCGCCAACCCGGCCAACCAGGACAATTGGGGCGCCGTCCTCGGCAGATTCGCGGGCCGCAATCACGCCCACTGCGCCGTCGGGTTCTTCGGTCAATTGAAACTGACTAGCATCAACATTCACAGCAGTGCTGGTAACAGGCAAAGTCGTGTCGGAAGCAGATCCGCAACCGATGGCGCCGGTCAAAGCGATCAATACGTTGAGTTGAAACAACTTCATCTTTGTGTACCTCCAAAGTTGGGGAGTTGGGCTTGTTGGT
Source organism: Bythopirellula sp. (assembly GCA_965230685.1). Taxonomy (GTDB): domain Bacteria; phylum Planctomycetota; class Planctomycetia; order Pirellulales; family Lacipirellulaceae; genus Bythopirellula. Next base: position 4,680,208 of record CBDDLO010000002.1, read on the forward strand.
GATTCTTGGGTTGGGCTTTGGTCGCCCATTTAATAGCTAGTTTTCCATAGGAACCAATCACACCGACCGGACGTTCTTTAGCTCGCGTCACCGCGTCGATCAGATTCCAAGGTGAAACCTGGGCGTCCCGTTGCGTCTCGACAATTAAGGTCTCTTTTTCCATATCCACGCTTACTTTCGTGACCCCTTTGATGGCGTAGATCTGGGCGGCAATCTTTTTTGCACAACCTTGGCAGTGTAAATTGTCAATGACGATGTAGGTCGGTGAGCCCTGTGGCGGGAGTTGCTGGACCGTGTTTGCCTTCGCTTCGGGGCGAATCAGTGTGTACGTCGCTTCAGCGGTAACGAGTTTGGTGGGACCACCATCGCCTTGCTCCACGAAATGCCAGAGCTGTCCCAGCTTCGCGGCGTTGGGACGAGGAAGACTTACCTTGACGGTGTGAACCTTCAAGTCGACCGTGACGTCTCTCACTCCCTTGGCTGCATACAACTGGCCAGAGACCTTGCGGGCACACCCCGCACAGCACATTTTGTCGGCGGTGATCTCCACTTGTTGAATGGGAGCGGCCGGCGATGCTGCGATAGCTATACCCGATAGACAGCAAGCAACACAAATTCCTGCAACCAGAACGATTGATTTTTCACGCAACGTGCGCATACGTAACTCCTTTATAGATAAACGATTGAATGCAATCGCATTCAGCTGCGAGCTTAACGCGCAGGCAAAACCGACTAACAAAGTGGGGACAACTCAATCCCAATCAATGGCTTCGTGAAGCCAGCGGGATGGCGGGGTGCAAGCAGAAGGCTCGCAGGAGAAAGCTCAAATCAGAAAACGACAGAGACTGGCGCAGCGCTCTACGGATGAGCCGCTAGATTGATCAGCAACTGCGTCGCTGTATCGCGATTGTCCAGTCGTTATGACATCAGTGATCGTAGCGAGCCCGCACGAGGCAGGTCGCAGCAGCAACACATCGACTGACAGTGAGGAGGCCCTTGGCAATTCCAATGGCTGAGGGCTTTGATGGCACCAGCAGTCAGGTGGACAAGGGCAAGAATCATCGATTGGGTCGTGGTCTTCGCCATCTATTTGCGATGCCGATTCGTGCGAGGCCTTATCGGATCCACACCTATGTGAGTGATGGCAGCTTTCGCTTGCCGCTTGATGGTCCTCGCAGGCAACCTCATGCGGGTGTTGGCAGCCACCCAATTCGCAGAATAGATGCGAGCCTCGCACGCCAGACGACAGCGCAAGCATTACCCCAAGCAGGGCAATGACTCGCTTCGATTTATCGTAACGGCGGAACACGAACACGAACTCCCTAAAATCAAACTTACTATCCGATACTATTACTTATCGGCTTTATACCACATACCAGTTTAGGTGATTGGTGACTGCGGGACAATTCAGACAGCGAAGCTAGTAGGGCTGGGGGGCACGTTCAATCATTAAGTACATCTGGTCGCATGTTCAGTAAGCTTTGCTTTTGCTGAGCCCGCATCTCTTTTTTGGGTAGATTTGCTGGCTGCCGAGAATCGCAGCAAGCTGCGAATCACTGGGGAATTCCAGACTCTGAGACCTCGCAGCCGACAGTCCGTTCGATTCGGGCTAACGTGCTTGCCAGAGTCGCTTTGGTGCGGGCTACTTGCACTTGATAAGTCAGCAGTTCTCGATAAATGTCCACAAGGTCGGTAAAGTCAGCCTTTTCGCCTTGGTAGTCGGCGGTCGCGATTTCGAGCGTTTGTTCGGTTCGAGGCACTAAGCGATCTCGAAACAGTTCGAGTTGCTCTTCCGCAGCGTAGGCGGCGGCAACTTGACGGCGAAGTTTTCCCCGCAGTCGGTCCCGCTCCGCTTCATGGCGGTTGATCGTGCTATTTCGCTGATATGCTGCTTCACGGATGCCTGCGTTAATTTTGTCTCGCCAGATGGGCAGAGTGATGCCGACGGTGAAATTGATGTTGTCATGTCCGTTCGCCACCGGGCTAATGACACTGCTGTCGTCACTGACAATCGAATAGCCGAGCCCCAACTGAAAATCGGGGTATTGTTCAAGACACGCAACGCTTTCTTTGGCACGGTCTCGCGCGATCTCCGCCGCCAAGCCTTGTAACGTCGGGTTGCATTGCTCGGCCCCTGCGACTAGGACTTCGAGCTGCGGGGCTACTCTGCTTACATTGAGTTCCCCGTAAGCGACAGGCATCAACGCCATTGGTTGGCGTACGAGAGTTCCGAGGTCGGCACGAGCTTGTTCTTTTTGCCGCCTGAGAGAGATTAGTTGATCTTCGAGCTTGTCCCCCTCTAGCTCTGCTCTCAAAATATCTTGCTGACTACCCCCGGCTTTATACCGAGCTTCGGATACTGTAATTAGGTCGCTTACTAACTCCTTGTTGTCCTCAACGATTTGAATCAGTGCATCAGCCAACCAGAGTTCGTAGTAGGCAAGCCGCACGGCTTCGATGACTTCTCGCTCGGCTTTGGCGACTTCTGCCTGAGCAATCCGTACTTCGCGTGCAGCGACTGCACCACGGGCATCAAGTTTCGATGGCCAAGGAACTTTCTGAGTCAACGCGAACTGGTGGGCCACACGGCCGCCGGCAGTCTGCAAGGCTTGGTCGTGAATTGGCCAGAAGGTGTTTCCCAGCATCGGATCATCAAGAGCCGTTACTTGCGGAATTCGGTTCCTGACTGAAGCGACTTTTTGTCGTGCTGCCCTTATCTCGGGATTGGTTGCAAGCGCCTGTGCAATCAATGCTTGAAGTCCGTTTGCTGACTCGATTGCCGAGGGTTGAGCAGGCAAGATTTCTGCTGACGGTTGGCCTTCCGGCAGAGCGCCGGTCGAATCGTCGGGGGTATCCAGCCGAAGCTGGTCATTAGCTGTGTTGTCGACTTCCTCTGAATCCTCTGCAAGATACTCGACTGGGCGAACAGTTTGCTCTGATTCGCTTGGGGCCGCAGGATCGCGAAGAGTTTGTGCGTAGGTGCATGCCGTCTGAGTTGAGGACTGCTTGGCAAGCTTTCGAGAGTTGCTAGCACAGCCTGCCGCAAGAAAAACAGAGACCGTTACTATCGCGATAACCCAGCGGAATCGCTGCTTAATTGCCGCGTGAAGCGTTCCTTCCCTGGTGTTTGACTGCATCATTGTCCCCGACAAACCGTCCATATTGCGGTATACTTGCATGAGATTGCCCGTTCCGTCTTGTACTGAGTTCGGCAATCAACCATAATGACGTATACCCACGTAGGGTATATGTATCGGGTAGCATGATGAAGAACTTCCGACCAATCCGTATTGCCGTCACACTCTCGCTGATCGTCACAATGATGATCCAGCCAGTGGTGAGCCCTGCATTAGCAAGTGCCTGCGGAGCCAGTACTGTTAAAGGTGGGTGTTGCCAAAATCAAGCTAAGTCAATTTGCGACGGGTGCGGTTGTTGCGAAGTCAAAAAACCGGGCGATCACTGCGGCTGTTGCCGAGGCACTGAGGAACCCAAATCCGAATTAAGTGATTGCGGCCATCCTTCTCCCGCCAGCGATTCAGATACTGCCGTTGATTCTCCTGCAGTCGTCAAAGGCGTTTGTCTTTGTACGGTGAGCAATCCCCCGATGAATCGCGGCTCTGAGCGTGAGCAGGCCAGAGAACAACTGCAACTTCGCAGTGCGATAGTAGCCGTCATTTCTTTTGATGAGTGGGGCCTCAAACGATCTGCCCCGCCTCTATTTCCCGATGCTGCATCCGGGGCCAATTCCCGTTTCACCCAGCTATTCTTATGTGTGTGGCGAATCTAGCGCCACCGGTATGCGCCGACTGATCCGCATTTCGCGGTTCCGGCCCCACATTTCTTAACAGCACATACCGCAGTTCTACGTCAGGCAATCCGGCGTTCGATGCTGCGTTCTCTGCACGCGGATCGGTTTCTGTCGTGCTCAGGTATTGATTCACCGCGTGGCGAATGGAACCGTTCACGCGCTCGAAGGAGACTCAAGCATGCGTAATTTTTATGTACTCACAGTCAGCTTACTTATTACCGCCTCGTTGCTCATTGGTTGCAACGAATCTAGGGAAAAAAAGGTGACCGCACCGGCAGAAACGAATTCAGTGACTCAGATCGTGGAGTTAGCCAACTACAAGTGTCCAATCATGGGCGGCAAACCTAAGGCCGAGCTAACCGCTCACTTTCAGGGCAAGACGATTGGTTTCTGCTGCGAAGGCTGTCCTGAGAAATGGGCTGCTTTGTCAGATGAGAAGAAGGCTGAAAAGTTCGCGTCTGTCGGCAACGAATCGCATTCAAACGGAGGGAACAACGAGAAGCATGGCGGACACGACGATCATGCTCACAAGGACGATGCGTAATGACTACAGACATTGCAATAAGTACGTTTGGTGACCGATGATGAGCGATAAAGAGCAAGAAACATCTCAACAGCAAGCTCACTCAGAGAGCCTGTCGAATAGATCGGGTGATGCACCCGTCGCCGCAAAGCCTGTGGCGACGGGCGCTCCCATTGCGCCTCCTGCTAGCGCTGGCCAAACTGACTCTGACTCCGCAAAAAGGCCGCGGCTTGCTGGACTCAAGTGGTTGGGAAAGTCGCTTACCCATGCAACGATTTTGGCTGCCGTCTTTATTGGCGGCATTGCCTTGATTGGAGCTGCACAGCGACTTGGCTGGATTCAAACAAGCAGTGAATCGGTTGCCGAATCGACTGACGAACATACCCACGATAGGGAAACGATTTACACCTGCCCCATGCATCCGCAAATCCGCCAGAACGAGCCGGGCAAGTGCCCGATTTGTGCAATGCAGTTAGTCCCAGCAGCAAACCAGCCCAAGTCCGCCACTAAGGAAGCAACGACCGCTGAGGCCGAGAACGGCGAGCGATATATTTGCCCAATGATGTGTACACCACCATCATCGGAGCCAGGTCGCTGCCCGGTGTGTGCGATGGAACTGGTTCCAGCCACGGGTGGCGGTGAAAGCGATGGTGTTTCGGTCACCATTGAACCGGCAGCCCGTCGCCTGATCAACATTCAGACAGCGACCGCAAAAATGGGGCCGGTTTCGCAGACAATTCGCACGATTGGCTCCATCGAGTATGACGAGAGTAAGCTCGCCACGATCTCTGCTTACGTCGCCGGCCGTATTGAGAAACTCTACGCCAACTATATCGGTGTTCCAGTCGAGCAAAATGATGACCTTGCCTTGATTTATAGTCCCGATTTGTATTCCGCCCAGGTTGAGTATTTGACGGCGCTCAAAGGGGGCGGACTCAAACGGCTTGGCGGTTCAAGCAATTTGGCGGAGCTAGCCAAACAAAACTTGATTGAGCTTGGCCTGACCGAAGATCAAGTACGCGATGTCCGCACGAAAGGAAAAGCAGAGAGTCGGATTCGCGTTCGCTCTCCCATCTCTGGGACGGTCATCAACAAGTACGCCGTGGAAGGCGACTACATCAAAACGGGTGATAAGATCTACCGTATAGCCGACCTATCGACGGTGTGGCTGATGCTCGACCTCTATCCCGATGATGCAGCACGAATCCGATTCGGACAGCAGGTCGAAGCCGAAGTGCAATCGATGCCTGGAGAAGTCTTCACCGGAAGGGTCGCCTTTATCGATCCTACCGTCGATCCAAAAACTCGCACGGTCGGAGTCCGGGTCGAAATGCTGAACCCGGATGGCAAACTTAAGCCGGGTGACTATGCAACTGCTCGCGTCTATGTTCCTGCCTTACGGCAAGACCGGGTTTACGACCCTGCACTGGCGGACAAGTACATCAGTCCGATGCACCCGCAAATCATCCGTAATGAACCGGGCGATTGCCCAATTTGCGGCATGGACCTCGTTCCCACATCGCAACTTGGGTACGCCAGCGAGCCGCTGCCCAAACAGCAGGTCGTTACTGTCCCTCGCGATACCGTGTTGATGACAGGCGAGAATAGTGTGATCTACGTCGAGACCGAACCGGGGCGTTTCGAGATTCGTCGTGTGTCTGTCGGACCGTTGACTGACGAGCGAGCAGTCATCTTGGAAGGCGTCTCTGCGGGAGAAACGGTTGCGACCAATGGTAACTTCCTGATTGATTCGCAGATGCAACTCGCTGGTAATCCATCGCTTATGGACCCCAGTAAAGCGCCAACCTACGCCCCTGGGCCGCTCGAAGTGCAAGCAGGTGAGTCTGTGCTCTTAGACGGCGCAGCAGGCGATCAAATCGACCGTGCCTATGGAGCTTATTTCACGATTCAAAATACCTTAGCAGCAGACCGAACGCCGCCGCCTATCGCTCTCAATACCTTGGATGATGCGCTCGGCAAGCTAGTGGCAATGCCAGTAGTGCCTGATGAGGCGCAGGCTCATTTTCAGCGAGCGAAACGTTCGCTGGGAAGAATGTCGGGGCCGCTAGACGATACTCGCAATGCGTTTCGTCAACTTAGTCACGCCCTGCTGAAAGCGGCCACGCTCGTACGCGGCGAAGCCACCGTGAACAAGCTGGTTCACTTTTACTGTCCGATGGTTCCCGGCGGTGGCGGTGACTGGATGCAGTCCGAGGGTGAGCTGATCAATCCCTACTGGGGAAGCGAAATGCTCCATTGCGGAGAGCAAGTTCGCAACATGGCGATCACATCTAGCGTTGACTCTGATGCTGAAAGCGAGGTGAAGTAGCGATGCTCGCTCGCACTATCAAATTCTGTGTCAAAGAACCGTGGCTTGTCGTGCTGCTAGCCATCGGTGTCACAGTGTTCGGCTGGTTCAGCTACCAGCGTGTGCCCGTCGATGCAATTCCCAATGTCGGCGAGAACCAAGTCATTGTACTCACACCTTGGCCTGGTCGTTCGCCGAAAGACATCGAGGATCAGGTCACTTACCCGCTTAGCGTTTCACTACTGGCGGTGCCGGGTGCTGAATCGGTGCGTGGTAAGAGCATGTTCGGCTATAGCTTCGTGCAAGTGACATTTGAGGATTCCATCGACTTCTATTGGGCGAGAAGCCGCGTCTCCGAACAGCTTTCCTCTGCGGCAGCACAGTTGCCCGAAGGAGTTGTCCCTCAACTTGGCCCCGACGCCACCGGTCTAGGGCAAATCTACTACTACGTGTTGGTTCCACCAGAAGAAGGCATGAGCCTTGCCGAACTACGCAGCCTGCAAGACTTTGTGATTAAGTACGACCTGCAAGCGGTCGAAGGGGTGAGCGAAGTCGCATCGATTGGCGGCTACGTCCGTCAGTATCAGATTGAAATTGACCCTGACAAACTCCGTTTCCACGGCATACCGCTAGACAAGGTCATCGCAGCGATTCGCGGTAGCAATCTCGATGTAGGAGCAAAGACGGTCGAAACGGGCGGCATGGAGTTCATCGTTCGCGGCAAGGGATTTCTGGGAAGCGACGGGAACGCTCAAAAAGCAATCCGAGATATCGAAGAAGCAGTCATTATGCAGCGCGAGGGTGTACCGCTGCGGATGAAAGATATTGCTGCTGTGCAACTCGGCCCCGACTTTCGCCGTGGAGCGTTAGATTACAACGGTACGGAAGCAGTCGGTGGTGTCGTGGTGATGCGTTACGGCGAGAACCCGCGAGCAGTGATTGAGCGAATCAAAGAGAAAATTACCCAAATTGAACCGGCGTTAGAGGGTGTCAGGATCAAAGGCATCTATGATCGGACCGGACTGATTGACGAAACAGTCGATACACTTTCGACCGCTCTGCGCGATGAGATTCTCATCACCGCTGTGGTGATCCTGCTGTTCCTACTCCATATTCGCAGCAGTTTCATCGTTGCCGTGACGCTGCCGATTGCCGTGCTGCTTTCCTTCATTGCGATGAATGTTTTTGGCGTCGGAGCGAACATCATGTCGCTCGCAGGCATTGCCATTGCCATCGGCACGATGGTCGATATGGCGATTATTGTCAGCGAGAACATCTACCAGCACTTGGCCGATTGGGAATCAGAAACAGACTCCAAGCGTCAACGCTCAGACGTGATTTATGAAGCGGCGGCAGAAGTGGCTCCCGCAGTAGTAACAGCAGTGACGACAACAATCGTGAGTTTTCTACCCGTCTTTTTCCTGACCGGACGCGACTACAAGCTCTTTGCACCGCTGGCCATGACAAAGACTTTCGCGATTGCGGCAGCACTTATAGCCGCGGTCACTATTGTTCCAACACTCTCCCGGTTGCTGCTTCGCAGTGCCAGCTACAGCAGGCACTTAGCACTGGCAGCAGGAGCAACGGGTGCCGCATTATTTGGCGCTACCGCATTCTTTCTCTGGGGCGGTCACGTTGCCGTAGAGTTTGGAGTGCCGCTGTGGAGCATTTGGGTAGCGTCCACGCTGCTCGGTTTCGCCTTGGGGTGGATGCTCACACGAGAACGAGTACGTCCGATAGAGGAAAACCTTGTCAGCCGTGGGATCGTCTGGGCCTATCGACCGACATTGGCATTGTTTCTGCGTCACAAAGCGGCATTTCTAGTTTTACCGTCGCTCATTGTCTTGCTTGGGCTGGGCGGCTGGTTCGGGCTGCCATCGGTGGTTGCACCTTTCGAGAGGGCAGCCGAGAAGCTCGGGGCTAAGCCCAACGAACTGCCCGGCTATGTGGACCTCAAGCACACGTTTACTGGTCTGGAATCGGACGACTGGATTGCTCTGGATGAAGGGAGTTGGTTTTACATGCCCACGCTCTACCCGGCAGCAAGTTTCAGTCAAGCGATGCAAATCTTGCAAACTCAGGACGTGCTGATTGCTCAAATTCCCGAAGTGCAAGACGTGCTTGGGAAAATTGGCCGTATCGAGTCCGCACTCGATCCCGCTCCAGCAGCAATGGTCGAGACATACGTGATGCTCAAGCCCAAAGACCAATGGCGATCTGGTGTCACTGCGAGAATGGTCTGGGATGAGATTAACCGCGTGGCGACGCTGCCCGGTGTGACGCCAGCCTCAGCGTTGCAGCCCATCGAAGGCCGCGTGGTGATGCTGCAAAGCGGCATCAAAGCGCCTATGGCGATTCGCGTCTACGGCGATGACTTGAAACAACTAGCAGGAGCAGCACTAGAAGTCGCCGACCAACTCAAGCAGTCGCCCTATGTCAATCCAGGCACAGTGAATCCCGACATTGTGCTGGGCAAACCTTACATCGAGTTTACCGTTGATCGTGAAGCAGCTTCGCGTTACGGCATGACAGCTCAGATGGTCAACCAAGTTATCGAGACAGCTCTTGGCGGGATGAACTTAATTAAGACCGTCGAAGGGCGTGAGCGTTATCCCGTACGTCTGCGATACAACCGCGACTTGCGCGAGCGTATTGAACAGCTAGACCGCTTGCCCATCGTCACGCACAGTGGAGCGGTCGTGCCGCTTGGGGAACTCGCTGTGCTAGAGACTACTTGGGGACCGGGAGCAATCAACAGCGAAAACGCTCGGCTAGTTGCTCACGTTTCGTTCGCGACCAACGGAGCCGCTGGTGATATCGAGTCCGTTACCGCGATTGAACGATCACTACTTGAAGCTCAAACACTGCCAGATAACGACGCGAATCAGCTCTCGCTGCCGCCCGGTTATTCGCTAGAGGCTGTCGGTAGTTTTCGTAATCAAATCGAAGCCAACAACCGCCTCATGTGGCTTGTGCCGCTTGTGATTGTCATCAACCTGCTCGTGATTTACCTACAATTCCGGCACGTACCGATCACGTTGGCAGTGTTTGCGGGCATTCCTGTGGCATTCGGTGGCGGGATGATTCTGTTGGCGATGTACGGAGCAGAGATGAATACGGCGATTTGGGTTGGCTTTATCGCCCTGTTCGGTATCGCTGTGGATGACGGTGTAGTAATCGCAACGTATTTGGATCAAGTCTTCACCCGTCGCAAGCTGAAAACGATTGCTGATATTCGTGCCGCAACAATGGATGCGGGCGTACGGCGGATTCGCCCCTGTTTGATGACCACGGTGACAACGCTGATGGCACTTGTGCCCGTACTACTCGCGACGGGACGCGGGGCGGATGTCGCTCGTGCGATGGCCTTGCCGGTGTTTGGCGGCATGGCCGTAGAGCTGGTCACACTCTTTGTTGTCCCGGTTGTCTACTGCGGATTCAAAGAACTGAAAATGAACCTTGGTCTTGAAGACCATCACTGGGCTGGAACAGAGTCTACACCCCAAGAGGATCTTATTAATGCCGCCTAGCTACCAAGCTAGTTACTCACTCCGGCACATACGGATGTGTGCCTCCCCCTCTTACTTTGGAGATCGCTATGAACTGCAAGATATTCCCCGTTGTAGGGGCGATGCTCATACTGACGAACTATTCGTCGGTTACGCAAGCCCAGCAAACTTTACCACCTGAGCAACCACAACATCACACTCGCAGCGATGCGGAAGCTACGACACCAAAAGTCGGCCCACACGACGGCACTTTGCGAACCGTAGCTGGCCTGCAAACTGAATCTGTTGTTTCCCCTGGTGGACTTAAAGTCTACCTGTACTCAATGAACGGTCAGCTTGTTGCAGCCAAGCATGGTCGCGGAGTAGCAAGCTTATCGGTTCAAGGAAATCCCAAGCGATACCGCTACGACCTCTTTCCTGCCGAAGATGGTTCGCTTTCTGCAGAGATTGATTTGTCGAAAATTGCCGGGCGACAAATCTCGGTCGATTATCAGCTCGTTGGTATCACCTCCCGCCCTATCAATTTTAGGGACGTGACGGTGGTTCCTGCCGACGAATCTCAGCAAGAGGCCGTGGCAATCGCACGTCAGAAAGTCTGCCCGGTCAGTGGCAAGCCGCTCGGCAGCATGGGAAAGCCCATCGCAGTCGATGTGCAAGGCCAGCGAATCTTTGTTTGCTGTGTCGGTTGTGTTGATGCTGTCGAAGCAAATCCGGCCAAGTACGTTTCGGCCCGACCGGAAGTACAACTTGCGGTATTGACGAAAGAAGATGCAACACTCGTTGCCATGCAAGCCAAGTGCCCAGTGATGGACGAACCACTCGGTAGCATGGGTCAACCGATCAAACTGCTCGTTGGTGGCAAACCGCTTTTTCTATGCTGCAAAGGTTGCATCAAGAAAGTCGAGGCAGAGCCAGAGAAGTATCTGGCGATGGTCCACAACGAGGCAGCCACGGTCAGTCGGGACCATGAGCAAGTCCGCCGTGGTGTGTTCAAAATCACTGCGGCAGACAAGCCTTTTATTGCGGCTCAAAAGAACTGCCCCGTGATGGATGAGCCGCTTGATGCAATGGGCGGCCCCTACATGGTCAATGCCAACGGCAGGGCCATCTACATCTGTTGTCCAGGCTGCGCGAAGAAGATCGCAGCGGAACCGCAGAAATATCTCGACCTCTTAACGCAACAAGGTGTGCAGCCGCCCGTTTTGAAATCTCAGGAGAATCTTGCCGTGGTTCCAATCGGAGACGAGCAGGTGCGACCGGGCGTTTATAAGGTGACCGAAGCTGACGCTCTTTTTGTCAAGGCACAGCAGAGGTGCCCCGTGATGGACGAGCCGCTCGACGCAATGGGCGGGCCCTACAAGGTCAACGCCGATGGCAAAGCAATCTACATATGCTGTCCAGGCTGCGCGAAGAAGATCGCAGCCGAACCGCAGAAGTACCTTGCGACGCTGCGCTCTCAAGGCGTTACGCCGCCAGCGACCAAATAGGTTTGCAGACTTTCGCGGGGGCGGTGTCCGGTTTAGCACTTGTGTTTTAACACGCAATGCGGCCACACGCCGTCCCCGCCCATTTACAAACTCGAAGGGATGCAGCAATGACTAGTCTCGCTACATCGAGCTGTGACTACTCGCCTTTTCCACAAGTGTTAAGGCCGCCATACACAATTCTACAACGCATTATGGTGCTGGAGGGCGTCTCTGTGATGGTTGCTAAGACCGACGGTTCAGTTAATTCTGAGCCGCATGAACTAAGAGCGGCTCGTCTTTCGCGGCCTCAACTTCAGCGATACTCACAGCAAGGTGAGGCGCCACACTGCGAAGCCCTTCTGGAGAGTATGGAAGATCAACAACTCTTTTGTTTCGGAGTTGAGTCGAAAGGAAAATTGTTGTCCTTTTCGTGGTTTCATATTGGCTCGGCCAGTGCTGATATGAATTATGGTCGCACCCGTGCGACCGCTACCGCACTAGAGCTAGAACCCAGTACCGCTTTCGTTTTTCATGCCTACACCGCAGAAGAAGCGCGGGGACGAAGGCTCCTAACCAGAGTGCTGGAACATGCGGGCGTCTGGCTGCGACAGCATCGCTGCGTGACGCACCTAGTCGCAACCACCGAACTGATTAATGACTCCGCTCGACGAGCGTTTGCAAACGCTGGATTTCAGCACGCTGATTCGTATTGGCGATTCGGATTTGGGAGCAGAATTGGAGCTCGTTATCCTGCCGCAAAATCTCCTGTTATCAGATATGGAGTAGCGGAAGCGTAAAGTTTGAGCGTAGATGCCACTTTCCTAGACTACTTTTTGTATTTACGGAAGATCGCCATCAGCTCTTGAAGTTTCTCTTCACGGTTCGCGTCATCACCATTCTCCATTGCGTCACGAACGCAACACTTGAGGTGTTCCTCCAGAACCAACTCACCCACTTTGTGAAGAGCCCCGGTTGCCGCAGAAATTTGCATCAGGACATCGACGCAGTATTCGTCATCCTCGACCATCCGCAGCACTGCTTCGACCTGACCGGAGATTCGGCGGAGGCGATTCGTGAGCTTCGCTTTGTCTTCGTCAGATCGGTGCATCAGATCAATGCTTCCCCGCTTCAATTAGCCCATGTTCATGCCACCCATCGGGGCTTTCTGGTATCGCTCTGGATCGCCAAAGCGTCTTACAATTTCCTCGAAAACCGCTCCCTTGGCAACTCGTTCATCACTTTCCATGACCATTCGGTACAGATCGTCCGGTAGTACCCGCATCACGGTCATCAGTCCCTTGACTGCCATTGCGTAGTTGGCCCGCATTCCCCGGACCTCTCGGCGGCTCCAAATTACTTCCATCAATTCCATCGGTATGCTCATTTCCTGGGGATATTTGGCGGTGTAATAAAGCGCGCGCCCGCTCGGCTAGCTGCGGAGGGCATCGCCGACTGGGGCACCTGGAGCAATTCCTAGGCCCCCAATTGTGTGGCGTCTCATTTATTGAATCCATCCTTCAGCTGGCTATCATGTTGCTTCTCTGAAGCCCATCGCTGGAGAAGCTTCTAAGCTTATTGCGAGATCGGTTGAAAGCGAGCAATTGTGGACTAGGTAAGCTTTGCAGCCCTCAGGCGCAGAGCATTGGCGATCACCGATACGCTGCTAATGCTCATCGCCGCAGCCGCTAGCATGGGACTTAGCAACACGCCAATAACTGGGTAGAGCAAACCAGCCGCGACAGGCACACCGAGGGCGTTGTAGATAAACGCGAAGAATAGGTTTTGTCGGATGTTGCTCATTGTTTTACGGCTTAGCGTGTTTGCTGCGGCGACGCCGCGCAAATCGCCACCGACTAGTGTGACACCTGCCGATTCTATTGCCACACCAGTTCCGGTTCCCATCGCAATGCCAACGTTCGACTCTGCCAAAGCTGGGGCATCGTTGATACCATCGCCAGCCATTGCGACAACTCTGCCTTGATCTTTGAGCCGTTTCACAAACGCGTGCTTAGCTTGCGGTGATACTCCCGCGTAAAACTCGTCGATGCCGAGTTTGGCGGCGACAGCTTTCGCAGTTGACTCTGCGTCACCTGTAAGCATTATCACTTTGAGCTCTAACTCGTGTAGCGTTTTCAGTGCTGCAGGTGTGCTACCTTTAATCGGATCTGTGATTGCCATGATTGCAGCAAGAGCGCCGTTGATAGCCACAAAAAACACTGTAGCCCCTTCTGCTTGATGTCGCCTTCCCTGCTCGCGTCCTACTTCCACTCCAATGATTGATTGTTCATCTAGTAAATCGGCTTTTCCAATCAGCACTTTCTCACTATCAACCATCGCTTGGACACCACCACCGGTGATACTTTCAAAGCCTGACCCATCGGGCACTTTTATCTTGTCCGACTTTGCTCGACGCACAACTGCTTCTGCAAGTGGATGTTCGCTTTGAGCTTCCACGGCAGCAGCCAACCGCAACACATCGCCTTCATTCCAATCACCAAAGGTCTCAATGGCAGTGACTTCGGGACGACCCTCAGTAAGTGTGCCAGTCTTATCGACGACGACTGTATCGACGTTCTCCATGACTTCGAGAACTTCGGCGTTCTTGATCAGGACGCCTTCTTTGGCACCACGACCAACGCCAACCATTACCGACATCGGTGTTGCCAGCCCTAGAGCGCAAGGACATGCGATAATCAATACAGCCACTGCCACGACAAATGCGTGGGCCAATCGAGGCTCTGGACCAAATATTGCCCAGCCAATGAAGGCCAGAATCGAACAGGCGATCACGGCTGGTACGAAATAGCGAGCCACGACATCGACAAGTTTTTGAATCGGAGCGCGACTTCGCTGTGCTTCGGCGACCATTTGTACGATACGGTGCAACACCGTATCCCCGCCTACCCCGACTGCTTCCATCACCAGAGCGCCAGTCTGATTGAGTGTCCCCCCAGTAATCTCATCGCCGTCGCTTTTTTTCACCGGAATTGGTTCACCCGTCAGCATCGACTCATCGACGCTGCTACTTCCACTGATAACGGTTCCATCAACCGGAACTTTTTCTCCCGGACGCACCCGCAAATGATCGCCTTGCATCACTGCATCAAGCGAAACTTCTTCTTCGCTGTTACCAGTGATTCGATGAGCAGTCGCGGGAGCGAGTTGCATCAATTCACGAATGGCACCTCCGGTCTGCTGCCGTGCCCGAAGCTCCAGCACTTGTCCAAGCAGCACCAGTGTGATGATCACTGCCGCCGCCTCAAAGTAGAGCGGCGGCTTACCGTTTTCAAAAAACGCTTCGGGAATCCAAGAGGGAAAAAGTACCACCACTAAGCTGAACAGAAATGCGGCCAGCGTTCCTACCGCAATCAGGGAGAACATATTCAGATTCATCGAAAGAAACGACTTTGCACCCCGCACCAGTAATGGCCAGCCACACCAGAACACCACCGGTGTCGCTAATGCTAGTTGTAGCCATCCGAACGCTCTGTCAGACATTCTTTCGGCCAGGTTCCACCCGACCATTGGGCCCATCGCTAATACTAGCAGCGGAGTCGACAGAGCAACGCCCACCCAGAACCGACGCGACATGTCCCGGTATTGGCCTTCGTCACTCTGGTCCAACGTATCGACATACTTCGGTTCAAGGTCCATCCCGCAGATCGGACAGTCGCCCGGACCTTGCTGCTCGACTTCGGGGTGCATCGGACAAGTGTAAATTGCGCTAACATCCGACTCTGATGCGGCCGTCATAGAACTCTTATCTGGACCGGAAGAGCAACAGCTATCTCCCCTCTCCGCAGCCTTTCGATGTGCTGCATCGGTAAGGACATCCTCTGGGTTTGACTCAAACTTCCGCTGGCAAGATTCGCTGCAGAGAAAATACAGCTCGCTTTGGTAACTAGACGACCAAGCTGAGTTCTGATCGACCGTCATACCACAGACGGGATCGATGGTTGTCTTTCTCTGCTTCTTCATTTATCTCTCCCATGACCTAGCTCATAGTCCGTTTGACGACGCGGCGTTGGGCTGCTCTGATATACCCCCCTATGGTATGCGAATCGCGTGCCTTAGCCAAGCAGTGGGTCAGCGGTTGGCCCACTGCCTCAAGGTTGGTGGTTCCCATGTCGAATAACAGCACGTCAAGACGATGCTTGATTGCATCGCCGCCTGTGCGACTTGCGTTGACTTCATGTCGCGGAATTCTGAGCATCACGCCCACAACTGTCGGGCTTGTGAAGAAATCTGTCGAGCCTGTGCCGATAGCTGCGAAAAAGTGGGCAATATGGACCGATGTGTTCGGGCTTGCCGAAAATGCGCTGAGACATGCGAGTCGATGGCGGCCTAAACAGGCTTGCTTTAACCAAGGTCGCACGGGCCGTGCCAAACCTGTACGACAGCTCTATTTGTGAATAGCGTTCGAAGAGCGTCAGGCTCGCCACGTTTCTTTGGCTTCATTGCTAGCTCTTGCAGTTTTGCTGCACTGGCATAGATCGATTTGCAATAGTGGCTCTTCGAATCAAGTAAAGAACACTATTCTCACTCTTCCGGTCTCTCCAAAGGCTAAAGAGACCGCCGATCCTAAATTCCACTGAGTCTCATTGTCGATGATGCAGTACAGGTCAACACACTTACCGGTTTGCTCCCAGTAATTTGCTAATAGGTGCTAATCGTTGCTAATGGTTGCAAGAATGCAAACCGGTAAGTAAATTGAATTAAATGCTTCAAAAGAAGTGGTTTTGGCAGTATCGAATCGAGTTACTCATAACCTCGAGGTCGTCGGTTCGAATCCGGCCCCCGCCACTTTCATAACTCTTTGACCCGTATAGGGTTAGCTACCCGGCCATTTCGGCCGGTGCGGCTCTCTGCCGAAGCCAAAGGGGGAATGCTAAGGGGGAAGTCTTCAAAAACTTCCTCCTTTGGCTCCCTCTCAGCCCGCAGGGAGTCCTCCATGCCACGCCTATTTCATCGCCCGCCGCAATATCGCCGGCACAAATCGACCAATCAAGCGGTCGTCTCTTTTCTTGGCTCGAAAATCTATCTCGGTCCCTATGGATCGCAGCAGAGTCACGAGCGGTACCAAGAATTACTCAAGCAGTGGGAAACTGCGCGGCACGAGCAGCGAAACGCCGCTTGCGGTAATAGCGACGAGGAGCCGTCTTCGGATCTAGCCGAAAGCGTCACCGTCGAAAGCTTGCAAGCCAAACGACGAGCACAGGCTCCGATCACCCTCTCCGAACTGATTCTTGTCTACCGACGCCACACTCATTTGTACTATCAGAAAAATGGAGAAGTGACCCGTGAAGCCGGGGCCATCGATGACGCGTTGCGGATTCTCAGGAAGCATTACGGCCTGACGTTCATCAAGGGCTTTGGGCCCGTAAGCTTAGGGAAGCTTCGCGATCCGATGATCGATGAACTTGATTGGTCACGCAAGTACATCAACAAACAGGTCAACCGTATCCGCGGCATGTTTACCTGGGGCGCTTCCCAGGAACTATTGGATCCCAAGGTGCCCGCCTCGTTGAAAACACTGCCAGGCCTCAAGAAAGGACGCACACGTGCAAGAGAAACAGAGCGGGTCAAGCCTGTCTGCGACAAGGTCGTCGACGCGACGATTGGGTGCTTGCCAGAGGTTGTCGCCGACATGGTGCGATTGCAACGCTTAACCAGCGCACGTCCTGGCGAGATATGCAGTCTTGGGCCAGCTGACATCGATACATCTGGCGAGGTTTGGATTTATACACCGGCCGAGCATAAGACGGAACACTTTGAAAAGGATCGCATCATCGCTATTGGTCCGCGTGGGCAGGAGATCCTGAAGCCTTACCTGGAAACGACTCAACGTGAGGCATGCTGTTTTTCGCCAGCTGTTTCCGAGATGCGTCGACGGGCCAAGGTGGCAGCGAATCGCAAGACGCCACTCAACACCGGGAACAAGCCTGGCTCCAATCGCAAGCCATTGCCAAAGCTGCGTGCTGGTGACAAATATACCACTGGAAGCTACCGGCGAGCGATCCACCGGGCGAGCGTCCGAGCCGGTGTCGAAAAGTGGTCGCCCAACCGCATTCGGCACACGGCATCTACCGAGATTCGAAAGCGATTTGGTATCGATGCAGCGCGTGCCGTCGATGGCCACGGATCGGCCAACACAACAGAAATCTACGCCGAACTCGACCTGCAAAAAGCCGTACAGGTCATGAGAGAAGTTGGCTAGATACTAGTCTGCTGTTGGAAGCTTAGCTAATCAAGGGGGCACTGGCTGGCAGAAAAAAGCATCGGTCGAGTCACATTGACACCACCTATTGGAGCTATGTTTTCGATGCCTGACGATTCCACAATCGGTTTGGATCTTCTCTGCGCGCAACAACCCCTAACTTGCGTTCTGAATTGACGCCTCAAGCAGCGGAATGCCGTCGCTTGCAAACGGTCGATGAATTCAGCTATCAGGCCCAGCAGGAACTCTAAAACATGACCGAATGCCATTACGAAATGCCCCCAGGGTAATGATGAAAGCCATCGCCAAAGTACTTGTGCCCGGCTCTGGAATCGCTAGAAACCCACTTTGCAATGCTTTGTTTTGTGGCCTCTCAGTAAACGGAGTTATACCATCATGCTCGACTGAGAGTCGGAATTCCTGGTCAAGGTATTCGGCATACCAGTCAAGGCCATCAGGTAGTTGCGGCACAATGATTCTGTCGAAGCGCCCGCCAACCCCACCCTCATCGTCGTTCCCTCCGATGATTATCGAAAACACGTCACCGTCCGAAGCAACGAAGTTATCTGTGAAGCTGGCATGCAGAGTGCCATCGAGACTCGCTCCTATGCCGGCGATAACCTGATTGTACTGCTCAGTAGAAGTCCCACCAATCTCGACCCTTAGAACACCCGAATCTCGCTGGTTGAAGAATAGACCATTCCAATCTCCTTCCAATCTGAGTTGGGCGTCGTTGGCTAACGCAACGCCGCCGAAGTCGGCGCCATGTTCGACCGTCATCATGCCGCCGGGCAGATTGAATATTGCACCGTCAGGTAAGAAGTCGACACCCGCTTCGATACGGGTGTCACCTCCGAAACCAAGGCTGCCGAAGTTGTCCATGAGATTAATTGTGGCTCCACTACGGAGGACTGCATCGCCCAAAATTTGGCCACTGGAAAACACGTTGATTGTCCCACGAATATCGCTGACGCCGCCGAGTTGCATGGGACCACTGAGGATAAAGGTGGTGTCTACAGTCGCTGGTTCGTCCAAGCTGCCACCTCGCAAGTTCAGTTCTCCCCGTGGGCCAAGTACCCAGCCGCGCCGGAAGTCGAGCGTTCGCCCTGGTCCCACACTTGCTACGCCGTCAAAATCGTCGGTCAGCTCCGACCCCACCCTCAGGTCGGCCTCGATTGCTTCTAGCCGACCGTTTTCCCTTTGCCCGTCGAGATCATAGTGAGGATCGAGAACCCCGACGAACAATGACTTTTCCCACCCGCTTCCGCCTGTAGCCCGCAACAAACCTTCGTTCACCAACTGATGGCTAACGACCAGGCCATTGCCTTGAATGATTCCTCGATTCCTAATACCACCGATACCTGTCAAAACGGTGCTAGGCATGTCGCTGTCACCGTTTGAGAGGCTGATAGTACCGCTACGTGCGATGGTAAGATCGCCCCGCGTGTTGAAGAATCCCTGAGTCTTTGTCGAAGTGAGGTTCAAGGTACCCAACAGTCGCCAGGGAACATTGGGGATGGTTTCTACCATACCGCCCTCAACTTCCATGCGACCATCGAATCCACCATCACCATACCGATTCGAATTCACTGTGAGTCTGCCTCCGGAGTTTACTCGAATGACAGCGTCGTCGTTGAGTCCATCCCAGTCGAACTTCCGCGAATTGACTGTCGTATGATTGTTGATGACCAATTGCGCTCCCGCTCCCATCAAGTTTAGCTTGCCATTAAATGCCGTCTCACGATTAAATTTTGCTGTAGCACCAGCTGCCACATTGAGTTGAGTCAGCGACGAGGTCGTCAACTTCGTGCCGAACTCCAGCGTGCCGGCTTTGACGTTAATTGTCGAGGAACGCTGGGTATCGATTGGCCGGCTGATGATTCTTGTTGGCCTGGTGCCACCATCGACGTTAATTACCGCGTCCCCTATGGATGTCGCGTTTGCAAATTTCAGTGTCGCCCCAGCGGCAAGATTAATTGTTCCCTCCAGATTAGCGAGCCGGGGGGCGATATCCAGAGTCGTATTTGCGGCAAGCTCAACGATGCCCTCATTGGTATCACCATCGAGATCAATGATTGCGCCAGGATCGAAGGCGTGTATGGACAAAGTCGACCCCTCAGACTTTGTCGCACCTGCGGGGCGGGAGACACGCAGCGTGCCATTGTTGTTTAGTTGCGTCGCTTGGCTTCCTTGGAGTCCATCGGAAAACCGAATAAGCGACTCGCCAGACGCGACTAGCATGGCGTCCGGATCAATACTAATGACGCCGAAGCTTTCGATTCCTGCCCCTTGCGTCCAAACCGATACGTTCGCATCATCGATCTCCCCCACTGAATCTTCTCGCAATTCCAGATTGTACGTTTCGAATGAAGTCTGCCGAACGGGCGTGCCGTTAAAAACGATTTCGCGTTGTTGTACGGACAGCCGTGAACCATCGCCTCGTAGCACAGTATTTCCTAAAGTGCGTAGATAACTTTCGCCCGTGTCAAGCTGGGCTCCGTTAAACAACACTAGGCGGCGCACGAAGGTCGGTTGATCAATCCGTACCGATGCCCCTTGCGTTCCCGGAAGGTTGCCGATCAAGACCGTCGCGTCGCTCGGTGCGGGCACCATATTGGGAAACCAATTGGTTGGCTGGCTCCAGACTTCAGTGCCAGCCCCGCCGTCCCAGGAGAATTCAGCAGATTGGGCCAGACTCGTAAATCCTGAGAGGAAAATACTAAAGACTAACGAACGAACGGCGCTCTGGTGGCTTCGCATGGTGATGTCTCTTTTGCTAGTGTCTTGTTCAATGTTCGCATGATTGTGAGTCCTTTCTAGTGTCTTCTCATTGTGCCCAGAAGTAGTCCGATTAACAACGAGCAGGCCCCTGACGGTTCGGGGACCACAACTGAAGCGATTACGGTCGAGCTGAGATTTCCGGTGAACTGGCGTTGCCATTCGAGAAAGTCACTGCCGTCTACCGTGTTGCCAAAACGTGCTTCCCATCCGTAGATCGGGTCGTGGAGATCCTCGCTGTCGACGTCGCCATCGTTGTCAAAGTCGGCCGTGTACCCGCCAATGGAGATCGAATGAAACTCAGCTATCCTCGGTAATCCTCCAGACATCGGGCGGACTACGAAAGCGCCGCTAAACTCGGCGAAGTCGCCAAAGGGGAGTACCAAGTGAGCTAGTTTCGTTGCCTCGGCGATTGGCTCGAACCCGGTAAACGCCGCCTCCAACGCACTCGTGTTATCCGCGATCGAATTGGGCACGACGGTTAGCGAGGACCGCACAAACGCAAATTGGGAATCGCTACTGGCGTCTTCTCCGCTCGGAAAAATCGGATTGAAGTCTGGAAACGCTGTCGGCAATTCACTGGGATGCACCTGACGCAACGCACTCCCTGCAAATCCAAAAACTCCAGACGACACATCGATCGAGCTTATTACATGAGCATCATCAAGAGGTGTGACTTCAAACTGCCAAGTCAGGTGCCCTGCCGCCGATGAAGGCGTCGGAGTGACGGTCAAAGAGACAAGATTCAGCGAATCGACATGGGTCGCTGCCTGGCCATTGTCGTGCAATGGCAACAAGCAAGCAATCGCGGCCAACGCCAACCAGATTGAAAACTCCTGTCTGTCGACGCGGAGCCGGAGGTAGGACCAGATCGCGCTACTTCGGCAATTGCGACAGACAGGAGTGTCCCGTCCAGAGTTTTTTTCTCTTGTGACTCGACCGCAGATCATGCTCTCATGGCCGCCTGCGCCTTGCGGCGACTTCTCGTGAGAAGCCCACGCCCTACGGCTCCAACCGTCAACAACGACCAGACCACCACCGTGCTAGCCTCGGGAACGGCCACCACACCACCGAACGAGAGGCCTGAAAATTCGGCAATCTCGCCACCCAGTCCCGCAGACCCCACAGCACTGACGACAAACTGCAAGTCGGCTGTGCCAAAATCGCCCCCGGGCAACACGACCTGAACAAACGGCTGTGGCGCGCCAAACTGAATCAATGGAACGCCGGTCAACGTGAACGCCGCGGACAGGGACGAACTGCTCTCGGTCGGCCCGACAGCCAATACGTCGCCGCCCAACAAACTGAACGTGAATTGCGAATCGCCTGCGGGAAATTCGCCTGTGGGGAAACTGCCGTTCAAATCATTGAACACGGTCGGCAATCCGCCGGGATTCACCTGTCGCATTGTCGTTGCGCTGAAGCTGGCTTCAATCGAGGCGATTTCGGTGACTGGCACAACGGGCTCAACGCTAAACGTATAGGTGACAAACCCGGTCGCTGGGCTCGGAGCATCAGAGACGGTTATCGTCGCGCGAGTCATCGGATCGGTGACTACAAGATCGGCTTGCGCAGCGCTCGTGACGGCCAGCATGGAAAGCGTTTTGGCGAGCATAGCTGATGGTCGTCGCAGTCGGCTTGCTTCAGTTCGTCGTTTACGTTTGATGCCCAACAGGGCAATCCCTAAACCTGCCAGAACACAGCTGCCTGGCTCAGGAACCCCTAACGCAGACAGTGGAATGGGTTGACCGTAGGTCTGGCCAAGTATTGTGAGATCGTTAATTCCCGTTGCGCCGCCAGAACCATCGAAATCGCCAAACAGCCATCCGGTCCCTTGGCCACGATAACCTTGCCCCAACAAATCGAGGTCTAAAATATCGATCTTGCCGTCCAGGTTTGCGTCGCCGTAGTTGGTGCCCAGAATCGTGCGAATCAAGTAATCGGAGTCGCTTGAGACTCCCGACACACTGGCTGCAAACGTCGCAGCGAGACCATCGCCGTCAAGATCATACAACGGATCGAGCGACCCGACATTCGCGGCCAACGTGTCGATGTCATCCCAGTCGACATCGCCGTCAAGGTCAACATCGCCAAGCATGCCGAGCACATTCACCGTCACGTCGCCCGCCAAGGCGTCATAAACCACATCAAACGACACGCCACCACGAGCCACGGGCAGGTTTTCGGTCGCAAACGCGCCGCTCAGGACACTCGCATCGATCACCGCCAACGTTTCACCCCCGGTGGGATAATAGCCATTCGGCAGTGAGACATTCAAAACGCCATCCAATGTGGCCGACCCCGTCACTTGCAGTAAATCGGGCTGCCCGGTGGCGCCGTCGAGTTCGACCTCGATGCTGCCGGTGTTCCAAATTCTGAGATCGAAACCAACGCTTACGGTGCCGCCGTCGCGGACGGCGAGTGTGCCGGCTCCAGCCGCAGAGCTGGGGCTGCCGCCCACAAAGAGACTTGAATTATCCCATAGTGAGCCACTGCCGGTCACCGTGACTACGCCTGACGAGCTGCTAGCTTGACCGATGACGCCTATCGTATTTCTGACCACGCCCCCCGCTTCGACGTTCAGTACTCCATCTCCAGATCTGCCCACGAACAAGTTACTCGAAATATTCCACTGGGAGCTATTGCCTGTCACAGTGGCTAGGCCAGACGAGCCGTTATCTCGACCAATGTAACCGGCGTTGCTTCTGACCACGCCGCCCGCTTCGATATTCAGTGTTCCATTGCCGCCTCTGCCCACATCCAACTGACTCGAATTATCCCATAGTGAGCCAGTACCAGACACCGTGGCCTCACCCGTGGAGCCGCTACCGAAGCCTATGATGCCAGCCGTATTGGTCACGCTGCCACCGTCTTCAATATCGATCGTTCCGTTACTCGAATTTCCACCTACGTACAAAATGCTCGAGTTCTTCCACTGCGTCCCACTGCCGGTCACCGTCGCAGTGCCCACTGATCCTAGTATGCTGCCAATCGCGCCACTTGTATTGGTAACCACTGCCCCATTTTCGATATTCAGCACTCCGTTGGTGGCATCGCCTACGAAGAGTTGATTGGTGATATTTACGCTCGTTGCTCCACCAGTCACACGTAGGATTGGTAGGTCGTTAGCCATCAATCCGTTTAGCGACAGGCTAGTCAGAGATGAAGTGCCGTTGTTCAGTTCCAGCTCACCATCATCAAAATTGAAAGTCCCCCCGCCGGTGTTTTCAAACGAGCCGGTGGTGAGTGTGCCGCCGTTGAGGGTGAGGGTATCATTAGCACCCCAGAGCTTAGTTGTGTCGTCGACGGTCACACGACCGTTATTCGAGATCGTTAATGTGCCCGCACCGCCATCTTGAGTTGCATCTCCGCCCACATAAAGGGAGCCAGAGTTGTTCCAGGTCGAACCTGCTGCGTCAACGGTCACGTTGCCAGTCGAACCGCTGTCCCGGGCGATTATCGCGGGTGCCGAATTCGCAACCTCAACGCTGCCGCCATTGGCAATATTCAGCGTTCCATCACCGGCAACCCCAACCAGCAGCTGGCCAGAATTTGCCCAGATTGAACCGCTACCGTTAACGGTTGCCGTGCCCGTGCCATCGTTATTGTTGCCGATTCTACTATCAACACTGCTGACGGTTCCGCCATTCGTTATATCGAACGTGCCCACATCGTGGTTTCCGATGAAGGCAATGTCGTTGGTCATCAATCGTGATCCAGACCCATCGATGGTGACGGCACCTGTCGAACCGACTTCTCTCGCCACATTGAAGCGCCCATCGGCTGAGGCCATGCCTCCGTTTTGAATTACGAGCGTGCCATCGCCATGGTCGCCGACGTCGAATTCGCCGGTCGAGGTGAGGCTCGAATCCATGCCGTCGACAAGTGCTGCACCGTCCCCTGTCGATCCTTGGTTAGCGTCAATCTGGCCAAGGGCCACCCGATTCGCTGACACGGCTCCACCGTTGGTGATATCGAGAGCGCCATTGCCGTTGTTGCCAACGATGAGGTTACCAGAGTTCGTCCAGGTTGAACCGTTGCCGTCAACAGTTGCGGTGCCTTCTGAGCCTGCCAAGTGACCGAGAAAGCCGCGAGCACTAGTGACCTCCCCCCCAGAAAGAACATCGAGAGTGCCGACACCTGAATAACCCACGAAAAGATCGCCAGCGTTGGTCCACGTAGAGTCGGTGCCCGTGACGATGATGGAACCGTTGCCCGATGCCGTCTCCCCCACACGAAGTTCTGTGCCAATGTTGACACTTCCTCCTCCATTGACCGCCACGCTGCCCTCACCGCTCCCGCCAATTGTCACCCTACCAGAGATGTTTCCAAGCATGCCGGTGACATCAAGCAGAGAACCGCTACCGACAGCAACTGAACCATCACCGCCGACGTCGCTGCCAACATGCAATTCTCCCTCTACCATGGCGATCGCGGCTTGGCTAAGTGTCGCAATGCCCAGACCATCCCTTCCGATGAGCATGTTCCGACTGAGATCTATCGTACCTCCTGACAAGTCGATTCGCGCGGTAGTCGTCCCGTCGACTTCAAGGTCCGCTGCTACATCGACCTGGCTGTCACTGATGTCAATCTGGCCTTCTGAATCAACGCGTAGAGAACTAGACGCATTGATTGTGCTACCGTCCGCCTCAAATATCCCGCCAGGAAAACCTGACACGCCGCCATCCCAGACGAGCAGTGAATTGAGGTTGAGAGTACTTCCACTGAGCAATTCTAGCCTCCCGCCATTAAAAACAGAGATTACACTCCCCTCGGTCGCACTTACGGTCGTGCCAGATAACACCTGGCCATGGTCACCCGAATCAACGCGGATCCCACGAGAAAAAACCGACTTATCGGGAATTGCCTC
The DNA here is from genome assembly GCA_965230685.1 of Bythopirellula sp. Taxonomy (GTDB): domain Bacteria; phylum Planctomycetota; class Planctomycetia; order Pirellulales; family Lacipirellulaceae; genus Bythopirellula. The sequence continues at coordinate 4,705,687 of CBDDLO010000002.1, forward strand.
GTTTCCAACCACATTAAACTGCGTGTCGTAAATCCGAAGTTGGTTATTCCACGATGCGATCACTCGACCGTTAGGAGCCCACTCTACATCTTCGACAAAACCAGACGAGCTGACAGAACTTAGCTGACCACCACCCGAATTCAGCAGTCGCAACCGCTGTCCAAAACCATCGGCCAAGTAGATGTTCCCAACGCTATCAACTGCGGCTCCATTAGGATCACTGAAGAATTGTGTCCATTGAGAAGTTCCTGACGGCGTATAGTTCCCTAATCGATTGACCCCGGTTACGAGTATTTCGTCCTGATTGGTAATTGCTACGCCAACAGGATCCTGGAACCCGGGTCCGAAATTAGAGATCGCACTGCCGGAAGTGCTGATCGTATAGATTCGGTCGGTACCGTCATCAGCCACAACAAGATTGCCGCTACTAAGAGCTGCGATCGACTTTGGAGACGGCCCTTGTGAGGAAAAAACCGTTTGTTCCTGAAGGTTGGAACCTACATGAGTTATTTCTCGAATCGCATTGAAGCCGTTGTCTGTGACATAAAAAGCGGAACCGCTCTGGGCGATGTCGGTGGGCACCGAGCCTGAGGGTAAGGTTCTGGTAGCCAGAATGGAACCTGTTTGAGAACGGACTTGCACCCGACGGAATCCAGAATCGGTCGTTAAGATATTGCCGGATTCGTCGACCCCGATGCCATTGAGATTGCTGAAGCCGCCAATACTGCGGTTGAATTGTAACGAAATAAAACCGGCGGTTGCGAAACATTGCATCGATCCAACAATGCAGGCCCACGCGAGTAAAATCATTATCGAATAGCGCATCAATTAACCGTTTGTGATATGTGTCTGTTATAGAAATGTAGAGGTGTGTGCTAGCCGAGAATCAGTTAATACTCGAAAGACGACGGCAACGGAGCGTTGGTGGTATCGTTCATTTCGCATCGTTTGAAATCTTTGCTTCAGTGTGAGCCGCGAGACACTGGTCTCGGGCAGAGCGAGGAAAGGCCAGCGGTCTGTGGAGCACCCGTGTTTAAGCGGCTGATTACTTCTTGCCGAGAATCACAGCAGCCCGTCAAAACGTGGCTTACATTGTAATCCCGTTCTACCTCCACCAACACGAACGCAACCCGCACCTTTGAAAGCCGCAGAGGTTGTGGTACCGTAATAGTCCTTTGGAGCAAAAAAGATAGTAGAGAAGTGTTTATTACCTTGGTTAGCTACTTCACCCTTGGGCCCATCCATGGCATGGAAAGAACCACCTTTGAAACGCTCCTTTGTATGCAATGCTGAGTTGCTGGTGTTTCTCAGGGAGCGCAAAAGCTTCACCCAGCAGCAGTTAGCTGAGGAGGCTGGCTACAGTGAGCGACTTATCAGCAAGGCGGAAGCTGGCCAACCAATCTCCACCACCACGATTGATTGTCTGGCAGAAGCCCTCAGCTCGGCTGACCAGCCGGTCTACCCCGAGGACCTAGTCACCGATCCGGTGCATCTGTCCAAAGAGTACTTTGCCGCACTTCACACCAAGGGTAAAGGTGTGGTTGACGCCATCAAGCATTTTTTGCATGACGATGTCATCTTCCGAATCGCTGGTGACCCAGAACATATCCCCTTTGCCGGCGAGCACATTGGGATCGATGGTATCAAACGCGTCTTTGGCCTATTCTTTTCTCTTCTTGAAGCACCAGCCAATCATGATCACTTGTCAGATTATCGATATGTCTGCCAAGGAAACGAGGTACAGATGTGGGGTGAATCGTGGATTCATCCAATTGGACAGCCTCTGGAGAAGCCAATCCCGATTTCTCATCGATTTGTATTCGAGCGTGGTAAGTTGATACTGATGGAAGACATCTACGATACGCTTGCCGGTAGTAGGGCATTGCGGGGCCAGTGACATGTAGTGAGACAGCTTGCTCCATGATCCTTGGGTAGCAAGAAGAACTATGTGAATATTCAATTCTTCTAATAACTCTTTGCTGGAGACGTAATTCTCGTCGAACCTTTAATACAGAATCGTCGCGGGCGAAGGTCGTCATGTGTGTCTTGGTTCATCGTGAATTGGAATTTCCCGTTTGACGCGTTAGCGGGTTAAAAGGTGTATTTGACGGCTATCGCCGCATGTTTTTTTGCGTTCACGCAGAGCAGGAGGCATTTATTGCCATCCTCCTGCACCACCCGGCTAGCCCCTTCTGCCGTTGTCAGGCGGCGGTCACTTCTTCGCGTTCCTGCTGACGTTTGCGAGCACGCCGCGCTCCGGCCTCGGACAACTTACGATCTCGCTCCGCGAAGATCGCTTGCTCACGACCAGCCAACTTGTCCGCTGGTGTGACGTAACCGATCGCACTGTGCAAACGGCTGTGATTGTAATCATCGACGAAACGTTCGACCAGTTGTCTCGCTTCTTCAAGCGACAGTGGCACGTGCTGGCGGATACAATCTTGCTTGATGGTCTGATGCCAACGCTCGATCTTACCGTTGCTCTGCGGGTAGTAGGGTGATGTCTTCACGTGCGTCATGCCCGAGACACGAATAAACTCCTTGAAATCCTTCGCCACAAACTGCGGACCATTGTCCGTGATGATCCGTGGCGTGGCTTCTGGATACGCTTCCTTCGCACGTTGCAAGGTGATCTCCACATCGGCCTCGGTCATGCGTTCTCTGAGTTCCCAATGCACTAGGTACCGACTGCAACCATCCAGTACACTGCAAAGATAGTAAAATGTGCCGCACACGTTGACGTAGCTGATGTCACAGTGCCAGTGCTCGTGGGTCGTGAGCGGCTGCTGGAAACCGGTGCCCTTCGTGCTGTTCTTGTTATTCCAACGCTCGAAACAGCCGTGCGCTTTGAGCACGCGATAGACCGTTGCGGGGCTCGCGGCCACTACGTCTTGATCCATCATGAGGTACGTCAACCGGCGGTAACCTTCGGTCGGATGGTCGCTGTGGAAGGCGACCATGGCTTGCTTCTCCCAGGCTTCCAGCCAGTGATCACGAGGCACCAGGGCGTTGTGTTCGTTGATCTTACCGTACCGCTGTTTCCAATCGTGAAACTTGCTCGAACTGATGCCGATCCACTGCACCAATCGCTTGGCGGGTAGCTCAGTTCGCGTTTTCCACTTGGCAACGTAATCGACGATTTCGTCGCGCACATCATGGGGAACCCAAACTCCTTTCAGAGTTCCCCATTGGCTTTTTTTGCCTTGACGTTCTCCTCCATCAACTCGGCGATCACTTCGTTTTTATTGATCAGCTTGGCCTGAAGCTGCTCGATCTTGCGATCTTGAGGCGACTTTGCGCCTGGCTTGGCTTTCCGCTCGAAGGCGATGCCGCCATTTTCAAACAGCTGCTTCTGCCACTGGTAGAACTGCGTCGGCTGGATGCCATACTGATCGCACAGGTCCGCTACCGACTGGCCGTCGACTAGGTGCGATTTGACGATCGCTGTCTTCTGTTGGCCGCTGAAATGACGACGCTCTCGCTTGTTGGAACTGCTCTCGCTCATCGAATTCTCCTCGGGTTCGCATTATACTAACGCACAACCAAGGAAATTCCAGTTCCGACTGAGGCAAGACAATGTGGGTATGCCTAGGGTGTTATTGCCAACGCAAGCACAGATACTATTGGCATGACAGTTTGGACTTCTCAAGCGACCAAGTTTTGGACTTTTTGCGACGGTTGGCAGCGCGAAGGAGAGCCACAATCTCGCTAAAATGCAGGAATGGATTCCAGCGTAGAAGGGTTTCATCGCTTGTGGAATCTGAACGGTTGAACCTTCTGCTATCGACGCCTATTCTCCATTCGTAATCCAATCGAGGGGGGACGAGTGCTGTCAATCTGATACCACTCAATGGGACTGTGATAGGTTCCCAGACGTTTCCAAGTCCGAAGGTGATCTCCGACGCGCGCAACTGCTCGTATCAGCATGGCGAGATCAATGTATCCTAGGCTTGTGGGTGGAGGCATCGATTGCAAATACGGTTATTGCTGACGCATGTTAGCGATATCAAGTGCATCGAAAAAACGTGATCGCGTTTGCGGAGCTTACCCAAACAGTCGTTCCAGCAGTTCGTTGGCAAGCTGCTCGCTTTCACTTGCCTCTACATCGTATTTACTCAGAGCGTAAGAATCGTCCTTGGCGGCAGGGCTGGCGGAAAATGAAGTGCTGGAAGCAAAGGCGAGATCGCTAGCTGTATCGTGTGGCATGGCCATTTCATGCTCGACTAAGATTTTCTCTTCGCTTGGCTCGCTCATTAAGCTCAACGCAATAGCTGCGTCGATAAGACCGTCCCTGGTTGCTATTGTGGCTCGCGTCACTAGCGTTTCGTCATTGCTTGCTGCCTGCTGCTGACTCTCCTCGATTTTTTGCCCGCTATTCACGGCTGCTGCCAATGGCTGTGGCTGTCCGAACGATTCTTGCCAAACGGTTAGATCGTCGGCATCGACATCCGAATCGTTATCCGCGTCACCGTCGGTCTTCATGGCGCTAGGAGTGCCGAAGCCGCGCTGCCAGGTGAGAAAATCTGCGCCGTCGACATCGCCATCGGAGTCGAAGTCGGCGGACGGTAAGGTCTGGAGTTCAATTGCTCCGATGTCAACCCGATCGCCTACAAGGCGATCAAAACCTACTCCGCGCTGGTCGAAGGTAGTTAGTGTGTTAATGCTGCTTACGATTCCGCCATTGATTGCTGGGCTGCCGGGAAGCAGCGCATGGGTTTTGGTCGGACCACCAATATTAGCAAGTGGGCCAAGTCCCGGAGTATCGCTAAAGACATCACCAGCTCCTCCAGTAAAATCACCACTCCCAAACAAATTGCCGTCGCCAGTAAGAAACCCGCTGCCAGACGCGGCAACATTGTTTGGCGCCCCGTCATCGTTGTTGCCCGAGACGATGGTTGAGTAAACACCTGGCCGCGCGCTGCCAGCGAGGAATATACCGCCACCGTCTTGTAAGGCTGTGTTCTCCGTAATGGTGCTGAGTCGCATCAGTTTGAATGAGTTATCAGAACTGAGAAAGATCCCCCCTCCAAAACGCGCTGCCGAGTTGCCAGAGATGGTGCTGCCGAAGATGTTAAATTCCGTTCCGCCCGCCATAAAGATGGCGCCTCCATCTCCGGCGGAGTTTCCCGACAGTGTGCTGTCGGTGAGATTCAATCGTGCCTCATCATGAGACTGGAGGTGAATCCCACCGCCGAGATCGGAGGCGGCATTACCGGTGATCGTCGACCGGTGAATACTTAGCTCTGCCGTGGTTAGAATAGCTCCACCACTGCCAGAGACATCTCCTCCAGTAAGAGTCATGCCGGAGAGGGCCACTTGCTGCTCAGGAAACTCTTGGAAGTCGCGAAAATCAAAGATTCGGAATCCATCCTGGGTATCCGGGAGCTGATCAGGCCCATGCCCGGCATCGATCGTCAGCAGATCTGCTCCAGGACCGTTGATCGTCAGATCAACAGATATATGGGGCAATTGCTCGTTCAATAGAATCGTTTGTGGTACGGCGAAAAGGGTCGAGTCGAACGAGATTACCCCGCTACCAGGGAGTCTCGATGCGAGGTGCATTGCTTCGCGCAAACTCACGTCGCCTGGGCTAAGATCCAAGTCATACGCATCTTCGACCGTATCGACGACGAGTGAAAAACTACTTAGCTCCACCGCTCCAATATCGACTCCATTACCGTCATCGCGCTGGAAGGGGGCTCCTCGTTGGTCGACTAAATCGGCCGATGCGCCATTATTAATTGCACTGCTGAAGCTAAATGGCACGTGCGTTTTTGTTGGTCCGCCGTGGTAGCCGAGGGGGGAGATAGAGTAAGGAACAATCTCTTCAAAGAGATCATGGGCACCGCCGGTAGTTGTAGCGGAAACGCCCAGCAAGTTGTAATCGCCGCTGAATGCAATGCCAACTAGGTTGTTACCTAAGCATGTCCCTGGTGCACACAGACGATTGTTGCCTGAGATGATGCTGTTATTGATACTGGCACTGGCGAATCCTCCATTTTGGATACCTGGTGCTCCGTTTTCGCCATTCCCATTGTTAAGCACAATCGTACTTGAGGAGATGTTGGCAATGCCGCCATTAAAGATAGCACCACCCTGGTCGGCGCTGCTTCCGGTAGCCGCATTACCTGAGATAGTAGCGTGACTAAGATTCAAGGTGCCAAAAGATCGATTGTAAATGCCACCCCCGGTTGCAGCCTGGTTGTCATAAAGCGTGCTGCGCGTAATTGTCGCCGAACTAAATCCGCCGCTGTAGATTCCTCCCCCCTTGTTGCCGGCCAGGTTTCCCGAAAGAGTGCTATTGGCAAGGTTGATTGGGTGAGACTGGTCGCCCCCAAAGATTCCACCGCCATTTCCGGTCGCCGAGTTGTTCGTGATTTTCGTTAGATCAAGGGTCAAGTCTTCTCGATTGAGGATCCCTCCCCCATCGCCCGAGACATCGCCGCCTGTGATCGTGACCCCACTAAAGTAGACGGACCTGTCAACATTGTCGTCCCCGTCGTTGACATGAAAGACACGATTGCCGTCGCCCGTGGCAGGGAGGTTGTCGTTGCCGTTTCCGGCGTCAATTGTGAGCAAGAACATTCCCGGACCGGTCAGGGTCAGATCGTCGGTAACGTTCAGTTGGCCAGCCTTCAGACCAATTGTCTGTTGCGTGCTAAACAGCGTTGGATCGAAAGTGATGGTGTCCGCTCCAGCTTGAAAATTTGCCAGGGCGACCGCCTCGCGAAGGCTAAAATTCCCTGCAGACAAATCGAAATCGACTTCGTCGGCGATGCTATCGACAATCAATGGAGGAAGTGGCATCGAGAGGGGATCTTGGACCTCAAACGAACCAATGTCGATGATTGTCCCCGTCCCAAAACTTCGTACACGATCAAACCCAATCCCCCTTTGGTCATACAGGGGGACACCACCACTACCCGCGGACGCGGCTGGGTCGCCCGCATCAATGGCTGGGCTGCCTGGTAAGAGCCGATGAGTCTTCGTCGGCCCCCCTTGATCGGACAGCGCGACTAACATCGGGTCGCCCATAATCGTTCCAGCGATTCCACCGCTGCCGTCCTCGATTAGGTTGTACGATCCGTTGAAGCTACTGCCACCGGTATATGTATCGCCACCCGAGAGGCTGTTAGCCACGATCGTGTGGGTCAACGTGGTATTACTTCCCAGTGCCGAATAGATGCCGCCACCATCGATAGCAGTGTTACCCGAGAGGGTGCTTCCTGTAATCCTGAGGAGCGCATCTGGATGAGAGGCATTGCTAATCCCACCCCCCAACTCGGCGGAGTTATTGGAGATGGTACTTCCCGTGACGGATGTCAAACCATACGCCGAGTTGGAAATGCCGCCACCACTCACGACTGCTGAGTTACCTGAAAGCGTACTGCTCAAGACGGCCAGTTGTCCCGCTCGATTAAGAGCCGCTCCACCGTTTGCCGAGGCATGATTGTTGGAGAAGGTACTGCTCGTGATCGTCACATACCCAAAGTAGTTATACATGCCACCGCCAGTGGTAGCGCCGTTGCCGGTGATCTTGCTTTCGGTGACGGTCAGGCGCTCACGATTGAGTATCGCCCCGCCTTTGCCGAGATCCCCTCCAAAGCCAAAAATGTCTCCACCGGTGAGGGTCAGCCCATGAATGGCGACGTCCAATGTGGGACTCACTCCTCCATCGATGTTGAGAACTCGGAACCCATCGCCCGTGTTGGCTACATTGTCCGTGCCGTGACCAGCATTGAGAGTCAACTGATCGGCCCCAGGGCCGGTGATTGTTAGCGAGTCGGTGATCGTGGGTAGCTGACTCGCCAGATCAATCGTGCCGCTTACTGAAAAGGTAATCTCGTCAGGCCCAGCAGCACCATTCGCTTGAGTGATCGCATCGCGCAAGCTGCCAGCGCCAGAATTGAGCAAGTTGCTCACGGGAAACACCGCTAGCAAGCGACGATCTTCCAGGGCTTCTACGCGTAGGCGTCGTGCATAAGACGATCGGATCCAGAGAGGCTGTTTAAGGTATGACACGCTGTACCGTCCTAAAAGCTCAGATGCATGAAAAGGCACACTAATTATAACTACGCAGATGGTCAATAGCGAGCATTCTCAACGTTCGCTACTGTTAGTTCGGTGATTGCGGGGAGTGTGTCGATGCTAGTTCGTACCGCGTTAGCGTGCAAAGTCGCCGCTTGTATGGATTGCATCCACCGGACTTGATCCTATTGTTTACCACCCTGGGTTAGTTCGCCGAGTGCGGCTAAGATTCTCAGCCAGAGCTGGTTACGATCACACTAGCCGTTCCCGAGCCAACTAACGCAATGCTCACAGTTCTCGGAGCAATTTCAGTCATGCATGGACAGCGACAATGGCCATGAGACTCACGAGAGGCAATTTAGGGGCGCCTGAGGTCCTGCGATAGATCCAATTGCCTCGTTCAAAGACCTCTATTCCTTAGATCTGAGCTGGTAAGATCGTCCTTGCAACCGTTCTATGCCACGGATGATTTCCTAAGAGAGAACTTTGACTCCGTTCGATATAGCTTGACGATGTCATAAGTCAAAGACTTACTTTACTTCCTTCGGTCTACCAGGCATGGGTGCGTAGACACCTATTTTTTCTCTCGTCGTCCTGTTCAACCGAAGCAGGTAATGCTAAGCCCAGAAGTCTCCTTGGCGTTTACGTCCGGTGTGCCTTGCAGCCGGTTATGCCCGGACACGATCTGGGAATCCGCACTTAGGTGAGAATCACCTTCGACATCGGATTTGTGTAGCGGAATTAGGGCGGTGAGAGGCACGATTCAGTTGTGATTCTGACCTTATAGGAGGTACCCAGCGAAAACTGATCTCACCCATTGGGGTTACGCGCTGCTTATCAGCGCATCCACAAGCGGCTTGGATCACCGCTGCGTGCAACTGGCTCGAAGTATGGTTTGCCGCGATTTTCAGTTTCCGTTTAAAACAGTGGAATTGACTTTCGTGTTGATCGCACAGCCGAGCCAGATTCGTAGCCCGTTCTCGTTCTCTCTGCGTTGCTTCCTTCATGCAGAAACGCAATGTGCGAAATGTTCGACTCTCGCTCCTTGATCTTGATCTGTTTACAATGTCTACATGACCGAAAACAGCTCAGTCCATAATTACGAAGAACTTGTCCAGCGTGCCATTGAAGGTGACGAAGCAGTTCTTGCTCAGCTTTTTGAAAGGAATCGAAAACGCCTGCGTAAGGTGGTGGACTTGCGAATGGATCGCCGTATTCGAGGGCGGGTAAACCCTTCGGATGTCCTTCAGGAAGCATTCATCGACCTCGCAAATCAGTTGCCCAACTATGCCAAGGACCCAAAACTCCCGTTCTTTGTTTGGATGCGGCGACTCACAGGGCAAAGATTGGCCAAAGTCCATCGCTACCACCTCGGCGCTTCTAAACGCGATGCCGCTCGCGAGGTCTCTTTGTATCGTGGCCGCATGCCTCAAGCAACGTCCATGGCGATTGCCTCTAAGTTAATTGGGAATTCTACTTCCATTGGCGGTAAATTCGTGCGTGCGGAGAGGCAAATCAAACTGCAAGACATCCTCAACGGCATGGAAGAAGATAATCGAGAAGTCCTAGCGATGCGACATTTTGAGCAGCTCACAAATACCGAAATAGCCTTTGTGCTTGAGATTTCTGAATCCGCAGCCGGCATGCGGCACCTGCGCGCATTGCGTCGCTTGCAGAGCGAGTTGAAGCAATTCCCGGATCTGTTTGGCGAGGACTTCTCTTTGTACAATGCAGCGCAAAGTGACAAGCAACGAGGGAAGGACTGAAGGGCGTGACCAGTCCGTCGAATAGTACTCCTTCTGATGAGCTACTCTTGCAGTTAGTCGAGGAATTTACGCAGCGATGCCAACGTGGTGAGCGAGTCAGCCTCGAGGAGTATTGTGAGCAGCACCCTCAACTGAGCTCAGAAATCCGCCAGCTGTTTCCGGCACTCGCCGTTCTTGAAGCTCTAGGGCCTGAAGAGAAGGAGGAATCGACCCCAGTTGGGCCAGACAGTCTTTTGCCGGAGCGCATTGCCGATTATCGGATCATCGCGGAGATAGGTCGAGGCGGTATGGGAGTCGTCTATGAAGCGGAGCAGCAGTCGCTCGGTCGGCGGGTAGCACTCAAAGTCTTGCCCAGCAGCAATCATTCGAATAGCAATTCCAAGCTTAGATTCCAGCAAGAAGCTCGTGCCGCAGCAAAAATGCACCATACGAATATCGTACCGGTGTTTGAAGTAGGAGAGGAAGAGAATGTTGTTTATTACGCGATGCAGCTAATCCTCGGACAGAGCTTGGATCATGTGATCGATGAGCTGAAGAACGCACGCAGCGGATCGCATTACGATCAGCTAAACCAGCCCGGCTCAAGTGCTGGTGAAGCGTCTTCCGCTTCCCACGAATCGTCTGCATTTCGCAATGAGTTGAACGATAACAGCGTAGCCCATCGTAAAAAGTTCTATCGCTCAGTTGCAAGAATTGGTGTTCAAGTCGCCGATGCGCTAGCATTCGCCCATGGACGCGGAGTAATTCACCGCGATGTGAAGCCTTCAAACCTACTACTGGACAGCGATGGTGTGGTTTGGGTTACCGATTTCGGTCTCGCCAAACTCGATGATGAAGGACTGACTCAGACTGGCGACTTCCTAGGCACACTGCGTTACATGTCCCCCGAGAGGTTTCAAGGTAAATGCGACGTGCGTGCAGATATTTACGCACTAGGACTTACACTCTATGAGCTGGTGTTACGGCGCCCAGCATACGAATCAGCAGATCGGCTAAAGTTAATTCAATTGATTAACCATTCGGCGCCGATTCGACCGCGCCAGATTGACCAGCGTATTCCTCGTGACTTGGAAACGATCCTTCTCAAGTCCATTGAGAAGGAGCCACGACGTCGTTATAAAAGTGCCCGCTTACTGGAGCAAGATCTTACGCGGTTTTTGAATGATGAGCCCATCCAGGCTAGGCGCGCATCGCTGGTCGAACAAACGGTGCGATGGTCGCGAAAGAATCCAGCGCTGGCAAGCTCACTTGGTGCATTGGGCATCATGGCCATTGTGACCGTTGGAGTGCTTCTCTATTCGCTGCGTACCACAGGGGCTGCACTAGAAAGAGCGAAAGCAGCAGCGGCCCAATCGCTTCGCGAACAGTCAGACGTTGCCTTTGGGAACCGTCGCTACCAGTCTGCAGCCCTGTTGGCGCACGAGTCTCGCGAGTTCCATTCGACTGCGGCTGGTGACGCTAAACTTCAGTCGGCTCGTGGAAGCGCACCGGCATTCTTGAAGTGGGCCTCAGCGGTTACGGACGATGCAACCGCCATCGCTACGAGTACGACCGGAAATCGTTTTGCGGCGGCCTTCCAAGGTGAAAAGGTGATCCTTGTCTGGGACACGAGATCATGGCAACTGGAACAACGTCTGAACGGCCATCGGGGCGAGGTTCGTTCCTTGGTGTTTGCCCCAGATGGCGAACGACTTTTTTCAGCTTCTGAGGATCAGACCGTTTGTCGATGGGACCTTGGTTCAGGGCAGAAACGGTGGTCTCGAGAGTTTACTTCATCATTGGCAAAGATTGCTATTGACCCTGCTGGTTCACAGCTAGCTGTTGCTGAAGCGTTCTCGCATAGCATTACCATTTTGCAATCTGAGTCTGGCGCTGAGAAGCAGCGTTATACCACCCAGGGAGGTCGTATACTCGATTTGGCTTTTAGTGAGCAGGGCAGCTTGGTAGCAGGCGTTTTAGACTCAGGAAAGGTAGTCTTGTGGGACACTTCTACAAACCAGGCAGAAGTTTTTCCGAACATCAACGATGCCTCTGCCGCTAGGTTTGTCAATTCAGAGCAACTTGCCATCGGTTGTCGATCTGGTGCTGTTGCCATCTACAATACGAACCCAGCTCAAAAAAGAGAGCAAACGAGACAGATCGATAGTAGTAGATCTCCGGTTACGGCACTCGCAGTAGATGCTGAAGAGAGCGTATTAGCTATAGGTCACGAAAATGGAGAACTGCATCTTTGGAGTCTCATCAATCGCAAAGAGGTTCCCAAAACATCAATTCGTTTGCATGATGCTGTCACAGCTGTAGCAATTGACTCTTCTGGGGTAGCATTGATGGTGCAAGTGAGTCACCGTGCTGGCATCCCAAAAGATGCGAGAACGTTGCAAAAAATCGACCTCCATAGTGGCAAGGTTACTGCTTGGACCGAGGGGCACGCACACACAGTGACACAACTGGCGTTCGCAGAACATGGTCGAAGATTGGTTTCTGCGTCACATGACTCCACTGTGCAAGTTTGGGATCGAGAGTCCGGAAAGAACATCCACTCATTTCGTGAGCATCGTGGAAGCGTCGAGTGCCTGGATGCCCAACGAGAGGGCGATCTGGTCGCATCAGGTGGGCGAGACAAGACACTCAGACTTTGGGACATTAATTCAGGAGTCGAAGTTGTTGAGCCGCGCATACTGACAACTCACATCCTAGGTGTCGCTTTTCATCCTCAAGCCGACACCTTAGCTTCTCTAACCAAAGATCAAATCAATTTTTGGAGCGTCCCGACATCAGGAAATCAAGCCAAAAAAACGAACCATCTAGTCGAGAGCTCTCAAGAATCAATCGACTTACGATCGCTAAAGGTTACACCCAGTCCGCGCACATTGCGATTCAGCTCTGATGGAAAGTATCTTGCTTGCGGTACCACAGATGGACGCGTGCTGATTTGGTCTTTTCCAGATCAAGAGCTTCTTGTGGAGTACGTACTTGAAGAGGATGCCCAGCAGGTACTGAATATCAGCAGTTTGCTTTTTAGTGCAGATGGTATGCGGTTGGCTGTCTCATACGGTGGATACTATGCCCGCGTCCTTGGCATTCAAACAGTGAGAGTACCCCAAGTGTTGGCACGGCTTGAACATCAAGGCTTATCAACCATGAGTTTCTCACCAGATGGCAATTTATTGGTTACTGGTGGCTACCAGAGTGATACGCGGGTTTGGAGCGTATCGACAGGCTTATGGCTTGCTCATCTCGAGGGACATCGTGTTGATGTCGGTGCGCTAGCGTTTGATCGCACGGGCAAGTATCTAGCCAGTGCCGCTGGACCTGAGGTCCGCCTGTGGGAAATGCAAACCTCGGCGCTGACCTCGATCAATCCGAAGAGTTTCACGGAAGATTCCCACCAGTCGGATGATTGGTCAGACTTTGTTACCTGGTTCGACTTCAGTCCCGATGAAAAGTGGATGGCGGCTTACGGCAAGTGGGGAGGCCAAAATCGGGTTGTGCTGCGAGAAAATGAAACGGGCGAGTTCCAAGATTTTCGGTCCGGACGAGGAGGAGCTTTTGACCGGACAAGTAATTTTTTTGCCTTTTTCTCCGATAAGCAAGGCGTCCAATTGCTCAATCTTGCATCAAAAACGGCATACAAGTTGGATTATCCTGGTGGGCAGATGCGTCACTTGGACTTCAATGCCAACGGGACTCTCTTGGTAGGCGGAGGGTACACTGAGGGAATCTACTTATGGGATCTGCGGCATCAGCCAGAAGTAAAGCAAATCTCATCGATTCAAGGACCTGTCATCGTCGTGTTTCATCCGACCGATCCGTACCGCTTAGTAACTGGGAGCGGAAACGGTAAGGTTATGTTGTGGGATCTATCTCAGAAGGTCAAAAAGCCAGAGCGGTTATTCGATCGACATTCTGGCGAGGTGATGGCAATCGAATTCAGCTGGGACGGAAAATATCTCGCCACTGTTGGCTCCGAGCCACGAGATACTGTTTTGCTCTGGAATGCTGAAACGGGAGAAATTGTCCAACGGTTTGCCGGCCACACGGAGCGAACGACCCATGTCGCTTTGAGCCGAGACGGACGTTGGTTGGCTACAGCGTCCGACGATAGAACGGTTCGGCTTTGGAATGTTATGACCGGCACAGAAGTGCGGCGATTCTCGGAGCACACTAGCCACACCCTCTACGTCTATTTTACCCGAGATGGTAAACGGCTTGCTTCGAGTTCTTCGGATGGGTCCATTTACATCCGCGATTTCCTTGCCGGTGCTGAAGCCACGGCACTGAGTCGAGAACAATTGGAAGCTCAGCTTGGCCTTCGATATCACGAAGGTCACATTCAGCCCTTGCCAAAACGGGTCCTCTGGCATGTTGAGCCTTGAGGCTGGCATTCTTATCGCCCGCAAAATATCGGCCAAATAGGCCAGTCAGAGAAATTCTGCCGATTTTTCTGTTTTTCCTGTTAGTGCTGGGAATTAATCGGAAATAGCAGTAATAGGGGCACCTTCTGTCCGGCGGATTTCGTTGTCGTAAAGACCGCTGCCATGTGCGGATTGCCCCAGCAACTAACTGGTTTTTCCTATTCTGCAGTCGGTTTTCCAACAATGATCCACAATTCAATGCGTCGTCTACGAAACAAAGCGCGCAGACGTACCACTCGCAGCGCCTCGTCCTTCGTCTGTTCCTCCTACGCTCGCCGATTGCGGGCCGAACAGCTGGAAGACCGACGGATGCTGGCCACTTTTGCAGTGACAAACCTTGACGATGCCGGAGCGGGGAGCCTGCGTGAGGCAATCGCCATGGCCAGTACTGCGCCAGGTGCCGACACGATTGAATTTGCCTCTGGCGTAGGTGAAGCGTTCGAAAACGGCGGGGTGATTCGGCTCTCCAGTCAGCTCGACATCAGCGACGCAAACGAACTGACGATCGACGGCTCGACGGCCGGCGGCGAAGTCATTATCACCGGCGACGCCGGCAATGATGACGCCAAGGTGGGTGCGACGGAGATCACCGACGCGGTCAATAACTCGATGACGTCCGACAACGTCCGTGTGTTCGACATCACCAGTGGTACGATCAACCTGAACAATCTGACGATCACCGGTGGCGCTACTACGAGTGACGGCGGTGGAGTGTTGGTTAACCTTGGTGCGACGCTCAACCTCCTGGCGAGCATAGTGTCTGGGAACGTAGCCAGAGGCACGGGCGACGGTGGCGGAATCGCCAACTACGGAACGACTGCCATCACCGGCTCGACTGTCTCGGGCAACACCGGCAACTACGGCGGCGGCATTATCAATAGCACCAACGACATGCTTACGATCACCGACACGACGATCGCCGGCAACGCGGCCACGAACGACGGCGGCGGAGTCGCCAACTTCGGCACGGCGGTGCTGACGGGCGTAACCTTGGTGGGCAACACGACTTCCTTAGACGGGGGCGGATTGCATAACAGCACCGGGGACAACCTCACGCTGACGAACGTGACCGTTACCGGCAACACGGCAACGGTCGACGGCGGCGGGGTGCACAACCTCGGAAACGCAACGCTCAACAACACAATCGTGCTGGGTAACAACTCAGGGGCCTTCGGCGCTGAGACCTCCGGCACTGGGATCACCAGCAACGCCTCACTCACCAGCGGCTCGGCGTCGGTCGTCTTCGCCACGACGCAAATGGTTGGGGGAGTCGCGGCGGGTGTCCTGACTAACAACGGGGGAACGATCCAGACCGTCGCCTTGCTCAACGACTCCACTAACCCGGCGCTCGACATTGGTACATTCTCCACAACCGCCATCACCCACGATGCCGTGGGCAATCCGCGGGTCGTCGACTTCCCTAGCGTCGACAACGGCGGCTTCGTCGACGCGGGGGCACTGGAACTGCAAATCGGCACCGTTGTCCCCATTGAAACACCTAGTCTGGTCGTTTCTATAACCGGTGACGGTATTAACGTGTTTGACGGCGAGACCTCACTTCGCGAAGCGATCAATTTCGCCAATTCCCAAGGCGGGGCAGATACGATCACGTTCGAGGCCGCACTCTCGGGCCAGACCATCACACTGGGCGGCACGGAGCTAGAGATCACCGACACGCTTACGATCGATGCGAGTGCCTTGAATGACAAAGTGACGATCGACGCCAATCAAGGGTCGCGCGTGCTGCATGTTTCTTCATCCACTGGTGATCTCACGATCCATGCATTGACGATCACCGGCGGACGTACCACTGTTAATTCCGATGGCGGCGGCGGAATTCGATTTGGTTCTAGTGGAACACTTCTGGTCACCGATAGCACGGTCAGCGGCAACAGTACCACGGGAGACCGTGCCGATGGTGGCGGTATCTACACAGACAACGGTGCCGTGACCGTCACGGGCAGCACGGTCAGCGGAAATACCACCACGGGGGGCAGAGCCTATGGCGGCGGCATTTACACGAAAGTCGGCACCTTGGAGATTACGGGGAGCGACGTCACGGGAAACAGTACGATGGGAGCCATTTCCGCGGGTGGTGGGATCCACACCGAGGACGGTACCGTGACGATTACCAACAGCACGGTCGGCGGAAACAGCACGGCAGAAAGTAGTAGCGATGGTGGTGGCATTAACACCGATGGAGGCTCCGTGACGGTCACGGGCAGCCTCATCACCGGGAATAGCACCTCAGGACAATCCGCCAATGGAGGCGGTATCAATTCGTTTGGTGGCAACGTGATAGTCACCAGCAGCACTGTCAGCGGAAACAGCACGGCAGAAAGTAGTAGCGATGGTGGTGGCATTAACACCGATGGAGGCTCCCTAACGGTCACGAGCAGCTCCATCACCGAAAACAGCACGACGGGAGGCAGTGCTGACGGGGGCGGCATTGCCGCGTTTTCCTCCGAAGTGATTATCATGGGTAGCACCGTTAGCGGAAACACCACAACAGGAGATTTCGCCGATGGGGGCGGCATCGATGCGACAAGTTCCCAACTGACAGTCACAGGCAGCACCGTCAGTGGAAACAGCACGACGGGAGTCAATTCCGATGGGGGCGGCATCTCTAGTAGCACCAACCTGAGTGATAAGACCACCACCATTACCAACTCCACGATTTCCGGGAACGCAACCGCAAGTCATGGCGGGGGTCTATACAACCTGAACGGTCTTACCATTATTCGCTCAAGCACGATCACTGCCAACACGGCTCCGGTAGGTTTGGGTAGCGGCGTCGCGAGCAGAGGCAGTAATTATACGCGCACTGAGTCTACCAATAGCATCATTGCCGGCAACACGAACGAAGACGTGGCCGTGGTCTCCTTTAATTCGAACAACAGCTTCCAGTCGAACGGCCATAATTTGATTGGCATAGGCGGTGGCATCCTGGATGGAGCGGCTAAGTTTACCGCCACCGGCGACATAATAGGGGCTGATTCGCAGCTCGGACCGCTAGACGACAACGGTGGACCAACGAAAACGCACGCCTTGATGTCAGGCAGTCCAGCGATTGACGCAGGTGACCCTACACTCATCGCCGGAACTGGCGGCGTGCCTCTTTTTGATCAACGCGGGTTGCCTGAGGTGCGCGTGCGCAATGGACGGATCGATATGGGAGCGGTGGAAACTCCCGGTACTGTCTCCGTCTCACTCGTGGTAAGCAACAGCTCCGACACCGTCGATGGTGATTGGTCGACGGGACAGTTGAGCTTACGAGAAGCCCTTCTGATAACGAACACGAACGTAGGCACTGACGCGATCAGGTTCGATCCGGATATTTTTACAGGTGGCGCTGCTAGCCTCATTCGCCAGAACGGTACCGAGCTGACAATTTCTGATGACGTAACGATTGACGGCTCGACCGGCACCGACATCGTCATCACCGCCGACTCCGAAGGCAACGATCAGCTGCTTGCCGGCACCTTCATTACCGACACCTCGAACAACACCACTACAGCCGATAACAGCCGGGTGCTGAACATCACCGGGGGCACGGTCGATCTGAATGGCCTGACAATGACAGGCGGTTTCACCAGCGGCGATGGCGGCGGTATTATTGTCGGCTCCGGTGCTACGCTCAACCTGGCCGAAAGCACGATCAGCGGAAACAGGGCCAGCGAGAGCGGCGATGGCGGCGGCCTTGCCAATTATGGGACCACCTCGATCGCCAACTCGACCATCTCCGGCAACCGAGGCCGTTACGGCGGCGGCATCATCAACAGCACCGCCGACATGCTGACGATCACAGGTTCGACCATCTCCGGCAACGCCGCCACCGACGACGGCGGCGGCGTCAGCAATTTTGGTATAACGACGTTCACTAACGTCACGGTTTCGAACAATACAACCGCTGCCGATGGCGGCGGCGTGCACAACAGTACCAACGACACCTTGGTGCTCAACAACGTTACCCTGTTTGGCAACGGCGCTGATGGAACTGCGGGTGGAGGCGGCATACACAACCTCGGCACCGCAACACTTAACAACACGATCGTTGCGGGCAGCGCGTCGGGGGGGGATCTCAGTGGCACGTTCAGCGGCAGATACAACCTGATCGAAGACGGCAACACAGCGGGTCTGACTGCCACGCTTTCTGGCGACCCACTGCTGGAACCATTGGCCGACAACGGCGGCGCGACACAAACGCACGCACTGCCGCTTGGTAGTCGAGCCATTAACACGGGTGACCCCGATTTCGACCCAGGCGCCTTCACACCGCCGCTGACGACCGACCAGCGCGGCGATGGATTTAATCGCGTCGCCTTGGGTCAGATCGACATCGGAGCTTATGAAGCTGCGCAACTCGAAGCGCCGGCAACAGGAAACGACATCCAGATCCAACGACATGCGGACCCTTCGAGGCTCCTAATCCTTCTGGATGGGATTTCCGTCGCATCCGTGGCGATAGCGCAACCTGACGACATTGCCTTCGTCAGCCAGGCCGGGAAGAACCAAACGCTCACGATCAATTACGGCTTCGGCTACTTCGATCCGACCGGGACCATTTCCTTTGTCGGCAACTCAGTCGACAACGACCAACTGCGGGTGGTTGGCGACACCAACCCTCGACTCACCCGCGCGACGTACAAGCCCTCTGGCAATTTCGGTACAGACAGCATCTACACCGGCAACGGTGCGGAGAACGACACGCTAAACTTCTTCAACCTCAGCTCCCTTGACTTTGACAACCTGCTGTCATTCAGCGTTGACGGATTCCTCGCAATAGCTGCAAGTGAGTCGCTCACAGTCGCCGCAACCAATTTTGTTGACCTCGATTCCACAACGGTCCTCAACGGCGCTGTGTTCGACGCCTCGAATGGTTTCGCACTCGGCAGTGGTGAAATTCTCTCGGCTGCAGGCACGTATAACAACACTCCGGTCGACGCCAGCTCCGGATCGGTCATCCAAGGCACCGGCGACCTCGCTCTCGGCGACACCAATTCTGTGATTGGCTACTTCAGTGATGGCGTCCTACACACGTCAGCTAACACCGTCACTATCAACGACGCCAACGAAGCGGTGCTTGGTTCATTGACCACGCTCGGCGACGGCACCAACGGCGGGCGGCTTGTTGCGGGGACGTCGACGCCCAACACTGCGACCGATAACAGAAATTTGCCCGATAACTTCCTCTTGGAAGACGGCAAGAACGTCACTGGTCGCGGCAGCATTGCCGGCAACTTCCGCAACATGGGCAGCGTCATCGGCGATGGCACGGCGCTTGCCGAGCGCATCCAGTTCGAAGACGGTTTTACCGTCAACGGTATCGGCTTCGCCCAAAATGTCATCTACAACGGCACGTTTGCTCCTGGTCTCAGTCCAGGTATCGCCAACGGCGAGAACATGGCCTTCGCCGGCAATCTGCAAATTGAACTCGGTGGCACCACTCCCGGCACCGGTAACAACAACCACGACCAGGTAAACGATGCTGGACAGATCACCCTCATCGATGGTGTCGACCTAGAGATCAAACCCTGGAATGGGTTCGAACCATCCGTCGGCGACGAGTTTGAGATTCTCACAGCCGCCGGTGCACTCGCAGGCCGGTTCGACGCCGTCACCGTCGACTCTGCCTTCACCAACGCCGGCATCGACTTCCAACTCCGCTACACCGACAACGGGCTAACGCTGACGGCTGTCGAAGTGAGCACCGATGGCGACTTCGACAACGATGGCGACACTGACGGCGCCGATTTCCTCGCCTGGCAACGTGGCTTTGGCACGACTCACGATGCCAGCGACCTCAACGATTGGCAGCAAAACTTTGGCCAAACGCAGTCCATCGCTGCTGCTGAGTCTATGCAAGCACTAGCCCCCGTGAGTCCTATCGAAGAATCCGTTGTGCCCCAAGGCGAGTTGCAAGCGGGCGATTCCGCGTTTGGCGCTGCCATCGCATGGGACTTGCTGGCTAGCCAATCTGACGATAACGCGAACGAGCTGCCGGTAGATGCTGCGGTCGTAGACAACGTGTTCCACGAACTGGAGTATTCCGGCTTCGGCTCGTCACCGATTGCTTATCAGCTGAGCGTTAAAGAAGTTGCTGCAATAGATGACGAGGAGGTCGAGACCCTAGCTACAGAATGGATATCGCACGAAGTATTGGAGGACGTTTTTGGCTAACAGCGATCACTTTTTATCAATAGCACCATGCATTACTACATCCGATCTGTCTTACTTGCTACCTGCCTGCTGACCTGCACAATATCTGCCAGCCATGCCACATTGGTAGTCGAGGAAGACCAACAAATAGTCGCTCCAGGGGCGTATATTGACACTCGGGTCATCAATCACGGACTAATCGCAGGCAGTCAGACCGACAGATTGATCTTCAGTCCAAATGCTCTGGTCAGTGGCAATAGCCAATTTGAGTACACGATCAATCTTGGCACATTTGCCCCTGGCAATAGCCCGGCGATTATCAGTGGTACCAACCAGGCCTTCGGCGGTACGGTCCAGATCGAACTAGGTGGTCCGTCACCTGGATTTGGCTCCGACAATCACGATCAAATCAACGACACGGCCACGCTCACGCTCGGTAGCAGCACCGTGCTTAATATTCTCAGCTTCAACAATTTCGTGCCTACGCCGGGCGACACCTTTGAGATACTCACCCGGCACGAAGGTTTAGCTGGCAATTTCGGGTCGGTGGTGATCGATACGCACTTCACACTCAATGGAATCACCTTCGAGCAGATCATCTCCAACCCCACAGGAATGGGAAGTCTGACCCTGGTAGCCGTTGCTGTGCCAGAACCAGGTGCGTTTTGGTTCTTGAGCGCCGTCGGTGGTCTTGTATTGACTGTCACGAAGAAGCGTTAGCGATTCCTACCATTGTGAAACTCAACGTTTGACGTATCGCAGGCGTGAAAGCTGCGGTTTCGCGCAATGTTGCATCGTGTAGATGGAAAATCGCAGATCTATGAAATAGCGTCGGCATTCTTATCGCCCGCAAAATATCGGCCAAATAGGCCAGTCAGAGAAATTCTGCCGATTTTTCTGTTTTTCCTGTTAGTGCTGGGAATTAATCGGAAATAGCAGTAATAGGGGCACCTTCTGTCCGGCGGATTTCGTTGTCGTAAAGACCGCTGCCATGTGCGGATTGCCCCAGCAACTAACTGGTTTTTCCTATTCTGCAGTCGGTTTTCCAACAATGATCCACAATTCAATGCGTCGTCTACGAAACAAAGCGCGCAGACGTACCACTCGCAGCGCCTCGTCCTTCGTCTGTTCCTCCTACGCTCGCCGATTGCGGGCCGAACAGCTGGAAGACCGACGGATGCTGGCCACTTTTGCAGTGACAAACCTTGACGATGCCGGAGCGGGGAGCCTGCGTGAGGCAATCGCCATGGCCAGTACTGCGCCAGGTGCCGACACGATTGAATTTGCCTCTGGCGTAGGTGAAGCGTTCGAAAACGGCGGGGTGATTCGGCTCTCCAGTCAGCTCGACATCAGCGACGCAAACGAACTGACGATCGACGGCTCGACGGCCGGCGGCGAAGTCATTATCACCGGCGACGCCGGCAATGATGACGCCAAGGTGGGTGCGACGGAGATCACCGACGCGGTCAACAACACGATGACCTCGGACAACGTCCGCGTGTTCAACATCACCAACGGCACAGTCAACCTCAATAGCTTGACGATCACCGGGGGCGTGTCGTCGGATAGTTCTCCTGATGTGGACGATGGCGGTGGGATCCGAGTTGGCGACCCCAGCGTGACGATCAATGTGACCGCGAGCAACATTTCTGGCAATCGAGCTATTGGTGCGTTTGCTTATGGTGGCGGCATCAGCAACGTAGGCACGGCGACATTCGCCGACTCGACAGTATCGGGTAATCGTTCTGAAGCTGCCGGTGGTGGCCTACACAACAGCACCAACGATTCGCTGACGTTAATCAATGCGATTGTCTCGGATAACTACTCTGATACTTCCGGTGGTGGAATCGACAATTTGGGGACAGCGACGCTGCTCGGAGTGACATTGTCGGGGAATGCAGCAGCTGCATTTGGCGGCGGCATCAATAACAGTACCAACGACACGGCAACACTCACCAACGTTACCTTTGTCGGCAACAGTGCCAATCAAGGCGGTGCTGTTAGCAATTTTGGCACGGCGACTCTTACCAACAACACCCTCACTGGCAACAGCGGTGTGACCGATAGTGGTGGCATCTACACCGACACCGGCGACACAACCAATCTTCGCAACAGTATTGTGCTGGGTAACAATGCGACGGCAGGTAGCGCTGAAACGGGTGGCAGCGGTACGCTCAACGTTGCGAACTCCCTCACCAGCGGAACGGCCACCGATATCTTTACTAATACGCAAACGGTCGGTGGCGTGGTGGCGGGTATGTTAGACGACCACGGTGGTTCGCTGCAAACAGTCGCTCTAGTTCGAAGTTCTTCAAATCCTGCAATCGACGCGGGTGATGCGACACAGCTGGTTGAGGCGACCGTTGGGCTAGATCTCAACAACGATGGCGACACCGACGACTCGATCACTTCCGATGCACGCGGTCTCGCGCGACTTGTCGATCTGGATGGCGTTGGCACGACCGAGGTCGACCTTGGAGCTTTCGAGCTGCAGGCGGAGCTGCCGAGCCTAATCGTCACCACCACGGACGACGAAATGGACAACGGTGACTTCGTTACTTCGCTCCGTGAAGCGATCGTCTTTGCTAACTCGAAACCAGGCGCCGACACCATCACGTTCGCTTCCGGCGTGGGCGAGGCGTTTCAAAATGGTGGAGTAATCCGACTTTCGAGTCAACTATTCATCCACGACATCGGTGGGTTGACGATTGATGGCTCGACCGCTGGCGGAGAGGTGATCATCACCGGAGACACCGCCGACAACGACGCCACGATTGGCTTGACCGCGATCACCGACGCGATAAACAACACCAACACGACGGACAACGTCCGTGTCTTCAACGTCAGCGACGGTACCGTCGATCTCAGGCACCTGACGATTACCGGCGGCGTAGTCGCTGGAAGCAGCAGCGCGGGAGGTGGAGTTTTGGTAGGTAACGCGGATGTGACACTCACCAACAGCATCGTCAGCGGCAACCGATCGAACACCTATGGTGGAGGAATTTCTGTTAGCTCCGGGGCCGTGACACTCACGGGTAGTACCGTCGATGGGAACCGTACAGGGGCGCTCAGTGCGGCTGGAGGCGGTGTCTTTGCAGATACTGGTGCTGTAATACTTAGCAGCAGTACCGTTAGCAATAATCAAACCGATGGTATCGGTGGCGGCATATTCTCGCTATTTGGCAACGTGACAGTTGCGAACAGTACAGTCAGCGGAAACTCTGCTGCAGCTAATGTCGGAGGGGTTGGTACGCTGACTGGTTCGATCATTGTCACCAACAGTACGATCACCAGCAACGACACTACCGGTGCCATCGGTGGCATAGTCGTGGATGATTCCTCTGTAAATCCCCCCTTAACAATTCAAAACTCCCTTGTCGCCGGCAATACTTCGACCGGCACAACGCCTGATTTGGCCTTTGACCCCGATGGTGCCATTGACATCGACTACACGCTAGTCGGCGACGCGGCCGGGCTCACCATCACTGGCAACGGCAACCTGCTAGGCGACAGTGCTGGTAGTGGCATCATCGATCCGCTACTGGGCCCGCTAGCTGATAACGGGGGACCAACGCAAACTCATGCATTGCTAACAGGAAGTCCGGCGGTCAATTCAGGTGATCCATCCTTTGTTTCACCCCCCGATTTCGATCAGCGTGGCGCCGGCTTTCAACGCAGTATTGGCTCTCAAATCGACATGGGTGCTTTCGAACACATGGATTCGCCCAGTTTGATTGTGACGACGAGCAGTGACGTTGTAGACAACACAGACTTCGTCACCTCGCTACGAGAAGCGATCGCCTTTGCCAACTCGCAGGCGGGCGCCGATACGATCACGTTCGACACGGGGCTCTCGGGGCAGACCATCACCCTCAGCGGGGCAGAACTCGAAATCACCGACTCGCTCACAATCGATGCCAGCTTATTAGCTGAGAATGTAACGGTCGATGCCAATCAGCAATCGCGCGTGTTGAACTTCTCTGCGTCGACGGGCAGTCTCACGCTCAATGCACTGAACATTACGGGTGGCAACACTTCCAGCGATGGTGGCGGGATTCATACACTCGGCAGTGCATTGATGATCATCAACAGCACTGTCAGTGGTAATTCAAGTGAAGACGGTGGTGGGGGGATCTTCGCATACAAGGGCGCAGTAACGCTCACAAACAGCACTGTCAGTGGTAATTCAAGTGACGATGGTGGTGGGGGGATCTTCGCATACAAGGGCGCAGTAACGCTCACAAATAGCACTGTCAGTGGTAATTCAAGTGACGACGGTGGCGGGATCTATTCAATGGATGGTGCAGTGACGCTCACCAACAGTACGGTAAATGCCAACTCAAGTGGCCAAAGAGGCGGCGGGATTTATACATTTGCTGGCGCTGTAACACTCACTAACAGCACTGTCAGCGGAAACTCAAGTACCAAAGGCGGCGGGATCTTTTCATACAGTAGCGCAAAAACTCTCACCAACAGCACAATCACCCTCAACACCGCAAGTGGGACTGTCGGGGGCATCGGAAACTTTGATGTGATCACAGAGACGAGCCTGATCGTCCGAAATTCCATCATCTCGGGTAATACTGATAACGGAACTGCCCCAGACTTTCGGGCGCCGAGCAACCCCGGCAGCAACTTGTCGGTTCGTTTTAGCCTGATCGGCAACAACACCGGCACATCGCTCGCGGGGGCCCAGACCGCAGACGCCGATGGTAACCTGATTGGCACCTCTGTGATTCCAATCAATCCACTACTTGGCCCACTCGCCGACAACGGCGGGCCGACTCGTACGCATGCGTTATTGCCCGGTAGTCCTGCGATTGACGTAGGTAACTCGGCACTTCTTCCTGACGACACAAATGACTTGGATGGCGACAACGACACAGCAGAACCGGTCCCTTTCGATCAGCGAGGAACAGGATTTCCACGACAATTGAACGGTCAAGTCGATATCGGAGCGTTCGAGGGAGTATTCGATCAACCCGCTGTGTTTTTCTTACCAAAGGAAGTGGTTGCGACCGTAGGAACGCCACTGGGCTTGGATCTTTCAAATGCCTTCCTTGTGGATGGCAGTGGGACCGGTTTGTCCCTCGTGTTTGAGGTCAGCGCGGGGCTGCTGGCTGCTTCCAGCGGCGTTGGCGTGACAGTGGATGGATCGGGTACGAATTCTGTAACCCTTGCCGGATCAGCTTCTGACCTCAACACATTTCTTGATACACCGGCAAACCTTCAATACACTCCCGCCCCTGGTGTTCTCGGTGACAATACCGCAACGATTACCGTCTCGGTCTCCGATGGCACGACGACCTTGCCCGACGAAACCATCAACGTCGACATCATCGAACAAGCAAGTCTGCTCGTCTCCACAACTGCTGATGTTGTCAGCATGTTCGATGGCGAAACGTCACTCCGCGAAGCGATTGCGCTTGCCAATTCACAGGCAGGAGCGGATACGATCACGTTCGCTTCGGGCGCGGGTGAGGCGTTTGAAGCTGGGGGTGTGATGCGTCTAACTGATGGAACAACATTGGAGCTTTCCCGCGACATCACCATCAACGGGACTGTCCCCAATGGCAGCATCGTGATCTCGGGCGATGTAGCCAGTAACGACACATTGGTTACGGGGACTTTCCATACCGACATCGATCAAACCATTGCCCAAGGCAACCATGGCGATAACATCCGCGTTTTTAATATTACTGCGGGCACTGCCAACCTGAATAGTTTGACCATCACCGGTGGCAGGCGTGGGGCAACCACTGCAGACGATGGGGGCGGTATTCTTGTAGGCAATGCATCCGTAACGCTCAATCTGACCAACAGCACGGTGGTTGGTAACAGCGCCCGCTTCGGTGCCGGGGTGAATAATCGTGGTACAACAACGATCACCGACACCACGATCTCTGGCAACCGCGCTTCATCTGGTGGCGGTGGTATAAGCAACAGTACGAATGACATGCTGACTGTCACCGGCTCCACAATTACCGGCAATACAGCCGGAACGAACGGTGGCGGGATCGTTAACTACGGCACCACGGAAATTATTAACTCGACGGTGTCGAGCAACACCGCTGTTGACGACGGCGGTGGCGTTAGCAATAGCACCAATGACATGTTGACCCTCACCGGCTCAATGATTATCGGCAACACTGCCACAGATGATGGCGGCGGTATCGCCAACTTCGGTATTACTGAAATCAACACCTCGACCGTGCTGAACAATATCTCTGGAAACAACGGCGGTGGCATCGCCGGTATTTCCAGCGATTTGACCCTTACCAACAGTACCGTCAGCGGAAACAACGCCACTACGAATGGCGGTGGCATCTCTGCTAGATCCAGCTATTTGACCCTTGCCAACAGCACAATCAGCGGAAACGCCAGCAATTCTCAGGGCGGCGGGATCTATGCAGAATATGGGAGTTTGACACTCGCGAATGCCCTTGTGGCAAGCAACACGTCTGCTTCCGGCAGCGACATCTTAGTTGCTACTCCACTTAGTACTCCACTAAATGTCAATTATAGCTTGATCGGCGACAGCTCGGGCACGTCGTTGACACCAGCGCCGGTGGCTTCGCCAGATGCTAACGGGAACCTGATAGGCACCGCTGCGAATCCGATCAATCCATTGCTTGCCCACTTAGCCGACAACGGCGGGCCCACCATGACCCATGCCCTGCTGCCCGGCAGCCCGGCGTTCAACGCGGGCGACCCAAGCTTCGCTTCACCTCCCGATTTTGATCAGCGAGGTAGTGGGTTCGACCGAATTCAGTTGGGTCGCATCGATATCGGCGCGTTCGAGGCGCAGACACTTATTGTTAACGACGCGGACGGCGGCGACGACGGCGATCTCGGCAACGGAGTGACGACGCTTCGCGAGGCAGTCAATGTGGCAAATTCCATCGCAGGCGCCGACACGATCACGTTTGCCGCTGCACTCTCTGGGCAGACTATCGCCCTTGGTGGCACCGAACTGTCGGTCACCGATTCACTCTCGATCGACGCCAGTAGTTTGGCTGGAGGCATTACCGTTGACGGAAGCGACACCTCTCGGCTATTCAACTTTACGGCAACTACCGGAGACCTAAGCTTCAATGGTCTGAACTTCACGGGTGGGGCTGTCAATGGCAACGGTGGCGCGGTGCGATTCGACTCGGTCAATACACTCTCGATTACCAACAGCACGCTCCATGGCAATAAGGCTCTGGGGGCCAGCGGCGACGATGGTGATGGTGGCGCCATCTTTACGACGCTTGGCGATATCAACCTTGTCAACTCGACACTCAGTGGCAACATCGCTACCGACGATGGTGCTGGTATCCGCACAATTTCAGGCGCAGTCACCATCGATCATAGCACGATAACAGCAAACACCGCCGACGATGCAGGTGGAGGCATAAGCCGATTGAACGGCGCTGGTGTGACGATTCGCAACTCCATCGTTGCCCAGAACATCGCCAATGGGAGCGACCCGGACTTGGACGCTTCTGGATCGCCGAACGTGATGTTCAGCCTGATCGGCGACAACACAGGTACATCGCTCACCGCCGCACCCCTCGGTTCGCCCGATGCCAACGGCAATTTGATCGGAACGGCTGCTCTGCCGATCGACCCATTGCTCGATCCGCTTACGGACAACGGCGGTAAAACGTCGACCCACGCTTTGCAACAAACTAGTCCAGGACTCGACAGCGGCGATCCGACTTTTGCAGTGCCACCCAACTTCGACCAGCGTGGCGAAGGCTTCGATCGGGTCTCAGGTGGCCGAATCGATATGGGGGCGTTTGAACGCGTAGCACCTTCCGCTGACTTTGATAGCGATGGCGACATCGACGGCTCCGACTTCTTGGCCTGGCAACGGGGCTTTGGCACGTCGACGGGAGCTACGCGTGCAGACGGCGACGCCGACAACGACGGCGACGTCGATGCCAGCGACCTCGTTGTCTGGCAAGCAACCTACGGGCAGCTTCTCGACGGCTTGGCTGCGGCAAGCAGTGGCCAGTCGGCGATTACGAGTGGACAGGAAGCGACCGGGTCCGTGGCCGAGTCGGCTCTCTCTGCCGCACTGGTCGACGCGGCGATCGCTTTTGATTTGACCAACGAATCAGCGCCCGGGGCAGCGGCGCTGTTTGCGGAGGAGTCGTACTTCACAACCGAGGGCGATCGAGCGGTCACTGCAAATAGCGCGGCGGTGAATGCTTCGATTAACCGCAGCAAATCAGTTAGCGTTCCAAGCGAAACCGATGAAAGTGATCAAGGCGAAAGTCCTTGGCTCTCCGACGAATTGTTGGAAGCGGTGTTTTCGTAGATGTTTCGTTTTCTGCAGATTCTGGCGGAAGAGCGACGCCATCAGCAACAATGTCCCGTGGCAGCTTGATCTCGGTCGCTGGTTCCAATCCATCGGGGCTTCCGTGGACGGAGCAGTTCCAGATACATCGTGATCTGGAAAGCGACTTCAGTGTCCCCTCACTAGACGCCTGAAGAAACATCGATCCCCGCTCAATCCAAGTTGAACCCACTGTAAATGAACCGCTGCTCTGGTCGATTTGGAAAAATACAGCGCAAATCGTTGGCCGCATTGCAAGATCGCGCACCAACTATTGCGCGCAGCGGTTGGTTTCTCCTCCGCTGGAAAGCAAGTCGTTGATCTTCTCCCCGAGAGACGCCCAAGAGACGATGGGTTGCCAATCGGGGGGTGCAACTGTTGTCTAATTGGTGACATGCCGGGAGCAACAGGGTAAGCGTCCGAGCCAACCATACTTGCGGGGTCGTCTATCTTGGATTGGTTTGATCAATCACTGTTTTGGAGGCGAGTTGTCATGGAGCGTGTTAAAAGTGGGCTGGATGCATTTGTGGCATGGCAGGAACGGCTGCAGCGGTTTGAGTCGAGTGGTCTGCCGCTCGACAAGTTCTGCCAGGAGGAAGAAGTTAGTCGCACGCAGTTGGTGGAGTGGTTGCGCGTGCTGCGTGGGACCCCCGAACGATCGGAAGAAGACGCAACTGGATTTGCGTCGGTCTCGGTCAAGTCACAATCGATCGAGATCTTACTGCCCGGCGGAGGTGTCATACGACTGTCTGCCGGTATCCAACGATTATTGCTGCTGGACGTGATTCGCCACGTCAGCGCGGTTCTGGTTGAGTCGCGTGGATGATCGACCTGACCGACGTGCGGATCTTCGTCAGTACAACGCCGACCCACATGCGCGACAGTTTTGATGCGCTGATGGGCCGCGCCCAAACAATCTTTCAGCAAGATCCGACAGAGGGGCATCTCTTTCTGTTTTTCAACCGTCGCCGTGACAAGCTGAAGATTCTGTATTGGGATGGTGATGGACTGGCGATTTGGTACAAGCGACTGGAAGTCGGCACGTTTCAGATGCTGACCACGACCAACGATGAAGAAGGCATCGAGATCGAATACTGGCAACTCATCCAGTTGCTGGATGGCTTGGACCTGGAGACTGGTCGTCGACGCAAGCGATTTCGACTGGTGGGTTAGAAGATGCCTATGCTTCATGGCCTCGGGTTGATACAACCGTGGTCGTTATGGATGACTTGCCCGACGATCCCCAGCAGTGCCATCAGTTGTTATTGGCCGCTTATCAGCAAGCTCAACAGCTTCAGCAGCAGATTGCTACTGCACAGCAAGAAGTCCAAACGCTCAACCGTGTGTTGGACGAGACGGCAGATTCTTACGCCAAGCTCCAGCACGAACACGCGGCCAAGCTGGAAGAACTCGCCTGGTACCAGCGCTGGGTGCATGGCCGCCGTCGTGAAAGAGTGGTCGATGGTGCAGGTCAGCAGCATCTGTTTGAACTAACGTCAAGTGACGATACCGAAGCTGCGAACTGCTCGCAGCCAAGTCAACCAGTTGTCGGTCACTCACGCCGCCGACGTCGAGAACTGGATCTCTCGAATCTTCCCCACCACCGGCATGAAACCGACCTTTCACCGGCAGAAAAAGTCTGCAATGGCTGCGGACGTGCGAAAGATCGCATCGGCGAAGATGTTAGCACCGTTCTGGAACATGTTCCCGCCAAGCTGGAAGTTCACGAACATGTACGGCCCAAATACGCCTGTCGCTATTGCAAGAATGGCGTGTCGAGTCCACCGCCACCTGAGAGGCCGATTGCCCGCGGTATTGCTGGCCCTGGACTGATCGCTCAGATCGTCGTGAGCAAGTTTGGCGATCATCTTCCCCTGTACCGACAAGAAGATATCTTCGTACGTCACGGCCTGCACATCGCGCGGAGTACGCTGTGCGATTGGGTGAGTGCGGCTTCCCAGCTCTTGGAGCCACTTTACCAGTTGCAGAGAACACGAGTAATTCAATCCTCGGTCATGTGGACCGATGATACCACGGTGAAAGTGTTGGTGGGGGGTGAAGAAGGGAGCCGTCAGGGGCGGTTTTGGACTTATGTTGGAGACGAGCAGCATCCCTATTCGGTCTACGACTTTAGCATGAGCCGTAGTCGCGACGGTCCGCAAGGGTTTCTGCAAGACTTCCGTGGCTACTTGCATGCTGACGCCTATGCCGGTTACGACGCGATTTATCTGGGTTCCGACAACCAGATTGTGGAAGTCGCCTGTTGGGCGCATGCGCGCAGGAAGTTCTACGATGCTCGGCAGAACTACCCACGCGAAGCGCATCAGGTGCTCGAATGGATTCGACAACTGTACGATATTGAGGATCGCGCGAGCAGCCTGCCGGTAGCAGCGCGCCAAGAGCTGCGCCGTCTGGAAGCTGCCCCGATGCTCGACCAACTCGAAGCTTATCTGGCAACACTTGCTGATCGCTTGCTTCCCAAAAGCGCGCTGGCCACAGCGGTCAACTATGCGCGTAACCAATGGAACGCCCTGTGCTGCTACACCAGCGATGGCCGCTTAACCATCGACAACAATACGGCGGAACGTACGCTGCGTCATCAAGCCATTGGTCGTAAGAACTGGATGTTTTTAGGAAGTGAAAATGCGGGACCGCGTGCCTCCGTGTTGTACACGATCCTCGCCGGAGCAAAACGGCATCGCATCGAACCATGGGTCTATCTGCGTGAGCTACTCGTCAGACGGCACGCCGACGATGCCCAACTGGAAGCAATGCTTCCCGATCAATGGGCTGCAGCCAATCCACAGCACATCCTCACTCATCGTCTCGAAGAGTCACGCACCAAAGCTGCCGCCAATCGCGAACGACGACGGCAGCGAAGAGCACTCAACAAGGCTTCCAGCTGACACAAACGAGTATGGGCTCGCCGGACGCTTACGCAACAGGAACAGAATCAGTGACTGGGAGCAAATTCTAATGAATCGCTACAAACCTGCCTCGTCCAAGTGGCGTTGAATTGCCGTCAGCTCGTCATCGAGTTCCGCTGACTTAGGTGCTTCGATGTCGGTAGGCGTTTGTGCAGTTAGGAACCTCTCTAACGCCTCGATCGAGGTATAACGAACGCCACCGACTCGTACCGTTTCTAAGACTCGACCACGGACGCCTTTAGTAGCCCATCGGTATACGGTTGAATAATGAACTTTCTTACCGTGACGTTTAGGCAGCCGTTTGGGAACCTCCGAGAAGACAAGCGGCGTCTCGCGTGATAACTGCTCTCGATTCATGGATTGGTTTCCTCACCCACTCTCGACGTGCGCTGATGTTGATTTGTGACCAAGCCAGCATCGACCAAAGTAACGATGGCCTCACGGACATGCGGCGGGAGCATGCACCACCGGGCAGTGATGTGTTCCACAGAGGTGCTTTGCATTAATTGGTCTTCTGTCAGGCATTTGCGATCTTCATTGTTCATCGCTGACTCCTGTCGCCGTTTTGCTCAAAGATCCAGGTGTGCGCCAAATCTGCAGCCTTGGCGATTAGCGGTAGGTCATCGCGTCCGTAGTGGCTAGACTCACTCCAACGGTCGCCGTTACGGTAAAGTCGTGTGAAGGTCACGTTAAATCGTTCGCCAACTTTGGTTTGATTCCGCCAAACTGCGGCTTTGATCAATCCAAAGCGGACTTCGTGAACAGGCTGTTTGGTCATGGTTTTTCTCCGATGATTTGTTGCTAGCCCAAAAAGGGTTCCTCTCCGCAGCCTGGGCAAGCACGACGTTCTTGCTGCTTGAGATAGGTTTTGTGGATGATCGACTTGTCAGAAGTAATCTGTCCGTAGACTTTGTTGCAAATACGACAAACAACAAGTTGGTTGGCACCACTCTGCTGGATTTCCCAGCTGCCGTTGGTTTGGTCCGTCGAGTCAACAGCGATTGCTGTGTGGTTGCATTGAGTCAGGGTGGCCTGTGTTGCTTTTGCAGTCGATTCCTTCTGATGCCATGGAGGTTGGCAAGCGGCTGCTAGCAGCTCCGTGCTACCGCAACGTGGGCATTTGCTTACAGCAATCATGAAAAACCATTTTGCTGAGCAACAACGGCACGCTTGGTACTCGGACTTGCCGTTACGGGAGTTGGTTTCCATAAACGGTCCAATCTGGGTTCAGGGGAAGCTGTCGTCCGTACATCTCCAAGTAGCGCGGCGGACTGACTAATTCGATGATCTGCCGCACCGCTTCAGGTTTGCGGCTGTGCTCGGCTCGCTTTGCACTAAGCCAACTCTTTTGAGATCGATTGGCAAACTTAAGACTTCCGCGAATGCCAAAGAGCAAGAATTCGTGCGACAGCCGCCAGTAGTTGCCAAGCCCCATTTGTGGTTTGATCCACACGAAGCAGGACTTGTACTCGAAGCCCCAGGCTTCCAAGACGTCAAAAGCTTCAAGCAAAAAAGCGTTGGTTGTCCATAGATGAAGATGAGCGTCGGTGGCTGCCAGCTGTTGGACAGGTTCGGCGCAGATGTCGTCAATCGACATCGACGGATAGTGGTTTGATGTTGCGCCACGAGTAGCCTGGTTGTTGTAAGGCCATGGAGGGTCGGCATAGATCGTCGAGAAGGTCTCGTCGAGTGAAACGAGTTGCGTCAGTGAATTGCAAGACCTTGCGGGGCTGCTGCCATTGGCGACGAATGTCGCTTCGATAGGCTCGTGCTGTTTAGCCAGCCGTAGCAAACTGGCCATCGTGACCTCTCGTTCCTGTTCGCTCGATTGGGAAACATGCTGCTCAAACACATCTCCCGGCATGTTCGCGATCCGCTGGAGGCGGGAAGAATCGTTCTTGGAAAGCCCCAGGCTTTCGAGGGTGTGGCCTGTGCCGTCTGAGGTGTCTTTTGGACCTGTGTACTGGTTGCCAGGAGAACCGCTAGCCAGCTCTATTTCTTTGAGGATTTCGCCAAGGCGGCGTTCTGCCCGCGCTCGTACTACTGAGGCCTGAACAAGAATCTCGCGCCCGAGCTTTGCCTTGCGAGCATAGGCTTTTACCGCCTCAGCTTTGTCTCGCAAGTCTTTTGCTTCGTCAATTGTGCGTACGCTGGCGATAGCCTGCGATGCTTCAGTAAGAACAACTAGCTCATGTGGTTCTGTTGTCATATAAGTCTTTCTCTCTCTCGACTAAAAAGGACGCCGGAGAAGCGTAATGCTTCTCCGACGACCAAGGGGTGTGACAGACTAGAAGTCAATCAGCAAACGTGCCAAAAATCGCAGCGTTAGCGCTGAAATGAATCCAAGTCCGAACACAAAGGCATTCCACACCAGCACACCAGCTGGGCCTTCGAGTGATTGCCACTCAACAAAGCCCTTTGACTTGGGACGCAACAAAATGCGAGCAATCGGCTTGCCTTTCTGTGACTCCCCCGTCGAGGTCAGGACGGCTTCGGGTAGTTCATCCTGCTGGATGACATAAAGGCGTCCTTTGGCGTCTTGGATTTCCATGCGGTGGATCCGGCGAACCATCACCTGTCCGTTTTCCATGTGCATCCATTTGGTGTAGTGGTTGCTTCCGTGCTTAAGTGCCATAACGTGGCTCTCCTTATTGGCCGTGCGCGTCCGACCCCAGTCGATCCGCACCACGGGCGTTGCTTAAAGCCGTCACGACTCGCAGTGCAAGTCGCCACGGCTCCAGGGGAGCCACGTACCTTTCAAAACAAAAGACCCCAAGGGGTCTGTTGCTCCACCAATGCGCCAAGAAGACCAAGGTCTTCTGAGCAAACAGCCAAAGCTGTTCCGCGGCACCGGCAGATTAAAACGTGCAGTGAACATGTCACTGCGAAAACCTGGATTCACGATCCAGACCCATCCACTTTTTGTCACTCCTGGTTGGGGGGGAGGAAAAAGAAAACTCTTGAGATCGCTCCGCTTGCATCTCGCGATGCACACGTGCGATCGATTGAATCCGTTGGGTTACGATTGGCGCCATTAGAAACATCCAGAAAACAAATGCCACTTTTAATGCCTTGATGTAGAATGCCAAAGCACCACTGCGGAGCCCGCTGGAGGGGTCGTTGCGTGCCCAACTATCCAGCCATCTGTAAGTTACGAGCAGACCCAGGAATACGAAAATCATCAGTTGCAAGCCTTTCTAGTTGCATTGATTGGCAGTTGTTGTTGCTTCTTGTATTAAACGACAAAGTATCAAACCGTTAGGAGTGCTATTTGGGGTCACTTTCGGTGTTGTTTTTTTGGCCTCGTCGAGGAGGTTTGTCGTTGCGAGTCTTTTTTTCTTCGATTTCTCGCAGGCGATCATCTATGTCGTCACTGGTGGCCGGCGGCGACGCTGCTGGCAATTCGCGGGGTACGCCACGCTCGCAGACGATGGCTCCTGGCATGTCGGTTGGCCACGGCGTCGTTTCGCGGCGCTGGTAAGTATTCTGTGATATGGGCCAGTCAGAATGCATTAAGAGGCCGCCGTTGAGTTGCGTTAGCCCCTGATTGCGCTCTATCAAAACGGCACTCTGGTTGAGGCGACGGCTCATATCGGCCAGCTCTTCTATTTCGATGCGCTCGCCGACTCGCTGTGTCACACCTACTCGCATCACACTGTCGGGCCCGGTGCATGCAAAACGCGGATCAACCTGACCGCGTCCAATCGCCCTCCTTTTCAGTTGGTCCCAGCTCAGGTCAAAGTAATTTGATTTGCCAGAGGCTGCGGCAACATACTTCTGTGACTCTGGGTCACGAAGAGCGTGGTAACGTTTGAACACCGTGTTGGCGAGTACAAGCTCCAACAGCCCCTTGCCATCGGCTTGTTCCAGTTGGCTCATATTCTGATGGGCGAGCACACATCCCACACCGTAGGAGCGAGCTTGCTCTAATAGTGGTGCAACATTGTTGGAGATTAGGCACTGAGCTTCGTCTGCAAAGAAGAAGACTCCTGCTCCTTTCCCTGTCTTATTGCGATGTTCCACCGCTGCGGCTAGCGTTGAATAGAGCACCAGCCGAGCAATGTGGCCGACTGACGAGCGGTCGACCATGCCCACTAGATAGAAGTAAGCCACTTCCCCGTCGCGGACTAGACGAGGCATATGGATTGATTCTTCCAAGACTTCGGGGGCTAGTTCACGGTCAGGAGTAAGATTGATTTGGTCGAACTCGGTCAGCGCAGCTACGACGTAGAGCAACTGCTGTGCAGCTTGAAACACTTTTGGGTCGCTAGCCGTTTCACGTAACGCTTCTTCAAGCTGCTGAAAAGACTCGATCGGAGGCCTCAGCATCCCAGTATCTCCGAACGTGAAAGACGTTTTATAAGCCGCTTGCAGCAACGCTTTGGAGGCTGCGCCGAAGAACCCTCGTCCATAGCCTTCGCCGTGATATAAGTTGAGTGCCTGGGCGATAACACCGACTATTTCTGAAAGTGAGAGTTTGGTAGCTCCGCAATTAAGAAGTGGATTGAAGCCATGCGATGGTCTCCCCGGCTGATTCGTGAACAGCCTGAACTTTCTACCAGCTGCAAGAGCTTCTTCGCGAGCCGTATGCAGAAGTGCGGGGTCTCCTTTGCAGTCTAGAATGACGATTCCGCCCGCTGGGTCTTTGCTCCGCCTGCTACGGATCAGCTGTGTGATGTCGGACGCCAAACTGAGCGCGGTCTTGCCGCTCCCTGCACTTCCCACAACGTGGGCATGCTCAAAATAGAGCGATCGATCGACGAGAATCGGATAGCCGTGTTGGAGATGACAGCCCGTCCACAAAGAGCAACGCTCCGATGTGTTGCGGCTCTCATGCAAGCGAGCAACGTACCCGTCCCAATCCGAACGCTTGTGTACGTGTTCAAAAGCCTCTGGGATTTCCAGGGCAAGCCGATGGGCAATTATCGAAGGTCCGGCAATGATGACAACTGCTGAAGCGATCCAAATTGCCGGCAATAGTACCGTACCTAGTTGGGCTGCCAGGACGATTACTGGATTTGCGTCTTCTGGCCATGGCTCACGCAGCGCGCAGGCCGTTGACAGGAAAGCGAGCAAGCAGCATACGGTGGGCACCTGTAACGAGCGGACCCAAGCTGCCGTGATTGGCAAGTTTAGTACCCAAGGTGGCTGGCGATGCAGACTGCCATAGTTTTCATGGCAATGCACCGCGGCACTAACATGCCGAAGCGTGCGTTGAAAACACTCGTGAATGGTTGCATTCACACTCGTATCTGCAGCTTTCAATTGGGTACAAGCTTCGGATAAGCGATGGATCGCGACGACAACAAGTACAATCGTCACTTGTAGGAGCACGGGCGTGACGACCAGTGGACCCGGTATCTGGCCTGCGACAAAGAGACCGACAAACGCCCCACCAAAGACGCTGCCTGCTAGCCATAACAAGCCGGTTCGATACTGCGAAAGCACCTTGGAGACTTGTGTTCGCGCAATGCTGCGACGTGTTCCTGCTTTCGATTTGTCGGCGACTGTGAGCGGTTCTGCTTGCCAGCGTCCACTCCATGACTCTCTGTATGCATTCATTACCTCCTGGGTGACGCGGGGGTGAGCCGAGCACCACCACACGTTGGAGGTTGCAATTGTGTCGGCTATCCAAGCCAAACTGAAGAAAGTGACCAGTATCAACAGCATCAGATATTGGGGCAGCGTCATTGCCCCGGCTGCCAAGCCTAATAGTGCTCCGCCACACAATATACTGCAGGTTAGCAGTAAGGCGTTTCGTCTTCCCAACGGCGAATTATCCCTCATCACTGCAATCGCTCCGAAACCTATTGCAATCAAAGCGACTCTGCCTATCCCGCCGGTCAGTAGTCCGGGAAAACTCTCCAATAGCCACGCCAGAAGCACGTAGGCAACGAAGGCTACTACGCCAAGTAGCAGCAACAGGAATGCCTTCTTTATATGGCCCGAAGGCTGCGTGATTGGCAGGCGATAGTTCATGTCGAACTCGCCATCTGGCAATTCATTCCATTCCAGCACATCGTATTTGTCTTTGACCGCGTGTGGTTGTGGTGCAGTTGTTGTTGCTTGAGTCATTGGGTGGCTCCTGGTCGGTCATGAGGAATGAGATTCAGCAGGCCAGGAACAACATGTGTCTCTAGCCGTAGGAGATTGACTACGTTTGGGGTAAGTCCGTGCTGACACAGCATGACTGGCAGCTGACGCGACATCCGGCGTCGAATTGACATCAGCAGCTCTTCTCGCTTGAGCTCATCGAAAGTGAGCACCGAGATCGTCATGCGGTCAGCAACGATTAAGTCTCTGGAAGATGCATTGCTTAGCAGGCGTTCAGCTGTGCGGAGCACCTTGCGAACTATTCGGGCTGGATGGGCACCGTGATCGACCATTGCCAAGCCAAGGCGCGGACCCTTTTGGTCTTGCTTATGCAGATAGAATCCGTGCTTCGGCAAGTGACCGGCGCCAGCAAGCAATTGAGCAGCGTCTTCCCGGTCAAGTAGCACACGTTGGTGCGGCTCAAGCGCACAGATCATCCAAGCCAGGGCATAACGTCTTAGCAGAGACTGCTTTCCGAGCCGTAATGTCGCCGATCGGGATGCCTCTGCGACTCTCGCTCCTCGTGGCGTCAGGCGATAGTACACGCGTCGCTCATCGAGAGGTTCTGGACGCAGATAAAGATAGTGTGGGGGACGACCATAAAGCCGTCTGAGAGTTGAGGTCACTGCCGCTGGCGCTTTTCCAGCAAAGCGGTACGGTGCGATCAATTCTGGGACAATCAGCCCAAAGACTGCCGCGTCTCTTAGTACATCAAGGTCGCGACGAGTTAGCCGCGGTTTCTTAGGTCGTTTCGACATTGGATTACCACCATTCGTAGCGAGTGTTGCGGTCGGCCCAGTAGTGAT
Source organism: Bythopirellula sp. (assembly GCA_965230685.1). Classification (GTDB taxonomy): domain Bacteria; phylum Planctomycetota; class Planctomycetia; order Pirellulales; family Lacipirellulaceae; genus Bythopirellula. Next base: position 4,744,207 of record CBDDLO010000002.1, read on the forward strand.
GAAAACTCCGCAAATGGGCAGGCGGATAGAGCGACAGATAGTCAAGCACCAACGTGAGGTGCCCCGCCTTGTCGACGAGCACAGCATCAGGGCGTTTTTGCCCGCGGACTGGTCGCCGCAGACGAGCGTATTGGTCTTCTCCTAGCCAACTGTCAAAAGTGTTAAAAGCACTTGAGCTGCGTGCGAAGAAGATGGCGGCGACTCCCAGGTCGTGCTCGACCTGCAGCGGCTTGCGAAGTGGTCCCCCTATACCACCCACTCGACGAGTCGCCCAGTCGCTGGCCCACATCACGACTTCACGGCGCTGAACAGCCACAGCTAGCCTCTTTCGAGCCGCCCAAGCGATAGCTTCAAAATCAGGCGCCGACTGGCCCGGTGACCAAGCCACCAATGGCCCAGTCAGTTTGGGGATGGCGACAGGAAGTGTCTTTCTGCCAAGTTGACCACTGCGTGACAGTCGCAGCAGGCAACTTTTGGCACGCGGCGCAGTCACGGCCAGCTGGCTCGCTAAGGCTGTGGTTAACTGCCTCATCGTTGCCACTCGTAGTTGGTAGGCGAGCCACTTTAGAACAATATTTTCCAGGAATCGTCGCCCGCTCATTGATCGGCTCCACCTGTTGCGGCGGATCTTCGTCGCCGTCGCTTCGATGGCGTGGTCGGACACTTATCGCATTGTTCCACTTGGGCGTCGGTTAGTAGTGTTGTTGGCTTAGGAGATTCCAGAGCTTGTTGGGCACTCGGTAATTCCGCAGTTACCGTTGTGGCACGCTCGCGAAGTCGCGAGGCGAGTTGAGGTTTGCCAGCAGCTTCGTAAGCACGGGCAGCGTCTTCGATTCGGTCCAGGCAGTCTGCTTCCTGGAGTGCCGACTCAACAGCTGCCTGTGCGGCGACTCCACCAACGGTGGTGGCGGCTAAACGCTCAATAACGGCTGTCACGAAAGACTGGAGTAGTGACTTAAGCATGGGTTGACTCCTTAGTTAGAATTGGTGGAACTGACGGATCGAGTGCCGTGGATTACAATGCATGCACGCGGCAAACAGTGGTGCCATCTAGCTCACCTGAGTCCGTCAGTGACAGAGCCTAGTTTCGACGAATCCAGGATTCGTTAGGGGAGCTGTTTGGGTGTCATTTCTGCTCACCGAGAGCAGCGTAGAGTTTTGCGGCAGAGGAGCCCGAAATGGACGAATCCAAGAAGTCACAATTTGAGAAAGGCAAGCTCCTTGTATGCGTACCGACACTTAAAAAGTGCCTGCTCGCGAAAGAATGGACCGTCGAAGACTTCTGTCGTCAAACCGACATCACCAAAGCAACCGCAAGACGGCTCTTGAGTGGCGGTCCTTCACGAGTCTCTACCTTGCGACCCATTGCCCATGAGTTGGGAGTGGCGATGATCGATTTGGTCGACCCTGTCGAATACGAAGATACAGCAACCGATTCAGCGTCGGGCGGTCGTGATTCGGAAGAGGAGCCGTCATCGAGCGAATGGGTAGCTGGTCGCCCATTAACGAGCGTCCAAAGCACCTCGAATGGATTGCAGTATCGCGTCTTCCGTATGAAGCACCGACATCAGCCTTCTCGCTTTGGGCGTGGCAAGCGATACGAGTTTGCTCACTTATCTGATGGGGCTCAGAAGCATCTCAAGAGTCGGCTCGTGCGCCATATTGAAATTTGCGATCTGCTGATTCGTCACGAGCATTTTCCGATTTGTTACGCAACATTTCCTGAATCGCCTGGAGATACCTGGTGGGTTGTTGATGAATGGGTCGATGGTAGCTCTTTAGATGAGTGGCTTGTGGAACTCGATAGTGCCGTTCCACTCCATACGACTGCCAGCTGGGCCATGCAGTTGGCCAACGCCCTGTCAGCTATGCACGAAGTAAGCGTGATTCGACGTGAGCTTAGTCCCAAAAACCTTCTTGTACGCGCCTCTGGCGACGCGTTAATTCTTACCGACTTTGAATTAGCAAAACTCTCTGGCAATTTGCCGACCGTTTCATCGCAGTGGCCCGACGATCCTTATCGAGCTCCTGAGATTGGTGTTGGAATGGGAGAACCAACCGCTGCTGCCGATATTTACAGCTGGGGGCGTATTGTTACGCATCTGATTGCAGGTGAATTGCCACAAAGGGGCAAAGAGGGCGACGCAATTGGCGTGCAGATACCCAAAACTGTTCGAGAGTTGATTGTCGCCTGCACGACCGTTCGTCCGAGCCAGCGCCCTGCTGATTTTTGTGAAGTAGAGCCTGTTCTTCAGCAGTGGCAGCATACGTTGAGATCGGAGGGAAACGATGGAGCGTGAGCCGCGGCGGCGAATTGAGGACGACGATCGGAGGTTGATAGCCAATAGGCATGATGAGTCACTGGGCGTTCACGTCATTACGGAATTTCTATTTTGTCCGCGGGCTGGAGTGATTGCGCACGAGTCCGAAGAAAGCGACCACGGGCAAGACATTCGAAGTGTGCGACTCGGTTATTTGCCTCGTTATGAGCAGGCAAGGATCGCAGAGGCGATTGGGCGCATCACTATGTACTTGATTGGCGGTATTGTCTGCAGCGTTCTGACAATTGGACTATTTGGCATTTTGGCCTTTACTGTATCGCCTGCCTTTCTACTCGTGTGCTGGCTGCTGCTGGTAGTGTTGATTGCTGGGTTGGCAGTCGGAGTCTGGGCGTTGGCTGTGCTAACATATCGACATTCGCAAGCAGTCGGGGCAAAACCAAAGGAGCCCGAGTTCGACAGCGATCGTCCTGCATCGGTTGATTGGTGGGGGCTGATTGCTGCCGGTTTTGAGCTACGCATCTGGCCCGATCCGCTGCTAGATAATGAGTGGAAATTGGCTGGGCGACCTTGGCGGGTGTTGGTTCGAGGAGAAACCTATATACCTGTCTTCTTGCGAAACAGCGACAATCGCAAGCTGCATAAACAACATTACGCACGCATGGCTGCCTATTGCGAGTTACTGCGAAGACGCGCTGGGGGAGTGAGTCCTTACGGAGTTGTGCTTTATGCCGGCACGCAAGATGCCATTGCAATTCCGAATTCACGTTCAGCTCAGCGAGCGCTTGCCGATGGTGCTGCGGGAATGAGACGAGTCGTACCGAACCTCAAAAGTGGGTTGCAACCAGAATCGCCTGCCGAATTCTGCAACATTCGGTCGAAAAATACAAGGAGAAAGCACGCGGGCCAGTCCTGGCGGCCGCTTCGTCATACTTTCGAAGACTTACTTGCGAAGCGTTTGATGGTTTGCAGACGGACTATAATGATTCCGGCGATGAGGTGCTGGTTGGTGTTCGGCCTGACGGTGGCATTCTGAATGTCGAATCAATGAGTGAAGGTACCCAAGACCAGCTTTATTTGGCCTTACGGCTTGGGACACTCGATTACTGGTTTGAGGGACACGAGCCAATTCCATTTATAGTGGATGACGTGCTTCTTACATCAGACGATACCCGAGCCGCAGCGGCCTTTGAAGTCTTGGCGGGGCTCAGCGATCGTACGCAGGTTCTTTTCTTTACTCACCATGAGCATTTGGTGCAGATCGCTAGGGACATGTCTGAGAATGATGAGAATTGCCGTCTTAGCGTCATCACTGACTGGAATTCCTAGCACGTTTTCCAGTTAAACGCCTTTGTGATACCAGTTGAAGCGAATGCTCACGTATCGCATCTACGCCGCAACTCGCTCATAGTGTTTAAGTACACCGCCGAGCCATTCTCGACAGACGATTTCCTCACCATCATCCGGTGGGTCGTTGACCTCCGGCCAGATACCAACGAGCGGCTTGTCTTCCTTCCGCTGATGAGGGCGCCACGCATGGTAATATTCGGTGTAGCTCGACACGAGATGATCAAAATGGCCAAGTCCGAAAGCGATAAAGCGGTTGAGACACTCGTGGCGAATTGAGCCTATCCACCTTTCAACGAAAGCGTTTTGATTCGGCGCCCGTGGAGCCGTAGGCTCAACCAAGACATCTGCGTCTTCATACACTGCATCGAATCGTTTTGAGTATTTGAAATCTTGATCACGAACGAGGTAGCGAACCGGCAGATCCATCGCTTTCGTCTGCTCCAGCATCGACTGAGCCTCCGCAACCATCCATTTGTCGTCGGGCTTGAAGGTTGCTGGGGAGCAGATCACTCGACGTGAGTTGACGTGCAGGAATGCCAGTACAAAGGCCTGCTTTATGCCTGTTTTGGTGACGACCTTCTTACTGAAGAAGTCGACCTGCCAGAGCGTTTCAGCGTGGATCTTGATGAATTCATCCCAGGTTCCTTTGCCACGCTTAGGGCTTGGGTGGACTCCCTCTTCTTTCAAGATGGTGCGAACCGTTGTGCGGCCAACGCACTGAATACGGAGTTTTTTCAATTCGCCCACAATTCGACCGTATCCCCAACCATTCTCTCTCGCTAGCCGCACCACGATCTCGCGAATTGATTCCGGAGTGCCTTTACGGCCTATCTTTTTGGTGGGTTGCTTGCCTTGACTTTTCCTTGGCATCCAGCGTTGGTAAGTTCGAGGATGCACGATGGTTATCAGCTTGAGAACCCCCGATCCAATGGCATCCCCCAACTTCAACAGCCGATCTCGCTCATCATCATTGAGAAACACGTGCTTCTTGGGTAAGCGTTTGCGCAACATCTCATTCTCTGCCTTGAGAAACTCAATCTGCCGTCGCAGTTGCTCCTCGTTAGAGCCAGCAAGCAAGAACAACAGCGGGGAAAACCAGTTCGACATCACGTTGCTTTCTTTGCAAAAAACAGGGCGTAGAGGGAGTGACAAACTTTCCGCACCCCTGGTGTTGCTTCTGATTCTCGCGAAACGATTGTCTTTGGCAACTCGCTCGCTCGCAAAAGTGCTTCCCCCTTTGGCTTTGCAAGAAATGCTAAAACTTGACAAACAATGCTAAGACTTGCACGACCTCAAAGGGGGAAGTACACTTCGCAAGTCCTGGTAGAGAAAGCGGTTATGGAACGCAGGTAGCTAGCCTCATAACCTCGAGGTCGACGGGTCTTGGTGTGGTAAAGGACATCGGCAAATCATTGCTGATTGGGGGGCAGTCTATCGAACCCAGTGCCGATGTGTTTCATATAGGTCAAGAGATCATGATCCAGAAAGTCGGCGGCATGCATTAGCGTGTGCAAGGCGGATGCAGGTTTTTCCGCGAATCGCTGAGCAACGGCCAGAGAGTCTGACTCCAATTCAGTTCTGGGGACGACACGATTCACGAGTTTCAGCTTATTTGCCTCGTCTGCTGTTAGCGATCTGCCTTCGAGCATTATGTCATTCGTCTGTGCCCAGCCCAAATGTCGCGACAGAAACCACAGTGCACCACTCCCAGGTGCTACACCGATGTCCAGTACACGATTCACAAAAGTTGTATCCACAGAACAGATTCTATAGTCACAACAGAGGACGAGCCCGAGCAAGTCAAAGTCAACTTCTCCTTCAAAAGATACAACGACTAGAGTATCAAGCGTGTGGAGGAACTGCAGTAGCCGACTGACTGCGTTGTTGCCTCGTGCCAGACTGAGGGGCTGACATGGATCGCCATACGAAAACGAAAGGACCGGTTTTTCGTGGCGGACGCGCGTACGAAAGGCATCCACAGTGTGCGGAGACAAATTTCCCGTCGGAATATGGATCAGTAGTACCTTCTTCTGCTGTGCGCGAACCGACTCCAGCGCGTCCCATATTTGGCCCATTGTCTCGAAATCGACGCCAATCATCTGTGTCTGGTGTGGTACATGAAGTACTGCCAATTCTCCGTGGTCTTCAAATTGAAGGTCTCCGATTTCCTTGTTCTCTTCGATTGGTGCTGTTCTGCTCATTTTGGGATTCACTTTCTAGTGCGATGACTATAACTCAGCTACTGGACCGTCGATGATCACACCCTTGCAGCCTGCCATGATAGCGCAAGCCAATAAAAACAAACCATACTGAGCAATCTCTTGGAAAACCTCCCTTCAATCTCAGGGCCTAGCAAATTGTTGATCTCCAATACCGACCCTGTTGCGGCTGATCGCAGCTTGCCTCCTCAGTTTTGAAGGATCCATTGGGGTGAGGTGGCTAGCTCTCTTTAGGTCACTAATGCTTTCAGAACGTCCAATGCACTCACGACTCCAAGAGGGCTTCCGCGACTATCGACGACTAACACACGATGGATGCTTGCACTACTCATGACTTTGGCCGCTTCGAAAACTGAGCTGGTCGGTGCGATCGTCTGCACAGCGGTAGACATATGACATGCGACGCGATCTTCAGGAACCCGTTCGATATGTAGCGGTGAGTTGGGTCCTTCTCTCACGAGCGCTGCTTCACAGTCACCCAGGTTGATTGCTCCAATGCTAGACGGTTTGCAACTTCGACGTACGAGATCTGTACTGCTCAGTACGCCGACACACTTTCCCATTTCGTCAACGACGGGAAGCCCGGCGACGCCGGCTTCGATTAGCACCTTGGCAGCCTCGGCCAATGTGGCGTTTTGCGAAACCGTACGTATGTTTGATGTCATTATGTCTGCCACCGCGAGATCTTTCAGATTAGTATCGGAATCAGCCATCCTTGTATCTCTCATTTTTTAACGAGCGATTGGGGAATAGGGCAGCGTGTACCTCGCCTTCGTTTCGCAGAACATCAACAATCAGTGCAAACTAAACTTAGTTCGAGGCGGGGAATATCCTCTGCCTTTCGATTCCTCCGGCTCGTTCTCCTCAAGCTCTATCGGAGATTTGACAGTCAGAACAGGGCAAGCTGCCTTACGCAGTACACCTTCGGCTACGCTTCCCATCAGCACTCGCGACACGCCTGTACGACCGTGTGTGCCCATGATGATTAAATCGACCTTCTCGCGATCTGCAAAGGCAGCAATCTCGCTGTCAGGGGCACCGGTCAAATAGTGACGCTGTACCTTCACCCCAGTTTGCGAAGGCTTCACTTGCTCCAATTTGGCTCGCATCTCTTTTTCTATAACCGAAGGGAGGTCTGGTACGTTGGCGAATCCGCCGTAGCCAGCAAAATAAGCCGGTGAATCGTCCGCAACGTGCACGATGTGCAGTGTCGCTCCAGTCTCGGCGGCCAGGACCGATGCGTAGCCTAGCGCTGAATCACTTGATTCTGAAAAATCGGTCGGAAACATGATTGATGTAAGTTTCATCGCAGGCTCCTTTTTGCGGAAGTAAAGAACGATCTAGCGGTCGTCAATTTGAAAAGGATTGAGCCGCATTAGAAGAATCCGCAATTGGCATGCCAACATTTGGGACACCTGTTGGGCAACTTTGTACTCAGGAATTGCCAACTAAAAACTTGCCAAGTTGTGCCAATCCAAGTGCCCACTGAGCCAATCCGCACACCAAGTAGTTCGAAATCAGGAAACACCGCACACACTCCACAGGCTTCAAGGCGGAATTGACTTAGTCGCTGAGTAGGCACGCAATGTGCTTTTCCATCTAACAAGGCTTAGCCGTTTTCCATGAATCTTTGGCGCTAGTAGAGGAGGAGTACACCATGGCTACCGTGCATGAGAGTCGACACGGGCGAATAGGCAATAGCTTGCATCAAGAGCTGGTAGATAACGATTCGACTAATAGGCACGATCGTTTGATTGATGATGATCTACATGCAGGCTACGAGATCCCAGGGATCTTGACCGGCATTATCGTGTTCGGCCTGCTTTCGATGGTCTTATCTGTCCTAGCAATCCTCTGGTCTCAATCCTAGTAGATGCCGGGAAGGAAACGGCTGGTTTTGCGTTTGTACTCACTGTAGCGTGGGTGTCTTTGCACCAATTCTAACTCCTCGACCACTGCCTTTTGGTGCAGAACTCCGGCAAGCAAAAGCCACAACACTGTCGAGAGCCAGTTCCAGTGGGCAGCAACAAACCCACTGCAGAACACGAACAGTGCGAGATACATGGGATGTCGGACGATCTGGAAAGGGCCTGTAGTGACCAACCGTGTGTCGGGATGAGGAGTAGGTTGGACGGTCACCTGGCCGAAGCCCAAATTGACAACTGCCCATAACCAGAAAGCTGTTGCAACTACGACCAAGCTTATGGGCAGCACGTTCCGTGGTAATGGTTGGATGAGAACAATGGCTGCGGCAAGGCCCATCTGAGCGATCACCAATCTTGCTGATCTCCGCGACTCACAAGTTCGTGCATTTGGGCAAGCAGGAGTAGACAAGAAAGTGCTTCTAGGTGGCGGCCGTTTTGACGGAAAGTTGCTCAGCATTTTCTGTACGATTATGGAGTAGCCAGGCTTTCGGGACTTTCCTCACGCAGGAGTTCGGCAACCGAACTGAGTTCTCCTGCAAACCATGAAAGGACGTCATCCAGGCTAATGATGCCCATCAAAGCACGGCTGCGATGGACAACTGGAAGGCGTCTGCAAGGAACTGATCGCATCAATTGCAGAGCGTCGTGAATCGGGGCATGCTCCTCGATACACTGGACTTTGCGTGTCATGACCTCCTCAACGGTGGTACTCGCGGGATCAAGTCCCGCCGCAACAAGCCGATCGGTGATATCACGATCCGTTAGGATGCCGACGGGCGTGTTGTGGTCGCTACATACGACTAGCGTTCCCACCTTGTGATCGCGCATCTTTCGTGATGCATCACGTACCGTCACTCCTTCTGGAATCGTCTCGACGTTTCTTGAACAGATAGCACTTACATTCATATTCGTCCCCTCGAGAAAGATCACTTGACTAAGAGTACAGGACATTGACTCATAATGGAGGCTTGATGGCTGAGGGTTGCCCACCCTTGCGGCGCTTCGTCCAGCTTGACTTTGTGCGAACTAAGCACAATCAAGTCAAATTCTTTCTGCACTGCATAACTGACAATTGCAGTACCCCGTTTGCCCATCACGATCTTCTGTGCGACGGTCACTCCAGCCTGCTCAAAACATTCAGCACGTGCTGCCAGCTTCGCTCGAGCGTGCTGCTTGAGGCTGTCATAGAACTGCACGATCTCTGAGTCGTCATCTGCGTAGTCGATGGTTTCAACCACATGTATAAGAGTAACGCTGGCTCGGTTCTGCTTTGCCAAGCTCAGAGCGCACTGCAGTGCCGCTTGGTTTATTGGAGTGAAGTCGAGCGGAACTAAGATTTTCTTGAACATGTATGATCTCAATCGCAAACCCCCAAATACATGACTCGTTCACAACTGTTTGTTGGGCAAAACGCGTGCCGCTTCGGGATGGAACACACTCGCAGTAACTTTGAGTGTTGCAGCTCTGGATATGTGCGGATTCGCTCAGTATGTGCGGCGGAATCAGTTGGAGATCGCAAAGATTCGTTGAGACGCGTTAGCGCTGAGGTTTCGCCGCATTTTTTCGATAGTTGCACGATAGGCATGTAAGTTGCTGAGAATGTAGGTCAGCTGAGAAAGGCAAACAGAATTGCCCTCTGACCGGTCCCAATTTGGAGAATTGCGATGACTACCTACTCTTCCGCGCGAGGTGCCGCACTAGAGCGCGTTTTTCAACATTGGCGTGAGCGAGGAGCGTTGCTGGAGCTACCCAACTCAAAGCACACTGAAGCACCTCTTACTATTGCGATCAGTCGAGAACTCGGTGCTGGTGGAAGTGCTATCGCTCACGCCGTTGCCGAACGCATGGGTTGGCCTCTCTATGACAAGGAACTGGTCGACCAAATTTCCGAAGATACTGGAGTGCATACCCAGCTGCTGGAACAGTTGGACGAACGACGCCCCAACTGGTTCTCAGAGTGCCTGTCAGGATTTTCCGATCATAAGAACATCAGTGGAGTGGGGTTTGCCATCCGGCTTCGTAAAGTACTGGTTGCACTTTACTGCCATGGCCACTGCGTGATCCTAGGTCGCGGCGCTGCTCAAGTTCTGCCGGCGGAACGCACGCTTCGCATTCGCTTAGTAGCGCCACGGGAGGCACGCGTTGAGCGGATGTCAAAAATTCTGGGTTCTGTGGAAGATGCAGATCGAATGGTCAATGATTCTGACAGAGATAGGGCCGCTTTTGTGAAAAGCTATTTCATGAAAGATCCAAATTCAACTTCAGAATACGATCTCACTATCGATACTTCTCGATTTTCCCGAGACGGGTGTACTAACGTCATCCTAAGTGCCATTGAAGATCGAGGTGCCAAAGTGCAGAGTGCCTGATATTGCTTCTCTCTATAGATCGACATTCTCACTGCCAACTTGCCAAAGCTGAGGATTTGACTGAAAATGAGCAACTAGCTTTTCAATGCCGTGCTGGCTCGACGTACTTCACACTTCGATCATAGCGGCAATTCAGTCAAGTATTGGTACTATGCGAGGCGGAAGCGATTATGACCGATACAGAACGGCAAACTGTGGAATCCCTCGAACGAGAATTCGGTCGCATTCTGGAAGAGTCACTGAATGAGATCTTTATCTTCGATGCCGACTCGCTGAAATTCCTTCAAGTAAATCGGGGGGCAAGAGAAAATCTTGGTTACTCGCTCGAAGAATTGAGACAACTCACTCCAATTGATATCAAACCGGAGTATTCGCGAGAAGCGTTCGAGGCAGTAGTTCAGCCGTTGCGAGAACGGCAGGAAGAGTCCATTTGTTTTCACACACTGCATACCCGCAAGGATGGATCGCAGTACCACGTCGAAGTACACTTGCAGCTTGCCACGTTTCATGACACGCCCGCATTTATCGCGATTATCCTAGATACGACGGAGCGTTTGCGTTCAGAAGGGGATATAAGGGTCCGTAATCGTGCAATCGCGTCTGTGGGGGTCGGCGTGGTAATAACCGATGCGACGCTTCCCGACATGCCGATTGTCTACTGCAATCAAGCGTTTGAGCGGATCACAGGATATTCCAGAAATGAAGTTGTGGGTCACAACTGTCGTTTCTTGCAGCAAGACGATCGCAACCAAGAAGCACGGCATGCTATCCGTGATGCGGTAAAAGAAGGTCGCGAATGCGAGACATTGATCCGCAACTATCGTAAAGATGGAGAGATGTTCTGGAACAATCTTACTATCTCTCCAGTGCGGGACAAATCGGGGACACTGACCCACTTTGTTGGACTCACGGATGACGTTACGCAACACATAGCAGCTGAGGAAGAAATACGCGACCGAGAATCACGTTTAACTGCGATTCTCGACTCAGCGGTGGAAGCGATCATCACAATCGATGACTGTGGCGTCTGTGAGTCGGTCAATCATGCAGCGGAAAGAATGTTTGGGTATGCCGCGGATGAAGTAGTCGGCAACAATATCTCTATGCTGATGCCTTCTCCGTACCGTGAGGAACATGGCGAGTATCTTTCCGCATATATGAGAACAGGCGTAAAAAAAATTATCGGGGTCGGTAGAGAAGTAGTCGGACGACACAAAGATGGCAAGGAGTTTCCCATCCACCTCTCCGTGAGCGAAGTGCAGCTCGAGGGTCGCCGCATCTTCACAGGATTTATTCAGGACATCAGCGAACGCGTGGATGCTCAAAAGCGGCTTGTACAGGCGGAGCGACTGGCTGTTTTAGGGGAGGCGATGGCGCGGCTCGCACACGAGGGTCGGAATTCATTGCAAAGAATACAGATTGCTGTTGAAACCGGGCGAATGTGCGGGGGTTCAGAACAAATCCTTAACGCCCAATTTGATGCGATCGAAAAGGCTGGCGACGGACTGGATGCTCTATTACACGAGCTGAGAGACTATGCGGCACCGATAAATCTGGAGAAGACAGAATGCTCGTTAGTGAACATCTGGCGTTCCGCGTGGCAATCGATTGAGAAGCAGCGGGATGGTCGCGAAGCGCGTCTGATCGAGGAGATTCCGGAAGAGCCAGTGAAGTGCCAGGCGGACTCGTTCCGAATTGGGCAGCTGTTCCGCAACATATTCGAAAATGCCCTGGCTGCGTGCCCGGACCCGGTAGAGATGAGGGTTCGAGTCTCTCGAAAGGTCTCTGCCGGAGAATACCGGTGGATGCTTGAGTTATGTGACAACGGCCCAGGTTTGACCTCTGACCAGGCAAAACACATCTTTGAGCCCTTTTTTACGACCAAGCAAAAAGGCACTGGACTTGGGATGTCGATAGCCCGTCGAATCGTAGACGCTCATGGTGGCACGATCATGGTTGCAAATTGTAACTCATCTGGTGCAGGATTTCGAATCATACTTCCTGTCTAGGCATGCAATTGAAATTGGCTGTTGCCCTTCAGCAGCGGAGTTACCAAAAGTGTGCCAATTCGCACGTTGATTCGGTCATTTGGGTCACACGTAGGTTGCTAGTGAAGTCGTTCTTGATCGTAGGTGGCTGCTGCGATACTCCGATTACTGGCGCACGTCTGCTGGTCTGCTGAAAGGCACGATCCCGTAGGAATGGCACGACAATTGCAACCATCTCCTCTCTCAAGAATTATGGCACTAGGTTTATCTAGACTGCCATTTCGAACGTGACTTGTTGAAGAGGGAGCTGAATTGATGATTAAACAGGCGACTGAGATACCCAGGCGTAAACATCTGGAGCACTGCAGCAAGCGGACGATTCGGTCTATCCAATCTTGCCCAGTGGTTGACGCACTAAACAAGAGTCCTCACGGGGGCCTGTGGGGCGTCCGCTGCGAGTTGCGAGAAGGGTTGGCCATATTGCACGGTGAAGTTGCCAGCTTCTACTTCAAGCAGATGGCGCAAGAGATTGCCATGAAAGTGCCCGGAGTAGAACTGGTGGTAAACAAACTAGAAGTCAGCTCCTATGAGTAGCGACCATCACTAGTTCGATTGCACCGAAAACTCACCAAGGACGATAAACCCTCAGCGCCCAAGGATTGGCCAACTGCCGTCTCCATAAGGAGGGAGATCAATGCCATCCAATACTCCATGCTCATCGTTGAAGACGACGAGCGCTCCCAAGATTGCCTTAGCAAACGGTTCCTAACGCGTGGCGACCTGGTAATTTCCGTCTGCCATCCCAGACAAGCCCTGGAGGCAGCCACAATTTGCGACTTTGATGTGGTGCTGCTTGACCAGTCACTTCCAGAAATGACGGGCCTTTCTCTGATTCCAAGTCTACGAGGCCTCGTCGGAAATCTCCGAATCATTCATCTTTCGGGTGATCCCGATAGAGTAAGTTCTAGGGAAGCAATCCGGCACGGTGCAGACTCATTCCTTCATAAGCCATGCAGCGTCGATGAAGTCGAAGCAGCTGTCACAGACACGTTGTCGACTGGAAAGAGGCATCTAATTGAAGAACAGTTGCCGTCAATGAAAGGAAGTCCAAAAGCATGAAGGAATTTGGTGAAATCGTAGATCGGCTGGTGTGACTGAAGCACGGTGACGACGGAGGGGGTCGCTCCAGGAGCCAAGTTCTCCTGGGGCGATTCTATGCGCCACTGCTTCTAATCTATTGAGGCAATGGCAGACTTGAGTATGTCGGACGATCTAGCAAGGCCTTCCCGCTCCTCGTTGGACATTTTTGGCTCGATCGTTTTGACAGCACCTCGCTTCCCGACAACAGTTGGCAATGAGAGTGCGACTGCCTGCAGCCCCAGCGGACCCTCATGGACTCGTGAAACATTAACGATCCGTCGCTCTCCCCTCAGCATCCAACGCAGTAGGGTTGCGGTAACCAGGCCAATGGCATGATTCGTTGCACCTTTGCGACGAATAATTTCGTATGCGGCACTGCGAACTGCGTCTGAAATACGGGTTTCGCTATTCAGGTCCCAATCCGGCCAATCGCGCAGCTTTGAGCCACCTACGCGCACTCCTGACCATAGTGCCACCGAAGAATCACCATGCTCACCGATGACTTGAGCATGGATGGAGCGAGGGTCGAGATCCAACTCAACACCCAGCAAGTGTCGTAGTCGGGCAGTATCGAGCATGGTGCCCGTGCCAAGAACACGCTCGGGCGGCAACCCGCTCGCTTTGGTCATCACGTACGTCATCACGTCAACCGGGTTGGTTACGACCACGATGACACCGGCGAAACCCCGAAGCTGCCGGCCGATATCGCTAAGGATGGCGGCATTTTCACGCAACAGATCGAGCCTCGATTCCTCTGGCCGTCCACCTCTACCGGCAGCAACCACGATCGCATCCGCATCGAGCATTTCTGACAACTCCGCGGAGCGAACCTCAGCCGTTGGATAGAAGGAAGCACCCTGGGCTAGATCCATCGCATCTCCCTCTGCGACGTCGTTGCGAATGTCGTAGAGAAGCAATTCACTAGCGATGCCGACATGCAACGTCGAGATGGCCACGCTCGATCCAACCCAGCCCATACCTACAATACCGATTTTCATAGAGTCCTCCTCGATTCCGACGTCATAAGGTTATCATTCCGGTTTGGTCGTTGGCCGCATTCTCGGTTGTGCTGTCTAATCAAAGGAACGAACGCACACGCTCCCAGGGTTTCGTAGTCTAGCTTATATTTAGACTTCTTTATGCGATACATTGTCTGATCATATGGAGTGTCACCAATAGGCATGATGATGTGTCCGTTTAGCTCAAGCTGCTCAGGATACGAGCCCGGTAACGACTCAGCACCCGCGGTGACAACGATTGCATCGTAGGGTGAATCACTCGGCCAACCGAGGCTGCCGTCCGCGATATGTATGTACACGTATTCGTAGCCCAGCCGTTCTAGTGTGCTTTTTGCCCCGGCAGCTAGTGTCGGAATTCGTTCAACCGTATGCACTTCGTGAGCGAGTTGGCCGAGAATGGCTGCCCCGTAACCTGGCCAGTTCCAATCCCCAAAACTCGTTCGCCACCCTGCAATCGAGCAGACTGACACATAACGGCAACGATGAGAGGTTGGGAGATGGTTTGCTGGAAGCCGATAGGCAAAGGATGATCCTCATATGCATAGGGTCGCCACTCGTTGGCGATAAACTCGTGACGCGGGGCACGAGCCATCGCTGCAAGAACTCGTTCATCACTGATCCCACCACTGCGCAACCGCTGGTTTACCATCTGCAGTCGCAACTCTTTGTAGCGTTCTGCTCCGGAAGTTCCGTTTTGCAGTTTTTTTGCGAACATGGTCTAGTCCATCTTGCGAGTTGCTGCTGCGGAATTACAAGGCTTGTCATGCATAGTCAACGGTGATCTGCCAGCACGAAGCCGTACTTGGTTAATTGATGCGACTACGCCCGGAATAGCAATTATTTTGCGTTCCAGTTGCCGCTTACCAGGGAATTCGGCTAGCCAGAGTCCGACCAGGATCACCAAGATGCCTTGACCAGGGGTGAACAGCATGATCGCGCCGGCAAGTAGAAAGACGATAGCCAAGCAATGCCTCACAAAGAACCATACATACCGTAAGGCTGTTCTTCTCGTGTGCGCTGATGGTGAATGCCGGCGATGGCAAAAGTAATCCGCAGGTATGACGATCGCAAGAGTTGGGAGGGCAAGTGCCCCGATGATTGTGACGCAGAGGGCAAGCCAGAATACGATTTCAAGTGTCAGATTCCAATCGTGCATCGGAACTGAATACCTTTGCAATTTCTGTGCACTAGCAGTCGTCGGTGAGCGTAATCGCACATGCAGTACGTGCGAAACACGGGACTAATATGTCTGCAAATGCCGTGCCGGCGATATAAGCTTTGGCGCAGCCTTTGCAGTTTTGTTTGGCATGATCACAGGATCCAACTTTGTGCCAGATTGAGAGGAGGGCTCACAATGGTTCGCCTTCATAGTCGCTCGGTTTCGCTTTCTGCCAGGAAGCCGGTACGGCATTTCATTAGACTTGCGCAAGAAGCACGTAGATGCGGTCGCAAGGGAGAGATGCTGAAGGACTTGCGACACTTCGGAGGTGAAGCTGTTTGCGATGGCTTTGTCTTCTGCTGCGCCGGACGCCGTTCAGCGATATTCGACGAAATAACAGACAAGTACGGATCGAGATACTTTGTGGTGTATGACAAAGAGGCAAGCGTTTCAGATGCATAGTAGCTGATCGAGAATCCGCGTTGCTATAGTCTGGTGGGCCGTAATAGGTCGTCAGCCGTAAGGTCAGTAAGAAGCTAGGCGCGATAGCTTCGTCACCTTGAGCACAGTTGGATATGGATGGGAAAAAGCGGCTTGTTGCGTTTCAAGTATCAAAAAAGCCAGAACTCCTTGCGTGGGGATTTTACGACTGGGCGAATAGTGGGTACTCCACACTCTCAATCACGGTACTGGTCGCCTATCTGCAAAACGTAGTATTCCCGAGTGAAGAATGGGGAACAACTGGCGCGGTGATCTGGGCTTGGGGGATTGCGCTTTCGATGTTGTTTGGTGCATTGTTATCGCCATTCTTGGGGGCAGTGGCAGACGCGAATGCAAGCAAACGGTGGTGGCTCGGCGCAACCGCATTGTGTGGAGCAACTGCATGTCTGCTGCTCGCGATCATTGAGCCTCAATATACTTGGGCCTGTGTGGCGATGTTCTTATGCGCCAATTTTTGCTTTGAACTCTCACTCACATTCTACAACGGATTTCTGCCTGAATTGGCCGAAGAAGATCAATTCAACGAACTTTCCGCGTGGGGCTACGGGCTCGGTTACTTGGGAGGCGGGATCGCGCTGGCCCTTGCGGGAGGGTTGCTCCTTTACGGACCGCAATTCGGTATCGCAGATCGTTCAAGTCAACTTCGTTACGGTTTGATTGTGATGGGACTTTGGTGGGGACTTTTCACGCTCCCGGCAGTCGTATTCCTGAGAGATCAACACGCACGAGATTGCCTAGACAATTCACTTTTGCCAGCTGCGCGAAACTCTTGGAATGAGGTATTGGCAACGATCAAGAACATTAGCAGACACAAAAAGTTGGCTTGGTTATTGTTGGCCTTTTTGTTTTACAATGACGGTATTCAAACTGTTTTGAGCCAGTCTTCAACGTTTGCGCTTCAGGAACTACGGTTCTCTGCTGACGAACTCTTGTTGGTCATAATGATGATTCAGTTCGCTGCTTTGCCGGGTGCACTAGTAGTGGCAAAATTGGCAGATCGATACGGGCAGAAACGCACCTTGCTATGCTGCCTCCTAATCTGGATTGCACTAATGCTCTCTGCGTATTTCGTCTCTAGCAAAAGGGACTTCTGGATTTTGGGCGTCGTCGTGGCGATGGTCATGGGAGGAACCCAATCAGTCAGTCGCGCGATCGTCGGCATCATGACGCCGAAGCATCAATCAGCCCAATTTTTTGGATTCTTCAACTTCTCGGGTAAAGCGACGGGGTTTCTGGGGCCGTTTCTCTTTGGATTGATCTTTGCTTTTACAGCTAGTGCACGCTGGGCCATTGTCAGCCTCATGCTGTTTTTCTTGGTAGGTACAGTGATTCTCAGTCGTGTTGAGATCGATGAAAACGATCGTCAGTCCCCGTCTTGAAGATGATTGCTAGACTACCCTCGGATTAATCATCCGGCTCGATACGAGGAGGCAATGTGGGCGGAATTACCATGACTGGACAATGGGAAGTCCGCACTACTCTCTCGGCTACGCTCCCAATAAGCGCGTGCGATATTCCTGTCCGACCTTGCGTTCCCATCACGATGAGATCAATTTGGTGCTTGTTGGCATAGTGGACGATCTCTAAGTATGGGCATCCCTGTGCGAGTTCGACTATTGGACTGAGGGCATTGACTCCCTCAGCTTCGAGCCAGCAATCCAGCTCTCGCCGAGCGTGCTCCTCGCGTGATTCCAGGAATGATTGTGGGAGTGACTCCCCCGGGAACGGAGGAAGAATGAGTGGTTCCAATACGTGCAAAATGTGAAGTTCTGCTCCATGTTTTCTGGTCATCCCTACGGCCTTTGTGGCAGCCTGGGCTGCCCCGTCGCTACAGTCGGTGGGAAGCAGCAATCGGCAAAAAGTTGTCATGAGTGTGCACCGTTTTTCTCGAGGTCTTGATCCTGGTTATTGGAACCACCCGGATTGCCCCTGATTAGTATCGATGGCTAGAAGTGTGTAGGATCTCCACGGCAGTCGAAGATCTGCAAGGAGAGTTTGCGAATATCATTCCATTCTTGGCCCTAGTGTGTGGCCCTAATAAGCTATAGGTCCAACGTAGCTGCACAACCACCCGTGTGCGAATGAGCACACGCGGGGCGGGACTCCGTCCAGTGTTTTGGGATTCTCGTAGTGGGCCACAGATAGGACTGAAAGGACGACGTTTGGTACTAGAGTTGCTCATGCTCATTGTCGATGGGTAATCCAGGTTCGTTCCTGGAATCAAATCAAGAGTCTCCGATTGGTTTCAACTCAAGGTCACCTACCTCATGGTACATGTTTCGATTGACAATTTGATCTTAACCCCTGAGGAGCGTAAAGATGCACGGCACTACGTCCAGGAGATGGCATACTCAAAATGGCAAGCCGCTGGCTGCCCTGACAACTGCGCACTTCAATTCTGGACAGAAGCCGAACTCGAATGGATCGAGTATTGCTATGTGCCAGATCGGCACTGCGTTTGACGCGGAAAACGCTGGTCCGTTTACAACAAAGATTCTCACAACCATACGCTTGCTCTCACATGCCACTTGGTGTGCTGACTCCTAGCCGAGCGCTACATCGAGGACCATCATCACTACGAATCCGACAACGAAACTTACTGTCGCCAGGTCGACATTGCCGGCTCGCTGAGATTCGGGTACGAGCTCTTCGACAACTACGAATACCATCGCCCCTGCTGCAAAACTCAAGGCATATGGAAGAATCGGAGCAGCATAGGTAACTGCGGCAGCACCTAACACGGCTGCTGGCGGTTCCACCAATGCGGAGAATTGCCCGTACCAGAAACTTTTGAGCCGACTGGTACCTTCGCTCCGCAGCGGCATTGCCACAGCGATACCTTCTGGGAAGTTCTGAATACCGATTCCCACCGCGAGAGCAACAGCGGCGCCCAAACTGGCGGCAGGCAGGCCTGCGATGACGCCGCCAAAGGCCACTCCCACAGCCAGCCCCTCCGGGATGTTGTGTAACGTGATGGCAGTGACCAATAAAATTGCACGACGCCAATTTGTTTTTGGGCCCTCCGCTTCCTCGATGGGAAAACCCAGATGCAGGTGTGGCAGCAACTTATCGAGTCCCCAGATGGCTATGCAACCAGACAGAAATCCAATGGCGGGCGGCAGCCAGGCGGGCAGCTGCCCGTGCTCAGAAATCTCGATCGCCGGAGCGAGTAGTGACCAATAACTTGCCGCTAACATCACTCCCCCGGAAAATCCCAGCATGGCATCCAGTAGCTTGCGATTGACGTCGTAAACGACAAATTCCAAGGCAGCGCCCAGGGCGGTAATCGTCCAAGTGAATATCCCTGCCAGCAGAGCTTGCACGATGGGTGGTTGGGTTGAGAACCAATCGATCATTGTCTGATTTGCTTACGCAGTCGTGTGGCAATGGAACCCATGATTTCAGTGGACAAACCGGAGGTGTCGACGCGGATGGGCTGGAGTTCCTGGGAAGGTGTTTCGTACTCAGCAGCCTGTTTTTCGAAGAGTTCTGGCCTCGCTTCAGACGAGTTTTTTCTGGCGGAGCTGCGGCTTGCGATTCTCTCCAGAGCCGTTTCTTTTGAGCAATAACACTCCAATAGGCTGGCGGCCGCACCATGTTGCCTTGCTAGCTCGAATGCTCGTGTGCGCAGCTGATTCGTCAAGAAGGTTCCATCCAACACAACGGATTGCCCATTGTCGAGGTAAGCAGCGGCGTGCTGCAGCAATTGATCGTAGACCTTTTCGCGTAGAGAAGTTGCGTAGTGACCCTCGCCATACGCCGCAGGCGTGCTACTAACACCGAATTTCAAACGGCGAATCTCATCGGTACTGAGTATGTCGGTGGCCAAAGAGCTTGCCAACTGTCTTGCCACTGTCGACTTGCCCGTACCCATCAGGCCACCAACCAGAAGCAGCATGGGTTTTCCCAGCCGTCCAGCATAGTGTTCCGCCCACTGCAAGTATTGATGGAGCTGTCGAACGTGATGCTTGTGCAGCACGCCGTCGGATTGCTGAAGGCAAAGAGAAGCGACTTTCGCGCGTACGCAAGAGCGATAGCTCTTATAGAAGTTTAGAACCACTTCGGGTGGCTGATCGCCGCTGATTGTTTGCCACTTCGTCAATAATTGTTCTCCGACCTGATGCGCTCCTAGGCGATCACAATCCATCGCCAAGAAGCACAGATCATCTACCGCATCCACCTCGCGGAACTCAGTGGAAAATTCGACACAGTCGATCACGGCCGGCGGTGATTCCAAGTACACGTGTTCGGCACGCAAGTCACCATGACCATCGACAATTCTTCCTTCGCGTGCACGCTTTTCAAATAGTTCGAATTCAAGCCACAGTGACTGGCACAGCGCGCTGTGGATGCGATTGACGGCTTGTTGCTGATCGCCTTGGCTCGACTTGAGCAGTGCAGCTCTGTTAGCAAGGCAATGTTCAAGCAGATTGTTATGGTACAACCTCGGTTCAGTCGTCTTGGACGGCAGATGCTGATAGAAATGTGCGAGATACGTCACTAGCTCACGAATTTGGCATTTCTGGAGCCTTCTTGTTCGGATCATTTCGTCGAGCGCCACTTGGCGTGGTAGTCGCCTCATCTTGATCAAATAGTCAACTGGCTGGCCCTCACCATCCAGTGCCAAGTGGCCGCGAGCGTCTGCCGTAATAGCAATCAGACAGAGGTAAGTCTGCTGTGCAAGGCGACGGTTTAGGCGGAGTTCTTCGGCACAAGCGACTTCGCGTGCATGTGGAGTTGAGAAATCGAGGAACTCAAAGCGAACCGGTTTCTTCAGTTTGTACGCGAACTGATTTGTAAGAACGATCCAAGAGATGTGCGTTTCCATGACAGAAACTGAATCGGGCCTTTCAGGATAGGACCCAGGGTCTCTCAAGAACCGAAGAATGGTTGCTGTCGAGGGTTGTGTCACTCTAGAGAGCATAATTCACTCCGTTTCCATAGATGCCCGCTGCCTTCGGCCAGTTGCCCACTTGGCAGATTCTGAAACTAAGAAAATCGGGATGGAGATTACAACTATCAGCGCCCAGTCGCTGAGCCCTAGTGGCACAGTGTGCAGTGCTTGTTGCAAGAAGGGGACGTAGACAGCAGCAGCTTGTAAACCAATCGTGCTGGAAATAGCTACTAGTATCCAGAGATTGCTAAAGTATCCGACTGTGTTGAGTGGAGAATTGAGTGCGCGGAAATTCAGGACGTTTACTTTTTCAATAAGGATAATTCCAGTGAATGCCACTGTGCTTGCAACGGCGACTTTACTCGGATCGCCACTTCGCAGATAGTACTGAAAGAGCAGCAAAGTCACTAAGCCAATATAGGTTCCGAGTGCAGCGATCGTGAGGATGCCACGACGACTCAGAATTGGACTGCTCGGATCTCGCGGCCTGCGCTGCATGAGCGTACTTTCGGCTGGCTCCACGCCGAGCGCCAAGGCCGTGAGGCCGTCGGTTACCAGGTTCATCCACAGAATTTGAACAGGCAAGAGAATGAGTGGCCCACCAAGCACAATATTCAAGAAGATCGCGACGATTTCTCCGGTATTCGAAGAAAGCAAGTAGCGGACAAATTTTTGGATGTTGTCGTATTGTCGTCGTCCCTCTTCGATGGCCCCGACTATCGAACTAAAATTGTCGTCGGTGAGTACGATGTCAGACGCGCCGCGAGCGACCTCTGTACCACGCACACCCATGGCGATTCCAATGTCCGCTCGCTTTAGAGCTGGTGCATCGTTCACACCATCGCCTGTCATTCCAACGATTTCCCCCTGCTCTTGCAGAACCTTGACGATGCGGAGCTTATGCTCAGGTGTTGTGCGCGCGAAAACAACGTCCTGTTGCAGGGCGTCGCTCAGCTGCGCATCATCCATCGAATCCAACTCAGGACCCGTTAGCGCACCAGTTGCCGGCAGACCAATACGTTGCCCAATAGCCAGAGCTGTAGCTGGCGCATCACCCGTGATCATGAAAACTCGAATACCAGCGGATTGCGCGAGTTTCACCGCATCAGGCACCTCAGGTCGCGGCGGATCGTTCATGCCCACGACTCCAAGTAGAGTAAGTCCCACCTCCACTTCGTCTTCGTCTAGCTTGCAATTGTCGGGCAAATCGCGGCGAGCGATCAGGAGCGTACGCAATCCTTGTTTTGCCATAGCTTCGTAAGCAGTTTTCACTTGTTGGATCGCGCTGGGAGTCAATTCACGTTGACTATCGCCCTCCATCCAGGTGGTGCAAAGTGGGAGGATGACCTCGGGAGCTCCCTTCACATGGGCTACCATTTGGCCATGTTCACGCGTCACTACGGTCATACGCTTGCGATTGGAGTTGAACGAAAACTCGGCGACCGGAGTCTGTAACGGATCGGGATCGAGCCATGCTTTGTAGGCGGCAACAACGAGCGCTGCTTCAGTCGGTTCGCCAACTTCATGCCAGCCCTGTTCATCTTTCGTAAGTTTGGCATGGTTGCACAGCAATGCAGATTTCAAAAGTCGGCGAAGATCGCTACGCTCGTGATAGTCGATTCGTTGTCCCGCGACTTCAAAGTGACCGGCGGGATCGTAGCCAACTCCGGTAAGTTCCACTCCGCCGGCCGGCATCCAGATTGTTTGCGCTGTCATTTGACTCTGGGTCAGCGTGCCCGTTTTGTCGGTGCAGATTACCGTAGCCGCTCCAAGCCCCTCCGCAGCTTCGAGCCTCCGCAGTAGCGCTTTACGGCGCACCATCGCGCGAATGCCCAAGGCCATGGTCAGGGTCACTACTGCTGGCAAACCTTCAGGCACCACCGCCACCGCGAGTGAAACGCCCGTCATAAACATTTCGAGCAACGGTTTGCCCAGTAGCCAGCCCGTCACAGCAACCAGGGTAGAAACTGCCAGTGCGAACACGCCCAATTGACGCCCGAGTCCGCTAAGCTTTCGTTGTAGGGGAGTCTGCTCTGAAGAGATCGCTTGGGTGAGTTCTGCGATCCGACCGAATTCTGTTTTGGGACCGGTCGAAACTGCGATGCCAATTGCCCGACCGTTGGTCACCGCTGTCCCCGCCCAAGCCATCGACAGACGCTCAGCGAGCGGTGCATGTGCATCGACAGCAGCCGACTGCTTGTTGACGCCAAAAGATTCACCGGTAAGCACCGATTCGTCTACTTGCAGATTCACAGCCTCGGCAAGACGCAAGTCTGCCGGCACCCGCTCACCTACGTCAAGCTGTACCACATCTCCTGGCACCAGCGCAGTCGCAGCGATTTGCTGCTCACTGCCGTCGCGTACGACTCGGCACTGAGGACTCAGCATCTGCTTAAGCGCAGCAATGGCCCGTTCGGCCTTCCACTCTTGGACGAATCCCAAAATGCCGTTGAAAACGACGATTGCAAGTATGGTGATTGCATCCGTCAGCTCACCAACGGCAAATGAGATCAATGCCGCGATCATAAGAATACCAATCAAGACATCGACAAACTGACGAGCCAGTACTTGATACCAATGAGTTTCTGCTGTCACTTGAATGGTATTGGGGCCATAGACCTCTTCGCGCCTCTGAGCTTCTCGGGAAGTAAGGCCCGTAGTTAAGTCTGTACCTAGTCTCTGCGCGACGTCTTCTGTCGACAAATCTTGCCAAGTTTGCAATCCGTTTTGCTTCTGCACTTGCGGAGGTGCAATCAATTCGGCGGTCATGTGCTGGCCTGCAATTTCTCTTCCATCTCGCAGATTTTTACAGTGGTCTGTAGTACTGCATCGGGATTGAGGGAGATACTGTCGATACCCGCTTCGACCAGCATCTCGGCAAACTCTGGGTAGTCGCTCGGAGCTTGTCCACAGATGCCGATTTTCCGATTGTTCGCCTTTGCTGCTGCGATCGTTGACCGAATCGCCGTTACCACGGCCGGATCCCGTTCGTCGAACACGTGGGCGACGATCTCCGAGTCGCGGTCGACGCCGAGAGTCAGTTGAGTCAGATCGTTGGATCCAATCGAAAACCCATCGAAGATTTCAGCGAATTGAGCCGCGTTAAACACGTTGCTGGGCAGCTCACACATGACGTAGAGCTCCAACCCATTCTTGCCTCGTTCCAGCCCATGAGGTGCCATCGCCGTTTGTACGCGACGTCCTTCTTCGACAGTACGGCAAAACGGGATCATCAGCTTTACATTGGTGAGCCCCATCTCCTCACGCACTTTACGCATCGCTCGGCATTCCAGCCCGAAGGCCTCGGCATAGCGCGGGTCGTAGTACCGTGACGCACCGCGAAAACCGATCATCGGGTTCTCTTCTACAGGCTCGAATGGCTTTCCGCCAATCAAATTTGCGTACTCGTTCGTCTTGAAATCACTCATACGCACGATGACCGGCTTGGGATAGAAGGCCGCCGCGATGGCTGCAACGCCTTCCGCTAGTTTGTCGACGAAGAACTGTGGTTTATCGGAGTAGCCTAAAGTGAGGTCCGCTATATTTTGACGCACGTTCCAATCCGCGATTTCTTCGTAGCCCAATAGGGCCATCGGGTGTATTTGCACCGAGTGATTGATGATGAATTCGATCCGCGCCAAGCCAACACCATCGTTGGGAATCGCTGCCAGTGCAAAGACATTTTCGGGACTGCCGACATTCATCATCACCTGGGTGTGCGGACGTTTAAAATCAGCAAGCGAGGTTTTCTCGACGTCGAATTCGAGCAGCCCTTGATACACATTTCCCTTGTCTCCCTCCGCACACGAAACGGTGACTTCCTGGCCGTCATGAAGAAGTTGCATCCCATTGCCTGTGCCTACGATGGCTGGCAAACCGAGCTCACGGCTAACGATGGCAGCATGGCAGGTGCGGCCCCCTCGATCAGTTACGATCGCGGCCGCCTTCTTCATCACTGGTTCCCAATCAGGATCCGTTTTCTCGGTAACCAAGACATGACCATCGCGGAATTGCGTTAGATCTGCCGCACTAGTGATATGGCAGATGCGCCCACTAGCAATCTTAGCGCCTACAGCGTGTCCGGAGGCAAGTACGTCACCTTCTTCTTTCAGCTGATAGGTTTCCAAGTTTTGGACAGATTTTCGAGATTGAACCGTCTCGGGCCTGGCTTGCACGATATAGAGCTGGCCAGTTCTTCCATCCTTGGCCCATTCGATATCCATTGGACGGTTTGCGCCCGCCTTTTCGCTGTAATGATCTTCGATCGTGCAGCCCCAGCGAGCGAGTGTGAGAATATCCTCATCCCCGATAGAAAACCGCAGTTGTTCATCTGGAGGCGTTGGTATGTTCTTGGTCTGCTTCCCACCGCCGGTGTCGTATATCATTTTGTACTGCTTGGTGCCCACCGTCTTACGTAGGATCGGCCGTTTGCCATCTTTAAGCGTTGGCTTGAAAACATAGAATTCATCCGGCGTTACTGTGCCCTGAACGACATTTTCGCCTAGGCCGAACGCCGAGTTAATCAACACAAGGCCGGTGAAGCCGCTTTCGGTATCGATGGTGAACATGACTCCCGATGCACCAAGGTCAGAGCGTACCATCTGTTGGACACCTACCGACAACGCTATCTTCTGATCGTCGAAACCCTTATCAGCCCGATAGGAGATGGCTCGATCGGTATAGAGCGAGGCAAAACAGCGACGGCACGCATCGAGCAATTGGGCTTCGCCACACACATTCAAGTAGGTTTCCTGCTGACCCGCGAAACTGGCATCGGGCAGATCCTCGGCGGTGGCACTGCTGCGCACTGCTACATCGTGCAATCCATCAAGCTCGCTGCTAAGCTGCGCGTAAGCGCTGGCAATCGCTGTTGAAAGTTCTTCCGGAAGCGGAGCGGAGACGATGGCATGGCGAATTCGTCGCCCGCATCGCTGCAGGCTTTCAACGTCCTGCACGTCGAGTTCTGCGAGAGTGTCGGTGATAAAGTCATCCAGACCGGTTTCGGCAAGAAGACAGTGGTAGGCTGCCGCAGTCGTCGCAAACCCGTTGGGCACCATCACCCCAGTAGGACGCAACTCCCGATACAGTTCGCCGAGTGACGCGTTCTTCCCGCCGACTACGCCAACGTCTTCAAGGCCGATTTGATCAAACCAACGGAGGTAGCCGGTAGCTGACTCAGTAGCGGGCATTTTATCGCACCTTTCAAGTAGGCTTTGGGAGGGCTATTGTTCCGGGGCTGGATAGTTGCAATTTGAGTACCAAAAAGAAACACCGCTGCCGTGGCGACCACTCCTGCAGATCGCCGCCTTTTCAGAGCAGAAAGTCTGACCAGATGTGCATAACCGCACACCCGCACAATGCGCAGCCTAGTCTCAGCATTGAAGGGAGCGGAGAATGGCAACCAATTCTTGTTCGAGTCGTTCAAAAGAGAAGTAGCGACGCGCTAGTTTATAGTTGTGCTCAACGATTTCCGTTCGCAGCTCCTCGTTGTCCAATACTTCGACTACTTCGTTCACCACTCGCTGGTCGATAAAGCCATGCATAACGATCGATCGAAACCCGAGTGGCTCAATCTCGGTGCGGTAAATTGTGTAGCGATTGCAGAGAATTGGCTTGCGATAGTAGACCGCCTCGACGAAGGCATTTCCAAATCCTTCGAGTGACGAAGGGTAGGTAATCAAATCGGCGACTGGATAGGCATCCCAAATTGCATAGCGCTTCGCCCCTGTAGGAGTCTCGCTGCGCTCCGATCACGTTCTCTGCAAAGAGTACGTCGACGCCCAACCTTTCAGCGTAGCGTTCCAAATGCTGCCGATAAGCATCACCCTAGTCATCCGCACTGTGCGTTACGACAAGCTTCGCTTTTCTTCCTTCTAGGAGACATACCAACTGCACTGCATGTTCGATACCCTTTCGCTGAACAACGCGCGTGGGCTGTAAGATTAGGATTTCGTCTTCCGTTATGCGAAGGTCGTTCCGCAAGCTCGATGCATACTCGTCAGGCGAATCGGGGCCGTGAGCGAAGTTCATGACGTTGGGGATCACCGAGTAGGGTTGGCCTGTCCGGCGGCTGAGTTCGTCGCCAGCAAGCGAGTTGATCACGACATGTTGCAAGTAAGGCAAGCTTGGTGGAAATGCCGCACGGAGGTAGTCTTCCACGCAATTGATCAGAAACCGATCTCGCTCCCAGTAAAAGTCATGATAATTGAGAATGCAGGGAATTCGAGTTTCGGCTAGCAGCTCCACAATCGCTGCGTCGAAAGGGATGTTGAGCGGAATTGTCAATGCGTTCTGAACGACTAAAAGATCAATTTCAAAAGCCTTGATTGCCTCAAGCAGCTTTGCCTTGATAGTAGTTCGCAGTTCGTGAAGCTTGCTGCTCAATGCGGCTGACCTAGTACGTCGACCAAAACATTCGCTGTGAAGATCAGCAATATAGGGATCCAGGAAATCAGCTTGGGGGATGATGAACGATCGCGCTTCAGGACGATCTGACTTGCCTGCTATGTAGTAACAATCAAATCCCAACCGTTGGAAGATTTCGTCCCATTTGCCAACCTCCAAGCTGACGCCATCGGTGCCGGAGATACGCGTCGCAATAAACCCGACGCGGTGCAGGCGTTCCGACTCAACTGGGGGAACAGCATGGTCATTTTCGAGCAATGTCATAAGGCACTGGCGATTGTGAGGCGGAATCGCTTGGGCGTTTAAGACACCAGCAAGAGATGTGCCAGTCAACGATAGGTCGAAGTTCGACGAAGAGTGCTATTCCCCTGGAATTGCAATCTAAGCAACTCCGTCTATGTGTGCGTTTTCGCACAGGGAACTCGAGCGCGACCTATCCCACAAACTGAGTGAAGACAAAGGAATCGAGGATAAGATCGGTATCTTTTTTGCAAGTAGAGCTCAAGCTATGTACAGCATCATCCTACAATTTATCGCACTCGCTTTGCTGATCGTGGTCGCTGGAACAGTTCTGGCATCAACCGCAGAACGAATTGGCACACTAACCGGATTGGGAAGCTCGCTGGCGGGATTTCTATTGCTCGCCGGGACAACGAGCTTGCCAGAATTAGTGATTGACTGCAAAGCCGCAAGCCTGGGAGCTGCAGACCTAGCTGTCGGCGACTTGTTGGGAAGTTCTATTTTTAACTTACTGATTCTCGGCACCATCGACCTCTGGCATCGCAGTTCGGTTCACATCCTTTCAAACGTTTCAGCAGCTCACGCGCTCAGCGCAACGACTAGCGTGGTACTAATCAGCTTGGTGCTGTTAAGCATCCTCCTGCCTTACCAGATCGAGGTACTTGGGGTAGGTGTCGCTCTTTGGTTCGTTGCCGCCACCTACTTCCTCTCTGTACGACTGATCTATTTTGACCGGCGATTTGCTCAGCGATTGGAATCAAGCCCTAGTGAGAAAACTTCGGGCAGATCCCTGCCCAAGAGCCTGCTGAGCTTTTGCCTGGCCGCAGGTGCAATCTTTTTCATCGGCCCAGAATTGGCGCACGTCGCTGATCGACTGGCAGAAGAAACGGGCTTGGGAAAGACATTCGTGGGCACGATTTTCGTGGCCCTGACAACATCGCTGCCAGAGATCATCACCACCTTAGTAGCAGTTCGGATGGGAGCATTCGAGTTAGCTGCGGGTAATATTTTTGGCAGTAACTGCTTCAATGTAGCAATGTTGCCAATAGTCGACTTTTTTTACAGTGAAGGACTGCTGCTGAAGGAGATTACACCTTTACACGCAATCACTGCTGTTTGCGTGATCATCATCACTTGCATCGCGATGATGAGCCTGCTCTATCGGGTAGAAAAACGATACTGGCTTGTCGAGCCCGACGCGCTGCTCGTAGTACTTCTCTCGATTGCTTCACTCATTGCCATAGGGTTCATCAATGGGTTTTAGGCTTTTTCCAACGCTACAGCACAGACTTTGTACTCAGGGATTTTCGCAACTGGGTCCAGGGCACAATTGGTTAAATTGTTGACATTTCCGGCATTCGGAAAGTGGAAGCTTCCAAACACAACGCCGCTCGGTACGCGGCCAGTCACTACCGCTCGAGCTATCATTTCTCCTCGGCGTGACGTCAAGCGAGTCAGAGTTCCATCGGTGATGTTGAAAGTCGCTGCATCCTCAGGAGCGATCTCTACTTCAGGCTCCGGGCAAACAGCCAACAGTCCACTGGCACGACGAGAGAGTTCACCGCCGTGCCAGTGGTAGAGGACGCGTCCGGTAGTCAGTAGTAACGGATAGTCACGATCAGGAAGTTCCTCTGGCGGGAGGTGATCGACTGCGTGAAAGAGCCCTTTCCCACGTGTGAATGTACCGGTATGTAAAATGGGAGTCCCAGGACTCTCCGCAGAAGTGACCGGCCATTGCAGTCTTTCTCCCGCGTCGACACGAGCCCAGGAGACACCGGCATACGTTGGGGTTAGCGATGCAATTTCATCGAGAATTGCTACTGGAGATTGGTAGTCCCAAGCAGCGTGGTGACCAACTGGTGTGAGCTTCTCTTGCTGTAAGATTTCATTGCCCAACATTGCGAGAATCATCCAATCGGCCTGCGAGCCACCGGGCGGGTCAATCGCCTGTCGTACGGGCTGAATACGGCGATCGGTATTTGTGAAGGTTCCTGATTTCTCAGCAAACGCGGCACCGGGTAACAGCACATCCGCCCAGCGAGCGGTTTCAGACGGGAAGATCTCTTGGAGCACAATGAATTCAGCCTTTTCCAGACAATTTGTCACGTGATTCGTGTCCGGCTCCGTCATCGCCGGATCTTCGCCAAGAATATACAGGCCGCGAATTCTCTTGGATGGCAAAGCATCAATCATCTCCGTAACCGTCAGTCCAGGTTGGCGAGGGGGACCTTCTTCGACTTGGCGAGCCTCTTGATCCAGCGCGATTTGCCATGCTGCAGCAAACTTCTCATGAACGAGTTCATCACTCACAGCCTGGTATCCAGGCAGTACATTGGGCAGAGCCCCCATGTCACAAGCGCCCTGAACATTATTCTGTCCACGCAGCGGATTAACCCCTCCACCGGGAATTCCCATATTTCCCAGGAGCATCTGCAAGTTCGCGAGTGAAAGCACATTGATTACACCAGTCGTATGCTGGGTGATCCCCATTGCCCAGATAACGGCCATCGGGTGCACTGTGCACAAAATTGTTGCTGCTTCTTGTAACTGCTCCTGGGATATGCCCGTAATCTGGCTGACTCGTTCGGGAGGATACTCCTCCACCGTTGCTCGAAAAGCATCAAAGCCCTCGCAACGATCACGCACAAAATCTTCGTCGTGCCAATTATTCTTGAGCGCTAAATTCATTAGCCCATTGAGCAGAGCAACATCGGTACCTGGCCTCTGTCGCAGGTGAAGTGCGGCAAACTCGGTAATGTCGATCTTGCGTGGATCGGCGACAACGATCTTAGCTCCACGGCGCAAGACTGCTTGGCGCAACATGGCTCCAAACACTGGATGTTGTTCTGTTGTATTCGAGCCGATGACTAGTATTGCTGCCGCATGGTCGGCGACATCGTCCATCGAGTTACTCATCGCTCCGCTGCCGAATGCCATTCCTAAGCCTGCTACGGTCGACGAGTGACACAACCGTGCACAATGATCCACGTTGTTGGTGCCAATCAATTGGCGCGCCATCTTTTGTAGCAGATAGTTCTCTTCGTTCGTGCACTTTGCAGACGACAGAAAGCCTACAGAATCTGCTCCGGAGCTGTTGCGGAGGTGCGTGAGCCGCTGAGAGACGAGTGAAAGTGCCGTTTGCCAGTCGACTTCCACCCAGGGCCCTCGATCGGCGGGACGATTTTCGGCGGAGACACCTTCGAGTAGATACTGGCGAACTTTCGGTTTCTGAAGTCGGTCGGGATGGTTGAGGAATTCGTAACCGTAGCGGCCCTTGACGCAGAGTGACATGCCGTTGACCGGTGCGGTGGGGTCAGAAGTTACGCCAATAACTTGATTGTCTTTCACATTCAGATCGAATTGGCAGCCTACTCCGCAATAACCGCAGGTCGTGCGGACTTTGCGATCGGGAATGCCCAGCCCAGCGGTCATGCGATCGGACAACGCCCCGGTAGGACAGTAGGCGGCACAAGCGCCACACGATTCGCAACGTGCGTCGAGCAAATTTGTGTCGAGCCCAGCAACAATCTTGGTATGTTCGCCGCGTTCTCCTACCCCCAACACATATCTACCCTGTACCTCCTCGCAAGCGCGAACACAGCGGGTGCAGAGGATGCATTGATTGAGGTCCACTCGGATGAACGGGTCGGGATCGGAATCGACCGGATAGCGCCGGCTTGGGCTTGTTTGTGAGACATCGTACTCGCGACACCAGCGTTCGAACTCAGACTCACTGCCATCTTCGGTGGCGTGCTCGCTGACGTATCTGGACCGTAGCAGTTCTAGCTGAAAACGTCGTGAATCTCGAAGTATTTCGGATTCGGTAGTTATTCGCATGCCTTCGACAACAGGCTCAACGCAGGCTGGATGTTGTCCGCTACGTCCTTCGATCTCAACAACACAAAGTCGGCATGAACCGACTGGCGACAAGTCGGGGTGGTGGCAGAGCGTGGGAATCTCGACTCCTATTTGAGTCGCAGCGTCTAAGACGACCGACCCAGGCGCAACAACACATTCCATGCCGTCAATTGATATCCGAACGCCTGGGGTGTTGTTTGCTAAGTCGCCCCGCATTGCTGAAAATCCTCTGGGAAGTGATCAAGTGCGCTGAGAATGGGCGTTCCAATCGAGTGTCCTAGGCCGCAGAATGAACTCTGCTGCATGAGTTTGGCCAAATGGCGCAATTGGTCGACATCGCCGTGATGACCTTCTTGCCGAGCAATCCGCTTCACGATTTCATGTGCCGAAATCGACCCCTCTCGACAGGGCGTGCACTTGCCACAAGATTCGTGACGAAAAAAGTGCAGTAGCCATTCAAGTACTTCGGGAACGTTGACTGACGTGTCAAATACGATGATTACACCGGAGCCCAAGGCAACACCCTCCGAATCTGATTCGAAGTCGATTGGCACATCGAGCAACGTCGCGGGAACAAAGGTGCCCGCAGCACCACCGGTAAGAGCCATTTTGAACGTCGATCCACTTCGCATGCCCAGGCCGACACGGTTAAGAATGTCACGGAGGCTTACACGTAGCGGAGACTCGAATACGGTCGGTCGTCGAACGTGCCCGCTGAGTGTGAATAGCTTCGTGCCCGGAGCATCCGGAGAGCCAATATCGCAATACCAAGATCCTCCGTGTTGGCAAATCGCGGGAATCATACAGAGGGTTTCCACATTATTCACCACGGTCGGCTGTCCGAAATAACCATGCTGAGTAGGATAGGGCGGTCGCAAGCGTGGTTCACCCCGCTTGCCCTCGAGCGATTCGAGTAGTGCCGTCTCTTCGCCGCAGATGTAGGCTCCAGCACCTCGGTGCACAGCGATGTGAAATGAGAAATCAGATCCGTTGATGTGCTCACCGAGGTAGCCTGAATGGTTCGCCTTTTCGATCGCCTGTTCGAGCAGTTCAGCGCTGCGTTGGTATTCACCACGCACGTAGATGATTCCCGAACGGGCCCCCACAGCGAAACCGGCTAGCGCCATGCCTTCCAATACCAAGTGCGGATCATTTTCCATGAGAACGCGGTCTTTGTAGGCACCAGGTTCTGATTCGTCGGCATTGCAGATTACATACTTCGTGGGTGAGTTTTGTTGGGCGACGAGTTGCCACTTTTGACCAGTTGGATAGCCCGCTCCCCCACAGCCACGCAAACCGGATCGCTTAACCTCATCCAGAATCTCCGCTGGATTCTTGGCTATTGCCTCTTTCAGTGTTTGGTAGGCGCCTGCACAGATGGCACTTGACAGAGATGCCGGATCGATTTGGCCAACTCGAGCCATGGCTACGCGCCGTTCTCCCACGATGGGCTCATCATAGTCGAGGGCATTTCCCCGCCAACCTGCTAGTGCTGCAGGTATACGTCGGTTATTCATTGGGCCACACGGTTCACTTCCGACGAGAATTGCTGGTGCTCGATCACAAAGCCCCAAACAGCTCGTTCGCTGCACGCACCAGTGCTTATCATCACTTACTTCTGATTCCAGGCCGTCCTCTATCTGACGGGCACCGTGAAGCATACATACAGGTCCATCGCAAACACGAATCGGCGTCGCGCATATCGTGTCTCCCGAAACTTTCTTAAAGTCGGGAAGCATCGAGTAGAAAGACGCAACGCCCGCTACATGCGCATCATGCGTCCCAATCGCCTCTGCAGTCGCTCCCAAGTCTTCAGGTTTAAGCACACCTCGCCTTGATGCGATCTCTTGCAATACAGGCAATACCGCACACAGGCTATGTCCATGACGTGCAGCAGATTCCTCAACGAGCGGTTCGCTTTGATGTCGATACACACGCCCAGTTAGTTGCCCCTTGTACTTTCCCGAGCCAATGTCGCCTTTCATATAAACTTTCTCCGAATTATTCAATTAGGTATTCGGGAGGATCGAACGCTAGTTTGGGATACGCAATTCACGTTCCGAGTTCAACGGTGAGGTGTGACACCCGAGTCCAGCCAAATTACCCAGCGTCAGCTCACGATTCGCTGACCAAGATTGCTGGCTGTGCGGATTCGCTCACCCGCACAGCCACGCACTAGAAGCCGCGGCAGAGATTGCTTTGGCGCGCAATCTGCTCTGAGAATAATGCAAATAGCTACAGCCGGATGACCGGTCGCAGAAAAAGTTCAGCGCGTCAAAGAGAAGATAAGTCATGAAGTTGGTAGAACTTGTCGAGGACATTTCGCTGCTTCGCGAGCGACACTACAACGCGACTGTTGTTGGCCTGACCAAGGTTCATGCTGATTTGATGATTCTACGCGTGCGACCTGACAGCCCACCCCTGAAGTTTGAAGCGGGACAGTATGCTGTGTTGGGTTTGGGCTATTGGGAGCCACGAGTCACTCAGACTCAAGCTGAAGTGATTCCTAGCAATCGGCAGCAAAAGCTCGTGAAACGCGCTTATTCAATCAGCTGCCGTATTTTAGATGATCAAGGCAGGTTGCTACTGGCAAATGATGGATTTGAGCTTGAGTTCTACATCGTACTGGTCCGCCAAGCGGACCATCCGCCTGCTCTGACGCCCCGGCTTTTCCAGCTCGAACTTGGTGACCGCCTGTTTCTCGGTCCCCGTGCCTTCGGTCGCTACACACTTCCGATTCTGTCGGCAAACGATCAGGTGTTGTTCGCTGCCACGGGCACGGGGGAGGCTCCGCACAACGCAATGGTTACGGAATTGCTTGGCAGGGGCCATCGTGGGCCGGTGGTGTGCATGACTTGTGTTCGTTATCGAAAGGACTTGGCATATATCGAGCAACATCGCTTGCTGGAGCAAACCTTCAAGAACTATCGCTACATCCCGCTCACTACCCGCGAGCCAGAAAATTCGGACAACACGCGTCCTGACTATGTTGGCAAACAGTATCTGCAGGACTTTCTAGTATCTGAGGACTTCTCTGTGCAGACGGGCTGCGAACTTTCAGCGCGGAACACGCACGTGCTTCTCTGTGGAAGCCCGGACATGATCGGAATTTCCGATCGGAACGCGAATACAAATGCCCGAGAGGTTCCGGGAATGGTTCCACTCTTGGAGCAACACGGATTCCGCGTACACAAACCGGGTCGTCAGGGAAATATCTACTACGAGAAATACTGGTAAGTCACTCCGGCGGAAGGACGATCGCGGGGCATAGCAACCTATTGAGTATTGACGGAGCCACCTATGAACACAGAGTCAGCAGTCATAGAAACTCCATTTGACGTATTTCAGCGCGCGATTTCGCTAGGGATACAACCATCGACCTGGGAATGTTGGTTGAATTTCGTGCATTGGGAACAGGCACGCAATTTCGGAGACGATCCTAGTCACCCGGCCAAGGCGGCCATCGAATGGATCGACGTGTTGGACGAAATACGCAGTAACCTCGATGAATTTGAAGGCGAGTCCATTCCTGATTGCACATCGGCACTAGACGATGCGGCAATTTCATTTGCTAAACTCACCCACTCCAAAGAACTCGTACACGCGATTGAAAAATGGATCGAGTATAGGTTGAACGAGTAAGCTGGCGAATTCAGAATCCCCTGTATATCGAACATGGTGCGATTTCAGGTTCGGCTTGCTTGGGAACTTGCCACGTGGATTGCTGCTGAACTCTTTAGAGGCGCAGAATTGGCCCAGATACTGCAATGCTTGTGAGCAACGAAATGACCAACGACATTCCGCAATTTGCACAGAAGATACTCGTTCCAATCGATTTCAGCAATTACAGTCAAAATGCACTGACTCTAGCTCTCGGTCTGCCTGATACCGAAGATGCCGAATTACATCTGCTGCACGTGATTCCGCCCGGGAATCTCGCGATCGAGAGTGCGAGCACGATTAACGAACGAAATCGGCAGTCTACTAGCAAGCTCCACCAATGTGTGCCTGCAGAAACTGAGCTCGAGCGCAAGATTCATCGTCATGTTTGCGAAGGACTGCCTCACGTTGTGATTTGCAATTATGCTGCTGAACATGCGATTGACCTGATCGTCATGGGTACTCGTGGACGAGGTGGCGTCGGACATCTGCTCCTGGGTAGTGTGGCAGAACGAGTACTGCGCCAAGCGCCCTGTCCAGTGTTGACGCTGCGTTCTTCCGATGGGCAACCAGGCACGAGCTCCGCAACGACTTCGGACGTGCCAACAACTATAGAATCTAGTGCTTCGCCGGAAACGACTCCAGCCCTCGATCTCATCCAGAGAGCATCGCAACTTCGGGCCACCGATATCCATCTTGATCCTACGGATGGCGAGAAGTATCAGGTGCGATTTCGCATTGATGGTCGTTTGGAATCGTACTGCGAGCTTGACCAGGACATCGCGGAACACCTCATTCATCAATTGAAGAACCTGGCGCGATTGGATATTTCCGATCCGTTTCAACCGCAGGAGGGCCGACTACAGCTACCCGTCAATTTGTCGCAGTTTGAAGCGAGACTCACAACGGCACCAGTCGCAGGCGGCCAGGCGATTGCTCTTCGTCTATTCGATCGCGAGCGCGTCCACTTGCCTCTCATCGAGTTGGGTTTCACAGAAGATTCCTATGAATCGATCCAACAGATACTGCAAAATGCAGAAGGGCTCATTTTGGTTACGGGGCCCGCTGGCTCAGGTAAGACTACCACTGTCTACTCGATGCTCCGGACGCTTAGAGACCACCAGCAGAATATCGTTTCGGTAGAAGATCCAGTTGAGTTTGAGTCGCCATTCATGCGTCAGATGAGTGTCGACAGTCGCCACGGGATTACTCTCACCAGTGGCCTCCGCACCATGCTGCGTATGGATCCCGA
The DNA here is from genome assembly GCA_965230685.1 of Bythopirellula sp. Classification (GTDB taxonomy): domain Bacteria; phylum Planctomycetota; class Planctomycetia; order Pirellulales; family Lacipirellulaceae; genus Bythopirellula. Next base: position 4,780,465 of record CBDDLO010000002.1, read on the forward strand.
CATCCTCTTTCTCGGAGAGATACGTGACGAGGAGGCAGCGCAAATTACGATGCGGGCCGCAAGTTCCGGAAAAAATGTCATCAGCACCTTGCACACGCGCGACGTCGCGTCGGCAGTGACTACCCTCCGCGATTTGCACTTGGACAACCGGTCCCTTGCTGAGAATGTAAGAGGTGTTGTCAATCAGAGGCTAGTGCGTCGGCTCTGTAAAGATTGTTGTAACCTGAAGCCCGTCAGCGACCAATTGGTCACCCGTTTCGGAGAATTGAACATCGAGCCAGTCACAGAAGTCGCCGTTCCGAGAGGCTGTCCTCAGTGCCGTGAAACCGGGTATCGGGGACGCGTGGGAATCTTTGAGGTCGCCGTGATAGACGACGCACTTCGAGAAGCAATTGCACGGCAGGCATCTGAACAGGAACTACGGGAGATCATGCGATCCATCGGAGTGAAGAGCATAGACTACGACGCGCTGCTGAAGGTTCTAAATGGAACGACTAGCTATGCAGAGGCGATGCAGGTCCGCTGTTTGTAGTAGCAGCACAGGCCACGTACACTCTCAGAAGAGTTCCGCTAGTCGAGCTCAGACGCAATTCTCAATGTGTTTTTTGACCCCATAAGTAGGCGCGACGCTCGACATCCAGTCGCGGATCGTATTCATAGAGCGTCCGGCCGTAGTAGACGTCACCCGGAAAGTAATGATAGTAGTAATACGGCCGCCATGCTGGTGGATAGGATGTATGGTATTGTCGCGGTTGATAGCTTGATTGATAGTCGCGAGAGGTACGCTGAGGTAATTGCGCGGTTCGATAGTAGTCACCATAATATTGGAAACGGTTCGTCAGGCCAGCCTTCTGCTTTTTCTTTGGAGAATTTGCTGCGGGAATTTCTGTTCTTGATCGTATAGGAATAGAGAGTTGCTGGACGTTTGCCGCTGCGCGGCGTGCCGAACGGATAGCATCCTTATTTGAGTTGGTGGCGCCACGGTCGTTGGAAGAATCGGGTTTGTCTCGCTCCTTAGCTGGCAAGCCCTCAACGCGGACGAGCAGCTCCTTTCGCAGTCGCTCGACATCACCACGCAAACGCAACATGGTTTCATCGATCTGCTGACGCCAATCGTGAAAACGCTGTTGATAGTGATCATGTTCAGGCAAGTTCTCCCATTGCAAGTGCAAGTCATCGAAGATGTGGTGAAGAGCGCCATGTCGCCATCCCCATGGTGCATCGAAGCGGGAGCTCGTTGCGACCTTAATCTCTTGCTCGGTCTCTCCCCGCCGAATCCCAAGTGCAATGTGGCTGTACGCCGGCAATTCGGCAATCAGCTCGATCAATTCCTGATTCGTTGAAACGTTCGCACCGTTGAAGCGGAGGACGACATCGCCAGCTTGCAAGCCAGCCTCTGCCGCGGGACTACTCGGTAAGGCACGACGCACTACAGGTGGAGTAGAAGGACCATCTCCGAGCACGATACCCACCCATGCTTGGCGCTCGGTCGACCATTTGAGAGTTCCCTCCGCCAGGATTGCTTCGACTGAAAACTCTCTTTCATTGCGCCAAATCTGCAGTTTGACCGATTCCCCAGGTTTCTGCTGCTTAAGAAATGCATAGAAGTCAGCTGGATATGAAAGTGGTTGCTCGTCTATCGCCATTAAAAAGTCGCCGGAGCGGAGCCCACCGTGATCGGCCGGTGTACCCAGAAAGACGGTCTTGATCAAGACTCCGATCCCGGGGCTAGGAGCAGCAACAATTCCCAACTCTGGTTCAACCAATACTTCTACGGATTGCGTTTTATCAATCTCCTTCGAGTTTACTGCTGTGGTTTCGCCTGCCAAAGTTTGGGCCCATCCTGCTTGGTAGTACCAAGCTAGTACCATGGCAATCAATGGGTAAATTAAATAATACCTATTGAATGATCTTCGTATTTGATTCTGGTGGTTCATCATCCTCGCTCCTGCATTTGCAAATCACCATGGGCACGCCAAATAGGCGAAACGAACTTCTTGCCAATCCTTATCCGCAAAAAGAGTGCCAGACGTATAAGCAATGAATCAATCCATGCATCTAGCGAGAGTTGCTAGTCACGCGAATTGGGCAGCTCTCTCGGTGTGCTTGATCGCCCGCTACTGTGCTGATTTGGAGCGCGCAGGTCAGCAATCGATAGGCAAGTGCATTAGAGATGGTGCTCTTTCTGAAGATGTCTTGCCTCGCTAGACATTTCTCCCCGGCTTCCTCCGCGCAGAAAGGCAGCGAGCACATCTATCGTCGCGACGATACCTACTAAACGTCCGCCTTCGTCGGTTACCAGGACTCGGTGCAAGTGAGCGTCCACCATAGCTTGAATAACTTTTTCCAGCGGCGAGTTGGTGGAAACAGTGACCAGATCGGTCGTCATATACCGCTTGATCGGCTGCTCGGCAGCGGGGACTAGTTGGTCTCGGAATTCCTCAAGTTTTTCCCGGTATACGCTCTCTGGTAGAGCTAAACCCGACGTAAAGTAGTCAGAGGTTAGTAGTTCTCTCCGCTCTTCGTCGGTCTGCTGTTCTGCACGCAAGACATCGCTCACAGCAAAGACCCCGACACAGGATTCATTAGAGTCAAGAACGGGCAATCCAGAGATTTGCTCGCGCAATAATATGCCAGCGATCTCAGCGAGCGACTGATCCACTCGCGCAGTTACGAGTTTCCGCACCATGATATCGGAGGCTTTGGTTTCAATCAGCCAATCGTGAATCAACATGGCATTTCTCCCATATGAAGCTCGAATCAGTCTTGGTTCTGATCTATCGCTAATGCAAATCAGGTGCCAGAGCTAACCCGCTGCGTCACCGGACAGGCTTGGCACAAGAGATGCCATTACGAGATTTTGCTTAGGTTTCCAGAGCAAACTCGATTCGTATCGAAAACCGGGAAAGGCAGTGATGAAGCCCTCTATCAAAATTGGCCAAATTGGTGGGATCAATGTTTTTGTGCAGTGGTCTTTAACTGTCCTGCTCCTCTGGATCGTCGTGACCAAGGTGTCCCATGGGCGAACCATTTTAGAGATGTTGTATGCTGATGGACTGATCTTAGCTGTGTTTGGCTGTGTGGTGCTCCATGAATATGGTCACGCCCGCACTGCAATGAGATTTGGGATCAAGACGCGAGATATCATCCTGCTTCCCATCGGCGGAATCGCCCGGCTAGAGCGTATGCCCAAAGAGCCGCGGCAAGAACTGCAAGTGGCTTTAGCGGGTCCCGCAGTCAACGTAGGAATCGCGCCTTGTGATGAGATGGCAGAAGATGCTCCCAGAATCTGAAGTGTAGATAGATGCAACGAGCTGTATTCTGATGGGACCTAGAGATCGGCAAGTCGACCCGCGTCCCGTGCAAATTGCTCTAGGGCCTTTTGCTCTAGATTCAGCAGATTGGCGAATGCGTCTTTAACGGATTCAGGTTCGCTCGACTCAGCCACACTCTCATAGACTCCAATGACGCACTTCGAGAGGCGAATTCCCAGACCAATGATCTCATCAACTGTCATGTCCGCATGAGATTCGTCATCTTGCAGTCGCTTCATCGCGTCTGCCGCCTCCAGGTTCGATCAGCCAGGTATCCAGTATCTTTGTAGGTGCCTCTGCCTCATATTCGTCGAGGCAATCCGCTAGCCGGCGCTCGTGCCCACTCATGTACTCCAGGAGTAGTTTGGCTAGATCGCGCTGTGTTGAATCTGCCAAGCGGTGATAGTACTGGCTCGCCCACTGGTGGAAACGGCGCACCTGTTCGATGACATTTCGCGTTTGTTCGACTGTCATTGTTCTAACTCCACAATGATTCGATTTTGCCGAGCAGCGAACACAACAACTTCTCCTAACACGCGAATGAGCAAATCATGCGCCGGGATTGTCGTTTTGCGAAACGCCATCAAGGGTTTGGACAATCCGAACCACATGAAGAGGGCGTATAGGCACATCGGTGTGCGAGCACGCACAACTCTCCGCCCCTAGCGATAGGCTTTCTACCTCATACTGTCCGGCATGTAACTTGCGAGAACGCTAGAGCTGAGGCGTCACAACCATTTGTTGCCAGCTACAAGTTACGGGGACAAAATGATGAAAAAAGTTCTTCTAGGTCTGACCTCATTTCTTGCATTCGTCGCTATGTCGACCGGGTGCTCTCCCGATCCGAAATCTTCGAAAGGATTCACGCTACCAGATGGTGACGCCAAGCATGGCGAGGTGTTGTTCACGCAGTTCCACTGCTACGAATGCCACACCGTTTCAGGAGTTACGGTGCCCGATAGCGAAAAGCCGGATCAGACCATAGTAAAACTGGGTGGCGAGGTCTCACGAATCAAGACTTACGGCGAGTTAGTCACGTCGATCATCAATCCCTCTCACAAATTGGCGAGTCGATATAAGCCCGACCAGATTGCAACCGAAGAAGGTGAATCACTGATGGAAAATTACAATGATGTGATGACCGTAACTGAGTTAATCGATCTGGTCGCATTTTTACAATCACACTATACGATCAGAGAGTACGAGCCTACCGGTTACCCTCCTTACCACTAAGCCTCTGTCGTAGACACTCAGGCCATGCGGCTGAAGAGTTCGCTGAGGTAGCCCGCAGATCCGTGCGCGCGAGCATTAGCCTGAAGGTGGCCTCTAATGCTCACTTTCAACTTCTTGCAATCGATACTTTCTCCCGCTCGCATCTCGATAAATGTCGTCAGACAATCGCTCTAAAATGAGCTGCTCACGAAGTATTTCAGTGCTGTCGGACAGTCGCGAGAGGATAGGAATAACCAGAGTTTGAAGTCCAACCAGAATTGCGATGACCGCCAGAGCACGGTAGTAGCTCTCCGCCTGAATCTCTCCCCAAATTGCGATGATGATTTGTAAAGCAAGCACAGCAACACTGGCACAGAAGGCTACTTGGATCCACTTGTACTTCTCAACCAGGCTCGGCAGCATCAGCAGAAATGTGTAGGCGAACGAAATTGCGACAACGGTGAAAGTAATCAATGTTTTCCAATAATCGTCACTAGCAATTTCTGCCCAGACACCGACGATCAAGATGATTGCGGACACCATGGACAAACTGATGCCCGCTAGACCCAGTCCCACCTGCCGCTTCCTCTCGATAAACGCAGCACAAGCCATCGAGCAGATACTGGATGCAGAGACGGCGAAACAGGTGACGAGGATTTTCTCTTGAAGCTTACCGAACTCGCCACTCAAGACAGAGACGATCGCTATAGCTGCAGTGATACCCAGGAATCCCAAAAAAACTTTCAGGAAGAATCGCTTTAATGCAGCGTAGTCCATATTGCACTCGATCTTTCAGAGGAGCAAGGCATAATAATACGACATGGCGACGAAGTAGAATCCCAGACTAACCTGGATCGCTTATTTTACTGTTAGATGCAGTCGAAGGTGCTCTCCTCTTTGATGGGGTTGTCGTTAAGTTTGCGTTACGAGGGTGCGTCACCGATTGGAGCTTTTTCAGTGAATCCTGTAGGAAGGGATGTGCGTCCTCGGTAACTCGTCCAATCACAAAGAGATCAATGGCTGACCGAGCTGTGAGGCGTCCGGGCATACTTGCCAAAAGGCGGCCACGCCCCGTGCCCTTCCCAAAGCAACCGATACCTCGCCGTGAGTACAGCTCTCGGCGAACACGACGCGAGTTTCCACATCTCCTACTAGCTGAACAAGATCTCGTGCCGTCTTGCTCAAGTGGTTCTCCAGGTACGACTCCGAATTGAGGAACCTCGCTTTGACCAAGTTCCGTATCATGATATTTCTCCCTCGTCAGGGTGCCGGAATCAACCTCCGGCTATTCAGTATCTCTCGCAAAGTTGGTGCCAATTCTCGATGATAAACGTCAGATTAAGCGAGGCGGCGGGGTGAGAGACATTGCGAGGGTAGCGATGTTCCTAGTGCTGTGTGCGAAATCCCAGCTGTTGTTCGAATTCGCGCAGAGTGTTACTCGTCCTTCGTCGAGATAGAACATCCCGATCACTCGGCCCGAGCAGTGTCACTCCTATGTCCCGGCGGAACTGGCATAGGCATTGCACAGCCACACTAGTGTTCGCGCAATTGTCGAGCAAAGATGTTTCGCGGGGGCAGCCTAACTTGCGGCAGAGCCACTATCATGAGCCAAGAAACCTTTAGCAATCGAATCACAACGATGCAGCATGAGCATCAATGCTGGCACGAGGAGAATCAACGCTGGCGCAGCGAGGCCGATACTTGGCAACGCGAAATCACGGCCGCGATGGAACAGCTGACGCGACTTGAGAAGTCCGTGCAGGCCTCTAGTTCGGCCGTGGCAGACCACGTGCTCGCAATCAACGATAATGAACGCGTTCTTGCCGAGCACGAGGCGTGCTTGTGGACCTACGAGCGGGGCGAAAGCAGAATGGATGTGCAAGAACGACTGACCTGTCGTCACCAAGAACAGGCGGCCAGCCACATCAAGGAAAGGGAAAAACACGAGGAGCTAAGAAGGAGTATGCAGCGATTCTTGGCAAGAGTGAAGGCGTTAACAGAGGCAACCTGAGGCTGCGAATTACAGTTGAGATCATTTCCCTTAGCCGATCAATCACCGCCACCGATATCTTCAGTAAAAGCCTTCTGCAGCAGATCGATTTCGGCTTCCTCGTGGTGCTGCATGTTCACCTCAATTTGATGAAAGTCCGTTTCCACACGCGCCCACCAAGCGGGTGACTCGACGCCAGAATGGACAAGCATGCCGAGCTTGTCTATCTGCTCAAGAAGCATTGCATGTTGGTCATTGAGTTTCTCCGCCTTGGCCGCCAAATGCGGAGCCCGATCTAAGGCGGTCTTCAGGTAGCCGCCCTCTTCTTCATGGCGGAAATGACTCTCGACTAGCTCAGAGAGCTGACCCATGAGCCGATCGATCTCCGCCTGCTGGCGACTGTCTCCCTGAAGCGTTGCACCAATTTGTTTCAATAGCTGCCGTAGCTGTTCGTGCTCGACGCGCATGAGCTCAACGGCTTCATGAGTAACGATGTCATCATACATGGTTGGTTCACCTTGTTGAGGCCAAACGATTTTTTGCCTAGGGCCGAAACGCCGCAAGCCATGTGCCAGAATAGGTGCGGAGGCATTGGCTTGTCGTGACTTCTGCCGACAAAGAGCCTTGCTGTAAATATCAGTTAGTAGTGAGGGGAATGGCATCGAAGATGCATGTTAAGACGTCGTATCGATCACTCGTGGAGAAATGAGCGGACGGATGTCTAGAATACTCGTCGTCTTTGACACTACCGACGGCCACACGAGGAGAATTGCGGAGCTCATTGGCGAGATTGTCCAAGGCTGCGGCGTCGAAGTCGAGGTGTGCGAAGTCGCACAGTTGGCACACGATCGTGTGCTCGAGCCATTCGATGGAGTGGTACTCGGCGGCCCAATTTATGGCGGTAAGCATTCTTGTCATCTGGCAAGATTCGTGGAGCGAAATCTCGACCAACTCAACCAGTGGAGTTCAGCATTCTTTTCGGTGAGTCTATCAGCGGCAGGCGATGATGAACAAAGAAGCGATGCCTGGCGGTGCCTGGAAGAGTTCCTGGCGCAAACGTATTGGAGCCCCTCGATGCGGGCAATCTTCGCTGGCGCGCTCCTCTACCAGGAATACGGTCTGCTCAAGCGGTGGCTCATGCGATTCATTGTTGGTCGTGCTGGCGGGGATACGGACACGTCACGGAACTACGAATACACCAACTGGGAAGAGGTAGAAGAATTTGCACGTGAGTTCGCGACAGAAGTGGAGTGGCCTCATCATGAGCGGAACAAAGTGACGCAAAGATGTGATCTGGCATGATTGCAACAACAGGAAGTCTATGTCGACTAGTGTCTGAATGCAGTGAAAGCATTCAGTGAACAATCAGGAGCGCTAATCATGAGTATCGACTTTACCACTGAATACCTCGGGCTCACTCTCAAAAGCCCTCTCATTGCCTCGGCGTCCCCGTGCACTGGACAGCCAGACGTGCTGCGCCAGTTGGAATCGCATGGTGCCGGCGCGGCAGTCTTGCCTTCACTGTTTGAGGAGCAGATTCTCTGTGAAGGTCAACCACCCGAAGCGACCACTGAACTCGCAGAGTTTCCCTGCTTGAAACAATACAACAGCGGGGCCGATAGCTATGCCAGCCTCGTGGAACACGCTCGCAGCGCAGTATCGATGCCAATCATCGGCAGTCTGAATGGAGTAACCCCCAGCCATCTGGTGGAGCAAGTAAGACGAATCGCAAGTGCGGGCGCGGATGCGATCGAGCTCAACCTGCACTATGTGCCAGTCGATCCGAGCGCTTCAAGTATGTCTGTCGAGGCGAGATATCTGGACGTCGTGGCAGCCGTGAGCGAGCAAGCTCAGTTGCCTGTAGCCGTGAAAATAGGTCCGTACTTCTCCTCGCTACCTTATTTCGCTAGACAAGTTGTGGACGCGGGGGCCAACGGACTAGTGCTGTTCAATCGGTTTCTTGAGCCAGAAATCAATCTTGAGAATCATTCGATCGATCCGCATCTGGAGCTGAGCCAACCCTGTGAAACGCGCCTCTCGCTGCGCTGGCTGGGAATCCTACGAGATCAGCTTTCCTGTTGCTCGCTCGCTGCCTGCGGCGGCTATCACACCCCACTGGATGCACTCAAGGCGCTAGCGGTCGGTGCGGACACCGTCATGGTGACGTCCGTCTTACTGAAGCAAGGGGCCGCACACCTGCAGCAACTTTACGATGACATGGTAGAATGGCTCACCGTGCACGAGTATCAATCCGTTCGCCAGATTATTGGCACGATGAGTCGAGACAAGTACCATGCTCCTAATGTATTTGAGAGAGCCAACTACGCCGAAACCCTTGCGTCATATATGGAACATGGCGCTGCCGCTAACTAGCCCAGGACGATTCCAATGACCAACGAAAGACAGCTAGAGCTACTCCTTGTTGATGACGACGATGAATTGCGTAGCGGCATGGCGAACTTTTTTCGACAACTGGGGCATGAGGTACGAGAAGCCGAAAGTGCAGAAGTTGCGATAGAAAAATTGGATCAGCGAGTATTCGACGTTGTGGTCCTAGACATGGTTATGCCCGGAATGTCCGGCATCGAATTTCTGGAAAGAATCAAATCAGACCATATCGAAGGCGAAATCGTTCTGCTTACTGGTGAAGGGACGATCGAAAAAGCTGTCGAAGCCATGAAGCTCGGCGCCTACGATTTCCTCAGCAAGCCGGTCCGCATGAAACAGTTGAAGGCGGTTGTCCTCAAGGCTGCGGAATCATCATCTCTGAGAAAAGAGAATCGTCAACTGCGAGCATTGTCTAGGCGAAACGCGCCGACACATCATATGATCGGTGACTCGCCTGCGATGCAGGAAGTCTACCGGCTGATTGATCGCTCGGGACCTAGCGACAAACCGATCCTCATCCAGGGAGAAAGTGGCACAGGCAAGGAATTGGTCGCGCGAGCACTCCACGAGGCAAGTAGTCGCGCCGATAAACCCCTCGTGGTTGTCAATTGTGCCGCGCTGCCCGAGCAACTCTTGGAGAGTGAACTATTCGGGCATGAAAAGGGGGCCTTCACTGGCGCCACGAGTGCCAAACCTGGACTCTTCGAGGTAGCCGATGGGGGCACTCTGTTTATCGACGAAATTGGCGAACTTGCCCCTCCTCTGCAACCCAAGTTGTTAAGGGTGCTGGAAGATGGATCATTGCGACGGGTGGGGTCACTCAAAGAACGCCGCGTGGATGTTCGCGTCATCGCTGCCACCAATCGAGATATGGCCCAAGAAGTGGAAGCCAAGCGTTTCCGCGAGGACCTCTACTATAGAATCAACATAATGACGATCGTGATCCCGCCCCTGCGAGAGCGCAACGGGGACCTTCAGCTACTAGCCGAGCATTTCAGCGGGGACGCCTGGGAACTTGAGCCAGCTTGCCTCGATGCGATCAAACATTTCTCTTGGCCGGGAAATGTGAGGCAACTCATCAATGCGATTGAGCGTACGAAGATGCTCGCCGACGATGAGGTCTTACGAAAAGAAAATCTCCCACCGGAAGTGCTGAACAAGGAACCGACCAACAACCAGGTACTTGGCGATGCCAGTGCAGACCTGGCCTCTCTAACGCGGGCTCGCCTCGTGCAGGCGCTCCAACAGGAAAACGGGAACAAACTACGCAGTGCCAAGGCATTGGGGGTAAGTCGACGAAGTCTCTATCGGCTCATCGAGAAGTACCATATCGAACCTAGTGAACTCGAAACTACCTAACAAATCTAATCAGATATAGGAAGAGAATACAGGATGGTAACTTGGGCTACGGAAACTCCACCGGATCGTGCAACCCTTGCTCGTGCGCACACTCCCGAGCGAATTCGCCATCGCTTAGCAACGCCTACAGATCACAGCTACCTACGCGACTTTGTGTATGGTGCGATTGATGGCACAGTGACTACGTTTGCCGTGGTCTCTGGAGTAGCTGGCGCGGGCTTGTCCACCGGCGTGGTGATCGTACTCGGAATGGCGAATCTGGTCGGAGATGGTTTCAGCATGGCTGCGAGCAACTACTTGGGAACCAAAACCGAGGAGCAACTTGTCGCGCGGGCCAGGAGAGCAGAAGAGCATGAAATCGCCCAGTATCCCGAAGGGGAAAGGGAAGAGATTCGGCAGATATTTGCCGGCAAAGGGTTCGAGGGCGAGCAACTTGAACACGTCGTTGACGTTATTACCGCAGATCGACAGAGGTGGGTTGACACCATGCTTGTAGAAGAACTCGGTCTCTCTTTGGAGTCCCCATCAGCCGTCCGTGCGGCGCTTACAACACTAGGAGCATTCATACTCATCGGATTGATTCCGCTGATGTCCTTTCTAGTGCAGTTCGTGTTCCCCTCAATTGCGATAAATCCTTTTGTGATGAGTACCATACTCACCGGCCTGGCGTTCTTTGTCGTTGGGGCGGGTAAGTCCTGGTTTGTCGATGAATCCTGGTACCGAGCCGGATTAGAGACACTTTTAATCGGCGGGGGAGCCGCCGGGCTCGCCTATGCTGTCGGTCTCATGTTCAGTGGCATTATCGGCTAACGTAGCAACGCTGAGAATAATCGTTTGGCGGTTCACAGACCGCCACAACTTACGATTCGATCGGTTGCGAGTGGAGGGAATTAAAAGTTATGCATAGTTTCAAAAACATCCTTGTTGGCGTCGATCTCTCTAGTGGCGACAAGTTGGTATACGATGACCTTTCGCCTTCGACAAGTTCTGCAGTGGATCGTGCGATTTGGCTCGCTGAGTTGAATTCCGCTCACTTGGAATTTTTCTACACGCTGGATATTGGCTACCACGCCCAGTACATGATTGAAGAAGATTCGGGCATGGAAACGACGATCGTCACGAGTGCAAGGCGGATTCTTGCACAATTCGTTGAACGTGCCGAGCAGCGCGGAATCACCGCCCGTGCGAAGGTAACTTTTGGGAAGAGTTGGTTCGAAATTATTCAACAAGTGCTGAATAACAGAGTCGATCTAGTCATCGTGGGCGCCAAAGCACGAGGTGCACTCGAGCGTCTCTTCATTGGCAGTACCGGAATGAAGCTGCTGCGCAAATGCCCCTGTCCTGTGTGGATCACCCACCCGCCTCGTTCTACTTCACATGGAGCGATTCTCGTAGCGCACGACTTGACCGAAGTGGGGACTGTAGCGCTTGGACTGGGGGCGTCGATGGCAGAATTGCACGATGCCCCGCTACATGTGGTCCATGCATTGGAAGCAGTCAACATCGATGCCAAAACGCCTACCACTGTATTTGCGTCAAAAGGCGACGATGCGATTCAGAAGGCTAGGCAAACCATTGAGTCGCAGCTCGAGCGATTCGAGTTAAAATCGGCTGCTCAGATTCATATTGCTGCCGGTGCAGCCGCCACTGTGCTACTCCAGCAAATCGAGGAGATCGATGTTGATCTGCTCGTAATGGGGACAATAGCTCGCAGCGGAATCGACGGACTGTTATTCGGTAATACCGCAGAAAGATTGCTGCCACAAGTTCGCTGTTCGGTGATCGCGGTCAAGCCGAGCGATTTTCAGTCGCCAATTTCAATGAGAGCGGCAGATTAGCTAAGCTGTCATCGTAGGGCGATGGGAGCCACTGCGAAGTGGCTCCCTATCGACCAGCCGACTATGGTACGCTTTAGCCTTTGACCGTGATTTTTCGTGTCTTGGCTTCCTCTGTCTTTGGAAGAGTAATCGTAAGTACCCCATCATTGTAAGCTGCCGCTACCTCGTCCTCTTCGACGGGACAGGGAAGTGTGAACGACCGCGAAAAGCTACCAACGCGTCGCTCGACACGGTGGAATGAGCGACCTTTCTCTTCGGTCTCTTCCTTTCGCTCTCCACTGACGGTAACAACACTTCCGTTGAGCTGAATTTCGATCTCTTTAGCTTTCACCCCAGGGAGGTCCAGCTTCGCTTCAACCGCAGTATCAGTTTCCGAAATATCGAGCAGCGGAGTAGCGCTGCCACCGAACCAAGCATCTTGCCCATCTTCCCAAAGCCGTGCCAGCCGGTGCTCCATTTCATCAAGGAAGCCGCGCGAATCACTCCAGCGCGATGGGGTACCTTTCTGCCGGGTAGTAAGTGTTCCAGACATTTTTGGTTACTCCTTTCAAGCCGTTAGGATGAAGAAACTGATTTGCCACGTCCCAGCTAAGTTGACTGAGTCGTAGCACCCAGACCATCGTCGTCTGTCGTCGTCTAAGAGTTGCAAACGACGTACCAATTGTTCTTGATCTGAGCTACTGATTGGCCGAACTAGCTGGTGCTGCTACGCCGGACTCGCGAATTTGCTTGTGACAATTCACGCAGCTCAAGGTCAATTGATGAAAACCCAGCGTTACCCCCTCGATGTTCTCCTGTTTGGCCTGTTTATCGATTTCGTCCAACGCAAACTCAAATGCTCGAAGCTGTGTTCGGTAGCCCGGTGTACCTCGACGCGTGAAGCCTTCAATCGCGTTAAGCATCTCGAGTGTTTGACTGCTTGCGATCAAAGCATCGAAGTCCGCTTTGGAGAGTGCGGCCAACAACTTCTGCGACTCCGTTAGCTTGACGTTCATCCAAAAATTGAATTTTACCGTCTCACTAGTCTCGCTCTTTTCTGCTTCTGTCTTCACTTGTTCTTGTCCTACGACTTGGCTCAGCCCCAGCAGAGCGCCCACTACAGTCACCACAAGAGCGATTCTCATTTTCAGGTCCTTTCGATCAGAGTTCAAACGAGCGTCAGCATAGACAGTCACCTGCCGGCACATTGCGTCCTGGGTATTGGGGAGAAGTGGAGAGCAACCGCTGTACCAACTGAGTAGATCCACTCGGCAGTTCGCAACGAGCTACTGACAAAGCCTGGATGTGTGCGAGATGGAATAGCTGTGTGCGATTTGGCACAGTTTGTGGGGTGAAGGTCAGCAGTAGTCGCATGATTCGTGGATCGTGCTAACGTGGCTCAAGTAACGACGACGGCACAGAACTTGCGTTCTTGTAGAGCGAAAAGCAGACGCAGCTGGCAGTTGCCAGCCATCACTAAATTTGGTGAGTACCAAGGAGCCAATTATGAAACTAAAAACAATCCTATTTCCTACGGATTTTTCTCATAGCAGTGATGCAGCATTGAGTTTCGCGTCGTCACTGGCTGCTGAGTCGGGAGCTAAACTACAGATTGTGCATGTAGGCAATGATACGCCGACCTATCTTGCAGGCTACTATGGATCAGATCTTATACCGGATACCACGAAGCAAGTTGCTGAAGAAAACCAGCGACTGCTGTCCGAAATAAAGCCGACCGTCAGCGGCGTTCAGTTTGAGCACCAGTATCTAAGTGGCCTGCCGGAGACAGAGATCCAGAAATACGCCGACCAAGAGCAGGTCGATCTGATTGTCATCGGATCGCACGGACGTACAGGAATCACTCGAGTGCTGCTGGGGAGTATTGCTGAAGCCGTTGTGCGCGGTGCTAAGTGCCCAGTACTTACTGTCAAGCAGCCCGTAGAAAAAGCTTCCCAAGAGATCGCTGAGACTGAAATGGACCCGCAAGCGAAAGCCGCTTCAGAAACCGCGTGAAAGGAATAGCAGTCCTAGGAAGCGTCCCAAGATAGAAGGAGTAGCCGACTGATGAAGGCTGGCAAGATCATTTACGCGACTGACTTCTCTCCAGGGAGTGAGGTAGCTCGAGAGCTCGCCTCGTCATTGGCTTCGAGCTCCGGTGCTACTCTCTACATTGCTCATGTCGATGACGTTACCCCAGATCTTGTACCGGGTGACATAGGGTACGGATACATTCCCGCGATCGATGAGATCGCCAGGGAGCAATACGATCAGCTCCATACCATTAAGCCAACAAATCCTGAGGTTAATTTTGAACATCGTTTCATGCGTGGCGATCCAGCAGAATCGATTTTGAGACTCGCGGACAGGGAACAGGTCGACATGATTGTGATCGGCACTCACGGGAAGACTGGATTGAAGCGAATTTTGATGGGCAGTGTCGCCGAGGCCATCGTGCGGGAAGCACACTGTCCGGTGCTGACAGTTCGACAATCGGCGGAGAACTTCGAGGCCGAAAAGCAATCTGCGAGTGCCAACAGCTAAACATGATTAGGGGAGCAGAAAATGAATTGGTTTCAAGAAAAGAAGATCCTCGTCCCATTCGACTTCAGTGATGAGTCGCGCCAAGCCATAGATACTGCACTATCGATGGCTACTGCCGACCACATTCACGTCGTGCATGTAGCCCCCGACTTGGCCGTGGCATCTCCGGAGGTGGTTTGGGATACGCACACAGACGAGCAGCGACGCGAAAGTACCACTCGGTCCTTTGATCGTGAATTCAAAGATGCAAAGTATCGAGATGTGACATTTCACGTCTCCTTCGGAGACCCGGGGCATGGAATATCCAAGTTTGCGGAAGACATCGGAGCGGACGTGATTGTCATGCCGTCGCATGGTCGCACGGGCCTGAAGCACCTGGTGATTGGCTCAGTAGCTGAGCGGGTGATGCGCCTAGCGCACTGCCCGGTGCTGGTACTGCGGAAATAGTCTCCGGCAACATACGACTGTTAATTCTGTTCGATTTTTCGCAAATAGACGAACCAGTAGACCATCCCAACCATACCAGCTCCGCCGATGATATTGCCGATGGTAACCGGCAGCAAGTTAGCCAAGAAGAAGTTTTCCCAGCTCAGTTCGGGGTAGTTATCGGCACTGTTGGAAATCAGATTCCAGAATGAATCCTCTGCACCCGTTTGAATCAGCAGCCCCATTGGGATGAAGAACATGTTTGCCACGCTGTGCTCGAAGCCAGCTGCAACAAATGCCGCAATAGGAAAGATGATAGCGAGGACCTTGTCTGTGGTTGAACGGGCGCTATAGCACAGCCAGACCGCGAGACAGACCAGAGCATTGCAAAGGGCGCCCAGACTGACTGCCTGAACGAAGTTCAGTCCACACTTGGCATTGGCGATGTTCAGGGCGTTTTCTCCGATAGTTCCTCCGCCGAATTCGTATTGTCGGGCCGTAAGCAGTATTGTCGCAGTCGCGATCGCGCCAAAGAAGTTGCCCAAGTAGACGATTGACCAATTCCACAAGACTTGCTTAATGGAAAGCTTGCGCGCCGCCCAGGCCATCACAATAAGATTATTGCCAGTGAACAGCTCAGCCCCAGCAACGATAACCAGGACGAGTCCTAAGCAGAAAGCAATTCCCCCCCAGTAGTCTGACGACGCCGTAGGGCAGTTCGCTCGTGTTTGCTGTAACCGTTGTTGCAAAGATCGCCCCCAATGCAATAAACGCTCCTGCGAGTATGGCAAGAACGAAGGTCGTGGTAGTCGGCAAGTTAGCCTTCTTGATACCCACCTCCTCGGCAAGTATTGCCATTTCAGGCGGCAAGAAGGCATCAAGCTGAATGTGTGCTTGTTTTTCGTCCATGCTGTGCACACTCCGCAAATGTTATTCCTCTGGATCCGCGTAGAGATTCAGTTCGGAGATTCCCCAACACAAAGGTTCGGGACCGTTGCACTGAGCTCCTGCCAACAGGCTGGCTCAGGAGATCTGGAGAATCTCACGGCAGACTATACCGTGTCACTAAATCACAGTCGCTCTCACGCGATGTGCCACTTGGCGCACGCTTTGCTTTAGTCTGAACAAGGGCAGTTCGATTGGACGTAGAGACGCTCCTGGGACGACAGCATGTGCGGATATGCACACCGATGTGCTGAGCTGCGAGCTAGAAAGTAAACTCTCCTCTGAGATTAGCGATGAGAAACTTGATAGTCGCCCTTGCATTTGTTGCGGTAATAGCCATGAGTCTGGCAGGGCGGCAGGTATGGATTGACAGCAAGCAGCTCCCCGAAGGACTCATTCAAGCCAACGGGAGAACCGAGGGCGATCATGTCGCCATCGCCAGCAAGTTTGCAGGGCGCATTGTCTCTCTTCTTGTCCGGGAGGGAGATTGTGTCAGCGAGAACCAAGTCTTGGTCCGATTGGATGACCAACAGCTTCAGGCGCAGCTGAATCAGGCAAAACATGGCATCTCCGTAATGGAGGCCATGGTGCGAGGCGCACAAGCGGAAGCCAACGCTGCTGCGGCAGATGTGCAGGCGGCCAACACTTCGCTTCGTGTGCTTAAGAAACAAGTTCCGCTTTCTATCGAGACTGCCGAGGCCGAACTTGATCATGCGCGTGCACTCGGCGCTACTGCGGATTCTAACGAATCAAACAAGCGCCGCGAGTTCGAGCGCGTCGAGCGGCTTCTTCGGTCGGCAGCAGCCTCAGAGGAAGAGGTCGACCAGAAACGACTTGCTTGGATAGTCGCTCGAAACGAGCTGACGACCGCTTCGGCTGCGATCACCACAGCAAACAAACGTCTGTCGGAAGCGAAACTCGGCAGCGAACGGATTGTTGAGCAGCGAGATGCCATTCTGGCACTAAAAGCAAAGCATGCCAAAGCGTTGGCTCATATCGAGGAATGCGAAGCGCGTAAGGCAGCCGCCGAGGCGACTCTGGCGGAAGCTCAAAGCACGTTGGACGACTTGACAATCACAGCACCATCAGCCGGGACCGTCGTTGCGAGATTCGTCGATGAAGGGGAAGTCGTCAATGCAGGAAGTCCGTTGTTTGATTTGGTGAACTTGGATCGTCTCTATCTGCAAGTCTATGTTCCCGAAACGCAGATTGGGCGACTGCGTCTCGGCCTACCTGCAAAGATTTACACCGACGCGTTTCCAAAAGAGCCTTTTGACGCAACCGTTCGCTACATTGCGTCGGAGGCGGAATTTACGCCGAAGGAAGTGCAAACCAAAGACGAACGCGTCAAGTTGGTCTACGCAGTGCGACTCTATCTGGATGCTAACCCAGACCATCGGCTCACGCCGGGGCTCCCTGCAGACGCGGTAGTCCGCTGGAAGGAGGAGACGCCGTGGGCCAAGCCACAATGGTAGAAACGCCGCCTGATTCTTCTGCAGCTCTACAGCTAAACATCGTTGAAGTCGATAGCGTTAAGAAGCGTTACAAAAAAACTGCTGCTCTGCGCAATGTCACCCTCTCGGTCAGACACAGCGAGGTTTTTGGCCTCATCGGGCCGGATGGCTCGGGAAAGAGCAGCCTGATCCGCGCTGTGGCAGGAGTACAACAGTATGACGCGGGAAGTATCACCGTGTTTGGCCAACTCGTCGACTCCGAACGAACTGCCGAACGAATTAAGGCTCGCATCGGATTGATGCCGCAAGGACTTGGAAACAATCTGTATGCACAGCTCTCAGTCGAAGAGAATATCGACTACTTCGCTGGTCTGCGTCTCGTGCCGCCGGCTGCTCTACGAGATCGCAAAGATCGCTTGCTCGGAATGACGCGGCTCAACGATTTTCGTGATCGGCCGATGAAGCAACTGTCGGGTGGAATGAAGCAGAAACTAGGGCTTGTTTGCACACTGATTCACGAACCAGAGCTAGTTTTACTCGACGAGCCAACAACGGGCGTCGACCCCGTCTCTCGACGCGACTTTTGGGCCATATTGATTGAGTTGGTGCATGAATTGGGAATGACGGCAATCGTGTCGACAGCCTACATGGACGAGGCGGCGTACATGGATCGGCTAGCACTTTTTATGGAGGGCCAAATTCTCTCGCAAGGGAAGGAGGATGATATAGAGTCGCTCGTTTCGGGAACGATTGTTTCGTTCCAGCCGACCGACGTACTCGACGCCCACGGGCGGGTCGGGGCAGCAGTTCCGCACGTGCAGAGTCAAGGGGATACACTCCGAGTGTTCGTTCCCAATCAATCGAGTGCCGAAGCAAGCGAGTTGATCGCCCACGCCGCATCCGTTCCCGTCGAAGCGCTGTCGACCTCCCAACCGACCTGGAAGATGTCCTGGCGTACCTGCTGGCAAAAGATGTGCCTCCCAACGAAACAGAACCGGCCCGGTCCCCTGACCAAAAGCATTCAGTGTTGCGGCGGCACGCCGATGTCGACTCCGTACCGATTCAATCTTGTGAACTCGTGCAGGACTTTGGCAATTTTCGTGCAGTCGATCGTGTAAGCTTCGAAGTTTCAAGCGGACAAATCTTTGGTCTACTCGGCTCGAATGGAGCCGGCAAGACGACAGTTATCAAGATGCTCACCGGTTTACTACCGCCGACGGCTGGCACTGGCAGCGTTGCGGGTGCTGATATGCACCATGCGGGACAGAAGATCAAGCAGCGGATTGGCTACATGTCGCAATCGTTTTCTCTTTATCACGACATGACTGCAATGGAGAATCTAGAGTTTTATGCAGGAGTATATGGTCTGTTTCCTCGAAACGCTCGCGAGCGGATTGCTCGAATTGTGGAGATGATCGGTCTGGTTGGCAATGAATCCCGAATTACCTCGGATCTCCCCATCGGAATACGGCAGCGCCTCGCTCTGGGTTGCGCATTGGTACATCAACCGAGTGTGATTTTTCTCGACGAACCTACTTCCGGGGTCGATGTGCTAGGCCGTCGGCAATTTTGGAACATCCTAGTTCGCTTGGCCAAAGAAGATGGGGTGGCCATTCTCGTAACGACGCACTACATGTCCGAGGCGGAACATTGCGATGAATTGGCACTGATGTTTGCCGGGCGAATCGTCGCGTCCGGTGCGCCCCGCTTGTTGCGAGAGAAGTTGAATCAAGAGGTCGGCACTCCACTCGGCTTTGTGACATCCTCGCCCCTACGTGCGCTGCGAGTTGCTAAGCAGAATGGCTATGAGCGAGCGGCGCTATTTGGCCGCAGCCTCCGGATATTGACGCAAGATGCCCAGCGGGATGAAAGTCGATTACGCAATATGTTCGCCTCCGAGCAAATCGACGTGACTGCTACCCAGTGCGAATCAGTAACGATGGAAGATGTATTCGTCCATTCAATCTACGCAGAAGAGGCAATGGCGTCATGAACATCCCACGCATCCAGACACTGGTTGTGAAAGAGATCCGCGAGATTACTCGTGATCGCCTGCTGTTCTCACTGGCATTTATTGTACCGCCGGTGATCATGTTGGTGATTGGCTTTGGGGTGACCACTGACGTGCGAGACATCCCATTGGTCGTACTCGACTACTCTCGTTCCAGCATGAGCCGAGAGCTGGCCCACAAGTTCAAGGACTCACGATACTTCGATTTCAAGGGCTATGTGGAACATGAGGGAGACATCCGGCGATTGATCACTGATAACAGAGCACGCGCTGCGATTATTATCCCAAGCGAGTTTCATGAGCGGCTGAAGTCTGGGCGCCCCGCCAAGATACAGACTATTATCGACGGATCTATTCCCTCGCAAGCAGAGACGGTAAGTGGCTATGTCTCCTCCGTAATCGACTATTTCAGTAATCGCCAGCTTGCGGAATTCATCGCCCACGAGCGCGGAATGACTTCCGCTGCCGCTGCCGGCATGATTCTCCCCATCTCCTTGCATACCCGGTTCTTGTACAACGAGGCGATGACGAGCCGCTGGGCTATTGGCCCCGGTTCGATTATGACGGTGCTGGCATTCGTTCCGCCGATTTTGGCCTCGGTGGGAGTTGTGCGAGAAAAAGAGAACGGTTCAATAGACAATGTCTATTCTTCGACGCTGCGACGCGAAGAATTCGTGATCGGCAAACTGATCCCTTACGTTCTGCTTGCATCCATCAACTTTTTCGTGCTGTGGGTCTTTGCTCTGATCGTCTTCCAAGTTCCATTCCGTGGATCGGTGCTACTATTCTCAGTTATCGGTGTGCTCTACGTGACCTGCACCACGATGATGGGAATGTTTATTTCCTTCTTCGTTCGCTCTCAGATCGCCGCGGTATTGCTAACCGTTATTGCGACGCTTATTCCGACGCTTCAATATTCAGGAATGATCGTGCCACTATCCTCGCTCTCAGAGTCGGGGCAATTCCAAGCCCGCCTGTTACCCGCGAGCTACTTCTACGAGGCAACAACGGCATCGTTTCTCAAAGGTGTCGGATGGCACGCTATCTGGTATGTCCCAGTGGCGCTTGGACTCTATGTGCTGTTCTTGTTCCTATTCTGCTGTTTCAAATTTAGCAAGCGGCCCAAGTCGTGAACCGAGAACAGGAAAACACCGCTGCAATCGTTTGGCTATGGCGCGTGGTGGTAGTCTGCCGGAAGGAGGTAGTCCAGTTCTTCAGAAATTGGGTGTTAGCTGTCTTTCTCATCTACACATTTACTTTCGCGACGTATAACTCGGCCAAGAATATCAGCACAGATCTAAAGAAAGCGGGATTGGTCGTGATCGATCATGATCGAACTCGTGCATCGCGAGAACTGATCTACCGCTTCCATGAGCCTCAGTTTCGGTTTGTTGGAAAACTGGCCAACCAGCGCGATGGCGTGCGACGACTCGACAGTGGTGAAGCGGCATTAGTTTTAGACATTCCGAAATATTTTCAGCAGGATTTGCAGGAAGGTCGACATGTGCCGGTTCAGGTGCAACTCGACGGGGCTGACGCAAATCGTGCCTATTTGGCAGCCAACTATGCCGGCCACATCATCGGACGGTACTCCAACGAAATCGCTTGGCGCCGTGCTGGTGTCGACCCCAAGCGAATCGAAACCCTGCCCGTTGTCGAGAATGACGAACGGGTCTGGTTCAGTCCCAACCATGATGAGACGCTCTTCAATGCGATCAAGGATCTCGCCCAGCACATTCTGCTGTTCTCGCTCTTGCTACCCGCGGCCGCGCTGGCGCGAGAGAAAGAGCGCGGCACCGTTGAGCAGCTTTTGGTCTCCCCACTGAGTCCTTTGCAAATCATGTTGGGCAAGATCCTGCCGATGACGGCGATCATTCTACTCGCTAGCGTAATCGCATTGTTCGCCATCATCGAAGGTGCATTGGGACTACAGGTGCGCGGCAATCTTATTCTATTTGTTGTGGTGACAGCATTGTTTTCCAGCTCCTCGGCAGGCTTGGGCATCCTGATCGCAAGCTTGACTCGCAACATCGGCCAGGTGGGACTGGTGTCGATTACCTTGATGCCCATCATGCTCATGCTTTCTGGCAGTGACACGCCCGCCGAGATGATGCCGAAAGCACTATTGCCCATTATGCATCTTTCACCTCTCCACCACTATCTCAATGCCGCATTCGGAATTCTGATCAAAGGGGCCCCGCTTGCCATGCTGTGGGACTCGGTGATCTACATGGTGCTGCTAGGAGGCTGCATCTTCGGCTTCAGCCTCCTCCGTTTTCGGCAAAGTTTCCGCTGATGCGGTTTCCCGAGCTGAGCACATCGGATTCGCGCTCTATTCGTACTCTCAGATTTTCGATTCAGCGAGCATGTTGGTCATTTTCGGCACGCAAGCTGCATTTGTAGTCACTCGGAAATGCATTACTTCGACTACATGGCAGACTGAGAATGATCCGCTGATCCACTTGGTCGCTACTTTCAGGGCACATGACGGGCATGCTGCTAAGATTGCTGAGCGAATTGCGTCGAAACTAGTGCTAGCCGGCTGTGCGGCTGCTTTGTGCGATACGGCACGCTCGCACACCGAAAGGAGGAATCACGAGAATGACTGACACGCATCCGAACGTCGCTCTCTTAAGCCGATTTGATCCGGCGAACCTTACTGAAATGGCGGACGTTTTGTCCGCTGACTTCGTCTGGCACTTTATAAATCCGAGTTTGCCCGAACAACAGGGAGACTATGTTGGACTGGCCGGGCTTCAAGACTTCTTCGAGAGGATTCAAGCCTTCAGCGGTGGTACCTTCAGGATCAACCCCGTCTCGATCACTGCGGTCGGTGATGAGTTGGTGGTGGTGCATGTGATAGACACAATGATCTTGGAGGGCACTTCGCTCGAAGTCGACGCGGTTGTTGTGTGGCGCATCGTCGATGGGAAAATCGCCGAAGCCTGGGATATCCCCGCTGTACACACTGCCCGGGAGAAGTCATGAAGGACGACTGGGACACTATCGTGATCGGTTCCGGCATGGGCGGGATGGTTACCGCCGCAGCACTTTCCAAATTGGGACACAAGGTGTTGATGCTAGAACAGTACGACAAACTTGGCGGGCAGACACACAGCTTTTCGCGCGAGGGGTTTTCGTGGGATGCCGGACTTCACTACCTAGGCGGCTTCGTGCCGGATGAATCTGAAAAAGCGATGCTGGATTGGCTGTGTGACTCGCCCATCGACCTGGCTCCTATTGGCTCAGTTTACGACACGCTGCACATCGGTGAAGCGGCTCCGCTGAAACTTTCGCGTCCCGCCTCTGCGCAGCGAATGGACCTGAAGGAACGCTTTCCCGACGAAGCGGAAGCGATCGACATTTGGTTCGACGCAATCATCGAGGCCCGTAACGCTATGAGCACTGTCGGGCAGGTGCGTTCTATGCCGTCCATCTTTGCATCGGCCCTCAAGTGGTGGCGAGGAGATAAGCTCCACAGATTCTGCGAACGCACAACCGCGGAAGTCGTCAACGAGATTACCAGCAACGTAGAACTCGCCAAAGTGCTGACCGCGCAATGGGGCGACTTTGGTGGTCGACCAACTACGGCGAGTTTTGCGATTCATGCGGCGGTCATGAATTCGTATCTGGAGGCTGGCGCGTACTATCCGGTCGGCGGAGCGGGTTCCATCGCCGAGCACCTGTTACCCACCATTACGAACAACGGAGGTGAAACACAGGCGGGCGTTGAAGTTACTTCGTTGATCATCAAAAACGGAGCTGTCACAGGTGTCGAAACAGCAGACGGCCGAAAGTTTTTTTCGAAATGCGTTGTGTCGAACATTGGAGCTCGCGAAACCGTCGATCGGCTGTTGCCCAGCGATCACGGCCACGACGATTGGGTGAATGAAATTCGGTCGATAGGACCCAACATCTGCCACTACTCGCTGTTTCTTGGCTTTGCCGGCGATGTCGAAGCGGCCGGGATGACGAAGTCCAACCATTGGCTCTATCCCACCGGCGAAGTTGATGTCCTCTGGACTGACGCCCCCGAAAGCGAGCCACAAGGTATGTTCGTCTCCTTCGCGTCCTTCAAAGACCCGGCTCATGATCCCGGCCCGGAGAAAAAATACGCTGGCGAATTGATGGTCTGGTCCGATTGGTCAACCGTCGAGCAGTGGGCTGGGGTTTCACCCGACAAACGAGGCGACAGCTACCAGATCTTCAAGAAGAAAACGGAAAGCGCGTTGTTGAAGCAATTCGCGAAGTACTTTCCGCATCTGGCCGAACTCGTTGTCTTTCACGAACTCTCGACACCCTTGGCGACGGCGTCGATAACAGGCCACCGCATGGGCTCGTTCTACGGTCTCGATGTGACTCCGCACCGCATCACAACCGACGCGCTCCGCATGAAGACACCGATCGACGGACTCTATCTGACCGGACAAGACGTTCTCACTCCCGGCATTCCCGGCGCCTTCTGGGGCGGTTTCCTATGCGCCGCCAGCATCGACCCCAAAGTGTTTATGCACAGGAATGGTTAGGCAGCAGGAACTTGGCGGTAGGAGCGGCGAAATTCTCCCCTAGAACACGGCGGCTAGAGATTGCACCAGCCTCCACAGCAAATGATTTCGTTAAACTGCAGGCGGTGCGTCCTAGCGGGAAGGTTTTCGCGTTTACGGCCGAGGTCGGTTTGCTACGTACATTCCGAAAATTCGGTGGGGGCTACTGAACCGCCGAATACAATATCACAATTCCGTCCCGAAGAACGATCCCAATGCTTAACCGGGTCGCGCAAAAAGCGGCCAGGTGGCCTTGACTCATACCAACTGGTTGGTATTATGTGATACACAGGAGCACAATGACATGCCACGAGACAAGGGGCATCGCGACAAATTGATTGCAGCTGCGCACAAGCTCGTACTTAAAAAGGGGCTCTCTGCGACACGTGTAGACGAAGTTTGCGAAGAGGCAGGAGTTACTAAAGGAAGCTTTTACCATCACTTCGAATCCAAGGAGGATATGGCATCAGCATTGCTTGAGGACTTCTTCGGCCGGCTTGCGGGAGCCTTGTCGGAAGGAGGTTGGATTGAGATTGCGGACTCCAAACAGCGCCTTATAGCCATGCTCGACCGAGCTGTTGAGATTGCTGAAGGCCCACTACTCAGGAAGGGCTGCATCATGGGAGTCCTCACGGTTGATATCGCAGCGGTGAATATCGCTGTGCGGAAGGACTTGGGGAATAAGTTCATTGCGGTGGTCGACTTGATGTCGCCAGTCATTGAGGCAGCCTTGAAAGATTCTGGTATGAAGAAAAAAGAAGCAGTGTCAAACTCGGTCGCCCTGGCGAAGCAGTTTGTCGCGGTAATGGAGGGCGGCATCTTATTAGGCAAGGCAACTGGAAATGTAGAAGAGGTAGCAAACTCGGTTCGTTGCTTCCGTCAGTTGGTAATGGCCATGCTTGCAGGATAGTGTTTTTTTACCCGCCGCACATACCGACTGGTCGGTATTTATAGCGTGGTCTGATCTATAAGCCCACTTGGTTTAATAGCGGACGACGACTTGACTTCGAAAGTTTGGAAACATTCTTTCACAACCATACAGAGAGGCATAGCATGATGAAGGCACTACGATTGACCGTCTTGGTGATATTGCTTGTTGCGACTGTCGCTATCAAAGGCCGCGCGAACATTGCGATCACCCCAACCAATCCACTTGCTGGAGAAATCCCCGAAGACATTGAATTCTCAACAGACGGCGCCAGCCTGTTCGCAAGTTATTTCCCAGCCAATAGGGTCGCAATCTATGATCCGCCAACCCTGCAAAGCAACGGTGGCTTTGACATCGTTGCCCCAACAGGGATCAAGAGTCTCGAAAATGGTGACACTCTTGTGGCGACGGCCCCGTGGTTTCAGGGGCTACTCCTGACAGGGAGCCCCGATCCGAACCTAGCTGCCGCACAAGGGGTTTGGAAAATCAGAAGCGATGGCCTAACCGAGCAGGTTGTAACGCTCCCCTTCGAGAACGTACTCCCGAACGGTATAGCAGTTGACTCTTTCGGAAACACCTATGTTTCGAATCTCATCGGAAATGAAATCTATCGAGTCGATACTGCGGGTGAGGTTACTGTGTGGCTACAGGATGACATGCTTGCGGGTGATGCAAGCCAAGACGCGAATTCGCCGTCCCCAGGATTCTCACTTGGTGGCAATGGCCTACAGTTCGTCGACGGTCGACTCATCGCATCCAATACGGACGCGGGCTCGCTGTTTGCGATCCCTATTGATTCTGCAGGGGATCCTGGTCCCATTGAAACACTCTTCAATTCTGATGCAATTATCGGTGTCGATGGCTTTGAGATGACTTCAGATGGAACAGTCTACGGAGCGAACCTCCTTGCAAGTGAATTATTCCGCGTAAGCGTTGCTGGCGACGTCGAGGTTCTAGCTGGCTTCGCTGAAGGGATACGAGCTCCCGCAGGCGTGGCAATCTCAGCAGCCGACTCCGAGCTATTCTTCACCAATGCATCGTTTCCGTTCCCCTTTATCGCTGAGAAGTTCACCAATCAGCCAGGCGTGGGGCGATTGGCACTCGTGCCAGAGCCGGGCAGCGAAATACTTTGTGGGCTCGTGGCGATTGGAATGCTTGTTGTCAGGAAACGTGAAGGGCAGATGTCGACTTTGATATGATTCCCGCCAGCCCTAGCTTCCTCTCGTGCGAAATATGTACGCGTCACAAGGGGAAACGGCTGTCCAGCTCGCGACCAGTTGTAACCGTGACGTCAACGGAGTCACCACACTCAATCGAAATCTGCAAGCGAATGGGGCTAAAGATGGCAAGGCCAAGCACTCCAATTGAGATTCAATCCCACTCTGAAGGCACTCTTCGTACGCAATGCACTATCGATTCGAAGCACATAGATATCGACGAAGAATGCGTCGTCAGTGGAAGTAGCGTTCGTATCTTCCGCTTCGATACGGATCCGTTTTGTTGGTATGTCGTCGAGGAAGCGAGCCGTCTTGCTCTAGTTGACGCGGGCTTCCCGGGACACTACTTCACTTTTCGGAGCGGCATAGAGCGATTGGGATTCGGTATTAAAGATGTTGTGGGAATCGTGTTAACGCATGCCCACACGGACCACACCGGATTTGCGGCACGTCTCAGCCGAGAGGCCGACGCGCCGATCTTTGTGCATCGGGACGACGCTATCAAAGCGAGGCGTATTCTGCAGCTTCCTTGGCTGACGCTGCTGGGGAATGCGTGGAGACCTTGGTGCGCTGGAATGTTGTGGCACGCCACGCGAAACGGGATCTTCACCTGCCCAAGAATTCGTCAGGTGCAAACGATTGCCGACGGCCAGGAACTCGACATTCCAGGTCGGCCAGTCGTTATCCACACGCCAGGTCATACGCCTGGCCACGCCTCACTGCATGTGAAAGCCGCTTCGGCGCTGCTCGCGGGCGATGCGATATTGACCCAAAGTCTGCGAACTGGACGAGTGCAACAACCGCTTGTCCCCGAAAAGCCCTACAACGAGGATGACCGGGAGGCTCGACGATCGATCGCCAGGCTTCGCGGATTGGGCGAGATCATAGTCTTGCCGGGCCATGGGCATAAGTGGACTGGGGACTCTTCAGAACTCGGTCAACAGTGCGACGCAGGAAACTGACTCTTAGTGCTTCTCTGCCAGCAACTGACGGCACTGCTAAAGCTGTGAGCATTCTTACGAGCCTTGGGTAGTACCGACTTCGAGTTCAAAGAGGCAGATTGGGAATCTGGGAACTATTGGAGGTGATACGCTCCTCCGATAGTTCTGCGGTGTCAAACTTGCTCCGGCTGAGCACACCAAAGGGAGTTCAAGGATAGCATCAGGGCCGATAGGAGGACGGGTTATTGGCATGCAAACGCTGCAGATACAAACTGCGTGAGCCCGACACTCCTGCGCCGCTGCAGACTAGGGGTGTTTGAAAGCCACCCACAATTGCACCAAAGGTTGCCAATGATTCGGGGATACAATTTCGAATCTCTGAAATCTAGGAGAATACCATGATTGACACATCGTACAATCACGATATATTGATATAAGGAGATCCAAAGTGCCGGCAAAATCGAAGTCCAAATCTAGAACCGCCAAGCCCCCCGGCAATCCAGCGGCGTTTGCTGAGGCGGCGGAATGCCTCAAGACGCTCGCGCATCCAGTACGTCTACGGATGGTCCAGCTGTTGCTGCAGGGCCGGTACACTGTGGGTGAGTTAGCGGAAGATTGCGAAGTGCCCGACAACGTAGCGTCCGAGCACTTGCGTCTTATGCAGCGCTGCGGGTTCTTCACCAGCGAACGTGAGGGTCGTCGGGTCTACTACCAAGTAGCGGAACAACATTTGCGGAACATTATGGAGTGTATTGAAAGCCGGTTTCTGCCCCGTGGGCAGCGAGCTAAGAAGTAGGACAACCCTTTTTTTAAGTAAATATATCGTAATATCACGACAATTAGATAAATAGAGACCTGGAGGTGACAAAGTGCTTCAACCGCAAACCATTACTGTGCAACAGCTAACCAAGGAAGGTGGACAGGGGACTATTGAGGTTATCGATGTGCGCACGCCACTGGAGTTCGCCGAAGTGCGTGCGGTTATGGCACACAACATCCCATTGGATGTGCTCGATCCGCACACTGTGATGCAGCAGCGAAACGGGTCAGCTGGCGAGCCGCTCTACGTCATCTGTAGGGGCGGCAAGCGCGGGTTCAAGGCGCAGCAGCAATTCCAGGACGCTGGCTACGAAAATGTCATTAACGTCGAAGGCGGGACAGATGCATGGGTCGGCGCTGGGTTGCCGGTGGTCCGCGGCAAGAAGTCGATCTCGCTGGAACGCCAGGTGCGAATCGTTGCCGGTTTCATGGTGCTGGTCGCTACGCTGCTTGGCATCTTCCTTCATACGTACTTCGCGGCAATTGCGGCCTTCGTCGGAGCAGGCCTAATGTTTGCCGGGATCACAGATAGCTGTGCGATGGGCATGCTGATTGCAAAGATGCCATGGAATCGGGGCATGAATGGCGCTTAGCGGCCGGTGAAGTGGCTGGCATGTAGAACGCGTTATAAATCGAGACAGGTACCATCGAAATGTTCGTCATTACTGGAGCATTGATTATCGGCTTGACGCTGGGCTTGCTCGGCTCTGGCGGATCGGCAATCACGGTGCCTGTGCTCGTGTATCTGGTCGGCCATGCGACGAAACAGTCGATTGCCGAGTCGATGGCAATTGTCGGATTGGTTTCAGTCGCTGCTGCCATCCCCTACGCCAAGTCAAAACAGATCGATTGGCGAAGTGTTTGGTACTTCGGCATTCCCGGCATGCTGGGCACACTGATGGGCGCTTGGTTGGGGGGAATCGCTACGTCTGCGCTGCAGCTTGCAGTTTTCGGCGGGGTGTTGATCGCAGCGGCCTATGCCATGCTGCGCAAGCCCAAGCTCGCAGTCGACACCGAAGCGCAGTACTACCGGCCGACGAGGAAGATTGCTCTCGAAGGTGTCGTCGTCGGAATCGTAACAGGCTTCGTCGGCGTGGGCGGTGGGTTCCTGATTGTGCCGGCGCTGGTCGTCTTTGGTCGACTGTCGATGAGACTGGCCATTGGCACAAGCCTTGCAATCATTGCTCTCAAATCAGCGATTGGGTTTGCCAAGTATCAACAATACCTGATGGCACATGATATGTCCGTGGACTTCCAGACTGTTTCGATATTTGTACTGCTCGGCATCGTGGGTAGCTTGCTTGGTAAATCGATCAATGCACGACTGAATCAGCGAGTGCTCCAGCAGGTCTTTGCCGTATTCCTGATTCTACTGGGCGGATTCGTGATGCTGCGAGAAGGCAGCAAGCTGGTTGCTGGAGAGTCAGCACAACCCACTGCCGCGACCACTGAGCTTTCGAGTTCAAGCTTCGTTTCGCTCAAATATCACAACAAATAAGGAGACTTTGCAATGTTACTCAAATACTTCTACGACGAAGCATTGGCTCACGCGTCCTATCTCGTTGGCTGCCAGAGAGCGAAGGTCGCGGTCGTTGTTGATCCCGGTCGCGACATCGAGCAGTATCTCGAGATGGCCCAGCGCGAGAGTTTGCAACTGATTGCGGTTGCAGAAACACACATTCACGCCGACTACGTGTCGGGGGCCCGTGAACTGGCGGACCGCATCGGGGCGAAGCTCTACGTGTCTGATGAAGGACCGGCGGAGTGGAAGTATCTGTTCGCCGATCAATACGACCATCAGCTTTTGAAAAACAGCGACTCATTCACTATCGGCAAGATCAAGTTCGACGTGCTGCACACACCCGGTCACACGCCTGAGAGTATCTCGTTTCTGCTGACCGACCAGGGCGGTGGAGCGGATGAGCCCATGGGAATTTTCACCGGCGACTTTGTATTTGTAGGTTCAATCGGCCGCCCCGATTTACTCGAAGAAGCAGCGGGACTTGTAAATACGGCGGAGCCGGGCGCTCGCGACCTGTTCCACTCGGCCGAGAAGTTCAAGCAGCTTCCCGACTTTTTGCAGATCTGGCCCGCCCATGGGGCCGGCAGCGCTTGCGGCAAGGGCCTCGGTGCCATCCCGTCGTCGACAGTCGGTTACCAAAAGCTTTTCAATCCGGCATTGCAGTTCGTCGATGAAGAGGAGTTCGTGAAGTACATCCTGGCCGACCAGCCCGAGGCTCCCAAATACTTCGCCGTCATGAAGCGAGTGAACAAGCAGGGACCGGCGATCATTGGCGACACCGGTCTACCCGAATTTCGAGACGCTGCTGATGTGGCATCGATCGAAGACGGAGATACGTTGATCGATGTCTCCCCTTCCGACCTGTTCGCAGCGGGCCATGTCCCGGATTCGATCAATATTCCTGTATCAATGCTCGCCGCCTGGGCCGGGTGGATCGTCGACTATTCAAAGCCTGTCCACCTCCTTGCGGAAGAAGACCAGCTCCCCGAGACCATGCGCGTGCTGCGCAAAATTGGGCTGGATCAAGTCACGAGCGCGTTTGAAGCGTCGGCAGTGCGAATAGCCGGCTTGATGACGGAGAGTTACCATACTGCTAGACCGAGCGAACTAGCCCAGAGAATCAAGTCTGGGGAAGTCAAGCTGCTCGACGTGCGATCGGACGCGGAATGGAACGAGGGCCACATCCCTTGTGCAGAGCATCACTTCTTAGGTCGATTGCCCGAAGAAACGCGTTCGCTCCGTGGCGAGGGTATTTTCGTCACACAGTGTCGAAGCTCCGCGAGATCGGCAATTGCCGCAAGCATTTTGCAGGCTGCGGGCGTCGATGTCATCGATATGAGTGGCGGCATGGCCGAGTGGAAAGAAGCGGGACTCCCTGTGAGTACCGCAGAAAATCGAGTTCCTTGCGAGGCGTGATTCTGTTGACGGTAACACAATCATAGAATTCCGTCCCAACTTCAATTGACAAGAGGAGAATTGCGATGACCACCGAAATACAAAACGCACTGCCGAGACTAAACGAACAGGCGCCTGATTTCGACGTGAAGACCACTCACGGGCCGAAGAAGCTCACTGACTATCGGGGAAAATGGTTGATCCTGTTTTCGCATCCGTCGGACTTTACTCCCGTCTGCACGACGGAATTCATGGCCTTCGCCAAGGCTCACGACGAATTCCAGTCCTTGAACTGCGAGTTGCTAGGATTGTCCATTGACAGTGTGTTTGCACACCTCGCCTGGACCGCAAATATTAAGGAAAAGTTCGGTATCGAGATTCCGTTCCCGATCATCGAAGACCTTTCGATGGAGGTTGCCCATGCGTACGGCATGATCCAGCCCGGAGCGAGCGATACGTCGGCTGTCCGCGCGGCGTTCTTCATCGATCCAGAAGGCGTCTTACGGGCAATGGTTTACTACCCGATGAGCAATGGGCGGAGTGTCGAAGAGTTCCTTCGTTTGCTGAAGGCGATGCAGACGAGCGACGCCCACAAAGTTGCCACTCCAGAGGGCTGGAATCCCAAGGAGGATGTAATTGTTCCGCCCCCCGCTACCTCCCAAGCTGCGCGTGAGCGGTTGGGGACAGATTCATGCGACTGTGCTGATTGGTACTTCTGCACAACAACGGCACCTGCAGAAGGCTCGTTGAAATGAGAGACTTAATACCGCTGCTGGTTTTCTTGGTCGTGTGGTATGTCCTCAACGCGTGGGTGCTACCGCGCTTTGGCGTCAAAACGTGACTGAGCGGATCGTGCAAGGTCCGGTCGGACACGCCAGAGATGAAACAGTCCTCAATCTCAAATGCGAAGGACTCTATGGAAGAATATCCGGAACAAACAAAACCCAATGGAGCTGACAAATGAATTTGATCATGCAGTCGTGGCCGTGGTGGGTCTCAGGCATTCTCATCGGGCTGACCGTCCCGCTACTCTATATCTTTGTCGGTAAGGCGTTTGGGATCTCGACGAGTCTTCAGGAAGCCGGTGCGCTGTGTGCTCCACACAGCAAGCTCGAATACCTAAGTAAATTCGACCGTAGAGCTAATCTTTGGACGCTCGTATTCGCATTGGGAATCGCAATCGGTGCCTTCATTGCTACGAAGTTTCTCTCAGAAGAACCGGCTCAGCTGTTGCCGGAGTCTTTTGATTCCGTTGGCGGCGGAATTAGGCTGCTCCTCGGCGGATTCCTGATCGGGTTCGGCACGCGCTACGCCGGAGGTTGCACGTCGGGGCATTCCATCACAGGCATCGCAAATCTCAACTGGCCGAGTCTTGTCGCCACGATGTTTTTCTTCGCTGGTGGACTGGCCGTTACGTGGGGACTTGGCCACCTGATCTTCCCTGCTTTGTAAAGGATCGCGAATCATGAGCGAAGAAACAATGGCAGAAGATCGGGAACCTGTCTTGCCTCAGTCGGAACTGGAATTTCCTTGGTTGTGCGTTAGTATAATGCGAACCCGAGGAGAATTCGATGAGCGAGAGCAGTTCCAACAAGCGAGAGCGTCGTCATTTCAGCGGCCAACAGAAGACAGCGATCGTCAAATCGCACCTAGTCGACGGCCAGTCGGTAGCGGACCTGTGCGATCAGTATGGCATCCAGCCGACGCAGTTCTACCAGTGGCAGAAGCAGCTGTTTGAAAATGGCGGCATCGCCTTCGAGCGGAAAGCCAAGCCAGGCGCAAAGTCGCCTCAACAGCGCAAGATCGAGCAGCTTCAGGCCAAGCTGATCAATAAAAACGAAGTGATCGCCGAGTTGATGGAGGAGAACGTCAAGGCAAAAAAAGCCAATGGGGAACTCTGAAAGGAGTTTGGGTTCCCCATGATGTGCGCGACGAAATCGTCGATTACGTTGCCAAGTGGAAAACGCGAACTGAGCTACCCGCCAAGCGATTGGTGCAGTGGATCGGCATCAGTTCGAGCAAGTTTCACGATTGGAAACAGCGGTACGGTAAGATCAACGAACACAACGCCCTGGTGCCTCGTGATCACTGGCTGGAAGCCTGGGAGAAGCAAGCCATGGTCGCCTTCCACAGCGACCATCCGACCGAAGGTTACCGCCGGTTGACGTACCTTATGATGGATCAAGACGTAGTGGCCGCGAGCCCTGCAACGGTCTATCGCGTGCTCAAAGCGCACGGCTGTTTCGAGCGTTGGAATAACAAGAACAGCACGAAGGGCACCGGTTTCCAGCAGCCGCTCACGACCCACGAGCACTGGCACTGTGACATCAGCTACGTCAACGTGTGCGGCACATTTTACTATCTTTGCAGTGTACTGGATGGTTGCAGTCGGTACCTAGTGCATTGGGAACTCAGAGAACGCATGACCGAGGCCGATGTGGAGATCACCTTGCAACGTGCGAAGGAAGCGTATCCAGAAGCCACGCCACGGATCATCACGGACAATGGTCCGCAGTTTGTGGCGAAGGATTTCAAGGAGTTTATTCGTGTCTCGGGCATGACGCACGTGAAGACATCACCCTACTACCCGCAGAGCAACGGTAAGATCGAGCGTTGGCATCAGACCATCAAGCAAGATTGCATCCGCCAGCACGTGCCGCTGTCGCTTGAAGAAGCGAGACAACTGGTCGAACGTTTCGTCGATGATTACAATCACAGCCGTTTGCACAGTGCGATCGGTTACGTCACACCAGCGGACAAGTTGGCTGGTCGTGAGCAAGCGATCTTCGCGGAGCGAGATCGTAAGTTATCCGAGGCCAGAGCGAGGCGTGCTCGCAAACGTCAGCAGGAATGCGAAGAAGTGACCGCCGCCTGACAACAGCAGAAGGGGCTAGCCGGGCGGTGCAGGAGGATGGCAATGAAGGCCTCCTGCTCTGCGTGAACGCAAAAAAACATGCGGCGATAGCCGTCAAATACACCTTTTAACCCGCTAACGCGTCAAACGGGAAATTCCAATTCACGATGAACCAAGACAGAACCGACTGGAATGCCACCTTTCAGCTACTTGAGCGTGCTGCTGATCGGAGCCTACCTCGGCATTTTGTTCATTAAGTCAGAGGTCGCTCGGTGGGAGCGCATTCACAATATGTTCCTGTTTCGCGAGGCCCACATGTACTTCATTATCGGCGTCGCTATCGTCGTGGCGATGATCTCGATGCTAGTCATCAAACGGTTCGAACTAAAGTCGATTGATGGTAAACCGATCACCTATAAACCAAAACCCTATCACACGGGCGTGATTATCGGCGGCATGCTCTTCGGGGCGGGTTGGGCCATTACCGGGGCGTGTCCCGGTCCAATCTATGCTCAAATCGGCTCCGGCGAGTGGATAGCAATAGTCACGTTGGCAGGAGCTATTCTCGGAATGTTCAACTATGCCATACTAAAACCAAGGCTACCGCACTAGATACTCAAGATACTCAAGTGGATGTGATAGGATTCATGTCACGGTGAACTGGCGCCGCTCCAATTTCCTGGGATACGGAAAGCCTGGTGCTGAGGGGCACCACTAACCTCAGTTTGGTCCAATTCACTCTACCTCGAACTGGTTGAGCTTCTTCAGGTTCATTGATTTAATCTGAATGTGGTGAATTTGTCCGTATCTCATTGTTGGTGATTCTGCAACAAGTGTTGTTCACGTTTGCGCTATCTGTTCACGTTTGTGTGAAACTAGTGAAACAGGTGATACGTTGACGCATGATCGAAAAGACCTAAATAATAGTGTCCGTCTCCAAATGGCGTCCGAATTATGAGCATCTCATAACCTCGAGGTCGTCGGTTCGAATCCGGCCCCCGCCACTTTACTTAGGTCTGGCTGAGACTTAACGTTAGGTATCCTGCCAGCGGTTGGCAGTGCGGCTTGAACACAAGCGCAACAGTGTAGTCAACGGTGTACTCCACCGGCTGACTACACCGTTGGGTGATCCGTTCGAGCGAAAGACGCACCCGCACTTCATGTGTGTTGATTGTGGCGAATTATCTTGCATGAACGACTTCACCGTTCAGATCAGTCCTTCACGAGGACCACGACGCAATAAACTCGGGACGATTACCGAAATCATGATTCGAGGACATTGCGGGCAGTGCCAAACAGCTTGAGCCAGCACAGTTGATTGCTCTCGGCGATGACTTACGCAACTCGCGTTGCGCGCCGAGGTGATCACCTTCTCGTTTGGAATCGTAGATTTAGAATCGAAGTACAGTTGCTACTATGAGCAGTGATCAAAAGGATTAGCGCTCAGAAAATTTTGGGTCCGCACGCGCCATCAGATTTGCAACAGATTCTACCCCGCTACTGGATGCAGAACCGGGGCAGCGCAAGCTGAATCGTTTGTCGAAACGATTCCCAACCACAAGCGAAGAAGTTCTCCGAAGCGACTAAGTGCTACAACCGAGTATACAGCATACGTTCTGGAGGAGTCGATTTTTGACAGCCCTAAGGTCAGCTGCATCCTCGCTAATACGCCCAATCGTGATTCGTCAAGGCACTTTGGGCCTTAGTGTATAATTCTGGTTGCATCGGCTGCCACACCTCTTTTTCGACGTGTGCGTTTGGGAAAAGGGTGGTGGGACAGCTTGCCTTAGTCGTTAGCCGAACTTAATGGTCGCACACGTAGGCTGCGATACTCGACAGTCATCGGTGGGCCCACGTGCACCTGCACGCCTAGTCGCCCTTCGAGCTTTCGATTTGCTTCGTCCTCGTCGATGACTTTGCTCATCAGCTGACCGTTTACATAGTGCTCTAGTACATTGCCCTTAGCGACAATGCGGACCTCGTTCCACTCGCTATCCTTTATACCTTTGCAGAGTTCACTTGCCGGCGCAATCGAGCGATGCCGAATACCGACGGTCCACCGATTTCGTTTGACATGAATTAGCTTGTCGGAGACCTTGATTGACGGGATTACCATTGATTCGCCAATGCTCGCTAGTGTCGTTCGCCCTCGTTCTTCATAGTTGCTGCCTGTGTACCGGTTCTGGCCATCGATGTCGCATTGATAACCACGAAGGGCATGAAAATCGATTCCTTCGACGAGTTCACTACGATAGTTGATCCCACTATTGCCATGTTGCGAAATGCGGTATTCGGCGATGAGCTCGAAATCCGCTGGGATCTTGCCTTGATAGATCAAGAAACGATTCTTCTTGATCCTAGTCTCTGCCGTGATCTCTCCCACTATCACTCCATCGCGTACGCTCCAATACGGCTTGTCACCAATCCAGCCACTCAGTGATGAACCGTCAAAGAGTGAAACGAACTTGGAATCTTGCGACTCGCCAGAGTCTGCGTTATTAGCCCGGTCAGCAAAGTCAGCAGTGTGGGTGAGATTCTCAATTGCTTGTTGACCCTGTAGTGTCAGATTGGATTCGGCGATCGGCTCTGTCGTTTCCTGGGCGCCTGATGAGCATACCCCTATCGCCAAGAGGACTATCAAAATCGGAAGGATGCTCTTATTCATCTTATGTAATCACTCTGATGCACGAGTTACCTCACGGAGAGGTTGCATTGAACGCCCACATTCGCTTCGGTTGGTATTGCGACGGAAATGGGAACGGCTTCGGCGCCAGGCACCATGTTGAACACGCGACCATTCTCGCTGCCCTTGATCGACAACGGGACGTTGCACTCAACAACCACGGTTCCTTCAGGCTTTTCAATTTCGATCCGAGTTTCAGATACTTGTCGCACCGGTTCACCGGAGAGCGAGAAAACCGGAACCACAAGCGTTGCCAATCCAGAGGAATCAACCTTGCGACGAGGGGGAACCAATATCTTCACCTCGTCGCAATCAAACTGGTAGCGCAGTTCGTAGGTCGATGCTGCGTTGGGAAGCGTTTGACGGCTTTCATTTTGGAGCGACGTCTTCACCACACAGTTGATTTGCTGATCGTCCTCATCGAAATCGACTTGCGCCTTCAAGTCGTACAGGTTTGTGTACCAGGAATCGTCCGTGCGAATTTCAATCCGCGTGGTCAAAGGAAAGTCGCCTCCCGGATTGGGTTGCATGTTCAATGGTTCGACCATTTCGTAACGAGCCATGCTCGAAACCAACAGCGTGCCCACGGTGTCGTGATAGAGTACTGATAGGGAACCGCCGGTTGGTTGTTGCAACAAGCCTGATTTCTTGGTTTTGTAAATGGAATCATAGGCCGAAACGGTTGCCCGCCACGGTCCCTTGGCGACCAACCAAACATCGAGTTCGGGGAAATGCTTGACCCCTTGAGCGGTCGCACGTGGTAGTGGCGTCGTGGCGTCGACCTTGGGCATCGCGTGCATTTTGTCTTGTACTAACGCCATCACCTTGGCATGTGTGAAAGTGTGATGAATGCAAGGTGGGACACCGTGCGAAACGTAGTGTGGGCCGCCATGAATCAACCCGTTGGCCGTGCATTGTCGGAGCAGTTCCGCGTTCTTGATCGCTGCGGTCCCAAAGGCCGGGTTGTAACCAGCCATCAAGCTGTACGCTGGCTGACACCCATCCGAGGTGCGACTTCCCCAGTACGACCACTTCTGTGATCGCGTGCCCCAACTGTTGTCCCAGCATCCGTCGGGCAACATGAATTCCAAGTGACCGCTGAGCGATTCGGTTAAGAACTCCAGCAGCTCTTGATCGTCGACCGCCAAGGCGTACAGCACCGCACCGTTGAGCGATTCCTCGACGTTGTAACCAAGGTCAACGGGCAGTAGGCCACGGCCACTTCGGTTGTCGTTTGGCTTGCCTTCACCCCACAGCAGTTTGTTGGGTTCGGTGAAGAAGTCTTTCAAGCGAGCCGCGAATTGCTCGCTGCGAGCGGTATAGTCGGGGTTGTCGAGCATTTCACCGAACAGATGAAAGCCGTAGACGCCCGTCATGCCGTAATTCAGATTCGTGAAGTCAATCTTCTTGAAGTCACGATAGAGATACTTGCTGACCACTTCGTCGAGCCGAGCCGTCCAGGCCGCACGAAGCGGAGCATCCAGCACGCTGCCGTGATAATGCAGGGCTTCGGCAAGCGCGATCGCACCAAAGATCGACGTGCCCCGCCATGACTTGGGATTGATGTCATTGGTCCAACTACCGTCGGGTTGACTGACGTTGTTCTCGGCCCAGTCATAAACGTCAATTGCGGCGGTCAAGTATTTTTGATCGCCCGTGACATTGGCCAGATGCAAGAACGGATACAACGCATCGGAACAACGGCCATGAATGCGTGGGCAAGCCGGACAGGCCAACCCTCCGTGAAGCGCGGGGTTGTCGGGATCGTCGATCTGATGAGCGATCATTCCATCACACCAATCGACCAACAGGTTCTTGGTCAGAGTATCGAATTGGCTTGCTTTGGCACTCGCCGCAAGACTGGCGGGTCGGGATAGCAGAAGGTGCGTCGACGCGGCCAAGCCAGCACTGGTGGCTGTGAGTGTTCCGAGGAAATTCCGGCGATCCATAAAAATTTTCTTGGGTTGAGGGTAGTTTATAAAATCACCGACAGACTCGTCCCGAGGCGTAGGTTGGTAAGCTATCTCGTCTACTTGGCTGCACGCCCAAACCTACGGCGATGTTTGCGAATTCTTCCCATGAATACGCTCGAAAGATGGAAAAGTGGACAAAAATATCATCACGGCTCCATTGGGAATACTCGACCTGATTTCTTGACGTGAGAATCGCAACCGAGATCTCTTGCTACGCTAGGTCGTGTGTCAACTCGGTATCTGCGCCCTGATCTCGGACTCAAAAGACCTGCTGGCCGTAGCGGCGACTTGGCTTCAGATGCAAGAGGTGGTTAAACTGAGTACAGCACGGCTCTTTTGGTGGCGGGGAAGTTAGTGCGTTCTTATTTGGTCGAGTGTTGCCTTGTAGGACTGACGGCAATATTGAGAGTGCTGCTCGTGGCTCGATGCGTCCAGAACGACCTGTTTTTTCTCAGTCTCGCAATGATTTTGGAGAAAAAGCCGAGGGAATCTTCTTGCCACGGCGACAGAAAGAATTGTTGCGCCCTCTGCAGCAAACTATTACAAATGCCCTGACGCGGCTACTGTGCGGCGAAGCACACTGGACGAGAGATGCGAAATCAGCGTTTAGCTTATGTGCACTTCAGCCTTGGCATCATCCTGGCCAGCTGGCCCAGCATGCGTCCACTTCTGGCCGAGGAAAACGCGACGGGCGGCGAATCACCGGTCGAAGTGTTGACGGACGCGCAGTGGGAAGATGTGAATCGGTCAGTTGATCGTGCCTTGCAATGGCTAGCCAGTCAGCAACAGCGGGATGGTTCTTTTCAGACCCTCCCGCACGGGCAGCCTGCCGTGACTGGTCTGTGCTCTTTGGCATTTCTCGCACAAGGGCACCTTCCTAACGGGGGAAGATATGGAGATGTGGTCGCGGAGTCTTTGGACTACATCGCAGCCTGCCAACGGCGTAATGGCATCTTGGCTCTTGCTGCTCCCAATCATGCGGCGTTGAAACGTAATGTTGGGTCAGAAATTGGCGTCGCAACAAGCTACAACCACGCGATTGCAGGTCTTGTCTTGTGCGAGTCTTACGCCATGTCGGATTTGGAAACCACTCGCAAGATTCAGCCTGTGATCGAGCGAGCTCTCCAGGCATCTTTTGAAATGCATGATTGGCCCAAAGAACGAGAAGTTGATGAAGGAGGTTGGCGCTATTTACATGATTCGAAGAAATTTGATGCCGATCTTTCGATCACTGGCTGGCACCTCATGTTTCTACGATCAGCAAAGAATGCGGGCTTCGACGTCGAAGAAGATCGCATAAAACGAGCAGTAGGCTACGTACGGCGATGCTTTCAAGAAGACCAGGGGTCTTTTGCTTATAAGCTTGACCGTCGCACCGGTAATCGCACTTCGCGAGGCATGGCCGGTGCTGGGATTCTCGCACTAGCGCATTCGGGACTCCATCACACAAATGAAGCGCAACGAGCGGGTGACTGGATCTTGAAGAGTGGCTTTCGTGACTACAATGCTCCCGGACGATTGCTAAGAGAAGGAGAAGGTCGACATCGAGATCGGTATTTTTATGGATTGCTGACCTGTGGACAGGCTATGTATCAGTTGGGCGGGCACCATTGGCGAGAGTTTTTTCCGCCTACTGCCACAGTTCTCATCAAGAATCAGAACCCGGACGGCAGCTGGCATAGAGAGAGCCACCATAACGACACCAAATGGGGCAGAGACTATACCACTGCGATCGGCGTTTTAGCGCTGAGCGCTTCAAATCAGCTCTTGCCGATTTTTCAACGCTAGTAATCGCGACAAGCGTCGCGCAGTTATCCGCGCGGAGAGGACTCATGCATCGTGTCCCAATTTTTTCACCCTGAGCATATGGGCTCTTGCAGGCCAGGGCAGTTAATCTGGAGGCTTGTTCGGAACGCAAGGCACGGTTACTATTTTCAGCAATGGCGCCGCATTGCTGTGAGCAGCGCATTTGAGTTGGTGGATAAATGGCACCAGTTGTGACGAAACCCCGAGCAATGGGAGTTCTGATCTGACCGCTCGTCGTTGAAGCCTGAGTCGTCTACTAGGAGTAATCGATGCAACAAATCTCGTTAAGTGCTCGCCCCTTTCTGGTCGCACACGCAGCCGTTGCGTCACTGGTTGTATTTGCTGCATTCATCGCGACACCTGCTTCCGCAATTGGGCCAAGGGACGTGCCTGACGGGTTTAGGGAGTTGGAAATCGGCGACGCGGCGCCGGACTTCGAATTGCCGGGAGTCGACGGCAAGACTTACACGCTGGCCGACTTTTCCAAACCGGACGTGCTGATGGTTTATTTCACTGGGACGCACTGCCCAACGTCGCACGGCGTGGAAAAACGGTTGCAGATGTTTCTCAAGAGTATGCAGGACAAAAGTTTCGGAATTGTCGCGATCAATCCCAATCACTCTTCGGGTCTCCGCCCAGATGAGTTTGGCTACACAAGGTACGACGAAACGTTTGAGGACTCGCGGCGATACGCCCAGGAACTCGGTTGGGAATTCCCGTATCTTTATGACGGCGACAAACAGCTGACGGCTCGCGCGTACGGGTGTTTGGCCACGCCTCACGTGTTTGTGTTCGATCAGGATCGCAAGCTGCGGTACAACGGTCGGTTTGACGATTCGCGGCTGCCCGATCCCGACTCCGTGCGCCATCCCGATGCGATCAATGCTGTGAGCGCTTTGTTGGCGGGGAAACCTGTGGAAGTCGAGAAGACAAGGCCCCATGGGTGCTCAACAAAATGGCGCGAACGGAGCGAGCATGTCGAGAAGGACGAGGTCGCGTGGAAGGCGGCAAAGGTCGCCATTGAAGAAGCAGATGCAGACTCCATTGCCGCACTGCGACGCAACGGCAGCGGCAAGGTCCGGCTCTTCAACGTCTGGTCAACCACCTGCGGTCCCTGCGTCAAAGAAATGCCGGACCTGACGATGATTGCCCGCAAATTCGGTCTTCGCGAGTTCGAGCTGATTACAATTTCGCTCGACTTACCAGCAGACAAAAGCAAAGCGGAAGCGTTTCTTGGCAAACACCGCGCGGTCATGACCGACAAACTCCGCAAGACAGTTGAAGCCGAAGGGCGGAAGACCAATAACTACCTCTACACGGGCGCCAGCGTCGACGATCTTATAGCTGCACTCGACCCCGACTGGCCCGGTCCAGCGCCGTATTCACTGCTTGTGGATACGAACGGGAAGGTTGTCTATCGCAAGGTCGGAATGATTGATCCTGCAGAAGTGACCGAAGCAATTCTCAATACGCTCGGCCGTTTCTACTCGACACCAAAGAACCAGCCGAAGGCGAAAAAATAGCCTAGGTTGAGCGGTACGTGTGTCACGGTTTAGATTCCTCTTGGCAACATTAGTTTGGATTACAGACGTCTCACAAAGGTACTCGAATGGAAAAGTTGCGTTGGGGAGTCATTGGATGTGGTGATATCGCAAGCAAGAGGGTCATTCCTGCTCTTCGGGAATTAGAACGGTGCGATCTGCAGGCAGTTGCTCGAGCGAACGCTACTCTTGCCAAGTCGTATTCACAGAAAGTCGGAGCCAAACGCTGGTTTAACGACTGGCAGGACCTTGTTCAGTCCCATGATGTCGACGCTGTCTACGTTGCTACACCTGTGAATGTCCATGAGCAACAGGTCATCGCCGCTGCCCAAGCAGGGAAGCACGTGCTATGCGAAAAGCCTATGGCGATCAGCGCCGAGGCTTGCGAGAGAATGATCGCTGTTTGCAAATCGAAGAATGTGCATTTAGGAGTCGCGTATTATCGGCATTTCTATCCCGTAGTGAGACGTGTCAAACAGATCATCGAATCCGGCGAAATCGGGCAAGTGGTTCTAGCTCAGATCGATGCCTTCGAATGGTTCGAACGAGAGCCGGGAGAGCCAAGATACTGGCTGCTGGAAAAAGAACAGGCAGGCGGAGGCCCGATGCTAGATTTTGGTAGCCATCGCATCGAAGTGTTGCAACATCTGCTCGGCAGTGTGCAAGACGTCCAATCCAAAACATTCAACTTGCATTTCGACCGTCAAGTCGAAGACACGGCCTACGTTTCCTTGCTCTTTGAAAGCCAAGCTCATGCCATACTACGAGTAACGCATGCTGCCTACGAGCCTCGCGATACATTAGACCTGCATGGCACCCAAGGCTCGATCAACATCCCAATCCTAAACGAAGGAACAATGACCGTAAGAACGGCAGAGGGAGAACGAACCGAGCACTGCCCCCCACACGATAACTATCATCTACCATTGATTGAGGATTTCACCCGCGCTGTACTATCAAACTCGGAGCCAACCGTTAAAGGGCAAGTTGGGAAAGCGGTTGCACTGGTGACAGATCAGGTCTACCAGCCTGCTGGTCATGCTTAATACGACCAGACCGCAACGCGCGAGTGTGTTGCACCCGTGCGACGACGCTCTCGAAGAATCGCGAGAGAGGCGTGATTCCAAAACCGGGCTCTTGATGACTAACCATCTGCCTTGGTAAGTGACAACCATTCGCACGCAAATGGGCCATTTCGCACTACAAATAGGGTTCCGCCTCAAATGACCAGGGGATAGCCTATTATTTCCGTCCGAACGCAGCAGAAATTGGCTGCCTTGTTGAGTAAACCCTATCTGATAATAAACTCGCTAACTAGCGTCGGACGATGAATCTGACGCGTCGAAAAGAAGACTAAGAAACAGCAAGAACTGCTTGCGAAAACACCTGACTGGACGGCATCGGCATTTTCAATGTGGGCGGAATCCTCGTAAGGGCCTGCATTATTGGAGACATCAAACGTCGACCCGGGCCACGAACGTGCGTTAGACGCCAATTACGGAGCACGTGTTTTTGTTACTGCTCAGATTTCTCGACAGCTCACGAAATCCTCTTTGTTGCATCACTGCAGCTGTTTGGCCCTATCCGCCATTTCGTCTCGCAGTCGTTTCTTTGCTTCCTCTAATACGGCGTGAACTTCCTTCAATGTTGTTGTATCGGCATTGTTGAAGTCTTGCAGCACATGGTCATATTGTTTGGGGTGTCTTCTTTCAATTACGCCTCTCACCGCATTGATTGCTGGTCGCAAGTGACGGTATTCACCGTCCACTGCTATCGACGCCTGATAGAGTGAGCAAAAAATACTCAATGGTTTACCCCGACAAATCCGGTCGTCATTCCTGTCCCAGTCGCGGTCAGAAGCTAACAATCCTACTGCGTGTTCGATAATCTCTAGGTCGTCTTCACAGGCCTCAAACCACCTGCCTTGGCGTTCAGCATCTTGCCGGTCGAATTTCTTGAGCACCATGGGCTCGACCCTCGTGCCTTCAATCCAATTGCCCGAGTAATAACCAGGGCTGTAACGGTTTGCTGTGCAAGTCATTTTTGGGTTGCCCGGCCATTCCAATCTCAATATGCCGCGATTCGTGTCATGCTCGACTATTTTTAATTCTCTCGGAAGAACTCCATACGGGGCAAATCGAATACTAGTCAGCGTTCCGTCTCTCTCGTCGACGACATATCGCGCCTGCCGCAACTTCCCTTCGTCGTCTGTATACGAGCCAAACCACAGCGTCGTTGCAGCCAATGCCATTGATGGATGGGAAATGCCGACTATCCCGCAGAGTGAAGGTATAAGTAAATAGCAGAAATGTCGTCGGAAATACTCTGCGTTCATGGCAACTCCGATAGAGATGGCTATTCTGGGCACGACCGTCAGTAAATAGTCCATTCGCCTATTGTGGCAAATTCTTGGAATAATTTGGGGACAATTCCAATAAAGCACGTTGCCGGTGACTTTGTTGATTCGCAACATATTCATCGCCCACCGCACTTTCGGGGCTCTGAGCGGCAATTCGTATTCCAGTGGCGGTGACTGCCGACCACGACGCTAAAAAGCGTGTGATGTGGGTCTCGAACGGCAGTCCGCTACGCTGCCTCAGCGTGAAACGCTGACGCTAGTTACCCAGTCGAGTTTGGAGCCCAAGTGGCCCTTTTGCATGCGAATGGTTGCCGTCTACCCCTCAGGCTGGATGGATTCGGTGGCTTTCATTGCTTCGCGAACCTCACCAAGCACTTTGGGGATTTCTACAAATGGGTCGTA
This sequence comes from Bythopirellula sp., assembly GCA_965230685.1. Lineage (GTDB taxonomy): Bacteria > Planctomycetota > Planctomycetia > Pirellulales > Lacipirellulaceae > Bythopirellula. Next base: position 4,824,906 of record CBDDLO010000002.1, read on the forward strand.
GTCAGGACGTTCGAGAGGAAGAGTTTCGATCGGAATATTGCCGCGGTAACCGGATCTTCGAATGATGGTCAATAACCTAAGCATATCCATTGGTGTGGCGTCAGCCTTTTGCCCCATCGCCTGTTTGATCTGCCAATTGACCGCGTGCGGTGCGGTCAGCGCAATGTCAGCATACGGGTCGTCTGAGATATACCTTCCGGTATCGACCAATGCACCACACCAGCGGTGGTTTACGCGATTGATCAGGCTCAAGTGTTCTTGGCCCGTTTTCACAAAGTCGCCGTGGTTTTGAACGCCAACGATGACACCGAACTTTTGTCCGTAGTCAGCACACTCACGCAAGGCCTCTGCAATCCGACCTTCAACTGTCAGCCGCTCTGCATTGCCGGATCCCTGACGCCAGTTGCGAAATGGTGGCCAGGTCTGAGCAAAAACGCGGATCACCGGAGCCCCCAGTTTAGCGGCCACTTCAATCCACGTTTTGACCCTCTGAATACCCTCGCCACGGACAGATTCATCGTCTACCACAAAGTCATTTCGTACACCCGTTCCGCTTATTTCCAGCCCCAGATCGAACGCATGTCGTTTTAGGCGGAAGATGTAGTCATCCTTCGGGGCATCCGGATACCCTGGAAAGTAGTAGCCGGTTAGATCGACCGCGTCGATATTCAGCTTGGCACAGAAATCACAAACCTGAAATAGATCAACACCTTGGCTCGAATCCTTGGCATTGGCCCGAAGCATTTTATCAAATGAGAATGCATTCAGCGAAATCCGCAAATGCGATCCTCCCGCTCGCTTGATGGACGTCTTGCCAGCCCGCGCGATAGCCCATGGCATCGCAGCGGATGCAGTCAGTGGGAGCAACGCTCGTATGCAAAATGATCTTCGAGTTGGACGAGTCATAGATTCTCTTTCAGAAACCGATCGATTGCCTCGACAAACATGGGCATGAACTGAGGCGAATTCCATTGAGCATGTTTGGCGTCTTGCACGATCGACAGTTCGGTTTCGACGCCCAAGGATTCCAACTTCTCTTGCACGGCCTTATTTTTGTCGGGTTTATCTTTTGACCCTGTCAAGAAAAGAACCGGGGGCATCGTCGCGTCCATCTTACTGGCGACGTCGGCTAGTTTGTACAGGTCTGGTTTTTGTTTTGCATCCCCGCCAAACCAAACCACCGCAAACGATTTTTCTGGCTCAGTAACCGACTGATCCGCGACGCGCCCCGGCGAAATCTCCATTGGTCCAGCCATAACCACCAAAGCATTCAATTGACTTGATCCCTCGGTGCTGGCATGCCGCAATTCCGCAATGTCATGCCCGGCCGCCACCAGTCCCGCTAGATGCCCACCGGCTGATCCCCCCACCGCGGCAATTCGATTGGGGTCGATCCCAAAGTTAGTCGCGTGGGTGCGCAGATAAGCAGTGGCTGCGTTGCAGTCACGAATGGCTGCCGGAAATTTTGCTTCATGTCCCAATCGATACTCAATGTTGGCAACGACATAGCCACGGCGGCAAATGGAGGCTGATAGCGCCGCAAACTTTTCTTTTGCGCCTTTGATCCACCCTCCGCCGTGAATCACGATGGCGGCAGGCGATTGCCCGGTCGCTGATTCAGGGCGATAGACGTCCATGTACAAATTCCGTCCATCAATGTTGGCATAGGAAATCTGCGTCGTCGACTCAATGCCGGTCATGTCGACCGCCGGCATTGGACAGCTGCCATAGGCATCGCGCGGCATCACGTAAAGTCCGTCAAAGGTGCTGATGTAAAGATGGCGTTGGATATCGCCACCAAAAACCACGTTGATCGGGCGAGCCTTTGTGACGATTTCGTCGATCATTTTTCCAGCGGGATCGAAGACACAAACCGATAGGCCACCCGTGCAGTAGACGTTTCCAGCGCGATCGACCGTCATTCCGTCACCACGAAAACCGATTTCTGTTTTCGGCAATTGAGCAAAGTTTGATGTTTCGAAGTGGCCCTTCAACAGATCAATCTTGGCGGCGACCAGTTGGCCGGTTTTGATTGACGACACATAGATCGTCTTATAATCTGGCGACAGGCTGATGCCGTTGGGTTGAACCAAGTCGGTAATCACGACTGAGACCTCGCCGTCGGCGGCAACGCGGCGCACGACTCCTTCGCGGGTAAAGGTAATGTAGATATCACCATGAAGATCAACGACTAAATCGTTGGGACGCTGGCCTTCTTCAAAAGCAGCCAACTCTTTGGGGGCACCACTTTCTGCAAGCTGAAACAGCTTTCTTTTAGCGCCATCGACAAAGTATAGGGTTCCATTTTGATAACACGTGCCTGAAATGGCCCAATCGCCGTCAAGTCGTTTGCGCGCCTTGCGGATATCCTGCTCGGTCGGAATGCTCCATAGTACGCCACCCTTAACATCCGGGACCAGTAAAGTTCGGTGACCGTCCCACGCTGCTCCGTCAGCAAGTTCAAAGTCAATGTCAACTCTCTTCAATGCGGGCTCTTGTCCCCAAGTCGAAGAAAGGGTGGTGGTAGAAAGTAAACTGACCAAAAAAATGTGACGAATCATGAAAAGCCAGTGAGTTGAAAATGCAAATTCGATCTTTGTAGCGGCCAATAGAAGGCAAGCTCAATTCTAGTCGCTAAACCGACCTGAAGTGAACAGGCCTGGGAACCGGGAGGCAGAGCCAGCCGATTATCCTATCACAGAGTTGGGCTGAATCCCGCATCTGCGGCGAAACCAGTTTGCTACCAAGTTATTGAGGAGAAAACGAGCGAACGCAGCTGAAAGTCATTGGCTGACCACGCTTCGTGCACTCGGTCGCCCCCACCGATTGCGTGTGCTTCGCACAGGAATGCTTAACCGAAGTGGGTTAGGAAAGTGTGAAACTACGTTTTGAATTTCACTCTCATGCAGACACTACCAGTTTACCTGCAACCTAAACGTTGCGGAGTGACAGCATCAGATTTGGTACCCGTTCACGCTTTTCCGTGGATGAGTGAAGGTGAAGCGCGGTCGGTCCAGTAGGCGGCGACTGCCTGCTCCACGAATCGAAACGGCGAACGATGTTGTTGTCGGCAAGTAGCAAGCACCGTCCAGATCCGTGCGCACCAACGGCGTCCGTTCTGGCCTCGAGTGCCTTGGGGGATCTTGCGATCGATTACCGCATGACGCAGGGCCTGTTCGAAGGCGGTTTGGAAGAATTCGACGAGTTCTTCTTCGCCGCAGCAAGCTCGCTCCGCAGCCGCTCGTTCTCTGCCAGCAGCAGCGCAACCTGCTCTTCCAAAACCACGACACGCTTTGCCAACTCCCCGCAACCTGCACATTTACCGCGACGTGATCCCATGCACAATAGGCTAAGGGGTCAGACGCGAATCCACCAAGGGTAGTTCAAAAACCGTGAACGGTTACGAAATGCTAAAAGACGGCAAAACTTGCAAAAACTTGGTAAGACTCGCAAGAGCGCAAAGAGGGATGTAAATTCAAAAAACCTCGGCAAATATAGGGTTTTTCTAAGAGTGCGGGACTAGAGCGATTTCGGGGTTGCTGTAGCGTGGCTTTCTGCATTCCACTATAGGCTTAAATTCTTCCCGCGATCAAGGAGGATCGAGCGATGCAGGCCTATAGTGAAGATTTGCGAATTCGGGTCGTGCAAGCATGTGATGAAGGCTTGCTCAGTCGAGAGGAAATCGCCGAGCAGTTTCGAGTCAGCACCGCTTGGATTCGACGTCTTCTGCAGCGACGACGCGAGACTGGCTCGTTTTCCGCTTTGCCAGGCGGACGCGGGCCGAAGCCGAAACTCACCGAAGCTCAATTGCAACGGTTGGCGGACCAAGTCGAGAAACATCCCGATGCAACGCTGGCGGAGTTGAAGAGAAAAGCAAGACTTCCTTGCTGCCTAAGCACGGTTCACAAGGCTCTCCACGCCTTGGGCTTGAGTTTCAAAAAAAGTCGCTCCGCGCCAGCGAACAAGATCGCGAAGACATCCGGCAGGCACGTAAGAGTTGGCCCTACCGTCTAGGGCGAAGGAACAAACAGCGTCTCTTCTATTTGGACGAGAGTGGAGCCCAGACCGACCTGATTCGCCGCTATGGTCGTGCTCCTCGTGGTCAGCGCTTAGTGGACAGTGTTCCTGGCGGTCATTGGTCTTCACTGACGATGGTCTGCGCGATCGCCTGCGATCGCGTGGTCGCTCCGATGGTCTTGGACGGTGCGATGAACCAAGTCTCTTTCCAGGGATACGTCGATTGGCTGCTGGTTCCAGAATTACAGCCCGGTGACACGGTCGTGATGGACAACCTCTCCAGTCACAAGTCCTCAGGCGTTGCCGATTCCATCGAAGCTGCTGGAGCCAAGCTGTTATTCCTGCCGCCCTATTCTCCAGACCTGAATCCCATCGAGAGAATGTGGTCGAAGGTCAAAGCTCATCTGCGAAAAGCAGCAAAACGCACCCCTGCCACCCTGACCACCGCAATCGGAAAAGCATTGGAAACGATCACTCCCCAAGACTGCCAAGGATTCTTCCGATCCGCCGGAATCGTCGTCGCTACATGAACTGCGAAAACGCTCTAGCCTCATAACCTCGAGGTCGTCGGTCATCCGAAGAAGAGGAGGATCTGCTTATTGAGGCTGACGGAGAATTGGTCCAGAACGATCTCGATGTCGTCGGGCTGTGGCAAATGAAACGGTCGCCGACCCGCACGGGTCGGCGACCGAAATTCTAAGTCAATTACTTCGATCCAACACCTGCCTTGATCTGCTCGATCACCTTATCGAGATTAAAGGATCCCGGCGTCTGGCTAGGCGGGTACTCCGTCATCGACTTCAGAAATTTGCCCGCGATGTCCTGCATCGGTATGAGAACGTAGGCACGGTCAAGGTACCAATCCCAGTAGGTATTAGAGTTCACCTGCGCCTTTTCGAAAGGATCTCGGCGGAGATTGAACAGGTAGGGAATGCGAAGCTGGACAAACGGCTCTTGCCAAACACCGAGTTGTACTCCGCGGTTGGCGAGGAAGACCGCCTTCCAAGGACCTAGACGGATAGCGACGATTTGGCCTTCGTCGTTGACGTACATAAATTCCTTGCGAGGCGATTCATCGACCTTGCCCGTCAAGTAGTCGAGCTGGTTGTAGCCGTCTATCTTATTGCGATACTTGCGGCCGATGAGCTGTGTGCCTACTGCGAGCTTTTCTTTGATGTCAGGGGCACCGGCAGCGGCGGCGAAAGTGGGCAGCCAGTCCTCGTGTGCCACGATGCCGTTAAGAGTCACGTTCTCTAGGAACTTGCCGGGCCAGCGGACAAATGTTGGCACTCGGTAGGCGCCCTCCCAGTTGGAGTTCTTCTCACCGCGGAAGGGCGTTGTGCCGGCGTCTGGCCAGGTGTTGAAATGCGGGCCGTTGTCGGTCGAATACTGCACAATTGTATTCTCGGCTATCCCCAGTTCATCGAGCAGGTCGAGCAATTCGCCGACATGCAGGTCGTGTTCGACCATACCGTCGTGGTACTCGTCGCCATCCTTGCCCGAGAGGCCGCGGTGCTCTTCTTTCACGTGTGTGCGGAAGTGCATTCGTGTGCCGTTCCACCAGCAGAAAAACGGCTTGCCCGCCTCGTGCTGACGCTTGATGAAGTCCTTGGCGGCGGCTACTGTCTCGTCGTCGACCGTCTCCATCCTTTTTTTGGTCAGGGCGCCAGTATCCTCGATCTTCTGCGAGCCGTCGGCTTGTGCCCAAGAGTGGATCACACCGCGCGGACCGTACTGTTGGCGGAACGTCTTGCCATTGGGTAGCACCAAGTCTACAGGGTAGTCCTCATTCTCCGGTTCCTCCTCGGCATTGAGGTGATATAGATTCCCAAAAAACTCGTCGAAGCCGTGATTTGTTGGCAGGTGCTCATCACGGTCGCCCTGGTGATTCTTTCCAAACTGGCCTGTTGCATAGCCTTGATTTTTCATCACTGCGGCAATGCAGGCATCTGTTTCTTGCCAACCTTCTTCTGCCCTCGGCAAGCCGACTTTGGTCATCCCCGTGCGGACTGGTACATTGCCGCCCAAGAACGCAGCGCGTCCCGCTGTGCATGACTGTTGTGCATAGTAGTCCGTAAAAGAAATGCCCTCTCTAGCGATACGGTCGATATTGGGCGTCTTGTAGCCCATCATACCGCGGTTGTTGTGACTGATGTTCCAGGTGCCTATGTCATCGCCCCAGATCACTAGGATATTCGGTTTATCAGCGGCCCTAGCTGCCGTAGCTGTAAAAGCAATAATCGCAATGCCAAGTAAAGTAAGTCTCTTCGTCATGGTGAATCTCCTTCGGGGGTATGGTGTTTTAGTTGCAGTGAGAGCTTCTACGTACTTCAAAATATATACTTGAGCCAACTATGCATACGAACTACGAACATTACGGGTATGCCTGCAATCGGCACGTTGTCTGTGTAAATGGCTGCGATGCCTTTGGTGCCAGCGGGCAGACTCAAGTCCTCTGCTTCATCGAGCTTGATTCGCACGGCAAAATTAGACGGCTTAGCAGGCCCTAAGTCATCGGGTATTTCCCCCGTGGCAGACAATTGTCCCGCTCCAGAAATGTCAATCGGGGTCTGTACTCTTCCCGTTAAGACCTGACCTGGGTAGCCGTTGAGTACGACTTCTGCATACTGTTCCCTTTTGATGAGCAAGTAGTTTCTTTGGCCAACAAGTGCCACTACTACGCCACGGTCGCTCGCGCTTCGATCTTGCACAAAACTCATTACTGAAGCAGCCCCGGGACCCCCAACTAACATTGCTTCTTGCAATTGAAGATTGGTCACAAAGCCGTTCCCTAGCGCACGGACAGTAGTTTGCTCAATATCGTATTCGGCGCTTTCAAGAGACGCTTGCGATTGAGCCAACTTAGCTCTTGCCAGATCGACTGATAGCAGCGATTGCTTTTTTGTGGCATTGGCCTGATCCAAAGCAGAGCTAGCCTGTTGATAACGCGCAAGCGTCTGTTCTAGCTCTTCTTGTGTGGTAGCCCCACTTGGAAGCAGTTTTTCCTGACGGTTGCGCTCACGAGCCATAAATTCCAGGTCTGCCCTGAAGCGTCTAATAGCTGCCGCTGCGATTTCGATACCAGATTCCGCAACGCCTACACTTTGCTCGGCCTCGCTGACAGCGGCTTGAAGTCGATCAATGGTGTTTTGGTAGGGAATGGGGTCCACGGCAAAAAGCACATCGCCAGCCGCTACGGGTGTATTGGGCTGTACCGAAATACTGACTACTCGCCCTGGTTGTTTCATCTGCGGGATGATGGGCACCACTTTTTGAAAAACTCGGACATCACTCGAGATGGGATGGTAGTACTGTGCACAGAACAATAGTGCAAGGATCAACGCCGGACCAACTGACGCGGTCGCTATGGCCAGCGGCAACGAAAGTCGAATTAATTTCCACTTGTCAAAAACTATCCAGATCACCAGGCAATATATGCTCGCTAGGAGCCACATCATGATAGCGTCTCCTTTTTAGATTCGGAGATAAAAAGCTGATTGAGACGGAGTTCAAGTCGATGGATACGTCCTAACAACACGCTTTCATGAACATTTTCGTCGGAGGCAGAATCTGGCAACGTCGTCGTCTGAGCACTGTTTAGCTTGCGATACAGGTAAATCACATACACATAAGATAGGATGGCAGGAATCATGCAAGTCCTGACTTTCTCTGGTCTTCTAGTTTCGCAATAGCAAGCTCAATTTTCTGAACAGCAGTGTCCAGCTCATGCATGTCGATCGATGAATAGCTCCAGTAAGACCATGCCAAAGCAGCAACCCATAACACTCCGGTGGGCAGTCCGAGCCATCCACATATGCTCACAGCAACAGCCTGAGGATGATTTCTCGCTCTCGCTATACGTCCAGGCAAAGCTGCCAAGATTACTAACGCTCCTACGGCAACTGCCGTCAATGCGAATAGCAGTGCTAAGGCAATGAGACTAATTGCCGAAACGAGTGAGATGAACGGATAATCCATGATGTAGATTCTGGAAAGTTGATTCTCAAAGGAAGATTAGTTCTCTTCGTTTTCTTCTGGCAGTCGAACCATCAGCCAAGTTTGGTTCTGCTCAGCGCCGAAATGTACTAATGCCGTCGATTCCTCTTGAGTGAGATTGTTAATGGCCGTCTCCATGACGATTTCTGAATTCTTACCATCAGCAAACTTCCAAGCAGCGCGCTGCGTTTCTCGATCGACATAACCTTCTAAGGGACGCCCTTCATCGGTCGAGTCATTGTAAAAAGTACCGGCGATGAGTCCCTCTTTGCTAACTGCCAGCTGAATAAGCATACCATTGTCGACGCCATCCTCTTCGGCGATCGCGTAAACACCAAGCGGCATCCACTCCACCTGTGCCACCTCGATATTGTCCGGTATGCTCGCGGCGATCGTTTCTGCTTGCTGATAGTACTGCTCGGACGACGCAACTTGCTGGTCGTTGACGTAAACGTAGTTGTCTCGGTAAACGACATTCGACCCGTAGTTGTAGACCACCGGTTCGGCCCAGTTCCAAGCGAACCAGCCGCCAAGGGCTGCCCAGGTGCCGTGACGCCAGTACCAGCTTTCTGGGTAACGGCCCCAACCACCGTGCCAGCGCCAACCAGGTAGTGTCGAAGGGTAACGGCTCCACCAATCACGACCGAACGGTCGACGTCCAACGTTGGACCAATGATTGCGAATCGAATTCACATTACGTTGTCGGTTGATGTTGACACGGTTGTTATTGCCCACGCTCATATTGGGCTTGTTGCCAATGTTTGTTCGGTTTCCGATATTCGGACGGTTGCCAACATTGGGTCGTTTGCCGATGTTTGGTCGATTGCTTAAGTTTGGGCGGTCGCCCACTCCGGGGCGATTTCCAACACCAGGACGTTTGCCTGTACTGGGACGGCCAACCTGCCCTGGCAGCGTCGTGGGTCGATTTCCTCCGGGCAGATTGAGAAAGTCATTTAGATCGCCTGCCGAGGGCCTGTCAGTTCCGCCTGGGCGTAAATTACCTGGTCGATTTGTACCAAGATTGGGACGACTGGTACCAATGTTAGGCCGATTACCGCCAGTATTTGGGCGAATCACGTTGGGCCGACTTGCACTGGGTCTGTTCGGGCTAGGAAGCCCTGCATTAGGTCGACTGTTGTTTGGCCGTCTGGGTGTTCCAGAGCTGATATTTGGTCGAGATATCTGAGGTCGACTCGCTGGGCGCGCTTGGGGTCTACTCATTGAAGGCGTTCTTGCACCTCCTCCAAAGTTGCCACGAGAAACTCCACCGCCCCCTCGCATTCCACCGCCTCGACCACGTGACCAAACTTCATTAGAAGTAAACAAACCGGATACGAGGGCAACCAAAGCAATTAGAACTAGGCGTTTCATGATAATGTTGTTCTTTCTAAGCTGTGGCTAACAAGAGAGCATGTGGAAGTCAGGAGACGAGTTACTCTTGCATGCGAGAGACTGTGATTGGCTCTATGTTTGGCAAGAGTTCGCCATTGACTTGCCGACCTATAGAACGGAACAGCACTTTATTATCATTCAGCTTTTCATAAATTTGTGTAGCGGAACCTCTTCGCCCATCGGGCAGCACATTCAACGTCCGGACAATCCAACGGGTTTCGTCGTGAGACCAGCTCCCGACACCAAATCCACCATCTGTATCGAAAAGCCATGAACGAATTGTTGAGAGGTGCGGGTCCCATCCGATGATCTGTGTGCCCTCAAAATCTACGCGGTCCTGAATGTAGACTTTGAAATTGCGTACTAGGTAGTTTCGGTTGGTCGTCCAATGGCAGATTGATTCAACACTTATGTCCCCATCACTTGCTTCGCCACTAGTCTTACTGTCGTCGTGGACCCAACTGCCAACCATCCATTCCAAGCTTTGTAGGTGTTGGTAATGAGACGGGGGCGACGCTGGCAGCTCCTGCTCGCTGATGCTATCTAGTTTCCAGCCACCGGAAGTTTGGATATGAATTGCTTCATATTCAGTATCTTTGGCCTCCTGGTTAGGAATGAAAACACGCGCAACACCGGTCTCGATTGCTACATTGGGTGACATGAAGGTGATTCTTGTTTCCAAAAGTTCGAGTTTTGCTCCCTGCGACTTAGCAAAATACTTCGAAAAGTCGGCTTCTAACTCCTGCCGACCTCGCAACTTTCTTCCGTCAGAAGTGATATACTCTCCTCCCTCACTCCAGTGGGTAGCGAGCGATTTGGCGTCGCCTTTGTTAAAAGCAGTCACATAAGCGTCAAGTGATTGGCGAATTGATTCCTCGGCATTGCCAATGTCCACTGCACCCTTTTCTTGCGCACAAGCTCCTGCAGCACAGAACACGACGAGCGTCAGAGTGATGGCTGACGAAAAGAATTTCTTCATGCCTATTTGCTCCCTGTCGTTCCAGCTGTCATTCCAAGCAGTCGAGGAATCTCTTGGGTAGCAGGCAAGGCTCCACAAAGTTAGCTACTTGCGAATCAAAGCCTAGCACCGGTTCCCCCTCAGCGTAACGCTCCGAGAATAGAACTCGGATTGGTTCGCTTCGTAATTGTATTGCGGTCTCGGTGCCCAACGGAGATTGTACAAGATCAGAACCTAGTGAGAAAGCATTTTTCTGTAGAATCCAGAATTCATCATCCGTAGGTTGAAGTGCCGAGGCAATCGAGGCAATCAATGTTGATTCCCTCCAACTCATGAGCTGCCACGGCATTCGAGATGTTCCAAGCGACTGGGCGCATGTCTAGAGTACTGGTACCTGACGGCTGGAAACTGAACAACTGCCAGCCTTCAGCCGGCAGTTATTCAGTGATTCGTTGTTCAATGCCGCTGCCACCTCCAAGGTTCTCATCAGGTCTGTCTGCGTGCGAATGCTAGGTTAGTTTTACCGATTGTGCTGACCATATTGATCGCCCTACAGGGGTCGAAAGTGTTTTGTCGATAGGATTCGAAAGTTGCCTACACTCAGGGAGTTATGCAAGATGCGGAGATATCTTTATAGCCTTCTGCTGGTGGTTTGCATCGGGTCTGCCTCAAATTCTCAAGCCAATGAAACTCTGACTGGCGACTGGCACGGCAACCGTAGCTGGTTGGCCGAGCACGGAATCAACCTGGATTTCTCAGCCACGCAGTTTTATCAGGGTGTAGCAGCTGGCGGTCGTGAGCAGAACTGGGACTACGGCGGCAAGCTCGATTACTTTGTAGACATCGAAGGAGGAAAGCTAGGCTTGTCCGAAGGATTATTTGTTGACCTTCATGCCGAGACCCGCTTCGGACAAAGTGTTAATGACAACGATGGACTGCTGACTCCTTCTAATATCGCGATGAGTTTTCCTGAATCAGATTCGAGCATCACGTCAATAACTGGCCTCAAGCTAACTCAGGCTCTCAGCGAGACGTTCGCCCTATTTGCGGGCAAGATTAACACCCTAGACGAGTACGCAATTCAGTTCGCTGGCGGACCTGGTCTTGGTGGTTTCATGAACACGTCTATGGTCTTCAACCCTATCTTGGCACGAACCGTGCCATATTCTGCGGCCGGAGTTGGTGGTGCATTCCTCGATGCGGGGAAACCAAAGTTCTCATTGTCCGTGTTCGATCCTGAGGAACGCGCGACCAAAGGTCTAGAAAACCTCTATGAGCGCGGGGTTACGATCGTACCAGAGCTGAACTTGAGGACAGAGTTACTAGGACTTCCAGGCATCTATCAGTTTGGCGGCAGCTATAGCAACTCCGACTATACGTCGATAGATCCGTCCGCCTGGTTGAGCATCCCATTGGCTGCAGGTGCCTTCCCTGTTGAGAACGAATCTTGGAGCCTTTACTTCGACTTTTACCAAGCCTTGTGGTCAGATCAGTGCGATCCTAGTCGCACTTGGGGATTCTTCGGCCAATTCGGTATTTCAGATGGCAACCCAAACCCGATTCAATATGTTGCCACTGGTGGAATTGGCGGTCGCAGCATGATTGCCGGTAGAACTTTGGACCGCTTTGGAGCAGGATATTTTTACTTAGGACTAAGCGACGATTTCAAAGCACTGATTACCCCGTTTATCCCACAGCGCGACGAGTACGGGATCGAGCTCTTCTATAATTACGCAGTCACGCCCTGGTGTTGGTTGACAGGTGATCTACAAGTCGTCCGGCCCAGCACGATTGGCTTTGATACGGCTATCATTCCTGGCGCGAGGCTTCAGGTACTATTTTGATCACAAGGTCATCCGGTATCGATGCTCAATGGCAGCCAGGTCCGGAGATATAAAGCCCGATTTCTTTTCAGGCTCAAACTGCTGTATCGCAGAGTCGCCCTTTATTCACTGCGTCAAAAGCCTTGAATCAAGGGAGCAGCCAAGCTAGGCTGGCTACCTCTGGCTGTGTTTCGCGTGCACTTCACTGCAATTTTGGAGAGACGTAAGCATGACTAATCTGAGCCTATCGCGGGCGGCATGGCTTCTGATGGGACCGCTTCTAATATCAGCTGCAGATGCAGGGTTAGCCGCAGAGGAGCCTCAAATCGCAGCTGTGCGAAGATATGATCCTCGCAACCGAAGCTTTGTCTCAGTCGCAGCCACGCAGATCCAGCCAGGCAAGATCTACAACCACTTGAGCCAGCGACAGGGACGCTACGTTTGGGCTTACGCCAAGGTTGGGGGTGGGTTTGATTATGCTTTGGGAATTGGCTCAACTGAACTGCCGAGCAACTTTGATTTGGTGACTTCAAGCCAACAGACAAAAAAGTTATTGGAAGATGCGGCAGGTACTTGGTTCGAACGTAGCCAGCAAGAGGGAAGCACGATCTTCGTCCGGCTGGGCGCCGACAATGTGTGGCATGTCGCATCTGGGCGAACAATTCGTTCGCATTACGATCTCAACACCGGACGTCGTTGGGAGTGGCACGGCAATCAGCGTGCTGCAGTCGTGCACACCAACGGGTATAGATGGACAACTAGCGGAGATCGCTACCTTCCCGCCAACCCTTGGAATTCTTCTACGTTTTGGTACGATACGAAATGTAATTCTTCCCCTCTGTCAGGTGTAAATTCTCGCTGAAATCATGGCTAATTTTCCAAGTCGATAGCGAAGCTGTTTTTGACTCTGTTCTCGAGGATATTTTCATAATGACTTGGCTCCGTCGTTCTGGTTTGTTTTTGGCAATTGCCCAGTTCGCCTTACCTACACCGTTGCCATGTGCGGCTGCGTTCAACGATTTGCTCATGAGAGTCCCCGCAGGAGCCAATGCGTTGGTGCTTGTTGATGTCTCGACCACTTTGGCGACTTCGGTTGCCAAGGAAAATGGTTGGGGCCAAAAATTAAAACTCGCCTATGTTGATCGACCGATTTTTCTGCCGCCCGAAGCGACCAAGTTGGTGATGGCAGCATCGCTTCGATCCAGCGACGATTTTTCCCGTCTCTGGGAACTGGCGGTCATGGAACTCTCAGAGCCGATGTCGATGCGCGCTATCGCACGGAGTGAGGGCGGCTACGTCGATCAGATCAACGGGGTCGTGTCTGCTTGGACACCCAGCAATGCCTATTTCGTTTCCTTCGACGAGAATGCGTTGGGGGTGATGTTTCCTGCTGAGCGTCAGTTTGTCTCGCGCTGGGTAGATTTCGCTCAAAGAAATAATACGAACCTGCTTTCGGATTATTTACTCAAGGCAACGCAACTTTCAAACGCTAAGATTCCTATCCTGCTAGCCATGGACCTTCGAGACGTTGTCCGTCCACATGACTTGGAAGAGAAGCTGCAAGATTTTCCTCTCATCAAGAAGTCAGGGATATCGATAACGGACGCTTCCGAAATTCTTGCCAGTCTTCAGGGAGTCACCTTGCGAATCGCCGTTGGCAAGGATGTACAAGGCCAGTTACGCATCGACTTTACCGAATCAGTGACTCCCATCGAGTCGATCGCCAAAGAACTGGTCACGAAAGTGCTTGATGACGTAGGCGCATCGATAGATGATCTTGCCGACTGGGAACTCAAAATCGAGGAGCGAGCGATTACGATGCGGGGAGTTCTCTCCAAAGACGGTCAACGTCGGGTCTTTAGCGTCATTGAAATACCTTCCACGAAGTTTAGTACTCTCAGTGACGCAGAATCGGTCACCTCCACAAATGCCGCCGATAGTAAAATCCGCGAAGCTTCCCTCACTTACTTTCGGGCGGTCGAAGTTCTGTTCAAAGACCTCAAACGTGACATGCATGGCAATAAGGCGGTTGCAGCCGTAATGGAACGTTATGCCCGTAAGATCGACCGCATGCCCATCCTTCATGTCGATGACGAATTGCTCGACTATGGCAGTCAGGTGGCCGAGACATTGCGAGCAGTTGCACTTTCAAAACGAGGGGGCGGTATTCAAGCCGGAACCCAAACCGCTGGGATGGGGCAGGGAAGACAAACGAATACTAGTTATCGAGAGTATGGCCTTACCCTGGCTGGTGACCAACTCTACGCGGCGAAAGAGAGTGCGGCTGAGCGATCTTCCATTAGAGCCAATGCGATGGCTGGCTACAGGAACGCGCGCGTTGCGGGCGCGAAACAGATCGCTGATTCCACCGCAGACATCCGCCGTCAAATGACGAAGAAGTACGACGTCGAATTTTAGGTCACGTTTTACAACCGCAGTCTTGGCCGGCAACCATTCACTGAAGAGAACCAAGATGGCGAAACTCGCATCGATCCGCTACCTATTTGCTCTCTGCGTTGGCTTTGCAGCTCTATGTCCTTCGGCATTTGCCGAGCTTAAGCAGCTAGCTATGCGTGTGCCAGCGTCGTCAAATGCGTTGGTCGTCATTAACTCGAAAGCCGCTTTATCCAGTCCTTTAGCTAGAATTCAGAATTGGAATCAAACCGGCGCGGAGGCACACAAGGCAGGTATGATTAGATTGCCGGCGCGTGCGGATTATTTGCTCATGGCGGCTGAGATGGACTTCGAGTTTTTGCAGCCCTTGTGGGAGATTGCGGTCGCATATGTTCCTCAGCAGTTGTCTATGGCGAGTATCGCCAAACGCAGCGGAGGCCAACTCGAGCGTGTTGCCGGTGCAGAGGCTGTAGAACGTCCCAACGATAGTGTCGTTATTAAATTAGGACCTAAGGTGGTTGGTGCGATGGCTCCTGCCAATCGACAACAGGTCTCTCGTTGGGTGCGCGAATCTCGGGTGAGAAAGTCGCCAGAACTTTCAAAGTACTTAACGGAAGCGCTAGGCATTGCCAGCAAGCCCGCCAATCACGTTGTGCTTGCTCTAGACTTGCAGGGTGTCTTCGCTCCGTCAGAACTATCCATGAAGTTGGCAAAAGAAAAATCGATTTTGAAAGATCAAGCAAACGTAGAATCTCTAACTGCGCTCATTGCTAGCCTCCGTGGTGTCCGTCTGGAAATCCAACTCGCGAGCCCTGCTAAAGCAAAGCTTTCTCTCGACTTTGACAAGGAGGCTGAGATTCTGGCGGGCTTCGCGAAACCGCTGCTTTTGAATTTCATGGCTAAAAACGGAGTAAGTATAAACGATATTCAGGACTGGAAAGTCCAAGCTCAAGACACGTCTATTTCCTTCGAAGGTAATCTTTTTGAAAGCGGGCTACGGAGAGTTCTTTCCTTGCTATCGAGCCCGGTTGGTCCGTTGGCGGCAGGTTCTTCGAGTAGTACGTCTGCCGAAGAGGTCGTCGCCGAGGTTTCTCAATGGTACTTTCAAGCAGTAACCAACTATTTGAACGACTTGTTTTTTGGGGATCGCCAGCCTCGTAGTCTGCAAGAACTGAAAATTTGGGTTCAACGCTACGCACACAAGATCGAGGATCTCGACCGCTACCAAGTGGACAATGACATCTTGCTGTTTGGGCAGGAAGTCACGGATTCTCTTCATGAAATCGTAAGAGAACTTGAGCGTGCCGAAACGCGCAGCGACGCACGAGATTCTAATACGTACGATTCAGGTCGACGAAGATATGGCCGCTATGGAGCTTATGGCTATTACGAGAAGCAGTACGCAACACGCGATCGCCAGGTTACCCAAGCCATTGAAGCAAATCGCGTCGCTCAAACGACTAGAGCGATTGTCGAGGACTTGCGAAGTTTGTCTGCTCAAACTCGTCAGACGATGGTCGATCGATACGACCGTGAGTTTTGATAGTTGTAGCACGACGCCCTCGAAATTATCAGGCTAACACCTTGAGTTTCACCACTTCCTAACGTAGACGTCGTAGTGTTGAACAGGTTGTGAAGCTTCTTGGGGAAGGCCAGGCGATGTTGTCCGCGGGTCAGCCTCTGGCAACGGTCTTGCAGAAGCTGGAAACCAGCCTAGCGAGTTGGATGCGTTGCAAGAAGAAGTATGGTGGGATGAAGTCGGAGGAGGCCAAGCGGCTTCGCCACCTTGAAACCGAGAACCAACAGCTCATGGAGATGCTGGCCGAGGCAGAACTCGATAAACGCATCCTCAAGGAAGCCTTCGAGGGAAACTACTGAGCCCGACCCGACGACACGAAGCGGTTTGCCATGTGCAGGCCGCCTGCGATGTCTACGAGCGTCGGGCTTGTAGCGTGATAGGCCAATCGCGTAGTTCTCAGCGCGATACACCGCGTGAGGCTGAGGATGAACCGCGATTGGTGGCTCGTATTTTGCAGTTGGTCGGGAGTCGCCCCGGGCGGGCTATCGCCAGATCACGCTTTTAACTGCTCAAAGATAGCAGCCAATAGACGTTCACGAATTAACGAATGGACAGAGACCTAAAAACCATCCTGAGATCTAATCTGCCCGGCATTGGCTAGCGCGACGGCTTCGCAGGCGAGCACCTCGACAAATCCCTGACTACTGTGAGGGTCCAGACCATCGCTTGCTTCCATGGAAGCATCGGCTGGGTTGTACAGCGAGGCTGGACAATCGGTCAGTGATTGAAAATAGAGGTTGCCTCGGTACAGCCCCACTTTGACCGTTCCTGTAGCATGCTCGGCCAGTAAATCGATCCCAGCCATCGCAGCTTGTGCTCCCGGGTCGAAGAAGCGGGCATCGTAGATTTGTTCCGCGACAAGCCGCGACATTTGCTGGAATAAACCGGTAGAGCGCCGATCCATGGTTGCCTGGTAGACGGTTTGCAAGCAGAATCCCAGCATCTCTAAGCCCGGTGCTTCGTACACCCCTCGACTCTTCGTCCCAATAATTCGGTTTTCTAAAGCGTTGCTGAGACCAATACCATTTCGTCCAGCAAGTTCGTTGGCTTGCTGCATCGCTTCCAACGGAGTTACCGACTTACCATTGATCTCGGTGCAGCGACCTTGATTAAAACGCACGGTCACATCTTCAATTTGATCGGGGGCGTCATGAGGCCATACACACATACTGGGCTCTACGATCAAGCAAGATGTTTCCAGACTTTCCAGATCCTCGGCTTCGTGGCTGAGCCCGGCGAGATTAGAATCGGTCGAGTAGCGCTTCTGAACGATCTCTGCTTCGATTCCTTTGTCGCACAAATACTCCGCCATTTGCTTGCGGCCCGGAAACTCTTGCAGCAACGTTGGATCGCGCCACGGCGCGTAAACCTTCATATCAGGTGCCAACACGTTGGTGTACCGCTCGAACCGTATCTGGTCATTACCCCGCCCGGTTGCACCGTGGACAAGAACGCTACAGCCCCGCTCGCGCATACTTTGGAGCAAGCCATTGACGGTGACCGCTCGGGCGATACCAGTTGTGTTCCAGTACCCCCCGTCGTACCGAGCTTGAGCACGCAGCATCATGAAGCAGGCTTCGGCCATCTCGTCTTTGAGATCGACGATGACCGTTTCGGCACCCGTAGGCTGCATTTTAATGCGGACGTCTTCAATGTCCTCTTCATCCGGCTGCCCAAGATCCGCCGTAAAGCAAACAACATCGCAGCCCGCTTGCATCAACCGTAGAGTCACGGCCTTACTGTCGAGTCCTCCGGAGACACAGATTCCGAGTTTCTTACCTTCAAGCTCGCTTAGTTTCATTGCTTAGTTCCAGTGATCGTCGTTTCTCGGGTATGACGTGTCCTAGGTAGGCCGCCTGTTGGTTATATCATTCGGCGGGTTTCGGTCTCTCCCTCTTACCGACGCGTGAAATACTGTTCATAACGTCTCTTGGAGGTCTGATTCGTTGGCCAGATGCACAGCATTATAGCGGCTCGTTAGTTTCTGCATAACTCCCTGGATGACCGCAAGTCCAGTGGGAACAATGTCGTCTGGAAAACTGTACTCAGGATGATGCAAGCCCAGGGAGTTCTCGCCAATCCCCAGGCCAAAATGGAGCGTCGGACAGACTCGCGTAAAGTGACCAAAATCTTCTGACCAGCGAAATGGATGCGGCAATTGCTGGTATTCTACGCTCAGTTGCTCACAGCACCGTTCCAGCAGTGCTACCAAATCGCTACGATTGCTACTGGCAGGAAACCATTCTACTTTCGAGACTTCCACATCGAGTCCCTCCCGTGCGGCCGCTGTGCGAGTCAAAGACTCAACCTCCTCGAAAAGCGAATCGAGTGCCTTCGTCGAAGAAGAGCGAAGCGTCGCGCACAACGTGGCGTGTCCCGGCGTTAGCCCAAAAGATTCACAGCCCATCTGCACGTGCGTTACCGTCACTAGTCGATACGGATCGGACTCGACTTCACTTAGAGCAGGCAATTTCGCCAGCAGTTCGGCAAGAACAGCCCGTGGCGATCTTGCTGCTTCCGGCTCCGCAGCGTGGGCGTCGACTCCACGAAAGTGAATCTGAACTCCTCCCGATGCACTGGCGAAGGCACCTGGTCTGCTCAGGACGGCATTCAGCGCGAAACCAGGGAGGTTGTGGAAAGCAATTGCATAGTCAGGCTGGATCGTCGGAAATTGCGGGTCGTTGAGGATCCGTAACGCCCCCTCTCCGGTCTCCTCAGCTGGCTGAAAAAGTAAGACAACTCGGCCGGATTCAGGACGCTGTTGAGAAAGCAACGGGGCTAGTCCAGCAAGTATTGCCATGTGACCGTCATGCCCACAGCGATGCAAGGCTTGTTCAAAAAACGTGGCCTTGTTTCCAAAATTTGTCACGGCCAGAGCATCAAGCTCACAACGGAACAAGAGCGTCGGCCCCGGATCGGCACCTTCATAAGCTGCAGCAACACCGCATCCGCCGATATTGGTTAGCAGTGCGTCGGGTGCGTAAGCTTGCAAGAAATTCGTGACGATTTGCGCAGTCACCACCTCTTGGCCAGCTGGCTCACCGCAGGCGTGCAATGAACCACGCAGCGTTCTAAGAATTTCGATAAGGGCAGTATCTGAGGAAATGGGAGTCATACCTCTTAAGTATAGTTCAATATTCCTGTGTTTTGAGAAATGGCCCTTCTGTGGGAGATAACCCAAAAACTGCAAAATGAAAGCTACTGACTTTTGCCTCGCAATAGATCTCCGACTTCACCACCAAGCAATAAAAGTGCCACTAAATTAGGGATGACAACGAACGTATTGAGCAGATCGGCGAATGCCCACGTGGCTTTCACACTTGCCATGAAATGTTTCACCGGCAAGTGAGACTTTTTGGGTCAGTTACAAGTGGCGCTCTCGGTTTCGGGGTAGGGTAAGGTTCTTTGTCGAATGCCGAGGTTGAATTGCTTGCGGCGGTGGCGGGCCTGGGCTAGTTTCAATCGTCTGGTGGACGCCACCTCGTCGGGGTTGCCGCGGTACCAGGTAACGGGCGTTTGGAAATTCAAGGCGCTGTGGAGCCGCTCGGTGTTGTAATGATCGACGATGTCGCCGATCGCCTCCTCGGTGTCGTATCGACCCGTCAGTTCGTAAACTTCAAGCGCTTCGCGATGCGTGCGATGGTAACGCTCCACGATGCCATTCTCTTCCGGGCAATGCGGCTTGATTCGCTGATGGGTCAAGTTATGGTGCGCCAGCAATCCACCAAACTCGCGGCAGATGTAACCGCTGCCGTTGTCGCTACGAATGATCGGTTGCGTCTTCACTTGGCCCGCCGAGTTCATTCCCAATGTCTCCAAAGCGCGCTGTGCGGCCACGCTGATCGAATGGCCATCCATGCTGGTCAGTAGCTCCCAGTACACCAGGTAACGCGAGTACTCATCAATGAAATTCAGCAGGTAATACTGCGCGCCGCCCAGCGTGAGATACATCAGATCGGTCGCCCAGATCTCGTCGGGCCGACTCGCCTTTTCAATCTCCTCGCGATAACGCTTCTTTCTGCTAGGTCGCAAACACATCAGGCTTTCGCCCTTCAAAATCCGATAGACCGTGCTCTGGCTCAAGTAGGCCACGTCGTCGTCGATCATCCGCCAGCTCAGTTCTCGGTGACGAATCTCCGGATGATCCAGCGCAAACTTCACGACCGCTTGTCTTTCTTCGGGTAAGGCTTCAAAGGCTTGCACCGGCGAGGCGGGCGCGGCACGCTCTTGTTGCCATTGCTTCTCCTTCTGCCAACGGAAATACGTCGAACGGCTTACGCCTAAGTGCTTCAACGAAGTGGTCACCGGCATCCCGCTGCGCGTCTTCGCTTCCGCAACGGCAGTCACTACTTGCTGCTGCAATTCGGCCGGCAACTGGCCGTAGTCTTCTAGTCCGAGAGCGTTTTTTTTAACTCCAGGTTCTCGGCGGTGATCTCCGCGATCACCGAGTCCTTCTGACGCAGCTTCTCTTCGTGCTGCTGTTGCTTCCGCTGCTCGGCTTTGCCCTGCTGCTTATCGCCGAACACCGCGTCGGCGCTGGTGACCAGCTGGCTCTTCCAGTTGTGGTACTGGGCCGGTTGGATACCTTCGCGACGGCAAAGCTCCGAGACTTGCACGCCCGGTTCCATACCGGCAAGAACTATCCGAAGCTTCTCTGAGGGCTTCCATTGGCGACGCTTGCGCTTCTCATTCATTCGGTCTCTCCTAGGGTCGGAAGACCGCCAATCATAACTTCCTCAAAGTCTCATTGTCGATGATGCATTACAGCCAGTGCGCCTCCTAGAATGGCGATGCAATACAGCACTCGATAGGGCCGTCTAGCCCGTAAGCCGAATAGGTAAGTGGCGCACGTTTCGCCATAATATGCCCAAGCGATCAATGTAGATAAGCCAAACAGCACAGAGGCCACCAAGACGGTCGGTGCTCCGATCGGACCGAGTGCCTGTCCCATGGCATGAGCGGTGAGAGCAGCAGAATCGAGACCCGTTTGCCAAGAATCCGTCAGGAGTAAAATCAATCCAGTAGCCGTCGCAACCACGAGCGTGTCGATAAACACGCCCAACAACGCAATTTTGCCTTGGGAGACGGGATCATTCGTTCGGGCCGAAGCGTGCGCGATAGGTACCGAACCTGTTCCCGCCTCATTGGAGTACACACCTCTTGCCAAGCCGAACCGCATTGCCTGCTGAACGCTCGCACCCAAAAATCCTCCTACACCGGCTACGGGAGTGAAAGCATGCTCAAACACCAAAGCGAGAACGTCAGGAATTCTCTCTAGGTAGACCACAATCGCAGCAGCTGAGGCGACCAAATAGATTGTTCCCATGACGGGTGTCAAAATCTCAGAAACTCTTCCAATGGATCGAACGCCACCTAGAATGGCGAATGCCGTGATGCTTGCGACGAGTATACAAGTCACGATGGGAGCCCAACCTATCTCTGAATGCACGACCGACGCGATTGAGTTACTCTGCACCGTGGTCGTGGCTACAAGAGTTTTGAATGCCATGATAAAAGCGAAGAAGGCCGCCACTCTTGGCCAGCCTAGTCGCATCTCCAGGTAGTACATCGGACCACCGGCATAGAAACCGTCTTCCCCCCGACGTCGATAACGTACGCCGAGAACCGACTCGGCAAACATCGTCGCCATTCCCACGATCCCGGAAATCCACATCCAGAACAATGCGCCTGGGCCCCCCGCTGTGATTGCCGTAGCGACTCCGGCGATGTTTCCGTTACCCACCACTCCGCCTACGGCGGTCATGAGTGCCGCGAACGAAGAGAGATCTCCTTCTTCTTCGACGGACTGACGACTTTTAAGGACTGCTCGACAGGCGGAAAGAAATCCCCAAATCTGGACAAAGCGACATCTTACGCCAATATAAAGACCTATGCCCAGGACCAGACTGAGCATGGGCACACCCCAGAGCCAACCGCTGGCAACTTCAATCCAAGATGTCATTCTGTTAGCTGCCTTGCTTAGCTGGATTAGTGTCGAAAGGTCGCCTTATCGAGTCGATATGCATTCATTTTTCTTAGCAATGTCCTCCTGCTGATGCCTGCGAGCTTTGCAGTGTCGCTCATTTGCCCTTCAGCTTCTCGCAAGCACAACTCCAAATAGGCTTGTTCTAAAGCGGAGATGTTTTCTTGAAGGGACTTGCTCGTTTCGAGGGTGATAGTCTCATCTTCTCGCACCGAGGAGCGTGTCGCTGCGTTTTTCCTGGTAGATTCATGGCCGGTCAATCCTTGAGAAGGCACTAGTTTCTGAAAATCATTCGCATTCACACGGTGACCGCAGTGAGTAAGGACCAACCTTTCAGAAAAGTTTTCCAGCTGTCGTATATTGCCAGGCCAATGGTAAGCGACGAGGGCATCCAAGAAATCTTCGGTAAGATCTGGGCGCTCAACATTGTAATCCTCTGCCAGCTTGCGAGAAAAATGGGCGAAAAGAAATACAATATCACCTGGACGCTCTCGTAGCGGAGGTAATTCTAACCGCATGACATCGAGTCGATAGAACAAGTCTTCCCGGAATTTACCACTCTGCACATGCTGTTCGAGAGCATCACTCGTGGCTGCAATGACGCGGACATCAACTTTTATTTCCTCGTGTCCACCTACGGGCCTGACTGCTTCTTCCTGCAGGGCACGCAGCAAATGGTACTGAGCAGAAAGAGGGATATTTCCGATTTCATCAAGAAATAATGTGCCTCCCTCAGCATGGCGAAATAGTCCCGACTTATCTTTAGTGGCGCCTGTGAAGGTTCCTTGGACATGACCAAACAACTCGGAATTGACGAGCGACTCGTCAATCGCGCCGCAGTTCAGCGGCACGAAACGCCCACTACGCCCAGAATGCTTATGGATGGCTCGTGCTAGCAGCTCCTTGCCGGTACCCGTGTCGCCGAGAATCAAGACCGTCGCCTCGGAAGTGGATACGCGAGCAGCAGTATCAAACAAGTCCCACATTTGTTGACTGCGAGAGTACATCCCTTCGAACTCGCTCCGCTCGCCTCGCTCTTCTCCTAGCAAAGCTGCGCGAGGCAATAGCTGTTGCGCTTGGACAAGCTTGACAATTTCTCTAGAGCAACTAGTTGCCGAATTCGTCATCAAGACATCTCGTGCACCCGCATTCAGCAGTTCTCGAACCAGCGGCCCACTGGCTTTGGGAATCCAGACAACTACGTCCACCATCGGCCAACGATCGCGCAGCTGAGGGATAATTTGGGTAGCCGGCAGACCCTTAGCGTCATTTGGCCCTATGATGATAGCTCGGGCCTGCAAGTCCTCCTTGGGGCGCAGGATCTGACTCACTCGACGTGCCGTTGAAGTTGCCATGCCAAGTTCGCGCAGGGGACGGCTCAACTCAGAGCACCCGTACAAAATCAACAGCGGCTTGATGTCTGCAGAACTCATAGTCGCCAATTATGTCTCATCGTGATCATGCGAGTCAAACATGTCCCATGAATTGGGCACTTCTGTCCATTATGCCAGATCCCACACACTCTGTCCGCGATTTACTGAATGGCATGCGGTTTGCCTATTATGGCTTCAGGTTGGTTTTCAACCGCTTCTATTTCGGTACTGGAATGGAGTCCGCAGCTGGCACTGCTTGTGTCTTCGGGCATTAGCCCGGTGTTTCTACTTCAAAATCGAATGGAATTGATAGCCGACTTACCCGTCAATTTAAATCCCACTCCCAATTTTTAGAGATCATCGATGAAATTTAAACAACTCCAGCTAGTCAAAGTTGGTGGCGCACTTCTTAAGAATAAAAAGGATTTAGCGCAACTTAATGAGCATCTAAGAGCCATAGTTGAACTCAAGAAGCGAGTCGTGCTGGTCCACGGTGGTGGCAAAGAGATTGCTTCTCTACACAAGCAGCTCAACGTTCCGCATCGTAAGGAGTTGGGACAACGGGTGACTTCTGAGGAAAGTATGGATCTTGTTACCAACGTTCTATGCGGTTTGGTAAATAAGCGGTTGGTTGCTTGCACGAATTCAGCGGGAGTCAAAGCCCTGGGGATTTGCGGTGCGGACCAGGGTATCATGCGTGCCGACTATCTTAATTACGAAAAATTGGGAATGGTTGGTGGTCCACCCAAAGTGAATGTTCCAGCGATTGAATCACTGCTGGCAACAACTCAAGTGCTGATTGTGTCGCCGGTTTGCCTGGGGCCAGAGGGTGAACTATTGAACGTCAATGCAGATCTAGCTGCTCAGTCGTTGGCGGTCGCACTCAACACTGAGTGTCTCGACTTTGTCACAGACGTTGAAGGCGTAAGGACCGCCGAAGGTACTGCCCGCACGCTGGTTCCGGCTCAAATAGAAGAAATGATCCAAAGTTCAATTGTTGAAGGTGGGATGATCCCCAAGCTCCAAGCAAGTATTGCTGCTTTAGTTGGAGGAGTCGCAAAAGTTAGAGTCGGTAGTTTAGAAAGCCTGAGCCAAGGGCTAGCGACGGAGGTAGCAGCGTGAATACGACCCTCGCAAATGTTAGTCTACCGGCCAGTTCCAATAGGCGATTATCAAGCTTGGCTGAGTCATGGTGCCCGGCAGGAACTTCACGAAAAGCCAATTCGTCGATTGAAAACGCTCGCCCCAGAGATATCGGCTCACTAATTCAACTGATCGGTGCGAGCGTACCTCATGTAGCTCCTAGCACGGTGTGGGAGATTCCCTGGACGTGGAGCTACTATCAAGTGTTGCGAGACTCGACAAATTGCATTATTGCTGCTGGAGCACTTGTGCCTTTAGGCATCCGTTGTGCCGAAATTCGCGGTCTAGCAGTTTCCGAGTCAAGCCGGGGCAGTGGAATAGCAACAGCGATCGTTGAGCATCTGCTGAGCCGCGCCGAAAGGTCTGGGTTGGAGACAGTCTGCGTTACGCGTAGGCCCGATTTTTTCCGAAAGCTTGGCTTTGAGGAAACTAGCCCAACTTGGCTCCACTTACAGCACAGCGCGGCACGCGATCTCAGGAGCTTGGGGCCTATTGCGTACCAGTCGCTCCACCCGCGCGTAGCGATGGCCGCGGCCGGTTAAAGATGAGTTTGCAAGCCTGAAGCATTGTATCGCTTGCAGGCTAGGTCCCAGCTACAGATTGAAATTCAGGTCAATACCAAAGCAGATAGAGAGCATAAACATGAGCACAGTCACGATGACTTTATCGCCTTCACGCCCGCAAGTTCCCCCGTCCCAAGCCAATAGATTCGAAGTTGTTCCAGCTCGCTGGGAAGATATGGAGAAGATAGCCGATTTCTTGCGTTCCACTGCGGATTGGTATCGTCCCATTATCGACGAAAAGGATATGGCCGAACACGCAGTCGATGAAAAGTGGGCTGAGATTAATTTTGAACGTCGAGATTTTTATCTTGGCGTTGTCGATGGAGAGGCGGTTGGTACCGTTTCGCTCCAGTATTTCAGAGAATTCGCCTATATCGGCTACATCTATCTGGACGCGGAGCACGTCGGCAAGGGATATGGACAGCGACTCATGCGTTTTGCCGAGTCTGTAGCTAGACGCAACGAAGCGGAGAGCATCGTACTGTTGGCTCATCCCGATGCGAATTGGGCCAAACGAGCCTATTTGAAGTACGGCTTCAACATTATCGAGTCTGCCAAAGCAGACGTCCTTGCCTGGCAGGAAGGGGCTCTGAAGCCTTACTACGAAGAAGGTTTCGAGCTCTACGAATACGATCTTGCTAAGTCAGACAAAGAGTCGCTTTCTTAATTGCGACGCGCGGTGCCGCGACGGTAGTTTCCAAGCACTAGACAGAAGTGCCTTGCCTGGCTCTTTCGTGAGTTTGTCGAACGCGCATCGCGAATAAACTCAAGCCCTGTGAAAATTGAAAATCTAGGAGGAATCGCATGTCGAATACACAGAATGAATTGAAAGGCAAAATTGCACTCTTAGGGTATTGCGTGCCAGCCATGGAGGCGTTGGACAACCTAGGTCGCCCCTTCGTCGCGGTCGTGCCGCCTGATTTCGAAGCCACGATGAAGGAGAATGACGTGCCTCACGTGCTGTGGGAATTCAGCACGGTCAACGAAAAGTCGATGAGTCTAGCAAAGACGCTCGGAGACATGGGGGTTAGCGTCGCGGTGCCTCTATTTGAAGAAACCGTTGAATGGGCAGGAGCACTCAATGGCCATTTCCGGGAAGATCCTCGTTTGTTCACCAAATACCTCTTGTTCCGCGACAAGGCGATGATGAAGCGGCGTGCTCAAATGAACGGCATCCGAGTCGGTGTTTTTGAGGAAGCGGAAAGCAAGGAGGACGTCCACCGATTCTTCAAACGCGTCAACAAGGCGCTCGCCAGAATCGACGGCGATGTGGAAGACCCTGTGCACCTCAAGCCATTGGCCGCTGCCGGTTGCGTGGGCCACTGCTTCATCCGCAGTGTTGAAGATGTTGAAGCATTAACGCATGAAAACTTCCCCTGTCTACTTGAAACGCACTTGGACGGCCAAGAATTCTCTTGCGAGGTCTTCATCCACAACAAGCAGATACGGTTCCTGAACATTAATGAATATGTGCACTTGGGGCACTCCAACTTTAGCCCTGCCTCACCTAAACTCAACGCGTCACGAGAACTCGTGGAAAAGGCGGTTTATGAGCTGATCGAGGCATTTGACATCCAGTACGGGATGATTCACCCCGAGTTTTTCATCACGCCCGATGGCAAAATCAACTTTGGTGAGGTCGCCGCCCGTGTGCCGGGGGGACATATCTTTGAACTAATTCAAAAAGCTTATGGATTCGACCCGTTCGCAGGATTCGCTTTGTGTGCAGATCCTGAAACAACCGACGAGGAGCTAAACGCATTCTTCCCCGACCCTGGCGACCATCAAGGCTACGCAGGATGCTTGATGGTGTACCCCAAGCAGAAGATAGTTACCCGCGTCGCTCTGCCAGATAAGCTGTTGGCGGAACCCTATTACGAGAAACACAATCTTTTTCAGCCTGTCAACGCCAAGGTTGCTGAGCGTGCCGGATTCGGTGACCACTATGGGACCATCTATTTCCAAGGCGATGATGCGGAAGAGATGACTCGACTTCTGCAGGAATACGAAGCAGAAGACTTTTACACGAACGACAACGCCCCTGTCCCCGTGGAACAAGCGTAATCGAGAAGGAAAACAATGCCAACGCTACAACAAGAAGGACTGAAAATTGATATTGTCGAGAGGCTTGCTGAAAAACTCGATCTCGCACTTGAAGCCCTAATGAAAGCGAAACCGTTTGCTAAGAGCACTTACCAAACCAACGTGTTTCAAATTGCAGAAACGCTGATGGGTTCGGAGGAGGGTTTGCGTGCGTTGTACGCACGTGCGGCTCAGTTCGATGACGCCGGAGTATTTCTGGGTGGGCCCTGGGAAGATGCTGCGAAACTCCAGTCGCCTTTGGTAGCCGGCAGTTTGAAAGCTGCTGGAGTTTACCCGGTTGTGGAGACACTCAGCGAACTTCGCATGCTATGCCTAGCCACGGGCAACGTCCCTGAGGAGTCGAGAGTTTCTCCAGCAGAAGCGACTGAATTTCTCAACGAAGTCTTAGCGCTCAATTTGGAATTCATTTTTCCAGCCGACACAGAGGAAGATCGCATTGGAGGCGGGCCGCACCGCGAATCCAATTTGCGTTTATTTGCTCTGCTTGCAGAAGAGCTGAGTTTGAGTTCCTTGTTGAGTGATGTCGTTTTAGAAATTGAACAAGTCTGCGCGCAGCGTCCGATCATGACTCGGCGTGTGCGGAAGATGATTGAAATGGCTTCACGGATTCCTCCCGAGCAATCGAATTCTGAGGTTTCCGATCGCCTGCAAAGATTCACCAATGCTGTTCACGGCCCCAGCCCGTTGAGTCGCGAGCATCCCGAGCTCACTGCTTATAGGCGGATCGTGAACGAATCCGATTACGAAACGCTCGAGACAGAAGCAAGAGCTTTTGCACTGACGATGACGCTTACTGGGCTGACCTCCCCGCACCATGCAGTCTTGCTGCGTTGCCTGAGGGCCAAAGAGCCGGATCTGATCGGTACGGCCCTGGCGTTGAACGATTTGGGGGAAGCAGAACTGGCTCAGAATTATGAATTTGCCTTGCAGCTTATCCGAGTTTGCATCCTACCTGGGACAGCACAGAGTATCTACGGATTCTCGAGGGTATTGGAATTGGGACTGCTATCCCGACAGGAAGTCGCTGCTGGACTGAGGCGTATTATTGATTTGGATTTGCAGTCCGATGTGAAGAGAAACTTGCTGGCACAGCGACAAACACGCGATGGTGTGACTGCAAATGTGCTGTTGCTCGCGGGTGTGATGAGTGTTTTTGGCCAGCCGCTGGGAGTTGGACAAGGTAAAAATCCTACTTGCCAATCAGCTCGTGCAATCAGTCTCTGGGCTCAGCACGCTCACGGCTACCTGCTCGAGATTCTCGTTTCGGCCGCGCGAGATGGTGTGATAGAGATGCCCTTCGAGGGCGAGGCACTGCGCTCGGACAGATTAGTAGGTGGCGTTGCGACTGAAATCGATTTCGATCTCGACCCCGTCTCGATTGTGCTAGTACCCCATCTGGATATTCTCTATTCAGCAATGATGAAGCGGATTGCATTGCGCCAGGAAGACGGCCACAAGTGGGTCAATCCGGCCTTCTACGGACGTTGGGTATCCAACGGTTTTGCGACGGTATTTTCTGCTCTTTCGCAGAAAGTGATCGCTGATTACGACGATTTCGTGCGGAGATTCTATGCCACGCATCATCCGGCCTATAACGATGGCAACGCCATGATGTATCCCAATCCGGTGGGAATCTTGGTGACCAACAGTCACGGGGAATATCTCGGCCCTCACGCGATCTCTCTTCAGAGAGTAGCCGAGGGTACCGATGGAACGCTACGAGCGTACTTCTACAATCCCAACAACGAAGGTCGACAAAACTGGGGCATGGGCGTCGAGCCGACGATCAACGGGCATGGTGAATTGGAAGGGGAGTCTTCCCTACCTTTCGAAAACTTTGCTGCTAGACTTTATGCCTTTCATTACAATCCTTACGAAGAAGGTGACGCCTACGCAGTGCCGGCGGCTGAGGTTCAAGCGATCGAAGCTGCCGCCAGAGACACCTGGGGCAAAGCCTTCACATGGGTAGCTTGAAGCCTACTCACAGAAGCATCTTTTGAGGAGCTATGAGTTTTTCCTTACCATCTCGACTCCAATCGATCGAGCCCTCGCAGATTCGCGACAATATGCGAATTGCGAAAGAGGTCGGCGCAATTAATTTGGCCCAGGGGCGTCCAGATTTTTCAACAGCCCCCGAAATCAAGCGCGCCGCGATCTCTGCTATTCAAGAAGATCTCAACCAATACTCTGTCACCTGGGGATTGGAAGAATTGCGTCAAGCGGTTGCTGCAATGCTGGCTCGCCGATTTGAACTCGAATTCGACCCTGAAAAAGACATCACGATAACTTGCGGTGTCACTGAGGCAATCGTTGTCGCCATGCAAGTCCTCGTCGAGCTTGGAGACGAAGTCATTGTCCCGGAGCCCGCTCACGAAAACTACGTTCCAGCCATCCGGTTTGCTGGCGGTCTTCCCAAGTTTATCACAATGCGACCCCCGCAATTCGAATTGTGTTTGGATGAACTTGAAAAGGCGATTGGCCCCAAAACGCGTGCAATCATTCTCAACACGCCGCACAACCCCAGCGGTCGAGTCTTCACGCGAGAGGAACTCTCCGCGATACTGCAGCTCACGACGAAACATGGTATCTACGTGGTGACCGATGAAATCTATGACCAGGTACTGTATCCACCGTATGAACACGTCGCGGTAGCAACCGTCGCACCTGATCCGAATCTTGTCATCACGACAGGAGGAATCTCTAAGACATACGCCACGACCGGCTGGCGATTGGGGTATGTTGCCACAGCGACTCAGGTTTCGAATGCAATTCGCACAGTGCATGATTACTTAACCATCTGCGCGCCGACACCGTTTCAGCATGCGGCCTTAGCTGCCTATCAACTTCCCGAGAGTTACTACACACAGCTTCGCAAGGATTTTCTCGAGCGGCGAGATTGTACCATGACGATGCTGCGAAACAGTCACTTCGAGCCCTATCAGCCGCAAGGCGCGTACTACCTGATGGCGGCATTCAGTGACTGGAACTTCACCGGGTCTTCGCAAGACTTTTCCAGAGCCCTGATTACCCAAGCTGGCGTCGCAGTAGTTCCAGGAACTGCTTTCTACTACGAGGACGAAGAACTCGGAAATCGGCTCGTTCGTTTTGCATTCGCTAAAAGCTCACGCGTGCTCGAACAAGCGGGGCAACAGCTCGCGGCTTGTTATGAAGCTGGTGTTTCTCACGGCAGCCCAAGCCATTCCACATCGTAAGCATCGGAGTGAAATGGACCCCGACAACTGGTCAGCTTAATAAGAGGGGCTTTGCTAAACTCGGACCCGAACTTAGAGCACTGATGCATGTCGAAGAAGCGATGCGTTTTCAGTGTTGTGCGGTCCTACCGAGGAGTGGTTGAGCTTCTGCTAAGCGATCTTGGAGTCTCAAGTTCGCTACTCCATCCCCCCGATTTCACGCTCATCGAGCAGTTTCCTCAAAACTCGACTGCTGAGATGGAGGCAACGGAGGCAAGACACTCGAGATCTTCGGGCATAGAGGACTCTATCCTCACGCTACTAGATCTTCGACCAACTTTCCATGCACATCGGTCAGACGATAGTCGCGACCTTGAAAACGATAGGTGAGCTGTGTGTGTTCAAATCCCAAGAG
Organism: Bythopirellula sp.; assembly: GCA_965230685.1. GTDB lineage: Bacteria > Planctomycetota > Planctomycetia > Pirellulales > Lacipirellulaceae > Bythopirellula. The sequence goes on from CBDDLO010000002.1 coordinate 4,855,836, forward strand.
ATGGAGAATCGTGGCTTGCAAGTCGTGTACGTGAACAGGGTTCTCGGTGGCGTTGAATCCCAGTTCGTCGGTCGCTCCATAGACTAGCCCGCGCTTTGACCCTCCGCCGGCCATCCAGACGGAAAATGCGTTCGGGTGATGATCGCGGCCGTCGTTGCCACCGCCTTGCACCATAGGCGTTCGGCCAAACTCACCTCCCCAAATCACCAGCGTGTCGTCGAGCATACCTCGTTGTTTCAGATCGGTCACGAGCGCTGCCGAAGCTTGGTCGGTATCGTGGCAGTTGACAGCCATATCGCCTTTGAGGTTGCCGTGCTGATCCCACGACTCATGAAACAATTGCACGAAGCGAACGCCGCGCTCGATCAATCGGCGTGCCAGCAAGCAGTTGTTAGCAAATGAGGATTCTCCGGGTTTCGCACCATAGAGGTCGAGTACATGCTGCGGCTCCTGAGCAATGTCGGTCGCTTCTGGAGCGGTGGCTTGCATACGAAATGCCATTTCGTAGGAGCTAATTCGGGTAGCAATCTCCGGATCACCGACAATGTTTAAATTGCGCTGGTTCAGTTGGTTAATCGTATCGAGTGAATCGCGTTGCACTTGCCGATTGATGCCCGGCGGGCTGGAGAGATAGAGCACCGGATCACCACTTGAACGAAACTCCACTCCCGAATGTACCGTGGGCAAGAAACCGGAATTCCAAGTGCCCGCTCCTGAGCTGGCGCCTTTCTTGCCCGAGTTCATCACAACGAAAGCAGGCAAGTCGCGTGTCTCGCTTCCCAATCCATACGTCACCCAAGACCCCATCGAAGGGCGACCGAATTGCTGACTACCCGTACTCATGAGGAGTTGAGCGGGGGCGTGGTTGAACGCGTCGCTTACCATAGAACGCACTACACAGAGTTCGTCTAACACAGACTCGGTGTGTGGCAATAGTTCTGACATGAATAAGTTGTTTTCGCCCGCGCGATGAAAGGGGAATCTTGGTCCTAGCAGTTTGGAATTCGGGTTGATAAAGGCGGCTCGATAGCCTTCGAGTAACTCTTCAGGCGGCAGTGTCCCGTCTAGCCTTTCGAGCGTTGGCTTATAGTCAAAAGTTTCCAATTGGCTCGGCCCGCCACCCATGAACAGATAGATGACGTTCTTCGCCTTCGGAGAGTGGTAAGGTGATTTGGCGGCAAGCGGGTCGCGGGTCGCTTTAGTCGCTGCTGACACTTCGTCGCCTGCAAACAAATTGCTGAGTGCCATGCCTCCCAGTCCAATACCACACTGCTGAAGAAACCAGCGACGACTCAGCGTCAGCGGATCGGAGTCACGATGAATGTGGGTTTGGCAGTTCATGTGTAGTTCTCGCAGGCGGAATGCTACTGCTTGGTGATCGTCTCGTCCAAATTCAAAATCGCACGACAAACAACTGTCCAAGCCGCTAGCTCCGACGGGTCGCCCCCGTCTGTGCTACTTACCTTGCCCACAAGTGCCTGGGCGTCGGACGCATGCTTGCGATAGTGAATGCGAGTCTTATCGAGCAATATCTGCAATTTGCGTAGCTCATCGTCGTCAGGAAGACGCGCCACGCAAAGGCGAAAAGCACGGCGCAAGCCCGACGCGTCGTCACCGACAGAGGTCTCCCGGTGAATTCGCTTTGCAAGCGCACGACTACATTGGACAAATTGTGTTTCGTTGAGAAGAGTCAGCGCTTGGAGTGGGGTATTCGAACGAGTGCGGCGCACACAAGCTGCGTCGCCATTCGGGGCATCGAAATTCTGCAGTGGCGGATAGGGAACCGTGCGATAAGCGTGCACATAGAGACTCCGGCGGTAGTCTTGCTCCCCCGCTGCGGTAAACCAATTCTTCGCTCCATAGCTCGCAGGGGGCAAGAACAGAAACTCTGGCGCCGGGGGATAAACACTCGGACCGCCTACCTTCGTATTCAATAAGCCGCTGGCTGCCAAGGCAATGTCACGCACAATTTCCGCATCGACTCGCACGCGCGGACCGCGCGCGAGCAGACGATTGCGTGGGTCAAATCTAGACAAGTCAGGCGTAACGTTGGACGATTGACGATATACGGCAGAATTCAGAATTAACCGATGCAGATGTTTGAAGCTCCAACCTGATTCCATAAACTCTACGGCAAGCCAATCGAGTAACTGAGGGTGCGACGGTGCCGGAGACTGCATGCCGAGGTCTTCAGGCGTTTCAATCAGTCCGATGCCAAAGTAAGCTTGCCACACTCGGTTCACGATGGTGCGCGCAGTCGTTGGGGACTGACGGTCGACAAGCCAGCGTGAAAAGCTTAAGCGATTGGGCGGCGCATTCTCTGGCAAGGGGTGAAGAAACTCCGGGGTGTGGGGCTCGACTATCTCCCCGCGATTCAGAAAATCGCCCCGTTTCAATAGGTAGGTTGTGCGCGGTTGAGATCGCTCACGCGTCACAAGTTGAAAATCTCCATCAGGAAAATCGGCAAGCAGCTCATCGATCTGCGCATTAGCTGCTGACCAGTCTCCAACGGTTGTTCGCCAATAGGAAAACGCCTCGCCCCACTGCAGGTTGGTCCAGTCCGACGAATCCGTAGTATCGATCAACGTACGCAATCGAGCCGGAAGCGGGTCCGCACTTGCATCGGGTACGGTCGTGATCGAAAACCGATACCGACCCATGAGGTAGTTTTCTTTGGAGCTAGCGTTATTGCCACCATGACGTTGGCGAAGGTGGAACGAGAGCTTTGAACCTTTCGCGAAACCGAATGGCTCAGCCGCGACGAAGACTGCTTTGCGAGACTGATGTCTTGTTGCGGGGCCACTGTCGGTGGTCCAAGCAGTCTCTTCATCGTCGTCGATAGTGAATTCCACGGGACCAGTGCGCCGCTTATCGCCACCTTTACGCTCGGGTTCTAAGTAAGGCCACTGGAGCGGCTTCTCTGCGGGATTGACATCGGCCGTGACACTGGAGAATTTTACAGGCGCGCGTGGTAGCGAACCATCGCGCGGAGCGATGAACAGGTCAAACTCTGACAGGGCTGCCGTACCATCAATTGATCGTCCCGGTCCACCACCGGGAAGTTGTGGATGAGTCAATAATTCCAGCCGCACGGCAGTGACATTCGACACATTGGTGTAACCACTAAACGTCGTATTTGATTTGGGCGGCGCGAAGCTCTCTGACAAGATGGACAAGTCGTCAAGCCTGCGGAATTTTTCGCCTTCGAAGGGTCGCTCGACGAGATCGATCGGGACCCATTTTGGCTGATTGCCGCGCTGCGTTTGGGCCCAGTCAGCAAGCTGCTCGCGCCAGTCGGGGGTATTGCGACGCAGTTCGTCTTCGATGGCCGTAATACGCTCGAGTATTGATTGCTCCCGTTGAGCTTGCTCCTCGATGTATGCCACTTCAAAACTCTCAACGCAGTTGTTGAGGAACGCGAACATGCCGTAGTACTCACTTTGAGTGAGTGGGTCATACTTGTGCGTGTGACACTGAGCGCATTGCGTCGTGAGCCCTAAGACCGCCTTGCCGATGGCATCCATGCGGTCGAAGAGCCCTTCAATGCGGAACTGCTCGGGGTCGGCACCCCCTTCTTCATTCACCATCGAGTTCCGCAGAAAGCCCGTGGCAATGATCTGCTGCTTAGTCGCATTTGGCAACATGTCGCCCGCGATCTGTTCCACGATAAACTGATCGTACGGTTTGTCAGCGTTAAGAGCATCGATGACCCAATCGCGGTAAGGCCACACCGTTCGCTGCAAGTCTTTCTCATAACCATCGGAGTCTGCATAGCGCGCTGCATCGAGCCAGTGTCGGCCCCAGCGCTCGCCGTAGTGGGGCGATGCTATGAGCTTCTCAATGAGCCGTTTGTAGGCGCCCTCTTGCGAGTCTGCCAGAAACTGCTCAATCTCTTCGATTGTTGGGGGCAAACCCTTCACGTCGAGATGGAGTCGTCGCAGTAAAGTAATCCGATCTGCAATTGGCGATGGAGTGAGACCCTCCCGCTCAAGCTTATCGATAACGAAATAATCAATGGGGTTTCGCACCCACTTCAAAGCTTTGTCAGCGAGTTTTGGCAGCGCGGGACGACGAGGTGCAACAAATGCCCAGTGATCGGCGTATGGTGCTCCCTGTTGGACCCAACGCTCGAGTACTTCGACTTCAGCAGCTGTAAGTGCTTTCCCCGAATCGCTCGGCGGCATGACCAAAGAATCGTCGTCGCTGGTGATCCGCGCAACCAATTCGCTAGCGGCCATGTCGCCTGGAACTACTGCGGCGTAGCCACCTCGGTCCGCGGTAGCGTCTGCCCGACGATCAAGGCGCAACTCCGCCTCGCGCGATTCCTCGTCAGGTCCGTGGCACAGGAAACAATTATCTGAGAGAAGCGGGCGAACCTGTCGTGCAAAGTCAATGGGGCCGTGGGTCTCGCCCTGGATCACCGGAACGCTGAGGCAGTTGACTAAGGTGAACGCCGAAAGCAGAATCAACTTGCGTTGCACATCAGCACCTATCACGGCATCTCTTTTCGTAAAAAACACAAGTGTGCGTAAGGACCATAGGCCGCGGATGCATAGGGTAGAATTAGACTGCAGCGAATCAATTCAGTACTATACATCTTCAAAGCAAGGGTCTCGTGTGTCAAGCTTTAGACCTCTTTAGCCGTGAGCACGATTGACCCGCCCGACCCGATGAGGAGGAGAGCTTCTATGCGTAGATCCAGCAGGTGTTGCACTATTGTTTTCTGGTCACGTGGGGCGATTGTGCCGCTTTCCAAGATGTTCTTAGCGTTTCTGCTATTCGTATCCTTGGCGAAGGCGGAGGAATCAAGCACCGGAACTGCAGGGTCTGGCCCCGTAGAGCCATTCATTCCGAGTGGAGCAGGTGGTCCGCTGACAGTTCCCGACGTGCCGCGAAACGAGGTCATTTGTTTCGCGCTTTACACCGTGGACAATGACACTCTGAAAATGAGTGCCCAGTTGTACCCTTTGTTAGACAACGAGCAACGCACGGTCGAACTTCAGGTGCAAGAAGGCGAGCAGTGGCGCACCGTAGCTGAAGCTGAGGTGAATGAAACGGGATGGCTCGCGACTTTTCGAGTCGAAGACTGGGATTCGCGTCGAGATTTTACCTATCGAGTGCTTCACCCGGGAGGCGCAAGGTTCAAAGGACGAATACGCAAGAATCCGCTCGAGAAGGATGAAATCGTCGTTGCTGCGTTTACTGGCAATTCCAATCGTGATCGTAGTTTGCGAGAGGATATAGTAAGAAATATCCAAGCGCAGGATCCCGACTTGCTCTTTTTCTCTGGCGACCAGAGCTATGACCACAAGCGACACACTGCCGCGTGGCTACTCTTTGGCCGACAATTTCGCGATATCATTCGCGATCGTCCCACCATCACGATTCCCGATGACCACGACGTTGGCCAGGGCAACCTCTGGGGTGAGGGCGGGAAAGTCTCGCAGCTGCCCGGGGGTTCCGATGGCGGATATATCATGCCCGCCGACTATGTGAAAATGGTCGAGCGTGCGCAGACCAGCCATTTGCCTGATCCCTACGACCCCACACCCATCGAGCAAGGCATTGGTGTCTATTATACGTCGCTCAATGTGGGAGGCATTGACTTCGCGATCGTCGAAGACCGCAAATGGAAGTCTGGCCCCGCGGGGTTAATACCCCAGCAGGGTCCCCGACCCGATCACATTAACAACCCGAGCTATGACCGGTCGGAAGTCGATGTCCCCGAAGCGCGGCTACTGGGCGAACGACAACTCAATTTTCTCGACGCTTGGGCGCAAGACTGGCAGGATGCCGAGATGAAGGTGGTTCTCTCCCAAACAATTTTTGCCGGGGGCGCTCACATCCACGGCAAACATGATTCGCGTTTGCTAGCCGATCTCGACTCGAATGGTTGGCCACAGGCGGGTCGGGCTCGCGCCCTGTATGCCATGCGCCGTTGTTTTGCCTTTCACATTGCAGGGGACCAGCACTTGGCGACAGTCATTCATCATGGCACCCAGAGCTGGGAGGATGCTTGTTACTCGTTCTGTGTCCCTTCGATTGTCAATTATTACGGCCGTTGGTGGTGGCCCTTGGAGAAGCCCGAGCTCCACGACCCCGCCAGCCCTTTGCCCTTCACTGGCCGATTTTACGACGGTCTGGGGAACAAACTCACGATGCATGCCTATGCAAACCCCACGAAAGAAAACAACAATGCCGCAGGCCACGGCATCGTGCGATTCAAGAAGTCGGACCGAACAATTACGATGGAGTGTTGGCCTCGCCACACCGATGTCACCGCCCCCGATGCAGAGCAGTATCCTGGTTGGCCAATCAAAGTCAGCCAAATTGACAATTATTCCCGCAAGCCACTGGCATTTCTTCCCACAGTTCGTGTGACTGGTAAGAAAGACCCTGTTGTCCAAATTATCGACGAGCACTTGAATGAGATCGTCTACACTCTGCGCATTCAAGGAACTACCTGGCAGCCCAGGGTCTTCCGCGAAGCTCGCTATACGGTTCGCGTTGGCGAAGGGGAGACAGTGAAGTCAGTCCAGGGCGTAGAAGCGAGTTCTGAAGCTGAAGCTGGTTTCTTGGATTTTGAATTTTGACACGCATTTTCGAGTTTCGAGAAATTACTAGCTCCGGGTTCCGCTAACCTCGGAGTTCATCATAGATTTCAGCAACCGAGAGTATGTCGTCGATGCTTTCGACGCTCTTGCCTGCTTGAAAGAATTCCTTATAGCTGGAACCACTTCTATTTGCCTTTTTCAATTTGATGGCAGACATGATCGCGTAGTAGGTTCGCATCCAATGCTTTGTTCTGCTACCGCGTAACATTCGCTTGGCTAGCCACCCCGCCTTGAGACCCATGCGCTCAATGCAAGGCGTGTTGATCACAGACACAGGTACGCCCGAAATTTTTTCTGTTAGTACTATGTCGGCGGCTCTGGCGGCGAGGATCGCGTTCTTGTAGTCGTTATGAGCGGCGGCTTCTTGGCTGGCAATAAAGCGGGTACCCATCTGTACTCCCAAATAGCCAATGTCCAGTGCCTCTTGAAATTCACCGCGCCCGCCAACGCCTCCTGCGCAAATGGTAGGTTTCCCGAGCGGTGCTATTTCGTCGTAGAGTTGTTGAGGTGTCAGCTGCCCGGCATGGCCGCCCGCGCGATTGTTGACACAGATAAATCCATCGACACCATTATCGAGTGCTTTCTTCGCGTGCTTGAGGTTGGTCACATCGTGAAAAACGACCCCGCCTACTTGGTTGGCTTGATCCACAACCCAGCGCGGGTTTCCCAGTGCGGTGACGAAGAAACGTACCCCCTCATCGAGCGAGACCGCCATCCAATGCTCAAGTGCCTTGCGATAGCGGGCGTTGCTGCCTTCGATGAGCATGTTGACACCGATTGGCTTGTCGGTAAGTGACTGGATTCGTTGCAGCCCTTCACGATAGTCGTAACCAAACACGTAGGTTAGGCTGAGCGGTTGTACGATACCAATGCCACCGGCTTCGGAAGCTGCAGCCACGAGTTCCACATTGGAACAAGGGTACATCGCGCCACAGATGACAGGCAGCTCGATGCCAACCAATTGCGTGAAGTCGTTGGTGTGTGCACTTGCGTGAGAATTCATCTCGATCTGGTGTCAAACGATGGTGGCTTGGATTGGAGTTTCGGCATACAGGTCTTCGATCTCTTTTGCATATTTCTCAACGATCCGTCGCCGCTGGAGTTTGAGCGTTGGAGTAACAAGACCATTGTCGGTCGAGAACGGCTCAGCGATCATCACGAAACGCTTTACTTGTTCAAATCGGGGCAGGTTGGTCATCAAGTAATTCAGTTCGGCACGCAGCAGATCTGCTAGACGTGGATCGGAAATGCCTGGGGTGCCGGTCAAGCCCAGGCGTTGGCCCGCCGACACAAGGTCTGGGACTAGCAAGGCCGTGGTGTAAGGTCGTCTATGGCCAATTGCGCAAGCATGGAGCACTAACGGCGTTCTTTTCAGAGTGTTCTCTACTGCTTGGGGAGCGACGTTTTTGCCAGTCGTTAGGACGAGAATTTCGCGTTTGCGGTCAACGATGGTCAGGTAGTCGTCCGCGTCGACGGTGCCAATATCGCCAGTGTGGTACCAGCTATCTGAATCAATCGCGTCGGCGGTTTCCTCGGGGCGATTCCAATAGCCTTTCATCACAATAGGGCCGCGAACCAAAATCTCTCCATCTGGCGCGAGTTTCAGCTCTACTCCAGGGACTTTCTGCCCCACAGTGCCTAACTTGATCCCACGAGACCAGGTAATCGCTGCGGTATTCGTCACCTCGGTGGCGCCGTACCCTTCGTAGACGGGGATGCCGATACCCCAAAAAAATTCTACGCTTTGTCGATTGCTGTTAGCCCCTCCAGTCACCAGGAACTTCATACGTCCACCAAGTTTCTCTCTTAGTTTGCAGAGTATGATGCGATCCAGTAGCCAACCAACAAAGCCCAAACGCGTCGGTTTTACCATTCCACTCTCTGAAATGGCAGCGATGCGCCGTTGGCGGCAATACCGAATTGCCCACAGGGCCAAAGTGCGCATAACAAACCCTTTCGCCTGGATGGCTTCCATCGCCCGCTCCAAAAACTTGTCTAGCAGATGAGGAACCGTCGGGAAGGCGGTAGGTGCGACCTCGAGCAGATTATTAGGGATCTTCTCGCGCTCTGGTTCGGCAATCGCCAACACACCTCCGGTAAGGAGCGTTGCGGGAACAGTCGTATTGCGAGCCATCACGTGTGCCAGCGGAAGGTGAAGTAGTACGACGTGACTCTCATCCGGCATCATCTGTGCGATCGTATTTGTAATGTTAGCGATCATGTTGGCGTGGGTCAGCATGACGCCTTTAGGCTCGCCAGTTGTGCCACTAGTGTAGAAGAGCGCAGAGAGTTCATTCGGTTGCACCGAGGGTTTGCCCAATTGGTTCTTGAGATCGGAGTGCGACTGGATTGCTTGTTCTCCTTCCTCGAGCAATGTTGAAAACGTCAAACCAATGTCGCTGTTGTCTACAGAGACCAGCTGCAACGATTGTGACATTGAGCTGTCGAGTGCGCTCATCTCTGCCAGCCGCGAATTGCTTGACAAGAGTATCTTGGCCTCAGCGTCGCGAAGCAACTCAATGACTTGCGAGGAATTGAGTGTGTGGTAGATCGTCGTGGTCACCGCACCAAGTAGTTGGCTAGCGAGATCGCACACTATCCATTCGCAACTGTTCTCCAGCCATATGGCGACACGGTCACCAGAACCTATGCCACGTGAGCTCAATGCGGCTGAAAAGCAGAGCACTTGTTCCTCAAGCTCACGGAATGACAAGTCACGCCAAACGCCCGACTCCTTCCATCGCAAAGCCGGCTTCTCGGCGAATCGTTTTGTTGCGTCGAGGAAACGGTGAGCATAGGTTGGGCCTGTCGCGGCATGAGGTACCACTGGCAACGGAAGTGCACTATCGAGTTGCTCCATACCTGCGGCCACTCCGCCAGTGAAATGCAGAAATTCGCGAGTTCAGAATTCACCTCTTTGATTTCTTACATGTAAGAGGGATGAAGGGAGCATACGAAATGTGAGCCAGCATTTGTAGGCCATGCGGTTCATAATTTCCTGAGGATACGGCCACTGGAGAAAAACCATTCGCAGCTTATGCTTGGAGCGCCGGGGACATTATGGAAGAACGAATTATCGAGAGTTTAGCTCGTAATTTATCGTTTGCAGTAGGATTGCAGAGCTTACGAACTTGAATAATCAGGTCGATAGTGAAGGCCAGAAGAGTGGATAAAAAACCCTTGCAAACGAGCTTGCGCAAAATAATAATGTCCGACCAGGAAGTGAGTGTATCAGGGACTCGGTAGCGATGGGGTTGGACATTGAACAGTTGGGGAACTCTTCGTGCATTCCAGCAGACTCGATCCCAGTGCCAAGATGTTGGATGCAGCTGCACCTGGTAGCATTCCTTCCATTGCTCTGGCGAATGTCACTCAGCTTGGTGCTGTGGCGCTTCAACTGGCCGCGACGGTGCTGGTAATTCGAGCTTACCAAATTGAAACGGTAGCCTTTCGCCGGATTTTCTTGTTGTGTTGCGGTGGGTTGGCCGTTCACCATTTCTTGCCTCAGCATTGGCGACTCTCTTTTTTTGCAATCCTCTCGCTGAGTGGAATAGTGTTGGTCTTCGGACTCGTGAATGCTCTGTGGATTGTGGGGCTGGGCATGGGTTTACTCGCCTTGTTTCACGTACCCGCGGCGATGCCCGTTAGATTAACTTTGCTCAGTTGTGCTGGAGTGCTGTTCGCCATGCTGCGCGGTGGGTGGATCTCCAGTCCGGTGCCTGAGGTCGTTTGGCCAATACTCGGATCAATGTTCATGTTTCGCATCATCACCTATGGCTACGATCTGGCAACCAAGAGTGCAACGACCTCACTGAGCCAAGCAGTAGCCTACTTTTTCATGCTGCCCAATGTTTGCTTCACCCTGTTTCCCGTGATCGACTACAAGACCTTTTGCCGTACGTACCGCAATGATGATCGCATCGACAACTATCAAGTCGGCATTCGCTGGATATTGCGTGGACTCATGCAACTGATCATGTATCGAGTGGTTTACCAAATCTATTTGATTCGTGCCGCCGATGTGGATAGCATTGGCGATTTGCTGCGATTCATGTCGGGTACTTACTTGCTGTATTTGCAAGTTTCTGGTCAATTTCACATCATCATCGGAATGATGCGGCTCTACGGATTTGGGCTTCCCGAAACGCATCGCAACTATTTGCTGGCTTCGAGCTTTACCGACTATTGGCGACGGATCAATATTTACTGGAAAGACTTCATTATGAAGCTCTTTTTCAACCCTGCCTATTTTCGACTCAAGCGATTCGGACCTGAACGGGCGATCGTTTTCTCAACGATCATTGCCTTTGTTGCCACCTGGGCGTTGCATTCCTACCAATGGTTTTGGCTGCGCGGGTCTTTTCTCGTCGTTGCTCAGGACATGATCTTTTGGGTGTTTCTAGCTGTTCTTGTCGTGGCCAATGTGATTTCTGACTTCCGCTCGTTAGGCCGCCATGCAAAGCAGGCGGAGAGCCTCACCTTCACAAGTGCCATGAGACTTGCAGCTCGTACCTTGGGTGTATTTCTTGTGATATGCATTGTTTGGTCGATGTGGACTGCAGAGTCGTTTTCAGATTGGTTTGCTCTGTTGAGACAAGGCAGTCAAGTCACTACCCACGATATTGGATTCGTTCTGCTCGTAGCCACTCTCCTTGGAGGATCTGCCATTCTCAACCGTGTCATGTCCCCACAGAGAGTGGATTCCGCACAAAATGCGGCTGCGGAGTATGCGGGGCGTCGATTCTGGCAATCCGCGCTGGCTGGCACTGCTACAGCCGGCATCCTCCTAGCAATCAGCCAGCCTCAAATTCATGCAGCCTTTGGCAACCCGGCTTCCACAATCCTTCTGGCCATTCGCACTAATCTACCGAATGCGCGTGATATGGAGAACATTCAACGAGGCTACTACGAAGACCTGGTGCATGTCGATCGATTTAGCAGGCTCTTGGACGCAACTTTGAACAACCGTCCGAACATTGCGCGTGCCTCGTGGATGCAACGAGAAACGGGCGACTATCGTCGTCGAGAGCTTGTTCCCGCGCAGTCCGGTTTATTTCGAGGCGCTCAGTTCACAATCAACCGCTGGGGTTTTCGAGACCAAGAATACACCAAGGAGAAAAAACCAGGAGTTTATCGGGCCGCGTTGCTAGGCGGTTCGCGGGCTATGGGTTGGGGCGTCGCTGACGAGGAAACATTCGAGACCATTGTCGAATCTGCTTGGAATATGTACAGCGATACCGATAGCGAGCAACGAAGTGAAATCCTGAACTTTTCGATGAACGGTTATGGTCCGGTTGCCAAGCTGATCACGCTCGAAACAGCTGCTTTCGACTTTCAGCCTGATTTGGTGTTTTATGTTTCTCACCGTTACGAACTGGATTGGATTGTGGATCGCCTGGCTGACGCAATCGAACGAGGCGTAGAATTGCCTTACGCCTTTCTGACAGATACTGCTGAACTGGCCGAACTTCCTAAAGGAACGCGAAAATTAGTCTCGGTCGGAAAACTCAAGAAATATGCGCCTCAGCTCCTAGCGACCGTCTATCGCCAATTCGTTGAAAACTGCCACCAAAATGCAGCGACTGTGGTTTGGCTCTATGTGCCGGAGATTGTCGAGCCAATTGAAGATGAACCCTCCGTCAACTTGATCAAGAGTCTGGCAGCGGATGCAGGGTTTATAGTTGTCGACTTAAAGGGAGCTTATGAAGGAGTGGATACCGCGACACTCCACATGAATAATACCGATTTTCATCCGAATGCTCATGCACATCAATTGTTGGCGAGTCGGTTTCTCGAACTTGTTCCCGACGCAGAGGAGCTTGCCTCCCCCTTGTTTGATTCGTCTCACTCGGCTTCGAAGGCCAATAATTAGCCATGATTCACGAACTGTTTGAAGCAATCGCGCGTCGCTATCCCCAGCGGACAGCTGTGATTCAGCCCGACTGCGGTGCTGTAAGCTACGTAGAACTATTCGATTTGAGCAACCGCGTGCGAGACCGACTAGCGCACGCGGGAGTCAAACGGGGAGACCGAGTAGCAGTTTGCCTTGATAAGTCAATTGATTCGGTAGCGACGATCCTGGGTATTCTAAAAGTTGGCGCCGCCTACGTGCCTCTCGATCCAACCGCACCAAAATCGCGAAATGCTTACATCGTGAACGATTGCCAAGTCCGGGCAATCATTCGACAGGTCAAACATGAATGGCAATCCGAGCAGCAAGATGAGATCCTCTCGCTGATAATCTCACTAGACGAAGTCGGGGATGGTAGTGGGATGTCTAACGAGTTGACGCGATTGGATTCCTTGCACCCTGCGCCTACGGTAGACACGGCAAAATGCTCAGGCGAGGACCTAGCGTACATACTGTATACCTCCGGCTCAACGGGTACGCCCAAAGGCGTGCAACTGACGCACGAGAACGCGGTTAGTTTTGTCGATTGGTGTCAGCAAACACTCAGTCCTAGCACTGAGGATCGCTTCAGCTCTCATGCTCCTTTTCACTTTGACCTGTCAATCTTGGATCTATTCGTACCATTGACATGTGGAGCATCACTCGTGTTGGTTAGCCACGAGGTCGGCAAGCAGCCCCATCGATTAGCAAAGCTCATTTCAAAGCAGCGAATCACTGTCTGGTATTCAACGCCGACTATTCTATCTCTTCTGGCTCAGCACGGTGCGCTGCCGACTCACGATCTCAGTGCGTTGCGGCTGATTCTATTTGCTGGCGAAGTCTTTCCCATCAAGTTTCTGCGTCTGCTAAAGCAACAGCTTACCAAGCCTCGCTACTTCAACCTCTACGGCCCAACAGAGACCAACGTTTGCACTGCCTACGAGATCCCGAGCACGATTCCCGACGATCGCACAGACCCGTACCCTATAGGTCGCGTTTGTTGCCACCTACTGGGTCAAGTGGTCGATGTTCATGGGAAAGAAGTGGCTCCAGGCGACGTAGGCGAATTGTGGATAGCTGGAGCAGGTGTGACACGAGGCTATTGGAATCTTCCTGATCAAACCGAATCGGTATTTGTGACCGACCATGACGGTGTTCGCTGGTATCGTACGGGGGATCTAGTACTGGATTTGGGGGAAGGTTGCCTCGACTTTCGTGGCCGGCGCGATCGTATGATTAAAAGGCGTGGTTTTCGTATTGAGCTGGGTGAAATCGAGGCCTGTCTCTATCAACACCCTGAAGTGCGACAAGTTGCGGTCTTGGCGACGACCGACTTAGCTGAGCCTCTTCAAGTAAAGGCATTTGTTAGTACGCAACAAGGAAACCGGCTTTCGCTTATCGAGATGAAAAAGTTTTGTAGCCAAAGACTGCCAATCTATATGGTTCCAGACTGCTTCGTTTTCGAGGAGTTTTTGCCCACCACTCCGACCGATAAGATTGACTATCTGAGACTGGCCGCACACTAGTCCTACTTCAGCGATTCAAAATGAACTTTGCATGGTCAACGCAACAAGAGGAACTTTTCGACCACGTCGAAGCGGTCGCGATGCGCATGAACGAGAATCTCGTAGAGCGAGACCGTGAAGGTGTGTTCAATCATGAGGGCTGGCGTGCGTGCGCGGAGGCAGGTGTGCTGGGGCTTCCAGTTCCAAAACAATATTCAGGGCATGGGCATGATAGTTTGACCACAGTTGGAGCGCTGGAGCGACTTGGATATGCTTGCCGTGATAATGGACTACTGTTCTCAATCAATGCCCACATGTGGACTGCAATGATGCCGCTGGTTACGTTTGGCACCGATAGCCAGAGGGATCGTTGGCTGCCGGGACTATGTTGCGGGCAACTGATAGGCGGCAATGCTATCAGCGAACCCGATTCAGGTTCTGATGTGAACAGTCTTCAGACCACGGCAGAGCGAACCGGCAATGGTTATGTTTTGAACGGCGAAAAGCTCTTTGTTACCAACGGCCCCATTGCCGATGTGCTGGTAGTGTTCGCCAACATCGATCTCGCTCAGGGCGCAAGAGGCATCACGGCATTTTTGATAGAGAAAGACGCGCCGGGCTTGGTAATCGGTCCGCCGGTGGAAAAGATGGGGCTGCGTACCGCACCAGTCTCAAAACTTTCGCTGAAGAACTGTGAAATTCCCACTACCAGCATGCTCGGTCGGGAAGGGGGCGGCAGCAACCTATTCGTCTATTCCATGAACTGGGAGCGAGGGTGCATTCTAGCGAGCGCTGTAGGCGTGATGCGACGATTGCTGGAGCAATCGATTCGATTTTCTAAACGACGACATCGCTTTGGGCAATCTATTAGCAAATTCCAGCTCGTATCTTCGAAGATTGTCGACATGAAGCTGCGACTGGAGACGGCCCAGCAGATTCTCTACCACGGTGCCTGGATGCGAGATGAGGGTAAAACGGCAGCACTCGAAGCAGCGTTGATAAAGTTACACATCAGCGAAAGCTGGGTGCACACTTGCGAAGATGCCCTTCAGATTCACGGCGGAGCGGGTTACATGACTGAGACTGAAATTGAAAGAGAGCTGCGGGACGCCCTGGGTAGCAGGATCTACTCGGGGACAAGTGAAATTCAAAGGACTCTGATTGCGAGTTTACTCGGCTTATAGGCCATGCGAACAGTTCGAATTACCTGCTGCACGATTGATTGGCCTTACTTATTTACAACACAAGGCGATTGAAATGCCCAACCAAGCTCAAATCCAAGAAGCTGTGCGAACCTACATCCTCGAGCAGTTTCTGCCTGGTGAGGATCCTGAAAACTTACAGCCAACTACAGAACTTGCCACGAGCGGGATTCTTGATTCGATCGGCACACTTCAGTTGGTGGCGTTTTTGGAGGAACGGTTCGGTATCACTGTGGAAGCACATGAAGCCGATGTCCATAATCTCAACTCTGTTGAGTCGATTACTGCACTTGTGCATTCGAAGGAGTCTGACTGATGACAAAAGCCATTATCATCGGTGGGGGACCGGCGGGTGCGACGATGGGATGTTTTCTTTCGCGTGCAGGTATCGACAATTGCATTGTTGAGAGTGCCGTGCATCCTCGTGAACATGTTGGCGAATCGCTCGTGCCCTCGACCACACGAATTTTTGCGGAGCTTGGATTTCTCGATGTGATGGAA
Organism: Bythopirellula sp.; assembly: GCA_965230685.1. Classification (GTDB taxonomy): domain Bacteria; phylum Planctomycetota; class Planctomycetia; order Pirellulales; family Lacipirellulaceae; genus Bythopirellula. Next base: position 4,871,548 of record CBDDLO010000002.1, read on the forward strand.
AGGGCTGGATTCGTGAAGAAGTACGGCGCATCGTGGCACCCTCCCAGTCGCAAAGCAGATCTTGCTATCGAATTTCGTGAATTTCCACAAGAAGGAGTCCACCAGGAATACACCTATCACGTCGATCGCGCGAAGTTCGATCTCCTCTTACTAAAACATGCCGAACAGCTGGGAAGCAAGGTCTACCAAGGATTGCGTGTCTCAAAAGTCGAGTTTGACAATGGTTTTGCAACGGGTGTTCGAGTCCAATTTGAAGATCAAGAAACTGTCCTCCCATGCGATATGGTGATTGACGCCTCGGGACGTCGCACCATTCTGGGAAGCCAGCTAGGGTGGAAAACGCCCGATGCTGACTTTAACCAGTTCGCAGTTCATGCGTGGTTCGAAGGCGTGGACCGGGGTGAGCGGCCCGACGATATCCACATCCATTTTCTGCCAACCGAACGTGGTTGGGTTTGGCAAATTCCCATATCCGAGAAAATCACCTCGATTGGCACCGTCGCTGAGAAACGCGTTTTTCGTGAAGGCAAAGGTGATCACGCAGCTTGGTTTGATCGATTGGCTAGCTCGGCACCCGATATTGAGCATGCTATGCGCAATGCAAATCGCGTGAATGAGTTCAAAGTCGAAGGCGATTACAGCTACTGTATGAAGTCGTTTGTGGGGAATGGATTTGCGCTGGTTGGGGACGCGGCTCGCTTTGTCGATCCCATCTTCTCTTCTGGTGTCAGTGTCGCCATGTATAGCGCGAAATTCGCCTCTGAAGCTATCATTGCGGCTTCGGCTCGCAACGACTTTCGAGCTGAATCGCTTCGCCCTTATGAGGAACGCCTTAAGCGAGGGACTGCCATCTGGTACGAGTTTATCACTTTGTACTACAAGCTCTTGCCACTGTTCACGCACTTCATTGCCTCGACGAACTACCGCCAGCAAGTACTCCAACTCCTGCAGGGAGAAGTGTACGACCGTGATAGTGCCCCGGTTCTGCAAGCGATGCGCGACTACATCGAGAGCGTAGAGCAACACGAGGGCCATTTGCTCCACAAGTATCTCGATCCCAAGCTTCAACTCCCAGCATAAACATGCAGAACATCTCGCTCTCTGACATCCGACAACAAGTCGATACACTCCAAATCGCGGAGCGTTTCTTTGACTCGGTGGTATTGTTTGCTTTGTTTGAGGTGGGGGTGTTTCGTCAGCTCGCAGAGGGGCCGAAGTCTCTTGAACACCTGCAGGACACAATCAAGGGTGATATGGAATCACTTCGTGCTACGCTCGATGCGGGAGTCGCTCTAGGGATTCTCACCAAGCAGGAAGAGAATTACGCTGCCGAAGAAGCGTTGTTGAACTGTTTGGGTCGCAACTCTTCGAACTACTTGGGCGAATGGGTCTCTTTTCTGCATGCACTTGCGAAACCACTCTTAGAGCTGGGCACGGAGATTCGCGAAGGGAGCAAGCCGGGAGCCCTGTATGAGAACAACAGCGAGGACGATCTCCCGGCGAGACTGTGTACCCGAGCGATGGACGCCTACGCTCGATCCCGAGGCGTGGAGCTGGCGGATCGACTAGATTTCTCTAAGACTAGTCGGTTTCTCGATCTTGGTTGTGGTCCCGGGACTTATTCGCTAGCGATAGTAGAATCTCACCCCAACGTCACGGCGACACTACTCGACCTTCCCGGCCCCATCGAAAAAGCGAGAAAGATTGTAGCCGAGCGGAACATGCAGGATCGAGTCCAATTTGTCTCTTGCGATGCGCGAGACTATGAACCAGAGGAACCCTTCGACACGATGCTAGTTTCCAACATGTTGCATATGCTGGGTCCCGAAGCATCGAATGAGTTGATCCAACGCTGCGCAGGAATGCTCGAAACTGGTGGCCGCTTGATCATTCAAGCGCAGTTTCTCAATGACGACCGAGTCTCGCCCCGCTGGGCGACTCTCTTGAATCTCTTGCAGCGCGTGGCAACGCCAAACGGTCGCAACCACGCTCTGGAAGAGTCGAGCAGATGGATGCAAGACGCTGGATTTACAGACATCCAACACATCCGCATGTCTTCTTGGAACGTAAATAGCTGTCTCGTAGGAACAAAGTCGTAGGCCGACTTACGAACCAGCGTGTGACCCCTAACTTGGAGCAGCTTCGTTTCCTTGATACCTTGCTCGTGAGAAATAGAGCAGAATGGCGCACCCGGCGAGTAGCAGCCCGGTCGGCTCAGGAATCTGTGTAAGCTGTCCTCGGATGGCTACGTCTCCCCCCACTTCGACCGTGTGCACGGCAATGTAGAGTTCACCGGCGAGCAATTCATCAACAAAACTGGAAAGGAGCTTCGTAGTGCCAGGCATGCCTTGATCAAACAACATGTTGGTGTCGGGGTTGATTGCGTCATCGTCATCCCATTCTCCGGAGAGCGATTCCATGGCGTCGTCGACGATCAACTGCGAGTCGTCTTCTCTGGGCAATCCGAAGATGTTCAACACATGTGGTCCGGTCGAACCCGTGGGAGCATCATGCAGGTGAATCTTATTGACATCGTTGGGGTCAGTGCGGCTGCCCATATCAGGATCGAGATCCAACCCATCCAGCTCAAGCGTATAGCTTAGTCGCGTTTGGTCGTCGCTCAACTCGAACAGGGCAATACCTGTTGCTGTTGTACTGGTGGGATTGTTCACCACTTGAGCGGCGGAAAGATTGGCTTGAAAACGAGTGATCGCAGAAGCCACTTGGTAATGGGTCATTGAGGCGAGAAGTAGCAAAGCGGCGGTGAGCAGCATGGTGCGAGACATCGAATGGGGCCTTTCAATCATACGGGTTTGCAGAGACAATGAATCATGGCAGTGATTGCGATCAGGGTGATAACCTAGTCAATACATGCATTGAGGTCAAATATTTCGGGCCAAGCTAGCGAATTGCAACCCGTTGGCTTAGGCTGACAGTAAGCATTCGAACGGAACAAGCTACTATGCAGTTACTCTCAGTTCGACAAAGACTCGTGTCGCAACCGCTTGAGGACGTTGCTAGTGAAATCCGCCGGCGGTTGGATGGGTTAGCTGAAAAGATTCCCAAGGGGGCGGTGGCTATCCCCGTGGGTAGTCGAGGTATTGATCAGATTCCGCTGATCATCCGCACGGTGGGCGATTGGCTAAGAGAGCAGGGTGCCCAGCCATTCATGGTGCCTGCGATGGGGTCGCACAACGGGGCCACTGCAAAAGGGCAGCAAGCGATGATCGAATCGCTTGGCATGAGCGAGGCGGCGATGGGCATGCCGATCAAAGCCAGTATGGATTGCGTCAAGCTGGCGACCGTGGCGTCGGGAGAAGTGTGGATGGATCGGCACTGCTACGAATCTGCCGGAGTGTTGGTTGTCAATCGCGTGAAACTTCACACGTGCTTCTCTGGTCCTGTGCAGAGTGGGCTGACGAAAATGATGGTTGTCGGTATGGGCAAGATCCAGTCCGCGCAGACATTTCATTCATCGCCCACACCGCAAATGAAAGATATGCTCCTCGAAATGGGGCAGGTCATTTTAGACTCGGGCAAAATTCTCGGCGGATTGGCCATTTTGGAAGATGGTCTTGATCGCACCGCTGAAGTTCACGCAGTACCTCCCGGCGACATCCTCGAGCGTGAGCCGCAATTATTGCAGAAACACCAAACCTATTTCCCGCGATTGCCTCTCAACGAGTTGGATGTACTCGTCGTTGGTGCGATTGGCAAGACCTACAGCGGCACGGGGATGGATACGAACGTCATTGGCTACCGGGGAGTTAAGGGTTACGAGGACCTAGACCGTCCGAAGATTGGTATCATCGCAGCACTTAGTTTGGCGGATGCGTCTCAAGGGAATGCGATTGGCGTGGGGTTGGCTGACTTCATTACACAGCGACTTCGGGATGCAATAGACGAACACAAGACTTTCTTAAACGTTTATACTACCGGCGACATGGAGCGGGCCAAAATTCCGGCAACGTTGCCGAATGACCAGGCAGTCGTTGAGAAGATTGCCCAGCGCTATGGAACCAATCGTTGGCTGTTTATCCCCAACACGCTCCATTTAGAACAGCTTTACGCTAGCGTCGATCTGGCTGACGAACTTGCGGCCCATCCACACTGCGAAGTTAGCCCCCAGCCTGTCGAGCTAACTTTCCAAGCGGGCCAGCAGCAGCTATTCACAGCATGATTGGTCTGTGTGTTCAGGGGAAGTAATGACCTGCTTGTCAGGATCCGTCCATCGAAGAAACTCCTGCAGCGCGAACCAGCCAAGCAACGCAAGCAGCACAATGGCGCTTGCAATGCTCCACCCGTTAGCGTGTTCGTGGGTATGCGGTAGTTCGACTGTCCCCGCGTCGGTTAGAAAGCTGAATGACCAGCCACAGACGATGCTGCCGCTGATAACCGTGGCGAGATATATGGCCAGTGCTCGCCGGCCCAAGACACGTTGCACCGCCCCGATTGTAGCCACGTTGGTTGCAGGACCCGCTATCAAAAATACGAGCGCAGCTCCGACCGGCAGACCACTCGCAACCAGTGCCGCAGCGATCGGCACCGATGCCGTTGCACACACGTAGAGAGGCAACGAAATAATTAAGGTGACCACCATCGCCAGCAAGGGGTTACCCAGCCCAACATGGGACAACGCGGTTGTCGGCAGAAATGTCGTAATCGCCGCTGATGCAATTACGCCTACCAACAGCCACCGCCAAATCGAGCGAAGCAATTCCAGACAATGCCACCACATCGCTCCGAGTCGACTGGGCGGAGGAATTGCTGCAGGATTATCAGACGCGACAATTGGCAAAGTCAAGGCTTGCTCTTGATCGGTCCACCATCCGCCGATTAGACCCATTACCGACGCACTCGCTACTTTGAACAAAGCGAAAGGCCAACCTAGGAACGATGCACTCACCAACACCGAGTCCACGCCTGTCTGCGGTGTGCTGATTAGGAATGCGACGGTCGCTCCGTTCGTTGCCCCGCTTTGCTTCAAGCTCAGACCGACGGGAATCACCGCGCAGGAGCAAAGCGGCAGCGGTACTCCTAGGCCCACAGCTTTCCAAAGACCGCTACTGCCTGTGAATTGCGACTTCAAAAAGTCACGCGGCAGTAGCACGTGAAGCAACCCCGCAACAGCGGTGCCCAAGAGCAGCCAAGGAGCAAGCTCGAGCAACACTTGCCAACAAGCTGCAATGAATGATGCCATGCAAAATTGAAACACTCTAAAATGAGTAACGCGGAATACTGGATGCTTCGTAGGGTTCTTAATTTACTCGTTTCGCCACGAGTTCAGCAGCGTTGGCAACGGCGGCGGGAGAGAAGCCCGGCAAAGCGACATGCGAGGGAGCAATCGGCGTGGCGTCGTGGGTTAATAGTCCTTGCTCACCAACAAAATAAGTATGGAACCCATCAACAATGAGATCGTAGCTTGCGATTTCGAAAGTGGGTTGAACGTGCGTTAGGCGATGTTCTTCGGTCGCACCATGCAACGGTTGCCCCACCGCGATATTGGAAACTCGTTGCCATCCCGAACCAGTCTCCCACAAGACGTGCCCCGACGCACAAAATAACTCAGCGTCCTGCGTCTCAACTCTCGAAACCACTGTTGGCCGATGAGCTGAGATTGCTAACAACACTTGGTAAGCCAATTCGCCAGTACGAGGATCTTGTGACAAGACGAAGTCACCAGGAAGGACTGTTTCGATTCGCCGTTTGCCGAGACTAGTCCAAACCCATGTACCACGAGCTAGGCCTCGCTGTTGTTGATTGAGCAGGGCTCTATTCAACTGCAGCCGCGTACCCGTGGTGGCCGCATCTGGATGATGGTCGAGGTATTCACTCCACCAGTTCCACCATAATTTAGGAGAAGCGGACAGGGTTTCGCCAGTTACGTCTTTTAGAACACTGACAATCTGTTGGTTCTGCACTCGCGTCGCCTCATTGTGCAGCTCCAGCTCGCGTTGGGCTTGCAGGGCTTGCTGTTGCGACTTGCGGCGGACCGCTTGTTGCCTTGCTGAAAATGCAGGATTCTCGACGCTGCCGATGCCAGCGAACTCTTTCTCATAGTAGCCCGGTATATGTTTGTCAGGGAGTTTGACCTCTTTAAGGTACTCGGGCCCATAGCCTTCCGTGGTGATGACGTGCGTGTAGAGATTTCCGTCACTACAAACAAACCGACGTTCGTGTTGAAGATAACCCTTGCCATGGCCTGGAATAATGGGCACTTGAACGGTTTTTCCTTCAATGGTTCGCGGTGCGCGATAAGCACCTTTTCGGTATTGAGCAACGCGATGATAGCGGGGCTCCGATACGTAGTGAGAGGCTTGACGATTCCGAATCACTTCATTGCCGCCTGGCTTTTCTTGAGAGTAGGAATAGCTGCTTACCACGCGATTGCCAATATTGTCGATGCTCACCGAAGCTTCCACGGGCATCGCCATGCCGCCTAGCAGGGCGGGAACGTAGGATTCCAACGGCATCGACTTTAGCTGGTCTCGTGCCACATACCGGACCGACTCGTTGGGATCAAAGGCGGCGAACTCGGCGACAGCAACTGCTGCCCGGTCGGCAGTAATATTGCTCAATACTTTCAACAATTCGGTACGTCGACTGACCGTGACTTGTTGATCTTGGGCTGGTTCGGAAAGTTCGTCGAGCAATGCCGGCACTGCCGCAGGATCTTGAATTTCGTGCAACACCCGCTGCGCGGCGAGCTGAGCCTGGGGATCTCCCCTTTCAAGATCACGACGAAGAGATTTTACTTTGGACTGCCATACTTTGTTCTCTTTGAGCCATTCCCGTTGGCGCTCCCGCCTAAGTTTCGCTTCTGCGGGGGTAAGCAGCATCCCGTCGTACCAGGTGAGTCCCAACTGGTTTAGTGCCGCGCGGTTCTTGTTATCGAATCGCAGGATGTGCAGCCAATGCACTTTTGCAACGTGGGGCAGATCGTGCTTTTCGCACCAGCGGGCGAGACGTTCGTGATCTTTCTCTTGGTCGACCGATTGGCGTCGCAGTTCACGGTACTCAGCGTGCGTAGCATCTTTTTCGGCAAGTCGTTGGGCTTCGTCAATGTGAAGCCATCGGCCCTCAATTTGCACTTCTCCCGCATACCAGCGAGCCAGTTCTCCACTGGGGGCAGAATGAACCAACTTGTCGCGCAGGTGAGTGCCGTCGACCGAGGCGATCGCCGCAGACAACCGATTTTTGCTAGCCCGCGCTTGTTCAGCAACGTCGATCACCTGGCCAGTCGCCGCGTGAGAACCCAGATAAATCATCAAAACCACTGACATGCTAATCCAAGTCCGAGTACTCATGGTTCGCTCCTAGGGTTGATAGTGCGACATTCATTTACACTACCAAAAAGCACCCGAGAGACGCAAATTCATTTCATAGATTGTCCCTAATTAGAGTCTTTTTGACGACAATCGCTACAACTGCGAAAATCGTGCCGGATCGTAAGCTATGTTTTTCATGGTGACACTATCATTCAACGCGGCACGCTGTCTTCGGGGGCGATGCCATGGGGGTACTGATGCTAACGAAGCAACGCGAGGAACTGCGCGAACTTGAGCAACTGCTAAACCGGCTCGACAAACTACATAGCTCACCGACCGTAGCGTTGCGAGTGATGGAGATTACCCGTAATCCTGACTATCAAATGGACTCGGTTGCGGAGTGCTTGGAGCTTGATCCAGCGCTAGCGGCATCGATACTGCGACTGGTGAACTCTTCCTATTATGGCTTGGTCGATGAAGTAACCAGTTTGCCGAACGCTCTCACTTACCTTGGTCGCCGTTCTTTGCGTTTGGCAGTCCTCAGCTTTGGGATGGTCAAGACTTTGGTCGGTGGCGCACCGGCACGTTTTCACCAGCAATACTGGAAACGCTCGCTAACCATGGCAGCGGCTGCGCGCGAGTGTGCGAAGCTGATGCCTGGAAATGAAGTTAATCCCGATTCTGCCTTTGCCACGGGTTTGATGGCCGACCTCGGCATGTTGGCACTGGCGCAATTGGAAACGGATAAGTACATCGAAATCGCTGAGGAACCAGATCATACTGTCGACTTGGTAGCACTCGAGCGCAAGACGTTTGGCTTCGACCACCCGAGTGTAAGCAGCCACTTGATGGCTCGGTGGCAATTGCCTGAGGAAATGGTCGAAGCGGTCGGTCACCACCACACTTACTTGCCCGCTTCCGCTCCGTTGAGCCATGTCGCGCTGGTTGCCAATCTGATCACCGAGGTGATTTGGACGCCCGTATGTCCCTACATGCAGCCACTCCAGCAAGTGTTGTATCGACAGCTTGGGCAAGACGTCGACGATTTGATCTCCCTGGTCCTCGCTACCAAATCATCGATTGACGAGAGCTCAGCAATATTCGGCGTGCAGCTTCAAGGCGAAATCGATCTGGAGGAAGTCGAGCTACGTGCCCGCGAGCTGTATCAGGAAGCGGCGGTCGATATGGCTAATGATCCGAACAGTCTCGAAGCGATGGAGGAAGTCCCTCTGCTGGACTGCTCGCGAGGGGAAGATTAGGAATCAAACGCGTCGATTCGGGCATCGGTGGCCATCGATTCCGCTGAGGTGTCCGAGGTCTCTTCAGACGGGTACGGGGCTTCGTCGCCGTTGATGGTGTTTATAGCATTGTGCGCGGCCCGCTGTTCAGATTCCTTCTTACTCTTACCCCACGCTGGCGGGTACCGTTCTTGCGATACTTGAGCAGAGATCTTGAAGCACTTGCTGTGGTCAGGGCCTTTTTCGTCTAACAAGAGGTAAACGGGAGTCTCGCCGTGTTCGCGTTGAGCGAACTGTTGCAACTGAGATTTGTAGTTCCCGCCAAACTCTCCGGAGACGGTCTGCTCGATTTCGTCAGTTATGTTCCGAACGATGAATGCCTTGGCCGGTTCCATGCCACCATCCAGATAGATTGCTGCGATCAGCGATTCCAACGCTGCCGCCACAACGGATCGGGGAATTTTCGGATCCGCGGCCATCCCCTTGCCCAAGACCAAATAATCTTGCAAGCCGATCTTTTCGCTGATGCGAGCGCACGTGTCACGACTAACAACCACGGATTTGACTTTGGTCAATTCTCCTTCTAAGTAGTCGGGGTATTGCAAGTATAGCTGTTCGCAAACCACGACTCCCAAAATCGAGTCGCCGAGAAACTCCATGCGTTCGTTAGAAGCCAAGCGATGAGAAACGCCCGAGGCGTGCTTCAATGCGTCTGTGAGAAACTGCAGATTTTGAAACTGGTAGCCGATTTTCTCTTGGCACGCGTCGAGGTCCGTGTCGGATGCACTGGCAAAGTCTTCACTCAAGTTGTCGTTCATAGCAAGTTGTCATGTTGCTGATGTCTTGGAAGGTCCCGAATTCGCGCTTCCAACGGCTCATTCGAGAGAACATCAGAAAAGTTCTGCTGAATCGCGTAAAAGCTTGCCACGCAAGCCTTTCCGCATCTTATCATAGGCTAATCCTGAGCTGCGAGCATGTCAACGCGAAGCACCTTTCAGGCAGGGCTAGCGAAAGAATGAACCTACAGGACAGCGGTTGCGTAGGAGGTTTGAATGGATTGACGATATCGCCCTTATTTTCACGGAGGTATGCTTGTGAAGGCCGCTCACGCGGGGAATTTGCTGGAATGCTTGCAGCAGATTCCCGATCCGCGTGGAGCTAGAGGAAGGCGCCACTCATCCCAGGCCATGCTGGCCACTGTTGTCTGTGCCGTGCTGTGCGGCGCTCGAGGTTACGAAGCGATTGCCCAATGGATTCACCTCCAGCCGAAAGAGCTTTGGTACCTGCTGGGGTACTTTCGCACACCGCCCACCGGCGGCGCGTTTCGCTACTTGCTGTCGAAACTCGATCCGACGGTGCTGGAACAAGTGTTACGTGATTGGATTGCATCCGACGCCGAGGTCGTGAAAGGTGAACTAGCCTGCTTGGCCATCGACGGCAAGACGCTCTGCAGTACGCTCGGCGAACATGGACGGAGTATCCAACTGCTGAGTCTGTTCGATCAACGGACCGGTTGCGTCCTGAGCGAGATGCAAGTTCCCACCAACACGAATGAAGCGAAAGCCGCAGTGCCGATTCTCAAGACGCTCGTTCTGGAAGGGCGCGTCATCACGGAGGACGCGATGTTCACTTCCCCCGAGATTTGTAGGACAATCGTCGATTCGGAGGGTGACTATCTGTTGGTCGTCAAAGACAACCAGAAAGAACTCAAAGCAGCGATTGAAGGCGACTTCATCCGCTCCTTTTCCCCCCGCCGGTCAGCGTGAAAGTGATCGGTATCTGAGCGAAGACCGTACCCACCACACGGAGCATGGCCGGGTCGTTTCACGCCATCTTCAAGCCAGCACACGGATTGTTCCCTTTCTCACCCGCTGGCCCGGTCTCGAACAAGTGATTCGCCTAGAGCGAACCACCAAGCGCGATGGCAAGACAACCACGGAAGTCCAATACGCCATCACCAGTCTTTCGCGCCACCGAGCAGATGCGGCAAAGCTGCTGAAGATATGGCGCACCCACTGGGGCATCGAGAATCGGGTGCATTGGGTACGCGATACGCTCTGGCAAGAAGACCGCTGCCGAATCAAAAACCCCACCGGCGGTCACAACATGGCAGCCTTCCGAAACATGGCCATCAATCTGCTAAGACTCGCCAAAGTTCCCAATCTCACCGCTGCTGTCAGAGAAAACGCTTACCGAGTCGACCGTCTACTCGCTAGACTGGGTATCATGAAACTTTGAATCGTCCTGACCTTTCAGGTTGCCTGAAAGCCTGGAATCGAGCACTTTGGCCCGGCCATCTTTTTGCGTGGGAATACCCGCTGCCAAGATGGACTTCGGGCCATAGACTACGACATCTTTACGCACAGTATTACGCGCGGCGCTCTCCATGATCAATACTCTCTTTCTGCCTGAACTACGCGAAATGCTTGAGGCCCGTGACGCTGCGAGCTTGGAAGAGTTTTGCACGGCGCTCCACCCTGGCCGCACAGCTGAGTTTATGGAAGGGCTCTCTGCGAACGAGGCTTGGGCAGTCTTGCAGGCCACCGAGCTGAGTAACCGGGTTGCAATCTTTGGTTTCTTGCCACGCGAAGTTCAGGCGGAAATTTTTGAGATTAGCGACCCCACCGAGGTCAGCCAGCTCATTGCTGAGATGCCGCCAGACGATCGGGTTGACTTGCTCAATCGCGTGGACCCAGCCGTGGTCGAGGAGACCTTGCCACTAGTTCCGATTGAGGAACGTCGCGACATCCTTCGCCTGCGTGCCTATCCCGAAGGAACCGCAGGCGCAGTGATGACCACTGAGGTCGCCAAGCTGCCCGAAACTCTCACAGTGCGGGCAGCTCTGGAAGAAATCAGTAGTCAAGCCGAAGGCTTGGAAACTCTCTACTACATTTACATTGTGGACGCCGAAGACCACCTTCGTGGTGTGGTTGGTGCGCGACAACTGTTCACGCATCTGGGGAAGCCCGAAACGCGACTGTCTGATCTGATGGAATCAAACCTGGTCACTGTCGAGGCAACCGACGACCAGGAACACGTGGCCGAGAAGGTGGCTGACTTCGACTTCACTGCGATTCCCGTCGTAGATACGGAGCAACATCTGGTAGGTATCATCACGCACGACGATGTGATGGATGTTTTTCGGGAAGAAGCCGAGGAAGACGCCTACCGCGCTGCTGCTGTCGAACCGCTGCAGGATAGCTATTCCCAAACGCCGATACTGGCGCTGACCTGGAAGCGTGCCATTTGGCTCTTTATTCTTTTCGGGGCAGCGCTGTTAACTGCGTTTGCCCTGAAGTCCTACGAAGAGGCGATTTCCAATGTCACTTGGCTCGTCTTTTTTATCCCGTTGATTATGTCCAGTGGCGGAAATTCCGGTGGCCAGTCCGCAACGCTTATTATCCGGGCCCTTTCGAACAAAGATATCACGCTGGGCGATACTCGCACGGTGTTGATTCGCGAAGTATTGACCGGCCTGATGCTCGGCAGCGCACTGGCGGCACTTGGTTTTGTCGTTGGCATCTGGCTGATCGAGGACGCGACTGCTTACGAGTTGCTAGTGATTCCTATCACGCTACTCGTGGTTGTGGTCTTCGGCACAATCTGTGGAGCCGGCTTACCACTCCTGTTTCGTCGGATGGGCGTTGATGAAGCCCTAATGAGTACTCCATTTGTCACCGTGCTGATCGACATCGGCGGAGTCGTGATCTACATGACCGTCGCCATGCGAATGATCACGAAGTTGCAGGAAATGATGGGGTAGGGCTCGATCAGATATCAAGCGCAGGCTGCCCGACATACAATTGCAGTACTTGGCTCTGCACCTTAATTGCCCGAATCAGGATCCAGATTTGGTCGCGAGTAAACTGTTCTGGATCAGAGCTTGCGAGAGCCTCGAGCTCCTGCGTCATCGCTGCATGTTGGTCTGTTGCGGCTTGTAGCTTCCATCCCGCCTCTTGCCATGCGATTTTCAGCGAAGTGGTATCAGCAAGCTGGTCGATCGGCGCTGTTTGGTTGGCTAAGAGCAGGCACAGTCGGGCGACTTCCTGGACCGAAGCCTCGGGTTGAAGCTGCTGAATTCGGTGGGCAAGCTCCTGGCAGTTCATGGGGATTTCCTGGCCTGGACGTCGAACGAGCCGACCGTTCGACATAAAGGCAATAATAACCTGGTCTTGAAAAAGGGCGACGGGGTGAACCCAAGCGTCGCGAGAGACTCTGTGCAAGTGTAGCTCATGATTTGTGGTTCGATCGCGGCTTTTGAGTCGCTAGACAGCTGTGGAGTGAACAACGTAAAACTAACCAAGTCCAATTTGTTGAAATACCACATCACAGAGGTGCACAAATGCCAACGCTCGGGGTGAATATCGACCACGTCGCCACAGTCCGGCAAGCACGAATGACTAACGAACCCGACCCCGTCTGGGCGGCGACGTTGGCAGAATTGGGCGGGGCGGACGGGATCACTCTCCATCTGCGCGAAGACCGTCGCCATATCCAGGAGCGCGACTTGCACTTAATGAAGCAGACGGTCGCTGTGAAGCTCAACCTCGAGCTCGCTTGCAACGACGACGTGTTAGGCATCGCCTGCGAAGCACGCCCCTATCAGGTTACACTCGTCCCCGAGCGACGCGAAGAACTGACCACCGAGGGGGGGTTGGATGTCGCTGGTCAGACGCAACGCGTGGGCGACTCGGTGAAACGACTCCAAGAGGCAGGCATCGTGGTGAGCCTATTTCTTGACCCTGATCCCGAGCAAATAGAAGCTGGCATCAAAGCCGGCGCCACAGCCGTTGAGCTGCACACGGGCGCTTATGCCCACGCCTCGGCCAATTACTCTACCGAGAAGGAGCTGCAAACGCTGCTCGCTGCCAGCAAGCAAATTTGCGACGCCGGCCTCACCTTACACGCCGGACACGGTCTCACCTACCGCAACGTCGGCCCCGTCGCCGCAATCCCCCAGATGTGTGAGCTTAATATCGGTCACAGCATTATCGCTCGAGCCATTATGGTTGGCCTGGAGCGCGCCGTGCGAGATATGAAACAGTTGCTTGTCGTGAATCACTAATACGAGTTACCGAGCCGCGAGCTTCTAGCTCTATGGAGCAAAGTCGCATTCAAGCGATTGCAGCGATCCCCCTTAAAACAGTATGATACCAGGAGACAAACAATTAGCCCAAAGGAACAACAATGGCTACCAAGGGAGAACAATTTGCTGGTGTATCGGTCGCACTGACAACGCCACTCAAGGATGGAGAAGTGGACTACTCACTATTCGCTGAGCAGATCGAGTTTCAAATCGAAGCCGGAATTCATTGCTTGTGCCCCGTGGGTACGACGGGCGAGTCGCCCACGTTGTCGCATCCCGAGCATGAACGGGTCATAGCCTTTGTGTGCGAAACTGCTGCCGGTCGGGTGAAGGTGATGCCGGGCACGGGTTCCAACAGCACGGCCGAGGCGTTGCGGCTGACCAAGTTTGCCGAGCAGGCCGGTGCCGACGGAGCCCTGCAAGTTGCTCCGTACTACAACAAACCCACCCAGCAAGGTTTTTTTGAGCACTACAAGTGTCTCGCGGAAGATACGGGATTGCCGCAGTGCATCTACAACATCCCGGGCCGCACGGGCAAAAATATCGAGCCGGAAACGATTGCTCGGTTAGCAGAGCTAGAAAACATTGACTTGGTGAAAGAGGCCACCGGTTCACTCGACCAGGCATCGGCGATTCTCTCCGCGACGAACCTTACCGTCCTCAGCGGCGACGACAGCCTCACATTGCCGCTTCTTTCGATCGGCGCACACGGCGTGGTCTCTGTCGCGGCGAACATCGTGCCCGAGGACATGCTCGCCCTGCTGCGCGCGTGGCAATCGGGGGACATTGCTGAAGCCCAACGCTGGCACCACAAACTGTTCCCGCTCTGCCGCGACATGCTTGGCCTGGCCACGAACCCCATCCCCGTCAAGGCCGCCATGAAACTCCTCGGCCGCGACACGGGTGAACTTCGCTTACCAATGACGCCACTAACGCTCAACGAAGAAGCATCGCTTACGCAGACGCTGGCCGACTACGGCGTGCTGCAACCGATTTCGGTGTGACTTCGCAAGCGGAACGCGGCAGCTAAAATCACGGAAAGTATAAACATGCCGAGTGTAGCCGGTTCCGGCACGGCTTCGCGGTAGAGCCAGAAGGGGCCGGTGTTCCCCGTAGCTGCTATGTCTCCAATTGGGGATTCCGATGTAATCACTCCATATGGACCGCCGTTGACTAAAACGGTAGCGCTGGCAGGGAATTCGATATAGGTGACGTAAACATTAGTGCCGTCGAATGATAGCTCGCCGTTCGTCGTGGACTTGGCGACTTGACCGTGCGAGGAATATCTTGCCAGAAAGCCGGATGTTCCAGCGACTATATTGTCGAAATCCACCCTGAACGAATACACATTACCCAACAGATCGTGTAAATCGATAGCGTTTTTATACGTTTGCTCAGAGTGTGCAGCTACTCCCTGACTCTGCCAAACTACTCCTGCTGAAGATGCGAATGGCTCGATATCTTCCAAGGTTGCGAATTCAAACTGCTCGAAAATGCCATTCGTTGTCATGAGACTTTGAATTCCCTTGAGAGACACTCCAGACGTATAAGTCAAATCCAACCACTCACGCCGATTCACATCGTCGTAGGTCAGCAACCCATCACCCGGTTCGAGAAAGTCACGCTCAAAGATCGCGGCGTGAAGTGACAATGGTGCCACGAGTGGGAAAAGAATAGCAAGAGTTGAGATTCGCATGAAGGTCCAGCTCCGTCTGAAGAAGATTCCTGGTGCGAGGTGAAGTTGATATTGCAGGGAGAAAAAGTCAACAGCGATCTTGGAACGTCTCCCAGGACTTTCGGCAGGCTAACCCGCGAGCGGCTGGCCACTTGCGGCTTAGCCAGCTGGAGACGTACTCATCTCTCGCTAGCCAGTCTCCATACGCATTCCGTGATTGTTCGGTGGGCAAATCGCGTAATGACACGTTTGGTAGTCCTGTCGCGACTTCAAACGATCTACTAACTCGTTGCCTGACTCTTCATTCTCCGCCACGGCAAATACCGTTGGTCCCCATGACGATTGTCCTACACCGGGGTAACCGAGATCGCGAACAGAGTTCACGAGCGACTCAATTTCTCGTGAAGCGAATGGCCCCCCCTGTGAGGCGGCGAAGCATTCGCCGGCACGGTATCCATAATCATAGAGGGCTTCGCTGAACGACTTCCAATCTGCGGCACGTGTAGCGGGAATGATTTCTTCGTTGACGAGTTCGTGAAGTTGCCGGGTCACTGTTGCGGGGACGGGGGGGAGGGTGGTGAACGCATTTTTTTCGGCGTGGCCTGCTAAGCCTCGAGCGGCAGTGGGGCGGATGAGGACGAAGCGCCATGCGGATGGAATCTCCAGTCGTGCGGCGAGTTTGCCTAGTGGTTCGCTCGCCAGCTTCCCCTCGTCGAACAAGAGCCCACCCTGCAGGAAACCATGCGTGCCGATCGCAGAGCGCTTGCCTCGGCCACTTATTTGGCTCAGCAACTTTGCGTCACGCCACTCGACGGTACTCCACTCCAACAAACCTGCAGCCACGGCGAGGCCAAGTTGCGTGCCAACACCCAGCCCCGTGTGCTCGGCAGAACTCTCAACCACTTCGATTCGACAAACGGGTAGCGACGCTAAACCAAGCCGTGAAACAACTCGCTGTGCGAACTTCTCCACGCGATCGCTTAACGGGCCAGCTGCTACAAACTCGTGCTCTGGCGAGATTCGCAGTGTTACTCCGACGCCATCGACCATCGCGCCCAGGCCGCCGAACTGCCGTCCCTCACCACCAAAACACGTCAGCCCAAAATGGAGCCTGCCAGGGGTGCGGACTTCGACCATGCGCGTCATGGCTGTGACTCCACCCTAGTTTGGCGCTGAAAATGTTGGTGGATGTATTCACGAAGGAACGCGAACGCCTCAAGTTCCGCGGAACTGCCGGTCTTTTGCAAAGGCGTTTCGAGTCGCTGCAGGTCCTCCACAATCTGCACCGCTGGGATTAAATGGACACGCGTTGCTAGGATTGCCGCCTCGATCACAGCATGCCTGGCGCGATTGAATCCAAAGAAATCGCGATTGTGTCCGCGGTCTACCGTTCTGGCGACAATTTCCGTCCGGTCCTGCGAATCGTCCAACGATTCGATTTCAAACGCGTACCAACGACAGGCATCAGTGAGAGTTAACCCTTTAAGTGTGGGTAGCGGATCGGGGTGTCCTAACGCCGCTTGGGCAAACAGCATCACGTCGTCGGTGACGTGGAACACACCGCTTCCCTCGCGTTTTAGGTTTTGATATGTGGTCGACGTGCGATACGGCCGGAAGACGAAATGCTTGATCTGCAAATCGACAAGGGGACCCATTGGCGAGATATTGACCGTACCTTTCCCATTGCGGGTGGTGACGATTCCTTCGAGAATGCTCCCGTCCGCGCCAAGTTGTGGTACTCGTGCTGGCATTGGTTAGAACGTAACGGGTACTGCGGGCAGAGGTTGGCGGGACAGGGCAGGGCGGAGACATTCGCTGGCGGCGAACCTTACTGCAGAGGGCTGCTTGCCGAGCCCCGCGAGGTGAAGAAAATTGGCTAGCAGTTCATAGCCATGTTCAGTAAGAATTGCCTCCGGATGAAACTGTAGTCCAAACACGCGGTACTGCCGATGACGTAAGGCCATAATGGTGCCGTCGTCGCACGTAGCTGTGATTTGCAGTTCGTCGGGAAGCGTACCCGGGTCAACAACGAGAGAATGATATCGGCAAACGTTGAAGGTTTGAGGCAAACCTAGAAACAGCTCGGTCTCGCGATGTTCCACGAGCGATGTTCGTCCGTGCATCGGCACTCGAGCACGCACGATGGTTGCTCCCAGTGCCGCAGCGACTGTTTGGTGCCCCAAGCATATGCCGAGCATAGGCAATTCTTTATAAAGTGCATGAACTAGTTCGAGCGAACACCCTGCCTCGTTCGGTGTGCAAGGGCCAGGAGACAAGACCAGGGCCTGCGGTGCCAGCTCCTTGACTTTAATAAGATCCACCTCGTCATTGCGCAGCACGACGACTTCCTGGCCTAGACGTCGAAAATATCGGGCCAAGTTGTGGGCAAAACTGTCGTAATTGTCGATGAGAAGAATCATAGGGAGTTGTGCGCCGCGAGTTGTTAAGCTCGGAACTCGAGTCTCGAAACTATTTCAACGCTTGCAACATACCTCGCGCCTTGTGCCAGGTTTCTCGGTACTCATCCTCGGGGTTAGACTGTGCCACGATACCACCTCCGACAGGCATTTGCCACCAGCCGCCTCCAGCGGTGACCGTGCGGATGAGAATGTTGCTGTCCATCTGCCCATCGAAACCGATGTATCCCAGCGAACCGCAGTAGGCGCCGCGCGTGGTGGGTTCTAGCTCCGCGATGATTTCCATCGCGCGAATTTTCGGCGCTCCCGTAATCGAACCGCCGGGGAAGCAGGCGCGAAGCAGGTCGAATGGCGTCGTTCCCTCAGCAAGGGTGCCACGCACCGTCGAGACAAGATGTTTCACATACGCGTAGCTCTCAATCTGACAAAGCTGCGATACCTGCACACTGTCAGGAGTGCAAACACGGGACAAGTCATTGCGGAGCAGATCCACAATCATCACGTTTTCGGCTCGATCTTTCTCGCTCAGCTGCAGTTCGTCGCCGGCAAAGAGGTCCGCTTCGGGTTGGTGAGAGCGGCCTCGGGTACCTTTGATCGGGCGAGTTTCGACCCCACCATCACGGAGCGTCAGAAAGCATTCGGGAGATGTGCTGCAAATTTGCCAGTCCCCCAAGTCGAAGTACGCAGCATAGGGGGCAGGGTTTTTCTCACGAAGCTTGTTGTATAGCTGGACCGAGTCCCTCCGCGCGGGACTGAGCAACCGCTGGGCGAGGTTTACTTGAAACACGTCGCCAGCATGAATGTACTCGACCGCGCGCTCGATCATTTTTCGATAGGCTGCCGCGGAGAGGTTGCTAGTGATCCCTTCCACACCCACATCGAATAGCTCGGTGGGCGTTACTCGAGGAGTTGCTGTGAAATCGGAAGGATCGCGCGGAGCCGTCGTAAGCCATGATTGCATCTCTGCTATACGTTGCTTGGCTCGTTCGCGGCGTGCAAGAGTTTTGGTCTCAGGAAATCCCTGCGAGATGATGCAGCTCTCCCCAGTGAAGTGATCAAAGGCAACGACCACGTCGTAAAGCCCCACGGCGAGCGACGGCACTGGAAAGTCGTTGCGGTGCGCCGCAGGCAGCGTCTCCAAATCTCGGGCTAATTCGTACCCAAACAATCCCGCGGCTCCACCTTGGAATGGTGGCAGACCCTCTCTGTGAGGAGCAGAGAATTTCAACCAAGCCTGTTCGAGCTCAGACAACGCTCCCTGCTGAAAGGTGGTTTGCGAGTGCCACTCGAACGGATTAGCCGCGACAAAAGAATATCGCCCCACACGTTCGTCGCGAGTGGCACTGTCGAAAAAAACTACACGAGGGAGATGAGCCAGCCGTCCAAAAACATTTGCCGGTGTCAATTTAACCGGAAGCGGTGCAACTAGCGGAAAGGTGTTTTTTATAGAATCACTCATTGGCTTAGGTCACGTTGCGGCCGTTTTTTGAGATAGTGGTGCGTCTCCGGACGCGTTGCCAAGCCCCAGTTGAGTGCTTCGTCCTGCTCGTATTGTTTGCCAAGCGTGAGCGCGGTTCGAGCTTTGCACATTTCGTAGCCTAAGTAAAACGCGTGACTGGGATCGAGGTTCTTTGGCAGTCCGCCATCGGGGCCGGCGTGGCGCAGTTGTTCCATCAGCACGAACGGATCTGAATCGTGCAAGTGCAAGCCACTGCTGACTAGATGCACTTCGTTCCCTGACGCGAACACACGATAGTTATTGTCGCGAATTTTCTCGGCGATTTGGCCGATTTGCTCGACTGGCGATTCAACAACCTGTTCGTCGCGCAGCATCAACAAGTCGGGTTCCAAGTGCTTTGGAAGCACGCTATTGCGAACGGCATGAAACATCAAACGGCGGGCTAAATCACATTCCCTCACACTGCTTCGCGTCCAGTTGATCACCTGGGTAGTGAGCACGCTGCGGATGCCCAATTCTTGACAAAAACCAAGCAGCAGCGTGTTGATGCCCGCAGAGTCGACGTCGGTTAGCT
The DNA here is from genome assembly GCA_965230685.1 of Bythopirellula sp. GTDB lineage: Bacteria > Planctomycetota > Planctomycetia > Pirellulales > Lacipirellulaceae > Bythopirellula. Next base: position 4,891,265 of record CBDDLO010000002.1, read on the forward strand.
CGGTGAGATTTCCAACACCCATCATCATCTCGGCATCGGGATAGCGGTGACGGATCTCGAGGTAACGCCCCAAACTCTCGGCGAATCCGAAGGAGAGGGGTTCCAAGATTGGATCGATGCGCAGCGGGACGTCGGCCTTGGCGAGAAAATCGATGGTATCGTCCAACCCAGCAAGGGACTTGGGGTCGTCTGGGATAGCGATTACCTCAACGCCCCAATCTCTGGCCGATTTGCGATTGGAGCTGTTGACACTTAACACAAGCTCCGCCCCTGCGGCAACGGCCGCTTCGATTTCAATCGGATTCAAGCTGTCGATTGAAACCCGATGTCCATCGTCGTGAAGCGCGCGCACCGCATCCCCGACTCCAGCCCAAGGCTCTCCAGGCTCGCAACCAACATCGATCCAATCCGCACCATCCTCCCGCAGAGCCGTTGCCTCATTACGAATTGCTTCGAGCGATAGGCGCGGGCAGTGGTTGATCTCTGCAATGATTTCGATGTTGTGCTTGCCGTAGTCCGATGGCAATGGCTCTCGAGAAAAGTAGCGTGGCAGTTCCCTCAAGTCGCGGGGGCCCAACTCGATCGGCACACGAACACTCTTTGTGAGTGGCTGCAAATCGCCCTCGCAGTATCCAGGTAGAAGGATCCGCGTGGCCTTGGCAGGAACTTGGATGTGTTTTTCGATCCAGGTCGGGCTCATCAGCGCGGCTACCGTGATGGGCAAAACGTCGATTGAATAGCTGAAGCCAACTTCCCTAGCCAATGGAGGCACAACCGCTTCGAGTGAGTGTTGCGCAAGTCGCCCTGTTACGAAATGGATATGTTCTTGCTTCAATGGTGGAGTCCGCCATTGATGTTGAGAACTTGCCCATTAATGAACGCGGCTTGTGGCGAGACCAGGAAGCGAACCGCCTGCGCGACATCTTCGGGTGTGCCCCATCGCTGCAGTAGCGATTCAGCTACAGCCCGCTGTTGCCAATAGTCGGACGCGGCATTACCCCAGTCGGTTTTGATCCAACCGGGGGCGACGCAGTTGACGCGTACCTCAGGTGCCAGCGACTTTGCTAAGCTGCGTGTGAATGCCATCACGGCTCCTTTGGTCGCGGCAAACATTTCGCCACTTTCGCCCTCCATGCCGGTTGCCGCCTGGTCCCAACCGATGTTGACAATCGTACCGTGGCCTTGCTGTTGCATCCTTGCACCACACTCGCGCGAGAGTTCTATCGTCGCCACCACATCCACCTGCCAGAGTGCCGCCAGTTTCTGCTCGAACGCCCAATCGGCCGCGGCGCCCGTGAGTACATCGACCCCTGCATTATTTACTAAGATGTCGAGAGGCGCCTGCTTCCAAGCCTGTTGAATAAGTGCTTGCCGGGCATTGGGTTGGGCTAAGTCGGCTAGCAAGAAATCGGAGTCGACACCTAGCTCACGCAACTCCACCGAAACCTGCTTTGCTGCTTCGCCCTGTCGGTGCCCGTGGACGAGGACGTTCGCTCCATTGCTTGCAAGTTCGTGCGCAATCGCACGGCCAATGCCGCTGGAGCTTCCAGTGACCAGAGCCCATTGGCCAGCGAGGGTTGTTTGATCTTGATTCATCGAATTTCTTAAGGCTGTAACGTCAATTCACAACTTCGGTTGTAATCGCAGTGGGTGCCAACCGCAACGGGCGAGGTGGTTGTCAGCATGCCAGTTGAGGCCTACGATTGACGACAATCGCTGGAATTGCTGACTAACAGGGATTAAGGATTTATGGAAACGAAAGAAGCACGCACAGACGACGAGATCGCCAAATCTGCGACAGCCGCGCCAAAGACTCGTCGAATGTGGTTCCCTTTCGCCTGGGTGGGAACCCTAGCAACCGTTTGCGTGGTGCTTTGGAACACTGCTGAAGATCGGGGCGTTGCCAACAGTGCGATACACGCCGCGATTCTATTGAGCGTATTTGGTCTCGCATTCTGGACAATTCGTTGCAGCGGCCTGAGTCGAGGATGGCGGTGGTCGCTCGCGCTGGTTCCTACACTGCTAGTTGTTTGTCAGTATCTACAACTTTCTCCCATAGAGGCAATCACCAATGGTGATGTTGGCGTGGTGAGTTGGCGCTGGCGATGGGCCGAGCCTGACAGGACGCTAGAGGTTCCGCAGGCAGGACGCGCGGGGACGATACCCTGGGAATCAACCCCGCGGGACTACCCTCGTTTTCTCGGCAACGGCTACTGGGCGGAGGTTTCCGAGGTGCAATTGGAGACCGACTGGAACGATCACCCGCCACGGGAACTCTGGCGCAAAAAAATCGGCGCAGGTTGGTCAGCGTTTGCTATTGTCGGCAACTACGCTGTCACGCAGGAGCAACGCGATGAGAACGAGTTGGTAACTTGCTACGACATCCGAACGGGTGACATTGTGTGGACACACGCCGACGCAGTGCGCTGGGACCCAAGTGGCGGTGGAGCGCTCGGCTATGCGGGACCGCGCGCAACCCCCACGCTGCACGATGGCAAAGTATTCACACAAGGTGCTACTGGAATTCTCAACTGCTTGGACGCCTCTACGGGCGAAATTTTGTGGTCGCATGATACGTTTGAGAAGCACAACGCCGAGAACATTACCTGGGGCAAGGCAAGTTCACCGCTTATTGTCGACGACATGGTGGTGTTGAGTGTGGGAGGGACCGAGAACCAATCGATAGTCGCTTACAAAATCGACTCAGGCGGCGTGGCGTGGGCATCGGGGAGCTATCACTCATCGTATGCTTCTCCCGTACTGGCAGAGTTCGCCGGTGTGCAGCAAGTCGTGAGCGTGGACGAGGGTTTCGTCACATCGCGTCGAGCAGACACGGGAGAATTCTTGTGGGAAATTGACTGGCCCAGTGATAGCGGCGCCAATGCCGCAGCTTCGCAGCCCGTTCCGCTTTCAGGGGATCGCTTGTTCCTCTCGAAAGGTTACGGCTTAGGGTCGGTCTTGCTGCAAGTGCAGAACGATGATGAAACCTCGTGGCAAATTAAATCTCTTTGGTCAGGCGGACTCAAGCCGGTGATGAAAACCAAGATGGGTAACGTTGTGATCCGCGACGGCTATGTCTACGGCCTCGATGAGGTGAATTTGCAGTGCATCGAACTCGAGTCTGGCAAAAAAATGTGGAAGAAACGTCGCAGACCCGGTTTCGGACATGGACAAATCATGTTGTTGGGCGACACAATCTTGGTTCTTACAGAGTTCGGCGAGTTGGTTTTGGTCGAAGCCTCACCGGCAAAGTACCAGGAACTCTCGTCCCTCCGCGCCTTCAGCGAATCGCAAATTACTTGGAACAATCCGGCATTCTCAGCCCCTTATTTGCTGGTCCGCAACGCGCAGGAGGCGGTTTGCTACGAACTACCACTGGTAGGAATTCGTACTGCGTACGCGCAATAGTAATAAAGGCGGATTTAGCTTCACCACATCGACTATTCCGGTGCGTTTTCCAGCAGCCAGTCTTCTGCGATCACGTGCTTGATGTGCGGGGCTCGAAGCAGTGCCGCGCGTTCGGGCAAGAGTGCGGCCAACCACGGACGGCGGGCCAAACCAGACACGGCACGCATGCTGAGGCTGCTCAGCGAGCTGCCACTGGTCTGCTCTAGAATGTTCTCGCTTAGACGTCGAAAAGTAGCTGGGATCACATTCGGTTCTGGTCCGATGTGCAAAACAGTCTCTACTTTCAAGTCAAGTGTCCTATCTACTACGTCCCACAACCTTTGGGGATGGTCAATCCATTTGCGCAACACCTCGCGTGCGGAGTGGTCGTCGTAGCTCATGCCGCCGGTGGCCAAGGACAAGACGGGCGGTAGTGGAGGAGTAAACGTGCCTCCAAGAGTCTCCATCATCACCGATGCGCGATCGGAGATGTTTTTTTGGCGAACGATCGGGGTGTGGAGTGGAGGCCAGCGATTATTATTGATGCGTAGGTGCGCGCGCGTAGGAAGCAATTCATGCATCACCTTACGGAATCGGCGCACCGTTTCCCGCTGGCCTATCAGCAGATAAGTATTAGGCGACAGCACCGCAGAAATCCCGATGGTTCCCTGGCCCTCGCTCGTGATCTGCAGACAAAGTCGTTCAACGTTGGCTTCGTTGATCACGGGCCCACGCGAAAAGAGCACGCCCATCCGGGTGTCTTTGGCCAACTCGAGCGAATCAGCGGCCATCGCAAGCGGAACCCGGATGACTTCGTCGATAGGAAATACGCCACTGAAGCTGATAGCAGTGAGTTCACCCAGGCTATAACCGAACGCGAGACGCGCCCGGGGAGTGTCGATTTGGTGAAACTCGCGCAGCAGCCGCATCTGAGCAACCTCAACCGCCACAATCAACGCGATCGACTCGGCATAGTGCTCCAATCCAGGCTCTTCGTATCGCTCTACTCGAGAGGTCAGATCAACAGAAGAACCCGTATATTCCGCACAAAGCGTACTGAAACGTTGCAGCTCTTCGGAAACGATGCCGTGGTAGGCTGGTTTCGCAAGTAATTCAGCAGTTCTCCCCAGATTGGTGACATTGTAGCCACGGAAAGCCAAGGCTGCGGTAGTGATGTCGAGAGATGGTTTGGTGGCCATGAAGGAGCCCTTTGCGGAGAGTGTGCGTTGAAGCGACTCTTTCATCCTATCGGTGACTTGTGCTTCCTTGCATGCCCCAGTGAACCGAATAGCGGCTACAACGTTTTGTAATTGTCGTAGCGATTGTAGCAACTGCTTGCAATGACTGTCAGAGAACGACAGCACAGTCAGCTCGACACAGATTTTTCCCCCGATTCGCGGTTGCAGTGCAGTTCGCCCCAATTCTTGAACTACTCTTTTCTAGGAGCAGCTTGCGCAGCGGGGAGCTGCGCATCTCCGATTTGGACCAAAAAGTTCTGGAAAGGCTCACAATGTTAAGTGCACGTTCTATCATGACCGCCAATGTGGTGACCATCGATCAAGAAGCTACGATTCAAGATGCTATCGAACTGTTGCTCAATCAAGGAATCAGCGGATTGCCTGTCACCGACGCAGCGGATCGACTGGTTGGCATTGTAACCGAGTTCGCCTTGCTTGCGATCGCCTACGACCAACAAGTTCTCTCCGATTCTATTGCCAAGCACATGACCACTGAGCTGTTGGCGGTTGGCCCGAATGATCCGGTCAACAAGGTCGCGGATATGTGTCTGATCCACCGCGTTCGACGTGTGCCGGTAGTCGACAATGGTCGCTTGCTAGGTCTGATTTCACGTCGCGACGTTTTAAAAGCACTCTATGAAACCCAAGCACCGGTTTGCACCGCTTGATTGAGTTTCAAGTTCTAGTCATGGCCTTACCATGGGCTGCCCAAATGCCCGCCGCTAGGCGGGTGTTTTTTGTTTTGGAAGCCAACAATGAAGCAACAGGATTCGACAATCTGTGAGCTTATCGGCAAGCTGCGTTCCGCGCTTTGTGGAGTGTTGGTGTGCCTGATACTACTCGAACTGCTCAGCGGTGACGCGCAAGCCACGGATGCCATCTTCACCGTTTCGGCTGATACCGATGACGCGGACGAAATTCCTAGCGGTACGGTGTACGTGACCGACGGCAGTAGTTTTTTCTCCAGTACGAGGGTGGGATTTCGGTTCCAGAACGTAACCATTCCGGCTGGTGCAACGGTAACTAGCGCCACGCTCGAAACCTTTTCCAATGGCAATGGCACAACCAGTTTTTCGGTCGACCTCACTGCACAGGATGCTGACAACCCTCCGACATTCACGACCACCAACGGCAATATCACGAGCCGAGCGTTAACGAGCAATCAAACACTTTGGTCAACGGGCTCGGTAAGTTATTCAGTCGGCGATTCAATCATGTCGCCGAATTTTGCTTCGTCAATCCAAGAAGTCGTCGACCGGGGAGGGTGGTCGTCGGGCAATGCCATGGTCGTCATCACGACGACCAACTCGGGCAACAAAGGAATCTTCAAGCGGTCCGGTTCGCCTACTCACGCCCCGAGACTGCATGTGACTTACACGACAGGCTCGACTTACTATGTCCGACCTGATGGAAACGACTCCAACGCTGGCACGGGGCCCTCAGCGGCACAGGCCTGGCAAACGATTGAGCATGCCTTGACCAGCTCTTCGGTGAGCGCTGGAACTGTGGTCAATGTGATGAGTGGAACTTACACCGAGGAGATCGCTCCTACGAGAGATGGCGCTTCAGGGAATCCGATTCAAGTTTTTGCTGACCGGACTGGCGCGATTTTCGGAACCACTGGCGGGAATGTCACGATCCAAGCGCCGAGCAGCACTAGTGTTTTCGATTTGGAGTTTGATGACCACATCACATTCACAGGGTTTCGACTCCAGGGCAACGGTACCGATACTGTTTTCCTGTCGGACTGCAATGGCATCATTTTTAAAGACTGCGAGGTTTTGAGCGGCACAAATGGCTACAACATTGCGGGTAGCAGCACGGTGACGCTGATCAACTGCCTGATCCGCGACAACTCCGCAGATGGAGCTAATCTCAATGGAGGAACAACGAACTTCTACAATTGCACCGTTGTGGCGAACGGTGGTGACGGAATCGATGCAGGGAACGACACAGCTACCGTGATTAACTCCATTGTTGCTAATAATGTTGGGGCTGGATTTAGACGCCAATCCGATGGCGATGGAACTTTTTCAAATTTCTACAACTTGCTCTACAACAACACGGGTGGCAACTACAGCGGAGCTTCCGCAGGCTTTGGTGAGTTGACCTCCGACCCGCAATTTGTAGGTGGGGGTGACTATCGCCTTCAGACGGGCTCGCCGGCGATTGACTCCGGGGGCGATTTGAGCGGAACGGTCGATGACGACATCGAGGGAATATCGCGTCCGCAAAGCTCGGACCACGACATGGGAGCGTACGAACACGTCGCTACCACCATTTACTACGTTCGCGCCGACGGCAGCGACTCGAACTCCGGCACGGGGCCCGGCGTCAGTGATGCCTTTGCAACGATCGATCACCCGGCTTCGCTTTCGGCACTCAACCCCGGTGACATCGTTTACGTGCAAGCGGGCACCTACACCGAGGCCATTTATCCGACGATCGATGGCACCTCGAGTTTGCCCATCCAGTTTATCGCAGATACCAAGGGCGAGATCTCTGGTTGGCCGGCAGGAAAAGTCACCATTCAAGCATCGAGTGGAAACAAAGCGATTCAACCCGATGGCGACGATTATCTAGAGTTCCACGGATTCACCATTTCTGGAAGTGGCGCGGACGACGCGATCGACGTGGACAACTGTCAGGGTTTTGTCCTGAGTCACTGCGAAGTCTATGGCGGTGTGAAAGGCATCGAACTGGATCATGGCACTTCGGCGACCTTAATCAACTGCCTCGTTCACAACAATAGTAACAAGGGTCTCCACATTGCGGATGCCACGGCCACGGTCTGGAACTGCACCATCGCCAACAACACCAGCGACGGCATCGAAATGGATGCTGGTACCGCCACGATCACCAATTGCATCATTGCCAACAATGGTGACGCTGGGTTCGATCACAATGGGGGCACTCTCACGCATACCTACAATCTGGTGTACGGAAACATCATCGATTTCGAAGGTACGAGTGCTTCAACGGGCGAGATCTCGGTCGATCCACGGTTTGTCAGCACGTCTGATTACCACCTGCTCGAAAGCTCGCCCGCGATTGAAGTGGGAACGAGCGCGGCAGGGATTGTTGACGACGATCTTGATGGATTGGTTCGACCAAATGGAGCCACTTGGGACATGGGTTGTTACGAAAGTGCACTCGCTGGTCACTACAAGCTTGACGAAACGAGCGGTACGGTTGCGGCAGATTCATCTGGTAACGGTCACGATGGCACACTTGTTGGTGCACCAACTTGGTCGACGGATGCCATTCTTGGCGGAGGGCTCGAGTATGATTACAACGACGGAAACGACTATGTCGAGTTACCCAACTCGACTCAACTCGATGAGTTGCAGTTGGGAAGCTACACACTCACCACATGGTACAAGCCGGCTTCCGTCCCGCCTGCGACTGGCAACAGCAACCTCTCGGGGCATGGACTTATCAAAAAGCCGAACTCATCGATTGGGTTGCATTACTCACACATAACGGGGTTCCAGTTCAACCACTATGCAGATGAAGGTTCAGGGCCAGTCCAGCAAGCTATAACGGCTTCGGTCTACGACATCGGTGAGTATCATCATGTGGCGTGCGTGGTTGATCAGGCAGCAGGCGTGGTCGAAATGTACGTCAACGGCGTTTCGGTCGGCACGAACACCTTTGCCCCCGGTAGCCCTGGATTCGATACCGGTACGCAGCAGTGGCGCCTAGGCATTTCGGGGCCCGGCGCGCCGACCGCCGAACGACCCGCCCATGGAATTCAAGACGACGTCCGCCTCTACGGACGTGCGCTCTCTGCCAACGAAGTGCAGTCGATGTTCGCAGCGGCATCAGGCCTGGTGGCTCACTGGAAACTCGATGAAACCTCTGGCACGACTGCCACGGACTCCTCACTTTCAGCTTACGATGGCACCTACACCAGCGGTCCCACATTGAATCAGAAAGGTCCCTATCCTGGAGAGGGGGCAATCGCGACTGATTTTAGCGGAACTGCTGGAGAAAAAGTTGCCTTGCCGACTATAGATGTGAACTTCTCAAATGGCCTTACCATGGCCGTTTGGTATAAGGTCGACGCACTGACAGGAAGTTACACGGACTTCTTTTCGCTGAGCAATGGCTCTTTGGTCGATGACATATGGTTTGGCTTAGATAATTCGCAGGGTCTTGATCTGTTTCTCTCCGACACTGCAGATGGCGCAGCATGGCGTGGATTAATCGAAAACTCGGGAGTCCCCGAAACGGGTGCCTGGAAACATGCAGTAGCGGTAGTCGATGCAAGTGGAAATGCCAAGTTGTTCTCTAACGGCCAGGTTGTAGCGAGCGGCTATGTGGGACTCCCGCGTGACGTAGCTCGAACACAAAACAATATTTCGGAAACTACTTTTGGTCATACGCTCGATGGGCATTTGTTCGATGTGCGGCTTTACAATCGTGCCTTGAATGACGCAGAGGTCTCCGAACTCTACGGCCTTGTCGGTCATTGGAAGATGGACGAAGGCAGTGGCGGCACTACCGCAGATTCGAGTGGCTATGACAACGATGCCACAATTAACGGCGCTAATTGGATTGTTGACTGTAGCGGCAGAAACGGTTTGGCGTTCGATGGAATCAGTGATTCGGCTACGACCAATGCTGATTTCGATCCTCCGGAGACCGGGGCTGTCGCTGTTTGGCTCCGCTCGGCAGGGAATCCGGGAGCACGCAGCCGACCTTTTGGCCTCAATGGCAACTGGGAAGTGCGGCAAGAGCCCGACGGGACGCTTTCCTTTGACCTGGGGGGCGAGGGCCCCGACGTAGGCGCCGGAGGCGATGAGTTTGTCACTAGTGAAGCGCTAAGTTTTGAAGATCGTTGGTACCATGTCATTGCACAGTTCGATGCGACGGACGATTCATTCGAGATTTACATCGATGGCGTACTGGTACATAGCGGAACGAATGGCGATGATATGACGGAACAATTGCCAGGTATTTTCTCCTTTGGCACCAGAACCGGTAGTAGCGAGAACTGGGAAGGAGGGATGCGAGATTTCCGGGTCTACAACCGCTACCTCTCCGAGACAGAAATAGCCCAGTTCAGCGGCATTGTCGCTCGCTGGAAATTGGACGAGACAGGGGGAAGCCTAGCGGTGGATTCCTCGCCGAATGGCCACGATGGTACTCTTACTGGAAATCCAACCTGGACTACGGCCGGACAGATCGATGGTGCTCTCGACTTTGAAACCAGTGACGGCGACGACGGCGTCGATGTGGGTACCTTTGATGTTAGCGGCAGCGAGCTTTCGATCGCTGCATGGGTTCGACCCGAAGATGGTTCGACGGACCAACGGATTATTATCAAAGCAAGCAGCACAGCGCTCCAATCGCAGTACTGGGGAATGGCCATAGGTGCCTCACTCGAACTAGACTTCCGATTGAAAGCAGGGGGCACAACGCAGTTCTTCACTGAAAACAATGTGCTGAGTCCTGGAAAATGGTCGCATGTTGCGGGGACCTATGACGGCGTTACCATGCGCATGTATGTCAACGGCAACCTCATTAGAAGCGTCGCTCATACCGTCGGAGGACCGCTTGACGAAGATCCCGCTGTTCCGGTGACGATTGGAACTGCCAACGTCAGCGGTCGGGCCTACGATGGTCGACTGGACGACATTCGAGTTATGAGCCGAGTCATGTGCGACGAAGAAGTCCGCGACCTTTACAAAGGTGGCCGACCCGCAGGAATTCGCATCATGAAGTGGGTGGAAATTCGCTAGTCTTGCTGAAGTCGAGTCCGCCCCGGGTCCCACTCTACCACTCCCATGTGATAGCGGTCGTGCCCCGAGATGCGTTGGGCGTAGTAGGCGGTTATCACATTGCCGTCAGGCAACTGCACACTGCTCGGATAGCCGCCATCGCGCTGGAAATCCACGACGCGAAATGGTTCGCTCCAAGTCACGCCTTCGTCGTCGCTGAACCGTGCATCGACTCCCTTAGGCTCCAAACGATTTCCATTTGTTAGCAGCAGGGTTCCATTTTCCAGGCGAGTCAGGTGTGCGGGGTGTTGCTGATGTCCGGTGATTTTGCTTCTGTGAACCCAGGATCTGGCATCGTCGTCCGAAGCATACAGGTCTAGCCCATCGTTCCTTGTGGCTGCCAACCATCGGCCCTCGCCGAGATGAAACAGCGCAGGCTCGTGTATGACAGCATCTCGGTCTAAGGCGACGGGCTTGTCCCACGTCTTACCATTGTCTTGGCTGCTGTAGATGAAGCTAGCGCCTCGGTCGTTCCTGTAGAAACCTGCGCGTAGCTTTCCGTCGGCTCCAATGAGAATGTCGCCAAAGGGCACCAGGTAACCTGCTGGGGAGGTCTTATTGCGAGCAATCTCTGGCCACTTGCCAGGAAACGCATCAGCGTCGAGGGACCATGTACGGCCTTGGTCGGCCGAACGGCTGACGAGAGTGGGCAAAAGAGTATTCCGATCTTTAGCGGTGGGATCGGACCACCCGCTGGTAATGACGATCAAGTCACCATTGCCTGCAACGCCCGCGGCGACGTTTCCCCGGGCAACGTTTTCGTTGTCACGCGGCGCTGGTGTGCCATGCTTTACCCACGTCCGACCAGAATCTTTGCTGGCCCAGCACTCCACATCACCGGGCTGCTGAAGATGGCTGGGTTGATTAAAGATCGTAGCCACAATTGTGCCATCGGGAAGCACTGTCAAGTTGGGCCAGGCGCAGACGTTATCCACGGCTACGACCGGAGCCGGTCGTTTGCCCTCCCGATTCAATACAGCGTGTTCATTCGCTTCACCTGCGGTAGCCCAAGCTGGTAGCAAAGTACTGAATGTCACCACGACTATCAACTTGGCTTGAGAGGAGTGACACTTAAATGGCAGCATGCTGAGTTTCACCCTATTGCTGAGTGCTAAATCGGTGCTGAAAATGTCGATCCGCGAAATCCATGTATCTCTGCCAGTCGTAGAGGGTAATGTCGTGTTTGCCACTGCGAACGTGGTAGGCAACATCACGCAGTAACGGCTGATCGACCGAGGGCATCTCCACATCACCAAATGCTCGTTTGCCCAGCAGTTCATAGACGGGCGAGGCGAACTTTAATGAGAGAAATTCTCCGCGCGGGTCGGCCCACAAATCTTCCTCGGCACTCGCCACATACAAGGGACGCGGTGCGACGAGAGCGGCTAACATGTGCTGATCGACAGGCAGGGCTTTTTCGTTGTCGTTGTACTGATGAAAGTTGGCGCAAAACCAATGCGGCATCGCTTGGTTGATCATTCTCACAGTTTCGCCAAACTGACGCCGACTGAGCGCTGCTCCCCCGCAGCCGGAGTTATTCGAAATGACCATGGCAAACCGCTCGTCGCAGGCGCCCGCCCAGAGCGCAGTCTTGCCAAGCCGAGAATGCCCTAGCACGGCGACCCGCTTGTGGTCGATCTCTGCGTCCGATTCAAAGTAATCCAGCGCGCGACTCAGTCCCCATGCCCAAGCTGCGATGGTGCCCCACTCATCGGGCCTTGGTTTCGTTTGTCCCTGTGCGTAGTGCAGAGGATGAACACCATTTTGAAATCCATCGTCAAAGTCGGGATCGATGTCGCCACAGTACAGGGTCGCAACCCCGTACCCTCGCGCTATCGCTTCCACGTAGGGCCAGCGGCTGCTGTTCTTGCCTCGGCCCGCTTCCGTGGCTCGATGATCGACGACAGCGCCATTGTTTCGGTCGCGCATCCAGGAGGTAGGCAGCAAGACACCATTCTCATTGGTGGTGCTATGGTTTCCCCCGAAATTGAGCCCCACGAAAATTGGTACGGGAGTCCTCGCACCCGCAGGCAGATAGATGAGCAAACTGGCCGCGGGATCCTGCTTTCCTTGGCCGAAGAAAATTTTGACTTGCTTGCGGCGTGCTTTTCCACCAAGTGCGGCGGTGTCGACCCTTGGCGCGGCAAAGTAGACACTTTCTCCCACGTCTGGCGCGCGTCCGTAAACATGGGTTTCAAAAAGGCTCAAGATTTCTGCTCGACGAGCGTGCCATTTCGACGCGCTGTCCACTCGTTCTCCGCTTGCGAAAAGCAACGCATCCGGCAATCCGAATTGGGGCACTTTGGATTCGTCGTAGTTCGTTCCCTCCGGCTCAGATAGAGCCGTCGAGGCCATGAGCAATGTCAGTAAAACCGATGAGCGGAGGCAGGCAGGCATGGCGACTATCTTAGCCGACCACAGTGGCTGCTACTACCACCCCACTGGTAGCCCCGAGGAGGATCGAACTAGTGGTTACCCGAATTCGTGTGACCTTCCACTCGATGGGTAGTCGCATTAAGTGTGAAGGCAGAGCCGCTCACTGGGCATGAGGGGATGCCCCCGGGAAAATAGTCGACCGTATCGATATCAGCAATCGCGGTTGCAAACGAACCATTGGTGACCGCGAATCGCTCCAACGCGGAATTGAGTTCTGTGCGTGTGTGGAAACAGGTCTTCTCTTTCGCTGTGTCAGACGACTCGGCAATTCTCGTGATCGTGATCGACACAATAAGACCAATGATTGTGATCACCGCCAAAAGTTCCAGCAGGGAAAAACCGCATCGATTGGCTAACGTAGTTGCAGGGCTTCGTTGGGACATGTTACTAGAAGCAATGTAGGGTTATTTGCAAAGCAGTGAGGTATCCGTGGAAACTGCGCTCACTCACTGAAAATCTAGCACGGTACTCTGTGTGGGAATCCCACATTTTTTTGTGTCATTCTCTCTTCACCAGCTACAAGGATTACCTGGAATGGTTGGTGCCGATTATCATAAATACTCCGATTGATCGGAATTTGTTGCTGAGGGGGTGCAAGGCGAATGTGCGAAATCTAAGGTGCTGGCTCATGTTGACTGTACGCAACAGCGAGCTACGTTTCCTTGGCTGAGAATGCGAGCATCGGAGTGCGTGGTTGCATTTTCGCTCAGATTTCGAGTCTAGAATTCCTAACACACTCTGAGAAATAGCAATGCCTTTGCAGGACGCAACAATTTTGTTGATCGAGGAAGAGCCGACGTTGCGTGAGATTACCTCGTTTCGTCTCGAGCTACTGGGGTATCAGGTTGTTACCAAGTCCACAGCAGACGAAGCCAATCAAGTACTGCTTGCCAAGCTACCCGATCTGATTGCGGTTGGGCATGTTGCGGAAATGGAGTCGATCGAATTCCTCAATCACCTCAGCAACGATGCTCGCACCAATGAGTTACCTGTGATCTATTTGTCCGGTAGTTCCGATCTGGAAGAGGTGCAACGCGCGTTCAATGCAGGGGCTGATGAATTCCTGGTCACGCCCTACGACCCCATCGTTTTGGAAAAAAAAGTACAAGGATTACTACAGGCTGCATCCAATCGCGCAGAGTCATAAGCGAATTTAACTCGAGTAGTTCCACACTCCCTCTCTTTGACATCGAAACCTCACAATCATGGCACGACTTGGCGACATTCTAGTACGACGTGGCTGGATTACCGAAGGACAGGTCCAAAGCGCTCTTGCTGCACAAGGCGCAGAGCGCGGCCTACTCGGCACGATCTTGATGCGTCGAGGATTGATCACGACCGATCAGTTGGGTGAAGCACTTTCTGAACAGTATGATGTGCCGTTCATGGAAGTCGTTCCCGAGAGTATAAACCCACAGGTTGTTCGGCTGCTGCCAGAAGATCTGGCGCGCAAATGCCAAGCGGTGCCCGTGGGAATTTCTGGACGCACTCTGCAACTCGCAATGGTCGCACCAGACGATATGGATGTCATCTGCGAAGCCGAGTTGATCACCGGCTATCAGGTCGAGCCGATCGTCTCGCTCCAGAGTGGCATTGAAACGGCACTGGACCGAGGGTTCGATGAGCGTGTCGTCGCCCGCCAAACAATTGTCGACATGAAAATGGTCGATCTTGAAAATGCCGAAGAGATGATCGAGGAGGAACTCGATGATGACGTTTCACTCGAAGAAGACCAAGCACCCGTAGTTCGATTGGTGCGTGCAATTCTCATGGGTGCCATCAATGCAGGCACCAGCGACATCCACCTCGAACCGCATCACCCAGAAATGCGTGTACGCTACCGCGTCGATGGTCAACTTCAGGCAATCATGACGATTCCCAAACACATCGAGGAATCGGTCGTCGCGCGCATCAAAGTCATGGCGGACATGGACACTACCGAGAGCCGGCGGCCCCAAGACGGCAAGCTAAGCGTTCACGAAGCGGGGGCACGAGTCAATTTTCGTGTGAGTACCATACCCACGGTCGGAGGGGAAAAGGTCGTGATGCGGTTGCTGGACGAAGGCAACAAGATCTTCTCACTCGAGCAATTGGGACTCTGTGATCGTGACCTGAAGAAAATTCAATCGCTGATCGACAAGCCGCACGGGATGATTGTCGTGACCGGCCCTACCGGGTCAGGCAAGAGTACGACGATGTACGCCGTGCTATCGCGGCTAAATTCCGTGAGTCGGAACATCGTTACTGTGGAGGACCCCGTTGAATATCGAATCCCAGGCATAAACCAAGTTGCTTCCGACAATGAGCATGGGCTCGGCTTTGCGAATGCGTTGAAATACATCATGCGGCAGGACCCTGATGTGATCATGCTCGGCGAAATTCGCGACCACGAAACTGCCACCACCGCTGTACAAGCCGCACTTACGGGCCACTTGCTAATTAGTACGCTGCATACGAATGACGCAGTAGGAGCTGTTGGCCGGCTCAGCGACCTGGGTATCGATAGCTTCAAGACGGGGGGAGCGTTGCTAGGAGCGATCGCTCAGCGGTTACTGCGCTCTATCTGTACACATTGCAAAGAGCCCGTTGCGCCCAACAAGCATTTCCTCAGCGCACTTAGTCACAATAAAGTGATTCCTGAGGATACGGTCTTTTACGCAGGACGGGGTTGCAAAAAATGTTTGGGGACTGGCTATATGGGCCGTATTCCCATTTATGAGGTGTTTGTTATCACTCCCTCGATTGCACAAGCAATCGAGAAGGGTTTGCCAACCACCAAGCTACGTGAAATTGCCATCGAAGAGGGTTTGGTCGAGCTAGCCACAGCAGGCATCGAGCAGGTCATCGCCGGTAAAACAACGATTGAAGAAGTTTTCTACAAAGTCTCTGGCTAACGGTTCGGAAATATGGCACGCAGAAAACGATTCACAGCACCGGTGGCTTCTACCGCCAAGGAGCAGTCAACAGGGGGCTCCAACAATACTGGTGGCTTCGCGCAAATCTGGCATACGCTGACCAAGCCGCGCAAGGGAAGCGAACACATCAAGCCACAGGAGCTGACCTTTATACTCAGCAACTTGTCGACGCTCGTCGGTAACGGAGTGCCTTTGCCGAAAGCGCTGGCAACACTAGCCAAGGAAGACACGCTCGCGAAGCATCGCGACGTGCTTGAGTCTCTACGCCGTAAGGTAGAGTCAGGCATGTCTTTCAGTGTCGCCATCAGCCAATTTCCCCACTTGGCTGATAGTTTGACTGTGAATCAAATTCGATTGGGCGAACGCTCCGGTAGGCTTCCAGACACTTTGAATAAGCTTTCGTCAAGCCGAAACAAGACAGCCGAACTTCGCAAGGATGTAATCAAGAAATTGTCCTATCCCGGGTTATTGGTCGTAGTGGGTAGTGGATTGATCACCTTCTTGCTGATTTATGTCGTGCCCGTGTTTCAGGAAACTTACGACGATGCAGGTGTGCCATTGCCGTTCATCACCCAATTGCTGATCAGCGTTGGCATGTTCGCTAAGCAATATGCTTTGATGATTGTTGGCGCGGTAGTCTTGGTCATCGTGGCAATACGGCAGCTTCGTAAACGAGATGATTTCGCCTTGGCCATGGATCAGCTCTTGCTACGCATGCCCTTGGTCGGCAACTGGTTACGAGATATGGCGGTGTTGCAACTGATGGAAGTGCTACAGAACCTAATGGAAGCGGGGTATACCTTGGCTGAAGCGCTACGCGAAACAGCCGATTCGGTAGGGAACCGATTTGTCAGGCAAGGGGTACGAAAACTGCAGTCCGCCGTGCAGCGGGGAGAAAAGTTCAGCCGCGAACTGGAACGCCACGAAGACATGTTCCCGCCCATCGTCAATCAGCTTGTGATTGTAGGAGAAAGTACGGGCCAACTCACACGCGCGACCAACGATATTTGTGACTATCTTCGTAAAGAAATCGAGCGCAAAACGAGCATGATGGTAGGCGCCATGGAGCCGGTTCTCACGATCTCCTTAGCTGGTGCTATTGCTGTTGTACTGCTAGCAATCTATCTGCCTATGTTCGACATGGTCGGTACGGTTTCGTAAGGAACAGTTATGCGTGGACGTTTTAAGCTAGGATTTTCGCTCCTTGAATTGATGGCTGTGATTACCATCATTGGTTCGCTCGCGGCGATTATCGTCGCGCGCGTGTTCGATAACAACGAGACTGCCAACATTGCGGCCTGTTACGTTTACAAGGGTGATATTGAAATCCAATCCGAGCTGTGGATGCACAACACGGGTGGATGGCCCAAGGATAGCTTGGCCGACATTGGTGCTGAATCGGACTATTTCCCAGAAGGTCTTCCCGTGTGCCCGGTCGACGAAACTCCCTACACCATAGACAGCACAACAGGTCGTGTGGTTGGCCATAACCACTGACTTGCAATAGACTTGCGAACAATGGTGGAATTTGCCGACATGTCGTGTTTTGTAACCTACATTTGTATATGAACACATGGGCTTAGAGTTTTAGCCACAGCTAACGTTTAGCTGAAACCCAGTATCGTTCCTAAGGAGATTCCAACAATGAAGACTCGTAACCAACGCAAAAAGAGCGGTTTTTCGCTGCTCGAGTTGCTCGCCGTGGTGACGATCCTGGGCATTATCGCCGCGATCATCGTCCCACGCGTCACTGTTTCCAGCGATAACGCAAAATCCAAAGTGCGTGACCACCACAAAGCCACCATCAATGCTGCCGTGGAGCGCTACTACGTCAACACCGGGAGCTGGCCTGCCAACGACCTCTCGGATATTGCCGCAGACGTGAATTACTTTCCGGACGGCATCCCAACCAATCCCGTGGACGCCTCGGCTTATACGCTGAATGCCACCACGCATCGAGTGAACTAGCATTGAGAAGCGAGTCCTCATGGTCAAGAACTCAATCAGGACGCCACTCATGGCCTGCCACGATACTTCGCGGCGGGCCATGAGTCTTTTGGAACTGGCCATCGTCATTGCGATTGTGAGCCTACTCACCGTGGCATCGATTAGCGGTTATGGACACAACGCGCTGGCCACCGGGGGAGCTGAGGGCTTTGCCCGCAAGCTTGCTCTGTCACTCGTGCATGCTCGTCGTAGTACGATCGCTACGGGCGATAATCACTATTTGCAGCTGACCAGTTCCGGCGGCAGCGTTACCAGCTATGCACTCATTCGCCGTGCAAGCGGCGGTGATACTCAAGTCGACCAAACTCGAACTGTTCCGGACAATGTGACCGTCACAACGTCTGCCAGCACATTGGAGTTCGACTTTGAAGGCTCCGCGCTCGCTACCTACAGCATTACTGTGGCCGGCCCAACACGCAGTTGGAGTGTCTCGGTCGTGATGCTGACCGGTGCTGTTCAAGTTGTCGAGCTGCCCTAACCAGGCTCAGGATCATACCTGATGCGCTGGTTGTAATTCTTAAGTGGGCACACCTCCAGTGCCTTTCCGTGAGCTACCTTTACGTAGGAAAATACGTACCTTTGTGCCCGCAGGCGACTTAATGACGTCCAATCGATCCACAACACGCAATAGCAAGTTACCAGCGCGTGGATTTTCCTTACTGGAAATGTTGGTAGCCGCTGCCCTGGTAACCGGTACCGTGGTTCCCGCGCTGGCAGTAATCCGTGACGCGATGGCTCAAAGTCGCGTAATGTATCGTCAGCATTTGTTGGCCAACTACGCTGTGCAGATTCTTGAAGATCAAGCAGGATTCGTCGCAACTAACTGGACTAATGGCACAATTTCCGGGGACTTCGCTGCCGACGGACATGGCAACATCCGTTACACCTTGACGAAATCGGACGACCCCAGCGACGGCGGTTTGGTGGGGCAACTAATGAACCTCGTTGTTACTGTTTACGACGATGCAGACGGCAACGATTTGCTCGGTGCTAGTGAGCTTCGCGAGACATATCGAACCAAAGTGGCCAAGATGAATTCCTACGAGAATGAAGAACAATAGCCAAACAAATAGACAGGGATTCACGTTGCTAGAGCTGATCGTGACCACTGCCATGCTGGCAGCGCTGACAGCTTCATGCATGGTGATCGTGCGCACTTCGTATACATCCTGGCATCGTCATGAAGGAGACCACACCGCGCGTCAATCGGGCTTGGCAGTACTCAAGCACATCGTTCGACAATCGCGACAATGTCGATCTGTTCTGGATATCTCGAATGCCGCAGAGACATCAGGGACACTGAGTCTGCTGGATACTGACGGGAATATACTCGTCTGGGAGCACAATGCAGGCAGTAAAGAAGTACTCTTTGGAGTCACAACCGCTAGCGACGTGCTGGCAACTGGAATCGAGGAATTGAATTTTGTGGGTCTCAAAGTGGATGGGACTACTCAAACAACAGACCCCGGGCTGATTCACGCAGTGCATTGCACGACGAAGGTTGACCTGACGAGACCCGCGAGTACGGAAACCGTGACCAACTCCTGTCGGGCATGGATAAGATCATGGTAAGCAGAACAACTCAGCAAAGAAATCAAAAGTCGAACAGTACGCGGCAGGGAGCAGCACTGCTTTTCAGTTTGTTCATCATTGCCTTCATGACTCTGATGGTGGTGAATGTGCTGGACACAACAACGCTGGAAATGTCAGCAATCAGAAACACCATGGACTACGACAGGGCCTTGTTCCTAGCGAACGCAGGTGTCCATGAGGCGGTAGCGCAACTCGAAGCGGATAGCACCTGGACCGGCACCATTACCGACGGATCGTATCCTGCGGATGATACCTACGAAGCCGTCGCCGTGAGCGGCCCAAACTACACAGTAATTGTGACATCGGTTGGAGTTGCTGGTGAAATATCGCGAACCGTTCAAGCCGTAATCGAACTTTAACCCCTCCAATATAGATTGTTATGATATGTCGGATAGACGCAGCAAAAACGAACGCCGTACGACGCCCCAGCGTCGTTCCCGCGAGCGCAAGAAGATGCAGATCGACTCGCACACGGTAATCGAGATCGTGGGAGCCGATTTGCGAGCAGTCACCCTTGTCCAATCCATGGATGAGGGGCCTGATAAAGTGCACGCGATGACCTTGCGCTGGCGCATTGAAGCAACAACACTCAACAGTGACCTGGGACTCCAGGAACTCAGTGCCGCGCTCGCTGAACTTGCTGAAAAGCATCATCTCCAAACGACTAATCTTCAATTCGTCCTCGGCGGCGAATTTTGTGTCACAAAGGCTGTTCGTGGCACTACCGAAGAAGTCCGCTCTGAATTGCAACAGATCGAGCAGCGTAGCCGACTCTACTTGATGCTCGGACCGGGCGAGAAGGTCACCGTGAGTCGATCCCAGCCGATTGACGCACGGCATGAATACGCAGTTGCCGCGGTGTGCAACATGCAGACGCTCGATACAATTCACGAGGCAGCCAGTCGAGCCGGATTACTAATCGACTCGATTGAGCCCGCGCTCGTATCTACTAGTCGAGCTATCGGGCGAATTGAGGGGGTGCCTGATGAGCCTTGCTTGTTGATCCATCTCGACGAGTCCGCTGTTGAGTTGGGAGTTTGCCACGGTGGAAGCTTACTCTTGGACTACCGGCCAGGTGGCCGTACTGATCCCACGGAACTGGTTGATCTTGTCCAGACACACCTCAGCCGATTGCAGCGACACGTGGGTCGCCAACTTCGCGAACCGCCACCGCAGCTGAGTCGCATCTACTTATGCGGCGAACAACAGGCTGTCGAGCGAGCCTATCCTGTGTTCGCCAAGTGTGAAAAATTTGAAGTGGAAAAAATTGACCCGGCTAAGATCCAGGCTACCTGGGAGCTCGGCGAGGCGGTGACCGACTCCGCCACGGTTCCAGCGCTCGGCGCGTTGCTCAGCACCTACTTGCCCCAGAGTGAGCAGGATGTCCCGAACTTCATGGAACACATCATTGCCAGCACGCGCGAGCCGCTCAAACCGACGCTAATTCGTAGCGCGATTCCTATGGCCGCTGTCTTGCTGATTGCGGCGACAATATTTGGGCTGAACTACACGAAGCAAGCCTCCATTGACGCGTTACAAGGTCAACTTGATGAGTTGGCGGTGAACCAGGCCCGAGATCGAGAGCTTCGGCTCCAGCAAGGAGCGGCAATGGCGAAATTGGTAGAACTCAACAAGCTGGCCGACAGTATGCAACCGTTACCGGCGGGTGATGTGGTCGCCCGCATAGGACATTGTATGCCCAGCGACGTTTGGCTGAGCCGATTAGAAATCGATGGAATGAAGACAATTCGCCTTCACGGCGCGAGTTACCTGGAGGCTGGCGTTTTCGACTTCGTGAATTGGTTGGAACAGTCTCCCGGCTTCGAGGATGTCGCTCTGCAAAGCACCCGGCCGGGGCAGTCCGCGGCTGGACCAGCGATTGACTTTAACGTTGAGTTAAACCTTGGCGATTGGAATGGACACGTAGAGGAGGTTGCCCGCAATGAATGAGTCCCCTATCCGGAAGTTCTGTGAGAGCCGTCACCGCAAGCTAATCGTCGCAATCGTTACCACCCTACTTGGGCTATTGGTACTGTTTCCGCTGGTCGATGACTATTTTGACAATCAGGAGAGTCATAGCACTCTCACCGAAGATATAGATCGTGCTCGGGAAACGGCTGATGCCTTGCCCGAGCTCGAGAAGCAAGTGAGCGAGATCAACGAGAAGCTTGCAGCAATCGAGTCACGCTCTGTTTCGGGAGAGACTGCTAGTGAGTACCGCAGCAAAGTGGTGGACTTGGTTCGTGCGTCGAGTTGCCAGGTACGTCGTTTCGACATTGGCACTGCGACGCTGCGACCTTGGTTGCAGGACGACAATCCGCTGCTTACGACAAATAGACAAGAGAAGAAAAAAGCAAAGACACCATTCGCCCTGGAAAAACGCAATGTCGTGCTGCTGGTGGATGGGTCGATGGAGAATCTGCGTCAGCTGTTGAAGAAAATTCACGACGACGATTCCCTAGCGTATTTGAATCGCTTGGAACTGCAATCGACTTCGCAGCGAAGCGACCAAGTGACCTTGGAAATCGAGTTATGGCTCTTTGCCCTGGGCAGGCAAAATGCGTAGTAGATTTGACTTCATTAAAGAGATAGCAGCAGCATAGTTGCCCAACCAATGCAACAGGACGTGTCAGGGAGGGCACATGCCACAAGACAGCGGACAATCTGGTTTCCGCTCCGCGCGCACAGGCCGACTCGGCTTGATGTTTGCGCTGATGATGGTATCTGCCCTTTGGCTTGCTAGCACTCATGCGTCCGCTCAGGTCAATGCGGCACCAGCAGGGGAAACACTCCGTTCGCCTCAACCAGTAGCAACTGTCGCTCCTGGCCCAGCGCTATTGATTGCGCCACAGCCGATGTTGCAAGCGGAGGTACAGCCGGGACCACCGCAACCCGCAACCATGTCGTTAGAGCAAGCTCTCAATACTAAGGGGGATCTTTCCCTTCAAGACACAACCATCGCGAAGGCACTGTTCACGATCGGCGCGAGCTGGCAGGTAAACATTGTTGTTGGCAAAGATGTGCAGGGAACAGTTAGCTGCATCTATAAAAACACGCCTTTGCGAGAAGTGCTCGACGCGGTGCTGCTCGCCAATGGATACAGCTACCGCGCCGTCGGCGACAGCTTAGTTGTACAAAAAACTCAAGACGTGGGAAGCGCGAACCCCTTGTTTGAATCTGCTGCGATCTCCATTTCGCACAGTGATCTCGACGAGATACTCGAAGGGGCGCGACTACTGCTGAGCAAGCAAGGGCAGATTCGCGCACTCGAATCGGCTAAAAGCATTATAGTAATCGACTATGCAGACCGCGTGGCTTCGATTCGTGAATTTGTGATGAGTATGGACGCGGCTGCGGCGAAGGTCACTGGCGGCATTCCCGCGGAGTCTTACCAGCGGCTGCAAGTCAGCTATTTCCATACGCAGTTCATCTCAGTCGAAGCAGTAAAAGAGCCACTTACCGCTGTGCTTAGCCAAGCTGGCCGTGTCGCAACGATGCCTAGCGAAAATAGGCTGGTCATTGTTGATTATGCATCGAACATCGCCATGGCCCGTCGCGTGCTGGAAAAGATCGACCGTCCCGTACCGCAGGTACGCATCACAGCGCTGATCTACGACATTAGCTTACAGGACGTAGAACAGCTGGGACTCAACTGGAATAGCTCGGCCAAGGGAAACAACCTTGATGACGATGGCAATGCTCAACAGGCGCTCACGTTCGACACCACTACCTTGATGCCATTTACTGCGGGCGCCGCTGGTGGTACCGCGACCATCAAGAGCCTCACGCGCAACTTTGATATTAATACGGTCGCATTGCTACTGCAAAATGCCAACGATGCCCGCTTGCTTGCCAATCCGAACGTGACAGTCATGGAAAATCAAACGGCCGAAATGAGCAGCGTCCAACAGATTCCCTTCCAGCAGATTACCCAATCAGAACTTGGTGGACAGCTCGGCACTACGGCGTTCAAAGACGTCGGCGTGACACTCTTGGTTACCCCAACCGTCGCGTCGGACGGCACGGTTCGGCTAAAAGTCGACCAAGAGTTCAGTCGCGTTGCCGGATTTACTGAGAACGACAGCCAACCAATCATCGACACTCGCATTGCCAACACTACGGTCCGCGTCGCCAATCGGCGCACACTCGTCATCGGTGGACTAAGGCAACGGAGCGACACGGGCGACTTCAACGGGATCCCCTACTTGAAAGATGTGCGTTTCATTGGACCGCTGTTCCGATCTCGCAACACTACGGTGCGCGAGAGTGAACTGATCGTCTTCCTCATGCCTGAGATAGTTGGTTACGATGAAGCACCCTCTCATCGAGAACAATTGGCGCAAGATACTGTGAACTGCCGTCTCGATCGCATACCTATGGCCGAAGGTTGTGGTGGTCCGGAGGGCGCAGACTGCAGCGAATCACTCGAAGGCGAAATTGTGTACGAAGGCCCAATGGCTCCGACGACGAGCGAGATTCCCCCGCAATTTTTACCGCCCGCCGCAGAGAACGTTTCGCCTAAGACCCAAGCGGAACCGTTCCGCAAGAACTTCGGCGACCGCTATCGGGCCACCGGTGGAACCGACAAGAGCCGCCGATTGATTCAGGAAACGAGCCCGCAACCGCAGAGTTCTGTAAAAGCAGATTCCCGTAAGCTGATGGAAATGCTGCGGGCGGGGCGATAGAACGCACGAGCATCCTAGCGACGTACGAGCCGACACCCGTTACTGGCGATCCCGATCAATCCAACGGCCAGTGCGAAGCTGAAGGTTGCAGGTTCTGGTACGGATACGATAGTGGAAAAATCGCCTTGATTGCCGTAGCCAGCCTTCCAAAGTCCTAAGTCTGCGAGACTCATGGGGTAGGGCGTTTCACCCCGTTGCCACAGAAGCAAGTCCTGGCCGTCCACAATGCCGTCAGCATTGAAGTCACCGCCCATTGTGACTTCGGCCACGAGTGTGACTGTAAGCAGAGAATCGGCGGAGAAGGCATCTGCAATCCGGCCTGATGATTCTCGCAAATCAAAATCGAAGAGCGATCCATCCGCTAGGTAGCCCGTTAGCCGGGGACTCCCTCTTTCGAGAATGGTAAACGCTTCCTCCTCCACTAGTCCTTCGATGGGCACTCCGTTGATGGCAAAACCATAGCCGAAGAGATTCACGTTTGCTCCATCGGAGGCAATGAGCGCAGGTTCGACCGTGCCTCCATGGAGGTTGAGTGTTCCACCAAAGACGTTCACGGAACCAGCGCTGCTCGCATCAAAGCCGAGCACACCGCCGGTCATGGTGAGCGTCGCTCCGGTAAACACGTCCAAGCGACTTCCGATAGCGCCACCCTCGACAAGCACGTTGGCCCCTACGGCTTCGAAGTTTGCGCCGATCACGCCCCCTTCTTGCACTTCCACGTGACTGCCGACACCGGCGGTAACGTTGTCCGATACCACACCGCCGGCCGCGACAATGAGAGTTTGCCCGTCGCGAACGCCCAGTGGCGCGGCATCAGTGGGCACGGTGATGACGCTGGAGCTAATGGCCGCAGGCTCCACGAATTCCAGCGACAGTGTGCCATCGAGAAACGAGTCGGAATCGTTCCTGAACGCTTTGCCGAACGCAAACGTTGTCCCATCGGTTAGTGTTCCACTGATCACCGAGCCTAGGGGGACGTTGATTGTCAAACTATCGCCGGGAGTTGAAATTCCTTCAATCGCAACGCCATCGAGGTAGAACTCGCCACCTTGGGTGAGGACCGCGCCAGAACTCGTTGTAGAGAAACCATCGCTGAAACGCCCACCACGGAGTGTCACGTTGCTGCCAGTCCCCGCTGAGAACGAGCCTCGGACAACTCCGCCGGAGACTTCAACCGTGGCGTCCTGAACGGTAACCCTATCCAAAATTCCACCCGACAGCGTCATAGCAGATCCGCTGTACAAGGCAGTGCTGCTGTTAATCTCGCCGCCGACTACGTTAATCACGGCACCGCGTGACGCGCTGACTCCTCGCGAGATTCCTCCACTGAGGTGAAAGACGCTTCCGTTGTCGACGTGCGCGCCATAACCGAGTTCGCCACCCGTCATCGTGAGAGTAGTGCCATCATAGGCATCCAACAAATCGCCGACGGTCCCCGAAGAGATATTCACCTCCGCTGCGACGGCTTCCAATTTGTTACCGACTTCGCCGCCCGCGACATCCACGCGCGAGCCTCGACCGGCGTTGAAGGCGAAGGGTACGACGGCACCGGGACCAACAGTCATCGTTTGCCCGTCACGAATTCCCAGTGGCAGGGGGTCGGTCGACGCGTCGATACTCGTGGGCCCCACTTGGGGGAGCGATTCCGCGCGAAGCGTGATGACACCTTCGGGAAAGAGGTCTCCATCCCACGAGGAAAACGCGAATGGGGTTCCGTCGGCGTGCGTGCCACTGAGTACCGCGGAAGGTGGAATGTCGAAGGCAACGGTGTCGCCCTCAATGTCCAGGCCGGCGATGGGAAGGCCATCAACGCGAAACTCTCCGCCTACCAGGGTCACCACACTACCTGCATCGACGCGCATGCGATCGTCGATGGTACCGCCGGCCAATGTGGCCGTAACACCCTCTCCAAGGGTGAGAGTACTGCCAATCACACCACCGGTGACATCCAGTTGTGAATGCAAGAGATAGCCGTTCAGGCCAAGCTGTCCACCCGAAATTGCGACCACACTGTCGTGAAAGAAGTCAAAACCACCCTGTATCACACCGTCGGCGATATTAACTGCTGCGCCCACCGCTTCGAAGTTTGCGCCGACCTCGCCGCCGTCGACATTCACGGTACTTCCCCAGCCCGCGACGAAGTTCGAGGGTGCCGTTCCTCCCGCGCCAACATTCATCGTTTGCCCCGCTTGTACCCCCTGAGGCGCAGTATCCGCAGGGACGTTGATCTCGCTCGGACCTGTGGGAAACTCGGCCGCGACCAGTGTCAAAGAACCTTCGGCAATCGAGTCGCCGTCGAGTGGACTAAACGCGAATGGTGTACCGTTGGCAAGGATGCCGCTGAGTACTGCATCCGCAGGAATGTCGTACTGCAACGAGTCGCCCGGCACCTCGATACCAGCAAGCGGCATGCCATTAATGCGGAACTCGCCGCCGTTGATTCTAACATCGGCAGTGGGTCGTGTTTCAAAGCCCCCTTCGTAGCCACCACCTAAGAGATTGACCTCGCTACCGCCGCTTGCGTAAAAACTCCCGCCGACAGTGCCGCCCATGATGTTCGTAACGCTGTCGTTGAACGCGCTGTAGGCTGTGTCAATCCGTCCACCGAACAGGTTGATGGTACTGTTGTTCAATGCCCGAGTACGCCAACCGAGTTCGCCGGCCGTGACATTGACGACTGCAAAGCTACCGATCGAGGTGGAATAACCTGTCTCTCCGCCGGCTACATTCAGCACACCGCCCCAGATATCGCTGTACCCACCGATCGAGCCAGAAGTGATCGTTGTTTCACCTCCGTATTGCACGATTTTGCCAGTCGATCCCCCGTTGATGTTCACTTCGCTACCGGAGTAGATGTGGAAGTAGGAGGAAATGGTGCCGCCGGTTAGATTGACGACCGAACCGTTGAGCGCCTTCATGTACCAAGCAATACTTCCGTCGGAGACATTGATGGTGCTGCCGCTGTTCGCTTCGAAATTCTGCCCCATCGAACCGCCGGTGATATTAACTTCAATATTTGTGTCCGAGCCGTTGTAAGCACCGGCCTCGAAGTTGGAGCCGACCACTCCGCCTACCGCCACGTTGAGTGTGGTGTTCGAGCCAATGGACTCACCGTCGCCGATCACCAGCGGAGGAGCGTTCAGCACTCCTGAGGGGAGCGTCTGGCACTGCGCTACCGTCGCAAGAATCGAGAGGAACCCACATCCCAGCAGTAGTCGATGCATGCGAGGCTCAGTCGCGGTGGAAGTAGAAATACAAGGCGAAGATCAGAAGTACCCGGATTATCCTACCAACCGGTACCCTCGTCAAGAAATGACCCAGCGTTAACCAAGAGCGGGTTCGAGCTGATTGTGCGGGCTGGACGGTTTCTGAACTGTCGCAGTGCGCTACTCCGCGCCCCGCAGCGTGCTACGATTTAATGGAAAAACCCCTTACTCCCTCTGCAGATTCCCATTATTGGTAGCGAACCATGAATCGTTACACGTTTACCCTCATAACGGCTGTGGCAAGCGCTGCGAGTCTCTTCTTTCTCGATGGCGATCAATTGCAGTCGACGCTCCAGAATACGGTGCAGTCAATGGCATCCCCCGTAGAAAACGCAACTTCAGAGGAAGCGGTTGCCGATGAGAAAGCGAACCTCGCTGTAGAAGTTTCCGGCGACGAGGAGCATGCAGAACGAGAGGCAAAACCAGAGTCCAAACAGCTCGCTTTCGAGCCTCCGTTCCCCGATCGCTTGGAAATGTTTCAAGCGCCCAAGCGACAAGACAGTAGCCGCAGGGGAGACACCGGCCAAATGGAGTCGGCGGTCGAACTGCTCGGCTTTGTCAATGTTGGTGGTCAACGTGTCGCGCTTTCCATCGACGGTTTCGTCACAACGATTGCCGAAGGTGGCGAACAAAACGGTATCGAAGTGATTTCGATCCAGCCTCCGTCGGTCGTCTTGCAGCGAGGCCGTCAGCGCTGGCAAGCGTCGTTTGAGAACTGAGTTGAAGCGGCCGAGTTACGAGTAACCCAGCCTCTATCTAACGACATTGACGCCGCTACTCCTCCGCTTCCCACGGGTTTGCCGGGCCCGGCTCTGGCTCAGGATGTAGCACCGCTTCGTCCTCAGCGACGCGTTCGGGGAGGCTGCTGCGGTGATGTTGAATTTCGACAGCCACTGATCTTACGTTCAGTAGGAACACGATTATTGCAGCGGGTCCTACGATGAAGAGTATGGTCAAGGCTTGGCTAGTCAGCGCACGACCGTTGAGCAATTCGATCAACGTCCAGATAGGATTCGTGATATGCAACAACGTGTATTGCGAACCGAACTGAAGCGAAGACGACATGAACGACAAGATTTGAGGGCCCCCGCAGCCCACCAGCAGGAGAATGATCTGCAGTAGAAACCCGGCAGTGAGTGATACATACGCGAACCTTCGCAGCAAGTTAATCAACAACCGCCCCAGTCCCAGGTAAAAGACGAAATAACTCCAGCCGATTGAGTAGAAGTAAAACAATTGATCGCTATTGGGCGCACCACGCTGGGTACTTGTGACCAATCCTAGCAGGAGCAATCCCACTGTCGCGAGCATCGTCACATTCGCTACGCTGAACATGAAGCCTGTGCCGGGCCCCGGGTTTAGCCAAGTGAAAAAAGTTCGTCCCAGATGGCTCTGCGGCAGCGATCGCTGGACCCGTCGCGAGAGGTGAGGCCATTCGCTGGTGAGCAAAGTACCCATGAAGTACCAATAGATGCCCGCGACAACCGAGGCTATAAGCATGACCAAGTGAGTGTATTCCCAGCCCTCTTCGAGCAGCGGAACAACCATCCATCCCAAGAAGCATGCTTGTTGCAGCAGCATCAACCGGCGCAGAGGGGTTGAACGATTTTGGCTATTGAACGCAATCTGAGCCGATGCCGCTGCGTGCAAGAGGGCGAACGTGGTCAAGTAGATGGTGAGAAACGCCAAGTTGCCGACCCAGAACCAGACGTCGCGCAAATACGCATAGCTGTCGGTGATAAACTCGCCCATAGCCTTCACTGACATGAAGAAGGTAATCAACAACAGCATCACCAGCAGCACCGACACCAACACTTGCGAATAGCGCACTTTGGCAACAGTACCTGCCATCAAGGCGATGATTGACAGCCCCAGCGACGTCAGCACAAGATACCCAAGCAGCACGGCGACCGTCAGCGCATCGACCCCACGCAGCAAGAACGTAAACGCAATGCAGGGGCTGACTGCCGAGAGGAACACGAGCATCTGCACGATAGCGCTGGTGAGTTTACCAGTCACGATTTGGCCCGTCGTGAGTGTTGTGATCGAGAGGAGGTCGTAAGTATTGTCCTCCTGCTCCGCAGCAAGTGACCGAAAGGCGGTGTAGGGCACAATCACCATCAGCGGAAATGCGAGGATCACCGCGTAGACCAGCAACATCTGTGCACCCGCTGCAACAAAGTAAACGTCGGGGCCCACGATTGCGACCACTGCGAAACTGGCTACCCAGCAAGCAATGAGCACGATGAGAAAGGTGACCACAAACTGCTTGCTCTTGAGAGCCTGACGAGTTTCCTTCACCAAGATGGGATTCGCGCGATCAACGCAGCGTTCGAGTCCATCCCAAACTCGTCCTAGCCAATGCTTCCCGTCAGGCTGGGCGGGATCGCTCACAGGAGCGGCGAATTCTTCAGCCGTTGTTGGCGCTGCGCTGCTCATTGCACTCTGCCTTCCGTGACGTGAAGGAATACATCCTCCAAGCTCTTGGTCTTGCTGGCAAATTCAGTAATCGAAAAATCGGCATTGACGATTTCACGTAATAACGCGGCCTGCGCGGCCTCCCCTCCTTCGTGATTCAGAGTGATGACTCCAATATCCAAGTGCACATCGCTCACATCATCGCGTGCCGCCAGCCAGTCGCGCAGACCCTCTGGCTTGTCTAAAGTGCGAAGTCGAACGCGGCTAATTGTTTCGGTCTTAGCGCTGATCTCATCGACCGTGCCAACAGCGAGCAGTTGACCTTGCTCGATGATGCCAACTTTGTCGCAAATCTCTGCCAGTTCCGTAAGGATGTGTGAGCTGATGAGCACGGCCTTACCCAACTCCGCCAATTGCGAAATCATTTCGCGCAGCTCGATCCTCGCACGGGGGTCGAGTCCCGCAGCGGGTTCGTCGAGAATCAGCACCGAGGGATTGTGAACCATCGTGCGGCCCAAGCAGAGTCGCTGCTTCATTCCTTTGGACAGACCATCAATGGGCTTGTTAGCCAGCTTGTCGAGCAGCGTGAATTCCATCACAGAAGCAATGGCTCGACGACGTTCATGGCGACGGAGCCCGTAGGCCCGTGCGAAAAAGTCGAGGTACTCGAGGACGCTCACATTTTGGTAGGTCCCAAAGTAATCCGGCATAAAGCCCAGTCGGCGGCGCACACGATCAGGATCATCAACCACAGAAAAACCATCCACGAGCGCATCGCCCGAGGTCGGTTCGTCCAGTGTTGCCAAGATTCGCATGCTCGTTGTTTTTCCAGCGCCGTTGGGACCGATGTAACCAAACACTTCGCCGGCATAGACCTCGAAACTCATGTCCTGCACGGCACGCGTTTCGCCAAAATAGCGATGCAGATTTCGCAGTTCGATTAGCGGTTGTCGGGTCGCAATCAACTTACCAAGTCCCCCGCACAACATGGAAACTGCTAGTCTCGGTGATTCCCTCGACACCCAAGGGAACCTCAATGCCGGCGGCGGTGATAGCCACATAGGTGCCATCCCCCCAACCAGTAGCCAGTGGCGAAATGATCGCTTCCATATGGAGTTCCATCAGGCTTTCAGTCATACCCGCGCTGTAGTCGCGATCCCGCATGCGCTTACTTTCTACATAGCCGGCCGGGAGTTGAGGTAGGTTCTCGGTCAACCACAGCCTCAATTTCGAGGTGGCCTTTAGATAGTTACTTCGCTGTAGCGTGAGCGTTTCTTCCGGCTCAAGCTCTTCACCCAGGAAGATGTTGCCCTGCTTGTCTTGCACACAGAGCGCCAACACTTTGGTTTCGAGATGATTGGTCGCTCTGCACTGATCGGTTTGGGTTGAGAAGGTGAGGCGTTTCTGTGTGGGGCGAGAGGTAACGGCGAGATACTGCGTCGGCGTGCGCGAGCCCATCCAACCGCGGACGAGTTCCTGCCGTGGGCTCCATTCCAGCTCGCGCTCTTGGTCGATGTGTCGACTACCAAAGTTATTGTATTCGCTGCGTGACGGCAAAATCGGGTAAACCGCAGTGTCGTCCGGCATCGATACCCCGTCGGAAGGCGCGATGCCTGCATAGTAGGAGAGTCGGGCCCAGCTCGCCGCCTCACCGGCACGCTGATCGAGCACCGTCAGGCTCCGAGCGCGTACCCTCACCCCGATACCATCGGCGAAAAAACCATAGGCAAAAAGCATCAGCGTGGTCACTAGTGCCGCCATCGGAACGGTCAGTAGCAATAGTGGCAACTGATTCTTTCGTTTAAGCAACCAGTAATTGACCGGACCAATCGCAATCGCGAACAGGGTAATCAGCATCTGGAAGGCGAAGACGGGCGCCGCGCCCACATCAGGGATCAGTAAGTGATTGAAGTTGGGATTTCCCTTCGCGGGATCGTTCCCGTGACGCGTGCTCCAGTTCAAGTTTTGCGCGACCGCCGAGCGTTGTCCCGCCCAGCCACCATATCCTAGTTTGTCTTGCTGCCGTTCGCGCAGATCAGCAAAAGCCACTACGGTGCCCATCCCGAAGGCTCGGGCCTGAAACCACTCCCGTGAGTCGACAGCCTGTCTGGGATCGTCGCGCAGAATCATCTGACTGGGCGACAAGCGGTCGGTTTCCGCTTTTTCCTGCATTGAAAGTCGCACCAAATCCTTGAGCCGCACCTGGCCTTCGCCATCCAACTCTAAGAAATGCCAGGCATCCAGAGGAATTTCCTCCGGTGAGGAAACCTCGTTTGCGGAGGAGAGCATACGTTCTAGCTTGGCAAGCTCCGCGAACTCGTCGCCAAGTTCCGTGACCCAGAGGTTTCCCCCAGCGCGCAGCCAGCGAAGCAATTGCGAATATTTCTCCGGATCGCTCACATACAATAACTCCAATTGCCCGAGCTTCATGGTAAAAGCATCGAATGAAGACAAGTCGATCCACTGCTCTGGCAGCTTGGCAATGTCAAAATCGAAAGTTTCAAGTGTCGAGCTCGAGGCCATTTGCAACAGCTGCACATTGGAGCTGTTCCACAAGCTGGGGCCCAACACTCCGACTGCTGCAGCGCCCGGTGATCCAGAGTTATAACCCATCGCTTCAATACTGAGTTCTTCGTCTTTCACTCCATCGACCCACACTTCCCAACTGAAATGATTCCAATCGAGATACTGGGGTACGGAAAAAGTGGTCGCACTACTCGCAGCTCCCTGTGGCAACTCAAAATCGGTTTCGACTGCTATGGCTTGTCGAGCATTGCGCCAGTTGCCGGCACTGAATTGGATCGTGATCAGAGTCTCTGCCGTTGCCGGCTTGAGCTTTCTGGCGGTGACTCTTACCGGACGGTAGCCACGATTGCCTGCCCAGGTCGTGTCTATTTCAAGTTGCAGGCCCGATTGCGTTGAGTAGGCGGAGGCAGGGGCCCGGCTTAACGGCACAATGACCTTGTCGCCGTTGCTGGCTAAAGACGGATTGGGGATTCCAGCGGAGACCAAAATCGCAAGCCCTAACCACACTCTGCCAGTCATGCGCAAGTATATTGGCTGCGATGTGCCGCTAAGATGTTCCGAATTCTTCAAGGGCATGTTGCAGTGCTGCTCCGCTAGTTTTGCTCGGCCGAGTGGCTGGTCGTGGGTGGTACCTGAATGTCGGGGGCCGACTGCAGCCCTCCGCGGCTAGTGCGGGCAGAAAGCTGTCGCACGCCCACGAGCCGGGCCATCGCAGAAGAAAACAAATACAGTGCTGCGTGGAACAGCAGAGTCACCGCCAAGCTCACCACTCCAACCGACACGACAATGGCCCAAGGTCGCCCTTGCACGGCTTGTCCCAAGACGAGAAAAAAGACCGCGCAGCTCGTCACCCCTAGAAGTATTGTACGCAGTGAATAGCGGGGTAGTAGCATGCTCTGATTGTCTCAGAAGGAGTGGTCCCCTGGCAAGCAAGTCGTGCGGAACTTCAGAGATTTCTCGACCATGGAGCTCAGCTGTTTCGCTGACCAGACGTGCTTCTTGGCAAGAATCTTCTCGAAATGCGAACCGCTTGAGCAGCAGGGTTTGCTTGTCTTCGAGAAAACCACCAAAATGGCTATTGCCAGTGCCATTCCAGTAAACCAACTGAAGAGGTTCGTGTTGTACCATCTTTCAATCTTTCGTATTTGCCTCGTTGTATTCTTTTGCTCCGTCGGGACCGCCTCCGCGAATCGTGCGATGGCAGATTCGGAGGCGTATAGCGGTCATCCCTTCGGTGTGGGCCGTGTCACGGTGGGTGTGCTGCGTGGTGAACCCGTCTTGCCGCTCAGCGACGAGCGTTTCACCGTTCTCGAAGCCGGCGGTCGAGTACTCTACCCAACCCTTAAACAGGAGCCGGTTCGCCGCATTCTCCGCGGCTTGCTTGGCATGGAGGCCCCACGCAACGTCACCCTTTTCTACCTGTTCCAAGGAGAAAACCCGTTCGAGCTGTCCGCTTTCACACCTCACGAGCAAGGTATCCGCGTCAATCCGAGGCACGATCCCGCCGGTCATCGGAGGTTGTTGAGGCAGTGGTGGGAGCAGTACACCGCACACTATCAAAGCTTGCTCAAGAACCGTGCGTATCCGCCAGTGGCGGAGAATTTTCTGGTCGCTTCACTCGCGCGGCGTCTCAACTTGCCACTTCCTCAGCAAGGCAGCGGCTTGTTTGGGAAAAGCTCGGAACAAGAAGAAGCATTCAGCTCGCTGCTAGTCAATGAACATCACATGTTGCGCGTGGACCGGAACCTGCTGAGCGAAGGTGTCAGCGAACCACTCGAGCTGTTGCCCCTGCCCGAACCGATCTCGTGGCCGGTGAGCGATGATCAAGTGCATGAGCCGCGTGAAATCGAGATGGAATCTATGGCAGCACATGTTCCCGCTGAGTGTTTCTACATTCGTTTCGGCAGTTTTAGCAACTACTGGTGGTTTCGGGAACTGAACAAGAAATGGCAAGGTGACCTGGGCAATATGCTGTTGCGACGGGGCATCAAACGAGGTGCCGGCGAGCGGATTCAGCAGCAGCTTTCCCTACGCGAGAATGCATTAGCAAAAATTTTAGGGCCGCAAGTCGTTGCCGACGCTGCTCTGATTGGCTTGGATCCCTACTTGCAGCAAGGGGCCGCTATTGGAATTCTGTTGCAAGCAAGAAATGAGTTCCTCCTGACTGCGGATCTCACGAAACAACGCCGCGACGCATTAGCCAAGTTCGAAGACGCCAAAGAAGAGACACTCGAAGTCGATGGGCATAAAGTCTCACTCATCAGTAATCCGGGCGGCCAAGTACGTTCTTACTACGCAAGTCACGACGGTTTTCACCTAGTCACCACTTCACGAACTCTTGTCGAACTTTTTCTCCAGGCAGGGCAGGGCGACGGTTCGCTGGCGAACCTAGCAAGCTTTCGCCGCGCACGGGAGCAGTATCCCGTGGCACGCGACGATACCATATTTGCGTTCGTTTCCGAGGCGTTCTGGAGAAACCTGTCCAGTCCGCACTATATCGTGGAAAACCGCCGCCGGCTGCGCTCCTTCCGCGAATCGGTGCTATTAGAACTTTCCCGCCATGCCGCGCGGGCTGAAGGCGCAGCGGCACAGTCGACCGAAGATCTCATCTCCGCAGGCTTCTTGCCTCCAGGTTTTGCGTCGCGTGCTGAACAGAGCACGCTACTATTCGAAGAAGACATCCCGGTGGATTCTCAGCGCGGGGCGCGCGGATACTTTGTGCCCGTCGCAGACATGCCTGTTGCGGATGTCTCGGCAGAGGAGGCAGATGCTTTTGCCAGTTTTAACCAATTGGTTCAGAAGACAGGCTTAAAATTCCCTGCCGTAGCAGCAGTAGTTCATCGGGCCTCGATCGGACCTGACGAACCAGAAACGATTTCCGTCGATCTTCACGCGCAAGGTTCGCTCAGAGAGCAACTGGGCACTCTTGGCACCTGGTTGGGGCAGCCCACCGCTCAAAAACTGCAACCGGTTGAGGGTGACTTGCTTTCGATCGAGGCGGTGGGAGAGTTCCCGACACCCCTCGCCGCTGGGGAGTTCGCAGAGCATCATGTGTTTGGCGGTCTGCGAGATTTTCGTGCGCCACTTGTCGTCCGGCGCGGATCGGTTACCCCTGACGCGCGTCCAGCGGAGCTCGTTCGTGGATATCTTGGCGCCTGGCCGAAGCCTGGCATTCTGGCACTATTCACCGGTGGTCAGACAGCGACTGGCGTCGATCCGCAACAATGTGGTAAAGATCTGTGGCAGGCGAAACTGGAAGAATTCTTGCTGATCTCGTTCAAGGCGGATGTCATTCGACAAGTGTTACCCCAGTTGAACTTTGTCCCCGCCGTGCGTCCCGCTCAGTTGTGGATCGGCTTACAGGATTTGACGGGTACACAGATGTCGGAGAATGTCTCGGCGCTGGGCTACATGCATACGCGCGCAGCTGCATCCGCGGGAAGTCGAATGATGAATGCGCTAGCGAATCAACTGCATGTGCCGCGCCACGAGTGTCGCGCTGTTGCGGAACGTCTCGTTGATGGTGCATTAGTTTGCCCCCTGGGAGGAGAGTACCAGCTCCACGAGCCGCAGCGAGGGCTCGAAACTTGGGCGTCGTCTGCACTAACCGAATCCAACCGTTTTCTACTCACAGAAATTCCGACTGAGTATCGTCTGCCAGCACTCGAGTGGTTTCGAGGTCTCAGCGGGGATCTGCGAATTGGTGAAGAATCGCTGAGCGCCCATCTGGAAGTTCACATGACTAAAGATGCATTGCCATGAGTGTTACGCGCCCAAGATACACAGAAGACGAGTTTCCACCGTATTCCTACGTTCCCGGCCACACACCGCATCCCGTCAGCGATCCCGCGGGGCACATGTTCGGTGAAACACCGCACGAGGCTGCGCCACTCGAAACCCAAGACTGGAAAAAATCACAACCTTACCTTCACGGGATCGATCTGTTTAACCACGGCTACTACTGGGAAGCGCACGAGGCGTGGGAAGCTCTTTGGCATGCCGCCGGGCGGAAGGGCCAGGTGGCTGATTTCTTGAAAGGCCTCATCAAGCTCGCCGCCGCGGGGGTCAAGGCGCGCGAGGGAAATCCGCGGGGTGTCGAGCGCCATGCTTGCCGGGCTGAGGAACTACTGGCGACGGTCAAGAGTGCCCAGTTCTGCGGACTGCAGATATCTCGACTCGACAAGGCCGCGAACGAGTTGGTCGACACTGCCGCCCACTACGACAAAGCGCAACCAACGCTCCTGCTCAACTTGGTATTGCAATTTGACACGAATAATTAACTAAGTGAAATCATACGCTTGCGTGATTGCTCGTCGATGCGGACCTTTTCTTCACGCGCTAGCCAACCCACGGCTTGCATCACACGATCGCGTGGCGCGTCGATTTCCTTAGCCAGTTGCGTGAGTGTAAGTTGGCCATGTTCCACAAGCGCGTGCCAAACATCGCCCGCGGTTTCACCAATTTGATCGAGCAACGAGGCGTTTTTTATAGCAGCCATGATTGGAGTCTCCAGTTAAAAGAGGGAGTGAGAACAACCCTAAAATATGCGTCATAAATGCCGACCACGCTAAGAAGTGCCCAATTGAACAACCCTGGAACCGTCACGACCTTAAACGGTTATGCGGGTTGTAGCGGAGTCCAGGCACTGAGGCCAATCAAGCCCGAGGTGCTTGGAATAAGGTTCTGAGCCCTAGAGAGGCAACTACCCAAATTCCGGTTTTTGCCTGGGCTCAAAGTGTTTCGGCCATACTCGCCAACGTTACTTAGCAACTCGCAGTTTCCACGTAAGAAGGTTCACTTCTACGCTGGAATCTCAGAATGGGAATCCGCTAATCACCAAACTGCTTCGACACTTAAATGAGAGTAGAATTGGCCCAATGCTACGTCCACTCATTGCGAGTGATCTCGGTGAAAAACTGGACTTGTCCAGCAAACTAGGTCTCGCCAACAATGTTGCTTATTGCCGCACCGTTGGCACACCTTGAGCAATTACAGCTAAAAGGCGTCTGCAATGACAGGAGCAACCAATAAGGACCTTTTCTTATCAAGCCTTGACAGATGTTCTTCCAATCCGCAATTCATCCCCGCATTTTACAAGCGTTTTCTTTCGAGTTCTGAGGAAATCCAAGAAAGGTTTCGCTTCACCAATTTTGAGAAACAAAATGTTATGCTCTTGAACTCTTTGAGGTTATCTGCCAATGCCACATCTGGCGCTCCAGAAGCCTTACAAGAATTAAAAGCCCGAGCACTTTCTCATGATCGAGACCATCTAAACATTAAGCCGGAGTTATATCACTTCTGGCTTGATGCCGTCATCGCTACTGCTGAGGAGTTCGACGACAGCTGGACCAAGGAAGTAGCAGCGGCATGGGAAAAAATACTGGGCTTTGTCGTAGAGTATATCAAGCGTAGATACTAGAATCCCTCTGTCACAGGTTCCCCTTTCTTCGCCACATATGGCTCGGCAGTATCCCGCATGTAATTCTGCTTGTTTGACAGGCTAATGTGGCCATGCCAAGGACATTCCTAACTTACAACCTGCTGCTTGCCAGATGAGCTCGCTTGAAATGTTTCACCGGCAAGTGAGACTTTTTGGGTCAGTTACAAGTGGCGCTCTCGGTTTCGGGGTAGGGTAAGGTTCTTTGTCGAATGCCGAGGTTGAATTGCTTGCGGCGGTGGCGGGCCTGGGCTAGTTTCAATCGTCTGGTGGACGCCACCTCGTCGGGGTTGCCGCGGTACCAGGTAACGGGCGTTTGGAAATTCAAGGCGCTGTGGAGCCGCTCGGTGTTGTAATGATCGACGATGTCGCCGATCGCCTCCTCGGTGTCGTATCGACCCGTCAGTTCGTAAACTTCAAGCGCTTCGCGATGCGTGCGATGGTAACGCTCCACGATGCCATTCTCTTCCGGGCAATGCGGCTTGATTCGCTGATGGGTCAAGTTATGGTGCGCCAGCAATCCACCAAACTCGCGGCAGATGTAACCGCTGCCGTTGTCGCTACGAATGATCGGTTGCGTCTTCACTTGGCCCGCCGAGTTCATTCCCAATGTCTCCAAAGCGCGCTGTGCGGCCACGCTGATCGAATGGCCATCCATGCTGGTCAGTAGCTCCCAGTACACCAGGTAACGCGAGTACTCATCAATGAAATTCAGCAGGTAATACTGCGCGCCGCCCAGCGTGAGATACATCAGATCGGTCGCCCAGATCTCGTCGGGCCGACTCGCCTTTTCAATCTCCTCGCGATAACGCTTCTTTCTGCTAGGTCGCAAACACATCAGGCTTTCGCCCTTCAAAATCCGATAGACCGTGCTCTGGCTCAAGTAGGCCACGTCGTCGTCGATCATCCGCCAGCTCAGTTCTCGGTGACGAATCTCCGGATGATCCAGCGCAAACTTCACGACCGCTTGTCTTTCTTCGGGTAAGGCTTCAAAGGCTTGCACCGGCGAGGCGGGCGCGGCACGCTCTTGTTGCCATTGCTTCTCCTTCTGCCAACGGAAATACGTCGAACGGCTTACGCCTAAGTGCTTCAACGAAGTGGTCACCGGCATCCCGCTGCGCGTCTTCGCTTCCGCAACGGCAGTCACTACTTGCTGCTGCAATTCGGCCGGCAACTGGCCGTAGTCTTCTAGTCCGAGAGCGTTTTTTTTAACTCCAGGTTCTCGGCGGTGATCTCCGCGATCACCGAGTCCTTCTGACGCAGCTTCTCTTCGTGCTGCTGTTGCTTCCGCTGCTCGGCTTTGCCCTGCTGCTTATCGCCGAACACCGCGTCGGCGCTGGTGACCAGCTGGCTCTTCCAGTTGTGGTACTGGGCCGGTTGGATACCTTCGCGACGGCAAAGCTCCGAGACTTGCACGCCCGGTTCCATACCGGCAAGAACTATCCGAAGCTTCTCTGAGGGCTTCCATTGGCGACGCTTGCGCTTCTCATTCATTCGGTCTCTCCTAGGGTCGGAAGACCGCCAATCATAACTTCCTCAAAGTCTCATTGTCGATGATGCATTACACGCTACGCATCTATGCCCTTCACTATGTGGGAAGTAGCTTAGACGTAGACAACTCCGAACTTGTCTTCGATTACCAGCTGCGGCAAGAGACATATATCACAGTTTGACTCCTACCGGTAGAATCACGCCTGAATATTCGCCAGGTGATGAGAAAACCAGATGTCGAGTGAAATCCCAAAGGAACATGGAATAACCGGAGGGCTGGAGAGTCCACAGTGGATTCTTCGCATTCCGACAGTGGTGGCACTACTTCTCTTTGCGATCACGTGCCTTGCTTCGTGGTTGTTGTATCAGGCGAATGAAAGCCGCTTGGAGTCGACATTTGCTTTACGGACAAAGAATGTCTCCAACGGGCTCCGCGAGAATCTGCTCTTCGCTGAACAAACCATACGGGCAATGGCGAATCTGTTCGAGACCAGCGAACAAGTGACGCCATACTCATTCGCTAAGGTCGCTGCGGAACAAGTGCCTAGTTTCTTGGGAATTCAGGCTCTGGAGTGGGTTCCAAAGGTCCCTAAGCATGAACGAGAAGCTTTTGAGCAGGCCGTTAGCGAAGCTGGCCATGAGGGATTTGCCTTAAAGCAATGGCAACGAGAAGGCGGATGGAAAAAAGCGTCGGACCAATGGGCGGATGAGTACTACCCAGTGCACTTCCTCTATCCGATGGAAGGCAACGAAGAGGCCTTTGGAATTGATTTGGGTTCCCATCCCAGTCGACGAGATGCAATCAATCGTGCGATTAGCAGGGGTGAGATAGTCGCCACAGCTAAGGTAACTCTTGTTCAGGAAAAAGAGAATCAAGCTGGATTCTTGTTGCTTGCCCCGGTACGCGACAAAGGATTTTCCCTGGGAGTATTTCGCGTTGGAGACCTTGTAGAGGGTGTGTTGGCTAGCCGAGACATCGATGGGCTTGAACTTCGAATAACGGACTACTCGGCAGATGATGGCAAAGCACAGCTGCTTTACGAATCTCCAGGGTACGCAAGCAATAAGGACCCTCGATGGAACGCGGACTATCCTCACCACATCGGAGGCCGCAACTGGAATTTTGCATGGAATTATCATCCGGATTTCGTAGCAGCTGAACGAGGCTGGGATGCATGGCTCGTCCTCAGCTTGGGTAGCCTTCTCTCCTGTCTCCTTGGCACAGTTTTTCGCCAGCACGTGAACAGACGCATCCAGGTCGAGAAACTGGCTGATGAGCGAACAGAGCAGCTCGCAAACAGTGAGGAGAGCATCCGACGGACGTTCGAGGCTTCCCCAAACGGTCTCGTTATTGTGGAAAAGAGCGGAAAAATATCGATGGTCAATCCGCAAATGACGGAGTTGTTTGGATATCAAAGCGAAGAGATGCTGGGGCAGTCGATTGAAATGCTTGTCCCCGAACGATACCAAGAACAACATGTAGTTGACCGAATCGGCTATCACAAAACTCGTAAAACTCGCATGATGGGTTCTGGAAGAGACCTCTCTGGACTGCGTAAAGACAACACAGAATTTCCTGCCGAAATCGGTTTGACACCACTCGATATTGCATGCGGCAGGACTCTAGCAACCATAAACGATATTTCAGAACGCAAGCGGCACGAAAGGTTTGTCGAAAGAAAGAACGAACAGCTAAGTCGACTCAACACCGAACTGATAGAGTTCGGCTACAGCACGTCGCACGATTTGAAAGCTCCTCTTGCTTCAATCACCGGATTGCTAGGATTCTGCGAGAGTGACCTGGACGACGGCGAAGTCGAAGAAGTTCGCTCGAATATCCAGAAAGCGAAAGACTTGGCAGAGCGTCTTGCAAACCGAGTTGAATCTACTCTCAACCTAGCTAAATCAGACATGGAAGAGGGTGAAACGGAGACTATCGCAGTGCAGCAGCGAGTTAGTGACGCATGGCACTCGCTACCCCACGAAGGGGTTGCATTAGAAACTTCATTCGAACACTTAGACCCAGTGCAGAGCGTAAGTGTGCGGTTCGATGCAATTCTTGAAAACCTGCTTTCCAATGCCATAAAGTACCAAGACCCTGAACAGCTGGAAAAAGTTGTTCGCGTATCAACGTGGTCAAGCGATGGTCAGTTCCACTTGTCGGTCGAGGATAATGGGATAGGCATTCCTCAAGAATACCAAGATAAGGTGTTTCGGCTATTTCATCGCTTGGCGAGTCACGATAAGTCTGGAACGGGCCTTGGGCTACCGTTGGTAAAAAAGAGTATAACGCGTTTAGGTGGGCAGATTGAACTGCAAAGCAGCAATGGGACAACGACCTTCACTGTTTCGCTACCACAAGCGGCAGCGTTGTCCTTAGTGGAAGGTAGATAACATGAAAATTCCTGTCGTAGTTGTTGATGATGATGAGGTTGACCGCTATCTCGTCAACAGAGTACTCAAATCGATGGACATCGATGCCAAGCTTGTCGAATTCGATGATGGAGTGCCTTTTGTCGATGTTATCCGTGATAATGAGCAGCGAGCGGAAGCAATTGGGGAGCCGCCACCACCGATTCTAGTCTTACTTGACATTAACATGCCCCGCATGGGTGGCTTCGAAGTGCTCGAAGCGATGCGGGAAGCACTCTCCGAGGAAGAGCAAGTCATGTTTGTGACAATGTATTCTTCATCGAACTACGCTCAAGACAGAGCCGATGCGGAGAAGTATCCCTTCGTGAAGGACTATATTGTCAAACCAGTGACAAGAGAGAAGCTCGAAGAGATTGTTGAGCGGTTGTACCCGAGAGAATAGTATTCAAGACTGGCTGTCCAGAAATCGGCATGTGTAGTTTTTTCGGAATCTAGTTTCCACACGAGATGGGACTCGCCGACGCTGGAATCGTGGAGAACTGATTCCACTAGAGAATGTTCACTCCGATGCGCGCAACAGCCGTGCCATTCTAACCGGAAGGGGGTCATTCCCTAACCGCTGTCGGAGTCTCATTGCCTGCTTTTTGAGATTCAGCCTCCTTGCGGCTACGGATGCTGACAACTCGTCTGCTAAGGGCTTCGATTTGAATTGTTTTGACCGGCGTTTTTCTAAGGTCAGTTCGCGTCTTGAAGGTCTTATTATCAAAATTCATATTGCTTGGTTGAGTGCGTCCAACAATCTTAACTTCGTGGCTAGCGGTCACCGCATATGGCACCCAATCAGCCAACGATACGGTTCCGTTGATAGTGATATCACTTGCCTCCCAAAACTCAATCTCGTCGACCTGCTTTCTGGCATCAAAACTATACCCGTCAAAGGCAAACTCTGCCCCAGCAGGAAGTCGAATTGCATAAAAGTGGTCGCTACTTTGCTCTCCAGCAAGAGAGCATATCCTGACAAGTGTGCCTTTGTTTTCAGGATTTGCAGGCCAATACCCGTCTCTAAGTTCGAATCCATCTCCTCCAAAAAGCAAAGGCTGCCAGAAAGAAACTTTTATGAGCCCGTTTTGAGGCAACCGGTTCGACGCCATCCATGGGTGAATAATCCAAATAGGAGCTTCTCTGTTATTCTTAAGCCTAAGGTCGCAGATATAGAAACGCATGGGAGGCTTACCACGATGCTCACTTCGATAGGTGAGTAAGATGTCAGGTTCGTTGACAGTTGCCAGCACGTTTGTGGTAGAAGTCAATACGACCATAATGACTAGGCGTTGGACCATGTAATTCCTCCTGCAGAAGGTTCTTCTGAGCAGATTGGAACGCATTGTTCGCAGTGGGAAGCTTTAATTCGGAACGCGAATCAATGCCGCGAAGAATTGTATCTATTCTCTGCCGAAATGGCAAAAATCGCCAATTTTCTATCAGTCGCTATCCACCAGAGGTGGGACTCTTCTATTGTGGAATATGCTAGTTGCCAACTGTGCTCCGCGTTTCACGCCCGTGCGTTGAAGTGAGTTTCGTGACTTCAGGCGGCCTAGTGATTCACCTGTGTATTTGGCAAGTGCTCTTTCAACTTCGAGACTCCTCCTTCGCTGACCTCAGTGCCAATCAAGGAGATGAATCGAAGTGTTTTGATGTGCTGAAGGTGTACGATGGCAGCGTCAGAAATATTTGTGTTGCTGAGTAACAGGTCGCTCAGAATCGGCAACCCTCTAATGTGAAAGAGCCCTTTGTCCGTGATTTGAGTACCTGATAGATGCAGTTCTTTGAGGTTCTGCAATCCGCTGAGATGTGCAAGACCGGAGTCGGTAACTGATGTTCCGCTGAGGAAGAGAACTTCAAGGTTGGGTAGCTCTCTAAGATGAGCAAGACCGTCATCAGTAATCTTTGTTCCGTCGAGTAGCAGCTTTCTGAGTGTCGAAAGCTTACCAAGGATGGCTAGGCCAGCATTCGTGACATCGTTATTCCTCAAGTCTACGACTTCAAGTCGTCTCAGCCCTTCAAGGTTACGTATCCCTTCGTCAGTAATGTCCGTTTCAAATACCCGCAGTGACCTTAGTTCCTTCAGACCCTTTAGCTGGACTACATCTTCGTCTGTAAACTGCTGCGTGTTCGCTTGTGCTTCGACAACTGTTCTAAAGTATTCCTCTCCCACTGCTCTTCGGATGACCTCTGGAGCAGGAGGCTTCGCGTTCCTTAGGAACTTACCGTCGCCTGAATACTGGTAGTCGAACTTGACATTACCTCCAGCGTCAAGGACGGCTGCTGCACCACGTCGCTCGTCCTTCGCACGATTAGCCTTAACGGCAAGCCAGAACGCAAACACACCAATCAGCAACAGCAACGTGGTACTTCGGAACCTAAACCAACGTGGCAATGATTTGGTCGTCTTGTCAGAATCGGGTAGTGCCATGTTGTCGATTCCTAGGAATTCAATGCGATTCTGGGAGGCTGCAGACACACGAGTCTACCGCGATGGTTTGTAGTCACCAGAGTCGATTGTACCTTTGCGCAGCTGGCTGCCAG
The DNA here is from genome assembly GCA_965230685.1 of Bythopirellula sp. Taxonomy (GTDB): domain Bacteria; phylum Planctomycetota; class Planctomycetia; order Pirellulales; family Lacipirellulaceae; genus Bythopirellula. The sequence continues at coordinate 4,935,409 of CBDDLO010000002.1, forward strand.
AACTGCAGCTTTCTGTCGACATTTGTCTAGCGGGAGTGCCAAGTTTCCACCAGAAACGAAACTCTGCAAAGTGCGTTCGGCTTCATCGGCCTGTGTAGTTTTCTCGGAATCCAGTTTCCACACTCGGTGGGACTCACCTAACTTGGAATCTGCTAGTTGCCAGGCTGCCTCAGCATTTCACTCTTGGGCGTTTTGGCAGTCCACAATCTTCCAATTCAGCAATGTGCCCGAGGATAGTTTCTGACAAACAGCTTTGACTACTGCAATTGCTTCGGCTTCAGTGAGTTCGCCATCGTGCAGCACAACAGACAGATTCCCTTCATCGTTGTAGTAAAAGCCCCATTTACAATCTTCGATAATTACCTGTCCTTCACCTTGCCCATAGTTAATCTGCTTGCAAGAGTAGCCAGCTGGAAAGAATATACTCAGTTGATTTGGCGAAGGTGGGTATTCCAATTCGGGAAAGTCGCCCTCGGTAGGAGAGATACAAAACTTCATTGAACTGTTCGTTGAGCTGTTTCGATTCCACGTTCCAAATTACCTGTTTTACCTACTAGAGCGTTCTCGCAGTTCATGTAGCGACGACGATTCCGGCGGATCGGAAGAATCCTTGGCAGTCTTGGGGAGTGATCGTTTCCAATGCTTTTCCGATTGCGGTGGTCAGGGTGGCAGGGGTGCGTTTTGCTGCTTTTCGCAGATGAGCTTTGACCTTCGACCACATTCTCTCGATGGGATTCAGGTCTGGAGAATAGGGCGGCAGGAATAACAGCTTGGCTCCAGCAGCTTCGATGGAATCGGCAACGCCTGAGGACTTGTGACTGGAGAGGTTGTCCATCACGACCGTGTCACCGGGCTGTAATTCTGGAACCAGCAGCCAATCGACGTATCCCTGGAAAGAGACTTGGTTCATCGCACCGTCCAAGACCATCGGAGCGACCACGCGATCGCAGGCGATCGCGCAGACCATCGTCAGTGAAGACCAATGACCGCCAGGAACACTGTCCACTAAGCGCTGACCACGAGGAGCACGACCATAGCGGCGAATCAGGTCGGTCTGGGCTCCACTCTCGTCCAAATAGAAGAGACGCTGTTTGTTCCTTCGCCCTAGACGGTAGGGCCAACTCTTACGTGCCTGCCGGATGTCTTCGCGATCTTGTTCGCTGGCGCGGAGCGACTTTTTTTGAAACTCAAGCCCAAGGCGTGGAGAGCCTTGTGAACCGTGCTTAGGCAGCAAGGAAGTCTTGCTTTTCTCTTCAACTCCGCCAGCGTTGCATCGGGATGTTTCTCGACTTGGTCCGCCAACCGTTGCAATTGAGCTTCGGTGAGTTTCGGCTTCGGCCCGCGTCCGCCTGGCAAAGCGGAAAACGAGCCAGTCTCGCGTCGTCGCTGCAGAAGACGTCGAATCCAAGCGGTGCTGACTCGAAACTGCTCGGCGATTTCCTCTCGACTGAGCAAGCCTTCATCACATGCTTGCACGACCCGAATTCGCAAATCTTCACTATAGGCCTGCATCGCTCGATCCTCCTTGATCGCGGGAAGAATTTAAGCCTATAGTGGAATGCAGAAAGCCACGCTACAGCAACCCCGAAATCGCTCTAGTTGGCCAATCGCAACCTGCCTCAGATTCATCGGCGTTTGCAGTTTTTTCGGATTTCAGTTTCCAGCGGAAGTGGGACTCGCCGACGCTGGAATCGTGGAGAACTGATTCCACCAGAGAATGTTCACACCGCTTGTGGAAAGTGTTGGTTTATGAGACCCATTTTAGGAAGCCAATCAACAGCATTATGGCTAGACAAATCAACACTATATGCGAACCACATCCAAGGCCGCCAAAGTCAGGTTTGTTGACGCTATCAAATATGGGATACAAGAATTGTCCTTCGTTTTTCGATGGAAAACCTGAGTGCGTACCAGTGACCGCACACTGGTTCCAGTCGGGGAAATAAGCTTCCTGAGGTAATATTCTCTCTTGCTAATTGGTTCTTGGGTCTAATCTAAATAGTACCCTTACCATCTTCTCAGTTCCACAAGCGGTGGGATTCTTCTCCGCTGGAATCGGCCGTCCTTTCGAAGCGTCGGCAACTGTCAGTTGGATAACGCCCTCTTGACAGTCTGCTTCTGCGATTGTGGGACTGTCGTACCCGAGACTCTGTTGGCACCTGCTAGGCGAATATCATGACAGCAATCTGCTTCGTACCCCAACAGACAAAGTAGTATCTCAATCGGAAATGAAAGCTGTGACAATGATTGGACACTCCACTGAACCGAAGAATCAACCAGCGAGTTGAGTTCGGGGTTCCGTTTGCTGGGGCCAGCGGTATGGAACAGAGCAAACGTTGGAGAGCAACCTGTCAGTTCGGTGATTCGGAGAGGCCAATCGCTGCTGCGAGTAACGATCCAGCGCGATACGAGCTTCGTACCAGCGGGCCCGAGGCGACACCGCGAAAACCCAGCGCGCGGGCTTCGGTGTCCCAAAACTCGAATTGCTCGGGAGTCACAAAACGATCAACGGGTAGAAACCGTGTGCCAGGGCGACCCGGGGCCAGGTACTGTCCCAGGGTAAGTATTTCGACGCCCACGCCGCGTAGCTGCCGCATGGCTTGGGTGACTTCTTGATCGGTCTCCCCGAGGCCGACCATAAGACTGCTCTTGGTCCACAGATCAGGGCGAAGTTCTTTGGATCGCCGCAAGAGTTCGAGGCTCTGAGCAAACGACGCGCGCGGATCGCGGACCGCATCATCCAACCGCTCTACACATTCAACATTGTGGGCGAGAACTGCCAAGGGAATCTCATCGAGCAGCTCCGCGAGAGCCTCCCAATTCCCGTCCAGATCGCTGCACAATAGCTCAATGCCAATCGACGGCAAACGACGATGAACTGCTGCGATGCAGTCACGGTAGTGGTTTGCCCCGCCATCGGGCTGGTCGTCGCGGTTGACGACGGTGATCACGACATAGTCCAGTCCCATCCGCTCGACCGCGTCGGCCAGACGCTCGGGTTCGTCGGTGTCGAGCGGCTCTGGCTGTTTGAGAGTTTCGACACTGCAAAAACGGCAACCGCGAGTGCATTCCTTGCCCGCGATCATGAAGGTCGCTGTTCCACGTGCCCAGCAGTCGTGAATATTTGGGCAGCGTGCTTCTTCGCAAACCGTGTGTAGCTCGTTGCCTTGCACAATGTCTAGTGTGCCATTGAACGTAGACTGCGCACCCCCAGCAGGCAGGTTCACGCGCAGCCACTCGGGCAAGCGAGCACGGCCATTGGGCAGTTGGCCTCGCGAGTTTGGCACGTCGGTCGAGGGAGGGGAGGGCACTGCGAATTCCTAGCCAGTAAGCCCTTCGAACAGGGGCGTCGATAGGTAGCGCTCGCCAAGGCTGCACATGATCGTGACGATCCGCTTACCAGCCATCTCGGGGCGTGCCGCGATCTTGGCGGCGGCACACATGTTCGCGCCACTGCTGATGCCGGCCATGATGCCTTCTTCTTTGGCCAGTTTGCGCGACCAGAGAAACGCCTCTTCATTGCTGATCGTGACGGTTTCATCCAGCAGCGCCGTGTCCAGATTGCCGGGGATAAAGCCTGCACCAATGCCTTGAATTTTGTGGGGTCCCGGTTGGCCGCCGCCAATGACAGGTGAGTCGACCGGTTCGACCGCAACCGACTTGAACCCGCCGTTCTGCTTTTTCAAATAGCGACTCGCACCCGTGATCGTGCCGCCCGTGCCGACTCCAGCGACCAACATGTCGATGTTGTGACCCGAGTCTTCCCAAATTTCTGGACCTGTGGTTGCTTCGTGAATCGCGGGATTGGCGGGGTTCTCGAACTGTTGTGGCATCCACCAGTTGTCCTGCTCCGCTAGTTCGCCAGCCTTCTCAATAGCTGCCTTCATCCCGCCAGCGGCTGGTGTCAGGACCAACTCCGCACCCATTGCGCGTAACAATGCACGACGTTCCACGGACATTGACTCAGGCATGGTGAGAGTAAGTTTGTAACCCTTCGCTGCGCAAACAAAGGCTAACGCAATGCCGGTGTTGCCGCTGGTCGGTTCCACGAGGTGCGTCTCTGCGTTGATCTTGCCATCACGCTCCCCCGCTGCGACCATCGCGGCACCGATACGGTCCTTGACACTATTAAGGGGTTGAAAAAATTCGCACTTCGCAAACACCGTCGCATGCCCCTCGGGCACCAATCGGTTGATACGGATCATCGGCGTCTCGCCGATTGCCTCGGCAGCGTTTTGGTAGGTTTTGTTTCTAGGCATGGCGGAACCTGTGTACCTGGTGTTAAGACGAATGACCATCAGTGCAATAGGGCACGCGCTCGATTATCAGCTTTCACTCGCCGAGCGGCAACCCCAGGCGAGTTGTGGTCGGGTGACCCGCGTACGAAGAATCGAGGCACTGACCGCAAAAAAACGACGGTGGCGTGCCCCCCTGGAACCGCCACCGCCGTTTTAAACTTCGCGATTTTCAGAAGGAACTAGCGTCTCGAACTCTTGCCATACCTGGTTCGCGAGCGTGAAGAATTAGGGCGACTTGCCATTCGCTTAGAACTGCGTTTTCGCACCAGGCTAGCAACCGTGCGACCCTCCGGCGGGAGAACGTAGAATTCGGGGTCGTCGATCACCCAGGGCGTGGACCAGCTTTTGCCGTTTTCAAAATTTGCAACGTTAAAGAAGATGTTGTCGAGATACAAGCAGCGCGAGCCGTAGGGAAAGCTTGAGTAGAGGTGGTCTTCCTCAGTGAGAGCTTCCACCCCAGCATGGGCATAGTAATGAACCTGGCCATCGGGCGTGAAAGACATGCCAAAGGTCCACCAACCCGACTCGTAGATTTTCGGTCCACCGAAGTCGCGACCGCTACGTTGCGCGCGAAAGCTAATCTGAGCATAGTCTTCGTCGAATCTCTTGCTGGTCTCACTGCGGAATAAAACAAAAAAACCGGGCCAGTAGGGTTCCACCGAACCTTCGCGATCACGCCCACGCACATCGGCCCGGATCCCAAACGACGCTCCAGTACGATTTTCCCAACGATCAAAGGGTGGCAGGAAAACCCTAACCGTACAGCTCGGACTCCAGGAAACCGGAACCGCGCGACCCAGTCGACTTTGCACTCCCATGAGTAAGTCGTCTTGCATTTGCTTGCCAGCCAACTCACCCGGGATGCCTGAGTACTTCGTGGCGAGGAGCAAGGCACCTTGGCTGCCTTCCAAGCCATTGGGTGGCGTGGGCACGCGTTTGATCAAATCGGGCTGGCCACGCAGGGCGCTCTCGTACCAACGTCCGTTGCGCGATTTGCCGCCTGGGGGCCGCTGTTGTTCATCGTCTTCATGACTCGCCTTTCGGCCATTCATGATGTAGCCCCAACGATCGTCCTCGAAGTCGTCACCAACCAAGGTGACTAACTCACCTGTACCAGGCACAAGTGGTTCCTCAGCTTCGACCTTCTGCACACAGACAAATACGAGCAAGAGGCAAACAAACCGGGCCATACTGGGCGACTCCTAGGAGAAGTGAGAGCTTCCATCGAACAACACCCTTATCGGCAAGAATTGCGCAATCGTTAAGCTTTATCTGCCGCTAGCGAGTGGAGTGCTAGCGGAATCTGGGCTTCATCATTCGCCGTGCATCAGCTCGCAGCCAGAACTCTCTGCGCAGATTTCACAAGATGCCTCTTCACCGGCGACGCGCTGCAAGCAATGGGCAACGCGCTGATCGATCACCTGCAGCATCAGCTGATGCAACCCTAGCGGCGCGGTGACGAGGTATTTCACGCCACCACAGGCCTGAGCCGCTTCGGCAGCCAGAGCGGGAATGTCACTCTTCCAATGTCGCCCCGGCGAGAGAAAGTAGGGGAAGACCACAATCAATTCTGCACCACGACGGACACAGCTTGCAAACGCCGCGGCGATGGTGGGTTCCGCCAGTTCCATGTGTGCGGGTTCGATAATCTGCCAATCCGCGTGCTGCCTGTAAGCGTCGGCCACCTGCAGCAGCAACTGGTTGCTTTCCTCACGCCGCGAGCCGTGGTCCACCAACACTACGCCAATCTTTTCTAGCGGAACTCCGAGCATGGCCGGATCGAGCGTCATGCCTATGCACTCACGTGTTCTTGTAAACTTTGTGCTGTGGCCGACCGGACAAAATTTGCTCCTTACCCCAATTGGTCACAGCGCGAAACGCATCACTCCGAATAAACGTGGTGAACGCGTCTTCGTCCGACCATTCGCTGGTTATGAGATACGACGCTCCGTCGGCCGTATCTCTCCAGAGATTGGATTGCGTATGCCCTTCGGCGGCGTTTAGCGCGTCGATCACTCCCGCAAACTTGTCTTCAAAATCTTGCTGCTTGCCTTCGATAACGTGATAGTTCATGCCAACGGTGATCATCGTTTTTTGAATCCTGTGAAGTGTGGAAGGTTGATGCGACCGAATTATTATCACGTTTCTAGGTACGCTCGTAAAGCGGCTACGATTACCTCTGGAAAATTGGTAGCAGCTGATTGGGAGCGCTCAGTGAAAGTACGACTAGTGAAGTGGTATACACATTTCCAAATTGCCAATCGGTGTGAACCGTGCGTTGCTCCGCATCCCAGGAGCCGTTAGCACGCTGACTTGTCAGCAGGGTCCGATAGACGGGTGGAGAGAATTGCTGCCAGTAGTCGTCTCCAAGTTGATACGGTGCCTGCGAGCACTGGAAGAGCGAATAGTGGTAACGGTCCAAATCGCCAGTGGATTGGTTGTAGTTGATGAACGAATAGCCAAGCATCGTCTCTCCAGCTTGCGACGCCTCGGGGGTCTCGTGCAAACCAGCGTGTGCCAGCGCGAGGATACCCGCGCCAGTCATTGCACGGCTCATCGAGCCTCCGCCAACGGTGTACTCGAATCTGCCTCGGTTGGCAGCGAAGTGTCGCTTGACACATGCGACCGCTTGATCGATTGACTCCCCAGGGACTTCAAAACCCGCGTTCTTGGCGGAGCGCAAAAACATCAGCTGCCAGCCAATAATCGAAAGATCCGCGTCGCTAACATCGAACTTGTCGAGGTAGCGCCACCCTCCCTTGTCGCTTGCGAGTCGCTTCGGGCGGCGTTGTTCGGCAAGAGTAACCTTCAGGGCTTGTTCAATGGCTTGCTGCATTTCCTTAGTGCGGTCGGGAGTCGTGGAGGCGTACGCTTCACTCAGCATTAGTGAGCTGATCGCGTGGTTGTATACCGCAGTCTGCCCCGTGATATGCCCCACATTGTGAGGCACTTCTGGACCATTGGGTCCGCCAACCAAAGCGATCAAGCCGTTTTGCTTTTGGCAACTCATAACGTACTCGATCGCACGCATCATGCTGGCGCCATGTTCCCCTTGGTCGGGCATATCGCCTTGCGCGAGCATTGCTAACACGCCTAGACTGGTAATGCCGGGTTGACCGTTGGGCAACGTCGGGAACGAACCGTTCCCTTGCTGGGTGCTGACGATCCACTCCACGGCTTGATTGATGGCCTGATCAACTTTGGCCCATTCCTGCTCGGTCAGCGGTTCATTTATCGAGCGAAGGCGACCTCGTGGTATAGGTGAGAACACATCCTTCTCGCTCGAGGAGGCATTCCCTTGTGCGAACTCACTGGGTGTGACTGGTATGAACAAGTATCCGTCAGATTCTTCAGCACAGCCCAAGTCGGAGCAAATCGGCAACAGTGACAAGGCGAGAAATGAGCGAACTGCGGAGCGGAAAATAGAAAACATTGTGAAACTCCATTTTTTCATCGGCCAATCAAGCAAAATCACTCTATTGAGAGTCGTGCTCCACGCGTTGATCACTCGCTGCCTCTTGTCGGTGAGCGAAGTTTTTCGCGGATGATCTTCAACCTAGAAGCCAGGTCTTTTTCAAACCCACGCTGGACAGGACGGTAGTACTCACGATCGACGCCTAGGTAGTCTTGTGCAGCCACGCCGTCCTCAGCATTGTGTGCGTACTCGTATCCCTCGCCGTGGCCAAGACGCTCGGACCCGGCGTAGTGTCCATCGCGCAAGTGCATTGGCACGGGCAACGTACGGCCTTCGCGCACGTCGTGTCGGGCTTCGCCAATGGCAACGGTCGAAGCGTTCGACTTGGGTGCGCACGCTAAGTAGGTCACCGTCTGCGCGAGACTCAACTGACACTCAGGTAGGCCGACAAATTCACAAGCTTGCATGGCAGCAATGGCCAAAGGGAGTGCTTGCGGATCAGCGTTGCCCACATCCTCGCTGGCAAGAATGACCAGCCGCCGTGCGAGAAATCGCACATCCTCGCCCCCTTCCAACATGCGTGCCAGCCAGTAAATTCCCGCGTCGGGGTCGCTACCGCGGATGCTCTTGATTAGCGCGCTGATCGCGTCGTAGTGGGTATCGCCATCTCGGTCGTACTGGACAGCTTTGCGCTGCACCGATTCGGCGGCGAGTTTTAGTGTGAATTCTACGGGTCTCTCATCCGTCGAAAGCACGCCAATCTCCAGAGCGCTCAATGCCTGCCGCGCATCGCCATCGCACGTACTTGCAAGGAACTCGGCCGCAGCATCGTGCAGATTCACTTCATGAGCGCCCAACCCCCGATCTTTGTCCTGCAAAGCGCGCCGCAGCAACTGCTGAACGTCGTCTTCTCTCAAGGGCTCGAATTCAAAGACTCGGCTCCGGCTGACGAGCGCACTGTTGACCGCAAAAAACGGATTGGAAGTCGTCGCTCCCACCAAGATCACCGTGCCATCTTCGACATCGGGAAGTAGAGCGTCTTGTTGTGTCTTGTTGAAACGATGGATCTCGTCGATGAACAGCAAGGTTCGCGTTCCCTCGGCCAATAGTGCGTCGCGTGCACAGTCGAGCACCTCTCGTAAATCTTTCACTCCACTTGTGACCGCATTAAGTTGCCGAAAGCGACAACGCGTCTCCGTGGCCAGCAAGTGGGCCAGCGTGGTTTTTCCCGTCCCCGGGGGGCCATAAAAGAGGAGCGCAGTGAGTCGGTCGGCCTTAATCAGTCGCCGTAGCAGCTGCCCCTCCCCAAGAAAATGCGATTGGCCCACAAACTCATCCAACAAACGCGGGCGCATACGCGAGGCCAACGGTTGGGCATGGCGACGGTTTTCGGCTTCCGCGGCGGCGAAGAGGCTCATGAAAGATTCTCTGCAAAACACTTCTAAACACGTGGTTGGCTTGCAATCACTACAACCGTTGTACGCCCAACGGACTACCCCCGCTAGCCTTCCGGTAATACCGGCAAGATTTATCGCGTTCAAGAGCTTCTGGAGTGTTGGCCGAATACGAGAACACGCCCGGCTCGCTGCAACTCCCCTCAACCGAGAAACTCCAAATGAAGCATTACGACTGCGTTGTAATTGGTACAGGTCCTGCCGGACAGAAAGGTGCAATCCAAGCCGCCAAGCTCGGCAAACGGGTCGCCATCATCGAGAAGAACCAAGTGCTCGGAGGCGCGCAGATCAATACAGGGACGATTCCCTCGAAAGCCTTGCGCGAAGCGGTGCTGCAACTCACGGGCAGCCACCGACAGGGAGCTTTTGGCCCAACGACCCCGGCAAAGAACCGTGTCACCGTTGCGGAGCTGGTAAGTTTCTCGCAGCGAGTGATTCGCCACGAGTGGGCGATCATCCGTGACCAATTCGAGCGTAACAACGTCGAACTGCTTTGGGGCCACGCGCGTTTCAGTGGTCCCAACGAGATTGCCGTGCAAGGTCCCGACGGCGAATTACATATCACCGCCGACCGTTTTCTGCTTGGTGTTGGCACCCGTCCAGCTAGGCCAGATAGTGTCCCCTTCAATGGTGAGACGATTTTTACGAGCGACGAAGTGATGCAATTAGATCACTTACCCAAGACGATGATCGTCGTTGGAGGTGGCGTTATTGGCACCGAGTACGCTTGCATCATGGCGACGCTCGGCGTGCAGGTCACGCTCATTGAGGGTCGGAACAAAGTGCTTGGATTTCTTGACCAGGAAATAGCCGATGCGTTTCAATACTTCATGCGGCAACGGGGCATTACCTTACGTCTCGGCGAGAAAGTCGAAGAGACCAAAGAAGTCGAAATTCAAAATGGCACAGTTCGCCGTTTGGTCGAAGCCCAACTCGAATCGGGCAAAACCATCCATGCCGAGACTCTCCTCTACGCAGTGGGCCGTCAAGGCGTGTGCAAGCAACTTGGCTTAGACAAGGTCGGCATCGACTGTGATGATCGCGAACGGCTTCACGTCAACGAATTTTATCAAACCAGCGTCGATCACGTTTATGCTGCAGGCGATGTGATCGGATTCCCTTCGCTAGCATCCACAAGCATGGAGCAAGGTCGCCGGGCGATATGCCATGCGTTTGGATGCAACGAAGGCAACTACAACACGTCGCTATTCCCTTACGGAATATACGCTGTGCCCGAGATTTCGATGGTTGGCAAGACCGAAGAACAACTCACGGCCGAGGGGATTCCTTACGAATCGGGCGTCGCCAACTACCGCGAGATTGCACGCGGGCAACTCTTGGGCGACGAACTGGGCATGCTCAAAATGCTGATCCACCAAGAGACGCACAAGCTGCTCGGCGTGCATGTGATCGGCACCGGCGCGACGGAGCTCATTCACATCGGCCAGGCGGTGATGGCATTGGATGGCGACGCGGAGTTCTTTGTGAACAACGTGTTTAACTTTCCCACGTTGGCAGAATGCTACAAAGTTGCCGCCTACAATGGCCTCAATAAGCTAAACAATGTGTACAGTGGCAGCTGCCTGCCCGTTGCTGTAAGCTGCTAAGTAAAGTCACACGCCTCTCCGAGTCGTGAGAACACTACTTGCAGCCTACAATCGGTTCAAGAATGTCTAGCAACTTATTCGCCTATGGAACCTTGTTGTTCCCCGAAGTGTGGCAACGCATCGACGCGGGCGAGTTTCCCTCTGAGCCAGCGACGCTCCCTGGCTTTGCCATCTATCGCGTGAAAGACGCGGTCTTCCCCGGCATCATACGGGCGAAGCCGATTGACAGAGTCAACGGCCTGTTGTTCCAAGGCCTCAACGAAGAGGCGCTCTTTGAACTCGATGCGTACGAGTCGGAACTGTACGACCGCATCCCCGTCATCGCCGCGACAGAACACGGCGCGATCGACTGCACTGCATTCGTGATCCCCGATGCCCGCCGCGCAGTACTTAGCAAGCAAACTTGGGATGCGGAGTGGTTTGAGAAGCACCAGTTGGTGAAGTATTTAAATGGGTAGCTTAATCTCACACCACTAGCGTTTCCGTCGCAGTAGTCCAAGTTGCAAAAAGAGTGTAAAGGCGAGCGTCGCAGTGGACGGTTCTGGAATTAGCGACGGATCTAGCGCCCCAAAAAGAGTTAGTCCGGCATCGCTTGAAAACGCCATGTAGACACGCCCATCAATGGCGTACGGTGCGCTGATTCTTTGAATATCAATCCCAGACAAACCTGGAAAGATCTCATCAAGTGGCAAGGCCTCGTCAGGCTTTCCATCAACTAAGCCTGGAAAGTATCCGAATAATCGATCAATATCAAGCGAGCGGGGCAGGTAGTCGTAAAGAATGGCGAACTGGCTTTGGGATACCTGAACTGTCGTGTCGCGCAGAGATTTCCTAGGGCTGCGAATGAAATAACCTTCTTCTTCTCCATAGCGAATGCCGCCAATTTGAAATCCAACGTTCACTCCCGGACCATCAAAGCGATCTGCGATTGATGAAGTTATGAGATTAGCCCCTTCAATTCTGGGGTACTCGATTTCTCCAGCAGGGTCCCAAATCGCTCCTCCTGTACCAATTGTACCGGGGGTTAGAGCAGTACCGTGTGAGTAGCCACTTTCTGTTACACCACTGATATATCCAGTGAACCCTGGCAAAGCTTCGAAACTCCCATCGGCATGAAATTCAACTGCTCCGGAAATGCCATCTCCAAAACTAATGCCGCGTCCAGTGAGCCGACGATCAATTCCTCCTAACCCAAACGCGGCGTTCGAGCCACGAGAGTCATTTTCCCAAGTCACAACAGGCGATTTTGGTTGATCCACGCGATACAATGAAATAGCCGAATCATTGTTCGACACGCTTTCCTCAAAAACGAAGTTGGCCCCAATGTAAAGCTCTCCATCATCGGCGCGGATGGCGCTGGTGAGACTGGTCGCTTCGCCAAACTCCGGGTGCGAAAAGGTTGTGCGTGAAACTCCGCTCCCCGAGACCTGCCACAGCTCGCTAGCACTCACGACACTATTAGGAATCATGTCTCGCAAAACGTCAAACTTGGTTCTGTTTACGTATGCCAGATCTCCATTGACATAGAGATCGAAACGCGAGAACTCTTCTGCTGGAACTACTGGGTCTACAACTGTGAACCCCAACGGAGGTAGTGCCCTTGCCTCTCGGCTTTCAAAGCTAAGACCCAAGGCAATCGGAATCAGGGCGAATCTTAAGACTTGCTTCAGAAGAGCCATGTTGACATACAATAAGGGGAGAGCGCCACAAATACATTGCCGAGCAGCCATTTCAGACTACAGCAAATGCCACCGAAGGGCAACTTCTTGCAGAATCGCTCCCCTCACTCCACAACTGCGAGCCGCGACCGCTAGGGAATCGTGCGGGGAGTTTTAGCCCTATGTGTCGACTCCCTCACTGTCGCGGCACGGCTTGGGGGACGCTTTGCCTCAGACGGGTTCCGCACATTCGTTCGCGACGGCTTGCCAGGCGGCCAGGCGCTCGGTTAGTTCCAACCTCGACAGATACGAGCCATCGACCAGTGGTGATTCCGCAGGCTCGTCGGTTGCATCCTCTGCGTGCTCGGTGATGGCGTTCGATACGTGAACAGCGGTGAGTGGTGTGAACATATCATCCGCACTTTCGGTGGGATCATGATGAAACGCGACCGCTTCGATCACGTCTTGAGGCAACCCCCAAAGACCAAGCAAATAACCGCCGACGTCAGCGTGCGAGGTTCCAAATTTCTCCTGCTCCAAGTCGATGACAGAGGTTTGCTCGGCATTGGCTTTGTGACAGAGTACCGTGTAGTCGCGACCGAAATTGTCCGCCAAGACAACTTTGCCCACATCGTGTAAAGCGCCGGCGATAAACGTGTTGTCGATCGAATCCCGGTCAATTCCCTCGATGCTAGCGATTTGTTTGGCCACCCCTGCTACGGTTAGACTGTGGCCTAGCACCTTTTCCAAGAAGGTTGCCGAGACACGCGACTCTTCCAACTGCCGGAAAATACTGGCAGTCAACACCAATGGCTTGAGAGTGTTTAACCCCAACAGCGCCGCGGCATGATTGGCGTCGTTCACATGCACCGGTAGACCAAAGTACGAGGAGTTCACCAACTGCAACACCTTGGCGGTCATGCTGATGTCTCTGGAGATTAAAGCTCCCACGCGATCTACCGAAGCGTCCTCGCTACGCAGTTCCTCAACCAAGTCAAAGTAGATGTCAGGCAGCGATGGCAACGAATCCATTTGCGAGACAAGTGTTTTTAGCTTCGGGGCATTCAGCCTTTTGCTTAACAGAAACGAGCGAGTGACCAATTTTCGCAATACCTTGGGGTCGCAAGGCTTGGAGAGAAACTGGTGAGCTGGCCCCACTGAGCGGAGCATCAGTTCCTGTTCGGTTTGACCACAAAGGGCGATGCGAACCGTATCAGGATATTTGTCTCGAACACGCGTTAACAGCTCCGCGCCGTCGATGCCCGGCATCTGCATGTCAGAGACGACAACATCAAACGGCGCTTCGGCCATTGCGGAAAGCGCCTGTTCAGCACTTTCGCGAAACTCCATGACCCAGTCACGGCGATAGGCACGCAGCATTTGCTGCAAGCTGTCGAGTACTTGAGTTTCGTCGTCTACAAACAGTATGCGTATCATCTTGGTGCCTTGCAGTAGAAAGAGAATGACTCCGCTGACGTGGATCGTCAGTTTCAACTTGAAGCCGTATCGGTCCAGTACAAAGGTAGGACAAGAACGCGCATTAGCAGCGAATTCAGGAAACCGATTCGGCGTGGGGCCACTTTTCTAAGGGACCAATCGTGACGGTAGTGCTGGTTGTCAGGGGGTGAGAGGCCAACACACGGTGAATGTCGTCGAGACTCACCTGGTCCACTGACTGCAGATCGTCAGACACACTGCGGTACTCCTTCCGCTGCATCCAATTGCCTCCGACGTTGAAGAGGCGGCTGCGGGGACGCTCGCTGCTGAGTACCACCCGCGCGGAGACCTTACTCTTCGCTTGGCGTAGCTCATCATCAGTAAAGCCATTTGCCTCGGCTTGTTTCTGTAGTTCGACGATTCTTTCGAAATTCGATGTTGCGTCGTCTGGTTCGCAGCTCATCCAGAGGAAAAACATGCCCAGTCCAAGATACTCGTAATGACCCAAACTGGCACTCTCGGTCAACCCGGAATCAACGAGTTCCCAGTAAAGCCGGCTGCCCGAGTCGTCGCCGAACATCGTAGCAAGAAGCTTGGCGGCATAGCGGTCGTCTGATTCAGACGATGGCGCATCAGCGAGTTGCAAGAAATATTGCTGCGCGGTTGCTTCGCGATGGATGCAGTGAAAACTTGCCTGCGCATTGGGAGGTGGTAATTCACGCGACGTTTTCTGAGTGGCCCAGCTCCCACAGCGCTGTTCGACTTGGCGTACTAGTCCATCAAAGTCCACGTTCCCCGCTGCGGCGACAAACAGATTGCCGGGGTTGTAGCGCGAGTCAAAATAAGCACGCATCTGTTCGGCACTGAGTGCTTCAACCGTCTCAACCGTCCCCAACACACTACGAGCTAAAGGATGGTTACCGTAGTGCAGTTCTTTAATCTTGTCGTCCATACCAAACGGCGGCTGGTCGGCGTACATCTGTATCTCTTCGACGATGACCTTCTTTTCCATCTCGAAGTCGTCTACCCGCAGGCTAGGACGCATGATATCAGCAAGCAAGTCTACAATCGGCTCCTGGTACTCAGGCAAGACCGCAGCATAGTAAACAGTACTCTCCTCGCTGGTGAAGGCATTGTAATGTGCGCCTAGCTCGTCAAACTCGCGATTTACGTCCTCAGCGGAACGCCGTGGTGTGCCCTTGAAAACCATATGCTCGAGAAAATGGCTCACGCC
The DNA here is from genome assembly GCA_965230685.1 of Bythopirellula sp. Taxonomy (GTDB): domain Bacteria; phylum Planctomycetota; class Planctomycetia; order Pirellulales; family Lacipirellulaceae; genus Bythopirellula. Next base: position 4,950,512 of record CBDDLO010000002.1, read on the forward strand.
AGCGAGTTCGTCGGTTTCGTCTCGCGCGCCAGTGCGCACAAAGAAGCCAACACCTTGCGAATGAGCGTCACCGTTGCATTCGGCGACAATCTCCAAGCCATTGTCGAGGGTGTGAGTGCGGAAATTCATCGATTAACTCGGGACAGTAGGGATTTCAAGAGAGGCAGGTCCTAACGTTGCAAACGTAAAATCACTGGGGGGATGCGCACTCAAAAAGTCGTTGATGTGTTCACTGGTTAGGTCGTCTACGCGTTGGCCCACTTCCTCCAGTGATCGGACGCGGCCTAAATGGTACCAATCGCGCGCGATAGAACCGCTTCGTGCGCTGCTCGATTCCTGCTGCATGATCAATCCGCTCTTGATGCGCGCCTTCAGGCGATCAAGTTCATTGGCCTTGACTCCGTAGCTGAGTTTTAGCAATTCAGCAAAGGTGACATCGAGTGTTTCCTGTGCGCGTTCAGCCGTGGTTCCGGCGTAGCACAGCACACGAGCGCGGTCGAGTTGTGTTTGCAAGGAGGCGCTCACGGTATAGCAGAGCCCTCGTTTTTCTCGGACCTCGGTGAACAGCCGCGAACTCATGCCGCCGCTCAACACTCCCACGGCTGCCCAAGCACGCAGATAGTCAGGATCGCGATAAGGAACGCTGGGAAAAGCGATGCCAATGTGGCATTGGTTGGATTCGTATTCCGCGTGTGGGTTGCCCTGCTCTTGCTCAGATTCAATCAATGGCGGAGCTTCCGCGACGGGCCAGTCAGCAAACAATCGCTCCACTTGCTCGACAAGCAGGGCCCAATCAAAATTACCCGCCACCCCCAGAATGCAGCCGTTGGGGCGGTAACAACGCGTGAAGTGGTTGCTAATGTCTCCGGAGTTGCTGGCTTGAATGCCTCCCTCTGTGCCCATGCTCGAGCGGCCCCACGGCGAGGGATAGGCGCGTCGTCGTAAGGCCATCATCAATTTCTGGCTTGGTTCGTCTTCTGCCCCTCGGATTTCTTGCAAGCAAACCTGTTTGCCTGCATCAAGTTGGTTCGCTGGTAGCGTGGGGCGACGGACGATGTCGGAGTAAATTTCGAGCGCCTCGCGAAGATTAGTCGACACCGTCGCTGCCCCGAAGCGGGTTTGCGAAGCACCGACTGACTCGCCCCGCTCGACCCCCAGTATTTCCAAGTCGTTGATCAGCGCACGGCTATCCCGTGAACCAGCGCCTCGCAAAACCATGTCGCACAAGAGCGACGACAACCCCAACCGCTCTGAGGGGTCGGTGCTATAACCACTGGGAACAAGTAAAGTGAACGCCGCGGTCTGCACGGACTTACTGGGCTCGCCCACCAACACCATGCCATTGTCAAGCTGATGAGTGTACGCAGGGCGTTGTTGGACTTGACTCTCTTGAGACATGCTTCGGATCGTACCAGTTGCCGCTAGGGAAGTGGAAGGGAAGGATCGCGACGGCAAGGCAGGAAAGTCTTAACCAACACGAAGCACGGCAGCCTACCGGGCCACCTCGCTGTACGCAAGTTCGACGGACTTGTAGAGAGTCTTCACTCTGCGAAAACCGAGCTGTCGGTAGAGCCGAACAGCTCCCTCGTTTTCAGCTGTCACCTCCAAACACGCCCTGCGGATTCCCATGTGGTGTAGACCCAGGAGAGAAGCGAGAATCAGTGCCGAGCCGATGCCCCGGCCGCGGTGAAAAGGAGCAACCCCGATGTTTTGAATGTTGGCCTTGCCTTTTCGGATGCGGACAGCCTGAATGGTTCCGCAGTACTCGGAAGGCGACTGCCCGATGCCAATGTATTCAGCCAGCCATGTTCCCTCGGGGAGGAAGCCGTCTCGCGCTTGAATCTCCGACATCAAATGCTCACAACCTTCGAGTTCCCCCAAACAGGGGAAGACTTGCGAATCCAGCTCGCCGCGAAAGCTCGCAAACTTCACCTCAGCATGCGCCCGCACGAGCGACTTGTGCCACCCCAGCAAGCGATAGTCGATGGGCAATTCGATCTTCGGGCACCGCCAGCGACGCAAGTCCAGCTCCATGCGAAAGCGCTTGACGTATTGAAGGTTCACGAACCGCATGGCCAGCCTTCACCCGAGGATGTGTAAGAGACACTTAAGCATACCACAATCGTCCGAATTGGGAAGAATATTGCACTTTCATTCGCCAATTTGGTATGCCTGGCCAGCGGGTAATACCCGTATTTCGTGCAGAGAATCAAGAGGCCATCGTTGCCTGCAGGATGGAATCCATCGGTTGATCGCGGCACATTTTTTGACTGTGCAATGGGCAAAATAAGGCCAACGGGGAGAAATGCTCTTGTCTCCGCGCGAGATTAAGCAAGTCTTCGGCGGAAAGGGTCTCTCGGGCGGCACGACGGGTTAGTTGGAAACTCACGTTGCCAATGCCCTCGAAACCGCGATAAACCACTTCGGTACAAACCATCCGATCCGCACGAGTGAAATCAAAGTCAAAGTCGTATGGCTTACCAACGTGGGTATGGGCACGATCGATGGCTTGAGCGATGTGATGCGCGGACAGCAGCGGTCGAATCGTGGCAATAGCATCGACTGCGAACGGCGAGTCGACGGAGCGCTCACGCACGCCATCAGCCAGTGCTTCGATCACGCGCCCTTCGCCAATGTAGAGTGCTACATGAGGCCAGTACCCGGGCAGGAAATAGTTAGTGAGTGAATGCTCTTTCCGTGTAACCAAAACATCACCGGGAAGCAGCAGGTCGAGCAATTCGGCCTTGATATTCTCTGGGAGGGCAGGGCGGTGCGTTGGGCTGGTACTCAGTTTGCCGACCCAAAGCGACACCCAAGACTGAATCGCATAGACGGCCTGGCCAAAACCGCTACGAACGATTCGGTCGTAAGTGTGCCGCGTTCGCACATTCACCCGCGCTTTGGCATAAGCGGTGGGACTGACTCGTAGACGGTCCACTAGCTTGTCAATAATACTTAATATTTCCTGCAATGGTGCATTGCCCGCGGCGCTCTCGTTCAGTTGAGTCAAATGTTCGTCGTAGAACTGTGTGGCTTGATAAATTTGCACCGCGTGCATCGGATCGGAAAGCGACATTTGGATCGCGTCGAAGCTGTTGGCTGGAATGTTAAAGAGTTCAAACGATTCATTCAGCTTACGACGGACAACTGGCTCGTCGATAAACAATTCCCGAAGAAATCGCCCCGCATCGACTAACACCGCCACGGCTGCAAACGCCAGAACGAAATCAGCCGACTCAATCATGTTGCCTGATGCGTCTTTCTTGTACGCAGCAATCCGTTCCAAGAGAGCGTTACGGGCCATGTGGTAGGAAACCCACAGATGCAGGACCTGGTCGTCCTCGCTGGGACTGAAATAACCGCGCTCACGCGCGTTGTTCGACTTCGCGAATTGCGCAGCAGCATCTTTGAGCCGACCCATGTGCGCGGCCAATTCGATCACGGTCTGCTCAGCCAGTTGCTCGTTGGGCATTCTTGTTTTCTCGTGGAACTGGTTGCTACATGATTTAAAAAATTCTATGAAGAAAGGAGATCCCCTCGTGTCAGTCTGAGTCACGGAGCTCCGCTCGGATCGTTTAGCATATCGGTTGACCTGAGGGATACACTGGCCGACTGTTGACTACTTGAAATATTTTTGACCAGTCCTTTGAGCAGATAGCATTGCTTCTCGCTCCGCATCGCCATCAAACTCTGGATTCAGCTCGTTTGGCATCGGTGCCTCGGTTTCCTGTTGCCAGTTTTTGAGAATCTCATGAAGCTCACGCGTCTTCTTTGGCAGCTTCTTTGCAAGGTTGACTTGTTCCCCTAGGTCCTCGCGGAGGTTGTAGAGGGCCAAGTGGCCATCTTCGAAATACTCTTTGAGTTTGTAGTCTCCTAGCCGCACCACGCCCACTGGACGCGAACGAAAAAGAGGGTCACGTTGTTCGTTATTGACCAAATAGCTCTGTAGGTAGGCGGGGAAATGCCAAAAGAGCGGGCGCGGGCCAAATGGGGTTTGTTCGCCGCTGAGCAAAGGCATGAGACTTCGGCCATCTTGGATCTGCTGAGGTAATGGCGCACCCGCGATTTCGCAAAGCGTAGGATACAGGTCTATACCGATGATAGGTTCGGCAGAGCTGGTGTTGGGTTCGACAGTTCCCGGCCAGTTGACGAAAAACGGAACGCGAATTCCCCCCTCGAAGTACGTGCCTTTATATCCCCACAGCGGGTCCATGTCGGTCGCGGGGCCGTAGCCGCCGTTGTCGGAGAAGAAAATAATGACCGTATTTTCGCGAAGCTGCAGCTGGTCGAGCGCGACCAACAAACGGCCGATGCCATCATCGACCGCCTGAATCATGGTGGCCATGATGGCATGGTCATGAAGTTTACCGGGATGCTTTGCCTCGTATTTTGGCAGCAGCTCGCGTTTGGGTTGCAGTGGCGTGTGCACCGCAAAGTGCGAGAGGTAGACACACCAAGGACGCTTGCGACTAGCTTCTATGAAGTCGATGGCTCGATCCGTTAGCACGTCCGCGAGGTACTCGCCGGTGGGACCCTGGTGCCCTCGAAAGCCGGAGAGCTTGTTGTGTTCCACGGCGACATCAAAGCCTTGTGTTTTCGGGTCGGGACCAAGGTGCCACTTCCCAAACATGCCCGTCTGGTAGCCTGCTTGTTGCAGCACCTCGGCCCAGGTGATGATTGTCTCGTCGAGCGTTTCGGTCCCCTCGATATGCAGCAGCCGACGATGTTTTGCATTTCCTCGCGGCCTAGTGCCAACATTGAAGATGCGATGCCTCGGCGTGTACTGTCCCGACAACAAACAAGCGCGGGCAGGCGCACAGTTTGCCGCGCACGAATACGCATCCGTGAAGACCATTCCCCCTCGAGCAAGTGCATCAATGTGCGGCGTTTCGTAAAAATCGGACCCCATGTAGCCCGTGTCTTTCCAGCCGAAATCGTCAAGAAAGATGAACAAGATGTTGGGTTGCTCAACAGCGTATGTGCAAGCTTGAAATAGTAAGAATGCAAATACCATGGGAAGTCGCACAGACTCTCTTATCAGGTATCGTGTCATAAGGTTGAACCCAATCCAGTTGTTGAATTTGTGGCAACTTTTCTGCTCGAAGCGAGCAGTAAAAGCGTTAATGATCAATCCGTCAACTTCCTCCGATCACTACAGAAAATCCAGCTACCAAATTGTAAAGGGCGTGGCGCGTGCTTCGAGAGACTCCGCTCAACTCTTCCATTTTCTGGAATCGCCACTAGCGGGGAGCAACTTCACGCAGTAAATTATTGAGACACCCTCTCAATATCACCTTTCTAGGCCACGTTTAATGTTCAATTTCGCGAGAATTTCGGTCATTCTGTTGCTCTTGATCGTCCAGCTGGGTTGTGGCGGAGGCGATTCGCATCCGCATGGATCGCAGGAGCGGGGCGTGCAAATATTTTCCGGAGAGTATCCGATGAAAGTGCTTTGCACGACGGGTCAAGTTGCCGAAATTTTGCAGCGTGTTGGCGGAGAGCATGTCGAAGTGACCACGCTGATGGAACACGATGTCGACCCTCATCTCTTCAAACCACGCCACGAGCATGTCGAGCCCCTAGATTCCGCGGACGTCATTTTCTATAGCGGCTTGCATTTAGAAGGGCGGATGGCCGATCTCTTTGTGCAGCGTGCAAGAACTAAACCGACTTACGCCGTCACAGAAGGACTTGTTGCACGCGACGACTCACGATTGCGAGAGCCGCCCGAATTCGAGGGAATGCATGACCCTCACGTATGGCACGATGTTTCACTATGGTCCGACTGCGCGCATGACGTCGCGGAAATGTTGAGCAAGCTCGACCCGCCCCATGCTGCGGATTACGACGCAAGTGCTCACGCCTATATGGAGGAACTGGCGGATTTGCACCAACATTGCAAAGACGAGATTGCCAGTATCCCTGCAGAACGGCGCGTGATGGTCACAGCTCACGATGCGTTTGGTTATTTTGGCAAGGCATACGACATCGAGGTCTTCGGACTGAAGGGCATTAGCACCGACAGCGAGAAAGATTTGGCACACCAAGAGGAAGTGCAAGCGATGATCATCAAGCGAAAAATTCCGGCCGTTTTCGTCGAATCCACGATTGCCCCCAGGGCCGTGGAGGCCTTGATCGAACCGTGTCGCGCTGCTGGTTGGGACTTGCAGAACGGCGGGGAACTCTATTCCGACGCCCTGGGCGCAGCGGGGAGCGACGCGAGCACCTATAGTGGTATGATCCGGCACAATGTGCGGACGATAGTCGAAGCACTCACGCTCGAATGATCATAGCTATCAATGCCGCTTGTTGCTCGGTTGACAATTTTTTCGTCACTCGCCACCCGTTTTTCGGCATTGTCACTCATGCCCACCATCGCCTTTGAAATCCATGACATGACGGTCGCTTACCAGCGACGTCCCGTGTTATGGGACATTGACCTCACGATTCCCGAGGGAAATCTCGTGGGGATTGTTGGTCCTAACGGCGCGGGCAAGACAACGCTCATCAAAGCGGCGTTAGGACTCGTGCCGCTAGCCAGCGGTAAGGTCGAAATATATGGCAAAAGCTACGACGAACAGCGGCATCTTGTTGGGTACGTGCCACAGCGTGAGTCGGTTGATTGGGATTTTCCTGTCACGGTGAGCGATGTGGTGTTGATGGGAACTTACGGCCGCTTGGGTTGGTTTCGACGTCCCGGTAAGGCCGAGCGCGAGATTGCCAAACGCGCTCTCGAACAAGTTGGTATGACTGCGTTTGCCAAACGACAAATCCGACAGCTTTCCGGTGGACAACAGCAGCGCGTATTCCTCGCACGGGCGTTGGCTCAGGATGCTCAGCTTTATTTTCTTGACGAACCGTTTGCAGGGGTCGATGCAGCTACCGAGTCGGCAATCTTCGATTTGCTCCACACCTTGCGCGACAATGGCAAGACCGTGCTGGTTGTGCATCACGACCTACAAACGGTGCGTGACTATTTTGATCATGTGATCTTGCTGAACATGCGTTTGGTGGCGTGCGGCCCGGTCGATACTACTTTTACAAACGATAACCTTCAACAAACCTATGGCGGTCGGCTTACGATTCTCGACGAAGCGGCCGAAGCCATGCGGCAACGGACCCCTCAATGACCACCGGTCTCTCGCTGACAGAGAAAGTGATGGTCGGCACTGCCCTGTTAGGCGGGATGTCAGGCGTCGTCGGAAGCTTTGCCGTGTTACGTGGCCGTTCGCTCGTGGGGGATATGTTGGCACACGCTGCACTTCCGGGTGTCTGTCTGGCGTTTCTGCTACTCGGCAGCAAGAACCTGTTTACCTCTTCGCTGGGGGCGCTGACCACCGGATTATTGGCTATTGCGGTGGTGACTTTGATCGTGCGCTGGACCCGCACCAAGGAGGACGCGGCCATAGGCATTGTGTTGAGCACGTTTTTCGGCGCGGGGGTAGTGCTCCTTTCCGTGATCCAAAAGCCCGGCGTGGGAGGCAGTAAAGCGGGTTTAGATTCCTACCTGTTCGGCGAACCGGGCAATATGCTCGACAACGATTTAATGCTGCTCGCAGGAGTGGCATTGGTGGTGCTGACAACGGTGGGGCTTTTGCTGAAGGAGTTTACTCTCGTCTGCTTCGATGCGGACTTTGCCCAGTCGCAAGGTTGGCCGACGCTGGGGCTCGACCTCCTGATGATGGCGGCACTGGCCGTGGTAACCATTGTCGGGCTGCCGATCGTGGGGGTGATTCTCATGACGGCAATGATTATCCTTCCTGCCGCAACGGCCCGGTTTTGGACGAATCAATTGCAGTGGATGTTGCTTCTAGCAGCTGGGCTGGGGATGGCCGCAGGACTCGTGGGCACTCGTTTTGGCGGTGGGATGCCCGCGGGCGCGGTGATCGTGTTGACTGCTGCGACGTTTTTTGCATTGTCGCTTCTCTTCGCCCCCCAGCGCGGTGTTCTGGCGCGCTTGCTCGCGGAGTATCGCTTGAACAGGCGAATCAATCGCGAGCATCTGCTACGTTCACTCTATGAGCTTAGTGAATCCAACTTGCCAACCATTCAGCCACTGCAACTTACCACGCTGCGTGATTACCGGTACTGGCGGTCGCTCGAAAAATTGTTGCAACACGCTATTGAAGTGGGGGAAATCGAGCGATCTGGGGAAACCGTACAGCTCACCGCCTTGGGACTTCGCCGCGCGGCGAAACTTACCAAAGCGCATCGGCTCTGGGAAATGTATATGATCGAGCATGTTGGTATCGCCTCGGACCATGTCGATCGCGACGCAGACGACGTCGAGCACTTGCTTCCCGAAGGATTGATTGTAGAACTCGAAGCCAAGCTGGAAAACGCAGGGAGGATGCCCGACGTGGTAGAAGATGTACCCGACTCGCCGCACCAACTGGGAGCCGAGTGACTACGCATGATCATCCCCATTCCAAACATGATGGCGCTGTTTTTCGATTTAACGCATGCACAGTGGTTGATTGTACTCACCGGTGCAACTACCAATGTTGCCTGTGCATTGGTCGGGTGTTTCCTCGTTCTCAGACGTATGAGTATGATGGGCGATGCACTGTCACACGCGGTGTTGCCAGGGCTTGTGCTGGCGTTTCTTTTTGCGGGTTCGACGAGTATCTTGCCGCTCTTCCTAGGGGCCGTTGCCTGTGGCGTCCTGACAACGTTTCTGACTCAGACACTTCACCAGTATGCGCGCGTTCCCAGCGACGCGAGCATGGGAGTCGTTTTCACTTCGCTGTTCGCGGTGGGAGTGGTCCTGATCAAGAAATATGTGAGCGGGCTGCACTTCGATATCGCTTGCGTGTACGAGGGGACGCTGGAACTCGTTGCACTCGCTCCAACGGTTGCGGGTTTGCCGCGGCCCATGTTCACTACGCTGATCGTGTTGTTGCTCAACCTAGTGGTACTCGTAGTACTTTGGAAGGAACTGAAGCTCAGCTCTTTCGACCCCGCACTCGCCACGACGATGGGCATATCGGCAACGGCGCTGCACTATTTGCTAATGACCTTGGTTGCAGTCACGTCGGTCGCGTCTTTTGAAGCTGTAGGGTCCATTCTTGTTGTGGCGATGCTGATTGTCCCCGCCTCGACGGCGCATTTGCTGACCGATCGGCTCGGGGTGATGGTTGCCCTCTCCGCGGTGATCGGTGTGGGCTCCTCGGTGCTTGGCTATTGGGCGGCAGCCTATTGGAATACGAACATCGCGGGAATGATGACCGTCGCGGTCGGAATGCTTTACGCGCTGGCCATCTTTTTCTCACCACGCTACGGCATCTGCAGCACTCTGCTTCGCAACTTGCGAATGTCGCTACAGGTGCTCCGCGAGGACCTACTGGCAATGCTCTATCGCGTTGAAGAACTAAACTCCAAGAAGCATCTCACTACAGCCGAAGCAACTGAGGCGGTTGGTGGAGGTTGGTTAGTTCAACTGGGAATGCGACAGTTGGAGCGTCGCGGTCGAGTCACTCGTTCTGGCGACCAACTACAGCTTACTGAGAAAGGTAGAACGTCCGCACGGAAGCTGGTGCGCTCGCATCGCTTGTGGGAAACTTACCTTGTGCAACACCTAGGGATGCCGCTCGACCATGTCCACGAACCGGCCCATCGCGTAGAGCACTACATCGACGAACACCTGCAGCATGAGCTTGAGAGCGAAATCGAGACCGAAGGCCAAGACCCGCACGGCAGAGATATCCCGTTGGAATAGGCTACCAACTGTCAGGCTAAGCACGAGAAAGCAAATCTATTCATGGTCTGACTCGACCTTCAGCGAGCCGCTTGACGTCCGCCAAATCTGCGCCGATGCACTTTTTCATGGGCCCCGTCATCAATTTGCCCAGAGGCGCCATCAGTTTAGCCAGCAAAGAGCGAGGCTCTGTTTGAAATTCCAAACGCATGTTAGTACCACTAATATCGCCGACGAATTTGTATTCCGCGCGAAAGTGGCAGCCGCAGGAGTCGTTCTCGACAACATAGCCGTGCGGCGGATCGAAGGCGGTGATCTCCATTTCCTCGGTTGTCGCTTTGCCAAACATTAGGCGCGTTTCTCGGAAGCGTGTGCCAACGCCGATGGGACCGTCAGTGAGTACCTCGAGACTTTCGATACCGTGAATATTCTCAGCGGCATGATGAAAATCACTTGCCGCCTCGAATACCAATTCGGGCGGCGCTTCCACATGTTCGCTCATTGTGAAGTTGGCCATGGCGTCGAGTCCAGAGTCATGAAGAGAGGGAGAAATCTTCCCTAAATCATTATATCAAGTTCCGCAGTGTTTTTAGATTCACAACATCCATCGGCTTTCCCTTCTCGTTCTCTTTCGGCGTTTCGAGATACATGGGCACTTTTCTGAATCGACGGTCGGCGAGCAAGAAGCGAAAGGGTTCGATCCCCATTTCGCCCTTGCCGATTGCCGCGTGACGGTCTTTTCGTGAGCCGAACGGGCGGAGGCTGTCGTTCAAGTGAAAGGCTTTCACTTGCTTCACGCCCACCGTTTTGTTTAGGCTGCGCATGGTTGCCTTGTAGTTCTTCTCAGTATCCATCGGATAACCTGCAGCGAAAACATGGCAGGTATCGAAGCAGACACCAAGTCGATCGGGGTCGCGCACCCGCTCAATAATTTCTGCCAGATGCTCGAATTTCCATCCTAGATTGGACCCCTGCCCCGCGGTGGTCTCGAGCAGGCAGTGTGCAGTGCAACCCTTTGTCTGCTTATGCACTTCGTTGAGCGCACGAGCTATGCGTCTTAAGCCCTTCTCTTCTGAGCTGGTGGTAAATGCCCCCGGATGGGCGACGACATAGGGAATCTCCAGCAGCTCTGCTCGTTGCAACTCGATCACAAACGCGTCGATGGATTTCTTCCACAATTCGTCGTCGGGACTGGCCAGGTTGATCAAGTAGGAGTCGTGGGAAATCGTGTGTGTGATGCCGTGCTCTTCGAGTGCGGCACAAAACTTGGCGACGTCGTCGTCGGTAATCGGCTTGGCTCGCCACTGGTTGTTGTTCTTGGTGAATATTTGAACACAATCGCAACCGACTTCATGCGCGGCGTTGACCGCCTTGAAATAGCCACCTGCGATTGACATGTGTGCGCCAAGAATTGCCATGCTCGGCAGCTTAGGCCGCTTCGGCCCAGAAAACCAGGGGGCTGTTGAGGGCCCCGCCAGAATGTCCTACAATTGGGCCTTTTATCTGAACCACAATTAGCAATCGATGGAATCATGGAACACACTTTTATTCTCCTAAAGCCCGACTGCGTACAGCGACGACTCATGGGCGAAGTCGTCTCGCGTTTTGAAGACAAGGGGCTCAATTTCGTGGCGATGAAGATGCTACGGATTTCGCCCGAATTGGCCAAACAACATTACGCTGAGCACGTCGAGAAGGGTTGGTATCCCAACCTGGAGGGCTTTATCACGGGTGGACCGGTCGTGGCAGCAGTATTGGAAGGCCTCGACGCGATTCGTGTGGTGCGTGAGATGCTTGGTGCCACCAACGGCCTGAACGCCGCCCCCGGCACGATCCGCGGCGATTTTAGTTCTAGCCAGCAAATGAACCTGGTGCACGGCAGCGATAGCGCAGACTCCGCCAAGCGTGAAATTGCCTTGTACTTCGACGAGAACGAGCTCTGTGCCTACGAACCGACGATCACGAAGTGGATGCGCGCAGCGGACGAAAGCTAGCCGTCACCGAACTCGTAGAAATCGCAACTAGCTCGTCCATCTGCTTGCGCAAGTTCAAGGTTTTTGCGTCTTGAGTTCATACCGCCGGATTTTGCGGTCGAGTGTGCTGCGTTCGATGCCAAGGATTCCGGCGGCACGGCTCTTGTTCCAACCTGTGGAATCGAGCGTGCGACGGATATGCTCGCGCTCGATATCGGCGAGAGACAGTGGTTCGTATTCTGGGTTGAGGCTAGAGGGTTCGCCACCTCCTTCGGTGTCGCCGGCAGTCTTCAATGCCGAAAGCACTAAGTCTTCGTGGTCGACATATTCACCGGTCGCCAGCACGACAGCCCGTTCGATCACGTTCTTGAGTTCCCGCACATTCCCTGGCCAGCGGTAACGTAGTAGTTGCTCCATCGCCCGAGGCGAGTAGCCTTTCAAGTTGCGACCGGTTTCGTCACTGAAACGACGCAAGAAAAATTCGGCGAGTTCGGGAATGTCTTCTGGCCTTTTGCGCAAACCGGGAACCACGATCTCCAAGACGTGCAAACGAAAATACAGATCGCGGCGGAACTTTCCCTCGGCCACATCTTTTTCGAGGTCGCGATTAGTGGCGGCGATGACTCGCACATCGACTTTGAGTGGTTTGGCCCCACCCACGCGCTCAAACGGGTGTCCTTCCAGTACGCGCAAAAACTTTGCTTGGATCGTGGGACTCATTTCGCCGATTTCATCGAGCATGAGCGTACCCTGATCAGACTGTTCGAACTTCCCCACTTTGCGGTCGGTTGCACCCGTGAACGCGCCTTTTTCGTGGCCAAAGAGTTCACTCTCCAACAAAGTTTCTGAAAGTGCCGCACAGTTGAGACAAACAAATGGCCCCTTCGCCCGTGGGCTGGAAAAGTGAACAGCCCGTGCGACGAGTTCTTTGCCGACTCCGCTTTCGCCACGTATCAGCACCGTGGCCCGGCTGGGAGCCGCTCGCGCAATCTGCTGCGTCACTCGCAACATCACATCGCTCGACCCGATGATTTCGCTCTCGACTCCCAATTTCTCGCGAAGCTGAACGTTCTCGCTGCGCATTTGGTTCAGGTTCTCGGCCAACTCTTGACGTTTATTCAGGTTCTTCAGAGCCACGCCGAGCGTGTCGGCTACGGCCAATGTGAATTCCAGGTCCTCGGGGTCGGTAGTCTGATCAGGGTCTGTGGTGTAAAGGTGCACCAGTCCAAAAATCTCACCAGAAAGGCGGATGGGCGCGCAGATGACACTTGTGGCGAGTATCTCACCTCGACTGTCACGATTTCCCAGTGAGCTGTCGTCCATCACATTACGCGCCATCACCGCCTGCCCATCGCTGAGCACGGTAGAGGCGAGGAAGGGAGAAACGCGTTTGTAGGAATGATCGCTATCGCTGCGCGACGCAACGACTTCCAGTTCGTCCCCGCTGCGATCACCCCGGTCGTCAGGTGCCCGCAAAAGAATCCCTCCCGAATCGACTTGGGTACCCTCGAATAGTCCGCTGAGCGCAACGTTGGCCAACGAGACCACATCAGTCGACTTGGCCAACTCAAACGCAAGTCGGCAAAGCTGCGCCGCGGCACGCCCCACTTTCGGTGCCGAGTCTTCGGTGTCGGTTATGGTGTGCGTATCGAGAAATCGGCTCTGATCTTTGCGATGCGTGATGGTGGTTGGCTCGCAAGCCTCGAAGATACTATCAGCATCCATCGTTTCAAGACCATCGGCTGAGTCCTCTGAGCCTACTGGGCGCGAAGTCTTGAGGATGCTGCTCGATTCTGGGAAGGCTTGAGAAAGCTCGTGAACAAAAGCCAATTGCGAGTTGCCGATTTGTAGAATGTCCCCGGGTTCTAACTCGTGGTCGCCACTCAGCACCAAGCCGCTAACCAGCGTGCCATTGCGACTGTCGAGATCTCGCAGTCTCCAGGCACCCTGGGCAAAAAAAACCTCAGCATGGTTACGGCTACACCGTTCATCTTTCAGCACAATCGAATTGGTCGGAGCACGCCCAACTGTGGCCGATTCTCCTGGTACGAGCCGGACCACGTCGGCCCAGGTCGAGCCGTCGCGAGTGATAAGATAGGCGTTCATAAATGCGAGTCCAGGGTCGAAAGTCGAGAGTCAAGGCACAGAGAAAATACCCTAGCCGCTGGGCCTTGCGGCTGGACGCTTGCCCCCGGACCCTCGGCGGCTTCATTCATCATATTCCGCCCGAGGGTGTTCATTCTAGCCACAGTGTTGCATTTCGATACGATTCTACCCCTCCAGTGCCGGGCAACCACTACAATCCACATGACAGGCTTTCAGCTATGGCGGGAACAGGCTGCTGTCGATCCACCAGGCTCCGAGCTCTCACAAAACTGTTGAAAAACGAGGGGTTAGCAACTAGGCTGGGAGTAGAGGCTAGGGGGAATTTTCCAGGTAGAATTCGTCTCCTCGCGGCAATCCCGCGGCACCAGGTAATTCTGGTCTAGCAACGCATACGACATACACCTCCGCTTTCAGGAGAAGGAATCAGATGACAAAGGCGCTTCTCAAATCTCGTCTGTTCACCGCAGCTTTCGTGGCAGTGGTGGCAGTGGGCATTTCTCAGCAACGATCTGCCGCACAAATTGTGCAGCAGGCCGTAGGTGGAGTCTCGGTGAACGTCGATGGTGTTCTCGCCGCACCAACGCAAGATGACACTCAAGCGCTCCGAGAATTGCGAGCGACAGCAATCAAGCAGGCGCCCACCGATCTCGAAGCTTGGACCGACTTGCGAGCCATCTCGCTGAAGCAGCTGGAAGCAGAACTCGCCGCGAGCGCCGCGGCTGGAGAGCCTATTCCCGAGGCCGCGAAGTACCTGGCCGGTTTGCAGCGAATTCAGTATGTGTTTGTCTATCCCGATCGTAGCGACATCGTCATCGCCGGTCCCGCCGAGGGTTGGGAACTGGATGCACTGGGGAATGTCGTCGGGGCAACCTCACGACGACCAGTGCTGCTGCTAGACGATCTCATCGTCGCCTTACGGTCACGCGAAACTTCGCGATTGGAAGCGATCTCCTGTTCCATCGACCCCACCGCTGAAGGAATCCAGCGATTGCGCGCCGTTCAGCGCCGAGTTCGCAAGATGGGTGATCCGGCTGTGATCAAGCGCAACTACGAAGAAGCGCTTGGCCCACAGACGATTTCGGTAACAGGTGTGCCCGCAACGAGCCATTTTGCTCGGGCGATGGTCGCAGCCGACTTTCGCATGAAACGCTTAGCGATGGGTTTCGAACCCGCTCCAGTCGATAACATGCCCAGCGTCCTTCACTTGATGAAGTCGGGGAGTCGCGCCTCTAGCAGCATGATGCCACGCTGGTGGCTGGCACCGAATTACGAACCAATGTCACGCGATGCCGAGGGTTTAGCATGGGAGCTACGTGGCCCGGGCGTGCAATGCCTCACCGAAGAGGATCACTTCGATGCCGCTGGTAAGCGAGCTAGCTCGACCAAGGCAAGCGGTGCCGCCGAGCGTTGGGCCCGAACGCTGACCGAGCGTTACAGTGAGTTGGCCAAGTACGACTCAGCATTTGGCATGCTACGCAACGCAATGGATTTGGCCGTCGTGGCTGCTCTATTGGAAAAAGAACAGCTCTTCAGCCTCGCCGGGGTCGATCTGCCATACATTTTGCAGTCCACCCCGATTGCGGAGTACCATGCTCCGACGCAAGTCGACAGCAAGGTTAGTTTCGTCAAGCAGGGGCGAAACACAGTCGTTAGTGCTTCGGGCGGAGTACAGTTTCTACCATGGCTGGTCGCCGACAACGTCGAACAAAACGACGACATCGCAAAGGTTCGCGAGGAGATTTCGACGGGCGAGGGACGTTGGTACTGGTAGCGGCATAAGTCTAGCAGATTAACCATCTCTACGCGTGTGGAAGCGACCAAGCTGAGCTCTAATTTGACTCCCACACGGGTGCGGCTCGCTGAAAATGCGACTTCTATTTTGCCCAGCTTCGCGGTCGCACGACATCCTTCACTAACCCTAACTTCTCCAGCGCCCGGATCGTGATCCACGTCACGTCAAACTCCCACCATTTATGGCCGTGGGCGGCGGCGCGTTGATCGGCGTGGTGGTTGTTGTGCCAACCCTCGCCGTTGCTCCAAAGACCCACGAGGATGTTGTTGCGGCTGTTGTCGTCGGTCTCGTAGTTGCGGTAGCCCCAGACGTGGGTCACCGAGTTCACACTCCAGGTGATGTGCCAGGTAAGCACCGTGCGCACAAACACGCCCCACACGGCAACACTAGCACCGAATTGCGTAGCGGCTGCGAGTGTGCCGCCTATGGCTAGTCCCGCGCCGAACCCACCGAGGAAAAACACGAGTATGGAAATAGCGTAGATGATCAGCCAGTTTTCGTTCCGTTCTAGCTTCATGTAAAACGGATCACGAAGTATGTCCCGGGTGAACTTCTGATAGTAGTTCACGTTGATGAACTCGCGATTGTGAAACATCAGCCAACCACAATGCCCCCAGAGGAAATTCACCAGTGGGCTATGTGGGTCGGGTTGGTCGTCGGAGTGCTTGTGATGAATACGGTGCATTGCGACCCAGCAGGCTGGAGTGTCTTGCATGGTGCAAACTCCCAGCAACGCCAACGTGTGCTCCAACCACTTCGGCGCGACCATGCCCTGGTGTGTGAGCATGCGGTGGTAACACAAGTTGATCCCAAGGGTGCCAAAAATGTAGAGCCCCGCAATGCTCAGTACCACACCGGTCCAACTAAAGAAGTAGGGAAAAAACGCCAAACACGCCAGCAAGTGCACTGAAGGAATACCGAGCGCGTAACGCCAGCGAACGCGTATCGGGTTGACTGTCGTCTCCGGCCACTCCAGCTCTCGCAGAGCGGGGTCGTCGTGGGGTGCGTGAAGCTTGTTCTCGGGCGTAATGGTGCTCTCAGGAGCAGGTTCGGATTCTGCCACGCTGGAATCTGACACTGTGTCGGTTGCCATCTTAAATCTACTTCCCAGAAAACTAGAGCTGCGGTGTACTCTGATTTGGAGCAAGTATGCTAGCTGTGTGAAATTCTATGCGCTTCATTATACTGGTGCCTCTCAGCGATCCAAGTGCGACTGCGAGAATGGCTCAGATTCGCTGATATTCCCCGAGCATGGAGCGTGAATGGGTTGGTTCGATATTCGCCGCAACGAGTGGCCAGTCTTGACGTGGGCGGCAGCTTGGTTTTTTTGTGTACTGGCAGCCTACTATGCGATTCGCCCCGTCCGCGAGACCTTCGCCACGCAGCTCAGCAGCGATCAACAAGCGAACCTGTTCCTGTGGACATTGGGGGTTATGGTGCTTGTGACGCCAGTTTACGGATTGGTGGTGAACTACCTTCCAAAGCGCTGGCTGGTGCCTGCTGTCTATGGATTCTTCATCAGCAACCTAGCGGGGTTCTGGTTTTGGATCACGGGCAGTGGTACCTCGGGACAGGTGTCGAACGTCTTCTTCGTTTGGATCAGTGTGTTCAATCTGTTTGTGGTCACCTTATTCTGGGGCACCACGGTCGACCTGTTTAGCGGCGAGCAAGGGAAACGATTGTTCGGACTGATATTCGGTGCGGGAACGCTAGGGCAATTTGCCAGTTCCTGGGCCGTCGAGCGCTCGGCAGCTTTTCTTGGAATGAGTGGGCTCATGTGGGTGAGCATGGGTTTGCTCGCCCTTGCTGTCGTTTGCTCCTGGCAACTACGACGCCTAATGGTTTCCGAGAGTTCTCTTCTTCAAGCTTCAGATGGCGAAAATTCGAACACCTTGGCATTGGCCTTCCGAGGAGCGAAGGCAGTTGCGCGCTCACCCTACTTGCTGGGCATTACGGCTTTCATCATTTCGCTAAGCATATGTGGTACGGTGGTTTACTTCCAAATGACGAACATCGTCGCAGAGCGAATACCCGATACCGACGACCGCTTGCGCTGGTTTGCAGTTATCAACAAAACACACGCTGTGGTGACACTGATCCTGCAGACGGCGGTTGTTGGTTGGTTGTTAAGAACCATTGGCGTGGGGCTAACCATAGCGATCGTTCCGGCGGTGCTTCTCGTTGGTTTCGCCACGGTAGCGTTCAGTCAAACGCTGCTCGCGGTCGGAGCTTTTCAAGTGGCATTGCGGGCTGCCTCATTTTCCCTGGGCAATCCAGCGCTCGAAGTGCTCTACACCGCTGTTAAACCGGAGCAAAAGTACCAAGCAAAAGCGTTGATTGACACGGTCGGCAAACGAACGGGCGACGTGATTGGGGCGCAAGCAACCGTGCTACTAGGCACATGGGGGTGGGCGGTTGCTTCAGTCTCGATGGCGATGATGCCAGTCGCACTGGGTGCACTAGTGCTGTGTTTGCTGCTAGGGTCCGCCAACAAACAGGCAACGGCTACCGTCCGCGACTTGGCCAATAAGAGATGAATGCGACCAGTGCCAACACCCAAGACGTGGGCTCAGGCACCGTTAGCGCGGTTGCATTGGAAGAAAGAGTTTCGCCATAGTGACGTTGCCAGAGGAGCAAGTCCTCGCCATTCACGAAGCCATCGGCATTGGCATCACCGTCAAGCACCGTTGCCGAGCCATCCGAGAAATTACCGAACCCCCGAATCCAATGATCCTTGTCTTCGCCATCAACACGGCCATCGAGATTGAAATCTCCTCCCAGGCCATTTGGCTGCGCAGTAAAGGTGAGAGTTGCCAACGCCGGCAATCCAGCCAAGGGGCCATCCGTGACCAACGAGATCGGTTGCTGCGGAACTGTTGGCGGATTGGAGAGTGAGAATCCTAGCCCCTCTTCGGTGCCGGCATCGTAAGCGAATAGATCGACTTCGACGCGGCCCAACCAAGCACCGTTTTCGCGCAGCGGCAACGCGGACGCACCGACGAACCAATCAGGGCTGGGAGCAACCATGGATGCCAGACTCACAAGTGGATGAGATTCATCGACGGAAATTACCGTCGCGCCACTTGTGGGCAATCCAAACAGACTCGGACCATTGATCGATGTCGCTGCTGTACCCGTGTCGATTGCGGCTTGTACCTCGTCGAGAAAGGTGGCGGTTCCCCCCACTTCGGCAACCCTTTCCAGCCCCTCCGTTGCCATTCCCCCTACTTCCCAGAATGTGACCGAGTCGTTGTGTGTTGCGCCGACCAGCCGGGTAAAGTGCGAACTCCCGCCAGGAAAGGCACCAGGATGCGTCGCACTGCTCCAGGTCCCGGAGAAATCAACCTGGTACGTCACCCCAATCGCAGTCGTATTGCAACGGCAAAAAAATGGGGCCGCAATCGTAAACACGCAAATACCGACCATTTTGAGGTTCATGGGAAAATCTCCAATTCAGGCGACGAATACAGACCGGAGGGCTAAGCATTCATCCTACCTGGAAGTACGTCGCTCGTTCTGTGAGGGATATCACGCAAGTTGACAATTCGAGTCGTGGGCAGCTCCCCAGCAAGTGCCAGCATACCGACATCCACTGCGCCGCAATTCGCCAATTCTTGCAGGGATTGGCAAGATTTTGGGTTCATCGACTTGAGCAGTAAGAGTTCTTCGGCAGACAACACAATCGCGAGCCGCGCGGCAATAGAATCGCTGGTCACTTGCCAGTTCTTACCGAGTTTCGTGCCTGCAGCCTGGGGCTCACGGTGGCGAAGCCAGTCTGCTGAGTCGAACAGGGTATAGCTGCAATCATGCGCGCGCTTGCTGAGTAGTCGCTCGTCCGATATCAGTGGCGTGCCCGGTAGCCACGTGGACAGCATTTTCGCCGTTTGTTGCATGCAATCGATACACGCCCAGTGTGCGTCCGTATCGCTCATGCCAGAACTCCGCTGCCGCTCGCGTACCTGATCAACAAACTTACCCCCGCCGGCAAGCAGTACGTGGTGTGCTGGTGGCTGATCGGCCAGCCAGTGGCGGAGCCGCTGTGCAAGATCGGGCAGATCGAACAAGCTACCGCCCACTTTTACAATGCGCATCGGCAAGTGGTTCATGCGAGTCAGCTTTCTTGTGCAAGGACTGCCAAGGCGTGTGCGCAAGCAGAGCGGCTGATCTTTGGCCCAAGTTCCGCGGAAAGTGAAATCATCTGCGCGTCGATATTCAGTCGAGCTATCAGATTCCGAATGAGAAACTCACCATGCCCAGCGAGTACGATAGTGCTTGGCGGAGTTGGCATCTTGCCAAGAACATTTTGCACCGCCCGGAGCAGAAGTTCCACTTGTGCGTCGCGAATCCTTTTCGCAGCCCGCTCCGCGTCTTCCCAGCAAAACATCGTCGTATCGGCGCAAATCGCCCGTGCCAACCTTGCGTGTGCGTTAGGCTTGGTTCGTGGTCGTCCATCAGCGGTACTGGTATTCTCAGGATCCTCCCGCAAATCGCCAAGAACGACATAAGCGTCTTGCGTCGAAGCGAATAGCTCTTGCGCGACGGGGCACAGCGCATCGCGCCAAGGCAAGTGCGAGATCACGGCACAGACGGGGCTCCGCTCCACACCTGTGTAAACCAATTCTCCTGAGACAAGCCGTTCGGTGTCTGTTTTACCGCTGGCGCAGGGGCTGGAGCCGTCGTTAGGAATCAGATCGCATGTCGTCGAGCCCACATCGATCAATAAGCTTGATTCGCCATTGCTGAACCGCGCGGCGAAAGTTGCCAGCACATGCCAATTACTCGCCGCAGCGAGCAAGACATCCGCCATCGCGGCTTGCACCGGCACCAACCGCCCATCGCAAAGATAGACCATCACTTCGCGCCCACCAGCCGCTTCCTCGACAGCCGCAAGAATGGCAGCCACTCCTTCCGCTTTTGTTTCGAAGCAATCGGCCAGCTCGCCGGTCATCGTAACTGCCAGAGAATCGGCTTGGGGGCCTGACGACAGCAATCTCTGAAGTGCCGTCGACAATCGGAGCGGCTGCTTCCACAATGGAAACGCAGCCGACTGCGCATATCCGCGCCCATCGGCGATCTTGAGGTTCGCTCCGCCGATGTCCAGCCCTAGCCAACTCATGTCACATTCAGAGGTTGAGGATCGAGCCATCGGCAAGAAACTCAAGCCGCGTGGTGTGAAAGTGGGGACTCACCGCACGTCCGGCGGCATTTTCTAACATCAACGCGGCGAGATTATCATCGGTCGCGGCGCGCAGCCCCACGTAGGAAGTGGTGATCCGCGGATTCACCTCGATGACCATATCCTCGGATCCATCTGCCGCCTTGCCAAGCACCATGTCTACGCCGATGAAACCCAAGGCAGGCGGTAATGCTTCGAGTGCGCGGTCTGCTAACTGCATCGCACGCCGAGCCAACTCAGGCTCATGCAAAAGCGAGCCACCGAGATAAGTCATCCGACCGTCGCTGCTGAGCTTCTGCCTGCAGGGAGGCAGTGGGATGCGATGGTTGGGGCCACATAGCAGCGCCACGCTGGCTGATGTGCCTGGGTAATAGCGTTCCAGCCTGCGAGGCCAAGGGTAGGGGGGCGGTTCGTCCTGCGGGCTCTCAACTAGTAGCGTGTGCTGCGAACCGGCACCGTCCACTGGCTTCAGCACAGCCGGGTAGGGGAACGTAGCCGGCAGTTTTTCCTCGTCAGCCGAGAGCAAGACTGCTTCTGGAACGGGGACTCCGGAGTGGGCGAGGTGTATCGCGGTCTGGTGCTTGTTGGTTGTGAGCTCGACCAACTCGTCGGAACAGCCGGTTAGTTCCCCACCAGCCTGTCGCAAGAGCCGGAGAACTTGCAACAGAATGTCGTCAAACTCAGGGGCGATGGCGACTGTGTGATCCGCCAACGCGGCGAGTCGTTCCAGTTCTTTATCACGATGGCTCGACGAGTGGACTTCGATGACCTCGCAGCTCGGCAGAACAACGTGATCAAGCCGCATGTCGCGAAGCACGGTCACTCGGGCCTCGGGAATGGCGGCGAAGTCAGCGGCCAATGAGGTGAGCATCGCGGCCCCCTCGGTCGAGAGTGTTGCTGGCAGTGCTCCTGGTTCTTCGACAAGTCCGCCGCCCGTGATCCACTCGTACAAGAATATGTGCATGGAGAAATGGTAGGACGGTCCCACGAAAGAAAAGCTCAGAAGATACCAAGCTGGTCGCGGGCGTCTTCGGTCATGCGGTCAGGGGTCCACGGTGGGTCCATGACTAGTTTCACATCGACCTCGTCAACCTCTTCCAATCGACCGACGAAATCTTTCGATTGTCCCAGAAGCTGTGGCCCCGCGGGGCACGCAGGACTGGTCATGGTCATCTCGACTTCGACGCTGGATTTGCCATCGTCTTTTTCGTCGATATTAATTTCGTAAATCAAACCAAGGTCGACGATGTTTACGAACAGCTCGGGATCGATCACTTGCTTGAGCGCTTCGCGCACTTTGTCTTCGGCAATAGCCATGGGTATTCTCTCAATCTTTCAGTCGAACCAGTATCTGGTCGCCGTCAATTTTTACCTCGTGAGCGACCGTCGGCTTCGTGGCGGGCATCGTGACAGCAGCGCCTGTTGCGATGTCAAACTTCGCACCGTGACGAGGACAAGCGATTGTCTTTTCGTCAGCGTTCACGGGCCCGTCGCTGAGTGGTCCACCATCGTGAGTACAGACGTCATCGAGTGCATAATAATGACCAGCAGCGTGAACCAATACGACCAATCGGTCCTCCACTTCCACAAGGAGCGAACCAGGATCGGCAACTTCAGAGGTTTTCGCCGCCACCAAAAAATCAGTCATTCACATTCATCGTTCGTTAGAGATCGCGAACCCGTTGTCCAATCGCTTCACCCAGGGCTTCGCGAACGCTCTCGATCGTGATGCGATCGAAAACCTGCTGAAAAAAACCAGTCACGATCATGCGTACCGCTTCTTGCCGCGTATAGCCGCGGGTCATGGCGTAAAAAAGCTGTTGATCATCGACGCGTCCCGAGGTGCTTCCGTGCGTGCACCGAACATCGTCGGCTTCGATTTCCAAACCGGGGATGGAATCTGCACGCGCCGTGGTGGCTAACATCAGATTGTCGTTGCGCTGGTAAGCGTTGGTTCGCTGGGCAGCTTCGTCAACTTTGATCATGCCTCGCCAGACCGTGCGCGAATCGTCTTGCAGTGCCCCCTTGTAGAGCAAATCACTCTGGCAGAACTCGGCCATGTGGTGCTGATGGGTGTTGTAACACAGGTGCTGTTTGCCTTGCGTGAACATGACACCATTCACTTGGGCTTCGGAATCCTTGCCCGTTAACGCGACGTGCTGATTCACTTTGGCCAAACGACTGCCAAGCGCGCCAATAGTCCATTGAATACCAGCCGCCTCGCCGACGTGACCCATCTGATGTGCAAAGTGCCATACCTTGCTTCCCCAGTTTTGCAAATTCACGTAACGTAGCCGGGCATTTTTCTCCACGATCAACTCAATCGAACCACAGTGCAAACCACTCGCTTCGGAACCAGTACTGGCAGTCTCGGCCAACAAGGTTGCCTCAGCACCCTCTTCTAAAATGACAAGCGTCTTGCCGAGGTCCACGCCTCCGTCGGTCAACACCGAGAGCGAATGCAATGGCTCATCAACACAAGTGTTCTTGGGCACGAATAAAACCGAGCCGCCACTCCAGAGCGCTGCGTTCAGCGCCGAGAACTTGTCGTAGTGCGGGTCAACCAGCTTCCGCTCGAAGTAGGGTCGCAACACATCGCCATGTTCGGCGACGAGTTTGTCGAGGCTGCCGTAGAGGACGCCCTGCTTGGCCCATTTCTCTTTCAGATTACTCTCGACTGGGATGCTGTCCACGGAAACGGATTGACCACCGAGCTCAACGCCTTCAGCCAGCAATGCTCGCGGGGGATCGATTCGGGGAAGTTCCGTGGCTGGTGCGAAACGGTCGAGCTTGAATAGACGAATGTCGGTACGCATCCATTCTTCGTCGCGGCTAGTGGGCATATCGAGTTCGCAGAACCGATTCCACGCCGCGCGGCGCAAATCACTCAGCCAGCTCGGCTCGTCGCGCGAGGCGAGAAAGGCATCAAAAGTTTCTTGAGAAAATCCGGCCGGAGCCAATGTGCTGCTCGTCATTGTCTTTTCAGTCTCTTGCTTAAATGTCGGGTTCGTTTGGTTCAGTCAAACAATTCATCGACGGGCATGGACCACCCGGGTACGGCTGGCTCCGCTTCGGCCTCGTTACCTTTGCGATAAATGGTTGGCTCCTCGGCTGCGTTGGCCCGATAAACTCTGACAACGTCATCGTTGAGTGAATCGACGTCCCAAACCACCAGGGTCCCAGTGGCGAAGTAATCAGCACGCTTGGCCTTAATCTCTTTCTCAGCAGTAGGTACGTATTCGTTCTCGCTGCGGACTTCAGCCGCGAAAATCGGAGCCTTTTTGCCAAAGTCCATGTCGGGCGCCTCTGTCGAAAACGAGGCATCGGGGCTAAAGCTTTTGCGATGGGGCAGGTCGACCAGGAAGCCAACGTTGTCAGGATAGGCAAATCCTCCAGCCGACTTTTCAACGGCTAGCAAACTCGCACAAATGCGAGCGCTCGCACGGCCTGGCTTTCTTCCTCTGGGACTCATTTGAACGACTCTTCCTTTGATGATCTCCGCTTTGCCTTGGATCGTGGAGAGTTCCGCAATGAGTGCCGCAGTGGTATTAGAAACTGTACTCATGAATTTTACTTTGCGAATGCGCCGCTAACCCACGCTACCTTCCATTTGCAGCTCGATTAGTCGGTTCATTTCAACGGCGTACTCCATCGGAAGTTCCTTGATCAGCGGCTCGATGAACCCGCTGACGATCATCGAACTGGCTTCCGCCTCGGTGAGGCCGCGGCTCATCAAGTAGAACAATTGCTCCTCGCCGATGCGCGAGACGCTTGCTTCGTGCTCGATTTGCACATCCTGCTCTTCGACTTCGATGTATGGGTACGTGTCGCTCCGACTCTCCGAGTCGAGAATCAGTGCGTCGCAAACCACGTTGCTCTTGCATTCGGTCGCACCGTCTTCGACTTTGCACAACCCACGGTAGCTACTGCGCCCACCGTTCTTGCTGATGCTCTTGGAGATGATGCGGCTCTTGGTATTGGGGGCGCAGTGCACGACCTTAGCACCAGCATCCTGGTGTTGGCCCTTGGACGAGAACGCGATCGAGAGTATTTCGCCACGTGCGCCGGGTTCCATCATGTAGACCGCAGGGTATTTCATGGTCAGGTGGCTGCCGAGGTTGCCGTCGACCCATTCCATAAGAGCGTTTTCATAGGCCATGGCTCGTTTGGTGACGAGGTTGTAGATATTGTTGGCCCAGTTTTGGATGGTCGTGTAGCGACAACGGCCATTCTTCTTGACCATCACTTCCACAACCGCGGAGTGCAGACTCTCGGTTGTGTACATGGGCGCGGTGCAACCTTCGACATAGTGCACTTCGGCACCTTCGTCGACGATGATCAGTGTTCGCTCAAACTGACCCATTTGCTCCGCGTTGATGCGGAAATAAGCCTGCAAGGGGAAATCGATTTTCACCCCAGGTGGCACATAGATGAACGAACCGCCCGACCATACAGCCGAATTGAGCGCGGCGAACTTGTTGTCGGTCGAAGGGATGATCTTGCCAAAGTATTCGCGAAGCAGGCCGGAGTGCTCTTTCACTGCCGTGTCGGTGTCTGTGAAAATGACGCCCTTGTTGCCGAGGTCCTCTTGGAGCGATCCGTAGACAACCTCGCTCTCGAACTGTGCCTTGACGCCGGCGAGATACTTTTTCTCCGCTTCGGGTATGCCTAGTTTGTCGAACGTGTCTTTAATTTCGGCAGGCACATCATCCCAAGTCTTGCCCTGCTCGTTGGCTGGCTTGAGATAGTAGTAGATGTCCTGAAAATCGATCGCGATGTCGCCGCCCCACTTGGGCATCGGCTTCGACTCGAAGATTTCGAACGCTTCCAATCGGAAGTCACGCATCCAGCCCGGCTCCCCCTTCATCTCGGAGATCTGTGCGACGATTTCCTTGTTGATACCCCGCTCGGCCTTGAACACATCGTGCGAGGGAGTGATGAAATCGTACTTGTTGATTTCACCCAGCGCAGGATCATGCTCGGAGGTGCTGTCTGGCGCTTCTTGTGTGATGTCGGTAGCCATGAGTAAACCTTTGGTATTTGTGAGCCGAAACTACTGTTAGCGAAGTTCCGGAAGGTGCGCGTTATCAAGCGTTTTCCGTGTAACGACGTAACAGCGTATTGAGGGCTGTTACGCACTACTCGTTCGTAGCGTGCTATACGGGCTGTGCTTCTTCGATCATCTCTTCTTCCGCTGCGGCGGCTTCGGGGTAAGCAGCGCGGATGCGATCGTAGCCGTCCGTGTATAACTCCCGAGCTAGCTCGACGCCTCCGGTTTCGACCAACTTGCCGCCGAGCATGACGTGAGTAAAGTCGGGAACGTTTTGGTCGAGCAGCTTGTCATGGTGCGTAATAATCAGGATGCCCATTTCGGCACCACCAATTTCTGCAATACTCTGGCTCGCGAGTTTCACCGCATCCACATCGAGGCCACTATCGGTCTCGTCGAGAATAGCGAACTTGGGTCGTAGCATGGCCATTTGCAGAATCTCGGCTCGCTTCATTTCGCCACCGGAAAACCCATCGTTTACGTAGCGACGGGCAAACTCGACATCCATCTTCAACTGCTCCATGTTCTCGGTCAGCTCTTTGCGAAACTGCCGCATGGGAATCAGCTCCTCGCCTTCCTTGCGCTCCGGGTTTCGCACGTTGGTTGTGGCATGCCGGAGAAAGTCAGCCATCTTGACCCCGGGGATTGCCATGGGACGCTGAAAAGCCATAAAGATGCCCCCGCGAGCGCGCTCCGTAGCGTCCATCTCGAGCACATCTTCGCCACTGAGAGTGATGCTGCCGCTAGTGACTTCGTAGTTGGGGTGACCCATGATGGCGTTGCCGAGTGTGCTCTTGCCGGAACCATTGGGGCCCATCAACGCATGGGTTTCACCACGGTTGATCGTGAGGTTCACACCTCGCAAAATTGGCTTGCCTTCGACAGAGACGTGCAGGTCGGTGATTTTCAGTGTTTCAGTCATGTTTCGTTTCAGTTTGAAAGTCCTAATAGCCGGCGAGCTACATTTCGCCGAGTTAGTTTCATTTTGCTGACAGACGCGAGCCGCTGACAGACGCGAGCCGTAGTGCAACGACTGTTCAGTTACCCTGTGATTTTTTGATGATCGTAAACCGGTTCATTGTCCGCGGGGGCAGCGACGTAGCCACTGTGATGCGGCAGCGGAAGTTCATCTTCCAGCTTGCGGCCCAAGAGAGCTGTGCCTGCTGTGCCGGCGGTCTTGCCAATCTTGTGGCCTTTGATCTTGTCCTGAATTCGCATCAGGCCTTCGAGCAGCGACTCGGGCCGGGGCGGGCAACCGGGAACGTACACATCCACAGGCACTACCAAATCGACACCCTTCACCACATGGTACCCATACTTGAAATACGGCCCGCCGCCGACAGTGCAAGCGCCCATCGCGATCACGAATTTCGGATCGGGCATGAGGTTGTAAAGCCGCCGCACACGACTCGCCATCTTGTAGGTCACCGTGCCTGCGACAATCATCAAGTCAGCCTGACGAGGAGTCGCCCGAAAAGCTCCTGCGCCGAAACGGTCCATGTCGTAGCGACTTGCCCCTGCGGCCATCATTTCGATGGCACAGCATGCCAATCCGAACGTCATCGGCCAAATGCTTGACTGGCGTGCCCAGTTAATCGCTTGTTCGACAGTGGTAGTTATGACGTTTTCTTCAAAACGCCCTTCAATCCATGGTTGGCTCATAACCGCTTCCTGTGTTTGTTCTCTTGATTGAAACCGGTAAAAACAGCTTAGAGTAACACGATTCGTTTTAAGTGGCTAGGAGTATCCGTGCTCAAGAGCGTCTATCAGCTAGGGGTCTTGTGCTAAGGACTTGTGCTAAGGAAGTGACTCAAGTGCTCACGCTGGGTTCAAAGGTGCAACAATTCTCTCCATCCAGGCGGCAAGCGCTCAACTTGACGCCCTCACCCAAAATTTCGGAAAACAACATTTTCTCCATCGAGCAAATGCCCCGGTCTTGCTCGGCCAAGTCGGGGTAGGGGCAAGCAAGCGCGGTCAGCACCGGAAGTTGCCCTTCGGCAGGTTCGCTGACTTCAAACGGTACGTCGCGTTCTTGCATCAAACCGGCGAGCGACTTCATACGGTCAACCAGATCGGTGCCCTCGATTTGCGATCGGTACACCTCGGCCATTCGGCTGACGATCCGGCTCAACAGTCCATGACGAATGCCGGGATCTTCTACGGCTCGAATTTCTGACCACAACACGCCGGCCAAGTCCTCGTAATTGTCTCCCGAAGTACGCATCCCCGCGGCAGTTAGCGAGTAGCGGTGCGTTGGCCGACCACGGCCGCGCACTTCGGACTGCCGATCGACCAATCCCTGCTCCATGAGCCGGCTCAATCGCTGCCGAATCGCAGTAGCGGTGACTCCCGCGAAACCGACCAAGTCACTAATCGTGCAAGCCCCCTCACGACGCAGAAAATCAACGATGGACCGGTCAGACAGGGATTCAGAGGTTGTTTTAGTGTCTTCTTTAAGCATGCTGGATCTCAAAGCCATTTGCACTTAACACTAGACATAATAACAACTTCACGATTAAAGACAACGGGTGGTTTGAAAAAAACAACCATTCCGCTAAGCTTGCCGTAAACTGTTGACCCCGCTGGATTTATTGGCTAAAAGAATCGCCGATTATTCCCTTTCAACATTCTCCGCTCCTGTAGACTCGGTGCACTGTCACAATCTGCTAGTGTTGACCAAACAGAGACAACTGGACTTTGCCGACCCGGAGGAGACCTTCGCTCGATGACGAAACCAATAGCCTGCCATTGGACCTGGAGAGCCCTGATAGCGATAGCGCTATCAATGATCTTTAATCTAGAGTGCCTCGCCCAGGAATCCCCACAGGAATTGACAACCGAGTCCCCAGTACAGACTGAGACTGCCCAGGATCTCACATTTGCAGAAAAGTGGTCCGAGAATTGGAGTGACGCCGATTCTTCGCAATCAGACAAGTGGCAGGGGGCTGTCAACCTAGCTTTTGGCACTTTGGTCGGATACTTGTTCGCAGTCTTGTTCTACGCTGTGCCGGTCGGCTTCGGTGTGAAATTCCCGATTGTATTGCTCGTGCTTATCTTCGGGGGCTTGTTTTTCACTCTGCGGTATGGATTTGTTAATGTCCGCATGTTCCGCCATTCGCTAGACGTTATCCGAGGTCGTTTCGATCGTCCCGAGGACCAAGGCGAAGTCTCGCATTTCCAGGCGCTCACTTCGGCCTTGTCAGCCACAGTTGGGCTCGGGAACATCGCAGGTGTGGCGGCGGCAATTGCAATGGGAGGTCCAGGGGCCATTTTTTGGATGTGGGTTGCGGCCTTCCTAGGAATGAGCATGAAATTCTCAAGCTGCACACTGGCTCAGTACTATCGATGTGTCAAACCCGACGGCAAAGTCTTGGGGGGGCCCATGGTATATCTCGAACAAGGGATCAAGGATCGATTCCCCGCCCTCGCTCCATTAGGGGTTGCCTTAGGCACTGCGTACGCCATTTTTACTGTCTTCGCGGCGTTTGGAGGTGGCAACATGTTTCAGGGAAACCAAACCTTTACCATCATGTCAAACCAGTTTGGTGTACCGGACGACAAAGCTTGGGTCGTTGGGCTCATCATGGCAGTTTCGGTCGGATTGGTCATTATTGGTGGAATTCGACGCATTGGAGAGGTGACAAGCAAGCTGGTGCCAGCCATGTGTGCTTTCTACTGTATTGTCTGCCTTTCGATCCTCTTTTCAAACTTTGACGAAATCGGAGCGATGTTCGCGAGCATCTTTTACGAGGCGTTCACCATGGAGGCCGGCTTTGGAGGATTGCTCGGAGTAGCAATTCTGCAAGGATCGCGTCGAGCGGCCTTTTCGAATGAGGCTGGACTAGGATCAGCCGCGATCGCTCACGCCGCTGCACGAACTGACGAGCCAGTTCGCGAAGGCATTGTCGCTATGATTGGTCCCTTCATCGATACCATTGTTGTCTGCACGATGACCGCCCTTACTATCCTCATTACCAAGTCAAATCTCGACCCGGCTACCGGATTGCCATTTGCTGGTGATGTCTCTAACGAAATGGGCGTGGAACTCACGTCTGCAGCATTCTCGACTCTGGGAGATTGGGCACCGAAGCTGTTGTGCATCGCTGTGGTGATATTCGCCTATTCGACCATGATATCGTGGAGCTATTATGGAGAGCGTGCGGTTGAGTACCTTTTTGGTGAACGTGGAATCAGGCCCTACCGATTCGTGTATGTCTTCTTCGTCGTTGTCGGGCCAATGGTTTCGCTCTCTTCGGTGATCGATTTCTCGGACATGATGCTTTTCAGCATGGGTTTTCCCAACATTTTGGGAATGGTTCTCCTGTCAGGCGTAGTAAGCAAGCACGCCGGTACCTACATCGGCAAACTCAAATCAGGCGAGATGAAACCCATAAAATAAAGCAACAGCCTGTTCTGCTTGGCATTTGAAGAGAAGTTTCTACCGATCTCGCTCAACCATATCGACCCGGTTTGCCACAGTACTACCGCTCGCGCCAAGTACAGACCGTGCCGACCAAACTCACGGCCATCAAGGCAAGCACTGTTGGTTCAGGGATAATATCGTAGCTTCCCCGATTGCTAATAAACTGGGCTCGAAAATCGCTGTTCGACCCGCCGGCAATAATGAACGAGTCGCCATCCTGAAGCTCGTCTCCGAAATCAAGCGTCGCGAGGCGGGCAGCAACGTCTACTGATACCGTGGGTGGGGCGCCGATTCCCGTGTACGTGAAAGAATCCACACCATCGTCGAATGCTGACAATCGAAACGTACTGAGTTGGGCTTCTAAGGAAGCAGGATCAACCATTCCCACGGTGGGAGTTCCGATGACTGAAAAGACAATCTGGTCGTAGCTCACGACCAGCGACTCTTCAGCGTTTATGCGATCGTCGTTGCTGCTGATCTCTTGAACGCCCGCTGCGCTTGCGGCAACGTTGATTGGTACTGCACTACCTGTCGCACCGATTGCCTCGACCGTGAGCGTAATATCCAGTTGGACGATCCCGTCGTTGAAAGAAACCGAGTTGGTATGAGTGGTATCCACTCCATCCACGAAGCCGGAAGCGGGGTCGAAAAACTGGCCGGCACCTCCCCCGAGTTCAATTCTTGCGGGAAAATCGACCGCACATGCCATTTGGCCCGCTGGACAAACCATGAGTGCTATGAGAAACAAACTTGGATAATAAACGCCGAGAGAGAGCTTGGTGGACATGGACTGCGGCCCTTTGTAACTGAGAGAATCTTTGAACGAGCGAAACTACTGAGATCGGTTTCAAATCACTTAGAATTGAAGCGAATAGACCCAGTAGAACTCTCACAAAGATTGAGTGGTTACAAAGCCAGCAAGATTGCCCAAGCATTTGGGCACGATTGCCACACGTCGGAATTTTTATCGAGTTCTCATATTTTGTCAATGAGTTTCGGATCCGAGAGGTGCAGTCTCTAGAATTTGTTTAAGAATACTCGTGGTAGATCCCCGTCGGAAGCCTGCTTGCCCTGGCAGCCAGGGATGGTGGAGGGGGCTGGGGGCTTCAGGTAGACTTCACGAAAAGAGCCGGTCAGCAAGCTGACCGGCTCTTGGAAGATTCAGGAAGGCAATGGGCTTAACGTCGGCGACGTGAAGCCAAGATACCAACCATAGAAAGTGTCATCAAACCGAGCGTTGCAGGCTCGGGAATGGGGATGGTCTCGTATTGTGCTTGTTGGCTCGAGAACAGCAAACGAAACGCGCCACCCACTGCGGTGATGTTGAACATATCGCCATCGCTGATCGGCTCGAAAATCTCCAGGTCAATCTGGGTAGTGCCAATTGGAACAGCATTGGTGACCGTACCAACCCCAGCATACGAGTATTGGTCGGTGCCGACGTCGTATGATGTGAGACGAACCGTGTCGAGAATGGCATTGTATGAAGAAGGATCAACCACCATGCCGGCCGGTGCAGGACCTACGTTTGAGAAAGTGATTGAGTTGTAAGTGACTTTCACTCGCTCGCCTGTATCAAGCCGCATGTTATCAACGCCGACTTCGATTCCAGTCGCGGTGTTGCTAACGACCAAATTGGCTGGAGTGCCGTTGAAGTCGAAACCTTCAACCGTCATGTCGAGGTCCATTTGAACCACGCCATCGGTGAAAGAGGTGGTGTTGGTGTAAGAGGTACCACCGGCAAAGCCGGCGAAGAAAGCAGGAAAACCTGCGCCGTCTGGTGTGAGACCATACCCAGTTCGGGCGTCGATGGTCTCAATAGTTCCAGCCTGTACCGAAGAGATGAGGCACAACGATGCCACAAGGGCCAGAACTTTCGTTGTTGGTGTACTCATGAGCGTGTCCTTCTTAGTTGGTCATTAGCAATGAAAGTTAGAGTAGCAATAAATAACGAGGCAGTGTTCTACAGGTATCAGGCCGCTTGGCGATTTGTTCTTCGAGCGCCGCAAGGCCAACCGAGGGGCCTACAGTCAATAGAGCACCTACGGCATTTCGGCATTATTTGCTAATTCTGCAGGTATGTCAAAGGTTTTTTGCGGGACGCCGAAGTTTTTCCTGATCGCATAATTTATCAATCTGGGAAATGCTTGTTCTCTCATTCATTTTCACGGTGAGGTCGGTATCTCGCTGGAATGTGTTGGATCCGCAGGGAAATAGAGTTCCACAGCCTCGAAAAAATGACTGGCCGACTGAATCGTCGCGACCTGCTTGCGGAATTCTCTGGCACCTGGCCTGCCCTGGGCGTAGCAGCAGGCATATTTCCGCATTAAAACCGCGGCTTTCTGGTCGCCGAAACGCTGGCGGACCAGGTCGAAATGATGGAGCAAGAGCCGGCGCTCTTCCGCAAGGCTGGGGTCCCCTGGGATGGGTTCTCCTCGTACTGCGGCGGCTGCCTGGGCAAATAGCCATGGTTTGTTCAGCGAGGCCCGTGCGATCATCACCCCGTCTACGTCATATCGACGAAATGCCTCCACGACCCGCTCCGCCGTATCTAAATCGCCATTGCCAATCAGCGGGATTCGATTCAGGTACGGCTTGATTGCCGCGATTCGCTCCCAGTCCGCACTGCCGCGAAACATGTCGGCGGCAGTGCGACCGTGTACGGTGAGCGCCGCGGCCCCGGCACCTTCGACAACTTGAGCAATGTCGATGGCGTTGATTTGGTCACGCGTACAGCCGAGGCGAATTTTCGCGGTAACGGGTGTAGGCGCGCATGCGGCGACTACCTGTGAAATGATCTGGCCCATGCGCTCGGGCTGACTCAACAAGTACGAACCACTATGAGCCTTTTGTGTGACTTGACGCACCGGGCAGCCAAAATTGATATCGACCACGCTTACCTGATATTCCTCTGCCAGTCGCTTGCCGACCTTGGCCATGGTTTCGGGTTGGTTGTCCCAAATTTGCACAGCCAGCGGCCGAGGTTCGTCTTGGACTCCCCACAAGCGGTCGGGGTGTTCCGCTTCGTTCTCGTCGAGCCAAACGAAGCCACGAGCATTTACCATCTCGGTTGCCAACAACCCCGCCCCGCCAAACTCGCGCACGATCTGCCGAAATGCGTAGTTGGTAAATCCCGCCATGGGCGCCTGCAAAATCGGCGGATCGACCTTCAACGGACCAATGCAAAATGGCTCCGCAATCGAATGCGGTCTGGCTTGGGCTAAAGCGTTAGGCATCGCAGGAGCGGTGGGCTAGAGAGGAAAAACGCGGTGACGATCGGCAAATTGCCTACTGCGTATTCTACCATCGGCCGAGTTACGGACTAACCATGATGGAGCGTTCGTCCTGTTTTTCTCCCGACTTTCCAGGGGCTGGAATGCGCCGAGTTTGGGTGCGCTCTGCCTCTTCAAAGGTGCGAGGCCTATAGCGCCCAGAGTTACCTATCGCCGGTTCCTCGGCAGTGGCCCGCCGAATGGAACCGGGCTGCCGGTCCGAGCCAGGTTGACGGTCGGTTTGGATCAGCATCGCCACAAGGCGTCCAGTGTTGACCGCTTGTGGGACTGCCAGCTCTGTATAGCGGGCGATGTTCTCGTTGTACCGGTAAGCTGTTGCGATAAACGCCCTGCGCTGCAGTGCGAGCTGCTCAAAGGAACGGAGTAGTAGCTGCTCGTTGCTCTGAGGCCCGTGTTGCCCCCGTACAAAGTCTAACCACTCGAGAGCCCCGGCGGCCTCTGAAGCGCTCTGCTCAAGTTGTTGATGGCTGAGTGGTAGCAACCGGCTCAACTGTTCCGCTTCGGGAGAAGTTCGGCCTTGGAAAATCCGTGCGAACTTCGTTTCATAAGCGCCGCAATGAGGCAAATCGCTGGGCAGGGGCACTTCGTTCGAGCTAGTGCGCCCCAAAGCTTCCTGAAGACGAAGTTGTGCCACTTGCACCGCATGTTCAGCGAGCTGCTTCCGCGCGGCCAGGGTGTGTTGGGCGGTAGTCCATGCCTCGCTTGCTTGCCCCAGCCCATTGCGGAGTGTTTGTAGATCGAGCTGTTCTCGGGTAGACAATCGGTAGTCCGCCACCGCCTGCGAGAGCTCCCAGTAGAATTGAATACGCCGCGTTTGATCAGCTCGGTTTCGTGCTCCCTGAACGGCATCTCTCAGAGACAAAGGTCTTCCTGACAGCGTTTCCGTGCCAATGGGCTTGGCCAGCGATTCCAGAAAATCTGCTGGTTTGATGACCTTCGTTAACTTGGCTGGTGGGGCAGCGGGACGCGAGGGCGTCGCAGTTCGCGAGGGAATTTCAGCAGCAGGCTGTCGCACGGCCGAGGACTTGTCTACCGCCGGAGTACTCTGATCGAGCTCCGCAGTGTTTGTCTCTCCGCCTAGCGTAGAGTCGTACCTATCCCCAACGGCATTTCCCACTTGTCCGGCCAGCAATATCCCTGCCACGAGGCTACAAATCTGCATCGCTTAGTCCTCTGTCCATAAAGATCACCCTAGGCAAACGCTGCGAGAACACAGAGTTCTCTGTCAAGTTGCCGTACAATTAACCTGCCACGCGCAGCGAGAGTAGTCAATGCGGATGGAAACCCTCCATGCTGGGGTGAGCAGCTTATGCAGAATGAGTGGGAGGCCCCAAAGTGGCCCCATTTGAGCAAGGGCAGAAACCCACAGAGAAATTGCTAGCCAATACTTCATGCACCTGATAAAGTAACTGTTACAGAAACTGTGCACGAGCAGTCTGCCCCCCTATTTCCCTTTCTCCTTAGACTTGGTTACTTATGAATACTTCTCGCGGATTTTCCACCTTGCTAGTCAGCCTGTCAGTCGGCCTATTTGCCGGCTACTCGTCTGCCAACATCATTTTGAACCCCGGTTTCGAAGAAGGATTAGAGTCCGATGCGACCGACTGGATTCAAAATGGCCTTGGTGGGGAGTTCAGTAGCAGCAATCGTAGCGACAGCATGCCCGCGAGCGGAAATTTCAGTGCCTACATGCAAGTGGACTTTTCGGCCAGCACCCCCTCAGCCAATATATTCACCTTCGAGCAAGTACTGCCCGTAGGAAGCATCGACAACACGCAGAACTACAATCTGTCCTTCGCTGCCAAGGTCGATTCAGAGAACTTCGAGGGATTCAATATGTTCTATCAGATACTTTGGCTCGACCAGGACGCCAGCGACGGTGGCGGCGTCCAAGGCGAATCACTCGTCCAACTCATCGATGAAGGCATTAACACAAGCTATCAGCCGTTTGGTCGCAATGATATCGATGTTCCCGATGGTGCCGATTCGGTTCAGCTTCGCTTCCAACTTTCCCCCGGCGTGGTCGAGGGCATTGTCAACGGATTGTACATTGACGACGTCGTGCTCGAACCGACTACGTCCCAACAGGCAGAAGACCTCAATGGCGACGGATTTGTCGATGGCTTGGACCTCGGCATCTTGCTGGGCAATTTTGAAATGAATGGCGTTCCCCTCAGTGGGGGCGAACTCAACGGCACTGATCCTGTGGATGGATTGGACCTTGGCATATTGCTGGGTGCCTGGAACCCACCGGCCCTAGCAACGGCAACAGTTCCAGAGCCAACGTCGGTAGCACTTTTGGCATGCGGTGGGTTGGCGCTTTTGAATACTTGTAGGCGCCGCCGCTACAGTAGGCATTCCGCTGCAATCAGCAACCGCTAAAGCTCAACTTTGACTTCGCTACAACTGCGGGCGTAACCGAGCACACGTTTCACTGTCGGCGGAATACGGCTGCTGGCAATAGCGAAAGCGATTTCGACAAGGCCGCGCTCACCGTAGTGCTGTCGGAGTTCATCGCGTAAGATCTCAGCTTCTCCCGACTGTTGCAACACTGCCTCAGTGAACCGAGAGACGTCGGCCAGCTCGGCGGTAATCTCCTCGACATCGCCAGCAAGCACCTTGCGAACGAGCGTGGCATCGATGCCCTGCTTGCGTGCAAGGTTTACCCCGATCTGCAAACACGGTCCACAATCTTCGTGCTTCAGCGCCGTCAGTTGGGCCACATACCAAGCAGTTGCTGGCAAAGCCTTTCGGCTGTTGGCAAATGGCATGATGCTGGCGAACCGCAGGAAAGCCGAGGGTGAGACCTCCAGTACGTGACGCAGATAGTCCATCGACACGCCCAGTTTCTTCTCTTCGGCGTCCAGTCGGCTGCGAAAAAACCAACGTAGCATGGGCAATCCCTTTCGCTGGAAAAAATAGCGCTAGGTCTAGAAAACCTATCCAGTTTGCAACGCGGGGTGTGAACCACGGCTAAAAAACAACATCGCCAATGCCAGCAGCAGTGCGGTCGCGGGCTCGGGCACGGCAACCAGGGTTGTCGCTGACAGCCCGCTTGCATTGAGGTTGCTCTTCCAGAGCGCAAGGTCTTCCGGGCTGAGCGGATTGGGTGACTGACCCCGTTGCCAAAACAGAAAATCGTTGCCGTCGACGACTCCGTCCCCATCAAAATCGCCATCCCCGGCGGGCCCCAGTCCAATGGTGAGGAGCGGGGCTTCACGAAATTCTCCGCCTTCTAAAGTTCCAAATGCAAAGAACTCGGACTGTTCTGCTCTGATGGTTAGCCCCAGATGCGATGCCTGCCCCACGAGGCTCTCGACGAACAGTGGATCGATGCTGATCGACTGTATTCCAGTCGAATCGATGTTTGCTGCGCCGACTATCGTTTCAGGCAGCAGCACGTCTGTGCGTTGTGGAGTTCCATCGCCGCCGTAGCCAAGAATACTGTAGGAAACTGGTTCACCTCCTGATTGTGTGAACTGGTGCGGGTCGAGTTCAAGCGTGACCGAGTTAATCGACCGCCTGGCAGGGACATCTTCTAGCGAGAATTCGAGTACCGCAAGCCGATCGGGATCCTCCTCGTCGAAGGAGGGCGAGACGAAAATCCCTGAGTCTCCGTCGATGAGTCGAACCTCGGAATCTTCAGAAAGCGGGCCGTTGATGACCTCGGCTTGCACGTCGAAGGTTGGCCTGACTTGGACCGTTCCAGGGGAAGACTCTGCGATGACAAACATTCGCTTGGTCCCCGCCTGGAAGAACTGTTCATTGTCGGACTGTCGAAGCGAGTATTCCGTCCAGCTTCCATTGGGAATGTGACTATCCCGCAGCAAAGCACTGCCGTCCGCTCCAAACATTCCCGAGCCAAGTACGAGTGCATAGCTACCTGGTTCGAGCGTCAGTTCAAGATTGCCGACCACGTCCGTGCCTGGAGAAGTGGGAGAAAGTTCGAGAAGTGTTGTCCCACGCACTCGCCCCCCCGTCAGATCGGGCTTAGCGAATTGGCTATCGGTTTCAACGATGGCTGCAAACACATTGCCAGATCCCGACCGCAGAAACGCGCCGACCTGAGATACCTGAGTCGTGCGCTCAACAGTGAACCCGATTCCTGTAAAGAAATCGTCATTCACCCCATTCCCGCTGTTAGAAGTGGAATGGTCTGGGGTCGCTAGTGCTGTCTCGAAAACATTGTAATTGCCGAAGCCGGGTCCTGTCGCGACAGCGTCGGCCACGGAGACCTTCCACGCGAAATCTCCCCCTGAATCGGAACGTTCGAAGAACGAATTGTCCAGCCAATTCCCACCTGGACTGGCTCCAACCTCCGGCGGTCCGGCACCGGCGAACGTCCAGCCACTACCATCTAAAAAGACGCCCGCACCGATTCGCCCACTTGCAGGAAGGCTAATTCCCAGCGAATCTAAGTTGGTGAGATTGATGTCGATTCGCCGATCCTGAAAGCTACCCGGCACGGAATCAAACTCGTCGTCGAAAGGGATCAGCCCCAGCGGTTCGCCCTGCGGCTGGTTGAAGGTCTCGTCAAACAATCGCAAGTCAATGTATCCAGAGACATTTTGCGAACCGCCGCTTGAAGCCTGAGCAAGGATCGAGATCTCGCTGAGCCTCCCTCCACCGGTGAGTTGCAAGTCGTCCCAGATAACGGGGGTCGGCGAAAAACCGCTGGAAAAGTTTTGCACGTTACTCTGGTTCGAGTAAACAACAGTCTGGGCCCGTGTTGCGAGGGCCATGAGAGTAACCAACAAGCAAGCGCACACCGCAGTCAGCCAATTTTTCAACATTTTCTTGTCCATCAAGGTTGCAGCAAGAACAGGATAATCGCTTTGTCGAGCTTCAGAGAATTGCGATGGACGACAATCCTACTTGGAATGACTGCGCCGAGCAAATTTTAGCGCGCGAGGAGAGGACTGAACGAGCTCAATCCAGCTCTTCCAGCCAGACTCGTAGTTCGTTTTCGTACTCGCTGGCGAGGTCGCCGATGACCAGCGCGCGCTGAAACTCGGCGAGGCCATTCTTGCCGGTGTCGGCAGCCTCGGCACTGGAGAAGCGAAGCTCGGGATCCGGGGCAATCAATCGGCGGCAAATTGCCATGAGCAGGTCGCTGTCACAGACGTGCGGGGGCAAAATCTCATCCAAGCGTTGCGGCAGCGTCCATTTTGCTTCGAGTAACTCGGCCAGACTTTTCAAACCGGCGAACAGTGGACGCCCCGCGAGGATTTCAATGAGCACATAGCCCAGGCTCGCCAAGTCTGAGCGAGGCGTAAACTCGTTACGGTCAAGCATCTCGGGGGCTGCATATTGAGGAGTGCAGGTCCGCTGCTCGGGCATGTTGTTCAAATCGAGCGCCGAGCCGATGTCGACGATCTTCGGGTTGCCGGTGCGCTTGACCATGATGTTCGAAGGTTTGAGATCGCCGTGAACGATCTCCTCACGATGCAGCGCCGCCAATGCTGCTAGGCACTGCCGAATTATCGCGACGGCGATGCCTGGCTGCAGGCTTGGGCGCACCGGCCCCATCGTGGCGATGACATTGTTGATGTACGTCCAACGCCGTTCGCTGACCCGCTCTTTCGCGCGGACCAGCATCGAAGGGGTAAGCAATTGGTCCAGGTCGTAGCCATCCACCCATTCCATCTCCATGATGCGAATGCAGTGCCGCGAGGTGAAGTTTTGTACGTCGAGCAAACTGTCGTGCTGAATTTTCGCGACATGACTGGCCACCTGCGACATGCGCTCCATCGCACGATCGTAGTCCGTCTGGCTGGCGAACCGCTCAGGAGAAAATACCTTGAGCGCTACAGGCAGCGTGAAGCCGTCAGAGCCGCGACGGTCGCTGAGGTAAACCATTCCCTGCCCACCGGTCCCCAGCAAGCGACGAAAACGCAGGTGCTCGGTCCAACCCATGTACTGTTTGTCCAGGATGAGTTGGTAACGCTCGAAGAGATCGTTGGGACAACGCTTGGGAGGCTCGCCCGTGAAGGAAACCGTCCGTGTTCCTTGCAGTATGGTCGTCGAGGGATTCATCTGGTTGCCTATTCAAGGGTCGTACGCCAGGCTCATAGCCAAGGTGTGAGGGGAGCACCAGGAGGGAAGGCGTGGCAGGAGTTGAGGGAGCGCTGCAGGGTGATCACCTGCTTAGATAATACTCAGACCCCGTGACACGAGTCCAGTTCGCTATTTTGGCCACCTTCATCGAGACCAGGCCCATGCACTACTTTTGCGGAGTCCAAAGGGCTCTCGGTTCGGGAAACCCCAGCGTCTTGTCGACGGAATTGAAGAGCGGCTCTCGCGCTTGGAAACGGCGAAGGTTCTCGCAAAAAAGTCGGGTCATGTCGTCAATCCGACTCGCCCGTTGGCCCCCAACATGTGGGGTAATGATGAGGTTCGGCATGTCCCAGAGTGGGCTGTCCGCTGGCAGAGGCTCAACTTCCGTCACATCCACGCCCGCCCCCCACAGATGCCCCCCCGCGAGCACCTGGGCCAAATCTTGCTCGACCACGAGCGGCCCCCGAGCAACGTTGATCAGGACCGCTTCTTCAGGCAACAACCTGAGCCTCCGCTCGTCGATCATGCCACGAGTATGGTCATTCAGCGGAGCAGTGAGGATCAATACATCCACTCGCGGCAGCATCTCATCGAGCGCATCGGCTGGCAGCAGCTCGTCAACAGACTCTGCCGGTTGATCAGGGAACCAATCGGTAGCCAAGATTGTCGTGTCAAACGACTTTAAGATCCGTGCAAGCACGCGCCCATTACCACCCAAGCCGACGATGCCGACCGTTGCGCCGTGTAGATCACGCGTTGGCAGGCGTATGAATTCGCGATTTTGTTGAGCGCGAAAAAACATGGGCAAGCTGCGCAGAATACCTGCCAGTAACGCCATAGTGTGATCTGCTACCTGCTTGGCCAACACGCCGGACGCGCTGGAAACGGGAATCTTCGAGGCGATCACACTGGGGACCAGGCAATGGTCCAAACCCGCCGCCGAGGATTGAATCCACTGCAATCGGCCACCACGAACCACCTCATCCCACGGCACGGGCACCTTGGCATGCCCGCAGAAGATGTCAGCAGAGGGCAACTCCTCGGCAACCCGCTCCTGCCCCGCATCGACAATCTCCGCTCCCGGCCAAGCGGCTTGGATTAGTTCGACATGCCGGCTTTCGACGGGATAGCAGAGAACAATGCGCATAAGATGGTGCCGTACCTTTTTTGGAGGACTACGAGCGACGGGCGTGGGACAGACCAATGGAATTGTAGCCGCGAATTTCCCTTCTAGCCAAAGCGCAACTTGATGCCTTGTTTCTCCACAAAGTCATTCCTCACCGACTCAGTCCATGGGGATGTCCTTTGTACTGCGACTGCCGCAACGCTCACTCGAACGCGCTTTTTTATTCCAAAATCTCGCTTATTTTGCGACGCAAGTTCCGCTATGGCTTGGCAATTGCGGGTAGTTTTTTTGAATGGTATGGCAAAACTCATCGAATATTGAGAATTCGGTGGCGGGCAGCGGTGCACCAACTGCAAAAGCCCACTACGTGCCAAATTCAACCTGTTGTATCGCATTCGTCGATTGATTTCAGCAACTATTATTGGCCACTTGCGGCAGCTGCGGCCACGAGGAGGGGGGATTCAGAAAACGACGAGGACCCATGCCCACGGATCGACACTCTGGCTCGGCGGATTCTACAGAAAATGTCGCTTTGGTCACCGGGATCGCCTACGCATCGAATGCCACTCGAGAATGCCCTCCGTACCTGCCCCCTGGAACCATGCAAATCTCGCTGCGTCCCCTGGAGGTCGTGACTTGCTTCAATTACAATAAAGCCACTACTATTGTTACTCAAACTGTAAATACTAGCAGCAAGATGCCCGCGAAACACACGAAAGATCGCGAAAGTAGCCAGGCATCAGGCGACTCGCCCCAAAATTCAAACTTCAACGGCGCCACTTTGATTTCATGACTGATGCATTGCGTTTCGCGCCCTTTCGCGTATTTCGCGGGCCAGCTCTTTTCGGGTATGAATATTGTTAGCGTTATCGTCACTAACCGCTTGTTCCAGAGGTACTGGGAAGTTCGCTGCCAGACCCCTACCGAGCCTTCCTACGAGGTGGCTTATTCCGTGAGTTACAAAACCATGACCTTGGAAAGTGACGACGCTCGTGCATCCGGCACTTGCTGCGCGTGGAAGTTGGCTGCCGCGCTGCTGGTGTTGCGACTCTGCATTGGCACGCACTTCTTCAGCGAAGGTACGAAGAAACTGGTCTACGACAAAGCTGATCAGCAGTGGAGCCTCAACCCCGAGTTTACCGCCAAGACAGAAATCGTTTTTCGCAACGCCACGGGGCCCTTTGCAGGTTGGTACAAGAAACAACTGCCGGGTTTCTACGATTGGGAAAACACGCTCGCGACTCCTCGAGAGTCCAAGCCATTGAGTTCCGAGGATGCGTTCGCCCAGCAAGACTGGCAAAACGACTATGTAACAAGGAGAACTCAGGCGAAAAAAGAGAAACAGCCAGTACCCATCGAAATCCCAGACTTCGCCCCTTACAAAGCGTGGGCTGAAAATGTCGTCGAAGGCCTCCGCGGCAAATTGAAAAACTACACCGATCTGTCCGGCATCAGCAAAGAGCAAGCGGAGATCGCAGCCAAGCACTTTATCGAGCGTCACCAACAAATAGCGGATTTCTTAGGCGGGGAGTCGGAGTCCATCGCCGAATATCGCCACGAATTGTGGCGTCTCGAGCAGATGGAAAAATTTGGAAGTGCCAAGGAAGTCCCCTTCGAGTCGGAACGAGTTGCCGCGAAACGCTCCGAAACCGGCGGCATTGGGAATAGGCTAGTCAACGAGGTGAGCGGCATCGAACGCGGCTTCAACAACGACCTCCGCGGCACTTTGACTGAAGAGCAACGTGCCGACGCTAATTTTCTTTCTCAAGTCGAAGCCTCACTTACCTCTCCCGAGCAGCGTCGGTTGCATTGGCTCAACGTGGGCGTGACTTGTTTAATCATCGGTGTCGGCGCCTGCCTGCTGTTGGGGTTATTCACTCGATTGGCGTCGCTGGGCGGAATCGTGTTTCTCGTTTCGGTCATGGTGACCCAAATGCCCTGGGTGGCGGGGGCG
This sequence comes from Bythopirellula sp., assembly GCA_965230685.1. GTDB lineage: Bacteria > Planctomycetota > Planctomycetia > Pirellulales > Lacipirellulaceae > Bythopirellula. The sequence goes on from CBDDLO010000002.1 coordinate 4,993,159, forward strand.
CGGGCTGATTTTTTCTACTACCAACTTGTCGAGTGTGCGGCCTTGCTGACCTTGTTGGTCTGCAGCCCCTGGCGTCTGCCGGGAATCGACTATCTGCTCAGTGGCTTGTGGAATAAGAGTCGCAGGAGCAAAGGATAAGAAGCTATGGACCTCACTCCCGAAGAAAAATCGATAGGCAAGCAAAACTTCAACCAAGCCATCGGCACTACCCGCCGCGATTTCCTGTTGGGGACCGTCGCCTCGGTTGGCGCAACGGGTGCCGGGGCGGGTGCGGCCTACTTTGGCTATGGTGCGAAACTTGAGGACCCGCTGCGCGTAGGGATCATTGGCACCGGCGACGAAGGCAGTGTGCTGATCGGCGCAATCAATCCCGCCTTTGTCGACGTGGTCGCCATCGCCGATATTCGGCCTTACAACATCTACCGTGCTTTCCACGGCGATTACTACAGCCCGAGTGCTAAGAAGGCTCGACCCGGCTTGTACGACGTCTACAAGAAAGATCGCGGTTGGCAAAGCGTGCAAGAAGCGAAGGACGCGATCGACGTTTACACGGGCAAGTACGAGGAAATGCTCGAACGCGACGACATCGAAGCGGTGATCATCGCCCTGCCGTTGTGGCTGCACGACATCGCTGCGATCAAAGCGATGCGTAAGGGAAAACACGTACTCACCGAAAAACTCATGGCGCAGACCGTCGCGCAGTGCAAGGAAATGGCACGCGTTGCGGAAGAGGAACGCATGATTCTCGCCACGGGTCATCAACGGCACTACAGCATCCTCTACGCCAACGCGGTCGATACCATCCGACGCGGTCTCATTGGCGACGTGCACCACATCCGCGCCCAATGGCACCGTGGCAACATGCCGGGAAGCGATAGTTGGAAACCACCACTCCCAGAAGACGCAGGTTTCTCCCAGCGCGATTACGATTTGGCCATCAACGCAGCAAAGAAAAAGGGCCGTGCGGCAATCGCCGAGGTGGCGGCCAAGCACCCGCTTCGCGCGAAGCTGCGTAGTTGGAAGGGCAAGCTCGGCCAAGCGAAGAAATTAGGAAATCCGAAAGACGTAGAGCTTTGGCAAGCGCGCGTCGATCAAGTCGAAGCTCAATTGGCGGACCATTCTGTCAAGGCACGCGATTACGGCTACCAAGAGATGACGCTCGACAACGGTTCAGGAAGTGTTATCACCCCTCTGGAAGAGTTGATTCGCTGGCGCCTCTGGAATCGGACAGGTGCGGGTCTCATGGCTGAATTAGGCAGTCACCAACTCGACGCGGCCAGCATTTTCATCAGCTCTCAAAATGCCGATGGCAGCAAGGTCTATCCGCTCAGTGTGCAGGCCTCGGGCAGCCGTTCGATCTTCCCAGCCGACCGTCAAGTGGACGATCATGTCTACGCCACCTACGAGTTCCCTGCCCCAGGCTACTACAAGAAAGATCAGAAAGATGGCGAGATTGCCGATCCCAACAAGATTATTGGCGTGACGTATTCGTCGATCAACGGCAACGGTTTTGGTGGCTATGGGGAAGTCGTGATGGGCACGAAGGGCACGCTGATCTTGGAGCGTGAGAGTCAAGTCATGCTCTACAAGGGTTCAAGTACCTCCACCAAGATCAAAGTCGCCGACGGCAAGAGCGGCCCACAGCTCGACACAACCGAAAGCGGCGGCCAGGAAGCGGCGATCGCTGCTGCGGCCACGCCCGTCGATGTGAGTCGCGGCTACCGCGAGGAAATTGAGCACTGGGCCTGGTGCATTCGCAACCCTTCGCCCGAAAACCAACCGAAATGCAATCCCAAGGTCGCCATGGCCGATGCCATTATCGCGCTCACCACGAATATTGCCATCGAAGAGCAACGCCGAATCGAGTTCCAGCCAGAATGGTTCGACATCGACAACGACGCCACCCCCGAAGGCGACGTGCCACGGGAGTTGAGCAAGTTGGTGTAGTGCGAGTATTCTGAGGCAGTTTCCGGCCCGCGACCATCAGGGGGCGTCTACCTGGGTCAAAAATATGTTGTTCGCTCCCTAACGGTCGCGGCTCGGTGTTGTAAAACATCTCTGTTTCTGGAGAACATGCGATGAGAGTGCTCGCGCTATTCGTGTTGTTGCTTGGCGGTCCGCTGTGCAGGATTGCCTTTGCTGACGTGCAAGTCGATGACTTCGACTCGATCAAGCTTTATACACTGGAGAATGCTTCCGGTGTTACGGTAAAGATCACCAACTACGGTGCGACCGTCACTTCGCTAATCGTGCCGGATCGCGCGGGCAACAGAGCCGATGTCGTGTTGGGGTACGATCGTGTTGAGGACTACATCAACGCTGTCGATCGACCCTACTTTGGTTGCATTGCGGGGAGGTATTGCAACCGCATTGCCAACGGGCAGTTTTCCATTGATGGCAACCAGTACCAGCTCACGACCAACAACGGCGCACATCACTTGCACGGCGGACACATCGGTTTTGACAAAGTCGTCTGGGATGCCAAGTTGAGCAACCACAACAACGGAGTTACCCTTTCCTATTTGGCCAAAGACGGCGAAGAAGGCTATCCCGGCAATTTACAAGTGCAGGTCACGTACACCCTGCAAGCTGACAACTCGCTAGTCGTCGATTATCACGCCACGACCGACAAGGTCACGCCGGTCAATCTTACCCAGCACAACTACTACAACCTTCGAGGCGAAGGCAACGGCACAATCCTCGACCACGAACTTACGCTAAATGCAAAGCGTTTTACCCCGACCGACGCGACGGCGATTCCGACGGGCGCACTGGCGGAGGTCGCCGAGACACCGTTTGACTTCACGACCGCGAAAGCGATTGGCCGCGACATCAGGCAAGACAACGAACAGCTCAAGTTCGGGCTGGGCTACGATCACAACTGGGTACTCGACAAGGGCGGAGAAGCAACGGGGCTCACCTTCGCCGCCCGCGTGCACGAACCGACCTCGGGACGTGTGCTAGAAATTCACACGACGGAACCAGGCATCCAGTTCTACACGGGCAACTATCTCGATGGCCGACTCAAGGGCAAATCGGGCCAGCCCTATCTCCACCGTGGGGGCTTCTGTCTCGAACCCCAGCATTACCCCGACAGCCCAAACCAACCGGAGTTCCCGTCAACTCTCTTGCGGCCAGGAGAAGTGTATCGTTCGCAAACGGTGCTGAATTTCTCTGTGGAGTAGGCTTGAGCAGTAAGGGAACCAAATCCTACGCTCAGGACCGCATTATTCTCCACAGATACTGCCTAAGAAACGCTCCCCATTTCTGGTAGTAGCATATCGACTAAAAACTCGCTCGTTTTCCGAGACAGAGATGAAGCAGTTGCCGCAAGCGGTTGTTCACACCGCTTGTGGAATCTCAGAATGGGAATCTGCTAATTTACAGGCAGCCGTTTCACGCAGATGCTTCGTCCTTCCTAACGCTAAGCTTTGATACAACTCCAAAAAAAAGGAAGAACGGAATTGAATATATTGGTCCATAGAGCCAGCCTAGAATGGCTGCAAAAACACGAGGGGCTCCGTCTGAAACGTACTGCTCCATCCACTCTTCAGGTGGATTGGGGTGGCTTTCAATCATCTCTCCTAGATGTTTAAATCCAAAGTACACCGTTCCGTTAACGAGCACCCATCCGGCAACGGTAAGCAAGGCCGCAACGGCCCACCAGGGCATTCTACATGGGTGGAAATAGCGAATGCTGAGCAGGAGACCCGGTAACAAGAGAAAGCTACCTAAGCTGAAGTAATAGAGTGCAGAGTTCATTCCAGTGCTGCTACGTAAGTTGATTTGGCTCTGTCAACGTTCATTGCAGATTTCCTCATTTGGCGTGACAAGGACCGATTCACACCCATTCTTGATTGAGCCACAGACGGGTGCAAGCACACCGTTCCTCAGTTAGCGAACCTGCCGCAGCTTCATCATCCAGTGTAGTTTTTTCGGAATCCAGTTTCCAGCGGAGAAGGGACTCTCCTCATTGGAAATCAGGAACAATTCCAAGCTCGAAGGTTCGCCGCTCAAGTGGCTTTTTGGGTTGGTGAAATAGGCCCACTGAATCTGATTCGAGATGCGAAATAGCAAAGAAGCAGGAGCCATAGAACGTTAAAAATCCAGTGTCCCACCCAAGTACTCTCTTGTTCAATAATGCCCGTCTTCCCAAGCAGTGCCGTACCAAGTAAGGCAGGAGAAAAGACGAAATAGGATAACATTCCCAGCACGGTCGCATACTCGATATACCAGGGACTAAAATCCTCTCGCATGAGAGTCATAGGGGCAAGCTGCCCCAACATCGCCAGGAAGAAACCAAACATCAAAAAATAGTGCCTGATCTGCATTAGTTTTCTGACGCTCGGTGCTATTGACTTACGACGTTGCTGGTGAGTTATTGTGACTAGAACTCGTTCTAGTATAGCGGCCTTCGGCAGTCAGTTTCCACAAGCGAGAGACCCTCCGATTGGGTTTCCCGGCCTGACAACTCGGTCGAAATGGCCCATTTCCGTGTGAATAGTTGCTGCTTAATATCTGTTTCTGTTCCGTTACTGATCAAACCCCGTGGAGTAGGCGACCTCGCGCTCAAGCTGCAGTGGGGCAAAGTTGCTACCGCGGAGCCGGTGCGCCAACAGCACCCATCGATTGCACCGGGGGAAAGGCCTGATCAGAATTTGGCCCTCGGCTGTTGTTCTCAATCGCCGTTGGCGTACTCTCGCCAACGAATATCTGCAACAGCAAACTAAACAGCGTTGGCACGAGCACCAGCGTAAACAGCGTGGAAACCAACAGCCCTCCCAGCACGACGCTCCCCAGGCCACGGTAGAGTTCGCTGCCGGCGCCGGGGAACAGCACTAGCGGTGTGAGCCCGAGGACCGTAGTGGTGGTGGTCATGAAGATGGGGCGGATTCGCGTGCGGACACTTTCAAGGATCGCTTCACGGCGAGGCATGCCGTCTTCGCGCAGGTGATGCAGCGACTGGTGAACTATCAAGATCGGGTTGTTAACTACCGTGCCAATCAGCACGACAAAGCCGAGCATGGTCAGTACATCAAGCGGCTGCAATACAAATAGGTTTAGCAGTGCTAGGCCCAACACCCCACCGACCGCACCCAGTGGCACGCTGAAGATGATCGCCAGCGGGTAGAGCCACGACTCGAACAAAGCCGCCATGAGTAGGTACGTAATCAATAGCGCCAGCAGGACATTGTAGCGCAGCGCTTGCCAAGTTTCGCTCAACTTGTCCGCCGTGCCAGCGAGCATGACTTGGTAGCCACCCGCGAGTTCGCCGCTGTCCCGCATTGGCATGACAATTTCATCGCGGATGCGCTGCATGGCATCTTCTAACGCCACATCGGGCGGCGGCGAGACCTCGACGGTAATCGCTCGAACTCGTTCACGGTGGTTGAGTTGCTCGGGGCCGCTGCTCATTTTCACATCAGCTAACGCGTTGAGCGGAATTAATTGTCCTAGTGGCGTGGCGATTGGCACCGCACCGATTTTGTGTGTTTCTTGGGTGTAGCGATCTTCACCCCGCACGACCAAGTCGATTTTCTTGCCACCCAGGTAGTAATCGCCGACGTACGCTCCATCGACTAACGCATCGATTGTGAAGCCCAGCTCCGATGAGCTGACTTGCATCTCCGCCGCTTGCAGCAGTTTCGGTGAAATATGGATTTCTGGGCTCGACAGGTCAAGGCTCGGCACGGGCCGCGCTTGCACGCCTTGATAGAAACCGGTGATCTCGAATCCACCGAATTGCTTGGGAGTGAATATTTTTTTACCCAGGGCAACGAGCTTCTCTATGTCGGGTCCTGTGATTTCGATGTCAATCGTACGCCCAGCGGTGAGTCCATCTTCAAACAGGCTCGATTGCTTTGCGACAGCGAAAGCGCCAGGCAGTTTGGAACCGATGCCTGAAATCAAGGGCACCAGGTCGGGCGACCGCAACGGGTCGAGTGCCCTTACACCGAGGAAGACCGAACGTCCACGGACGACAAAGAAAAAATCACGGATCGCGGGGCCATCGAGCGATTCGAGGTCGGTCTCGTCGTCGATGTCCCAATAGGGTCGCAACTCGTCTTCCACGATTTCGCCGAGGCTCATGAGTTGATCGAGGTTGTAGCCAGGGGGAGGCAAGACGATGCCGAACACGAGGTTTCGATTTCCCGTGGGCAGATACTCCACACGCGGCCAGAGCAACCAACTCACTCCGATCGCCGAGCCAACTAGCAGCGCAAGGACTGTCGCCTGCCGCCGTCTACTCTCGAGAATCCAACTATTGAGGCCAACGATCATGTTCACAAATCGCGAGCCGAAGGCGTTAATGCGGCTTACCAGCGGCGATTGTCTTTGATCGCCATCGCGCCCACGCCGGAAAAGTCTCGCCGACGCAGTGGGAATCATCGTGACCGAGACTATCAGAGAGAGCCCCACAGCGGCACTAATCGCCAAGGCGATATCACGGAACAGTTGGCCTGCTTCTTCTTGGATGAATACCACGGGAAGGAATACAGCAATGGTCGTAAGTGTCGAGGATACGACTGCCCCCCACACTTCCTGGGTGCCGCGCACCGCAGCTGTGAAGGGCGGTTCGCCCAGTGAGTAGCGGCGATAGATGTTTTCCAGAACCACGACAGCATTGTCGACTAACATGCCCACCGCAAAAGCCAGGCCAGCGAGGCTGATCACGTTCAGCGAACGCCCCAAGGTGCCGAGCACTAGGAAGGTGCCAATCACGCTGATGGGGATACAGAGCCCCACCACCAGCGCCCCGCGAGCGAAACCAAAGCCCGCGCCGATGACCAGGGCCAGACTGACCACAAACCACCACGGCGAGAGAAATACCGCCGCCAGCGCCGTCGCCAAAATGAGCGGTGCGACCAGCAGCGTTTTTACTCCGAGGTGCAAGAACGACATCAGCACGATCATCGTTAGCGCGCCACCGATGAAAATATTTTGCCGAACGAGATTCACCGAAGAGTTGATATAGTCGGTCTCGTCGTAGACCTGTGTGAGCATCAAACCGCGGGGGTGGAGGATTTCTGAATTGAGCTCCTCATTGACCCCTGCTAGCCCCCGCATGACATCTAGCACATTCGCACCCGTTTCGCGGATGCAGTTGATCGCGATGCTGGACTCACCAAAACGGCGTACCAAGCCGTCAGGTTTCTTAAAACCCAATCGGACCTCGGCCACGTCGCGGACGAAAACGGGTGCCCCATCGCGAACCGTCAAGAGTTGGTTTTCGACTTGTTCGGGGGAGTGAAACTCGCCGAGCGCCCGCACGACCCAGCGCCGTTTGCCTTCCCAAAAATCGCCTGCTGAGGTGTCCTTGTTCTGCCCCCGGAGCACATCGCGGACCTGCGTCAGCGTAAGCTGCCGCGCTGCCAACTCTTCGGGGTTAACGACAACCTGCAACTCGTCTTCTAACCCACCGATGACATTCGACTGCGAAACGCCTGAAACACGCTCGAAACGGGCCTCGATTTCGTCCTCAGCAAATCGCCGAAGCCGGATCACATCGTCCGCCCCACCGGGCAAGAGTTCATTGATCTCGGGATGGTCTTCGGCCAACGTGCGTAGCCGAAGCATTTTTAGGCCCACATTCTCAGTAGCGAGTACTTTCTGCAAAGACTCTTTGAGAGGCGGATGCGCGGCCGCAAAACTCTGAATCGCTTGGTCCGTGGGTGGCAGCGCGCTGAGAATGAACCATGCAATCGGTCGACTGGAACTGTTCGCCGTGGTGATGACCGGTTGATCCGCATCGTCGGGATACTCGGGCACCTGTTGCAGTCGGCTGTTCACTTTGAGTAGCGCCTCGGACATGTCGGTGCCGACGTTGAACTCGATGGTGATGGTGCCTGACGAATCGGAGCTTTCTGAAGAAAGCTTCCTTGCGCCTTCCACTCCCTTGAGTTGCTCCTCCTGCTCGATGATGATTTCCTGCTCAACTTCCTTGGGGCTCGCTCCCGGCCAGCGCGTCGCAATGGTAATGGTAGGCGTCTGCACCTCAGGCGTGAGTTGCATCGGCATACGCACCAGGGCGATGACCCCAAACAGCAATACGAGGAGTACGCCGACGGACACCTTTACCGGGTTGTTGACAAAAGACTCGATGAGTCCCATGGTTGACTCTCAAACTGCGGTTAGTTTGTGGCGGAAGCTTGAAGGCTGTTGACAATGACGGGCTGCCCGGGGCGTAGGCGTTCGTTACCCTGCACGACTACAAGCTGCCCAACTTCCAACGCACCGATGACTTGGATCAGCGCTCCGTGGGAAACGCCCAACTCGACGGGTACGGGTTTCGCTTGACCGCTGTCCCCCTGCTTTGTCGCACCCGCCACAGCATAGATGAGTGGCTTCTGCTCGCCTAGCACGATCGCGTCTTTGGGTACAAGCATCGCCGACTGTTGCTGCCCAACGGGCAGTGCTACCCGCGCGTACATCCCGGGCATCAGCAACGGTCCTGACGCATTGATTTCGTTTCTCAGGCGCACCTTCACCGGAAAGGTCCGCGCCCGCATGTCGGCTTGGGGCACAGTCGAAACAACGGTGCCTTCCAGAATGCGATCTGGCAGAGCAGGCACCTCAACACGCACCGTTGTACCAGGCTTTACGAAGGGAACACTCTGTTCGACCACTTGCACAACAACATCGACCTCGTCGATCGCAACCACCTCGGCAACCAAGTCTCCCCGATTGAGCCATTCGCCTTCCTCGGTTAGCTGCTCAACGACATACCCATCGAAGCGGGACTTGATCGTGTACTTGGCGATCTGATCGGCAAGTTTGTCAGCGACTGCCTCTTGCATAGCGACCTGCGCGCGCGCCTGCGCAAGGAGCTCCTGACGCGGACCCTCCACGGCGAGTTGGTAAGCCGACTGGGCTTCGAGGTGTGCTTCGGACGCTTCAATGGCCATTGCCTCGGTCTCTTCAAACTCGTCCTCGCTAACTGCGCGCGTCTTGAGCGAGCTGCGCAAGCGATCTAATCGAGTGTTCATGAAATCGCGACGTGCTAGCGAAGAGGCCATCCGCGCCCGGGCTTGTTCGACTTCCTCGGGGCGAGTGCCGTTTTCTAGCTCCACAAGCTGATGACGACGGTAGTCAAGTTCCGCTTTAGCCGCGGCGAGTTCCAGGTTGATCGTTTCGGTGAGTAGCTGGGCGAGTTTTTGACCCTTCGCCACCCGGTCGCCCTCGTCGAACGGACACTCCACGACCCGACCATCGACGGCGCTGCCAATAGTCGCGCGCTGAACAGGCAAGACCGAGCCGACAAAGGTCTGCGCAGCAGTAACCGTTTGCTGGACTACCGGTGTCGCAACGATCGGAGCGGGACCCGCGCCAGGTTGCCCGAAGGCGAAGTTGCTTATTAGCAGGGCGAAGCAGAGCGCTAGTGTGCAAACACTAACGCGTTGCCGTTTCCAATGCCGACACATTGTTGCTCACTTTCTTTAGGAGTCGTTTCAACGTGGTAACCTCTTTCGGGCTCAATCCCGCGGCCGCTTCAGCGCGGAGCGACTTTCCACAATCGGCGATGGGTTCCCACAGTTTTTTTGCCGCTGGGAGCAAGTGTATGAGATTTTTCCTGCGATCTTCGACACAGGCGCGACGCTCAAGGATCGCGGCATCCTGCATTCGATCGAGGACACCCACTAGCCCAGCTGGCTCGATCAACATTCGAGCAGCCAGCTCCGACTGCGATAGTGGTCCTTCCAGGACCAACCAACCCAAGACCTGCGCCTGCCGATAAGTGATGTCGTAGGGAGCGATCCGTTCCTGAAACGCGCGCATATACGACTGGTGCGCGAGCGTGATCCAATAGCCCAAGCTTTCGTCGAAGTCATACTGCAGCATAAGTCGCGCGCCGGAAAAATAGTTAATGTATTAACTATTATGGCAGACGATACCTAGAGTGCTAGTCCTGCAGGGCCAATGGTTCTTCTAGCTTGGCCGGCCGGCGGTTCTCGCAATCCTAAGATGTGATCGCCTAAAACCGATCCAGGCCTGCGATCCATCGACCCATACTCGCACGCGTCGCCTCGTCGATTGGCTTCTTGAGATCACTCGTCTCTGGGCGTTCGAGCCAGGTTGTGGGGTACCCCGCATTGCGGAGGCTCTTGATATCGCGACGGATCAATGGGGCGAAGTTACTATTGCGAGATTCGATCGCGAGGATGGCGAGGCGGTTGCTAGGCGAGGTGTCGGGTGGAGAAAGTGTGCGGGGCAGGGGAGCGTCGATGCCGACGACGCCGGCAAATGTGCTTCTGTTTTTGAGCGCGAGCGCAAACGCTAACTGGCCCGCTTTACCTTGGCCGGCAATGACTATTCGATGTGGATCAACGTTCAACCGACGTGTCGCAACGCGAGCTAACTGCTTCAGGTAAGCTAAATCGCTCGCGGCCCATGTGTTGGTTTCTTCCGGCGACGCAATTAGCAAAATAACGCCGTCGCGGCGGCAGTCGGCTTGCCACACATCCAGTAGCTCTTGGTCGCGTGCTGGCTCTCCATCGCCAAGCCAAACCAACAATCCCTGTTGGGTGTCTCGATTGGATGCTGGAGAAAAATACACCGCCTCTTGCGAAAACTCGGGGATCATTATCTTTTCGAGTTGCGACTCGTTGGCACCCTCGTTTCCATCTTGCTTTTTGGTACTCGTCGGCAACCGATCAACCTTGAGTATTTCTTCAGGCACCGCTGAAAGCGTAGCGGTGAGAGTGATTTTTTCTTCTCCGCGTAGTATGGCTAATTCTTCAGTTGATCCTTGCTGTAAGCCAGCCATAGTCGTGAGCGCATCGGCTGTAGAGTTGATTTTGCTCTCTCCAATCGACAAGATGCGGTCGCCCTTTAGCAGCCCCGCTTTTTCTGCCGGACTATCTGGCCAAACTTGACTTACGCTTTTACCCGGTTGGTTTTCGTTGTTGGCGCTGCGCTCAGGCAAGACTCCTAAAAACGCATGCCGATAGGGTGCGAGTTCGCCCGTCAGTTCAACGCTGGTTTCGACCTGCTCGTCGCCGCGCTGAAGAGTTACGCTCAAAGTGTCTCCCGCATAGGAAGGGGTGATCTCAAAACGCAATTGCGATTGGGTCTCAACGGGGTTTCCGTTGACTGCCTTGATAAGATCATTGGCCTGCCACTCGGCTTTAGCAGCTGGCGAGTTTGGCCAGACGGAAACAATCTTGGGTGGCGTGATGTGCGCATCACCACTAGCCAAGCCAATCCCCAGCTTACCGGGCAGCAAGTCGTCGCCCTGCTTCCAGCGTTCAAGGATGCCGAGCACGTGTTCCAAGGGCACAGCGAACCCAATGCCGGAGTCGTAAAACTCAGCCCCGGCTAACTCGCTTGCAGTTTTATTGGCCGAGGGCTGCGGCGACATGGGCACTAAGATGCCGATCACCCGGCCGGCAATATCCACGAGCGGCCCTCCGTAGTTGGCCACAGAAATGTTGGCATCGGTTTGGATCACACGGCCGTACATGCGGTTTGCAGCGCTGACGATTCCGACCGAGACACCCACTCGCTCTGATCGAAAGGTTCGACCTACCGCAACGGCCCACTGGCCAACCTGAATCTCCGCGAGGAACACCGGCTCAGGCACAGGGAGTAAGCGCTCGGCACTCACCTTGAGTAACACAAGCATACGATTCTTGTCGCGCGCTATGAGTTCCGCCGCGAGCTGCTTCCCGTCCGCTAGCCGCACCAAGATTGAACTCGGTTGGCCTGCAAAATTGTAGGCACTCGAAACAATGTAACCATCGGAGGAAATGATCAACCCTGTCGTTGGACCTTGCGAGAGCATCGTCTTCCCAACGCGATCCAACCCGCCGACGGTGCGGATTTGCACTACCGAATCTTCCACGCGTTGCGTAGCGGACTGCAGTGCCTGTTGTTCCAACTCACTCAGACCAGGCTCTGTGCAATGGGCACACTTCGTTGGCAGTAGGAGAACGAGTGAAATAATCGCAACGAATGATTTCATGGTTTCTCTTCATCGGTTGCTGGGGGAGCCGAGCTAGAAGGTTGGTCGACCACTGGTGCAGCTGCTTGCAAGGTGAATTCTCGCAAATTCCCGTCGCGGAGTACGGAAACGGTGACCGGCTCAGCAAGCTCGCGTCTGGTGAGTTGCGCTACGACCGCTTGATGCGAATCGACGGGATTCCCTTCGATAAAGACCACCAAGTCATCGGGACGCATTCCGGCAACTTGTGCTGGAGAATCGCTACGCACGCTATCGACGTAGGGCGGTGTGCGAGGCAGCACGTCGGGGATCAGTGCAAAACCAAGCGATTCAGCCGAATGCGACTCTTCAGGTGAATCGAGCATCTCGAACTCCGCATTGACTCGACCAGCAAGCATATTTTCGAGGGGCTGGACCAAGCTTGTCACGGGCAGGGCGTAGTTCAGCCAAGTGCCGGTCACTTCGCTGCGCAGCTCCTTGCCTAGCAATCCCAGCAAGCGACCCTGCCAATCAACAAGCGCCCCGCCAGCGGCGCCTGGGTTGTTGGCGTAGGCGTCGAGAATGAACACCTCTTCGCGGAAACTAGTTTGTTTCGCTCCGCGGCGAGCTCGTAGCGGCGCAATGGCTGTGATTACACCCTGCAGCACGCTGACAGGCTCATCGCCAGTGGCAATGCCATAGAGATTGCTGAGGGCGAGAATGCGTTCACCCGGAATGGGACGCGTCTGAGTCGCGTCGGTTTGCAGGTTGAAATAAGGGAGTGATTCGCCTTCGGTTTTCAACTTGAGCAGGGCAAGTTCCGCGACAGGATCGCTGCCAAGGAACTCGGCTTGCCACTTTCGGCCATCATCAAGGACGACGACCAAGTCGTCGGTATCGAGCACGTAGCTGTTGGCCGTGAGAACGTGACCTTCCGGTGAGACTAGAATGCCCGATTGATAGGCTTCGAGCTGCCGCAGTCCACCAGCTCCGAAAATTTTCGCGACCTTCCGCTGGGCGGTGCGAATGGTTCGCTGCAGCTCGTCACTTTGGACGGGCGCGGCCAAGAAAACATTCAGCGTCAGCCAGATCACCAAGAATCGAGACATCAATTCTGCGCTCCAGTCGAGTCCTGGGAGAATTCCCAAGCGTTGAGTTCCCATTCGACGAACGTTTTGTCTCCAAACAACACTCGCCATTTGCGAGGTAAGTTTCGGCCCGAAAATTCGCCATAGTCCCAGAGCTGCAATTCGCACGGATCCGCCCCTTCACGCGGTAACATCACAATGCCGATCAAATCGCCCGAATGTGTGTCGAATTGAAAGCAAGTTTCGATGCCGGCGTAAATTCCAACTAAGCAATCGACCAGCAACCCGTCGCCGCGCCGCGGTAACTCTCCTAAGTAGTAGACCTCGCCATACTTCCGCAGGCCCTTGTCAACCAAGCGTTGCCAGAGGTGCAACGTGAGCAACAATCCCCCCGAGCCGGGCGGGCTAAGTTGCGAGGAGAGGTCCTCCGTGAAGTTCGCACCTGACACAGACGACGGAAGAATGATTTGCGCTTGCTCCTTGTCGATTTGCAAACCGCTGCTGCCTGCTGAAATTTTCCAATCGTAACCTCCCGCCTGCAAGACTTCGCGACCTTGGTACCCTTCCCAGAGCTCCAGTTGTTTCTGCTCGTTGTACCAATAGTTGGCATAACCGCGTCGAGCTTCGTACCGCTCAGCTATGGCCTTGGGCAGTTTCGATTTCTTCTTGAGAAGTTTCGATAGGGGTAATTTGGGGCTGGGTGGGTCTTCGCCTTTCTCTGGCGCGGGTTGATCGCCACCAGGGGGTTCAATTGGTTTTTGCTCCTGCTGCTGCACGAGATCAAAGAGTTGGGACTCGTCGTGAACGCCCATCAACCGAACCGTAGTGTTCTCAGTCTGCCCCTCTCGGCGGTAAGTAAGTGGCACCAGCCAACCCCGCGGGAAGATACCCAACGCGTTCTTCAAGCGGTTGGCAGAAGTGATGTCGCGGCCAGCAAACTTGACGATTTGGTCGCCGTACCGAAGCCCGCGGCGAAATGCGTCGCTGGTGTCGAGAATTTCGTCGATATTTACCTGGCCCACAGTGGTTGTAGCGACGGTCGCACCAAGTGTGGCGTGGTCGACGATGCGGCCACTCTTCAGATGCGACAAAAAAAGCTTGATTTGATTGATAGATATCGCGTATCCCACGCCGACATTGACACGGCCACGTTTTTCAAACGAACCACGACCATTGATGCCGATCAACTTACCATCAGCCGCAAACAAGGGGCCGCCGGAGTTGCCGGGGTTAATCGCGGCATCGGTTTGAATGCAGTCCGCGTACTCCAGGAGCGTGCCGGCGGGGTACTGGTAGCGGTGAACCCCCGAGACCATTCCCAGAGCGATAGACGGTTGAAAATCATCGGCAAGCAAGAACGGATTGCCGGAGGTAAACACCCAATCACCAACGGAGACCCTGTCGCTATCGCCTAGTTCAGCCGACGGAAAGTCATCGCGGCCTAGTAATTGGATTAGCGCAACGTCACCAACGGGGTCAATCCCGACGATCACCGCGTCATACACCTTCCCGTCGTTCATTCCACATTTCATGGCCGCTCCACAGGGCGCGGTCACATGAAAGTTCGTCAGCGCGAATCCATCTGGCGAGATCACCACTCCTGACCCGCCCCCTTGACCGCTCCCGTCGAAGACAGCCACAGTTGTTGACGCAGCACGGCGCATCACTTCGATACGTTGCTGTTCGGCTTGCAACACCAAACTGGCTGGTGCCGCGAAAACATAGGCGGGAGGCACCGCAAGAGCGATTAGCGCTAACAAGTAGGCAGGTTGATATTTCATTTGGTGAACCTCGCCTCGGCCAAGTGAAGTCGATCGCCGAAATCGAGATTGTCACCATAATCAACGACAATCCGCAGTTCCTTCGCTCCACCCAGTTCAACTTGAATTTCCAAGGGTGCGGCGCCTCCCAAGATATCGCCATGCCAGACGGATTGCTTGTCAGCGAAAATCTCCAGAGTGACTCGTCCTTCCTTCGCCGTGAGGGGGTCAATGCCCGCAACTGTGACGAAACGGCTCATGTTGCGCGGCAACCGATAGCGAAGCTGGGTGCGACTCCGAATCGCGAGTCCCTTGTCGTAGGTTTTCAAAACGCCGCCGGGGGAGCTTAACTTTTCCGGAGGCCAACGCAGCGACAGTGGGGAGCCCGTAAAGGACTGATCGCGACGCGGTAGGCCTTGTTGCCGAGCCAATTCCGCGGATTCTGGAAGCCCGATTCTCGGCGTCCAGCGCTGTTGGATTGGCTTGAGATCGCTTAGGTAAGTGAGCTTGCCATGCGAGTAATCGGCCGCTTGGAGGGAGTCGAGCGTAAAAGAGAATTTCAATCCGCCGGGCGACTGAATAGTAACTCTCGCCTGTTCCACAGCGATTTTGGCAACCGGCAGACGTGCTCCATTCTGCAAGTCCAGCCAACAGACGGGTGCTGCTGTCTCGTCTCTTTCCGCATGGAAATACACTAGCGCGGCGACCTTGGTGCGCTTCACCGGGATGGATTCGCCATCCCAGGTGAAATTCACTTGCTCGGCACCGACATCTCCTAGCACGCCAGTCAAGTGATCAAATCCATCGGAGTTTTTTTTGCGCACAACGAGCAAGTCCCCCGCCACATCGACATCGATTTCGCTGGGTCTCGGTGCGCCTTTCGCGAATTGTACATACGCCACACGCTTCGTCGAGAGGGTGAGAGCTTGTTCAGAAAGGGGAGTTGCGATTTCCGCATTACCTGCACGAACTTCGTACGCTTGCATGGGTATGCGAGTGCCATCGGTAAGTTCAACAAGACCATTGGGTTCTAGCTTGTTAGTCTGCTCGTTATCCCAACGCACACGCAGTATCTGTGGAGCTGCGATAGTGACGGCCTGATCTTCCGTCCGGAGCGAGATGCCGTCAGCGGTCCAAGTGGTCGCCACGCCTCGAACTCGGGTACCGTCGATTTTACTAACTTCAACCGACTCAGCTTCCGCCAGCGCAACCCCGGGCAAACTCATCACGGCCAGCGCAGCTAGCATGATGGTCCAAATCGATTGAGTGCGTATGCAGATTGCCATGTTCGAATCGTGTTAGGGAGAACCACGGGTCTCATCCGCCAGTTCACGGAAATATTGCTCGATCAACTCGCGGTAGTGCGTCGGGAATTCGCGGCCGACTTGCTGGAGGGCTTGCTCACGTTCCTTAGCAGGCAAGTCGCCCCAGCCCGATTGGTTGCCGATGTCGCGCTGATCGACTTTCATCGGTGAACGCATTGAGGGCAATTGGCTATCTTGCATTGGCTTGGAACTTTGTTGCGCGCCACCGGACTTGCTGGATTGCTGTTGTTGTTGCTGCTGCTGTTCGAGTTTCTTGATAATGCGATCAAGCGAGTCCACCACTCCTCGCTCGACGACCTGCACCTGTTTGCCGGCGCGTCCCATGTCGAGACGTCGGCGCACATCGTTCATTCTGCGCGCGATATGGTCGAGGGACTCGTCTTTCAAGCCGGCAAGATCCCGTTCTAACAACTCCGCAACCTGCCGATAGCGACGCGGGAGTTGGTCTTCCTGCTCCCGAAGTTGAGTCAAGACCAACCGACTAAGATCGGGTTCCACGACCTGATGATGGGCGACCATCTGGTAGAAGAGCAGACCGGCTGGATCGACCACGTCTTCGGTTTGTAGGCCTGCCAATGTGGCCAACACTTCGTCATACAATTGGTGCTGCGCCAACCATCGTCCGAAGTACAACCTCGCATTGTTCCGAAGTAGTGGCGAGAGCGAAGTGTCTTCGAGCCACTCAGTTTGGGGCAGCTGGAAACTCTGGAACTGTGAATTGCAAGCTTCAAACAGTTCCTGAGCCCGCGGATCAACCAGAGTAAATGTCTCCATAGCACGCTCCAACAGCGCCGTTCCATCGCCTGCCCGCAAATTTCCCACCGGCCACATGGCGCGTGCCGCAAAAGCTGTCTCGGGTTCCAAGGTCGCCTCGTCGATCCATTGCAACATCTCCTTGCGGACTTGTTCGTAACTTGGCGGCTGCCAACTCGCCTCGAATGTCAGCTCCGCGCGAACTGAAGGGACATGCCAGGACACCGCAAGAACGAGTGCTGTCAACATTCCACGAAGTGAGTTGAAACAAGCATGAGGGTTCATCGATTTCTCCCAGTGTCGAGATCGCGTGTCGCTTCGAAGACACGTTCCTGACGAATCGCCAGCTCGTCGAGCGCTTCGAGCAGGTCGGATTCTACCGCCGGTTGGTCACCAAGTATTTCACCGTACCGCAAGGTGCGGCGATTGATCCGATTCTGCAGTGCTCGAATCATACGCAATTCGGCGAGCTGGTCCACCAGCGGTTGCTCTCCTGGACTGCCCTGTTGCGGCTGCGAGGGCTGGGATTTCTGCTCCCGAGCCTTCTTTAGCGCTTGTTGCAAGGCTGCTAATGTCTCTTCCAACGCAGAGATGATGTCTTCTTCTAAGCCCTGGGTGATGATGCCCAGTTTGGTTTGTCCAAGTCGCTTCGACACGGCTTGCATATCGACGCGGGCCTGCTCGATGGCTTCAGGAAACGCGACGGTGGTGCCATCTTCCCGAAGAAGAACTAGTGCCCTCTCAGCTTCGCGGACGATTTGCCGTTCTTGGCGATCAAGTCGCCCGCTGGCAATTTCGATCTCATGCGCGGGAGCCGTGGGTTGGCTAGCTTCCAACTTTTTGGTCTGTTCATATACTTCCACTTGTGCATCAAGCATCTTGCGAAAACGGGCTTCGAGCAGCACAAGCATCCGTTCGAGTTCTTCCTCACGCAGCTGCCGCAGGATTCGCTCCAGCTCCGCCTTGGCTTGCTCTAGTTCGCGGAGCGCCTCTTCTTGACGACCCACCGCCTTGTCTTTTTTCGCTTGCTCGAGCTGCTCCAGCGCTTGTTGCATGCGTTGCTGTGCTTTCTTCAATCGCTGTTGTGCACGTTGGGCGGGAGTTTGCGTTTGCTCGGAGGGATTGCTTTGGCCATCTGAGGGAGAACCTTGTGACTGCCCCTGCCCGGGCGATCCGGGCGCAGGAGGCGAAGCACTTGGTTTCCCCTGGGCGTTCGGCTCGCCTTGTTGTGGCTCGCCTGGAGCGTTATTGCCACTGGGCTTCCCTTCAGCCTTGTTGGGCCTGCCGTTCTTTGCTTCGCCATCGTTCTGTTTTCCGTCTCCTGGCTCTGTCTCCTTGGATTTAGCAGGCTCATCGGTGGGCTTTGTGCGATTGTCGCTCTCAGCTTGGTTCGTTTTCTTCTCCCCACCTTCGCTGGCTTTGATTTGTTGTTCGAGTTTGGCAGTTGAGTCGGAGAGCCTATTTTGATCTTTGGTGAGTTCTTGGTTCTGGTCACCACCTTCGGTACGTGCTTTCACACCACGTTGCAATTGAATCAATCGCTTCACTTCAGCCAGGTACTTCAGAATGCGTTTTCGTTCCGATTCAATTTGTCGATCACGGTCTTCTTGCAGCAGCAGGTCAAGTAGCTTCTGCAAATCGATTTGCAACTCGCCCTGTGCCGTCGCTGCTTTGCCGAGGCTGTCTTGCCCCAATGCCTCGACAATTGTTTGGAATCGTCCTTCGATGTCACGCTCGCGGCTCTTGGCCACGAGTTCACGAAGCAGGCGTGCACGCCGTGGCTGGGTGGCCCGAGAGAGTTCCGCCAGTCGGCCGGCCAGAAGTTCGAGTTGGTCGTAACGGTCCGCAAGTCGAGCTTGCTTAGTGGCGAGGGTCTCGCTCAGTGACTCTTCCTGTCGAAGTGGATTGCCGTCCGTTTGAGCTAGCGCAACTAGATTGCCCAGTGACCACAAAGTAGCCAATAGCAGCATTCCTCTGAGTAAAGCAGCTCTATTCTGTCTAACCATGATTTGGTTCGCACGCTCTTGGCTACCAAGGTTGTCTCAGTCTTGCAAGAGACTACGTAATTTCTCGCGGCGCTCTTGCTTGGTTCGGTCTTGTATTTCTTGCTGTTCAGCGACGATGCCGCGGAGCAGCTCTACCAATTCATTGTAGCTTTCCAACTCTAACATGCGATCCAGCACGTCCTGCATCGCATTGAGTACCACGTCCCCCTGGGCCTGAGCGCTCTCGAGCGACACCTGTGGCGAGCTCTGCTCGGTGAAGGTCGTTTGTAGTTCTTGTAGGTGCTGCTCCATTTCCGGCATTAACGCTGCGCCAATTTCTCGCAGTGGGTCTGCTATCCCCGACTGCAATCGCTCGGTAAGTTCCTCTGAGTCGACTCGGTTATTGACGAGTTCCCCCATTATATCCTCAAACCCATCGGCAACTCCGAGCGTTTCATGGGAAAGCTGAACAACATTCTGCAGCGCACCTGCTATGCGCAAGCGGTCCCGTTGGAAAAGTCGCTCTAAGGAAGGGTCGTCCGAATTCTTGTCTTGATCGGGCTGAATTCGGTCGAGCAGTTCGCGCGTGCCGATCATCTTTTCGTGAATCGATTCGAACCGCTGCCGCAGTGCCAGCTCTTTCTTTTCCAAAAGGGAGCGCAACTCGGAATTGGTGACTATCTCAAGTAGCAACCTCTGACTCGAGCCGACGTGTTGTTGCTCTCCTAAATTGTAGGCGTCACGCGCCCGTATCGAGAGAGCAAGCTGCTGTCCTGGTTTCAGTGCGACCTTGGGTTTTCTTGTTTCGGGATCGTTCACTGCCAGATCGAAGGCGCCCAGTTCACTTAACTCTCTGTCACCTCGCGGTTGATTCGCTAAATCGCGCGTGTCGGGAGGGCTTTTGTCTACCTGATACTCGAACCAAGCTGACTGCAGGCCGTACTCGTCGGAAACTTGTCCCTCGAACGGGAGCTTTGCCTGCGGCGTGATTGCCGAACCGATGCCGCGCAGTTGCACCGACACTTCGGGAGGCTGGTCAAGCAGTGACGAAATCACCACACGATACGGCTCGCGATTTCCGACGCCGTCATGGTCCAACATCGTTACCAATAGCACACGATCTTCCTGATCCACCGCCACGGGAAAACTCACTTGATCTTCATGCTCGGAATCAATCTGCGCGAGGAGGTCGGCCTGCTTGGCCGGATCGTGAACCTGAATAGATTCCAGGAGTTTGTTGGTTTCGAGACGGCAGATAGCTGAAGTGCCCTCTGGCAACTCGACCCTACCACTGACAGGAATCGTCTGGGGAGACCGACCGAGGTACGATGGAAATTCGCATTCCAACAGCATACGAACGATCTGCGGACGTTCGACAACTCGCAATTGCAAATCCCGAAGCCGATCGTCGCCGCCGACTACGTCGAATCTCAAATCCGCGGAGACTTTCTTGAACTGGTATCGGTAGCGTTGCGCTCCGTCGCGGCCGGGTAGGGCGGCACCGATGCGCGTCATCGAGTCCCGACCTCGTCGGCCATCATCTAGCCGGTAACGAATTTCCACCTGCTCAGGAGCCACATGTCCTTCGAGAATTGAAGCGTTCACCTCCAGCTCGAAATCATCATCACGGGCAACATTGACCAGTTTCTGGCCCTCAATTTCTCGGAAGCCGACGACGCTCAGTTCGACCTGTCGAGGCCAGGGCTGGGAATTTAGTCGTATTCGCTGGACCCAAAATGCGAAGGCTTCCGATTGCAAAGCAGCAAACAGTCCTATGGAAAGCAACAGTGCGAGCGCGAGACCCGACTTCCAGAGCAACGGTCCAAACTGAAATATTTCTCGCAACGGTAAACCGTGCAGTGCCGTCGCCGCTTGAGCACTGGTGTTCTCCATCAGTCGTTCGTTGCCTACGGACTCGCCTCGTCGCCGGGCGGCAGCCTCGACGGTCGTGATGACGCTCTGATTGAGAGACGGGAAATTCCTCTCCAACAGCAACGCCAAACTCGAGTTGGTGAGTTTTGCACTCAAAGGGCCCAGTAGAAATCGCACTGCTGCGTAGGCGACTGCCATCGCGGTGACCATCCACATCACACCCCGCAAGAATGGTGACGGTTCGAAGGACCAATCCACCGCCAACCCTAGCCAAAACGCAACGCCAAGAACCAACACGATCGCCGCAATTCCATCCAGCAGGACATACGCGCGCACCATCCACCGCAACAAGCGCACCTTGCGGCTAACGGGCTTGGGCAGACGGAGGGGTAAGGTCGCGGTGGACATCAGGCTAGTCTCGACAATCGGCGTACAATCCATTCCAGACAAAGGGCTCCGCAGATTACGCCGAGCAACAGGCGGTTGAGCCATTCTGTAAAATCTCGATCGGGCGTGCCTCGCAGGATGCGGGTCTCTGCGCGGCTCTCGATCGTGTCAGCAACAGGCTGTAGGTTCTGGTTTCCCTCCACTGCGGAAGTCGAAGTGGCGTAGTAACGGCCGCCAGAGCGGTTCGCCAGTGCTGCGAGCAAAGCCTCGTCGCGGCGAGTCTTATCGAATTCGAGGTTGGGAGCAACGACTTGCAAACGCCGCACCAACTGCTCGTCGGGGGCGTCGGGCACTGCCAATTCAACGCGATACGAACCTTCTTGTCGGACGCTAAACTGACCGACAAAGTTCCCAGCCCGATCTTCGTCCGCTGCCATAACCAGGTTTCGACCATTGCCGTTGGGTGCAATGACGCGTGCAGTGACCTGCTCAGCCAACAGGGGCTCGCGGCTGGCAGTGGAGAGCTGCGCGCGGACAACAACATCGTCGGTGATTGAGTAGCGATCCCGCTGAACCAAGAGTTGCCCCAGCGAAGATCCACGAAGCAGTCGCCCCTGGCTCACGTGGCGAATCAATTGCGTGTAGAGCACTTCAAAATATTCGACGCTCAGGCTACGTAAACGCCACAGCTCACTGCTGCCCAAGTAGAGTACGCGACCCGCGCCATAGAAATGTTCCGCCATGTAGACTGGCCGATCGACTGACAAGCCTGCGTCAGGGTCGCTGTAGCGGGCGAGGACTCGCGCTCCTGGCTTCGCGCCTTTCACTGCGTAGCATCCAAAAACGCCATCGAACTCCGACCAAGCGGATCGGCTCTCGCCTGCTGTGTCTCCTAGCCAGAGAAAATCGGACTCCAAACCATCACGCGAAAAATCTAATGGCCAAGGGGTCTCGGAGCCGTACAACCCATCGTCGAGCAGGGTCAAGCGACGCTGAAACTCGACGGGGTAGAGAGAGCGAATCGGCGCGTGTTCTGGACTCTGCACCCAACCCGCTGTTTGCACCGGCCCAGCAATAACGACTAGTCCGCCTGCTTCCTCGGCAACCCAGGTTTCGAGCATTTCAACTTGTTGCGCGTCAAGCAGCGTCCAATCGGGGTCGAAGGCAACGATACAATCGTAGTTGTACAATTCCTCTTTCGACTCCGGGAAATTACTTAGCAAATTATCGGCATCTTGCGAAACTCCCGCCTGTGCCATTTGCAGCCAGACATCAACGAGCATGTGCTGGTCGCGGCGGAGTTGGTTTCGCAGGAAACGGTAGTCGCGTGCCGGCCCGCTGGCCACCAGCAAGACCCGCGATTCGGACTCGACGACTTCCACTTCCACTTCGCGCCGGTTGTCGGCGGCGTATTGGTCGTCGGGGGGCGCGATGATGCGCAGCTCGAGGGCCAAGCGGCCCACTTCGACAGGTTCAAAATCAAACTTGAGCGGGACCACTTCGCCGTCTTCAACGAACGTCACCTGCTTATTGCCAATCCGATCACCTAAGGTGCCGGTAAGACCTGCCTCGCGCGCGATTAACTCCACTTCCACCGTCCGACCTGCAAAGCCCTCTGCCTTAATGAGGCAACTGGCAGTCGCCTTGTCATCGGGATAAACGCGTGATGGGGCGGTTAGTTCTTGCACTCGCAAATTACGGCGCGGCTCCGTGGAACCCACACCAATCGTGTAAATGGGCGACTTCCGCTGGCCCGCGAGATCGGCAGCGTCGAGTGGCTCGGCACCACTATTCTGCCCCCCATCAGAAACGACGATCACCCCAGCCAGCGGCCCGTCGCTTTCTTCTTCTAAGACCGAACGCAGAGCACTCCCCAATCGAGTTTCGCCTCCTTGCGGCTCGAGCTGCGTTACCCACGGGGCCTCAGGCTCGCTTGATCCAACCAATTTTTCTGTGTCCGAGTTGTCACCCTCGACCACATCGAGACGCTCCCAACGATGAATGCGATTGAGTTTCTCATCGAAAAGGGCCAACACAACATCGTGCTCACGACGCAACTTGGCTATCAGTGACGAGTCGGTGAGCATCTCTCGTACGACCTCGCTGCGTGCAGTTTTGGACTGCTGCGGAGTCGTTTCGTCTTCGACAGACATGCTTTGGCTGGTGTCGACGAGTACCACGACCTGTGAGTCAGTTACGATCTGCTGATCGATGCGTTTTTCGGGTCCTAAGAAATACAGCGCAAGCGCAGCCAGTGCGGTCAATCGCAAGCCGGTAAGTAACCACTGCAAGGGTCCGCGCAGTGCATCGCGCTCTCGGTGATACAACCAGCTCACATAGCCAACGAGCAAGACTGCCGCGACAGCCAACACCATCCACACCGTGCGTGGATCGTCGAACTGTGTGAGGCGGCTCAGTTCGTACACAACCCGATCGCGCACATCGCTGCCGGCAGACTTCGTCTGAGCGATGAGACTCGGCAGTGTTGTGAAGTTCGATATCATGCGGGCTTGCCGGTGCGGGTATGGTAACTGGTGCGGTAGGCCAGCCACTGTTCGAGAACCAATGTGGCTAATAGGAGATACAAGAAAGTATCGCCAAGCCGGAAGCCGGCGAACGAAGTGCCTTGCGTGTTCATCTGCGAAGCGAGCGAGAATTCGTAGTCGATGCCGGGTAAGCGCTGCGCTAGTCCTTCGCGATCCAGGTGGTGTAAGTCTCCTTCGCCAGTGGGCACGTTCACCGCCAGCACTCGTCGTTCGAGATTCCCCTCGCGGGGGCGTAGTTCAAACTCCCAGACACCACTAACATCGCTGCGCCCAGCGTCCAGAACGTACTGGCTCGCTTCGACTTGGGGAGTGACTTGCACTGCGCCGCCCCCCTTACCTCGCGGTTTCTGGACAACTGCCTCTGGTTCGTAACCTTCCTCAGGAAGTTTCAAGACCAACTCGGTGCCCACGTCTCGCTGCTCCAACTGTCGGCGTGAGGCTGAAAGATAGCCAACCAATTCGTTCGCATAAACCGGAAACGCGGGGTTCAAACTCAACGCGTTCCATATTCCCAGATCTGTCTTTTTCGGCGACAGTTTCGAGAGTTGCAAGACGACTCTGCCCTCACCAAATTCTTTGTCGATCACAAACGGAGCATTGTTTCGAAGACGTGCTAAGGTAGTCGTCTTGCCACTTTCTGGGATCCGCCACGTGGGTTCGACTGCGTAGTAAAAATTCACCGCCACGATGGCAAGAAAACTGTTTCGCTGGCCGCCAAACACACGGAACAAGGGGTGATCGCTGACTTCGATGTCAGAGGTTTCCTCGCCACTCGTTGCAAGCAGCTGAGTTGGTACCGCTAATGGCGCGGGCAGCAAACCCTCGCCATCTCGGTACAACCGTTCATTATAAAAATTACGCTGCACTCGCGGCCCGAGGAAAATGGCCAACCCGCCACCCTCGTCTACGTAACTCTCTAACGCGGCGACTTCCGATTCGTCCATTCGTGGCACGTCGAGCAAAAAGATCGCCGCATACTTGCCGAGTTGGTCATGTTGACGAAGAAACTCGGGCCGTTGCACCTCGGGGTTCCACCCAGGCTTGCTACTACCGCCAGGATTGAGGGCTGTGCGCAGGTAATAGCCGTCGTCGCCCTCACGCGAGCCGTCAACCAGTAGCACGGGAAACTCTTGCGGCACCTGGCAAGCAAAGTACCGTGTGTTGTCCAACTCGACTGCGTCGCTTTCCAGGTTAGCGAGCATCTGATGAGCGCCGGCCGTGGCGAAGGTCGCCCGAAAGCGGCGTGTAGCCTTGGTGCCGGGCTCGATAGTATCAAACTGCACTGCCGGCAACTTGTGACCGTCTTGCATAAGATCGACGGTCACACCGCTGACCGACTCGTTGCCATAATTGGCAACTGTCAATTGCATCCACGTTTCCACGCCCGCAGCGCGGATGCCGAACTCCGGCTCGAGGCGGGTGATGGCCAAGTTCGGACGGGTGCGGTCCACGCATTGAATTAGTTGCAACTGCGCAGCCTGGTCGCGCAGCTGGCTGAGTAGTTGGCTTGTCTCGGCATCGCGTTGCCACTGTCTTTTGCGAAAGTCGGAGACCAAATAAACAATGCGAGTTTCGTCTTCGGTCGCTTCGGGCAGACTAAGAGCAGCTTGGATGGCGGCTTGGGGCCCTGCGTCGGATTCGGCGATGGGGAGTTTCTCGAGTTTGGCAATGACGGCTTCGTAGCTTTGCCGATCAAGGGGTTGTTCTAACCCCTCGGCTTCCGCTCCCGCAGAAAACTCGCTGGCCTGCGAAAATCTCAGCAATGTGAGCTTCTGGTTGCCCGGCTGTTGCGTGGCCTGATCGAGCAGTTGCTCCACCACGCGTTTGGCTTCCGAAAACGCCGAACCACTCTCCCAGCGGTCCGACATGGAGTAGCTGTCGTCCAACATCACCAGATGGTGGGTGGTTCCCTTGCCAAAAAATCGCCCCCACTGAAACTGCAAGACGGGCCCCGCCAACATAAACACCACCAGCGCAATCGCCGCGGTCCGCAACAATAGCAGCAGCAGTTGCCGGAGAAAAATCCACTTCTTGTTGCGCTTTTGGCTCTCGAGGAGAAAATCCATCGCTGCCCACTCCACACGCCGATGCCGTCGCAAGTTGATCAAGTGGATCAACAACGGCAACGCAATAAGCGGAAGGCCAAGGGTTAGCAGGGATTGGAAAGTGAAAGCCATGGAAACCGTTAGTAATAATCGATTCAGTCCGTGGGGTTAAAACTACCCAGACTTGATCGGTGCTGTTAATGCATTCGCTCGGCGGCGACTCGACGGCACAAGAATGCCGCTAGTGCAGCATCGAGAGGATCGCTGGTGCGAATCAGAGTGTAATCAATCCCGTCTTTGGCGCATCCTCGTCGCAATTCGGTTAAGAATCGATCCAGCGCTGTCATGTAGCCGTCGCGTAGTGCTCGAGGATTGCAAGTAAGTTGCTCAGGCAGCTCCAAGCCCTCAAACTTTGTGGGACCGTCGAACGGGAAGTCTAGTTCGTCGTCGTCCATCACATGCAGCACCAACACGTCATGCCCTCGCTGCCGCAAGAGGCGCAGGCCGCGTAGTGTTGAGTCCACATCTCCAAGCAAATCGGAGACCACCGTGATCAACCCTCGTCGCGGGCTGACCTCGGCGACCTCGCGGAGGACGGCGCCCGCGTCGGTTTTATTTCTTGGATCGCTTGCGTCCAATGCTGCGACGATTGCTTTGAGATGGACTTGCGTACTACGCAACGGTGTACGTGTGCGAATCAATTCGTCAAACGCGATGCATGAGACCGTATCGTGTTGCTTGAGCAGCAAGTAGGCGAGACTCACCGCCGCGGTTGCAGCGTACTCATATTTGTTGAGAGGGCCGGAGCCGTACTGCATGCTCGCCGACACATCGACCAGCAGCGTGCAGCGCATGTTCGTATCTTCCTCGAACTGCTTGACATAGAGTCGGTCTTGTTTGGCCCAAGCTTTCCAGTCGACGTGTCTCAGATCGTCGCCGGGGGTGTATTGGCGATGCTGCAGGAACTCGACCGATTGGCCAAAATAGGGGCTGCGGTGCATACCGCTCAAGAGCCCTTCGACGATGTGTCGAGCGCGCAGCTCAAGCCGACCGATGCGACGAATCGCCTCAGGATGCAAAAATCGCTTGGAATCGCGCGTCATTGGCCAGCTCGTCCTCCTGTGTCGGTGTTGCCTCGAGCAGTTGCCCGATAATGTCGTCCGATGAAATACCGTCGCTCTCCGCGGCGAAGTTGACGACGATGCGGTGCCGCAACACGGGGTGAGCTAGTGCCTGAATGTCTTCTACCGAAACATGCGAACGGTGGTTCATCAACGCCCGTGCTTTCGCGCCGACAATCAGGTACTGCACTGCACGAGGTCCAGCCCCCCAAGCCAGTTGATCGGCGACGAATTCTGGCACGCCGCCCTCACCCACGCGTGTTTGCCGTACGAGAGACAGCGCATAACGAATCACGTGGTCACTCACCGGCACTTCGCGCACCAGATTTTGCAGTGTGAGTATTTCTTCCGGCGCAACCACTGCCGAGACACTGTCTAGTAAGGTGGTAGTTGTCCGTCGGGCGACCTCAAATTCCTCGTCAAAACTGGGGTAAGTCACCAACACCTTGAACATGAACCGATCTTGTTGTGCCTCGGGCAGCGGATAGGTGCCCTCCTGTTCGATGGGGTTTTGTGTGGCAAGCACGAAAAAAGGGTCCGAGAGCTGGTGCCGCACACGACCGACGGTAACTTGCCGCTCCTGCATCGCTTCGAGCAGCGCCGCTTGGGTCTTGGGGGGCGTGCGGTTGATTTCATCGGCCAGGATGATGTTCGAGAACAGGGGGCCTTCCAGAAAGCGCATCTCGCGCTGCCCTGTGCTACGGTTTTCTTCGATGATATCCGTGCCCGTGATATCAGCGGGCATCAAGTCGGGCGTGAATTGGATACGACTGAACGACAGGTTCAGCGCGCGTGAAAGCGTGCTAATCAGCAGAGTTTTCGCCAAGCCGGGCACCCCTTCGAGCATGCAGTGACCTCGGCTGAATAGGGTGATCAGCAGCTGGTCCACTACTGCGTCTTGACCAACAATAACTTGCTTGAGCTGCTTGCGGATCTCATCAACAGCCGTCGCGAGTCTGTCGATGGTGCTATTATCGGAATCAGACATTTCTTGGCAAAACCCTTTCAGGGTATTGGGTTCAGAGGATGTTTACTCAGTGGAATTCGAGCCGCTTGCAATTGGAGACTGGGGACTAATATCTATTTAGGAGTGTGTTTTTCTTAGCGTTGGTAAATCGGCAGGTAGGCGTTGTCCAGTTGCAAGATGACCAAGTTGAGTGCGGTCGTGTAAACGGGGCCGATGTAGCCTTGTTTCCATACTGTCAAATCGACATCGCCCATGCGCACCGTTTCAGCCTCGCGGAGCAGCCGTTTCCGAATGCTTTCCATGTATTCTCCCCAGGCATATTCCCCTTCGCGGTACATCACCTGTGCGTAGTAAAAATGAGCATAGTGCCAGTGACCAAAACTGTCGCGGCTGGTGGGTTTGAGTCGGCTGCGACAGTACTCGAGCATCTTGGGCACATAGTTGTCGTCGTATTCACCGGCGTTGTAAAGGCAGGCCACTGCGGCGGCAGTAATCGCGGGGCGGCTGCCGCCTCCCTTAGAACTGTAATGCACGCCGCCATCTTTTTGGTCGGTACATTTGTGGATGTAACCGACCGCACTGTCGATGATCTCCTTCGGCACTGGAATACCCGCGTTGCGGCAACCACGTAAGCCTTGCACTTGGGTAATCGTGGTGGAGCCCTCGTCGAACCCGCTGCCGTCTTTCGCGCTGACATATCCCCAGCCCCCCGCGCGGGTCTGCGCCTGCCCGGTGAATACGACGGCTTTGGTGAGTACTTCGGTCAGCTCACGACGACGGTCATAGTCTTCTTCCTCCCCTAACACTTGCGAGAGAAACAACATCGCAAACCCGTGGCCGTAGGTGTAACGCTCGTCATCTGTGTCGCCGATCAAGCCATTTTCGCGACTGCGGCGAGTAAGGAAATCCACAGCGCGCCGCACATTGTCTGCGTACTTGCCTTGGGTCGTTGTTGAACCTTCGCACAGAAACGCCATCCCAGCTAGCGAGGTCATCGCAGTCGGATATCGTCCTTGAGCTGTCCAATGGCCCAGCTTGTGCTGCTGTATCGCTAGCCAATCCAGCCCCTGAGTCACTCGTACCGCAACGTCCGGATCGACGGCCGCTAACGAAGGCGCAATCGTCCCGAAAGCGGTGACGAAAAGCGTACACTGCAGGAACATCGCACGGCGAAACGGACTAGGCAAAGTGAACAAACGGACAACTTTCGAGATTGGCGGAAGGTCTGGCCTGCTAGATTTATAGGATCAAAGAGTGAAAAAGGAAACGGAGAAGCCCCAACTAACCGCCAAACGCTGAGGGATTAGCACTCAGTGGGGGCAACGGTACTCATGTCCCGCCTCCAAAGAATTTTTCCCCGATTTTTTGCAGGCCACGCACACCTTCGCCTAACTGGCGTTGGGCTTCAAAAATGGCGGGGGGTTCGGGGGCACGAGGACCGTCGGTGAAAGTGATTTTGATTTTCTTAGCGCGCATGCGAATCTCAGCAACATTGGGCTCCGTATCAGATGCCTGTACCGAAAAATGGTTATTCGACTGGGGCAGTTTTTCTTCGTGCAACAGCATTCTTCCCGTCGCTTTCTCCAGCAGCATAATGTGGGTCTCGTTGACGGATCCCTGTTTTCCCGTACTCCGCACATTTCCCGCGAAAGCGATCATCGGCAGATCCACTGGCTGCGACAACATGAGCGGCAACCCCTGTACCTTCGCAGAACGTTCCCAGGTGGGCCGCCCGGTCTTCCGATCAAACACTTGGATCTGGCCCGTGAAAGCCCTTGGAGTAAAGTCGATTTTGTTGAAGCCTCCCACGGGTCGATTTCGATCTCTCTTCGTGGGTTGCTGAAGTGCCACCACAAAGCTGTCGGTCCCGACCATGAGATGCACCTTTTCAAACAACTTGATTGGCGTCGCAGCGTGATCAACCGCCAACTCCCCAGTTCTTAAATCAACGATTGCGCAGCTCCCGCCGGCTTCGGCAATGGCAACAAAACGATTCTGCGCAACGTCTACTTGGCTGTGCTTGGGAAATTCGTGTTTCCAAAGGACCTCGCCGTCGAGCGCATCAACGGCTGAGAGCTCCCAGCGGCTATTGGGTATTCGTCGCCAGCGGACAATCTGCCGATCCACCGTGGCGAGTCGCTCTTGCCAAGCTGGCAGGTTATGGTCGGTTTCTCCTAAACTGCGGCCATCGATCATGCTGAAAACCAGGGCGTGCTGTGCGTCTTTAGGAACGACGAAAAGCGTATGCTCATCACCAAACAAGTCGCAGCCCAGCGGCAAGTTCTCACGCGACCAACGGAGTTCGCCTGAGAGCGAATCGATGCAAACCAATTGTTGTTCATCTTGAAATACAAAACTGTTCTGAGTAATTGGGCCAATAAGCCCCAACCAGTTCCCGTTGCGTTGCGAGCGGAAGACCTGCTGTCCATGTAACTTTCCCGTTCGGACCGGGCTGCTTTGGTTGGCGAATTGCAGGTTGCTCGTGGTATTAACTCGCCATAGAGGTTGCCTACTGGGTGCGGTCGTGTCGAATGCCACAATCTGTCGCCTCAGCGAGAGCACCAACAAATTCCCTCGAGTAACTCCATAGACACTGGGTTGCAGATTCAAAATTGCCTGGGATCCCTTGTCGAGGCGAGCTCGAAAAAATTCACGTCCCAGGCCATTGCTTACAGTTACCGAACGGTTGCGTCCGGAAGACATCCCCAACATGGTCACGTTGCAATTGGCCAAGATCTCGTCGCACCGCTCGAGCTGAATTCCCGAATAGGGACTGGGCCGTCCTCGAGAATTTCCTCGGGCTTTTAAGTCCGTAATTTCTACGTCAACCTGCCCGTAAGGCCATTGCCGCAACCCCGTCTCTCCGTCTGGCGCCCACTTGTCCAAGCATGCCGCCCCAGTCATCCCAGGTAAACATTCTGCTTCAGCTAGTTCAGTGCGCAACTGCCGATCGTAACTCGTGGCCAAGTAGGGCAATTGAGCCTCGTGCAGCAGACGAGAAAGTCCGGCAATCGCAGCCGCGGAAATCTGCGAGTTCTCTGAATGGACTAATCCAACGAGCAGCTGCTGGGCAGCGAGCAACTGACCACGGTCAAAGTGGTCGTCTGCCAGCGCAATGGCCACGGGGTCTGTCAATTCCAGAGAGCCAAAACAATCGTAAAAGTGTCGCTGAAGGGCGACGTCCGTAGTGTTATAGGTCTGCTCCAGCAAGGGCCGCAGCCGTTCCGCGATTTGTTCACGTTGCTCAAAGTTCGCTGCTGCCCATGCCGTACCGACCTGCGCTGACAACCAGCGCCGTGCGCTCAAACGATGTTCATGCCCAATCGTGAGCTCCGCATCACTGCCCGCCAAAAGATCGTAAGCGCTCAAGCAGACCTCAACAGCCTTAACCGGCTGGCCGATCCCCTGCAGACCTTGGGCCTGCAATCGCATCAGGGTGAGCCGCGCTTCTAAAGATTCTGGCTGCAGTTCGGAAAGAAGTGGCAGAGAATCTTCGTAGCTGGCGAAGTCTTCGTCGAGCGCGGCCACCAGCGCCTCACTGAGCACCTCGCGGGTGCGCAAATCATCGGGCTGTGAACGGTAAGACTGGCTGAGCAACTCAATCGCTTCAGCAAGCCTGCCACTGTTGTAGGCGATTTCGCCCAGCGTGCGGAGCGCCTCGGCATCCGCCGGGTCGACGGCTAGCCGCTGCTCAGACTTTTCGCGCAGAACGTCGACTTGCTCGAAACAGTCCAAATACCGGCCCGTTTGCGAAATAACTGCTCCACGATAACAAACCAGATTTCCCAGCGGCTGCTCATCGCGTGACTTAGCCACGTCGATGATCTTGCCCTCTGCCAGATCCACTGCGATTACCTGGGCATCCGACAGTGGCAAGAAGTACTCGCCGTTGCTGAAGTAGCCGCTCCCAGTGGGTTTCGTACCTACTGGCAGAGCCAGACTCTTGCTTGCCCAAGCGGGGTTTCCAGTTTCCAGCCTCAGTGCCGAGAGTTGTTGATTGCCGACTAGCAAAGCGGTGCCCTCTTCGACGCCCGCTAGAAAGAGTGCTTCGCCGCGCGGCTTTTTCCATAGCAACTTTCCCGTGAGCAAATCAAGGCAGTGCAACTGGTCGGACTCGGGCGGTGTAAGCAGCACTCGCCCATCGGCGATTACCGGAGCACTGTGGACCCAGTGTTTTTCTACCCTCGGCTCCCGTCCATGGATTAATCGCTGCTGCAAGGAGACCGCAGCATCAACTGGATAGCGGTAGGCCCAAGCAAGCGCCGGTTTTGCCAGATCGACTCCAACGACCACCCCAGCACCGGTAGGGCAAATCAGGACGCCTTGATCGTACGAGGGCATGGAAGCTTGAAGCCGACGCCTGTAGTCCTGAGGAATACCTCGTTCCAGGTCAGCCAGCTGTTGTCGCCAGCGCAAAGCGCCCGTCTTCCGGTCGAGGGCTAGCAAGTAAATAGCGGTCTCACTCTTGATCTCAGCCAGACAGTAGAGAGATTGCCCCACCGTCACCGGCGCGCCCAGAAAGAATGCCCCTTGGAGTTCGTCACTGCGCGCTTCACCGTCAATCTCCCAAACGAGTTTGCCCTGCGTGGGCAAATCGTAGGCGCAGAGACGGTTCGTGTCGTCCACGTTCGTGAGAATAGGCCGCTGTCGAATAAAGGGCAAGGAACGGGAAGGATCGAACTTCGCCGGCGCGAGGTCGCGGATGACATACACGCGATCGCCGTCGCTACTAATCGTGTTGTATAGATAGTCTTCCCAAATCATCCGAGCAAAGGTTTGGGCAGGTTCGACCCCGTTGTTGTTTTCCTCCTCAGATTCACTAGCCTCCATAAGACTTTGCAGTAGAGAAACGCGTTGGGGTTGGGCTTGCCAAACTCGCTTTCCTGTCTTGAAATCGATCGCCACCAAACCGTGTGCCGAGCGAGTCACGACATAGTCGCCCACTGCCAAAGGGGTCGCCGCCGGTAATCGCGATTGTTCGTGACGGCTCAATAAGCTGGCCATCTCTTCGTGGACCGACTCCAATTGGTGATGCTCTAGCAACCGAACCTGCCAGCGCACACGCAAGTGAGGCAATCCACCTTCGACTTGTCCGTTGCGCGCGGCATTCCCACGCAAGGTGAGCCATTGCCGTTCCGCGGCGGATTTCTGTGCTGTAGGAATTCCGACTGCCTCGACGAGCCATTCCAATCTCTCCTGTTGACTCGCCCGCAGCGGTTGAGGTTGCCCCGCGATCTGTACTGCAGAATACGCTTGCCCTTGGACTAGTTTGAGCGCGTCGTCGGCCATTGCCGAGTTGCCCGCCGCTAACCAACTCGCAGCTGCCAAAACCGACAGTTGAGGTTGGAACCGAGAAACCGCTTCGGTGGTTTCCAGCAGCTGCTGGTAGGTGAGCGCTGCAGCTAGGTGCCGTCCCTGGTCAGCTTCTTCTTGAGCAAACAGCAGCGCGGCTTCATTGCCCGCGGGAGTGTAGAAGTATCGCTGAGCAATCTGACGCACCTCTCGTGGATCGCCGCTGGAGACCGCTTGCTTCAACAGCCGGTGAGCCACAGGCCCGAAGGTGGTCTCGTAAATGGTCCTTCCCTCCCGAGGCAGATCACGAAGCATCTGACGAGCTGTTTCTTTCAAACCGTGGTATTCGTCATCTGCCCCCGAAACGAACGAGTCTTCCTCACGGGCGAGGATCTCATCCAGGAATCGTATCGCTTGGGAAAATTCGCCTTTGGCAATCAAAGCCCGCGAACGCTGGATTCCCCGAGCATCTAGGCGGTTTGAGGGCAGGAAAATACCACTCGTGACACTTTGTCGCCTCTGAGCGTTGGCTGCTAACGCCCAGCCCAATCCAACAGTGAACAGCAACAGTGGAATTGCCCAAGAAGCATGCCGGCTTGTTTTTAATGGCCGAGTGGACATTGGCGTTCCTGTTCGTCCCTGCATACTCACTGCCCCATGCGCATTGTTGGGCCATAAACCCACTGTCGGCTTACGGAATGTCTTAACGCTAGCTGGTCTTCCAGCGGCACCTTCACGCCCAGGAGAACTGATCTCCAGTCGGTAGACTTGGAGGCGAACCAAGAGGACGAAGTTCCCACTGCCTACGCACTCAGAGGGGATTCCGTTCCGCATTCCCATGGAAATTCAGCGCAACACATTACCTTCATTTAGCTTACATCGTGGCCCATAAATCAGCAATCCTGCAGCCAAGGCGATCGAGTGACACACCCCCCTTCAGACGGGGTTCGGCTATGTACCCCTCTATTACCAGGGCTTCCCAAAGCGTCTCATTTCATTGTTTTGAGGTCGCTTTGGGCAGAAAAACCCTATTTTTCCAGGTATTCGAGGACTTTAGCCTTGTATTTTTATGCCAGCAGTCCTTAAATCAGGCACTGCAGTGTTCTGAGTGCTACGTTCTTAGGTGTTCAAGTCGGCAACCTTGACCGTGTATTCCTCGACTGGCCGAGCGACGGGCCCCAACCGCCAGCCCGGCTAGTTTTTATCAACTCCACATTTTAGGAGGGTTACCAAGATGGCTCAAAACGGAGCGATCAAGCCGCCTACCAAGACTGAAATTTTCGCGAACATCGCAGAAAGCACTGGCTTAGCGAAGAAAGACGTGAGCGCGGTTTTCGACGCACTCAACGACGAAATCGCTAAGGCACTAGGCTCTAAAGGGGCAGGAACATTTACCTTGCCTGGCCTGTGCAAGATCGTCGTGCAAAACAAGCCAGCAGTCCCCGAACGCGAGGGCGTGAATCCCTTCACTGGCGAAACGACCATGTTCAAGGCCAAGCCGGCCCGCAACGTTGTCAAGGTTCGCCCCTTGAAGAAGCTAAAGGACATGGTCTAAGCGACTGGCCCATGACCTAGCGGAACAAAGAAGCCTACCTCCCGATCGAGGTAGGCTTTTTTTGTGCCGCTCCAGCTCCTAGTTGAGTGGAATCGAACTAGCTGAGCGGAATGGAGACTACCGTCGTCGAAATCTTGACAGCAGCCGTTCGCAGAGGGCCAGCGCGACAGTGCTTGGCTCGGGAACTATTTTTCAAGTGACTTCGAAAGAAAGCAGGCTCTCAGAGGCGACAGGATTCCAAGTCGCCATAGCTGTAAATGAAGCGTACCGGTATCAGCGATACGTTTGTCCTGATACGCCAGAAGCCCCGCTTTCACCTGAAAGCGGGGCTTCTTTGTTGGTGCTCGGAATTCTGACGTTAACCAAGAACTTGGCCGACAATCACTGTTGGCTAACTGCGGCGGCGGGAACCAGTGCTGCCGAAGGCCAGCATTCCCAGTGCGACTAGCATGAAGCTCGTCGGCTCGGGAATAAACGGGTCGGTATCAACGTCGATCATGAAGTCTTTCTTGGCGATGAAAGCCGAAGAAGCAGCTTCGCTGGCTGCGAACAAGGTGTTGTTGAGTGCGATTTCCAACTTTGTTGCGCCAAAGCTGTAGGAGACACTCGCAGCCGTCAGTGCGGCATCGACGTCGTAGTCGAGACTCAGATCCCAGCCGCCGGAAATTGGCCCACCGCTAAGGTCGTCCGTTCCAAATACCGAAGCAAGGCCCAGAGCTACAGGAGAGCCCAGTGCGACCCCGTCGACTTCCGTAACGACTATGGAACCGAGATTCAACGCATAGGCAACTTGCGTTGCAGCAGTTCCCGTTCCGAATAAGCTACGGTCGCCACTCTCATCGAAAGAGAGCGTCTCGATTGATGCGCCAGGAGCTGCCATCAAGGTGAAATTCAGCTGAGCGTCTGTTGTGTCCGGTTGGCCGGTGGCCCCAGTGGCAGAAAAGCCGGAAGGATCGAAGTCCAACGTGTCGCCGACCACGGTAGGAGCACCAAATAAGGGGGCTGCGTCTCCAGGCGTATTGGCCACTTCCTCGACATCGAGATACATGACCGTCGTCCCCGTAAAGTCGCCGTACTCGACATGTGCAGCCTCGGCAGAAGAAATGGCGAAAGCCAAAGAGAAAAGCGCCAAAGCGAACGCTCCTCTGGAGAGAAGTTGCAACTGAGTGGTAGTCATTAGACGGCTCCCGAATCTTCTTAATGATGAAAATATTGCTAGTGCAACCTGAGTCCACGCAGACTACGCAGACCGCCAAAGCTTCCATCTTAATTGGCCCATGCATCAAATCAAATATTTTTCCATTACCTGGTCGTTATTTTGAGACTTCTGACAATCCGAGGCACTCAAGGCCCCACTTTGAAATCGAGAATTGCCTCAACCTTTTTCTATAATTGCACTTACGCCATTGACCGACCAACGGAAATTTCGACCGAGTTTCCTCTGGCTGGGCAGCAAGATACCGCTACCCTGGACATCGGACGCTAAAGTGTTACAATGCGTAACACTACAGAACGTAACGAAGGCATGCGATGACCCAAGCTCACAAGAACACACTCAGCACACTCGAGAACAAAGTAATGGCCGTCGTCTGGCAGCAGGGCCAAGTCACTGCCGAAGCTGTGCGAAGTCAGCTCGAACCCACCCAAGCGATGAAGGATTCCACAGTTCGTACGATTTTGCGTCGTCTCGAGGAAAAAGGGTACGCCCAGCATACCGTAGATGGACGTACGTTCGTCTACTCACCCGCGGTCAAGTCACAATCGGTAGCCGCCGAGGCGGTGGAAAATATCATCGAGAACTTTTGCGACGGGTCGATCGAAAACCTACTTGTGGGCATGGTTGAGCGTGAAGTCATTTCTCCCGATAAGTTGCGGATGTTGGCTCACAAAATCAGCCAAGCTCAAAAAGAAAAATGATCATGTCAAGCATTCCCGAACAGGTGCTAACCACTTTGCTTGATGCCTCGTTTAAGGCGCTGGTGCTGGCCGCACTAGCAGGCGCAATTACATTTAGTCTGCGAATTCAGAATCGGAACCTGCTCCACCGCCTTTGGCTTGCCCTGTTATTGGCAATGCTTGCGCTACCCGCATTGTCGGCGCTCGTGCCGACGATTCCATTGCAAGTCTTGGCGAATGATTCCGCATCAGCCAGCGTGTCGGCCACAGAGCTCGCGACTTCAAGCACTCTGCAGAAAGTGTTTGAAGAACTACCTCCATTGTCTCCACCGACGTCTGAAATGGACGTGGCTAGTACATCCGCACGCGATTCTCCCTCCAATGCTTCCCATCCGTCCTGGTACCGCTCCGTTTCATGGTCTTCGCTTCTCGGCGGAATTTACTTGGTGGGACTGGCACTCGGGTTGGCGAACTTGAGCTTCGGGTTTGTCGGGATTCATAGGCTCGTGCGGAGCAGTCATGCTGTTGAGCCTGCTGGTCACGATGGCTCGCTCACTGCAGAGTCGTCCTCTGTACAAGTGCCTCTGACGGTTGGAGTTTGGCGACCGCGAATTCTGCTGCCAGCAAATTGGAACACGTGGCAGCCGTCCATGCTCCGCGCGGTCCTGAAGCACGAGCAAACGCATATTGACCGTCGCGATTACCTGGTCGGCTTGCTCGCCGAACTGAACAGCTGTGTGTATTGGTTCCACCCCTTGGCATGGTTTCTCAAACTTCGACTCTCGAAGCTGGCCGAACAAGTCTGCGATGACTTGGTTATTACCCAACTGGGCGACCGCCCCGGCTACGCGGAGTCTCTGCTGCACGTGGCCGCGCAATTAGCCACTGGAGGTCGGCGCACGAGTTCGCTCGGAGTCCCCATGGCCCGTACTTCACAACTGGAGTCGCGCGTCAGTGCGATTCTGGATAGCGAAAGGCCGCTAGCGAAGCAGCTTAGTTGGCGAGTTGCGCTGCTACTGTCTGCGATTGCAACGTCACTCGCCTGCTTGGGCGCCGGCTTACGAGCGGAGGAAAAACCAGCCGAAACTCAATTCGCAGCGCCGGCCGTGGAGACACTCTTCAAAACGGTGCGAGTGGTCAACTCCGCTGGTGAACCCATTGCCGGCGCGACAGTCGTCCCCTGGGCGATCCATACCGCCCGCGGCCATGGCACGTGGAATACTTCGGGCTACGGCAAGAGCGAACCACCTTCTCTCACCACCAATGAGCAGGGGGAGGTAACGTTACCCTTCCCTCGTTACGCGAATCCCGCAGAAAAAATTCCCCCTCGCTCGCTCACCTGTCGCATCTCTCACCCCGACTACGCCGACTCTACCTACAACGATGCGGATGTGAGGGCCGAGCGGATTGAATCGCTTGCAACTTTCACTCTTCTCCCTGGCGCTAAAATCGAAATCTCAGCAAGCGCCAATGGTCAGCCTTTGCCGCATGACCATCTCTACGCCCTCTGGAACGGCTATACAGGCAACGATCGGGAGCTCGATGATTCGGGACACTTGAAACTACCTCAGCTCCCGGCGGGCCCGACCTTGTTTCGGCTGGTCTATTTGCCTCCCGACGGCGAGCGACTCTTCAGCAAAGTGAAGCACCTGCGACTCAAGGATGGCGAACACTTGGAACTGGAGTTCGATCTGAAACCTGGCCTGACGGTCCAGGGCAAGCTCGATAACTCGGTGCCGCGCCCGGTGAAGGCGGGGCGAGTCGTTGGTGAAGTGCTCGACTTCTACCCTAGCGATAAACCCGATTCGTCAAAGAAATATGCGGACGATGCATTTTACACCTCCCTCCAGTGGCGAGTTTGGGCTGCGATAAACGCCGATGGCACGTTCGAGTTGAATGGGTTACCCGCCGGCGACCTTCAATTGATTGGTCTATGCGAGGGATTTCGGGCGGCGAATGGGACCGCACCAGATTTTGCGAAGGAGTTGCCCAACAAGGCTTCTTCGTTAGAGCGGCCACAGGTGTTTGAAATTGATGAGAGTGGCGCTGAGGTCACTCTGGAGATGAATCCGGCTGCAGAGTGCAGGATTGAAGTGGTTGGCCCAGATCAGCAACCGGTCGTCGGTGCTGAATGCAACTTCTGGCCCAATGTTCACTGGTGGCGAGGCGGGAGCCAGATCTATTGCGCTCCCCTCTATGCCTCGGAAGAGTTATTGCAAAACCCCGGGCAGCTCCAGGAAATCCTCGCGGATCGCTCGAACGGCCTCTACTCTGCGAAGACAAACTCTTACGGACTGGCAGTCGTCGGGGGATTGCCTTCAGGAAGCAATGATTTCAATGTTCAGCACGCGCGCTACGAACTCCCCTTGGCTGAGAACAACCAACGTTCAGGCGAAATCAATCTCGTTGCCGGTGAGCAGGGCAGCATCAAAGTCCTACTGCAACCTAAGGGGACGGAGTTTGTTGGTGATCGCCTCCAGAAAGAAGAGAAGCAGGAGCAAAGTGCCAAAACAAATGACTCGGCTACTCTGAACTCCAATTCCCTACCACTCTCCAACATCCAAGCGACCCTCCCTGGGCTGATTTTGCTGGCTACCACATTAGACGGAAATCTATCGGCTGGCACTCCCTCGACCTACAGCATGATTTCTGTGGACCCAAATTCGGGTGCTTGGACCAAACTATTCAACATGCCCGAGGGAGCTGGAGTACCTACCATTTCACAAGATGGGCGCTTCGCTTTTTTCCGATACTATCAGCAAGAGCGCCGAGGCATCTTGATGCTAGATACAGCCGGCAATTCCAGTCCCAAACATCTCAGCGACCACTCGGGGAAGGTCGCTTACGATGGCAACTCCCATTCAATCTTCATCAGCAATCGTGATCTTTCTGAAATCTACAATCGAATGCGTGAAGGCGACAATCAACAAGATTCGGACGGAGAGACAAGTAGCTTCACAATACACCTCGCAGAGCAGCCGCCACCTGGTCATTGGCGCGTCATGCTCGACGATGGAGAGGAAACGCAACTCGACATCCCCCTCGAATACGAGATCGAAGACTGCTCGCCCGATGGCGAATGGCTCGTGGCCACTACGATGCAAAACCTGCACGGCGAGAACACTTCAGGGGATCTATATCTCATGAAGAGCGACGGTTCACAGCGGCGCAAGCTTACCAGTCATGGCGGTTTTTGCAGCCACCCTCGGTTCTCACCCGATGGCAAGCATATTGCCTACTGCCACAGCGGCAAACTCAAGTTCGTGAATGTCCGCCGTGCGTCGGTGCGCATCCTCAATCTGACCACAGGGGTGGACCGCGTCTTGATCAAACACGACAACAAGATGAACGACGGGCAACCAGAACCACCGATCCGTTGGTACTATTACCCGACTTGGTCGCCAGATGGCGGCTGGCTTGCCGTCTCAATGGTTCGGAAAGAGAAAATTGTAGAGTTTGATCTCCAGACGACGCGCTCGGTCTTGCTCATCTCCAAAGAGGGTTCACAGTCCAAAGAATTGGAACTGCAACCCGGAGCTAGCAACACTATTGGCACACAACGGTTGCATTGGCAGTGAGGGCGGGAGCCGAAGATTCGCGTAAGACACAAGCTCACTACTTGCGGAGATGCTTGAAATCTAGCAGGTTGTTGGCTATTCTTGCGGCAGCGAATTCGATTGCCTTTCCCTTCGGAGCTATGCTATGGCCGAACGTCGATCCCCAGCGACCCGCACTCCTCTGCCTCGCCGCAAGTTCTTGAAGCAGACGCTCTCCGTTGGTAGCGCCGCTCTCGCAGCGCCGATGATTATTCCCAGTTCGGTGCTTGGCCGCGACGGCAACGTACCGCCAAGCGAACGGATTCGTGTGGGTGGAATAGGCATCGGAGATCGTGGCACCTACGACCTGGGATGTTTCTTTGAACAAGACGACGTTGAATTCGTTGCCGTCTGCGATATCCAGAAGTCACAGCGACTGAAGATCAAGAAGATGGCCGATCAGCACCACGGCAACGAAAACTGCGACATGATTCGCGATTTTCGCGAGTTGCTCGACCGCCAGGACATCGACGCTGTGCTCATCGCCACAGGCCCCAACTGGCATGCCACTGCGGCGATGACCGCAGCCAAAGCTGGCAAGGACATGTACTGTGAAAAGCCGGTCACCAAGAACATTGACCAAAGCTTGATTCTTGCTGACACAATGCGCCGCACCGGTCGCGTTTTTCAAGCGGGTACTCAGCGCCGCAATCTGCCGCACTTCGCGTTTGCTTGCGAACTGGCACGCACTGGCAAGCTCGGCAAACTCAAGCGAATCTACGCTCACCCGGCGGGCATGCAGGCAATGATGAGTGGTTGGCTTCCCTCGGAAGCCGTGCCAGACCCGGAAGTCGTCGATTGGGACATGTACCTCGGCCCCGCTGCCTGGCGCCCATTCAACGAGAAGTTGCTTGATGGGTTCAACTTTGAAAAAGGAGGCGGTCTGGTGGGTGGCGGTGTCCTCGAGTGGGGTTCCCACTGCGTCGACCTGTGCCAGTGGGCTGTCGACGACTGCCTCCCGCCAATTGAATACAACGCACCCAAAGACGGGCAGCTGGTCGCGCGCTACGAAAATGGCGTGGAGCTTGTCTTCCGCGAGAAAGGCTGGATCCCGCTCGGTTCATGTCCTGTTCGATTTGAAGGCGAAGACGGTTGGGTCGAAGCAGGCGACAGCGGCAAGCTGGTACTAAGCAGCCCGGCTTTGCTTGCTGGCCGCGAGGTCGAAGAGATTGGCGGCTACCCGGCGACGTTCCACGTGCGAGACTTCCTCGACTGCGTGAAAACCCGGTCGCTGCCGAAGGGGAATGCCCAAGCCGCTTGCAATGCCCACATCGCCTGCCACGCAGCGAACATCGCGCTCTTCTTGGATCGTCAAGTGAAATTCGACAATGCGACCAACTCCTTTGTCGGCGACGACCACGCTAACCGCCTGCGATCCGAAGCACTGCGTGAACCCTGGCGACTCTAGCTATTTGGCCAATCGCACACAAAAGCCATTCCTATCAAACCCCTTCAAATAGAAGTAAGCGGATAAATCTTATGCTACGCTATCTCAGCTTCATCAGTCTCGCGCTGGCATTGACTCCAAACCCCGTGCTGGGTGCCTGGTCGATTCCAGGGAATATTGACTTGACTAAGTCGCCGAAGACTGAGCCGGAGCTGCTTGAGGTGCTTCGATCTGATGCGCCTCTTGCCGAGAAAGCGCCCACCTGCAAGTTGCTCGCCGTCTATGGCAGCGGCGCTGCGGTGCCGGAATTGGCCAAGCTACTCCCCGACCAGAAGCTCTCCTCGTGGGCGCGAATAGCACTCGAAGCAATTCCCGACCCCGCCTGCGACCAGGCCCTGAGAGAAGCCGCAAGTGCACTGCGCGGTAAATTACTCGTCGGCGTGGTCAATTCGATCGGTGTCCGGCAAGACGTGCAAGCCATTGGAATATTGGCAAACCATCTGCGGGGGCAGGATGTGCAAGTGGCTTCCGCTGCCGCCGTGGCGTTGGGACACATTGGCGGCGCGGACGCGGTCGAAACGCTGTTGCCCGCGCTGACTGGCGGCCCTCAGCCGCTCCGCTCCGCTGTCGCCGAAGGCTGTATTCTCTGTGCTGAGCAGTTCCTCAGCCAGGGTGACCACGCTAGAGCGGCGAAGCTCTACGACGCAGTCCGCGCAGCCGAGGTTCCCCACCAACGAGTTTTGGAAGCCACCCGCGGGGCGATTCTGGCACGGGGCCAGCAAGGCATACCGCTACTACTTGAACAGCTCCATTCAGACCAACAATCTGATTTCTACATGGCATTGAGTACCGCCCGAGAGTTTCCCGGTCAAGACCTTGACCAAGCCCTTGCAGAGGAACTGGAGAAGTCAACGCCAGAACGTGCGGCGTTGATCGTCGTCGCGATGGCTGACCGTCCCGATACGGTGAATGTGCCAAGGCTATTGCAAGCAGCCAACCAGGGGCCAGAAGTCGTCCGAGCTGCTGCTGTGGCGGCGCTGGGTCGTGTTGGCGACGTTTCTTGCCTCAGAAGTTTGCTGGACATTGCTTCGAAAGACAATCGGCAACTTGCTGACACAGCTAAGCAATCGCTCGCCGAGATACCAGCAGCAGGAGTTAACGACCGGGTTTTGGAATTGTTGCCAGCCGCCCAAGGAGCAATCTATCCCGTGCTACTGGAAGTGGTGGGCACGCGGCGCATCGAGGCAACGCCGCTGTTGGTGCAGGCACTGGAACAAGACGATCCCCATGTGCGATCTGCGGCTCTGATTGCCATGGGCGAGACTATTACACTCGATCAACTTTCTTTACTGATCGAGCAAGTGGCCAAGCCGGTGCATCCCAAAGACCAATCAGTTGCGCTTCAGGCCTTGCAAGCGGCCAGCATTCGCATGGCTGACCGCGAGGCTTGTGCCGCGCAGCTGACGGCAGCGATTGAGCAAGTTGATTCCTCGGAAACAAAGTCAGAGTACTTGAGAATCCTCGGCGCTATGGGCGGAACCAATGCGCTGAAAACCATCGCGGCGGCGGCAGGCAGCAACGACTCCCAGCTACAGGATGTTGCTACGCAGCTATTGGGAAAGTGGATGACGGACGACGCGGCTCCCGTACTCTTGGATCTAGCCCAGAAACTATCGCCCGGCAAATATCAGATTCGCGCCCTCCGCGGATATATCCGCATCGCTCGACAATTCAACTTAGCGCAGGAGCGCCGCTCAGAAATGTGCCGCATCGCCTTGGAGACCGCCGAACGAGCCAAGGAGCAGGAGATGGTTTTGGAAGTTCTCAAACGTTATCCCAACCCAGAAAATCTGAAGTTAGCCTCTCGTGCCACCGAGATACCCGCAGTCAGCACGCAAGCCACCGCAATTGCCAAGCACATCTCGCGCGAGCTGGAGAAGTCGGAGAATTGAACACCTGGGAGGCTCGGAGTCAGAGAGCATCGTAGTATTCCCTGGGACCTGATCTCTCCAAGCCAAGCCGTCCTTTTTCTCGGCTCTGGGATTGCATATGCCCCTCGACTTCGGGGCGCCCGAGCGCCGCTGATGGGTAGGGATAGGCATTGTCCCAAGAAGTGGGGCATTGATCGGATCCCCAGATTTTCCCGCTAATTGAGACCTATTTCTCGGATCTTGCTCTTGGCAGAGACCCTATTTCCTAGCTATTTCGCCATACCCCCCCAAAAATGTTTGACGCTGCTGCTACCCTAGCTATACTCGGTGTTATGCAGG
Organism: Bythopirellula sp.; assembly: GCA_965230685.1. Lineage (GTDB taxonomy): Bacteria > Planctomycetota > Planctomycetia > Pirellulales > Lacipirellulaceae > Bythopirellula. The sequence goes on from CBDDLO010000002.1 coordinate 5,036,924, forward strand.
CCAAGCTTTTCGACGACTCATCTGTAGTAACATTCGTGAGCTCTTTGCAACCGCTTGCATAAATTCAGCTAGCGTCCTCTTGTCCGTGTGTTTTATTGAAGGAGAAGACTAATGAGATTGATTCTAAATTGGTCACTAGCGGCCGTAGCCGCTGCATTGCTGCCGTTAACGGCCAATGCGACCAACCTGTTAATAGATGGCGAGTTCGATCTTGCCACGACAGGTACCCAAACGAGCGGTAGCCCTTGGGTGCTGACCGCCAATTCGCCGGATGGCTCCAATAAGGCAGCCCAATTTCAGACCGGATTTGCCAACGCCAACAACACAGGCGTAGGTGGAACTCAAGCGCCGGGAACCGGAACTGGTATCTGGTTTCGTTCCTTTGAAGGCAATCAAGGCGGGAGTGGAGAGCCGCTCGCACTCGCCAGCGTAATGCAAACGATCGCCGCACCTTCGGCTGGAACCTACCAACTTGACTTTGTGGCTGGCCGCGAAGTCAATTTCACGGCAGACGAATTCGCCGTCGTATTTCACTCCCAAGCAACTGGAAACATGGTGACAGTTGACTTGCTGACTGCCGTAATTCCCGACGGCAATCTTGGTGGTGCTGCTTCGCCCAATCCTGGTGGTACACCTTTCAGTGCCACTCTGACAGGAATTCCTGCAGGTGATTTGCTCTCCGTTAGCGGGCTTCTAACCAACGGTCGAGATTCCCAAATACCTGGGGGCCAAAGTGGCTTTCTTGATAACTTTAGTGTCACCCTTGTTCCCGAACCGACGACCGCATTGCTCGCATCACTTGCTGTGATCGGACTAGTCGGTGTTCGACGGCGCTAAAAAATTAGAATTTTGATAACTCCACGGGAGCGAGCCCTCGGGCTCGCTCCTTTTTCATGCGCCATGGGAAAGACAACAACTCACCTTAGCTACACAGTGTAGAGTGTATTACGTAGTCGCTCAAAGGCTTCAGTGTTTGGCTGGCTATCGAGTACGCTCAAAGGGTACGAAGTGGTTTTGGATTTTTCTGCATCGAATCCAGTTGCCGCTACCGGCCAGCTAGGCGACAATCCCCCCCATGAACCATTTTTCTAAAGTAGACATGGGGTTGGGTCAACAGCGGGGCGGCTGTCCTATCAAGGCTCAATCGATCTTCCTCTTCTTGTTCCCATTGCTCGCTCTCGACGCTGCTGCGAAGGGCGAGCTTCTCAGCGGATTACGAGAGGAGCATCCTCGAGTGATCGCGACTGCAGCGGACTTTGTTCGCGTCAAGGAATTGGTGCTGGAAGACGAATTGGCCAGTCGCTGGTACGCACAAATGCAGGCCCGTGGCGAGGAGCTGATAACACGCCCTATCGCCAAACGCGAACTCCGCGACGGCATACGCTTGTTGTTCGTGAGCCGAGAGGTCAAAGATCTCGTCGAAACTCTGGCCTTTCTCTATCGGATTGAGAACGACCAGCGCTACCTTGAGCGCGTGTGGTTAGAAATCGAGGCGGTTTGTGGTTTCGAAGACTGGGGCACGAACCACTTTCTGGACGTCAGCGAGATGGTCTTTGCCGTCGGACTGGCATACGACTGGCTTTACCACGATTGGAGCGACGATCAACGTCTTCTGATGCGACGGGCCATTGTCCGATTGGGACTTCAACCTTCGCTCACGGAGTTTGAAAAAGGCGTTTGGTGGACGAAGACAAGAAACAATTGGGCACAAGTTTGCAACGCGAGTTTGATGATCGCAGCCCTGGCGATCGGTGACGTCGAACCCAAGATTTCGGAACAAGTGTTAAAAAATGGGCTCGGAGCGCTGCCTCGCGCGATGGCACGATACGCACCCGATGGAGGCTCTGAAGAAGGCCCCGTTTATTGGGCCTATGGGACAGGATACAACACCCTTGTAATGGCGGCGCTGGAGAGCGCATTGGGCCATGACTTTCGCTTGGGCGAGTTGAAAGGCTTTGCGAAGACTGGTTGTTTTGTCCCTCACCTTACGGGGCCAACCGGTAAAGCTTTCAATTTCGCGGATTGCGGGGCTACGACTGTCAAATCACCAGCGTTGTTCTATTTGGCCAGTCGATACGAAGACATCCTCGCGGCGCAGTACGCAGTTAGATCAAACCTCGGCAACCCGTTCGACCTGCTTTGGTACGATCCCGAGCTCTTGCGAGACAACACCGAGTCAGCTGCTTTGCATGCGACCTACTCGCGTGTCGGAGTGATCACCATGCGCACCGCTTGGGGCGATCCCGATGCTGCTTACGTGGGAATCAAAGGGGGAAAGAACGGCTTCTCTCACGGACAGTTGGACCTCGGGTCATTTATTTACGAGTGTCGTGGCCAACGCTGGTTTATCGACCTCGGGGCGGATCATTACAACCTGCCGGGGTATTTTGCCGCCGAAGAGAACGGCAAGCGCTGGGATTACTATCGCAATCGCGCTGAAGGCCACAACACATTGGTCGTTAACCCAGCTGCAGGCCCTGATCAACCTATCGATGCCGAGGCGCCGGTGGAGTTGGACGGCAACATCGCGAGAGTTGATCTAAGCGAGGTCAACGGATCGGGCAATGAGAGATTGTTTGCATTTAGTACTGCGACTGGAGCCTTGACGGTAACTGATCATGTCCACACGGACGGCCAAGCGGAAGCATGGTGGTTTGCTCACACTCGTGCGTCCATCGATTTGTCGGGCGAGGGCCGTACAGCGCGGTTGAGCCAAAATGGTGAGGAATTGCTAGTCCGCATTATCGAACCGGCGACGGCGCGATTCGAGGTGATGGACGCGAAGCCACTCGGTGGCAGCCCCAACCCAGTGGGACAAAACCCCAACAACGGCGCGAAACTGCTCAATGGAGTGTTGGGGAACTCAAAGCTACACGTCGGGGTCATACCCCAGTGGGGAGACAGGGAGGAAGTAGCAGCAATTCGCAAACTAGCCATCCACTTTTCGACCGCAGACGAACAGATCATCCAAGTGGAGATTGGCGCCGCCAAGTAGTGGTCAAGGTCGCAGGGTTGAAAATGGCAGCCATGCTACTCAACTTTTTATCTTGACGAGCTATGCGTGGGCTCGTCCAGCATTCTCTTCGGCAGCAAGAGCATTGCCTTCAAGCGACTGGACTTAGGTAAGCACGCCGATAGATAAAAACCACCTCTAATTTGAAAATACTCAATGGTTCAGGAAATTCCGTGATTATCAGGCCTCACGGGCGAGCCAGCAGAAAAGGCAGGGCTTAAACGGCAAAGCAAAAAGTGGACAGAGGCGGGCTCGAACCGCCGACACCGGCCTTTTCAGGGCCGTGCTCTACCAACTGAGCTATCTGTCCGTAGAAGCCACATTCACTGGTTGGAACACGGCTTCCGCATCGAAGTTGACCATCGTACGTAGTGATCGCGAAGGTGTCAATTCGTTCTGCTCTAAAGGTTTGTGTAGCTTGACATTGCGTCACTCTGGGAGCTACCATGAACGGTTGGGAATGGTGAGTCGAGGCCTAGCTTTCTTGCCCCTCAAATGGCAGCAACGTCGTCATCGCTAATGTCGGCTGAATTGGGGCAAGTGCCATTCGGGACCAGCTTCTCGGCACATCGGAACAGAACGTAAACCAAGCAACGTGGGAAGTCGCCAATGGTCGGCTGCTGGATTCTCCGCTTAGGGCAAATTGCTGAATTCCACGATTGGCAGCTCTCCGCCTTTGCCAAGTCACAACCCGCTCGCCATCTCTGGGTTACAGTTTTCATTGCGACACTTGCCCTTCTTCTCTCCCACAGTCAAACATCGCTGGCGGTCACACCAGAAAGCCCTGAGGTCAGAGAGCTGATTGATCGGGCTTTTGCCTCCTTGGAAGGACATAAGGAAAATCGTCTGGGAGGGCTTTGCCTCGTGGGACTGGCGATGATCAAAGATGGATCCTCGCCCAATCATCCCTACGTAGTCGCAGCAGTCGAGGCCTGCCAGAACATGAGTCCCGCGCAGGCTGCGGGAATCGACAATTACAGCAACGGCCTGGCGATCATCTTTCTGTCGGAGTTGAATCCCGGAAAGTATCGAAGCCTGATCGAGCGATTTGCCAACTCGATGTCCGCGAGACAAAAGCCCAACGGAGGTTGGGGCTACGGCTACTCCGACTCGGGCGACACATCGCAGACCCAATACGCCGCCCTCAGCTACTGGGAGCTGCTCCAGGTCGGTGTCAGCATCGAAGTAGACAAGGTCGACGCCTGTGCGAATTGGCTTTTGCGGACGCAGGACCCTAGTGGTGCCTGGGGTTACCAAGGCAAAGTACCTGAAAGCTCTGAACTCATCGAACAACGGCGAGTCACACTCAGCATGCTCTCGGCGGGACTGGGTAGCACGATGATTTTTGGCAATATGCTTGGAATCACTACTCCCCGGAGCGTTGGTGAGTCCTCCACTGAGACCAAGGCTACCCCCTCTGCCCTCAAGCGGGCGGACGCTGAAACCAAGAAAATCATGCGAACTCTGCCCGGCACCAAAATCAATCGCGAGCAAATGCTGAACGCTATCAAGCGAGGGCAAGCTTGGTTCGACAAAAAATTCAATGCGAAGCTCATCAGCAGCGCCGAGTACGCGTGCTACATGCTCTACTCCATCGAACGGTTCAAGAGCTTCGAAGAATTACAAACTGGCTTTTCCGAAGAAGAGCCAGAATGGTATCAGCTAGGTTATGAGTATCTGAAGTCCAAGGAGAGGCCCGAGGGGGGCTGGATCAGCAAATCAGGAAGGCCGTGCGCAACAGCATTTGGAGTGCTGTTCTTGCTGCGTTCGACCCAACAAAGCATCCGAGCGAATCTCGGCCAAGGAACACTGGTCGGTGGCCGAGGATTGAGTGCCAACCTGAGCCGAATGAAGATGAGCCGCGGACGCCTCGTCACTGAGGAGCGTCCTACCGACGTCGACAAGCTCTTGGGTTTGCTCGACAGTGATGGCAACGAAGACCTGGAGGCGCTCGTCAACGATCCCTCCGCGTTGCAGGTTCAGGATGTTGGACCTGAAGAGGCGCGACGTCTTCAACAACTCGTGAAAAGTGGCCCGCCAGCCGGGCGAATCTTGGCCGTGCGAGCGCTATCCGACCTGCGTAGCCTGGACTACGCCCCTACGCTGCTCTACTCAATGACTGATCCCGACAAGCGTGTGGTCCGCGAGGCGCGCGACGGACTACGTTTTCTCAGTCGCCAGTTCAATGGCTTTGGTCTTCCTGATAATTTCACAGAGAGCGAACGCTACAATGCGCTGGACAAGTGGAAAACATGGTACCGTCGCGTCCGGCCCAGTGCACCTCCCTTGCCTTAACGGTGATCGTCTGCCGCCTGAATTCGATTTTCCTCCTAATTGAAATTTCCACACGACCTAAAGATGCCTGCTGATTCATCACTTCCTGGCACGCGACGCAACTACCAGTTGACGGTCAACACCTATGACCGCACTGCAACGCTGCTGATCGCGCTCTTGATTCTGGTCGGGGCGGCTGTGTCGGGATTGATGGTCGTATTTTTTGCCACTCGACAGTTTCCTTCGATGGAACCTATCCCCGTCGTGCCAGTCGAGGCAACCAGCCCCAATGCAAACCAAGGTTTGGCTGAGGAGCCTGATCCACCTGGAGTAGAAGACGCACCCGACTTGGCCGAACCACAATTGCAAGACACATTGGACGCGCTCACCGCGGCGGCATCCACAAAAGAAGTGTTGCTTTCTGACGAAATGCTCGACGCGGAAAAAGAGGCCAGCAAGGGCCAAGGTCTGGGCGATTCGCGCATGGCTGGGCCAGGAGGCGACGGTGTCGTGGAGCGAGTGCCACGTTGGCAGCGCTGGAAGATTCGCTTCGAGCCTGATTCGGCCGGAGACTTCGCCCGCTGGTTAGACTACCATAAAATTGAGCTCGGTGTGTTAGGACGTGACAACCAAGTCCATTATGCCTACGAGCTAAGCAGCAGCTCGCCAAAGTCACGTCGCGATGATCCCCGGCAAGAGAACCGGGGGTACACCTCGGCAGCAGATGGGCCCATGCCGACCCTAACCAACCAACTCGCCCGCAAAGCAGACATCGCACGCCACGGTTCAGTCGTGTTGCTGTTTTATCCGTTTGAAGTGGAGAGTCTTCTCTACACCTCAGAGAAACGCTATGCAGAGAAGAATCAAATGCGCGATGTGAACAAGATTCGAGAGACCGTTTTCACCGTGACCAAAGCTCGTGATCAGTTCACTTTTGAAGTCCTCGACCAAAAGTACTTTTAGTGGAATCCCTAGCAGCTGAGCTCGCAAGAATTCAGTGGCATCCCTTTCCCTTAGACTATTTGCAAATCCAGCTACGCTGAAAAAGGTTCAACCGCTATGCAAGTCTTGTTTCAGTATCTGGGCTATTTCGTCTATCTCGTTTTGGCGTCCTTGGCTCTTTGGGGAGCCTACTGTGTGATCATGGTATGGCGACGCGTCGCGCAAACTCGTTTTACTGATGAGCATGAGCAAGGTGAATTTCTCGCCGATCTGGAACAATCGCTAGAAGCACGCAACTATGACGCTGCCACCGAGCTGTGTGATGGCGACCGGCGTGCTCTACCGCAACTGGCCCTCTATGCAGTGAACAACCGAGAATTGAGCTTTGATCCTCTTCGCCGCCGTGTGGCTGAGCGATTTCAGCAGGATGTGATGTCCGACATCGAACATCGCCTGAGCTGGGTCACGACCGTCATCAAAAGCGCACCGATGATCGGTTTGCTCGGCACAGTGATGGGCATGATGGGAGCGTTCTCCAATCTTAGTAGCGGCGAAAAAGTTGATACCATCAAAATGGCTTCCGATATCCAGTTCGCTTTGATCACAACCGCCTGCGGCTTAGCAATCGCAGTTCCCCTGGTACTAGCTACTGCAAGTATCAACATCAGGATCACGAAGATGGAAGACCTCATCGCCTCGGGTTTGGGGAGGCTATTTGAGAGTTTGAAGTCCGTCGCGAGCCGTCCCTAGCGCTTCATCTCAAGGATTACGATTCAGTATTTCGAATGATGCTTGACCTAGCACAACACGAACCAGAATTAGAACCCTCGCTGCTGCGCCGCCGCGATCGCAACGACGATGTCGAAATGGACATCACGCCGATGATCGACATTACGTTTTTGCTGCTCATATTCTTCATTGTTTGCTCGACCCCGGATCAAAATACTACGTTCGAGCTCGCAGAAGCCCGCTATGGCAAAGGTGTCAGCGAACGGAACTCCATCTTCATCACTGTCAGCGCCGAACGCGCCGACCCGGCACCAGTTTATCTGGCTGAGGGTCCCACAGGAGAGAGATTGCCCAACGACCCCGATGAGCAGAAGGAGCTAATCCGCGAGGCTGTTGAGAAGGGCCGACGAGACTTGAAAGAAAACGTATTGATTAAAGCTGACCGCAACGTCGCCCACCGCGACGTGGCCCGAGTCATCAAAGCAGTGTCACTCGTAGAAGGCGCGAAAATCCACCTGGCTGTGCTAGAATCGGACTGAGCAAGAAATCGAATGAGCAATCTCAACGAAGGCGATGCTACCTACGACGAACAAGCGTCTCGCCGCATCAACGAGAAGAACCGTGAAGACGACATGGATCTCACGCCAATGGTTGACGTGACCTTCCTGCTGCTGATTTTCTTTATGATTACTGCAGCCTTTGCCTTGCAAAAGTCGATCGAGGTCCCTCCCATTCAAGACGACGAAGCGTCACCCACGCAAACAGTCGACGACTTGGAGAAAGACTCGATCGTGGTACGAATCGACGGGGACAACATCTATTGGATTGGAGCGCCAGTTTGGTCGGCCGAGCAAAAAGCGCTGAGTTCACAAGAGATGCGATCGAAAGTCCGAGAAGCTCGCGGCGCTGACAACAGCGGCCCCGCCAAGATGCTTGTGCAGGCCAACGGGGACACTCGGCATCAATTTGTCGTTGCGGCTCTCGACGCTGGTTCGGGTGCTGGCATGGAGGAGATACGGCTCATGAGTTACGAAGACGGTGATCTGGAATTGTAAGCAGGCGTGTGGCTCACCTAATGCGAACAGCGAAGACAGCAGTATGAAGATCGACAATTTTCTCGAACTCTTAGAACAACGCGGGCTGGTTTCCCAGTCGATCGTCAATCAACTGCGTAACAAAGTCGATCAAGACGATCAGCAGATCACTCCAGAGTCGGTCCTTAATCTTCTGGTGAAGAAGGGTCTAATCACTCAAGCTCAGGCAAACCAACTACTCGAAGAGACAATCTCTGAGACTGCCCCAGACAGCTCAGATATCTTCGGTGCCGCCCCGCCTTCGACTAGAAAAATTGCGCAGCTCCCACCCGAAGAAGTGATTCCCACTATCGAACCCGTTCACGACAGTGCCAGCTCGGATATTTTCGGCAGAGATTCACCAAGCACCGTGTCGGAATCGCTCTCACGAATCAGCGGAACCCTTGATCCCGCGCTAGCCGATGCCATCGAAAAAGGCAAATCGGAAGCTGACAGCGTGGAAGAACCCCACGGCAAGAAGGATCGGCGTTGGAAAAAGGCGAATAAAAACGAGTGGGATTCCTCGCTACTGCTGATTGGTGGGGGAGGGCTGATATTTCTCGTCCTCGCTGGCCTGATTATCGGTTACCTGCTTACCCGAGAAAATGCCGATGCGATCTTGGCAGAGGCTGGCGAGTTTTACGACGGCGGCTCCTACACCCAAGCGATCAAGCAGTACTCCCGCTTCGTCGAGAACCACCCGAATCATCCCGAATTCAGTGCCGGCAAGGTGCGACTCGGTTTGGCCAAACTCTGGAAGACCAGCAGTGGCACATCCAACTACTCCGAGGCGCTCGACACAGCGCAAATCGTGTTGCCAGAAATAGAGGATGAGGAAGAATTCAAAACCGCACAGCGAGATCTTGCCTCGCTACTCCCCAAGATTGCTCAAGGGCTGGCGAACCAAGCAGAGAGGGCAAACGAAGCTGATGCGGTTGAGTCACTCGTCAAACAGAGCAACATCGCCCTCTCACTATGCAACAACACTAAATATATTCCTAAGACTTTTCGCGACGAAGTGCTACTCAGCGAAGTCAGCGAGACCTTGGACCGTGTGCAGCGCGAGCAAGAACAAAACAGAGCCCTGACCAAGGCACTGGCTGATATGCAATTGGCAATCGATGCTAAGGATACCGCCCAAGCGTATCAAGTCCATGATCGATTGCTCGACGAACATCCTGGATTGATCAACGAGGAGCAACTCGCGGCGAAAGTGCTGGAAATTTCTGCAGCCGAATCGTCCGTCGTAAGGTACATCGCCGAAGCGCAAGACGCTATCACTGAACCGCGACCTTCGCGGGTCGTGGCAGAACTGGCATTAGCCAATCGAGTTGGCCCTACCGTGGATGGCCAAGGCGGCGTTGTCGCTGTGCGGGTCAGCGGTGCTGTCTATGGACTTAGCACATCAGACGGAGCCGTGCGTTGGCGACGTTTCGTTGGCTTCGCTCCAAATCTCACGCCTGTTCAATTACCAAGCGGTGACGTGCTTGCTGTTGATCCTCGCTTCAACGAACTGCTCAAGTTGGAGGCCGATTCGGGGAAACTCCTCTGGCGGCATCCGTTCGAGAGCGACATCACAAGTCCTGTTCCGCTCGACACCAAAATTTTGGTCGCCGAGTCAGCCGGTAAACTACACGTGCTAGATGCCGAAAGTGGCGAGCGGAAAGGGTTCGTTCAGTTCGCTCAAAAGCTCTCGACACCGCCAGGCTTAGACACTCAAAAACGCCACATCTACCAGACGGGTGAGCATTCCAGCTTGTACACGCTGTCGACCGAAAATTTTTCCTGCTTGGGGGTCTATTTTCTTGATCACTCCAAAGGAAGCGTCACCACTCCGCCGGTGAATGTCCTCAACAAAGTGATCGTTGCCGTCGCAAAAGGCCTCTCTACTACCAAGCTTGAAGTACTCAACACGACGGACGAAGGGGTTGTCGCGCAACGAGCAACAAACCAACGGCTCTCGGGTCTGGTAAACACTCCGTTGTTGACTGAGGGCCGACGGCTTGTGGCGGTGACCAGCCGTGGTCAAGTTTCAGTTTACGATGTCGGCTCCGGGGACGATAAGAGTGCTCTCACTCGTATCGCCTCGCGCGCTGCCGGAAGCGGTTCGCAAATGGCACGTTTTGGTGCGTTGAGAGAAGGGCATGTCTGGGTGGCGGGGTCTTCGCTCAACAAGCTGGCAATTTTGCCCACGAGCGACCGTCTGGCAGTAAGCCCCATAGATCGTGATTTCACTGGCGATACGTTCGATCACCCCCTCCAATCGCGCGGCAACTTGCTTGTCCATGTGCGTCATCCCGCTAACCAAGCTGGCGTAATAGTTGGCGCGACGAGTCGCGACGCGGGCAACTCGCTATGGGAAACGGAGTTGGCCGTCCCGCCCGCTGGTCCCCCTGCGATGGATTCTGCTGGGATGCGAATTGGGTCCATCAGCTCAACCGGGTCTGCCTTTTTGATAGACCGCGATGCAATGCGAAACCGCGTGGTAAACCGCGCGGAAAAGCCGACTGCACGCGGTAAACTCTCTCCATTGATCCACAGCCTCGATTTGGGACAGGGACGACTACTCGCTTCGGCACCTGGCTCGCAAAGGATGCTTCATTTTCGACCTGACCAACCCCGGCAAGCGCTCAGCACAATTCGATTGCCCGCTGCGCAAAGTTGCCCGCCCGTGGTATGGGGAGATGCTTTCGTGGTACCCACCCAAGTCGGGCAAGTTCATTTGTTTAGTTGCGAAGATGGCCAACCTTGGGGAACCCCATTCCAACCGCCCTCGCAGCCGGGAGTTGCTTATCCATGGAATGCACCCGCCGTATACGGTAGCGGTAACGATGCCCAACTCGTAATCTCCGATGGCCACAAGAAAGTGTATCTGCTGAACCGCATCCTCGATCCGCATCCCCACTTGGAAGCCACGGTAACTGCTGACATCACGACCTCAATGCTGAACACACGTTTTGCCCTCGTTGGCGATCTCGCCTTAGCGGGCACTGAGGGTAGTGACTTGGCCGTCTTGCAACTACCGTCGTTGGAAGCCAAGCCTTCGGTCAATCTCTCGGCGCAAATTACCTGGGGCCCCTTCACGGTCGGCGAGAACGTTGTTTTGGCCACAGCCTCGGAAGAGTTGCTCTGTTTGGATGAGCAAGCAAGTTTGCGCTGGCGATTGCCCTTAGCCCATGGTCCTCCAGCGGGACAACCGTTGCTCAACGGAGATGCCCTCCTGCTACTCTGCCAAGAAGGCGGACTGTCCGAACATCGACTTGATGATGGGGAAGAGATGTCTTACGTGCCTTTGCCTCAACCCACAGTGTCGGGCCCAGTCCCATTCGGCAAGCGATTGGTCGTCACCTCCTACGATGGCACACTGCTGGTGGTCGATTATCCGTAATGGTGGCAAGTTGTGAAATGTGTCTAGCACGCTCCAATCCGGGACGATACACCTGCCCTTTGCTGGCGGTGTTCGCCCTCGTGGTGACACTTCAGCCCCTGGGCGCCCAGGAAAAGCCTGCGCGGCTGCTTGATCGCCAACCGTTTGACCGAGTCACACTCGATGCAGCCAACGGCGGCGAAACGATCGAGATTCAGCTCTTGGATCTTCCCTCGCGTCAGGTCCCCAATCCCTTGCCCAGCGAAGGCTCCCTCGAACTGCGCCGCTTGAGCGAGCCTTCTGTCCTCTACACTGTCGATTGGAGTGCAATCGCACGGGTCGAAACGTATGAGCAGCTGTTGCTCCAAGAAGCGATTAGTTTGGCTACCGCTCGCGAACTTGCTGAGGCTTTCGAGTACCTTAACTTCCTGCACCGGAACTACCCCGACCTCGCGGGGTTGAAAGCTGCCACTGCGAAGTACCTGCAGCAAGACGCGCTCGAAACTTACGGCAAGCGAAGTTACGAAGAAACGCTCACGATCCTGCTAGCCTTGTATGATCTCGATCCTCAGCAACGGGGCCTCGGCAAGTTTGTGGATACGGTCACCGAAAGGCTGATCACCCAACATCTTGCAGACCGCAATTACGCAGCTGCCCGCAGTGTACTCGATTCGCTCTCCGCAGGTTTCCCGAAATTGCAACTTCGCAGTATCGACAACTGGCAACAGAAGTTTGCGACCAGCGCAGACCGGCAGATTGCTCGATCTCGGCAGGCAATCGACGCTGGGCAATTCACCGAAGCACGTCAAGCCATACGCCAAGCTTTGGCGATACTTCCCGGTGCAGCCGGGGCGAAGGCAATTCAAGAGGAGATCAACCGTCTCTCACCACAGATTGTGGTAGCCGTGGATCAACTCGGGATGGAAGCGGGCAACCGCTTGGAATGGGCCAACAACCGTGTCGCTCAGCTGATCCAGCCCAACTTTGTGCAGTTTGCAGACTTCGGTGCGGAAGGCGGGATCTACTCTTGTCGCTGGGCAAAAATTCTGAGTGACGACACGGGGAAACAATTGGATATGGTTCTGAATGATACCGCTCAGAGCAAAGGTATCTCAGCGGGGGTGCTTGCTCTGGCACTGCTGCAGCGAGCCAATCCTTCACAGCCACAGTTCCGCACCGATTTTGCCGGCTTGCTCAAAGAAGTGCAGATCCTTGAAAGTCATCTCGTTCGCATCCATTGGCATCGCCCCCACGTACGCCCACAATCGCTGCTGACAATTCCATTAGGTGAACTCACCACCGGTGAGATTACGCCAGGATCGTACCTGACAGAAACGGACAATGAAGCCCCGGAGGTGGTTACCTTCGAACTCGCCGACCAAAATCCATCTGGAACTGCCCCCAAGACGATCGTCGAGCGGCACTATGAAAACGAAGAACTAGCCATCACGGATCTGCTTAGAGGCGAAGTCGATGCGATTTCTCGAGTGCCACCCTGGCAGGTAAATCGCTTGGAGCAGACCGAGGACATCGTTGTTGCGTCCTACCGACTGCCAAGCACGCAGGTGCTTCTACTCAACTACGACAACCCGCTGTTAGGCCAACGCGAGTTCCGCCGCGCGCTTTGCTATGGCATAGACCGAGCACAAATTCTCAACGGCATCATGCTCGGCGGTGAGGCGCGTGCGGGATTTCGCGTTCTCAGTGCCCCTCTCCCAGCGGGTGTTTCTCTCACGGATCCTGTGGGATACGCCTACGACCAGGGGTTACCACCACGCGCCTATGAGCCGCGTCTGGCGGCGGTGCTGGCCGCTGTGGCACGAAATACGCTTGCCAAAATAGACACCTCCAAAAAAAGCAACAACGAGGCCGTTGCTGGCGAAAGCCAAACAGTCGCTAGTGAGCCACCTCCGCTCGTGTTGGCTCACCCTCCAAATGCCGTAGCCACAGCCGTATGCCAAACGATTCAGCTGCAGCTTGGGGCGATAGGCATTCCCGTCAAGTTGCTGCCACTCGTAGCAAGTCAAACGAAGGCCAACTGGGATCTCCGCTATGCCGAACTTGCGGTGTGGGAACCGATTGTCGACGCTCGGCGTTTGCTCGGCTCGAATGGCTTGGCGGGTTACTGCAGTTCGTCGATGAGTTTGGCACTTGGCGATGTTGACCAGGCAAGAAATTGGAAAGAAGCACGGTCCCGGTTGCAAGAGGTTCATCAAATTGCGTTCAACGACGTATCGGTGATCCCCCTCTGGCAGACAGTCAAGTTCTTCGCCCATAGTAAATCGCTGCGAGGCATCGGCTCCACGCCGGTGACTCTCTATCAGAACCTTGACCAGTGGCAGCGATCGTTCGGAAAGGCGGGCCGTTAGCTTGACCTCTTTGAAACTTCCACAAAAAGCGGGCTCAATCACGTTCACTATCGTGGCGCTCGCTTTTTTCCCTTGGGGAAGCTGCGAGGCCGCAGAACAAAAATACTGGGAACTATCGCCGTACCGCGTTCGTTTGCAAGTGGCCGTGGATGATTCCCTACGTCCTCGACCCGAATTGGGGCCGCAGGTTTTGAAGGAGCTAGAACAGAAAATTCGAGCGACGGTTTATCCCCTTTGGACCACCACCGCAACGCTCGCCACTGGAACGGAAAAACATCACCTAAGGCAACTTCTCGATCAGTCAGCCAACCACTTAAGCGACTCTCAGCAGTTAGCGACCGGCTGTGAAAAGCAGATTTTTCTCAGCATCGTGGCCACTCCTCTTGGGTTCGCATTGAAATGTCGCGAGTTCGATTGCACAACGCGACGCTGGGGATCCACTCAGCAAATCGAAGTACGACAAAAGTGGATGCTCGTCACACGATGTTTCAATCTTGTTTGTCAAACGTTCGCACCCTTGGCGACGATTCGGCCTCAGCCCGACAACGATAGTGAAGTGATACTCAGCTTCCGTGGAAGCGATTTGCCACGGCAAACCGACCTCGGTTTTTTTTCAATGTCCGGGGAAGCCTATCAGCCTATGATGCTACGCATGAATTCAGCGGGCGAGATCCAAGCCGACAGCATTCGCGAGATCCCCTGGACGTACCTCACGCTGGGCGAGAAAGGCGAAGTGGGTTGGCAGGCAACGATATTCACCGGCACGCGGCGGCCCTTTGGCGCACGCCGTCGGGGACGCATCGAGCACCTGGCTCTTGCTGTGCGTCAGCCACACGGGCCAACCAAGGTCCGTTTTCATGCTCGGCACAAGCAGACTCGCGGACTCGCCGGGTATGAAGTGTTCCGCCGAGAGTCGAACACTACAGAAAGTACTGCGCTCGGTCTGACGGATGCCAACGGCACCGTGGAGGTCACTTCGGACCAGAGCCGAGTTGCGCTTTTGTTCTTGCGCAGCGAGGGCCAACTACTCGCCAAGGTGCCGGTGGTGCCTGGGGCGAAAGAATTCGTGGATGTTCCTGTAGCAGACGATACGGCACGGCTGCGTGCTCAGGCATCTCTCACTTCGCTCACCGAACAGCTCATCGACACGGTTGCCCTGCGGAATATCCTCATAGCACGGGTGCGTGATCGCCTCAACGAAGGTGAACTCGAACAAGCGCAAGACTTGTTTACCCAACTCGACGACCTGCCCGGGCGTGCCCACTTCGACCAACTTCTCTCCTCTGCGGAAAATCGCAAGCTGAATCGCTCCGACGATCCCAAAATCCAAGCTCGCATCGACAAGCTGTTCGCCGACACCCGCAAACTACTGGGGCGGTTTCTAAGCACGCGACAAATCTCCGCACTCCAGAGCGAAATAATTGCAGCGCGGCGTGAAAACTCTGGATAAACTGCTCACCCTTGCTAGACGCTCGATAACACCAAGAATATCGCCACGAGCGCAATTACCACCGCGGTTCCCACTAGCAAAGTCGTAGCACGGCTCAGACCGGAGGCTGATTTGGGAGATGCCGTCGCTAGTTTTGGAGGGGCAGGGGGCGATGGGTGAGTCAAGCGTGACGCTCGGCGAATGGTGTTGGTCGGTTCGTCGCGCGCAGGGATCGTCTCGGCCAGATGGGCTCCATCGTAGGGAAGTTCTTGAGGGGCTTCGAGAACTTCGTTGATTTCTTGCCACGAGGTCGTCTCAATGGGCGGGGTCCATGGAGCCAGACGCTCCAATACTTCGGAAGCCGTGGCGATGCGGTCCTCGGGTCGCTTTTGCATCATGGCAGCGATTAGATCAATAAACGCATCGTCGAGCTCGGGGTTAAGACGTTTGGGCGCGATCGGCATTTCTTCTAACTGGCGACGCAACTTGTCGGCAGTATCGCCGCCGGGGAATGGCACCTTGCCGGTCACTGCGTAGTAGAGCGTACAACCGAGCGCATAAATATCACTGATAGAGCGCACCTCACTCGGTGTCACGATGATCTCTGGCGCTAGGAAATCAGCTGTCCCCACAATGTGCTTCGGCTTCGATTGAGAAAACTCCGCCTGGTCCGCCGCGAAAAAAGCCAAACCCAAGTCGGTCAGCTTCGCGTGTCCCTCAGGAGTGATAAGGATGTTTCCCGGTTTCACATCGCGGTGGATCATACCTTGCGCGTGAGCATGCTCCAGTGCCGAAGCGGCTTGGGCAATCAAAATTGCCGCCTTTGCTTGAGTGACCGGCCCGCGGATACGAACGAGTCGTCGCAAATCGGATCCCGGCACGTATTCGGTCACCAAAAAATAGGTATCACCATCGGTATCAGCATAAGAGAGCCGCACTAGATTGGGATGATCCAATTGTGCTTGGGCGCGAATCTCGCGCAAGAAACTGGCAATGGAAGTGGGCGTCGTTTGAGTCTTGGGCAAAACCTTGATCGCTTCGACACGGCCAAGTAGTTTGTGCTCCCCCTTGAATACCCACCCCATCCCGCCGTGGCCGATGGCGTCGACAATGCGGTATGAACCCAAATTGAACTTGGTTCGCCCCTGGCGCAGTTGTTCTGCTTGCCATGGATTGATATGCCCCAGCGCAATCATTTGCGCTGCAAGCTGTTCATCGCTAAGCTCCTCCAGCGAAAGATCCACAGCCGGCATGGATTCCACCAGCACCTGCCAGGCATGATCAATCTGCTCCTCCGTCAGCAAGCCACTGGCCAGGCCCGCTTGTTCCAAGATGGATCGGTCTGCTCGCACCTGGTTAGGCCAAATACTGGTGATGTTCAAACAAAGGAAACGTTACGGAAGAGATCAAGATCAATGCACGTATTCTATACAGAAAATACCCGCCCAGAAAACAGTAGGACCGATTGCGTCCCGGCTCCATTACTTCAAGTCCTTTGCCCGCTGTGCGAGAAAACGTTGGTGCAGCTCTGACACGACATCTGGATACTTGTCCGCGATGTCAGTCGTTTCTTCAGGGTCTTCCTCCAGATTGAATAGCATCCAAGCCGTTGGAAGGCTTGGCTCCTCGATGCCATAGTTGACAATCTTCCAGTCACCAAAGCGCAACGCCCAGCGGTTAGTTTTCTTATTCCATATCCAGTAAAACTCGCGTTTCGGTAATGGCTTGCTTGTGAAAATAGCTTTCGAGATGTCAATACCGTCCCATTCGAGCGGGGCCTTTGGCTGGTAGTCCAGCAGCTTGGCTATAGTCGGAAACCAATCCACGATGTGGACTGTGTCGGGAATCTGCTTTCGCTCGATGCGGCCCGGCCAGTTGGCAAATGCTGGCACATGGACTCCACCTTCCCAAACATCACACTTACTTCCACGCATGGGTATCGGTTGATTGAAATCAGTTAGCTTGAGATCATCGGGATAGGCATTGCCTCCCCAATTGACTTGCGGGCCATTGTCTGAGGAAAAAAGGATCAAGGTATTCTCGCGCTGGCCGCTTTTCTGCAATGCTCCGACAATTTCGCCGATGGCGGAATCAAGATGGTGGACGGCCGCCAGGAACAGACGCTTCTCCGGATCAGGTTCCTGCTGAATTTTCCCAGCCGGGTCATTGAACCACTTGATTTTGGCTTCGTTGACCCAGCGCGAGGGATTCGCGGGATCGAGCTTCGTGGGTTGGTCGACGAATTCGCCTCTTTCATCCAATGGGGCGTGCACTGCGTGGAACGGCAGATACAGAAAAAAGGGCGTGCTGCGCTGTTTCTCAATAATCCTTACTGCTTCTCTGGTTACAAGGTCCGTGGCGTGCACTCCGTTTTCGTAACCATCAATGTATTCGCAGTTGCGATGCCAAGATTTCCATCCTGGTTTGTATTGGTGATCGTACATTCCCACAGCGCCTGGTAATGAGCCGTAGCTTTCGTCGAAGCCAAATAAGTTGGGGCCATGCTCGGGCGTTGAACCAAGATGCCATTTGCCACAGAGGTAAGTAGCGTAACCGCTCTCCTGAAACATGTTTGCCAACGTCGGCGTTCCGAGGGGGAACACAGGGTCGTTGTTCGCCTGCAGAGCCTGGGGACCAAAGCGTCCGGGATAGCGACCAGTCATCAATGCGACACGCGTGGGCGTGCATTGAGGCATTACATAATGGTTGGTGAAAGTGGCACCCTCCGAGGCCAGCTTGTCGAGGTGAGGGCTATAAACCTGCGGATTGTTGTAGCCGATATCTGCCCAGCCCTGATCATCGCTTAAGATCACGATGACGTTGGGACGAGTTTGCTTAGCCTTGGCGTTCGACTCCCGGGTGATCGCAAAAATGACCGTCAGGCACCCACATCCAATGGCGAACCATCGAGAGTAATACAAGCTTTGAATGTTGTGAATCATAGTTATTCAAAATACCGAGCGTGGTCGGCCTCCAAAGCCCTAAGTCTCTTGGTTTCTTGAATTGCAAGCTGTTGTCTCTTTTTGGTTGGATCAAATCGCTCGTCATGTACGGGAATGAGGGCGTTTGTCTCGTCGAGCCAAGCGCTGAGCTTAGTGGACAATGCTTCCGCCAAGATTGGGTGTGTTTTGATACTATCAGTCTGCTCTCCCACGTCAGATGCAAGATTGTACAGCTCGTTATGGCCATCTTCGTAATAGTGGATCAGCTTCCAGTTACCTGAGCGGATGATTGCGCATGGCTCTCCTCCCTGATTGCCATAATGGGGATAGTGCCAATAGAGATCACGCGGGGGAATTTCTCCACCTTGAAGCAACGGCACGAGACTGACTCCATCGACGTGTTGCTCCGGTTTGAGAGGGATCTTGGCTAGTTCGAGGATAGTTGGATAAAAGTCCGTACCCGTCACAGGAACTTCCGACACGGAGCCTGGGTTCGTTGTGCCTGGTGCGAAAATATAGAATGGCTCGCGAATGCCGCCTTCCCATTGCCGGCCTTTTCCGCCTCGAAGCGGCAAGTTGGAAGTTGCAAAAGCGTCTCCCGACGATACGCCCCCGTTGTCGCTCGTAAACATCACGACCGTATTCTCGGCGAGTCCCAACTCCTCGAGTTTCTCCACGACCATGCCTACCGCCTGATCGAGCGTTTCCATCATTCCGGCGTAGACAGGGTTGTCTTGAACCTGCCGAACGGGCATGGTCCGGTCGAACAAGAACCGCGCCTTTGCCAGACTACCGGCTTTGGCCTTCTCGATGTATTTGTTTTTCAGTGCCGTGGTTGTCTGGATCGGTGCGTGGACTGCGTAAAAAGAGAGGTAAGCAAAGAACTTTTCCTGTTGATGAGCTTCGATGAACTCGACCGTCTCCGTTGCAAGACGCAGCGTCAGAGATTCCCCTTCAGGTCCGTCTTCTAGTTTTGGATTCTTGTAGGGCGAGAAAAAACCACCGGGTGGCGAACCACGATGATGACCTCCACGATTGATGTCGAAGCCATGGTCTTCTGGAAAGGAGCCTTCTCCCCCGAGATGCCACTTGCCAGCGAAGAACGTCCTATAGCCAGCATTCTGCATTGCCTCGGCGAGCGCAATGTCCTCATGCGGCAGCGATTCACGGTTAGTGGCTGGAAGAAGTCGATCATTGCGATTCCACTGCTTTCCGGTTTTCGCGCCGATCCAATCCGTAATTCCAATCCGCGCGGGATACTTGCCTAATAGGATGCTGGCACGCGAAGGACTGCAGACTGCACACGTGGCATAGCCGTTCTCAAATCGCATTCCGGACGAAGCAAGCTTGTCGATAGCAGGTGTTTCGTAGAAGGTGCTCCCTTCGATACCGATATCTTTTTGTCCGAGGTCATCAACAAGAATGAACACGAAATTCAACGGCTTGGCGTGAATCGCGGATCCGCCAGGAAGCATCGCTACAGCTGCAAACAGGTATCGCCACATCGGGAACTTCCTTGGGTCTATCGCTCGTTTCGTCAGAACGCATGATATTCTCTCGCCTCCAGATAATCCAGCAGTCGATGGATCGTGGGAAGCCGAGTTGTTAGAATGGCAGACACTGCGCGATTCAACAACATAGCTAGAAAGCAATTATGTTCGCCTCTCGCTCTGCATTAAGCCTATTCTTGAGCGGATCACTACTGGCAACCCTATTCGTGGGACGCGTGGAAGCCGAACCACTCTCAATTAAGCCGCACGATACGGTCGTTGTACTCGGCAACACATTGGCCGAGCGCATGCACTTGTTCGGCTACTTCGAGACAGCACTGCACAGTCGCTTCCCCGACCACGAAATAAAGTTCCGCAACATGGGCTGGTCAGCCGACGAGGTCGGGCTGATGGTCAGGCCGAGGGGATTTCCTCCGCTGCTGGAGGATCTCGATAGACTCCAAGCCGACCTTGTCTTTCTCTGTTTCGGCATGAACGAGTCTTTCCGAGGGGAGGAGCACCTCGAAGATTTCCGCAACAATCTCGGCCAGTTGGTGGGTTCCCTGCAACAACGACAATTCAACGGCGAGTCGCCTCCCAGAATTGTTCTGGTTTCCCCAGTAGCTCATGAAACATTGCCCCGTGACTTACCCAATGGGATACAACACGACGAGCACCTCACTCGGTA
The DNA here is from genome assembly GCA_965230685.1 of Bythopirellula sp. GTDB lineage: Bacteria > Planctomycetota > Planctomycetia > Pirellulales > Lacipirellulaceae > Bythopirellula. The sequence goes on from CBDDLO010000002.1 coordinate 5,057,240, forward strand.
CTCCGAAGTCATCGCCGAAACAGCTGACAAACATCAAGCGCGATACATCGATCTGTTTACACCAACAACGCAATGGGTGGCTGATCACCCCGACAAGAAGCTCACGTTGAACGGAATTCACTTGACGGAGTACGGCGATTGGGTTGTAAGTCGCATGATAGTGCGAAGCCTCGGGTGGTCGAGCGATCCAGCTGACCAGTCGGAGTCGGATAGCCGTTCCAGCAAGGCGCTCCGCCGTGCGATATATGAAAAAAACTACGAATTCTTCAACTGGTGGCATCCGCCCAACGCGTCCTACATTCATGGCCGACGTAATGACACCGAAGGGGCAAAGCATCTAGCACAGGAGCGCCTGCTAAGACTGCGCTTGGTCGCCAAACTTGACCAGCAGATTTGGAAGATGCCCAAGCCCAAATTGGCGGACGTTTGGATAGACGAACCATTACCTGGCAAGCCTGTCTGGTATCCCACTCCGTCAGATCGACGCGTCTCCAACTCGCACGAACCACCTCAGCAAGCTGTTGCGAGTGATGGCAAATCCAACTTGCATACTCGAAGCCCGAGGGACCAACTCAAGACATTCAGGCTGCCAGATGGCTATAAAGTGAATTTGTACGCTTCGGAGCTCAATTTTCCGATCGCAAATCCGATGGCGATTCAGTTCGACGCGCGCGGGCGATTGTGGGTAGCTAACACCCCCACTTGGCCACATAGTTTGCCTGGGAAGCAACCGCAAGACTCGATTGTTATTTTGGAAGATACCGATCGCGATGGCGTCGCCGATCAGCACCGGGTTTTTCTCGACAAACTAAACCTACTCCACGGATTTGCGATTCATGGAGATGGCGCTTTAGTCGCTCAAACGCCCAGCATGATCTGGGCTCGAGATGTCGATGGCGACGACCAGGCCGATTGGTTGGAAGTCGTGCTCCACGGCTTCGGCGCCGAGGATGCGGAACACGCCATGAACAACTTTCGATGGGGACCAGACGGTGCCCTCTATTTCGCACAAGGTATTTTCTACCACACCCAGGTCGAGACGCCGTATGGACCAACACGTGTCAAGGACTCGGCTGTCTTTCGCTACGAGCCACGAAAGCAAAAGCTGGAAGCATACGTCTCCCATGCGTTTTGGAATCCTTACGGGCTTCTCTTTGATCGTTGGGGCCGCGGCATCATCCTCGACGCATCAGCAGGCCAGTATTACCCTATGGACGTACTGTCGGCGAATTTTGTCTATCCGAAACGCAAAGAACGGACTGATCACCTATCAATGGTGCAGGGGGGATCCATTGCCGCCGGGTGCGAATGGCTATATTCGCGGCAATTTCCGGATGAGGTGCAAGGTCGCTTTCTGGTAAACCACTGTGAAGGGGATGTCGGCGTGCATTGGTTCACGCTCTCGCCCGAAGGAACACTCTACCAAGCTGAACGGCATGAATCGCCGCTGCTCTCATCGACGGACAAGACCTTCCGCCCCGTTGCGATGACATTCGGCCCAGACGGCGCCCTCTATGTGGCTGATTTTTATTCGCACATTTTCGAGAATGTGAATTTCTCTAAGCGTCATCCGGGCCGCGACCATACTCATGGTCGCATTTGGCGGATTTCTTGTCCGAATAGACCTGCCTTGGAACCTCCCGCTATCGTAGATCAGCCACTACCCGAATTGTTAGAACTGCTGATGGCGTATGAACCGAAGACGCGCGAATTCGCTCGTCGCGAACTACAGCAACGCAGCCGCGAGCAAGTGCTCTCAGCTCTCAAGGCGTGGATTGCTCGACTCGATTCCAACGACCCGGAGTATGAGCATTGGTTGGTCGAAGCTTTGTGGGTTACTCAAGGCCTAGGGAATATCGATGTTGATTTGCTCAAACAATTACTTTCCGCACAGGACGCCAACGCACGCGTTGCGGCAACCCAAGCATTGCGATTTTGTCAGCATGAAATCGATGAAGCGATCGATCTGATAGCAGATCAGGTCGATGATCCCGACCCACGTGTACGACTACATGCTGTTTTGGCATGCGGATTTAGCGAGTCAGAGCGCCGGTTCGAGGTCGCACTAGACGCTGCGGAGCATCCTTTGGATCCCGGCCTCGACCACGCACTAGATGAAACGTTGAAATTCCTCGAACACTCGGAAACGAAAGAGGCCAAGTGAAGTGGAACATCGCACTTGTCGTCGCCGTGGGGCTCCTGGCCGCCATTGCTACAAATCGCGAAGCGATTGCTGATCCACCACGGATACTCTACCGGAGCCCGCGAGTCGTTGCTTATCAATTGGGTCGCTTGACCAACGAGCAACTCAGCCAAGTACCTCGCAACACGAACGACACAAAATACCTTCCCGTTTACGAAGCATTGCTGGTCCGCCCTGGCCTGGAGTCGAAGTACCGTGAAGAAGCGCTCGCCGGTCTGACTAGCCTGAATCATAGCGACCGCGTAGCGGAGCTAATTGCCTGCTTCAAGCGTTTGGATAACCCAAGTGCTAACGATCAAAGTGTCCATTATGAACTGGCTAAGCTACTCATTTCCACTGCCTCAGAACGGCTTGGATTGCATCGCGACAGTTTATCGCGGTTGGCGAACGAGGCTGACGACTCAGTGCTACGCCGCGCAGCGCTCGCAGCCATAGTGACGGCAGATAACGGACTTCAACGGACCTGGCCAATTGCAGAGGAAGCGGGGGAAGTTAAGCTTTCTGACCTGATCAGTGCGCTGCCGCTGCTTTCCGACACGCAATTGATAGACTCCTGCTATCCACATTTGCTTTCGCTGCTCAGTCGCACACAACAACCCGGTTTGCGAAGTACCGCATTTGAGGCAATTGTCTGCATACCAGGGCACGACCAACAGACGTTTGCCATACTCGCCGAAGCAATTCAGGAAGGCCCAGGGCGCGAGGCGGCAATCGCTTCGATCCGTCGAGTCGACAAGTCTGTTCTAACGCCGCAAGAATTATCTCCTCTTGTTGATCCCCTCCTCGAGTTTGCCTTGAGTTTCCCCACCGATCAGCGCGATTCCGCTCCGTTCCTTGATGCAACAGCCCTGCTGGCTGATCTGCTCGATCAACTACCAGAAAATCAGTTTCTCGCTGCTCGCAAAGCGTTACGAGGTCTGAACGTCTCCACAGTACTCATTCAACCGATTGTTCATCAGATGCTTTACGATCGTACTGAATTCGTAGTCGAAGCAGGTTCTCATGTGTCAATCGTTTTCAGCAACTTAGACAACATGCCGCACAACCTCGTTTTCGTTGCCCCGGGGGCGCTCGTGGAAGTCTGCGAGGCGGCCGAAGCGATGGCCGCAAGACCTGAAGGCCGATTAAAAGGCTATGTGCCTGACTCGGAGCATGTGCTATGGGCCACTGACTTGCTGCAGCCTGGCCACTCGGAGAAGCTAAATTTCAGAGCCCCAAATTATCCTGGCATCTACCCGTACGCTTGCACCTATCCAGGCCATTGGCGGCGCATGTTTGGGGCCATGATTGTTGTGGCCGACAGAGATGCCTACCATGCCGACCCTGCCGCATATCAGGCCGAATATCCGTTGGCGATCAAGGATGAGCTTCTGCAGCGCAGGCGCTCTCGCACTGCCTGGACTCTCGACCAACTATCACCCATGGTTTCGCAACTTGGCAAAGGTCACTCATTCAGCACAGGCAAGTCCTTGTTTCGCAGCGCAAACTGTGTCGCCTGTCATCGGCTGGATGGCGAGGGCAACGAACTTGGCCCCGATCTGTCGAAAATTGATCCCAAGAGGCAACCCCAAGAGCTGCTAGCGGACATCTTGGAGCCTTCCAAGAAAATTCACGCCGATTTTGCAACTCAGGTCTTCGTGCTCGACTCTGGGAGAACTATCTCTGGGCTTGTTGTCGAGGAAACTGTCGACACGTTCCGTGTTCTTGAGAATCCACTGTTGAGCTGCATCTCAATTGACTTGCAAAAAAATGAAATCGAAACTCGCGGCCAATCATCTGTCTCGATTATGCCTAGCGGCTTATTAGACTTTCTCACGCGCGAAGAGATTCTCGAACTAATTGCTTACCTTGTCGCACGGGGCGATCCGAGTAGTTCGGTCTTCGAAGAGTAGTGGTTAGACAACGCAAGGCAGTTAAATTCATCACGCGACGCTGCGGCAAACCCCGATTGTTACGCCTCTCGCTACGATAAATGGGCGTTGCCTAATGGCGAGGTCTGAGGGGCTATGCGATGACAACTAATAGTTTCTGCCTTCACTTTCCAACAGTGCGACCAACCGCCCCGCTGTGCGGTGCTTGCTCCAACTGGGAGGAAGCGGCGCAGTGAAGGAAAGTTCCTCGTCTCGGACGGGATGTTGCAGCACCACCCGGCGGGCATGGAGTGCTATCCCGTTAGGAAAAGCTTCCACGCTTCCATATTTTCGGTCGCCAAAAACGGGGTGGCCGACTTTGGCGAGTTGCACACGGATCTGGTGTTTTCGCCCCGTCTCGAGTTCGACTTCGACGAGGGCACTACGGTCGTTGTGCGACAAGGTTTGATAGCGCAGGCGGGCCAATTGCGCATCAGGGCAATCGGCATGGGTCGTATGCACGCGTCGATGACGTTCGTCTTTGCGGAGGTGATGCTCTAGTGTGTCGTTGGTTGGCTGGGGGATGCCAGAAACCGCTGCCCAGTAGATTTTCTGCACATGGCGGTCGCGAAACGCTGCAGACAACCGTCCAGCCGCTTTCGACGTCCGCGCGATCACCACAATCCCCGTCACCGGCGCGTCAAGCCGACTCACGATGCCCAGATAGACGTTGCCTGGTTTGTTGTATTTCTGCCGAATGTATTCCTTTGCAACGCTAAGCAAGCTGGGCCGGTCTGCTGCCACTCCCATAGTGGGTAGTTCAGCAGGCTTGTCGACCACCAAGAGATGGTTGTCTTCGAAAAGCACATTTAGTTTGGTGTGAGCAGCGGGCATCAGGTACCATTTCAGCAAAGCGAAGTTCGTGATAAGGTTCAACATAGCGTGAAAACCTCTCCCTTCCCAGCGAACGACTCTGATTTACGATGACCCCTCCACGCTTGATCCTCGCCAGTGGTTCTCCCCAGCGACGAAATCTATTGGACGAGACCGGATATCGGTTTGAAGTTGTAGTGCCCGACGCGTCAGTGGAAGAAGAATGCGGTATTTGCTCGACAAGTGGCCCCGCGGCACTAGTAACGGAACTTGCGCTGCGCAAGGCAGCGAACATCGCCACAAAGATGGCTGAACGTAACGAAGCCCAACTCGCCACGGTGATCGTCGCCTGTGATACCGTAGCCGAGTGTGCTGGGGCGGTGCTGGGAAAGCCGCGTGACCAAGACCACGCGCGTCGCATGCTCCATCAACTTCGTGGTCAAGACCAGCGCGTACTGAGTGGTTTGTGTCTCTGGGCACTTGGAATGGGTGAAAACTATCAGGCCCCACTAACCCTGCTGGCTGTCACAGAATTACGCATGGATCCGATCAACGACGACGATCTCGAAGATTATCTCGACAGCGGCCTGTGGCGAGGCAAAGCGGGCGCCTTCGGTTATCAGGATCGCCACGGGTGGTTACACGTGCTGAAGGGAAGCGAGTCGAATGTCGTTGGACTACCGATGGAAATCTTAAGCAAGCATCTCGACGAGTTTCAAATTTTTCCCGACAATTGATCGTGCGAGGGATAAAATGTCGCTAAGTAGTTTGGCGAGATCCCCAATTTTTCGCCGCAAACAAGTGACCAATTTCGCAGCGTCTGGCGAACAACACCTCGTCGCTGCCAGCGCCGCGGGTGAACATGAACCGGCCCGGCAAGCAACGCGGCTTTTCCAATTTTGCGAAAGGCACGCATCAAGAGCAAATCTTCCATTAGCTCCACTTCTGGGAAACCACCCAAGGCCTCGAACGTGGCACGACGCATAAAAATCGCCTGGTCGCCATAGGCTAAGCCGCTATAACGTACGCGTGCCGCGTTGCCTCGCTCCAGCACTCGGTAACGCCAACTCTCGGCATCGATGCGTTGTTGAAACGCGCCACCAAACACTTGAGGGTCGGAGAGACACTCGCGTATTTCCTGACCAGCCATTGGTACTAACCAGTTGTCGGCATGTAAGAAAAGCAGCACATCGCCGATCGACTGCCTGGCACCCAAATTTTGCTGAACCGCACGGCCGCGTGGACCGTGGACCACGCTTGCACCACTTTGGGCAGCAAGCTGAGGTGTCGCGTCGACGCTGCCACCATCTGCCACGATTACCTCGTCGCAACCCGCTTCGTGAGAACTCTGTACAGCTCGTTGGATCCATGCAGCCTCGTTGACAGCGGGAATCACGACGGAAATACGCATTGGGTTTGAGACAGCAGGCTGAAGAAGGTAGACTAATGGACGAGACAGACGACTCCTCACATCGCCACGGGCTTTCTCACAGCCTAAAGCCTTCAGCCTGCCGACTCAATCCATGAAACTACGCCTCGGCGTTATCGGTGTGAGCCCCGTCTGGGAATCGCGGCACCTTCCTGCCTTGCGAGCGCTGTCAGACCGATTTGAAGTCATAGCGTTTTGCGACCCCGTCCGGCATCGGGCCGAATTGGCAGCTCGACAGTTCGACGCTACCGTGCATGATGGTTTTCGCGGACTGACCGCGCGTGAAGAAATTGATGCCGTGCTTTTTCTTTCCTCCAATTTTTATGGCACACAACCCATCCACGCGGCCTGCGATACAGGCAAGGCAATCTACTGTGCAGCCGCTATGGATTTACCTGACGACGTTGCCATCGCAGTGCGCAATCGCGTGGAGCAAGCAGGCATCGCATTCATGGCCGAGTTTCCTTGCCGGCTCTCACCGGCCACACTTCGATTAAAGGAGCTACTGGCCACACGCCTAGGCCCCCCCCAGCTACTATTCTGCAATCGCCGCCGCATGCGTGATCCTTATGCTCAGAAGGGCGCAAGCTCCCCTGGTTCTGGAGGCAGCCGTTGTTATCGCGACTTAGTTGAGTTAGTGGATTGGTGTCGATACCTTGTTGAAGCAGAACCCACAACACTGCTCGCCACAGCCCACCACTGCGGTGCCGCCTCTAGCCAAGACTATTTCTCTGTGAGTCTCGACTTCTCACCTAGCGGCGAAACGGGCAACGGCCCCTTAGCCGTGATTGGCTGTGGCGATTATGTTCCCGAAAGCCTACAAGAGTCGCTCGCCTTTCGACGACCGGCCGACTTGAAAGTCGTTTGTGAACGAGGCATCGCATTTGTTGATTTGCCAAACACGGTTGCTTGGTTCAACGAAGCGGGGCAGCATCTGGAAACACTCGACCATGAGCGTCCGGTTGGCGAACAACTGCTGATCCACTTTCACCGCGCGGTCTCCAGTTTAATTCTCAAGTCCTCAAGTCTCGCCGATGCCCACCGCGCAATCACGATCGCTAACCAAGCAAAGGCCAGCTGCGAATCAGGTTCGCGCGTCTCTTGCGCGGAATAATCTTGCTGTGCAGATGTAAAGCTCTGTGTGAGTATTCCTCGGAATTGACATCACACATTTATCCCAAGTATATTGTGGGATTCTCCGCCAGCATTTTCACCTTTCCCTTGCCATCTAATCGCATGACAACTACTAGCAGTGACCTTTCTGAACTAGCCATCAACACCATTCGCACGCTCTCTATGGACGGCGTCCAAGCCGCGGGCTGCGGACATCCGGGTACGCCGATGGCGCTGGCACCAGTCACTTATCAACTTTGGACAGAAGCCCTGCGATACGATCCCGCCGCTCCGCTGTGGCTCAACCGCGACCGGTATGTGCTCTCGTGTGGCCACGCGTCGATGTTGATTTATTCGATGCTGCACTTGGCCGGCGTGCGCAAGGCAGACGCCAATGGAACGGTGGGCAACGAAGTCTCTGTGACACTCGATGACCTGCGCAATTTTCGCCAGTGGGGCAGCGCCACTCCCGGGCACCCGGAAAATGGACATACCACGGGAGTGGAAACTACCACCGGTCCGCTCGGCCAAGGCTGCGGCAACAGTGTTGGGATGGCTATTGCGAGCAAGTGGCTAGCGGCTCGGTACAACCGGCCAGGCTTCGACCTGTTTGACTTCAATACCTACGCACAGTGCAGCGACGGTGATTTGATGGAGGGTGTTGCTTGCGAAGCCGCGTCGCTCGCCGGTCACTTAAAGCTCTCGAATCTCTGTTGGATGTACGACGACAATAGCATCACGATCGAAGGCGAAACCGACCTCGCCTTCAGCGAGGATGTCGCGACTCGGTTTCAAGGCTTGGGCTGGAATGTCATCTCGGTCACCGACGCCAACGATCTCCGATCGCTCGCGGCAGCTTACGAGTCTTTCCAGAACTGTACCGACGCGCCAACACTTATCATCGTAAAGAGCATCATCGGCTTCGGGTCGCCCAACAAAGCCGACACTGCCGCTGCTCACGGTGCCGCGCTGGGGGAAGATGAAATTCGCCTCACCAAGGCAGCTTACGGTTGGCCAGAGGAGGAAAAGTTTCTCGTGCCCAAGGAGGTGCTTGAGCATTTCCAAAATACGCTAGGCCAGCGAGGTCGGCAGCAGCGCGAAGCTTGGGAGGCAATGTTTGAAAAGTACCAACTCAAGCATCCCGAATTAGCTGAACAAATTTTGATGATGCAACGCGGTGAGTTGCCCTCGGGTTGGGATGCCGACCTTCCTACTCATGCTGCAGATGCAAAAGGGGTCGCTACGCGGAAGTCCGCTGGCCAAGCACTCAATGCATTTGCCAAGAAGATCCCTTGGTTGATCGGCGGCTCGGCCGACTTAGCACCCTCGACCAACACTCTGCTCACGTTCGACGACACGGGCCACTTTAGCGCTGAAAACTATGCCGGTCGCAATTTCCACTTTGGCATTCGCGAACATGGCATGGCCGCTGCGCTCAACGGCATGGCCCTTTGTGGTGTTCGGCCTTACGGCGCAACATTTTTTGTCTTCAGCGATTACTTGCGACCTTCCATGCGGTTGAGCGCGCTCATGGGTTTGTCGTCGATATTCGTATTCACGCACGACTCGATCGGAGTAGGCGAAGATGGTCCAACACACCAACCGGTCGAGCAATTGGCTGCCGCGCGGGCGATTCCCGGTTTAGTCGTTCTCCGCCCTGGTGACGCGAACGAAGCCACCCAAGCGTGGCGGTCCGCACTTGCCGAGACAAAACGACCTACAGCACTGGTACTCACTCGCCAAAACCTACCGACGATCGACCGCGACAAGTATGCCTCCGCCGAGGGCGTTGCCCGCGGCGGCTACATCTTGAGTGAGTCGGATGGCAATGCACCACAGGTACTTCTGTTGGCTTCGGGGAGCGAAGTGTCGTTGGCTCTTGCGGCCCAAGAACGAATGGGCGACGATGGCGTTGCCGCGCGCGTCGTGAGCATGCCCTCTTTCGAGTTGTTCGAGGACCAACCGCAATCCTATCGCGACGAAGTACTGCCTCCTCAAGTGACGGCCCGCGTTGCTATCGAAGCTGGCGTCGAACAAGGCTGGGGCAAATACCTCGGCTCCGGTGGCGCGTTTGTTGGCATGACCAGCTTCGGCGCATCGGCCCCATTCGAGAAAATCTACGAAGAGTACGGTTTCACGGCAGAACACATTGTCGCCGAGGCGAAACGCTTGGTTGAGGCGTGAGCCCCTTGACACCCATCCCCGGATTCTCCGAACCCGTTAGCAGCCTGACCCATTTGCTGGGCGCTCTGATCTTTGCCGCCGCCTCGGTGGTTTTGCTGGGCAGGGGTCGCGGGGATTCGGCTCGAATAGCGAGTTTACTGGCTTTTTGTATTGCGACCGTCGCATTGCTATCGATCAGTGGCATCTACCATCTGCTTACGCCGGGGGGCTCTGCCCGCGCGGTTGCCCGACGCATGGATCATATCGCAATTTTCGTGCTGATTGCTTGCACTTTTACACCCGCCTACACAATCTTGTTTCGCGGGTGGAGTCGCACCGGCCCCTTGCTGCTGATTTGGTTTATCGCCTTCTTTGGCATTGCCTTGAAAATGATCTACTTCCACGAAATGCCCCGGTGGATTGGCCTGGGGCTATATCTTGGCATGGGCTGGCTTGGCGCGCTCTCGAGCGCGTCGCTATGGCGTCGCTATGGGTTTGATTTTGTGCAGCCTATCGTTTGGGGCGGCTTAGCCTACACGGTCGGCTGCCTGCTCGAAGGACTTCGCTGGCCTGTGCTGATCTCTGGTGTCGTGCAATGGCATGAGTTGTTCCACGTTGCGGTGCTCATCGGACTCGGATTCCACTGGGCGTTCACCTTCAAAATTGCCGATGGACACGTTCTTGTCCACGAGCCTGTTCATAGCGATCACGGCTAATTGCAATAAGCTTGCCGTTTTCAGCCGTCGACGTGATAATAAAGCAAAGCGAGGGAAACCGTTGTCCATACAGGATGGTTGCAAGGCGAAATCCATGTCAATTTTCAAAATACGTTTGGTTTCGATTCTGGCACTTGTCTCATTGAGTTTGGCCTCATTGAGCAAGTCCACGACACGGGCAGACGAGGTGTTGCATCGAGTTCCAGAGAACGTTCTCGGATTTTTCGTTGTGCGCGATTTATCCAAGACCAGCGACAAGGTCGAGCACTTGCTGGAATCTCTGGACGCTACGTATCCTGCACCGCTCGCCTTTGCAACGATTGTCACAGGCTTGGAAGAGGGGCTGAACCTCTCGGGCAATCTCGTAGTTGCGCTGCTCCCCGGCGAAGGACGCCACGCTGCGCACGCCCCTCTGGTGCTCTTGCCGGTCACCGACTACCAAGCGTTTGCCAGATCAATCAACGCCGACACGAGCGGCGAAATCTGTCGGGTCACGTTGATGGGTGAGGACATTCTCGTTGCGCGTGATGGTGCTTACGCGATGCTTATGAATGTTGAGCACCAGACCAGCATGGAAGAATTGATTGCCTACGAAGCCGAGCCTATTGCCGCCCTCAATCCGTTGTCAGATTGGTTACCGAAGCAGAATGTAGCCCTGGTGCTCACACCAGCAGGAATGGAAGCATTGCATGATTCGCAGCAAAGGGCCGTCCGACTCCGAACGAGAAGAGGCATGGACTTCACGTATCAGCCGTCGTACCTGACAGAGATGATTGCCGCAGTTTCTGGGCCTCAGACATGGGCTTCGCTTATGCATCACACTGATCTCGTGGCAGTTGGCATGGAAGTCGATCCGCAATCCAATGTACGACTCAGCAAGCAGGTCCTCTTGAAAAAGAGTAGCCAACTATCGCAGATCGCTCCGTCGAATTCTCTCCAAGCGGATGCGCAACTGGGGCTCTCGCAAGTGCCTTGCGTGCTTACTGGAGGCGGACCGGTTGCAGAGGGCTGGGGGGCACAACTCGCCAGATTTATGCGAGAGGCGGAGCAAGCTCAGGCCGCACAAAACGGCATGCAGCACTTTTCTCCGGTGCAGTGGGACAAGGAGGAACAGGCTTTCCTACAGCTGTTCTCCGAAATACGCTCGTGTTCGTTTGTGATGCTCCCCGGCGAGAAAGGCGAGCCGCTTGTGGGTAATTTTTTGGGTGTGGCGAAGGTTCCGAGTGTCGAAACCTATTTTGAATCACTCCCAGAAGTTGTGAAATCATGGAACGAATTGACGCAGCAATCCACCAGCGACATCAAGCCTGAGTTCGTTTTGACGAAGTCGGAACTCGGCGGCAAACAGACTCGTGAGATGGTCGTGGACATCGCCTCCGCTGCCCGCGACGCGAACACCCCCGCCTTCAACTGGATGTTGGAATCTGCGTTGGGAATGGAAGGAAAACTTCGAGTGCATTTTTTGCAGGTCGATGAAACCAGGTTCATTTTCGGATTAGCTACGACCCGACAATTGCAAGAATTATTGAAAGCAATCCAGCAAGATCGCACAGAATCGCCTCACTCCGCTGCGATGCTCGAAACGTTAGAACTCATGGAGTCCGCTCCTCCCTGGAAAATGTTGATCCGTCCACAAGGTTGCTTGCGTTGGGCGGTGAGGGTAGCCAACGAATTCCTGGGTACGATTAACGATACCGAGGTGACCCTCGCCGACATGCCCAACTCCCCTCCCTTGGGTATCACCCTTCAATGGCAGAATCGACACCTTGATAGCGAACTCGTCTGCCCTGCGGAGACCTGGAGCACTCTGGGCAAATACCTCAGCACGTTGGAAGAACACTAGATTTTATTCGAACATGAGTTCGCGTCCCCGCAACCACGTCTGCAATGGTTGCCGGTCGCCATAGAGTATGGCCTGCAAAGGCGACTGCTCGCCTTCGCAGTAGCCAATGGTCGTCATGTTCGCTAGTTTGCCGGGTGCTAAGCTTCCGACCGAACCGTCCAGCCCCAGTGCTTCGGCACCGTGGATTGTCCCGATGGCTAGGACTTGCTCGGGAGAAATCTCGCTGAATTTTCGAGCCATGTGACGCAGTTCTTCCAACAGGTTGAGATCGGGGTTCGACGCACGGCTGTCGGTTCCCACAGCGATTCGCACCCTCGCGTCGAGCATTTGTCGCAGCGGGTAGCTCTCGTGCTGGAAATAGGTGTGCGTCCTCGGGCAGTATACGACTGACATCCGCTCGTGGTTTTTCCCAAGAAATTCGATTTCCTCTAGTGATAGGTAGTTTCCATGAATCACCAGCGACCGCGGTGCTTTCAGAAGTAGATGCAGATAGTGCAACGGCATCCTGTCTTCCGCGAAAATTTGGCCGTCCCACATGCTGCGCTCTTCGAGCAACTCGCGGAACGGCCCCGAGTTGCTTCGCATTAGTTGCAACTCCTCGGGCGATTCCGCCAGATGCATTGCTATCGGTAAGTGCTGCTCGGCGGCCAAGTGCACTAACTTGACTAATAGCTCGGGATGCACCGTATACGGTGCGTGGGGACTGATACCCGAATTGAATGGATCTCTATTCGAGGTCAGACGATCCAGCAACTCGGCAAATACCGATTCTACACGCGCTGCGGAAAAGCCAATCACTTCTTGAAATGCGACCAACGCCGGCAATGCAACCTCGTTCGCCACAATCGACGCTGCTGTCGCAATATCGCCTAAAGTAGTCACGCCGTATCGCAGTGACTCTTGCAAACCCAAGACCAGTGTCGCAGCGGCATCCGTTTGTTGCTTCCTACTGGCGATCACCAAACGCACCCAGTCTGGCATTGGTATCCCGGGGTGCCCCAGAGGCTGGACCAGATGGCTGAATTCGAGATGTGTGTGGGCGTTTACCAACCCGGGCAACAGAACCACTTCGCCCAAGTCTCGAATCTCTACCCCTCGATCGGCTTGCTTGCCGACCGCAACGATCCGCTGCTCCTCGACGGTAACAACTCCGTGGGCAATTGGCGGGGCTTCGATCGGCACAACCCAGCGGGCCTGCAGCGCGAACTTGGACATGAAGGATCCAGAATAATGAGTGAACAATGCAGCATGCCATTGTCGCGTTTCGCAATGGCTAGCTCAAGCGCTCGCCAAGCTTCGTTCTCGAGCTTCTTCGAGTTGCTCTTCTTTGGTGCGTTGATACGGCAAACGATGCAACCACCAGAGAATGGCTCCTGCACCGAGTGCGGAGGTCGCTAGCACCCAGGGCTGGAAGAGAAGTGTCTCGTTGCCGACGTTGAGCAACTGCCCAAGAGGTGAATGGGCGAGATTTCCTTCGCTCGCACCAATCGCTTCGCTCACAGCTAGGCCAAGGCCGTTGTAAATCGCATGGAAGAGCATACAGAGCAGTAGGCTCCCCGTTTGCACCGCGAGATAGCCCAGTACGAGCCCCACAGCCGCGGCTGCCAATTGTTGCTGGAAGATGGGATGCACCATGCCAAACGCAACGGACGACAGCCCGATGGCCCACCACTTGTGTCCGACGTGTCGCAATCCCGAGAGGATGAATCCGCGAAAAGCAATTTCCTCGCACACTGCCGGCAGCACCGCCATCAAGAGCATCAGCATCCACCAATTTGGTACAAGATTGACCGCCTCGCTCAGGGCGGTGACCTGCGATTCCATGTCTGCTGATGGGGGATACAGGTACTGAATCAGGGCGGCGAACTCCATTCCCAGCGGACGAATGAACACGGCCAAGAGTGCCGTTGCCACAACTAATGTCCAGCCCGGCAATTGATCAAGAAGCAACGTCTTTTTCTTGTTGCTTGTGAACAACAACGTCAGCAGCGCCGCCGGCAGCGCGATGCAAACTACCTGGCTGATGAACATCGACTGCAAGAAGAACGCGAAATCGACCCCACCCACGGCGGCCGACGACAACGCCAGTTTGACGAAGAATTGCACGACAAGTATCACCCCCACGCACAGTATTCCCTGCGTGAAAGTCGGTGTTTCAGCGCGGTCGCGCACCAGGTGAACCAGCCAGCGACCCAAGTCGAGCCGTTCGCTCTCGCGGAAAAGCACCGATTCGCTCTTAAATTGCTCCTCTGCCCAGCGTATAGCCAGCAAGCAACACATCAGTGTGATGCCAACGACCGGCACGATGTAATACGATGCTTCCAGATATTGGCCTTCTATCATCGAACGCAGCAATAGCACTACGCCCGTCACCGGAATCAAGCTGTTCCCCAGGGTGAGCTCTACCCCGGGAGAGAGTGGCAACATCATCAACGGCATGATGACCAACAAGAGTGGCATCAGATAGTATTGGCCCTCCTTGGTACTGCGTGCGAACGCGGCACACGCCAAGCAGAGTGCGCTAAAAAGAGCCGAGATCGGCAGCAGCGCAATCACCAACCAGAGCAGCGAGACGAGCGGTGGCATAGCCAGGGCACTCTCGCCAGAGAAAGCGCTGATCTGCTGGAACTGCGCCAGCACAAACTTGCCAGTTAGCCCCATGCTCCCGAGATTCAGCAGTGCGGTAACCATGCTGAAGGTCATGACCGTGATCAGCTTACCCCACACGATCTCGCGCCGCTGTGCAGGGCTTGCAAGCAAGGTCTCTAGTGTGCCACGCTCTTTTTCGCCCGCACATAAATCAACTGCCGGGTAAAATGCACCCGTCAGCGCCCAAATGAACAGGATAAAGGGCAGAATCTTCGACCACACCGCGGCGTGTCGCTGTTGCTCTTCCGCGACGTCTTGGGGCTGCAGTTCAAACGGCTGCGCGGCTTCTAGGGGGACATTGCCTGCTCGCAGGTTCGTTTGCGTGACGGATGTCCGCCAGGTATGCAAGACGCGTTCAACGCGGAGTTGGGCGATGCGCGACTTTTCTTTGGCTGAATTGTAGAACATCTGCGGCTCAGGAAGCAGTGTCTGCTGAATCAGTGTGGGATTCGCATCCCGTTGCTTGAGCGCTTCGCGAGCGGCGTCGAGGCGTTCGCCGAACCCTGGCGGGAAATAGAGCACGACTTCCACTTTTCCCTTGCTGAGCTGCTCGCGTGCAGCTTCCAAGTCAATCTCTGGCGGCAATCCGCTTGGAGCGTCACCACCTTTGGCATTCGCTCCCGGTTCGACAATGTGCAGACTATCCAGCTCATCGGGCCGGCTGACGAACAATGCGGAGTCGAACTGCCCCTCTCCCAAGAGTGTTGGCAGCCAATGGTGTTCGGCCAACTCGTCCTCGCCGACCACCAATACCTTAGCTGCCGTGTTGCGCAGAAACTGCGAAAGCTGGAAAAAACTCATCCCTAGCAGGGGATACAACAGCAACGGCAACACCGCGATCAAGAACAACGTCCGCCGATCGCGCAGCTGATCGCGCATTTCTCGCAGAAAAATCAGCTTAACGTTGTTGAAGTTCATGTCTTTCTTCGCCAAGTGCCCATGCAAAGTCGCAGAAAACCGGTGAAAGTCCTCCGTGGCTTCTGCCTGCGCCCAAATCTTAGTATGCGAAAGGGACGCCCATAATTATCCGAGTGATATAGCCATCTCTTGCTCACCAATCAACTGGAAGAAAAGGTCTTCCAAATCCTGTTCACCATATTTCTCATGTAATTGGTCAAGTGTTCCCTCCGCCAAGATACGCCCCTGGTGCATGATGGCTACGCGATCGCAAAGTCGCTCCGCCTCGCGCATGATATGGGTGGAGAAAACTATACATTTGCCCATATCGCGAAGCTCCGCAACCGTATCGAGCAGTGCTCGCGCTACGAGCACGTCTAAGCCACTGGTAGCTTCGTCGAAAATAAGTACAGGTGGATCGTGAACAATAGCCCGTGCGATCGACACCTTTTGTTTCATGCCGGTCGACATTTTCGCGCCCAGCAAATCGCGAATGTCCTGCATTTGCAATCGCTCGAATAACGCTTCCATCCGCTCTCGAAGCTGAGATTCTTCCATGCCGTAGAGTTTCCCAAAGTACTCTACCATTTCCCATGCGGTCATGCGGTCGTAGACCGCCGTGTTGGCGGACATGAAGCCGATGTGATGCCGTACCATCTCTGGTTGCGTAACACAATCAAACTCGTTCACCACGGCAGTCCCGCTGCTCGGCTGCAGGACAGTGCTGAGGATACGTAATGCAGTGGTCTTACCTGCTCCGTTGGGTCCTAGGAGGCCAAAGACTTCTCCCTCGCAGGCAGAAAAGCTGAGGCCATCGAGGGCTACAAACTGGCCGCGCCGCAGATCGGTATAAGTTTTCGTGAGCGATTGCGCCTCAACGATCACTCTCCCATTTTTTGGTCTGAGATCGTCGTTATTCGTGCGAATCATGGCTGCAGCAGAGCAAGAGAAGGCGGGACGCGAAACTCCTTTGGACTCCGATCCAAGGAAATTAGGGCCTTCCTGAAGGATAGCAGCTACCCCACTCCTTGCGAAGCAAGTTCTTCGCCAGACTCAATTTACGATAGGCAAGGCATGCTGATTTTGCCGGTTGCGCGGGACGAGCGACGTGACCTCGTCGTCCGTCAAGTCGTAAAAGACATTTCGCTGACGAGGCTGATAGCCCAAATCACTGATCGCACCGCGAATTTGCTCGAGGGAGAGATGATGCACGGTCCCCGCCTCGGCGACGACGTTTTCTTCGATCATGAGGCTCCCCATATCGTTCGCTCCGTAGAGCAAAGCCATCTGACCAATTTTTAGCCCCTGCGTCACCCAGCTCGATTGGATATTGGCAAAGTTGTCCAAGTACAATCGCGCGACGGCGTTCGTCTTGAGATATTCAAACGCGCCAGCGGGCGGTACATCGGCCATGTCGGTGTGGTCGGGCTGAAACGTCCAGCAAATGAACGCAGTAAATCCATTTGTTTCATCTTGCAATTCGCGCAAGCGCTCTAAGTGTTCGACGCGCTCTTCAAGAGTTTCGACGTGGCCGAACATCATCGTCGCCGTGCTGCGCCCACCCAATTTGTGCCACACTCGGTTCACATCCAACCAATCATCGGTCATTACCTTGCCGCGCGTAATTTCGCTCCGCACGCGGTCCACCAAAATTTCCGCCCCGCCCCCCGGCAAGCTGCCGAGCCCCGCATTGCGTAGTCGTTCGAGAACTTCGCTCGTTGTCATGTTGTTGAGTTTCGTGAAGTGATAAATCTCCGGCGGACTGAAACCGTGAACGTTTATCTGCGGAAACTCTCGTTTGATCTCACGGAGCAGCTCTTCATACCATTCGATTTTGAAATCTGGATGCAAGCCACCTTGCATCAAAATTTGATCCCCTCCCAGTTCGACAGTCTCCGCGATTTTGTTCAGCAACACGCTGCGATCGAGAACGTAGCCCTCGTCGGACTTCGGTGAACGATAAAATGCGCAAAAATCGCATACCGCTGTGCAGACATTGGTGTAGTTGATGTTGCGATCGATGTTATAGGTCCGGTAGCTCTCGGGGTGAAGTCTCCGCGTGACCTCATCCGCTGCACGTCCCAAGGCGGTCAAATCGTGCGATTGGAGCAGTCGAACCGCGTTCTCATAACTGAGCCGTTCACCATCGACCGTTCGCTGCAGAATGTCAGAAATTTTTGATTGTGCAATCATCTTTTTAGCTTCGCTGGAAATAACTGGGGGATCTTGGCGATCAGCCCCAGCGCGGCCGCCTGTTGGTAGTACAAATCTAAGCCCTGAAGCTGTTTGCTGTCGAGGCAAAAATGAAGGTTGTGACGTAGATACTCCTGCACCAAGTTGATTGGCAGGTTCATCTTGGTTGCTTGCTCACAAGCAATGCTATCCAAATTGCGGCAACCCTCGTCGCGTGCTGCACTGAGCGCCATCGGCACGTCGAGAATTTTCAGCCCCGGCCGCGACACCCACATCGCGAACACGAATGGCAATTCCGCCCATCGGCACCAACGATCGCCCAAGTCCCAAACTTCAGCGAATCCGCGATCGTCGCTCTCGATGGCCCGATCGCCAATCACAAGCAGGGCGTCGGCATTGACCTCAGCGGGCACATTCCCAATGGGCAAATTCGTCAATTGGGGACGAATTCCATAGAGTTGGTGCAACAAAATTTGTGCCAGTATTGCGCTGGTGCGCGAACCCTCATCCAGCGCTAGTGTGCAAACTTCTGCCGGGGGCGTGCGAAATAATAGCTTTACACTTAGTACCGGTCCGCGACAACCGATACACGCATCCGAAACAATGGACCACTCGGGATGGGCTGCAAACTCAATAGAAGGCACCAACGCCACATCCAACTCACCGCAAGCAAGTTGATCTGCCAAGCGACTCGGTAAATCGTAAACAATCTTCGCCTCAGGCAACCGCTCTGCCAGGCCGTAGACTAGCGGCTTGGTGTTCAAGTAGTTCACCGCGCCAATGCGACGCGTGGGCTGATCGGCAATTTGTGTTGAAAGATCATTGCTCATTGTCACCGCCGATTATACGAGACAGCCCAAGAGCGAACCAGCCCGCGATGGCTTTGCCAGAGGCAGTCTTCTCCACTAGGAACCGAAAGGACTACAAGACGTTAACCAGTCTGCCGCAATGAGCTAAACCGATAGCTGCGATACGAAGAGAATCTGTTCGATCAACAGCTGGTCACACCTCCAACTCGCGAAAAGCGATGAGCCCACTTCGCATGGGGACCACGGTCACAATCGCTGCCAGCAGAAGTGAACCGCCGATGCCAAGGCTCAACCAGAGCTTAAGAAATCCCGGCTGTAGCATGCGCGGCGGAATTTCGGTGCCATAGGAGAGCAAGTAGAAATGACAGGGTAGGGCGGTCAGCATGACAATGGACATGATGTACAGCGCACTCAGGACGAGATTGAGTGTACCGCCGAATCCCGCGGCAATTTTCGACGGCGATTGCTCGCGGAAATTTGGCATCATCGCACCCAAACCCACAGCCATCCCCGACAAACCAATGCAAAGTAGCAAGCAAATCACCTGGTGCACAGCCACAACCATCCAAGAGACATCGAGCATGATGTCGCTTACCAATACCAACCCACAACATGGCAACAACGAGCCGCATGCTGCGAAGAGAAATTTGCTCCAGAGAATCGTATCACGCTCAACTGGCAAGCGGCCCAATATCCAAAACCTGCGCCCTTCCAGGCTGATCAGCGGGTAAATGAACCTTGTCGTGAATGTCGAAAGGATGAGCCCAACAACCGCCAAATTGAGAAAGCTCACCACATTGACCCACGTCAGCACACTGACATCCGCACGATGCTGACGAAAGCGATCGATGTTGGCAAAGTAAAGCAGCAGTAATCCGAAAAAGATCAAGAATTGCGACCACTGCACTGGATCGCGGCGGAACATGCGCAAGTCTTTGGTGATCAGCAAGCGAGTTTCTCTGCCGAAAGGCTTCAGCAAGAACAACGCAACGCGATCGATCCAGGCCATTCCCGCTCTGCTTTCTCTAGCCTGGCGAGAATTGAGCCCATGATAGCTCTTACGAAAGACGCGACGGCCGACCCAAGTGACCAAAATGTGAAACAGAAGCGCATTGGACACCAAAACGAGCAGATATTTTCCACTCACGAGCCAAGGCAAATCGGTGGGGTCAAGGCTCAGTGGCCGAGCCGCGTCGAGCAGACCATTGCTCAGCCAGGTGCTTGGCAACCATTCTCCTCGCGTGAATTCAAATCGGTGGAACGTCTCCTTGAACCAAGCCGCCCCCAACAAATCGGCGTTACTTATGTTCAGGGTTCGCCAAATGGAGAAGTAAGCCGCACCGATGACGAACGTGGCAAATACCCCCACCACAATTCGCCGCAAGTGTGGCAAGCGACTCATGAGAAGCAAACAGGCAATGGCACCCAAAGCGCAGGGAATATAGGCAAACGAAATCACCATCACGGGGAGATAGGCATAGTAGTACCATCTCGCCGAGACCACCAATCCGTAAGCCACCATCATCGGGCTGGCTAACAAAAAGAATCCCCAGCTGCTAAAGAACAACGCTTCCTGAAAACGATAAAAGACGATGCGCGTATCACGCACTGGCAGCGTCATCAGGAAAGCGGTTTCTTGTGTCGCGTAAAGGCCTCCGTACAGGATAATTCCAGATGAGAATATCAACATGATCTGGAGAGATAGAAAGAAGAGCGTAAAGACAAACTGCACCGTTTGAGCGTGATACTTAGCCCCCGGTGCTCCGACGTTTGCGACGACGAATTCAAATCCATTGTAGAAAAGCAGGAACAACCCCAACCAAAACACGAGGCTTAGTCCCAGGACAAGACTTGTACGCAAGCGCGCATGCTGCAACAAGTACTTCAGCTGCGTACTTCCCATCCGCCAACGAAGCTTCCAGAATATCTGACCTTCTCGCTCTTCTGTCGGCAATCGTTCTGACTCACGTGTTTCGATTTGCGACGGTTTGAGTGCAATTTCAGACATGCGAAGCGATCGCCTAACGATTCATGAGTGCTAAGTAAAGTGACTCCAATGAATCACCACCTGCGGGCACCTGCACACGAAGCTGATCTACCTGGCCTTCAAAGATCAATTCACTCTCGCGCATCACTGCCACCCGGTCAGCTATTTCTTCCGCCACCGTGAGCGTGTGGGTCGACATCAAGACCGTCTTCCCCTGCTCGGCGTAGCTACGCAAGAGGTCTTTCACCAACCGGATACTATGCGGATCCAAACCGACCATGGGCTCATCAACCACCAAAACCTCGGGCTGATGAATCAGTGCTGCGGCAAAGACCGTGCGCTGTCGCATTCCATGCGAGTAGCTTTCCGTGAGTTGATCGAGGAATCCCATGAGTTGAAACCGCTCGGCTTCTCGCTCGACTGCTTCACGAGATTCCCTGGAACTCAGGCCGTACATATCGGCAACAAACTCCAAGAACTCTCGGCCTGAAAGTTTGTCATAGAGAAACGGCTGGTCGGGAACATAGCCAATGAGACTGCTTGCTTCTCGCGGGCTGGTAGCAACTGTGTGCTGACCAACGGTAACCGCTCCCTCGCTAGGCCGGAGCAAACCAACCAGCATTTTCAGCGTCGTGGTCTTGCCGGCCCCGTTGTGTCCCAACAACGCTAGCAGCTCTCCTTGAGAAACCTCAAGATGTAGATCACGAACGGCAACACGATTACCGTAGCTTCGGGTCACGTGTTCAAATCGGATCATACGCGGGACAGACTCTCACAGTGTCATATTCTTTGTGGTGTACGGTCGAACGCACAAAAAGCAGCGGGCAGAGCGGTGACCGACACCAAACCCATTTGCTCATTGCTGGAATCCGTCGCGGCTTTGAGGCTCGGCGGTCAACAATTGATCTTCAAACAGTTGCAACCCGGATTCTGCCGCGGCTTCCTTTGGCAGTCGCTCAAAGCGAAGTTTCAGATCTCCTAAGTAGACATCACGTCTCAGCACATCGCCCGACTTTGGCTCAACCCAAGAGACACCTTGCACGCGTGCCTGCTCTGGTATTCCCGAGCCGGCCATAGAGCGGTAAACAACACGCATCACCCGGGCCATCTTTCCGTGGTACTCGATCGTTTCGACGGCCATCACTTCCACGTGAACAAGTTCTATCGGATCGGCAGGCGAGCTGAAAGGGCTGTAGACTTTCTCTTGCCAATCACGCCCCAGATACATATGCGGCAGTTTGGCGTCGGGAAAAAGTGCTTCGCTCAATGCCTCGCTGTTGGGCAAGTAAATGCTCGTTGTGTGGGTGAAGTCGTTGGAGCGGACTTTTAGTTTCAATTGCGACTCTTCAATTCGGCCCGACATTCTGAGTATTGAGGGCATCTCATTCAACGAGATTCGGCTGTGGAATGAGGAAAATTTACCGAGTGGGTCAAACTCTACGCGGGTGAGCACATCGAAGGTCATACTGCCCAAGTTGCCTACCGTAGCGCGGATCCAAGAGGGAGCCAACTGCAACACGGGAAAGTCTTCGAGTACGACTCGATTGAAGAGGTCAGTCGTTCCATCGACCCCGCTGAGACGCACGCTGGCAGCCTCACCAACGACTTTGCCTTTCCACTTCACACTCCAAGCAACCGCCTCTCCGTTCTCGTAAGCTTGTGCAATTGGGGGCTGGCCACCAAAGAAAGATGGCATAATGCGGTCCGTCACCAGCCAAGTCATGCTACTTAGCCAGAAAGTAATCACCCCAATAACAAAGATTCGGTTGGCCATAAACTCCCTGACCCCCTCGCCTTGGGCTCCCCCACGGAGACCAATAATCTCAAGCGAGACCAGTGCCCTCGCTACTGCGGAACAAGCTAGAAGTCTCTCGTTTGTTGCTCGCCCACAAGCAATGCACGGTCCGGAATGTGAACTGCAACAGACTCTTTCATTTTAGCGTCTGGCAACAATCAGTGCGACATTCCTTTTTTGGCGGCTGATTTTCTGACTCTGCACTGCGCTAGAACTCTCAAATACGTGCTTGAGCATGGAGTGCGCCTAACAGCAGAAATCTCTCGCTGACGCATTGGGAGCGGAAGAAATCGCTACCAAAGCAGCAATCAATACCAAGGACTCAGCCTTTCCTGAGATGGACGAGACACTCTTGAGCCTGCAAACTATGATACTTGAGATTTCTGATCTCCGTCATAGACTGCGAATCCATCGAATTCTTGGATGCCGTCAAATTATCGCATTGATAACCGCTTGCTATTCGGTCGAAGGATTCGTCGCGCTTCTCATGCCATCTGCCCCTTTCAAGAAAAACCCAGAGAATTCCGTAACACCTTACTATCATAAGGCTTACGATGCATTTCACGCCGGAATGTCAGGGCGCATCCCCCCTTCAAGGGTGGACAGGTTTGAACTTTGTCACTTGCTGCGGTATCTTAAGCACACTGAATCGCACGGCGACAACGGATTCTTTGGCCTACAGAGGAGGTAAGACAATGCCCGGCGGAACCTACTACGTTCAAGAATGCCCAACCTGCGGCCGCTCCTTGCAAGTCCGCGTCGAGTATTTAGGTAAGGATGTTGCCTGCCGACACTGTGGGGCAAAGTTCGAGGCTTGCGACCCAAGCTCTGGTGGTGACCTACCAATGGAATCGGGGATCTCGCTCTTAGCGCGAGCCGACGAACTCATCGAGTCTGCGACTCGTTCCGCATCGGCAATGAGCGGCACCGACATTGGTAGTGCGAGTATTGGCTAAGCAGGCGGGAGAGTTTGAACTGCGCTATTCGCTTGCGGCTGCCTTCAGATCCTCAAAGTATTTTGGGTAGGTTTTCACTGTGCACCCGGGATCTTTGATTACCACTCCCGTGTGCGTAAGCCCCGCGATAGCAAAGCTCATTGCCATCCGGTGGTCGTTGTAGGTGTCGATCTCCGCTGGTGAGAAGCTACCAGGAGTGATTTCCAAGCCGTCGCTGTGTTCGAAAACTTCCGCTCCCAGCTTACGAAGTTCAGTCGCCACTGCGGCAATGCGATCTGTTTCTTTGTGGCGAATGTGGGCTACGTTGCGAATTCTCGTTGTTCCCTGCGCCGATAGTGCAACCACGGCTAGGGTCTGCACGGTGTCGCTGATCGCGTTCATGTCGACGTCAATCCCGCGTAGAGATCCTCCCTTAACCGTTACACCATCACCTGCAAATTCTACTTGGCAGCCCATCTGCTTAAGGCACTGCACAAATGCCACATCACCTTGCAAACTGTCGCGGCTCAAACCTGATACCGTTACCTCTCCAGCGGTCACAGCTGCCGCTGCCCAAAAGTAGCTCGCCGCCGAGGCGTCGGGTTCAATGAAATAATTGCAGCCCCGATAGCTTCCGGTGTGTGGCACACTAATCTCGTCATAGTCGGGCGAAGCTTGCGATTCAACACCAAAGGATCGCATTACCGATTGCGTCATGGTCACGTAGGGAACCGAGACGAGAGTCCCTTCGACTTCGATGTTCACCGCTGCTTTCGCGCAGGGAGCTGCCATCAACAGCCCACTCAGGTACTGGCTAGAGAGGTTGCCACGAATGTGAACGGTGCCACCGGATAGGCCATTGGCCTCGATACGCACTGGTGGGCAATGATTTTCGCCAGTGCAGGTGACCTTGGCTCCGAGCTGTTCTAGCGCCAACGCCAGTTCGCCGATTGGCCGTTCTCGCATCCGGGCAATGCCATCTAGCGTGAAACACCCCTCCGCCAATGTGACCAGGGCTGTCAGGAATCGGATCGTCGTACCGCTATTCTCGACGAAGATGTCAGCGGAATTCGCGGGTGGGCAGCCGCCGCATCCCTGTACGATTATAGTCTCGCCATCGTCTCGCGCTTCGATGGTGATACCCAACGCTTGCAAGCCCGTGATCATCACTCGGGTATCTTCGCTATCGAGTGCTCCGCGCAGAGTGGACACCCCATTGGCCAGAGCGGCGCACACGAGTGCGCGATTGGTAATGCTCTTTGAGCCTGGGGGACGAACGATCGCGTGAATCGGCTTCGAGACGGGCTGAATTTCTATCGAGTCCGGCATAGGTTGCAATTTACTTGGCGACTTTCCAAAGGTGCGCGTGACTGCGAACGAACAGACCATTGTCCGCGACCGCTGGTGAGCCTGAAATGCTTTCGCCAAAGTCGTTCTCTGCGACGATCTTGCCTTTCGCGTCTGATGCTGGCAATTCGACGACATAGCCCATGCCGTCGGAGTTGATGCAGTACAAGCGATTGTCTACCAGCACAGGTGTCGCCCAGAACCGACCACCGAGACGGAGCTTCCACTCGATTTCTTGCGTTTGCAATGAACCACAAGTTAGTACGCCGCTACGACTAATCACGTAGACAAAATCTTCCATCACTACTGGACTCGCCGCACCCGGCTGCAGTTTCGACTCTTGCCAGACAACTCGATCGTTGTCCGTAAGTTTAGTTGTGGAGGTGTCAAGCACGACAATGCCTTGAGTAGGTGCGTATAAATAACGGTTGAAAGTTAACGAGGGTATCGATTCGCATTCGGTTTCCAGTCGAAAGAGTCGTTCGCCATTCTTGGCCAGATGCAAGTCAATACCTTCGGACGACTGTAGTGCCAGGGTCGATTGGTTGACAGGTGAGAATTCGGCGTCGATCACGATCGGAGAGCACCAATTAGACGCTTTCGGGCGTTGGATATCCCAACGCGTACTTCCATCAGCACAATCGAGTGCAGCGACAAACGAGTTGCCTTGCGATTCACTTTGCACGACAACCAAGTCATCAACGATCACCGGCGAACTTGCCATCCCCAGGGCGTTACCTGCCCCCGGGTAGTCCGATTCTAATGCGCGTATCCACTGCAAGTTTCCATCCAGGTCGAGAGCGATGAGATCGTTCGAGGAGAAAAAAGCAAACACTCGCTCGCCATCGCTAGCTGGTGTCGGGGCTGCATTGGCCGAGGTTTCGTGACAGAGCGACTTCCCCATCGCCCAAAATTGGCGGTGCCAGAGTTGTTCGCCAGTCGCAGCATCGAAGGCCAGGACGTGCAGTCGGTTGCGACTGGCTCCGCTTGAAGCAGTCACAAATACTTTGCTACCCACAACGATCGGTCCCGACACTCCACGTCCAGGCAAGTCGGCGGTCCAAGCGATGTTCGTGCCATCGGCAACAGACCAGTTCACTGGCAACTCGTCTGCTTGGCCAATACTCCGCGCCCCGGGTCCGCGAAACATGGGCCAATCGCTTGCCGCAGTGACTTGCGAAACCACTAGCAACAGATGCATTCCGACAAGCAGCGCGGTATATTTTGGCTTCATAATTCTTGCTTCCTAGAAAATTAGTCCCGAACGACTTCGCCCTGTAGTGCCGCTCCGCCCAACTCATCAGTTAGCCGTAGGCGGAAATCCCAAGGCTTGGTCCACGGTTCGGTCTGTTCGTTTTGACAGACTTTGAGCACGATTTGGTTCTCTCCCTGTTTCAACTTGCAGGGGACTATGTACTGATCAAAATCGCTACCGGAGTGATACACGTTGTTCACGGCCAACTCCTCGCCGTTGACCCAGAGCTTGGTCGCTT
This sequence comes from Bythopirellula sp., assembly GCA_965230685.1. Taxonomy (GTDB): domain Bacteria; phylum Planctomycetota; class Planctomycetia; order Pirellulales; family Lacipirellulaceae; genus Bythopirellula. The sequence continues at coordinate 5,083,535 of CBDDLO010000002.1, forward strand.
CTTTCGACTCGTAGCGACACTCCACAGCCCTTTCTTCCGCCGACACGACTGTCGCCCATGCGTAGGCTAGAACACTTTTTTCTTCCACCAGGACATCATTAAGATCTACTTTGCCGAGGTCCTCCAAGTCTTTTTGCTCGGCCGTCGCGGTTTTCCATTTGACGGGGCCATGCTTGCCCTGGTACTCGGCAGTCAGATTCACCTCATCGACGGAAAAATGGATCGTGTTGAAGCCGGCACGATCTGTGTTATCAAACGGACCAATAACTTTCCAATCGACAACAAAGCCCAATTGCTCCGCCATGTTTGGCTTTTGCCCCAGAGCTTCTAGCGCTTCCGCGCACTCGCGAATTTGCATTTTGTCGCGTGCCGCGCGGAGCAATCGCTGATACAAAACTAGTTTGTTCTCATCACTGTCCATCAGTTTGGCAGTAGACAATTGCTCAGCAACCGCATCGTATCGCAGTTCCAGACTTGGATCGTTGAGCATGCTCGGCAATAAACGGGTGGACGTCTCGCTATCCACCTTGGTCAGCCACTCGTATGCCGCACGCCGCGCCCGGGGAGATTGCTCGGTATCCAATACGAACTTCTCCAACGCGCCGGTAGGCAAGGCTCCGCCGCCTTGTAATTCGCGCTCCGCGATTGTGTCAAAGGCCGAACGCAACCAGTTCTCCGCCAATGGCTCGGCCTTCTTCATGGCGGTCAGAATATGCAGCATGTCTTCCGGGCCTGCCGCTGCAACTTCTTTCCAAGCCGACGGTAGTCCTCGTTGGTTCCCCCCTGTGTGGCCATGCCGCAACAGTTCCAAGGCGGCTTCCAATTTCTCTGAAGCGATGCGTTCTTTCGCAACAACGATCCCAGTATCTGCCAACGCAATCGCAACCCCGAATAGCCCGTAGGCTAAGGGAATCCACCGTGCCTGTCGGCAAGAATTTGAAGAGGTCAAGGCAAGCTCCTGAGCGAAAGGTAGGCTGACGACTTGATACGAAATGTGCTAGAACTAAACCTAACGCACCTGCATCAAATTCACCACCCGTCATTCCCAGGCTCTCCAAGATTGATTCATGAAGAAAGTTCGCACGGGCGGCGGCTGGCCGGCAGTCGCCTACACTTTTCGCAAGGCGCAGGAGGCGGGGGGGCTCCTCAAGCTTTGGAAGGCGATGCGCTCGAAGAACGCTTGCAAGACATGCGCCCTGGGAATGGGTGGGCAGCGCGGCGGCATGGTCAACGAAGCGGGGCACTTTCCCGAGGTGTGTAAGAAGTCGCTGCAGGCAATGGTGGCCGACATGCAAGGCGCTATCGGCCCCGAGTTTTGGCAGAAGTACACCCCCAAGGACCTGCGTGGTTTCTCTCCCCGCGAACTCGAAAGTTGCGGCCGGCTAACGCAACCGGTGCTCTACACTAGAGAACTCCGTCGGTACCAACCCATCTCGTGGGACGATGCCCTGCACCGCATCACCACCAAACTGCGCGAGCTATCTGCAGATCAAACTTTTTGGTACTTCAGTGGCCGAAGCAGCAACGAAGCAGGTTTTTTGCTGCAGCTGTTCGCCAGAATGTACGGTACCAATAATGTCAACAACTGCAGTTATTACTGCCACCAGGCAAGCGGAGTCGGCCTCACCAGCGTCACCGGCAGCGGAACGGCAACCATCACTCTCGAAGACCTCGACCACGCGGATCTCGTGTTCGTCATCGGCGGCAATCCTGCCAGCAATCATCCTCGGCTCATGCGCACACTCATGCAAGTGCGACGCCGGGGTGGCGAAGTGATTGTGATCAACCCACTTGTGGAGACGGGGCTGGTTAATTTCAGCGTGCCCAGCGATCTGCGCAGCTTGCTGTTTGGCAGCAAGATCGCCAGCCAGTATGTACAGCCCCACATCGGTGGCGATCTCGCACTGCTGACCGGCATCGCGAAGCGGATTGTCGAAATTGATGCTCACGACTCGCAGTATTTGCAATCGCACTGCGATGGTTGGTGGACGCTCAAGGCGAAATTACTCGCCACGCCATGGGAGGAGATCGTCGAAAAGAGTGGCGTCGATCGAGAGACAATCAACCGTGTGGCCAGCGCGTACGCCGAGTCCAACAGCACGGTGATCAGCTGGACGATGGGAATTACCCACCATGCACACGGTGTGCAGAACGTGCAAGCGATTGCCAATCTCGCACTGTTACGGGGCATGGTAGGCCGTCCGGGCGCGGGCTTGATGCCTATTCGCGGGCACTCGAATGTGCAGGGCATCGGCTCGGTGGGCGTGACGCCAAAATTGAAAGACGCCGTTTTCGAACGTTTGCAAAATCACTTTGAGGTAAAGCTCCCCACCACCGCAGGACGCGACACGATGGCCTGCATGGAAGGTGCAGCGAGCGGCGAACTGAAACTCGGTTTCTGCTTAGGGGGAAACCTCTACGGCTCGAACCCGGATGCCAACTTCTCGCGACAGGCGCTGGAGAATCTCGACTTCATGGTGCAACTTAATACAACACTCAATACAGGACACGCACACGGACTGGCACGTGAAACAATCATCCTCCCGGTGCTGGCGCGAGACGAAGAGCCAGAACCCACGACCCAGGAATCGATGTTCAATTTTGTGCGACTCAGCGATGGCGGCCCCCAACGGCTGCAGGGTCCCAAGAGCGAAATCGAGGTGATTGCCACCATTGCTTCGAGAGTACTGGATTCCAAGACTGACGAGTCCACTTCAGCAGAGGGCCCGCCACCAAACCGCTCTCCCATCAACTGGGACAAGCTCAAACAAACCAGCCAGATCCGCGACGCAATCGCTGCGGTAATCCCTGGATTTGAAGCCATCAAGAATATCGAGCAAACGAAGAACGAGTTCCAAATTGATGGGCGAACATTTCATAAACCCAAGTTCCCCACGGGTTCGGGGCTTGCAAAAATCAAAACGCACGATTTACCCGACTTGCGAGGAGACGGAGAAAACGAACTCCGATTGATGACGATTCGCAGCGAGGGACAGTTCAACACGGTTGTGTATGAAGACTACGATCTCTACCGTGGCGTAGAACGCCGCGATGTCTTGTTGATTCATCCCGATGACATCGCGCGGTTGGAACTCAACCCGTCGCAAACCGTAACGGTCCACGGACCAGCCGGCTCGCTCAGCAACGTGCGACTACACTCGTTTGCGGAAATCCGCCCTGGCAACGTTGCAATGTATTATCCCGAAGCCAATGTGTTAGTCAGCCGTCAACTCGACCCCGACAGCAAGACTCCCGCCTTCAAGGGGGTGGTCATCACGCTCGAAGCGGAAGCGCTGGCCATCGTTACGTAAATCCGCAAACGGTGACTTGATGACAATTCCCAACAAGCTCCCTAGATTTCAAATCCTCCAGACCAGTGAGATTGAACCGGCCGAATGCCCGTGCGGCACTACTCGCCGAGCATTCATTGACGACGCCGATCAAGTTGCTTCGCTGCATGTCGTAGAATCTGATGGCACCGCACGGACGCACTACCATCGGCGGTTGACAGAAGTGTATTATTTTCTGTCGGGCACGGGACAAGTCGAGTTGGATGGCGAGCTACATGACGTTTCGCCGGGAACGGCGATCTTGATTAAGCCCCACTGCCGCCACCGCGCCATCGGCAACTTGCGATTCAATGTAATTTCCATCCCTGCGTTTGATCCCACGGACGAATGGTTTGATGAAGAATAGCTGTCACCAAGGCCACGACGAGGTATTCATGAAATGGGTTCGCTTTTTCAACCGGAAGCCCACGCTGGCATTGATTGGGTGTGTCGCTTTGCTGCCTGGTTATTTGCATGCGCAAGAATCTGTGGACGCTGCTCGTCAGTTCATTCGCGAATATGAAGCTACTGTCCGACCATTGGAGATCGCCCTCGGTAAAGCATGGTGGGAAGCCAACACCACGGGCAGCGACGAGGCATTCGCCGAGAAGGAAGCGCTGGAAAACCGCTACAACCAGCTGCTCTCTTCGCCTGAGCAATTCGCAAAACTGCAGCGTCTCGAAAAATCCCAACTGGGCGACGCGCAGCTGGCGCGGCAAATCCACTTGCTTTATCTGGATTATCTCGACAAACAGGTGGATGTCGAACTGCTCAATCGAATGACTAGCAAAGCGACAGAAATCGAGAAGAAATTCAATGTCTTTCGAGCTCAGGTTGGCGACCGCACCTATACCGATAGTGAAGTCCGCGAAGTCCTGAAGGCTTCTCGCGACTCCGACGAACGGCAAAAATTTTGGGCCGCCGCGAAGCAGGTGGGGCCCGTCGTTTCCGAGGATCTTCGCCAGCTCGTCCAACTGCGTAACCAGGCGGCTCACAAGCTGGGCTTCGCCGACTTCCATGCCATGCGGCTCGAGCTCAACGAGCAAAAGCAAGCCGAGGTGCTGGCCTTGTTCGATCAACTCGACGAACTCACGCGAGCCCCATTTACTGCAGCCAAAGCGGAAATCGACGATCGTCTTGCTAAGCAATACGGCATTGCGATCGACGAGTTGCGCCCCTGGCACTACCACGATCCGTTTTTCCAGGAGCCGCAAGCGGTCTACGAGGCCGACCTCGACGAACCTTTTCGCCAAACGGACATCCTTCGTATCTGCCGTGATTTCTACCGTGGTATCGGCTTGCCGATAGATGACGTTCTGGAGAGGAGCGATCTTTACGAAAAACCCGGCAAGAGCCCCCATGCGTTTTGCACAGACATCGATCGCGAGGGCGATGTCCGTGTGCTCGCCAACATCAAGCCCAATGGCTATTGGATGAGTACGATGTTGCACGAGCTGGGACACGCAGTCTACAGCAGCAAGAATATTCCCGCCGAGCTTCCGTACACTCTTCGCACCAATGCGCATATCCTGGCGACCGAAGGGGTCGCCATGATGTTTGAGCGATTCTGCACAGATTCTGAGTGGCTCAAGGCCTACGGAGTCGAAGTGGAAAACGCCAGCGCGTTCGATATGGCCAGTCGACGTCAGCGCCGCGACAAGCTGCTGATCTTTTCGCGTTGGTGTCAGGTGATGCTACGATTTGAAGTCGCGATGTACAAGAACCCAAACCAAGATCTCAATCGACTATGGTGGGATCTTGTTGAGAAATACCAACTGCTTCAGCGTCCCGAAGGGCGCGACGCCCCCGACTTCGCTAGCAAGATTCATGTCGTCACCGCTCCGGCCTACTACCACAACTACATGATGGGCGAGTTATTTGCCTGCCAGGTGCATGCGGCAATCGTGCGCGGTTTGGGCCTCACTGGCGAGCCGCGCGAGGCAATCTACACGCGCAATCCCGACGTGGGTGTCTTTATGAATGAGCGCGTGTTCGCTCCCGGCCGCGAACTGCCCTGGAACGAACTAACCCGCCACGCCACCGGTGCCAAGCTCAACGCCAAGTCCTTTGCTGACGAATTCCAGGGGGAGTGAGTTTCCCTGCACTGCAGTTTCCGCTAAAATAGTCTCTGAACTCAAAAGCCAACTCACCCGACCACTTAACATTAACCACTCACTGTCACCATGAGCGAACCCACCGTCCGCGGCGTCGTGCATCTTGTCGAAGAGACCAAGACCTACGGCCAGAAAGGCTTTCGCAAACGTCTCGTTGTCTTGGAGCAGGCCAGCGAGCGCTTTACGAACTACATTCCCATCGAGTTTACCGGCGACAGTTGCGAAAATGCCGAGGGCCTAAGCGAAGGCCAAGACGTCGAATTCACCTACCGCCTCAGCGGGCGACGTTGGCAGAAAGACTCCCAGAGCGAGGTGAAATTCTTCCTCAATGCCGAAGCGGTCAGCTACAAGATTCTGGGCGGCGCCCCAGATGCAGCCAGCTCCAACGAGGGTGCCCAGGCCGACCCCAACGATGCCTTCGCCGAAGCAGCCCAAGACGACGATGTGCCGTTCTAGGCTTCAGGCACTCGACTTCGAGCTGGTCAGTTTCCCCCAATCAAGCTCATAGCAATCGCTGGGTCGTCTCCCCCCAGATGGTGGAAAATACGCAGTCCGGGAAGAATATGCTTGCGTTGCATGCGGCTAACCACTACTCTGTAGGGATGCTCTCATCTCAGCTCGAGCAACCTTGCTAGTTCTTTCAGTATCACCTAGGCACCAAGGGGAGTCGTCTAATGAATCGGAAGGTATTGTTTTCGGCCACGCTAGGCATATTCTGCGCTAGTCTGGCACTATTCTTTGTAGGCACATGTTCCGCGACAACCATCGGCTTCGATCGCATCACCACAAACGGAGCCGAAGATCCGGCTTCGCAACTGACGGTCGATGTGACAGACAGTGGCGGCCAGGTCTTGTTCAAGTTTTCGAATAGTGGTCCACTCGCATCCATCATTACCCAGATCTACTGGGATGATACGCAAGCTGGGCTCCTCAGCAACGGCCCCACACTCGACGCCGGTTCCACTTCGGCAAGCGGGGTCAGCTTTAACAACATTCCTGCTAGTCCAGGCAATCTTCCAAGTGGAAACAACGTAGGGTTCTCGGCAGACTTTTCTGCTGGACGGACAAGTCAGGGCGGCAGCTCTAACGGTGTCGATCCCGGCGAGATGGTTGGATTTCTCTTCGATGGTAACGCAGCATCTGTTGTCTCCGCAATTTACGATGGCAGTTTCCGCATGGGACTGCATGTCCAGGCCATTGGCGCAGGCGGGAATAGTGAGAGCTTCGTGAACGTGCCCGAACCCACAAGTTTGGCTATATTAGCTTCAGGGCTGTTGGGGCTAGTCTGTTCGCGACGACGCGGCTAATCGCATTGGTGCAAATTTCGAGGCGCCAAAATTTCCAGCATCAACCGGGGGTATCCAAATAGGGATCTTGCCCCATTTGTTGCTGGACTTTTTGGCGCTCTTTTTCGTGGTAGAGAAGCACCTTGCGGTCGCGGAAGTGGCGGCGCTCGACCCGGCGTTGCGCTTTGTGAAATATCGCTTCCATCCCCCGCAAAGGCGCGGTGGCACCTTTGCCCCGTTGTTCTAGTTTCTCTGCACGTTTTGGGCCGTAGCCCAAGAGCAGGATTTCGTCGTCGAGCGCAAGAAACTGCCGGTAGGTGCCCGGGTCGCCCTGCCGGCCGCAGCGTCCGATGAGTTGTCGGTCGATGCGTTTGGCTTCATGCAGTTCTGTACAGATCACGTGGAGCCCCCCCAGCTCACGCACGTCGTCTTCGAGCTTGATGTCCGTTCCGCGGCCTGCCATATTGGTCGCAACGGTCACTTTGCCACGCTCTCCGGCGGCGGCTACGATTTCCGCTTCGCGTTCTACGTGGCGTGCGTTCAAAATAACCGGCTCGACACCCCGAGCCGCGAGCAACTCCGCGAGGTGTTCGCTCTTGTCAATCGAACGCGTACCGATGAGGACAGGGCGATCTTTTGCATGGTACTCGAGGGTGTCCTCGACGACTGCCGCCCACTTTTGCTCTGCGGTCCCCAAGACCAACGTGGGCAATTGCTGACGGATGGGTGGCTTGTTGGTCGGGATCGAATCGACATGAACCTGGTAAATCTTTTTCAATTCACCGCGGCTTGTTGATGCCGTACCGGTCATACCGGACAAACGCTCGTACCGCAGAAACAGGTCTTGCACCGTGATTCGCGCGGCTTGGTTGGTGGCAAAGGTAATCTCCACGCCCTCTTGAGCCTCAACCGCCTGGTGAATACCCGCGCGCCATTTGCGTCCTTCAGCCATGCGCCCGGTGAACTCGTCGACAATCACGATCTCGCCGTCGCGGACGACGTACTGCCTATCGAGAAACATCTCGCGGCTCACTTTGATCGACCGCTGCACGTACTCGTAGATCGTCGACAGGGGCAGTCGATCCATCGCACTCGGTTTTTTCATGGCCCGTACTTTTTGCCGACCTTCGAGCGTGAGTTCAATGGTCTTGTCTTCATGATCGTAATCGAAATCATCGTGCTCGGCAAAATCGTGCCGCACCTCGGCCGCCCAGTGATACGCCTCAGCGGCAATTTTCTCGTCTTCGCCAGGTAGCGCGCTGATGATCAGCGGTGTGCGGGCTTCGTCGATGAGAATACTATCTGCTTCGTCGACAAGCATGAAATTTAGCCCGCGTTGAACGGGCGAATCTTGCCCTTCTTGCCCCGACACGCCAAGCATCTGGCCAAACAAGTCTTTGCTGCCTGTATCGAGGCTGCGGAGGAGCAATCGATCCCGGAGAAAATCGAAACCCATTTCGTTAGCCGTGCCGTAGGTGACGTCGCAGGCGTACGCTTTACGCCTTTCGGGCTGCGGCTGCTGCCCCTGGATGATGCCGACTTTCATACCGAGTGCTTTGTACAGCGGCTCCATCCACTCAGCGTCGCGACGGGCTAGGTAGTCGTTCACCGTCGCGAGATGTGCGCCTTTACCATTAAGGGCCGCCAAGTACATGGGCAAAGTTGCCGTTAGGGTTTTTCCCTCACCCGTCTGCATCTCGATGATGGACCGATGGTGCATCGCCGCCCCGCCCAGCAATTGCACGTCGAAATGCCGCATGTTGAGCGTCCGCCGTCCCGCCTCACGGACCAACGCGAATGCTTCGACTAGCAGCTTGTCGAGTGTCTCACCACTGCGAGCCCGATAGCGAAGACCAAGACTAGTTTTCCGCAAATCATGCTCAGAAAGTGATTTTAGTTGTGCCTCTAGCGCGGAGATGCGAGGTAAATAGGCCGCGCAGCGAGCAAGATTCTCGCCCACCGCGGCTCGCAAACCTCGACTAATTCCGCTGGGGATTCTCGACACGCTAAACAGATCAATCAACAGACGCAAAAGCTAACGGGCAAAAAGCCGACAAGCCGTAGAGTATCAGATTTCTTGCCGTTGCACGACCGAGACGAGATAGGCCGAAGAACCTGCGTCCAGGTTTCCACGAAGCTGCACATGCTCACCTGGTTGCAGGAGGCCTAGGACTTGGGGGTTTGTGATCGGGAGGCGACCGCCAAACGCATCAGCTTTCTCCTGGGTAGGCACATATCGTAGCGACCACTGGCCCGAGGCATATTGCAATTCACCTCGGAGCCATGAGTAATCGGGACTGTGACCGAAGCGAGCAGTGTCGTCGGGGTCTGCCGTACGTTGCTGCGGCCTCAAACGGTCGATCAACAGCGGCTTGCGGACTTGGCTGCTTCCCTGCGGACGAAACCCATCGCGCGACGGAGTCGCACCAGTCGCCGTTCCGTTACCAGCCGGCAAATTTTCGGAGGAGATCGCGCGTATCCGTACCTCGCGTGACTGACCGGTGGGCGCCGCTGGTTGGACAAACTGCTGCTGGGCTAGCGGCGACTGGTAGGTTGCCAATCGATTCGGATAGGGTGAAACTGCAACTCGCGGAGTTGGTAAGTCGGGTGTCACCGGCGGCAAAGTTGTCTGCGTTGGCGCGGGAGCAATGGGCTGCTGGTACCCAGGCGCCGCCTGCGCAAAGCGCAGCGCCTGTTGATCAGGTTGCACTTGAATGGCACCTTGAGCACCGTAAGGGACTGCGTTCGGCACGACATTCTGAGGAGATTGACCGGCCGGAATCGATTGTGGGGCCGAGTTCCACCCATTGGGTGGCGCCGTCCCAGCGGGTTGCGGCACGAATGTCGGTGCCGGTTGCACTTGCGCACCCGGCACATATCCTGCTGGCGGCGCGCCAATCGCCGAACTGTTTGGCAACGGATCACCAGGATAATACGGCTGCGCGGTTCCCGGTAGCAATGTCCGTGTCGCCGGAGGCGGAACACGATCGGGCGAAAGGAACGGATTCGACATCGCCGTCGACTGCGAGCGACAACCGACGCAGGTCACGAGAGCAAGCGCACAAAACAGTGGTGCCACGAACAATGACGCCAGTGGGGTTCGCTTTTTCCAACCATCAGAGTGTTGAGAGTGCATCCTTGCCCTCGTTCAGACTTCAATAGAAAGGCGGATGATAGCGAACGCCGGGACTTTGTCCAGACCAACGAATCTGCTTGCACAAACCGAGTGCGAATCGGTGTCTAATTGCCCTAGTCGAGTGCCAGCATCATTCCTACAATCCGCCACCCTGCTTGCGGTGGCGTGAGACATCTCTTTGTTTCTCGCTCGCAGACCCCAATTTTTGAATCGTACCCAGCGGATTCAACATGGTCGGACAAGGAAGTCCGAGTGCGTGGAAAGTCTCTCACAGTCGATGCGCGCTCGCGCCCATCGGGCCGGTGATGCTGCGGCTTTATCTGACCGGGATTGTGATCGCCCTGTGTGCGTTTGGCATCACAGGTGAATCCTCTGCGGCAGAGAAAACTGTGCGCCTGCGGCTGGCTTGGGGCAGTGGAAATGCCTCAAAGCAGCGCTGGACGGGCGAGATCGCTGTCGAGGGTGGAGTGTTTACCCAATTACAACCGTTAGGAATCGAGCCCGATGCGCCGGTTGCCCTACGAATTGATGGCAGTCAGATCGTTGTGGACCCACTTGAACGACGGGTCTTCGATGGTTGCGATGTGACTATTCGAGCCGACGAACAAGCGCGGGTGCAAATCAGGTTGCGCTCCGAGCAACTCCCCCAAGCCGTCGCCATCGAATCCACGATGGCCGAGATTGCCACGAATCAACTTCAGCAACCGCTCGACGAGCTTGGCAGCTTTTTCTTGGCCCATCGTAGCCCTGGTGATCAATTGCGTGTGCTTCCCACTCGCGAACATTTCGTCTTTGGGCCGGGGGAAACTTGGAATTTGAAATTGCAACCCGACCTGGCGGCAGAACTGCAACTCAGCACCGTGGTGCTTGATGTTCAGCTGCGTGCCGTTGGCGAGACAAAATCGAGTTGGCGATCGAGCCAAAAGATTTCTGATGCGGCTCAACTCCAACAAAACATCGACTTTGAAATCCCCTGTCCGACAATCGAGGGGGCCTATCGGCTTACGGTAACCGCTCGCCCCGAGGAAGGTTTTGCGACTCGGTTCGTTCCAGGACAGCAGTCCAAGCCGATCGCAACGCGAGATGTGGAGTTTGTTGTGATCGATCCGGCGGCGAGATTGCCGCGCTTAGTGGATGATTGGCAGGCGGTGCTGACGATCGATCCTGCGAACCCGCGTTGGTGGCAGCGACTTCCCGCCTGGGCGCAAGTGCCCAAGTTGCGTGAACGAACTTCCGGTGCCATAGGGAACGTTCGTCCCGTGATTCGGCCAATGGCCACGGGCGACTTGGTCGAGTTGCCTCCAGCAGCCGAAGGAGACGAACCGTATTGGCAATCTTACACGCTCCCCATTCGCGAACCGGGCAAACCACACCTAGTCGAAATCGAATACCCGTTAGGTGTGGCCCAACATTTGGCCATTTGCTTGATCGAGCCCGATGCCGCCGGGCGAGTCACCGCGACCCAGCAGGACGCAAGCTTGTTCAGCATAGCTCACAGTGCTGCGGAAGATGGCGAAGTGGATGTGCATCGTTTTCTGATCTGGCCGCGAACAACTGCACCACAATTATTGTTGGCGAACCAACACCCTTCGCAGCCAGGTCAGTTTGGTAAGATACGATTACTCAAACAAGCTGCTGAGCTGGAGACGCTCAGCGAAGCTCCCGTATTCTCAAGTGAAGAACGACTCGTAGCCACCTACCTCTCGAAGCCTGTGCTGGCCAACAGTTTCGGGGCTGCGGAAGTCATTGATGTTGGAAGTGGGTTGAGCGTTCACAGCTGGTCTACCTTTCTTGAAGCGACACAGCGTCTAGCACAAACTCTTCGCCTGCGCGGGTACAATGGCATCATGTTATCGGTAGCCGCGGACGGCAGCGCGCTCTTTCCGAGCCAAGTCATCAGACCGTCACCTCGCTACGACACGGGGCTCCTGGCAGCGAGCGGGCAAGATCCCCGTCGCAAAGATGTGCTCGAAATGTTGCTGCGAGTGTTTGATCGCGAGGGGCTTCGCGTCGTTCCGACGGTGCAATTCTCAACACCCTTGCACCGCTTGGAGGCTCTGCGTTTGGCCGGCGATTCACGCAAAACGGGAATCGAGTGCCTAGGCTACAACGGACAGAATTGGCTAAGCGGCCATCCGACCAACAACGGCGCAGCGCCGTTTTACAATCCACTCAACAATCGAGTCCAAACGGAGCTTATCGAATTGGTCGCGGAGCTGACGAACCGTTACGGATCGCACCAAGCGCTGGCTGGAGTGGCCGTGCAAGTCTCAGGCGAAGGCTACGGTATGTTGCCCGGAATCGCTTCGGGAATGGACGACAACACAATCGCAGCTTTTACGCGATCCACCGGCATAGCAGTCCCAGGGCAGGGGAACGACCGTTTCCGCCACCGGGCGAGCTTTTTGTTAGGCGAGCACCGAAATGTTTGGCGCGACTGGAGGGCAGCAGAACTCACCAATTTTTATTCCAAGCTCGGTCAGCAGGTTTCGATGGCGCGGAGCGATCTCCAGTTGATTCTCGCTACCGAAGATGCTTTCTCCGGCCCGGAACTTCAACAACGGGTGCGAAAAGCAATAGCAGACGCAGGCCAACTTAACGCAATTCTCCTCGACCACGGAATCAATTTAGTCAGTCTCAATACCAACCCAGCGATCACCACCACGTTGCCTCATCGCATCGCCGCGACCGATCGATTGCAACAGCGAGCGATCGACCTTCGTGTGAATACTGCCGTTGTGGAGGGCGAATTGTTGCCCACGGCTCAATGTCCTGCCGGTTTGCTATTCCAAACCGCGAGTCAACAGCGTTTGCCCTCGTTTGACGAGCTTAGTCCATTCGGTAGCGAACAATCCAACTTTACTTTGACGAGCCAACCACACGCCACCGGAGCCGATGGGCGACAAGAGCTCGTCAGAGCACTAGCAACTCAAGATGCCACAACGCTCGTCATGGGGGGCGAACTCCTTGCCACCAACGTCGAACCACACACGCGCCGAGTTATACGAACGCTGCAGCGTCTTCCTCTTGTCCCTGTGGAAGTACAAACTCAACGTCAGCAACCGGTCGTGGCGCGCACCTATCGTACCGAACGAGCGACGATAGTAGCGCTCGTGAACGAATCGCCATGGCCTGTGCAATCTGCAGTCGCTTTGTCTTGTGCGAATGGTTGCGGATGGTCGAAGCTAGGAGCTGATGATCCACAAACCGATCAATTCGATGATACAATCACAAATCGCGGTACCCTCGATCCAAGTGAACCGATGTGGCAAGTCGAGCTGCAACCCTATGACCTGCAAGCGTGGCGTTTTGAAGATCCGCAACTTCAAGTCGGGGAACTGCAAACCACGATGAGTGATCTTGCAAAGCAAGAACTAGAACTGCGTATTCGAGAGATTGAATCCCGCACTGGCAACCTCAACATCGAGAGGCCTTACGCTCAGCTACAAAATCCTGGATTTGAACTGGAAGACGGCGGCTTGCGGATCGTCGGCTGGCAACCCCGGCAAGGTTCGCGCGGGAGCATTGGACTTGATAATCGCGCGGCCCGCTCAGGAAAGCGTGCCTTACGATTGACAAGCGAGGATGCGGTTGGAGTGGCAGTGCAGAGCCACCTCTTTCCTTCCCCCGAAACGGGTCAGCTCTTAGTCAGTGCCTACTTGCGAGTCGGTCAGTTGGAGGAAGATGCGCTACTGCGGATATCTGTCCAGGGCCAAGAGGAAGGCCGCAGATACCGGCAGGCTGCCCAGTTAGGGCGTCAGCAACTGGTCAGCAAGGACTGGTCTCTGTACGAATTTGCGCTGGCTGATGTGCCGCTCGATGGGAGCGAGCAACTGCGGTTGCAGTTCCACCTCACGGGTCAAGCCGAGTTGCAAATTGATGATGTTCAACTCTACGATTTGCATTTCGACGACTCCCGCCGCCGCTCACTTGTCAAACGTATCTACACAGCGAAGCTGGCCCTCGAAAGGGGGCAGGTCGTTGATTGCCTCAGTATGCTGGATGATTACTGGTCTCAGTACATGGTGGAATACGTTCCCCCGGCGGAGCCGGTTGCCTTGCAAGCGACCAAAATATCGCCCGTCACGGAATCCGAACAGCAGGAAGAAGCGCAGGGCATCCGTTCACGCCTGCGTGGCTGGGTGCCGAGTTTCTGGCGCTGAGCGAGTCGCCACCAGTTCGCGGATAGGCTCCGGCTCGTCAACTGTGGGTCGTACGCCCGGTTGATCGCTGCTGTACCATTCGGCTAGTACCTCGCGCCAACCGCCTGGTTGGTTGACCGCACAGAACGCGGCGCGTACACGTTCGTGTTCAGGATGAAGTTGCGAGTACTTGATACCGAATTTCCGCATAGTGGGTACGCACTTCAACTTGCCATAAAGTGCTTCAGCCAATGCGTAGTGCTCTGCAATCACGTCGCGCTGCTCCAGTAACGTCGGTGGCGCCGGTAGTGGCAACCCAGCGGCCAGCGCTCGGGCTTCGCCGAAAATCCAAGGGTTGCCAATCGCACCGCGGGCTACCGTCACACCATCAACGCCCGTGTAATGAATCATGTCTAGACACGCCTGCGCATCGAACAAATCACCGCTGCCCAGGACAACACGTTCACCCGCATGCCGTTTCAGCTCGCGCAGGAAATCCCAGCGAGAGGGACCATCGTATCGCTGCCTCACGGTCCGGCCATGCACAGTAATCGCGGAGGCACCTCGCAAATACGCGCCATCGAAGATTGTAAAGAATTTTTCGTGGCTTTCGATCGTATCGTCGATGCCTCGACGCATTTTGACGGTGACGGGAATGTGGGGAGGAACGGCTTCGCGGACGCGTTCCACAATCTCTAACGCCACATCGGGCTGCCCCAGATGAAAACCTCCGCGACAACGGCCCAGCACCTTCTTTACGGGACAACCGAAATTGATATCGATTACATCGAACCCATGATCGACAAGCCGCTTGGCTGCTGGACCAAACTGGGAAGGGTCTGCCCCCATGAGCTGACCTCCGACGGGGTGTTCCTCTTCAGCAACGTGCATGAAGTGGTGGTTCTTGCGCCGCGGTTTGACCTCGAGAATGAACTTGTCGAGCATCACTTCACAGATCGTATACGGCGCACCCAAACGCCGTGCAATCAACCGCATGGCGGTGTCACTGTAGCCGCTCAGCGCTGCTTGCACGACGGGGAAGCCGAGCGCTAAGTTGCCGATCTGCAAATTACCTAGGTGCATGGTCATCAATTCATTTTCGACGGTAGGAGCGAATCGTCAACCGCGGCTCCAAGTGGCTTGTGGTGCAATTACCCGCCGTTGAGCGCCGTGGCAATCTCGCTCCGGACATATTCGTCCGATTCAACTTTCAATCGTACGCGGAGCGCCGATTGCGATTCTCTGGCAACGATGCGCCCAAGCGCCCATGCACACGCTCCACGGACCAGTGGTTCGATGTCTTCCAGCCCGCGCCGCAGCGCAGCCACGGCGTGATCTGCTCCTTGATTACCCAGCACAATCGCGGCATTGCGGAGCAAACCTCGTCGATGCGATCGCCACAACGGGGTATGTCGAAACCTCGCGCGAAAAGCCGCTTCATCCAGATCGAACAACGAGACCAAATCCAGCGGGTTTAGTTCGTCTTGAGGTTGAAGCATTGGATCAATCGGCGTGGTGTTATCGTGATTCCAGGGGCAAACATCCTGGCAAACATCGCAGCCAAACACCCACTCTCCCATACCGTGACGCAGTTCCGAGGGAACGATGTCCTGCAGTTCAATGGTGAGGTAGCTAATGCACCGCCGGGCATCGAGCACGTAGGGCTGCACGAACGCGTCCGTCGGACAAGCATCGAGACAAGCCGTGCAAGTGCCGCAGTGGTCGGCTGTGTGAGGGCTATCGTAAATCATCTCTTGGTCAGTCAACAACGCAGCAAGAAAGAAATAGCTGCCCGCGCGCTTCGAGAGCAGCAGCGTGTTCTTGCCAATCCAACCCAAGCCCGCAAGCTGTGCGAACTCCCGTTCCAGCAATGGAGCGGTGTCTACCACACCGCGCGTCACCGCCTCGGGTACGAAGGTGCGGAGGTGGTCGGCTAGTTGATGAAGCCGTTCGCGAATAACCTCATGGTAGTCGCGCTCCCCCCAAGCGTACCGAGAAACGCGTCCTTTGCCGCTAGTGGTTTCGCGTGACGCCTCCGCTGCATACGGCATAGCCAACATCACAACGCTTCGCGCCCCGTCCAATACATGTCGTGGATGCGTGTAGGCCTCCCGACGATCGGCGATATAGTGCATTTGCCCTGCGTATCCCGCCGACAGCCACTCATCGATTTTCGCCGCGCCTGGTGGAGCTACGGCGGGACAGATTCCACAGAGATGAAAGCCCAAAAGCGCGGCGTGCCTCTTGATGTTCAGCGTCAATTCTTCGGCATCCATAGTCTGATTCTACCAACAGCACCTCGCGCGCGATGCGCTTCGAGTCACTCAAAAATGGCAAATCTCCTGGCCTCGCCGCATTCGTCGTATTGGTTTAGAATTATTGCGGAAGCGATCGATTGTCTGATTTTTCGAGTTGCATGTTTTCAAAGGGAGATTGGTATGAAGCGGTGCGGAAACAGAGTGAGTGCAATGATCTTGGCAAGCCTGCTGCTGTCAACCGCGACGGCCAAGCCCTTGCCTTCCGGGGTCGATCAGCGCGGAATCGACGCTTCAGTCCGCCCTCAGGACGACATGTTCATGCACCTCAACGGCGAGTGGCTCAAGCATACGCCGATTCCAGCAGACAAGTCGAGCTACGGATCGTTTGAAATACTGAACGACGAATCCGAAGCGAATATCCGAACGATTATCTCCGACGCTATTGAGGCCGAGAACGTACCGGGTAGTGAGATGCAAAAAATCGGCGATTTCTTCAAGAGCTATATGGATGAAGAAACAATAGAGAAAAATGGCATCGATCCTCTCCGCGACGAGTTGGACAAAATCGAACAACTCTCGACCATGCCAGAGGTAGTCCAACATTTTGGCTATTTGCAGACTATCGACGTTGACGGACCTATCGCGTTCTATGTCGATCAGGACGACAAAGACTCGTCGCAATACCTGGCCGCTATCACCCAAAGCGGTACGACTTTGCCAGACCGTGATTACTATCTCAAAGACGACGAAAAGTATGTATCAGGTCGCAATGCCTTGGAGTCTTACGTTGAACGGCTATTTGAATTGGCCGGTTTGTCGAACGGTGAAGCTGCGGCGGATGCTGTGCTTGCGATCGAAACCAAGTTGGCTGATGCCTCGTGGACACGCACTGAGTTGCGTGATGCGGACAAACGTTACAACAAATATCAGATCGGAAAGCTGCACGAAATCTCCTCGGAGTTCCCGTGGCGTGATTTCTTCGCAGCAGTCGAAGTGCCTGACCTCACCGAATTGAATGTCACCACACCGAGTTTTTTCTCGAAATCCATCGAATTTGGTCAGTACATTCCCCTCGAGCAGTGGCGGCAATACATGAAGTTTCGTTTGCTAGACAACTTTGCCTCGGCGTTGCCAACGGATTTCGCTGACGCCCATTTTGATTTCTATGGCAAAGAACTCTCTGGCCTCAAGGAGCAAAAGCCTCGATGGAAGCGCGCGGTTCGCGCCTTGGCAGGTGGCCGTGGTTTTGGCGCATTGGGAGATGCCGTGGGGCGTGAGTATGTCAAACGTCACTATCCGCCCACGGCGGAAGAGCGCATGAACGTGCTCGTTGGCAACCTGCTTAAGGCCTACGAAAGTAGCATCCATGATCTCATCTGGATGACGCCGGAAACCAAGCAGCGCGCACTCGAGAAGCTCGCCAAAATTACCACCAAGATCGGACACACCAAGAAATGGCGCGACTATTCCAAGCTGCAGGTGAAACCCGACGATTTGATCGGTAACTTGCGACGCTCCGCCGAGGTGGAGTACGCGAGAATGATCGAGAAACTCGGCAAACCGGTTAATCGCGAAGAGTGGTACATGACCCCGCAGACGGTCAATGCGTACTACAACCCGGGCTCGAACGAAATTGTCTTTCCCGCCGCAATCCTGCAGCCGCCATTTTTTGATTTTGAGGCTGACGACGCAGTCAACTATGGCAGCATCGGCTCAGTGATCGGCCACGAAATAAGCCACGCCTTCGACGACCAGGGCAGTAAATACGATGGCGACGGCAACCTCAACAACTGGTGGACAGACCAGGACCGTGCCGCTTTCAAGAAGCTAACAAGCCAGTTGGTCGACCAGTACAACAACTATTCGCCCTTAGACGGCAAGAACATCAATGGCGAACTCACCCTCGGCGAAAACATCGCCGATCTGTCGGGCATGTCGATTGCGTACAAGGCGTACTTGCTGTCGCTCGATGGCAAGGAGGCACCGGTGATCGACGGATATACCGGTCAGCAACGCTTTTTTGCCGGCTGGGTACAAAGCTGGCGCCGCAAGTATCGTGATGCCGAGCTCATCCAACGCCTCTTGACCGACCCTCACTCTCCTGCCAAATACCGAGGGAATGGGCCGCTGATGAATTTCGATCCGTTCTACGAAGCCTTCAACCTGAAGCCCGGCGACGGTTTGTATCGCGAGCCCGACAAGCGAATTCGGATATGGTAGTGGCGGGAGTGAAACGAGCAACCGCGTTCTACGAGGTCAATAAACGCGTCGATGATGGAAAGCCCAGCTTCGCAGGCCAAAGACAGCGACCTAAATTCCGCAGTTCGAGTATTCGGACGAATGGCAACTGCTATGGGAGTCTTCGCCTAGTGGCAAGAGCTTTTGGCAAATAATGGCTGGATATCGATCAAATTGCTTTCCTGATCGTTGTGCCCTCCTTGCCAAAATAACATTGATCTCAAGGGATTTTGCCCATGTAACTCGCAGATTCTTCACAATTGTTGCGATTTTCCGACGAGCGATTAGGCTGGAAATAGAGGCCGGACTGTCCCAGTATCGTGCCACTCTCAGAGCTGCTTTGATCCAGACTACTTTGACAAGAGGTGAATGATTATGATCGCACGATTCGGATTAGTGTTGGTGCTGGCCATAGCCTTCTCGGTTGTGGAATCCAGCGAGGTTAATGCCCAATGTGGTATCCAAGGCGGTGCTTACGGCTATGGGGGCTATGGTTTCGACGTAGGTCGTCTCTACGGCGTTCTCGCGCGGAATGTGCCTTACTACGCTGCGTTTCCACCGGTCTATTACAGTGCCCCGGTGCCTCGGACTTATGGCTACAGCCCGTTTGCCTACCCACCCGGCACGCGCACTCCCGACTTGCCGACTCCTACAGTGGCGGCCAAAGAGATTCTGAATCCCTACGTCAAAAAATCCAGCGTGGCAGAAAAAGCACCTGTCGATAAAGTGACGCAGCGAGATCACAAACCTGAGCCGCTGGCCATCGTCAATCCCTTCGTGAGTTCGGGTTCTGCGGAGGTTGCTTCAGCGGAAATTGCCGGTCCCACGCTACAAGCAGTGGTTCTAAACCGCTAGCCGTTGGGTTATCTCTCCACGAGGCACATTGGCGCCGTTTGCTGCATGCAGCAAACGGCGCTTTTTTTGGGCTACTCAGCCATGGTTGTTTCATCCAGCCAGGGTAGAATAACATGAACGCTAGCACCACCTGCGTGGTGATTCATAGCTAGCTGTTCACAAACCTACCACAGTCTTTGTTTACAGGAGTACGCTCATGAGGGGGAGAATCAGCCCAGGCCTTGCCTGCACATTAGCGATGGTTGTTTGGGGGCTCTTTGCCAGCTCCACCGAGGCGGCCGTCATCACCTACACTACTCGCGCTAGCTTCGATGCTGCTGCCGGTCCAACCGCCTTGGAAACGTTCAACACAATCCCAACTGAGACGAGATTTCACACGGTGCCTCTGGATGTTGGCGACTTCACGCTTTCTATGATCGGCAATGTCAATACTAGGCGAAACTACATCGATCTCGTGCCTCATCAGTTCAGCCAATTCAACATTGATGGTTCGGCGAATGCGAATGTGTTTACAGATTCTGGAGAATCGCTATTCCTAACCTTCGATGTTCCAATCAAAGCGTTCGGTTCTGATCTTGGTAATTTGAACGACGACTTGATAAGAACCCATATTGTTGCAGACGGTAACGTGCTAGTGCCCCCTTTGGCTGACGGCGATACCCCTCGCTTCTTCGGCTTAGTTTCTGATACGGAGTTCATGACCGTTGAATTCCGTGGAGTAAGGAACGACGGCTTCTCGATCGACAATGTGTCTTACTCACGAATTCCTGAGCCCTGCAGTATTGCACTCTTGGGGATTGGTTTCACGGGGATGCTTTTCGTTTCACTGCGGCGAGATCGCTAAGCAAGCAGCTTATTTTCATTACACTTCAGCGGGCGACCATGGGGTCGTCCGCTGTTCGTGGTGAATTGCAACGCTGCGAAAAATTACGAATTCTACTGACAACTTGCAGCTCTTAGCGCGTTGGGCTAATCAGCTCCTCGTCCGAGGGTGCAGTTAGCAGCGGTTGACCCTCTCGGCAAGCAAGCTCAAAGGCTGCGACCTCCTCACGAAGCTTGTTCACCACGTCAGGACACAAATCCGCAACATCGTTCGCCTCCCACCGATCATCTGGCTTGGTGAAGAGTTCCGCTTGTGCCCCGCATTTTAACATCCAAGCAGGTGTGTGCATGGCGAGCGCTTCGTTTCCATTGACTGTCACGGCTAGCTGTAGTGGCGTAGCTGTCAAATTTCGCAACAGAGGTACCCGCGAGAATCCATCACAAAGAACTGCATTGCGAGGCAATTCGAACCAATCGATCACTGTGGTTCCGAGGTCAGCGGGTTGGCAGAGGGTCGACTGACGCGGCAGAGGAACTGTGTTGCCAAGGGGATAGAGCAACCAGGGCAGATGTAGCTTTTCACAATGCAATTCCGTGATGTCCGTGCCGATCGCGCCGTGCTCACCCAAGGCGAATCCTCGTGAAGATGTGAGAATGAACAGCAATTCATCGCCGGCGAACGTCTCCCTCACTGCTTCCAGAAACGCCCCCACACACGCATCGAGTACCGCCACCTGCGCGGCATAAGCTACCCGGTAAGACAACATCGTGTCAGGGTCGTCGATGTCTCGGAGATGGGCTGGTGGAAAAATGAACTCCGCCGCGGGCGGGTCTTCTTCGTCGAGCAACGATTCGCGAATGACGACCGGTGCATCCCACGGCCCATACAATCCCTGGCAATGCAGCCAAGCCACACTGTCAGAATCTGCTGTGTCTTCTCTCCACTGTTGTAAATTCTCTATCGTCTCGGAGAAAAAACGTGCAATGCCCGTGTCTTCGATTTGCTCTGCCGCGTGCTCTGCTTCATTTTCAAACAGCAGCGTCTCGTCCACCGGCAACTGCCCAGCTTGTGCGATGATCCAGGGCTCGTCTGTGACCAACCATTGCCGAACACTCGCTCGTTGGAGCTGATGGAGAACCGACCATTGCAGAGGCTCGCCCTGGGACGGCTCAGTAGAATGCCCCGCGCGGCGTGCAGCGTGCTGCTCTTGCCAGGCACTCCGATAGAACTCGGCCATCTCTGGTGAGTCCGCCCAGAGCCAGTCATTTACCAACGCGTAGCTCGCGAGCGCATCAAGATTCGGCGTGGGGTAAGTTGTGTTGCCGTAGGTCCCCAGGGCGGAAGCCCGAAGGCCATCGATGACTAGACAGATAGCATGGCGGTGAGGCATGCATGCATTGTAAAGTCAGAACGATGAAGGCGGAAGGATGAACCCAGGAGGAACTATTCTGCCTTCATCCTTCCGACTTCATTCTTCGTGCTTCGCCATTCTCGCCAGACAAGTTGTGGAAATATCCACGCATCGCGCGCGTAACGCTTCGCCAAGCGTTTCGGCTCCGTCGCCATGCGGTGAAACCACTCGAGCCCGAGCTTCTGCAAGAGCACTGGGGCGCGGCTTTTCTCACCCGCTAAAAAGTCGATCGTCGCACCAATACATAAAGCAGCTTTTGCTTGTAGTTGATCCGCATGACGACCGATCCAGAGTTCCTGCTTCGGAGCGCCAAGCCCAATCAGTACCAAGTCCGGCTGATGCGATTCGATGGAATCTAAGATTTTGCGGTTCTCCTGCTCGTTGTGTTCGAAACCAAGAGGAGGCGATAAAGTGCCAACGACTTGTACGCCCTGCCATCGCCGATGAATGGCAATTGCCGCGCGATCGGCAACGCCCGGAGCGGCGCCTAACAGAAAGACACGCAGCGGCTTGTCGCTGGAGTTGGCAGTTCTCGAAATGGACTCGAACAGCGCCGGGACCAAGTCGCTACCAGCCACGCGTTCGGGCAACTTTTTCTTCAATAGTCGCGAGGCTAGCACTACCGGTGCCCCATCGGCAAGCACCAAGGCGGCCCCTTCGTAGACTCGCCGCAACGCCGGATCCGATTGAAACATCACCGCGTGATCCACATTCGGCGTGACCACATAGCGGCAACTTTCACCGCGCAGCTCGGTGCACCATTGCTTGACTGTATCGACAGCGGTGGGCATGTCGATCGCGTCGATCTGCATGCCAAACATGGTTATCAATTGCGTCACTGTATTTGGTTTGGCTTAGATACCGGCCAGTCCGTTTGGTCCAAACTGATGGGTACGAGGTGACAAGCGATAATTTTCTACGGCAGAGGCACGACTGCGAAGCATACTCTGCAACCCGACTGTAACGCCCGCCGTCAAGTACAGCAACCATTGTTCACTGGGCGAGAGCGTCAGGTCGTGGAACATCGCACTGGACAGATAGACGATCATTGTCGCCAAGGTAAACAATCCCTGGGCACGCACCCAGCTTTCCAGTTCGCTGTTGCGGACCAAATGCCAAGCAGAGCGGCACCATGCTGCAAGCATGGTAACGAATAAGGTGAACCCGATGAATCCCGTCTCGGTAAGCAAGCTGAGAAAGGTATTGTGATGGTCTAAATACCGCAGCGACTCCAACTCAATGGGATGACTTCGGTCGGCCAAATAGGGCATTTTGCAATCGTAGAATCGCCCAAACCCACAACCCACCACGGGTGCATCGTAAAACATGTTCATCGACACAACAAAAAACGAAGCTCGCTGATACACGGAATGGCCTGCCGATCCATCGGTATCGTCGCGGTTAATGTTCATGACCTTGTCACCCACGACTACCGCCCCAACCACGCCAGCAAGCAGCAAGCCAGCCAGCAGCACGGGTCTCCACGACCGCGGCAAATGCAAGAGCGGAATCACCGCCAATCCTGCCGCGAGGCCAAGCCATGTGGAACGTGTGTAGGTGACGTACACGCCAGCCACCATCAACAGCATGGCACCCGAAAGCCCGAGTTGTTGAACACGGCCAACCCGCGCCCACAGAAACCAAGCTGCCCAAAAGCAAACAGCCAGAAATACCCCCAGGCTGGCAGACATCAGAGCTGGTCCTCGAGCGCGACCGAAATGCGTTCCCAGTGTGGGATCTGCGATAAAACTTGGAAACACCGCCCACCATTGCTCGCTGACTTCGGCGAGACCCGTGAATGCCAAGTACACTCCCAAACCGGTCAGGCATGCCAGCATTGTCTTCCAAGTCCGCTCATTCAGTTCGGCATTGCGGACAATGCCGTATAAGGCAGCCGGCATCCAGAAACTTGCAATGAGCCGCCAGGTTGGCGAAACGGTCGAAGCGTTGTCGATTGCCGAGGATGTAAAGGCATATCGAACTGTGAGATAGCCAACGAACAGGGCGACGAGCCAATCACAACCGGCCAGCGGGCGAAGCTGCAGCGCCGACTGACGCCACCGCCAAAGAAACAGCACCAACAAGCTCACCAAGAGCACGCGACCAAGGGTCAATGACACAGGACCAAAGCCCATTCGCCAGGCGTGGTGGCTGAAGACATAGCCCACTGCCACAAAGACGGTTCCGCCCACCAGCAACGATCCGTGCCGAGCATAAACTAGTGCCCAGACCAAAGCGGCGAGAATAAGAATTGATAACAGTAAGTACATTATTCCCTCACAAGACCAACATCTTGAACGACGCCACTGAGAGACCGGCAACATCCATGCAATCAGTTGCTTGAATCGCGTGGCACGGTCGTTCCGCGCGAGGCAACGATCTCCGCAATTTTGGCTGCCACCGACGGCGACAGACTGCTGGGGATATTCCGCTGGATCGGTGAAAGGTGATCTGAACCATTACTGCCATTCGATTCCTCTGGTGTCGTTACGTATTGTGGAGCGGTTGGTTGAGACCTAGGCACCACGGTGAGGAACAACCAGCCCATACCTAGTGCAAATCCACCAAAGGTGCCAAGCAGCACAATCGACGCGCGGCCTGGTCCAACAGGGTGCGATCCCGTATCCGGCCGATCAATGGGTGTCACCAGTCGGGCACTATGTGCTGCTACAAGTGTAGCACTTACTTCGCCCAGTCTTTTTTGTGCTTGATCCAATACCAATCGGCTGTTCTCTACAGCCGAGGTACGGTTCTCGTAACCAGCACGAAGTTCAGCCAAGCGGCCTAGCCGATCCTGTACGCCTTGAGCCTGCTGCTGAAGGTTCGCCGTGCGGGCTTTCCCTAGTTGCAGTTCCACTTGTACGCCTCGGATAGCGACTTCTAGCTCGTCGTGCAAATCGTCGCGGATATACTCGACTGACTCGGCCGCGGCTCGCACCTGCGGATGAGCGGCAGTGCGTGTTCCACCCAGTCGAGCGGCACGTAGTTGGGCATCCACCAGTCCGTCCTTCAACCGACGCAATGTCGGCTGTGATTCCAACAGACTGTTGGGCATGGCGATAAGCTGTTCAGGCTGCAGTCGTGCGGCTTCGAGTATCGCTAGCAACTGCTCCGAACGGCGCACCTCCAGCTCCGCACTACGACGCTCGTCGTTCAGATTCACCGACTGCTGTCGCAGGTCGCTTTGGCCGCTAAACGAGGCATTCAACATCCGCAACTCGCCAAGGTCTGCACCGACGTTCGTTTCAAATTCCGCCAGTCGTGCCGTCTCCTTCTCCAGAGCTGCTTGGGCCTGGGCCACCTGTTGTTGGAGTTCGTTGCTCAAGCTCTGAGATTGCTCCGTCTTCAGACGACGTAACCGCTGGTCGATTTGACGGGCAAACTCGGCAACCAATTTTATGGCGCGTTGACGATCCGTATCTTTCACTTGCAGATAGCAAACCTCGGTCTTGCCAAATTCGGCACCACCTGGGGGCGAAAGACTCAGTCGATCTCGAAGCTCTTCGATCTCGGTTCCTGTTGGTAACGTGGCGGATTCGCCCGTCACTGCCTGTTCTACTGCTTGTAGCGTGGCCGAGATCACCTGAGTACTTTTTGCCAGCTCGAGAATCGTTTCTTGGAAAGTTCTCATCGCGTAGATATCTGAAAACTTTCCCGGTTCACTGGACTCGGAATTGGAAACTTCAGGTCGCACCATCAATCCTTGCGATGCTTCCCAGTAGCGGGACATCACCAATGCGTAGCCTAATGCGAGAATGGCACAAACCACTGTCGGCACCTGCCAAACACGACGATGCTCGGCGAGAAGGCGGTAACAGTCCACGGGACTGAGCCCTGCGAGATTGCTTGGCGATTGGTTCTCACTGCTGAAGCTCATAGGTTTTACCTCTGCGAGTAATCGATTCGGCGTGCAAAAACGGAACAAGCGAGCTCAGGCAAACCCTGCGACCCTCGTTGTGGGGTTCGTATTAGGCAAGTCCCGCGCCTGGAGTAACGTGACCAGCAATCAGCCCCTTCATTTCGCCCGCAACCCGATGGCTGCAAACACTTTGCAGTGAATAACAATCCTGATTAGGTCGCTAAGTTCGCAGCATTTCTCATGTGGCAGAAACTCACCGACGTGGTTATTTGGCCACAGACAGTCGCCGGTGATTGGCAACGCGATTGCGGTATTTCGCCCTGCGCCCTTTAAGCCCTCTCGGAGAAGTTCGCTCCGTTTGCTGGGGACCCACTGGCTTGGCATCTGAAATGCTAAATCCCCCGAGTACACCTACCTGTGACCTATTCTTTCTAAGCCAAATCCGGTGCGTTCCACGATTGGGTGGGCGTAACCAATCAACCCAGCAAAATCCACCGTATTCGCGCATATGCAGATCCTACGCATCACGAACCTCGCCGAACTCCAACCCTACGGTAGACGTTGGGATGAACTCGCCGGTGACTGCGTCTTTCGGAGTTGGACGTGGCTAAGCACCTGGTGGCAACACTACGGTGAGCAAAACCAACTATTTGTCCTCTTGGTTGTAGATTCCGAGTACCCGAACAAAGTTCGATCTACGAGCCAAAGTGACGCTATTGATCCCAAAGAGATCGTCGCCATTCTTCCTTGCTACATAGAAGCCTCTTTCGTAAGAGGACGCGTGCTGCGGTTGCTCGGTGACGGGGAGGTTTGCAGTGATCATCTCGATTTGCTCGTGTGTCCCAATGAGTTGCAAGTTGCCACTGAAGCACTCGCCAAATATCTGAACGAATTCACCAACGCATGGGACGCTATAGAATTCTCGGCAATCGAACCCCAAAGCACCGGGCTGGTTGCCCTTTACGATGCAATGAGTGCGCAGGGCTGCCTGGTCACGTTAGTCGCCAATGAGAGCGTCTGGTCAGTTCCCTTGCCGGACAATTGGGAGGCATTCCTCGCGCTGCAATCCAAGTCACACCGCAAACAGCTTCGCCGACTGGAGAACCGTGTACTCAACACACACCAAGCTGTCTGGCACTTAGTGAAGTCATCCACCGACTTGGAAATTGCTTGGCCGATATTGACTGACTTGCATCAACGTCGTCGCAGGAGTTTAGGTGAAGCTGGTTGCTTTGCCTCTCGGCGGTGGTCCAACTTTCATCGCGACGTCGCCAAGCAGATGCTTTCTCAGGGAAAGCTGAGGCTCTCCTGGTTAGAAATCTCGGGACAGCCTGCGGCCGCTGAGTACCATTTTGCCGGTTTAAACACGACATGGGCCTATCAAGGCGGGCTGGATCCAGATCGTCTGAGTGAGGAGCCGGGTCGGCTGTCGATGATTCGCTCCGTGCAGCATGCCCTTGCCGAGGGCCACCAACAGCTTGACCTCTTGCGAGGTGACGAACAGTACAAAGCGCATTGGCGTGCCGAGCCCACCGAAACTTTCGATTTACAAATCGTCCCAGCACGGAGCGCCGCACTGTGGCGCTCAGAAGCTGGCAACTATCTACAAGGTGCAGCCCGACTGGCTCGCCAATTTACCAATATGCTCGGTTAGACTTGCTTGAAGGAATTCCCCATGCCACTCACGACAATCAAAACACCACTTCGAGATCTTTACTATCTCGCGACACTGCCGCAACGCAAGCAAGCAGCAGTCACACGAGAGCGACAATTGCAAGTGCCCGTCATGGCGCTGTTCTACCACCGCATTGCGGACGAGCATCCCAACGACTGGACTCTCTCTTGTGCGGAGTTTCAGAAGCAAATTCTCTGGCTACGTGAGCGCTTTGAAATCGTTACTCTCGAGCAGGCTCAACATCGCATCGCTTCGGAGGCCAACAATCGGCCGACAGTCTGCATCACTTTTGACGATGGTTATGCCGACAACTGCGAGGTCGCCTTGCCGTGGTTGATCAATCAGGAAATCCCTTTCACCTACTTCGTGACCAGCAACCACATATTGACCGGGCAGCCTTTCGCGCACGATGTCAGGCGGGGACAGCTCCTCGCGCCGAACACCGTAGAGCAAATCCAGCACCTTGCCGAGGCAGGCGTCGAAATCGGCGCGCATACGCGATCGCATGCTGACTTGGGACCGGTCACCGATGAAGCCACTCTATTCGAAGAGATTGTCGGTTCCAAGCGGGATATTGAAGCCGTGATCGAGCGGCCAGTTCGCTACTTCGCATTTCCGTTTGGCTTGCAAGAAAATCTCTCTACCGCTGCCTTTCGGATTGCATTCGAAGCCGGATTGTGGGGCGTTTGCTCCGCCTATGGAGGATACAACCTCCCTGGAGATGACTCCTTTCATCTTCAACGCATCCACGGCGATCCCCAGTGGAGTCGATTCCGCAATTGGTTGACTGTGGATCCACGAAAACTTAATCACCAGCGGCAGTTTATGCCTGGTGACTACCGCAACCGGTTCTAGCCTCTTCCAAGGGTGTTTTCATAAGTACCAACGAAAACAATTCGATTGCGCAAAAGCCCTCGCGGTTGAGGACCGACACACTCGCGTCCAGCGTGTTTATCCTGATTGCTGTAACCCTGCTGCAACGTACAGTGGGCTTTGGCCGCGGCATTCTATTTTGTCGGTGGCTCTCCCCGGAGACTTTGGGCCAATGGGAACTTACCTACAGCTTTCTTCTGCTCGCCGCGCCCTTGGCAGTCTTGGGAGTGCCCGGGTCTTTTGGCCGATACCTAGAGCATTTTCGCCAGCGCGGTCACTTGCACACGTTCCTCCGACGGACAACCGCCTGGACCTTACTCTGTGGCGCCTTCGCTGTGGGGTTGGTGCTCTGGTGTGCGCCGTGGTTCTCGTACGTTGTTTTTCGGAACTATGAAAGCGCAAACCTCATTCGCGGTATCGCGCTCTGCTTGGCGGCGGTCATTTTTCATCACACGCTGACGTCGCTGCTGACCGCTCTGCGATTATTTCGTGTCGTTTCGGCCATGAACTTCGCCCAGAGTATGCTTTTTGCGAGTTTGGCGCTGGGGCTTCTGTGTTTCCAAGCCAGCGTGACGAGTATACTGCTCGGTTACGGCATAGCGTGTTTGCTAAGCTCAATCGGCGCTGCCCTCTGGGTTTGGCCGGCACTTAACGAGGTGGAGAGACCGCTGGAACAGCTCCCGCAGCGTGACTTTTGGCCCCAGTTAATGCGATTCGCATTTTTTGTATGGCTCACCAATTTACTCTCCCATCTGTTCGCGATCATTGATCGTTACATGCTTATGCACTATTCGGGCCTGTCGTTTTTAGAAGCTCAAGTCCAGGTCGGTCACTATCACAGTAGTCGCATTGTTCCGCTGCTGTTGATCTCGTTCGCCGATTTGCTGGGGGGGCTTGTGATGCCGCACCTGAGCAGCGACTGGGAAGCCGGACGACGTGAACAGGTTGGCAAACAACTTAATCTGTCAATGAAGCTCACCGGCCTGGGCATGCTTGGCTTCGGCGTGTGCGTTCTCTTGTTTTCGCCCCTACTGTTCGATGTGATCTTGCAAGGCAAATACAACAATGGCTTGATGGTGTTGCCGTGGACCATGGCCGGATGCGTTTGGTACGGGATTTATGCCCTGGCTCAAAACTACCTTTGGTGTGCGGAGAAAACTCGACTAGCCACATTGCCCTTGGCCATCGGCTTGGCAATCAATGTGGCATTGAATCTCTTGCTGCTCCCAATTTGGGGTCTGTACGGAGCAGTTGCAGCAACGGCAACTTCTTCGCTCGTTTGTCTGATTTCCATCTTGCTGTTGAGCCAGCGCTATGGCCTGCCGCTTGATCGTGGTACTTGGTTGACGGTCATCGCACCGCTGTCACTGGCTGCTGGACCCTACGCGGCGGGGACGGCATTGGCCATTCTACTACTTACGACCTTTGCAACTCGCCAAATCCTTAGTTACAGCGAACGAAAACAGTTGAGACAAATACGAGATGACACGTTTAAGAAACTGAGGCCGTTGCTACCTCGGAATCCTTCCATATCAGGTAGCGTCTTATTCAATCGCCGTTAATCTTGCTGCGAAATGCCAGCGCAACACATCATGCAAGTTTCCCCACAGTCTCCACTGCGAGTTCTTTTCCTCACCACCAGCATGCCGGTAGGGGGAGCAGAGACGCTGTTACTAAACCTAGTCCAACGACTAGACCGCAAACGATTTTCGCCGGAGATCGGGTGCTTGAAGCAACCAGGGCCACTCGGAGAATTGCTGGCAGAAGAAATGCCTGTTCACAGCGAACTACTCGCAAATAAGTTTGATCTGCGAGTCCTGCCACGCCTCCGGCGGCTCATGCAATCACGGGAGATCGACGCGGTGGTCACTGTGGGAGCAGGCGACAAGATGTTTTGGGGACGCTTGGCCGCGAGATTGGCTGGCGTGCCCGTGGTGGTTTCGGCGCTGCATAGCACAGGTTGGCCAGATTCCGTTGGGCGCCTCAATCGGTTGCTGACTCCCTGGACCGATGCCTTCATCGGTGTTGCTGACGCGCACGCCGAACATCTCGTTTCACTCGAAGGCTTCCCTCGAAAGAAGGTCCATAAGATTTACAACGGAGTTGATACCGAAACGTTTGCTCCCCAGACCCGGGAGCTCGCGCATGCTGGGGGGATTCGCGAAGAACTGAAAATATCAGCCGATGCTCCCGTAATCGGGATTCTCGCCGCGTTGCGTCCCGAAAAAAATCACGAGCTGTTTCTAGCAGGCGCTCAACGGATTCGTCGTGAAATTTCTACAGCGGAATTCGTCATCATCGGCGACGGTGATCGCCGCTCCGCACTCGAGACCCTCGCAAAACAGCTGGACATTGACAATGCCACGCACTTTCTCGGCTCGCGGTCCGATGTCGCCAAGATACTGCCGGCGCTCGACCTAGTCGCACTCACCTCTCACAACGAAGCTAGTCCGGTATCCATTCTAGAAGCGCTGAGCTGTGCAGTGCCCGTAGTCTCCGCGAAAGTAGGATCCGTGTCCGAGACAGTAATTTCCAACCAGACCGGTGCACTATTTGAGCCGGGTGATCTCTCAGGCTTTGTGTCGGCGTCTCTCGATTTGCTACAAGATCGAGTTAAGCGAAGAGAACTTGGCCAACGGGGTCGGCTACATGTGGTCGAACATTGTTCCCTTGACGCGATGGTCCATGGTTATGAAACACTATTGGAGCGTTTACACCAACAAAAGACGCGGTCTGGATGTCCAACTCTCGCCGCTGATTCGAACCGACTCGGAGAAAATCCGTCGAAACGCCATGCTCCAGCGACCCCTTCCGGTGCTTAGTGCGTGACAAGACTCTTCCGAACGGTCTGCTGGCTGGATACGATGTAGAGTTCGGCCATGCCGGGGGAACTCGCGGCTGGGCGATCGCTGAGCCCATCGGTCGAATTGCCTGCTCAGAGCGCTGCCATTCGTTGCCCGGCGGTCGAAACTGATACGTCCATCAACTGCATGATCACCGAGACCCTATTAACCTGGATTGCGAGATTCATCAGCGGCGTGAGCGTGCGCTGGGTCGATTCGCAGCCAGACACTTGCCAACGCGTCTACTTCGCCAACCACACGAGCCATCTCGATGTGGTGCTGGTTTGGTCAGCGTTACCTACCCCTGTTCGCCGACTGACGCGACCCATCGCTGCGAAAGACTATTGGGATCGTGGTATTGTCCGTCGACACCTACACCAAGTGTTCAACGCATTGCTAATCGACCGCAAGGAAATCAAAGTCCACCAAAGCCCCATCGACCTGATGCTCCGAGAAATCGGTGACACCCACTCGCTGATCTTATTTCCCGAAGGAGGCCGGAGCCCCGGCGACGAAATCGGCGAGTTCAAGAGCGGACTCTACTACCTGAGCAAGAAGCGGCCTGAACTGGAACTGATCCCCGTGCACATCAACAACATGAATCGAATTTTACCTCGCGGAGAATTCCTCCCCGTGCCGTTGCTTTCGTCGCTCACGTTCGGCCCGCCCATTTGGCTCGAGGCGGGGGAACCGAAGACCGAGTTCCTTGCCCGCGCGCGCGAAGCGGTCGTTAGCCTTAAGGATCGGTAACAATGATCAAAGACTGGGCACTCTTGGGTACGGTTTTGGCGTTGTTGAGCATCGCCACGATGGTAGGCCAATGGCTGAAGCGACAGGCGTCGGTGGGACTTGACGAACGCTCGGTAACTTCGTTCAACAGCCGCGTGCAAGCTTGGTGGTTTTTTAGCATCGTGCTAGGTTTTGCATTTTTCCTGCCGAAATTTACGGTGTTGCTGTTTGGGTTTCTCTCGTTCTGGGCGCTGCGAGAGTTTATCACGCTCACCCCGACTAGCGCTGGAGACCATCGCGCGCTCTTCTGGGTATTTTTTCTCTTCACGCCAATGCAATTTGTACTGGTAGCTTTTGACTACTATGCCTTCTACAGCATTCTCATCCCCGTCTATGCGTTTCTATTTATTGCCGCACGGGTAGCGGTTTCTGGCGACTACAAGCATTTTCTCGAACGTGTGGCGAAAATTCAGTTCGGCTTGCTGGTATGCGTGTATTGTCTAAGCTTCGCACCGGCGCTGCTCTACATCGAGTGCAGAAATATGGATGGCCACTATGCTAATGCGCGACTGCTGTTCTTCTTTGTCACCATTGTTCTGTTTTCAGAAATGTTACAGTTTCTCTGTAGTCGACTCTTTGGCAAACACTTGATTGCGGCGACCATCGACTCAAACAGAACGTGGGAAGGGCTGCTCGGCGGCACCGCGGCGACGACAGTGGTGGGATTGTCCTTGTTCTGGGCTACGCCTTTTCCTTACTGGTGGCAAGCCGGCGCGATGTCGATCACCATTGCCGTCATGGCCTCGGCAGGAGCACTAACGATGGCAGCGATAAAGCGCGACCGGGGTGAAGTCACTTCTGGTACGCTCATCGAGGGCCACGGCGGCGTTCTGAGCCGCATCGACGCCGTCTGCTTCGCGGCGCCCGTCTTTTACCATGTGACGAACTACTTCTTCGGAACCTCAAATTAGTGCCTTTGCTTTCGGACCTTCCCAGAATAGGATAGCGACGTTTGCTAACATTCAAGCCTGCTTCCGTTCCACAGTTTGAAGAAGAGGAGAGCCTCGATCATGTCGCTCATCTCTGGGAGATCACTAATCGCAGTCATGGCGCGCATCTCAGGAATGCTGGTCTCGCTCGCGTTGGCTTGCTTCGGTGAGATCTCGCGTGCAAATCTGGTGATCAACGGCTACGACGCAAACCGGCACGATCGCTTCACCAACCACGCAGACTTCCTTGGTAGCGAACAGGATTGGTCTGGTGTGGGGAGAATCGCCGATGGCAAACAGTGGGCTACGATGATCAGCCCCTCGTATTTCTTATCTGCCACTCACGCACACCCTTCAGGCACTCTGCGATTCTTTCATTCGAATGATAATACCGTGGCAGGGACCTTTGAAGATCACACCATCAGTGGGACCGGATGGCAAATTGCGGATTCGGATCTCTGGCTGGGAAAACTGACCACGCAAGTGAGTGCCGAAGTTGCTAAGTACTCAATATTCGATGCCCCCACCTTCAATAATCGAACGATCCATCTCTTAGGTCAGAGTGGTCCCGATGCAAAAGGCATGAGGCTGGGGAGAAACGTCATCGACGCGAAGCTGAGCGACTTTTCTGATCCCGCACTTGGCGCATCCCAAGGAGATGTTTTCATTTTTGATTACGACACCTCAACCAACGGATTAGGGGACGACGAAGCGAGGGTCGAGAGCGGGGACTCCGGCGCGCCCAGTTTCGTACTCGTCGATGGGCAGCCTGCAGTGGTCGGAATCCATTGGTTCAAATATACCACCGACGATATGCTCACGCCTAATCGGGGATCGGGCGACACGTTGGTGAGTTCCTACATCGACGATCTCACGGCTACTATGTCAGGGGAGACACTCACCGTCGTCGCGGTGCCCGAGCCAGCTGCCTACTGGTTGCTCTCGATTGTGACCGCGGTTCTCGCAGCCAAGTGGAAAGTCACGACCATGCAAGCCACCCAGCGGTGACGTCCCTGCACGCTGCTCACAGAAAAGCGAATAGCCAGCACCTCTCCAGCGCCGGCTCCACCTCGCGTGCTGCCTTCTTGTGCGGTGGCGAGTCCTTTTCCCCCTCCATAAAAAAACTAATTGACAGTTTTTCCCTTAGGCTCTTACCATACGGCTATGTTCGGAGTGTAGCTCTGGGCCCCTTCACTATAATACCTCCAACCAGGTCAAGCTAATGTTTCACAAACATAACCTGATGCTCTTGTCACTGGCCGTCTGCGCTGCGGCTAATATTTCCTTGCACGGCTTTGCCGCAGAACCTAACGATACTTTCGAGACTGCCACCGTTCTGCCGGCGGGGACGCTTTCCGTCTCCGATTCGCTCGAAGGCGGTGAATCGCTGCCCGACACCTATCTTGGCTTCTTTGCCGATGACACTTTTCCGCTTCCGCCGCTTGACGAAGATGACGACTCCAGCCCGTTGGGCAATGGGCTAGCCGATGCACTCTTCGATATTCCAGTGAATGCCGACGGCAGCATTCCCTTAGCAGTCACCGGCTGTTGCGACGACTTCGAGGGTTCGCACTCGGAAGAGGGTGACTACGCACTCTTCGTCGACGTGTACGATTCCAGTGGACTCTTTCTCGAATCTTTCGACGAAGAAAGCTTTTTGTCGCCGGGTGTAGTCGATGAGTTTCCCTTCTCAGACCCCGCTTGGATCGGTGGGACTTTCGACGCCGTGATCGACAACACCGTCGGATTCGAACCAGGCCCCGACCCAGTCGACTTTTTCGTCTTCACGGGTTTAACCCCAGGCTTGACCTTCGAGGCGGAAATTAGGGAAGGAGATTTCGACCCAATCTTGGCGCAACTTGACGCCGCTGGCGACTTGGTCGCTATCGACGACGACATGGGCGAGGGTCTGCTCTCGCTTCTTGAAGGAACAGTGCCAGCCAATGGCGAACTGGTATTCGCTGTGACGGGGTTTGACGATTTCGAGCTGTTGGGATTGCACTCGCAAACTGGCGAGTATGCATTGACCGTGTCTCTCGTACCTGAACCCGGTAGCATGGCCTTATTCGGCGTGGGACTCACGTTGCTCTTTCCGAGGCGAAGTATCGCCAACTAGCGACTTAGCCACGGAAAGCGGTAAAGCGCAACGCCCAGCGAGGCACATGCTTCTGGTACACGCTCCAGTCATCGGGAAAACGCGTTGCCAGCTCGGGCTCTTCGTACCAAATCACGCGGAGATGAAAGACTAGCCACAGAGAGCATGCATACAGGTAGTGCCATACAGATCCCAGCACCCCAGCCCAACCAAAAAGAATCAGCAACACGCCGACGTACATCGGGTTGCGGTTGTGCCGGTACAAGCCCTCGACCACTAATCGTTGTGGCGGGTCCCACGGCGCGAGCGTTCCATGTCCGTGCCGCAAAAACGAAACGAAGCAAAACCAAAATATCGCCAAACCAAGCGCCGCGCAAATCCAAAACCAGGGCGACCGAAACGCGGGCCACGGCGGCAGCACTAGCATCAAATAGGGAATCACTCCTGCTACGATTGCTGGTAGCATCACCACGGCGAGAAGTGCCCGCCTAAGCAACATCGTGTTCTCTCCCCAGCGCCCTAAACGCAAAGAAGCCGGCGATTGCTCGCCGGCTTCCCTGTGTCATTCAATCAACAAACTTCGTGTCGTTCGAGAAGCTTCTACCTGCCACAGCAGGCCGCCTAACCTAAGCAGGCCACCTAAGCAGGCCACCTAAGCAGGTGTGACGTTCTCGGCGCGAGGACCCTTGGGGCCCTGACCTTCGGTGTAAGTCACCCGTTGGCCTTCGCGGAGTTCGTCGTACCGGGCTCCCTCAACATTGGACGAGTGAAAAAACATGTCCTGGTTGGTCCCCGTGTCGATGAAACCAAAACCTTTGTCCGTGAGCCGCTTGATCGTACCTTCAGCCATTGAAACGCATCCCTAAAAAAAGTGAAACAATAGGGTTGCCTGAAACAAACACATTCAAGCGACGCGCCCTATTTGGCGTAAATTGTATCCGATTTGCGGGAAACAGCAAACAAGAAGTTGGGAATCGACAATTTTGTGCAAAATAGTGCGAAATCCGCAGTTCTCAGGCGCTTCTACCGCCCGTCGGGCTTACCCAATTTACGCCGAGTCGCATTCTCAGCAGAAAGGCTGCCAGTTTGTCTCCCAACGCGAGGCGGGTGGCCCTGTTTGTTCTCGCAGAATGGATGGGTGGCCCTGTTTGTTCCAGCTGGTGAGCAGTGACAAGTGCCTTGGGCTTGTCGATGGGTTGGCCGAGTTCTATCTCTCAACGGCTTGGCCGGGTGCCATGCCCACGGAGGTCACGACGTGGGCATGCGAACGAACTCCATTTGCAATTCGTCCGCTTACCGTGGAAGGCAAGGAAATTTTCCTTTGTCGAAAAACCGCGGGGTGCCCTGTGTAACAGCTGTGAGAAGAAATAGGACGCGGATGAACGCGGATTGGGCGGATCACCGCCGATTAGAAAAACTGCAACACAACATTCAATCTGCGAACATCCGCGTCATTTGCGCGCATCCGCGTTCCCTTGTTCGCCGGGTGCTGGGTTCGAGGTAGCGTCGTCAGCAAAGAATTCGGGTGGCCAAAAATAGTGGCTATTCTTTGCGCGGCGACCTGTTACATTCGTTCGTGCTTTCTTGACGGCCTGCTGGCTGCAAGTGCATTGGGTTCTTTGACAATTGGGTGAGCGGTAGGGCGACGATGGCTTTGCGCGCTAGAAATTCTCAAAATGCAGAGCGTTTTGCGTCGACTTCGAGAGATTGCTCCTTGCTGGCCAGGACGCTGTGGTGATCGTGTCGCGCAAAACGTGAGGGTTTTGGAATAAAAAACCACGTTTGTGGCGCGCTGCAGAATACCGTGCTAGCGCAGCATGGAGCCCGATCCCGACGCCCCGGGGACGGGCTTCAGGCGAACGGGCTTCCGGCAAGCACATCACATCAAAATTGGCTTGCCGAGTTTGCGTCTCACTGGCACGAACTGCCCCGCGTGCATCATGCGGTGCGTGGCGATCAAGATGTACAGATGGCCGACGGTGGGGAACATCGGTTGAAAATGCTCAGGGCCCGGTTTGTCGAGATCGGAGTCGGAACACTTTTCGATGGCGGCTACCGTGGCCGCTTGTACTTTGTCGAGTAGATCGAGGTATTCTTGTTTGGTAGAAAACTTGGCCGCATCGTCGACGCCTGCGTTGTCCTTGTTGTGCGCTTCCGCGAAGCCCTCGGGGAGTTCTGCGGCGGCGCCCGGAGCGACCATTTCCACCAGGCTACACTCCGACGCTATGAGGTGACCCAACTGCCACGCGAGATGGTTGCAACCTTCGCCAGGGCGGGTCATCAACTCCGCGTCGGTCATGTCGGAAAAGTAGCTTTTCAGCACCATCGTGCTAGTTTCTAGTGTCGTGCGAATGGCATCTTGCGTGTTCATAGCTCTGTTCTCCTGATGAAAGATGAACTGTTTCCTCACTCGTAACGCAGCTTACCGGACAGTATACCGCGGGACAATGGTGCGATACTTGCGCAGCCCTCGCAATAACGTGGAAATCATCAAAGTACTCCATAGTTTTGACTGCATAGAATCCGCGAAACTTTGCAAGGTCTTCGACCGAGTAACTATTCGGAATCGGTCTTCAAATACTTCGCGAAACGCCGGACGTGCTCAGCTCGTTTGCCTTGGGTCAATTGTTGCTCGATCCAAGCGCGAGGAACGACATCCTGGCATTGCAGATGAGTCGCAACGTTCAGCAACAGCATCGCATCTTCACGTGTGAGGTCTTGGTCGAATTCCTTGACCAGCGTGGATCGCGCGAGATGGGATTGGTCCATTCTTCCTAGTGCATCTGCTGCCATCACTCGGATGCAGGAGTACGGGTCGAGAGTCAGAGTTTCCAAATTCGGCCGCAATTGTTTCGCTTGTTTGCCAAGGATCGCGCATCCCAGGGTTCCCCAATAGCGAATCACAGCATCCGTGTTCTCCAGCATTGCAGCCAACTTTGGCAAGTGAGTTGGATCGCCTGACGACGCGGTAAAGGCGGCGCGCAAAGCACGATTGAAATCAAAACTCTCGCCGCGGACGAATTGGTGGATCGTTGCATCGTTGGCAAGTTGATCGAACAGCGGCTCAGGAATGACCCCCGTGTCCCTGGTTCCAGCCATCTGTTCAACCAACCGCTGGCGGAATCCACCGAGCCGATTTGCATGTTCGGTTTCATTGGCTAGGTTGTGTACTTCCCAGGGGTCGGCTTCCAGGTCATAGAGTTCCTCCACAGGCTGTGGTGATTCCCATAACGCGCGGTGCTCGGGCGAAAGCTTGCCCTCTTGCCATGCTTTTCGCCATGCAACCCAGGACGGCATCGAGAAACTGTAGTCACTACATGGCGCGGCAGGCAAATGCGGTGTGAAACGGCGAATGTATTTGTAGCGGCCATCGGTGAGTCCGCGCCGCATACCGTACAGTTCGTCGAAGCGATCGGCGTAAAGAAAAACCATCGCATCATGTGCTGGTTCGACCCGATGCGTTCCAAGGAACGCGCGGCCTTGCATTTGGTTTGGCTTCTCGATTCCTGCTAGGGAGAGCAAGGTCGGGGCTAAATCGACGAAAGTAACAAGTTCGTCAGTACGCTGACCCGCCTGAAACGTCGACAAGTGTTGCCACTTCTTAGGCACGTGCACAAGCATAGGCACGCGGACGCCGGTGTCGGTGAGGTAGCGTTTGCCCCGAGGAGTGGGTCCCCCGTGGTCGGAGTAGTAGAACACGATCGTTTCTTCGGCCAAATCGTGTTTGTCCAAATCATCTAGCAGATCTCCCACTTGCTGGTCGAGCGCCGTGAGGTTGTCGTGATAGATGGCAAAGTCCTGGCGTATTTCTGGAAAATCGGGCAGGTGTGGTGGGAGTTGAATTTCTTCGGGCGACAAACGGGTTGCTGACGGGATAACGCCCCGACGTCGCTGATTGGCAACTTTCTCAGGGAAGAGGGAACTCTCGTGCGTGACTGTCAAGTTGAATATCGCGAAAAACGGTTGGTCCTTACGACGGTTCTTGTAATGCGCGACTCGACTGCACGCATCCCATATTGCGGTGTCGCTTCCCGCGCGGTTGTAGTCGGTCTTACTGTTGTTCGTGCAATAGTAACCCAACTCGCGTAAGTAGCTCACATAGGCCTTTAGCTTGGCCGGGATCGCATGCCGACTGCGCATGTGCTGCGTACCGGAGGACGTCGCATAAACGCCATGCAAGATCGTGGAGCGTGCCACCGCGCAGACGGGTGCATTCGAATACGCATGGTTGAAAAGCACAGATTCGCGAGCCAGCGCGTCAAGGCGCGGCGTGTGTGCCTGACTATTTCCATAGCATCCTAACCAGTGCGAGGCATTGTCTTCGCTGGTGATCCAGAGAATGTTAGGACGCTCATGAGACTCCTTCGCAAGTTCCGCGTGGGCGCTCTCAACATTCCAAACAGCCGGACCTAGCAGGAAGCAGGCAAGCAATGTTCTACCGACTCGATATGCAGACATGTCGTGATTCTCCACATTTCAAAACGCTGGCAAGAGTGGTATTGCAGCAAGCAGAAATTTGCCTTGTACGCTGCTTTCTGTTATTCTGCTACACAGCGAACAAGCGAAGCTAGGCAAACGATTCTCTCTGCACTCCACTTTTTTATACTGGGAGTTGTTTGCTATGTCGATTGAGTTCGCCTGCCCCAATTGCAAGAAACAATATTGCGTTAAAGAACATTTAGCCGGGAAGTCGGCCAAGTGTGCGAAGTGTGGCAATCGACTGAAGGTGCCCGCGGTCGTGGCTGACCTTGCCGGCGAAGACGACTTGGGCACCTGGTTCGACGACGAACTCTCTGCAACAGCATCCCCAGTTGCCACCTCTCCGGTCACACCAACCCGCTCAAAAGCCAAGAAGAGTTGCACGGCCTGTGGAAGTCCGCTCAACGATGGTGCCGTCGTTTGCGTGGCGTGCGGTTACGACACACGCTCGGGCAAAAAACATGAGACGAAGAAGGTCGTCGAGGACGATGTCGAAGAGCCTTCCGCTACTGGACATGCCACGTCGCTGGCCCGCGGAGCTTTGTTTAGTGCGATCGGGGCGGCACTCGGCGCGGTCCTTTGGGTTGTGGTTGTGATGATCACCGGCTACGAAATCGGATGGATCGCGTGGGGACTTGGCTTCGCGGCCGGTGCCGGGATGGCAATCGGGCATGAAGATGACGATGGCACCACCGCCGGCATCGTCGCTGCGGGAATCTCTATCTTAGGCATACTCGGCGCGAAGTTCTTTGTCTTTGAGCATCTCAAATCCATGCTCGAAAACGCGGGCATCTCGCTAGAACTCGCTGAGCAAATCGCAGGCGAGCCGATCACCTTCGGCTCGCTTTTCGGTCCCATCGATGGTCTCTTCATTTTGCTCGCCGTGGCGAGTGCCTACAAAATTGGCAGCGGCCAAGTCACCGATTGATGCATCCCAGCCCGCTCTGGCGAGATCGATGAAGCGTTGCTGTCGCCATCAGAACTAGTAGCCCAACGCCCGAGTTCGGCTCTGGCACTGAACTGGCGGCCAAACCACTGGGCTCGCCGAAGTTGTCTTTCCAGTCGGTGAGATCGGTGTCGCTGATGGGGGTGGTCGTTTCGCCCCGTTGCCACCTGAGGAAGTCGTTACCGTCGACGTCTCCATCTTCGTCGAAGTCGCCAGTGATGGCCTGATCAAGTACCACTTCCAGTTCGACACTCGTCTCCGCATAGTTCACTTGCAACGCGAGCGCGCCCAGGTCGGGGAATGTGGTCGTGGCGAACGTCCCTGTGATCGCTCCGGTGAGTGATGTGAGAATTTCAAAGGTGTTCCCCACCGCCGGAGTGAAAGCGTCGTCAATAGTGATCTCTAAGGTACCATCGAGCGCCACGTCTCCATCAATCGCCAGCACGTCGAAATCCCCAGCTTCCGTTCCCGCCAGGTCGAGTTGCAATACGCCGAGCGCAGTCTGCGTGAACTCGTCGAGTTGCACGGTCGCCTCGGTCGTCACCTCGTCTGAGACGGAGGTCACGCTCATAGTGCCCGCGTTGACTAGCGGAGTGGCATAACTTTCTCCACCTTGGAACGACAGTGGCTCGGAACTTTCGTTTTGTACCAAACCGCCACCAGTCGAATTCAATGCGATTGCCTTGATGTCGCCCCCACCGGTGAAGCGAACAATGCCCTGATTCTCTATCTGGCCACTATCACCTACAAAAGGCGCCGAAATGGTTAATTCCTCATCAGCCTGGTCCAGGGTAATCGTACCCGTCGAGGTGAAAACCCCAGCACCCGCGATCACGGCCGGCGCGGCGGGCAACTCGGACGGCTGCCCTTCGTCAACGACGCCCGAGTTGACCACGATATTCGCTTCGCCCGCCAACAGCCAACCGGCAGCAGATTCAAACGTCGCATTGGCTACCATGGTTGTCGCCTTCGAACTGGTGAAGAGTGGATCGACTTTCAATGTGGCGTTTCGCTTAATCCTGACCGCACCATCTCCGGTGATGCCGTTCAAATCGAGCGTTCCGAACATCGGCGCTTTCGACGTCGAGAGCTGCAGCGTCACTGCAACCGGCTCACCCCCCGCGGGTGTCGGATCGCCCGCGATGATGACCCCATCGTTGATAAGAAGGTCCGTAACTTCGCCGAGCGAGGCATCCGAATCACTCAAATCGACCAAGCCGTAGCCGTGCAAGGCACCTCCGTCAGCGACAGTTAGTAGTCCGTCAAGACCGCCAGTACCGTCCACATCGATTTCTCCGCCAAGCATAGTGAGTTGTCCATTCGCGCCCACATCGACGGTGTTTGTGTCAATGGCGAACAGCGCAATTCCCTGACGGGGTCGAATGATGAGTTCTGAAATGGTTTCGCCCAGCGCGCTGCCCGTGCCGATGCTGGTACCGCCGGTCATCACCAGCCGACCACCGTCGGTGTCCAGGTCCGCACCGTTGGTCAACTCCAACGAGGCGATGGTGTCTCCGTTCGGGTCAAAAATAACCGTATCATCGTGCGCTCGAGCAAGTGAGCCAATCAGCGTCGCGTCGGCTGTGTCCGGGA
Source organism: Bythopirellula sp. (assembly GCA_965230685.1). Classification (GTDB taxonomy): domain Bacteria; phylum Planctomycetota; class Planctomycetia; order Pirellulales; family Lacipirellulaceae; genus Bythopirellula. Next base: position 5,125,208 of record CBDDLO010000002.1, read on the forward strand.
GAAGATCATCTGTCCAGTTCTCCGGCTCGGTCCAATTCAGAGTCGTCCCCTCGTCATCCCATTCGCGATCGACACCCTGGGCCAACTCACTCGTTTCCAAAAGAATTATGGATAAACCAAAAATAATCAGACACACACTAGAAGATAAACGCGCCATCGTAGAACCCCTCAGTTCGTAAGTTGTCACCTCATTGAAGACAGTTATTGTACCACCATCCCTGGTGAAAGCCACAATTTTGTGCGGCACGAGCAGGCGTGGAAACCCACGAGAAGAATCGAAGCACGAACGGTCAGCCATCTAGAACAAGAACAAGATGGGTGAATGTAACCCTAACCCCAAGAGAGCCAATCGCTTCGTGCGATTGAGGGATTAATTATCATTAGTGATAAATAGCGAGCGGCGAAGTGGAACGCTTCCACTCTCCCGCAGTCAGCGAGCGCTAGCGCCGTACCGTCCCCGCAGTACCGTATACGCTGGCGGTGGCGGGGCCATTTCCAACTGCAGTCCACGGCGATTGGGAATCCAGTTCGCCGCGCGGGCGTTCTTGCATTGGGCCATTGATGCCGTTAGCGGCAAGGGTTTGAGCCTGCGGAGCACGAGTGCGAGTGGCTGGGGTACTCGCACCATTCGCGCTTGCACCAATTGTTGCGTCGGGATCTTGGCCGCGAAAGACGGCGGCGGGACGCGTCGTCTGCGGTGGAGTCGTGATTGGGACTTCATGTGCGGCGACTAGCACCGCATCGGTCTGAGCATTGGCAGCAAGTTGCAGTGGCGGGCGCCCCTGGACGACCCAATTCTGCCAGGAGTTTTGTAGTGTCAGCAAATCGCGATAACCATAGCGTTCGCGCACCGCGCGGATCCAGTTTTCATCTTGCAGTCCATCTTCCAGGAAGGCGAGGAACTCGCGTTTACCCCGTTGATCAATTAGAAACCGAGCCAAGGCATGTCCCTGGGCGTACAACGGCAACACGTCCTGAGGGTATTCCTTCATAGCGAACATGTTGCTAAATGGAATGCCGCGGCGGGTTTGAAGAAACTCGACAAGCATACGCTCCTGCTTAGCGATTTCGCTTCGGTGTTCGACCGTCGTACAAGCGCCTTCGTCGGCCCAGCGCGGGATGGGTTGGCGGAAATGGCTGGCGAAGATCGTGTGCGTCACCTCATGCGGGACGACCGAGTCTAGCACCCGCTCGCGGGAACCCTGAATCTCCATCCGCCAACCGAATACTTCACCGCGATCAAACACAAAACTGGTCGCGCCGCCGGCGCCCAAATTTGGAGCAACGCGCGCCTTAATCGGGCAACGCTTGGACCAGTTGGGAAGCTTGCTACCAAGCCACTCCTGGGCAAGTTCGCTGCGATAGCGCTCGGCCGCGTCGCCAATCTCTTTGGCGAGTCGTGGCGTGGGGGCATCGACGGTGAAGTTCGCTGTGCGATAGCCAGCAGCTTGGGCTGAAGGGCCGCAAGTAATGGCAAACAAACACAACACGATCACACGAGACAGTGGCACAGGTACCGCAATGCGAAACATTGCGGTCCGAGCGATGCGAGCTTCCATGCTCATACCTCTTGGGTTAGTTGGACGATCCTTGTCCTCACGCTCGCCGGGCGGGACCGACGGACGCACTGTTTGGTCTACTCAAGCAAATCGCAGACCAATCGAACGCGTCAGCGGCAATTTGTCTGGAGATCGCTACATGGGTGGAGCGACTCGTCGTTGAGTCGCACGGGGCACCTGTCCAAGATTTGCAAAACTTACCAGGGAGCGCGCGGATTTACCTACCCCGATTTCTCAACAAAAAACCAGCAGCATGCTAGCAATGCGCTGTGGCTTATACCTTTTTGAATTTATCTAGCAAGCGCCCCGGCGAACCCATTGCGTTGTAGCCGCCGTCGAGGTGGAGAATCTCGCCGGTGATGCCTGAGGATTGCGGCGACATTAGAAAGCTGCCACTGTTGCCGGCTTCCTCGTGTGTGATGTTGCGGCCGAGAGGAGCCATGCCCTCGTACAGGCCCAGCATTTCATCGACCCCTGCACCGCGACCCGAAATGGTTTGCAATGGCCCCGCGCTGAGCGCATTCACCCGAATACCTCGCGGCCCCAAGTCGAAGGCGAGATACTTGACTGTGCAATCGAGTGCGGACTTGCAGATGCCCATGACATTATAGCCAGGCACAGCTTTCTCACCGCCAAAGTAGGTGAGCGTAAGAATGCTGGCGTGATCGTTCATAACGTCCTGCGCTGCATGGGCCAACGCGATTAAACTATGCACGCTGATTTCCATTGCTAGCTTGAACCCCGCACGGCTCGTGGCGATCGTATCGCCCTTCAAATCATCCGGCAGGGCAAACGCAATCGAGTGCAATAAAAAGTCGATCTTGCCCATCTCCGTGCGACAGCAATCCATCACCGCCCCGATGTGTTCGTCGTTGGTGACATCCATCGGTTGCAGGAATTTGACGAGGGGATTTCCGTCGGTGAGCTTCTTGAGGCGACCCAGGTTCTTTTGCCTGGCGTCATCGGCTTTGTCGGGCATGTAGGAAAAGCCACACTCGCCGCCTTCACTCATGATTCGGTCAGCGATTGACCAAGCGATCGACTGCTTGTTGAAGACGCCTGTGATCAAGCCCTTCTTTCCGTCGTAAATTCCCATCAGATGCTCCGAAGTGTCGTGGGTCTGTCCATGCCTAAGAACTGCTCGGGAGGCAAGTTCCTCAGAATCTCGCAAGTTACACCTCCCACAGCCCCACCGAAAGGGGCTCCTGCTAAGCCTGAGCTATCAAAACGCTACTGCGAGCACGTAGGCTCCCAATATCACCGGCAACTCGCTTTGAGCACTCTCCCATTCGCTGCGCAGTCGTAGTTGCGGCGCATAGGCTAGAAAAACATCAATATCGGTACGCTGATGTTGCTTCATCGACAGCAAAGACGTACAATTTGATGCCACAATGGAAATCCTCATGTTATCATATTGTTGCATCCAGTAGGCGATTACACCTCTCACAACGCTCTTGAAAACCAACAGAATGACTACAAAATCTAAAGCATCTGGTCTAGTTCACAGACTTCTGGAGCAAATCGGCGAATCGGAGGATCAAGAGTCCTTCCTTGCCAAGTCGCTAGCCGATGCAGTGAAGCTACTTCCTGCAGAGGCTGTGGCTGTCGTCCGTTCGACTCCCCCGGATTGGGCCATTGTGGCCTGTTCTGGTATCTCGGCGAACCATGTCCCGACCGACTTGGCGGCTGAGGCCATGGATCGAGAGCAACTGGCAGAGCAGGGCGATTGGAAGGCGTTTCCCCTGTCCGATAAGCACGCCCTGCTGGTCCAGGCAGAACTCAAGCTCGCGTTGCTGCAGCAGTTTCGTGACGAGTTGGCCAATGCCTTCGCCGAGGTGCGAATGAAACAGCGGCGATCGCGCCGAATTCGTCGGTTGGAAAAGATATTGGAAATCACCCACGCTTGGGGCCAGACCAGTTGCATGGAAGCGCTCCTGCAGGCAATGGCCGAGGCAGCAACGGAACTGTTGGGTGCGGACCGGGCTAGTATCTTTCTTTGGGACAAGGCAAATAAGTCTCTTGTCGCCCGACCTGCTTTGGGTGTTGAGGACGACGAGTTGCGACTGCCTGACAACACGGGCATCGTGGGCCAAGTGATTCAAACGGGCGAACCAAGGCGGGTTGGTGGCAAGATCGGCGCGGACGAAATCGCACGCAACGTAGATGCCGAAACGGGCTACCACACCGAGACCTTGCTCTGTGTTCCGCTGATCACCCCTGATGGCAAATGCCTGGGTGCCTTCGAGGTCTTAAACAAGCAGGACGGACGCTTTACCGATGAAGACGAACGCGGACTGCAAGAACTTGCTGCACATGCAACCGTTGCGCTTGCAAACACACAACAACTCGAAGAACTGCTTTCCAAGCACCAACTTCTGATCGAAGAGGCAGCCGAGGGCGTGCAACTCATCGGCAACAGTCCTGCCATCGAAGCCGTGCGTTCAACCACCCGGCGAATTGCCGACACAGACTTGGCGATTCTCGTCCTTGGCGAAAATGGCACGGGGAAGGAGGTCGTTGCCCGTTCGATTCACTATCTCAGCAGTCGGCGTGAACAACCTTTTATCGCCGTCAATTGCGCAGCGCTCAGCGAAAGCTTGCTCGAGAGCGAGTTATTTGGCCATGAAAAAGGCGCGTTTACGGACGCACGCGAAACGCGCGCCGGCAAATTCGAACTCGCCTCGGGCGGCACTCTCTTCCTCGATGAAATCGGAGATATGAGCCCCGGCGGCCAAGCGAAGTTGCTACGGGTCTTAGAAGACAAAACCGTCGTCCGCGTAGGCGGCTCGACACCAATTCATACCGAAGTACGAATCCTCGCTGCAACGAACCAAGACTTGGGCACAATGGTCCGCGAGAAAAAATTTCGCGAGGACCTGTTCTTCCGTCTCAATGTTGTGAGTTTGAAGCTGCCGCCGCTCCGCGAACGGGGCGACGATGTACTCTTGCTCGCGGAATTTTTTCTGCAAGGATTCTGCCGTAACATGGGGCGACGCACGCCGAGCCTGTCTGCCGCGGCGCAGCAGCAATTGCTCAATCATCGCTGGCCGGGCAATGTCCGCGAGCTACGGAATTTGATGGAAAGGCTAGCCTACTTATCCTCGGGTGACCGCATTGAGATAGAGGACTTGGCGTTCATCGACACGGCCGGCGGTGGTGAATCGGCTGCGCTCGATCTGGGCACAACACTTTCGGACGCGACCCGCAAATTCCAACAAGAATACATCCGCCAAATGATCGACAACACCAAAGGCAACATGAGCCAGGCCGCCAAACGCCTCGGCCTGCACCGCTCCAACCTCTACCGCAAAATGCGGCAGTTGGAGATGGGCGGAGAGGAAGAGGAGTAGGGTCGGAGTGAGCGAGGCTGTTTTCGACCCCAATTATTCGCAACTTGCGGGGATCGACTGGTAGCTAGTCGTTTCTCATCAAACCTTGTTCACCAAGATTGAGCCCCAAGCGGCGCCGTGCTACACTGACAGCACCTCGTACGGATTTCCGCGGGGATGCTCGTCTGGCTCCACTTTTGAGGATAATTGGCGATGTCTTTTTCAGTTGCTCGCTTGGCGCGGCGCGGTTTTACGCTTGTAGAACTTCTTGTGGTAATTGCAATTATAGGCGTGTTGGTCGCGCTACTGTTGCCAGCGGTGCAGAGTGCTCGCGAGGCGGCGCGGCGCAGCCAGTGTCAGAACAATCTCAAGCAATTGGCATTGGCAGCGCTACTGTTCGAGGAATCGAATGGGCACTTCCCCCATGGAACTTACAATTACATTGATAGCACCTTCAACACCCCGCCGCCCTACGGCACCCACGATGGGCGTAGTGCAGGGCGAGGTCCACACACGCAAGATCGCCGGTGCTGGATCCACGACTTGCTGCCTTACATCGAAGAGACCAATCAATACGATGCGTTTACCGAGCACATGGACTCCGGCGCAAGTGCGCTTGGATTTCCACGACTCGATCATGTGATCCAGTCGGCAATGTGCCCCTCCGATGGACTCAGCCCCAAGTTGCACACGTTTTGGGGTGGCCTCAACGGTTTGGCGACGCAAGGGTTCTCTGGCAATTACGTCGCGTGCGGCGGTAGCTTCTATCTCAATCAACCTGTACCCGACGACCCCGTGCGAGACACCCCTTTCACGGCGAGTGCCAATTTGGATGGGATGCTCTTTGCAGTCTCTGAGGTCACGATGGCCAGCATCTCTGACGGCTCGTCGAACACTTTACTTTTGAGCGAGCTGAAACTGGTGGAAGACACCGACTCGCACGATCTGCGAGGCAGGTATCACAATCCCGGACATGGCGGCGTTTATTTCACAACGTTGCACTCGCCCAACTCGTCGCGTCCCGATGTCTTCAATTGGTGTGCTCATAATCCCCCAGCAGACGCCCCCTGCCTGCAGTCCGCGGGGAATATGCAGTTAGCCGCTCGCAGCTATCATGCTGGGACAGTAAATGCCGCGCGTGCCGATGGCTCAGTGACTACTATTTCCGATGGCGTTGATCTCGTTGCCTACCAGGCAATGGGAAGCCGCAATGGGGAAGAGGTCTACGGCGGAGAATAGTTGGCGCGCGAACAACCCTTGTCTGGAAAGAAAGTTAAGAACGTGCAAGCCTTTTCCACAAAAAATTCTTTACTCGTAGTGGTCACACTAATCGCGATGGGCGGCTGCGGGCCCTCGGGGCCGCTCAAGTATCCAGTCAGGGGATCCGTAACCTTCGACGGCGAACCAATTCCTGAGGGGTACATCACGTTCGTCCCCGAGAATCCCTCATGGGCCCCAGAAGCGGGTCCCATTACCAATGGCCGTTTCGGCTTCCGTGCAAGACCCGGGGCGAACAAAGTCGAAGTCGAGGCTTCAAAGTTTATCGGCCCTGAAATCAAAACCATGGGATTGCGTCCCAAGGAAGCTTACATTCCCAGAAGGTACAACTTCGAGACCACGCTTACCGCGGAAGTGACCGGCGACGGAAACAACGACTACGAATTCGACCTGGAAAGCGAGCCAAGCAAAGAGGGAATCGCTGATTAAGCGCGATAATCTCTAGCCAGTGTCCTGGGCTTGTCTCGACTACTGCATCCGCTTAGAGCAGTTACGCCGTGCGTAAAACGGCTTCGACCTGACGTATAGCTTCTTCGACTTGGCAGGGGCGGTCGGCGACGGAGATTTCGGCACCTTCGGTTACGAGTCGCTCAATTTTCTTTTGAGCGGACACAACCGTGCTGTGGCTGCGGCGACCAAAATATTCGCTAATTTCGCCAAGAGCGGAGCGTGTGTACTTTCGCGCCAACCACATGGCTAGCATGCGAGGTTCTGTGACGGAGCGCGACTTGCGTGCGGATTTCAAACTGGACGGCTCGACACCGAACACCTCGCACACGGCGTGTTGGATATCAGCCAAGCGGACCGACGGTGCGTTCTGTTGCACGAATTCCGCGAGAGTTGTTCTGGCTAGCTCCGGGGTAATGGCCGATTTGCGTGCCATGCTCGTGGCCACCAGACGGTTGATCGCTCCAGCAAGTTGCCGAGCACTACCGGCGACTTGGGTGGCGATTAACTCTGTGACTTTTTCATCCAGTGAGACCTTCAGCCGCGTGGCCAATTGCCGAACCACTCCCAATCGAGTGAGATAATCGGGAGACTCGAGTGGAATCGCCAGCCCACCAGATATCCGAGAAACCAATTCCAGGCTCACCTTTTGCAGCTCGCCGGGACTACGGTCGCAGGTGAGTACGACTTGTCGGCCTCGCTCATGCAAAGCGTCGATTGTGTGTAATAATTCGTCGAGAGTGGCTCGTTTGCCGACGAGAAACTGAATGTCGTCGACGAACAACACATCAATAGAACGATATTTCTGACGGAAGCCCGGCAATGATCGACGGTCAAGCGCCGAAAGAAACTCACCTGTAAATTGCTCGGCGGTCAACCGCACGACGTTTATGCGCTTGCTCGACTGTCGCAGTTGCTGCACCATTGCATAGCAGAGATGGGTCTTGCCAACTCCGCACGGTCCGAACAAGAGCAAAGGACCATAGTGGCCAGGTTGATTGACCACGGCTTGTGCCGTTCGCACCGCCAGTTCGTTGCCCTTACCGACGACGAAGTTGTTAAAAGAAGACCTGTGGCGGGGTGCGAGCTGTGCGGCCCGCGGCGCGATTTTTTTTACGGCACTCTGCGTACCCTTCGCATCCAACAAGGGTCTGGGCTCTTCGGGCTTCTTAGCAGTCCGCTTACCGCCTTCGGCTTTCGACAACACGCGGTATGCGATGGCCACTTGCTCCTCAGGCCAAACTTGCTGACAAGACTTGAGCAAAGTCGATTGCAAGCGGCTTCGTAGCCATTGGCATTCGAATTGCGAGGGGCAGCTGATTGTGAGTTCGCCGTCAGCAAACTCCATCTGCGTGTGCGTGCCGAGCCACAACTCGAACCGCTGGGCACCCAGACGCTCGACTAGCTCTCGCTTCAGTGCGGACCGCCTGTCCGAATCGTCCATGACCCATCTTCCTGCTAAATTGCCACCAGAACCCATCATAAATCCAACACAGGAATCCACTCGCTCAAGGACTGTGGAAGTAGGAACTGCTGTTTCTCTGTTAGCAGTCTCGAGTGAACTCCAACGTCACCTAAAAAAGAGCAGATCAGCATCGTTCGTTGCCCACACAACTCCCGTAGCTATGGCTTCGATTCTACGGTGCTAGCAACTCAACGGAAGGGCTTGACTTCGCGGAGAGGTTTGTCCAATCGCCAAGCAGTCGAAAGTTGCCGAGAATCTTCCACGTTTCTGGCGACAAACATTTTTCAGAAAGTTTGTGACTGTTGATTCAAAGTGTGGATAAGTTGTTTCAGTGATTCGATTTTCAAAATACACTGAGAAAATGCTCGAGGAACAAGTCACTTTCACAAGGAAAAGTAGAATTGTGTCTCACAAAATCTGGACCACAAAATCAAGTAGAGGTGAAAAGTTGATCACTATGCCCGATAGCCGCCTAGCTCACAGTGGGTCGCAATCGTGCGTAAACAATGCGTTGGTCCCAGACGGTAAAGCCGGCTTGTTCGTACATCGCACTCGCAAACAGATTGGCCTGGTCTACGGCAAGGACCAAACGTTCGGCGCCGCCTAGCCCAGCTTGCCACATCGCGTATTCCAAAACTTCACGACCCCAGCCAACGCCACGTGCCTCAGGTAGTAAACCCATGTACACAATTTCCCAGTTTCCGGTGTCTTCGTAGGCGGTCAGCAGCAACGCGCCCACATCGTGTTCCTTCTGCTGCACAAAAAACCAGCGCTCCGGTGCAAAGTTTCCTTGTTCGCGGTAGCCTTGGATCACATCAGTCGCACTGCGCAGCCCGTTCAGTGCCGGACAATCTAGCGAACCTTCATAGGTTCGTAGTAACAACTCCCCCAACCGCTGGGGGTTGGAGTCGGCATTGGGATGAAACGTGAGAGGACCCGTTGGCTTCTGCGTAGAGAAGCAACTCTTTTCGATTGAGAGGTAGGCAAGCTTTGCCAACTGTTGGAAGTCGCCCGCATGTAGTAGTTCTGGCGAAACCGTCTCGCTGTTGCTTGCCAAGAACTGGGCGAGTACGATGTCTCGACTGTCGAGGAAATCGGCCAGTGCCCGCACGAGAGCAGGGCCAGTCGGGCTCTTGGCATCGGGCATCCACGTCACAGCTGTCCTGCCTGCGGTGAGTTGTGCCCAAGCGGCCCCCAGCAACTGATTCTGACTCGACGCAACGAGCAAGCCCTCGAAAACAGAGTCGTCCTGGTCACGAACCGATTTTAGGGACTGGACTAAGGCCAACTGTTGATCGCTAGGCAATCCGGCGTGCAGCACTCGCAATGCCTCGGCACGGCGAGTCTCGGTGCAAGGCGAGATGATGTAGTCGCTGCTCATGAGCGCAACATAACCAATTTGCACGGTAACTGGCAGCGCCAGGACCACCTGCCACGGCGGATTACCACAGCTGGCTGCTTCGATCGAGGCTATTCACTTGCTTTCTCGGGACGCGCCTGCGTGGATGAAGGAACTCCCATTTTTTGCTCCCGTCGACATCGACTTTTCCTGTACTACCCTCCACCTCGCGGCTGCCTTGAGATTTGATCGACTTGGATGGACTGGGCTGCGGAGGTGCGTTCACGACGGGCAATGGCGGCAAACGCGAGGGTAGGGGGGTGGTCACATCGGAACGCTGCAACTGGAAATCGACGGCGAAGCTATCGTGCGGAGAACTGTCCCATAAAACCGGTGCGGGCCGAGTGCGCAACTCGCTCAAAACTTGCTGCTTTCTCTTGACCTGGAACAGTTGTTCACCCACGATTGGCGTTTGTTGCTGCTGCAACCCGAATTGCTGCGTGGCGAGCATCACCAATTGAGTTGTGTCGCCAGTCGTGCCATGAAAGCCAATGCGTTCGACCCGACCGTCACGGCCGAAAAAGTAAGTCAACGAACCCGCCAGATCGTGCAACTGCGTTCCCGTGACAATTGGAACCCGGATCCCGAATTGGCCCAGTTCGGACAAGGCCGTCGATTTGCGTGCCCAGCGCTGGTACACCCACTCTTTAGTGACGTTCAGGTCAAAGACTTCCCGCAAAGACAATGCCGGCATGCCTTCCAGCGGGGTGATCGTCGGATAAACGGACGCCCCGGGACCTTGTGGCGAGGGCGGTTGACTTAGCCCCTGAGGACTGGAACTAAGCAGGCCAGATTTCGTGCTCGCGTAAGCTGTTGAAGCTGCTGAGGAAAAACCGTCGAACAAGCCATCCACGTTCGGCCCATTGCTGATGAGGTAGGGCACTCCCACGGCGGCGGCTAAGAGCACAGGCACTCGCAACAAGGAAAACATGGCAACCTTCCTCACGAAACAGAAACGGGGGAAGTGAACTGTCGGCCCAGCAACGATACAATGAAATGTTGGACGGAACGCAGCTCACCACTTTTGAGTATCGACCGTAAGCGACAGGCAACTTGCCGCTTGTGCTGCCGCACGGAGCAGCTTGCTTGACGGGTGCCTACCGCACGTCCCCGGTATGCGGCTCAGCCGTTGCGAGTGGTGCCACTCAACGTACCATCCCCCGCAAGTAAGGCATCGTGGCAACACGATCTGACAACTTTGGCAGACCTTAGCGATTATGAGTGGTTGACGGGCGATGCGGCGAGCAAGCTGCTTAGCACTAGTGCGCTCGCTGGCGAACCGGTGCATCGTCAGCTCAATCATTTGCGAAAAACGATTTCCGCTGCCCGAGCCGGGTTGATCGTAGAACAATGGAAGCTGCGTAGCCGCGCAGCCTCGAAATTTGGCGAACTCGCAGCGAGCATGTACTTCACGGACCTTGCGCTACAACAGGCGACGGATATTTGGACCGCACGCTACAAAGCGTCTCGCATTTCCGAGGGCGTTTCGGTCATCGACTACTGCTGCGGGATCGGAGGAGACTTGCTCGCCCTCGCCGAACGTGGACCGACGACGGGTTGGGATCGAATGCCAGAAATGGCTCTCTTGGCTCGCGCGAATTTGCGCGTGGCCCAATTGAATGTGAACGGGATAGCTCGGGTCGGAGACGCGGAATCGCAAAGCCCTGCCCCAGACGAATTCTGGCATATCGATCCGGATCGCCGAGTTGATGGGCGGCGTTCTACGCAACTGCAATGGCATTCACCCGGCCCCGAGCTGGTTGAGCAGTGGCTCGCAATGAACCCCCAGGCCGCAATGAAACTCGCGCCCGCGACGATCGTGCCAGAGGCCTGGAGCGATCAAGCCATGCTGGAATGGATCAGCTTCCATCGCGCATGCCGCCAGCAAGTCGCCTGGTTTGGTGAACTTGCGGGTGCAAACGAGGGACTCCGATGCGCCACGCGGCTGTCGAGAGACCCCACCGACGAGAGCCAACCTGTAGCTGCCTCGTTTGTCGGTAAGCCCGACGTGAGAGCTTCGTCGGCGAGCAAGGTCTCGAGTTACGTGTACGACACCGACCCTGCCCTCCGCGCCGCGGGGCTGGTGGAAGCCTTAGCAACCGAACTTGACCTGAGTGTGCTGGACCGCAGTCCTTCTTATCTCACTCACGAAGATGTGGTGCAGCATCCGTTGCTGACCTGTTTTGAAGTACTTGACCAATTGCCCCCGCGTATTGCGCCGCTTCTGAAACACCTGCGTGACAGGAATATAGGGAATCTGGAGATCAAAACACGTGGGGTGCATGCCGATCCAGAATGGTTGCGAAAGCAGCTCAAGCTACGGGGTGACGAGTCTGCAACTCTACTTCACACGCGAATGGGAACTAGCGAAATCGCTCTGCTGGTTAAGCGCGTGGGGTAACTCACGAGACAAAGACTGGCTAAGATAGGACAGTGACGATGTCCCTTGAATTCTGCTTTTGGAGCCCCAAGTGAAACTGGCATTCAGCTCGAACGCATATCTTCAGTTTTCCATCGAGGAAACGATTCGCCGCATCGCCGAGATCGGATACACCGGCATCGAGCTATTGGCCGATGTGCCGCACGCCTGGCCGGCGGGACTGCTCCCTGAGCAGCGTGAAGCGATTCGGCGTTGTCTCGATGAACATGGCCTGACAATCTCGAACATCAACGCGTTCATGATGAATGCCGTTGCCGACCCCCGCCAGCCCTATTGGCATCCCGGGTGGACCGACCCCGACCCGCATTACCGCGCGATTCGGCGCGAACACACCAAAAGAGCGTTGCAACTGGCCTGCGACCTTGGCGCTCCTCACATCACCACCGAGCCAGGTGGATTGCTAGCGCCCGAGCAATCCTGGGAGCAAGGTGCCGACATCTTTTACGAAGAACTCATGCCCTGCGTTGAGGTTGCGGAAAAGCTGGGCGTTGGACTGTTAATCGAACCGGAGCCGGAACTCTTAATCGAGCGATTCGATCAATATTCACAATTTGCCGACCGCGTGGATAGCTCGGCGGTGGGTCTTAATTTCGACATTGGACATGCCTATTGCGTAAGCGAAGATCCGCAAGATTGGGTTGCGAAAATGCAAGCAGAAACGGTGCACTACCACTTGGAAGATATCGCCGAGACGCGCGTCCATGCACATCTCATCCCTGGACATGGGGCGATTGACTTCGCCGCCACACTGCAAGCGATTGCCACGACGGACTACGACGGCTGGCTCACCGTGGAGCTGTATCCCTACATCGATTCTCCCGACGAAGCCGCTCGCGAAGCGAGGAACTATCTGCAACAAACGCTCACTCAGATCGGAGTTTCGGAGACTAGCGTTTAATGGGTGACTCGCCTGCCGCCGCTTGGTGGCAATTGCTGCGCGCTGGGAATGTGTTCACCGCGATTTCCAACATCCTTGCCGGCTATGCACTCGCGCGAGGGGCTTGGTCGCCCGTGCTGCCGCTTGTGTTTCTCACGCTCGCTTCGGTGGCACTCTACCTCGCGGGCATGGTGCTGAATGATGTGTTCGATCTGGAACAAGACCGCCTCGAACGCCCCGAAAGGCCCCTACCCTCGGGGCGAATTGAACCTTGGCTCGCCAAGCTAGTTGGCTGGGGGCTGCTGGTAGATGGTCTGAGCGCCGCCGGGGTGGCGGCTTGGCTCTTATCAAGTTGGTATCCACTCGTGGTGGCGATCTTGCTGGCTATCTCCATTGTCGCCTACGATGCGATATTGAAGAAATCTGCTGCCGGACCGTGGGCAATGGGCTTGTGCCGCGCGCTAAACGTCTTGCTCGGCGCGAGCGTGGTCAGTGACTCAGGCGACCCCCGCGCCGCCTATCTCTACGCCTTCGCACTAGGGATGTACACGCTGGGCCTCACGCTCCTGGCTCGCAGGGAAGCTGAGCAAAGTAACGCAAGTGACCTTCGAGTCGCAAGCTACGTGATCCAGCTAGGTACCCTAGCGATGCTACTACTGGCAACCGTACTCACGCTGCCACGATTCGGTTGGTTCGCGGCTTGGTTAATCTGTTTACTCGCGGTTCGAGTGCAGCTTTATGAAGCGATCGTCTGTCCTGAACCCAAAGTTGTCCAAAAATCGGTTGCTCGTTTGATCACCATGTTCATTCCACTCGATGCCCTCGCCTGCTCGGCCATTTCCGGCTGGGCAGCTGGCTTCGCAGTCCTCGCTTTGCTGCTCCCAACCTACGTTGCCACTCGCCGCGCTCCCATGACATAATGACATGAGCCAATGAAAGGCCAATCGCTAATAGCCAAGTAGACATCATGCGCCTCGGTTACAACACGAACGGACTTGCTCATCACAGCCTGCCGGCTGCTGTGCGGTTATTGGCTTCGTTGGGGTACGAAAGCGTGGCGATCTCCATCGACCACCACGCGCTCAATCCCTATGACGCGGGCCAAGACAGACGGCTGCAAGATATCCGCCAGATGCTCGAAGAGTTCCAACTGCGCTCAGTCATCGAGACGGGTGCCCGCTATCTACTCGACCCACGCAACAAACACCAACCGACGCTCGTTTCGGCGAAGTCAGCAGGACGTCCCTTGCGCATCGAGTTCTTGCGCCATGCAGTCGACATGGCGGTCGCGCTGAGTAGCGATTGCGTTTCGCTCTGGTCCGGTGTCTTGCCACGAGAGGATTCGCGCGACGAGGGCATGCGTCGCCTTGTCGAGGGGCTGAGTATTGTCTTGGACTACGCCGATCGGCGCGGCGTGCAAATCGGCTTCGAGCCCGAACCAGGAATGCTGATTGACACGATGGCCAGCTTCGCTGACTTGGTCGAGCAAGTTCCTTCACCACGTTTAGGACTGACGCTCGACATCGGCCATTTGCACTGCCTGGGCGAGCCGATCACTGAGACAATCCTCCACTGGTCCAATCGGCTGGTCAACGTGCATATCGAAGACATGTGCGTCGGTACTCACGAACACCTAATGTTCGGTGAAGGGGAGATTGATTTTCCCTCGGTGCTCACCGCACTCGAGTCCGTCCAGTACGCTGGCGGACTGCACGTAGAGCTGAGTCGCCACAGCCATGTCGGGCCCGAGGCGGCGCGGCAGGCCTACACTTTTCTCCATCCGATGCTTGGAAGCTAGCCACTATGTCCGAACACGTTGTCCTTCTTTCGGTCCCTGGGTTACGCCAGCAGGACTTGGCTCACATGCCCAGCCTGAGTGCCTTGGTCTCCGAAGGTGATTGTGGGGAACTCGTGCCAAGTTTCCCTGCGGTGACCTGCCCAGTGCAAGCGAACATGACGACCGGCGCCCCCCCCTCGGAACACGGAGTCACCGCCAACGGATTCTACTGGCGAGAGCGGCAAGAGGTTGAAATGTGGACCTCGGCTAACGATTGCATCGCCAAACCGCAGCTGTGGGACCTGATGCATGCTCACGACCCCAAGCTCACCTCGGCGGTTTGGTTTCCGCTTCATAGCAAACAGTGCGGTGCGGACTATGTGTGCACCCCAGCACCAATTCACAACCCTGATGGCAGTGAATCACTTTGGTGCTACACACGTCCAGAGCCCCTGTACGGCGAATTCGTGGAAAAATTGGGGCACTTTCCGCTCCAGCATTTTTGGGGCCCAGCTTCCAATATCACCTCCACCGCTTGGATCGTGGACTCGGCCATACATGCCGCCGAACGTTTCCGCCCCAACCTTTTTTACGTTTACCTACCCCACTTGGACTACGCAGCGCAAAAAAACGGGCCTGACAGCGATGAAGCAATCCGCGCGCTTGGCGAACTTGACTTGGAGGTGGGAAAACTTGTCAAAGGATTTACTGACGCCTACGACCCTGCCCAGCTACTGTGGCTGGTGGCTAGTGAATATGTGATTACTCCCGTGGACCACGTCAGCTACCCCAACCGCCTCCTCCGCGAAGCGGGATTATTGGCAGTGTCTGAGGAAGCGGACGGAGAACATCTCGACCTTGCGGCGAGTCGAGCATGGGCGTTGGCCGACCATCAGTTCTCGCACATTTTCGTACAGCACCACGATGCCGCGACAATTCAGCAAGTCGCAAAACTGTTCGCAGAGCAGCCCGGCATTGCAGACATACTTACGCGACACCAATTCGGTCGTTATGATCTCGCACACGCAGATTGCGGTGACCTTGTGCTGATCTCTACAAGCAATAGCTGGCAAGCCTACTATTGGTGGCTCGACGATGCTCGGGCGCCAGGCTTTGCCCGCACCGTAGACATCCATCGCAAGCCCGGATACGACCCCGTCGAAATGTTTTGGGATCCCGTGGCGAAAGGCATTCCCCTCGACGCATCGCTGGTGCAGGGATCACACGGGGCGCCGGCGCTCCGTGACGACCAGCGAGGGGTGTTGCTCGCTTCAGAACGTGGCGTGTTTGTAGAGCGCCCTCTGGGCGACGTGGATGTAGCCGACATCGTGCTGCGCCAGTTTGGCATT
This sequence comes from Bythopirellula sp., assembly GCA_965230685.1. Classification (GTDB taxonomy): domain Bacteria; phylum Planctomycetota; class Planctomycetia; order Pirellulales; family Lacipirellulaceae; genus Bythopirellula. The sequence goes on from CBDDLO010000002.1 coordinate 5,141,128, forward strand.
TAGTGCCGCTCTTCCTCGACAAGCTCCACTTGCTGGTGCTGCGACTCCACGACTTGCCGCGCTGCATCCAGACCGAGGGTCCAGAAGAGCGCGGGGCGCACCAGGAACTCGAGCAGTGTGCTACTCACTAATCCACCGATGATGACGGTAGCCACCGGATAGAGAATTTCTTTGCCAGGCTCGCCAGCGGCCATGGCGAGTGGGACCAAACCGATGCCGGAAGTCAGCGCCGTCATCAGCACCGGGGCCAGCCGGTCCTTGCCCGCGCGGACGGCCATTTCGCGGGTCCACCGTTCACCTTCGTATTTCACCAGGTGTAGGTAATGATTGATTAGCAAGATGCCATTACGCGACGCAATTCCGCAGAGCGAAATAAAACCCACCATGCTAGCAATTGTCAGTGTTTGACCGGTGAGATATAGCGAAGCGACACTGCCTATGAATGCCATAGGCAAGGCGACCATGACCTGCAGTGCGAGGTTCGACGACTGAAACATCGAATACAACACCAAAAACATTCCCACGAGCGATGCCAAGAACAGCATCGAAATCACGCGGGAGGCCGTTTGTTGGCTCTCGAACTGCCCGCCATACTCCACGAAATAGCCCGTGGGTAGTTCTGCAATGATCGGTCGCAGTCGCTCCTTGATTTCTTCCACCACATCAACGAGTCCCCGCCCAGTGACATTGCACTGCACGACGATACGGCGACGCACTTGCTCGCGGTTGACCGTATTGGGACCTGCCGCCTGATAGATTCGCGCAACGTCTTCCAACTTCACTCGCCCTCCGGTGGGGAGTTCAATTTGCAATCGTTTTAGCGCCGCCAGGTCCTCGCGTGCCTCTTCTCCAAGGCGAACCAGCAAATCGAAAGTCCGTTGGCCATCAACCACCTGCGAAATGACTTCGCCTTGCATAGCGGTTTCGATAAATTCGTTGACATCGTTGCGGCGCAGGCCGTAGGACTTGAGCTTCTCGCCATTGGCTTCAATGCGTAACTGGGGCACGAGCGTTTGCTGTTCGACCTGTAGGCCGCGCACACCTTCGACATCTGCAATGGCTGCTTCGATGCCTTGCGCCTCACGACGCAGCACATCGAGATCGTCGCCGAAGAGCTTGATCGCTACTTGCGCCTTCACTCCGGAAAGCATGTGAGAAATCAGATGTGCCAGCGGCTGCTCGACCGAGCTGACAATTCCCGGCACATCGGCCAGCGCTGCGCTGATTTCTTCAATGAGCTCTTCGCGTGATCGCTGTGAATGCGAGGTTACCGTGGCAACAAACTCGGTGACATTCACGCCTTCGGCATGTTCGTCAAGTTCCGCTCGACCTGTCTTGCGTACGATGGTCTGCAAGTCTTCGATTTGAGCAAGTCGCTGCTCGACGCGAGTGGCAATTTCTGTTGAGGTGGCCAGCGACGTCCCGGGCGGGAGCAACACATTGATCTGCACCGCTCCTTCATTGAACGGCGGCAGAAAGTCGTTTTCCATTCGCAGGAGTCCCCACGTCGTGACTCCAACTGCAATTGTGGCAATCAGCAAGATCAGCCTGGGGAATTGCAAGCTGAATTGAATCGCACCGCCCGCGAGGCGTTTTAGCCCACGCAGCAGAAACCCGTCTCGCTCCTCACTGGCGAGGGTCGACCCGCTGAGTAACCAATAACTCAGCACGGGGGTCACCGTCAGCGAGACTAACAGCGAGGAAGCGATGGAAACGATGTACGATATTCCCAGCGGCGTGAAAAGTCGGCCTTCCATACCAGTGAGGGCGAACAACGGCACAAACACCAGGATGACGATCATCGTGCCGTAGACGATGGAATTACGCACTTCCAGGCTCGCCTGATAGACGACCAACAGGGGATTGCGCGGTGACTTTGCAAGTCGGTTTTCACGCAATCGGCGAAAGATGTTCTCGACATCGACAATGGCATCGTCAACCAATTCGCCAATGGCCACAGCGATGCCCCCCAAGGTCATCGTGTTCACCGAGAGGCCAAAAGCCGCGAAGACTATCGCAGTCACAACGATCGACAACGGAATTGCGGTCAACGTGATGAATGTCGTCCGCAGGTTCATCAGAAACAAGAACAATATGACGATCACCAGCAACGCTCCATCACGAAGTGCTTCCACCACATTCTCGAACGCTAAGTCGATAAACTCCTTCTGTTGGTAGAGGTTCGGAACGACTCGGACGTCCTCAGGCAATGACGTGGCTAGTTCTGCGAGTGCAGCGGTAACTCGGTTGGTCACCTCGCGTGTGTCAGCGTCCGGTTGCCGCATGACGGTCAGCAGCACCGCGGGACTGCCGGTCATTTTACCCGATTCATCGCGCACCGAAGCCGCGCTGTTCCCCCGTTTGACTTGAGGCCCCGTTTCGACGCGCGCTACCTGCGCAAGTGTGAGTGATTGGCCTTCTCGTTGCTTGATGACGATATCTCGAATCTGCTCGATGGTTTTCACGCGTCCCAGGGACCGGACCAACATTTCCTGTGGCCCCTGTTGGTCTAAGTATCCGCCCGCAGCATTTTGATTACTTTCCTCGAGCGCTTGTTTCACTTCATGCAAAGTCACTCCATACTGAACCAACAAATCGGGGTCGACGAGGACCTGAAACTGTTTCCGATCGCCACCCATGACAATCACTTGCGAAACTCCAGGAATCGTCAAGAGTCGCTGCCGCACAACCCAATCAGCCAGGGTGCGCAGTTCCATCGGCGAAGTCGTGTCGCCTGCCGTCATGCCGACAACAAGAATCTGTCCCATGATGGAAGAAATTGGCATCAGCTGCGGCTTCACATCCGGTGGAAGCGACGCAGACGCCAGCGCCATCCGCTCGGCAACGATCTGGCGATTGTTGTAGATATCGGTCCCCCAGTCGAACTCCACATAAACCACCGATAAGCCCACGCCTGAGGTGCTACGCACGTCCTGCACACCTGTCGCTCCGTTGAGCACTGTCTCCAGCGGAAACGTGATCAGGGTCTCCACCTCCTCAGGAGCCATACCATGCGCTTCGGTCAACAGGACGACGCGTGGTCTGTTCAAATTAGGAAAGACATCCACCGGCAGGCGCAGCGCCTGCCAGGTTCCCACGAAAGTAAGAAACAGCGCAGCAACAATCACCAGAAGGCGATTCTGCAGCGAGAACTTGATGATGGCATTGAACATTGATTAGATCAAAAAATGTTTTCAGTGGTTGTGGCCTGCGTGAGGGTCGGCCCCTCCACCCGCTTGGTTCTTCAACGAGAGGTGAATTTGGTAGGCCCCTTTCCCGGCGATGACGTTGCCAAACTTGAGTGCGCCGTCGCTTGCCACGACAATCTCATCTCGATCGCGGTGCAGCACGTGAACCGCCACTCGGTCAAAATGGTCTCCGTGTTGGTGATAGACGTAGGCCTCGGCGCCCTCATCCACCACAGCCGTAGCAGGCAACACAAGTTGATTTTCCCAAGTCTCGACCGGCACCTGGACCTGCATCCGCTGCCCCGGCTTGTAGAGCCACTCCACAAAGCGTTTGCCAGAAGTTGACGTTTTATCCGCGGCAAGTTTGTTAGGCAAACGCAGGTAAACCTTGAAGGCCCGAGAATCAGCGTCAATCTGGTCGGCGACATAGAGCACCTCGAGTCCAGTGACAGGAGCGTCCTGGCTCGATCCGCTCAAACGCCGCGCAACGATCTCACGATTGGCTTCCGATGCCTGGCGAATTGCAAGCGCGTCATCTTCGAATGCCATGGCCTCGATCAGCAGTTCGCAGTGATCCCCAAGCACAGCCAACGGACTGCCTGCTTCAACCTGCTGACCTTGTGCAACGTTTAGTTTCTGAACTTGATAAGGGTGTTCGCTAGCGCAACCCTGGTCGTGATTATCGTGGTCTGGAGTGCGTATTTCGATTTCCTGGAACAAGCGGCGCGTTCTACGAATTTCATCCACTTGAGCTTGGGCTAGTCCATGCAGGAGCATTGCCTGCGCCTCAGCGTGAAGAGAAGCCATGAGCTTCTGTTGTTCGTACTCTTGCTCGAGGATTCGCCGCCCGGCAATCACTCCTTCGCCGAGTGAGCGAAGCCTCTTTATTTCTCGGTTAACGACTTCGAGATTTTCGACATTCCGCAAGTACTCGCGCTGCGCCTCAACCAAATCTTCATGCGTTAGCTGCACCTTAAATATCAGCCGATCGGGATCGACGGCCTCACCTGTGATCGCGTTGATCTTGGTTACTGTACCCGTGAGCGGTGTGGATAAATGCAACTGCGAGCGTCCTGGGCTCTCCACAACTATTGCCGGCAAAGTCAGCATCCGCTGATAGTCCATCGGCTCGACCACGAACGGCTCGAAACCAATGTTCTTGAGGCCGCGCTCGCTGAGCGCGATCACGTTTCCAGCTCCATGTTGCTCGTGATCATGCGATTTTTCTTGCGCATGTTGATCCAGCTTGTCGAGAATACTCGTTGGCCCGTCCGACGTCTCAAGCGGATACCAGGAGCCCTTGGTAAGCACCGCCCCCGCGATGGCCAGGACCAACAGCCCTATCCACAATGGATTCTTATTTGAAGAACTACTATTTTTCATTGAAGACTCTCAAGAGCGGCTACCACAAAGTGCCCTTGCATTGATGGGTAAACACCAATGCCACTGGAAGACAATAAGCTCAGAAGAGCTGCCAAATCGACAGCTCGAGCGGAAGATGTAGACTCAAAGCAGCAAGACTGAGATTGCAAGGTGCGCGCGCAGCCCCACCGAAAGCGATAAGTCAACCCTATAGGATCCACCGTAGAACTTAGGGCTAGCAACATCGAAAGGAGCAATTACTACCGGTATGCAGGCAACCGCCAAGTATGAATTGCAATCCTTTACTACTCCGCGCGATGAGCCCCCAAGCCACTTGCAATCACAATGGCTGTCTTCACACGGCGCCGCTGGAACCGAATGCCGCGGCTGTTGGCCGTGGCTTGCTGTGCAGCCTGTTGTGTGGGACGCGTCAGATCGTGCAACCTCCGCATCCTGATAAGCCATCGCACAGGCCGAGTGTTCGCAACCCAGCAATGCATGGGTCAACACGGCGGCTGCAATCATACTACGGACAACGTATTGCATAGAAAAAAATGTTCGCGAAGCCAGAAGCTGAATCAGAATCGGGTAGCCCCTACTATTATCAGTTTACTTCACTCTCAGACATTGGCCAGTGCAGCTTTTCTGCTGATTAGCTGCTCAGAGGGCTATTGGCCTCAAAACTACCGTCGAGCAACAATCCCTCGATACGCAAATAGCTATTCCAGAGTTTCGACAGTGCGTCTAGATATGCTAGATGCGTCTGGGAGTAAATCCGTTGGGCAGTCAGGAAATCGAGATACCCGACCTCGCCTTGGGCGTAGCCTTGACGTACTAGTTCGAGTGTTCGCTCGGAGCGAGTGAGAATTTGGTCGGCATAAGTCTGTGCGGTGATCCGCGCGTCGGAGAACTCACGAAATGCGTTTACCAATCGCCGCTGCAGGTTTTTTTCCACTCGATCAACATTGCGGGCCGCCTGGGTGACCTCTGCACGTGCGCGGCAGATACCGCCTTGATTGCGATTCCAGAGTGGTAGGGGAACACTTATCTGCACCCCCGTTAGCGTATCGCCATTGGAATCGTCGTGCTGAACGCTCACTTGTGCGCTGACATTGGGCACCGCCTCGACACATTCGCGATGGAGCACCCGGCGACTTCGTTCGACCTGGGCCATCGCTGAGGCGAGTTCGGGGCTTGCAATTTGGACCTGCAATAATTGCTCTTCGTAGCTCAAGAGATCAGGCAGCTGGCCGACATCGCCCTCAAGAGGTTGCTGCACCAGGACTTCGCTGCCCACAAGCGTTTGTAACTGCCGCCAAGCTTGGTCGTATCCATTACGGCTCGTGCGCTCTAGGAGTTTGGCATTCTCGAGTTGCAGCTCGGTTTGCAGCAGGCCGGCTAGCGGAATTTCTTCGGCCTCGATCAGCGACTGCGACGTTTTCGTGGCTTCGTCGGCAATGCGAACTAGATCTGCGGAGAAACGCCTGCGCTGTTGGGCCAAGAGGGCTTGATAGTACCCCAGACGAACGTCGGTTCGCACTCGCTGAACGATCGTTGCCAACTCCTGCTCGGAGGCTGCGATCTCGGCACAAACAATCGCCCGGTTGCGCTGCAACTTCTTGGCAGTAATGAACTGTTGTCCCGCAAAGCCACCCTGCTGCCCCGCGGACCCGTCTGCGCCAATCTCTGAGGCTAAATATCCGACCGTCGGATTCGGCGCGAGCCCCACTTGCTTCCACTTCCCGTCGAGCGCACGCAGGCGAGCTTGGGCTTGGGCAATGGCGGGGTGGTTGGCCAATGCCAGTTCCTCAACAGTAGCGAGAGAGAGCCCCATCGAAAGAGGGAGTGTCTCCTCTGAGCTGACTTCCTCTGAGCTGACTTCCTCTGGAACATAGGGCAGGGGCACACCCACCGACTCTGCCAAGCTGCTCGGCTGCGTCACCACGGGCGTCGATTCATCGCCCTGGGCGCACTGCGCAGGTTGGACTGCTAGGCATGCCAGCAGCAATGCCATCGGTGCCAAATTGTTCCAATACTCCATTCGTCTGCCATCCTTGTCTGATCCACCTGTTTTATCGGCTTTCTCCACTGTGGAACACGAGCCAGTGGCTCTGTTGTCTGAAGCAACGCTTGATGGACGGCGAGCTGGGTAAACTGCGCCAAGCTAGCGTGAGAATCCAACAAACACTTTGCATCGATACCGAAGTAGAGAGAAGTGACGCGACTGCTTGCTGAGCTTAAGGGTCACTCGCGATGTATCCCCCACGAATCTCCACCGAGAATCTCTCCCATGAAACTTCCGCTTCGTAAAATGACTGTTTTCTTGCTAGCAATCGCTCTGCTGCATACTCAATCATCTGAGGCAAGTGCGGCTGGAGGTTTGGTGCCGGGTACGGGAACGCTGATCGACTACGTCGGGGACAATTTTGAGGATCCCTCATGGTCGTTCGTACACAACTTGCCTAAGAGCTCCCGAGAACAAGACGAACGGCTCCGATCGCCGACGGGAAAATCGACCAACGGTCGCTGGATCGAAGGCCCCGAGCGCGGTCATCCCGATCACATGAAAGTTGTGAAGAATCCCTCCGGTGCGTTGCCCGGTAGTGAATATGGGTTGCTAGTGCGAACGCTGAACTCTGGTATTCCCGGCTATCGGTCGAACGACGTGCAACAAGACGACCTCATTGCCAACTGCATTTCGCGTTTGGGAATGAGCATTCCCGTGCGTGACATGCCCAGTGCCGTCGTACGAGTTTACTTGCCGCCGGCCGACCAATGGGAAAATCGCACAGGGCCACAATTCGGTTTTCGCATCAGCACTTCGACCACTGTCACGGAGCTGGCCTCGCCGGGTCGCGGCTTCTTTTCGAGTTCTCGCACAACGACCAAACAAGAACCCTACTGGCCAGGACTGTGGATCCATTTCAAGAGCGAGACCAGTCGCAACGTGGAAGAAGACTCGGCGTTCTTGGCCTATCGTGGCAATCGCCAAGGTCGTGATATACGCTGCAAGGAGATCACCGCTGACCAATTTGGCTGGTGGACTCTTGGAATCTCTGTGACCGGCGACGGGCAGATTCACTATTATGCCAAGCAAGGCGTGGAAGATCTCACTGCGGCTGATCATATCACTTCGCAGTTCCCCTACAGTTTTCACGCGGAGCGGTTCCGCACGTTTTTCTTCAACGCTTGCAACAAGAACAATGGCAAGAGCTGGTCCACGCCCTTTATCATCGACGACCCGCAACTGTTCGTGGTTAACAGCTCGCAAGTGCTGGCCAACGTAAAGCGCAAGCAACAGCAAGAAGCCAACCGCAAAGCCCAGCGTGCTCGGCGCACCGCGCGGCGATCAAGCAAACAGACTGCGAGCAAGAATGCTAGCCAAGCGAAGTCGAACAGCAGTACCGCGTTGGCTACGGACCAAGCTTCCTCGAGTACTTCTCCAAAGTCCACTCAAACGGATTTCGCAAGTAAGCCCAAACTCAAAACCAATCTTGTACGCTAGACGTAGCCGTGCGGAGGAGCTGCCTCCGCTCAAGCTGCAGCAATACTATGTGGTTTATCGAATCGGGGGCGTGGAGGCTCGATTTTTCAAAGATTTCAGCTTCTTGCTGTAAGCTTGCACAAGACGCTGATTGCCTTGAGCTTGTGCCAACTTGAGTGCTCTTGATTGTGCGAGGATTGCTTTCTCGAACTGCTCGCCAGCCGCGTAGGCAAGGGCCAACGTATCGAAAATCTCTGCATGGCTTGCCTTGGTTGAAGTGGCCAATTGTTCGGCCAGCGCGATCGCTTCGCTCACGTTTCGAGTACTCGGGTCGTCGGTCGTGGCCAACAGCTTCACCAAATTCACCGTTGCCGGGAGGGTTGCTTCGCTTTTTCTCATCGCTGAGCGAAAATGCGACTCTGCCTCGCCGGGCTTGCCCTGGTCCTGCAAGAGACGTCCTAAGTTGATGTGGGCGTTTGCATTGTCGGGTTCGAGCGCTAGCGCCTCGCGAAGTGGCTTTTCCGCGGCATGAAGTTGGCCATCCACGGCGAGCATCGCGCCCAAGTTGATCCGTGCCCCCGCATCGTCGGAACGAAGATCGACGAAAGTTTGCATATGAGCGAGCGACTCTGCTTTTCGCCCCAATTGAAATTCTACAGCCGACAACTGGTAGTAGGCATCGGCGAACTCGGGCTGGGATTCTACGGAACGCAAATAGTACTGGGCAGCTGTTTGCAGATCGCCCCTTTGGCGGAGGACATTGCCTAGCTGAAAATTGGCGCGGACCGTCTCTGGGGCGATTTGCAGTGCCGCGCGTAGCGCGTCCTCAGCTTTCGTCATTTTGCCCTGGTGGTAGAGCACATCGCCGAGTTGGGCGTGGAGGATTGCGCTTTGTGGCGCCCACTTCGTGGCGGTTTCCAAATGCCGCAAGGCTGCTGAGAACTTTTCTTCCGCGACGAGCATTCGTGTTATTTCAGCGGCAAAGGCGCTGTACTTGCTATCCCGGCTTAGCTTTTCTGCGTCATCTTCAAGGAATTGAGTAGCTACCTCGACAAATCCAAACTCAGCCAACTCGGCGGCCAGGCCGAGCGGGCGAAGTCGCAACGGTTGGCCAACCAGGCGCCCAGCGAAGGGCAGGGCGGCCTGGAAACGCTCGTCTCCCTGCAGCTCGAGAAATTCGATGTCTTTGAGTAACTGGTCCACATCGACGCGGCCTTTGTAAATTGCAGCGAGTTTTCCTGTACCGTCAATCAGGAAGCTGGTTGGCACGGCTAGTGGACGGTCGGGCCCATAAACAAAATTTGTGATGACTTCCAAAGAGCCCACGAGCTGTGATGTTGCGGGTCCCGCGAGGAAGGGATAGCCCAAGCGCTCGAGCGTTGCTTGCTGAGCATCGCTACTAGCACCACGATCATCGCCCAAGCCATCGACGTTTGCTGCCACCACAACCAGGCCAATACCGCGAACTTCTTCAGCCCGTTTTGAGATTTCAGAAAGCTCGGCAAGGCAGGGTTGGCACCAAGATCCCCAAAAGTTGAGCAGTACGGGAGCTTGGCGAGTCGCGGTCAACTCAATCTGCTCAGCTTCATACGACATGAGCTTCAATCGAGGCAAGAGCAGGGGCTCCGTGAGCAGCGTGCGGCTTGCGGAAGATGAAGCAGCCGCGACATAACTCGACGGAGTCAACGCTGGGCCCTGTGAAGGCGGGGTCCACTTCTCGGCTTGGCCAGTACCTTGACGAATTCGATAATGGCCATCGGCCTCGACGCCGCTGATCGCTTCCGACTCTCCGCCAGGCCAGTGCACAACACATCGCTTCACTGCTGCGTTGTCACCTAAACCCATGTGCAACCACTTCGACGACTGACCGAGAAATCCCTCCCCTGCTCTGAGCGTTCGTAGGATCGTGGTTTGCGAATCGTCAGCCAATTGCACCTCGACCCGAGCATTAATGGCGTCGCGGTTGCATTCCGTCCCTATCAGCCGGAGAGCAAGAAAATGGTGCTCCGGAGGAAGTTCGTTTCGTACGAAGCGAAGCATCGGCGCCGTACGGTTGGAGGTCCACACGTCGAGATCGCCGTCGTGGTCCCAATCAACCAAGGCGAGTCCGCGTCCATCGTCCAGGAAGTCGAGTCCCGTCACGCCTGAAACATTCGCAAATTTCGAGCCGCCCGTGTTCAGAAAGCAGCAATTTGCTTCGTGGCCACTCCACGAGATGCCCCGATCGAGCATCTTGTTGAGATTCACTACGCTCTGCACATATTCGGGTTCTAGAGCGTCTAAGCCCGCGCCCGTTGGCACTGTCTCGGGTGAATGCGACACGACCTGCCGCCAGAAGAAAGATCACAAATCATCTACGGCATCGCCGGTGACGAAACCGTTCGTGACAAGCAAATCTTCCCAGCCATCGTTATTGATATCGGCAAAGAGCGACCCCCACGACCAACGTCCCTGGGTTACCCCGGCCTGTTCGCTGACATCGCGGAAGGTTCCGTCGCCTTGGTTCTCGAAGAGTGAGTTGCCTCGCGCCGTCCGTTGGTATTTCTCGCGCGCTTCGGAGGAAGAAGTGTCTCGAAATTGATCCTGAAAAGTGATACGATTCCCCGCCGCCGAGAACATGTTTCCCACATACATGTCCATCAACCCGTCACGGTTGTAGTCTCCCCAGCTAACTGACATCCCGAAGGCGGCGTCGTCTAATCCTGCTGAGTTCGACACGCTGGTAAAGGTACCTCCGTCGTTTCGATACAACGAATTTCGTCCGAAATCGTTTGCAACATACAGGTCGAGATCGCCATCGTTGTCATAGTCTTCCCAGCTAGCCGCAAAGCTAAAGCGGTGGTTGTCCGCGTCGAATCCGACCTCGGCCGTCGCGTCGGTGAACTGCCACGGTCCCTCGCTGTCAGTTCCATCATTTCGCAAGAAAAAGTTCTCACCGCCATTGTTTGCGTCGTAAAAAGGATAGGGAACCGGGAACTCGCCTTTCTCGTGCCCCTCTTCGCGATGCCGACAGACATAGAGATCGAGATCTTTGTCGTTGTCGAAATCGGCGGCTGCAATCGAGTAGGCTGCTCTAATGGTTGGCAATTCGCTCCGCACGGTGAAGTGTCCTTTGCCGTTGTTCGAGAGAATCATCAGCTGATCACTCACTGTCAGAACCAGATCCTGATCCCCATCGTTGTCGAGATCGACGAGCAATGCACCGTAGGTGTAGTTAATGAAATCGACGCCTGCCTCGGCGGCTACGTCCTTAACCGTCCCATCAGGTTGCTGGATGAAAAGTGCGTTGGGTAGACCTCCAGGCTGGCTGAGATAGACATCTTCGCGTTCATCACCGTTGACATCTCCCACGGCAAGTCCAATGTGGCCGTGGTATTGGATATTCAAATTACTGGGCAATCGTTCGCGCCAGTCACTGACGTTGTAAGCAAGTTGCTCGCGGTAACGAGGGCTGTCTCCCAGAACCGCTTCCGTGCAGTCGGCAAACAAGGTGGGTTGTTCAATTCTTGCTGATGTCTGTTCAAAGTCGCTGACTTGGATGTGGGTCATCTGGACTCGATTGTCATCCAGAGTGCGCCAATGAAGCTCCCACGTAGAATTGATTTCCACCGGACCCGAAGGTGTCACCGCAAAGGCGTGGAAATAAGCAGTGCTGCGGACCTTTCCTTCGTCGAGGTTGATACGGAACTGCTTAAATTTAACGGCGCGCTTCTCGGTCTCGCCAAGTTGTGAAAGCAGTTGGCCAACCGCATCGAGCAACCCTCCAGGTCCTCTGTAGATAGTCTGAGGCTGCTGAGCCGCATCTGCTGCAGTGCGGCGAACGTCCAGCACGCCGTCGGTGTAGACCGAGACTCCATCGAGTTCATAAAGCGGTCCGCTCTGGAAATCGGCTGCCGCGATCTGTGAAATTTGCTCTGCAGTGGGTCCCATCGGCAGTTTCAAAAGTTTCGCCAACTGCTTCAGGCAAGCGTTGGTAGCCTCGCTGATGGATTCACTCTCCCAGCCATCTGCAGCCGGATCAAGCATCCGCTCATCCGCAGCCAACATTTCTGAAGTTCGGCGAGTCGTCAACTCCTCGGTGAGGCTAACCTCCGTCAACGGAGCCTTCGCTGAATTCGCAGCAACTTTGCTTGGGCTCGCGGGTGCTTTTCTGGAGGAACCTAGCGAGCCGTCCTTCGCTTGGGGCGCGTTTGCGTTTCGACTCTCGTTCGCATCGGCAGCTAGAGTAGTGCCACTGCTTGCTGGACCACCAAGGTGGGGCTCTCGCTTGGCATCGCTATCGTTGTTGATCAGCTTTTGAACTAGCAGTGCACAAAGAACCAACCCAATTGCCAAGGTGCCAATGAGGGCAAAGAGATTGTTACGCCCACCGGATGTTTGAGAACTTGGAGAATTCTGAGGACGGCGACTCATACACATCACTTAAGGCTAGGCCTGCGAGGCAACGGCTTTTCGGCGGAACGATCAGACCCTACAGTCGCGCTGCAAGTGATCAGGCAGACTATTATATCACGAATCGGAAAGGATCGAATACCTACTCGCAACTATCTAGTACGCCTAGTTCCGGAGGGTCGAAAACGAACCCGTCGCTTTGTCTGAAAAACTCGACGGGGTTGTCGTAGACAACGCGGCGGATAAGGTGTTCCGGGTGGCCGCGACGGCGCATTTCAAGGATAAAATCGGGGACTGCTGTTGGTTTCGATGGTCCCCAGTCGCCGGCGGAATTTACAAGCAGCCGCTCGGGGCCGTACATCTCGACCATGTCAACCGCTCGCGCTGGCGTGCACTTGCTCACAGGATAGAGCGTCATACCCGCCCAAAAACCAGCGTCTAGCACAGGCCCAACGGTGTGTTCTTCGACATGATCGACTAGCACCCGGCTACGGTCAATGCGACTGTCATCGGTCAGCATGTCAAGAATCATCCGCGTGCCCTGGTGCTTGTCCTCGAGATGGGGCGTATGGATGAGAATTTGCTCGTCGGTACGCATGGCTAAGTCGAGATGCTCGAGAAACACGATCGACTCGTTGCGCGTGTTCTTATTCAACCCAATCTCGCCAATCCCCAGCACGCCAGGTCGATCGAGGAACTCGGGAATCATGGCAATCACTTCCCGCGAAAGGGCAACATTCTCTGCCTCCTTGGCATTGATGCACAGCCACGTGAAATGTTGGATTCCGTAGTCAGCGGCGCGCTGCATCTCGAAGCTAGTGAGCTGCTCGAAATAGTCGCGAAATCCCTCGACACTGCCTCGATCGTATCCCGCCCAAAACGCGGGCTCGCTGACCGCGACGCACCCCATTTTGGCTAGTGTCTCGTAGTCGTCGGTGGTGCGCGAGACCATGTGAATATGAGGGTCGATGTAGTACATGTGGGAGAGTAGCTGTTGTGAAAAAGTGGCTAGTGAGCAGGCATGCTTGCTGCGATTGGCGTGGGGAGACTAACGTGGAATGTCGAATGTTTCTCGCCAAGAGCGGTCATACTCGCGGCTGAAGAGGAGTTGCACACGCTCGGCGCGGTCCTGAGTAGCTTCTTGCAGAATCGCAACCCCAGCTTGGATCTGATCCCAGCGAGGGTCGCTGCGTTCGGCCGTGTCTCGGCGTTGGATTCTGTCCAGAGCTGCGGCAATCTCCAAAATTTTCGCGCGGATCGGCAGGTACTCTCGGTCCAACTGCGTGGAAGGCGTCGCGGAAGTAGCCATGCGTTCTCGTCCTCCTGGGGGATCGTGTTGTACCGGTTCTTCCAGTTTCACCAACTGAACCTTTCAAATCAAGCGGCTATCGCGGCCTGTCAGTCTGCAACTCTATTCTGTGTGGCCAAATTCCGCGACTTTGCTGATTTCCGACCTATGTTTTTAGGAGAAATCCATCCGCATTGGACTCGCATCCGCTCACCCTCTCGACTGCCACTCAATCCACTGGGGTTTTGTACCATTGGCTACCGGACTGCACACGACTCTGGAAACGCTGGCGTCCAGCAGCAACGACGCGGCCAATCCCGTGCTGCTTGCTGCGCTGGAGAGTCCGGAGACCGAGATTCTGGATGGTGCTATTCGGAGTATTCTCGCACGTCGAAACAAAGCCGCACATTTAGAAGTTCTCAAGCGTTGGCACCAACTCTCCATTGAGCAACGTGAGCTACTGACCGAGGGTAGTGGGCGACTGTCGGGAGCGCTTCGCGACGGGGTGCTGTCTGAAGATCCCCAGCTGTTCGACAACTCGTGTGAATTGGTCGAACAGTTCAAGGAATTCGATCTGATTCCGACCCTCATCACGCTTGCAGAGAACCAAAAACACGCAAATGCTGAGGCCGCGACAGAACTGGTCTTGCGACTGGTCATGCAACTGAGCGAAATGGTTCACGCCCCGCGTGACTACCAGTATCGCCGTGATCCTCAGACAATCCGGCGCAATGTGTTGATAAGTCTTGAACGCAGCTTGGAGCGATTCAGAACACATAATCGGACGGAACTGATCGAGGCGTTTGTTATACTGGCTGGTCCGCAGAGCAGTGTTATGCGCGAGATTCTTGACGACCCGCGTCACGCTTGCTATCCGACCGTGATCCACGCACTGACCCAAAGCCACAGCGCAGGAGTCATGGAGCTTCTGTTGCGAACTTTGAGCAGTGAGTACGCCTCGCAGAACCTCTTAAACGTGATCGGCAAACGCGACGACCCGGAGTTCGTTTGCCAACTGTTGAACTTAGCGAGCCAAGACCTTTCGCCGGCAGTTGCCAAGAATATTGCGAAGATTAGTTCCTTCGCCTGGTTGGAGGCGGGCGAGCGGGGCTACAACAATTTCAACGAGCATGCCCAAACACTTTGCATCAAGCTTGTGGCCGCTTCGGGGGTGAAGCCGAATGATTTCTTGGACTTGCTGGAAAATGTGCTTTCTCAAGGGGCACCCACCGCTCGCTGGGCCGCGTGCGACGCTTTGGCAGCTATTCCGGGGGACCGTGGCAACCACTTGGTTCTTGATGCTGTTAAAGATGAGGACCCGCGAGTGCAAGCTTCTGCCACTCGCCAATTGCGTGATCGCCATATACCGGGGGCGATGGGCATCTTGCTGAAGCAGATTGACAGCCCCCACGAGTCAGTCCGTCAAGCCAGTCGCGAAGCGCTTACCGAGTTCTCGTTCAGTAATTTCGTGGCTGGGTTCGATACGCTCAACGAAGAAGCCCGCCGCACCTCAGGATCGTTGGTGAAGAAGGTCGACCCTCAGTCGGCAATACAACTCTTGGACGAGATGGAATCCCCATCACGCAAACGTCGTTACCGGGCTGTGGAAGTCGCTGTGGCGATGGACCTGGTCCCAGCCGTTGTGGATGGCTTGCTCCTACTGCTGGAGGACGACGACCACATGGTACGGGCCTCCGCGGCCGATGCCTTGCAGCACTGTCCCACCGGCGAAGTACAAACTGCATTGCGCGCGGCTGCCGGAGACCGCAGCGGAGCTGTCCAAAGCGCAGCCAAAAGTAGCTTGGCTGTGTTCGATGAACTCGCACTGCAGCTCACCGAGGGAACGGCTACCACCGCGAGGGGACAGCAATGATGATGTCACTGCCACTACATGGCCTCTTCGCCCAAGTCTCCAAGTGGGAGCGGCTTGGAGATGGACTACATCGAAACCGAGGACAGATCGACTGGATTGATTTCTTGCCCTTGGCGATCGTAGTTGCCGTCGTTGTCATTGCCTTTACCGCCCTGGCAAAACTTCGGCAGCGCAATGACATGACCACGCCATGCTACGACAGCAACAAGCTTTTTCGTGAGGTGTGCTTGGCTCACAGTCTGGACCGGGGAAGCCGAAAGTTACTTTGGCGATTGGCTCAGGCAGCACAGTTGGCCCAACCGGCGGAAGTCTTCCTGCGACCCTCGCTGTTTCAACCGGGGCGAATTCCCTCGGAGCTTACGAACTCTGCTGGCGATCTCGAAGCCTTGCGGACGCGTTTATTCTAAATCGAGTCCGTTCATTCTCCCATCAAACGCGGGCTAGCGGTTTCCACTTGTGGTTTTGTCTTCAGGCAGATTCGAGGACGAGTCAGCTCGCTGGGGAATCGCGTCACGCTTCTTGCATTTTCGTGCTTCCGTCGGGCTTGCCGCGAAACCAATCCATGGGAAGGCAACCCAGCAGCATGACCAGCAATTGGCTGGCTACAAACACGCAGAGCCAGTAAGTCATGCCCTTACGAAAGCCGTAGGCGTGCAGGCCCTCGCCCATTTGGTTCACTCCAAACCAGGACCATGCCGTCACGATATTGCCAAAGATTGCGAGGACTGCCATCCCGCGCTGGCGGATCATGGCTCCCCAGCGCGCGTGGAGTACCAAGGCGTTCCAAATCACGATCATCAATGCGCCGTTTTCCTTAGGATCCCAACCCCAGAAGCGGCCCCAGGAATCGTCTGCCCAGAGTCCACCAAGCACCGTGCCAACGAAGCTAAAGAATGTGGCGAAGCAGAGTGTGCCGTAAATCATGCGTACCAGGTGGCGGCGTTGCTCGCTGTCTCGATTGCTACCGAGCCCATTGCCGACATGTGCCATGAGCACATAAACCAACCCCAGTGTTCCCGCCAGTAAGGTCGTCGAGTAGCCAAGTGTGATGCAAACCACGTGCGTAGCTAGCCAAAACTGGGTGTCGAGCACCGCTTGGAGGACTTGGAACGTGTCCCCATCACCGGCCAGGTTGTAGGCGATGAACAACGTGGGAAAGCCAATCACCGCGGCCAACAGATTCCCTATGCCGAAGCGGTAGATTCGCTCGAACACTAACGCAAACAGCACAGCTGCCCAACCAATGAACACCGCTGAGGAATAGAGGTTTGTCACCGGTGGCCGGCCAGAAATGTACACTCGGCAAACTAACGCGTAGGTATGCAAGATAAAGGTGAACCACAACAACCAATGGGCAGCTCGATTGAATGTCGTATGCCAGCCCAACCAGGAGCAGCCCGCAAGTACGAATGCCACAAGATAGAGCGCCATGGCTTTCGTGAACGGATTGAAGTGGTTGAAAAAAGCTTCGAATTGCACACGGCCGACTCGCAGCGTCTCCGCTGCTTTGCGTTGCAAGCCCGGGCCTGCACTGGCCAGCTCGGAATCGTATTCGGCATCGGCAGCCGCACGTTCTGCAACTATTTTTTCGTAGTCAGCAATTTCGGCATTGAACTTTTGCACGTCTTTCGCTGCGTAGGCATCAAGAATCGTGCGTAAGGCTATGGTTGCGGTGTTGACTTCTTTTTTTTGCACCTGCTGAAAAATCGCGTCGCGCTCGGCTTCCAGTATTGTCTGCCAGGGCGACCCAGCTTCGGTGGGCGGCACAGGGCGTGGGGCCGAGCTATTGAGATGCTCAATCTGGCGGTTGACGACTTGGAAGTCCGCAATAAGCGCCTCTCTAGAATCCGTACGCACCGCCGGCGAGGAGAACGATTCTTGCAAGGTGTTGATCAACACAACCTTGCGGGCTAAATCCATAAATTTCTTCTGTGGCAAAGTCCGTTTTTCGTCGGGCAGCTCTCGAGCTAGTTTGAACTGCCGCATATACTCCTCACCGCTCTCCTTGAGTTCCGCGAGGCTGTAGCGAAACCCGTCGCGCGGTTGCAGGTCGAGCGTTTGCAATACATCCAGGTTTTCGATCCGAAGGATGCGATCATTCAGTGAGCCTTTCGACTCGGTGATGATGCCTAGAAGCCATTCGACGGCGGACTTCCCCTCCAAGCTTCCTTTGCCCGAGAGTACAGTCAGGGCGTTGCGTGCAAGGGTGTCAAACGGTTTGACACGCCCATTGTATGCTACCGGCAACTCGCCAAACTGGTGCACTTGCATTTCCGTAGCCGGCAACTTCGGCACACGCGCCCCGCCAAACACATAGCCAGCGAAGATCGCAAGAATCACCGCAGGCACCCAAACCGAGGGTGACTTCCAATTAGCAAGCAGCTCGCCAGCGCTCGTGCCTGTGGCTGCATCTGCGGGGACGGACTCACGAGCGGCGAACCGCAAAAACGTGCTACCAAATTGGTAGAACATGCCCATTCCCACCAGCATGCAGCTGACATAGGGGATCATCCAACCCGAGTTGGTCATCACCTGCAGCGTTGTGAGGTTAGGATTGTCGCGATCGAAACTAGCCTGGTACAGCGTGTCGCCTCGGTAGCGTAGCGGATTGTTCATCCAAATTTTGACTGTGCGATCCACATTCTGCTCGGAATCCAAGATTTGCACTTCTGAGGAAAAATTCTTCGGCGTCTCCGTGCCTGTGTAGACATCGTGGCGAAAGTCGATCAGCTTCACGGCATACGGCTTTTGCAACCGTTGGAATCGCAATGCAAGCTCGTAGGGCTGCCCTTCAATGCGGAGTGGTTCGCCCGAGGAGAACGGCGAGAGCAGGTAGCTTCCAAGGGAATCGGCGCTCTTCTTGTCGAGTAATTCGACGGTGAGCGCGGGGAGGTCGACACCCTGGTTCTGGCCGACGCCGACGTTGATTGCTTTCGATTCTGCGACTCGCAACGCGCCGGCGCCATGAGTGGCCAGCGTTTTCTCACCTGGCTGCGCAAAACGGACCTCGGCGTTTTGGTGATACTCGACCACTCGCAAGTCGAAGGGCAGGGAGTCGTGGCGAAAGAGTTCGCCGCTCTCCGCTGATTCGGAAAGCAGCTCGACTGGCACGACCGCGACTTGATCCTGCTCTGGATCCGATTTCTCGATGATGGCCAGCTCGACACTGCGAATGTCTTCCGAGTAGGTCTTTGTCTGCCCCTCGACGATTCGCATTTGCGATTCCTTCGCTTGCAGACCCGTCCACAATTCACTGAACATCAACAACGCAATTCCGCCATGCAGCAGCACGATGCCCGCGCGCCGGCCAAACGTCCAATAGCATCCGGCCAGTAGTACAATCGCCGCGGCAAGGCCTTTGATGAGTTGCCACATGATTCGCAACCCCGAGTCGTCGAGCCGTAGTTCCGGGTGCGTGAATAGCCACAGCGCTAGTGCGGTCAGCGCCGCGCAAAACGCTGCACCCAGCCACCAAAGCCAATCCGTGCCAGACCGTGTGAGTCGCCCATAGTTGATCGCCAACACATACCCCAAGCCCAACGTGCTCGCGCCGAGCGCAAACCGCAGTGCATGCCAAAGCCCATTGCAAAACTGGGGCGAGAGTTCGCTTTCCACCGTATCGTCTAAGCCGCTTTGAATCACGAGCCACGTCAGCGCGATACCCGCGCCAAGCAATCCCAGCCCCACCCAAAGCGATTGACCGTTCGCAGTGATTTTGAATCGTAGTGTGTGCGCCGCGAGCAAGTTCGCACCTAATGCCGCTCCCAGCAGCCAACCGCCAGGGAACCATGTCCCGCCAGTCAAATTCCATGCCCGGGGAAAGAACACTTGAAAATCGATCCACGCGAACCACGTGCGAAAGTAGCTATGAACCACAAACCAAATGTCGTGATCAATCTGCGCGAGCGTTCCGGCTAGGACCAGAATTATCGACAACGCAAACAGCACAACGGTGAGTCGCAGCGAAGCCAAGGGGAGCAGTAGGGTGCGAATTGCAGTCCAGCTGCCAACGTTGGAGAGTTCGTGAACACGGTCGCCCAGACTGTCCTGCGAAAATTTACCTGCGTCGGTAGTGGACATCGTTGTGAGGTGGGTTGAAAGGGTGGGACGCGGGCACCGTGATGCCCAGCGCGAGTTGGCGGTCTCCTTGCATCATACCGCCTTGGCCAGCAAAAAGTAACGCCACCCCAGCACTAAGGAAACCCGACCTTAAGGAAACTCGATGGAATCGAGAAATTCACGAAAAGGCTCACGTTGGCCGCGCACAAGTTCACGCAGCCCCATCATCTTGAAAAACCAGACTTGGCCCTCGCGTTTGATCATCGCTGCATACAGAGCGACAGGTCTCTTCGTTGCTGCGGGGCTCTCGAGTTCTACATAAGTGCCGTCAATCCCAGCGATTGCGACTGGCTCGGTGAGTTCGCCCAGTTGGTCTTCGTCGAGAGAATTTAAGCCGACTTGCCCTGCCCAACGCTGCACATTGGCGGCCACATCGTCCATTTGTGTGCCTGGCGCGGCAGGGAAGCTCGTGACTGTCACCTGATCCGAGGGCCCACCGCCGGGAAGCAAGAATGCCGCCTTGCGCATCATCGACAATTTGCCTGGCAGCCAATCCTCAGGCGCATCGTAAGTTAGAGATTTGTTGGCATTCGTAGATGTTGGATTGCTCTCGGTCGTTGCATTGTTCTCGGCCGCGGGTTTGCCGCTTTGTGTTGGAAACCTACCGCCACCCATGGGACGCTGAGACATCACGCCAGAGAGTTCGAAAAGAGCCGCCTTGCCGTCGCGAGTCGAAGCTTCTCGCTTCAACTTCAGCACAGTCTGCCTGGGCAGCTCCAAGCGTTGCAATTGTCCCAACCAGCGATCGACATTCAGGACCAAAAAATCTTCCCATTCGCCTTGCAATGGCAATGAGGAAACGGCCAATTCGAGATTGCCACTCTCGTCGGGAACTACCAGCGTCGCTGCTCGCATTGCAGTCGCCGCGTCTTTTTCCTGCCAGCCCTTGGGAAGATCCCATGCGGGCGGCTCAGTGGTGGACTCCGCTGCCCGAACAGTCGACAGAAATTTTTCGAAGGGCCCGCGCTGCCGGTCGATGGCCGGCGCTTTGCCCACCAGTTTAAAAAACCATGCCGTCTCGGCTTGGGGGACGATCGCTACGAGAATGTGGTCTAACTGCTGTGAAACCGTCGCCGGGTCAATGGGCTGCAGGGGCGGAGATTCGCGGGGGACCTGGTAGGTCTCTACCTGCGGCTCCGGCTGACACCCCCCAGCAAGGAGCGAAACGAGCGCAATCGAAGTGCACAAGAACTGCGTAGAGGAAGCCATCACGTCGCGGGACCCAGCAGGTGTTGGTGAAAAAGTCCAGCGTGACCTATCGCCAACTGTTGTGCAATCCGAAATCCGCAGTTGGACTTTAGAACCAGCCCAGGATCGCGTCCATCAACGAGCTGTTAAGCGTGTAGGGTTCATTCCAGCTCCAGATGTTGCGCATCATATCGAGCATCATCGTGCCTCCGAGCAATAACAACAGTGCCGAAGACCCCAGTCCCAAGATATTCAACATGGAGTAGGATCTGTCGATTGTGGCTGCCGCGGGGCCAGGGGCGTAGCCCATGTCGAGGTCGTCGCCGGGCGTTTCGGCAAAATCTTCCGAGAGAACGACATCGCCTTCTTCCTCGGCAAAGTCACCTTCGTCCAAGACCGCGGCATCGCCAAAGTCCTCCATCCCGCCTTCCAAGTCTCCGCCCATATCAGCATCTAACTCTATCACCTGCGAACTGCTGTCACCGTCGTCGTTCGCGCCCTCGCTCAATGGGGTGAGTTGAAAGTCGTCGTCGGTCTGCAATTCGGCAATGGGCGCGTCGCCGGAGGCGGCCGCTTCGTCGCCGATCAACGAAATATCGGGGTCGGAGCCTTCCAGAGACAACGAGCTCAGAATCGCAGAACCACCCATTTCCAGCGGAATATCGTCCAAGGCTAACCCGCTGTCCGAAGGGGAGATCAGGTTGATGCCGCTGTCTCCGCTGTCTAGCGTGAGATCGCTACCACCCGAGTCGCTCGCCAGCAAGTCATCGCTGCTGGCCAGTTCGAGTTCGGAACCCGAACCCGTCGCATCGCCAGCCGCGTCTTCTAGCACGGGCACATCGGTTGAGCCCATGTTGCTGCCGCCCTCCAACTCCAAATCATCGAGTTGCAAGTCGCTAGCCTCTGGGGGGGTAGCCCCCTCTGCAGCTTTCTCAGGTGCCAATGCCGGACTCGACTCTTCGGCGAGGTCGAGTTCTTCGAGGCCCTCGAACGCGCTGCTACCGGGCTTCTTCTCCACGTCGTCAAGCACCCCCGAGCCTGCGACTTGGGAAGACAGCACATCAGCTGTCACATCGCCATCGTCATCATCCAACGCCAGTTCCAAGTCGTCGTCAGCCGAGCCCAGCTTGTCTTTGCCGATAATGGTGCTTTTCGGACCGCTGACTGATTCGCCCAGTGTCTCTTCGCTTAGCAAAATCGAATCGGAAGGGCCTGCCTCGGGCAGTTCGAGGTCGAGGTCAATATCGCTAGAACCGGCGGTAACGGTGTCTTCCAGACCGTCGGGTTCGAGTTCACTACCGCCGGGGACTGAATCGGTGTCGTCCAATTCGAGTTCGAGATCGAGGTCCGACTTCTCCGCGGATTTTGCTGGTGGCGATGCCTCGGCCTGCTCCAACTCTTCCTCGCTGACAAGAGAGAGATCCGAGTCGTTGTCGTCCACATCGATCGGCGCAGCTTCCACGAGTTCCTCGCGCGAGACCAGGCCAACATCGCTAGGTGGTGAGGGCTCAGGCACGCCAGAATCGACCATGCCTTGGATTTCGTCGGTGCGGAACTTCCAGCTCTTGCCATCGCGATACGCCCGAAGTTCGCCTCCCTCGCGGAGTGCGTGCAACCTTTCGGCCGAGATTCCAAGCTTCTCGATTGCATCTTCAAAGCTGACGAATTTTTGTTCCATCGAACTCTCTCTTCCGTTCCCGAACCTTGAACAGCTCGGTTTGCCTCGCGGCTTCGACCTCCTTGTAGGTCCGCGAGAAGCGATTGTGAAGTAACTCTGCTAGTTCCGATCTAGCGACTCTTGCATGTCCACTGGCGAAGGGTCGCCACTATTAAATTCTTGTACCTGCAAATCGACGGTCAGGTTTCGTACACTCTTAAGTTGAATCGCTCCGCCCGCCTCAACGTGGTAGACTGCCATTCTGCGTAAATGAGGATCGACAATGATCACTCGCGTCATCTTCGGATTGGTTTCCTCATGGAAATGGGTAATCAACCCTCCAGTGCCAACCTCAACTGGGGCGAATTCGGCCAGCGCGGGAGGTGCCCCGGCGCGTCCCCATCCGAAGCCAAAAATCAACGCGGCGATCGCCACGAACTTCCAATAAGCACTCTGGTTCAAAACACGTTGCATGGTTCGCACTCCTTGCCTGGAAAATCTGTCTGAACCGAGGGCAAGGCAGCGGACCTAACCTCTATTCTAAGAGCCCAGCCCCACGGTTCAAGGAAAATTCAGCCCATTCCGCGGCGTCACCGGCGATTCACTAGCCGTCAGAACCGTCAGAACTGGCCCTTGCTGGGCGCCCTGCGGGTGAACCGCAGAAGCCGAGCCATCGGGGCAGTGTAAGGGCAGGGCCGGTTGGGGAACAATCTCAGCCTGGAGAATCGGCGATTTTCTGCCTGGGGTCCCAAGAACCTGCTATTCCTGCAATTGCGCATGATGATCAATCAGCTCTGCAGGCGTGGCGACGCCCGTGGTCCCCATTTTTTGGACGGTGATCGATGCTACGAGGTTGCCAAATGCGGCGGCTTCTAGCGGGTTTGCCCCAGCGAGCAAGGCGACCACAATGCCAGCCGTTGCACTGTCGCCAGCACCCACGATATCGACGGAGCCACCCACTCGAATACCGGGAACAAGACTAGCGCCTTGGTGCGGGCTCGCAACCAGAATCCCGTTGGACCCCTGAGTGCAAAATGCTGGGCGTCCCGTCACTTCACACAGACCGCTAAGGGCTTTCGTCACATTAAAGCTCTCTCCGCCAATGGCCCGGATCTCTGACTCGTTCCCCTTGAGCGTGCCAAAACGAAACTCGCCGAGGTTGGTTCGGCTATCGACGAAAACCAAATAGTTTGGAAAGCTGCGACTTCGAGCGTCTAATTCGGCTCTTACTTCCGCGTTGACGACACCCCAGTTCGGCTCGTTGACCTGATCCAGCACGATCACACCGTGCGTTTGTTGGAACAACGCATCGAGACTGCCAACCACTGCCGCCACGGCACCGGGATCGAGCGGTTCGCGGCTGCAGATGTCGAGCCGGTTCTGTTCTACTGACACGCCATCGGCGGATACTCCCAGGGGTTTGGTGTAAGTGGGCGTAAGGCGTCCCTCGCGTTTGAAAATATGGTCCGCGGTGATCGGCAGTGCCTCAAGCGAACGCAGCAAGTCAAATCCGTGACCATCGTCGCCGATCACCGTGACGGGAGTCATCCGCCCAACACCCAGCGCTGCCAGATTGCTCATCACCGTGCCCAGCGCGCCGGGTTGATTGCGGACGCTACTGATCTGAAACGCCGCAAGACCCGTTTCGAGTGAGCATTCTTCACCGCCCAGCTCGAACTCAAGGTAGCGGTCAAGGAACAGATCGCCGACGAGCCCAATGTGCAGTTGCGGAAGGGCAGCGAGAATGGATTCGAGGCGTTGGGTGGAAAGCATGAGCTAAGCCGTGGACGGCTCCAATTCGTGCAGCAAGGCAAGGAGAAAGTCGCGATTGTCGGCTTGTAAATACTGCATCGTGCCGCCCATGCGGCTAAACGATTTATTGTAGCGGAGATAGTACGCCGGGTTGTCTTCCGGCGGTTCGCCCCGGGACCAGTCCCAGTCCGACTTGGCCAAATCCACGACCTGGATGAAGAAGTCCTCGATTCGGCTCCCCTGGCCCAGGGCAACATTCTGCGCTATAGAAAGCGACTTTTCGAATACCATGGGGCTCATCACTGCTGAGCCGATAGAGAGATACACTCCGCCGGACAGCTGACTCACGCTCTCGGCGAACGTGAGGAAATCACGTTCTGCGGTGCGGCCGACGGAGGCACCTTGGTTCATGGGGTGATTGTAGATGATGTCGTGACCTAGCATAGGATGCCCCGTGAGGGGCACTTGTGCGCGAAAGGCAGCCGCTTGCAGGCTAAAGCGTTTCCAGGCATGGCCAATCGACATCACTCCGCTGCCCAACTGAAACTCTTGAACAACTTGCAGCAAATCAGCGGCGGCAGCGGAGCGCCCAGGTTCGGCATCCAAGTCGCGCTGCACCGATTCACGCAGCTGCTGGACTGAAGGAATCGTCAACTCCTCGTTTTCGATCAGGGCCCCGACAGATTCGCCATAGCCCTTACCTTCGTAGGCTCCAATGTTGATCGCCAGATTGAGGTAGAATCCTGTCTCTTGCCAATTTCCAAATTGGCCGTGCTGAACCATACGCTGTACGTCTTCGCAACTCTGGCCATGAAAAGCAAACTCCCAATCGTGAATCACCCCCGCTCCGTTGGTGGCCAAGTGCGTCACCCAGCCGTTGTCCACTAGCCGGGCCAATACCAGCGCGAGGCCATTCTTAATCGCATGGGCACCGAACGCCATCATCACTGCACTGTTGCTTTCGCGCGCCGCTCGAATTCGCGCCGCACACTCCGCGATCTGCTCCTGCGAAGCCTCAGAAAGATGGCCCGGTAGAGATTCAATTGAGATGTGGTCGCGCTCGATGTGCTTCTTGTGCACTCGCTCAGCGAGTGGCCGCATGGAAACACGTGATCGGTCAAACTGGCGATAAGGCATGGCGGCTCGCGGGAGAAGATTCAGATCGACTCGTTGAATGCTCTTGGTGACTCTATCTCGATAGTTCAAGCGGCGCAGATTTGCAATCTGTCACAAAGTGCTTCGAGTTCGCCATAGTCGGCGAGGATTATGTCAGCTCCAGCCTCGGCCAGGCGAGCGCGTTTCCAAGAGTCGATTCCGCTACGCGTGAACTCGTTGCTGGCTACACCGATTGCCAGACCACCCACTCGCTTGATTTCCTCAATCTCGACAAACCCGTCCCCCAAGCCGAGGATGCGCGAGCCCGGCATACCCGCCTCGCGGAGGATTCGCTCGATGACCTTGGCCTTGGAAAAGTTCTGAAAGTCGTCACGGGCACCGTAGATTCTTCCTTCAAAATACTGATCTAAACCCAATAGGGCAGCTTCGGCAAGAACATAGGGCTCATCCGTTCCGGATGCCAAGTGACAATCGACACCACAAGCAGTAAGTTTTTGCAACAACTGCGCCGAACCAGGCACGGTCATTGATTCAGCCGTCGTTCTCCCCTCCTCGACGGACTTGATCCGCTCTTGCACCTGGCTCCAAAGGCGCTCATGGTATTCTCGCTTGTAGTCTAGCGGGTCCGACGGCACTCCACCTCGTTTCTCGACCTCGACCCCCAGCTGGATCATTTGATAAATCGTTTGTTTGCCGGTGAGCCGCGTCACAAATTCTTCGACTACCGAATGAAGTTGTGGCTCCGTTTCCGAAGTAGTTGTCGCCGCAAGATGCTCGACAGCCATCGGGATCATGACTTGCTGCCAACCCCGTCGCAGCAAAGAAAGCGTTCCGTCGAAATCCAATAAGGCAGTCCGAAAGGGCCCTCGCGGGTGAGCAGCGTTGAGAATTTCCATGAATGTCTGCTCCTCTGGAAGACTTAGTTAGCCTTCGTCGCCCCGCCGTCGGAACGATGCCCCAACTGGCGAAAGGTTTCTGCGTCGATATCAAAACTAATCTGATCGGCAGAGCCATCGCACATCGAGAAAATGCAACCCGAGGGATGAGCGCTGCCGAACAACTCGCGGGCGATGTTGTTGTTCCTCACGGTTTCTGTGTCGGACCGAGGAATGTGTGTAATAGTCTTGCCGCTGTAGAACGTCGAGCGCACCGAGTCGTCTTGAAAAGCGCAGTACATGCTCCAGTCGTCGGCTTCCCAAAACTCATCGTTCTCGTAAACGGCCACGGGAATGTACTTTTCGCCAAGCGCGATGGTGTTGCTCAGCCCATCGGTGACCTGTCGCAACTGGACGGCATTGCCGCAGAAGGTGATTCCGGAAAATGTGTCGGTCGTGGGAGGGAAACCTCGTGGAACCGTCTCGTAGTCGGAAGGGCTCACGCCGAGACATCGGCTGTCGTACCGGCTTTCGTCGCCGACACTGGCCCCATAGTCTCCGCGTGCAACGAGTGTTTGTGAGTAGGTGGACATACCGCCCATACCGTCGCCGTTGAGTACTGTGGACTCAACAGAATAGGGTCCGCCATCGCGGCGCGAAGGGCAGTTCATGAGCGAAATCGGCGTTGCATCGCGCCGCTGCAGACTTTCGAAGCGAGCGGTGCCCGTTTGGCCTGCGCCCAAATCAGCCAGCGCCTGCTGCTCGATGAAGGGCAAGATACCAAACAACCATGCGCCCGGTTGTTCAGGACCTGTGCCGCGGTCGGGGTCGGCGGTCCAATTTCCCTTCCAACCCGAAGCAGGCAAACGCCCAAAAGTACTTTCGTGATTGACCATGCCCAGTGTCAGATTCTTCAGATGGTTGATGCACTGTGTCCGACGCGCGGCTTCTCGCGCGGCCTGAACGGCGGGCAGGAGCAGGGCGACCAGAACGCCAATAATAGCGATCACCACCAGAAGTTCGACAAGGGTAAATCCTATGGTTCGATTCCGCATTTGAGAGACCCTCCACTTTGTCGATCAGGTGGGCAATACACTCCCCACAGAGAGAGTACGCTTCGCAGCATGAATTATTGTAGCCCTTTTCGCCTCCACTATGCCAATACTACTTTCAAAA
This sequence comes from Bythopirellula sp., assembly GCA_965230685.1. GTDB lineage: Bacteria > Planctomycetota > Planctomycetia > Pirellulales > Lacipirellulaceae > Bythopirellula. The sequence continues at coordinate 5,168,598 of CBDDLO010000002.1, forward strand.
GTCGCTTCCTGGGTTTTGGGCAGGCATATTGAGTATGTGGCCGATTCTCGACATCAAGCAACCCTTTGTCGGCGTGAAGAGTGGCATACAAAACGGAGGGCCTGTGCTATTCTAATAGGTTATGACCTTCCAAAATTTAGACGAACTTGATTCACGACTCGGTCACGCCGTCGAAATTGCCCACCAGGCGGGGGAGCAGACGCTTGAGCTTTTTCGAGCCAGCGAACTCGACGTCGAGCGCAAGTCCGACGGTTCGCCAGTCACCGCTGCCGACCGCGGAGCGGAAAAGCTGCTGCGCGAGCGAATCCAAGAGAAATTTCCCGACGACGCGATCCTCGGCGAAGAATTTGGTGAGACTCCCGGCACAAGTGGCTACCGCTGGGTCCTTGATCCGATCGACGGCACCAAGTCGTTCGTCTCCGGCGTGCCGTTGTATACGACGCTGGTCGCAGTGTTGCACGATGATGTTGCACAGATAGGCGTGATCTTCGCACCCGCTGCGGGAGAAATGGTGTACGCAGCTCGGGGCGGCGGGTGTTGGCACAAAGTAGGCAAATCGGAAGCGCGACGGTGCGCCGTCTCCGGCGTCGAGAAGCTCGACGATGCAGTATTTTTGACCACCTCGGTGAAGGCATTTTCCACAGACCGGCCGACCGACGCCCGGCCGGTCTACGACCGCATCCAAAATGCCTGCCGCATCAGTCGCACATGGGGCGATGCATTTGGCTACCTGCTTGTCGCCACTGGGCGTGCCGAAATCATGATCGACCCAAAGCTGAATTTGTGGGACGCCGCGGCCGTGCAGCCAGTGATTGAAGAAGCGGGGGGCCGGTTTTTTGACTGGCAAGGCCAACCGTCCGTTCACAGCCAAGAAGCGATCGCCACCAACTCCGCCCTGGCAGAGCAAGTTTTGGCCATGCTCCATTGAGTCTCTGGCCCTAACCCCTTATACTGCGGGGCTACCGCATTTGTCGTTATGTAGTTGTCGACATCGCTTGCGGTTTCGTAGACACAGGAAATTCAAAGGACCAAACCAATGGCCCGACAATGTGAAGTATGTGGCAAAGGCGCCCAACTGGGCAACTCCGTAACGACCCGCGGTAAGAAGAAATACCTTGGCGGGGTGGGTACGAAAATCACGGGCATTACGCGCCGCAAGTTCAAGCCCAACCTGCAACGTGTGCGGGTCACGACCAAAAACGGGACGCACAAGACGATCTACGCCTGCACACAGTGCATCCGCTCCGGCGGAGTGACGAAGATCGTCCGAAACGCACCGTTCAAAGTGCCCACCAAGCCAGCCGTGAAGTAGGATGCCCCCACCCAATGGCCATCACGCGAGTTGATGTTGAAAAAGTAGCGCTACTCGCTCGCCTTCGGCTGGGGGATGAAGAACTCGACACGCTTACCACAGAGCTGGCGCAGATAGTCGGCTATGTCGATCAGCTGGGCGAGGTCGACACCGACGATGTCGAACCCATGGCACATGCAGTCGAGTTGCACAATGTCTTCGCCGACGATGTTCTGAGTCCCAGCCTGCCTCGCGACAAGGCACTCGCTAACGCCCCCAACCACAACGGCGAATGTTACCTAGTGCCCCCCGTGCTGGGCGACTAACGCAAACCGTAGCCTACTACCATGTCCCTCACCGAGCAGTCCGCTACGTCGCTGTTGAAGCTGCTCGACCAAGGCCAACTCTCGTCCGTTGAACTAACCCGCGCGTTTCTCGACCGCATCGAAGCGGTGGACACAGAAATCGGCGCGTTCTTGTACGTTGATCCCGAGACTGCTCTGGCTCGCGCCGCCGACATCGACCAACGCCGTCAGTCGGGTGAATCTCTTGGCAAGCTCGCAGGCCTGCCAGTCGCGGTGAAGGATGTTCTTTGCGACAGCCTGACGCAAACGACTTGTGCCTCCAAGATGTTGGAGAACTTCCGCCCACCCTACGACTCCACTGTCGTAAGAAAACTCAAGGCCGCCGATGCCGTGCTTATCGGTCGCACAAACATGGACGAGTTCGCCATGGGCGGCTCGACCGAAAACTCGGCGTACCAAGTCACCCGCAATCCGTGGGACTTGGAGCGTGCGCCCGGGGGCTCCAGTGGTGGCGCGGCAGCTTGTGTCGCCGGAGGAATGGCTCCGCTCTCGATTGGCACTGACACGGGGGGATCGATACGACAACCGGCGGGACTCTGTGGAGTCGTCGGCCTGAAACCCACCTATGGCCGGGTGAGCCGCTTCGGGCTGGTCGCCTTCGCCAGCAGCCTTGACCAAGTGGGCCCGCTGGCCAACACGATTGAAGAAACGGCGCTCCTGCTCGAAACCATTGCTGGCCACGACCCGCTCGACTCCACTTCGCTTGATGTGGCTGTTCCGGAATACACAGCCACCCTAGAGCGACCACTCGAAGGCCTGCGGCTTGGTGTGGTGCGTGAACATTTTGCCGAGGGTCTCGACCCCGAAGTCGAGACCGCCGCTCGCGATGCGATCCAAGTTTACGAATCACTCGGCGCAACAGTGAAGGAAATATCTTTACCACATAGCAAGTACGCGGTCGCAACCTACTACGTGATTGCCCCTAGCGAGGCATCGAGTAATCTCGCCCGCTACGACGGCGTACATTACGGCCACCGCACCACCCAAAAACCAGCCGAACCCACTGACAATGCGTTGGTCGATATGTACTGTCAGTCGCGCGCCGAGGGCTTTGGCCACGAGGTCAAACGCCGCATCATGCTCGGTGCTTATGCGCTCAGTGCCGGCTACTACGACGCCTACTATCTCAAAGCACTGAAAGTTCGACGCTTGATCCGCCAGGACTTTGACAACGCGTTTGAAGATGTGGATTTAATCGCCGGCCCCGTCACCGCTGAACCTGCTTTCAAGTTGGGCCAATTGGCCGATGACCCGCTTTCGATGTACTTGGTCGATCTATACACCGTCAGCGCCAACCTCGCGGGCCTCCCCGGCATCAGCCTACCCTGCGGCTACAGCAAATTGGGCCTCCCCATCGGCCTACAACTCCAAGCCCCACCACTCGCCGAAGAAACCCTGCTACGCGGCGCCCACATGTACCAACAAGCAACCAATTGGCACACCCGTAGACCTAGTACTTAGGGCAGTGTGAATATCGCCCGCGGATTGCGCGGATCAATCGTGGATGGAATTTGGCAGAACCACACAGTAAACAGAAACTACCTGCATGGGAAAATTGATGCTGGAAGACGAGAGCTATGCAGTTCTCGGAGCGTGCTTCGCGGTATACAACGAGCTCGGTTGCGGATTTTTGGAGCCGGTCTATCACGAATGTTTAGAAATCGAGTTCACCACACGCGGTATTCCCTTTGTCTCAAAACCCAAGCTACGCATAGATTTCAAGGGGCAAATTATCAAGAAGCAATATGAAGCTGATTTCATTTGTTTCGATCAAATACTTCTTGAGATCAAGGCACTTTCCGAACTCATAGACAATAACACTGCACAGACTCTCAATTACTTGAACGCCACCAGGCTACCCCTGGGTCTACTAGCCAATTTTGGCCATCATCCTAAACTCCAATACAAGCGTCTGGCTCTCACTAAGCACCACACAGGATAACACTTTCCGCGTTTCATCCGCGTCATCCGCGGGCAATTCTCAAATAACATGCCACAAACTTACACCACCATCATCGGCCTGGAAGTTCACGTGCAGCTTGCCACTCTAAGCAAGCTGTTTTGCCGGTGCAGTACGCAATTTGGTGCCGAGCCGAATACTCAGACTTGCCCAGTGTGCATCGGCATGCCGGGGAGCTTGCCGATGATGAACCGCGAGGCTTATCAGCTGGCCTTGAAAACTGCGGTGGCGATCAACTGCGAGATTCCCGCGTTCACCAAGTGGGACCGCAAGCAGTATTTTTACCCCGATCTGCCTAAGGGTTATCAGATCAGCCAATTCGATTTGCCGATGTCGCAAGATGGTTGGCTCGAGATCAGCGACGCAAAAGACCGATTTGAACCGAAGCGCATTGGCATCACCCGCGCGCACCTGGAAGACGACGCGGGCAAGAGCACCCACGACGAAGCGCACGGCCGCGCTGACAGCGAAATTGATCTCAACCGTACTGGCACGCCACTGCTCGAGATCGTCTCCGAACCCGACATGCGCAGCGCCGCCGAAGCGAGAGCCTACCTCGAAGAGCTGAAGCTTCTGCTGCAGTACATCGCCGTTTCCGACTGCAATATGCAAGAAGGAAGTTTACGCTGCGATGCGAATGTAAACCTGCACATCGAGCAAGATGGCGGAAAAGTAGCCACGCCGATTGTCGAAATCAAGAACATGAACAGCTTCCGCGCCGTTGAGCGGGCTATCGACTACGAAGCGGAGCGGCAGTATCGCGTCTGGCAAGAAACGGGTCAAAAACTGGGAGAGGCACCCAAACAAACACGCGGGTGGGATGACAATGCCGGCAAGACACTCGGCCAACGCAGCAAAGAAGAATCCAGCGACTACCGCTATTTCCCAGACCCCGACCTCGTGCCTGTACTCTGCACACCAGAGGAAGTGGAAAAAGTCCGCGCGTCGCTCGTCGAACTCCCCGCCGCCTGCCGCTCGCGGCTTAGCCAAGACCACGGCCTCTCACCCTACGACGCCGCCGTGCTGGTGAACCAAGGTCGCGAAGTGCTCGACTATTTCCTCACAGCAGCCGAAAAGAGCAGCGATTACAAAGCGGCTTGCAATTGGGTCACACAGGACATCTTGCGAATCCTCAAAGAACAAGAAATCACCATCGGGGAGTTCGGCCTGCCCGCGGCACGTCTCGCCGAACTGATCACGGCGGTCAACGAAAATAAACTCCCCAAAGCACGAAGTCAAGACGCCTTTGACCTCATGCTTGCCGACAAGATCGACGTCGCCGCTGCGATCGAGCAACTCGGCATCGAACAAGTCGACGAGTCGGCCCTGGTTGCCTTGTGCCAGGAACTTCTCGACGCCAACCCCAAAATAGTCGCCGATGTCCAGGGCGGAAAACATCAAGCGGTTGGTGCCCTCATCGGCCAGGCGAAAAAGAAAAACCCGAATGTCGACCCAGGGCGATTTCGCGAACTCTGCTTGGAGCTAGTGGCCCAGGGCAAGAATTAAACGCCTTTGCCGGTTCGCGTGTTTTCTGGATCGGCAACTACTCCTCGTGACTCAGCAAATCCCACAAGTTGCCGTAGAGGTCTGAAAAGACGGCTACCGTGCCGTAGCTTTCCTCGCGTGGTTTAGCAACAAACGTTACCCCTCGCTTGCAATAGTTCCGATAATCACGCCAAAAGTTGTCGGTTTTCAGGAACAGAAAGACGCGTCCGCCAGTTTGATTACCGACGCGCGCGACTTGTTCGTCGCCCACAGCGCGGGCCAACAATAACCCCGATTCCTTCGCCCCCGGGGGTGCGACCACTACCCAGCGTTTCCCTGCCGCGGGAAGTTCTTTGTCTTCAAGCAGTTCAAAACCCAGCTTCTCGACGAAGAAGTCAATGGCTTCGCCGTAGTCCTTCACCACAAGCGTCGTGAGTGAGAGAAATTGAGTCATCCTAGCGGCCAAGATATCGAAAATGCGCTGCAGAAGAAAGACAGGACGCGCGGCCGAGAGCAGGAGGCGACGTGCTCACGCCGGCCGAGGCGAAACCGGAGGAGATGCTTAGTGCGGCGTAAACTAGCCCCTTCTGCTGTGAAAAACCGAAAAGCGAAGCGTGATGAAGTCTCTCACAAAACCAGCCCGGCGATTCCACTTGATCTGCGAGCCAAGACAGTGTGTTCCCGTACGACTATTTCGAGAAGGCGTCGAGAATTCGATAACGCCACAAACGGACATAGAGTACGAGCCGGGTGCCATGCTCACGGAGGCAACGACGTGGGCATGCGAATCCAGGTGGAGTTAATTGCAATCGCACTTGACTTCCACCAGAATCAGGGAATGCCACATCGCAAAAAATGCCGTCGCTATGACCAACCGGGAGACGCCCATTTCCTGACGTTTTCCTGCTACCGACGTCTGCCCCTGTTGGGCCGCGATCGCTCTCGACGTTGGTTTCTTGCAGCACTGCAACTTGGCCGCGATAGAAGCATGTTCGACCTGTGGGCCTACGTAGTCATGCCGGAACACGTCCATCTGGTACTGCTCCCGTTGGGAAAGACGAAAATATCGCACCTCCTCTCCACGGTGAAACAATCGACTTCGAAGAAAGCACTGAACTGGCTGCAGCAACACGCGCCCGAATATCTGCCCACCCTGCTCGACCGACAGCCTTGTGGGAAAGAATCTTATCGCTTCTGGCAGCGGGGTGGCGGGTACGATCGCAACTTGCGTTCATTGCGTGACATTCACGAGAAGATCGCTTACGTGCACGACAATCCGCTCCGGCGCGGACTGGTCGAACGTGCCATCGATTGGCCGTGGTCGAGCGCCGCCAGTTGGCAGACGGGAGCCGATGAGCCACTGGCGATCGATAGGGCGAGTCTGCCACACTGACGCCTTTCGATGAACCGACCGAGGGGAGTTTGATGCGACGATGGGATTGATGACCCACGTGATTCCGCATGCCCACGTCGTTGCCTCCGTGGGCATGGCACCCGGCTATGCTAGAGAGGTTGGCCCCAATAAGAGCATTAAGAAGGTCAAAGCCTTCTACATTGATGATTGGGACATATTGAGTTTCTTCCAGGATTTGACTCCTCTGGTGGCTCCTAGCGCGATTGGAGAACGGGTGCCTATGGATGGACCCTATAATGTGTCATTCGGAGTGCTAGAGCTAGTTTTTCCCTGGACTGTACTATTTGAAGTGCCGGGACTAGGTCTCTCTCACTTGCGTCCAGCCTACTTGTACGGTTTGCTTTCTGAAACGAACACTGAAAGTGGCGACGATATATTCGGTCACGAGCTTCCCTAAGGCGAGAGCATTTTTCATCCGACACCGAGCGAGTTTCAAAATGCGACTTCTCATCATTGCTATAGCTCTGCTTTGCTGTGCAGCATTATTCGCCGTCAAAGTTGCTAACCGCACTTGGCACGAGAAATACAACTGGAATGCGGAAGAGTATTTCGAGGATCCGCAGGTAATTGCTTTGTGCAAAGCGATTGAGGCGAATGATATCAATGAGATCGATCGGCTCGTGGAAGCAGGTACCGATGTAAACGTCAAGGGCAAAGGAAATATGACACCGCTGATGTGGGCTTGGCCGGACGGCAAGTTGGCACGGTTTAAGCGTTTGCTGGAACGTGGTGCAAATCCCAATGTGATTTTCACTAGCGACCTAGGCACTGAGAAACCAGCAACATTCAAGGGGACTTCCGTGACCCATCTCGTCACCCGCTCCAAATCGTTCGAGCATTTCCAAGCCGTTTTCGATCATGGAGGCGATCCAAATCTCGTGCAGAAATCAGCGATTGGCAACAACGATACTCCAATTGCGATATTGATTACTCATGGACTGCCCAATAAAGAACGAAGGATCCAACTGCTCATCGACAAAGGGGCTGATTTGAACCAATTGGCTAAAGGAAGAACTTTGCCCATGCGGGCTGCAAGCTGGGGAGGGCAATATGATATTGCTTTAATGCTCTTGAAAGCTGGAGCGGATCCAACAATCTACAAGCACAAAGGAGCGATGAAATTAGCTCACGTGCTAGTCCGTGAAGAGAGCCGAGGGAAAACTGGATCACTGAATCAAAGGGAACACTATAGAAATCTTGTTGAGTGGCTCGAGAAACATGGCGAATCACTCGATGAAGCTCGTGCTGAACTAGACCGGTGGGCTTCTTGGGTGGGATCACCGGAAGAGAAAAGGAAAAAGCTGGATGCAGAAATCGCTGCCCGCAAAGCTCGAGAAGCTCGGGAGAAAAAAGAGCAGGCACAACAGCGGGAGGAAACGGAAACTCCAAAGTAAACATCCTGCGTCTCCTCATCATCGCCATCGCCCTGCTTTGCTGTGCAGCATTTTTCGCCGTCAATGTTACCAACCGCGCCTGGCACGACAAATACAACTGGAACGCGGAAGAGTATTTCGATGGGCAACATGGGGCAACATGGGGACAGCCAGCCGAAGGAATACTTGCTGTAAAGCGTTTCCAAAGAAGCCGTTGCGAAATTAGAAGGGAGACCACGTAGGGTGGCTGTCCCCGTTTACACGCGTTTACACCCACTCAACGGCAAAATTCCAGTTCCTTCAGCGAACACTAACTTGGCGAAGCAGTGGCCAAAAATAGTTGCTGAAACTTCTCTGCAAATACTGTAAAACGTGGTGGAGTTGGCTGGCGACTCACCTTCACGAATCGTGAACTGCGTCCTGCCGAATCACTACCCACGGCTGAATTCTCATTATTCGGCGAGTTTTGCAGCACCTCTCGAAGAATGCACCTGCGATTGCGGTGAAACGGCGAAAGATGTGTGGCAAAATGCGGGTGATTTTGGAATTAAAAAGCGCGTTTGTGTGAGCGTTGCTGAAATAGCAATATCAATGACATGCGATTTCCTGAGCTTGCTCTGAATGCCCCAGCAGCCAGGTGGTCGCAGCACAGAAATAACTGGATATTACACCGAGCACCACACCACGATTTGCACAGCGCGAACAGCCTGCTCAGACGGTTGGCGGCTCATGCTGTGCCCATTATGATGGAGCGAATTAATTCAAGCCAGTTTTTTTGGTGATCCGGCATGGGAAACTTTTACCACGGCGGGATACCGAGACATTTGTGGCGGCAAACGTTTGCTCGGAGCTGGATCCCGAGAAACAGAGACCGCCTCACGACGGACTTCAACAGGCCGCCTAGTGCGGAGCAATGAACGTGGCGAATCGAATTACAGGCGAAATCGTGTCGGTTGATGCGCAGGGCAACCTCGTCACCAACATCACCCGCGAGATGCTTGCCGAGGTTCCCAGTGATGACTCGGTTGCCGTGCGCTGCGACGACCACGAGACCCGAAGCATCTTCGATAGCTGCGCGGACCAGCCCCCCATGACACTGGTCGCCGTGATTGGCTCGCACGATCATTTGGAAATCGCGATCGTCGACGATAGTGCGAAAATCATGCTGGGAGTTGAAGTGGGCACACCTGTTGAAGTCGTGTGGTAACCGAATGACGACGAACTCCGAACTCACCCACTGGGACAGCCACCACCATTGGCACGCGTTCACCCAAATGGCGGAGTACGAGCCCCTGGTCGTCGAACGGGCTGAAGGGGTTTGGCTTTATGACATCGAGGGCAACCGCTATCTCGATGGCGTGAGTAGCATGTGGTGCAATTTGCTGGGGCATGGGCATCCGCAGATCAACCAGGCGATTCGTGAGCAGCTGGACCGCGTAGCGCACAGCACTTCGTTGGGCATGGGCAATAGCACGCCGGCAAGGTTGGCGAAGCGACTGGCCGAAATCACGCCCGGCGATTTGCAACATGTGTTTTTTGGCAGCGACGGTTCTTCGGCCACCGAGATCGCGCTAAAGATGGCGTTTCAATATTGGTTGCAGTGCGAACAGCCGCAGCCGGAAAAGACCAAGTACCTCGCCCTCGGCCAGGCTTATCATGGAGACACACTCGGCAGCGCCAGTGTCGGCGGCATCGCGCGTTTTCACGAGCTCTTCGAGCCGCTGTTGTTCGAGGTCGTGCGGTTGCCGGCCCCTGATCCGCGGGAGCTTCCCGAGGGGGTTGAAGAACCGCAAGCCGTGGAGCACTTTCTCGCACAGTTGGAAGACGTGCTGCGGGAGCGGCACCAGGAGATTGCTGCGTTCGTGTTGGAACCGCTCATCCAGGCGGCGGCGGGGATGGTGTTTCATCCGTCAGGATATCTTCGCGGCGTGCGAGAACTGACCAAAAAGTACGATGTTCTTTTGATTACCGACGAGATTGTTACCGGCTTTGGGCGCACTGGAAAGCTGTTCGCCTGCGACCACGAAGATGTGGTGCCCGACATTCTTTGCTTGGGAAAAAGTATCACAGGCGGGTACCTGCCACTTTCAGCGGTAATTACGCACCCAAAAATCTACAACGCTTTCCTAGGGAATGCGGACAGCGGTCGCTCGTTCATGCACGGCCATACCTACGGAGGCAATCCACTAGCGGCGGCCGCAGCGCTGGCAACGATCGACATTTTAGCAGAAGAGCAAATCGTGGAACAATTGCCCGAGAGGGCAGGGCAGCTGGCAATGTGGCTAGAAAAACTGGCCGCTCATCCGCACGTCGCCAATACTCGCCAACAGGGATTGATTGCCGCGGTGGAATTGACCGCTACGCCGGGCAACGACGTGCCCTTCGCGCCAGACCAGCGGATGGCCGCTCGGATCTGTCGCGATGCTCTGCGACGGGGCGTTTGGCTGCGCCCGCTACGTGACACCTTGGTGATCATGCCACCGCTGACCATCAGCGCCGACGAACTCGACAGACTGGCTGAGACCTTGCTGCAAAGCATCGAGTTTGTCACCGCCGAAGTGGCGACATCACAACAATCTGCCTCGGTGGCTGGATGAGCAACGCGCACCCACTCCGCTATCTGCTGCTGCAAGTCCGCGACGCAGATGACCCGATCCGAATGCAAGAAGTCTGCTGCTTCGCGCGCGCGATCAATTGCCCGGTAGAAGCTATCGACTACCTGGATCTGCTGACCGAACGAGTATCAAGCGAGCGATTGCAAGCGGTCGATGCAGTATTGATTGGCGGCAGCGGCAACTATTCCGCCGCCGGCGAAGGTGATTGGCTCGACACGGCACTCGCCGATCTGCACTGGCTGGCCGATTCACGCAAGCCGACCTTCGCGTCGTGTTGGGGCTTTCAGGCAATGGCCAGGGCGCTGGGAGGCCGCTGCATCAATGATCCAGCAAACGCGGAGTTGGGAACCATTGAGCTAACGCTCACTGACTCTGGGGCAAGTGATCCGCTGTTTGGTTCGCTCGACGATCCGTTTCTGGGGTTGGCCGGCCATGAGGATCATGTGGTCCAGCTACCACCGAATGCGATACTGCTTGCGTCATCGGAATTAGTCGCCAACCAAGCGTTCAAGCTCGTTGACGCGCCCATCTACTGCACTCAGTTTCACCCAGAGCTGGAGCTGGCGACTTTCCTCGAGCGTGTGATGGCGTATCCGCAATATGTCGAAAAAATTGCAGGTTCGACAATCGACGTGTTTGCTAAGCACTGCCGCCCCGCACCCCAATCGCAGCAGTTGCTACGACGTTTCGCCGCCCTAGTGACCCAGAACCAAGCCAACCTTAACGGTTCTTAGTCACGGTTCTTAGTAACTGGGCTGCGGCTTCCGTGGGCGGAAGAAGTCTTTGCTGGTGTTGAGAATACGCGGCTTGTAGTCTTTCACCGAACGAGCGGGAAAGTCCTCTGGACGTGAGCCTTTGCCGATTTTGACCGCTCGGTGTTCTGCCTGCCAACCCATCAGGCTCAGAAAATCTTCGAGCGTGATTACCTCGACATTGAGCGTATCCGCGTCGGCGCTCATTTTTTGGTATGCCGCGCGAGAGGCTTCCGAAGATTCGCGATCGTCTTCAGGGTGTTTGCCGAGAATGAGATATCGGGTATCGACGGTCATTTGCCCATCGATTTCGCCCGCTTCGGTCGGAACGGCATCAACCTTGCCATTGTTGAGTTGGATAATGCGTTTCAGTAACTCGGTGTCGTCAGTCTTGTCGTTATTGAGGTCGATAATACCAGTGATCGCGAAACCCACCTCTCGGCCACGGTTCCACACCTGACTGTAGATTTTGTCGCCTTCCATTAGTGGGCGAACCGACCGATCGTTGGTGATTCTTGCCTCGGCCATGTGTTCGCTAAGAATACGAACCACCTCGATGCTACCTTTGGATTCGGCCGCGTTCACGTCATTCGCATCTCCACTGTAGACACTAAAGGTCACCTGCGGGCGAAGTTGGTCCTCAGAGCCCAGGTTGATCCATACCTTTCCTTCTCGCTGGTTCACCCAAGCGATGCGGCCATCTTCTGGCTGGGCGTAGGGATCGGGAATAGCTGTTTTGCTCTTGAGAATTTCTATGACTCGTTCCAGTTTAGAAATCTTGTCACGCAACTCGTCTTGGGCTTGCTCGTTACTGGCGACCATTTCGTCGATTTTGACGCGCTGCTCGGCCAACTGATCGGCGATTTCTTGCTTCTCTGCGTTCGTCTGATCGCGGCTGCTATTGAACTCATTGCGGAGCGACTCTTTATCGGCCTCGGCCTGCTTGGCTTCTTCCCGGTACTGCGCGATCTGTTTCTCCATTTGGCTTTGAGTGGCCAAGAGGTCTTGATTGAGCTTCTTAAGTTGCGCCTTGGCGTCAGATTCGCTCTGGGCGAGTTTGCGATTCTCCTCGAAGAAACTATCCAGGATGTGGCGGTAGTTGCGATTGGCCAACTCGAAGCTCTTGCCCCAGCGACTTTCCACTTTCTGTTCTTCATTGCCGAGGATATCTTCAGCGAATCTTGTTTGCAACGTTTGCAGATTGTCCGACTCCGGGTAGCCGAGCCATTGCTTGTAGTTGTTGGCCTCGGACTGCGCATCGCGCGCCGCACTGTTGGCAGCTTGAGCCTTGCTATCCGCATCTTGGGCGCGGGCTAGGGCGGTCTTGCGTGCGTTGTTGACCATCACCAGCACCACGCTCAGCAGGAGGGTGAGGATAATGAAAACAATGAGAACTATCTGTGTAGTTTGACTGTCGCGAGAAGCCATAGTTGAGTACCAAAGTTCTGTTTCCGAAAGACTGTTGCCGATTAGAATAGGCACATCGAGAAGTCGATTCTAGCCTGCAACCACTGGCAGCGATACTATGTGTCAGCCCAACTGGCCTGGGACAGTGCCGCTTCTTTTTGCCCTAAGTCGAGCTTAATTGCGGGATTACGGAGTGTCAAGAAATGCGTGAAGAGCACTTCAGGTAGCTTGACAGGTTCAGCCAGAACGCCGTAGGATTTCGCGCGAGGGGCCAAGGAAATGCGTTCTGCGGACCTCCTTGATGCAATCATTCACCTGAAGTCCCTCCAACATGCCCTCATCACCCCGACAAACGTCATTACCAGGCATGGAATCGCTTGATAACACGGGCACCAAAACTGAGCTTAAATCGGAAACCGGCCAAGCGAGTGAGCCCACGGATATCCGCGATTGGAACATCTGCGCGGTGGACTCCCATTCGCTGATTTTCCAGGTTTTTCACGCGTTGCCCGAAATGACTAGCCCCAGTGGCGAACCGGTCGGAGCGGTGTACGGTTTCGTCCGCGACATGCTGCAGTTGCTCGAAACGCGTCGGCCCGACGGACTCGTCTGCGCTTTTGACCTGCCGGGGCCTACGTTTCGCCACGATCTGTTCGATGCCTACAAAGCGGATCGCGGTGAAATGCCAGAAGCATTGCGATCGCAAATCCCAAAAATCCGCGAGGTGCTCGATGCCCTGGCAATCCCCGTGCTAGCCAGTGCTGGGTTCGAGGCAGACGATGTGTTGGCAACTCTAGCCCGGCTTTGCGACGAGCAGGCCGCGAACTGCCTGGTGGTGACGGGCGACAAAGATTGTCGACAGTTGATCACCAAGCACGTCTCCCTATTAAACATCCGAAAGAACACGGAGTACGACGCCCAGGCGCTGGCCGAAGATTGGGGGATACTCCCCGAGCAGGTCGTCGATTTTCAATCGTTGGTGGGAGACAAAGTCGACAATGTCCCCGGCGTGCCGCTCATCGGTCCCAAGGCCGCACAGGAATTACTCGCCACCTACGGCACGTTGGAAGCCGTGCTTGATCACGCTCACGAAGTGAAAGCCAAACGCCGCCGCGAGAATTTGCTGGAGTTCCGAGAACAGGCTTTACTTTCACAGCAGCTTGTGCGTCTTGATACCAAAGTCCCCATCGCCCCCGATTGGGCTGCTTCCAAAGTTGGCGGCGTCGATCACGATCGGCTTGCTGAGTTATTTCATGGTTTTGGCTTTCGTTCGTTAGGCGAGCGTGCGGCCCAGCTAGATGGCCATCGCAGCAGCAATCATGCGAAGGTCCTGCGACCCACGGCCAACTATCACCTTGTCGACACATTGGCAGCACTCGACAACTTAATCGCTGACTTGGCGAAACAAGAGCTGATTGCGGTCGATACTGAGACAACTGATGTGAACCCACGCGCCGCAGCCATCGTGGGATATGCCTTGGCCTACCAACCCGGCGAGGGCTACTACATCCCCGTGCTGGGTCCCGCGGGTGAGAGGGTGCTTGACCCCACTGTGGTCGCCGACAAGCTGCGGCCGATCCTCGAAAACCCCTCGATCGCTAAAATTGGACAGAATTTGAAGTACGACTATGTCGTGCTCCTAGGGGCGGACATCGAACTGCAGGGCATTACCTTCGACACGATGCTTGCCAGCTACTTGCTCGATGCCGGCGACCGCACACACAATCTCGATCATCTTGCCAGTCGTTACCTCGATCACACCACGACCAAGATCGACTCACTCATTGGCAAGGGCAAAAACCAGAAGCGGATGGACGAAGTACCGGTTGCCGACGTGGCAGCATACGCGGGAGAGGATGCTGACTTGCCCCTGCAATTGCAACCGCTCCTGCAGGCGCGAATCGAGAACGATGGCCTCACAAAGCTCAATGAAGAGGTGGAAGTACCACTGCTCTCGGTGCTTGCAGACATGGAATTTCTGGGCATCTCGGTCGATACCGAGCGTTTAGAGGAGCTGAGCACGCTTTATTCCTCCAGGCTGGAGAAGCTAACTGTTGAGATCGAAGAAATGGCGGGCCACCCATTGAATATCGCTTCGCCTAAGCAGTTGGCCGAAGTGCTGTTCAGCGAGCTCGGCCTGCCGGTCATTAAAAAAACTAAGACCGGCGCGAGCACCGACGCGAGTGTGCTCGAAGAACTCGCCCCGATGCATCCCCTCCCCGCCAAGATCGTTGAACATCGACAGTATTCCAAACTGCTGGGCACGTATGTCAATGCACTGCCTGAACTGGTGCACCCCGAAACGGGCCGAGTGCATACTTCATTCAACCAAGTCGTCGCAGCCACCGGTCGGCTGAGCTCTAATAACCCCAACTTGCAAAACATCCCGATCCGCACGGCCGAGGGCCGCGAAATTCGCTCCGCGTTCCGCGCTGGCTTCGAGGGTTGGAAACTGCTGGCTGCGGACTACTCACAAATTGAGTTGCGTGTGCTTGCACATTTCACAGAAGATCCGACTCTCTGTGCCGCGTTTGTCAATGATGAGGACATCCACACCCTGGTCGCCAGCCAAGTGGAAGGCGTCACGCTTACTGAAGTCGATTCTGATATGCGCCGTCGAGCCAAGGCCGTCAACTTCGGCATTATCTACGGCCAGAGCCCCTTCGGATTGGCCAAGGCCTTGGGGATTCCTCAGGAGGAGGCCGCGGAGTTCATCGAGACCTATTTCGCAACGTATCCAGGCGTGCTGGAATTTTTCACCCAGACGCTCACTGAATGTCGCGAGCAAGGTTACGTCACCACGCTGCTGGGTAGACGAAGAGCCGTGCAGGGTGTGCGAGCCGTACCCAAAGATTTCCGCGAGGCAAAAACGGGCGCACTTCGGCAACTCAATCTGCCCGAACGTACTGCTGTGAACACGGTCATCCAAGGCTCCGCTGCCGACCTCATCAAACTGGCAATGCTTGGCGTGGATCGCCGAATGAAACAGACAACGCTCGACGCGAACATGCTGCTGCAAATCCACGACGAGCTGGTCTTCGAGGTCGCCCCTGCTCAGATCAACGAGTTGGCCCATCTCGTGGTAGAGGAAATGACCTCGGTGGTCGATCTCGCCGTGCCGCTTAAGGTTGACGTCAAGTTTGGTCACAACTGGGCCGACTGTGAGCCCTGGGAACAAGACGAATCAGCAGAATAGATTTCTCGACACCAGTCAGGCTATTGCCTAGGCATGAATCATGAAAATCCTGGGTCTCACAGGTGGAATCGCGAGCGGTAAATCGGCCGTTGCCCGCGAGCTTGCGACGCTGGGGGCAACCCTGCTCGATGCGGATGCCGCGGCGCATGAGGTGATCAATTTGCCCTCGGTCCAGGCTTTGCTAGTCGAGCAATGGGGCGATACCATCCTCGACGACAGCAAGAAAACCGATCGCAAGGCCGTGGCTGAGCGTGTTTTTTCTGACGAAGCGGAACTACAGTTCTTGGAGAAAGCGCTCCATCCGCGGATTCGTGAGCAATTCGAAGCCAAGCTGGCAAGACTAGCGGCCGAGGGAGTGGCAGTGGCAGTGATCGACGCTCCGCTGCTGCTCGAAGCCGGCTGGGGCGAGCTTTGTGATCATCTTCTCTTTGTCGATTCGCCTCGTGAAGATCGGCTCCGGAGGGCCAAGCTGCGTAACTGGTCAGAAGAAGAATTTTCCAAACGCGAAGCGTTCCAGCTGCCGATAGCAGATAAACGCCAGCAATCTGCACACGTTTTGACTAACTCTGGAACTCTGGAGAGTTTGCGTGAGCAGGTGCAAGCCCTGTGGCAGCTGCTTGAACTAGACGGTCCCGACTCAAGGACCAGCGAAACAAAAAAATAGAATCCCTCACAGAAAGCCTTCCCTCATTGGGCAAAGCTTGCCATACTGTGAGCAGGCGGTGAATCCACTGGCTCTCTTTTTCCTCCCTCCCACCTACCCCAACCCGTTTCGTGACCGGTGGCCTTGCCCCGAGTGATTCACGAACCAAATTGCAAATTCGGAACCCCTCGTTTTCGCGCAGGACCGTTTCGTTTTTTTACCTACCCTGCCTTCGGTGCCTCCTGCGCACCGAAACCTTGCCTTCTTTTCCTGATTGATGGAGTTTACCAATGTCCGAGACCAGCAACCGCGGCCCGCGGCAAGGTCGCCAAAATTTTCAGCATAAGGGCTCTCAATCACGCGGCGGAAGACGTCCCTTTGAACGTAGCTCGAGCGTCGAAAGCGACAATCCGCGGTTGGTAGAGCTCGAACGCGAAGAGCCGCTCTCAATTGCCGAGGAACTAGACAAAGCAGCTGAAAGAGTCCGCCGCGTCGGCAAGACGATCGAGCGAACCGACAAGCCCGATCCGAACATTCACATCGCTGCTCTGCAGAAAATGCAGATGCCCGATTTGATCGAGATCGCCGAGACCGAGGGCGTCGAAGAAGCCGCCGGTCTCAAAAAGCAAGACTTGATTTTTCGCATTTTGAAGCAGCGTGTGAAGCTCGACGGGATGATGTCTGGTGAGGGCACACTGGAGATTCTGCCCGACGGATTCGGCTTTCTCCGAAGTCCTGACTACCACTATCTATCCTGCCCCGATGACATTTACGTTTCCCCAAGCCAAATCCGACGCTTTGGTTTGCGCACCGGGGCGACAGTCGCAGGGACGATCCGGCCTCCGAAGGAAAATGAGCGGTACTTCGCCCTACTGCGTATCGAGGCAATTAACGGAGAAGATCCCAACAGGCTCTCGAAGAAGGTCTTTTTCGATAACCTCACGCCGAAACATCCCGAGGAGCGGATTCGGATGGAAACCACTGCCGACGAAGTCGCCATGCGAGTCGTTGACATGGTCGTGCCGATCGGCTTTGGTCAACGTGGGCTAATCGTGAGTCCGCCTCGCGCGGGGAAGACGATCCTCATGCAGAAAATGGCGAAGAGCGTCCTGACTAACTACCCCGAGGCACACGTCGTGATGCTGCTGATCGACGAGCGGCCCGAGGAAGTCACCGACATGGAACGTGAGGTCAAGGGGCCGAACTGCGAAGTGATCAGCTCGACCTTCGACGAACCCGCCTCGCGGCACATTCAAGTCGCGGACATGGTGATCGAGAAAGCCAAACGGATGGTCGAATATGGCCGCGACGTGGTGATTTTTCTCGACTCGATTACCCGGCTCGCGCGAGCGTGGAACTCCGAGTGTCCACACTCCGGCAAGGTACTCTCAGGCGGCATCGACGCCAACGCAATGCAGCGGCCCAAGCGGTTCTTTGGCTCGGCGCGCAAGGTCGAAGAGGGCGGTTCGCTGACGATCATTGCCACGGCACTGGTGGACACCGGCAGCCGCATGGACGAGGTGATTTTCGAGGAATTCAAAGGAACGGGCAACCAGGAGATCATGCTGGACCGTACCTTAGTTGACAAGCGCATCTGGCCCTCCATTGACATCAACCGCAGCGGTACCCGCCGCGAGGAGATGCTGATGGATCCCGAGGAGCACCGCCGCATCTGCCTACTCCGCCGCGTACTGCACGACATGAACCCGCCGGACGCGATGGATCTGCTGACCACGCGGCTACGCAAGACCCAGTCGAACGCGGAGTTCCTCATGAGTATCAAAGAGTAGGATCCGTGGTGAACGAGATCAAAATCACTCCCCCGGACGCCCAAGATCGTGTTGCGATTGTCGTCGCTGAGTGGAATCAGACAATCACCAAAAAGCTACTCGACGGTGCGCTCGAAACACTGCAAGCCAGCGGCGTGGCGGAGCACCAGATCGATGTAGCTTGGGTACCTGGCGCTTGGGAAATTCCGGTCGTCGCGCAGCGGTTTGCTCAGAGCGGGCGGTACGCCGCGATCATCACTCTTGGTGCCGTCATCCGCGGTGAAACGTCGCACGACGAACACATCAATCGGGGTGTGAGTCTCGCGCTCGTCGAAATTTCCTTAGCCAACGACCTACCGGTCCTGTTCGGCATACTTACCTGCAACTCCATGGAACAAGCAATCCATCGTGCCGGCGGCAACGTTGGCAACAAAGGTAGTGAATGCGCCGAGGCGGCGTTGAAAATGGTTGGATTGCTGAGGAACTGCCCGCCGGAGTAGAATGCAATTCGTTAGCCGGTAAATTCTCAGGCGAGATCCCCATGTCATCCCGAAGTCGTGCCCGCGAGGTTGCGCTGCAATCGTTGTTTCAAGAGGACCTGAACCCCAGGGACTCGAGAGATCAACTTGCGCCGTTTGTAGAATCGCGACTCCAGGACGCGGAACTCCGAGAGTTCGCCACCTCGCTCGTATTGGGCGTACTCCGCAATCGGGGCGAGTTGGATGCATTACTCGAGGCCAAGGCCGAGAACTGGAGCCTGTCGCGAATGGCGGCAACCGACCGCAATGTACTCAGGCTCGGCGCCTACGAAATCCGCTACGCCGACACCCCCGAGCGCGTCGCCATTAATGAAGCCGTCGAGCTGGCCAAACGCTTCGGCAGCAAACAATCGTCGCAGTTCGTCAACGGCATTTTGGACAAACTAATTCAACGTTACGAAGAAGGAGACCAATGACAGATTGTTGATGAAGCAATGACGGCCCCAAGGGTTGTCACAATTCGTCACTCGTCATTGCGAAACCATGGGTCTATTCGACAAATTCAAGAAGGGTCTGAAAAAGACCACCAACCTGCTCAAAACCGACGTACGCGATCTATTTAAGAGCGAAGGAAGGCTGATTGACGACTCGTTTCTCGACGAGATGCGAGCAATTTTGTTCAAGACCGACATGGGCTACGACTCGGTCGAGGAAATCGTCAACGAAGTCGCCACTCGGATGCGCGGCCGAGTCGTCCAGCTGGAAGAAGTCGTCGACACCTGGAAGTCGAAGCTGGCGGAGCTGATGCTGCAGGAAAGCTCGCCAATCAACTACGCGGCTTCTGGCCCGACGGTGATTATGGTCTGCGGTGTCAACGGCGCGGGAAAGACTACGTCGATTGCCAAGTTGGCTCACCTACTCAAGTCCGAGGGCAAGTCGGTGGTGCTGGGGGCAGGCGATACTTTTCGCGCTGCAGCGGTTGAGCAACTCACGATCTGGTCCGAGCGGCTAGGCGTGAACATCGTGCGCGGTGCCGACAAGGCCCACCCAGCCTCGGTGGCGTATCAAGCGGTCGAAGAGTGTATCAAGACGGGTGCGGATGTCTGCATAGTGGATACCGCGGGCCGTCTGCAAACGCAAAAAAATCTCATGACCGAGCTGACAAAAATTCAGGCCTCCATCCGCAAGCTAATTCCCGAAGCGCCGCATGAAGTGCTGCTCGTGCTTGACGCCACCACGGGACAGAACGGCATCAGCCAGGCAACGAATTTCACCGAAGCCGTCGATTGCACGGGTATCGTGCTGGCCAAGCTCGACGGTACCGCCAAGGGCGGCGTAGTCGTCGCGATTCGGCAGCAAGTCGGACTCCCCGTGAAGTACGTCGGTGTGGGCGAACAGCCCGAGGACTGGGCGCTGTTCAACTCCGACGAATTCGTAGATGCGCTCTTCGCCGAAGTCGGGGCCGACGACGTTTCCCCGGCGGCCTCTTAAGTAGAAACTAACAGCCCGGTTTGTCTCGAGGTTTCTCTTCGCTTAGTGCCTAGCTGCGCGACAGCACCTGTCTAGTTCGCAGGCAATCGCTCTCGAGTCAATTAGGGCTGGCTCTACTCTGGGTTCCGCAAAAGCAGTTTCGACCCACTAAATAAAGTCTTTTGCGCGTGTCTAGCTCTGCCTCAAGCTTTCTGGCACATCAATTGCTTGGTCACTTCATTGCCAATTGGTTTGTTCGATTCCCTACAGGGATGCGTGGGGAGATCGAACTATTGAGACATGTGTTTGCGGCTGCATAGTGGCCGCGCCGGGATTTTACTGGGCGGTCTTTACTGGGCGGTCTTAAAGCGTAAGTAGACTCGGCATAGTTTTTTTATCCTTCAATCAACAAAAAAGGGCGTACTGAAATGAATTTTTTGATCGAGCGGGGCGGACGCTCTCTCATGGTGGCGATGTTCTTAGCGTTAATCTCCATCGTCAGCACTGGCGATTTAGCAATAGCACAAGAAGCGGAAACGGCGGCTGAAACTGCCGTAGAACCCGCTGTGGAGGCAGCTGACTTGGGCGTGGGTTACGCCCTCGACAATGCGATGTTGTTTCTCGCAGCCGTTCTGGTGTTCTTTATGCAGGCGGGATTCGCAATGGTCGAAGCCGGCTTCAATTCTTCGAAAAACGCAGTGAACATTCTGTTTAAGAACTCGATGGACTTATGCGTAGGGGTGCTACTGTTTTTCATCGTTGGCTTCGGAATCATGTACCCGGGAAGCTACGGCAAGGAAGTCGGCAAAGAGTTCTTCCTGTTCGGCGGAGTCGGACTTGATGGATACGAAATGGCAGCAGACCGGACGTTCAGCCCCGAAGTGGATTGGCTCTTCCAAGCCGTATTCGCTGCGACTGCGGCCACAATCGTTTCTGGTGCCGTGGCGGGTCGGATGAAAGTGAACGGCTACTTGATCTACAGTGCAGTTCTGACGGGGTTAATTTACCCTATCAGTGGCATGTGGAAATGGGGTGGCGGCTGGCTCGACCAGATGGGCTTCCAAGACTTCGCCGGTTCGGCCGTTGTTCACGGAGTAGGCGGGTTCGCGGGCCTCGCCGGGGCTATGGTGCTTGGACCACGCATCGGTCGATTCGTTAATGGCAAGAGTATTCCCATGCCGGGACACAGCGTGCCCATCGCGGCGCTCGGTGTTTTCATCCTCTGGTTCGGTTGGTATGGATTTAATCCCGGCAGTCAGTTGGCGTTTCAATCAACGGGTGATATTGATGCCACCATGCACATTGCCGTGACCACCACCTTAGCCGCAGGAGCGGGGGGCTTGTGTGCCACGCTGCTCAGTTGGTTTATGTTTGGCAAGCCGGATCTTTCGATGGGCCTGAACGGAATTCTGGGCGGATTGGTGGGCATCACAGCTTGTTGCGATTGCATGAGCGATTGGATGTCGATCGTGGTTGGCATCGTTGCCGGCTGCTTGGTCGTCGGATCGATTCTCCTGCTCGACAAGCTCCAAATCGATGATCCCGTGGGAGCTTTCCCTGTGCATGGGGTGTGCGGAGTTTGGGGCTGTATGGCAATGGGTATTCTGCCTAATTCCAGCGGCACAACCTTTGGGACACAACTGACCGGTACGCTCGCCATCTGCGGATGGTCGTTTGTGACCATGTTCATCTTGTTCTCGGTGCTCAAGGCACTCGGCGTGCTCCGCGTAAGCCAAGCCGAAGAGCAAAAGGGTTTAGACGTGAGCGAGCATGGCATGCAAGCCTACGGCGGCACGATCATGGCAACCTAAGTACGGCATGGCAATTATCAGGCAATGAGTGACGCCTGGGTCGCGTGTGCGTCGGGATACCCTCCCCCGACGCACACGCCCTGGCTCATTCAATTCGTTGATTTCTCGCGAAGGCGGGGAATCTGCTTAAACATGGTGAATAAGCTTCCCGTTCTCGCGGTAATAAGCCGGTCAACAATCCAGAAGGATGCCCCAACGGCTTGGGCAGGTTTTCCGCCTATTCCTGCCCAAGTCGGGGTGTCTGTTTTGTGGTGTAGGTGGTTAGTCGTTAGTAGTAAGTCGTAAGTGAAAAGGTGGATTTGGGATTTAGCGGCCCGCGGACGTAGAGTAGGATTGTGCCAGTGGGTAAGCACGCTGCCCCACTCATTTTATTACCTCTTACTACCTACGACTTACTTCTTGCACCGCTCACCTCCCAATGAAACTTATCATCGCTATCATTCAGCCCAGCAAGCTGGAAGACGTCAAGACGGCTCTGTCAAAAGTCGAAGTCGTGCGGCTCACGATCATGGACGTGCAGGGTTTTGGCCGGCAGAAGGGGCAGACCGAGGTCTACCGCGGTCGGGAGATCACTGTCAATCTGCTCCGCAAAGTGCAATTGCAAATCGCGGTGAACGACGATTTCGTCGAGCCCACAATCGACGCAATCGTCGAAGGCGGCCGCTCCGGCGACTCGGGCCAAATCGGCGACGGCAAAATTTTCATCCTGCCCATGGACGACTGCATCCGCATCCGCACCGGCGAACGCGGTTCGGAAGCGATCTAGAGCAGTTTACGAAAAAGCGTGGTGGTAGACCTTGCAAAACGGGAGGGGAGCCACGCAGTGCGACCCGGTAGAACAACCGCACAATTTCGCTGTAAAAAGGGTAAAGGGTAACGCCCGAATCGTGTAAAAATGCACGCTAAGCGGCCCGAAATCCCTGCCTAAATTACTTGATTTGCGCCATACCCAACTGTAGTATCATGGCTTAATTCGCCTGGGGTGTGCATCCGCACCGTCCGATAACTGGCGATTACGTTCGGTTGGGCTATTCTCATCTCCTTTAACTACGGACCGGCGGGAGAAAACGATGAAGTTCGTTAGCGGTGTCCTTGGCGCGCTTTGTTTGCTGTCACTTCTTGCCGCCGTGGGGGCAGCGACGTTCTGGTCGCCAACGGCCATCACGCGGGTGAATTTGAAGTGGCCGGTTTATGTGGGAATCGGGTTGTTGTTCGGCCTGCTTAGCGTCGTATGCCACTGGGCTTCACAACGACGCATGAACGACTAATCGAAGTTTTTATAGCGAAGAAGGCAACTTTTAGATGACCGACCTAGCCTACGTCAAAAGCTTCGAAACTACGCGTCGGCCTCCATGGAATCCTAGCCTATCGAGTTCGAACGCTTAGCCACTCCGTCGCAATTCGAAACAGGGGATTGACAATGAACTCTTTTCGGGTGGCAGTCATCTATTTCTGGTGCTCAGTGTTTATGCCAGGCTGCAACACGCAACATGATCAGAATCTTCAGCAAATTACGTTAAGTGAAGTTGCCTTTCTTGTACCCCACAATCTCTCCATCACCAAAGTAGAAGAAACAGATAATGGAGCGGTTTTCGAGATTGAGGGTCTGTGGGGCGAAGTAACAAATGACCGCCTGATAGTGATGGGCAAAAGCTACGGTGAAGTGAAGGCAGGCGATGAAGTACAATTCAAGCCAGATGGAACGTTCTTGGTTAATGGTTCAGACCGCATATCGGCAGGACTTGGTGACAGCGCTGTTGAAGACGCAGGAGTCATTTTCCTTTTCCCCGGTCAAACTGTGAAACGGTTACCGGGTGACGACGGATCTTTTGCCGTTGAGATGCCTAATGGTTCGACCTGCAAATTGACCAATGGAGGGATTACTATTGACGGATTTGAGTACGGTCCATATGCCCCCAAGACCGTCGTAAAAATTGACCCTGATGGCACAGTCGCCTTCAATCCCTAAGGGCGATTACAAGCAAACCCGCTAGGAGATTCGAATCAATGCCACCCAATCGAATTCTGTACTACGGCACGGAAGACGAGTTGCAACTTGGAGACCGAATTCGAATACGAAACGTCTTCTCCTCGGATGAGCTGGCCACTGTGACCTATATCCCCGGGCAATCCCCTCCTGACAAAAACATTCCTGATCATCAATTTGGTTTCGTAACTGAAGAAGGTGATCATTACATCACCGACCATGAACCAGTGGCTGGTCAGTTGTGGAGCGTCGTTCCTAAGAGCGTCCAACTTGTGAGTCGCTCGGACGCTCGACAATAGTGACTTATTCCATTCGATTTCCAGCGTCGACTGGACCATCCGCGGTGGACTATGGTTGCGGCCATGCGATAAGAGGTGTCTTGCACCACAAGCCACCTCCCGCAGTTCCAAACTCTCCCACTTCTGACCCTTTTCCGGAAAGATTCAAACGCTGAGGACTAGCATCCTCGGCGTTTTTTATTGGTGGGACGTCGATGCCAAGCATCGTTTTCCGGAGAGTTCCAAAAACGCTCGTTTTTGGGACATCCATCGTGCATCACTAACGCACAGCACTTACGTCGATTCTGGTGTCTCAAAACTCGTTTCGTTATCAAAGTTCCAAAAGCTGGGACTGGGTTACGTTTTGGTACACCCTCCTTAGCGTGCATTTTTACACGAATCTGGGCGGCACCCTTAAAATGGCCACGATTTTGTGCTGGTCGAGCTAGCTAGCCTGCTTGGCAACTCGCAATTGAGCACGCGCCTGCGACACCGTCCGCTCCCGGATGGCGAGTTGATCATCGCCCGCCACTTTGCCGGAGAGAGCATCGGCCAACTGTTGTTGAGCGCCATCCACGTCGACTTTTTCGGCGGGGAGCGAGCGGTTGGTCAGCACCGAAACCACATTGTCAGCGACCTGCACGAAACCGCCATCGACATAGAAACGGGTCGTCTCCGCACCATTGCGAATGCGTAGCTCGCCGTAGCCCATGCGGCCGATCATCGGGCTGTGGTGCATGCCGATGCCAACCTCGCCATCGAAGAGCGGCAGGGCGACAAACTCGGCAGTCGTGTCGAGCACCGTTTCTTCGGGTGTGACGACGACACAGCGGAGCGAGTTGTGGGAGGCAGTTTCTGGCATGGCTTACTTTTCTTGGCTCTTCTTCCACTGTTCTTCGGCTTGCTCGATGGCACCGACGTACATGAACGCATCTTCGGGCAGGTGATCCCACTTGCCGTCGCACAGCTCCTCGAAACTGCGGATGGTGTCTTCGAGGGGCGTGATTTCGCCCGGCTTGCCGGTGAATACCTCGGCGACCAAGAACGGCTGCGAGAGGAACCGCTCGATGCGGCGAGCACGATGGACGATGAGTTTGTCTTCTTCGGAAAGTTCGTCGACACCGAGAATCGCGATGATGTCTTGCAGCTCGCGGTAACGCTGCAGCGTGGTTTGCACGCGGCGGGCGCAGTTGAAGTGACGGTCGCCAACGTATTGCGGGTCGAGAATTCGGCTGGAAGACGCCAACGGGTCGACTGCCGGGTAAATGCCTTTCTCGGAAATCGATCGTTCCAGATACAGAAACGCGTCGAGCTGACCAAACGCGGTGGCCGGGGCGGGGTCGGTCGGATCATCAGCCGGCACATAGACGGCTTGCACCGAGGTAATAGCACCATTGGCCGTCGAGGCGATTCGCTCCTGGAGTGCGCCCATTTCGCTGGCAAGCGTGGGTTGGTATCCCACCGCCGATGGCATACGGCCCAGCAACGCCGACACTTCACTACCCGCTTGCGAGAAGCGGAAAATGTTGTCGACGAACAGCAATGTGTCGGCACCCGTCTTGTCGCGGAAGTACTCAGCCATCGTCAGCGCCGAGAGGGCAACCCGCAGCCGGGCACCCGGCGGCTCGTTCATCTGGCCGAACACCATGCAGGTTTGGTCGATGACGCTACGGCCGGTGTCGCCGATTTTCGCCTCTTGCATTTCAAGCCAGAGGTCGGTGCCTTCGCGGGTTCGTTCGCCCACGCCAGCGAACACGGAGTAACCGCCGTGTGCCGAGGCAATACGGGCGATCAACTCGGTGAGAATAACGGTCTTGCCCAATCCCGCACCACCGAACAGCCCGGCCTTACCACCACGCACGAAAGGCGTGAGCAGATCGACTACTTTGATGCCGGTCTCGAACAGTTCTGTCTTGGTCGAGAGGTTGTCTAGCTGGGGAGCCTCGCGGTGAATGGGCCAGTATTCGTCGGCTGCAACATCGCCGCGGCCATCAACCGCGTCGCCCAGCACGTTGAACACTCTACCCAAAGTGGCTTCGCCAACCGGTACCGAGACAGGAGCCCCCGTGTCGACGCACTCTTGACCTCGGACCAACCCATCGGTCGCACCCAAGGCAACGCAACGAACGCGGCCGCCGCCCAGTTGTTGTTGCACCTCACCGGTAAGCTTGATTTTTACGCCCTTCTGCTCGGCTTCGATTTTGACTGCGTTGTAGATCGCCGGCAGTTGGTCTTCGGCGAATTCCACATCGAACGTGGAGCCGATCACCTGAGTGATGTGGCCAATGTTGTTTTGTGTTGCTGTTGCCATGGGTTTCTTCTGAAAATGTTTGGAACGAGTTTGTTGATGGAATTTTGCGTGCTGGGTTTCTGGGTGCGGAAGCACTTCTCGCCCTTACTTGAGTGCTTCCACTCCGCCAATGAGGTCCATAAGTTCGGAGGTGATTCGGCCCTGTCGGGCGCGGTTGTATTGCATGCTGAGATTCTTGATTAAATCCCCAGCGTTCTCGGTTGCGCCCTTCATGGCCACCATTCTCGCGACTTGTTCGCTCACCGCAGAGTCGAGAAAACACTTAAATAGCTTCACCTTGAAACTGGTCGGCACGACCTCTTCCAAGATGATTTCAGGCGACGGTAGGAACTCGTACTGAGACTCGGTGCTAGTTCCGTCCTTTGAATCGTCAGCGGCCTCTCCCAGAGAGCCGAGAGGTAAGAGTGTCTCGATTGCGACTTCCTGTCGAGCGACGCTTTGAAACTTCATGTAAACCACGTCCAAGCGATCCAGCTTGCCCGTAATGTACTCGTCGAGATACCGACTCGCGATCACGTCGACTTCGTCGAAGGCGGGCTTGTCCTCGAATTGGATGAATTCCTGCTCTGCCTCGTGTCCTCGAAACTTAAAGCCTCCGATACCTCGTTTGCCAGCGATTTCTAGTCGGCAATGGGGCACTTCTTCTTGTAGCGTTTCCCAGCGTTTGAGCCCAGCGCGGATCAAGTTGCCATTGAAGCCACCACAGAGGCCACGGTTTGCGGTAAGCACAAGCAGGGTCGCATTGTTGGTCGTTTCGCGCCCATCGAGCAGTGGATGGCTGACCTCCAGGCCCGTTTTTGTCAGGTCCGAAACCAACTGCGTAATGCGATCGGTGTAGGCCGTCGCCGCTGAGGCGCGGTCCATGGCCTTCTTGAATCGTGCCGTGGCGATCAATTCCATCGTTCGCGTAATCTTGCGAATGTTGCGAATCGACTTGCGACGTTTGTCGAGCTCTCTAGGGTTGGCCATGGGAAGGCGTTAGGGGTTGGTCGTAAGTCGAATTAAAATAAATTAGCCGATTAACCGCGATGCCACGCATCGCCGGGAAGTACTAAAAAGCTACGCGGTCGCCAGCTGTGGCTCTTCCACGCCAGCGTTAAACTGTCGTCCGAACTCTTCGATGCTCGACTTGATCTTCTCGGTCAGATCGTC
This sequence comes from Bythopirellula sp., assembly GCA_965230685.1. Taxonomy (GTDB): domain Bacteria; phylum Planctomycetota; class Planctomycetia; order Pirellulales; family Lacipirellulaceae; genus Bythopirellula. The sequence goes on from CBDDLO010000002.1 coordinate 5,196,356, forward strand.
GCTGAGGTCTTGCTTTTCAGCCAGCTCGTTGCGGACCTCCGACTTTTGATCGGACATGAACTTGAGGAAGCTTTCTTCCCACTCCTGGACCTTGTCGACCGGCACCTTGTCCAGGAAGCCACGCGTTCCGGCGAAGATCACGAGCACCTGGTCAATCACATTCAACGGCTTGTACTGACCCTGCTTCAGTAGCTCGACCATGCGGTAACCTCGATCAAGCCGAGCCTGGGTCGCGGGGTCCAGCTCGGTACCCAATTGGGCAAATGCTTCGAGTTCGCGGAATGCAGCCAAGTCGAGGCGCAAACCACCAGCGACCTTCTTCATCGCCTTGATCTGGGCAGCACCACCCACTCGGGAGACCGAAATACCGGCGTTCATCGCCGGCTTGATACCCGCGAAGAACAAGTCCGGTTGCAAGTAAATCTGCCCATCGGTAATGGAGATGACATTGGTCGGAATGTAGGCCGAGACTTCGCCTTCGAGCGTCTCGATGATCGGCAACGAGGTAATCGATCCTCCGCCCAACTCGTCTGACAGCTTCGACGAACGCTCCAACAGACGGCTGTGGCAATAGAACACGTCGCCCGGAAACGCCTCGCGGCCCGGAGGACGACGCATCAGCAGCGACAATTCGCGATACGCAACGGCCTGTTTACTCAAGTCGTCGTAAACGACCAAAGCATGGCCACCGTTGAACATGTACTCCTCAGCCATCGCCGTGCCGGAGTAGGGGGCAATGTACTGCATCGGAGCGGGGTCGCTGGCACCGGCGACGATGACTGTCGTGTAGTCCATGGCGCCCGCGTCACGCAATTGTTCAATCACGCCAGCGATCGTTGATTCCTTCTGACCGACTGCTACGTAAAAACACTTCACCCCGGAATCACGCTGGTTGATAATCGCGTCGATGGCGATGGCTGTCTTACCCGTCTTACGGTCGCCGATGATGAGCTCGCGTTGGCCTCGTCCAATCGGTGTCATCGCATCGACGGCTTTGATACCCGTTTGCAGCGGTTCGCAAACTGGCTGACGCTCGGCAACACCGGTGGCAATCGACTCGACGTCGCGACGCTTGTTGGTAACGATGGGCCCCTTGCCATCGAGAGGATTGCCGAGCGGGTCAACGACCCGACCAAGCAACTCATCGCCGACCGGCACACTGAGCAACTTGCCCGTGCTGCGCACTTCTTCGCCTTCGTTGATTTGCAAATAGTCGCCGAGGATAATCACACCAACGGAGTTCTCTTCCAGATTGAACGCCAGGCCATTCACACCGCTCTTGAACTCGACCATCTCGCCGGCCATCACGTCCGACAGGCCGTAGACTTGGGCGATACCGTCACCGACTTCGAGCACCCGCCCGACCTCGCGCACATCGATGTGGGAAGAAAATTGTTCAATCTCTTTTTGAATGACCGAAGAGATTTCGTCGCTCTTAAATTTCATCAAAACGCTCCAAGAAATTTATTTCAATTGTCGCTTGAGTTTTTGTCTACAAACTGATCGGGGTGGCCTTGTATGGCTTCTACAGCTCTGGCAACCATCGCCTGCCGCGAGCGTTCTAGCGTTGCGCGTGTCGAGGCGTCGTACACCTTGTCGCCAATTCGCGCTACAAATCCCCCAATCAATTCGGGGTTGATGCTGCTTGTCACGATGGGTTCAATCCCCAGACTCTCGCGTAGTGTGTTCACGAGTTCCGCATGAAGCCCTTCGTCCAATGCGAGCGCGAGTTCAACCTGCACAGGGATTCGATTGTTCCGCGTTTCCCAAAGTTGTCCCGCAGAGCGGACCACCTGTCGCAGCACGTTCAAACGTCCGTGCTTAGTCAACACCTTGAGAAAGCTCAACGTGCTGGGCGAAACGCGAGAGCCAAAGAGGCGATCTAGCATGCCCATCTTTTCGTCCTGCGTGACGAGCGCTGACCCAAAAACTTGTTCCAGGTCGGGATGCTTGTCCAGCACTTCTTCGACAACTGCTTGCAAATCTTCGAGCACGTTGTCTTCTTGGTCACCCGCAGCATCGAGGGCAGCCTGGGCGTAGACGCGCGCAAGCTTCTCGGTATCGACATCGAAAACCGTGTCGCGGCTGGCATCTCGTTGGGATGAAGCTTTCGCCATACTAGGACTTGTCGCTAGAGGTTATCCGTCGGAATTTAGTTCTGGCTGGGGCTATTGCTGGTCAAACTGCCGAGGGCGTCGCGCACCAGCGCGGCTTGCTGATCAGCCGTGATGTTTTGCTGCACTACTTTGCCAGCTAAATCAACGGCCAAATTTGCGCTGGTCTCTGCCAAGCTGTGCATCGCACGATCAGCGGCAATGTCGACCTCGCGAACGGCCCGTTCGCGTTCCTTGTCCGCTGCGTCTTTCGCCTCGGCAATGATCTGCGACTTGGTGAGCTCCGCATCGCGACGAGCCTCTTCGAGCAGTTCGCGAACTTCGTCTGCTGCGGTGGCGAGCTTGGCCTCGTGTTGCGCGAGCATGTTCTTCGCTTCGGCGTTCATCGCTTCAGCATCGGCTATGTTGCCTTCGATTCGCTTTTCACGCTCGGTGAGCGCCGCTGCGATGGTTGGCCAAGCGAACTTGCCAAGCATGAAAACCAAACAGCCGAAGACAATCGCGGTGAAGATCGCCAAGTCGGGATCGAACGACAAGGGGTTCACCTTCCCGTCCGCGGCATGCGGATCGGCTTCGGCGTGAGCAGCCGCTTCGTGCCCATCGCCATGATCTTCGTGTTCAGCCGCAATGGCCGATGCCAAATTGATGCTTCCCAGTGCCACGAAGGCCACTGTCAGCGGGAGCCAGCCCAAGCAATTACGTCGCATTTTGCACGTCCCAAACAAGGATGGAAACCAACCATTCGCATTGGCGACCACTCATCTTGCGATGAGCTGGTCGCTCGCAACATTACCAAAACTAGGAGATCATGCAGACAATCAGCGCGAAGAAGGTTGCACCTTCGATCAACGCCGCGGAAATGATCATCGCGGTTTGGATATTGCCAGAGGCTTCTGGTTGGCGAGACATGCCCTCGACCGCCTGGCCACCGATGCGGCCAATTCCTAGTGCGGCACCAATCATCACCAATCCAGCACCAAATGCCGCTCCGAGATTCATGCTAAACCCACCAGCACTACCGCCAGCGTCGGCACCCTCTTGGGCCATGGCCGGCACAGCAATCACGAATGCCACGAAACAAAAAGCCACGATCTTTGTCATCTTTAACACGGTCTTGAACTCCTTCGAATTGGAAACTCACAGTGTAAACGAAATAGTGAACGAACTGAGTAAACGGTGAATCGGTTCAAGCGTCCCTCTAATGAGGATGGACGGCTGAACCGATAAAAAGTGCGGATAAAAAAGTGAAAATGTAAGCCTGCAAAAAGGCCACGAACAACTCCAGCAGACTCAGTAGCGACGCAGCCACAACACTCGCAAAAGTTACGCCGCCCCAAATTGCCGTGCCGGCAGTTGCACTGACCGAGATAAAGCCTAGCAATACGGCGAGTACCACGTGCCCAGCAAACATGTTGGCAAACAACCGAATCGCCAGCACACCGTGCTTGACTAGTAGGCCGAAAACTTCGATGCCGAAAATAAACACATTCATGACCGGTCCTATCGCACCAGGCAAGTCCATGTGCGGGACTTGGGCTTTCCAGAAACCAACCACACCCAACTGCTTCGAACCAGCCCCAACGACCATAGCAAAGGTGACAAATGCCAATGTGCCGGTAACAGCCAATGCCCCAGTTGGTGACCCAAGCCAAGGCACCATGCCCATGAGATTGCATCCCAGTACGAACAGGAACATGGTCCAGAGGAAAGGCACGAAGCGATCACCATCGTGCTTGCCAATGCAGGGTCGGGCAATTTCGTCACGGATAAACAGCAAAAAGACTTCCAGCATATTCCAAAGCTTGCCTTTGGCAGGAGTGCCGCCTTGCAAGCCTTTGGCAAGCAGCCAAAAGGCCAAGAAAACGATTACTGCCACTGCGAGTTCGAGCACCATGAATTTCGTCAGCTCGAGATCGAACGGCAGTAGGTCAATCAGCCCGCTATGGGCTTTGACAATCGGCTCTTCCAGCTTCAGAGGCTGGGGCAGTTCCACGTGGCCGTGATGCTCGGGAGCAAGCATGCGTGGTACGTGAAAGGACGTCGCATCCTCGACGTGCTCAAAGAGATGTTCAGTGGAAAGTGCGTCGGACATGGGGTTACGCTTGTTTTTCTCTTTTGGAATGCAATTGTGCTTGTTGCACCGACACGTAGGTTTCTACCGCCAATGTGGCAAGATGGAACAAGACCAAGTATCCAATAAAGTCGAGGTGTGCCGATTTGTCGCGAGTAAGTACGACCGCGAGACTGATGGCAACCAAAGGAACCAACCGCAACGCGGTGGCTACCAACATCGAGACCAATGGCTCCTTACGCAATGCTGGCACTTGCGTGACTCCCAGGACAGCAAGCCCCGCCAACAAATTGATCAATGCCGCAGCTGCCAAGGGTTGGAGACCGGCAAGGCCATGTAGCCAGATTGCCAAGGGCGACAAAGCGAGCAATAGCAGCAAGACCGAACCGGCCAACAGCAAAGCGCACGGCACGAGGCCGTTGATGCGGTCGCCAACTGCCTGGTGGCAGAGTGCTTTGCTCACTTGAGTTTTTCCTTTTCCACTGATTGCCGATTTTTCTCGGCGTCCGTCTTAAGCAAGTGAAGCAAATGCTTCATTGCCACTATCATTCCAAAGGTGAAGCCCACTAGCATGAACACCACCTTGGTGCCCAATCGCAGGTCCAACCAATAACCGGCCATCCCGGGAATTACCATTTCCAGGGAAATGGTCATGATACGCGATGCCCAATGTGCCGCACGAGCTGTTGGTGTGCGGCCATCGGGCGAGGCTGGCAAACTGCTCCGTGAGTCGGACATCGTCCGCTTCTCCTGGCTTCCTGTCGCCCGGTACCCCGTCTTCAGGGCCCCGCCTCCAGGTCGCCCAAGCCTGCCCAAAATGTGCAGCCAACCAATTCGCCATCCAACTCTGTGCTACTGCTCAGCGCCGAAGGAGACTAATCTAATTCGCGGTTTAATAAGTGCAAAGGGGGATTCGTGCATTTTTTCACAAAGTCTTTCCCAGTCTCCAAACCTTGGCCTGATAATGATTTATGAAGGCCACTACATATCCGAGCCATCCATTTCGTCAGCAGGGAATACTCATGAGAAGGATTCGGCTGTTCGGAGTTCACCTGGAGTGACCTCAGAAATTGACGTAATCCAATTGAATAAAGAGACTTACGTAAAGGAACACACATCTAAAAGTTGCGTTTCCTGTTAATATAGGTTATTATAATTAAGCCGGTTGCGTGGGTTAAAGCAGTTAACAGGCTGGGCTAGCTCAGTTGTTCGTTTGCCACCTAGAAATTCTTGTCCTGCCCTCTGGCCACCTGGTCCACGGATGTCCGGTGAGTAATTCCGTGCGTGTCCAACCTATTGGTTGGTCGTGGGCCATCGGTTGTGGGGCGACTTCCCTTGGATTGTCTGCACCTTACCTGCGGACCGCTCGGCAAGAATTCGACCATGGAGGGCGACGCCACTGATTTTTCAAGCTCCACCGCTGGCCGCTGCGGAGCCCTCAACTAGCAATGGAGGTACGGCACCTATGACTGCCGCTGCACTGCGCTCGCGCACCGCGAAAGATCTCGCTCAATTGGCCCGCCAGAACGGCGTTTCTGGCTGGCATTCGATGCGCAAGGAAGAACTCGTCAACGAGCTGGTTCGTCTTGCTCGTAAACGCACGCTCACCAAGAATGTTCCCAACGGCACGCCCACGGCCAATGGAAACGGACGCAAGACCAACCCCCGCGTGCAACAAAAAATTGACCAGCTCCGACGCAAGATGGCCAATGCCAAAAACCTCGCGCTGAGCAGTTCCGAGCAGGGGGCGGACACCACCGCAGAAGAGCGGTTGGTCGTAATGGTGCGCGACCCCTATTGGCTGCACGCCTTCTGGGAACTCTCGCAGCGCAGCGTCGACCGGGCTCAAGCCGCGATGGGCCAGCACTGGCACAACTCGCATCCTGTTTTGCGGTTATATCGCATTGAAGACGCTGGCACTTCCAGCTGGGAACGCGACATCGAAATCCACGGTGGTGTTAACAATTGGTACGTCGATGTGCAGAATCCCCCCTGTGAATTCCGTATCGAGATCGGCTACCTCGCCGAGAATGAGTCGTTCTACTGCCTCGCGCGCAGCAATACCGTTCAAACGCCCCCCGCAGGGACCAGCGACGCGGTCGACGACAACTGGAAACACGTGGCTGAACAAGCCGATCGAATTTTCGCCATGAGTGGTGGCTATTCGCCTGAGGGCACAAGCCGTGAGCTTCAAGAGCTTCTCGAAGAGCGGCTCAGCCGCCCGCTGGGTACTCCGATGAGTACACGTTTTGGCAGCGGTGCTGGAGATATAGGTCAGCGGAGCGGGGAGATGCCGTTTGCCGTTGATGCGGAAATCATCGTCTACGGCGCGGCCGATCGCAACGCACATGTCACCCTGAAAGGCGAACCGGTGCAACTCCGTGCGGATGGCACTTTCGCGGTGCGGCTTAGCCTGCCGGACCGCCGACAGGTCGTCCCGATCGTCGCAAGTTCAGGCGACGGCGTCGAGCAGCGCACGATCATTCTCGCGGTCGAGCGCAACACCAAGGTCATGGAAACGCAGGTTCGCGATGTGACCGTGAGGTGATTACACGCGTTCAACCTGGTTTCGGGAACTGCTTTCGAGAACTGCGCGCGTCCAAATGCGCTCTTCCCACGCAACACTCTGGGCCTAACAATGGTTCTATGGCCACCGCCTCATCCCAGGAACGACTTGTCGCGCGGATTGCTGAGTTCCCAAGTTGCCTCATTGCATTTTCCGGCGGCGTGGATAGCGCGGTCGTAGCGAAGGCGGCGCAGCTCGCACTCGGTGAAAACGCGATTGCAGTCACGGGATTCAGCGCAAGCCTTGCGAGCGGCGAATTGCAAACTGCGCAAAGAATCGCCAACTCGATCGGCATTCGGCATGAGACGCTCGCCACCGACGAGTTCAGCCGCGAGGGCTATTTGGAGAATGCCCCCAACCGCTGTTGGCATTGCAAGACGGAGCTTTACGGGCAGCTTCAAGCCCTCGGCAGCAATCTAGGAATCGCGGACATTCTCAACGGTGCAAACATCGACGATCAGGGCGACTTTCGCCCCGGCATGCAAGCCGCCGCAGAGCATCGTGTGCATAGCCCACTGATCGATTGTGACATCGACAAGTCGACCGTCCGCAGTATTGCCCAGGCCTGGCACCTAGAAGTATGGGACAAGCCGGCGACGCCATGTCTGTCGAGCCGTGTGGTGTATGGATTGGAAGTCTCGCCCGAACGCTTAGCACGCATCGACGCCGCGGAACAATTGCTCCGCGGGTTGGGGCTGGAGAATGTCCGTGTGCGTTACCACCACGACGACCTCGCGCGTTTGGAAGTCGCCATTGAGGATTTGCCCAAGCTCTGCGTAACCGACAAGCGTGAGGTCATTGCCTCTGGTATGCGCGACCTCGGTTTCCGTTACGTAACGCTCGACCTGGAGGGTTTCCGCTCGGGTAGCTTTCAGCAGTTGGTGTCGCCGGACGAGTTGACACAGTACGAAAGCTAACGCAGCGCAGCCTGCCCAGAGTTAACGGGGGCCGCCACGGCCGCGGCCAAACATGCCGCCAGGGCCTTCGATGGGTTCAAGTCCGCGCTCCTCGCGGCGCTCGTTGATTAAGTCTTTCATGGTATCCATCTTCGCGCGCATCATGGGGCTGCTGCGATCGAGGCGTTCTTTGCGGCGTTGGTCGCGCTCGGCGGAGCTCATGTCGCCGCCGCGACCTCGGTCTCCACGCCCACCGCCCGCCTCACGGTTTTTGTTCCGGTCTTCCATGCGGTCGATCCACTTGTCGAGTTCCGCTCGTTGCTCGGCGGGGGGTAGCGCGAGCAACCTGTCGACGCGTTGAAGCATGAACTGTCGCATCCCTTGCCCAAACTCGCGACGCTGCGATTCAGTGAGGTCGCGTGTCTTTTCACGTAGCAACTCGAACTGAGCCCGACGCTCTTCGGGCGGGATGTTCTCTATGTTCTGGAACATTTCATCTCGCATCTTTTTCGCTTCGGCGACTTTGGCATCCTCCCCGGAAAAAAGGGCCCAGCCGATTCCGGCCAACAACATCAGAATTACCGCCGCCGCTAGGACATGCTTCTTTTTCATCGCACCAACTCCTGATTCGAAATTCGAGAACTCAGTCAGCAACAATCAGGGCGTCTACGTGTCCGTCGAGATACAAGAAATTTCTCGCACCATCGCTACTTGGTGATCCATGGAAGGATTCGAAATCGTAAACCACCCAGACTTCCCCCGACGCGCGGGTTTCACCGCGACGAGTTTCCAGCACATCCTGACGCGTGCGACCTTCCAAGCGGAAAGACGGGTACTCGTAGCTGGTACCTTCGTTGGCGAAATAGGAATCGCCTGGAACTAACGGGCCCCCATCGGGACGCACATAGTCGCCTTGGCCAGTGTCGTCGAAGGCGTACTCGGCAGTGTCCTCTGAGTTGAGTGGCCCGTAGTCACTGGGACAGCGGTAGATTTCCTGGTTGTTCTCGCCGTAGCCCCCAAGAACCTTGTAGATCGGCCACGTAGACTTCTCTTTTTCGCTGAAAGGCTTGATCGCCACCGATGGCATCATCACCGCCTCGGGGAATTTTGCTCGTTCGCCCTGCCTGTCGAGATATTGGGTGAGCGCGAGCCCCACCTGCCGCAGGTTCGATTTGCACTGGGTTCGCCGGGCGGCCTCGCGAGCTGCTTGCACTGCCGGCAGGATGAGCGATACCAAGACGCCGATGATCGCGATGACCACCAACAGCTCGACGAGGGTGAAGGCATTCCGGTGCTTGGGCTTCTCAATTCTTCTTCGAATATAAGCCTGCACTCCAACGTCCCCACTCAATTCACTGACGGATAGCTCATGGACACTGATTAAACACACCCAGCGCAAGAAGGTTTCGGCAGAATCAAGAAAATTACGGAAGTTCCGCTGCTCGCCAGGGTATTTTTCAACTAGTCAATCAAGGATTGAGCACGGAGAAATCTGCGAAGTAGGCGTAGATTCCTAGAACCAGCAGGACCAGGCAAAGGCCTGCAGGCTTGGCCGCCCCCCAGGCGGTCAAATCGACTTCTCCGGAATCTTGCTGGACGAAAGGTTCGTCACGGGGATAGCTCCAGCCAATCGCCATCATCAAGGCGACCAGGCCAACAAAAACGTATCCCAGAAAGTGGAACTCGTGGATTTGAGCGACGAATTCGTCATACACAAAATATCCCATCGCAATGGCTGCAAAGCCAACGACCAGGGCGATATTGGCTGCTATGGCGGGAATCCTCTTGCTGGTCATGCCCACGAGCACGACCGCGAAGATGGGGATAAAGTACAGTCCGTTCATTTTCTGGAGGTAGCCAAAGATGCTTTCTGTTTGGGCAAGCAGAGGAGCCGTCGACATGGCCAACAGGGCAATCGCCCAGCCGAACCACTTGCCCGATGCTACGACCTGTTCTTGTGTGGCCTTTGGATTGATGTGGGGTTGATAGACTCCCAAACTAAACAGTGTCGCGGTGCTGTTCAGCGCGGAGTTGAAGGAACTCAAGATTGCACCGACCATCACAGCCGCGAAGAACCCAACGAGTGGCTTGGGCAGTACATCGTTGACCAAAGTTCCATAAGCCTTGTCCTGTGCGATGTTGTCACTCGAGTAGAGATGAAACGCGATAATCCCAGGTAGCACGAGAATCAATGGCGCTAGGACTTTTAGAAATCCAGCGTAGATCACCCCCTTCTGACCTTCTTTCAAGCTGCTAGCGCCAAAAGTGCGTTGAATAATCTGCTGATTCGTACACCAGTAAAAGAGATTGAGTAGCAATACTCCCGAAAAGAGCGTGGCAAATGGCACAGACTGCTGCTTTGATCCGACGGAATTGAATTTCTCCGGGTGCGTTGTAATCAGCGTGTTCCACCCCTCGGCAAGGCCGCCACCTTCGCCAGCGACTTGCTGTAGACCGAAATACGTGATTAGGATCCCCCCCGTGAGTAGTCCAAAACCATTGATCGTGTCCGAGACTGCAACGGTTCTTAGTCCACCGAAAATTGCATAGATAGAGCCGAGTATTCCAACCAGCCAAACCGTAAGCCAGAGCACAACGTTGTCGTTGGCGATACCGGTGAGCGCTTTGATATTGAGGATGCCGCTCAGGCCAGTTGCCCCCGTATAGAGAATGATGGGCAGCAAAATCCCGGCGTAAGCAATGATGAAAATCAGAGTGGTAATTGTCCGTGTTCTGGCGTCGTATCGTTGTTCTAGGTACTGCGGCACGGTCGCAATTCCGCTCTTCAAAAAGCGAGGCAGGAAGAACAGTGCCATCAGCACCAACGATACCGCAGCAATGACTTCCCAAGCCATGACGCATATCCCGTCCTTGAAGGCGGCACCATTGAGGCCGACCAATTGTTCCGTCGAGAGATTCGTCAACATCAAAGAACCTGCAATCACTCCTCCAGTAAGACTACGACCGGCGAGAAAGTATCCATCCGAATTCTGATGGTTGTCTCCCTTCGTAAAGAAGTACGTAAGCGCGCCGACGAGGCCAGTGAAGAACACGAAGGAAACAAGAGTTAGAACGGTATCCATGAACAGCTAAACCAGATAAGGGAGTGTAGAGAACTAGCGGCTGAAAGGCCGAGAGTGGCCATGATATGCCAACGCTAGCGGGATATCTACACCTGCTCACTTTACCTTGCACGAACTTCGGCTGGCTGTCAAACGTTGTGATGTCGCTTCTTTACGCGGACCCGACGTGCCTCGCGGCCACCACTTCGTCGATAGCCGTGTTCAATCGCGAACCACTCGGCGTATCGCTCGCGGTCGGTGTAGCCCGTGTTTCTGTCGTCAAGTAGGTGGCCCAGTTCGTGGAGCAAGATGTTATTCAGGTAGAAATCGGCAATGGTTTGCTCGCTCCACCGCAACCGCCAAACGCCAACCTCCGGCTCATCCCAGCGGCCGCCAAACATATTTGCCTCGTTGACGACCTCTGGTCGGGGTGGAGCGTAGAAGGTCTCTTCGAGCGAAAATTCTAAGGGGTACAGGTAGATCGTCGCGCCCCACTGCATCCCGTAGCAGGGGAAACTCTGCTTCTTGTGGGTCATCTGGCTAAATTGGATGACTTCCAGGTCACGCAAGAAATGTTGGGGTACCTTCTCCAATCGCGCCCGTACTTGGTCGGGCGTGACCACATGCCGGTAGCCCTCGCCGGGATTTTGCACAATAATCTTATAGTCTCGACCATCTTCAGCCGGCTCGTGCCAGTTCTCTGGAGGCGAAAACGGTGCCGCAACGTTTCTGGCACCGAACTGCAGTCTTCGAGCGCGCGGCGACCAGCCAATGCGTGGTTGGGTGGCTTGCCGAGAAGTTTGACGTATTGCGTTCTTTTGCGAGTATTGTCGTCGTGATGCCATCGCCGGAACCTCTGGGTAGGTAGGCAGTTACCGCCACCAGGCGATAACAGGAACAAACATGCCCAGGGCAAGGAAGGAAGGGCCCCAGGCGGGGTGGCCGATTCGAGGAGAGACACTGCATCGGCCGCCTATTCCATGTTAGGCAGGGAGGACTGGGTGGTCCAAGAAGAAAGCGCAAGATGTTATTTGGCAAGAGGTTACAGAGTTCGCCCAGCCCCCTCCAATGGGCTATGAGGCGGTTTTCCTGTCGCCGCCGGAGCGGACAAATGGTGACAAACCTTCGACCTCGAAATTTGAAATTTCGAGCGCAGCTCACGCGCTTCGCGCGAATGTACTTCTTGGTGAGTTACCAATGAACGTAATCCTATACACGAGAATGGGTTGTCACCTGTGCGACGTGGCCGAGCAGGTGCTTAGGGATCACGGCCTTGCGGTTCAGAAAATCGATATCGACGAGAATCAGTCATTGCGAGAAAAGTTCACCAATTGCGTGCCGGTCGTAGAGATTGACGGCAAAGTGCGATTTCGTGGCACGGTGGATCCCGTCCTCCTACGAAGATTGCTCCAAAGCACTGAGGAGCAGTCGTAGGTGAATGATTCGGAACCGCGCGACTGCCTGGGAGTCTTTGCCAAGTACTGGGAGCCCGGCAAGGTCAAGACACGACTTGCGCAATCAATCGGCGCCACCAAAGCGGCCCGTGTGTACGAAGGGTTGGTCGCTGCCACTTTGGCTCGACTGGCCACGTTCGATTGCCGCAGGGTACTCGCTTATTCGCCAGCCGACGAGCGGACCCTCGCTGCATTCACTGCGGCCAAAGAGGGCGGCTGGTCATTGTGCCCTCAGACTGACGGCCACTTAGGCCAGAGGATGACCCATTTCTTCGAGGAGCAATTCCAAGGTGGCGCAGAGCGCGTCGTACTCTTGGGCACCGATAGCCCCAACGTTCCACTGGTCGAGGTGCAGGAAGCGTTTGAACACTTGAAGACGAGGGATGTCGTGATAGGCCCCACTGACGACGGCGGCTACTATTTGATCGGTGCGGCAAACACCGTTCCGCCGATTTTCGAGGACATTCCCTGGAGTACCTCCGAGGTCCTGCCCGAAACGAGACGCCGGCTCGACTCCGCGGGCATCCTCTACGACACGCTGGACCCCTGGTACGATATCGACGAAATGTTCGACCTGCATCGACTTGTGGAGAATTTGCAAGACGAATGCGAGAGTGAACCAGCGTTGGTAGTGCTGCGAGATCACGTGGTGAAAGTGCTGGAAGAATGAAGCCCAAGGGCAGTGAAAACTATGATGTGCTTGTGGTCGGTGGCGGTGTGATCGGGCTCTCGCTGGCATGGGAACTGGCACAACACGGAGCGACCGTTTGCCTCTTGGACCGCGGCTCACTCGGCAACGAGGCTTCCTGGGCCGGCGCAGGCATGATCCCCCCAGGCTCGCCTCGCTCTCATTGGAAGGTGGCAACGCCACTGGAGCAGCTCGCCGGATGGAGTCAACTATTACATCCTCAATGGCATGAGCGGTTGCTTGAGCTGACTGGCATCGATAACGAATACCAAGCGTGCGGCGCAATTCAGTTAGCGCTCACTCCGAACGAAGCTAGCGAACTTGACATGAAGGTTGCGCATTGGCGGCAGCTCGGCATGGAATGCCATGAACTTACAACCCATACGCTGTGCGAGATTGAGCCCTCCTTGGCAAAGCAGGCAACCAATTTCCTGCGGGCTGTTCTCTTGCCCGAGGAAGCACAAATTCGCAACCCGCGACATCTCCGCGCACTCATAGCCGCGTGTCAAGCCGAGGGAGTTGCCTTGCGACCCAACGTGGAAGTCCAGGCCTTTGAATCAAGGGCAGAACGAGTGTTAAGCGTGAAGACTTCGGAAGGTTTGGTCACCGCTTCACAATTCTGCCTGACAGCCGGTTGTTGGTCAGGAGAGATCGCCAAGCTTTTGGGTTTCGAACTTCCGGTGCGGCCCATCCGTGGGCAAATTGTCTTGCTGAACGGCCAACCTGGAAGGCTACAGCGCAACATCAACCTGGACGTGCGTTACTTGGTTCCCCGCCAGGATGGCCGGGTGCTGGTCGGCTCGACGCAGGAGGATGTTGGATTCGTGCAGGAAAGCACTGCCGACGGCGAGGCTGAGTTGATGAGCTTCGCAAAAAAGATTGCACCCGAACTCGCTGGTTTTCCCGTCGAATCTCACTGGTCGGGCCTACGCCCAGCGACACTCGACGGGCTGCCCTACCTGGGACGGATACCCCAGCTAGAAAACTGCTGGCTCGCCACAGGGCATTTTCGCGCTGGACTTCAGCTTGCCCCGGCAACGGCCGAAGTCATGCGGGCGCTGATGCTGGGGCAATCACCCCCGCTCGATGTTCAAACTCTGGGGCCAACGCGATAGATGCCGCACGATGCTATTTTCAATCTTCCTGCGCATGCCGCCAGGCATGTCGAGCGATGGTGGTAACGCTGCTGCCCAGAAAAGCGGCCCAAGTGCCCAGCACCCCGCAAGAAAGCGTACCAACGGCCCAGCCAGGCCAACTCAGTTGAGGCCCTGCCAGCATCGCGATTGTCGCGCCACCGATTGCCAACCCCAGCACAGCACCAGCGATAACGAACCATAGCGGCCACCGACTCACGGAGCCATGGTTCGCTAAAGGTGTCGGCGGAGGTAGTGCTGCCCGACGACTCGCACTGGGTTTCGCTTCCGCCTGAGGAACATCGTCGTCAATTGCCGGATTGGCAACCCGCCATAGGACCATTTCGTGCGAAGTGTCGCGCAGCCGCGTGCCAACGAGTGTACCAAACACATGCGCCGCCACCAGCGATGCCGCGACGACGATGACCAGCGGCCAAGCTCCTTCGGTGAGAACCAGCAACGCACAAAGAACACTTGCACCGGTCACTGCAAGGAACATCTTGCGCAGCCCAAATCGCAACAAGTGGGGTTCACGCGGTGGGGTAGGGGAGGTTAAACGCACGGAATTATTATCTCCTCGAGCAGTCAGCTCGGCAAGAACTCTCTCCCGATAGCAGGCGAGCTCTGCGGCGTAGTGAGATCATGCCGTGTCCACCTCCTCCGTCAGGCAATTTCGTGATATCATGAGCTTTGATTCACTTGGGTAAGCTTGGCTCACCTGCTATCGTTTCCCTTCCTTGGTTTTCTCATGCTGTATTATTCTGCGGGTAGTGCCACCAGTGAACTGACGGAGGCTGAGCTGCGCACTGCACTCGTCAGCGTATTCGACCAGCTCGGAAACCGCGAACAGGTCATTGCTATACCGCCCGATTTCACTCGATTTAACAGCCGCGCCGGACTACTCACCGGCATTGCTCACGACTACTACGACCAGCGGCTAGTCGATGTACTCCCAGCAGTTGGCACACACTTTGAAATGCCCGATTGGCAAAGGGAGAAAATGTTTCCGGGCGTGCCCGCGGAATTGTTTCGTTACCACGACTGGCGGAATGATGTCGAGACCATCGGCACGGTGCCTGACTATTTCGTCGCTGCGGCGACCGAAGGCATTTATCGCGAGCCGTGGCCGTGCCAGATGAACAAGCGAATTTGGAACGGCCCGCACGACTTGGTTCTGTCTATCGGTCAGGTCGTGCCGCACGAAGTCATTGGCATGGCGAATTACAATAAGAATATCTTCATCGGCACTGGTGGTGTGCGTGGCATCAACGAAAGCCACTACATCGGCGCGGTCTACGGCATGGAGCGGATGATGGGCCGAGCGAATACTCCGCTGCGGAAAATCCTCAACTACGCCCAGGACAACTTCTGCCAAAACTTGCCGCTCCTCTACGTACTCACGGTCGTAGGTCCCAGCGGCAATGGCAAAACGGTCGTGCGAGGGCTGTTTATCGGAGACGATGTCGAGTGTTTCGAGCGCGCTTGCGAGTTGTCCCTGGAAGTCAATTTCCAGATGGTACCCGAGCCGATCAAGAAGGTCGTGGTGTATCTCGACCCCGAAGAATTTCACAGCACCTGGTTAGGCAATAAGGCAATTTATCGAACTCGGATGGCCATCGCTGATGGCGGAGAATTGATCGTGTTGGGGCCCGGCGTGAAAACCTTCGGCGAAGACCCGCAGATCGACCTGCTGATTCGCAAATACGGATACCGCACAACGCCCACAATCCTCGAGGCTGTTGAGCAAAACGAAGACCTGCGCGGCAATCTCTCCGCCGCTGCGCATCTGATCCACGGCTCGTCGGAAGAACGTTTTTCCATTACTTACTGCCCTGGCAAGCTCACTCAAGAAGAAATCGAAGGCGTCGGCTATCAGTACGGCGACCTCGACGAAGTCTCCTCAAAGTACGACCCCACCAAACTGAGCGATGGCCTTCAAACGGTGGACGGCGAAGAGATTTTCTACGTCAGCAACCCGGCGCTGGGTCTCTGGGCGCATGAGTCTCGAATGCAAGACTGAAACTCAAGAGCCACAATCATTCACCGCTCACCAGCTCAATGTCATACGTATTGCTCCCCGGGATGACTTGAAAACTCAGGCCCGAGTTTTTAGGCGACTCATATTTCTTGGGCGAGATCAGCTTGCGATCTGGGGGTTGAGTGGGGTCTGTGCTGGGTAGGGTTTCGTAGGCTGCAACAGAGACTTGATAGGTTCCCGCCGGGAGGCCGGCACTGGAACCGGTTTTTACCACATAGGTGCCGTTGCTTTGGATCTCAGCGTAGGCGGTTGGTAGATTATCGCCCTTGAAGACCACTTGACCTGTGGACATGGGCGATCCGTCCAGGGTCACGGTTCCCGACAGCTGGGGGACGCCGCTCCCACAGCCGACGCACACTGCACCGACAAAAACAAGCAGGGCCACGGCACATCGCGTTAGGTAAGTTGAATCACAGCGGTTGGTCATCGAAGAGTTCTTGTCCATTTCTGGTGGCGAGGGCGCGGTAGGTTGTTTCCGACATTGATTCGCTGAGAAAATGCGAAGAACCGTCGGCAAAACCAAAATGAGCACCGCCCGGGTGCAGGCTGCGGAATCCCATGACGTCTTGCCAATTGCATGGTGAGGGAGGATCGGGCAAGTAATTGATCGGCGGCGTCGCGGTGCTGTAGTCGCCATTGCCGTACGCCCAAATCGAGTGCGCATTGTAGAGCGGTACGTCCTCGCCAAGCATGATGGTTTGGCTCCGACCGTCTGTAATTGAATTGAAATACTTGCACTCTTTACTGCTACGCCCCAGCAGACCGCTGCACAAGCACGTGTCGAGGCAAGGTCGCTCTATTTCGTAGCGTATTTCTCTTCGGTTGTTTTCCCAATCCCAGCGTGTACCGCCACTGATGGCGTTGGGACCCAGCATGCCTTTGTAATTGGTCGTACCCGCTCGAATGCGATTGAGTTGCCAGTGATTGAAGATCACCGTTCCGTCCACCACGGGGCCGCAGCTAATTGTCTCGGTTTGTGAGTCAGACGGACAAACGACCACGGGCAAAGACTGCTCAATTGTGTCACGCAGATCGATGGAGTTGATGCCTTCCTTGTCGGCGAAGTGCTTCATGCCATCGCCGCCATTGGCTTGCTTAAATCGGTCCGCAATGCTTTGCAATTCGATGTATGGCAGGATTTCGACAATCCAACTTGCTCCCGTCGAGAAGGGCACCTTCTCGCTTGTGCCCGCGTAGCGCGTGGATCCCGGTCCATCGGGGTCGGCGCTCTCAAAATTGAGGATCCCCAACGCGAGCTGCCGCATGTTGTTTTGACAAGTGCTGCGTCGAGCAGCTTCACGCGCGGCTTGAACCGCCGGCAACAGGAGCGCCACCAGGACACCGATGATGGCGATCACCACCAAGAGTTCAACAAGTGTGAAACCACTCTCTCCGCTAGGATTGGATTTCCAAGTTTTGCTCGAGCTCTCACGACTGTGTTGCAACATGCGCGTAGCCTTTTATCGACTCAAACAGACCGGACGAGACCAGTCGCAACTCGCGACCACTCAAAATGGTAACAAGAATCGCCGGATCTCGCAAACTAAAGCACGCCTAACCGTGCCAGTCGTTACAGCCGTTTTCACCGCACTCGCCTAGAGCGAGCGGGCCGTAGAGTTTCCGCCCTCTGCTGGCGATTGGCGTTCTATCTTTACAAGCAGAAACCAGTGCGAATTGAAACCCAATTACACAGTCTCACCCTATTGCCAAAGCCATGGACATCGATCAACTGCTAGAAGAGTTTCCCGCCGAAGACGCAATCGCAACTGCCGAGCAAGACGCGATAGTCTCGCATGATGGCCCGAGTTGCGAAAAATGCAATGCGCCGATCACCGGCCACGATGCACTCGTTTGCAGGCAATGTGGTTGGTACGCGAGCATTGGTTCTTTTGTCGAGATTGATAAGAGCTGGGAAGTAGCGACCGATCCCGAGTTGGCCACTGAAGAAGACGCACAGCCCAAACCCAAGGCAAAGCTACCCACGTGGGCATGGATTCTCACCGGGTGTTTGGTGACGGTGCTTGCCGAGAGCGTGGCGGCACGTTTCTTGACACCCGCAGGACTAGGCACGCGCACTCTCTGGTCGCTCACGCAGCTGTTTCTCGGGTTCGTCGCGTTCATGATCTGTCATACCTACTGCTTTGCTTTGGTGCTGAAGCACGACGCCGATGTGAAGTTATTGGATTACATACTGAGACCTATCAAGTCTTGGTCGATTATTTTTCGCGGTATGCCCGAACGCGGGTGGGTGTGCTACTTAGGCATGAGTGGACTGTTTGCCGCCGCGCTATCGATGCTCATCATCGGGGCGATTCCTTACGAACGTTTGCTTGATTGGAATGTGAAGGAAAAAGCAAAATTCAATCTGATGGGCGCGATCATGGATCAAGCCAAGAATGTCGCGGCAGAGGACGAGAAGAGTCTCGAAGAAGCGATCGGCGACTTCGCTGGCAAAGCCGAACTCGACGAGGACGGCAAGAAAAAGCCCAATCCCAAAAACAATCGCGAAAAAGAAGATTGCATCATTATCGGCTACATGGCCAACCAAGCGGGCCAGATTCACACCGTGTTCCTCGCCGCCGAACGCTACGCAAAGCTTAGCTACGCAGGTAGCGCCAAACTAACCGATCTTCCCGAAGAGGAACTGCTGACTCTGACGAAAAAGCTGGCTGCGATTCGCACCCACAAGCCCTTCGTTCGAGTGTCTATCGACGGGGCGACTTGGGTGAAGCCGCAGCAGCTTTGCCGCGTCAGCTATCGGCGCAGGGGTAAGCAGGGTGGTCTCTACGGTGCCCGACTGGAAGAACTTCTTGGCGAAGTTAATCTCAGCAAACCGTAGACATGCTGGTTCGCTTTGTAGTGAATATGACGACCCTAAGGCACTGCCCTCGAAACCCTCACACATCTGGCATTCTTGAATTGCTCCTGGCTACCCGATTCCGCTTTCTGACCTAGTCTTGAATGGTGCTGACAGGCGTGAGTGCCGAGAAATACGAAACCGAGGATTGAAATCATGGGCTTCATCGAACAAGCGAACGACGGCATTGATACCTTGCTTCACGAAACGTGGGTCTGGTTTAACCAACTCAACCAACAGGAGTGGATCGCTCTGCTCGCTGTGGTAGCGGGTTTGGGATTTCTTTGCATGCGAGGCTTCAGCGGCCGTGGCAATATCTAACAAAGCACAAATTCGATCCGAGTGGAGTGACGCTACCCACAGCGCTGTCTCTCCACCAGCTCAACAATCGTGGAAAGGAAGAAATCCACATGTCTCTCTTTGCGATCTCCAGTAGCTTTCAAGGAATGTTGACCGATACAGCTGCGCTAGCGGCAGTGGCCCTGCTGGGCTATTTGTTCGGCCGTCGATCACGGAATTCGGTCTCCGTACCTGGCGATCTGAAGCTGAACCACGAGCTGTCGCGTGCCTCCTCCATCGCGATCGAACTGCAACAAATCGCTGCTCGGATCCGCAATGATGTGGCTTCGCATCAATCCAACATTTCCCAGTTCAAAGCACGAGTCGCCAACCTGAAAACACAGAAGACCGACGATGGCTGGCAAGCTCTCAGCTCCGAGGCGGAAACGCTACTCGCGCCCACCATGAAGCTGACGTCGGAGCTGTCGCTCGCTTACGACCAACTCCGCAAGCAATCACTACTGCTGATGAACTTTGCCGGATCGCGAACCGATCCCCACACCGGGATGCACAATCGCCGAGCTATGGAAGAGCAACTGGAAGTCCTGTTCTCCATTCACGAGCAAAATGCCACGCGTTTTTCGTTGGCACTGTTCAGTCTGGATTGTGACACCAACGCGGAGGAAGCGGACGAACTGTTTATCCAATTCGCTGAACTACTGGAGAGCTGCGCTCGAGATACTGACATCGTGGCGCGTTACAGCAATCAAGAGTTCGTTGTACTCATGCCGCAGACGAGTTTGTCGGGTGCCGCCATCTTTAGCGAGCGGTTGCTGTACCGCGCGGATGAACTCCATCAATGTGTCATCGCCGGAGGCACCGTTGAGGTGCAATCCGAGGACGATGCCTCGAAGTTGCTCTCGCGAGCCGACTCGGCGCTCTATAGCGCTCGGGCAAACGGCTACAATTGCCTTTACCAACACAACGGCAAAACCATTCGGGAACGTGAGCTGGGGAACCCGCCTCAAACCGACGAGATTCCATCCGAGGAGATGTCAGATGCCGTTTGTATGGAAAGCAGCACCGAAAGCGGAATCTCTTGATCACGAGGGGCGACGCCTCAATCTCTAGAGTCATTCTGGCTCTTGCCCCGCATCCGGGCTGATCAGCAACCCGAATGACCACGCAATGCGGGTAATCGGACCAAAAATCAGGTAGTGATACCATTTGCCAAAAATGCTCACCTAGCCGTGTAGAAACTGAACCACTAAGACACGAAGACACCAAGAATTCCCGGATATTGCCATCTTCCTGCCTTTGTGTCTTAGTGGTTCAATTCCGAACGGTATCATTCCCAAAAATCATCCTAAGTTGACGCCGTTCCTAGCAATAAATTACATTGATTGTGGTGGACGGAGCCTTCCTGCGAATAGGGTTCGCCACTAAGCCGCACGGCAAACAGAGATTGCTTGGTGCATTGCCAGTGTCAAGTTTTTTTCACAGTGAGTGTTTCGCAATCAGGCCGTCTAACTCAAGGAGCGCGTCATGCCATTATTCGAGGTGGAAACTGACAGTCATATCATCATCACATGGGCCGACAACAACGACGGGGCATCAGCCGTGGTTGCCGATACCTATCCCAACGACAGCGTGATCCGCATGACCAAGCGTCCTCGCGACACATGGGTCATCTCAAAAAGCGCTCTGGGCATCGCTGGGTCTGTCGACCTTTGCACCACGGCGCGTGACTGCCTGTCGAAGGCCGAGGGCGACAAGGTTCACGCCATTCGACTCTACATGCAAGAGACGGGAGTCGACCTTGAGCAAGCGCGGAAGATTGTCGAGTCGAACATGGTCATGGGCTGGTAGGTAGCCGCAGCGCGGAAATAGCGAAGCGTTCTCAGCACGCAACGTCTCTATCTGTTGCGATTGCCTACCTAAGCTTGGCTAGCGATATCGTGTTTGTGGTGCTTGATTCGCTGCCGGAGTGTCAGGCGCCGCCACGTTGGGTACTTCTTCCTTCGGCGGCTCAGGTCGCGAGGCAACTTCGTACGAGGGAGCCCCGTTTGAGGGTCCGTTGTAAGAAGCAGTTCCGCCAGGACGGAAGGCAGGGGAGCTTGCTAGTGAAGCTCCTGAATTCGTCGCGCTAGGAGTGCTACTCTCCGCTGGAGTTGCGGATGGAGCTTGCGATGAAAGCGATGTGGGTGGAGTGCTTAAGCTAGAAGCGGCGTAGCGGTCACCCATAAAATTCTTAGCCGGGGGAGCGGGAGTCGTTTTGGGTGTTGCCACGTTGTAGGCAGAAGCCATGCCTGCCGGATTCGTTGTGCCGCTCGAGGCGAGCGAATCATTCGCCGGAGAACTCTTGGTGCTTGCCTCCGGCGTGATCGAGGGTTGTACATTCGCATAACGATCTGTGATTGGGGCTTGCTGGCCCAAGGATTGCTGAGGCGGGGTCGAAGTCGCGACCGGCGGAGTGGTTGCTCCCTGATAGGCAGCTGCGGCATTGGCCAATGTGGCGGCCCCATAGCGATCCGCTGGTGCGTTGGGAGCTGGCGCCGGTGCAGCTGCTGCCGCGATCGTCTTTGCCGGGGGAACCAAATTTGGGTTGTAGGGCATATCGACCGCACCCAGATCGGAAACGCTCTCACCCGATTGCACTGCGGGCGAGGTCCTGGTGGCGACCGACGACATTGCTGGTGGCGTACTCGCGATTGCTGGTGGCGTACTCGTGATTGCTGGCGGCGTACTCGCGGCAGAGTAAGGAGACGCGCCAGTCATTGGGTAATTTTTGGCGGCCGGGGGTGTCGAGGATGCGTAGGATGGAGCTGTCCCCGCAGCCGAATAAGGGGATGCTTGCCCGCCAGAGGTTTCGATCGCAGGCTCGGACGAGGCGAGTGCTTCGGCTTGTTTCGCAATGTCGGCTGGCAAAGCGGGAGCTGAGTGCGCGAGAGCAGACGACTCGATGCTGCTCTTGTCGGCTGTTTTCCACCAAGCCATTTTCGAGGCCGTCTTGCAGCCCACGAATCCAGAACTCAAGAAAACAGCCACGCAGGTAGCAACTAGGGTTTTTCTCATGGCTTCCTTGCCTTGATTCAAAAACTTCTAATGTTCATCGCGATGTCAACAATCGCGGTTTCAACGCTAGGTCCCGCCGATCTGGGGAGTTTGTGCCCGGAGAGCCCAAACGCGATACAATCGCTTGGACCCCACCACTTTCACATGTCGGCAATCTCAACCCGTGGAACCACAAAATCCAAAGGCGCAACAGCAAATACCGCAGCCGATCCCCATGGATCGGCGAGGATTATAGAACGCTTCTGCTGGCAGTCAATGGCAATGCGACGATCGCTAGCAACCGTCTTGGAGTAGTAGGCCTACCACGCACATTACGATAAAATTTGCTAGCAAGGACGGACCGTATCCGCGGCTGATGCTACCCTGTGATGCTATCTCCGCGGCCAACTCATTCAGGATCGACGGGATGCCAAAAGAAACACCTAAGCTGCCAGTCATTGGCTGGCGCGAATGGGTAAGCCTTCCAGACCTGGGCATCAAACAGATCAAAGCCAAGGTTGATTCGGGAGCGCGTTCCTCGTCGCTACACGCTTTCGATGTGCATCTATTCCAGCGGGGCGGCGAGGACTGGGTACGTTACAAAGTTCACCCCGTGCAAAGGAAGAAAACCAAGATCGTTGAACTCGAAACCAAAGTGTTAGAAACGCGTTCGGTGCGTAGCTCGAGTGGCAAAGCGTCGATCCGACCCGTGATTTTGACACCGGTGAAACTCCTGGGCATCACTTGGCACGTGGAATTGACCCTTGCCAACCGTGATCAAATGGGCTTCCGCATGCTGCTGGGGCGCGAGGCCTTTCGGCGTCGTTTTTTGGTAGATGCAGGGAGTTCCTACTATGGAGGCCGACGCAAGAAAAGACGCCCAGCTTAGTACTTTCAAAGACACCATCCGTACAGTGACTCTCACCTTAAGACCCGAATGAAACTTGCCATCCTCTCACGCAACTTACGTTGCTACAGCACGCGTCGTCTCCGCGAAGCAGCCCAGCAGCGCGGCCACAAGGTGAAGGTGCTTGACACTCTGAAGTTCGCCATTGACCTGCAGAAGGGTCAGCCCGACCTGTATTTTCGAGGCAAGCAGCTCTCGGACTACGACGCGGTGCTGCCCCGAATTGGCGCGTCGATCACCAACTTCGGCACTGCCCTAGTACGGCAATTCGAGCAAATGGACGTTTTTTGCGTGAATTCGTCAGCGGGTATTTCCAACTCGCGCGACAAACTACGCAGCTTGCAGATCCTCAGTCGCCATCAAATCGGCATCCCCGCAACAACCTTTGTCACGGATAAAAAAGACGTCCTGCCGGCCATCGAAAGGGTGGGCGGCGCGCCAGTGATTATCAAACTGCTTGAGGGAACCCAGGGCATCGGCGTTTTGCTCGCCGAAACTGTTAAGTCGGCCGAAGCGATCGTGGAACTCCTGCAGAGCCAAAAGCAAAACGTGCTGATCCAGAAATTTATCGCTGAGAGCAAAGGACGAGACATCCGTGCGTTCGTCGTCGGCGATCAAGTGGTCGCAGCGATGCGTCGAGTCGCGCAGGGGCAAGAATTCCGCAGCAACGTACATCGTGGGGGCGTGACCGAACCGGTAATCCTGGACGAGACCTACTGCGAAACGGCACTACGGACTACGCAGATCATGGGACTACGGGTCGCTGGAGTAGATATGCTCGAAGGCAAGGATGGCCCGCAGATCATGGAAGTCAATTCTTCACCCGGTCTGGAAGGTATCGAGCGCTGTGTGCAACTCGACATTGCTGGCTCGATTGTTGACTACATTGCGGCTCAGGTTGATTTCCCTGAAATCGATTTGAGACAGCGACTCACCGTCAGCCGCGGCTATGGCGTGACTGAGCTTCACATCCCCGAAGGTTCCGAATTTGTTGGTAAGAATATTCGTGAGTCAGGCCTGCGTGACCGAGATATTAATGTGCTGACGCTCTATCGTGGAGCGACTGTAATTCCCAACCCAAAATACGAGCGTATTTTAGAGGCCAATGACCGCTTACTTTGCTTCGGCAAACTGGAGTTGATGCGCGCACTTGTGCCGCCAAAGACGCGACGTCGACGGAAACCCACGGTGCAAGAGCTACCCGAGCTGCCAGTTGCCGAAGAAGTGCTAGTAGAGGGTGATGATACGCCTGGGCACCCCGCCGCTCAGCAGGGTTAATGACCTCAGTGGGGAAATGACGAAAGCATGACGAAGCCGCGAGAGAGACGATCGATCGAGCAGTGGCAAGGGCAAACGATTCCAGAAGGCGAATCTCGTGACCTGCAGCTGGCCGTGAGCGAGAGCTACAGCGGCATGGATGTGCATATACCGATACACATTCAACGGGCGTCTGAGCCAGGCCCCGTTGTGTTTGTCTCCGCGGCATTGCATGGCAACGAAATTAACGGCACGGGTGCAATTCGACAACTGATTCAAGATGAAAACTTTCGGCTGGAGCGCGGTGCTGTGATCTTCGCGCCGGTGTTGAATATATTAGGATTCGATCGCCACTCTCGCTATTTGCCAGATCGTCGAGATCTCAATCGTGCCTTTCCAGGGACGGCCAGTGGTAGCCTCGCGAGCCGCATGGCGCGGACAATTTTCGACGAAATTGTCAGTCGGAGCGACTACGGAATCGATTTGCATACCGCTTCAGTGCGTCGCACAAATTATCCCAACGTGCGTGGCGATCTCAAGAACTCGCAGGTGCGTGCAATTGCCGAAGCCTTCGGATGCGAACTCATTATGAACGGACGTGGCCCCAGTGGTGCGCTACGGCGCGAAGCGTCGAATTCTGGCTGCCCGACGATTATCATGGAAGGCGGCGAAGTCTCGAAGGTCGAGCCCGGGATTGTCGAGTCTGGCGTTCGGGGAACCAAGAATGTACTCCGGCACCTCGGAATGCTGGAGTGCCCCGAGGAAAGCCCCGACTACCAGGTCGTGATCGAGAAATCCAAGTGGATGCGTGCCGAGCGAGGGGGATTCTTACAGTTTCATGTCAAGCCGGGCGACATCATCGAAAAAGACCAGCCGGTTGCCACGAACACTACCCTGCTGGGACGTGACCAAGTGTTGCTGCACTCGCCGTTCGACGCCGTGGTGATCGGCATGTCAACGCTCCCCGCGACGAGCCCCGGTGAACCGATCTGCAACCTGGGCCAACTTCCCGCCTCGACTAACCCGAAGCAATTGCTCCGTCTGCGCAGGAAAGAAGGCGGCCTCGAAGGCCGCGTGGTCGAGGAACTGGCCTCGAACGTGATGGTCATCGAACCGACGGACCAGACGGTGGCGGACCAGGGGTGATTCCCGACGGCGGGGCAAGCGCCCCGCCGCTAAATGGTGCCGCGGCGTAACCGTGCGGTCTGGTGCAACCGCATTCAGCGACGCCGCTTGCGGCCCGCTAGCCCTTGGCGGCCGAGAATCGCTCGCTGACCGCATTCCAATCGATGACGTTGAAAAACGCCTCGATGTAATCCGGACGTCGGTTTTGGTAGTTGAGGTAGTAAGCGTGTTCCCAAACATCAAGGCCCAGAATCGGGGTGTTGCCAGTCATGTAGGGATTGTCTTGATTGGGCGTACTCTCGACGGCCAACTTGCCATCGGCCTGCACGCTCAGCCAGGCCCAACCACTGCCGAACTGGGTCGCCGCGGCGTTGCTGAACTCTTTCTTGAAGGCATCGAAACCCTGCAAATCGCTAGTGATCGCATCCGACAAGGCCCCGCTCGGCGCGCCACCGCCCTGGGGGCTCATGACTGTCCAAAAGAGCGAATGGTTGGCATGGCCACCGCCATTGTTTTGGACTGCTCCACGGATGTTGGAGGGGACGTCTTTCAGATTGCGGCAGAGGTCCTCGATAGACTGTTCCGGAACTCCAGAGCCCTCGAGGGCCGCGTTGAGCTTGGTCACGTAACCGTTGTGATGCTTATCGTGATGAATTTCCATCGTCTTGGCATCAATGTGCGGCGCGAGTGCGTCTTTGGCGTAAGGAAGGTCAGGAAGCGAATAGGCCATGGCTCTGTCTCCAGTATTGAGAGGGTTCCGGCGAGTGTAGGGGCAATCATGCGATAAGCATGCATCCTACCGAATCGGAGACAGAGTGACAATTGGCCGATTCACTCGCCCTATTCCACAGGCGGCAAACGGATTAACTCAGCGGTACCACTTTCTAGGTAGTTAGACGGGACCACCGCAAAGACCTTACCTTGCTCTCGACTGGAAGCCGCCACAGGCTTGCTGACGTTCGACTGAGGTCGCAGTGTAAAGGGCTGCTCAGGCTGCTGTTTGATAGCACGCTTACCAGGTGATGCCGAGAGTTTCAATAGTGTATTCAAACGCACAGGAGCGGGGAACTTTATTGACGAATCTTTAGCGTCAGGCTGGGTTTGCTTTTCTTGCATTTCAGGTGCTTGGTACAGCGATTCCTCAGTGGGATTTTTGAGAGTTGGTACCAAAGTGTTTTCTTCCTCGGGCAGCTCCCCCAGGGGGATCAGCTCGGGATTGCTCATACAGCCCGATTGGCAAGTGGGGCTCATTTCTGAACTTGGGCATTGGGAACGGGGGCCGCAATGGATATCTCGCCATTCCTCTGCAGAAGTCTGCCACACTCTCCAGCAAGTTGGCTTGTAGCCATGAAACTGCTCGCTCGGCCCGCACGGACACATGAAGATTGCGTCTTCGCCGGCGCACCACGGGACTGTCTTGCGAATATCAGTCGGGCAATTGAGTTCCGCTTCGCGCTTCACGAGTATGCCGTAGTGGTGGCAACCGGTGAGCGACACAACGAAAGTCAGTAGTAGTCGTTTTATAAGCATTTTTTGCGGGGCCGCTGTCACCAGCGGGTCATTACTGTTTCTTATGCAGCTTAGGCTCTATTACCGCGGTGCTAGACGCTTTGGAGATGTATTGCAACAACTGGCTAGGGTCCGACAAACCGCAAGTTTCCTTGCTCATTGAAGAAGACGAGACGAGAAACCGTCTGAGTTCCTAACAAAGTAACGCCAAACACCCGCTCAAGTGGGGCGAATATTTTTGCCACGGTCGTATCGAGGGCGACGAGCTTATCTTCCGAGACATACAATCGATCCCCCGGAAGAAGTTGGTAGTTCGTATTAATATCTCCCCGTTGCGTGACAGCGACCCAGTCGACGGGCAATATTTGGTCGCCGCCGCAGTCGTTGTAGCCAGGGCGGGCTATCCACATTCGTGTGGAGGAATTGGATTGCAAGCCTTGAATCTGCCCAATCGCATCGAGGACTGTTTCGTTCCCTCGCGCCGGCAAAATCGTGACCTGATCGCCCAGTCCGGCACCTTGCGTGATGACGTAGAAGACCTTGCTGTTGTATCCCAGCACATCGAGTGCAATTTCGGGATTCTCCAGATACCGCTCTAGTTGGGCTTGGATGGCTAGTTGGGCTTCTTCAATCGTCATGCCAACGACCAACACACGCCCATACGCGCCAAGATTGACCTTGCCGTCGGGACCGACCAAATGTTCGCCGGTCACTTGCTGTTGCGCACCAAGCTGCGCCAAAGTAACCCATACGTTGGGCTCGCGATATTTCAGCTTGGCTTTTTCAACGAGGTTTGCTTCGAGTTGTTCAATGGAGAGGCCCACTGCCTGAATCTTGCCATACGATTCGCCCAGCAGGATCGACCCGTCGGGTTGTAAAGTGAACTCACCTCCGATTGCTTCCTCCCCCATGCCGCTGGAGGTCACAGTGACCACATCGAACGGCCGAAGCAGGTACGGAGCCTTTGGCACGAGACTGATCGCCTCGATAGAAAGTACATCAGGTGGCTCGATGATATAGTCGGGCTGCACGACCTTAGCTTGCTCGCGTGGTATCGAGCTTGGCACACTGGGCTTGGGGCCATCCAATTTCTGCCCGGGAAATACCAACCGGCAGCCACTGCAAGCAAGCAGTAGCAGTAGAACACCACAGCCCCGTAGGCTAGTGTTGCTTAGGCGACAAATTGTGTTGGGAGTTTCCATGAAGAGTGTATTTTCGCCTCGATTGGCACCTACCGCTGCTTCTGTTTAGGGCGTAAGACCGTCAAAATGGCGCGATCGACTACGCCGCATAACTGGCATTATCGAGATAATTGCTATATCTTCTTGAAAAGGGACCGCAACTATTCCGAAAAAACTTTTGTCACCCTTCTTGATTGCCTGATCCTCGAACTTTCCGTAGGGAGAACAAGCATGCACACTATCCGCAGGACGACAGCAATGCTGGCGGTGGCTTGTGTGGCGAGTCTCGCGGCTGCCACCCAGTGCCGGTCTCAAGTCATGCGTTACGAGCCCGCACGCACAACATTGAGTCCCTACCTATCGCTCACGCGTCTGAACAACGGAGCCTTACCAAATTACCATGCCTTGGTTCGACCTGAGCAGCGCCAAGAACAGCTGCGCTTGAACGAGCAGGTGTTGAGACGTCGTCAAGATGCCCAGCTACAAAGACTGGAAAACGACTTCCAGCGTGGGTTTCTTCCGGCGACCGAAACGGGAAAGCGGAGCACCTTCTTTTACCCAGGATCACGAGCTAGGTTCTTGGATAGTTCGCGATACTTCCAACCCGGCTTAGGTGTAGGCAAACGGTGATCCCAAGAAATTGAGGATGCCGTTGAGTTGCTGTGAAGAACAGCAATGGCTTAAGCAACGATCTTCAGAGTGACCGAATACTACTTTTGCTCCAGACTGGCTTGTTCCAGCAATCGCTGAAGATGCTCGCGCTGCTGCTCGAGTAGCGTGAGCTGATTCGCCAAGTTGGTGACGATGTCTGTGGGGTTGAGTTGCTCGACAAGGTCGATTGTTTTCTCGTCCCCGCCGTGGGCGTCATCGCGCGCAAACGCGGCATCGAACGCCGCTGCAGGCAGCTCCGATCGAAGGCTGGTTGGCAAACTCGTGCGTTGGGTGTTAGCACGCCAATGTTGCGGCTCGGTAATTTCGTTTCGCATGGTAGTTGAGCTTTCTCTTAGCTGGCAACGGTGGGGGCAAATTCCGCGCTGACTTCGTCGCCTTCTTTGGCCATCAGATAGGCCTTGATGCTTTGTTGAATTAGGCGAGCCCGTTCGGCCATATCGGCTTTTCTTCTTTTTTTTGTACGCTTAGGGCGAATTTTAAGATCAACTTTCGTGTGAGCGTACTCACCTGAGGCGAACCCAAGATTGTTGGAACGCTCGACACGCACTTCCGAGAACTGCAACTCGACACGGAAGAGAATGTGGCTATCCCCTTTGCGCCGATCGTACGATACCTTCTCGCTCGACACTTCAAGCTCCACTGAGCTGTCACGCGTCGTGATGATTTTTGCTTGATGATCCGAGACAAAACCGCGTAGCTTTTCGATCGCAATGTCGATTGGAACGGCACTGATCAAGGTCGAGTCGACTACGGCCTGAGCACGCAGGCTGGCGAACTTCCACCACGCATTCCTCTTCGTTTCTTTTTCCATACCATTCCCTAGTTGAACAACTTGGTTTCGACCTTGTTCCTTCGCCATCAGAAGTGCTCGATCCGATCGACGCAACATTGTTTCGGGAATATCGCCCGCTTGGAGTTCTGTGATGCCGAAGCTTGCGGTAAGACGCTTGTTGCTGATGCAAGCAAGCTGCGTCTCGGCGAGTTTCTTGCGGAACTGCTCAGCTCGACGTGCTCCATCGGCATTCGTGCAATCGGCACACAAAACGGCAAATTCTTCACCACCATACCGAGCCACCAAATCGCCCGCTCGGCACATCGAGGACAACAGGTTGGCCAGCGCGATGATCGCCTCGTCGCCCGCCTGGTGACCGTAGGTATCGTTGATGTTCTTGAAATGGTCGATGTCGCACATGATCAGACTGCACGGTTGCCCCGCCTGCTTGTGTGCTTCAATAAACAATGCCAGCATGCGGTCAAATTCAGCCCGATTGGCAACTTTGGTCATCGGGTCTTTAGTGACTTCGGCGTGGAGGGCTTCGCATTTCTCTTCGAGCGATGCCTCAGGTTGGGCATCGTGCAGTAATACGGTCGCGCCTTGCACGCTACCATCGGGCGATTGCACAGGGATCGCGTGTAAATCAATCGCTACGTGGTGCCCCTGTTTGCCGACTACCAATACTCGCTGCCTCAGTTGGGAGTTGGTGATCAGCGCCTTTGCAACCGGGCAGTCATCGTTTGAAATCCGATGATCGAGTTCCAGGCACATATCGAGCAGGCTGGGTGCAAAAGCTCGCCCGGCGGCAGCCTCGCTGCTGATGCCCGTGAGTCGTTCCGTGCCTTTACTCCACAACGTAATCCTTGCCTGGTCATCGACAAAGACCACTCCGTCGTGCATCGCATCGATGAGCTTCTCCTCAAACCACGACCTTGACTGGCTAGTTGGGGCATTATTGAGAGGCTCGACGGATTGTGCTGACTGGAGAGTTGGGGTAGCCCACGGCAACGATTGTTCCGCAACCTTGCCCAACCAGCGGTCAGCGATCTCCTCGGGCACTTTCCCCTGGTACTTGTTGTTGGCTTCTACAAACTGCTTGACCAAGGTCGGATCAAACTGTGTTCCACTCAATTCAAACAATTCGCTCAAGGCTCGTTCTCGCGCCTTGGCGGGGCGATACACCTGGTCGGTCGTCATCGAGTCGTAAGCATCGGCAATGCTGATCATTCGAGCCGCCACGGGAATTTTTGCACCTTTCAATGGCAGCTTGCTGTCCTGGCCGTCGTGGCGAACTCCGACATAGCGGACCGCTTCTAGCACTTTCTCGTCCCCGCAGCAACTAGCAAGAATGTCGAGCCCTGCTTCGCGAAAGTGCTCGAGAGTAGCCTGCTCTTCTGAGGTGAGTCGATTGGGGTTGAGCAAGAGGCTTTCCGAGGCACTAATCTTGCCGATGTCGTGTAGCAACGCCGCGAGTTCCAGGGTGTTGCGGCTCTCTTCATCCAATCCAATGTGTTCTGCCCAGCCGCTGCAAGTAAGCGCAACTCGCAAACAGTGGGCTGCGGAGTGCGGGTGCTTGTATCGGAGGGCCTTCAATAGCCCGTTGACCATGCCCAGTCGGCCTTCGGTCAACAAATTCTCACGCTGCTTTTTCTCTGTGGCTACAGCCTCGGGTCGCCGTGCAGCGAGTCCATTCTCGGACGCTGCCGCCTCGAGAGCGCTGAGTAAAGTGCTAATTTCTGCAACCCGACTCTTGGTAGTTTCGCGTC
Source organism: Bythopirellula sp. (assembly GCA_965230685.1). Classification (GTDB taxonomy): domain Bacteria; phylum Planctomycetota; class Planctomycetia; order Pirellulales; family Lacipirellulaceae; genus Bythopirellula. The sequence continues at coordinate 5,227,760 of CBDDLO010000002.1, forward strand.
GCGTGGGTACAGGAGGACTGGGAACAGGACTGGGAACGGGGCTTGTCGATGTCGACATCGCAGGCGGGGACTTCGCAACGGTCCGGTTCACGGAGGCAGGAGACACCGTTTTTTTTTCCGGCACTGCTTCCGGAGCCAGCGCGGGTCTGACCGGAATCTTAGCATCGACCGAGGGCGACATTGGGGAAGTCCTTGAATCGGGCGATGGGGGAATCGTCAATTTGGGAGTGCTAGATTCGTTCATCAAGGGATCATTCGTTGGAGATCATTCGTTGAGTGTGGTGGAGATGCATACCTCTCTCCCGCGAGGAGAAAGGGTAACGCTCTGCTAAAACCTAGGTTACGACACGGCAAGCTACTCCGCCCGCAATCGCAATCGTTAAATTCTCTGGTTCCTCAGGCCGCAGGACCTGCGTCTTTCCCATGAACCGCCTGATCTCGCTGAGGGCAGAACACGGCGCAGCCGTTAAACTTTCACTGATCGACACAACCCGGGGCAAGAAAGCAATATGCTGGCTGGACCGATCAAAATGCCGAATCCGATTATGCAGGCACTAAGTCATGCCCTACCCAGCGGAACTAGAGCAATATGTCACGCAACAACAATCGCGTCGGACGTAGACGCCGCGTCCTGAATGAGGAAGTCCTCTCGGCCAGCAACATTGCTGCCCGGTCGGCAAATGCTGCACTCAACATGGAACCGGGCGACACTCCGCGCTATGGTGCCGGAGCCAATATCGAGAACCATCCACAGGTAACGAGCTTCGTTCCACGCCGCTTGCGCACATTGGTCCTTTTGGGACTCGTCTCGGTATCGCTAGGTGTCACCGCAACAGCAGCCGCACACTACGCTGGTTCGATAAGCGAATTTACCCAGGTACTCTCACCGTCCGAGATCACTGAGGTATTTTCCAATCGGCTCATCGCCTGGGCATCCGCAACGGTACTGCTTCTGTTGGCAGGATACACTCGCTTGATCTTTTCCCTACGTCGCCACCGAGTAGACGACTATCGCGGGCTGTACCGAGTCTGGCGTACAGCGGGCTGGGCCGCAGTATTGCTGAGCTTGAATGCTGTACTCCGAGGCCATGAGTTGGTAGCTCGCTGCTTGGGTAATTGGATCGAGTGGCAGATGCTGCCAGCGAGCGCTGGATGGTGGCTGGTGCCGTCGGTGCTGGTGGGAGGCTGGTTGGTTCTTAAACTCATCGTCGATGCCTCGGAGTGCCGCTCCGCGTTGGCGTTGTACCTGATTGCCGTGGCTTGTCTGGCGGCTGGAGGTGCCCACAGCGCGGGGTGGTCGCCAGCTTGGTCTGTGGACTGGCCAGGGGTTCTCAGTCACTCGTTGCCGTTGCTCGGCTACACGTCGTTGTTGGCGGGGTCGCTATTATTCGCGCGGTATGTGATTCTCGACGTCCAGGGTCTAATCGAACACGCTTCCGCTGAGCCAGATCACGCGTCGGCACAGCACGATTCCAAAAAAGAGGCACGCATCGAATTGGCCGCTACGACCGTGCAGGACGAAGAGGAAGAAACCCAACCCACTGGTTGGATTGATGGTAGCGAGCCAGAAGCGAGCTATGACGACGACTTCGATCGCCCCTTGAGCAAGGCAGAACGTAAGCGGCTACGCAAGCAGAAACAGCGTCGTGCCGCTTAAGGTGTGTGTAGGGTTCAGGTAATGCTATTTAGGCTGTAGACTATCCGTTCACATTTGCCGGTAGCCTATTCCCCTCTCGACCCAAGCCGAACTCATGTCCGTCCGCACGCGTTTTGCCCCGAGCCCCACGGGCTTTCTACACATCGGCGGTGTTCGCACCGCGCTGTTCAATTGGCTCTTTGCGAAAGGGCAGGGCGGACAATTCATACTGCGTGTGGATGACACCGACCAGCAACGCAATCTCGAAGACGCGATGCAGCCGATTCTCGATGGTTTCCGCTGGTTGGGGCTCGATTGGGACGAGGGTCCCGAAGTTGGTGGCCCTTATGCACCCTACTACCAATCGCAGCGATCCGAGAAATACCAAGCGGCAGTGGACTCGCTACTCAAAAGCGGCGCCGCTTATCGCGACTTCGCTTCGACCGAAGAAATTCAGGCAGAACGCGAGGCGGCGCAACAGGCGGGCGTGCAGTTCACCTACAGCCGACGCTGGTTGGCGGAGGACGACCAAACTGCCGAAAAATTTGCGGCCGAAGGTCGTCAGGGCGTGGTCCGGCTCAAGATGCCTCGCGAAGGGGAGCTGGTCTTGGAGGATCTGGTCCGCGGCCAAGTCCGTTTTCAGTGGTCGCGAGAGCAAGATCACGTGATTCAGCGCGCCGATGGCACGTGTCTGTATCACTTAGCGACAGTCGTCGACGACCACGGCATGCAAATCACGCACGTGATTCGTGCCGAGGAACATCTTTCAAACACTCCCCGTCAAATTTTCATTGCCCAGCAGTTGGGTTACGATGTTCCACAGTTTGCTCACCTCCCTTATGTCGCGGAGCCGGGTAGTAAGAACAAGCTCAGCAAACGCAAGCTCGACAAGTATCTGAAGAACCGCGATTTCGCACAGCTCAAGAAACACGGCGATAGCATCGCCGAGCGACTTGGGGTAGAGACAGATCCCGATACTTTTAATCCCGTGATCGTTGATTTCTACGAGCAGGTGGGCTACTTGCCTGATGCGTTACTCAACTATTTGCTGCTGTTGGGTTGGTCCCTCGATGATCAGACCGAAGAGTTTAATCGTGCGGAAATGATCGAGCAGTTCTCCCTTGATCGGGTGAACAAGGCTCCAGCAAGTTTCGACCCACAGAAATTATTCGCCTTTCAAGACCGAGCGATGCAGCAGATGCCAATCAAGCAGAAAGTGGCCAAAGTGCTGCCGTTCCTACAGCAGGCGGGTTACATAACCGATCCTCCACCCTGCGAGACTGCACCACAACTGACCAAGATTCTCGATGCCGCCGGCGATCGCATCAAGGTCTCCGGCGACATCCTCGACTATGCCGATTTCTACGTCGCGGACGAAGAGCTGACTTTCGATGAAAAGACGCTCGAGAAGCGTCTTCGCAAACCGGCGGAAGCTGCCGGATTACTGACGGACTTTCGCGAACAGCTTGCCAATGTGCAGCCCTTTGAACCGCAGGAACTGGAAACGAGTCTGAAGGGGTTTGTCGAATCCAAAGGCATCAAAATCGGCCAACTCATTCACGCCCTCCGTGTGGCGGTCACCGGAAAGGCGGTCGGCTTTGGCATGTTCGATACACTTGCCATCCTAGGAAGAGAGCGCTGCTTGGCGCGCATCGACCGCGCTCTGAAACTTGTGGGTTAGCTTTTTCAAGTGCCGGAGCTTAGGGCTGAGGCTTCGCCAGCTGCCGACGGAGTTGCTCGGCTAGCCAGGGGTCCCGAAGCTCCGCCTCAGCCGTGGATTCCAGTATTTTCGCCAATTCTCTAAGGGTTCTAGGCAGTGCGTCCAATCGGCGAGATTGCTCGAAGAATCGCACTGCCTGGGCATCATCTCCCTCGCTTTGGGTTTTTTTGCCTTGTTTGTACAAGATTTCAGCGACATCGGCCTGCTGTTCGAGTTTGTGCATGAGATCGCCACGGTTCGCTTTTTGCAAATGCTGGCGCGCTGGCCGCAACTTCCCCTGCTCCATAAGAATTTCGCCCAAGTACCAGTGAGTGACCACACCTCGCGGGTCCAGCGCTAGCGATTCGCGTAAGCGTTCCACTGCGAGGTCTCGTTGCTTCATCTTGTGCAGAAGCCGTCCTTTTTCCGCCAACACTATGCTTTTCTCAACGCCGTTGGACTCCTGCACGCGCTCGAGCAGACGCTGCGCCTCGCTGTACCTCGCTTGCTCTCGGCGTACTGCGGCGAGCATCAACAAGGCCTCTGAGTTTTCTAGATTTACTTTGAGTGCGCGCCGCAAATAAGGCAAGCTGTCCTCAAACTGGCCTGACTCAAGAAACTGGCGAGCGAACTTCAGATTGCGATGGCTCCAGGCGGTCGGGGCCACGCTTTTGGACCTACTGGGCGCAGAAGGTAGTGAACCACGTTGGCGAAATAGTCGAAGCGGACCATTGTTCGTTGCCACACAGAGGTCTCGAAGACCATCTCCGTCCAAATCGACAGCCGCGGCTGCCTTGGCATCTTCTGGCACTACGACCCCTGACTTAGCAGTCTGCATCGATTCAAAAGTGCCATCGCCACGACCGATGGCAATGACGCCCAACCCGCCGTCCATCGGACCTGTTTCTTTCTGTGGGGTGAAGAAATTCTGTGCCAAGAACAAGTCGGGAATGTCGTCGCCGTTGACTTCTGTGACTGCGATAGCAAAAACGGGCGCCAACTGAACAGCCCTCGGTAGCAGAACTCTTTCAAAGTGGCCCGTGCCGTCGTTCAAGAAACAAGCCGTCGCGAGCGTGTTCACCTCGAACCGCTTGGCCTTTTGCAAACACTGAGGTGTATAAATTTCCGCCAGGGTAGCCCGGGCAAATTTCTCGTAAGTTGGAAAACGCTTGGCTAGGTGTGGCATCGCCGCCGAGGAACAACTCTTACCCCGCATAGGGAAAAGATGCTCGTTCTCGTAACTCGCCTCGATGAGATTCTGCTGCTCTGAATCACCACCGGGGTCGCTATAATGCCCGTAAAATGCCAGCACCGGCTTACTCTGCGACGCCTTGTATTTGGTATTAAGGCCAAAATTGCCGGCGACCATGTCCATGTCGCCATCGTTGTCCAAGTCACTGCAAGCCAGGCTCTGCCACCAACCAGTCCATTGGCTCAGCCCCGCGGATTCGGTGGCTTCAACCAACTTTCCCGCCTTATTTAAATACAGTCGGAGCGGCCCCCAGTCTGTGGCCACAAGCAAGTCATCCCACTGGTCACCGTCGACATCGGCCCACACGGCGTCAGTGATCATTCCCGCCTGGACCAACTGTGGAGCTACTTCCGTGAGTGCATCACGAAAGTGATCACCTTCGTTTCGCAAAAACGCGTGTGCAGGGGTCAACGGATAGGCGCCCGGTATAGACCTCCCCCCCACAAAGACATCCATGTCTCCATCCTGATCAAAGTCACTCGCTGCTAGCGCCCCCGTACTGATCCGCAAGTCGGGTAACCAATTCTCGGGGGCCTTCTCGAATTCGCCACTGCCGTCGCCGAAGTACAAACGATCCCGCAAGCATTCGTCGCCGGGCTCGCATTCAACACTGCCGCTGGCAACGTAAAGGTCGAGGTTTCCATCGGCATTGGCATCCACAAATAGCGTGGCACTATCCTCCGCCGCCGCGTCGCGGGCAAGTGCCGCTTGGGGCAGTGCTTCGAATTCCAACTTGCCGCCCCTAGTGCAGTTGTTGAGATACACCACGCCCATCCAATCGGTGCCTTCACCAAGGAAAAAGTCGTCGTCACCATCTCCGTCGATGTCTCCCCACGCCATAGGTGGTCCCAGCTGCGATAGTTTGTTTGGCAGCAAGGGTTGTCGTGCAAAGTCGTCGTACGGCTCTTCGTGATGCTCTACGACGATCGCATCCGTAACTGATTCAAACAGTGGTTCGGCCGCAGCCTCCACTCGCGGACTAACGTGAGGTACTTCGGGTTCGGAGATACGATACAATTTCCCGCCTCGAAGATTCTCAAACTCCTGCTCAACTCCACTAGGCCAGTGCACTGTAAATCGGGAAATGTGTTTATCCTGACCAATACCAAAGTGGGTCACCGCCTCCTGACACGAGAGGAACCCCGCAACAGGATAGACCTGCCGAACCTGCTTGCCTTCACGGGTTTCGATCGTAAGCTCCGCGCCGATGCCTTGGCGATTGGATTGACCGCCTTGCAATTCTACCAGAACTCCTACATTTTCTGTGTCGTTGCGGTAGAGCAGGGGAGGGCGGTCGAGATTGGCCACAACCAAATCGAGATCGCCGTCGCGGTCGAGGTCGGCGTGGACTGCGGCGAAACTCATGCCAACGTCGTCGAGACCCCAGGCAGCACTGCGATCGACAAACTGCAAGTCACCTGCGTTTTCGTACACCAAGTTCTGCTCCAGCACGGGCGGGAGCTTACTGTAGTGCTCGCGAAGGTGGGTTGTGTCGAAGACGACCGAATCCTCAACCCCTGGAGCGGGCTCGCCCGTCCTGGTGAGGTTTACGGGCGATCCATTGGTTAAATAGGCATCCAGCCGGCCATTGTTGTTCAAGTCAGCTAGCTTCGCCGTCCAGGTCCAATCGGTTGAGGCAAGTCCCGCCAGATACGCGGCCTCCTGGAAGTGCTCCGTCCCGCTGTTTACGAACAGGGCGTTACGCATGAGTTGATCATGGGGGAAATAGTCCACATTGCGAAACTTGCCGGTCATGTCGCCCATAAGGGCTTTGTCTTTGTAGTGCGTGCGAAAAGACATGTCAGCGACTAGCATATCGACCAGCCCATCGTTGTCGACATCGCCAGCGCTGGAGCCCATCGCGAACCATGGAGTGTGGGGCAGGCTTCTCAGTGTCACGTCGGTAAAAGTGCCATCACCCCGATTGTGAAACAGCTGGTCGGGTGCGGCTAAATCGTTGCACACGTACAAATCGGGCCATCCATCGTGGTCGTAGTCCCACCAAGTAGCGGACAAGGTATCACCGCGTGTTGCTCCCATTTGCTCAGAGAGGTCCGTAAACTTTTGCCCTGGCCCTTCATTTCTTAGTAGCCGATTACTTCGCCCCGCCCACATGTTGAGCTGCTCGGCTTTGTCAAAATGGCGACGGATGGTGAAGTATTGCTTCGCAGCGGGGCGGAGGTACTCCATGCCATCCTGCCAGTAAAATAAATCGCGGTAGGTGAACTGTTTCGCTTCGAGGTAACGGTTCACAGCCAAGAAGATGTCGAGGTCGCCATCGCAATCATAATCAGCGACGGAAGGCATCAGACAAGCGTCCACGGTGTCGAGTCCGTAGTCCGCAGCACGCTCGTCGAACTCCCCTTCGCCTCGATTGATGTACAGGGTGTTGGCGGCATCGTAGTTGCAAACATACAAGTCGAGATCGCCATCGTTGTCGATGTCGAAAATCGCGGCGCCAGTGCCCCAACCGTCGCCTCCCAGCGACTGCCCGTCGTTGCCCGCAAGGCCACTCTCGCGACCTCGCTCTACAAATTCCCAAGGACTCTCCTGGAAATACAGCCGATTGCGACCCAGCGCACTGACGAAGAAGAGATCAGGCAGTCCGTTGCCATCGAGATCACCCACCGCGATTCCACCGCAGGCGTAGCCCGTGTCGAACAGCAACCCTTGCGGATGATTCCAATCGAGGCGATTGACGAAATCGACGCCCGTTTCGCCAGCAGGAATGGCAACGAAACGTGTGTCCGTGGGGCCAGCCTGCATGCGAGCCAAGGGATGCGCTCGCAAATGCGGTGCGATCGTGGTCCCGTCTTTGGCCGATGCGTAAGAGCTGCCGGCGAAAATCAAGAGCAACCATGCAGTACGAACAAGGGGCGACATGGCGTGGCCTATCGGTTGCCGCGTCGCCGACCTTCGTCGCCACGACTTCGACGTCTTTCGCCCGAGGGTTGTTCACCTCCGCCTTGGGCCCCCTTCGCCCCGGCTTGTTCCGGCTTGCCTCCGGGCCAGGGTTGGCTCAATGAATCCTTGAGCATTTTCTGCATCCCCGCCGCGGAGAGCTTCCCGCCCACGCGATGGACATGCACCATGGTGTCCGGCATAGCGGCTTTGTCTAACAGACGCACAGTCTGCTTGATACTTTCCATGACTTCTAGCCGGGCGGAAATAATTAAAGAGTTCGAGACTTCGTCCACTCCAATAGAAAGCACCCCCTCAAAGTCGATTAATACAGGATCATCTTCGCCGTCTGCATTCTTCGGGACTTCGCCGAAGGAATAGGGAATCTTCCGTCCACTCATGGGTTGGTTTCCCTCTTTGTCCTCGAATTCCTTGTCCTTTGAACTCAACAATTCTCGGTACACTTCCTTGAGCGACTTGGCGATATCCTGTGCGCGCGAAAACTTGAGCGGAACCACCTCTGTCTTTCGCGAGTAGTAATTGATCTCTGACTTTGGTGGTTGGTCATAGATTTCGATCAACTGCTTGATAGCCGTTAGTTGCGTTTCGCTGGCACCTTGCACTATGACCGTATTGGTATAGCGGTCATCGACGAATCGCAGTAGTTCACGACTACCGAGCGTCGGACGACCGAGGTCTTTTTCTTTTTCGCCCTGGTACTCGCCCCATTCGTCGAATTGCGACTCGGTCTGGCCCTTAAGTTCATCCGCAAAATAGGTTTCGAGTTTGATGACGACGTTCAATGCGGAGGCATACTTCAAGGTAAATTTGTGAAACTCCTGTCGCGGTGGGTCGATGGCCATTATCAACTCTTCGAGCCGGTTCAGCGCCGCGGGATCGTCACTGCTGACGATAATGCGCCCATCCTCGGCTACGACAATGTTGACTTCTTGTGCTGAGTCCGCTGCGGCTGCCGTTTCTTGTTCGGCCTGCAGCTGCACGGTAAGGAACTTTCCCGATCCAAGTGGCGAGTGTTGCGTCACCTTATCCTGCGGCTCGGCATCTTCCTTCGGCTCGTCTTGTGGTTCCATGCGAGACTCGATATTGAGCTTGCCAGGGTAGGCGGCTTTGAGACGCTCGAGTAGCCGAGTGGTCTCTTCCGGGGTGCGCTCGCTTAGCACCCGCACCTTGCTGGGATTGCTGTTCTTGCCATCGCTGGTTTCGCCCATTTGTTCGAGCATCTTTCGCACCTCGGCCAACTCGTCGGCGTTGGCCCAAACCAGCAAGCGATTCTTCTCTGCATCGGCCATCGCCTTGAACCCGACTTCTTCCTTCTCCTCTTGCCGACCGAATGAGAAGAACCGTCGCCTGCCGGTCTCTTCTTTCTTCTTTTGTTCACCCACAAGCAAAGAGGTCAGCGTTCCTGCTACTTGCCGTGCTGACAGTTTCCGCAACCACAAAACCGTGATCTGCCGGCCGCTGCCATCGAGCTTGCCGATCATTTCCTCGATTTTCTGGTGATCGTTCTCAGTGGCGTAGGCAAAGATGACTTTGCTTGTAGCGTCGCTCTGCAGTTGGGTGAGTGGATCAAGATTGCCCAGCTCCATCAGGGCCGTCACCACCGCATCGGTGCTGGAGGAGCTCGTCCGATGCCTTTTCATGCTTCGGCCTCCCGAGTCCACGGCCAAATCCGCACCATTGGGTTGGTCGAACTGTTTGATCGTGCGATCAATAGTCTGCATCAACTCTTCTGGCGCGTTGATCAGTAGCGTGTTCTGCTGGCGATCCACGGCGATATGCACCGCCGGCCCGTCCTTCTTGAGTAACTTGGAAACGTCTTTCCCTTTTTGCTGCATCTGCATAAACAGCTGCATCCGTTGGGTTTCCAACTGCAGTTCCTGCGGTGTCTTACGCGAACTGGGGTCGAGACCAAGCACGATCATCACCTGGTCGGCAATGTAGTCCGCGCGGCGATAACGGATAGGGTACACCTGCGGTTTGATAATCGCGTCGGCTGCGGATTGTTCAGAGTAGATCAAATCGCGCACGCTGCGCAAGTTCGCTACTGCGTCGATTACCAGTAGTCGCTTCGTATTCAGCAGCGGAGTCACCTTCGCGTTCGGACTGAGCAGCACCTTCACATCTTCGCTCGCCTTGGCGGGATCCATTGACTGTGGCAATTGAAACCGCACTCGCACAAAGTCATGCGGCGGATAGTCTTCCAGATAGTCGGCTTCAACGCGCGGCACAAGACTGGGATCGAGCTTGTCGATTTTTACTGCTGAGAGGACTTCGCCTTGCACGACGAGCGTGAACCCGCGCGCTAGCAGATGACGATTCAACAGATCGCGCGCCTGCTGCAGATTGTATTTCTTCTGCGTGACGAGATTGAGACTATCGGCAGGAAGTTCTTGCCAGTCGAAACTAAAACCGGCAGCGTCGGCAAACTCTTGCAAGACCTCCGACCAAGGTTGGCTGTTGTAGTTGAATTGCACCAACCCATTTTTGTCGGGCTTCAAACGCATGCGGTTGGGGTCGAGTTTGCCCGAGCCGTCGGTTGGACGCTTAACGGTCTTGATCCCCTCGTCCTTTTTCTCCTCGGGTTTCTTCTCTTTTTTCTCAGGCTTCTTTTCTTCGGTCTTCTCTGGGGCTTTTGGCTGAGGCTGTCCGCGATTGCCACGATTGCGTCGCATCCTCTTAAACTTTTCGATTTGCTCGGGCGTGGGTTGCTGGCCAGGTTGAATGCCGAATACAGCCTGAGCATTTGCCCGCTGTTGAACAACAATCGCCCAACAGAAGGCCGCGAGAGCCAGTACCAAGATTCTGAAGCAATGCCTGCGGCGTTGAGATTCGTTCATAGCCGAATTGTCCGAGGGGAGAGAACAAGAAATTCCATACCTGATTATAGACAACTTCCACCTCCGGTAGCAAAGCAACCTGCGAGCAGCGGAAAATAACTAATCGGCTGCAAAAAAGCGTGAGTGGAACCCCACGCAAAAGCGACACTTTAGAGTTCAGCAAGAACGGCCTCGGTATACTGCCGGGTGTTTGCTTTGCCACCCAAATCGCCTGTGAGCGACTTCCCCGCAGCCAGAACCGCCCGGACAGCATTTTCCACACGGTCGGCAGCGTCCTTCTCGCCCAGATACCGCAGCATCAAGACCCCGCTCAACATAAGAGCCGTTGGGTTGGCAATCCCCTTGCCTGCGATGTCGGGGGCACTGCCGTGAACCGCCTCGAACACGGCCTTCCCGTCGCCGACATTGGCACTGGGGGTGACTCCCAGCCCACCGACTAAACCGCTCGTCAGGTCGGACAGGATATCGCCGAAGAGGTTTTCCATGACCAGCACATCAAACTGATGCGGATCGCTGACCAACTTCATCGCCGCGGCATCCACAATGCAGTCGTCGAATTGGATGTCGGGAAACTCCTGCGCAATTTTTCGGCACGAATCGAGAAACAACCCGTCACTTAGCTTCAATATATTTGCCTTATGCACGCAAGTGACGCGTTGGCGTTGTTGTCGTTGAGCGGTCTCGAACGCGAACTTGGCGATTCGTTCCGACGCCTTGGCGGAAATTATTCGTAGGCTCTCGACAACCCCTGGCACGACGGTGTGCTCCAAGCCGCTGTAGAGGCCTTCGGTGTTCTCGCGAATGACGATCAAGTCGACATCATCATACCGCGTCTTGATCCCCGGCATGGAACGTGCGGGGCGGAAGTTGGCGTACAGCGTGAGCTTTTGCCGAATCGCTACGTTGATGCTGCGAAACCCTTTTCCCGAAGGCGTGGAGGTGGGGCCTTTGAGTGTCGCATCGGCAGCACGAATCGCCTCCAATGTTGAATCGGGTAGCGGTTCGCCGGCGGACTTCAGTGCCGTTTCGCCGGCCAGTGCTTCTTGCCATTGCAGTGTAACGCCGCTCGCGTCCAGCACTTGTCGCGCAGCAGCCGTCACTTCGGGACCGATGCCATCACCGGGAATGAGAGTTATTAAATGAGCCACTTGAGAGGTCTTTCCGTTGCGGGTTGCAAGTTGTGGGTTACGAGTTCTCAGTATCTCGCGCGGACGTTGGGACTGTAAATGCTGACGCTCCACCAGCAGTGACGGCGATGGCGAGAAACCCATCGCTCGGCGCCGGCGACTCAAAAACCGGGGCCAGATAGTCAAACACGGTCGGTACCTCGCGCTGGCATTCCGCCCAGGAAAAAGCATGGGTATAGACAGTCGTTGCTTGCCCGTCGGGAACCTCCAACCGTTGTTCCATAACTGCGTCGCGCACCGCGTTCGGCCCAAGCCAGGAGCTAGCGATCTCAGCCGCGATTTCGTCCTCGCAGTCCAGCAAGAACACAACGGGATCTTCTACCTTTTCCACGACGGCCTGTTCAAAGGTCTCGAGCACCAACTTCAAGCAATCTTCCAGCAGATCTTGCTGAACCATTGCAGCAGCCTTTTCCTCCGCAGATATCGTCGGTTTCTCGCTCATCGCAGTGAGCCTATCGCGGTTGTACCGAGAAGACAACCGCTCGACGAGTACCGAACGCTGAAGTGGCGGCACGCAAGCGCCCCTCAGTAAAAAAAGAACAGCCCGACTGCCACTGGGGCAGCCGGGCTGTGTCGTTGTCAGCTTCTAGGCAGGCCGCGTGCAACTCCAAAAAAGTTGCCGCACAGCGGGCACTGAGAAGCAGGTGGTGGGTGGCTGTCAAACCGACAACCGCCGTCATCAGCAGTTACCACCCTCCTGGCGTATATGATAATCGTTCAACGAACCACCTCCTTCCAAAATAGTTGTCATGGCGGCGAGGGTAGTCTGCCAGAGAGACCCTCGCGGCCGTATCGCCCGTCGTGCTGCGTTCGCACGACCCCATGGTTCCCATTATAAGCACAAGCAACCGGCCATCCGCAAGAGTAATCTCTAGGCGATTCGCCGCAATAATATAGAACCACTTAACGGACCGCTGGGGTTGGAGTTAGGTTCGCTCGCCCGGTCAAAATTTCTTTCTGCGGCGAGGAAGGTAGCCTGAAACTGGTAGCTTGGCTACGTGCCTGTTAAGATTCCCAGACGGTCTCTTCCTGTCCTGTCTTCATTTCCATGTGTCGCTGCCTCCACCGCCGGAGAGTTTCATTATGACCAAACGTAGTCTCGCTCTTGCCACCTTGTTGATCACTAGTCTTAGCCTGAAGCCAGAGCTTGTAGTGGCCCAACAAGTCGCGACCTCACCTGAGCCTGAAACAATGGCCTACCCCCGAGTGAATATGGCGACGTGGTTTGAGGTAGAGCCCGACTGGCCGCAAAAACCCGCCGAATTCCAGTGGGAGGCAATGCCCGGCATCGCCATCGACAGGCAAGACCGAGTTTGGACCTTCACAAGATCCACTCCGCCCGTGCAGGTGTATGCCGTCGATGGCACCTTTATCCGCAGCTGGGGTTCCCAAGAGATCGAGACAGCCCATCACATTAAAATCGACCACGTTGGGAACGTCTGGATCGCTGACATCGGCAAACATGTCGTTCGTCAGTTCTCCCCCGGCGGCGAACTGCTAAGAACACTGGGCACCCCTGGAAAGGCTGGGGCGGACGAAACACACTTGAACAAACCAACCGACATGGCTATTACAGCCGATGGCGAAGTGTTTGTCGCGGATGGGTACGGCAACAACCGAGTCGTTCAGTTCGACGCACGCGGGAACTTTGTCAAGCAATGGGGAGAGCTTGGCACGCAGCCCGATCAGTTCAGCCTACCGCATGCGATTGCCTTGGATTCTCAGGGTCGGCTCTATGTCGCGGATCGCAACAATGTGCGTGTGCAAGTTTACGACCAGCAAGGCAAACTGCTGGATAGTTGGAACGACCTGATCGTGCCTTGGGGTTTGTGTGTCACCGAACAAGATGAGATATGGGTCTGCGGCGCATCGCCGACGCATTGGCGAGAACCCCATCCCGACTACCCACTCGCCCCCTTGAGCTGCCCGCCCAAAGACCAGTTGGTGATGAAGTTCGACTCGCACGGCAAAGTTCTGCAAATGTGGACGTTGCCCAAGGGGCTCGATGGCAAGGAGCAGCCGGGCGAGGTGAATTGGCTACACGCGCTTGCACTTGACTCAGAGGGCAATCTCTATGTCGGCGACATCATCGGCAAGCGGGCACAAAAATTTGTTGTGCACAGGCCCGCCGAGTGAGCAGTTATCGGTATAGGTGCGCTGCACCATAGTGATGATGAATAGCATTGCAGTGCTGCGGATCGATCCGCAAGCATTCAGCCAACTCGCGTAGGTAGTTGGCCTCGGGATGCGTGTCGAGATCGATGGCCATCAGCGAGACGCTATAAACTTCCTGCTCCATTCCCCGGGGAACGCTGTGGGCAAAATCGTGGACGTTGAGCGGACGGCGGAACTCGTCCCGCAGGAACTGCGTCTCCTGCGGCGACAAGGGAGCAAGCCGCTTCACAATCTCGTCCTGCTCGCATTGATCGATTTGACCGTCTGCTTTGGCTGCATTAATCATTGCGCGGATCAGCACGACGGCTCGTTCGTTGAGTTGATTGTCGTCGTATCCGTGATGGTGCTGGGAGTGCTCCCGATGTCCATGCCGCCGTGGCTGGGGGGTGTTGGGAATACCGACCCGGCGCCCATAGACGTCCCGAAGCACACTGTCGAACTGTGGTCCGGCGTCCCAACCCCGTCGCGATTGTTGTTGAGCGCGCTGTTGCTGGGCGCGTTGTTGTTGGGCGCGTTGAGCTTGTTGCGCCTGCTGTTGGTTTTTTTGCTGCTGTTGCACAAGAATCTGTTGCAGCACCTGACGCCCAAGGCCACCAGATTGACCTCGACCGCCCAGCAGCCCGCCCAGAATTTTGATTGCGTCCATTGGTAGGCTTCTCCGAAGAAGTCTGATGGCTAGGCTGCGACAGGTTTTCGCATCCACCAGGCAATAGCGAAACCCAATCGTACCAGAACAAATCGGTTGGGGCGAGCATTGCTAGTGAACCATTTCTGAATCGCCTCAAACTCCAAAACCCGAAGCGAATGCGAGGGAATGACACTATGCTGTCACTTACAGGCCCATAAAAACAGCCCGCCGGAGCCAATGCTCCGACGGGCTGTGGGTTATGGTCGCGTGTGAAGTTCACACACTATTATTTCCTGCAAGGGAAACGGTTTAGCTTCGCTTTCCCCGCTTCGACAGTCCTAGGCCACAAATTCCGAGCAGCCCTAGTGCTAGTGAGGTTGGCTCAGGGATAAAAGCCTCGTCGATGACTTGGTCGCGGTCACGAACAATCTGAGAGAATTTCACGTCCGTCGCCTCAGTGGTCGAAGCAAATATCACCCTGACGCGCTGAATATCTTCGAGATCAACAGAAGAATAGCCTGGATCAGCAAAAGGGAAGGCGTATTTCATCGGATCGGAAATCGATTTGGTCAAACTCCCAAAAGCGGTGAAGGAGTCTCCAGAGTAGAGTTCCACCGTGAGATCTCCGGTCCCTTGAATACTAGGAACATCAACCACGATCGAGATGTAAGTGGGAGTGAACTCTGGTGCACCAAGACCTGGAGCGCCTGTAACGTCGTCATTCACTCCGTCATAGGTGAGTGTCAAAGTACCCTTGGCATTGACAGAATTGTCGAAGAGAAGAGCGAGATCACTGGTGTCTCCCGGTGGGTCGGTCACGGTGCCCGTGGAAAGGAAGCCTTCGCCCCCGGAACCAAAGTCAATCATGACCTCACGCTCTGAACCCAAAATGTTGCCGGCATCGCCTGCTTGCTCTGCTGTGCCAGGCCCGACATCGCTAGAAGCTGAAAGAAAGAAACCGCCATCCTTGATGAAATCGATGTGATCCGCGGAGGCTGTTGATACAAGGCCCAAAGTAAGCAGCAATGCTGCCGAGGAATGGAGTAAAATTTTCATGGTCATTGGCACCTGTGTTCCGGTTGGCTGTCAAGAAGTCTTACTGGTCACGAAGCGACGCCCGCATGTTGCATCACCTCTACGAGCCGGAATCATAACAACGCTTTGCAATTCAGTGAACACCTATGAACAACATTTTTTCAGGCCAAGCATGACCATTCAGACATTGCAAATGTGATCTCTGAGACAAGCTTTGCAAGTGAAACTCAAAGCATGCTAGCAGCCAGATAATTTCGGTTGGATAGCAAAACTTTGAGGCGTGATTTTCTCAATGGGTTTGATTGCTTTGTGTGAACTGCCATGGAATACACTTCGCATTTCCCCCAAGCAACCAGGGCACGCCTTTACTCGCCTTTTACCCATGACACTCAAGCAGCGTAGAATTTATTTTACAGTTCGATAAAATTTTTTTGTTTTCTCCACTTCTCTGAGAACTTAGGCACCCAACCTGAGAGCATCCGCGCGACTCTATAAGCGTATCCCATTCAAGTTCCCACAAGCTTTGGCGACCCTTTAAGCGAATTCGGTCCCGATGAACCGGCGACAACTGCAAAAACTTGGAGTTCCTCCTGATTGTGTGGCGGTAGCGGTCGACGCCCTGCAGACCGCAGCGTCGCAGAAGCTGGGGATAGGTCTCAAGGGCAAGCGGGCCAAGCGGCTGGTGGCGGCTGTCGTTGCTGCGCCTAAGGACTTTCTCGATGATTCTGTGTGGTCCCCGCTAGCTGAAGCAATTTTGGCAGTGCCGAACATCGTGCCGCGAGAACCCATTTGCTATCAGACCTGGGGGACAAACATTGATAGCGGAGCCCACGATCAAATGAGCCAGGCTTGCCGCGTGCCCAGTGCTGTCGGTGCGGCGTTGATGCCAGATGCTCACCTTGGCTACGGCTTGCCCATCGGTGGTGTGCTGGCTTGCGAAGGAGCGGTCATCCCGTACGCCGTCGGGGTCGATATCGCCTGTCGCATGAAACTCTCCGTTCTCGACATGTCGATCAACTCACTCGAACAACGGCGTGAAAGCTACCGATCGGCACTGTTGCGAGGCACACGTTTTGGTGTCGGCTGTTCACACACACCAGCTCAAGAACACGAAGTCATGGACGCCGACTGGAATATCACTCGCATCACACGGCAGCGTAAGGACACGGCTTGGAAGCAGCTCGGCACCTCTGGCTCCGGAAATCACTTCGTTGAGTTCGGAACACTCAGCTTGGTCAATCGTTTGGAAGAACTTCAACTGGACGCGGGGGAGTATGTGGCGCTGTTAAGCCACAGCGGTAGCCGCGGCGCGGGAGCGGCAGTCTGCAGCACCTACAGCAACATAGCTCAACGGCAGTTGCCCAAGCACAACCAAGAGTTGGGACGTCTAGCATGGCTTTCCCTGAGTAGCGAAGCGGGGCAGGAGTACTGGGCCGCTATGAACTTGATGGGGGCGTACGCCGCTGCAAATCACGCGGTCATTCATCGTTTGGTGAGCAAACTGCTCGGCGCAAATATCATTGCGGGAGTGGAAAACCATCACAACTTTGCTTGGCTCGAAGAACATCAAGGCCGCAAACTAGTCGTTCACCGAAAGGGAGCCACCCCGGCAGGGCGCGGAATTTTGGGAATAATTCCCGGTTCCATGGCGGACCCAGGTTTCGTGGTTCGCGGGCTCGGCAACCCCGCCAGCCTCGACTCCGCGGCACATGGTGCGGGGCGATGCATGTCGCGCCGTCAGGCGAGAGATACTTTTCGAATCAGCCACGTTCAAAAAGAACTAGCCGAGCGCGGTATCGAAGTACTCAGTGCCGGCTCAGACGAAGTGCCTGGAGTATACAAGGACATCCATGAGGTGATGAGTGCACAGCGCGACCTCGTCGAAGTCGCAGCCAGGTTCGATCCGCGTATCGTTCGCATGAGCGACGATGGTAGCCGTGCGGAAGATTGACTGGAGCGTAACTACCTCGGCTCGACACCGAGCTTTGCCTCTAAGTAATCGAAGAGTTTTTTATCGTGATCCGGCACCCCTCGAAGTGCTCCATTGACGAACAGAAGAATGGGCAATCCCGTGTTGAGCCGCTTGAGAGTACTCGATTGTTCAGCGAGCCGCGTGCGGCCTTCCGATTTTAAGTCTTGGTTGAGCAAGATCTCATTGCCCACCAATTCGACAGCTCTTTGCCGGGCTTTGAAAATGTTTGGCGGCTTTTCCGATTCCAAGAGCCAGTGGTGAAACGCAGAAAATTTCTCCGGGGACAACTTCCAAACTCCAATAGCCAATTGAGCGTAGTCGCAGGCCTTCGACTTACCAGCACCATCGCGAGTCACGTGCGGATTGCACTTCTTGCTCAACGGGACATGGTGAATCACGATACCAAGTTGGTCTCCATAGCGCTCAAGGGCCGCGTGGAGATGAGGATGCAGCTTTCGGCAATGGTGGCAGGTGTAGTCCATCATTTCGATCATGATATGCTCAGCCTGAGGACTGCCCAGCATCGGCAGTGCCGTCACATCGACCGGCTCAGATAGCGCTTGATATTTCATCCGCTTTCGAGAGCTCCCCCCCGACAACACCTCGTCAAGCCCGAGCGGTGCCGGGGTGAGCAACTCCGTAAGCGGTGATGTTTCTTCGGAGTCATCATCGAGCCAATCGATCTCATCGCCAGGCGACTCTTCGGGCGCCCGATCCGTGACGATTGCCATCGAATCTCCGGCATCCGAATCGACGACTTCCGCTTCGGTGACTTCCGCTTCGGTGACTTCCGCTTTGGTAACTTCCGCTTTGGTGAGATCTTCAGATGGAGCTGTTTCGGATGCCACCTCTGACTTTGGGAACTTGACTTCCTCCATGGAATCGCTTGGAACCGAGAGTAGCTGCCCACTCATCAGCAATGCCAACCCGGCGCCTGAGGTCGCTAGCGCGGCGAAGAGACGTGGAACAGTCACACTGGGGGAAGTCTCCAAACGCTCTTCCGCATAGCTAGCTTCAGCGACCCCCAGCAGGTTTCGCATTTGATCAAACTCGCTCGACTCGTTGGAGTCGATCAACATGAAGAACGCCAAAACGGCGATGACAAGACCGCAACTATGGACCGTCAGACAATAATAGCAAAACCTCCTCACTTCAAACGCCTGCAGGCCAATGAACCAGACCGCCGCTCCCGCAGCGAGCAGCGTCAAACTGAACAACGTTGTCATGGCCAGATCTCGAGATCGCGAAACCGCAAGCCACGCGGTGAAGAGGATGAAGAAGTAGGTTACGCCTCCCAGCAGACTCACAGGTAGCCCGAACCATTTCGACCAGCGACTGCTAAGTACTTCGTCGCAGTCCAACAGCGAATCGGTGGTGCAGCCCGCGACAGTTTCTGATTGCCACGTAACCCAGGTTAGATACGAGGACACTCCTAGCGCAACCAGGGCGAGGACACTGATGGCAACGGCCAGAATCGTTCTGCGGTTTCTCATGTGCGCAAGTAGTTGTGCTTTTAAGGAATGCTCCCTGGCTAGCTTGGGGCGATAGCATTATCTTAGCATAAAATCGGTGCCCCACCCGATACCCGCTGCATTTGACTCAAGGCAACCTATTGGAAGACGAAGCAGACTACATTTGCGGCAGCTGTGGCGAGACGATTGTGATACCGATCGACTTTACCTCTGGCCCGCGACAGGAATATGTCGAGGACTGCCCAGTTTGTTGCTGCGCGAATCTCATTCGAGTAGAAATAGACGAGACTGGTAGTGCCAACGCGAGTGCCGAATTAGAATAGTGGCTGATCCCACAATCCCCACCGCTAGGACCTCGGCCCTGTAGCACGATGAAAAATCACCCCTTCACAATTGAAACTGGAACCAAGGTCGACCTCACACAATACGACCCCCGCGCCATTCATGGCGATTCGACCAAAAAGACATCTCGCAATGAAATCAAAAAACTCACTGCGAAAAGCCGTGACCTGGCCTATCGATTGTACGCAGAGAATCGCCGCGCGGTGCTGCTCGTTCTGCAGGGGATGGATACGGCGGGGAAGGACGGCACAATTCGTACCGTGATGACCGGCATCAATCCTCAGAGCTGCCAAATTGTTCCGTTCAAGCAGCCAAGCAGAGAAGAACTCGACCACGATTTTCTCTGGCGAGTGCACAAGGCCGTGCCGCGACGTGGCAACATAGGCATCTTCAATCGATCACACTACGAAGACGTACTAGTCGTGAGAGTGCATAATCTCGTGCCTGAATCTGAATGGCAAACCCGTTACGAGCGCATCAACGAGTTCGAGCGACTACTCGTGGAGGGCGGGGTCACCCTAATCAAATGCTTCTTGCATATCAGTAAGGATGAACAACGAGAACGACTGCAAGCGCGACTGGACAACCCGAATAAGCGATGGAAGTTTAGCAAAGGCGATCTCGACGAGCGCAAACTCTGGGACCAATACTCCGAGGCCTACGAAGCGGCGCTTTCGCGCTGCAACACAGCACACGCGCCTTGGCATATCATTCCTTCGGATCGCAAATGGAACCGCAATCTCACGGTCAGCAAGATTCTCCACGACACACTCGCAGAGATGGCCCCACAGTTTCCACCAAGCGAGTCGGGGCTAGACAACATAACGGTCGTGTAAGCTACACCTCCGCTTGCGCGTCCGAATAGCCCGACGCGCAATCGAGGACATGTGCCAGGCAAGCTAATTCTGTGTCGGGTCGCCCGTTTTGTCGATATCGAGATTCCGCCGCAAGTAGGTCGCGCGTTCGATGTCGCGGTCCGACTTGTCCAACTCGACCCCGGTGAGCTTCTGCAGATGAGCGGGCTGAGTGTGGATGAAGAGCTGATTGATCGTCGGAATCTCTAGATCGCTGATCAAGCCAAGGTTAATTCCCATCCGCACGCTCGAGAGCAGGTGCATTGTTTCCTCTGAACTGATCGTCTGCGCCGTACGCAAAATGCCGTAGGCGCGGCTCACGCGGTCGTGCAGGGTTTCCTGACTCTCGCGGACAAGGAACTCGCGCGCTTGCCGCTCATAGTCGATCAGCACCGGAACCACGTCAGCGACCTTCTTGGTCAGTTCTTCCTCGGTCATACCCAAGGTAATTTGATTGCTGATCTGGTAGAAATCGCCCATCGCCTGCGAGCCTTCGCCGTACAGCCCTCGCACGGCGAGGTTAATTTTCTGTAGGCTCTTGAAAACTTTTTCGATCTGTCGGGTAATGACCAGCGCTGGCAGGTGCAGCATGACACTCACTCGCACACCGGTGCCAACGTTGGTCGGGCACGCGGTGAGATAACCAAGCTTGTTGCTAAATGCATAGGTAGCTTGCTCCTCGATCAAATCGTCAAGTTCGTTGATTTGCCGCCATGTGGATGCGAGGTCCAGCCCGCTATGCATAACTTGAAAGCGCAGATGATCTTCTTCATTGATCATCACGCTGAATCTCTCCGCTGGGTCAATCACCGCCGCCCGAGCGCCCTCGCTTTCGTATAGCTCCCGGCTGATGAGTTGCCGCTCCACGAGAAACTGGCGGTCGACTTCTTCCAAATCGCTGACATCGAAATACAGCGTCTCGCGAGGAAACTTGCCCGACTCTTGCAGTGACACTATGTGATTGTGCAGTGTCTTCTCGATCTCCGCCCGATCGGCTTCGGTCGTGCGTGAGATGAACGGGAAGTCCGCCAAGTTTCGTGCCAAGCGAATCCTGCTACTGATGACAATATCCGACTCAGGACCGGTGCCCTTGAGCCATTCGCCACTGGTGCTAGCTAAGTCGTCGAGCTGCATGGTCGGTTACGCTTCGTCTTTCGCCGAACTATCTTCGGCTTGAGTTTGACTTTCGATCTCACGAATCTGATCACGGAGAAGTGACGCTTGTTCGTAGTTCTCATCCGTGACAGCTTCCTTCATTTCACGCCGCAGACGAATTAACTGCGTTTGCTGATCGGCTCCCTGCGAACACCGTTTCGGCACCTTGCCGATGTGGTGCGTTTGATCGTGGATGTTGAGTAGCAGGGGCTCCAGCTCTTCAGCAAAGAATACATAGTCATGAGGACATCCCAGGCGGCCTTGCTTGCGAAACTCCAAAAACGTGATTGAACAAACGGGACACGCACGCTGATCGAGCCGCGCTAGTTGGTCCGCCGTTTCGCCGACGGCCAGGTGCTGTGCCAACAAGCCTGCCATGGCGGGCATCACCTCGGCCGCTTCCTCTTCACTGGGGCTTAAGAAAGACTGGGCACACTGTTCGCAAAGATGTAGTTCATTGGGCTTCCCATCCACCAAATCGGTGATATGAAAGGTCGCGTCTCGTTCGCATCGCTGACACTGCATGGCAAGACCTGGGGTGCATCTGACGAGGGATTGGGTCGTCCTGTCGGGTATTTATCCTACGTTTCTACGGGGATTCTAGCTGGGCGGGGGGGAGTGTCAAGGCAAACCGAACCCCTAAGCGACGTTGTCGCTCTACATCTTCAGTGCTAAGCTAAAGAGTATTCCCCACCGCATTTGCAAAGCCATCGTATGCCGTCGCTTCCCGCTTTTGAAAAGTTCATCGAACTTGCCGACGGCGTAGATTTTGTACCCGTTTACCGGCGCTTGGTGAGTGATTCGCTTACCCCGGTCTCAGCGTTTCAAAAGCTCGATGTCTCTTCGGCTGCCTGCTTGTTCGAGAGCGTGATCGGAGGGGAAAAAGTGGGGCGGTATAGTTTTCTCGCTGCCGACCCGTTCCTGCATATCAAGGCCAGCGGCACCAGAGTCACTCTCTCTCGCAAGTCACAGGCAGAGACCGGCTGGGAAACGGAAACCCTCGAGTGTTCCAACCCGCTTGAAACTCTCCGCGAGCAAGTCAATGCGATGAACGTTTGCCATCTGCCGGAACTTCCACCATTCATTGGCGGCGCTGTTGGCTACGCGGGGTACGACACGGTGCGTTACGTCGAGCACTTACCGAACGCGCCCACCGACGACCGCCAGCTACCCGACTTGTGGTTTGCTTTGTATGACCACATGATTGTTTTCGACCACGTACAAAAGACGGTAATCGTGCTGGCGCTGGCAGACGTGCGTGATAAGTCGTCCGCGAAAATACAAACAGGTTACGAGGACGCTAATCGACGTGTTGACGAGTTAATCGCTTTACTAGAAGCGCCTGTCGAAACACTCCACTTGGACGACATCGAATTGAAGGGCGAGTTATCGCTCGACTACACGTCGAACCTCACGCAACCTGAGTTCGAGAGTTCAGTGAGACAATGTGTCGAATACATCCGCGCCGGTGACATCTTTCAAGTCGTGATCAGCCAGCGATTGCAAACTCCGCTTGAAGTTCCGCCATTTGAACTCTACCGTACGCTGAGAATTGTTAACCCCAGCCCGTTCATGTTCTACCTCCGGACGCCAGATGTCACACTGGTGGGAAGCTCTCCTGAGATCATGGTCCGCGTTGTTGATCGGCGTGTTACCGTACGTCCCCTGGCGGGCACTCGACCTCGCGGCAAGACCGATGCGGAAGACCTGCAGCTGGGCGACGAATTGCTTGCCGACCCCAAGGAACGGGCCGAGCACGTGATGCTCGTCGATCTGGGGCGCAACGACGTGGGACGCATTGCTGAGTTCGACACGGTCGAGATCTCCGATGTGATGGTCATCGAGCGTTACAGCCATGTGATGCACATCACCTCAAATGTTAACGGCCAACTACGGGACGGCTGCGACTCGTTTGATGCCTTGGCCGCCTGCTTACCTGCCGGTACCGTCTCTGGGGCTCCCAAAGTTCGGGCGATGCAAATCATCGACGAGCTAGAGCCCAATCGTCGTGGCCCGTACGCAGGCGCGGTGGGATACATCGACTTCGCGGGAAACATGGATACCTGCATCGCGCTACGCACCGTTGTTATCCACGACGATACAGCCTACGTTCAAGCCGGAGCCGGCATCGTCGCCGATAGCGTTCCAGAGACCGAGTACCAAGAAACGCTCAACAAAGCCCGGGGGCTGCTGAGTGCGATAGAAATTACGAAGGAGCGAATGAAGTAATCACTTCTGAGTCCCTTCGCCGGGGGGAAGCAGCTCCGGCCATGAAACTAGCAGCTTGTGTGTGCGGGGCGATTTGCTGGATTCATTTCGTTTGTACACTCGTAGTCCACTTCGAGCGCTGCTTTCTGTGGAGTAGTCGCTTCGGGAGGCGTGTTGGTGGCATCCGGGAACTCGCCGCCGACTGCAAGGTTCACAACGACTCGAGCGTTTAGTTGCAACATTTCAGGACTGCAAGATACCGACGTGACTTTATTTGGACGAGAACTTGGATTCAGAAATTTCAATTTCAGAATCCAAATGCCTCTTTCCTGGCTGCGCTCTTCAAATAGTCACTTGCAGTCTTGCCCTTGCGATTTTTCGCTTTCGCATCGGCACCGTTTGCGAGAAGCGCCTTGGCTATTCGTTCCGCCACATCCCGCTTGCCAGCGGTTTTCGGAGCGCCGGTATTTGTCACCGCCCGATGCAAGGGCGTGGATTGCGATCGGCAGTCCTTCGAATTCACATTCGCGCCAAGCTCCAACAATAGTTGGACTGTCTCTAGACTGCGAAAACGCACGGCACGATGTAATGGAGTGACGCCATTCTTGTCTGTTTCGTTCACCGACACGCCAGATCTCTTGAGAAACTTTATCACGGCCCGCTGCTGCTTCTTGTCGGGATCGTGAGCAGAACAAGCCGCAAGCAAACACCCAGTGAGATCGTGATTTGATTGGGCCATCTCGCGAAGCTTTGGTAGACAAAGTTCAAATGCAGTGCGTTGGACTTCGTTCATGGGTGCACCTAACCGACGAGTTTCCCCGCCAGTGTTTCAGCCCGCAACTGGGCGATCATCTCCAGGGTTGCTGCTTCTACGGCTTCCTTCCAGCGTCTCTCGCCAAAACGTTCGCAGTACTCTGGCCGACGGTGAGCGAAAATGATGCCGCGGGAGTTGTTGACTATCGCGCCCAACCCGCGTGGATCAAACGCTGGGGCGACATCCGCGGCGGTTCCGCCTTGGCTGCCGAACCCTGGAACCAAGAACCAAGTGTGCGGCATCGCCGTCCGCAACTCGGTGAGTTGCGCCGGATAAGTCGCACCCACAACCGCGCCAACAATTCCATAGCCACGGTCGCCACAAGTGGCTCGACTTTGCTCTTCGACATAGCTGGCCACGCGTCGATAGACGGTTCCCTCTTCCAAAGTTTGATCTTGCAACATATGGCTGCCGGGGTTCGAGGTTTTTACCAAGACAAAGAGCCCCGCTCCACGGTCGCTGGCTAAGTCGATGAACGGCTCTAAGCTGTCTGCTCCCAGGTAAGGGCTCACTGTGAGCGCATCCGCTTCCCAAGCACTCTGACCGTCGCGTCCCAAGTAGCCACGGGCATAAGCCTCGGCGGTCGAACCAATATCGTTTCGCTTGCCGTCGAGGATGACAAGTAAGCCCTGTTCTCGAGCGTAGGCAATCACATTGCCCAACGCCTCCATCCCCGCAGGCCCGCATTCCTCGAAAAATGCTGCCTGGGGCTTCACGGCTGGCACCAGCGGCGCGACCACGTTGATTACCTCGCGGCAGAACTTCTCATAGGCCATCGCCTTCGCGGTCCACCCTTGCGCATCGCCCCCAGTGAAGCTCTCTGGCAACTGTTCCCAACGTGGGTCCAAGCCCACTAAGACGGGCGTCCCTTTACACTTCACCGCCTCTGTCAGGTCATCAGCAAAATGTCGCAATGCTTCGCTCCAAAAAATCCTCTGCTGCCGCGGAAAATTCCCCACAAACTCTTTAGCATTATTGGTCTTCCGCGCTGGGTCCGCTAGACTAAGCTGCCGATTTGTGCACCTCAATTCAGACGAGTACGAGCATGGCTACCCGAGGATTTCTTGGCATCGACATTGGCACCCAGGGGCTATCTGTCCTATTTACCAACGAACAACTCAAGGTCGTTGCCAGCGGCGAAGCCGACTACGAGATGCTCCCAGACTTGGCAGAAGGCTGTTACGAGCAACAAGCCGAAGACTGGGAGTCCGCACTCGGGCTGGCCATGGAGCGGCTACGGAATTCCCTACCCAGCGACCATGCCGAGATCGAGATACTCTCTATCGGCATTTCGGGGCAAATGCACGGCGAAGTGTTGACTGACGCTGCAGGCACGCCCTTGGCACCGGTACGGCTCTGGTGCGACAGCCGCAACGAACAGGAAGGCGACGAACTCACGCAACTTCTGGGCGTGAAGATGCCCAAGAGAATCACTGCGGCTCGCTGGCTGTGGACCCTCCGAAACCAACCTCAGATTGCAAAGAAGACTGCACATCTCAGCACGCCGGCAGGCTGGATCGGGTATCGGCTGACGGGGGTCTGGGCACTCGGCATCGGCGATGCTTCGGGCATGTTTCCCATCGACCAGCAAACCTTGAAGTACGACGAGCGGCTGCTGGAAAAATTCCACGCGATAGCAGATCAAGACTCGATCCGGCCCCTTGCAGAACTCTTGCCTACTGTGCGACGCGCCGGCGAAGACGCGGGGACACTAAATCATCATGGTGCCAAGCTGCTCGGCCTGCCACTGGGTATACCCGTTGCACCTGCGGAAGGGGATCAACCGGCTGCGCTGGCGGGCTCGCTCATTGGCGAACCGGGGATGGTCTCGGTCAGCTTCGGCACATCCGTAGCGGCCAACTCCGTAGGAGATCGGGCGTTCCAAGGTGTCAGCAAGAGCATCGATCACTTCTGCGCTCCAGATGGCAAACCTATCAACATGGTCTGGCTGCGGAATGGAACGACGTACATGAACACGGTTGTCGAAATGTTCGGCGCTGCCATCGGCGGCAATCGTGACCAGGCGTTCGCAGCCGTCATGCCTCAAGTGCTCGACGCTCCTGCCGATTGCGGTGGACTGTTCGCGTTGCCCTTCATGGATGACGAACCGGGTCTCGACGTTCGACGAGGAGGAACGGCAACGATCGTGGGGTTCAATCCCAGCAATGCACACCCCGGAAACGCGGTCAAAGCGGCACTGCTGTCGACCATGTTCAACCTCAGACTCGGCAGCGAGCAGCTTGATACGCAAGGCTTCCCGAGGACGGAACTCATTCTCACCGGCGGGCTTACCAAGACTCCCGAGTTGGCTCAACTTTTGGCTGATGTTTTCAATACGCGCGTGACGCTCTTGCCAGCCTCGGAAGAGGGGACTGCTTGGGGGGCGGCACTTTTGGCGAAGTATCGTGACGCATGCTTGCAGGGAAAGTCAGACGACTGGACTCAGTTCCTCGCCGCGCATGCGGGTACCAAGCAACAACTTTTCGAACCTCACGCATCCACGGTGAAGCAACTCAAGGCGGCGTTTCTTACCTACAAGAAGTTGATGACGCTTCAACAAGCGCTAGACGAGTCATTAGCCGAGTAGGCGATTCGCACAGTGATTTCACGGTAGGAGCAATGGACCAAAAAAATCGCCCCGATTCTTGCTGGCAGGGGGCAATCCACTCGAATTAGCCAGCATTTTCGAGCAATCCCTCAATTTCCCCGCCGGGCGATTTGTAAGCTATCCTTGAGTAGAGGAGTTTCCGACCCAACGACGCGTCTCTAAACACTCAGCTAGAAACCTATGGCGACTACGAGCGATCAAACGACCGAGTATCGAATTCTCCTCATTGAGGACGATTTCCTGGACGAGGAGAGTGTACGCCGTATTCTGAGTTCCGCGGAACAAGATTTTACATTCTCCACCGCGCGTTGCCTTCAAGAAGGTGTGGATCGACTTCGCGCGCAAGAGTTCGACGCCATACTGCTAGACCTTACCTTACCCGACAGCTATGGAATCGACACGATCTATCGCATGTTGGAAGAATTTGATCAATTGCCGATTGTGGTGCTGTCTGGAGTCGAAGATCAACAACTCGCCCAGCAGGCTGTTGAACTGGGAGTCGAAGATTTTCTCATCAAGGGTGAGGTAACAGGCATCGAAATGTCAGAGTGCTTAATTGCGGCGGTCGAGCGCCATCAGCCGGCTCATTAGCCAAGGCCCTCGCTGAGGTCCTCACACTCGAATTCTGTGTTGTCAGAAAGCTTCGGCATCGATAACTTCGGCATCGGACGCCAAGTTCAACCGGTCCCAGGTGGAACAACACTGCAAGTTCTGCGAGATCTCGATATCGTCGCTGATGAATTGCACGCTTCCATCGAGCATGCAAACGTGAACGCCTCCGAAATGCTGACTGCGTGGCGCTTGCTGCCAATTGTGCCCAAACCCGGAACAGCCCATTTTCAACCTTACAAGTTCGTTAGCCCCCTGCCTCCCAAAATTCTGTTGAATCTTGCTGCAGCCTTTAACATCGTCTGCTGCGTAGCCGAGATTGTTCGGGCCATTGTCATCGCCAAACCAACCGTGAGCTGCGATGCCGCTGGCGGTAGCGTTTGCCATTGCCCAGGTGCCACGCAAGTCAAACTCCACGACGCCCGCGCGAATTTCGCCGATGAGAATCGTGTGGGATGTTCCATCAGTGACGCTTCCTACTCTGGTTCTAAACGAAGAACCGAGGACTCCGCGATACTTGCTGTCGCTCCAGAACGAATCCTTCCAAGACTGAACGTCCGCCAGTTTCTCTGGAGTGAAGTGCAATCCCCCGTTGGCACCGTAGTTTCCTCTTCCCCAGTTGTTACCGTACTGGGAAGTGTCACTGTTCGTGCCGGAGAAATTAAGATTGTTGTAATCTCCGTCCTCAGGACAAAGCAGCGGCGGGATCACTGTGCTGCGGGCCTGTTCGTTCACCGGATCGGTAATAGGCAACGTAAAATCGAAAGCGTCGAAAGTGTTTTGTTGTTCTAGAAAGGGAAGTACCGTGATCAACCAGTTAGGACCTAGTTGGTCTCTATCAGGAAAATCTTGCGTAGCGGGATCATCCCACCAGTTTACGAGGGCAGGTAGCTCTTGAGTGGCACTTTCGTAGTTCAGAACCGCCAAGCCGGTCTGCCGAATATTGTTTTGACATTGCGAGCGCCGAGCTGCGGTCCGCGCCGCCTGCACAGCAGGAAGCAACAACGCCACGAGCACGCCAATGATTGCAATCACGACTAACAACTCGACCAGAGTGAAAGCAAAAAGCGGGTGCCGACGCTTTGACAGAGTTCGCATGACAAGATACCTCAGAGTGAAAAAACAAGGATCAAGAATTTTATTGAGATAAGAACTATCTAGGGTTTTCGATTAGCAACTCGAACGGCAATTTCTCTGTGTCGACTACAAGGCCAGAAGTCTCAGGCAAATGGTATCGCCGGGGCACCTCGCTCGAAGGCAGCCCCCGGCCGTCCACCGACATGACTGTCACTCTGTGTTTGCCGCGAATGAGGCCATCGTCGAAGTCGTATGTACTCACCACAAATGAACCATCCTCAACATTCACTTCA
This sequence comes from Bythopirellula sp., assembly GCA_965230685.1. Taxonomy (GTDB): domain Bacteria; phylum Planctomycetota; class Planctomycetia; order Pirellulales; family Lacipirellulaceae; genus Bythopirellula. The sequence continues at coordinate 5,256,535 of CBDDLO010000002.1, forward strand.
CCCAAACCAGGACGTGGATGCGTTTTGGGATCCAAGGGAGGCTGCTCGGAAATGAACTTCAGCGTGATCCGCTGTGCTGGAATGAGTGAACCGTCTACGTACTTTACAACACCAGTCACGGGAATGGTTGCATAGGGGTTGGCGTTACCACAGCCGACAAAGAACAGTGACATGCCAACGACAACCAAGAGCGAGCCAAGACTAGAACGAGACATCCTGTCGGGACGAGCTTGCACGTCAAACGCCTTTCTAGTTTTCTTGAGAAGAGTCCAATCCGCGTTTTTGCGAATCTCCTGAATCTACCAAACAACGGTAGCCGGGGGAATCAGGAAAACTCGGGGTACAAGTGGATAACCACCAACGGGACCCGGTGAACTGAAGCCCAACTAAAACCCTAGACACGATGCACAGCCAAGACACGGTTCAAACGTGAGACACTTTCACGCGAGACGCTGTGTACGGCGCAGACACGATACGGCCACTCCGGTTAGCGTCAGCAGTGCCCAGGAGGTGGGTTCAGGTACAGTAGTTGTCAAGGGCGAAGGAGGATTCCAAGCACCCAAGAGGATCCCCAAATCCAAGCCATCAACAGGATCGGTACCGTTCAACTCACCTCCACCTGGAGCGGTGGTTTGGTTAAAGTTGCCCAACAAGATCCCAAGGTCCAAACCATCGACGAAGCCGTCCATATTCAAATCAGGCGAGATGGGCGCTACAAGAGACTTGATCTGGTAAATCTTACCTTCATTGCTTGAGCTCGATCCCAACGAGCCCGCCGGCGAAAGGTCGGCCGCAAACAACGAGTCCGTCGTGGAGAGCAAACCATCAAGGTGTCCTACTCCTGGTTCGTCGTTGCCGATGAAGTGAAAATAGGAGTTGTCATTGAGATCGGCAAAGACGAGCGGGTTCTCCTCGTTCGCAAGTCCACCACTCGAAAACTGCCCATGCATTCCGACGAAGACACCGTTGTTCAATGCTTCGGGAAAGTTAGCCGGAGCAAATGCAATGTCGTTCGGTCCCTCGCCCTCGGCTCCATCGGGAGTCGGAATCGGCTGAAAGGCCACCAGCGGATCGATGCCCGTGTTGCCCACCTGAACATCGGTACGATACTCGACGTACGTCGTCGGAAAACCAAAGTCCTCGATGGCCCCGCCGATGTCGGCGGCTGGGATCCTATTGAGTTCGTCGGCGCTGGTCGGCTCGATGGCCACTTCCACGCCATCGATACCGTTGTCCTCAAGATACAAGTCGCCTGTTACCGGATGAAAAGCCATACCCGCCGCGTTGCGCAATCCCGTCGCAATTTGGACGGGCGCTGCACTCGAAAGTGTACCGTCAGTATCGGTAATACGTACCATGTGAATCGCATCGCCGTTAAGCCGCGTGGAGGCACCGAGGGTACTGGTAAAATTTAGTGTTTGGGTCGTGTCGTCAAAATTCGTCTTCGAGCCCAATTGAAAAAAGAGATCGTGCGAGTTCGGCACCCCTGGTGTAGGTCGCGCGGCTAAGGCAGAGTGTGGGTGCAGCCAACTGGTCGTGTAATTAATGGAGAACGAACCTTCAAACGTCAACGAATCACTTGGCTGCGCACCAGCACGATACACAGAGATTGGCACGGGCGAACCTTGCCCCGTAGTAAAAATCAGATCACCAGAGCGTCGCACCGACGTGAGCTTACCGCCTGGGACGTCGTTGACCAGAGTTTGGGTCACGTCCGCGACACCATCGTTGTCGGTATCTGCCAGACGAATCAATGAACCCGAAGAACTCCCAAAGAAGCTATTCCCGTTACTAGTCGCCACTAAGATTGAACCATCATCGAGTTCTGTCATTCCGACGGGAAAGTTCAATCCCGAGGCAAAAGTGGTCACTCGAAAATCATCCGCGTTGACACCCGGACCCTGCAAGGTGAACTGCGCACGGGCGCTACCCGCGGCAAGAAGTAGCGAGCCAGCGAGGACAGCTAGCGTTGTCGTGGCGAGTGAGTTCAAATTCCTGGGACGCATGTTACATCACTCCGGGCAGGTGGATCTAAGTCAATTGAGTATGTCCAGCAACCGTCAAGATAGACTTCGATAGAAAGGCGAAGATCATCTCAGCAGCTGGCACTAAAGTCGAGTACTCAATAGCGTTGGATAAAAAAAATGGCGAGTCGCATCCTCGCTGGACGCGACTCGCCAATCAGCGATCGTCAAAATGCTCGAGCTCTGGGCTGCATGCAGCCCAGAGCGTTTGAGCATCGTTAGTTTCCTCTAGCTGCGGCTGCGACGAGTCGACAGCGCGGCAACACCCGCAAGGGCGAGCAATGCCAACGAAGCTGGCTCGGGAACTGAGCTAGCGCCAACAGTTGGTGGAGGATTCCAAGCACCCAAAAGGATACCCAGATCCAAACCGTCAACCGGGTCGGTACCATCAAGCTCACCACCACCGGGTGCAGCATTGCTTCCAAAGTTACCCAGCAAAATACCGAGGTCCAATCCATCGACGAAACCGTCCATGTTCAGGTCGGCAGGGTCGGAGGCGCCGGGGTCGACGAAGGTAACTTCGCCGTGACCAACGTTGCCATGAGGAGCGAAGGACCCGCCTTCATGCCAGTTCCAGATCGGCAGACCACCTGGCGCGCTCGGATCATCGGGAATGGTGGACATTAGGAACAACCAAGTGTCACCGTTGGCAGGTGTGCCAACATCAGCTTGATTGAGCCCGGTGGTTTTCATTCCCCCATTGCCATCATCGATTTCAGCCATAGCATTTAGCGAATCGAAAGGAATGATGATCTCGGCCAAGCCACCGGTGCCTGGAGTGTTGTTCTGAGCAACCGTGATTCCGCTGCCGTTGCCCAGTGCGGCGCCTTCCACAGCACTGCCACCATTGTTCCAACCACCTTGGTCACCAAACGGACTGTCCACGTGAGCTTCAGTGAAGAAACCAACACCTTGGCGATCCGCGTCGGTGGAAATCAACGGCCCGGGGCCTGAATACTGGTTGAATGCTAACTGATAACCATCGACTTCACCATTGGGAACGTTGTTCACAAGCTCACCATCGGCTCGTGGGTCGATATAAAGATTCAAGTTGTCTTCAGTGAAAACAATATTGGGGTTGCCGCCGCCAAGTGGTTCTAACCACGTGGAGTGATCCGTCTCATAAAGCACATACAGATTGTCGTCGTCATACTGCATGCGGAAACGATTGTTGTCGACATCCGCGGTACCGAAAGGCTGGCCCAGTTGTTGCCAATCTCCACCACCTTCGGTGCTGGCGTCGTCCCATTCGCCTTCGTCGATCACACCGTCGGCCACGACGGTTGAGCTGGTCTTGTTGATGTTGTAGGTGAGAATGCTCTGGCCCTGAGCCAAAGACGTGACACCCACGACCATCATTGTTGCGGCAATCGCGGCGCTGCCACGATACCAAAATTTGGAAATACCCATTTTACAAAATCTCCCTCAAAGTTAGAGAAAAGGAACAGCACTTCAAAAAAAGCAAGTCGGTTTGATACGTCGATGAGATTTGGTCTAGTCGGCTCAATCAGCAAGCAAGATAGCCATGATCCGAAAATGCCTTCCACGCGAACTCAGGATCGCAACGGTCAGCTTTTAGGATAATGAGGATCTGAAGCATATGCAACGAAATGTCCACCAAATCTGTATAATTTGTACGATTAGCACTCCTTGGGGTAGGGCTTACAAGCGGTGACAATCTGACTGGTTCGCCCACATTGTGGAACTAACCTAAGGGTCCGGAGCACTTCACAGCAACTGGGCGATCACACTGATCGCCGAAAATTGCATTTAAGTGCTTAAAAACGATTACAAAACAAAAATGCAGGAAAGTTCGAGGCTGTGGAAACGGCTAGCCAGCGCACTCCTCCAGACCGTCCCAGTCTCTACAGGATGCCTCATCTTGTCAAGCATTTATCGCAGCTTTTTCGGCAGAGTCTCTATTAATCCTAGTCAACGACCACTTGAATTATGGGCATGGGCTTACTCCCAGGCTAATAGTCCCAGCAAGGCGTTCTACCTCAAAATTGGGAATCCTAACGCCAGACCGGGCCACCCAGGTTATTGGGCAAGAGTAGCGGTCGATTCTCGCGCCACTAATTCGGTGGGCACGTAAGTTGCTAACGCTGGTTCGTGTGCCGCTTCGGGGCTTTTGAGCCGAGCAAGTATCGACTTCGCCGCGAATTGGCCAATTTGCTCAGGGCTCTGCCTGATTGTGGTCAGACTCGGCACAAGGTCCTGGGCAAACTCCAAATCCGCAAAGCCAACGACGGAGACATCCTCAGGGATACGAATGCCGAGACTACGGGCGGCTCGATAGATGTGCCTCGCCATGTGGTCGGTGACCGCGTACACAGCGGTAGGGCACGGATCAGCAGTGAGAATTTCCCTTGCAATCGCGTCGGCATTGTCTCCGCGCGCGTTGGTCTTATAGCTACGAACCTGAGTTCCGCTGATCCTCGCGACAGCCTGCTCGAACAACGTCCGACGGCGGATGGACCAGGCTTGCCACTCGGTTTCTCGAGCAGAAAAGCAGGCGATTCGTTCGTGTCCCAAGCTAATCAGATGTTCAGCCACCAGGGTCGCGGCTTGCTCTTCATCGGTCTCGATCGAATCAGCAAGGCCTTCGGCGGTCAGCTTGTGGTCGATCACCGCGACGGGAATACGGCGCTCAATGAGTTCCTGGTAGTGTTCGTAATAGGCCACCGCGAAACTGGGCCAAAGGATCAAACCATCGACGCGACGGTCAAGCAGTCGGTTAATTTGCTCCAGGCCTTGTTGGTCGTGCTTCTCGAAATTGGGGATCTCGCGGCAGTCACGCACCCACACGGTGATTGGTAAAAAGTCGGCCTCGGCCAGTTCGATATGAATTCCAGCAAGCACTCCAACCCAAAACGAATCGTGGGGGGGGATCATCACGCCGACGGTGCGCGTGCTGCCGGTTTGGATGCCGCTGACCAACAAATTTCGTCGCCAGCCGAGCCTTGTAGCGGTCTCGGTGACGAGCAATTGAGTCTTCTCTCCAAAACTATCCGCGTCGCCATTCAGGATGCGCGATGCGGTGGCAATCGACACCTGGGCGGCTTCGGCGACGTCCTTTAGACGTGGCACTTTCCGGTTGGAAGGAGGCATAAGGCTTGGGTCTCAGACGATAGTCAAAACCATTGCGACTTTGCTATGATAGCAGCCCCGCCTGGTCGACTCTAGCTGAATATGGCAGGTCCCAGGAGCACGACCCAGCCGTAGCTCCCTAATCCTTGTGCTTGGAGAGAAATTGGATGAAAGCACTTGATGCAATCCGTGCACTGCATTTTGGCCTTGGATTTTTTCCGCGCCGCCTCCCACTGCTGAAATTTGCATTGCTGCTGCCGAGTCTGCTTTTTCCGTCTGCACTTGGCTTCGCCCAGCAGGAAACGGCAGACCCCATCGTGCTGGGCTACTATCCCGGCTACGAGCAGTTTGACCAGGAGAAGATTCCGTGGGAGAGGCTAACGCATCTCTGCCATGCTTTTCTCACCAGCGATGCGGAAGGCCGCATCGAGACCAACCGCTGGGTCCCTAGCGCCAAGCTCACTGCAACCGCCGCCAAGCATGGTGTACCGGTCATCCTAAGTGTGGGCGGTTGGGGAGACGCCGATGGTTTTGAAATGGCGACATTGACACCAGCGAAGATGAAACAATGGGTCGACGACGCCACGCGTGTTGTTATCGACAACGGCTATGCAGGTTTGGATGTGGACTGGGAGTTCCCACTCGACGAATCGACCAAGAACCGCTTCAGCAAGTTGGTACTCGCAATTCGGCAAAAGTTTGACCAGCACGAACAGGAAACAGGTACCCACTTGCTCATCACTTCCGCCGTGACTGCCCGACCAGCAGAGGGACAGTGGATTGATGGGCCGGCGCTGGAGCCGGCGATTGACTTTCTAAATGTGATGACCTACGACTTCTCTGGCCCTTGGGCAGACGTTGCGGCACACCACTCGCCATTGCATTCCTCTGCGGAAGACCCCAACGGCGCATGGCGCTCAACCGAGCGTGCGATGGACTATTGGCAGAAGACGCAGGGTTTCCCCAAGGAAAAGCTCAACGTGGGCATCCCTCTCTACGGACGCCAGTTTCCACTGAGCAATCGTTACGGTTCGCTCACGGACTTGCCCAAAGAGGGATTCGGTACGCCCGAGTACAAGCAGATCCTCAAGCTTCAGCAAGCCGGCTGGAAAGTGCAGCACGACGCAGAAATTGGGGCGCCCTGGCTGGTCGCCCCGGAGGGCGAAACCGGTTTGATTGCGTACGACAATCCGCATTCGGCACGCGGAAAGGGCGCCTGGGCGAAAGAAAACAAATACCGAGGAATTTTCTTCTGGGCAATTGGGCACGACTATTCACCGCAAGGCAAACACGAAGTCCTAGAAGCCGCAATCGAAGGATGGTCGGAGGCACAATGACAGGCGATTGCCCCAGGCTTGCAAACATTCCTCCTTTACTTTGGTCGATCTCTTAGCCAAGCTAATAGAGCTTAACGAACTTCTTTTCCCGCGTCCTTCCCCATTCCTTATGCGTTTTGATCCAGGCCTATGAGTTCCTCTATTGATTTAGCGGCTTCCACCATGCCATGGCAAGCACGCCCCGCTTCTTGTGACAGTACCGTTTGGCGTGACGACAGAAACCCGCTCATCCGGCCGGGACATTTTCCTGGAGTGCTGGGCATTTTCAACTCGGCAGTGGTCGAGTTCAACGGGACGTATGCCGGAGTGTTTCGTGTAGAGAAGCGCCGCCGCTATCCGAAGCTGCATGTCGGCTTCAGCAACGACGGGCTGGAGTGGGACATCGAGGAACAACCGATTGCATTCGCCTCGGATGTTACGCTCCGACCTCAACACGAGTATGCATATGACCCACGAGTCTGCCAATTGGATGATGGTTCCTACTATGTCACATGGTGCGCCGGCGACGCGGGCCCCACGATAGGCATCGCCAAGACGGACGACTTTCGCGAGTTTCACCGACTCGAAAGTGCGTTTCTCCCTTTCAACCGCAACGGAGTGCTGTTTCCTCGGAAAATTGGCGACCACTATTGGATGCTGAGCCGCCCGAGCGACGATGGTCACACCCCCTTCGGAGATATTTACATCAGCCGCAGCCCCGATCTGGTGCATTGGGGACACCATCGGCTAGTGATGAAGCGTGGGAGTCTCGATCATGGAATCTGGTGGCAATCCACAAAGATTGGCGCGGGCCCCATCCCCATCGAGACACCCGACGGCTGGTTGATGATCTACCACGGCGTGATGGATACCTGCAATGGGTTTGAATATTCGATGGGTGCGGCGCTACTCGACTTAGAAGAACCGTGGCGTGTCACCCACCGCAAAGCCGACTTGTTGCTCGCGCCGGAACGGGACTACGAAATCAACGGCCACGTGGACAACGTCGTGTTTCCCTGCGCCGCGCTCACGGACCAAGCCAAGGGCCGCATCGCCATTTACTATGGCGCGGCCGACACGACGACCTGTTTGGCCTACGCCGAACTCGGGCCGCTGTTGGAGGATATCAAAAACGACTCCGTCGTTTTTTGACAATGTGCGGCTGACGCCGATCTGAACGGCATCGATCTGAATGGTCATGCCAGACTGTGCTGCCGACATTTACTCCAAATTGAATTCAAAAGAGTTATCACCGTCGGCGCTGACCGTCGCCGTGAACCCTGATGTGGCCGGATCCTTGTACTTTACAGGGAGCATATCCTTGGGCGCCGACATCGTTTTGTAAACCTGGGAGCGGTCTTGTTTCTCTATGCTGACACGATACTCGCCCGCCTGTGCGCCTGGTTTGTAAGTCGATCCCGAAACATGGGACTCGAGCTCAAATTTCCCCTGGGCGTCGGTTTCGCCACTGCTTACTTTGATACCCACCCCCTTTTTCTCCGGGTGAAATAGCACCATCGCCCCCTCGACGGGCGCGCCATCTTGCGTGACTACTCCCGAGACAAGCAGCGTCTCAGGCCCCTGGTCGCCGCCTTGGCAGCCCATGCAAGCACAAGTCAGCAATGCCCAGGTCGCCATCGTTTTGAGATCCATCAACATCACCTACCTTCATTTATTGTCTAGTATTGCCCCACGACGGTTCCATCACTTCGGGCCCCAAGCGCTTGATAGGTGCCGTAGTCGATGCTGTCGTTGATGAAAGTGCCCGATCCGTCGCACAGAACAAAATTGGCTCCGCCTGGGTGCCGGGATTTGAATCCCATCGCGACATTGAAATCGAGATCCCAATCCCCACCACGGGGAGCAGCTCTCCCCGACCAAGCGTCCCGGTCGGTGGGATGATTGATCGGCGCGGTGGTCGCGAACCAGAGTCCCTCGGCATAGGTCCAGCCCATCACCCATTGAAATGCCGAGCTACGGGGCAAGATTTCGCCCATGGCAATCGTGTTGGAAGTGCCGTCTTCGATTTCGCGGAGCGATGCAGCCCATGTGGATCGAGCGAAAACGCCTGAGAGCGTTCCAGGGTCGGCGCAGTCGCTGCGGACATTACTGGCGGGACATCGCATAGCACGCGGCGTTCCCGTGTTTTGACCGAACCAGTCTTCCCCTCGGTTGAGTACACCGAAACCCTCGGGAACATCAATAATCTCATTGATTTTAAATCCGTTCCACGATTCCATGAATTGCGCGCCAATTGATCCCGCGTAGTTCGTTGTGGCTACTTGCTCGATATTATGAACGTTGGCCAAATTTTTCCAACCGCTGTCTCCATCCGCGGGTTCCACCACGCCGTTTCGATTGTCGCTGGGGCATTGAAATCCGGCGACAGAATACTGATGCACTGGTCGGTCGTTGAGTAACTGCGAGCCGGGCCTAATGCAAGCCGGATCGGCGGGATCGCAAAACTCGATTGCACTGTGGAGACTCGTTTCCTCGATGTAGGGCGTGAGATTAATCAAGTGCGAGGCGAAATCGCGTTGGCCATTCAGATTGCCAATTCCATGAATATGATTAATGTTCATCGGAAAGCGGTCCTTGGCATCGTGGTGGTTGTGCAAAGCGATGCCAAGTTGCCGGATATTGTTGAGGCACTGCATGCGGCGCCCCGCTTCGCGCGCTGCTTGGACCGCAGGCAGAAGGAGCGCCACGAGCACACCGATGATGGCAATGACGACGAGTAACTCCACGAGTGTAAAGCCGCTCGTTAGGCACCGGCTCGTTAGCCACCGGCTTGTTAGCCACCGGCTTGTTAGGCATTGGGAGGAGCCCTGGCGAGACGAACGATGTTGTGGGGACTCTCGATAAGAATTCATGATTGTTCTCGAATGAGGGTCTAAAAGGACTCGGAAAGTCTAGGGCTTAGGGATATCCCAGCTAACTTCTACATTGTCGGTCGCATCGGCAGGGACAACTATTTCCAAACCACTCGTCGAAGCGGTTTGATACTGCTGAGGAACAAAGCTCTTCGGCGGCGGGCCGCCCATGGTAGGAGGAACCTCCCATATTTCCAGGCTAGCGCGATAAGTACCAGGCACCAGTCCGTCGCGGTCAGGCTGAGTCGTCACGCGAAAGCTGCCATCAGTCTCAACATCGCCCATCCCCGGCATGCGCGGAAATCCGGGGGCAGGCTCCACTGGTGCAAAATAAATCATACCTGGTCTGCCCCAATCCCCGCCAGCCAGCGTGACTTTGCCCACCACCGGCACGATGTCGAGCGAATCTCCACATCCCGACAGCAGAAGCATTGCAAGGGCAGCATAGAATCCTTGAGTTCGCTCGATCATTGCAAATTCACCGCCTCGCTCCCGGCCCGGGTACCCAGTTCGTTGTAGGCCTTGTAGTCCAGTGTTTCGGATAAAAAGTGCACGCTGGCATCGCCCATTGCGAAATTCGCCCCGCCCGGGTGCGAACTCTTGAACCCGCAAACCCGGGGCCATGAGCCATCTCGGTTGCCGGTGTCGGACTCCATGTGATTCATTGGCACGACGGTACTCGACACCGGAAAATTCACGCAAAAGACACAGTTCCAGATGCAATGGTAGGGCAACGTCTCACCGAGCATGATCGTGTTGGATAAGCCATCGGTAACTTCCGAGAACTTGTAGCCCACGGGAAAACGCGAGAACATGCCCACCGAACTGTCGCCGTACTTACTGACACGTGCCCCGGCGCCATCCACCTGAAAAGTTCCGAAACTGTGCCCCTGACAACAATACGAGGGATGGATTTCCGAACAGAAACTGCAGCCGTTCGGCTCAGTGGGTCCGATCGAGCCGGTGTACCACAGGCCTTGCGCCTGGCCGGGATTGTTGCTGCCACCACCCGAGACGAGTCGCGACTCGCCACGCCCCTCCATCAATATCGACTCCGAGGCACGCTCGTCACTCGGACACGTATAGACGGGGATTGCAATTTGCGAGGCGATATCGTCATTCGAATCGGGCGTTGGGCGACTTGCCCACAACCGCTTCGTAAAGTCAAAACGGTCGTAAACATTCTGCAATTCCAGCTGTGGCAGGATCTGCGCCGACCATGTCATGTAGAAGGGTTCGGGATTCTGGGAGTTCGGCCTACCATAGGTCGTGTTAATAGGCATTTGCCCGTGGCTCGACTCGTAATTATGAATTGCCAGGCCAATCTGGCGAATGTTGTTCGTACACGAGCTACGACGAGCTGCTTCCCGCGCCGCTTGCACAGCGGGCAACAACAGGGACACTAACACGCCAATGATGGCGATCACGACAAGCAGTTCTACCAACGTAAACGCGCGGTGCTTAGCAGGACGAGAGATACCCGCGCAAATCACCGAACTCGTCGAACGGAAACTCATGGTCGCTGATCCCTATGTAGTAGAAAAGAGTTAAATTACTTTAATGATCTGAGCTGAAGCAGTCAATTTCCCGCTATCGCGTCTCAAGAACGCCTGCGACCTGAGAGTCCGCAACTTGAAATCGCTAAGACGAGAAGCGTGGTCGAGGAGGGCTCAGGCACCGAGGAAATGGCCGACAGAGCCTCGCCATCGAAGCCAAAGTTTCCCTTCCAGTCATCAAGGTCTGAATCACTTATAGAGCCAGGAGATTCGCCGCGTTGCCACAGAAGAAAATCGGACCCATCGACTCTATTATTTTCATCAAAGTCCCCCGCCGGAGCCTGCGGGGTGAGTAGCTCAAAGGTGAACTTGCCAATCGGCAGGCTTCCTAGCAGCAGAGTGTCATCGTCGTCGGTGATGCGACGGATCGGCAGCTGCGGGCTTTCTTCAGGGCCGAACAAAGCGAACTCATCATCTCGACTCCGCGATCCACCATCGTAAGGATAGAGGTCAACCTCCACCAATTCTTTCCAGCGGTTACCATCGCTGAGGTCGAGCCCCGAGACACCCACGAACCAATCCGGGCTTGGTCCCAGCATCGACACCAACGTGATCAGCGGGTGCGAATCTTGAATATCGAACTCCAACACCGTATCTGTTCCCGCGGGAAACCAGGGATTGGGAATGGGATAGACAATGAACGACCCCGCCTCGCCGCTGGCGATGTGGTCATCGAACTCGTCTTCCAGGTCGTTCGAATTACGCGGCTGATCAATCCAGCCAGTTTCCTGCATCCAGACCATACCGGTCGAGGACATTCCGCCTTCTTCCCAAACTACAAGGTCAGAGTTATGTGTCCCGCCACCCAGATGCGAAAAGTGGGGCTGCACAACCGAGGTGAACGGTGGCGCTCCCGGCTTATGGTGGGCCTGGCTCCAATCGTTGCGCACTGTGAGCTGGTACTGGACGGTTTCCGCTCGGGTCGAATTTGGTAGCAGACAAAGGCAAGCGGTGGCCAGTGCTGCTGCTACCAAATCGATCATCCAACGAGAGTTTACTTCCATCTCAAGTCCTGAGGTAGAGTTCGGGCGAGTGAGCTAGCTAGCTTCAACAATGAACAATATTAGTCGAAAACAGCTTGAAAAGCCAGCGAATCACTCACCTCACCGCTGCAGAGTCACCAGCCGCGTAAAGCAGCTCGCGCAGCTGCTCTTCCAATTGCGTGTCCCCACTGATTGTCGAAAAAGCCTGAAAGACGTCCAGATCGATCTCGTTCGCTATGAAATGCACTGACCCGTCCGCAAAGACCGAGAAAACACCCTGAGGGTGGAAACTGGCGGCCCGCCAAATGCTGCGGCAAACCGCGCCCAGTCCGTGACATTCCGTGACCGTGTTGGGTGCTTCTTGGAAATACACTTGATTGTGGTACGCCATCGCACGTCCTCGATCGTTCGGACCATGCTCAGCGGTGTTTCGTCCCCACACTTCAGCCACCAGCGCCGTTTTCGACAACCCATCGGTTATCTGGCGGAACTCGACTTTCGAGTCGTTGTAAAACGCGCCAAGATGGGGACAGCAGTCCTAGTAGTTACACCTGGCAGTCGGTTCGCCAAAAAGTTCCGGATGGGCTCGCGCTCCGGCCACAGCGAAGTAGTGCATGATGCGGCTTCGATCGCGGTCGTCGGTGTGCCAATCTTCTCGATTGGTCAGCCCCTTGAAGGGATCACTGGGACATTGGTAGTCGGGCATGGGGCTCTGGAGGACGCGCACATTGCCGTCGTCGAGATTCTGCCCGTTGATTCTGAAATTCAATTGGTCGTAAAGTGACTGCTGCTCGACGAACGGAAATATGCAGTTCGCCCAGTTGCCGACGCGGTTGTACCAATCGCAATGACCAAATCCCTTGCGACCATAGTCGGGCGACCAATCCGCGACTCGCCAATCGCCATGATCCTCCGCTGGCGGTAAGTGGCCCTGCTGCAGCTCGTACTCCAGAAGACCCAGACCAATTTGACGCAGATTGTTGCGACAATGCGCCTGCCGTGCTGCCTCGCGCGCCGACTGGACCGCTGGCAACAGCAGCGACACCAATATGCCGATGATCGCGACCACGACCAAGAGCTCAACGAGAGTAAAACCACGGTGGAGTTTCATGCAAGTCATCGCAATGCAAGAAGTGGAGCCAGGCAGCCTAACCGACGCTCCCTACCGTTCTAGTAAAATTCCGCGGAGTCCTGGGGCAATAGGGAAGACTTGAACGGTGCAAGCGACAACCTTCACTTGCCACCTGGATTTCTCTCCTGAGCAGGCTATCATAGCGACAACACTTCTCCTTTTCACCCTACGCGATTCTGCATCTCACTCATGCCTACGCTCCATCCTATCGATTTGGCCATCATCGTCGTTTACGGCTTGATCGTTGTCGTCGCAGGAGTGATGCTCTCCCGTCGGGCCGCGGCCAACATGGATAACTATTTCCTCGGCGGTCGCAATATTCCCTGGTATCTGCTTGGCATCTCGAACGCCTCGGGCATGTTCGACATCACCGGCACCATGTGGGCCGTGATGTTACTGTTTATCTATGGGCCCAAGAGCTTGTGGATACCCTGGGTATGGCCGACATTCAACCAGATTTTCATGATGATCTTCCTCGCGGCGTGGCTACGACGATCGGGAGTACTCACGGGCGCGGAATGGTTGCGTACTCGGTTCGGTGAAGGACGTGGGTTGGCGTTGGCGCATATCAGCGTCGTAATTTTTGCCTTAGTCGCGGTGGTTGCGTTCATCGCCATGGCATTCGTGGGCGTCGGAAAATTTGCCGCGGTTATGTTGCCGTGGGGTTTCGAGCCCGAAACTTACGCGCTGTCGATCATGAGCATCACCGCGATCTACGTGGTCTTGGGTGGCATGTACAGTGTTGTGCTCACTGATGTCTTGCAATTTGCGTTGCTGACTATTGCTTCGGTGATGGTCGGCGTGATTGCCATGAACCAAACCACGACCGCCGGCATCGCCGCAGCAACGCCAGAGAATTGGGGCAACTTATGGTTCGGATGGAAACTTGAACTGGACTGGACGACCCTCTTGCCTCAAGTGATGGATTCCATTCGTGAAGATGGCTATGAGTTTTTCACGCCGTTTCTACTCATGGCGTTTTGCAAAGGAATCTTGGCAAGCACCGCTGGCCCCACGCCCGGCTACGACATGCAACGCGTGCTGGCAACCCGCGACGAGCGTTCGGCATTGTTGATGAGCGGCGTCGTTTCGCCCGTGCTGGCGCTGCCACGCTATTTGCTCATCACGGGCATCGGTGTGTTGGCACTAAGTTACTTTTCCGATGAACTGGCAGCGCAGTCCGATCCCGACTTTGAGAGTTTGTTGCCGCAGGTCTTGCAGACTTTCATTCCGGTTGGACTTTCCGGCATCTTGCTGGCAGGACTCTTAGCGGCGTTCATGAGCACGTTCGATTCTACGGTCAACTCGGGTGCCGCTTACCTCGTGAACGATGTGTACAAGAGGTATATCAACCCCAAAGCGTCACAGCAAACACTAATCAAATACAGCTACGCAGCTTCCTTGGTGATCGTCGCCGCGGGGATATTCGTTGGTTTTTATCCCTCAAGTATCAACGCACAAACCCAATGGATTGTCGGCGGTTTGTACGGCGGCTACGTGGCACCGAACGTTCTTAAATGGGTCTGGTGGAGACTCAACGGGGCAGGGTACTTCGCAGGCATGGTGACAGGGGTTATTCTGTCGCTAGCGATGACCCAGTACACGGAAGATTTGCTGGCTCACATCGAAAAACTGTCTCCAGGCTTGCATGAAGTGGTACACACCGGACCCGTGTTGTATTTCTTTCCACTACTGCTCGTTTGCAGCGGCGTGGCGTCGATCGTCGTAAGCTTGTTCACGAAGCCGGACGAGGAAGCCGTGCTGAAAGATTTTTACCGCAACGTGCGTCCCTGGGGATTTTGGAGACCGGTTGTGAATATGCTGCAGGCCGAAGACCCATCATTCACACCGAACCGAGAGTTTACTCGGGACATGGTCAATTGCTTGGTTGGTATCGCTTGGCAATTGTCACTCACAGCCGCTCCCGTATTTTTAGTCCTGAGAGACTTCCCCGCCCTAGGCTATACATGCCTAGTCCTTGGCGCGACAACGTGCTTCCTAAAAATCAATTGGTACAACCACTTGCCCGCGCCCAAAAGCTAACTAGGCTTAGCACACCTCTCTGCTGGCGCTCTCTCCCACCCCTTGCCAACGCTGACGAACAACTTCCGTCAACTGCTGGTTGGTAGCCTACGCTTGGCGGTTACTCGGGGACGAGCGATGTACCTCACCTTTTCCTTTGCACTACTGGCAAGCATGCATGACCAGAGGGCAGTGAGTGCAAGCTGATCATTTCGCACTACATGGCCTTACTTGAGTAATGAGCCTGTGCCAATGTTTCTACTGAATTGGAAGGCGAAAATGAGGTAAAACTCGAACACCGACTGGGGATCGTGCCGTCAGCCCGATCACCAGCCAGAACCGATGCATGCATACTTTTTATTCTTGAAAAACTGATGTTGCAAACTTTACACAAGACAGATTAGAACTTGGATTCTTCATTGGATGAGTTGTGGGGAATTGAATTCCCAACACGCCCCAAGCGTGTTCGACAGTGACGTCACTCAACAGTTCCGATTGCGAGTAAGGAGTTGCGCTGTCTCTTCCTACCGCCATCGGTCTACTACGTCACTAATTGCACAGGAAAGGAAACCCAGCCATGCTCGTCCTCTCTCGAAGAGAAAATGAGAAGGTACTCTTCCCAAACTTGGGAATCTCTGTTGAGGTGCTTCGCCTCGAGAATCACAAAGTTCGATTGGGTATTGATGCCCCAAAGCATATCCAAGTGCTGCGCGATGAATTGGTCGAACATGCAACTGATTTATCAGCTTCGCAGTTTCCTGAGCTTTCACCCGATTTGGGGCAGAAATTTAGGAAGCGGCTACACACGGCTGCCGAGGAGCTTTGCCGCTTGTACGAAGATTTCGAGTCATCACAGATCGACGACGCTGAACCCGCATTTTTTCGCGTCTATCGCGAGTTGCGATCCCTCGATGACGAGGTCGCTCAAGCCAGTCAGCTAGGCAGAATATATCCGTCGGAACAGAAGGGCCGGAAACGGGCATTGTTGGTGGATGACAACTATAATGAGTCTCGCTTGCTGGCCGGTTTTCTGCGTTGCCGCGACTTTGAGGTCGATGTCGCCAACAACGGTGCCACAGCAATGCATCACCTTGCTCACAGAGCGAAGCCAGACTGTGTTCTGCTAGATATGAACATGCCGAAGTTCGATGGTCGCTGGACGATTCAGGAAATTCGCAACAGTCCAAAACACAAAGACCTCTCCGTCTTTGCCGTGAGTGGCATGCACCCTGCGGAGTACGGGGTCGATCTGGGACCCCAGGGAGTCAATCAGTGGTTTCGCAAGCCTCTGGACCCTGAGGCGTTGATCTTACAGATAGACCAGCACGAGCAGGACAAACGCTGTCCGGTTCGGGCCTATAGGGAACACTGATTTCCGCGGCGACCCAATGCTGAGCGTACCGACTATGGCATTTCAAGAATGAAATTGCTCCGAATGGATTCGGGCCTGGTCGACTCTTGACGGGAGCGGAAACTCACGAAGTTTCCGCTCCAGTTGTGCTTTTCCTAAACTGCCAGCACTCCGAGAGTCTCTCCTAGGGGTAAACACTAACAAGGCCGCTCCTCGCCCTCGTTCAATTATAGCTCTACACGAGTCTGATCAAACATTACCGACTCCTCCCAAATAGTTAAGAAGGCCCCGTCACCCGGCCCGCGCAAGATTAGAACAGATTTCCTACGTCACGCTCACGCGGGTAACCTCAAAACTCCCCTTATCGGTTGACCGGCACCAGTAACGAGGGGTACGCTGATCGATATTCGCAATCGCTATTTATTGCTAAGTCCATGGATGAAGCCGTGGCACGGCCTTAGTCGAACTACACTTAGCGATAGGCCCACGACGGCAGAAGAGAGAACCAGTCGACCTATCTCGAAGGGCGACATCCAGAAAGGATGCCAACGATGCTTGTGCTTTCACGTCGTGCCAAGGATAAGATCTCGTTTCCTGAAGTTGGGATTACGGTTCATTTCATCCGAATACAATCCGGTACTGCTAAAATTGGTATCGATGCGCCGATGCAGATTCAAATCGTGCGTAACGAAGTTTGCCCCGACCAAGCAACCGATGCAGAGAACCTACGTTCCGAGCTTCTTAGACTGCCGCGTCAAGTGCGACATGCAATCCGAAATGAATTGCATGCGGTTAGCGTCGGAACTCACTTACTAAGAGAACAGCTCCATCTGGGCATGAAGGACGATGCACAGGAAACGTTTGAGACCATTCAGGAGTCACTGCAACGTTTGGATGACAATCAGGTTCTGCAACGGCCACAAAACGTTCCAAACGTACCAACAACGTCCGAACGTGGAACGGTACTTGTGGTAGAAGACCAGGCTAATGAGCGCGAGCTCCTAGCACGTCTACTGAGTATCAAAGGTTACGAGGTAGCAATTGCTGGTGACGGCAACGAAGCACTTGAGTATTTGGCTACTCATGATACACCCAAAGTGATTCTCATGGACATGAACTTACCTCGATGCGACGGTGCCTCTGCTGTTCGCAAAATCCGGGCCAACTCAGAGCATGGAGATGCTCGAGTATTTGCAGTGAGCGGTTCTTCGCCAGAGAACAACGAACTAGAGATCGGTCGACAGGGAATAGACCGTTGGTTTTCAAAACCGGTCAATACGGACAGCCTACTCAATGCCATAGCGCACGCGGCCTCAGACAGCTGATGATCACTCGAAATGCCTCAAAGGCTTGTACCCATCTGCGTCGAGAAACTACCCTGCTGATATTGGAGTCAGCCTAAAGACTGATCACCGTACTGCTGCAGAAAAGTGCGCAAAACAGGAAGGGCTTGCCGCTGCCATCTTTGGCCATTACACTGCACACAAATGTTTCGGGCCGTGGCGCAGTCTGGTAGCGCGTTTGACTGGGGGTCAAAAGGTCGCTGGTTCGAGTCCAGTCGGCCCGACTTATAAAACAAGGGGTGAAACGATTTAGGCTACCCCCTTCATCAGGGTATCTACAGTAAATTCCGCCGGAATGATTTTCCGAGCTAGGTTTTTACTGGAGGATTTTTCTAATGAGTCGCCGAAGAAAAGGCCCGTGGCGAATAAAAGGCAAGACGGCTGACAAGCACTGGTACACCACCATCGGGCACCAGACAGTCAATGTTGCTGACAAGTCGTGTTCATACGACGAAGTCGGCCTGTCGATGCGCCTTGTTGAGTCGATTTACCAACTCAAGGCCAAACGGGGAGAGCGTCAGCTCGCTCCAGGCACAACCAGTCCTACACCTGAGAGCGAGGTCCTCTCATGCCTCTCTACCATCCCAGGGCAAATCCAAAGGCTATTTGGTTCACTCAATCCTATTCCCGACTAGGCACCTATGTAAGTCGGACCCAACTCAGAAGCTCTTCGATGAATGACGAGCCTCGCTCAAGGGTGAGAAAAAGCATAGGCAATTGCCCGATCGATCAGTGGTCGAAATCAGCGATCGACATTGGCATTGGAACTAGGCTGAGCAAAATGATGCTCTGGACATACAGTGTGAATGTCTGCTCATTGCCTTCTCGTGACAGTTCACGCTTTTCGCGATCAAGTGAGAAGGCGAATCGCTGTGGGGGAAGTGGGCGTCCGCCCATGGCTTGGATGTCCCGGCTGACCGCCAATCTTGCGATTGGCGCGTCGTCGTCCCTTGCGGTCGAGGCGCGGTAGGTTGATAGCCTGCAACGCCATTCTTATGAGGCTCTTTCCTGCAACTGGAAGCTCCGCGATCAGGTGAAATTGGCTGAAATACCGTCAAAACAACGTCTTGCCCGCGCTCTGTTGAGGCAAAGCAACAAGCAGCAGCAGGGAATAGCCACCTCGAATGCGACGAACTCCAGCCGAAACATCCCACAATCACCAGTCGTTCTGCATTTCGGTTAAGTGTTGGGGACGCTCGGTCAGCAAAACTTGACTGGTTCTGCGGCCTAGCCTACGATGAGGCAATGTTCTTACCTAAGCTAGGTATCCGCCGCTTGACCGCCTGCATGCTACTGGCCAGTTATGGCTCCGTAGGCGTATTTGGCTACGGCTTGCATGCTTTGTGGCATGTGCATCATCACCACCACGCTGGGCATGGAACTGCAGCGAATTCCTCCTGCTCCCACCAATGCTGCAGCAACAAAGCACCACAGGCTGCCGCCGACAGCTCGGAGGATTTGCTTGCGAAGCTGGAACGAGTCCAGTTGCAACGGATGAAGCATGCTGACGATTGTAAGGCAGCAGCTAAAGGTTTGACGATTGGGCAGCGGGACATTGAAGAGTCTTGCCCAATTTGTTTGTTACTGTCTCAAGCGCAAGTGCCGCTCTTTTCGATCTACTCGGGTGTTTTCGTTGGCGACCTGCACGTCGCCCCCCCCGGAGATGAAATTCTACGACCGCTCTTCGTTCCGCTTACGCATCTTGCCCGCGGACCACCTGCCGATTGCTAGAGGGCAGCTGTGCCGTATGCACT
Source organism: Bythopirellula sp. (assembly GCA_965230685.1). Taxonomy (GTDB): domain Bacteria; phylum Planctomycetota; class Planctomycetia; order Pirellulales; family Lacipirellulaceae; genus Bythopirellula. The sequence goes on from CBDDLO010000002.1 coordinate 5,275,979, forward strand.
GCGTCTTCAAGCATTCGTTAGCCTGCTTTCCGCTTCGCGCGGAGAGTGAGCAGCTTCGAGAGTTCTAGTGCAGGGGAAGTCCCAGTGGCTTGGGTTGCACTCGTGTCTTGGTCAATGTTTCGCGAAAGGTGAGTCATGCGCTCCCGGAGTGCATTCACATTAGTGGAGCTGTTGGTGGTGATTGCCATCATCGGAGTCCTCGTTGGGTTGCTTTTGCCAGCCGTGCAGGCAGCACGGGCTGGGGCTCGTCGGACCCAATGCGCAAACAACCTGCGACAACTCGGTTTGGCTGTGCATCAGTATGCGGACACTCATCGTGGACGCTTTCCACTGACAACGCACAACCATGATCGCGAGCGTTCGTGGATTTATGAGCTGAGGCCTTGGTTAGAGAACGTTGACGAAATGCGTTTTTGCCCCGAGGACATCGAGCTTATAGAAAAGGCCAAGACAGAGGACTTTCCTGGAACGAGTTATGCAATGAATGGCTATCTCGCCGAGCCAGAGCCAGCGGTCACGCTGCCTAACGGTAGGATGATTGAACCTTCGGAAGGGTTTGTTCCCAGCTTGTACGATTTGCTTGAAACGCACTCCACGATCGTTGCTTTCGAGGTCATCAATGCCTCTGAGAGTGAGGGCGCGAGAATTGACACGACGTTCGACCATGTTGAGTCGGACACTTGGTTCAGCGAAGCGAATCTTCAAGACGCGAAGGTCTTCGAAGTCGTGAAAGCTGCCGTCGCTGTCGATCGTCATCAAGGCACGCTAGCAAATTACCTTTACGCCGATGGACATGTCAAAGCGATTTCAGCGGATGAAATCGCCACCTGGTGCGAGGAAGGTTTCAATTTTGCGAGGCCCTCGCAATAGCCATTCTTGCTGTGCTTGTCGTTAACCTGCGCCAAGCTAAGTTTCTGTAGAGCGCCGAGGCTGTTTGCATCGTTTACGATCAAACAGGACCGTCTCTGTTGGGTCCTTTCCTGACAGGTCGTGTGTTTGTAGTTGTCATCCTTGTTTTATCATCACTTGTTTTTGGAGAAACCTACCCATGTCACGTTTTGCTTTAGCCAATCTGTTGGCGATTTTTGTTCTTACTTCGACCACATCCGCTCAGCACAGCGATGTACTGGTGACCAACGTCAACGGAAAAGTCACCATCGGAGCAGCTGAAGAGCTGGATACGATGGAAGAAAGCTTTGATCTCGTTACAAACACGTTCGAGTCGGTTCTTGTTCCCGGATTTTCTCCCGTCGATCCAGCCGACTACGAAGGGGAAGAGCCCGGCTTTTTCGCTTTGAACAGTGTCGGCGATGCGGCCGAGCTAGCGAATTTGGGTGCTTCCGCCTTGCCGGGCAGCTCCAACCTGAGCATCAACGCCGCTACGATTACAATCGATGGAGCTAGCGGGTCCTTATTTTACTGGGATGGAATCGGCGCCGTCGATTTTCTGCCCGCTCCAACTGAGACCTCGTTCGCATTCGACCCAGACGTCAATTTTGCCATGACCAACAGCAACGGAGGGCTCGATGATCATCCGGTCTACGAACTCAACGCGGGCACGGGCGTACCAGCTGATGGGGTGTATCTCGTGTCACCGGTGATTGAAGTTGCTGGCCTGGACCCATCGGACCATTTTTTTCTGGTCTTGCTGGCCGATGCATTGATTGTTGACGAAGACGCCGCCGAGCTGGTTGAAGAAGCCTTGGAAGGTCTGGAAGAAGGAACTGCGAACGACGCAGTTGTAGATTTTGGCGGTGGCGTCACGAAAGACTTCGCCTTTTACGAAGAGGCCGTGGAATTCGTCGAAGAGATGGTTGCGATTCCCGAGCCGAACACCGCACTGTTATTCGTGACGGCACTTGGCTTCTTGGCAAGCACTCGAGCTCGAAGCGAACGTTAGTCTTTGCAACGTTCTGGTAGTCCCGGGTTCCTTCTAATCCTCGGTAGTCGGGGCTGCCAGCACTGCATATTTTCAAGGGTCACTGAAAGCGATCAGACGAGGAATTTATGTTGCGATTGAAACTCCTGATTGGTTGTTTGGTAATTTCCTTGGCGCATCAAGTGAGCTACGCACAACAAGACGATGATGTACTCCTTATCGATGTTGCGAGTCGCTTGACATCGGGCCGACCTAACTTCGACGGCACTTGGAGCCTCGGGGTGCGCAGTTATCAAGGTCGTTTCGAGAGTGATTTTACTACGAGGGATCCTGGTTGGAATACGCTGGGGAGTGGTTCTCCGGCGATGCCTGTTGGCGCTGTTGCGCCCCCGGCGAATACCGACCTCGAGTGGGATTTCCTGCCCGTGAAGGTCGATGGCACGGTTTCCACCTTGCTATACTGGAATGGCATGGGACCGGTTACTTTCGGCCAAACGCCTGCCGAGGGGTATGAGTTGTTCCTCCAATCAAAGTCGTCAGGCTTCATCGGTGCAGATGGTTCGGCAGAACTCATCACTGGCGCAGTGATTGACGACACGGATTCCATTGGCTCGATACATCGCCATCGTTTCTGGTTTCTAGACGATGGCGACGGGCAGCTCGAGACAGATCCGGCTGACGGCGTTTACCTTGTCTCTATCCACACGAGGATGCAAGAGTTAGACCGATCTCGCCCCTTGTTTTTCGTATTTGGTACGCTGAATACTTCGTCATCGGCATTGAACGATGCTCAAAATTGGGTCGACAGTGTTATCGAGGATTTAGCTCCCGATTTCGCGGCCGACTTCGATGGCGATCTTGATGTGGATGCGGAGGATTTACAGACGTGGATGCTTGGCTATGGCAGGGTAGGAAACTCAGCACTCCAGGTTAGTGGGGATGCCAATTTTGATCAGTCGGTCGATGGAGCCGACTTCCTAGCCTGGCAACGACAACTAGGTTCGGATATGTCGACATTCGTGGGAGCACCCTTGATGGCTTTCTCAGCAACAAGTTTCTCAGCAACAGAATCGATTCCCGAACCTAATGGTCTCATCACGATTGTTGGGGGTTGCCTATGGCTGCTGTCGGCACGTCACAAGCAGGTCTAAGTCGGTGCGATCCTATCTCACAGAGCTCAGCAAGTCTCACGTAGCTCTTAATGGATTGGCGCTTGAGTACATCTTGTTTCGGAACTCGGAAGCATCCTCGAGCTCTAAGTGTTGCGTATTGCTAGTCGCTATTCGGACCCCAAGCACGGTTCGATACGGGCCACTATGCGGGCAGTTCGACTGGAGAGTGAGCAATGGAATGGTTGACCTAAGCCGGGTAACGGGTATCGAGAAACCAAGCCAAACACCTCGTGGAGTGGTAATATCAGATACTCTATTCCAAAAGCTATTAAGGCAAATTCAGCATTAGCAGTTCAAAGACTATCTGTCGTTCGTTTGGGAAACGGGTTGCCGCTCGCACGAGAATTCGCGATAGCGAGTGCAATCCCGACAAGCAGCCACGAAACTTTGACGACTCCGGCGTTGGGCGTCAATTCGCTATGCCGATTCCAGAATCATATTCGCATACTGAATAGTTTCGCCGGTGCGTATCAAACCGGTTGCGTTAGGCACCCGTTGTTTGAATTGATCGTGAGGTTCATGAGCAAGAGAGACGCCTTTGCATGCCTCACTGTACGAGTCCACGACATCGGACGCATTGCTATCTAAAAACTCTTGAGCCATCCACACTTTGCCGATATTGGACTGCTGTCGGATAGCCTGCAACACTTCCAATACTCTTGGCACATTGTCAATCAGTGTGATGTCGATTGTTTCTATTGCTGGCCAGTAGGGAAAGCCGCGATCGGCGATGACAATTGTGTTCGTATGCCGAAAGCGACTTAACAAAGAATTGATGTCTGGATTGAGAATACCTGTCTTAAGCATGCGCGTGTCTGCCGTTAGAAGTACGACCGGAATGATTGGCAAGCCGCACTGATGAGCTTGCCCGTTTAAAATTCGAATGAACTATTGCTCTAAAAATCTCTGCAGGCGGAATAGCGTGTTCTTCGAACTATTCTCAGGTCTGCTCGTTCGGAGTTCAATGGGTGTCTTGCCTCAGTCGACTTATCTAGACTCGCAGCTTGTCACCAACGCATCCAAATGTTTATCGAAGTGAACGGCTAAGAGTTCAGTGTATGTCGACTGATGCTTTTCAAGACACGCGCGGACCAAAGGACCGTACCGCTCGTCGGTTAGCACTGAACCAAAGGTGCAGTGCAAAATCTGCCGACCCGCCGCGGTAAAGCCGTTGCCATTCGCCACTTCATCCCAGTTCTCCAGGTAGACCCGTGATAGCTCCTCGTCGTTGCTTAATGTGCTGGGGGCGGGAACCATGGAGAGTGTGGCATGCACGTGATAGCTTGCCCGATCGGTGTCGTAGCGGGTCCGGGCGAATTCACAGATTTCGCGAAAGAGAGAGGGCTCGTGAATGGCTACTACTCTTAACGCTTCAAGATACGAGGTGCCAGCCGTCTTCACATGGAATCGGCCTTGAGTCGCGCGTGCTAGCGCGGCGTACATCGAGAGTTTGTCGGACCCTGAGTGCAGACTAATCTTGTAAGGGCCAAGCTGCTCAGCTATTCCCGCATGGTCGATCAGCGAACGCTCTAATGCAGGGAGTTCGCCAATGAAATCGACCCCCTTCTCAAAATTGCCGATGAACCGTGGAGCTAGCGAGATGAGTTTCATGCTACCCTTTAGACACTGCTCGGCAATGATATAGTGTTCGGCCAATGTGGTGGGCTGTTCGGTTTCGTCGACACTTAGTTCGATTTCGTATTCCCGCGCGGCGCTTGACTGCACCTGGCCTATGTATGTGGCCAACTCGAGCGCCACGTGGATCGCCTTGCCATATTTCACTGCGGCACGCAAAACGGCCAACTCGTCGAAGTCGATCATCGTGCCCGTTGGCAACCGAATTTGTTGGCCGATGTAACTGTCACTCCAAGGAGCGAAATCTCGCATCTTGGCAAACTTCTCGCGCACGCACGCTTCGTCATAGTCGTCGGCTTGTTGATCAACGTGGTCGGAAGGATCGATTGTGAAGAAAGTAAAGCCGGCTGCAGCCGTCAAATCCACATCCTGGCGAGTTTTGAGATGATCCGCGTCCGCGCCATGAGCTTGGTCCCATTTCGCCTGTTGCATGGCATGGATTCCATCCTGCATAACTTGGTTGGGATTGCGACAAGTCCTCGCCATTTCGCGAATGGACTGCTGCGCGAAGATCGGTGCAATCCCACCACCAGCTTCCCGCATAGCGGCGATATGCCCTGGAGTCGCAAGACCAATGCGATCGCCGAAACCGAAGGAGGGAGCCAACCCTAAAGGCACTGGTTTTGGTACTGCAAATGCCATCGGGCGACTCAGTAGAAGATGGGGAGTGCTACTCAATCAAACACGGTCCACTGCACAACCTGACCTGTTGGTCCACTTGCCAAAGAAGTCGTTCGATCTGGAACTACGCAATCACTTCTTCAATCAGTTCGCCATGCACGTCGGTGAGACGCATATCTCGGCCTCCAAAACGATAGGTTTGGCGTGTGTGATCAACGCCCAGCAAGTGTAACATCGTCGCGTGCAAATCGTGCATTTCGCGTCGGTTCTCAATCGCTTTGTAACCGTACTCATCTGTGGCACCCGTTACGACGCCGCCACGCACTCCTCCGCCCGCCATCCACATGCTGAATCCGAAGGGGTTGTGATCTCGGCCATTAGTGCCTTGGGCAAACGGCGTTCGGCCGAACTCTCCAGTCCAGACGACCAACGTTTCCTCCAGCATGCCGCGCGATTTGAGATCGGTAAGCAACGCGCCGATCGGTTGGTCAACCGCGAGGGCATTGGCCGCATGGCCGTTTTTGAAATTACTGTGTTGATCCCAGCGGTCTAGGCCAGCCACATTGGGACAAGTAAGCTCAATGAAACGCACGCCGCGCTCGACCAAACGACGAGCCAACAGACATTGCCTTCCAAAACCAGCCTGCTTCGCTTCCTTGCTGTTCACTCCGTACATTTCCAGAGTCTGTTGCGATTCGGAACTGATGTCGGCCAAATCGGGAACCGCCGCTTGCATCTTGAAGGCTAGTTCGTAGTTAGCCACGGCCGATTCGATGGCATCGTCGGCACCCTTTTGTTGAAGGCTATAATTGTCGAGCTGGCTGAGCAGTTCGAGTTTGTTCTGTTGTAGCCGGGGATGCTTCTCACTGGGTAGTAGGTTGGCCAGCGGTGTTTCGCCAGCTTGGAAGAGGCTCGCTTGGTGCTTGGCGGGGAGAAATCCACTGTTGAAACAATCAAGCCCACCCGGCGGAATGAGGCCTCCGTTGAGCACAACAAACGCGGGTAGATCTTGGCATTCACTACCCAACCCATAGCTGAGCCAGGCTCCCATGCTGGGACGACCTTGCAGGCCACTGCCGGTATGGAGAAAGTAATTGGCATTGGTGTGTTCTGAGAAGTCGGAAGTCATCGAGCGAATGACCGCCATATCGTCTACATGCTGCGCGATGTGCGGGAACAGATCGCTGACCGGGGTACCGCATTCTCCGTACTGGTGGAATTTCCACGGGCTATTCATTGTTGAGCCAATGTTGTTGAACTGAGTCGGCTCGATGCTCATTCTAAATGGCTGGCCATTTTCTTTGGCGAGCAATGGTTTAGGGTCAAAAGTATCGACCTGCGAAGGCCCTCCATCCATATAGAGGAAAATCACGCTTCGCGCCCTAGCCGCAAAGTGCTTCGATCTCGAGAGCAGCTCCTTAGGTTCGGTGGTGGCTAGCCCTTGCTCTGCCAACATGACGTGCAGTGCAACACCGCCAAAACCACAAGCGGCTTGGCGCAGCATGGCGCGGCGTGTGAGCGGCCTGGCAGCGAGTCGATGGCAAGGAAAGTCAAACACAGCGTTCTGATCTCTAATGAAGGTAGGTGAATTCTTTGAGATTGAAGAGGACATGGCAGAGGTCTGTCCACGCCTTGAGCTGCGAGTCGGGCTCGCTGTCCAGAGCTGAGTATTCGCTGCGTTGCAGATCGAGAAAGTGAGCAGCTGCGGAGCTTTCCGTTTTGTCGGGAAGACGTGCGAATGCCTCAAGGTACATGCGCTCAATGCGCTGCTGAGTGAGGGGTTCTGTGGCCAGCAATTGCTTGGCGAATCGTTCCGCTTGTTGCATGACAAAGGGATCGTTCAACAAAATTAATGCCTGAGCGGGAACATTCGACACGGTCCGCTTTCCAACAGGGCCTGCCGGTTGTGGACTGTCGAAGGTGAGCATCATGGGCGAAAGGAAATTTCTCCTCACTGCAATGTAAATACTTCGCCGCCCATCGCCGTCGAGAGGACCGCTCTTTTCGGGGCGACCACGGCCCTGCATGAAACTTGTCAAGTGAATTGGAACACTGGGCCCAAAGGGTTGTAGGTCGAGCCGATGAGATAAAGACAACATCGAGTCTCGAATGACTTCGGATTGCAACCGACGCACAGGCATGCGGTGGAGGAGCCGGTTATCGGGGTCCCTAGCTCTGGCGAGCGGATCCTCGCGGCTCGACATTTGGTACGTTCGGCTCAGCATGATTTCCCGAACCAGAGCTTTCACAGACCAACCATTATCAATAAACCGGCTTGCCAAATGGTCGAGGAGTTCGGGATGCGTTGGGGCCTGCCCTAAGACTCCTAAATTATCAACCGAGGGAACTATCCCGCGACCGGTGAGGTGGTGCCATATCCGGTTAGCCATTACGCGCGCGGGCAGTGGGTTTTCCGATGCGAGTAACTGTTGGGCAAGTTGTAAGCGACCGCTGCCCTTCTGCACTGCTGGCTGATTCTCGCCAGCAATCGCTGTGAGCAATCTCCGCTCGACGGGTGGACCTGGTGTGAGTGCGTTGCCCCGAATCAATAATCGTTCATTTTCGGACGTCCCATCCCATATGGCTGGGGCCGTCGCCGACTGCTTTCGCAGTGATTGCAAGAGTTGAGCTCTTTCTTGACGGTAGCTTGTGACTATCGCTTGAACGGCAGGGCTCGCTGCAGCCTCGTTGAGCCTAGTCAACGTTTGGGATTTCGACGCGAGTTGGCTACTGGGATGCGAAGGATCCAACTCCGGTGGCAACGAGGGCATTCGGTCGCCATCTACTACCATGGCGATTTCTAGTGGATGCTTGCCGAAGGGACTGAATTCTACTAACACGCGGTGTCCCATATAGGCCCTTAGGTCGTGCTCGACCCAATGCCATTGCTCCTTGTTGTCGAAAGACTTGAGCGTGTTTTGATGCAGTGGACCACGAAGCAAGCGATGCGAATCTACAACGACTTGAACGTGCATACCACCTCGAATGAGATAGTAGAGCCTGCCACCTCGCAACTCGAATGTTGGCGTTCTTAGCACGCGACCAGGGCGATTTTCCCAATCACGAACTACTTGCTGGTTTTGATCCGACATGCGGCTGCTCGGGTCCGCTTCGACGCCTTCGCGCAAGCTTAGCTCACTAAGTTCGGGACGAAGTTTGGCATGACCTCGAGTGACAATTTCTGCAACTGCCCGAGAGCCGTCAGCTGCCGGTATCCACTCGCCGCGCCGAAGAGGTCCGTCGCCAAAGGCGGGGCCATCCACCAACCACGGTGACTGGTCTTTGCCATAGTCGAGTACAACGTGAGCGTTCTCTGGCAAGTCCCACTGAAAGTCTGATACTTCGCTTTTTTCCGATTGGTTCACATCCAAAAGCAACGGTGAAAGCTGCGTGCTGCGCAGCTGTAGTTCATTTGCCTTGGCAGCAATCTGCTTTCCAGCGTTCCGCCGGAGCGCATCGAGTTGCCGCGCGACTGCGCGATTATGGTCAGCTGTTTCAAAACGGACTTGTTGATAGCCTGAGCTTTGGAGAAAGCCCGCTAATGCGTAGTAATCTTCCTGCGAAATCGCATCAAATTTATGGTCGTGACAGCGAGCACAGGCGACTGTAAGCCCCAAGAAAGTCTTGCCGAACACGTCGATCGCGTTGTCGAAACGATCTAATTCGTCTTTGCGAAGATCCACCGGCGAATGGATCCATTCGCCCAAGTACCAAAAACCTGTGGCAATGATGGACTCATTGAACTGCTGCTCCTCATTCATTCTTGGGGGATCAAGCAAATCGCCGGCGAGGTGCTCAGTCACAAATTGATCGTACGGTACATCAGCATTGAAGGCGCGTATGACATAGTCTCGATACTGCCAGGCGTTGGGGGTGATCGAATCAAACTCGTGGCCACGCGTTTCAGCATAACGCATCAGATCGAGCCAGTGCCGTGCCCACCGTTCGCCATACTGTGGCGAATCCAGTAGCTTATCAACAATCGTTTCGAATGCTTGTGGCGTTGGATGTGAGCAATATTCACTTACCACTTCAACCGGAGGGGGGAGTCCGATTAAGTCAAAATAGGCGCGCCGCAAAAGTTCGTGCGCTGCCGCTGGTGCCGCAGGCTGCAGGCTATTGGCTTCAAGCTTTGCGAGGACAAACTGGTCGAGCGGTTGAAGCGCCCATGTCGAGTTATGCACTACCGGCAGCGGAGGTCGTGCCAGTGGGGTCCACGCCCAGTGTTCGGCTTTGCGTTTCTGAAGATCAAAATTTTCAATCTTGAGCGGACCTGACTCTGCTTCTTCTTGCGGCCAGGGTGCGCCGCGTGTGACCCATTCACGAAACACGGAGATCGTCGCCTCGGGCAACTTTCGCTTAGGAGGCATCTCGTAGAGATCGCCATACTCGATCGCGTCGATCAGCAGACTTTCGTCTGGATGCCCCGGGACTATCGCAGGTTGAGTATCACCACCCGTTAGAATTGCGCGGCGAGAGTCAAGCCGTAATCCCCCCTCGATGGTTTCCGAATCTATACTATGGCACTCGTAGCAATGCTCAGCCAATCGAGGGCGTACTTCATTTTCGAAGAACTCCAAGTCCGCCGCAGAAAACGACTGCGACTCGGCAAGCGCAGCCTCCGCTACAAACCCCAAACCCAGGCACCCAATCACGACGCCACAAGTTCGGATGAAGCGAGTCAATTTACTATTGACCGGGGAACCATGCCGCCTTGGCAGCCACAATTTCGCGAGCAGAGTGAGACCATGCATAAAAGATTACCGCAAGTGACTACGGCGTACCAAACTAGGGAGCGATTTTTCCGCCATTGACTAGTATATCCTGTCCCGTAAGGAAGGAGGAACTGTCGCTCGCTAAAAATGTGATCAACCCGGCCAGATCCTCTGGCACTCCAAACCGGCCCGCAGGGACCTTGGTAAGATACTTGTCTTTCTCCTCCTGAGGGTCATTGGCGTGGCGCTCTACTGGAATCCACCCTGGGGAGATCATGTTCACAGTAATTCCAAAAGGGGCTAGCTCTGTGGCCATCGACCGCGTCCAACCATGTTGTCCACCCTTTGCCGCGGCGTACGCGCTGAAGTTAGGCCAAGCCTGATGGAAAACTTCGCTACCCATGTTCACAATCCGTCCCCAACCCTGCTCTTTCATGTGCGGAAGCAATGCGCGGGCCAACAGGTAGGGACTCTTCACGAAGAAGTCATGCAACTGTTGATAGAGTTCCCAATCATATTCCTCAATCGGCAAGATGGGCTGCTCGGGGGTCGCACTGATCACAGCAATATCAATCGGCCCCAATGCATCGCGAACTTGCTCGACCAACTTCTGCACTTCGTCTGGTTCGATGATGCTTGCCCGAAAAAGCTGCGTTGCAAGCCCCTCCTTGTCAAACTCACGACACGTCGCTTCGGCGCGATCGGTGCTATTCGCATAATTGATCGCGACCTTCGCACCCGCCTGGCCGAGGGCTCGTGCCATTTCCTTTCCTAAGCCGGTCGTGGAACCTGTGACGAGTGCTACCCGTCCTTCAAGCGAAAACATGTTGTTGCTTGCCATATTCTATCAATCAGCGTTGTCTGGAATTCCAACTCCGCGATCTCGGAGACTTGTTCTTGGTCAAGAGAAAAGGGTATCCTAAACCGGCATCAAAGATTTCTCAACCTGCAATGCTCATTCAGTTCTGGTACTGCTGTAAACTTCTTGCTCGAAAAGAGATAGGAAATGGCTAACGGATACGTCGCAATCGACTTGGGTGCTGAGTCGGGCCGAGCAGTCGTGGGTGTCCTCAACTCCGCGGGGCTCAGATTGGAGGTCGTGCATCGATTTCCACACGAGATTCTACAATTGCCCTCGGGCTTGCATTGGGATATCACGGGACTTTGGCGTGAAATCGTGCAAGGGCTACGAGCCGCTGGCGAATGGGCTGCTGAGAACAGCATTACTCTGATTTCCGTTGGAGTCGACACTTGGGGAGTCGACTGGGCACTGCTCAGCCAGTCGGGTGAACTCATCGCGCTGCCCCACGCCTACAGAGACCCCCGCAACTCCGAAGCGTTCGACAAAGTCGTAAAGAAATTGGGCGTTGGCGAAATTTATCGCGCTACAGGAATTCAACTCCTTTCTCTGAATACTCTGTATTCGTTCTCTGCGCTGCAGCAAGCAAGTCCCGAAATCGTTGATGCGTCAGATCAACTCTTGTTTTTGCCCGACTTGTTCCACTATTGGCTCAGCGGTAAACGCTCAGTCGAAGCAACGATCGCGTCGACCAGCCAGATGGTCGACTGCCAATCGGGGGATTGGGCGAAGAGCATTCTGAGTGAACTCAAAATCCCTGCTCGGTTGCTCGGGCCGATTACGCCTCCAGGCAACTCGCTTGGTTCGTTGCTGCCCGAGTTGGCAACAACGACGGGGTTATCAACGGAAGTTCAAGTCGTATTGCCACCGACACACGATACGGCCAGTGCCGTGGCGGCGGTTCCCGCATTGCCGAACAGCAGCTGGTGCTACCTTTCGAGTGGCACGTGGTCGTTACTGGGTGCAGAGATCGACGAAGCCTGTGTTTCCGAAGCGGCACAAGCTGCCATGTTCACTAACGAGCTTGGCATGGGTGGGCGCATCCGATTCCTGAAGAATATTACCGGACTGTGGATGGTACAGGAATGCCGCCGCGACTTGCAGCGGCAAGGCGAAAATTACGACTACGCCCGGCTGACCAATTTGGCCGCAGAAGCCGAGCCATTCCGCACATTGGTTGATGCAGGCAATGCGCCTTTCCAAGTTCCCGGCGATATGTTGAAAAAGATTGCGGACTTTGCCTTACAGACAGATCAGCCCGTGCCCGACTCACCGGGCCAGTTTATCCGCTGTTGTCTGGAAAGCTTAGCGTTGAAGTACCGCAATACGCTCCGGGCCTTGGAAGACATTTTGGAGCGTCAGTTTGACACATTGCACATCGTTGGCGGGGGAGGGCAGAACGCTCTGCTGAATCAGATGACTGCGGATGCAACTGGCAAGCAAGTTGTCGTGGGGCCCTACGAAGCAACCGCGACGGGAAATATCCTCACTCAGGCCCTAGCAGCAGGGGCACTGGCAAACTTAGACGAGTTGCGAGCGGTCGTCGCCTCATCCTCTGAACTTCAGACGCTCGAACCAGAGAATTCCACCGCTTGGGAGGAAGCAGAGCAGCGACTCTACGCAAGCATGGAATCGAACTGAGACAATCCGCGGATCACGCCAGGATCCTGTGAATGACATCGCCGTGAACGTCCGTCAGACGAAAATCACGGCCGCCGTGGCGGTATGTGAGATCCCTATGGTTGAGCCCGAGCTGATGCAGCACAGTCGCCCACAAGTCATAGACCGTGGCTTTGTTCTCAATGACGTGGTATCCGTACTCATCGGTCGCACCATAGATCGTTCCACCACGCACCCCACCACCGGCCAGCCAAACGCTGAATCCAAACGGATTGTGGTCACGGCCATTGCTACCTTGTGAGAACGGTGTTCGCCCAAACTCGCCCGCCCAGATGATCAACGTCTCGTCGAGTAGACCTCGAGCGCGTAGGTCTTGAATCAACGCGGCGATTGGTTGGTCCACTTGATGTGCCATCGCTCGATGCCCTTTTTCCAGATCGCCATGTTGATCCCAGGGATTTGCCGCACCTCCAGCACCAATGGCATGGGTGAGGCAACTCAGTTCAACAAATCGAACACCTCTCTCAACAAGTCGGCGTGCCAGGAGACATTGCTTGGCGTAAGCCGCCTTCTGCTGAATTGGCGAATCGGTGCCGTAGAGCCTGTGTAAGTGCGCGGGTTCAGAGTCGAGGTCACATGCCTCTGGCACCGCGGACTGCATTCGATAGGCAACTTCGGCGTTGTTAATGGCGGCTTCGATCTGAGCATCACTTTTTGTGACCTCCAGGTAGTGGCGGTCCATATGCCCAATGTAATCGAGCTGCTCTCGTTGGGTCCCCAGATCGCTTGCAGGGGTTAAATTGCGAATCGCCTCGGCCTTGTCGGCCTTGATTATGGATGCTTGGTGCTGAGCGGGCAAAAAACCGTTGCCGAACATCCCAACCCCTCCGTGAGGAACGACCGCATTACCACTTTGCAAAACAACGAAGCCGGGCAGGTTCTCGTTCTCGGTACCCAGCCCGTAGCTAGCCCAAGCACCTGCACTAGGATGGCCCATAAAAGGAAACCCCGTGTGAAAGAAACAGTTGGCTTGAGCATGTTCACTTACCGAGGAGGTCATCGAACGAATCACTGCCAACTCATCGGCGTGCTTGGCGATCTCGGGGAACATATCGCTAACGGGCATGCCGCTCTCGCCGTGGCGACTGAACTTGAAGGGGCTCGCAAAAATATTCCCATTGTTGTTGAACATCGTTCGTTCGACTTTCATGGGCATCGGCTGCCCTGCCTCGCGTGCCAAGCGAGGTTTGGGATCGAACGAGTCAAGATGCGACACGCCACCCGACATGTAACAGAAAATCACATTCTTGGCGCGCGGCCTGAAATGGGGACCGATAGTTTTCGCACCAAACGCTTTGTTTTGCAGCAGTCCCGAGAGGGCAACGAGACCGAACCCCGTCGAACACTTCGCCAGCGCTTCGCGGCGTGTGTATCGTTTGGAAATATCTTGTAAGAACTTCGAATCCATAGTGGTCTCACCTACTAGCGAAGGTAAAGAAACTCCTTTAGTCCGACAATAGAATGCGTGAAAGCCCGCCAGGCGGAGACTTCCCGCTCGTTCTTGTCGAGGTTTGAAAACGCTGCCGACTCCCTCAATTGCTGAAGGTAGGTGACAGAAGTTGCCAATTCCTCAGAGGTGCATTGCCGCGAGAATGCTTCGAGAAAGCAGCGTTGGATACGCGACTGGTCATCGCGCATCGACGACTCGGCCACAATACGATCTCCCCACTTGTCGGTGCATGATCTCACGAATGGGTTGTTCATCATGGCCAGTGCCTGCGCTGGTACGTTAGTCGCATCGCGACGTCCTTTCGTGCTGAACGGGGCCGGGGCGTCGAACACCGACAAGAAGGAGTCGAGCGAGTTACGTTTGCTTTCCACGTAAACACTCCGACGCAAGGATTTGCCATCGACACCGGGCCCGAACATTTGAGAGTCCAACTCGCCGCTGAGCTGGAGCAAAGTGTCACGAATCACCTCGGCTTCCAGCCGCCGCACGCGCATGTGGCTGAGCCACTGATTGCCGGGATCTTTGTTCTTCGCCTCTGACTGTGGACTTGATGCGCTGCGATATACGCGAGCGGTCACCATGTAGCGAATCAGCTTCTTCATCGAGTAACCGTCCGCCTCGAATTTCTTTGCGAGATGATCGAGCAGTTCAGGATGTGTCGGCAACTCGCCAAGGTGGCCGAAGTTGTCCGGCGTGGCGACAATGCCGCGACCGAACAAATGGTGCCAAACTCGGTTAACAATCACCCGCGACATCAGCGGATTGTCAGCCGCCAATATAGATTCAGCCAGCTCGAGCCGACCGCTCTTCGAAGTCTGAAACGGTGCTGGATCGAGTGCTTCGAGGAAACTGCGCCGCACCGGGTCACTTGGCTGCTTGTGGTTCCCGCGCACGAAGAGTGGTTGGTCCTTCGGTTCTGCTTCAGTGATACCCGGAACCCGGGTCGGAACGGTAATTTCGGCTTCAAGTTCACGATACTTCTTTACGAATGGCAAGACATCGGCGTTCGCCATCGGGCTATTCGGCAACGCCCCTTGTCGTACAAAGTAGCCCAGGAAATGTGCTTGCTCATCGGTCATGTCGCCACGTTGCCACGCTGCAATGCACCTAGACAACGCCTGTGTGTAGTAGCCTCTCAGTTCTTGGAGAGATTTTGGTGGTGCACTTGCCGCACGGAACAGGGGAGAAACGAACTCTGCCGGCTCGTCTTGAGGCTGAGCTTGTCCTTCATCGATGGCCAGTACTTCGCAAACTCCAAACCACGAACGCGCTTGCTCGCCAACTTCCACAGGCACGTCTCCACTTGTGGCAAACTCCAAGTGCGTTTGGTCACCTTCCCAATACCGCATGTCCCAGCGCTGCCACTGGGGTTCAGCAGAGTTCAAACCGTGATGGGCATAAATCGGACCCGCTGCTCGAGGATAATTGTGCATCACGTACCGAGCGCGGGCATGGTTTCCTAGAGCGCGGATCCAAATTGCATTTGTGCTGACTGGGAATGAAGGTGAGGTGAACTGTCCGCTGTGCTTGCTCGAAATCAAGTGCGAGTAGACGCCCGCTGGATAAATATTGGTAACGATCTGGTCGCCTTCCACTGCGAGATGAAAATCGCCAGAAGCGGCAGGGCCACTCTCCATTCCACTCCCATGAGAAAACCAGGGCTTCCCCTTGTCTGATCCGGCCGACCATCGGAACGCTAGGTTTGCACTCCTTCGCTCGTCGAGTCTGGCTTGGCTGGCGCGCCAATCTTGAGTGAGCGTACTCCACAGCGAGCTTACAGAGCTTTCGTCGGCCGCTCGAATTCGCAGCCAAGGATATAATGGGTTCCTCAAGCCCTGGTCGATCGCGACGTTGACCCGCCGCTGAGCGAGCGACCATTTGGTAGCTGCTTCTGAGTCTGCTCGCTGCTGCTTCACACTAGGAACCGGGGCAGCTTCTAACCATTCCGCCACCTCGTCGAGTGATCTGAGCCAAGAGACGCTAAGCCGTTGTTTGATTTCCGCCTTGAGTGACAGTAACGTCTCTATGTGGAGCGCCTGACGTTCAGCACTATCTACCGTGATTTGCGCTGGACGACAGCTCGTCAGAATACCGTACAACGCGTAAAAGTCTTTCTGACTTATGGGGTCAAACTTGTGGTCGTGGCAGCGAGCGCAGGAAACCGTGAGTCCTAAAAAAGCCTTGGTCAGGACATCGATCTGGTTATCCGTGGTCCGTACTAGCTCTTCTTGCGGATCGGTCGGAGCGTAGCCATGTTCCACGAAGCGGAAATGACTGGTGCCGATCGCAGATTCGTTCAACTTGAGCACCTCGTCCACTCGGGGCTCAGCTAGCAAATCTCCCGCGACATGCTCACGAACCAATTGGTCATAGGGCACGTCGGCGTTAAACGCGCGGATCAAATAGTCTCGGTAGCGCCAGGCATTGGGAATCGCGGGGTCGCCTTCGCTTCCGTGCGAGTCGGCATAGCGAAACCAATCCATCCAGTGCCGGGCCCAACGCTCGCCAAACTGGGGTGATGCGAGCAGACGCTCGACCACCTTTGTGTAGGCGTCAGGAGAATCGTCTTCTGCAAATTCGGAAAGTTCGGCGGGGGTCGGCGGCAAGCCAACCAGCGCGAAATGCAATCGCCGCAGCAGGGTACTGCGATCCGCGGGCGAACTGGGCGCTATTCCAGCAGCTTCCAGCCGGGCAAGCAGAAATCGATCAATCGTGTGATCTGAACCTGACGGGGCAAAGTCCTGAACCAGTGGTGGCAGCGGATTCGCGATTGGCTGAAAGCTCCACCACTGAGAGCGACGTTCACGAACTGCTTCCCAGGATGTGGCCTCTTTTATTTCTGCGGGGGAGGGAGGAGTAACACGTGGATCGAACGCGCCATTTGTCACCCATCGCTCGAAATCTGCGATTACCTGCTCCGAGAGCTTTGGGCCATCCTGCGGCATGCGCAACTCGCGCTCATGCCGCATGGCTCGCAAAAGCAGACTCGCGGCGGGATGCTCAAGATCAACTGCTGCCCCACTGTCGCCTCCCGTAAGCAAACCCTCACGGTAGTCGAGCACCAGCCCCCCTTCCGCGCGGCCAGTGCTATTGTGGCATTCATAGCACCGCTCGACCAGAACAGGACGAATGCGGGTTTCAAAGTACTCTTGTTCTTGTGGAGTAGCAGCGGGTGCCGAGGCCGAACTTAAAGCCCAAAGAAGACTCCAAGCGAGGAGAAACAGGGACTTCGGAATCTCGCTCGACGCCGTTTGCATGAGTATCGACGATCCAGGTGCTACGCAGTCTGTAGGATAGAAACGAGAGAACTAAGCGCGATCAAAGGGCAAGTAACGATAGGTCGTGGTTAGTAAGGACCATCCTAGCTCCAAACCTGCGGCCCTTGCAACTTCCCAACCTCACGCACTTAGCACCTGGTTAGAGCCGAATATCCGGAACAATCCGTCCCTCACAACTCCATGCTAACTGCGAAATGGTCGATATTTTGACATGCGCGCAGAATCTGAGTAGGCTGAACATAGTTATTCGCCGGTACTGGGGGACCATAGAGGCCGCCGGCTCAAGCTTTTTCTACAGAGTTAATTGTCTAGTGACGCCAATCGCCCAAGTCTTCTAAACCACTACGGCGTCTCGCTGCGCATTTTTTGCTGTACAGTTCTTGTCTACTCTTGCGTGGCCATTCTTGAAACCTGATAGCGAGATACACTCGCGATCAAGGCTATTTCGAGTCGTGTGGATTCTAAGGGCGGTATGGCGTGTTTGCTTACAGTCAGGACCAAGGAATTCACACCATGTATTTGAAATATGCAACCATCGCGTCCTGCGGGCGCTCACTTGTCGTATTGCTTGGAATGAGCATCACGAGCTTCGCAAGTGCTCAGGATACCGTCGCCCGCCATTGGAACGAGGCGCTACTCGATGCGGTCCGCGGCGACTTCCCGGCACCAACGGTCCATGCCCGAAATCTGTACCACACTTCGGCCGCGATGTACGACGCTTGGGCAGCCTATGATCAGTCGGCCCAGGGCCAGTTCTACACGAACAAACATTCGGCAGCGGACATCGCGACAGCGCGCAACGAAGCCATCAGCTATGCCGCCTATCGGGTTCTCTCGCAGCGTTACACCCATGCAGTCGATCCCGTGGGATCACAAGCATTGTTCGACGGGGTGATGACCACATTGGGCTATGACAAGAGTGTCACGACTACCACAGGCAACTCCGCCGCGGCGATCGGCAATCGCATTGCGCAGCAAATTCTCGACAGCCAACTCAGCGACGGTTCAAACGAGACTAATAGTTACGAAGACAACACAGACTATCAGCCGGTGAATGATCCCATGATCGTTGATTTCCCGGCTGTCTCCAACACGCCCACGCCGGTTAACCCCAACCGTTGGCAACCTCTGTTTGTGGATTCGTTTACGACCCAAAACGGGATCCCCATTCCTTTTAACTTGCAAGAATATATTGGACCACACTGGGGAGGCGTTTCGACATTCGCCTTAGGGCGCGGCGGCAATGGTCCCAATAGCTGGTCAGCTATCGACCCGGGAGCGCCGCCGCAGCTGAATGGTGTTGGAGACGCAGACTACCGCAATGGAACTCTGGAAGTCATCCGCTATAGCAACGCTCTCGACCCCTCCGTAGGTCCTGGCACCGACATCATCAATATCTCGCCCAATAGCACAGGAAATCGCGCCTTGGGCACACACGTCGACGTTGGCTATGCGAACAATCCGGTCACGGGACAACCCTATGCTGATAACTTCGTGAAGTCAGCCGACTACGGTCGGGTCTTGGCGGAGTATTGGGCAGACGGCCCTGAATCAGAAACGCCTCCTGGTCACTGGAACGTCATTGCCAACGAGGTATCGGACCACGCCTTGATCGAAAAACGCATCGGCGGTGTCGGACCCTTGGTGGATGACCTGGAGTGGGACATCAAACTGGGACTCGCGCTCAACGGTGCAGTCCACGACGCGGCTGTGGCTGCTTGGGGTACGAAGCGGCAATACGATTACGTGCGCCCAATCACGATGATCCGCTATCAAGGAGGCCTCGGCCAATCTAGCGATCCCAGCGGCCCCTCTTACCATCCCGACGGATTGCCGCTTGAACCCGAATTAGTTGAACTCATCACCGCGGAATCGATTGCCGAAGGAGGAAAGCACTACAACGCCTATTTGAACGCCAACATCGACGACGACGGACTCTTCGTTCTTTACCTCACACCGGAAGAAATGATCGGCAAAGTCGTAGTCAAAGTGTGGAATCACGAACCACTGGATCCAGCTACTGAGGTGAGTGGCATTGATTGGACCCTGGCAGAGAACTGGGTGCCGTATCAAATGGATAACTTCATCACACCGGCGTTTGCGTCCTACGTGTCGGGGCATAGCACGTTCAGTCGCGCCGCGGCCGAGGTGCTCGCCCTCTTTACTGGCAGCGAGTATTTCCCCGGGGGACTGGGCGAAGCGGTCTTTACACCAGAATTTCTCGATTTCGAGGTCGGGCCGAGCGAGGAACTCACGCTCCAGTGGGCCACGTATTTTGATGCCGCCGACGAAGCAGGAATTTCGAGGCTGTGGGGCGGCATCCATGTTCCCGCCGACGATTTCGCGGGACGCATCATGGGCTCTTCCATCGGCATCGAAGCCTACCAACTCGCGCAGTCACTTTTTCAGCCAGTTCCCGAACCAGGTACGGGAATACTCCTGCTCATGGCTAGTGCGCTGCTGGCCGGGCGACGGCGAATCGTTTGAGAGCAGCCGCTACATCACATACCTGACTTCGCAGAGAAAGAGTACCAGAGGGGGGACTCGAACCCCCACTCCCCGAAGGGAACTGGATTTTGAATCCAGCGCGTCTGCCAATTCCGCCACTCTGGCTCAGTCTACAAAACAAGGGTTTTTTCGCCCACCAAGCTTCCCAAGAAAGTTTGCAATTGCGAATGGTCCTTAGTTTCGGCAAGCAGAATGTCATAGCAATGATATCCCACTCGGCTTGCAATTGTACCAAGGGGGAGACCAAGAGCTACCCCAGTTCACGGTCTTTCGCCCGGGACGTGGGCTTCCTTCCTACGTATCCAGGTGAGTATTAGCAATCCAAGCTACTACAAATCCACGAGTCAATTGTGTTTGCTCTGAGCAATTCGAGCGTTGAGTTCGTTACCAATATTAAGAACCGAATCTCTACGCTCTCAAACCCGGCGGCACTACGTGGATCGCGATTGGTAATCTACTCAAATAACTCAAGGATTTCTAATCGCGATTCAAAGTGAACACCAACAATGGCATAAAAAACCTGTAACCATTCAGTCTTAACAACGGTCGACAGAAGATTTGGCGTGGGCGTCCGCTATTCTGTTGCTAGGGTATCCAACTCTGATCGTCTCAAGTAAATGCCACTACAACTACTCTCAACGACAATACCGAAGAAGACCTATCAGGTGTGCCGTAGTAGTTTCGGGAAAACGAAAGCTCACGAGCACTCAGCCAGTCGTTATTCATAACTTGCCGCCACCTTCTCTATAACACTGGCATGTAGAGTGTTGCCCAAAGTCAGGAGCTCATGGACGGAATCGACCATCTCCGTAAGCTCGGCATCCCCTTCAGCTAAACGGGACAACTCGTCCGCTGTATCCGCCAGTTGATCAATACTTGATTGACGGGCTATCATCGAGAGTCGCTGCGAGAGTGAGGTGACGGTCGCAATATCTTCGGTCTCAAAGGCCTCTAACAATTTCTCCAGTTGTCGGCCAACACTCAAGGCGATTTCATGCGACACCCCCTTTGGTCTTGTCCTACAGGTATGGGAATTACTTTCCATCAGGCAACAGCAATCCTCGACCAGCTTGGGGTCGAACTGTTTTCCCGCGCAACGCCGCAATTCTGCGCACGCCTCTTCGACACTCATCCCTTTCCGATAAGGGCGGTCATTGGTCATCGCATCATAGGCGTCCGCAATCGTGACAATACGAGCTCCCAAGGGAATTGCCTCTTTCCCGCCCTTGTCATAGCGACTGTGGTGATGGCGCACGATTTCAGTGACGGGCTCAAATCCGAACGATGCATTGACAATCTCGACGCCAAAACGGTCGTGACGCTTCATCACTTCCCACTCGCTATCGTCTAGTGGTCCTGGCTTGAGCAGAATCGCATCGGGCACCCCGATCTTGCCGATGTCGTGCAGGAGCGCAGCCACTTCGAGATGGTAGGCGTCGCGCGGAGCCATCAGTTGGCGTCCTAGGGCTACTGAGAGATCAGCGACTCGAATACTATGGGCAGCGGTTTCCGGGTCCCGGTAAGCGAGCGTAGATAACAGG
Source organism: Bythopirellula sp. (assembly GCA_965230685.1). Taxonomy (GTDB): domain Bacteria; phylum Planctomycetota; class Planctomycetia; order Pirellulales; family Lacipirellulaceae; genus Bythopirellula. The sequence continues at coordinate 5,297,317 of CBDDLO010000002.1, forward strand.
GCTGACACGCAGCGGTAGGGAAGATCGGTACTAGCTTCTTGGTCTATTACATTCTCGTCGGGCTTCGAGTGAGAGATCTTGGATTCGTCCACTTCGAGATTTTGATTGATGTTATCGAATCGTACAGTCTGGTTGCGCCCATTGCGTTTTGCGACGTACAGGCACTTATCCGCTTGGTCAATAATTCCTTGCGGGTCCGCTGCTCCCAGCTCGATAGCACTTACGCCCAAGCTGGCAGTGATGTGGAATTCGCCAAAGTCGAGACCGCTGAGCTTCTTTCGAATCCGTTCCGCACAAGCTGTAGCCCCATCCAGGTCGGTTCCGGGCAGTACAACACAGAATTCTTCACCACCGTAGCGAGAGGGTAGGTCGTACTTGCGGGCAAGCTCAACCAGCAAGTTGCCAGTTTCGCGAAGTACCTGATCGCCCTTTTGGTGTCCATAGTTGTCATTGATTGACTTAAAAAAATCGATATCGACCATGATGCATGCGAGCGAACCTCCATTTCGGGAGGCGTACTCCCAGCTCTTTTCGAAGGATTCAAACAGGCTACGCCGATTCAAGCAGTTGGTCAGCGGATCGCGGGTCGCTAGAAACTCTAGTGCTTTGTTCTTCTCGGCAATATCTCTGTGTGAGGAAGAGATTTGCTGCATGGCCTCCGCAAGTCCCTGCTTCTTCTGCTCGAGTTCCGTAACATCTGCGAAAGCGGCCATAGTGCCGCGCAGTGAGCCTTGATCGTCCAGGACCGGCACGGCGTTGACAGTGAAGTGTTGCTGGCCTTGCTCCGTCGCAAGTTGAAGCGAAGCGCTACGAATCGACTTCGCGTTTTGCAAGACTCCTTGCCAGGGCAGTTGCTGAGACTCTCCGTCCTCGCCCAATTGCCAACCCAAGTCACGCGCCAAGCGCCCCGTAAGGGATTCGCTCGATTCCCCTATGTTCTCGGCAAAGGCCTTATTGGCCAGCACAATTCGTTCTTTGTCATCCAGAAGCAAGACTCCCTCTGCAAAGTTATCGAGAGTCTCCTTGACTCGCGAGGGAACGACTCGCGAAGGGTCAAGGTGCCTGAGGATTCGTGATAGCGTAAACCAAGACAACGTAAAGATCCCAAGACCCACGGCGCAAGCGGGAGTAAACCAGGAAGGAAGGAACCTCAGCGTGTGCCAGCTCGGGTCCTGAGCGAACACGACCTCCAAACGTCCCCATTTCTCGCTGCCGCGGACGATCGGAACCAGAAAACTCTGCTCAAGACCGTCGCTAGATGCCTGTTGCCAATGCGCTGCGTGACTGCCGACCTGCGAGACAATCTCGCCGTCATATTTCCGCAGCCCTAAACTCATCGTCTCTGGATTGCGTTTACGAAAGAGCTTGAGGTGTTGCTCGGTTGCCTTGGGGCCACGTTGAATTGGCCCTAGCGAAATCGATGCACCAAGTGTCTCACACATGCGGATGCGTGCTTCTCTAGTTAGTTGCGCTGCGTCAGGCAGTACGCCGAGCTGTGCGCAGGTTACGACACAGGCGATAGACACGGCACTCAAGGCGAGACTGATGCGAAGGACTAAGAATTTTGAGGAATTCATGAATTCGCTCCTTGGGACTGGACGATCTCGGCCAAAGACAGATCCGTCTCACCCAGTTCGCGAGTTTTTCGGTTGGCCTCCGGATCATCGAAGACGTAAATCGGATCAAATCGTGCCCAAGTGGGCAAGGCTCCTGCTAACGCGGCAACCAAGTAAGCACCGCGAACCGTCCAGGCGACATATCCGGCAGATAACCCAATCGCCAGAGATGTCGCGGCACCCGCCGAGAAGGTGGCGGTATCGTCTTGCGGCTGCTCTTCCTGGGCAGCATCGAGCCAGTATTCAATCAAATCGAGATTGTAATTGCTGTACTCTTCAGTGGTGAATGAGTTCGCCAGGTTAGCGTCCATGATGTGTCGTTGGCTACTTCCCATGACGAACTTACCTAGTCTAGAGCCAGACAGATTGCCGATCGATTCCTCTTCGTCTTCTGGAGCAAATTCGTTCGATGGGCCGTTCAGCGGTCGGTCTCGTGCGCTAGGGTAGGGGAGGCCTGGACTGGCGGGGCTTCTGCGTGAAGGGGGTGTAGTCTGCGCAGGTGCCTCGTCACTCGGAGGTGGATTCGGTGACGGTGTCGGGGTTGGATCTTGCGTGGGGTCCTCAGGTGGGTTCGTGTCGCTGCCATCATCACCGCCACCATCGCCTGGGTCTTCTGGATCATACGGATTATCTGGAACGACCGCGGTATCGATGGTCACGGTGACAGGGGAGGACAACAAGCTGCCATCGAACGCCTGGTAGGTAAATTCGACTTGGCCGACATAGGACACTAAAGGTACGTACTCAAATGAACCATCAGCTTGCAGGGTGAGCACACCGTGAGCTGGAGGGGTCACGAGGATGGCAGTCAGTGTGGGGCTGTCGATATCAAAGTCATTGGCCAACACTCCAGGAGAGGCAACGGTGAGGGTTTGCGTGTTGAGTGTGTTGTAGCTCTCGGGCGAGCTGGTTGGGGCATCGTTGAGGTTGCTGATATTGATCGTTATGCCGTCAACGTCTTGCTGGGCGCCGCCTGCTCCTGTGTTCCCTTGGTCGTTGGTGGTCACTAGTAGCGTGTCCGCCGCCAAGCCAGTGATGTCCGCGTTGCCGGTATATTGCAAGCTTGCCAAAGTTGCATTGATGTCTGCTTGGATGCCCACAATCGTGAGATCGTCTGTACCGTTGGCACCCGCGGAGAGCGTCGCACTGCCAGCGAGCGATACATTCAAAACGCCATTGGTGACTTGCAAGCGAGTCGAAATCGGATTACTGCCTGCGTCTGGGTCAAGCACCGACACGCCCGCAATTGCTGTGGGAGTCTCTTCATTTACGGTCTGTGTGCCAGGAATAGTGTTGACGGGAGGGTCGTTGACCGTACCAATGTCGACATTGACGATACCCAAGTTGATTGACCCGCCCCCACCACTGCCGGTGTTGCCATTGTCGGCCACGTCGACCTGAATAGTATCGGCGTCATCTCCATTGGTGCCTGGCGTGCCATGCAAGTATCGAATGTTACTGGCCGTATCGAGGAAGGAATTGAGATTCGCAAGTGTTCCGTCCAGGGTGAGTGTGCCAGTACCCGATCCAGCCACAATCACACCGCCACTGCTGGTAGCGTTCAGATTACCGCCTGCGGAGGTGCTCAGCGTAATCGTTAGCGATCCACCGGCAGCGTCAACATCGACCAAGTTGATGGCAGACAAATCGATATCGGCTAACACGTCTTCGGTGACAGCGATATCGCTGGGTAACGAACCGGCGTTGGTCGGATTATCATTGACCCCCGTGACGGTGATCGTTGCGGTAGCAGGTGTCGTGTCAGCAAGTCCTTGATTGTCTGTGGCGGCGAAGTTGAACGTTGAGAGGCCATTCCAATCGGAGTTTGGCTGGAAGTAGACCGTCAATTGTTCACTGGTAGCCGCATAAGTATTCAACTGAATCGCTGGAGTCGTCAGCCCGGCGTCGAGGTACAAGGTGCCGTTGGCGGGCAGAGAACTGATCTCGAAAGATTGCACCGTGCCATCCAGGTCACTGCCGGTGAGCGTGATTGTGATCACACTGTCTTCCGGTCCGCTGGCTATAGCATCAAGCGTAGTCGGTTGATCGTTTACGGAAATAATGTCCACATTGACTGTACCTAGGTTTTGGTCGGCTCCGCCTCCACTGCCTACATTGCCATTGTCGTTGGCAAGCACAGAGATGGTATCGGCGTTGTCTCCGTTCAGATTCGCTGTTGGGTGGAGGTATTGGATATTGCTTGCGTTGTTGAGGTAGGCATTCAAGTTGGACAGCGTACCCGTGAACGTGCGAGAAGTTGGCGTGCCGCCAAGGGTGACGCCGCCGCCAGCCGCTACGGTGAGTTCCCCACCGGTCGAAGTGGCAAGTGTGATGGTTAGCGAGCCAACTCCAGCATCGACGTCCATTAAGTTAATCGCTGACAGATCGACATTGCTTAGTAGATCTTCGGTGACCACAACGTCCGACGGTAGACTGCCCGCATTGGTAGGGTCGTCATTGATCGCCGTAACATCGATGGCCATGGTATTCGGAGATTGGTCGGTATCGACTCCACCGTTGGCGGTGCCACCATCATCCCGTACTTGGAAGGTGAAGCTGTCGTAGCCCGTGCCGTTGGCGTTCGCCGCGGGCTTGAACTTTAGGCGTCCTGCCGCGATATCAGCTACGGCGATGGCGTTGGTGGCCGAAACGGCTTCACCACCATCAATATTTCCGTCGCCATTGGTGTCGAGATAAAGTGTGCCGTTGCTTGTTACCGTCGAGATCACGACGGCCGCGAGGCTGTCACCGTCAATGGGATCGGTGAAGCCAAAGTCACCCGTGCCGAAGACGTAGTCGGTGTCTTCGTTGGTGGTGACCGTGTTGTCAGCGCCGGCGGGTTCATCGTTCACGCTGTTGACGTCGATGGTCATCGTGTTGGGCGACTGATCCGTGTCTTGTCCGCCGTTGGCGATGCCGCCGTCATCACGAACCTGGAATGTGAAGCTGTCGTAGCCCGTGCCGTTGGCGTTCGCCGCGGGCTTGAAATTCAAGCGTCCTGCCGTGATGTCGGCTACGGCGATGGCGTTGGTGGCCGAAACGGCTTCGCCGCCATCAATGGAGCCATCACCGTTCGAATCTAGGTAGAGCGTGCCGTTACTTGGAATAGTGGCGATGACAATTGCTGAGAGAGTGTCTCCATCCGTGTCTGAGAAACCAAAGTCTCCCGCTGCGAAAGCGTAGTCGGTGTCCTCGTTCGTGGTGATCGTGTTGTCAGCACCAGCCGGTTCGTCATTTACCGAACCGACGTCAATGGTCATCGTGTTGGGTGTCTGGTCTGTATCGACGCCGCCATTGGCAGTGCCGCCGTCGTCACGAACCTGGAACGTGAAGCTGTCGTAGCCCGTGCCGTTGGCGTTCGCCGCGGGCTTGAATTTCAAGCGTCCTGCCGCGATATCAGCTACTGCGATGGCATCGGAAGCTGAAACGGCTTCGCCACCATCGATATTGCTGTCGCTGTTCGCATCAAGGTAGAGTACGCCATTAGCTGGAAGCGTCGCAATAACGACTGCAGATAGTGCGTCCCCTCCGATAGGATCGCTGAACCCAAAATCGCCAGCCGCAAACGTGAAGTCGGCGTCTTCACTAGTTGTGACTGTGTTATTAGAGCCGCCGGGAGCGTCATTCACATTGGTGATGTCAATTTGGACATTGTCAACATCTTGTAGCGCGCCCCCGCTCCCAGTGTTTCCCAGGTCGTCGGTCGTGACGACCAATAAATCCGCGGCTACTCCAGTGAGATTGGTATTCCCTGTGTAAGTGAGCGAAGCGAGCGTAGCATTGATGTCGGCGGCGGAACCTGAAATCGTCAGATCGCCACTGCCATTGAGCCCGGCGCCGATGGTTGCCGCTCCGCTAAGCGTCACATTCAACACGCCATTGGTCACTTGGAGTTGAGTGGTGATCAGGTTACTGCCTGCATCGCTATCCGAAACACTGATGCCACTGATTGTAGTCGTCGTTTCCTCAAGCACCGTCTGTGTGCCTGGAACCACGTTGATAGGCGGGTCGTTGACCGTGCCGATATCGACGTTAGCCGTACCCAAGCTAATGGTGCCGCCGCCACCGCTGCCTGTGTTTCCGCTATCGGTGACTTCGAATAGGATGGAATCTGCATCATTGCCTGCAGTGCCAGGCGTGCCGTGTAAGTACTGAATGTTGCTTGCCGTATCGAGATACGTATTCAAACTCGCCAGGGTGCCTGTCAACGTGAGTACGCCCGTGCCCGATCCTCCCACAGTCACGCCGCCGCCCGTCGATGCAGTCAAGTTGCCGCCTGTCGAGGTTGTCAGCGTCACTGTCAGTGATCCCGCCCCCGAGTCAGGGTCCGCAAGATCAACCGGCGAAAAGTCCACATCGCTCAGCACATCCTCGGTAACCGCAACGTCCGACGGTAGACTACCCACATTCGTTGGGTCGTCATTGATCGCCGCAACATCGATGGCCATGGTATTCGGAGATTGGTCGGTATCGACTCCACCGTTGGCGGTGCCACCATCATCCCGTACTTGGAAGGTGAAGCTGTCGTAGCCCGTGCCGTTGGCGTTCGCCGCTGGCTTGAACTTGAGACGCCCGGCAGTGATGTCGGCCACGGCGATGGTGTCGGTTGCTGATACCACTTCGCCGCCATCGACATTTCCGTCGCTATTCGCATCCAGATATAAGGTGCCGTTACCTGGTCCCGTCGAGATCACAACTGCCGCGAGGCTGTCACCATCAATGGGATCGGTGAAGCCAAAGTCACCCGTGCCGAAGAAGTAGTCGGTGTCCTCATTCGTCGAGACCGTGTTGTCGGCACCAGCCGGTTCGTCGTTTACTGAGTTGACGTCGATCGTCATCGTGTTCGGTGACTGGTCGGTATCGACTCCGCCATTGGCCGTGCCGCCATCGTCACGCACTTGGAAGGTGAACGAGTCGTAGCCACTGCCATTGGCATTCGCTGCGGGCTTGAACTTGAGACGTCCGGCTGTAATGTCTGACACGGCAACAGTTTCAGTCGCCAAAACGGCCTCACCACCATCAACGACTCCGTCATCATTTGCGTCGAGGTACAACGTGCCATTGCTGGGTAGCGTACTCATGACCACTGCCGAGAGCGAATCACCGTCGATCGAATCGCTAAATCCAAAGTCGCCGGCTGCGAAGGCATAGTCTGTGTTTTCATTGGTTGTGACCGTGTTGTCGGCACCGGCCGGTTCGTCGTTCACCGCATTCACGTCAATCGTCATCGTATTTGCGGATTGATCGGTGTCTTGTCCACCGTTGGCCGTCCCGCCATCGTCACGGACCTGGAAGGTGAACGAGTCGTAGCCGGTGCCATTGGCATTCGCTGCGGGCTTGAACTTGAGACGGCCTGCTGTGATGTCGGCGACAGAGATTGCCTGCGTGGCACTCACTGCTTCACCGCCGTCGACGTTGCCGTCAGAGTTGGCGTCAACATACAGGGTGCCGTTCGTTGGAATCGTCGTGATCACCACCGCCGATAGCGAGTCGCCATCAATCGGATCGGTGAATCCGAAGTCGCCGGCTGCGAAAGCGTAGTCAGTATCTTCATTGGTCGTGACCGTGTTATCAGCACCAGCCGGTTCGTCGTTTACCGAATTCACGTCGATCGTCATCGTGTTCGGTGACTGGTCGGTATCGACTCCGCCATTGGCTGTGCCGCCATCGTCACGCACTTGGAACGTGAACGAGTCGTAGCCACTGCCATTGGCATTCGCTGCGGGCTTGAACTTGAGACGTCCGGCTGTGATGTCAGCAACGGCGATGGAGTCCGTAGCACTAATGGCTTCGCCTCCGTCGATGTTCCCGTCAGAGTTGGCGTCAACATACAGGGTGCCATTCGTCGGAATCGTCGTGATCACCACTGCCGATAGCGAATCGCCGTCGATCGGATCACTGAAGCCGAAGTCCCCGGCTGCAAACGCGTAGTCGGTGTCCTCATTCGTCGTGACCGTGTTGTCAGCGCCAGCCGGTTCATCGTTCACTGAGTTGACGTCGATCGTCATCGTGTTTGGCGTTTGATCGGTATCGACGCCGCCGTTGGCGGTACCACCGTCGTCTCGAACTTGGAACGTGAACGAGTCGTAGCCACTGCCATTGGCATTCGCTGCGGGCTTGAACTTGAGACGGCCTGATGTGATGTCAGCAACGGCGATGGAGTCCGTAGCACTAATGGCTTCGCCTCCATCGATGTTCCCGTCACTGTTGGCGTCAACATACAGTGTGCCGTTCGTCGGAATCGTCGTAATCACAACCTCTGAAAGGTTGTTACCGTCAGTGTCGCTGAACCCGAAGTCACCTGTAGCAAATGTGTAATCAACATCCTCGTTGGGGGTGACCGTATTGTTTGCACCTGCTGGTGCATCGTTGACCCGATTCACGCTGATCGTCACGTCATTACTGGCACTCGTGCCACCTTTGCCATCATTCACGACAAAAGAAATCGTCCGTGAGTCTTCGGTCGGGTTGCTCGTGTCTGAGTTTTCGTAAGTTACGTTCTGTGTCATCGCCGAGACAGCTGCTGCATCAGCGTTCGAATTGAGCGAGACAATCAAGTCCGCTCCGTTGCTGCCACCACTCGCTGTACCAATCAGCACGTTTTGATAGGTTACGTTCGTACCATCGAATCCAATCTGACCGGCACCCGTCCCTTGGTTTCGAATCGACAGCTGGTCTTCGCTATTATCGCCTGTTGTACTGCTAGTCACTGTCAGGTTGCCGCCGTCGAAATCTGCGGAATCCACGTCAGTAACCGAGGCGCCGGTTCCTTGATCAACAACAACTGGACCGTCACCCTCGAAATAGCTGAGCGAATCGCCATCCAAATCACTGATCACGGGGACATCGTTTTCCGCGGTCATGTTTACAGTGACATAGGCACTGTCAAACAGGTCGCCACCGGTGCCTTGCGCGTCAGAAAAGTTCCCATCGTTGACGTTTATGTTCAATCGGTAGTTCGTCGCTGGGTTCTCACTCGTGTTTTCATAAGCGATGGCTCGCACCACTGCATTCGCGGTCGCGTTGTCGACGCCGGATGCAAACGTAATGTTCAGCGATCCGCCGCTATTAGTATTCACACTTCCGACGATCGACGAGTTGTAAACCAGATTACCGCCTTCGGTGAGCGGGCCCAACAAGCCAGTCGCCGAGAACTCATCGCTGGCGTTGTTTCCACCGACACGATTGATGTTGACAATTAGTCCTCCAAAGTCGTCAGCCGTCGACAGTTCGGGGTCAAACAGATCGGCGTTCGGGTACAGAACCGTTGGCCCATCGCCCTCGGTGATCGCAATGGAGTGCAAGTCGCCGCTGAGTTGTTTCACGGAAACGTTATCGATGTACCCGTCCACGGACGTCGTGCCGTCAGAGACGCCGGCGGTGTCCGAAGTGTCGGTGAATGTCAGCGTCGATGAACTCGAATCCGCAGTGAATTCGTATTCGTAGCGGACGAAGCTGTTGTCGTCTTTGTCTGTGATGATTTGCGAAGTCGTCAACAAGTTGCTGCTGCCGTCAACGGTAACCTGTAACGATTGATTACGCGTCTGGGAATCGTCGCGGTAGTCGAACGTCAACCGATACGTTTCACCGGCCTCGGTCGTCAGCGTCTGCGAAGCCGTATGTGGCCCGCTACTATTTGCACTTCCGAATCGCAGTTCGCCGCTCTCGTGCTCGACTTGACCTGTGGTTGTCCAGCCGCTGATGTCGGTGTCGAACGTACCGTTGTCAATCAACTCCTGCCCAATCATGTCTGGCTGATCGTTTACTGCGGCGATCGTGACGACCGATGCCGTACCGACTGTCGTGGTGTCATTGACCCCATCTAGCTCGAATTCGGTCACGGATTCCAGCGTGACAGTACGAGTTGTTCCCGAGGGAGCATCGCTCGTGTTCTGATAGACGCTGTTGTTGATGATGGCGGCTGCCGTCACGCCTGCAACCGGACTGTCCATGGTGATCGTCAGCGTGGCAACGCCCGCATTGACAGACACGTCGTAGTTGAAGCTCGAATCGTCGGTGATTCCCGTGTTGCCGTCGATCAAACGGATGAATTCACCGTTGATTCGGTACTGTTCATTCGCGCCGTCGGCAACGCCCGCAATAGAAATTACGAACGAACCAATGTTGTCTCCCGCTTCAACGGCGTCGATGGTCGTACCCCCGAAGACCGAAACTGCCGATCCGTCTTCGGTGAAAGTTGGATCGAGCGCTGTGGTCGAAACCACCGGTGCATCATCAACCGAGTGAACCTTGATCACCAGTTCTTCGGTGGCCGAGTCGTCGTTGCCGTCGTTGGCGACAAACGTCACTAAACGATCAATCGTGTTAGGATCATCGCTGTTGTTGTCGAACGTGATTTCGTCAATCGCGGCCTTGTAATCCGCAGGCGTAACCGTGTTCGCGGTGTCACTGGTCAGCGTCAGCGTAATACTGCCGTCGGCCGAAAGGCTTCCGGCTGGGATGCCGGTGACCGAGATACCAAGTGCGTTAATCGCTGTTTCATTGACATTCAGGATGTCCCCGACGCGCCCATCGGTCAGTGTGATCGTGACCGACTCGACATACGAGTCATCCGGATCGGTGATCGAAAAATCGCTGTCTGATATTGCAATCGGCCCGCCATCTTCCGTGAATAGGGTGGTGCCTTGTGACGTTTGGATGGTGAAGTCACTGACGTTTAGTTGGTTGGTTGTGGCGGTATAGTTTGCCAGCACAAGTGCTTCGATGTAGGCCGTGCCGTGACGGAATAATGTCTGACTGGTCGAGCCGCTATCGAAACCGCCACCGATGGTGGCTGTAAAGGTGCCACCGGTTTCGTCGATGTGTGCGTTGCTGATCACCGGATACTGGTACGTACCGCCGGTGGGTGAAGAGTTGCGCACAGCTTCGCCTGCAAGAATCGTCGGTCCCGTCCACGCGGTTTTTAGCGTGATCGTGTTGGTGGCGTGGTCGATTCCGTTTTCGTCCCACAGGTTCTCGGCAAGGTTCCGGGTGTAAGTATAGTCGGCGTACGTTTCGCCAAAGCTGTTTGTGTAGCCGTACCAAGCCAGCGTTCGATTGTTCGCAAAGGTGCCCTCGTACCAGCCGGTGGCGTCGGTCAGCACGATTTGCGTTGCACCGGCAACCAAGTCAACCGCCAAGGTCGTATCCGTCGAACCAGCATACTGGCCGGTATGTTTCGACGCGATCAGGTTTCCATCAATGTCATAGCTATTGAAGCCTATGTACTGAGTTTCACCCGCATCGTAGTTTCCTCCGCCACCGTCGCCCGAATTCGCGGTCACGGAAATATCGTAAGTCTGATCCGAATCGATCGCGATCCGGTTATCCGAGGTGATGGTCGTCTTTCCAATCACACTGGTCGAATCCGATCCGCCAAAGTCAGCGATGAAGTCATCGAAGCCTGTGTTGACGGTTGGCCCATCATTGACTGCCGTGATGTCGACGTTGACATTGCCGAGATTTTGATCCGTACCGCCACCGCTGCCAGTGTTGCCATTGTCGTTGATGACGACGGAGATCGTGTCGGCGCTGGTGCCGTTGATGTTCTCCGTGCTGTGCAGGTACTGGATGTTCGCCGGGTCATCAAAGTAGGCGTTCAAATCGGCCAGCGTTCCGGTGATCGTTCTCGCTGTTGCGTTTCCGCCAAAAGTCAGACTGCCGTCGGCCTCTAAAGTCAATTCGCCGCCGGTCGAGGTCGTCAAAGTGACAGTCAGGTTCGATCCGTTGGCGTCGACATCGTTGAAATTGACTGCCGATAGATCGACGTCGGACAAGATATCTTCGGTGACGGTAACGTCGGTGAGGATGCCGCCTGAATTCGTCGGGTTGTCATTGACCGCATCGACCGTGATGTTCACGGTTTCACTGTCGTAACCGTTGTCGCCCATCGTGGCGATGATTTCAGACTGGGAAAGCTCCGAATTGTAGACTCGCACATCATCCAGACTTCCGGTGAACGCATTCGAGCCATCGGACAGTGCGCCAATGGTCATGTTCGGCGAATCAGGAGAGCTCCAGTCGACATCCGAGAAAGAGAATGTGCTGCTGCGAACCAGTTCGCCGTTCAAGTAGAGGTAAGTCTCCTTGCTGATGTCGTTGAATGTCGCCGCCACATGATTCCAACCTTCGCCAGCGATGTTATGAGTCGAACTCAAACTGCTGGTCGTGAAGCCATTCACGTGCAACCCCATCGACAAACTCGGATTAGAATTGTCTAGGATCACGTAAAACTCATCGCCGATCGACAGGAAGATGTTGTCCTGTTGCCCAGCGTCCAGATTGACCCAAGCCGCAATCGTGACTTCATCGCCCAGCGTCGAGACGCTGTTGGCGACGTCAACGCGATCGTTGCCATCGAAGGTCAGCACATCGCCGCGCTCGGGATCGGTCGTCAGTGTTGGATCGCCGTTGGCGGTTCCGTCAAAGTTGTTTGTCGTTTCATCTTCCAGCGATCCATTCAAGAACTCGTAGCGAGCGTGCAAGTTCGCTTCGACTGCTGCATCCGAACCGGTTGTCACGGTCAATGTATCGCTGCCGTTGTAATCCTGATTGCCTTGGTACTGCAGGCCATCCAATGCCGTGTTGATCGCAGATTCCGTTCCCGAGATCGTAAGCGTCCCATCGCCATCACTGGTCCCGTCAAGAAAAGTGATGCCTGCGGTTGTGGCCAGCGTCAAAGTTCCGTTGCTCACCGACAATGTGGCTGTCACAATCGGATCATGATTGCTGCCGCTCTCGACGACGATCGCATTGATACCGCCCACTGAGAACGTCAGTGGGTTATCCTCGTCGACCGACTGAGCAATCGGCACGGTCAAAAAGGCTGCTTCGTCAACGTCCACGATATTGACAACCGTGCTTCCCGCTGCCTGCAGCGCGGTGCCGCCCTGCGTCTGCACCGAGTCACCGCCGTCATTGAACGTCCAATCGATTTGAACGCTGGCCGGTGGTGTGTCACTGCCGTTGCTGTATGCGATCTGCTGCAATGCTTGATTAACAAGTGAGTTCGTCGCATTGCCGTTGAAGGTCAGCACCAAGGTGCCGCCGGAGTTGGTTGTGACCGATCCGATCGTTGTCGCTCCGACGATCAGATTGTTTGCTCCCTGATTCAAGGGTGCAAGCGTGCCGGTCGCTGAAAATGCATCGTCCGAGTTGGCTCCACCATTGCGAACCAGCGTCAGCGTAGCACCGTTGAAATCATCAACCGCAGAAAGTTCATCATCGAAAACAGTGACGTCTGGGTCTAAAACGACTGGCGTTCCGCTGTCTTCTACAAACGTTGGATTGCCGTCGAGGTTCGTGAATGCCGGCGCCTCATTGACGTTCGTAACCGCAACGGTAATGACTTCGTCGTAAGTTCCGCCGTTGCCATCGTCGGCGCGAACGGTCACCGTCGGGTAGGGATTGGATTCGTAGTCCAACGACGCTCCGGCCTTCACTCGAATCTGATTGCCAACCACCTCGAAGTCATTGTTCACGCCGACAACGGAATATGTGAGCGCATCGCCTTCGGGATCAACGCCGCTGAGTGTTGCGACGACGGTTCCGGTCGTGGCGTTTTCGGCAACGTCCGGCCCGTGAATCTTGAACGAACGTTCTTCAAATTGCCCCGAAGTCGTGTTGTTCCACGAGACGGTGATCGTACCGTCACCGGCAACGTCAAGAGTCGGCGTAATCTGCTGGCCGGCTCCCGAGTTGCCGCTGACCAACACGTGTCCCTGACCGGTCAAAGGCGACAAGGTAATTTCGTTGCCGTTGGCATCGAAAGCCTGCATGATGATCGCGTCGTTATGATTTCCGTTCGCGACGTAGCCACGAATCTGCGACACCACCACAAAGCCGCCGTCTGGCAACTCTGCCACCACGGGGTTCGTGGCTCGTGCGCTCGCCAGACCGGAATAGCTTTTGCCATCCAGAATTTGATACTGGCCGGTCAACGAGTTTCCGCTGGCGTCAAAGACTTCCGCGTCGATATGATCGCCGTTGATGTAAACGCTCACCGTTCGCCCGCTGGTCAGCGTCGCCGACGTGTTTTGCGAACCGGTTTGCGATCCGATTACCACGATGGCGTTGTCTTGAGCATCGTGAACCTGCTCGTCAACAGAAATATCGATTGGGGCATCGTTGACTGCGCTTACAGAAACGGTCGTGTCGTAGTTTGCACTGGTGCCACTGTCACCATCGGTCAGAACGTACCGAACCGTACGATTGCCGGCGGTTGGAGTCTCGTCATCGACGTTTTCATAGGTGATCGCTTGGATCAGCGCGCTGACGGCAGTTGCATCAGCATCGGTATCAAACGTAATGACAAGGTCTGAACCACCCGTGCCACCCACAAAAGTACCGATGACCGTTCCCTCGTAGCTGACATCGCTACCGCTGATCCCGATTTGTCCGGAGCCAGTGCCCTGATTGGCGATTGCCAAGACATCTTCGGCGTTCACGCCGCCTGACTGAAGGGAAACGGTCAACGTGCCGGTGTCGAAGTCGGCCGAGTCGATGTCAGTGACCAGCGCGTCTGCAGACTGGTCGATGATGACAGCCCCATCGCCTTCGTCATAGTTCAATGTGTCCCCGCCCAGATTCGTAATCGTTGGCGCGTCGTTGACCGGATTGACCGTCATGTTCACCGTACCGCGATTGGTGCCCGCGTCCAGATCGGAAATCTGACTTTGGCTCAGCGCGTTGTCGTAAACCTGCACAGAATCAAGCACGCCATCGAAGTAGCGGTCCGCGGGACTGGTTGAACGCCGTCCGAGGTACAAGTCACCCGCAGGATTGAAACCGTCGGTACCGCGAGTCGCATCGCTGGCGGCAAGGACGCCGTCGATGTAGACCTTCAGTCCGTCGCTGCCGGCGGTCAGCGTGTACGTGTGAAACTGGTCATCGACGAGATTCAGACCGGAAGCCGAGATGTCAATCTCCAGTGCGGTGTTGCTGAGCGAATCGTTCGCATCGCGGGCGACGGTACGCAGCACATTGGGATTGGTGCTGTGGCCATCTTCGTTCATGAAGACGTTGATGCTGTTGAACCCGTTGATGTCGCCGTGGCTGTAAAGATACTGAAATAAACTACCGTTGATTTCGTCCACCTTGAACTCAAACGATACCGTGAATTCGCTGTTGTAAGCGAAATCAGGAATTTGAACGTATTCGGAATTCAATTCGTCGAAGAACAACGCATTGCCAACGTCGCCTGCGACCGTCGTCGTACCGTTGAGCGTTCCATCCGCGGTGCCAACCGAATCGTTCGCGTTTCCGTCCAGTCCCCAGTAGTGTTGCAAGCCCGAACCGGAATCGCGGACCACGTACTCGAACGAGTCCGGCCCGTTGTAGTCTCCGGTCGGCGTGTAAGTGACCGTGCCATCGCCATTGTTGACGACCGTACCGTTGGTTCCCTGTCCGACATCAACGATCGTTAGCGTATCGTTTTCACCGTCGGAGTCATTAGTGCGCGGATCGAAGGTATGAGCCGTGTCCTCGTTGGTTGATTCCGTGTCATCGTTTGCAACAACGATGTCGTTGACTGCCGTGATGTTGACCGTCGTGCTGCCCGAGGCGAATTGATTTCCGCCGCTTCCCTGTTCACTCAAGCTATTCGCGTCTTCCATCGACCAGTTGATCATCACGCTGGCTGGAGGCGCGTCACTGCTGTTGCTGTAGGCGATCGACTGCAACACTTCGTTGACCTGAGCCTCCGTTGCGGTGGCGTTGAACTCGATGTTCAATAGCCCACCTGTATTGCCAATGATCGTTCCGATCGTCGTGCCGGACAGATCAACGTCGGTGTTACCTTGGAAAACAAGATTCCCCGTTGCACTGAAGACGTCATCTCCGTTGGCTCCACCGTTTCGCTGCAGCACCAAATTGACGGTGTCGAAATTGTCTTCACCGCGATTGATATCCGCGTCAAAGAACTGCACATCCTCATCCAACACGACGGCGGGGCCGCCCTCGGTGAAGGTTGGGTTGCCGTCGAGCGTGTTCGTTCCAAGCGTGTCATCGAGCGTGCCGTCATGGTTCAGCCGCACCATCGTCGACAGGGCAGCGGTACCAAACCCGTCACGGTAGGTGTAGCCACCGATGACGATTTTTTCGCTGGTGCCGTCGTTGTAGAGTCCA
This sequence comes from Bythopirellula sp., assembly GCA_965230685.1. Classification (GTDB taxonomy): domain Bacteria; phylum Planctomycetota; class Planctomycetia; order Pirellulales; family Lacipirellulaceae; genus Bythopirellula. The sequence continues at coordinate 5,313,057 of CBDDLO010000002.1, forward strand.
ACCGAATAGGCTTCGCTGTAGTCAACGCTGGTCGTTTGTACCCACGCCCCGCCAGTTCCAAAACTTGTGTCTAGCGAACCGTCCGTGTTGAATCGCACGACGACCCACTGCGACGGATAGCTATCGGTGAATCCTGCCACGACCAACTTGCCATCAGCCTGCACAGCGACATCGTGTCCCGTCGCTGCGGTTAACCACGTCGTCGTACCGCTGGTGCCAAAGTCTGAATCGATTGAGCCATTGGCGTTGAATCTCGTTACGAACAGCGCCGCCCCGGTTCCTCCGGTAACCACAAACTTGCCGTCAGCCTGAACCGCGACGCCCTCGGAGAAATTGCCGAGGTTCAGGATGCCGTCGGAGTCAAACGTGTTGTCAAGATTCCCGTCGCTGTCCATCTTGACGACCGAAGTCTCACCAACGGCGATGATCGAGTCATCGGAGAGAACTGTAACGGACTCCAGCCTCTCAAAGGTTGAACCAAGATTGACCAGTACGGTACCGCTAGTGCCAAATGTCGTGTCGTGTGTGCCCGTGCTGGTGAAACGCGTGATGACCGAATCGTCGCCATGCTCACCGACGACAATGATACTGCCATCAGACTGCACCGCGATGTCGGTGGCTTCTTCAAACGAGCCACCGGACGGCGTTGCGACACCGCTGCTGCCAAAGCCCATGTCAACCGAACCATCGGCGTTGTAGCGAGCGAGAAAAATGCTGCCGCCATCCATACCCGAAACCAAAATCTTGCCATCGGGATGGACTTCCGCCGACTGGATGTAGCCGATCGACGAATTGTCAGCGTAGCCGTTGGTTCCGAACGACGTATCAATGCTTCCGTCAGCATTTAGCTTGACCAGAATCGAGTTGCCGCCACCTGCCTCGTAAGGCGTCATCAGCATGCTGCCATCGGCCAGTACAACTGAGCCCAGGTTCTGGTTGTAGCCGCTATCGCCAGCGGTAAAGACCAACTCACCCGGCAACTCAAAAGTCGGAGTATCGTTAACCGCATCGACGGTGATCGCGACACTGTCGCTTGCTTCGGTTTGATCCCCGGCCAGTGCCGCGATTTCATCAGCGGATAACGCTCGCGAATAAACGCGGGTGTCATCAATCATGCCGGTAACGTCGCGATTCAGTGTATCGTGCGCACCCATGGTGGTCGCTGGGCTGGCTCCGTAGTCAAGCGGGCCGGTGGTGGTCAGCTCTCCGATCAGCTTTCCATCCAGATACAACGACAAAGTGTTCGTGCCTGCGTCATGTGTCATGGCAAGATGTCGCCAGCCAGTGCCGATAATGTTCTCTGTGGTTCCTGTCGATTGGAACGTCGAGCCATCGTAGGCGAAAGCTTGGACACCCATGTTGTAGGCCCCAAAGTCGGCCGTCCAGATTCCGACCCCGCTACCGATTTCGATGTAGGTCGCGCCACCGGTGTCGATGCCGGTGACGTTGACCCACGTTGAAAGCGTGACACTTTGCGGTTCGCCAAATGCTGAATTGACTTCAACATAGTCACCGTCGCCGTCCAGACTGAGCACTTCGCCACGCTCGGCATCCGTCGTGGTTGTGGCGTTACCGATGAAGGCGCCGTTGTCCGCCGTGCCTGCGGCTTGGTCGTCTGCGTTCCCACCTTCGAAGGTGTAATGGCCTTCCAAGTCGGCGGCCAACGCCGTGGTCATGTCCAGCGTCACAGCGCCGTTGAAATGCTGGTCCGGCGTGAAGGTCATGCCTTCTAACGCCGCGTTAATATTGGATTCGGTTCCGTCGATGATAAGACTGCCGCTACTGTCAGCTCCTTCGATAAAAGTCAAATCCGTTGTTTGCGAGAGGTTCAACACGCCATCATTGACCGACAATGTGACCCGCATGCGTGAGTCGGTTGCACCCAGGGAATCGCTCACGCTGACTTCGGTCGCTGCTCCGCTGGAAAAGGTCAGTGTGGTGTCTTCGTCGATCGTCTGAGCAGGCGGAACGGTTTGTTGCGCATCGACTCCGTTATCGACCGCAATGGTCATCGTTTCCATGTAGCTGTTGCCGGCCGCATCGGTGACCGTCACATCGACATCATGCGAAGTCGCTGTTTCGTAATCCAGCAGCGTACCATCCCCGACGGCAATTTCGCCGGTGCTGTTGTCGATCGCAAAACGTCCACCCGCGTCGTCGGTCAGGCTGAACGTGAAATTAGATAGCACTTCGTTGGCGTTCCATTCGATGACAGACTTCTTACCGCCGCCACCGGTGTCTAACCAAACGCCATCAGAAGAGCGAATGGCCAGGTAGCTTTCACTGGTTCCACCGCCCGGTTCGCCATTGAATGCAGCATAAGCACCGTTGGGAGCGGAGCCACCGGTTCCGCCGTTCCAGAAGCGATCGGCTTCCGCGCCATCTTCAACCCAGTTCCATTCGCCATCAACGGTCGCATCAGTACCACCCAGCAGGAACTCACCGCCCAGGCCGTAAATCAGATCTTGAATCAAGTCGTCTTCATAGGCCGATCGAATTGTGGCCAACTGTCCTGAGATGTCATTGAGCAGTGTGGCATTGGCATTGGCGATGTTCGTAGTCGCATCGGTGAACGTGGAATCGACTACTTTGTAGAACTTGCCTGTCGCCGCGTCGTATTCCAGCGTCGGATCGCTGTTTAATATCGTGCTGACCGCTTGCGGGATTTCGATGACTTGGACGTCACTGATCACCGCACCAAATCCGGTTTCGCGCAAGCCTTGAAAACTCAAGTCACTAGTAGTGTCAGAAGCCGTGAATGTAAACGAGTATCGTTCGTAGACTCCCGTGTCTTCAATTGCATAGTCATGCGCGACGCCGTCGGCGCTTGCACGCATGTGCTTGACCGCATCGCCGCCGCTGAAATTGCCCGCCGCAGAAAAAATCACCTGATACTGCCTGCCTGCTTCCGTGCTTAGCGTTTGTGTAATGGTACCGCCTACATCACCAACACCGCGCTCCAACTCGACTCCAACGCCGCCAAGTGGTGATGGGTATTGGCTGGTGTGATCGACTCCATCGCCGCCAGTCACTATCCATCCACCGAATGTCTGGCCCAACGTATAAGGTTGCCAGCTTCCGTTGTCACCTTCCAGAAACAAACCGTCGTTGACCACATCCTGCGGCGTGTCCGGATCGCTCGGCACGACAAAGCCAACGCTCTCGCCGTTGTTGGCATTTTCACTGATGTGCAAGTCTTCGACGGGCGTGCTGCCGACGAAGCCTGTCGCGTTTCCATCAATGAGATGGAAGTTGCTAACGGAGTAAACACTCTCGTTGGTCGCGGTGCCGGTGGTGCCGTGGAACGCCGTGTCGACATACCAGTTTTCGTTGGCCGTGATTGTTTCGGTACGGAAAGTCGTGCCGTTGTGCTGGTATTCGAGTGTTGTCCCGTTGACATAGAACGAGAACTCATCGCCCGCGACGTAGCCCAAGTTGTAACCGGTGGAGATGGAACCATTCTTGTAAACGACGACCTCGCCGGGAACGTCGACATCAAAGTAGATGGCGTGGTCAATGTCAGTGAACGATGCGTTGGACTCGGCCAAGCCCAACCCGACCATGAACTTGTAGCCGATCGTGTCGTCCACGGTGAACGACATCGTATAGTTGTCGGTGAAGCCCAGCGAGTTGAAGGTCGCTGAGTTCGCCTGAGCCGTTCCCCACGCGGCGGTGTTTCCGGTGGCATCAAAGCTCAGCGTCGAACCGTCGGCGGTCACTCCACCGGATTGGTTCGACCATAACGTCAATTGTGTGGTGGTGTTCGCAACGCTCAGTCGATTCGGTGTTGTACTTTCGCTGACGATGTCAACGACTTCATTCGACCCGTTGAATTCCATCTGCCAGTTGGCAACTAGACCGGATGGAACGTTGCCGCTGTCGAACTTCTGCTGATAGTTCAAGGAGATTTCCGCTTCGCTGCGGACTTCATTCCACACGCGGACGTCGTAAAGGGTGCCGTGAAAGGCTTGCCCCACTCCGTAGCCGGAGTCGGGACCATCCTGCTCGTTGCCAATCGAAAGTGTGCCGCCGGAAACAAGCGCATGACCGGATGCCAGCCCAGTGATTGACTCGGCGTACTTTCCGTCAATGTAGAAGTGGACATCGCCATTTGAGTTGTCCCAACTGACCGCGACATGGTGCGTCTCTCCATCAAGCAACTCCGAGTAACTGTTCGCGGTCGTCACATTGACGTTGTTAATTTTCAGACGCAGGTGATCCGACACGTCAAATCGCAGACGCGCCTCGTCACCTCCGTTGTAGTATGAGAACAACGTCGGCTCGCCGCCTTGATCCTCAATCTGGAAGGTGGACTCGAACGTGAATTGCGTCAATCCACCTAGAATTGCCCCGCCATCGCTGGCAAGCAGATACGCATCGTTTCCGCCATCAGTGTTCAGCTCGATTCCGCTTGAAAGATCGGACGGTGCGTTGTTGTTCTCGACCAGATCATTCAGCGAGATTGTGAACGCTTCGTCGTAGGTGTTGCTATCGACGTCGGTGACGCGAACCGTGACAGTGTGAGTCGCCTGCGTGTCGGCATCCAGCAGCGTACCGTCGAGCACACGGATTTCGCCCGTGTCGGCGTCAATTTCAAAAGCTCCCGCAACGGTTTGCGATTGGATCGAATAGGTCAACGGCTGTTGGCCGGTGCCACCTGCGTTGTCGAGAACCGCATCGGCATCGTACTCAATGATCGACCCTTGACTGGCGGTTCCATCGACGTCATCCCACTTGCCGGTGGAGGCGAAGATTTTGGCGTAGTCTTGCCCGCTAAAGTCATTCGGGTTCCCCGTGTCCCAGTTCGTGTACTGGTCATCGACGTTGTAACCATTGCCGTCACCTTGCCAGAATTGTTCGCCGCCATTCCACCGCCATACGTCTTCGATGGTCGCGTCGGACGCACCCAACCACGCTTGAGCCCGCCCGTAGTCGTTCATCATGTCGACGACGAGTTGGTTTTCGTGAGCCGACCCAATTGAAACCAGTTGCCCGTTAATGCCGTTCAATGTCGAACTTTGTGCGTTGGTGTCCGCCGTCGTCCAATCCATGCCCGTATCGACGAACTCGTAAAACTTTCCGGTCTCGGTGTTGTAATAGAGATCGGTGTTGGCGGCGAGCAACGTTGCGATTAGAGCTTCACGTTCGGCGTCAACACCACTCACCAATCCAACAACCCTTCCGTCCAGCGGATTCTCGTCGAGCGAGAAAGTAAGCGACGCTTCGCTGGCGGTGAAGCCGCCTTCAGTTACATGTTTGATTGTCAGGTTGTTACCGCTGACCGCCTCAGTGACGACGCCATCAGTCGAAAGTGCGTCGAACCGCCAGTTTGCGATCATATTGGCTTCGTCATGCGGAAGCGTGCTGCGGTAGCTGCTTTCGATCTCGGCATCGGTTCTCACATCGTCAAAGATTCGCAGGTCATGAATTGCGCCCTCGACATACTGATTAGTGGCGAACGAGCCTCCCATTGAGTCCTGATCATTGCCGATCACAAGATTTCCGCCGCTGGAGATTGCGGAAGAGACGCCTGTGAGTTGTGTCTTGTAGTCGCCGTCGATGTAGAGTTTCAGTACACCCCCGCTGTCTCGCGTGACACCGATGGAGTGGACGTTGCCATCACGCAACTCCGAGTATGTTCCGGCGAACCCGTAGCTATTGTCCTTGATCGTGACACGTACTGTGTCGCCGCTCAGCAACAGTGAGAATTCCCTGTCCTCCGAGCTGGTCGCGTAGTCAATGATGTGCGGGAATGTTGGCGGTGCCGCGCCCATCGAGAGTTGCACTTCCACTGAGAACTCAGTCAATCCACCAAGGACGGCACTTCCGTCATCCGCCTCAAGATATGTGTCGTTCCCACCATCCTCGTTGATGCTCAGTCCGCCTCCTGTTGTGGAGGTTGCTTGCAAATCGGCAGGATCGGCTCCACCGGCGTCGCTATCCGTGGCGACGGCATAGTTGGAGAATTCAGAAGTCGTGCCGTTGCCCGTCGTTTCCGTCACCAGCGCCGTGACGTATTCTCCGGGAGCCAAGGTCACTCCTCCGATGCTTCCCGAATACGAACCATTTCCCCAAGGGACAAATCCGCCGAAACCGAGGTACCGTTCGCCTTGAACGGTTCCTCCGTTTCGATCTGAGCTGGCGTAGAACTCAATGTCGTAGGTCCCGGACGGCAATCCGGTTGTATCCAGTTCGTAGGCAAAGGTGCCATCGTCCGCAATCGCTACGGTTTTCAGGACGGGCCCCGGCAGTTCCGTATTGCCGCCGAGAAAGTGATCAATTCCCAATCCGTCGTTTTGATAGATGCTGTTGCGGCGAATCTGGTTCTGCGTGCTGCCAGCGCCTTTGATGAAGACTCCGTAGGAGGTTCCGTAGGCGATGATGTTTGCGGACGCTGCCGAGGATCCGCCGAAAATTGAGCCAGTGACATCGGCTTCAAAATGAACGCCGTCGTCGTTGCCAATTGCAGTTGCCCCGTCGCTGCCAACGCCTATGGAGTTGCCCTCGATGATGACTCCGTCGGCTGACTGAACATAAACGCCGCTGTTGAGATTGCCGCTGATGACATTGCCTTCGCCCGCACTTGTGCCGCCTATCTGCACGTTGTCGACACCAACGATGGCGATACCTGACTGCTGATTTCCTTTGGCAACGAGGCCCGTGACATCGGTTCCGATGTAATTGCCTTGGATCGTCCAGCCGCTGCCTCCGTAGACGCCGATCGCATTGGCGACGTTGCCAGAGATCACGTTCCGATCATTCGCCGTGTTGCCGCCGATCGTGAGGTTGGTGACCGTTCCATAAGCCATAATTCCGTGACCATCGTTTTCAATGATCGTCGTTCCGTCGGCTCCCAGCCCGATGATGTTGCCAAGGATGTCAATGTTGTCGGCACCGTCGATCTCGAGTCCAGCGTCGGCGTTTCCGGAAATCACGTTGCCCGTGTTGGCGGCTGTTCCACCGATCGTGATCGTGTCAACTGAGGATGTCACAAAGATGCCGTCGGTCGTGTTGCCGCGGTCAACGTTCCCGGTCGAGTCCACTCCGATGTAGTTGCCGGCGATGACGACATTGGTTGAATCGTCGACATAGATTCCAGTCAGCGTGTTCGAGCCGATCACGTTCCGCTCGGAAATGTCGGCGGTTCCGTCGCCATCGGTTCCAATCGTTGTAGTATCCGTGACGCCACTGAGATGAATTCCGTGCCCCGCATTGCCACGACTGGCTGTGCCATCAGTTGCCAAGCCAATGGTGTTTCCCCATACCCAGTTATTGTCCGAGTTGGTGCGAACCTGGATGCCGTCGCCGCCGCTTGAGGAGACTACATTGTTTCGGATCACGTTGTCGTCAGCGTCCGTGGTGACCAGGATTCCGTCATCGCCCACACCATCGGCGGCACCGGTTGCGTCGAAACCGATCCAGTTGTATTCAATGATGTTGTTGTCACCATCGGCAGCGTTCTGGAATCCGGAAACCTCGATGCCTTCGTCAGCGAAGCCGCCGACGATAAAACCGCTCACGGTCGAGTTGCTCGCTTCGACAACAATAGCCGCGGTATCACCACCAGAATAGGAGCCACTCTTCGTCAGATAGATCAACGGAGTCGTGAATGAACCGCCCGCTTGGGTCGTCGCGTCGAGTATCACTGAATCCGTGATTATGTCGAGTGCCGAGTCGAGAGCGATTGTATGGACACCTGATCCGGAGATATTGAAGTCGATCGTATCTAAGCCGCTGTTCGCATTGGCATCGATAATTGCCTGTCGCAGCGATCCCGCTCCACTGTCGTTGGTGTTAATTACCGTATACCCAGCCAGTTTATTCAGCCAGGTATCTTGCGCATCAACAGAAAAAGCAGACCTTGCTTCTACCACACCAACGGCGAACTCCAAGTCCCAGTCACCGCCCAATTCGACATGGCCAGTCACGTCGTCGCTCGCCGCCACATCGCAATTGCAGGCAGCGCCGATCGCGTCCATCAACTGCCGCCCATCTTCCGTAGCTGCTAGATCGCAACCGTAGAACAGTAGGTCGCCTGCGTCGACCAGTGACTCGTCCCACTGGGCGAACTGGTCTGTGTACGCGTTTATATTTTCGTGACTGAGCCAGGTGTTGCCGAGTTGAATACCCGTAGCAGAACCGTGCGACACGATATGCACGGCATCAACGCCCTGCGCCTCAGCTAGGGCATCGGTTATCTGTCGAACGCCGTCTTCTCCCCCTTCGAGCAGCACGTAGTGCAGCTGACGAGTCTCATCATTCTGCAACTGCAGGTCTGCCAACAGTTGGTCGACGTCGTCGACCTGCGCATCGATGAACACCAGCTCGGTGCGAACGCTGCTATCGGAGCCCTCCGAGGCGAGTGCCGGAGCGATCGAGGTATCGAGCTCTTGCGCCTGGTCTTCAGTGTCTTGCGTCAATGTAGAATTGTCTTCAAACTCCGCCAACGCAGCGTCGAATTGACCGTTTTCCGGTACCGTTGCTTCACCGGTATCCGCTTGATCAATCGCATCGGCAAGCCCTGCCAAGTCGATCGGCACGGCGCTATACATGATGCGATCTTCGAGATCGAGCACATCGAGCGCGCGCGCATTGCTAGCGTTCACGGGCGCATCGGCACGTGAGCCGAACTTGCCGAGATGGCTACGGAGGCGTGTCTTCCAAGACATGGCAAATGCAATGGGATGGCGGGAAAAACGAGGCAAAACCTCAACAGTCAAACATAGCCCGAGGGGGTTCTGCGGTACGAATGTTCCCCGAATGCCACACAAGTTGGAGAATTGCTAGCGTTGACTCTACTGGAGAATGCGATTGCGCGGATGGTCACGGGTAGACCAAACAGCTTGAATTAACCGGCTGAACGCATCAGTGTCATCCGCTGCTGCGGATTAGGACGATTATTCGTGCTGTACGTAACTGCGCAGATGTTGCGCGATCATGAGGGGCCGATTCGGATGTACCGAGTCCAGGGACAATTTGTAAACGCGCTGCTCGTCAGCCTCTTCGCATTGTCGCCTGCTGCGCCTTCAACGGGGCAATCTCAAACGCCGTTGTCTACTGCACCGCAGATCGTCAAGTCCTCCTCAGCCGATAGCCAACAGCCGTTGGTCTATCCGCCGCCGAGCTTCGTAGCCCACCCAGGCGACTCCAGTCGACCTACCCAAGCCGGCCCAGAGCTAGTTCCGCGACCATCGGCTGAGGGATCGGTTAGCGCTGGCAGTCCCCCGGCACAGCCCGCGGTTGACGGAACACTTATCTACCAAGCCCCGCCGGGGATTTCTACGTCTCAGCTCTGGTGGGAGCGAGAGATCGTACAGCCGATGCCAGGCAGACCAAAGCAAATGCCTGTGAATGCCGGATCACTCATGCAGTTGGCTATGAGTTCCGCCCAACAAGTAAGAGCTGTTGAAGTCACGCGATGGATTCGCAATGAGCAGACGAATATTGCAAGCGCCGAGTTTGATGCGCAGCTCTACACCAACGGCCGATTCGACGATACAAGCGATCCGGTGGGAAATTCACTCACGACCGGTGGCCCTCCACGCTTGAACGAGCATATAGCGAGTATAGGAGCCGGCCTGCGACGAAAGACTCTAAGTGGTGCCTCGGTATCGCTGTCGCAGCAGCTGGGACACGACAACAGCAATTCGCTATTCTTTGACCCCAATGACCAGGGAAATACGCGTATGTCGTTAGAACTGCGACAGCCGATCCTGGAGGGACGTGGCAGGAACTATAACCAGAGCTTTGTCGTTGAAACCGTATTTCAAACCGAACAAGCCGAAGCAGAATACTTGCAGGCGTTGCAAGACCGTCTGTTCGATGTGGGAAGACTGTACTGGACCCTCTACCGCACGCGAGCCACGTTGGTGCAGCAGCGGCGCCACGTTGATCGAGCCGCTTGGATCGCTGAGGAACTCGAAGAACGTCAAATACTAGACGCCCTGAAAAGCCAGGTACTACGCGCCCAAGCGGCGGTGGCGACACGCCGCTCCGAACTAGCCGTCGCCGAGGCCGAAGTACGCAATGCGGAGGCGAGAATCCGCGCACTTATCAATGCCGCTTGCCTGCAGTGCGATCCAATGCCGGAACTGATCCCGGTCCAGTTGCCTCCCGATCAGCAGGTACCCGTGGACACGGTAAGCAATGTCCGCAATGCATTGTGCCAACGCCCAGAAATGCGAGTTCTGGCAGCACAGATGCGTGCAGCTGACGTTCGCACTGGTCAGGCAGCGAATGAGACACTACCAACGTTGGATCTGGTCCTAGAGTCTTACGTCAGCGGACTGGAGGGCAACTCACAACTTGGCGAGGCCTGGGTTCAGCAATTCTCGGATGGAGCTCCCAGCTACGGCGTAGGTCTCCAGTTTTCAACTCCACTGGGCAATCGAGCGGCACGCTCGCGATTCCGACAGCGAAAACTAGACCAGACGCGGATTCATCATTTGCTGAACGATCAATCCGACCGCATCCGCAGCGAAGTGGAAATTGCAGCACGCAACACTTCTGCCGCCTACCAGACCTTGCAAGCACGTCGGCTTGCGCTGCAAGCTGTCAACGCAGAAATGGACTATCTCCGTGAGCGCTGGCAACGGCTACGCGGCGACCCCAACCTGGGACAATTGCAATTGGACGACCTGCTCAATGCACAAGTGCGGCTCTTCGAGGAAGAAAAGGCCCTGGCAGCTGCCCAGGCAGCCTACGGGACCGCCTTGCTGGAACTCCAGCGTTCTGTCGGAGGTTTGGTGGGCCATTGTCCGACGAATTGGACTCTGAATTGAGCGATTACGCTGGCTGACACTTTTCATATTGGTCGTTTCAAACGTCACATTCGATTTCGCTGTCATAATAGTGACAACCCACGGCAAACGGCACTTCTGATTCTTCAAGGTAGCCCTGAATCAACGCTTTTCGTGAGCTAGTGTTTCGCAATTGCAACACTGCGCCCAAGGAGCGTTGAAAGATGAAAACAAGAGCAATCCATGTCCCGCTAGTAGCCGCGCTGCTGTTCGTATCGAATGAGCAGTGCGATGCGTCGGAGTACATTGAGGGATTCAGCCATCCGCATCGCGCCGCAGAAGTGGCTGCCTCAACCGCAGGCATTGTGAAAAAGTGGTTGGTTGCTGAGGGAGATGCTGTGGAAGCCGGCCAGCCGCTCGTTCAACTGGACGATACAGTCCATCAAACACTAGTGGCCATTGCTCAGTCGGCTGTCGAGTCTCGTGGTGAAATCGAGTTGGCGGAGGCAGAGCGAAAACTAAAAAGCTTGAGACTCGCCGCCATCAAGGAACTCTCCGAGCACGGCCATGCGACTCCAGATGAACTGCACCGCGCCGAGTCCGAGTGGGAAGTAGCCTCAGCTAGAGTCTTGGCAGCACAAGAAAACCTTCGTCGGCGTGAACTGGAACTCAAGAAACTGCGAGCACAAGCAGACTCTTTTTCAGTGGTTGCGCCTTTTAGTGGCGTACTGACCAAAATCCATCGCGTGGCGGGCGAGTATGTCGGCCCGGTCGAACCCACCGTCTGCACACTAGCCGAACTGGAAACCCTATCAGCGAGGTTCCTCGTACCAGACGCTGCGCTCAAAGGCCTATCAACGGGAGAGCGGGTGGAAGTTCGATTTCTGGCTAGTGACAAAGTTGCTGAGGGGCTCGCCACAGTCACTCCCTTTCCCGATGCCGAAACGGGAATGCGATCCGTTCAGGTTAAGCTGGCCAATCCAAAAGGCGACCTTGAGGCTGGCGTTCGCTGTAGGCTCCTCCTTCAGGACTCATTCTCGATGTCGACCGAAGCTTCTGAGCCTTTTGCCGAAGGTAGCTGAGGCCTCCCATGCCCCCACAACATGCACCCAAAACTGGATCGCAGCGGATTTCAGCGCAAGTCGCTACACAAACCACCCGAAATACGGGCGAACAGCGCAGGGATACCGCTCATAGCGCGACGACAATTGAACTCGCTGATTTATTGCATGCGGAATCTTTAGATGCATTAGGACGGAACCTCGCCGATACCTTAGCTGCAAAGTGCTCTTGTCGCGTACTTGTAGCACTCTATCAGCCGTCGCGAACGCGATTCCGCTTGATCGGAGATTCCCGTCAACTCGAGAAATCACGCACGCTAACCATCGGAGATCCGATCGAACAAGTCCTCACGGAGAGTAGAATACTTGCCTCAAAACAAAATGGAACTTGCCAAGAGACGACGATTTCGATTCAGACGCTTATACAAAAAGAACTGGCACATCAGGCGGGTGCGGGCAGCGTGGAAGTACATCTGCTGCCCGACGCTAATCAGCATCTACAAGGTGCGATACTGTTGCTGGCCGATGATGCGCAAACCCAAAGCAGAGACGCGAGTAACTTGGGCTGGTCGACTGCGTCGTTGGCATCTTGCCTAGGCCTTCATCGAGATGCCGCGAGATCGTGGTGGGATCGACTGCGTGCAGATACTCTCGCGTGGGTGGGCTCGAAACGAGCGAGAATTCTTAGTATCGGAGCGATTGTCCTCGCGCTGCTGATGGCTTGTCCCGTGCCGTATCAAATTGCGGCAAACTGTCAATGCGAACCAGCGACTCGAAGGATCCTCACCGCACCCTTTGATTCCCAACTGGAAGCATGCCTGGTAAAACCTGGCGATCGTGTTGCTGCCGGTCAGGTCCTCGCGACTTTTGAAGGACGATCGATTGCGAGTGAGATTGAATCGCTTGCTGCGGAAGAAAAACAAGCCAATCAAAACTACGATGCCGCCGTAGCCACCGGGGAATCCGTCAAAGCAGCAGAAGCGATACTGGAACTCGAGCGACTTGGCGGTCGAATCGCTATTTTGCGACGGAGGCATTCGAAACTTGAGCTGCGCAGCCCCATCGAAGGGGTCGTGGTGAGTGGCGATCTGAAGGAAGCAGTTGGCGCGACGCTTTCTACAGGACAGCAATTATTCGAGATTGCCCCACTTGATCGCCTGACAGCGGAGATCGCAATTGACGAATCTGACATAAGCCTAATTTCGGTTGGTGATAATGTGACGGTTGCATTCAAGGGAAGTCCTGGAGAATCGTACACTGCACAGCTCGAACGAGTATTTCCCAGGGCGGAAGTTCTCGATGGGAATATCGTGTTTATTTCCGAGGCACGCGTCGAAGGCAACTTGAATTTGCTGTCTCCAGGCATGAGGGGAGAGGCTCAAGTCGACGTTGGTTGGCGGCCCTTAGCTTGGAAGCTTTTCCGCACGCCCTATCAAGCAATGCGTCGCTTTTGGGGGCAGTACTAATGTCAGTGGCACCAGTGCTGGCCGAGGAAGCCAACGCCTCCATCTTACCGCGACCAGGAATAACCGCGTTTGCTCGCAGCGATGGCGGAGTCGTTCTTGATGACGCGAGCACGGGAAACCACTATCGGCTTGGTCCGTCGGAATACCGCTTCTTTACTCATCTTTCGCACACGGGGAATCCCGTGGCGGCCCACAACGCAGTGCTAAGCGTTGATTCCGAGTGGACCCCCGATAATTCGAAGCAGCTCCTAGCCTGGCTGTATCAGAGGCGCCTGATCGAGACGGACGATGGTAACTCTGATGTTAATGCTCAACATAAATCTGGTGTGACTAAGCAAACAGACCTATTGTTCCTCCGTGTGTCTTTCGGCACCGCTGACCCCTTGGTCAGACGACTGACTGAGCCGCTTAAGTCGCTGCTGGTGCGCCACACTGGATGGATAGCAGTCCTACTGGTCAGCGTCGCCTGCGTGGGATTGATGGCAAACTGGACCTCATTCAGTGCTGCCTATGCAAATCTTATTAGCCCATCCGGTGGTATCGCACTGGCAATCGCAGCCATCGGCCTCAAAATTGTTCATGAGCTTGGCCACTGTGTTGCCTGCCAGGTCTATGGTGGTCGTGTACGCCAATGTGGTGTCATGTTTATCTGTGGTGCTCCACTTCCGTTTGTTGATGTCTCAGAGAGCCGCCGCTTTCCTTCGCGGTCTGCAAGAATACATGTTGCGCTGGCAGGGGTAGCCGTAGAGTGCGTTGCCACGTCTATTGCCGTATTGGTGGCACTGAGCTTAGATTCGGCATCAGCCTACTTTGTTGCCGCTCACCTGGTTCTCAGCTTTGGCGTTGCCTCAATCGTCTTCAATCTCAATCCACTGATGAAATTCGATGGGTACTATGCGCTCAGCGAATTGCTAAAGACCGACAACCTTTATCAGCGTGGTGGCAGTTATGTTCACAAACTCTTAAGCCAATTGTTTCTGGGCAGAACGTCAACCGCCAGCCAGCCCGTCTCTCCGCTTGTAAAGTACTATGGAATCGCTTCCTTCATCTGGAGAATGTTGACGTTCGCAGCGATCGGGGGCTATGTGATCTGGGCGCTAGAGTGGCTCGGCCTGATCTTGGTAGGGTGGACAATGTGGCGGTCTTTCGGGGGCCCGATGAGGCGAACCTATCGTCAGCAACAGCCGGATGTGGGCCATAATACCGCAACATGTGCAGCAGTGGGACTCCTTCGACCTGCGATCGTTTGCGGGGCACTTGCATCGCTAGTCTTCCTGTTACCATTACCAGCGAACACAGTTTCCCACGCTGTAGTCGAATACGATCCACCGGCTGTCATACGTAGTCCTACAGCTGCATTCGTAAAGAAGGTGCATGTGGCTGACAACCAGCACGTCGAGGCTGGCGAACTGCTACTTACTCTCGGAAACGATTCGCTTTTTGAAAGCCACGCGGAACTTGAGGCAAAGTGCCGCCGCCTGCAGTTGCTTATTCGGGCTGCTCGATCGCGTCAGAACATGCGTGAACTGAAACAGGCCGAAACTGACTTCGCGGCGGCGAAAGAGCAGCTTCATCATGCATCGGTCGCGGTCGAAGCTTTGGAAGTGCGAGCACCGACCACTGGAATAGTTTCTGCAAAGGACCTTAGTAACCTATTGGGTTCCTACTTCGCAGAAGGTGATGAGATTGCCGCGGTCGGACAGGACGAATCAAAGAGACTTCGGTTACTTGTTGATCCGAAATTGATGGAGAATTTCTCCCGAGGCGATGCCGTTCGATTCCTCAGCCCGACAGGCTACGCCGGTTCCGCGGAGGTTGACTCGATTCTTCCACGACTTACTCGAAGCGCTAGTAGTAGTTCTCTCGGAGCACACCTGGGCGGGCCACTTGACGTTGTGAACGACGAATCTGGTGAAATCAACTTCAGCACCCCCCAGATTTCGATTATCGCAAGCCTCAATCGAGAGCAAAGCAAGCAGATCCACGTTGGTCAACGCGTCGCAGTCTCAACAGGAAATGGGAGGCGGCTATACGAGTGGCTGCGAGACCAAGTCTGGCCGGAAGGTTAGCCAAAAACTTTATCAGAGGCCCAACGACACAAGAGAGAACATTCATGGACGCTTGTGAGCATTGCGTATGCCTCAGATCTGACGAGCCCCCACTAATTCGGGACCTGTACACGGGGTTTATGCGTCTAAGCTTTGGCGAACAGTTCAACTGCGGTCAGGTAACGCCATTGGCCATCAACCGGTGGTATTCTTCAAAGGCGGCTTCTCTTTCCCTACCGAAATTGATTTGATTGCCACTAACCTCGACATACCAAGTTTGGTTCTGCTTGCGGAACCAAGGTTTAGGCATTCGCATAGTTCAAGTTCTCTTGCCTCAGCTTCAGGCCAAGCTGATCAATAAACACGAAGTGATCGCAGAGTTGATGGAGGAGAACGTCAAGGCAAAAAAAGCCACTGAGGAACTCTGAATGGACGTTGGGTTCTCGGGCATGACGCACGTGAAGACATCACCCTACTAGCCGCAGAGCAACGGTAAGATCGAGCGTTGGCATTAGACCATCAAGCAAGATTGCATCCGCCAGCACGTGCCGCTGAAGACATCACCCTACTAGCCGCAGAGCAACGGTAAGATCGAGCGTTGGCATTAGACCATCAAGCAAGATTGCATCCGCCAGCACGTGCCGCTGTCGTTTGAAGAAGCGAGACAACTGGTCGAACGCTTCGTAGATAATTACAATCACAGCCGTTTGCACAGTGCGATTGGTTACGTCACGCCAGCGTACAAGTTGGCTGGTCGTGAGCAAGCGATCTTCGCGGAGCGAGATCGTAAGTTGTCCGAGGCCAGAGCGCGGCGTGCTCGCAAACGTCAGCAGGAACGCGAAGAAGTGACCGCCGCCTGACAACGGCAGAAGGGGCTAGCCGGGTGGTGCAGGAGGATGGCAATAAATGCCTCCTGCTCTGCGTGAACGC
Source organism: Bythopirellula sp. (assembly GCA_965230685.1). Taxonomy (GTDB): domain Bacteria; phylum Planctomycetota; class Planctomycetia; order Pirellulales; family Lacipirellulaceae; genus Bythopirellula. The sequence goes on from CBDDLO010000002.1 coordinate 5,329,301, forward strand.
AAAAAATGCGGCGATAGCCGTCCAATACAAACCCTTGTCTCGCTAACGGAGCAACCGGGCAATTCCAGTTCACGATGAATCAAGACTGCCTACATGTTCTCCTCCGGAAGTAGATCCTCAACATCGTCAACCAGAGCTGATATTGCGGTCTCTTCCGTATTGGCAGAGTACCGAAGTTCAATTGTTTCAAAGGATTCCTTGTAGCTGGAGTCTTCTAATAGCCGTTCCAAAGCACTGCCGATCGCATTTAGGTTGCCGTTGGGAATACAATCGCCGATTCGCAATTCCTTAAGGCGTTGGCCGGTCAGTCGTTGTTCTAGCGTTAGCGGGAGTATCAGCATTGGCACGCCCACGCGGAAAAAATTGCATACGGTTCCGTGCCCTCCGTTAAGCACCGCGACACTGCATTCCTTCGCGATTAGTCTGAGATCAATTGGCGTGGAGCTGACTCGAACACTTGAATTGGAAAATTCTGCCATGTTAGATTTACTCATTCGCGGAGAGTAACATATTGTCGGAATTTTCTTGTAAGCTAGCCCTTTCAATAATGGCGTCTCTCCAGAATGGTCGCGCAAGTACACAAATACTCTCTGGGCAGTTCTTGAATCTGAAGTCACCTCAGGCCAATCACAGATCTGGCCTGGTAGAGTACCGAAAGGAATCCAGTATCCAGAATTCGACCTCTTAAGATTACGCCAGGGTCCGTATTGATCAAGCTCTTCAAACGTGAGGACGTACTGACGATCAACTCGTGCAAGAAGCTCAGCCACGCGCTGCAGAAGCTGGCCCCCATGCGTTGCAATAGCTATATTCATACTCTCAAGTACCGTTTTTTCGACGTTTTCTGCCCAGTGGGGCTTCGGTATTTCTGGAAGCAGACTGGGCAACGGGCTGATGTCAGGCGGGCTAAGGAAACCGGTGCCGACCGTTGCTCTGGCGAAGTCGCGCGAGTTGGTGGCCAAGAGCGCGCTGGGACTGTGATCTGCAAGGATTAGATCAGGGGCATATTGATCGAGCAACTTGAGCCACTCGCCAACAATTCTGGTTACATGTTCTGCCGATGAATAGCCGGAGTCGTGCAAGATGTCGCTGTAGGTGCAGGGGATCTTCAGCCGTTTTTCGGCGATTGGTAATGTCGGCACCTCGAGGACTTCTACGTTCGATTGAGCAAATGCCTGACGGCAAAGCTCTGCATTTGCTGGGACAGTAGCTATTGAGACGATGTTACTTCGACGCACCAGTTCCGCTGCAATCGCTCTTAGGGGACCAACATGTCCTAAACCACCACCAAGTTCCCAAGCGAGCAAGATTCTAGGCATGGATCGGATCTGTTGGTAGGCTTCAGTCGGAACACAAGTAACGGTAGAATACGCTAACGCACCGTTTATCAGACCTGTGCTTACGATTGTAGCACAACACGTTTATGGACGTCTGTTTCCGGGGCACCAAAGGTTTGTTCGTGGCATGGGGCTGAGAGGTGCAGCACCTGCCAGTTGTCCCCCGATGTGTGGGTGCCAACGGTGCGCACAGTGCCAACATGATCAGCAAACAGCCAGGCAGTGTCGATTTGGTTCGTGTTATAGACTTGATCGACCGCAAATACTTCATTCACCCCGGGGCCATTGAAGTAGCCGCGTGTGATTTCGTATGTCAAAAGTTTAGATGTTACTCAGGTATCGGTTCTTCACATCTTTCAGCCGTGTATATTATTGCATCCTCTTCCGATTTTACGTTCAGCGATGTAGGGATTTCGCTAGCTGGCGTCTTTCCCAGACACAATCGAAGTATGTCGTCATTTACGCTAACTACGCCCTTCTGCATCCACTGTTCAAACCTGTCAGTCCGTTCGACCTCAATCCCTGCAGGAAAGACTCCCCCGTGCAGCGTGTATGGAGTATCCCATGCGGCTGACCGATCTCCTGCAACCAGAGTTCCATTGTCGAACCATAGAAACTCAGGTCTGTCGATGTCCTCTTTAACACTGCCGACCGAGAACGCGAGCTCTTTGACTCTCCAGGCTCCGTCAAGCATCTGCTCAAGTTGATTCATCGCGAACCTCCGTTACCGCTGGTGGGAATTCGTTGAAATCTTATCAGTGGGTTGGGGCCTTCTGCAAGCTTCGCAAACTCACCACGGGTAGGTTGTTTTGCATCCGAAAAAACTTCAACGAGCGATGACTCAAGCTTGGCTCTTAGTTCAGGGTCTCTTATCAGCGAACTTTTCGCTCTAAGTCTTCTCACAAATGCAACAGAATCTCGAATCTGCGCACGTGATCTACTTGATAGACCGCCGAATACGCCACTTGAGTTGACTTTTACTTCAACTACAGTGCCTCTTACACGGACGGAGCCATCTGAGCCTCTCACCTGCAAGTCTGGAATCCGAAATCCCCCAGGCCCAGTCCCTGGAATAGTGTGTCGTCCAGAGCCTCGCGATTTACCGGTACGCCCGTAACGCTGGAAACTAAATCCTCCGCTTGCTCTGACGTCAACGCCGAACTGCTGCGTCTCTCAACTACAGAATGTTGCAAACCCCGGATTCGATAATCATCAGGTGCCAGCGGCGCCCGACGCTGGAAATGGAATGGCGAGCGAACGCCGAAGAGCGATGTTTGCGTGTAGACGCCTGAGGTGTCAAACCGAATCTCGAAGTTCCGGTTAAACGCATGAACGCCAGAGCCGATCGCCGAGCCAATCCCTTCACCAATCACACTTCCAATCGCATTGCTCGCCAGTGCACTGACAAAAACGCAACCATTCACAGCCACATCAAACGCCGTATCTCCGCCAATCTCGATAGCCTGTCGCCCCACGAAGGCACCGACCCGACCTAGCGTCTTCGCCTTGCCCAAGCCACCGGTTACGACGTTAATGCCAAGGTTCTTACCAAACGTGGCCACGAAGGAGAAATTGTCGATCTCATCTTGACTACCAAAGGTGCGAATGGCGGCATATTCAACTGCCGTTTCCGCAGCCGAGAAACCACCTTGAGTGCCGAAGTACACGCCCGCCGCAGTGAGCGCCGCTGCGGTGAAGATCGCCTCGCCATCCGGGTCGATGTTATTGACCGGATCGCCGCCGGCGTAGATGTACAGGTTGCTCGAACCACCCGCTTCGCCTAACGGGTCTTCGCTCACCATTCTGCCATGGAGCGCGTCGTACCAGCGGGCGCGCATGTCGTAGAGGCCGACACCTGCGTCGAACTGGTGGCCGGCGAAGAGGATTGGCGACCCCAGCAAGTCTGCCTCGGTTGTGTCGCCTAAGATTTCGTCGGTAGTATTGTAAAACGTGTTCTGCTGACCGAATGAGTCGAGATTGCGATGCAAGAGTTTCCAGGTGTCGGAACCTTCGTAGATTCCTACGGTACGCACCGTGCCCACTTGGTCGGCGAATTGCCACACCGTATCGGAACTACTAGCGCCGTCGACGGCTAACACTTCGTTCACACCCGGGCCGTTGAAATAGCCACGCGTAATCTGTTGAGACCCAGCCAGAGCATCGACTTCAAAGGCCAAGTCTCGGCCATCCCACACGTACACCACGTGTTCTGTGGAGTTCGCAGAGTTTGCCGGATCAACGATGCGGCGTGCGACTTTGCGTCCCAGGACATCGTAGTGGAATTCGATATTCGCATCAGTCAACCCCGTGGCGCCCGCCGTTATGCTCGAAACCAGCAACCCCCGGTGGTCCCAAGTTAATTGCTGGACTCCAGAGTTTACGTTCACGTCGATCTGTGTGAGACGCCCTTCGCTGTCGTAGGTGTAGCTGTCCTTCGCGTCGGAGAGTAAACGGTTTTGGTGGCCGTAGGTTGCACCCGCCACTCGGGCGTTACTGGCTGCATCGACCGAACGCGAAGCGATATGGCCTAGCGTTGCATCGGCCAAGTTTCCAGATACATCCGCATTCGTCGCCACCAGATTCCCGCGCCCGTTGTACACATGCGTATGCCGCGTGTCGTGCAGCAGAGTTCCTGCACCATCGCGGTAAGCCGAGCCAACGGCATCGATGAGCCCGTTGGCGTCATAACCAAAGACGTGCTGGGCGATCAGGTGCGAGCTGCTGGTGCCGACTTGTCGACGGTGGGAGATTTCACTCAATCCGCCATCGTCCTGGTAAGCGTAGTCGGTATGGCTAATGGACACGGTCTCAAGTTCTGGCAGATCGGTATCAAATCGGTCCAGTCGCTTACGTTTGCCGTTGGCGTTGTAGGTTAGGGTAATCGCCTTGTTTTCACCGAGCCAGACGTGTGGCGCGACACTCACAAACTGGCTGAGTTCTTTGACACGTCCGCGGTCGTCGATTTCGTAGCCGTTTTGCACGATGTCGGTCCCGGCGATGGCGAGGGTGGCCGTTTTGCGTACTCCATTTCCATGATACTCGCTCACGTCGACCGTGCTAGTGGACGAAACCCCGTAGAACGTGTGGCTGGAAGTCGTCAACTCGCTGCGGCCGAATTCGTCATGAGTGAACGCGACCGACGAACTGTCGCCCGTTTTATCACCGGTCAGCCAACTAACTGCCCCTAGCTGCAGGGAGCCGTCCTTGTTATAGGTGAACGTCGAGGTGTACTCGGGGTTGCTCTCGTTGGTGGTCCACACCTCGGTCACCTGTGTGGCATTCACGCCTGGAGTGAAGGTCGACGTCTGATTCACTCCATTGCGGTCCGTGTAAACCGTCGTGAGGCCTTCATGCCGCCACTGGCGATCCACGTCGATCGTTTCGGGGCCGGCACTACGGCACTAGCGTCTTTAGAATGTTACGTAGAGACCCTTGCCAACCTTCACTATAGTTTTGAGCAATTCGATGGCACACCTCAGCTCCCTCGTTTGATGTATTTTCTCGAGTGCTTTCAAATGCTTTAGGCTTGACTTGGCCAAACCAATATCCTGAAAATACGATCCCATTTTTCCTGGATCAAAAGGGTCATTAGCTGGACCTACTATTACCCCTAATATTGGTGATACCGACATTTCACATTTGTCAACAATTATTTGCTGGACAGATTCCCACGACGAACCAAGACCTATGTCTTTCTTAGGAGAATAGTACCGTGTCAATGCAAAGTCTCCATATTGATGAGCGTCTTTCGGCTCGATCATCGTCTCCCAAGCTTCATTGAGTGCCGATCCTTCGTAAGGATCGGAAATCGAATTCTTGTTCACTCGTATAAATTCGGCCAGGTTGTCGCAATTGTCATTGAAAATTGCATCTACCAATATCGGTCGAAGTTCTTTATCAAATGATTTGAAGTCAAACTCAAACGCCTTGTGTAGCATCTGCTATCTCCCCGGCAGAAAATCTTGAGGCGTGTGCAAGTCCGTCTGAATAGGCTGACCCGTCCTTGAATCGTATCGCTGGATCCCTATCGTAGTTGGCAAGTGACCTTCTCTTTGGCGAAATGCCTCGATGAAACGAATGATTTCTTGACGATCTTTCGCCAGTGGTCTCCCAAGAGGTTTATCGTCAATAATCAAACGACGTTCAAAATTAACGGCGTCTGGTATTGCTTCTTGCAATCCTGCTTCGATGATGGTTCTGCCTGTTTTAAGATCGATGCGCCGTGGGACTAGAATAATGCTACCATCAACGTTTCTGATCGGAACATGTACCAAGTCGAAATTGCCACTAGCGCGTCTAGAATCCGCAAACGTTTTGTGAATTTCCTTGCCAACAGATGTAGAAATGGTTTCTCCACTCGTGCCCAATCCTGAAACCTGGCTGGCACTTCGATTAGCTGTATCTCTCTGCAAATCTAAAAAGCGGATTTCATCCGGAGCCAACGGTGCTCGGCGGTGGATATTGAACGGCGGTCGAATCCCTCCGAATAAAGATTGAGTGTAGACACCTGATGTATCAAATCGAATCTCAAAATTGCGATTGAATGCTCTTGCACCATCACTGATGATACCCGTTGCGGCACGCGCATTGACAACGAATCCAAACGCGCTCAGTCCCAACTGCAGCGAATTGCCAGAGGCATATCCCTGCAGGCCATAGTAGCTCGATTCGGCGAGATTCGCCCCGACATCGAATACATGGGAGGCACGATAGAGACGGCTGGCCGTGTTGGCTCCACGTGCGGCGTTTGCTGCATACCCCAGTCCAGGTACTGCCGCTGCCGCGCTGAACGCTGCGTCGGTCAAGTTGCCCTCTGCATAATAGAGTCCTGCGTCGAGAGAATCAAATACTACTCCCGCGCCCGGCACTAAACCGCCCAGGCCCAGCAATCCGTGCGCTCCTGCACTAAATGAGAATTCAGGACGTCGCTCGCCGAGATACACATTCACCGGATCGCCACCACCGTAGACATACAAATTCTCAGCACCTGTTGCATAGCCGCGCAGGTCCTCGATCAGGTAGCGTTGCGAGCGCGGATCGTACCAGCGATCACCGGTATCATAGAGCATCAATAGCTTGTGACCTTGATGACCGGCGAAGTAAATCGGCGCTTCATCCAGCACCTCGACGCCAGTATCGCCCAGCTTGTTTTCGTCTTTGCCGGCGAAGTTGAAGCTGATGTTGCCGACCTGGTCGATGTTGCGGTGAAACACGTCCCAGTTCTCGCCGCTGTCGTAGCGTCCGACGGTGCGGACCGTGCCAGCGTGGTCCGGGAAGAGCCAGACGGTGTCGATCTGATTGGTGTTGAAGACTTGATCGACGGCCAGCACTTCGTTGGTTGTCACACCGTTGAAGTAACCACGTGTGATCTTGCCACCCGCGGACATGTCGACTTCGAAGACTAGTGTCACTGAACCCGAACCTTTACGCAGTTGGTGAACCTGAACTGTTACGCACGGGTGCCAGAGCCGTAGGCTCTGGACTTTTTGAAAAACCCCCGCGCGCGGGGGTTTTTCAAAATTTTCGCTCAGGGGGTGGACCCCGCCGGTGGGTTCGCGGGGATTGCTGATTCTACGGCCACGATGGCTGGCTCCTCGGAGCCTCCCGAGGTTGTGGCGGCTTGCTGATCGAACTGGGCGTCTAGTTCTTTTAATCGGTAGCTGCGGCCTCGAATGTTGAGGACCGTTGCTGAATGCAACAAACGATCCAAAATCGCTCCGGCCAACACCTCGTCGTCGGCCAGCACCGACGGCCAACTGGCGATGCCTTTGTTGGTCGTGATCGCCGTCGATGAACCCTTGGCATAACGATAGTTCACCACGCGAAAAAACAGATTTGATTCCTCGCGATCGAGTTGCTGATAACCGAACTCGTCAATGATCACCAGATTCACCGCCATGTACTTGCGGTACTTGAGCTTGGCCGGACTCAACTCGGCATCTTTTTTCAATTGATGCATCAGCTCGTCCAGACGATAAAAACTCACCGAGAAGCCAGTCTCAATTCCTCGCAGGCCCAATGCTACAGCCAGATGGGTTTTTCCAACGCCCGGCGGTCCTTGCAGCAGCAAGCCCTGGCCATCGCGAATCCACTGTCCGGTGGCTAACGTCTCGACCTGACTTCGTGAGACCGACGGTTGAAAGGCAAAATCAAAATTCGAGATCGTCGGGCCCGTGGGCAAGTGCGAGATCCGGATGGCTTGTGCCACACGTCGTTCTTCTTGACGTTCCAGCTCCAGACGCAGTAGAGCATCGAGAAACACGGCCGTGCTCCAGTCTTCTTTCAAGGACTGACTGAGCAAGTCATCGAGCCCTTCGGCGGCGAATACTAATCGCAAGGCATCCAGTCGTTCACGCAGTGCTTCGACATTGTCGGTTGCCGCAGGCTGCGGCAGAATGCCAGCAGCGTGCAGCTTTCGAGTTTGAGCAATCTTCATCGTGCCACCTCCGCCACGTGAGCGTAGATGTCGATAGAGCGCAACTGAACCGGCAACGCAGCAACCTCATCAAGCTTGCGAGCCATTCTTCCGAGTGGCCGAGGAGCATTCAGATTGGGCGGCGAGGGGCCTTCGTAACAGGCAGGATCGATCAGCAAGAGTTGCTCGGTTTGACGCGGGTATTGCTGCACAATCTGCCCGTCTTTGCGATCGACAATCTGAATGAAGCCGCTGCAACCACGGACTTCCACGGTGCCGTGTACGTAGCGAAATGGGACCGTGTAGGTGCGGCCCTCAAAGCGAATCGTCGCGTCCTTGTGCACCGGGCAGGTTCGGATTAAATCGAACGGTTCAGGGAGTGTTGCAGGTAACGGACGCAGCAGTTGCGCTTCCGCTTGCCAAGTGTCGTACACGCTCTTCCCCGTCACTGGGCACTTGCGAGTCTTGGCATCACGGTCGAGCCGTGCGTCGGTGTGGGCTTGCAGATCAGCGAGTGAAGCAAAGCTACGCTTGAGGTCCAAACGCTGCCTGGCTGCTGATACGCGCCGTTCGGCTTTGCCTTTCTGTTGGGGCTTCCGTACTTCATGCGGGTCGACATGAAATCCCATCGTCCGCGCGTAAGCTCGGTAGCTTTCGTTGATCTTCCCCCAGGGACCAGCGCCATGAGCGACACCCGTCTTGAGGTTGTCGATGCGATTCACGGCTGCTACGCCGCCTAGTCGTCGGAAGGCCTCGTTATGAACGCGATGCCAGGCAAGCTGATTCATACTCAAACTCCAGATGACTGCCGTCATGCGGCTGTGACTGAGCGTCATGATGAAGCCGTAGATCTTGGTCAGCACGCCGTCAAGCTGGACCTTCTCTTCCAACCAATCGCTTTGCACTTGCGCTCCTGGCGGCGTTTCAATCCGTCGGAACGGACGCAACTTCGGTGCGGGAAATTTCGCGCGCACATACTTCCGCACCGACTTGTACGAGCCAGAATACTCGTGCTCATGGACCAGATGCTGCCACAGGCCATGCACGTTCGGCGAGCGCCCGTCTGGCAGAACCTCCGTTTGTGATTGCCACCAATGCTGTACGACCTCACTCAGCCCGAGGCTCTCAATGAGCGCCTGTTTCTGACGCCCGTCGCTGGCGGAATTGGCTTGCCGACGCAGATGGTATCGAACGGTGCCTTCGCTTACGCTCAGTCGCCGGGCAATGGCTCGTTTCGATTCCCCTTTCGTGTGAAGAACTTGAAGTGTCACGATTTCTTCCTTTGTCAATTTCGCCAACACTCGGCTCCCACAAAGCGAAAAACTTTGAGGATCGTGAATGTCGACGACTTAGGGAAATGGTCGCCACAGGCGACCTAATCCCTAAAAGTTCACAACAGGGTAAACGCGTAACACTTCGGGTTCTTTAACTCGCAAATGGTGGGGTTCAGTGACAACGTCCAGGGCGCTCGTGCGGACATGCACTTCCAGCACGTCGCCGAGCGTGTTCAGCACCTGTCGCGTGACCGTCGTTTCATCGTGCCCTGCCAAGTTGCCTTCGGCACGCGGGCTGGTGGTGCGCGTGGTAACCGTAGTGGCCTTACTCGTGGCATCGTAGGCGTAGGAAACGAGCGTGAGTTGGTCGGGGTTGTCAGCAGGTTGCGCTGTCGATTGGCCCTGCCGCACGGCAACCAGATTGCCGAGCGAATCAAACCGGCTGCGTGTGACCACGTTTTCCGGGTCGGTGACCGTCACGTCCCAGTCGTTGGCATTCGTGTCGTTGTAAGCGGTCGTGGTGAATGTCAAGCTGTTGATCATGCTACTCGCACCATCTAGAACGGACCAAAAACGCTCCAGGGAAGTGGCGCCAAGTGAAATCCGTCCAGTCCGCTCTGGTTCATTGCGTCCGCCATTTCCTGAGAGACCAACACCTGCACAGGAAACTCCTCGAGCCGAAAGATGTGATGACCGGCAGCCTTTTGTTCGTCTATCTCCAGATAGTAGACGCTGATGATCTTTTCTTTGCCGTCGCGGACGCCCCACTCTACCTTCGATGGCTTGTGATCGATGCAGGCGACCTGATCCAGAACGTTGAGAATGAACCACTGGCCGGAGGGCTCATCGTCGATGACGAGAGGCACCAGTTGGATACTCTCAGGAGCCACGGACTGCATTACCTTGCCCATCGCTTGGGACACGACGAACGCGTTGAAACTGCACCAAGTGAAAGCAGTTCGCCTTTCAGGTCCTTCGTATTCCTCCCCCAGGATTGGCACCGGCCCCGTATATGTTTCGCAGCGGCTAAATGCCCACACGTCCCACCATTCAGTTTCACCGGGCCTGATCGGTGGAATTGAGACTCCCCACTGCTCGCCCTCGAAGCCTTCGTAAGTAAGGTCGAAGTAGCTCATTGGTATTCTCGGACCTCAGCCTTTGAAGCCCGCGCCTTGAGCAGGTCCAGTAGATCGCCTTTTTTGGCGCGATAACGAAGGTCGAGCAATTCATCGGTGACTGCTTGCCGGAGTTCGGCACCCACCTTGCCCCTAGACGCATCTTGCAATCTTCGCAGCACAATCTGATTAAAGATTCCATGCGGCCCTTGATGGCCGGGAATCTTCACTTTGTTGAAGGGGCTGTCGAAGCTGAGACCGGCCTGGTCAAGAATCTCCGACAGTTGCCTTCGCAATGGCCCTTTATCCGTGGCCAGGTGGTGGACTTCTGGCAGCGATATAATTCGCTTGATCTGCTGATGGCCAGCGCGTATCGTTAGTTCACCAGCCTCTAGAGCCTCATCCACTGCTGCCAAGTAAATCCTGCGCGGAATGGGCAAACCGCCGTGGATTCCAAATGACTCGACTCGAATTCGGCTTGCAAGACGAGCCGTCGAACGCGCGAATGGCAGGCCCGTATCAACCACAAAACTCCGCGCCGCGCCGCCTGCCGAGCGCAATGCGGCTCCTCCTGCCGCACCAGCCAGTGGCAATACGCCGCCGGTGAGTGCTCCCCCGACGGTTGAAAACGCCAGGCCGCCAAGTGTTGGACCAGGATCGCCACCTCGTCCCGTTGCCGCATTGAATGCCGAGGCAGTTAGTGTTGTACCGAGATACTCTGCCGCACCGCTGCTGGCTCCGACCAACGCACCCGTTGCCACGGTCCCTAATCCATACGCAGCAGCAGCCGCGGCAGCTCCTGCCGCTGCGCCTGCGCCAAGTCCTGCCGCCAGCACCGTCACCAATTCGGCGTCTGAAGCCCTGCTGAGATACTCGTCACCAACCGTGGCGCGAAATCCTTCACCGATGCCCCGGTTGATAATCTCCGGCAGGATGCCAACGTCGTAGTTGCCGACGACCGTTTCCGTCGCACCAATCACCCGTTCCCGCACGGGATTGTTGTCCCTGAACTGATAGCCGTTCTCCGCGCCGGTGTCGCTAAGCCACCGACCGTGTAAGGGGTCGTATGCTCGGCTACCGATGAAATAGAGATCGATATCTTCATCCCATTCGAACCCGGCGAAGAACTGCGGTGCGTTTACGAGGTGCGTCGCACCTGTGTCGCCAGTGAGCAATTCTTGAGAATTGTCGGTCGATGGAAATGGTTCTTGAAGTCCAAACGGATCATACTCGCGATGCACGACTTGCCAGGTGCCACCGCTCTCGCTGGCTACTGATCGAACAGTGCCAGCCAAGTCAGGCAAGGTCCAAATGGTCTCGCCCGCTTGATCCACCGCTGCAACTTGCCCACCGGGAGCGCGGAAGTAGCTGGTGTCGATCTTGTCAGTGACCAAATCGATCGTGAACACTCGGTCGTTGCCGTCGTAAACATACGCTTCACTCTCACCCCCGGTCACTTGCTTCCCAATCTGCCGGCCCAGCGCGTCGTAGCCATAGTCGACGCGCGAGAGCACCGTGCCGGTGCCTTGCTGGACCTTCTCCACCGACAGCAAGAGATCACGGTGATCCCATTCGTAGTGGTACGTGTCACCCGAGGAGATTTCCGTGCGGAGCGTCAGCCGGCCTTCATCATCGTATTTGTAGCTGTACAGAGCATCTTGCAGAAGACGGTTGTCACGACCAATGGTACTTTCCACGCGCAGGCGGTTGCCCGTCTCGTCGATTGGCTGCGTGCCGGTGTTGGCCGGTTGAAGGTCCACGAGTTCACTATCATGGACCGGCCCGGTGCCAATCACTTGGTCTTGAGCGTCGTAGTGGAAGCGCACCTGCGTATCGAGCACTTCCGTGCCCGCGCCGTTGTTGAACAACTGCCCCGCCGTCTCGCGGCGGCCTTGCGCGTCGTGCGTGTCCAGATATTCTGCTAGCAGCGGGTTGCTGCCCCCGGCCGTGCGGTGGTGCGACAGTTTTGCAACGTTGCCTTCGTCCGCGTAGCGGTACTTCGAAAAACTGATCAAGTTGGCGGCTAGTGCATCATCGTCAAATCGATTTAACTGTTGGAGGCGACCGTCGGCATTGTAAAACAGTTCGATCGCCTTGTCTTCAGGCCGCGCTCCTGCGGTCCAGGGCGACGTGCTCGCAGCAATCTCTTGCTCGAGGCGCTCTGTCCGATTCAGCTTGTCGAGATTGTACGTATTGGTCAGCACAAGAATGTCCGTCGTGCCCAATTTCCAAGTGTCGCTGTCGCGGTGGCCCGTCGCGTGGTACGTGTTTTCGAGTGTCGTCTTGGGCAGGTCATCGTCCAAAAACTCGGTGCCCGCCAGGCCATTGTTGATCGTGAGATCGCGACGGCCATACTGATCATAAGCATATTCAATCGACGAACCATCGCCGACTCGCGATCCGCTGCCGCTGTAGCTATCCACAATGCTTTCCACGGAGCCGTCGGAGTAAAATGTCGTCGTCGCTGTGTGGGTCAATCCGCCGTCAGTCGTCGTGGCCGTATTCGTCTTGGCCGCGGGATTGAAAGTAGTAACCGTCTCAATTTCGTTGCGGTTGGTGTACGTCGTTGTGAGTCCATTGTACTGCCACGAGCGCGTCACGTCATGTTCACCGGTTACTTCGCCGCCGGCGTCCTGCGTGTCGACCGTGGTAATCTCGCTCAGCACGCGGCCCAGATCGTCGTATGTGAAGGTAGTGAGATTATCCGGTTGGCCGTCGCGGCGGAGTTGACGAGTTTCCAGGCGATTGCCGGCGGAGTCATACTGGTATTTGGTAGTCTCACCATTGGCCTCGACTTGGCGGAGCAACTGATTGGTGCCTGAGCCGTGCTGGTCGTAATTGAACGTACTGCGCTTGTGTTGAGCCCCATGCCCCGGTACAGGCTCCACGATGGCGCTGACCTGGATGGCGTGATTATATTCCAGATTCTGACGCAGTTGAAAACCGTCCAGCAGGTCGGCACTGCTGGCTTTGTCGGGCTCTGTGCTGTGATTACTCGGTTTAAGTCCACCAGAAACGACTGCTGTGGTCAAAACAGCACCTAGCGTGTTGATCACCTGCCGACTAACGCGCGTCTCGGTGAAATCACGCATCTCTGGGTCATTCCAGTGAGCTACCAGATCGTCCTCCGCCCGTTCACTCGTCAAGCGAGTCGACACGGCATAAGCACGCCGACTGGCATCGTAGTGGTAGGAGTAGAGTGTAATCGGATCGTCCACTGCCTCGCCACCAGGTCCTGTTTGCCGCGTTGCCACGAGGTTGCCCAGCGAGTCGTAGCGCAACTTCGTTTGATTGTTGCGCGCATCAATGACGATCACATCCCAATCGTTGGCGTCAGTATCGTTGTACTGGTTTTCAGTAACAAGATCGACGCTACCGTGTTGCCGCATCTCGGTTACTCGATCTAGTCCATCGTATTCATAAGTCGTCGAGCGATCGAAGACATTGGCACTTTCAGTGACATCAATGGTGGTTTCCGTCAGATTCCCCGCAAGGTCATACTCGTAGTCAGTCTTCCCGCCGAAGGCGTTTTCGTCGCGGAGGACTTGATCGACTGCGTTGAAGTATTGCTTGGTCTCGACACCCTCCCGCGAAGTATTCGTCACCGTGCGGTGGTGCGAGCTGTTGTAGTTCTCGAACGCGTAGTCGATTGCTGCGGTGCGTGTGACCTCATTGTGATCGGCCGTATCTTCGATCCGGCGTAGACGGCCCTGCTCGTCGTAAACGAACTTGGTGGCGATGGCATCTTCTGCCTCCGGGAAATCTTCCTCAGCAGCGCGGCGGAACTCAGTTTGCTTGGTGACTCAGTCCGCGCTGACAAGCAGACTACCGGGCCGAGGCGCTTTCTCGCCCCAGCCCGGTCGAAGTCTGATCCGGACAAGTCTTAAATTTACCGAGTTTTCAAAGAGAGAACGCTTCTTCCAAGTTTCGGTCTATCCGTCAACTGGTTTTCCATCTTGAATCATTCCGTCACAATTGCAGTCAATGAATTCTACCGTCTGGATATCACAAGATTTGAACTTGACTCCCCGAAGATCACAATCCCTAAAAACTACATCTGCAAAAGAACAATTCTCAAATAGGGTTGCACGAAAGTGCAATAGTTCGAAGTGCGATTGAGCGAAACTGCATTCGCGGAAAGAAGCTCGCCGACCTCCGTAACCCGACAGTGCCGGTGCAGACCATTTCGATCTATCAAAGCAACAGTTTGTAAAACATGCATCATCAAATGAAGCGCAATAGAACACTCCAAACTTGAAGTCGCATTCTACAAAAATGCTTTCGGAAAAATCGCATGTATCGAAGAAGCTCTCTTTGAAAATCAATCTGTCATACTTACCGCCGCCCAGAGAACAAGACAGCCTAGCACAAGACATGTCAATGTCATGAAGGCTTAATGTTCCGAAACCGTGTAATGGTAGAATTCCTTCAATTTCTCCTTCCAAACCGACAATGATACCCTTGAGATCTAAAGGGCCATAGAAACTACGATCTTTGCTAAAGTTCGTGAGTAATTTGCGTACTCCTAGAACAAACTCATTATCTTGCCAGCGTCTAATGATTTCTCGATCCATTTCTGTCAAAATCTATTTACAGGAACAATAGGAATTACAAGTTCAGCAAAGTCCTCAAATTTGTTTATCTCGTCCAATTTGGACACAGAGCCAAAATCAAAAAGAACGCTTTGACCGCCCAAATTTCGAAATAAAATGTCAGGCCGAAGTCGTGTACCGGTTTCCGGCACGGTTCGATCTATTTGCACTAGACCTTCTCTAATTTCTCGCCTAAAGTTTCGTTGGAGTATGCCACGCAATCGAATATCTAATACACGGCCTCTAATTAATTGAGCAAAGTTGGGATCGTTTACCTCATCGTTTCTAAACTTTCGTGCTAGTCTAGAGTCACTAGTTCTAAGAAATCGATCGACTACTTCAGCTTGACGGTTGGCCAGTATAGAGAGCTCTTTCTGCGTGCGTAGAATCGCTTGCGAATTAGCGTCAGGATCAGATGAAGCGCGACGAATCAATTTGACGGCGTTGAGCGGAAGACCCGCATAAGCTGTCGAATTATTGACAGCGATCTCAAAGTTCCGATTGAACGCACGGACTCCTGACCCAATCGCCGTTCCGATGCCCTCACCGATCACGCTTCCAATCGCATTGGTCGTGAGCGCACTCCCAAAATCACGGCCATTAAAAGTGACATCAAACGCCGTGTCACCGCCAATTTCAACCGCTTGACGTCCGACGAATGCTCCCACTCGCCCTAGCGTCTTCGCCTTGCCCAAGCCACCGGTTACGACATTAATGCCGAAGTTCTTTCCAAACGTGGCCACGAATGAGAAATTGTCGATCTCATCTTGTGTACCGAACGTACGAATCGCAGCATACTCAACTGCCGTTTCCGCAGCCGAGAAACCGCCTTGAGTGCCGAAGTACACGCCCGCCGCAGTGAGCGCCGCTACCGTGAAGATGGCTTCGCCATCCGGGTCAATATTGTTGATCGGATCACCGCCAGCGTAGATGTACAGGTTGCTCGATCCACCCGCTTCGCCTAACGGGTCTTCGCTCACCATTCTGCCATGGAGCGCGTCGTACCATCGGGCGCGCATGTCATACAGCCCGACGCCAGCGTCGAACTGGTGGCCAGCGAAGATGATAGGTGACGCCAACAAGTCTGCCTCGGTGGTGTCGCCTAAGATTTCGTCGGTAGTGTTGTAAAACGTGTTCTGCTGACCGAACGAGTCAAGACTGCGGTGCATGAGTTTCCAGGTGTCGGAACCTTCGTAGGTTCCTACGGTACGTACCGTGCCCACCTGATCTGCAAACTGCCACACCGTGTCAAATCCTGCGACACCATCAACGGCCAACACTTCGTTCACACCCGAGCCATTGAAATAGCCACGGGTGATCTCTTGAGGCCCAGCCAGCGCATCCAATTCAAATGCCAAGTCTCGGCCATCCCACACGTAAACCGTGTGTTCTGTGGAGTTCGCAGAGTTAGCCGGATCAACGATCCGGCGTGCCACTTTGCGACCCAGCACATCATAGTGGAAATCGATGGTCGCATCGGCCAACCCTGTAGCGCCTGCCGTTACGCTCGAAACTAGAAGACCACGGTGGTCCCAGTCGAATGTCTGTACGCCTGAGTTCGCCTTCACGTCGATCTCCGTGAGACGACCTTCGTGGTCGTAGGTGTAGGTGTCCTTCGCGTCGGAGAGTAAACGGTTTTGATTGCCGTAGGTAGCACCCGCCACGCGGGCGTTACTGCCTGAATCGACCTCGCGCGAAGCGATATGGCCTGGCGTTGCATCTGACAGATTCCCAGACACATCCGCATTCGTCGCCACCAGATTCCCGCGACCGTTGTAAACATGCGTATGCCGTGTGTCGTGCAGCAAAGTGGCGGTCGCATCACTATCGCGATAAGCTGAACCAACGGCATCAATCAGCCCGTTGGCGTCGTAGCCGAATACGTGCTGGGCGATCAGGTGCGAGCTGTCCGTGCCGATTTGTCGACGGTGGGAGACTTCACGCAATCCGCCATCGTCCTGGTAAGCGTAGTCGGTATGGCTGATGGAGATGGTCGATGGACCAGGGTTGTGCGTATCAAATCGGTCCAGCCGCTTGCGTTGGCCGTTAGAATTGTGCTGGAGCGTGATGGTCTTGCCTTCACCTAACCAAATGTGTGGTGCCGCGCTAACGAACTGAGTGAGCTCCTTCACGCGTCCGCGATCATCAATTTCATACCCGTTTTCCACGATGTCGGTTCCGGCGATGGCGATGGTGGCCGTCTTGCGTACCCCGTTTCCATGATACTCGCTCACGTCGACCGTGCTAGTGGACGAAATGCCGTTGAACGTGTGACTGGAGGTCGTCAACTCGCTGCGGCCGAATTCGTCGTAGGTGAAGGTAACCGACGAACTGTCGCCCGTTTTGTCGCCTGTCAGCCAACTATCTGCCGCTTGCTGCAGAGAGCCGTCCTTGTTGTAGGTGAGCGTCGAGGTGTACTCGGGATTACTCTCGTTGGTGGTCCACACGTTTGTCACCTGTGTGGTGTTGACTCCCGGAGTGAATATCGAAGTTTGGTTCACCCCGTTGCGGTCGGTGTAAACCGTCGTGAGGCCGTCGTACCGCCAGTTTCGGCTGACTTCGATTGTTTCCGGATCAGGCGCACTTTCGTAATCCGGGTTGTCGATCGTGACTTCTTCTTTAGTCACCCGGCCCAAGTCGTCGTACGTCCAAGTGACGCCGTTGTCGATCGTCGTTTCGCTGCCACCGTTGTTGCTTACGAAATTCTGCTTGCGGGTACGCCGGTTGCCAGCCGAATCGTACGTGTACTCGGTAAGCTGCTGTTCGCTGGTCTCGCTAGTCAGCAGAGGTAAGCCCGAACCGCCTTGGTCGTAGCCAAACGAGGTTGTCTTCCCCTTGCCGTCGGTGCTGGTAGTTACCAAACCAGCGGCGGCGTAGGTCATTGCCTGCCGCAGTTCGAAACCGGTCGAGCTAGTGTCGGCCACGTCCAAGTCGCTTGTGCGGGCATACACTTCCAGCACGTCGCCCAGTGTGTTGACAACTTGTCGATTGACCGTCGTTTCGTCGTGCGCGGCTTGATTCGCTTCGGCGCGCGGGCTCGTGGTGCGCGTCGTGACGGTGGTGCTCCTGCTCGTGGCATCGTAGGCGTAGGACACGAGCGTGAGTTGGTCGGGGTTGTCCGCAGGTTGCGCCGTCGATTGGCCCTCACGTACCGCAACAAGGTTCCCCAACGAATCAAACCGGCTCCGCGTCACCACGTTCTCCGGATCGGTAACCGTCACATCCCAACCGTTGGCATCCGTGTCGTTGTACTCCGTCGTGGTGGTCAAGTTGTTGCTCATCGTACTCACACCGCGCTCGATCGATTCGGTGATGCGATCGAGGCCATCGTACGAATACTCGAAAACTCGGTCGACAAATGCGGCATTGGGATTGCGTTCGGTAACCGACTTCAGATTCCCGGCTTGATCGTACCCATAGTCCGTCGCCCCGCCGAAGACGTTTTCGTCGCGGAGGACCTGGTCGACTGCGTTGAGGTACTGCTTGGTGGTGACGCCTTCGCGGGAGGTGTTGGTGATCGTGCGATAGTGCGGGCCGCTGCCGTCAATTTGGCCGAAGGCATAGTCGATTGCCCCGGTACTTGTCACCTCATTACCGTTGGCATCACGGTCTGCCGTATCCTTGATCCTGCGCAAGCGGCCTTGCTCGTCGTAGACGTAGTCGGTCTCGATGCCAATCTCGGGGAACTCTTCGCCCGCCGCGCGGCGATATTCGGTTTGCTTGGTTACGTTGCCAACCGCATCGTGGGTGTACACAAACTTCCCACCGTGGCCGGTGAGAACTTGGGTTTCGGTGAGAAAACCGAGTCGGTTGAACTTCGAGGTTCGCGCGGCCTGCCCCGGGAGTTTTTCGTAGACCGCATTGCCTTGCTGGTCGTAGGCAAAGTAGGTGTTGAGCTTGTCATCGCCCGTGGCTCCGCCGTCCAGGTTGACCGTCTCGACCACGTTCGTCGGCAGGTCGAAGCGGACGTCGTGGTAGGCGTAGGTCGTCAATGCGCCGGTGAGCGGGTTTGAATCCATGACTAAGCGACCGAGCTTGTCAAAAGTCTGCTCTCGCGTAGTCTCCTCGCTCACGGTGACGTCGAGCGGAGTGTCATAGCTCGAGTGCGTCGCCACATTTTCGGTCTTGGTCGTTTGAGTGAAGTTGACCGGGTCGTAGCTTTCCGTAATTTTGGTGTCGTCGGGCAACTCGGTCTCTTTGAGTCGGCCGTCGGTGTAGTAGGTATAGTTTGTTTCGATCCAGTCTTCTGTCGCTGATGTTCGATTGCGATCGTGGCGCCGCTTCGTGAGCAGTCCACGCTCGTCATAAACATACTCGGTCACCGTGGAGTCGGAGCTTGCACCGTAGCTCTCACGGGTCAGCAATCCGTCGGGCGCGTAGTCAAAGGCCTGCGATGACACTGCGTCGTCATCGCCGTTTTTCACAACGAGTGAACGCAGCAAACCGCTCTCGTCGTAGTCGTAATCGGTCCTGGAGACATCCGGTGCGCCTGCTGTGGCACCAGCGTTGAGGGTCACGAGGTTGAGATAGCCATTGGCGTCGTAGCTGTATTCCGTGAAGGTCGTTTCACCATTCGCACCGTCGTCAACAACCTTTGCCGAATCAACTCGCCTCGAGTTGTCGTAGGTGTAAGTCGTCGTCAGCCCGAGGGGACTGGTGTGCGTCTCGACCAACCACGCATGGGATCCGGTGGAAGGGTGATGCTCCCATTTCTCGACGTAGTCCGCGCCGCGACGGAGTTCGGTGACCTGGCCGCGCTCGTTGAGATCGTACTGTGTGACCAAACCCCAGGGGTCGGTCACCTGCACGAGTTGCCCGTGGGCCCGCTTGGCCTTGTCGGCTGTTTCGTAGACGAAGCGAGTCGTGCCTGCGAAGTCGTCGATGCGGACCACATTGCCGCGGAAGTCGTTTTCGTCGTACTGCGCTGCGTGGCTGTTGGGTGTTTGCTGATCGGTCAGCTCACCCACGAGCGTAGGATGAACCGGCGTGTGGTAGTCGTAGGTGAAGTAGGTGACGCGATTAAGCGGGTCGGTGTAGGAGATCGCCGCCCCGAGCGCGTCGTAGGACCAGGCCTCGGAGGTCAAGGAGGTAGAGTTGCTCAAACTCGTTCCAAAAAGTTCTTCACGCTCGCTGAGATTGTTGTCGGCATCGAACGTGTACTCCGTGAGCCAATTGCCGCCGGGGATATTAGTGGCAAGTTGAACGGTTGCTACGCGGCTAACGATTCGCTCCTCTTCGGGTACGCTATCATCGAGCCAAGTAACCTGCTTGGGGGCATTAGCGAAAGTATCCTTCCATATTCCGTCGGTCTGGAGAGTGAGCTTGAAAAGGCCGTCTTCGATTGCAGGTGATAGTGTGTATTCAGTCGCTCCACTACCACTTCCATAGGTAATGTCTGTGAGAAAGTGCCGAGTAGGGTCATATTCGAAGGAGGTAACTCGCTGCTGCGTGCTACTCGACCCAATATGCCAGGAATCGTTTGTAAGTCTGGAGCTTCCGGAACCGTAGTCAAACATCCTGGTTCGACTGGCGAGCTGGAAAAGTTGATGCTCGATCTTCTCCAGGCGATGTTGAGCGTCGAGCTCGAATGAGACACTCTGGCCGTTTGCAGTTGGATAACCAAAATTAGTTTCATCCTGGCCAAACGTCGTCGTCTGACCATCCGCGGAAACAATGCCAGTCAGCTGAGTTCCATTGTAGTTCAATTGCAAGCCTACGGTGGGCGTGTAGATTTCTCGCAGTACCCAGTTGGGAGCAGGACTGGAGCTTTCTCCTGGTGCTTCCGTAAAGATGTAGGAAGTGCCAGCTTGGCTTTCATAAACAATTGCCTCAGTGTCAGAGCTTTCTCCCTTGAGCTGGACCGTTCTTGAGGTCAGAGTTCCGAATTCATTGGGGTCTTCCAAGCCTGTGCTCAAATCTAGGGGTGAGAACTTGTCGGCATATATTTCGCCGTCGAAAAGGTCGAAACCTTGAAAAGCTCTCTCGAAGACTCGTGGAGACTCTCCCGGGAACCATAGCAGATAGGCGTCATCAAGTGCAAAATCTTCACCGGAGAGGTTGTCTACACCTCGATAGTAGTCCACAAACAGTTGGGGTACACCTTCGAGTGCCCACCCATCGCCAAAGCGGGGCGTATAGTTTCGCGCAGCCGGGCCGCCAGCGAAGTCGCTAATTTCGACTTTCTTATTGGCGACAACGGCCGTATCGCCACTTTGTTTGATCCGAAGAGTCTCGTAGTCTGATGAAGGGAGATTTTCGGGGTCGTGGCTGTTGATCTCAAACTCCACTTCCCAGTGGTAGACTCCCGAGTAGATCGGTGCCTCGGGCGGTTGAAATTGGAATTTCCAAGCATTAGAACCAGGATTGTCCAGATCATTGATGTCAGTGTAGTGAACTTCCGAGACTAGCTTACGAGGTGTTGCGGTACCACCGACATCGATTGTTTTGATATGGTCGTACCAAGTAAATCTGGCTGTGATGCTGTGGAAGTCATCGCTTTCAACATCAAAGTCGTTGGGTGGGTCAAGAGTTACTTCAATCACTGGTCGAGGGTCTGCTGTTGCGGAATCGTAGATGAGTCCAGGCAAAGCCGCTTCTGAGTTACCGCCCGAACGATCGAGCACAAGCGCATGACGCCGTTGCAGAGTTCCATGAATAAGATCGACGTCGGTGTCGCCAACGACCTGAAAATCTACTCCATCACGCCCAGCTTGTAGAGCACTAGCCGTCAGAGTCCATTCCTCTGAAAAGAGAGCGGGCGAGTCGTAGATATGTTCTCTGGTCTCCAACCAGGGAACAAGTGTTTCATCTTCCGCCGCTGTACCGTTCCAGGGAGCCACGTTGATCTCAAACGTCGGCCCAACCTTTTCCTTCTTCCTGTTCCGTTGGCCATCGGAAACATCGATGGCAAACTCGAAGCGACTGGGAAACCCTAGGTCGCTGAAGGAGCTGGGGTTGGTATGATCACTGAATTCTCCATCATGGTGAATATTCAGATTGCTGCCAGCATCTTTGTCTATGTATAGCGTCCTTGGAAAAAAGAAGCTGCCGCCATTGGTTTTCTCACCGAAAACGGCTTGTATAGACCCATTCTCGTCAAACTCTGGATCATCCAACCCGCGCGGGCCAACATTGGTCAGTTTCTCGATAGTGATCGGATCGCCATCGGGATCATAGAATATCTCGTTGACGTTGATCCGATATGTCTTGTCGCGATTGACACGAATTCGATCCTCAAGCACATACGTGGTGACATTTTCTTCCTTGCTGTTTTGATAGCTCATGTATTCCGACCGGAACACCGGCAGACTGTTCGTCACCTTCACACTGAAGTTCTCTTTCTCGTGAAGCTTTTCTCCCGTGTCCAAATCGATGACTTCGAACGAGAAGTTCTGAATCTCGTAATAGTGTTGGTCGTCTGCAGAGAACGACTTGAGTCGGTTCTTGGTGACTAGATTGTCTTTGGGGTTGAACAGCAGCGAACCATCGTCACGTACGCTGAGATTCCCCAGCGACAGATTCAACGAACCGCTCGGTGTGTCGACTTTTGCACCACGGAGATGTTCGACCGTCAGCGACTTTGAACCGCTGCGGTAGACCACCTTGTAGTTGCTTCCCTTGAGGTTCACGAAGCTCGCCGCGGGGTTGATAACAAGTTCGCCAGAATGCGATACCGTGTAGTCCGTTTGCAGAGCGGTGGGCTCCGTTAGTTCTACGGGAGCAGCGGCCAGCACGTCGATGTGCACGTTGGCAATCACCGAGCTGGAAGTGTCTTCGATCTTCACTTGCAGATCGAAAGCAGATTTGTCGGCCAACTTCGCAGCATCCGCGACGGTGATTTGACCTGTGTTCGCGTCGATGTCAAAAACGGAACTTGTGCTTGCCAATTCGTAGGTCAGCGCGTTTCCTTCAGGATCGTCGCCGCTGACTGTGCTCACCAGGTCACCATTGACCGCATGCTCGGAGACTTGGAAGTTGAAGGGCCCAAAGGCTTGCGGAGCTTCGTTTACGTCATCGACGATGATCCGTGCTACGCCATAGATGGGAGGGGCATCCGTATTATTGATTTCGGACGCCGCGACATTCAACAAGTAGCCCGGCGTGAGTTCGGCGTCGATCTGCGCATCATCGGCCACCGAGACCACACCCGTGTCGGGATCGATGGCAAATACGCCCGCTTCGTGATCGACGAGTGCGTAGGTAAACAACCGCCAACTGGGCTCTGCCTGAACGGTCAGCACGCGGTCGCCCGACTTGATGTCTTCAAGAATATGGGCTTCAACGGCAGGAAGGGAGGCGGTAGTAGTATCTTCTGCGCCATTGTACTCAACGGCACCGATGTCTCGCTTGATTGGATTTTCGATACTCGAGTCTGGAACGTTCCCTAGCTGATCGAGATGCGGAATGTTTGTACCCTGACCGAAATTTGCCGCGGGGATCTTGTCTTTAGCTGCACTGGCTGAAGCCAAAGCGTAGTAGGGCGTTTCACCTGAAGGAGTTGTGATTGTATCTTCGATTAATCCCGATCCAGCGATTGAATTGTTGCCTTGTCCCAACGGCAGATTTCCTGCACCACCAGCATCAACGTAATTGTAGGAACTCACTGTATCGAAGACATTTGTACCCCCTACACTATTGGGAGTATTGTCAACGTGTTTTGTGTTCCGAGAAAATAAAACGCCGTGTGCTTCTACGTTGCCACCAATTCTATAGAGTGCACCGCCGGCATCTGCTTTATTGTCTGCAAAGGTGACACTAGCGAGGCTGACAACGTCGTCAGCCACTACGAACGAGTAGATGCCACCTCCAGAACCTGTGACACCATCTCCGGAACGAGCTTCGTTCTTCGCAATTGTGCTATTTGTCACCTCTAACTCTGCACCAAGGCGCATAAAGATACCGCCTCCATGGGTTGCTCCTGTATAGCTCCCGGGATCGACGCCGTTGTTCAAGATGGTGCTGCTGTCAATAAGTGTGGCACTTGCAGCGAGGTAGATTCCTGCTCCTTCTACAGCTTGGTTGTTTTGGACTATGGAGTTGATCACATGCAGAGTCGGCTGAGAGCCTGAGCCATTAGTTCTTACCGCGATACCCCCTCCTTGACCTCCAACCCCCGTGGCCAAGCTGTACTCGACTGTGACTCCCAACAATCTCAAATCACCCTCGGCTAGAATCGCTCCGCCGATCGGGGCGGAACCACCGGTGAGTGTAAGATCCTTTAGCGTTGCCCCCGCAACATGCGTGATGTGAAAGATTCGATGCTCTATGGTGCTTTCTGTGTCACGTCCGATGGTTAGGTAATCGCCCGAACCATTGGGGCCTGCGATGGAGACAGCCGTGTCGATGACGAGCTCATCGCTGAGCGTGATCGTCTGGGTGCCCGTGAATACAGCCGAGTCGAAAGTGATTGTGTCCACTTGCGGATCGGTCTTTGCCCAGAGGAGTGCTTCGCGAAGGCTGAGACCTGTAGAATTTCCGGTCAAATCCAACTCGTCGGCGAGTGTGTCCACCACCAAGGACTGCGGCTTCGCGCTCGACGAGAATATGACATGATTGCTGTTCGAGCCGTCGTCAATTACCGTTTCGATTGTCGTGCCCTCGGCAAGGGTTAGATCAATGGTATTAGAGCCTGTGCCTTGGGTAATCGTCTGGGCATGTTCATAACCCAACACCACGAGCGCGCCGTCGGCCCCCTGCCAGTCTTGCAACAGAATCTGGTCGTCTCCACCTAAATCTGAAAGATGTAAAGCAGTTTCATATTTGTTCGAAAGATGATACGTGTCGTCTCCCAGTCCCCCTTGAATGCTGATATTGTCGCCAGCTCCGACGTAAATCTGGTCGTCACCATCACCACTGTCAACGATGATTTGCATGTCGGCAAGAGTAGGTGAACGCAAGTCAATCACTTCTCCCGCAGATGCTGACCCTCCGAGTATTTGAAGTGTCATTTCTCCGCCTACTTCAATATCCGTCAATTGTCCATTGATCGCCAGGTAGTCAGTGCCGGCATAAGTCGACTTAGAGACTTCAATCCGCGCAGCGGAATTGAGTGTGTTGCTAATAGTGGCGACGTTGCCTTCCCCTTGGTCTGCAATTCCGACCTCAACAGCATCAACCGCGCTAAGAGAGTAGCGCTGTGCGACGACCGTGCTGGCTCCGTTGAAATCTTGTTGGCCTGTGAGGACGAAATGACCTGCGTCGTTGGAATTTAGTTGCGACGTGGACCATACTCCCGGAACAAATTGCACGAACGATTCGCTCAATTCCTCAGTTGAGTTGGCACTAGTGAGCCACTTCGTGACTAATTGAGTATTTGCAGGAGAGCTGGTGTTGAGTTTTGTCCAAGCTAAGCCAATTTGACCTGAGTAATCGTCGGCGAGACCAAAGCTAAAGAGATATTCTCCTTGTGAGTCAAATGCATTGGCGGTATCAAGAGGTTTAGGTTCATGGCCTACCTGAAGAGAACTCTGATCCAGGTTTCGCCATTCCTGTTCAAAGCTTCGAATTGCATACAATCGGCTCTCTGCGCCTACCATTTGAAAATTAGAAAATTGCCAGTTGGTCGTATCCATCCAGCCAATGACGACTTCCCCCGAACTGTCTTGAGCTACTACCAAATCGCTGATAGTTCGCGAGCTACCCGAAACTCCATCAGGTGGCTGGAATCCGCCGTAGGTGGATGCCGTGGCTTCAACTTCAAGTGCTGTGAGGGCAGTAGAGTATTTAGCAGTAACGATTTCGTTGTTCGCATTTGCCCAAGCCACTTGTACCGCCGCTCCGTCGAGTGAAATTGTGCTCGTCGCATCTCTGACGAGCCCAGTCGTCAAGTCTAGCGAATTACCAATTCGATTCGCTTGGTCCCCCGCTGTATTGATCTTGTGCCGGCTAAGATAGAGCTTGTCTCTCTGCATAAGCACGAGGAAGGAATCGTCCTCTTCGACAAGCGCTACTGAAAACAGGCTATCTGTTCCCGCAGCACTAGTCCCCGTTGGATCGAGTTCGAGAGCGTCACTCAAAGTGGGGAAGTTTGTTCCTGGAGGAGCAAGCTGCCTCGCGAAAAGACGCCGTTCCGAGCCGACTTCCTGTGTCCAAACTACAATAGATCCACCATCGCTGGTGACCACGATTTCAGGGGTCGAGGCACTCGCGATCGTTGTCACCAAAATGGTGTCGCCGAGGACTACCCCTTCGGAATTGAATCGGGCTGCAACTAGCCCGCGCTCATCTTTCCAGACGTGTGTGCTGATACCACGGGCATCGACAGCCACCGTGGGTTGAATTTGATTACCATAATTTTCGTTGTCCGTGTTTGGCTCCAACACTTGAGGATTGCCAATTCGCGGGCTGATCACCACGTCGATGAGCAAAGGCCCCTCTCCCTCGGCAGGCTGGCTGAGCGAGCCTTCCACCTCGTCCACTCTTTGCAAGGCCCCTACACTCCCGAGCGTTTGATCCCAAACTCTAAACTCAATGACATCGGCAAGGCGAGTGCTGATGAAATCTTGCAAGTTGAATCGGAGCAATGCTGTGGCTGGAAGCAACATCGCGTCGCCCTCGATGACTTGTTCGAGTACGTACCACGATTCGCCGTGGTCCAAACTGTATTCGACTGTGCTATTGGGAGCCTCGTCCATCGAGAGTGCTGTTATCGCCATACCCAACTCATCTGGCGCCGGATCGAGGTCCTCATCGGTGGCATCTCTGAGGAGCGATACCACGGAAACGCCCAGGTTGGTTTCCGGGGTGGCATCACGGGCGAGTGTAATCGAGGGTACATCCCCGGTTAGGTATGGCCGATCGTTTTTGTCTTGCACCATTAAGCCAATGAGTTCAGCCGGGTCAGAAGTACCATCGAGCGTGTTATCAGTAACTTGGACATCGACATCCGGCATGCCGTTGGCCAGTTGCTCGTAATTGAGCACGGCACCGGGCTTGAGCCAGAGCTCGCGAGTCGAACGTCCGAACTCATCTTGCTTGATCTCGAAAAGATGCCCGTCGTCGCCAGAAATCTGGAATTCAAGCGGTGCGGACTTGTGCTTGCTGACGATGACGTCGGCGATTTTCAGACCGTTGGTCGTATCCACATTCTCCGGCAGAGTGTCAGTGACTAGCTCGAGCTCCACCATGGGTGGACCAACATCGGTTGGGTGGGAACCCGATTCATGGGCGCCGATATCGATCTTATTACCGTTGATTCGATCATAGTCTTCGCCACGTTGATCGTAGGGGACATCGTCATCAGTCCCAGCATCGCCGTCAGATCCATTGATATCGAAATTCTCGATCCCCGCATCAATGACTGGGCTGGCCGTAGAGATTAGCGAGTTACCGGAGATGTTGAGCAGTCCACCCACGAAGCGCATCTGCCCGAGGGTGTAGCGATTGCCGCCAAAATTGTCGGTAATAGTGACGATCACGCGATCCGCCCTTATGGTACGGCCTAAATCAAAAACTTGCGAATATCCTCGAGGATCGTCAAAATTATTGGTGGGCGGCAGCGCGCGTTCGCTAATCGTCACACTGTCATGCGGATTCATCGCTCCATTAAGAAAAAAGTGCAGCTCAAAGGATTTGGCTTCATTATTACTGGAGTAGGGGACTTGTGTTGCATTGTCCGAGTATGTGCCGTCTAAAGCGCCCCAAGTGATAAATTGCGTTATGTCCGCTTGGCTGGGCAGTGTGAAATCAAACGAGGGATTCGTATTCGCGTCCTTCGTTAACCACGATTTGTTGCGAATTGCTTGTTGAAGCAAAAGCTCGTTATGGAGATACGGGAGAGTCAGAACCGCAGCATTCTCCAAACTGTCAAAGCCAACTATGGGATCGGCAATGATTTGGTTTTCATCATAGCCACCAACTCCCATTGGACCTGTGTAACTCATGCCTGAAGGAACTATTAATGCCAAGGGGGCACGACTCTCAAGTAGCGGTGCATGAGTTTTAGTCGGGCCACCGTTACTAGCGAGGACATCAAGGACCGGGTATAGATAACCACCGTAGAACTGTTGGCCATTGTAAAAAGCATTATTAAACCGCGCGTTGCTATCATTATGGTCTTGACCAATCAAAGGGCCACCGATGTAGTTGCCGTGTTCACCGGCTGCGGGCCTGCCACCATCTTCCCATTTTTGTGGTAGACCCGTGTCTAAATCAATCAACGGAGATTGAGCATAGTAGTAAACGTTTATTCCTTCCCTGCTTCCAAGCAGGGAGTTCTTAAGAACCAAGTTAGCTTCTGTATTGCCAAATGTGACATCTGAAAAATTGTATGCATTCACTGGCGGTAGACCATCCGACAGGTGAGTTTCTTGCGAGAGAGAATCGAATGTTGAATTTGCAAAGTTGCCGGCAACTACAGAATGATCAATTGTTAACGTGCCCTGTGTATTTGACGCACCACCATTCGGAAAAAATATTCCACCGCCACCTTCCCCATCTGTATCAACAACCCCGTTCTCGGTAACAGTCGAATGGTACAGCGAGATGTCTGCTCTGCCTATCGCACCTATGCCACCTCCGTAAGCGTCTTGTATACTGCTGTCGCTAAGCGGATATTGTCGTACAAGAGATTGATTGCTTGAAATCGTTGAATTTTCAATCGTGATCCGCGCGTCACCCTTTGTGTCTTGATTCGATTCTTTTCCAGCCGAGTATACGCCTCCTCCAAGTCGCGCCTCATTGCGACTGACTGTGCTGCTCACCACATTTACTTCTGAACTTTCTACATATACCCCACCACCGAAAGTCTCGTCACTGCCGGTAGCCTCATCGACTTCCCAAACTCCATCAGCTTGATAATACTCATCCGCAGTCAGTGCGATGTTGCGATCAATAGTACTGTTGGATATCAGTGATGGAGCGCCACCGACGATTGCAATGCCGCCACCAAAACCAACACGATTTCCTTCACCTATTGGTGCCGCTTGTAATGATTCGTAAGTGAGTGGTGTAATGCATCATCGACAATGAGACTTTGAGGAAGTTATGATTGGCGGTCTTCCGACCCTAGGAGAGACCGAATGAATGAGAAGCGCAAGCGTCGCCAATGGAAGCCCTCAGAGAAGCTTCGGATAGTTCTTGCCGGTATGGAACCGGGCGTGCAAGTCTCGGAGCTTTGCCGTCGCGAAGGTATCCAACCGGCCCAGTACCACAACTGGAAGAGCCAGCTGGTCACCAGCGCCGACGCGGTGTTCGGCGATAAGCAGCAGGGCAAAGCCGAGCAGCGGAAGCAACAGCAGCACGAAGAGAAGCTGCGTCAGAAGGACTCGGTGATCGCGGAGATCACCGCCGAGAACCTGGAGTTAAAAAAAACGCTCTCGGACTAGAAGACTACGGCCAGTTGCCGGCCGAATTGCAGCAGCAAGTAGTGACTGCCGTTGCGGAAGCGAAGACGCGCAGCGGGATGCCGGTGACCACTTCGTTGAAGCACTTAGGCGTAAGCCGTTCGACGTATTTCCGTTGGCAGAAGGAGAAGCAATGGCAACAAGAGCGTGCCGCGCCCGCCTCGCCGGTGCAAGCCTTTGAAGCCTTACCCGAAGAAAGACAAGCGGTCGTGAAGTTTGCGCTGGATCATCCGGAGATTCGTCACCGAGAACTGAGCTGGCGGATGATCGACGACGACGTGGCCTACTTGAGCCAGAGCACGGTCTATCGGATTTTGAAGGGCGAAAGCCTGATGTGTTTGCGACCTAGCAGAAAGAAGCGTTATCGCGAGGAGATTGAAAAGGCGAGTCGGCCCGACGAGATCTGGGCGACCGATCTGATGTATCTCACGCTGGGCGGCGCGCAGTATTACCTGCTGAATTTCATTGATGAGTACTCGCGTTACCTGGTGTACTGGGAGCTACTGACCAGCATGGATGGCCATTCGATCAGCGTGGCCGCACAGCGCGCTTTGGAGACATTGGGAATGAACTCGGCGGGCCAAGTGAAGACGCAACCGATCATTCGTAGCGACAACGGCAGCGGTTACATCTGCCGCGAGTTTGGTGGATTGCTGGCGCACCATAACTTGACCCATCAGCGAATCAAGCCGCATTGCCCGGAAGAGAATGGCATCGTGGAGCGTTACCATCGCACGCATCGCGAAGCGCTTGAAGTTTACGAACTGACGGGTCGATACGACACCGAGGAGGCGATCGGCGACATCGTCGATCATTACAACACCGAGCGGCTCCACAGCGCCTTGAATTTCCAAACGCCCGTTACCTGGTACCGCGGCAACCCCGACGAGGTGGCGTCCACCAGACGATTGAAACTAGCCCAGGCCCGCCACCGCCGCAAGCAATTCAACCTCGGCATTCGACAAAGAACCTTACCCTACCCCGAAACCGAGAGCGCCACTTGTAACTGACCCAAAAAGTCTCACTTGCCGGTGAAACATTTCAAGTGGCCGTACGATGTTCGATGAGACTTCACTCTTGTCGAGAATCAAATCACCCTGTTCTACATGGATACCCCCACCCGAAATGTTGGCACTGTTGTCGACGATTTGGCTGTTTAGAATTTCTAACTCTGCGTGCTTTGAATAAATCCCCCCGCCACTTGGATTTAGCAACTCAGGTACCACCCACGCTGAGTTCTCGCCCAAAAAATGATCGTAGGTGCTATACACCTCATAGACATCGTTTCCGCGGACAACGGATTCCTTCAATATTAAATCTTCGGTCGTGTGGATTCCTCCACCTGAGCCTTGAAGCAGGCCTCCTGTGAGTTCAAGTCCACTCAACTCGACCTCGAAATTGTCCTCTGCTACTGTGCCATAGATGTTCACAACTCGGCTGCCGAACGCATTGCGTTCACCCGGCTTGGCGAGTGGCTGTGGTGAATCGAGATTGCCATACAGGTCCGACCGCCCTGGCAGATCCATGCCGGGGTAGTCTTCAGGCGCGGCGCGAGGGGCCTGGTAGCTTCCTGAAGCATCGATTGTCACACGGCGAGTGTCGTCTTCCGACACCTTCATGTAGGAAATGTTCGTCTCGTCGGTAATTTGCAACTCACCTCTAGTTAGCTCGATGCTCTGGCCAGAACTAGCTACCGTTTCATTTAGGCCAATAGTTTGCTCTCCATGATGGATATTGGCCAAAAGGATTGCTTCTCGCAAAGTCAATTCGGTACCACTCACATTAAGATCGACCGCATCGGTAAATACCGTGCCTGTAGAGACAGGAGCGAGCACTAGATCGTAAAACTCACCCTCAAATTCGGTCGGTGCATGGTCGAGCGCTACCTCGTACTCCACAGGCGATTCGTAAGCGCCTATGTCGGTTTGCCCGTCGCTACGGGTGAAAGGCCCGCCCCGCTGATCGTGCAATGTTTTGCCTCGAAAACGAACTTCGCTTAAAGCTTTCTTCTTCGGGTCAGTTCCTTCTTCATAAGGAAACGCTAAGCGTATGGCATTTGCTTGGACGAAGCCTTGGCTATCAGCCAGACTGGAGCTGAGAAAGTTCATGTCCTTGCTTCTCGCTCCCTCGGCAACATCAACCCAAGGATTCGACCAATCAAACCCGCCGTCCCAAGTCTTACCACCGTCTGTGGAAAAGGAAATGTTGAGGTTGGTCGGGCGATTAAAGCTATTGCCTGCTCCCCATAAAATGAGTTCATTCAATTCATGTACCGCGTGGAAGTCGAAAATTAATTCCACACTGGGATACGAAAGAGTCACCGTGGGCTCTGGATCGGTGGGGTCAACCACAGGTGGTCCCACCCAATACGCTTCATTAGCTTCTTCGCTTGAAGAAACAACCTCTGAAGTGAGATAAGGTTTGATAAGATCAGTAGCTTGAAGGGTGATTGATTCAGAAATGAGATTTCCCGCTCGCGCCAGATCGGCATAGTAGGTTGGGGAGCGAACAGCGATCGGCCGAATGAGCGGCAGGTCTAGGCCGGCGTTCAAAGCAGGGCTGTCAGCATTCTCGAAAATTCTGATCGCGTGTGTCTCGGTGTTGCCACCGTAGTCGGCGAGGGGGGTCAGCTTGGGATCTTCAGGAGCAATTAGCGTACCTATCTTGTTGCCGTTAGAGTCATGTTGAATTGGCAAATGGCGATCATCCTGGCTTTCGTCAATTGCTGCTGTCTCTGGGTCATCTGCAAGGCCAACGCCAACACCAATAATATTGTTGGCACTTAGCGTTGAGAGAGCATGCGAGCCATAACTTGGGCTACCTTGGCTAGGCAGCGCAAACCAGACATCATGCGTATTCGAAGAGTGGACGGCGAACATACCGCCTTCGGTATCAGTATGATCAAAGTAGTCGTTCACTCCTCCAGGCAAGTTATCTGCAGCTGTGTTCCCTGCGATTATCGTGTTCACTAGCGTAACTGATTGATTTTCCAAAAATTCAAGGGGCGATTCTGGCTTGGGAACATCAGACTTTCGAGGATCGCTACTACCTTCTACACGTTTTCCTGCTACGACAAATAGTCCGCCGCCCTGAAACTCTGCATGGTTGTTCGTCACGGTGACATTTGTCAGTTCAACGCGCTCGGTATCGTGACTAAAGATTCCGCCGCCAAGCCACTCGGCATAATTATCTGAAATCGTGGAGTTCTCAACCACCAAGCTCCGAGCATTGATTACTGAGATACCGCCTCCCACACCTCCTGATATATCGTTGGCGGGCTCTGAGGAAGAGATATTTCTTGAGATGGTCGAACCAGTTATGAACGCGTCAATCGGGCCGTTTAATCCTACAGTTCCCAAGACTGCGCTGTGTCCGTAATTCACTCGATTGTCGGATATTGTGGAACCCTCGATGAGAACACGGTAGGGTTCGAGATTCCCACCATTGGCATGGGCTGGTTCATTCGGAATTTCGGCATCACAATCGTCATCGACATCCGGATCACACTCCTCGGCTTCGAAATTCCGTTGAGTCGCGATATCCACAGCAATGATTCCACCAAGACTTTTTGCAGTTGCCTCTGTCACGAAATTGCCACGAAATACACTGTCGTGGATTTCGAGATGGCCCTGAAAACGTTCGGGGAATCCCGTATTGGAAGCGTCATAAGTGAATACAGGAGCTGCTCGAACAATCCCTCCGCTCTGTATCGACTGGATGCCGGAAAAAGTGCTCTCGCTAATCGTCACTGGCGAAGCAAGATCTACCAGTATCCCTTCATTCAGGTTCTGAAAGCTTGACTCAGAAACAGTTAGTTCAGTGTCTAGCACTCGAATCGGATTCAGCGCGGCAACAGGCAGGTCATCATGCCTTTGTTGCCCCAGCAGCTCGCTGTCGCGGATCTCCAGAACGGATCCCATGGCATAGATTCCATAAATTCCAAACGGAGATTGATCTTCGTGCAAGGTTAGGCCTTCGATATCGGCTTCGACATTGTGCAAGCGAAGCGAGGCCTCAGTCGCTATGAAGGCAAGAAATCCTTTTTCGGAGCCAAAGGAAACATTGTTACTGGAACTGTCGAGGTCTATTGGAAATTCCCGGTCGTTATCCTCATTGTTGTCAGCCCAATTAGGCCGATACCGCAGTACTCCACCCCAACGCGGATCGACGATGTTGACGTCTGTCAACGTCAGTGTATTCTGACCCGTATTCGTCGGTAGCAGTTGAGCAAACCCAAATTCGTTGTCCTGTATGACTGATTGGCGGTTGTATTGCCTGAGGTCGTTGGGGTCCTGAGAACTGACTATATGGATTGTCAACTCGGCCACGAATTTGCTCGTCTCATCCTCTGGAACCAGACCAGCTTTATGGTCGTCGACCGTGATCCTTACAGTTGTCGCATCGCTTCCATCCTGAGGATCTATGATCGGAACGAATGTCATATCCTCTAGTGCCTGATTTATGTCTCGAATAAAACCAGTTCCAGCAATCCTTCCCGCCTCTGTGTCCAGTGAGCTCAGATCACTTGTGTCGCCGAGAGAAATACTTCCTTCAGAAGCTTCATACTCGATTGTAAATTCCAGGAGATCACCAAAGGGAGCGCTCGTTGAGTTTGGAGTATTGTCTTGCCTCAGTCGGAACTGGAATTTCCTTGGTTGTGCGTTAGTATAATGCGAACCCGAGGAGAATTCGATGAGCGAGAGCAGTTCCAACAAGCGAGAGCGTCGTCATTTCAGCGGCCAACAGAAGACAGCGATCGTCAAATCGCACCTAGTCGACGGCCAGTCGGTAGCGGACCTGTGCGATCAGTATGGCATCCAGCCGACGCAGTTCTACCAGTGGCAGAAGCAGCTGTTTGAAAATGGCGGCATCGCCTTCGAGCGGAAAGCCAAGCCAGGCGCAAAGTCGCCTCAAGATCGCAAGATCGAGCAGCTTCAGGCCAAGCTGATCAATAAAAACGAAGTGATCGCCGAGTTGATGGAGGAGAACGTCAAGGCAAAAAAAGCCAATGGGGAACTCTGAAAGGAGTTTGGGTTCCCCATGATGTGCGCGACGAAATCGTCGATTACGTTGCCAAGTGGAAAACGCGAACTGAGCTACCCGCCAAGCGATTGGTGCAGTGGATCGGCATCAGTTCGAGCAAGTTTCACGATTGGAAACAGCGGTACGGTAAGATCAACGAACACAATGCCCTGGTGCCTCGTGATCACTGGCTGGAAGCCTGGGAGAAGCAAGCCATGGTCGCCTTCCACAGCGACCATCCGACCGAAGGTTACCGCCGGTTGACGTACCTCATGATGGATCAAGACGTAGTGGCCGCGAGCCCCGCAACGGTCTATCGCGTGCTCAAAGCGCACGGCTGTTTCGAGCGTTGGAATAACAAGAACAGCACGAAGGGCACCGGTTTCCAGCAGCCGCTCACGACCCACGAGCACTGGCACTGTGACATCAGCTACGTCAACGTGTGCGGCACATTTTACTATCTTTGCAGTGTACTGGATGGTTGCAGTCGGTACCTAGTGCATTGGGAACTCAGAGAACGCATGACCGAGGCCGATGTGGAGATCACCTTGCAACGTGCGAAGGAAGCGTATCCAGAAGCCACGCCACGGATCATCACGGACAATGGTCCGCAGTTTGTGGCGAAGGATTTCAAGGAGTTTATTCGTGTCTCGGGCATGACGCACGTGAAGACATCACCCTACTACCCGCAGAGCAACGGTAAGATCGAGCGTTGGCATCAGACGATCAAGCAAGATTGCATCCGCCGACACGTGCCGCTGTCGCTTGAAGAAGCGAGACAACTGGTCGAACGTTTCGTCGATGATTACAATCACAGCCGTTTGCACAGTGCGATCGGTTACGTCACACCAGCGGACAAGTTGGCTGGTCGTGAGCAAGCGATCTTCGCGGAGCGAGATCGTAAGTTATCCGAGGCCAGAGCGAGGCGTGCTCGCAAACGTCAGCAGGAATGCGAAGAAGTGACCGCCGCCTGACAACAGCAGAAGGGGCTAGCCGGGCGGTGCAGGAGGATGGCAATGAAGGCCTCCTGCTCTGCGTGAACGCAAAAAAACATGCGGCGATAGCCGTCAAATACACCTTTTAACCCGCTAAC
The DNA here is from genome assembly GCA_965230685.1 of Bythopirellula sp. Classification (GTDB taxonomy): domain Bacteria; phylum Planctomycetota; class Planctomycetia; order Pirellulales; family Lacipirellulaceae; genus Bythopirellula. The sequence goes on from CBDDLO010000002.1 coordinate 5,364,491, forward strand.
GCGTCAAACGGGAAATTCCAATTCACGATGAACCAAGACAGTATCAGCGACTCGGATACTATTGCCATTGATTGTGCCAAACGTGAGTGAGGAGTCCTGCAGCACGCCTTGGCTCAATGGAGCAAATATTCTAGGAGCCTTGTTATGAGGTACAGGGTTAGAAGCAGTGTTCAGGATGTCTTTTACGACATTGACTTGAACCCAATCGGTCGTGCTGCCATCCTCTTGAATTCTACGAAGATCGAATTGCGTAGGTGGAGCAGGAAGGTCTTCTGGAACATCTGTAGGCATGAATTCTGCCCGATGAAACTCATCAGCACTGAAAACAAAGAGTGACTTTGTGGGAACAGGCACCAGGTCCTCAAAGCTATTGTTCTCGTGTACCCGAAGCGTGCCGCCTGAAATATTTGTTACTTCATAGAATTGATTATTCGAAATTTGGCCAAAGTCTGTGGGGTGGTTCCATCTATCAAAGGGCTCGGCCGTATCAACAACGATGCCACGGGTGTTGACAAAATCAGTATCTTGAATCGAAATGTTGGAGCTTTCGCCATAGCGGAAATTCGTCGCGTAAATACCGCCGATGGCATAGTTGCTATGCAGAGATCTACTCGCCCCAGAATCTTGGTCTGGGATGCCGAGTTCATCTGCTGCATCCAGAGGCTGACTCTCAAATAAGCTACCCTCAATTGTGAGATCACCGAGGGAGTAGATATCTCCAGAGTAAACTTCGCCGTGCGCGACACCCGCACTCCCCGCTGGTAAGTCAGATTCCTGATTGCAGAAAGTTTGATCGTCGTTCGAAGCCGTCAAATCTAACTCGCTGGTCGCATTGTTTGCAAAGTACGAATCTCGAATCATTAGATTACCGGTGGAGAACACTCCGCCGGCACGCGCTCCCGCCTGCCAGTTTCCACAAACAGGATTAAGCTTGATACCGTAAGACGCTCGATCTTCGTAGGTCTCAATTTCCTCTTCGTACCCAAGGATCTCGTAGCCCGACGGCCGCGGTGCCGCGTTGTGTACTACCTGTACACCTTCTAAGGTCAGCGAGGCACCAAGCGAACGAATCGCCCCTCCACTGTCCCAAGTATCACCGCCGGTCAGCTTGAGACCGCGCAAGACGACCTCGGTGTTCGAGTCGCCTTCGATATAGAAGAGTCGGCCGCCATCGCCTTTCAATCCATAGGTACCATCGTCCAATAGTTCAGCAGGGGTGGGGTCGTAGGCTTTGAGGGTGATCCCATTTGGCAAATCGCTCGCATCAATTGTTAGCGCTTTGGTAATCAGCAAGTCGCTCTCAGGACCGAGCTCAATCAATTTGCCGTCCAAGTCGCGAGAGAATGTGATTGTTTGACCAGGCAAGGCTCGCGCGATGGCTTGTCGTAGGCCCAGCTTCCCCGGGGCATCCGTGTCAGAATCGGCGAGAGTATTGACTTCATGCAGCCCGAGCCCTTGCCACTCGATTGCCCCAATATCAATCGCTTGGTCATCCAGACCAAGCTGATCCGCAGCAAAAACTCGGCCAAAGATGTCGCCACGTTGATCCGTTGTCAAATCTAAAGCCGTTGCATAGGTTCGATCGCCTGCGTCAATGACTGGACTGTGAGGTAATGGCACGTGCGTCGAGGTCGTGCCGCCATAGTTCCCCAGCGGGCTTAGTCCGGGGTCAATAGTGCCCTCGCCAGCGGTACCAACTACGTTGTTCTGGCTTGTGCTCAAGCCGGCAGCACTAGCAGCATCTCCGACAAGATTGTTGTGGCTAAGATTCGCGAGTAGATCCCCATAGGTATCTTCCTGCAATTCGTACTGAGTACCTCCCATGAAATTATCGGCGACAATCGTATTGTTCAAAGTTACTGTGGCCGGTGGTGTCGCAGGTCCGATGGATACAAAAATACCCCCAGCTTGCTCGGTAGACACGTTGTCTGTAATCGTGACATTGGTAAGGGTGGTATCGCCAACTTTCGCATACAGACCCGTCCCTCGGTTGCCAGAGATGGTGGTGTTGGAAATCGTATGACTGCCAAGACCGGCCATCTTGATGCCGACCCCCAAGTTCTCAGCGACGGTGCTGTTGGTAATGGTTGTTACGCCACCACCGGTAACTCCCATGCCCTGATTGTCTCGGATTTCCACACCATCAAGGGTAAGATCCCCGGTACTGCGAATTCCTGTGGAACTCGCCCCGGTGATGCTGACTCCAGAAATATTGATGGCACCCCTCTTGTAGAAAACATTCTCGGCGCCCTGGGCGTCGATAGTCAGCAGGTCTGCACCAGGTCCTACGAACGTAAGGTCGTGACTGGCCGCAGTAGCAGAAGCAAAGTCGACAACCAATCCACGAGGAGTCAGTCCTTCTAATAGCGAATTGAAGTTTTTCAATGAAATAGTTTGTGGAGAGCTGAACATCGACGCGTCAAAAGTAATCGTGCTGTCACCCGGTCGGCGAGCAAGTTCAGTCGCGTCGCGAAGAGTCATAGGACCGACGTCGGGATTGCCGTCGAAATCATCGGTAACATCATTGACTACCAGCGCAACCTCTTCATGTGAGAATGCCCCTACCTCAGCCATCACACCGGCAACACCTACACTCTCGGTGTCGTACTGCTGCGACACACCTGTTTGATCGACGGTGGTTCCGTAAGTTGCTGCAATGGCATCGTTTCCTGCATCGATGGCTAGGCTTCCCGTCAGGAGTCCATGCGTCCTAGTCGGTCCCCCGTAGTCATCTAACTCGGCAAGTAGGGGATCAATTGGACTTGCCGACGTTCCCATCTGGTTACCATTCACTCCGTCACTAATCCCGATGCTGTAATGCCGAATTCCAATCAGATTATTGGAACTGTTTGAATCGTAGGCTGTTACCGCTAAGGCGTCAGACCAAGTTGCGTAACTGTTGGTGTGATTTCCCGCAATGATTGTGTTGTGGAGCAGCGTGGTCGTGCCGGTGTGCGGATAGATTCCCCCAGCTTGGCTAGCTGCTGAGTTGTCGTGAATAGTACTGTTGACGATAGTCAACTCTATATTGGTCTGAGAGCGGATTGCACCGGCTGAACTGGCAGCGTCATTGCCTGAGAAGGTGCTATTGGTAATCAGCACTTCACTGGCAGCTCCGCCTGAAGTGCCAGAGATGGCGAGCCCTCCAGAGCTACCTGAGCTGGTGTTGTTGGAAATCGTACTGCTTGTGATCGTCAAGGCTTCGCCGGACGTTATTACTAAGCCCGAAATGCCTCCACCAGTCCCAGCAACATTGCCATCGACGGTACTGGAAATCAGCTCCAATGTGCCCGTGCTGTAATTAAGAATTCCACCACCATGCAGCACAGCTTCACTGTCGCGCACGGCAACCGAGTCCAAAGTCAACTGTCCGCGATTGTAGATACCACCCCCGTGACCGGTTGAGTAACCGTCAACAATCGCAAACCCACTCAGATGGACTTCCGCGCCCACAGCAACATTAATGCCCTGCGTTTCACCGCGTGCGTCAATGGTGAGTAAATCGACACCAGGACCTTCAATGGTGAGATCATGATCAATGTCTAGGCGATCAGGCGCACTGTTTCCATCATGATCGCCCAGTGTGATAGTCTGAGATCCACCAACAAACACAGTGGGATCATTGAAGGAAAGCGTGTCGAACCACCCCAGTGTCTCGTTCGCCACGATTAGCTCGCGCAGGGTGTGCTTACCGCGCAGCAGTGTGTCCATGCCCGAGTCGTCTGCGGAGTTGACTGTCTGGATGGCATCCGTGCTAAACTCGAAATCAAGCTGATCGTTGTCAGTATTGAATTGCGTCCCCGCCGCTGGTGTGCCGATGACTTTGGCGTAGATCGAATCGCCTTCAACTATCGATGCTAACACACTCGTGGCGATAAGCGTCTGGTGACTTCCAAGGGTGCCAGTTAGTACTCCTGTCTCGTGGAGCAACGTGTCGGGGTCGCCGGCCTTGTAGAGCTGCACTTTTACGTTGGTAAAGTCTTCACCAAACGCGGCATAGTCGACAACGAGGTCATTTCCCTGGACGCTAAACTTGTTGAGCGCCAGGTCTGGCTGCTCTTCAACGACGAGTGTCGGACCGTCGAGGGTCGCATGCTCCTGCGCGGCAAAGGTGATTTCCGTGGCCGTATCTTCAGGCCTGATCCAGAGAACTAACTCCGGCTGCTCGGCAGTGACGTTGTCTTCGCCCTTGTGGTTGAACCACACGTCATAGTCGCCGAGCCCAACTTCGCCGTCGAAGTTGCCGTCACCTTGCGAGAAGCGTGCGTTCTTGACCCCGTAGTTGGCATTGAAGACTGCCCAGTCGAGACCGTCGATGCCCGAATCCTCGTTATCTTGCACGGTACCGTCGAGATTGTAGTCACCCCGGGAATAACCAACGCGGCGGAAGAAGTCTTCGATGTCGGCTGTGTCGACGGTGCCATTGCCTAGCCCTCCATCAACACGTGAGAGAAGATCGGTAGCGGCATTAGCACGAGGACCATACTCGGCAACGTACGCATCCCAGTTGGTAACCGCCAAGTGAAAGGCTTCAATATCTCCAGCGGCTCCTGACCCGTCGAACTCGCCATCGCCGTTGGCATCTCCATAAAGCAAAGCACGGGCAACCTGCGGAGTGAGATCAATATCGGTTGAAACTCCCGCTGCCCAATCACTGAGCTTGGTAAACTCGCTCAGCTTGCTCTTCAAGTCGAGCGTAGTATCGGCGTGATTCCAGGAGACATTGGTCTCATCCCAGTCGGACACGCTTCCCGTTGGTCCCTCCAGCAGCCCGTTCCAGACATAGACTTCTGCGTTTCCAGCACCGGTCCCGATTTCGCTCAGCTCCAATATCGCGGAGGCAATAGCTGTCGGATTGTCAAAACTTGTCACCTCCTCCAAGTTGAATCGAATGAGCGATTCTTTTAGAGCACCTGTGGAGCCATCAATCTGTAGCGTAGTTGCCAAGCCGCCGTTGGCGCTGGGATTCGCTTCATCGGTCGAGCCATCTTCGACCGCTGGGGATTCACTCACCGAAGTTGCCAAGGCTGTTCGCAACTTGCTTGCTTTAGTCACCTGCACCATTGCCTGGTGCTTGCCGAGATCGATCTCCAGATTGTCGCTAAAGACGTATTGGCCCGACTCCACAAAGCTGACGGCCTTCTCTTGGCCATCGGCAAAGATCTTACGCTCGATTTCTTGATCGACCTGCAGTCCAGCAAACAGAATATCACGCGGATTGCTTACCGCTACTAATTCATCACGCAACTGAGTGGCCGTTTGAGCAAGAACCAGATTCTTGCTCTGCATGTCTTGCTCCAGATCGCGAGCCAGAAGCAACGTCATGTTCTGCAGTGACTTCTCACGTTCGGCGACCGCTTGCTGCTCTGCTTCTGTGCTGGCTTGCAATCGTTCTTGCTTGGTCTCCTGCGTTTCTCCGTAGACTAGCGTATAGAACTCTTCTCGCTCAGCATCGTCGGTGAGAACATCTCGTCGCTCGGCCTGACGCTTGGACCAGGATGGCAAATCTTCGGACGTTGTATCGGCAGGGGTTTTGAGTTTGAATTCTTTCTCGGGTGCGACGTAGATGTCGTAGAGTTCACTCTGCTCCATTGTGAGTGGACCGTAGAGATTGCGCACGTACTCGACTGCTGCTGCAACTTCTTCATTGGGTGGTACAGGTCGCTCTGGGAAACGATTGATCTCTGGAATCTCCGTCGCGATCGCTTCAATTCGGTCGTTGAGGAATTGTTCCCGGAAGTCCTCTTCAGCTATATCGATCAGTACATCAAAAGCTTCCAGCACGCGGCCATCTTGACGAAGTTCTAGACGAAGTTCTTGCAGGGAACTGGGAGGGGTGGCTGTGAACGCCGGGTTGAAGGATAGCTTGGCCTTCGGGCCAGCGAGGGTCGCTACCGTCTCGACTTGGAACACTGGCTCGATGGCAGCCAACTCCTCAGCTGAAAGTCCAACAAGTTCTTCCTTGGGAATTTCTGGCTGGATGAGAAAGAACTCGGGTTCGTTGGCAATCAATACCCTTGGTTCGGCATCGATTGCCGCAGCCACGACGATTTCGTCCGAGCTCAAGTCAAACAGCGGATCTGCAGAGAGCATCTGCCTCGCTTCCAAGACTTCAAACAGCGAACGACGGCGTAGATAATCGTGCTGCTTGGAAGCTTTGCGGCGCTTTCTACGAAAGCCAAGTCTTGAAAGCGTCTTGTTCCAACATCCCGGATAACTTCGCATAAGAAGAGTCCTTCAACTGCAGTGTTGTCGCTGCCACGTTGGATCTCAGCGCGTGGCAACAACGGAAAAATCCGTCGATTCATTTCGTGTGAGCCGCCCACGGGCGTGCTCAACGGACGGATTCTAACCCGGTTGAAAAAAACCCTTGTCATCGTTTTGTCTACAAATGGACCCAAATTGGGAAGAATTTTGAAAATAATTTCGATGTAAAAATAGGAGGTTTGGGTCGAGGCGAGATTGGAATTCCGCGATCAGAATTGAAGGCTGTGGTTTTCCACTAACTGGATTTTCTCGACATAGATGGTTTTCCCCTAGTGCCCACGGATTTGCGTATTCCAATCTCTTCAATGCGTGCTAGGTTGGGGCCCGAGAAGAGGCCACTTCACGCCGCGGCAGGATCTCATTCCATCAAGTTGCCGCGCTCGATTCAATTTTTTCAGTACTGTTATGCGCCTACTGTTAGTTGAAGATGACGAGATCGATGCGCAAGCGGTGCAGCGTGAGCTCACTTCCGACTTGCCATCCGTTGGCCAGCTGGATGTTGCGGGAACGCTAGAGGAAGGTCTTGAGAAACTAGCTGCACAGCAATACGACGCAATCCTCGTCGATCTCAACTTACCCGACAATGTCGGCCTCGAAACTGCCGAGCGTATTGTAGCCAGTGCAGACGATGCAGCTGTGATTGTGCTCACCGGTTCCAATGACGACGAACTGGGAGTCTCCGCTTTGTCAGTGGGTGCTGAGGAGTACCTCAGCAAAGACCAACTGCATCATCGAGTTCTAGCTCGTACGGTTCGATATGCCACAGAGCGGCAACGGCTCGACAGAGAGCGACAAGAAGCCATTGATGCCATGTTGTCAGCAACTACGCACGCCCAAGTGCGCATTGCACGTGAACTTCACGATGGCATTGGTCAGCTCCAGTCTGCTGCAGTAGAGAAAGCGATGAAGCTGATGAACGCGCTAAGTACACCTACGCCACCATCAGTCCACGAGGCTCAAGAATTAGTCGAGCTACTGCGTCAGATCCACTCCGAACAGCGCGCGGCAATCCAGGGGCTCGTCCCGCCAGAGCTATTGGAGCATGGTTTACCAAAGGCCCTCTCAAGACTGGCTCAGCGGTGGAATGATACCAATGGACTGTCTTGCGAGTGCCGAGTCGCCAATCAACAGCAAGTGCTTTCTGAAGATGTGGCCGTCCATCTGTTCCGTATCAGCCAGGAAGCACTTCACAATGCCGTCCGTCACTCGGGCGCGAATCAAATTCGCGTGTCGCTGCTGGGCAATGAGAATCTCCTCAAGCTACAAGTCGAGGACAACGGCAGCGGGTTTAACTCACGCCGACAGGTGCAAGGGGGCCGCCAGCTGGGCCTCCGCTCTATGGCACAGCGGGCGGTCGCGATTGGCGGAAAGCTGTCCATTCAATCTTCTCCAGGCCGCGGAACCGTGGTGATTTGTCTGGTACCTTTGAAGCGGAAAAGACAGAAGTCTTTCGCTCCAAGCAATTGTGCGTAAACTGACACCTGCGGCACAGTCCGTGGCATGCAAGGCGGATACGTGCGCGTTTTGGTATCCAGCGATTTCTGTCAGTTGTTCTTATGCCGAGCCAATCCTCGAAAATCTTGTTGGTTGAAGACCATAGACTTCAACTAGAAGGTCTCAAGTCACTGATCGCTGACCATCCTGATCTGAAGGTCAACGGTGAAGCGCATAGTGTTGAGGAGGCAATCGCCTGCACCGAGCATGATTGTCCTGATTTGGCGGTTGTCGACCTGTCTCTGGTCCGCTCTCGCGGAATAGATTTCGTGAGGTATTTGGTCGAACATCATCCTGATGTGAAGATTCTCGTTTTTTCCAACAGGCCCGCTTGGGTGATGGCGGATCGGGTGTTGGCTGCCGGCGCGCATGGCTACAAAGAAAAATCTCCCCACGACTTGGAGATCGTCGATGTTATTCGGCAACTGCTACGAGGCGAAACCTACGTAAGCCCCAGCGAAGTTCCTAAGGATGCAGCCTCCTACAAACATGTCACCGCCATTCGAGGCTTGCCGGAACGAGAGTTTGCTGTCTTCGAACTCCTGGGCGACGGCGTTTCGCCAAGCAAGATTGCCGAGCACTTGGGCACTTCCCGCAGTACCGTCCGGACACAAATTGATCGCATCAAAACCAAAATGGGCGTCAACGAGTCATGGGAAGTACGAAGAATCGCCTTGGCATGGCAGCTCGACGCGTTGCTTTGATTTGCAGGCGGGCGTCAGCAGCGAGAAATCGGAGTGCCTACTGAATCGAGTGCATGTGGAGTCCTTTCTCGGCACCTTCAACGACACTCTGTTCTTTGACCCTGATTAGACGCTTTAGCGGCCTCACAAAATGGAGTGTTGTTTGCAGAGTAAAATGCTTCAGCATTTCAATCAGGACGCGAAGACCCAGTTCGTCGCCCCATTTCCAGGCGAAAAGTTGATTCTGTTGCCCTATCTGCGACGCTTATGAAAAAATATCGATAGTTGAATCTAATCCCGGCATGGTCCTTGGAACAGCCCATGCCAAATTTTGGAACAGAGAGGTTCATGATGTCGATACGTCGATACTACTGCGCGCTGAGTTCACTGGCAGTCTGTAGCATTCTTGCTGTGCATTCGCCTAGATTTGTCCATGCCGCACTCGTTTTGAATCCACCGCAACCCCTCACCCACCAAGTGCGAGTGCAGGTTATCCAAACTGCGCGTGACAATGGGACAGCCCCAGCAACCGTTTTTGGAGACACGTTTCAGCGCAAGGCGATTGAAGAATCCATCGATGATATCTGGTCCCAGGCAGGGATCGACATCAACTTTTTACCGACGGTTCGCTATGACGACACTTTTGCTTTGCTCGGAAATGGCGGTTCAAGACCGACCAGCCATCTTGATGCGATTCTGGAGAATGCCGATGCGGACGGAGGAGTGCTCAATGCTGACCCCAGTGTGCTCAATTTGTTTTTTGTGGAAATCGTTCCTGGTTTCTCACAACGTAGTGACAACACCGCCAACGGACTAGCCAGTATCGGCGGTAACGGTATAGCTCAGTTCGTTGGTGAGAACCTCTTGGACTTCGATCGAGGGCGGGAGATTATCGCTAGCGTCGTAGCTCATGAGATTGGTCACAATTTGGGACTAAAACACACTTCAAACGGTGAAGCGAATCTCATGAGTCCTGGAGGAACGACTGACCAGATTACTCAACAGCAGATCGATGCGATTTTCCAACGATCAAGACGCAATGATTCACTGGCATTCATCCCTAGTGGCGGGACAGGATTTCCACAAGAAATCGACGTTCCAGTCTTTGAAACAGCAGACTTCAACGAAGATCAAGTTGTGGATGGAGCTGATCTTGAACTCTGGGAATTAGCTTTCGGCTTGAGTAACGACGCCGACGCCAATGACGATGGCGATTCGGACGGTCTTGACTTTTTGACCTGGCAAAGGCAATTGACGGTCACTCCTTTGGCCGTCAACCCGTTCGTAACGGTACCAGAACCGTCAACTGCGTTGCTTATCGTGGGGATGATTCTGTCGACAGTAAACTACCGTGCTTGATTGGTGGCTCTGTGCTCAATAGAGGCGTTGCAGCAGCACGATTAGCGCGGACAGAATCACGCATGAGACGACCGTGCGAATGACATTCCATCGATTCCATCGAGATTCGAAGTCTTCACGTGCCTGACTCGCCGAAGTGTCGTCAAGTGCGTCGCAATCAAGCGACTGCACCCTATTGTTCAACGGAACGTTGATTGTCATGGTGGGTAGCTGCACGAACAACACGCTAAGCACCGCGGCACTGACAACGACCACCTGTTCCACACGGCCTTGATGCAAGAGCGCCACGACCGCCGCAACAATCAACGCGACAGTCGACCCAAGCCACATGATCATAAACAATGGCTGGCCGTTCTGTATCACACGATCAATCACTTGAAAGCCGCGCAAGAACTCACGGTCGTTCAATTCCTTGATTCCCGGCATCACCACAACCGCAAAGGCAAATAGGAAGCCTGCTACCAGCGCGCACAGAAATGTGGCTAACGAAAGAATCCATGCGAATACACTCATGTTTGATTTAGAGGAGCCGATCCCCCGTTGTTTTACAATAACTTAGACCGAAGAAAAGTTGCGATAAGAGGATTTGACTTCGATGAGCCAGAACAAACCGTTTTGCGAAGCAACTTGATCTATTGACGACTCAAGTCCGGTAGACGTGCACATACGCTTCACTTTCACTACTATTATTTCCCGCAGCCATAAGTTTTGTCATTTTTTGGGATTTCGTGTCGCCGTCGAGCCAGAATAGCGTTTTCTAATATGTCCGAACCTAAAGTAAGGATTGTTAATCTACGCGATTTCGCCCTGCTGAACGCCAAAAACACCCCTGGAGATCCCACCAATGCGCGTCGCAATCGGTTTCGTTATCGTGCTCTCAATCAATACCCATGTCACAACTGCCTCGGCACTTCAAACGACACACAACATTGAAATGGATTTTGTGAATTCTTCCGGACCGCTCGCGCTAGAGAGCTATGAAAGTGTAGCCGTCGGAGGCGGCAGGTTGGACCCGAGAATTGTCGTCACTCCGGATCTTACGACAACGGCAGCAGGTGATTCAGGCGGTGAAGTTCGAAGCCTACCAGGCAATGGGCAATTCGCAACCGACGGGATGAATTACCTTTCGATCGGCGGAGACAGCGGTGGCATGGCGACAATGGGAAGCTCTGCAACATTCGAATTCCTGATGCCGGTCCACGAATTCGGCGTCAGCATTATCGATTTTGGAGACAGCTTCGTGGAAGGCGACTTAACTTATTCGATTGATGGGAGCACTCCCGCCATCATCGCGAGTCGACCTCAACCTGATGGCGGCGAAATATTCTTTGGCGTGGTAGATAGCACGACTCCATTTTCACAAGTTGTCTTGCACAATACGATATCCGGCGATTCATTCGCCATAGATGAAGTGCGATACAGCGCAATTCCAGAGCCTTCCACTACAGTGATACTCAGTTTGACTGTAGTGATGCTGTGTGGAATGCGCCACGGGCAGCAGCAGGAGTTACAAACCGAAAGGGTCGTTCCGCCAACCTTGCCTAGCGCGCCCGTCGATCCTTGCTGGGCACATCGCCATGTTGACTGCTCTCCGATTTGAGCACATTTCCATGCATCGATCCTATCGCGACCAGCTTCGCAGTAAATGCTGTGAACTTAGCCCAAGAATTGCTTTTTCAAACTTCCGCTGCAATGTAGAAAGCCGCGAAGAGTAACGCTGCAAGTACTGCCAGCTTGGCGAGATTGCAGGAAGGAGGTTAATATCAATAAACGCAAATAGACAGAACCAATTGCTCGTCCTGTCATGTACGGAAGACTCACCTGACTATTTCAGAATTTGTATCGAGATTACCCCAACCTAGGAGCTTACAGATGCTCACTCCACTCAGACGAATTAACTTTCTTGCCGCTCTAATTCTTTTTGTCCTCACGGCTGTTCGCCTATGCACTCCAGCTCATGCAGCAGTTGTGTTCGACAACTTCGGTCCTGCCGACGATTTCCAAAACGGAGGTCGTATTCTTGAAGGACCTGACGTCGGATCTGTCGGTGACGTGAATCAGGCAAACTTTTTCACGGTGGGCCCTGACAGCCAATTCGTGACGAGCATCTCGCTCGGCCTCTTCGTAAATGATTCACCATCCATTGGCACCGGTTTGCTAAACGTAGTCATCGCGGCCGATGCAGCTGGCGCTCCCGGCGCAGCCCTGCGGACGCTACCGATCGATGTCGATTCGACCGGCAAGCAGGTGGTCACTGTCAGCGACGACGGCTCCTTCTCGCTCAACGCCAACACCAACTACTGGATCGTTGCCGATGCCGAGGAATCGTTCCGTGGGTCGTGGAATTTCAACTCGATCGGCGACAACAGTCTCACGGCTGGTCAGACGGAAGGATTTCCCTGGAATGTGAGATCTCCCGATCTGCCGCGCTATGCTATGCGTATCGAGGGACGTATCCCCGAACCGTCGACTCTGCTTTTGGCAGCTATTAGCTTGCTTGGCCTCACCTGTCGGTCGCGTTGTTTTTAGGTGGTGCCGTGATGGTTTTTCGTTCCGAGTTTGGATATGTCTTAACAGCCATCAGTCGACGAAAAACGCACCATGGTCGGGTCAAAATTCCTCCCGACTGGTGAAATAGCGATTGGTGAATGGCATCGGCGGCCAAGCTCTGAGCATTCAGCCATCTCATCACATATGCGTTCGGCGTTTACGGCCGAGGCATCATGATGAGACCCTGTAGCACAGTTCGTTTTGCGTTTCCAAAGTGATCTACCGTTTCTGCAAACAGCCCCCTTTGAGCTTTACGACTGGCTTAGCCACATGAAGTCGTATCATCCAATGCGACTACGCACCTAAAACTATTGTACCCGTTCACGCTTTTCCGTGGATGAGTGAAGGTGAAGCGCGGTCGGCCTAGTAGGCGGCGACTGCCTGCTCCACGAATCGAAACGGCGAACGATGTTGTTGTCGGCAAGTAGCAAGCACCGTCCAGATCCGTGCGCACCAACGGCGGCCGTTTGGCCACTGCCAGCAGTTCAGCCTGTCGCTTCGCCAGCTGCTTGTCTGCCGCCGATCTCGTAGAATCATCGCGACGATGCCAATCATGAAACAGTTTGCCGATTCTTGCCATCAGCCGCTCGCCATAGTTTTTCGTCACCTTGTCGGACAATGTTGTCAGGTACTGAACGTCACGAATCAGATGCGCCCAGCAGTATTGCACCGACGGATTCGTTGTTTGTTGAAACTTCCGATAGGCGAAGAAAAAGTCGCAACTAAGCGTGCCTGCGAAATCTGCACCCAACAACGTTTCCGAGACGCCCGAACCACGCGACGAGTCGATCGCGTAAAACATGAATCCCGCGGGCGTCGGGGTCTGCAAGCACCACGTCCACATCTGGCGTCCGTTTTCCTTGTGCCCTGTTTCGTCCACGCCGACCTGCACTTGCGATGGCAAGGCATATCGAAGCTCTTCGTAAGCGGCGTCAAGGGCAGCGGCGATCTTGCCGGTCAGTTTGGCAAGTTGACCGGTACTGATGGGAAGACGCAACACGTCGACAAAGAACTCCTGAAGTTTTCTGTACGACACGTGGCAGACGCCTTTGTGATAACCGACCAACGCCGTCATCCCAGGACCGACGAGTCCTGCCCGGACGATCTCCGGCGGCAACGGACCTGGGTTGCTACCTAGGCAGGAGCGCGAGCCTGCTCACCCTTGTGATGTTTATCACGAAGTAGAATCGCAAAACTTTTTCAGAATTTTGCACGAACCCTAAGCGGAACTTGAACTCTTATAGACAGACCAACGAAACACGGAACCCTTTTTGGGGTATAGTTAAGTTTGAGGTAACCAAAATGATTCATTTAAGACCAAGTTTCATAGCCCGATCTCTGGCGGTATGTTTGCCGGCTGATAAATCTTTTGCCCAACCGGTAAATGAACAGCCCATATATGCGCTCGCCAGCGGTAATGGGCGCTCATGACACTTGGTCGACTCTTTGATGAGCCACAAGGCCCGGTGTCATAGACGCCGGGCCTCTTTTATTGAAGTTGTAGTCTTTGGCTCCTGCCGATCGGAGAGGCTGATCCCAATCGAATTTGGGCTGGTAGCTGAGATGGTATAGCGGCGGTTTGAAGCACCGCATACGAGGATTCGAGCGCCTCCCAGCCCACTCTGCGCTACCGGTGCGCAGCTGCAAAACATAACATGCCCCGTTGGTCTATTGGTAAGGATAGCAGGCTTTCAATCTGCGGATGAGGGTTCGATTCCCTCACGGGGTACTGATGAATAATCGCGCGGAGGTGCAGATGGCAGCACGCCGGTTTTGGGAACCGGAGGGTCTGGGTTCGACCCCCAGACGCGCGACTAGCAAGTGACACTTCTGAGCAGTGCGGAGGAAGTAGTTGTCACGCGGTAGACAATGGTAGTCGAGGGCTGGTTGCCCCCAGTATCCATTGTTATGGGCGGCTGATAACCGAGTTGCGCTGAGTTCAATTCCCAGGGCTACCACTTTCACAATTTCACGAACCAACAGGAGAAACATGATATCGACTGTCCTGCGATGCAAACGGATACGCCCAACCAACTTTCGGGTTGTGGTGTAACGGCAGCATCCCTGGCTTTTAACCAGGTGGGTGTGGGTTCGAATCCTACCGGCCCGACTACTGGCGTGTAGCTCAGTGGTGAGAGCGGCGACCTTATAAGTCGTGGGCCGAAGGTTCAATTCCTTCCACGCCAACTTGAAGACAAACATGGGACTGAGGTGTTAGCGGCAGCATCCCCGGCTCTTAACCGGTGGGGTGAGGGTTCGAGTCCCTCTGGTCCTACTAGAAAAACGAAGCACTGGTCGTCTAGCGGCCAAGACTCCGCTCTCGTACAGCGGCGACGTCGGTTCGAGTCCGACCCGGTGCTCTCAGGAACGCAATGCGTTCCCGATCTTTGACAATTTGGTTAGCAATAGCTTGCGCCCATGATGTAGTGGCAGCCTCCCTGCTTGCCATGCAGGGTGTGTCGGTTCGATTCCGGCTGGGCGCATTTTTTCAGGACATGGGATAGCTTGGTCATTCCGCCTGCTTTGGAAGCAGGAGATCGCTGGTTCGAATCCAGTCGTCCTGACTTAACTATTGCGGTGGGTCCTGTGTTGGTACGGGAAGGCGACTGTTAATCGTCGCGACTCAGGTTCGATTCCTGCCTCCGCAGCTTCGTGGAAGGGCAAGCCAATGGGTGATGGCAGCTGTTTCGAAAACAGTCGAGCGATGAGCCTTGAGGGTTCGACTCCCTCTCCTTCCGCTGTGTTTGCTGCTACCGCCCTGCGCTCGCCTGCCTTAGGGCAACCGTGCTCGGTTGCTTCCTTGGCCGAGCGGCAAAGGTTCCAGCCTTCCAAGCTGGTTAGGTGGGTTCGACTCCCACAGGGCACTCTTGTGATGCGAATAAACATTCCGGGGTCGACGCTGCTGGTAGTGTTGCCTGCCTTTGAAGCAGGAGTCCGTAGGTTCGATTCCTACCCCCGGAACTGCCGCAACGAAACTTGTGCGGGGTCGTTCAACGGTAGGACGGGGCGCTCTGAACGCTCTGATGTTGGTTCGAGTCCAACTCCCGCAGCTTACGGAAGTCATCCGGCTGGAAGCAAGGTACGCCGCCGAACGATAGCGAGGATAAAGGCTGTGCCGCGGTAGCAACAACACAGCTTGAAAACAGTTGTCCCATGTATCGCGACTTGGGGGTTCTAGTCCCTCGACTTCCGCTGGATATGGTCCTGTCGTCTAGCGGCTAAGGCAGCTTCCTTACAAGAAGACAATCGGTGGTTCGAGTCCACCCAGGACTACTTATGCCCAGATACGCCAACGGCGAGCGGCCTGACTTAGGATCAGGTGTTTGCAGGTTCGACTCCTGCTCTGGGTACTGAACGGCTCGGTAGGCAATTGGCAGACCACCTTGGTTTAGAACTTTGTGCTTCGACGTTTTGATTTTGGAGAGTCGACGAAGCACGCGGATGCTGTGGGTTCGAGTCCCACCTGAGCCACTGCGGTGTTTTTACTACCGCCTTGCGCTCACATGCCTTCGTGGCATGTGTGCTCAGTTGCTTGTCCTCGTGGAGCAGCTTGGAGTGCTCGCCACCCTGTCAAGGTGGAGGCCGTGGGTTCAAATCCCATCGGGGACGCTTACATGGCGCGGTACGCTAGTCTGGCAGAGCGACCAAGCTCAAACCTTGGTGGATGTGGGTTCGAATCCCTCCCGTGCTACTTGAAGTAGATATGCGTCGGCTGGGCATTGGCGAGCCCCAGTGGCTGTAACCCACCCGCTTTCGAGCTTTGCAGGTTCAACTCCTGCCCGGCGCACTTATGAATATGGCCCGTTGGTCTAGCGGCAGCAACTAACTTGGCTGGCGGAGCCGGGAGACCCTCAATCTCGCGGCACGGGTTCGATTCCCGTACAGGCTACTTGCGATCTGAGATTTCAGATGTGTGATTGAAGATGTGAACGAGCATCGCGAACTTTGATAGCACATCATCAATCTAACATCTCACATCACACATTCATCGCGGGTGAGCCAGTGCTCAGCCGGGTCTCATAAGCCTGGACCGTCGGGTGCGACCCCCGAACCCGCTACTTGAACTGACTGGGTACGCAAACTGGCAAAGCGATCAGGTCGAGAGCCTGGTGATTTTGTGGGTTCGACTCCCACCCTAGTCACTCAATGATCCCGTGGTCCAACGGCTAAGACGCCTGGATGACACCCAGGAAAGCGATGGTTCGACTCCATCCGGGATCACTTTTACTGTTGGGATGTTGGGGCGGTTGGCTTGTCGAACAGTGAAAAGGTGACAATCCGTGATGTGCAACAACATCAATATGGTCTGTAAGTGTTTCGGCTGCACACGTCTGTGGTAAGGACGAGGACCGGGTTCAATCCCCGGACGGACCTCTTGAAGTAACGGGCTGGCATGTTCCAAGGGGGCGACTGACTCTTGCAAAGTCGGTGTGAAGGGTTCGATTCCCTTTCGGTCCACTCAAAACAAGGGCTCATGGTCCAAAGGGACGACACCAGCTCGGCAGGCTGGAAATCTGGGTTCGATTCCCAGTGGGTCCACTGAAACTTATGGAAGGTAGCCGGATACGGCTCGCCGGGCCGCACTGCTAATGCGGAGCCGCTTCACGCGGCATGTGGGTTCGAATCCCACGCCTTCCGCTCGCAATGTAGTTAATGCGTACCAATGAAGAAACATATTTCCTATTCACAGTGCGAACCCAAGGTTGGTTTCAGGCCTCTGGTCATTACCAACTAAAAACAGCTCGATGGTGAAACGGACATCATGTCTCGCTTCTAACGAGAGGTTCCAGGTTCGAATCCTGGTCGAGCTACTGAAGAAAACGGAAGGGCTACCCGACTGGCGACGGGACCCGGTTGGAAGCCGGTTGAGCTTCATTGCCTTGAGGGTTCGACTCCCTCTCCTTCCGCTGTTGTGTTTGATTGTTTGTTTTATTGGAGGACGTTCCCATGAACGCGCACTTTATTGAGCGGCACTTCGCCAAGATCGGCGCGCGTGCCAAGGTTAATGCTGACTCCATGCGATTCGGCGGAAATGTGTCGATCGACATTGCTCACGATCCTGAAGGTGAGTTTTTCGATATCTACATCGGCCGAGTTGACAGCCTGTCCGTTGTGGACGTTCAGCCTCGCATTCGACATTTGCTGCTAATGTCTCGTCAGAGCGACGGGAACCACAAGTTCCTATGTGGCCATGACGAGCGCCATTGGTTTGTTGCAGCTGTGCCAGAGCGAGAGGCTGCGTCCAACGTCGCAACTGCGATGGAAGGGTTAAAGCCGCAGGCGGTTCGACTTTTGCAGGACCGACTGAAGGTGAAGCCTAAAAAGCGAAACCGGCGACGGAATGAAGCGTTTGTTCGTCAGGGTGAATGGTTCTTTGTTCCTGTACCTGATTGGGTACGTGTGAATGAGAAGCTCATTCTGCGAAACGAACCGCTGCGACGTGGCGGCGGCAAGCCCCACATGGTCGAGGAGTTGGTTCGGGATGGCGGTGAGACGGTTTACGTCAGCCCTCAGCACCCGAATGGATTGACTCCTCGCCAGTATGAGGTGTTGATCAGCCGCAAGCCGAAGCTACGGAACCTGAACTGGGTTACCCAGCGACGGAACCCACAGGTCTTCGTTCGTGGCAAGGTTCGGCACGCCGATCATAAGACGATTGTGCTAAATGATTGGCACCAGGTGCTTATGAATACCGAGACACAATCGGTTGCCATGCGGCATGTGGCGTTTATCGACTGACGGTTGGGCCGTCGCTAGCGGCGGCCCAACTTTATGGTGTCTGTGGTGTACGTGGTACGCACGCCTGCCTGTGAAGCAGGAAGTATGGGTTCGACTCCCATCGGATACCCCTTTAACAATACGAGTGTGCTCCTGGGAGAGCAGTCAGCTTCCAAAACTGACGGACAGGGTTCGACTCCTTGCGCTCGTGCTTTGCCGACGTGGCTCGACATAGAAAGGCACCGGTCTTGTAAACCGGATCATGCTGGTGCGAATCCAGTCGTCGGCCCCACATCTCGATGGTGTAACGGATCGCACAGGACTCTCCTAAAGTCCAAGTCCTGGTTCGATTCCAGGTCGGGATACTAAGAACTAAGCCTTGCGAGTGTGATGGACTAGCACGGCAGACTTCGAATCTGCAAGACGGGGTTCGATTCCCTGGTGAGGTACTTACAGCCTGTGAGTGTGGCGGATTGCACGCGACTCTGCGAAGGTCGAGGGCCAGGTTCAACTCCTGGATGGGCTACTAAAGAATGACGCTGGAGCCAGACGGCTAGGCCACCGGCTGCAACCCGGTTGAAGTGGGTTCGACTCCCACCGGCGTCTCTTTGTATGCGAAGTTTTGTTTGTGCTGGGCCAGCGGCGCACGTTGCCTCGTTCTGCGATCGGCATAGTGTGTTCCGTGAATGGACTGTTACGAAAGTACACGAAACTGCCAAAAGGTTAGCTCAGTTGGTTAGAGCACCAGGCTGTTAACCTGGCTGTCACGGGTTCGACTCCCGTACCGCACCGCAGGCCAAGAACCTGCTCCTTTGCGAAAGGAACCGGCGCGAAAGCGTCACCATGAAGCCCAAAGGTAGCGAACGGTTGTTTGTTCGGCTGCGCGTTGTCGTACTCGCTTCGGTGAGACGATAGCGTAGCGGCAGCACAGACCGGCGCTATGAAGTGCGTGGATACCGCTTTCACGCACGTTGTGTCCGAAGGTTGCAGAAGCTGTGTGTCGCCTAACGAGCCATGCTCGCGACGGCCTCACTGGTGAAAGCAACTGAAAGATGCGGCGAACATGACCGCTCAAATTGCACTCCGCGTACGGGTGTGTGACCAAGCGATTCGTTTTGCTGCCTGAGGGTTTTTTGATTACAAGATATTGCGAACCAAATACACAGACTATTAGTCCTCAACTTCCTGTACCTAGTTTTATCACTGTGTGTGGCGAGCCGACCACAGGTTTCAATCGGCCAGAAAGGAGGTACAACCATGTTCCCATTTAAGCGAGTAAAGATTCGCAGCTATGAAGTCGGTCTGTACTTCCACGACGGTGAATTCCAGCGATTGCTGACCGCAGGTCGGCACTGGTTGCCAGGCTGGATTTTGGGACCGCTGTGGAAGGTCCGCGTCGACGTGGTCTCGCAGCGAGATCCGTGGATCGAACACGACAAGCTGGACGTCATCGTCAAGAGTGGCGCTCTCACTGATCTGGCCAAGGTCGTTGACCTGAAGGACAGTGAGCGAGCGCTGGTCTGGATCGAAGGTCGTTTCAGCCACATCCTGCCGCCAGGTCTGTACGCCTACTGGACTGGCTTCAAGGATGTGCGTGTTGAAGTAATCGACGCCCGTGAGGTTCGATTCCAGCACGGCGACTTTAAGGCGATTGTCGCTTCACCATATGCTGCCCAGGTGCTCGACATCTGCGCTGTTGAGCGAAACCACGTTGGTGTGTCGTTCACCGACGGCGACTACGTGGAGACGTTGGCCCCAGGTGAGTACGCTTTCTGGAAGAACGTAGCTGACTCGAAGGTCGTCGAGGTCGACATGCGTGAGCAGGCACTCGATGTCAGCGGTCAGGAGATCATGACTGCCGACAAGGTGACTCTGCGTATGAACGCGTTGGTCACTTACCGCATCACCGATGCGCGTAAGGCCGTGATGGTTGCCGACGGCGTCAAGCAGTCGCTGTACCGCGAGGCACAGTTGGCTCTGCGAGCTGTTGTTGGCACTCGCGATTTGGATTCGTTCCTGACAGACAAGGATGCTGTCACTAGCGAGTTTGAAGAGCAGGTCCGCCAGCGTGCGGGTGACCTGGGTCTGGAAGTTGTTTCGGTAGGTGTCCGCGATGTCATCCTACCGGGCGATATGAAGGACCTGATGAACAAGGTCACCGAGGCCAAGAAGGCGGCTGAGGCCAACCTGATTGCCCGACGTGAGGAGACGGCGGCTATGCGTAGCCAGGCAAACACTGCTAAGCTACTGGCCGATAACCCGACTCTCATGCGTCTCCGAGAACTGGAAGTTCTGGAGAAGGTTGCCACAACCGGTAACCTGAACGTCGTGCTAGGCGAAAAGGGCCTGGCCGATCGGGTCGTCAACCTGTTGTAGTGAACGCCGGAGGCCAGAGTAATTCTGGCCTCCGGTTTCTTATGCGCTGCCCGAAGCTCACTGGTCACCCGGAGGTTGCTGAGCTGCCAAATGTTTCTGATGTAGCAGGCGATATAGCCGATGTATTTGCCCTCCTTTCGCGAAGCTTACGAGGAGTCCAGCAAAGAAAGAGACGGCTCCCCAGGCAATCCACCTTTTACCCTGCAAAAAATCCAGATTCGCACTATTGTCTTGGTTCATCGTGAATTGGAATTTCCCGTTTGACGCGTTAGCGGGTTAAAAGGTGTATTTGACGGCTATCGCCGCATGTTTTTTTGCGTTCACGCAGAGCAGGAGGCCTTCATTGCCATCCTCCTGCACCGCCCGGCTAGCCCCTTCTGCTGTTGTCAGGCGGCGGTCACTTCTTCGCATTCCTGCTGACGTTTGCGAGCACGCCTCGCTCTGGCCTCGGATAACTTACGATCTCGCTCCGCGAAGATCGCTTGCTCACGACCAGCCAACTTGTCCGCTGGTGTGACGTAACCGATCGCACTGTGCAAACGGCTGTGATTGTAATCATCGACGAAACGTTCGACCAGTTGTCTCGCTTCTTCAAGCGACAGCGGCACGTGTCGGCGGATGCAATCTTGCTTGATCGTCTGATGCCAACGCTCGATCTTACCGTTGCTCTGCGGGTAGTAGGGTGATGTCTTCACGTGCGTCATGCCCGAGACACGAATAAACTCCTTGAAATCCTTCGCCACAAACTGCGGACCATTGTCCGTGATGATCCGTGGCGTGGCTTCTGGATACGCTTCCTTCGCACGTTGCAAGGTGATCTCCACATCGGCCTCGGTCATGCGTTCTCTGAGTTCCCAATGCACTAGGTACCGACTGCAACCATCCAGTACACTGCAAAGATAGTAAAATGTGCCGCACACGTTGACGTAGCTGATGTCACAGTGCCAGTGCTCGTGGGTCGTGAGCGGCTGCTGGAAACCGGTGCCCTTCGTGCTGTTCTTGTTATTCCAACGCTCGAAACAGCCGTGCGCTTTGAGCACGCGATAGACCGTTGCGGGGCTCGCGGCCACTACGTCTTGATCCATCATGAGGTACGTCAACCGGCGGTAACCTTCGGTCGGATGGTCGCTGTGGAAGGCGACCATGGCTTGCTTCTCCCAGGCTTCCAGCCAGTGATCACGAGGCACCAGGGCATTGTGTTCGTTGATCTTACCGTACCGCTGTTTCCAATCGTGAAACTTGCTCGAACTGATGCCGATCCACTGCACCAATCGCTTGGCGGGTAGCTCAGTTCGCGTTTTCCACTTGGCAACGTAATCGACGATTTCGTCGCGCACATCATGGGGAACCCAAACTCCTTTCAGAGTTCCCCATTGGCTTTTTTTGCCTTGACGTTCTCCTCCATCAACTCGGCGATCACTTCGTTTTTATTGATCAGCTTGGCCTGAAGCTGCTCGATCTTGCGATCTTGAGGCGACTTTGCGCCTGGCTTGGCTTTCCGCTCGAAGGCGATGCCGCCATTTTCAAACAGCTGCTTCTGCCACTGGTAGAACTGCGTCGGCTGGATGCCATACTGATCGCACAGGTCCGCTACCGACTGGCCGTCGACTAGGTGCGATTTGACGATCGCTGTCTTCTGTTGGCCGCTGAAATGACGACGCTCTCGCTTGTTGGAACTGCTCTCGCTCATCGAATTCTCCTCGGGTTCGCATTATACTAACGCACAACCAAGGAAATTCCAGTTCCGACTGAGGCAAGACACTATTGCTAATATAGTGTTCTACCAAGTGTCCCATAGAGATAAATAGACAGGCGATAATCGCCGTCAAATCCGCAAATTGCTTATTGCGCAACCAACAGGCTGCTGCCACTCCGGCCAGACAGAGCACATAGACTGCATGCCAAGGAACAAGGGCACTTGGAAACACATATCGATACGACAGGAAACTGAATGCAGCAGCAGCTATCAGAAAGACAAATGCAAAACGACGAATCAACTGAGCTAGCCTGTCATTGTAGGCCAAGCTAACAAGCATCAACAAAACGCCTGTGAGATGTATAGGTAAGTAGCCACGGTATTCGACGAATTCTGTATTCCACAGTGTGTAGCAAGCTGCCGACATCATGCCCAACGTAGCAAGGCAAAGCCGAGCTGTATTTCGTCGTAGGATAGCACTCCCGATCAGTAACAACATTCCAGCACTGGCTGGAATTGGGTTGATCTCAGCCAAGGTATTGATATCGAGAGTGTTGTGGTCAATAACCGACATCACCCCTAAACTCATTAACATGCCCCACTCAGCCGAACGTATTCCTTTGATAAGCAAATAGGCGAAGAAAATAATGAGTAGCATCGCTGTGATCTGAATCGTGAAATGTTTCACCGGCAAGTGAGACTTTTTGGGTCAGTTACAAGTGGCGCTCTCGGTTTCGGGGTAGGGTAAGGTTCTTTGTCGAATGCCGAGGTTGAATTGCTTGCGGCGGTGGCGGGCCTGGGCTAGTTTCAATCGTCTGGTGGACGCCACCTCGTCGGGGTTGCCGCGGTACCAGGTAACGGGCGTTTGGAAATTCAAGGCGCTGTGGAGCCGCTCGGTGTTGTAATGATCGACGATGTCGCCGATCGCCTCCTCGGTGTCGTATCGACCCGTCAGTTCGTAAACTTCAAGCGCTTCGCGATGCGTGCGATGGTAACGCTCCACGATGCCATTCTCTTCCGGGCAATGCGGCTTGATTCGCTGATGGGTCAAGTTATGGTGCGCCAGCAATCCACCAAACTCGCGGCAGATGTAACCGCTGCCGTTGTCGCTACGAATGATCGGTTGCGTCTTCACTTGGCCCGCCGAGTTCATTCCCAATGTCTCCAAAGCGCGCTGTGCGGCCACGCTGATCGAATGGCCATCCATGCTGGTCAGTAGCTCCCAGTACACCAGGTAACGCGAGTACTCATCAATGAAATTCAGCAGGTAATACTGCGCGCCGCCCAGCGTGAGATACATCAGATCGGTCGCCCAGATCTCGTCGGGCCGACTCGCCTTTTCAATCTCCTCGCGATAACGCTTCTTTCTGCTAGGTCGCAAACACATCAGGCTTTCGCCCTTCAAAATCCGATAGACCGTGCTCTGGCTCAAGTAGGCCACGTCGTCGTCGATCATCCGCCAGCTCAGTTCTCGGTGACGAATCTCCGGATGATCCAGCGCAAACTTCACGACCGCTTGTCTTTCTTCGGGTAAGGCTTCAAAGGCTTGCACCGGCGAGGCGGGCGCGGCACGCTCTTGTTGCCATTGCTTCTCCTTCTGCCAACGGAAATACGTCGAACGGCTTACGCCTAAGTGCTTCAACGAAGTGGTCACCGGCATCCCGCTGCGCGTCTTCGCTTCCGCAACGGCAGTCACTACTTGCTGCTGCAATTCGGCCGGCAACTGGCCGTAGTCTTCTAGTCCGAGAGCGTTTTTTTTAACTCCAGGTTCTCGGCGGTGATCTCCGCGATCACCGAGTCCTTCTGACGCAGCTTCTCTTCGTGCTGCTGTTGCTTCCGCTGCTCGGCTTTGCCCTGCTGCTTATCGCCGAACACCGCGTCGGCGCTGGTGACCAGCTGGCTCTTCCAGTTGTGGTACTGGGCCGGTTGGATACCTTCGCGACGGCAAAGCTCCGAGACTTGCACGCCCGGTTCCATACCGGCAAGAACTATCCGAAGCTTCTCTGAGGGCTTCCATTGGCGACGCTTGCGCTTCTCATTCATTCGGTCTCTCCTAGGGTCGGAAGACCGCCAATCATAACTTCCTCAAAGTCTCATTGTCGATGATGCATTACACCACGGTTTGCTAGCGATTTGATGATTGGTTGGCATAATCCGTGCCTCCTCTCTTGCGCAGCGCGCATGAAGTCGTACGGCGAAGCTCTCAGAAAATTGAGTGACACCGCAGATGGTACAAGAATACTTAGACAAGAGCACAAGTAGCTGCAACTAGGTTGGTGCAGCAATGCCAGAAAAGCAACGCATAACGCCCTCCGATCATAAAGATGAGAGATGAGTGTCGAACGACATTCGGAAAAGCGGCCTCGGTGTTTCTATTCCTATATATGCATGCACCTGCATACAGTCAAGTTATAGAGCAGCAGCTAATGCTTGGGTGACCTCTTCCATGGATGAAAACCGGCTGCCCGGGTCCTCGGCAATGCACCGTTGGCAGATTGGCTGCAAGGGCGCGAATTGATCAGCAGCTTCAGGCAATGAATCCGAGTTGATAGGCAAGTCACGTGTAGCAAGCAACCAAAGGAGCACTCCAATCGCATAGATATCTGCCGCAGGCGTTGGTTGACTCTCGTGACTTAGAATCTCAGGTGCAATGTAGCCAGCTGTACCGCCAATGACATTTGCTTTCGTTGCATATTCGCTAGTAATGAGAAACGCAAAGCCAAAGTCTGCTACGAAGACATGTCCATTTTGATCGAGTAGAACATTGCCTGGTTTGAGATCACAGTGGACTATCCCCAGGCTATGAGCATGGCTGACCTCATGTCGGGCTACTGTATTCGGGTCCATGCGATGCTTCTGGTTCAAGCAAAACGTGTGGGCTAGGCCAATTGATTCGCAACCAACACAGCTCAGGATTAATGGGGCACTTAAAACAGAATTCTGGGTTCGCTAATGCAGAACGGTAGCTACGTTCGAAGAATTCTGTTACACGGCGTGCATCGTCAGAGGTTTACGAGACTTCCGGGGATGCGTCTTACCCCTTGTTTTCTAGAGTACCGGAGGTGGGACTCGAACCCACACGACCTAGCGGCCACTGGATTTTGAATCCAGCGCGTCTGCCAATTCCGCCACTTCGGCTTGCTCGTAGACTCGGCAGCTTGAGGTGATGCTATCAAATATGCAGGACCCGTCTACGGCGCCGCGCGACCGTTCATTTACCACGCACGTCAGTGGATTCCGCCTCGTCAGGCTTAACGTCCACACTTCGGTCCCAGAATGCCAGAAAGAACACCACCGAAATTGCCGCTGCAAGTCCCGCGGGCATCAACCAAAAATCTGCAGCTCCTGAGATCCACCCTTCCTTCGTCGTCGAATCGAGTTCGATGTAATCACCCCAGCGGCCGAGGATCAGGTTGCCTACCAACATGCCGGCTCCGTATGTCAAGAGCCCCACAAGCGCCTGGGCGCTAGTGCGAATTGATTCAGGTGCTTTGCGGTCGGTGTAGAGCTGGCCGGTGACGAAGAAGAAGTCGTAGCAAATCCCATGCAGCGCGATCCCTAGTACGAGCATCGCCCCAGTGGAGGGCATGAACCCAAACAGTGCGTAGCGCGCGGCCCATGCCAACATCCCGACTAGCAGCATCAGCTTGACTCCTAGTCGACGCAGGAAAAACGGGACGAGGAGCATGAAGAGAATCTCGCTAACTTGCCCCAAAGCCATGACGCCAGCGCTTGAATCGCCAAACGCCACCATCGAAACAAACTCGTTGGTTCTGGCGTAGTAGAACGCGAGTGGAATGCAGATTAAAAAGGAACACACAGCGAAGACGGCCCAGCTGGGGTCTTTGAAGAGCTGAACAGCGTCGAACCCAAGCACTTTCGCGATGCTCACCGGCTTGTCGCGGCCCTGTGGGGGAGAGGCAGGGAGGGTGAAACTGTACAGGCCGTAGGCCGCTCCCACCACTGCAGCTAGCTTGAGTGGAAATGCCGTCGAACCCGCGCCAGAAATTCCTGGTAAGACAGGAAATGGAGCGAGCCCAAAGAGAGATTCGGAGACTACTAAGCCAGCCACGATCCAACCGATGGTGCCCCAAACACGGATTTTTGGGAACTCTTCCTCAATGGAATCGACGTTCTGGAAGGTGATCGCATTGACCAATGCCAGGGTCGGCATGTAGCAAAGAAAAAACGCCATCATGGCCCAATAGAATTGTTGGGGCGACTCGGTGACGGTGGCACACCACCACAACATGGCCGCCCCGAGCAACTGCAAGACGCCGTTGACGCGTTCTTTGTTGAATAGTCTGTCCGCGACAAATCCTACGATGAGCGGCGCAAACAAGGCCGCCCAGGTCTGTGTGGAATAGATATCGCCGATGATGGTGTTGAGGTTCTCCTGGTCTTTGAACAACACATTCAAGTAGCTGCCCATCGTTACAAAAAACGCACCCCAGACAAAGAACTGGAGAAACATCATGATCGAGAGACGCATGTTCGTTGAGTTCAAGGTTTGGCTTCCTTGTTTAATTGTTAGGAAATCGACTGCTTGAGAGTATTGAGTAGCTGCACGGCCTGGCCGATTTCCGCGCGTTGGCGGTCAGGCTCCTCGGGGATTTCCCGCTCGATTGTTAGCGGGCCCGAGTAGCCGATTTTGTCCAGTGTCTTGAGATACGCTGACATATCGACATCGCCTTCGCCCAGCGGGACTTCCTCGCCCCAGGTCTTGCCCGGTTGATCAGACCAGGTTGCATCTTTGCAGTGAACACTTCGAACATAGGGCCCGAGCAGTTCCAAAGCCGGCAGCGGTTGTCCCGCTCCGTAAAGGATCATATTGGCTGGGTCGAAGTTCACGTACAGACTCGCCCGGTCCACATCTTTCAAAAACTGCAACAAGCCTTCGGCTGTCTCTTGCCCCGTCTCGAGATGAACGGCTTGTTCACTGACCTCGCAATAGTCGCATATATCGCGAAGCAGTTCGACAATCTCAGCGTATGCAGCTGACGAAGTGTCATGGGGAATGAAACCGATGTGCAGTCCTACCGCGGGAACTTTCAGCAAGTTTCCGAAATCGGAAATCTGCTTTAGCTCGGCGACGCGCTCCGAACGAGTGTCCGGATTGACGAGCCCGACGGTGCGTTCCACGGTGGGAATGTCGGCGTAGCTCTCACCGTCGAAGCCGGCAAAAAGGCAGCTGACAACGATCTCCGAGTCTGCCAGTTGCTTCGACAAACGCTGAGCATGTTGATGAGAGCGGGAATCCGCCGGTGGTGTGTGCAAATGGATCGTGGAAATGCCCAACTCGACCGCCGTGGGCAGAGGAAGTCCCAAACCAGCGCCGACACTGGTAAATATTCCTAGGGGCCATCTTTCCATTGATTGTTCACTCGTTGCTGGGGGAAGAGATTTCAAATGTTAGAAGGCACAAACAAGGCCCTTTGGGTTGGTCTCACAGGCAAGTTATCAAAATGAAACGCTAGTTTCCGCAGACCTTAGGAGCTTCCAAAATTACGGTAAATGCGGAATCTGAAAGGACAAAAGGTAGCGATTTGGCAAGTCTTTTCCACCAGCAGACAGCACCTGCTTGCAGTCTTACGAGCTATTGTGCGACATCTTACCACACTCATGCCTGTGGGATAATACCCTGAGAAACGAGGACTCTTGATTGTTGCTCCTTATCCAATCACATTGTCTACCGAAGCATCGGGGCGTAGCGGCACTTGCAAGCCGTACCCAGTACTTCTCTTACCTCGGAAACGATTCATGCAGAATGAAGATGCCGCAGAGCTTGGAGCTAGCCCATAGCGGCCTGCGGCGATCAGTTTGCCCACTCAGAATATCGCGAAAAGTCTGATAGGATCGGCCTCGGGAAGATGGCACGACTTGCCGGCCTAGGGTATTATGGAAAGCATACGGCCAAGCTGGGGCCAGTTCCAACGTGCCCTTGATTCCCACCTTTGACTGAGAAGCCATGCGCGTTGGCGTTATTACAAACCGCAATTTGGGTAGCCCTTGGGCCAGTACTCATTTCTACATTTATCGCGCCTTGCGCCGTCTCGGCCTCGACGTGGTGCATGTTGCGGGGAAAGAAATCGCCAACCATCACACTCGTCGCAACGGGCGGCGACATGGTGGCAAACAGCCCTCGCCATTCACTCCCGCGCTCGCCAACGCTGTGAAGCGAGACATCGAACGCTGCGACTACGACTTATTGCTCGCACTGCACGCCTCGACAGTCATCCCCACGCTCGAATTCAGTTGTCCCTTGCTGTACGTGACTGACGCCACTGCGGCTCTGCTTAACAGCTATTATCCACAAAGACAAAAGCTTTCTGAGGAAGATTCGCGTTTCCTACAAGACTGTGAAGAAATCACCGTCGCCAGATCGGATGCGACAATGGTTCCCACGCAATGGGCAGCTGACTCGCTGTTACAAGACTATGGCGCTGAGGCGAGTCGTGTCCACATTTTCGAATGGGGTGGCAATCTGGATAGCTTGCCCGACCTGAGTGAAACTCCGCGAGTCAGAAGCGAGGGGCCGTTACGTTTTCTCTTTGTGGGCCTTGACTGGGACCGGAAGGGTGGCGATGTGGCCGCCGAAACTGTGGAAATGCTTCAATCATCGGGTGTGCCGGCGCAGTTGACGGTCGTGGGATCGGCCATCCCTAAGGAGCATCGCAGTCCGCACGTCCGAAGCGTAGGAATGCTGAATAGGGCCAACCCCGATGAAAGCGCCCAATTGGATCAACTCTTCCAATCTGCTGATTTCTACATCCATCCCGCGCGTGCTGAGTGCTACGGCCATGTCCTTTGTGAAGCGCTAGGGTTTGGTGTCCCTGTGCTTGCTGCAAACACAGGGGGCGTTTCTCAATGTGTCATGGATGGTGAAACCGGCCTGCTGGTACCGCCAGAGACACCAGCTGCCGAGTATGCGAATGAAGTACGGCGTTTGTTGTCCGACGCGAATCTGTTGGAGGACATGCGCACCAATGCGGTACTGGATTTCCGCCAGAGATTAAACTGGGATTGTTGGGCGCTACGCGTGCAGCAACTCATGCAGGAAATCCATACCCAAACGGTTTCGACGAGTTCCGACTGATGCGTGTTCTTATCTTCGAGCCGAAGTACGTCGGACATTTTCTCGGCTTCGCGGCAGTGACCGCCAATGCGTTCGACGAGCTTGGGTGCCAAGTCACCCTCCTGTTGCCTCAGGAAGCCCAAGGGACTGCCCAAGCCAAGATCAAGCTCGCCAAGCTTTCCGACAAAGTAGATGTCCGTTATTCCATCGATGTCCCGAAGCTCTACAAACGATGGGTCAACGCCAAGTTCGAGACCAAGGCCTTGTCGCTCGCGCTGGATGAATTTCCGACAGAACATTTGGTGCTACCAAGCGGTGATTTTGTGGTTAGTGGGCTCCTCTTGAATGGTTCGTTACGCCGTCGTTTGATTTCACTCCGGAGTGTCGATATGGTGCTCCACAATTGCCAGCAAGTGTACCCCGAGCTGGGAACTCGGCAACGCACCCTCTGTCTCTTAGATCGATTGGCTGTGAGCTTGGCCCGCAGCGTTCGCTTGCACACGGTAGACCCCTTCGCAACTTCGAAGGACTGCGTATCGCACATGTCGCTCTTCGGAAATCCACTGAATCCACTCCCTCACTTTCGCGAGGAGTCTCCCGGACCCTTCAGTCAAGATGATGCTCGAGAGAGTTTGGGTTTGCCGAAGGATGGAAAGCTGCTGGGTTCCGTCGGCGACTTGGGGCGACGCAAAGGCACAGAGTTACTCATCAAGAGCTTCGCAAAAAGCAAACCCAGCACTAACGACTACCTTGTGCTTTTTGGCCTGCTTTCTCAAACGGCCAAACATGAACTGGCCAAGGCACAGTCGCTAGTTGACCGCGGACAAATCATCTTTCGCGATGCTTTCGTATCGGACCTGGATTTTCACAAATTCTTTTACGCCGTGGATGCCATCTGGGCCGGTTTTCCGCACCAGGTGGGGATCGCCAGTACGCAGCTCTACGCAGCCGAGGCGGGAAGGCCTGTGATCTCCTCAGACTATGGTGCCGTGGGTTGGTTAACGAGGGAATACGGTTTGGGCCGCGTCCTACCAGGGACAGTGGGGCATATGACCGAGGCAATCTCTTGGTTTCATCAATCAGAAAACTGGGCTCCCGATCCAACGGGACTCAGTCGACTCTTGGAGTATCACTCCACAGAAAATTTCAATCGTTTCATTACCCACGCGGTTCGTAATCGTTTGAAGACAAATAGCAATAACGGTGCGGTTCAACTCACTAGCGAAGGGTTGAAATGAAAGCCGCCCCCGAACGCTGCCGACCCAACTTCTTTCTCATCGGTGCTGCCAAGTGCGGCACGACTTCAGTCGCCAAGTATCTTGACCAGCATCCCGAGATATTCGTCTGCAAGCCAAAAGAACCGAATTTCTTTGCCTTTGAACCCGGTAGCCAACCTAGCTGCCAAGGCCCTGCCGAATCGAAGGTCTTGTTCGAACAGCTGCTGAAATATTCGGTGACCGATCCCGTCAAGTACCACGAACTTTTCGAACCCGTCCGCTCAGAGCTCGCTGTCGGGGAAGGCTCGGTACGATATCTCTACGAATCACACACCGCCGGCAGGATTGCGGAGTACGCACCCAACGCTAAGCTGATTGCTGTGTTGCGTGACCCTGTGGATCGGCTTCACTCGCACTACCATATGAACGTCCGACAGCACCTCGAACCGGCGGGTCTGCAGACTGCTTTGGCGTCTGAAGGTGAACGCATCGAAATGGGTTGGGGTTGGGATTGGCACTACCAAAGAGTTGGCTTGTACTCGCAGCAACTGAAGCGATACTTCCAAGCATTCGACAGGTCGCAGCTGTTGGTTCTATTTCATGCCGACTTGCAGGCGAACCCCGGGACGGTGATGCAAGAAATTTTTAAGCATCTGGAGGTCTCGCCCAATTTTGAGCCAGACTTTTCACGCAAGGCTCTCGTCGGGCATACCCCGCGTTGGCGATCGATACGCAACTTGATACGTAATGAAAACCTCGCCAAGACTGCAGCAAAAAGTCTGGTTCCTCGGCCCTTGCGAAGGTCTGTTGCCCGTTGGGTGGAATCCAAGAATAAGCAAGGAATTCCCACCATGAGCCCGCAACTACGGGAACGGCTACGCGCACAGTTCGCCGACGATGCCGAAGTGCTCGCCGACTTGCTAGGACGCCAAGTGCCATGGTAAGCGAAACGAAAGAACATCTCCCGGGCTACCAGGCCCGCGATTTCGAGGTCGTCGACTACGAGCTGTACCAGCTCCCCGGAACGGAGTTGCAATTCCGAGGCCCCGAAACTGCGCTGGTCGATGGGGAATACTTTTCCTGTCTAGGCGCGGCGCAGACATTCGGCTGCTTCACACCGCAGCCCTTCCCAAGCTTGCTGGCGGGTGAGCTGGGAACAACTGGGCTAAACTTGGGCTATGGCGGCGCGGGACCTCGGTTCTTCAATCGGCACCCTGCGTTGATCGACATTGTCAACCGCGGACGCCTCGCAGTCGTGCAGGTTATGTCAGGACGAAGCGAAGACAACTCTGTTTTTGAAAGTCGCGGCTTGGAACTACTGCGCCGACGAAGCGACAAAAAGCCAATGAGTGCCGACGCAGCATGGCGTTCGGTCATGGAATATCGGTACGCTTGGAATCGCCTACCCGTTGGCAAGAGTGTCGCCCGACGCATTTGTCAGTCGCTTGGCAAGCGACGTGCGAAGGCATTGCTACAAGAGACGCGCGACAACTGGTTGCAGAGTTACTCGCAATTGCTCAATAGCATCCGCGTCCCCACAATTCTCATTTGGTTCTCCAAACGCCTGCCGGATTTCCAGGAATCTTACGGAAGCTTGCACCAATTCATGGGGGTCTACCCGCAACTCGTTACTCGTGAGATGGTCCAATGCATTGCTGAGCAGGCGGATCACTACGTGCAATGCGTCACCAGGCGGGGCTCACCCCAGCAGCTCAGAAGTCGCTTCGACGGTTCGCCTGTTCAAATCGACTTGGGCCGGGATCGCTCGGATTTTGCCGGCCAAACCTGGGATCAGAATCGCTACTACCCTTCACCAGAGATGCATGAAGACGCTGCCATCGCCCTACGAGAAACAGTAGCGAAACTTTGGACTCAATAACAGAAACTGCCATCGATTTTGTGTCTCTCCGGTGTCGGGAGAGTACGCTGGGAATTGATTCGCTCTGCTTATGAGTCATCCGCAACCCCTGCTTATTTCTCAGCCTGATAATTGCGATGGAAATCTAGCCGAAAACTGGCAACCCCCTTGACTGAATGGTATTGTGGAGCGTTTGCGAACTCCAGTCTGTGGGCATCCGAAGGATGCAAGTGGCTCCCGTATTCAGATGTAAAAGGCGAGTGTTATGATTCCCTCGAACTGGCTATCTTCCCGCTTATTCAACCGCAAGTTGAAGGCCTTGGGCGACCATCCCTCTTGCAGCCCACGCCGTTTACGCTGCGAGACACTAGAATCTCGCGTGATGTTGGCCAGCGACTTGCCGTTCTCGCCCGTCCTGGGTCTCGAAGTTTCCGACGGAGTGATCTTTGACTCTGGAACTGGCGCGGTGTCGCAATGGCAAGACCAGTCAGGGCAAGGGAATCATGTCCAGGGTGTTGGAGCGGGACAACCGACGCTGGGAGCCGTACAAACCCCCTCAGGTTTAGATGCGATCAGCTTCGACGGAGTCGATGATCGACTGCTACGCACTCTCACTGATCCGGGAAGTATTACTGGGCTTCCCGTCAATAATCGTGACCGATCCGCCTTTCTTGTCGCGCGATTTCACGATGCGTCTAGTTTCGGTGGCGCCACCTACGGCAGAGGCTCAATCAACCAAGCATTTGGCCTCGGGGTGAGCGACGCGGGGGAGTTGACTGTACAAGGGTGGGGTTCCGGCAACGATCTCATCACCTCAGAGCTTGGCTTCGATCCGCCTGGAACCTCGTCCGGATGGACACTGCTTAGTGTTGTGCATACGAAGGACAATAACGATCCAGCCGAAAACGTATTTTTCTTCCAAGATGGTGTTGAAATTGGCTCGCGCGATCACAAGTTCAACACCAAGCTCATCAGCACGGCCGATCTCAACGGCAACACTGCCGCGCGGATGGTTGTCGGTCAAGGAATCAAAGAGGAAGGCTTCATTGAACTCGACATCGCAGCATGGGCCGTCTACGACCAGGCACTCGATGCAGCAGATCGTCAAGCTGTGGAGACCTATTTGACGGACAAGTACCTCAGCCCCACAGCAAACCAGGCACCTGTCGCCGAAGACGACTTCGTCACTATCTCTACTGGTGCAACGACGACGATCAACTTGCTCAGCAACGATACTGACGCTGATGGCACGATCGATCCCACGAGTGTCGTCATTGTCGATCAGCCAGTGCAAGCCGCCAGCTTCTCACTCGATCCCGTCACTGGCGAAGTGACCTACGAACACAACGGCTCGCCGTTCAACGACAGCTTCACCTACACGGTTCTCGACAACGAAGGGGCGGTCTCCAATCTCGCCACCGTTGCCATCGTTGCGGAAGACAATCAGGCACCCGTCGCGGTGGATG
The DNA here is from genome assembly GCA_965230685.1 of Bythopirellula sp. Classification (GTDB taxonomy): domain Bacteria; phylum Planctomycetota; class Planctomycetia; order Pirellulales; family Lacipirellulaceae; genus Bythopirellula. The sequence continues at coordinate 5,398,250 of CBDDLO010000002.1, forward strand.
ATTCCATCACGATTGACAATGGCGAAGAAGTGACAATCGAAATTTTGGCGAACGATTCCGATCCCAACGGATCGCTCAATCCCAATCGTGTTACAGTCGTTGATTTCCCGCAACACGCATCGAGTCTGCTGCTTGACCTACTTACCGGGGAAATTATCTACACTCACGATGGTTCAGGTTCGACCGACAGCTTTACCTACACTGTGGAAGACGACGAAGGGGAAGTCTCCAACGTTGCCACTGTTTCGATCAACCTCACTGGAGTCAACCAAGCGCCTAATGCGGCCAACGATCAATACACTATCAACGATGGCGATTCGGTCACCTTCGACATCCTCGCTAACGACATCGATGCCGATGGCACGATCGATCCGACGAGTGTAGTGATCGTTGACCAGCCAACAGAAGACTCCAGTTTTTCGGTGAATCCTACTACGGGCGTTGTTAGCTACACCCATAACGGCTCGGGCTCCGGCGACAGTTTCACGTACACTGTGCTTGACAACCAAGGGCAGATTTCCAATGTCGCCACGGTGAGTATCTCGCTCGGTCAGGCCCCATTGTCCCTGGCTGGCTTCACCTCAGAAGTCGTAGCGAACACAGGCTTGAACCAACCCATTTCGCTCGGTTTCTTCCCCGATGGTCGAATGCTACTCTTGCAGAAAGGGGGAGAAATTCTCCTCCTCGATCCCAATTCCGGTGTGCAGTCTAGCTACATGACACTGTCGAATATCGACAGCGGCGGTGAAAAAGGATTGTTGGATATTTCTATTGCGCCTGACTTCGACCCCGATGCTCCAGGCGATGATTATTTCTATCTGTATTACACACCTGCGGCTCCTCAACTGGCGCGCATCGCACGGTTCACCCACCAGGAGAACAGTGGAGGACTCACCAGCACAGGTGACCTGAGTAGCGAATTCTTGGTTTGGGAGGATACCGACGGGTACATTAGCTGTTGCCACTATGGTGGGGGACTCGACCACGGTCCCGACGGCAAAATTTGGCTCACCTCTTCCGACAAGTTCACGGCACCCAATCCGGGCGAGGGCGGCACGAACGAAAATCTCCCTCAAGACCTGACCACGGCGGGCGGCAAAGTCATTCGAGTGAATCCCGATGGCTCGATTCCTGATGGAACCGATGGTTGGCCGGCCAACCCTTTTATCGATCCCACAGACGATGACCCCAACATCGCCGGTGATCAGGACTACCTCGATTCGATCTGGGGGTACGGGTTACGAAATCCGTTTCGTGCCCGTTGGGATATTCCCTCTGGTCGGTTTTTCATTGGCGAGGTCGGGGGCAATGTTCAGACACAGGCCTTTGAAGACGTCCACATCGCCACATTGGACAATGCAGGTGCCAACTATGGCTGGCCCTATTTCGAGGGCAATCCGCCCGTCGAAGTACTTGACCCCAACGGAGCTTTTGCACCGAACCATGGATTTACTCCGATCGTCGTGGATGCACCTATTTTTTCTTACGCCCACGATGGTGCTGGCGCGTCGTTAACTGGTGGCGATGTGTACCGTGGGTCGCAATTTCCTGCGGAATGGGACGGCGTGTATTTCTATGGTGATTTCACACGCGACTTTATTCGCTACCTCACTTTCGATACCTCCGGTGCTGTCACTGGAGACTTTCCCTTCTTGCCCACACCTGAAATCACCCAAGACGCCAATCAAGTGGTGCACATTAGCGTCGGACCCGACGGTGCCTTGTACTACGTACTGATCGGCGGCAGGGTGCGCCGGGTGGTTCACAACGGCGGAAATCAAGCTCCCCAAATTCAGCAAGCGAGTTCCGATGTGAGCTCCGGGGATGCTCCCTTGGACGTGACCTTCACTGCTCAAGTCACGGACCCTGAAGGAGATCCGATGTCGTTCACGTGGTTCTTCGGCGACGGGAACTCGATCTCAGGCACGGTGACAAATGGAGTAGCCGAAGCGTCGTATACCTACCCCTCCGATGGGCTTTTCCAGGCGTTCGTTGAAATCAGCGATGTCAGCCAAACAGTCAACTCCGATTTTATTCCGATCCAAGTAGGTGCAGAGAATCTGGCTCCGACAATCAGTCAAGAGACAGTCACCCCCGAATCGGGCGATTCTCCCTTGCAAGTGACATTCTCTGCGACAGCCGGTGATCCTGAAGGCAATCCGCTCACTTACGAAGTTGTCTTTGGTAATGGACTCACCAGCGGCTCGAAAGCAGTTCCCGCGGGGGGACAGATTTCAGAAGTCTACACCTACGACAATTCGGGGTCGTTTACTGCTTTCATCCTGGTGTCGGACGGTACAAACACCACTCAGTCAAGCGACTTGCCACTAACGGTGGGAACCACCCAGTTGCCCCCGGTAACCGATGACTTGGTGCTTCTGCTCGAATCCGATATCAAGGTCGCACTGAGCACCGCTACGACAGTCGCTGCTTGGCTCGATGGCTCAGGGCAAGGCAACAATTTGGATGCGTTTGGAGATCCGCAGCTGGTTCCCAACTCGACACCTGGCGGACTGCCCTCGATTGTTTTTGACGGCACCGGCGACAGCCTCGAACGATTGGCAAGTAACACAATCAACAATTTCCCCGCGAACGCGGACGATCGCACCATCTTCTCTGTCGTGAAGTATGTCGATGCACAGGGCGTTGACGCCGGGTTCGCCTTTGGAAAGGCCAATTTCAATCGTGCCTTTGGCCTAGTCACCGACGCAACGACCGGGAATCTTACGGTGCAAAGTGGCGTGAACGCCAATGACCTCAACTCCACCGCCACCGGCGAAGGGGCTGGTTGGCTTACTCAATCGGTAATCGTCTCAGGCAACAATGTTACCCAATATAAAGATGGCGTCTCGATTGGCACCTTAAGCCACACCTATCAGACGAGGATGGATGCGCCAAATTCGCGAATTGTACTCGGTGAAGAACTCGGCGGATCGGGGCAAAGCCAACTTGAGTTCGGAGCGGTGCTCGTCTACGACCGAGCACTCACCGAGTCAGAACGCCAGCAAGTAGAAAGTTACTTGCACAGCAAGTACTTCGTCGGCAATCTCCCCCCGGTTGCGCTCGACGATACCGGACTAGTGGCCACCGGCGCTGCAGTAGTCATCGACGTATTGGCCAACGATAGTGACGCAGACGGCGTCCTCAACCCAGCGACCGTCACCATCGTGGATCAACCAGCGAACGGCACCGTTACCGTTGATCCAATTACCGGTGCAGTCACTTACGAACATGACGACGGCCCGAGTCTTAGCGACACGTTTACCTACACCGTCGACGACGAAGTCAACACAACATCGGGCATAGCTACCGTTACCGTTTCCGTGGGAGCTGGCACGCTCGAGACCTCGGGCTTGGTCGTCGCACTCGAATCCGATGCGGGCGTTTCAACCGACGGTGGAAATGGCGTACTGGGATGGCTCGACTCGTCGGGATCGGGCAACGATTTACAAACTGTAGTAGGTGATCCGCAGGTAGCCACAGCCACAACGCCGTCCGGAGCTGACGCGATCACCTTCGACGGCGATGATAGCCTTGCTAGGCTTGGTGCAACAGACGCGCTCAACGGACTTTCAACGGGTGCTGCAGAGAGGTCCATTTTCATAGTTGCCCGATACAACGCTGCACCAGCACTCGCCGGAGTTACCTACGGCAATGTCGGCGCGAATAAGGCGTTTGGCCTCGTTGTCGATTCGCCCAACGGCGATCTCACCGTGCAAGGCTCAGGAACAGGAAACGACTTTATCTCGTCCAGCCAAGGCTCGGGGTCAGGCTGGCTCCTGCAATCAGCAGTCCTGTCGGCCAATCAACTCGAACATTACCGCGATGGCAAACTGATCGACGCGGCATTTCACGCCTTTGACACCGAGGCGACTGATCTCGTGATCGCTGAAGAGCTTGATGGGTCCGGCTTTGCTGAGATGGACGTGGCTTCTGTGCTAATTTACGACCGCGCCCTGACCGAGATGGAACGCCACTCTGTGCAAGCCTATTTGCACAGTAAGTATTTGTAGAATCACGGGTTAAGCGAAAATTGCGTCAGCCTGCCCGCCAATTCTGGGTGGTATTCAGGCATTTATATCAGCCAAGATCTGGCAAAAAATACGCTCTTTGAGCTGTATTTTGTTCGTAATTGGTATAGCTTACGTAAATCGTGCTTCTTGAGGGGCCACCAGCGGTTTGCTTGGCCCGCTCTCATAAGCACGTGCAATCTGTCAACTGAGAGAGGCATTCAGACCGACGGGGCACCCGCGTTGTGCTCCGTCTTCGGAGGCTCGTGGTTGATGAGAAATGGTTAGTCGCGGAACGAGACGGGTTCCATTTCGGGAAATGTGAGGAGCCTTCTCTAGCCGCGAACAACTTAGAGATGTCGCAAACCGAGAGAGGGGGATTCTCTCGGTCCGCTTGCGATGAGTCCGCCAATGCTGCGCAGGAACATTTATCAACGACTAACTCATTGTTACCCGACCATTCTGTGCTTGGCGCTCCCCAGACACGTGACAGCATAATCGATTGATAAGAAATAATAGGCGCGCACAGAACACTATCCCTTGCCAATTGCGACACACTTAAGAAAGAAACATCATGGCCAACTACCGGTTTGAAAAGCTCTCCCCGCGCCTCTTGCTCCATGCAGACGGTGCCTTGGAAGGTACAATTCAGAGCGAATTCTTCGATCAACCTGTCATGACTTCGGAAGCTATACTATCCGCCGGCCACAACTCGCCCTCCGACCACGGCGGGGCAGCCATCGAAAATGAGGATCACTCGCATACAGATGATCCCGTGCGTGCCGGAGAACATCAAGCGCTGCTCGACTTGGTTCCTCACGAGCAAGCAACACATACTGCCATCACGGATGGTGCTTGGAGCGACGCCGCTACTTGGGAGAATGGCGAATTGCCCGCTAGCCAAGCTCACGTGTTGGTGCCGCACGGCGTCACGGTCACGATCGACGAGGAATTTAGCCAGCGGATAGCCACCATCCGAGTGGATGGAATACTGGGCTTCGCCACCGAGGAGAACACAGCCCTGACCGTTGATACTTTGGTGGTCTCTGAGGAGGGAACGTTGCACATCGGCACCAGTGCGGATCCCATCGCTGAAAATGTGACCGCCCAGATTCTATTCACCGACGGTGGGCAAATCGACTCGGATTGGGACCCTACGTTGTTGAGCCGTGGGCTAATTTCTCATGGCAGTGTGACGATCCACGGGGCGGTCAAGACTGGCCATGTCGATCTCGCCACGGCCCCTGAGAAAGGTGACGAGGAAATAGAACTAGCCAGTGCCGCGGAGGGCTGGCGAGTAGGTGATAGGATTCTGATTCCTGGGGTCGTGAGGCCGACGGAAACGAATCGTGGCAGAACTCTCGTTGATGAAGACGAAATTGTTGTCATCACTGAGATATCGGAAGATGGTTTGCAAATCTCCTTCGAAGGTGCGCTGCGGTACGATCATGTTCCACCCCAAACATACTTGACCTTGCCAGTTGCCAACCTGAATCGAAATATCCAGTTCTCTTCGGAGAACACCACTGACCCGCAGCGAGCGGGGCATGTCATGTTCATGCACAGCTCGGACTCCTCTGTCAATTATGCCTCGTTCAAGAGTATCGGTCGCAATGACAAGAGCCAAGCCACGACGGATCCGGAACTCGATGACGATGGCAAGCTGATTCCTGGTACCGGTCTAAATCCTCGCGGGCGCTACGCAGTGCATTTTCATCGCATGGGTAGCGAGAGCGAAGCGGCAACGGTCACTGGGTCTGTCGTGGAAAATAGTCCGGGTTGGGGTTTCGTCAATCACGATAGCAATGTCATCATGCGTGGGAATGTTTCTTACAATGTCAAAGGAGCAGGCTTTGTCGCAGAGGTAGGCAACGAGCGCGGCGCGTTCATCGGCAACTTTGCGCAGCGCTCCACTGGCAAAAACTTCTATCACCCTCAGGGGCCTTCGGATAAAGGTGAGGGAACTGGTTTCGGCTCGGCAGGCCACGGCTTTTGGCTACAATCGCCTGGTGTGGCGCTCATCAACAACATTGCCGCGGGACATGCTCAAGAGGGTATTTTCATTCACAGCCGCACGATCACCGAGGCAAACAGGCAGCTGCCCACCTACACAAGCCTGATCGACATGCCTGCGGGGACCCCCTTGGAGTTTGCTCCCGGTGCGGACGAACCCTCAATTCGCGCTGGATTGGTACGGCCCGACCAAGCCCCGCTGGCTGAGGTGAGCGGCAACAAGGTCTTTGCCTCGGGCGCGGGGATCGGCGTGAGATGGCGACGTCAAAGCTCGGCTCGAGCAGAGGGAAGCGACGGCGATGTAATCGAAGACTTCGAAATTTGGAACGTGCGCTGGGCAGGCATTCATTTGGGATACGTCTCAGGGCTCACTTTTCGAAATGGTCTGATTCTTGGTGACCTCGAGGATCCTCTCTCGCTGAGCAACCGCGAACAGAGTCATCGTCAAACCGAGACTGCTGAATTCCATTCCGCCCCAGGCAAAGGCTTCGCCGCAAATCGAAATAGTCGAGACATCACCCTAGAAAGTGTTGAGATCGGAGGTTTCTCGGTCGGAATTCAGGCGCTGACGCAAGGTCATACCAGTATCGACAGGGCTTTTCTGCATAACGTAGAAAACTTGTTGATTGTCACCCCGCAAGCGACCTCGCAGTCGGAAGGGCAGCGGCGAATCGATGCCACCAACATCGTCAATATCCCGCTCTCACCACAAGCCTTAGAGGGCAAGACGCCCTACAATGTCCGACTTCTGAAGCAACTCGATCGCGCTCCCGTCGCAGGAGGGAGTTCAAATACTCAGGAATGGGATGCATTTACAGCTCAAGATGAAATCTACTACAACGGTCATCGACTCTACTTCCACGACCAGGCTGCCGACGCGGTGCCCTTCGACTCCGACGGGGTACCCGCGTTTCTAAGAGGTCCGGCGTATGCAGAGTTTCTCGATCTAACCAATCAGGAGTTGCTCGACGAACACGATCTGGCGCTAAGTGGGGCTGTCGCGCCCGAGGAAGCGTTCGACGGTCTAGCCACGCTTGGTGTGAATGCACTTGCCCTCGAACTAGACGAAGTTCCATCAGCCGCAGCACGTGCCACTGTGCGATTTGATGCATCTGAGAACGAACCGACCTGGACACTCGGGGCCAACCTACAGCCTCTGAACTGGCAAACGCGGGGACTCGATGCAGAAATGCAGTGGCATGTCTACTTGGTCGGAGAAAATGGTTCGCAAGAAATCGCACGCACCGGTTTGCCGAGTGAGTATGCCAACGTGCAGGCGGGCGAGGTCACCGAAGGCTGGCAGCATTGGGAGTTCCAATGGCCCGAAGTGGGGGAACTTCCCCCTTGGTGGCAAGGCACTGTTGAACCTGGTGAGTATTCGCTTATTACCGTCTCAGGAATCAGCCCCGCAATCTACCTGGGGCAAGTCCATGTTGTGGTGGCCTCTCCGCCGCTGCTCTCCGAAGTGGATCATTTCTCTATGAACAGCGAGGACGAAGCTCTCTTACCAACCCTGGATAGGCCAACCCTAGTCAGGAGTGGAATTTCGCTTCCTGAGCACCTCGACCTGGCATATGACCGTCCGATGTCGAGTTTGCTGGCAATCTCTGTCGAGGAAATCGCAGAACCGCAGCCTGGACCCAACGAACTCGCGACGCTGGTCGAAAGCTACTTCACCGAGTTGTAGCACCACAGGGTGCGCAGCCCGCGGTCAGAACTTCGCAACATCGGAACCACCGCTTGCCGAGGCTATTCTCAGCGACGCAGATTCACTGCCGGATAGAATTGTCGCGTATCGCGGTACACGGCCCGGCTTCCAGAGTTGAAAAAGCGACTCGCTGTGCCGGTCCTGACTTGGGGGACTTGCAACTGCCTCGTCATGGCCTCATGCTGCAACTGCTGTAGCGAGATCGACTGCTGGCGCTGCAAGCGGTCGGCTTGCTGGTTGATCTGCTGTTGCCTATTCAGCGGTCGGACCAGTGAGTAGTAATTGGGTAGCCCGCCGGCATTGAATCTCCCTAAATTCAGGTACGGGCTGACCGTCGGCGAGCTGGGCTGATAGCGCCTTAACTCTTGTGCCTGATTGGAGTTCTGCATTGCACTCGCTATCAACAAAAGCAGCAAGCATGCGGCTAATTTCTTGTTTGCAATCATGTTAACCCCATTCTCTCAGAATTCTTATCTCTCCAAAATACTCTCGGCTTCCTGAACTGCTCAGGCTCAAGAAATTACCCGGTTTCTCCGATGGTACTACCAGAGCGAGTCGTATCGACTACCAGGAATCCTCCATTCGTGGCGGATTTGCATTCAACGCCCCCCCCGCCTGCTACGCACACACCATGGCTATCCGCCACAGCCAATCGCCGAGAGTTCGCCTTTCGATCGGTGTGAACACTCGGTCTCGACGCGAAATCTCTTGGCTGCAGCTGTGCTGCGTAGCCCTTGTCTTGGTGATTAATTCAGGTTGTCGCGTGATCTACCCAGCACGGGTTCCGGCCAACCCCCAGCCTTCAGTTCCTGAGGTCATCCCTCGAGAACAAGCCAAAGTGACCATGCCCGATTATATCATCGAGCCACCCGACATCCTAACCATTGATGCCATAAGCCTTATTCCAAAGTCTCCTTACGCACTGAGCCAGTTGGACGTTCTGTCTATTTCAGCCTCAGGATTACTCGAAGAGGACACCATTGGCGGAGAGTACACAGTTCAACCAGACGGCACAGTCCAGCTGGGTTACTCCTACGGATCGGTCATTGCGGCTGGCAAATCCGTGCCCCAATTGCAAAGTGAGATTCTCGCACTGCTGCGGAGAGATTATCGAAACGCACAAGTTTGGATCACGTTGCTGCAAACCAGCGCCCAACAACAAATCGCCGGCGAACACCTGGTCGCCCCCGATGGCAAAGTCAACCTCGGAACCTACGGCCGTGTTCGCGTGGTGGGGATGACTATCGAAGAGGCTCGCACTGCAGTCCAAGCTCACCTCTCACAGCATCTGGATAATCCTCGCATCGCACTGGATGTATTCGGGTTCAACAGCAAAGTCTTCTATGTGGTGACTCAAGGTGCCGGTTTAGGCGATCAAGTCGTGATTATTCCCTCCAAAGGCAACGAAACGGTACTCGACGCGATTGGGCAAATACAAGGACTGCAATCGAGTTCGTCGACTCGCATGTGGATTGCACGGCCTGGATACAACGAATGTGGCGGAGATCAGATCTTGCCCATTGATTGGGTAGCAATCACACAACGGGGCGACGTCGAGACCAATTACCAAGTCCTCCCGGGGGACCGACTTTATGTTTCCGAAGATAAATTGGTCGCGCTCGACACAGCCATTGCCAAGATCGTCTCCCCCATCGAGCGGGTATTCGGTGTCACGCTGCTTGGGACTCAAACCGCACAGCGAGTGGCATTCTTTAAGGAATCGGCCGTCCGAGGTGGCACGTTCTAGACCGACAAACAATGACTCGCAAATACAAATCAATCTTGGCCGCAAGCGGAGCGAAGTGGATACGTCCAGTGACAGCTGGCTTGTTGATCTTTGCCTCGTTCGCGGTTGTCGGCTGCAAGACCAGCGGTCCGCTAGCCAAGCGGGAAGCAGAAAAGTGCTGCCCGACCGACATACGCAAAACGGTTCCTTGGTGCGCGGGCGAAGACGCCCTGTTTCAGTGTCCCTGCCGACCGAACGCCGAGTTCTATGGCTACAAGCCAACCTGCTGGGGAATCTGGCCCAGCAGCGGGGCAGCCTGGCGGGACGCGCATTGCGGCGACTTACACCACGGTGCCATCATCACCGATCTGACGAACCAAAATCGAGAGTTGATCGAACTCCCTTCGCTGCCCAGTCCTGCTGAACCGAGTGAGACCCCAAGTGCAGAGGCAGAGCAAGGACCTGTGAGAAAGGCCGTTGATAAACCAACGTTACGGTCACCAGAGAATCCTCAAATCATGCCGCAGTCTGAACGCAGCATCAAAAAATCTGAAAAGCCCTCAGAAGCGGAGGAGCCTCTGCCCGAACCAACTTTTGGCCTGGTTCGCCTTCCCAGCGTCGAGGAGTGATTCACGCGACTCAGAGGTCGCACTGCGGACATGATACCCGACCGTTCGACAAATCTCGCAGTAGGGTCTTCCCACCGCAGTTAGCGCAGTAAGCAGAGAACAGCTGTTTCTGCTTCGAGTGCACACCAGGCACAATTTTTTTGAGCACCTCAAGAGCTGACTGAATCAGCAGCCTATAGCTCATCGCTTTGCCCCACATTCTCTGGAGTACTGGTGAGAACCTCAGGGAACGCATCGACGAATTGGTGAAGAAAATCGGCGGTTGCTTCTTGCTCACCAAAATCAGACGTTTCGGAGAGCACTTGTAACTTGTAGAGCAGGGGCGCCCCTCCAAATGCCATGCGTGGCGATGTCGGTGCACTCCAAGTGCCGGTGTCCGATGAATAGGCATGGGCGACCCAAAACTCGCTCTGCATGGCCTGGGAAAGGCGTTTGAAATGCAGCAGCTTGAATTGATTCTGCTGCGAGTTGCCACGAACTTGAAGCGAACGCGCCTCACCAATCGGCTGGTTCGCGCGATTGGCATAGCAAACATCCGGCGGGTGACGCACTAAGCGACCCGGTGGCCCAACCATCAGCAAGACATTAAGCCGTTCCCCAGTCTCTGTGTGCACATATTCGCGATGGAAATGGTCCTCCAAACCTAATTCCCGACAAACCGCATCCGCTAAAGGTCGCTCATCTTCCGTATTGGTCCAACGACCCAAGTCGCGTGGAAATTGGTGTAACCTTAGACCAGATTCATACAAATCTACTGGTGCCATCCAACGGTTAAGTAACTGGCCTTGCAAAAGTGCAGGCAGAATGGTCAGTACGATGGCTGCCGATGTGATGATGATTGCTTTGAACATGGGGAAGACGCTTTTGAAGAATCGGGCCGTGTCTATATACATCTCACTATACATTTCGAGGTGCGTTACTCTGACAGCACCATGGCTTGTTCATCTGATCTCACGTACGTAGCTGGCAAGTCGATAACTCGACTTGCCACGTTCTCGCGTTCAGCGGCTACAACTTCCCGAGTAGCTTCGGCGATAAAGGCGCGGTCACGTGGCGAAAGCAGCATTCTATTTTCATCTAGCACGAGCGCATCCAAGACAGACTCGCGTGCTCGGTCCTCTTGTCCCAACAATTGAAACGCCATAGCCTGATGGATTCGGGCCATCGCATTTCGTGGAGAACGGTTCATCACTTGCTCGAGCGAAGCCAACGCAGCTTCCGGTCTCTGGTCCAGAATTTCTATCACTGCGCGCGTGTCCAACAACACGGGATCCTCACCATGTTCGTCCACAGCAGCATGCAAAATCGCTTTTGCTTCGGCCAACTGGCCGGGCTGTTCGGCGAGGGAAAGGGCCAAGTTGTTCTTCGACAGCATGTGAGTTGGTTCAAGGCGAAGTGCTTCGCGATAGGCTTCAACGGCAAGCTCGTATTGTCCCGTCATAAACTGATAGTCACCGACTGAACGGAATAGATCTGCGCGATCGGGATGCGATTGCTGTATGTCGTGCAAGAAGTCGTTGATCGATTGGAAAGGAAGTGTCGAACTCGAGTTCAATATTATCGCGTGGCATAGGGCAACTGCCGCGTCCACGGGCGAGAATGTTGCCGGAACCTGCCGCACCAAACCTGCTGCGCTGGACAAGCCATCTTCCTTCAACAACACTCGGAACAACCCCCGAGCCCATACCAGCTTGGCCTGATGGCTCCACGATCCGAGTCCCTCGTTTGTCTCGAAGAGTAGACGAATTAAAGGACTTACCTCGGCCCAGGTGATTGGCGCTGCGGCTTGTGTATGGCTAAGTTCTCGCATTTTCCAGCGTAGCCACTCGTCCTGCCGCGACGGCTGTTGGAGCAACTCATCGTAGACTTTCGCTGACAAAGCGTAAAACTTGGGACGCTGGTCAGCCGATGTCTTCTGCAAAAACTGACGCTGCCAAAACTGCAAAAAAGCGGCCTGGTCTTTGGTACCCACCGCAGGCGATTCGACAAGGCTGCCAAATAGCTCGAGTGCCGGCCCCAGACGGCCTGTCTGTTCGTAGAGTGCCGCGAGCAATCGTTTGTCGTCGGGAGTTTTCGCTAGCAAGTTTTCCAACAGCTCAATCGCTCGGGCGACTTGCTTTGGGTTACCGAGTTGAGCGAGGAATCTTGCCTCGAGTCGACGCACGAATTCAAAGTCGTCTCCCTCACGAGGCATCGCTTTTGTACTCAAGAGCGTGAGGGCCTCTTGAGTGGCGGCGGAGGTACCAACCGCTGCTAGAGCTTCGAGTAGGGTTTTCTGCGCCGCGGAGGAATTTGGATCAAGTGAAAGTGCTGCTCTGGCATGCACCGTCGCAAGACTTGGTAAAGAGGCGAGATAGAACCGCGCTGTGAGGGTCAACGCTTCAGCTTGCTTCGAGCTTGCCTGATCGAGCTGGGCCTGTTGAACTGCTCGCTGGTATTCCGATTGGGCTTGCAAGGGTAAATCCGCGGCCTCGAACACCTGTGCCATCACCAGGGCGCGGCTGCCTTCATCCAGATCGACAAGTTGACTGAGTGCGGACAATACGGTGTCGACAGAGCCTTCAGCAAAATTCGATTGCGACATCACCTCGGCATTGGCGATCCAAGTATTCACATTCTCTGGATCCAGTTGGAGCGCGCGCCGAAATTCTTGCTCTGCACGTGAGCTGTGCCGAGCTGCTTGCGGCTGGTTTCTTGAGCCCATCGCCCTCAGAACACGACCGAGTCGCAGGTGTGCCCCCGCGTCTTTCGGCTTTCGATCGACCCATGCCTCAGCCAAACGCAATGCTTCGTGATGCCGATTTTCTTGCAACAGGAAGGGTAGGGCTCGGTCGAACAAACGGCTCGATAACGCAAACGCACCACGTAGCTGTGAGACGTAGCTTTGTGCCTCGTCGATTCGGCCCGCTTGAGAGAGCAACTCAAGGAGATGGTCTGCCAGCATTGCACTCCGTTCGCCTAAGGCCCAGGCCCGTTCGTAGGACGCAATGGCCGACTCGGTTTTTCCCGTGCGGAGAGCAATGTCTCCTAGTAACAAGCTCGTTTTTGCCCAACGTGGTCTCAATTCCTGAAGCGACTGGGCGAGTAACCGAACCTCCTCGAAAGTTGGATCACTCCGTGAGGTGACTTCCTCTAGGAGTCGCTCGGCTCGATGAAATCGCCATACCGTACCCGACTCCCCTTCCACGCCACGTAGTGCAGATTCGTATTTTTTTAGGACCTGCCAATCTCCTGATGCCCAGGCTAAACTCGCCAACGACGAGAGTACGGCAAGGTCGTCGGGCGCGTCGCGGTGAAGTTGAAGCAAGAGCGACTTCGCAGCTTCAACGTTTCCCAAGAGCAGGTGTAACTTTGCCACTTCACGAGCCGCGACAATGCGTTGACTCCCCTGGCACTTGGCGAGAAATTCATTCAACTCGTCCTGAGCTTCCTGAATGCGATTGAGCTTTATCAACAAAGTCGCTTTGAGTACACGTGCCTGAATTTCTTGTGGGGCGAGTTGTAAGTAGCGGTTTGCAAAGTGCAGGGCACGTTCTTCTTGCTCTTGACTGTCGAGCAGTACGGCCAACTCGCGCCAAAACAACGGCTCCTCCGGAAACTGCTCAACAGCCTGAAGCAACAGCTTCTCTGCCTCGGGAAAGTCTCCTCGCGCTGCGAGTAGCTCAACCTCTGCGAGCAACAATCCGGCACTATCGACTTCTTGCTTCCGAGCAACTTCAAGGGCCCGCTCTGACCTGCTCCAATCTCTTGCGCTCGATCTCTTCCTCTGTTCTCGGAGAACTTGAATTCGAACCATCGATAACAGCGCGTTTTGATCCCTAGGCTCATCGCCTAACAGAACGCGGCAATGAAGCTCCGCACTTTCCACATCGCCAGCGCTGATTGCGGCTGAGATCGCTTCAGTCCTTGTCTGCCGCGAATGGGGTTCCAATTGCAATGCAAACCTAAATTGTTCACTAGCACGGTCGAAAATGCTGACCGAGCTGTACATTCTTCCAAGCAAGACAAACGCCTGGGATGTCAACTCGGGCATAAATTGGCGATAGAGCTGCACACCCTCGCTGTTTACCACAGATTCCAACTGTCGGATCGCTGCATAGGTGCCTTCTTGATGCCAGAGTATTTGTGTTCGGACTAATGCCACTCCAAGCGATTGTTGTGTTTCATGCCGCCCAGTGGGTGGGTTACTATTAGCCTCCACGCGTGCCAGAATTTCCTCGGCGACGCTCCAAGCTTCTAACTCCGTTTGGATTGACGCCAAGGGGAGTAGTAATGCGATGTTGTCTTCCCTCGTAGCCTGTAAGCCGACTCGCAGTATTTCGCTCGCGCTGATCAATGCCCCCGCGGCATCACTCGTTCGGATCAGCTCGGCAAGCATGGCGTAGTATCGCGGATTCTCGGGAGTTGCTTCAATCGCCAGTCGAAGATATCGCTCTGCTTCGTTCAACTCACTTTCACGTTGCGCGTAGCTTGCCGCGGCAAAATAAATCTTCGCTCGGGCTGGTGGTTTCGCTTTCTCGATCTTCGCTAAAGCTTGCTTGAGGTCTTGCTCACGTTGATCGCGATCAAAGAGTTGGGACAAACCAAAATCGATCGCAAACTGGTGCCTAGCCAGCCAAGCAGACGCATCTTCGGAGTGGTCTTCCACGACCTTGTTCATTATTTTTTCGCCTAATCGTCTGCGCGTCTTCTGATCAGGCTCGATGAGTTTGCTCTGCCATAGTCTCGCTAGTTCAACCTCGAAACGCATCGGTTGGTTGGCACAGTCTCGCGTAGCCTGAAGGATATTGGCGAGATTCTCCCAGGTGTACTCAACCGAGAATCGCTCATCGTTGCGGTAAGCGAGCAATGCGTCAGCCCGCAGAGCCTTGATATCGCAATCTTGGAGGCCTTTGATTTCAGCGCCGTTTAGCAGCTCATTACAAAGCTGAAGTGAAATAGGGAAGTCCCCAATGTCGAAAGCCGTTCGAGCTGCGTTCCATGCCAAGTCTGTGCGGCGAGGGTTCATCTTCCAGGCCCGTTGAGCCAAGGCAATGGCCTTTTCCTGATCGGAACGGGTTACGGCGGTCTTTGAATAGAGCTCCGCAAGATGCACGAACTCCTCGTTATCTTGAGGGTTCAATTGGAGGTAGCGGTGCAGCATACCCACGGCGCCTTGCCAATCGTCCGCCTGCTCACACTGGCTAACGGTGTCTAGCATTGCTCGGAGGACGTGCCGATGTTGGTACTGCCCCCACCAAAAAACCGCCGCAGTGCATGCGACTGCCAGGCAGCCCCACTTGAGCAGCCAGTTCATTCCGTTAGCCTGACTCGCGGAGAAGTGCGACGCTGCAGCTGCAAGCCAGAGCACAAGCAGACTAAACAACACCACCGCCAGCGGTAGCATCATCAGCCCTGCGAAGTCATGGGAAAATTTTCGAGCAGCCTCACCCGACACGGATTCCAGCAACACACCGGTAATCACGATGCGCGCAACATTTGCTACCAGTGCAATGGGAACTGCCGCCAGTAGAGTGGCAGCCGCACGCCATCCACGCAGTCGCGCAAATATCACACTCGCAACTGCCAGAGCAAAGATCCCGTAGAACATTCGCAGTCCACTACATGCTCGTTCGATGTCGAGCACTTGCTCTTGGAGCAGAATCGTGGTTCCCTCAGAAATCGCCTGGTAGTTGGCCAGTCGCAGCGTCCAACTTCCCCATTGCGCAGCCAAATGCTGCAAAGGGGTACTGAGCATGGTCTCAAGAGTTGCTGGAAGCGGAGTCGCAAACCAAAGAAAACCAAGCGAGGGCAAGACCCACCGGAAACTCGCACTTCCATGAAACAACCACACCACACCACCCAACCAGATGGGTAGCGACCAGCTATCTAGTTCCGGCAAATAGAACCTCCCTGCCAGGAATCGCAGCGCACCGGCTCCGACTAACAAGAGGATTCCTCCAAAAGCCATTGTTCCCGAGGAGCTGGGTCGGAGATCTCTTCGGGCCCAGAGAAAGCCCAAGGCGATTAGTGGGACCAGGAAGCCGTGAGAGTAATCGGGATTCGAATTCCAAGCCGAGAATAGCCCGGTCAGTGTCGGCCAGTAGGCCCAGCAACCAAGTGCCAACACCAGCAGCTCCAAACCCCAGTGAAGAAGTCGCCACTGGGAATAGAAAGTGGCTGAATATTGCTCAGTGTGGCCTTTGGTTCGAGCAGTTTCGCGCATAGATTGCAGCTTAAAGCAAAGATAAGAATGGGTCCTCGGCAACACTCCATCATACCCAGAAGGCTTGTCCAGAGGCTGGAGATTAGCCAAGAACTTGGACGTGCCAAAACACTCGGTAGGGGCGCGGTGCCATCTCTACCGCCAAGAAGACGGATGTAGCAACCAAAGTATTAGGGTGACTTGGTCCGGCACACCGCTTGAGCCCACGCTTCGTGCGCAGGGACGGTTAAGACAGCCACTTTCGTCGGACCTGGAACATCCCATAACCGCAGCAGCCCATTATGGCCCAGACTGCGAGTGCTGCAGGTTCGGGAGTACCACTCACGGCCACGCCGGTTCCCGGATTAGCCGTCGGCACCGAACCACCGGAGCCAGCAATTTGGTCTGCGTCTGAGGCTCGGCCCGAACCTGATCCGCCACTGGCTGCCCCCACTCCGCCACTACCGCTGCTCAGAGAGGTCAAATTGGCCCCATTGCTCGTGGGAGCTTGGCTTGCAGGGGTAGTCGATGAACGACCTGCGGGATTGCCAACATCGACGAGAGTCTGCGCCAGGTCTGTACCGCCGGCTGAGCCTCGCCGTGCTCTCGATCTTCCTCCGCGAGAGCCTCCTCCTCCTCCGCCACCTCCTGCACTTCCACGTCTGCTAGAGTAACGTGACAACATTCCCTCCGCGGTTCGGCTTTGTCGGCTGTCACCTCTACCTTGGCCGCCAGGACCTTTGCGGTATGAGAAACGCTGGTCCAAAACCAGAGTCGTGTCTTTACTTGGGTCGACGGCCCCGGTCGCCCGCTTTTCACTCTCTGCCGCTCCCGCGTTTGAAACTACAAGAACGCGCTCGCCAGTTTCGAAGTTGTTGATCACCACATGGGCTGAAGCACTCTTGCTCGAAAAAAGGGAAAGTACTCCCAGGAATGCGGCAAGTACTAGGAATCTGCACAAATTAGTCATCACCAAGGCCTCGTCTGCTACTCAGGATTTGTGTTCATCTAAGGAATTAACGGAGAGATTACACTAGTGAGCATATTGTGTGCCATTACACAACGCAAGCACTAGACATTTATCGCAGACCACCTATTTGCGCTATACCTACAATTTCGTTACCTAACAACGCCCCTTAAAAAAACTCTTTAGGCCTCAGGAAATAGAGGATTTCGCCCATAACAAACTAAGCTAAGAATCCCCCTTTACGATAATACTCGCCCTTATTTATCAATTCGATAACATTCCGCTGCCACTCTAGATCCCTAATTTGAGTTCCACCATGAGCAAAGCTCATCGGTTACTCTCACGCCCTCTCCGAGCTTCATCAGAAATGCCCGATCCAGCCCTCCGAACTTAGAAACACTGTGCTTGAGGCGACATCCGTACGCTGCTTCAAGACCGTTCAAAACAATTGAACCAAACAGTTGCAATTTTAGGTTAGGTGGATTACGCTCTTGGGATAAGAGTGGGGGGGACCTATCTCAAAGAAAGGGACATCTCGTATGATTCTTACTGTTCTACTGGGCTGAATGGCTTGTGTGTCTCTAAGCTCGTTGATTATCACGAGTATCAAGACAGTAAATAAGCTCTGAACATCGCCGGATTACACCAACTGAATAGATGATGTGAAATCTTGGTGGCAGTTACAGGTCGCTTATGCTCAGGAGATCGGTGCCCAGAAATGACCTTAAGACCACACAATTGTTCACTCGGTGCTGATCGGGCTTGAAGTTGACCACATGCATTGTCGGGCTATTACATGCCATGCATCACCCGGGCTGATGCGGTCTGTACATGCCATGCATCACCCGGGCTGATGCGGTCTGCTGCGATAAATGGGTGTCGATGTTTTTCCGAGCCGGCTGCTTGACTTGGCCAACTTAGACGAGCCGCTTCCCTGGTGAGATATTCACGCCCTTGGCATTCAGTCTCGCTGCGTTTCTGAAGGCTTGTGAGGGTTGCGAGATCACTCCACTCGGGCATCGCTATAGGGTAGGCACACAGACTGATCATCACCCCAGGTTTTTTTCCAGTTCGCTAGAACTTAATTGCTACCCAAGGAGTTGCCTTTAGACATCAATTTCACTCTTAAAACCCGGAATTATTATTTCCTTTCAACACGACCTCGTGCATACAACTATGAGCAGGGCACCCATGCGGACCGTTACGAAAGAGACAGCCACGTCTCCCCCAGTCTATTTGGCAATAGATTCTTTAAAACACTCGCAAGATGCGAAATCTCAGTTACTAGAATTAGATTGCCGCTGTAAGAATAGCTACAGCCTCTTGGATCTCGAGCAGTCGCTCAGAAACGAGACGCCGAAGCTGCTGATCATTTCACTGGAATTTGATGGTCAGTGTGCTCTGCGGTATTGTCAGGATCATCCCTTGCTGCTTGCCAAGATTCCCGTGGTCTTTTTCACTGCCGACCCCGGTGGTTCTTTTGAGAAGGCGCTCGAAGCAATTCGGATAGGAGCCGAGGACGTACTAACTGATCAGTTAGACGCGGAGAAACTGGAGCACATAGCCGCTATCGCCAGGCGGAAGTTGGAATCGTATCACACGTTGGCTAATCAGGCCGATTCTATAGAACCGCCGCTCGCGGGCGATCGTGTCGGGCAAGCCGTCGACGACATCTCTAATATCTCAGACTCTGCCCAGTCCATCCCCGTCTCAGCTTGTCCCGCGAGCGGTAGTAACTCGCCCTCTTCTGATCTCCCATCTAGTTTGCGACAGACCGAACAAGGAGTTCCTGCAACGACAGCAGCAATAGAGTCTAGTCCATATTCTCATCCTGCACCGGTGAACGACCTGTGCCCGAGAACCGAGGCGAGGAACGAAACGCAAGCCGCTCGGATCAAAGAGCTTGAAACTTGGATCTTGGGGACGAGTCCCGCCATGAGGCAGGTGCGCTCAATCATTGCGGAGGTTGCCGATACTAAAGCTAACGTCATGATCTACGGTGCAAGTGGCACCGGCAAAGAACTTGTTGCAACCGCGGTCCACAAACTGAGCAACCGAGCAAAAGGCCCATTCGAGCCCGTCAACATAACAGAGATCCCCCACGAGCTAGCCGAGAGCCTCCTGTTTGGCCACGAGCGTGGTGCATTCACTGGAGCCGACTATCGTCAGATCGGGGTCTGCGAAGCGGCCGATGGCGGAACGCTTTTTCTCGACGAGATCGGCGAAATGGCTCTGGCCACGCAGCCGAAGCTCTTGCGATTCCTTCAGGAAAGCACTGTCAAACGTATAGGTTCGCGGAACGCAAAAAAAGTCGATGTCCGTGTCATCACTGCCACGAATCGCGCCCCGGAAACCATTGCCAAGGCCGGAATGATGCGCGAAGATTTGTTTTTCCGTCTCCATGTTGTTCCCATTCACATTCCGCCCCTGAAGGACCGCTCCGAAGATATTGAACAGTTGGCCACACTGTTTTTGCGTCGGTATGTGAAGGCCTACGACCGCAGTGTTGAAGGCTTTAGTGAGGGGGCTCTCGATATTCTCCGTCGACATGACTGGCCTGGGAACGTGCGACAATTGGAGAATGTCGTGGAACGTCTGGTCGTGTTCGCCAAGGGGCGTCGTATCGAAGTGCCTGATATCCCGGCTGAAATCCATGCGGCTTCGATGTTCGATGAGATGCCAAACGGGGCTTCTCGTTCAGACAGGTCTTCGGTACTAACCAACGGTGATTCCTGCGTTAACGGTGGAGAAAACAGCGCTGCCGCTGCCGCGATTGCCTCAATGTCAGCCATTCAGCGTACCGAACGGTCAGCCATCGTCGAAGCCTTGCAGCGTTCGGGCGGACACGTTATCGACGCTGCCAATCTGCTCGGTCTAGGACAAGCAACTGTCTACCGCAAGATTAAGCAGTACCACATTCCCCACACCCGACGACGCCGTCGTTCACCGAAATAGGCCAAACTCTGAGTTGCAAGCAGACTGTAGGCCAACAATGCACACTTTCTCTTGCAGCGTTTTTTTATTTGACTGTATGGATGCTTGTAACCGCCTTAGGATAGGCTCGACACCATTGAGAGGCGAGCGAACCGGGAGTAGGTTCCTCAGCGAAGAGAAAGAGACGTCATGCCGCGAACTGAGAGATTGGTCTCAATGGACTACCCATTCGAGCCCGTATGCGTACTGGTCGCGATGCTGCTGCTCCATCTCGCGCTTGGCATGGCCGTGAGAGCGGAATCATCACAGCTGGTGGTACGTTGGCATGGAGATTACTACCAACATCTTTGGGATCCGACTTTTCCTGGCGGCACGAATCCGCAGTTTCTGGAAAGTCGTTGGCTACGTGGTGGCGCGCGCTTCGGAGCGATCGAACACGACCTGTTGGATGGAGATGGTGATGGCAACGCGGATGATAGCCGTGTCTATTTTCCGTTCAGCCTGGAAGAACCCTTGAATCCTCCCACAGAGCCCGTCAAACCCAATGGGGTTTTCTACCACGGGGATCTACCAAGCGCCACGTTTTACGGTGGGTTGAGTGCTGGCTTCTTGAACTACCATACCGATCGTGTACAGCAGGCATTCATAGAGAACGACGGGGCAGGGGGGGATCTCTCCGAGGTCGGCTATTATCCCAGTCCGTATTTGCCTGGTGGGGCGAAATACGATCCCGAGTTTACCCAAGGCGTCGAAAACCTTCAGCACTCCGATGGGCGATACAGCAAGAACCATGTCGGTCCTCAAGAAGATTTCGCCATCAACATCTATCGCCCTGATTTGCCCCACCCGTTGGACCCACAAGACAATCCTCAAGACAACCAAGCTTCATTTCATGCCGCTTTTCTTTGGAAGAAAGCGGATTTTCTCGAGGGCGGGGATCAACAGCAAGTGACACTGACGAGCGATTCGTCTTTCTCGTTTGAATCCACTCGCTGGTGGGACAACGTGGACAACGCCCGCTGGATTATTCAGGATGCAAACCAGCAGCTCTACATTTCTCAGTTTAGCGTGCCGGGTCAACAAGATAACCACGGACATGTGAACTTGTTTGAGGATCCGCTCAGTAGCTTGTGGGCTGCCTACGCGCCTGAGGGCCACATGCTCGACTTCGATCAGGCGGCAGACGGCCTGACTTGGCTTGACCCGACTACTGAAGGGTTGTTTAACGACATCCAAGCTTTTGGGCTCTACATCGAAAACGATACTCCCAGTGGCGAGCTGACCAAATTTTCTTTGGACGAAATACAATTCCGCGCCCAGGTGCTGAGCCCTTTTTCTCCTGCCGACTTCAACACGGATGGCTCCGTCGATGGCGATGACCTTGCCATTTGGCAATCTGCTTTCAGTACCACCGGCATGGCTGATGCCGACAACGATGGCGACTCGGACGGCAACGATTTTGTGATGTGGCAACGACACCATGCGACAACAGGTAACGCGATTGCATCGACTCTTCCAGAGCCTAGCACTGGCTTGCTATTTTCTACTACCGTTTTGCTGCTGGCCGCTCGACATCGTACTTTCCATTTTCCTTCCCATGCAACTATGCCGACGAGCCAGGAAAACTAAGTTTCGATGTCACAGACCAAAACAATTCGATCCGCTGCGTCAGTGATGGCTGGGGCCCAACTGATCAACGTATTGTGTCGGTTTGCGCGCAACGTAATCCTGGCTCACTTACTGCTGGTGGAAGATTTCGGTGTGGGTGCTACTTTCGCACTTACCTTGAGCTTCCTGGAAATGATCACGGAGCTCGGCCCGCGCAAGCAACTTGTGCAAGCTCCTGAGGGAGGTTCCGCAGCTTGGCAAGGTAATGCCCAGTTGCTGTTTGTCATCCGCGGCCTCTTGCTATCAACCGTTATTTTCTCATTAGCACCGATGATCGCGACTTATTTCGATGTGCCCGGGGCAGCCAGTTCATTTCGCTGGTTAGCGTTAGTCCCCGTGATTCGTGGTTTTATTCACTGCGATGTGTTTCGGTTTCAACGCGACTTGCAATTGGGACGCTTGGCCAGTTATCAATCCATCCCCACCATCATTGGCGTCTTGTGCGCGCCTTTCTTTGCGATGGCGCTGGGCGATTACCGCGCTTTTCTCTGGGTGATTTTGGCTGAGTCCTTGCTTGGTACGGCGCTCTCCCACTTGGTTGCCAAACGTCGATATCGTCTGAATTACTCGACCTCGGTCGTTAAGCGATTCTTGGGATTTGGCTGGCCACTGATCGGCAATGGATTGCTGATGTTCTCGGTCATGCACGGGGATAGATTTCTCATCGCCTCCTACTTCAGCTTGAAGATGTTGGGGGCGTTCACTGTCGTGTTCATGCTCTCGCTGACCCCAACCCTGGCACTGGCCAACATGCATGGCTCGCTGGCATTGCCCCTGTTCTCGCGCTCGATCAAGAACCCCGATCAGCTTCACAAGTACTGCTGGCAATCCGCCCAAATCATGTGCCTGGCGGCCGGGTTGCTAGCCACCTTATTTATCACGGCAGGGCCGTGGCTGGTCACGTCAATCTATGGCGAACGCTACTTACTCGCTTCCGCTGCTATACCCTGGATTGGGCTTATGTGCGCGGCGCGCCTGGCGCGAACAACTGTTTCGATGGTCGCAGTAGCACATGGCGAAACTAAGATCCCGTTGATTTCGAATATCGCTCGGGCAGTTTCTTTTTTAGCCGCCTGGGTTCTGGCATCGAAAGGCTTCGGATTGACCACCATCCCCATCTGCGGATTTGTAGGCGAGCTGTTTGCTTACGGAATTTCCGTCTTACTCGTTGGGAAGTGGTGCGGGCTGAGGACAAGAGTGATATACGGTCCTCTTTTGCTGGTAGCCGTTTTTGTCGCCAGCGCCTGGCTCATGACGCATTTCAATTTACCGGTCCCAGGGGTTGCTCCACCTCTGCTTGCGGCGCTTTGGTTGGTGGCGCTGGTTGCCTATTGTGGAGTACTCTGGCCCTCCTTGCGGCAAATGGCATTCGCAATGATTCGCACTGACTAATATCATTTTTTCCCATTGATCTATGCACCTTGACTAACACCTCGAGAACTATGCACCACGTTCAAACTCCACTTGCAGAAACCAATGGCGCTGCGCAGCAACTGCGCTTGCCTGATTTTTTCATCGTTGGGTCTGCCAAATGTGGCACAACCACGCTCTACAAATACCTTTGTCGGCATCCGAAAGTGTTCATGTCGACTCCCAAGGAGATGAGCTACTTCAGTAAAGACGACGTCTTTGAGCGCGGCATCCAGTGGTACGCCGATCTGTTTGCCGATGCCAGCGACGATCAGCTGTGTGGTGAAGCCTCTACGACCTACACGCGTTGGCCGCTATACGACAAGACGGTCGAACGCTTGTACGCCGCCCAGCCGGAAGCACGGCTGATCTATTTGGTTCGTGACCCGGTGGAACGTCTATTTTCGTTCTATGCACACCGCATGCGAGAAAAGGTGACTACCACCTTTGAAGACTTTTTAAGGCGCACGCCCGAAGCCATCGACTCGGGTAGGTATATGACTCAGATCAAGCAGTACCTGCGGGTATTTCAGGAGCAACAGATGCTGGTTCTGTTCACCAAGGATCTGCGCGATACTCCCGAGCAAACTCTCAGCAAAGTAGGGGATTTCCTGTCTCTGCCGGAGTACGATTTCCTGCAAGCAGGCCCAATTCGCGCCAACCAGGGTGGGGGGAAGTACTATGCAGCTGCCTCGCTAACCCAAGCTATTCGAACGGTAAAGCGGACGCCAGCGCTGGGATCGCTGGTTAAAGTAGTACCCGGCCCACTCAGGAAATCAGGGTACGAATGGCTGGCCAACGGACCCGTGGGTAAACGATTGCGACGCAGACATCAAAACAATATGTGCGTTGTCACTCCAAAAATGCGGCAGCAAATCTTCGACCTCTACCGGGAGGAAATTGAGGAACTAGAAGCTTTCACAGGCCGCAGTTTACCCGACTGGAAAGGCGAGAGCGCCTAACAAGGCCTGCCTTTGCACTCAACGAATTAAAGATCTTCAATAGAACGTTCCGTTAACGCTGCAATAGATTCAACTGTTTCATGAAATCTCGACTCCCCGACTTTTTGATTATCGGTGCTATGAAGTCTGGCACCACAACGCTGCATGAGCATTTGGACCAGCATCCTGGCGTGTTTATGTCGAGGCCGAAGGAGCCGAATTTTTTTAGTATTGATACACAGTACGAACGAGGAACAGATTGGTATGCGTCTTTGTTTGAAAAGGCTCACGAGTATCAGGTCTGCGGAGAAGCATCGCCCTCTTACTCTCGATTCCCCCGTTTCGCACCCACCACTGAACGTGTAGCACAGCTGCTTCCTAAGGCGAAGCTTGTCTATATCATGCGACATCCTGTGGATCGTTTTTATTCAAACTATGTTTTTGACCGTGCGTACGGATTTAATGACTCGATTTCAGAAACACTGAAGAATCGCACCTACGTTCTTGAGACTAGCAATTACATGCTGCAAATTGAGAGATACCTCCAGCACTATCCGCGCGAGCAAATACTACTATTACTGCTCGACGACTTAGAGAAAAAGCCACAGGACGTGATGCGGCAGCTGTTTGATTTCCTTGGTGTTGAGGATCACGAAGCAGCCCCAACCGAGTCTGTCCAAGCCAATCCACGCGGTCGCAACTACATGGCTAGGCAGTGTAACACCTCGCTGCAGAGGATTCGTAGCGCCCCTGGGATGCGGCTCTTCAAACAAGCTCTACCGGCCGAATTGCGGGGTAAGCTACGGAACTGTGTCACCCAGAAACTCCCGGATAGCCGCCTGGGAAAATGGCTTGCCAACCGACATACGATGAAAACCGAGCCGCTCACTCCGGAGTTACGCCGAGAAATACTGTCCCGCCTGGCTGAGCCGACAGCCCAACTTGAAAAATTCCTAGGCCGCGACCTCGCGGCCTGGCGAAGCTAGAATAGCTTCAGCGACGCCCCCGCGCCGATCACCAGCCTAAGACCCCGTAAGAATCCATGTCACACAATGTCGTCGCACAACTCGCTCTGCTCGGCTATCCAGCCATCGTGCTGGTGCTGTTCGCGCTGCTGCCGTTGCGCAAGGCGATTCTCACGGGCATGGTCGGAGGCTGGTTGTTTCTGCCTACCGTGAAACTCGCGGTCGTGGGCATTCCTGATTACGACAAAATTATCGCGACGAACTGCGCCATTGGCTTGGGGTGCCTGTTGTTTGCCGGGCGTGACCTCTTTGCATTGCGGCCTAAGTGGATCGACATTCCCATACTGCTGTGGTGCCTGGCCCCAAGCTTGTCTTCCCTTTCCAACGAACTAGGTTATTACGATGCCGCTTCGGTGGGCGTAAGGCAAGTGTTGGTTTGGCTTTTGCCTTACTGTATTGGCCGAGCCTTTTTCAGGGATAGCGACTCGCTCAAGCAGATGGCAGTTGCCTTTGTGATTGGCGGACTCGTTTACATTCCGTTTTGCTTGTTGGAAATTCGTTTAAGCCCTCAATTAAACTATTGGGTTTACGGCTTCCATCAAAATCAATTTTGGCGGAACTTGCGGCTTGAGGGCTATCGCCCCGTCGTGTTCATGAACAATGGACTCATGGTCGGCACCTGGATGGCCACCTCAACGGTCATCTCGTTCTGGTTATGGCTGTCCGGTGAGAAGCGCATTCTCCGCGTCCCTTACCCAGCCATTTTTTGCGCTTTGCTGGTCATCACAGTCCTTTGCAAAGCGCTCTACGCGATTATGCTCATGCTGCTGGCGCTCGGTCTGCTCCTCATTGCCCGCTACGGGAAAACCCTGGTGCCCGCGGTGCTACTGCTGTTAGCAGTTCCTGGATATATGGGCCTGCGTGGATTGCAAGTGCTGCCTGCCGAGACAATCGTTAACCAAGCCGAGCCCTGGTTTGGAAGCGCGCGGGCCCAATCGCTAGGCGCAAGGCTGTCCCAAGAGGACTACATTTTAGACCACGCGATGAAGCGACCCACTTTTGGTTGGGGTGGTTACCGACGGTCATGGCCAATCGACTATTACACAGGCGAATATCAGGTGCGTGGCCTTGATGGACTTTGGACGATCATCATCGGCCAAAATGGTCTGTACGGTGTCAGCTTGCTGTTTGCCACCTTGCTGGTGCCCGTTGCAGCAGTCCTGTTTCGCAGGAAAGACCGCCCGTGGGGAACCGTCGACCAGGCCGCGCGTGAAGTGTTGAGCATCAGCCTCCTGATTTTTGCTTGCGATTGCTTGCTCAATGGCATGTTCAATCCGTTGTTCGTCGTGATCGCCGGGGCCATTTCTCAAGCTTCCACAAGTCCTGAGAGAGAGAAAGCTGAACCACTACCAACAATAGCCGTCAATCCTTGGCGTGTTCCGCGCAACCTGCGTCGCATCAACGGTTCGGCTCTGAAAACAACACTCGCCAGCTCTGAGAATTGATGCCTGCCTCCAGCTCCAACGCCGAATTGTCCTCCGAAAGCTTGCGCCCGCGTGTGGGCGTGTTGGGAGCGACTTTGGGCACAGGCAACCTTGGAGTAGACGCGTTGGGGATGTCGATGGTCCAAGGGTTGGTCACCGCCATTCCTCATGTGGAGATCGTCTACCAAACTTGGGATTTGCGGATTCCGGTAACAATTCCTTTAGGAGAATCAACGCTGCAGTGCGAACCTCTGGCAATTCGCCGCAAGGGATCGCTACGGCGTCGCGACGGACTACCGCAGATGCGCCGTCTGGCGAAGGCCCGCCGGCTCGTATCGGGGCGATCGCGAACATGGCTACCCACGTTTTCCCACCCACTTCGCCAGCTGCTCTCTTGCGACACGATTGTCGACGTTTCCGCAGGCGACTCATTTGCCACGATCTACGGCAAAGACGTTTTTTGGTACCAGACGCAAATCAAGCTGCTTTGCCTGGAACTCGGACTGCCCTTGGTGTTGATGCCACAAACGTACGGCCCATTTGCCGATTCCGAATCAGAGCAGGTCGCAGCGCATATCCTCTCACGAGCAAAACTGGTTTGCTCCCGGGAAGCCGAGGGATTGCGCGAAGTTGAAGCGCTTTGTGGCGAGCGTCCCCCGCAGCAGTTAGTGCGAGTTCCAGATATGGCCTTCCTGCTCGAGCCCCGTGAAACTGCTTTGCCTCCCAAGTTTTTGCAAGCCAAGAGTCAAATGCAACCATGCATCGCTCTCAATATCAGTGGGTTGCTCTACTACGCGCGCCGATCCTTCGGGCTAAGCGTGAACTATCAGGAACTCGTTCAAAAAATGCTCCAATGGGCGTTGTCCATACCTCATAGCCATATCTTACTGGTCCCCCATGTCGTTGCCCCTACTTTCTATTCCGCTGCAAACAATTCCACTACGAAAGTCCCCAGCGTCGCTTCCTCAGACAGAACCGATACGACTGCCTGTAGCGCAATCGCGGCGGGGCTAGACGCATCAGCAGCCGCACGAGTCGAGGTCTTGTCAGATCCTCAAGACCCCGCGCAGGCCAAGTATGCGATGGGCTTGTGCGACTTCTTTATCGGAGCGCGGATGCACGCGTTCATCGGCGCAGTCTCGCAGGGAGTACCCGGTGCGTTACTCGCCTACAGCAAGAAAGCCGACGGCCTCGCACGCTTGCTAGGGATTAGCGATTCCGTGATTGATTTGCGGAGCGCTTCGATCGAGGACTGCGTGGCAGAACTCGATGCACAATACCAACGCAAGCATGCTACCAAAGAGCATCTGGAAAGTCGCATACCGCAGGCGAAAGATGAACTCCGACGCTTCTTCAGCGAAGCCATTGCTCCACTCGTGTTGGGTGAAGCGCCGACTTCTACCAATCGGCAGTTCCAACACCACAACGTGAACGCTGAGCCGGCGAAGAAGGAGGTACTCAGTTGAGCCTCGTTTCGCCCACAACTGTTACCGACGAGGTGAACCCCTCGTCACCCGCCCTGATACATCGGGAGCCTGCTTTTATCATTGGCTCGGTGCGTTCCGGCACCACGCTACTTCGCTTGATGCTCGATCACCACCCGGAGTTGGCGTTCCACTTCGAATTTGAGTTCGCAGTGGATCAGATCGGTGCGGATGGTGCTTATCCCTCTCTGCCTGAATATCATGAGTACCTCTCGCAACATCGAGTATTCCTGCTCAGCGAGGGAAAGATCGACCAACAACTGAGCTACGAGGAGCTGGTCAACTCATTTCTCGAACAAAAGCGCATTCGCGATAACAAGAAAATCGTTGGAGCGACCGTTCATCATCATATTGACCGCATTGCCCATCTCTGGCCGGACGCACGATATATCCACTTGCTTCGCGATGGTCGCGATGTGGCCCGATCGTGCAGCGTGATGGGCTGGGCTGGCAACATGTATCACGCAGTCGAGCGATGGATAGAATCGGAGCAGACCTGGGAGCAAATTCGCAAAGAAATCCCCGCGGAACGCCGACTCGAAGTCCGCTACGAAGATCTCATTATCAACCCCGAAGCCACATTGACCACGATCTGCAGGTTCTTGGGCACCGACTTCGATGCGGCCATTTTTGATTACGCCGACAACAGCACGTACGAACTCCCCGACGCCAAGCTCACACAGCAGTGGCGACGAAAACTCAGCGACCACGAAATCCAACTGGCAGAATCACGCATCAGTGAAATGCTCACCGAGCGAGGTTATGAGTTGAGCGGCTTGCCCCGGCTCACTATTCCGCCAAGCGAAAGGAGACGGCTTGCACTCCAGGACTGGTTCTGGCGTGCACGATTCCGAATGCGGAGATATGGACTTCCGCTGTTCGCTACGGACTTTCTTGCCCGACGACTCGCAATTCGGCCGCTCGCAAACTGGTGTAAAGCCAAGATCAATGCCGTAGACAATAGCCACATCCGCTGACCAAACGATGCAATCTCCAACAACATCCTCAGCCGCAACAGTCGGGCAAGCGAGCCGCCTCACCAGCTCGCAAGCGACCTCTGCGCGCAGAATGCCGAATCTTTTCGTGATCGGCGCGATGAAAGCATCGACCACCACGTTCTACGACTTGATTCGTTCTCATCCCGACCTCTGGTTCGCCGAGGAAAAGGAACCTCATTACTTCACCTCGCCAGTCTTCGGCGATTCTACAGCCTGGAATTCGTACCTCCAACTATTCGATGCGGCTCCCCACTCAGCAGAGTATCTTGGCGAAGCGTCAACAGGGTATTCCAAGCTGCCACATTTCGGGAACACCCCACTGCGAATTCAAGAAACTCTCAGCGAAGCGAACGTCTCACCACGATTCATCTACTTGATCCGGGACCCCGTCGAACGGACCATTAGCAATTACCAACATTCCTACCAGATGGGCCACTATGCAACCGGCACAACGCTTGGCCAAGCGATCGAGCAAGACCCAATAGTCATCGATGCGAGTTGCTACGCCCGTCAAATTCGTGCTTTCCGCGAAGTGTTTGGGAACGCAGCACTGCTGGTGATTCCCACGAATCAATTGCACACGGAACCGCTTGCGGTGATGCGACAAGTAGAAGCTTTTCTCGGTCTGAGAGCTTACAACTCTTGGGACGTAATTCTCGAACACAGCAACTCGAAACAGGCGCTCCGAGGCAGTCTCACAGCACGATCTTTGTTGCCCGCGCCCGCGCTTGCCATACTGAGAAAGCTTCTCCCAACTGCTTGGAGTGGTTGGTTGAAACAATTCGCACAGAAGCAATTTGCATCGAAGGCCCCTGAGCTGCCTCCTGTCTCCAGCGCCGAGCGCGAGTTAGTTCTTGGAAGGATCGCAGACGATCTGCGGGACTTGGTCGAGCTTGCGGACGAGAAGTTGGCACCTTGGGTTTCAGAATGGCCCAGCGTGAAACAGTTGGGTGAGGGGTAACTGCAATGCGATTGCTGATTGTAATGGTGAACTACCACGGCTTTGAATTGACCGTGGACTGCTTGAAATCGCTCCGAGCAGAACTCGAAGCGATGCCCAACGTGCACGTCGGTCTGTGCGACAATGGCAGTGGGGAACAAGAGGTACGGCGACTGGCCGCAGCCATCGAGTCGCTGGAGATGGGCAGCCAAGTCACACTCAGTTCTGTGTTCCCGAACCTTGGTTTCACCGGTGGCAACAATGAGGTCATCCGCACGGCTTTGAACTCAGCCTCGCCTCCCGACGCCATCATGCTGCTCAACAACGACACGATCGTCGCTGAAGGAGCCATTCAAACGCTGGTGAGGTTTTTGCAAGAACATCCCGAGATCGGAGTTTGCGGCAGCCGACTCGACCATGCTGATGGCGAATCGCAGCGGGCAGCCCGGCGGACGCTAACCTTTGTCAGCGAATTGGAATCCTACGCACGCATTGGCGTACTCTCGCGATTGCTCTCGCCTTGGCTAGTTGCACCACCGGAGCGCAATGAGACACAAGTCTGCGGCTGGATCCCAGGGGCAGCACTGATGATCCGACGCGAAGTCTTCGAAAAGGTCGGCCTGCTGGATGAAGACTTGTACACGTATTTCGACGATGTCGACTACTGCCTGCGTGCGAAACGGGCGGGGTGGCCGACCTGGTACGTTCCAGAAAGCCGCATCGTTCACCTCGTTGGAAGAACCACGGGGATCACAGCCGTCGAAAATCGCCCGAAGCGTCGCCCTAGCTACTGGTTTTGGGCCCGTCGTCACTACTTTTTGAAAAATTTTGGTGCTTGGCACGCGACGTTGGCGGACGCGGCTGCGATAATGGGGCTCTGCTTTTGGAAGCTCCGCCTGGCCTTGAGTAAGAAACCGAACCCTGACCCGCCCCACTTGCTGAGAGATTTGTTAAGTCACAGCGTTTTCCGCACTGGCTATCAAATCCGTCCCGTCGCCAATCCCGCCCTGACTGAAGAATCTAACCCTGGGGCGAACCCGCTCGCCTCGACCGCGCCCACCTCACCAACAGTGTAGCCCCCCGCCGCATTTCACATGCCTTCGAACCACGACATTCCAATTTTCGTGCTCTGCGGTGGTCTCGGCACGCGTTTTCGCGAGCAGACCGAGTTCCGCCCCAAGCCGATGATCGAAATAGGCAACCGACCTATTCTGTGGCACATCATGCGTAGCTATGCCCAACATGGGTTCCGGCGATTCGTGCTTTGTCTGGGATACAAGGCGGAGGTTGTAAAAGAGTACTTTCTTCATTACACCGCTATGCAGAGCGACTTTACCGTCGACCTCGCCACCGCCGAGGTGACTACGCACTCGATCGACCACACCGACGATTGGAGCGTGACACTTGCAGACACCGGCGAGCTGACGATGACCGGGGGGCGTGTCGCCCGAGCAGCAGCAAAATACTTGGGCGATGCTGAGCATTTCGGGGTGACCTACGGCGACGGGCTCACGGACGTCAACTTGGCTGCGGAATTCGAGTTTCATCGTTCGCATGATCGGCTGGGAACAGTGCTGGGGGTAAACCCCCCCTCGAGATTTGGCGAGGTGAAGATCGACGGCAACGAAGTACTCAAGTTTGAAGAAAAACCCGAGTTTGAAGAAAACTGGATCAATGGGGGCTATTTTTTCTTCCGCCGCAACTTCCTCGAATACTTGAGCAGCGACGAAAGCTGTATCCTCGAACGCACCCCCCTGGTCAGTCTTGCTGAGGATGGGCAATTGAGCATGCACAAACACGCCGGTTTTTGGCAATGCATGGACACGCAGCGAGACCATGACCATCTCAACCAACTGTGGGCCAGTGGCAACGCGCCGTGGTCTTGAAGTCTTTCCTTTTAAGCAGAGAAAATACCCGACTGATGAATATTTTTGTTACTGGCCACTTGGGCTACATTGGCGTTCACCTCGTCGAACTTCTGCAAACCGCGGGTCACACCGTCACCGGCTGCGACCTGAAGCTCTTCGCCGGCTGCGAGTGGGAGCCAATCCCCGCGCCCGATCAAGAGTTGATCAAGGACGTGCGCGACCTGACCGTCGACGACCTGAAGGGGCACGATGCCGTGTGCCATTTGGCGGCAATCAGCAATGATCCGATGGGCGATTTGAATCCGGAGCTGACGCTAAGCGTCAATCGGGACGCATCGATTCATGTTGCAAAGCTGGCGAAGAAAGCGGGCGTACCCCGGTTTCTATTTTCGGGCTCATGCTCTGTTTACGGCAAAGGCGAGAAGCTCGACCTGCAAGAGACCGACCCGCTGCACCCTTTGACGGCCTATGCCCAAAGTAAAATCGAAACAGAAGAGGCCGTCAGTCAACTGGCAGACGACAACTTCTCTCCCGCCTATTTGCGAAATGCGACTGCCTATGGTCATTCCCCCATGTTGCGGATCGATTTGGTGGTGAACAATCTGCTGGGCTCCGCGCTCTCGTATGGGGAAATTCGCATCAAGAGCGATGGTTCACCATGGCGGCCGTTAATTCACTGCCGCGACATCGCCCATGCATTTGTTGCGTTTTGCGAGGCACCCCGCGATGCGATTCACAACCAGGCGGTCAATATCGGCGGCGACAGCGAAAACTACCAGGTCAAAGACGTAGGTGATATGGTGAAAAAGTTGATTCCTACGGCGACGGTCGCCTACACCGGCGAGGTAGGCGAAGACCCCCGCAACTATCGAGTGAATTTCGCTAAGCTAGGAAAGCTACTTCCCGACTTCCAATTGGAGTACACCCTAGCCAAGGGCATGGAAGAGCTGCACCAGAAAATGGTGCAACACAATTTTTCGAAAGCAGAGTTCGAGGGGGACCAATTCGTACGACTACGAACACTTGCGAAGCGGCTTGAACAACTCGAAGTTTGCCAACAAACAGGCTAACAACATGCAATTTCACAAAACACCATTGCCCGACGCGTACCTTATCGACCTCGAAAAACTGGGCGATGACCGCGGTTTTTTTGCCCGCACGTTTTGCCAGCGCGAGTTCGCCGAGCTTGGTCTACCCAGCGAGTTTGTTCAAGTCAACAACTCGCTGACAGCCGATCGAGGCACGCTACGCGGGATGCACTATCAACTAGCACCCGAAGCGGAGACGAAACTGGTACGCTGTATTCGCGGTGCTTTCTGGGATTGCATTCTGGATTTGCGGCCCAACTCGGAGACCTTTGGCCAATGGTTTGGCGAAGAACTTTCGGCGGAGAATCGTCGGATGATGCTGGTGCCCAAGGGATTTGCTCACGGGTTTATCACTCTTACGGATGACACGGAAGCTTTTTACTTGGTCGACTCGTTCTATTCCCCAGACCACGAACGGGGAGTGCGCTGGGATGATCCGCGATTTGGCATCCAATGGCCGCTCGAACCAACAGTAGTTTCGCCGAAAGACGCAGAGCACCCCGACTTCGATCGTGACTATCACCTGGGTGATCCAGTCAAGGAGACTCTCTCGTGAAACGACTTCGGGTCTTAATTACGGGCGGAAGTTCCTTCACCGGCAGTCGGTTCGTCCGCGCGCTGGCCGAGGCAGGACACGAGGTGATAGGCGTTTTCACACGCGCTGATGTGGCCGCTTATGGCGATGAGCTGCGCGGCACGCGTGTGCAGCAACTTCAAGCTTATTGCCAACCAGAGTATGGATGTACTTTTGGCAATGAGAGATTCTTGCAGGTCGTGAAATCCGCCGCGCCCGATGTGCTCTGCCATCACGGTGCGGATGTGACGAACTACCGCTCGCCCGATTTTGATTTTCACCGCGCGGTAACCAACAACACACACAATCTCGAAGCGGTGCTCCGGACGCTGTCGGATGTCGGTTGCTGTCGCCTTGTCCTCACGGGCACAGTGTTTGAAGGGGGCGAAGGTGCAGGTAGCCAGGGGCTGCCCCATTTCTCACGCTATGGGTTGTCGAAGGCGTTGACCGCCCAAATCTTCCAACATTTCTGTCAGCAAGCCGGGTTCGCGCTGGGAAAATTTGTGATTCCCAACCCCTTCGGTCCCTACGAAGAACCACGGTTCACCGCCTACTTGGTGCGCAATTGGCGTGCTGGACAGACCCCCTGCGTCCAAACCCCAGCTTACGTGCGTGACAATATCCACGCTTCGTTGTTGGCGAAGCACTACGCTTCGTTTGTGGCAAATTTGTCCGAACAGGCCGGTTTCACTCGAACGAACCCCTCGGGATACGTTGAGAGCCAAGGGGCGTTCGCTCAGCGGTTTGCACGTGAACTGGAGACGCGGCTCGAGATGCCGTGTCCAGTGGAACTGGCTGAACAATCGGAGTTTACCGAGCCAATGACCCGCATCAACACAGACTCACTCGACACTTCCGCCCTTGGCTGGAAAGAGTCCAACGCCTGGGACGAAGTGGCACAGTATTACGCACCCACCGCGGTTGCCAACGTCTAAGAGAGCCATGAGTACCAGCACGGTTCACCTCGAACAGGAAACCACCCCGGCCAAGGGCACGAAAAATCCGCCTGCCGAGATGGGAGCGACCAATCAAAACCCAAGGGGAATTGGGCTGTTGGCGCTGCTGAGCGAGGACCTCCGCACTCACGAAAGCAAACTCCTTGAGCAAGGCTTTTGGGCGTTAGCCGTACATCGCTTCGGCAACTGGCGAATGAGTTTACCCAGCAAGTGGTTGCGGCTCCCGTTCTCGGTGCTTTACAAGTTCCTCTACCGCTGCGTCGAATGGACGTGCGGGATCAGCCTGCCGTATACGGTGGAAGTGGGCCGTCGGGTGCGCATTTGGCATCATGGCGGAATGATTTTGCACGCCGCTTCAATCGGCGATGACGTACAAATCCGTCAGAATACGACCTTTGGCGTCGCACGTACCGACCACAATTTTGAGTTGCCGGTGATCGAAGACAGTGTCGACATCGGCGTGGGTGCTTGTCTGCTGGGCGATATTCGCATTGGCCGTAATGCTGTCATCGGCGCGAACGCTGTGGTACTCCAAGACATACCCGACTTCGCGGTCGCTGTCGGGGTACCAGCCAAAGTCGTGAAAATTGTAGAACGCGTACCGTCTAACGAACCAGCGGAGTAATCGTGCGATGGATGCGAATCTTGGAATTGTTGTGATCGGCCGTAACGAAGGTGCTCGATTGCAATTCTGCTTAGACTCGCTACGCAAAGTGCAAGCGCCAACGGTCTATGTCGACTCAGATTCGTCTGACAGCAGTGTGGCACTGGCCAATGAAATGGGCGTTTCGGTCTTGCCACTTGATCCGGCGCTGCCCATGACTGCCGCGCGCGCGCGCCGCGAGGGATTCCGCAAACTCCTCCGCACACATCCCGATTTGGAGTTTGTATTCTTTGTCGATGGCGATTGCCGCGTGGATTCCAGTTGGCCGAACACCGCGACCGCGTTTCTCTGTGAGCATCCAGAGGTTGGCGCGGTTTGTGGGAGGCGACGTGAGCTGCACCCGGAGGTCTCCGTCTACAATCGGCTCTGCGATCATGAATGGGATACTCCCATCGGCGCTGCCCTTTCAGTCGGCGGCGACGCGATCTATCGAACCAAGGCTTATCGGGAAGCGGGGGAGTTCGATCCCAGCGTCCCGGCAGGCGAAGAGCCTGAGCTTTGCAAGCGGCTCCGGGATTGCGGCTGGAAAATCCAGCGGCTCGATGCAGACATGACCATCCACGACGCCGCAATGACCAGGTTGCACCAATGGTGGAATCGCCAGTTTCGCACGGGCTACGCGGGCTTCGATGTCGAACGGCGTTTTCGACTGGGCATTTTTGATCGTATCATCCGCAGCTCGCTTGCCTGGGGGATGGTGTTCCCACTTGTCGCAGTACTCGGCGCCGGACTCTGGGGTTGGCTGGCTTCGGCGGGTTGGGCCGTCGCTTGGTTGGCTGCACTCGTGGCGATCGTGGCACTACAAATCATCCGCATCGCAGTTCGGGAAATGTCGCGAGGTCGCTCGTGGAAACCGAGTCTCGAGTTTGCGTGCTTCACCATGGCTGCGAAGGTGCCCATCGCTTGGGGCGTCTTCAGACAGAGGATCGAAACGGCACGCGGCGAGCAAGCTGGGCTTGTCGAGTACAAATCGGCTGATCGCATCCAGGTCAGTCAGGGCAATGCTCTGGGGAAAAGCCGATAGTGTCACAAGAACCACTACGTGCGGCAGTGATCGGCGCGGGCCAAATTGCTAAGCAGCACCTGGCAGCACTGGCCGTGCTCGGTGACGTCGAGACCGTCAGTGTCTGCGACTTGTCGCCCATCATGGCCGAGTCAACAGCCGACCGGTTCAGCGTACCGCATTGGACGACCGACTTTCATGAGCTGCTTCAGCAACAAAAGCCCAATGTGGTTCACATCACGACGCCCCCTGGAAGCCATTTTCAATTGGCGCGCGAATGCCTACAAGCCGGCTGCCATGTTTTGGTGGAGAAACCCGCAACGACTGATCTCGCACAGTTCGAGGAGTTGAAAGCGCTCGCCGAAGAGCGGGGGTTGTGGTTGATCGAGGACCACAACTACCAATTCAACCGCAGCGTGCAAGAGATGCTGAAGATGGTCTCGTCTTCCGCGTTAGGCGAAGTACGGCATGTCGAAGTGCAAGTCTGTCTGGACCTGTTTGGCGAGGGCAGTCGCTTTGCGGACGCGGACATGCCACACCCCGCCATGCGAGAGCCGGCGGGGATTGTGACCGATTTCCTTACTCACCTCTGCTACTTGGCCTACGCGTTCGTCGGCAAGCACCGCGGTTTCCAGGCCTTGTTCAATCGGCGCCTTGAGCTACCAGATGCACCGATCAGCGATTTTCAGGCGCTCGTCGACGCCCAACAGGGAACTGCGCTGCTGGGGCTCAGCGCGAGTGGCCAGCCCGATGTCTTTCTCGTAAGTGTGCAGGGAACGCAGGGCCAAGTCTCAACCAACTTGTTTGAAGTCGGGACGGTCAGTAGCCAATCACTAGGCGGGCCTCAGCCACTAGTGCCGGTCCGCAATGCCCTTCGCCGGGGCAGAAGCGAACGCCGCAACGCAGTGAAGAGCCTGTGGCGAAAACTGAGTGGCGGACCCGGGCCGTACGAAGGCTTGTGGACGCTCGTGGAGCAGCTCTACACAAATCTCCAGACCGGAGGGCCGCCACCCGTTTCCATCGAGCAAATTGATGCTGTAAATCGTTTGGTTCACGAAATCCAAGCGGAGGTCAACTCGCCATGCGTGTGCTGATCACCGGTGCCACGGGTTTCTTGGGCCGCTATGTCGTGGCCGCTGCGGTGCGGCGAGGGCACGAAGTCACCGCATTGGTGCGTCCCTCGCGGACGCTAGCCGGCGACTTTTTTCCAACGGAGGTTGCCCTAGCGCGCGGTGATGTCCGAAACGCAGCTTCACTGAACTCAGCGCTGGAGGACGTTGATGCCGTGATCCATTTGGCCGCCTGCGTTGTCGGCGATGACGACTCCCAGTTCGGCAGTACTGTGGTCGGTACAGAAAATTTGCTCAGCTCCATGGTGCAAGGACAAGTCACGCGGCTAGTGCACTGCAGCACGTTCTCTGTTTATGACTGGCAGCAACCGGGTTCGGTGCTTGATGAAAAATCGCCCTTAGAGGAAAATCTTTACCAGCGCGACGGCTACGCAATTTCAAAAACCTGGCAGGAACGTCTAGTTCGACGCGCTGCAGACGCAAATGGTTGGCAACTCACGGTGCTAAGGCCTGGGTTCATCTGGGGAGCTGGAAACGAGTTAATCGCCGGCATTGGCCAATCCGTGGGCAGTTTGCATGGTGTAATCGGGGGGCGTCGTCCCTTGCCACTAAGCTATGTCGAGAACTGCGCGGATTGTTTTCTCACTGCACTAGAATCGCCTGACGCCGTCGGCGAGACTTACAATGTGATCGATCCTGAGCCGATTTCCGCTTGGCAATATATGGGTGATTGCTTGCGTTCTGGTGTCACCCGGGGGTGGCGGCTTTATATCCCCTACTGGCTTGGCATTAGCGTCGCACAGCTCGCACGCGTCACAAGCAGAGTACTGTTTGGTCCGAACGGGAAATTACCTGGGCTGTTCGTACCAATCAAGTTTCGTGCTCGGTTTAGGCCACTGGAATTTCCGAGCCGCAAGCTAAGTGAACACTTAAACTGGCTCCCCCCTTGGACGTATCAAGAAGCTTGGCAACGCACCGAGTCAGGGCAGGCCAAGTTAGCAGCCTCGGGGCAGTGCGACTCGAAGAAAACAGAGAGCAAGCCGGAGGACAGCCTTGTCTGATCCGTTGCGGCTGGCTTATCTGACGAGCGCCTACGCGCGTCCTAGCGATACGTTCGTCCGCAGCGAAGTCGATCGCTTGCGAGAGCGAGGTGCCCAAGTGCAAACGTTCTCCATTCGTCGACCCGACATTGACGCGCAAAGCGACAAAAATGTGCGGGCTCACCAAGCCGATACAAACTACATCTTGGAAGCTGGACTCGGACGCCTGTTGATCGCAACCCTGGTTTGCGTAGCTCGGCACCCTACACGTTTTTTCCTAGCGACTCGTTTGGCTTGGCAAACCCACGCGCCAGGGCTTCGAGGTTTTTGCTATCAACTCATTTATCTTGTCGAGGCAGCTTACCTGGCAAGACAATTGCAGCGCGAGCAAATCACTCATTTGCATAATCACATCGGAGAGAACTCCGCCACGGTTGCGATGCTTGCGGCTTACTTGGCGAACATTCCCTACAGCCTCACGATTCACGGTCCCGCCATCTTTACAGCCCCACGCTATTGGGCGCTGGGCACCAAACTCGACCGCGCGGCATTCACTGTATGCATCAGCTCTTTTTGCCGCAGCCAGTGCATGATGTACGCGCGGCCCGCGACTTGGCCGCGCTTGCACGTGGTGCGTTGCGCAGTGGGAGAATCGTTCGTCGATGCGCCCGTACGCAACTCACAGCCAAGCGAGCCGCCACTGCTTGTCTGCGTTGGTCGATTGTGCGCAGAAAAAGCGCAAACCTTGCTAGTTGAGGCCGTTGCCAAGCTACGCGCTGAGGGCGAGCAATTCCGGTTGCTGTTGGTCGGAGATGGTCCAGAACGCTCAGCGATTGAGCAGCTAATCAGCGAGCACGAGCTTCAGCACGTTGTGGAAATCACCGGCTGGCAATCCAGCAAGCGGATTCGAGAACTGTTGCAACAGGCCAGAGTTTTCCTACTGCCCAGCTTCGCAGAAGGGCTGCCAATTGTGTTGATGGAAGCGATGGCACTCGAGTGCCCAGTGATTAGCACGAATGTCGCAGCAATTGGTGAACTCGTCGAGAATGGCAAGAACGGTTGGTTGCTGCCTCCCGGCGAAGTGGAACCGCTGGTCCTTGCACTCCGCGAAGCACTTGGCCTGTCCAGCACACAATTGGCCGAACTAGGCCGCTATGGAAGAGAATGCGTCCTGCAGCGTCATCACCCAGAGCAGCAAGCCGACCAGCTTCTAAAGCTGTTTGCCAACTCGCGTTAAAGCGGAGAGCAGGAGCCAGAAATAATCAATATGAGAAATTGATACGCAAATGCCCGCGAAACAGCCAAAATCCTTGCTCCCCCTGCCTCAGTGGCGTTAGACTGGCGGATTAAACATTTAGCTCACTTCAACGTTGCCGAGTTGCCAAATTAACACTGGCGAGTGAGGCAAGAACTCCCCCCAGAAGAATTATGTCCCGCTCGAAATGTAATTCCTCCCGCCGGCTCCGTTGCGAGCGTCTTGAACCACGCCAACTGTTGGCGAACGCTCCCTTCGCTCCCGTGTTGGATTTGCAAACCGACGCCGGGGTGATTTTCAACCCAAGCACCGGCGAAGTCTCAGCGTGGAATGACCAAGCGACCAACGATAACCACTTGCGATCGAATGGTGTCCAGCGTCCTACTTATGGGTCTGTGCAAACACCCACAGGGTTGAACGCTATTAGCTTTGATGGCATCGATGACCGCTTGATTCGAGATGCGAACGACTCGGGAGGCATTTCGGGCCCTCCTACCAACGACAAGAGTCGTTCGATGTTCCTGGTGGCGCAGTTCCACGATGCTTCGAGCATTGGCGGTGCGACCTACGGACGTGCTGCGCTCAATCAAGCTTTCGGCATAGGCGTGACGGGACCCGGTGCCGACCATGGCGAGATCGCCGTTCAAGTTTGGCCTGACAACGATGACTTTCAATTTGATAGCGAAGGTTTCACTTCACCCGGTAACAGTACGGGTTGGATGGTGCTTTCTGTAGTGCACGAGCGCGACGGCTTCAATCCGGCCGACAACAATTGGCTCTACCGCGATGGGGTGCAAATTGCTTCTTGGGATCACAAACTCAACACGAAACTTCATAGCACACTGAATCTCAATGGAAATACTGCCTCGCGACTAGTTTTGGGAGAGGACATCAAGGAACGGGGCCACATCGAAATGGATGTCGCCGCCTGGCTGGTTTACGACGACGCCCTATCCCCCGCGGAGCGGGCTTCGGTCGAGGGCTTTCTGACCGCCACCTACATCAACGCGGGAGCCAACGATCCGCCTGTTGCCGAGGACGATTATTTTGAAATTGCCGATGGCAGCTCCACACTCCTCAACGTCCTGGAGAACGACTCCGACAGCGATGGATTTACTGAGCCCGGTACAGTCAGCATCATCAATCCGCCATCACAAGCCAACAGCATTTCGGTCGATCCCGTCACTGGTGTGGTGAGCTACACTCACAACGGCTCGGGGTTTAATGACAGTTTTACCTACGTAGTCGAAGACAACCTTGGTGCGGTTTCTAATCCGGCCAATGTGGCGATTGTAGTTTCAGCCGATGTGCTTCCAGTCACTTCGGGGCTGGTTACGCAACTCGAAACCGATGACGGTGTTACGCTCGGCTCAGGCACGCAGGTTACGTCCTGGATGGACAGCTCTAACACGGGACTCGATCTATTTGCGTCGGGCAACCCTCAATTCGTCGCGGGTGCCTCGCCCAGCGGACAGCCGGCGATCGTGTTCGACGGGGCAGGGGACAAGCTCGAAGTTGTCGGCACGACTGTGATTGACGACTTGCCCAAGAATAACGAAGACCGCACCGTCTTCGTGGTTGCCAACTATCTTGATACTCAGGGCGTGCAAGCCGGATTTGCCTATGGCAAGGCCAATGCCAATCGCACTTTTGGCGTCGGTGCCGATGGGGCTACGGGAAATTTGGCAGTGCAGGGTTACCTCGGCTCGAACGATCTTGTTTCCTCCACGGGGGGAGTTGGTCACGGCTGGCATTTGCAATCGGTGATTCTCGACAATAGCTCGCTGCAACACTTTGAGAACGGGGTGCTGATCGATTCGTGGAATCACTCCTACGCTACACGCGTCGATGCTCCCAATTCGAAACTAGTCATTGGACAAGCACTGGATGAATCGGGCTACAGCGAGATCCAAGTTGGTGCCGTGTTGGTCTACGATCGCGCGCTCACCAACGCCGAGCGTCAACAGGTCGAAAATTATCTGGCTAACAAGTACACAGCCGGACAAATCAGTAACCAGCCACCTACCGCGAACAACGACAACTACTCCACGACGGTCGGCGGTGTTATCAACACCCCACTAGATGGTCTTCCGACGGTACTCGCCAACGACACCGACCCGAACTTTGACCCGCTCAGTGCTATCCTTGTCACCGGTCCCGATCATGGCACGCTCACGCTGAACTCGAATGGTTCGTTTGTTTACAATCACAGCGGCTCAGACAGCACAGACGATAGCTTTACCTACCGCGCCAATGACGGCACAGTGAACTCGAACATCGCGACCGTTACTCTGACGATCTCGCCTCTTTCAAACGACAATAGTCAGATCGTTCGCTGGCATGG
Source organism: Bythopirellula sp. (assembly GCA_965230685.1). Classification (GTDB taxonomy): domain Bacteria; phylum Planctomycetota; class Planctomycetia; order Pirellulales; family Lacipirellulaceae; genus Bythopirellula. Next base: position 5,440,173 of record CBDDLO010000002.1, read on the forward strand.
CGATTACTACAAGCATCTGTGGGACAGCGCATTTCCCGGCGGGAGTGACCCCGCCGTGCGAGAAAATCGCTGGTTGCGGGGAGGGCCGCCTCAGGGAAACCAAAATTCCCTACAAAACCTCGACTTGGACAACGACGGTCAGCTGGACGATAGCCGAGTCTATTTCGACTTTAGCCTCGATGAACCACTCAACCCACCCGATACCACGTCGAAACCTAATGGGATTGTCTATCACACGGAACTGCCCAGCGCTAAATTTTACGGAGGCCTGAGTGCCGACTTTTTCAACTACGAGACAGACCGCATCCAACAAGCCTTCATCGAAAATGATGGTGCAGGCGGCGAGTTGAACGACGTGGGCTACCCGAGTCCTTACCTCACCCCCCAATACCAAGGCCTCAGCGATTACATCGAACTCGTGCGACATCCCGACGGTCGTACCAAGAAAGCCCATATTGGCCCGCACGAAGATTTTGCGATTAACATCTACCGGCCCGATTTGCCTCACCCGATCGACCCAGGCGACAATCCAGCGAACAACCTGGTCAGTTTCCACGCGGCATTCATTTGGCGCAAGGAAGATTTCCTGGCCGGTGGAGCGTCGCAGAATGTTTCGCTCGATGCCGAGTCTTCGTTCTCGTTCGAGTCGACGCGTTGGTGGGACAACATCGGCGAGGCCCGATGGCTACTGCAAAGCGACAACGATCAGTTGTACATATCCCAATACAGCGTTGCTGGTGCGCAAGACGACTGGGGAACGACCAATAGTTTCCTAGATCCGCTGAGTTCGAACTGGGCTGTTTACAATCCTACGGCGTCGCAGCTCGATTTTGATCAGTCCGCTGCCAACTGGATCAGTTCAAATAACCTGTTCGACGACATCCAGGCCGTGGGTATCTACATAGAAAATGACACACCATCGGGTGAGTTGACAAAATTCTCACTCGACGAAATTCAGTTCAACGCGGTTGTGGGTGGCTCTGGTTCTCTCGCGGCCACAAGTTCGGTAACTTTGCCCGAATCGGCTGAGATCACGATTTCCTCACTCAAGAGTCTCACTCCTGCGTTGGATCGTGAGACGGCGGAGAGTTCAAGTCTTAACTCTGCAGCGACCGCCGAACTGCCAGTGGCTCAGGCAGAAGAGTTCGGCGAACTTGACTACGTATTCTCGGATAGCGCAGTCGACGAAATACTGGTTGCCGTACAAAGCGAGGCGGAAGAACAGAGAGCGATTGTCACCGAGCTTGACAGCCTCGACGAAGCGTTCGCCCTCTGGGGCTGAACGAACTTTGTGCCTGCCACCGCGGGTCCGCCAACCATGCGTAGGCTAAAAGCCCTAGTATCATGATGCTCCCGCTCTTCGGCTCGGGAACACTCGTCAATAGTGCACTGGGCGGAGTTACCTCTCCGAAGTTGGACTTCCAGTGGTCCAGATCCACATTGCTCAGTGGATTGGGCGAGCCGCCTCGTTGCCAAACAAGAAAGTCGAACGCGTCCACTTTGTCGTCAAAATCAAAATCGCCCAACATATCAGCTCGTCCGGAAACTCGCGTCGGCGAGCCAACGTCCAAGTGCAAATGATGTTGGTGGACAGTGCTCGGATCCAAATAGAAAGACGTACCCGGTCGGGCGGCAAGAATTCCGTCGCGGATGTCACGATTCGAGGTGATGATGCGAATAATCCGCCCTCGGTCAGAGCCACCAGCGACCCCAGCGTCAATGTATTCGATCGCTGCGTTGATGACCGATCGTTCCGCGCGGCTAGTGATACCATTGCCAAAATTATGCGTCGAGTCGTTCACATGCATGTCGATATCCATTCCCACTCGGTGAGTCGAGTGTGCCGTCGCTGAACCGTAGCCATCGGCTGTCGACATTGCGTTCATGAGTTGCGTCACTCCGGTTTCGCTCTTGGCATTCGACGAACCTGCCCTCCAAAGATTCTGCGCCCAGTTGGTGCCAAACCGCTCGGGCTGCGGTGTGTTCCCGGTGCGTTGGTTAGTTCCCGGATCGCGACCGGGCAGGATATCAAAGTCGCCCATCATATTCGCAACGCTAAAGGTGCCGGGCACTTGCGGGTCGGGGTCGAGGAGTTCCTCCCAAGTCGGAGCGTTTTCCGCATTGAGCCAGCCTGCCGTGTTGGGGCCAACGATGCCATCGACACTCGCTTGGGAAGTATTCAGCCCCGCCACGAAAGCCGCTTGAAAGGTGCGTAGCGCCTCGTCCGTGTTACTGCCAAATCCACCATCGACGACCAGCTGTCCGCCACCCTGAGGGACAAATCCCAGGTAGTTGAGGCGGTGTTGCTGCTGTGCGACAAACAACGGGTTGTTTGCTGCGCGGTTGATTCTCTCGAAACTCTGTCCGACAGAACCCGGTCCGGCTCCGGTATAGCCTGCACGAACATGGACAGCAAAATCACGAAGCTGGCCATCAATTTTTATCGCCCCTTCCAAGGAACCTTGGAAGCCGCGCGCCGCAGCATCGAGATCACCGAGCGCCGGAGTGTCTCGGGCAGGATTCGCAAACAGCCAGAGTCGTCCGTCGTCGTTGAAGTCTCCCACCGCCAAATCCGAGCTGGTCAAGACGGTATGTCCAGCGAAGCCGGAGAGGGAAATATCTGTAAACGAGGCGCTCGCGGACACTCCGGGGAGCTTGCTAAAATCTACCTCAATCGCGTTGCCTGACCGGCCATAAAAATCGAACTCCGCGGCCAGCGTATGGGTCCAGGAAATCCCGGTGCCGAGGATCAAACTCAGTATGCAAACTCGAATACTCAATGAAAACCTCCGTTCCAACGAACCTCAACCAGCGGGGCCCCACATTTGCACTAGCGTTTCTACTACTCTAACATGGCGGGCAAAAAGGGGCGACAATCATGTTGCGCAGCCCATTCTCGCAATTTGATACCAGCGAACCCGAAATCAACCCAGCGCCGTTGGAATCGAGGAATTCCTCACACTCTCAGTGAAGTTGCACAGCATTACGTTTTCTACGAACTGATCTGATCGACGATATGCTCGGCGATGTTCAGCGAGGCCGTGGCAGCAGGGGAGGGGGCATTGAGGACATGAGTCATCTTCTTGCTACTTTGAATTTGGAAATCGTCCAACATTTTTCCGTCCCGGCCCACGGCTTGGGCGCGCACACCAGCTGGGGCGGGTTCGAGGTCAGTCGCTCGAATGTCCGGGACTAGCCGTTGCAGGGCCCGAACGAATGCCGCTTTGCTTACGCTTCGCCACATCTCGCCCATGCCCTCGCGCCAGTACCGTGCGGCAAGTCGAATGAAGCCAGGATACGTCAGCGACTCTGCCAAGTCGTAAGCGTTGATCGTACTCTTGGTATATCCCTCGCGAGCAAAAGCGAGTACCGCGTTCGGTCCACACTCGACGCTACCATCGATCATGCGTGTGAAATGAACCCCGAGAAACGGAAACGCCGGATTCGGCACGGGATAGATTAAATTGTTAACAAGTCGCGTGGCTTCTGGCTTGAGTTGGTAATACTCTCCACGGAAGGGAACGATTTTTGTCTTACATTTCTCCCCCGACAGCTTGGCAACACGATCGCAGTGGAGGCCGCCGCAGTTGACTACATGCGCAGCGTGATATTCGCCTCGGTTTGTGGTGAGGCACACTCCCTCGGACTGGCGCTTCACCTGAGTGACGCGCGCGTTTAATAGCACAGTCCCGCCAAAGTTCGCTATCAGTTCAGACAGTCGCGTGCAAACCTGTCCGTAGTTGACGATACCCGCTTCTGGAACGTGAATTGCGCGAATCCCCGCGGCTGCTGGTTCAAGCTCAAGCAACCGATCGCGATCGATCAACTCGCAACAGACACCGTTGGCTTGACCACGCTGAAAGATGTTTTGCAGCGCAGGCAGTTCCGATTCGTTGAGTGCCACGATCACCTTGCCACAGAGCCGGTGCTCGATACCTTCGCGAGAACAGAATTGCTCCATTGCCTGCTTGCCGGCGCGACAGTTGGCAGCCTTCAGCGAGCCAGGCTTGTAGTAGATTCCCGAGTGCAAAACCCCGGAGTTGTGCCCCGTTTGATGGCGAGCCACGCTGGGCTCTTTCTCGAAGACGATAATGCGCTTCTTGGGATGGCGCAGCCCATAGCGGTAGGCTGTCGCCAGTCCGACGACTCCGCCCCCCACCACAGCCAAATCAAACGATTTCATCACCCTCTACCCATGTCGACGCTTGCGGCCCTACTCTCAGCATGCATAGACCCAGCGTGTCTTGCAATTGGATTCCAATCCCCGAGCGTGTGAGAACCGGCGCCTCCAGCGGAGTTGGCTAACCCTTCAGACATTGTACTGCTGCTGCGCTCGCCTGAGAAACCCGATGAAGCGCAGCCTTCAGAGGCACCCTCGGATTAATAGGCACCATCAGCTGAAAGAACCGCTGGGATGGTTTTCGCAATGAGCTTGAGATCCAGGGCGATGCTACGGTTCTCGATGTACTCGAGATCCATCTCAAGCTGCTCTGGGAAGGGCAATCGACTCCGACCAGACACCTGCCAAATGCAGGTGAGCCCTGGCTTAACCGTTAGGCGTTGCATGTCATCCCAGTTATATTTCTCGACCTCGCTGACCACTGGCGGGCGCGGTCCCACGATGCTCATTTCGCCCTTAAAGACGTTCCACAGTTGGGGAAGTTCATCCACACTCGTGCGTCGCATCCAGCGACCAATCCAAGTCACACGCGGGTCGTCTGGAATTTTGAACGTGCGATGGTCGTCGTGCGAATTGAAGAACGCCAGATTCGCTTTCATCTTCTCCGCGTTGACAACCATACTACGGAACTTGTAGCAAGTGAACTCGTTGCCTCCGGCACCAACGCGGGTGTGCGGATAAAAAACCGCTCCTCCGTCAGTCAATTTCACCAAGAGCGCCGCGATGATCAGCAAGGGCGACAGGAGGATCATCATCAGTCCGCTCAGCACAACGTCAAGCACACGTTTCGCTGCCGCATAGGCGAGACCATCTAACGCGCCGTCTGCTGCCCTCGGCTCGACTGCGAGCAAACCTTCCGAGGCATCAGATGCAAGTGGCTCAAATTTCTGTGCGGGACTCAGAGCTGTGAAGTCTACTTCGCTCGAATTCCGCACAGACAGAGTCGCATCGTCCAACTGAAAGGTCTTGGTCTCGGTTACAACGTTAGGCGCATAGTCTGAAACTGGCACATCGTCATTCTCAGTACCAGGAGCTGGGTCTTGCTCGGGGATCGTCAAGACATCGCTAAGAATCTCATATTGTTTTGTGTTGCTTTCGAGGACGTTGCGTTCCAAAATCCCGGAGTCCGCAGGTTTCGACCTGGTTGCAGCATCTGAAGGAGGGGCAGTCGACATTATTCCTTAAGCTTTCCGTAGAATCTCATCATGAAGGTGTAGAACATCAGCCCCGGCTTCGAGGCGAAAGCTATCGTAGAGGGATTGATTTGAAGTGGTTTGTTCGCAAACTTGATGCCACAAACGAGTTAGATGGTGAAAACTGTCTGACGTTGGGGCATGAGGCAACTGGTGAAGTGGTTTCCACAATTGCCTCACCGCAAAATTGCGAAATATACGGTAACAGAACCCAGTTCGCTATGAAACTAGTTGCTCTAGCAATTAACCAACTAGCGAAAATGGGCAAGAGAAAAGAAGCAATTCTATCGTTTTGATAAATAGAGGGCGATAATTTGGACGCAGTTCTTATCGTGTCCAGCTAGCTTCCCAGGTACGCCTTCTTGTATTGAGGTGGAATGGTCTCTCGCATCGGCTTTTAGTACGGGCTGATTCTTGAAATCGTTCACGCCAAACGTTAGGCTTGATAAGTTAACTTAAATCGATCGCGATGCTGCTACGTTCCATGATTTCAGCCAATGAGACGCTGAGGCTAGCACGTGGGACCCAGCAATTTCCACCCCGCTCTCACAGTCCGAGCCTTTGCCAAAACACGAGTAACTGATGGCTGCCCAAGACCTGCAAATCCAACCTCGCCGACCGAACTATCTGGCTCAGCAGGACCATACAGCAGGACGATCTCCAATCCAAACGGCCCATGGTGTAGGTACGTCAGGCGACAGCCCCTCGCTTCTGCTTTCGGCCCTGTTGCACCGGTGGTGGGTGTTCTTGCTAATTGGCATCGCTAGCACATTCGCCGGGTGGGAAGTGATGCGGCAGTTCGGCAAAGATAGCTCGCGTAGCACGGCTGCCTTGATACAAACGGGTCTGCCTCATGCGCCCGACGGTGGAGAGGTAATCAAATCCATGGCACCCACGACGTGCGCGGAATTGATCGAGTCAGTCAACATTCTGAACAAACTATGTGAATCGCGCGGGATCGACATCTCGCCGAAAATACTCCAAGAGCTCATCGAAACAAAAACAACGCGCGGCTCAAGTTTGCTGTCGATCGAATTTGCGTGGTCCAAAGCTGCTGACGGCGTGGCGATACTCAATGAATTGCTTGACATTTTTGTGGAAGAAGTAGCTGAGCAGCGGAAGAGAACCTTGCAGAACCACATGGGCCACGTGGAACGCGCGCTGCTGCAATCTCGAGCGGAAGTCTCCGACGCTCGTCAACAAATTTTAGAAGTCCAAGCCGAGCAGAAGAAAGTTCTCGAAGAAGGGGGCCTGAACAGCGAGCGTTATCGCAGTGTTCTTTCGAGTGTTTCCAACACCGAACTCGCAGTCGATGAAAAACGCGTTGAGCAGCTTGGAGTTATGCAGCAAATCGAAGTCATCGAAAAAAAAAGCGCTGACCTCGACCAAGCCGGCCTGCAACTCTTCGAGGAATTCAAATCGCAATTGGCCAACAAAATCAAACAACGTTTAACGCGTGTGCGGGAACAGATCACGAGTTCGTCTCCCGTTTATACGGCACTCACGGCATTGATTTCTGAGGTCACCGATTTTGTCGATTCGGAAGACGCCCCGCAAGATCCGCAACTTTGGCAAACCGAACTGTACTCCCTGGTAACTGAGAGCGAGGTGCGCTTGCCAGTAAGTGAGCTGGAGGAGTTCAACGCAACGTTCGATGCTCAACTAGGTGCGTATGCGATCGCGCTCAAGGAAATCGACGACCAGCGGCAACAGCTCTCGAAACAACAGGAGCAACTGGAACTGAGTGTCATCCCGCTCAGAAACCAAATCACCATGCTGGAAACGCGATTGGCTGACTACCAGAAGCAAGCCGACGATATCAGCCAACAACTCACCGGCATCGGAGCAGATCAGTATGGAGCGTACGAACTTCGGCTCGAGCAGGCCGAAGGGCAACAAAAGGCGCTCACCGCGCAGCTCGACAACATGAGCCAACTCGAAAAATGCCGCGTGCGCGAGTGGACAATCTCCGTCCCGGCAAGTCTGGAAACGACAGAAGTCTCGTCCAATCGAACCAAACTATTTGCGCTCGGTTTTGCCCTCTGTGGACTAGTGCTTAGCACACCGGTCTTGGCATCGGAGTGGTTTGGCCGACAAAGTTCACCCCAGGTCGCATTTGCCAACTCCTTGCACTTGCCAGTACTAGCCGAGCGAATCCTGCAAGATTTCGCCCCCAGCCGGCGCAATCGCTTGGCACCTCCTCGGCTTTCCGATGAGCAACTCGAAGCGGTCCGCATGTTGGCACTACGGATTCAGCAGTCGGCTCACATCGATGGCTCGGTCATCCTGTTCAGTAGCATCGACTCAAGCTACAGCCCCGCGGCACTGATGGCCTCGATTGCCGAGTGTCTGTCCCAGCGCGAGGAGAAAGTGCTGATCATCGATGCCGTGTGCCCGACCAAATCTCGCATGCCGATTACGAACGTCATTCCCATGCCAGCGAGTTCTTCGGACGCGTCCAAACCAGCCACGGAGGAGAACTCCGCACTCGATTGGACGCAACAGCCCGGTCTGGCAGAATATTTCAGCACCGGGTGCGATTCCGTCAACGAATTGATCCAACACACGGGTTGCCCCGGAGTAGATCTGATCAGCAGTGGCCATGCCGTGTTTCCTCGCGAGGCGCTCGCGTCGAGCAGCCTGACCGAGCTAGTCGAATGCTGCCGCGAGAACTACACCATGATCTTGGTGAATAGCCCCACGGCAACCGCCTCGGCCGACTTGCAGATGCTCACGGCCCGCGCAGACGGTGTGGTCTTGATGGCAACCAAAGAGGTTGGCAAGAACCCACGCGCTCATGAAGCGATCGCCGACTTGATCGATTTGGGTGCACCGATCATCGGCGTAGTTGCCTAGAGTTCGATCACGAGAATCAGGCCCAGTACCACCTCGGCCACTCCCCAAACTTCCCCACGCTCGTCTAGAAAACTCAACTGCTCATGCTCGTGATACTGCTAAGTGGTTTTGCCTTAGCAGTTTCGCTGCCGGCACTGGTAATGGGCTGTGAATGTCTGCTGGCTCAACTGCCGTTGCGGCGAGATCGGCGAGCAGAGCGTGGCCAGCGGCCAGCCTTGGCCGTGATTATCCCCGCACACAACGAGCAGGCAGGGATCCGCGAAACCGTCGATGCGATTCTGCCGCAGTTGGGGAGGAATGATCGGCTGATTGTGGTGGCTGACAATTGCACCGACGAAACCGCAACTATCGCACGCCAACTCGGGGCGACCACGCTCGAACGCAACGACGCCGAACTACGCGGCAAAGGCTATGCGGTGCGCTTTGCTTTGCAATATCTCACGGCGGACGCTCCCGCTGTCGCTGTCTGTATCGACGCTGATTGCCAGCCTTTGCCAAACTGCATTGAACGCATCACCCGTGCTGCGTATGCGTCGGGCAGTCCCATGCAAGCAGCCTACACCATGCAGCCGCCCGAGAACGCTGCGCCAGGCTCGCTAATTTCCTCCTTTGCGGTCATCGTCAAGAACTATGTTCGCCCGCGTGGCCTGCAGCGTTTGCGAATGCCCTGCCTGATCACGGGCTCAGGGATTGCCTATCCGTGGGAAGCCCTCCAAGCCGTGCCGCACCCGGAGGCCCACATCGTTGAAGACATGCACTACAGTGTGGACTTGGCCCTGGCCGGCTTCGCGCCGATGCCCTGTATGGAAGCTGTTGTCGAATCGCAGTTGCCCGATGCTCGTGAAGCCGCTCGCACTCAACGCACGCGGTGGGAACACGGCCACCTCTCTGTGATTCTCTCGCAAGGACCGCGGCTGCTACGGGGAGCGTTACGACAACGCTCGCCTCGGCTCCTGGCACTTTGGCTCGACCTGATCGTTCCGCCGCTTAGTTTGCTGGTTTGTTTGATCGCGGCTGCAAGTGCGACACTCCTCGTCGCCAGCGTCTTGACGGGCACTTGGATTCCCATTGCCATACTCACCGTCAGCGTATCAGTGGCGCTGCTTGGTTTGGCTTCTGCGTGGTGGCGTTTCGGCCGCCGTGCACTGCCCCCAACAATGTTGCTCCAAATTCCAAGGTACATACTACGCAAACTTTCGATCTACACCAGGTTTATCACTGCACCCGAAAAGTCGTGGGTGCGGACCGCACGCGACCCGGCGACTTCCCCGTCAGGCACAGTCCCCAACGCCCCTCATTTCGACGTGCCCCACGCTCCCGCGGAAAAAACAAGTGCCGCGGAATAATGGCTGAGGGATCAAAGGGGGCTGGGAATTGCCCTTGGCATTTCTTTGCGCCGTCACACAATTCTTAGAACTAACCAACCGAGAGCTTTACCCTTAAGGCGAGGGTATTAGGCTCGTCGTGGCGACAATAAACGAGACAGTAAAAGTCGAGGTGGCCAAAAGTGGTGTCTTTTCATTGTGCGGAAACTTGTTAAATTCATTCTCGCTCCTGATCGACCTAGGGTCGGGAAGTCTTGTTCTTTGACAACCTATTATTGGATAATGTGGCTGCGATGTGGTGATCGGGCCGGAGCACTGCCGCAGGTTGGGTACTGTCCCGTCACTGTGTTGCTAGAAATTAAATCTTCGCCGCGTTCTCCAGCAATTCTCGCAACTTCCAAGCTTTTTCCGACAATCCGCTAGCCATCGCTGGCGTCATGCCAATTGTCGAGTGCTTGCGGCAGAAATTGTACCATGCAAAGAAGATGTTTTGCATGGCCACGTGGTGCTTGAGGCTCTTGCTGTGGGCGTTGGTCAACCGGGTGAAGCGTCGGTTGTGCATGCGGATGCTGAGGTTCATGCGCTCGACGTGCGAAGTCGAAATCATGGCTTCGTCAGGCTCGCCGAAGCGAACTGCTTTCTTAGTGCCTATTATTTTGGACGGGCTGTAGCGGCCGGCTTTCTGAGTGTTGGCGAATTGCTTGATGATCACGCCAAAATCTACCCGGTCGCGGAGCATGAATGGTACGTTCAGCTTGTAGGCCGCTAGGCCATCGGTGCTGAGCTGGAAGCGTCCTGTTGTGTTGTCGGCTAGCTTCTGCAAGAGCGTGCAGATAGTCGTTGTGTCGCGTTCGCCAACTTGGTGAGCGATCACCAGCTTCGTGTTGCGTTCAATGGCTACCGTGGTCCAGCTATCGCCACTGTCTTCGTTGTATTCACTGCGGGCTGCTGTCTTTTCCTTGCAGCCGACGAAGCTCCAGATTTCGTCAACCTGAACGTCTTTCACTTCGACGCCTTGGATGGCGGTATCCAGAAAGTGGCCACAAGTTTCGCCGGCGGTGAGAATCAAGTTGCAGATTGTGTCGGCTTTCAATCCGGTGATACGGGAAGTCGCGCGAATCGACATCCCCTCTAGCAGCATGCCCAGTGCCGTGGTGGCTTCTTTCATGCTGATTCGCATGCTGCCCAATGGCTTGGCTACGTCCTCGATAAAGGTTGTCCCGCAATCCTTGCAGCGGAACCGCTGGTTTCCCTTGCGGTCGGTGCCGTGCTTTTTACGTGCGTTGTGCTTGCATGCAGCGATCATTCTAGTAGCTCCCGGTGGGGCTTCCTGCTAGAATGAGGATGTCTAGGCCGATTCTAGCGAAAGCTGGTTTTGGTTCGCCCGCTATTGGTTCCAGCCAGTAGCGGGTTTTTTCATGCTCTTATTCTACCACGCCCACAATATTTGTCCACCCATTTAATGACGGGAATTGACAAAATATATGGGTGGCCATAAAATCAAGTTATGGCCAAGACAGAACCAAAACGTGGCAGGGGTCGCCCTGCAACAGGGCAAACCCCGAAACGCTACTTCCGCATGGATGACGAAGGATGGGAGACCGTCTCCAGGGCCGCAGATTCGCGCGGCGAGAGTGTGTCCGACTTCGTGAGGCGGGTACTGCTGAGCAGCGCTAGGCGCTGCTTGAAGCGTTCCTGAGCGGAAAGCGTGAGAGTCGAACTCCGACCGTTTTAGGCGGTTCCCTCCGGCAGATTATAAGTCTGCTGCGCCAACCAAGACGCGGGTCGCTTTCCCGTGTATTTATTGTTCGCCGAAGTCGCAATGTTATTGCTGGAAATCTGCATAGGTTTGCAATGGGACGCAAGAAAAGACAATCTCGTGAAAGAAAACGTACCGACAAACAACAGAATTCCAAGCAAAAAAAGAAACCAGCCAAGTCGATTCCCAACGCAACACAAAGCAATGCCGAAAACAAAACAGAGCAGTCCGATCCCGGAAGCGACACCGCCAAGGAGCAGCATCACATTGAACCACGGCCTGTGTATCTGAACTGGAGAGCTTGGCGGAAAATATTCGTAGCAGTCGAGCTTCTTCTGGCAGGAGCTATCGCCTATTTCGCGTGGGTACAATCCGACGTTAGCGAAGGCCAGTTGGATGCCATGATATCGCAAAACAATGAGTTTATCGAACAAAACAAAATGTTCGCGCAGCAGACACGAGAACTGACCCGACAGAACGAATTGATTGGAGAAGAAATTGACTTGGCCCGTGAAAGCCTGCAACAGAACCAGGAAGTTCTCGACCAAATGCGATTCGAGCAACGTGCTTGGCTCAGCCCCGGCAAGGCTACGGTCAAAAAATGCACCGCAAATGAGGACCTTTCGTGTTCGATCAGACTCAAGAACACGGGGCTCACACCAGCGAATATAACAGGAATCCATATTGCCATGGAGCCATGCAAAACCTCGATATTGGACCGCGAGTACATCGAGACCATTCGGGGTCGTCTTCCAGTCCTTACCGATTCCTTGCTTGTCGCACCAGGGCAAACCGTCAACGTCCCATTTACGTCTGGCATTTTGGTTACCAAGGAGTTTATTGATGGGCTCGCTGACGACTCCATGCGAATACTGCTCGTGGGAAGAGTGAATTACTTTGATATCGCTGGCAAGCCTCGCATATCCAGGTTCTGTTTCATAAACGAAGCAGACAAATTCCATGACGGGTCTGACCTCGTCCTCGCCCACTTTGGGAATGAGATGGAATAGCAACAACACAACGTAAATCATCACTCACCTCCCTGTTTTTGTTATTAGCTCCACAACCGCCCACCGCCCCTCCCCATCCCTTGAAAACCTCCCCTTGTGGTATGAAAGCGAGCTATTGATCGCATGGCCCACAATTCTCGGTTCGTCATGGGGCCGGCAACCACGCCGCTGAACCTCAATCACAAGCTCGCCCAAAGACAGCGGCCCCAGCTCACAGAGAACAAGCTCAGCCGCTCGCTTGGTGGTCAGCTTCGAGAAGTCTTCACCTTTGTTGACGCCGTTGTATCGCGGCTTGCGGCGGCGTGGCTTGCGGAGCCTGCGCTCGACAGACTTGAGCGTTCGGATTGTCTGCTGGTATTGGTCTTGCGCGTGCTGCATGGCTTCGTCGCGACGGTCACGGGCGGCGGCGCGCAGTTGATCTAGTGCATCCATGCCTCGATAATAGCGGGCGAGTTGTGGGGCTCAAGTTAGCAACACACTAGCGGGACAGTACCGCAGGTTGGGAATTCTCAAAACTCAGTGTGTTTTGCAACCCGCTGAATGGATTCACTACTGCTGAACAAGGGCATCGCGTGGTGGGCGTCGCGCAGAAAGCTATGGTTTTGCAATAAAAAATCAGCTTTTTCGTGGCGCTGCAATAATGCAATCACCAACACGCATCACCGGGAGACCGCTCGATCACTTTGCCGCTTCAATCGGCGCGGTGAGCTTGAAATGGAGATCGGACTTGTTGTCCTGCACGTCGGCAGTGAGCGTTGAATCGGAATTGAACTCTGCAGGGACGATTTCCTCCAGTACGGGCATCGACTGCGCCCCTTTGCCCCAAGGGAATTTTTCGCCGACCTGGCGGTAGCCATGGATGACAATTTTTTTCTTTCCGGGCGGTAGCTCCACGGAGTAATGCCCTTCGTCGATCACCGCTTCGGCTGACGGACCCTGGCCGTCGTCGGGGAAGAATCCAATCGTGCCTTGCACGACTTTTTCGTCGCCGACCGTGACATCGCCGGCGACTTGAACTAAGCCCGTATCGGAACAGCCAACGAGTGTTGCTGCGCCGATCAAGAGCAGCCACCGACCGCGAAATGTTGAACCGCTAGCCACCAAAGACATTGACCGTCTCCTCACCAGCTATCGAACCCATCGCTCGCCAGGTGAGCAGATCGACGGAGTCGGAAATGAAGTGAACCGACCCATCGGCAAACAAGACCTGCACGCCACCTTGGTGATAGCTGCGGGCCGACTCGTAGTTCGAGCCGTTGTAGGTGTGCAGACAAGGAGCGGGTAGCTTTCGTTCTCGTAGGCAAACTTGCCTGTCGACTCCGGCGTTGGGGGTGTTGACCGTCATATACTGCGCACAGCCTACGTCGTCGTTGAGAAAATCTCCGCGAAAATCGAAGTGACCATCTTCGATGGATTGCTTTATTTCCGACATCAACATCGTGTTGGATAACCCATCCGTAATGCTTTGCAAACCCACTTGCTGGCGAAGGACAAACGGCCCTTGCAAATACGGGTCGTCCTCAACATCGCGATGGTTAAAAGAACCGTTGCTCCAATTCAAAACGTAATTGCCCCGCGATCGACTATGAGCATCTGCCGGAGGCACCCAAAAACCACGACGGTCATCGGGACAAAAATAAAGCGGCAGCTGCACCAGGACCACGGGTTCGTTTCCCGTACCCGGGCGACCGTTGTGATGAAACGGCAGATCAAAGTCGTACTGGTCATACAGAGCTTGGGCTTCAATGAAGGGCCAGAGTTGTGGCTGGAAGCTAATTCGCGGCACATCGAGTTGGTCATTACCAAACGGCAGAAGTCCGTCCGCAGAGTCGGTGAACAACTGAATCCCAAGCCCCCACTGCTTGAGATTGTTGAGGCACTGGGTCCGACGAGCGCTGGCTCGCGCGGACTGAACCGCGGGTAGCAATAGCGCGACTAGGGTCCCGATGATGGCGATCACCACCAAGAGTTCAACAAGAGTGAAACCGAAACGTTTGGTTTTGAACATGAGAATCCTCCCGCGGGGTAGTATAGCCGGTTGACTTGGGAATCCCAACCAATTTCTTTCTGTGGCGAATTAGCTAGAGCCGATAAGCCTCCTTCGCCAGATCGTAGGCCAAGGCCCGGGCCATCGCTTGGGCATCGTCGTCGTCGATTTGGCCGCGAACCAGCAGACTGGCCACCCAATCGGCACTTGTGCGTCGCCACACGTCGTGCCGTGCCGGAATCGAGGGATAAGCGCGCGTGTCGTCGTTGAATCCGGCTGTGTTGCACAGGCCCGCGGTTTCCATCACCTGATCAAAGTACCGCCGCATGCCATTGAAACTGTCGTGAAACCACCACGGCGGGCCAATCCGCATCGCTGGGTAATGGCCCGCTAAGGGAGCTAGCTCGCGAGCATAAGTCGCTTCGTCGAGCGTAAACAGGATTAACGACAGTCGCGCGTCGTTGCCAAACTCGTTGAGCAGAGGACGCAAATTCTGTGTGAACTCCGCCTGTGTCGGAATGTCGCACCCTTTGTCCGCGCCAAATTGCTCGAACAACCGCGCGTTGTGGTTGCGGAACGAACCCACGTGCAATTGCATAATGAGCCCGTCCTCTACGCTCATGCGCGCCATCTCCATGAGCATGTGCCCGCCAAATGCGCGCGCATCGTCGGCGTTCGCGGTTCCCTGCAGTGCCCGCTGGAAAATGGTATCGGCCTCAGCCGGCGTTAGCTTGCCAGTGTAGGCAGTAGCCGCGGCGTGGTCGGTTGCCTTGGCTCCCATGCTGAGGAAGAATTCGCGGCGGGTTTCGATTGCAAGAAGGTACGACCCGTAGTCGAGAATGGTGTTATTTGTCTGTTCACCCAAACGCGTGATGTTCTCGCGCCAATCGGCACGGTCTATCAGCACTACGTCGTCGGGCCTAAACGTCGGCAGGATGTTGCCCGACCAACCCGACTCACGAATAGCTTGGTGATGCTCTAAGGTGTCGGTCGCCATGTCGGTCGTGCAGAGGACTTCGATGTTGAACTGCTCGTGCAACCGCCGCGGCTGGAACGACTTCGAGCGGAGTTGGGCGTCGATCTGATCGTAAACTTGCTGCGCGTTGTCGCTGTTGAACTTCTCTTCAATGCCAAATACCGCTTGAAATTCATGCGCGAGCCAGCCCCCCGTCGGAGTACCCCGAAACAAATAGAAGTGGTCGGCAAACGTTTGCCAAATTTTTCGGTGGTCCGTCTCTATTGCTCCCCCATCGAGTCGCGGAATGCCCAGCGACTCTAGCGACACGCCCTGTGAGTAGAGCATGCGAAAAACGTAGTGATCGGGAATGATTAACAGCTCTGCCGGCGAACCAAACTCGTAGTTGGGGTCGGCGAACAGTTGCGGATCGACGTGGCCATGAGGGCAGACCAGTGGCAGTTCGGCCACCTGGGCGTAAAGCTCCTGGGCCACCTTCCGCTGGCCCGGGTCAGGATTGAAATAGCGATCTGCAGAGATGTGTGGCATTGCGTGGAGTCACTCACTCGCTGGAATGGGTCAAAAGTGCCAATCTACGAGCATTGTAGCCCTCTCTGCAGGGCGTGACAGACCAAACAGCAGAGTCGGCGCGCATAGCGTCAGGATTGATACTAGTGCCGCTGGTAATCAGGCTAAAACGCGGGCAAATGTTTGATTTCTTCGCGCTGCCTCCCTATCATAGAGGATGTAGGCATCCTGCGCTGCAGGGGCCAGAACTCTTTCCTCGATTCGTGACCGCTCCCAAGAGCTAGTGAACAACAATTCTCACTGTTAATTTACTAGAGTCACGCACTGCGAGCTTCGGCTTGCTTTCTTGAATTGCAGAACGTCCGTTCCGCAAAACACAACTCACCAGCGCCAGCCCTGTATCGGAACCACGGGGCCGCGCTACCATATTGCATCTCCAGGGAGTTTTCCAAGTCATGCCACTGTTCATGTCCCCAACACACCAACGAACCAGTTCTCGAATAGTTTTCGCACTGGCTTTCATGCTCCTCGCCGGAGGACGCGCGGACGTCGCGTCGTCCGCCACGGTCACGCTTGAGGCATCCAAAGACAACAACCTGATAGAAAACACTGCCGGAGCAGTAAGCAACGGCACGGGCACACTCTTCGCTGGGCTAACTGGTTCCCGCGGGCCTGGAGCGCTGCGGGCGCTGCTGGCATTTGACATCGGTTCGGGCGTCCCGGCTGGCTCGACAATCACGGCAGCTGAACTCACGCTTACCGTTCTCCAAGCTGGCCCTGGTGCCGACACGGAAGATTATTCCGTGCATCGAGTTTCAAGTGACTGGGGCGAGGGAAGTTCTTTTTCGACCGGCGGTGGGGGAGTTGCTTCGACCTCGAATGATGCGACTTGGATCCACACCTTTTTCGACACAGATCTCTGGACCAACCCCGGCGGAGATTTTGAGGCTGCACCCAGCGCGACTCAGTCGCTCGGCAGCGCGGGGCCCGAAACCTGGGGCTCCACTGACGCGATTGTCGCGGACGTGCAGTCTTGGTTGGATGACCCTAGCGAGAATTATGGCTGGATACTTCTTGGAGACGAAACGCGCGGCTCCTCGGCACGCCAATTTGGTTCACGAGAATCGCCCACGAATTTCCCGCAACTGACAATCACCTTCACAGAAATTCCTGAACCCGGATCCCTGGGACTGCTCTTGTTCGGTGTGATCGTGGTAATTTCACCTCAAGGCCGTAAAAGGGGCTAACTTCTCATCGAATCAATGCACCCCGTCACTCCAACACTTTGAACCGTCGAAACCGAGCAGCCCACCTATGCGACCGAAGCAAACCCAATTCCTGTTTCTATTTTTACTTGCCTTTTCAACGCAACATGCACACGCTGCCAATCAGACCGCGACCAGTTCCCTAGTGAGCGTCGGAGGATTGCCCTACAGCGTGCAGCTACAGCAATTCGACATTCCCCGCGAGATGGATCGGCCCTCGTTGCACTCGTTTGTCGCGGGCGTACACGAAGGGCAATGGGTTGTCGTCGGAGGACTTAGTAACGGACTGCATGGATTCGACATAGACCGTGCTTCGATTCCTGAACGGTTTCAAAACGCCGATGTGTGGGTACTCGATCCCGCGGCAAAGACTTCATGGAGCCGCAGCTTAGTGCCCGGCGCTGCTAGTAGCGGGCTCACCAACGAGCAGCTGCTTTCAATCACCACAGCTAATGCCCAGTTCGAACAGATTGGCGATCGGCTTTACACCACCGGAGGCTTTGGCGACGACGACGTGGTTGATCCTACCTCGCGGGATACGTTCAGCAATCTTACGGCTTTCGATCTGCCGGGGCTTGTTGACTGGGTGAAAGGGGGCGCAGGCACCGCCGCCGAGCACATCCGACAAGTAAGCGACCCCCTGTTCAAAGTCACCGGCGGCGAGATGCTCGCCATAAACGAGCAGATGCATTTAGTGTTTGGCCAAGATTTCAACCAACCGTACGACGGCAACCGAGTCAATGGCGAGTACACCAATCAGGTTCGTACTTTCACTATTCAAGACGATGGCACCACGCTGGACTTCACCGAAATTCAATCGAGCACACCCGAGGACCACTTTCGCCGGCGCGACCTGAATGTGTTTCCGACTTTAAAAAACAGCGATGGCACGCTCGAATCGGGTATCACCGTGCTCTCTGGAGTTTTCACCGAAACGCGAGGCGCTTGGACGGTACCAGTCGAGATCGGTGCCAACGGCAATCCTATCCAAATTGATTACGGCAACGATCCCGTCAACGACGGCAGCGAGCTGGACAACGACTCTCGCGTATTCAAGCAAGGCATGAACAACTACCATTCCGCTAAGTTGGGGATGTTTTCCGAACTGAGCGGAGACATGCACGAACTACTGTTCGGCGGAATCACACTGCAGGAGTACGACCCCGAGAACCCCGCCGCGGACAGCAACGGTTTCGTCACCGATACGCGACTTCCCAACACTAGCCAGATTTCTTCGGTAGTTCGCGATGCTGATGGCTTGTACGAGCAGCACTACCTCGGCGCGTTTCCCGAACTGCTTACGGAAGGTGACAACCCCCAGCCTCTGCGGTTCGGCTCGAATGCGGAGTTCTTTATCGCTGACGATATTCCCACCTTCGACAATGGGGTGATCAATTTCGACTTACTCCCGACTGGCGACACAACAGTCGGCTACATTTATGGCGGGATCATCGCCAACGCTCCACACGTATTCAACAATCCGGTGGCCCTGTCCTCCGCCAGCGGCGAAATTTTTGCCGTGGTGCTGACGAAGACGGTGCCGGAACCGTCCAGCCCGTTGCTTCTTGCCCTGGCCAGCACGATGGTTGCTTACCGAAGCACTCGGAAGTAGTTGCAGAAGCTGTATTCCAGCGCGGCGTTTTCTGTTACTCTCGTTCGCACCGAGACCACGGAGAAACACTTGCAATGCCGCTGTCTGCGAAACATTTTTTGAGCCCCGCCCTCGGGGTCTTTCTGTTGGCGTTCGTCGCCGCAATCCTGGTGGGATTGCGAGTTTCGCCCACTTGGTCTGTACAGCAATTTTCCCTGCCGGTGGAAACCGACGAGCAGGGTGCCAAATTCGTGCACTATCAGGGCGAACCCCATGCACTCGACGAAGCGGTCCTTCGCGCAGAATCGCCACTAATCGAACAGCGGCTTCGCGAACTCGTTGCCGAAGGTCAGCTGCCGGAATTCACAGACCAGTTAGTTTACGAAACTAGCGAATTGAATGGTGACCCCCAGCCCCAGAGACAATACTTTCACCTCAGCGCCCATCGCCATTGGGGTTGGTGGTCGTTTCTTCCCGCTGCGACAGCCATTGCACTCTGTTGGATCACGAAAGAACCAATCACCTCCCTGCTGGCGGGTATCGTTGTTGGAGCGATGCTACTAGGGAAGTTCAACGTGCTGGACGGCGTGCTCATTCCCTCGATTGGCACACCTACTGCGGCAACAATCCTGGTGCTGTACTTATGGCTCTTAGGCGGACTGATGGGCATGTGGGCGAAAACAGGGGCGTCCGAGGCGTTCGCCGATTATATGTCGGCAAACTTCGTACGTGGACCGCGCTCAGCAAAATTCGTCGCGTGGCTGCTGGGGGTCATCTTTTTTCAAGGAGGTACCGTCAGCGCGGTGCTTGTCGGCACCACGGTCCGCCCACTAGCCGATGAAGAAAAGGTCAGCCACGAGGAACTGTCGCTCATTGTTGATGCCACTTCGTCACCGATTGCCGTGCTGTTAGCCTTCAACGCCTGGCCCATTTATGTGCAGGCATTCATGGGAGTAGCGGGAGTGTCTTACTTGGCCAGCGAAGCGGACCGTGTTGCGTTTTTCTTCCGCAGCATTCCGCTGGGTTTCTATGCGATCTTTTCGGTGATGGCGACCTTGCTCGTCGCGCTCGATCGGCACCCCGCATTGCCAGCGAGACTGAAGCTTGCTCGTCAACGTGCACGCGAAACGGGAGAACTCAACGCACCGTCCGCGGAACCGCTCGCGGGTGAAGACCCCAACTATGACTTTGTTCCTGCTGGGTACACACCCAACCTTGCCGATTTTGTACTGCCTCTCGTTACTCTCTTGGGTGTGGCCATCGGCACCTACATGGCCCTGGGGTCGCCCAAAGTACTTTGGGCCTTCGGGGCAGCTCTATTGCTGGCCTCGATGCTTGCCGCATGGCGAGGAATGAGGCTACGCCAAATCATGACGGGGATTTTGGACGGGCAAAAGAGCGTCGTCCTCGGTAGCGTTATCCTGCTGCTGGCAATCACCGTTGGCAACATTTCTCAAGAAGTGGGGGGTGGGCGCTACCTGGTTTCGCTCTTGGGCGGGCTGCAATCATATTGGATCTTGCCGGCGACGGCCTTCGTCATTGCGGTGGTGATCGCCTTTTCCACTGGCACGAGTTGGGCAACGTTTGCGGTGACCTTGCCGCTAGTCATGCCATTGGCTCATGCCGTTGCGACCAACCAGGGACTTGCGCACCCGCAATTGTTCATGTCAATCTGCTTTGCCGCGAGTCTCAATGGGGGCGTCTTCGGCGATCAGTGTTCGCCCATTTCCGACACCACCATCCTCAGCTCGATGTGTACCGGGGCCGACTTGATGGACCATGTAAAGTCGCAAATTCCCGTTGCAGCTCAAGCAGCATCAATGGCGGTGGTAGGATGGACCGCATTGGCGTGGTATTGTGCCTAGTAGCGCGCAACTTGCGTGTGGAACTTTTTTCTCCTGCTGTGAGCCCAATCCATGTTTCCCTGGGAAGACTACCCTCGCTACCGCGTGTCGCCAACCCAGTCGAGCGATTTGCGACATGCCGACATCACTCGTCAGATCGAAACGTGGGCGACTGCGAAACCGCAAGCGATTCGCGTCCAGGCGCTCGGCAAGTCAGTCGAGGGCCGACCTATCTCGTTGCTCACCCTCGGCAGCGGCCCCCACTCCGTCTTCGCCTGGTCGCAGATGCACGGGGATGAACCAACGCACACGGCGGCACTGCTCGACTTGGTCAATTTCTTGCTCGAAGCGCCGGAACATCCTACAGCGTCGGCAATTCTTAGCGGTTGCACGTTGAACTTGACTGTGATGCTAAATCCTGATGGCGCCGAGCGATGGACGCGCCGCAACGCCCAAGACCTTGATATCAATCGTGACGCACGCCATTTGCAAACACCTGAAGGACGGATCTTGCACGCGGCCGTGGAGAGCTTACGGCCAGAGTTCGCGTTGAATCTTCACAATCAACGGCCGCGAACCACGGTGAACAACACTCAGCAAGTCGCTTCGTATTCGCTGCTTGTCCCACCAATCGATGCGGTGGAATCTAAAACGGAGAATGTCTTGCGCGCCGAAAGCCTCGCAGGCTATGTCGCCAAGGCGGTTGCTCCTCACTGCCCGGGACCGGTGTCACGCTACAATGCCGACTTTATGCCCCGGTGTTTCGGTGAATGGGTACAGCAGCAAGGAGCCTCGACGATAACGATTGAGGCCGGGGGATGGTCCACTGTCAGTTCAGAGCCCCTCGTGCACTTGCATTTCTTTGGGTTGGTGACCTGCCTGGAAGCCATCGCAACCAACGCTTTTGCGGAGTTTCCGACCAGCGTTTACGAAGCATTGCCTCGCACGGGCGAACACGATTTGTTCGACCACCTGCTTCGTAATGTGATCGCGCTGGACGGCAAACACGAACCCTACCGTGCCGACATTGGCATCAACACTGTTCATGGGCAACGGGAGCAGGGTTCTGTCGTCGATCTGGGCGACTTGAACGTAACCGCTGGCAAGACGGTGACCGATGTGCCAGATTTGCTCTGCATGCCGGGGCGAATCGCTTGGCGCGCAGACATTTCACCGACGCAGTTACCTGATCAAGACGCAATCATCGACCTGCTCTCCGTGGGAGCCACCACGGTCCTGGGGCAGGTGGATGTTTCCTCCGCCGCACAAGTCGAAGCGTTTGCCAACTTGCCTCAGAATCTCCAATTGCCAATCAATGTTGGTTTTCTGGCAAAATCATCGAACTGGTTTGAAGCGACTCCTGAGCTTCTACTGAAAGCCATTGCAGCAGGCATCTTGGGAGCAGCTGCTGACGACTTGCCAGCTGAAGCAAGAACGTATTTGCAATCGTTCGACTTGTCGGCCATTTCTCGGGATGAGCTGGAATCTTGGAACTCGGTTCCCGCAACGCTCCAGCAGTCAGCAGCCCAGACATACGAATGCGCACGACGTTTCCAACTTGTCGATCGTGGTTCGATAGCTTTGGGGGCTGTCGCGGACTTTGTTTCGGTTCGAGTTCCCAGTTTCAACCGCGTGTCTGAGGCATGCATCGGTGATGACTTGTATCAAGTGCTGGTCGCAGGTAACGTGGTTGAAGATCAAGGAAGCCTCACCGGCGCCACGCCGGGCGTGTTGCTAACCAATCCGTTCCCGCGGAATCGACGCGATGCTTAACAAAATCTGGTTCGGCCTATTGTTCGTCGGCATTCTCTACGGACTTGCGCGAGGAACATACAACTCGATCTGGCCGCCAGCCCAGCCAAACGTCGCGATTGTCGAAGAAGTGAGCGAGGACAGTCCCGCCCCTCGCAGCGACCGCGACCTGAAGGAGATGGGCAAGGATCTCAACGCCGCGGCACTCGACGCTGCTGAGGTTTCGATTGAAATCTGCATCGGCTTGATCGGTATCATGGCGTTGTGGCTGGGTATCTTGGCAGTTGCGAAAGATGCGGGACTGGTTGATGCGCTATCCCGATTGCTAAGTCCCTTGATGCGATGGATCTTTCCTGAAGTGCCCGATGGGCACCCCGCTCAGGGTGCCATGCTGATGAACATCTCGGCAAACATTCTCAATCTCGATAATGCTGCCACTCCGTTGGGGCTCAAGGCGATGCAGGAATTGCAAACACTCAACAAAGAAAAAGATACCGCCACGGACGCAATGGCAATGTTCATGGCAATCAACACCAGCAACGTAACACTCATCCCCTTCACAATAATCGGTTACCGCGCCCTGAGCGGCAGCGAAAACCCGGCCGAGCCGACGCTTGGCATTATCCTCGTGACCACTTTCTCCACCATCGTGGCGATAATCGTCACCAAACTCCTGGCCCGCTCGCCACGCTACGCAATCGTACCGAGTGATGAGGACAAAAATTCCACGGGAGAAGTGTCGTGACACGGTTCCTGGATGCTACCGAGCTGCTGAGCCAGTGGGCAGTGCCACTGATGGTTCTGCTCATCATCTGTTGGGCGGCGTACAAGCGAGTACCGATGTACGAGTCGTTCGTCACCGGTGCGAAAGAAGGTTTCGATGTTGCCGTGATGATCATACCTTATCTGGTGGCCATATTGTTTGCCGTGAAGATTTTTGTGGCCAGCGGCGCGTTTGAGGATATCAAATACGTCGCTGGCTGGGTCATGGAGAGCGTCGGCTTGGGGGACTACCGCGAGTCGCTCGACCTGTTACCGCTCGCGCTGACCAAGCCACTCACCGGCAGTGGAGCACGCGGAGTGATGGTCGAAATCTTTGACACCCACGGCCCTGACAGCTTCCTCGGCAAAACCGCGTCGATCATGATGGGCAGCACCGAAACAACGTTCTACGTGCTGACCGTCTACTACGGCTCGATTCAAATCAAAAAAATCCGCCACACGCTACCCGCCTGCCTTATCGCGGACGCGGCCGGAGTCTCGGCAGCAGTGTTCGTGGGTTACATGCTTTACGGATAATTTCACAAGGGCATTGGCGGCAACTCATAAACAGGAGGAAACAGAGGAAACGTCTATTTTCACATTTTCTCCGCTCTCTCTGTTTCCTCCTGTTAAAAACCTACATTCTCTGCGAATTTTCACACCATTTCCAGGACGATGCAACAAATCAAACCGCGTGCATTGCGAAAGGGCGACACGATCGCGATCGTCGTGCCGGCCAGCCCGGTGAAACGCGATCGCATCAACCGCGGCATCCAGCGGCTTGAAGCCGAAGGTTTTTGCATCAAGCGGTTTGGCGACATCTACCGAGAGCACGGCTATCTTGCCGGCGACGACACGACCCGCGCCGCAGAACTCATGGCAGCGTTTGCCGACCCCAAGGTCGCCGCGGTCTTTCCCGCGCGTGGCGGGACTGGCGTGACACGCTTGCTCGATTTGCTCGATTACGACGTGATTCGCAAGAACCCGAAAATTTTCGTTGGCTTCAGCGACATGACCGCTCTGCATTCAGCACTGCACAACAAAACTGGCTTGGTCACTTTTCATGGCCCGCATCCAAGCGATGGCATCGGTGCACCCGACGGACTAAGCGAACTCTCGGCACGCACCTATTGGCAAGCACTGCTGGCGGACCAATACAACGGAACGAAATCCACCGGCTACGCAGTTCCATTGGCCGAGGAAGACCGCGCGTCTATCGTCACTCGCGTACCCGGTAAAGCCCGTGGCCGCCTGATCGGCGGGAACTTGGCACTCATCGGCGCCGTCCTGGGCACGCCCTACGAAATCGACGCCAAGGAAAGCATCTTGTTGCTCGAAGACATTCACGAACCGCCCTACCGAGTTGATCGCTTGTTAGCGCAGCTCAAGCTGTCGGGAAAACTGACCGAGCTAGCCGCCGTCGTCCTGGGCCAATTCACCGACTGCGACCCGCAGCAGGGCGAAGCAAGCCTCACGCTGGACGAAATTTTTCATCACTACTTCGATGACTTGGGCATCCCCGTGATGGAAAATTTTCCGACGGGACATTGCCGTGATAATGTGACACTGCCACTGAACGTCGAAGTGGAGTTGGATAGTGATCAGCAACAACTCACGGTCTTGGAGCATCCGACCGACCTGGGAGACCCCGCATGAATGTCCATCCTCAAGAACCGGCTCGTTTGGAGTTGGCTCGGCTACCAACGCCCCTCGTGGAGTTGCCAAGATTGGCGCAGCACGCCGGCGCGAGCCGCATTCTGCTCAAACGCGACGACCTGACGGGACTGGAGATCTCCGGCAACAAGGTCCGCAAATTGGAATATGTCGTCGCCGACGCTCTTGCACAAGGCGCGGACACGCTTGTCACGCATGGCGGAGCGCAATCCAACCACTGCCGTGCGACTGCGGCAATTGGCGCACGGCTCGGCCTGCGGGTGAGGATGCTGCTGCGCAGTGCAGACGCCAATCCAGCGAGCGACGGCAACTTATTTCTCGACCGATTGTTTGGGGCCGAAGTGAGTTTCCACCAGTTGGAGCAATACCGCGCTGAGTTAGACATTCTCGTTTCACAAGCGATGGACATTGAACGGGCCGCGAGACGCAAGCCGTACTTTTTTCCCGTCGGAGCCAGTGTGCCCCTGGGTTGCTGGGGCTATGTCCGCTGTATCGCGGAGTTGGCGGAGCAACTCGGGCGTGACCAACCCGTCGACATTTATTGCGCCACGTCTTCGGGTGGCACGCAAGTCGGCCTGATGCTCGGCCGCGCGTTGTTAGCGTGCGACAACTGGCGCATCCTCGGCGTACCGGTGAGCGACAGCGTGGAGTATTTTCAGCAATCGCTGAGAGAGTTGGAACGCGCCACAGTCGAGCAATTCAAACTCGATCTCTCGCCGGAGCAAACACCCATCGAGCTTGTCGATGGTTTCATCGGCGAGGGGTACGCGATTCCGTACCCCGAAGCCGTTGATACGATCCGCCTACTCGGCCGCACCGAAGGCATTGTGCTCGACCCCAGTTATACGTCGAAAGGCATGACTGGCATGTTGGCGACGGTCAAAGAACAACCCGCGGAGCGGTTGCCAGTGTATATCCACACGGGGGGAAGTTTTGGGTTGTTTGCGCGGCGGGATTTATTTGCCTGAATCCATGCGGGGACCGGCTTGTTGCCGAATGCGGCCGTCCGCTATTGCTCACCATATATTAAAAATGGCTCCCGCCGTGCTCGGAACTTTGCCATCCCTCCGCGATAGAGAATCTCTAGTGCATCAAAGTCACTCCCGCTCTTAACCGCGTCGTACACTTTTTGATTGATCAGCAAGCGGTTGAAACTCGTCGTTTTCCAGTTCTCGGAATACAACTTGCGTAAGGTGCAAGCGATTTGTAGGCCGACGTGCACAGGTCGCAGCACGCTGCGGTCGACGACGATGATGTTCACACCCTCGCACTCCTCGCCCTTAAATTTGCTGGCATCGGGCGTGAAGCGAATCGGCACGAAGCGTACGCCGGGCATGGCGGCGCGGTTGAGTATTGAGGCCAGTTGCTGGCCGTCGATCCACGGGGCACCGAACACCTCGAATGGTGTATCCGTGCCGCGGCCGACTGAAAGGTTGGTGGTTTCCAGCAATCCAATGCCGGGGTAGAGCACCGCTTGCGTAAGGCTCCGCATGTTTGGCGACGGGTTGATCCAGGTCAGCCCCGTGGCGTCCCAGTAGTCGCCGCGGCGCCAGTTCTCGCACTTGATCACGTCCAACTGCACGTCGAGATTCCGCTCCGTGCGAATCATCTGGGCCAACTCGCCGAGCGTCATACCGTGGCGCACGGCAATGGGATGATAGCCGACGAACGACTCGCTGCCTTCGTCCAGCACGGGCCCCTCGACCAATGTGCCCCCGATTGGGTTGGGCCGATCGAGCACTATGAATCGTAGCCCATGTTCCGCGGCGGCTTCCATCGCCAGGCCCATTGTCGAGAGATACGTGTAGAAACGCGTGCCGATGTCTTGGATGTCGAACACTAGCGTGTCTATTTTTTCCAAGTGCTCTGCTTCAGGCTTACGCGTTTTGCCGTAGAGGCTGTAGGTGGGCAGGTTCGTGGCTTCATCTCGGACATCGCCAATGTTTGCCTGGTCGAGCTTGCCTTGCAGCCCATGTTCAGGGCTAAACAGGGCGACTAAGTTCACCTGCTCCGCGTTATGCAACAGGTCAACAGTACGAACTCCATCACGGTTGGTTCCCGTATGGTTGGTGATCAGACCAACGCGTTTACCTGCCAGGAGCTTGAATTGTTCACGCTGGAGAACGTCGATTCCCAACAGCACTGAGCGGTTCTTATTGCCCGTGGAATCCTGTGAATTCGCACGGCCCAGAGCAGCAGCAGCAATGGTGCCGATGCGTCCAGCGAGCGGATTGACGCTCCCCTTACCGTCGGGGTGCACGCGGTTGGACAGAAATATTACAAACAAGTCGAGCTCTGGGTCGATCCACATCGCGGTGCCGGTGAAACCGCCGTGTCCGAATGCACGCTTGCTACACAGCTCGCCACGGTTGCTGGAGTACTTGCTGCCCATGTCCCACCCCAAGCCGCGTTTGTTGCGGCCGATGGTGCGCGGTGTGGTCATCTGTTTGATGGTGAGTGGGCTAATTATCTGGGTTTGACCGTCAGTGCCACCAGACAACATCATGTTGGCGTAGAGTGCCATGTCGTCGGCGGTGGAAAAGAGGCCGGCATGCCCCGCCACTCCATTGAGCAGCGCGGCGCGTGGATCGTGAACTACGCCGCGCATCCACTCGCCGTCGCGTTGCTCGGTAGTGGCGGCTCGTTTGCGAAGTCTCTCGCCGGGTACAAAACCGGTATCCGTCATTCCCAATGGTTGGTAGATGTTTTCCGCTGCAAACTCCGCGACAGATTGCCCCGTCACGCGACGCACGACTTCGCCCAGCACCAAGAAACCGACGTCGGTGTAAATGAATTTCTCGCCGACGGGGCTTCGCAAGTCCAACGCGTATATTCTTTTCCACGCTTCGTCGGTGCCATGCTCGTAGTCGGCAAGTGCGTTGTCAGGAAGCAGCCCGCCACGATGCACTAACAAGTCTTCGATCGTAATCGCGTCTTTCCCATTGGGGGCGAACTCGGGAATGTATTCGGTGACATCTTCGCGCAATCGTACCTTACCGCGTTCGACAAGCAGCATGATGCTGGTTGCAGTGGCGGTGGGCTTAGTGAGCGAAGCCATGTCGAACACCGTATCGAGCGTCATCGCCTCAGGCGTGGGCTGCACACGGCGGTGGCCGTAGGCTCGGGCAAATGCAACTTTTCCTCGTCGGCCGATCATTACCACACAGCCGGGCAATTTCTGACGCTCGATCTGTTCCGCAACGAGGCTGTCGATCTGGTCGAGGTACGCACCATCAAAACCGGCCTCAGCTGCGATGACGCGCGGGAGCGGTTCGGCTTGCACCCGGTCAGGCCCTGCCAGGAGAAACAGGGGCAAGAGGAGTAACAGAATTTGTCGTTGTTGAATACTCATGAGTGTCACAATTCTTCTCGTGAGGAGGGTTCAGAGGTTACCATCGAAAGTAACAGGCCAGCTCCAAGAGTCACGCAAGAACCCACCGCGGCGTACCAGTAGCCGTAGAGCGAAGTGTTCAGCGCAAAGTAGGAAAGCACCGCAACACCCACGGCGAACCCCAGTAACGCAGCCTGTTGTCGCACTCGCGGGGCAAACAAGGCGAGGAAATACAATCCTAACATGGGTCCCAACGCAAAACCGGCGATTTTCAGCACACTGTCGACAGTATTTTGGTTGATGCCGATCTCGTAGCTGGCGATTGCAATCGCGATCTGCAACACGCCGAAGAACGCCGATGCCCACCGGCTGAGGCTGAGTTGCTGCGAGTGGCTGAGTGTTTTGTTGCTGAGCGGCAAGTACAGGTCGTTGATCATTGCCGTGGCCGAGGAATTCAGCGAGCTGGAGAGCGTAGACATCGCTGCCGCGAAAACCGCGGCCAGCGTCAGCCCCACCAACCCAACCGGCAAATGATTCACAACGAAGTGGGCCAGCACGCGATCCCCATCTTTCGCTCCAAACGCGGTTTCAGGCGGAAAAGTGTCGTAGAAGCAGGCTAGTGCCGCACCAATGAGCAAGAAAAGAGCGAACTGCAGACAGACAACAAACCCGCTCAGCAGCACAGCCACCGTCGCCCCGCGTTGGCTCTTCGCGACGAGGTAGCGCTGGACCATCAGCTGGTCGGTACCGTGGGTGGCCGTGGTCAGAAACAACCCGCCGACGAGGCCGGACCAAAACGTCATCGAGCCTTTGGTCAGTCCAAGATCCATGTCGAACAGGCGAAATTTTCCTTCCTGATTACCGAATTCGACCAACTGCGACATCCCTGCGGGTAACTGCGAAACGATCACCCACAATGCTGCCAATGCACCGATCATGTAGACGACGAACTGGATGCAGTCGTTCCAGATTACCGACTTCACGCCGCCAAAATATGTGTAACCGATGGTGACTATTCCCAGACCAACGACACAAACCCAAAGCTCAAGCCCGATCGCCTGCTGCAAGGCGATCGCCGTCAGAAACAACCGCAGCGCGTCGCTGACATTTCGAGTTAGCAAGAACAGGACGGACGTGACTCGACGAGAAGTGACACCAAAACGACGCTCGAGCACCTCGTAACAAGTGAAGGGCTCGCCACGAAAGTACAACGGCAAGAAAACCCAAGCGACAATCGCGCGACCAACAATGTATCCAAAAGTGATCTGCAGGAAACGGAAGTCACCACCGCTGGCGAAGGCCACTCCGGGGATGCTGAGAAATGTGACCGTGCTTGTCTCGGTCGCTACGATCGAGAGTAGCACTGCCCACCAAGGTAATGAGCGCCCCCCCAAAAAATAGTCGACCGTGCTTTGCTGCCCTCGCCCCACCCAGAGTCCGAATGCGAGCACACAGCCCAGGTACCCGAGTACAATGGCCAAATCGATGGAGGAGATGGAAAGATTCAAACTCGTGGGAGCCCGTTGTTCCTGAGGAGGCTGTTGGATTCTACACTGGAAATTGTAAACAGACGCTTGCCGACAAGACACATCGGAATACATGGCGAGCGCAGCTATTTCTCTTTTTCGCGCATCCAAGCTGTAAGTATGGCACCCCAGCTATTAGAATCGACAATATGTTAGACAAGCTCACCACCGAAGCTCGGAACCCCGCCTCCGAGGACCTCGACGCCCTCTCGCCACGCCAGATTGTTGAATTGATCAATGCGGAAGACGCGCGCGTCGCGGACGCTGTAGGCCAAGAGGCAGAAACCATCGCCAAAGCCGTGGAAGTCATTGCGCATCGGCTCAGCCACGGTGGTCGATTGATCTACATTGGTGCCGGCACTTCGGGGCGACTGGGCATTCTCGACGCGGCAGAATGCCCACCCACGTTCAATTCCGATCCCGCACAGGTCGTCGGCATCATAGCGGGGGGGCCCGGCGCGATGCTCAAAGCAGTCGAAGGCGCAGAAGACTCGCCCGACCTCGCCCAGGAAGATCTTCGCGACATCGAACTCTGCAGCCACGACGTGGTGGTCGGCATCGCCACGAGTGGTCGCACTCCCTACGTGCTTGGGGGGCTCGACTATGCTCGTAGCCAAGGGGCCTATGCTATCGGACTCAGCTGCAATCGCGATGGGGCGATTGCCTCGCGAGCCGACCTCTCGATCGCGCCGGTCGTGGGGCCTGAAGTTGTGAGCGGCTCGACCCGCATGAAGGCCGGCACGGCGACCAAGATGGTACTCAACATGCTCACCACGGGTGCGATGGTGCTGATGGGAAAGACCTATGGCAACCTGATGGTCGATCTGCAGGCTACCAACACCAAACTAACCGAACGCACGAAGCGAATCCTCAGTCAACTCACTGAGCTCTCTCCCGAAGAATCCGCGCAGGTACTCGAACGATGTGCCGGAGAACTCAAGACTGCTATCGTAGCGCAGCGTCTGGGAAAGACCCCTAGCGCAGCTCGGGAACGGTTGCAGAACGCTTCGGGCCATTTACGCAAAGCACTTGAAAACGGCCAGCCATGACGCCCCCCGCGCGACCGCTGGTGCTCGGCGTGGACGGTGGGGGAACCAAGACACTAGCTTGGTTAGCAGAGTGCGATAAACAAGGCGAAGCTCGAATCCTCGGTCGAGGCACGGCTGGTTCATCGAACATCGTGGCCGTCGGCCTCGAACTCGCTTTGGAGAACCTTGCCCTTTCTGTCGAGCAGGCCTTCGCCGATGCGCGGCTTGCAATCACTCCACTCGCCGCTGGCGTTTTTGCACTGGCCGGCTCCGGTACAGCGGAGGCACAACGGCAGATCCTCGACTTTCTGGAGCAGCAATTTTCGATCGCCTCGACGGAAGTGATTCACGACGGTCAGGCGGTACTCCAAGCAGGCACGCCCGACGGGTGGGGAATAGCAATGATCGCCGGAACCGGCGCGGTCGCCTACGGAAAAAACCAGCAAGGGGAGAGTGCGGTAGTTGGAGGTTGGGGCTACTGGTTTGGTGACGAGGGCAGTGCGTACTGGATCGGGCAAGCGGCGCTGCGAGCAGTTTCACAAGCAGCTGATGGTCGTGCGCAGCAGACGAAGTTAACAGAAGCCGTACTCCAGCGGCTCGAGTCGAGCGACCCACGTGCCATGCTTACAGCACTATCAAGTCAGGGCGATACCCGCCTGGCGATTGCGGAACTCGCAGCGTTAGTCAATGAGTTAGCGCAGCAAGGCGACGCAATTGCACACAATATCGTAAGGCTGGCTGCTCAGAATTGGTGCCAACACATACGCTGCTTGAATCAGAAACTCATGCCAGGCAGACCTTTTCCGCTCGCACTGGCGGGCGGAGTGCTTTGTGAAAGCCAACTCGCGCGGGACGAATTGCAGCAGCAACTCGAAGCGAACGCAGTCGTGACAACTACGGTCAAGCTGGTTCCAGAACCCGTACTGGGCTGTGTGCGACTAGCTTGTCGAGAATGCTAGTTTCGCTCAACCGAAGTGCACCGTCACTCCGCCGCTCCGCGGTTCATCGATACCGGTCGTCTCCGGAATGGTTAGGGGCAACCCTTGTTGATGCCGAACGGCTAGCCAAGCAAAACACTCAGCCTCTAGCGTGTCGGGGTTCAGGCCGCGTTCACGGATGTTTTTGAATTCGCCGAAGCGGTCTTCGAGCAGCTGCATCATCACAGGGTGATGCACCCCTCCGCCGGTAACCCAAATGCGTTCGGGCATGGCGGGCAACCGCTTGACCGCGCGGTACACCGCCTCGACGGTCACCGCGCAAAGTGTTGCCGCGCCGTCTTCGATGCTCAGGCTCGAGACGTCGACATGGTCGAAGTCGTAGCGGTCGGCCGCTTTGGGCAGGGGTTGCGCGAAGAAGTCCGCTCTCAGCGCCGCTTCTACCGTGGCGGTATCGACCTTCCCCGCCAGTGCGAGTCGTCCATCGCGGTCGTGGGGCAAATCAGCCATCGCCTGGGCCCATTCGTCAAGTAAGCCACAGCCTGGCCCCGAGTCGCCCGCGATGATTTCGTCGTTCTCACCCAACCAAGTCACATTGGCCACGCCGCCCAGGTTGAGGACGACGGTTGGCCTTGGCTCGTCGACAAACAGCGCTCGGTGGAACATTGCCACCAAGGGTGCGCCTTGTCCCCCCGCCGCCATATCGCAACGACGAAAGTCGGAAACTACTGGCAACCCAAACTCCTGAGCGATCAGCCACGGGTTGCCGATCTGCCAAGTTAAACCTTCGTTAGGAACATGCCGGACCGTATGACCATGAAAACCAATGAGAGCAACTTCGTCTTTCAACTCTGCTTGCTCACTGAGTAATCCTCGTACTGCTTGAACATGTTGCAAGGTGACCTCGCGCTCAAGGCGCAGCAATTCGGTCTGCGCTACATCGTGCTGCGAGGCTTCCAACAGTCGGGCCCGCAGCTCGTTGCCGTAGGGCACGGTCAGACCGCCTAAGAATTGAATGTCGCTTTTCCCATCGGTCTTCAGCAACGCGGCATCGACACCATCGCAAGAAGTTCCACTCATCAAACCGATGGCTGTTGTTGTCATGGTAATTGCTCTGATTGGATTTCCCAACGAGGTCGCGTATGAGTTGGTGATTCAGCACCAGCTTAACAATTGCGAGGAAAACCGTAAGGGAAAATCTCGTTTACACCTCTCGAAATTGCGCAAAACTCTGGTTAGGATAGAGTATGCGACGCCACGCTAGCCAGCCCCGTTACTTGCGAATTCTCCGAATAGTATGCCCCAAAAACATCAAATTCGTCAGGTCGCCGTGCTGGTCGAAACCGAAGACAGCTGGGGCTGCAGCGTGATTCGAGGCATTGCCGACTATTCTCAAAATCACGGCCATTGGAACTTGCTCATTGATCCCCGAGACCACGAACAACGGTCTGCGCTACCCGATTTGTGGATCGGCGATGGCATCATTGCCCGGATCGGCACGCGCATACAACTCGAACAGATTCAGGATCGTGCCATCCCCACCGTGAATGTCGATACGCTTTTCGAGGAATTGGATGGCGTGTGTGATGTGGTTACTGACGACCTTCAACGGGCTGAAATGGCCTTTGGTCATCTTCGGGATCGCGGGTTCGAAAAATTCGCCTATTTCGCACCACCCAGTCGCAAGTACTCTTCCAAACGTGGGCGCGAGTTTATCGCGGCAGTCAAACAAGCGGGCTATGAATGCCGCGAGTACAAGCCGGGCTATCGTGTCGGTCGAAAGATTGGTTGGGAAGAACAACAACGGCGTGTCAGCAAATGGCTTGCGTCTTTGCCCAGTCAGGTAGGGATTCTCACTGCCGACGCTCAGTGCGGGCGGCAACTGGCCGAAATCTGTTACTTGAGCAACATCCGGGTGCCCGATGAGGTGGCCATCCTAGCCGGCGACACCGACGAACTGTTGTGCGATGTATGCACTCCGCCGCTCTCCAGCATCGCCGTTGCTGGTCGGCGGATTGGCTACGAGGCTGCGACGCTACTGGACCGGCTCATGCAGGGCGAGCAGGTTTCTGCCAATTCGCGATTGATTCCACCGGAGGGTGTGATTAGCCGTCAATCCACCGATATTTTGGCCATCGACGACGAAGTCGTGGTGCATGCTTTGAGATACATCCAGATGCACGCATTTCACGACATTGCTGTGAAAGACATTTTGCGAGAGGTGCCCGTCTCGCGCCGCAGCCTCGAGATACAATTCCAGAAATACTTGGGGCGATCCCCGGCCGAAGAAATTCGCCGCGTGCGGCTCGAGAAGGGCAAGTCGATGCTCTCGCGCACGGAGCTGCCGATCGGCGAAATCGCCCTCGCATGTGGCTTCTCCAACGCCACCCGATTTGGCGTCGCTTTTCGCAAGCGTTATGAGCAAACGCCGCTGGAGTATCGCAAACAGTTGGTTCGCTCGACCTCATGAGTCGAAATCGGCCAAACTAAGTGCGCAACGAGGATAGAATATTGCGCACATTTTCTTTCCGGAATTTCGCCTCATTCGTTATCATGGAGATAGGGCGAAGCGCTGGACAGAGGCTTCTTATCGCCTCACTCGCTTGGCAAGCCGTTGAGTACGCTTGCCGCCCCGACTAGCGGAACGGCTCACCCAGACAAGACACAACCACGCTAGACCACTTACACTCCTGGAGGCAAACCAATGGCAATTCGAGCACTTCTCACCCTCAGCTTGGTCGCTCTAACCGTTTCGGCGGCGCAGGCTCAATTCTCGAACATCGGCGATGACTTCGAGTCCTACGGCACCGACAACGATCTCTACTCCGTTTGGGAGCCGAGAGATGGCCCGGGGAACGGCGCTCCAGTTCTCGGCGATGATGGCGCTTTGACCACCGATGCCGAATTGTACCCACGCATTCAGGGCCAAGGCGTTGATCACTTCGGAAGTTCGGTCATGCAACACACGGGTCTCACGCCCACATCGACGATCACTCCCACCGAATCTGAGAGCATTCGCATTCAAGGCGACATCTTCGTCGGCATCGACGACGGAAACTCGCGCATGAGCATTGGTCTGCGCAATCGAACCAGCACGACCAACATTTTGGAAATGGGCGTCTACAACGCGACTCCTATTGATCCGACTGACGGCGTGACAGAACTTCCCAATACGAACTATGCGTATCGACTGGTCTTATTTGACGAGCTGCTGGATACTGAACTGGTCCAAGAACCAAACTGGCAGTACTTTCAATTTGACACAGCCTTGGATATTGACGATACCGACGATCAAACGGAAGAGCCGACTCCGGATGGTTTGGTCGGATTGGCCGATATCGGCCCGGGCTGGCACCGTTACTCGGCGATCATTAGTCCGGACGAAGTCACCTTTGAAATGGACCTCTTTCGAGATGGCTTGGACAATGGTGCCACCAAAACCAGCGGCTCTCCGGTTGCCGGGGTCGATGCCTCGGTGAGCTATGCGATCTCCAGCTCAACGACTGGTTACGACTCCTTTCGACTTGGAGCACCCTCGGGCATTTCTTCCGCTAGCCCGGTGGCCTTCGACAATCTCTGCCTCGCGCAGGGCGACGCCTCGGTGTGCGATTTCCCCTTGGACGATCCGCCCGGCAATCCTGCAGACCTCAATACCGACGGCTTTGTCGATGGTTTGGACCTAGGCATCTTGCTGGGCAACTTCGAGCAGAACGCCGATCCCAGCGGGGGCGAACTCAACGGGACTGACCCCGTGGATGGCTTGGACCTGGGTATCTTGCTAGGTGCTTGGAATCCGCCCTCCGAGTTGAGTGCCTCCTCGGTGCCTGAACCAGGAACGATCTCGCTCGTGTTGCTGGCTCTTGCAGGTCTGACGACAGCGCGTCGTCGCTAATGTCGCAAGTTTTTCGTGTCTGATTATTCCCCGTGTCGCGGCATTTACAGTCCGCGACACGGGTTTTTCATTGATGGGGACGAGCATGCGCAGCATCTTTTCTTTCATACTAACTGGCTTGCTGGCGATTCCAGCTCAGGCGCAGTTCGAAGCGATCCCTACGATTAACGTCACTGGGTCCGGCAATGTCGCCACCGAAACCGACTACGTGCCAAACGTCGTGAAGTGCGAGAATGGCTTGGCCAGCTTCGAGGCGCTCAAAGCCCAGGCCGTTGCCGCCCGAACGTTTGCTTACTACAAGATGGATTTGCAAGACTTCATCAACGACGGCACAGGCGATCAGGTTTACAGCTGCGCAGGTAGTGCCGGCTCTATTCACGAGCAAGCAACTCAAGCCACCGAAGGCGAAATCCTTTGGGTTCGCGACAACATTGGCACGCAGAGCGATGTGCTGATCGCATCGTTCTATGTGGCAGGGTCGATTCCCAACGCGGGGCAAGCATTTGACATCGACAGTCCCGGTGTGATTGTCGCACCCAGCGATCCCGATCCGACCAACACCGAACGCTTTGTTACCTACACCTACGCCAATGGTTTGACTGGGGGCTTCAACCAGGGCTCAACGCTAGGGTTTCGGGGTACTCCTACCAATCCCAATTGGCCCAACCGCGGCGCGAAGAGCCAAAACGGCGCGGACTTTCTTTCGGACAACAGCGTCTCTTATCTCGACATTCTCAAGTATTACTACGGTGCGGATATCCAGCTTCGCACGGCCGAGACTGCGGGGACCGGTGTCTCCTATGGTTTGAAGACGCTCGTGAATTTCGACGACTACTCTGGCATCACCGATGGAACGATCGCCGGGCACGAGGGAACATTCCACCGCTCACCCACGTTCTCGGGCAGCACCACCGCGAACGTTGCCGGCTCTACAGCCGAGCGGAACAGCACCGAGGCCCACAGCGGTACGCACTCGCAGCTAATAGATATAACCTACGACGAAGCTTCAGGCGAAGACTTTCTTGTGCGGCACATCTCTGGCTCGCGTTACAGCTTTCAGGATGGCGGTTCCAACGCAGCCGCGAGGATCGACAACTTGCAGTTCGAGTCGATTGGTTCGGTCGGAGTCTGGCT
Source organism: Bythopirellula sp. (assembly GCA_965230685.1). Classification (GTDB taxonomy): domain Bacteria; phylum Planctomycetota; class Planctomycetia; order Pirellulales; family Lacipirellulaceae; genus Bythopirellula. Next base: position 5,476,700 of record CBDDLO010000002.1, read on the forward strand.
GAAGACCGATGACCCCAACGTCGAGGTGAGTATCGCCTTGGACGATCCCGAGACGGGCGAGCGTGGAATACCCAAGCCTGTGATCGCTGACAATCAGTGGCACCGGTATGAATGGTATCTCGACGAGGCCATCAACTGGGAAGCGTGGACCGGCGGCGGCAATGGCCAAATCGATGGCGCGAATACCACGATTGATTCCATTCAGTTTCTAGGCAATGGTGATGCTCAGATTTATTTGGACGATGTTTTTTGGGACCCTCAAGCGACCTTCGTCGAGCCAGTGCCGGGAGATTTCAACCTTGATGGATTTGTGGATGAACACGACCTCGAGCGCTGGCAAGAGGGCCTGGGCACTGCGTCCTCAGCGGCATTCACGGACGGCGACGCGGACGAAGACGGCGATGTCGACGGCAACGATTTTTTTCTCTGGCAGCGCAATCTGACCGCAGCCAGCGAATTCTCCTCGACGTTGACGGCCGTTCCCGAGCCGACTTCGCTAGTTGTGCTCCTGGCGGGCTTCAGCACACTGCTGCTGTCGTTCAGGCCCCAGCATCTTGGATAGTAGAGGAGAATACCCCCTTGCGCAGAAAAGACAGGGAATTGCGCGAAATTTGTTGCCGGATTTCACTTATCCGATTAGGCTAAAGGTAATAGTACATGTTGTGGCTAGAGCGTTATGGATGCCACGTGGTAGGTAGGCGATCTCGTCTATGCTTGTCTTGAACCGTGTTGTGTGACTTTAATCACCGAGGAGTTTGAACTAATGAAAGCTACGAAAATTATGGGTCTCTTTGCCATCGCGCTGATGGCCAGCGGCCTGCTCACCCTGAGCGCGGCGAATGCCGCGACTATCTTCAGCGACGACTTCGAGTCGTACGCCGACACCGCAGCAATGAACGGCGTTTGGTCCAACGGTGGCTCGGCAACGCTTGACACAGCACTCGGCAATCCCGGCAATTCGATGAATCATCCAGGAACTTCTGGTAGCTTCAGCGGTGGCAACACCAACTCGGTTTCTATCGCTCCGATCGATCCTGTAGGTGCGGAGATTCTTAGCTACTCCGTCGATATCTATGATGATGGCACGAGTGCCAATAAGCGTGCGTCGGCTGGCATCCGCCAAGCATCGCCGGCCACGAATCTCTTGGAAATGGGAGTGTACAACAACCCAAACCATTACGCTTACCGAACAGTTCTCTTCGGGTCAGGCGACACGAACTGGGTAGCTTTTTCTGGTCTTGTGGACGATAGCGGCGCCAGCATCGAGAACGTGCCTGTAGCGGGCTGGCACCGGTTTAACGTGGACATCACTGATACTTCTGTCACGTTTACACTTGATCTGAACGCTGACGGTAACATCAACGCGACAGCAGTGGTTCCCGTAACTGACAACGATGATTTTACCGGCTATGACATCCTACGACTGGGCGGTCCTTCTGATGTAAGTTCCCCTGGTGGCGGAGTGAATTTTGACAACGTTTCGTTGACGATGATCCCCGAACCAACTACCGGCTGCTTGCTGTTGGTCGCTTCGATGGGTTTGGCTGCGATTCGTCGTCGCTAATCGACCGCAGAGTAAACGTATAATCCTGAACCGCCTCGGCACTCTCGCCGAGGCGGTTTTTTCTTTGCATGATCTCGCTTGTTCACCCGTTCGTTTCGTGTAAGTTGGTCAGAATGAAACTGCTACTCGCAACACTTACCTGCTGGATTGCAACTTGCTCGCAGTGGGTCCATGCGGCAGACAAAATCCCCGCGACTCCGCGTGAGTTCCGCGCCGCGTGGGTGGCAACGGTAGCCAACATCGATTGGCCCTCGAAAAAAGGACTCTCGAGTGACGAACAGCAAAAAGAGATGTGGGCGATATTGGATCGTTGCGTTGAACTCAAGCTGAACGCCATCATTTTCCAGGTCCGACCTCACTGCGATTCACTCTACGCGTCAGAGTTGGAACCTTGGTCGGAATACCTCACCGGCAAGATGGGGCAAGCTCCGCAGCCGTTTTATGATCCGCTGGAGTTCGCCGTGGAAGAAGCCCATCAGCGCGGGCTAGAACTGCATGCGTGGTTCAACCCCTACCGCGCGTTGCACCCGGGTTCCGCCGCGCACATTGCCGACAACCATGTGAGCAAGACTCAGCCGCACATTGTACGCGAGTATGGCAAACATCAGTGGCTCGATCCCGGCGAACCCGACGCAGCCGAACACAGCATGGCCGTGATCATGGACGTGGTGCGCCGCTACGATATCGACGGCGTGCATTTCGACGACTATTTTTATCCGTACCCTGTCGACGACAAAAACAAGAAGCCCGTGCCGTTTCCCGATGAGCCAAGTTGGCAGCAGGCGCAAGCCACAGGCAACTCTCTGAATCGCAACGATTGGCGCCGGCAGAATGTCGACCGGCTGATTCACCGTCTGTCCGACGAAATTCATGCGACCAAGCCGTGGGTCAAGTTTGGAATTAGCCCGTTCGGAATCTGGCGTCCTGGTAACCCGCCGCAAATCAAGGGTTTTGATGCCTACGACAAGTTGTACGCCGACGCGAAGAAATGGATCCAGGCGGGTTGGGTGGATTACCTCACTCCGCAACTCTACTGGAAAATCGAGAGTCCCGGACAATGTTATCCGCTGTTGATGCAGTGGTGGCACGAGCAAAACTCACAGCACCGCCATCTTTGGCCGGGGCAGTTCACTTCGCGAGTGGCGAATCAGTCCAAGAACAGCTGGCACGCCTCAGAGATCGTCAACCAGATCAAACACACTCGTGCTCACCCCGGGGCGACAGGGAATGTGCACTTTAGCATGAAGGCATTAATGAACGAGGAGCGCGGCGTCGCCAAGGCGCTTCGTGAAGGGGTCTATGAGCGACCGGCGCTGGTACCGCCATCGCCCTGGCTGGGAGGCGAGCGTCCTGTGATGCCCTCGTTGAGGAAATTCGCCTCAGCAAAGCAACAAAGCGTGCTTTTTGAAATGCCCAACGAGAGCACCCCGTGGCAGTGGGTCGTCAAAACACGCCGCGGCGATGACTGGCATGTAGAAATTCGCCCGGGAGCCGACAACAGCTACCCCATTGCTGCACGGGGTAAGCCGCTCTCCGTCAACAAATTGACTGTCTCTGCCGTGAGCCGCACTGGTGTCGAAGGCCCGGCGGCGAGCATCGATCTCACCGAATGATTCGCTGACCCGCAAGCCTCCTCCGGCGGAACCCGATGGCTGATTCTAAAACGACTTCTTCATCGCACAGCCCGTGGACGTGGATTCCCACGCTCTACTTCGCCGAGGGGTTACCGTATGTGGTGGTGATGATCGTCTCGGTCATCATGTACAAAAATTTAGGCGTCTCAAATACAGAAATTGCGCTCTACACGAGTTGGCTCTACCTACCTTGGGTTATCAAACCATTTTGGAGTCCGCTGGTTGACGTCGTGCGAAGCAAGCGCTGGTGGATTGTTGCGATGCAACTGCTGATTGGTGCTGGATTAGCGGGAGTCGCACTCACGATTCCGTCGAGTAACTTCCTACAGTTCACGCTCTTGTTTCTCTGGCTGCTTGCATTTAGTTCAGCAACACATGACATCGCGGCTGATGGATTTTACATGGTTGCGATGTCTACGCATGAGCAAGCATGGTTCGTTGGTATCCGCAGCACTTTTTATCGCTTAGCGATGATCACGGGGCAAGGACTATTGGTGATGCTTGCCGGATTGCTGGAAAGCCAAACTGGGCTGCCAGATGTCAAACTTACGGTTCATGCGTCTCCTAATTTCGCTTCGACTCCCGAGTTTCGGCCGGATGAAATTGTCGATAGAGCAACTGGGAGCCCGCTGAGGTTGGTCGCTCGCGCTGAGGAATTGCAACTAAGCACGCAACCTCAAGAAACTGAACGGGTCGACGCGCTTTCCGCAGAAGTTCGAGAATGGAATGCGTCACACCATTTCTACTCGGCCGAAACGACTGCGGCTCAGGTTGCAAGAGATGAGAAGCCCACTTGGCTCGTTTCGTTGGAGAATCTTGTTCGTAGATATTTCGGCCCCAGCGTTGCTCCCGCGTCTGTTGATAACCTGACGGGCAATGTGGGCATCTTCTATTTGACGCTCAGCGAACCTGTTCGTGGCGAAGATGAGGTCGTGGTTAATCTTCAAAAGACCGCTGGCAGCAGCGACATACGCATCATCGAAGGCGAGCGATTCACAATAACTGAGCAAAACAGCGGTGCGCCCTTGGCAGTACTATTGCAGTTGGACCGAAAACTGAGCCGAGATGCAACGACAACTTTCTCAGCCCGCTCAGGAAATATTCAACTGGCGTGGGTTACCGTTTCGTATTTGATGGCAGGATTGTTCCTAGCGTTCGCCGCATACCACAGTTTTGCATTGCCTCGACCTGAATCCTCGATCACCACAAGTACTAGCTTTATACAGGTCAGCAAAGATTTTCTCGCGACGTTCTCTAGCTTCTTTCGCAAGCGTCACATTCTACTGGTGCTAGCCTTCCTGCTGATTTATCGGTTTTCGGAAGCGCAGTTGGCAAAGATGGCTGCGCCATTCATGCTCGACAGTAGCCATGTGGGCGGCTTGGGTCTTACGACGACAGAAGTGGGGTTTGTGTACGGAACTGTGGGTGTCGTGATGCTCACAATCGGCGGTATCCTGGGCGGGCTAGTCGCCGCAAAGCAAGGACTCAAGTTCTGGTTGGGGTGGATGGTGATTGCAATCAACTTACCCAATGTGGTTTATGTATTTTTATCGCAGTTACAACCCGAAAGCTATCTAGCCGTCAACATCGCTGTAGCTGTAGAACAATTCGGCTATGGTTTTGGGTTCACTGCTTACATGCTTTACATGCTATATGTCTCCCAAGGCGAACATCAAACCGCACACTACGCCATTTGCACGGGATTCATGGCACTGGGCATGATGATCCCTGGCATGATTAGCGGCTGGTTACAAGAATTGATCGGCTACCAGAATTTCTTCATTTGGGTCATGCTCGCCACGATTCCAAGTTTCCTTGTCTGCCTGTTTATTCCACTCGATGCCGAGTTTGGAAAGAAAACTGATGAGGCTGAACCCCTCGAACAGAGCACCTCAACATGAACGTTAATTCGCTTTCGCCTCCGACCACATTGCGGGAAAAAATCGCGCAGTTGATGTTCGTACGCATTGGGTCCAACTTGCCTCCTGTAAGGAAAGTGGAGCAAGACGCCGAGAGAATAGCGCATTTACTCGACTCGTGCCCCTTGGGCGGGTTGATTGTATTCAATGGAGATCGCGACGCCACTCCAGCGACACTCGAAGATTTGCAAGCGTTGTGTGCGACGCCCCTGCTGATCTCTGCCGATGTCGAACGCGGAGTGGGGCAACAATTGCATGGCCCTGAGCTATTTCCTCACGCGATGGCGTTCGATGCGTTGGGCGAGGATGCGGAATCAGCCATCGAAGAGTTCGCGCGGCTTACGGCGAGCGATGCGAGAGCAAGCGGGTTGCACATCAATTTTGCTCCTGTGGCGGATGTGAACGTCGATCCTCGCAATCCCATCATCGCCACTCGCGCCTTTGGAAGTGACCCTACACGCGTGGCCCAACTTGTTAGCGCGTTTGTACGCGGCTCGAGTGCAGGAGGGTTACTCAGTACAGCCAAGCACTTTCCTGGCCACGGCAACACGCACGAGGATTCACATCACGCAGTCCCAACAGTGCGAGCTAACCGTACCGAAATGGAGCAATGCGAATTGGTTCCTTTCCGAGCGGCCATCGAGGCCGGTGTGCCGCTGGTGATGAGTGCCCATGTGCGTTTTCCTGCATGGGATAGCAGCGGCACACCTGCAACGCTCTCCGCGCCGATTTTGATTGAACTTCTTCGCAAGCAACTCGGCTTCACGGGCGCCGTCGTCAGCGACAGTCTGTTGATGGAAGGTGTGAAGTCGCAATGCGAGAGCGAAGGCGAATTGGCCCTTACGGCGCTACTCGCGGGAATCGACATCTTGCTCGACGTGGCCGAGCCTGTGGAAACCCTCGCCGCGCTGGAAAAGGCAGTCGAGTCAGGAGACTTGTCGGAGCAACGTGTAGACGAGGCGCTCGAGCGCGTATGGAAATTGAAGCAACTCGCGTCAGACCACGCAGAAACTGTCGGCGCGAAATCGCAGGTGAAAGCTGACGCCCTGCAATTGGCTAATCGCGTTGCCCGGGAATCCATCCGTTGTCTTCGTGGCGAAGAAGCATTTACACCATTTGATCCCGCCAAGAATACATGCGCAGTATTGGTGCGACCGTACGAGTCGCATCTCGATCCCCCGGAACAGCCCCTTGGAGCAGCGCTGAAAACATCGGCGCCCTACTGCGATTATCACGAACTGGGCCCGAGCAGTACCGCACAAGATTTCACACGGGTCTCCGCACACGCAAGCAAGGCGGAGCAAGTGCTCGTTGCCGTGATCGTCAAACCCGCGGCATGGCACGCGTTCGGTTTGCTTCCCGAGCAGCAAGTATTTGTCGAGGAGTTGCTCGTAAAGCAGACTTGCGTGCTGGCCTCGCTAGGAACTCCCGAAGCGCTGCACCAGTTTGATAAGGCCTCGATTCAATTCTGCACTTTTAGCGATGTTCCTGCATCACAGCGCGCACTGGCAGCCCACGTATTCGGTGGAACTACCAGCGCTGACTAATGCGCGTTACTAATAGCACTCTGCGCGAATTCGTGAGGGTTGCTATCATTGTGACAATGGCGCGGAACAGGCACCGCCCAAAGGTTGTGAATCCAATCACTTATTTTGGATCTGTTACGAACTTCGAGGGCATTCTAACCGCGCAACACTTTTCTACGGGCTCGGTTGTCATTACACTTCAGGTACCGTGTGGTCGCGTAGTCCTGTGAAATTCCGTGGCCCAATCAAAGCAATTCGTTGGTTTCCAACGACCTTTAGCTTCACTCTCACGATACAAGCGAATGACTGACCACGTATCCAAACAAGCTTCCGAGCAACTGCAAGACGCGCGCCGGCTGGTGATTCTCACCGAGGGTTACAGCGAACCGATCACCGCAAAGACAGCTGCTTCGGTGCTGCGATACAAACCGGAGGAAGTTCTCGCTCTGCTGGACACAACACAGGCAGGCAAGACGGCCGATCAAGTGCTGGGCGTGGGGGGAGAAACCACAGTCGTCGACAGCCTCGCTAAAGTGCCCGAGGCAAACGCGCTGATGCTGGGCACCGCACCGCCGGGAGGACGCATTCCCGACATTTGGCGGCCGGTAATCCTGGATGCGATTCAGCGCGGGATGCATGTCATCTCGGGCCTGCACGATTTTCTTTCGGTTGATCCAGAGTTTAGCAAAGCAGCCAACGAGCGGGGAGTCTCACTGATCGACGTCCGCAAGAACAACGAGCGCGACGTGGCGAGTCGTCAAGGCATCCGCGAGGGCTGCTTGCGAATTCATACCGTCGGCCAAGACTGCAGCCTGGGCAAGATGCTAGTGGCGCTTGAACTGTCCCACGCCCTGGAGCGCGCAGGGCAGGATTCCAAATTTGTCGCCACGGGGCAGACTGGCATCATGATCGAAGGCGATGGCACGCCGATCGACTGCGTGGTGGCCGACTTCGTCAGCGGTGCGGTCGAGAAGCTCGTGCTTGCCAATCACCACCACGAGATAATGCTGATCGAAGGGCAGGGGAGTCTCGCCCACCCACGCTACTCCGGCGTAACACTGAGCCTGCTCCACGGCTGCATGCCGCACGGCATGATCATGTGCTACGAAGTGGGCCGTGAGAATGTCAATGGCATGGAACACATCGCGCTGACGTCGCTTCCCAAATTGATCGAGGTGTACGAAACCATGGCCAATCTCATGGGCCCGTCCAAGGTCATTGGCGTGGCGATGAACACTCGCAATGTCTCCGAATCCGAAGCGGAAAAAGAGCGTGAACGAGTTCGTAGCGAGTTGTGCCTCCCCGTGTGCGATGTGATTCGACATGGTCCCGACGAGCTTGTTCAGGCGGTCCAGGCGATGCTCCCGCAAATGGCTACTTCCAAATAACGCGAACCGTCTGCCGTGAAACTCTCGACGCACACTTTCGATCTCCCACTTCGGCACACGTTTACCATTTCGCGTGAATCGACGAACGTGCAGCCCACGCTAATTGTCGAACTTAGCGATGGTACACACTCTGGGTTCGGCGAAGCGACGACCAATAGCTACTACGGCATGACGCTAGCGAAGATGCAAGCAGCGCTGGAGGGAGTGCGTGACAAGGTGGAAAAGCACAATCCACTCGAGCCCGAGCGGTTGTGGTCGGAGGTTAGCGAGCCACTTGCGGATTGTCCCTTCGCGCTCTGCGCACTGGACCAGGCGGCGTATGATCTGTGGGGCAAGCAGCAAGGCAAGCCCGTCTATCAACTCTGGGGCTTGGACAACTCACAAACGCCAGCTTCCAACTTCACCATCGGCATCGACACGATCGACGTGATGGTCTCCAAGCTGAAGGAAGTGCCCGACTGGCCGGTTTACAAAATCAAACTGGGCACGGAACACGACCTCGAGATCATTCGCGAGTTGCGAAAGCACACCTCGGCTATCTTCCGCGTAGATGCCAACTGTGGCTGGGGCGTCGAAGAAACGATACGCAATTCCGAGGCGCTACAATCCCTCGACGTGGAATTCATCGAACAACCACTCCCCGCCGATGATTGGGGCGGTCATAAGGAGGTACTGGCTCGCTCGGCGCTGCCAATTATCGCCGACGAGAGCTGTATCGAAGCGTCCGACGTCGCACGCTGCCACGGGCACTTTCACGGAGTGAATATCAAACTCGTCAAGTGCGGCGGTCTCACGCCGGCGCGACGAATGATTTCTCAGGCACGTGAATTGGGCATGAAGGTGATGGTCGGCTGCATGACCGAGTCGAGCGTCGGTATCTCGGCGATCGCCCAACTGTTGCCTCTGCTAGACTATGTCGACATGGACGGGGCAGCTCTGCTTGCCCAAGATATTGCGACTGGCGCGATCGTCGAACAAGGCATTTGCCGTTACCCAAGAGTCAACGGCAACGGGGTGCAGCTGCTGGTCGCCAACTAACTGAAGCTAACTTCATTGCAGGAGTTTCAACATGCCCCCTAACTTTTTAGATTCTCCAGGCTTCCTAGCACGAGGGACAGCTTCTCTGTTCTTCTTGGTGCTGGGTGTCTCGGTCACGGCTACCAGTCACGCCGCGGGCGATTTGGCCGCGACGCTAAAGCCGCTGATCGATGCTCACGAGGGAGCTGTCGGCGTTGCGATTACCCATCTCCCCAGTGGAAAGTCTTTTACGCATCGGGCCAAGGAGCCGATGCCGACGGCCAGCTTGATCAAATTTCCACTGATGGTTGCAACCTATCAAGCGATCGAAGAGGGCAAGCTCGATCTGCAGAAAAAAATCTCGCTGCGTGAAGAAGACAAAGTGCCCGGCTCGGGGATACTCACCTCGCACTTTTCGCCGGGTGCGACACTTTCGCTCAACGACGTGATCCAGTTGATGATCGTTTACTCGGACAACACGGCGACCAATATGGTCGTCGATCAGGCCGAGCTTCCCGCAACGGCCGCCTTGATGGAAACCCTAGACTGCCCCGATACCAAGCTCCATTCCAAAGTCTACCGCCGCGACACGTCGATTTTTCCCCAGCGGAGCGAACGTTTTGGCTTGGGTAGCACCACCGCGGCAGACATGGTGCAGCTGCTGGGAATGCTGCACGCCGGCGAGTTGGTGAGCGCCTCGGCCAGCAAGCAGATGCTCGCACATCTCTACGAATGTGAAGACAGCACGATGAATGCCCGCGATTTGCCACCAGGGACGAAATACGCCCACAAAACGGGCGCCGTTTCCGCGGTTCGTACCGATGCGGGGCTCATCGACAGCCCCAGCGGGGCGATCGCCATTTGCGTGCTCACCGCCAGTAACGAGGACCAGCGCTGGTCCAATGACAACGCCGCACAAGTACTCGGCGGTAAAATCGCCCGCGCGGCTTACGATCATTTCAACGCCGAACCAGAGACTGACGACCCGAGTAAGCCGCGCGTGCTGGCACTGGGTTCGAATGGTCGGTTGGTCGAAGCGTTGCAGCGCACGTTGAACGCGCGCAGCGACCCATCGCCGGGTATCGCGAGTGACGGGGACTTTGGACCCAATACCGAGCGTGCAGTGAAAGCGTTTCAGACCGCCAACAACCTACCCGACACAGGCAGAGTGGACGCCGCTACGTGGGAGGCCTTGGGACCGCTAGAAAGCAAAGAGCCCGATCAACCCGCGCCCGAAGTTGTCAACAAACAAGTCATCGAAAAACATTCGGCCGACACTCTCACGGGCCCGCCGTATGTGACCTGCAAGGCATGGGCTATCGGAGATGCCACATCGGGCAAGCTGCTGTGGGGTTCGCAAGAGAACGAGCCGCGCGACATGGCCAGCACGACAAAAATCATGGTGGCCCACTTGGTGATAACGCTGGCTGAAAATAAGCCGGGCGTTCTGGACGAGATCGTCACATTCTCCAAGCGAGCCGACGATACGGGCGGCTCCACATCCGGCGTGCGCGCCGGGGAAAAAATCCCCGTGCGTGAACTGCTGTTTGGCTTGCTGCTTCCCTCTGGCAACGATGCCTCGGTTGCCTTAGCGGAACACTTCGGGAATCGATTAGTAACAAAGGGCGAAACTCCAGGAGGCGATGCATACGACCAGTTCATCGCTGCAATGAATCGCAAGGTGAAGGAACTTGACCTCACGAAAACGAGCTTCGAGAACACCAGCGGCTTCACCGCGCCAACCCACAAGACTAGCCCGCACGACCTGATGATGCTTGCGCATAGAGCAATGCAGCAACCGCTGTTTCAAGAGATCGTTGGCACGGTGCAACATGGGTGCACCGTGGAGGGTCCCGGTGGCTACCGCCGCAATCTTGTGTGGAGGAACTCGAATCGTTTGCTTCGCACCGAGGGTTACAGCGGAGTCAAGACCGGCACAACCAGCGCCGCAGGAGCGTGCTTGGTTTCGCATGGCTCGCGCGACGACAAGTCGCTGCTGGTCGTGGTGCTTGGTTCCAGTTCGACCGATGCCCGCTACGCCGATACCCGCAACCTATTTCGCTGGGCGTGGCTAAAACTAAGCGAAACGGATTAGCCATGCTGCCCCAAAAGTGTTTGCTTGCTTCTCTGGTGTTGTGCGCTCTCGTTGCGAGTCGCAACCCGAACACCTTCGGCGCAGAAAGACCGCCGGTGGTGCTTACCGATGCCGCGAAAATAATCCACACCTCGTCGATTGTCATCGATGGGCACAACGACCTGCCGTGGGAATTGCGGCAACAGGGTTCGCTTTCGTTCGAGAAGCTCGACATCTCGAAGCCACAGGCCAAGCTGCAGACCGACATTCCACGCCTGCGTGAGGGAGGTGTTGGCGCGCAGTTCTGGTCGGTCTACGTTCCCGCAAGCACCGCCTACAACGGCACCGCGCTTTCGGCGACACTCGAGCAAATCGAGATGGTGCGGGCCATGCTGCAGCGTTATCCAGAGACCTTTGAACTCGCATTGACTGTTGATGATATCCGTCGTGTCCGGAAGTCAGGCAAGATCGCGTCGCTGATTGGAGTCGAAGGGGGACATTGCATCGAAAATTCGCTGAGTGTGCTGGGGCAGCTGTACAAACTGGGGGCTCGGTACATGACGCTCACGCACTCCGACACACTCGATTGGGCCGATTCGGCGACGGATGAGCACAAACACGGCGGGCTTACGCCATTCGGAGAAGATGTCGTGCTCGAAATGAACCGCCTGGGCATGATGGTCGATCTGTCGCATGTCTCGCCGGACACGATGAAACACGCCCTGCGAATCACCAAGGCCCCAGTAATTTTTTCGCACTCTTCGTCGCGCGCCGTTGCCGAACACCCGCGCAATGTGCCCGACGATGTGTTGGAATTGGTCGCTGTCAACGATGGCGTGGTGATGGTTAATTTCTTCTCCGGGTTTGTTGTTCCTGCTGCTGCCGAGAACTACGCACAGATCCTGGCGATGGAACGCGAAGAGGAAGAGCGGCTCGGTGATCGCGACGCCGCCGTCGCAGTGGTCGCCAAGTGGCGCAAGACTCACCCCATGCCCGCTGGAACCATCCACGACCTCATCGATCACATCGACCACGTGGTCAAAGTCGCCGGCATCGACCACGTCGGTCTCGGCTCCGACTACGACGGTGTGAGCGTGCTGCCCGCGCAGCTGGAAGACGTGAGCAGCTACCCACTTATTACCCAAGCTCTCCTCGATCGCGGTTACAGCGCGGCGGATATCAAGAAAGTGTTGGGCGAGAATTTGCTGCGCGTGATGCAACGCACCGAAGAGGTTGCTAGCCAGTTGCAACCCTCGAAATAGCTGGGCCGCCACACGCCGGAGTTGCTACGGCACCGTTTCCAGAACAGCCATACCCACTTTTCCCGGCACGCGTGGATCGTGGACGCCGACAAGGTCGCCCGCTTCATCGCGGCCAATAGCTTGTGTCACTCCGCTTTCTGGAAGTGTAGCAATCGAGTGACCGATTTTTTCTAGCCCCATTCGAACTCGCGCGGGGACGGCCTCTTCGGCGAGAACCTGGTCAGGCCGCCATTGGTGGTGCAAGCGCGGCGCGGCAACGGCGGTGTCGAGTGGCTCGCCGTAGTCAAGCGTGCGGATGATGGTCTGCACAACTTGCGAGATGATTTTGGGACCGCCCGCGGCGCCGACGGTGAGAACCGGGTTGTCTTCGGCGTCGAGTACGATGGTGGGACTCATGCTGGATAGAGGTCGCTTGCCAGGGGCGACGGCGTTGTTCTCCGCGCCAATGAGACCAAACACATTGGGCACACCCGGCTGGCTAGAGAAATCGTCCATCTCGTTGTTTAGCACAATGCCCGTGCCCGGCACGATCAGTTTCGAGCCGAACGACGTGTTTACCGTCGCGGTGATTGCCACCCAATAGCCCGCCGAGTCGGCTGCGGCGATGTGGGTCGTGTGCTTGCCATTGCGATTACTGAAAAAATTGCTTTCCGCGCGCGGCGGCATACCATGCCTGGGAACGTCGGCGATCGCATCGTTGCGAATACGCTGGGCGAGCGTGTGGCAGTAGCCCTTGTCTACCAATCCGCGCGGCACCTTGGCGAAATCGGCGTCGCCCAACCAATAAGCCCGATCGGCAAAGGCGAGTTTCATTGCTTCGACGATCAAGTGGTTGGCGGTGACGGGATCTCGCGCATGCTCACCGGCCAGCGGAAACTGCTCCAACATGCTGAGGATCTGTGCGACATGCACGCCTCCCGAGCTGGGCGGCGGAAAGCCGACGATCTGGTAATCGCGGTAGGTAGTCACCAGTGGCTGGCGCTCGATGGCCTGATAGTCAGAAAAATCTTTGGCGGTGACGAGCCCGCCGTTGGCCTGCATCCACTGGCCCACGGACTCGGCGAACTCGCCGCGATAGAACCAGTCGAGGCCATCCTCGGCCATCTGCCGATAGGACCGCGCGAGGTCGGCTTGCTTGAGGATTTCGCCTTCTTGATAAGCCGTGCCATCGGGCTTGAGCAGCGCTGCGAGGCTGCCGGGGAACTGGCGCAGCTGTTCTGCTTTGGCGTTCAGCTTAAGGGCATAGATGCGGTCGATCGCGAATCCGTGCTCCGCAACTTCGGCGGCGGGGAGCAACAAGTCGGCCAGTTTGCGCTGGCCGCATTTCTCTGAGGCCATGGCGTATGCCGCAAGCGCACCTGGCACACCCACCGCCAGCGGACCCGTGGTGCTCAGCTCGGGGACTGCTTTGCCATTGCGGACAAACATGTCACGCGTCGCCGCGGCGGGCGCTTTTTCGCGTCCATCGATGGCCAGAAGCGATCCGTCGGGTCGGCGGATGAGTACAAAGCACCCGCCCCCTAATCCCGAGTTGTGATTGTCGACCACGCCGAGGGTAAGCGCTGTTGCTATTGCAGCATCGACCGCATTGCCCCCAGAGCGAAATGCCGCGATTCCTGCATCGACCGCTAACGGTTGCACGGCGGCAACGACGCAGCGTTCGGCAGCGGTGACAGAACTAATTGGCGTCAGGCCAAATAGAAAAAGGAAGAGGAAAAGATTGCTACAAGAAATCGCGAGTTGAGTCTTCAAGAAGGCGGTCTGCATGAGCAAGAGTTTATGTTGATGACTTGTTGTCAGGAAGCTTAGCGATCAATCGAGAAATCGAAACTCGTCTTGTCGGGGCTCACCGTTGCCGTCAGAGGAGTCGTCTGCTGATTGGTGTAGAGCTGAGGGACCGCAGACTTTTGCTGCCGGTAGTTAGACCACACTTGAAGCACGACTTTGTAGTCTCCGGGGTAGGCGCCGTCGTTGGGCTTTTTGGTCATCAACTGAAACTTCCCTTCGGCGTCGATCTGGCCACTGGCTGATTTCGTTGGCCCTTCAGAGGCGGAGCCCTCGGGGTGAAATACGATGGTCGCCATCTCGCCAACGACTGGCTTTCCGTCCGTGAACGCGACCGTGCCATCCACCGGGAGCATCCCGACACCAGTATCGCTGCAGCCGACGAACGCCATTAACAGCACGACATACCAACCCACCGTCTTACGCATTGCATTAATCCCTTGGGCATTAGGAGAGTTTTAGAACGGGCTATCTTCGATTACCCGACCATCGGCGCTGGCTATGAGCTTGTCCCAGACGGACATTAACTCTCCGTTGGATCCCCAACTTCCGTAGACTCCGGTCGTTTCGACATCGTCGGTGATAAAGTGGGCACTTCCATCAGCCATTCCCAGCACGACGCCGCCCGCGTGCAGACTTCGAGTGGTGGCTTGGTCGCCCCAATCATCTCCGGTCCAATCCGGCATGCATTCGAGTTCGAGCAAGGCCTTGTCCGAATTTTTTGGACCAGCAATGTCGTCCGCATTAGCATTGCAGACATTCGGGCCGTTGGCGTCCCCGGTCGAGCCGTACCAGAACAGCATACTCGAACCGGCTTGTCCCAATGCCCAGGTTCCCCGTCGATCAAATTCAGTGACCCCCGCTCGAACCTCTGCCAGCAATATAGAATTGGTTAGGCCGTCCGTGATGTCCTTCAGTTTCGCCGCGACGTTGGGACCGATCACCCCTCGACGTTTTGGATCCTGCCAGCCCTTAGATTCGGGTCCATCAATGCTGTCATTTCTCCCCTGCAGGAGTGGGCCATTACCCGCATTCGCCGCGTAGTTGCCTCGGGCCCAAGCATTCTCTGTAGTACCTGCCCGCCCTCCACCACTACGGATGATCATTGGAATGGAATTGTATTGAACATCCGTCGGACACAGCATCACGGACAGCGAAGCATTTCGCGGTTGCGAGTTGAGCTGGTCAGAGATGAAACCGTCGAAGTCAAATTGATCGTAGACAGCCTGCTGCTCGATATAGGGCAGTAGCAAAACCGTCCAGTTCGCTCCCATATTCTGCATTGTCGCGGGATTGCTGGTGTCCGGATACTCGAACCCAATGGGAAACGCATTGTTCGCCGATTCGTAATTGAGCAGGCCAATGCTCAATTGCTTGAGGTTGCTTATGCATTGGGTGCGTCGCGCCGCTTCCCGTGCGGCCTGCACCGCCGGCAATAACAAGGCTACCAACACACCGATGATTGCGATCACGACCAAGAGTTCTACGAGAGTAAAACCTGGTTCTGAATGTTTGCGTCGGACTTTCATCATCTCTACACTCCGCAAGAAAGGCAGCCTTCGCTTCGACTGGTTCATCAGGCTCGAACGGGCTTACCAAAGGCAAAAAAACAAAACCGCCCACATCCATTATCACAGATTCTTCTCTCGAAGGAATGCGATCTACAGGGAGAACCGTCGAAAATATCCAGTTCCAGCGCGGAATTCCTCGTCTCTGCGCATGAAGCATGGGTCTGGTGCGCACGGGCGCGAAACTTTTACGTCTGCCGGCGTGCGAACTGCTTAGTCTTTCTAGAGATTCAAGTTATAATCAGTACTTGAGGAGAGGCACCTCTATTCGGCTTGGTTATACAATCGGCCCAGCAACCTTCTTTACGGAACAGAATTCATGAAGTACGGCAGACATCGTCCCCATGCCCCCACCCAGAAAGCTCTCCGTTGCGAGCTACTCGAGCCGCGGATCGCTCTTTCCGGCGAAGGAATTGCCGAATTTGTAGCCCAGCCAGCTGGCGCGCTCGACGGCAAAATTGTGTACACCTCCGCTGGCCACGGACTGGAATACAACAACAACATTAGCGGCTTCTATGCCGGTCGGCAGGAGTTCGCCTCGACCGAAGTCAACGAAGCCTTTGGCAACCAGGACCAGCTCTACTTTTTTGCGGAGCACCTGCTGCGCGCTGGTGCGACCGTTGCTCCCATGCGGCCAGTGGGACACCAGTTGAACGAAGTGGTGCTCGACAACGACTCGCCCGAAGTCACCTACGCCGGCGACTGGAGCAATAGCCGAAGCAGTGTGTTCTACGATGAAGATTACGGCGCGACGACCGACTCGGTGAGCTACCGCTTTGCCTCGGTCGAAGCCACGGAAACTGCCACCGCGACCTACACGCCCGACATCCCTGAAGCAGGTTTTTACCCAGTCTACACCTGGGTACTCAACTCGACCAACCGCACAGACCAACTCTACCGCATTCATGACAGCGCCGGCGGGTTGACCGAGATTCGCGTCGACCACCGCATGGTCGGCAAGGGCTGGGTCTACTTGGGCACTTACCACTTCGATGAAGGCACAAGCGGCAGTGTGGAAATTAGCAACCAATCTACCGCCGGTGGTTCAGTCGTGATCGCCGATGCGATTCGTTTTGGCAACGGCATGGGCGATTTGCCCGACGGGCCCAGCGGAGTTGGCTCGGGCTCCATCTCCGGAGCGCCACGCGAAGACGAAGCGTCGCTGCTCTGGACGTACCGTGCCATCGGTCAGGGCAACAGCCCCTCTGCGGTATTGGGTAGCAGCAATGTGAGCGCTCCGCATCGCATGGCCGAGCATATGAACAGCAACTCCAACCCGTTTGGTTCGTCGGTTTACATTGGATTTCACTCGAATGCCACCGGCAGCCACACGGCTCGAGGTGCAGTCGGTCTGATTGATCAAAACAACGCAACGCCCAACCAATCGGCGCTCGCCCTCTACACAGGCCGGCAAATTAACCAAGACATGCAGGCGCTCAACGGCCTGTATGAGCACGATTGGAGTAACCGCACGACGCATACCTTCACCTCGAGCTTCGGAGAGATCAACCTGGGCAGCGGCTCGGAGATGGATGCCACGATCATTGAAGTGGCGTTCCACGACCAAGCGCAAGATGCCGATCTGCTGAACGATCCCAAGGTTCGAGATCAACTGGCGCGTTCCACCTACGAAGCAGTTGTGGAGTACTTTTCCAACTTCGGCGGACTGGCTGACACGACAAGCCTGCCCTCAACTCCCACGGGGATTACCGCAACCACAGCCGCAAATGGCGATGTCACTGTCTCCTGGGACGCGGGACCAGTGGGCGTGCTGGGCGGTACCCCCACGGCCCATCGCATCTACGTTTCGCGAGATGGTTACGGCTACCTGGGGTACGACGAAGTAGCCGCCGCAGGGAGTGGGTCCCACACCTTCGAAGCCGGTGAACTCGACGACGAACCGTACTATTTCAAAGTCGTCGCAGTGAACTCAGGCGGCGAGTCGCCTCGTAGCTTGGTGGTCGCCGCACAGAAGTCGGGCCCCGCGGGCGACCGCGTTTTGATTGTTGACGGCTTCGACCGCAACGCCCGAACGCAAAACGAGCGCTACCCCGATCCCTTTTCCGGTGACCCCGATGGACTCGACTTGGTCGATCGCGTGAGACCACGGTACAACAACACGTTCGACTACTCCGTGCAAGTCGCCGAAGCAATCGCGGGCAGCACAAGCTATCTCGGAATCGACACCGCCTCGAACGAAGCAGTGATCGCTGGAGACGTAGATCTCGACGACTACGAAGCGGTTGTCTGGACCTTGGGCGAAGAGTCCACGGCCGACGACACCTTCAACGCCACCGAGCAAACGCTAGTGACCAACTACCTCGCACAAGGTGGGAAACTGATGGTCTCGGGGGCGGAAATTGGCTGGGATCTCGACCTGCAAAACGGTGGCCGCACGTTCTATAACAACGAGCTAAAGGCCGACTACGTGGGGGACGATGCAAATACTTACAACGTGGTTCCCAGCGCGGGCTCGATCTTTGCGGGGCTGCCCACTTTTGCCTTCGACGATGGAACACAACTCTACGACGTCAACTTCGCTGATCGAATTAGCCCGCTGGGCGGAGCAACTACTGCTTTAAATTACCTCGGTGGTTCGGGCGGAGGCGCAGCAATTCAGTTCGATGGCGGGGCGACCCAAATCGTCAACTTCGGCTTCCCGTTCGAGACGATCACCAGCGAAAGCAGCCGCACAGCCGTCATGGACCGGGTGATGGAGTTCTTTGGGCTTGGTGCCGCAGTGGGCGACTTCGACGCGGACAACGATGTTGATGGGGCCGACTTCCTCGCCTGGCAACGCAATGTTGGCAAGACCGCAGACGTGGAACTCGCGGACGGAGACGCCAACGGCGACAATCGTGTCGACGGCCTGGACCTTGACACGTGGAAGTCGCAATACGGCCAAACGTCGGCACCGCTACAGGCGACCACCACAGCGGAGGACTCCACTCCAAGTTCTTCGGTAAGTTCCACTGCCGAGCTCTCGAACAGTCCGGTCCGTGCAGTGGGCGCGGAGTTCGCTGCGTTTTCCCACGACTCGCTGTTTCCCTTGAATCAACGTCCTTTGAGAACCAGTGCGGCTCAGGTGGAGATTTCGCACGCACGCGCGGACGCCCCCACTAACCCTGTTGTTCGCATCGATCGCAATAACTACTCCGCCTCGGCCGATCGCTCCGTAGCAGACTCGCCCGGTCCGCGACCACCAGCGGTCGAATCCGACGGGTCAGGCCTGGAATTGACGGATTGGGTCCTGGAAGACTGGTTTATTGAGTTTGACGATCGGGAGTAATTGCCTGAAAAGTGTCCACCCATTCGGAGAATTCCGCATCGAGCTGCAAACCTTATGCAATAATGAGCGGAAATGTTCATTTTACAAACATTCACTTTTGCGATTCCGCGACTTTATGGAATAATCAAAGTCGACGAAGCATTGGCATCGCAAGCTGAAATCAAATTCAGACAGTACGAGTAGAAATGGATAAGCGCTTGGCCGTTTGGGGAGTTGTCCTGTTAGTGGTCTGTGGGTTCGGCGCGGTTGGCTGCGGTTCGGCACCTACGCAGACCGACCGCAAGGACGAGGTCCACATGAAGGTACTGGGCATCCTCTACGGCAAGTACCTAAGCCAACACCGCGGGCAACCTCCCGCCAATGAGGCGCAGTTTGTCCAGTACTTGAGTTCCACTCCCGCAAGCTGGGAGAAGATAGTCGAAACCCCCGAACAACTGCTCACCTCGCCCCGCGATGGTAAGCCATTGCTCGTCCTGTACGGGCAAGCCTACACCGGTCAGAATAATCGCGAGAAGTTTTGGATGGCCCGCGAAAGCGAAGGCGTGGACGGGCAATATCAAGTCCTGAACATCCGCGGCGACGTAGAAACCATGGAAGCACAAACCGTTAACGAACTCTTTCCGGAGTCAAAATGAGAGCTAAGACGAACTCACCGCGCAGTATTCGCGGCTTTACCCTTGTGGAACTCTTGGTCGTGATTGCCATCATCGGTGTGTTGGTCGCACTACTGCTACCCGCGGTGCAGGCAGCGCGCGAGGCCGCGCGGCGAACGCAGTGTCTTAACCAATTGAAGCAAGTGGGACTCGCCATGCTCAATTTGGCGGATGCCAAGGGGAATTTCCCGACCGGTGGTGACAAGATTTTCCCCGAGATCAAGAACTACGTCGAGAACGGCACGCCCTTGGGGCCCGAAAAACAAGGGCTCAACTGGGGATACCAAATTCTGCCGTACATGGAAAAAGAAAACCTGGCAAACATCACAACCCAAGCGCAGCTCCAGTCAACGATCGTAGCGGACTACATTTGCCCCTCACGTCGCGCACCGGTTTCCATACCCGACCTGCTCAGCCCCGACCTGCAAGTGACGCTTTCAGACTACGTGGGCGCGATCCCTTGTGGATTCGAGGACTACACCCAAACCGAACGCTACTTCCCCGACGAGAGTGCCAGCCGACGCGAACGCTTTTTCGGCGGCCCAGGTTCTACGTACATCACCGCTGTCCCTGCCGACGAAGTCTACATGGGCGTGATCGTGCGAACTCCCTACAGCTTCACCAGCTCGGGCCGAGCCGGCTTTTTGCGGTTCAAAGTCAAGAATGTGTCGCCTGCGGTGACGTTCGCGCAGATCACCGATGGTACGAGCAACACGTTGATGGTTGGCGAGAAATTCTTGCGGCCTGACTTGTACGAGGGTGGCAGTTGGTCTGACGACAAAGGTTGGACCGACGGTTGGGACCCGGATTCGATGCGTTCCACCTGTTTCAAACCCCTGAGAGACTCGCTCTCGGGAACGACCGACGACAGTCTCTACGGTGGCAGCACTGATGTGGTGAACTTTGGCTCGGCGCATCCGAGTGGGTTCAACGCGGTGTTTGCTGATGGATCAGTTCATACGATCAACTACGACATCGACCCGCAGGTCTTTGACAATGTCGGCGATCGCCAGGATAGTGCCGTGTTAGATTTCGCGGAGCTGTGATGCTCAGTGCCGCTCCCCGCGTGTTATCTCAGAGCACAACATGCTGAACTTTTCGGGGTGCTGCGCAAAGACGTGTCGCTCTTGCGCAAACCAACGGCTGCACTTCAAACCTAGCCGCAGCTCAGTCTCAGTCACCTGAATTCTAGGGGGGCAATCCGCAATGGCTGCGGGCTTTGCCCCGTTCTCAGTAACTTTCTTGAGTAAGTCGTCTCTACTTGTTATCCTGAATAGAGAGCTTACTCGGCGAGCAACTTCTGGATTTCTCGTCGACGTGTAGGCCCCTTGCGGCACAGGCGGCTAGGCAACAACCCAGAGCGTGACTGCCTAGACCAAGTGACAACTTCCATACACCGATCGGTTGTTGTTTTCTTGCTACGAACAGTTTTCATGAAGCTTGAATGATCTTGATTCCGTGGTGCCTGTAAGACACTCGAATCGCCACTGACACCTTTGAATGGGAGACAAAAATTTATGTTAGTTCAAATGAAATGGTTCACGCTGCTGATGGTGGGAGCCTTGGCAGCGCACACGGGCTTGGCTCACGGCCAGGTCTTCTCTGACAACGACTTTCTAGCTGCCGATTACACGACCAGCGGCATCGGCACGATCCAAGTAGTTAATTTCAACCAAGACTACGGTGCGATTGACGTTTTTGGCGATGGATTCCTGACAGCTGATCTGCCCGAAGCGCCCAACACCCCTGGCGGCGCGGCCGCCAAAACGGGTGTCTTTCTAACGGTCAACAACGACAGTATCGCACTGGGTGGTACCGGAGTGGAATCGTTTGCCTCGATCTCGCCTACGCTTGCCAATCTGAACGTAGGTCAAGGAACCGCGACTCCCAACTTCGTCATGCAAGTCGATGTCTTCCACAACTCAGGGCAAGGCGTAGACGATGGGTCAGGCAATGTCGATCTTACGGGCACGACGAACTACTCGTACGTTGGCATTAATCAAACCAACACGACTGTTCGTATTCAAGAAAACAATAACACAGCCACGACGGGACAAGGCGTGGGCCTTGCAATCACCGCCGACCGCGGAGCGGGAGAAGATTATCTCCCACACTACGGTGGCGTTGGCTACCGTTTTCGTGAAGGCCTTGGGCCCAACGTGGCTGGTGACGGCACGGACTTCCGCTCAGGCCAGACGGACAACCCCGACCTGACCAGCACCGGGCTACCGGGCGACATTATCAACGCTGCTTGGAAAGCTGAAGGTCCCTTCGATTTTGGCACAGCTGAACCCGCCACAGAACTCAATCAGTTCAGTGGCGATGCAGGTTTCTTCACGCCAGACCCCAGCGATCCAAGCGGATTTGTCAGTGATGGATCGGGCGTTGATCGAAGTTACTTTGGTGAGGCCTTCCCGGACCATGATGATCCGCTGGTAATCACTGCAGACCTTGAAGATCCTGCCTTTGCGGTCGGTAACGACTCGAATGGCGATGGCGTTACCTACAACCGATGGGCCACGCACCGCATGTATTACATCGGCGATACGGTGACTTACACGATCGAAGATTCTGTCACGCAGGAAGAAGTCGTCGTTCTTGAGCACTTGATCAACGACCCCACCGATGCGGGCGATGACACGGTGTTCGACGATACGAGCGACTCGGGTTCGGTCGTGTTGGGCTTCTGGGACCGCTTCGGTGGCTCGATTGCTTTGAGTCCTGAAGGCGCCAACTTTGTCGTCTATGACAACCTGATCGTCAGTGCTGCAACTGCGGGCGACGCTCCGACTTTGGCGGACGCGATTGCTCAGTACCTTCCCGGTGCCATCGGTGGTGATCCCGCCGACTTGAACAACGACGGTTTCGTCGATGGTCTTGACCTGGGCATCTTGCTGGGGAACTTCGATCAGAACGCCACTCCTGACGGTGGCGAACTCAACGGAACTGACCCTGTCGATGGATTGGATCTGGGTATTCTTTTGGGTGCTTGGAATCCGCCAACCGCTCTTGCCGGTGCCTCGGTGCCCGAGCCGACTTCGTTGGCTCTGTTGGCTGTCGCTGGTGTTGCGTTGCTAAGCAATCGCAAGAACCGCGCATAGTTCCAACTGATTGTTGAATAGACTCACGACCCCACTGCCAACCTCGAGTTGGCAGTGGGGTTTTTTTGTTTCTTACGTTCGCATGTTCGCGCTCGACTCGATACGCAAAAGCACGAAAGCCTTGCGCATTCATCTAGACTGTCGGTAGATTTTTTGGGTCGCAAAGCTCGCTACGTTCTATTTCCGACTTTGCTTAGCTGCTAAGCATGTTATAAAATGATGGACTGTGGAGGGAATTTTTACTCGGAGAGAACGTAATGAAGATCCAAACCCAACGACGCTCGTACACGCGGCGAAATGCTCGCTGTGGGTTTACGCTCGTTGAGCTGCTTGTGGTGATCGCAATCATCGGCGTGTTGGTGTCACTGTTGCTACCAGCCGTGCAGGCCGCCAGAGAGGCAGCCCGACGGATGCAGTGCCAAAGCAATTTGCACAACCTGGCGCTGGCCGTGCTGAGCTATGAAGACGCCCAAGGCGATCTCCCTCCTTCTTCGGATATGAACAACCCTCCGGGTCGACAAGTGATCGAACGA
This sequence comes from Bythopirellula sp., assembly GCA_965230685.1. Lineage (GTDB taxonomy): Bacteria > Planctomycetota > Planctomycetia > Pirellulales > Lacipirellulaceae > Bythopirellula. The sequence goes on from CBDDLO010000002.1 coordinate 5,500,013, forward strand.
CTGCTTGTCGAATACAGCGGTAAGACGCAATTCAGTTGGATCGTGCGAGTCCTTCCTTACCTCGAACAACAGCAGATTTACGACCAAATCGACTTCACCAAAGATGCTTTTCAACAACTGATCGAGACACGTCCCATGGAGGCACAACCCAGCGTCTTGCTCTGCGCTTCGGACGATGCGGCTGGTCTTTTTTACACGACGACGTCGGGGGCCAAGGGATCGCAAGTCAATGGGCAGCAGTATGCCAAGGCCAACTACGCCGCTTACGCTTGCCCCGAGCATATTACCTCCTCGGAAGTGTGGCCCGGAGCTCTGGTCAACAAACCCCAATCTCTAGCACGCATCACCGATGGGACTACGAACACGGTGATGATTTCTGAAGTGCTCACGCGCGAGGAGCCAACCGATCAACGTGGGGCCTGGTTCCTAGCCTGGGCGGGAGCCACCATTTTGGCACCCGACGTGCATGGGCAAGGAGCCGGCTCTGGCAATATCGCCGAACAAATTGGGCTCGATCCACCTTACGTGCCTTCGCCGGCGCTGGCCCTTGGAGCGATTCCTCCCAACTCGCCTCCTGGAGCGGAGAACGCAGACGAGCTGCTCGAATGCGAGAACCCCGCCGAGGCGGATCTACTCGGCATGCCTTGCCTCACCAGAAGCAATCGTTCCGTGACCGCGGGATCTCGCAGCAACCACGTGGGCGGCGTGAACGGCACGAATGTCGACGGGAGCGTTCGATTTATGAACGACGAGATTGATCCCTTGGTGCTGGGTGTGTTAGTTTGCATCAACGATGGAATCGTGACCGACGAATAGGCTGCCACTCCAGTACTTTCCTTACGAGCAGAGTCGCACTCGCCCCACTACAATCCTCGCGTTGAGATCCGCTATGAAAGAGATGCTGCCTGCGGGCGCGGTTGGTACGGGAATCTTCCTATTGCTACTCAGCGGAGTGTGGGGATTTCTGTTTCCCGCCACAAGCAGCTGGACCGACGAGAAAGCCGAACGCATGGCGGGGCTCACCAAGGAGGTCCACTCGCTGCTGTTCAAATCGGTGGGAGCCAAAGAGCAGCGGGGCAGCCAACGGGGCGCCGATCCTAAAGCAGCAGAAGCAGAGTACGAGCGTGCCAAGGAAGAGTTAGCCACGCTCCGCGAAGAGTTCGAGTCCGCCCGAGACAGCCCCACAACGGCCGCTAACTATCTCCGCTGGGTGGGAACCGCCCTGGTGCTGCTGGGCGGGCTTGGTGTGATGGCCGGCAGGGCTTGAGCCGTCGGCGATTTTTAGCGACTGTGATCGTCGGTCCGCAGGCGGCTGCAACCCCATCGCAGAGCCGCAATTGTCCCGCCTGCGCGAAACGAAGAGACTTTTTCGCACATTGTGTTTCCGTTTTTCGGCCTATCGAGTTAATATGGGGTATAGGGCGGTACATCAGGAGTGAAGTGGAAGACTTGCAGGATGCGACCAACCGCCGAACTCCTCCAGTATCTGGGTCGATCCCAGAACGGCCACCCGTTGGCAGTGTAACTAACCACAAATTTGGTTGCGTGAACCCACTATTTTTTGAAAGGGAGAAGTCTAATGAAGCGTTTCAACTATGCACCACTTGCGATTGCCGTCGCAGTCGCGCTGAGCGCCACAAGCGCCTCGGCACAATTCTTTACCGATGGATTGGATGACCTGAGCAATTGGGTCCAGGCAGATGGTCCAGATTCCACCTCAGTAGTCGTTGACTACAGCGCTCTAGGTATCCCTGAAGCTCCCAACATGGTCGCGGGCTCAGCCGCCACCACGGGTGTTCAATTCACTGCCAACTCGGGCGACACCACTGCTGCAGGAACTGCTTCAAACCTCATAGGCTCGCTCACCGGTGGCAATGCGGACCTTGCCTTGACGACTTATCAAGTTCAGTTTGACGCATGGATGAACACGACCAATCCACTTCCCGGAGGAAGCACTGAGCAAATAGTTTTTGGCGTTGGTCGCACCACAGCAACTCCTCTCGGACGAAACAATCGCACTACCGCAGGAGATGGCACATGGGGCTGGCTCGCTGTTGAGAATGGCTACGGCACCGAAGACTCAGCTCTCTTCGAAGGCACAATCGAACTCGCAGACATTGGCGACACCAACGACCCCGGTGCGAACTACCTGTTCGACGCGGCGTTCGCAGGTACAGTCAGCGATAGCGAGAACAACGCGCCAGCCAACCAATGGGTCACCGTGACCATCACCGTAGACAACGGCGATGTGACTTACTTCTATAACGACTACAAATTTCTGGAAGCTAATTCAGGATCCACAGCAGGCGACATCATGGTTGGGTACGAAGACCCTTTCGGCTCGATTGGGACAGCACCGCTTGATCAATTCGGGATCATCGACAATGTAATCATCGATGACGGAATCACCATCAATCCCTTGCCAACACCAATCCCCGAACCGGCCTCGCTCGTGTTGCTCGGCTTGGGCGGTGTGGCTCTGCTGGGCCGTCGTCGTTAAGAGAGACTTAGAAGTTGCGGTCACTTGTGGCTCGCAAGGTACCGCGGCGACTCCACACGGGCGGCCCCGGCTTGGCATTCAGATTGCCGATGCCGGGGTCGCTTTTTTCTTGAAACATGGATTGGCGTAAATCTGTGTAGCAACAGTGGTCGGTTGCGAATTCCCTGTGCTGTGCGGGACGCTTTGTGAACCAAACCTACGCCATGCTGCGCAACTACGAGCTACTCGTGCGCTATTCCGCATTGATCATTTCGGCCTAATTGCCAACAATAGGGTTAGTGTCATGAACATTCTCTCGCAGCCCTCTTCATTGAATTCGTTGGTTTCATGCCAAGCGAGGCCCATCGTGTTTAGCCGAAAAAAAATTTACAAGCCCGTGCAGACCCGCGCGTTTACGCTCGTCGAACTCCTCGTGGTGATTGCCATCATCGGAGTGTTAGTCGCCCTGCTGCTTCCCGCCGTACAGGCAGCACGCGAAGCAGCACGCCGCATTCAATGCCAAAACAACTTGAAACAAATGGGCCTGGGAGCCTTGAATCACGAAAGCACGCACGGCTTTTTCCCCACCGGCGGTTGGAACTACGACTGGGGTCCGGACCCCAACCGCGGCTTCGGCGGAGATCAGCCGGCGGGTTTTCTTTACAGCTTGCTCCCTTTTATTGAGCAAGGCATCCTCCGCGATCTTGGATCGGGTACCGTCATCGGTACTCCCGCACACCAAGACGCAATGACGAAGCTACTACAATCGCCCGTGGCGGCTTTCCAGTGCCCTACGCGGGGAGCGCCGAGCTTGCCGCTGACCATTTGGAATTCGCCCATGAAGAACATGGGCAGGGGAGGTTGGGTCCGTACACTTGTCAGCTCTCAAGGGGCGCCGCGAAGCGACTACGCTGCCAGTTCGGGCAGCTCGCTTGCCAATGTGACGGATGGTGACCCCTGGTTTCAGAGCATCGGTGGTCCGTCGGGCAATGATTACTCTCAGGTTGATTCTGATATCGCTTCTGTGTTTAGCAATAAGCCAACAGGCAATTGCTCAGGCCCTTTGTCCAGACGCGGCGGCGATGGTCGCAGAGAGTGCCAAAGTGGAGTGATCTACGTGCGTAGCGAAACAAAAATGCAGAACATCGAAGACGGTTCCTCCAATACTTACTTGATCGGTGAGAGGTACATTACCCCCAACGAATATCCGGGAGGGGCAGCACTCGGGCCTAGTCTCTCTTTGGCTACCAACCAAGCTGCCTACTGTGGTTATGAGTGGGACAACCAAAAACGTGCCTGGGACCCTGAGATCGAGTCCGAAAACCTGCAAGAAGACTTTCAACCCCGAGCCGATACGCTGGGCTATGACAGCAACCATATCTTTGGCAGCGCCCATCCCTCCGCATTCCACATGCTTTTTTGTGACGGATCGGTCCAGTCGATTCAGTACGACATCGACCCCTACGTGCACAGCTACTCGGCGAATCGGCTTGACGGCCAAGTCGTAGAAGCCAATTAACGCGTCGCGGCACAACACAATTCGATGATCGGGACGACCGTCGTTCGGGGACTCAGTAGGGCAAGTTCTACTTGCTCTTGAGGCTGAATATCACACGTTTATTAACAATGGCCGGGTCGTCTCTAGAAATTTGTTGGCCCAGCGTTGTCTCGGAGTTGTACTTCGCAGGAACGAGTTCCTCGCCATTCTGCTGCTTAGACACGACCACTTTGTAAAACCCAGGCTGAATTCCCGGAGGTGAGTCGGGGCTCGGACGTTGGTCCTTGGGTATCTTGGGACGGGCTGTTGAGCCCATCCCGGTCTCGCCGATGGCGTCCTTGATCACATCCCCCAAAAAGGGCTCCGGCGTGAATGTGACGGTAGCTCCATTCAACGGCTGGCCGTTCATGAAGACCTCGCAAGAAACGGACATGAGCCCGACTTCTGAGTCAGCCCACGTGCGAATGCGTTCAGTAATTTCATCGAGGCTGACTTTCTGGTCTTTGTCGGTGTCGATGTTAAACATCGCCTGTTTGATACTTGGCACGGAGTCCAGCTCTTCTCCCGCGAGGAAACCGTCGCCATTGGTATCGTACATCTCCATTGCCTGCTCAGCGGAACCGTCGGGGTCGTAGCTGGGCAAAGCCACCGCGTTGGAACCCCCGCCGCAACCGGCCGTCAGAAGACCCGTACCAGAGAGCAACAGCAACCCGAGATGAGAATACTTGACTTTCAAACCGTCTTCCTCGAAACAAAATTGAACGTAGCAGAAAAATTCAAACGCGTTCTCTGCAGTCTACACGAGCAACCACAGTTTGCAACTCGGACGAGGCCAGCCGATGGGGAATTCAAATACCTGCGACGTGTCTCATGCGATTTCACACGCGACATCACCGATCCAACAACTCTGCCGCCCCGCCGACCACTTTCTCCCAGTCGAACGCCGGCCCGGGGTCGGTCTTGTTCTTTTGCACATGGTAGTGCCCCAACACGCCTTGAAACGCTTCCCACTCGCTCTCCGGCAACATACGCGGGATTAGGTCACCCTGAGAATCTTTAGGGTACTCGCATTCGAGCTTGGGGAAGATGCGGCAGAGCGTTGCCGTGAGCTTGATCAGCGAGTCGTACTGTTCGGGCGTGAAATCGTACTGCGTTAGTTCAACGCCCTGGATCGTGCCGACGATCGGCTCAGGCCGCGCGGGCCGACCATAGAACGGTACCGTCCGCAGTCCGAGATGCCCCAGCGTACGCGGCGGGCGGAGCAGGGTGCCGCCATCTTCGGCCGGGAAATACCACTTGCTGAGTACGTCTTTGTTGTTCTGCGGGTACGCACCAATGCTGGCGATCTCGACGCCGATCGACCGCGAGTTTGAAATCGTCGCGTGCCAGGCGCGTTCCTTCAAGTCGAGCGTTTGGTAAATTGTGCCGTCGATGTCGAGCATGAAATGCACACTGAGCCCCCGACGGTCGTGCAATACCTTGAAACATTGCTGGCTTACGCCGCAGACGTCGTAGTGCATCACAAACTGATCGACAACGTCCCGCAGCAGTGGCAACGTCCACCCGCCACCGCGCACTTGCTGCAACTGCTCGCCGGTCAGCTTCTCCTTGCGAATTCCGTAACGGTTGGGTGTATCTAGCGCGGAGGTTGCTGCGGTGGTTTCCTCCCATGATGCTTTTTCTATATCGCCGAAGCGGCGTTCGACCCGGTAGGCATCGTACCCCTGAGGATCGGTCCAGAGCACTACTGGAGCAGTCGTGTGGAACAACTGTCCGCAAACCATGATTTCATCGCCGGAACGCTCGATCTGCTCGCCCACTTCGGCGGCGCGACACGACGGATGCTGAGGAACGAAGTAAAGCGACAAAGCTACACAAACAAGCACTCGGCTCGAAATGCACATGACAACCCTATGTTGCAGGAAATGGCGGGAATAGCAGGAATACATTTTAACGAATTGGCCGCGAAATTCGAGCCACTCCAGTCAGTCAGACCTTGATGATCCAGTTCTTGCGGTACATGATCGTCAGCACGACAAACCAACTCAACACCCAGGTGACGGCGTACGCCAGCGACGCATTCTTGTCAGCAAGCCACGACTGGAACAGGGTTTGGTAGAGCCAAGTCTTCAGCGCAAGCGGCGGCTCGCTGTTCACCTTAATTTCGACCAAGAGGCGTCCGAGGAGGCCACTAAGCATGAAAACGATGATCGCGTTCACGCCGTATATTTGCAGCGGTACCGCCAGCCGCTTCCACGACAGGACATCGAATAGCCACACGCACACACCAAGCACTAGCAATGCCAACCCCGCAGTGAAAACAGCATAGCTGCTTGTCCAGATTGGCTTGTTGATGGGGAAAAGGAGCCCCCAACTCCAACCCACGACTGTCAACGCAGCCCCCGCAATGAGCAGACCTCGTAGCCGCCGTGCAAGAGGCTGCTCCTGCTTGAGCCAAAGCCCGGTAAAAACCCCAAACAGCGTTGTGGCAATCGCCGGCAGGGTACTCAGCAAGCCCTCAGGATCCCATGTCTTGGCTGCTGACCAAAGGTGGTTCGTTCCCAAGACAACGCGGTCCACATGAGCGGCCAGATGCGTGTCTTTTCCATCGATCATTCCGGCTCCGTACTCCGGCACTGGCACCCACATCATCAACGCCCAATAGCCCATCAGCACACTCGCCGTGACTAAGTAAAGCATCCGACGACTTGCGTAGAGAAAGAGCAGTGAGGCCAGAAAGTAGCAAATCGCGATCCGTTGCAATACACCGGGGATTCGGATATTAGAAAGTAGTTCCACTACACCGTATTCAGGCCCCAGCTTGAAAAGCAACCCAAATCCCGACAGCACCAACCCCAGTGCAAACAGCACGAGACTGCGTCGCAGGATGTGCGCGACTAAGGGCCCACGTGCAACCTCCGCTTTGCGTTTCCCCAGAGAAATGGGGATCGCGACTCCGACGATGAACAGGAAAAACGGAAACACCAAGTCGGTGGGCGTACAGCCATGCCAATCGGCATGTTTGAATGGCGCGAAGATTTTCCCCCAATCGCCGGGGTTATTGACCAAAATCATCAACATGATCGTCAGCCCACGAAACGCGTCTAGCGATACCATGCGTTGCTTTGGCGGAGGCGGCTCGGTGACCATTTCGTTGACTCGAGTGGTGAGGGGAAAGAACCTCACCAAGTTTAGTCTGCCCCTATTTGCATCGCAATCATGACTCGCATCGCAATATCGTACTGCGAATCTCTATCACTCGTAGTGCGTAAATGGGCAACTGAACGCCCATCAGGTAGACAGAACCAATTCGTCCAGACACAATTTCAATGGGCCCTAGTTTCCTCTACGGAGTTGGTGAACATGATTCGAGTCGGTATCGCTGGGATTGGATTCATGGGCATGGTCCATTATCTTACCTACGAAAAACTGCGTGGGATCAAGGTCGCTGCACTCTGCGAACAAGATCGAAAGCGGCTTGCGGGAGATTGGCGCGACATCAAAGGCAATTTTGGCCCCGCGGGGAAGCAGATGGACCTGGCAGATGTTGCCGCGTACTCCACTCTCGACGAGATGCTCGCGGATGAGAAACTCGACCTCATCGACATCACGTTGCCACCCGCTCTGCACGCCGACATTGCCGTCGCTGCGCTCAAGGCTGGCAAGCATGTGTTTTGCGAAAAGCCGATGGCTCTCAAGCTGAGCGATTGCAAACGGATGACGGCCGCCGCGGAAAAGGCCCAGCGATTGCTGCTGGTCGGCCACGTGTTGCCCTTCTTCCCGGAATATGCCTGGGCACTCAAAGTGATTCAGAGCAAGAAATATGGCCGGCTGCTGGGCGGTAATTTTAAACGCGTCATCTCCAATCCAGAATGGCTCAAGCACTTCTGGTCGGCGGACCATGTGGGAGGGCCCATGCTCGATTTGCATGTGCACGATGCACATTTCATTCGGTTGCTATTCGGTCTACCAGCTGCGGTAGTCAGCCAGGGACGCACTAAGAATGACTTGGCCGAGTATTGGCACACTCAATTCGACTACGGCAAGGATGGCCCCGTCGTCCAAGCGACTAGCGGCACGATCAACCAACAAGGTCGCAGCTTCAATCACGGATTCGAGATTCACCTGGAAGACGCGGCGCTGCTGTTTGAGTTCGCCGTCGTGGGCGACCAGGGTGAATATCTTTGCACTCCCACGATTTTGACCAGCGATGGTAAAGCAAAGCGTCCCAGTCTCGGCGATGGCGACCCCATGAATGCCTTCCAAGCAGAAATCAAGGAAGTCGCCCACTGCGTGAAAGCTCAAATCCCCTCAGACATTCTCGATGCCAGTCTCGCTCAAGATGCCATTCGCATCTGCCAAAAACAGACGCAAAGCTTGCTGCGTCGACGCAGTGTGAAGCTGTGAGGCCCATTGATTGCAAATTGCTACAACTCTCTACGGAACGCGCTGCCCAGAACAGGCGGAGAGCCGCCAACGAGTCAAGAATATCTTTCCGCTAGGAAAGTTTGGCTAAACGCTGAACTCTTACGAGTCAATCAAATCTTTCCGCAAGGAAAGTTTGGCTAGACGCAAAAAAACAGCGGAGGGCATGGGACTCGAACCCACAACCGGTTGCCCGGCACCTGCATTCCAAGCAGGCCGCTAGCCATTCGCTTACCCTCCGAAAGAAATGTGAGATCGATGATATCAAAAAGAAGTTTGAGATGACTAGCCGCTTCGCGACGAAATTGTCCAATCTCCAATACTGTCCAATCTGCAATCGAGCAGTTCCTCTTTCTAGTCTGCTGTTTGAATCAGCGAGACGAACTCGGTGTTACTCTTAAACTTTCCGAGTTTGCTTGTGAGTTGCTCCATCGCGTCGATGTGGTGCATTGACGATAGCGTGCGACGCAACATCGTCGCGGCATGCAACGTATCGGGCGGTAGCAGTTTCTCCTCGCGTCGAGTGCCCGACTGTTCGATGTCGATTGAGGGCCAAACTCGACGATCCGCCAGTTTGCGATCGAGCACCAACTCCATATTGCCCGTGCCTTTGAATTCCTGAAAGATCAGGTCGTCCATGCGGCTGCCCGTGTCGATCAGTGCGGTACCGACGATCGTCAGGGATCCGCCTTCTTCAAACGCGCGAGCCGTGGCAAACAGTTTTTTGGGGATGTCCATCGCCTTGATGTCGACACCACCGCTCATTGTGCGACCTGTGTTGCCAACCCATTTATTGAAAGCTCGTGCCAGTCGCGTGATCGAGTCCATCAACATGAACACATCTTTGCCCATCTCAGACAATCGTTGACAGCGGGCAACGGTCAATTGTGACAAGCGGACATGGCTTTCCACGTCGTTGTCCAAGCTGCTGGCGAATACCTCGCCACGTACGCTCCTTTTCATGTCGGTGACTTCTTCGGGACGCTCGTCGATCAGCAACATGATCATCGACACATTGGGATAGTTGGTCGAAACTGCGTTGCTAATTTGCTGCATTAACACTGTTTTGCCGGTGCGAGGCGGAGCGACAATCAACGCTCGTTGGCCTTTGCCGAGGGGGGTTAGTAAGTCCATCACCCGCGTGCTGATCGGCTCGGGGCCGGTTTCGAGCTTGAACCATTGGTCCGGCGTAATCGGCGTGAGCTCGTCGAATGGTTTGACGTTGACGTAGTCTTCTGGTGCCATACCATCCACATCGAGCAACTCACGAAGTCGTGGGCCCTGTTGCTTACGATGACGCTGGACCATGCCATGGAGGAGGACCCCCTCACGCAGGCTGAACTTCTCGATCATTGTACCGGGGACAAAGGGATCGGTTCGCTCACGCGTAAAGTTGGTGTCAGGATTGCGGAGAAATCCGTAGCCGTTGGGATGCATTTCAAGCACCCCTGAGCCGGGAATCAGTGGCAGCGGATCGCCGCTTTCAGTGTAGTCGGCTTCATTGCCTCGGTTGTCTTGGTAGGAATTGCGGCGACGATTACCACCGCGCCCACCTCGGCCACCGCCGCCTCGATTGTTGTTATTGTTGTTGCGGCCTCGGTACCTACCATTGCCACCCGATCTCTGCTTTTTCGCCATCAGAAAATATTCCTAAGCTGCCCTAACCTTGAGTAGAAAACCCCAGTTGGCTCTCCGATCCTAGGACATGGGGACCCGAAACCATTTGAATTCGCTCCATCGATCTTCGCTCACCACGAGTGCAAGCCATCCTCGTCTCCAAGAGATGTAGTTCATCTCGAACTGAAAATTGACCACAAAGTGACAAAGCACTCGGAGAGATTCTCAGTAAGTGGAGGCTGACGCGTTCGACCCGAAATTGGTCAAACTAAAAAGTAGTCGTTCTTGTACAAGCGAACGCGACCTAACTCTTCGTCGAACCAACCTGTGCCGAATACATAGCTGTCGAACACAACATCTACAGAATGAAGCTGCACAAGAAGAGTCCAACCCTTCGGCGTACCATTAATTCGCTTGGAAGCACCACTGATAACGAGCCCCCGCTGAATAGATTCAGCATCTCGCTCTCACGGCGACTCTTCTTCTGATCTATCCTACAGATTTTCTTGGTTCAAAACACCAACGATATTTGGTTGCAATAGCAAACGCCCACGGGCGAATTCCTTGAGGCGATGCTTTTGCAGTGTTTGATAGTTTTCATCCATCGTGCCAACCGCACGCTCGACATCTGCCTGCTGCGCCGATGCTTTCCACAATGAAGTGGTTTGCGTCTGACGGTGGCATGCACCAAAGCCGACGGTGGCCGATAACGGATTTAGCCGCAACTTGGCCTTGTAGAACCCACACTAAAAAGGCGGGGCGATGAATACTTTCGGTAGTATTAGTCACCGCTATCTTTATGTCAAGCTTGCTTCGCCCAAAGGCAAAAAAACTACGAAAAAGATTCGCGGCTGGTGGCGGCCACTACCGCTGGCGATCTCACATCGATATCCCGCCGCGATCCGTGTGGCATCTCCACTGCCCAGCCACGTGACCCGATTTGCACTGCTACAGCCCGAGATGGGTCGTGGTATTCCATTGTACATCTTTTCGCCGAGGGCGGTATAAACTTGGATGCAGTAATAACCGCAAGTTATTTACCTAAAAAGACTTACGACACATTGCAACCACCTATCCAGCCGATCATGCTGGCACTGCATGGAACGAAAGGACGCAAACTCACCCTAATCAGACAATTTTAACAAAGTCCTCGCCGGTGTCTGACGATCCTACCCAAAGCGGAGCAACCGCCGCGAATAGGCGCCTGTCGTTTGGTCGGAGCAGTCAACCACCAAGCGGGCCGTCAAGATACCAACCCCCCAAGCGAATGGAATCGCCATGTCTCTCCGACTCTCGTTAAACACGCACCTCCTGCTGGCCGTCTTGGGCGCCTTGGCCTTGGGGCAAACGACCCAAGCCGAGCCCATCACTTGGCGACACAATCTCGATGCCGCGAAGGTGGAAGCAAGCCGCACGGGCAAGCTCGTACTGGTTCACTTTTACACTAATAGTTGTGGGCCGTGCAAGAAACTCGAGCGCGATGTCTTTTCTCAGCCACAGATTGCGGCCGCGATGCAGCAGCATTACATTCCAGTAAAACTGAATGCAGATGAGTCACCTGCTCTAGCAAACATGTTCCAGATTCGCCGCGTTCCGACTGAGGTGGTTCTGACTCCTCAGGGAAGCGTTGTCCAAACCCTTTCCTGCCCACTCCAGCCAGCACCCTATGGAACGCAATTGGTCAATGTGGCGACGCACTACAACAAGCAAGTCGTCCAACCGCCGTCGGTACAAAAGAGAGTCAATTCAGCTTACGCCAACTTAAAAATTGGCCAACCGCCCAGTCATCAATCGCCTGGTAGCCAGCCTACTCGGGCAGCGTCCCCGGTCCCAGCTCCAACCAACGTACCGAATGTGACTTCCAATCCATATTTCACGGCTGCGGCACCAGTGAAGAAATCAACAGAGGAGACCGTCGCCGCTACGAAACCGCCGGACACTTTGCCAGCCCCACCGAAGGCCACTGCGAACCCGACGCAGAATCGCTACGCCATGGCCCCGATTGCTCAACCACCAAGCGCTCAAGCGCCCACCGCGCAAGCGCCTATTGCTCGAACACGAGTTGCTCAGCCACCCGCGGCTCAAGCCGCTGGAGCGCAACCGCCGGCTGTCGCTTCACCAGCGATCGTTCAAGCGCCCCAGGCAAAGCCACCAGCTGTCAAGCAGCCGGAGACAAAACAACAGGCTGCTGAGCAAATCGCCTCCTCCGCTTCGCCTGTTGTTACAGCACCGTCGTCCGATGAGGGCAAGGTTGCCAACAGCACCGCTCAGCAAGCTGTGACCACTCCTGCTGCGGCAGCTCAACAACCGGCAGTTGTTGTTGCGCCGGTCGCTAAGGCCGATGTCTGGCCTCCAGTGCTGCCTGAAGGAACGCCTGAGCTGGGTTTTGAAGGGTACTGCCCTGTGAGTTTGCAGCAATCTCAGAAATGGGTGCGCGGCAACAAGACATATGGCGCGATCCATCGTGGTCGAACCTACTTGTTCGCCGGCGAAGGAGAACGGCAGAAGTTCTTGGCTTCTCCCGACGCATACAGCCCGGTCTTCTCTGGCAACGACCCAGTGAAGATGCTGGACGAGAACGAACAAGTCGCTGGATCACGTAAGTACGGATTTGAGTACCGCAACGCGTTCTATTTGTTCTCGAGCAACGAAACGATGGAACGCTTTGCTAGCCAACCTGACAAATATTCAGCGGGAGTGCGTCAGGCGATGAATCGGATGGACGCCACCGCGGGCGGCACGATTCGCCGTTAGGCAGCGGAATCCCCTCGAAAAGCTACCCCGGGGGTGAGCCCGGGTTTTTTTTATGCGCCGAGGCTTGTCTTGAAAGGACTTGGAACCTGGAATTCCAGGGGAAAACCCCCGGGGGGTTGCGAAACCGCAGGTGGTGGGAGTAATCTTCCTAGTAGAAGAGTCCTTTCGACGCGGCCAGCAATGGCCAATGCTCCGCCGGCTAACTGAACCTCAAACTCAGTGTTACCGCAAGCTACTCGAGAGCCTGCGAAATAACGATGGCGGCAAGGTCGAGGGGGCTCTTTTTTTCTGTAGCGATAGGTAACGTCGAAAGAGGATGGTGTAGGCTGCAACCCTCTCTACTCCCCGACAAACTTGCCGTTGGGACTCATGATAAAGTCCTCGCAGAGTGGTTTGAACGCACTCAGAAGACCGCCGTCGTCGATCGCACCCATGACCCGTAAATGGGCATTAGGCTGGTCGTCCCAGAATGCTTGGACTTCCACCTGGTAACTTACTCCTGAGGGGGCCACCAATTCGTACGCTTCGAGCTCTGTGAGCAGTGATTGCAACGATTCGAAACTGCGGTGGCGATACTTCTGCATTTCCGCATGCAGAATGGTTGTTGGTTCGTCCTTGTCCATCGGCTTCCTTGCGGTATCGAGGTTCAACGCTGGCTTACTTGCCTTTGAGCGAACGCTGCAAGTGAATCACCTGTGCGCGAACTTCTTCCATGCTCGGGTTAAGCCGCAAAGCACGACGGAATGCTTCCAGAGCGGCCACGGGGTCGCCTTGCAGTTGGTAGGCTTGGCCCATGATCGATGCAGCGAGAAAGTGGTAAGCGTTGATCTCGAGCGCTTGGTGACAATCTTGCACGGTGGCCGCGTACTGCTCCTTTTGAAAAAAAGCTTTGCCTCGGAAGTACCAAGCTTGGGCAATCCAGGGGGCGTCTTCGACCAATGCAGTGGCGAGCTGGGCCGCGCGGTCGTGTTCTTGTTCTTCGAGGTGCTCGCTAATTGCGACCAAGTGCCGCTGCTGGCTAGGCGTACCGACCCGCATCCAAAGCCGCCGAATGCCGTTCTCGGCTAGGCTTCGCACCCCGCGATCGCTGTCGCTGAGCACCGAACCCAGCACCGCGTTGGAACGATAGTCAGCCAACCGCGACAGCGCCAAAACTGCCCCACGGCGTGCGGTACGATCGCCGGAATTCACCAAGCGTTCGAGCCCCCCAACGGTGTAGCTCTCGGTTACACTGCGTACGTAGGAACTGATATTTTGGTCGATCAGATACCGCTCGTAGTGATAAACGAGCAAAGGGCGTTGTTGAAATTCATGACTCATAGCTCTGAAGCCTTACTATACGGTTTCGCACGTCTTTGCCACGCGAAGAGATGTCGGCGATAGGGTCGAATTGTGCGGGCACAGTCTCACTGGCAACCACTATCTCAAGTGTAATTGGCACGTCTGAATTCTCAAAGCAATTGTTCAATGTTGGGCGTATTCCGCGTTTTCTCGAAGTGCGCTTGGTGCCTGAACCGGGCAGAGTTACCATGAGAATCGCTTGACAAAAACGTGGGAGCAACTCCGTTTTTTAACCGCATCGAAAAAGTACCCGGGGTGCGAGACCCACCAGCAGAGCGTAGAGGTAGCAGCGATGATTAGGCATTTTTTGAAGCAACCCGCGTCGCTCCTAAAGCGTACCGCTGCGCTGACGGCAATTGCAGCAGTGCTGTTCACCTGCAGCGATGCCAAGGCGCAGCGTTCGCCTCGGCTAGAGCACAAGCTTCGACGCGAAGTCTCGATGAGCTGGCGAGAACAAGAACTGGCAGAAGGGCTCAAGCGGTTGGCGATGGCTGGGGAAATCACTCTTTGGCTCGACCGCCGCATCGATCGGCAACAACGCCTTACGCTGCAGTTGACGGAAGTTTCGCTCGAGCAAGCGTTGCGGGAAATTACCTCGCAGCTGGGGCTTGGCTATACGCGCCTTGGTGCGGTAATTTACTTGGGGCCGGAACAGTCTGCTTTGGAATTGCTGACATTAGCCCAACAACTGCGTGCCAAGATTCGGAAACTTCCAGCCAATGTGAGTCGGCGGTGGCTACTTCCCCAAGCCACGCGCTGGCCGCGGTTGAGTGAACCGCGCCGTTTGGCGAAGTCGTGGCTTGCTGAGGCGAGCTTGCACCTGACTGGCGACGAGCAAATTGCTCACGATCTCTTGCAGGCGCGGTCACTGCCGCCCCTGCCTTTGGCTGATCGCTTAGTGTTGTTACTGGTGGGGTTTGATCTGACCTGCGAGGTCGCTGGCGATGGGACGGAATGTGCGATTGTGCCAATTGCCCGCCCACTCAACCCTGCTATGCCGACCCGAGAGTCAAAGCCCGCTGCAGCGACCAGTGACAATCACAAGAAAACCACTCATCAAGTCTTCACCCTAAGTCTGAAAAGCCAGCCTCTTGGTCGGGTTCTTGATCAACTAGCCCAGCAGGTGCAACTCCAGGTCGTGTGGAAAGAAGAATCCCCACAGGTCGTCCTGGAAATTCGTAAGCGCCTTGTTTCCTGCGAGGTGATGAACGTGAGACTGGAAGAACTTCTTCGCAGCATCCTCGACAACACAGGACTAGAGTTCCAGCTGGACGGCAAACGCGTCATATTACGCACACCTTGAACACTCACTTCGTCAAGCGTTCGAGTTGCTTTTTCATCTCGGTTTCGATCTTGCCCTTAAACATCATCGCTGAGAAAGGTAGATCCACGCACACGAGCAACTTTTCATTCTCGGTCGTGATGTCCCCACCGATTTTTATGCCGAACGTCTTGAACCCGAACGTAAGCGTGTTCTCGTTCCAGTTCTGCTCCAGGTCGCTCACTTGGTCTTTCGGCAAGCTTTCGGTGAACCGCTCCAATCGACTGCGTGCTTCCTCGGCAGTCAGTTGGTGGGGAATTTCCAGGTTGATCTTGGGCATGCGGTTGCTCCTGCGTCGCAAGGGGTGGAGTCGATAGTAGTAAGTAACAATTCAACAAGGTAAGTCGAGACACTTGGAACTAGCGACTAACTACTGAACGGCCCACTTAATCCAAGTCGTTGTATTCTGTTCGATCATGGCCGTGCCAGAGGGGAAGCCCCGCTTCGACACGTTCTGCAAGAACCGACAGCTTCTCGTTGGTGCCCGGTAGCGCATGCGTTGCACCGAAGTGTTGTTCATCAACGTTTTCAGGTTCGTAGTTCCATTCGCCCTGTTTGATCGCCTCAAGCACAGATTTCAACACAGCAGTTCCTCCCCAACAACCAAAAATGCCCTCACACCCAGTTTGGCTCGAAAATGACGCGCTGCCTCTCTGCTCGTCCTCTGTTGCAACGCACCGATTTACTGGCCGTTAGCTGCGTTAAATGTATCGCCGCTGCTAGGGAAATGTCAAGCAAATTCGACGATTCTCATGAATCCGCCCTGACGAATCGCCAACATTAATCCTGGATCGAAGAAGTAGCCCAGACGCTTGTCAGCTGCTGCCGCAACCCTGCAACGAGTTCTGCTGACACCGCTTGGGTTCTCTCCCCGCGACAAACGGCTCCCCGCACTGCGATGATGTCCACGAGTTCGCATGGCACTTGTCGGATGGAGGCAAGCGTTAGACTACCAGCCAAAACGGTCGTCATCGAAGCCTGTTTCGCCGTGTGTAGAATTTCATGCAGCTCGCGTTGAGGCAGGTGCGCGAATGTCGAGCCAGCTTGCTTATCAAAAGTGTCTATGAGCAGAATCTTGCAACCTGCTGCACTGGCCACTTCGAGAACCTCCGCCGGCGTGGGCGACTCGGCTTGTTCGTAGTCGGCGTAGATCACTGCGGCGAGTAGCTTATCATTATCCTTCGACTCTTGGAAAATTGTTTCCCATTGTTGTTGCCAACTCTCGCGAATCGCGCAGCCCGCCAGCCCCAGCTTGACTACGCTCACACCTGGAACGGTGAGAAAGTCCAAGGAACTCTGATTCCAATCCCGCAGCTCACCCAGCGCCGCGGACAGGGGGGCTTTCCCAGATTCAGTCAACATTGCCGCGGTTTCGAGCGCGACTTTTCGAGTGACCGGCGCGAGGGGGCCGTCGTTGGGTTCCTTGAGATCAATCCAGTCGGCCCCTCCCGTGAGCGCGGAAAGTAATTCTTCGGCGCTGCGAATACTCACCAGCAGTCGTGGCGAGGGTTGTGCCTGGTGCTGATTCATGATTGCGTTACACTTTCCACCTGACCTTGATCGGCGCGACGCACTTCTCCTAACCTGCGGTTCAGTCGGCGGATCACCTCTCCCGTGATAGGTTCGCACCAGGTACCGCGAACCGTTACGTAGCCTTCTTCCCAACGACCAAGGGCTGGCTTCACGTCGCGCTGGTGCCAGTCGGTTTCGCGCTGCGAGAGCCGCGCGATGAGATTGACCGACTTTGCCCGATGGCGCGATTCGCCCGGCAAGTGGGCCAAGCTCTCGCCTTGGAAAAATGCTTCGACCACTGGCAGCGGCACACGGATCGGCTCGCCTGCTTGAAGATGAAACAGCAAGTGTCCGTCCTGGTAGGCGATACGAGGCTGAAAAAACTGCCGCACGAGCCCTACCAGCACAATGCCGGCGATCGCTAAGCACCCACCACCAATCCACGTGGCCGCCGGCACGGATTCGCTCCGCATCAGCAACCCGCCCATGCCTGCCAGCACGGCTACTGGAATCATCGCCAGCGTAAGAATGCGGCGGTTGGGTCGGAGCCAAGTTTCAGTCATACCCGCAAGTGTAACGCCTGCTCCGCAGGCCAGAAAGCGGTGGGGCTGAGACGGGTCGTAGGGGTTCGCCCGATTGCGAGCCACCCGCCGGTGTTGGGTTTTCCTCCAGCTGCTTCGCCAAGCCAGGGAACGGCGGCATTTTATGACCTAACTTATCCAAGGCGTCCATCGCTCGAAAAGGCGAACAACATCTGCAATTCCCGCTGTTTAAGAATCCAACGACGTAGACGCCGAGCAGAGGAAAACGTACTCTTGAGAGCTTCCATTCATCGCATCCGACCTAAGACCGTGAAGATACGGGAGACAGGTCGACAAAGGGTTTGACATGGCATCGGACATCGCAAGCATGGCTTCCACCGGACACCGCAGCAAAGGCAATAAAGTCGTTTGGGCACTGGGAGCATTGCTCATTCTCTATTCAGCAGCTGCACTGCTGGGCTATCCGCAAGCGGCAACACAAATGGTTGTCGACGGGCACCACAGCCACGAGACAGCCGGAGCACTGCACGAAGTCGTCGATGCAGAAGCCCACCACGCCACTTCCAACGCGCCACCTTACTGGACAGTCATTCCGTTTCTCTGCCTGCTTGGGGCGATTGCCCTCTTCCCACTACTGCGCAAAACCGAACATTGGTGGGAGCACAACATCAACCGCTTCAAAGTCGCCGCCGTACTGGGCTGTATCACTCTGAGCTACTACGCCTTTTTGCACCATTCACCGGTAGAGGGCCATTGGCCCGCACATACCATCGTCGAGTCGAGCGATTCTGCGATACAAACTGGCTTCGTTGGTGCTATTCTCGGCAACGCTGTACTGGCTGAGTTCGTACCGTTTATCGTGCTGCTGTTTAGCTTGTACACAATCGCCGGTGGTGTGCGAATCGAAGGCGACCTGCAAGCCAATCCGCTGACCAATGCTTCGTTCATGGCTGTTGGCGGACTGCTCGCCAGTTTTGTTGGTACAACCGGCGCGGCAATGCTGCTGATTCGTCCGCTGCTCGACACGAACGACGAACGCAAGCACGTTGCCCATACAATCATTTTCTTTATCTTCATCGTCTGCAACTGCGGCGGCTGCCTGCTGCCAATCGGCGATCCGCCGTTGTTCTTGGGTTACCTCCAAGGCGTGAGCTTTAGCTGGACGCTGGGTCTCTGGGAACCGTGGCTCTTTGTAAATGGACTGTTGCTGCTGACCTATTGCATCGTTGATCAGTTTTTCTTCTATCGCAACGAATCCCTTCGCGACATCCGTCGCGATATCACGCACACTCGTCGCATCCGCGTCAGTGGCCTAGCACTCAACGGGCCACTTCTGCTGGGCGTCGTACTTGCCGTCGCGCTGCTCGATCCCAACAAAGCCGTCCCCGGCACGAACTGGCATGCCTGGATGTATCTTCGCGAAGCAATCCAGCTCGCCTTGGTCGCCGTGTCGCTTTGGTTGGGCTCTCGCAAAATTCGCGAAGCGAACAATTTTAACTTCCATGCCATCGTCGAAGTCGCCGCGTTGTTCATCGGCATTTTCATCTGCATGCAACCTGCTCTGCAAATTTTGGCCGAGAAGGGTGCGGTACTCGCCAACTCGCTGAGCCCGGCTGGTTTCTTCTGGGCCACGGGTGGGTTGTCTTCGTTCCTCGACAATGCCCCCACCTACCTGGTCTTTTTCAAATCAGCACAAGATCCAAGCAACCTCTCGGCAGCCACGGGCTATGTTCCCGATCTGGTCCTCCGCGGAATCGCCTTGGGAGCCGTGTTCATGGGAGCGATGACCTATATCGGCAACGGACCCAATTTCATGGTCAAGGCGATCGCCGAAAAGTCGGGCGTCCGGATGCCCAGCTTCTTTGGCTACATGGCCTACAGCTGCGCAATCCTGTTGCCGATCTTGTTGCTCACGCACTGGAAGTATCTCTCGGCCGAAGACGTGAAAGGGGCACACGCCCCGACGCCTATCGCAGCACCGGTAGCCCCGCTCGCGCACTAGGCTAGTGATTGGTGGCAAGAGGTAGTAGACTGGAGCTTCGGAATCCCACCGAGCCCCAATCTAACACTCTCACCTTGCGAACCCTCCCACGTGCCCACTCCGACGATTACCGAAGCAAGTGACCTCGACCAACTCTGCCAGCGGCTCAGCACCGCGCCCCTAATCGGCATCGACACCGAGTTCGTCTCGGAAGACACTTTCATCCCCGATCTTTGCCTGATCCAGATAGCCACTGCCGACGAGTTGGCGGTTGTCGACACCGGGGCGATTGAAGACGTGACCCCCTTCTGGAAAATGCTTACTGAGGGAGACCATGTCACTATCTTGCATGCCGGACGCGAAGAGCTGAACTTCATGCTACGTTCGGTCGACGCTTTACCGAAGCGTTTGTTCGATGTGCAAATCGCGGCTGGCTTCTGCAGCAACGAGTACCCTTCGGCTTATGGGTCGGTGGTGAGCAAGTTCGTCGGCCACAAAGTCGCCAAAGGCGAACAACGCACCGACTGGCGCAAGCGGCCGCTCACCTCGGCGCAAATCAACTACGCTCTCGAAGACGTGCGCTATCTGCTGCCGCTACACAAGAGACTGGTTGAACTACTCACCGAGAGCGAACGGCTCGCTTGGTTCGAGGACGAAATGCAGAGTTGGCAGGACGAAGTCAAGACCGCCTTGGACCGCAGAGATTGGCGACGCGTCTCGGGTATCGGTAAACTGAACCCGCGACAGCTGGCTATCGTGCGCGAGCTATGGACATGGCGTTACGAAGAAGCGCAGCGACGAAACCAACCGCAGAAGCGGTTGCTTCGTGATGACTTGATCGTCGAACTCGCTAAGCGCAAGATCGCTGATCCTGCCAAAATCATGGCAATCCGCGGCATGGAGCGCAGCGCCGTGAAGCGCAAAGCGGACGAACTGGCAGAATGCGTCGCGCGCGGCTTGGAAGCCCCCACCGAGCGCATGCCCCGTTCGCCGCGGAGCAACACGCCGCCGCAACTCAACCTACTCGGGCAGTTCCTTGCCCCTGCGCTAGGTACGATTTGCCGCCGCGCGGAAATTGCCACCAGCATGGTTGGCACCGCCAGCGATGTTCGCGAACTTATCGCCCATCGCATGGGCTTCGGAGACAGTACCGGCTCGCCGACACTTGCTGAGGGGTGGCGCGCCCAACTGGTCGGCAACGTGATCGATGAACTCTTGGCTGGCAAGAAATCGATCCGCATCGAAAACGCCAAGGCAGCCGACCCGCTGGTGTTTGATGACGTGGACTAACGCACTACGATGAACAAGCCGCCTCACCACTCGTCGCGGCGATTTCGGCAGTGACAGCCATCACCGCTGGAAAATCGGCAGCAAATCGTTTGGCGTACCCAGCGTGATCAAACAGATGGCTGTGGTATAGGCTTTGCCGAAGAACTTATCGCGGTGGTGGCTCTCATGGGGCCACGAGCCATTAGCCTCTTGGCTCTCGACGATGGTCATCGCGGTCGAGGGGAAGAATTGCTGCCAGTGTCTTCCTCCGAGCTGGTACATCGCCTGCGAGCAGGTGAACAAGCCGTAGTGATAGCGCTCCAAGTACTCGGGGTTGTGGTTGTAATTGTCGAAGCGGTTCTTTAGCAGCCACTCGCCAGCGGCTTGGGCTTCAGGTGTGTCGTGTAATCCGGCATGCGCAAGCGCCAGCACACCAGCCCCCGTCACACCGCGGCTGTGATAGTTCGCATACTGGGCCCCATTCGTGTAGACAAACGTGCCCGTGTCCTCTCGATAACAGCGACGGATGTAGCCGACCGCCGCATCGACGGGCGCCTTGGGTACCTCGAACCCTGCATTTTTTGCTGAGCGCAGAAACATCAAATGCCAACCCGTGATCGACACATCCGAGTCGTCGCGATCCAGGTCGTTGAGATACCTCCAGCCCCCCTCATCGGCCTTCACATCCTTGGGCCAAGCTTGCATCTGGAGCGTTACCTCCAGCGCTTTGCTCACCGCGGGGCGCATTTTGTCGTCCGACGTGGCTGCACCCTGCAAGCCATAGGTTTCACTCAATACCAACGCGGAGAGGGCATGGTTGTATGCGGCGGAGCTACCCATGTCACGCTTCACAGTCCGGGAGAGTTCCGCTCCATTGGGCCCTACATACGCCAACAGTCCATTGCTCTTTTGGCAGTTGAGGACGAAATCGACTGCCGACCGAAGATGGTCGCCGTACGGCCCTTCGCCGGGCAAGTGGCCGTGACTCAGGAACGCCATGATTGCGAGGCTCGTGACGCCCGGCTGGCCGTGGGGCAGGGTGGGAAACGAGCCGTCGCTCTGCTGCTGGTTGGCCAGCCACAGCAGCCCGCGTTCGACCGAGTCGTCAATGCGCTGCCACTGCGGGGCGTCGAGCAGCTGCGGTTCGTCGGCGACGATGCTGGTAGAACACCAAAGAAAGCAAGCAATCAGCACAAAACTAAGGCGGTTTTTCATCGTTCGCAACGCCAAGTGGAAATATAAGAGTGAGGAAACGCGACGGGTTCATAGTCGAGCAGCGTGGAATATTCACTCGCCCCATTGTACAATTTCTGCAACAACCCGCGATATTGGTAGCTAGATTCACGCGATCCAGCTACGAACAAGGATTTTCTCGATCATGCTTGTGGTTACCCTGCGACGCCTCGTCTTGTTGACTCTCCTCGGTCATTGTCTAGCGTCTCTCACGACCGCCGACGTGTGTGCCGGAGAGCCGAAAATCGTCGCCGTGGGTAAATCCTACCAAGGCAAAACCATCGAGTGTGTGGTGCATGGCGAGGGGCCCGATGTACTCATGGTAATTGCGACCATACATGGCAACGAAGCCGCCGGTACACCACTGGTCGCGGCGTTTTCCAAATGGCTCGCGGAGCATCCCGACAAGCTCGCAGGACGGCAAGTCGTAATTGTGCCCGTGGCCAACCCGGACGGCATGGCGGCTGGTCAACGGTTTAACACGCGGGGCGTGGATCTCAATCGCAACTTTCCCGCTGGCAACTGGCAAGAGCAAGGCGTCAATTTGCATGGCAATGCGCCACTCTCCGAGCCCGAGTCGCGCGTCTTGCTCCAAGTGGTTTGCCGCTATTTCCCCGACCGCGTGATTAGCATCCACCAACCCGTCGCTTGCGTCGACTACGATGGCCCCGGGCAAGCCTTGGCAGAGGCGATGGCCGCGCGGTGCACGCTTCCCGTGAAGAAGTTGGGCGGCCGCCCAGGTTCATTTGGCTCGTTTGTGGGTGAGTCGCTTGGCAAACCGATCATCACACTTGAGCTGCCCAAAGACGCTGGTATGGATTCGCAGGTGCTTTGGAAAGCCTACGGCAACGCGCTCATCGCAGCGCTCGAATACAAGCACGATAACAGTATTTCACAAGCGCAGTAGTTTACAAGGCTCTAGCTTTTTGGCTTAGTCGGACTGTGCTTCACTTGTTTCGCTCGAAACGCTGCCAAGTTCTCTTGCTGCACTGACTGGCAGGGAAGATACAAGGCACCTGTGCCTGCGTAGGGAATGGAGTGAGGCTTCTCCTGCGAGAGCGTTACCAACAATCTCACGGCCTCGTAACCGTATTGAAACGGGTCTTGGACCACGGTGGCGAAAACGTGACCGTCTTCAATTCCTTTTAGCGTGGCATCAAAATCGTCAAAGGCTACGACCTTGATATCGCCGACCTTGTCCGCTTCCTTGAGCGTCTCCAAACACATTGGTGCACTGTAGCCGTAGAGACCCACCATACAATCCAAATCGGGGTGCTCCTCCAATGCGAGTTTGGCATTCTCTTTGCCTTTCGCGGGAACACTGCCATCTAGATAGGTCGCAACAATCGTATAGTCCCCCGCAACGATCTCGCCTTCCACCGGATCCAAGCTCACGCCGGGTGTTCGGTCTTGTCCCTTGAGCACATCGACCAGGCCTTGCCTTCGCATGCGTGCATTTTCGCGTTCGTGGTCACCCACAAAGAGCGCGATACTGCCCCCCTCGGGAAGTGCCTCTTTAATCAGCCTTCCGCAAAGTCGCCCCGCGACGTAGTTGTTTGTACCAACGTGGCAATGCCGTAGCGTATCGGGTGCATCGTTGTCATAAGTCACAACCAGAGTACTAGAGGCAAGCACACTGATGCCGCGTGCCTGTTTACTCGGTTCCAGTGGGCTAATGGCAATGCCCTCGTAGTCGTCGCCTGAGAGCGTGAGCATCTTGCGAGTCTGATCGGTGGCACCTTCTTCGGGGATGATGACCGTGAGTTTCGCGGGATTGTCCTTCGCAGCCTGCTTAGCCCCTTGAATCGCCTTCTGCGAAAAAATCGTCGGCCCCGCCGGTGAGCAATGCAATTCGTGGGGCGGGCGTATTCTCTTCTCCAGGAGCGAGCGTTTCCCGATTGTAGAGATAGGCCGCACCGAGGGCGACAATGGCCAGCAACCATAATCCTTTGTGATCGGACATGAAGAACTCCAGTGCAATTTTGGAAGAGATGAGCTTCTCAGGATTTACCCTAAGTTTCTGGTGTTCATTAACTTAACATTGGGTGGAGCAGGTGTCTATTCTCGATGTCATGGGTCGTGAAAACGCGTGGAGAAACGCAGGAATTCTCTCTCCTCAGCGTTACGACTCAGAGAGCAAGATTCATTGGATGAACCGCTGCGCAACGAGGCCCTTAGCGCAGAATTTGCAATGTCACAAGGACTGTTTTATAGAATTCATTGAGCGCGACCTAGAATCGGCTTGAGCATCGGCAGTCATTTTGCCTGAATTCTCATCGTGAAAGACTCAAAGCAAATTGCCATCGCAAAGGAACTGACTACGGCACTTCCGCAGGTGGCGGGAAAATCGCGGGGCCGGAGGGCGTTGCAGTTGGAGTACTGGCGGGTGGTGGCGGATTGTCCGCTGGGGGTTTCGGCGCCGTTGCGAGGTAGGGAATTGGGTGCTGTGGCGGAGTGGGGGGCAACTGCCGAGCGAACAACGCCTCTTGGCCCAAGCTTACCGCTTTTTCACGCTCGACCGAGGCGAGTCCGATTCCCGACAGGTAGCGATTCTGGTTGGCGTAGGACGTGCCCTTGTGAATGGTTCCCTTCTTGAAGGGACCTGCCCCGAAGAACCACACGTCGTTCGCCGAACTTTCGTCGGTGGCGATGCCCGACTGCCAGACCGGTTCGCCCGACTCCCGGCGATAGGCGAACACGGCGATCTTCGCCACCCCTCGTTGGTGGCGGCGTTTGACGACCGGAATCTCCGGAATCGCCGCCGGTGCACCAGGCACTAGCGCCAATTGGGGCAGATTTGTTGCGGGAATGCCGAAGAGTAGCTCTTCGTTGTCGGTACCAACTGCTCCGGCGCGCGGCTCAACCACAAACGTCGCTTGCTCACGATCGTCCTTGAGGATGCAACCGCTGGCAAGCAGGTGCTGCCGCAAACTGCTGATCAGATAGCCATCGTCTACAACTTCGTACAGATGGCGTTCGTCGAAAAAGACCGATTGGCCCGCTAGCTTGCTAAAGTCAATGCCTTGCACCGCCCGGTCAATCGCATCGGAGATCAACAGCTGCTCGGTGCCGGTGCGCTGGGTGTTGGTCGTGCGCGTGGTGCCGCAGCCGAACGCCGCGACTAGGTTACCACAAGCGATCAGAGCCATCACTTGCTTCGTAATACTCCAACGGTGAACCATGAACTAATCGATGCTGCGCGAAGTTGATAATCCAGTAACCCCGCTCGGAAGGTGCGTACCGAGCGCGGGGCGGATTATAGCGAGCACGGACTGAGGTCCAAGAGCAGCTTTTCACGATCTCGACTGCCAGGGAGTGCTAGCGTTGCTCGCTAGTCTCCCGTTCGGCCATGTAGGGCGTTTGCCCCTCTTCCCAGAGCTGCTGGTCTTCGTAGAACCGAGTGGTTTCTTCTTCCGCCAGCTTGATATCGAGCTTGGGGCACGTGACTTCGGTGCGGAAGATGTGCGTGCCGACTTGGCTCGCCTTGGCGTGGATGCGAAGTTGAATCTCGCGCCCGGCGGGCAAGCTCTTGATCGGGTGGAAGCTTACGCGTCCATCGCGGACGGTGTACTGTGCCCCTTCGACCGTCGTCGGATCAATACCTTCGGAAAACAAGCCGACGACGTTGATATTTTCAGCACTCGTGGTACCCCGATTACGGACACTGATCTCGTAAACAACCGCCTCGCCAAGCGGCAAGGGACCTTGAGGGTCTCGTACGTCGAGCTGCAAGTCGGCAAGCGCTACCACGTCGGTGTGGAATGCCTTGTTATCGCTCAGGTCGCCGTCGCTCGTTTTGGCGACTACCTCGAACTCGTTCTTGCCCGGCTTAGCGATTTTGCAGCGCAACTGCATGAACTGCTCTTCGCTCACCTTGATACTCGCTAGACGCCAAGTCACCACACCGGAAAGCGCGTTGATCGAGTAGCCCTCGCTGGCGCTGACAAACTCCGCGCCGGCTGGCATCTTCACGTTCATCTCCACCGGCTCCGTCGCCGCAGTGCCCGGATTTTGAACGCGGAAGTAGTAGGCGGCCACGGTACCGGCATACTTCTTGTCCGGTCCCCGCCAATCGACACTCAACTCCGGCTTGAGACACAGCACGGTTTTGGTGGTCTCGGCTTCGAGTCCCCCGTCTGCGCTAGCGTTCGCTTGAATCAGTAGTTCACCTGCCTCCCGGGCGGTCAGTTCGAGATCGAGATCTTTCACCTCACCCGGTTTGAGGTTGCCGACCTGTTGCGTAGTGGCCGACTGAGGATCGCCGCCCGGTGGCACCAAGCGAAGTGAAACCTGTTCGGTCATCCCCGTGCCAGGATTACTGAGTGTCAATCGATAGCGTTGCGGTTTGCCAAAGTGAACTTCCTGTGGACCGCTAATTGCGACCTCCAGTTTCGGCTCCTGCACTTCGACAATGGCTTGCGCTTCCATCGGTTGCATGCTCCAACGCACGCCCAGCTGCAATGGTCGGCCGCTGCGTGGGATCAAGCGCAGTCGCAATGCTTGCGACGAACGGGGCGGCAACTCGCTGAGTTTCCACTCCAATGCCCCAGCATTCGCGCCGTCGCTGCTACGCTCGACCACACCACTGGTGGACATGGCATCGACCATTTCGGCCCACTCGGGCACGCTGATCTCTGCAGCTAGGTTTGCAGCCGGGGTACTGCTCGTGTTTTCCAACGTAACCTGGTAAGTCGCTTCGTGCCCGACCAAGATGCTGCGTGGGCCTTCCACATGCGAGACGATCACCGCTTGCTTCGTGGATTGAAGCATGGCCCGTTCAGGCCGAGCAATCACTGGCGGAGATCGCACTGGCTCGGGACTCGAGGTAAAGGGCCGCATCGGATTGCCGGACTTGGGCGCGTTGAACGCCTGGTGGGCGGAGGTGTCGAACGGATCGCTTTTCTTAGACTCGCTCACCTCAGGCAACGACGGTTTCGCTTTGGGGGGCACGACGATACGCGGCTTGACGACGGTAGTCTTCTGCTTCGGAGCAGCCACCTCGGCTATCGGCTCGAGAACGATTGGCTCTGGCTCGAACTGAGGCTTCGTTTCTGTTTGGGGCGTCTCTTTCTCCGTTTCCGCCGGTGCTTTGATTGCTTCTTCTGCTACTGCTTCAGTCGTCGGTTTCGCGACGATGGGGTCTGCGATAGGGGGAGTCTCTACGACGGGGTCGGCGAAATTCGGTTGAGTTGTTGCATCAACGGCTCTCGCGGCTTCTGCAGCAATTGCGTCGTTTTCGTCATCCTGCAGAGCTTTCCGCAGATCAAACGTGCCGGAAGAGATTGCTGCCGTACCTTGAGGTGATTTCCGCGACGCAAGCTTTTTCACTGGCTGCTTCATTGTTTGCGGTTTTGAAACTGGCTTCGTATTCAGCAAGTCGGCAAGAGCTGCGTCAAGCTCGTTGGCTCGCGACGCAGCTGGTGATCGGCGAGCAACACGCGTTGCTGCTGCGGGCTTGCTTCGCTCGATGGACTCGCTGCGTTCGCCACCAGTGCGAGGCGCGATGCTTCCGGCGCGGGGCGCGCTCGTGGCTGGCTTGAGACGCTTCGCGGTGAGCAACTTTGCGTCGAATGGTTCCGCTGCTGGCTGCTTCCCATCTGATCGGGGCGCATCCGGAAGCGGCTGCGACCCGCGGGAGAACAGTTCGGTGTTGGGCAGCAGGTCATTGCTCCGGGAGCGTGAGGAAATTCCACTCGGCAAATTCGACGCTGGGGGCGAGCTATTGCGTTGGGGTCGCTGGTTTCGCGATGACGATTTCACATGGTTACGGTAGCGCGGAGGACGAGGATTCGAACGCCTGCTCGACGTGACCGGCGACGGCTTCGAAGGCTGTGGCCCCCGACTTAGCCTGTCTTTCAAAGACTGGAACCGACCCGTCAGTGACGGCCCATTGTCGTCTGGCAGATCCAAATACTCTTGCCCATGGCAAACCGGCGCTGAGACGAGGATCGTCGCAGCGAGCAGAGTGCAGCAGAGAATCCCCAGCAAAGGACCGACGAGAGTCGTGGTCATTGTGCGGCGTGACAGCTTCTTGTGAGACAGAGTCGGAAGAGACATATTCGCATCCCTGCGCATAGTGGCATTGCGTTTGAAAAGTCCCCCCGGAGAATCGTATCGGCGGGACCAGTCGGCGAAGATAAACCGAATTGCAAAATATTTCCGGTTCTGCAACATAGCGAACCTAGGCAAGACGCACGCCAGCTAGCAGCCGGACCTGCCCAGCCGGACCCGCCACGCGGTCCGGCACACCCGGAGGCAAGTGTGCCTCCGGCTAGCGTTTGCCTCACCTAGAATTTTGGAATGGCCGTAGTGGTCGAGGTAGCGGACGACAATCAAGTCCAGTCATGCTACCCTACTTCCTCTGCCAACGCTTCCACTTCCGGCGATTGCACCACCTCGAAGCCCAGATCGCGGATCATGTCATAGTCTGCCTGTGGAACTTGGCCCTTGGTCGTGAGATAGTCGCCCACAAAGATCGAATTGGCAGCATAGAGGCCCATTGCTTGCAAGCTGCGCAGATGCAATTCACGGCCACCCGCGATGCGTATCTCGCGGTTGGGATTCACTAAACGAAACATCGCTAGCACTTTCAAGCAGTAAGTCGGTGTGAGATCCTCGCTGCCAGCCAGTGGCGTGCCATCGATGGGGTTCAGGAAATTCACAGGAATCGACTCGACGGCCAACTCGCGCAGGTCAAGCGCCATATCGACAATGTCCTTGGGCTGTTCGCCCATGCCGACGATGCCACCAGAGCAGAGTTCCATTCCCGCGTTTCTTACCGCGCGCAATGTGTCGAGGCGGTCTTGGTACGTATGTGTCGTACAGATCTCGCCATAAAACTCGCCGCCCGTGTTGAGGTTGTGATTCACACGATCCACACCACATGCCTTGAGTCGTTCGGCTTGCTCTGGCGTGAGCAATCCCAGGCACGCGCACACATCCAACCCATGCTGCTGCTTTATCTCTGGCACGAGCGTTTCGACGGCTTGCATCTCGCGCTCGTTCGGCCCGCGCGCGGAGATGACGATGCAATAAGTCTTCGCCTGTCGGTCGGCGGCGGCTTGCGCGCCAGCGAGAATTTCATCCCGTCGCAGCAGATTGTACTTGGGAATCTCTGCTTCGGAAACGGCAGACTGCGAACAGTAGCTGCAGTCCTCGGGACAGAGCCCACTCTTTGCATTCATTAAAAAGTAGAGCTGTACCTTGTTGCCAAAATAGTGCGAGCGCACCCGGTACGCCGCATGAAGCAAATCGAGCAATTCGGCGTCGGGCGCCGAGAGAATGCTCTGCGCTTCGTCTGCCGTAAGCGACTCGCCAGTCAACACACGCGTCGCTAGCGTTTGCCAGCGACTCACGGCGACAACTTCCGTGGATTTTTCAGTCAATGCGGGGGGCGTCATCGGAGGTGTCATAGCAATCAATCGGTCTGTGCGCAGTAAGTCGGTGGGCAAGAGAGAAAGCCCTTTTGTAGCATCAGGGCACCGCCTCGGGCAAGGCGCTCACAATCGAGGATCGCTTGGCAAAGGCAGCTGCAAACGTCACAATGAACGCATGGCATACCACCTAGTGAGATACAGCTTGTTGGGCGCGGTTGGGCGATTCGTGGCTGCCGACGCAGTGCGCTATTCACGGAACGCACGGGTCATTGTGCGTAGCCAGCGGGGGTTGGAAGTGGGCGAGGTGTTGGCCGAACCTGTTCCGACCGATTCCGCCGCCCACAACGATGGCCAAATCCTTCGCAAGATGACCATCGAAGACGAACTGCTAGTTGCCCGTTTGGAAAAACATCGCCATAGCGCGTTCGCAGCGTGTTCAAAACTGCTACAGGAAAACCACGTGCCGGCAGCGCTCATGGACGTCGAGCACTTGTTCGACGGCGCGGGGTTGTTCTTCTACTTTCTCGGCGAAGTCCCCGCCGAAGCGGAACAGTTCACCCAGCATCTCGCCTCCCAATACGAGACCACCGTCGAATTTCGCAAATTCGCCGAGACCTTGGCAGAAGGTTGCGGCCCAGGCTGTGGCACCGAGGAAGCAATGGGGCAGGGCGGGTGCGAGAGCTGTACGTCGTGCGCAGTGGCAGCAGCGTGCAAGAAGTGAAACAGCGCTTGCGGTCGGGTGCCGGTGGTCAATCTGAGTGACGCCCGATAGAAGACAGAAATTATTTCCGTTTACAAAGTGCCTTGGTGTTTCACGCCTAACGCAGTTGGCCTTGCCCTTGATCTTGCCTTGCCCGGTTATTCTTAGATGAGTGCGGAAGCCAGGTGTCCGCCCTCATCAATCTTTGCGTACTGAGAGGAGAAGCTCTAGGTCTGCTCAGGTGAGCCTTTGGAGAACTTGCAAAGATTATTGTGAGGCCGCAGGCTGAAGCTGGAACTAGGAATACGAATGGTTTGAGTTGTTGATCCAACGACTAGACCTGAAAATCACTCCACAAGATCTGCCTTATTTTTTGGCTTTCTACCTGGGGAATTGATATAAAGCCCCTGCTACAATCGCAGCTCTTCAGAAGCTAGTCCTGTACCATGAACAACCCAAAGGGTTTGTTTTTGACTAGTTCGAAAATGTCTTTGTTTGAGTTTACCTGAGATCGCACCATTGATAGGACAATTTCATGCGTCATCGCATCGCCGGCACTGCCGCCATCTTCTCTTTTACTCTGGCCGTTGCTCCGTGTTGGACGTGGGCAGAGGTCACGTTGTTGAACTTGAAGACAACTTCCTCTGCTACGGTATTGTCAGGATCAAATTCGTTGGATTCCGATTCGATGACCATTGACCCCGCGCCACGCGTTGGGTCATTCATTCACGATTGGAACAGCAGCGGTCTCGATCAATTCGAACTGCCGTATCAAGCGGTATCGCACGTCTCTGCAAGTTGGCAATTGAGTCCAGATGGAACGCAGGGTTGGGCAATCGAAACTCAGAACGTCTCACAGACGGGAACGTCTCCTTCAACTGTAAGCACTGGTTTTAGACTCGAAGCAACTCACGCTACGGATCTTCCGGTAATGCTCCATCGGAAGGGATATATTCGAAGCATATTTGGCAATTACAATGAGTTCGAGGACTCCTTCGAACTAGGAGTTGGCTCCGTGACGCTGGCCAGCGGCCAACTGGTTGCCAAATTTAGTGGTCAGACCATAGTCAACGTCTTCTCCACTGAAAACACTCTACCTGGTACTAATCCGAACCCGTGGCAGCCTACTCACAATGGACCTGCTGCGTTTTCTGCCTCCGTAGAACAGGCGATCGATCTACACTCCCCTCTCATGTTCGCAGCAAGGCCCCACGAACAGGTTGGGAGTTTTTTCACGACCTCCGTACCGATCGCTGAAGAGGCTTACGGTTTTGAAACGGCAATTCATTTTGAAACCGATCTGTCTGCAGGTTATTCTTTCGCGATGGATGGAAGCAATCGCATGCGTAGCTTCGAAATCCCTGCAGCACTTCCTTTGGGCGACGACCAGTTCGAGCTGCACTATCAAGGAACCACTTATCCAATAACTGCAGGCCAGGAATTCAATTTGACAACATTAGACGCGAGCGGAGTCGAGTCATTTCTTATTACCGGCATTAACGAAGCGGAACTTACCGTAAGTGACTCAGTATTGGGTTACGCTACGAAGTTCATGAGCCCAGGTATCGCCGAGCTGACGGCCGCTCCGCTTGAGATCTTAAACGCGAACTTTGATCTCGATTTCGACATCGACGGAGACGACTTAGCAACTTGGAAATCAGGATTTGGCATTGGGACCGCACGTTCTCAAGGCGACGCCAACGGAGACCAGGATGTCGACGGCGACGATTTCTTGATCTGGCAAACCCAATACACCGCTGCGGTACAGCCGGCTCAAGCACCTGTTCCTGAGCCCAGCACTTTGTTTACAGGCATCGTCACATTTCTCGCTAGCACTCTCAGCCGACAGTCTCGGCAATCAACCAAATTTCAATAGTCAAGAACACGCAAACGGCTCGTCTGCAGCTGCGCACCACTTCAAATTCCCTCGCTTCGTTGAGAGGATCTTGATTGGTCAAATGCTGGATTCATGCATGCCCCCAGCTTCATCGACTGAGGTTGCTTAGCAGCCGCCCAAGTCGCCGCAATTGCTCGCTGGATGGGTGGTCCCCGGCCGCTTTTTCATCGCCTTGCTTAAGCATGACAATACCTGTTACCCGAACCAAAGACTTTCGCCTAGCCAAACAAGCATTTGCGTCAGTCGCTGATGCGTTGGCTTATTCGCCCAGCTCGCCCAGCGACGTGAGAAACTCGCTCATCTCGCCGGCGGCGTGGGTGTCGTTTTGTTGGCGGGCTTGCTCGATGCCGTCGCGGAGAATCGCGCGAGACTCAGCGATGCGGTCTAAACGCGCGAGCTGTTGTCCGGCCATGAAGAATGCGGGGACGTAGGGCGGTTCATCCTTGGTCAGCTCTGCGAGCTTATCCAGACTGCGCTCGTGTTCGCCTTCCTTGTCCAGTTCCATCGCCAAACTGTAACGCAGGAACGTATCGGAGGGATCGTCGATCAACATCGCTTCAATCTTTTCGCGACGGGTGGGCATTGCAGGTCCTTAAAGTTCGCCGGTGATTTTGGTGAGCGTGCCTTGCTTCTCGTTCTCGCCTGGTCCGAATGATGTTGCGTAGAGCGTGCCATCTGGCGCAAAGGCAAGGCCGAACGGGTGGACCAGCGACGCGATCTTGACAGCCTGACATGTTTGTCGGCCATTAACGCGCGCGTCGTCGATGCGGAAAATGCCTCCCGCCTGTTCATCGTTCCAACTGAAATCAGCAGCGTAAAGTTGCCCTGAAGGGCTGTAGGCTAAGGCGATGATGTCCTGCAGCCCGGTCGGCAAATCAAGCGCGAGCTCACCCGTGCTTGGCACGAAAAACTTCAGCCGACTATCGCTGGGCGTTTCCCTGCTGCCCATCAGCCCGACCACC
This sequence comes from Bythopirellula sp., assembly GCA_965230685.1. GTDB lineage: Bacteria > Planctomycetota > Planctomycetia > Pirellulales > Lacipirellulaceae > Bythopirellula. The sequence goes on from CBDDLO010000002.1 coordinate 5,532,920, forward strand.
AAAAACGAGGGCCGCGGTTCGGGGATGATGGCAATGCCACCTGGGTTGCCAACCTTCCCGGTTTTACGCGCGTCGATGAAGGTTTGCAGATAAGCCAGGCGGTTGGCTTGGATGCCCGACTTGAGTATCCACCCCTCGGAACCTGCCTCTGTCCCCGCGGAAAAGAAACATGTGCGATTCGTGGCCGCCACCGCCCTGAACTGCAGACCCCCGTTTGCTGAGTTGCTGCTTGTTTCGAGAGGCCCGACAATGTGATCGCGATCCTTCGCGTTGAGAACCACGTCGGACGTCGGCAGCGTAAACCCTGCGACGATGTCTGCACTGGGCTGTTCGCCTGTGACACAAACGACGAACTTCGTCCGCGAGATGAATCCCATCCCCAGGGGGCCGACGCGATACGAAGGCTGCTCGCCAAATTTCCCCGTGGGAAAGTTTACGATCACTTCTTTGGCTTGCAGCGCTGAATCCGTCGAGAGTCGCATCACTCGCCCTGCGCCGCTCTCGGCAAAAATAATTTCGGGCGGCGCGTTCTTGTCTCTTGCTTGGCGGAGTGTCACGCCTGTGGGGTTGTCCAGGCCATCGAGTAGCGTTTCCTGTTGGAAATTAGCCGACTCATCGCTTGGCTCTGCGAAGGAAACCGAGCGCTCGGCAAGAGCCACAATTGCAGAAAGCAAGACTAATATCAGAATCAAATAGTTGCGAAGCGCCACTCGGCAATCCTCTTGAAGGAACAAGAACGTGAACTAGGCCTGTGCTGCTTCGTAGGCGGAGATTTTCTCTTCGTGTTCGAGTGTCAGGCCAATGTCGTCCAAACCGTTGAGCAAGCAATGGCGGCGAAACGGTTGCACTTCGAACTTCGTAGAGAAGCCATGTGAGTCGCTGAGTGTGGAGCTCTCCAGATCGGCGGTGAGTTTGTACCCCTCGTGCTTGGCCGCTTGGGTGAATAAGTCGTCCACCTGCTGCTCCGACAATTGGATCGGCAACATTCCGTTCTTGAAACAGTTGTTATAAAAAATGTCGGCGAAGCTGGGAGCGATGATAACGCGGAAGCCGAAGTCCTCGAGCGCCCAGGGAGCGTGCTCTCGGCTGGAGCCGCAGCCGAAGTTGCGCCTCGCCAGGAGTACACTTGCTCCTTCTGCCTCGGGTCGGTTGAGTTCAAACTCCGGATTGGGCGAACCATCGTCTCGCTTGGCCCAATCCCAAAACAGAAACTCGCCGAATCCGGTTCGCTCGATACGTTTAAGGAACTGCTTGGGGATGATCTGATCGGTGTCGACATTGGCTCGATCCATGGGGACTACCAAGCCTGTGTGTTTCGTAAATGCTTTCATGGGAGAGTCGTTTGGTGACAGTTGTTTTTTGTTAGTAGGTTCGTGACACTTGGGAAGGTCTGAGCTAGGTACTCAGAATTTGCGGCATTCGAGCGTGTATAACCAGAAACCGTCGTCTTCTTGTTCGCGGGTGAGTTGGAACTCGCGCTCGAAGGTGGGCGAGCGCTGCCAAGCGTCAACCGAATCAGTGGCGACATAATCTCGCTCGCCCTGCACGAGGAGTTCAAGCTCGATCGCCTCGCCTCGTACATCGACTATCCAATATTCACCAATACCGGCTTCAAAATATGCCTTACGCAGCAGCACTGTGTCTTTCTTTACGGAACTGGGGCTCACGATCTCCAGCACCCAATCGACCGTGCCGACCACTTCCTTGTGGCTTTCTGGACTTGCATTTGCAGGCGTGAGCTTCGCGCGGCCCGACTGCAGGCTTTCCTTGGCGAGGTACAGGATGTCCGGCTCGTTAGAAACGCCGGCCCGATTGTTAGAGATGAGAACGCCGTCGATGTAGAGGCTTCCCTTTTTTTGTTCACGAACGAGATTCAATAGAACTCGGCAAAGTTCGGATTTTACATCGCTGTGATATTCAATATTTTCAGGGCTCAGATCAACAATCAATTCTCCTGCAACATAGGTGATTTTTCCCCGCTCGGGAAAGTCGCCGGACAGCGCCCATTCGCGGAAACCTTCCCAAGTGTTGGCAGAAGGAGGAATTGTGAGCGCACTGCCAGCATCTTCGTTCCATAACCTGATCGCAGGGAATGTCGTTAAGCCCATTGGAGAAGAACCGGGTTGCGAAGGGACGGTGGCCATGTTTTTATTTCCACTCCCGAATATCAACAAAATGCCCTGCCACCGCGGCGGCGGCGGCCATGGCGGGGGAGACCAGGTGCGTGCGGCCGCCTTTGCCTTGGCGGCCCTCAAAGTTGCGGTTCGAGGTGGATGCACAACGCTCGCCAGGGGCTAGCTTGTCGGGGTTCATCGCCAAACACATGCTGCAGCCCGCCTCGCGCCAATCGAAACCGGCTTCTTTGAAGACGCGGTCCAAGCCTTCTTCCTCGGCTTGTAATTTAACTTGGCCACTGCCGGGAACTACCATCGCGCTCACGTGGCCCGAAACCTTATGCCCTTTCGCTACGGCTGCAGCTTCGCGGAGATCTTCGATACGAGCATTGGTGCAAGAGCCGATGAATACGCGGTCGAGTTTTAAGTCGGTGATCGGTTCGCCCCCGTCAAGCCCCATATACTCCAGTGCATTTTTGGCTGTGGTTTGGTCAGTCGCATCCGCGAAGTCGCCAGGAGTCGGCACCTTGGTATCCACCGACACCACCAACCCCGGGTTGGTTCCCCAGGTGACTTGCGGTGCGATGTCGGCGGCATTAAATACCAGGGATTTGTCATACTTCGCACCTTCGTCGGTGGGGAGTTGCTTCCATTTTTCGATTGCCGCGTCGAAGTCTTGCGGCACAAACTGTCGACCACGGAGATACTCGTAGGTCGTTTCGTCCGGCGCTATCATTCCCGCGCGCGCTCCACCTTCGATCGACATATTGCAAACTGTCATGCGGTTCTCCATCGAGAGCGCCCGCACAGCTTCACCCGTGTACTCGACACAGTATCCCGTTCCGCCATCGGTCGTGATCTGACCGATCAGGTACAGGATCATGTCCTTCGCCGTGACGTGCGATCGAAGTTGGCCATCGACACGCAGTTCGAGCGTCTTGGGCTTGAACTGCAACAGGGTTTGTGTCGCAAGGACGTGCTCCACTTCGCTAGTGCCAATGCCGAACGCGAGAGCGCCGAACGCGCCGTGAGTAGAAGTGTGACTGTCACCACAGACAATCGTCATTCCCGGTTGCGTGTAACCCAGTTCGGGACCGATGACGTGGACAATGCCCTGATTGGGGTCGTTGAGATCGTAGTGCTGGATGCCGAACTCTTGGCAGTTGTTCCGCAGCGTATCGATTTGCTGCTTAGAGACTTGATCTAAGATCGGCAAACTGCGGTCGGAAGTGGGGACATTGTGGTCGGCCGTGGCAACGGTGCGCTGAGGACGTCGAACACCTCGCCCCGCCAGTCGGAGCCCTTCGAACGCTTGGGCGCTGGTGACTTCATGAACGAGATGCAAGTCGATATACAAAATCGATTGCCGACCCTCCTCGGAGTGGACAACGTGGTTATCCCAGATTTTTTGGAAGAGGGTGCGAGGAGAGTCTGCGGGGGCGGTCATGGTGAGTTGCTGTTAAGAAGGATGAAGTAAAGTTAACCCGTCATTTTACGCTGAGAGGGGCTGCGTCGAAAGTGGGGTAGTGTGCAACGATGTTGAGGAGCGAGTCAGCACTTCGGAGGTTCACCACCAAGGCTAGAAATCACACCGCGGCCATTTCCAACACTTGCTCCGCCAGCGCCTTGCGTTTGGGGCAGCCGTAGTTGGTCCACCAATCAGCCGCGATCGAGCTTGTCCAAATTTCTTCCGTGCGGATTTGCTGTAACATCTCGTGCAGGGCACGAGTGTCCTGCACTCGATCTTCGGGTTGCTTCTCCAGGCAGCGGAGAATGAGTTCTTCTAGCTCGGCGGAAATATCGGGATTCAATTCGCGCGGCGGGCGCGGCGATTCCGAAGCATGCGCGATCATGACCTTGATCGGCTGTTGGTAGTTGAAGGGGGGCTCGCCTGTGGCCATGTAGTACATGACCGCGCCGAGTGAGTAGATATCGCTTCGCGCATCGAGTTGCTCACTGCCCGTTGCTTGCTCGGGCGACATAAATAGGGGGGAACCGGTGATCGAACCTTCTTGCGTAAGCCCAACGTCCTCGGAGTCGGTAGTCGGTTTGGCTAAACCAAAATCGAGCAACTTCGCGACATCATACAACCCTCCACGCATGGCGCAGTAGATGTTGGCCGGCTTGATGTCGCGGTGAATTAGCCCCTGTTCGTGTGCTTCGGCTAGCGCATCGCAAATCTGCAGCATAAGGTGCACGATTCTCGCGGGGGGTAAGGGCCCGTGTCCCTCGACGAGTTCGCCCAGGTTGTGGCCAGGCAAAAATTCCATGACATAGTAAAAAGTGCCATCATCGGTGCGGCCGTAATCGTAAATATCAATCGAATTCCAATGCGAAAGTTTCGCCGTAGCTTGCACCTCACGCTCGAAACGAGCGAGAACCTTGGGGTTACCGGCCTTTTCGGGGCGAATGATCTTGATCGCACACGGACGCTTCATCATTTCATGCTCCGCAAGGTAAACTTCGCCCATGCCACCACTGCCGAGCATCTGCTTGAGTCGATACTGCCCCAGCTGACGCGCGGCAAAGGCTTCGTGTCGCAAGGCACCAATGTTCTTTACCCCCACCGTTGCGGTTACGACGGTTAACGCCATGACCATCAAGTGCTCCAAGAAAACACCATGGAAATCCGCCAGCCCCGCCAGCTCAGCAAATTGCGGCGAATTCATGTAGGCAAACACGATGGTCGCCACCGGGGCCAAACCCATCAAACTCATGACCACTGCCGCTCGCTGCCAGATATTGGGAACAAACAAAGCGTACGAAAAAATTAACAACGACCAGGGACCGGCAATGTTAGGAACGTGCGAGTGGCCACCCCCTAGTAGGGCACTGGCGATCAATCGGTGGTAGCCCATCAGCAGAAAGAAAACCGCAGAGCCTCCAAAAATCAGCAGCTCAGCCAATTGAAGATGGCCTTCCATTTTTTCGCAGCGTGCGCACAGCCGCTGGGCAATAAGAGCGACCAGTGCTGTCACCGCAATGTGCGCGTAGAAGACCACGGCGTGCGGTCCCGTAGCATAGTCTTCGAGCGACCAGAGCGAGCGCAACAAGAACGCACCGAACCCTGCCGCCAATAAGATAGCGACAATACGCAATCTTTTCCGAAGTAGCTCGCGCGTTTCCTGGGTATGCCCCGGACCGCTGCCATCGATTAGCGCCACCAATCGACGCGCTGAAGCGCGAAACTGGCCCGAATTGGTGGAATGGCTCTGCTGGTCGAGGAGGGGCGAGGCAGACTCAATGGTTTCTGCGTTGTCAAAATCGCCGAAGTCAGTGGACATGCTTCATGTCCTCCGGAGTAGGGTTTGCCGGGATACTAGACACGAGTTCACCGGCCAGGGATACTCACTATCGTAACCGCTACGGGCGGCGAAGTGCAGGGGCGAACCCCTTGTCTCTGCAGGCGTAGGGTTGCCGCACCAGGAATATGGGGACCTGGCTGCGAACATTTTTGATGGGCAGACGTATGAAACAACATAGCGAACAACGTGTGGCTAAACGACAACAATAGGTTGTCTAAAATCAGCGCGAACGACGACACTGCGGATGGTTGTCAACACGCTCTACGGAGAGGGCCTCAAAACGCGACAATCGGAACGCTCGAACTCCGCTCTCTGGGGTTCCGCGCGTTCTATCTTGAAAAGCTCCCCGCCTGTCGGGAAATCTTGAACTAGGTTTGTAGTGAGCAGACGCGGGTAATCTGCGTAAGCTCAGCACAGACCTTTTCTCGGCTTCGCCAAACCTTCCCACCTGGGCGTTGCCACCGGCTTTTCATTCAAATTTGAAGAACTCATTTCGTCCCTTAATTTCCACTGGCAATGTGGACACTCAGGCGGACGAACTGTTGTTGTCGCGAGGGGACACACATGCGTAAGGACGCCCAAAAAAAGCACGACTGGTCCGGTAACCTGGAAACCCTGGAAGAGCGGCTCGCCATGTCGGCCGATCCCTTGGGCGGTCTGCTTGGTGGAGCAATCGAGCACCACGCGATCGTCGAGGAAATGCCAGCGATCGAACATCACTCGGCCAACGAAGAGCCGCCGGCTCTGGATCACCATTTGCAGCGAGATGCCGACTTTTGGATTGATTCCGTAAGTCAGCGAGCCTTCGAAAAAGAATTCGAGCGAATCGAGCAATCGCTCTCCAATGCGCACGACCAATCAGGATTGACTGAGGTCCGAAACGACTACGGCTTCGACGGCACCGGACAAACCGTCGCCGTGATTGACAGCGGGATCGCCTATGACCACTTCGCCCTAGGTGGAGGGCTTGGTGCAAACTACCGCGTGGTGGGCGGCTGGGACTTTACGGGCGAGAACGACGCGGATCCCTACGACGACGGCGGCGCTGGTTCACACGGCACGCATGTCTCGGGCATTGTCGGTGCGAGTGGCGGAGACCACGAAGGGGTTGCGCCGGGGGTCGATCTGGTCGGCCTACGCGTCTTCGATGACGCGGGCAATGGATATTTCTCGTGGGTTGAGAATGCCCTCATGTGGGTACACAACAACCACGACAGTTTTGAGAATCCCATCACCGCAGTAAACTTGTCGCTTGGCGTGGCAACTTGGAATGACGATGCAATTCCCAGCTGGGCGAACTTAGAGAACGAATTCAACCTGCTTAAGCAAGACGGTATTTTTGTCTCGGTCTCGGCGGGCAATAGTTACACCAGCTACAACGAACCCGGCTTGAGCTACCCGGCGGCTAGCCCGCACGTCGTTCCTGTCGCGTCGGTCGATGATAGCGGGTTGCTGAGCTACTACAGCCAGCGGAACTCCCGCGTGATCGCCGCTCCGGGTCGCGGCATCATCAGCACTGTTCCCGATTACAAGGGGAACAACAATGGCGTGGTCGACGACTACGCTAGTTTCTCTGGCACGAGCATGGCAGCCCCCTACGTTGCCGGTGCGAGCGTGATCATCCGCGAAGCGATGGAGTTTGTTGGCCAAACGAACATCACCCAGCAGACGATTTACGACCACATGATCGATACGGCCGAGTCATTCTACGATTCAGCGACCGATGCGTACTACAATCGCTTGGATCTTGACGCAGCCATCGACGCGCTGATCCCGGAAGACGACTTCGGCTCTTCGCTAGCCACAGCGCATGACCTAGGAACCCTCGGCGAAAGCGAATCGATATCGGGACTCATTGGCACACTCGACGACTCCGATTACTTCAGCTTCACTGCCAGCGAATCGGGAACGGTGAGCTTCTCGGCCACGGGGACACACAACTTTGTGGGCTCGTATACGGTCAACGGGGCTACAGGTACGTTCGAGGATGGGGCACTGAGCTTCACCGTCTCCGGAGGCAATACCTACACGGTGGCTGTGGAGAGTGCGAATGGCCTGGGATTCTATGATGCGGAGCTGTCGTTTGAATCTTCCGCGCCGATCATCGTGAAAACGGACACCGCGGCCAACGGCGACGTCTACACACTTGATTCCGACAACTGGCTGTTCATCAATGGAAACAGACTCTGGTCGAAGACCCAAGACTTCGATTTCGCGCCGAATACCAATTTCATCTGGCAAGGGACCAGTGGAATTCTACAGCGTCACTCGGGTCAAGGTTGGCAGACCTACGATTTCGATACCGAGCGATTTGAGACAAACGCAAAATCGAAGATTTACTCGATGGGCGAAGACAACATGCTCAACGTGAACGGCGTTCCCTCGTGGGGACGCACGCACGATTTCCACGTTGTCGATAATATGGACCTCTTTTGGCATGGTGATACCGGGCTGTTGCAAAAGTTGGAAAACGGTGGCAGCTGGAGCACGGTCGACACGAACGTCGAAAAATTTGCCACGCGCAGCGACGGCGTTGCTTACGCTCTAACGACCGACGGAAACGTCACCGTCGATGGCGTGCAAACGTGGTCCGGCATCAACAACATGTATCAGGACGGCTCCGGCAACCTGATTCTGCAAGGCGCCAGTACCAACTACACGCAAACTGGTAGTTTCTTCCTCGGCAGCGAACTAGCACTGGGGCAACAGGGCAGCCAACAGCTCGGTGTCGCCTCCAACGGCGAGTCTTCAGGAGAGGGCGGCGATAGCGGAGAAGCGATGGCTATCGAAGGGGCAGGCCTCAACTCAGTGGCTGCACTACAAGTGGACAGCGGCGAATCAGCCACTGCAAAGCCGCACTTCAACAACTTCGGCCGCTCAGCGTTTTCGCAAGCAGTTAACCGCGCCACAGGCGGCCAATTTGCCCATCAACGGGCCGTTGGACAGAGCGCTTTCGCTGCTTGGGGTGAAACCACAGAAGCCCACGACTTGCAGGAAGAATCGTACGAATTTGCAGCAATCTCAGACGAGGAAAACGCCTTGGATGAGGTTGCGGCAGCCCTTGACTCTGCCTTCGACCAACTCGGCAATTTGGCGAGCTAAGCGGCAGCTCGAATGCGTAGCCGTGTCGCTAGTGGTTTTGCGTCAACTAATTCCAACGCCTTCGCCGTAATCGCATTGCTGTCCAATTCGTACTGAGAGCGCAGATACTGCTGACTGCCGACGATAGACGAAAAGCCTTGCCGTAGGCCGATGCGGTGAAAGAAACCAGGGCGTGCACCTTGTTCCAGCAGCGTCTCAGCGACTGCACCCCCAAGCCCGCCAGCGACGGTGTGCTCTTCGACCGTTATTATTCCGCCGGTCTCACGGGCTGCTGCTGCGAAGGCATCGGTGTCCAGTGGTTTCAGTGTATGAACACTCAGCACGCGTGCATCAACTCCTTGCGCAGCCAATTCCTCGGCGGTCGCCAGGGCTTCCGCGAGGATTCCGCCAGTAGCGGCTAATGTTAAGTCGGTTCCCTCGCGCACGACTCGCGCTTTACCAAGTTGAAATTCCTCGTCGCACTCGAGTGCGGTACCCGCCGTCGATTTGTCGAGTCGCAGGTAGGATACTCCCGGCGTGTTGGCCACGGCCTCGGTTGCTTCAGTCGCCTCCCAATGATCACAGGGCGAGACCACCGTCAGGCCCGGCAGCGAGCGCATGATCGCCAGATCTTCGGTTGCATGGTGCGAAATTCCTAAGGCGCCATAACTGAAACCCCCGCCGACGCTCACCACGTTCACATTGCAATCGTGGTAGGAGGCGTCGTTGCGGATTTGTTCCAGGCAACGCATGAACACAAAGTTCGCGATCGAATAGGTGTAGACAATGTAGCCCTCCAGCGCGAGCCCCGTAGCGAGCCCTGCCATGTTTTGCTCGGCGATCCCTGCGTTGATGAATTGATCGGGAAACCGCTCCCGATATTCATCGAGTACACAGAAGCCCAGGTCGCCTGTGATTAGCATGATCCGCGGGTCGCGTTCCGCCATTTGGCTCAGTCGTGCGATGAAACGATCTCTCATGCTACGCCCTCCAGTTCTTGCATGGCTGCGTCGAATTCTTCACCGCGCGCCGTGCGGTAATGCCACAGCACGCTGTTTTCCATGAATGAAACGCCCCTACCCTTTACCGTGTGAGCAATCACGCAAGTGGGTTGATCTGTTCGAATAGCCGTCACGGCGAGCGCTGTGCGGAGGCTGTCGTGATCGTGCCCGTCGGTTTCGACCACATTCCAACCAAAGCTGCGCCACTTGTCGGTGAAGGGTTCTAGCCCCAAGGTTTCCGATACCGGCGCGAGGCTTTGAATCTTGTTGTAGTCCACGATCGCGACTAGGTTGTCCAGTTTGTGATGTGCGGCGAACAGAATGGCTTCCCAGTTGGAACCCTCGTCGCACTCGCCGTCACTGAGGAGTACGAACACGCGGTGTTCTTCGCCGCGCAGTTTGGCGGCCTTAGCCATCCCTGTGCCAACGGGGAGACCGTGGCCTAACGACCCCGTGGAAAGCTCCACACCCGGTATACCCTTGTGCGAGACATGGCCACTCAGGTCGCTGCCATCTTGGTAGTGTGTATTCAACTTCTCGATCGGAAAAAAACCCGTCTCGGCAAGCGCTGCATACACCATCGCACCGGCGTGCCCTTTGCTGAGTATGAATCGATCACGCTCGGGGTTGCGAGGGTCCGTAGGATAAACATTCAAGACTTTACCATACAGTACGGCTACAATGTCGGCCATCGACAGTGCCGAGCCGACGTGCGAACTCCCGCCGCGGCTGGTCATCTGCAAAGCGTGTATGCGAATTTTCTTCGCCAGTGCTTCAGAATTTTGGTCTTGCATGTTCATTACATCCTTACAAAGCCAATGTACGGATCCCACGGGAGGCGTTCGATCTGCACATTGTTGATACCCAGCGTGTCGATTAGTGCTTGCGTCTCACCGGGCCAGATTGGGTTGTCGAGTTCGTCGAATGCCAAGATGCTCCCTTTGGGCATCCGCGGGACGAAATTTTCGATCGCCGCTTTGGTTGGTTCGTATAGATCGAAATCTAAGAACAGCAGACTCACGACCAAGTGCGGATGTTCTTCGACGAACTGGGGAATCGTCTCGCTCGCATCGCCGGCAATGAGGTGTGCTTTGTCCATATGGCCGAGAAAGCGGTCATGGTCGTACTGTTCGACAAGTGCTTCAAGTTCATCTTTGGAGTTTGATGACAAGTCACCCGTCTGCGGCATGGCAACGACGTTGGCATCGCGAACATTCTCGTCCTTGCCCGCAATCGAGGGAAAACCACTGAACGTGTCAAAGCCGTAAATGCGGCGTGTGAAATTCTCCGGCTCGAGAATCGTGCTGAGTTTCGCCCAGCTCATGAATCCAAAGCCGCGAAAAACACCGCACTCGACGACCGAGCCTTTCACTGGCAACGCCATTTTGAAAATTTCATACTGTGCCAAAAACCGCTTGAGATGCTGTCGGCGTACATACTTTGGAAAATTTTCGAGCTTCTCCTCTGTCGAGTCTGTGCAAGCATCAAAAATATTGGCAATGGACGCGCCAACTTGAAGCTCGGCTTCCGTCCGGAAATTCTTTGTGGTGCTGGGTGCGCTCATGGGTCTTTCCTGGTAGGAATCTCCCTCCCCCTTCTTTCAAAGGGCGGAGGGGCTGGGTGAAGTTTGATTAGGCGGCACTCATCTGTTGCTGATTCGCATAATACTGGCGTACGCTGTGGCAGACATACTCCACATCCGAGTCGCTCAATGAAGTATTCATCGGCAACATCAACACACGCTCAAACAGCCGATCGGTGTATGGCAACTCTTGCTTGAATCCCAGGCCGGCAAACTGATGCACAGGTTTACCTCCCCAGGGAAGCAACGTACCGACACCTTGCTCCTGCAGGTGCGCACGCAGCGAATCGCGGTTGTCTGCTTGGATCTCGTAGTTCTGGTAGATGTCGAAATGATCGGTCTCGCTGTCCGGAGCCGGCGGCAGAGTCAATTGCTCTAGGTCGCCCAACTGCTCTTGGTACATCGTCGCTAACTCGCGTCGACGGGCAATCGCTCCGTTGTAGCTGTCGAGCTTGATGTTTAGAAATGCTGCCTGCAGATTGTCGAGTCGGGAATTGAGACCCCACATCTCTACGTCGCCACTCTCGCCGCGACCGTGGTCACGTAGCAACTGGAGCTTCCGAACCATTTCGTCGTCGTTCGTCATCACGCATCCGCCATCGCCAAGACAACCCAGCGTTTTTGCGGGATAGAAACTGATGCAACCCGCTTTGCCAAACGTGCCGGCTGCGCGTCCTTTGAATTTAGAACCCAGTGCTTGGGCGGAGTCTTCCACAATGTCTAGCCCGTGCTTATCAGCAATTCGTTGCAACTCGTCCATGTCGGTCGTACGGCCGTTGAGCTGGGTTGGCATGATCGCCTTGGTGCGATGAGTGATGGCCTGCTCGACCGCTTCAGGGTCGATCAAGTGGTCAGATCGACACTCGACCGGCACCGGCGTCCCCCCGGCAAAATGTATCGCCGCGGCAGTGGCTACCATGGTGTGGGAACAAAAAATCACTTCATCGCCCGCACCGATATCGAGAGCTCGCATCGCCAAGTGCAGTGCGTCGGTCGCGTTGGCAATACCCAGCACGTACTTCACGTCGAGATACTCAGCCAAGCGATGCTCGAAGGTTTCCAAATCGTTTTGCTGAATGAACGCTCCACGTCGGCTCACGTCGAGAAATGCCGCGGTAAGCTCTTGTTCGTCTGCAGTGAACACATGCGGATAATTGAAAAACGGTACTTGCTGAGTCGCCGACACGATGCCCTCCTTGGCAGTGTGATGGGAGTTGAATTGGTTACGCCGCTACGCGGCTTGCTTCGGCCTTGAGCCGCCCAACGGCGTAAAGGACTTGGTAGTTGGGGGTCGCCGCGTCTAGGGAAATTTCGGTAAGCGGCTGTCTTTCGGGGAGGTTTGCGCCCAGTGCCGCGGGCAACCCCTGCAATTTGCCGAAGAACAACCGCTTCAGCCTTGCCTTCCACTTCATCGTCTTGGGTATCAAATGCAATTTCACTGCGACTGTGCGAATTGCCTGTCTCGCGCTTTCAACCCAACCCGTAGGCTCGATGGGAAATCCCGCGTAAATCGTGGTGTCAAATCCTGAACTCGCCATCAATTGATGCAGGTCTCTGGCTGAGAAATAGCGATAGCTGAAGGGGCTCACATTGAAATCGGGGCGTTCGCAGTTCGCGGAGCAAACCAGCAGTGTGCCGTTGGGTCGCAGCACGCGTCGAGCTTCCTGCACGAACCTCTCCGGCTGTTGCAAATAATATATCGCTTCGAACAACATCACTACATCGAATGAATCATCATCAAACGGCAACGACTGGGCGTCCATCTCTTGAACTTCGATACGGCCGCCATATTGCCGCTCGGCGATTTGTACAAGTTGGGGATCAAAATCTCCGCCAACAATACGTTTCGCTCGCGAGGCCAAGTGTCCCAATCCGATGCCCGTGCCGCATGCGACTTCCAATACCTCTTTGCCCTCGCACAAGTCGCCCGCCCAGCCATAGCGCGTATCGAGCATTTGCAATTGCTCAGCGTGGACAGGAGCGCCGGGCAGTTCGGTGACGGTTTCGTAGCCGGGAGCAGTTTCACTCGTGGTTGCGCCCGGTTTGGGATAGCTGCGAATTTCGGCTGGTACCCAATCGCGGTCCACCATTGCGTAGAGCGTGTACAAGATGATTTTTATGTCAACCCACAAGCTTGGTTGCTTCGCGTAGAGCAATTGCAACTGCATTTTTGTTGGGTGAATGAGTTCGTCGTAGGCTTTGTCGGGATCCTCGTGGCCAGCGAGAATTGCGCCTTCGTCGCTGTTCCAAATTGAGGCCCAATCGCTGATACCAGGCCGCACTTCGAGCACTTGACGTTCTTTCTCACTATAGCGCGCGACATAGTCGGGCACTTGAGGCCGCGGGCCCACTAAACTCATTTCGCCGCGTAGCACGTTGAACAATTGGGGAAGTTCGTCGAGCTTGCACTTGCGCATCAGTCGGCCCGTACGGGTGATACGAGGGTCAGTGTCGCTCGTGGAAGGCCCACCGATCTGCTCGGCGTTGATCACCATGCTGCGAAACTTCAAGATACGAAATCGTTTGCCATAGCGACCCGCGCGAACACCCCGGTAGAACACAGGCCCCGGTGAGCCGACCATAATCGCTAGCGAGAGCGCTAACATCACGGGGCTAAGTAGCACGATGCCGATGGCGCTTGCGACGATATCGAAAGTTCGTTTGACCAATGGTTGGCTTCCTTGCCAAAACCGCGCGGGAGTGAATCGACTTACGCGGCTCGCCGCTTCTCTTCGGCGAGGTGCGTGAGAAAATCGCTCATCTGGCCATAGACGGTTTCGGCAACAAAGCGCTCGCGGAAAAGTGCTGTCGCGTTCTGGGCCATCCGGGCACAATTTTCGCGGGAATCATAGCAATCGTTAACCGCGCGAACAAGGTCATCGACCCTGCGATTTTCGTAAGTCAAACCACAGTTGTGCGTTGCTAGCAGGCTGGCCAGTTCGCCTTGCAAACTGGAGATCACCGGTAAACCCGCGGAGAGATACTCGATGGCTTTGTTCGGCAAATTACGCACAAAATCCTGGCTGCTTGGGTAGGGCACAATGCCTAGGTTCGATTTACGCATAAGCGTCCAAATCTCCGCTGCGCCAACCCAGCCGGGGAAAGTCACATTGTTTAACCCCGCGGCAATTTGCTGGCAGTTCGCCAAATCCTCGCCTTTGCCACAGATCACAAACCGGCACTTTACTGATTGCTTTTCCAGCTGCCCTGCCGCACGAATTACGTCGTGCAGCTCATACCGTGTGCTGATATTGCCAAAAAAGCAAATGACGAATTCGTTATCGGTGCCGACTCGTTGCGCTCGCCAAAACGCTTCCGCCTGCTGCAGAGACTCCGTAGAGGGGGGCCGACTGCTATAGGCTAGGGGAAAAACGCGATCAGACGCATTCCTCGGCCGCCCTGCGTACCGCAGCCCCCAATCCAGAAAATCATCGGTCATGCTAACCAATCCTCGAGCGGTGCGACACGCTTTCGCCAAATCTCGTCTGGCAGGCCTCGTAGCCAATTGAATCGCTGGCCGCAGCCACCGCGGTGCATGGTCGGTGAATATGTCAGGCCAAAGATCGCGTAAATCTAGCACAACGGGCACGTTGTAATTTACTCCGTATTCCGTCGCAGCCAAACTCAGCTCAATCGTCGGCATCGAGCAAAGGATGACATCGGGCATCGTTGCTTCTTCAGACTCGCGACGAAAAGCCTGCGCAACCTGTCGGTGATTGCGAATGCGCTGGAGCGAGATATTCTTCTGGTATTCACAGCCTGGCAGAAGGCGTATTTCGTAACCGCCTCGTACTTCGACTGTCGCTGCTTGCTCACACCGATTCACCTTGGCGAAATGATCAAACGCTGACGTCCACCACACCACCTCGTGTCCTTGGGAGGCTAGCAAATCAGCAAGCATCCCCGTCCGCAGCAATCGTGCATTCTCGCCGTCGATGGGCAACGGCTCGGCAACCTGGATCAGCCAAATTCGCATGCGCGGAGATTCTCAGTGATTACGTGTTACAAGCCGAGCGTACCATTGGCCGTCGCGGTGGCTAACACCTTTGCCTCAACCGGCACGTCGTGAAAGCGCT
Source organism: Bythopirellula sp. (assembly GCA_965230685.1). Classification (GTDB taxonomy): domain Bacteria; phylum Planctomycetota; class Planctomycetia; order Pirellulales; family Lacipirellulaceae; genus Bythopirellula. The sequence goes on from CBDDLO010000002.1 coordinate 5,548,079, forward strand.
GCCCCTTCTGCGGAACGGTACCCCGTGGCGCGGTGTAATCAACGACTCGCACCGACCCATCCCAAACGGCAACAACGAAAGAGTCATCGTAGAACCGCTCGACCACGGTCCCTGGTAGGACACCGTCGTAGGTCATACGGCTATCAAACGGCACAGCCTTCCAAAAATAAAATGGCACTGTGGAGTTCGCCAAATACGAAAACGCACCCGGGAAAGGTTTCGTTTGGCAACGCACATGATTGTGCAAGGTGGTCATGCTCATGTTCATCCACTCGATGCGACCATCTTCTGCCGTGCGTTTGGGGAAGTAAGTGGGCTCGATATCGGTTGGCTGCGCTTGGTAGGTGGCGGTGCCTTCCAATATCTGCGGCAGGTGTTGGCGCAAAAGCCGGTTCATGGCGATACGGTTTTTGAAGTGTAATGACTCGCAATCGTCCCAGGCGTTGATGTCAAATTTCTCTACCGCCAACACTTGGCCCGAGTCGACGCCCTCGTCGTAGCGAAACAAATGCGTTAAGAAGCTGGTCTTGCCTTCCAACAGTGACCAGTTCAGCGGAGACCGGCCACGCCCCCGCGGCAACGGTTCCGGCGAGCCATGCATCCCAAAAGCTCCGGCAGCCAAGTTCTTCAACCACCACGGCGGGATCAACCGTTGCCAGCCAATGACTAACAGGCAGTCGATTTTTTCCGCGATCAAGTGCTGCTCATCCTGCGATTTCTTCAGGCTGTAGCTTTCCGGGTGGTAGACGGGGATACTATTCTCACGGGCGAAGGGCGTTAGATCCATGTACCCGGCGACCTGGAATCGCTTTCCCTGCTCGGGCGTGAGCGTAACCAGCAAGTCGAGAGAGAAACCGTCGGCTAGCAACTCGCTCATGCATTCGAGCGTTGTGGTCTTGCTGCCGGCAAATGCGATTCGCATGGTGTTCTCGGTGCTTCGACTACGCCGCCAAGTCAGTGGTCGCTCTCGCGGCAACCACGTTGGTTGGCTTGCCTAATACCAGGCGGACCAATTCAAACGCTTCGGCGTAATGACCGCCGATTTGCACTCCACGCACTCGGGCCAACCCGCGCAGAAACTCGTCGTCGGCGTAGGGACGATTGGCTTGGGTTTTGTAACATGCCAACGCGTCGATCTTGCGTTGCAAGTGCTGTTCTTCGAGCAGCACGAACGAGGAGGTCGCCAACGAAAGATTGTTCCACGGCATTTCATACGAAAATAGCGTAGAGTGCTTAAACGCACGCAACCCTTCGGAAGAGACCGTTTGATGGTCCTGATGGCAATCTGTCATGCAGGGCATAAATACCACGTCCGGGTTGATCCGTTGTCTCACGTCGATCATCAACTGCAAAATCTCTTGACGACTCTCATGCAAACGTCGCACGGGGTAGCGGTGGATCAACGTATTCTTGCGAGGCACGCCCAACACCTGCATCGCGTCGAGCAGTTCACGCTGCAATTCATCTTCGGCATACCCTGCGGGCACAGACTGTTCGCAGACAGAGAATGCCATGTAGTAAACCTCGGCCTCCGCCTCAACAAAACGTGCAATCGTGCCACCGCAGCCGAATTCGCCATCATCCGTGTGCGGTGCCAGCACTAGCACACGTTTACCTGTGAAGAATGTGTCCATAAAACCGCTGCGAGTTTCTGTTGAGCTGCGAGTCTGAGGTGCAGAGCCTAAAGCTGACCCCCAGGTCTGTCTACATCAAAGTCTTTTCCTGTGGTGGAGGCAATTCTCGATACTCATGCCTGGCAAGAAAAACTCCGGGAACTTTGCCGAGCCGCGATCGTCAGGAAGCATACGACCCAATCTAAAGCCTGGTGGTTCGACTCCCAGGCGGTCGTGGCACGGTGGTTGGTAATATCCTGCGTTTGCAACTTCCTTCCACCTGCTTCTCACGCCGCTCGATTGCCGGAAATCGAGGCTTTGCATGGCCTAGTCGTTCGAGTTGAGGGAGTGTGCTTGGTACGGTTCGTCTTTGCCGGAATGCTGGCAATGTTGGGCGTTCGACAAACATAGGGGAATGTCGCGAGCATGGCACAGATGAATATCCCACGACTGTCGAAGAAGTCGCCACTGAATTGGGCAGCCGCAAAAAACATGGCGGCACTCGCGATGCTAGGGATGTGCACGTAGTCGCGGGTCCGCTGGATATAGCGGAAAAATTTGTACATGGCCAAGAGGAGCAAGCAACCGGCGATCACACCGCCTTCGCTCAAAATTTCGCTGAATAGGTTGTGCGGATGCGAGGACATGCTCTCGGCGGTTGCCCACTGCAAGGCTGCCCAACCGGATATCCCCGTGCCCAACAGTGGTTGCTGCATCCACACTTCCATCGCCTCCTCGAACAGGACATCCCGATCCGATGTGTAACCTTCCTGCAGAGTAAGCTCCAAGATTCGATAGGAAAAAACATCGTAAACGCGCCGGCCCAGCGGAGTAAAAACAAACACCATCGCGGCGGTTGCCACGCCCCCCATGACGACCACTAACTTGGAGCTAATGCGCGCTCGTTCCATCCAAAGAAATGCGAACCCTCCCACCACGGCAGCTAGTAACCCACCGCGCGAGCCAGAGAGAGCGACCAGTGCGAATCCAATGACACTAAACACTAATCCCAGGATTCGAAAGCGAGCCGACACACCTAAACTGGCCGCGGCAAATAAGAACATCAACCGCGCGAACACATTGGGCCCGCCGCCCAAAACGGCAAGCCGCCCTGTAGTCAGCGAATACAATGCCAATACCACCAACAATCCCGTCAAGGCAAAGAGTACTTGCCAAAATGAGCGTAGAAATAAATCTGCAGCCGTGGAATTGTGCCACAGCCCGATCGTAACCAACACGCCAAGCGTTAGAAAGGTTTCGTACCCTTTGAGCAGCGCGAAAGAAGCGTCGGGCGCCCATGCGGCTGAACCAATGAAGTATACGAATAGTAATCCCAGGTAACGGAACGCCGAACGACGAAAGCGGGCCGTCTCTTGTTCGTACCGGCCCAGAACGCGTTGCCGCGGAAAACGTAGCAGCAAGATTGTGAGCAGCAAGATTGCGAGCACCCACTGTCGCGGCTCGAGCAACATGCGGTAGTTCAGCTCGTAATACCTCAGGGAATCGATGCCCAAGAGGCGCTCGGGACTCCAGCGTCCTACCAGCAAAAAGCAGGCAACCGTCGCACCCGCCAGCTTGGCATTGAGGACTTCATAGTGGGGTCGAGCCAAGGCGTGAGGCATGGTGGCGGCAGGCATGGGAGGTGGCAACTCGAGTGGGGCTAAGCGCTGTGGCGGAGAGTTGGGAGTTCCATTATGTATCCGTACCGCTGAGCCAATGGACAAGAGTCGAGCATCTCAGCCTGATCTTCCACTGGCCAGTCGTTTAGCGACGACGGTAATCCGCCCTGCGCGCCAGCATTCACTTTACGAGCGGCGAGTCGCTCGAGAGTCTTCGCTCGCAAGGGACGGCCACCAACGAAGTCAACAACCTCCCTGACCACGTCGGGTTGCTTAAACAGCTTTTCAGAATGCACCGTAAGCCATCGATCGCTTGGGACTGATGACTTAAAATTTTCTATGAACAGATTCGTCTCGTTCCACAACCAGGCAATTTTCTTGAGCCGCGAATAGTTTTCCCACCGAGGTCTCACCAGCGCATCCTTAGGCGTGAGTCGCCCCGTGTCGTAGTACCCTCCCGAGTAGAATCCTGCGTTCAGTCCACTACGCACGAATCCGACGGGATTTCGTACTAGATGAATGAAGCGTGCGTTCTTAAAAACTCTCCGCAGGGCTGGAGCAAGAAGCGTGATGCGATTGTTCGTCTCCGCAAAAATTCGGTCTTGCAGAAAACTGGTCTGTATCGGCTCAAAACGACTGCAAAGGGCGGCGAGCTCAAAGGCTGGGTCCGATAGTTCCCCATTTTCGTAAGCCACGCGCGACGCGTATTGCAATTCGCTGGTGAGTTCGGTGTGATGATTCACGTCGACGTTTCCACAGCGACGCAGCACCTTGGTTAGCAGCTGCGTTCCGCACCGGCCTGTGGAGAGCACAAAAGTGCAGGGAGCTTCCTCCAATACTCTTTGCGGCAGTGTTTGCCAAAACTCTGGATTATTGCGATGTAGGCGACGCCCTCGGCCCGCGCGATAGGCGCTAGTGCTCATCCGGACGATCTGCTCCACGAAACTCGCTAACGACATCCAGATTGCCTTTCCACAAGTGCAGCATCACTTCAGCGCAGGGCCACCCAGCACACGATAGGTTTCTAACAGGGTGAGCATCGCCAATACGCACATCGAGCCGACGGACCCTAACAAGATGAGCTGCACGCCGCCGCCCAGCCAGTACGTCGCGGCGGAGAATAGCAGCAAGGTCAGCAGTGCGACAAGACAGTTTCTGGAATTGAGCGCCCGACGGCTTGCTCCGTCCAGCACGCTCCGTAACGAGATGTAAATCAGAAATGGTATTGTAGAACAGATCATCACCCGCACGATCGACACCAGGTCTGCGTCAGGCGCTCCGAGGAAGTAGGTGACTGTCCTCTCCGCAAATATTTCTACGCCCAATACAACAACCAGCGACACGCCCACGCCCAATGCTAGCAACTGAAGCACCATCTGCTTCACATCGCCAATACGTCCAACGGCCATCATCTTCGTGCTGTGAGGTAGCAATACCACTCCTAACGGCGAGATGAGCGAGCCAGCCAGCCCAAGCAACGAACAACCAAACGCAACGAACCCTGCGTACTGGACATCCGCCACGTGCGCGCAAATCGTTGCCGGCAGCGCCAGCAACGCCGCCAGAGCAAACGCCCCAGGAATCCTTGGGACCGCGTAACGAAACAGATCATGCGTGTGTTCCCGCATGAGCGCCAGCGGTTGCCTTTCGTGCCAGACGATCGCGCAAAGGGCCACGCTGGCACAGAGCGTTGTGAGTAGACCGGACCAATAGAAGACTTCTGCCGGGTTGTGGGCGAGCGCGAACGACGCCAGTGGAAAGAGGCCCAAATTCAATGCCTCCAACAAACATGCTAGCCCAATGCACATCCGCCCCCGCCAGTAGGCCCATACCACGCCATGCAAAGCCATGCCAACAAGGACAAACACAAGTGGACCGATGTGATGGCTATAGTCCGGAGAGCCAAAAAATACCCTCGCTAGCACCACGGGAAAACACAACGAGACCAAACTAAGCACCAAAACGAACACCGCGAAGATGAGTGAAGTGGCCAGCAAGTAGGTGAACGGACTCCGGCCTTCCGCCTGAGCCTCAGCCATCGCAACTTGCCTAGTCAAAGCTAGTCCAAAGCCTTGGAACAGCAGAGGCTGGACGAAGGAAATGGTGCGGCGTGACAAAGCGTACTCAGCAAAGCCATCCACGCCAAAGAGCCGCGCGGCCAAGTAAAACACGAGCAAACCACACGCGATCACGATTGCCGATGAACAATAGGGCCACAAGAATTTTAGCGCACGGCGATCCAGTTTTTGAAGTCCATTGATCACGCGGCCACCTGCGAGGATTTTCCATGCCGCCCCTCGGCAAGGAGTCCAGCACGAACAAAGTGGTGCCAGACTGCTTGGACAAACTGCCCCGCATTGATCCAATTCTCATCATCTTGCTTCAGCGCCCAGTACAAGTCGGCAATGCCTTGGGGCAACTGGCCTCCGTGAAATACGGTATCGTGCCACAAGATGCTCACACCGCCGCGGCCAAATTTGCGTACCATCTCTAGCACCCGGTTGCACTGAGCAGACCAATCGCGCGGGTCGTGGCTCTCGCAGTACAGGGCCGAATCCATCACGACAAGCGGTATTTCCAACAGGGGATAAGCCGATTCCTCGCGGAAATTGTAAGGGGCATAGCTGAAGCATGCTCCCGAGCGGAAACCAATACGCTCGGAATAACCCACGCTGCAATCGTAATCCGCACCTGCACGGCTTAGCTCTTCAAACAGCGAGTGATCACGGTAGCGGAGCCAATGCTGGCGACCCCCGCTCGCATCGATTCCGAGTTGCGACAGCCTGAGGTATTCGTCCGCCAACAAGCCTGGAGCATCCAGGCTCGTGTAGCTCCCGTGCAACCCGATTTCGACGCCGCGGCTTTGCATGTCTCTCAGATAGCCCGCGGTGGAAGAATCTTCAATTGCATAATTCCCGTCGCGGCGATGCGCCTGTCGACAGAGGACGTTGCAGGTTGACGCGATACCCAACTCGCGTTCTCGCTCGAGCATGGGCAGCAGACAATCGAGGACATGGTGCTTTTTACCCAATCGCCGTAGTCCTGAGAAAAGAATCGAAGCCAAGAGCATCGGATCCCGATAGGCGACGCCGGCGATGGCCATGTTTTTGAGAAATCGCTTGAAAGCCGTCCGTGCAGAGATCGGTAGAAAATCAACGTCGTGGGTAGCCACGATGTCGCACTTGCCGCGTGTCACCGGTTCACCTGTATGTTTCGCGATCAATGCATGCAGCGATTCCATGGCTACAGACGCGTAAGGAACACAGGGGTCCAACCCGTAGCGTCCGTGCAGAGTTGCCGAATAGGGGATCCTCCCCACCGAGTCGCGCTCGATAATCGCCTGCTCGTCGGCTGCAGAGATCCACTCGAAAATTTCCCCCAACCAATCGGTATCCCCACGCGTGGTGGGATGAAAACGGGGAAATCGCATACCCTGCACGAACCCGGTGCTGGGCTCGGGTGCCGGCTCTGTGAGCGGCCTGGCATTGTAGCCGGCGCAAAGTGGCAGCTCCGAATGTTCGCCACCGTAACTCAACCGCAACGCATCTTCATTAGATTCCGTAGCGAATTCGTACGCGTAAACAGCGCAAAACGTTTGCAGGGCATAGGTGATTCGTCGCCGCACGACTTCACTCACTTCCGAGCCAAACTGAAGCGCGAGTGCTCGCCGTTTGGAAGGAATCGCGGGGCGCGACGGCTGCTCGATACGGCATGAATTGTGTTGCCCAATCATTGCATTGCCACCTATCGAGAACTTGCCGGCCAACCATACACCCGTCCATACCGTCCCAGTTGCGTCCTATAGCCGTACTCACAGAGCATCTCGGTCACCTGGCGGTGAATCGGCTCTCCGCCACGCTCGTACCAACCGGCAATCGAAAGCCGCGGGCGATAATCCCGCAACGTGTTTTGCATACCTCGCAATGCTTCGATCTCAGCACCGTTGACCGTCAAACTCACGAGCGAGACGGAACCGAGGTTATGATCTTCCACGATATTGTCTACCGAGTCGGTTTCGACTGTGCGAGTATTTCGTTGCAAGACTATTCCATCGACAAGGCTGTTTAGTTGCGAGTCATTCCAAAAAATCTCTTGCTGACCCCGCTCGCTCCAGATCGCTCGCGGTACGAGCGAGACGTTCTTGATTCCATTTCCATGGATGTTTTTCTCGAACATTCCCTGGTTTCGATGATCGGCCTCGACGGAAATGACTTTTCCTTCTTTGCCGACCTGTTCGCTCAAACGCATCGCGCCGTAACCGAGATAAGCTCCGACGTCCAATACCACGTCGCCCGCCTCCAGTCGAAACCGATCAGTCATTTCTTGCTTCTCAGCCAAGGACAAGTCGGGAATGTCTTCGATCGTATCGCGATGCTGCGGGTGGAAAGTGCCCCGCTCTCGGCTCGGGTAGGGAGGAGCGATTGTCGGATCGGCATGCGGATAGAGATAGCGGCACACAACGTCAGCCGCCATGTCCATCGATTCCTGCGGGAGTACCCTTTGCTGATCCTCCTTCAAATAGGCATGCAAGTAGGTATAGGTACAAGCGGGAAGTTCAATCTGTTTCGGGCCAAAGTTGTGAAACGTCGGTCCGTCCGTCAAACGTAGCGTCCGCGTGCCATCTTCGCACTCACCAACTTCGGCAATCGGTAACTGGTTGATCTCTTGCAGCATCGGATGCCGCAGCGGATTGAGTGCCCATAGACCGCATCCCATGCGGACAAAGTCCTTCATCCGCGATTCCGGCAGTTGGTACCAGGCACGTCGCAGTGATTTCTTGAGCATGAGTGGCATAGGTTTTTCCTTAAGCCTAACCGGCTTGTTTCACTGAGAGGACGGGCTGCAAAGTGCTTTCCGCTTCGGATAGTTCCTCAAACACACGTTCTTGTTGGGCAGCCTCTAACTCTGGGAACATTGGCAGGCTGAGGCAGCGATTGCTCGCATGTTCAGCGTGGGGGAAGCTGCCCAGTCGATAGTTCAAATTGCGATGGACCTCTTGCAGATGCAGCGAGACTGGGTAGTACACCGCGTTCCCAATACCAGCTTGAGTCAGGAGCGAGCTTACCGCATCGCGGTTCTCAACCTGAACTGTATATTGATGATAAACGGCCTCGACCGAGGGAATTTCGGCAGGACTTTCAACGCTGGACATACCACGCAGCAATTGGTTGTATTGATACGCACAGCGGCGGCGAGCTGCGCTCCAGGAGTCGAGGTGTGGCAACTTCACACGCAGAATGGCAGCCTGCAATTCGTCGAGCCGGCTATTGAGTCCGATCTCTGTGTGGTGGTACTTTACCTTACCACCGTGGCGACGAAGCATTTCAACCCGTTCGTACACTTGCGGATCGTCAGTGACGACCATTCCTCCATCACCAAAACAGCCAAGGTTCTTGCTGGGAAAAAAGCTGAAGCAACCCGCCTTGCCGAAGGTACCGACTTGCTGCCCGCGATGCGTAGCACCAATGGCTTGAGCGCAATCTTCGACGATATCCAGACCATGCCACTCTGCTATCTCGACAATGCGATCCATCTCGCATGGCTGGCCGTAGAGATGAACGGGGAGAATTGCCTTGGTCCGCGGTGTCACCGCCTGTTCGATTTGTTGCACGTCGATATTGTAGGTGTGCGGGTCGATGTCGACGAACACAGGCTTCGCTCCAACCACGCAAATCGCTTCGGTCGTGCCGATAAAGGTAAACGGAGTGGTGATGACTTCATCGCCCGCACCGACATTCAACCCGCGCAACGCCAGCGTCAGCGCGTCGGTGCCGCTACCCACGCCAATGGCGTAACGGCTGCCACAGTAGTCGGCCATTTCCCGCTCGAACTCTCGCACATTGGGGCCGAGAATATAGCGTGCATCTGTCGCGACTTGCTGCATCGCAGCGTCGATCTCTTCCTTGAGGGCCGCGTACTGTTTTCGTAAATCGCAGAGGGGAATCATTGGTCGTTCTGGTTGAAGTGAATGACGCTAAGCCACCGATGCAGGGGGTCGTGTAGAGGTGGGAACCAAGCAGGTGGAACTTTGCTCGACGTAATGGCGGTTGCACTCCGTGCACTGAGCACAACCGCTCTTGACATTGAGCACGATGCCACATTCACACGCCCAGCCACGTTGTCGCGCAGGATTGCCGTAGACCACCGCGTAAGGCGCGACGTCTTTGGTCACCACCGAACCCGCACCAACGAGCGCATGTTCGCCGACCGTGGTGCCACACAAGATCGTGGCATTCGCACCAAGGCTTGCGCCCCGTTTGACCAAGGTTGGGTGATTGTCTTCAGGCTTATTTCTCGGGAAGGCTGAGCGGGGCGTGTTGATGTTCGTAAACACGATCGACGGGCCACAGAACACGTCGTCTTCGAGCGTCACGCCCTCGTAAACGGAAACGTTGTTTTGTATTTTTACATTGTTGCCAATTGCTACGCGTGGACCGATCACGACGTTTTGCCCAATACGACAGCGTTCGCCGATGGTCGTTTCGGTAAGAATATGGCAAAAATGCCATATGCAAGTGCCCACGCCAACTACCACACCCTCGTCGACGTATGAAGATTCGTGAACGATATATTTTATGTCGTCGTTCATGAGAGCAGTATCGACTCGGGTCAGCACGGATAGTAGAGGATACGATGACAGTAGTGCGCGACTATCAACACGGCAGAAGTGTTACGCCGCCTTGGTAGGTTGCCGGCGTACGCCGGGCAGACTGATGGAGGATACTCGCGACACTAGCGGGTGTGCATCGGCAAGGCTCGCTTCTGTGTCACTCTTGTTAATGGAGTGCGCTATTTCGATCGACGGGCGTGCTTCGCGAATTCCTGTGCCGCGACCGGCCAGAATTTCTTCGTAGACCCGCGTGTGTAGGTCGGTGAAACCACCGGAAAACTCAATTTCCTGGCCTTCGTAGGTCATCGAGCGGTAAGCATAGCCACCTTCGGCGACCACCTGATCAGGCAGGTCGTCGGCATCAGTCGAGAGAAACCAACGCACTCGGGCACGCTCAAGTTCCAACACACCCGCCATCTTTCGTGAACTCTGTAGATGGACCTTGCTCTGTTCCACTTCGCCAAATAACCAGTGCAACAGATCGAAAAAATGGATGCCAATGTTCAACGCCACACCGCCTGACTTGCCGTGTGAACCCTTCCAAGATGCATCGTACCAACGTCCGCGGCGTGTGATATAGGTTAAACAAACGTCGGCGCGCTCGTGCGCCGTTTGGGCCTGAAGTTCTTCGCGCAGCTTGACAAGCGACGGCAACAGTCGCAACTGCAGCACACTGTGGACGCGGCGTTCGTGCTCTGCTTCCAGGTCTTCCAGCTGGTCGAGATTCCAGGGTGAAATTACCAAGGGCTTCTCGCAGATCGCATGTGCTTTGACTCGTAATGCCAAGCGCACATGTGCATCGTGCAAATAATTGGGCGAACAAACGCTCACGTACTGCACACGCTGCTCTTCGCCACCGCGGCGACATTTCTCCAAGAAGCGATCAAACCTTTCGATCTCGGTAAAGAAACGCGCGTCGGGGAAAAAACTATCAAGCCGCCCCACGCAGTCGTGCGGATCCACGGCGGCTAGCAACTGATTGCCCGTTTCGTGAATAGCCTTGAGATGTTTGGGTGCAATATAACCAGCAGCACCAATCAATCCAAAATTCATTGCCATGCGATCCTGCTAGTCCTGCTCGGGTAGGCGCGCAGTCAGACCAACTGCGTCGAGCGGGAGATTAGGAAACAAGCCCAGCCGCGGCAACGCCAGCTTGCCCTGGCTTAGCATCCCTTACAGGCTCTGCTAGCGTGCTGCCAAAGCTTTCCCAGTTGAAGCGATAGCCACGCGAAAGGCCTTGCAGCAAACAGCAGCAAACAGTATTTACTCGCCACAACATCTGGCAAGGGAATGATGGGCAGCAGTACTCGCTTCCTTACTGTCCAGCTGCCTGCTACGACCACTTTTCGCCAATCGAACTCTCTGACCGCCGATGAAACGAATGATGCGTCTTCCCCAAGCAAAGAATGTCCAGCGCTGGCGATATGCATCGCTCGTGGGCTTCACTCTGCTCGCCGGTTGTCAATCGGCAGCGTTTCAAGCGGAGCGTTTGCCGGCCGAGTTTCGCACCGCTTCGGTCAACGCCAAACCAACTTTGAACCTCGCACAAGTGGCCGCACCGGGAGCAGGGGCGGCTATGCTCGCGCCGGGCGACTTATTGGAAATTACCGTTGCCACGGGGCGAAGTGAAGAGAAAATCGAACCGGTGCTAGCGAGAGTGGCGGACGACGGTATGGTGGACGTTCCCGTGATTGGTCCCGTGCCGGTGGCAGGCCTCGAAGCGTTCGACGCGAGCCAAAACATCACGAATCTGGCAATCCAGCGCGGGATGTACTTGCATCCGCTAGTCACCGTGGAGATTAAATCTAAAGCCGTCAACCGAGTCACCGTGTTGGGGGCAGTCAAAGAGCAAGGTGTTCACGAGTTGCCGCGTGGTGGTAGCGACTTGATCAGTGCCCTGGCTGCCGCAGGGGGGCTGACTGAAGAAGCAGACTCGGTCGTAGAAATCATCAAGCAGCCAAAGTTCAACCAAACGGCACAAGACGCGACCCAGACCCCAGCTACGAGCGACGAATCGAGTGAACTCCAACTCGCTGCTTACCAGGCGGTCGGCCGCCCCCCCTCACCTCAAGCATCAAAGCCAGGTTGGCTAGCATCGCAAACCGTGCGGATCGACTTGTCTAGTGGAGTGCCCTTGACCGGCGGAGACTACCATCTTTCTGACCGAGACATCGTGCGGGTCGTACCGCGTAAGCAGGAAGTTGTTTATGTCGCGGGACTGGTGAAGGACCCCGGGCAGTTCGATTTGCCATTGGATCAAGACTTGCATTTGCTTGATGCGATCGCCCTAGCAGGTGGCCAGAGTTCAAGCGTTGCTGACAAGGTGTTTGTGATCCGTCACATGGAGAACCAACCCGAACCCATCGTCATCCAGGCCAGCATTTCGAAAGCAAAACAGAACGGCCTCGAGAATCTGCGCCTCGCACCAGGCGATACGATCAGCATCGAACAAACCCCCGCGACCGCGATTGTCGATACCCTTCAACAGTTCTTCCGCTTGAGCTTCGGCGTAGCAAGTAACAGCGTCTTTTAGCGAATTTCTTCCGGACATTCCCCTCCTTGTCTTGAGCCCCATCGCGTGACTAATCAAGAATCGAACAACTTGGTCTATACCGAGCCACGAGCCACTTCGGGCAACGAACTTATCCCCGTGGTGATGCGGTTGCTGCAAATTTTCCGCCATCGCAAGAAGGTGATGTTCACGACGCTCTATTGCTTTCTACTGGCTGGGGCGGCGTACTATCTCCTGGCAACACGCTACTACGAATCGTCGGCCAAGCTGTTAATCGTAGAGCAGAAGCTTGATCATCTCGCGGCGATGGGCGATACCGATAACTCCGGCAACACGATGGCCACGCATCGCGAACTGGTGATCAGCCCGATCGTGATCCAGCAAGCTATTCGTCAGCTTGCTCCCGAACATCGCATCGACCTACAGGGCAAACCGCGACAGGATTGGGCTAAGATCATCGCCAGTCGGCTTAGCGCGCGAATCACGCGCAAGACCAACTTTATCGACGTGAGCTATCGCTCTCGACATCCCGAAGCTGCCGAGGCCGTGGTCAATGCGGTGATTCAGTCGTATCTGGACTTTGTCGAAAAGAACCACAAAGGTGCCGCCGGGGACATTATTACCGTGCTCACCGACGAGCGCGATCAGCTCCAGCTTGGTCTCAACCAACGGCAAATCGAATTGCAACAATTTCGACAACGGGTCGGGCACTTAGCAATCTCCTCCGAAGATGGGGTCGTTGAGCCCATGATCCAAAGGGCCATTCGACTCAATGACGCACTGCTCGACGCGCAAGAACGTCGACTCGAAGCGCAAGCCGCATTGGCTTCGGTCGAAGATGCCCTCAGGCAGGGAAAAGACATCAACCAGCAGCTAATGGGCATTGAAGAATCGTTGGGGCGACAGATGTTGCTCGCTTCAATGGGACTAAGTGCGCAAGACATGCAACTGCTCAGCGAACAGCAGAAAAAGCTGCTTGCCGCCCAAGAGCAATTGCAAAATTTCTCCACAGATCTTGGGCCCAACCATCCGCGTATGACCGAGCTAAGGCAGCAAATTGGCTCGTTGCAGCAGTACCTGGCAACCTACCACTCGGGAGCGAGCCAGCGGATGGACTCGCTGGGGAGTGCCGTGCCCACGCAATCGATTGTCAACATGCTGCAGCAATCTGTCGAACAAGCCCGTCAGCAAGAAAAGCAACTATTGGAATCGTTCGAGCTCGCTCGCGCCGAAGCCGCGCGGCATAGCAACGACCTGGTGCAACTGCGGATGCTTGAACGCGACGTGATTCGCAAAGAGTCGCTTTACGATTCGCTCTCCAACAAGATTGCCAGCATCGACATTAGCCAGGTCCAAGCACCGATCAAAGCGACCGTCGTGCGCGAACCCCTTCCCAGCAAAGTCCCGGTCACGCCTCAACTACGATTTGTGGCAGCACTCTGTTTATTGGGAGGCACGTTTGCGGGAGGGCTGATTGTCTACGTGCAAGACGTACTCGATGATCGATTCAATTCACCGGAAGAAATGTCCTCGCAGTTGGGGGTCCCTCTGCTAGCGATGGTCCGCAAGTTAGATGCTCTCCCCGGCGAAGGTTTGGCCACGGTGCATACCAATGCAATGCCCACTGCGGTCGAAACGGAAGCGTTCCGCACACTGCGAACTTCATTGTCGCTCGGCGGAGATGTTTGCGATCGAATTTTGATCTCCAGCTCCGAGCCGGGCGATGGAAAAACAACGATTTCAGCCAATCTCTCGGTCGCATTCGCACAAGCAGGAAAACGTACACTTGTAATCGATGCCGATTTGCGCCGTCCCGGTTTCACTGCCCTCGTGAACTTGAAAGGGCATCCCGGCGTGGCCGATGTGCTTGCCTCAGACGAGCCGCCCGAGAATTCCGCTGCTCCACTCGTTCAACACACCGATGTCGAAGGGCTCGACATCCTGCCTGTTGGCCTGCGTCGTCCCAACCCAGCAGAGTTGCTCAGTGGCAAAACGTTTATCGAGCTGTTGGCTTGGGCCGACTCGCAATACGACCGAGTCATCGTCGACTGTCCGCCGGTACTGGCGGTTAGCGACGCACAGATTGTGGGGCAACTGGTCGATGGGGCGATCCTCGTTGTGCGTCCCGAGAAAAACCATCGTCGCTCGGTCATCCGCGCCGTCGATAGTTTTCGAGCTACCGGATGCAATGTCCTCGGTGTCGTGGCCAACGCTCTCACCAACGAATCCGCAGGTTACGGATACGGCTATGGATACGGATACGGTTACGACGACGGTTACGGCCACGATGAGCTGGAAGAGCAAGTGCCTGAGACAGCGAGCCCCTCCGAGCTCGAAGTTGCTGAACCTTCCACGGTGAAGTTCCCAGAGCAACATATCGTGCCCCAGCGCAGCGTGGCGCACCCCGATGTCGCTACGACTCCTCCTCTGCCAGCTGCCTCTGCCCCGATGCGACCGCGCAGGGCTGGTTAAATCGCTCCTCATGAGGCGAAGTTCGATGCACAGCCGGTCCTCTTCCAACGCGAAGCAATCGCGCACTCACCGCAGGAGAAGATCCACTCAGTCGCCGCTAGCAATCCGCAGTCTGCAAGTGGTTGACTATTGCCTAGTGGGCATTTTGTTTGTTGCCCCGTTGTTTTTCGGCGGCCGTCACTTGCTGGGCCGATTCGTGTTCATTGCCCTGGCTTGTCTGGCTGGTGTCTCGTGGTTTGTACATCAGACCGCGGTAAAACAGGGCTACTGGACACGCAACTGGGCCAATGTGCTAGGCCTTGCCGCGCTCTTGTTGGTAGCGCTGCAGTTGGCTCCCCTGCCCGCGGAATGGTTGCAGCTGCTGGCACCTCGCAACACCTCGTTGCTTTCGCTTTGGCAGGATGGTGGTGACGGCACTTCTCAACTTGGTTCCTGGCAGACGCTCACGCTTACACCGACCTCGACGAGAATCGCCTTGGCCACGTTGCTTGCGTATGTGCTGCTCTTTATTACAGCCGCGGGGCGGATGCAAACGCGGGGCGACATCGAGCGGCTACTACGGCTGGTTGCTCTGGTCGCGATGCTGATGGCCGGCTTTGGAATTCTGCAATATCTCACCTCAAATGGGAAATTCTTCTGGTTCTACGACTATCCCTACACCACAACGGCTAAAGCTGCAAAGGGAAGCTTCACAACTCGCAACCATTTCGCTCACTTTCTTGTACTCGGCATGGGGCCACTGCTCGCGTGGATCGTACTACTACTCCGGCGTAAGACCAAGCCAACCAAGCAATCAACGGCTACCCAACCATTAAAGGCGCACTATCTCGTGGCAGCGCTGCATATTGGTCTGGGAATCGTAGCGCTAGCGGTCATGCTCTCGCTTTCGCGCGGTGGGATCGTTGCGATGCTGGTGGCGGCAGTCGTCACAGTCGCAATTTACTCTCGGCGACGACTGCTTTCCGGATCTTACTTGTACGGGTTAGCCATGCTAGGGCTATTCGTCGTGGGGCTGTTGTCGCTCTCGGACTACGACCGTGTGGCCAACCGGCTAGACGACTTCGCCTCGGGATCGCTTGCGGAACTGGACAACAACGATGGCCGCAGAAAGATATGGGCCGCGAATATGGCCGCAATTCAAACAGGCTCGCTATTCGGTTCCGGAGCCGGTTCGCATCGCGAAATCTATCCGATTTTTCTCCCGCAATCACCGATCAATGAATATACTCACGCGGAGAATGGCTATTTGCAAATTGCCACGGAGAATGGCTGGCTGGGGGTAGGACTCATTGCAGCCGCCGTAGCATTGGTAAGCCGTTGGTGCTGGATAGCAGTTCGCAAAGCAAACGATACCAGTGCATTCGTCCTAGCCGGAGCGATCACTGCCAGCCTAGCAGTGAGTTTTGTGCACTCGGTGGTCGACTTTGTCTGGTTTATCCCTGCCTGTATGTCGCTGACGATTCTGTTGGCAGCCGCTGCGCTGCGGTTGGCGCAATTGGCCGAAACGGCGGAAGTCCCCACAAGCGTGATTGCACAACCCTGGCCTCGTGCACGATGGATTGGCCTCGCGACCGCTGCGACTTGCGCCGCGGTATGGGCAATCACCACCATGCTTGGACCGGCGCTGGCATCCACGCACTGGGACAAGTTTCTCCTCGTTGCGTCTCGCACCGAACCTAGTCGAGATCAAGAATCAACCGAAGAAGATTCGATGCGCAATGCGACTGCCGAGCGAGAAGCACGCGCTCGGGCCATGATCTTCCATCTTCAGAACGTACTCACCCGAGACCCCCAATTTGCACGCGCCCATCTGCGTCTGGCAGCCAAGTACCTCCAGCTATTCAATCAGCGGCAGCAGGATGCGACCAACGCGATGTCGATTGACCAAATCCGCGACGCGGCCATCGCCTCGCGTTTCCCCAGCTCACAGGACCTACGCCAGTGGCTAATGCAAGCCTTCGGCGAGAACAGCCGACTGCTCTACCAAGCGCACTACCACACTCGGCAGGCGCTGCTACTCTGCCCGCTGCAAGGGGAAGGTTATCTCTACCTGGCGAACCTCTGCTTTCTCGAAGGTCGTGACAGCACAGCCGCTGAAGCGTACATGGCTCAAGCCTTGCAGGTGCGTCCCTACGATGGCGATGTCCTGTTCGAGACCGGGCGCCAACGCTTACTCTTGGGTCAACTGGAACAGGCCTTCGCCGAATGGCAACGCATTTTCCACGACCGAGGAAACCATCAACGAAAGATCATTCGTCTCTTGGCAGGCCACTTGCCTGCGATGGCCTTTCTCGAATTGTTTGAGCCCAACTGGAGTACTCTGCCTTTGCTTTGGGATCAGTATCGACAAAAAGGCAGCCCGCAAGACTGGCAAGCACTGGTCGACTACACCGCCGATCAGGCAGCAACGCTGCAGTCGCCTGAGGTGACTTACCAGGCGGCCCATGTTCGCTACGCACTGGCAGAAATGCATCGTGAGCTTGAGCATCCGGAGCATGCGCTTCACTACTACCAGCAAGCTCAACGGCTCGCCCCCAATGTGTTTGTCTTTCGCCGCGCATTGGGCCGCGCTCTGCTTCGCGCCCAGCAGTACGAAGCTGCCCAACCGCACCTACGGTGGTGTCTGGCGCGCAGGCCCGACAACGAAACCATTCGCGACGAGCTGATCGAAGCAAAAAAAAGCCGCCTACCTCAAACCGCCCTCGCCGCGCCTGGAACCGTTTATCAGTAACTACGACTTGTAGCCTTCATGCTAAAAAGAAACCTCAAACAACTGATCCTTGGCCTCGCGATTTTGGTGCCGGTGGCAACACTTGCGTACTACGTCGCGTTTCTGTTGCGATTCGATGGGCAACTTCCGGCCAAAGAAAGCACGATTGTCGCTCACACGCTGGGTTGGGTGCTTTTGATCAAGGCCGCTGCGATTGTCCAAGCCCAATTGCATCTGGAATTCAACCGTTTTGTCACTTTTCGTGATATGCTGACGATTACGCGCGCAGTGACGTTCGCGTCGATTGGAATTACGCTGTTCGACGCGATGCTGATTGGTAGCGTGACGATTCCCCGCAGCGTGATATTGCTCGACTGGGGGATTTCGCTGCTCCTGCTCGCTGCCGCACGAACGCTTCCTCGCCTGATTCGTGACAATCCGTGGCGCGGCTTCGCGAAAAATGATGGCACCCGCGCACTGATCCTTGGAGCCAACGATGCGGGAGAGATCTTACTGCGAGGGATTCGCCGAAACCCGGAACTGGGCTATCTGCCCATCGGCTTCATCGACGGACGCCCCGAGGCCCAGGGCCGACGCATCGCAGGGCTTTCGGTTTTGGGCAATCAGGACGACTTACCGCAGCTGACACAAGAGCACAACATCGAAGAGGTGCTGCTCATCGCGGGTTCCTTGTCCGGCAAACGAGTTCGAGAGCTAATGGAACTTGGCAACGAACACGCCTTCCGTGTCAAGCTACTGCCGAGCTACGAGCAACTGCTCAACGAAAAAGTCGCCATGAATCCCCGGCCCGTCGCGATTGCCGACTTGCTGCGTCGTCCGCCCGTGGAACTCGACAACCAACGTATCAGCCAGTGGATCAATGGCCGCACCGTGCTGGTGACCGGTAGCGCAGGTAGCATTGGTTCGGAAATTTGTCGGCAGATTCTCAAGCTCGAGCCTGCCAAGTTGGTGGTCGTCGATCGCTCGGAGACGGGACAGTTCTTCTTGGAACGCGAACTCCGACGACTTTGTCCCGAAACAGAAATTGCCGTGGCGCTCGCCGACTTGACCGATCGCGAACGACTGCACTCGGTGTTCGCCGAGTATTGTCCCGAGGTGATCTTTCACGCCGCGGCGTACAAACACGTTCCGCTGATGGAAGCGCACGTTGGCGAAGCCGTCAAGAACATCGTGCTCGCCACGCGGCACCTGGTCGACCTCGCTGAGGAGTTCGAGGCCGAGGGCCTGGTGATGATTTCAACCGACAAAGCGGTGAACCCGACCAGCGTGATGGGTTCCTGCAAACGGCTCGCCGAGCAGTATGTGCAAGCCAAAGCGGCGACGTCGACCTGCCGACTGGTGACGGTGCGATTCGGCAACGTGCTCGACTCTGCCGGGAGCGTGGTGCCAATCTTCCGCGAACAGATTTCTCGCGGCGGGCCGGTCACGATCACGCACCCCGACATGATCCGTTACTTCATGCTCATTCCCGAAGCGGCGCAACTGGTCGTGCAAGCCGGTGCGATGGGCCGTGGAGGGGAAATCTTCGTCCTCGACATGGGCGAACCCGTGCGGATTCTCAATCTCGCCAAAGACATGATCCGGCTCTCTGGATTGCGTGAAGGTCACGACATCGAAATCGAAGTCACCGGCCTGCGCCCAGGCGAAAAACTCTACGAGGAACTCTACAGCGAGCAGGAAGAACATCTAGCGACGCAGCATGCAAAAATCATGGTCGCCTCGGCCGAACCGCGCAAACTGCTGGAAGTTCTGCACGACATCGGCCGCCTGACAGACATTCTCGACGAACCGAACGCAGCGGTGCGCGAAGAACTACGCACGATCATCCCTACCGAGCCCGCCGGTCAGCCTCTACCGACCCACAAGCGGCACGCGGCGTAGAGCCACCAAGGCAAGACCAGCTGGGTCAGTGTGCTCCCGTGCGCTACGCTGTATTTTGTGCGGGAATCCGCTTGCACATTCAACATGGAACTGCGGTCCAGCAATTGTTCGCGTTATTGCATGGTCGGGTGTAGAAGGATCGGAAGCTCAATACCCACTCTTCGCCGAGTCGAAGCAGGCCCTGCTCAGCCTAGGCTGCCATCTCTAGGGTAGATGGAATCTCTGCAAGTGCTAGCGACGTTTCTGAAAGTGGGGTGTCAGTGGGAGATGATGCAATCCCAGGTACTATTGGAGGTGGCGGTGCTATCTGGGATGCTGAAGGAAACATCGAGTTCGTTGTAAACTTGTATGGCGAGGATGTAGGATTTCAACCTGCGCGTTCAGTAGCTGACCGGATGGGTGGGACGGGAATAAATATTGGTCTGGATGGTACGATCATTTACGGCGACGGTCCTCCAATCACTGTAGAGAATGCACAGAACCAAGCTCAGCGTGGGTTTGCGTTAGTCTCTCAGAGCGATTTTGCGACAATCAATTTGTTTGGAAGTGACGAAGTATTGGGATACTTTCCTGGGATTGTTCCAGGGGAACCGAACAAAGCTGTGCCACTTCAGGAGAAATTCCCGGCACTTGAAAATGTCGACTTCAATTTTGGCAGTGCCCCTACGCAATCGACAGCCACGTCTACATGGCCCTCTCCGGCGAGGATGGCTTGTTTCTCTTCGGGGCACTCGACCCGTCGTTGATTCCCGAACCGACGGGTATCGTGCTGGGATTGCTCGGTTCCCTGGCTTATCTCGGACTGGCGCGGGAGCGTGGCCCTGTAGCTTGAAAGTGCCATCGTTTGCTGGAATTGGACAGCCGCATTGCAGCAAACTATCCTTGAGATAGGGCAATTCAACCACCGTTGCTGGATTGCTATTCTGTCGAGCGATGTCTTTTTTCTCAGTAAATCTCCATGGCTCGATCTTCCACGCCTTCTCGCACTCGGGCTTTCACCCTCGTAGAACTGTTGGTCGTGATGGCGATCATTGGCGTGCTGATCTCGCTTTTACTTCCGGCGGTGCAGGCGGCGCGCGAAGCCGCTCGGCGTGCTCACTGCCAGAACAATCTCAAGCAAATCGGGTTGGCACTGCACGGCTACCACTCTGTTCGCAAGCGTTTTCCTTCGGGAGGACGGGACTACGGTTGGTGCCAAAATCCCGAGAAGGGGGGCACAACCACCATCCGCAACGACAACGGCTTGCGATGGTTGCTGCCCTATCTGGAACAACAACCCCTCTACGAGCAATTCGATGTGGACCACGCGCAGTTCACTCAGACCAAGGGGAACAACAATTGTTGCGCACCGACCACTTCGCTCGGCGCGATGCTGGGCGACGCCGATGCGAGCGGCAATGCCGCGCTTTCGCACCAACGGCTCGCGGTGCTGAATTGTCCGTCTGACATCGGAGAGGCGTTCTTAACACTTGGCGCGAAGACGAACTATGACTTCAGCGTGTCGCGTGACTACGAATGCGGACATTGGTCGCGTGCAGCACGGAATGAGCGACGCGTGTTCGGCGAGAACAGCACCACCCGCGCGGCCAACATTACCGATGGATTGTCGCACACGTTTGCGCTAGGGGAGTCGCTCCGCGATGTGTACAACGGCAGCGCGTCGGCCTGGAGCTACCGCACCTGGGTCATGGTGGGCCTGGACCTCGGACAAAAAAAGATCAATCACTGGCACGCCGCGCCCGAGCCACGTCGTTCGCAACTGAGCAGTTGGGGACACGGTGGCAGTCTGCACGGTGACGGCTTGCAGGTAGTCATGGCCGACGGTTCGGTGCACTATTTGTTGGACTCCACCGACCGCGAGGTGCTGGAACACCTCGCGGCCATGGCAGATGGGGAACTCGCGAGTTTGCCCTAAGCTATTGCAATCGACTGTTGCGAGTTCGCTAGCTTCGATTGCGGCCGACACCCGTGAGCAACAACCCGGCGATACCGAGTAAGACGCTCGAGGTAGGACTGGGGACCGGGTTGAGATTGATGTTGTCGATGTTGAACCCTGGACCAGTACCTGGTGAGAGGCTAATCCGTAACTCGTCAATCAGGTTTAGCGGCTGTTGCGATGGAACGGTGACGAAAAAGGTTCCAGCTCCTGTTGTGCCTTGCTGGGAAAGAATCTGATTCCCCAAGAGCAACCCAGTGATTTCGTACGATGCACTGCTGTAGGCTAAATCGACCGAATCAAAGCGAAAAGGATTTCCCGAATCTGCAGTCACTGACACGGTGCCTACAGCGCAGTTGCAATAGATGTCGGGAGTGGGGTTACCGAACTGCTTGGCGACTCGCCAATCACCCTCCGCGGAAGCGACCGTGAAACCGGCCTCAGAGTGGGAAGCAAAAGGATCGGTGTTGGAGCCCGGCAGCGCGTCGAACGTGATCGTGGCGGAGTGACCCCAGGCAGCATTGAAGAGTGCGCATACGACCATCGTCGTAGCTTTGAATCTGTACTTCATTAGACATCCTTTGCTGGCAAGCGTTCGCCATGACGAGAGAGGTGAAACTCAAGCCAACCTACAGCGATCAGCTTGCTCAAGTCCCATTCTAAGCACAGCGACGCTCATCGCAAGTAGATGCCCCACTTTGTTCAAATGAGGCTGAGAAATCCGGCTATTCACCGATTGCTACAAGGTATTCCTGGCGACTGCCGCCGGTATTGTCGGCGTAGCGATGGTAGAGGTGGCCTGCGCTAGGAGTCGGCGTGGCGAAACACTCCGTGCCGAGTTGGTTCTTGGCGAGAGGTTCGTAACCGTCGGGCGAAGCCATGAAGACGAAAGTGGTGCCGGTCTCGTTGGTGACGTAGATTTTTCCATCGACAAGCAGTGGCGACGAACTAAAGCCGCCGCCCAGGCGCTCTTTCCAAACTTGCTCGCCATCGCGCGCATTGAGGCAATAGGCTACTCCGTTGTCGGTGACTGCGTAGAGATATTCGCCCACGACTAGCAGCGATTGTTCGTAGCACTTGATGCGGTTGTTCTGCCAAACGATTTCGTGGTTCCCTTCTGTGCTGACGGCCAGCGTGAATTTATCGGGATAACCGCCGCTAGCGAACGCCAGACCGAGCGGCTCGCTCCACACCATCGTGCCACAGGTGGCGTACGTCGATCCGTCGATTGCCCACAGTTCGCGGCCGTCAGTTGGCTCGTATGCGGCGATCTGTCGGTTGCCACTTTGCAGGAGATAGCGCGTTCCGCCACGCGAAGCCAGGGCCGGAGTGGAGTACGACAGCGAGGGCGTGCGATTGATCTTCCAGCGCCGGGCGCCAGTGGCTGCGTCGAGCGCGACGATGCCGCTCTCGTCTCCGTCGTACTCGCTGGACACCACCACCAGTCCGTCGACCGCTACTGGTGACGAACCGAAACCAAATTGGAACTGATCGGGATCGAAGCCGATGGCCCGCTGTTGCCAGAGTTGCTGGCCAGCGAGATCGAACGCGGTCACCCAGGCGGCCTCGTTGTTGTTGAACAATGCGAAGACTCGCTGCCCATCGCAAGCGACCGTAGAGCTGGCATGCGTATTGTGTGGATGCAGCTTGGCGGTCTGCCCCCCACGATGTGCCACTGTTTCAGCAAGTAGCTTGCCCGACTCACGTTCGTAGACCAGTAGCGATTGGGTGTCGCGCGTTCGGTCAGCCGTGGTCAAGTAGATACGATTGCCAACGATGGTTGGCGAAGAATGGCCACGCCCCGGTACAGCAACCTTCCAAGCGAGATTGGCCTCTTCGCTCCAGCGGACAGGTGCAGTGGCACCGGTCGGAGCGAGGTTGTTGCCCGTGGGACCACGCCACTGGGGCCAGTCCTGCGCGAGCGCAGGGCAAGAGGTCATCAACAGCAAGCAGGGCAGGGCAACTAACAGTCTCATCGGCAAGGCCTCGTCCGGTGTGGGGAAAGATACCCTGTTGTTGTACCCACGCCGTGAGCTATTGGCTAGAAGCCGAGCGTTAGCGGCCCAGTGGTTTCCGGCCACTTCTGCTGCAGCAATTTAGGGCGATGCCGGTGGGGGATCGTCGTCTGCGTTGTGAATCGCGACGGGAATGGTAACGGCGGTGGCGACAATGCCACCAACAACCCAAGGGTTGGCCAACCGGCGTTTGGCGACACGAAAGAATTGGTTGGTGTTGGGCGAGACCGGTCGCTGACCACGGACGATGTCACTGGTCGGAGCGAACAGAACACCGGTGTGAGCGCTGGGTGGCGCAGTGCCAGCCGACCAAACGCGAAGCATGCGTGATTGCTCGTGCGTTTTTACCCGATATGTGCCTCCACACAGTTGGTCTACTCGAAAACAACCCTGTGCGTTTGTCTTGGTCTGCCACTGCTGATGACCATCAGTTAGCTGAATGAGTGTTTCGGCAACCCCGAGGCCCGCAGAATTGACCACTTGCCCAAGCAGCGCCCCGTCGGCCTGCAGCGCGATGTCGTCAACTTGAATCCGTGTCTCAACGACACCAGGCATGGTGCTAGTTGCACTTGGCTCTGCTGCCCAAACCTGGAGAGGTGACAAGACCATTACCACGAACGCATGTCTGTAAACACGATTTTGCTTTATCCAGGAAATAGGTTCGAACATTGGGGAAAGCTCCGCGCAGCTGCGCAATGTGTTGGTCTGATTGCAAGAAAAGAGTGCATAAAAAACGAAATCCGAAGGCCCGCTTGGGGCCGACGGATTTCGTTGTTCTTTTTGTCAAAACATTGCCATAGTGTAATAACTACGGACTCGCCGGAGGATCGTCATCGTCGTCAGCCACAGCAATCGGAACTGCGATCGCTGCCGCAACACCAGCGGCTGTCATGATCGGATGCTCAGCAATCCACTGTCCGACGGATGAAAAGGGTCCGCCTCCGCCGCCCGGACCATATTGGCCACGGACAACATCCACAGGTTGCGAAACAATGCTCATGCCCGTCGAAGCGGTGGGCGGCGCGGTGCGTGGAGCCCACAGGCGGTAAGTGCCTTGGTGTCCCGCGGAAGCGACTTGATAGACGCCGCCATGAAGTCCCTCGGCTTGGAAGCTTCCCTTTGCATCGGAAACGACACGCGTCACTTCCTTGCCACGAAGCTGTAGCGAAACTGGGGTATTAGCCACAGCCGCACCCTGCGCATCGACAATGCGGCCAACCAGCACGCCCTTCTCCTGCAACACGACATCGCTCGGTTGCTGTACTACCGAGGTAGCCACTACGGGTTGCACTGGAGCGGGAACCACGGGAGCTACTTCACCCGCTAAAATCATTTGAGGTTGAAATACCATGGCAAAGGTCGTGACCCCAGCCGTGACTCCTCGCAAGAGTTTCTTACTGTACAAAGTCATTTACCACTCTCCTTCATCCCCCACCCGATTAAAACGGAAGTAACAAAACTTTTTCTGGTCTTCCCCGCTGCTCAATTAGCGGTCCCAAGGGGACTGCCACATCAAAACAGGCGAGGGAGGCTAGTAAAATTCACAATTGTCGCCAAGGGCAACTCTCTTGCTCCTCGGCACCGCGATCTTGCTTTTCCTGACACCTCTCCAACATTCCGAAATGCTTACGGACTTGCTGGCGCGTCATCGTCGTCGTCTGCAACTGCTAATGGCACAGCAATCGCTGCTGCGATTGCACCTGCGGTGACGATTGGATTGTTGGCCATCCAGTTACCAATGCCGCGACCTCCACCGCCACCGCCGTAGCCGCCTCCACCGTAACCTCCACTTCCGAAGCCACCGCCACCTGCACCACAGGCACTGCCGCAGTGGACTCCCTGACCACAGCCCACGCCTTGGCCGCAACCTTGGCCACGAACCAGATCGGTGCTGGATATCAGCATCAACCCGTGTTGAGCCGCTGGTGGTGCAGACTGAGGTGCCCACAACCGGCAAACCTCTTGTCTGCCGACTGCTGTCACTAGGTGAACACCACCTTGGAGCCCAGCAACTTGGAACTTTCCAAGTTGGTCGGTTTGCACGCGAGCCACCGCTTTGCCCGTGGAATGCACCGTGACCGTAGCACCCGTGATCGCGGAACCTTGTGCATCGAGCATCTGACCAACGAGCAGTCCTCCTTCATGCAGTGCAACGTCACGCGGTGCATGCACCACCTTTGCCGTGGCAATAGGCGTGGTCGAAGCTACCGCCATTGGCGGCGCAAGCATTCCGACACATGACAGTGCCACAACGAAAATATTGAACCGTTTAATTTTCATCCGAAAGATCCCCCTCAGAATCTTTTTCAACAATCAAGGATGGTTTGCATTCATCCAGCGGCAAATGGGCCGCGCTGGCAGGCCCACCCTCTCGATATCGGCGTCTGAGGTTCTCGCCTCAAGAGCTATATCCGAGAAAACACGATTTGCAGGAACGACCAGCGAATCCTGAACTGCCAGCACTCGTTTGCCGACAGGCTCTCCCTCGCCATGAGAACAAGACTAAGCATTCAACTCGACGTAGCTTGCGCTTCCCAACTCTAGCGGCGCCACTGCTTGAAATGCGCGACGACCTGCCGGTTGAGATTGGGGACTTCTCGTTGCAGCCGCTGCGAGAGCATACCGGGCGGATTGCCGCGACGTATGTCAGCTAGATAGCGAACCAGGGCACGGTGGACTGGCAACGGCCCATGGAGCATGAAGTGGACCCATGCCCAGGCGAATCGATACTCCGCACCACCCATCTGAGAGATGTCTTGCAAGGATTCCAGTGCTTCGATGTTCGGAATCATCCCGAATCGCAAATTCCAGCGCAGCTTCTTGAAATGCGGATGATCAAACGCCCGCTGCTCTGATGGCATTTCAAAATACTCCGCCAATCCCTCGTCGAGCCACAATGGCACCATTGCCAAGTTGGTGTGCAGCAACGCGTGCGTACATTCGTGCCGCAAATCGACGGCCAATTCGTTGTGCCGATAGGCGTAAACACTGCCGCGCCCGGCGCGTTGGACATACAACGCCCGGCGGTAGGGAACACGCGGGAACATCTCGCTGAGCAGTTGTTCGTGAGCCTGCTTGCTCTCCAAGAGATAGACATCCACGCTTCGAGCCGCGGGAGGTACCGCCAAGGTGCGCTGAAGCTCCAACTCGAGCGCGGAAAGCTCTTGAAAAAGCGGAGTGAGATCGCCACAGGGAAACGTCGCCTGACACTGAAAGGGTCCGTAGCTCTGGTGGTCGATCCAACGCGGTGCAGCCATGCAGGGCAGGGCGGGGCTTACCCAAGGCGAGACCGCCGCTGCGCTGCCGAAAGCTAGGAGTTGACGCCGCGTAAGTGTCCGCATCAGGCCGCCTTCTTCGCGGAAAAGAAACCTCGCCAGCCCGGCTTCCTTGGCTGCAAAACGTGTCGCCCGGCCGGAACGCTTTCGCCTTGGGCCACCAAAGACGGATGGCGAATGCAAAGATCGCCCGCCGTAGCTTCGTCAGTCAGTTCGGCTACACGCTCGTAAGCACGGTGCATCAATGGTCGACGCGACTTCGTGCCGTGCGCATCGGTGGCCAGAAAATGCACCAGCCCGCGCTCCAACATCCACTCAGCCAGCTCTTGCGAGCGAGGGCCGAAGGTTCCCATGAGGCTTCCCGCGGTAACCTGCATTAAGCAACCGCCATCGACCAGCGCCAACAGCAATTCGGGTTCTCGCAGCAAACCACGATTGCGTTCGGGGTGGGAGAGGATACCGGCCATGCCTTGCTGTTGGAGCGATGCCAATATGCCTTCCAGGGGGAAATACAACTCGTGTGGCAGCTCAAGCAACACGTGCCTTCGCAAGTCGCCAAGCGACAACACCTCGCCGCTGGACAATCCTTCAAGCATGCCGTCTTCGATTCGCACATCGCCTCCCGGCATGACCTGCAGTGCGATGCCATGTTCATTGAGCATTCGCTGCACTTGGGCGGTTAACGCACGAATCGCATCGCCTCGGTTGTGGGAAAAATTCCCTAGCTGGTGCGGCGTCACGATAATGGTTTGCGTGCCGTCAGCTACTGCCATTCGCGCCATGCTGAGCGTTTCCTCCCAACTCGCGGAGCCATCGTCTATGCCTGGAAGCAAGTGACAGTGGATGTCAACAAATCCTGAATGCACGGCAGTCACCTCCTGCGAAAGCGGGAACAGAAAATCTGAGCCGCGCGAGTATAGCGAGGCCCTTTGGACGGTCAAGACAGGCTACGAATTTCAAACGGGGCGATTCCCGTTGGCAGTTCCCCATTCGCCAAATCGCCTAAGCCACCTAGAGGATGGCATGGATGATTGCCTGCCGTCCCGTTGTAGGACGGGAATCTCATAAAGAGACGGGGATCCCGGCGATCTCCACTCGATCAGCACCGGCCTGCAACGCAGGACTCCCATGCAACCTGTTGACTCACAAGCACTTGCGGCTACCGCTCATCGATATCCAAGCCCATTGGCATAAGTCTTGCCTCTAAGATATTCGTCGCAACACGCGATGGCCTCTCGAAACAACTCGGGACGCGCCCCACAAAACTCGCTTAAAAAAGCGCAAGGAGTCACAGGATGTTAGTATTAAGTCGCAAGGTTGGCGAACGGATTCACATCGGCAACGATATTTTTGTTGAGGTTCGCAAGGTAGCCGGCAACCGTGTCACGTTGGCAATAAATGCACCCAAGAGCGTTCGCATTCTCCGTGGCGAATTGATGGAAGCCGCGCAAGCATTCGACGTGCTTGACGACACCGGTGCATCTACCTCAG
Source organism: Bythopirellula sp. (assembly GCA_965230685.1). GTDB lineage: Bacteria > Planctomycetota > Planctomycetia > Pirellulales > Lacipirellulaceae > Bythopirellula. The sequence goes on from CBDDLO010000002.1 coordinate 5,576,234, forward strand.
AGGCTGCCAACGAGACCGTTATTATTCCTAGCAAGGGCAGAACAGATTTACCGGGCGAACTTATTGAAAGCCCTGCAGCAATTCAGCCTCCGCAGTCGGTGGGTTAGTCAATCTTCGCTTGAGCAGCACTCAATCGCCGGACAAGTCAAGAACTACGAGCCGCCCCACTGCCTTGGCCACAACCTTGATTCACCCCACATGCCAGCGCAGTGTTCAGGAGACGAGTCGACGGACTTCGTTGTCCAAGATTTGGCACACCTGTTGGGCGGCTTTTTCACTCGCCAAAAGTAGCGGATGATGCAGCAGTAGGGTTGATTGGCCTAGTCGTTTGCTCGTATCGAGAGTACCAAGCTTCTCGCATCGACGAGAACTTCGTTGCGTGAATCCGCGAAAGCCAACATCGATTGGCACACCTGCCGCTTGCAATTTAGCGATCAATGCTTCTCTTAGCTGCGGTTCTTCTTCTGCGGCCAACAGCGACCAGGCTAGTTTATAAAATGCCGGCTGTCCATCTATTCCGCACTCAATGGGGCGCAACCACTGGCTAAGATTTGCCGTTTTCTTGCGAATTTGTGCCACGCGCGCGCTCCGCTCTAGATTGCGTGCCTCGAGTTTCGCTAACTGAGGCCCCAGTACCGCTGCTTGCAATTCGCTGAGTGGGAAAGCCGAGTTGCCGCGCTCGGTGAAGATCTTCATCCGCTGATGGATTTGCAAATTCGATGTGAGGACGGCTCCCCCACGGCCAGCGGTGAGTAGCTTACTACCGCCAAAACTCAACACTCCCACATCCCCCCAACTTCCGATGGGCCGGTCCTCAAGCCGAGCACCTGGCTGCTGGCAGGCGTCTTCCACCACCAACCAACCGCGTTCTCGGGCGATTGCCATGAGCCTCGGCATGTCGGCTAATCCGCCGTGCAGGTGCGATACGATCATCGCTTTCACCGCTTTGCGACGGCAATCGTTCAGCACCTCCGCCTCCATGCACCAAGTGTTGGGGTCGACATCCACCAGCACGGGTCGAGCACCGAGGGCTTCGACGGCGCGAAAATTACCTGGGAAATCATATCCACTCAGCAGGACTTCATCCCCTTGAGAAACTCCACACCCACGCAGCGACAACTCGACACCCAAGGTGCCCGACGAACAGAGTAGAGCTTTCTCGCAATCAAACCGCTCACACAGTGCTGAGGCCAAAGCCTCACAGTGGGGGCCGAAGTACTTGCCCCAGCTGCCATCCTCGTATGCGCCCAACATCGCGGCTCGCACTTCCTCATCCGGCAGAGGCCAATCAAAGGGACCTTCGGTCACTTGCATGCGGGTCTCTCGTAAAATGACGTTGAGCCGGTTAAAATTGCGGGCGGCCTCACCATTCCAACACTGAACACTGAAATTCTCAATGCGCACTCGGTTCTTGATGATCGGCGGTTTTCTCGGCGCGGGCAAGACCACAGCGATCGCGCGCCTGGCCCGGCATTACACCGACCAAGGTCTCCGCGTTGGCTTGGTCACGAATGATCAAGCCTATGGACTGGTCGATACAGAAACGCTACGCGGGCAGGGCTTCAACGTGGGCGAGGTGCCAGGCGCTTGTTTCTGCTGTAAGTTCGATGATCTTATTGAAACTGCCGCGGCACTCGGAGCTGACGGCCAGCCAGATATCATCCTAACCGAGCCGGTCGGCAGTTGCACGGACCTTGTGGCGACGGTTCTGCGCCCGTTGGAGCATTTGTTTGGCGACCGCTACCAACTCGGCCCACTTACCGTGCTGTGCAAACCCGAGCATGGCCGCAAAATTCTCGGCGGCGGTTCGGGAGGGTTTTCTCCACAGGCAGGCTATATTTTTCTCAAGCAGCTCGAAGAAGCTCAGCTCATCGTGCTCAACAAGGTCGATCGACTGAGCGAACAGGAACAAGCAGACTTGCTTGGCTTGCTCCGCCAGCGGTTTCCCGACAAGACCGTACTCCCAGCGAGCAGCACCACGGGCTCTGGTTTTGCTGAATTGATCCAAGCACTCGACGCCCACCACTCGCCCAACTACGATTCGCTCGACATCGACTACCACACCTATGCCGAGGGCGAAGCTGCATTGGGTTGGCTCAACTGTGGGGTACGGTTCAGTAGCGAACAAACCTGGCAACTTGACGATTTGGTTGTCAGTTTGGTGCGGCAGTTTAGCACCATACTAGCAAGCGGCAACATGGAGCCGGGGCACGTCAAAGTGCTAGCGAGTGGCGAACCCACTTCAGCGGGCGAGAATCCAACCGCTGTCGCCAACTGGGTAGCCTCGGACGCCCCGGTCGAATTGAGCATCGCTGCCAATCTTGAGGTGAGTGCCGCAAATTCCTTGGTCAACTTGCGAGTCCACGGCGATCCCGACCAGCTGGCCAAGCTGGTCAGTGCTTCGGTAGCTGAAGTGGCAGCCGAGTTTGGACTATCCTACGAGTGCGACGAGATTCAACACTTTCGACCTGGTCGCCCAGAGCCGACTCATCGCTACGACTCTTCGACGGCTTAACATTGCCTGCCCCGCACTCGGCCATCCTCATTCCGATAGCACCGCAAGCATCCTACCCGCGACAGTCTTGACGTCTCACGGTCTGCCCGCCTACTCTCTCGCCTTATTTCTACGGGCTCCGCGCCAGGCGTGCGTGTCCGCACTAGGCGCACTACTTAGGTTTGTGCATGAATCGCTCGGCGCACACAACTCGGAAGCCCACTCACCGCCGCGTTTTCCATCTTGCGGTAGTGCTGTTGGCAATCAGTTCATCGGTGAGTTGCGCGCTTTCGTCTACTAAATGGGTCACTCTGCGTGCGACACCGAGGAACCCACTTACTGAAACGCTGGGGCTTGTCACGCGACAGGGGCCTAAGCCCACAGAGCGCACCATACAACTGCTGCGTCGCTACGACCTTGAGGACGATCTCACCGAAGATCGGGCATCGCTCCTGGCCCGGCTCGATCAAATCGACCAGCAAGAGCCGAGCCGCATGAATATCTACGCGATGGCCGAGTTGGCTTACGTCGGCGCAAAGCGAGAAGAAAGGGCGAAGCGAATTGACGAGGCGCTGGAGCTATATGGATCGTCGGTTCTGCATGCGTATCGCTATTTGTTCGACGACCGCTACGTCGAGCAATCGAATTCCTTTGACCCTACGTTCCGCCGTGCATGTGATCTGTACAATGCAGCGCTGGAGGGAGCCCTGCGCATCGTGCAGGCCAAGGGAAACCTTCGCCCCGGCACTTCGCACATAATCCAGACCGCCAATCACCATTGTCAGCTCGACATCCAACTCAAGAGCGACGATTGGCACAACGAAGATTTCGACCATTTCGAGTTCGTCACCGATTTCGAAGTCCATGGCCTGCGAAACCACTACCACAATTTCGGTTTGGGTGTGCCTATGATCGCGGTACGTAAAAAACACGACGAAATGGACGCACGCGAGGAGTTCTATCCTGAAGATTTGTCGTTCCCCATTACTGCCTTCCTCCGAGTATCGATTGACCCGGCTGAAAATCCAACGCCCGGCCTTGCTGTGTTGGAACTCTACGATCCGCTGTTTCAACCGAAGATCGAGGTTGCTGGCGCGCCGATCCCACTCGAAACCGACCTCAGCACGCCGCTTGCACACACGCTTAGTCAACCCTCTCTGGATGACAACCGGCTATCGACACTCGGACTGCTCAAGCCAGAGAAAGCCAGCGAGCTGCGCGGGTTGTACATGCTCGAACCGTTTCAAGCCGACAAAATCCCCGTGGTGATGGTTCACGGCCTGTGGTCCAGCCCCGTCACCTGGATGGAAATGTTTAATGATCTGCGCAGTGATCCCCAGGTGCGTAAGCACTATCAATTTTGGTTCTATCAATACCCCACCGGACAACCGTACTGGTTCAGCGCTGCGGAAATGCGCGCCGACTTGGAGCACATGCGGCAAGTGGTCGACCCGGGAAATCAAGCTCCCGCCCTCGATCAGATGGTGCTGGTGGGTCACAGCATGGGAGGGCTCGTCTCTAAACTACAAACGGTTGATAGTGGTAATGAATTCTGGAACACGCTCAGCGAGCGCCCCTTTACCGAAGTCGATGCTGACGAAGAAATCCGTGCTGGACTCGCTCGAACGTATTTCTTTCATCCCAACCCCTCGATTCGCCGCGTCGTAACCATCGGCACTCCGCATCGCGGCAGCGAAATCGCCAACGGCACGACGCAGTGGCTCGGACGCAAGTTGATTCAGATTCCCAGCATGATTCTGCGTGATAAGCACGAGCTCATCGCACGCAATCCCGAATTCTTCAAGCCGAACGCGCCGCTGAATGTAACCACGAGTATTGACTCCTTGGTTCCGGACTCACCCATTCTGCCAGTGTTGCTCAATGCCGATGCGGGGCCGTGGGTGCGTTATCACAACATCGTCGGCGATGTGCCGAAGAGTGGCGTGAGCAGCTGGTTCTCCAACGACCACGGCGACGGAGTGGTCTCGCTGGCGAGTGCAAAGCTCGAGCAAGCCATTTCGCAAGTCGTCGTGAACGCCGAACACTCGAAGGTGCATCGGCACCCGCAGAGCATTCTCGAAGTGCGCAGAATCCTGATGAAAAACGTCGCCGAACTGCGGTCGTTTCCCCGTGACAGCGAGGTGCGCCATGCGACCGCGCCGCGCGAGACAGTGAACTTCTAGCTGTTGCCGATCAAATTACGAACTGGCCATACTCGCCGCGGGGAATGCGGGCTTCGATGATCGTTTCTTCGGCAGATTGATCGCTTGACTCGTCATGCGAGTCCGCGCCGTGAATGTCCGCACTGTCATCGGCAGCGTCGAACGCCAACTCGCCACGCAAGACGTTGACATTTTTCGGGGCATCGATGCCCAGACGCACCGCTTTGCCTTTCATGCGAATCACCGTGATGGTGATGTTCTCGCCGATGCGAATCTTTTCGTTTTGCTTCCTTGTTAAGACCAACATGACACACTCCCTTGGCTGGTGAGAAAAGGTCTTTTCTGCTGCGTTTCTGTTCCGTAAGAAATAGCGAAAAGAACGGTTCAAAGAAGCCACTGAGTTACAACCCGCCGGCTTCCACGTTGACACGCACCAGCATTACGCACAGGGTGTGCCAAAGGTGCGGTACTCATAGAAAGACCAGCGTATTCTCTGTCAGGTTCACGAGTTACGTTTACGAAAGCAGTGACAGCATGTTCACGTAGTGGTGAACATTTACCAACGAGATTGTAAATCTTCCGGGAAAGGAGTTCGGGTTAGGGAAGCTGGGGGGAGATTGCGGTCGCGAGGCGAATACGACCGGCACTACTTACCGCTTGCGTGCTGGTTTCGATTCGAAAGGCAGGTGCTACAGTTGGTTTCGGAGTGCAGCGGATGAGCACTTCTAGCAGGTTGTTCGTTTCGAGCTCACCGCACTGCGGCCAATGAGGTTGATTCCGCAGAGTGGTGGCAGTGGTAGAGCCCCTGGCGGCGCGAACCTCACACCACCCAGGATCGCCAGCTGCTGAGTGACTTGCCCTTGCCCCAGCTCTGCAATATTGTAACAGTTCCACGAACAACACGCCCTGATATTTGTTGTTGGCGCTGCCGCAGGAGGTGGGTTTGCGCTTAGCGGGGGCGTTTTCGTCGGGCCTGGGGATGGGTGCTGAGCCAGGCGTCGGGCAGCAGCGTGTCGAGCGCTGGCTTGTCTTCGCTGGCGAAGGTTTCCAGCAGGTCGCGTACATAGAGAAACGGCTCGACGTGATGCGCTTTCGCGCTGGCCATCACACTGTAAAGCACGGCCGCCGCCTCACCACCGTTGTCGCTGCCGAAGAACAGATAGTTTTTTCTGCCCAGGGCCAAAGGACGAATCATGCGCTCACTCAGGTTGTTATCAATCGCTAGCGCGCCATCCGAGCAGTAGCGCGTCAGCCCCTCCCAACGCGGCAGAACATACCCAATTGCTTGCCCCATGGGACTCTTGGGCAACACAGCCGCTTTGATCTTTTCCAGCCACTGGTGAAACTCGGCCAGAATCGGCAACGACTCCTTCTGTCGTCGACGATAGCGCTCCCGCTGCCACTTGCGCATCACTTGCACGAGATCGCTGGTCTCGCTTACCGAACAGCGCCATTTGTCCAGCTCGCTCTCCACGGCATACAGCCGCGCAATGAAGGCCAATGCCGCATGCGACTCCTCCGGCTGAGTCGTGCGTGCTTCAAAAAACTTCCGCCGCGCATGCGCCCAGCAGAGCACTTGTTTTACTTTGCCACGGGCGTAGATTCCTTCGTAACCGCCGTAGGCGTCCGCTTGCAAATAGCCGGTAAAACCTTTCAGGAATTCCACCGGCCCATCTCGCTTGCGACTCGTTGTGTAGTCGTACACCGTGTACCGATGGCGCCAGTCGCCGCAGTAGACCCACAGCCGCGCCGTGCGCGTCTTTTCCAAGGCATCATCTCGCACCGGCATGGGCGTGTCGTCGGTGTGAATCACTTTGCTGGAGAGAACTCGCTGTTTCATCAACTGAACCAGGGGCCGGAGCATCTCGGCCGTCGCTTGCACCCAGCGGCATTGCGAGCTGCGCGAGAGTTCGACGCCACTGCGTGAAAAAATGTCTTCTAGCCGATACAGGGGCAAATGATCGTTGTACTTGCTCACTACGATCGCTGAGAGCAGCCCGGCACCCGCCATTCCCTTGGCAATCGGTTTTACCGCTGGCGGAGCGACTTGCACGTGTTCTTCGCAGTTGCGGCAGGCGTACTTGTGCCGCACATGTTGCAGGACGTAAATGACCGCTGGCTCGAAGTCGAGTTGCTCGCTCACCTCCGCGCCGATGCGCTGTCTTTCCTCGCCGCAGCAGGGACACGGTTTTTCTTCTGCAGACAGATCATGTTCAACCGTGCGCCTCTCCAGATGGTCGGGAAACTCTTGTCGACCCCCACCGCCTCGGCGACGGTGCGATTTTACCGTCGTCTCGGGAACTTCCTGCTCTTTTGACGCTTCCGATGAATTGTCGAACAGCGTTCCCTGATGGGGATCGAAACGCTCAGCGCGCGGGCCGTACTTACTTCTGAGGAGTTGCTGCAGGTGATGCTCCAGTTTCTGCAGCTTCGTATTGAGCTCGTGGATCGTTGACGACTGCTGCGCAATGACCGCTTGCAACTGCTCGACTTCACCGGGCGATGTTGCGACGTCCGTGCTCATGACGTTCGGTTATACCTACCCAGCGCGCCGTGAAAAGACCAAGTGCAGAAAAAGTTTGCTCATGCGCTGCGCTGATAGCGCTTACGGAGTCGTGCGCTTCGCAAATCGATCCCGCCCAGGATGAGCGACAACTGCGTGGCGGTGAGCGGGACACTCTTGGCGTCTTCTGCCACTGGCGGCAACTGAAACGTGCCTGCCTCGAGCCGTTGGTACCAGATGCACAGCCCGTCCTCCTGCCACCAGAGGAGTTTCAAACGGTCGCCCCGACGATTCACAAACACAAACAGCCCGCCGTCGAGCACGTTTTTCTCGATGTGTTCGGTGACGATGCGACTCAGGCCGTCGAACCCTTTGCGCATGTCCGTCGGCTCGACGGCCAGGTAGATCGTTGTGCTGGGAGCGAGAGCAAGCATCACGACCGCTCCAGTGCCGAGAGGACCATGTTCAGCAGCGACGCCTCGCAACCGTGCGAGACTCGGACCGATACGTTCTCGGCCAAGGTAATCTCGATCGGCGCCGGGGCGACAGCGCTCAGCGCGATCGGCAGAAACGGCGACGCGTCGCGCTGACGACGATCAGTCGTTGGCTTGCCCACAGAACTCTGGCGCTGCTCCTCACGACGCGCCAGCTCACGCCGCCAGGCGTAAAACGACGACTCCTTCAAGTTCTCGTTGCGGCAGAACTCGCGAGCCGAGAGCCCGCTACTCGCCTGCCGAGCAATCCGCTCTCGCCAGGCCAATTCCAACGCTGCACTACGCTGCGGTCCCTTCGCCATCAGAATTCTCCAGGGTTCTATGAAGTACAAACCCCGAAGCTAACATACCAAGCAAGATGCGGTTGCTGGAACTGATACATTCTTTGAGTGGTGTCAGGCCAAGAAGCTTGCATTCGCAGATATCGAGTCCTACCACGTCTCAGCCTACATCGAAGAACTTCTCCAGGCTGGCAAAGCCAAGCGGTCTGTGAAGCAGTATCTGGCGACGATTCGAAAACTGTTTGATTGGCTGATTGTGGGGCAGATTTGTAGCTACAACCCTGCCCAAGCGGTCGAAGGCCCGAAGATTTCAGCCAAGAAAGGCTCCACGCCCTATCTCGATGAGGCTTCCGCGTCGGAATTCTTGAAATCGATTGATTGCTCGACGATTGTGGGACTCAGGGACCGGGCTTTGATTGCCTTGATGACGTTTAGTTTTGCGAGAGTCGAAGCAGCGGTTTCGATGAACATCGAAGACTTCTACCAGGTCGGCAAGAAGTGGAAAATCAACCTGCACGAGAAAGGTGGCAAGCAACACGATATGCCTGCCAGGGCTAGCGAAAGAATGAACCTACAGGACAGCGGTTGCGTAGGAGGTTTGAATGGATTGACGATATCGCCCTTATTTTCACGGAGGTATGCTTGTGAAGGCCGCTCACGCGGGGAATTTGCTGGAATGCTTGCAGCAGATTCCCGATCCGCGTGGAGCTAGAGGAAGGCGCCACTCATCCCAGGCCATGCTGGCCACTGTTGTCTGTGCCGTGCTGTGCGGCGCTCGAGGTTACGAAGCGATTGCCCAATGGATTCACCTCCAGCCGAAAGAGCTTTGGTACCTGCTGGGGTACTTTCGCACACCGCCCACCGGCGGCGCGTTTCGCTACTTGCTGTCGAAACTCGATCCGACGGTGCTGGAACAAGTGTTACGTGATTGGATTGCATCCGACGCCGAGGTCGTGAAAGGTGAACTAGCCTGCTTGGCCATCGACGGCAAGACGCTCTGCAGTACGCTCGGCGAACATGGACGGAGTATCCAACTGCTGAGTCTGTTCGATCAACGGACCGGTTGCGTCCTGAGCGAGATGCAAGTTCCCACCAACACGAATGAAGCGAAAGCCGCAGTGCCGATTCTCAAGACGCTCGTTCTGGAAGGGCGCGTCATCACGGAGGACGCGATGTTCACTTCCCCCGAGATTTGTAGGACAATCGTCGATTCGGAGGGTGACTATCTGTTGGTCGTCAAAGACAACCAGAAAGAACTCAAAGCAGCGATTGAAGGCGACTTCATCCGCTCCTTTTCCCCCCGCCGGTCAGCGTGAAAGTGATCGGTATCTGAGCGAAGACCGTACCCACCACACGGAGCATGGCCGGGTCGTTTCACGCCATCTTCAAGCCAGCACACGGATTGTTCCCTTTCTCACCCGCTGGCCCGGTCTCGAACAAGTGATTCGCCTAGAGCGAACCACCAAGCGCGATGGCAAGACAACCACGGAAGTCCAATACGCCATCACCAGTCTTTCGCGCCACCGAGCAGATGCGGCAAAGCTGCTGAAGATATGGCGCACCCACTGGGGCATCGAGAATCGGGTGCATTGGGTACGCGATACGCTCTGGCAAGAAGACCGCTGCCGAATCAAAAACCCCACCGGCGGTCACAACATGGCAGCCTTCCGAAACATGGCCATCAATCTGCTAAGACTCGCCAAAGTTCCCAATCTCACCGCTGCTGTCAGAGAAAACGCTTACCGAGTCGACCGTCTACTCGCTAGACTGGGTATCATGAAACTTTGAATCGTCCTGATATGCCTGCTCATCATAAGCTTGAAGAGTATCTCGATGCTTACATTGAGGCGGCTGGTGGGTTTGAGGGATTTCCAGAGGAAGATAAGGTTGGTCGAAAGAAGCCTAAGCGTCCCCTGTTTCGCACCTCTCGTGGCCGTTCAGGTGAGCTCACCAACCGCAGGATGCACCGCGTTGATGCTTGGCGTATGATTCGACGCCGGGCCAAGGACGCTGGGCTTCGCATGGAGATTGGCAATCACACCTTTCGTGCCACGGGAATCACCAACTACATGACCAATGGGGGCGATTTGAAGAAGGCTCGGGATATGGCCAATCACGCGTCGACCAAGACCACCAGTGTGTACGACCATAGCGGTGATGATATTACCTTAGACGAGGTAGAACGTATAACGATCGGGAGCTGATCAATTCCGCGATTCCTCGCTAAGTGTCTAGTCTCTTTCGATGAGAAGTTAAAATTGCTAGCGAGAACACCAGAAGCAGAAAGCCGCTCGGTTCTGGCACGGCTTGGTAGACAAGCTTCATTGTGATGCCATCGACCTCATAGTCAAAGTTTCTGGCTGATGAGAAACCTGCCTGAGCTAGAAACTCAGCCTTAGTCAGTGTTGTTTCTAGCTCTGACAAGCTCATGCCTGGTTCAAGAATTCTTCCCAAGTTGTAGCGATCTGGTTCAATGGCATTAGCCAGTAATGCTAGAGTCCTCGATCCTACGTCTACAAAGACAGAATCCGTAACTGGATGGTAATTCTCAAACAGAAATTCGTCGTCCGATTGCAAAAAGTAACTGGAAATATAGCCGCTGTTTGGTCCTGTCGTGTCGATGAGTACCTCTCCACTCGACGCGACATAAATCAGCTGTGCTTCTTCTGCCCAATCGAGTATGCTGGGATCCACCAGCGACCAGCGGTTGTCGTACTCACCTGCAGGAGCTCCATATATAAATTCTGCCTGAGGTGCGGGGCCGCCTCCTAACTGATCCACATAGCCATACACACCCCGTATTGGAGCATCTGGATCACCCCTCTTTTCTCCAGTTATTGAATTCTCGTTGAAAAGTCCAAGCCAAGTTTCTTCTGACAAATCCGATGGCAGCACATTTCCCACGGTGAACAAGCCTCGCAACGGTGCATCTAGAGTTGTCTCTTGGACCGTGTCCTCTCTCGCAAGGTAGAGTGTAGAATTCGAGAGCCGTACGTGGTTGTCCGAAATAAAGCGAGTGGACGTTTCCAGGGTCCGGAGCTTGAGTGCGTACAGATAGATTGCCCCAGTTCTCGTGTCTGTAGTGTCGAAAGACACGTTTCCCGTGTCGGGATCGTAATAGAACTGCAAACCGGCAAGACTTTCCGCACCCAGCGAGCAAGCCAGCAATGCAAGTGCGATAGTAAGCCGGAAAAAAAAACGAAACATGATTTTCACCTACAAAACAGAAACGAGTTCGTATGCAATTCGGCCAAACCGCTCTAGCCGCTTCACTCCTCGACGTCCTTGCTATCTTCAGTGGTATCGTCTTTATCTTTGATTTTTACATTGAAGTCGATCAAGGGATTGTACTTGCGTGGTGGCACGGGTGTCCCTGCTTTTTTGTAGGCTCTTGCCAACTGTTCGTCATATTGTAGCACAAGGTCTTCAAGCAGTTTCTCCTGATCTTCTGTCATGTCACGCTCGCTAAGTTCCTTATAGGCAGGAATCCTGATTGGTGCGTCGGGTGAGACCTCGTTGGCAGGGATTTCGTAGAGCACCCAATCCCCCTGCTGATAGTCTGCCGGATCACGCTTTCCCAATGGTTTCTCCACCTTCCCCGGCTTCAGGACAGACGTTCGAATTAAAAAAAGGTAGGATTTGATTTCATTGGCACGGGGCAAATGGAGAGATCGATATTTGGCCTCAACCCTTCGACTATATACTTCGAATACTCTTTGAGGCTTCTCTACATGAGTGGAAGTTCCCAAAAAACCCTTCCTAAATTGATAGTAGAGAACGTAGGGATAAATTACCGAGTCATCTCTAAGCCTAAGAAAATAGGCCATCCTAACCGCGCCATCAGACACTTCGACAGTAAACTGATCAACCTCACCCCTGCTTTCGCGATACTCATTCGATACACCACCCTTTGCACAGCCTAATTGGAATGTCATTGAGATCACTAGTGTAGCTAGTATTTTCCGATAACCGTCATTCTCTGGGGTCTTCACTTGGTGGACCAAGCCATTCGTACCCATAGTCTGCCTCGCTTCCGACTTCATTGATTGGGAGTTTTGCTTCAATAGCGTTGTTTCTAATAAACTGATCCGACACGACGGCCTTCTCTCGATCGTTCAAGTCATCATGCTTAACAGGGGCGTCTCCGTTCCAGGCCGCTCCGCCAATAGCGGAATGCGTTCCGAAGATCCATCGCAGATTGAAATCGGTCTGCGCAGATTCAGGCCCATTATCCGCTCGTCTAAATATATTCCTTGATCGCTGAGACGTGATTATTAAATTGCCCTGGAAGTCGAAATCAGTGCCAGGCAAGGAGTCAATTAAACGGGACAGGTCTAATTTTATTCCCTTCGTTCTACAGAGTGGTAGCGCAACGCTCCGCGCGGGTGGCCAAGAATGGCGTCTAGACTATGTCTGGGAACCTGTTAGATTCGCTCCCATGCGCTTCGCAACGAATTAGTTGCGAGGGGCATATCGTTTGATGATCTGGTCTTTGACAATCTGGAATAGTGTTACTTGAGTGGGCGTTGCTTTCGATGCGTACGCGTTGGGATTTCTCATTATTCGCGACATTTTGCGACTCGGCCAATCGATTCCGCGCTGCCGGGGCAGAGTCGGCGCGCATGAAACGCTGCGCAAAATCAAGGAGTTCTGCAATTTAAAACCGCGTTTGCTAGCGCGCTGCAAAATGGAACCCCAGCTGGCACGCAACGAACCCAGGGCATTGGCGGACCAAACCTACTTCCCACCCTTGTGGTCCATACGGTCGCGAAGTTCCGCGGCGAGTTCGTATTGCTCAGCGGCAATGGCCTCAGCCAATTGCTCGGTTAGCGTGGGTCCCAGTTCGTAGTGCTCTTTGATCGACTCCCGCATCTCGCGAAGCTTGGTCACGAACGCATCTTCCTCGAAGTGCTCCGCAGCGTCGTGTTTTTCGAAGACTGATTCCAAGTCTTGCAGGCCTTGATCGATCAAGCGAATGGCGTCCTGAGGTTCAGCTTCCTCGAGCTGAATGAGCGCTAGCGCTTGAATTTTGTGGAACATGACAAATGGCCGATACTGTTCATGCAACAGTGCCCACTCGGGGTCAGGTGCGTAGGACGAGCTAAAATCCATCAGCGAGAGCGTATGCTGGGCGTCTTTGGCCGCTTCAGCATAGCGTTTGAGCGTAAGCCAGCAGATGCGTCGATGGTAAAACTGATAGAATTCGCGGTCGATCTCTATGCAACGCTCTTCGTCCAACTGGAACGCTTCGCCCTCGGCGAAGGAGAGCGACGCGAGATAGTCGTAGTAAGTTTCCGAGCCTTCGAAATTTGTGCCGTCGGGTCGGCCGCTGATTTCCATCTGGATGATGCCCATGTCGACCCGCATCTGCAGCAGTTCCCGTCCATCTCCTCCTTGTATTTGGCGGACAAGAATCTGCCCGGCGGAGAAAGGCCAATCGGACATCAAGTGGTCGAGATGTTGGTGGCGGTCAGACATAGGCTAACGAAGTGGGACGGCAAGGTGGTGTGGTAATTGCTGCACCACCATTATACCTCATCCGCCCGCATCAGAAAATGCGGCTGGCTTCGCTAGGATTGGCGATCAGAAACGAGTGTCGCATCCGAGAGCATTCCTCTCTGGCGAAGCCGCGGAGGAGACTCCCTTATAACGCATTTTGCGTTCAGCCTTCACCGCCTTCGTCGTGGAGCAGTGTCTCCTGGATCAATTCGATTTCCTCCTTGTCATGACGATCGACGTTGTCCAACAACTCGCCGATTTCCTCGCACAAATTCTCGAACTCTTCGTGATCATATTCGCTGATAGCCTCGATTTCAGGCAGGAGCAATCCGAGATGCCGACGGAACTGATCATGATCATGTTCAAGGCGCTGCACGCGACATGACAGATGGGGCTTTGTCTCAGCGACCAAGTCCATGTAGCCTTCGTGTTCTTCCATCTCCATAAGCCGCTGGAGGTGGCGCTGGAATGACTGGAGCGTAAAATGGACGCTTGAGAGCTTGCGGCTAAGGCCCACCGAGGGTACTTGCCAACCTAGTGTCACGCGGAGCGCTTCCTTCACGTGATCGAGTATCTGGTGCTCCATCCAAGCAGCGCTGGCTTGCGAGCGAGTTGAAATTCCTTGCATCATCATGCCCTCCATTTTTTATTACAGGTAGGCTAGGCGGTGCCTACCAAAGATCAGTTGTAGCGAGCACCCCAGTACTCTCCATGAGCCCAGTACTCGCCATAAGCTACGTGACGACGCAGCCACCGTGGTCCTACGCAAATACTTCCTCTTGGATCCTGCAATACAAAGAGTCGAATGCCCTTGGTAAACGGCAATCACTTCGAAAGCATACAAGTAGTCGGCGCGATCAATGAGATGCGACTCACTGCTCACGCTGGTCTGTCCGCTGCTTGAGCGACGTATGAGAAAGATAAAAGGTGCGGTCACTCAAGACTCGATGACGAGATAATCAGAATGATAAACCGCCGCGGAGGCATCTGTCTACCACGCAACCCATTGGCGGGGTACTCGATTGGCCCAACCAACTACACAACACCTTTTCAGCAAACGACTTACGAATTGGATCAGCCCACCTACTAATCGTTCAATCCTCCCGGTCTGGCCGGTATCGACGACGCTGCTTTCGTTGTGTCGAGCGGTGTTTGTCCTGGAGCCGTCGCTCAATGGAAGCTCGAGAGGGGCGCGTCCGTTTACGCGGACGCGGAACCACTAACGCGGAAAGAATGAGCTCGCGGAGTTTTTCGTAACAATCGGAAATGTTCTGTGGCTGATCGCGATGGCGGTCGCTTGCCAACACGATTTCGCCCTGGTGATTGATCCGTTGAGAAAACTTCTGGAGAAAGCGCGCCCGTACGTCTTCTCCCAGACTGGGAGTGTCGCTAACATTCCAGCGTAGAACTGCCTTGCTGTTGACCTTGTTCACATTTTGCCCACCTGGACCCGCGCTGCGTGCAAAGGTGAGCGTGAACTCTCGAGCGGGAATTTGCACTTTTTGGTTGACTACCAATGCGCGTGCCATGTTCGCCTCACCGACCGCGAACTGGCGTCAGTAATCCGTCGAATGCCAACCGCGTTTCTTTCAACAACTGATTGTAGCCACTCGGCTCGATATTCTGGCCCATCAACTCGACGTCAAAGTCGCCTTCGTAGCCAGCCTCGAGCAAACTGCTGATAATTTCCGGCAAGGGGACAACCCCCTGGCCCAACTGACAGCGGTCGTGGTCCATGTCGTGCGCTGTAAGCCGATCGCCCAGTTGGACAAGGGCGGTGTAGGGCACGATTTCTTCCATGTTGGCGAGCACCGAACGATCATGGCCGAAGTGGTAGGCGTCGAACACGATTTTCAAATGCTCAGTGCGAAACTTTTCGACTAGCGCGATTGTTGATTCCAGGTCGGTTAGAAAAGTCCAGTCCTCCGCGCAGGCAGGATGCATGGGCTCGATTGCCAGGGTGACGTCCGCTGCTTCGGCAAGATCGAGCAACTGGTCGATGGCGCTGGTCAGCAACCGCTCGGCGTGGCGCAGAATGTGGTTGTTGCGTCCGCCGGTATAGAGGACTAAGCAGCCCGCGTTCATCGCCCCAGCCAGCCGGATTGCATGCGAGGCATCGTCGACCGCGTCGACTAGACTTCGCCCATCACTCCCAGTGAACCCACCAGCCCAATGCAGATTGGTAACTCGCAGTCGACTTTCAGCCAGAAGGTCTATGCCTTCCTCCTCTCCGTAGTCGCTGATTTTCTGACGCCAAACGCCGATGGCCTGGTAACCAGCATCCAAATAATTTTGCACATCCTGCTCGAAGGACCATCGATAGGTAGTTACTTCGTTCATCGACAAACGAGGAATGAACATCAGGGGTCTGCTACCTCCTCCAGGTGACATCGACGGACCTATCAGACCGCTCGAATTGAAATCACGGCGTCCCAAATCACCGGCATCTTTTCAGAAAGCCAGAAACCTCACTCCAATAATCAAGTCAGCGAGTATGGAGAATTGCTAGACGGGTGTAAAGCTGAGTCAAAAGAACCCCGTTGTCTCGGACAACGAAGCGACGGCAAGACGCCCCACGCGATGGTTTGCTCTCGTGAGTAGCGGATAGAGATCATTCACTGTGGTCCGCTCACACGATTTGCTTTCGTTCACCCCTTGATTGGGCACTAGCCGTTAGCTAGACTCAAATCTTAACCTCATGGTGGGTAACCGCAAACCCTTGGCAGGTTTCCGTTGAGAGAATCAGTCGTGCGTAGCTCGGCTAATGGTTTCCCTCCATCCGCACCAAGATACTAATCTCCGTGCAGTTGTTGGTATCCGAATTCCATGTTGGAGTGGATGGCAACCGGTCGCATGGAGAAGGAAGTGTGCCGATTTGCGAGTTTTCCTCCGCCTTAGCAGCGGGATATGGAAGGATGCTATCAGTGCAGCAGAATAGAGGTTGGTCTCGAACCACAGCTTGGCTTCATGGTCCTGCTGAGGTGAGGCGCGAGAGTTTTGGTTGCCGACATCAACGTCGGGCTGGCAACGTCGGGCTGGCAAGGTAGCGTTGGCAGCGGGAGGATGGATCACTGCAGAATTTGATCTTCGTTGACAAAGTCTGTGGGCACTGGTGGTTCGATGCAAGTTTTCTGTCGCAATTTTGCGTCTTGTTGCTTTCCAACGAAAGCGCCAAGCTGCGAACGCACGTAAGCATTGCACCTAGCGAAGTGTAGATATCCGATTCTTCCTTGGAGTTGCCCCCAGAGGGCAAGAAAACCAGATGTCCATTCGGCTGTTGATTGCCGACGATCATGAGGTGATTCGCGCTGGGATTCGCTTACTGATTGCCGACACCGAAATCGAAATTGTCGCTGAGGCCGCTAACGGCAACGAGGCAATTCAACTCGCCACGGAGCATTCCCCAGATGTCGTCATGCTTGATGTCCGGATGCCAGTCAGCGATGGCATCACCTGCTTGGGACGACTCCGAGCAGAGCTTCCCGATATGCCAGTGGTGATGTTCAGCACCTACGACAATCCCACCTACATTGCTCGTGCGGTGGCTCTTGGCGCGGCGGGTTATTTGGTCAAGACAGCTTCGCAAGCAGAATTGCTTGCAGCGATTCGTCGCGTCTCCGAGGGCGAATCGATCTGGAGCCGCGAAGAATTGCGGCGAGTAACCGGCGCACTTTCTACCCCACGTGTGGCAGTCGACTTGGAAGTGCCACTCACCAAGCGAGAAAACGAAGTCCTCAAGCAGCTGGCACTGGGGCTGAGCAACAAAGAAATCGCATTGGCTCTGTCGATTAGCTATGAGACCGTCAAGGAGCACGTCCAGCACATCCTCCGCAAGGTCGGCGTTTCCGATCGCACCCAAGCCGCTGTGTGGGCTGTGCGGAAGGAACTGGTATAGGGCTCGCCCTCGAACGCTCTGCGCGACATCGCTGCCGCTCTGCGCGACATCGTTGCCTGCTAGCGCAGGGATCTGGTAACGCAGTATTGCTCATTAGGACTGCGTCGGGATGTTGGCCTAGCGGGTGGTATACAAGCGCACAAGCAAGTCATTCAATTTCGCTTTACGGAGACACCAGCCGACAGGCGCCATAAAGACGAGAAGACGAAGAGAGGCTTAAGGAATTGGTAAACCAACCTCCTCCTCTCCACCCACGATAAGATCCATTAATGAGCGCTTCTGTCCACTCAATGACATTCCCGTTTTGATCGAAAGTACCATAGGAACTGCCGGCTTCCCTATACGCTCCCACATCGGTTAGTGCTTCTGTATCGCTGACCGTACCTAGGATTGCATACCCATCATTGAAGCCATTGTCTAATCCATCATGGTTGGAGTAGTTCACTGCACTAAAATTATCGCCTGGTTGATCACTCACTGGCAGAACGTCACTCCCTGTGATATGTCTCACCGGCAAGTGGGACTTTTTTGGTCAGTGACAAGAGGCGCTCTCGGTTTCGGGATAGGGTAAGGTTCTTTGTCGGATGCCGAGGTTGAATTGCTTGCGGCGGAGGCGAGCTGCCCTGCACAGCGATCGGCCCAGCGGGAATTTTGCGTTATTTCAATACCAAGCTTTTCCTTCAGCAACTTCTCGCCGAGTACGAAAGGTACGTCCACGTTTACTTTCCTTAGACGGGTAGCCGCGGCAACATTTTCTCCTCAGATCGAACGGGCATGGTTTCTAGTCAGGTTGGCTGTTGGTGGCGGTGCAAAGAATACACCTCCGCTTAGGAATCTCTGGGGCTTGAACCTAGAAGGTACTCTCTCGAACAATCAGGCTACCTCTGAGCCTTGCCAATGCAAAGCCAAGGCCGATAATGGTCGGCATGGCCACTTTCGACTTTCCCGATCTTCCCTCGCATTTTCGCCAGCTTCTGGGCGAGTGCCGCGAATTGTACCTCTCCAGTGGGCAGCGGATCGCCAAGGAGCATCCCGATTTGTTGCCTGAATCCGAAGAGCACTTTCTGCAGTTGATGGACGACCTGCATCGGGCACTGCTGGTGAAAATTTTTGTCACCGTTTGCGAAGCGGACCGCAAGTGGAGCAAGAACGAAAAGTTTCTCGCCGAGGTGCTGGTGTTCCATCTATGGAGCCAATGGCTCAGTGGCGACACACTGAAAGCTGCCTTGGCACAGATGTCCGAAAAGGCGCTGCAATTGAAATGGTACGCGTTGGTGCGGCCGTTCGATCAAATCGCGCCACTGCGCGACCGCGTCGGGGAAGTGGAAACCATCGTCACGCGACTGGCCAACATCGTTGCCCGCGCGGATGGGCCAATGAAACCCAGCGAAGCCCGGCATGTGAAGATGATCCAGGACGAACTTTTCTTGCATTTGAAGCAAATTCCAATCGACGACCCCGATCAGCCTGAGGATGCCCACGCCGCACGAATCGAAGCGATTCAAAGAATCCTGCACGACGCCAACAATCTGCCCCCGACGCATAGTGGCTCCACAGAAACTCAAACCGATCCCGGTGAACCTACCAAGCAAGGCAAAATCCAAGTCAAAACGGAGACCGCCGGCGAACAACCCGAAGTGCCCAAGCTGAGCTTGGCAGACGCGCTGGCGGAGCTCGATCGGCTCATTGCGCTCGAAAACATCAAGCACGAAGTGCGCACACTGACTAACTTTCTCAAAGTCCAGGAACAACGCGAATCGGCGGGCCTGCCTCGTACGAAACTCAGTCTGCACATGGTCTTCAACGGCAACCCGGGGACTGGCAAAACCACCGTCGCGCGAATCGTCGGGAAAGTCTTTGGAGCGATGGGCGTGCTGGAAAAAGGCCACCTCATCGAAACCGACCGCTCTGGCTTGGTCGCCGAGTATGCTGGACAAACGGGGCCCAAGACCAACAAGAAAATTGACGAAGCACTCGACGGCGTGCTTTTCATCGACGAGGCATATACGCTGATTTCTGCTGAAGGCGAAGACCCGTTTGGCCACGAAGCGGTGCAGACGCTGCTCAAACGCATGGAAGATGATCGCAAGCGATTGGTCGTCATTCTCGCCGGATATCCGCGCGAGATGGATGCGCTGCTTCGCTCGAACCCAGGACTCTCGTCACGGTTTAGTCGCCACTTGGAGTTCATCGATTACACGCCGCTGGAACTCGCGCAAATTTTTGGACTGATGTGCAACAAGAACCGCTACGACCTCCGGCCGCTCGCGCGGGCTAAAGTGATTATTGGGCTTGATTACCTCTACCAGCGCCGTGGCCGGCACTTTGGCAATGGTCGCACGTCGCGGAACACGTTTGAGCACGCGATCCGACGGATGGCCAACCGCATTGCGGAAATCCCCGAGCTAAGCGTCGAGCAATTGACCACACTAGAGCCAGAGGACATCGAATTCAAGAAAGTGCCGCTCGAGGTCTTCGAAGAGGCCCTGTCGGAAGACTCGCTTCGATTTCACATCAAGTGCACTAATTGCGACTTTAGTAAGGATGTGCCCAAAGAGTTCCTGGGCCAAAGCGTCCGTTGCCCGAAATGCGAGCATGACTTCGCTGCGGAATGGGGGAGCATCGTGGAAAAAGCCGCAGAAAACACCTCGCAGTCCGGTAGTGCTCAGGTGGTCGAAAAGGGCTAGTCGAAGTGGCCAGCGTCCTACGACTTTCTGGTTTTCTAGCCTACCAGTCTCGCGTCGTAGTGGGCCAGCTCATTCCGCGATTGGTGAAATCGCCTCCAATTCCTACGAGTACGCTTGAATTCTTAGGCAATTCTTTGCTCGAACGTTAGTATGGAAATTGGCATAGCTTTGAGAGTTCGCTTGCAGTGAACCGTAAGAGCGTCGCCTCCTCGGAGAATTTCACTCAACTAGATTATGCTGCCCTGTTTGACGATTCCGCTCTGACATGCTCCAACGCGTTCCTGTTACTCATCGATTCCTTCTCTTACTCGTATCTTGCTGCGCCTGTGGGGCACTCACCGAAGTAGCCCGATCACAGACGACCTTGGCCATCTTTGGCGACTACGGAGCCGATACCTTTGGGACCGATCAAGTTGCCAAAATGATCCGGGACGCGGGCAATCCCGCCAACCGTTGGAACACAGACTACGTATTCACTACGGGTGACAACCAGTATGGCCAAATCGATGTTGGACATAGCGACTGGGACAGCAGTGTTGGCATGATGTACGGTGGATACATGAAGGCCAGACAAAACCCGGGGGGCATTTATACTAATCAAACCAGCAGCACCCAGCGTTTCTTCCCCGCTGTTGGGAACCACGACTCCTCGCCGACAGGCACAGGCCAAGACGATGGTGATGGTGGCATCATCCCCGGGTATGTGGACTACTTCCACGACGACCCCGACGTTGCGGGCGGAAGATTGCCCGCTGGCGTTCACAACAACCACGAGAGCTACTACGACGTGGAGCTACCGATTGTGGGAGGCACGGGCACGGTCCAAGTGTTTGTGATGGACAGCAACAGTTTTCGCACAAATCCAGCTTCGCGGGCTGCCCAAAGCGAATGGTTGGAGAATGGCCTGACGAGTTCCACCGCCACCTGGAAATTCGTGAATTTGCACCATCCGGCCTACAACTCTACGGGCATCGGCAGCGACTACCAGATGCAGTTGCCCTTTCAGCAATGGGGAGCCCATGCCGTTTTTTCCGGTCATGCGCATACGTACGAACGAATTCTCGTTAACGATGCAATCCAGACAGAGATGCCCTACTTCGTGACGGGACTGGGGGGGTTACCTGGGGCTCACTCCATGGTTGATACGGTTGCCGGCAGCAGGCACCAATATGGCGGAAATTTCGCGCGGAACGGGTCTATGCGAGTACGCGTTACCGACGAAACTGCCCAGTTCGAATTCTTGTCCATAGACGACGGCGCGTTTGGCGGTAACGGCGGCCAAATTGTCGATTCGTTTACGATACACCAAGACAGTCTGCCGAAGCCGCCAGTCAACAACCGTCTGATCAACGCGGGCTCCGAATGGTTCTACAACGATGACGGGGCCGATCTGGGAACAGCCTGGCGGGAGTTCGACTTTGATCCCTTGCAGGCGGGTTGGAATGTTGGCCAAGCTCAATTCGGCTTTGGAAACTCCTACGAGACAACGGTCACCAATCCTTTGTCCCCGAGTCAGACCGCCTATTTTCGTCGCACTTTCGATCTCAGTCCCCAGGATTTAGAGCGTTTCGAGAAGCTAACACTGGGGTTAGTGCGTGACGATGGCGCAGCTGTTTACCTCAATGGCGTTGAGATACGTCGGGATAATCTACCGGCCCACTTTGGCTATGATACAGCCGCCACCAAGTCTGTTGAGGCCCAGGAGGAATTTCAAAAATTCAGCACCGACCATGCAGTCGCTGGATTGCTTCGACCGGGACAAAACGTCATTTCCGTCGAGGTGCATCAAGCGGACTCTGACAGTTCCGATCTCGCTTTTGATCTGACACTGGACGGAGGCGTCATCGACTATGGGAAAGTGACCCCTGGAGTATGGACGAATTTCCAGGAAGCCAGCGTGGGTTTGGCTGCGTTCAACCGCGACCCCTCCGAGCGTGAATTGGCGTGGGGCCAAAATTCGACTGGCCAAAACGGAGCTGCCGTAGTCACCGATGTCTTGTTCGGCCAAGATTTCTCCGACCATCAGCTAAGTGCTCGAGATCGCAACATCACGCTGACCAGCGAACGCATTGATGTGCGAGATTTTCGAGAAGTTCGCGTCGCTGTCGATTTAAGAGCCTACTCCTCATCACCTTCCGGATTTGAAGATGGGGATTTGATCCAACTAGGGGTACGGACAAGCCCGGACGGTATCCACTTTACTGAGACCGTTTGGGAAACCATCACCGCAGGATCCGAGTTACTTCCGAAGGATCAACTTGTTGGCGCTGCAAGGGGGACTTTCGTCACGTCACTTTCGCCACTTGGTCTCGTTCCGGAAGACACCCTAACGATGCAACTATTCATCAAGGCTATCAATGATGATCCAAGCGAGACTATGTTCTTCGATAATGTCGAGATAATTGGGATCAGTAACTCTGACTACAACGGTGATGAATCTGTAGACACTTCAGACCTCTCGACTCTGCGAAGCCACTTCGGAATCGAGACAGGTGCGGATCTTGATCAGGGGGATAGCGATCGCGATGGCGATGTCGATGGCGGTGACTTTTTGAACTGGCTACGGGCTTTCAAGCGAAATTCAGCTGATTTTAACCGCGATGGCTTAATCGACGCGAGCGATCTGGCGACGTTTGAGTCCCATTTTGGCGTCTCCCAAGGCGCCAGCTTCGCAGAAGGAGATGCTGATTCCGACGGCGATGTCGACGGGCAGGACTTCCTCCGTTGGCAGCGGCAGCTCCGAACTCAACCTACACTCTCAGCCGCATCCCACACAGTTCCAGAGCCCTCGACGAGCTTGCTGCTCTTGGGCGCGATTGCCCTGTGGACAATCCAGCGCAGCTCTAGCTAACCGTTTGCACACCAGCAGCCTCCAGTCGGACCGCATTAAGGGCTCAGGTTGGCGGCCTCATTTTTGGAATAATCAAGCTCAGCACGAACAGAATAAGAAAGACGAAAAACAAGAGCTTGGCGATTCCCACCGCCGAGCCCGCGATCCCCCCAAAGCCTAATACGGCTGCGATAATCGCGATGATGAAGAACGTGACTGCCCAATTTAACATGATTTACTCCTTAGTTTTGTTTAATTCAATTCGCGGAATGTAGCAGCTCTTAGCAATCACAATTACGTGCGAACTCATCCACTTGCTTTTCAGCTTCCTCTTTAGCTAGACCGTATTTCTGTTGGACTAGACCGGCAATCTGATCTCGCTTCCCCTGGATTTGATCAAGTTGATCATCGGTAATCTCGCCCCAACGTTCTTGTACTTTGCCTTGTAATTCCGTCCACTTGCCTTCGATTTGGTCCCAATTCATTTTCAATACTCCATGTGTAGCAGTAATAATAAGGAAGAAAATAAACCGCCGGTCGGCGTATTACAGGCTGTTAGATCTGGCAACACGCGCGACCGAACGGCTATCTGAAGACGCTCCAGCAGCGCTCTCCTCGGAGTGGGCAAAAGAGGAGTCGAGCAGCTGCGGAGCAGCCTATCAGTTCATTCGTCGAATTCATTTCGGACACACACTGCCCGAGAAATCCATAGGCATCTTTACTCGGCGGGCGACAACAGGCACAAAAAAAAGCCCGGCTGCAGAGCTTACGCTCGGCAGTCGGGCTTTCGTAGGCCGACAGTTGTGTTCCCCAGCCAGCCTTGGGTAAGGAACATGCTCATCCTACGCCGAGGCTGTCCGAAGTCAAGTCGCCTGCCCCTCAAATATTACACCGCCGGCGGAGAAGACACCTGGGAGTTCCTGGAATAATAACCCATACTTTGATTCTCCATTGTCGAGAAAAATGTCGAGAAACGAAAAGTTTTAGAGTCCTTCTCCAACAAAAAGAGTGGAACTATGGCAGAGACCGTTTCCATCATCGTCGCTCACTCGGATGATGCAACTCGCTCGACACTTGTTCAAGCGGTGGACGAACTCAAGTATTCCGTGCAGGCGGCCGTCGATTCCAAGCAAGCATTGATCGCTGAGTGCGCGCGAAATAGGCCCGGCCTGATTATCAGTGGAATTGATATGCCGGATGGCAATGCGATCGACGCCCTGATCGAAATTAGCAAGGACGATCCACTGCCAGCAATCATAGTCACCGACAACGAATCGCTGCGCGACGTAGAGCACGCTCTTAGGGATCATGTGATGGCGTATCTCATCGAACCAATTGACAGCGACCAAATTCAACCGACGATCTACTTGGTGCTGCGGCGGTTCGAACAATTCGAGGCGCTCCATGAGGAGGTGCAGGATCTTCGTCAAACGTTAGTCGATCGGAAGGTGATCGAACGCGCTAAGGGCATTCTCATGAGCCAGGGCCAACTAGACGAGAGCGAAGCGTTTCGACGATTGCAGAAAATGGCGAGCGACAAACGCACGAAGCTGGTCAAAATCGCCGACGCAATCATAACTGCTCAGGAAGCATTATCCGATTGACGGTGGGTGGTCCGCAGATGGGCTCAGGCATTCGAACCTGCTGAATTCTCTTAAAAAACACATCCAGGCCACTTTTCTGGCCGTAAACATGCCTAGAGAAAGGGCAGTTGATAATCTGATCGGCCAGAGCGTGAGTGACCGTCGATAGTTGCCCCTACGACACGTGCTCAGAGCATTGAACGAGCGCTCTGGTCGCGTCAGATTGCTTGGGAATTTCCTTGCGACCAGTGTGACGGACCAGCCACATGCGATCCCACGTTCTGTGATCCCATTTATTTCTAGAACCGTACTTTAATTGAGAGGGAGAACTCCATGAAATACTGTGTTCGCATTTTCGCCGTTGCTGCAATGGTGTGTTCGATTTCGTTGGCTCACGCCAATACCGGACCCATCCACGAGTTCAATTTTCCTTTGTCTGTCGATCAGACGAACCCTTCAGCCATGTTCCCAGACGGTGCAACCCTTCCCACAGGGTTTGCCAAGGTGACCCTCGATAGCGATACCGACACGATTAGTTGGGACGTCTCGTATCAAGACCTGACCGGGCCGATCGTCGCACCTGGCGCGCATTTCCACGGACCCGCCGCACTCGGCACCAACGCGGGCGTGAAGATTTTCTTGACCAGTGGCACACCTGAAGAACCTGCCAGCGGCACACTCGTGGGCTCCGAGACAATCTCTGAGTCTGACCAAGACGATGTTCTCGCTGGACTCTGGTATATCAATATCCACACGGCTGACAACATGCCGGGAGAACTTCGCGGGCAGGTCGTGAACATCCCCGAACCCGCTTCGTTGGCTCTCCTCGCCTGCGGGCTTGCAGCGTTCGCTACAGGATCTCGTCGGCAGCGATAGCTAGAGAATCAATCAATGCGGGAGCTTCTAAAGTGGAATCAGGACCCCAGTTCCTGTATTCGGCCTGGGGCGGCACTCTTCGATGTCGCCCCAGGCTTTTTTTGTGCTGCGTGCTGCAGATAGTCGTACAGTCGATTATCATGAATGCTTCGATATTCCCTACGCCGCTCGCTCTTATTACCCGCCGTGAACTCACCTTCCCAAATCACACCTCCACCTCGGATTAATGTCCTTGGGGTTGGCATCAGCGTGTTGACGCTCGAGTCGGCCACCGACGCTGTGTTGTCCGCTGTTGAGAATGGCCAGCAGGGTTACGTCACTGTCACAGGCGTACACGGCGTATCGGAGTGCCAAAGCGATGCCGATCTGCGGCGCATTCACAACGAGTCGCTGCTCTCCACTCCCGACGGCGTGCCCCTCACCTGGATGGGACGCATGCAGGGGGTCGGCCCCGAGAAGATGAGCCGCGTCTACGGGCCTGATCTGATGTTGCGCGTACTGGACCGGGGACAGGCGGCCGGACTGCGTCATTATTTTTTCGGTGGGCGCGAGGGTGTGGCAGAGATGCTGAAAGGGAAACTCCTAACGCGTTTCCCCAACGCTCAGATCGTGGGCACTTACACGCCACCCTTTCGACCACTCGCGGAAAATGAAGAGTTGGCACTACTGGCCGAACTGAACGAACTGCAACCGAACTGTTTTTGGGTCGGGTTGAGTACGCCCAAGCAGGAGCGGATCATGGCGAGTTTGCTCGCGCGTTACGGCACGCAGGCCGACGATGCCGCCGCGCGATTGCCCGCGCCGCTGGTGATGTTTGGCGTGGGAGCGGCCTTCGATTTTCACGCAGGCTTGATCCCCCAGGCACCGCCTTGGATGCAGCGATCGGGTTTAGAATGGTTGTATCGACTTAGTAAGGAACCACGCCGCCTGTGGAAGCGGTACTGCAAGAATAACCCGTTGTTTGTAGCCCGGGCGGCACTGCAGCTCTCGGGGCTCAAGAAGTACGTGTTGCCAAAATAGCAGGCAACTTGCGTGTTCCATGCTCCAATCCGGCCTGAGCTGCGGAGCAGCTACTCGGGTTCTCCGTTCGTTTCACTACGCCAGTCCTTATCAACAATCAAACGCGCCCCGCGTCGGAAGGTGAGATACGACCACGCCCATTGCAACACGACAAAGAAGCGGTTCTTGAAGCCCGTGAGATAGAAGATGTGGACCACTAGCCACGTCACCCAGGCAAACCAACCGCCGAACTTGAATTTACCCATTTCGACAATAGCACGGCTGCGACCTATGGTGGCCATTTGTCCCTTGTCCAGGAACTCGAATTCGGTGCGTGGTTCACCTTCTAAGTCACGAAGAATTGTGCGACCAATGAAACGACCTTGTTGCATGGCCACCGGCGCGGTGCCCGGCAGCGGTTCCTCAGCCGGAGATGAGCAGCGAGCCTGATCGCCGGCAACGAATACGTTCTGCCAGTCGGGTAGATTGAGGGCTGGCTCTACAAGAATCCGCCCGCGGCGGTCGGTTTCCACTTGCGGGACCCATTCCAGGCGCGCCGCTTCGTTGCCCGCGGCCCAGAGAATGGTCGAGGCGCGTACACATTCATCGCCCATCACAACGCCCACAGCATCAACATCCGTAACGGTTGTATCGGTCCAAATTTGCACACCGAGCTTCTCCAAATCGTGAACAGCCCGCGCGGCGGAATGTTCGCTGAACATCGGCAGAATACGCGGTCCGGCTTCGAGAAGGATCACTCGAGTATGCTTGGGATTGATCCTGCGGAAATCTTTGGCCAGAGTGAACCGACTCATTTCCCCGATTGCGCCGGCAAGTTCTACTCCCGTCGGTCCGCCACCGATCACGATGAAAGTGAGGTGCCCTTTGCGTTCGGCCGGGTCATCGGTCCGCTCTGCATCTTCAAAGGCCGCCAACACCCGCCGGCGGATTTCAGTTGCTTGGGCAACCGTTTTCAGCCCCGGCGCGTGGACCTCCCACTCGTCGTGGCCGAAATAGCTATGACTCGAGCCACAAGCGATGACCAGATAGTCGTACCCAAGCGAGCCAAAATCAAACTGGACCGTTGCCGACTCACAGTCAATTCGCTTTGCGGCACCCTGCAGAACTCGAATGTTGCCGTACCGCGATAAGATGCTGCGAATTGGAGCGGCAATGTCGGCAGGACTGAGCCCCGCCATGGCCACCTGATAGAGCAGCGGTTGGAACAAGTGGTAGTTCTGGCGATCGACGAGGGTAACTTCGATTTCCCGCGCGCCGCCAAGCATTTTCGCGGCATTGAGCCCGGCGAATCCGCCACCGATAATGAGTACCTGTTTGGCCATGGGATGGGTTCTCTGGGGAGTCGTTTGAACTCTCAGCAAGCCAAGACACACTGCAGAGTCGTGCGTTCGCCAGCCAAGTCGTGCGCCGATTGTGACAGGCCCGCAAAGGTTGGTAAATAATCGGCGTGTAGTTGCGGAGCGGGATTTGTTAGTTTAGAGAGATCGCATGGAGACTCCCCCTCTCGAGAAATTCGCCAGGACCGAAGATGGCTAACGAAAAATCCCCTACCGCTGACCCAAATTCGCCGGATGAACGGGCAGGGTCGCGGAATTTTATTCAGCAGATTATTGATGCTGATCTCGCCGCGGGCAAAAACGATGGCCGCGTGCACACGCGCTTTCCGCCAGAGCCCAACGGCTACTTGCATATCGGCCACGCCAAGAGCATCTGCCTGAACGCGGGCATTGCACGTGAGTACGGAGGCAAGTTCAATCTGCGGTTCGACGATACCAACCCCGCGCGCGAGGAACAGGAATACGTCGACGCGATCAAGGACGATGTACGCTGGCTAGGTGCCGATTGGGAAGACCGGCTATTTTTCGCGTCGAACTATTTCGAGCAGCTTTATGAGTGGGCCGTGCAACTGGTCCGGGCAGGCAAAGCTTACGTCTGCGATCTCGACGCGGAGCAAATGCGCGAGTACCGCGGCACGCTCACTGAACCCGGCAAAGACTCGCCCTCGCGAAATCGCTCGGTGGAAAAAAACCTCGAGCTATTGTCAAAAATGAAAGCCGGGGAGTTTCCGGACGGATCGCGCACGCTGCGCGCGAAGATCGATATGAGTTCGCCCAATGTGAATTTGCGCGATCCTGTGATGTACCGTATCAAGCGCGCCCATCACCATCGCACCGGGGACGAGTGGTGTATTTACCCTTCGTACGACTTCACACACGGGCAAAGCGATTCTATTGAGGGCATCACCCACTCCGTTTGCACTCTCGAGTTCGAGAACCATCGACCGCTCTACGATTGGTTTTGTGACTCGCTCGGCATCCATCACCCACAGCAAATCGAATTCGCACGGCTCAAGATCACCTACACCGTGATGAGCAAGCGCAAACTACTGCAATTGGTGCAAGAAGGGCACGTTGCTGGGTGGGACGACCCGCGAATGCTCACAATTCGCGGCTTACGTCGCCGGGGTTTCACTTCCGAAGCTATCCGCGCGTTCTGCGAACGCATTGGCGTGGCGAAGTTCAATAGCACGATCGACATGGCCTGGTTGGAAGACGCGCTGCGCGAGGATCTGAACGAGCGGGCACCACGGGCGATGGGCGTGCTGCGGCCGCTCAAGATTGTCCTCACGAACATTCCCGAGGGCGAAGTCCGGCAATGCGAAGCGGCCAACCACCCAAAAAACCCGGAAATGGGAACGCGCAAGGTGCCACTCACGCGCGAAATTTTCATCGAACAGGACGACTTTCTGGAGGATGGCCCGAAGAAATTCTTCCGACTCAAGAAAGGTGGCGCTGTGCGACTGCGCTCCGCGGGAATCATCGAGTGCGGCGAGATCGTGAAAAATGACGCCGGTGAGGTGGTCGAAGTCCACTGCACGTTTGACCCCGACATGTCGCGCAAGGTAAAAGGCACTATCCACTGGGTTAGTGCCGAGCACGCCATCGACGCCGAAGTGCGACTGTACGACCACTTGTTTGCCGTCGAGAACCCCGACAAAGGGCCCGACGGCGGCACGTTTCTCGACAACCTTAACCCCAAGTCGCTAGAGGTGCTCTCGGGGGCGAAGCTCGAGCCATCGCTAGCGGAAGCAACAGCCGAGAATCATTACCAGTTTGAGCGCACCGGCTATTTCTACGTCGATCCGGTAGATTCTTCAGCAGGTAAACCCGTGTTCAATCGCACGGCTACACTTCGCGATACTTGGACGAAAGTGAAGGGGAAGTAGCACTCTTCAATACCTACCGAGTGGGAGTAGACCAAGGCAAAAAATTGACTCCCGACTGCGTACGACCTAGGTTGGCCATGAACCCTGCTCTTCAAATCCTCAGAGGTGTCTCTCATGCTCGCATTACAGAAACTTCGCTTCCGTTTGCTTTGTTGGTTGATGGCTTGGATGACCCTGTGGACTCCGTCGGTCGTTGTTTGGGCACAGCAGCCCGAACCTTCTCGCGATCTTCATCTTCGTTACCTTGTTCGCGACGCAGCGGCGATCGTGTCTTTGCGTCCGCGTCAGTTGCTGACGTGTGAGGCGACAGAGATGCTACCGATTGAAGTCCTCACAGCGGCAAGCTTGAAAGAGTTGGGTTTCAATCCGTTGAAGATCAAGAGTGTGCTCCTGTCAGCCATTCCTCCGCTCGCCGGTGCACCCATCTATTCGGTAGTGGTGGAACTTACCGAACGGATTGACTTGGCGACCCTGTCACCCAAGCTCACGCAGCACACAATTTCGATCGACCGAGAAGGGCAGACGTATTTACAAAGTCAACATCCTGCATTGCCGAGTTTTTACTGGGTTGGCGAAACGACCTTACTCATTGCCCCGGAAACGACACTTCAGCAATTGCTCTCGAGCAAACCGAAAGAACTCGACGAATTTGCCAGAGAACTCTCCGTGGGCAGCCCCGACGACTTGCTCCTGCTTGTCAATGTCGCAATGCTAAGGCCTCTGATAAATATGGGGCTCATGCAAGTAGCCGGAAATGTGCCGCCGGAGCTGAATGGACTCTTGGAGTTGCCCAATCACCTTGAGCAGGTGCGTATAAAGTTCAGCGTCTCTGGGGCAGGGCCGCTAGAACTATCTTGCGAGGCAGTTGATGACGCTGCGGCGAATAGAATTCAAACCTTAATCGAACAGAGCAGAGGATACTATCGCGAGTCAGTTGCTGCGGAGGCCACGCGATTGCTGGCCAGCGAAGATCCGGTCGAACAAGCGATGGGGCACTACACGAATCGCATCACACCCACCTGGATTGAACGGTTTACACCAACGCGCAACCAAAATCGCTTCACCTTATTTGAAATTCCAGCCGGCGAGAATCCTTTGGGAGGTGCGGTAAGCGTCGCGACAATTGGAGTGCTTGTAGCCCTCTTGCTGCCTGCTGTCCAAGCAGCACGCGAGGCGGCGCGGCGCAACACTTCCATGACCAATCTGAAGCGGATCATGCTCTCGCTACACAATTTCCACGACCAATCGCGAACCAAGAAATTTCCAGCGCACGCCAGCTATAATGAGCAACAAACGCCTCTGCTTAGCTGGAGAGTCCATGTCTTGCCCTATCTCGGAGAGGAAGCTCTCTACGAGCAGTTTCATCTCGACGAAGCCTGGGACAGCCCTCACAACCGAAAACTAATTCCGCTCATGCCGGAAATTTATAACGATCCCAGCTCAGGAGTTCCCGTCGATTCTGGTCGTACACACTACCTGGCTGTCATTGGAAAGGGCCTAGCATTTGACGGAACCGAGCGGGGGAAGAGTTTCGCAAGTTTTCGTGACGGGACTTCCAATTCGATCATGATCGTCCAAGTCAATAATGAAAAAGCAGCAACGTGGACAAAGCCGGAGGACTGGGAGTGGAACGAGAAAGCACCTCTCGCTGGGTTGGTCCCCGGCTTTCACCCAGGAATGTTCTTGGCAGGCTTCGCCGATGCCCATGTCAAAAGCATTGGAAACGACATAGACGTAGAGGTCTTTCGGCATTTACTCACTATAGCCGGTGGAGAAGTCGTGAACATTGAATGATTTCTTAAGTCAGACTCAAAGCAATTGGTGGACTTGCGAACACGTGCCGTAACAGTCCATAATCCCTTTTTTGCAATTTGACCAACTTTCCCCTCAGAACATCATGCCCCTAGTCGTTGTTGGATCAGTCGCGATAGACAATGTTGAAACCCCGCAAGAGCGTCGAGACAATTTACTCGGCGGGTCGGCGACACATTTCTCCTATGCTGCCAGCTTCTTTACGGGCGTGCAGCTCATGGGAGTCGTCGGCAAGGACTGGCCCGAGGAGCACACGGAGCTACTAAACGACCGTGGCATCGACACCACGGGATTGCAAAAGATTTCCGATGGCAAGACATTCACCTGGACAGGTCGTTACCACGACAACATGAACGACCGCGACACGCTCGATGTACAGCTGAACGTGTTTGGCGATTTTAACCCTGTGCTGCCTGAGCGCTATCGGCAGGCAAAGTACGTGTTTCTGGCCAACGGTGTGCCGGCGGTGCAGTTGAAGGTACTGTCACAAGTACCCGGTCGCCGCTTGGCAGTGGCGGATACGATGGACTTGTGGATCAATACTGCCCGGTCCGACTTGGATGCGCTACTTAAGCAGCTCGATGGATTGGTCCTCAACGATAGCGAAGCGAAACTGCTCACCGGTAGCGAGAACCTTGTTTACGCCGGTCATCGCGTGCGCGAAATGGGGCCCAAGTTTGTGATCATCAAGAAGGGCGAACACGGCGCGATGTTCTTCAGCGAACACGAGACTTACGTGTTGCCCGCCTTCCCCACTGAAGATGTCATCGACCCCACCGGCGCGGGTGATAGTTTCGCTGGCGGGATGATGGGGTATCTCACTGAACAGGACAACTTTGAACCGATCACACTCAAAACCGCTATGGCCTACGGCACACTCACTGCTAGTTACAATGTCGAGGGTTTTGGCCTGGAACGCATGAAGGAAATCACCCGCGATGACATCGAAGCTCGGATGCGCGAGTATAAGCAAATGCTGAACTTCTGATGGCCCAACGCTGATGGCTACCACGCGCACGTTTATTGCGATCCCCGCCAACGATGGGGTTTACGCGCAGGCACTGAGTGTGATGGATGCGTTGCGGCCCTTGACCGACAACGTGCGATGGGTCGCGCCAGACAATCTGCACTGGACGCTGCAATTTTTAGGGGAAGTGACCGACGAAGATCTGTATCCCGTGTGCCGCGAAGTGACACGGGCGGCTCAAGCTCAAGCCGCGTTCGAGCTAGCATCGCTTGGCGTGAGTGCGTTTCCAAGTGTCATGAAGCCCCGCACGATCTGGCTTGGGGCGGGCGAGGGCAGCGAGCCTCTTTGCCAGTTGCAGGACGCAATCGAAGAGCGCATGGCAAAGCTGGGATTTCGTCCTGAACGGCAACGCTACACGCCTCATCTCACGATTGGCCGGGTACAACAGGGGAGCCATGCGGGTTCGAGACTCAGTGAGCAACTGGCTGAATTGAGCGACTTCGACGGCGGGAACATGGAAGTCGACGAAGTATTGATCTTCGGCAGCGAGCTCGCGCGCGAGGGGCCAACTTACCACGTGCTGGGACGCTCGCCACTTGGTCCCGTGCGCTGACCACCTACCGGTTGATAAACTCTACCGATTTTAATGGTTCTACCGCAAAGTGCTTCCCCGCATAATCCGCAATACCCGCACGACCGGTCTTGATAGCACCATTATCACGCCACAACCCAACCAATCGTATGAACCGGGATGATCGCGCTCACCGATTTAAGCGATAGCAGTGCGACTTTTTTTGCCGACCAGTAGCGTCGGCCAACGGATAAATCGTTGGGGGGGATTGCGATCGTGGGTGTAATTACTGACAAATCTTTTTGGTTCGGCTTGATAGCAGTGTTGTTGTGCCAAGCTGGTGAGCTCTTTGCGGAGGATCAGTACGACTTGATGTTCGCGGAGGTCGCAAAAGACTTCGTTCCCAGTTTGGAGCAACCGGCATCTGTCCTGACGCCGGTAGAAGGCGATAGCCAAATAGTACCGGCGCAGATGTTGGCACCGCCGCGCCGACGTTCGCCACAGCTGGCGCAAAGACCGCGACGCTCGGCAGTTGCTGCTCGGAACGCCAGCCTCGCAAGCGTCCCCTTCATGATTGGCGACACAGGTGCTGGGACGTGTGTTTCCTTTGGTGGCATCACCGACGTAGCTTTGGGGCACCCGACACTCGGCTGTAGCCGCCTGAACATCTCGGAGGGCAACACGCCACTGCCAACCGACCGCGTTTATTTCAGCTACCGCCATTTCCACAATGCCACGGGAACGCGCGTATTCGCAAATCCGAGCGATTTCAATATCGAGCATTTCACTATGGCTGGCGAGCGCACCTTTCTCGATGGCATGATGTCGGCGGAAATTCGCTTGCCGTTGGAATACCGGCTGTCATCGGACATCGGCACGAATATTGTGCAATTCGACCCACCCAGCATCCCCGGTTTTGTTCCTGGTATCGATCCGATCTCCAGCGGTCGACGTGTGGAACTAGCCAACATGTCGATGATTTTCAAGGCACTGCTGCTCGAACGCGAAAACTATGCTGTTTCAGCAGGTCTGGGGGTCACGTTGCCGACTGCACAAGATGTTCGCTACAACGCAACCATCGACACGTTCGTGGAAGAGGGTGCACTAACAGCGCTCAACGTTGCCCAAATCAATACAGTCGGCTCGAACGAGACCGTTTATCTTGCACCGTTCTTGTCGTGGATTTGCAAGCCTTCAGAGCGATTTTTTCACCAAGGGTTTCTCCAAGTCGAAGTTGCAGCCAATCCTTCGCGAGTGAATACCACAGCCGCGGGCCGCTTTACCTTCGACGTGAACAACGATGGGCTTTTTGACCCAACGGATCCAACGGATGGCACACTTGGATTCACAACGCCACCACTGCCGGTCGTCGGTTTTGGCGCGGGGCCAGCCACCGCAGAATTGCATCCGCAAACGCTCATGCGGTTGAACTTGGGCTTCGGCTATGTGCTCAATGAGAACCAGCAAGCTGATTGGATTCAAAAATTGACCGCGTTGTTTGAGGTGCACTACACGGGCACGCTCAGCGAGGCAAACATCAGCCAAGTACCGCTAAACTTGTTCTTCAACAATGTGCAAGTCCCGCCGGACAATCCCGTCTACAACGACCCCAACTTTGCTGACCTCAACAATCTCAGCGTCGGCAACCGCGACAATCAAGTGCACATTTTGAATTTGACCGCTGGCTTATCTGCCAACATGGGAAATCTGGTTGTGACCCACGGCTTTACCGCGCCGGTCACCGACAGCCGCAATCGGGGATTCGACTTCGAATACAACCTGCAAGTGCAACGGCCGTATTAGCGGCTCACGCAGGGATCGTGCGCAATTGAAGGTTGGCAATGACGCGTCGGGCGTCGTAAACTGGTGGTGACTGCTCACAACACCCTCGCTAGCGCGTCGGGCTATTCGTACTTGTTCGATCCACACCCATGTCCGACACTTCCGCCGATCGCAACTTGCTGTTTGGCGTATTGGCTGTGCAGCTGGATTTCGTGTCGAGTGATGATCTGATCGCCGCCACCAGCCGCTGGGTGCTCGACAAAGAGCAACTGCTGAGTGAAATCTTTGTTCAGCAAGGGGCGCTCAGCGAGGACGAGTCGCAGCTGATCGACGGCGTGGTTCAAAAACACCTCCAACGCAACAACGGCGACCCGCGGCAGAGCCTGCAGTCTATCGAAGCGTTCGACGCGATTCGCTCCACCCTTGCCAATCTCGATGACGAAGAGTTGCGCAGCACGGTCGAGTTCGACACACTGCCGATGAGCACCGCAGATCCCCACCAGACACAAGCCGAGCCCACGGACGAACCGGTAGACACGCACCAACGGTTTAGAGTCTTAAGGCTGCACCAAAAAGGGGGACTAGGACGGGTTTCGATCGCGCTCGACGAAGAGCTACATCGTGAGATCGCTCTCAAAGAAATCCGCGCCGCCCACGCCGACAACGACGAGAACCGCACTCGATTCATTCGCGAAGCTGAAATCACCGGCGCCCTCGAACACCCCGGCGTTGTGCCAGTCTACAGTTTGGGGAAGTTCGCCGATGGTCGCCCGTACTATGCCATGCGGTTCATCCGTGGCATGAATCTTCAGATGGCACTGGAGGACTACCACCAGCTGGACGTATCAGCCGCGGATCGTCAGTTGCACTTTCACAAATTGCTCGGGCGTTTCATCGACGTCTGCTATGCCATGGATTACGCCCACAGTCGGGGAGTCGTCCACCGTGATTTGAAACCGGGCAATATCATGCTCGGTGACTACGGCGAGACGTTGGTTGTCGACTGGGGATTGGCTAAGACGCTCGACGAGGGTTTTGAGAGCCAAGATGAATTGACGTCCCCCGTCACTACGACCGAACGCGCATCGTCAACCACGACCCAAGTTGGCCGCGTCGTCGGTACACCCGCATACATGAGCCCCGAACAAGCCGCTGGCCGGCTCGACGCAGTGGGTCCCCATAGCGACATCTACAGCTTGGGCGCGACGCTCTACCAACTGCTCACCGGACAGGTCGCTTTCTCAGGAAAAGAGGATGAAGTACTCGGCAACGTCCAGCTGGGCCGCTTTACCAAGCCTCGCGCCGTCAACCAAGAAGCGTCTCGAGCGCTGGAAGCGATTTGTCTGAAGGCGATGGCGCGGCTACCAAACGAACGCTATCAATCGGGTCGGGAATTGGCTGAAGACCTGGAGCGCTACCTCGCAGGTGAACGAGTGCTGGCCTACGCCGAACCGCTGCCGGCGCGGGCTTGGCGTTGGGTGCGAAATCACAAGTCGTTGGTACTCAGCTCGGTGGCGGCGCTAGCCGTAATACTCACAGCACTGACCATCACGGTAGTTGCACTCAGCGCGGCGAATGTCCGGGTGCGCGCCTCACGCGACGAAGCCCGCCGCAGTTTCGAGGAGGCCAATCGCCAGCGCGAACGAGCCGAGCGCAATTTCGGCCTAGCCCGTGACGCAGTGCGGGACTACTACATCTCCGTTAGCGAGGAAACGCTGCTCAAGCAACCGGGCCTGCAACCGCTGCGCGAAACGCTGCTGCGACAAGCACTCGTGTACTATCAAAACTTCCTTGACGAACGGCAGGATGACCCAGCGCTTCGCGAAGAAGTGGCCCAGGCGCTGTTTTTCACGGGGCAAATCACTCAGTCTATCGAGTCTCCCGCTGAAGCCTTGTCCCACTACCAACAAGCGGCTGAAATGCAAAAACAGCTGCTCGACGCGGTGCCCGACAATGTCGACCTGGCCACAGCCTACGGCAAAACGCTGAATGCGTTAGGCGACGCCTCTTTACGATTGGGGCAATTCACCGAAGCGGAAGCCTACTTCCGGCAGACAATCAACACGCGCGAGACACTAGCCAAGGCGCATCCCGAGGAGACCGAGGCCGCCCGCCTTCTCGCCAGTAGTGTGATGAATCTCGGCTCGGTGCAGTTGCACTCTGGCCAGTTGCCCAAGGCTATCGACAACACACAGCGAGCCCAAACAATCCGACTTGCCCACACGAGCGCGGGCAAGCCCATACCTCCGAAACTCCAACGCGACTTGGGCATGGGCTACTATGTGCTGGCGAATATCTATAATGCGACTGACGAAGTGGAGCTGGCAGAAACAAACTTCCTGCTCGCAATTCGCACCTTTGAGCAACTGCTCAGCACCAACCCCACCGACATGGACCATCGTCGCAAGCTCGCCGCTTCCCAACTGATGCTCGGCGAGTTGATGAGGCGCATGGGCAACGCGGAACAGGCGAACGAGCACTATGGCCAGGCGAAAGCCTCGCTAACCGAATTGCGAGCACGCAATCCCGACGTGCTCGAGTTTGCCTCAGACCTGGCGGGCGTGTACCTACTGCTGGGCCAATCTCTAGGGGATCAGCAAAAAACGGAAGAGGCACTCGACTCGCTCGACGAAGCAGCACGCCTGCTACGCGAAATCATCGACCAGGCCCCCGGGGTGCCCAACTTTCGGCTCGACTTGGGCAATTGTCTACAAGAAGCAGGCAAGGTGCTGGCCCAAGCTGAGCGCCTCAACGATGCGGTGCAACGGCTCGAAGAGTCGCAGGCCGTGCTAAGCCAACTGGTGAAAGAGTCACCAACCAACGAGACCTACACAACGGCACTGTTAGAAACAAACGATGAACTGGCCCGAGCGATGTCACGAACTCAAGAATCGGCGGAGTAGCCTTGGCAGACGAAGACCTATCTGTTGAGGAACTTGCACACTTGGCGGAGCAGCTAGAGCGCCTCGCTGCCGATCGCGGAGTGCTCGACGCCCTTTCTGAAGCGGAACGCAAACGGCTGTTTCGAGCTGCTAGTCAAATCGCCTTCCCCGATCGCACCGCACGTCGTCAGCAGCAACGCAAGAATCGCCAGCGGGAGCAAGCATCCGCTGAAGCGAAGAAGCAAGCTGATCGAGAGCTGCTTGCCGAAACGGGGATGCGTAGTCCGACAAGCGTACGCCAACTTAAGAAAGCCTCGCCTCCCGCGCCGTTTGAGACGCCAGCGCCGCCCACTGGTAAACACCCTGCGGACCATTTCGGTCCTAAGCTCCAAGTGCCACGCTCGTGTTACATTTGCAAAAGCGAATACGACCAAGTCCATTTTTTCTACGACGCGATGTGCGCTGACTGCGCGGAACTGAACTGGACGAAGCGTGAGCAAACGTGTGAACTCACAGGGCGGTACGCGCTCGTGACCGGCGGCCGTGTGAAGATCGGCTATCAGGCGGCGCTCAAACTACTTCGTGCGGGGGCACACGTCGTGGTGACCACGCGCTTCCCCCGCGACGGAGCCAGACGCTTTCTCGAAGAAGCCGACAGCAGCGACTGGCGCCAGCGATTGGAACTTCACGGCATCGACCTGCGGCATACGCCCAGCGTCGAAGCGCTCGCGGACCACTTGGTGGCGACGCTCCCACGGCTCGATTTCATTTTGAACAACGCCTGCCAAACCGTGCGCCGCCCGCCCGCTTTTTATGCGCACCTCATGGAAGGCGAACGCAAGCTAACCGAGTCGCTTCCCGCCGCGGCGCAGCCCTTGCTGGCGTCTCACTTCGAGCTAAGCCGCACCAACAATTCCCAGGTTGCAACGCAGCTCGCAGCAGGCCTAGCAACTGACAGCATCGCCGGTATCACTCGCGCCGCCGAGCTCTCGCAAATCCCCCTCGCCCCCGGCGATGAGGCGGGCGTCAACGCACTGTTCCCCGCCGGAAAGTACGACACCGACCAGCAACAGATCGACTTGCGCGACGTCAACAGCTGGAGGCTACGCCTCGCCGAAGTGCCCACGGTCGAACTGCTCGAAGTGCAACTGGTGAACGCCATCGCGCCGTTCATTCTGAATGCACGCCTGAAACCGCTGATGGAAAAAGTCGCCACGCCGGATAAGCACATCGTCAATGTGTCGGCCATGGAAGGAGTCTTTTACCGCGCCTTCAAAACAGAAAAACACCCGCACACCAACATGGCCAAGGCCGCGCTGAACATGCTCACCCGCACGTCGGCCCAGGACTACGCCCGCGCCGGCATCCACATGAACAGCGTCGACACGGGCTGGATCACCGACGAAGACCCGTCGCACATCACCGAGCGCAAACGCGAAGAGCTCGACTTCCATCCGCCGCTGGATTTGGTCGACGCCGCCGCAAGAATCTGCGACCCGATTTTCTCGGGGTTGATTTCGGGTGAGCACGTGTGGGGGAAGTTTTTGAAGGACTACCAGGTGGCGAATTGGTAAGGGTTCGTGGTCCCTGGACTAATATCTAGTCGTCGACTGACTCCTTCGCAAAGCCCTCACAATCGATAGCGAACAACAGCAAATGACGTCATTGAGTGTTCGCCCTATCATGCTAGACTATCTGCGGCAAATGGAGGAAATGGTCAAGAACGAGTTCAGAAATGCTAAGGGCTACTTTTGCAGGGGTATTTTCGATGTGGTGCTTCACTAGAGCTCTCATTTGGATTACTACAATCCTAGGGAGTATGAATTGCGTCGCGCACGCTGAGATCGAGGTTGTCTTGGCAACTGGTGATCCATCGCCGGACGGGAACGGGGTATTCGCTGAGTTTCTGAATCCATCTCTCAACGACGCCGGCCAATTCGCCATTCTGGCTGTGCTGGATAATACCGTGGCCCGGGGACGATGACGCAGTAGGGCTCTTTCGCGTCGAACCAAATGGAATCACACAAATTGCACGATCGGGTGATCAGTTTCTCGACCAATCCATCTTAGGGTTTTTTCCATTCGGTATGTACTTGGATCCGTCGGGAAATATCGTTGGCACCACCTTAATCGGACCAACCCTCTCCCGATTCTTTCGTGGCTCGGGTGGTGTCCTGGAAAATCTAGTGCCTGCAGGCGGTTCAAGTCCCGCTGGAGACAATGAACTATTTGGTGTATTTTCCCAAAGCGTAAATCATCGAGGCACGATGACTTATCGTGCCAGATATACTGGTTCCAATCCAGAGAATGGCATCTACCAATTGGCGATGGATGGCACTGTCGCAAGTCTCGTTCTCGATGGTTCTGCAACCCCGGAAGGAGGTACTGTTGACGGCACTAGCTTCTTCACCGTCAACGAGAGCAATCAGGTAGCCACCTTTGCATCAATTAGCAAGGATGGCCAAATGACATATTCGCTCGTCCTAGCCGATGCTAATTCTTTTCAGGAAATAGTAAGCGAGGGAGATATTTTGAACGATGGCATTACGACTCTCGAAGAAATAGAAAAGACAATCACAAACATTCCAATGGTAAACGACAAGGGCGACATCGCATTTGTAGGCGACTACCGACAAGGTGGATCAGGTCGTGGAGTATTTCTAACAGACGATACTGGCACGGCGCTGATTGCTGGCCGCAACGAACTCGGTGCTTTCTCCGCCACATCGACTATAGAGATATTCGGTCACAATGACAGTCAAAAAGTCGCCTTCACCATCGACGCTGGCTTTGGCCTAGATCCCACCTCAAGTCTATTTCTTGCTGAATCTGGCAACGTAACGCTTGTTGCGATGGAGGATACAGAAGCACCCGGTACTGACAAGTATTTTGGAGATATCTCAGGCAATTCGGCGACTCTAAATGCAGATGGCGATATCGCCTTTGTTGCTAATCTGGTGGATGTTGTTGGTGGGCCCCGTTCGGGAAAGGCTCTGTACAGATATTCTGAAGAATTTGGTTTACAGACGATTATTGTTACGGGGGATTGTAATGCATCATCGACAATGAGACTTTGAGGAAGTTATGATTGGCGGTCTTCCGACCCTAGGAGAGACCGAATGAATGAGAAGCGCAAGCGTCGCCAATGGAAGCCCTCAGAGAAGCTTCGGATAGTTCTTGCCGGTATGGAACCGGGCGTGCAAGTCTCGGAGCTTTGCCGTCGCGAAGGTATCCAACCGGCCCAGTACCACAACTGGAAGAGCCAGCTGGTCACCAGCGCCGACGCGGTGTTCGGCG
Organism: Bythopirellula sp.; assembly: GCA_965230685.1. GTDB lineage: Bacteria > Planctomycetota > Planctomycetia > Pirellulales > Lacipirellulaceae > Bythopirellula. The sequence continues at coordinate 5,617,095 of CBDDLO010000002.1, forward strand.
ATAAGCAGCAGGGCAAAGCCGAGCAGCGGAAGCAACAGCAGCACGAAGAGAAGCTGCGTCAGAAGGACTCGGTGATCGCGGAGATCACCGCCGAGAACCTGGAGTTAAAAAAAACGCTCTCGGACTAGAAGACTACGGCCAGTTGCCGGCCGAATTGCAGCAGCAAGTAGTGACTGCCGTTGCGGAAGCGAAGACGCGCAGCGGGATGCCGGTGACCACTTCGTTGAAGCACTTAGGCGTAAGCCGTTCGACGTATTTCCGTTGGCAGAAGGAGAAGCAATGGCAACAAGAGCGTGCCGCGCCCGCCTCGCCGGTGCAAGCCTTTGAAGCCTTACCCGAAGAAAGACAAGCGGTCGTGAAGTTTGCGCTGGATCATCCGGAGATTCGTCACCGAGAACTGAGCTGGCGGATGATCGACGACGACGTGGCCTACTTGAGCCAGAGCACGGTCTATCGGATTTTGAAGGGCGAAAGCCTGATGTGTTTGCGACCTAGCAGAAAGAAGCGTTATCGCGAGGAGATTGAAAAGGCGAGTCGGCCCGACGAGATCTGGGCGACCGATCTGATGTATCTCACGCTGGGCGGCGCGCAGTATTACCTGCTGAATTTCATTGATGAGTACTCGCGTTACCTGGTGTACTGGGAGCTACTGACCAGCATGGATGGCCATTCGATCAGCGTGGCCGCACAGCGCGCTTTGGAGACATTGGGAATGAACTCGGCGGGCCAAGTGAAGACGCAACCGATCATTCGTAGCGACAACGGCAGCGGTTACATCTGCCGCGAGTTTGGTGGATTGCTGGCGCACCATAACTTGACCCATCAGCGAATCAAGCCGCATTGCCCGGAAGAGAATGGCATCGTGGAGCGTTACCATCGCACGCATCGCGAAGCGCTTGAAGTTTACGAACTGACGGGTCGATACGACACCGAGGAGGCGATCGGCGACATCGTCGATCATTACAACACCGAGCGGCTCCACAGCGCCTTGAATTTCCAAACGCCCGTTACCTGGTACCGCGGCAACCCCGACGAGGTGGCGTCCACCAGACGATTGAAACTAGCCCAGGCCCGCCACCGCCGCAAGCAATTCAACCTCGGCATTCGACAAAGAACCTTACCCTACCCCGAAACCGAGAGCGCCACTTGTAACTGACCCAAAAAGTCTCACTTGCCGGTGAAACATTTCAGGGATTCGATAGATAACGGTGTGGTCGATGACTTGTTTTATGAGGGCACGACTTCTCGATCTGGGTCAAATCTCCCAGATGAGAGTCTCAATGGAACCAACGCTTCTGGGAATATTGCGTTTACGTTTGTCTTAGAAAACGGGGACATGGGAATCGCAATATGGTCGCCAGATGTAGTTGACGGCGATTTTGACAATGATACAGACGTCGACGGTGCAGATTTTCTCACCTGGCAGCGAGACCTCGCAATTGGCGACCTGGATGATTGGATGGCTAACTTTGGTTCTGTCTTGAACTCCGGCCCCATTCTTTCCGGCGACTTCGACGCCGATAACGACGTCGACGGCAAGGACTTGCTGCTCTGGCTTCGCGACCCCAGCATTGGCGACTTGGCCGATTGGGAGGAGGGCTTCGCTAGTACGCCGAGTCCCCAATCTACGGTCACAGCGGTCCCGGAACCCCAAACGGTTCTACTGGCTCTTACAACCTGGTCTCTCGCCGCTCTTTTCTCTCGTCGCTTCGCCACCACTGCGAAACTCAAGCGGTGAAACCACTCTCCCCCATCAAGTAGAGGGGACCGATCTACCCACTTTTGGCAGGTTTCTTAGCTGAACGCTGATAGCTGACGGCTGACAGATTTTCAAAAATAGCCTTGCACGAACAACTGAACATTTCTATACTATCCGTGCGTACAGTACCCAGAAGGTCGCAGCGGCGGCTTGCAAGCATCGTCAAACTGTTGGATAAAGGGCAAAAACATGGTCACAGCTACCAAGAACGGAAAACCAGCCAAGAAAACAGCCACTCCCAAAGCGGCATCCCCCAAAGCACCAACCGACAGAACTACCACCGACAAAACTACCATGGCCAAAAAGGGCAAAGAGAACAAGAAAGCAAGCAAAGCCGCAGGCAAGGCCGCAAAGGGCTCCCCCGCGGAGAAAATGCTCAAAGAGAGCGACGAGCTACGGCACACCGTCGCTGCGATCGAGAAGCAGTTCGGCGAAGGCTCGATCATGCCGCTGGGCACCGACACGGCCAAGCGGATCGAGGGAATTCCCACGGGGAGCTTGTCGCTCGACATCGCGCTGGGTGGGCAGGGCATTCCCAAGGGCCGCATCATCGAAATCTACGGCCCGGAGTCCAGCGGCAAGACCACGCTGGCCCTACATGTGGTGGCTCAGGCGCAAAAAGGAGGGGGCATCGCTGCCTTCATCGACGCGGAGCACGCGCTCGACCCTAGTTGGGCCAAGAAGCTGGGCGTTGACCTCGAAACCCTGCTCGTGAGCCAACCCAGCCATGGCGAAGAGGCGATGCACATCACCGAAATGCTGGTCAAGTCCAACGCTGTGGACATCATCGTGGTGGATTCCGTGGCCGCGCTGGTGCCGAAGAAAGAACTCGATGGCGAGATCGGCGACTCGCATGTCGGTCTGCAGGCCCGGCTGATGAGCCAATCGATGCGCAAGCTCACCGGGGCGATTGCCAAAAGCAAGACGTCGGTAATTTTCATCAATCAAATCCGCGAGAAGATCGGTGTCATGTTCGGCAGTCCCGAGACCACGCCGGGCGGTCGGGCGCTGAAGTTTTACTGTTCCTGCCGCATCGACGTGCGACGCATCGGGCAACTTAAAGATGGCGAGGATGTCGTCGGCCAACGTGTGCGGACAAAAATCGTCAAGAACAAGGTCGCCCCGCCGTTCCGCATCGCCGAGTTCGACATGATGCACAAAGACGGTATCAGCTATGAGGGGGACATTCTTGATCTCGGTACCGAAAAGAAAGTCGTCCAGCGAACCGGTGCCTGGTTCCGCTACGGCGAGATGCAACTTGGCCAAGGCAAAGAAAAGGCCCGTCTGTTCCTGAAAGAAAACCCCGACATCACCGAAGAGATCAAACAAAAAATCTTCGCTGAAGGCGGATTCGACGATCTGATGACCGCGCCCATTGGCGGCGGAGCCAGCGAGGATGTCGAACCCGAAGAGGATACCGATAAGTGATCCGCGATAGTCCGGGTGAGCAGAGATCTGCAAAGACGAATTCACCGCGGACCAGATTTCTCGACTGCTAACCGACGCTAATAAACGCTAATTCCAAGCTATACTCATCAGCGTCTATCGCCGAACATGAGCGGTTAAAATCGATCAAAAACCGGGTGACAACGGTTCAAAACACCGACGCGGGCATCAAGTTTGCTCATGTCGGTGTTTTCTTTTCCCTTAGCATTTAGAGCACTCTGCACGACAACCTATCTTGCCCGGATATGTGGGATTCGGTATTTAGGCCTTCTCTGAATGAAAACATCTTACCGCCAAGGAGGCATCGTGCGCCGCTTTCTCTTCGTATGCTGTCTTATATCGACGGCGCAGCTGAGCGGATGCTCTCTGCTGCCCGATGCCATCTTCGGTGCCTTCGGTGAGAAGTACTCAGGCGGAGGTACGACACTCGACGAGAAGAAAGTCCATTTCAATCGGCAGCTTGACACCTCGCCGCATCCCTCGCCTTGGAATGATTAGCGGTTCTTCTCAAACTTCCGGCGGCAGCTCGCCCTCGCGCGACTCCCCTTCCTCGTTCGCTTGCCATATCTTGCCGGTTTCCGGTTCCAGTGCCGTCAGCCAGGCACCACCGTGACAGTACGTGTCGATGCAAATAAGGTGGCCGTGATTGACGATTTGGCCACGTTTGTTTGACGTGTGGCCCAGAACGGCAATTTTGCCCGAGACGTGCGGACCTGGCAGGAACTCCCTTAGAGACTGCCAACGCGTTTGCTGCCACGGCTGTTGCGACAAATTTATCTCTGGCAGATAGTTGCCATGAGCAAAAAAATGGCCTCCGGTCTCGTGGTAGTTGATCCAACTGCGAATGAAGTCGTAGTGCTTGATCGGGATGGCGGTGAGGGCGGCGTTTGTGCCGTACGAGTCGAGTGTTTCTGAGCCGCCGTGGATCAGCCAATCCTGCAAAGGCATCAACCCATTGATCACGTCCAGCAGCATCTGTTCGTGATTGCCCAAAATCGGCACAAGGTTGCAATGTTCACGCACTGCGAGCAATTGCTCCAAGACATCGCGGCTGTCGGATCCACGGTCGACCGCATCGCCAAGCATGACCAAGGTGTCCGTGGCGGTCAGATTGAGCGTGGCCAGCAGTGTCCGTAGCGCTGTAGCGCAGCCGTGGATGTCGCCGATTGCGATATTTCGTGCTGTTGTCATGGTGCGTTCTTTTAGAAATTTCCTTACCCGAAGTGAATGCGGTAGAATTGTCGCGGTTCCATGATTTGGTGGCAAGCCGAGACCATGCACAATATATTTGCGTCGTGATTTACAGGATCGGCATAACCAATGGTGACATCCGCGGGTCTCATCTTGTGCATTCTGTCAAAAATGAACGTGAGAATTCTACCGCTGCTGAGTTTCGCTCTCCTCTCCACATTTCCATTCCAGGCAAGAGGGGAAGGTGCCGCTGATCCTGCGCGCGGGTTAGAATTGCTGCTCAACAAGCCGTATGTCCCGGTGGCGTTCGACCAGGAGACTTTTGAGGAGGTATGGAAATCGTGGGAGGAACCTCTGCGTAGCCGGGCCGCTGGAGCGACCCTCGCCGAGCGGCGAGAGATGGCATTTGAGAGGTACGGATTAATTGAACGCGCCAACGATCCGCGGCATCGACCGATGCAGTACGTGGTTGATGCCAAAGGGAACTGGTCGCTTAACTGCTTTGGCTGCCACCAGGGGGCCGTCGCGGGGCGGATGATTCCCGGCGCACCGAACAGCCAGTTTGCATTGGAGACTTTGACCCACGATATTCGCGCCGCGAAATTGCGACTGGGCAAGCAAATGACCGAACTCGATATCGGTTCGATGTTCATGCCACTGGGATCGACAGTCGGTACGACCAACGCGGTGATGTTCGGCGTGGCGTTGATGCACTACCGCGACAACGATCTCAATCTGCATACGGACAGGCTCCCGCCTACAATGACGCACCACGACCACGACGCCCCGCCGTGGTGGAATGTATCGCGCAAAACGCGGCTCTATAGCGACAACTTCGCGCCGCGGAGCCATCGTGGCTTGATGCAATTCTTGGCTTCCAAAGAGAATGGCCCGGAGAAATTCCGCGAGTGGGAGGACGACTTCCGTCATGTCGAAGCGTACATTGATTCCCTCGAATCGCCTGCCTACCCATTTGCAATCGACGAGCCGCTGGCGGAGCGCGGGCATGCGATTTTCGATGCAAATTGCTCTGCATGCCATGGAACCTACGGCCCTCTATCTAAGTACCCGGAAAAAATAGTTCCGATCGAGGAGATTGGTACCGACCCAGTGCGGCTGGGAGCTCTTTCTCCTCGGCATCGTCGCAGCTACGAAAGCAATTGGATTAACGAATACGGCCGAAGCGGCAAGGTGATTGCCGACCCAGGTGGTTACCTCGCTCCGCCTCTGGATGGTGTGTGGGCATCGGCCCCGTATTTCCACAATGGTAGTGTTCCAACGCTGTGGCATGTACTGCACCCAACGGAGCGGCCGGTGGTTTGGAAGCGACAAAGCAACGAGGGCTACGATCCAGTGCGCGTGGGATTGTCGATTGACTACTTCGACGAGTCGCCTCCCACGTTGAGCGACGCCGCGGCGAGGCGTCGGTACTTTGACACACGCCAGTTCGGCAAGAGCGCCGCGGGGCATGGCTTTCCGGAAGTGCTGCCAGACGACGAGCGTCGAGCGGTGCTGGAATACTTGAAGACTCTTTGAGCCTTATCTTCAGTGAAGGTGGGGAGTTACGTTTGTTGACAACACGGGGTGAACGCCGATAGTATGAACGACTTACGAATGACCAATACCCTAATCCCAATGACCAATCATATGTTGGCGTGTTGGCCGTTGGGGCCTGGTCATAGGTCGTTCAAGACAAACTAACGGAGTTCCCCCTCGATGCCCACGCCCATTACTCAACTCGAACACGCTCGCGCAAGCACAATTACTCCTGAGATGGAGTACGTCGCGAACCGCGAAAATCTCACCAGCGAAAAAATCTGCGAGGAAGTCGCTGCAGGCCGCATGGTCATTCCGGCCAATACGGTACATCTGGCGGGCAGACTCGAACCGATGTGTATCGGTATCGCGTCTTCGTGCAAGGTAAACGCGAACATTGGCAACTCCGCGGTTACTAGCGACGAAGAAGGTGAGATTGAAAAGCTGCACACCGCAGTCCATTACGGTGCCGACACGGTCATGGACCTTTCGACGGGCAATGATATCGACACGATTCGCAAGTCGATCATCGAAGCCTCGCCCGTGCCCATCGGAACTGTGCCGATCTACCAGATGCTCGAGGAGCTGGGCGGCGAAATCGAAGAGATGCGCCCGCAGCATTTCCTTGACATGGTCGAGCACCAAGCGAAGCAGGGCGTTGATTACATGACAGTCCACTGCGGCATCAAATACGAGCATCTGCATCACACGATGGATCGCATCACGGGCATTGTAAGCCGCGGCGGGTCGCTGATTGCCAAGTGGATGATGTCGCACCGCAAACAAAACCCGCTCTACGATGCGTTTGACGATTTGTGCGACATTATGCGCCAGTACGATGTCACGTGGAGCTTGGGTGATGGGCTGCGGCCCGGCTCGTTGGCCGATGCCAGCGATGACGCACAATTCGCCGAACTCGATGTGCTCGGCGAGTTGACTGCGCGCGGCCAAGAGCGCGGCACACAGGTGATGGTGGAAGGTCCGGGGCACGTGCCAATGGACCAAATTAAGATGAACGTCGAGCGGCAGATCGAAGTTTGCAACGGAGCTCCATTTTATGTTCTGGGCCCCTTGGTAACCGATTTTGCCCCCGGCTACGATCACATCACTAGCTGTATCGGCGCTTCGCTAGCGGGCTGGGCGGGGGCGGCTATGCTTTGTTATGTCACGCCCAAGGAGCATCTTGGTTTGCCTGAGCGTGAAGACGTGAAACAGGGACTAATTGCCTACAAAATAGCGGCTCATTCGGCCGATATTGCCCGCCATCGGCCTGGAGCCCGCGACCGCGACGATGCCCTTTCCCGGGCTCGGTTCGCCTTCGACTGGAACGAGCAGTTTCGTCTGGCATTGGACCCAGAGACCGCCAAAGCTTATCATGACGAGACCCTGCCGCAGGAAACGTTCAAGAGCGCCCACTTCTGCAGCATGTGCGGACCAAAGTATTGCTCGATGAAAATTACCGAAGACATTCGTGAGATGGCGGCCAACGGCGAGTTGGTCGAGCTCTCTGAACTGGAGTCGAGTCCTGTTGAACTGAAATCCTCGTAAGCTGCCGTGAGGCGTTCGCGTTGGCTTACCACCCTCCCTCCCCATTTCCTTCTTACCGAGGAACCCACCATGAAAACTCTCGCAACCCTCGCCGTGGCCACGCTCTTATTGGCCGGCTGTCAGTCCAAAACGACCACTGAACCCGTCGCCGTAACTGCGGAGCCTGCAGCCGAGGTCACTACAGTTGCGTTCAACGTCGAAGGTGCACCCACCGCCGAGTTGGAAGTCCCCGACATGATGTGTCAGTACTCCTGCACGGCGAAAGTGAAGGAAGTGCTGACGGCGCAGAAGGGTGTGAAAGAAGTGAAAATTGACTTTGATCACAAAAAAGCAATCGTCGCGGTTGATCAAGAGAAATTCGACGGCGAAGCCGCGGTAGCTGCGTTGGTCGACTACCAATTCAGCAACACGACGTTGCTGGATACCAAGCAAAATTGACATTCGTCAAGAAGTTGTCCATGAGAAGCCCTCGACCTGTGTCGAGGGCTTTTTCAGTGCGCGATTACTTCGGCTCTAATGTTTCGCTCTTCGGGTGATAGAACAACACAATCGGCAGCATCAATGCGGCAATGAACAAGAACATAGTGCTGAGCGGCCAGTCTTGGCTTCGGATCACTTGGCCGAACGCGTTGTAGAGGACGCCGGAGATGGCGATCCCCACCCAATTTGCTTGGTTCATCACCGCAATCATTCGTCCCTTTTTGTCGTCCGGCGGTCGCGACTGCATGAACACTTGTAGCGGCACTGCGAACAAACCAGTAAACGCCCCGGTACAAAGCAGCAATACGAGACTCCCGCCGTAGCCCAACCACTGTGTGCTTTCTCCGAGCTGGGGTAAACGCTGCATTTCTCCCGCATCATTTTGCAGCTGCATAATGTCCCCACTACTAGGGATAGCAAGGACTGCCAGGCAAACCATCATGCCGACCGCTCCGGCACGAAGTAAACGAAAGTCCACTTTACCCCGAGAAACCATCCCACCTAGTACACATCCCATAGCTATGCCGATGCTGACCACACCACCAAGCAAGCTGGTCAGCTTATCATCGGCATGCAATACGATTTTACCCAGCGCATTAACGGCAGCGGGAAACATGCCTGCCAACAACCAGAATAGGCTGGACACCAACACTGCCAGCAGAAGCGGTCGGTCTTCTCGTAGCAGCTTGACCATGTCTGGGGGCACAGTAAACGCAGCGGGGCGTAGTTGCAATTCAGGATTTGCCGGTGGCACGCGCCGGACCCAGAAAGCTGAGAGGGTGCCAATTACGGCAATCGCAACGCACGCCACGGAACCAACCCAGGGTCGATTCGGAAAGTAATCCAACAAGAATCCCGCCACCACGGTCCCCATAATAATGGCGATAAACGTGGTCATTAAAATAAAGCCGTTCGCCCTAGGCAAATCGTCAGCTCGCAGCATCTCTGGCAGGATGCCATATTTGGCGGGCCCAAAGAAACCACTCTGCGCACCCATCAAGAATAACACGGCATACAAGAAAGTGAGACTGGCTGACTGTGTGTACAAGGCGAAGGCGAAGCCGCCTAGGGCCATGATGATAATCTCGGCCACCTTGCACGATACGATAATTCCGCGTTTGCCAAGGCGATCGGAAAGATAACCAGCAATTCCCGTTACCAGCAAGAACGGCAATGAAAAGATGAGAGTTGCTGTGCCCTGTTGGTCGACCGTTGTACCATCCAGCGCCACCGTGATCGACAACAGCAAGATCAACTGCTTGAATAAATTGTCATTGAATGCCCCAAAGAACTGCGTGATCGTCATGCCCCAAAAACTACGATCGCGGTAAAGCGAGGGCAGAGCAGGGGAGTCGGTCGCTGCAGAGGTGTCCGTGGTGGCCATGCGGCGATTATGGGGACCCTGCCGTAACGCCACAAGCCGAATCGTCGCAAGCCGGATCATTAAGGTGCGTGAGGCTTGGTCACCTAGAGAACTCCTGGAGAACGACGCTTCACTTCGGCGATGATTTCCGGCAGTGGGTATTCCACGATCGGTAAATCTTCGCCGGCGACTTCATGGAGCCTTTGCCAGCCCCGAGTGAGTAACTGCTCCTGCTGTTTCACATAATCTGCATCGAGCGTTCGTTTGTCAAACGGCCCGTCGAGGAGGACTGGCTCGAAGTTTTCGGCGACGATGTATTGCGCCAGCGACGGGTTGCAGCGAATGTGGCGCTCGGGCGTAGTGTGCAGTACCTCAGGATCGAGCATGCCGATAATATAGCGCAGGTAAAGATCGCTCTCGAGTAGGTTCGCGACGTCTTCGCCGCAAACATCGCAAAGATAACCTTCATCGCATTTGGCCATAGGGAGTCGCGACTGTTCAAAGTCCTAGCACGTCGTTCATGCTGTAGAGTCCCGGCGGCTTGCCACTTAGCCACTCGGCCGCGATCAGCGCTCCCTGAGCATAGCAGTCGCGGTTACTGGCGGCGACTTTCAGCTCAATGGTTTCGCCCAACATGCCAAAGACAATCGTGTGCTCGCCCGGGTTGTCGCCGGTGCGGAGGGCATGGTAGCCGATCTCGCCGCGCGGACGCTGGCCCGGTCGGCCCGAACGGCCGTGAGTGTGCGTGTCTTGGCCCATCGCGTTGGCAACAATTTCGCCGAAGCGTAGTGCGGTGCCGCTGGGCGCGTCTTCTTTGAAGCGGTGGTGGCGTTCGATGATTTCGACGTCCACGCCAGAGGGTACGTCCTTTAAAACTTGCCCCGCGATCTCGGTGAGTTTCATCACAAGGTTCACTGCTGTGCTCATGCTGGGGGCCCAGACGAGAGGAATCTGCTCGGCCGCTCTGCGGATGTAGGCTTCTTGCTGCTCGTCGAAACCCGTCGTGGCGATTACGAGCGGCTTCTTGAACTCCAAGCAGTGCGCCAGCGCAGCAATTGCCGCATCGGGAACAGAAAAGTCGACGACCACGTCGGCCTCGGACTCACCAACAACCGAGAGGGGTACGCCAATCTCGCCAATGCCCGCAAGCGCGCCCGCGTCTTGACCGAGCGCCGGATGCGACCCCGATTCGAGCGCGGCAACAATCTGCACGTTCGCATGGTTCGCGGCCAGCGCCGTCACTCTTTGCCCCATGCGACCTGCCGCGCCATGAATGGCGATCTTAAGCGACATTCCACTTCATCCTGACTTGCCGTTTGCAGACGCTTCGAGAGGTTCGATAGCAGTGACATGGAGCATTGAACATCTTTGAAACTCCGCCGGCACACCGTCATCCTCACTATCAATTCCTACCAAAATATCGGTCTTCATTACCCATGCCATTTCTGGATGGCGCACTTCATAGGTTTGACCGCTCGACATCACCAAACGAAACGGCTTGAATGGCTGTTCTTTTAACAGATTTCTATAAGTTTGGACGGTCATGCTGCAACTCATTGCTTACAACTATTTCGTATTCAACTATTCAATTGTATCGCTTGTACGATTTCATCAAGCTCGTTGGGCACAGCGACGGCTCGGTTGGCGAATTCGGCGCGTTGGACCCCGCGGCTGCCCAACACTCGGTTGAACTCCTCCTGGTCGGTCGTATGGTAGGCGACCGTCGCGGTGGGGTCCTTTAATTGATGGCCGGTGAGGATGCAGACAACCCGGTCCGACGGGGCGATGATGCCTTCAGCACGCAGCATTTTTGCACCAGCGACACTCGCCGCACTCGCCGGTTCGCAACCCAACCCACTGGCGCCGACCTGCGCTTTCGCGTCGAGAATTTGCTGATCGGTCACTTCACGTACCACACCGTCGCAGACATCAAGAGCACGGAGGCACTTTTCGTAATTGACGGGCCGGTTGATTTCGATCGCGCTAGCAATGGTCGAGGCACGATGATTGTTCTTGTCCATTTGGTCGTAAAAACCCGTGGTGGTTTGGGCGTCTATCTGGCCATCGTTCCACCGTTGATTCTGCTTCTCGTAGAGTTCATACAACGTGTTTGCCCCAGCCGCGTTGATCACCGCGAGACGAGGCACCCGGTCGATCAGCCCCAAGTCACGTAGCTCCATGAAGGCTTTTCCGAAAGCGCTGCTATTACCCAAATTACCACCAGGAACAACTATCCAATCGGGCACTTCCCAGTCGAGCCCTTCCAGCACGCGATACATGATCGACTTTTGACCTTCGAGCCGGAACGGGTTCACGCTGTTCACGAGGTAGATGCCAAGCTGCTCGCTGACCTGGCGGACGCGATGCATGGCGTCGTCAAAGTCGCCGGCAATTTGGATCGTGAGTGCTCCGTAGTCGAGTGCCTGAGACAACTTGCCGTAAGAAATTTTCCCCGAGCCAATGAAGATCACCGCTTGCATTAGTTTGCTCACGCCGCAGTAGAGTGCTAGCGAGGCACTCGTGTTGCCCGTCGATGCACACGCAGCACGTTTCGCACCGATGGTGTGCGCATGTGTGAAAGCAGCCGTCATTCCATTGTCTTTGAAGCTCCCCGAGGGGTTCAATCCCTCGTACTCCAGGTAGAGGCAGCCTGCATCCATACCAGCGTACTTGGCTACGCCATCGCATTGGCTAAGCATCGTTTGGCCCTCGCCGACGGTTACGACCTTTTCTGGCGGGGCAAAGGGGAAAAGTTCATGAAACCGCCAAACACCGCTCCTGCAGAGCGGCTCATTGCGGCGAGCCCATTTTTTCTCGAACCAACTCAGTGAATCGGGAACTTCGAGCTGATCCCAATCGTAGGAAACATCCAGCAAACTGCCGCACGCTACGCACGAGGTAAGGACCTCGCCCACGTCGTAGGTTGCTCCACAATCGGGCGCCAGGCAACGCTGGAACGCCTGATCGGTGTTAGTTTGCACCGAGCTAGCCACAGTGAACACTCCACTTAGCCGGGAGAATGATGGTAAATGCAATCGAGAAAACAACTTATAGCCAGTCTACTTCGTGTTGTCGACACAGGCAACCAAGCCGAGCCCGACTCACAAAGCGGGCTCCATTGCGGTCATCAACTTTGAAAATCTGCCGAAACCGCAAGGTGATGATTTTTCGGGCTGCGGCGGGTCGGACGAGCGGCTTGAAAACTGAAACCTCCTTGATCTCCACTCACTCGTTCGGTCACGCAAGGCGTTACGCGTGCCCCTTGAAATCGGAACTGATTCTCCTTCTAAGCCACGACGCAACCCAATGCTATCAAAAGGCTTGTGATTATCGTCGTGAGCCACGAAACGTTTGACTCGAGGGTTTTGCGGTAATACAATGGCGGGTCTGGCCTGCACTCAGCGTCGTGTGCTTGTGGGGGCCCACCTTGGAGGACAACGATGAAAAAAGCGGATATGAAAGTCTACAAACAGCGGTTGCTTGACCTGCGTGCGCGACTGAGGGGCGATGTCACATCGCTGGCAGAAGCGGCTCTTGGGGAAGGTACCGAAGTCTCTAATATGCCGATCCACATGGCCGAATTGGGGAGCGAAAACTTCGAGCAAGAGTTCACACTGAGTCTCATGGCCTCGGAAGAAGACACCCTCGAAATGATTGAACTCGCACTTCAGCGGATTGAAGCTGGCACGTATGGCTCTTGCCTGGAATGCGAAGGGACGATCCCCAAGACGCGCTTGAATGCGTTGCCCTACACTCCGATGTGTGTGAAGTGCGCGTCGTCGCGAGACCAAAGCAAGGCTGGGTAAAGCTCGTCTGGAGGCGCGGGACGAGAAACGTTAGGCTGACGGCCTGCATTTCTGGACGCAATTCCTCCCGACTACTTCGAACCCATGTCCGTGCCAAAAAGTCGCCCACTGGTGTTCTGCGCACTGGCTATAGTTGGTTGCGCGGCCGATTTGATTTCGAAACATCTCGTGTTTCAACACCCGCAGTGGTTTCGCGGCAGTGAATGGTGGCTCTGGCCCGGCCACATTGGCATCCAGAAAAGTCTGAACGAAGGAGCCCTTTTCGGCATGGGACAAGGGAACGTGTGGCTCTTCTCGCTGTTCTCGCTGGCTGCGCTCCTAGCTATTCCTTGTTGGCTCTTTTGGTTTGGTGCGGGCGAAGATCGTTGGCTCAACTTCGCGTTGGGATGCGTCACCGGAGGCATCCTTGGCAACTTGTACGATCGGTTGGGCTTGCCTGGCTTGCAGTGGGAGCAGTTTTACGCACCGCGCGCGGGCGAACGAGTGTACGCGGTCCGGGATTGGATTTTGTTCCAATGGAGCGACCAGTGGGTTTGGCCCAATTTCAACATTGCCGACATGCTCTTGGTTGGAGGTGCGGGCTTGCTAATGTTTCAGGCGTTCTTTCTCACACCCACCGAAAATAGATAGCCGCTACTCAATTGAAGTGTATTTAAACACAGCGTGCTGAAAGCGATTTCAACCTGGCTGAATCAAGCCCCACAATAAAAAATCCCAACCAGTTGGTTAAAGCCCAACTACTTAACACGGTATTAAACTATTACAAACAATTTACCGCTACCAGTATTTGCTTGACAACGCACGACAATTGCGCACATTAGTTATCACCTGCAACCCAATTAGGCACCTGGAATACTTGTGACGACGGAAATGACGTTAGAGATTCTCGAAGCCCCTTGAATTTCTCTCAGATCTCCGCCTGACTTTTCGTATCCGTACGGTAGGGGAGCGTGCCAGTAGAGAGCATGGGGGCATAGCTTTCGCTTGGGATTCGTCCGAAGCCGAGTTTGCAGATAGCTGGCAAGTGAGTTCGCAATGCGGATGTCGCGGTCCACGGCTTATGCGATCGGTGCGGTGTTGCAACTAGCAAACACGCCGTCCGATCTACCGATCCCCTGCAGCCAGCTAGCCAAAGCCGGTCAGATGCCTGAGCGGTTCTTGCTGCAAATACTACGGAATCTGGTAAATCACGGTTTGCTGAAATCGACTCGGGGCGTCGAGGGAGGGTACTCTCTCACTCGCCCGCTCTCGGAAATCTCGCTGCTGCAGGTTTTCGAGGCGACTGAGGGACCGCTGACGCCTGCTCTGCCGCCGTTGGATAGCCTCCCCGAGGCGTCGCAACGTGGGCTAGTCGATTTGCTCAGTGAAATCACTGCAGCATCTTGTGACCGGCTCTCTCGCGTTCGGCTGTCTGATCTCGTTCCAACAGCACTTGGCGGTGGTTCGCCCGGCATTACGAGTACAAACTAGGGCTTTGGATCTCCGAAAACTTGCTCGTGCGACCGCTTTGCTACTGTGCGGCCGCCTTGGTGCCGTGTGGTGAGGCTTTGATATTCGTCCCGGGGCGCATTGGCCGCGTAGCAAGCGAAAAGCCCATTTCCCACAGCGCCCGCTTCAGCGGTCGAAACTCGTCGAAACTGTCCGTGTAGAGCCAAACGACCACGGCGGGTTTTAGTCTCTGCTGCTCCAGCAGATGTGCATGAAGTACGCCGCCAGGCAGTAGAGATTGTTCAACGTTCTGGCCAACCTGCTGGGAGACGGGAATCACCTCCGCTTCCCAGTCGATTTTTGATCGTTGCACCTGCCCGACCAGCGGTCCCCCGACCGACTGTTGGTCTCTCTGCTGAACGATGGTCATTTTTAAGCGATAGCCATCGAGCGGCCCATAGGTCTCGACCACTTGCCCCCGGTGTTGCAGGCGACGTCGAGTTCCTTCGATATTGTACTGCACCTCGTCCATGAGTTTTTCAAAGGGAACGACAGAAACGAGCCCTTCGCTCAGTCGCAAGTGAATCGATTTCCCTTCAACCTCTCGAGCAATGGGCGTAGGTACACATTCGATTTCCGTGACCGCCTCTGGCACGGAAATCAGCGCGAGTTTTTCTTGAGTTAACTTCTCGAGGTCGATCTTCGTTTCCAACAGTTGCCGCTGAACTTCGAACTCCCGCTGCTGTCCCTCGTCGAGCAGATCCTTTCGACGTTGTAGATCTTCCTCGACAATCGTGCGGTGCATGGCTAGTTCCACGCGCTGTTGGTCGTAAGCCTTCGCCTCGTGTGTCAGTTTTACGATCGAGGTCGCGATATCCCGAATCGATTGTTGCGAAGCGATAGCCGTTTCATTTGCGATTCTGAGTTCTTCACGCAGCTGTTCCAAATCGGGCCCCGTGTGGGCAATTGCCTGCTCTTGCGCTTCGACGGGGAGAGATAGCTCCGACTCGGCTTGAAACACACTGCGCGACGCTTGAGCGCCGACCAGCATGACAAGAATGATCAACACTCCCACAACATTCGCTACGACGTCGAGAAACGAGTCCTCGCTATCATCGGCAATCGGCTCGTGGTATCTACCGCGTCGCATTGGTCGTCCCCCCTTGATCAGCGCGAGCGGTCTCTGCGGTGCTCACTTCCACACCACTATCCTTGAGCAATCGCAGCACCTGCTTGGCCGTCTGGTCCGCACCTGGAGCGATGTTAAGATTCAGCACCGGCCGCCAATACAACCCATTTCCCGCCAGTCCCCATTCATCAATCCGCGAACGCAATGCAGCGACGAACTCGTCAGAGAGTTGGCTCTGCGGCTGATTGAGCGAGATCACTTGGCCTGCTGTGTCATTACCAGTGAGCGCATGCCGATTTGGAAGTAATGCCAGTTGG
Organism: Bythopirellula sp.; assembly: GCA_965230685.1. Classification (GTDB taxonomy): domain Bacteria; phylum Planctomycetota; class Planctomycetia; order Pirellulales; family Lacipirellulaceae; genus Bythopirellula. The sequence goes on from CBDDLO010000002.1 coordinate 5,633,098, forward strand.
TTTTCGCGAACCACAATCTGAATCGGCCGGCGAATTGGCACCGAGTTTCGGCCACCGCCTTTGACGGCCCAGTTTCTACCGCGCGAATCAGCAATGCTCGAAGTTGGACCCGAGCTGCTGCTACCTCCGCCAGCCGAGGATGCGCCTCCCGAGGATGCGCCACCGGCACTCCCGCCCTCGCCAGACGAAGCAGCGCCGCCCACACTGGCAAGGCCTTCTTGCGACGATGGATCGCCCTCACCTGCACTGCCACTCCGACCGTGCTGTTGACCACTCTCGCCAGCACCAGACTCCTGGGAAGACTCAAGATCGCCGCCTGCAAACTGCTCAGCCCCAGCAACTCCACCTTGTGCGACTTCTATACCGGCAGGTGCGCCCTGTTGCGCCTGGCCTACGACGCCAGCCTCGCTTGCACCATCCATGGCTAAGCCCGACTGGCCCGCCATTCCACCGCCTTGGCCGGAACCAGCTTGGTCAGATAGCCCCAGCTGCCAATCGGAAGACTCGGCGCCAGTCGAGTTGCCTACGCCATAGCCTTGAGCGTTACCGACCCCACCGCCGGTGCCTTTGCCTGCCAATCCAACACCTTGAAAGCGCCGCGGCGCTGAACGGATCATACGTCTCAACCGGTCACGCGCTAGCGTGATAGCATGGCCTTGCGCGCGCGCAAGCAACGGATCAGCTGCCTCGGGAAACTCTAACTCCCAGTCCTGATCGATAAACTCGTAGCCAAAAGTGGCGTCCCACGAGGAAATCGCGGCGCGCACTAAGCTGTACTGGCGAATGCCATCGGGCCGGACCAAAATTACGGGGTAAGGATCGGGTGGCTCTGAATTCCCTGCCTTAGCAGCCTGAGCATTTACGTGGTCGCGAGTGGCTCGCAGCGCAGCAGCGAGTGGATTTCCCGGCCACGAAGTCGCATAGAAGTCGCTCGGCTTTAGCTCGATGCCCTCAGGATGCAAGATGATCCCATCGCTGCGGCACTCGACGTAAATCGGCTTCCGCTGCGTGCCATTGGGTCCCTTGTAGGGTACGATCGCGTAAGAGGTTTGGCCCCGGTCCTGCTCACGTAATTCTTCGAGGTCGGCTTCGGCTTCTGCGCTCAGCTTCTGCAATCGCTTTAGTTCTCGCTCGGCTTGGGCTTGATCCACGGATTGTTCGTTTTCAGTTGCCTGTAGCTGCTGCGCCGCCAGCGCCAACCTAGCCAGCTCGTGCTCCGTTCGTCGCGTGTGTTCTTCGAGATGGCTTAGACGTTGCTGTTCTTCTTGAAGCCGTGCCTCCGCTTGTATGCGAAGTTTGGCGAGCTGAGATTGATAGGCGCGCACCTTTTCGAGTTGGCTGATTAACCCAGCCGCCTCATCATCAGCGGCAGGTGTCACTGGCTGAGGGCTCGCAGGCACTGCTGGCGGTTCGGCCTCAGCAAGCACACGCTCCCCAGCGCGTTGAGCAAGCACCACGAGCAGCACCAATAGCGCTCCCATCGTGCAAAGCAAGACAGCGAGAAAGGGAAACAGACTGACCGAGTTCGCGCTGTCGCTAGTCACGCGATTGTTCATGCGGCCTTATTTTTTGGGCTAGTGGTCCGCTCTTGGTGGGCCAGTTCAATCTCACTGGCCGTGTCGAGAGGTTTGCCGACGAGGTGAACACTCATCAACTGCAGTGCCGCCGACAATCCAGCGGCCGTCTGCTGGAAGCTGTGGGTGCCGGCCAGTGCATTGAGGTTGCTGTTGAGCGCCTCCTCCAGCTGTTTCACTTGACCAGTCGCTTCAACCACTTGCAGCAGAATGTCGCCCTGTTTGACCAACTGCTCCTGCTGCGCGACCGTCGATCCGGCAGCTTCGACCAGCGCGGTTTGCATTTCTTTGAGCAACGTCTCGCTCTGATGAATGAGTTTCTCTTGTCGCGTGGTCGCGACAAGCATCGCTTCGCCCACCGCAGCCTCGACCTCGGCTAGGTGCTGGCGGTTTTCTTGCGCCAGCTGTTGCTCGGCGTCGGTTAATGCAGTGCGATGATCTTCCAGCCCTGCTGTTAGCGATTTGGTGTGTTGTTTTAGACCTTGGTTGAGGATGCCGGAATGTTGCTCCAGGCCCTCGTTCAACAATTCAGCGTGGTGAATGAGCGTTTCCTCGAGCGCTGATGCTTGTCGCTCAACCCCTTCGTTCAGAGTCGCTGCGTGACGGGCCATACCTTCCACGACAGCACTCGACATCGCTTCGTCGAGCGAAGTCGCCGTGTCGTTGAGGATGTTCGACCACTGTTTGCTGCTGCGATCGAACGACTTCTTGAGCAACGCAGCTTGTTCGACCATGCCCGTTTGCACCGTCGAGAGAAGTTCTTCGGACATGCGGCGAATCGAAGCCAGGTGAGGATCGTTTTCAGTGCCAAATTGCTGGAACCGGCCGATCAGTTGTCGTGACGCATTTTCGTCAACGGCGGACAACAGTCTTGACTCGACTCGCTCGACCCCGAACTTGGCGAACAGCAGAACCGTCGAAAGCGACAACGCCAACGCCGTTGTGTCGAAGGCCACGCTGAGCCCCGCTACCACAGCGGGCAACGACTGATCCATCGCTTCGCCTGAAAGGTTTAGCTTGGCAATTGCCAGCGTGATGCCGATGACTGTGCCCAAAAACCCTAGGATTGGAATCGTCGACAGAATAATCCGCAACATCGCGTAGCCCTGATGCATGCGCCCGAAGTCGGTCTCTTCTAGGTGGCGCAAGTGTTGCTCGAGCGTGTCAGCACTGCCCTTGCTCTGGACATATTCCAAGGCGTCGCGCAAGCGGCGTACCAGATAGCTGTCCTGCATCGTCGAGGAAGACTCGTCAAGCGTTGACAAAAGTGCGGCCGTATCACTCACCGTCTGCCCCGCAGTCTCCTTCTCAGGTAACCGAAGCGTCTCGACCGTGGCGTACTGGAGCATCAGTCCCAGGAACTTGATGACCAGTGCCGCGACACCCACAAAGAAGAGCGCCGTCGTGCAATAGGCAATGGTGTGGCCCGCAAAATAGCGTGCGACAAACGAGCCTTCGCCCGCGCCTCGCACCACCAGCGCGTAAAAAGCCAAGCAAGTAAGCCCACCCCAGATGAAGGACTGACGTAGTAACCACTCGGAAAAGGAAGTAACGCGACTCACGGTGAGCATCCTTTCTCACGACTCAGATGGGTAACACGGTCTGGTTTGGTACGGAGGCAGCGCACGCCGACTCCGCGAGACCGTCTGTCCTTACAATCGGCGCAAGCGGTAAAGTTTATGAGCGCAATCGGGGAAAAGGGCTGATCGTGCATGCTGGCTGCTAGCACAGAACGATCCTCAGTAGTTCCCCCGACTGCTGAAACGGGCGAAGAGGCCAGGGACCATACGGTTCCGAACAAACTCCGCCCAATTGCAAAACTTTGCCCAAGCCGCAAGCTCGCCGGGTCGATAATGCTTAGGCTTAGCCGGTGCTGACCGCACTGCGAGCAACGCCCCAGTCGCAGGAGTTCGCACTCCGCACTGCTGGCACGACAATACACCCAGGGGGGCTAGCAGCCCGGGCGACAAAGTTCGTCCGGGCTGCATTTTTTAGTCGAAACTCATTCCGGGACGTAGGTCGCGAAGCAGCGGGGTGTTTCCCAGAGTCGCACCTCGACGATCGGCACGCCGGCAGAATGGTTGGCGTCGTAGATCAACTTGGCAATATTCTCTGCCGTGGGATTCTCGTCGATCAGATAGAGCGGCTCGTCCATCTCTAGCAGGATAGGCACAACCGGATCGGCTTTGTTAAGGATCATGCGGTGGTCGAGGTTTTCGTCGATCCAAGTGCTCACGGCTTTCTTGATATCGGCGAAGTCGAGCACCATGCCACGATTATCAAGTTGCGTTCCTTCGATCGAAATCACGGCACGTCCGTTGTGGCCATGCAAGTGGCGACACTTTCCGTCGTAGTTCAATAGGCGATGCCCGTAACAGAAATCAATTTCGCGAGTGACTCGAAACATGATGTAGTGTATTTCTTTCTAGGTTAGATTTTTTGCGGCCATGGCGTTCTTACGCTCGCCCCGCTTGGCGTGAATTATCGCTTTCATGGCACCAGCGCGCTCTTCGCACTTATTACATGCACCACAATGCAATCCATTCTGAGGCGAAAGGCAGGAGAACGTCAAATGCAATGGCAAGTCCTCTGCCAATTGTAGGACTTGCACCTTGGTCATTTTGGCGAAGGGACGACGGACCGTCACTTCCGCCTCGGTTGCAGTTGTAAGTGTTTCAGCAAACTGCTCGAAGAACCGAGGCGTCGCATCGCCGAACGGATTGTTCGAGAGTGTAGCAATTGCCAAATCTTGGATGCCCTGCTGCCCACACCAGAGCATTGGTTTTAGCAACAGCAATGGATTCCGTCCTAGCAATGCGACCGCGTTGTCCTTAGTACTCTGATCCGGCACGTCACTGCCAGTTATACTCCAGTGCTTGCCATACAAGTCCGTAAGTGGCATCGCCAATTCCACGACCGGCTCGACCCCTTTGCTGTCTATTGCGGTGAGGAACTCTCGCACGGCGTGACGTTCAGCAGATTCCCAGCAACAACCGGTCGATACGTAGAACGGCTGCACGCGTCGACCCTGTCGCAGCAGGTGTCCAAGCAGAATCGCGCTGTCCAAGCCACCGCTGAGCAAAAGACCTGTCGTGTTGGAATGGCTCGCCTGTAGAATCATTCCTTCAGGGTAGCAAAACGGGCGCTAGTTGCAATGAATCGCGGCGGGGGTGGAGGCCTGTGCCCCGAGGCGGTAGGCTGTAGCAGCATCTGCTCGAACACCCTTAGGCTCTCCAACCCACTTCCGCCAGCAACACCATGACACGCTTTGCCAAACGTCGCGACAAGCTCCTAAGCCAAATTCGCAAACATAAGCTCGAAGCGCTCTTGGTGACCAATTTCACAAACGTCAGCTACCTGACCGGCTTCAGCGGAGACGACAGCTACCTGCTCGTCACTCCGAAGCAGACGATTGTATTGAGCGACGAACGCTACACCACCCAGCTCGAAGAAGAATGCCCCGACGTTGAGCTGGAAATTCGCGGACCCGGCAAGAAGATGCTCAGTAGCGTCGGCAAGCTCGTTAAGCAGACCAAGGTGAAGCTGCTCGGTATCGAGTCGAGTTCCATGACCGTGGCCTTGCATGGTGCCCTGGACGATTGCTTGTCGAAGACCGACCTCTTGGGCACCGAGGACTGGATTGAACAATTGCGGATGGTAAAAGATCGACAGGAAATCGCCCAAACACGTGTGGCATGTGAATTGGCCCGCCGAGCATTCGAAGTTGCGCGTGCCAAGCTCACACCCAACATGACTGAACTAGAGGTAGCTGCCGACTTGGAATACCAAGCCCGACGGTTTGGTGGCAAGTGCATGAGCTTTCCCTCGATAGTTGCCGTCGGTCCGCGGTCGGCACTGCCCCACGCGAGCCCCACGGAGCAAAGAATTGGCTCGGACGATTTCCTGCTCATCGATTGGGGTGTGAACGAAGGGCAGTACATGAGCGACTTGACGAGGATTCTAGTGACCGGTAAAATTTCGCCCAAACTACGCAAAATATACCAAATCGTGTTAAAGGCCCAATTGGCCGGCATCAAGGCGGTACGACCGGGTGTTACTTGTGAGAAAGTTGATACTGCGGCGCGAGACGTCATTGCTAAGGCCGGCTTCGGAAAGCAGTTTGGGCATGGGCTCGGACATGGCACAGGGCTGGAGATTCACGAAGCGCCGCGACTTGCCCAAGGGCAAGAAACGGTGCTCAAGCCAGGGATGATCATTACCGTCGAGCCTGGCATTTATCTCCCCGGCTGGGGTGGCGTGCGGATCGAAGACGATGTACTGGTCACGCGCGACGGGCATGAGGTACTGACCTCGGTTCCAAAACAGTTGGATGAAAGCTTCGTGGGATAAATGGCAACACTCCAGGAGAACCTCAATGGCTAACGGTGGTTCAGGAAATGCCGATGTGTTCGACGTACGCAAAGTACGCCGGCTCGTCGAGCTGATGAAGGAGCATGACCTGGCCGAGGTCGATCTCAAACAGGCCGATCAACGCATCCGCTTGCGAAGGGGACAGGAACCATCGCTCACTGGACCCGTCCCCAGTCCGCCAAGCCCCAATCCGCCGCCGGCGCCCTCGCCGGTTGCGGTTTCACCAGCACCCGCCGCGACTCCCGCACCTAGCGACGCGACCACTGCACCCGTGGATGACGATGCCAACGTCGTGTACATCACCAGCCCCATGGTGGGCACATTTTACACGTCTTCCAGTCCCGACTCTCCCGCTTTCGTCAACATCGGGGACTCGGTTACCGCCGAATCGACAGTCTGCATCCTTGAAGCAATGAAAGTTTTCAACGAAATTCCCGCCGAATGCTCCGGAACCATCGCCGCTCGACTCGCCGAAGATGGCGACGCAATCGAGTTCGGTCAGAAGTTGTTCAAGGTGAGGAAGGCTTAAGGAATTAGTCGTAAGTCGCAAGCAGCCTGTGATGGCTGCGTCTTCAGGATGGCGACGGCTTAGGACGAACGACTTACTACTAACGACTAGCACCAACCCTCCCATGTACCAACGCATTCTCGTAGCCAATCGGGGTGAAATCGCACAGCGGATTTTTCGCGCGTGTCGCGATTTGGGCATCGAGACGGTCGCCATTTTCAGCGAAGCGGACCGCGGCTCGCATTACCTTGAATTGGCCGATGAGGCGTTCTGTGTCGGACCCGCCAGACCGATCGACAGTTATCTCCGCATTGCCAACGTGATAAGCGCCGCCGAAGTCGGCAACGTGCAGGCGATCCACCCCGGTTACGGCTTCCTCGCTGAGAACGCACACTTCAACGAAATTTGCCGCAGTTGCAAGATCGACTTCATCGGCCCGAGTCCCGACGCAATGGCCAAACTTGGGGATAAGAACCAAGCCCGCGAAATGGCTAAGGCTGCTAATGTACCCGTCGTCCCTGGCAGCGATGGGTTGGTTGAGAGCGCGGAGCAGGCACTCACCTTCGCCCACGAAGTCGGCTTTCCTGTATTGATCAAGGCCGTCGCTGGTGGAGGCGGCAAAGGCATGCGCGTCGCGGCCAACGACCTTGCTCTCAAGTCCGCCTTGCAACAGGCACAAACCGAAGCCGAAGCTGCATTTGGCAACGGTGCCGTGTATCTCGAAAAATACATCGAACAGCCGCGTCATGTCGAAGTGCAGGTCATCGCCGACCACCACGGCAACGTTGTCCATCTCTGGGAACGCGACTGCAGCGTACAGCGCCGACACCAAAAGCTGATCGAAGAAAGCCCCAGCACCTGCATCAACCAGAAGACTCGCAATGCCATGTGCGAAGCCGCTTGCCGAATGATCAAGCAGGCCAACTACACCAATGCAGCCACGGTCGAGTTCATCGTCGACAAAGAGGGCAACTTCTATTTCATCGAGGTAAACGCCCGCATCCAAGTCGAGCACCCCGTCACCGAGATGGTTACGGGTGTAGACTTGATCAAGCAGCAAATTCTCGTCGCCAGTGGTGAGCCGCTGCCATTCAAGCAAAAAGAAATCAAGGCCACGGGGACTGCCATCGAATGCCGAATCAACGCCGAGAACCCCGCTAGGAATTTCCAACCCTCGCCCGGGCTCATCGAACGCCTCTGCGCCCCAGGCGGTTTTGGCGTCCGCTGGGAATCGCACGTCCACAGCGGCTACCGCGTGCCGCCGTACTACGACTCGATGATTGGCAAACTGATCGTCCACCAACCGACCCGCGCCGAAGCAATCGCCACGATGCAGCGCGCCCTCAGCGAACTTCGCGTCGATGGCATCTTCACCACAAAACCCATCCACCAAGAAATTCTGAGCCACTCAGCGTTCGTAGAAGGACGGATTGATACGACATTCGTGGAGCGGGTGATTTCTGGCACGTAAGCCCATTGTGGCACATCTCTCTGAGTTGTGAGTGCCAAGGTCTGCACTCTTTTCGCACCCGTTGCCAGGGGCTCTGTGCCGTTTACAATGGTGAATGAACTAGCCTGGGTCGGCATCTCCGGCGATCCGTAGGATCGCGACTCGGGCCTGCCTTGCATCCTTTCCTCTAAATCTTGATTCTCCGCACCATGTCCGACAACACGCTTTCTAGTCCTGAGAAACGACAGCACAACTTTCGCCGGGCGGCGATTCTTTTCGCTGGAGGGCCTGCACCCGCGGCTAACGCCGTGATCTCGGCGGCGGCGACTTCGTTCCTCCGCAACGATATCGAGGTGATCGGAATTAAGCACGGTTACTCGCAGCTGATCGACTTCGATGGAAGCGAACCGCTCGTCGAAGGACGCGACTATGTGTCGGTCGACCACAAGATGCTTGGCCGCACGCGGAACTCGCAGGGCATCATGATCGGCACCGCGCGGGCCAATCCCGGCAAGTTGGTCTCGCACCCGTCGCACCTAGCCGACGAAGAGCGAAGCGCTCCGCTGAAGCGAGTCTACGAGGCACTGCGTTCGATTGGCGTTGATTTGTTGGTCTCGATCGGTGGCGACGATACGCTCAAAACCGCCAACAAGTTCAAAATGTACCAGGAGCGGCTACCACTCGACGCGCATCGAATCCCCGTCGTGCATCTGCCTAAGACCATTGACAACGATTACCGCGGTATTGATTTCACATTTGGCTATTTCACTGCCGTTGATTTCTTGGCTCGCGAGGTGCGCAACCTCTTGGCCGATGCCGAGGCGAATCGCAGTTACTTCCTCGTCGAGTCGATGGGTCGCAGCGCGGGCTGGTTGGCTTACGGGGTGGCGATTGCCGGCGAGGCGAGTCTCGTGGTAAGTGTCGAAGACATCGTCGGCAAGTACCGCACGATCGAAGAGAACATTGATGCCAACTCGGGGGAGAAGACAACACGCCCGGTGATGAACATGGATGAAGTCATTCCACGCATCGTCGCCACAATGACGACTCGTGAACGCGAAGGAAAGCAGTACGGTGTGGTGGTAATCGCTGAAGGTTTGGCGGAATTTCTGCCCAGCAGCTATCTGGAGGGCGTCGGCCGCGACGAGCATGGGCACATCAACATCAGCGCGATCAACCTGCACGATATCTTCTCGGAGCTAATCGCCAAGGAGTACCATCGCCAAACGGGTCGCCATCGGAAGGTCAACGGTCTGCAACTCGGTTACGAAGCACGATGCGCGAAGCCGCACGCCTTCGATGTGATGCTCGGCAGTCAACTGGGCGTGGGCGCTTATCGAGCGTTGGTCGAGCAGGGGCTCAACGGCGTGATGGTCTCTGTCTCGGGCCAGTTGCAATTGGAGTATGTGCCGTTTGACAATCTGGTCGACCCCGAGACTTTGGTGACCGTCGTCCGTTACATCGAAGCCGACAGCGACTTCCAGCGGCTCACTCGATTTCTAGAAACCTACGTCGACCAGGGCGACGTGCATCGGTAGGATGTGAGAAGTGAGGGGTTGGATTGAAGATGTGCGATCTTCGCGCATCAGTCTGCACTCCACGCGATTCCACATCTTCTATCTTCACTCAACGTTCTGAGATCCCATGGCCTTTCCCCCACCGTTTTATCGTTGGCGTCCGCATCCCTGGCATGGACTAGAAGTAGGCCCGAACCCGCCGAGCATTGTCAATGCGTACATCGAGCTCACGCCGTTCGACCGAGTAAAATACGAGCTGGACAAAAAGACGGGCTATCTGCAAGTCGATCGGCCGAATCGCACTTCGTCGTTCTGCCCCACGTTGTACGGGTTCATACCCAAGACCTACTGTGGAGATCGTGTGAAGGCGTTGATGCCATCCGCGAAAGCGGGCGACCACGACCCGCTAGATATTTGCGTGATCAGCGAACGACCGATCAACGTCTCCGAGGTGATTCTCAAGGTGCGGATTGTTGGCGGGTTGCCGATGCTCGACAATGAGGAAGCCGACGATAAGATCATTGCTGTTCTCGAAGCCGACGCGATGTGGGAACAAGCACAGGACATCAGCGAGCTGCCAACCGTGATGGTCGAGCGATTGCGCCACTACTTTAGCACGTACAAAATGCTCAGCCCGGGCGATCCCAAAGTCGTGATCGACGAAGTCTACGGCCGTGAGCATGCCGAGGCCGTCGTCAAAGCGGCTCTCGCCGACTATGTGGAAGCATTCGGCGAGTGACCTTCAACCATCTAGTGTACCCTTGGTGCTGGGCACTCCCGTCACGCGCGGGTCATCTTCCACGGCCATTCGGAGTGCCCTGGCCGTTGCCTTAAACACCGCTTCGGCGATGTGATGGCTGTTGCGACCGTAATGCAGCAGCACGTGCAAGTTACACAGTGCGTTAGCGGCGGTCGCTTGCCAAAAGTCTTCTAATAATTCACTGTCGAATTCGCCAATTTTCGCTGCGGGAGTGGGTGCATTGTAGGCTAGCGCATACCGACCGCTAAAGTCGATCGCCACCGTCACCAAGGTTTCTTCCATCGGCAGGGTAAAATGCCCGTAGCGACGAATACCCGTCTTGTCACCAAGTGCTTGCTTTAGAGCTTGCCCCAGACAGATGCCGGTGTCCTCGACCGTATGGTGCTGATCAACGTGAAGATCTCCCTGAGCGCGGATCGTCAGGTCGATGACTGCATGCTTGGCAAGCAGTTCGAGCATGTGATCGAAAAATCCCACGCCCGTGGAGATATCGGCTTGCCCAGTGCCATCGAGATTTAGTTCGAGCTCGATCTGCGTCTCAGCTGTCTTGCGCTGGATTTGTGCGGTGCGTGGCATAAGGGAAATTTACGGAGGGAAAGTTGATCGAAGAAGCACCGCCATGGGCCGACAACCTAAACTCTCGTCAAGTTGCTCGATAGCGGCGTCTCTCCAACTCTACCACGGACACCTCTCCGCAGCGACCGGTTCGATCTCCCTAAAACTGCGTCCCAGTCGGGCCTTTTGCTCCCCAATCGGCTTGTTTGTTATAATCGGGCGACTTATTCGCAAATGCTCGGGAGGACCAAACCATGGCACCCATGAAATGCCCGGCTCAGCGGGAACTCGCCAATGAGTTGGAAGAGACCTGTTCGCTCACTCACTTAGCCCAGCGATGGGGCGTCTCTCGAAAGGCGATTCGTCAGCTCTTGCAGGATGGCGAGTTGCCATTTGTGCAAGTCGAGGGGCAACTGCGCATCCCTGTAGATGCCGTGACGCAGATGGAAACCAAAACGAGTTGATCGCTCAGAGCTTCCACTCGGGAGCGCGGGCACGCACTCGTTCGGTCAGTTGAAACAGTGTAGCTACGTCGAGTTGCTCGGTGCGAGTATCGGGGGCAAATTCCATTTCGGCAAGTATTTCGTCGACTTCGGTTTTCGTGAGATGCTCTTTCATTGCAGCGACAACATTGGCCCGTAGAAATTTACGGCGATGGATGAAGATAGTCTTCACAAACTGATGGAAGTATCGCAGATCAGGAATTGCCGCCCTTCGCTCGGCGTCGACTACGATGCGTACGATAGCTGATTCCACTTTCGGAGGGGGCCAAAATACGCTCGGTGGCATAATCCGTACGATTTCCGTATTCGCTTGCGACTGCATCCACACGCTGAGCGCTCCGTAGTCCTTCGACCGCGGCTGGGCAACGATGCGATCCCCCAGTTCCTTTTGAATCGTCGCTACCATCGAGTGCGGTACGTGTTCGCTCGTGAGCAAGTTTGATAACACGGGTGTGGCGATATTGTAAGGAAGATTGGCTACCAATTTCAGCCTACGCTCCGGCGACTTTGCCAGTTCCTCACTAATCGCATCGAGTACTCGCGGGTCGAAGTGATTTTTGTTTTTCAAGGCGTCGTGCTTGAGCATCGTCACATTGTCGAATTCGAGCAACAATTCACTGGCAAGCTCGAACAAATGGCCGTCGATTTCGACGGTGATCACTGCGCCCGCTCGCTTGGCCATCAAAGCAGTCAATGCTCCGGTCCCTGTACCGACTTCCAATACCACGTCGAGCGGGGAAAGATCAGCCGCATCGACAATCACCTGCTGGAGATTTAGGTCGATCAAGAAATTTTGCCCGTGCCGCGTCGCGGGCTGAATACCCACTTCACGGAATCGCTGCATCAGAAAAGTCTTGGTTTGGCGTTCAGACGGCATCTTCATCTTTAGGCTGTTGAATCTCATGGAATAATCGCGATCTTACAGATCACCCGAGAAAATCACGCTTCACGATTCCACGCAAGTTGCCGCTCCACATACTTTGCGAGCAAGTCGGTCTCCAAGTTCACGCGGTCGCTGACCTTGCGGGTTCCTAGCGTCGTCACTTGCAGGGTGTGCGGTATCAGCGCGACGCTGAATCGCTCTTCTTCGACATCAACCAGCGTCAGACTCACGCCATCGACGGCGATCGATCCCTTACTCGCCATCTGACGGGTAAGTTCATGAGCTGTGCGAATCCAAAACGTCGACCATTCGGCATCATCTTGTCGTTGGTCCACGCTCCCCACACCGTCAACGTGGCCGCTCACCAGATGGCCGCCCAAGCTATCGCCCATGCGTAGCGATGTTTCCAGATTCACGCAATCACCTTCTTCGAGCTCTCCAAGCGTTGTCTTCACCAGAGTTTCAGGCCCTGCCTCAAATGCAACAGCCTCCGAGGCAATCTCCACGACAGTCAAGCAACAACCATTCACGGCAATGCTGTCTCCCAGTGCTGCTTGCTTTGCGATACGGTCCTCGATAATCGTGAGCCGAACGCCGGGACCCTCAGGGGTGATTGCTCCTACCGTTGCCAAACTCTGAACCAAGCCGGTAAACATAGGTTACGTTGCCTCAGAAAGAGTCGAGGGCCTAGTTTTTTTTTGCGATATCCACATCCAGAGAGACCGCAACACGGGTACAGCCACATAGCCGCAACCAAGGAGAGGAACCGCGTACCAACGCACCGTCATCAGCGCAAACACGGCAACCACAATCGCGACAACATGCGCAAAGCTTCGTTTTCCTCGCAGCAACTGCGTCACTAAGTGCGGATAGGGCACCCGTGATACCATCAGCAGTGCCACACAGGCTACGAACAGTGGCAAGAGGCGTTGCATCCACCGGTCGAAGCCGTCGTAGATCCCGATATTCATTTCGTTGCGCAAGGTGTAAGAAAGTATCGCGAAGCTGGCGATCACGGCTGCCGCCGCTGGAGTGGGTAAGCCCGCGAACCATCCGTGGTCGTCGGTTTCGTCGGTCTCGACATTGTAGCGAGCTAGTCGCAATGCCGCGCAACAGGCAAACAATGCCGCGATCGACCAAACCGCCTCTCGGTGCAGATGCGTGAATTGCGGGCACATCTTTACTAACAGAAACGCCGGAGCAACACCAAACGAGACCATATCGCTCAGACTGTCCAATTGGCCACCGAAGTCGCTGGTGGTTCGTGTGAGCCGCGCAACCTGGCCGTCAAACATGTCGAATAGCATGGCCAGGAAAATTAGCACCCCACAAAGCATGAGATTGTGCGTGGGGTCGTTGCTGCCAATGAGCTGCCGTGCAGTTTCCAGCTTCTCCGCGGGAACGAAATCGATCGTTCCCGCCTTGGCGATCCGCGCGGCTACGACAATCGCAAAGAATCCACAGACGAGGTTTCCCAACGTAAACAGAGTTGGCAACACAGCGATGGCACGGATGGGACGCATTTGTAGAGTCGTAAGTTGTTGGTCGTAAGTAGTAAGTGCAGTGCCCACAGCCGAGAGGCAACGCATCGCCGGAGGGCACATTAAACGTAACGTGCCAAAATCGAACCACCGGCCTGCACTTTTTGCCCCACTTCGACTTCAACCCGCACAGAGTCTCGCGGCAGGAGTAACTCCGTTCGCGAACCAAGCTTGATCATACCAAATTTTTCGCCCCGCTCGACCTCTTGCCCCGGTTTCAAAATGCAAACAATCCGCCGCGCAATGAGCCCCGAGATCGCCCGCACGGCCAGTTTGCGCTGGGGATGCTCGATTTCTTCCAGGCCGATCCACATGAATTCATTGCGCAACGCGCTCTCGGGGTTCATTGCATTGAGGAATTCCCCCGGTTTGTAGTGCATGTCAACCACACGGGCTCGGCGAGGAGAACGGTTTACGTGAACATTGAAGATCGAGAGGAAAATGCCAATTCGTACGGCGGGTCCGTCGAAAAAGTCGTAGTGGTCCACCTCTGTCACTTCGGCGATCGTTCCATCTGCAGGGGAGACGATCGCATCCGTCTCGGTTGGGATGGCTCTCGCAGGGTCGCGAAAGAAGTAGACCACAAGAAACAAGACGACCGCCAGTACCAGTGCTAACCAACTCCACACTCCACCCGCCCACCACAGCGCGATCGCCAGCAGTAGCAATGGCCACCCCATCAATTGCAATTCCGCCAAGCCCCAGCGCGCAAACGGCAACGCTTCGCGCCAACGAAACGGATCCTCTTCCGGCGCCCAGTGGGCCGTGCACAGGTTGCAGCAATACTTCAAATCGCGCGGGTCGAGAATCTCGTGCGGTGCGCCAATCGCATCGCCCCGACGAAGCGAGGCCATCCGCTCAACATAACCGCGGCGAAACGTGCGCAAATACCAACGCCGCAAACGCCCCCAAGCAAGTTCGACCTCGTAGCATTTACCACCGCCGGGTTGAACGCTGCGTATATTGTCAGGTAGGGGAGGGGAATCGGTCATCGGCGTGCAGGGAAAACGGCTATTCGAAGCGGCAGAAGTGTTCGCGGAATACCCAAGGAAGCAAGCGACCCGGGTATTCCCGACTTATTATTGCATGTCAGAATTGCAATAGCTACTCATTCCCCTGAACTAAACGGGTCTTGCACTCATGTCTACGATGCCAACGACCACGGTAGAGTTGACAAGTGTTGGCAATTCCCTTGGCATTGTGCTGCCTAAGGAGTTGCTTGAGCGACTCCACGTGAGCGAAGGAGACACGCTGCATGTCACCGAAACTTCCGATGGTGTCAAACTTACTCCCCACGACGCAGAGTTTGCCAAGCAGCTAGCCGTCGCGGAAGGTGTGATACAAAAGCGGCGCGAAGTGCTGAAAAGGTTGGCGGAGTAGTCAATGGCTGAACCAATCTGGATCGGTACAGCGTTGGCGCTAGCCATCCACGAAAAGCAACTTGCCGAGCATGGGGGAATTGCAGGAGTCCGCGACAAGGGGCTGCTCGAATCCGCCATAGCGCGACCGAGACACCTCCAGGCATATTGCAAGACTAGCCCTCCGATCTCGCAACTGGCGGCGGTGGTTAGTGAAACTATCGTGATGCTTAATGGCTATGAACCTACTGCTAACGATGAAACTATGTGCACTCGATTCATTCACCTCGCCGAGGGAAGCCTCAGCGAGCCGGAGTAGATTGAGTGGATGAACGCGCACTTGAAAAATATTCAGTGAGCTTGCGCGTCGGCGCGACGTCGAACGTTGCGCCGCGAAATCATTAACCCACTTCCGCGGTGGTCGCTTCGAGCGTGGCGTGAGCACCAAGTAGCAACTCTTCGGTTTCCTCGAAGCTGATACACCCATCGGTGATCGAAACACCGTGCTTGAGAGCGCCGAGGTCGTCGCCGAGGCCTTGCTTGCCTGCGTTGAGATTGCTTTCGAGCATCAGGCCAACGATCGTGTCGTTGCCTTCGGCTCGCTGTCGGAGTACGTCATTCCAGGCAATCGATTGCTTGGTGTAGTCCTTGTTGGAATTCGCGTGACTGCAATCGACGACAAAACGCGGCGGCAAGTTCGCAGCAGCGAGAATCCGACTCGCTTCGACCAAACTCTCCGCGTCGTAGTTGGGGCCTGTGCGTCCACCACGCAATATGAGATGCCCGAGGTCGTTTCCACGGGTGTTGACCATGCAAGTTTTCCCCTCGTGATCGATACCAAGAAAGGTGTGCGGCGCACGAGCAGCTTCCATCGCGTTGATTGCGACTTCCAAGCTGCCCTCCGTGCTGTTTTTGAATCCAACCGGCATCGACAAACCACTGGCCATCTGACGGTGGGTGGGCGACTCCGTGGTACGTGCTCCGATCGAAGCCAATGTCACCAAATCGGCAATATACTGTGGCGTGATCGGTTCGAGCATCTCCGTCGCGGCGGGCAATCCGACTTCGGTAATGTCGCGTAGGATCTCGCGAGCCAGGCGTAACCCGCGGGACATGTCAAATGTGCCGTTAAGGTGAGGATCGTTGATGAGTCCCTTCCAGCCCACCGTCGTGCGCGGCTTCTCGAAATAGACTCGCATCACAACCATGATGCGATCTTTTACCTGCTCCGCTAGCGGGCCAAGCTTCTCGGCATACTCCAGTGCCGCATCACGATTGTGGATCGAACAAGGCCCCACGATGGCGATCACCCGACGGTCTTCGCCGCGGAGGATAGACTTTACCGCTTGCCGAGATTGGTAAACCGATTCGGCACCAGCCTCGGTCAGCGCGACTTCCTGCTTTAAATCGGCGGGCGAAGTGAGCGACTCGGTTTCGAGTATATTGATATCTTGAAGCGGATGCTGCTGATCGGTCATGGCTCTCTTCAACTTCTGTAGGACGGCCCCACCGGGCGTAAACCTCCATTTTATCTTGAACAGCTTGTTTTGTCGAACCGCGAATTAACCTAGCCTGCAGTCGACAGCCCCAGGATAGCTGCCTATGCTGGAGCTATTCGCAGTGGTCGACCACTTCTGAATCAGCTTCTCAGTTTCCGATGCCCGCGCTAGTTATTAGGGCTCATGCGCTCAACGATGCTCAATTCAAAACTGCGGGCCCAAATCGCCCGGGAAGCAGCTCGGCTGATTCACGTAGGGTTAGAAACCGATTGCTTTCCTGCCAAGTCGCGAGCTGCCCAAACTGTCTGTGACCGCGAGGTCTCCTCCGTCGATTTGCCATCCAACGCCGATATTTGGCGACATTTGCGGCAACTGAGTCAGGAGAACTCTCCGCCAACGCGAGACGGTAGCCTGCCCAAAATGCGAGCCGCTGCTAAACAAGCAGATTCTCTCAACCGCTTCCAAATTTACGAAGCCCTACTGCTCCCACTGGAGAATGTTCGACAGAACTTAAAATATCACCCCGAAGGAGACGTGCTCTATCACAGCCTGCAGGTGTTTGACCACGCCCGGGACGAACTGCCCTACGACGAAGAATTTCTCACCGCCGCACTGCTGCATGACGTTGGTAAGGGGATCGACATCCAGGACCACGTTGCATCGGGCCTGGAAGCGCTTGAGGGCACACTGACCAGGCGAACGGCTTGGCTGATCGAGCACCACATGCTCGCCCACGGCATCGCCGACCGCACCATCGGCAGCCGCGCACACCGGCGACTGCGTGAGTCAGAATACTACGATGACTTAGTGCTACTTGGCGAATGTGACCGCGCGGGACGTCAACCTGGAGTTGAAGCACCGGAACTGGAGGAGGCGCTAGACTATTTACAAGAGTTGGATGCGATGTGCGGATGAGGCTCAAAGGCCGCAATTTTCTAAGCACTTATTCCAGTAGCCGCGATCTTACAGATCGCCGGGGCCAAGTGTTTTGCGTGTATCTCTCCCGCGAGCTGGTAAGCCCGCGGCCTGTGCCGTGCTACGGGGATTACTCTTTGGATTCGCTCATCCCCAACCAACGTCCCACGGTCCGCGTCGCTTGGCCGACGATTTTACCCGAGAGTAAATCTTCGGTGATCGTCGCCTTGTCGGTCGAGAAGTTAGTCCAAACGGCTTCCACGTACGGCAAACTCGCTTCGGCCAGGCTGGCGTAGTAACCCTTCTCGTGCATGTCGCCGAGCGCGGTGCGATAGTGGTCGAGCACGTGCCGATCGAAGAGCCGCCCAGCGGCGCGCGTCGAAGAGAGCGCCCCGCGACCGACCGACGCCACGCGGTCGAGCGAATGCAGGGTCATCGCACTCGAAACTTCAAACACGCTGACATCCGCCTCACTGGCGATGGACTCCATGTCGGCCCACATGCGGCGAATTTCCGCCTGCGGAAGCACTTGTGTAGGGTCGATCGAACTGACAGACTGCCGCGTTTGTTCGACCATTTCTCGCAAACCTTCGACGGAAA
Organism: Bythopirellula sp.; assembly: GCA_965230685.1. Lineage (GTDB taxonomy): Bacteria > Planctomycetota > Planctomycetia > Pirellulales > Lacipirellulaceae > Bythopirellula. The sequence continues at coordinate 5,651,132 of CBDDLO010000002.1, forward strand.
TCGGCGGCGTGTTGAACACCCCCGCCGTTTCACCAGACGCCTTGCTGATCGCAGCCAGCAGATCGCCGGTGCGGTCGATGGTTGTGTCTTCGTCGATCACGCCCTCGCGTTTCAGTTCCTCGCCAAGTTCTTGGAGGTAGGTTTGCGACCCATAGGCGATGTCGCTCACCACGGCCAACAGCATCATCGGCGAAACGTGCAGCGTGGCCATGCCGGCCATCTCGACAAAGTTGCCGACCGTTTTGCGAGCTACGAAGTCGTCAATCTCCGGGGGAGCCTCCTCCAAGGACTTCTCCGCGCGCACGCCACCGACATCTTCGGCCAAAAAGTCTAACGTCTCGCCCACGAGAATCGAGTAAGTCTTACTATCCTGGAACGCCTGCGGCACCAACAGCTCCGCCGACTCACGAATCGCGCCGCTCGCCAGTCCCGTGGTGGTGCGTAGCGCGCGCTCGGGCAGACTCAGCGAGTAAAGCAAGTAGTCGCGGACCGATTTTTCTTGTGGCGCTTCGGACATTTTCAACCGATATGACGGCTCCGTTCAGTCAAAGGCTTGGCGACGACTCCGAACCATTTGCGTACTTCGCCTCTGGATGTGACTTCTTGTGCAAAAAAGTCTCGTTCCACTACGTTTTCTGAAATTCTGTCGGTCACTTCGGCAAGCCATATCCAAGCCCAACAGAAACACGTGCCCTCCAAGCGCAGCTCGCTGGCGCTCAGATCGTGGCCCTATTGTAGAGAACGCTGAGCCCATTTCCACAGCGATTTCTGGCCACTGCAGAAACCCTCATCACAGGTGCCTACGCAGCTACCTTAGCAGCATTTTTGCAACGCACCGCAAACGCGTTTTTTTATTCCAAAACCCTCACATTATGCGCGAAGAGATTCCCGTAGCTTCCTGTCCCACAGGGAGCATACTCCCGAAGCGAGCGCAAAATGCCCTGCGTTTTGAGAACCAGCTACACGCGTGCCGAGGAAGTGCTAAATTGTCAAAGAACTCAATTCACCTGCAGCTAACAAGCCGTCAGGAAAACAGGATCGAATTTAGCAAATTGTTGCGCGAAGCCTAGTCGTCATTCTTGGGCCACTTGGATTCTCCGCAGGTGACGCCCTCTTTCACCGAGTGCAGGGCTGAACCGTATGTGGGACAACCACCCTACCCAATCCCACGTCCCGCAACGAAAAAGTTGGCACAAATGGCGGCTAGGTTGATAGGATTGAGCGGGCTGGGATGGATGTACCCGTGTGCCCTGATGTCTCCGTATGCCCTCATCGGCGTACGCGAAATGGCCGCCGCCGGGGTGGTCGCTGCCAGAAGGAGCATCGCTGTCTGTGGAATCTCTTTCTACACGGAGGCTTACATGAGCTCAGTGACTCGCCGACTCGTTCCAATTTCCATTGCACTCGGGCCCTGTCTCGCAGTTGCAATTTTGGTTGTAAGGACCAACGGGTTTGTTGCATCGCAATGGAGAGTGCCAAAAAAAGTTCTCACATCTCCTTCTTGCCCGGGCAACACGCTCGTTGCTCTCACCTCACTGTCGTGCAGATGGATTGTCATAGATTCATTGGTGAGCCTGCCGGTGCTGCGCTGATTCTGAAGCAGGGTTTTTGGTTACTAAGACCACTCAACCCACCAACTGCGGATGCGAGTCTGTCCCAAAACCTCTTCTCAGTATTTTTGACAGGATTTACAGAATCTACAGGTTGATTTTTCTGCTGTTGCGATCCTGTCAATCCTGTTGATCCTGTCAAAAAAACAAAGGAACCAAGGGGACATCGGCTGTCTTAGTTTTTGTCAAGCGGAGCGAGTGACGGCTCGCTCCATTGTTCGTTGTTTCTGACCATCACGTTGAGCGTTACCAGTAACTTCCGCATCACTGCGACGAGAGCGACCTTCTTGGGTTTTCCTCGGGCGATGAGCTGCTGATAAAAGGCTTGCATCGTCGCGTTGTACCTTGTGGCGACCAGTGCTGCCATGTAAAGGACCTTGCGGACCATGGATCTGCCGGCGTAGGTGCTGCGCTTGCCTTCCTTCTGACCGCTGTCTTTGGCGAGTGGGGCGACGCCTACGAGCTTGGCAATTTGGCCCCGATTAAGAGTCCCCAGTTCAGGAAGTTCCGAGAGGAACATAGCCGTCGTGGCCGCGCCGACGCCAGGACAAGATAGGAGAATCTCTGCCTTGGCAGCCAGGAGTTGGCACTTCTTGAGCACTTGCTCGATCCGCTTGTCAACGTGTTTGATCTGGTCTTTGTAGAACTCGATCGCTTGCTGGATCATCGCCTTGGTTTCCTCATCGGCGGTCTGCTTAAGGCGGTTGCGCTCAGCAGAAAGTTGCGCCAGGATTTGATCACGACGATGGACCAGCGACTTGAGCTTCTTCTCGCTTTCGGTCGGTTTTTTCCGCAGTTTGGGCGCAACCACTTCACCGAACCGAGCGATAGCCTGGGCGTCGATCTTGTCGTTCTTCTCGATCAATCCGCAACCTCGGGCAAAATTGCGGATCTGCAGCGGATTGACGACGGCGCAATCGATGTTCTTGTCATGCAGGGCCTCGACCAGCAGATTCTCGTACCCTCCCGTCGCTTCCATGACCACAAGGGTTTTGGTCCTTGAACGTTCGATTTTCCGTACGAGGGACTCGATTTCCTCTGAGGAGTTGGCGATAATTCTGTGCTGACCAGTCTTGGAATCAAACAGGTCTAGTTTCCTGCTGGCCACATCAATTCCGATTACCTTCCTGTAGCTCATCGTTTTCCCCTGGATAGTAAGTTCGAGCTCGCGACGCGTTGGTCAGCGGCTCCTTCGGCTGTTCGGGTTAAGAACGAAAAGGACCGGCGATCTTGATGTCCCACGACGTCTAGGCGTCGATCCATTACGATCTGCCGAGTCCGCGCGCCCATCGGAGAGCTACTCCGATGGGCGGCTTTTCCAATCTAACGACTACCGCGTGCCAGCGCGACCAGAAAGTCGTCCAACAAGAAACATGAGTCGTTAGAAATGGACGTTGGTAAGACACTATCCATCTAGGCCAGGCTCAATCCTAACGTCATAACCGCCGTCCTGGCAGCGCCTTCGTGCCGGGGCTTAGCGAATCGCTAGAATGGCTGTCCCCACTTAGGGCCGTCAAAGAGACTTTGAGAGAAACTGGAGGAGCGGATCGATGTCCCCGGAGTTACCGATAAAGCTTTTTGAATGCATGGACGACCGGCTCTCTATAAGCCTGCTGCACTGTTCCCTACAATTACCATGAAATAGAAGATACCTCCAAGCAGAAACAACCAAGATATCAAGACTCCATACCACGCATTTTTGCGACCAAACAAGATATGAGAGACAAAACTACCCAACGCACCACATAATATTAGAGGGCCAAAAAACAAGTAATAGACATTCCTGTAGTTTGCAATCTCAATTAAGCTAAGAATGCCGCAACCAATTGCGATTGCTGTCATGTATGCGAAGGAATCGAGAATGCTAATCCTATGTTTCCTGCCGTTCAAACTTTCATGTTTCTCTGACATTGGTAAATCGCAATATGAGTCCAAATAGGGACTGACAGGGACATCCATCCAAACCTACTCAATCCTAACGGCATTACTGCCACCATGCCAACTCTTTAAAGCCAGGACGTGGGGATGGCTTGGATGGCTGTCTCCACGAACGAGCACGCATAGTACCAAGTCAAGAAGATTTTGAGAGAAAATAGTGGTGGGGATGGATGTCCCCGGTGTTACTGTGGCTGTCCCCGGTGTTACCACCCGGTGTTACCAACTCTGGCCTTAAAAGTTACCTTGAGATGAATGACTTAACGCAACTTGTGCAAGATGTAATGCATCATCGACAATGAGACTTTGAGGAAGTTATGATTGGCGGTCTTCCGACCCTAGGAGAGACCGAATGAATGAGAAGCGCAAGCGTCGCCAATGGAAGCCCTCAGAGAAGCTTCGGATAGTTCTTGCCGGTATGGAACCGGGCGTGCAAGTCTCGGAGCTTTGCCGTCGCGAAGGTATCCAACCGGCCCAGTACCACAACTGGAAGAGCCAGCTGGTCACCAGCGCCGACGCGGTGTTCGGCGATAAGCAGCAGGGCAAAGCCGAGCAGCGGAAGCAACAGCAGCACGAAGAGAAGCTGCGTCAGAAGGACTCGGTGATCGCGGAGATCACCGCCGAGAACCTGGAGTTAAAAAAAACGCTCTCGGACTAGAAGACTACGGCCAGTTGCCGGCCGAATTGCAGCAGCAAGTAGTGACTGCCGTTGCGGAAGCGAAGACGCGCAGCGGGATGCCGGTGACCACTTCGTTGAAGCACTTAGGCGTAAGCCGTTCGACGTATTTCCGTTGGCAGAAGGAGAAGCAATGGCAACAAGAGCGTGCCGCGCCCGCCTCGCCGGTGCAAGCCTTTGAAGCCTTACCCGAAGAAAGACAAGCGGTCGTGAAGTTTGCGCTGGATCATCCGGAGATTCGTCACCGAGAACTGAGCTGGCGGATGATCGACGACGACGTGGCCTACTTGAGCCAGAGCACGGTCTATCGGATTTTGAAGGGCGAAAGCCTGATGTGTTTGCGACCTAGCAGAAAGAAGCGTTATCGCGAGGAGATTGAAAAGGCGAGTCGGCCCGACGAGATCTGGGCGACCGATCTGATGTATCTCACGCTGGGCGGCGCGCAGTATTACCTGCTGAATTTCATTGATGAGTACTCGCGTTACCTGGTGTACTGGGAGCTACTGACCAGCATGGATGGCCATTCGATCAGCGTGGCCGCACAGCGCGCTTTGGAGACATTGGGAATGAACTCGGCGGGCCAAGTGAAGACGCAACCGATCATTCGTAGCGACAACGGCAGCGGTTACATCTGCCGCGAGTTTGGTGGATTGCTGGCGCACCATAACTTGACCCATCAGCGAATCAAGCCGCATTGCCCGGAAGAGAATGGCATCGTGGAGCGTTACCATCGCACGCATCGCGAAGCGCTTGAAGTTTACGAACTGACGGGTCGATACGACACCGAGGAGGCGATCGGCGACATCGTCGATCATTACAACACCGAGCGGCTCCACAGCGCCTTGAATTTCCAAACGCCCGTTACCTGGTACCGCGGCAACCCCGACGAGGTGGCGTCCACCAGACGATTGAAACTAGCCCAGGCCCGCCACCGCCGCAAGCAATTCAACCTCGGCATTCGACAAAGAACCTTACCCTACCCCGAAACCGAGAGCGCCACTTGTAACTGACCCAAAAAGTCTCACTTGCCGGTGAAACATTTCAAAGATACGCTGCACGCTCGACGGATGGAAGGAGAAGGCTGTGTTGTTTCTAATGTTGCACCACATGGCATGATCTAAGCCCCTACTGAGTTCATTCTGATGCCAAATTGAATCAACGTGTTGACTCGATATTATCGCCTTAGGTTGCCGCGAGAACGACTTGGTAAGTAGGCTGCCATGGCGATTCCTAGCAGAAGAAAGCTTGTCGGCTCGGGAACAGCCTGTGAGGTTGTGATCGGTAAAGGCATTGAGACGGGAGTCATCTGGATGTTGTCGATGAATTGGTAGATTGCGGCAAAGGTCGTGGCTCCTCTCGCTACCCTAAGGCCAAGCGTGTGGTAACCCGCCTCGACATCGTCGATTCTAACATTCAGACTTCCACGGATAACTTCCATCGCATCGATCAAGGTACCATTAAGAAAGACCTGATCTATGACCACGCCGTCCAGTGTCAGCTCGTAGTTTCCTGGGCCGGTGTTGCCGAAAGCGTCGAGCGACTGTGACGCCACATCCGCAGAGAACTCATAGTCACCAGCCGCGAGCAGAAGTTTCTGTTGGATAGAAACCGAGCCGCCAAACAGGTCAGTGTCTAATCGTCCGACACGCACCCGCATTGCGTCGCTTGGTTGTCCGTCGCCGTTGACATCAAAGGACTCGATGCGAGGGGAACCGAACGAGGCATGGGTATTAGGCCCTACCACAACATCCCAGTCCGACAGATTTCCCGTGTCGAAGCTACCATTGGTTACCTGGTTGTCAGGCTCTAACCCGAAGGCTGAGGTCCAGACGGCGTAGTCATCCTGATCGACTTGGCCGTCGTGATTGCCGTCGGCAGGCAACTGTGTTCCGCTCTGCCCATGTGACCTCTGCCAAACGAGAAAGTCTGCACCGTTAACCCGAGCGTCGCCGTCATAATCACCGCCTGGCAGCACCACGAGACCTGACGGAATCACGTCTGCATCGACCCAGGTGCGGAACCCGTAGTCGAAGTTGGAACCACCAAATTCCCAGACGCCACTTCGATCGAAACGCTCGCCAGCCTGGTAGTCGAAGTTACCACTGTTCCACACAGCATAGGGTCCGCTAATATCCGCGGTCCCGTTGATCGCAATGGTATACTGGTCTCCATAATTCACACCGATCATGCTCGCTGAAGTGTCGACGGACACAAAACTAGGTGAGCCGATCGGTACATCGTCCGGATTGATCGGCGTAGAGAACGCCGGATTCGAACCAGCTGGCGCACCGGCAACCATAGGCCAAATCTCGAGCGAAAGGTCGCCTATGTCACCCGCATTGCGTGAAAGCATCACGTCTACTTGGGAGAGCAATCCAGCTGCATTTGCAGTAAAGGACTGTCCCGGCGAATTTCCGGCGAAGATGATCCTGCCACCCACTGATTGGCTTATCTCATTTACTTGGTCGACCACGGGCAGTGCTGAGGAGGTTGCACCTGGCACTAGCAAGATCAGAGCAACGAAGACACAACGCATGAAGAGACTCCAGGGGCAGTGTTATCCATAACTGTAGATAATCTACCTCATCCAGCTTGAGAATAAGTTTAAGGCGGTAAAACAATACAACTGTTTAGCGTGATAAACTTAGTACTACTACGGTACTTAGATCGATTTTAACACGCAAGGGCTCGCATGCATATATAAGTACAAATCAACCGTTATCGGTCTCTTTTGACACACCTTGATTGTTGGGAAAAAGATGCCCGAATGTGTCACTATAGTTAGTTAGGGCTCGGGACTGATGGACTTGATCCGGAACCAACGGGGACATCCATCCAAACCTACTCAATCCCAACGGTATAGCTACCGCCGTGCCAACGCCCTAAAGCCAGGACGTGGTGATGGCTTGGATGGCTGTTCCCACACAGGCCCCGAAGGGATGAAGGGCGTAAAGAAAACAAACCAAGTATTGTACAATGGTCCAAATAACGGCAA
>CBDDLO010000003.1:0-57951 GCA_965230685.1 Bythopirellula sp.
GCTCATCTGCCGCAGCATCCGGTCCAGCGCATCCCCGGGGAACCGCTCAGCGAACAGCAGTTCGCCCTCCGTCTCTCGAGGGTCCGTGAACGTCTCCCACTCGGACTCTGGATTCTTCCACACCACCGGAGTGCTGCATTTCCTCGCCGGCTCGTAGTACATGGGCAAACACAGATGGACAAAATCCTCCGCCATTTCGTCCAAGATCAAGCCTGTCAGATCCCGCATATGTAGCCGCTGCATGATGACGACGATTGCGGACTCGCTAGGGTCGTTAAGACGGGTCGATACCGTGTTCGTGAACCACTCGTTCGCAGCCTCCCGCTCGACGTCGGACTCGGCATGCTTCACCGAATGGGGGTCGTCCACGATGATTCGGTCGCCCCGCTCACCGGTCAGAGCCGACTTAGTCGATGCAGCTTGCCTGAACCCTTGCTGGACGTTCCAAAACGAGCTTTTGGTGTCCTCGTCTTTGACGAACTTGATCGGCCACCGGTTTTGGTACCAGTCAGATTGCAGGAGTGAACGAGAGATCCGCAGATCTCGAATCGATAGCTTCAGGGCGTACGACGCGGATATCGTCCGTATGCCCGGCTTCTCCCTCGGTCCCCATTCCCACGGCGTCCAGAGTTTGTTGACGACCGTGCTTTTCGACATCCCCGGGGGGACGTTGATCAGCAAGCGCTTTATCTGCCCTTCGGTGACCGCTTGTAGATGCTCGGCCATCGCCCCGATCGCCCATCCGTCGATGAACGGAGTCTCAGGCTCGATCACATGCCACGCTTGACGGACGAACTCATGGAAGCTGACCGCGCACCTTGCCAGATCGAGATCTCTCTGGGTGCGTATGTCTGTCTTCATGCCGAGAGCGACTCTACCGGCATGGCGCCGGCTGTCAAGCTCTCAAGGGGCGGCGGAACTTCAGACTCCGCCGTTGCTTCAGCTTTTGGATTCTAGCGTAGCGCCGATCTTCTTCTTCGATTTTTCTGCGGAAATCCCGAGCTTTTTCCACGTCTTTGCGGTGTTCCTCACGTTTAGCCCTGTCTATTCGCCTTTGCTCACGTATCAGCTGAGATACGACGCCGGCGAAACAGATGAGGGTGAACGGCACGGTCACCGGTAGTGTATGTGGTCCCACCGAGAATGTGATCACTAGGCACATCGGAATAGACACAACAAACGCGGCGCCGATTCCTTTTCCTTTAAGGATATTCATACATACCCCCATGGTTTTGAGTAGTGCAGGCTGTCAAGCTCTCAAGGGGCGGCGGAACTTCAGACTCCGCTATTCATACCCTTCTCCGGGGTACTGAGTGTCGCTGCCGTAGCCGTCGCCGTAGCAGTCGCCGTAGTCGTCGCCGTAGTCGTCGCCGTAGCCGACGAACGAGCCGAGGGCCGCCACACCGGGGATGAGGGCCGTGAGGAGAATTAAACCTAGTGTTTCAGCAATCATATCTAAGTCCGTGGTACTGCATGTCGCTCCGCAGTTCGGGTGGCGACACGAGATGAGCTTTGTTGGAGGATACCTCGAGTCGACGGGTGCAGTCGGGACAAAAGCACTTTGTGGCTGTGACACGCCATCTGGTTGTCTTGCGCCACGGAACCACAAGTCCACATCCGTCACACCGCGTCCGGTCGGTGTCTTCGATGTCAGGCATCTTCGGCTACTGGTGCTTTTCGACACCCCCGGGGGACGTTGATCAGCAAGCGCTTTATCTGCCCTTCGGTGACCGCTTGTAGATGCTCGGCCATCGCCCCGATCGCCCAGCCGTCCACGAACGGAGTCTCAGGCTCGATCACATGCCACGCTTGACGGACGAACTCGTGGAAGCTGAGTCCGCATCCGTCACATCTCGTCCGGTCGGTGTTTTCGATGTCAGGCATCTTCGGCTACTGGTTGAGTGGAGCGTTTGTAACTAATAAGGCCGGAGTACAGATCCGAGATTATCTCGTCGCCGTCTAAACGCCCCTCGTGCTTGTCCAGGATCCGCACGAGGTTCACCGCGAGGGCCGAGCCGGCTATACGCTGGACGTCTCTCCCCGAATGGAAGTTGACGTCTGCACTCTTCAGTTCTTCGTATTGCGCTTGCACATCTCGGATATGTCGGTACTTGGCAACGACAAACACTACCGATTTGAACGTCGGACTGGATAGCCTCCACCACACATTCACAAGAACATGTAGTCCGAGCGTGGCGACAAACCCGATCGCTAACGCTCCAGCTATCCAGATGAGGGTTTCCATACGTCAGGGCTCGGTCGGTAATCCGGTGACAGAATCTAGCATATCTCGGATCTGTCTGGTGATTTCCGGGGAAACTTGATCGAGGGAGACCGACGAGGTCTCTCTAGCCTCCTCGACCTCGAAACCGCGGTGATCCTGACGCATCTCGGGGACCACCCGCCGCAGCCATTCCAAAAAGACCTTTTCCGAGTGTCGGTACTTCCGCTCCACGAGGGCACCGGTTTGGGGGTCGTACTTCTCAGATTCTACGACTCCCTCGAGCGCGTATTCACGCGCCTTGCTCATCAACCTTCGCCCGATGAGCCCGAGCGCCTCCTGGCACTCGAGTTCGAACTCGGGATGCGCCTGTCGGTAGGCTTGCGCTGTCGTGACCCTGACGCCTGCGGCTGATGCAGCTAGTTGGTGCAGCCCATACGACCGTAGAGACTCCAGATATCTCCGTCTGGGTTCGGGTTCATCAAGGACCGGGTGCCGTCTAAGTTTCATCTCCCCCGCACCCTAGATGAGCTTACGCTGGGCGTCAACGAATAAAAAACCAAGCCCGGCCACTAGATCCCCCTGGCGGCCGGGCTTGGAACTCCGCTACTCATCTCTCACGCCGGGAGGTTTCTCAGGCCCCACGGACTTTGCGTCTCCATACTGCATGAAGTCGAGGACTTTGTCAAGCTGAGGGTTCGGTTTTTCCTCGGGGGTCGTCCAGTCGACGCCGGAAGTTTCTGCGTTCCCGGAACCCCAACCGCCACCTAGACCTTCGCCCGAGATTTCCCCGGCGCCATCACCGAAGCCGTCACCGGGGTTGTCGTCGGGGTTGTTACCGGGGTAGTCACCGCAACCGCAGGCCCACCCGTATCCGCACCCGCGACCAGATATGGATCCGACGCCGTCACCAAGCCCGTATGTCTGACGGATTTCGATACGGCCGGGGCTCGGGTTAATTCTGACCCTGTCGTGGCCCGGCTCAACTTCAATACCAACGTATTTCACCTGAACCATCCTCGAATCCTGCGCTACCCGTACAGCCTTGGCTGCAACCTGTGCCATCACCGCGGCTGCTGTCGACTCCGGACCCGCGACCGGACCCATTCTCCTCCCCCTGACCGGCGGCCCACCCCTCGCCGTGCCCCGCCCCGGAACAGTTAGCGTACCCGTCGCCGCCCCCCTGACCTGACCAGTTCTCCGACCCGTACCCTTGACGGAATCCGGCCGATGCGAACCCGCACACCGAACCGAACGAGGGGTCGACATCATAAGGGGTCCCATCCATCAGTTGTTCCGGTACCACTCGAACAGCGGAGAGGCGTCAGTCTGGGCGCTTTCCACCCGTTGGATCAACGCCGCGGTGAACGGCGACTCCGACGCCATTTGCGCGAGCGTGTACCCGGACCTTCGCCGGAAAAGATAGCACTGCTCATACTCCCGGAGGCGCCCGGTTTCGGGTATTACATAGCCCGAAACGCCTTTCCGGAGATCTGCGTACTCCCGACGTGTCAGCCCAAGGGCTTCCATCATCTCAGAATGGGTTTTCCCGAACCGCCGCCGGAAAACTTCTAGCCGCTCGGGGGTGTCGAGAGAGTCCTCGTCGATCAAAGTCATCTGTTGTATCGTCGTCAATCTGATATCTAGCCCGGGTTCCCCGTTGCTGTATATCTTGAGCGTTCGCCCACAGCAACAGCCCCCGTCATCGGCCCAAACGAAAGGGTCTTTCCTCGTCCCGAAAGCGTCGAGAACTAGTTTCTCTAGGTTATCTCGATCTGGGGTCGATGTGTGCAAAATCGGAGAAGATTTTTTCAGATCTCGAGCCGGGTCGCCCGCGACGAAGTGAGCCTTGGGTCTCCGGATCCTCGCGAGCAGGAACAGTTTTGACGGCTGACCGGGTTCGATCTTAGGCACGACACCGTTGGTCGTCTCTAGGAGAGCGGCCCGTATGGCAGCTTTCCACCGCTTCGTCCTCTCGTCTTGAGGATACGTGCGGCCGGTCCGGCGATTGAACCTCGGACGCTTGTCCGGTACAGGGTCCCCGAGCACGCTGAAACTGACATCGACCACATAGCCGGTGTACGCATCCAGCGGGAAAAAACAACCCCCATCAGCTTCCGCTGATGAGGGTTGGCGTCGGCCTAAGGTCGACGCGATGCTCACTCAAGCGGCCATGGACTACTAACATGGCCGATAAGGAGTGAGACGTTAAAGTGCCCGTCGAGGGACTCGAACCCCCATCTCCCACACAAGGACCGAAGATGCTGGAAGCCCTTGGGTGTTTACTCTTACCAGTTGAGCTAGACGGACTTACCCCCCGTAGGATTCGAACCTACAACCTACCCGATATGAGCGGGTAGCTCTAACCTGTTGAGCTAGGGGAGTACATTGAACCCAGGGGGCAACTCTTCGTGGGCGGTCCGTAGTCATGTACGAAATATTATAGCCGTTTGCCGTCGTGCTTGCGGGGTCGAGCCAAGTTTTTTTCCATCTTGGACACGATCACCTGATGAAGCGGTATCTTGAACGCGCCCGCGATATCGAGCACCCGTATCACGATGTCAGCCAGTTCCGTGCGGAACCCTTCGTAGTCGTTTTTCCGCACAGCCTCCGTCGCTTCGGATACCTCGGTGTGCACGAGGGCCAGCATCGACAGGACGTGCCTTGGATGATTCCAGAGATCATCCGGTAGATCGTCGTGGAACCCTTTATTTTTCGCGGTCTCGTGCGCTGAAAGTGTGAGGATATCTATGTCGTTGTCTTTATTCATAACCACTGTTTATCGAAATAGGGGTGGGCCGCACTGATGACAGCCACCACCAGGCCCTGGAGTACGCATACCTCCGCGGGGATCGTCAACCTCTCGGAGCCAAACAGTCTTGGCGGTGCGACGCCTAGCCGTCCCATCCTTCGAGGGCGTCGAGCGTCCTAACCACCGCGGGGGCTCTATTGTCAGACGTCATCTTTGTTCTCCTGGTAGGTCAGTTTTTGCAGCGAAATACTTTTGCACTACTTGGTTGTACAATCATTTTTTTACTCATGCAGCGATAAGCTGCACGGTGTAGACCGACAGGGCCATGCCGAGAGCAACCGAGAAGGCGACGTACTTGAGTGCAGTTTTCATACCCCCTGTATCGGACACAAGGGGCGTAGAACTTTAGCGGTAGGCGTAGGTTTTCGGTGAGACCCCCAGATCGTCCCACCGGTACTGGACGTTGTAGGGCCTGTGGACGTCGATGACTTGTCGAAGCATCTGGCGAACAAGGTAGCTGGACATGGGTGGGATCCGCAACCCTGACCGGGTCGTGAACCCGAACAGGGTGTAGCGGCGAACGGTACGGGTACTGCCGTGAGTGAGCATACCGTGGCGTGTAGCGCGTGTCAAGATCATCTGTCGTCCCCTTCGTAGTCCTCGTCCACCGTCTGACCGAGGCACCTCCCTCGGCCCACCTCCCCGTTCACGATGCGGGCGCAAGCATCGACACAGCGCTGGCGCGTGTCCTCGGGGCGGTCCGGGCTCAGCTCAACGATCTCCTCGATCAGGGCGAACAGGGGGAGGCCCTTTCTCGCGGCGTCGAACAACTCGTGTCGGAGCTTCATGCTCTGGCGAGCACGTTCGAGGACTTCTGGGAAGGACGGGCCGAACTGTGCGGTGTGGGTCATGGTATTCTTTTCGACAGGATCAGGGTTTGAGCTTTAGCGCTTGCTGTGTTTTTCAGTGAGGTGGGGCTTTAGCACCCGCTCTATTTTTTCAGTCTTCGATGTCGTCAGTCTTGACTCCACGGAGTGAAATATCTCTCTTGATCCATGCGCCTCCTTCGAGCCATTTCCCAACCCTCAAGCGCCTGTCGGTTGCGCTCAGCCACGTCCTCCGCCCACTGCCGGAGGTGCTCATCCGGGTTTTCGAAGTCGTCCTCGGGGTCTTGAGTGTTCCAAGACCCCCCGAGCACTGCCTCAGCGGTGAAATGTGCATACTGGTCTCGATCGAGGGTCCAGTGGATGGGGTTCGCAAACCCCAGGTGTGAAAAGTGAACGGACTCCATGGTGTTCCTATCGGCTAGGCAGTGCTCGACCTTTAGCGAGTGGATGCGAATCTGTCTTGGAGATCGAGCATCAACAGCGAGAAACTTCGCCCCTCAAGGCTGTCAACCAGCCGAACCCCCAACCGGTCACTTAGTTCCCCGACCTCTTGGACCGTGTCTAGGCACCGGTGGAGTAGCTTTTCGTCGCGTGTCGCTTGTTCGTGTAGCTCACAAACTGCGGCTCCGAGAACCTTTTCCGTGAGTTCTTGGCTTTTTCCACCGTGTAGCGGCTGCCAACTGGTCTTACCCATCGCGTCCTTCCGGTTGATCTCTAAGGAGAGTGCCGGGTTTGGCGGCGTCGAGCTTGCAACGCGCACTATTCTCACACGATCCGTACAGGGCCACAAGGTGTGTGGGTGCACGATGTGCAAAAGTTTCGGAGTTGTGATCTGAGGTTCGTTTCCGTCTGTCATCTGTTCTTCCTGTCTCTCGTTGTTGGTCACGCCGCGTCCGCGACAACCTGAGTCGTCTGGAGCGACAACTTCGCACTGGTCTTGCCGCGGCATGTCTTCCGTGTGGTCTCCAAGATCCCCGCCGCCAGACTCTCAACTTCGTCTTTGAGGTCGTCAGTTTTGACATCGGCCGGCATACCTGACTCGAGAAATCCGCGGACGAACGCCTCCCGGTGCGCTGGAGCCATCTGAGACAAGGCAACCAGCAACATGTCCCGCCAGGGCACCGCGGGGCTGACGGTTTGCTCGTAGTCCTCTCCGATGGTCACCTGCCCGCGGACGCGGACCAGAAAATCTACCTCGTGTGTACCGGTGGGGCACTCGCCGCGTTGCTTGTCGGCGATCTTTGTCTTGCTCAGGGCGAGAGCTTCGAGAGACGTCAGTTCGGCGTTGAAGTTCATAGCAGATCTATCGGGTCGAAGTGCTTCTCAACTTTAGCACGCCGTGTTGATTTTTGCGGATGGGGCCTGTGTGAAAACCGACACCGGGGGTGGGATCGCGCATCTCAAGCCGTTGCCGAAGGGCGCGAAGGGCGAAGTGTAGGGGCGTGCGGCCCCCCTTAAGGGGGGGGCCGCCGCCCTAACTACACTTTGGGGTGTCCACGAAAGCCCGCCCTTGGACACTTTTTGGACACTTTTTTGGACACCCTTACCCCCGGTGCCGTCGGGACTTCCCTACCGGAAGGGCGAAGCTTAAAACCGTCCAAGGGCGGCCGCCCTTCAGGTGGTTTTAGGTGTCCAAATTTCAAAAAGCTCCGCCCTTCGCTGTACCTACCGGTAGGGAACTCCCGATGTCATAGGGCCCGAAGGTGTCCAAAAAGTGTCCACGGGTAGTTGCTGTTACATTTGTACATGCACTAGAAGTACATACAACCAACCCGTCGTATCGAGGTTTCAGCCTCGATTTTTCGACGGGTCATATTTGTCCCCTGTTGTAGGTACACTGTACCTTCGCGCCCTTCCGGTATGGAACTCTCGGTAACATCGAGGATCAAGGTGTCCAAAAAAGGTTGTGGATACACCCGTATTTGGGCGACAAATTCGCCCAACCAGTCCGTGGCACCGGGGCTTCTACTTCGACTCGTTGTAGAGGGCGTATCGGCCCCGATTCGTGCGCACAATCGCACCTTTGGCCGTATTCCGAGCCAAAATTTCACGGATCTCGCGCCTGTTCTTCCCTAGCGCGATGCGAATTTCTTCGGTGGTTTTCACACCGTCTCCGATGAATTTTCGCAGGCTTTCGGCCATCGAGTCCTGATGCATCTCCCGCGCCTCATCGGTCAACGTGAGAATTTCACCGTCCTGCTCGATGTAGGACCCGAGCAAATCTGCGAGCTTTCGACGTGCAGTTGTTCTCGGCCACCGCATTTGCTTCGCAAGTTCGATCGCGGTCATCGGTCGATCTCGAAGAATCCACCACACCCGTTCGGACTCTGTCGCGGTCACGTTTTCTAGGTTTTCGAACACCGCCCCCGGCAGATCAGCCGACCCGCCTTGGTACTCTTGCATCGTGATGGCCGTTACGGGGTCCCCGTCTTCGTCGACGTCGACCTCAACCGGGATCAAGGACATCCGCCACGGCTCCGGCTCGGGGGCGTTTTTCATCTTGGTGCAGTGGATCCACGGAGCGAGTCGATCGTTCGAATCTCTGCGCACGGCAAACATGAATTCGTCGGCGCCGTCCTGTTGCGTGGACCCTCGACCTCTGTCGGGGTTGACGAGGCTGGTGTGGTGAACCGAGATCACCGAGCACCGGAACGCTTCTCGCATGTCGTCAAGCGCGTTCCAGTACCGACCGCTGTCCTCGGCGCTGTTCTCGTTACCGGGGCCAAAATTGCGTTCCTGCGTATCTACAACCACCAACGCTACCGACGGTAGGCCGTACTCGCGGACAGCGGTGGCCCCGCCTTGGATCCATTTCTGAGCCTCCCCCGGTGCCGACAGGGCAGCACGGCGCCGGCTGAACAAGATCGGCACCTTGGCCGGGTCGACGCCGTGAACGTGGCACAGCGCTTTGTGGCGCATCAGGACGCCCGTGATGTCCTCGCCCACGTTGTAAAGCACGGTCCCCACCGCTTTGTTCTTGTGGTGCAGGAGATCTCTCCCTGTCGCTACACAGAACCCCATCAGCATGGTCAGGGGGGTCTTCCCCGATGCCGGGGGTCCCACTACTTGCCCGACGGTTCCCGCTGGTAATAGCCCCTTCAGCAACCACCTCTGTTTCCCGGCCTCTTTAAGCCGGTCCCCGTAGCTTGCGTACAGTCCGATCTCTGGAGCCCTAGGTGACTGCGGCGGCAGAGGCTCAAGAACTTCGAAGACGTCGGCGGGGTTGATCTCGGCTTTGGCCGCCGCCCGCGCCACTTCTGCGTGCACCCAATCTGGTCTGCCGTACTTGGGGTCTAGGGCGAGGGGGCACCGGTGGGGGTCGAGCAGAAACTCTGCTACTGCGTCGTGGTGGCCATTCGACGCCCGGATGAGAGAGCAGACGAGAGCAAAGTACGCCTCGCTTCGGCTGCCGTGTGGCGTGGTCCCGCGGAGTAAGGGGCCGACGGTCTCGTCGGCGGCTAACTTCTCGAGATCGAAAACCGGCGCTGGTCCTGTTCCAGTGCTGAGGGGCGCCTTTTCGGGTTCCGCTGTCGCGCCGTAGATAACTTGTAGGTAGTTGACAATGTCGTCGACTGATGCGAGATCTCCGTACCCATCCAGGGGATTGCCGGACACGGTCACGTATGCCGCCGCTGGCCCCCCGCCAAATAGCTGTATTTCGGGGCGTTTTCCAGTCTTCGTCGCGACTTCGTCGAACCTGGGGATTTTCCGAAGGGCCTTCGGTTCGGTTTTCGTCAGGACGAAAATGTGCAGCCCGTACCCGGAGGGCGATATCTCCGTGTACGACTCGAGCGACTCCACGAGGTCCGCGGCCCAGTCTGCGATCTCCCCGGTCTCTGGGTAACGGCACGAGTCGATGTCCAGCGCCACAAGCCACGAACCTCCGATCTTGACCCGCCCGGTGAATACCAAGCCGACACCGGAGTGTCGCTCGAGGAGATCCAGAGCGCCCTTGAAGTCGGTGCACGACTCGACGGCCTTCGTCGACCCGCGCGGCTTCTTCGTTGTCTTAGAAACCCCGGTGCCGTGGTCGGTTTCGGTTATCTCATCCCAGCCTATCCAACGTGAGAGAGCCTTGAGTTGCGGAGGTACGTGGGGTAAGGTGTTCGCCACGGTGTCGCTTCGTGGTTTGGTGAGATCCCGGTTGCAACCGCCCCTGGGGGCTTGCACGCGGGCCCCCAAGCATGCACGATCATCAGTGCCCCGGCAAGCTTTCGAAAAACTCCCCGCTCCCGGCATCACCCGGCGTAGACTTGCCGCGACCTTTGGTGACTACCTGTAAAATCTCATGCCAAAACTCCCTACAGAATTCTTCGAATACGCACCGTCGCCTCCGCTAGGTGATGAATACGGCGACGGACACGGCGGTGGGTACGGAAGCGGGTCTGGCTGTCTGACGGGGTTTGGTGACGGTACTGGGTGTGGTGGTTTTGCTGGTGTATCGGATTTCGGGGGGATCGGGGACGGCGAAGTCGACGGATCCGGATACAGTAAAGGTATGGGCTTCGGTACCGGGGTGGGTGGATGAGCAACGTTGATTTTCGTGACGAGGCCAACTTCCGTCTTAGCGATTCCGGTTGTGGGACATACATCAGTGACGATCTCAGTTATGGGTACGGTTACGGGTGTTCGATCCGGTCCGGCGGCGGTTCTATGTTCAGCAAATGCGGCCATAACCTCGGTTACGGCTGCGGCTTCGGTTCTGGCTCGGGCTTTCGCTCTGTGATCCGCCACAGCAGTGGCGGCTTTGGCCATGGCGCTAGCTTCGATGGAAGCTGCGGATTAGGCTCGGGCAGAGGGGGGTTAGGCTCGGGTGGAGGAGTAGACGAACAGTGAGTGGAACGAAAGGTAACTTGGGGTTGGTTCTTGTAGATCCTGTCAGTGACAGCTACGGAACATACTTCCGCAACGGAGAACCCTATGGATACGGTTATGGGTGTTCGATATATTCCGGTGGAAGTACCCCGTTTACCGCGTGTGGTGGTAGTTACGGTTTCGGCTACGGGAACGGGTCATCAGCACAGCTTACCTTCCTCGCTTCCGGCAACGACAAGGGGTGTGGTACCGGGTCCAACCCTGGAGACGACTGTGGCCGCGGCAACAACTATAGGCCCGGATATGGCGCCTACGGTGACGATGGCGACGGTGACGGAGACATTGACGGCTTCGGCTTCGGTGAGGGCGACGGCTGCGGCGAGGGTGACGGCGAAGACGGGAGCTAGGAGTGGATACTTACAACACTGATATGATGATCCTGGAGATTATCGACAGCTATCGTACAGTGCGCTGGGGCCTCGGTGCGGGCGCAGGCGCAGGTTCAGTTTGGGGCTTCGGTTCGGGACTTGGTGCACCGGATGAGGAAAGGCACGGCGAGCCCGATGGGTCCGGCGACCTCGGCAACGGCTCCGGTTTAGGTTACGGGTGCGGGGAAGTCGACGGCTTTTTCGATGGCGTAGCGGCCGACATGGACGAGGACCTTGCGCGCTATCGAAAGGGCCGGGAGGTGGGCGATGATTGACGGCGAAGTGAAGGTCGGCGACTGGATCAAGTTTCCGCAGGCGGGCGTTGTTGTGATCGACGAAGTCGTGCACATAGTTCGCCGGATGGCGGGCGGCTATGATGTCATAACACAGAACCACGGCACTGTGCCGTTGGGGCGATGGTACCCTGAGGGTGTCATCATCGAAGCACGGCGGTCGGGCGCCAACGGCAAGGTACTGATTCGTTAGGCGGATTAGGTGGAAGTTCTGGTTCGGGGTCTGGTCACGGAATGGACGGAGGTGATTTGACGTGATGTCAAGGCATAAGCAAGATGGCACTGGTGGTGGCTTCGGTTTAGGTTACGGGTGTGGGTCTCCCTCAGGAGGGGGTGATGATGTGACTCGTGCGGGGGTAGAGCAGGGATATGGGTCGGGGCTCGGGTTGTCAGGGAGTTCCCGCGTAGGAGGTGGTCACAGCCCGGGGGCTGGCGATGGAACGGGTGCCTGGTGCGGATTCGGTTGTGGATGCCCTGAAGGTTCGGGGTACGCTTCTAAGGCGGTCGGAAAACGATGAAGAAACCGAATTCACCGTGGGTAGTCCTGACTGTGATGTTTTTGATACTCACCTCTGTGTTGGTTTTGATACGAGAGTAGCTATGGACGAAACGTTTCTCATGCTCGACGTCGAAACGTTGGGTCCTCTTCCTGACGGCTTGATGGTGCAACTCGCCGCGGTCCAGTTTGATCGGAAGGGGCACATATTACAGCAGTTCCACCAGTACATAGAGCCGAATAGCCGATACGGCACCGTGGACCCGTCCACTCTTGGATGGTGGTTACAACAAGACGGCGTAGCACACGTTTTGGCTAATAAGTACCAAGTGGCCACACCGGTTGCGTTAAGTTCGTTTAACAGTTGGTTAGTGACTATGACGAAGGCGCCGTGGCCCTCCTCTTCGTGGGCCTGGGGCTCTTGGTTTGACTCGGGTATACTCGCTCACGCTTACACGTCTTGCGACACAAAAAACCCGTTTCTGACTATACGATGCGCTTCGACGGTAGCCAAGATGGCGGGCGTCGAACTCGAAGAACCGGCGCACGATGCGTTAGCTGACTGTCTACGGCAGGTCGATACCCTAGTGGCAGCGTGGGACAAACTGGGGGTGGAATGAGGGTTTTGAAAGTGGAACTTGTGCCGGGCATAAACCGCGTGAAACTCCCGCGAACCGGAACGGTTATGGGATTGGGGTATACCGACATAACATCGGACCGGATCTGCATGTGGGTGCTCGACGATGATTCATTGGAATACGAGTGGGTCGCCACAGTGATCTCAGATGAACAAACGGTCTCCGGGTGCCCGACTCCTGTGGGTAGTCTGCCGGCCCAAGACGGTGCGGCCTGGCACGTTTTCATAGAACTCGAACGATGATATACGCGGGCCTTTTTCTCGTGCTTCTATCTGTCCACATCGTGTGGGTTCTGAGAAGTGAGAATGTCAGACTCCGGACTCGTTTGGAGAAACTAGCCGCCCGAGACGCGGAATCCCGTGCTCACCGACGTAGGCAACTAGACCGGATATCTAAGATAGTCCACGAACTGACTCCGGGATACGACGATATCGATGACGACTAGAGTTAACCAAAGTCGACGGCGTCGGGGTCTCCCAGACCTCGAGCCCGTCGAAGTTCTTGACCACGGGTACGTGGAGCTGATCGACTACATGGGGGAGGATTCCTCTGTCGTCGAAGCGGCCCGTGTGTCGTACAACAAACGACCGGAAAGCTATACGGACGATGCCAACAGTCGTCTACTTCAATACTTGATCGACCACAATCACGGGACACCGTTCGAGATGGTCACGTTCAAGTTTCGCGTCCGTGCACCTGCCATGGTTTGGTGGCACTGGGTTAGGCACCGGATGGCGTCGTACAATTTCCAGTCGGGGAGGTACACACCGCTCGACGATGCCCCTGTGTATAAGCCGGCAGTGTGGCGTAAACAGTCCAAGGTAAACAAACAGGGGTCAGACGGAGAAGTCTCCGAAGACATCGGTAAGTATCTGAACTCGGTCTACGAGGCCCAAATCGAGAGTTGCGTTAAGACGTACAGGGCGCTGCTAGATGCCGGGGTGGCCAAGGAACAGGCTCGGTTGGTGCTGCCGGGTTTTGCCGTGTATTACGAGGCCATAGTTCAGATGAACGCTAGGAGCTTGAAGAACTTCATCGATCTCAGACTAGGCGATGACGCTCAGATGGAAACGCGGGAGTACGCTAAGGCGATCCGGACACTTGTCCGTAAAACCCATCCGAAGATCTTCCCATGAAGCTTTACCAAGTCTTACCCGCATACTCTACGGCCGTTAACATCGACAAAGACGGGTTTACGTACACCGTGATTAAATCGGGTACGATCGACATCTCTGAATCAGCGAATGTTCGCGGTATCGACAGGGTGGAGTTAGACAGGTCTGTCGACTGGGATGCCCCCACAATCCTAACGGATAACCAGACTTTCTGGTACGTGAAGATCGTGTCCCAAACCCACATAAGTAAACACACTCCCCTGGTAGAACCGGCGATTCTCCAAGCTTTAGGTATCGATAACTTCGACGAACTGCCTAGCCATCTCCGCCGGGGTGCATACGTACTGGGGTTGCGGAAGCTGTAGACGTGAAGCTGTATCCGTACCAAGAGACGGGGGCGGAGTTTCTGGCGTCGCGGCACCGGGCTGGGCTATTCGACGAAATGGGTGTCGGGAAGACCGTGCAGGCAATCGCAGCCGCCGAGCGAGTCGGGCTCCCCATGGTCGTGGTGTCGCCGCCGCCAGTCCTCTTCAACTGGCCACGCGAGATCGAGAAGTGGTCGTCTCGTAGTCCGGGAGTGATCCGAGCGGGGCATCTGACGTCCGAAAGCGAAGACGCCGTAGTGTCAAGCACGGTGCTAACTCGCCGTGAAGTTCAGGATGAACTCAAGAGGCGGACGGGCGGTGTTTTGGTGGTCGATGAGGCCCACATGTTCAAAAACCCGGATGCTAAAAGGACCGAGGCTTTGTACGGTATAGCTCCCGAGTTCCGCTACGTTTGGATCTTGACGGGCACCCCGATACCCAACCATTTCGGTGAACTTTGGACGCATCTGCGGGCCCTGTTCCCCGAGGACATAAGCAAAAGCGGTCGGGTGATGACGTACTCCGAGTTTGTACGAGAGTTCTGCCACTACCGGATCGATAGATACTCGGGGAAACCAGTACCGACGAAAGTCAAAGACCCGGATCGGGCTAGGAAGCTTATGCGGAAGTCTTTCCTTCGCCGCAAAGTCGAGGACGTAATCCCGGAACTCCCGAGCATCCGATACGAGATATGCCACGTCTCATCCGAGAGACTACCGGATGAGTTTAGGGACGCGGAACAAGAACTCGAGACAACGGACGTCGACGACGTGTTGAGTCACGTATCAGCTACAACGGAGTTAACGACATTCCGCAGACTTTCCGGTCTGGCGAAAGTGCATCCATCGGTGGACTTGCTTAGCTCAGAACTGGAAAGCGGTAGCCTCGAGAAAGTTCTGATCGGTGCGCATCACACGGAAGTGATCGACCGGCTTAGGAAGGGGTTGGCGAAGTACGGGGCGAAATCCATAACTGGATCGACGCCAGCTGCCGACCGTCAGCGGATCGTGGACGAGTTCCAGACCGATAAATCGACAAAAGTTCTGATCGGGCAGCTGCAAGCGCTAGGAGTTGGCGCTACACTTACCGCGTCACATGAAGTGGTCTTCGTCGAAATGAGCTTTGTCCCCGGAGACAACTCGCAATTCGCAAAACGTTGTCACCGTATCGGACAGAAGAACTTCGTCCGCGTGCGGTGCCTTGCACTCGCCGGAACTTCCGACGCGGTGGTTACGGATGTGCTTCGACGGAAGACCGAAAACATCAAACAGATCCTATGAAAATCACCATCGAGATGGACACCGAGTCGGTAGACTCTTCCGCTATCCTCGCGGCCCTCGCCGTCCTGAGCCCTGACCGCGGAGCCAACGAAGCACCGCAGAAGGTGGCAGAAACCCCGGAAGCTAACGTTAAAGGTTCGGTTGACGCTGCCGATTCGACTACTGACGCGCCTCGGGAGAAACCCAAAGTCGCGCGGAAGCGGGTGTCGAAAAAGCGAAAGTCAGAAGACGGGGAGAGCGTTGCCGTTGATGCTGTTCATGCCGATAAGGCGAACGACCTCCGTGAGCGTGTATTGGTGACGGCCACCAAGTACATGAACAGCTTCGACCACCCGTCTGAGTTGGCCGAGGCCAAACAGCAGTTACTGAAACTCCTGGAAAATGTGGGAGTGAAAAAGCTCCCCGAGATTCCAGCGGATAAGCTTGAAGGGTTCCTTCGGGATCTTGAAGCTCTTACAAACACAGACGAACCAGAAGAAGAGGATTTGTTTTCGTGATTGACTCCCAAGCCGTGATGGCAGTTCTCCAGGCTCTTAGCTCGAATGATGTCGCGAAGAGAGCCGACGCTCCGGAGAGATCTCCGTATATCGGTAAGTACGCCGTGGTCCGCGCACGCGACGCGGGCGTCCACTTCGGCGAGGTCGTATGGCACGAGGGCCGAGCGGTGCGCCTCAAGCGTGCCCGCCGGATGTGGCAATGGTCTGTTCCGATGGGTAAGCCGGTCTTCCTTTCCGGTGTCGCTCAGTACGGCATCGATCACGATAAGTCGAAGATCGGGACCCCGATCGATCTCGACGTTCTGGACGCCTGCGAAATCATCCTGGCGACCGATCAGGCAACACAGTCGATCATCTCGGCTCCTGAAGTCAATCGAACGTCGTAGTCAGTAACACCCCCGACCTTTGCAACAGACAGAGGTCGGGGACGGTCGCTTCGGCGATGGCGACGGCTACCTCTACGGAGATTGTAACGATGTCAGTAACAAGCGACTGTGATAGCGGCTACCGATATGGCATCGGCCGCGGCGACGGTAGAGGCGTTGACGGCAGCAGCTTCGGCTACGGCAGCGGCAACGGCTACGGCAGCGGCAGCAGCCGAGCGGGCGGCAGCGGCAACGGCTACGGCCACGGCAGCGGCGTCGGCAGCGGCGTCGGGTTCGGCAACGGCCACGGCAGCGGCGTCGGCAGCGGCGTCGGATTCGGCAACGGAGCCGGCTTCGGCGACGGAGCCAGCTTCGGCGTTGGCTATGACAAACGGAGCGGAGCTTACCGTGAGCGATGAGAACCTCTACGGCAGCGGCGATGACGACGGTCATGGCTATGGCTGCGGCAGCGACGGCGACAATGGTAATCTCCGCGATTATGGAGACGGCAGCGGCAGCGGCTTCGGATACGGCGGCTACGGCGGCAACGTCAACGGCGGCGGCAGCGATGGTAGAAGCAACTGTTATGAGCGGTGAAAACGGCAGCTATGGCTACGGCATCGGCGGCGGAGACGGCTACGGCCGCACCAGCGGAGACGGCTACGGCCGCACCAGCGGTGACGGTTACGGAGACGGCAGCGGCTTTGGCTACGATAACGGCGGCGGCGATGACTACGGCTACGGCGAAGGCTACGGCAGCATCAGTTGCGGCGATGGCGACGGCGGTGGCAGAGGCTACGGCGACGGATACGGCAGCGGCGACGGTAGGTGCATTGGCGACGGATACGGCAGCGGCAGCGGCGACGGAGACGGCGACGGATGCGGCCACGGCTAAGTGACGCAGACGGCTATAATGACTGGCACTAGATATACTTTCAACATCGACGACAGCGGCTTCGGCAGCGGCTACGGCAGCGGCTACGGCATCGGCAGCGGCGGCAGCGTCGGCGACGGCGGCGGCTACGGTAGCGGCTACGGCAATGTCGGCGGCAGCGTCGGCGACGGTGGCGGCGACGGTGGCGGCTACAGTAGCGGCTACGGTAGCGGCTTCGGCAGCGGCTTCGGCAGTGGCTTAGGCGATGGCTGCGGCAAAGGCTACGGTGGCAGCTACGGCATCGGCATTGGCAGCGGTGGCGGCTGTGGCGAAGGCAGCGGCAGTGGCTACGGCTTCGGCTCTGATTTCGGAGCCCACGACCTTTGACAACTGCGAAGACCTTAGTCCAGTTGTCTAACCTCACCATTTCTACAGAGTTTAAGCTTTCAGCATGGTAGACCACGCGAAACTCAGTCCCAGTAGCTCCCATCGATGGCTTCGCTGCCCCGCGTCGTACCACGCCGAAGACGACGGAACTAGTAGCGTCTCAGCGGACGAAGGCGCGTTTGCCCACGAGATAGCCGCCGTTTGCCTCGAGCAAAAAGTAGATGCCAACGAGTTTATAGGAGACAAGTCGGAGTGTGACCGTTTCGTAATAGACGCCGAGTTCGCTAGCCACGTCCAATCGTACCTAGATATCGTCAGACAAAACTTAGCTCCAGAGCACTCGCCGAGACTGCGGGGGTTCGAGATCAAAGTACGTCTGAACGACGATATTTGGGGCACTGCCGATTGCATTATACGGAACGCGGACGTCCTCAAGGTATTCGACCTGAAATTCGGACGGGGCGTTCCGGTGGTGGCGCAGGGTAACCCCCAACTGCGGATCTACGCGCTAGCCGCCCTCAAAAGCTTAGGTCCCCACATGTCCCAAGGGGTCAAAACGGTCGAACTGCACATCGTCCAACCCCGGTGCCCGTCCACGGGGCATACCGTTGAGTGTCTATCGCGGTGCGAGGTGGACGCCTGGGAATCTAACGTATTGACGGCGGCCGAAGACGCGAAAAACTCGACCCCGTCTGATTATCGTGCGGGAGACTGGTGCACGTTCTGCCCGGCGTTAGACCGGTGTGCCGGCCCTAAAGAACTACTAGAGGCCCAAGCGGGTGGCGTGTTCACCAACCTAGACGAGTTGCAACCGCCGTCGGAGATCGAAGATTCTGACATACCCCGCATTCTACACTGTATTCCTGTACTGCGTAAGTGGATGACAGCGATAGAGAACCGGGCGTTGCAACAGCTCGAGCGGGGGGACTCGGTACCGGGGTACAAACTTGTTCGTACATCTTCTCGGAGAAGGTGGGTCAACGAATCCTCGGTTGCCGAGACGCTGGCTCTGATGGGTTACGACCCGGACCAGACTCACACAACCTCCATTAAATCTCCCGCCCAGATGGAGAAGATGGCGCCTGACCTGGCTAAAGTCCTCGCTCAGATGTGGACAAAGCCGGAGGGATCAGTTACCCTAGCACCCGAATCCGACAAGCGTGAAGCTGTGGAGCCGGTAGACCCCGGCGCAGACTTCAAAAACTTGGACGAGACATGAAGTTGCCTTAAGTTATGACGAACGAGAAATCCGTAGTAACCCCTCAGCCTGTGTTGCTGGCGTTCCCCTCGCTGTTCGAAAAGACGCACGCAATGAGGAACGACCCGAAGTCCGCTCTCCAGTACAGTTGCGTACTCGTTTTGGCACCGGGGTACGATCTGACGCCGTTTAAGAAGGCCATGCGGGCCGCCTGGGTCGAGAAACACGGCGAAGCGTCGGGTCTTAAACCTCTGCGCCCCCCGATCAAACCATGCGCTCCGAAAGCCGATGGCACTTGGCCCGGTGGTTTTGAAGAAGGCGCGTACACAATCCGAGCGGCGAGCCGTAAGCGGCAACCCGGGGTGTACGACCGTGATTTGACTCTGATCACGGACCCGGATAAAATCTATGCGGGCTGTAAGGTAAACGCCAGACTAACGGCTTGGGTGTGGCAGCACGCTACGGGTAGTGGTGTGTCGTTCAACATCGATATGGTTCAGTTTGTCGAGCACGGTGACCGTCTTGATGGGGGTTCAGTGCCTGGCGCCGACCAAGTCTTCACCAATCTGGGAGGCGTGGACGTCCAAAGCTTGGACCAACTCCCCGGCGGTGATCTCGACGACGCTGACTCGATATTCGCCTGAGTGAGCGTCTGGCCCGGCAGAGGTCAGCAGACCGGGCCATTTTTTCTTGCAGGATCTCCATGCCTAAACTCATCGCCATAAACGGCCCCCCAGGCGCCGGTAAGGACACTCTCGGTCTTGAGCTAGAAAAGCTGTTGACCGATGACGTCCACGTTAAGCGGGTCAAGTTCGCCGGGCGGCTGAAGGCTGCCACGGCGGCGCTACTAGCTAAGCTGAGCGGTTGCGGACCTCCGTGCGCCGAAGATCTTGAGCGGTTGAAAGACGAGAAAGACCCTTTCGGGGTTTGGACGTGGCGTGACTGGTTCATAGCGGTATCTGAAAAACTAGTCAAGCCCCTAGTCGGTCAACAAGCTTTCGGCCTAGCGCTAAAAGCGGATCTTGAGCGATCTACCGGCGTAGACATCTTCATCGCCACCGACTGTGGGTTCGAACCGGAGCTTCAGGTGTTCACCGACGACCCTAACTGGGAGGTTATGCTCATACGCATAACCCGACCGGGATGCGACTTCTCTTCAGATAGCCGCGGGTTCGTCTCGCCCGAGAGACTCGACGTCACCGCGTATATATCAGTAAACAATCGGGGCACGGTCGACGAGCTTACGTCCTCGGTACGGTACTTTGTGCGCACGTTCGTGAGTCGATGAACCCCACACTGGCACGCCTAGACCCATTGGATGGGACGTCTCTGGTACTCGATATCGAGACGTCTAGCGCGTGTGATATTAAGTCGGGCGCGTGGGCGTACTCCCAGCACTCATCCACGATAATCTACTGTGTGGTGTTCGGTTGGCAGGAAACAAGCGGTGCCAGGCACTTCGTGGAGTGGGTCCCGCAAGACGGGGACCTACCGGACGATATTCGAGACTTTGTGGTTGGAGGGGGGTCGCTCGTCGCGCACAACGTGTCGTTCGAGCACGCGATCTGGACGAACATTTTGGCCCCAGTATATGGTTGGCCGCAACCGGATGACGGGCAGTGGAGAGATACTCAAGCCGTCGGCCTGTACTACAACTTGCCGCAGAGTTTGAAGGGGTTGTCCGGAATAGTCGGTGCGTCATCGGAAGCGAAAGACACTGACGGGGCGAAGCTGATGAAGGCTATGGCCAACCCGATTGGCGGGACCGACGGGCAGTGGGTTTACGACACCGACCCCGAGCATATCCAACGCCTAGTAGAGTACTGCCGGCAAGATGTCGTAGCGACTCTGGCGTGCTGGACTCAGCTAAAACAACTGCCGCTAGACGCTGCGGTCCAGTGGCGGGCTGATCAAGCGGTGAACCGCAGAGGGGTACAACTGGACGTCGAGTACGCTGGACGTATTCTGGCGACTGCGGAAAAGAGGAGCACCGCGCTTCAGCAGGTCGTGGAAGACGAGACGCTGGGGGTCCTTAAGAACGCCACAGCCACTCCAGCACTGAAGGGGTGGGTGAAGGCGGCGGGTGTTACACTGCCGGTTAAGGTCACTAAGAAGAAAACTGGAGCCTCCAAGTCAGAAACGCTAGACGCAACCGCCACGGAGAAGCTATTAGCGTTACCCGATCTGCCACCTACAGTTCGCACAGTCCTGTCGATCCGCAAAGAAGCGAACAAGATAACTTCGCTACAAAAACTGAAGCGGGTCCCGTTGATGGTGGGCAGTGACGGACGCCTACGTAACGCACTCCAATTCTGCGGTGCCCACACTGGTCGGTGGACTTCTTACGGGCTGCAACTACACAACCTCCCCAAGAACAAGTTGTCTAAGCCCGTGATCGACGCTGCCGAGACCGCGGTCAGGTGGGTAGACCACGAGTTGTTGGACATCCTAGTAGACAATCCTCTGGCGTCCCTTTCTCAACTACTCCGACGAGTTATTATAGCACGGTTTGGGTATGAGCTTATCGCCGCCGATTACTCGGCTATCGAAGCTCGAGTTTTGGCGTGGCTGTGTTATGCGACCAAGAAACTCGACCTCTTCCACGCTGGCGAGGATGTTTACGTTCACACCGCGGCGAGCATCGGGTCGGGTGATAGGCAACTTGGAAAAGTCTGCGACCTCGCTTTAGGGTATGGGATGGGGGTGATGAAGTTCGATGTCACCGCCGCTGATGCGGGGTGTCCGATGGAGTTGCGTGAGACGTACCGTGTGCATCGTGCTTGGAGGGGCGACAATCCCGAGGTGTGCTCGTTCTGGCATGAGTTAGAGGACGCCGTAAGAACCTCCATATTAGAGGGTGTACCTACTACAGCGGGCAGAATTCGTGTGGGGTGCCCGCATAGTCGGGGGGCACGAGTTCTGACGTTAGTTTTGCCGAGTGGTCGAGCGCTGTGTTACTGGAGCCCTCACATTGTAAGGACGACCAAAAAAATACAGTCGGTGACCGAAGACGGCGTGATCGTAGAACGCGAGATGACTAGCGACGAGATACGGTTTCTGACCATGGGGTCCGATAAAACCAAAATGGTCCCCGAGTCGACCTACGGCGGCAAGTTGGTCGAGAACGTAACTCAGGGCGTAGCTCGAGATATCTTGAGCGCCGGGCTGACCAAAGTCGAAGCCCATCCGGTATACCACCCCGTGGTCCACGTACATGACTCCCTGGCAGCAGAAGTTCTCAACGGCACCGGTGATGTTCAGGAGTTCTGCGATCTTCTGACTGACTCGCCTGCATGGGCTGCGGGTCTCCCGCTAAAGGCGGAAGGGTACCGCTCGGACCGATTTAACGGGTAGGCCGTGAACTTACTGACGGAGTGATCTATGCGAGAGGTACACATCGCCGGCATCGTTTCCTCCCGGCTCACCGAGGACTCGTGGGAGGTATACCCCGAAGTCCAGTTGAAGGCGTCCGGCGGAGTAGCAGACCTCGTAGCTATACGAAACGGTTTGTCCCACGTAGTGGAGTGCAAACGATATCTGAGCCTGGATATCTTAGCCCAGGCGCTTCGTTGGGTTAATACAAGCTCACTAGTTAGCGTCGCGGTCCCTAGAACTAAAACAACGGCGGGCAAGCGTCTGGCTGTCCACATCTGCCGAGCACACGGTGTCGGAGTGCTCGAGGTAAGTTCAGGGCGTCTAGAAAGTCTACTACCCGCGGTGAATAGGTACCTACCGAACGGTTCCCCGTGGGTCGAGTGGGTATCGGACAAGCACCGCGTGGCGGTGAGCGGTCGCAACCACGGTCCCAGGTACACCGCGTGGGATGCGACGTGTGACGCTCTTCGGGATTTCGTAGAAGGGGTTACCGTAATCCCCTTGTCAACAGCGGTTTCTAAGATCCAACACCACTACAAAGACGACAAATCCGCCTGCCGAAGCCTGTCGATGTGCCTCGTTCGAGGTGACATCGAGGGCCTCTCCTGTTCGAAGAACTCACGGGGCAAGTGGGTTGTTCAAAAAACTTCCACTTGAGTCCCCCAACCCCCTTGCCAAGTCGGTACAGTGGCCGCCATGGCTGCGAAGCGTAAAAAACCGCTAGATCTCGACCAAATCTTATCGGACGCCGACGCCCGGAAGTCTCGGGCTCTAGACGACTTCCCGGAGCTTCTGGCGGACCTTCGAAGGTTTCTGGCGTTGAAGAGGGGCGGCGACCCTAGGGCGTCGATGTCAACCCGGTGGCTGTACATCCACAAGCTAAAGCCGCACTACTCCGGCCCGACTTGGCCTTCCGTACGTAGCTATCTCCACGAAGTCGAGGGCTTGGACAGCGACACAGGCGAGAGGTTGACCAGTGGGCCTGGATGACTTCCTCGCGGCCCCCGATTCCGTGCGCCAGAGTGCAAAGGAGCGGCGGAAATACGCGCAAAGGAAAGAGGCCCTTAAGGCTGAGGAAGCGCGGCTAAACGCCCGCAAATCACAGTCAGAACCATCAGTCGAGGATCTGCTTGCAGATATACTCCGGGTCGCGACTGACGAAGACACGAACCCCTACGCCAAGTTTAGATCGATATCTCGCCGTAGATACGAACTGTACGGGTACTACCCCGTAGAGTTCGTGGATAAGCGATACGGCCAGTTCGAACAGGCGCTCAGAGTCGCGGGTCTCCGCGATGAAATCGGAACCCGTTTGTGGAGGGCTCGGCGAGCACAAGAGAGCCGCCAAGAACACGCCGACCGGTACATGAACCGGTACCTAGCGCCGTACGTCCTAAAAGGCGCGGACCTGTCGTGGAACGAGGGCGGGTTCGCGATGCTGTCAATAAACGATACCCACGCGGTGTTTCTACACCCTTTCGTGTGGTGGGCGTTTAGATGTGCAATTAGAGACTTAGTTCCCGATTGCGTGTTATTGAACGGCGACATAATCGACGGGTTAGCTATATCGAAGCACAAAAAGCCCCCCGGTAGAGTTGTGCCACTGCAAGTCGAACTCGACTTCCAGAAGATCATGCACCGCCAGATCCGGGACGTATTCGACGGCGAACTGATAAATGTCGGCGGTAATCACGATCTGGCCGCTCGACTTTCCAACCACTTATCCGCTTTGGACCCACATCTCGCCGGTCTTCGGGATTTGCGGATCGACAAGCTCCTGGGGCTATCCGAGTTTGACGTGAAACTCAGCCACGGGGGATCCATCATGTCTCCCGAAGGAACCGAACGTCAGAAATCCGGGCTACTGTTGTTCGACTTCTACCGGATCCACCACGGAACTAAGCTGGGTCGACACCCTGCCGAGGCTGAGCTAATCGCGGCCGGTCGGTCCGGGCAAAGCGGTCATGTACACCGTGCGCAACTTCACTACGGCACCAGTGAGCGGGATCTCGGCCTGACCTGGATGTGCGTTCCCGCGGGGTGCAGGGACGAAGTAGCTCGAGACTACGTTTCCGACACTACCCCGGGGTGGCAGCAGGGGTTCGGGTTTGCTAGACTGCGGGAGGACGGCACGGTGCATCAGTACCCGTGCGTGGTCCAGGAAGCTTCTGATGGTAGCCAGCATATTACGGTCGAGGGTATCACGTACAGCAGGCCGGCAGACATGCACGACCCGCCCGACGAGGGGTTGTGGGTAGACGAAAAGCCATGGAGTCAGTTGTGATCGATGTGCACACCGTTGAGGCGGATTTAGACGTGGCAAACCGACGTATTTACCTGACGGGTGAGATCAACGACGAATCGTGCTCGCGGATCGTCAAGATGGTGACTGCCCTCGAAGCGCACACAAAAGCTAGGCCGGTTGACCTCTGGCTAAACAGTCGTGGCGGTAATCTCGAGGACGCGCTTGGTCTGTACGACTTTCTACGTGCGTCAAGTGTAACCATAAACGTTACAACATGGGGGACATGTATGTCGTCCGCCTTGATCGTTTTAGCCTCTGGCCACGAGCGGGCGTCATACCGGAACACCTCCTTCATGATGCACGACACCACCATAGAGATCGAAGCAAGCCCTGCCGAGTTGGCGACGGTAGCCGACTTCACGACGTCCCAGATGAGTAACATGATCCGCTTACTGGGACAGGCGTCTAACAATAAGACGGTCTGGCCATCCATGATCAAGTCAAAAGCGGATAAATACTTTACCGCCAGTCAAGCCCACGAATGGGGCCTAGTTACGAGAATCATATGAGAACTTCGCTACATAACTCAGCTACCCAACCCCGAACAGGATGGGTGCCAGTTACTTTCCCCGTCTCAGCAACCGAAGTGTTCGGGGACGATTGCAGTTTCCAATTAGATGATAGCCCCGCAACAGTGTGGGACGTCGTCAAGGGGGAAGCTCTCGGCACCGCTCGTAGGGTGTTTTATGTACACGCGACACTTGATGCCGGGGAGACGGTTACGGGGCGGCTCATAAACGAGCCCGCAAGAGACAAATCGGGGGAGTTCCAACTCCATCCATGGTTCGCTGACAACATATCCGATAATGTGGTGAACCTACATATACTGACCGGGGGTCAGTTCAAGACCGCTTCGATATCCAACTTGCACTTGGTACATCAAAACCGAGCAGTAAGCCGGTGGGGTTACCGGGTTGGGATCCCAGGCACCGAGTTGTGGGCGGACCACTTTTTAGACTTTTTCAGCGGGGACCCGGTCGCAAGGTTTTGGGGTGTCGCCTCCTTTAGTGGGCCTAGCGATCAAGTTCTCAGTGAGTTCCGAGCGATCGGCCTTAGCTGTGGTGAGCAACTGAGTCTGAACCTATCCGGTAAAGAAGGTTACTCGGCACCGACCGAGGTTGTGGGTAAGAGCTACATCGTAACAGACATCTATAAAACTCTCCGAAACGGGGAGGGCCGTCTGTACTCTGGACGGGTGATCGCGCAACCTGAAGGGCTCCCCGAGAGCTTCGATCCGGAAGGGTTTTCGGACGATATACAGGTCCAGTTCAGTTCCGCCCGTGCAGGGTTAGAGAGCAGTATGTCCGGCCTGTATATGGGGTGGGGTAGGGGGAACAGCCCGTTTTTGGCGTCCATCGTCACACCGGGCTCGAGCTTCCGGACCGTTCACAGCCGAGTCATGTCTGACGTCGCACACGATCTAAGGAGGTTCGTGTCAGAGGCGAGTACGTTCGGGGATCCGTTCTTAGGGGTGGGCAAGAACCCCGGCGGCACAGGGGATCAGGATGATTTCGGGGCCGTTCAGGGTACGCACCTCGTTGACTACAGTATGCACGAGATGCTGGAGGCTTACCGCCATGCCGCATACACAGACGCCAAACGCGGCTATCTGAAGCGTGAAGCTGACGGTGCGCCGATAAGCTTGGAAGACCACCCGGCGCTGACGTTCTGGTCCGGAGAAGTCCACTGGCACCACGGCGTCTCGCCGGACCGTCTCGGCAAGCCCCGAGAAGTGCTAGGCGGTTGGAGGCCATACGACCGCCAACATCGGTCTCAGAACACGGCGCTGGCGTACCTGATGGTGGAAGATGATCCGGCGTACCAAATGCTACTGGAGACGGGTGTCAAGACGTCGGATTTCGGAGACGTACGACATAAGTTCAACCAAATATCCGCCGCTCGAGGGGAGGGGAGGACGATCGGGACTTTCGCCCACTTGTCGACCTTCTTCCCGGAGTACAAAGAACTGATCCGCAGCATTGCGAGGAACCAACGTAACCACTCTCGAATGCAGCCTGGGAAGAACCTTCGTGTATTGAATAAGCACAACCCCGACGGCCGAAAACGGATCTACAACACCACCGGGGAGTTGATCGACACGGTGTCTATGTGGGAACATGGACTCGCGGTGATCGGGTGGCAACTGGCGATTAACGTGATGCCCGACGATGAAGACGTCCGGTGGTGCTTCGATGTCATCGTGGACACGTTAGCTACTTGGGGGTGTTTCGCTCAAGGTGACAAGTGGTACATAGTCGACGATGTAGCGTACCTGGACGGTGACGGACCTCCCGTTCTCACTAGCGTAGTGCCCGAAGACGGTACCCCCCGGTGGTCGGTAGCTCACGGCCCTGGGGCGTCCGGGGGTACGTGGCTGTGGACACTGTTCGGGCTTGAGACGTGCCTGTTTAACCTCCCGGAGGGGAACTTGCGGAACAAAGTCGAACAGTGCTTGCGCGCCCGTCTCCCGTCACAGCCCCAGAACCGACGAGATCTTGGGTGGCGTGCTAACGTCGGGAGGGTTCGGTGAGACACAAGGATGTCATGGAGGCTATGGCCTCTGAGCTTCTCGCCGATCGCCGGCAGAGAGTTAAAGACGCGCAAGAGGCTCTAGACAAAGTGCAGTTGGAGATCACCAAAAGGTGTCTCCGGTACGCGGTAGAGCACTACGCATCGAATATAGCCGCTTTGGCCGTGCTGACTGGAGTAAACCCCGACACGTTCAAGCTCAGTTGTGACCCCGCGAATCTCGTTGTGTGGGTAAAGCACAAGATCGGGGTTCACGTTCCGGTATCGATTCCTACTGGAGCGGTAGGCACCTGCGTCGCTCAGGCGAATAGATGGCGTCGGGAACTGGACGACTTGAAATCGGAGCGAGGAGAGATTGGCCGTCTCCGAAAGGAGGCCGGTGTTACGAGACAGAGAGACACCATGAAAGCACTTCCGGGTGGACCGGAGTTGCTGGAGCATATACAGAAATTCGTCAAGTCGGTAAACGAGCAATGCAAAAACCAGATCGAAAAGTAGCGTCCGCGACGATATCAGGCGCGATATCTGTGGTCATCATGTCCCTGTTGAGGCAGTTCGACATAGATCTAGGCGCGGAGTTCGCGTCAGCGGCTACCGTCCTCATCATGGCGGTGGTATCGTACTTTGTCCCGAACCCGGAGCCTAAACCCAATTGGGGTCGGGAAAAGTGGGGCCGATGAAACTCCGACGCTGGATTCTCCCGGTGCTCTTGATCCTGGCGGCATGTGTTGGGTTAGCCTTTGCGTGCCGGTAAGTGGGGCGTGATTTCGGAGTTCTCCGTGGTAAAATCGCGGCGATGAAGTTCCAGCACTGTGTTCTCCCCGCACTCTTGATTTTGACGGCGTGCGTCGGGTCCCGAGCCCGAGATAACGTCCTACTGCCCCGCATGGCAGCCGCTTTCCCCGCGATTGCGGCCAACGCTGGGGGCTCTGAAGGCCCCCGGGCCTCTGATATACGTACGGTCGAACAAGCGTTATCAGAAGACCGGTTCGCCCTGCCCGCGGCCACTGCTAGCTGGCACCGGGTTAGGAGCGCCGCTGTCTCTGGGCTCGACGCCAGAGCGGCCGCTGGTGAGTTGGGCCCGACCGTGCTAGAAGTGCTGAAAACCCGGGTCCGGAAGTTCGACGAAGCGTGGGCCCTCGTGGTAGGATCACGGCTATGAGCACCGGTTTCGTCGTGGCGAGTTTCCTCACCCAACAACTGAAGAGTCTGAAGGGGGTTTCTTTGCAGAACCTTGAAAACTTGGACCGGGAAATCCGCCACCAGCTCGAACGACTAGCTCAGGCCGTAGATCAGCCCGGCTTCGAGGAAGCTGTCGAAGCCGCTCGAGACGTTGTAGCGCTCGAGCTAGGGATCAACGCGGTCAACACCGCCGATGCCGCCGATCTCCAGATGCTCGGGGTGATCTCCGGGGCTCTACACGCCTCCGCGGTGTTTTCGGCCGACCACACCGCTGGTTGACGGTGTGACAAAATGTAGCCTGCAACCTCGTTCGGGCTACGTTTTGGCGCTACAGCGACGCGGCGATCCGCGACAGGATGTAGACTGGAACTACGCCTAGGCTGAGCCCCAGAACGCCGAGCTTGACCAACCAGTGGTCGAAAGTGTCTTTGAGTGTTTGCATCTCTGTCTCTGCAACACTATACCCCGGAGTCTCTTCCCGGGCCGGAGGTCGCTCTACATCGTCTTGAGTTGAGATCCGTGCGTCCACGATCTAGAAGGTGGGGTACGATGGGTAGGGGGTCCCATGCCGACACGCAAGATCGTCCACGCCGACAACCTGGAGTTCCTACGGACCGTTGAAGACGGATCCGTAGACCTGATCTACATCGACCCACCGTTCAACACGGGGAAGCGCCAGGAGCGCCGCCGGATGAAGACGGTGCGAGACGAGCAGAACGGCGACCGCACCGGCTTCCAGGGGAAGCGGTACCGAACAATCGACCTAGGCACGACAGGCTGGAACGACGCATTCGACGCCTTCATGTCGTTCCTGACCCCGCGCCTGGAAGAAGCGCACCGCGTGTTGTCACCGACGGGCAGCTTCTTCCTGCACATCGACTACCGCGAAGTCCACTATTGCAAGGTCGCACTGGATTCGATCTTCGGGCGAGACTGCTTCCAGAACGAGATCATTTGGGCCTACGACTACGGCGCACGGTCGAAGAAGAAGTGGTCCACGAAGCACGACAGCATCCTGTGGTATGTCCGCGAACCGGGCGAGTTCACCTTCAACTTCGACGAAATGGACCGTATCCCTTACATGGCCCCGGGGCTGGTCGGGAGGGAGAAGGCAGCCCGTGGGAAGACGCCGACCGACGTATGGTGGCACACGATCGTTAGCCCGAACGGTAAGGAAAAGACCGGTTACGCGACACAGAAACCGCTAGGCGTTCTGAATCGCATCGTGAAGGTCCACAGCAACCCGGGCGATCTGGTCATGGACTTCTTCGCAGGCAGCGGAACCACGGGAGAGTCCGCCGCGGGTCTCGGGCGGGAGTTCATTCTGGTGGATAACAACCCGGAAGCGGTGGACGTGATGACAAAACGTTTAGAGCGCTTCGAGCCCACGATACTCACATCGCTGACGTAGCCATATACTTGATGCACATCGCCGCAAGTAGCGCTAGTATCGATGCTACGATGCCGAGCAGCCAACGGTAGAAGGCCTTCAGGGACATCAGACATTGCTCGATGCGGTCTACCCGTACCAAAAGTCCGGCGGACGTCCCGTCTCCGGTTAGAATCTTTGTCATGGCACCCACTTGTTGATCGATGTGATCGATCTTTTCCTTCAGGACAGCTACTTCCGCGGTTATTTCATCGTCGTTCATCAGTCTTGCTCGATCACTCCGTAGGCCACGGCCGTCGAAGACGGGTTCTGTAGCTCGATGAACGTATTATCCGCATCTGTGGTCCCAAGTACATCGAAACGTAGCGTATCTGAGGCGGTGACACCTACCACGGTGCCCGTGGTGTTTCCCCCTGCGACGATTGTTGAGAATGCGCCCCCGTTTACGCTCACCCGTACGTTAGACGTGATGGCTCGCTGCAAATTCAGCGTGAACGTTCCCGAGTCGACCGTTGCGTAGCTGTTCGACACGGAGCCCCCGCTCGGTTGCAGGATTCCAAGCGCGAACTGCCCGGTAAGTGCGGAAGTAGCGGTAACATCGTACTCCACGTCGAACTTGTTTTCCAAGAACACGGCGTAACCTGTCGGCACATGTCGTGTTCGTACACGAATAGTAATCGTGTCTCCCACTGCGCCGTTGGTGGACGCGGCAAGGTAGTCTGCTCGGGGTACGAGAATCGGACCAGCCCCCGCGGTAAAATCCTGAACTTCGATCTCGACACCCCCGCGGACTAGGGAGACCCGCTGTTGCTGTGTTTGGTCCGATACACTCTGATCGTCGTTGTCAAACGCGGTAATCTCGTTGTCAACGTCGTAAGCTCGACGCTCCCATGACACGTTGAACCCGCGATTTAGCCCGCTTCCCTGGGCTTCCAAACTCGGAGTCGTTCCGTATAGGACCGTCTCAGCGAAGACTTTCGACACGGGTGACGGGAGTAGGTGCCGGGCTTCTGGGTTGACCGTAATGGTGGTGGCGTCGCCCTCGAGTACCTCGGTTCGGAACCCGACCGGGATGAGCTTGACCTCGATAGTCCCAGTAGTGGCGTAGAACTCATCGGTTATGGCGGCACCGGCGGAGACGACGAACACGTTCGCGCCCGCTGAGTGGTCCATCTGCGGCGTATCCAACACACCCCGGTACACGTTGGTCAAGTCAACGTCCGTTCCCGACCCCGCAGCCGCGCTCGAAACGAGCATGAACTCGCCGGACGTGCTATCTCCTACGTAGATCAGGTTCGCGAGGTCGACACCCAAGTTGGCGAGGTTCTCGGCCGCCAGAGACACGGCCAAGACCTCTTTCGTGTCCGGGCCTGCGGTCAGAGTTAGGGACGTCGTCGGAATGGCCGTCCCTCGGGTCAAAGCGGATTTCAACGTCCCGAGCAGTGCAAAGCCTGTGGATGTCTCCGCGGTGCTGAAATCTCCGGAGGGGGAGCCGGACGGATTCGATCTCGTGCGGATATCGAATGCTGTCTCCTGCGCAGCTCTGCGAGCCCACGCGTGTACCTTGGATACGAGTGCGTTGATTGTGACGGCGACGTTGCCGTCGAACGGGTCTCGAGCCCGGAGACCTCGCGGCGCTTCGATAGCTACCTGACGGTCGGTAGGGTAGGGGATAAGTGACGCCTCCGGGTCCGGCCAGAGACTCCCCGGGGGCTCTCCGCCTGACGCTTCTCGGAACGCGAAGACGTCTTCGATCATTTGGAGCGTCATCGCGTTGGCGTCGATCTTCCCTTGATCTACGGACAAGACCCGCATCGGCAGATCGGTCACGTTGTTGGCCTCTGAGGTGAACAGCACAACGTCTAGGGGTTGAGTGTCGTGGAACTCTTGGGTAACCTGGACAGTTGCTCTAGCGAGAGGTCGGGACAGAAGACGGAGTTCTCGCCAGGTGAGGTTGGTCGCTAGACTGCGGTTTTTAACTCCCGGGAACTTGATCTCCGACGTGACCGTCCGCCCTTGGATGCGTTGGTTCGCGGTGTCTTGAGCAACCGCATACGTCAGTTTGTACGCATCCCCACTTTCGTTAAACTCGCCTCGAACGTAGTTGGTAGTGTCTCTCCATACGGGTTGCTCGTACGATGTCACCGATATAAGGTTGTCTTCTGTAATTGTCCGGAGATCTCCAACTACATAGTCCGCCCGTGCCAGACGTATCTCCCACAGCCCGGTTCTCCTGTTGATCCGGATAAGACCGTCTATTTGGTTCTCGATCAGACGTTTTATTTCGTCTCGTTGGACCTGGGTCTGGAGCGTAAAGGAGAAGCCTTGACCCTCGGCTATGAAGGTATCGGACACCGCCTTGAACTGCGCCAGGTCCAGCCTAGATTCCGGCTGGTTAAAGCCGAACTCTGCGTCTGTTAACAGCTCGTACACCACGTTGGCAATGTTGGCATCATTACCTATGCGGTTATCGCCGACTGACTGTCCGGTGAATAGGGGCGGGTACCTCGATACCTCAAACGCGGGAGGTTCCAGCCTGCGGCTCGTCCCGATGTACCCTCCACCAGCTACAGTACCATCTGTGAGCGACGACCGGAACACGAAGTAGCATGTTCCGCGGTACGGCATAGTTACCGTGTTGGTGTCTTGCTGGGTAATCCCTTGGAATAGACCCAGGTAATCCGACGCGGTTTGAGTTGTAGATCCCGGGTAGACCTCGTACTTGGCTATAACACCGCCTTGCCCGAACTCTTCACCACCGAACAACTTCGGTTCGTTAATGGTTATATCCGATAGCGTGGCGCCGGTAAAAACTTGCTCGTCACCTATCCGTATCCCGTTGACCTCGTCGATCGGGCCCCGGCAGATCGCGTACTGGATGCCTAGAAAGTACCGATACCCGATGGTGATCTTATCCGACTGAAACAGCGTGCGTTGCTGCGTCGTCTGGATCTTCTCTTGAGATAGATCGCCGTACCAAACGACGTTTGGTCCTTTGATCAAAACCCGCCCCCACAGCAGAGGCACCGGGCGTCCTTCTGTAGCCGTAGGCAACTCGAAGTCTCCGAGTCCGGCTGGTTTAGCTCGCTCGGTCTGAGGCTTTGGGGTCAGAGCTTCGTTTAGACCGATGATGATCGCGATAATCACCAACTGAATCACGATCTCGGCCACGTAGGCGTGGGTAACCTCGCCGCCCTCTGGCGGTCGCCCCCGCATGCAGAACCAAAGGGTTACGATCGTCAGAACCGCAGGTATACCAGTCACAGCGCCCCTCCCTTGTGAGTGCCGCTGTGCCAAACAACACACAGCCGGAAAAATAAAGCCGTTATACTGTTCATCATATCCCCGTACGGTGGATGTCTTTCGTCGGGGTGAACGGAAACCCGATTGCTCGGCTCACGTTGTTGAACACCAACGCACAATCGCCGTTGATCACCCGGTTACATCCGGCAGTCACAAAGACGTCTTGACCTGTGACGTCATTCCGAAACGGCAAGAGAAGGGTCAAATCATCGCCGTTCTGGTCTATTATCAGCCGGAAATCGGTTAGAGTAGACTGGAGACGTACGAAGCCGTTTACGTAGTCGTTCGCGAGACCGAACTCGTTGGTAGCTGCGGACGCGCCCGGGACGGTGATGACTAGAGAGTTGACCGCCGACACAACCCCTACGAATCCGTGTTTGGTGAGATCTACCCCGCAGTTGCTATCGCCCAGGAAGTTGTTGCACATTGCCGAATACGCGATAGAGGGTATAGATAGCGAGAACGCCGACTCTTCGGTGACAGCCTTAACTGTAGCAACTCGGTTGTTCTGTCCGTAAGTTACGGTCGACACCACCCCCTGATATATTAGGTTTGTGGACGGCGTGGCTTGATCCCGCTGGAATTTGAACACCGTAACTGCGGTGGTTTGGTCGGGAGGTATTCCGCTGAGCGCCGATATGAGGGCGTTACCTGCCGGCATGGATATATCGAGAGCGCGGGCCGTTTTTGTAGAGGCGTCGAGTATCCTCGACCGCCGCAACCCCGCAACCGGTGTCCATGTGGTTGTACCTATCGTGTGTGCGTCTTCCGATGTCGTGTAGTGGAAGGGCGTCGACCCGATCTCAAAGGTATATAGCTCTACCGGTCTTGACTCTGCCGTGCTTGTCTGTTTTGCGTCGAAGGTGCTCATGGCGTGTCGAAAACGGTCACAACAGGCATGGTG
Source organism: Bythopirellula sp. (assembly GCA_965230685.1). Classification (GTDB taxonomy): domain Bacteria; phylum Planctomycetota; class Planctomycetia; order Pirellulales; family Lacipirellulaceae; genus Bythopirellula. Next base: position 33,600 of record CBDDLO010000003.1, read on the forward strand.
ATATCGGCTTTGTGGTTGCCGTCTCGCTCAAACTCCAGAGTATCAGAATCGAACCTGGCCAGCTCCAGGAACTCGAGATTTCGAATCTCGCTGACGTCGGCGTCGACCCCCCACGCTGAGTCCACCGTTAGCCGTTCAACGTCGGACGAAACTTCGGTGGACGACAACACGGTACGGATGATCTCAGTTCCGTTCGTGAGTTCCATGCGTAGCGTCCTGAAACGTTCTCTGGACTGAGCGAATCGTGTGTACTCGACATTCTCTACGTCTACAGCCAGAGCACCGGACGTGATGCTTGACACGGCGGTTAGGTCAGCGAAAAACGTCCGTACCCAGAAAGAAACTTGCCTACTACGAAGCCCGAGAAGCGCGTTTCGGAGGGTGATCACTTGCGCTGGAGTCCGTGCCTTGAACCCCCACGACGAAGTACGTTTGTTGACCGCTTGGGGGCTCGTTCGGAACGGGGCGCCCGCTGGGTTCTGGATCGTCAGTAGGCGTTTAGTGAACCCCTGCTGCATCTCCGTACGGCCGAATAGAAGATTACAGATCGTGTCGTCTAGGAACGGGCGAGAGTTGTACGTTGAGAAGTACGACAGATCGGGATCGTCGGCACCGGTGTCATTGTCTACGACATCATAAGTAACACGGATGTCCTCTAGCTCGACTTTCGATCTAGTTGATTGAGTGGCGGTTATGTCGGCGATGCGCACCGGCAGTACGAGATCTCCGGAATCGAAATCTCGCGTTAGCGGACTGTCTAGGGTCAGGATGGTTCCGGTGTTACCTGACAGATTCGATATGTCGAAGGCTGTCTCGTTTTTGAATATAAGAACTTGGCCCCCGACTCGGAAGTCTGACCCCACGTCGGTGGCTATCTGAACCTGAGTAGCTCCTGACACGGCGGGTGCGACCATTAACTTCTGCTCGTGCCACAGCGGTAGCCCGAAGCTGTTTGTTTGCCAGTCGAATAACCTGTACTGGAATCTTTGTCTCTCCCTACCTTGTAGCCGGTAAGTAAGGGTGAACTGTTGGATCGGCCTTTTCCGGACCTCGATCCGCTGTTCTTTCCCCGATAGGGCCGTTAGGATGTCAACGTTCCCGATGAACCGTTCTCGGAACTTGCTTTCTGGACGCTCGAGAACTATGGCGATTCGGTTTCCAGAAACCGAAAGGCTCAGCGTGGAACTATCGTCGAACGTGAAGTCTATCGTACTGTCAAACGACGCCAACCCGTCTCGGAGAGCCCTCACGACATCCTGTACAGGGACAGGTGGTTCGAAGGTAGACGTGGGACGTAGGATAGATGCACCCGGGGGTATTGACCGAGGCGCAGTGATGTTCGGGAGTTCTACGCCCGGTTGGACGTTGTTGGTGATGGTTGTAAGCGTTATTTCCCGCGTGGCGTAAGCGTTGTAGATCTCAAAGGTCCGGTCTACCTGAGACAGAATGTTCCCGTATTCGATCTTGCTTGACGGTATTATGTGAACTCGCTCGAACCACTCTGGGTACGGATCGGTGGTCGCGCTGTTTCCGAGGTTAGCTTCTTGAGCCGTCGTGGCACCGGGGCCCACAAAAGCATCAAACGGCGTGGATCCCGGCGAGTTGTCGAGCAGAGCTATCGCCTGGTTGCCAACGGTAACCGCTTCCCTAGCGCCCCCAACCGGGTTCGCGGTTACGATGGGGTCCGCCAAGGCCGTGGACTGCCCGACCTCCGCCACTAGGTGTTGACCTGCCGATAGAAAAACGCCGCGTAGCCGGTGCCCGCTGACGCTACCCCCGAATCGGTGGAATCCAGGATAGCCAAGGGGAAGGCTCGGTAAGTGTCGGACCCTTGGGTCACCTCTTGAGCGACCGCGAACGAGCGCATAGATCCGTAGAAGATGTCAGGCATCGACCCGAGAACGTACAGATCCGTACCGTTCACGTACGTGATTCGCATCTCTGACAACGGCAGGAACCCGTCCGTTGTTCGATCCGCGAAGCGCATTTGCGTTGGGTATCCAAACAAACCGCCCCTACCTCCGATCGCTAGCGCACGGTCGTTGCCCGCACGATCGGTGCCGTGGTCAGCGGCGCTACTGCTAGAACCGACCACCAGCCACTTGTCGGAACCTCCTTGACCTGGAAGCCCTTCCGCGTGGATGGTCGGGGCTCGAGGCGCCCCGCTTGGGTTCAGGAACACCCCGTCTAGCGACGTTTGGTTTCCGGTATTGGTCTGGAACTTGTTTACCCCAGCAACCAACAACTGCCCGGCTGCGAACTCCCCACCTGTCCACGTACCCGTTTTCGTTAGGGTGCCCACATGAAGATGCCGGAAGTTCCCGGATGATATCTCCGTTACGACATAGAAATAAGTGTCGTTCTCAAAGCACCAAAACTGAACGGGTGTGTTAGTGGTCTGGTAATACCTACCCCCGTCTATTACGGAGTTTACACGGCTGGCCGCCCCGTTCCCTGAGTCGTTGTTCTGTAGCCAGGGGGACGTCCCGACACCGCCGGAGAATGCCACATACGCGGCTCCTTCAAACTGAGCCACACCGATCTGGTTAGGGGTTGCTAAATCCCAATATAGTACCACCCTCACGTTATTCCGTTCGACAGCCATGATGCCGTCAGACAGTTCCTTCGTCACCGTCCAACCGGCGGTTGTCAGGAACGTACCAAGCTTGTCGACGAGATCGGACAGACTACTAGTTGTCTGATTCGTGAACATGATCAGACCTCCGACACTGCGAAATATAGGTACTCGATGCTAGAAGCTGCACCGGTGGGGTAAAACCGGTGTCGCGTATTATCCGCATCTCTTAGGGTATCCTCGGCGCTTACTAGAGAGTTATCCGGTTTGATCGCGGAGACCCAAAACATGCCCTCGACCGTTCCCAGTGGCCGATCGTCAGCGCTGTTCTCTCCGGCCGTTGTATTCAGCGATTGAAGTAGAAGAAGAGGAATACGAACGTAATCGTCGTCGCCGAGTGTGGTCCGTAACCTCCGAGACGCTGAGGTCCGAGACGTTATGTCGTACAGGCCGCTGGTACCGGTATTAAACAAGAATCCCTGAGACGTCTCAGTGGGCAGTAGCTCCGCTTTATCCGCTTCGACCGAAGACCCACCTATCTCTGCCGGACTCCCTAATGGGTACACAACTATCTGTCGCTGTCTAACTCCGTTGTTGACGTTCATGGGGAACAGCCAAGTGTTGGAGGGGAAATCGTAGATTTGGATCGGTCCGGCACCGCCCGAGTCGCCACCATTAGCTTCGCAGATGGATGTTATGTTCGTAGACGACGAAATCGGGGATATGTTCGCTTCCGACGATGACCCAAAAATAATGGCAGGATAGGGGTTTTGAGAGTTTACCGCGTATCCTTGGTACAGCCCGAACCCGAAGTTACTGTAGCTGATGACGGTCCCCCCGCCTAGCGTGTCGTCATTCTTCAGCACCCCACGACAAAACCTTGTTGTACACGTAACCCGAATCGGTAGGGCGAGGCCGTCTAGTATCGGCAAGAAAGACCCTTGAGAGCCGGGGGTGATAACGCTACTCAGCCCGGTTTGGGCCGACAAAGCTGTCTGGTCGTTGAACGCGGTCATCCCGAAGAACAGGACCCCGTAACGAGTGTCGAGTCCACTCGTCTGGGTGTAGGTCCGCATACCGACCAGAGCATCCTGGGCCCCGGTTATGGTGGCCCTAAGAACCACTTCTCGTTCGTCTGTGACCGAGTTTATGGTGATGTTGTTTAGGAACCTCTCGACCGACCAAGTGTTCTGTGTCAGAGTGAGGTCGAACGTGGCGCCAGTGCCCGACCCGGATGTAGATGTCTGGGCGACGGCCGTTGTGCCGATCTCACCGGTCATGGTCGCCGTTAGCTCGCATCCTGTTCCGGTTCCGGTACCCGGCGGGAGGGCGGCTGTCCCGTCGGTGCCGCCGGACCGCGTCGACGCCCCGGAACTGGGGGCCACGGAGTAAGCACCGCCGTTGCCCACGACGGTCGCGGATGTGACTGCGCCGGCAGCGGCCACCACCGACACACGGCATTTTTCGGTGGACGTCCCGCCTTGAAGTTCGAGCACATCCCCGGAACTGTACCCCGACCCTGCTGTCGCCACCGACAGACTCGCAACACGGTTCGAAAACGCTCCACCGTAGTTGATGATCACGGTTGTGATCGCCCCGGACGAGACCGCGGTCACCTCAAGCTCTAGTGGAGCCACTGCGCCGGCGTGGTTGATGGTGACGGTATCCCCCACGACGTAGCCGCTACCTCCGGCGTTCACGGTCGCAGCCGTTACGTTTTTTGACGTACCGACAGCTATAGCCTTGTCTAGGAAACTACGGTATGTGTTCCCTGCGGTTGCGTCCAGAGTTGTTTCGATTGACGGCATTAGCTGTTTGACTGGATGTTCTGGAGTGCTTCCGGGTTTCGGGCGATTGCGTTGATTATGGACTCGTCCGCGTCCCCGCTGTTAAGAACCGCGGTAACCTCGTTAGGATCTGTCACGTTTATAACCTGAAGGTTGACTTCTCGTCCCTCTCGATCTGCGGGGTTGGGGATGACCGTTCCCGTTCGACCGACCCGGAGTTCTTCAGGTCCGTTCTCTCCAACGATTACCCTCTGGCCGGGTTGTACCGTACCTCCGAACTGTCTCCCTCCTGCGAAGTTGCCGCCGCCTCCCGCGCCCGCCCCCGCAGAGCTAGTGAACAGGTTCCCTATACTGGAACCGACCGAAGATCCACCCTGTACGGCAGCTTGGACGGCTCGCAACACCAACAACCGGATTATGATTCGGGCTATGTCCTGGATGATCTGGGCTGCGAACTCACGGAAGCTGAACTGCCCAGTGAGTACGAAATCAGTCAGTGCGTCGGTTGCCGCGTTCGTGAACACGTTCACCGATGCTTCCGCCGCAGACGCGAAGTCTGCCGCCTCTTGCTTCAGCCTGATAAACGCGCGTTCAAAGCCGGATTGTACATCGTTCGCAGCGTCCAGTGCGGCTAGTTGGACTGCCTCGAATCTCTGGGGGAGCGTAGTGGCTTCGAGGTTGGCTCGAGCTAACGCGATCTCGAGACGCTGCGACGCTTCTGCCGCCCCTGCGATTCCGGCCTCTTGTAGCTGGTTCGACTCGACTATCAGTCGCTTCAGTCGATCTCTCGCTTCGACTTGCCGCAACACCTGCTGAAGCTCTCGGCTCGCCACGGGGGATCGATCCTGGGTAGGGCCGGCATCGAGATTCGCACCAGCGGCGGCCTCGGCGTCCTGTCGTATCCTTGCCGCACGTTGCTTCGCCCGTACTTCTGCGTCGTCGAAGATCCGGTCGATCGCCGCTACCGTGTCCGCAGTGTTCAACCCCGCAGTGACGGCAACTCGTAGACTGTCCCCAATCTCCGTGAACTCTTGGCCGAGGATCGAGTCGAGTTCCGCTATCTGTCTCCGCGTTTCTTCTACGTCGAACAGAGGTGGGGGTCTGCGATTCGGTCCAAGATTGTCCAGCGCAGCGTTGATGGACGACACCGCATCCTCTGCCGCTAGCCGAGAATCCTCCGATATGACACCGAACGACGTCGCTACAGATGCCAACCCCGCCACAGAGTTGGCCACCGCGTTTATAGATGACAGGATCGTTGATAGTGGGGCCCGAAACACATCCGCGACGAGGTTCGCAGTATCTTCAAATACCTGAACCGATGTCAGCCGGAACCGGTTTATAGCCGCTTGGGCTACAGCGAATCCACGCTGGAACTGCTCTAGGAATACTGTTGTGACAACGTTCCCGACGACAGCCGTTGCGTTTGTTATAGTGTCGAAGGCAAACGCAACACCGGTTGCGAAGTCTCGGACTCCGAAAGACTCCAAATTGAACAGCTGCGCAAGTGCGTCCGAGGCGTCGCTGGCGAAGGAGGAGACCGCAGCTTGTATCTCGTTGAACGCTACGACCGCAACATCTTGTAGCGTGGCGGCACCGCCTTCGGCCACGATGATTTGGTCGCTGAACGCGACAGCGGCGGAAGTCGCCGCGGTCAGGGCTAGTGCGAACGCCCCTACCGGATTCGCCGCAAGCGCGATAGCGAACCTGTTAAGCGCTGCGATGCTTCTTTGGACGAGGTTCACCGAGAACGCCGTGCCAGCAAAGATCGCAGCCCGCGCCACCGTCTCCAGGTTCTCGCTAAGCGCTAGGATACCTGCCGAAATCGTCGTTGTTACACCGGACGCATCGCCGCCCCGACCAACGAAAGTAGTCAGGCGGTTATTCAGGACGGTGAATGCCTGGCTGATAGTTGGTACAGTTCGTCCAAACTGTTCGGCGAGGTTGTCCGACCCCGATAGGAACGATCTGAACAGGTTTTGGCTACTAAATTGTGCTTGAATTACAAAGTTCCGTAGTTGTGCGACCGAGCCGCCGGCTCGGTCAAACCCGCGAGCCGCCGCTTGGGCGATAACGGGCGCCCCCTCCAGAATCGAGTTGAACTCTTCCGCACGGACGATCCCCGACCCTAGCGCTTGGCCTAGCTGCGTAAGGGCTCCCCGCGCACTGGCCGCAGACGTCCCCTGAATCGCTAGAGCTTGGCCCACTCTCTCGACGAACACCAAGAGTTCTTCGTTGCTGACCCCGAGTTCCCGGGCGCTTATGCTGCCCCGCTGGAACAAGCTGACAATGGACTCGAGCGGTGCCCGAGTGTTGTTAGCTATCGTTGCTAACCTGTCTATGGCCGTGTTGACGAGGACTTGATCCTCGAACGTCGTCCGTAGCCGGTTTTGGACGGCCGTGAAGGCGTCAGAGTATTGTTGGAGTTGACGAACCGCGGCTCCTACGCCAATCAGCGCGAAGGCCCGGTTCAGCGTGGCGTTGAGTGAGTTTGCTGTTTGCTGTGTTTGCCGTAAGCGATTATCAACGCGGTCGATCCCCCGACCCGCTTGTCGGGGGTCCACGATCACGTCGATCCTAAACGTTTCGCTCATCGCTTCCGCACTCGGTGGATTCCCCGTTTTGACTGGGGCTTCGGTCTTGACTTATGGTCGTACTCTAGCCAGAAGTCGTCAAGCTGTCGAATAACCCTTTCGAAAACGTGAAACCCTATAGGGTCTAACCCGGCATCCGTGGCGTACTCACGGATGGCGGTCCACGGTATCTGTGTGTGAACTAGGCCGTACTCAGGTGCGAAACTGTGGGTTCTACAGCTCGACAGAGAGAAGAAAGCGTCGATGTACCAATCGACCACCGGCGTGGTGTGGGGCCGATCCCTGACGATTGACGGGAGTCGGCCAGTTCTACTTTTCCGTTGGTATTGGCCCGATGATACAACGCTACCGTTCTTCGCCCACCACAGCTTGAACCTGAGTACCTCGATTAGTTTTTTGCTAGCTCGTCCGGGTCTTGCTCTAGGAACGTCTTCGCCGCCCCGAAGTAGTTCTTGATTTGGTGCATCAAGTACGACGGTAACACCTTGAAGAACTTCAAGCCGTTCTCGACGGTGTACATGACTTCTTCGTCTTCGTCGTTCAGGCAGTTCTCCCACCCTGTGATGACGAACTGAGGGTACAGGATACGATCTGACTCGGTGGTCAGAGTGTCGATCTCCGCCGGAGTGAGATCGGCTTTGCCTTTAACTTGGCCCTGCCGTATCAGCTCAGCCCAGTATTCTGGATTGGCACCGGGTAGTGCGGGTTTCCCGATGAGTACAAAATCGGGGTTAACTTGCGGCAGGGGGAGCCTTGCCGTCTTGCCAGCTATCTCGGCTTTTTTTAGGCGTTCAAACATGATCAGGATAGGATGTAGGGTATGCCACTGAAGAAGGTCATACTGACCGAGACGTCCGGTAAAACCGTGTTGTTAGGGTCGTTGAACGCTTCGGCCGGGAGGTTGATCAAGATAGACTCGTTCTCGGGGAACTCGAGGTCCGACCCCGTGTATTTGATGGACGGGAGATCCAGCACGAAACCGCCGTCGCTGTTTACCAGCATGCTGGTAAATGTGTACGTCGTGTTGTTTCGTACACCAGATATCTGAGCGCCTTCCGTGAGAATCATCTGACTCTCAAGATCGACTAGGAAGTCGCCAAAGTTCGTGAACCTCGACCCCAAGTTGCCCAGGCACTTTTCGGGGGAGACATTGTTTCCGATCGTTACCGTCCAGGACTTGAAGCACGTGTTATCCGCCGTGCTTGTAAGGTCCGTGGTCAACGACGCAAACTGTGACGCCGTACTGAACGCTTCCACGCGGAGGGGTTCCTTAGCTGAGGCTGCGTTCGTTTTACGAACCGTCGTAGGGTTCTCTGTATCAGTTCCGATGAACCCTATTTCTAGGCCGCCGATATCCGTGAGCGGTGCATTGATCGAGATGGCGTCGGATGCGTTACCCAGCGAGTAGAGGTACTCGTCCGTTCCAACACCCCCTAGATCGCTCAGCGTCGACTCAAACTGGTAGTACCTCTCCAGGTACGTACCCTCCGTCGTTCCGTTTGCGTCAGTTGGGACGTTGCGGGCCCACAGCCCGAACATGACGTCGACATCGCTGGAGCCGCCTGCGTCTGCCGTCAGGGTCGCGTCAAGCTTGTCGAGAGTTAGAACGTTGCTGGCAATAGCACGTACTCTCGCACGGCCATACTTATCTGTCCCTGTACCAAGACCATTCGTAGGCGTACCGTCGGTATCCGCGCTGGAGATGTAGATATGCATCCCAACCTGAAGCCCCCGAGCGGCCCAGTCCGACACGTCCGCCGCAGACGTTAGTGTCCCAACCCCCGAACTGATCGTTAGAGTGAGGTCGCCGGAAGACACCCTAACGCCAGCTACTCGACAGATAGCGTTCGTAGGAGGCGTCTCGTCCACCAAGCTTGAGGTAACCCCGATCGTTTCCGCGGCTGCTGATACCGTGGCGTCGATCTCGTGAATACCGTTGTTGTCTGCGTTGCTATACCCTTGGGCGTACAGCAAAGTTCTTGCGCCTGAAGCCGAGAACGTGATCTTTGCTGCGAGCGCTGATGTCACCGGGTCGACGGTGAACGAATCGGAGGACGCCACAGCCGGTGGCGGCACCGTGTCGACGCCGTCGCGGAGTTCGAAGTCCAGATTTTCGAACACGTTGCCGACGAAGCCCTCTGCAAACTGCTCGAGCGTCTCGATCGTGAGGTCTGTTTGGGCCGACCACAGGGAATCGAGGTCTGTAACCACAGGTGCGCGGCGGCCCCGAGTCCGAGAGATCGGGGACCTCGACGTGGTTGTGATCGACGCACCCAAGTCTTCCGGGGAGTTGACTTCTAGGACCGTCCAACTTGGGGAGCCGGGTAGATTCCCCTGAGTTGCTTCCCGTGCGACAGAGAAAACAGCGTTGTTCGTTTGAGATCGTACCATGGCCTATTTTGTCTCGAAATAGTGGAAGGGTGCCGTCACGTTAACCTGGAACCACGGCCCGTCGGGACCGATCTCGTTCACACTCACCGCTCGGAAGTACACCGTATTCGGGGTCAACGTTTTGCCCTCAAACACTTGCCGCGCAGTTCTGACAATAGCATCTACTGTTTCCGTGAACGTGTCAAGAGGTGTGAACACCGACACGATTACATTTCCGTCTCGTCGGAACTTCCGACCCCCTGGCGGACCGAGAGAATCTAGGTTTGAGGAAGTATGTCGGACTACGAGTCTGGCCCATGACGACCCTTGGGGTATCTCCGTCGATTGAGTACCGTAGATCTGTTTCTCGTTGTCCAGTCGGAACGGCGCCGTAGATCCGAAATCGGAGATCCACGCTCTGTATATCGCCGCCCGAGCCTCGTTTTGGGTCGTCATCTTTCCACCGTCCGACGTATCCCGTCTGCTATTGCAGCCTGAACGAACGCGGCGGGGGCCTGCGCACTAGAACCGGCGTTAAGTTGCCGAATGTAGTCCACGTTGTTGGTAATGTGGACGACACCACGGGCCAGATCGTAGATCCCCGAAACTAGCTCGGCTTCGCCTTCAGCCTGTTGGGCCGTGCTTACCTGTCCCAACTCGGCTTCCGCCCGTGTCCCCGCTAGACCTTGGAACCGTTCACCGATTTTCGGAACCCAGTTTGCTCGAGCAAACCCCGTGTCGACCGGGGTTCCGCCCTCGCTCGGGGCCCTTTTGAGAGCGGCCGTTATGGCCAGCGCCAATGCTGGAACCAATAACTCGACGAACTGCTCCAGTGATTCGACGACTACCCGTATCTGGTTTCGTCCTGACCTCCGCGCTGATCTCCGGCGCGACGCCATCAGGTTAGGTCAGATAGCGCCTGACGTCGATCTCGTTTCGACTGAAAATCCGCGAGTTCCAGTATCCCGGCTCGGAACCACATCCGCAACCGGTGATTGCCGTTCGGCCCCAAGAGCTTACGTATCTTCGCTGTGACCGGATCGCCCGGGTTCACCCAATCGATACCTGGCAGACCTAAGCGGCGCCGCTTCCGGAACTGAAGCGCCGCCTCCGGCTCGAACTGCGTTGCTTGGGCTGGATGACGTGTTTTACCCATTACTAGCTCCTCGTGAACAGCGCCACGAGGTTGCTCGCGGTCGTTCCTGTCGCGTTGACCCGGTCGATCCGTATATCGAGGACCGTCCCTGCTGGAACTCCAGTGAACGTTACAGCGGAGGTCTGCCCCTCGAACACAACCGCGACGTTCCCGGTCGTCCCTACATACACGCCTTGCGTAGACGCGTCGAAGTTGTTCGACGCGCTATCGCTAGGCGTTACGGCGACCCCATGGGTCGCCGGCGCGATTTGTCCACCCCATCTGCCCATCAGCTGACGGCGTCCAGGAACATGTAGCCCAGGTCGGCGGCGACCAAGTGCTGGTCGTAGGCTTGGTGGATTTCGATAATATCGGACGCCACCTTCTCTTCACGATACCGCTTGATAACGGTTCCCGACCCCGCACCCATCAGCCCAGTCCAGATGAACGTGTACCCGGCGGAGGCGGTCATCAGACCCGGGGACGGCGCACGGTGGGCCAACAGGAAGTTGTTACCCCCGATATACGACCGAACGGGCGTGGACGCGCCTTCGACCGACGTGGTACGAACGGCTTCCATCACCATTATCTCTTCGAGTTCGAAGAGTGCCGCCAAGTTCTGGCGCTGGACAATCGCGGGGCCAGTCGTCTGGCCGCGATCGAGTCTTGCAATGATGTCCGGGTGGTCTAGTAGCGCGTCGTACACATGCTTACCGACCACGGCGACGTTCGGCTTGTGCGCGGTACTTTCCTGCACCGTACGCATAGCTGTACGGACGTCCTCAATGGGGGTAGAAGCGTCACGGTCCCACCGCTGAAACTGAGACGGTGTCGGGTTACTGGCCGCGACCCCCGTCAGGTCTGTCGCCCAGATCCCGCTACCGAAGTAGTTCGAAGCCCAGTTGACTTCGCGGTTGATCAACGCCTGACTCGTCAGGAGTTCAGTGGCTTCCCGATCAAGATCGATTGCAGCATCCGCGTTACCCCGAATCTGGTCATCGATAGCCCGCTTAGCTGCGTAGACACGGCAATTGAACGACTGGGTACCTACAGCGTAAGACAACTCTACAGCGGAAGCCCCCGGTGCTCGTTCCTGCATCAAATCTCGCAGGAAAAAGTCCCGGTCGTACGTAAAGTATTGGTTCGACTTCGCAGGCGAGTTGATGATCGGAAAGATCCGTGAGGCGACGAAGTTATCCGCATTCTGGATGAACGCGAGACTTACGTTTGACAGAGGGACGTCCACATGGACGTCACCAAGGCCCGGTTGGATTATAGGCATTTTTGATCCTCTCTAGTGTTATGCGCCGATTTCGTACGGGCCCTTAAGAAGCACGGAAATGATCTCCCCAGCTGCACTTGCCGCTGACAGAGCCTTGCCGTGGATTACGTTTCCAGCGGTCGCAGTTGCGGTAATACCCCGCCCTTGGGAGTCGGACGACACGTCGTCTCCCACGGCCACAGCGGCACCGGCTTCCAGCTTCACGATCTGGCCGGCGAAGCCCTCCGCGCTGAACGGCTCTCCTACGGTTGCCTGAGCTTCGACGGAGACTGCGTCCGCTGCCGCGGTATTCGCGGTGCCGACGTGGTCGGCTTGTCCGTCAGACGCCACAGTTACGAACCTGAACAGCGAAACGGCGGTACCTGCCGTCAGCGTCAGGTAGTACGAATTAGCGAACGCCATTAGTTTTCCCTCCGGGTCTTGTACTCACGGTGCTTCTTCAGCAATTCTCGTCCTTCCGCGGTAGCCAGTGCTTCCGCATACATCGCTTCGTCAAGCGGCTTGCCCGCGCTCTTAGCGAAGCCCTCAGCGAACTTCTGAAGTTCCTGTTCCGGCGTGCTTCCCTCGTCTGGGGCGCCCTCGTTAGACCCCACCCGAGTGAACGCTTTTCCGAGTCCAGCGTCGCCCGCCTTGACCATCTTCAGCACATCAGATCGTGCGCTTTCCGGTAGCGATTCGATCGCACCCAACAGGTTGGCTTTGACCTCGTCAGACCCCGATAGGTTCGGGAACTCATCCAACGCACGCTTCTCGAGATCGACCCGTCGCGCCGCAGCCTGTTGGAGTTGCAGCCCTTTTTGAAGTTCGTCGTTCTTGCGGACTAGTGCGACGATCTGAGCGTCGGCGGACTTTCGATACTCCACGCCGTCCAGGCTGGTGTACACAACCGGGTCGCTTTCTCGCGACTTCGCAATTTGGTTCGCCCGATCGGTCGGGGACGCCTCGAGGAAGGCGTCAGCATCGCTACCGGACAGGCTCTTGAACACATCGAACTCGTCCGTCGAGAGTTGGATGATGTTCGTCAACCGCTTCTCGGCTCGCTTCCGTTCTTCGTCGCGCTTGCGCTCCTCTTCCATGCGCCGTCGCATTTCTTCGTCCGTCTCGGAGACGCCGTTTCTCTTACCGTCTGTCGTCTTGTCCATCGTCATAACTCCAATACCATGGGTGTGGCCGAACACGTCGGCGATGATAACATTACCCCCCTCGTCCATGACCCAAGAGTGGGCGTGCTGCCGACCGTTCGCATCGGGCTCGAACGACGTCATACCCATCATCAGCCGCGAGCCCTCCGGCCCTTCCGTTGAAATCGAATGTGCGTGTCCTGCCGAGGGTGTGGTCAGAATGCGCCGTTTGTCGACACGTTTCACGATGCTCACGCGAGCTTTGGCCTGGGCGGGGTTGTCAACGAGTGAAATCTCGTCGATGCGGAACTGCTCCATTCTCCGGCGCTTCACTCGGAATCCCCCTCGTCATCTATTTCGACGTCATGGATCCGTTGGCCCCCGATCGAGAAGCCTTTGTACACCCCGGCCTTGGTCTGTTTTATAATCTCGGGGTCGTCCGGTTTATAGCCTATAAGTAGCCCTTCCCGCTCTACGGTGATTCCGAGGCTTGCGCCTATCTCCTGGGTCAGCGGAAACAGGAACGGTATCGACGCCTTCCTGACGGGGTTTCCGTCTTCGTCTCTCTCGTGCATCAAGCCGCCTGTGCGATCACTGAGAGCGAAATCGGCAGCCCCCTTGAGCATGGAAACCGGGGGGATGTGGTCGTGCTGAAGATCGTAGTAGTCTTCCCCGCCCTCGCGACTAACTATCGCATAGCCGAAGATGATGCCGAGGTCTTCGTTTACCCCGGATATCTTGCAGTACGTTTTAAAGCTACTACCCACAGCTTCCGATACTCCAGGGGGTTGAAGCTCCGCGCAAGAACTTTTTTCGGTTTTTAGCTGTGATTCCGCCCAACGTCGACCGGCATCACCGCCCCATAGAAGCCAGGCTATACGCCCGTTACCCTCCTCCGGCGGTGTATCTTTGTTTTGCTCATGTCGGTCAAAGAATGCCTTCATCCGTCTGAGAGTCTCGACAGGAATGTCGGCACCGTGGGAGAGATCGCGGGCCCTGCTCACACCAACTGCGGTGCCCCCGCGCCCGAACTCTCTTCGTAGCTCTAGCCCTCTCCGGGCGGCGTCCCTAACTGTTTTTGGCGGTGTAGCCATCAGAGGTTCGCGGCCCCCACTCGGTTGACGAACGCTCCGCGAGCGGTGCGTGCTCTAGTCATCGCCGCTTGTTCATTCGCCGCCCAGACCACTATCCGGAACTGTTTTGTGATGGAGTTGTACGAGAAGCTGTCCGGCCTCAGGGTACCTTGGTACGCGCTACCCCTGCGGATGTTGGATGTCCTAGGTTGGAACACATTCGGGAACGTGACCGTCCACACATCCGACGAGTTACCGACAACCGTGTCCAGCTCGTCAACCGTGAACTCTTGAATCCCGATATCTGCGTCGGGAAACTGTCGAAGAAGGGTCGCCCCCAAGTTTTCGGCCTTTTGACGAGTCGAGAAGGCTCCCGAGGGCGCCCCGTTTAGTGTTGATATGAAAACGTTCACGGGTCGTATACGCCTCGTATGCAGGTTAGAAGTTCTCTGAGTATTTCCGTTTTCCTAAGATCCGTTGTGTTCGGGTCGTCCATCTCCAGTTGGAGTAGCTCACCCCTAGTGGTGCTGAGTGCCGGGTTGAGAGCCGTGAACACTTCTGCATTTAAAGCGGCTTCTCGGACGGACGCACTAACGCGGAACTTGTAGAAGTCCCACATCCTCTTCGCTTCTATGTTCGTCAGAGGCTCAGTCATATACGTTCCCACTCGATAGATGCACGCATCAGAACGAAGTTTCGACTCGGTCCGTCCGCTTGAACGTGGTAGGTAGAGTTCGCGGGTGTGATAATCCCTGTGGGGGTTTGAAAGGTCTTGTTCTGGAATATCGCAGGCAAGGGGAAGCTGAACGAGTACGAATCTGTCGTGGACTCGTTAACTCGTAACCGGAAGGTCCAATCTCCAGGGCTGTTCACGGCTACGCACACATTCGCCAAAACGACCCCGACCAACCGCATCGGACTAGTAAACCCTGGATTAACCGTGTTAAACCCGGCGACGTTGAGACCATCCATTTGGAACGTCGACGAGGTTGCGGCACCGTTTGTGTCCAAGACGGTAAATACGTCTCGGGTATAGGTGGTGTCCCCGAAGTTTCTGGTCACGGCTGCCGCTCCACTCTACCTGTGATGTTGATTACGTTAGCCGTTCCCGCGTACGCCTCAACCGCTTGAGTCCCGACTATAGCGACGCCGCTTAGCACGTTAATCGTTTCGTTCGGTGGGATGGTGAACTTCATTTCATTCGCGGTGCCCGACGTACCCCACTCTACAGTCAAAACAACGGCGTTAGAACTTGTGTTGGACGCCCACAGATGTACTACATCAGTGTTCCCCGCTCCTGGATCATGTACGGTAACGGCGGACCCTGTCGCCGTCCCAGTTACGCTGACCGGGCGTCCGCTAGTGCTACCACTGAGTTGCTGGATTGTAGGCATACCGGTATTAACGTAAAGGCGACCTTGACTGTCGGTGGTTAGCGGTATGTAATCTCCGGAAGCTCCAGCAAGGGCGCTGGGGTTATCATTTCTGACCGCCAGAGTCAGAGTTCCGAAGGCGCCCGATGAGTGCGTCGTATCCTCTTGGTGCTCGGCTCGCGTCGGCATCGGGTTTAGCGACCCAACCTCGCCACCGTCTACCTCTATCGCTGTGATCAGACCCCCTGGCGACGTCTGAAACACCTCAACCGCCCCCGAAATGCCTACCGAGCCGTCGACCGTCAGGCTTCCACCGCCGTCGCTGACGGGAACGGGGTTTCCGTTGGCAACGTCTGCGTTGCCCACTTGGATGTTGGCGTTGGCGTTGAGGTTGTCGTGGGTCGACTGCGTGACTTCGGCAGTTCCGGACACCGACACTGAACCGTCGACCGTCAAGCTTCCGCCGCCATCACTGACGGGAACGGGGTTTCCGTTGGCAACGTCTGCGTTGCCCACTTGGAGGTTGGCGTTGGCGTTGAGGTTGTCGTGGGTCGACTGCGTGACTTCGGCAGTTCCGGACACCGACACTGAGCCGTCGACCGTCAAGCTTCCGCCGCCATCACTGACGGGAACGGGGTTTCCGTTGGCAACGTCTGCGTTGCCCACTTGTAGGTTGGCGTTGGCGTTGAGGTTGTCGTGGGTCGACTGCGTGACTTCGGCAGTTCCGGACACCGACACTGAACCGTCGACCGTCAAGCTTCCGCCGCCATCACTGACGGGAACGGGGTTTCCGTTGGCAACGTCTGCGTTGCCCACTTGTAGGTTGGCGTTGGCGTTGAGGTTGTCGTGGGTCGACTGCGTGACTTCGGCAGTTCCGGACACCGACACTGAGCCGTCGACCGTCAAGCTTCCGCCGCCATCACTGACGGGAACGGGGTTTCCGTTGGCAACGTCTGCGTTGCCCACTTGGATGTTGGCGTTGGCGTTGAGGTCGTCGTGGGTCGATTGCGTGACTTCGGCAGTTCCAGACACCGACACTGAACCGTCGACCGTCAGGCTTCCACCGCCGTCACTGACGGGGACCGTAGACCCAACCGCGTTTCCACCCACCTCGGTAATGTTTACGTCGCCGCCGCTACCTCCACCCGAACCGTTGACATTGAATACCCGTAGGGCGTTCTGCCCAGCCTCAACACGAGCATGCTCGAGGGTAACGTTGTCCGATATAGATACGCTCTGCCGGCTCATGTTGTTACGATCTCCGAAGTGAACGCCGGTAGGCTTATGTCTAACTCCACGCCAACCGAACATCTACAGTTCACTCGGTCTCCGGCGGGCGCCCGGGGGTCTCCGGGGTACCTAAGCTGGTTCCCGAGCCCCGAGACAAAGGGGTTATCCCCACGCACTATCTGGCGGTGCATGGTTGCGTGCGACCCCCGGACTTTTTCGTCGCGAGCAGTGTTCCAAACTCGGGTTATCTGGTTTTGCGTGAACGCACCGCTATCTATCCCTTGGCGGATTCCATCGTTCACCCCTGCGTGGACAGCTTCGAGCGATTCTGTACGTGCTATGGTCTCCACCCGGTGTTTTATAGCTTTCTCCCGGTATCTTTCGACCATGCGGTCGATTTGCTCCACAGTTAGCGGCCTACCCTCTCTTTTGGCCCTCCGTACCGTAGGATCGAACCGTCGATCTCGCAGCTGCCGGGTCAACGCTTCTAGTGACCCCCGTTCAAGTAGTCGTCTGTAGTTAGCCACTGCACGTACTTGATCTCCGGTTAGACCGATTGATCTCTGTATGTTCTGCGCTTGTTGTCTCGGGTTCAGCCCACGCTCAACACCGTCCACTAGAACGGCCCGTATAGACTTTCTCTGTTGGGTGGTGATTTCCCGTACAAGTCTTAGATCGTTCTCTTGGATTCTACGGATTGCGTTCGGGTCTGAGACCCCGAACTCTATGACCACGTCCCCTCGCCCTTGACGAGCAAGCGACCTCGTCAACTCTTCTGCTATCTCTGACCCGGTATTTATGTACGTCGATGTGGACACTCGACCAAGTCGGGCGGCCACGTTCTCAGCCGACGCTAGAATCTCGTTCACTCTTCCTGCACGTATGAGTGCCTCGAGCACGTCGAGGGTTTGGCTTCCGGCAAGCGCTGCTATTGCGGATTCCCACGCTTCTCGCATGTTGGGTTCGGCTCGGCTAACAAGCGCTTCGATTTCTTCCGGTCGCACCACCTACTCCCCGCTGGAACTACTACCGCTACTACTTGGGTTAACCCGATTAGAAAGAGCAGATCGTACCAGCTCAACACGTTCTTGCATTTCCTGGAGGTTTGGGAGTTCCGCTGGCCCCTGGGCGTGTGGGGACCGCACACATTCCGGATGGTACCGACCCTCAGCCCCGGTAACATAAGGCCCGATAACAGGTCTGCCGCAATGAGGGCACCGTGGGTCGGTCCTACCGGACCACATTCTCATGGTCACGAAGTAGTGTTGCCTAGGTCGATGTAAAATAGATCAACGGTGCCTGTGACCGCCACAGTATCGTCCGCCGTGATATTGGTCGTGGCCAGGTTAAGGTGGAGAGCGTTCGACGCCCCGTCACCAAGTTGTTGTGGGAACGTAGCGGTGCTTTGGCCTTGAGTGTGAGAACCTAGCGAGACCGACAGCGAGTTCCCGTCGAGGTCGACTTTTTCGAGGATGTTGATCATGGCACCGGCCAAGGTCGACGCCGACGCGGCGGCGGTTCCGATACCGACGTCGAGGTCTGTAGTAGCTACGATACCGTTAGTAGTTCCGCCCTTGGTGAAGACCAAGTCTGCCTCAAGACCCAAAAGGTGGAGGTTGGTATCCGGGAGATCACACAGCTTCAGCGAGCCGAAGTCGCTGGCCGCGGCCACGCTAATAGATGCCGCGGTCAACGTGAACCGGGCCCTACGCGGGATAACGGCGTTGTCGGTGGCCGCTACACCGGTGGCTCCACCCCCGAAATCAGAGTTGGTCAATCCGTCGTCGACGTTGTTGACGAGAAAAGGCTGTCTTTGCTTTTGAGTCATCAGTATCTCGCTACTTCGAATGTGTATGTGGCCTTAGCCGGATCTGCGTTTATGGTCGCACCCTCGGGGATGATGAAAACGACCCCTTCGATGGTGACTCGATCCCCCGGGTCAGGCGCGACCGTACCCCCGGATATGGAGTCCCCGATAAGGAGGATCTGCTCTCGGTCGTCACGCCAGATACCCCCCGAGGTAAACCCCCTGGCCCTAGTCGTGACAATCCCCTTGCATGGGTAGTCGACAGTTGTTTGAGCCGTACCACCGGTTGGGTTAGCCGCATCTCGTACACCACTGGTCACTTTTGTGAGTGTGGCGTCCAGCAACTCGGTAGTGTTCTGCCGGACTATCCTGGCGATGTCTACACCGAACAGCTTATTCCCCATCTTCGGACTCCAACCGACAACCGATGTGGAAACCGTCTACGACGGTGGTCCCATCATCTAGGCGTAAGGGGGTGAGGATATACTGGTCGCTCACGTTCACCGCTTCTCGGGTTTCCTCGTTAACTTCATGCACGAGGAAGCTGTCGTCTAATATAGTGATGGTTATCACGAGAATCCAGGCTCCGTCAAAGTGAAGTCATTAGTGCCGGTTGTGAACGTGCTGGTATCCGTCGTGCCGCCGGCCGTCACCCGAGAACTACCTGAGCCGTTTTCGGTGTAGCACGATACCAACTCAGCTACCACCAGTGGAAGTCGTAAGTTGAAGCGCCCGCTTGTTCTCTCTGGGATGAAAAACTCCACTTCAGCCGAACCGGCCTTAACCTTCCGGACGTTGGATGCTGTCGTGGGGTTCTCTTGAAGCGATGTGGGGTCGTCGATCAACGCTTGTGCCAGCTCGAAACTGCCCAAAGCAATGTCGTCTGGGGTTGTGCCGTTCGGCACCGCTGTGGTGCCGCATTTTTGGTTGTCCCTGGGGTGTTCTCGCGGCTGACTTTCTGACGTTTTCGTGCCGCTGAAACGTAGCGATCGGTCCAATAGCCTGCTGGCCGTTACCAGTCCTTGCTTTTTCGTGTCGTCTGTGGCTGCGGTCCATACTGCATTGTTCAGCGACCCGGCGAAGTACGAGTTTGCGTCGGTCAACGGGTCAGCGGTCAGTGCATATACGCTGAATGTGTCAGACCCGATCGTTATGGTTGCTACCGTCCCCACTACTCGCCCTCCTCTCGATCGCCTTCGGGGGTCAAGGTTTCCGGATCTCCGGTGTTGTCTGCGGGTTTCAGTCCCTCTACCGGCTCCTCCGCCATCAAGGACACGTCAAGTTCATCTTCTGGCCGCAGCGGAGGTAGACCGGCTCGTGTGAACGCAACACGTAGCGCTTCATCTTTGCGACTGATGGTTACCCCGGCCGACGCCGTGACGCTCAACAGCTCCAGTGCGTCTTCCATGTTCATCGATGCAGATGTGTCCGTCGCTAGCGTCGGGGTCAGTTCAGGCGGCCACCCGTTCAGCTGCGCTAAGGGACCGATCAAGTCGTGTTCGAACGTCTCGCACAGCTCGTTTAGGCCGCTCTCAACCCGGAGTCCGAGTTGGTGGCTCTTATCCTTAGACAAAGCCATCGACCCTTTGTCCGCACCGAGTAGTAGTTGCTCGACGGCCAGGATGCGGGCTATCTCCATCTGAATCCGGGTTACGGCGTCGCCCAGATGCTCCACCTCGTAGGTGCCGCCGTCCATGAGTGAGGCGTCGTACTTGTACTGGGCGCTGGGACGTTGCGATTCGTCCGTGGTCTCGTACGTCTGCGAGTCGAGCAGGAAGCCCTGCCCTGGGTTCTTGATGTGGTTCTCGATCGCGTCATTGAACGGCTTCAGAAGCGCGTCGATATCTTCGGTTGTCTTGCCTGACTCCTCGAGTTCGGTAATCGGGGCCCGGAATATCGGTACCCCTCGCATATTGCCCTCGTACCCGAAACCTTCGAGTTGCTGGAACCTCAAGAGCCTGCGGCATGGCTCGACTAGGTGGCGGAACAGCCCGAGACCCTCGGGGGAGTCGTGTAGCGAGTCATCCGTTACGTAGACGAGCTTCTCCCGGGGTATGTACACTTCCTCCGAGGTCTGTGGGACCCGTTGAACCGCCCCTAGCACATCCCCATGGAAGTTAGTGTCCCACCGCTCGATCGTGGACTGAGAACGGCGCTCCACGTCCAAGAACCCGATGGCCCCGTCTTTTCGGCGCTTGGCTACCCACTCCAGCAAGGCGAACCCGTAGAAACGGTACATCGCCGCCGACCGCACCACCCGGTGCCACGGTGTTTTCATGTCGTGGAGGATGTCCTCCACGAGTTCCGCGATTTTCGCGCCTTCCGCCCCCGACCCAACCGCAGGCTCGACCCGCCATGTGGCTTTTGAGACCAGGTCGAGATACAGACGGACACCTGCACTAACGATCGATACGTTAGCTAAGTTGTTCGAGTACGTCGTGTACTTCTGAGTCCCTGAGAGCCTGGGGTCTTTCTCTCGGGTCTGGATGTACCCACCGTAGATGGGTACGGACGACGCTCCGCGACGTTCGCGCGGTGTCAACGGCTGTTTGGGAACCCCGAGTAGAGACTTTCGGCGTTCCTGCGGCGTCGACGATCTACTGAATATGTTGAGACCTAGGACCACTACCCCGACGGTAGCAGTTCGGCGACTATTTTCTAGGTTTTCTTTTGTTCGAGGGTCAACTCCCGGTTGGCCCTGGCGTCACAAGTAGCTCTCGACGTAGTCGGCTATCTCCGAGAACGAAACGCCTGTGTCATTCATGCCCGATATAGCCCACGCCGCCAGGGGGTGTAGACCGACCCGTTTAGAGACTGGCAGAGGTAAGGTCGATGCTGACCCTAGAATCGTATATCTCTGGTGATCGGGGTTCAAAACCCACCAACCATCTACCGCTACATCACATAGAACGCCAAGAGCGCAGAAACAACCTTCTGTGTTGTGGAGTACGCCGCGTCCCTGCGTGTACTCGTTAGATCGCAAGGCGTCAACCCACAACCTCTTGTACTTGCACTTCATAAATACTTCTCGATGTACTCGGCGATCTCTGAAAAGGATGATCCGGTATCGTTCATATGTGCCAGATCGCCACACTCTCTCCGTGACAGACCCGTCTTTACGATCAGGGGTCGGGGCATCACTAGACTTTCCCCCTCACATACGTACCTATCGTGAAGGGTATGGGGTCTCCAGCGGGTACCGGTTACGTCGCATAGAACCCCCAAGCAACAGTACCGGTCATCGTGCGTGCGTAGGCAATCTACACCCTGTTTATATCGCCCTGACCTCAAGGCGTCGACCCACTTTTCCTTGGTCTCAGGATTCATCTGTAAGCCTCCCCGCACGACGCCGACGAACCGCAACCGCAACCAGTCCGGAGGAGAAAAGGAGAACCGTCCCAGGCTCGGGGACCGGCTCACTGTTGCCAACCCCGGTGCCGCCCATCGGCACCGGTTGTTGTCTGTTCAGGCGTTCTGTGTGTTCCCGCATCTGGTCCTCAGACATCGGATCCAGCGGTGCGTAAGGATGCGGTGCGATGGGGTCCGAGACCAATCGGTCCCTCGGGTTTTCCTGGCGACTCGGTGCGCAGGCTCCGACGGCCAACAACAGGCTGAGAGTAGCGACGTATTTCATCGCCAGAAGTGTACTCGCCGCGGTGGGCGCGGGGTAGGCTTCGGCGATGACGTACAAGAAATTCGCCGGACGTCTGGCTAAGCGATCCGGAATTAGTCGCGATCGAGCACTCGAGATTCTGTTGCACCTCCGGGATGAGGTAGCGAGCACGCTGGCGAGTGAAGGAGCGGTCAAAATCCCGGGGGTGGGGACGTTGTACACCGCCGTCAAACCTGCCCGCCGCGCATGGAACCCGCAGACGCGCACCCACATGACGGTGCCCCGTCTCCCCACCGTGAGGTACCGAGTCAGCCCGGTACTAGTCGAGAAGGTCTCGGATCTTCGCTCAAGCGATCCCAGCCAACGCGGCACGTTGAGCGATCCGGCGAAAAGCGGCGGCGCCGAGACCACTAACGATCGGGCCCCCGAAGAACACAAGGCCGATAGCGATTAGCGCCATAAGTACGGCCAGGGGGATACCGGTCTCGAAGCACCGGCATTCGAAAGCCCCACCGATAAGTACGGGCCAGCAAATACCGTGGTAAACGGTGTCGCCGCCAATGTCGAAGTATTTCATCACACACTTCGGCAACGGGACACAGTTATGGCCGTAGAATCCCCAGGTTTCGAAACAGTGGTCGTTATCGGGTTCTGAATATGTACCTGTGTACTCACGGCACTCATTCGCCCACCGAAACACGGACTGCAAGTCCCCCTGCTCGGCGGCTCCGAGAATTTCGTCGACTTTTTGCTGGACGCTTTCAGGTACTCGGTACAGATCCTTGGGGTCTATCCCTTTACCTTCGTACAGGAGCATCTGGGTTTGTGCGGCGTCTGCCAACTGGCTAAGAGTATCGAACTCTTGCATCTGTTGCGGGGTAGGTTCTACGGTCTCGATCGACCCCAGGCTACTTTCAGCCCAGTCTAGAATGTCTTGGTAAGTTCTCATCGGCGCTAAAGTTACCCGTCAAGGGCTGCCGATACAACAAGCATGCTCGACTTACGCTCAACACTCCGATGGACCGGTGACATGGCGGTGACATTTACCTGTTCCCAGATCGATACCGACAAGTGGGTGGTGTGGTCGGGCCAGGACCCGCAGGCGGAGGTATACTGCTACACCACTCGAGAACTCGCGATGGCGGCAGCCAAGCTCTTGTTCCCGAACGCGACGGAGGATGTATGAAAAAGCGACCGAATCGACGGCTTACCGTTGTAGGCGGTGAAGTTATCGTGTCTTACCACTACTGGTGCGACAGCGACGGAACGCCCCAGAACTTCGAGAAAGTAACTGTGCGTTCAAAGGTATCCGCCGGCCCGCAGTTCCATCTATCGGTCAAGGAGACCGATGACGAAATCACCGTACGCCGAACCGTCGTCGAGCACTACGAACTGTTGTTCGACTACGAAATCAGGCGGATGATCTCGGAATTCCGCAAAGACGTGTACCGTATGGTACCGTTACGCGGCGCCTGAACATGAAAGACATCAACATGACCAACAACGACACGCCTATTCTACTGATTTGGGAACTCCTACCTGACGACGTCGAGGTGTACGTCCTCCACCTAACCCCAGAGGGGCGGGAGAGGGTACTACGTACCAACGGTACGTACATCAACACCGAGTCAGAGACCGACGACACCAATTGGCTTAACCGCCTATTAGAGGAACACGAGCCTATCAGCGGCACAGAAGTTCCCGAAGGGTCTTTCACGGTGGTGAGGGCCGGGTTCGTCTGCTGAACCTAGGCTCGGTAGACGACGGGAGGTCTTGAGGAGACCGCCCGTTTCTTCTTCCCTACCAGCCCAGAATACGCCCGAGACGCGGCGTCGATCTGATCCTTGTACCCACTGGGGAAGTTCCCGGCTTCGTCGACGAACGCGCGGTTCCAAGTAGCTCGAACGAGGTACACGTTCCCGAAGGCGACCTGAGCCGACAGCGGCACCGCGCGCTTTACCTTGTCGCCTTGCTCGGGAGACCCCACAACGTGTAGGCCGTGGAGCCCAAAGTTCGGGTCCGAGACGAACTCCCTGACCTGGAACTTACCCGCTTGCCCCGGGTCCTGCGGGATGCTTTGCGTGACGTCTGGGCCGTCTGAGTGCGCGACCCGGTGCAGCAGTCTCTTCAGCCCGAGGGGCTCGACTCGTTCCCTGACGACATCTTCGATGTATATCGCGCCGTCTCGGTCTATCGACATGCGAACACTTGCCGTGTACGCGGCATGCTGTGACTCAGTGGCCGCGAAGTCCCACCCGCGTATCGTCTTCTCGGGGTCCGACGGCGGTGCGTCAACGTAACGGAAGTCCTCGGTTTTGAAAAGCCCGCCTTCCTTGGGTATCGGGCGCTGTTGGAACTGCGAAGACTCTGCGTATTTGCCATGCGTGGCGCT
>CBDDLO010000004.1:0-36288 GCA_965230685.1 Bythopirellula sp.
TTAAAGGCACGGTTGCGCAATGGAACACGTCAATCGCAAACGGTGCATCTCTGATACAGAATCCTGCCAATTTAAGAAGCGGCGAATCGATATTCTTGGAGCCAACAAAGAACGGCGGATCCGATACGCTCGACTTTACTGGCGACGAATATGTCGACGCAGCGGCCGCCGAATCCGCGTTTGCGGCGTTGGCAGCCGGTGAATCAATGCTTATTGAGGTGCGTTCCGTTGGTGACAAGTATTACGTGTCCACAGCCGGCTAGGTCCAAGGGGATTCAATGGTTCTCGCTACTGCAAGCGTCGCACAGCGCCGCCGCCAACGTTTAATCAGCGTTGGCGGAACGGGCGCTGCGCCACCGCCGATTCCGAACGTCAAACCGAATTCGAACTTTTCGTTCGGTGTGGACGGTCTCGACGCGACGTTCGAATCGCTCGCAACCGACAGCGACGGAACGATCGTTGCGCACGCGTGGGACTTTGGCGACGGCTCGAACAGTTCCGACGTCGATCCGTCGCACACGTACGCGAACGGCGGAAACTATACGGTCGAATTGACCGTGACCGATAACGACGGGGCAACGAGTACGGCAACTAAGCCGGTCGTGATCGAAGATCCGAACGTCGATCCGGTCGCCGACTTTAGTTTCGTAGCCGACGGGCTCGAGGTCGCTTTTACTTCGTTGGCTACGGACAGCGACGGCACGATCGTTGCGCACGCGTGGGACTTTGGCGACAACCAATCGAGCACGTCGGTGAATCGAACGATCACGTATTCCGCGGCCGGGACGTACGATGTCGAATTGACGGTGATCGACGACGACGGGGCGACGCATTCCGTGACAAAATCGGTTTCGGTATCCGCGGCCGGTCCGATAACGAGGCAAGCCAGGATTGTCGACAGCGTTTCGAGATTACCGCTATCGTGTCCACCGCCGGCAGTCACTACCGATTGGCTCCAGCCGATACTTGTTTCGGATGCGGAGCGGCTCGCGTACGTTCAAACGCAGACGGATCCGGCCGCGACTTACGACGATCAGTCTTGCGAATACACGTTCGACGGCTCGGGCGTGATTCTCGACGTTCCGTTGGTCACGGCAGCAACGCGAGGGATTGAGGCGGACGATCCGGAGAACAATCCAACCGTGATTCGCGTCACCGACGGAGGCGACTACAACTCGGACGGAACGGTCAAAGCCGGGACGCTTCGACAAGCGATTGCCGACGCAGAAATGACGGCGGGATACTGGCGGATCGAATGCGAAGTGCCGCATATTGAATTGATGCGAAAGCTAGTTTGCGGAGCGGATCACGGTCGCATAATCAGCACGCACCCGGACGCCACAACCGCCACCGGAGCCGAATTCGCACTCGAGAACGCCGCACATTTGGCCGTTTCAAACATGCGGTTCTACAACGCGATCCAACAGTTTAGTTCGGCGGGTGGTACGGCGCGTGATTGCATGGCGATCCGAAACAGTTCGCGAATTTTGGTCGAGCGTTGTGCGTTCTCGTTTGGTCACGATGGGAACTGTGACGTATTGAATTCGACCGTGTTGTTCCGAAACAATATCGTCAGTTACGGATTACACGAGGCGAAAGCAATGGTTCTCGTTGGCGACGCCGGCGAAGGTTCTTGCGTCGTGATGCTCGAGAACAACGCGTTCGCACATCATTGGTCGCGCCCAACGCATCAAGGCGTTTATTCCGTGTGCGGCGGAAACGTCATCTACAACTATGGGGCGATCGGCATGTCGATCGAGTCGAACCCGACTTCATCGCAAAGCACGCAAGTCGACTTCTTTGACAATCTTTGGATTGACGGGCCGCAAAGTTCCGCGTCGCAAGAGTCGGTGCGATGCTTGTCCAAAACCCTTGATCGCGACGACAACTTGGCGTGTTATGACGGAGGCGGAAACATCCACCGCAACACGTCCGGCACGGATAAGGGCTGGGAGTTCGAACCCGTCGTTTCTCCGACAAGCAAGTTCGGGTGCGATCCGTACGAATCATTGACGCAATTAAACGATTGGTTGCCGGGATGGGTCGCCGGAACCGCACTCGATCTATCGAACGATGTCGGGACGTTTAATCACGACGGTGTCGAATCTCAAGTGATCGACGATATCCAGAACGGAACCGGATTGTCGGATCCGGACAATATCGACGAAGGCGAAGTGTTCGTTGCGAGCCAAGTCGGATACAACGCGAAAACGAACACGTTTTCAACTTGCGGAATGGACGTCGTGATTTTCGGCGTTTGGAGCTCCGACGGAATAACCGCACAAATGGACATCGCGGACGTCCGGGACGCGGCCGGGGTGGATCTGCCAGGAACGACGCCGGCACGATTAACAATTCGCGATCGCAACGGTTCCATTGTCTACCGAGTCAGCGGAAACGTCGGCCAAGACTTTTCGACGCTTGCGGCCGAATCGGGATCGACCAGCGGTCTACTCAAGACCGGATCCGTGATCGGGTCGGCCGGTCAGGTCAATATTGATCTGACGAAACTAGCGAGCCATGCAAACATTCGAGTCGAGGTCGAAACCGAGGTCGGCAATCCGTGCGAGAGTTATTCAGCAGCAGACATTAACCCATAGTTAGGAAAGTCATGTTTTCCATATTCGCAGACGGTTCCGCAACGCGAACAGAGTTGATCGCGGCAATCGGAGCACTCGGAACCGTCGTCGCGTTTTTGTGGAAGTCGCTCGCAACGAAACACGAGGCAACCGAAAAACTCTACCTCAATAAGTGGGAAGAATGCGAAAAGGGTCACGAGAAAACGAGATCGGAATATGTTGAACTTGCCCAAAAAGTAGGCGGTCTCGAGGGGCGAATCGCGGTGATGAGCGACCTAGTGCTAAAGGAAGTGCACGGACACAGCGAAACGAACGATAGCGGCGGCGGCGAATCGGATGATGCACAAACTGTTTGAACTTATCTCGTTGGCCGCGACTCCGTCCACGATTTTGATGTCGCTTTTCGTTGTCGCATGTTGGTTGCCGTCAGCGTTGAGAGCACACAGAGCGGAAACGGTCGACGCGCGAGGATGGTTCATTGTCGGCGTGACCGTCGCATTTTTGGGCGGTTCGATCGACAACTTGTATTGGGGAATCGCTTGGAGTAGTTCGTTTCTCGAGTTGGAAGTCAAGGAACAGTTATTCGGTGCCGGCGTCTATTCGAACATTCCAGCGCGACAGCTTGCCGGTACGTTCGCGGCCTATTGTCATATTCGGGCGGCCTATGTTGGCGACGGCGGGCGAATGGCGAATCGGTGGGTTTTTTGGACAACGGCCGTCGGAATCGTTTTCGTATCAATTCTAGTTTTGGTCAAAATGTAAGGGGTTCGATCATGTTACCTTCACCAAGCGAACGACAACTCGAGCTCTTACGAAAGCAATCGTTAAAGATTCGTCTATACGGCGGCGATGGCGGATCGTTGCCACCGTTGCCGTCGATCAAGTCGCCGCCGATCGCGGAGTTCACGTATTCGCAACCAAGCGGAACTCTAATTCAGTTCACCGACGATTCGATCGCGACGGCCAGCGGTGCGACGATTGTCGCGTGGGTGTGGGACTTCGACGGCAATGCGTCAAGCGGAGATGAGAACCCAACGTTCGACTACGGATCCGAGGGAAACTATCAGGTCGTGTTAACCGTCACGGACTCGAACGGAAAGGTGGATACGGTTTCCAAGATTGTCAGCGTCGCCGGATCCGGACCGGGCGGGGTGGGTTCGTTCTCGGATGCGTTCTCGGATGCGTTCGGGTAATTATCTGAAAAAGAACAGATACGCAGCGCCAACTACGAAAAGGAAAAGAAGTATAACGAGCAGGTCCGCGCAACCGCGGTTTCTCGTCATTACAGAATCATCGGCGGTCAAGACGCGTTGCGGTTTGGTCGCCGTTGGTTGAACGGGCTTTATTGGTTTTCCACCGCCAAAGAACTCGCCGCAATGTTTGCATTTCTTGGCCGCGCGTTTGATTTCTTCCGAACAGTACGGGCATTCTCTAGTGTCCGAGTTCTTGTCAGCGAGCATTGACGCGGCGAAGTCATCGCTTGCATCGATGGCGGGAAGTTTTACAACGTTCGAGCATTTCGGACACTTCGACGTTTTTCCGCACATGCGGTCCGGATATTTAAGCTTCGAATTGCAAGTCGGGCAATTGATCGAAAGTCGATCGGACATTGTGGTCACCGCCAAAAATGTAAATCTTGCACTCGTCGAGAACTGGCGTTCCGTCCCTCGCGTATCAGTTCCGAACGGCATTCGGTTTGCGTTGCTAAGAAAATCGAATCGACATGACCGTTCGTGTCAAACCTGCAAACTCTGATGTCGCACAATTGACACAACTAAGGCGAGCCGCATCGTACGACATATTGCAGGGATTTGCTATGAATGTTATCTTCACCCCGTTCGATGGCGGTCGGCATTCTGTTTTGGTGCCGGCCCAACGGGTGGTGAGACACCCGCTGTTAACTCCCACGGGAACAAACCCCATGGTCGAAGGCCGGCAAATTCGCTGCGCATGCTGCGCGATGTGTTTCTCTGGGATCGTTCCTGCGCTCGATCTACGCGAAAGGAATCCAGCCATGACATGACGTGATGTGCGAGAAGCGCACGAAAAAAGCGAGGCCCAATGAGCACTCGCTTTTGATCTTACGTCGCCTACCGGGTGTAACTTTGGCGAGCCATCCCGGGAAGCTAAACCACAAACGAGGTCAAAGGGCCTCGCCGTAGAACGTACGCGAATATAGCGACGTCCGGCAAGGTCCGTCAAGGATGAAACCATGGTTTTCAACCCGACGACGGCGCTCGAGGCGGCGTTGCTGGCAAGGCATCGCAAGCGGATCGAGCTCGAGGAAGCGGATTTTGCGGTCGAAATCGCTCGGCTCCGTGACACCGCGGTCGACGTGATCACACATCGCGAGGCGGCGAAGGATCTCGACGTATCGACGCGACAAGTGCGGCGTTGGATCGACGAGGGCAAGATCTCGGCGACCAGGGTAAAAGATCGAATTTGGCATATCCCGCGGTCCGAATGGATCCGTTGGCGGGAGAAATACGAAAGGGGTTGATCGTTGGCGTCGTTGTTTGCAAGGCCGAACGGGCGTTTCGAGATCCATTTCGCGTATCGGAGCCGGCGGCGGTCATTGCGACTCGGAGGGATTGTCAGCGACCACAGTTCCGCCAAGTTCATCACGGCGCAGGTCGAGCAGCTTGTTAAGTACCGCGAAACCGGGCAGGCGTTGCCGAAGTCGTTGGCCGGTTGGATCGACGAGATCGGCGGAAAACTGCGAAAACGCCTAGAAAAGCAGGGTTTGTTGGATCCGGTCGATCGCCGCGAAACCGTGACCATGGGCGACTTGTTCGAGCACGTCGTCGCCGTGTACGCGGATCGGAACCGGAACACTCGACGAAATATCATGGCGGCGGCCGATCGGCTCGTCGCGTTCTTTGGCCGAAACCGACGGCTCGAGGCGATCACTACCGGCGATTGCCAGGACTTTCGACGATCGGTTTCAAATCTTGCTCCGACGACGGAAACGGAGATTTGCCGCAAGTCGGTCACCGTATTTAACCTTGCCGTTTCCAAGCGTTGGATCGACTCCAATCCGTTTTCTGGGATGAAGGACTGGGCGGTCACGAACGACACGCGATCCGTATACGTGCCGATCGAAACGATCCGTCGCGTTCTATCGGCATGTTGCGATGAATGGCGGTCGATTGTTTTGATGGCTCGGATCGCTGGGATGCGGCCGTGCGAGATCGTCACGCTCGAATGGTCCGGAGTCGATTTCGCATCGGAGCGGATCGCGTTGACATCACCAAAAACAGGGTTCCGAGAATTCCCGTTGTTCCCGGATGTCGCCGAATCGCTCGATCGGCACAAACCGGCGCGTGACAACACAAGCGGATTTGTGATACCGCGGTATCGAGGCGACCACCACAAGCGAACGATCGACTCGGGTTTCCGTCGACGGATTCGAAAGTCAGGCGTTAATAGGTGGCCGAAGTTATTCACGAATTTACGCGCATCAGCAGAAATGGACTTGCTCGACGACGGGTTCGCATTGCAGACGGTAGCGGAATGGTTGGGGCATTCTCCGACGATCGCGGCTCGTCACTACGTGCGGGCGAACGAAACGCACTTCGAAAGAGCGAAGGCGACGCGACGCATTCCAAAATGCGCAGCACAAGGCGCAGCAGATCGACCGAAAACGGGCCGAGTTCGGAATGGAAGGCGCAGCACAAATTAGAGAAACCTTAGAGACCATTTACGGACCAAAACCGGGTGCTTTTGGTCTCTAATCGAAATTAGGGACCAGTTACAGACCATTCTCAGCACCCCGTAGGGGAGTCGAACGTTTCGCACGCGGTATAGCTGGTTTTGCACATTTCCAAGAAAGGCGCAGCACTCAGGCGCAGCACGCATAGAAACGGCAAATTCGCCGGTTTTGATCGCCGGTAATGTGCGATTTGCTCAAAACCCCGAAAATCGCGGTTCGTTTCCGACCGTTCGGTTCGGTTCCCTAATTTTCGCTATCGACACGGGTAGGCGTTTTTTTCCGTTTTCGGTTCGATTACCGGACATTTACGGAACGTGCACGTCGACCGAAAAATCTCGCCTTAAAACCGATCTCGTTCGGTGGCGACACAAACCAAGACCCCCACCAATTCGAACTTCTTGTCGCCGGCCATCGAACAGCAGAGGCGACCAATCGGGTTGGTGGGTTTTTTCATGTTCGATTCGTTTTCCGTTCGTTACCCCGCGGACGGAATTAACACTGCCCTTTCGGTGCCAATATGGCGATTCCGTTGGCTAGCCAGTAGCGGAATCGTCGGCACCGGTTTGCGATCACACGGAGGTTATGCGCATGCCAAAAACGAAGGATTCGATCGGCACTTTAAAGCGTCGTTGCAACACCAACGGCGATACGTCTTTCAACGTCGGCGACGTTCGCGTTGTGATTCATCGGCGACAAACGAAAGTTTGGGTGATTGTGAAAGCGCCCAAGGATCAAAAGATTTCGTTCGATCGAAAGAAGGCAGGATGAGAACAAAAAGCCATTTTATCGACGGACCGGCCGCGGGTGTTTCTCTTGAATTGAGTCGAGCGCCAAAGCTATTGCGGGTCGCCAAGTGCGGCGATCAGTTTCGAGCACTCGAGAAGCTTGACGACGAGCCGTTCGATCTCGAGTTGTGTTCCGTGTATGTCGGTCGGTCATCGACTTGGAAGGAATACGAAGGCGGCGAATCGTCCGATTACGAGTTGATGATTCCGCAACCGTTCGACCACGAAATTCGCGAAACGGACGATTGGCGTGCGTGGTGTCGCGAAACGGAGTACGCGGCGGATTATCTCGACGAGGTTCCGAAATGATCAAGTCGGTGAAACTATCGTTTGGCGACGTCGTGTTCTTGACGATCTGGTTCTACTTCTTACTTTCGGGCGTTATGGACGTAGCGAAGGCGGTACGCGAGCAAACGCAATACATGCAGCAGCTTGAGTTCCGCGAGTTGCAAATGGAACGCCACTTGGAGCGTACGCAATTGGAGGGCGAGAAAGTTGTTTGACACGAGCGAAATTCGGCCGGACGGTTGGCCGAAGCAACCGGAAAAGAATCGCGAGCAGCAACGGGCGGCGAACTACCGAAAGCGGAGTCGAACGGTTGGTCACAGGCGGTCGAATTACAAACCGAAAACGTTTCGTGAGATCGCACCCGTTTCCGGTTCGAAGTTACGGGAACCGGATTTGCGTTTGATTCGACACCGTGCTCGAGATTTTCGTCGAGTTTGGGATCACGACGCGGCGATGCGAAAAGAACTCGAATTCTTGGAGGGCTTAGAACGTGAATAACCTATTCGGAGAAATCGAGATCGAGCCGGGCGTGTACGACGACGTTCCGTTTGAAGTTTACTGTCGATGGTCAGCGGTAAACAATTCGCGCTTGAAATGGCTCAACAAGTCGGCGGCACACTTTGCGTCGAATGCGTCGATCGAGCCAACGAAAGCGTTGCGACTTGGACGTTTGATCCATAGCGGAAAGCTCGAGCCGGAAACGGTTCCGGAGCTCTATGCCGTGATGCCGGCGTTCGAACTAGATCCGAACAATCGAACGCAGAACGGAAAACCGAGCACATCCAAAACGACAACGTTCTACAAAGACTTGGCCGCGGCGTTCATCGACGAGAACCCAGGGAAAGAGATTGTTCCGCAAGAGTATTACGACCTAATGCTTGGCGTGGTGAAATCGCTCGACAAGCATCCGAGGGCGGTCGAATACTTGCTCGGAAAAACCGAGGTTTCGATTTGCTGGATTGATCCGGATACCGGTTTGAAATGCAAAGCACGGATCGACGTTTTGCAATCGCCAGGAATCACGGATTTGAAGTCGGTTGCGGACGCGTCCGATTTTGCAAAGTCGATGGCCGACTATGACTATCACCGACAGTTCGCGTTTTATCAGGACGGTTGGTCAATCGCGAGCGGTTCCGGCGAGCTCGTGCCGGTGCGAGTCGTCGCAGTTGAGAAGGCCGAGCCGTACGCGTCGTGCTCGGCTCCGATCGCAGAACGTGCGTTGATCGAGGGCCGAGAGAATTACAAGTCGAAACTATCGATCGTTCGTTGTTGCATCGACAACGACAGTTGGCCGGGATACGAGCAGCCGGACGCATTCGATTTGCCCGAATGGTTTTATCGCAATCAGTCACGACCGGTCGACATTGTCGTCGGCGGTCAAACCTTGGAAGTCTAACGGAGTTTGCAAGCGATGAGCGAAACGAAAAGCGAAGCGGCCGACGTTGCCAGTTCGAACGAATCCGAATCGGTTCTCGAGCATTTTTGGCCGGAACATTTGAGCGGCGGCGAAGTGAAGCAGGTTTGGCCGCGGGGTCGAGACGTGACGATTTGCGGCGTGTCGATCGAGGACGTCTACGACAAGAACACGCAAGCAACGAAACCGATGGTCGTCGTTTATTTCGACGGTGTTAAACGCGGTCTCGTCACCAACAAAACGAACGGTCGATGGTTGGCCGCCAAGTTCGGTTCGAACTCCGACAATTGGGTCGGCAAGGTCGTTTCGATTGTGTCCGCGAACCGGTCGAACGGGACCGTCGGCGTCGACGTGGGCGATCCGTTTGGAGCCGAAGCAAAGCAATGATCACACAACAAGTGATGTTCAATATCACCGTTCGAAAGTGTCCGTGGTACGTCACATTTAGCCGCCAAGATCCGGGGCAATGGATGATTCAAGTTTGGCGTGACGACGAAAACGAACCGGTTCAATCCGTCGTTAATGCGGACCGTTGGCGACCGTGCCAGTCGCACGCGATGCGAGCGATTCGGAATATCGATACGCGTGGAAAGATCGCGTGAAACCGAGTACGCGCCAAAACTGTCGAGACAACTGCGCATTAAAACCGGAGCGATGGAAGTCAGTAAGCCAGGGCGGCCGCACTTACAAGCGTTGCAAGGTTTGCGGCAAGTTCATCGGATACGAAAGGTGATGAAGTGAAACACGTAGTCGGCATTGATCCATCGTTAAACGGTTGCGGCGTTGTCGTGATCGACGAAAAAGGCCGGCACGCGGCGAAAACGTTTCGGTCCGGAGCTCGCGGGCGTGCGGTTCGGTCCCGGATGCGTCGTGTTCTCGAGCTCGTCGAGAAAGTGATCGACATGATCGAGGGTCTCGAGATCGCGGCCGTTTGCGTCGAGGAATACGCGTACTCAAAGAACGAAGTCGGCAAGATAGAACGCGTTGAGCTCGGCGGCGTATTGTTCGCGGACTTGTGTCACCCGTCGATGCACGAAGGAACCGAACCGTTTGCGATTTGGGAAGTACCGATTGGAACTCTCAAAGTGTTCGCGGTCGGTCGCGGTCACACGAGCGGACCGCGAAAAGTGACGAAGCGAGACATGATCGACGCGGTCCATGACCACTGGGGACACATGTTCGGCGACGACAACCAAGCGGACGCTTACGCATTGGCAATGCTCGCCGGCCAAGCGGTCGGCATGTTCAAACCAAAGAATTCAAAACAGTCCGAGGCGATCCAGACAGTTACGGGCCGCGAGGTTGCGGTTCCGAAAACGTTGGAAACGATCGTCAATTCAACCCCTTTTTAATGGAGTTTTATCGAGATGGTACGCGAGAAACGGAGCGACGCGGCAAAGGCATCGAAGCCAGTCAAGAAGCGAGCGCAACGAGTCAAGAAAGCGGATCCGGTTTTGCATCAAGGCTACTTACCTGACGGCGCAGGCGGATCGATGGAGCCGACGCGGATTCCGGCGATCGACAAGGCGGCAAAAGCGTTGCTTGAAGCACGAGAGGAACTAGCACTTTGGAACGAGAGCAAGAAAGAGGCGAACGCCAAACTAAAGGAAGCGTTGCGCGAGGCCGGAGTCACAAAAGAGAAGGGCCGGTATTTCGTCGATTACGGGTCCGAAAAGTATGGATTCGCGATCGGTGGCGAACCGCAAGTTCTATGCGAGCTCGTCAAGCAAGATAAGTAGGCCAGAACTGGCAGAAAGAAACGAAACGATGAAACCGAACGAAACGCATTTTCAATTGACCGACAAGGAACGTCGGTCGCTACGTGAACTCGACGACATGCGCCGCATGATGCACGCGCTGGATCCGTCGATCAAAACGGTTGACGACGTGCGCAAAAGGTTGGACTCGAAAGGACGCGTGCGGCGGACACCAAAGGTTGAGAAAAGGCCAGCGCACGGAACGCCGGTTACGAGTCCCACCACAACGCCCGGTGAGAAACGTGAGGAAAAAATGAAAACATTAGATATGTTAACTCGCGATGAGTTCTTCGGTAGGGACAAGATACAAGGCTCTCTCGACCTCAGTGGCCTGACGTCGATCCCTGAAGGTTTCAATCCGACGGTTGGTTGCTCTCTCTACCTCCGTGGTCTGACGTCGATCCCTGAAGGTTTCAATCCGACGGTTGGTGGCTCTCTCGACCTCAGTGGCCTGACGTCGATCCCTGAAGGTTTCAATCCGACGGTTGGTGGCTCTCTCGACCTCAGTGGTCTGACGTCGATCCCTGAAGGTTTCAATCCGACGGTTGGTGGCTCTCTCGACCTCAGTGGCCTGACGTCGATCCCTGAAGGTTTCAATCCGACGGTTGGTGGCTCTCTCGACCTCAGTGGTCTGACGTCGATCCCTGAAGGTTTCAATCCGACGGTTGGTGGCTCTCTCTACCTCCGTGGTCTGACGTCGATCCCTGAAGGTTTCAATCCGACGGTTGGTGGCTCTCTCGACCTCAGTGGTCTGACGTCGATCCCTGAAGGTTTCAATCCGACGGTTGGTTGCTCTCTCTACCTCAGTGGTCTGACGTCGATCCCTGAAGGTTTCAATCCGACGGTTGGTGGCTCTCTCTACCTCCGTGGTCTGACGTCGATCCCTGAAGGTTTCAATCCGACGGTTGGTGGCTCTCTCTACCTCCGTGGTCTGACGTCGATCCCTGAAGGTTTCAATCCGACGGTTGGTGGCTCTCTCTACCTCCGTGGTGATCTACACGCGCCCGGGCGAACCTCCAGCAGTGATTACTTGGGAGAACGGTTACTCTTTGCTGACGGCATGTTTGACGTCGATCCCTGAAGGTTTCAATCCGACGGTTGGTGGCTCTCTCTACCTCCGTGACGTGATCTACACGCGCCAACGGGCGAACCTCCAGCAGTGATTACTTGGGAGAACGGTTACTGCTTTGCTGACGGCATGTTTGCCCAGGTCATCAACAAAAAGCCTAACGGAGATCACGCGGTTTGGAAGCTGCGCTGGGTGAATGGCAATGACTTCTACATGGTAGAACAAGCCGGCACTACAGCGCATGGGAAATCTGTCCGCGAGGCGATGCTTGACCTTCGATTCAAGTTGGAAGACCGGGACTCATCTGATTACGAGCAATTAACAACCGATAGCCTCATTAGTTTTGTTGATGCGGTTATTTGCTATCGCGTGTTGACCGGCGCATGTCGGCTTGGCGTGCAGGAATTCCTAGAAAACCGTCTGGCAAAAACAAAAAATGAATACTTGGTTTCGGAGGTCATTGAACTCACCAAGGGCGAGTATGGAAGTCAACAGTTCGAGCAGTTTTTCAACAGGTAGTGCCTGTCAGGCGGGCAACTCAACCAACCATCCAGATAGAAGAAGGTAAAAGAAATCATGGAGATAAGAGCCAAGGACATCGGCCCGATCAAGGAATTCTTGCAGGGCGTCGACGATTGCGGAGTGGTCGTGCTTCGCGGAAAGCAGGGATCTGGAAAGTCTACGATCCTGAACGGCATCCGAAAGTCACTCGGCGGCGATGTTCGAAACATGCCCGTTCGCGACGGTGCGAAACGTGGATCGCTCGAGCTCGGCGACATTCGCGTCACGTTCACTCGGGCTCGGACAGCGACGATCGGAGATCTCGAGGTCGAATCGCTGGAATCACGACTAGACGTGACGACGCTGGTCGATCCGGGTGTCGCGGATCCGGAGAAGGCCGACGCGGTGCGGATCAAATCGCTTGTGAAGCTCCGAAACGTCAAAGCCGATCCGAGCGACTATTACGAGCTAGCGGGCGGTGAGGCGGCGTTTAATGAGCTCGGCGTCGATACGGACACTGACGATCCGGTTTTGTTGGCAAAGCGTGTAAAGGCCGCGTTCGACGCAAGAGCTCGAGCGAAGGAACGAGCGGCCGACGACTTGTTTTCGAAGGCTTCGACGTTGGGCGAACGGCTCGACGGCGTCGATCTCATGCCGCCGGAATCGGACGAGGTTTTGCGGTCTCAACTCGACAAGGCAACCAGCGAACTCGGTCGGTTGGAAGGTGCCAGGGAAGCGAGCAACGCAGCCAAAGCGAAAGTCAGCGAAGCGTCTAGCGTTCTTGCCGAAATGGAATCATTCGATTTTACGCAGTTAAACGAATTGATTTCGACGACAACCGGAGCGATCAACGAGACGAACGAAGAAATTCGAAAGCTCGAATCGCAACTCGACGAGATTCAGTCGAAGCTTGAAGTCGAACACAAGATGAAGGCGACGGCCGAACGCGAACTCGAGATGTTGCAAGCCGAGCACAAGACGCGGACCGAAGCGGACGCGGAACGTACGGCGTTAATGGCAGTGATCGACGCCGGCGTTCCGAACGGGCCAAGCGACGACGAGCTCGAGTCAGCCAGGAAAGCCAAGTCGGATGCACTCGATCGATTGGCGAAAGCCGATACGATGCGCGAGCTAATCAAGTTTGAGGACCAGCGGAAGCAATACGACGAGGCCGGCAAGGAATTGAGGCGCGAGGGCGAACGGCTCCGAGATCGCGGCCGTGACAACGATAACGTTTTGGCCGATCTCGTCCCGTTGGGCGATCTCCGAATCGAGGGCGGTCGGCTCGTCACGAAAACGGATCGATCCGATTCGGAACCGTACGCGGAGTTATCGCACGGCGAACGCTGGAAAATCGCAATCGACTTGGCCGCGGCCGAACTTGCTAGAGCGGAGCGGCCGGGAATGCTTGTTATCCCGCAAGAGGCATGGGAAGGACTACAGCCAAGCAACCAAAAATTGATCGAAGATTTCGCCAAGGGTAACGACGTGCTTATTTGGACGGCACGCGTTAGCGACGGCGAGCTCGAGGTCGAAGGGGTCGCATAGTCAATCAAATTCAGGGGAGCGAAATGGCAACGCGATTAAGACGAAAGGTGTATTTGGCTAAACGGGACTTGCGTTCTACATGCAGTCGATGCCGCGAAAACATTCGAAAGGGGCAACGATACACAATTCATCTTTATCTTAGTGCGTCGCATTCGCGGGTACGGGAATGTAAGCACTGGGACTGCAAAGAAACATAGCGTTGGAGCATTGTTCACCATGACGATCGCAACACTTGTGGAAGTAGCCGTATGGGACGAAGAGGGAGCCATTGAAGGACTTCAATTCGATGGCCGCGAACGTCGCATCCAAGAATGGCGAGAGAAAAAAGATGAGGAAGAATTCGACCGGCTTGTGGCAAAGATTCGCCAGCACAACAACTATCGAAGATGGTACGAGCGGCACAAATATGATTCGAGTTTTCGGAAGCGGATCAATGCCCATAGCGCACGAATGCGATCGAAGCATGGTAAGCGACGAAACGCGGAGGCGCGGGCGAAACGAAAGCAGGAACACGAAGCCAACCCGATCGTAAACCTTTGCGAAGAATGCCATAAGGAGTTCGTTCGCGAGTACGGATTTAAGCGCAAACGCACGGCAAAGTTTTGCTCGCGAAAGTGTCGAAATCGCAACCACGGAAGGAAACGCGATCGCAGTGGAAGCCGCGATCGCAAGGCGGAAGTCTTGGCCTTGGTCAAATCAAGAGATTCGGTGTCGGCGAAAGAAGCGGAGGCCGTTTTGGATATGAGCCTTGCGACCGTGCGGACGTTGCTGAGCGTGCTGGCAAAAGACGGAACGATCAACAAACACACTGACGAATCGCCGTTTCGATACTCGATCTGGTGAACGTTTCGGTTGAGGAGCGGCGGGAAGCGTTGCCAGCGGCAACACGGTCGCAAATCTGGCATTGGATTATTTGAAGCGAAAAGAGTTGCTCGGATGAAACACTCGACACCCGATTCGATGAAGTTTAAGCGGCTCCAACGCCGTCTAGGCGAATCGAAGCGGGGAACGGTAGGTTTGCTCGAGTTGCTTTGGATCGCCGCGTTAAACAACGCGAAGCGAGGCGACATCGGGCGATACACAAACGAGGAGATAGCCATTGAATGCGATTGGGAAGGTGACCCCGACGACCTAGTCGACGCCTTGATCGCTACCGGTTGGCTTGACGAGTCTAGCGAACATAGGCTAGTTATCCACGATTGGCCTCAACATGCTCCAAGGTATGTTCACGCGTGGATCAAAAGCCAAAACACCGAATTCGCGAAATCGTCTACAGTCGCGACTACAGTGAGCACTACAGTCCCGACTACAGTGAGCACTACAGTCCCGACTATAGAGCACCCCACATATAACCAAACCAAACCTAACCAAACCAAACCTATTAAAACCCCACCGCCGCCGCCCGAACCAGCAGCGCAACCCCACAGCGCCGAAGATCCGGTCGACGAGTGGGCGGCGGCGGCGGATTTGCTTTTTAAAGCAGGGATCGAGCGGGTTTGGCCGTTGATTGACCGGGTTCGAGGCCGAACGACTCCGGATCGAGTATCCGATTTGGTCGAGAACTGGCGAGCGAATCGTTCCGACCGTCAACTCGGCGTAGGGGCCCTTGTCGATCGGATTTCGAACGACGCGCCAGGGCTCGAAATCGATCGAGGTTGGCCGGATCAACGCGGGTCAAAACCTAAGAAAACGCCGAGAAAACCGAGTTTTCGGCCGATCGAGGGTCGGATTCGACGGGCCGGTTTGAAGGCGGGACGGACCGACGACGAGATCGCGGATCGGGTCGCGGCCGCGAGGGCGAAATTCGAAGCGGATTTGACAAACACAAAATTTTCGGGTTGACTGAAACGCGTGGTTTCCGAGTGATGCCGCAAATTCCAAGGGGCGCACGGTTCGATGCAAGAGGCAACCGAACCGCGTGTTTTATTTTTAAAACCAACCGGCCGTGTCCGAAGATCGACAAGCCGCGTTCAACGTTTTGGAAGCGTTTCGAATGCTGGATTTCGCTCGATCAATCTTAGTTGGTTTGCTCCAAAACCGTTCCGGTGTTTGGCGATTCATCACGATCGAGCGACTAGCGATCGCACTCGTTGCGGTCGTCGGCCTTGGTTGGTTTCTCTTTGATCGCGGGCGATTCTCGATGGTCGTGTTCGCGGTCGTGATGTGCTTAGTTTGCACACCCGGAATGATCGGGCGTATCCGCGAAAAACTGCGAAAGGTGGTTTCTTGATGTTTGGCGTTCCGTGGTCGCAAATCGTTGTCGCTGCTTTGATGAGCATTTCCGCCGGTTTGGTCGCTTGGTTCGCGGTCCGATCCAAAAAGTCGGGAACCGACGTTGCTGATTTGCTCGAGCAATTGCACGAGTCACGACGTCAGCAAAAGCTACAACGCGACGAGATCAATCGAATTCGGTTGGAACTTTCGGAATCGAACGTCGAGACGATCGAAGTGACAAAAAATCACGGGCAAGTCGACGCGAAAAGCTTACGCGAGACGAACACAGAATTCGAACAATTCCGTTCGGCGTGGCTCGTCGTCGTGCGTCGACTCGCGGCACACGGACACGGAACGGATTCGGAGTACGGGCGACTCATGCACGACGTCGCGGCCGTGATGGAACGCCGGCGCGACGAGATGGACGCGGCCGAGTTGATCGAGTGGCCGGATTTTGAGAGCTCCGATCCGGAAAGCGTTGGGAAGCTACCGAACCCAGCAAAACCGACGGTCGGGCCGGTTGTACCGAAAGGGGACGATCCGTGAAAAGGGCGTTATTCGCGATCGCGTTGTTTTTCGTGGTATTTACTTGCTCCGTGGCGTGTCTCGTCAAGATCAACGGATCGATCGACTCGAGCGAAGGTAACGTTATCGCGTCCGATATCGAGCGGGACGGTTCGAACTACGTTCGGCAGTTCGCGGCGAACATGGAATCGGCGTATCGAACGACGGCGGCAAATTGCAGCAAGTTCGCGGACTTCAAAGACTTCTATGATTTCGTTGGCCCGGAAGTCAAATCGGCTCGCGAGGCGGCATATCACGCAACCGTCGCGAAACATTTTGAAGCGATCAACGGAGACGGTTACAGCGAGGCGAGCGCGAGGGAAACGGCAACGGCGTTAGCAAATGGTTTTGCTCGTCACAAGTGAAATACACCATTTTGAAGGTGATGGAGTGGGGACACGGCGCGTAGGTCCGGCTAGGGTGTCCCGATGGAAACTAGCCTCGGCGACAATCGGACGGATTCGACATGAGCAACGAATATAGAGTTTCAGAACTCGAGCCAGGCACGACGGGCTACGAC
The DNA here is from genome assembly GCA_965230685.1 of Bythopirellula sp. Lineage (GTDB taxonomy): Bacteria > Planctomycetota > Planctomycetia > Pirellulales > Lacipirellulaceae > Bythopirellula. The sequence continues at coordinate 16,952 of CBDDLO010000004.1, forward strand.
ATCGAGCTCGAGGACGTCGAGGCTATCTACGCGACATCGATTTCGGTCGAAGATTGGTTTTCCCAGTTTCGAAAAGATGACACTTACGCGTATCCCGATTCCGTTAACGCGCTCGACTGGATTGTCACCGAAAATCAAGGACCGATCGGATCTTGTGCGGGTCACGGAGCTACAACCGTCGGCGAGGGTATTTTTTGGGTCGCGACGGGGACGGCTCCGGTTTTTAGCCCGTGGGCGCAATATCGACTCGCGCAAAAAAAGGACGGCATTCGAGGCGATCGCGGATCGACGATATTCGGAAACATTTGGGTCGCCAAGAACGTCGGTTTCGTTCCCAAGTCGATTTGTCCGGCCTATCCGTCAAGCTACGGTTCAGGCTGGGCCGTCACCGATGAGATGCGAGCGGCCGCGGCCGATTGGAAGATCACGAATAGCGTTGACGTTCGAGGGTACGACGCAACGTTGCGGTTTCTCAAGAACGGACAGGGGTTCGTTTATCACGGTTCGATCTGGCCCAAGCAATTCGATTTGCCGGGCGACAAGATCCACGATTTCTACGGGCCGCGGCGTTCCGATCAGCACGGCGGCGGACATTCGACGTGCATTGTTGGTTGGTCCGATTTGTTGTGTCCGTGTTGTCAGCGCGAGTATCTGATTTTGCACAACAGTTGGGATCTTAGATGGGGCAACGAGGGTGCGAAATACATTTGTCGAAAAGCGTACGACGATATGAGCGGCGATCGTTCGACCGTGCTCCAAGGTTTGAGCGACATCGAACGTCCGGTCGGTCCGCGACGTGTCGAGATCAATCCGAGCAATTTGGTTTGAGGTGACGTGTTGCGAAGGAAACATAAACGGTTCGGTTACTTGTTGTTCGCGATGCTTTCGTCGTCGTGCTTCCGAGACGAACCAACCGTCGAGTTCGAACCCAACACGCCAAGCACAGTTCGAGAATTCAATTCGACGGCCGAACACACGGCTCGTCAATTTCCAATTTCAAAGAGGCGAGACGATGAAAAGTCTGATTAGTGCGGTTGCGACGATGGGTTTTGCGTCGCTATTGGGCGTGATGGTCCCAACGGTTGACGGTCCGAAAGTCGAGTTAGTTCGACCAATTGGAGTTGCAAAGAGTTGCAAGGCAAAACCGAGCGAAGCGAAGCGAGGGGATCAGTGGTCAAGTGCGGCCGGTCCGGTCTACGTAGCGCAAGGTGACGGAACATTCTCCGAGAAACGACGTTCGGCCGCAGACACGGGCGATCTACCTACGCTTGCACAGTCGCCGGAACCCTCGTCGAATCAATCGATTTTAGCCGGACCGATCGAGAGCGTTCCGATCACATCTTTCCGGAGCGGCGGAAATTCGAGCGGCGGATATTCGACGGTTTCGACTCCGAGCTATTCGTCGGCAGCGTCGCCTATATTCACGAGCACTCCAGTCGTCGTCGCACAATCGAGAGCAGTCCCGCGCGCGATCTTTTCGAGATCGACGCAACCAGTCGTCGCAAGGTCGACCGTGACGCAAACCGAAAGAACCGTTACGAGATCGACTAGCGGCGCTGGCATCCGACGCGGTTTGTTTGGTCGCCGTCGATGCAACGGAATTTGTAGTTTCTAAGGAAATCAGAATCAGGCAACTTGGAAAAAGAAAGAAGGCCCAACACATGACACAAGCGCTCACAGCGTTCGCCGAGATTCCGGAGAACCCCGACTTTGGCGTTCGCGATCGGCGGATATTTCGTCGGTTCGTTCACAACCACCCAAGCGCCGCGCAAAAGATTTTCGAACTCGCCGAGACTCGCGTTAATTCGTACGGATCGTTTTCGGCCAACGAGGACGAACGCGACGAGCAAGAATCGTTTATTGCGGACGAGGTGCGACGAGCGTTTGAAGACAGCGAGCCAAAAACGTACGGCGTGATTTCCACGATAATCATGGCGGTTATCGTGAAGTTGATAGTCGAGTGGATCACGTCCAAGATCTAGGGTCGGCACGATGCCGGCGACAACCGGATCGACAAGGACGCGATTCGGTTCTTTTTTACTTTTAGGAACTTGAGCCATGCCAGCCGCAAGCGATTTCAAGAGTTTCAACGATTCCCGGACTTGGCGACCAACGCCAGAGGGCGGGCCGTTAGCGCCGCAGATCTTACAGCTCACCAGTAGCGACGAGGCCAGACTCGCGTTTGATCTTTCGGAGGTGCTAAATCCAGGGACTTTGATCGCAACGGTCGACGAAGTTGTCGAAGATGGAACGAGCCACAATCCGACGATTGCCAGTATCGTCACCAGCGAGAACAAATCCGAAGCGCAATTTCAACTATCAAGCCTATCAACCGGCGTTGAAATCCGAATCCGCGTAACGGTTACTAGTACCGACGGAAATGTTCTCTCGTTCCTTGGTTGGGTTCACACGTAGACTTGAAACGAGCTCCGAAGAAACGCGGCCGACCAAGGTCGCAACAGCGTCACCGCAAATTGTACCAATCATGGAAGTGGCGCAAGGAATCGGCGGCTTACCGAAAGAGGAATCCGTTATGTGCGGAATGCCTACGAAACGAACGAACCGGACCGGCCGACGTGGTCGATCACATCGTTCCGCATCGAGGAAATCCGACGTTGTTTTGGGATCGTTCGAATTGGCAATCGTTGTGCGAACCGTGCCACACGGAAAAGACGGCTCGAGGTGAATAGATGCCGTTTGACCAGCAGAGCGAAAAGCGAATCGCCGACGTCGTGGTCGCAGTTGAGCACCGCGATCGAACCGCTTCGAGTTCGCCATCGACGAAACCGAAGCGACGCGGCGGATCGCATGAGGGCGTGATCTCAGTTTTGCCGACGCAAATAGTGCCTACGGATGGAACGATCGTCACTTGCGACGTCGTGGACGAGAACGGGCGGACCGGCGAAACGATCAAAGGCGGCCAGCTATGGGGGAAACGCGAATTAGATTTACCGATCGATACCGAGTGTTACGCAACGAGGGTCAAGGGTTGGAAGGATTACCATTTGACGGGTTGCCCGGACGATCCACAGACAGCGCCTTTGGATCCGCGAGAACTCAACGGAACCGACGAGAATATCAACGCAGATAACTACGATGATGCGGACGGTGCGTGGTCTCTATTCTTCGAAGCGAAACTCGGGAACCAAGACAACACCAATCCTTATCTATTCTCGAAGTCGACCGACTTTGCGTTACGTACGAAAGGCACAACTTTAGAACTTCAAGCGTCGTTCGGAACCTTAAACGTTGATACGGGCGAATTCATCGCGCTCGGAACAACACACAAGTTCGCGGTTCGAGGCACGGCGACCGTGCGTTATTTGTACGTCGACGGAGCGCTGGCATACACGGGACCGACGGGAAGCCTAGCGGCCGGTGTTGCTTCTGCCGATCTGCTTTTCGGGCTGGGCGGCACAAGCTATTTGCCGGGAACGATCACGAACGTCCAACAGTACGCGAGGACGATCACGGCCCAAGAGGCAATCGATTTAACGAATGGAACCGTCGAGAGTTTGGCAACACCGTTGCAAATATTGCCGTTGCAAGAGCAAGCCGGAACGACCGCGTTCGACGCGTCCGGTAATTCGAACGATGGTTCATGGGTTGGTTTTTGATGGTTTGCGGAATAATAGGTTTCGGCGGTTGCTGCGATGAAGTCATCGTTCCGGGTTCGTGTTCGATTTGCCCAACGATCAGCGGATTAAGTATCAATCTAGACGGAGTCGATGCGCCAAATACGTTGTTCGATGACGGGCTCGCGGATCCTGACCAGCCGTTTCGTTACAGACACGAGGGCGACTTTAGTGAGTTATTAACACCGGAAAGGTGGTCTGAAGGTGGTTGCAATTGGGTGTATGAAACGATTGGGCCGGGCGGGTTTGATCCCGTCTACCATCCGTTTTTTTTACCGACGTTGGTTGCGTGGTATGAGGATCGATTGTCTTTCGATTTTAGGATGAGAAAGTTTGGGTTGAATAACGACCGAGTGGTATTGCTGTTTTCACTCACTATTTCCCGCAATCAGTTGTATCCGTTTTTTTACTCCGTAGGTAATCACGGGGTTTCGTACCGCCGCGAGTTCGCACCCGGCGAAGCGTTCGATTGCGATACGTTATTTCCGATTGTTATTGCTCCAGGCAATCCATACACCACCATCGAATCCGAGGGCGACGGCGGCGTTTCGGGTGCGACTATCACGATCGAAACAGCCGCAAGCAGTTCCGGAACGTCATCATTTGCTAACTCATTTTCGAACGCGTTTGGTTAGAGGGAGATCACGACACGTCGTAACGCAATCAATCGATCGGCCTTGCAACCGTTCGAGATGCAAGTCAAAAGCGGCGTGTCGTGTCGCACAGGGGGCGGGGGTCTGGTTTCTGGGAAATGCGTACTTTTCCGAAACCGCCCGACGGCGTGTAGATTTTTGAAACGGTTTTTTCGTCAGGTTGAAAATTTCGTGGGGTAGAAAAACGTCGGGAGCATCGAAAGCGAGCTCGAGGCGAATTGAAAAAATGGCAGGTAACGAAAACAGCGGTCGCCGAGATGCTCCGGAAAAACGCCGAACGGTTGCGGCCGATGGCGTGCCGTTGCCGCCGGATTTCCTAAACGGTGCGGCTCGAAAAGTGTTCACTGATCGGGCCGAAATATTGGCGAAGGAATACGGGGCCGGCGAAATCGATTCCGACGTGCTCGCGTTGTACGCTCAAAACTGGGCGCTTTATTGCGAGCTCGCGAACGAACCGATCACGCTCAAGAGAACGACGAAAGACGGGGCGGAAATCGTGTACGCGAATCCGGCCGTCGCCGCACGCAATCGAGCCGAGTCGGTTTGTATGCGATTGATCCGCGAACTTGGGATGTCGCCAAAATCGCGAAAGGGGTTGCCGATCAATACCGACGATGACGACGACGAATTCGCGGAGTTTGACTAAATGACGATGTTGACGGTTGCACAGTTGGGGATATCGGTGTTTGGTTGCGCAGCGTTCTTGCTAGTAACTCGAGACGGGCGTCGGGCGCAAGTCGCCGGTGTCTTGCTCGGGCTTTGTTCCAATCCGTTTTGGTGGTTAATGGTTGTCGCTACCGAACAATGGCTTTCGGTTCCGTTGCATTTACTTTACACGTACGGGTGGTTTTCAAAGGCTCGGAGGCTTTGGGTATCGCGGCTATGATCCGAAACACCGCCACTGTTGCCGAACGCGAGCTCGTTCACAAATACGAGACTGTCATTGATGGTTATCTCGAGGACGTTCTAGGCGGTCGCATTCTCACGGGCAAATGGGAACAAGCGGCTTGCCAACGGTATCTCGACGACTTGAAGGATCACGGCCACCGGTTTCGATTCGATAAAGTCAAGGCGGCCAAAGCGTGTTCATTCTTTCCGAAATTGCGAGTCACGGACGGTCCGAAAGAAGGCCAGCGATTCCACCTATTTCCGATACAAGCGTTTTTTGCGTGGAACGTCTACGGTTTCACGAATCTCGAGGACGAATATCGGCGATTCCGCGAGGCGTATTGGACGTTAGCCAGGGGCAACGGGAAAACTCCGTTCGGTGCGGCGAATGCAATCAAGGTAACGGCTTTCGACGATCCGCCTATCCAACGGGCACAAGCGTACTTGTGTGCTACTAAACGGGATCAAGCCGGGCTCGCGTTTGACGACATCGTCGCATTCATCGCGAAAAGCGGACTTTCGAAACGAATGCGAGCGTTGCAACACGAGGTGAAGATTCCGAAAACCGGATCGTTCATCAAGAAACTAGCCAGTGATTCGAAAACGTCGGACGGTTTCCGAGTCTACTTTTCTCTGTTTGACGAGTACCACGCGCTCCAAAAGCAACACCAGGGATTCGTGAACGTGATCAAGACCGGTCACGGAAAGGCCGATCAAGATTTGTCGTTGGTCATCACAACCGCCGGCGACGAGCGTTCGAAAATCTGGATCGCACTCGACAACATGGCGACGAACGTTCTCGATCGAACAAACGACTTTCGACTCGATCGCATGTTCGCGATGATTTGCAGGCTCGACGACGACGACGACGTTCTCGACATCGCGAACTACCCGAAAGCGAATCCCTTGATGCGTCACGGGATCGTTAAAACTGCAAAGATCGAAACGCAAATCGAAAAGGCGAGAATCGATCCGGAGGAACGGCGAGCGTTGACGCGTTTCTATGCGAATCGGAAAACCGAGTCGGGTGCCAGGTGTATCACTTCGGATATGTGGAATCGATCGGCGTGTCGAAGCGGTTTTTATTTGGACGTCGCGAAAAAGATGTCGCGGGATCCGGTTGTCGTCGCCGAGTTACAGAAACCTAGAACGATGCCGAAGCTTGCGGGCGTCACGCCGCACGCCGGGTTGGACATGGGCCAAACGGACGACTTTGCTTCGATCGCATATTGTTGGCGACTGGGCGAAGTTTTGGTTCCGGATCTGGATTCCGAGGGGAAACCGAAAGTCGACTTGGTTGGTAATCCCGTGATGGCTATGAAGCCGACGTTTGCGATTCGATGCGACGTGTACGTCGCAAAAGCGAACAAACGCGCAAAAGAACAACCGTTGATCGATTGGATCAATTCGGGTCACGTCCAAGCGACGGATAGCCAGTGGACCGACGATCAAGTGATGTTTCGGGATTTCCGGCGACAGGTCAAAGATACGGGCGTCAAGACGCTTGCGACAGATCCGAATAATACTCGATCGTTTGCACTCGCGGCCGTCAACGAACTCGGAGTCGAGACGTATCCATTTTTGCAGTCGCCGCACAAATACAACGAGCCGATAAAAGAGCTCAAGCGAGCGATGACGGAGGGCCGCGTATTCATCGAGGCGAACCCGTGCGTTGAGTGGTGTTTCCGCAACGCCGTCACCAAGTCGGACGCGAAAGGTCACTTGATGCCGGACAAGGAAAATTCGGCCGACAAGATCGATCCTTTCGTCGCCGGCTTGATGGCGTTTTCCGAAGCGACGTTTGCGGAAACGGAAAAAAAGTCGATCTACGAAACACGCGGGCCGATCACGTTTTGAGACAGGAACACATGACAGTTAAAGACATATTCGCGTTCGTTGGTATCGCTCTAATTGGCGGCGGTTGTTGGATCCAGTTCGCGCCGCAGATTTCCATGATCGTTGTGGGTGCGATCATGCTATCGTTCGTGTTACTCACATTGCCAAAGGGACGGCGACATGTTGACCAGTAGCAAGCCAGGATTGATTGACCGAATGTTTCGATCGATCGAGAACCCAGCGCAACCAATCACGGCCGAAGGAATCATTGCGTCGATCAGCGGCGGCCAGCGATCTCGGTCCGGCGTAATGGTGACGCCGCAGCGAATGATGGAATTCGGGCCGATATGGCAAGGCGTCGGACTTCTCGGAGGCGATACGGGGCGAACGCCGTGTATTTGCTACAAGAAAGATGCGAGCGGACGCGGACGAAAACGGGCGACCAATCACCCGACTCACAAAATGGTACGTCGAAACGTGGGCCAGCAAACGGCCAATCTGTTTTGGTCTGCGATGGTTTCTCACGCCGCGTTGTTCGGCAATTCTTACGCAATTATCAGCCGCGGCGGCGCAGGGTTTCGGCCGACACGAATGGAGTTTACGCACTCCGATTTGATCACGCCGCGATACGAAAAGGGCGTGCGTTTCTACACGAAGCGAAACGAGAACGGCACCGAGGACCGATTGCGGGGCGATCAGGTTTATCATTTGCCCGGTTTGGTGCTCGATCAGCTTGGCGGATTGTCGCTCGTTCGATATGCACGGGACACGATCGGTGCACAGATCGCGGCCGCGGGATACGGCGACGACTTTTTCTCCAATAACGCGATTCCGCACGGGTTCTTTCGGCACCCGGAAACGATGAGCGCGGACGTTCAAGAACGGTTTATGTCGTCGATTTTGAATCGTCACGGCGGACCGGGCCGGCAATTCAAAAGCGGGATACTCGAGGAGGGAATGAGTTTCGAGGAAACCGGGATTTCGCCAAACGATGCGTTGCTAGTCGACTTCCTCAATATCGGACCGAGGCAAGCCGCCAATTATTTGAACGTTCCGCCGCACAAAGTCGGGGACAACTCGAGAACGTCGTATAAGTCGCTGGAGGAAGAAGGCGCGAGCTATATCGAATCGTCGCTCGGCGTTTGGTGGTCGAAGTGCGAATTCGAAGCGAACGACAAGCTATTCCGCGAATCGGAAAAGAGCGAATATTACGTCGAATTCTTGGCCGACGCGCGATTTCGGGGCGACATCAAAACGCGGTTTTCAATGTATGCGTTGGCGATCCAATGGGGCATTATGTCACCGAACGAATGCCGCGAACGCGAGAACTTGAACCCGTACAATGGCGGCGACTTGGCGAAAGTCTATTTCTCAGATGGCCAAGGCTCGAGCGAAAGCGACGGCGAGGAATCAGTCGCGGACGATTCCGCCGGCCAGGACAGCGAGAACGACGACGAACGCGATTTCAAAATGCGAGTTGCGTGTCGCGACGTCCTATTCGATCGCATGAACTCGATGACGAAACGGCTCGTCGGATCCGCACGAACCGCCGCCAAAAAACCGGAAACGTTTGGGCAGTTCGTAAACTCGTTGCGAGATAAGCACGGCGAACCGATTTCCGACGCGTTCCGTCCGGCGTGTCAAATGGGCGGAGCGCTATACGATCGGGACGCGGGCAAAATGACGCAAACCCTCGTCGACGAGTTCATCGACAACGCGGCCGAAATGTTTCTCGAGGCGTCGGAGTGTTCGCCGGATGAGTTGCACGATCGAGTGACGAACGTAACGGCCGAACTGACGGCTCGAGCTAGCCAATTGGCGACGGAAACGATTTGTGAATAAAGCGGACGACTTAAAGCGAATCGCAGATTCGACTAGATCTAACGGGCTTGTCTACGACGGCAACCGATACGTTTCGATCTACTGGGGCGACGAAATAGAGGCGATGACGGGTAAGCGGCCGAGCGAATTCGACGAGGAGATCAAGCGAATGATAGTTTGTCTGCCGGGAGTACGTTTCGACTAATGGGATTTCCAGCGAGTTTTGACGAATCGAATCAGGTACTATCGGCTCCGAAAGGCCGCGAGGACGAGGTCGACGCGTTGTCGGTGTTCGTTGGTGAAGACGCCAACGGCGAGCAGATTTGCGTGTCTTGCTGGAAGCTAACGGCCGCAGAGCTCGATGAAGTGAACAGAACGGGCCGGATTTGGCTCGGGATTACCGGCGTCACAATGCCGCCGGCGTGGATTTCGGGAAGTAAACCATTCGAAGGGTGAAAAGATGGAACGACGCAACCACCAAACGAAAGTCGAACGACGGGGCGAAGGCGACGAACCGAAAGGGATCGGAGGGCTCGGAGCCGTATTTTACGACGGCACGCCGCGAACCGAGTTTCCGTTGTGGACCGGAGCCGTCGAACGAATCATGCCGGGTGCGTTCGACGAGGCCGTCGATAAAAAGACCGGCGACGACGTTCGCGGGTTGTTTAACCACGATCCGAACATGGTTCTCGGACGTACCGAATCGGGAACGATGCGGCTCAAGTCGTCAAAAGAGGGCTTGGAATACGAAATCGATCCGGCCGAAACCAACGTTTTCCGGGACGTTTCGCAACACTTGGAACGCGGCGACGTGACCGGATCGAGTTTCTCGTTCACGATCCGCAAGACCGAAGACGGAGAAATCGGAGAGCGTTGGTACGACGACGAGGAAAGAAATCTACACGTTCGCGAGGTCACGGCCGCCAAGTTGTTCGACGTCGGTCCGGTCACGTTTCCGGCGTACTCGGCCAGCACGGCCGGTTTGCGTTCGGAGGATGGCAACGGGCCGGAATCCGAGCTATTTGTCGAGGCTCGATCGAGTTTCGAGGAATTCCGCAAGTCGCTCGAGTCGAAGGAATCCGAGGCGGATCAACGCCAGATCGACGCCGACCGGCAAAAGCAAGCCGAAGCGGAAGCGGTTTAGGATTGCGCGCATATTCGCGCATATGTCAGGCAGTCGCTAGCAATCGGATTTGACAGAATGCCGAATCGTTCCTAGATTTGAACGCGTAACAACTCAATTAGCCAAAGCGTCGGCGGACGTGTCCCAAGCGACACAAAACCGACGCCGGTAAACAAATCGGCTACGTTCCAACGAACGCGGCGATTTGTCGAGCTAGATGTATCTTCATTCATCAAAGCTCGGCGGGTCGCCGCGTTTTTCGTATTCGTGTCAGTGCTCGCCGGCAAGGTAGGCACAAAATGACTACAACCGCAAAACAGTTGCTCGAGCAAAGAGCAGACTTGGTTAAACAGGCCGGCGACATTCTTACCGCGGCCAACAAAGAAGATCGAACGATGAGCTCGGATGAGCGTCAAAAGTTCGACAAGATGCACGAGGACGCGACCGCCCTAAAGGAACGCGCCGACGACTTGCACAAGCAGGAAACGGCCGACGATGTTCCGGACGGCAATTTGAGAAATCACGAGCCGGGAACGACCGAGCACGGCCGCAAGAAGGATCCGCGAAGCTTGACGAACGAGCAGGCCCTACGTGCATGGATGCTAGGCAACCGTGCTCCGTGGGATCTCAAGCAACGTTGCGAGGCGAACGGCATCGATGTTTACAACCCCGAAACCGAACTTCGCTACAAGGACAACCGCGGACCGTTCCGAGGCTATCCGAGAAGTGCGGCCGAAGCTCACAAGCGTGTCGAGCACTTTTACGCGGAGCAACGAGCGCCGCAAGAAGTGACCACGATGGACACGTTTGACAAGCCGACCGGGTCGAGCGGTCCGCTAGGTGGTTTCCTCGTCGCGAATGAAATGATGGCTCAAATCGAGCTCGCGGAACAAGAAGTCTCGGGAATGATGGAGGCGTCGAGCATCAAGGAAACCGGTACGGGTGCGCCTTGGCCGGTTCCAACAAACGACGACACGTCCGAGGAAGGTGCGTTCGTTGGCGAGCTCGACACGCGTGTCGATGGTCAATTGACGTTCGACCAGATCGTTCTCGGCGCTCACGTCCTACACTCGAAGTTCATCAAAGTGTCGATCGAGGCTTTGCAAGACTCCGATACGGACTTGGCCGAATTGATTGGTCAGCGAGCCGGCGAACGTTGTGGAAAAACCAAGAACCGGGCGTTCACTCTCGGGGCGACAATCGGATCGAACACGATTCCGGGCATCGTCGCCGAAGCGGAGGATTCCGGCGTGACGAACGCAACCGCGGGCGTGCTGGATTGGCGGCAGTTGATCCAACACAAGCACAGCGTTGCGCGACCGTATCGCAAGGGTCCGGGCGTTGGTTGGATGGTCTCGAACAAAGTGCTCGAGATGATGAAGACGATCACCGACACGACGAATCGTCCGTTATGGATGCCGGGTCTCGTTCCTGGCGAACCCGATTTGTTCGACGGCGATCCGTTAATCGAAAACTCACATCTTGCCGACACGGGAACCGAATTCGCGTTGCTTTACGGTCGACTTTCGAAGTTCTGGATTCGACAAGTTCGAATGATGGGAATTCAGAGAGCGAACGAACGTTTCATCGAGCAAGGAATGGTTGGTTTCATCCTTCACCAGCGCGTTGACGGTCGGTTGATCGACGCCGGCGTTGCTCCGGTCAAGAAAATGGAAGTCAAGTTGACGGCCTAGTGTTTTCGCGTGGCACTCGACAGAACGCCGCCGGATCCATAGCGGCGGCGTTTCTCAAGTTTCACCCGTTCAACTTTGACGCAAGACAAATGCCGAGAATTCGAATCACTCGCGACTACCGAACGAAAAGCGGCCGAACTTTGCTTGGCGGCAAGACATACACGGTCACGCCGGGCGAAGCCGTAACGATCGTTTCGCGTGGCGACGGAATCATCGTACGCGGCGAAGCCGAAACCGGAACTCGCGACGGAATCGAGACGGCGGCGACGCGTCGAGCCGGTCCGCAAGAAAGGCGGGCATGACGACATGACAACTTCGACACAATCCGACGTGATCGAATCGCTCGTTGTTCCGTTGCACGAGGCCAAGCGGCATTTACGCGTGACGCACGGCGACGACGACGTCGAGATCGCCGAAATGGTGCGGGCCGCGACCGAATACGTCGAAACCGTTACTCATCGCGTGATTTCTCGGCGGAACTTCGAATATCGGTTGTCGTGCTTTCCGCACGCGGCGTTGGTGTTGCCACGTTATCCCGTCGAAAGCGTGACGGAGATTGAATACACGGACAGCGACGGCAACCAACAAACGTTCGAGGACTTTGACCATTCCGACGGTATCGTTTGCCCGCAAGCCGGGACGCATTGGCCGGTCGCTCGGAATCAGCTTGTTGCGGTCATTGTCCGATTCGTTGCCGGACATGCGGAACCACCGGCGGCGGCAAAGCACGCGATCAAGTTGATCGTTGGAGACGCTTACAAGAACCGAGAACCGGTCGGAGCGAAATCGATCGGCGGATCGGCCGGGGCTTTGATCAACACGCTCAAAACGAATTACACGATTGACGCATGAGCGCCGGCACACTGACGAAACGAGTGGAGTTCCAAGAGCTCCGAGACGAAAGCGATTTCGATTTTGCATCGGATGAGTGGGTGACAGTATTTCGAACGCGTGCGGAGATCGTTCCGAACAGTTCGAGCCAGGTCACGATTGACGAGCAAACTGAGGAAATGACAAGCCACACGATTCGGATTCGATATGACCGTCGATTTCATCCTTTGATGCGATGCAAACTCGGAGAACGCGTTTTCGCGATCGAGGGCTCGATCAACGAGGACGAGGCGAACGAATATTGGCGACTTAGCGCAAACGAGTTGACGGGATGAGATGGCAAACCCGAACGCGAAAGCAACCGTCACGGGCGACCGCGAGCTCGACAAAATGCTCGGAGAGTTCGAGCCGTCAATTCAAAAGAAGGGATCTGCGCGTGCGACACGCGAGGCAGCGAAAACCGTTTCGAACCGTGCTCGGAACTATGCTCCGGTCGATACCGGCGAGCTCGAGAGTTCGATCAAGGTTCGGGCGTTCAAGCGATCGCGACGATACACAAGCGGTCACGGCGTTTCTATGGGCGCGATGTTCAAGAACTCGATCGCGCCATATTACGCGTCATTTGTGGAATTCGGAACGAAACTAAGGCGGCACAAATCAACCGGAAAGCGAGTCGGCCGAATCGTTGGTGACTCATATTTACGGGCGGCACTTTGGGACAGCGAAAGCGACACGCGAGCAACGTTCATTCGAGTGTTTAAACAGTGGTTGCGAGAGTACGCGGCCAAGGCAAGTGCGAAGGCAAAGAAACAGTGATCACGGCCATTCAAAACGCGTTGCGACGATATTCCGACGGAGAAGTCGGGGAGATCACCGCCGCGTTGCGTGATCACTTGCGGCAATTCAAAGAGATTCGAAACGAAATCGGAGACGACGCAATTTTCGCCGGCCGCGTTCCGAAGGGCAAAAAACCGGCGATAGCCGTCAAGATCCATCGCAACGGAAACGGCCGGTTTGCGGATCTCGGCGGCGAGTCGGGCATGGTTGCCGCGACGATTCAGGTCGACGTGATGTCGCGCGTTCAGTCGGCCGACGTCAAGGTTCAACGCGTTTCGGAAATGATTCGGCTCGCGACGGCTGGGCCGAGCTATCGCGGATACATGGGAAAACAGAATCGCGTTTGGGTTCACGGAATCACGGTCGAACGCGACTCGATGGAAACGCCGACGGCACCGATCGACGGTTCGAACGGTTGGCACTTTCAATACTCGCAGGACTTGCGAATCACCCACGAGCAAATCGAGGTTTAGCTATGTGCGTAACAGGTAACGGCGCAACGATCACTTTGGCATCGACGGGAACGGTTGGTCGAATCATTCGAATCGGCGAATGGTCGGAGGAACTCGACGACATCGAAGATGCGAGTTTGGATCAGGACGTCGGCGATCACATGCAATATTGTCCGGGAACTACGATCAATCACGACGAGGTTCCGATTGACGTCGTATTCGATCCAGATGCACTTCTCGAGCTCGGCGTCGAGGAACTCATCACGATCACTTACCCCGTTCCCGTTGGCGGCTCGACCGGAGCGACTCGTTCCGGGCTAGGTTGGTTGAAAAAGAGAACGAACGCCGCGGCCGAAAACAATGCTCGCATGGAAGGTGGTTATTCGCTCCGATTTAAGGGCGGATCGGGTGGGATTGGACACACGGCAGCAACATAGTTTGTGATCCGTTTAGGTAAACCAGTTTTCAGCGTCAAACAATGATCAAGATACAACCACACATCGCCAAAGTTCGTGGAATGAGGGGCGGAAAGGTCGTGATCGTCAAGCGCGACATGGGCCAGGACATGATCTACCTAGTTGAAACGGCCGAGTTGCCGAACGGGAAGATCGAGGACGTCGAGCAGCATATCGGTTACGTGCTGCGACAACCCGGTTCGCCGATCAACTACATAGTGCCAGGTATCAGCGACGCAACGCGGCGCGATGTGAAACTAAAAATCGCCGAACGTGACGCAGCGATCGAGGCGGCCGCGGGCGATCCGAACGCCGACGTCATGGATTGGTACGGCAAAGCCAAAGAAGTCGATAACGCAGGCGTCGACGAACACGAGCAACCGGCCGGCGTGGTGAAGGACGGCGACGAACCGGAATCAAGGTGATCTCGAGAATTCGAGACGAACGACAACGCAACCAGAACGGAGAAACCAAGACGTGACAACCTACGCAGGCCGCGACGCGATATTGGCGACGATGAAAAAGCGATATCGAGACGTTCCGACGCGAATCGGCACCGTTTGTATTGAGTCGCTTAGCAGTGCCCAACGAACCGATTGCGAATCCTTCGTGCTCGATGAAAACGGCGACGTCGACAAAAGCAAATACCCGCAAGCGAAGGCGAGATGGGTTGTCGAAAGCGTGGTCAGCAGTCCGGACGATCCGGTCAAGGAATACACGGTCGCGGACGTGGAGGCCGTTTCAAAGACGGATGCGGGCGTGATCGATGCGATCGTCGACGCGATCTACGAATTGAACGGAGTCACCGACGCAGATCGAGACGCGATGGAAAAAAACTCAGGGCAAACGGAGGGCGGCGGTTAGCAGCGTTCCGTTTGGCGCGTGACGTCGGCCGAATCGATGTCGACGCAATGCTCGACGAGATCACGCCACAACAACTCGAGGAATGGATCATCGCGTATCGCATCGGACTTGATCGAGACGCTTGGCAAATGGCGGGACAGATCGCGGCGACGGTTAGAAACAGCGCAAAAATCGTCAGCAACCAACTAGCGAGCAAGAGCACGTACGAAAACGAATTAGTCGACTATACGCACTTTTTGCCCGACGGAATGGTCGATCAAAAGGCACTCCAGGAACTCCAAGAGCAACGCGACCGAGAATCGATCGCACGAACCGAACCGAAGTAAATGGCACTCATCGGAAACATCGTCGTCGGAGTCATTGCGAACACGCAAAAAGCCGTGCGAAACGTGCGCAAGTTCCGGGCCGAAACGCGTAGCATGGCATCGACCGCCAAAAAGGCGATCGGACCGATCGGAAGTTTTGCGACCGCGGTCACCGGTATCGGGCTCGGCATCAGTGCGGCCGGATTGGCGGCGGCGTTGAAGTCGTCGGCCGAGCGGATCGACGGAATCGCCAAATCCGCACGCAAGCTTGGAGTTGCAACGGATCGACTCGTCGGTTTTCATCACGCCGCGGAGCAATCGGGGCTATCTACCGAGAAGTTCAACAACTCGACGCAACGAATGATCAAGAACATTTCGAAGGCCGCACAAGGCGATTCGAAGATCATTTCCAAAACGTTGAACGAAATCGGTTTGTCGGCCGAGAACTTGAACCGGATGAAACCAGAACAACAGATCGAGGCAATCGCCGACCGCATGAAGGGAATGACGAACTCGAGCGACAAGCTACGGATAGCGGTCGAGTTGTTCGGTCGGGAAGGCGCGAGCATGATCAACATGCTCGACATGGGTTCCGCCGGTTTGCAGAAAATGCAAAAGGACGCGGAAAAACTGAATCTCACGTTCTCGGATGAGGAAGCGAAAAATATCGAGAAAATGAACGATCAACTCGATCGGCTCCGAAAGTCATTCGGTGGGGCGGCGAATAAGTTGGTCATCACGCTAGGTCCGGGCGTGGCGGAAACGGTCGAGGGTTTGTTGCTTTTGACGAGCCGTGGCAAGAACGGCCGCGACGAATCGCGATCGTTGGCGGGCGATCCGAGAATCGTCGAGCGTCAACAGCGGGCAATGTTCCTACAACGCGAGGGCGAAGCGAGATTCGGCAAGGCGGGATACGCTCAAGCGATCGCCAACAATCGACGACGCGAAAAGCTCGAGGCGAAACGGGCCGTCGCGGCTAGTGGTGCTCGAAAGGGTTTGTTCAAGTCGGCAAAGTCGATTTTCAACGTCGCCAAGGCAAACGTGGACGCATTGAAGCCAACGGCCGAGTTGATCGCCAAAACAGCGACCGACGTTCAAAGGATGTCACCGGGCAAGGCGTTTGCATTGGCAGCCACCGCGGACGCACGAGCCATACAGTTTGACAAATCGGTCGAGGCAAGACGAAAGGCAATGGCGAACAAGCCATTCGTCGACAACGATCCGGCAAAGATCAATTCAGCCATCGAACGCGGAACTAGTGCGGCATTTCTTGCACTTCGCGCTAACGTTCGGAACGCCAAAGACGACGTTCCGAAACAACACCTAGCCGAATCGGTCAAGCAAACCGAGCTACTTTCCGGGATCAAGGCGGCCGTCGCAAACGCTCCGACAGCGAGGTCGATTCCGCTATGACGATCACCGAGATCAAAGTTCGGCCTAGCCCGTGGAATGCGTCGCTCGACTACGCGGGCAAGCGGTTCGGCGGTAGTGCGACAGTCGTGATCGACGTCCGGACAAGCGAGCGCGACTATCCGCTCGCAATGTATGTGGACGCGGTCGCTTCGACAGTGGGTCCGCACGAGGTTCCGGTTCGATTGCAGCAGTACCAGATTCGCGACATCAGCGGAGGAGTTCCGGTTGTACTCGATTCCGATACGGGTTTGTTTTGCCAAAAAATCGACATCACGAACCACCCGCAAGATGATACCGGTACGAAATGGGTGATCACTTGCAACTATGCGCCGCTCGAGCCGGGATCGCGGCCGTCCGATTCCGAGCCGGATCCGCTATTGCGTCCGGGCCGTTATTGGCTCGAGTTCCGCGAGTATTCGGAAACGGTCGATGAAGCTTGGAACATTGACGCGCACGTCGATCCGACGACGACGACGACCAGGGCGGCCGACACACTAGGTCCGATCGCCAACACGGCCGGCCAGGACTACGACGAAGCGTTACAAGAAACCGATCACCTGATGATACTTTGTTGTGAAAAGAACTTCGCAACGCTCCAAGAGATCGCCGACATTCACAACGATTACCATAGCTCGTTGAACAGTAACGACGACTACTACACGCACTACGACAAGATGCAAGCGCGGTACGAGGGCGTGACATGCTCGCAACCGCAGTACGAAAACGGTGCGGAATACTATCGAGCGACCGTTCGCGTCGCGTTGTCGTCAGAGCCATTCACGCGCGATATCGTCAATCGCGGCTACCAGTATTACAAGGCGTCAACTGATGAGTTGATCCAGTGGGACGGATCGGAGCCGGCACTATTGAAAGCGAACGGCGAAAAGCTCCCCGACGGTGAACTCGGAAACGTTGTGAAGTACCGAACACGTCGACTCGTCGACTATACGAACCTGATTTAAAGCGAGGCATACGGACATGACAGCTCACGCAACGGCCGCACAGGTCAAAACGTCGATCGGTACAAAGATCACCGACAATTCGAACAAGGAAAACACCGCGGCTAGAGTTCGGCAATCGTTTGACGATGTGGTCGACACGATGTTCGATTCGTCAGTGGCCGACGTCCATCGATTCGGGGCAGTCGGTGACGGAACCACGTCGGATTCAGCGGCACTACAGGCGGCATTGGCGACCGGGAAAAAAGTCGTTTTGCGAAAGGGTAGCACGTACCTCGTCGACAGCGCAATCGTGCTAACATCCGACGTGAATATCGAGGGCAATGGAGCGGAGATTCTCGTTAACGTACCCGACGGGATCGCGCTCGATATTTCTGGCAATGTGACAATTGCGGGTGTGATTTTCGACGGCGGCGGATCGACGACGCAAGAAATCTTGCGGCTTCAAGGAACCGGGAAAAACTATCTCATAACGAAATCGACGTTTAAGGACATCAAGAACGCAACGCTCGGATCATTCGCGGTTCGAGTCGAAGACGTGGATGCAGGCTATATCGTTTTTGAGGATTGTTCGTTTTCCGGAATTCGAGGTGTTGCGAACTCTGTTCAAGGTGATTCTCCGGGAGCGCCGCGAGCCATATTCGTGGAAGCTGGATCTAGGATATGTTCTATCGTTCGTTGCGAATTCGACGACGTTCGTTCCGTCGATGGAAGCGACGTGCCGGTTTACGAGGATTCCGACGCTATCCAGGTTCACACGACGCGCGGAATCGATTTAATTTTGATTGCCGGTTGCAAGTTTTCGAACATTGGAAAACGGTGCATAAAGCTTTTCGGCGGGACAAATAATCTAATCAAGGATTGTAACGCGTCTTCTCCTTGGACGACGTCGGATGTCGGCATGGCGGCGTTCGCGTCCGTGTTTAACGGCGACGTAACGGTTCGCCGTTGTTACTTCAATGGTGGCCATGCGCTATGCTTCGTCGACGCAGCATCGGAATTGGGGACTTCTCTTTCGATCGAATCATGCGAGTTTAACCCCACAATTCAGGAGACGGTTTCGGGCAATACGACGTACGCGCTTAGAATCGGACGCGGAACGATGAACGTGAAGAAGTTCACCGCTACAAACGTCGAACGCGCAATACACATCTATAATTCGGCGGCGTCCAAGCTAATCATTGAAGACAGCGAAATTTCGTCAGAAAACAATTTCGTCATTGTCTATGCCGGCAACACGGTTGAAATCTACGATTCGACGATTTCGCAAGCTAGCGCGGACGTCGGAACAATTGTCGCGCACACGATCGACGGATTCGCGAAGTTTGTCGCGTCGAATTCAAAGTTTTCGGGCTTTGACTACGTCGCTTACGTCTCCAACCAAACGAATGATGCGATCGGCGATTGGTTAATTCGAATGACAGATTGCGACACAACCGAAATCACGACTCCGATTCGAAACAACTTTGGCGCAACCAAGGAGAACGTATATCACTCGGGCAATACGTTTGATTCCATGCCGTACGCATACATAGCGTCGAACGCAGTTCCTGCCGCCCCGGATCGGTTTA